>NZ_FYDJ01000043.1:0-3385 GCF_900187425.1 Pseudomonas sp. Irchel s3h14
AAAACAAAACCCCTACCTGCATACGCAGATAGGGGTTTCGGAATTTAATCTTGACGATGACCTACTCTCACATGGGGAAACCCCACACTACCATCGGCGATGCATCGTTTCACTGCTGAGTTCGGGATGGGATCAGGTGGTTCCAATGCTCTATGGTCGTCAAGAAATTCGGTAGCCAGGTCGTGGGCCTTTTCAGGTTCACGCTCCAGCGAATGGGTATGCGATAGTTGGGTGTTTTGTGAGTATCTCGAACTTTCGGTTCGTTTCGTCTTCACACACCGCAATCTGGCCTTTCGACGCAAATTGCTTGGGTGTTATATGGTCAAGCCTCACGGGCAATTAGTATTGGTTAGCTCAACGCCTCACAGCGCTTACACACCCAACCTATCAACGTCGTAGTCTTCGACGGCCCTTCAGGGGACTCAAGGTCCCAGTGAGATCTCATCTTGAGGCTAGTTTCCCGCTTAGATGCTTTCAGCGGTTATCTATTCCGAACATAGCTACCCGGCAATGCCACTGGCGTGACAACCGGAACACCAGAGGTTCGTCCACTCCGGTCCTCTCGTACTAGGAGCAGCCCCTCTCAAATCTCAAACGTCCACGGCAGATAGGGACCGAACTGTCTCACGACGTTCTAAACCCAGCTCGCGTACCACTTTAAATGGCGAACAGCCATACCCTTGGGACCGGCTTCAGCCCCAGGATGTGATGAGCCGACATCGAGGTGCCAAACACCGCCGTCGATATGAACTCTTGGGCGGTATCAGCCTGTTATCCCCGGAGTACCTTTTATCCGTTGAGCGATGGCCCTTCCATACAGAACCACCGGATCACTAAGACCTACTTTCGTACCTGCTCGACGTGTCTGTCTCGCAGTCAAGCGCGCTTTTGCCTTTATACTCTACGACCGATTTCCGACCGGTCTGAGCGCACCTTCGTACTCCTCCGTTACTCTTTAGGAGGAGACCGCCCCAGTCAAACTACCCACCATACACTGTCCTCGATCCGGATAACGGACCTGAGTTAGAACCTCAAAGTTGCCAGGGTGGTATTTCAAGGTTGGCTCCACGCGAACTGGCGTCCACGCTTCAAAGCCTCCCACCTATCCTACACAAGCAAATTCAAAGTCCAGTGCAAAGCTATAGTAAAGGTTCACGGGGTCTTTCCGTCTAGCCGCGGATACACTGCATCTTCACAGCGATTTCAATTTCACTGAGTCTCGGGTGGAGACAGCGCCGCCATCGTTACGCCATTCGTGCAGGTCGGAACTTACCCGACAAGGAATTTCGCTACCTTAGGACCGTTATAGTTACGGCCGCCGTTTACCGGGGCTTCGATCAAGAGCTTCGCGTTAGCTAACCCCATCAATTAACCTTCCGGCACCGGGCAGGCGTCACACCCTATACGTCCACTTTCGTGTTTGCAGAGTGCTGTGTTTTTAATAAACAGTCGCAGCGGCCTGGTATCTTCGACCGGCATGGGCTTACGCAGTAAATGCTTCACCCTCACCGGCGCACCTTCTCCCGAAGTTACGGTGCCATTTTGCCTAGTTCCTTCACCCGAGTTCTCTCAAGCGCCTTGGTATTCTCTACCCAACCACCTGTGTCGGTTTGGGGTACGGTTCCTGGTTACCTGAAGCTTAGAAGCTTTTCTTGGAAGCATGGCATCAACCACTTCGTCACCCAAAGGGTAACTCGTCATCAGCTCTCGGCCTTAGAATCCCGGATTTACCTAAGATTCCAGCCTACCACCTTAAACTTGGACAACCAACGCCAAGCTGGCCTAGCCTTCTCCGTCCCTCCATCGCAATAACCAGAAGTACAGGAATATTAACCTGTTTTCCATCGACTACGCTTTTCAGCCTCGCCTTAGGGACCGACTAACCCTGCGTCGATTAACGTTGCGCAGGAAACCTTGGTCTTTCGGCGTGGGTGTTTTTCACACCCATTGTCGTTACTCATGTCAGCATTCGCACTTCTGATACCTCCAGCAAGCTTCTCAACTCACCTTCACAGGCTTACAGAACGCTCCTCTACCGCATCACCTAAGTGATACCCGTAGCTTCGGTGTATGGTTTGAGCCCCGTTACATCTTCCGCGCAGGCCGACTCGACTAGTGAGCTATTACGCTTTCTTTAAAGGGTGGCTGCTTCTAAGCCAACCTCCTAGCTGTCTAAGCCTTCCCACATCGTTTCCCACTTAACCATAACTTTGGGACCTTAGCTGACGGTCTGGGTTGTTTCCCTTTTCACGACGGACGTTAGCACCCGCCGTGTGTCTCCCATGCTCGGCACTTGTAGGTATTCGGAGTTTGCATCGGTTTGGTAAGTCGGGATGACCCCCTAGCCGAAACAGTGCTCTACCCCCTACAGTGATACATGAGGCGCTACCTAAATAGCTTTCGAGGAGAACCAGCTATCTCCGAGCTTGATTAGCCTTTCACTCCGATCCACAGGTCATCCGCTAACTTTTCAACGGTAGTCGGTTCGGTCCTCCAGTTAGTGTTACCCAACCTTCAACCTGCCCATGGATAGATCGCCCGGTTTCGGGTCTATTCCCAGCGACTAGACGCCCTATTAAGACTCGCTTTCGCTACGCCTCCCCTATTCGGTTAAGCTCGCCACTGAAAATAAGTCGCTGACCCATTATACAAAAGGTACGCAGTCACCCAACAAAGTGGGCTCCCACTGCTTGTACGCATACGGTTTCAGGATCTATTTCACTCCCCTCTCCGGGGTTCTTTTCGCCTTTCCCTCACGGTACTAGTTCACTATCGGTCAGTCAGTAGTATTTAGCCTTGGAGGATGGTCCCCCCATATTCAGACAAAGTTTCTCGTGCTCCGTCCTACTCGATTTCATGACTAAGAGATTTTCGCGTACAGGGCTATCACCCACTATGGCCGCACTTTCCAGAGCGTTCCGCTAATCTCAAAGCCACTTAAGGGCTAGTCCCCGTTCGCTCGCCACTACTAAGGGAATCTCGGTTGATTTCTTTTCCTCAGGGTACTTAGATGTTTCAGTTCCCCTGGTTCGCCTCTTAAGCCTATGTATTCAGCTTAAGATAACCATCTTATGATGGCTGGGTTCCCCCATTCAGACATCTCCGGATCAAAGTCTGTTTGCCGACTCCCCGAAGCTTTTCGCAGGCTACCACGTCTTTCATCGCCTCTGACTGCCAAGGCATCCACCGTATGCGCTTCTTCACTTGACCATATAACCCCAAGCAATCTGGTTATACTGTGAAGACGACATTCGCCGAAAATTCGATAATACTCAATTAAGAGCAACTCACAAATTTTACCTTAGCCTGATCCGTTACCAGTGAAAGTAACGTCCAGTCTATCTTTCTATCACATACCCAAATTTTTAAAGAACGATCTAATCAA
>NZ_FYDJ01000042.1 GCF_900187425.1 Pseudomonas sp. Irchel s3h14
TTGATCTTGATCTGCCCCGTCGGAAGGCCGAGCGCAGGTTCTGCGCAGTGGGCACCGCGGCAAGGATGCCGCGGTAGCCGCCCCCGGCCATGGATGGCCGATGGCGGCGGGCCCACGGAGCAGGACCGGAGCGAGGGCATGCCGAGCCTGGGCGAGGCACCGTACGTCAGGGGCGAAAGCGTTTGGTTACTTGGCGCTTTTCCAAGTGACCCGCCGTAAGGGCGGAACCCTAGGCGGCCATTACCACAGGAATGGATATGTACCCCAACCAAAAACACAGCTCGACTAACCGGCCGCCACCCCCTTCCCCGCCCGCTCCAGATTTCGCCACAACCAAACAGGCAACACATCAGGATCAAGACTGTCGATCAAGTTCTTCAACGCCAACCCCAACTCCGTATCACCCTCAATCACCAAACGCCTGCGAAAGAACAACGTATCCGGATCCTCCTGACGACTCGCCAACAATAAAAACTCACGCCAGTTACCACTGATGGTCACATGCGCGTCGGCGTGTTCGGCAATTCGCAACCCTTGACGGGTCAGCGTCAGATACCAGGACAACCCCAGATCCGGAATCCGCAAGCACAACCAACGCCCACGCAACACTTCAAACTCGCCATCGCGCAACGGCTCGGCAAGGCAACGATTCAGCGCCTGCTGCAACGCCAGACGCTGCACCGCAAAAGGCACCCGACGCACCAACGGCAACAACCGGTCGGCACCTTTCAACAACCACTTTTTACGATTCAACACAGGCCGACCTCCTCAACGCGCAACATGCCGGCCTGGCCATGCCAGTAACCGTTGCAACCGTCGACGAACAGCGGCGGCGTCTCGCCCAGACGAACCCGTTGATAGGCGGCAATGACCTCGGCCATGCCCTGAGCGCGAGGGCTCAGACGCAACAGATCGGCACCACAAGCCACCAGCCCGGTGTAATCCGCCAGCAAGTTGGTCACCTCGGCCGACATCGTTTGAATACCGTTAATGGTGAACAGCGCCTGCCCTTCCTGACTGGTCAACGGCAGTCCATCGGGGTAGTTGAGGCAGCAAAACCGACAGTCGTCCTTGGGCAGGTTTTCCGCCCGAGCGGTGAAGCAGCGTGCGGAATAGGCTAACGGCAAATGCCCATAAGCAAAGATCTCGACTTCCGGCACCTCACGGCCCAGTTCGCGCACCTGATCGAGTACATCGCCGATCAGCGCCGCCGAACACTCCACCGGCGGCACCCAACGGGTCATCCCGCAGTCCAGCAGTTGCGCCAGCGTATGACCGTTGTACAAATTCAGCGCCGGGCCGCCCACGAACGGCAACTTGCGCTCGGCCAAAAACTGCACCGCGCCCATGTCGTTGGCCTCCACCAGCAATTGGCCGTTGTCGCAGAGCCGCCGCAGGCTGGACAGTTCGGAGGCCGCTTCGATCAGCGTCAGGCTGGAGATCACCAACTGTGCCTGGCTGCATTCCTGCAACTCGCGCCCCAGACCCAGCCATTGATCCAGTGAAAAGGCCCGGCGTTTCGAACACACGGTTTCCCCCAGATAAATCACATCCAGGGGCAAGGCCGACATCTCGGCGTAAAAGTTGCTGAGTTGCTCTTTGTCCCAATAAAACAGGACCGGTCCAAGGCTGAGCTTCATGTCGCCTCCCTCATTGCCATGATCGATGGTAAGCACCCAGGGTGGTCTGGCTGCCTTCGGACAAACCGGCCAGCACCCGACGCCATTCCTCCTTGACCCGAAAACTGCCCGGCGAGCCACGATGGGCATCCAGTGCCGCGCGCCAGACGCGGGTGACTTGTTCGACATAGGCCGGACTGCGTTGCCGGCCCTCGATTTTTACCGCCTCGACGCCGATGGCCGACAATTCCGGCAGCAAGTCAAGGGTGTCGAGGCTGGTGGGTTCTTCCAGCGCATGAAAGCGTTTGCCGCCGACCAGGAAGCGGCCTTTGCACAGGGTCGGGTAACCGGCGGGTTCTTCAGGGGTGTAACGGTCGATCAGCACTTCACTGAGCCGTGCGCTCAAGCCTTCAGCGTCTTCGCTCCAGCGCACGGCTTTGGCCGGTGAACAGACGCCACAAAGGTTCGGCGACTCGCCGGTGATGTAGGAAGACAGATGGCAACGCCCTTCGGCCATGATGCACAAGCTGCCGAAGCCAAACACTTCGATGGGCACCGGGCTGCTCGCGGCGACCTGGCGCACTTGCGCCAACGACAACACTCGCGGCAGCACCGCGCGACGAATCCCGTAGCGTTGCGCATAAAACTCCAGCGCCGCGGCATGGGTTGCCGAGCCCTGGACCGACAGGTGCAACGCCAATTGCGGATGCCGCTGGCTGGCGTAGTTGAGTACCCCGGGGTCGGCGGCGATCAGCGCATCCACGCCGAAATCGGCGGCGCGATCGACTGCCCGCTGCCAGCGCTCCCAGCCCTTGGGTTGCGGGTACGTGTTGACCGCGACGTAGAGCTTGCGTTGATGCTGGCGGATGTGGGCGACCGCAGCGTCGAACTGTTTGTCGTCCATGTTCAGCCCCGCAAAATGCCGGGCATTGGTGTCATCGCGAAAACCGACATAAACGGCATCGGCGCCTTGGCGCACCGCCGCTTTTAGCGCAGGCAGGTTCCCTGCCGGGCAGACCAGTTGCATGGGTAATCCTCATGGAAAAACGCGTCTCGACCCTCAATCGATGCCTGTGGCGCAGCGATCGAAAAAGGCGCTGCCAGTCTAGCGAGACCGGCAGCCAGAGCCTTGACGGCAATCAATTGCCATCAATGCATCAGGTCGGCGAATGACAGGAACATCACGTTGTCGTGCTTGAGCACTTGCTGCTCGCACTCGATCACCGCCAGCCCGTCGGCCCAACACGCGGCGGTCAGCATCGCCGAGCTTTGCTGAGGGTGCAGCTCAACGCTCAACTGGCCGTCAGCACCGGGCGTCAACCGTGCCCGCAGGTACTGCCGACGCTTGTTACGCTGCAACCAGTCGAACCCGGCGGGCACGGCCATTGGCACCGGCAACACGTCTTTCACGCCTTGAGCCCTGAGCAAGAACGGACGCACTACCACCAACGCGGTAATCAGCGCCGCCGAAGGATTGCCCGGCATGCCGATCCACGGTTTGCCGGCCACTTCGCCGAAGGCCAGCGGTTTACCCGGCTGAATGGCCAGCCGCCAGAAATCCAGACTGCCGAGTTCCTCGATGGCCTGTTTGAGGTGATCTTCCTCGCCCACCGAGACGCCACCGGAACTCAACAACAGGTCGCATTCCGAAGAGGCCAGGCTCAAGGCATGCCGGCTGGCCGCCAACTCATCGGCCATCACGCCGTAGTCGTGAACCTCGACGCCCCAACCGCTCAACAACGCCGCGAGGCAATAGCGATTGCTGTTGTAAATCTGCCCCGGCGCCAATGGATCGCCCGGCTCACGCAGTTCATTGCCGCTGCTGAGCAAGCACACCTGCAACGGGCGGTAGACCTCGACCCGCGCAATGCCAGCGCCGGCCAGCAACCCTACTTCTTGCGCACGCAGGCGTTTACCGGCCTGGAGCAACAGATCGCCCCGGCGAACCTCCTCACCTTCCTTGCGTACGTGATCGCCAAGGTTTACGGGCGGAAACCAGACGCGCTCGCCGTCGATCCGGCAGCGCTCTTGCGGTACCACCGTGTCGGCACCCGGCGGTAATGGCGCGCCGGTAAAGATTTGCACCGCTTGCTGCGCGAGCAACGGCGAGCACGTCTGATCCCCCGCCGCAATTCGTCCGCCAATCAACAAACAGCCTCCGTCCGGTGGCAGGTCAGCGGCCCTGAGGGCATAACCGTCCATGGCACTGTTGTCCCAGGCCGGCAGGTTGACAGGGGAATGAATGTCCGCCGCCAGCACCCGCCCCAAGGCTTGATCCAGTCCGATCTTTTGCGCCAGGGGCGGCGGCGGTGCCTGGTCCAGCAGACGGCTGATGGCCTCGTCCACCGGCATCAGATTGCCGAGGTCGCACACCCGGCCAGTCATGAGCGTGACTCGCAGGCGTCGATGACCCGTTGCGCTTGCGGTTTCAAATGCGGGGCGAAATTGCACGGGCCGGTGCGGCTGTCCAATTGTTCGAGCAGGATCTGGTTCCAGGCGGTTCGACACGCGCCCGGCGAGCCCGGAACGCAGCACACCAGCACGCCGTTACTCATGCCGGCCAATGCCCGGGATTGCAGACTGGACATGCCGATCTCCGCCAGGGACACCTGACGGAACAGTTCACCGAAGCCTTCCACGTGTTTGTCCAGCAATGGCAAGACCGCTTGCGGAGTGTTGTCGCGCGCGGTGAAACCGGTGCCGCCGGTCATCAGTATCACTTGAACCTGAGGGTCGGCGATCCAGTGAGAGACCTTGGCGCGGATCTGATAAATGTCGTCCTTGACCAGGTCACGATCGATCAATACATGCCCGGCCGTTTGCAGCAAATCCGTCAGGGTCTGCCCCGAGGTGTCGGTGTCAAAGGTGCGCGTATCGCTGATGGTCAGCACGGCAATGTTCAGGGGTTCAAACGTGCGTTGCGCCAGATGGGCCATATCCAAGCCTTCCCGTGTATGAGGGTATGGGACAAAGCCTGAACTGGAATTCGCAGTGAGCCTATTCCTCCAAGGAGGTACCTCCACGGGGACATAAGAAGATTGTTTAGGGCACACAAAACCTGTGGGAGCGGGCTTGCTCGCGAAAGCGGTTTGTCAGCCGCAACTAATGTGCCTGATACACCGCTTTCGCGAGCAAGCCCGCTCCCACATTGTTTTTCATTGCTACACGTTCTGCTCAAGGCGCCAGGCGGTTTCGCTGCCATACGCCGTCACACAACCGGTAATCAAGACGGTCATGCAAGCGGTCGGCACGGCCTTGCCAGAACTCCAGACGCTCAGGGTGCAAGCAGTAGCCGCCCCAATGCTCGGGCCGCGGCACGGTCTTGCCGGCAAAACGTTGGGTGGTTTGTAGCAACAGCGACTCAAGCTCGGCCCGATTGGCCAACGGCCGGCTTTGCGGTGAAGCCCAGGCGCCCAGGCGACTGTCTTGTGAGCGGGAATCGAAGTACGCATCCGACAGCGTCGGGGCGAGCCTGGACACCTGGCCTTCGATACGCACCTGACGCTCCAGCCCCGGCCAGAAAAAGGTCATGGCGGCATGCGGGTTAGCGGCCAGTTGCTGGCCTTTGTCGCTCTGGTAATTGCCGAAAAATGTGAAGCCTTCATCGCTCAAGCCCTTAAGCAGCAGGACCCGGCAGTGCGGACGCCCTTCACTGTCGACCGTCGCCAGCACCATGCTGTTGGCTTCGACAGGCGCGCGCTCGGTGTCGCGGGCCAGTTGCATCCATTGCCGGAACATCGCCAGCGGGTCGTCCAGCGCCGACTCGTCTTGCAGGCCAAAAAGGGTGTAGTTGCGGCGCATCTGTGCCAGGGAAAGGGGCATGACGGTGATCTCCAAAAAGGTTCTGCCCAGTGTGCTATGCACTGCGCAAGACCACCTTGATCACCATCAACACTGAGCACACCCAACCTTATTTGAGGCGCAGACGCCGAGCCAGTTTGTGCAGGTTGCTGGGATCGACTTCCAGAATCCGCGCGGCGCTGGCCCAGTTCTCCCCGGACAGGCTCAAGGCCTGGAGAATTTTCTTGCGCTGGTAATCGTCGACCGCTTCACCCAGGGGCTGGAACGGCTCATCAGCCGTAACGTCCAGGGGACTTTCGACGACCGCGCCCTGCCCGCCCATGGCACTGTCGAGGTCCAGAATCTCGGGTTCCAGCGTCATGATCAGGGTGCGACTCGTGCCGCGACTGAGCTGCTTCAACGCGGCCCGGCTGATCACATGCTCCAGCTCGCGCACGTTGCCCGGCCAGCTGTAAGTCAGCAGCGCCCGCTCGGCCGCCGGCGACAGGCGCAAGCCGCGCAGGCCGAGCCGCGCCCGATTGAGCTCAAGGAAATGCCCGGCCAGCATCAACACATCGTTACCCCGCTCGCGCAGCGGCGGAATCGGCACCGGATACACCGAGAGCCGGTGATACAGATCGGCCCGAAACAAGCCGTCGCGGATGCTGTCCGGCAGGTGCCGGTTGGTCGCGGCGATGATTCGCACATCGACATGCAGCGGTTTGTCAGCGCCGAGACGCTGGATCTCGCCGTTCTGCAGGGTACGCAGCAACTTCGCTTGCACGGCCAATGGCAATTCACCGACTTCATCGAGAAACAGCGTGCCACCGTTGGCGGCATCGAAACGTCCGGCACGGTCACTGGTGGCGCCGGAAAACGCGCCTTTGACATGGCCGAACAATTCACTCTCTGCCAGAGACTCCGGCAAGGCGGCACAGTTAACGTGTATCAGCGGTTTGTGGTGGCGCCTTGAAAGACGATGCAAGCGCCGGGCGAACAGCTCTTTGCCGACACCGGTCTCGCCCAGCAGCAATACCGGCAGATCGGAGTCGGCCAGTACGTCCAGTTCATTGAGCAACTGATGCAGCACCTCACTCTGCCCGAGGATTTCGCCTTCATCAGCCGGCCGCCGCACGTCTTGAGTATCGCTGCGGGACAAGCGCAGGCTGCGGTTTTCCTGCTCAAGCCGGGTGACTCGTACGGCGGCTTCGATCTGCAAGGTGCAGCGCTTGAGCTCTTCCCGCGCACGGCTGTCGAAGGTCCCGGCGTGCAGCGCATCGAGGGTGATCGCGCCCCAGATCCGCCCCTCCACATACAGGCTTACGCCCATGCAGTCATGCACCGGCAGCGGTTCGCCGACGTGATTGTCGAGCAAGCCGTCATAGGGATCCGGCAGGCGACTGTCGGGCTCGAACCAGGTGGGTTCGCGCGACGCCATGATCGCCGCCAGCCGCGGATGCTGGGCGATGACGAAGCGGCGGCCCAACGCTTCATGCACCAGTCCCACCGTCGCGACCGGCCTGAGGCTGTCGTCATCCAGACGCAGCAATCCCACGGCGCCACTGTTGAAATACTCGCGCAGGGTCTGGACCAGTCGTTGCAACCGCACGGCATTGGGCAACTCGACAATCAGGTCGGCCGCCAGGCTTTCACGCAGCATGGTAGTTATTACCCTCTATGGTTGGATTCACCCTAAAGCGTCCGGGTGCCTATCACCACAACTAAAAATTAAGCCATATTTTTCAATACGTTAAATATGGCATGCCGGATGCAATGAGCCTGGGGAACCGTTGAAATCCAAAAAAGGAACCCCCTGATGAGCCTGACTCTACTGGAACAAAGCCTCGGCCAACTGGCCTGCGACATTCCCGGCGCCACGCGGATTTTTCACACCTTCAAACTGGACTTCTGTTGTGGCGGACATAAAAGCCTGCGTGAAGCGGCCGCCAGCAAAGACCTCGATCCGGTGCTGATTGCCGATGCGCTGCACCGGCTGCAAGACACCGGCGAAACCCAACACGACTGGCGCAACGAACCGTCGGAGCTGTTGATCGCCCACCTTCTGGCCCGTTACCACGCCCGCCATCGCGAGCAACTGCCGGAACTGATCCGCCTGGCCCGTCGCGTCGAGCAGGTCCATGGTGCGCGCAGCAGCTGCCCCAACGGCCTGGCCGATCTGCTGACCGACATGCAACAAGAACTCGAAGGCCACATGCTCAAGGAAGAACAAGTGCTTTTCCCGATGCTGCAACAGGGCATCGGCCCTCAGGCCGCGCCGCCGATCCAGGTGCTGCGCTTTGAACATGATCAACATGGCGAAGCCCTCGAAAAGCTGCTCGCGCTGACCAACAACATCACCCCGCCGGCCGATGCCTGTAACACCTGGCGTGCCCTTTATCGTGGGCTGCTGGAGTTTCGTGATGACCTGATGCAACACATCCATCTGGAAAACAATGTGTTGTTTGTTAATGCCTTGAACCGTCGTCATTGATCGATTGCCGCTCACACCCGACCCGCGCCAGCCCACCGGTTGACGCGGGTTTTGTCTGTCAGGGAAGGCGTGTGATCAACCGTGCCAATAGAACATCGCCTTGGCCAGGATCACGATCAACACCATGTGCCCGAGGATGCTGCGGCGAATCCAGCTGGCGCGGGTCGTGGTCAGTCGTGCGCTTTTCAGCCAGTACGCCAGCAGGAAGTAATGGCCGATGATGCTCAGCGCCAGGACGATCTTCAGGCTCAGCAACGTGCCAAAACTGCTGGCCAGCGGCTGACTCAATACGCCACGGTGCTGCCACGCCAGGCTGATACCGGCGCCATACAACAGCAACACCACGCCATGCAGCACCTTACGCGAGCGCACCGCAATCGCTTGATCTGCGGTCGTTTGCGCGGTATCCGCCAACTTCTGACGGACGCGGTGCCAGATCACCACTTCGAAAAACAGCGTGCCGATGAAGGCAATCGCTGCCAGCAAGTGGGTGACCAGTAAAAAGGGATATAACACCGGCAGCCTCCATCAGTTCACGTGGTTAGCCCGGATGACCGTCCACCCGGGCCCGCAGCAGCATCGGCCCATAGCGCCAGGCGTACAGCGCAAACGCCAGCGCCCAGCACAAACCCGCGAGCCACAATGCAGGCAGGGGAAAGAACAGGATCAACACGATCCGGCTCAGACAGGCCAGGTTGAGCAGAATGAACGCCAGGGTCATGCCCGACGGCGGCTCCAGCGAGCGGCCGGTATGCCCCAGGCTGACCCGTGCAATCATCGCCAACACCAGGCCGCCCATGGCGCCGATCGTCAGGCAATGCACCGCCAGACTCGGGTTGATCGGCACACCGAAATGCCACAGCGCCATGCCGAGACAGGCCACCGCCAACCAGGCATACGCCAGGTACAACGACCACAGCAACGGCACACGCCAGAGGGCGCGATCATGCCAGCGAACCAGGCGCACCAGATGCCCGGCGGCCAACACGGCGAACAACAGGCCGACCCAGAGATTGGGATCAAGTGCTGGTCCGGCGGCGTACAACAACGCCACGAGAGGAGAGCCAATCAGCAGCAACCAATCCAGCCAAGGCCAAGGGGTAACGCCCTCGACCTTGCCGAGACCGCGCTGGATGAAGAACGGTATTACGCGCCCGCCGATCAAGCCCATCATCGCCGCCACCAGCCAGAGGCCGGTCAGCACGCCTTGACGCTGCCAGCCTTCATGACCTTCGACCAGGCCGTACAGGGACAACCCGTCGGCCGCCGCTAACAACAGCAGCACCACCGCAATCGGGTAGTTACGTTTCTGCCGCACCTTCCACAAGGTGAACCCCATGAGCGCGGCCACCGCCAGCGGGAACGCCAGTTCCAGCACTGCGAGCACCGGCCACGGCGCATTGACCAGCCAGGCCACGCGCGCCAACAACCACAGCAACGCCAGCGCGGCCAGGGGTCGCCCGCTGAGGCCGGGACGACCGGTCCAGGTCTGCACCGCCGTCAACAGAAAGCCCGCGATGATCGCCAAGCCGAACCCGAACAGCAATTCGTGTCGATGCCAGCCCAGCCAGCCACCCGCCGGCTGCCAGTCGGAAAGCGCACCACTGAAGGCGGCCAGCCAGAGCGGAATGGCCAGCACTGCCAGAAGGCAGCCGGCGAGGAAAAATGGCCGAAAGGCCAAACGTAACAGCGGCGCGATGGCCATCGCTTTACGGCGGTCGAGCACTTGCATAAAGCCACTCCTTTACCTTGCTGCTGACCTGACGCCAACCTGCACGCGTCTAGGTAAGTCCGGGGGCAATGATCGGGTATTGGCGATCAATTGCCTTTGTCGCAGATCAAGTGTGCAAGGGGCGTGCCCCGATGCCGATCCGCGCCGGTAGCAAGCCTCGCGTACCGCCGATGAAAACTACTCAGGGTACAAATGACCATTTAAGGGTTATTTAAACCCTAAACCTCGTGGTTGTTTTTACCCTCCCATCTGAGAGCCCCAGTAAACAAAGGCCTCCGGGCATGGCCCGCGTCTTGCTCAAGCTTTCAGCAATCAAAGAAACCTTGATCCCTCTCGATCCCCAGGAGTCGTCATGAAAAAAGTCATCCAGCCGCTGGCCTGGTTTGTGGTGCTGACCTCGGTTCTGGCGTTGGCCAGCGGCGTCTCGCTGGGCCTCGTTTGACTTGATCGCCATCCCCTCCTCAATCCTCAGGATGAATTCTTATGGTGCTTCATCGCGTCCATCACCAGATTCTGCGCAGTCATCACTTGTTCGAGCCGTTGAACGAAGAACAGCTGGATGAATTGATGAGTACCAGCCACTTGCTGAGCATCGACAAAGGCGAACCGTTGTTCCGCCAGGGCGAGCCGGCAGACTCGTTCTATTTCGTGATTGCCGGCGCGGTGAAAATCTACCGCCTGACACCGGATGGTCAGGAGAAAGTGTTTGAGGTGATCGGCGATCGGCAAACCTTCGCCGAGGCGATGATGCTGATGGACACCCCGAACTATGTGGCCTCGGCTGAAGCGATCTGCCCGACTCAGCTCTATCGGTTATCCAACAACACCTACATGCGCCTGCTGCAGAGCAATAGCCGACTGACCTTTGCGCTGCTCGGCAAGCTTTGCGTTCGCCTGCATCAACGGGTCAACGAAATTGAAACCCTGTCCCTGAAAAACGCCACCCACCGGGTCGTGCGCTATCTGCTGACGCAACTGGTGCGCCAGCAAACCGTTGACAGCCAATTCGAACTGCCAATGGCCAAGCAATTGATTGCCGGGCATCTGTCGATCCAGCCGGAAACCTTTTCGCGGATCATCCGTCGCCTGATCGATGAAAATATCATCACCCAGGACGGCCGCCAGATCGCCATTCTCGATCGTCTGCGCCTGGAACAGTTCGAGTGAGTGCCATGCCCGTCTGTTTGTATTGCCAACACGTAAACCCTGCAGAAGAAACCGAGTGCCGCCAATGCGGCATGCCCCTGCCGGCATTCGCCGCACAGGCGGGGGAACGCCGGCTGCGCCGATTCACGTGGTTCTGCATCGGCCTGACGATCTTCTGCGTGACGATGTTTTTCTGGCTGCCACGCAGCGCCTGATCCCCACACCTCTCCCCTGTAATTGAATGGACTCGCCCACGCCGAGGCGTCAATGCGCCACGGTGGCAGTCTAAACAGCCAACGACAGCGAGGGCGAGTCCATGAAAAAGCATACTTCGATTGATCAATCCTTGTCTTCTGCCG
>NZ_FYDJ01000041.1 GCF_900187425.1 Pseudomonas sp. Irchel s3h14
CTCAACCGAGGCGCGCATTCTACAGCAGCCTCTGTTGCTGTCAAGCGGTTATTTTCCGAAGTTTTCAAAGTTTCCTTTGCAACTTCAACCACTTGCGCTTGCGATCTCTCGTTAGCGGGAGGCGAATCCTACAGCGTTACTCGCTGCTGTCAACACCTCTTTTACACCGCTTTCGACCGAGAAGATCGAATCGTCCATCAAGCTAAACCACCCTGCCTGACCGACTCCTTCTGGGCTTCGATGACCCGAAGCAACTCGCTGCCGAAAACTGCGTAACTCATTGTTTACCAAGGAGTTTTCCGTTTCGACTGCGCCGGAAGTGGTGCGAATTATAGACTTCCAGAATCTGTCGTCAACCCTTAATTGAGTTTTTCTATCAATCACGTGCAGAACGCCGGAAAACAGCCCGTTTCTCCTCTATATAGAAGAGCAAAACGAATCCTTCTATATAGAGGGCGGCCCCATCAGCTGCCATACACTTTCGCCGCCGGCACTGCCCGGGCCATCAATTGCTCTACCGCCTGCCCCACCTCGTCCACCGCCCAACGCCCTTGCCTGTCCAGTTCCGGACCTCTACGCCAGCCGTCGGCAATCGACAACTTACCGCCCTCGACTTCGAACATCTGCCCGTTGACCGCACTGGACGCTTGCGAGCCGAGCCAGACCACCAACGGCGCAACGTTTTCCGGAGCGAAGTAGTCGAAGCCCTCTTCGGGTTTTTTCATGCTATCGGCGAACACCTGCTCGGTCATTCCGGTGCGCGCGGCCGGGGCCAGGGCGTTGACGGTTATGCCATAGCGACCCAGTTCGGCCGCCTGCACCAGCGTCAACGCAGCGATACCGGCCTTGGCAGCGGCATAGTTGGATTGACCGATGGAGCCCTGCAAACCGGCCCCGGAACTGGTATTGATGATCCGCGCACTCAGCTGCGCCCCCCCCTTGGCCTGCTCGCGCCAGTAACGCGCGGCGTGGCTGGCGATACAGAAGTGGCCTTTGAGGTGCACGGCCACCACCGCATCCCAGTCGGCTTCGGTGAGGCTGGCGAACATCCGGTCGCGACAGATGCCGGCGTTGTTGACCACCACGTCCAGGCCGCCAAAGGTTTCTATGGCCTGGCGCACGATCAACGCCGCATCGTCGTAGCGGGTGATGTCGTTGCTGTTGGACACGGCGCTTCCACCCTGCCCGAGAATTTCGCCGACCACGGCCAGCGCCGCTTCACGATTGATATCGTTGACCACCACTTTAGCGCCCTCGGCGGCGAAGGCCCGCGCGTAGGCCCGGCCCAGACCACCGCCGGCACCGGTGATGATCACTACGCGGTTCTCACAGATTTTCATGTTCCTGCTCCCTTCAAATACATCGCTTACAAGCGTTCGATAATCGTCACGTTGGCCTGGCCGCCGCCTTCGCACATGGTCTGCAAGCCGAAGCGTCCCCCGCTGCGCTCCAGTTCATGCAACAGCGTGCACATCAACCGGGTGCCGGTGGCGCCCAACGGATGGCCGAGGGCAATCGCCCCGCCGTTGACGTTGGTCTGTTCATGGGGATAACCCGTTTCCTTGAGCCAGGCCATCGCCACCGACGCGAAGGCTTCGTTGATCTCCACCCGATCGATGTCTTCAAGCTTCATCCCGGCTCGCTTGAGTGCATAAGCGGTGGCCGGGATTGGAGCGGTGAGCATCCAGATCGGGTCTTCGGCGCGCACGCTGAGGTGGTGGATACGCGCGCGCGGTGTCAGCCCGTAGCGTTTGAGTGCTGTTTCAGAAACGATCAGCATCGCGCTGGCCGCGTCGCAGGTCTGGCTGGACACTGCTGCGGTCACCCGGTCGCAGCCAAACAGCACGTCCAGTTCGGCCATTTTCGCCAGGCTGGTCTGGCGCGGCGTTTCGTCGTGCAGAACTCCGGCCAGTGGCACGATTTCCCGGTTGAACCGCCCTTGCTCAATGGCCCGCAATGCCCGCTGATGGGACTCCAGTGAATAGGCTTCCAGTTGTTCGCGGGTCAGCCCCCACTTCTCGGCAATCATCTGCGCCGAACGAAATTGAATTGGCGGTTGTGCGCCATAGCGCCGGACCCAACCTTCGGAGCCGCTGAACGGGTCACTGAAGCCCAGCGGTTCGGCAGCGATCATCGCCGAGGAAATTGGAATCTGGGTCATGGTTTGCACGCCGCCGGCGACGACCACATCCTGGGTGCCGCTCATCACCGCTTGGGCGGCAAAGTGCACCGCTTGCTGGGACGAACCGCACTGGCGATCGATGGTGGTGCCGGGGACCGCCTCCGACAGGCCGGCGGCCAGCCAACTGGTGCGGGCAATGTCCCCGGCCAGCGGACCGATGGTGTCGACACAGCCGAAGATCACGTCGTCGTAATCGTCATCGGGGATGTCGTTGCGCTCGACCAGCGCACGCAAGACGTGGGCGCCCAGGTCGGCGGCGTGAATCTGGCTCAAACCACCCTTGCGCCGCCCAGTGGGTGTACGCAGGGCGTCGACAATATAGGCTTCAGGCATGGTGTACCTCAGGGTAGATGTTGACGTCAGGCACAGTCGCCGTCAGAAAGTTTTCCCAGCACCCAGTGCTGGATTGCCGTCGAACAAGGCCGCGCGGATTCGCCCTTTATGATGGCCGCGATCCCCCCAGACCTTGTCCAGCGCCCAGGCGCGTTTCATGAACAAATGCAGGTCGACTTCCCAGGTGTAACCCATGGCGCCATGGGCCTGAATGGTGTTTTTCGCGGCGAGCATGGCGGCTTCCGAAGTTGCCAACTTGGCATGGGACACCAGCACTTCCTGTCCCGGTTGCTGCTCGGCCAGTGCATAGGCGGCGCGATACAGCGGCCCTTTAGCGAACTCGATCTGCACCGCGACGTTGGCCATCAAATGCTTGACCGCCTGGAACGACCCCACCGGTTTGCCGAACTGTTTGCGCTCAAAGGTGTAATCCACCGCGAGGTCGACCATGCGCTTGGCCAGCCCCAGCATTTGCGCGGCACAGCCCAGCGCGCCGCGATTAAACGCGGCGGCCCACAAGCGTCGACCCTGTTCGCCAGCGGCCACGCAAGTGGCAGGCATCGGCGTCCAGTCGACCTGAAACAGCTGACGACTGGGATCGACCGACACATTGCGGATCAGGCGCACCGCGCCAGGTTCGACCGCATGCACCTCATCGCCATGAGCCAGCAACAGCAAATCGGCGACATGAGCATCGCTGACCAGCGGGTTACCCGGCTCGGCAATCGCCAACCGTGCGCGGCCTTCCGCGACGCGCGCCAGCCAGTGCTGTTTGAGTGCCGCGTGGCTTTCATCAAGGGCGGCGAGCAACGGCACGCCGATCAGCATCGTGTCCACCAGCGGCTCGGGCAGACCGGCATAACCACATTCCTGAGCAAGCAAAATAAAGTCCAGCTCATTCATACCCATCCCGTCTTGCTCTTCGGGAACGGTCAGCGCGGTCAGGCCCAACTCCACCAATTGCGCCCAGAGCTGATCGCTGCGCCCGCTGTCGCTGAGCCACAATTCGCGAATGCGCTCTGGAGTGACCTCGTTGATCAGAAAACTTCTGACGTTGTCCTGGAACAGCAATTGGTCGCGGCTGAAACTAAAGTCCATGGTCTATTCCTCAGGCACGCGGCATGCCGAGCATGCGTTCGGCAATGATGTTGCGCTGGATCTCGTTGGTGCCGGCATAGATCGGCCCGGCCTGGGCAAACAGAAAACCTTCCAGCCAATGGCCGACATCGCCCGCAGCAGGTGCTTCGGGCAGCAGCTCGCCACGCAAGCCGAGAATGCTCATGGCGGTGTCGTGCATGCGCTGATCGAGTTCCGACCAGAAGATTTTGTTGGTCGAAGACTCCGGCCCGATCTTCCCGCCCTGCACCAGTTTCGAGGCGGTCATGTAGGTGCTCAGGGTGTAAGCCTCGGCGTCCAGCCAGGCGCGCATCACCGACTCGCCAATGGCCGGGTCACGATCAGCCTGCTCGCGGTTGGCCTGGTATAGCTGTACCAGTCGCCGAGCGGTTTCCTGAAAACGTGCGGGTGAACGCAGCAGCAAACCGCGCTCGAACCCGGCGGTGGACATCGCCACATGCCAACCCATGCCCTCGCCGCCCAGCGCGTTTTCCACCGGAACCTTGACGTCGTCGAAGAAAATCTCGGCGAACCCGGGCAAGCCATTGAGCTGAGGAATCGGCCGTACCGTGATCCCCGGACTGTCGAGCGGCAGCAGAATAAACGTCAGGCCCTGATGGCGCTGTGAATGAGGATCGGTGCGGAAAATGCCGAATACCCAATCTGCCCACACGGCGCGAGTCGACCAGGTTTTCTGGCCGTTGATCACATAGTGGTCGCCGACCCGTTCGGCGCGCGAGCGGATCGCCGCCATGTCGGAGCCGGCGCCTGGTTCGGACCAGGCCTGGGCCCAGATGTCTTTGCCAGTGGCCATACGCGGCAAAAAGCGCGCCTTCTGTTCCTCGCTACCGTATTCCATCAGCGTCGGGCCGAGCAGGAAGATGCCGTTCTGGTTAACCCGTGCAGGCGCGCCAGAGCGGTAGTACTCCTCCTCGAAGATCAACCACTCGATCAAGTCGCAACCGCGCCCGCCGAGATCGATCGGCCAGGTGACCATGCCCCAGCGACCGTCGTTAAGCCGGTTTTCCCAGGCACGGTGCTCGGCAAAGCCTTGCTCGGTGTCGAACGATTGCAGCGGTTCGCGGGGTACATTGGCCGCCAGCCAGGTCCGCGCCTCGGCGCGAAAGGCCTGCTGGGCCGGGGTGTATGTCAGGTCCATGAGAGTGCCTTCAGCCGTTGAAGTGGGCATCGCGCTTCTCGACGAACGAGTCGCGTGCTTCCTGTGAGTCCAGTGAGCGATAGGCCTCGAGCGTGAAGCCCTGCTCCCAGCGATATTTGTCTTCCAGATTGCCGTCTTCGATACCGCTCAGCGCTTCTTTGGCGAGGCTGATCATGGCCGGACTCTTGGCGGCGATGGTGCGGGCGATCTGCAACGCGGCCTCACGCAAGTCCTCGCGCTTGACCACACGCTCTACCGCACCCAGGCGCCAGGCCTCGGCGGCGTCGATCATTTCGCCGGTGAAGTACATGTGACGGACCTTCTGTACCGGGAACAGCCGCTGCAAATGCGCGCCGCCACCCATGGCACCGCGATCGACCTCGGGCACGCCGAAACTGGCGCACTCGGAAGCCACCAGAATGTCGGCCGCGCCGCAGATGCCGATGCCGCCGCCGAGGACGAAGCCGTGTACGGCGACGATCACCGGTTTCGGATTGCGGTGGATCGCCTTGAAGCTGTCGTAGTTGCCTTTGTTCACCGCCACGATCAGGTTGCCGTCGGCGGCCAGTTCCTTGATGTCGACCCCGGCGCAGAAGCCGCGCCCTTCGGCGCGAATCACGATCACCCGCACGCTGGCGTCGAGACCGAGGCCTTCGATCTCGCTGGCGATATCGGCCCAGCCCTGGCAATTGAAGGCGTTTACCGGTGGCTGGTTGAACACCAGTTCGGCAATGCCGTTATCGATACTGACGCTAAATGGTTTCATGCCTTTCCCCTTCACGACACACGGCGGCACAGCTCGCCCAGACGCGCTTCGGCGTCACGGACGATCTGTTCAATCAATTGGGCGCAGCTGGGCAAGCTGTCGATGGACGCGGCGATCTGGCCGGCGGGCAGTACACCTTCAGCGGGTAACCCGTCGACCATGGCTTTCTGGATCACCATCGGAGCGTTGGAGGCCATGATGCTTTGCGCGGCCGTCAGCTCACCGCTACCACGCATTTTCAGCGCGCTGGTGAGCAGTTGCGTCAGGCTAATGCCACTGTGACGGCGGTACGCCAAGCCACTGCGGACTGCCAGTAACAATCGTTTGAGACCACCACTGGCTTCAAGCTGGTTGAGCAATTCGTTGCGAATCATCCGTTGCGGCATACCGTCGATGGCGCGACTGATGATGATCGCCGCGGGATCGTTGACCGCGAGGTAACGCGACAGGGTCGCCTGCGGCACCGGACTGTCGGCGCACATCAGAAAGCGCGTGCCCATGGCGATGCCTTCGGCGCCGTAGGCCAGGGCTGAGACCAGGCCTTTACCATCCTTGAAACCACCGGCTGCCACCACGGGCACCGAGACCGCGTTGACCACTTGATCGAGCAGTAACGAAGTCGGCACCGACCCGGTATGCCCGCCGCCCTCGCCGCCCTGTACGGTGACCGCATCGGCTCCCATTTCCACGGCTTTTTGCGCGTGCTTCAGGGCACCGACCGTGGGGATGCACACCACGCCGGCGTCCTTCAGACGGCTGATCATTTGCTTGCCGGGCGAACGGCTATAGCTGACCGCCCTGACGTTGTGGCGTAGCACCAGCTCGACGATCTCTGCGGCGTTGGCCTGGTACATATGAAAATTGACCCCGAAAGGCTGATCGGTCAGACGCCGGGTTTCGAGGATTGCTGCCTCCATCCGCTGAGGCTCGATGGTCGCCCCGGCGAGAAAACCGAAGCCGCCGGCATTGCCGGTGGCCGCCACCAGTTTCGGGTCGGCGACCCAGCCCATTGCGGTCTGGATGATTGGATAGCGACAGCCGAGTAATTCGGTCAGCCGGGTATTCAAAGAGATCGCCATGCTCACGCCCCGCCCGAGGTGCGTTGCGAACGGGCCATGGCCTTGGCGTCATATCCGCCGAGTCGGTCACCCGACACCAGCTCATTGTGCGCATGGGCGAAGTGGTGCAGGCCGAAGACCATATCCATGGTCGCGCGCTTGCCCATCAGGTCTTCGGCGTTGTTGACTGCCTGCTTGCTCAATTGCAGACCGAGGCGCGGCATCTGTGCGATGCGTCCGGCGATGTCGAGGGTTTCCTGTTCCAGCAGATCGCGGGCAACCACCCGATTGAGCATGCCCATCTGGTAGGCGCGCGCCGCCGGCATGCGCTCGCCGAGGAACAGAAATTCCTTGGCGATGCGCGGGTTGAGCTCATGCACATGGGCGAAATACTCGACCCCGGGAATGCCCATTCGCACCACCGGATCCGCGAAGTACGAATCCTCACTGGCGACGATCAGGTCGCACACCCAGGCCAGCATCAGCCCGCCCGCGATGCACGCCCCCTGGACCATGGCGATGGTCGGCTTGGGCATTTCGCGCCAGCGGCGGCACATGCCCAGATAGACTTCCTGCTCTCGGGCGTAGAGAAATTCGCCGCCCGGCTTGTTGGTGTGGTCGTACCAAAGGCTCGCGCGGTCGAAGGTCTGATCGACGTCGCGACCCGGCGTGCCGATGTCATGCCCGGCGGAGAAATGCTTGCCGGCGCCACGCAGCACGATGACTTTCACCTCATCGTCGTCGCAGGCCCGGCGAAACGCCGCGTCCAGCGCGTAGGTCATCTGCGAGTTCTGCGCGTTGTGGTACTCGGGGCGGTTCATGGTGACCAGGGCCACCGCGCCGCGCACCTCGTAAAGCACCACGTCGGCCTCGTTCTTGTCGTTATGTTCAGCCATCACTTTTCTCCGAAACGGGGGCGCTCAGCGTTGGCCTGGCGGGTTGTCTTTGAGCTGGCTGGCACGCAGGTTGTGCGGGTCCAGGCGCTGGATCAGCTGCAATTGCTCGACGGTCGGGGCAGTCGTGATCGGGCAGTCTTGCGGCACATGCAGGGCAAATCCGGTGTTGTCCTGAACCTCGGCCACCGTCACGCCGGGGTGCAGCGAGCGAATCCGCATTTGCCGCTGCGGGCCCAGGAAATCCAGCACGCAGAGGTCAGTGATGATCAGGCGGATATCGATCTCGTCCAGCGACCAGCCGCGCGCCAGACGCGCCGGGTTGTAGCCAACCGAGGCGACCATATCGACCTCGCCTTCGACGAACACCCGACGGTTGTGGCTGGGCACGCAAAAGGAGTTGGCGTGGCTGATGGAGTTGCCGGGAAAACCGCGCACACCGAGCATTTGCGCCTTGGGTTTGGCGTAATCGCCAATGCACGAAATGTTGGCCTGGCCGAAGCGGTCAATCTGGGTCGGGCCGACCAGCGCATGGCGCTTGCCGCCCCACACGTTGTCGAAAATCCGAGAGAATCCCATCCAGCTGTCACGCTTGGGCTGATAGCCGTTTCGCGCGCCCAATGGCACCGGTTCGGCGACCATGTAGGCTTCGGAGTCGGTCATCAGCAGCTGCGGATTGCTGCTGAGCATGCTCAAAGAAGCGGCCAGCCGAGGGATCACGCCGATGCCGCTGGCCAGAACCTCGCCATCGTCGCGCCAGGCTTCGGAGGCGGCGCAGATCATCAGTTCGGCGAGGCTGTAAGTGGTAGTGCTCATCGCAAGGCTCCCTTAAAAAATCGGCAACGGCAGTTGGCGGATTGCAGCCAGGCCGCCGACCTTGTCCAGGTACTGTTCGTGGGTGCAATCGACGTAGTCCCGGACGTAGCCCTGCCAGCCATCGACGGCCTGGGCTGAAGCGTTGTAAGCCTTGAAGTGCGCCACGTCGAAACCGTACAACGGCGCGCAGGAAGACGGATGCGCGCCGCCCGGCACGTGGGCCACGGCGGTGGTCAGGTTGCGTTCCCAGAACACTTGATGTGCTTGCCCGGCATCGGCGTGGAAATACTCGCTGTCCACCAGTTCATCGCAGGTCACGTAGCTGTGAGTCGCGGCACGTACGAACAGGTCGTCCATGTAGTGATCGGGGCCGCTGATCTGGCAGACACCCCGCGCATCGGCACGGTCGACGTGAATCAGCGCTGCATCGAGTTTGAGCGCCGGCATGGCAACCCAGTCCTTGCCGTCGGCATAGGGCGAGGCGATCAATTTGATCTGCGGGTTGTGCCGCAGCACATCGGTGCCCAGGCCTACCGCCGTCGGAATAAATGGCACATTCATCGCTGCAGCCCGCAGACCGAGCAGGAGCATGCCTTCGTCGATCTCCATCACCTCCAGCGCCGCCTCTTGGCGTGCCTTGCGGAAGTACGGTTCCAGTGGAATGAAATCGAGGGAAACAAAGGCGAATACCAGCTTCTTGATTTTGCCAGCCGCGCAGAGCATGCCGACATCCGCACCACCGTAGGCGACCACGGTGAGATCCTTGAGGTCCGAGCGTAGAATCTCCCGCACCAACGCCATGGGTTTACGCCGCGGCCCCCAGCCACCGATGCCGATGGTCATGCCGTCACGCAGTTGGCCGACCATCTCGGCCGTGGTCATTCGCTTGTCCATCGTCATCGTCCTCATTGGCGACCGACACTGAAGTCGTGGCCCCAGTGGCTGACCACGGTGCTTTCAAAAGGTGTGTGGCGATCCCAATCGACCACCAGGCCATCGCAGCCGTATTCCAGGTCAAACCCTGACGGCGTCTTGATGTAGAACGAGATCATCTGATCGTTGGTGTGCTGACCCAGGGTGGCCGACAGCTTCACGCCGTTGGCGTGCACGCGATCGAGAGCGCGACCGACTTCGTCCAGCGAGTTGACCTCGACCATCATGTGCACGCAGCCGTAGGGCATCGGGCACTCGAAAATTGCCAGCGAGTGGTGCCGACCGTTATTGCAGTGCAGGAAGTGGATGCGCTTTTGCGGCTCGGCCGGGTCCGGGGTGAAGCGGACTTTCATCAGGTCGGACAGTCCGAAACCGAGTACTTGCTCGTAGAAGTCCCGGCAGCGCTCGAAGCTCGGCGCCGGCAGTACCACGTGACCCATGCCCAATTCGTTGGTGACGAAACCCTTGACCCCGACCGGCGAAACGAAGCGCGCGAAGTCCTGCAGAGGTCCCCAGAACAGTTCGTGGCGATTGCCATCCGGGTCGCTGAAGTGCACCAGTTCCTGGACCTTGCGAACCTCGGCTTGGGCCACGGTGCCGCGGGTAACTTGCACATCCGCCTGTTCCAGAACGTTGACGGCGTGTTCAAGTGCCGCTTTGCCAGGCACTTCCCAGCCGCACGCGCCGAAGCCGTTCTCAGCGCTTTTCTCCACCAGAATGCGGTAATGGCGCTCGTCCATTTTCAGGTACAGCCGCTCATCATCGTCGCTGCCGACCACCATCATGCCCAGCACCTGGCTTGCGTACTGACGCCATTGCGCCAGGTCGCTGGATAACAGGGTGACGTAACCCAGACCACGGATATCCATGGATGCACTCCTCGTTCTTTTTCTAAGGCCCCGCCGCACTTGGCGGCTGCCGGGGGAGACTTTATGCAGGGCTATTCAAGCGGGTTTGAGCGGGGGCAACATCGTCCAATGGGACTAGCGGAAATGATTGGTGGAGGCATAAAAACATGTGGGAGCGGGCTTGCTCGCGAAGAGGCCATATCAGTCAACATTGATGTTGAATGTAAGACCGCCTTCGCGAGCAAGCCCGCTCCCACAGGGGTGATGTGGTGTTCAGATGCTTAAGTGGTGGGTTTTAAGCCTTACGGAAATGCGGGATCACTTTCTCGCCAATGTTGCGCAGGGTCTCCAGTTGCGCCCATTGCGGCACGGTGCCCATCTGGCAGATGAACAGGATTTCGTCGGCGCCGGCGTCGATCAGACGCTGCACGTAACTGATGCAATCCTCGACGGTGCCGTAGGCGTGGTTGGGGTTCATCATCGCCATGGTCGGGTCGGAAAAATCGACGCTGACTTCTTCCGAGGCGAAGCGCGACTTGATCACGCTCTGGCCGTTGCCATCGACGAAGGTGTCGTCCTTCCACTTCTCCGGGTCCGGACGTTCGCCACCGCCGTACCAGTAACCCAACGACTCCATGAAGTAGCGCTGGCCACGAATGCCGATGCGGCGCGCCTCTTCGTTGTTTTCCAACACGATGGCCGGGCACAGGGCTGCGATGTGACGGTTCGGACGGAAACCCACCTGTTTCTTCTCGTCGCGGTTGTCCCAGGCCTCGTGGTAGACCTCGACTTTCTTGGCGATTTCTTCCGGGCCACCGAAGCCCAGCACCAGTGCACCCATGCCGCGACCGCCGGCGTTTTTCAGCGACTCGGTGTTAGTGCAGGCCAGGTACATCGGCGGGTGTGGGTCTTGATAAGGCTTGGGATGGATCGGTCGTTTTGGGATCTGCACAAAGTCGCCGTTGTGTTCGATTTCGTCCTGCACGAACATTTTCGGGATCAGGTACATCATTTCGTCGATCTGCGGCTGCAACGTGGCCAGGTCATAACCGAAGGTGCCGGCCTCCTGCTGGGTGCCACCCTTGCCGACGCCAAAATGTACGCGGCCCTTTGACAACAGGTCGAGGGTCGCGATGCGTTCCGCGACTTTTACGGGGTGGTTCATCGCTGGCGGCAAGCAGACCACGCCGTGGCCAATGCCGATGCGCTCGGTTTTGCCAGCGACGAAGGCCAGCATGGTTTCCGGCGCGGACATGTGCGAGTAGTTGCTCAGCGCCGTGTGTTCCACGCACCAGAAGGTATCGAAGCCGAGCTTGTCGGCCAGCACAGCCTGCTCAACGGTATCTTCGAAAATCTTGCGGTCGCCTTCGCGGCTGGAGTCCACCGTCTGGGCTTCGTAAATCAGTGAAAATTTCATGGTTGATCCTTGTCTTGATTGGGTGCGCAGTCGGCGCCAGAGACCTGTGCCTTGCCCCCATGCTCGGGCATCGGCAGGGCGCTCGAATCACGCAAACGGACTAGCTGAATCAAAGGGAAAAGTCAGAGAAAAAAGTCGTTGCTGTCCTGGCCCATGCTGACCCCGCCGAGATTCCAGGCGTACTTGGCCGGGTTGTTCGCGACGTGGGCACGGCCGGTGTGAATGTCGCGGAATGCCCGGTTGATTGCGTGGCTGCGGAAGATGGTCGAGGCGCCGCTGTTGAACATCAGGTCGGCAACCGCTTTGGCGCACTTGTCGGCCACCAGCGCCGAGTCATAACGCATCTTCACCCGCTCGGGCATGCTCAACAGCTCTGCGCTTTGGGCCCGTTGCATCATCAGAGCGAAGTTGCGCAGCAGGACGGTTTTACACTCGTCGACGCAGACCATGGCGTTGGCCAGCACGGATTGCGCGGCCGGGTCCTGGACCATTTTGCGACCGTCGTTGACCCCGACCCGCGCGCGGTTGTGCTCGACAAACTGATCCACCGCGCCTTGCAGGGCACCAATGGCCGAGGACGACACCGCCCGCACAAAAATCTGCCCGAATGGCAGGCGGAACAGCGGCGCGGTGTTCACTGCGTTACCCGGACTGTCCTGCATGAAACCGTCGAACGCCCGATGAGTGCGGTACTCCGGAACGAAGGCGTTCTCCACCAGGATGTCGTGGGAGCCGGTGGCTTCCAGACCCATGACATTCCAGTTGTCGAGCACCTGATAGTCGCTGCGCGGCACCAGGAAAGTCCGGTAATCCGGCGCCCCGCCCGCCTCTTCCGGCGGCACCAACGCCCCGAGGAACACCCAGTCGCAATGCTTGCTGCCGGAAGAAAAACCCCAGCGCCCGCTCAGCTTGAAACCATTCTCGACCCGCTCGACCTTGCCCACTGGCATATAGGAAGAAGAGATCAGCACACTGGAGTCGGCGCCCCAGACATCCTGTGCCGCACGGTCATCGAACAGCGCCAGTTGCCAGTTATGTATCGCCACCACACCCAGCACCCAGGCCGAAGACATGCACCCTTCAGCGAGGGTCATCTGCACCTCGAAGAAGTCCCTGGGTTCCAGTTCATAACCTTCCCAGCGTGATGGCTGAAGGATGCGAAAGAACCCGGCGTCGTGGAAATCCTTCAGCGTTTCTTCAGGCAGCTGGCCGGCTTGCGCGGTGTTCTGGGCGCGCTCACGCAGGATCGGCACCAGCTCGCGGGCACGTTGGCTCAGACGCTGGCGAATCAGGTCTTGGTTGAGCATTTTTATTGTTCTCCTCTGTTCACCCCATCCGCCGGGGCGCGCGTGCAGCGGGGCGTGTGCAGCACCAGCGGCGCTCGCCTCCACAGCGGCATTCAAGCAATGCGTGCGGCGGAGGGCATCCCTCAAACGGACCATGTGCCTAAGAGATGAGCGAAAGAATGCAGCCTCCGGTAATTCCCGAAGTCGTTGAGTCAACCTTGAGAGATTGGCTGGTAGATAGACCGCCATCGCGAGCAGGCTCGATCCCACAAGGGATTGGTGTTCACCCGCCAGGATGGGTCGGCTGACAGGCCGCCATCGCGAGCAAGCTTTGCTCCTACAGAATCAAAAGCAGACCAGGCGCACACCTTTCGCTTCCCATCACTCAACAGGCCGAGCGTTAGCTCGCCTGCAGCTCTTGACCTTGATCCACCCGCCCCATCGGGAGGCTGAGTGGAGGTGTTCATCCGGGGGGTGGGCGCGCAGCGCCGTTCGACGAAGTCGAACACATCGAGAGGAGGTCGAAGCGAAGCCGACCGGAGGCGATGCCCCCGGATGAATACCGGAACGAAGGAACGCCGAGCCTAAGCGAGGGGCCGGACGCTCGGGGCGAGCCTTTTTTTGCTTACTTATTTTTGGCGTTTCGGTACGTGTCAAGGTACCTGTCGCCTTGCTCCTACAGTTGTTAGCCCGTTGCGCCCCTAATTTCAGGGCGTTCCGGGTTTAAATACACCGCATCTGCGAGCTTCCAGTTCCGTGTCCGAGTACTCC
>NZ_FYDJ01000040.1 GCF_900187425.1 Pseudomonas sp. Irchel s3h14
TCTTCCAATTTTGGCCAGAAGCCGACGACGGCTTCCTCGAGTAGGCCTGATACATAGATGCAACGGGGCGGCAGTTTTTTTAAAAGCGGGTAGACAGTGGGGGCGAGTCCATACATAGCAGCTGGCGCAGCCTGCGTTCGGCTGCGCAGCAGTCGTCAAAAGCTCTAATCCAATGAAGATCCAACTGATATCAATGCGCTGGCACTCATATTAATAACTCACGCAAAGTGAGACCCCATCGACAAAAAGAAACTTACCTCTATTTAATAATTAAATAACAAATCGTCAGACAATTTGCGCAAACCACCATCTAACAAACAATATTTCGACAGCGCAGGCATTGTTTCCGGGTACTTGCAGGAACAACTCAATTTGACGTCAAAAAAAATGTAGACGGTTGATTTCAAATTGTGTCAGTTTTCTTTCGCCTTCATTGGGCGAGTGATAGGACGATCTCGCCAGAGATTGTCGCTGTCTGACAAAAAACTGTTCCATAGCTAAACAAGGAAGTGTGTTTATGTCGAAAGTAAAAGACAACGCTATTGATACCGCCGAACAGGCGTTCCAGCCACTGCAAGCATTGGCTGCATCCAGTTCTGCGTTCAACCAGATCAATAGCTTCAGCCATCAGTATGATCGGGGCGGTAACCTCACGGTGAATGGCAAACCCTCCTTCTCCGTCGACCAGGCAGCTACCCAGTTGCTGCGCGATGGCGCTGCCTACCAGGACAAGGACGGCAGCGGCAAAATCGAACTCACCTACACGTTCCTGACCTCGGCGTCGTCGAGCACCATGAACAAGCACGGGATCACCGGGTTCAGCCAGTTCAGCGCTCAGCAGAAAGCCCAGGCCGTGCTGGCCATGCAATCCTGGGCCGATGTGGCCAAAATCACGTTCACCGACAAGGCCACGGGCGGCGACGCTCATATGACCTTCGGCAACTACAGCGGTGGCCAGGATGGCGCAGCGGCATTCGCTTATCTGCCGGGCACCGGCGCTGGTTATGACGGTACTTCGTGGTATCTGACGGGCAGTGGCTATAACGTAAACAAGACACCGGACCTGAACAACTACGGCCGTCAGACCCTGACCCACGAAATCGGTCACTCCCTGGGCCTGGCCCACCCTGGCGACTACAACGCCGGCGAGGGCGCTCCGACCTACAACGACGCGTCCTACGGGCAAGACACCCGCGGTTACAGCGTCATGAGCTACTGGAGTGAAAGCAATACCAGCCAGGACTTCAGCAAGGGCGGCGTCGAAGCCTATTCGTCCGGTCCGCTGATGGACGATATCGCGGCCATCCAAAAGCTCTACGGTGCCAACACCACCACCCGTACCGGTGACACCACTTATGGCTTCAACTCCAACGCCGGGCGCGACTTCCTGAGTGCGACTTCGTCGTCGGACAAGGTTGTGTTTTCGGTATGGGATGCGGGCGGCAAGGACACCTTGGACTTCTCCGGTTTTACCCAAAACCAGAAGATCAACCTCAATGAGGCCTCGTTCTCCGACGTTGGTGGCATGGTGGGTAACGTATCCATCGCCAAGGGCGTCACCGTCGAGAACGCTATCGGCGGTTCGGGCAGCGACCTGCTGATCGGCAACAGCGTGTCCAACGAACTGAAGGGCGGTGCCGGCAACGACATCCTCTTCGGCGCGGGCGGCGCGGACAAACTGTGGGGTGGCACCGGTTCGGACACTTTCGTGTTCGCGGCCAGCAGCGATTCCAAACCCGGTGCTGTCGATCAGATCCTCGATTTTGTCAGTGGTCTGGACAAGATCGACCTGACCGGCATCACCAACGGCGCAGGCCTGCATTTCGTGAACTCGTTCACCGGTGCGGCAGGCGAGGCGGTGTTGACCTCTTCGGGTGGCAACAGCCTGTTGTCGGTGGACTTCTCCGGGCACGGCGTGGCTGATTTCCTGGTCAGCACCGTGGGCCAGGCGGCTTACTCCGACATCGCTGCGTAATGTGAGGTGAAAAGGAGGGCGGCGCAGACGCTCCGCTCTCTGCACCTTGATCGGAGTAAAGCGCCTTATGATCCATAACGGCTTCACCGACAGAACAACCGCGTGGCTATTGGCGACGTTCATGATGTTTTTTGGAGATTTGGCCATGGCCAGCAGCCTGAAATTAGCAGACCCCTCGGAACTGGCCGGCAAATGGCAGGCGACCCTGATCGCCAAAGATGACTCGCCAGAGTCCCAGGCGTTGCAGGACAAACCGTCCAACGTCTGCGTCATCGACTTTCAACCGAAACAGACGCTGGGTGAGGGCGCCGATTGTCTAAGCGCCTGGCTGGGCGGCGAATCTGCGATTGGCTGGTTCCCTGAGCCGGATGGGCTGGCGATCACTGGCAAAGAAGGTTCGAAGGTTCTATTTCTCAGCCGCCAACGCGACGGATCGTATAAAGCCACATTGAAATCCGATCTGGTCATAACACTTGTGCGCCAGGTGCAATAACACGATTCGACTATAACGCTCGTCATTGCCGACATAAGCACAACACAACTAGTCGAGGCGCTCTGCCGCCCACGAAAAGTTGTTATTAGTTTGTAAGCGCGACTGCAGAGTCTATATCCGCCCCTGCGCGGACAGTTAATGGAAACTTCGCCAGACAGGGCGAGGAATAACACCTCAGGAATAACCCATGAAGATGGCAAATAGCCCGGCCACCGCACCATTATTCAAAGCGCTGGGCGACTACAAGAGCATCCTGATCAGCGTCGGTTGTTTTACCGCGTTAATTAACGTGCTGATGCTGGTCCCGTCGATTTACATGCTCCAGGTCTACGACCGCGTGTTGTCTTCGCAAAATGAAACCACCCTGGCGATGCTGTCGTTGATGGTGGTCGGGTTCTTTGCCTTCATCGGTCTGCTTGAGATCGTGCGCAGCTTCATTGTCATCCGCATCGGCAGCCAACTGGAGCGCCGCTTCAACCTTCGGGTCTATCAGGCCGCATTCGAGCGCAACCTGTTCAAGGGCGAGGGCAACGCCGGGCAAGCCTTGGGGGACCTGACGCAAATTCGCCAATTCGTCACCGGTCCTGCGCTGTTTGCCTTCTTCGATGCGCCGTGGTTTCCGGTTTATCTGTTTGTGATCTACCTGTTCAATGTCTGGCTCGGCGTGTTTGCGACGGTGGGCACGGTGCTGTTGATCGGCCTTGCTTGCCTCAACGAGGCAATGACCAAAAAGCCCTTGGGCGAAGCCGCAGGGTTTTCCCAGAAATCCAGCCAACTGGCCACCAGTCACCTGCACAACGCCGAAACCATTCAGGCCATGGGCATGCTCGGGGCATTGCGTAAGCGCTGGTTCCAGGTCCATTCACGCTTCCTCGGCTTGCAGAACCAGGCTAGCGACACCGGTGCCGTCATCAGCTCCCTGAGTAAAACCCTGCGCCTGTGCCTGCAATCGCTGGTGCTGGGCCTTGGCGCCTTGCTGGTGATCAAGGGCGATATGACGGCCGGGATGATGATCGCCGGGTCCATTCTGATGGGCCGCGTCCTGAGCCCCATCGATCAGTTGATCGCCGTGTGGAAGCAGTGGAGCGGCGCCAAGCTCGCTTACCGTCGTCTTGATTCGTTGCTGCAAGCCTTTCCACCGAGTGACGAGGCCATGGCGCTGCCGGCACCGAAAGGCCAGATCGCGTTCGAGCAGGTCAGCGCCGCGCCGCCGGGGCAACGGGCCGCCACGTTGCACCTGGTCAATTTCAGCCTCGGTGCCGGGGAAGTGCTGGGCGTGCTCGGGGCATCCGGTTCCGGCAAATCGACATTGGCCCGGGTGCTCGTTGGCGTCTGGCCGACGCTGGGCGGTACGGTGCGACTCGACGGCGCGGACATTCATCGCTGGAACCGCGACGATCTCGGTCCCTACATCGGTTACCTGCCTCAGGACATCGAATTGTTCAGCGGCAGCATCGCCGAAAACATCGCCCGGTTCAGCGAGGCGGACCCGCAAAAAGTCGTTGAAGCCGCGCAACAGGCCGGTGTTCATGAACTAATTCTGCGCATGCCGCAAGGCTACGACACCGTGCTCGGTGAGGACGGCAGCGGCTTGTCCGGGGGCCAGAAGCAGCGCGTGGCCCTGGCTCGCGCGGTGTATGGCAACCCGCGCCTGGTGGTGCTGGATGAACCCAATTCCAACCTCGACACCGTGGGCGAAGCGGCATTGGCCAGCGCCATTGCGCAAATGAAAGCCCAAGGCACCAGTGTGATTCTAGTGACCCATCGCTCCTCGGCACTGGCCCAGGCCGACAAGCTGCTGGTGCTCAACGAAGGGCGCTTGCAAGCCTTCGGTGCAAGCCAGGACGTGCTTAAGGCACTCGCAGCCAATCAGGAACAGCAGCGGGAGAAAACCGTGCAAGCACCGGGTGGACTCAGCATGAGCCGTCAGTATCAGCCCTCGACAAGGAATTCGGGTGTATGAGCAACATCAGCGAAGCCACCATGGAACATGACTACATCGCAGAACGCCCTGAGCGCGACGCGCGTTTCTTCGTCCGCATGGGCTGGATTCTGGCGATCGTCGGCGCCGGCAGTTTCTTCACCTGGGCCAGTCTGGCACCCCTTGACCAAGGCATTCCCGTGCAAGGCACGGTCGTGGTGTCGGGCAAGCGCAAAGCCGTGCAATCAATGAGCAGTGGGGTGGTCAGCCAGATTCTGGTGCGCGAGGGCCAAGTGGTGAAGCAGGGCCAGCCATTGTTCCAGCTCGACCAAACGCAAGTCGCCGCAGATGTGCAATCGCTGCAAGCGCAATACCGCATGGCCTGGGCCAGTCTGGCGCGGTGGCAGAGTGAACGGGACAACTTCAAACAGGTGAGTTTCCCCGCTGAACTGAGCAACAATCCTGACCCGCGTCTGGCCTTGGTGCTGGAAGGTCAACGGCAGTTGTTCAGCAGCCGCCGTGAGGCGTTTTCCCGCGAGCAGGCTGCCTTGCGCGCCAGCATCGAAGGCGCCAGCGCGCAACTGGCGGGCATGCGCCGCGCCCGCACGGACTTGACTGCCCAGGCCAGCTCTCTGCAACAACAGCTGAGCAACCTTCAGCCCCTGGCGGATAACGGCTACATCCCGCGCAATCGGTTGATGGAGTACCAGCGTCAGCTGTCGCAGGTTCAGCAACAATTGGCAGAAAACACCGGCGACAGCGGCCGTGTGGAGCAGGGCATCCTCGAATCGCGACTGAAACTGCAACAGCACATCGAGGAATACCAGAAAGAAGTCCGTACCCAGTTGGCCGACGCGCAATTGAAAAGCGTGACGCTGGAAGAGCAACTGACTTCCGCCGGGTTCGATCTGCAACACAGCGAGATTATCGCCACCGCCGATGGCATTGCGGTCAATCTCGGGGTTCATACCGTGGGCGCGGTGGTGCGTCAGGGCGAAACCCTGCTGGAGATCGTGCCTCAGGGGACGAGTCTGGAGGTGGAAGGGCACCTGCCGGTCAACCTGGTCGATAAGGTTGGCACGCACTTGCCGGTAGACATCTTGTTCACGGCGTTCAACCAGAGCCGCACGCCGCGGGTGCCCGGCGAAGTCAGCCTGATCTCCGCCGACCAGATGATCGACGAGAAAACCGGTGCGCCGTATTACGTGCTGCGCAGCAGCGTCAGCGATCAGGCCATGGAAAAACTCAACGGTCTGGTGATCAAGCCTGGCATGCCGGCGGAAATGTTCGTGCGCACCGGTGAACGTTCACTCCTCAACTATTTGTTCAAGCCGCTGCTCGACCGGGCAGGTTCCGCGTTGACTGAGGAATAAGGATGTTCCGCTGTATGAATAAGCTTTCCATGCTCGCAGCGACCCTGGCGTTGCTGACCTGCAACAGTGTGTTGGCCATGGGGCCGTTCGAGGTCTACGAACAAGCATTGCGCAATGATCCGGTGTTTCTCGGTGCCATCAAGGAACGCGATGCCGGACTTGAAAACCGCGCCATTGGCCGCGCCGGGCTGTTGCCCAGGATCGGTTACAACTACAACAAGGGGCGCAACTCCTCCAAGGCCACCTCCCTCAATGAACGCGGGCAGAACCGCACCGATGATCGCAACTACAGCAGTTACGGCTCGAGCCTGACCCTGCAACAACCGTTGCTCGACTACGAGGCTTACGCGTCGTACCGAAAAGGCGTGGCGCAATCGCTGTTTGCCGACGAAGCCTTTCGCGGCAAAAGCCAGGAATTACTGGTTCGGGTGCTGGAGAATTACACCCAGGCGCTGTTCGCTCAGGATCAGATCGACATCGCGCAAGCCAAGAAAAAGGCTTTCGAGCAACAGTTCCAGCAGAACGAACACATGTTCCGTCAGGGCGAGGGCACACGTACCGACATCCTTGAGGCCGAGTCCCGCTATGAACTGGCCACGGCCGAGGAAATCGAAGCCCGTGATGAGCAGGACGCGTCGTTACGAGAGCTGGGAGCGCTGATTGGCGTGCCGGCGATCAACATCGGGGATTTGGCGCCACTGGATCAGAGTTTCCAGACGTTCACCTTGCAGCCGGCCAATTACGACACCTGGCACGAGATGGCCGTGGCCAACAACCCGAACCTGGCTTCGCAGCGCCATGCCGTGGAAGTCGCGCGTTATGAAGTCGAACGCAACCGCGCTGGACACCTGCCCAAAGTCAGTGCCTACGCCTCGGTGCGCCAGAACGAGTCGGAAAGCGGCAACACCTACAACCAGCGCTACGACACCAACACCATCGGGATTGAAGTCAGCGTGCCGCTGTACGCCGGCGGCGGGGTATCCGCATCGACCCGTCAGGCCAGCCGCACCATGGAGCAGGCCGAGTACGAACTGGACGGCAAGACCCGGGAAACCCTGATCCAGCTGCGTCGGCAGTTCAGCGCCTGTCTGTCGGGTGTGAACAAGTTGCGGGCTTATCAGAAGGCCCTGACGTCTGCCGAAGCGCTGGTGGTTTCGACCAAGCAAAGCATTTTGGGCGGTGAGCGGGTCAACCTCGATGCGCTGAACGCCGAACAACAACTATTTACCACCCGCCGCGATCTGGCACAGGCACGCTACGACTACTTGATGGCCTGGACCAAGTTGCATTACTACGCCGGGACGTTGAATGAGCAGGATTTGGCCAAGGTTGACGAGGCGTTCGGCCAAGGCCCAAGAACGCAATGATTTGACCTGATTTGACCTGTAGCAGCTGGCGAAGCCTGCGTTCGGCTGCGAAGCAGTCGCCATTCGGTCTATCTGACAAACCGTGTTGTCAGGTTTTACGACTGCTACGCAGCCGAACGCAGGCTTCGCCAGCTGCTACAGGGAGATGCGTTGCTGCCCGTTATGGGCGACCAGAATTCTAAAAACGCCAAAAAAGCGAGAAGTCATGAACACGGACGTACAGATCAAGCCGATGTCGGTCGGCACGCTATTACTCCTGGTGTCAGCAATGCCCGGCTCGGTGCAAGCCGCTTATCTGGAAACCGGCACACCCGGCGATGCCGCCAGTTGGCGCTCGGCGGAGTTCAAGCGCGACTGGGGACTCGCCCGTATGCAAGCCGATCAAGCCTATGCCGCCGGCATCACTGGCAAAGGCGTGAAAATCGGCGAGCTCGATTCAGGCTTCGATGCTGCCCATCCCGAATTCGCCACCGACCGTTACCACGCGGTGACCGCCAGCGGCCGTTACGTTGACGGCTCCCAGTTCAATGTCGACGGCACTCTCAACGCCAACAACGACTCCCACGGCACGCACGTCGCTGGCACCATCGGTGCTTCCCGCGATGGCACCGGCATGCACGGCGTGGCCTACAACGCGCAGGTCTACGTCGGCAACACCAACAAGAACGACAGCTTCCTGTTCGGGCCCAATCCTGATCCACGCTACTTCAAAGCGGTCTATAACGCGTTGGCGGATGCCGGTGTGCGAGCGATCAACAACAGCTGGGGCAGCCAGCCACCGGATGTCAGCTATCGGACCCTCGACGATCTGCATGCCGCCTACGCCCAGCACTGGAACAAAGGCACCTGGCTCGATGAGGCGGCGGACGTTTCCAGGCGCGGCGTGATCAACGTGTTCAGCGCCGGTAACAGCGGTTACCCAAACGCCAGCGTGCGTTCTGCCTTGCCGTACTTTGAGCCGGACCTGGAAGGCCACTGGCTGGCGGTGTCGGGGCTGGATCAAGGCAACCAACAGAAATACAACCAGTGCGGGATCGCCAAGTATTGGTGCATCACCACCCCCGGCGCGAAGATCGACAGCACCATTCCAGGTGCAGGCTATGCGATCAAGTCAGGCACCTCCATGTCCGCGCCGCATGCCACCGGTGCCTTGGCACTGGTGATGGAACGCTATCCGTACATGAACAACCAGCAGGCGCTGGAAACTCTGCTGACCACCGCCACCCAACTCGACGGTTCGATCACCGAAGCACCGAATACCCGCGTCGGCTGGGGCGTCGCCAACCTCGAACGGGCGATGCACGGGCCGGGGCAATTACTCGGACGTTTCGACGCCAATCTGGGGGCAGGGCAGAGCGATGTCTGGAGCAACAACATCACCGACAAGGCGCTGATTCAGCGTCAGAGCGAAGACGCGGCGGAACACAGTGCCTGGCAACAGACACTGAAGACCAAAGGTTGGGAGAACGGTGTACCGGTCGGTGCCAGCCAGCAGGATCAGACCGACTATGCGGTGGGCACGGCCCGGGATCTCGCAGCCTCCACTCGGGTCTACGAAGGCAGCCTGATCAAGTCCGGTGCCGGACGCCTGATGCTGACCGGCAACAGCACTTATCGCGGGCCGACTTCGGTGAATGGCGGTCTGCTGTCGGTCAACGGTTCGCTGGCATCAAATGTGACCGTCAATGACAGCGGCACGCTGGGCGGATCGGGACGCGTCGGCGCGCTGACCGCCAACCGCGGCGGCACGGTTGCGCCCGGCAATTCGATTGGCACCTTGCAGGTCAGCGGCGATGTCACGTTTGCGCCGGGTTCGACTTACGCGGTGGAGCTATCGCCGACCGATAGCGACCGGATCGTCGCGGGTGGCACAGCCACGGTCAGCGGCGCCACCGTCAGCCTTTCCCTGGAAAACAGCCCGACCTTGCTCAGCACTCGACAAGTGAAAAGCCTGCTCGGTCATCAGTACAACATCCTGCAAGCGGCCGGTGGTATTCAAGGTCAGTTCGGCGCGGTGCTGCCCAACTACCTGTTCATCGGTGGCAGCCTCGATTACGCCGCCACCGGCATTCAACTGAGTGTCGAGCGCAACGACACGACCTTCGCCAGCGTCGGCCAAACGCCGAATCAGCGCGCCGTAGCCTCCGCCGTTGAAGGCCTTGGGGCGGGCAATCCGGTTTACGAAAGCCTGCTGCTGTCGCCCACCGCGACGTCCGCCCAACAGGCGTTTCAGCAGTTGTCGGGGGAAATCTATCCGGCGCTGGGCTCGGTACTGATCAACGACAGCCGCTACCTGCGTGATGCTGTCGGTGAGCGACTGGTTAACGCCAAAGGCACTCAAAGCAATGGCTGGATCAAGGCGCTGGGCGCCTGGGGCAAGACCGATGAGCGCCATGACACTGCCGATTACACCACTTCGATTGGCGGCTTGCTCGCCGGTGTCGATGGGGCGCTCGATGAGCAAACCCGGATCGGTCTGGTCACCGGCTATAGCGACAGCTCGGTGAGCATGGGCTCCGGCACTCACTCATCGGCCAAGGTCGACAGCTATCACCTGGGTGCTTATGCCGGCCGCGAGTTGCGTGCCTGGCGCCTGAGTGCCGGCGGTGCCTACAGCTGGCATCGGGCCGACGTCAAACGTGACCTGCAATACGGCGACGTCAGCGCCAAACAGAAAGCCAAGGTCGATGCCGGAACCACCCAAGTGTTCGGTGAAGCGGCGTATCGCCTGAACCTGCAACCGCTGGCGCTTGAACCCTTCGCGAACCTGGCTTACGTGCACCTCGACACCGAAGGTTTCACCGAGAAAGGTGATGGCGCCGCACTGAAAAGCAGTGGCGACACGCGTGACGCGGTGCTCAGCACATTGGGCGTGCGCGCATTGAAAACCGTGAACCTGTCCGGCCAGCAGAAACTGGACCTGAGCGGCAGCCTCGGCTGGCAGCACAACCTGAGCCATACCGATTCTGAAGAGCACCTGGCGTTCGCCAGCGGCAGCACGCCGTTCTCGGTGGAAAGCTCGCCAATGGTGCGCGATGCAGCGCTGGTGGGGGCCCATGCCAGCCTGGCCCTGAGTCGGGACATCCGCTTGAACCTCGATTACACCGGCCAACTGGCCAGTCGCGAAAAAAGCCATGGCGTAGGGCTCAGCCTCAATTGGCAGTTTTAACGCAGGGGGCGTGTTTCACAAATAAAAAAATGGGTGCTTTTGAAGGCACAGGGATTTTGGCAACACAACTAAGGACGGTAGCTGGATGAATAACAAGTACAACAAACTTGCCATGCTCTGCGCATTGGCCACCCTCGGTACCGCGCAAGCGGCGCCTTACGTGGAAAACGGTAGAGCGGGCGATCCCAACAGTTGGCGCAGCGCTGAATTCAATGCCGATTGGGGGCTGGGAGCGGTCAACGCACAAGAGGCCTACGCCGCCGGTTACACCGGCAAAGGCGTGAAGCTGGGGATCTTCGACCAACCGGTCTACGCCGCGCATCCGGAGTTTTCCGGCCCCAACAAAGTAATCACTCTGGTCACCAGCGGCATCCGCGAATACACCGACCCGTACATCCCGGTCAAAGCCGGCGATGCCTTTCGCTACGACGGTTCGCCCTCGATCGGTTCCGACGGCGAGCTGGGCGCCCACGGCACCCACGTTGGCGGGATCGCTGCCGGCAGTCGCGATGGCGGCCCGATGCATGGCGTGGCGTTCGGCGCGCAGATCATCAGTGCGGACAACGGTGATCCGGGCCCGGAGGACGGCATCATTCGCGGCAATGACGGCGCGGTCTACAAGGCCGGTTGGGATGCCTTGATCGCCAGCGGCGCGCGGATCATCAACAACAGTTGGGGCATCGGCATCACCGATCGCTTCGACCTCGGCGGACGCAACCCCGCCTACCCGCATTTCACCGTGCAGGACGCGCAATTGCAGTTCAACGAGATCCGTCCGTTGCTCGGGACCAAACCGGGCGGAGCCTACGATGGCGCCATCGCGGCTGCTCGAAGCGGTATCGTGACGATCTTCGCGGCCGGCAACGACTACAACCTCAACAACCCGGACGCCATCGCGGGCCTGGGCTATTTCGTCCCGGACATCGCGCCGAACTGGGTCACCGTGGCGGCGTTGCAGAAAAACCCGGACCTCAACAGCCCGGACCTCTACAACATCAGCACTTTCTCATCGCGCTGCGGCTACACCGCCAGCTTTTGCGTGTCCGCACCGGGCAGCAAGATCTACAGCTCGATCATCAGCGGTACCAACGCCGACAACCTGACCACCGGCTACAAAAACTACAACGGCACGTCGATGGCGGCGCCGCATGTCGCCGGTTCCATGGCCGTGCTGATGGAGCGCTTCCCGTACATGACCGGCGCCCAGGTCGCCAGCGTATTGCGCACTACGGCTACCGACCTCGGTGCGCCAGGTGTCGATTCGCTGTATGGCTGGGGGATGATCAACCTGCGCAAAGGCATCGATGGCCCGGCGATGTTGGTCACCGAGCAAGACATTCCCGAGGAGTTCCGTATCCAGGGGGCTTATGGTTCCAGCCAGTTTGTGGCGGACTTGCCAGGGATCGGCGCGATTATCGACGCGGGCAAACCGACCGAGCGCGTGTGCAATGACGTGCACTGCGGCCTCGACACATGGCGCAACGACATTTCCGGCCATGGTGGCCTGACCAAGCAGGGCATCGGCACGCTGGTCATGACTGGCGCCAACACCTACGCCGGCCCGACCCTGGTCAATCAGGGCCGCTTGGCCATCAACGGCTCGCTGCTCTCGGCGGTCACCGTCAACGACAGCGGGATCCTCGGCGGTAATGGCCGCATCGGCGCATTGACCGCGAAAAGCGGCGGCACTGTGGCGCCAGGCAATTCCATCGGCACCTTGCAAGTGGCGGGCGACGTGACCTTCGAACCTGGCTCGACCTACGCCGTGGAGTTGTCGCCGACCAGCAGCGACCAGATCGTGGCGGGCGGCAAAGCCGTGATCGACGGCGCTACCGTCAGCCTGTCCCTGGAAAATAGTCCGACCTTGCTGACCACCAGCGAAGTGAAATCCTTGCTCGGCAACCAATACAACATTCTCCAAGCGGCCGGCGGGATCGAAGGGCGTTTCGGTGCGGTGCTACCGGATTATCTGTTCATCGGAGGCACACTCGGCTACTCGGCCAATGGCATCCAACTGGCGGTAGAGCGCAACGCAGCGTCTTTCGCCAGCGTCGGCCAAACCCCGAACCAACGCGCCGTCGCCGCGGCCGCCGAGCAACTGGGCGCCGGCAATCCGCTCTATGAAACCTTGCTGTTGTCGCCGACTGCGGCTGTCGCTCAGCAAGCCTTCCAGCAACTGTCCGGTGAAATTCACCCGGCGATCGGCACGCTGCTGATCAACGACAGCCGTTACTTGCGCGATGCCGTCGGCGAACGCCTGCGTGAACGTGATCTGTTCAATGCCGCCGCACCGACCGATGACCGCAGTAACGCCTGGGTCAAAGTCCTCGGTGCCTGGGGCAAGAGCGATGGCGGGCATGACAACGCCAGTTCCAACAGCTCCATCGGCGGCTTGCTGGCCGGTGTCGACGGTCTGATCACTGAAGATACGCGGTTGGGTTTCGTAACCGGTTACAGCGACAGTTCGTTGAGCATGGGCGATGGCACGCATTCGTCTGCCTCCGTCGACAGCTACCACTTGGGCGCCTATCTGGGCCATGAAATCGATGCGCTGCGTCTGAGCGTCGGCGGCGCATACAGCTGGCACCGCATCGACGTGAAGCGTGATCTGCAATTCGGCGACGTCAGCGGCAAACAGAAATCCAAACGCGATGCGACAACCGCACAACTGTTTACCGAAGCGGCGTATCGCCTGGACCTGCAACCGCTGGCACTGGAACCGTTCGCCAACCTGGCTTACGTGCACCTGAACAGCGACAGCTTCACCGAGAAAGGTGATGCCGCAGCGCTCAAGGGCGGCGAAGACAATCGCGACGCCGTGCTCTCGACCCTCGGCCTGCGGGCGAGCAAAGCGATTGCCCTGTCGGACCAACAACACCTGGAACTGTCCGGCACGCTGGGCTGGCAGCACAACCTGAGCAACACCCGTTCCGAAGATCATCTGGCCTTCGCCAACGGCAACACCGCGTTCAGCGTGCAGAGCGTTTCCCTGGACCGTAACGCTGCCGTCATCGGTGCGCGAGCCGGTTTGGCGGTGGCGCAGGACGTTCGTTTGAGCCTGGATTACAACGGGCTGCTCGGCTCCCGCGAGAAAGACCACGGTGTGGGTCTGACGCTCGACTGGCAGTTCTGATTTGACGCAAAGGAAGCAAACCTATGGGACTGTTTGATTACAAAAATGCTGACGGCAAGGCGTTGTACAGCGACGCCATCGCGCTGACGCTGTATGCGTACACGCCAACCGGTCAACCGCTGCCGGCGACCGGTTGGGCGCCGATTGGCGCTACGCAGCTGGGTTATCAGGGCAAAGTCGGCGCACAAGGCACCTTCTATGGCGAAAAGGACGGCTTCACCAGCGCCGAAGCCGAAGTACTCGGCAAATACGACGCGGCGGGCAAGCTGATCGGTATCGGCATTGCCTTCCGAGGCACCGGCGGCTTGGGTTACAGCGACACCTTTGGCGACATGAAAAACAACCTGCTGGCTGCCATCGGCCCGGTGGATTACGCGACGAACTACGCGAAAAACGCCTTCGACAGTTTGCTCAAGGACGTCGCCGCGTTTGCGATCGGTCATGGCCTGAGCGCCAGGGATGTTCTGGTCAGCGGTCATAGTCTCGGCGGGCTGGGCGTCAACAGCCTCGCCGAACTGAGCGGCGACAACTGGGGCGGTTTCTTCAAGGAGGCCAACTACGTTGCCTTCGCCTCGCCGACCCAGAGCGCTACCGGCAACAACGTGCTGAACATCGGTTACGAGAACGATCCGGTGTTTCGGGTACTTGACGGCACCACGTTCAGCAGCGGCTCCCTGGGCAAACACGACGGACATCAGGACTCGGCGACCAACAACATCGTCAACTTCAATGACCAGTACGCGTCCACCGCGCAGAACCTGGTGCCGTTCAGCATCCTCAACCCGCTGAACTGGTCGGCCCATGGCTCGCTGGGGTATGCCGACGGGTTGAACCGGGTGATCGACTCGCGTTTCTACGACCTCACCGACAAGGACTCGACGCTGATCGTGTCCAACCTGGCGGAAGCGTCCCGGGGCAAGACCTGGGTCGAGGACCTTGGCCGCAGTGGCGAACCTCACACCGGCAGCACATTCATCATCGGCACCGACAGCAACGACCTGCTCAAGGGCGGTGCCGGCAATGACTTCATCGAAGGCCGTGATGGCAATGACCGGTTCCGCGATGACGGTGGCTACAACATCCTGCTGGGTGGCAAGGGCAGCAACACCTTCGAATTGCAGAAACCGTTGCAGAACTTCAGCTTTGCCAACGATGACGACGGCACGCTGTACGTGCGTGATGCCTATGGCGGCATCAGCATGACCCGCGACATCGGCGCGCTGGTCAGTCAGGAGTCGGGCTCATGGTGGGGGAGCAAGGAGGTGGCTTACAGCGTGACCGCCAACGGTTTGCTCAATGGCAGCGAACTGACCCACTACAACCACTCGCTTAACGGTGATGCCTACGGCAACACACTGGTGGCCACTGTCGACGGCGACTGGTTGTTCGGCAATGCCGGCGATGACCTGCTGCGCAGCGACAAAAGCCACGTGACCTTCGTCGGTGGCGCGGGCAATGACGTAATGCAGGCCTCGGGTGGCAACAACACGTTCCTGTTCAGCGGCGCCTTCGGTTTCGACGTGGTCAATGGCTACCAGAGCAACGACAAACTGCTGTTCATGGGCGTTCAGGGCGCGGGGCAGGGCTATGACTACACGCAACACGCTTCGCAGTCGGGCCATGACACGGTGCTGAAGATTGGCGACTTTGCCGTGACCCTGGTGGGGGTGGGACTGGATAACCTGTCGGCTTCAGGCATTACGTTTGCCTGAGGCTGCATGCACTAAATGCTCCGGGGCGCCTCGTGATCGGGCGTCCTGGTTGTGAGCTATCTCTAACAATTCCAACAAAGAGAGAGGCAATACCAATGGGTGTGTACGACTACAAAAACTTCGGTACAGCCGATTCCAAAGCGTTATTTACCGACGCGATGGCGATCACGCTGTATTCCTATCACAACCTGGATAACGGCTTTGCCACCGGCTATCAGCACAACGGCTTCGGCCTTGGCTTGCCGGCGACACTGGTGACCGCGCTGATCGGCGGCACCGACTCCCAGGGCGTCATTCCCGGAATCCCATGGAACCCCGATTCGGAAAAAGCCGCGCTGGACGCGGTGCAGAAAGCTGGCTGGACGCCCATCACCGCCACGCAACTGGGCTATGACGGCAAGGTCGATGCACGGGGAACGTTCTTCGGCGAGAAAACCGGGTACACCAGCGCTCAGGTGGAAATCCTCGGCAAGTACGACGCGCAGGGCCATCTCAGCGAAATCGGTATCGCCTTTCGCGGCACCAGCGGCCCACGAGAAAGCCAGATCAGCGACTCCATCGGCGATGTGATCAATGATCTGCTGGCGGCATTAGGGCCCAAGGATTACGCGAAGAACTACGTCGGCGAAGCGTTCGGCGACCTGCTTGGCGACGTGGCGGCTTTTGCCCGGGCCAATGGCCTGTCGGGCAAGGACGTGCTGGTCAGCGGCCATAGCCTCGGCGGGTTGGCGGTCAATAGCCTGGCGGACTTGAGTAACGACAAGTGGGCCGGGTTCTATCAGGATTCCAACTACATCGCCTACGCCTCGCCGACCCAAAGCAGCACCGACAAAGTGCTGAACGTCGGGTACGAGAACGACCCGGTGTACCGCGCCCTCGACGGTTCATCGTTCAACCTGTCATCGGTGGGCGTGCACGATGCCGCCAAGGTCTCGGCGACCGATAACATCGTCAGCTTCAATGACCACTACGCTTCGACAGCGTGGAATGTGCTGCCGTTTTCCATCCTTAACATTCCGACCTGGATCTCGCACTTGCCTACCGCCTATGGCGACGGCATGAACCGGGTGATCGAGTCGAAGTTCTACGACCTCACCAGCAAAGACTCGACGATCATCGTTGCCAACCTGTCGGACCCGGCGCGCGCCAACACTTGGGTTCAGGATCTGAATCGCAACGCTGAAACCCACAAGGGCAGCACGTTCATCATCGGCAGCGACGGCAATGACCTGATCCAGGGTGGCCGGGGCAACGACTATCTGGAAGGCCGAGATGGCAACGACACCTTCCGCGACGGTGGTGGCTACAACATCCTGTTGGGCGGCAAGGGTGACAACGTGCTGGATGTGCAGCAGTCGGTGAAAAACTTCGACTTCGCCAATGACGGCGCCGGCAACCTGTACATCCGCGACGCCAATGGCGGCATCAGCATGACCCGCGACATCGGCAGCATTGTGACCAAGGAGCCGGGGTTTCTGTGGGGGCTGTTCAAGGATGACGTGATCCACAGCGTCACGGCCGAAGGCCTTAAGGCGGGTAACAACCTGACTCAGTACGCGTCAACAGTGAAGGGTGGTGCCGGGGCCGATACGCTCACGGCTCACGCCGGTGGTGATTGGTTGTTGGGGCTGGACGGCAACGATCATTTGCTCGGCGGCCAGGGTAACGACGTGTTTGTCGGCGGGGCGGGCAATGACTTGTTGGAGTCGGGGGGCGGGATCGATACGTTCCTGTTTAGCGGCGCGTTTGGTCAGGACCGGGTGGTTGGTTACCAGGCCAGCGACAAACTGGTGTTTCTCGGGGTTCAGGGGGTGACGCCGAACGATGATTATCGGGCGCATGCTACGGCGGTAGGGCACGACACGGTGCTGACATTTGGGGGGGATTCGGTGACGTTGGTCGGGGTTGGGCTGGATAGCTTGTCCAGCTCAGGAATTGTTATCGCCTGATGGTGATGGGCTGCCTGTAGGGGCCCCATCGCGAGCAGGCTCGCTCCCACATTGGAACTCGGTCTAATGTGGGAGCGAGCTTGCTCGCGATGAAGTTGACGCGGTATTCAGTCTTCCTGTCGAATCGTGCTCACTTCATCGGCCTTGACCTTCACTTTCGCCCCGGAAATATCTTCGAACTCAAAGAAGCCGTCCTTGGTCTTGGTTTTCGGCATGTCCTTGGTCAAATACTGGGTGCCGTTCTGCAGCGTCACAACCGTTGGCGTCGCGCAACCGGCCAGGGCCAGAAAGGCCGCTACCGCCAGGGGCAGGCCCAGAGTCTTGATATTCATAACCACCTCTCATCCTTCAAAAAAAACAGCGCGACTGCCACGAACGAAATCAATCGTCAGTGTACCTCTATCGCGGTTGGTGCGATGGATCGGCAGAAAGTTCAGAGACACGCGAAAAATTACCGATTAACGCCGCCGCTTATCCTTTTCCGTTTGCCCGGGCAGGGCGTAGCTGGTATCTGTACGCATAACCAGTACTCGTTCGCCATGGCCTTTTTTCCTGTGACTGCAAACCCTCTCGACGATCCGTTCTACTACTTGAACAACTTCATGCAAGTGCTTGATTGGCTTGAGCATCGCTATGCCGATGTGTTGAGTGTCGAAGAGCAACACTTCATCCGCGAGTTCAAGCGGTTGCCCCGTGAGTCCAGGGCGCTGCTGGTCAGGATGGTGATGCGCAAGGGGAATCACTTCCGGGCGAGCAAACTGCATTACCTCGAGATCGGTGACATCGGCATCGCCGCCGGCCCACTGCTGGCGCTGGGCTGGATCGATGAGCAATCGCCGCTGTCGATCGAAGCGCTGTTCGAGGTGTTGCTCAAGGCAGAAATTCTCCAGTGTTTTGGCGCCACCATCGATCAACCCAAGGGAAAAAAGACCGATTGGCTGCCCGCACTGAGCGAACAGTTTCCCCAGGCCCAAAGTTTCGGCCAGTGGTGCCCGTCGCTGGATGATCGATTGTTCAGCCTGACCATCATGGGCCTGTGCGACCGGCTGCGCTTGATGTTTTTCGGTAATCTTTACCAGGACTGGTCCGAGTTCGTACTGGCGGACCTGGGCATCTTTACCTATGAAAAGGTCGAGTTCTGCGCCGATTCCCGAGGCCTGCGCAGCCGCGACGACGTGGATGCCTGCCTCTTTCTTCATGAGTGTCAGCTGCATTTCGAGGCCGGCGAAGCCGTGGAAGGCATTGTCGAGCAGATCAAAGGGCTGACGCTGAGCAATCCCTGGCTGCAACGACGTCGCGGAAAACTGTTGTTCCAGATCGGTCAACACTGCGAGCGCCTGGCGGATTTCTCTACCGCACTGACGATCTACCGCGAGTGTGCCTATCCCGGCGCGCGCCTGCGGTTGATTCGCGTATTGGAGCGCTGCGGTGAATATCAGCTGGCCATGGACCTCGCCGTCGCGGTGGAGCAATCGCCGGAAAGTGCCGCCGAACAGCAACAGTTGCTGCGTGTGCTGCCCCGGCTGCGGCGCAAGTTGGGCGGTCCGGTGATAAAGCGCTCGTCCCCACGGCAAATGCTGCGCCTGAACCTGCAACTGCCCAGAACCGATCCGGCGTTGTCGGTGGAGTCTTACGTTCAGGCGCATTTGGCGGAAGAGTCGGCACCGGTGCATTACGTCGAAAACAGCCTGATCAACTCGCTGTTCGGTCTGCTGTGCTGGCCGGCGATTTTCGCGCCGTTGCCGGGGGCGTTTTTCCACCCGTTCCAGCGTGGGCCGGTGGATCTGCTCAATGAGGACTTTCACGAACGCCGTGCGGAGTTGTTCCAGGGTTGCCTGGCTGAACTCGATGACGGGCGTTACCGCCAGACGATTCGTGAACGCTATGCCAGCAAGTGGGGCGTGCAGTCGCCCTTCGTGTTCTGGGGTGTGCTGAGCGAAGAATTGCTCGATCAGGCACTCGATTGCCTGCCGGCCGAACACCTCAAGCACTGGTTCAATCGACTGCTGTTGGACATCAAGGCCAATCGCGCCGGCATGCCGGACCTGATCCAGTTTTGGCCGCAGGACAAAACCTACCGGATGATCGAAGTCAAAGGCCCCGGTGATCGCCTGCAAGACAATCAATTGCGCTGGCTCGAATTCTGCCATGAGCACCAGATGCCGATTGCCGTCTGTTACGTGCAATGGGCGGAGCAGGGCGCTTGAGTTACAGCATCGCGGTGCGGGCGCTGTGTGAATTCACCGCCAAGGTCGGTGACCTCGACCTGCGTTTTACGCCTTCGCCAACGGCGCTGGAAGGGATTGTCGGGCACCGTACGGTGGCGTCCCGGCGCAGCGAGGGCTACCAGAGTGAAGTCGCGCTTGAAGGCCTGTATCAAACGTTGAAGGTAAAGGGCCGGGCTGACGGCTACGACCCCGCGCAAAACTGCCTGGAAGAAGTCAAAACCTATCGCGGAGATTTGAGCAAGCAACCGGCCAACCACCGTCAGCTGCACTGGGCGCAGGCGAAGATTTACGGCTGGTTGATGTGCCAGAAACTGGAGCTGGCGCAGATCAATCTGGCCTTGGTGTATTTCGACATCGTCAGCGAAAAGGAAACCTGCCTGGTCGAAGCGTTCAGCGCCGGGCAACTGCGGCTGTTCTTCGAAACACATTGCGCCTTGTTCCTGCACTGGGCCGAACAGGAAATGGCTCATCGCGAAGGACGTAATCGGGCGGCGCAACAACTGGCGTTTCCCCATGCCGACTTTCGACCCGGGCAACGTCATCTGGCGGAATCGGTGTTCAAGGCCGTCAGCACCGGTCGTTGCTTGATGGCGCAGGCGCCCACGGGGATCGGCAAGACGGTCGGCACGCTGTTCCCCATGCTCAAGGCCCTGGCGCCGCAGCAACTGGACAAGGTGTTCTTCCTCACGGCGAAAACCCCGGGGCGCAAACTGGCGCTGGACGCCGCGCAAGTGATCCTCGACAGCGCCGACGCGCCACCCTTGCGGGTGCTCGAAATGATCGCCCGGGACAAGGCCTGCGAACATCCGGATAAAGCCTGCCACGGCGAATCCTGCCCGCTGGCCCAGGGTTTCTATGATCGCTTGCCCGCCGCTCGCCAGGCGGCCAGCAAGTTGTCCCTGCTGAACCAGAAGGCTTTGCGCGAGGTCGCCCTGCAACACGACGTCTGCCCCTACTACCTGAGCCAGGAAATGGCCCGCTGGGCAGACGTGGTGGTCGCCGATTACAACTACTATTTCGATTTCAGCGCGCTGCTGTTCGGGTTGGCCCAGGCCAATAACTGGAACGTCGCGGTGCTGGTGGACGAAGCGCACAACCTGGTGGAGCGTGGCCGGCAGATGTACAGCGCCAGCCTCGACCAATCGAACCTCAACGGTGTACGAAAAACCGCGCCCGAGGCGTTGAAAAAATCCTTGCAACGGGTCAATCGTGAGTGGAATGCCCTGCATAACCTGCAACTCGGCGCCTATCAGGCCTATGACAAGGTGCCGGAAAAACTGCTCCAGGCGTTGTCATCGTGCAGCGCGAGCATCGGCGATTACCTGAACGATCATCCGCAGGGCCTGGACGGAGCGTTACAGAACTTCTATTTCGACATGCTGCAATTTTGCCGGGTGGCTGAGCTCTTTGATGAACAGTTCCTGTTCGACATCAGCAAACGCGACCTCGACCGCCAACGCAACCTGTCGCAACTGTGCCTGCGCAACGTGGTGCCCGCCGGCTTCATCCGCCCGCGCTTGACGGCTGCACGCAGCACCGTGCTGTTTTCCGCGACCCTGAGCCCTCGCCACTACTATGCCGATCTGCTCGGCACGCCGGAGAACACGGTGTGGATAGACGTTGAATCGCCATTTCACGCCGATCAGCTGCAAGTGCACATCGTCAGCCAGATCTCTACGCGGTTCGTCCATCGCCAGTCATCCCTTGCCCCGATCGTCGAACTGATTGCCCGGCAGTTCAGCCAACGTCCCGGCAACTACCTGGCGTTTTTCAGCAGTTTTGATTATTTGCAGCAAGTGGCGCAGTTGCTGGCCGAGAAACATCCACACATCAATCTGTGGTCGCAGTCCCGCGGCATGGGGGAAGGGCAGCGACAGGACTTTCTCGATCAGTTCACCGCCGAAAGTCAGGGCGTCGGGTTTGCGGTGTTGGGCGGGGCTTTTGGCGAAGGCATCGACTTGCCGGGCGCGCGACTGATCGGAGCGTTTATCGCCACCCTCGGACTGGCGCAACTCAACCCGGTCAACGAACAGTTGAAACAGCGCATGGCAGCAATTTTCGGCGCCGGTTATGACTACACTTACCTGTTTCCCGGTGTGCAGAAAGTGGTGCAGGCGGCGGGGAGGGTGATCCGCACCCAGCAGGATCAAGGGGTGGTGATGTTGATCGATGACCGGTTTGGCGATAGCAAGGTCAAGCAGTTACTGCCGCGCTGGTGGTCGATTGCGCCAGCCTCTTTTGCAACTCAGCGAACGTATGACCACCAGGTCATCTGAGGGATACGCTCCAGAGCCGCCACCCAGCGTTGTTTTCGAACTTTCCAAATTTTCGGTTTGTCGCATACTCCAGAAAAACGATAGTGACGCGAGGGATCAATGAGCGAGGATCGGACCAAAGCCAACGCCATTGACGACAGTCGTTTTCGCCTGTTGATCGATGCTGTGATTGACTACGCGATCTACATGATTGATCCCGAAGGCATCATCACCAGCTGGAACGCCGGCGCCAGGCGTTTCAAGGGGTATGAAGAGGCCGAGATTCTCGGTCAGCACTTTTCGCGGTTCTATACCGAAGAGGATCGCCGTGCCGGTTTGCCCCAGCGAGCGCTGGACACGGCGATCAGGGAGGGGCGTTTCGAGGGGGAAGGCTGGCGGGTTCGCAAGGACGGCACGCATTTCTGGTGCCACGTCGTCATTGATCCGATTCTTGACCCGTCGGGTAAGTTGCTAGGGTTTGCCAAGATTACCCGCGACCTGACCGACCGCAAAATGGCCGAAGAAGTCCTCAAGCAAAGCGAGCAGCAGTTCCGCCTGCTGGTTCAAAGCGTCACTGACTACGCCATCTACATGCTCACCCCGGATGGCCGCGTGACCAATTGGAACCTCGGGGCTCAGCGCATCAAGGGCTACTTGCCCGAAGAAGTCATCGGCCAGCATTTTTCGATGTTTTACACCCCGGAAGACCGCGAGGCCGGCGAACCACAACGGACCCTGGACATTGCAATCCGTGAGGGGCGGTTCGAAAACAAAGGCTGGCGCGTGCGCAAGGACGGTACGCGGTTCTTGGCACATGTCGTGGTCGACCCGATTTGGGGCGACACCGGAACGTTACTCGGCTTTGCCAAGATCACCCGTGACGTCACCGAAGTCACACAAGCCCAGCAAGCCCTTGAGCAAACCCGCGAAGCGCTGTTTCAGGCGCAGAAGATGCAGGTCATCGGTCAACTCAGTGGTGGCATCGCCCACGACTTCAACAACTTGCTGACCGTCATCCTCGGCAATCTCGAAATCGTCCGCAAACGCGTCGGGGACGATTCGAGAATTACCCGATTGGTGGACAACGCCACCCAGGGTGCCTTGCGTGGCGTAACCCTGACTCAGCGCATGCTCGCGTTTGCCAGACGCCAGGAACTCAAGTCCGAACCTGTCGAGATTCCGAAGCTGGTGCAAGGGATTACCGGACTGTTGCGCAGCTCCCTCGGGCCTTCCGTGGTGCTCGAAACGCGCTTCTCGCCAGAACTTGAACCGGTCCAGGCCGACGTCAATCAGCTCGAACTGGCGGTCCTGAACCTGGTGACCAACGCTCGAGATGCAATGCCCCATGGCGGAAAAATCGTGATCAGTGCCCAGACAGATGCTGTTCTGGACAAGGCGCAGCTTTCCCTGGCGCCCGGTCGTTATGTCTGCCTGAGTGTCACCGACACCGGTGAGGGCATGGATGACGCGACGCTGGCATCGGCAACGGACCCTTTTTTCACCACAAAGGGCGTTGGCAAAGGTACTGGCCTGGGGCTGTCGATGGTTCATGGTTTTATCGAGCAATTGGGCGGTCGATTCGTTCTCAAGAGCCTGAAGGACAAAGGCACAACCGCCGAACTTTGGATACCCGTCGCCGCTGCTGGTTCAGTCGCCAAACCTGTTGTCGAGGAGCAAGCCGCACCGCCCGTGCCCCGACTGTGTGTGTTGGTGGTGGACGACGACAGCCTGGTATTGACCAGTACCTGCCTGTTGCTCGAGGACCTGGGGCATCGAGTGATCAGTGCAGTGTCCGGTGCTCAGGCGCTGGCAATGTTCGACAGCGAACAGGCGATTGATCTGGTCATCACCGACATGGCCATGCCACAGATGAATGGCGCGCAACTGGCGCAGGCTATCCGGACACTGAAACCGAGCCTGCCGATCATCCTTGCCACCGGTTACGCCGAGCGCCTGGAAGGTTTCGCTACCAGACTTCCGCGCCTGTCCAAACCCTTTACCCAACTCAATCTGGTGGAAATCATCGCCACGACCATGAAGTGACAACGCGTGCTCAGTGATTGGCCGCTTTTGTGATTGTGTACATATCCGTTTCTGCGGTCATGGCGGCTATCGGTTTCGCTTTTACAGCGAGTCACTTGGAAAAGCCCCAAGTAACCAAGGGCTCTTGCCCCTGACGTTCGGTGCCTCGCCCAGGCTCGGCATGCCCTCGCTCCGGTCCTGCTCCGTGGGCCCGCCGCCATCGGCCATCCATGGCCGGGGGCGGCTAACCCGGCATCCATGCCGGGTTGCCCACTGCGCAGAACCTCCACTCGGCCTCTCGATGGGGCGGTGCATCAAGATCAAAAGCTGCAGGCGAGCTAACGCTCGGCCTGTTGAGTGGTGAGGAGCGAAAGTTGTACGC
>NZ_FYDJ01000039.1 GCF_900187425.1 Pseudomonas sp. Irchel s3h14
TTGAAAAGGTCGCCGAGGTCGAGCAGGTCCTGTTGAACAGACATAAAAAATCCGATGCCAGAGGTCTGGCATCGGATTTTCGGATAAGCCCGGCTTTGACTCAAATGCTTAAGTGAACAGCATTACGCCTTGTGCCGGGCCTTTTCCCGGGGTTCGAAGGCCAGGCCGACGATGCCCGCCAACTCACCGTTTTCGAACGCGCCGAACACCACGTCCAGCTTGCTGCTCAGGCGTGATTCCCACCAACTCAGCGGCATCACGGCGCGTTCGCGCACGCTGGAGGTAAACGCCTGGGGATGCAGGTCATAGGCTTCGAGCATCAGCGCCCGATAATCCAGAGCATGACTGGCATCAAGCCGTTCAATCCACATGTTCAAGCCATCCGTCGTTGTTCCAGCATCAGTCGCACCGCCAGCGCCGACAGCACGAACCCCATGAAATAGCGCTGCACCGCCAGCCAGGACGGGTTGTTGACGAACCAGGAGGCGATGCCCGCGGCGAACAGCGCGATCAGTAGATTGACGCTGAAACTGACGCTGATCTGAGTCAGACCCAGCGTGATGCTTTGAGTGAACACCGAGCCATGCTCAGGCGTGATGAACTGCGGAAACACCGACAAGTAAAACACGGCGATCTTCGGGTTCAGCGCACTGGTGAGAAAACCCATGGTGATCAGTTTGCGCGACGAATCCGGCGGCAACTGCTGCGCTTCGAACGGTGAACGCGCTCCCGGTTTGACGGCTTGCCAGGCCAACCACACCAGGTACAGCGCACCGGCCCACTTCAGCACTTCGTAGGCCATCGGCACCGCCAGAAACACCGCGGTCAAACCGGCAGCGGCCGCGAACAGGTGCACAAAAAAACCCGCGACCACACCGAGCAACGAAGTCACACCGGCCTTGCGCCCCTGGCAGATCGAACGGGAGATCAGGTAAATCATGTTCGGCCCCGGCGTCAGCACCATCAGCAATGCGGCAGCGGCGAAAATCAGCAAGTCTTGAAGCGGGATCATGGGCAGTCCTTTTGTCCAGAGATGATCAAGCGATCGCGGTCAACGAGGTTCGATAAAACGGCAGGATCAGGTCCCGTGTCAATGGCGCCAGCGTGACATTGCCGTCGGTGGTCGGGTCGATCCAGCGCACCTCTTCGATCTCCGCCGCAGGCAATACGTCTGAATCGATGGTCAGCTGAAAGAGTTCGGCCTGGACGGTAAAACCCGGTTCATTGGCGGCCGGTGCCGAGAATTGCCCGAGATAAGTGGCGTGTGCCGGATCGATGACCAGGCCCAATTCTTCTTCCAGTTCACGGGCCAGCGCGTGGACCGGTTGCTCATGCGCTTCGATCTTGCCCCCCGGCTGCATGAACGCTTCGGTGCCGCGCTTGCGGACCAACAGCGTGCGACCGTCCGGGCCGATCAACAGGGCGGCGGCGATGCGAATGAGACGGGGCGAAGAAGCGGATGACAGCGTCATGGATCAGGATTGTCCTTGGAAAAAGGCGCAAGGATCACATGAGAGTCGGCGCCTCGTCACGCCGAAAAAGCATCTGCCGAGCCCCGTAGATGTGGGAGCGGGCTTGCTCGCGAAAGCGGTGTGTCAGTCGACATCCATGCTGAATATAAAACCGTCTTCGTCGGAACGCCGCCCGGAGCAAGCCCGCTCCCACAGGGGACAATGCTGAACCTGAAACACTCAACTCGTCTCAAGAACCGCAACTTCTTCCGGCACCTTCACGAAAATGCTGTATTTCGCGCCTTCCATGGCTTCGAAGGCGATCAACTTCTCCACCAGCGGCCCATTCAACACCTTGCCGGCATTGAGCAGCAGCATGCCGTTGTCGGCATTGAGGTTGCGCGCCAGGATCATGCCCGCCGTCACTTCCCGTGTGGTCAGCACCTTGATCGACGGATCGACCAGCGAGATGTCGCTCAAGTACGCGGCACAGACCTGGATGAAATCCTCCACCAGCTCGGGATCGTAGAGTCGCCCGGCATAGCTGCGGATGTAGACCAGCGCTTCATCGCTGTTCATCTGCCGCTCGAGGATCAGCCCGCGCTGCAACTCGATGAAATCCACCGCCAGTTTCAGCAGCCGTGAACCGAACGGAATCGCCTCGCCCTTGAGCCGGTCGGGGAAGCCGCTGCCGTCCCAGCGCTCCTGATGATGAAGAATCAGACGGGCGGCGTCCTTCATCGGATCGAGCGTCATCAATAGCGATTCGCTCTGCTTGGGATAACCGCGATAGCACTCCCGATCGCTGTGATGCAGCAGGTCTGCGGGCGCAGTCATCATGCTGTCGGTCCAGCTCAGCTTGCCGATGTTGTAGAGCGCCGCGGCCATGGTCAGGTCGCGACTGGTGCCCTCGTCCAGGTCGTGAAGTTTGCAGTAGACCCGCACCAGTTCGATGATCTGGCGGTTGGTCTGTTTAGCCGGGGGCAAGCGCAGGTTGGCCAGCAGCGAGAACACCTCGGTGCCGGTGACATAGCTGTGCTTGAGCTCTTCGTAGGCCAGGTCGAGCATGTCGGCGGTCTGCTGGAGTTCTGAAGTGCGGGCGGCGACGTGCTTTTCCAGGGTGGTGTTAAGCGACTTCAATTGGTCGTTCTGCAACCGGGTCAACTGCTCCAGGCGCTGGCGTTCGCGCTCGGAATATTGATGAGCCAGGGCCTGGCGCAAGGTCAGGAGCATTTCCTCGTCATTCCAGGGTTTGCTGATGTAGCGGTGAATCTTCCCTTCATTGATGGCTTTGATGATCGTCGGCATGTCCGCGTAGCCGGTGAGCAAAATCCGGGTGGTCGTCGGGTAAAGCTGATGGATGCGGGCCAGCAGCGTGGCGCCATCCATATTGGGCATGCGTGCGTCGGTCATCACCAGATCGATGGACTGTTGCTCCATGATCTCCAGCGCCTGAGCACCGCTGGAGGCCAGCAGCAACTCGTAGGGCTGGCCGCGTAACAGGCGACGCAGGCTGTTGAGAATTGACTCCTCGTCATCGACCAGCAGCACCTTGGGTTTATCGTTCAAAGTCGTGGGGAGTTGCTCTTCCATGGCGTCACCTCAAGTAAAACGGGCACATCGTTGTGGCAGGCCCCGAAGCAAACATCCCCTATTGCCGGAGCCTGACCTACAGGCTAGATGATATTCAGCCCGCCATCGGAAATGATTCAGCTCATTGAGTTGCGCGAAGTGCTGGACAGCCGACTATGCTCAGCTGACTCGGATCCATAATCTGTACGTTCGGCCAGGTGATCAGGGAAAGGAAGCCCCCTATGAGAACACCGCATCAAACTGCTGCCGGTACTGGCGTATGTCGATAAATACGCTGCTGGCACGGACCAACCGGCGAATTCTTATCGTCGACGACACCGCCTCGATTCATGCGGACTTCGCCAAGATCCTCAGTCCGCCATCAATCGATGACGACAGCCTGATCAGCGCCGAAAATGCCCTGTTCGGCACCCCTGCGGCGCTGTCACTGCAAAGCTTCGTGCTCGACTCGGCGTTCCAGGGCCTCGAAGCCCTGGACAAGGTCGAGACGGCGCTGGCCAACGACATGCCCTATGCGATGGCCTTCATCGACATGCGCATGCCGCCGGGCTGGGACGGGCTGGAAACCATCGAACGGCTGTGGCAGGTCGATCCCAAGCTGCAAGTGGCGCTCTGCACCGCTTATTCCGACTATTCCTGGGAAGACATCGACGAACGCCTGGAGCTGGGCGATCGCCTGCTGATTCTGAAAAAACCCTTCGATGCCATCGAAATCCGCCAGATGGCCAGTGCACTGACGGCCAAGTGGCAAATGACCGAAGACGCGGCGCTGAAAATGTCGCTGCTGGAACAAGCGGTCGAGGAGCGCACCCGCGAGCTGTCCGATGCCAACATCATTGTGCAGAACAGCCCGACCATTCTGTACCGGCTGCAGGGCGAGCCGTCGTTTCCGCTGATGTACATCTCGCACAACATCACCAAGTACGGTCACATCGCAGCGAACCTCGTGGCCTCGGCCAACTGGGCCCAGGAACTGATCCATCCCGATGATCAAACCAAGGTCGACACCGCCATGGCCCGGGTGCTCGACCGTCATGCGGCGGGCGCGTCCATCGAGTTTCGGATGCGCACCGGCAACGGTGCCTGGCGCTGGGTCGAAAACCGCTACATCCCGGTGCGCGACGAAGAAGGCCGTTTGCTGGAAGTCGAAGGCATCATCATCGACATCACCGAACGCAAACTGGCCGAGGAAAAAATCGCCCTGCTGGCCCGCACCGACGGGCTGACCGGGCTCGCCAACCGTGCGACGCTGATCGAGCGGTTGCACCAGGCATTCGCCGCTGCTCGTCGGGGGGCGGCACCGTTCGCCATGTTTTACCTGGACCTTGATCACTTCAAACGCATCAACGATACCCTCGGCCATCCGGTGGGCGACCTGTTGCTGCAAGAGGTTTCCAGCCGGATCAAGGCCTGTGTGCGCGAAAACGATGTGGTCGCCCGCCTCGGCGGTGACGAGTTCGCGATCTTGCAGCTGGACGTCAGCGACCCGACCCAATCCGCAGCCCTGGCCGCCAAGATCCGCGATACGTTGGTACTGCCCTATTCCCTGGCCGGCAATGATGTGCGGGTCTCGGTGAGCATCGGCATCAGCAGCTGCACCCCGGAAAGCACCAGCGCCGACGGTCTGCTGACCCAGGCCGATATGGCGCTGTATCGCTCCAAGGAACAGGGCCGCAACCAGTACCACTTCCATTCCGAGGAGATCAATCAGGAGGTGGTCGAACGCATGACCATCGCCAGCGACTTGAGAGCGGCCATCGAACACCAAGAACTCGAACTGCATTACTGGCCGGAAGTGGACCTGAGCAGCGGCAAAATCCTCGGTATGGAAGCTCAAGTCAGCTGGAACCACCCTGAGCGCGGTTTACTGGAAGCCCCGGCGTTCCTGCCTGCCGCGGAAAAAACCGGCACCATCGTCGCACTCGGCCACTGGGTGCTGGATCGCGCTTGCCAACAAATGCGCCAATGGCGCGACGAAGGCATGGCGCCGCCGGTGATTGCGATCAAGCTGTCCCTGGCCCAACTCAAGAGTGGTCCCGAACTGATCTATGACGTGCTGCGCACCACTGCGCGCTGGGAACTCTGCCCCTGGGACCTGCGCTTCGACGTCACCGAAGCGACGCTGGCCCAGACCAAATGGACCCACAACGATGTGCTGCCGCGCCTGCGTGAGCTGGGGGTGAAGATCGCCATCGACGACTTCGGCACCGAGTATTCCTCGTTCGACTACCTCAAGACCTACCAGGTCAATCACCTGAAACTCGCTCAGGCCTTCATCGACACCGCCGCCCGTGATCCGGCCAGCGCCAACACCCTGCGCGCCATCATTAACTTCGCCCGTGAAGTCGGGATCGGCATCATTGCCGAGGGCGTCGAAACCCAGGAGCAGCGCAGCTCGCTGATGGCCACCGGTTCTCCGATGAACGCCCAGGGTTACTTCTTCAGCAAAGCGGTCAGCAGCCAGCAGGCCGCCGAGCTGCTGAAGGCCGGCAGCATCGTGCCCCCGAATCACGACATCGGTCCGATCCTGCACAACCCGCCACGCGCCAGGGAGGACAAAGGATGAAAACGCCTTTCGTGCGGACCAACCGGCGCATCCTGATCATCGACGACACACCCTCGATTCATGAGGATTTTCGCAAGATTCTTGGCCCTGAGATTGAATGTGAACAGACCCTGGCCGGCGCTGAAGAAGCCCTGTTCGGCACCGTGCAGCTTGATCGGCTGACGTTCCAGCTCGACTCGGCCTATCAGGGCCAGGAAGCCCTCGAACTGGTCACGCGCGCACGGGCCGAAGGTCACCCCTATGCCATGGCGTTCACCGACATGCGCATGCCACCGGGCTGGGACGGTCTGGAAACCATCGAACAACTGTGGAAGGCCGATCCTCACCTGCAAATCGCGTTGTGCACGGCCTATTCCGATTACACCTGGGAAGACATGGCGGAACGGCTGGAGTTCGGCGACCAGTTGCTGGTGCTGAAAAAACCCTTCGACAGCCTGGAAATCCGTCAGATGGCCAGTGCCCTGACCTGGAAATGGCAGATGGCGCAGGACGCGGCAATGAAGGTCCTGAACCTGGAGCAAACCATCGAGGCGCGGGTCCACGAACTGCTCAAGGTGTCGCACCTGTTGCAGTACGATGTACTGACCGAGCTGCCCAACAGCACGTTGCTCGGTGACCGGTTGAACCAGTCCCTGGCCCTGTCCCGGCGTCATGACAAGCAACTGGCCGTGATGTTTCTGGGCCTCGATCGCTTCAAGCGCATCAACAATGCCCTGGGTCATCCGGCCGGTGACGAAATGCTTAAACAGGTCGGCCGCAATCTGGTGGCGACGGTGCGCGAGTCCGACTCGGTGTTCCGCTACGGCTCCGATGAATTCGTGGTGATCCTCGCCGACGTCCGCCATCCCCAGCAGACCAAGGGCATCGCCGAAAAACTCTTGAACGCCATCCGCGCGCCCCAGCACATTGCCGGCCATGACCTGAGCGTGACCGCCAGCCTGGGCATCAGCATTTACCCGGACGATGGCTTCGATGCCATCGCGCTGATCAAGAAAGCCGAAACCGCGATGCGCAACGTCAAGGAAAGCGGCCCGAACGATTTCAGTTTTTTCATCGACGAGATGAACCAGCGCGCCCGGGATCAACAAAGCATCGAGAGCGGCATTCGCCTGGCGCTGGAACGCAACGAATTTGTCCTGCATTACCAGCCAAAACTGGACCTGGGCAGTGGCCAGGTGGTCGGAGCCGAGGCGCTGATTCGCTGGCAAAAACCGGGGCACGGACTGGTCTATCCCACGGATTTCATCAGTGTCGCCGAAGACAGCGGTTTGATCGTGCCGTTGAGTAAATGGGTGCTGGCCGAGGCGTGTCGACAAGCCTGCGCCTGGCAGGCCGCGGGACTGCCGAAGATCTGTATGTCGGTGAACATGTCGGCCATCGATTTCCGTCAGCGAGACTTTGTCGACGGCATCGAACAGACACTCAAACAAACAGGTCTGGAGCCGGCCTTGCTGGAGCTGGAAATCACCGAAGGCGTGCTGATGCAGAACGTCGAAACCACGGTAAACGCCCTGACCCGACTCAAGGTCATGGGCGTGCGACTGGCCATCGATGACTTCGGCACCGGTTATTCCAGCCTGAGCTACTTGCGGCGTTTTCCCATCGACGTGCTGAAAATCGACCAGTCGTTCATTCGCGGTTTAAGCCGCGACAGCAACGACGCCGCCCTGGTCAGCGCCATCATCAGCCTGGGCCGGAGCCTCAAGCTGACCATCATTGCCGAAGGGGTGGAAACCCTCGAACAACTGGATTTCCTCAAGGCCCATCAATGCGAGGAAGGCCAGGGTTTCTACTTCAGCAAAGCCGTGGAGCCGGACGCCTTCGTCCGGTATCTGGGGTCGGTGAAGCTCTCTTAATCCGCAGCCACGTGAGCGATGCGCAGGCTCCAAGCCAAGGAATCATCAGATGTCGCCTTCCTTTCACCGTCTGCTATTGGCACCGTTGCTCGGGCTCTGCCTGAGCGCCAGCGCCGCGCCGCTGGATGAACCGCTCAAACCGCTGCCGGCGGTGCCCCAGCAGAATCCGCTGCGGGTCGAACTCGGTCGCCAGTTGTTCAACGAGACACGCTTGTCGGTCAACAACTCACTGTCCTGCGCCAGTTGTCATCGACTGGAAAACGGCGGTGCCGACAACAAGGCGTTTTCCATCGGGTTCAACGGTATTCCAGTGACGATCAACACCCCCAGCGTGTTCAACTCCAGCCTGAATTTCCGGCAATTCTGGAACGGCCGCGCCGACACCCTGGAAACACAAGTCCACGGAGTGGTGCAGAGCCCCAGTGAAATGGGCAGTAACTGGGAGCATGTGGTGGAGGTGTTGACAGCCGATCCGGCTTATCAGGCCTCGTTCGCCAACGCCTACCCGGACGGCGTGACCATGAACAATGTGCAGAGTGCCCTGGCCACCTATGAACGCACGCTGATCAGTGCCAACTCGCGTTTCGACCAATACCTGATGGGCGATACCGACATTCTCACCAGAGACGAAAAGTACGGTTACCAACGCTTCAAGGAGTACGGCTGCATCGCCTGCCACCAAGGGGTAAACATCGGCGGCAACATGTACCAGAAGTTCGGGGTCATGGGCGATTACTTCCAGAAACGTGGCAACCCCACCGAAGCCGACCTGGGCCGCTATCTGGTCACCAAAGACGAAGAGGACCGCAACGTGTTCAAGGTCCCGAGCCTGCGCAACGTCGCCGTGACAGCACCGTACTTTCACGACGGCTCGGCCAAGACTCTCGAAGACGCGGTGGACGTGATGTTCAAGTTCCAGCTCGGGCGTGTTCCTTCCGCCGAGGACAAAACCCTGATTATTAAATTCCTCAAGACCCTGACCGGCGAATGGGGAGGCAAGCCCTTATGAAAACATCTAACCGCCGCAACCTGGCGTTGCTCAGCGTCGTGGCCGTGATGCTGGCTTCGCTGCTGCTGTTCCTGTACCTCAAATCCAGCTCGAACCAGACGACGACCTACGCCGAATCCCGGGACTTGATCGGCCGGATCAAACAACTGAACGCGCAATGGGAAACCGAAATCCTCAAGGCCAGGGTCGCCATCAGTCACAACTACGATCCGTTGGTCGCACCGCTGACCGAGATGACGAATCTGTGGGAGCGGTTCGAAACGATGGAGTCGACCCACGGCCGCACCGAATCGCCTACCTGGCGCGCCAGCCATGATGCCTACCTGACCGCCATTCAGGAAAAGACCCGCTTGGTGGAGCAGTTCAAGTCGCACAACGCCGTGCTGCGCAACTCGCTGGCGTTCCTGCCCACCGCCGAGGACGACATTCATGAACAGCTGGCCCGGTTGGTGGATGAGGACCAACTGCAACTTCATAACATTGCCACCGACACGTATGACTTGCTGCTCAGCAGCCTGGAGTTCGCTCAGGTCACCTCCGACGACAAGGCCGCCGACATCCTGCTCGGGCTGAACAAACTGGGGGTGAACAAGCTGCGACTGCCGGAGCCGTTCCACAGCCCGATCGATATTCTGAGCAATCACATTTCACTGATCCTGCGTGAGCAGCCGATGGTCAATCGGTTACTGGAAAACATCGAAGACGTTCCCGTGGCCGAACGCCTGGACGATATTACCAACCTGCTCAACACCGATCAGCAGCGGACTGATGTGATCGACCAGCGCTATCACTTCTACATGCTGTTGTTTTCGGTGCTGCTGGTGTTGCTGCTGGTGTACCTGGCGATTCACCTGATGCGCAGTTTCACGGTGATCAATCGCGTCAACAAAGCCCTGCAAACCGCCAATAACGACCTGGAACTGCGGGTTGAAGAGCGCACCCGCGAGCTCAGGGATACCCAGAGTGAACTGCTAGACACCGCGCGTCAGGCCGGCATGGCCGAGATCGCCACCAATGTGCTGCACAACGTCGGCAACGTGCTCAACAGCGTGAACATTTCGGCCGACCTGGTGACCCGAAAACTGCGCGCGAGTAAAGCGCAGGGCCTGGGCAAGGCCATGCAGCTGATCAACGAACATCCAGGCGACCTCGGCACCTTTCTGACCGAGGACGCAAAAGGCAAGTTGCTACCGGGTTACCTGAATCAACTGGTGGACGCGATAGCCCTGGAACAACAAGGCATGACCGACGAACTGGCCCAGTTGACCAAAAGCGTGGACCACATCAAAGACATCGTTGCCACCCAGCAGTCCTACGCGGGTGCCAACAGCCTGATGGAACCGCTGCACATCAGCGAATTGCTGGAAGACGCCCTGCGCATGAACTCCGGCGCCCTGACCCGACACCACGTCACGGTGGTCAAGGAGTACAGCGATGTGCCGCGAGTCATGGGTGACAAGCACCGGTTGCTGCTGATCCTGATCAACCTGATCAGCAACGCCAAATACGCCATGTCCGACCTCAGCAACCGCCCGCGGCAAATGACCCTGGGGGTGAAAATCGTCGAAGACAAGACCCTGCAAGTCAGCGTCAAGGACGACGGCGAAGGCATCGCCGAGGAAAACATGACGAGGATCTTTGCCCATGGGTTTACCACCCGCAAGGAAGGCCATGGCTTCGGCCTGCACAGCTGCGCACTGGCCGCCATCGAAATGAACGGCCACCTCACCGCCCATAGCGACGGACCGGGCAAGGGTGCGCTGTTCACGTTGCAGATCCCGCTGAAAACCGTACCGGAGGAAGCATGAGCGAGCTTTCGAACCGACGCATTCTGCTGATCGATGACACGCCGTCCATTCATGTGGATTTCCGCAAGATCCTCACGCCCACGCCCACGCCGGCGCAGACCGTCGAACTGGACGAGATGGAAGCTGCGCTGTTTGGCAGCGAAGTGAAATCAGCCAGTGCGCTGTTCGAGCTGGACTCGGCCTATGGCGGCCAGGAAGGCTTGGGCAAACTGAACGAAGCCTTGCAGGAACATCGCCCCTACGCCCTGGCCTTTGTCGACATGCGTATGCCCGAGGGCTGGGACGGTGCGCAGACCATCGAACATTTGTGGCAGGCCGACCCGCGTCTGCAAGTGGTGGTGTGCACCGCTTATTCGGACTATTCCTGGGATGAACTGCTCGATCGATTGCAGGCCCATGATCGACTGCTGATTCTGAAAAAGCCGTTCGACAACATTGAAGTCCAGCAGATGGCCAACACCCTGTTGACCAAATGGGACATGACCGAACGGGCCAGCGTGCAGATGGACCATTTAGGGCAAATGGTCGAACGCCGAACCCGGCAGTTCACAGAGGCCAGCGTTGAGTTGCAGCGGGAAATCGACGAGCGCAAGCAGCTTGAAAGTCAGTTGGTGCAATCGGAGAAACTCGCCTCATTGGGACAATTGGCGGCCGGCGTTGCTCATGAAATCAACAACCCCATCGGCTTCATTTCCTCCAACCTCGGCACCCTGGATGGCTACTTCAAACAGCTGCAGGAAATGCTCGACGCCTATCGGGATGCAGAAGAGGCGATCGGCTCCAGCGAGCTCATCGAGCGTTTGCACCAACTGCGCGAACGGGTCGAGCTGGAGTTCCTGCGCGAGGACATTCCGCTGCTAATCAAGGAATCCAAGGACGGCATCAACCGGGTCGGGCAAATCGTCAAGGACCTGAAGGACTTCTCCCGGGTGGACTCCAATCAGGAATGGCAGTGGGCCAATCTGCAACAGGGCATCGAATCGACCTTGAACATTGTCGCCAACGAACTCAAGTACAAGGCCGATGTACTCAAGGAATATCAGGTCCTGCCCGACATCGAATGCCTGCCTTCGCAAATCAATCAGGTGATCATGAACCTGATCGTCAACGCCTCTCAGGCCATCGGCCCGGAGCGCGGCACCATCACCTTGCGCACCGGGTTTGAAGCGGAAACGGTGTGGATCGAAGTCGCAGACACCGGCGCCGGCATTGCACCGGACAGCCTGCAGAAAATCTTCGACCCGTTCTTCACCACCAAACCGGTGGGCCAGGGGACAGGGCTGGGGTTGTCCCTGTCCTATGGCATCGTGAAAAAACATCGGGGGGATATTATGGTGCGCAGTGAGGTTGGCGTGGGGACCACGTTTCGGGTCCAGTTGCCGATTCACCAATCCAAGCTGGCAAGTTGAACACCAATCAAATGTGGGAGCGGGCTTGCTCGCGAAGGGGCCATGTCAGTCAACATTGATAGTGACTGACACACCGCCTTCGCGAGCAAGCCCGCTCCCACAAGGTTCTTCGCCGGTCCGGACGTTATGTGGCTTCCTGGAAATCCATCTCCGGCGGCTGGCGACGGAAGCCGCCGGTCAGCACCGCCAGGTACACCACACCAATCGCCAGCCAGCTCAGCCCCAGATAGATCGCCAGGTGATCGAGGCTGACCATCAGCCACAAATCCGCCGCCAGACCGATAAACGGGAACAGCAGGAACAACACGAATTCACGCAGTCCTTTGTTCTCACCGCCGATCCAGTAGTGAAAGATCACCGACAGGTTCACCAGGCTGAACGCCAGGAACGCGCCAAAGTTGATGAACGAGGTCGAGGTGGTGACGTCCAGTTTCAGCGCCAGCAAAGCGACCACGGCACACAGCAGGATGCTGTTGATCGGCGTGCCAAAGCGTTCGTGCAAGGTGCCGAAAAACGATTTTGGCAGCACGCCGTCACGGCCCATGGCGAACAACAGCCGCGAGCCGCTGGCCTGCGCCGACAGACCCGACGCAAACTGGCCGACGATCAGGCCGATCAGGAAGATCGACACGAACAGGTCACCACCAATGTTGCGGGCAATTTCATAGGCCGCCGAGTCAACGCTGTCGAACTGGAACGACGGATGCGCGATCTGCACGAAGTACGACACACCGACGAAGATCAACCCGCCGATCAGGGTGATCAGCATGATCGCTCGCGGGATGGTGCGGCGCGGGTCGCGAGTTTCTTCGGTCAGGGTGCTGACCGCGTCAAACCCGAGGAATGAATAACAGGCAATGGCTGCACCGCTCATGATCAGCGGCATCTGCATGTCACCGTTGAAGAACGGTTTGACCGACCACAACGGCGTGCTCGCATCGCCACCGACGTAATGAACACACAGCGCAACGAAGGCGATCAGCACCAGGAACTGCACCAGCATCAATAATGCGTTGATGCCGTTGGCCAGTTTCAGACCGACGATGTTGATCGCACTGGTGATGCCGATGAACGCCAGCACCCAGATCCACTGCGGCACGGCCGGGAATGCGGAGTTGAGGTAGGCCGCGCCGATCAGCCAGATCGCCATCGGCAGGAACAGGTAGTCGAGCAGCACGGCCCAACCGGCGATGAAACCGAGTTTCGGGCTGATCGCCTTGCGGACATAGCTATAGGCCGAGCCAGCGACGGGAAACGCCGAGGCCATTCGGCCGTAACTCATCGCAGTGAAAAACATCGCCACCAGCGCCGCCAGATAAGCGGCCGGGACCATGCCGGCGGTGGATTGAGCGAGGATGCCAAAGGTGCCGAGCACGATGATCGGCGTCATGTAGGCGATGCCGAACAGCACCACCGAACCCAATGACAGGGTGCGTTGCAAACGAGCCATGTGCGACTACTCCGAATTTATTAGATTTATGGCAGAGCCGAGTTCGGCGCAATGATCGTTCCCACGCTCCGCGTGGGAACGATCGGGTTTACGGTTAACGTGCAGGAATCATCAGCTCCCGCAATCCACAAGCATGCTCAACAATCTCCCCCGGCAACCGCAGCCGCTGATCATCCAGATACCGATAATCCTGCCGCGCCGCCGTCAGCTGATTCAGGTCCAGCTCCACCGCAAACTGCCCCTCCTCGCGCCCGGCCTCGAACAACAAAGTCCCCAGCGGATCCACCAGCGCACTGCCGCCCGCAAACACCAACCCGCCATCGCCCTCTTCCACCCGGTTGACCATCAGCGCAAACGCCTGGTTTTCCTGTGCGCGGGCCATGATCGCGGTGCGGTGCGTCGGGCCGTAAGGGTCCATGTTGCCGTTGGTGACGATCAACAGTTCCGCACCCAATTGCGCCAGGGCCCGGGCGGTTTCCGGGAATTCGATGTCGTAGCAAATCAGCAGGCCGACCCGCACACCGTTCCACTCACACGTGGCGTAACGGTCGCCGGCCTCGAACACACCGCGATCCGACGCCCACAGGTGCGTCTTGCGATATTTCAGCGCGATACCTTCGGGGGTGATCAGCAGCGTGGTGTTGTAGAAGCAGCCGTTGTCGTTCTCGGCCATACCGATCACCACGGCGATGTTGTGTTCACGGGCCGCGGCCAACACCGCGCTGACGGTCGGACCGTCCAGCGGCTCAGCGGTTTCGGCCAACGCCTCGAGGGACGGAAAGCCCATCAGGTGAGTTTCGGGAAACACGATCAGCTGTGTATCGGCAGCACAGGCAGCCATCGCCTTCAGAGCGCGTTCGAGGTTGTAAGCCGTGTCGTTGTCACGGCCCGCCAACTGGGCGAGTTCGACTTTCATGGGTATTCCTTGTTCTTAACCAGGCTGGCAGAAAGATTGCCCGGTCGGTGTCTGTGCGCCAGTATGCGCAGCAAGCCACCGGCCGGGGAATCACGCCGCTGGGGTAACCCGATAGGGGTAGAGGCATGACACTTTCGTTAGACGACATCGCGTGGCACCGCTCGGTCGGGCAACTGATCGACGCCCTGGACAAGCCCAATTTCTGGACGCAGCTGGTACGGTTGCTGGATCAGTACGTGACCTTCGATAGCTGGGTGGCGCTGCTTTTCAGCGCCGATCAGCACCCGCAAGTGTTCGCCGAATGCCCCGGCGCGGACGGCAGTCCCGATCAGTTGTTCCAGGATTACCTGCGCGGTTTGTATTTGCTCGATCCGTTCTACATCGCCTGTCGCGAGCAGTCGCGCACCGGGCTCTATCGCCTGTCGGAAGTGGCGCCGGAGCATTTCGAGCTGACCGAGTATTACCAGCGCTACTTTCGTCTGAATGTGGTGGCCGATGAAATCCAGTTCAATTGTCAGCTCGAAGGCGACCGCACGCTGTGCCTGTCACTGGGCAGCAAGCAACGTTTCAGCGGCCAGCAGATTGCCTTGCTGTCGCTGATCCAGCCCTGGGTGCTCGGCCTGTTGCGCCAGCGCCTGCCCTACGAAATAAACGAAGTCGTGGCCCTCGCGCCAGCACCACCGAAAGTCGACTGGCGCGTGCAGCTGGAAGCGTCGGTGCAGCAACTCAAAGGCGCGCAATTGACCGCTCGGGAACTGGACGTCGGGCGCTTGATGCTCAGCGGTTGCTCCAGTAAGGAAATCGCCCGTAAGCTGGAAATCTCTGTCGAAACCGTGAAAGTCCATAAGAAACACATGTACAGCAAACTGGGGATCAAATCCCAGTCAGAGCTGTTTTCGATTTTTCTCCAGGCACAAAATGCCTGACACACCGCTGAGGCGCTTTTATGTGGGAGCGGGCTTGCTCGCGAAAGCGGTGTGCCAGACAACATTGATGTTGAATGTGATGGCCTCTTCGCGAGCAAGTCGAATCGTCGCACCGCCGCTCCCACAGGGATTTGTATATCCAGGTGACCCACCGTGCTGAACACAATTGAGTCCGAACCCAAGGAAACCGTATGAGCCTGTCACTCCTGAGCCGCTACGCCTTCTTTGCTGTCTGTGTGATATTCACCCTCGCCAGCCTGCCCTTTTTGCAACACGACTGGCTCTGGCCAATCACCGCCGTCACCAGCATTCTCAGCCTCGTGGGCCTGTTCGATCTGCTGCAAAGCCCTCACGCCGTGCGCCGTAATTACCCGATCCTCGGCAACATCCGCTATCTGGTAGAGGGCATTCGCCCGGAAATCCGCCAGTACCTGCTCGAGTCCGACAGCGACGCCCTGCCCTTCTCCCGGGCTCAGCGTTCGCTGGTCTATTCACGGGCCAAGAACGAAAGCGCCGACAAACCTTTCGGCACGTTGATCGATGTGTATCAGTCGGGTTTCGAATTCATCGGCCACTCCATGCGCCCGGCGCCGTTGAGCGACCCAAGCAGTTTCCGGGTAACGGTCGGCGGCCCGCAGTGCACCAAGCCGTACTCGGCGTCGGTGTTCAACATCTCGGCCATGAGCTTCGGCTCCCTCAGCGCCAACGCCATTCGCGCGTTGAACCAAGGAGCGAAACTCGGCAACTTCGCCCACGACACCGGCGAAGGCAGCATCAGCGCCTATCACCGGGAAAACGGTGGCGACCTGACCTGGGAACTCGGCAGCGGCTACTTCGGCTGTCGCACCGCTGACGGGCGCTTCGACCCGGAACGCTTCGCCGCACAAGCGCAGACACCCCAAGTGCGGATGATCGAAATCAAGATGAGCCAAGGCGCCAAGCCCGGTCATGGCGGGATTCTGCCCAAGCACAAAGTCACCCAGGAAATCGCCGAAACCCGCGGCATCCTGATGGGCGAAGATTGCATCTCGCCGTCGCGACACAGCGCGTTTTCCACACCGATTGAACTGATGCACTTCATCCAGCAGTTGCGCGAACTGTCCGGCGGCAAACCGGTGGGCTTCAAGTTCTGCCTGGGCCACCCGTGGGAATTCATGGGCATCGCCAAGGCCATGCTGGAAACCGGCATCCTCCCCGACTTCATCGTGGTCGATGGCAAGGAAGGCGGCACCGGCGCCGCGCCCGTGGAGTTCACCGACCACATCGGTGTGCCGATGCGCGAAGGCCTGCTGTTCGTGCACAACACGCTGGTCGGCCTGAACCTGCGAGACAAAATCAAACTCGGCGCCAGCGGCAAGATCGTCAGCGCCTTCGACATTGCCAGCGTCCTGGCCATCGGCGCCGACTGGGCCAACTCGGCGCGCGGCTTCATGTTCGCCATCGGCTGCATCCAGTCGCAAAGCTGCCACACCAACAAATGCCCGACCGGTGTCGCCACCCAGGACACCCTGCGCCAACGCGCACTGGTGGTTCCGGACAAGGCCCAACGCGTCTTCAACTTCCACCGCAACACGCTCAAGGCCCTGGCCGAAATGCTCGCCGCTGCCGGGTTGGAGCATCCTTCGCAGCTATCGGCCAAGCACTTGGTACGACGGATGTCGGCGACCGAAATCAAACTGTTCTCGCAGTTGCATGTGTTCTTGAAACCGGGGGAGTTGCTGACCGGGGAAGTGAATGGCGAGTTTTACTCGCGGATGTGGCAGATGGCGCGGGCGGACAGTTTTGAGCCGAATGAGTTGGCTGCCGCGTAAACAACGTTTGAACGCCAACTTCATCGGGAGGTTGGCTTCACACCAAGGAAGAACAGCATGCTGAAAGTCATCGCTCGGGATTTCATCAAACCCGAACACATTGAAACGGTTCGCCCGTGGTACGCCGAACTGGTCGAGAAGACTCGACTGGAGCCCGGTTGCATCGCTTACGACCTGTTCGTCGATCAAAAAGACCCTGGGCACTTTATCTTCATCGAACAATGGCCGAATCAGGCGGCGCTGGATGCTCATTGCCAGTCTGAGCATTTTCGGCGGCTGGTACCGCAGATCAACGCTTACCAGGCCAGGGATTGCATTGTCGTGAAGATGGATGCGTTCTGACGCCCGCCGTCACCAGTGCAGCGCCTTAATCGGCGCTGGCTCTTTCATCACAATAAAACCGTAATCGCCGAGCAGATAAATCCGGTAGTACTGGCTCTCCAGCACCGGCGGATAACCCCGATAACCCACCCTCGTCGCGTTACGTCGCTCCTTCTCCGCAACAACGTTAGTGATGCCCACTTTCGGCAGGTTCTCGGCCAGCATGAAGAAGTCGATGTTCAGCAGATAGTGCAGCACCGGCATCTGCTTGAACGAGCCCGCCGCCCCCCGCAGCCAGTGATCGGAATAGGTCACTGACATGTAAATGCGCTTGGCTTCGAGCAGCTGTCGATTCGACGCGATGTCGTGTTCAAGACTCAATAGCGCGCTGGACGCGAAGGCTTTCTGCACGGTCAGCACGCGCCCATAGGCATACGAAATCGAAAGCATCGCCAGCAGTGGAACCATCAACAACAACGGCAGCCGCTGGTGGATTCGCGCCAGCGCCAGATGGCTCAAATAGAACAACAGCACCAACAGAACCGCGAAGCCCATCAGGGTCCTGGCGCCTTCATTGAAGTCCTGGAAAAACAGCGCGACACCCGACACCAGCAGCGTCACGACCGGCAATGTCAGTAAACACACCAGGCCGATCAGGATTCTCTTCAGCCCTGTGTCCTGACGTTCCAGCACGTTCAGCCCCAGCCGGACACTGCCGGCAATCGCACACAGCAGCAGTGCGGCGAACACCCAGGCAAATCCGCCGTGAAACAACAGCACGACTTTTTCCAGCACTCGGGCGATGTTGATTTGAAGTTGCAGCAGAGGCTGCGCCGTCCAGTTCAACAACAAGGTGCGATTTCCACTCATGAACGGATAAGCACTGACGCTGTAAATCAACCAGCCCAGGATGGCCTGCGATATTTTCCAGCCGATCAACTCGCACCACTGCGGCCAGGCCAGCTTGTCGTTCGCGGTCCTGAGCAGTTCCAGGCAACACAGGCCCAAAAACACATTGAAGCTCACCTGATAGAGCCCCAGCGCCAGGGCAATCAGGAATGAAGGCACCAGCCAATGAACGATGCGCGAGGGATGACGAAAGGTGATCGCATAGATAACCGCCACCACGCTCAACGCCATGGCGGGCCCGTCGTATTGATAAGACAGGTTTTGCAGAAAGAACGGGTTGTACCAGAGCGGTAGCGTCACCAGGCAGCAGGCAATCGTCGGTTGCGAGTAGTAATGAAACGTCAGGCTGGTCAACGCCGCGGCCATGGCCAGCACCGCGATCAACAGCGGCAGCGGAAAGATGTTCGGCGCGGCATTGCTGAAAGTCAGCAGGTTGTAGAACAGCTCGGTAAACAATCGCCCCTGCTCCGCCCAAGCCGTACCAGCCGCGGCCGACAGGGATCGCCAGTTGTCATCGATATACGGATAGTCCGCGAGGAGCAGCGGCACCACATACACAAAGGTCGCCAACAGAAAAAACAGCCAGACCTGCCGACGCCCGAGTTCCTTGCCGAAAAAGTCGCTGAACCTGCCCATGCTAAATCCCGAGCCGGTCTTTGCCGCCAACGATGTCTTTCACCACATAGCGCGGCCGATGCTTGGCTTCGATGTAGATGCGGCCGACGTACTCACCGAGGATGCCGATGCCGATCAGCTGCACGCCGCCGAGAAACAGAATGGCCGTCATCAACGACGGGTAACCGGGGACGCTGTTGCCGAAGAAAATCTTGTCCAGCACCATGTACACCGCGTAGAGCACCGCGAAGATCGAAATACCGCCACCGATGTAAGTCCATAAACGCAACGGCACCGTACTGAAGGAGGTCACGCCTTCCAGCGCCAGGTTCCAGAGCTTCCAGCCATTGAACTTGCTGGTGCCCGCCGCTCGCGCGGCTCGCTCGTATTCCACCACCACGGTGTTGAACCCGGCCCATGACAGCACCCCCTTCATGAACAACTGGTGTTCGGGAAGCGCGCGAATCACGTCGACTACCTTGCGATCCATCAGCCGAAAATCCCCGACGTTTTCTTCGATGCGGGTGTAAGCGATACGGTTCAGCACACGGTAGAACAGCGACGCGCTGTGGCGTTTCAGGTAACTGTCGGCGGTGCGATCCCGGCGCTTGGCGAGCACCACATCCGCGCCTTTTTGCCATTGGTCGATCAACCGCGGGATGACGCTGATCGGGTCCTGCAAATCCACGTCCATGGGAATCACTGCATCGCCGGTGGCATATTCCAGGCCGGCGAACAACGCCGGTTCCTTGCCGAAGTTGCGCGAGAAGTTGATCAGCAAGACCTGCTCATCGGCTTTCGCCAGGGCCTTGACCTCCTCAGCCGTCCGGTCGGAACTGCCATCGTTGATGAACACGATCTCGACCTCTGCCTGGTCAAGCCTCAACTCTCGACGCACTGCCTGATAAAACAGGCTGATCGCCTGTTCTTCATTGAATACCGGAACGATCAACGAGACTTTCATGCGTTACGCTCGCGAAAGACCACGTACTTTGAAAACAGAAAGCCAAGCACCAGGCTCAATGCCGAAAAGATAGCCACCGTCAGCAGGCCGTGAAGTTTCCACACGTCGCCTGCATGGCCGACGCCCAGACTCAGCGCCCCCATGGCTCCCAAGAATAGAAGATAACCGCCGACTGACGCCTTGGCATCGAAGGTGTACAGCGCGTTCATGTAGAAGGAAAACGAGGCAGCAACGCAGAAGGCAGCCAGGTTACTGACAGCCTGACTGAGGCCGGCCCCCACGCTCAGCAGGAAGAAGATTTGCCAGTGGATCAGCGTGTTGGCGACCCCGACCACCGTGTAGCTGGAAAATCCTTTCCACAAAAGCTTCATGGTGACCCTCCTGTTTCACGTCATAAAACTTTGAACCTGTCTACTGTCAGAAATCACAGGTCTGACCGCCTTTCAGACCAGCGGTTAAGGCTTTCCACACGCCAGGAGACATCCCGTAATATCCCGGTTTTGCAATTACCAGCGAATCACGCCACCCTGCGCGCCGCCTATATGCGGCGCGCAATCTTTGGCGCCTTCGGCTACTCCTTATTTTCAACACCCGTTCACGAGCCCGCCGTCATGACATTTGAGCGCGATCACCGAATCGACTTTTTTCGCGGCCTGGCACTGATCTTCATTTTTTGGGATCACGTGCCTCACAACCCCCTTGGCCAAATCACCCTGCGCAATGTCGGTTTCAGCGATGCCGCCGAAATATTCGTGTTTCTCGCCGGCTACGCGGCCGTTCTGGCCTACGGCAAAATCCTTGCGCGCGATGGCTACCTGATCGCCTGCGTGAAGATTCTGCGGCGCGCCTGGGTGCTCTACGTGGTCCATATTTTCCTGTTGGCCATGCTGATGGGCATCGTGTTCTTCGCCAACAGTCATGTGGAGACCCGCGATCTGGTGGAGGAAATGGGCCTGCATCACTTCATCACCAACCCCCAGCAAGCGTTGACGGATGAGTTACTGCTGCGCTTCAAGCCGAACCTGATGGACCCGCTGCCGCTGTACATCGTGTTGCTGGCGGGATTGCCACTGGTCCTGCCGTTGCTGGTGCGCAAGCCGTGGGCGGTCGTAGCGGTGTCATTGGCGGTGTACTTGCTGGCACCGCGGTTTGGCTGGAACCTTGCGGCAATCAAGGACGGTGTGTGGTACTTCAACCCGGTCACCTGGCAACTGCTGTTTATCCTCGGCGGCTTTGCGGCGATTCACGGGCTGCGGCCACGGTTGCCCGATACTCGCCCACTGTTGCGCCAGCCCTTGTTTGTCAGCGCGGCGGTATACGTGGTGGTGACCGGCGTGATTACTGTCTCCTGGCGCTGGCCGGAAATACACGATGCCCTGATGCCGGCCAGCCTGAGCAACCTGCTGTACCCGATCAGCAAGACTGATCTGTCGCCGGTCCGTCTGCTGCACTTCCTGGCGCTGGCTTATGTCACCGCCAGACTCTTGCCCGGCAACGGCTGGACGCAAAACTGGCTGGCACAGCAATGCTGTCGCATGGGGCGCTACTCACTGGAAGTTTTCTGCCTCGGCGTGCTGTTGGCGCCTTTGGCGGACATGCTCAACGCCCTGACCGACGATGCGTTTGCCATGCAGGTTTTCACAGCGCTGGTGGGTGCCGGGGTGATGGCGTTGCTGGGCGCGTGGCTGGATTTCAATAAACGCCTGAATCGATCAGTGCAAACCGCGACAGCCTGAAATGCAAAAGCCCCGGCCAACGGACCGGGGCTTTTTCATTTCGAGCGTTACGTCTTACGAAGCCGAACGCACCGCACCCTGCGACACATTGGTCGGTTGCAGCTTGAACACGTAGAACAACACCGTCAGCAGGACCAGGAACGCCGGGCCCACATACAACGCCACGCGAGTGTCCGGGAAGTACGCCATCAGGCCGACCACCAGCACCAAAAACGCCAGCGCCAGATACGAGCTGACCGGGTACAACCACATCTTGTATTTCAGGCCGGCACGTTCGCTGGCGCTCAGGCCTTGGCGGAACTTGAGCTGGGCCAGAAGGATCATCACCCAGGTCCAGATCGCACCGAAGGTGGCAATCGCCGTCACCCAGACGAACACTTTCTCAGGCACCAGGTAGTTGAGCAGCACGCCCAGCAACAAGGCACCGATCGACAGCAGCAAGGCGCGACGCGGCACGCCGTTGTTCGAGGTCTTGGCGAAGCCGGCCGGGGCCTGACCGTTCTGCGCCAGACTGTAGAGCATGCGCCCGGTGCTGAAGATGCCACCGTTGCAGGACGACAGTGCCGCGGTGATCACCACGAAGTTGATGATGCCAGCGGCGGTCTTGATGCCCAGACGCTCGAAGGTCATCACGAACGGGCTGCCCTGGGTGCCGATTTCGTTCCACGGGTAGATCGACAGAATCACGAACAGCGCGCCGACGTAGAACAGCAGAATCCGCCAGAACACCGAGCCGATCGCATTGGGAATGGTCTTCTGCGGGTTCTTCGCTTCACCGGCGGTCAGGCCGATCATCTCGACGCCGAGGTAGGCGAACATCACCATTTGCAGGGACATCAACACGCCTTGCACGCCGTTGGGCATGAAGCCGCCGTGCGCCCAGAGATTGGAAACCCCCAGCGCCACGCCGTCGTTGCCGAAGCCGAACGCGATCACGCCGATACCGCCGATCACCATCGCAATGATGGTGACGATCTTGATCAGGGCGAACCAGAACTCGAATTCACCGAAGGCTTTCACCGCGATCAGGTTGATCGAACCCATGCTGATCAACGCGGCGAGTGCCCAGATCCAGCGCGGCACATCGGGGAACCAGACGCCCATGTAAACTGCCACCGCGGTGATTTCCGCAACGCAAGTCACCAGCCACAGGAACCAGTAGTTCCAGCCGGTCAGGAAGCCCGCCAATGGGCCGAGATAGTCTTGAGCATACCGGCTGAAGGAGCCGGCGACCGGGTTGTGCACCGCCATCTCGCCGAGGGCACGCATGATCACCAGGATCGCCAGACCACCGATGATGTAGGACAGCATGATTGCCGGACCGGCCATCTCGATGGCCTTGGCCGAACCGAGGAACAGACCGACGCCGATACAGGCACCGAGTGCCATCAAGCGAATATGCCGTTCGCCGAGTTCGCGTTTGAGCGGGCCGCCTTGAGCGGTCTCGCCATTGGGCAGGTGATTGCCTGGCATAGGGGTACAACCTCGTCTTGTTATTGGATATGACCACCGAGTGTCGAAGCGCTGACCGGTAAGCCAGTGCTTTTCTGAAACCGGGCCTGCTTCGTGGGCAAACCCGTCTTGTAGGACAAAACCTGCAAGATCAGCGGGGCGTGCAGTATAAAAAGCTTCCTACAGGGTTTTTCACTCTATAAACCACAACATTCAGCGAGAACTCTCGGGAAAAGCGCGGTTTACGGAGGGGCATTACCTGCCTTACGCAGGATTATTCGCCAATGAAACGGCGCGGAGTATTGCACGGTAATGGTGCATCGTCATGTCCCTATCCAGCCAGCATTCGCACGGCGATGGCTCTAGCTCAAACCTTTAAGGCGATTCAACCTCTGTGGCGAGGGGATTCATGTGGCGAGGAGACGCTGGATACAGCGTCCGGGCAAGGGCGGGAGTTTGCAGGTCGTGGTCGGGCCGATGGCAGACAGAATTGCTGGTGAGATTCGCTTGGCGATGCCTGCGTTGGGGCGCGCACTTGTTTCCTCCCCCCCTGCTGTTATCGATGCGCCGAAACCTGCTGCTCTGGCGAATTCAGAAGCACAGCAATGGCTGAACGCTTTGGGTGGCGACGGGCAGAGGTTAGAGACACTGCTTCCTACCCGACAACCCCAAAAAAACGTGGGAAAACGCTGCGTTTCTTACACATCGTTCAACACAAAAAATGGAACGCGGAGCGTCCCGAGCGGCATTCCCACGCGGGAGCGTGGGAACGATCAAACTGACAAGGTTTAGATTGTTAGTGCCTGACAGTCAGTCATCGCGAGCAAGCTCGCTCCCACAGGGGATCGGTGTTCGCCTTTCGCTTCTCACCACTCAACAGGCCGAGCGTTAGCTCGCCTGCAGCACTTGATCTTGATCCACCCGCCCCTTCGGCAGGCTGAGTGGAGGCGTTCATCTGGGGGGGAGGCGCGCAGCGCCGTTCGACGCAGTCGAACACATCGAGAGGAGGTCGAAGCGAAGCCGACCGGAGGCGATGCCCCCAGATGAATGCCGGAGCGAAGGAACGCCGAGCCTAAGCGAGGGGCCGGACGCTCGGGGCGAGCCTTTTTTTGCTTACTTATTTTTGGCGTTTCGGTACGTGTCAAGGTACCTGTCGCCTTGCTCCTACAGTTGTTAGCCCGTTGCGCCCCTAATTTCAGGGCGTTCCGGGTTTAAATACACCGCATCTGCGAGCTTCCAGTTCCGTGTCCGAGTACTCC
>NZ_FYDJ01000037.1 GCF_900187425.1 Pseudomonas sp. Irchel s3h14
TTGAAAAGGTCGCCGAGGTCGAGCAGGTCCTGTTGAACAGACATAAAAAATCCGATGCCAGAGGTCTGGCATCGGATTTTCGGATAAGCCCGGCTTTGACTCAAATGCTTAAGTGAACAGCATTACGTTTTGATAGCGGGGCTTTTTTGTATATGCAGCGAGGTCAAGGCTTCAGCGGACGCTCCTGGTCGCGGTCTGACAGTTCTTTACCGTCGTCGGGGTGCTTCCAGTCCGGTGTCGAACGCCTCTGCCGCTCAATCTCTTCTTCCGTGGGTTCGTCATCCACATCTTCATCCGGGTACGGACGCTTTGGTTCATTAGCCATGCTCACCTCTCTTCCTGTAGGGGTCCCCTTTAAGCGTAGAACAATTTGAAGGGAACGACTTAGAGCCACCAACGCAGCAAAAAGAAAAACCCCATGCTCAACAACATGCTGAGCAAGGTATTGCGGGTGTAAAGCACCAGCCCCACCGCCACCAGCGAACTGATCAGGTACGGGTTGTCCCATTGCAGATTCAGCTGCTTGTCCGGCATGAACACGATCGGCCCGCAGATCGCCGTCAACATGCCCGGCACCGCAAAACCCAGGAACTGCCGCGCATTGCTGCTCAAGCGCACGGGCAGCCGCGGCTCCAGAAATACATAGCGGTTGAGGAACACCAATAGCCCCATGCCGAAAATCACCGCCCAGACCATCATGTGCGTCCACCGTAGAATTTGTTGCAGATAAAGCCTGCGGTCATGCCCGCCAACCCCGACAGCACCAGCGCCGAGCCCCATTGCCAATAGCTGAACAACACCGAGCAGAACAGCGACACCGCCACGCACACCACGGTCGGCACGTTCCGCACCACCGGGGTGATCAGGGCGATAAACGTCGCCGCGATGGAGAAGTCCAACCCCAGATGTTCCAGCCCCGGAATGCTGCTGCCCAGCACGATGCCGGCCAGGGTGAAGAGGTTCCAGGCGATGTAAAACGTCAGGCCGACACCCAACGCGTACCAGCGGTTGAACTGTTGTTTGTCATGCGCACTGGTCAGGGCGAACAGCTCGTCGGTAAGCAAAAAGCCCAACCCCACACGCCAGCGACCCGGCAACGGCGAAATCACCGAACGCATGCTCATGCCGTAGAGCAAATGCTGGGAGGTCAGCAGCAGCGTGGTCAGCAGAATTGAAAAGATCCCGGCACCGCCCTTGAGCATGCCGATCGCCACCAGTTGCGCGGCCCCGGCAAATACGATGCTCGACAAACCCTGGCCTTGCAGGGGCGTGAGATTGGCCTCGATGGCCATGGAACCGGCCAGCAATCCCCACGGCGCGGTGGCCAGGGACAACGGCATGATCGCCGCAGCGCCGCGAAGAAAGGCACTGCGCGGCATGAGTGAATTGGACATAACGCTCTACAACCAGGGAAAGACCTCAGACTGTGCCAGCAGTCGCGGCCGCTGGCTTGAACAATCTTGCGCACTTGGTCCGCGACCAGGCACAACGGCAGGATGCGTGCGGAGCTCGCTGATTTTCGCGATTGACAAAAATCGCGCCGGCTTTTAAAACTGAGCACCTCATTCAGGGTGTAAGCAAGTATGTCCGCAACCTTCAACCTCAACACTGTCGCCATTGGCTTGAATGCCAAGGCGCAAGGTTGCGTTGCGCACGCCCTCAAATCGAAGAAACAGTCGCTCATGTGACCGGGGCGCGCTGTCCCGTCAGATGAGCTGACAGGACATTGAGCGCGACGGACACCCTCCCCTTGCTTACTGCCTTCTACGCTTCTGACGGTGACGAAATCGGTCAACCTTCAGGAGTACGTGCATGTCATCGTTTCAAGGAATCTGGGTCCCTCTCGTTACACCGTTTCGCAACGGTGCGATCGATTTCGTCGGCTTGCGACGGCTGGTCAGTCATCTGCTGGAAAAAGGCGTCGATGGCGTTGTGGTCTGCGGCACCACGGCGGAAGCGGCGGCACTGAGCAAACACGAGCAACTGGCGGTGCTCGATGCGGTGCTGGAGCAGGTGCCGGCGGAACGGGTGGTCATGGGCCTGGCCGGCAACAACATGACCGAGCTGCTGCAATTTCAGAACGAAATCCTGAAACGTCCGCTGGCCGGTTTGCTGGTACCGCCGCCGTATTACATCCGTCCGTCCCAGGCGGGCCTCGAAGCGTTTTACCAAACCGTCGCCGATGCCTCCAGCGTTCCGCTCATTCTTTACGACATCCCTTACCGCACCGGCGTGGCGTTCGAGCAGGCAACCCTGCTCAACATCGTCGCCCATGAGCGAATCGTCGCGATCAAGGATTGCGGCGGCAATCAGGCCAACACCCTGGCGCTGCTAGGCAGTGGCAAGGTCGATGTGCTGTGCGGCGAAGATAACCAGATCTTCAGCGCCTTGTGTCTGGGTGCCAAAGGCGCCATTGCCGCGTCGGCGCATGTTCATCCAGAGCGGTTCGTGGCGTTGTATCAACAGATCCGCGACAACCGGTTAGCGGCGGGTCGAGCGACATTCTTCCAACTGCTGCCGCTGATTCACAGCCTGTTCATCGAGCCCAATCCCGCCCCGGTGAAAACCGCCCTGGCCCTTGAAGGCTTGATCGACGACGAACTGCGCGCACCGATGCAACGCAGCAGCGAAACCATGGCGGTGCGTCTGAAGGAAGTGCTGGCGACGTTGAACAGCAACAATCGATAGAGCGCCAGCAACCAGCCCGAGTACCATGGAACCATTCGCATAACGCGTCAGGGAGTCGACATGCTTTACCGAATCGCCGCCGACGGGCTGGTCCTGTTTCACCTGTTGTTCATTCTGTTCGTGCTGTTCGGCGGGCTGCTGGTGCTCAAATGGCGCCCCCTGATCTGGTGGCACCTGCCTGCGGCTGTGTGGGGCGTGTCGGTGGAAGTCTTCCATCTGATCTGCCCGCTGACCGAGTGGGAAAACCTCATGCGCGACGCGGCCGGGCAAACCGGCTATGGCGGCGGTTTCATCGAACATTACGTGTGGCCGGTCATTTACCCGGCGGGCCTGACACCGGCAATTCAGCTGGGACTGGGCAGCGTGGTGCTGGCGATCAACGTGCTGGTCTACCTTAGATTGTTCAGACTGTGGAAATTACGTCGGGCAACCTGACACCAAGATCAAGGATTCCGCCCCATGTTGTCGATTGACGATCTCACCTTGCTGCAAGCCATCCGCGAAACCGGCAGCCTGTCCCGGGCCGCGGCCCACTTGGGCAAGGCGCCCTCGACGGTGTCCTACGCGGCGCGGCAACTGGAGGAACGCTTTGACGCCTTGCTGTTCGACCGCCGTCGCTACCGCTTGCAACTGACCCCGGCGGGTGAGTTGCTGGTGAACGAGGCGGCGCGACTGATGCAGGACGTCTCGCGGCTGACCCAGCGGGTGCAGCAAGTGGCCAATGGCTGGGAGAGCCGGCTATGGATCGTCACCGATGAGTTGCTTGAATTCGAAGCGTTGATCCCGGTGATTCACGAGTTCGATGCGCTGGAGTCCGGCGTGCCGTTGCGCATCACTCAGGAAGTCCTCAAAGGTGTTTGGGAAGCCCTGCGTGAAGGCCGCGCGGACTTGATCATCGGCGCCACCAACGAACCGCCGGCGATCCCTTCCTTGCGCTGGATGCAACTGGGGGAAATGGAATGGGTGTTCGCGGTGTCGCCCAAGCATCCGCTGGCCAGGGCCCAAGAGCCGATTTCACGCGCCATGGTTGCGCAGCATCGGGCGATTGTCGTGGCCGATTCGTCCAGGGTTACCGAGGGCAGCACTTACGGCGTCTCCGGCGGCCAACCGGTGCTCGCCGTACCGACCATGCGCGCCAAGATCCTCGCCCAGTGCGACGGGTTGGGCGTGGGTTGGTTACCGAAGCATCGGGTCGGCTCGTTGCTGAAAAAAGGCTCGCTGGTTGAAAAACAGATGGCCGATCCCCGTGAGCCGAATATCTTGTATGCCGGCTGGCGTGGCGATCACGACGGCCGCGCCTTGGGCTGGTGGCTGGAAAAACTCAAGCAATCGTACCTGTCCACCAAGCTGGTTCAGGGCAGTGACCGGTTTGTTTGAATTCAGTTGGCAATGACACTCATGTTCCGGCCGCTGGCCTTGGCCACGTAAAGCGCCTTGTCGGCGGCCCCCACCAGGTCGCTGGGCTGGGATTGTGACGCCGGATCGTAAGCGGCGACGCCCAGGCTGACTGTCACCGTGCCTTCAGCCCCTTCTCTGTGCTCGATGCCGGCCTGCTGAACCGCGCGGCGGATTTTTTCCGCCACCATAAACGCCCCCACGTAGTCGGTCACGGGCAGTACCACTGCAAACTCTTCGCCGCCATAGCGGGCAGCCAGGTCGCCGGGGCGCTTGATGTTGTCCCTGATGATCGTGCTGATGTTGCGTAAACACTCATCGCCGGCCACATGGCCGTAAAGATCATTGAAGCTCTTGAAGTGATCGACATCGATCATCAGCAGCGCGAGATGGGTCTGGTTGCGCCTGGCGCGGCCCATTTCGGCGAGGATGAACAGATCGAACTGACGCCGGTTGGACAGCCCGGTCAGTGCGTCCTCCAGCGCCAGCAACTCAAGGCTGCGATTGACCTCGATGAGTTTTTCCTGCGCATCCAGCAATACGCCCTGCACGTGATTCTGCTGCTTCATGAGGCGAATGAGGCGATAACCGAGGACACCCAGAAACCCCAGGAATAATGAGACGATCCCGGCACTCAGCAGTACCTCCTTACGCCAGGCTGCCAGGACTTCATCTTTATTCAGCGCCGCAAAGATGATCAGCGGATAACCTTCAACCCTTCGAAATCCGACCACACGCTCGACCCCATCCAAATAGGAACGGACCATTGCCGTGCCTGAATTGCCCTTGGGCAACAGTTGCGTAAACAGCGGCCCCTTGGCGACGCTGCTGCCGATTTCAGTTTCTTTGAACGGCCGGCGAACGACGATGCTGGCGTCGTCGGCGATCAGGTTGATCACGCCGTTATGACCCATATCGATGCTGTCGTAGAGCCCGAGGAAATGGCTGAGATAAATCGTTGCCAACGCCACGCCGGCAAAACGGCCATCTGGATGATTGACGCGGCGGGACACCGTCATGATCCATTCACCGCTCGAACGACTCTTGATCGACGGACCGATGTGGGGGCCGCGGTCGGGATGATCGCGATGGAAGATGAAATATTCACGATCGGCGTTGTTGGCATCTGGCACGACGGCGCCGTTGGAATTGGCCACCCAGCGCCCTTCTTCGTCATAAACAAACAACCCATGGAGTTGGCTCAGCTCACTGCGCTGGGTACTGAGCAAACGCTCCAGCCGAGGTACCCGGGCCTTGTCTATGCCGTCGTTTTCGAGACGATCCACCAGGGTCAACAGCAACGTATCGGCTTGCTTGATCGACGCCTGCGCTTGCGAGGCCAGGGTCTGGGCAAGGTTGGACATCGCCACTTCTTTGTCATGCAGATGGTACTGGCGCGAGTTCCAGGCCTCCCAAATCACGATAGCCGTCATGGACAGGCACACCGCGACCAGCAGAATCACCGCAGAGCGAACCTTGAGAGTTACCCCGGCTTGCTCGGCGACCCAAGGCACGCCATGGCGGGATTGTTCAATTCGATTGTTGACGGACGGATGACCCATGACGCTCCCTGAATACTGATCACAGGGCGAATCTTCCCGTTCGCCCTTTTTATGACCCCTGACGGGTATGAGCCGCCTGGTGCCAGGCAACTATGCCTCATCAAACACCTGATAGGTGATTTGCGCGAGAACTATTCTCACCATCGGTTCGCCCTAAAGCCGCGATCCGTAGCAGCTGGCGAAGCCTGCGTTCGGCTGCGCAGCAGTCGTAAAGTCAGACAATGCGGTGCGTCAGACCCACCGGGTACTCAGGGTTTACGACTGCTGCGCAGCCGAACGCAGGCTTCGCCAGCTGCTACAAGGTTTGCATTGCGGCTGAAATGGCTTACCGAGGCGTCTGCTTCACGGCCTCGATCCAGGCGGGATTCAATTGTGTCTGATCAGTCTCGATACCCAGCGCTTCCATCCGCGCCTTGTGCTGATCCATCTCGCGGGTCAATTGGCTGTGATCACTGGAGTTGCCGTCCAGCTCGTGCATCTGGCTCAACCCCAGATGGTAGAAACGCAGCAGCTTCATGGCCGTCGGATCCTCCTTCGCCACCGCCGCCGTCACCTGATGCATGACGTTGGTGATGCTCATCAGGCTGCTCTTGAGCTGCCAGCCGTAAACCGCCGGGGCCATCCATGGCTGGGTCCAGAACGTGCCGCGCATCAGCGCGGCCATCAGCAGCACCGCCACAAACACGCCGCCGACGTTAAAGCGCAGATTGTCGCCATCGGGCTCACCGAACAGCGCCACCGCAGTGGTGGACAATACCATCGCCAGGGCCAGGAAAATCAAGGCTATGATTATCGTGCTGCGTCGCGTCTGGCTTCGATAGCGTTCGGGGTTCTGCGGCTGGATTTCGAACATCGCGACGGGGTTCCTTGAGGGCATGGGTAAAAAGGCTGCGGGGCATTATCGCCTCTGCAGGGGATTTAGCTATGCTGGGGCTCCTTTTCATCTTTTCATCGTCAAACGGGGAAATGGCGATACAGCGCAGTTCGTGCCATCTTCTTTCATGGATACATACTATTCGGATGCCATTTGCCTGTATGAAATGGCATCGTTTTAAGGATCATTGAATGACCCAACGACAAGTAATCAACGCCTCGGTCAGCCCAAAAGGCAGCCTGGAAACCCTTTCTCAACGTGAAGTACAGCAACTGAGCGAAGCCGGATCCGGCAGCACCTACACCTTGTTCCGCCAGTGCGCCCTGGCCATCCTCAATACCGGCGCCCATGTCGATAACGCCAAAACCATCCTCGAAGCCTACAAGGACTTCGAAATCCGCATTCACCAGCAGGACCGCGGCGTACGCCTGGAACTACTGAACGCCCCGGCCGACGCCTTCGTTGATGGCGAAATGATCGCCAGCACCCGGGAAATGCTCTTCAGCGCCCTGCGCGACATCGTCTACACCGAAAACGAACTCGACGCCCAACGCATCGACCTGAGCACCTCCCAGGGCATCAGCGACTACGTGTTCCACCTGCTGCGCAACGCCCGCACCCTGCGCCCCGGCGTGGAGCCGAAGATCGTGGTGTGCTGGGGCGGCCATTCGATCAACACCGAAGAATACAAATACACCAAGAAAGTCGGCCACGAACTGGGCCTGCGCAGCCTCGACATCTGCACCGGTTGCGGTCCTGGCGTGATGAAAGGCCCGATGAAAGGCGCGACCATCGCCCACGCCAAGCAGCGTATTCACGGTGGCCGCTACCTCGGTTTGACCGAGCCGGGCATCATCGCCGCCGAAGCGCCCAACCCGATCGTCAACGAACTGGTGATCCTGCCGGACATCGAAAAACGTCTGGAAGCCTTCGTCCGCGTCGGCCACGGCATCATCATTTTCCCGGGCGGCGCCGGCACGGCCGAAGAGTTCCTTTACCTGCTCGGCATCCTGATGCACCCGGACAACGCCGGCCTGCCCTTCCCCGTGGTTCTCACCGGACCGAAACATGCCGCGCCGTATCTGGAGCAACTGGATGCATTTGTCGGTGCCACGCTGGGTGAGGCCGCGAAGCAGCACTACGAGATCATCATCGACGACCCGGCTGAAGTCGCGCGTCAAATGACTCAAGGTCTCAAGGCAGTCAAACAGTTCCGTCGCGAGCGCAATGACGCGTTCCATTTCAACTGGCTGCTGAAGATCGACGAAGGCTTCCAGCGCCCGTTCGATCCAACCCACGAAAACATGTCCAACCTGAAACTGAGCCGCAACCTGCCGGCCCACGAACTGGCCGCCAACCTGCGCCGCGCGTTCTCCGGCATCGTCGCCGGCAACGTCAAGGACAAGGGCATCCGCCTGATCGAAGAGCACGGGCCTTACCAGATCCGTGGCGATGCGGCGGTGATGCAACCGCTGGATCAACTGCTCAAGGCCTTCGTCGCCCAACACCGGATGAAACTGCCGGGCGGCGCGGCATATGTGCCGTGTTATCAAGTGGTTGCGTAACAAAGCTAATAAAGATCGTTCCCACGCTCCCGCGTGGGAATGCCTCAACGGACGCTCTGCGTTCGGCTTTGAAGGGACGCGGAGCGTCCCGGGCTGCATTCCCACGCAGAGCGTGGGAACGATCAGCGAGCACACTATTCGCGGCACTAATGCTCAGAGGTGATCCGCGTCGATCACTGCCTTGGCAAAGGCCTGCGGATCTTCCTGCGGCAAGTTGTGGCCGATGCCGCCGTTGATAAGTCGGTACTCATATTTGCCGGTGAAGCGCTTGGCATAATCCTCGGCAGCCGGATGTGGCGCCCCGTTGGCGTCACCTTCCATGGTGATGGTCGGCACCGTAATGACCGGGGCCTTGGCCAGCCGCTGCTCCAGCGCTTCATATTGAGGTTCGCCCTGAATCATGCCCAATCGCCAGCGATAGTTGAAGATCGTAATAGCCACATGATCGGGGTTGTCCAGGGCCACCGCGCTGCGGTCGAAAGTCGCGTCGTCGAAAGTCCATTTCGGGGAGGCCAGCTCCCAGATCAACTTGGCGAAGTCGTGGCGATTTTTTTCGTAACCGGCCTGGCCGCGTTCGGTAGCGAAGTAGAACTGGTACCACCATTGCAGCTCGGCCTTGGGCGGCAACGGATTTTTGCCGGCGGCCTGATTGCCGATGAGGTAGCCGCTCACCGAGACCAGCGCCGCCACCCGCTCCGGCCAGAGCGCCGAAACGATGCCCGCCGAGCGCGCGCCCCAGTCGTAGCCACCGAGCACCGCCTTCTTGATCTTGAGCGCATCCATAAAGTCGATGACGTCACTGGCCAACGCAGCGGGCTGGCCGTTGCGAACAGTCTTGTCGGACAGGAAATGCGTGTCGCCGTAGCCCCGTGCATACGGGATCAGCACCCGGTAACCCTTGGCCGCCAACAAGGGCGCCACTTCGCTATAGCTGTGAATGTCGTAGGGCCAGCCATGCAGAAGAATTACCACCGGACCATCGGCGGGGCCGACTTCGGCGTAAGCCACATTCAGCAACCCGGCGTTGACATGCTTCAGCGGGCCGAACGAGTCCGACTTGAGGGTGCCGGCGCTGGCCACCACTGGCTCTGGCGTCGCGGTTTGCGCATTGGCAGCACCAAGGGCACCTAACTGCATCAGCGCGAAAGCGAGGACCGATGGGCCAAAGAAACGACGACGTGAGTCGTTTTTTTTGCTCAACACATTCATCTTCATGGTGATTTCCCTGGAAGTCATTGACCTGGTGTTCTGGACGACGTGAGTCAGCCATCGCGGGTTGATGAGCAGACTGCGCGTTCGTCGGTTTCGACAGCGATGAGCGTAGTGGAAGGATCAGCCGCCCTGATTGCCGCACTCTGCGAACTTGCTGTAATCGAGGACTTTCTGCGTGCCGCTGGAATCGAGGTAGGTCAGGCGGGCATCGACAATGCCGCAATTGCCACCGCCGTTGTCGACGACGGAAACCACTTTCTTGATATCCAGGTGGGTGCCGTGAGAAGTTGTCTGCGTCGCAGTTTGAACATCGGCATGGGCCGAAAACGCTGCAACGTTCAGGACCGCGAAGAAGCTGGCGGCAACAAGTGTGTTCCAGTTCATGGTGATTTCCTCAGGGTTGCAATGGGCAGTGGTTGTGAGGCAAGTCGTCTTGTCTCGATGGAACCCATTCAATCTTCGCGAGGTATCTGCCATGTGTCGTAAAACCGGAATTAATAAGGCGTAAGGTGTCTCCGGGGGCACCAGATACAGTGCGATACAAAGCGAACAACAAGAGGCTTGAGCGATGGAACATGTGAACCACATCCTGATCGTCGACGACGACCGGGAGATTCGCGAGTTGGTCGGCAACTACCTGAAGAAGAACGGGCTGCGCACCACCGTCGTCGCCGATGGCCGGCAGATGCGCAGCTTTCTGGAAACCAATCAGGTGGACCTGATCGTGCTGGATATCATGATGCCCGGCGATGACGGCCTGCTGCTGTGCCGCGAATTGCGCTCGGGCAAACACAAAGCCACGCCGATCCTGATGCTCACCGCACGCAACGACGAAACCGATCGCATCCTCGGCCTGGAAATGGGCGCCGACGACTACCTGACCAAACCCTTCGCCGCCCGCGAACTGCTGGCGCGGATCAACGCCGTGTTACGCCGCACCCGGATGCTGCCGCCCAACCTGTTGATTACCGAAACTGGCCGATTGCTGGGTTTCGGCCGCTGGCGCCTGGACACCACCGCCCGGCACTTGCTCGACGAAGACGGCACGATGGTGGCCCTCAGTGGCGCCGAATACCGTCTGCTGCGGGTGTTCCTTGATCACCCGCAACGGGTGCTCAGCCGTGACCAACTGCTCAACCTGACCCAGGGCCGCGACGCCGACCTGTTCGACCGCTCGATTGATTTGCTGGTGAGCCGCCTGCGCCAGCGATTGATGGATGACTCACGGGACTCGACCTACATCAAAACCGTGCGCAGCGAAGGCTACGTGTTCTCCTACCCGGTGGAATTGCTCGGCGCAGAATCATGAAGCTCTCCCCCAGCAGAACCTGAGGAGCGTTTTTCATAGGGTTTTGTATCCGTCTGTATAAGAACCCGCGACAGATACGCAGACACCGATTTCGGCTTGTTCGAGCACACATCACCGATACACCCGAGCGTTTAACTGTGATCACCGGATAGCAGCAGCTACCGACCCACTCAAACTAAACGCACGGAGAATCACCCATGATCAACTTCTCGAAAGTCTCGTCCCTGGCACTCGGTCTGGCACTGGTTGGTGGTCTCGGCCTGTCGAGCCTGGCGTCGGCCCACATTGGCAATGCGGCGTCCCCTGGCAAGATTCAACAACTGCTGGTGGAAGGCGGTTCCGATCGTCTGATCGAGAATCGCGTGGCCGAAGGCGGTGCCGACCGTCTGCAAGAACTGCGCGAACGTGTGGCCTCTATCAGCCCGAGCAACGCCCTGCGCGGTGGTGTGGTTGTCGCGGAAAACCGCGCTGAGTTCGGCTCGAAATATCAGCGGTATTGATCGCCCGGGCGATCCCCATGATCGTTCCCACGCTCTGCGTGGGAACGATCAAACGTACGACACCCATAAGTCCTGAGATCTGACGTAAAAGCCCCGACAATTCCTCGGGACAGTTGCACCGCGCCCGTCTAAGCTTTGCGCTTCATTTCATCAAGGACGATTCATGAAGCGCATTGCCGGTTGCCTGTTGTCTTTCCTGACCTTTACGGCGGTCGCGGCTGATCTGAACCTGCTCACCGACAACCATCCTCCCTTGCACTTTCAGCAAGGTAATCAACTGGTGGGGTTTGGCGTGGACGTGGTGCAGGCACTGGCCGAACGCACCGGCGACCAGGTGCACTTGCAACAAGTCCCTTTGCTGCGCGCCCTGCACGTCGCCACGACCGAGCCTGCCACCGGGGTGTTTACCGTGTTGCGCACCGCCGAGCGCGAGAGCCAGTACCAGTGGGTCGGTCCGCTGATGGACGTGGAAACGGCGCTTTATTCCGCGAACACCCAGCAACCGGTGCACTGTTTGCAGGACGCCAGCACCCAGGGCCGTATCGCCGTCCCACGAAAATGGCTGGCTTACGACTACTTGCGCAAGCGGGGTCTGAACAATCTGTACGGTGTGGAAACGCCCGCACAAATGATGCGTCTGGCACGTCTGGGGCGCATCGAATTTGTGGTGGCCGACACCCTCTCCATCGCCACCCTGGCCCGGGAAGAAGGCTTGGCGCCTAGCCAGTTGCACTATCAGATGCCGCTGATGAAGCAAGGTACCTACATCGCGTTTTCCCCGCAAACCGATGCGCGCCAGGTCGCGCGCTGGCAACAGGCCCTGGACGAGATGAACCGCGATGGGCGCTTGGAACAACTCAAGCAGCGCTGGCTCAGCGACAACACACCCCGCTGACAATGGATCAACGCGCTCGATAACAACTATGCGTCAGGGTGTTTTTTCATCGCGATGCTCCAGCACTACAGTGGCCACATCTTCTCCCCACGCTCTGGAGCATCATCATGAAAAGCATTATCGGTCTTGGATTCGCCCTTTCGGTTCTTGGCGCTACCTCCGCCATCGCCGCCCCACACGCTACCTCGCAGGTCGTTGCCGCGGCCAAAGTCAGCCAACCGGCCACACTGAACCTGAACACCGTCGGTGTTGATCACAAAGACAGCCAGGCGAGCAAACTCTACGTCGCTGAAAACCGCCCTGAGTTCGGTTCGAAGTATCAGCGTTATTGATCAACGGCGTTGCGCCGCTTGAAACAACAAACCCCGGGTAGATCCGATCTACCCGGGGTTTCTTAGTAATAGCAGATCACCGATATCCGTAGCAGCTGCCGAGCCTGCGAGGCTGCGTTCGAGCGCGTAGCGGTCGCAGAATCAGGTGATGCGTTTTTTCAGCCAGACCGTGCACTCAGGTTTTACGACCGCTGCGCGCTCGAACGCAGCCTCGCAGGCTCGACAGCTGCTACGGGGGCGGCGTTGTTGTCAGGCGAGCGGCGAGCGCCTTGGCCTGGCTCGCGACGTCGGTCACTGCGGTGCTTTCCCACCACATGCCGCGCAACGGTGGGCCCATGGCGAACAGACGGCTGGCGGCGTGTGCATCGGCATCCAGCACTGCGCCATCAACGGCCGCTGCAATCCCCAGCGCCAAAGGCCCCGGCCGGACAAGTCCGCGCGCCAGCAGTTGCTGTGGCAGCGGTCGGGCCACTCGCCGCCAGTCGTATTCGATGCCGCTGGAATTGATCAATGCCGCGCCGCTGACAACGGTGGTTTCTGATTCACCACGACGCCGAATACGGATGCTCACTGTGCCGTCCGCTGAAGGCTCCAGCCCTTTGAACGACGCCGCCTGAATCCGCAACCGCCCTTCCTTGTGCAACCGCTCCACCAGTTCGGCACTCAACGGCGGCGAGCGGTGGTGATGGCTTTCCCACCACGGCCGCACATGCCGGACGAACTGTCGACGCTGCACATCCGTCGCCTGATGCCACAAGCGGCCGATATGCGCCCGCACGGTGTCGAGCGGCGCCTGCCAGTCGATGCCTTGGGCGATGGCGTCCCGGCAATGCCGACGCAGTTCGCGCACCAGCTGTCGCGGTGTGCGAATGCTCTGATCCTCGGCGAGAAAATCCACCCAGATCGGAGGTTGCCGACGCACGTGAGGCAGCAAACCATGCCGCGAAAACACTTCGATCGGCCCGCGATGCCCGGCCTGTTCCAGCGACACCACGGCGTCGACCATGGTCAGGCCCGAACCGATGATCAGCACGGTCGACTGCGGATCAAGCTGCTGCATGCCAGCGACATCCCATGGATCAAGCGCAGCGGCATTCAAGCCGCTGGACTCGGTCTGTGGCGTACGCGCGGCGGGAAACATCCCCGTGGCCAACACCGCATAAGCGCCCTGCAGGTGTTGCCCGTCACTCAAGGTCAGCAACACAGAATCGTCCCGGGTTTGCAGGTCAACCACCTCGGCCCGCACATGCTCGACCGTTGACCCGTTCAACGCCCCCACCGCTTGCGCTTCGGCCAGGCGCTGCTGCACGTACAGGCCGAAAATCCCCCGCGGCGGGAACAATTCGCTGACCGGCACATGTTGCTCGTCAGACTCCGGCCAGCCGCCGGCCGCGATGTATTCGGTCAGCCATTGGGTCAGATCGTCGGCGTTGTCCGGGTCGACGCTCATCCGCGCCGCATTGCCGTTGAGCGTGTGGCCCAACTCGACCGCGCTGTACGCCTCGCCCCGCCCCAGTTCGGCGCGGGGTTCGATCACCAGCACCTGGCGTTTGCCCGGCAAGCGCAGCAACTGCGCCGCCAGCATTGCGCCGCTGAGGCCGCCGCCGACGATCAGGATGTCCGCGTGGCGGATGGCGTCGGTGGCCTGTCCGCTTTGGGTTTCAGTCATGGCGTTCTCACTGATCAATGTTTCATCTCGAAAATCTCCTGAACGATAATAGGCGCCAAACCCATGGAAGGCTCATCAAGCAGTACCAAAGTAGAACAGAGAAATACCGCTGACTTGCAGTGAGCGTCGGGAACGCGCGTGGCTTGCCTCTGACCCTGATCGTTACCACGCTCTGCGTGGGAATGCCGCCATGGACGCTCTGCGTCCGCTTTGGACGCTGGGACGCGGAGCGTCCCGAGATGCATTCCCACGCAGAGCGTGGGAACGATCAGCGTGGGAACGCGACTTTTTTCTCCTGCGGCCGCAACGCCGCCAGGTCTCGATAACCCGCACCCGGATGAATGTCCGGCAATCGCGGCCCTTCCCCAAACAACTTCTCGCGCAAGGTCCCCGGCGCGTATTCGGTTTTGTAGACCCCACGTTTCTGCAACTCCGGCACCAGCAACTCCACGGCGTCGATGAAGGTTTCGTGAGTCAATGCATAGGCCAGGTTGAAGCCGTCCACATCGGTCTCCTCGACCCACTCCTGCAACAAGTCGGCGACGGTCTCGGGGCTACCGACAAACAACGGACCAAAACCGCCAATGCCCACCCAGTCGGCCAATTCGCTCGGGGTCCAGACCTTGTTCGGGTCTGCCGTGGAGAACGCTTCCACCGCCGATTGAATCGCGTTGGTGTGCACGTGCTTGAGCGGCTCATCGGGTTTGAACTGGCTGAAATCGATCCCGGTCCAGCCAGAGATCAACGCCATCGCGCCTTCATAACTGACCCAGGTTTTGTATTCCTCGAACTTGGCTTTGGCCTTGGCGTCGGTCTCGCCGAGGATCACGGTTTGCAGGTTGAAGATCAGAATCTTCGACGGATCGCGTCCGGCTTCGGCAGCACGACGACGGATGTCGGCAACGGTTTTCTTCAGCAGCACTTTCGACGGCGCAGCGACGAACACACACTCGGCATGCTCGGCGGCAAACTGCTTGCCGCGACTGGATGCGCCAGCCTGATAGAGAACCGGCGTGCGTTGCGGCGAGGGTTCGCAAAGATGAATGCCGGGCACCTGGAAGTGCTTACCGACGTGCCGGATTTCGTGGATTTTGCTCGGGTCGCTGAAGATCCGCCGCTCGCGATCCCGCAGAATCGCGCCCTCTTCCCAACTGCCCTCCCACAGTTTGTAGCAAACCTCCAAATACTCTTCGGCGAAGTCGTAACGGGCGTCGTGTTCGGTCTGGTTTTTCTGACCGAGGTTCTTCGCACCGCTTTCCAGATAAGAGGTGACGATGTTCCAGCCGGCGCGGCCCTTGGTCAGATGGTCGAGCGTCGACAGGCGTCGGGCGAACGGATACGGGTGTTCGAACGACAGCGAGGCGGTCAGGCCGAACCCCAAATGCTCGGTGACCAGCGCCATCGGCGGAATCAATTGCAGCGGATCGTTGACCGGCACCTGCGCCGCCTGACGGATCGCCGCGTCACCGTTGCCGTTGTAAACGTCGTAGATGCCCAGCACATCGGCAATGAACAAGCCGTCGAACTTGCCGCGTTCGAGGATTTTCGCCAGGTCGGTCCAGTACTCCAGATCCTTGTATTGCCAGGAGCGATCCCGCGGATGCGCCCACAAACCCGGCGACTGGTGGCCGACGCAGTTCATGTCAAAGGCGTTAAGACGAATTTCACGGGCCATCAAACGGCGCTCCGAAAGCTTGGGGGATGGATGCCGTTGAGGCGGAAGTTGCCGATGAGGTGGAGTTTCCAGCGCAGCGGATCATCCAGTGATCCGGGCAACACGGTGCGTTGGCCGGTGAGTTCGAATTCCGCGTTGCTGACGGCATTTAAAGCGTCGGCGCTGGCCAGGTGCGACTCGGCGATGGCGACGCTGATTTCCGTATCGTCATCAACGCGGTTCAGAAAGTCTTCGGCGCGTTCGAGCAGCGCGGCGGCGACTTCAATGCGGATGTGCAAATCACCGAAGCGGCTGATGACGTGAGGATCATCCGTGGCTTGGGCCTGCTGCCGGACGAAACGCAACGTTGCATCAAGCAAGCTGCGAGCGTTGTGCAGATCGTGCTGACTTTTGGCCAGGGGCTGCCCGGCAACAATCGGTTGAGTCAAAGCGTTCATGGTGGGCTCCTCAGTTCCAGGCGTGGCGCGCAGGCTTCACGCCGTTGAGCAGGTAGTTGCCGATCAGGTGGTATTTCCAGCGTGCCGGGTCGTGCAGGGTGTGCGTCCGGGCGTTGCGCCAGTGGCGGTCGAGGTTGTACTTGCCGAGCACCGAGCGAGTACCGGCCAGTTCGAAGAGTTTGCTGCTGGCAAGCAAGGCGATCTCGGCGGACAGCACTTTGGCTTGGGCAACCACCACCGAAGCACGGGCCACCGTTTCTTCGTTGGGGTTGAGCAAGGCATGGTCAATGGCGCGACCGGCCTTTTTGAGGATCGCTTCGGTGCCGTGGACCCGCCATTCGAGGTCGCCGATGGCGACGATGCTGAACGGGTCCTGCCAGCCGTGATCGTTACCGCTGTCGATCCACGGCCGGGATTCGCGGGCGTAACGCTTGGTTTCCTCCAGCGCACCCACGGCGATCCCGGTGTCCACAGCGGCCTGGATGATTTGCGAAATAGGGCCGTCGGCGGTGGGTTCATCAAAGGCCTTGTGGGCCGGGATTACCGCGTTCAAAGGCACTTTCACAGCGTCGAGTGTCACGCCGCCGCTGGCCGTGGTGCGCTGGCCGAAACCGTCCCAGCTGTCGATAACGGTCAAGCCGGGAGTGTCACGCTCGATGAAGGCGATGAAGGCTTTGTTCTCTTCATTAACCGCCACTGCTGGCACGATGTGCGCAAACAAGGCGCCGGTGCAGTAGAACTTTTCGCCGTCGATCTGCGCGGTGTCTTTATCGAAACGGATTCGGGTTTCGAAGGCACCGGCATTTTTGCTTTTGGATTCGGAGAATGCATTGCCGAAACGGTAGCCCTGCAGGACTTTGCCGAAGTAGTAACGCTTCTGCTCCTCGGTGGCGGTTTGCAGCAGGATGTCGAGCACGCCGAGGTGGTTTTGCGGAATCTGACCGAGGGACGAGTCGGCAGCGGAAATGATCTTGATCACCTCAGCGACGGTCACATAGGAAACGCCGGCGCCGCCGTATTCCTTGGGAATGGTGATGCCCCAGAGGCCGCTGGCGGAGAACTCGTCGAGCTCGGCGACCGGCAAGCGTCGCTCGCGATCCCGCACACTGGCTTCGATGACAAAGCGTGCAGCGAGCTTGTGGGCGACGGCAATCGCCTCGGCGTCCGAGCGGATCACATGGGCGGTGCGAGGGGGTTGGGCAGAGGCTGTCATGGGCCGACTCCGGGATTCGGGTGAGTACCCGAGACCTATTACACAAGTCGTGCCAAAACAATTAATCGTTAGTATTCATAAAGATATGGATTGTTCTAAAAGGTGGGCCTAAACACCGTTGCAGCAAATTGTCGGTTCATTGTTGCCTGAGCAACACCTCAAACAGAAAATGCCCAACTCTCAAACAGAAAGTTGAGCATCCATACAAAAACGATTCGATCAGGAATGACTGATGCGGTAATGAGCAGGAGGGGAAACTTGAACGTTAGCCCCTCTAACGACTGTATATGTAAAATCTACGTCCTGCTCTACGAAGTCCAGCAACACCTGTCTTGACACTTTAAATGTGATTGGAAAAACAACATCGCCAGCTACAGTCAGCTCCGAGGCAAGCACGTCGCCAACGTAAAGTTTGACACTATCGCCTTCCTGAATATCGAGGATCTGTGGGATATGAGCTGTTGCCCCATTGGGCACGGCTGTCAGCTTAATTTCGCCATCTACTGCTTCCAGAATCATGAGTCGTTCTAACATTTACCAATTCCTTTCAGTTGACGTTCAAGAGAGCCCCAATCAGCAATAAAGTATGTATTGCCAAGGTAACGGCTCGGGATACAGCGCGCGCTGAACTCCATTTGAAGTTCAATCGAACTCTGCGTCTACTGTCAGAAATAACAGGTATCTCATCGTTTCCGATGAGCGGTATCAGCGGCTAGATCACCACATTTCGCACAAACCGCGCCGCCACCGGCCCATCGTTGCGATAGGCGTGGGGCTGGTTGCTGGCGAACATGTAGAACTCGCCGGCAGCGATCTCATGGGGTGTATCGCCCAGCATCAGCGTCAGGCAGCCTTCGAATACATAGATCTGCTCACTCCAACCCTCGGCATCCGGTTGCGACGGATAAATCTCCCCCGGTTGCAGGCACCACTCCCATTGCTCCACCTCACGGGTAGCCGTGGCTTTGGAGAGTAAAACAGCTTTGCTGCCAGGAATCTTCCCGGCCCAGGCCACTTCGTTGATGCGACTCGGGTCGCGTGCATCCGGGGCCTGGATCAGGTCGCTGAATGCGACGTTCAGCGCTTCGGCCACGCGGTCGAGGGTGGTCAGGCTGACGTTCTTCTCCCCGGCCTCGATGGCCACCAGCATCCGGCGACTGACCCCGGATTTTTCCGCCAGCGTCGCCTGGCTCATGTCGGCGGCGTGGCGCAAGCGTCGAACGTTCTGGCTGACGTGCTGGAGGACCGAAGCCCGCTGTGTGGAATATTTGTGCACTATATTGCTCACTTGGTGGGGTTGGGCAGTATACTGCGCAACATTCGGCGCATTGTGCGTCGCCCTCAGGTAGCGCGCAAGGTCATGACGTCGGTGAATACCCCTCACACTTCCTCCCGTTTCTCGCGGTTCAGCAAGGCCGAGTGCGTGCTGGTGCTGATCACCATGGTCTGGGGCGGGACCTTCTTGCTGGTGCAACATGCGATGACCGTCAGCGGGCCGATGTTCTTCGTCGGTCTGCGCTTTGCCGCGGCGGCGATTATTGTTGCGCTGTTTTCCTGGCGACACCTGCGTGACCTGACCCTGTTCGAACTCAAGGCCGGGGCCTTTATCGGCGTGGCGATCATGCTCGGTTACGGATTGCAGACCGTCGGGTTGCAGAGTATTCCAAGCAGTCAGTCTGCGTTTATTACCGCGTTGTACGTGCCCTTCGTGCCGTTGCTGCAATGGCTGGTGCTGGGGCGACGTCCGGGGTTGATGCCGAGCATCGGGATCATGTTGGCGTTTACCGGGTTGATGTTGCTGTCTGGACCGGCCGGTGCTTCTTTCAATTTCAGCCCCGGTGAAATCGCGACGCTGATCAGCGCCGTGGCGATTGCGGCGGAGATCATTCTGATCAGTACGTATGCCGGCCAGGTCGATGTGCGACGGGTGACGGTGGTGCAATTGGCAGTCACCTCGGCGCTGGCGTTTTTGATGGTGGTGCCGACTCAGGAAAGAATTCCGGACTTCTCCTGGCTGCTGTTATGCAGCGCGTTGGGCTTGGGCGCGGCCAGTGCGGCGATTCAAGTGGCGATGAACTGGGCGCAGAAGAGCGTTTCGCCGACCCGGGCGACGTTGATTTATGCCGGTGAGCCGGTGTGGGCCGGGATTGTCGGAAGGATTGCCGGGGAGCGGTTGCCGGCGATTGCGCTGGTGGGTGCGGGGTTGATTGTGGCGGCGGTGATTGTCAGTGAGTTGAAGACCAAAGGTAAGGCTGCTGTGGCTGAGGAAGAGTTGGAGCGGGAAACCCAAGGTTAAGCCTCAAGACCTGCAGCGCCTGCCAGATCGTCTTCGCGAGCAAGCCCGCTCCCACACTGGATCTGTGTTGTGCTGAGGTTATGTGTACACAGCAAATCCAATGTGGGAGCGGGCTTGCTCGCGAAGGGGCCAGACCTGCTGAAAACCGCCCTTTGAAACAATGTGAATCAGGAATTTTCCGTCTACCTTGTAGGATTCTGCGACAGCTTGGCGTTTGGTGATCCGGGAGCTGGCACGTATGATGCTTCACAAACTTCCGCAGATTAGAAGCCTATGTCCCTGATAGTTCTACTGCTTCTGCCTTTTATCGGCAGCTGTCTGGCAGCCTTGCTGCCGCACAACGCGCGTAACACCGAATCTTTGTTGGCTGGTCTGGTTGCCTTGATAGGCACTATTCAGGTCGCCCTCCTGTACCCGCAAATCGCCGATGGCGGCGTGATCCGCGAAGAATTTTTCTGGTTACCCAGCCTGGGCCTGAACTTCGTCCTGCGCATGGACGGCTTCGCCTGGCTATTCTCGATGCTGGTGCTGGGCATCGGCACGCTGGTTTCGTTGTACGCCCGCTACTACATGTCGCCGGACGATCCGGTGCCGCGGTTCTTCGCGTTTTTCCTGGCGTTCATGGGCGCCATGCTCGGGCTGGTGATCTCCGGCAACCTGATCCAGATCGTGTTTTTCTGGGAGCTGACCAGCCTCTTTTCGTTCCTGTTGATCGGCTACTGGCACCACCGCGCCGATGCGCGTCGCGGTGCTTATATGGCGCTGATGGTCACCGGCGCAGGCGGTTTGTGTCTGCTGGCGGGGGTCATGCTGCTCGGCCATGTGGTCGGCAGCTATGACCTGGACAAAGTCCTGGCCGCCGGCGATCTGATTCGCGCACACGCCCTCTACCCTATTCTGCTACCCCTGATCCTGATCGGCGCCCTGAGCAAAAGCGCGCAATTCCCCTTCCACTTCTGGCTGCCCCACGCGATGGCGGCGCCGACACCGGTCTCGGCCTATCTGCACTCGGCGACCATGGTCAAGGCTGGCGTCTTTCTGCTCGCACGCCTGTGGCCGTCGCTGTCCGGCAGTGAAGAATGGTTCTACATCGTCAGCGGCGCCGGTGCCTGCACCCTGCTGCTCGGCGCGTATTGCGCGATGTTCCAGAACGACCTCAAGGGGTTGCTGGCCTACTCGACCATCAGCCACCTGGGCCTGATCACCCTGCTGCTGGGCCTGAACAGTCCGCTGGCCGCCGTGGCTGCTGTGTTTCACATTCTCAACCACGCCACGTTCAAGGCTTCGCTGTTCATGGCCGCCGGGATCATCGACCACGAAAGTGGCACCCGGGACATTCGCAAGCTCAGCGGCCTGATCAAGCTGATCCCGTTCACCGCCACCCTGGCCATGGTCGCCAGCGCTTCCATGGCCGGTGTGCCGCTGCTCAACGGCTTCCTCTCCAAAGAGATGTTCTTCGCCGAAACCGTGTTCATCAATGCCACGGCCTGGATCGAGATGACGCTGCCCATCGTCGCGACCATCGCCGGTACCTTCAGCGTCGCCTACTCGCTGCGCTTCACCGCCGACGTGTTCTTCGGCCCGACCGCCACCGACTTGCCGCACACCCCACACGAGCCGCCCCGCTGGATGCGCGCGCCAGTGGAGTTGCTGGTGTTCGCTTGCCTGGTCGTGGGGATTTTCCCGGCGCAGGTGGTCGGCCCGTTGCTGGCTGCGGCTGCCCAGCCGGTGGTGGGCGGCACCTTGCCTGAATACAGCCTGGCGATCTGGCACGGCTGGAACGCGCCGATGATCATGAGCCTGATCGCCATGTCCTGCGGCATCGTGCTTTATTTGCTGTTGCGCAATCAGCTCAAACACGGGCGTTTCAAGTACCCGCCGATCATTGGCCGGTTCAACGGCAAGCGCCTGTTCGAACGCAGCCTGGTGATCATGATGCGCCTGGCCCGTCGTCTCGAGCGGCGGATCGGCACCAAGCGCCTGCAAACCCAATTGTTCCTGGTGGTGCTCGCGGCCGTGTTGGCCGGGTTGATCCCGATGCTCCACAGCAGCCTGAGCTGGGGCGACCGGCCGAAGATTCCAGGTTCGATCGTATTCGTGACCCTCTGGCTGCTGGCAATTGCCTGCGCCCTCGGCGCGGCGTGGCAGGCCAAGTATCACCGGCTCGCGGCCTTGACCATGGTCAGCGTCTGCGGCCTGATGACCTGCATCACCTTCGTCTGGTTCTCGGCACCTGACCTGGCGCTGACGCAATTGGCGGTGGAAGTGGTGACGACAGTGTTGATCCTCCTCGGGCTGCGCTGGCTACCTCGACGGATCGAAGAGGTGTCGCCGTTGCCGAGCAGCCTGCGCAAGGCACGCATCCGCCGTATCCGTGACTTGCTGCTGTCGACCGTCGTCGGTGGCGGCATGGCGTTGCTGGCCTACGCGATGCTGACGCGCCAGACGCCGAACGACATTTCTTCGTTCTACCTCAGCCGTGCCTTGCCCGAAGGCGGCGGCAGCAACGTGGTCAACGTGATGCTGGTGGATTTTCGCGGCTTCGACACCCTCGGTGAAATCACCGTGCTGGTGGCCGTGGCCCTGACCGTATTCGCCCTGCTGCGACGCTTCCGTCCGCCAAAAGAAAGCCTGCAGTTGCCGGCCCAGCAGCGTCTGCTGGCACCGGACGTGGTGACCGATCTGGTCAACCCGCGTCACGCCAGCGACACCGCGCTCGGCTTCATGATGGTGCCAGCGGTGCTGGTCCGCCTGCTGTTGCCGATCGCCTTCGTGGTGTCGGTCTACCTGTTCATGCGCGGCCACAATCAACCGGGCGGCGGTTTTGTCGCGGGTCTGGTGATGTCGGTGGCGTTCATCCTGCAATACATGGTCGCCGGCACCCAGTGGATCGAGGCGCAAATGAGCCTGCGACCGCTGCGCTGGATGGGTACCGGTCTGCTGTTCGCCACGGTCACCGGGCTCGGGGCGATGGCCGTCGGGTATCCGTTCCTGACCACCCACACCTGGCATTTCGGACTGCCGGTGTTCGGTGACATTCACATCGCCAGTGCGCTGTTCTTCGACATTGGCGTGTACGCCGTGGTGGTCGGTTCGACCCTGTTGATCCTCACCGCCCTCGCTCACCAATCGGTACGGGGTCACAAAACCGCTGCCCTGCCGAGATCCGTCGCCACGCAAGGAACCGTCTGATGGAAGAAGTCATCGCAATCGCCATCGGCGTGCTCGCCGCGTCCGGCGTCTGGCTGATCCTGCGGCCACGGACGTTTCAGGTGGTGATGGGCCTGTGCCTGCTGTCCTACGGCGTCAATCTGTTCATCTTCAGCATGGGCAGCCTGTTTATCGGCAAGGAGCCGATCATCAAGGACGGCGTGCCGCAGGACCTGTTGCACTACACCGACCCGCTGCCGCAAGCGCTGGTGTTGACCGCCATTGTGATCAGCTTCGCCATGACTGCGCTGTTCCTGGTGGTGCTGCTGGCCTCGCGGGGCCTGACCGGCACCGACCATGTGGATGGCCGGGAGCCTAAAGAATGAATCTGATGCCGCACCTGATCGCTGCACCGATTCTGCTGCCGCTGCTGACCGCCGCCGTGATGCTGATGCTGGGGGAAAAACACCGTCCGCTGAAGGCCAAGATCAACCTGTTTTCCAGCCTGGTGGGGTTGGGCATTGCCGTGCTGTTGCTGCAATGGACTCAGGAGACGGGCGTCCCCGGCTCCATCGGCGTGTACCTGCCGGGCAACTGGCAGGTGCCGTTCGGGATCGTGTTGGTGGTCGATCGACTGTCGGCGCTGATGCTGGTGCTGACCGGGATCATCGGCGTCAGCGCCCTGCTGTTCGCCATGGCCCGTTGGGACGGTGCCGGTTCGAGTTTCCACGCGCTGTTCCAGATTCAGATGATGGGTCTGTATGGCGCATTCCTGACGGCGGACCTGTTCAACCTGTTTGTGTTTTTTGAAGTGTTGCTGGCGGCCTCCTATGGCCTGATGCTCCACGGTTCGGGTCGGTCGCGGGTGTCGGCGGGGCTGCATTACATCTCGATCAACCTGCTGGCCTCGTCGCTGTTCTTGATCGGCGCGGCGCTGATCTACGGCGTCACCGGCACCCTGAATATGGCCGACCTGGCGCTGAAAATCCCGCTGGTGCCGGAAGCCGATCGCGGCCTGCTGCATGCCGGCGCGGGGATTCTGGCCGTGGCGTTCCTGGCCAAGGCCGGAATGTGGCCGCTGAACTTCTGGCTGGTGCCGGCCTATTCCGCGGCGAGCGCGCCGGTGGCGGCGATGTTCGCGATCATGACCAAGGTCGGCGTCTACACCTTGTTGCGTTTGTGGACCTTGCTGTTCTCCGGTCAGGCCGGCGCGTCGGCGTACTTTGGCGGCGACTGGCTGATCTACGGCGGTATGGCGACCATCGTCTGCGCTGCGGTGGCGATCCTCGCCGCACAACGACTGGAGCGCCTGGCCAGCCTGAGTATTCTGGTGTCGGCCGGGATTCTGCTGTCGGCCATCGGTTTCGCCCAGCCCAACCTGATCGGCGCGGCACTGTTCTATATCGTCAGCTCGACCCTGGCATTGAGCGCGTTGTTCCTGTTGGCCGAGTTGATCGAGCGTTCGCGTTCGGCCAATGAAATGCCGTTGTTCGATGACGGCGATCTGCCGCGACCGATGGAATCCTTGCAGCCGCCCAAAGGCATCAACCTCGATGACGAGCAGAAAGCCGTGGTCGGCCAGGTGATTCCCTGGACCAAGGCGTTCCTCGGGTTGAGCTTCATTGCCTGCTCGCTGCTGATCATCGGCATGCCGCCGCTCTCGGGATTCATTGGCAAACTCGGCTTGCTCAGCGCCCTGCTCAATCCGCTGGGCCTGGGCAATGGCAGCGATGAGCCGGTTTCCAATGCCGCATGGGGCTTGCTGGCGTTGCTGATTCTCTCCGGGCTGGCATCGTTGATCGCGTTCTCGCGCTTGGGCATCCAGCGCTTCTGGACACCCGAGGAGCGGCCGTCGCCGTTGCTGCGACGTTTCGAATGCGTGCCGATCATTGCGCTGCTGGGCTTGAGCATCGCGCTGACCTTCAAGGCTGAACCGTTGCTGCGCTACACCCAGGCGGCCGCCCAAGCCTTGAACAACCCGCAGCAATACGTGATGGCAGTGCTCGGTACCCGTGCGATTCCAAGCCCGGAAGCCAAAGCCGCGGTTGCGGAGGTCACACCATGAAGCGACTGTTTCCTGCTCCCTGGTTGTCGCTGGCCCTGTGGTTGCTGTGGCTGGTGCTGAACCTGTCGATGAGTCCCGGCAATCTGCTGCTGGGCGCGGTGCTGGGGTTCTGCGCACCGTTGATGATGCGCAAGCTGCGTCCGCTGCCGATCCGCATTCGTCGGCCGGGCGTGATTGTGCGTTTGTTCTTTCTTGTCGGTCGCGATGTGGTGGTGTCCAACCTCGCCGTGGCCTGGGGCGTGCTCAACGCCGGTCGCCGTCCCCCGCGTTCGCGCTTCATCAAGGTGCCGATGGATTTGCGTGACGCCAATGGCCTGGCCGCGTTGTCGATGATCTGCACGGTGATTCCCGGCACCGTGTGGTCGGAACTGGCACTGGACCGCAGCATCCTGTTGCTGCACGTCTTCGATCTGGATGACGAAGCGCTGTTCATCCAGCACTTCAAGGCGACCTACGAGCGCCCCTTGATGGAGATCTTCGAATGAGCGCCTTGCTGTCGAACGCGATCCTGCTGAGCCTGTTCCTCTTTTCCCTGGCGATGATTCTGACCCTGATCAGGCTGTTCAAGGGGCCGTCGGCCCAGGACCGGGTTCTGGCGCTGGATTACCTGTACATCATCGCGATGCTGATGATGCTGGCGCTGGGCATTCGTTATGCCAGTGACACTTACTTCGAAGCGGCGCTGCTGATTGCGCTGTTCGGTTTCGTCGGCTCGTTTGCCCTGGCGAAATTCCTGCTGCGTGGCGAGGTGATCGAATGAGCGCTGAACTGTCTCTGTGGATTGAAATTCCGGTGGCGATCCTGCTGGTGCTCAGCAGTCTGTTTGCGCTGATCGGCGCCATTGGCCTGGTGCGGATGAAGGACTACTTCCAGCGCATGCACCCGCCGGCGCTGGCGTCGACCTTGGGCGCCTGGTGCGTGGCGCTGGCCTCGATCATTTATTTTTCGGCACTCAAGTCCGGGCCGGTGTTGCATGCCTGGCTGATTCCGATTCTGTTATCGATAACGGTGCCGGTGACCACGCTGTTGCTGGCGCGGGCGGCGCTGTTTCGCAAGCGCATGGCGGGGGATGATGTGCCGGCTGAGGTGAGTAGTCGGCGCACGGAAAGCGGGAGTTAAGTTCAGGAGTTTGTGTTGAATGTCAGGGCCTCTTCGCGAGCAAGCCCGCTCCCACATTTGATCCCCAGTGAACACAGATTTTGTGTCCGACGGAGATCAAATGTGGGAGCGGGCTTACTCGCGAAGGCGATAGTCCGGTCGACTCAGATCCAGGCAACGGCCAACAACCCCGCCCCCAACACCACACACAACGGCGAATACGCCCAGGTGTCGAGCCGGGCAAACTTCGAATCCTTCACCTGTTTGAAGAACCCTATCAAATTCGAATCGCCGACCGCCCGGGCGAACATCAGCATCGCAATCGCGCTGATCACCCATTGCAGCGACCAGTGATGCACCGTCGGCAGATACAGGCCGACCCGCATGCACACCAGCATCGCTATCAGCAGCAACCCGACCGCCACCAGCAACGTGGCAAAGCCTGAAGGCTTGAAGGCCGGCCTGGGTTCCCCGCCGTCCTCCGCGGATATTCGCGGGACCGCTGCCTCGCTACCTAACTTGCCACCTGCCGCCCAGTACAGGTGGATCAGGCTGATCAACAGGAAGATGGCAGCCATCCATTGCGCGATCAATAGGCTCATGTTCGGACTTCCAGCGTGAAATGTCGCAGCAGGATGAACTTACTTGCACGATTTTGTAAGGGTATTCGTCATCGGCGATGATAAAGTGCCGCTCCATGAAACTCGCCCGAACTGATCGCACATTGATGGCCTGGATGCTTTATTGCTGCGTCCTGTTCAACGTGTTCGCCTGCAGTATCGGTCACGGGCAAATGGTCGGGATGCAGCTCAACGGCATCGGCGGCCAGTTCTGTACCGTCGACCCGGCCAGCCAGTTGCCGGCCTCGTCGAACACCTCCGACGACAAACTGCCGACCTTGTCCAAGGCCTTCGGCTGCCCGTTGTGCTCCACCGGCGGCATGGGCCCGGCGCTCAACTCCAGCCTGACCCTGGCGATCCTCCCGCAGCAACACAGTCCGCCCTTGGCCGTCGTCGCCAATGCTGACCTCCCTGCCCGCTTCACCTGGCCCTCGGCCAATCCTCGCGCTCCGCCTGTCGCCTGAATTTCTTCGCCTTTTCCGATCAGCCCACCTCGCCAACGCGTAGCGTTTGTGTGTGCGCTGTTTCCTAGTCAAGCATTCAGGATTCATCGATGAAACGCATTCCTTTACTGGCAAGCCTGTTCGGCTGCCTGTCTGTAAACGCCTGGGCGCAATCCACAATCGACCTCGCGCCCATCACCATTGATGGCGAAGCGGCGACTGAGCCGGGGCTGAGTCTGGATCAATCCAGCGGCATGGCCTCGCGGCTAGGCCTGAGCGTGCGCGAAACCCCGGCCTCGGTAGCTGTGGCCAACCGCAACGACATCGAGCGCCACGGCGCGCAGAACTTCCAGGACGCCGCCAACACCTTGCCGGGCGTCAACGCCAGCGCACCGCCGGGCTTCGGTGGGTTCGTCTCCTACCGCGGTTTCACCAGCAGCCAGATCACCCAGATGTTCAACGGCATCAATGTCTCCGGCGGCCTCGCCCGGCCGGTAGACGCCTGGATCTATGATCGAGTGGAACTGGTGGGCGGCCCGTCATCGCTGATCAATGGCGCCGGCTCTGTGGGCGGTTCGCTGAACTACGTGACCAAACTGGCGACCCGCGAAGAGCAAGCCGTCGAAGGCCGGATCAGCTACGGCAGTTACGACACCACCGAGACCGCGTTTGGCCTCAACCATGCCCTGAGCGATGCCAGCGCAGACGTGCAGCACTACGCGCGGCTCGACGTCAGCCACAACACCGGCAACGGCTACATCGACCGTCAGGAGCGTGATGCGTGGAGCGTGGCGTTCTCGCTGCTCAGTGACCTGACGCCCAACCTGTCTCACACCCTGGCCCTGGAATATCAGGATGAACACGAAGACAGCCCTTACTGGGGCACGCCGGTGCTCAACCCCAAGGCCGGCGAATTGAAGATCGACAAGCACAACCGATTCAACAACTACAACGTCGAGGACGGCCGCTACGAGCAGCGCACGATCTGGGTGCGCTCGATCATCGACTACCGGATCAACGACAGCACCACCTTGCGCAACACCCTTTACCACCTCGACAGCCAGCGCGATTACCGCAACCTGGAAACCTACCAGTACAACGCCGACAACAGTGCGGTGAATCGCTCCACGGCGTATCAGGTCCGGCATCAGGGCGAGCAGAACGGCAACCAGTTCGAACTGCGCCACGACAACACGTTGTTCGGGCTGGACACGACCTGGTCCGGCGGCTTCGAGTACAAGGTCAACCAGACCACCAACTCGCCACTGAACGTCAAAGGTGCCAGCACCGTCGACCCGAATAACTTTCAGCCGGGTCACTTCTATGACATCCCCGGCACCCGACCGGGGTTTGTCAGCGACAAGACCAACGAAGTCACCACCAAAGCCCTGTTCGCCGAGAACCGCTTGGCCCTCACCGACAAACTCGCGCTGCTGACCGGCCTGCGTTATGACGACATCGACCTGGACGTGACCAACCACCGGGTCGTGACCGCCAGCAATCCCCGGCACCTCAAGCGCAGCTGGGAGCCGGTGACCGGTCGGGTCGGCCTGACTTACCAATTCATTCCCGAAGCCAACGTCTACGTGCAATACAGCACCGCCGCCGAACAGCCCAACGGCACGCAAGACTTCGACGTGTCCACCGGCAAGCAATGGGAAGTCGGCAGTAAATTCGACTATCTGGACGGCCGCGGCTCGGCGACAGTGGCGGCTTACATGATCGAGCGAAAGGACTTCGCGGTGACCGATCCGCTGGATCCGACCAGCAGTATTCCCGTGGGTCAGCAGACGTCCAAAGGGATCGAACTGGCCAGTTCGTTCAGGATCACCGACAAGCTGTTGGCCGAAGGCAACTTCGCCTGGGTCGATGCGCAGTACGACGAATTCAACGAGAAGAATGCGGCGGGTGTGGTGGTTTCACGCAAAGGCAACACACCGACCAACGTGCCGGACCGGGTCGGCAATCTGTGGCTGACTTATGACTTCGCGCCGCAATGGCAGGGCGGTGTCGATGCGCGGTATGTGGCCTCGGTGTTTGCCGACAGCGCAAACACCCTGACCGTGCCGTCGTACACGCTCTACGGAACGTTCCTCAGTTACAAGGTCGATCAACACACCACCGTCACCGGCCGGGTGCGCAACCTGACCAATGAGGTGTATGCCGAGTTTGTCCATGTGTCACCGGCGTATTACCTCGGTACGCCGCGCACCTTCGAGTTGGCGGTGCAGACCCGGTTCTAAAAGCAAAAGCTTCGTCGGAACGCCGCCCGGAGCAAGCCCGCTCCCACATTAGATCGCGTACTCCTGTGGGAGCGGGCTTGCTCGCGAAGACGGCATCAGCCTCACCACATCACTTCACTTCAACCCGGCGGAGACTTTATCCGCCACATCCTTGGGCACCCAGGCCTGCCACACGTCCGGGTGCGCCTTCATGAACGCCTCCGCTGCTTGACGTGGCGGGGTGTGTTTTTCGCTCATCTCGGCCAACGCCTTGTTCAATGGATCAATCGGCAAGTCGACTTTGCTGAAGAACTCGGCAATTTGCGGATACTGTTTCTGGAATGGCGTGGACACGCCAATGGACAGCTTCGAGGGCAGTGAGCGCGTCGGTTTCGGATTCGGGTGGTCGGCGTCGGTCAGGGTTTTCCAGGCATCAGCGTCGAAGGGCGGCTCTTCCAACTGAATCAGTTTGAAGCGGCCGAGCAACGGTGTAGGCGACCAGTAGTAGAACAGCACCGGTTTGCCGCGACGAATCGAAGAACTGATCTCCGCGTCCAGCGCTGCCCCGGAACCGCTGCGGAAATTCACATAGCTGTCGTCCAGCCCATACGCCTTGAGTTTCTGTTTGTTGACCACTTCCGACGTCCAGCCGATCGGGCTGTTGAGGAAGCGCCCCTTGCCCGGGGTTTCCGGATCGCTGAACACGCCCTTGTATTTCGGCAGGTCGCTGACACTGCGCAGGCCCGGCGCCAGCGGCTTGATGCCTTTCGCCGGGTCGCCCTTGATCACATATTCGGGCACCCACCAACCTTCTGTGGCGCCCTTGACCGTATCGCCGAGACTTGCGACTTTGCCTTCGGCCTCAGCCTTGACCCAGACCGGACTGCGACCGGCCCATTCTTCGCCAATGACCTGAATGTCATTGTTGGCCAGCGCGGTCTCCAGGGTGATGGTCGTCCCCGGCAAGGTATCGGTCGGCAGCCCGTAGCCCTTCTCGACGATGATCCGCAGGATATCGGTAATCAGGCTGCCGCTTTCCCAGTTCAGGTCGGCGAAGTGGATCGGCGCCTGGGCAGCGAACACCGGAACGGGTGAAGCCAACAAACCGAAGGTGGCCAGGGTAGCGGCCAGCAACCGTCGAAATCCGTTCATGCTTTTGCACCTCGTGCTGTTCACAGCAATAGCAGGATGGCCTGGCAGAAGACCGCAAAGCCTCTGAATACTCAGTCATCTGACTGTAGTAGAGGTTCCTGCTTTCGAGGGAGGTCAATCAGTTTTCGGAAGGTTCCTGCAAGCGCGCCAGCGCTCTTCGTACCATGCTGGCGTACTCCGCCGGACGCAACGTATAGATCTGTGATGCCACCCAACCCAGCCATGCACCTTGCAAAACAGCCTTCTGGCCGAACAGCCGTTGGGCTTCGGCTTGCGCACTGGCCTGGTTCTGTTCGTGGAAGTCGGCGCGGGTCAGGGTCATTATTCGCTGGCCTTGAAGGTAACCAGTTCACCCTTGCGCCACTTGGCCGCCTTGGCAGTCACGGCTTTCAGGGTTTTGGTCAGGCCTTCCTGCAACTGTTGGTGAGCAGCGAACACCATCACCACGCTATGACCTTCCTTGAACACGATCCCGTGACCATCAGCGGTGGTGACGAACGCGTAATCACCCAAGCCGTAAACCGTCAGTTTGATTTCGCGGAACTTGATGTCCAGCTTGCCGCCTTCGCGACTGGGCAATACAGAGGCGCTGAAATGATCGCCGACCTTGAGTTTAAGCCCTGGCTTGTCATCAACCACCAGCGCCTCTTCGGTGTCGATCTCGGCAATATAAATGCCTTCAGCGTTCTGTTCGGTGATGTAAACAAAACGTGACTGGAACTGTTTAACCAGCTTTGCGCGCAAATCACCCAGCACGAACAAAGCATGCATATCGAGATTACTTACTGCCAAGGAAACATCCCCACATCTGAAAATGATGCTGCACGCAGGAAAACAGCGCACAGCAGAAAAAAGCGGCAATGCCGAAGGTGTAGCCAAATGACCCGGGTTGAAATCCTGAAACGAGCAGAGCGCTCATTCATCGCGAGGTTTGAGAAGACTACTGGAACAACACTCACGTCGTCTTGCCTGGCGTTCGTCAGAGGTTGAAGGAAAAAGCCCTTCCGACGGCCAGAAAAACGGGACTACCAACTTTAGGGAAAAAGCTCTTTAAAAAAAGCACTTTTCCGACATATCGCCAGCAAAAAATTGCTTTAGATGAACATCGATCGCCAAACACTGACGGTGATTCTAGAGCAGCGATGCTCATCGAGACTACCCAAAACCACGTACGCACGTCGGTAAAACAACGAAAAGGACTTCATATGTGCACGCTGACACATTTTGCTCACCCTCAGGCGCCCAATACGAACAGCTCGAGGACACTGCCCCCCGGGATGTTTCAACCACATGAATACTACCTTGAAGAGCGCACCCGGCCACGCTTTCAGGTCATTTTGGCCGGCAATGCCTTTTTTCATATCAGGGAAATTTCCACCGGTCGCGTCAGAGGTTTCCGCGGCAATCATAACGAAGCCTGCGCCCTTGCCCGCTCGCTCGAGTTACGCGGTTGACGGTCCCGCCACATTCATTTCCATAGACGCTTCGTCATGCTGGCGACTTAACTCAGCCGCCAGCATGCAACTACTGCCATACTGCCCGACCAATGAAACCCGTCCCCAGGGTGGGCGGCGTTCAAAACAACAGAATATTTCAAGGGAAGGCTGCTACGTGACGGAATTTGATATCGGTGAATTTTTTATCCGGGGCGAAGCCAGAGAAGTCGAAGGCGAATTCCAGGCAGTCATTATCATGCGCGCCAAACCACCGCTGACCGCCGTGACGTATCACCAGGTCGAGAAGGATCGCTGGTTCAAGACGTCGGACGTCGCCGCCATTGCCGCCCAGGATGCCGCCAAGGCGCTGAAGGTTGCGGTCGATGAAGGGGCATTGAAAGCCTGAGACGGGGGTAGACGAGTCCGGGAACCGGCACTGAACAGCGCGTTTTTCATGACCACCAGCGCGCTGTATCAGGCTAAAACCTGCCTCGCCAGCAGGCTCGGCACCTCGGCCCGAGAGATGCCTGCGGCGTGCCACCCTTGCACAGGTTGCACGCCTTCCTATCGATAACCCATCAGATCAGCTTGCGCTTGACCGCTTCATCCAGCGTGCTTTGGGTCAGGTGCTTGAGCAGCACGTCCCCTCGTTCATTGAACGGCAACCCGACAATCAGCAGGATCTGCAACCAGGTGCGAGTGCTCTCCTGTTTGACGATTTTACCCAGCACGTTGCCTTCCTGATCCTTGAACACCGTTTCCAGCGTGAAGGTATTGCTGAACGTCGTCGGGATCACGAAGAACGTGAACCCCGTCAGCCAGGCACTGGCGATATTGCCCTGCTCGTTGTTGGTCAAGGTACTCGTGACGTACAGGTTCGAGTCGACTTTGTCGGTTGTCACGTTTTTGAACTGTCCGGATTCCTTAAAGGTTTCCAGCATGTTCTTCTCCACCAGCGCCGCATTGCCCACGCCACCCGACAGTTCGCCGTTGAACTGCTGCTGAGTGGTCACGTGCAGATAAGCACTGGGCTTGTCTTGCCTGGCCTGGGCTGGCGGCCACTGATCCACCGGTGGCAAGTCATGCTGGGAGTAGGAAATGCAGCCGGTCAGGGTGCTGCTGACCAACACCAGTAAAACCAAAAGGTATTTATTCATGTGCTGCCAATTCCTTTGACGGTGTACGCAGTTGAGGGGTGGCACCGGCCAGCAATTGAGCGATCAACTCGCGCAACTGGCTACCGCCCAGGCGGGGATTGAGATAATCGGCGTTCCACAGGCCGACATTCTTGTCGAGCTTGACCTGCTCGACCGACCTGGCCAGTTGCTTGCCCTGACGGTCTTCGATGATCAGTTCGCCCGCGAGGTCGTATTTGTCGACGTAAATCGGACCGTCGACCCAAATCCAGAGGGTCAAGGTCACTAGCGCACCGGGAATGTAAGCCGGGTGCATGGTGCGTTTGCCTGCCAGCGAGGTCAGGTTGAACTTGAGCACCACGTCGTCCTCACCGGCCTTGGCCGGGAACACCACGATTCGCTTGAAGTAATCGCTTTTGTCGACGTAGGTGCTGATCTGCTCGGTCAACTGCCGGCTACCGGCGACACGCACCTTATCGTCCAGCTCAGGGGCGGAGATCACCACATCACTGATTTCGGCACTGCGATCAAGGGTGGATGGCGCGGGGTTCAAGGGTTCGCCGATGGGGCCCAGCGGTGTGAAAGACACACAACCAGTCAACGACAGGCCAAGTGCGATGGCCATCAGATAAACAAGACGCTTCACTGCATACATCCTTTTCATGCGGGATCGGGGACGCGTCGGCTCGAAAGAAAATGGTGCAGGGATGGGCAGTTCATCACTGAAAGGCGGTAAACCTGAGGAGCGAGTGTCGCCTGCATCCTTGTTCAAACTCTTTGACTGGCGGCTCAGTGACGCCAAAAACGCGACGGCATCGTAATCGTTGAAACCCCGAGAGGCAATAGCCTAGTGCCATCATGGTGGCGAATCCGCAGAAAGCTGCTAAACCCCTATCGAACTCTTCGCGCGCGGTTCCCTCAGATGCAATGACACTGCACTGCCAATTGCGCACTCAATGCAACTGAATACTCTCAAGGAGATGAAGATGGATTCACCGACACACGACTTGAAAGGTTTGTTCGACCAACTTGGTCTGGACTCCAGCGAGAAGGCCATCGACGATTTCATTGACAGTCATTCACCCTTGGCTGACAACAAAAAACTCATAGATGCCGAGTTCTGGACCCCGCAGCAAGCCGGCTTCCTGAAAGAACAATTGCGTGAAGACGCCGATTGGGCGCGGGTGGTCGACGACCTGAACCTGCGCATGCATCAGATCCACTAGCCTCTGATTCCATGCAGGCTGTCGGGTGTTACGGCGTTCAGTTGCGCTAGCCAGGCAGCCCTGCATTCCTGCGCCTCTTCGCGACTTGAGAACGCCGTTCCGCGGCGCTCGCCATTCAGCAGCACCACCCAACAGACGCTCCTCCCCAGCGAACGCAAACTGGCAGGCACACCGCTGCCTATCATGACGGCGACATCGACTTTACTTTGCATACTGACCTCTCGAACTTCATTAGCAACCTAACTATGTAGGCATGGTAATGAGTTCATTCGCCTGGAAACAGCAACGCAACTGCACAGCTTTGTTGTTGGACCGGTAACAATGATCGGTCTATCAACGTAATGCTGTTCACTTAAGTTCGGTGTTTCCAGGTGTACACATGCGTAGCGAGGGGGCTGTGGATCGAGGGCCGACCTGTTTTTTTGTGTGCATATCCGTTTCTGCGGTCACGGCGGCTATCGGTTTCGCTTTTACAGCGAGTCACTTGGAAGAGCCCCAAGTAACCAAGGGCTCTTGCCCCTGACGTTCGGTGCCTCGCCTAGGCTCGGCATGCCCTCGCTCCGGTCCTGCTCCGTGGGCCCGCCGCCATCGGCCATCCATGGCCGGGGGCGGCTAACCCGGCATCCATGCCGGGTTGCCCACTGCGCAGAACCTCCACTCGGCCTCTCGAGG
>NZ_FYDJ01000035.1 GCF_900187425.1 Pseudomonas sp. Irchel s3h14
GCTTTTGATTTTGATCTGTTGCCCCTTTCCCAGAGGCCGAACGCAGGCGTTGCGCAGGGGGCACCGCGGCAAGGATGCCGCGGTAGCCGCCCCCGGCCATGGATGGCCGATGGCGGCGGGCCCCCGGAGCAATGCCGGAGTGAGGGCATGCCGAGCCACAGCGAGGCACCGAATGGAGGGGCAAAGCGTTTTGCTTCCTTTTGGGCGTTTGCAAAAGGGAGTCGCTGTAAAAGCGAAACCGCCAGCCGCCATCACCGCAGAAACGGATATGTACCCCAACCTATGTACCCCAACCTCAAGCAAACAGCATTACGGCTCAGACCAGGTTGATTTCAACGTTGATATTGCCCCGCGTGGCTTTGGAGTACGGACACAGCTTGTGCCCTTCATCCACCAGCGCCCGGGCGGTTTCGCGGTCCATTCCCGGCAGGCTGATGTTGAGGCGAGCCTGCAGGAGATAACCGCCTGCGTTGGTGCCCAGGTCAACTTCGGCGTCAATGGCCAGGTCAGGCGGGAGCGTGACCTTCATTTTGCCGGCAGCGACCTGCATCGCACCGATGAAGCAGGCTGACCACCCGGTGGCGAACAACTGCTCCGGATTGGTGCCGTCACCCTTGGTGCCAGGGGACGAAAGCTTGACTTCGAGTCGTCCATCATCGCTGCGTGATGCGCCGTCCCGCCCACCCGTGGTGTGGACTTTGGCGGTGTACAGTACTTTTTCGATCTGGGTCATGATGATCTCCTGATTGAAAATGCTGGATGAAAAAGATTGCCCTCTGTGGACCAGTCCTTCTTGCTTGATGGATTCGCCACTCGTCAGGGCGCTTGCATCACCTGTAGCGGACTGGACCTTTCAATATAGATGGCGGTTGGCGACTTCGGGCTATGAGTAAGCACCGATCACCCACTTAACTTTTTCCAGCGCCTCACGCAGTGCGCCCATCTCCGCAGACCCCAGCGCCAAGCGAATCGCATGCGGTACATGAGCAGAGGTCGCAAAAGGCTCAGCGGTTGAAACCGCCACTTTTTCACGCAGCAGCGCCGCGGCGATCTGGTCGGCCCTCGCATCTTCGGAAAGAGGCAGCCAAAGAAAATAAGACGATGGATGACGAATGCACGGAAGGCCCGCCAGCACTTCTGCGGCCATGGTTTGCCTGGCCTGAGCATCCCGACGTTTTTCAGCTTCCAGCTGCATGACCGTGCCATCGTCGAGCCACGTGCTCGCGATCGCCGTCAGCACGCCCGGGGTATTCCAGGTGGTCGCCCTGATCGTTCGCTCCAGCGCGGGCACTTTTTCGGCCGGGGCAGCGACGAAACCTACGCGCAATCCGGTGGCCACACTCTTGGAGAGCCCTGAAACGTAAACGGTCCGCTCGGGTGCGAGTTGCGCTATCGGTGCCGGCGGGTCCTCGGCAAGAAAGGCATACGCGGCATCCTCGATGATGAGCAAGTCATGCCTGCGCGCAATCGTCACCAGCGACTCGCGCTGATCGGCACTCATCACCCATCCCAGCGGATTGTGCAGCGTCGGCATCGAGTACACCGCCCGCACGCGGCGACTCCGGCACAGACGGTCCAGCGCCTCCAGATCAGATCCGTGTTCGGTCACGGGAATGGGCACGATTTCAAGGTGCAAGGCTTCGGCCAGCACGATGAATCCTGAATAGGTCAGCGCATCCGCTGCAATCACATCACCGGGTTGCAGCAGCGCCATCATCGTCACGGCCAGTCCATGCTGGGCACCGCTGACCATCAGCACTTGCTCGGCATCCACCGTCAGCCCTCGGGCGAGCAAATGGCGCGCCACCGAGGCGCGCTCATGCAGACGCCCGGCGTGTGGCTGGTAGCGCAACAGGGATTCCAGATCACCGCCCGAGGCGAGTTGGCGTAGCGCATTTCGCAAGAGTTCTGCCTGCCCTGGCAGCGAGGGATAGTTGAAGTTGAGGTCAGTCATTCCCACGGCAACGTTTTTCTGGTCGATGCCCAAGCCAGGCGGCAACGACGTCTCCCGCACGAACGTGCCTCGCCCCGTCTCGCCGCTGACCAGGCCCATGGCTTCGAGCTCTGCATAGACCCGACTGGCGGTGACCAGAGCCAGCCCTTCTGTCGCCGCCAGTTGACGATGCGTCGGCAGTCGCGTGCCCGGCAACAATCGGCCTGACCGGATGTCGGCCGCAAAAGCATCCACTAATGACTTGTACCGTGAGCGAGGCATGTCGAGATGTATCCATGACAATTTTTTGATTGTAGTGATCGTCGATCATACGATGGAACTCTGCAAATTGAGAGTGCCCTCAGATGGAACGGACCCTGCAAAACCCAACGACGGAAAAGACCGCGAGCGGCTGGCTCAACGGGTTTATCGGTGTGCTGATTTTCAGCGGCTCGCTGCCAGCCACACGGTTGGCCGTGCTGGAATTCGACCCGGTGTTCCTGACCGTTGCCCGAGCGGCGATTGCCGGGCTCCTGGCGCTGTGCATGCTGGTGCTGTTTAAAGAAAAACGTCCCGCCAAGCATCAGCTTATGCCTTTGGCGATCGTGGCAATGGGCGTTGTAGTAGGGTTTCCGCTGCTCACGGCGCTGGCGCTGCAGTACGTGACGTCGGCGCACTCCATCGTCTTCGTTGGCTTGTTGCCACTCGCCACCGCGGTGTTCGGCGTGTTGCGCGGCGGGGAGCGTCCCCGGCCGGTATTCTGGTTCTTCTCGGTGCTGGGCAGCGCGTTGGTCGTGGGGTTTGCCGTCTCGCAAGGCCTGACCGCTTCGCCGACCGGCGACATCCTCATGCTGCTGGCCATCCTCGCCTGCGGGCTGGGTTATGCGGAAGGTGCGAAGCTTTCAAGAACCCTGGGAGGCTGGCAGGTGATCTCTTGGGCATTGCTGCTGTCGCTGCCCGTCATGATCCCGCTGACCTGGTTTCTGGCCCCTGCTTCGTTCTCGGGAATTACCCCATCCGCGTGGCTCAGCCTGGCGTACGTATCGATCTTCAGCATGCTGATCGGTTTCGTATTCTGGTACCGCGGGCTGGCCCAAGGGGGGATTGCCGCCGTCGGCCAGCTTCAGCTGCTACAGCCGTTTTTTGGCTTGGCGCTGGCGGCCACCCTGCTTCACGAACACGTCAGTATCGGCATGCTGGGGGTTACCGTCGCGGTGATCCTTTGCGTGGCCGGGGCGCGAAAGTTTTCGAAGTGAGCGGGCGCGACAAGCGTTGCTGCCAGTTTCCGCCATCGGTGCGCTGGCATTCTTCTTCAGAATCGAACTGCACATGGGCCGATACCGGACTGACGAGAACGTCCGATTCGCTTAACGCCATGGCGGTCAACTCGACCATGCGCTCGCCCTGCCCACTGGCCAGCGCCTGATCCTTGTTGGCCTGCGTATCGAAGACCCAGATGACCCGCAGACTGGAAGGAAACAGGTCGTAATCGATCTCATGGGTCAGCCAGCAGAACCCGACGACTTCCGCTTTTGCCGTCTCACACGCCTCAGTCAGGGTGGCCACCAGGCGTCGCTCGATGTTCGCCTGATCGCGTTTGCTTAACGGCATGGTTGGGTCCTTGTGACGGGTAAAAAGAAGCCATCATACGACACCTCCATGTCCACTTTGGCGGACGCACTGCGCCCCGCGCAAATATGTCTCTTGCGCCCGTGAACCTTGTGTTGAAGCGCCAGTCATAGCCGAGCCGTGAATTCCACTTGCCCGCTCAGAGCTATTCATCCATGCGCCAAACCCTCCTGTCCGTTCGCGTTGCCTCGCTCTGTTTCATTCCTCTGTTTTCCCTGTTCGTCACCCCCGCCCACGCCGGTGCCGAAAGGCAGTTGGTGGAAGCCATCAACGACTACCGCGCTCACCCCGATCGCTGCTTGGGGCGCGCGGGTCGAGCGTTATCGCCGTTGGCGTTGAAGTCGAACCTGGCTTTGCCGATCGGCTATGGCGGCGGTTTACGCGATCGATTGAAAGCGTCCGGCTATCAGGCGGTGACCGTGCGCACGATTCGCGTGGTCGGTGCGCAGGATGCCGATGAGGCCTTCGACATGCTCCAGAACGATTACTGCGGGGCGTTGCTCGATACCCAATATGCCGACATTGGCGTTAGTCGCGCCCGGAGTGAGTGGCAGGTGGTGCTGGCGCAGCCCGTGCTGGACAGTCGTGTGGGTGATTCGCGAGCTGTCAGCAAAGCATTGCTGGCACAGGTCAATGCGGCACGCTCAAAACCGCGCCTCTGCGGTCGTCAGCGCTTCGCCGCCGCACGGCCATTGGCCTGGAACGCGTCCCTGGGCGCTGCGGCGCAAGGGCACAGTAAAGCAATGGCCTACGGCAACTACTTCGCACACCAGGACCCCGACGGTGACATGCCCGCAGACCGGGCCAGAGCCGCTGGTTTCCGTGGCCGGCAAATCGGCGAGAACATCGCTGCCGGCCAGGGCTCACCGAGCAAGGCCATGTCGGGCTGGCTGGCCAGCCCGGGGCATTGCGCCAACCTGATGAACCCGATGTTTACCCAGATGGGCGCAGCCTATGCGGCGGACGCACGCAGTGATAGAGGCGTTTATTGGACGATGTTGTTTGGCGCGCCTTGAGTGATTGAGCGGCGCCTCATTTGGGGCGCCGCACTGCCCTCACCTTCCCACTGCCACCGCCGCCGCAGAAAAACTGATGGCCGCCGTCCGATTCAAGCCCCGACACCCCGACGCCGGCCGGCAGCTTCACACTCTCCAGCACCTCGCCGGTGGTCGAATCGATACGGCGTAACTCACTCTCATCTTCTTCCCAGGTGCCATGCCACAGCTGCCCCTCGACCCAGGTCACCCCGGTGACGAAGCGGTTGGATTCAAGGGTGCGCAGAATCGCGCCGGTCTCGGGATCGATCTGATGAATCTTGCGATCCCGATATTCGCCGACCCACAGCGTCCCTTCCGCCCACGTCAGCCCTGAGTCGCTGCCGCCAGGCGCCGGAATAGTCGCGAGTACACGGCCGGTCTGCGGGTCAATTTTCTGGATGCGATCCTCGGCGATCTGGAACAGGTGCTGGCCGTCGAAGGCTGTGCCGGCATGGGCGGCGACATCGATTGAACGCAGTGTCTTGCCACTTTCAGGGTCCAGGGCGTTGAGTTTGTCACCGGTGGCAAACCACACGTGCTGACCGTCCCAGGTGACGCCATGCACCTTGTCGACACCGGCAAAGGGTCCATATTCACGAAGGATTTTGGCTGCTGACTGTTTCATGTTGGCATTCCTCGTTACGGGTGGGTGACGTTCATCCTAGTCACCCGGCAGTGGCACCGGGAGTAACAAGGTCGTCGCGAAACCCGGCACCGGCGGGGTCATCCAGCGACGCGTCCGGCCGCGACCGAACGACTGCACCTTGCCCTCGCGGGCCAGTTCTTCGAGTGCCCGTTGCACCGTGCGTTGGCTGGCACCGAGGGCCAGTGCCAGGGCCGAACTCGACCACGACTCACCGTCGACAAGGAAAGCGAACACCGACCCGTGCTTCTCTTCGACGTGTGGCACCAGCACCACAACGTCAGAGGCAACCAGCGCCACCAGCGCAAAACCACGCTGGGTTGCAGAGATGCCGGCCAAGGGTTTAAGCGCCGTGCGCAGTCGCCCGATTTCGACTCTCAACCGCGCGCGAAGGGACTCATCGGCGTGCTTCAAACGAAAGGCCCGGGCAATCAGCGTTTCCCTCGACACGTCGGCCGGCCACGCTTCGGCCAGTGCCCGTGCGAGGGCGAACAAGACCGGGCGTGTAGCGAGGGGAACCGACATGCCGGCGCCACGCACCACGTATCGACACGCGTCCACGACCAGCGACGTGGACGCGAGCAACGCTTCAACCTCATCCAGCAACAGAGGCCGTTCTTCGCCATAGGCAATCAAACGCGCGACGGGCGTGTCCAGGACAAGGGCAGCGTTTTCCACCTCGGCCGTCAGCGCAGGAATATCGGCGTCGTGCGCGGCGTGCTCGGCCCTCGTGAGTGCAGACCGCGCCTTGTTCGTCTCGAGTCGTCGCATCGCGATCCCCGCCACGACCAGTTCGTGGGCGGCGCGCAATGCCGGCGGCAATGGCGCGGGGTCAAGCTCGGCGAGCAGCATGTCGGCCTCTTCGAGATGCCCGATCAGCAGCAAACGCCGAATCTGCAGATACCGCGCATGAGCAGCGTTCACTCGATCGCCGTGCGCCTCAAGCGTCACCCGTGCCGACTCGAGTGCCTTCACTGGCCAGCCCAACTCCCGGGAGGCCAGCGCGATCTCGGCCTCGGCGACCACACACCGCGCCCGAGCCAAGGCCTCCTTCGGCCCGAAGGCCCGCGCCGCCCTCTGCACCAGCGCCTTGGCTCGCACCAGATCGCCGAGTTGCGCCATCGCAATCCCGCGCAACGCCAGCGCCGGCGCATCGTCGCGCAACGCGACCCGGTTCAGCGCGCCGAGCGGATCACCCGCTGCCAGCGCCTGCGCTGCGGCCGTGATCAGCGAGTCCATCGCAATCCCGCCACCGTTGTCACTCCCACCGTAGGATGTTCGCTGTTGAGTCTATCTCACGATGCCCCATCACGAAGGAGGCCGCCCGACATTCGAATGTTGGGCGTGAGGAACGGCGCGCTTTTGCTTGCACAGCAAAACCACACACTCGCTGACGAAGGCCCCGGCCACCGCCAACGCCATGTCTTTCTGTGAATCCCAGGGATCGTTCTGCGCGCCGACGAAGGCACGCGAGGTGTCGTCGCCGAGGAAGGCGCCACCAATCCATTCCACCATTTCGTAAATGGCCGACGTCGACAGAATGATGTTCAACGCCATGAACACCAGCCAGAAACCCCGCAACGGTGTGAGGCGCACCAGCACTTCTCGAATGGGGTAAGCCATCAACAGCCCGTAGCTCAGATGGACCAGCCGATCAAAATGATTGCGCTGCAACCCCAGCGCTTTATCGAGGCTGACCCCGGTCAAGGCCGAACACCATTGGTCGTACGGCACCTTGGCATAGGTGTAGTGAGAACCCAGTTCGTGAATGCACAGGAAAACGAATACCAGGCTGATGGAAACAGCCGACAGGCGAAACCGGCCGGAGACAACCAACAGTGCGCCCACCAGTAACAACACCAGCAGATTTTCCAGTGCCCAATCCACTCGGCTGCGGGGTGAATACCCCGACACCACGACGACCAACACAAACAGCATCAGCAGCGTCAGGTCGTATCGCTGGTGTGCCTTGGGCTGCATGGTTTGAGTTCCTCAAAGCGGAGGATGACGACGGTTCCAGAGTCCTTCTCAATGGAACAACTCATCGCGAGTCCGGTTCAGGCACACCGACAAAAGGCGCCCCTCACAAACACACTCCTGTAGGAGCAGAGCTTGCTCGCGAAGAGGCCATCACATTCAACATCCCTATTGACTGAACCACCGCCTTCGCGAGCAAGCTCAGCTCCTACAGATGCAGGCTTGCCCGAACCCTTGTTTCATATGTAAAACAAAACCCCGCTTCGCGTTACCTCAGCAAGCCATTCTTTCTCGCCGTTTCCCATGGCATGCACATTCGATGTGAAATTTCGTGCCATACAAGAAACCACGTTTCACGACTCGCAGATGTACACCGTCGGCGCGCAGTTCCTGGCCATGCCGATCATGGCGTGGGTCGACCTGACCTGGGCAAAAAACGCCAACCCCTATGGCGGTGCGGAAAACGGTACGGGCTTTACCAATACCCGTTCGGTTGGCAGCAATCAGTGGTATTACCGGACCAACGTCAATATCGGGTATTACTTCTGACCCGTTGAAATCGTGGCGTATCGATGCTCGGGATAAGCCATAACGCTAGACGCGCGGTCGTAGAAAGGCCAAAACGTCCTGAAAGACCTGATGCCATTCTTCACTGGGCTCGTTTGCCAGTGGATGCCAAAAGAACTGGAACTCGTGTCCTCCATCGTCTTCTGCAAAATGGCTCCAGGTATCCGGAAGATTTTGCATAACGCGGCACTCGTGAAACGCCCACGTGTGCCCCGTTATCGCCGAATCCCAGCTCCCCAGATCCCGTATCACCTCGCCCCTGACGCCCGCCTCTTCGAATAACTCCCGAATAGCCGCCGCGTCAGTCGGCTCTCCGGGTTCGACACTGCCCTTGACCAGTTGCAGACCTGCCAACGGATGCCGGAACGCTAAAATCTCCAGCCCCTCTTTTTTTCGCAGCACGACGGGACAAGCTTTATCTATGCGCATGGGATTTCCATGCTTTTGGTTTCGGTGAGCAACCGCATGTTTATCAGCGCCACACGACGCCCGTCCGGCGCCAACCGCTCCTCAACCCCATACGGCACAAACCCGAGCTGCGGATACAGAAGCAACCCCGCCGTATTCTCGTTGAAGCACGACAGCTGCACCTCGCGTGCCCGATGACATTCAAACGCCAGCCCCACCATCGTCTGCAGCAAAAACTTCGCGATACCCTTCCCCCGAGCCTTGGGCGACACGATCACATTGCCGATCGCGCAAACACCATCGCGCTCAAACCTGTAAAAGTTAGCAAAACCCATAACAGAACCGTCCGCCTCAACCACCGTTGAGTCGGAACGTTGATCAATCGATGCCTGCAGTTGATCTTCCGTCAGCGGGTACTGCGCCTTCGGGAACATAAAAAACAGTTCTTGGGGATTTTGAGGAAAGTCGCAAATCGTCAGGACATCTTCAGCGCAGACGGGGCGGTGGGTGAGGTGCATGGTTTGGATCCATCCAGGTGTCGGGGGTGACAGATTACTTTTTGCAGGGGATGGATAGAAGTTTCCTTTTCAGGTTCATCATGGCTTAGGTCCGGCTTTTGCGACCAACGGTGGAGATGCTCGGCAAGTCCCGTTGGCCGAAGTGAAAACCGTCTAATCCGGTAGTCTCAGCCTCTCAATCAGACTTTGATCGTCGACAACGCAGTACACTACAAACAATTGCTTACAAAATAAAAACTCATTAAACCCGATCGTGAACTACCGAGTGTTAATTTGAGCGCTTTATCGGGCCATGAGATGCCAACGTCTTAATTATGCGCATCAAACTTTCCAGCGTTCCTGCCCTCGGTACATACCTTGCACTCTCTTGCCTTTTTGCGGCTGCATGGTTCTTCAATCCTGCCAATACGCACTCTTCCTTTGCCCTGATCAGTCCAGTGATGGCAGTGGCCGGCCAAGTGGCCAAGCCCATTTATACCAGCCGTTTCGCCTCCTCCGGGCTGGTGGATTTCGTGCATTCCTCGGCGGTGACCGCCTTGCCCGACGGCAGTCTGATGACGGTCTGGTTCGCCGGCTCCCGCGAAGGCGCATCCGATGTGCAGGTGCGCTCCGCCCGTTTCGACCCGAAAACCGGTGAGTGGGGGGCTGAAAAGGTATTGGCGACTCGGGATTCGACCCAACAAGGCACGCGAAAATACATTCGCAAGCTGGGCAATCCGGTGGTTGCCCTCGCGCCGGATAATCGCGTGTGGTTGTTCTACGTGTCCGTGTCCATGGGTGGCTGGGCTGGCAGCGCGGTCAATGTAATGGTTTCAGACGACTTCGGTGAAAGCTGGTCCGCCCCGCGCCAGCTGATCACTTCACCCTTTCTGAACATCAGCACCCTGGTCCGGTCGGCACCGGTGTTTCATGCCGACGGCTCCATCGGTTTGCCGGTCTACCACGAGTTTCTGGGCAAGTTTGCCGAGTACCTCTACTTGAGCGCAGACGGCAATGTGATCGACAAATTCCGCATCAGCCACGGCAAGAATTCATTGCAACCCACGGTGGTTCCGCTGGATGGGCAGCGCGGCATCGCCTTGCTGCGCTATGCCGGCAACACCCACCACCGTGTGCTGGCGACCCGCACCGAAGACGCCGGTCAAACCTGGAGCGAACCTTATCCGCTCGACCCCTCGAATCCGAACTCATCGTTGGCCGCCGTCGCGACGCCCGAACATGGGTTGCTGGTGGCGCTCAACGACCTGCAGGAAGGACGCTTCAAGCTGAGCCTTTATGGGACCGACGCGAAAATGGACGATTGGCGCTCGTTGCGGGACCTGGACAAGTCACCTGATCCAGCGGGCGCTCCGTTTTCACCCGAGGCCTACAAGGAAATCATCGGTAAAGAGTTCCGCGGTTCCAGCGGCGAGCTTCGCCAACCGCTGGAGGCACAGTTCCTGGACAACCTCGACAACCGTGTCTGTAAAAGCCAAGGGTGTGAATTTGAATATGAATACCCGTACTTCATCCGCAGCCCCGACGGGATGTATCACTTGGTTTATTCCTGGAACAACACCTTCATCAAGCACGTCACCTTTAACGATGCATGGCTTAACGAGCGTCGCAAATGATCAGCCTGTGGCAAGCCCATCTCAGCTTCGCAATGATCATCTTCCTGGTGCTGCCTTCTTTCGGCTTGCACAGGAGCTGGCGGATCGCACTATTGGCTGTATTGCTGGCAGTCAGCTTCATATCGTTGGACGGGTTATCGTTGGCCGCCTATTTGCGCAGCTACATTGATGACCTGGCGATCACCTCAATGGTGTTCATGGCGTGGGGCTGCTTGCGTCGGCTGGACATCCTGCCACCTGCGCGGGGCAAGACCGGCGTATTGATCCTCTTCGCCGCGATGGCCCTGGTGCTGTACCCGGCAACCCTGGGCATGAGTGATCTGGACCCCTATCGGTTTGGCTACAGCCCGCGCCCCATGCTGATTGTCCTCGCCGTGCTGACACTGGGCCTGTTTTACCTACGCAACGGCCTGGCCGTCGTGATGCTGGCCAGCGCGACCCTGGCCTTCATTGCCGGGATCAAACCGTCGCAAAACTATTGGGATTACCTGGTTGATCCGCTGCTGGGTCTGTATTGCTGCGTGGCACTGCTGATGCTTGCCGTGCGCTGGACGTATCGCCGGGCAACCAAGCGCCGCGGTGCAGTGGGCAATGTGTCCAGTTCCGTTTGAGATTTAACGACTTTATTAACAGGGGAACATGGATGGGTTGGTTGCACTCGAGACGTTTACATTACTGGCTGGGCGCGACAGCGATTACGTTCGCGCTGTTTGCTGTGCTTCGGGTCATGTTCTTTTTCGGCTATTCCGGTTTCGACGCCAGAGCGCTGACCGACCAAAACGCCGTCATGGAAACTCTGGGGATCGGCTTTCGATTCGACCTGCGCCTGGCCATCCTGGCGATGTTGCCCTTGGCGTTGCTGGCCTGGATTCCTCGCTGGAACCTGATCGGCAGCCGCCTGCTTCGCCGCATCGCCCGCGTGTATCTGGTCGCGGCCCTGAGCGTCCTGCTACTGATTTACATCATCGATTTTGGTCATTACGCCTACCTGGGCGTGAGGATCAACGCCACCGTGCTGCGCTTCATCGAGGATGCGCAAATATCCCGCGACATGGTCTGGCAGACCTACCCGGTGATCTGGATTTCACTGGGTTGGCTGGCAACGGTCGCGCTGGTGACACTGGCTCTGGTGCGTCTGGAACGCGTAACGCTGGACCGCCCTCGCAAAGCCATTCGCCGGCTCTCCGCGACATTGGGTGGCGCGTTGATGGTCGTGGTGGTGCTGTTGGGCATTTTAGGTCGTGTCGAAAACATGAACCTTGAAAACCCGGTCCCATTGCGCTGGAGCGATGCGTTCTTCTCGGGCAATAACCAGATCGCGGCGTTGGGCCTGAACCCGGTGTTGTTCCTCTACGACACGGTCAAAGTCGGCCAGTCGCGCTATGACGAAGCGCAGGTGCGCGAACACTACGCGGTGATGGCCAACTACCTGGGCGTAGACAAGCCCGATCCGCAAACCCTTGATTTCGTCCGTCACCAGGCGCCACAACCTTACAAAGTACCGGGTTCCCGGCCGCCGAACGTGATGTTCGTCATGCTCGAATCGCTGGGCACCAGCGCTGTCGGGGCTTACGGCAACCCGATCAATCCGACGCCCAATATCGATCGCCTGGCCACGCAGAGCTGGTTCTTCGAGCACTTCTATGTGCCGGTGACGGGGACCGCAAAAACCGTCTGGGCCAGCATCAGCGGTGTGCCCGACGTCACCCGCCAGGAAACCGCGACGCGTAATCCGTTGATCACCAAGCAGAACACACTGATCAATGCATTCACCGGTTACGAGAAGATCTACACCATCGGCGGCAACTCCGGCTGGGCCAACATGAATGCCTTGATTCGGCAAAGCATCGACGGCGTTCGCTTGTTCGAAGAGCGGGACTGGAAGTCCCCGGTGGTGGATGTCTGGGGGATTTCCGATCTGGATCTGTTCAAGGAAACCGACCAGATCCTGCAAGCCCTGCCCAAGGACAAACCGTTCTTTGCCTATGTGCAGACGGCCGGCAACCATCGTCCCTTCACGATTCCCAAGACCAATGATGGATTCGAGGTCAAGCACCCTACCCTGGCCGAAGTTCAGGCCGCAGGGTCGCGCAGTGTCGAGCAGTACAACGCCGTGCGCTTGCTGGACTTCAACATCGGTCGCTTGATGGAAATCGCTAAAGAAGGCGGCTGGTACGACAACACCATTTTCGTGCTGTTTGGCGACCACAACACCCGAATCGCGCAGATCCCGTTCCTGGCACCGGCCTACGAGCAACTGGGTCTGGAAAGCAACGCCGTGCCGATGATCATCCACGCACCGGGTTTGCTGGGGACGCGTAAGGTCAAGGAAGCGGTCGGCCTGGTGGACTTGCTGCCCACCGTGGCGGGTATGGCCGGCCTTGAGTTCCGCAACAGCGGCATGGGCCGTGACATTCAGCAGCCCGCGCCCGAGGGTGAACGAGTAGTACCGCTGGTATTGCGCGAAGGTACGTTCCCGCTGATTGCCGGCGTGACTCAACACTACATGGTGCAGATGGAGCACGACGGCAGCTCGCCGACCCTCCACGACCTGGCCTCAATGACGCCACTGGACAACGTCGCCGAGCAAAACCCTGAAGAGTTCAAGCGCCTGTCGCAACTGACCCGTGCCATGCATGAAACCTCAAGGTTGATGCTGTACCAGAACGTGCGCAAGTAACGGCTTTCCCGCGTCTATGCTTCAAATAGACGCGGGGACTGCCCGTGATACCCGTAAAAGACTCTGCCTATCACGACCCAATACTCCCCCTATTAGCTGACTTCCCAACTGGGGTCTAACCTTATTCGAGCGCCGGCACCATAAGCCGGCCGGTCAAGAGCTGATAAGGAGATAGGAATGGGTCAGAAGCCTGACTAAACCTGCCGTAGGCCACCGTGCAGGCAACTCGATTGCCGCTGTTCAGAATTCCCGTGTGATCAAAACAATCAGTTGATCAAACTGCTGGCCCTGCAGCCTGTGTCATTGGTTTCGCCCGTTGCTGTTTAACGCCCGCGTTGGGCCGGATAGCCGGATGAATACGACCAAAGGTAGCTCACACATGGCAAACGAATCGAAATGCCCGTTCATTAGCGCCGCTGGCGGTGGCACGACAAACCGCGACTGGTGGCCGAACCAACTGAATCTGAAGATCCTCCATCAGCACTCGTCCCTGTCCGACCCCATGGACGAGGGCTTCAACTACGCCGAAGCATTCAAAAGCCTGGACTTTGAAGCGGTCAAAAGAGACCTGACTGCGTTGATGACCGACTCCCAGGACTGGTGGCCGGCGGACTTCGGTCACTACGGGCCACTCTTCATTCGCATGGCCTGGCACGCCGCCGGAACGTACCGCACCGGTGACGGTCGTGGTGGCGCCGGTTCCGGTCAGCAACGCTTCGCGCCGCTCAACAGTTGGCCGGACAACGTCAGCCTCGACAAGGCGCGCCGGCTGCTCTGGCCGATCAAGCAAAAGTACGGCCGTAAAATTTCCTGGGCGGATCTGATCGTCCTCACCGGCAACGTCGCGCTGGAGTCCATGGGTTTCAAGACCTTCGGCTTTTCCGGCGGTCGTCCGGACGTTTGGGAGCCGGATGAGGACGTCTACTGGGGCTCGGAAAACAAGTGGCTGGGCGGCGACACCCGCTACGGAAAAAAAAACGAGCCCATGCAAGAGCCTGGCGAAGGCCCACTCGTTGCTGAGCCGGGGGAAAATGAGGAGAGCCGCACCGTCCAGGGGCGATTCCTGGAGAACCCGCTCGCCGCCGTGCAAATGGGCCTGATCTACGTCAACCCGGAAGGCCCGGAAGGTAACCCCGACCCGGTCGCGGCCGGGATAGACATCCGCGAAACCTTCGCGCGCATGGCGATGAATGACGAAGAAACCGTGGCACTGATCGCCGGCGGCCACGCCTTCGGCAAGACCCACGGCGCCGGACCTGCCGACAATGTCGGCGCCGAGCCCGAAGCCGCTGGCCTCGAAGCACAGGGCTTTGGCTGGAAGAACAGCTTCGGCACCGGCAAGGGCGCGGACACCATCACCAGCGGCCTGGAAGTGACCTGGACCACCACGCCCACGAAATGGAGCAACAACTACCTGGAAAACCTGTTCGGCTTCGAGTGGGAACTGAGCAAAAGCCCGGCCGGTGCGAATCAGTGGATACCGAAGAACAACGCCGGCGCCGGCATCATTCCGGATGCTCACGACCCATCCAAACGTCGTAATCCGACCATGCTCACCACTGACCTGTCGCTGCGGTTCGACCCGATCTATGAACCGATTTCGCGGCGCTTCCTCGCCAATCCAGACCAATTGGCCGACGCGTTCGCCCGCGCCTGGTTCAAGCTGATCCACCGCGACATGGGTCCCCTCTCCCGCTACCTCGGCCCGGAAATGCCGAGCGAAGAATTGCTGTGGCAAGACCCGATTCCTGCGGTTGACCATGCCCTGGTCAACGACAGTGACGTCGCCGCACTCAAGAGCAAACTCCTGGCCTCGGGCCTGACAGTCTCGCAGCTTGTATCAACGGCTTGGGCGGCGGCTTCGACCTTCCGTGGCTCCGACAAGCGCGGCGGCGCCAACGGTGCGCGTTTGCGTCTGGCCCCACAGAAGTTCTGGCAGGCCAACCAGCCTGACCAACTGGCGAACGTGCTGGCGAAACTCGAGGGTATCCAAAGCGAGTTCAACAGCGGCGGCAAGAAGATCTCGCTGGCGGACCTGATCGTGCTGGCCGGTAACGCGGGCGTCGAACAGGCGGCGAAAAATGCCGGTCAAACCGTGACGGTGCCTTTCACACCAGGACGGATGGACGCCACCCAAGAGCAGACGGACGTGGAGTCTTTCGGATTCCTCGAACCCATCGCCGATGGCTTCCGCAACTACCTCAAAGGCAGATACAGCGTACTGGCCGAGCAGCTGTTGATCGACAAGGCGCAACTGCTGACTCTCACCGCGCCAGAAATGACCGCGCTCATTGGCGGCATGCGCGTGCTGAACACCAACGTCGGGCAAACCAAGCACGGAGTGTTCACCAAGCAGCCGGAGGCGTTGACCAACGACTTCTTCAAAAACCTGCTGGACATGGGCGTGGAATGGAAACCGGTGTCGGAAGCCAATGAGGAGTTTGAAGGGCGCGATCGCAAAACCGGCGAAGTGAAGTGGACCGGCACTCGCGTCGATCTGGTCTTCGGCTCGAATGCGCAACTGCGAGCGTTGGCGGAAGTCTATGCAACCGCTGATGCGCAGGAGAAGTTCGTCAAAGACTTCGTAGCCGCCTGGGCCAAAGTGATGGACCTGGATCGTTTCGACGTTAAGTAACACGAGCGGTATCGCTGAAACTGCAACGCCTCCCACTGTGGAGGCGTTGTGCTTTTTGTCACTTGACGCTTCACGCCGTTAGATGGGAAAACGTGCGTGGCCCGGATGCAAGCGTTGGGTTCAACAAGGATCAAGGAAGACTCATCAACACCATGAAAACCCTCCTGTGTTTGCTGATCGCCACCGGCGTCGGCACCGCGCTGCAGTACGCTGGTGTCCCCCATGGTCTGTTACTCGGTTCAATACTCGCCACCGCATTGATCGCCAGCAACTTGCGTTTTTCTCCTGCGCTGCCCTTCAGCCTTGTCTATGTACAAATCGTGTTGGGGATCGCGACCGGTTTGATGTTCACCTCGTGGAACAGCCACATGGCGGCCTCCATGTTGCCGAGCCTGGGTTTCATGCTGCTGGGCCTGACGGTCCAGAGCGTCGTGGCCGGTTTGTGGTTGCTCAAGGTCTCGGGATGGAACCCGAAGGACTCCCTGTTAGCCGTGTATCCGGGCGCACTCGCCGCCGTGTTCGATTTGCTCGAGTCCGAGCGCGCGTCCAGCAAAGTGATCGTTGTGCACCTGGTGCGACTGCTGTCGATCACCGTGCTGGTCAGCTTCTGCATTCCCGGACAGACCGACGTGGCACTTACCGAGAGCAGCCCTCTGGTCATGAGTACCGCGCTGACCCTGCTATCGCTGATCGCCTTGTGCCTGTTGCTCGGCCGCTTGCTGTTGCGCGTCGGCGTTCCGGCACCGTTCATGCTCACCGCGATCGTCATCACCGGCGTCTACCTCAAGCTGGGCTATCTCCAGGCCTTCCACCTGCCGTCATGGAGTGTCGACACCGCCGTGGTCCTCCTCGGTGTGCTGATTGGCTCGAAATTCAAAGACATCAGCCTCGCAGAACTCGTCCGCCACGGACGGGCCGGGCTGATGGCCGTCGCCTTGATGTTGCTGATCGCAGCGGCGTTTGCCGCAGTGGCCGGGCGGGTTCTGGGCAGCGACCCCTTGTCGTTGTGGCTGGCGTACATGCCTGGCGCCATCGAAACCATCGCCCTCGTCGCCTTCAGTGGCGGGCTGAACGTGGTGTTCATCCTGACCCATCACCTGGTGAGAATGGTCGTGCTGCACTTTGCGCCAGCGTTGGTCGTTCAGGCGCGGCGCTGGCGGGAAGATGTTTGATCGCAGAAAGAACTAAGCGGGAGAGATCGTGGCCAGGGCACCAATCAAAATGGTCAACACCAGAAATCCACCCAGGAAAATCGCCATCTTGCCCATTGGGCCTCCTACATTATGAGTTTGCGGTGCAGCGGTTGCCGCGACTGCGGAGCACGCCGATATTGTGAGCCGGCGGGTGTGTGCGTTACAGATGCAGATAGCGATGGAAAATACGGATCAGAACACCGAACTGGGGCTAGATCTCCTTTAAACGTCAAATCCGCCAGGATCTATTTATGCCGCTGAGTTTTCATAAAATGCACGCCAATGGCGATGACTTCGTCATTGTGGACTCGCGAAACGCGGCCAATCCAATGACAAGTACCCTGGCTCGGCGAATGGGTGATCGGCACCGAGGAATCGGATTCAATCAACTCGCGGTGGTGCTCGATTGCGATGATGCAGATGCGCGTTTGATGTTCTGGAATGCAGATGGCTCCACGCTGGATGTTTGTGGCAGTGCAACGCGGGGCGCTGCGGATAGGCTGATGCGCGAATCAAATACCACTTCGATAGCGCTCCGAACCAACCGTGGCCTACTCACTTGCGAACGAACTTCAACCGGCGCAATTTCCGTCAACATGGGAAAGCCGCTTTTCAGCTGGTCGGATATTCCCCTGGCTCTGGAACTGGACACTGCTGTTTTACCACTTGCTGATGGCCCAACAGCGTGCAGCATGGGCAATCCGCACTGCACCTATTTTGTGGATGATCTGACGGCCATTGATATAGCGACAGTTGGACCGTCAATAGAAACCAATCCCCTATTCCCCCTCAGGACGAACGTACATTTCGTCCAGATCATCAACCGAAAGCACATTCGGTTGCGCATCTGGGAGCGCTGGGGTGGTATTCCACTCGGTTCAGGTTCCTGCTCTTGTGGCGCCGCTGTTAACGGAATTCGTCGTGGTTTGTTAGACCATTCTGTTGAGGTTGAATGTGATGGTGGAACTGTGACGGTTCAATGGGATGGCGTGGGGCCTGTCTTTCTTATCGGGCCGGTAGAGGCAACATTTTCGGGAATGATCACGGATAGCTTATTACAAGCTTTATAGACACCGCCCACAAAAATGTATGGTCAGCCCATCTACTCGATCTTTTGGCGTTACAAGCCAATCTGAAGCCACCCGCAGCCCCGACCACTCGTCCGATAAACCCTCCTACCTGTTATTTCTGACAGTAGCCAAAGCGCTTTCTTCGGGTGTTTGATAGCCCGATCAAGGCCACTTCCACTGGGCCTTCTCAGCAAGGAAGTTTCCCTATGACCGCTATTCAATCGACCCCTGGAATTCTGGTGATCTATCCCCCACAAATTCCAGGCTCGACCACGCCCGTTATCAGTGATCCCCCCTCAGCTCCGGGCACTGCCTTGATTGGCCTTCCACTGTCCATCTTTACTCAGACTGCCACGCGGGACGGTACCCTGGCGGCAGCGGTGAAGGTCAGAATTGATCCGCCGACGCACGATGGGAAGGGCTATGTCGCCATTTCGCTTTGGTTGGATGGCGACATGCTTGAAAGCAAGCCCATCCCGCCCAGCGACTGGGACAAGGTGACTTTTTTCAATCTTTTCGAATCATCGCTACGTGATGGCCGCATCAATACCCTGACCTACAAGATCCATCGCGCCAGTGAAAACGAGGGTGATTCAGAGCCGCTGTTGATCCTGTACAGCCGGCAACTGCCGGGCGGCAACGACGTCCCCGGCACTGGCGATCATCCGGGTCTGGACATCAGCCTGCCAGCCGAACTGGGCGACCCGCCGCATATCGGCAAGGACGAAGTGGACAAAGGCGTCCCGGTCACGCTGTTCTACCCGTTCATGAAAGCCTACGACAAGGTCACCCTGGAGCTTAACCGCGAGCGATTCACCTTCACGCTGCAACCCGGCGAGGAAGGCAAACCGTACGTGATCACCATCACCCGGGCCATGTTCAAGCAGGCCGGCAGTCATCCACAATTTCCAATCTCCTACACCGTGGTCGACCAACTGAACAACCCGACGCATAAACGGCGGTGGTCGCAAATTATCAAGGCGGATGTTGACCTTGAGCGGGTTACGTTGACGGCACCGGACCTGAGTGAGAATCCAGACGACCCCGCAGATGACCCGGACAGCATCGACCTGGGCAAGTTGAAAGACTTTCTGTACGTGCTGGTCCACGTATTTTCCCCACGCTGGGTGGCCGGCGACACCCTCCGGGTCAGCTATACCTGCACACCACCCAAGGGGCCCGTGGTGACACACACTACTGAAACCACTGTTGGTCGACTGCCGTTTACTCACAAATTGGAGGTGCCAGCGGCCAAGGTTCTGCCGGACAGTCAAGTGCAGGCGATTTATGAACAGGTCAGAGATGGCAAGATTATCGGTATCTCGAAGCCCGCCACGGCGCGGGTGATTGGCGAAGGAGTGGTAGATGAGAAGCCCACTATCGCCTCTGTCAAAGGCGCGCCGAGCGGGGTCGATATTCCCCCGGGCGGCACCACGATCGAAACCAGCGTTACCTTGACCGGCACCGCCAGCAAAGGTCAGAAGGTCGATGTGCTCGACGGCACCGACTCGAAAGGCCAGCCGAGGGCTGACGTGAACACGGGGGGCTGGACGCAGCTCGTCAGCGGGCTGACGGTCGCGGCGCACAGCTTCACGGCCAAAGCCCTGTATGGTTCGGGGCAGACTTCTGACGCGCGGACCTTCACCGTAACGTCCCTGCTCACTATCGACCCAACCCCTATGACCCTTTCAGGGGCACACCTCACAATTGTTGGCACCGGGTTGGATTGGGAACATCAGGGTACCCCTCCAAACGCCTCCGCCCAACGCAAGGCTACCGGAGGCATGCCCCCTTATACTTACAAGTCATCGAACGAAGCCATCGCATGGGTCGACCCTGTCACAGGGATGGTCTACAGCGAAGGGAATGGCTCAACCACCATCTCCGTAGAGGACCAAGCAGGGCAGTCAGTTTCCTACCCGATCAACTGTTCAGGCGCCACTTACCTCCGCCACAACCCAACCCCCCTCAACCGCCACCAAGTACTTCAATGGATTACCTCTATAGGGGGCACTCCAATCCATCGCCCAGCGACAGAGCTACTTCATCAGCTCAATAATTGGTTCAAACATAACGGAACGCACAAATCATTTCAGCTGGGCATAATCTACAATCCCGCATTTTGGACCGACTCAGCGATACTCGGCACGTTCACCGGTCCCACGCCGTTTATAATAAGTGCCATGGGTACAATAGAATATCCATACCCATCGCTAGCACTTCATACCAGACCCGCCTAGCCCCCCACCCCGACCAGTTTAGCCGTGAGGGTTAATTCGAAAAAACGTTAATCCATCTCATCTAAAAGATAAGGGGACAGATCTATTTATCCCTTACCCTGCACTTACCCTGCAGTTCTGAACTGCAGGGTGTTTCCCTCGCCCAACCCGCCCCGACTTATCCGTCCTCCTATCGATTGAAAAGTGAGCAATGACGGAGTTGTTTAATCGACATCTCCAGATACTGATTCGGGCTACACGTCCTTGCGCCTCTGCCTACGACTACGCCAGAATCCGCCGGCTTGTGCGCCTTGGGCCTGGGCTCTATCGTTTCCCGGTCGCTGAATAACAGCGATCGGGTTTGGTAGCCCGGTTATACAAGGTGCAATGTATCGCCATTTGGGGCGTTTTTTGTCTCGGCATTATGGTGGTCATGCACAGGGCGCCTTCGGGCGCGCCGGTTCCCTTGTACCCGGTCTACCAACCTGCGTATGGCCACCACCATTCGTTTGGTAGCGAGAGTGATGGCTCCTTTTTTAGTACAAGGAGATTCATCCATATTCAAAGTAACGCCCAATCCACCGGATACCGATCCGGCATCCCCTTGCGAATCACTCGATTCAAAAAAACTCCACGAAGCCGCCGACCGCGCCCTCGATCACTACCTCAAGCTGGCTGCCCACATCAAAGCCACCCCGCGCACACCCAGCACCATGTTCATCGTCAACCCGGAGCTCGATACCGAAACCCTGCTGGGCCACGCTTGCGAGTCGTTGGCATCAGCCAATGTCATGACCATGGATCTGGCGGATCACATGGAGGGGTCGAGTCGCAATTCGTTATTGGGCATCGCGCAAATCATCATGCTGGACGAACTGGCGGTGAATCGGGCGCTGGATAACATCGATCCAGAAGGCTGACAGGCGCACTGATCGTTCCCACGCGCAGCAAAGGAATGCCTCAAGGGACGCTCCGCGTTCCAGCGCCCGAAAGGGACGCAGAGCGTCCCGGGCTGCATTCCCACGCAGAGCGTGGGAACGATCGATGCGTTAAGCCCGGACATTAAAGGGGGCGGATTTATTTTTATAGCCCTTACAAATAAATCCGCCCCATTTTTCTTTCGCTACGCAGCAAGCTCGACGTAGCTCGACTCCCCTCCTCCAGTCGCACCCGACAACCACCCCCATACGAAGGTCAGAGTGGTACGTCCCGCATGATCAACGCCTACCGTGCCACGAGACCAGCCGGCAAGGATCTCACCATCCGTTGTCAGGCACTGATAAAGAAGCTCAATGGTATCGGGGCCTGTCACGCGTCCGACTTGATTACCCATGCGGATATGGCCGCCCTGGTAAGTACCCCAAATGGCATCTTTCTCGACATGGTAGTGAAATACGGTGCGTGCATCGGACAGTCCGTGGGCGTTGTCTGCTACCGAAAATCGGCGATTGTTCAAACGCTCGCTGATTTGAGAAAAGGGGATTTCCATAAATGTCGCGTCCTTTAGTCGAGATGTTCCATTCAAGTCTTCGATTAGCTTAAGCCATTGTCGCGTCTGATGAAGGCACTGCTTTGGCCATCTCTGGAGCTACGAACTCAGGAGCCACCACCGTTTGTCAGCTTCTCAGCACCTTCCCCTTCCCGGTTTTTCCAACGCTGTACACCCCTCACATGGCAGACCTAAATGATGAACAGGACAATTGCTGCTCTCACGATCGCGGGCCTGGTGTCCGCCTGCTCGCTTTTCGCGTTTGCTGCGGAAAAGGTGACTGAAGACGCTGCTGTGCCACCTGCCGCGCTTCCTGGAATCTACCAGGCTCAGGGCTTTGAATCCAAGGAGGACAAGGCCGACAAAAAAAGGTGAGGAAGCGGCGGGTTCAAACTCCGGTGCCAGCTCGGAGGAGACGGACAAAGATGCGGCCACCTCTAGCGGTTCGAAGGACGTTGAGAAAAAACCAACGCAGGAGTGAGTAGCGGTCCGCCCGCTTCGGCCTGAGTGTTGCGTAACCTGCAAGAGCTGAATTTCGCCCACAAAAAAGCCCACTGACCGTCACCGGTTCAGTGGGCTTTTGATTTGGCCTCTAGTTACAGAGCCATATCAGTCGCAGCATTAGCCTTCGGCGCCTTGGCAGGAGCAGCCGGAGCAGCAGCCGGAGCCACCATCTGACCAATCGCCGGCGGCGGAGTCAGCTGCAACACCTTGGCGGTGTAGGCCCACTCTTCAGCCACCTTCGCAGGGTTGCCATTCAACTGAGTGCCATAGCTAGGCACGATCTGATGCAGCTTTTCCTGCCAGGCTGGCGAAGCCACCTTGTCCTTGAACACTTTCTGCAGCACGGTCAGCATGATCGGTGCAGCAGTCGATGCACCCGGCGATGCGCCCAGCAAACCAGCAATGGTGCCGTCTTGCGAGGCAACAATCTCAGTACCCAACTTCAGCACGCCACCAGCGGCTTCATCACGCTTGATGATCTGCACGCGTTGGCCGGCTTGCCACAGGCGCCAGTCTTCGGCTTTGGCGTTCGGGAAGTATTCTTTCAGGGCGTTGAGGCGGTCTTCGTCAGACAGCATCAGTTGGCCAGCCAGGTACTCGACCAGCGGGTATTCCTTGATGCCGACTTTGGTCATTGGCCACACGTTGTGCGTGGTGGTGGTGGTCAGCAGGTCCAGGTACGAGCCTTCTTTCAGGAACTTGGTGCTGAAGGTCGCGAATGGGCCAAACAGGATGACGCGCTTGCCGTCCAGGACACGGGTGTCCAGGTGCGGAACCGACATTGGCGGTGCGCCAACGGAGGCTTTGCCGTAGGCCTTGGCCAGGTGTTGTTCGGCCAGGGTCGGGTTTTCGGTCACGAGGAACGAGCCGCCTACCGGGAAGCCTGCGTATTCCTTGGCTTCAGGAATGCCGGACTTCTGCAGCAAGTGCAGTGCACCGCCGCCCGCGCCGATGAAGACGAACTTGGCGTCGGTTTCGGTTTTGGTGCCGTCTTTCAGGTTTTTGTAGCTGACGCGCCAGCTGCCGTCTTCGTTCTTGGTGATGTCTTGCACTTCGCTAGACAGTTTCAAGTCGAACTTTGGCGTGGTTTGCAGGTGCGCAACGAACTGGCGGGTGATCTCGCCGAAGTTCACGTCGGTACCGATCGGAGACCAGGTGGCCGCGACTTTCTGGTTCGGGTCACGCCCTTCCATCATCAGCGGAACCCACTTCTTGATCACAGCCGGGTCTTCGGAGTACTGCATGCCGGCGAACAGTGGGCTCGCTTGCAGGGCTTCGTAGCGCTTTTTCAGGAACTTGATGTTGTCATCGCCCCACACAAAGCTCATGTGTGGCGTGGAGTTGATGAACGAACGCGGGTTCTTCAGCACGCCTTGCTGAACCTGCCAGGCCCAGAATTGACGGGAGATCTGGAAGGCTTCGTTGATTTCAACGGCTTTCGGGATCTGAACGTTGCCTTTATCGTCTTCCGGGGTGTAGTTCAACTCGGCCAGGGCGGAGTGACCGGTACCGGCGTTGTTCCAGCCATTGGAGCTTTCCAGGGCGACGCCGTCGAGGCGCTCGACCATTTCCATCGACATACCCGGTTCCAGCTCATTGAGCCAAACACCGAGGGTCGCGCTCATGATGCCGCCGCCAATCAGCAGCACATCGACTTTCTTTGCCTCTTCCGCTTGCGCGGACGCGATCCCCATCGACAAAGCCAGCCCCAGCAGGGCCGTGTTCATTTTTTTAAACATGTGTAGCACCTATGATAAAACGCCATCCGCCCTTCCATCCCCACGTTTGAGGCCCCTGGTTCACGGCATGCAGGCAGCATGCTGTGGGTTCCGCACTCATAAGGATTGGAGGGTGGGCACACAAGGCCGACGTGTCTCCATCGACCTCAGTTTATATGTCCCTACTGAACTGACTTTTTATCGTTATTGGCTTCAGCTACTTGAGCGACAGTGATTCTGTTGGCGCGTCTCAAGGACGCGCAAACTGAATAGGTCAAAGCAAGTTAGGGCGAAGAATATCACGACACGGCAAACCCGCGCGTCTGTTCACGACTTGATAGTCCGGGCACGAGCGCTGAGCCCACTATACTCATCGTGATTTTCTCGACGAGTCTGTGAGGAGCAGTCATGAGCGACAAAGACGATTTGCGCAAATATTCCTCCCAAGTGGTCGACGGCGTGGAACGTGCGCCGGGACGATCCATGCTGCGCGCAGTGGGTTTCACGGACGAGGACTTCAAAAAGCCGCAGATCGGCATCGCCTCCACCTGGGCGATGGTCACGCCCTGCAACATGCACATCGACAAACTGGCGATTGAAGCCGAAAAAGGCGCGAATGCCGCCGGTGCCAAGGGCGTCATTTTCAATACGATCACCATTTCCGACGGCATCGCCAATGGCACCGAAGGCATGAAGTATTCGCTGGTGTCCCGTGAAGTGATCGCCGATTCCATTGAAGTGGTGGCCGGCTGCGAAGGCTTTGACGGTCTGGTGACCGTGGGCGGTTGTGACAAGAACATGCCGGGCTGCCTGATCGGCATGGCGCGGCTGAACCGCCCTTCCATCTTCGTCTATGGCGGCACCATCCGGCCGGGCGCTGGCCATACCGATATCATTTCCGTATTCGAGGCCGTGGGTCAGCACGCACGGGGTGACATCAGCGAGATTCAGGTCAAGCAAATCGAAGAAGTGGCGATTCCAGGTCCCGGCTCCTGCGGCGGCATGTACACGGCCAACACCATGGCTTCCGCTATTGAGGCGTTGGGCATGAGCCTGCCCGGTTCCAGCTCTCAGGACGCCGTCGGCAGCGACAAGGCATCGGACAGTTTCCGCGCCGGTCAGCAGGTCATGGAGCTGCTCAAGCAAGACATCAAACCGCGCGACATCATGACCCGCAAGGCCTTTGAAAATGCCATTCGGGTGGTGATCGCCCTCGCCGGCTCAACCAATGCCGTGCTGCATCTTCTGGCCATGGCGCATGCCGTGGATGTCGAGCTGACGCTGGATGATTTCGTCGAGCTGGGCAAGGTGTCCCCGGTGGTGGCCGACCTGCGGCCCAGCGGTCAATACATGATGAGTGAACTGGTCGCCATCGGCGGCATTCAGCCGCTGATGAAGCGCATGCTCGCCGCCGGCATGCTGCATGGCGATGCGCTGACGGTCACTGGTAAAACCCTGGCCGAAAACCTGGAAAACGTGCCCGACTATCCCGAGGGACAGGACGTGATCCTGCCCTTCGATCAACCGATCAAAAAGGACTCGCACCTGGTGGTGCTGCGCGGCAACCTCTCGCCCACCGGCGCCGTGGCCAAGATCACTGGTAAGGAAGGCTTGCGCTTTGAAGGCACGGCGCGCGTGTATCACGGTGAGGAAGGCGCGCTGGCCGGCATCCTCAACGGCGAAGTCAAAGCCGGCGATGTGATCGTGATTCGCTACGAAGGCCCCAAGGGCGGCCCGGGAATGCGCGAAATGCTCTCGCCCACGTCGGCGGTCATGGGCAAGGGGCTGGGCAAGGACGTTGCACTGATCACCGACGGCCGTTTCTCCGGCGGTTCACATGGGTTTGTAGTGGGACATATCACGCCCGAAGCCTTTGATGGCGGGCCGATCGCGCTGATTGAAGACGGCGACAAGATCACCATCGACGCCGAAACACGACAGATTACGGTCGATGTTTCCGACGCCGAACTGGCCAAGCGCAAGACCCGTTGGGTGCGCCCGGAATCCAAGTACAAACGCGGGGTGTTGGCCAAGTACGCGAAGACCGTGTCCAGCGCCTCGGAAGGCGCGGTGACGGATAAGTACCTCTAGGCGTTTCATGCGAGCTTGCGTCCGGCTCTGTAGCAGCTGTCGAGCTTGCGAGGCTGCGTTCGGCTGCGCAGCAGTCGTAAACCCTGAGTGCGCGGTGAATCTGACACACCGCATGGTCTTACCTTACGACTGCTGCGCAGCCGAACGCAGCCTCGCAAGCTCGACAGCTGCTACAGGGATCGCGTCATGGCTTAGAGTCTGAACCGATCCACTGACTGCGAGAGCTTGCCCGCCAAAGTGGACAGCTCATCGGTGGTCGAGGCCGTCCGGCCGATGATCTTGCTGTTGCCTTCGGACATGCCGGCAATCATTTCGACCTGATGGGCGATTTCATTGCTGGCCAGGCTCTGCTCACCAATGGTGCGGGTGATGTCATTGACCAATTGCGTGGTGTTCAACGTGACGTCGAGGATTTCGCGGATGGCGCGCTCGACGTCGGCGGTCACGGCCATGCCTTTGTCGACCTGCGCGACACCCGCTTCCATGCTGGTCACCGCCTCGCGGGTGCTTTGCTGGATGCGTGAGACCATCGTGGCAATTTCCTGGGTGGAGGCGCTGGTGCGTCCGGCCAGGCTGCGTACCTCGTCGGCCACCACGGCAAATCCACGGCCCTGCTCACCGGCACGAGCGGCTTCGATCGCCGCGTTGAGCGCCAGCAGGTAGGTTTGGTCGGCGATGCCCTTGATCACCTGGATGATGCTGAAGATCCCGAAGCGAATGTCCATACGCGCATGTCTTTACGACATGCGGTATGTTTTTTCGGTTTTGAGGGCGCCCGAATCAGGCAGCGGAGAAGAAATAGCGCGTCAGGTGAAAGAAGATCGGCGCTGCGAAGCAAATCGAGTCCATCCGGTCGAGCATGCCGCCGTGACCTTTGATCATGGTTCCCCAGTCCTTGGCGCTCAAACTGCGTTTGATCGCCGACATCACCAGACCACCGAGGAAGCCCATCACCACGATGACGAACGACATCATCAGTGACTGCCAGAAGCTGAAGGGAGTCATCCAGAACATGCAGCCGCCAATCAGCGTTGCAGACAGGCCTCCACCGACCAGACCTTCCACCGTTTTTGACGGACTCACCAGCGGCGCTACCTTGTGCTTGCCAAAGAGCTTGCCGAACACGTACTGCAACACGTCACTCAACTGAACGACGAACACCAGATAAAACAGCAGCAGCGCGTTTTGACCGGTGAATCCTTCCAGATCCAGGAGCAAAAGCGCGGGCGCATGGCTGATGCAATAAATGCAGATCATCACGCCCCACTGGATCTTTGCCGTCCTTTCCAGGAAGCCGTCAGTGTCCTGGCTCAGCACCGCAATCGCCGGCAACAGCAGGAATGAATACACCGGAATCAGCAGCGTAAACATCGAATACCAGTGCGTACCGATCAGAATGTATTGCAGCGGGATCAGGATGAAAAACGCTGAAAACAGGGCGTTATGGTCACCCCGTCGGGTCGGTGTCAGGGTGATGAACTCCCTGAGCGCGAACAGTGAGATGAAACCGAACAGGACGACCGTTGCATTACCGCCCAGCAGGTAGGAAGCGAAGAAGATGATGACCATCCCCCACCAGGCATTCACGCGCTGATTGAGGTTTTCGATGGTCGAGACAGCGCCTTCTGTGTTGGCCCGCCGGGCCAGCAATCGACCGGCTAGCGAAGCAATCGCCAGCAAGCATGCCAATCCAAAAAAGAACCACAAAAACTTGGCTTCAAGACTCATTTCGACAGCCCCACAATGGCGTTACGCGCGCGTTCCAGAAACACCTGTTTATCCTCGCCCGCAATCCTTTCCATCGGATTGCCGATACGGATCGTGCAGATGATCGGCAGAGGGACGTGTTTGCCTTTGGGCATGGAGCGATGAAGGTTTTCCAGGTAGATCGGCACCAGGTCGACATCGGGGAAGGTCTCGGCCAGCCGGAAAAGACCTGATTTGAATTCCCCGGGCAGTGCCTCGGATGAGCGAGTGCCTTCCGGAAAGAAGATGATCGAATGACCCGCCTGCACCACATCGAAAATGGGCTCCAGGGCGTTTTTACCGGGCGCCGGTTTACGGTCAATCAGCACGGCATTCAGGCCTTTCTGGGAGATGTACGACAGAAACCGGTTCTTTCCCCAGTAATCGGCAGCGGCGATCGGCTTAACATTCAACCTCGCCTCGGGCGGCAGGGCCGCAATGATGGCCAAGGTGTCCATGTGACTGGTGTGATTGGCGAAATAGATTCGCTGACGCGTGAGATCCGGCGGGCTCTCCCATCTGGCCGTGACGCCAATCAGCAGTCGAAGAACAGAAATCAGCGCATTACTGATCCACATGGTCGGCCCCTTTCAGCTGCTTGGCGATCGCCAGCGTTCGTGTGACGCAGGTGGCGACTGAGCCAATGGCGATGACAGCCAGCGCGATCAACAGTACGTAGTGAGTGCCATAAACGTTTGCTTCGATGGCATTCAGCAGCAGTCCTGCGGTCATCACGGCCATTCGATGCTGCTTGGCCATAGGGCCGATGAAGGTCTGCTTGAGACCGATCGAGCCGCCGAACACCCTGACATAAGCCGTCAGTGCCGCCGCCAGGGCAGCAAACCATCCGAGGTCGGATTGCCCAATGGCATACCCCAACCCGACGATCAGCAGGCTGTCGGCAATCCGGTCCGGGAGTTCGTTGTAGAGACTGCCGATATCGGACTTCTTGCCGCCCTCTATCGCCACCATCCCATCGAAGAGGTTGCACAGCAGGCGCAACTGAATGCCGATCGCGCAGCAGATCGATCCAATGACACCGCTATCAATATTGAGCGCCACGACGCCGACAAGCGCGAAGGCGATGCTGGCGACGGATATCTGATTGGGGGAAATGTCTCTTTTCACCAGAATGTCGGTGATGCGTCTTGCCCAGCCCGCAGAGCGCGTCTTGATGGGCCTTCTGTTGTCATCCACTGGCCAATATCCCTATAAGTGATGAGTTACTACGTGTTGCATTGTAATGGCGAGTTGCGCCGACTACACCCAGCAATTGCAGTCTTTGCTAACGACCCCTGCTTTCCAGCCAAAAGTTTTCACCTTCATTTTTCGGGACGTCGTTCCGACCTTAAACCTCGAGACAAGCCCTCAACACACGTTCGTTTTTTCCTTGGTCTCATGCTAGGTTGTACGATGACCGATAAGTGATATTTTCACTCTCGCTCCGACGACCCACAACAACAAGGAAACACCCATGAAAAAAGTGAAAGTGCTGATTGGATTCTTGTGCCTCTTCAGTGGCTACGTAGCCGCCGCCCCTGCTTCCGCGGACAAGGATGTTGCGCAAGCCGTCGATCATCTGACGCAGGCCATGCTGCACAAGAACATTGCCGAACTGAAAGCGCTGACCGCCGAGAACCTGACCTACGGGCATTCCAGCGGGAAGATCCAGGACAAGAAAGCATTCATCGACGATATCGAAACCGGCAAAAGTGCCTTCAAAACCCTGGAGATGCAGAACCAGACCATCACCGTATCGGGTGACGTAGCGTTGGTCCGCCATCACTTCTCGGCTCAAGCGCTGAAAGGGACCGAAGTGGTGCCAACCGAAATCGAGAACTTCCAGATTTGGCAAAAACAGAAAGGCCACTGGTTGCTGGTAGGTCGACAAGCATTCAAGTTCTGATTTTTGCGTAACGAAGGGGACGCCGGTTAGCCACGCTGCGGTGCCCCCTACTCTCTCCTTTTTACCTGCAGGACGACCGTTGACCGCGAGTGCGCGGCAGAAATGCCTGCCGATTCAAACTGCGACCACTCGTAGAAAAGGCCAGCGAGCCTGATAACTCCGGGTCTTCTGATCGAACAGATCGGGCTGATGATTCACCGGGTTGATCCGTAAAAGCCCTTCTTCGACATCGCTCAAACCGTAAGGCGCATACACCTCGCCGGTCACCACATCCAGACCGATACACGTCCCCGCAATCAGATACCGATCGATCCCATCCTTTGCCGACTGAAGCTCGGGATAAGCCCTGCCGAATCGCTGGCCATACCAAAGGTGAACCCGTGCCTGGTTCTTGATTTCGATGTTTACGTCGAGGTCGTGAAAGAGCTTCCGGGCGGCGATGATGACTTCATTCTCGGCCTCCCACGACACGTCTTCATCAAAGTAGAAAACGTCGTAATCCTTGATGCCCCAAGCGGCGGGGAGCCCGGCTTGATGATTCCAGACCGCTTGGAAAAGGCAGCCCGCCGTCAACATGCATTGGTCCAGGCCGAGTGAAGGCAAGCGCCGGGCAATCTCGGCGTTTGCCGGATTGGCCATCGCGATCTCAATCAACGTTTCAGCGGTTAACGTCATGCTCTCTCCATGGGATGCATCAAATCCTGGGGGCTGACGATACCTTAAAACCGCCTGACGACAGACCGGACACCTGGGTTTCACTCCTCTCGGCAGACCGCTACAGTGGCGCGACCGAGACTTGAGAAACGATGAACATGGATGCACTTCACCAAGGAAGTTGCCTGTGCGGCGCTGTGAAATATCGAGTGGCCGCCGAGCTGAAAGCAGTTACCCATTGCCATTGCAGCCAATGTCGCAAGGGCCACGGGGCAGCATTCGCGACGTATGCAAGCGCCCTCAGGTCGGCGATTACGATCGTTGCGGGAGTCGAGACGCTGAAAACCTTTAACTCGTCTGAAGGCGTCGCCCGACAATTCTGTGGCGTGTGCGGCTCTTCGCTGTTCTGGTCTGATTCCAAAGGTGAGTTTTCGGATTGGATGTCAGTGGCGATAGGCACGCTGGATACGCCGTTCCTGAGTGAAAAACAGAAACACGTGTGCGTTGCATCGAAAGCGCCGTGGTACGCAATCGAGGATCGGTGGCCGCGGACCGAGTGAGCGCTTTCGGCCAAAAAGCGAAAGCACATGAGGTACATTGATACCTGATCCCAAATTCACTGATGGGAGGGACCGTATATGACGACGCGAACTGAAACCGCCATCCTGGCCGGTGGCTGCTTCTGGGGCATGCAGGATTTGCTGAGACGTTACCCCGGCGTGCTGTCCACGCGGGTAGGCTACTCGGGCGGCGATGTACCCAATGCGACTTACCGCAACCATGGCACGCATGCGGAAGCGATCGAGATCGTGTTCGATCCGGACCAGATCAGCTATCGCCAGATCCTCGAGTTTTTCTTCCAGATCCACGATCCGACGACGACGAATCGTCAGGGCAACGATGTGGGTATGAGCTACCGTTCTGCACTCTTCTATCTCAATGATGAACAGAAACAAGTGGCCGAGGACACGGTGGCCGATGCTGATGCATCTGGCTTGTGGCCCGACAAGGTCGTGACTGAAATCGTACCCGCTGGCCCGTTCTGGGAAGCAGAGCCGGAACATCAGGACTACCTCGAACACTATCCCAACGGTTACACCTGCCATTTCATTCGGCCAAATTGGAAACTACCAAAACGAGCGTGATGGTACGGCCAGAAGCGGTCCCGCCGACGACTGTTGGCGAGACCGCTTCACGCCGAATACCCATGCTCCCCCGCCGGAAAAACTCCCCCCTTCACCGCCTTCACATACGCCCCCAGCGCAGACTGAATGCTGTCTTGCCCGGCCATGAAATTGCGCACGAATTTCGGCGTGCGACCGGTCAGGGTCAGACCGAGCATGTCGTGCAGGACCAACACCTGGCCGTCGGTTCCCGCCCCGGCGCCAATGCCGATCACCGGGATGCGCACGGCCTGGCTGATCTGCTCGGCCAGCGGGCTGGGCAGGCATTCCACCAGCAACATCGCAGCACCGGCCTCTTCCAGGCGTAGCGCGGCCTCGACCAACTGACGGGCCCGAGCCGGGTCGCGCCCCTGAACCTTGAACCCGCCCAGAATGTTGACGGATTGCGGGGTCAATCCCAGGTGCACGCACACCGGAACACCCTTCTCGGTCAAACGCCGAACGGTGTCAGCCAGCCAGATATCCCCTTCGACCTTGACCATGTGCGCGCCCGCCTTCATCAGGCAGCCGGCACTCTGCGATGCCTGCTCAAGGGTGGCGTAACTCATGAACGGCATGTCGCCGACGATGAAGGCACCGGCATTACCGCGTTTGACGCAGACGGTGTGGTAGGCCACGTCTTCGACCTCCACCGGCAAGGTGCTGTCGTGACCGTGCAACACCATTCCAAGCGTATCGCCGACCAGCAACATCTCCACGCCAGCTCTACTGGCGGCTTGGGCGAAGGTGGCGTCATAGCAGGTCAACATGACGATTTTCTCGCCGCGCTGTTTGAGTCCTTGCAGAGTGGTCAGGGTGATATCGGGCATGACGAATGTTCTCGTGCTGTGGCTGGAAGGATCAATCGGGCACGGCGCTGCCGCGAAATCCGGGTGAGCACGAATCTCGTGCGATGCAACGCATTGGGTCAGTGGTCGAGTGTTTACGCGGGGTTACACCAGCGCGAAGGCGAAATACCGAAGGCCTTCTTGAAGTGCCTGGACATGTGGCTTTGATCAAAAAAACCCGCATCAATCGCCGCATCCGATAGCGCCAGCCCCGCTTGGGTGAGCCCTTTCACCCGGTCCAGGCGCCGCAGGGTGAGATAGCGATGTGGACTGGTGCCGAAGAACACACGAAAGTCATTCGACAGACTCCAGCGATCCCGCCCGGCGCAATCGGCCAGTTCGTCAAGGGTGATCGGCCGATCAAGGTTGTCGTCAATGTACTCGCGGGCTCGCGCCGTAGCGGCGAAATGGTGGGCTGTGCGGCCGGGAGGCTGGCCCGCGAGTTCCGCCAGGGTCGTCACGAAGGTGTAGAGGGCGTCGTCTTCCGCCAGCGAATCCAGATCGTCACCCAGTGCATCGAGCAGCGCATCGGCCGCAGCGGCCAGGCGCGGATCCTGGGTGACGCCCGCCTTGAAAAACGGCAGCGGCTTGCCCTTCACAATCTGCTGGACCAGGGACGGCGGGACGTACACGCCGCGATAACGGAAACCCGCCTCGGAGCCTGCGCAACCATCATGTGATTCGTCTGGATGCACGATCATGGTTTCACCAGGCAGGCACAGTTTCGACTCGCCCCGGTAATTGAAACGGTGCACGCCGGCGATGGTTCGGCCGATGGCGTACGTGTCGTGTCGTGTCGATGAGGATCGAAGGCGTGCGCGCAGAAGAACGCTTCGAACCGCTCAAGCTTCGAGGCCTGGGGAGCATGTTTGACCCAGTCTCTTTGCGAAGGGTGATCTTGCATGGTGGCGCACCGGTGCGATTGCAGATATGTACCTTCGAAACCATAACACGACGGATCGACACGTCGCTCGGGCCTGTTCATGTCGCCTGAACGTGCAGGTAGAACGCGTGGAGCATGAAGAAAGCACAGACCACCAGCGCCAGCCCCATCAGGCGATTGAACGCCGTGAAGTAAGACTCACGGGTGATACGTCGACCGAGGATGGCGCCCAGCAGCGAATAGACACCGGGCGCCCCACCGCCGGCGATCGCCAGCAGCGCAGAGACGATCGCGATGGAGGCACCGGTGATGTGCGCCGCCGGCAACATGACGCTGGTGATCGGCAACACCACCATGATGCCTTTGGGGTTTAGCACCTGAATCAAAAATCCGCTCCAGAACGTCAGGGTCTTTTGCGCCGCTACCGGGGCCTCGCTGGCCTCGCCCGGCACCACCGTCGTTGCGGTATAGACCTGGTAGGCAAGATAGAGCGTATAGAGACCGCCGATCAGTGAAATGTAAGGCAGCGCCCCCTGGGAAATTATCGCTTCGCCGGTATAGCCGAAGAGGATGAACAGCACCAACAACGCGCAGCCCACACCGACGAAGAAGCCCAGGGAACGCCGAAATCCACCTGTCAGCCCGGCATTCAGCGCCATGAAGTTGACCGGCCCCGGGCTGTACATCACGCTGAAGGCGTAGAGAAAAATGTCCATGACTTGCCTGTAATTAACCCAGAAACGCGGTACGAATCGTGGAGTCTACGCAGGCAATCTGGTGCTTGGCTTGTACGTTTGTGGGTCGCGAATGAGCGGGTTGACGCCTGGCAATAACCCCCTTATTGATTGAACACGCTCATCGGTTTTTCCGGTTGAGAACGCCTCATCAATAAAAGGATTATTCAGTGATCAGCTTCAGGCAGCGCGCCGCCAAAGGGTTGCAAGTGGGCGATAGCTTCACGGTATCCCGCCACTTCAGTGAGGAAGACATTCAACGCTTCGCCAACATTTCCCGCGACTACAACCCCGTGCATTTCGATGCAAGTTTCGCCGAGGCCCGCGGCTTCAGGGCACCGGTTTCCCATGGCCTGCTGACGGCCAGCCTGGTCACCGAAATCGGTGGGCAGATCGGCTGGCTGGCTTCAGGCATGACATTCCACTTCAACAAGCCCGTGTATGCCGGCGACACCATCACCTGCCATTGGCTGATCACGGGCATCGATGAAAAGGACCGCGCCACGGCGGCTATCACGATGACCAACGAGGACGACATCATTGTCCTGGAAGCACAAACCAGCGGCGTCGTGCCGGGCGTGAAGGGGCGAGAAATCCTGACGCAGATGCTGTGCGAAGGTGATCCCACAAACGGTGTAACGGCCCTTGGCGAATGACGGCTTCGCGCGTATCAGCGAAGAGTCAGGAGGCAAGATGATTTGTATCGCTGTGTATTTTCGCCGGCGATCTTACACAGCGTTACACAACCACTGAATCAGGACACATACGCAGTACATGAAGGTGAAAAAGTGGGCGGCGTCGAACACCTGGCGTTCTCCGATGAACCCAGGCTAAAGAGCCCAACACCCCAGCAGGAGCCACCTCATGATCAATGAAATCGATACCGTGCTTTATACCGGCAAGACCCACACGACCGGCGGCCGTAACGGCGAGTCGCGAAGCGACGATGGACGCTTGGACGTCAAGCTTTCCGCGCCTGGCTCGTCAGGGAGCGGCACCAATCCCGAACAGTTGCTGGCTGCAGGTTGGTCGGCCTGTTTTATCGGTGCAATGGGTAAGGCGGCTGTCGCGTTGAAGGTGACCCTGCCGAGCGACGTTGCCGTCGATGCCGAAGTGGACCTGGGCAAGACCGAGGACGCCTTTTTCCTCCAGGCGCGCCTCAATGTCAGCCTTCCGGGCATGGACCCAGTTGTCGCGAGGGCGGTGGTGGATGGCGCCCACCAACGGTGCCCGTACTCCAAGGCGACCCGTGGCAACATCGACGTCACGATCAATCTGGTTTGATCGAAGCACCCCGTGCGGCCTGATGCTGTTCACTTAGGGTTGTTGGGGGACATATCCGTTTCTGCGGTGATGGCGGCTGGCGGTTTCGCTTTTACAGCGAGTCACTTTTCCAAACGCCGAAAAGTAACCAAAAGGCTTTGCCCCTCCATTCGGTGCCTCGCTTAGGCTCGGCATGCCCTCACTCCGGCATTGCTCCGGGGGCCCGCCGCCATCGGCCATCCATGGCCGGGGGCGGCTACCGCGGCATCCTTGCCGCGGTGCCCCCTGCGCAACGCCTGCGTTCGGCCTCTGGGAAAGGGGC
>NZ_FYDJ01000032.1 GCF_900187425.1 Pseudomonas sp. Irchel s3h14
TTGCTTTTGATTTTGATCTATTGCCCCTTTCCCAGAGGCCGAACGCAGGCGTTGCGCAGGGGGCACCGCGGCAAGGATGCCGCGGTAGCCGCCCCCGGCCATGGATGGCCGATGGCGGCGGGCCCCCGGAGCAATGCCGGAGTGAGGGCATGCCGAGCCTAGGCGAGGCACCGAATGGCGGGGCAAAGCCTTTTGGTTCCTTTTCGGCGTTTGGAAAAGGGACTCGCTGTAAAAGCGAAACCGTCAGTCGCCGTTACCGCAGAAACGGATATGTACCCCCCCAATCGTAGAACGCTCCCCCAGAGCAAACCCTCTCACCACAAATGTGTGTGCCGGCCGGAAATCGAAGGGCGTTCGAGGGGCGGTGTAGACTGAGGGCCTATTCTCTTTCGGCAAGACAAGGGAGTGTGCCCAGCCATGATCGGCGCCGAGTTACTGTCACCTGAAACCCTCACAGCGGGGTGGTTGATCTATGTGCCGGTGCTGATCTGGGCCGTTGCGCGAGCACCGTGGGTCGAACTGTTCAGCGACAGTCGCCGCCAGCATCTGTTGTTCGGCACGGTGTTCGCACTGTTCATGCTCTGGCTGGTGCGACAAGACTTCGACACCGGCGTGTCCTACCACTTTATCGGCATGACTGCTGTGACCCTGTTGCTCGACTGGCCGCTGGCGATTGTCGGCGGGTTGGTCGCGCAAGCGGGACTAGTGCTGCTCGGGCGGCAGGATCTGGCGGCGATGGGGGTCAACGGCGCGCTGCTGATTCTGCTGCCGGTGCTGGTCACCGAGTGCTGTGCGATCCTGGTGGAGCGAGCGCAACCGCGTAATCCCTTTGTGTATATCTTCGTGTCCGGATTTTTTGCAGCGGCGCTGTCGGCGTTGCTGTGTCTGCTGCTGGCGCTGTGGTTGCTGTGGTTCAACGAACGTTTTGCCATGCCCTATTGGCTGGAAGATTTTGTCGGATATCTGTGGCTGCTGATTTTTCCGGAAGCGTTCATCAACGGCATGGTGGTCAGCGCGCTGGTGGTTTTCTGTCCCGAGTGGCTGGAGACGTTCAATCGCACGCGCTACCTTTCGGCACCCTGGAAAGACGACGATCCCAAATCTTGATCCACATCAAAGGCAAAAATCGCTCACGAATCCATGCTCTGGAAAACCTTCAGGAGCATCGAAATGAGTGTCTACGAATGGGCAAGGCAGGAGTTGCGTCAAAGTCTGGATGGGGCGCAGGAAGTGGGGTTTGATCCGGGATTGAGCCTGCGCGCCTTGCTCAGTGCAGTGGTGCAACAGAGCAAGGCGGTGCGCAGTGCCGAAGACCTGGCCGATGAGTTGCGTTTTCTTGCGGAAAACCTCGATGACAGCCAGGACTACGGTTTTATGCGGCCTTGAAGATCAGTGACGTGGCTCGAAGTCTTCGCTGAACAGGTCGTCTTCGGCATCCGGGCTTACCGGAATCTTGTGTTCTTCCGAGGCCCAGGCGCCCAGGTCAATCAGCTTGCAACGGTCCGAACAGAATGGCCGGAATTTGCTTTCTGGGCTCCATTCAACAGGGGCGCCGCAGGTTGGGCAATCGACGGTTGGGATTTGGCTCATGACTGGCCTCCACGCAAAGTAAGGTAAAAGTGATGCAGGCGTTCGACCTCGCTGTGCAGCCAGGCGAGGTCGCGGTCGTTGACCACCACATCGTCGGCGTGGCTCACGCGGTCCTGTCGGCTGGACTGGGCCTTGAGGATCGCCTGGACCTGTTGCTCGCTGGTCTGGTCACGCTGCAGGGTGCGCTCGATCTGTAGTTTTTCCGGGGCATCGATCACCAGAACCCGTTGGGTCGTGGCGTACTGCCCGGACTCGATCAGCAGCGGCGAAACCAGAATCGCGTAAGGTGATTGTGCCTTGGACAGGTGATCGGCGATTTCCTTGGCGATCAGCGGATGCAGCAACGCTTCGAGCCAGCGGCGTTCCTCAGGCACTTCGAAGATCAGTTTGCGCAACGCCGCGCGATCCAGTTGTCCGTCGGCTTGCAATACGCCGGGACCGAAGTGTTCGGCGATTTTGGCCAACGCCGGGCGCCCCGGCTCCACCACCCAACGTGCCGCATGATCGGCATCCACCACGTGCACGCCCAGGTCGATGAAGTGCTGGGCAGCCGCGCTTTTACCGCTGCCGATGCCGCCGGTCAGGCCGAGAATCCAGGGTTTTTCCACAGGGGTATTCATTTCAAACCGACAAACTGCCAATAGAAGTCGGTTATTTGACCACCCCAGAGCAAGGCAATCCAGCCGGCAATTGCCAGAAAGGGTCCGAAGGGGATCGGCGTGGAGGTTTTCGCATTGCGCAAACGCAGCAAAATCACGCCGACAACGGCGCCCACCATCGACGATAACAGGATGGTCAGAGGCAGGATCTGCCAGCCACCCCAGGCGCCGAACATCGCTAACAGCTTGAAATCACCGTGGCCCATGCCGTCCTTGCCGGTGATCAGCTTGAACAGCCAGAACGCTGACCACAACGTCATATAGCCGGCCACCGCGCCCCAGAACGCTTCATGCAGGGACACGAAGAGCCCGAAACTGTTGACGATCAGCCCCAGCCATATCAGCGGCAGCACCAGCACATCCGGTAGCAGTTGATGCTCGGCATCGATCAGGCTCATGCTCAGCAACCCCCAGCTCAGGAGCAATGCCATGCAGGCCTGCCAGCCGAAACCGAAATGCCAGACGATGAACGCCGAGAGCAGGCCGCAGGCCAGTTCGGTCAGCGGGTAGCGTTTGCTGATGGCTGCCGTGCAGTTCGAGCATCGACCCCGTAAGAACAGATAACTGAGCACCGGAATATTTTCCCAGGCGCGGATTCGATGGCCGCAATGTGGGCACTGGGAATGGGGCAGCATCAGGTTGAAGGTCGGCAGCGGTGTTTCGCCTGGCAAGCCCAGCACTTCACGGGCCTCCTCACGCCATTCGCGGTCAAGCATTTTTGGCAGGCGCCAGACCACCACGTTGAGAAAGCTGCCGATCAGCAGGCCGACCAACAGGGCTGCGATCACGAAGGTCAACGGCTGGAGGGTCAGAATGTCGTTCAAGGGCATGTCAGATCGCTGTGCCGAGTTGGAAGATGGGCAGGTACATCGCAACCACCAGGCCACCGACGATAACACCCAGCACCACCATAATGAACGGCTCCATCAGGCTGGTGAGGTTATCGACCATGTTGTCCACTTCGTCCTCATAGAAGCTCGCGACTTTGTCGAGCATGTCATCCAGCGCGCCGGACTCTTCGCCAATCGCGGTCATCTGGATCGCCATATTCGGAAAAATGCCGGAGGCACGCATGGAGAAGTTCAGTTGCATGCCAGTGGATACGTCCTGCTTGATGCGCAGCACCGCTCGCTTGAACACGATGTTGCCGGTAGCGCCGGCCACCGAATTCAGGGCTTCCACCAGCGGCACACCTGCCGCAAAGGTAGTCGACAGCGTGCGGGCGTAACGGGCCACGGCGGACTTGTACATCAGCGTGCCAATCAGCGGCAGTTTCAGCAGCCAGGTGTCCATTCGGTCCCGAAAGCCTTGCGACGTTTTAAACGCGTGGCGCACACCGAAGATGGCCGCGATCAGCACGCCGAGCATCGCCCACCACCAGTCCTGCATGAATTCCGACAGGCCGATGACCATCACAGTGAAGGCTGGCAATTCGGCACCAAACCCTTTGAACACCGATTCGAACTGCGGCACCACTTTGACCAGCAGAATCCCGGTCACAATGATCGCGACGAACACCACTACCAGTGGGTAGGTCATGGCTTTCTTGATCTTGGCCTTGAGGCTTTCGCTTTTTTCCTTATAGGTCGCCACTCTCTCCAGCAGGGTATCGAGGGCACCGGCCTGCTCGCCGGCATCGACCAGGTTGCAGTAGAGCTCATCGAAATACTGAGGCTTTTTGCGCAGGGAAGCGGCGAAGCTGTTACCCGCAGCGACTTCCTGTTTCACCTCGTCAACCAGTGTGCGCATGGCCGGGTTATCGAAGCCTTCACCGATGATGTCGAAAGACTGCAACAGCGGTACGCCGGCCTTCATCATGGTCGCCATCTGCCGGGTGAACAGGGCGATGTCCTGGGCTTTGATGCGCTTGCCGAGGTTGAAAATCGAGGTGGACTTCTTGCGTACCTTGCCGGGGGTGATGCCCTGCTTGCGCAATTGGGCCTTGATCAACGCGGGATTCTGACCGCTCAATTCGCCCGTCATTTTGGTGCCTTTGCGGTCTGTGCCTTCCCAGGCATAGACGCTGATTTTTGCTGCTTTGACCGCCATATTCAGTCCTTGGTGACCCGGTTGATTTCTTCAAGGCTGGTGATGCCTTGCATGGCCTTGAGCAAGCCCGACGTCCGCAGGTCGTTGAAGCCGTCTTTACGCATCTGACTGTCGATTTCCAGTGAATTGCCTTCGGCCATGATCAGCCGTTGCAGGTCCTGTGTGTTCTTCACCACTTCATATATCCCGACTCGCCCTTTGTAACCGCCGTTGCACTGATCGCAACCGACAGGCTCATAGATCGTGAATGAGCCGATGCGTTCCTCGGGGAAGCCTTCCCTGAGCAGCGCCTCCCGGGGAATCTCGATGGGTTTCTTGCAATGGCTGCACAATTTGCGTGCCAGGCGCTGGGCAATGATCAAGCTGATCGAGGTGGCAATGTTGAAACCCGGAATGCCCATGTTGTGCAGGCGAGTCAGGGTTTCGGCGGCGCTGTTGGTGTGCAGGGTCGACAGCACCAGGTGTCCGGTCTGGGCGGCTTTGATGGCGATTTCGGCGGTTTCGAGGTCGCGGATCTCACCGACCATGATCACGTCCGGGTCTTGACGCAGAAATGAGCGCAGCGCCTGGGCGAAGTCCAATCCCTGTTTGGGATTGACGTTGACCTGGTTGATGCCTTCCATGTTGATCTCCACCGGGTCTTCGGCGGTGGAGATGTTGATGTCCACGGTGTTGAGAATGTTCAGCCCGGTGTAGAGCGACACGGTCTTGCCCGAGCCGGTGGGCCCGGTCACCAGAATCATCCCCTGTGGCTGCTTGAGGGCGGCCATGTACAGGTCTTTCTGACCGGGCTCATAGCCGAGGGCGTCGATGCCCATTTGAGCGCTGGACGGGTCGAGGATCCGGATCACCACTTTCTCGCCCCACAGGGTCGGCAGGGTATTGACCCGAAAGTCGATGGATTTGCTCTTGGACAGGCGCATCTTGATCCGTCCGTCCTGGGGCCGGCGCCGTTCGGAGATGTCGAGGCTGGCCATGACTTTCAAACGCGCGGCGATGCGATTGGCCAGGTGAATCGGTGGCTTGGCGACTTCACGCAAAATACCGTCGGTGCGCATCCGCACTCGGTAGGTTTTTTCGTAGGGCTCGAAATGCAGGTCGGAAGAGCCGCTTTTGATCGCGTCCAGCAACATCTTGTGAACGAAGCGCACCACGGGCGCGTCATCGGCATCCTGGCCGGCGATGGCGTCTTGCTTGTCATCGATCGACTCGATGTCCACGCCATCGAGGTCAACGTCGGCCATGTCTTCCAGGCCGGTGCCTTGGGTATCGAAGAATTTTTCGATGGCGTCGCTGAGCTTGTCTTCCTCCACCAGGATGGCTTCGGTATTCAGCCCAGTACTGAACTGGATGTCATTGATGGCCTGATGATTGGTCGGGTCGGAAACGCCCACAAATAATTTGTTGCCGCGCCGCCAGAGGGGCAGGGCGTGGTGCTGGCGAATCAGCTTCTCGCTGACCAGACCCTTGGGTTGGGTTTCCTTGTCCAGACAGTTGAGGTCGAGCAAGGCCATGCCGAAGTGTTCCGAAGCGATCTCGGCGACCTGGCGACTCTTCACCAGTTTGCTCTGCACCAGATAACTGACCAGGGAGATTTTGTTGCGTTGGGCTTGCTGATACGCCTGTTGCGCGCTTTGGTCAGTGAGCAGCTCGGCCAGGACCAATTGCTTGGCCAGACCGCTAAGGGCGATGTCATTCATTGGGATACCGGACGCAGACAGTTCATGACTTATAGCCTAGTCAAGCGGAGGAGCCAAACCAGCGGCGTTCAGGTGACAAAAAGTGTCAGATAGTGCGGATTCTGGGGGTAGGAAAGGACGCTGCACTCGCCTCGCGTCCCGCCAATAGGGGGCATGGCGCTTGGCATGGGCTGTGCTGCGGCTAGTTCAGGTCATGAGATTTCGACTCATGCATGGAGCTTGTCTATGAAGACTCAAAAAGGTTTTACCCTGATCGAGCTGCTGATCGTGGTGGCGATCATCGGGATTCTGGCGACGTTTGCCTTGCCGGCTTACTCGAAGTATCAGGCACGGGCCAAGTTGACAGCCGGTCTGGCGGAGATTTCCGCTTTGAAGGTTCCGTTTGAAGATCTTATGAATCAAGGGATCAGTCCGGATTTGGCGGGGATCGGTGGAACACTGACAACCTCCAATTGCACAACGACAGCTGCGGGTGTCGCGAGTGCTGGCACGGGCACTATCACCTGCACGGTTCTCAATGCTCCGGGGCCGGTGTTGAATAAAGTAATCACCCTCACGCGCTCGTTGACTGGCTGGGTATGCACCACCACGGCCGAACAGGAATACGCTCCTAAAGCCTGCGATGGCGCCTGATACATTGCCAGGCCTACCAAATACCCCGCCTCTCACGATGCGGGGTATTTTTTTGTTCGCCGTTCGGGGGGAAATGGAGTAACTGAGAAAACTTCCAACAATTCATGGCCTTAGGCCTGCGGTAAAACCCGCAACTTGCATGTCGATAATTTCCAAGTCATGCAATTTGCATGATTACGAAAATCAGGTGTATTTGTAAGTTATTGATTTGTATGTATTTATTGGCTATCTCGAAGTTGGCACAGCGTTCGCAATATCTCCAGTAACCCTGCTGACAAGACACGCAGCAGACTTTATGAAAAACAGGAGTTACTCGTATGAAGAAGTTCGCTATCGCTGCCGCTACTGCTACCGCGTTGACCCTGACCATGGCCAACGTCGCATTTGCACAGACCCAGGCTACCCAGGCACCCATGGTTCTGGCCGCCGGTGAAGTGACCGAAGTTAAAGAAGCTACTTCCGATACCTGGATCACTACCAAAGTCAAAGCAGACCTGGTGACTGAAAAAGGCATTCCCGGTACCGACATTAAAGTCGAAACCAACAAAGGCGTAGTGTCTCTGTCGTCCACCGTTGCGGTAACTGACGCTCAGAAAGACACCGCTGTAGCGATCACCAAGAAAATCAAAGGCGTCAAAGCGGTCTCCGCTGACGGCCTGAAAGCCGAGTAAGGCAAGACTTCTCGCCTGGACTGGGAGAAGGCGCGACAGGCGGGCCGAGCAATACGTCTGTCGCCTCAGGAGAGTTCATGCGAAAGGCCATAAGGATGTGGCCATTACAGGCCCCGGGCATTCGTGTCAGGGGCCTGTTCTATTGTGGATTGAAGAATCTCTGTAGCAGCTGGCGAAGCCTGCGTTCGGCTGCGGAGCAGTCGTAAAACCTGAGAATTCACGGCCGCTTCGTCCGAACGCAGGCTTCGCCAGCTGCTACAAAGAGCATGCCGGCAGGTGATGGTTTATTCTCAGTTACCGCGCTTGCTGGTGATCTGCTTCAAACGATTACCTTCAAAACGCAGGTACTGATACATCCCGCCGTTGGGTCCGTAGGTCCATTCCTCGACTTGAAACTCTTCCCGTCGGTTAGCGCTGCGCTTGTAGCCCAACAGATCACGGCTGACCGGTTCGCCGCATTTCTGCAGCACTTCGCTGGACCTGTCCCCGACACTGACCAGTTGGCTGCCGCAGCGCAGGGTATCCGCCGCCGAGGCCTGACTGGCGGCCATCGCCAGAGCCAGGCTCATCAGCCATTTCGCGCGCATCACTCGGCGTCCAGGTGCAGCGGCGTAACCACTCGACCGTCACTTTCCGCTTCGCCGAGGTTGGCGTCGATGAAGTACACGCGGTCATCGGCCAACTGACCCTTGTCGACCAGATAGTCCTTGATGCTGCTGGCGCGTTCCTGACCCAACTGACGCAACAGCACGTCGCTGGAACTCCAGAACTTGATCACGCCGTCGCGCATTTTTGCCGTGCGTTCTTCCTTGCCCAGATCCTTCCATTCGGCGGGCGGCTGGGTCTTCAGGCGCGTGCGGTAGATCCCTTCCAGTAGCGGACCTTTCTCGTTATCCGGTACTTCCAGCAATGAAGCCTGAGCCGGCACTTTGTCGCCGCGACGCTGGAGCATTTTGTAGTAGTTGTACTGGAATTCCCGCTCCAGACGTTGCTCGGCGATCAGCGGGCCATCGCTGCTTGCGGCAGCCGTGCCTTCGATTTCCAGGCGCAGGGCCGGACGTTCCTTGAGGGCCTGGGACAGTTTCACCAGCGAACCCTCGGCATCCTTGCTCAGGTCGCTTGAGCCCGGGGCGAACGACACAGTGCCCAAATCTTCCGAACCACCGCCACTGACCAGCCCGCCAATCATTTTGAACGGCGCCGCGGCGGCCTTCACGATCAGGTTGCGCAGGGTCTGCCAGATGATAGGCATGACGCTGAACTGCGGGTTGTTCAGGTCGCCGCTCACCGGCAGCTCGATGGAAATCTTGCCGTCGACGTCCTTGAGCAACGCGATCGCCAGCTTCAGCGGCAGGCTCACGGCGTCTGGGCTGTCGACCTTTTCACCCAGTTGCAGTTGCTCGACCACCACTTTGTTTTCGGCCAGGAGTTGGCCGTTGGTGATCTTGTAATGCAGGTCGAGATTGAGCCGGCCCTTGCGAATGCGGTAACCGGCGAACTTGCCGGAGTAGGGCGTGAGCGTGGTCAGTTCAACTCGTTTGAAACTGGTGGCGATGTCGAGGCTGGCCATCGGGTCGAACGGGTTGACCGAGCCCTTGATGGTGACCGGTGCATAGCGGTCGACCTTGCCTTTGATATCGACGCTGGCCGGTTTCGCCTGACGGCTGTCGATGGTACCAATTTGCCCATTGAGCTGTTGAATGGCCGTGGCGAAATTCGGGGTCAGGCTGAAGTCGGCGAAGTTGGCCGAACCGTCATTGATGGCAATGCCACCAATGTGGATGCCCAGCGGTTTTTCCTTGCTGGCAGGTTTGGCTGCAGCTGTTTTGGCGCCTGAGTCGGCCGGTTGCGGAATCAGCAGATCATCGATGTTGGTGGTGCGGTCATCGTTGATCATGAAGCGCGCATAAGGCTGGAACAGGTTGACCTTGTCGATCGACAGGCTGTCGCCGTGCTGATAATTCAGGCCTTCGAGCACCAACTGCTGCCACTTGAGGAAGTCGCGGGTTTTGAGGGTGTCGAGGGTATGCAGTTGATCGACCTGAGCACGGCCGGTGACGCTGAATGCCAGCGGCTCGGTGCTTTTCAGATCGACCGCCAAATCACTGCCGAGCATACCGCTGCGCAGTTCCAGGCGAATAAACGGGTTGATATAGGACTGGGCGACGCGCAGGTCGATGTCCTTGGTTTGTACGTTTAACCTGGCGCTGACCGGGGCGAGATTGACGATACCGTCTGCCGTGATCTTGCCTTGCTTGCCCACGCCCGTATCGAGCTTGAGGTTAAAAGGCGAGCCATTGAGGCTGTCGAAATTCTGCAGGTCCAGGTTCAACGGGCCGACATCCAACGCCACGGCGGGTTGCGCCTTGCGGTCAGCCAGATGCACCTGGTAATTGCGCAGTTGCACGTCTTTGAGCAGCACCTGCCATGGCTTGCTTGGTGGCGCCGGGTCGGGTTTCGGTGAATCGGCGGCTGCCGGGGTACTGGCCGGCTCGGCGTTGGCTTTGGCGGCCGGTTTGGACGGTTGGCTGGCGAACAGTTTCTGCCAATCGAGTTGCCCGTCGGCTTCGAGGGCGGCCCAGGTTTCCAGTTTCTGGCTGCGGATCTTGCCGACGACCACTTGCTGCTTGGCCAGGTCGACGGTGGTTTCACTGATGTCCAGCCGCTCGAGTTTCGCCAGCGGTCGACCGTCTGGTGCTTTGATCGCAAACGGCGCGATGCTGACGGCGACGTTGCTCAACAGCAGCTCGGTCTCCTTGGCCAGGTTCAGTTTGTAGTCGGTGCTGAGGCTCATGACGCCGTCTTCGAGTACCAGTGGCACCGAGTCACGCACGTAGGGCCAAAAGGATTTCATCTTGCCATCGGTGATTTTCAGCTTACCTTCGGAGGCGAGCGGGATCAGGCTGAAATTGCCGGTCCAGTCGATCTGTCCACCTGCCGGGCCGATGGCCACCAAGGTCATGTCGGCACTGTCTTCAGGCAGGGTGCTGAGGTTTTTCAGTTCGAAGTCGAGTTTGTCGTAGAGGAATTCGATGGGTTCGCTGGGGCGTTGATCCTGGAAGTGCACGACACCGCCGGCCAATTTGATCCGCTCGATGCGCAACGGGAACGGTTTGGCGTTCGGGTCGGCCGGGGTCGGTTCACTGGCGGGGATTTTGAACAGGCCAAGCAGATTGAGCTTGCCGTCCTTGCCGAAGAGGATTTCGGTCTTGGGTTTGTCTATTTCGATATCGGACAGGTGCAGCGCCTTGGTCCAGAGGCTGTCGATCTGCAAGTTTGCATACAGTCGCTCGAAGCCGACCTGTTCCTTGCCCGGCTCGCCGATGATCAGGCCCCACAGGGTTACTTCAAGGCTGAACGGGTTGAGTTCGATCCGCGAAATCGTCGCGGGCGTCGTTGCGTAATTGGCCAATTGTTGATTGGCCACCCGCAACGCGATGCCCGGCAAAATCAGAAACCCCAGCAGGCTGTAGAGGGCTAGAGTGGTCAACAGAGCGCCAATAGCGCGAATCAATCCTTTGGGCATGTGCGGCTTCATCTGTCTGAATCGGAGAGCGTTGGAGTATGGCACGCGTTTCCGGTTCCGAAGTGATCAAGCTTTATAGGAATTATCTGATTTTCCGGACGAATCTCAGAGTTGCAGAATCAGGGTTTTCAGCGGCGGCTGCTCATCCATTGACGGAAAATCGCCGCCCGGTTTCATCACCGTCCACTCGCGCACCGGCCGGCCGGCTTTCTCTGCACAACGCAAAACCTGCTCGCGCCAGTCGTCCATGCTGACTTTTGCCAGGTTGTTGCAGCAGATCAGCACGCCGTTGTCGGCGGTGGTCAGCAATGCTGGCTTCAGCAGGCTCTGATAGTCGCGCAGCAGGTCGACGGTGCCGAAAGCACTCTTGGCCCAGGCTGGCGGGTCCAGCAGCACCAGGTCGTACTGACGCTGTTCCAGACGCTGATAGCTCGGCAGTTTCTGCCCGCGGCGCTGGCTGATCGGCAGGCCGGCCAACTGGCGGATGGCCGGGAAGTAGTCGGACTGGATGAATTCCATGGTCGGCAACTGCGGATTGAGCAAGCCGTTCTCACGGCCGACGGCCAGGTTGCCCTCAGCGAAGTCGAGGTTGCAGACTTCGCTCGCGCCACCGGCCGCTGCACTCAGGCCTACGCCACAGGTGTAGGCGAACAGGTTCAGCACGCTTTTGTTTTTGCTGTGCTGCTTGACCCAGCCGCGCGTGTTGCGCAGGTCGAGGAACAGCAGCGGATCCTGGCCGGCGTGGCGGCCGCGAACCCGGTAATTCAAGCCCCATTCGTGACCGATCAAGTCTTGCAGGGCGGCCTCGTCGGCGCGGTAGACGGTGTCTTCACGGTCGATACGCGAGTTGCCACGGGAGCGATCGTTGTAGACCAGCAGCGTTTCGAGGCCCAGGTGCTGATTGATGGTGTCGTGCAGTTGCAGCAGCGCATCACGTTCCAGCGATTGGTGAAAGCTTTGCACCAGCAATTGTGGGCCGTAACGGTCGATCGTCAGGCCGCCGGCGCCTTCCTGGCTGCCGTGGAACAGGCGATAGCAATCGGTGCCTTGCTGATGCAGTTCGGCCAGCAGGTCCTGACGACGATCGAGGGCGGCGCGCAGCGCCTGATTCAAGGAAGACATGCTGGGCGCCTTGCAGGAGGGAATTTGGCGCGGGAGTTTAACAGCATTGCACCTGATCCCGAGTCACTGATCGTTCCCACGCTCTGCGTGGGAATGCCTCTATGGACGCTCTGCGTCCGCTTCTGGGACGCGGAGCGTCCCGGGCTGCATTCCCACGCGGAGCGTGGGAACGATCATGCAGGCAGGATCAGGTCAGCAAACCCATCCGTCGTTTGGCGCGGTGCACCGAGCCGTTACGCACCGCCCAGCGCATCATCGGCACGCTGCGATTGACGCTGGCGCGGATCAGCTTGCGTTGCAGCGGGCTCTGGCTGACGCCAAGCATGTCACTGGCCCAGTCCGGCAGCAGGTCGATCCCGGCCTTCATCATCAAACCGCCGAAAGGTCTGGCCAGACGGCTGGGGGACGGGGCGTTCAACAACAGCCGTAACACCTCTCGACTGCGCTCATCGCACAGTAGCTGTGGGCGAATGCGTTCAAGGTAATCGGCAATTTCCTGTCGCGAACGCGGCACGTCACGGGCGCCGAGCCGTTCGGCGACCAGCGCGATTTCCGCGTAATAACGGTCCTGATCAGCAAGGGAAAGGTTCGGATTGCGGTAACGCAAATGGGCCGCGAGGAAGTTGCTGACTTCGGCCACGTGCACCCAGGTCAACAGATCGGGATCGCTGGCGGCGTAAGGCCGGCCATCCGGTGCCGTGCCGGTCACTTGCAGGTGGATGGTGCGGACCTTCTCGATCAGCCAGTCGGCGTCCTTTCGCGAACCGAAGGTGGTGCCGGAAATGAACTGCCCGGTGCGGCGCAGTCGGCCGATCATGTCCTCGCGGAAATTCGAATGGTCCCAGACCCCGGCCAGGGCCAGTGGATGCAGAGCTTGCAGCATCAGGGCGCTGATGCCGCCGATCAGCATGCTGCTGAAGTCGCCATGCACTTGCCAGCTCACCGAATCGGGGCCGAACAGGCCGGGATCACCCTTGGGGTTTTCCAGGTCGAGCTTGCCCAGAGACAGACCGGTCAGGCTCATGATCTGGGTTTCGATGCGGGTTCGAATGAATTCCATGGCGGCTCAGTGGCGGAAAAGGAGGCGCGGCCATTAACGGCCGCGCAGGCTTTTGAAACAAGCGATTATTGGTTCAGGCGTTTATCGACCAACTCCTGGACCACGCTCGGGTCAGCCAGGGTCGAGGTGTCGCCCAAGCTGTCCAGTTCGTTGCAGGCGATCTTGCGCAAAATGCGCCGCATGATCTTGCCCGAACGGGTTTTCGGCAAGGCCGGCGCCCACTGGATCAGGTCCGGTTTGGCGAAGCTGCCGATTTCCTCGCTGACGTGAGCCAGCAATGCTTTCTTCAGTTCGTCGCTGGGCTCGGTGCCGTTCATGGGGGTGACGAAGGCGTAGATGCCCTGACCCTTGACGTCGTGGGGGTAACCAACCACCGCCGCTTCGGCGATGCTGTCGTGCAGCACCAATGCGCTTTCCACTTCCGCGGTGCCGATGCGGTGCCCGGAGACGTTGATCACGTCGTCGATGCGCCCGGTGATCCAGTAATCACCATCCTCATCGCGCCGGGCGCCGTCGCCGGTGAAGTAGTAACCGGGGTAGGGCTTGAAGTAGGTGTCGACCATTCGTTGCGGGTCGCCGTAGACGCTGCGGATCTGCGCCGGCCAGCTGGACTTCATCGCCAGCACGCCGCTGCCGACGCCTTTGATTTCCTTGCCCACTTCATCGAGCAGCACCGGTTGCACGCCGAACATCGGTTGCGTGGCGCAACCGGGTTTGATCCGTTGAGCACTGACCAAAGGGCTGAGCATGATGCCGCCGGTTTCGGTCTGCCACCAGGTATCGACGATCGGACAACGCTGTTCGCCGACAGCATTGAAGTACCACTCCCACGCTTCCGGGTTGATGGGCTCACCGACACTGCCGAGTAATCTGAGGCTCGCGCGGGAAGTTTCCTTCAACGGTTCGGGGCCTTCACGCATCAGGGAACGCAGGGCGGTTGGGGCGGTATAGAAAATGTTCACATGGTGCTTGTCGATCACCTGCCAGAAGCGCGAGCTGCTCGGGTAGCTCGGTACGCCTTCGAAGATCAGCGTGGTCGCGCCATTGGCCAGCGGACCGTAGACGATGTAGCTGTGGCCGGTGACCCAGCCGACATCGGCGGTGCACCAGAAGACTTCGTCGTCGCGGTAGTCGAGCACGTACTTGAAGGTCATCGCCGCTTGCAGCAGATAGCCGCCGGTGGTGTGCAGCACGCCTTTGGGTTTGCCGGTGCTGCCGGAGGTGTAGAGGATAAACAGCGGGTCTTCGGCGTCCATCGGTTCGGGCGGGCAATCGTCGCTGACGTCGCGCAGCGCCTGGTGATACCAGATGTCCCGGCCCTCGACCCAGTCCACTTCGCCCTGAGTGCGCTCGACCACGATGACGGTGCTGACGTTCGGGCAACTGTGCAGCGCCTTGTCGACCTTCTGCTTGAGCGGCACGACTTTACCGCCACGCACGCCTTCATCGGCGGTGATCACGGTGCGGCAGTCGGCATCGAGAATCCGGTCACGCACAGAGTCCGGAGAGAAACCACCGAACACCACCGAATGCACCGCACCAATGCGCGTGCAGGCGAGCATGGCGTAGGCGGTTTCGGGGATCATTGGCATGTAGATGCACACGCGGTCACCTTTCTTCACGCCACGGCTTTTGAGCACGTTGGCCAGGCGACAGACGTTGTGATGAAGTTTTTTGTAGCTGATCTGCACGGATTCGGCGGGGTCGTCGCCTTCCCAGATGATCGCGATTTGATCGCCGCGCTTTTCCAGGTGACGGTCTATGCAGTTGTAACTGACATTCAACTTTCCGCCGGCGAACCAGCTCGCCTCACCGGTTTTCAGGTTATAGCGCTGGACGGTATCCCACGGCTTACTCCAGTCGAGAAAGCGTGTGGCCTGTTCGGCCCAGAAGGTGCTGGGATGTTCGATGGATTGGCGGTACAGGCGCTTGTAGTCGTCTTGACTTAATTGTGCAGCCCGGCGGACGGCATCGGCTTGGGGGAACGTGCTGATATCGAACATGACGGTTCCTTATTCTTGTTTTGCGACAAGAGATAAAGATGCGCCGAGTGAGGAGAGGGTTCAAGACCCGAAAACAAACGCAACCCTGTAGGAGCGAAGCTTGCTCGCGATGCAGACACCGCGGTGTATCAGGTACACCGCGTTATCGTTCATCGCGAGCAAGCTCGGCTCCTACGGGAGCGAGGCGTTAGCCGCGGTGACGACCGCGGAAGTAGTTGATCAGGCCTTGAGTCGAAGCATCGTCAGCCGGGGTTTCTTCGCTGCCGACCAGGCGGTTGTAGACGCCTTTGCCGAGTTCTTTACCCAGCTCCACGCCCCACTGGTCGAAGGCGTTGATGCCCCAGATCACGCTTTGCACGAAGACTTTGTGTTCGTACATCGCCACCAATGCGCCGAGACGACGCGGGCTGATGCGTTCGACCACCAACGTATTGCTCGGACGGTTGCCCGGGATCACCTTGTGAGGCGCGAGTTTCTGTACCTCTACTTCGCTGATGCCTTTGTCGCGCAACTCGGCTTCGGCTTCGGCAAGGGTCTTGCCCAGCATCAGCGCCTGGCTTTGCGACAGGCAGTTGGCGTACAGCCACTGGTGGTGGTCGGACACCGGGTTGAAGCTGACGATCGGCACGATGAAGTCGGCCGGGATCAGTTGGGTGCCCTGGTGCAGCAGCTGGTGATACGCATGCTGACCGTTGCAGCCCACGCCACCCCAGATCACCGGGCCGGTGTCGGTGGACACCGGGGTGCCGTCCTGGCGCACGCTCTTGCCGTTGGATTCCATGTCCAGCTGTTGCAAATGCTTGGTGATGTTACGCAGGTAGTGGTCGTACGGCAGGATCGCGTGGCTTTGCGCGCCCCAGAAGTTTCCGTACCACACGCCGAGCAACGCCAGCAGCACCGGCATGTTCTGTTCGAAAGGCGCGCTCTGGAAATGCTGGTCCATGGTGTAGGCACCGGACAGCAGTTCCTTGAAGTTCGACATGCCGATGGCCAGGGCAATCGGCAAACCGATGGCCGACCACAGCGAGTAACGGCCGCCAACCCAGTCCCACATCGGGAAGATGTTTTCTTCGCGGATCCCGAATGCCACAGCCGCTGCATTGTTGCTGGAGACGGCGATGAAGTGACGATACAGCTCTGCTTCCGAACCACCCTGAGCCAGGTACCAGGCGCGTGCGGCCTGGGCATTCTTCAGGGTTTCGAGGGTGTTGAAGGATTTCGACGAAACGATGAACAGCGTGGTTTCGGCGCGCAGTTTCATGGTCAGTTCGTGGAACTCACTGCCGTCGATGTTCGCCAGGTAATGGCAGCGCACGCCCTTCTGGGCGTAGGACAGCAGCGCTTCGGAGACCAGCTCCGGGCCGAGGAACGAGCCACCGATGCCGATGTTCACCACGTCAGTGATCGGCTTCTCGGAGTAACCGCGCCACAAACCGTCGTGGATACGGCCCACGAGGTCGGTGATCTGGTTCAGGACCTTGTGCACTTCCGGCATCACGTTGACGCCGTTGACCGACAGCTTGTCGCCGACCGGACGGCGCAGGGCGGTGTGCAAGGCCGGGCGACCTTCGGAGGAGTTGACGATTTCGCCTTCGAACAGCGCTTTGATCGCGCCCTGGAGGTCGACTTCGTTGGCCAGGCCCACCAGCAGATCGCGGGTCTGGGCGTTGATCAGGTTCTTCGAGTAGTCGAGAAACAGGCCGCAGCTGCTGAGGGTGAATTGGGTAAAACGCTGCGGATCGGCATTAAAGGCTTCGCGCATGCTGAAATCTTGCATGGCTTGGCGGTGGTCATTCAACGCTTGCCAGGCGGGCAGAGCGGTAACGTCTTGAGGGGTGCGGTAATACGCCATCGCTGCGGGTTTCCTTTTTACTTGAACGGCCTTTTGAACACTAAAAATACCGGAGCGCTGTGGGTGGGCGTCCGGTCAACTGCGTCGACACGATTTCATGACACAGGGCGAATACAGTAAACCTCGCGCTGCGATCTGTCTTGACTTTGTCTGACCCGTTCCCGGTACTTTTTTATACATCGTGCAGGGAACAGTCCGACAAACGGAAGGGGGAGGGGCTAAGACGGGATCAGGCGACCTGAACCGGAATGGCATTGCTGGTATGGCTCAGTTCATTACCCGGCGCCATGTAGAGCATGCGTGGCTTGAAGTTGAGCAGCTCGGCTTCGCTGTAGTGGGCGTATGCGCAGATGATCACGCGGTCACCGACCTTGGCCTTGTGCGCCGCGGCACCGTTGACCGAGATCATGCGCGAACCTTCTTCGCCACGAATTGCGTAGGTGGTGAAGCGTTCACCATTGTCGACGTTGTAGATCTGGATCTGTTCGTACTCACGGATGCCGGACAGGTCCAGCCATTCGCCGTCGATGGCGCAAGAACCTTCGTAATCGAGTACAGCGTGGGTGACTTCGGCGCGATGCAGCTTGGCCTTGAGCATGATGGCGTGCATGAGTGTTTCCCCGGGGCGGAATCGAACGGCGGGCATTGTGCCCAAAGGCTTGAGGGCCAGCAATACGGTCTGGAAGCGACGTAGATCTAATGTGGGAGCGGGCTTGCTCGCGAAAGCGGTGTGTCATTCAGCATTGATGCCGACTGATCCACCGCATTCGCGAGCAAGCCCGCTCCCACATTTGTTTTGCGGTGTTCAGGCAGTAGCGTCGAGGTTCAGATGCAGGTTATCGATCAACCGCGTAGTGCCCAGGAACGCTGCCACCAGAATCACCAGATCCCTATCTTGCGCCGTTGCCGGGCGCAAGGTCTGGGCGTGACGAATCTCCAGATAGTCAGGACGCAAACCCGCCGCTTCAAGCTGCTTGATCTGCGCACCGATCAACGCCGGGAAATCCCGTTCGCCCTGTTTGATCGCATCGGCAATCTGGCTCAAACCGCGATACACAACAGGTGCAACGGCCCGTTGTTCTTCGCTGAGGAAACCATTGCGCGACGACAGCGCCAGGCCATCGGCTGCACGTACCGTCGGTTCGCCGATGATCTGGATCGGCATGTTCAGGTCATGCACCAGGGCGCGGATCACCGCCAGTTGCTGGAAGTCTTTCTGGCCGAAGATCGCCAGGTCCGGCTGGACCATGTTGAACAGCTTGGTGACCACCGTCGCCACACCTTCGAAGTGCCCGGGACGGCTGGCGCCGCAGAGGCCTTCGGAGAGTTGCGGAACGCTGACGCGGGTCTGGCCGACCATGCCGTCGGGATACATTTCTTCAACGGTTGGCGCGAACAGCAAGTGGCAACCGGCCTGGAGCAGTTTCTCCTGATCGGCTGCGAGGGTGCGCGGGTACTTGTCGAGGTCTTCGCCGGCGCCGAACTGCAGCGGGTTGACGAAAATGCTCGCGACCACGAAATCCACCCGTTGGGAGGCTTTGGTCACCAGTGCCACATGACCGCTGTGCAGGTTGCCCATGGTCGGCACGAAGCCGATGCGCTTGCCTTCACTGCGGGCACGGGCCACGGCGGCCCGCAATTCGCGTACGGTTTTTACGGTGTTCATGCAGAGAATCCGTGTTCGATACCAGGGAAAGTCGCCGCTTTGACTTCAGTGACGTAGGCACCGAGCGCCGCTTGAATGTTTTGTTGCCCGGCCATGAAGTTCTTCACGAACTTCGGCACACGGCCAGTGATCGACAGGCCGAGCATGTCGTGCAGAACCAGTACCTGGCCGTCGGTGCCACTGCCGGCGCCGATGCCGATCACCGGGATTTTCACTGCTTGGGTGATCTCTTCGGCGAGCTCACTCGGTACGCATTCGAGCAGCAGCATCGACGCGCCCGCCTGTTCCAGGGCGATCGCATCGGCACGCATCTGCCGCGCCTGGTTTTCGTTGCGACCCTGGACTTTGTAACCGCCGAGGATATTCACCGATTGCGGTGTCAGCCCCATGTGCGCGCACACCGGGATACCGCGCTCGGCCAGCAGACGGATCGAGTCCGCCAGCCACAACGCTCCTTCAACCTTGACCATGTGCGCACCCGCCTGCATCAACAGGGCACTGTTGGTCATGGCTTGTTCGGTGGTGGCGTAGGCCATGAAGGGCAGGTCGGCGAGGATCAACGCATCGGTGTTACCGCGTTTGACGGACGTCACGTGGTAAGCCATTTCAGCGGTGGTGACCGGCAGGGTGCTGTCGTGACCTTGCAAAACCATGCCGAGTGAGTCGCCCACCAGCAGCACTTCGACGCCAGCCTCATTGCAGGCGTGGGCGAAGGTCGCGTCATAGCAGGTCAGCATGGTGATCTTTTCACCTTTTTGCTTGAGACCTTGCAGAGTGGTCAGGGTGATGGCTGGCATGAAAAGTTCCTCATTCAGGCGCTGTGGAAACTACTGCGAGTAACGCGCGTGATTCTTCGTTAAATACAGGCGCACGGTCTGTTGTCGTGCTTTTAAGGCCTGGATTGCGCCCTTCAACGCCGTGTTGGCGGCAGCGGGACGCCTATAGTCGTGAGGAGAACTCGGGAAGTCAATTGCGTGTGTTACCGCATTGTTACGCGTGGGGTGTTACCGGGGTAACTGATGCGATTCAGCAGCAGATTTTGTGTTCAACACAAAACCAATGTGGGAGTGAGCCTGCTCGCGATGGCGTCCTGACAGTCAACATCTTCGGTGAATGTTAAGTCGCTATCGCGAGCAGGCTCACTCCCACAGGGGATTTGCATTAATTCGGAGGGAGGCGTTCCAACCCGACGAACGGACAGGCAGCGAGCAAATCACTCAGGCTGCGGCCATCGGCCAGACGCAAATCCGCAGGCGCCAGTTCGGCCAGTGGATACAGAACGAAGGCTCGTTCCTGCAGATGGTAGTGAGGCACTTTGAGGCGAGGTTCATCGATCAGCCGATCACCGAACAGTACGATGTCGAGATCCAGCGTACGCGGCCCCCAGCGTTCAAGGCGCTCGCGGCCCTGCCCGTTCTCGATGGCTTGCAGCGCATCAAGCAGCTCCAGCGGCGGGAGTGTGCTGTCGAGGGCGGCAACCGCGTTGGTATAACGCGGTTGGCCGGGCAGCAGCGAGTCGCTCTGATAAAACGCGGAAACCCCGATCAATTCGGTTTGCGGCAACTGTGCCAGCGCGTCGACGGCGCTGCGCAATTGTTCGGCGGGGGCAGCCAGATTGCTGCCCATGCCGATGTAGATGCGTTCCATGGATTACTCGCCCGTGGCGCTCGGTGCGCCTGCGGTGCGTTTGCGCTTGGCGCCACCGCTGCGGCGACGTTTGCGTGGAGCGCCGGTGCCGTCGTCCTTGCCGCTGAGGTCGCGGATCATGTCGCGACGTTCGCTGTCGTTGGCGTCCTGATAATCCGTCCACCATTCGCCCAGGCCGTCGGTCTGCTCGCCAGCGCTTTCGCGCAGCAGCAGGAAGTCGTAACCGGCACGGAACCGTGGGTTGTCCAGCAACAGGTCGGCGCGCTTGCCGCTGCGGCGTGGCAGACGCTCCTGCATGTCCCAGATCTCGCGGATCGGCATGGTGAAGCGTTTCGGAATCGCGATGCGCTGGCACTGTTCGGCAATCAACTCGTGAGCCGCTTCCTGCATCGCCGGAATCGGCGGCATTCCACGTTCTTGCAGGCGCAATACACGGGCTGGCAGGGCAGGCCAAAGCAGCGCCGCAAACAGGAACGCCGGGGTCACCGGTTTGTTCTGTTTGATCCGCAGATCAGTGTTGATCAACGCTTCGCTGATCAGCGTGTGGGTGTACGTCGGGTTGTATTCCAGGGCCTCGGCACTGGCCGGGAACAGCGGATCGAACAACTGCAGGTCGACCAGCATCTCGAAGGTGTCCGCGGCATGGCCGGAGAGGAACAGCTTGAGAACTTCTTCGAACAGGCGGGCCGATGGAATCTCGCGCAGCATCGGTGCCAGTTCGCGGATTGGCGCGGCGCTGTGTTTTTCGATGCCGAAATTCAGCTTGGCGGCGAAACGCACGGCTCGCAGCATCCGTACCGGATCTTCCTGGTAGCGTTGCTTCGGGTCGCCGATCAGGCGGATCAGGTGATTGCGGATGTCGTGTACGCCGTTGGCGTAATCGAGGATGCGCTCGCTGACCGGATCGTAATACAAGGCGTTGATGGTGAAGTCGCGGCGTTGTGCGTCTTCTTCCAGCGTGCCATAGACGTTATCGCGCAGGATGCGCCCGCTCTCGTTGCGCGAGGACTGGTTGCTGTCTTCCTCTTCATCGTTTTGCGGGTGATTGGCGCGGAAGGTCGCGACTTCAATGATTTCGCGGCCAAAGTGGATGTGCACCAGCTTGAAGCGACGACCGATGATCCGCGCGTTGCGGAATTCGGCCCGCACCTGTTCAGGTGTGGCACTGGTGGCGACGTCGAAATCTTTTGGCGTGATGCCGAGTAGCATGTCACGCACACAGCCGCCGACCAGATAAGCCTGGTAACCGGCGTTCTGCAGGCGTTCGACGATGTTCACCGCGTAGCGACTGAACTGGGCCTTTTGCAGCGAATGTTGGCCGCTGTTGAGCACTTCAGGCGTACTGCGAATGTGTTGCGTATGACGCTTGGGAGAACGGAATGACTGGAACAGCTTCTTCAGCATGGGATGCACTGTTTGAAGGAATGTTCGGCCAAAACGAAGAATGACCGCATGATGGGCGGGGATTCTAGCATTTAGTCGGGGGATGGTGTAGGAAGCTGCGCAAGCGCTTGAAGGAGGGGCTGGTACGCGTGGGCATGTAGCAGCTGCCGAGCAGCGCGAGGCTGCGTTCGGTGCGGGCCGCGTTCGGGCGAAGCCGTCGCAAAACCAGAGATTGCGGTGTGTCAGGAGAAAGCCGGTTGCCCATATTGCGACTACTGCGTAGTCGAACGCAGCCTCGCGCTGCTCGGCAGCTGGTACAGGGGCAGCGTGAAAGCCGAATTTCAGAAACTACAAGGGGAGCCGAAGCTCCCCAAGAAAGTAGTTGCATGCTCTATTTTTATTTTTGATTCGGGCTTTTTGTTTTTGTTAAGTGCCCTCGCCATGAAGTTTTTCCTTCATGACCCTCCCAATCGGGAGCCAAGAGCAAACGGATTGCTTTGGTCGCTGTGTTGCAGTGATCTTGCGATCCAACCAGTGCAGGCTCTGTCTTGTGACAGTTTTTTGTTGTTCTCGGCCTGGTCGTGGGGCAAGCCCCAAATACAACGCCTCTCCAAAAGAATCAGTTAGCTGCGCCTCTCGCCGTCTTGTTTTTATTGTGCGTGAGTCGATACGTCTTATTTTTATTGTCTTGTGCATTGCTTGTTATTGTTCTTGTACCAAACATATAGCAGGGTGCGTGCCAACTTTTGCGATGCCCAGCAAAACAAGGGGTTAGGCCGGCTGATGAGGTTTTTAGAGGCCAAAAAAAACCGGGGCTTCGTTACCGTAAGCCCCGGCTTCTGTTACGTGAAAAAACTGAGGTAACAGTTTTTTCATAAGGTCACGTGTTACCCGCACATCAGACAGGCACGGTTCAGCTCTCGCTGGCCACCCCGGTCTTGCGCCGCGGAATGCCCAGGCGCTGACGGCGTTCCCACAGGCATTTGCGACTGACACCGAGTTTGCGCGCCAACTCGGTTTCGGTCATGTGGTCCTGATGCTCGAGAACGAAGTGCTGGAAGTAGTCTTCCAGTGACAGGTCTTCGGTCGGCTCATGGCTATTGTTACCGGCGGCGCTGCCCTGTTGTGGAGGCAGGCCGATGAAATCGTCATCGTCCAGATCGCTCAGTTCGATGTCGATCCCCAGCAGCTCGGCGGAAATCTCCGGGCTCTCGCACAGGATGACGGCGCGTTCTACGGCGTTTTCCAGCTCACGAACGTTACCCGGCCAGGAGTAATGACGAATCGCCTGCTCGGCATCCGGGGCGAATTTCAGGTCGGTGCGGTTGACTCGCGCGCTCTGCCGCGCCAGGAACGCGTTGGCAATTTCGTTGACGTCGGCGCCGCGCTCGCGCAGGGCCGGCAGTTTCAGGGCGATCACGTGAAGGCGGTAATACAAGTCTTCACGGAACTGGCCGATCTTCGCCAGGCTCTTGAGGTCCCGGTGAGTCGCAGCAATCAGGCGCACATCGACTTTCTGTGACTGCACCGAACCCACACGACGTATTTCACCTTCCTGCAGCACGCGCAGCAGGCGGGCCTGGGCTTCCAGTGGCAGTTCGCCGATTTCGTCGAGGAACAAGGTGCCGCCGTCGGCGGCTTCTACCAGGCCGGCACGCCCGGCGCTGGCGCCAGTGAACGCGCCTTTTTCGTGGCCGAACAGTTCGGACTCGATCAGGCTTTCTGGAATGGCCGCGCAGTTCACCGAAATCATCGGCGCCTTGGCGCGTTTGGACAGGTTGTGCAGGGCGCGCGCCACCAGTTCTTTACCGGTGCCGGATTCGCCCTGGATCAAGACATTGGAGTCGGTTGGCGCGACTTTGCGGATCTTGCTGTACAGATCCTGCATCGGCGGGCAGGAGCCGATGATGCCGATTTCGCCGTTGTTGTTGCTGGCACCCGGTTTCGCGGCGCCATTGCCGGCTTTACCGGCAACCGGCTCACCGCTGGCTTGCACCGATTGACGGTCACGCAGGATTCGCGCGACGGCCTGGAGCATTTCGTCATGATCGAAAGGCTTGGCGATGTAATCCACCGCGCCCATCTTCATCGAGTCGACCGCTGAACGCAGGCTGGCGTAGCTGGTCATGATCAGCACCGGAGTGCCCTGGCCGAGCTTGATCAACTCGGTGCCAGGCGCGCCAGGCAGACGCAGGTCGCTGACGATCAGATCGAACGTGGGAATGGTGAAGCGTTCTTGTGCTTCCTGCACTGAACCGGCTTCGCTGACCTGGTACTGGTTACGTTCCAGCAGGCGGCGCAAGGCGGAGCGGATAATTGTTTCGTCTTCGACGATCAAAATGTGCGGCATTGATTCGATACTCTCGACGGTCTCAGTTCACAGCGGACGTCGCTTCGACATGACGCGGCAAGGTCACCCGGATACGGGTGCCGCGTTGGCTTTGAACATCAGCCGGGCTGTCGATGGTGATTTGTCCATAATGCTCTTCAACGATGGAATAGACCAGTGCAAGGCCCAGACCGGTGCCTTCGCCAGGATCCTTGGTGGTGAAGAAAGGTTCGAACAATCTATCCATGATGTTCTTCGGAATACCGCTGCCTTCGTCCTCCACGATCAAATCGACCGTGTGTTCGCCGGCTTCGCTTTTGACCCGCACCGCGCTGCCGGGAGGCGAGGCGTCGCGGGCGTTTGAGAGCAGGTTGATCAGTACTTGTGCAAGCCGCTGCGGGTCGCCTTCGACCCAGTGATCGGGATCGCACAGGTTGTAGAACTGCACTTCGAAATTGCGTCGGTTCAGGGCCAGCAAACCGATGGCATCCTGGGCCACTTCGGCCAGACAGACGGGCTCGTCGCTGTGCTGATGGCTGCCGGCGTGGGCGAAGCTCATCAGCGACTGAACGATGCGCGACACGCGTTTGGTCTGCTCCAGGATCTGCCCGCTGATTTCTTTCAGTTCGCTATCTTCTTCGCGCTCTTCGCGCAGGTTCTGCGCCAGGCAGGCGATGCCGGTGATCGGGTTGCCGATTTCATGGGCCACGCCGGCGGCGAGTCGGCCGATGCTGGCCAGACGCTCGGAGTGCACCAGTTTGTCTTCGAGCATCTGGGTTTCGGTCAGGTCTTCCACCAGCAACACCAAGCCGCTGTTACCCGGTGCGAGGGGTTCATCGATCGCCGCTTTGTGCAGGTTCAGCCAGCGGGTCTGGCCGTCGAGGGCCAGGTGCTGTTTGTGCAAATGCTCGTCCGGCAGATTGATGAAGCCTTGCAGCAGCTCTTTCCATGGATCGGCGATGGTGCTCAGGCGCGAACCGACCACACGCTGCGCAGCAATTCCGGTCAGCTCCTCCATGGCCTTGTTCCACATGAGAATTTCCTGATCCTTGGCCAGCGAGCAGACGCCCATCGGCAATTCCTGCAGGGTCTGGCGGTGATAGCGGCGCAGGGCATCGAGTTCGGCGGCAAGCCCGGTCAGGCGCGAGTGGTAATCCTCGAGGCGACTTTCGATGAAGTGGATGTCTTCGGTGACGTAGTTTTCGCCGCCTGCCTTATAAGGCAGGAATGTCTCGACCATGTCCTGAGCCACGCTCGGCCCCATCAGGCCGGAGAGGTTGGCTTCGATACGGTCGCGCAAGCGGCGCAAGGCATAAGGCCGGCGCTCATCGAAAGGCAGGTAGAGGTCACGCAGGGCCTGTTCGACTTCTTTCTGTGCTGCCTTGGCGCCCAAAGGTTTTGCAAGCTGTGTGGCGAATTCCTGGGGCGAGGCGGCGTGCAGTTCGCGGCGTTGCGGCCGGCGCACGTTGTCCACGGCGCAGGCTTCGGCGGCGCTGGCCTCTTCGCTGCTGGCGTTGGTGAACAGCGAGATCAGGGTGAACATCAGCACGTTGGCCGCCAGCGAGGCGATCGCTGCCATGTGCCAACTGGTGTCGTCCAGCACGTAGATCATGTTCAGCAGCGGTATGTAGAAGCCCTGCAGATTGCCGACCAGCGGCAGCAGCATGGTCACCAGCCACACCAGAATCCCCGCGAGCAAACCGGCGATGAAACCGCGGCGGTTGGCGGTCGGCCAGTACAGTACCGACAGCACGCCCGGCAGGAACTGCAGGGTGGCGACGAAGGCGACGATGCCCAGATTCGCCAGATCCTGTTCCGCGCCCAGCAGCAGGTAGAAACCGTAACCGGCCATGATGATCGCGACGATCAGCCCTCGGCGGGTCCATTTCAGCCAGCGGTAGATATTGCCTTCGGCCGGTGGCTGATAGAGCGGCAGCACCAAATGGTTCAACGCCATCCCGGACAGGGCCAGGGTGGTGACAATGATCAAACCGCTGGCCGCCGACAAACCGCCGATATAGGCCAATAGCGCCAACGCTTTGCTGTTGGCGGCGATGCCGATACCCAGCGTGAAGTATTCCGGGTTGGTGGTCGCGCCGAGTTTCAGTCCGGCCCAGAGAATTAGCGGTACCGCCAGGCTCATCAACAGCAGGAACAGCGGCAGGCCCCAGCTCGCACTGACCAGCGAGCGCGGGTTGAGGTTTTCGGTAAATGTCATGTGGTACATGTGCGGCATCACAATCGCCGAAGCGAAGAACACCAGCAGCAGCGTACGCCATGGGCCTTCCTGCAATGGCGTGTGCAACGCGGCGAGGGCGGTCTGGTTTTGCAGCAGCCACAGTTCCAGCTGTTGCGGGCCGTCGAACACGCCGTACAGCGCATAGAGACCAACGCCGCCGATGGCGATCAGTTTGATCACCGACTCGAAAGCAATCGCGAACACCAAGCCTTCGTGTTTCTCGCGGGTGGCGATGTGGCGCGAGCCAAAGAAAATCGTGAACAGCGTAATCAGTGCGCAGAAGCTCAGGGCTACGCGATGTTGCACCGGCTCGCGGGTGAGAATGCCGATGGAGTCGGCCACCGCCTGAATCTGCAACGCCAGCAACGGCAGCACGCCGATCAGCATGAAGATCGTCGTCAGCGCGCCGGCCCAGGTGCTGCGGAAGCGGAAGGCGAACAGATCGGCCAGTGACGACAGCTGATACGTGCGGGTGATTTTCAGGATCGGATACAAAAGCACCGGCGCCAGCAGAAACGCGCCGGAGACGCCTAGATAGCTGGACAAAAATCCGTAGCCGTATTGATAGGCCAGGCCCACCGTGCCGTAAAACGCCCACGCACTGGCATACACGCCCAGCGACAGGGTGTACGTCAGCGGGTGGCGAATGATCGCCCGGGGGATCATGCCCCGTTCGCTGACCCAGGCTACGCCGAACAGCACCGCCAGGTACGCGGCGCTGATCAGGATCATCTGGGTCAGGCTAAAGCTCATCGGCATCTTTTTGGCTCTGCAGGATGAAGGTCACGACGATCAGAATCAGCCAGAGCAGATAAGGGCGATACCAGGCGCCAGTGGCGTCGATCCACCAATCCATGATGGCCGGGGAGAACAGATAAATCCCCACTACCAGGAGCAGGACCAAGCGATAGATGTACATCCCGGCCTCTCTTTTTTATGCGCGTGCCCGAAAACGTGCGGCGATGGTAACGGATGGGCGCGCCACTGCAAGTGTGATCACTGTAGTTGCGCTTCGGGCAGGTTGAGTGTGCGCGGGATCAACACTGCATCCCAGTGGGCGATGCCCCAGTTCAACACTTCCCGTGGGGTGGCATAATCCAGCTCGGCACCTGGGTTCTGCCCCAGTGCGCGCAACGCACGCAGCAACAAGGGAGTCGCCTGGTCTTCGGTCAGCGGCGGCGAACGATAGGACTTGCCGAGCTTGTTGCCATCGGGCTGGGTGATCAGCGGGATATGCAGATAGCGCGGTTGCGGCAGGCCGAGCAGTTCTTGCAGGTAGAGCTGGCGCGGCGTGGAGTCGAGCAGGTCGGCGCCGCGGACGATATCGGTAATGCCTTGCCAGGCATCGTCCAGCACCACCGCCAATTGATAGGCGTAGAGCCCGTCGCGGCGACGGATCACGAAATCGCCGACCTCACGGCCCAGGTGTTGGCGGTATTCGCCTTGCACCCGGTCGATGAAGTGGTATTCCAGCTCGGGAACCCGCAGGCGAATCGCAGCATGTTTGGTGTCGTGGCCCGCGTTGCGGCACAGCCCTGGATAAATCCCGTGATAAGGCGCAAGTGTTTTGCGTGAACAGGTGCACGCGTAGGCCAGACCGTGATTGAACAGGCGATTGAGGACTTCGGCGTAGGCATCGTGCCGGTCACTCTGTCGGACCATTTCGCCATCCCACTCGAAACCGTAGCTTTCCAGGGCCTTGAGAATCGCCGCTTGAGCGCCGGGCTCTTCCCGTGGCGGATCGAGATCTTCCATGCGCATCAGCCAGCGGCCACCCACGGAGCGCGCGTCGAGGTACGAGGCCAGCGCTGCGACCAGCGAACCGAAATGCAGATGTCCACTGGGCGTGGGGGCGAAGCGCCCGATGTAGGTGGGGGAGGTGATGGCGGTCATGAGGGCGGTTACGTTGTCTGGTCGTATTGAGCATGGCTTGAAGCCGCCATCGCGAGCAAGCTCGGCTCCTACAGGAAATCGCGCCAGCCTTTGTAGGAGCCGAGCTTGCTCGCGATGGCGATCTTAAAGTCACAGCAGGTATCAGCGAATGTCAGAAACAAAAACGGAGCGTTCGCACGCTCCGTTTTTCGTTCAAGTCGAGATTACTTGCCGACTTGCTTTTCCTTGATTTCCGCCAGGGTCTTGCAGTCAACGCACATGTCGGCGGTAGGGCGGGCTTCCAGTCGCTTGACGCCGATTTCGACGCCGCAGGACTCGCACCAGCCATATTCTTCGTCTTCGATCAGCTGCAGCGTCTTGTCGATCTTCTTGATCAACTTGCGCTCGCGGTCGCGGGCACGCAGCTCGAGGCTGAATTCTTCTTCCTGGCTCGCACGGTCTGCCGGGTCCGGGAAGTTGGCCGCTTCGTCTTTCATGTGATCAACCGTACGGTCGACTTCCTGCATCAAGTCCTGTTTCCACTTATTCAGGATCTTGGTGAAGTGAGCGCGCATGGGTTTGCCCATGTATTCCTCGCCCTTTACTTCTTTGTAGGGTTCGAAACCGCTGATCGACTGATTTTGCTGCTTTGCTTGGGTGGGCATGAAATGGACCGCCTCTACTCTTGTAATCCATTGCGCAGGATTGCTCCATCACCGACACCTGCCGGCCCTGCGGCTGCAAGCGGGCGAACTTACCAGATCAAATCGGACCGCGCTACTCCCGGATGTCGAGGTAGTGGCCCGCAGTGCTTGCAAATGATTGCAAAGCCTTGTCTGGCGGTGCTGGAGACCTGATCAATTATTGATTTTAGTCAAACCTGAGACACTCGCTTGAGTCGTTTGAGACCAGCGTTATAACGGTCTGACCGCTTTAGGTTCTCGCTCGTTCCTGCGCTTGGGTAGAATCAGTTTTTTTCCCCGTTGAAGGAAGGCTAATGGCTCAGTCCTACAGTGCCCGCAGTCGCGCGATCGAACCTTTCCATGTCATGGCGCTGCTGGCGCGGGCCAATGAACTGCAAGCCGCTGGTCACGACGTGATCCACCTGGAAATCGGCGAACCCGACTTCACCACCGCCGAGCCGATCATTCAGGCCGGCCAGGCCGCCCTGACGGCGGGGAAGACCCGTTACACCGCGGCGCGTGGCATTCCCGAGTTGCGTGAGGCCATTTCCGGCTTCTATCAGCAACGTTACGGTTTGAACATCGACCCGCAGCGAATCCTCATCACGCCTGGCGGTTCGGGTGCGTTGCTGCTGGCCAGCGCCTTGTTGGTGGATCCGGGCAAGCACTGGCTGCTGGCGGACCCGGGATACCCGTGCAATCGGCACTTTTTGCGGCTGGTGGAAGGCGCGGCGCAGCTTGTTCCTGTAGGTCCGGACGTGCGCTATCAACTGACGCCGGACCTGATTGCCCGCCATTGGGATCACGACAGCGTCGGTGCATTGGTGGCGTCACCAGCCAACCCGACCGGGACGATCCTGACCCGCGATGAGCTGGCGGGCCTGTCTGCCGCGATCAAGGAGCGCCACGGTCATCTGGTGGTGGACGAGATTTATCACGGTCTGACTTACGGCACCGATGCGGCCAGCGTGCTGGAAGTCGATGACAGTGCCTTTGTGCTGAATAGTTTTTCCAAGTATTTCGGCATGACGGGATGGCGGCTTGGCTGGCTGGTGGCGCCTGAAGCAGCGGTCGGTGAGCTGGAAAAACTCGCGCAGAACCTCTACATCAGCGCCCCGAGTATGGCTCAGCACGCCGCTCTGGCCTGCTTCGAACCGGCCACGATCAGCATTCTGGAAGAACGGCGCGCCGAGTTTGGCCGTCGTCGGGATTTCCTGCTGCCAGCCCTGCGAGAGTTGGGCTTTGGTATCGCCGTTGAGCCTGAAGGCGCGTTCTACTTGTATGCCGATATCAGCAAGTTCGGCGGCGATGCCTTCGCGTTCTGCCGACATTTCCTCGAAACCGAACACGTGGCGATTACTCCGGGTCTGGACTTCGGTCGTTATCAGGCTGGCCACCATGTGCGGTTTGCCTACACACAAAGTCTTCCGCGCCTACAGGAAGCGGTCGAGCGGATTGCACGCGGCTTGAAGAGCTGGCAAGGCTGATGCGTTTTCATCCTCCCCTCGAAGAAGGCCGTTTGATTCGTCGTTACAAGCGTTTTCTCGCCGATATCGAAACCGTTAGCGGCGAGTTGCTGACCATTCACTGCCCAAACACCGGTTCGATGCTCAATTGCCAGGTCGAAGGCGGGCAGGTCTGGTTCAGCCGTTCCAACGACCCCAAGCGCAAGTTGCCCGGTACTTGGGAAATCGGCGAAACCCCGCAGGGACGCTTGTTTTGTGTGAACACCGGGCGGGCCAACGGCTTGATCGAAGAGGCACTGCGAGCCGGCGTCATCACCGAACTGAACGGCTTTACCGAACTGAAACGTGAAGTGGCCTACGGTCAGGAAAACAGCCGCATCGATTTTCGCCTCGATTACCCGAGCGGGTCGGCTTATGTGGAAGTCAAAAGTGTCACCCTGGGCTTCGATGGCTCATTGGTAGCGGCATTTCCCGATGCAGTGACCCAGCGGGGGGCCAAGCATTTGCGCGAATTGGCGCATTTGGCCCGGGACGGAATTCGTGCGGTGCAGTTGTATTGCGTCAATCTCACCGGCATCGACGCGGTGCGTCCTGCAGAAGAAATCGATTCGGCCTACGCAGCCGCGTTGCGTGAGGCGGTGTCGTGCGGGGTTGAGGTGCTGGCCTATGGCGTGCACTTGACCCACGAAGAAATGCTGGTCGATCGGCGTCTGGACGTGTTGCTCAACGGCTAAAGACTGACCCAGATCCCTCGCTCGTCTTCGCGGCAAACGACGGTGGTCAATGACTGCCCGGCACAAGGGCCGGCGACGCACTCGCCGTCCTCGATCAGAAACAGTGCGCCGTGGGTCGCGCACTGGATCAGGCTGTTGCTGGGGTCAAGAAACTGGTCGGGCTTCCATTCCAGTCCCACGCCACGGTGCGGGCAGCGATTGATGTAGACGTAAACCTGACCGTCACGGCGCACGGCAAAGAGCTTCTGGCCGTCGATGTCGAAGCCGCGACTGCTGGCATCGGCCAGCTCAACGCCTGCACAAAGAAACTTCATGTCTATCCTCAAGTCCTGCGGCTCGTGACTGGATATGTCCGAGCTTGACGTTCAAATGCAAACAATTATCAAATGGCTGCCTTGCCTGTCGGGTTCAGGTGCCAGATGCCGAGGATACTTGGCCTGTCATCTCGATGCCCGGGAAAACCCTTAAAGGAAGCTGTTTATGCGCCTGAGTACCCGCGTTGCTGCGCTTTGTGTCGGACTCCTCGTCAGCCATCACGCCGCAGCGGCCGAGTTGCCACAACGTTGGGTCAGTGCCGGTGGAGCTTTATCGGAATGGATCAGCGCGCTGGACGGTGAATCGAAACTGGTCGGTGTCGACACCACCAGTCAGCACCCGGAATCGCTCAAGGCATTGCCAAGCATCGGGTATCAGCGGCAATTGTCGGCGGAGGGCATCTTGAGCTTACGCCCGCAGATACTGGTCGGCACCGAGGAAATGGGACCGCCACCGGTACTTTCGCAGGTTCGCAGTGCGGGCGTGCAGGTCGAACTGTTCTCGGCCCAGCCGGATCTGCCGACGTTGCAGGGCAATTTGCAGCATCTGGGCAAGTTGCTCGGCGCTGACGATCAGGCCTCACAGGTGTTTCAGACTTATCAACAGCAACTCGATCAACAAAAGATCCGGGTCACTCGGGCACAGTTGAAAGAAAAATCGCCGGGCGTGCTGTTGTTGCTTGGCCACGCAGGCGGCAAACCGCTCATCGCCGGCAAGGACACCGCCGCCGATTGGTTGCTGCAACAGGCCGGCGGGCACAATCTGGCCACGCATACCGGCTATAAACCCTTTTCTGTCGAATCCCTGGTCAGCCTGGATCCCGAGGTGCTGGTGTTTGCCGATCGTGCCCTGACCGGCGATGCGGCCCGTGCGGCGTTGTTCAAGGAGAACCCGATCCTGTTCTCGACCCGCGCAGCCAAGGACGGGCGAGTCATGGAGCTTGATCCTACTTTGTTGGTAGGGGGCTTGGGGCCGCGGCTACCCGATGCCTTGAAAAACCTGTCTGACGCTTTCTACCCCGGTTCGGCCGGCCAATGAGCATCCTGGTTAAACCCCGCGCTTTGTTCATTGGTCTGATCCTGCTGTGTTTGCTGGCCATCTGGCTGTCGTTGGCGCTTGGGCCGGTAAGCTTGCCGTTGTTCGACACCTTGCGTGCAGCCCTGCGGCTGGTGGGTGTACCGATCGCGCCCGACGGGCTGGAGCAGGCCGAGCTGATCCTCGGGCAGATTCGCTTACCGCGAACTTTGTTGGGTTTGGCCGTGGGAGGGGTGTTGGCATTGTCCGGCGTGGCGATGCAGGGGTTGTTTCGAAATCCTCTGGCTGATCCGGGGCTGGTCGGCGTCTCCAGCGGTGCGGCATTGGGCGCGGCGATCGCGATTGTCGGTGGTTCGGTATTCGGCGGACTGCCCGAATCCTTCGGGCCTTATCTGTTATCGCTGTGCGCGTTTCTCGGCGGGTTGGGCGTGACCGCGTTGGTGTATCGACTGGGCCGGCGCAACGGGCAGACCAATGTCGCGACCATGCTGCTGGCCGGTATTGCGTTGACTGCGCTGGCCGGTTCCGCCGTGGGGCTGTTCACCTATCTGGCGGATGACGCGACGCTGCGCACCCTGACGTTCTGGAACCTGGGCAGCCTCAATGGCGCCAGCTATTCGCGGCTCTGGCCGTTGCTGCTGATCAGTGCCGGCGTGGCGTTGTGGCTGCCGCGCCGGGCCAAAGCCTTGAATGCGTTGTTGCTGGGTGAGTCGGAGGCCGGTCACCTGGGTATCGACGTCGAAGGGCTCAAGCGCGAATTGGTGTTTTGCACGGCGTTGGGTGTCGGTGCTGCGGTGGCCGCGGCGGGGATGATCGGGTTTGTGGGTCTGGTGGTGCCGCATCTGGTGCGATTGCTGGCGGGCCCCGATCATCGTGTGCTGTTGCCAGCGTCAGTATTGGCGGGTGCCAGTCTTTTGTTGTTTGCCGATCTGGTGGCGCGACTGGCCCTGGCGCCGGCCGAATTGCCGATCGGGATCGTCACGGCTTTCATCGGTGCGCCGTTCTTTCTGTATTTATTGCTCAGAGGGCGTGCCTGATGTTGCGAACGCAAAATCTGCAAATCCGTCGAGGCCGAAAGATTGTCCTCACGGACATCACGCTTGAGCTCAAGCCGGGCGAAGTCCTCGGTGTGCTGGGACCTAACGGGGCCGGTAAAAGTACCTTGCTCGGCGCCTTGTGCGGTGAGTTGCATGCCGATCACGGCAGTGTCTGGCTTGACGACCGTGAAATGAATCAATGGGCCGGGACGCTGAGAGCGCAGCGCTTGGCGGTATTGCCACAGGTCTCGACCCTGGACTTCGCCTTTCGTGTCGAAGAAGTGGTCGGCATGGGCCGCTTGCCGCATCAAAGCGGCCGGGTTCGCGATGACGAGATAGTTGCCGCCGCATTGCACGCTGCCGATGCCGGGCATTTGAGTGGCCGCAGCTATCTGGCCTTGTCCGGTGGCGAACGTCAGCGGGTGCATCTGGCTCGGGTTCTGGCGCAGCTCTGGCCGGGCGAAGCAGGGCAAACGTTGCTGCTCGATGAGCCAACGTCGATGCTCGACCCGCTTCATCAACACACCACGTTGCAAGCCGTACGTGAGTTTGCCAATCGCGGCGCGGCGGTGCTGGTGATCCTGCATGATCTGAACCTGGCAGCGCGCTATTGTGATCGCCTGTTACTGCTCGAAGGCGGGCGTCCTGTGGCGCTCGATACACCGGAGCAGGTGTTGCGCCCGGAACCACTGAAGGCAGTGTTCGGGCTGGAAGTGCTGGTGCAGCAGCACCCGGAGCGTGGGCATCCGCTGATCATCGCCCGCTGAGTTTTTATGGAGTGAAAACATGCGTGGGATTTTGATGCTGGCCTTGCTGATGCTGAGTGCCTGTCAGCATGTTTCGACTCCGCCACCGGTTGTCGGCGAGATTCGGGACTTGCGCAGCGGTCAGACCCTCACGGCAGAGGAACTGGTTGCGCAGTTGGGGACGACTTCACGGCTGATCGTGGGCGAGCAACATGACAATCGCGATCACCATGAACTGCAGTTGTGGTTATTGCAGTCGCTGGGTGAACGGCGAGCTCAAGGCAGTCTGCTGCTGGAAATGCTCACGCCGGATCAACAGCCGCGTGTCGATGACGTTCGTCACGCCTCGACACCACCGGCGGATTTGCCCAGTGCATTGGCCTGGCAGTCTGGTTGGGACTGGAATCTGTACGGGCCGATCGTTCGTTTTGCCCTGACCCAGCCATACCCGCTGCTGGCAGCCAATCTGGACACGCTTGAAGTCCGTGCCGTTTACGCCAATCCCCCGACATTAAGCGGTTTGCGCTCCAACGCTGCTTCAGTCAAAGACGAGTTGCTGAAGCAAGTCAGCGACTCCCACTGTGGCCTGCTGCCGAAATCGCAGATGCCGGCGATGCTGGCGGTTCAGCAGCAACGCGACCGACGGATGGCCGAACGCTTGCTGGCTGCGCCTGCGCCTTCACTGCTAATTGCCGGCGCTTACCATGCGCGAAAGGATGTCGGCGTGCCGATTCATGTGCTTGATCTGGGAGAACCCCAGGCGCCTATGGTGTTGATGCTGGCGGAGCAGGGTAGCGAGGTCACACCGGCCATAGCTGATTACGTCTGGTACACACCTGCCACGCCGCCCCAGGATTACTGCGCGCAAATGCGTAAGCAATTTGGCAAGTGATCGAACGACTTTTCTCCAGGCAAAAAAAGACCCGGCAAGAGCCGGGTCAAATAACCGTGATTAGCCTGATGAGGAGATATCTGAGAGTCCGAACCAAGGGCTTTTCAAATATCGACCAGTCTCGCGACCAGTTGTGATAATCATAGCGATTCTCATTACCAAGTCAACCGCTGATTTCTCAATTATTTGAAATGCGCTGTCCGTTCACTGGAAGCGCCCGTAATCATTGGGTTTCAGCCTGTGCGGTTGAGCGAGCTCATCAGAATGATCTGCTTATTCAGCAGGTCGATATGTCGGGCCATGCTCGCAATCAGGCTATGGGCGATCTTCGGATTGCTTTGGGTCAGGCTGAGAAACTGGTCCTTGGGGATCAGCATGACAGTGCTGGGCTCGCTGGTGATCACGCTGGCGTTACGCTTCTCGCCAGTGAACACCGCCATGGCGCCAAAAATCTCGTCCTTGGGTATATCGCCGACTTTATGCCCGTCGACAAAGGCTTCGGCGTGGCCATCAATGATGACGAATACCTGATCCGGTTCATCGCCCTGACGGATCAACACTTCGCCACTGGCCACGCGCTGAAAGCCATTGGTGTTTCGAAACTCGGGTTGTTTCAGACGCGCGACGGCGTCGGACAGCAGGGCGGACTGACCGGCCATGTATTGAAGGAACAGCTCTGAACGCTCCGGGTCGGCATAGATATGCTGAAAAACCTCGGAGCGCAGATACGGCGTCAATGCCAGCGGGCTGTCGCTGCGAAAGCGGCAACGCGGCAGCTCCGTGCCCTGGCGCAAGCCGATCAGATCTCCCTCGTGCAGATAGAACAATGCCCGATCGTCGATGCATCCATGCAGCAGGCCATTGTCCAGCACAAACAGTTGATCGCCGGGTAACAGGACGGCCAGATCATCGACGGCTGAAAATTCCAGGCTCGGTCCGCAGGGCATCAAACCTTCCAGCAGCCGGACGGGAATATGTTGCAGTCGGTTGATCAGCGCGTCGGCGTAAGCCGGTTGTTCCCCAAGTAGGTACATGGCTGCTGCGTCCGTTCAGTTCTTGTGACGTGACGAGATAGCTTCCAGCTGTTTGTTCAAGGCGTCCTTGCGCTCGGCGGGAATGTCGTTCCAGTGCACATCCATCAGGGCTCCTTCAATGGCATACAACAACACCTTGGACGCCCGAAACCCGCGCGTGCGCACGGCCCGATAAGCATCCACCGCCCCCAGGCGACGCAAGTCCGAGGCGCTGTGGATGCCCACGGCATGCAGCCATTGCGCCGACGTCTTGCCAAGATTCTTCAGGTGCTGCAGTTCATCATTCATCAAGCCTCCTTGCGACGGCCGAACGGTGCGTGGGCGAGCTTCTCAGGAGTGTAGCCATCAGTAGGAAAAGCGTGATTGTTTGGTCGGTTTCGACGCAAAAGCTTCTAAGAGGCGAAGTCCCGAAGCTGTGTGAAAGTCTGCGAGTGCGGTAGGAAGAGAGGGCGGTGGAATCAGGTTTCCGGGCAAACCATGCCCAGCGTTCAGCGCAAAGCGGGGGCGCCGAACGGTTCAGCTAAAGGTCGCATTTAGCGGGTGCGATAACGCAGGCGCGTACCGAAATTCATCGACATCAGGATCTCGTCAGCACTCAGCTCTGGCGGGAAGTAGGCGCCGGAGATCTGTGCGTGAGCAAGGCTTGCACCTTCCAGGGAGGCGTTGCGAAAGTCGATGCCGCGCAAGTCGGCGGAGCGGAAGTAGGCATCGGTAAAGTCGACGCCGTCGGCGTTCAGTTCACGTAGGTCCAGCCCCCGGAAATCGCCACCGACCATGTCGATAGGTCCGTCTTTTGGGCGCTCGTTGTTGAAACCTGTGATGTCGTCTTTGTGTAGTAACGCATAAAGCGGGGTGTCGAGAAGTTTCGGCTGGCTCATGTCACATCACCTGTTGGTTTTATGACGCCAGTATAGTGCCACTATTTGGCAGCCGTGAAGCTGGCGAAGGCTTCACGGCTGAAATAGTTTCTTACAGACCCGGCAGGCGCTGGCGAATCTGTGCAACGACTGTGTCGAGGGTTCCGCTTTCATTGGTCTGAACGCGTTTGCTGCAGAGAATCTCTTCGGGCGTCAGGGCCTCACGAGTGGCTTGCTGGGCTTCGATTACGGCCAGGTTGGCGTCGGACGGGTCCTTTTTGTCTGCCTGACGCAGGGCCAGCCAGCTCTCGATCACCGCTTGCGGCGCATTGCAATCGAGGATCAGGAATGGCGCGCCGGTGGCTTCGGCGATTTTTGCTGCGCCGTCACGCTGGTCGCGCTTGAGGTAAGTTGCATCGATCACCACCGGGAAGCCAGCACGCAGGATCACCGCGGCAACTTCATGCAGTCGGGTGTAAGTGGCGGCGCTGGCGTCGGCGCTATAGATGCCGGCCTGAGGGTCGTTTGGCACGGTTTGCTCGCCGAACAGACGTTTGCGCTCTACATCGGAACGCAGGCGAATGGCGCCCAATGCTTCCACCAGACGCATGGCCACGTGGCTCTTGCCGACGGCAGAAACGCCGTGGGTGATGGCCATGAAGCGCGAAGGAATGGTGCTGTAGCTTTCCGCCAGGTTGGCGTAATTGCGGTACTGACGCAGAGTGGTGGCTCGTTGCACCGGGTCGGCCTCGGCCGGCATGCTGAACAGGCTGACCTTGGCGCGAACCAGTGCACGGTAGGCTTTATAGAAGTTCAGCAACTCAAGGCCCTGGTAATCGCCGGTCAGTTCCAGGTACTGGCTGATGAAGCGGCGCGCCAGACTCTTCAGGCCACGGTCTTCCAGGTCCATCGCCAGGAAGCCGGTGTCAGCATAAACGTCGGTGAAGCGGAACGGTTCGTTGAACTCGATGCAGTCGAAGATCACGACCTTGCCGTCGATCACGGTGGCGTTGCCCAGGTGGATGTCACCGTGGCATTCGCGGATGAAACCGTCGGCCTTGCGCTGGGCGAACAGTGGCTTGAGGCGTTCGAAGCTGCTTTCGGCCCAGGCTTGCAGCGCATCCAGTTGCAGCAGATCGGCCTTGTCGCTGAGGAACGGGCGGATCTGTTCGAAGTTCTGGCGTACGGGTGCCATCACGCTGTCCGGCGTGCCGGCTTCGTGTTCGGCAGGCACTTTCGGTGCGCTGAGGTGGAATTGGGCGATCTGCGCGGCCATCTCGTCGATGTGCGCGGTAGTCAATTCGCCGTTGGCTTGCAGCGTGCTGAGCAGCTGGCTCTGTGGGAATTGACGCATTTTCAGTGCGTAATCGACGACCGGACCCTCGCCACCCAGTTGTGGTGCATCGGCGCTGCCGGTGATTGGCAACACTTCGAGGTACAAATCATTGGTCAGGCGCTGGTTAAGACGCAGCTCTTCCCCGCAAAAATGCTTGCGAGCGTCGAGGTTGGTGAAATCCAGGAAGCCGAAATTCACTGGCTTCTTCACTTTATAAGCAAAGGGGCCGGTAAGGATTACCCAGGAAATATGGGTTTCGATGACCTGGAACCCGTCTACGGGATGCGGGTAGAGGGCCGGGTTTTGCAGGGCAGCGATCAGGGACTGGCTCACAGGCGATCCTTCAGAGTCTGGGGAAAATTCACGGCCGCCATTATGGCCGCAAGTCCGCCTGACGCAAACCTCGGAGGGCTCCTGTTGAGTATGAATAAAGTGCGTATAATCCGCCGCCATGACTCGTACTCGATCCCCCCGCACCCCCAAAAAACCACCTTCCAAGGGCCTGCGCCCCTGGCTGGGCTGGGCCCTTAAACTCAGTCTGGTCGGCCTTGTGGTGCTGGCCGGGTTCGCGGTTTACCTCGACGCGATCGTCCAGGAGAAGTTCTCCGGCAAGCGCTGGACCATTCCGGCCAAGGTGTACGCGCGCCCGCTGGAGCTGTTCGTCGGACAAAAGCTCAGCAAGGACGACTTTTTGACCGAACTCGATGCCTTGGGTTATCGACGCGAAAGCGTGAGCAATGGACCCGGAGCAGCGGCGGTCAGTGGCAATACCGTCGACTTGAATACCCGTGGCTTCCAGTTCTATGAAGGCATGGAGCAAGCGCAACCAGTACGGGTGCGTTTCTCTGGCGACTACGTGGCCGAACTTTCGGCGACCAACGGGTCGAAACTCTCTGTGGTGCGGTTGGAACCGCTACTGATTGGCGGGATTTACCCGAAAAATCTCGAAGATCGCATTTTGATCAAAATTGATCAGGTCCCGCCGTATTTGCTGGAAACTCTGGTCGCTGTGGAAGACCGGGATTTCTACAGCCACTGGGGCGTGTCGCCCAAGTCGATTGCCCGAGCCGTCTATGTCAACACCTCTGGCGGTAAGATGACCCAGGGCGGCAGTACGCTGACGCAACAATTGGTCAAGAACTTCTACCTGACCAGCGAACGCAGCCTGACCCGTAAACTCACCGAAGCCATGATGGCGATGTTGCTTGAGCTGCATTACGACAAACGAGAAATTCTTGAGGCTTACCTCAATGAAGTGTTCGTAGGTCAGGATGGGCAGCGCGCGGTGCACGGTTTCGGCTTGGCAAGCCAGTTTTTCTTCGGGCAGCCGTTGTCTGAACTGAAGCTGCATCAAGTCGCGATGCTGGTGGGCATGGTCAAGGGGCCGTCCTATTACAACCCTCGTCGCAACCCTGAACGGGCGCTTGAACGGCGCAATCTCGTGCTCGATGTACTTGAGCAACAAGGTGTTGCCACCGCCGATCAGGTCGCTGCTGCGAAGAAAATGCCACTGGGTGTGACGACTCGCGGCAAGCTGGCCGACAGCTCGTTCCCGGGCTTCCTCGACCTGGTCAAGCGTCAGCTGCGCGAAGACTATCGCGACGAAGACTTGACCGAAGAAGGTCTGCGGATCTTCACCAGTTTCGACCCGATCCTGCAAATGAAAGCCGAGGCGTCGGTCAACGACACCTTCAAGAGACTCTCCGGGCGCAAGGGTTCCGATGAGGTTGAGGCTGCCATGGTCGTGACCAACCCGGAAACCGGTGAAGTCCAGGCCATGATTGGCAGTCGTCAGGCAGGTTTTGCCGGCTTCAACCGTGCGCTGGATGCTGTGCGACCGATCGGTTCTTTGATCAAACCGGCGGTTTATCTGACAGCCCTTGAGAAGCCGAGCCAGTACACCTTGACCAGTTGGCTGTCGGACGATTACTTCTCGGTCAAAGGCGCGGACGGTCAAGTCTGGAAACCGCAGAACTATGATCGCCGTTCCCATGGCACCGTATTCCTGTATCAGGGCCTGGCGCATTCCTACAACCTGTCGACCGCGCGTCTCGGGTTGGCCGTGGGCGTACCGAATGTCCTGAAGACCCTGGCGCGTCTCGGTGTGAGTCGCGAATTCCCGGCGTTCCCGTCGATGCTGCTGGGTGCTGGCGGTCTGACCCCGATCGAAGTGGCGACCATGTACCAGACCCTGGCCAACGGTGGTTTCAATACGCCGATGCGCGGGATCCGTAGTGTATTGACCGCTGAAGGCGAACCGCTCAAGCGTTATCCGTTCCAGATTCAGCAGCGTTTCGATCCGGCCTCCATTTACCTGATCCAGAGCGCCATGCAGCGGGTCATGCGTGAAGGTACCGGTAGTTCGGTTTACAACGTGTTGCCGAAAACCCTGACCCTGGCCGGCAAGACCGGTACCAGTAACGATTCGCGGGACAGCTGGTTTGCCGGTTTCAGTCAGGACCTGCTGGCAGTGGTCTGGCTGGGGCGCGATGACAACGGCAAGACTCCGTTCACCGGCGCCACCGGTGCGCTGCAGGTCTGGACCAGTTTCATGCGCAAGGCCGATCCGTTGCCGCTGGACATGCCGCAGCCAGACAACATTGTTCAGGCCTGGGTCGATTCGCGTACCGGACAAGGCTCTGATGCCAACTGCCCAGGTGCCGTGCAGATGCCGTATATTCGCGGCAGCGAACCGCCTCCCGGTGCCGCTTGCGGTGGCGAAAGCCCTGTTTCCGGCGAAACGGTGATGGATTGGGTCAAGGGCTGGATGAATTAAGCAAAGAGGGTTTCAAGTGAACAAGTGGTTGATTCCAGCGGTTACCGCCGTGGCTTTGCTCAGCGGTTGCTCCTCCGTACAACGCGGTTCGATTCCGGTTGTGGATTCCGGTAGCGCCGTTTCGAACAGTGAACGGGTTTCGGCGAATGGCGGTTTCCGTCAGACGACGACTAAACGTCCTGTACAAGCCCAGACCCAGGCAATCCCGCAAGGTGATACCGGCGTCGTCGTGATGGTGCCAGGTGGTGGCGCAGTGACGTCGGCACCGATCAGCACTGCGCCGATCACGCCAGGCCCGATCACCCCGGGGCCGATCGATACTTCACCGGTTCAGTCGGCACCGATCAATCAGGGCAGCTACAGCATGCCGTCGACGCCGAGCGGGATTCCTTCGGCGAACTCCGGCGGCTTGTCTGCCGACGAGCAATTGGACGGTCCGGTTCTGGCCTTGCTGACTACCGCTCAGCAGCAACAGGCGAGCGGTGACCTCAACGGTGCTTCTTCCAGTCTCGAGCGCGCCCAGCGTGTTGCGCCGCGTGAGCCGCAAGTGCTTTATCGTCTGGCTCAGGTGCGCATGGCTCAAGGCGATGCGCCACAAGCCGAGCAGTTTGCTCGTCGTGGCCTGACCTTCGCCAATGGTCGTCCGGCACTTCAGGCCAGCCTGTGGGAATTGATCGCTCAGGCGCGTGAGAAACAAGGTGATTCTGCTGGTGCCGCATTGGCCCGTCAAAAGGCCAAGGTTTCGCTGTGATGGACGCGCGTTTTCCGAAGATTGCCGAACAGTTGCTATTGATCGAGCGCGAGCTGCGGATTCAGGGTTGGTGGGACGAGGTCTCGCCCTCCGCCGAAGCGCTATCCAGTGTCGAACCCTTCTCGGTTGATACGCTGGATTTCGAGCAGTGGCTGCAATGGATCTTCCTTCCGCGGATGAAGGTGATCCTCGAGCAGGATCTGCCCTTGCCAAACGCTTCGGGAATTCAGGAGATGGCCGAAATGGTCTTCGCCGCCCGTAATGTTCAGGGCAAGGACCGGCAGTTGCAGGTGCTGCTCAAAGAGTTTGATCTACTGATCACCGCCTCCCGCTAACGCCGATCCTTTGTAGGAGCCGAGCTTGCTCGCGATGAACGATGACGCGGTGTACCTGGTACACCGCGGCGCCTGCAATCGTCGGAGCGCCGCCCGGAGCAAGCTCGGCTCCTACAGGTGTCTACTGGCAGTTATCCGCAATCTGTTTCTGTGCTTCGGTGATGCGATCCTGACGCTGCTGGTCGGTCAGACGGCGCATCTCGCCTTCGACATCCTCCCGTATTCGCGGATTGTTCTGCAGTTGAGCCAGGTTCGTTCGCGCCTGCTCGCAAAATGCCTTCAGCTGGGCTTGCTGTTCGGCGACCTGCTTTTTCACTTTATTGTCGATGGCCTGTTGATCGCCAATGGCACCGCTGCGTGGCGGCGGGGGCTGGTTGCCGGCAGGCGAGGAGGGCGTGACCACAGTGGTGGCTTCCTGGCCTTGCGGCGGCTGGGCGTCGAAGTGGGTAACGCCCTGGGCGTCGACCCATTTGTAGATCTGAGCGGCCATGCACAAAGGGCTGATGCCAATCAGCAGGCTGACGGTCAGGAAAAACGTTCGCATGCCATTTCCTTGTATTGGGTTGCGCAATTGAAGCTAACACAGTTGCTGTTTAGCGGTTTTTTCTTGCTTTCTCATGTGCTTAGTTCAATAAAGCACATAGACGACTTGACTTGGAGAGGACGAAACAGAAGAATCCAAAGTCCGCTGTAGAGGGACTGCCAGAAGCAGGCCCGCTCAGCAGATCATGAGGCGCACATCCGCGCCGACCTGTTACACCCGCAACGCGTTACCTCGCGCTGGGTGGGAAAGGCCCGCAACACTTGGGACGATCCCAATACTTGCTCAGTCAGTGCTGACGTAGTCGGCGACCACCGTCGCTCATGCTCTGCTGAGAAGTAAACCTATTAAGACCCGTCCTCTTTTATGTGGGCGGTATTCTGGCGTTTTAGAGGTGAACAACGTGGAGCTTTTATCTGGCGGTGAGATGCTCGTCCGCTTTTTGCGTGACGAAGGCGTCAAATATATCTACGGGTACCCGGGTGGTGCTCTTCTTCATGTCTACGATGCCCTGTTCAAAGAACCGGAAGTGACCCACATCCTGGTTCGTCACGAACAAGCGGCTACCCATATGGCTGACGGCTATGCCCGTGCCACCGGTAAAGCCGGCGTGGTACTGGTGACTTCCGGTCCTGGCGCAACCAATGCCATCACTGGTATCGCCACTGCCTACATGGACTCTATTCCGATGGTGGTCATTTCCGGCCAGGTGCCTAGCAACATGGTAGGCACCGATGCGTTCCAGGAAACCGACATGATCGGTATCTCCCGGCCGATCGTGAAGCACAGCTTCATGATCAAGCACGCGTCGGAAATCCCGGAAGTCATGAAGAAAGCGTTCTACCTGGCGCAATCCGGTCGTCCGGGCCCGGTCGTTGTCGATATCCCGAAAGACATGACCAACCCTGCCGAGAAGTTCGAATACATCTTCCCGAAAAAAGCCAAGCTGCGTTCCTACAGCCCGGCCGTTCGCGGTCACTCCGGGCAAATCCGCAAGGCGGCAGAAATGCTCCTGGCGGCCAAGCGTCCTGTGATGTACGCAGGCGGCGGCGTGATTCTCGGTGGTGGCTCCGCGCCGCTGACCGAATTGGCGAAGATGCTCAACCTGCCAGTGACCAATACCCTGATGGGTCTGGGTGCCTACCCTGGCACCGACCGTCAGTTCATCGGCATGCTCGGCATGCATGGCAGCTACACCGCTAACCTGGCGATGCACCATGCCGACGTGATCCTTGCAGTCGGCGCTCGTTTCGACGATCGCGTGATCAACGGCCCGGCCAAGTTCTGCCCGAATGCCAAGATCATTCACATCGACATCGACCCGGCTTCGATTTCCAAGACCATCAAGGCAGACGTGCCTATCGTCGGTCCGGTCGAGAGTGTCCTGACCGAGATGGTCGCGATCCTCAAGGAAATCGGCGAGACCCCGAACAAGGAGTCCGTTGCCAGCTGGTGGAAGCAAGTTGATGAGTGGCGCGGTGACCGCGGCCTGTTCCCTTACGACAAGGGTGACGGCAGCGTCATCAAGCCGCAGACCGTGATCGAAACCCTGTGCGAAGTCACCAAGGGCGATGCCTTTGTGGCCTCCGACGTGGGCCAGCACCAAATGTTTGCGGCGCAGTACTACACGTTCAACAAGCCGAACCGCTGGATCAACTCCGGTGGCCTGGGCACCATGGGCTTCGGTTTTCCGGCGGCCATGGGCATCAAGCTGAGCTTCCCGGATGACGACGTCGTCTGCGTGACGGGCGAAGGCAGTATCCAGATGAACATTCAGGAACTGTCCACCTGTCTGCAATATGGCTTGCCGGTGAAAATCGTCATCCTGAACAACGGCGTTTTGGGTATGGTTCGCCAGTGGCAAGACATGAGTTACGGAAGCCGTCACTCGCACTCCTATATGGAATCGCTGCCTGACTTCGTCAAGCTGGCTGAGGCCTATGGTCACGTAGGCGTGCGCATCACCGACTCGAAAGATTTGAAGTCGAAGATGGAGGAAGCGTTCGCCATGAAGGATCGCTTGGTGGTGTTGGACATTTCGGTCGACACCAGCGAGCACGTCTACCCGATGCAGATCAAAGACGGCTCCATGCGCGATATGTGGCTGAGCAAGACGGAGCGTACATAATCATGCGGCACATTATTTCCTTGCTTCTGGAAAACGAACCGGGCGCTCTGTCTCGTGTAGTCGGCCTGTTCTCGCAGCGCAACTACAACATCGAAAGCCTGACCGTGGCACCTACCGAAGACCCGACCCTGTCGCGTCTGACGCTGACCACGGTTGGCCACGATGAAGTGATCGAGCAGATCACCAAGAACCTGAACAAGCTGATCGAAGTGGTCAAGCTGGTCGACCTGTCGGAGAGTGCTCACATCGAGCGCGAACTGATGCTGGTCAAGGTCAAGGCCACCGGTGCCCAGCGCGCCGAGATCAAACGCACTACCGATATTTATCGTGGGCAGATCGTTGACGTCAGCGCTAGCGTGTATACCGTTCAATTGACCGGTACCAGCGACAAGCTCGACAGCTTCATTCAGTCCATTGGCACCGCCTCGATTCTGGAAACCGTCCGCAGCGGCGTAACCGGTATTGCCCGCGGCGACAAAGTACTCAGCATCTAAACCAAATTAGCGAATGGCCTGAACGGCCTGGATATATAGGGGAATTTCATGAAAGTTTATTACGAAAAAGACTGCGACCTGTCGATCATCCAGGGCAAGAAAGTTGCCATCATCGGTTACGGTTCCCAGGGCCACGCTCAAGCGTGCAACCTGAAAGACTCCGGCGTTGACGTTACTGTTGGCCTGCGTAAAGGTTCGGCGACTGTTGCCAAAGCCGAAGCTCACGGCCTGAAAGTGACCGACGTTGCTTCCGCTGTTGCGGCTGCCGACCTGGTCATGATCCTGACCCCGGACGAGTTCCAGTCTGCTCTGTACAAGAACGAAATCGAGCCGAACATCAAGAAAGGCGCCACCCTGGCCTTCTCCCACGGCTTCGCGATCCACTACAACCAGGTTGTTCCGCGCGCTGACCTCGACGTGATCATGATCGCGCCGAAAGCTCCGGGCCACACCGTGCGTTCCGAGTTCGTCAAAGGCGGCGGTATTCCTGACCTGATCGCTATCTACCAGGATGCTTCCGGCAACGCCAAAAACGTTGCACTGTCCTACGCCGCTGGCGTTGGTGGCGGTCGTACCGGCATCATCGAAACCACCTTCAAGGATGAAACTGAAACCGACCTGTTCGGCGAACAAGCCGTTCTGTGCGGCGGTACCGTTGAGCTGGTTAAAGCCGGTTTCGAAACCCTGGTTGAAGCTGGCTACGCGCCGGAAATGGCCTACTTCGAATGCCTGCATGAACTGAAACTGATCGTTGACCTCATGTACGAAGGCGGTATCGCCAACATGAACTACTCGATCTCCAACAACGCTGAATACGGCGAGTACGTGACCGGTCCGGAAGTGATCAACGCCGAATCCCGTCAGGCCATGCGCAACGCCCTGAAACGTATTCAGGACGGCGAATACGCCAAGATGTTTATCAGCGAAGGCGCTACCGGCTATCCTTCGATGACCGCCAAGCGTCGTAACAACGCCGCTCACGGTATCGAAATCATCGGCGAGCAACTGCGCTCCATGATGCCGTGGATCGGTGCCAACAAGATCGTCGACAAAGCTAAAAACTAAGTCGCGCACTTGTACGAAAAACGCGGCCTAGGCCGCGTTTTTTCGTTTGGGTGGCTGGTTCTGGTATAAAGCTGCATCGTTTGCGGCCGAACCGTCGTCCCAGACACCTGTCCAAACTTTCCACCCCGTTGCAAGGTAATGTCCATGAGCGAACGTCCCGAAGAGCCAAACCAGGCTTCTGACGCCGAAAGCCTGCTGCCCATCGATGAACACATCGAGGAAGGGCATGACGCTGAAGGTCGTAAAGTCCGGCATCGTGGTATCTATCTTCTGCCGAATCTGTTTACCACTGCGAATCTGTTCGCCGGGTTTTATTCCATCATCAACTCGATGAGTGCCCAGAGCGCTCTGAGTGCCGGTGATTCGATTGGTGCGAGCAAGTATTTTGCTTTTGCAGCGATCGCGATTTTTGTCGCGATGGTGCTCGACGGCCTCGATGGTCGCGTTGCCCGTATGACCAATACCCAGAGCGCCTTCGGTGCCGAGTACGACTCGCTGTCCGACATGGTCGCCTTTGGTGTTGCGCCGGCATTGTTGGCATTCGGTTGGGCCTTGGGCGACATGGGTAAGGTCGGCTGGATGGTTGCCTTCATTTATGTGGCCGGTGCAGCGTTGCGTCTGGCGCGTTTCAATACCCAGGTCGGCACTGCGGACAAGCGCTACTTCATCGGTCTGGCCAGTCCGGCTGCTGCCGGTGTGGTTGCAGGCATTGTCTGGGCGTTCAGTGATTACGGCATTCAGGGCTCGAAGATGTCCTTCCTGGTTGCGCTGATGGTCGCTGCCGCCGGCATGTTGATGGTCAGCAACATCAAGTACAACAGCTTCAAGGAGCTGGATCTGAAGGGGCGTGTACCTTTCGTAGCCATCCTCGCTGTAGTGTTGGTGTTTGCCGTAGTGTTCAGTGATCCACCGCGCATCCTGCTGCTGGTTTTCCTCGCTTATGCAGCCTCTGGCCCGGTTCAATATCTGTTACGTCTTCGTCGGCACAAAAAGGCTTAGCTTCCCTCATACTCCGCAGTCTATTGGTGCATCTGTTCTCCAATGCTGCGGAGTTGCCATGCTGATCAAAGTCTCCAAAGCGTCTGACTGCCATGAGTCGGACGTCACGCCTGAATCCTTCTATCTATCTCGCCGCAACGTACTCGGTGCCGCTGTCGCCGGCTTGGCCGTGAGCAGCTTGCCGCGTTGGGGCAGTGCTGCCGATGCTGCGCGTTATGCGGATGTCGAGCCTGGCAAGGCGCCTTCCTGGTTTGCCGAAAAACTGCCTGCTACCAAATGGGGGGCGGTCAACGTCAAGGATGAGGCGATCACGCCATTCAAGGATGCGACCCATTACAACAACTTCTACGAGTTCGGCACCGATAAAGGTGATCCAGCCGCCAACGCCGGCGCGCTGAAAACAGAACCTTGGAGTGTGGTGGTGGACGGGGAGGTGGGCAAGCCGGGACGGTACGCACTGGAAGACTTCATGAAGCCTTATCAGTTGGAGGAGCGCATCTACCGTCTTCGCTGTGTAGAGGCCTGGTCGATGGTGATTCCATGGATCGGATTTCCCATCTCGGCCTTGCTCAAGGAAGTCGAGCCGACGTCCAAAGCCAAATTCATTCGCTTCGAAACCCTGGAAGATCCCAAGAGCATGCCCGGGCAGCGTTCCGGTTTTTCCTTGATTGACTGGCCGTATGTAGAAGGGCTGCGCCTGGATGAGGCGATGAACCCGTTGGCGATTCTTGCCGTGGGTATGTACGGGCGGGAGTTGCCGAATCAGAACGGCGCGCCTCTGCGGTTGGTGGTTCCGTGGAAATACGGCTTCAAGAGTATCAAATCCATCGTGCGGATCAGTCTGGTGAGTGAGCAACCGAAAACCACCTGGCAGAGCATTGCCTCGGATGAGTATGGTTTTTATGCGAACGTGAATCCTGCGGTCGACCACCCACGTTGGACTCAGGCGCGTGAGCGGCGTTTGCCGAGCGGGCTGTTCAAGCCCAATGTGCGGGATACGCAGATGTTCAATGGCTACTCGGATGAAGTCGCCTCTCTATATACAGGGCTCGATTTGCGGAAGAACTACTGATGCGATTTCCGTTTTGGCGAATTGGCGTCTTTATCGCTGCGGCGGTCTGGCCGCTGCTTTGGTTGTATCAGGCCTGGGAGGATGTGCTGGGGCCTGATCCGGGCAAGGTGCTGGTTGACCGGTTGGGGTTGGGGACGCTTGTCTTGCTACTCATTACTTTAAGCATGACACCTGTGCAGAAGCTTACCGGTTGGGCGGGGTGGGTTGCTGTCCGGCGGCAACTGGGTTTGTGGTGCTTCGCTTATGTGGTTTTGCATTTGAGTGGGTATACGGCGTTCATCCTCGGCTTTGATTGGTCGCAGTTGGGTGTCGAGTTGCGCAAACGGCCGTACATTATTGTCGGGGCGCTGGGGTTTCTCTGTTTATTGGCCTTGGCGGTGACCTCAAATCGCTATAGTCAGCGGCGTTTGGGGTCTCGCTGGAAGAAATTGCATCGTCTTGCCTATGTGGTTCTCGGGCTTGGATTGCTCCATATGTTGTGGATCGTGCGTGCTGATCTAAAGGAGTGGGCGGTTTACGCCTCTATAGGTGCATTGCTATTAGTGTTGCGACTACCCCCTGTAACCCGGCGAATCCCACGATTAATAGCCAAAAAAACACCTTCTGCACGAAAAGCGTAATTAAGGGTTGACGGCAGATTCTGGAAGTCTATAATTCGCCCCACTTCCGGCGCAGTCGAAACGGAAAACTCCTTGGTAAACAATGAGTTACGCAGTTTTCGACAGCGAGTTGCTTCAGGTCATCGAAGCCCAG
>NZ_FYDJ01000031.1 GCF_900187425.1 Pseudomonas sp. Irchel s3h14
TTGAAAAGGTCGCCGAGGTCGAGCAGGTCCTGTTGAACAGACATAAAAAATCCGATGCCAGAGGTCTGGCATCGGATTTTCGGATAAGCCCGGCTTTGACTCAAATGCTTAAGTGAACAGCATTACGCAGTGATGCGGGCCTTTTTTTGTCTGCTGATTTTTGTGGTGTGCTTGAGGGCCTCTTCGCGAGCAAGCCCGCTCCCACATTGGAATGCATTCCCCCTGTGGGAGCGGGCTTGCTCGCGAAGGGGCCAGCACAAACAACACCTTTTACCGGCTGGAAACCCGATAAACCCGCTCTTCAAGCCGCGTAACACCGCTTTCCAGGAACTTCCAGCTTTCGCCCAGAACGTCCTGGTCCTCCAGAATCTTCAACTCCCACGAAGCACCGAACAACCGCTGCACTTCGTCATCCAGCACTGCAAAGGGCGGTCCCTCCATTTGCGCCTGGTCGTAATCCAGGGTAATCAGCAGCCCCAGCGAATCCTTCGGCACAATCCGCTTCAGATGCTCGGCGTATTGCTCCCGCATCTTCGGTGGCAAGGCGATCAACGCAGCGCGGTCGTACAGCGCACTGCAATCGGCGACATCGCCGGCCGTCAACGCGAAGAAATCACCACACCAGATCTCGATCGAGCCCGCCCGATAGACGGTGAAGGGGCCTTGGTCGCTGACGTCCGGATCAAATTGATGCTCGTGGAAAAAGTCTTCCACCGCTTTTTCCGACAACTCGACGCCCAGCACCTCGTGACCGCATTTCGCCAGCCACAGCAGATCCAGGCTTTTGCCACATAGCGGCACCAGTACGCGCGCCCCCTCTTCCAGGCCCAGCTGCGGCCAGTACCGTTGCAGATATGGATTCACTTCCGGCAGGTGGAAGCCGATCTGATTCGACGTCCACCGCTTGTGCCAAAACTCCGGCTGCATAATTAATCCCGAAAATTCGATCAAAAGACCCTAAAACTTATATTAGATTTAGATCAATGATCTGACTGAAGATGATGCCATCTTACCCCTCAGGAGCTCATTCATGTTCCCCAGCCTGTACATATCCCATGGCTCGCCCATGTTGGCACTGGAACCGGGCGCCAGCGGGCCCGCCCTCGCTCGCCTGGCTGCAGAATTGCCGAAACCCAACGCCATCGTAATTGTATCTGCGCATTGGGAAAGCAATGAGTTACTGGTCAGCGGCAATCCCCAGCCTGAAACCTGGCATGACTTCGGCGGCTTTCCGCAGGCGCTATTCGACGTGCAATACCCGGCGCCCGGCAATCCACAATTGGCCGCAGAGGTTGTCGAACTGCTGAAGAGCGATGGCCTGCCCGCACGCATCGACGCCGAACGGCCGTTCGACCATGGTGTCTGGGTGCCCTTGTCATTGATGTATCCACAAGCCGACATCCCCGTGGTGCAAGTTTCGCTACCCACCCGCGGCGGCCCGGCCCTGCAAACCCGCGTCGGTCATGCCTTGGCCAGTCTGCGCGAACACGGCGTGCTGCTGATCGGTTCCGGGAGCATCACCCACAACCTGCGCGAACTGGACTGGCACGCAGGCCCGGAAAGCGTCGAACCCTGGGCCCAGGCATTTCGTGACTGGATGATCGAAAAACTCGCTGCCAACGACGAAACCGCGTTGCACGATTACCGTCAGCAAGCACCGAATGCCGTACGCAACCATCCAAGTGATGAACATTTGTTGCCTTTGTATTTTGCCCACGGCGCCGGAGGACATTTCAGCGTGGCCCACAAGGGATTCACCATGGGGGCCTTGGGCATGGACATATACCGCTTCGGATAACGTAAAAACTCACAGTGTGTGGCGGCCAGGTTCAGACGACATCGACCCCGACATGAATCGCATCGTGCCGCCAAAACTCCAGATCACAATCGATCAACCGCTCATGTTGATCGTAATTGACCCGAGCTATGCGCAACCCAGGACTCCCCACCGACACCCGTAAAGCCGCCGCCGCATCCACCGACAACGCCGTTGGCACAATCTCGAAACGCACCCGCCCATAGTGCAAGTCGTAATGCCGCGCATACAGCTCGGTAATCGACTGATTCAAATCGAAATCCAGAATCCCCGGAAAAAACTGCGGATTCAAATAGTGCTCCACATACAACACCAGCCGCTCATCAATCCGCCGTGCCCGGCAAATCTGAATCACGCTGGACAACGCCGGCAACTGCAACCAGGCACAGACCGCTGCCGACGCCGGTTGCAACCGCGCTGAAATCACCTCGGTGGACGGCACTCGCCCCTGTGCACTGACCATTGCGTGAAAGTGACTGCGCTGCATCAGGTTGTAGGCCAGTCGCGGTGGCGACACGAACCAGCCACGGCGCTCCTCCCGATAAATCTGCCCCTGGGCTTCCAACTGTAACAACGCTTCACGCACGGTGATCCGCGTGGTCCCGAACAACTCACTGAGCTTGCGCTCGGCCGGCAGTTTGCTCCCGGGCGCCAACAGGCCATGGTCGAGCTGTTCCTGCAGAACCTGCCCGATGGCTGTCACCGCTTTGGTTGTCTCGATGCGCATCAACGTTACCTATCTGGACTAGACCAGCACTGTTTCGGGGCGGAACCGCGATTCAAATCGGTTCCCTCAACTCCCGACAAGCCTAGGCACTGCACATGACTGACAGATGACAAAGCCGCCGAACGGTTGATCCAGACGCCTGCAATTTCACGGCCAAGTCCTTTTATATCAGCCTTTTAGCCATGGTCTACGCTTACTCCGAAGCCTGAGCATTGCAGCTCAAAAAATATAGGCCGACCAGTCGTCGACATCAAAATGTCATCAGAGGCGCCTAAATTGGCTCAGGTATTGCTGACCTAGACCAACACAACCGCAATCGCAGCGTTGAAAACGCCCAAAGGAGCTTCGGATGAAACAGCTTTTCCTGGCCTCACTGTTAGGCTCGACCATTGCCATGTGCACCGCCGCGATGGCGGCTGATACCGATTTGAAAACCCTGGAAGCCGCGGCCAAAGCGGAAGGTGAGGTCAACAGCGTCGGCATGCCCGACAACTGGGCCAACTGGAAAGGCACCTGGGATGACCTGGCCAAGAACTACGGCCTGAAACACATCGACACCGACATGAGCTCGGCCCAGGAAATCGCCAAGTTCGCCGCTGAAAAAGACAACGCCACTGCCGATATCGGTGATGTCGGTGCCGCGTTCGGTCCGATCTCGGTGAAGCAAGGCGTTGTACAACCTTACAAGCCAAGCACCTGGGATCAGATCCCGAGCTGGGCAAAGGATAAGGACGGCAACTGGGCGCTCGCCTACACCGGCACCATCGCGTTCATCGTCAACAAAAAGTTGCTGCACGGCTCCGACGCTCCGACCAAATGGGCTGACCTCAAGGACGGCAAATACAAAGTGTCCATCGGTGATGTGAGCACCGCGGCCCAAGCCGCCAACGGTGTTCTGGCTGCCGCGCTCGCCAACGGCGGCAATGAGAAAAACCTCCAGCCAGCGCTGGATCTGTTTTCCGAGATCGCCAAGCAAGGCCGCCTGTCGATGGCCAACCCGACAATTGCCACCATGGAAAAGGGTGAAATCGAAGTCGGCGTGGTCTGGGACTTCAACGGCCTGAGCTACAAGGCCAAAATGGCCAACCCGGATGACTACACCGTGCTGATTCCATCCGATGGTTCGGTGATCTCCGGTTACACCACCATCATCAACAAGTACGCCAAGCACCCGAACGCCGCCAAACTGGCCCGCGAATACATCTTCAGCGACGCCGGCCAGATCAATCTGGCGCGCGGCAACGCCCGTCCGATCCGCGCCGAGCATCTGACCCTGCCGCCTGAGGTTCAGGCCCAGTTGCTGCCTAACGAGCAGTACAAAAAGGTCACGCCGATCAAAGACGCCGACGCATGGGAAAAGACCTCCAAAGCCCTTCCTCAGAAGTGGCAGGAAGAAGTCATCGTCAATATGAAGCAATGATGCAACCCTCGTAGGAGCAAGGCTCGCCCGCGATGGCTTCACCTCGGTCACCAGACAGACCGGGTTGCCTGCATCGCGAGCAAGCTTTGCTCCTACAGGTGTTTCGAATTTCTGTTTAGCGGAGTTCCAGCCCTATGAAGCACAACGTCATCCTTGTCGTGCTCGACGGCCTCAATTACGAGGTCGCCCGTCACGCCATGGGGCACCTGCAGGCTTACGTTGGCGCAGGACGCGCGGCGCTCTACAAACTGGAGTGCGAACTGCCTGCCCTGTCCCGACCACTTTACGAGTGCATCCTGACCGGCGTCACGCCGATCGACAGTGGCATCGTTCACAACAACGTCTCGCGCCTGTCCAACCAGCGCAGCATCTATCACTACGCCAGCGATGCCGGCCTTGTAACCGCGGCCGCGGCCTATCACTGGGTCAGTGAGCTGTATAACCGTTCGCCGTTTGTGGCCGCGCGGGATCGACACACCGACGCCCCGAACCTGCCAATCCAGCACGGTCATTTCTACTGGAGCGATCACTACCCGGACTCGCACCTGTTCGCCGACGCCGAAAACCTGCGCCTGCGTCATGCGCCGAACTTTTTACTGGTCCACCCCATGAACATCGACGACGCCGGGCACAAGCACGGCCTCGACACCCCGCAATACCGCAACAGCGCCCGTTTCGCCGACATTTTTCTGGCCGACTATCTGCAAACCTGGCTTGACGGCGGGTATCAGGTGCTGGTGACCGCCGACCATGGCATGAACAACGATCGCTCCCACAACGGCCTGCTGCCGGAAGAACGCGAGGTGCCGCTGTTCGTCCTCGGCGATGCCTTCAGCTTCAATGCCAACGCCGCACCGAAACAGACTGAAATCTGCGGCACCGTCTGCGAACTATTGGGTGTGGCCCACGACAAACCTGTGTGCCGGGAGCTGCTCAAGTGAACACCATGACGCGCGGAAAATGGCTGGCAGCCTTGTGTCTGGTGCCTTTTGCACTGTTCTTTATTGTGTTCCAGATCGCCCCGCTGTCCTGGGTGATGATCAACAGCCTGCAATCGGAAGAGTTCGGCTGGGGCATTGCCAATTTCACCAGGATCTTCAATTCGAAGTTCTATCTGCAGGCGATCCAGTTCAGCCTCGAGATCAGCTTCTGGTCCAGCGCGTTCGGGATCATCATCGCGGTGCTCGGCGCCTACTCCCTGCGCCGGGTCGACTCGAAGCTGCGCAACTTCGTCAACGCCTTTGCCAACATGACCAGCAACTTTTCCGGCGTGCCTTTGGCCTTCGCGTTCATCATTCTGCTGGGCTTCAACGGCAGCTTCACCATCATGCTCAAGCAGGCCGGGATCATTCAGGACTTCAACCTGTATTCGAAAACCGGGCTGATCATTCTCTATACCTACTTCCAGATTCCGCTGGGCGTTCTGCTGCTCTACCCGGCCTTTGATGCCCTGCGCGAAGACTGGCGTGAATCCGCCTCGCTGCTCGGCGCCAACGGCTGGCAGTACTGGCGGCACATCGGTTTGCCAGTGCTGACCCCGGCGCTGCTCGGTACGTTTGTGATCCTGCTGGCCAACGCCCTGGGCGCGTACGCCACGGTGTATGCCCTGACCACCGGCAACTTCAACGTGCTGACAATCCGCATTGCGGCGATGGTTTCCGGCGACATTTCCCTTGATCCGAACCTCGCCAGTGCCCTGGCTGTGGTGCTGGTGGCGTTGATGACCCTGGTGACCATCGTGCATCAGCTGCTGTTGAAGAGGAGCTACCATGTCTCGCGCTGAACTGGGCCCCGTCGGCATCTACCACCGGGTGGTGGTGTATTTGCTGTTTGGCATACTGTTGCTGCCGTTGCTCGGGACGCTGATCTACTCGATCTCCAGCAGTTGGTCGGCGACCATTATGCCCAGCGGCTTCACCGTTAAATGGTACGTGGAGCTGTGGAGCGATCCGCGGTTTCTCCATTCGTTCGGCCAATCGCTGCTGGTCTGCGTCGGCGCGCTGATTCTGTCGGTGGTGCTGATTCTGCCGTTGCTGTTTGTGGTGCATTACCACTTCCCGAAACTCGATGCGCTGATGAACATCCTGATCCTGTTGCCCTTCGCGGTGCCGCCGGTGGTGTCGTCGGTGGGTCTGTTGCAGCTTTACGGTTCCGGGCCGTTCGCGATGGTCGGGACGCCGTGGATTCTGATCGGTTGCTACTTCACCGTGGCGCTGCCGTTCATGTACCGGGCAATCACCAACAACCTGCAAGCGATCAACCTGCGCGACCTGATGGACTCCGCCCAACTGCTCGGTGCCAGCACCTGGCAAGCGGCGTTCCTGGTGGTGCTGCCAAACTTGCGCAAAGGTTTGATGGTGGCGTTGCTGCTGTCGTTCTCGTTCCTGTTCGGTGAGTTCGTGTTCGCCAACATCCTCGTCGGGACCCGCTACGAAACCCTGCAGGTCTACCTCAACAACATGCGTAACAGCAGCGGCCACTTCACCAGTGCGGTGGTGATTTCCTACTTCTTCTTTGTGCTGGTTCTGACCTGGGCTGCCAATATCTTGAACAAGGACAAAAGCGAATGAGCTATGTCAGCGTCCAACACCTGCAAAAAAACTATTCAGGCACCCCTGTATTCAGCGACATCAACTGTGAAATCCATAAGGGCGAGTTCGTCACTCTCCTCGGCCCGTCCGGTTGCGGCAAGTCCACACTGCTACGTTGCATCGCCGGGCTGACCTCGGTGGATGGCGGCAAGATCCTGCTCGATGGCGCCGACCTCGTGCCATTGAGCCCGCAGAAACGCGGGATCGGCATGGTGTTCCAGAGCTACGCACTGTTTCCGAACATGACTGTTGAGCAGAACGTTGCCTTTGGTTTGCGCATGCAGAAGGTCAACGCAGACGACAGCCATAAGCGTGTTGCCGAAGTACTGAAACTGGTGGAACTCAACGATTTCGCCGCGCGTTATCCGCATCAACTGTCCGGCGGCCAATGCCAGCGAGTCGCCCTCGCCCGCTCGTTGGTGACCCGACCTCGCCTGTTGTTGCTGGATGAACCGCTGTCGGCCCTGGATGCGCGGATTCGCAAGCACTTGCGCGAACAGATCCGTCAGATCCAGCGCGAACTCGGCTTGACCACGATCTTCGTCACTCACGATCAGGAAGAAGCCCTGACCATGTCCGACCGAATTTTCTTGATGAATCAGGGAAAGATCGTACAAAGCGGCGACGCCCAGACCCTTTACACCGCACCCATCGATTTCTTTGCCGCAGGTTTCATCGGCAACTACAACCTGCTGGACGCCGACAGCGCCACAAAACTGCTGCAGCGACCGATTACCCACCGCATCGCGATTCGCCCGGAAGCCATCGAGCTGAGCCTCAACGGCGAACTCGACGCACAAATCCGCAGCCACAGCCTGTTGGGCAACGTGATTCGCTACCGGGTCGAAGCCCGGGGCGTGGAATTGGTGGTGGATGTGCTGAACCGCTCGGCGGCCGATCTGCATCCCGATGGTCAGCGTCTGGCGCTTTCCATCGATCCTACGGCCCTGTGTGAGGTAGCCTGATGACTTTGCTGATGTTGAAGAGAGAACCGCACTGATGGCCCTGGCAATTTTTGATCTGGATGAAACCCTGATCCACGGCGACTGCGCCACCCTCTGGAGCGAGCAAATGGGCCGCCTGGGTTGGGTCGATCCCGAGTCGTTCATGCGTCAGAACAACGAACTGATGGACGCCTACAGCCACGGCAAACTACGGATGGAGGAGTACATGACCTTCAGTCTGGAGCCGATGATCGGGCGCACACCCGAAGAGGTCGACCATTTGGTCGGCCCCTGGGTGGAAGACTTCATCGAGCCGATCATTTTCAGTGACGCCACCAAAGCCATTGCGGCCCATCGCAAGGCTGGCGACCGGATTTTGGTGATTTCGGCGTCGGGCACGCACCTGGTCAGGCCGATTGCCGATCGTTTGGGCATTGACGAGATTCTCGGCATCGAGCTGGAAGTTGCACACGGGGTGTATAGCGGCAACACCGTTGGCACGCTGACCTACCGCGAAGGCAAGATCACGCGTTTGCTGGAGTGGCTGGATGCGGAAGAGGAAAACCTCGAGGGCGCCAGTTTCTACTCCGACTCACGCAATGATTTGCCGTTGCTGCTGAAGGTGGATTTCCCACACGTGGTAAACCCGGATCCGGTGCTGCTTGAGCATGCCCAGAAGGCCGGCTGGCCAATCCACCTCTGGAAGTAACCGAAAATCAATTGTGGGAGCGGGCTTGCTCGCGAAAGCGGACGTACATTCAACACATTTGTTGAATGACACACCGCCTTCGCGAGCAAGCCCGCTCCCACAGGGATCAAACCAGGCTTTCGTCGATCACCAACACCAACTTTCCCGACACCTTATTAGTCGCCAACTCCGCAAACGCCGCTTCGGCGTCCTTGATCGGAAAGGTCTTGGCCAATTGCGGGCTTAAACGTCCTTCAGCAAACAACGGCCAGACATGTTGGCTGAGATCGCTGAACAGATCCGCCTTGAACTGCTCGTCGCGACTGCGCAAGGTCGAACCCAGCAATTGCACGCGCTTGGCCAGTACCTGCGCCAGATCCAGCTGCGCCTCACGACCGCCCATCAGGCCGATCAGCACCCAACGGCCATCGAGCGCCATCAGTTTCAGATTCAGCGCGGCGTAGTTGCCGCCCACCGGGTCGAGAATCACATCGAACGGCCCCAGGTCGCTCAAGCTGTCCAGATCCCCGTTGCGCACAGCCCCACCTTGGGCTCCCAGCGCTTCGCAGTAAGCCAAACGCTCGGCGGAACCGACGCTGACCCAGCACGGGTTACCAAACGCCTTGCACAGCTGAATGGCAGCTGAACCGATTCCACTTGCTCCGGCGTGCAGCAGAACTTTCTCACCCGGCTTGAGCGCAGCCAGTTGAAACAAATTTAGCCAAACGGTTGCATACACTTCTGGCAACGCTGCCGCCTCAGCCAGGGACAAACCTTCGGGAACCGGCAACACATGCCGTCCGTCGACAACTACCTCCTCGGCCATCCCGCCCCCGGCCAGCAAGGCGCAAACCCGATCCCCGACTTGCCAGGACGAGCCCGGCCCCACCTCGCTGATTACCCCCGAACACTCAAGACCCAGTACCTGACTGGCTCCCGGCGGTGGCGGATAAAGACCCGCCTTCTGTAACAAATCAGCGCGATTGAGACCCGCAGCCGCCACTCGAATCCGAACTTGTCCTACATCGCATGTAGGACTGGGCTCTTCAAGCCACTCCACTCGACCTTCAACGCCTTGCAATGCTTTCACAGTGCCTCCATAGTGAGTCTGGACTGAGCCCGTAGCTGTAGCGCCGGGCTTTCTTGCATTATGCGACCGGCCCTGGGGCCTATACGAAAGTTAGCAGGCAGTTTTCGTACAGAGCCTAGTGGTACCGGCGACTTCAAAGACGGCCTAATATGCGTGATCAATTGTCCCCGCGTCGAATCAGCATGAAGCATTTTTTCCCCAGCACCGCCCTAGCCCTATTCATTGGTATCGGTCTGTTGCCGATGTCGACCAATTCGTTTGCAGCCAATAGCTGGGACAAGCTTCAGCCTGATCGTGACGAAGTGATCGCCAGCCTGAACGTCGTCGAGTTGCTCAAGCGCCATCACTACAGCAAGCCGCCGCTCGATGACGCGCGCTCCGTGATCATCTATGACAGCTACCTCAAGCTGCTGGACCCGTCGCGCAGCTACTTCATGGCCAGCGACATTGCCGAATTCGACAAGTGGAAAACCCAGTTTGACGACTTCCTCAAAAGCGGCGACCTGAACGCCGGGTTCACCATCTACAAGCGCTACCTGGACCGCGTCAAGGCGCGTCTGGACTTCGCCCTTGCCGAGCTGAACAAAGGCGTCGACAAGATCGACTTCACCGCCAAGGAAACCTTGCTGATCGATCGCAAGGACGCCCCTTGGCTCAAGAACACTGCAGAGCTCGACGACCTGTGGCGCAAACGCGTCAAGGACGAAGTCTTGCGGCAGAAGATCGCGGGCAAGGACTCCAAACAGATTCAGGAAACCCTGACCAAGCGCTACAAGAATCAACTGGCGCGTCTGGACCAGACCCGTGCGGAAGACATCTTCCAGGCGTACATCAATACCTTCGCCATGTCCTACGACCCGCACACCAACTATCTGTCGCCGGATAACGCGGAGAACTTCGACATCAACATGAGCCTGTCCCTCGAGGGCATTGGCGCCGTGTTGCAGAGCGACAACGACCAGGTGAAAGTCGTGCGTCTGGTGCCTGCCGGCCCGGCCGACAAGACCAAACAAGTCGCACCGGCCGACAAGATCATCGGCGTTGCCCAGGGCAACAAAGAAATGGTCGACGTGGTCGGCTGGCGCCTGGACGAAGTGGTCAAGTTGATCCGCGGGCCGAAAGGCACCGTGGTGCGCCTGGAAGTGATCCCGGCCAGCAATGCGCCGAACGACCAGACCAGCAAGATCGTCCCGATCACCCGCGAAGCGGTGAAGCTTGAAGACCAGGCGGTGAAGAAGTCGGTCCTCAACCTGAAACAGGACGGCAAGGACTACAAGCTCGGCGTCATCGAGATCCCGGCCTTCTACCTGGACTTCAAGGCTTTCCGTGCTGGCGATCCGGACTACAAGAGCACCACTCGCGACGTCAAGAAACTGCTGACCGAGTTGCAGAAAGACAAGGTCGACGGCGTGGTCATCGACCTGCGCAACAACGGCGGCGGTTCCCTGCAGGAAGCTACCGAGCTGACCAGTCTGTTCATCGACAAAGGTCCGACCGTTCTCGTGCGTAATGCCGATGGCCGGGTCGATGTGCTGGAAGATGAAAACCCGGGCGCCTTCTACAAAGGGCCGATGGCGTTGCTGGTCAACCGCTTGTCTGCCTCGGCTTCGGAGATTTTTGCCGGCGCCATGCAGGACTATCACCGCGCGTTGATCATCGGCGGCCAGACCTTCGGTAAAGGCACCGTGCAGACCATTCAGCCGCTGAACCATGGCGAACTGAAACTGACCCTGGCCAAGTTCTACCGGGTTTCCGGCCAGAGCACCCAGCATCAGGGCGTACTGCCGGACATCGATTACCCGTCGATCATCGACACCAAGGAAATCGGCGAAAGCGCACTGCCTGAAGCCATGCCGTGGGACACCATCCGCGCGGCCATCAAGCCTGCGGTCGACCCGTTCAAGCCGTACATCTCGCAGCTTAAATCCGAGCATGACGTACGCTCGGCCAAAGACGCGGAGTTCGTGTTCATCCGCGACAAACTGGCCCTGGCGCAGAAACTGATGTCGGAAAAAACCGTCAGCCTCAATGAAGCCGATCGTCGTGCCCAACACGCCGATATTGAAGCCAAGCAACTTGTCATGGAAAACATCCGTCGCAAGGCCAAGGGTGAAGAGCCGCTCAAAGAACTGAAGAAAGAAGACGAAGACGCGATCGCGGCCGAGCCAGACAAGACCAAACCAGAAGACGATGCTTACCTGAGCGAGACCGGGCGGATTCTGTTGGACTACCTGAAACTCAATACCGCGGTAGCCAAGCACTAAGTTGTTACAAGCAAGATGATGGCGATTTAATGCTGTCGCTCCCCGGAGCGTCATCAAACAGTCATCATTCTGTCGTGAAATAAAGGACTGGGAGCCCTCTTAATCCAAGAGAATGCTCCCAGTCCTTTTTTTATCGCCAGAGAAAGCCATGACCACCACAGAACAGCTGAGTGCCTTGAGTTCCATACTGGCTCAAAGCGGTTTGCACAGCCTGTTCCAGCCGATCATTTCCCTCTCTGAGCGACGTATTGTCGGCTACGAAGCCCTCACCCGCGGCCCCTCCAATAGCCCGCTGCATGCCCCCCTCGCACTGTTCGCCGTGGCCCGCCAGGCCGGTCGCCTGAGCGAGCTGGAAATCGCTTGCCGTCAAAGCGCCTGCCGACGTTTCAATGATCAGCAACTGCCCGGCAAACTGTTCCTCAACGTTTCCCCTGAATCCCTGCTCGAAGCCGCCCACCAACCCGGGCGCACCCTGCAACTGCTGCAGGATTTCGGCATACCGCCGAGTCAGGTGGTGATCGAACTGACCGAACAAACCCCGACCGACGATTTCGAGCTGCTGCAAACCGCTCTGCATCACTATCGAGCGATGGGGTTTTCCATTGCTCTTGATGATCTGGGCGCAGGCTATTCTAGTTTGCGGCTGTGGTCTGAATTGCGTCCGGACTACGTGAAGATTGATCGACACTTCATCGACGGCATTCACCAGGACGCCCTCAAGCGCGAATTCGTCGGCTCGATCCTGCAAATTGCCAAGGCCTCACGGGCACAAGTGATCGCGGAAGGTATCGAGCTGCCGGAAGAACTCGCGGTGTTGACCGAGATGGGCGTCGATCTGGTTCAGGGTTATCTGCTCTGCCGCCCCCAGGAACATCCACCTCGTGATGCCCGATCCCTGATGCCCAAACGGGAGAGCACAGCGGTGGCGTTAAATGATGAAGTCAGCGACCTTAGCGCTTTGCTCAACGACCAACCGGCAGTGGGTCGCGATACCCCGACCGCCACGGTGCTGGAAGCCTTTCGCCGCCAGGCCAACCTGAACTCCCTGGCGGTACTCGACGAGCAAGGCCAGCCCTGTGGCATCGTCCACCGGCATTCGCTCTCCGATGCACTGCTCAAGCCTTTTGCCACCGACCTGTTCGCCCGCAAGCCGATCAGCCGTTTAATGAGTGATGACTTCCTCGCCGTTGAGATGAGCCAGTCGCTGCAACAAGTGAGTCGCCTGATCACCAGCCGCGCGCGACAGCGCATCGAAGAAGACTTCATCATCACTCTCAACGGCGGTTACCTGGGATTGGGCCGAGTGATCGACGTACTCAAACTGATTACTGAACTGAAGATCCAGCAAGCCCGCTACGCCAACCCGCTGACCCTGCTGCCGGGCAACGTGCCGATCCAGCAATGCCTGACGCGACTGCTGCAACAGCAACGGGAATCGGTGATCTGCTACGTGGACATCGACAGTTTCAAACCCTTCAACGACATCTACGGCTACGGCCGTGGGGACGAAGTCCTGCTATGCCTGGCGCAATGCCTGAATGATCGCGTAGACCCTTCCCGCGACTTTGTCGGCCATATCGGCGGCGATGACTTCCTGCTGGTACTCGGCCCGGAAGACTGGCGCAAACGCTTGAACCAGCTGCTGGACGACTTCCAGAGCCAGTGCAGACGCTTTTATCGCAGCGAACATCTGGAAGCCGGCTGCTTCATTGCTCCAAACCGTCAGGGCGTGCGTCAGGAGTTTGCGTTGCTGTCACTGTCGATCGGCGTGGTGCATTTACATCCACAGGCCTGTGGACAACTCGATGCAAGCCAACTGGCGGAGATGGCATCGCAGGCCAAGCATCACGCGAAGAATATGCCGGGGTATAGCGTGCATGTGATTGATAGTCTGGCGGTGCCGGGTGAGGATTTGCTCGTAGGACAGCGGTGATTGATCTGACGCCTTCGCGAGCAAGCCCGCTCCCACATTCAATCCCATTTCTTCTGGAGGAACTCGGTCAAATGTGGGAGCGGGCTTGCTCGCGAAGACGCCAGTCCTGCCAACTCAGATTGAGGGCGGTGCCTCGGAACCGCGAGCCGCCAACTCTTTCAGTTTAAGCTCGGCCAGCGGATGCCCAGCCTTCGCAGCAATCTCCCAAAACCGCGCTGCTTCAACCGCATCCGGCGCCTTGCTTGGCGTTCCGGCGAGACTGATCACGCCAACTTGATACGCCGCCTTGCCATCCCCCGCCAACGCCGCCAGGCGCAGCAATCGCACTCCCTCTTCGCGAGCCCCAAGGCCGACGCCGCGAAAGGTCAGGATGTGGCCATAGAAGCTCTGGGCGCCGACATCTCCCAGGTTCGCCATGCGTGCGAACTGGCCTTCGAGCCAGCTCCAGCCACGCGGCTGACGCATAAACCATGACCAGTGAAACAAGCGGCGAGCCAGCCAGTAGTTGGCCCGCGCCTTGAGTTTTAAAAACACTCAGGCCTCCGCAGATTCCGGGTACTCATATTCGAACACCCGCACCACTTCCGAGGCATGCCAGGACGCTGCGGCCACCCCATCGGACGGCCCGGAGAAACGCCCCAGACGCTCGACACACTCAAAGAACCCGGTACGCGGCAGGCGACTGGCGCCCTGGCTGATCACCAGCGAACTGCGCAGTGGCTGCTCGGCCTTGGCGTCCAGCGCGGCCAGATGCTCCAGGGCCGCCGTGAGGGTTAGCATGGCCGGCGTCGGCAATTGCAAACGCTCCAGCAGCGCCCGATAGGTCAAAAGATGTCGCTGACGGCGCGCCTGATCCAGTTCCCCCAGCAAACCGTCCCAATGTTGACGACTGATGCGTACGCTCACGATTCATCCCTCCACCCTGGCACCGTCAATTCCCAGGCCAGGCTGCGGCGAATCGCAGCGTCGGGCAGACGCTCGCCACTTTCGATCAAGGCCAGATAAGACGGGCTGATGCCTACCGTGCGGGCCAGCGCCTCGATGGCGATGCCCTTCCCTTCGCGCAAACTGCGTAGTTGATCCAGACCCGGAAGAATCTGGCCTGGTGTTGCCGCTTGACGCTCTGGGGCGACCCGCGGCGGTTGTTCATTGATGCCTGCTGCTTTTAGTAGAGCCTGATATTGAGCCCATGGGAGAACCGCATACTCGGGCTCTCCTTCGCGTGTAATTATCTGAATATCCATGACTACCCCGTAGGACAACAACACTTAGCGAGTCGGCACTTTTCCCTAGAAGTGTAATCCTAACAGCGGCCAAGGTCGCGGGGGTATCAATCTATGGATGAGACTGAATCAGTTCAGTTTTTTTTCGGCCCCTGAAGTTGAAGTTGTTCAGGGGAATCGGGCAGCCGCTCGACCACCGCAAGCTTTTCCGGCAACTGACGCTTGCGCCAGGCGCGGAAGGCGTTGAGTTCATCGTCGAGAACTTTCATCAGCCAGGCCAGCACCGCGATGTCATCGAGCATGCCGAACACTGGAATGAAGTCCGGAATGGCATCCAGCGGACTGAGAAAGTACATCAGGCCTGCCACCACCGATATCAGGGCTTTGGGGCTGATGGCCCGATACTCACCGCGCCAGTAAGCCAGGCAGAGTGCCTGCAACAGGCGCAGATCATCCTTGAGTTTGCCCAGCCGGTTACCCTGGCTGGCACCTTTACTGGCCACCGCAAAGAGCAAGGTCGGCAAACGTCCACGCGCGAGCAGGCGTCCGGCCAGAGGCAGGAAACGAGCGAAATTCCAAGGCGTTTTCATCATTCCTCCCACTGAAATGTTATCCACACAAATTGTGGATAACCTTGTGAACAGAGCTGCATTTCACGGCTGAAAGCCCCGTTTCATAAGGGCCCAACTCAGATCGGGCGTTTTTTACTCACATAAAAAAACCCAAGATTTCATTGACTTGGCGCTCAGGCGCGGCTAGCGCGGGCGTCCTCAATGGCTATGACTCCAGCCTACAGCATCCGTTCGCTTTGTTTACCTTTGCGGAACGCCAGATGCAACAACGCCCCGCATAAGCGAGGCGTGGTTTTTAGAGCAGACGCTGATTACTTGGTAACGGCGTCTTGTTTTGCTGGATCCTTGATCGCCAGCAGTTCCAGGTCGAATACCAGCACCGAGTTGGCTGGAATCGCCGGGCTTGGGCTTTGGGCGCCGTAGGCCAGCTCGCTAGGGATGTACAGTTTGTACTTCTCGCCAACGTGCATCAGTTGCAGGCCTTCGACCCAACCCGGAATCACGCCGCTGACCGGCAGATCGATCGGGCTGCCACGGTCGACGGAGCTGTCGAAGGTAGTGCCGTCGGTCAGCTTGCCGGTGTAGTGAACAGTCACTACGTCGGTCGGCTTAGGCTGTGCGCCATCCGCTTTCTTGACCACTTCGTATTGCAGGCCCGAAGCAGTGGTGGTGACACCGGCTTTCTTGGCGTTGTCTTCGAGGAATTTCTTGCCGGCAGCTGCCGACTCTTCGCTCATTTTGGCCATACGCTCTTCAGCACGCTTTTGCAGTGCTGCGAAGGCTTCGACCAGTTCGTCATCCTTCAGCTTCTGTTCTTTCTTGCCGACGGCATCTTCGATGCCTTGGGCTACGGCTTTGGAGTCCAGATCATCCATGCCTTCCTGAGCCAGGCTCTTGCCCATGTTCAGGCCAATCCCGTAGGAAGCTTTTTGCGCCGGGGTTTTCAGCTCTACGCTGGTCTGCGAATCACAACCCGCAAGTACCAGGCTAACCAGGGCCACCGCCGCCGCCAACCGATGCTGTTTCATGCTATTTCCTTGTTCATGCGCCTAAAGGGCAATCGAGTAAAGCCGCGAGCTTATCAGGCGGCCACGACCAATGGCTACCGGCATGAGAGCAGGAAACTTCTGATAAGTTCAGGTGTTTTAACGCATTTCGGGAATGGGAGGATGAAGCTTCTGTCATCTTGCGCCCACAGAGACCGATAGCAGAACCCCAGCATCTGGCGCAATGGCCACTTGCCGCACCTCAGGTGCTGAGGCATAAGGGAGCTTCAAATCGACAAGGATGTTTATCTTGCGCCTCTTCTTTCGCTTGCTGGTTCTGTTCGCAGTCCTGCTGGGGCTGGGCCTCGCCGTGGTTCTGTATTACGTTGCCAACCCTAAACTGCCGGCCTGGTCACCTGTGCAGCAGGTGCATTACCTGGAGCAATGGAGCGCCAGCGACCGCGAGATTTACTACTTCACGCCCCAGGGCACTCAGGTCAAAGGCTTGCGCTATGACTGGTTCAAGGCCCTCGAATTACCGTTCTCGCAACAGCGATTCGCCGCTCCCGAATACCTCGCCCGCTTCGGTTTTCTGATCGACCCCAGCCAGAGACCCACGCCGAACAACCCCGGTAATCTGCCAGTGGGCTTTGCCCGTCATCAGAACCCTGGAAGCCAGGACGAGTTTCTGGACATTACCTGCGCCGCCTGCCACACCGGCGAACTGCGCTTTAACGGCCAGGCCGTGCGCATCGATGGTGGTTCGGCGCAGCACGTTCTGCCATCCAGCGTTCCTACATTGCGCGGCGGCAGTTTCGGACAAGCGCTGGTAGCAAGTCTGACGTCGACTTACTACAACCCGTGGAAATTCGAACGTTTCGCACGCAACGTATTGGGCCAGGACTACGATGCCCGGCATCAACAACTGCGCAAAGACGTCAAAGTCTCTCTCGACACCTTCTTGAAGGTGGCCTGGAACGACACCCATCGCGGGCTCTATCCCACCGAAGAAGGCCCCGGCCGCACCGACGCTTTCGGGCGCATTGCCAACGCCAGTTTCGGCGATGCGATTTCCCCCGCCAACTACCGTGTAGCCAACGCTCCGGTCGACTATCCGCAACTGTGGGACATGTGGACCTTCGACTGGGTGCAGTGGAACGGTTCGGCGCAACAACCGATGGCCCGCAACATCGGTGAGGCCTTGGGTGTAGGTGCGACGCTGAATTTCTTCGACGCTAACGGCCAACCGCTTAAAGGAGACGCCCGTTATCCGTCCAGTGTCCGCTTGCGCGATCTGCACCTGATCGAACAAACCCTGCAACGGCTCAAACCGCCAGCCTGGCCGGAGGAACTGCTGGGCGCCATCGACAAGACCCAGGCAGCAAAAGGTCGCGAATTATTCACCGAGAACTGCGCCGGCTGCCATGTACCTCGATCGGTCCAGAGCGACGGGCGCTGGGTGCAACATTTGAAAATGCTGCCCGTGGAGTTCATCGGCACAGACCCGGGCGCGGCCAATAACATCGCCGACCATCGCTTCGATCTCACAGCCTTGCAATGGGACCCGGCAGAGCTGGCGCAACTGGATGTGCAATTGCAGCCGACGCCCACTGAATCGCTGGATTTGAGCAAACTCTCATCAGCTAAAGGGTTGGCCTACATCACCGCTTTCGTCGGAAACCGGGCCTACCGTGAAGCAAACATTCCTGCGGCCGAACGACCGGACATGGATGGCTTCGGCCTGCCGATTGGCGTGCGCGAATTGCGCGCCTACAAGGCTCGACCGTTGGCGGGAATCTGGGCCACCGCACCGTTTTTGCATAACGGTTCAGTGCCGAGCATTTATCAGTTGCTCTCGCCCCAGGATGAACGCACAACCACCTTCTACAAAGGCACTTTCGAGTACGACCCCAGGCACCTGGGTTATCGCACCGAGGCCTTCACCAATGGCTTCATGTTCGACACACGCATCACCGGCAATCACAACAGCGGCCACGAGTTCCGCGCTGGCAAGCGTGGTGACGGCGTCATCGGTCGCCTGCTGCAACCGGAAGAGCGCTGGGCGCTGCTGGAGTATCTGAAAGTGTTGGGCGGCCCGCTGGAGGCGCAATTGCCATGAGTAGACTCTGGACGCGTTTTGGCGCCTTTCTCGGCAAAACCCTGCTGTGGTCGTTGGGTCTTGGATTGCTCGGCTGGGCGCTGGCCACGGCGTGGTTCGCCTGGCAGCACAGCGGCCCGGTTTCGGCAGAAGAACTGATTCCTGATGGCGAATCAGCGATGACCCAAGACATCATCCAGACGGCCGTGCGCATCGTCGATCAGCACCGTGAAAGCACCCGCTACCTGCGCGACGCCCATGCCAAGGCCCATGGCTGCGTGAAGGCCGAGGTTCAGGTGCTGCCGGATCTGGCGGGCGAACTGCGTCAGGGTGTGTTCAGCGAACCCGGCAAAACCTGGCAAGCGACGATGCGGCTGTCCAACGGCAACGCCTACCCGCAGTTCGACAGCATCCGCGATGCACGGGGCATGGCGATCAAATTGTTCGATGTACCCGGCAAACAACTGCTGAACTCTCAGCAGAGTCGTGGCGAACAGGACTTCGTGATGTTCAACCATCCGAATTTCTTCGTCAGCGATGTCGCCGAGTATCGTCAGAATGTGTCCGCACAGGCTGACGGCAAGAAGGTGATGGCGTTCTTCCCGGGTTGGGACCCACGGACCTGGCAGGTTCGCCATCTGTTTATCGCGCTGGCGACACTTTCTCCCGCTCCGGAAAGCCCGACCCAGACGACTTACTTTTCGGTTTCGCCCTACAAATTCGGCGAAGCCAATGCCAAGTTCCGCGTCATGCCCGATCCGGCAAGCTGCCCGACTTACACCCTGCCTGCGCAAAACCAGAAGTTGCCGAACTTCCTGCGCAATGCGCTGAACCAGCAACTGTCGACCGACCGGATACCGGCCTGCTTCGTCCTGCAGATACAGCGCCAGGACCCGGCCAAGTACATGCAGATCGAAGACACGAGCATTGAGTGGCAGGAAAGCGATGCTCTGTTCGAGACCGTCGCGCGGATCAACGTACCCGCTCAGGACTTCGATACGCCTGCACTGAACGTGCAATGCGATAACCAGTCGTTCAACCCGTGGTTTGGCCTTGAGGCTCATCGCCCCATTGGCGGCATCAATCGGTTGCGCAAAGCCGTGTATGAAGCCGTGAGCGACTACCGACACAGCCGCAACGCCGAACAATAAGAAGGCAGAACGAAAAAAAGCGACCCGAAGGTCGCTTTCTCGGTGAAGCCTCAGCAGAAGCCAAACCCCAGACAGCAAAAAGCCCGCACTAAGCGGGCTTTCTGTGGTGACCTGGCGTTCAGCGTTCCAGGTAACCGAATATGGCGCAGCGGACGGGACTCGAACCCGCGACCCCCGGCGTGACAGGCCGGTATTCTAACCGACTGAACTACCGCTGCGCGTAGCGTTGAAAGTAAGTGGTGGGTGATGACGGGATCGAACCGCCGACATTCTGCTTGTAAGGCAGACGCTCTCCCAGCTGAGCTAATCACCCTTTACCTTCGTTGCGGGGCGCATTGTGCCACAGATTTTCATAAAGTGTTGATTTAATTGATTAATTTTTCAAAAAAATCTGAAAACCGATAAAACGACGCGACCTGCAGGAACAACTTACAAACGTTGGACAGAAAAAAACCCGCGTTAAGCGGGCTTTTCCGTGGTGACCTGGCGTTCAGCGTTCCAGATAACCGAATATGGCGCAGCGGACGGGACTCGAACCCGCGACCCCCGGCGTGACAGGCCGGTATTCTAACCGACTGAACTACCGCTGCGCGTAACACTGGAAGCGAATGGTGGGTGATGACGGGATCGAACCGCCGACATTCTGCTTGTAAGGCAGACGCTCTCCCAGCTGAGCTAATCACCCTTCACTTTCGGTGTGGCGCGCATTCTACGGAGCGACCACATCTCTGGCAAGCACTTTTTAAATTAATTTTTTCAGGCCTTCCAAAGGCTTAGAGAAGGGTTGGCCTATGGCGCCGCGAAGAGAATAATGCCCCCCTTTGTATAAAGGAGAGACTCGCCCCATGTGGTTCAAAAACCTGCTTATCTATCGCCTGACCCAAGATCTGCCTTTTGATGCCGAGGCGTTGGAAACTGCACTGGCCACCAAACTGGCGCGTTCATGTGCAAGCCAGGAGTTGACCACCTACGGTTTCGTCGCGCCATTCGGCAAGGGCGAAGATGCTCCGCTGGTGCACATCAGCGGCGACTTCCTGCTGATCGCCGCCCGTAAAGAAGAACGCATTCTGCCGGGCAGCGTCGTGCGTGACGCGGTGAAGGAAAAGGTCGAAGAGATCGAAGCCGAACAAATGCGCAAGGTCTACAAAAAAGAACGCGATCAGATCAAGGATGAAATCATCCAGGCCTTCCTGCCGCGCGCCTTTATTCGTCGTTCGTCGACTTTCGCTGCTATCGCGCCGAAACAGGGCCTGATCCTGGTCAACTCGGCCAGCCCGAAACGCGCCGAAGACATGCTCTCCACCCTGCGTGAAGTGATCGGTACGCTGCCGGTACGTCCGCTGACCGTGAAGATGTCCCCTACCGCGACCATGACTGAATGGGTCACCACCCAGAAAGCCGCGGACGACTTCTTCGTGCTGGACGAGTGCGAGCTGCGTGATACCCACGAAGACGGCGGCATCGTGCGTTGCAAGCGCCAGGACCTGACCAGCGAAGAAATCCAGCTGCACCTGAGCACCGGCAAAGTGGTCACTCAGCTGTCGTTGGCCTGGCAAGACAAGCTGTCTTTCGTGCTTGACGACAAGATGGTGGTCAAGCGCTTGAAGTTCGAAGACCTGCTGCAAGACCAGGCGGAACAGGACGGTGGCGAAGAAGCCCTCGGCCAACTGGACGCCAGCTTCACCCTGATGATGCTGACCTTCGGCGACTTCCTGCCGGCGCTGGTTGAAGCGTTGGGCGGCGAAGAGACTCCGCAAGGCATCTAAATACCTGTGCTATCTACTGTGGGAGCGGGCTTGCTCGCGAATAGGGACTGACATTCAACACTAATGTTGACTGACACTCCGCTTTCGCGAGCAAGCCCGCTCCCACATTGGTTTTATGGTGTTACTCAAGAACAAGGATCAGGCCATGCGCGCACTGGCTGCATTGAGTCGTTTTGTCGGCAACACCTTCGCTTACTGGGTCCTGATTTTCGCCGTCGTGGCGTTCCTGCAACCGACCTGGTTTATCGGCCTGAAGGGCGCGATCGTGCCGCTGCTGGGACTGGTGATGTTCGGCATGGGCCTGACCCTCAAACTCGAAGACTTCGCCGAAGTCGCTCGCCATCCATGGCGCGTGGCCCTGGGCGTGGTTGCGCATTTCGTGATCATGCCCGGTGTGGCGTGGTTGCTCTGCCAGGTTTTCCACTTGCCGCCGGAGATCGCTGTCGGCGTCATCCTGGTCGGCTGCTGCCCTAGCGGCACCTCGTCGAACGTGATGACCTGGCTGGCCCGCGGCGATCTCGCGCTATCGGTGGCCATCGCCGCTGTCACCACCCTCCTCGCCCCGCTGCTGACCCCGGCGCTGATCTGGCTGCTGGCCTCAGCCTGGTTGCCGGTGTCGTTCATGGAGCTGTTCTGGTCGATCCTGCAAGTGGTGCTGTTGCCGATCGTGCTTGGCGTGGTTGCCCAGCGTCTGCTGGGTGATCGGGTTCGCCACGCGGTGGAGGTGCTGCCGCTGATTTCGGTGGTGAGCATCGTCATTATCGTCACAGCCGTGGTGGCCGCCAGCCAGGCGAAGATAGCCGAATCCGGCCTGCTGATCATGGCCGTGGTGATGCTGCACAACAGCTTCGGCTATCTGCTGGGTTACTTCACCGGGAGGCTGTTCAAGTTGCCACTGGCCCAGCGTAAATCCCTGGCGCTGGAAGTCGGCATGCAGAACTCCGGGTTGGGTGCAGCGCTGGCCAGTGCGCACTTCTCACCGCTGGCGGCGGTGCCGAGTGCGTTGTTCAGCGTCTGGCACAACATTTCCGGGGCGCTGCTCTCGACTTATTTCCGCCGGATGAGCGAGAAAGAAGATCGGGAAACTGCGGCTCAACAGGCCACCGACTGATCCGAAAACTTGATCCCAGGGTTAATGATGGGCACTCTATTGCAAAACGCGAGGACGACCTCGCGGCTCGATCGAGTCATTAATCTGGGGACGACCCCGTCAATCGATGGAGGTCTCTCATGTCCTGGATCATTCTGTTTTTCGCCGGCCTGTTCGAAGTTGGCTGGGCTGTCGGCCTGAAATACACCGATGGCTTCAGCCGCCCTCTCCCCACCGCATTGACCGTTGCCGCCATGGCCATCAGCCTTGGCTTGCTGGGCCTTGCCATGAAGGAATTGCCGCTGGGCACGGCCTACGCGATCTGGACGGGCATCGGTGCAGTCGGGACGGTGATCGCCGGGATCATTCTGTTTGGTGAATCCATGGCGCTGTTCAGGCTCGCCAGTGTGGCGCTGATCATTTCCGGGCTGGTCGGACTGAAGATCAGCGCCTGACTGTTTGCTGCCATTACGAAAAAGCCCGCCCCCTTTCGATACAGACAGAGGGCGGGCTTTTTCAATGGTGTGGTTTAACGGATCAACTTTCGGCCAGCTCCCTGCGCTCACGCGCGACCGGGGCCTTTTCCGCACGCTCAAGCTGCATACAACGCTCCAGGAACAGGAACATGTAGTCGTAGCTCTTGCAGACGGCCTGACGCAATTCCACTTGCAGGGATTTGCTTGGGTTCATGCCCGCCAGCGTGCAGATGATTTCCAGGGCTTCCCACGGATGGGCATCGTCGTACTGGGCATGCATCTTCAACCACTTCATGGCCCGCTTGCGATCTTCCTCCGGGAACGATGCCGCGTAGACGCCACTGGAACAGACCAGCGCCGACCACTCCCCGGTCGCACCTTCAATGGCGTAGTTGGTGGCGGCAATGGCAACGATCAGCGAATCCGACGAACTGGTGTGCCAGCACCAGTGGCTCAACGCGTGAAGTTCAGGGGCAACCTTTTGCGCTTGCAAATCTTCCAGGCTGACACCGTGAGCACGGCTCCAGTGCACCCAGTAATCGGCATGGTTCAATTCGACGCGTATGTTACGCATCAGCCAGCGACGCGCCATATCTTCACCTGGATGGCGGGCAAAGCGAGTCTTGGTCAGGTTCTGTGCCATATATAACGCGAACTGTTCGACTACCGGCCAGCCACCAACAAGGTACTGACGCATGGTCTTTGCACTGAGTTTGTTATCACGCAGACGCTTATACAGTTCGTGTTCGACAACCCGGCGTTTGCTCTCGCTGCAATCCTGGATCAGGCTTTGAGCCCAGGCGGGATAACTTGCAGCTTCCATGAGTGGTCCGGTTCGGTTGAATGTGTCGATCACTGTCGAGCTCCTTTTGATTGTGATTATAAGGATCGGCAAGAGATTTCAACGGAACGTGCCAGGCGCCTTGAATAACAAAGGCCGAGGCCTGGCTGGACGACTTTGTAAACTGTCGCGGGTAAACAAATGCGGGCGTTCAATAACATACCCTTGAGCGTAATCCACCCCGATCTCCAGCAATGCCTGCTCGATCTGGGGTGTTTCAACAAACTCGGCAATCGTACGCTTACCCATAACATGACCGATGTGATTGATCACTTCGACCATGGCGCGGTTAATCGGGTCGTCCAGCATATCCTTTACGAAACTCCCGTCGATCTTCAAGAAGTCTACAGGTAAATGTTTCAAGTATGCGAATGAGGACATTCCGGCGCAAAAGTCATCCAGTGAAAAGTGGCAACCTAAACCTTTGAGTTCATTAATAAATCTGGTTGCACTTCCGAGATTGGAAATAGCACTGGTTTCAGTGATTTCAAAACAAATCATTTCAGGCGGTATGGAGTAAGTAACAAACTGTTCACGCAGGAAGTGCAGAAACGCGTCATCTCCGATAGTTGTGCCTGACAGATTAATCGCACACATGGCCAATGGTCCTTTGTGCTGTTCGGCGATGCATTGGGCAATAATTTTGAAAACGTTCTGTACAACCCAGCGGTCAAGGGACGTCATCAGACCATAACGCTCAGCAGCCGGAATAAAACTGTCGGGCAAAATCATGCGTCCGGCTTCGTCATGCAGGCGCAACAGAATTTCGATATGTCCACCGCCCTTCTCAATATGACCAAGGGGCGCGATTTCCTGTGCGTACAGACAGAAGCGGTTTTCTTCCAGCGCCATGTGCAAGCGCTGCACCCAAGCCATCTCGCCGAAGCGCAGGGACAGTTCCGAATCGTCGGCGTGATAGACCTGAACCCGATTGCGGCCCTTTTCCTTGGCCATGTAGCAGGCCATGTCGGCAGCGCGCAGCGAAGCTTCGAGCGTGGTCGGATTCTGAGTGACGTGAACCAGTCCGATGCTCACAGTGGTCACGAACGGTCGGCCTTTCCAGACGAAGTGCAGGTTCTGCACGGTCTGACGCAGGCCCTCGGCGATTTTTTCTGCGGCTTCCGGGGCGCAGTTCTCCAGCAGGATGCCAAACTCGTCGCCACCCAGGCGGGCCAGGGTATCGCCTTCGCGCAAACCGGATTGCAACAGAGCGCAGATATGCCGCAGCAACTCGTCACCCGCCGCGTGGCCGCAGGTATCGTTGACCAGTTTGAACTGATCCAGATCGAGGAACATCAAGGCATGGCGCCCCGACTGCCGCACCAGGTTGTGCAGCGCCAACTCCAGGCGATATTCGAATTCGCGGCGGTTGGCGAGCCCGGTCAAGGCATCATGGGTCGCCTGCCAGGACAGATTGGCAATGTATTGCCGCTCCTGGGTCATGTCGTGCAATACCAGCACGGTACCGCTGACCTTCCCGGCGTTGCGAATCGGCGCACCGACCAGGGTGACCGAAACCGTGCTGCCATCGAGGCGCTGGATCAGTTTTGAGTGTTCGCTGCCACCGCTCAGCTGTCCGCTCAAAATGTGCTCGATCAACGTGAAGCCATCGGCCTGAGCGTTCTCGTCCAGCAGATTGAATAGCGCCGCCAGCGGCAAACCCGTCGCCTGCTCGGCCTTCCAGTGGGTCAGTGCCTCGGCGGCCGGATTCATATAGGCGATCGCGCCGTCGACATTCGTGGTGATCACGCCATCGCCAATCGATTGCAGGGTGATCTGCGCTCGGTCCTTCTCCAGCTGCAGGGCCTCGGCGAACGCATTGCGGTGCTTGAGCAGTTTGTGAGTACGCATCAGTGCTAATGCAATCAAGCCCAGGGCGGTGGCGAGGTTGGTCACCAGCAACACCCGCAGGATCATCCGCGAGCCTTCGCCCAAGGCATCGCTGAAGGCCTTCGCTGCCGGTGTCACACTTTCGTTGATGACGAATATCTGATCCTTCCAGCTCTTGATATCGGCATCGGTGGCCTGATCGGTGGTGATGCGCTGATGCATCTCCCGCGCAATGGCATCGAGTTGCACCAGATACGCATCGCCCACCGTCCAGAGGTCGATGGCTTTCTTGTGGTAAGTGAAGTTCCGAAAATTCAGGTACAGCCAGATCACACTATTAATGTCATCCGGGTGGTTGCCGCCCTTGAGGATCGCCACGCGCGCGGCTTCGATATTCGGCGGCCGATGATCCAGCGCCACACGCAACTCGTGGCCACCCTGAGGTACGGCAATGGCGTTCTGGTATTTGAGGAAAATCGTCTCGTCGCGGTTGTCGGCGTAGAGATTGAGGTAATAGATGGCGTCTTTTTGGCCTTTGGACCACAGGCTTTCACCGGCAACGTAGCCGCGAACCGCCGACAGAACATACAGGCTGACACCGCCCAGCAAGGCTTGAAATAACACGACGGCAATAAATGGCCAGACGATGCCCAACAACCGTGGCGTTCCGAGAGTCCGCGCTTGATTCATGAGGTCCCTTGTTTTAGCACTGCCAGATCAGCATCCCGACGTGATCGCTACAGCTAGACTAGGGTGCGTTCTTGATCCCGGCAAGCGAGTAGCCGCTTCCGCTGCGGGGTAGTGTGGCTAGTGCTGCTGCAAATGCCCATAAAGCTTGGCATACAACCCCCCATCAGCAATCAATTGCTGATGGTCGCCATCCTCGGCAATCTGCCCGCCATCAAACACCAGCACCCGGTCGGCCTGTTTCACTGCCGATAACCGGTGCGCAATGATCAGCGTGGTGCGGTTACTCAGGAACCGCGCCAGCGCCTGGTGCAGGTTGTATTCGGTGGCGGCATCCAGCGCCGAGGTGGCCTCGTCGAGGATCACTACTTTGGGATCGGCCAGCACCATCCGCGCAATCGCCAGGCGTTGACGCTGGCCGCCGGACAAGCGCACGCCGGAACGTCCGACGATGCTGTCCAGGCCGTTGGGCAGCTCTCGAACGGTCTGGTGCAATTGCGCGATTTCCAGCGCTTGCCAGCAGGCTTCGTCGCTGCGTTCGCGGCCCATGGTCAGGTTGGCGCGGACGGTGTCGTTGAACAGCGCCGGATGTTGCAGGACCACGGCGACATTTTCGCGCACGGTTTCCAGGCCGATCTCTTGCTGAGTCGAGCCGCCGAAACGGATGGTCCCGGCGAGCGGCGTGTACAAGCCCAGCAGCAACTGCACCAGGGTACTTTTGCCGCCACCGCTGGCGCCGACAATCGCGACCTTTTCGCCGGGGGCGATCGACAGGTTCATCTGGTTCAACACCAGCTCGTCGCCGTAACCGAAACTCAATCCCTGGACTTCGATGCCCACGGTTTCGCGACCGTTGAACGGGTCGACACCGCCCGGGTATTCAGGCTCATCGGCCCGGGCCAGCAACTCGTTGATCCGCGACAGCGCGCCGCCGGCCGCGTAATAGGCGTACTGCAGATTCAGCAGCTGTTCCACCGGACCGATCATGAACCACAGGTAGCTGAACACCGCGAGCATCTGGCCGATGGACAGGTCGGAAAACAGCACGGTGAGCATCGCCGCCGCACGGAAAATATCGATGCCGAACTGGAACAGCAAGCCACTGGTACGGTTCGACGCATCGGTTTTCCACTGCGAGTTCACCGCGTAATCGCGCACTTCCCGGGCGCGCTGCCCCAGGCGCCCAAGGAAAAAACCCTGACGGTTGCCGGCACGCACTTCCTGAATGGAGTCGAGGGTTTCGGTCAGCGCCTGGGTAAAGCGCGAGGTGCTGTCGTTCTCGAGTTTCTTCAGGTGCTTGACCCGTTTGCCCAGCAGTACCGTGGCGTAGATCACCAGTGGGTTGAACAGCAGGATCAGCAACGCCAGCTTCCAGTGCATCCACATCAGGATGGAGGCGGTGCCGACCAGGGTCAGCATGGCCACAAGGAAACGACTGAGGGTTTCGCCGACGAATTTGTCCACGGTGTCCAGGTCGGTGACCAGATGCGTGGTGACCGTGCCGCTGCCCAGGCTTTCGTATTCGCCCAGGGAAATACGCTTGAGCCGTTCGATCAGCCGTGTGCGAATGCGATACACGATGTCTTTGGCCAGTGCCGCAAACAACTTTGCCTGAACCACGTTGAAGAACAAGGCGCCACAGCGTAGCAACAAGGTCACCAGCAGCATCAGGCCGATGTAGCCCGCCGCTTTTTGCCAGTCGTCGGGCAGCGCGTGGTTCATGATCTTCAGCGCGGCGTCACCGTGACCCAGCAGCACTTCGTCCACCAGCAACGGCAGGAGCAAGGGAATTGGCACGCTACACAGGGTTGCCAACACCGCCACGCCGTTGGCGATCCACAGGGATTTTTTGTGATGCAGCGCCAGGCGACGGATTTCCGCCCAGCTCAGACGGTCGACACGTGAAACAGGTGGCTCGTCGTCGGGCAGATCATGCACAGGCAGCGCGCTCCAGCCAGCGGCCGAGCAACGGAGACAATACGCTGAGCGGCTGATAGCCATTGGTCAACAGCGCCAATTGACCATTACGCTCAGCCAGTAAGGTAGGGAAACCGGCAATGCCCAGGTCCTGGACCCAGGTGAAATCGGCCGCCGTCGCGGCGTGCTGATCGGCACGGTCGAACGCGGCGGCGAATTCGATGCGCGGCAGACCGGCTTGCTCCGCCAACTCCACCAGAACACTGGCGTGGGTGACGTCGCGACCTTCGGCGTAAAACGCGTGCTGAATCAGCCCGAGCAGTTTCCACGCGCAATCCGGCGCCAGGCTGCGCGCGGTCACCAGCGCCCGACAGGCAGGTTCGGTGTCGTAGACAAACCCGTCGGGCAACGCGCCTTCCAGCTTGAACGGTTGGCCAGTTGCCTCGTTGACCGCCTGCCAATGCTCAAGGATGTAGCGCCGGGTGGTCGGCTCCAGCGCGGAACCGCTGCCGGTACGCAAACCGCCCACCACCAGGTGCACGTCCACACCCGCTGCTTGCGCCTGCTCGACCAGCGCGTTGGCCACCGGCGCGAAGCCCCAGCACCAGGAACACATCGGGTCCATCACATAGAGCAGGCGTTGCACAGACATGGTTCAAGCCTCGGAAGGAGTTTGCTTGTAGTTGTAACCGATCGGGTGAGGCAAGTTGCGAGCCTTGGCCAGTTCGATCTGCTTTTGCCGGTCGATGGCACTGCGACGGGTCTTCTCGCTCAGCTTATCCCAGCAATGCGGGCAGCTGATGCCGGCCACGTAGTGCTCGGACGCGCGGTCTTCGACGCTGATCGGTGTACGACAGGCATGACATTGATCGTAGTCGCCTTCGCTGAGGTCGTGGCGCACGGTCACGCGGTTATCGAACACGAAGCAGTCGCCCTGCCATTTGGTTTCTTCCTGCGGCACCTCTTCGAGGTACTTCAGAATGCCGCCCTTGAGGTGATAGACCTCGTCGAAGCCTTGGCTGAGCATGTAGCTCGACGCCTTTTCACAACGAATGCCGCCGGTGCAGAACATCGCGACTTTCTTGTGCACGGCCGGGTCGAAATTGGCTTTGATGTAGTCGGGGAATTCGCGAAAACTGGTGGTCTTCGGGTCGATGGCGCCTTCGAAGGTGCCGATCGAGACTTCGTAGTCGTTGCGAGTGTCGATCAACAGCACTTCCGGATCGCTGATCAGCGCGTTCCAGTTCTCTGGATCGACGTAAGTGCCGACCTTCTTGTTCGGGTCCACGCCTTCGACGCCGAGGGTGACGATTTCTTTCTTGAGTTTGACTTTGGTGCGATAGAACGGCTGGTCGTCGCAGTACGACTCTTTGTGGTCGATGTCGTCCATGCGCGGGTCGTTCTTGAGCCAGGCCATCAGCCCGTCAATGCCTTCGCGGCTGCCGGACACGGTGCCGTTGATGCCTTCTTCGGCAATCAGCAGCGTGCCTTTGATGCCGTTGTCGACCATCGCTTGCAGCAGCGGCTCGCGCAGGGCGACGTAATCTTCCAGGGTGACGAACTTATACAGTGCCGCCACGACAATCTGTTGTGTCATGGGTGATTCTCCAGGTGGCTACCCTCGTAAGGGGTGAACCGGATGCGAAAAAAAACGCGCCGGGTGAGCGGCGCGTTGTGCAGTCTAACAAAAATAAACCTTCCTGTAGGAGCCTGGCTTGCCAGCGATGGCGATCTTGAGTACGCCATCGCGGGCAAGCCTTGCTCCTACCTGCCGCCAGCACAGGTCGGCGAGGCCGGAGCCGCGTCGATCTGTGCCCATTCCTCTGGCGTGTAGGTATGCAGCGCCAACGCATGGAACTCGCCCATCAGCTCGCCGAGCGTGCCGTAGACTTTCTGGTGACGCTTGACGCGGTTGAGCCCTTCGAACTGCTGGCTGACCACCACGGCCTTGAAGTGGGTCTGCAACCCACGGCTGTGCATGTGGCTTTCATCCAGCACTTGCAGATGCTGCGGCTGCAACAGGCCCAGCGTCGATTCGATGCGTTGTTGCATGGTCATACCGAACTCCGCTTAAGGCTTTTTCTTGGCAGGAGCGGCGCCTTTAGGCTCCAGCTCGGCCGTCATGTCAGCCAGCAGTTTGTTGACCACAGGCACGGCGCTTTCCAGCTTGGCTTGAGTCATCTGGGCCGATTGCTGAGTCAGCTGCGGCATTTTTTCCAGGACTTTCTTGCCCAGTGGCGACTGGTAGAACGCGACCAGGTCTTTCAGCTCGGATTCGCTGAAGTTGGTGGTGTAGAGCTTGACCATGTCCGGCTTCAGCTTGTTCCAGCCAATGGCTTGGTCCAGCGCGGCGTTGGCTTTGGCCTGGTAGGTTTCCAGCAAGGCCTTTTTCGATTCAGGGGCTTTGGTCTGAGCAAAGCGCTGAGCGAACATTTGCTGCACTTGCATGTACACCGGAGTGCCCAATTTGTCAGCGTGCGCCAGGGTCAGGAAAGCTTCGGCACTGGCGTTGTGGCTGGCGGTATCGGCAAAAACAGGGCCGCTGGCGCAAACCAGTGCAACCGCGGTACAGATGGCACGAAGACGAGTCATCGAGTTTCCTTTTCTAGCAGGCGAGGTAAAACCCCAAGGGCGTCCATTCTGCGCCTAAAAAACTGTGTGGCTCAACCCCAAGCCTTGTCGGGCCTGATTTAGAGGGGTTGAATGGTCAAAAAACAGACTGATGGAACCACGGCCGGCGATCACGGCCTAAACTGCGCTATCGACCCACAGGAGTGTGCATGATGAGCCGTATCGAAACCGACAGCCTTGGCCAGGTGGAAGTCCCGGATGAAGCCTACTGGGGCGCTCAGACGCAACGCTCGCTGATTAACTTCGCGATCGGCAACGAACGCATGCCGCTGGCGGTGCTGCATGCCCTGGCGCTGATCAAGAAAGCCGCTGCGCGGGTCAATGACCGCAACGGTGACCTGCCCGCCGACATCGCCCGGCTGATCGAACAGGCCGCCGACGAAGTGCTCGACGGCAGTCATGACGACCAGTTCCCGCTGGTGGTCTGGCAGACCGGCAGCGGCACCCAGAGCAACATGAACGTCAACGAAGTGATCGCCGGTCGGGCCAACGAACTGGCGGGTAATGCTCGCGGCGGCAAGTCGCCGGTTCACCCTAACGATCACGTCAACCGCTCCCAGAGTTCCAACGACTGTTTCCCGACCGCCATGCACATCGCGGCGGTCCAGGCAGTGCAACAGCAACTGCTGCCGGCGATCAGCGAACTGTCGGGCGGATTGGCCGAGCTGTCCGCGCGGCACATGAAACTGGTCAAGACCGGCCGCACCCATATGATGGACGCGACACCGATTACCTTCGGTCAGGAACTGTCGGCGTTCATCGCGCAACTGGATTACGCCGAACGAGCGATCCGCAGCTCGCTGCCGGCCGTCTGTGAATTGGCCCAGGGCGGCACCGCGGTCGGCACCGGGCTGAACTCGCCCCACGGTTTTGGCGAAGCCATCGCTGCCGAGCTGGCCGCCCTCTCCGGCCTGCCATTCGTCACCGCCCCCAACAAATTCGCCGCCCTGGCTGGCCATGAGCCGCTGACCACGCTGTCCGGCGCGCTGAAAACCCTCGCCGTGACCCTGATGAAAATCGCCAACGACCTGCGCCTGCTGGGCTCCGGGCCGCGAGCAGGTTTCGCCGAAGTCAAACTGCCGGCCAACGAACCGGGCAGCTCGATCATGCCCGGCAAGGTCAATCCGACTCAGTGCGAAGCGCTATCGATGCTGGCTTGTCAGGTATTGGGCAACGACGTCGCCATCGGGTTTGCCGCGAGCCAGGGGCACCTGCAGCTGAACGTGTTCAAACCGGTGATCATCCACAACCTTCTGCAATCGATCCGCCTGCTCGGCGATGGCTGCAGCAACTTCCAGCAGCATTGCATCGCCGGCCTGGAACCGGATGCAGAGAAAATGGCTGAACATCTGGAGCGTGGGTTGATGTTGGTGACAGCGCTGAATCCGCACATTGGTTATGACAAATCGGCGGAGATCGCCAAAAAGGCTTACGCAGAAGGGCTGACCCTGCGTGAGGCGGCGTTGCAACTCGGGTATCTGACGGACGAAGAGTTTGATGCGTGGGTAAGGCCGGAGAATATGCTGGAGGCTGGCGCCAAGGGCTGAGTTTTGTAGCGCCTGACAGTCAGCCATCGCGGGCAAGCCTTGCTCCTACGGGTTTTGCGTCGATCAAAATATCCGGTATCGACATAAAACCCGTAGGAGCAAGGCTTGCCCGCGATGAACGATGACGCGGTCTAACCTGCCGCAATCCGCACCTTTCTAGCTCTGAGCCCCGCAATCAACGACGGCCCCAACGCCACCAGCGCCGACCCCAGCACCACCAGCACCGCCCCGCCATAACCCAGACCATTGATCGTCTCGGCATGCACATACTCCGGCCACAACCACGCAGCCACTGCCACCGCAGCAAACGTCACCAGCGGCGTGATTGCCAGCGTTGCACTAACCCGCGATGCCTCCCAATGAGCCAAAGCCTCGGCAAACGCGCCATAGGCGATCAGGGTGTTCATGCAGCACGCCAGCAGTAGCCAGCCTTGCAGCGGACTCAATTGCAGCGCTTCCAGCGGATGCACCCACGGCGTCAGCAACAGCGCGCAGAACAGGTAGATCACCATCATTACCTGCAGCGAATTCCACACCGTGAGCAATTGCTTCTGGCCCAGGGCGTAGAACGTCCAGACCGTGGACGCCAACAGCACCAGCAGCACGCCGGCGGTGTAATCGGTCAGCGAGGTCAGCAACTCGGCCAGCCGCTGATTGAAAAACAGGGCAAAGCCGATCAACAGCACCAGCAGGCCGATCCCCTGCCCCACGCTGAACCGTTCCTTGAACACAAACAGACTGGCGATCAGCAACATGATCGGGCCCATCTGCACCACCAGTTGCGCGGTGCCGGGGCTAAGCAGGTTCAGACCCATCAGGTACAGCACGTAGTTGCCCACCAGGCCGAGCACCGCCATCAACACCAACCAGCCACCACGCGGCCCCAGCACCTTGCGGCTCGGCAGGCGTTTGGTCGCCGCCAGATAAATGAACAGGCACCCGCCGGATACGATCAGGCGAAACCACGTCACCGTCACCGGGTCCATCACCAGCAGCACTTGCTTGAGTTTGATCGGCAGGATTCCCCACAGCAGCGCGGTCACCAAGGCCAGGAACAGACCGTTAACCCAGCGACCCGATGAAATGTGCATTGCGAACCCCGAAGCCAAGTGGCGAGAACGGTCATTCTAGGCTTAGAGCCGTTCGGCACACAGGGACAGTTGGGCGTTGGCCGCGAATGAAACTGTGCAGGTCGCACCATTAAATTGGCGCTATGCCGTCGATCGGTCGGCCAGGCGTCGCAAGTGGTTCGTGCATAAGCTCATGGGATTCGCCAACAGGAACATTCCTCAGGAGATCGCCATGTACGGCAAGCGCGCCCAGGACAATGCCCCCGCCACGCACTTTCGCTGTGACCGGGTGTGTCGTGTGAATGGGGATTTGTATTTCAGCACCCGGGAAAACACCCTGGAGGGGCCGTTTGAAAATCCGGAGAAATTGGCGCGGGAGGTACAGGCTTACATTGAGCGGATGCTGCTTTTGCGTATGAGCCTGTAGACAGCGGCGCCGCCATTCGCGAGCAAGCCCGCTCCCACATTGGATCTATGCCGCACATCAGATCATTGTGGGAGCGGGCTTGCTCCGGGCGGCGATCCGACGAAGGCGGTTAATCAGCCAATACAAATCTTCCGGATTTAACGCACAGCTTCAAACAACCCGGTCGCACCCATCCCGCCACCCACACACATGGTGACGATGCCGTAACGCACGTTGCGGCGCTGCAATTCACGCACGAGATGCCCGACCTGACGCGAGCCGGTCATGCCGAACGGATGGCCGATGGAAATCGAGCCGCCATTGACGTTGTACTTGTCGTTATCGATCTCCAACCGAATACGGCTGTACAAACATTGCGAGGCGAACGCTTCGTTGAGTTCCCACAGATCAATGTCGGAAATCCGCAACCCCTTGGCCTTGAGCAATTTCGGCACCGAAAACACCGGGCCGATGCCCATTTCATCCGGCTCGCAACCGGCCACGGTGAAACCACGGAAGAACGCCTTGGGCTTCAACCCCAGTTCCAGTGCTTTTTCCAGGCTCATCACCAGCGTCATCGACGCGCCATCGGACAGCTGCGAAGAATTGCCCGCCGTCACCGAACCGTCTTCGGCAAACACCGGTTTCAATCCCGCCAGGCTTTCCAGAGTGGTGCCCGGGCGATTGCAGTCATCGTGATCGACGATGCCGTCAAGGATCTGCACCTGACCGGTGGCCTTGTCTTCAACCCGATACTTCACCGCCATCGGAACGATTTCATCGTCAAACAATCTATCGGCCTGAGCCTGAGCGGTACGTTGCTGACTTTGCAGCGCGTACAGATCCTGTTCTTCACGACTGACGTCGTAACGACGAGCGACGATTTCGGCCGTCTGGCCCATCGGAAAATAGATGCCGGGCACCTGCTCTTTAAGCAGCGGATTGATCAGGTTGTCGGTGTTGATGCTTTTCATGGTCAGGCTGATGGACTCGACGCCACCGGCGACGATGATGTCGCTGCAACCCGAGGCGATCTGGTTGGCGGCGATGGCAATCGCTTGCAAGCCCGACGAGCAAAAACGGTTGAGGGTCATGCCGGCAGTGCCGGTGCCCAGGCGCGACAGCACCGCGATGTTGCGACCGATGTTGAAGCCCTGGCCACCTTCGTTGGAACCGGCACCGACGATGCAATCCTCGACGCTGGCCGGATCGATGCCCGAGCGCGCCAGCAGCGCATTGACGCAATGAGCCGCCATGTCGTCCGGACGGGTCAGGTTGAACTTGCCGCGAAAGGATTTGGCCAGGCCGGTCCGCACGCTGTCGACGATCACCACTTCACGCATGGCATACCTCATTGTTGTTGTCGGTTGAGAGTGGACCGAGCATAAGTCCACTGCATTACCAACCGCGACAATCATTCACCCCGCGTATGCGTAACCATCGCTCACTTCTTGTGCTGTTTCGCTTTTCTGTTGTGTTTATCGGACTTTTCGAACGCCTCTTCCAGCGCCAGATTGATGGTGCGCAGGACTTTGACCCGCGCCCAGCGCTTGTCATTGGCCTCCACCAGCGTCCAGGGCGAGATCTCGGTGCTGGTGCGATCGACCATGTCACCGACTGCCGCGCGATAGGCGTCCCATTTATCACGATTGCGCCAGTCATCTTCGGTGATCTTGAAACGCTTGAAAGGGATTTCTTCCCGCGCCTGGAAGCGCTCCAGTTGTGTCTGCTTATCGATGGCCAGCCAGAACTTGACCACGATCAGCCCGGCCTCGGCGATCAGCTCTTCAAAATCATTGATTTCACTGTAGGCCCGCAACCAGTCCGCCGGCGGGCAGAAGCCTTCGACGCGCTCCACCAGCACCCGCCCGTACCACGAACGATCGAACACCGTGAACTTGCCCTTGGCCGGGATATGCCGCCAGAACCGCCACAGATAAGGCTGCGCCCGCTCCTCTTCGGTGGGCGCGGCAATCGGCACGATGCTGTACTGACGCGGATCGAGGGCCGCCGCGACCCGGCGGATCGCCCCGCCCTTGCCTGCCGCATCATTGCCTTCGAACACCGCCACCAAGGCGTGCCGACGCATGCGTTTGTCGCGCATCAGGCCGGAGAATCGCGCCTGTTCGGTAATCAACTGTTCTTCGTAATCGTCCTTGTCCAGCCGCTGAGTCAAATCCAGGCTGTCGAGCAGGTTCAGCTGATCGACATGGATGGGCAACGGCGCGGCATTGACCTTGGAAGGATGGACCTTGTGTCGCTTCAAGGCACTTTGCAGGCCTTCGAGCAGGATCTTGCCCACCGCCAGGCTGCGGTAATGAGGGTCCACCCCTTCGATCACATGCCAAGGCGCGTAGTCGCGACTGGTACGGCGCAACACGTGTTCGCCGTGCTTCACGAATTTGTCGTAGGTTTTCGATTGTTGCCAGTCCAGCGGACTGATGCGCCAACTGTGCAGCGGGTCATCCGCCAGGGCCTTGAGCCGCGCCTTCATTTGCTTCTTGGAGAGGTGGAACCAGAACTTGAAGATCAGCGCGCCTTCATCGCAGAGCATTTTTTCAAAGCGCTCAGACTGGTTGATCACCTGATCCAGCACCGGATCCTTGAACAACCCATGAACCCGGCCTTGCAGCATCTGGCTGTACCAGTTGCCGAAGAAAATCCCCATGCGGCCCTTGGCCGGAAGCATCCGCCAGTAGCGCCAGGCCGGTGGCCGCGCCAGCTCTTCGTCGGTCTGCTGATCGAACGTGCGGACCTCGATCAGGCGTGGGTCCATCCATTCGTTAAGCAACTTGACCGTCTCGCCCTTGCCGGCGCCTTCGATGCCATTGATCAGAATGATCACCGGAAAGCGGCGCTGCTGGTGAAGTTCGAACTGCGCTTCGAGCAAGGCTTCACGCAGGGCCGGTTCTTCGGCGTCGTAGGTTTCTTTGTCGATGGCGTGACCGATTTCGGCGGATTCGAACATGGGACGGCTCCTTCCAGGATTGAGCAAGACTAGCGGATTGAGTTGTTTTCCGTGGGAGAAATCCCTTACTTCGCAGCAACGATAGTTTCTTGTAGCAGCTGCCGAAGGCTGCGTTCGATCGCGCAGCGGTCGTAAATCCTGAGTTCACGTTTTACCTGAAAAAATACATTGGCTGATTTTGCGACCGCTGCGCGATCGAACGCAGCCTTCGGCAGCTGCTACAGATTTTCAGCGAATCTGCGAACGCACGCGTTGCCATGGATCAAGCACCGCTCCGGCGATCGGCTAGAATGGCCGCCTTGCCGTTGCCGAGCCTGCCATGAAACCTGTATTGCCCCACGCCCAGCTCGACTGGGACGACCAAGGGCTCCCGCGTTCGCGGGTGTTCGATGATGTGTATTTTTCCGATCTGTCGGGGCTGGACGAAACCCGCTACGTATTCCTCGAACAGAACGCTTTGCGTGAACGCTTTGCCGCGTTGCCGGCCGGCGGTCGACTGGTGATTGGCGAGACCGGTTTCGGCACCGGGCTGAATTTCCTTTGCGCCTGGCAGTTGTTCGAACAGCACGCGGTGATCGGAGCGCGGCTGCATTTTGTCAGTGTCGAAAAGTACCCGCTGAGCCTGCCCGATCTGCAGCGCGCCTTGGCCTTGTGGCCGGAACTCAAACCGTTTGCCGATCAACTGCTGACGCAATACATCGCAATCCACCCAGGCTTCCAGCGCCTGGTGCTGGACAACGGCCGCGTGACCCTGACCCTGCTGATCGGTGATGCGCTGGAGCAATTGCCACAACTGGACGCGCAGATCGATGCCTGGTTTCTCGACGGTTTTGCCCCGGCGAAAAACCCCGACATGTGGACCGCCGAACTGTTCGCCGAACTGGCGCGCCTGGCGGCCCCCGGTTCGACCATCAGCACCTTCACCAGCACCGGTTGGGTGCGCCGTCTGCTGAATGCGGCGGGCTTCAAGATGAAGCGCACGCCCGGCATTGGCCACAAATGGGAAATCCTGCGGGGCGTGTTTCTCGGCTGGCCAGAGGAAGTCCCGGTGCCCGCTGTGGCAAAACCGTGGTTTGCTCGGCCGACGCCACTGAACGGCGAGCGGCGTGCGATGGTGATCGGCGCCGGCCTGGCCGGTTGCGCCAGCGCCGCCAGCCTGGCGGCGCGGGGTTGGCAAGTGAGTCTGCTGGAGCGTCACAATGCGCTGGCGCAGGAAGCCTCGGGCAATCCTCAGGGCGTTTTGTATCTCAAGCTTTCAGCCCATGGCACCGCGTTGTCGCAGTTGATTGTCAGTGGTTTCGGTCACACCCGGCGCTTGCTTGAACATCTGCAACGTGGCGTCGACTGGGACGATTGCGGGGTCTTGCAACTGGCCTTCAACGCCAAGGAAGCCGAGCGTCAGGCGCAATTGGCCGCCGCCTTTTCACCAGACCTGGTGCACTTGCTCGATCAACCGCAAGCACAGACTCAGGCCGGGATCGCCCTGGAACACGGCGGATTGTTTTTCCCGGAAGGCGGCTGGGTTCATCCGCCGGCGCTGTGCCATTGGCAGGCATCTTCGGCGAACATCCAGTGGCTGCCCCATCGCGACGTACTGGAACTGCGCAAGGTTGATGATCAGTGGCAGGCCTGGGACGGTGATGATTTGCTGGCCAGTGCCCCCGTGGTGATCCTCGCCGGCGCCGCCGAGATCAAGCGTTTTCCACACAGCGCCGAGCTGCCCCTCAAACGTATTCGTGGCCAGATCACCCGACTGGCGCAAACCCCTGAAAGCCAGAGCCTGGCCACCGTCGTCTGCGCCGAAGGCTACGTGGCGCCGGCGCGACTGGGCGAACACACCCTCGGCGCCAGCTTCGACTTCAAGAGCGATGACCTGACCCCAACCCTCGCCGAACACCTCGGCAACCTGGCCTTGCTCGAGGAAATCTCCCCTGACCTGGCCACGCGACTGCATGCTCAGGCACTGGACCCGCAGCAGCTTGAAGGACGCGCCGCGTTCCGCTGCACCAGCCCGGACTACCTGCCGATCGTTGGCCCGTTGGCCGAACCAGCAGCCTTCGTCGACGCCTACGCCGTACTGAGCAAGGACGCCCGGCAAGTACCGGACATTCCCTGCCCCTGGCTTGAGGGTTTTTACGTCAACAGCGGCCACGGTTCTCGCGGCTTGATCACCGCGCCACTGTCGGGTGAATTGCTCGCGGCATGGATCGAAAACGAACCGCTGCCCCTGCCCAGAACGGTTGCCGAGGCCTGCCATCCCAACCGTTTCGCCGTGCGCCAGTTGATCCGCGGAAAAGTCTGACGGCGCGCCTTATAACTTATCGGTCTAAAACTCCGGGGATTCAGCCGGGTCAGTTTCTGAGTACCCGCCGTTTTTGGCGCGGTATCGATTGACCCTCCCCAACGGAAAAACCGGTAAGGAATTTATGTGCGGATTAGCTGGCGAGTTACGTTTTGATCATCAACCTGCAGACCTTGCAGCCATTGAACGAATCACCCATCACCTGGCCCCGCGTGGCCCTGACGCATGGGGCTTTCATGCCCAAGGGCCGATTGCCCTGGGCCATCGTCGCCTGAAAATCATGGACCTGTCGGACGGCTCGGCGCAGCCGATGGTCGACAACCAACTGGGCTTGTCCCTGGCCTTCAACGGCGCGATCTACAACTTCCCGGAACTGCGCACCGAGCTTGAAAGCCTTGGTTACGCGTTCTATTCCGGTGGTGACACCGAAGTGCTGCTCAAGGGTTATCACGCCTGGGGCGAAGCATTGCTGCCCAAGCTCAACGGCATGTTCGCCTTCGCCATTTGGGAGCGTGACGCCCAACGCCTGTTCATCGCCCGCGACCGTCTCGGCGTGAAGCCCCTGTACCTGTCGCGCACAGGCCAGCGCCTGCGCTTTGCCTCGGCGTTGCCGGCGCTGCTCAAGGGCGGCGACATCAACCCGATCCTCGATCCGGTGGCACTCAATCATTATCTGAATTTCCACGCAGTGGTCCCGGCGCCGCGCACCTTGCTGGCCGGCATCGAGAAACTGCCACCGGCGACCTGGATGCGCATCGAAGCGGATGGCACCACCGAGCAGAAAACCTGGTGGACCCTGCCCTACGGCCCACACGCCGACGAGATGAATCTGACACTCGAAGACTGGCGCGACCGTGTACTCGATAGCACCCGCGACGCGGTGGCGATCCGTCAACGTGCAGCGGTCGATGTGGGTGTTCTGCTTTCGGGCGGTGTGGATTCAAGCCTGCTGGTCGGTCTTTTGCGTGAAGTCGGTGTTGAAAACCTGTCGACCTTCTCCATCGGTTTCCAGGATGCCGGCGGCGAGCGCGGCGACGAGTTCCAGTATTCGGACCTGATCGCCAAGCACTACGGCACCCAGCATCACCAATTGCGCATCGACGAAAAAGAGATCATCGAGCAACTGCCCGCAGCGTTCCGCGCCATGAGCGAGCCGATGGTCAGCCATGACTGCATCGCCTTCTATCTGTTGTCCCGCGAAGTGGCCAAGCATTGCAAAGTGGTGCAGAGCGGCCAAGGTGCGGACGAGTTGTTCGCCGGTTATCACTGGTACCCACAAGTCGACGGTGCCGATGATCCGTACGCGGCCTATCGCGATGCGTTTTTCGACCGCAGCTACGACGACTACGCCGCCACCGTGCAGCCGAAATGGCTGACAGCAAATGACGCCGCTGGCGACTTCGTGAAGGAACATTTCGCACAGCCCGGCGCCGATGCTGCGGTGGACAAAGCCTTGCGTCTGGACAGCACGATCATGCTGGTGGACGACCCGGTCAAACGCGTCGACAACATGACCATGGCCTGGGGCCTGGAAGCGCGCACACCGTTTCTCGACTATCGCCTGGTGGAATTGTCGGCCCGCGTGCCGGGTAAATTCAAACTACCGGACGGCGGCAAGCAAGTCTTGAAAGAAGCCGCGCGCCTGGTCATTCCGAGTGAAGTGATCGATCGCAAGAAAGGCTACTTCCCGGTGCCGGGCCTGAAGCATTTGCAGGGCGACACGCTGAACTGGGTGCGCGAACTGCTGCTCGATCCGAGTCAGGATCGCGCCCTGTTCAAGCCAGAGATGCTCGATCGCCTGCTGACCGACCCACAAGGTCAATTAACCCCATTGCGCGGCTCCAAGCTGTGGCAATTGGCGGCGCTGAACCTGTGGCTCAGCGAACAAGGAATCTGATCGATGAAACCCCACGCCACGGCCTACAGCCAACGCTTGTTGCGCGGTCAGGCACCCTCATACGAACGCTTGCAGGCGCGTCTGGCCGAAGACGGCAGTGAATTGGGCGCCGCACCGATCGCCGTGCATTGCGGTTGGGGGCGGTTGCTGATCGGTCATACCTTCCCGGATGCGGCGAGCCTGGCCCAAGAGCTGCTCAACGAGCACACCGGTGAGCGCGACATCGCCCTGTACGTGGCTGCGCCTCAGCAAGTGCTGGGGCTGGAGCCAGCCCAGCTATTCCTCGACCCGTCCGACACCTTGCGCCTGTGGTTCAGCGACTACCGCCAGTCCACTCGGGTGTTTCGTGGCTTTCGCATCCGCAGGGCCCAGAGCGATCCGGACTGGCTGGCGATCAATCAGCTGTATCAGTTGCGCGGCATGCTGCCGATCGACGCGAGTCTGCTGACCCCACGCCATGAGGGCGGCCCGGTGTATTGGCTGGCCGAAGATGAGGACAGCGGCGCGATCATTGGCAGTGTCATGGGCCTCAATCACCACAAGGCGTTCAACGATCCAGAAAATGGCAGCAGCCTGTGGTGCCTGGCGGTCGATCCGCAATGTTCGCGACCGGGCGTCGGTGAAGTGCTGGTGCGGCATTTGATCGAGCACTTCATGAGCCGTGGGCTGAGTTACCTGGACCTGTCCGTGCTGCACGACAACCGGCAGGCGAAAAGTCTTTACGCCAAGCTGGGGTTTCGCAACCTGTCGACCTTCGCGATCAAGCGCAAAAACTGCATCAATCAGCCGCTGTTTCTTGGTCCGGGTCCTGAAGCGGAGTTCAATCCTTATGCACGGATCATCGTTGAGGAAGCGCACCGTCGCGGCATCGAAGTGCAAGTCGATGACGCCGATGCCGGCCTGTTCACCTTGATCCATGGCGGACGCCGCGTACGTTGCCGTGAATCCCTCAGCGATCTGACAAGCGCCATCAGCATGACGTTGTGCCAGGACAAAAGCCTGACGCACAAAGTGCTCAAGGCCGCCGGCCTGAACTTGCCGTCGCAGCAACTGGCCGGCAACGCCGATGACAATCTGGCGTTTCTTGATGAGCACGAACGGGTGGTGGTCAAACCGCTGGATGGCGAACAGGGCCAGGGCGTCGCGGTGGATTTACGGACCATCGAAGAGGTCCAGCAAGCCATTGAATCCGCCCGTCAGTTCGACAGTCGCGTGCTGCTGGAGAGTTTCCACGAAGGTCTCGATTTGCGAATTGTGGTGATCGGTTTTGAGGTGGTCGCCGCGGCCATTCGCCGACCGGCTGAAGTGGTCGGTGATGGTCAGCATTCCATCGGTGCGCTGATCGAAGCCCAGAGCCGGCGTCGTCAGGCGGCGACCAGCGGTGAAAGCAAAATCCCGCTGGACCATGAGACCGAGCGCACCTTGCACGCGGCGGGTTATGACTACAGCAGCATTCTGCCGGCCGGTGAGCATCTGTTCGTACGGCGTACGGCGAATCTTCATACCGGCGGGATTCTTGAGGATGTGACGGCGATCCTGCATCCGACCTTGGTGGATGCGGCGGTGCGAGCGGCGCGGGCGCTGGACATTCCGATGGTCGGGCTCGACCTGATGGTGCCCGCTGCCGATCAACCGGAATATGTGTTTATCGAAGCCAATGAGCGCGCCGGCCTGGCCAACCATGAACCGCAACCGACGGCCGAGCGGTTTGTGGATTTGTTGTTTCCGCACAGTCAGCCGGCGGCTTAGCCCCCCCTTCCTGATCGTTCCCACGCTCCGCGTGGGAATGCAGCCAGGGACGCTCTGCGTCCAAAAAGCGGACGCGGAGCGTCCGGTGAGGCATTCCCACGCAGAGCGTGGGAACGATCAACGCTTACCTCATCAGGAGTTTCCATGACCAGCAAAATTCCAGAACCGGATCTGATCTACCTGCAAAAAGTCCTGCTGGAAATGCTCGCCATTCCCAGCCCGACCGGGTTCACCGACACCATCGTGCGTTACGTCGCCGAACGGCTTGAAGAGCTGGGCATTCCCTTTGAGATGACCCGCCGCGGCACCATCCGCGCCACCCTCAAGGGCAAGAAAAACAGCCCCGACCGTGCGGTCTCCGCTCACCTCGACACCATCGGCGCGGCGGTTCGCGCGATCAAGGACAACGGCCGTCTGACCCTGGCGCCTGTCGGTTGCTGGTCCAGCCGTTTTGCCGAGGGCAGCCGGGTCAGCCTGTTTACCGACAATGGCGTAATCCGAGGTAGCGTGCTGCCGCTGATGGCTTCCGGGCATGCGTTCAATACCGCCGTGGATGAAATGCCGATCAGTTGGGATCACATCGAATTGCGCCTGGACGCCTATTGCGCCACGCGTGCCGATTGCGACTCGCTGGGGGTCAGCGTCGGTGATTTTGTCGCCTTCGACCCTTTGCCGGAGTTCACCGAAAGCGGCCACATCAGCGCCCGTCATCTCGACGACAAGGCCGGTGTGGCGGCATTGCTGGCGGCGCTGAAAGCGATCGTCGACAGCGGCGAAGAGCTGATGATTGACTGTCATCCGCTGTTCACCATCACCGAGGAAACCGGCAGTGGCGCGGCGGCGGCGTTACCGTGGGACGTCAGCGAATTCGTCGGCATCGACATTGCCCCGGTCGCGCCGGGTCAGCATTCCAGCGAACACGCGGTGAGCGTGGCAATGCAGGATTCCGGCGGACCTTACGACTATCACCTGTCGCGGCATCTGCTGCGCCTGGCCAGTGACAACGAGTTGCCGGTGCGCCGCGACCTGTTCCGCTACTACTTCAGCGATGCCCATTCGGCGGTCACTGCCGGGCATGACATTCGCACCGCCCTGCTCGCCTTCGGCTGCGACGCCACTCACGGATACGAACGCACCCACATCGACAGCCTCGCTGCGCTCAGTCGATTGCTCGGCGCCTACATTCTGAGCCCGCCGGTGTTTGCCAGCGATGCACAACCAGCCAAAGGGTCACTGGACCGGTTCAGTCATCAGATCGAACATGAGACGCAGATGGAAAGTGATACGCGGGTGCCGTCGGTGGATAGTCTGGTGGGGCAGCGGTCCGACAGCTGAGTGTTACCTTTGATCGTTCCCACGCTCCGCGTGGGAATGCAGCCCGGGACGCTCCGCGTCCCTTTCGAGAGCTGGAACGCGGAGCGTCCCTTGAGGCATTCCCACGCGGAGCGTGGGAACGATCAACGATCACCACACAGGGCCAGCAGGCTAGCCGCAACCCTACATTCGCCGTAGCATCGCGCCATTGTTTAGCCGAGGTGCCTATGCTGATTCCCCACGACCAACTTGAAGTCGACACCCTCACCCGCCTGATCGAGGATTTCGTGACCCGTGACGGTACGGACAACGGCGATGACACGCCACTGGAAACCCGTGTTCTGCGTGTTCGCCAGGCATTGACCAAGGGCCAGGCGCTGATTGTCTTCGACCCGGAAAGCGAGCAATGCCAGCTGATGCTCAAGCACGATGTGCCCAAGCACCTGTTTGACTGAGGTCTTCAGCGTCCTTTGTTTTTCGCCAGTTTGAGCTGGATGCGGTCGTAGACCTCGGCCCGGTGCACATTGACGTTTTGCGGCGCTTCGACACCGAAGCGCACACTGCCTCCGTTGACGGCAAGAATGCGCACGGAAATGTTGTCACCGATGGAAATCAACTCGCCCACAACGCGACTGAGTACAAGCATGGCATTAGTCCTTCAGGGTTATCGAACCCTGAAGATGCCCTGCACTCAGCGGGCCTACAATGCGACAGCAGCAAATCAGTCCCGCCCTACAGCGCCCCCCGAACAGATCCTATGGAAACGTCCGACAAACCCATTGAATGAAGGACCGATCCTTCAGGAAGCGGCGAAACGCGGGCCGAAAAGGATGACGCTGGCCCCGATCACACACAGCGCCACGCCGAGCCAGTCCGAGCCCAGCGGACGAATCCGCTCGACCACCGCCAGCCAGCCGATCGACGCGATGATGTAGATGCCACCGTAAGCGGCATAGGCGCGACCGGCGTAGGTCGCTTCGATGCGGGTCAGCAGCAGCGCGAACAAGGTCAGACTGAGCAGAGCCGGCACGACCCACCAGGCGCTTTTACCCTGGCGCAACCACATCCAGAAGGCAAAACAGCCGGCGATTTCAAACAGCGCGGCGAGGAAAAACCACAAATAATTGAGCATGCAAACGTCCCGTGAGGATGGCCGATGGCGGCCACCCTAACGACGGTGTTGCGTACGGGCAAGTTCAGCCTGCGGTTTGTTTGGCCTTGGCGCGCATTTTGTCGGCCATTGCGGTCATTTCGTCGTAGAGCAATTGCGGGTTCTTCTGCTTGAGCGCCCAGGCCATACGGCCCTGTTCGTGAGGCAGAATCATGAATTCGCCAGCGGTAACGTGCTGATAGATGTAGTCGGCAATGTCGGTCGCGGTGATCGGCGAGCTTTCCAGCAACTTGCCGACCTGGGCTTTCATGGCCGGCGTCGGGCCACGGAACGAGTCCAGCAGGTTGGTCTGGAAGAACGACGGGCACACCACATGCACGCCGATTTCCTGCTGCGCCAGCTCGACCAGCAGGCTTTCGGACAACGCCACCACACCAGCCTTGGCGACGTTGTAGTTGCTCATGGCCGGGCCTTGCATCAGGGCGGCCATCGACGCGATGTTGATGATCTTGCCTTTGCTTTTTTCCAGCAGCGGCAGGAAGGCCTTGCAACCCTTGACCACGCCCATCAGGTTGATCGCGATCTGCCAGTCCCAGTCTTCCAGCGACAGTTCACTGAAGAACCCGCCCGAGGCAACGCCGGCGTTGTTGACGATGACATCGATGCCACCGAGTTTCTCGTCGCAGGCTTGGGCGAAAGCGGTCAGCTGACTGTAATCGCGCACGTCGCAACGCTGGATAAAACCGTCGCCGCCGGCTTCGCGAACCAGTTTCAGGGTTTCCTGCAGACCGGGTTCGCTGACATCCGACAAGGCCAGCTGCCAGCCTTCACGCGCCCAGCGCAGCGCGACTTCGCGACCTAAGCCCGAGCCCGCGCCAGTGATCATCATGCGATTTTGCATAGCAAACAGCCTTGTTGTTCCGGGGAAGATGCATCGAGTGTAGCGAAGGACAATGCCCGACCCACGCTCCATCAGATTGCTGAATGGCCCGAGCAAACCGGGAGAGTGCCTGAACCAACTTGTGCAATAAAAAACGGAATAAGCCTTTCTTCGAAAAACATTAAAAAAACTTGGAATTTTCTTTCATACGCCACAGTCGGATTTTGTAAGCAGCCCGGTTTTATAGCAGCCCGGCTGACCATTAAACGCCAGGTAATTCCAGAACACTTCCAACAAGGAAATAGACATGGGCACAATTCTAATCATTATTCTGATCCTCCTGCTGGTAGGTGGTTTACCGGTCTTCCCGCACTCCAGAAGTTGGGGTTATGGCCCGTCGGGTATCATCGGCGTGGTGTTGGTGGTGCTGTTGATCCTGCTGTTGCTCGGCAAGATATGAAGGTTTAACAGGCAAAAAAAGAGGCCCTTTTCAAGGGCCTCTTTTTTATTGCAGCAAGACTTAGTCCGGCTGGCCATCAACCACACCGGCGGTGTTGTCGATCAGGCTCTTGGTCGCCGTTTGCAGGAACGCTTCGAGCTTGAGCTTCAGCTCAGCGGTACGCGGTGCATCCGGAACGATCTCGGCGTGAGGTGTCGCACCCAGTTCGTACTGGTACATCTTCGGCGCCATTTCCTTTTCCTTCGGCAACACCAGAATCTGATCAGCCGTGATGATGGCGGTGGTCTGCTCGCTACCCGACGGTTTGATCACGCCGAAACCGGTGTCGCCTTCAGGCAGGTTGAGCAAATCGCGGCCCCAGCACTGATGACGCACTTCGCCACCAATACGGCCCATGATGGTCGGCACGATGTCGATCTGAGTGCCCACGGTATGGTCACGCTCGCCGAACTTTTCCTGGATGCCCGGTGCGATCATCAGCATCGGCACGTTGAAGCGGCCCAGGTCCATTTCGGTGATCTGACGCTCGTTGCCAAAACCGTGGTCGCCGACGATCACAAACAGGGTTTCCTTGAAATACGGCTCCTTGCGGGCCTTTTCAAAGAACTGGCCCAGCGCCCAGTCCGCATAGCGCATGGCGGTCAAATGCTCGTTCAGGCTACCGCGATCGGTCACGCGCTCAACCGGCAATGGTGTCGGCAAGGCGTATGGCGTGTGGTTGGACAGGGTTTGCAGCAGCGCATAGAACGGCTTGCCGTTTTCCCGTGCCTTGAGCTCTACCAGACCACGGTCGAACATGTCCTGGTCGGACACGCCCCAGGTCGGATCGGAGAACACCGGGTTCACGAAGTCGTTACGACCAATGAAGTTGGTCATGCCCTGGTTGCTGAAGAAACCCGACTGGTTATCCCAGGCGAAGTCGCCGTTATAGACGTACACGTCGTCATAGTCGCGGGCACTGAGCAATTGCGGCAGGCCGGACAACTTGTGGCTGCCTTCCGGCGTCTGCATCAGGTATTCGAAACCTGGCAGGTTCGGGAAACAGGCCATGGTGGCGAACATACCCTGGTGGGTATGGGTGCCGTTGGAGAAGAAGCGGTCGAACATCAGGCCTTCCTTCGACAGTTTGTCGAGGTACGGCGTGATGTTGCCCGGTGCGCCCAAGGCGCCCACCGAGTGACCGGCCATGCTTTCCATCAGGATCACGACGACGTTCTTGATCGGCAGAGTCTTGTCGGCCGGCGGCGTGTAGTCGCGACGCACGGCTGCGGTTTCGGCATCCACCAGTTTGTCGTCCGCCATCACCAGCATGTCACGCACGACTTTCTGCGCTTCAGGCTGTGGCAGGGTGGCCTTCCAGATGTTGTCGCGATCTTCGGACATCCGGCTCTTGGCCGCGGCGACCAGCGACAAGGTGCCGTTGAGGCCCAACTGGTTGGCGAAGTTCGAGTCGGTGGTGTAGACGTCACCCCAACGCATCGGCGGGCCCTGACGCAGGGTGCCACGAGCGGCGACCACGCAGACCAGCAGGCAGACGACAAACACCGCGATGCGTGAGTACCACGGGGCGACCTTGCGCGTGCCGATGCTGCCGCCGCTGAAGGGACCACGAGGACGGGTGGCGCGATCGGCGCCCTTGAACGCCAGGGTCAGGATCAACGTGCCCACGGCCCAGGCCAGCAGGTAGCGAACCACCGGAAAACCGTACCAGAGCATGCTCATCACGGTTTTCGGGTCTTCCTTTACATATTGGAAGACCAGGCCGTTGAGGCGCTGGTGGAACTCGCGGTAGAAGTCCATCTCCATCAGGCCCAGGAAAAGCGCGATGCTCGAGGCAATGGTCAGCCAGAACCGGAAGAATCCGCGTGCAGCCATCGCTCGGGCGCTGAACAGCGCCAGCAGCAATGGAATGCTGAGGTAGACCACCAGGCGCAGGTCGAAACGCAGACCGTTGGCGAACGCTTCGAGAAAGGTCGAGGCCGGGGTGTCGAGGATCATCTCGCGGTTGTAAACCAGCAGCGCAACGCGCAGCAGGCTGAACATGACCATCATGACCAGGGCACACAGCAGCGTGTAGGCCAGATGCGATTTGACGGTCGGTTGCAGCAGGCGACTAGAAGCTCGCTGCTGACTCAGGGCGTCCGGGTTTGCCATGTCGTTTTAGGACCCATTGGAAGTTGAAGTTTCAAAAATACAGCGGCGCCTTGCCCTCTGTTGGCCAGTACTCGGCCCCGGGGCTTGCGCGGTGCGCAAATGTTGCACGATCAACAGCGGCATTGCCATTGATTACTGTCCGGCATGTTTGGCGCGGGCGAATTGTCTTGGAGGCTTTGTGAAAATTTCGTGCAACGTATATTCGGAAACAAAATAAAGTCCGCCCCTGCTTCTGATGCCGGTTAGTTCGGGGGCGTATTCGTTTCGGCTGTGCTCTTTGATCGGGGGCATATCCGTTTCTGCGGTTACGGCGACTGGCGGTTTCGCTCTTACAGCGAGTCACTTGGAAAAGCCCCAAGTAACCAAGGGCTCCTGCCCCGCCATTCGGTGCCTCGCCCAGGCTCGGCATGCCCTCACTCCGGCATTGCTCCGGGGGCCCGCCGCCATCGGCCATCCATGGCCGGGGGCGGCTACCGCGGCATCCTTGCCGCGGTGCCCCCTGCGCAACGCCTGCGTTCGGCCTCTGGGAAAGGGGCAGTAGATCAAAATCAAAAGCCACAGCCACAGC
>NZ_FYDJ01000030.1 GCF_900187425.1 Pseudomonas sp. Irchel s3h14
GGGCAGGTATTGGAGGATTATTTCTGGATCACCGCCCCAGGCCTTCGAGGCCAAGGACGGTGAAGATCTCAAAGACCCGGTTTCCAGTAGACCGTAAGGCTGCTCCGCTTAAGTGAACAGCATTACGCCCTAGAGCGGGGCTTTTTATTGCCCGCGATTTTATAAAACCCACAATTTCCCTTCCTGTCGTCGTCGCCCATACCGAGACAGTTGCAAAGTGCCACCCCGTTCGGCAATCAATGCCCAAAGGCACTCATGTCACGGTGAATCGGCGCCAGAAAAACACTTTTCCTTAACCCTTCAGCACCACGGGTCCGCCTGCAGGGAGCGTCAACTCACTTTCCAGCCCAAGACTTCAGTGGTGCGATTGCTGAGGTCATCATGAACACAACTCCCCTTTACCGTCAGTTAGCCAACCACTACCTCGACGCGATCCGCAGCGGCACCTTGAAAACCGGTGAACGATTCCCCTCCATTCGGCTGATGATGGAAAAACATGCCGTCAGCCTGTCGACCGCGGTGCAGGTTTGCCGGGAACTCGAGGACTGTGGCGTGCTGGAAGCGCGGCCGCGCTCCGGCAATTACATTCGTCAGCCCGATACGTTGCGCAAACCCGTCCCGATCGCTCCTCCCCCGCCTCTGGACACCGGCGTCTACGTCGGCATTCATGAGCAAGTGTCATCGGTCCTCAAGGCCAGTCAGCGCGCGACGATCAAGGTCAATTTCGCCAGTGCCTTCTGCGCGCCGGAACTCTATCCGTTGAAGATCCTGCAAGACCATATGATCAAGGCGCTGCGTCACGATCCGCACTTGCTCGGAGCGGCGGGTTCCACCTGCGGCAACAGCACATTGCGCAGTATTCTTGCCCGACGGGCGCTGACCGCTAAGGCCAACCTGCCAGCGGAAAAGATTGTGATCACCAACGGCGCGACCGAAGCGATCAACCTGGCTTTGCGCGCGGTCACCCAACCGGGTGACACCGTGGCTGTGGAATCACCGACCTTTTACGGCTTGCTGCAAATTCTCGAAAGCCTGAGTCTGCGGGTGCTGGAGGTCCCGGCGACTTCGCACGCCGGAATCAATCTGTTCGCCCTCGAACAATTGCTAAAAGGTCCTGAACGGATTCAGGCGCTGATCGTCATTCCCAACCTGCAAAATCCGCTGGGCAGCATCATGCCCGATGCCAACAAGGCGCGGCTGGTTCAGCTGTGCGCCGAGCACGCCACAGTGCTGATCGAAGACGATACCTATGGCGATCTGGTGGATACCGAGCAGCCGCTGTCCACGCTCAAGCACTGGGACCGCACCGACAATGTGATCTATTGCGCATCCCTGAACAAAACCCTGGCGCCGGGCATACGCCTGGGCTGGATCAGCGCGGGAAAATGGCACGACCGCGTGGAAATGCTCAAACACACTCAGTCCCGGGGATGTGAGGCGTTGTCGCAACTGGCGGTCAGTGCGTTCATGAAGACACCGTCCTACGAACGTTACCTACGCCGCTTGAGGAAAATCCTGACTCAACAACGCCAGCAAATGAGTGCAGCGATCATTCGCTACTTTCCCGCTGGCACCTGCGTGACCACCCCTCGGGGCGGTACGTTGTTATGGGTGGAACTGCCGCGCCAGCATTCGTCCATGGCGTTTTTCCATGAAGCGTTGAAGGCCGGCATCCAGATTTCACCTGGGGATATCTTTTCCAATGCCAAGCGTTTCAATCACTTTGTGCGCATTGGTTGCGGCGCGCCGTATTCATCGCGGATAGATGAAGCGCTGGCGACCCTCGGCCAACTCCTCAAACCCCAGGGCTGACACATACCCTGTAGGAGCAAGGCTTGCCCGCGATGGCGGCGGCACATCAGCATTTATGTGTCTGACAAATCGCCATCGCGGGCAAGCCTTGCTCCTACAAGGTTTAGGGTGTTCTTCAGATCGGGGGTTGGTGCAGGCAAATGATGTGCGGATCGTCATTCCAATGCGGGAAGCGCTCGGCAATCAGCGGGTCATGACCGGGAATGACATGGTCTTCGCCGTCAGCCAGGCGATCGATCAAACTGAACGCCTCAAGCGTCTGCGCCAAATCATCAAGAATCGGAAACGGACTGCGCTGACGGATGTTGGCCCACAAGTGCGCAGCATCCGAGGCCAGAACAATCCACCCACGCGCGGTGTTCACCCGCACGACTTGGCTACCCGGTGTATGCCCACCCACCGGGTGCAATGTCACACCGGGAACCACCTCCACCGTGCCGGTGTGCAAACGCATCCGGCCTTCAAACAGCGGTGGAAGCGCCGACATCACGTCGTCGACCTCGTAGGTTTTGTTCACCGTGTGATGGGCCATTTTCGGTCCGGTGCAGAAACGCAGTTCCGCTTCTTGCAGATGCACCGTGGCCTTCGGAAAAAGCCCCAGATTGCCGGCGTGATCCCAGTGCAAATGGGTGAGGATCAGGTTGTCGACCTGTGCCGGATCAATATCCAGTTGGCGTAGGGATTCTTCCGGCAGGCGATACATCTGACGGTTGCGCCGGTCTGCCGTGGCCGGTTGAAAACAAGTGTCGACCACGATCACTTGCTGCTCGTTACGAATGACCCAGAAGTAATAATCCAGTGGCATCGACGCATTCGGATCACCACAGCAGGCGTCGTAGAGAAAGTTCTCCCGGGCGGTGCGCTGGGCATTGGCGCCGACACGGATCGCGAATACTTCGTACACAGGAACGGACATATTCACCTCCTGGTTCAGGCCGCTGCGGTGGCTTTGAGGGTCGGACGGAAGTCGAAATCGATCTCGTCGCTGATGCCCAGATCCTGGGCCAGACGATGCAGGCCACTGTAGTCCCGCATGATCGTTGCGTTCTTGTTGCTCTCCTGGGTGTCGGCGATGATCAGCGCGGCATCCTCGACCCCGAGCTGCATGAGAATTGCCTCCCACATCGAGTAGTCCTGGGCGACAAAGGCACTCAAAGCAACGGACAACGTACGAGCGAAAAACGCCCGTTGGGTCGGCTGCATGTTCGCGTACATGACCTTCGCCACTTCAGCGAGAATCTTGCTGTGGGCATATTCGTCGCGGTTATGCAGTTCGGCCACGCGGCGGTTTTGCGGTTGAATGCTCTGGTCGTCGGCCAGCAAATCCAGATAGGCGTTGACGCTGATCTCGGCCACTACCGCAAAGGTGATCGCTGCCAGGTCGCGCTGCCACTGCTCTGGCAGTTCCTCACGCAGGGCGATCAGCCGCAGGTAGGTGACCGACGGCGGCAAATCCAGATCCTGATCGAGTGCGCGCTCCAGCTTGGTCCGTTCGATCGCCCGCAGATGCATGAGCGTGTGGTAGTGCTCATCGATCAACGTCTGCTGCATGGCCTCGCGAAAATGCCAGTCGTCCTTGCCCAGGTATTGATTAGCGATGACGCTCAGCGCCGGATTCACCACGTGCTCTTCGGCGGTCACCGTGCGCAGGTTGTAGCCGATCCAGCCCCAGGTCACCACGGTGCTTTTGAGTTCATCACTCAAGGCCTGGAATTTTGGATGATGGAAAAACGGCACCATGCATTCCGGGTAATCCGGGCGCGCCGGATCAAACGCTTCGCTGGCCTCGGCCTTGTCCGGGGCGCAGACCGTGGCCCGTTTGGTCCAGGCCTGATTGAGCCGCACGACCAGTTGATGATCGACCTTGGCGATCTCGATTGCTGTTTGCATGACGCGATACCTGTAGGACGCGTACCCGATGACGGGTACGCCAATAGAATTAAGGGCGACGGATGAATCAGGCCAGCCAGTAGCGGGTCAGGTTTCGCGCCGGGTCAGTGTATCGGCTGCGGGCGTGGATCATTCGCCAGTTGTCCCAAATCAGCAGGCATCCGTCGGGAATCAGCACCGGTGTGTTGTGCTCAACGAAATACGCTTCGCCCAGGACTGCAAACCTGGCCAGTGACGACGAGCTATTGGCGACTTGCGAGTGCAGCAGCGCTTCCTTGGAAGGATTCACATCGCCGTAGTGAAACTGGTTGTAGCTGAAGCGGAAAATATCCCCGTCTTCTGTAGGCGTCAGGATGTATTCCTTGACCCGGCGTTGCGCGGCTTCACCGGGTTTGGCGGTGGCGACGAACTCCACAGGCGTGTCGTCGATCCATTCACGCAACTCAGGGTCGGTGCGCTCGAGGAACGCCAGCAATTCATAACCGTCCACCAGCCCTGTATGCCCGCCACCGCACGTGGCCTGTTGATGACAATGCAACGCCAGGTAGCGCGGCGGCGGTCCGTAAACCGGCGCTTCGGTGTGTGGGCCGATACCGTTCATGCTCTGGGAATACGGCAAGTCTTCGTATCCCGGCTTGCGGGTGATGGCGAACGCGGTCTGCCCGTTGAATTGCGGAATGACCGGGCCGAACTCCTGCAGCGTGCCGAGCACGTCGTCGGCGAACTCGTCCGGCGTCAACACCGTCCAGCCTCGCGCCGACAATTCTTCATGGCGGTGGCCCAGTGAAACGTAAGGTTTAGACGCGACAATCCCTTGATCTGACATGGTGAGATTCCTGGCTGTTTATCAGGCGTTGACGGTTGAGGTGTAGGCAGCAATGAATTCGCGGCAGGCGTTGCCCGGTCGATAGCGATGTTCATCGATGCGCTGCACGGGTGTGATTTCGGCAGCGGTACCGGTGAGAAAACACTCGTCGAAGTCGCCAAGCTCCGTAGGAACAATGGTTCGCTCGACCACTTGGTAATCCAGCGCCCTGGCCAGTTCGATGACGGTCTGACGGGTAATGCCGTTGAGGAAACAATCCGGCACCGGGGTGTGCAACGTCCGACCTTTGACGAAGAACACGTTGGCGCTGGTGGCTTCGGCAACGTTGCCGCGCCAGTCGAGCATCAAGGCGTCGTGGTAACCATTGTTTTCAGCGTCGTGCTTGCTCAGCGTGGCGATCTGATAATGCCCGGATGCCTTGGCTTCAAACGGACTGCAGCTCGGTGGCGGACGACGCCACTCGGCGGTTTTCAAACGAATGCCGGCCATGTGCCCGGCGGGGTCGAAATAGCTCGGCCATTGCCAGCAGGCGATCGCCACGTGGACGCTGTTGAAGCGAGCCGAGGTGGAAATCATTTCACTGCCGCGCCAGGCCACTGGCCGCAGATAACCGTCGACCACGTTGTTGCGTTGCAGCAGCTCATGGCTGGCCGCTTCCAGTTCGGCCAGCTCATAGGGAATGACGAAATCCATCAACTGAGCCGAGCGATACAAACGCTCGCTGTGTTCGCGCAGTTTGAAGATCTTGCCGTTGTAGACACGTTCCCCTTCATACACCGTGCTCGCGTAATGCAGGCCGTGGGTCAGCACATGCAGCCGCGCCTGGGACCACTCGACGAACTCGCCGTCGAGCCAGATGAAACCTTCTCGCTGATCAAACGGAATACCGCTCATATCCATATCTCCTGATGAATCGTCCTACGCCGTTTCGAGCAGAACCGGTATCAATTCGGGCTCCGTCGCAACCACAAGATCAGGCTCGGGCTGAAAGAAGAACAAGCGCTCACCGAACGCCGGCCGCAACTCATCGAACCAGGTCGCTTGCGGATCGAATCGCGCATAGAACGTGCGCAACACCCATTGCGGATCGCGAGCCTGGAGGAACTGCAGCACGAAGACTTTTTCCCCGGCCACGGTTTCGATACCGTTGATCAACACCTTGCCGTAGAAGGTGCTCATGGACGGACCACGAACCGTGCGCGCCAATCCGGACACCGTGCGATACGCCGCCTGAAAGATCTCGAAGGCCCGAGCCAGCGGCATCGCGAAATAATGGCTGGGGCCGGTATCGCGCTCGACAAACATGTAATAAGGCACCGCGCCGAGCCGCACGCCTTCGGTCCAGAGCGCGGCCCAATCAGCGGGGTTCTCGTTGATGTGCCGAATCACCGGTGCCTGCATGCGCAACGTCGCGCCGCTGGAACGAATGCGTTCGATGGCTTGGCGGGCGATGTCCTGGCGGATCTCCACCGGGTGGTTGTAGTGGCCCATGATCGAGAGATTTTTCCCCGCCGCGACGATCCGCTTAAACAGCTCCAGCAGTTCGGGCGCATCCTTGTCGCTGACAAACCGTTGCGGCCAATACGCCACGGATTTGGTGCCGATGCGGATGCTTTTCAGGTGGGGCAATTCCAGCAACGGCTCGATGTAACCGGCCAGCGAGCGGGTGTTCATGATCATCGGGTCGCCCCCGGTGATCAGCACGTCGGTGACTTCGGTGTGCACCCGCAGGTAACTCACCAACTCCTGGGATTCGCGCGCGTTGAACTTGAGTTCTTCTTCGCCGATGAACTGCGCCCAGCGGAAACAGAACGTGCAGTAGGCGTGACAGGTCTGACCGGCACCGGGGAAAAACAGCACGGTTTCGCGGTACTTGTGCTGAATGCCCGGCAGGACTTTTCCGTCGAGAGTCGCGCCGTTATGCGTCAGTTGCCCGGCCGGATGCGGGTTCATCCGCAACCAGATAGCCTCGATCCGCCGCTTGATGGCGACACTGTCATCCCGTTCGATCAGTTGCTTGAGCGACGCGTATTCGTCCGGCAGCAGCATGTCCTTATGAGGAAAGGTCATGCGGAAAATCGGATCGTCCGGGATGTTGTTCCAGTCGATCAACGTGCCCAGTACATATTCATTGGTGCGAAACGGCATAACCCGGGCCACGACAGTCATGGCTTCCTGCAACGCTGGCGTCAGTTTCTGCCAATACGGCGTGTCTCGAATGGTGCGTGAGTTATAGGGTTTGTAGCGTTCCTGCTCCGACATTCCCTGCATGGCAGCGCTCCTGGTGATTGGCTGGCAGTACTTACTGAATGGCCGGCGCTGCGCGCTCTATGTCCATCCATGCCCGAACACTGTCGCGATCCCACTGGCGGTGGACATACGCGGCGAGTCGGGAGGGAACCTGATCACCATTGGCGACCAATCGGTTGAGCATGATTGCCAGGTCGGTGTCGGCAATGCTCCAGTCACCGAACAGATGCTCGGCGCCCCCCTCCAGCAATCGATCGGCGACAAAAAACAACCGGTCGACAGCGGCCAGGGCATCGTCGGACAGCGGGGTATCTTTTTTGCCGAAATAAATAAGATCCGCCGGGCGTTCTTTGCGAATGACCAACAAATCACTGCGCAACCAGGCCTGGAGTTGACGGGCGCGTGCTCGCTGCTTGATGTCCAGCGGCAATAGTCTGTTATGCCCCGGCGCTACTTCTTCCAGGTATTCGGCAATGGCCGAAGATTCCGACAATGCGAAACCCTGGTGAATGAGCGTGGGGATCTTGCAGGTGAGAGACAGATCACGATAACTCGCTTGATAGTTATCCCGCGCCTTCAAATCCAGCGTGACCAGTTCAAATGAAAGTTGCTTTTCCTTGAGCGCCACAAAAGCCGACATCGCAAAAGCACTGACAAAATCTGCGCCGACATATAGTTTAAGCTTTGCACTTTCCATAGAACGCTCCCTTGCATTAACCACATTAATCCGTTGCCTTGGAAGTGATCGTAGTTAGTTGATCAAGCGCTGAACAGATACAGAAATTATCTGTTTCTATCGATACAGAAAGTTCAAAAATGCAGATCGTCAGGAGGATTCGGCAGGGCCGCAGAAAAGAAAAAGGGAGTCAGCGAACGCTGACTCCCTGGTGTGCAACGAAGAGAAAATGACGGTTGGACAGTGATCAGGCCTGGCGATCGCCCAGATTGGAGAGCGATGCCATTTGCGGCATGTTGCTCATGTTCAGCATCGCCAGCGGCTCGTCGTTGCTGGTGTTGACGAAGCCGTGCCGGGTCCATGCCGGCACCAGCAAAACATCGCCCATGCTGACGCTCACTTCATCGGCATCGCCCAAGGTCAACGCGCCACGGCCGGACTGAATGATGAACAGGTGCCACCACGAATGAGCATGCCCGTCCAACACCGCGCCCGGTTTCAACCATTGCATGGACACCGCCATCCCTGGCGTCAACTTGCAACCTTCGATGCTGTTGTCGTGAGCCAGCGCGACAATATCGACTTCGCTGGCCTCGAGGCTCTGACGCATGTCTGTCAGTTCACCCCTCTTCCACACCTGTGCACTGACCGGCGGCTGGTGCAAACTCTGGCGAAAGTCCTTATATGAAAAAAACGCACCTTGAACGTTATTCATCGCGAGTTCCAACTTATATTGTCGACTTGAATCACCGAACCTTAGGTCAACCATTCAGTGGTGTAAAGCCGAACAACTAACACTTATAACGCTGACGGTTTCAGCGCTGCAATCATGTCGACTTCTATCGCGGCATTTTTCGGTAATTGATAAACACCCACGGTCGTTCGAGTATGTTTCCCGGCGTCCCCCAGCACATGGCTGAATACATCCGACGCGCCGTTGGCCACTTCGCTGAGATCAACAAAGTCTGCCGTGGATTTCACATAGACCGTTATCCGTATCAGCGACTTTATTTTATCCAGCGAACCAATGGCATCAACGATCAGCGCCAGCCCGCGCATCGCGCTGATGCTGGCTGCCGTTTGAGCATCCGCCATGTTCAATTCCAGGCCGACTCTGCCGGGGTACTGGATTTTGCCGTTCATGCGCGGCACCAGACCACTGATGTACAGCTCATCATGATGCCGAACCAGCGGGGCATAATGCCCGCCGGCGGTGTTCTCGCCGTAGATGTCATAGCCGAGCTCTTTTGCCAGGTCGATGAAACGCTCATCACAGCTCTTTTGCTCAATCATTTACCAAACCCTCTGAATCAATAATGCAAAAAAACGCAGGTCCCACGGCTCAGCCACAGGCCCTCGTCGCCGGGGCCAGGCAGGTGACCTCGACGCGTGACTCGATCGCTTCTGCCAGCCGCAACAGGTTGTCGCTGAGTTGTCCGTAGTCCTTGCTGAACAACACGATGTGGCCGATGAATGAGGTGTTGTCTTTCACCAATGCCGTGACCGAATCACCGACGCGCTTGGCATACACCGCTTCCACCAGTTCGATGTTCAGTTTCCGGGCCAGCGATTCGATGTCTGGCGTGGCGCGTAAAAGACCGTCAGCCGGTGCTCTGAGCAGACGGATACCGCAATAACCCCGGGCGACGGGATCATGGTGTTCGGTCTTGCCTTCCACCGCCCATCTGACCCAGCTTTCCCACGGATCGAAATCCACGAACGCCAGACGGGCCAGGTCCCAGATGTGCATGCCGCCGGGGCGCATATTGGTTTCCACTGCGGAGGTCAGGCCGTCGGCGCGCAGGAAAACTTCGTTGTGGTAAGCGCCGTTATCCAGCGAGACCAACGCCGACATGTGCCGACCCGCTGTCGACAATCGAGCCTGCACATCGCCCGTTAACGGTGCGGGCACCACCTGCTGGATTTCCGCGCGATAGGCGCCTTCAGTGGTGGTTTTTTCGGTAACCCAGGTGCTGCCGGCCACGTAATCCCAGCTGTATTCCCGGGCGTTCTGGATCAGCTCTTCGAGCACGATGCCGCCTTCGCGATACGGCTTGAGTGCGTGCCAGGCCTCGTCGCATTCGGACGGATGATGGATGACCCGACAACCTCTGCTAGCCCCTTCACAAGCCGGTTTGATAAAGGCTTTGCCGCCCAGTTCGATGACCCTCTGGCGCAGTTCGGGCAAGCTCTCGATGCGTGCGGAAAACACCGGACGGTAATGCTCTGGTGAAGTGCTGGCAGCCGCTTCCAGTTTGCGAAAGATCTGCTTGTCCAGCCCCGCCCGCGCCTCGCCCGGGGTGATGCCGGGCAGGCCGAAATGGGAAGCCAGCGCGGCGCCGAGCAGCACGCCACGATCGGAAAAAGGCAGAACCCCGATCAGCTTCCATCGATCGGCGTTCAAACACCCCACCACCAGTTCGAGGGAGGCCGCGACCTCTTCGGGCGCCAGTGAAGTGCTGCAGACGTGATCGGCCACTTGCTCGTCATCGGGCTGAATCTTATCGACCAACAGGATGAGCCGGGCGTCATAGAGCGCCTTGCAGAGCTCGCGCAGCTTGCGGATATCGTGAACCCGATTGCCGTTGTACCCGACCACGACTACGCATGATGTCGTATTCATGAAGCCTCCGACCTGTGAAATGAATAACGCAACCGCGATGAGTCAGTCGTGCAACGACGCATTGGATTTACGGTTGAGGTAGTACCAGGCCAGGATCCCGCCCGCGCCAATGGCGGCCAGCACCAGTGCGTTGTACGGCGGTGGCACGACCCGCATGATCAGCACCGTCAGCCCGGCGCCAACGCCGAGGGAGACTTCCTTGACGAACATGTTGTTTTGTTTGACGGAGAAGTAATCGAGGTAGCTGAACGCACATTCGGCGAGGGACAGCAGCGCTACCCAGATCAACGCGCCGACGAGGGTTTCGACGTGAAAAGCGGCGGGAGACGAGAGCACCGCAAAGCCACCGACGATGATCCCGATCACGGCGACCACCTTGAAGCGCCCGGTGCGCTCGATCAGTTTCATCATCGGCACCTGAGCGAACACCACCACCGCGCTGTTGAGGATCAGCATCAGGCCATACCAGGCCGGTAACTCACCGGTTTCGAGCAGGATGGCTTGCGGCAGGATCGAGAACACGCCAAACAGTTTGATCCCCATGATGATGCCGGCGATCACCCACGGCAGTTTGTTGCGCCAGCCGCTGCCGTCCTGGGTCACCGGGTGGGCCACCACCGGTTGAGTGGTGAACGTTGCGCCCATGGCGATGGGCAAACAGAGCAGTACGAAACACGCGGCACCGAGGAAAAATAGGGTTGGGGTCAACAAGGGCGAGAGCAGGATCAACCCCGCCAGCAGGCTGCCCATGTTCATGGCGACGCGGTTGTAGGCCGCGCCCTCTTTGGTTTGGGCTGCTTCGCTCTTGATCAGGTAACCCGCGATGGCGATGCCGTAGGCAAACAACGCGGCGGCGAACATCACCATGCCCTGGTTGCTGGTGACCGCGAGCAAGACCAATCCGAGGGCGGCGCACAGCAACGTGACGCTCAGCGAACGCCGGCCCAACACCAACAAGGTCAACGGCAACAGCAACAGCAAGGCCCGATAACCGAGGGCGAGAATGCTGTTGGTGGCGGTGTCGAGCCAGACGTTGGCCTTGCCCAGCACGGCAAACAGCGACACGGCCGTGATGATTCGGATTGTGAACAGGCGAATATTAATCACCGGTTTGGCTATGGCGACCGTTGTTTCTACACTCATGCAACACCTCTGGAACCAAGCGATTGCCAAGGCCACAGGCGCCGACAATCAGGAAAGTCTGTAAGGTATGGTAGAGAGAGACGCTTATTTTCATCAGAGCAAGTTCGTATAGAATCCAACGAACTTTACTGCCGGAGAGACCAGTAAAATGCAGGTTCAGCGTGCAGTGATCGCCGCTATCGAGTTCCAGCAGGGTGTACCGCTGGTTCAGCAGATCGTCGATCAGTTATCGGAGGCAATCAACCACGGAGGCTTGCCTCACGGCTCCCGGCTGCCGCCGATTCGCGAACTCTCCGAGATGATGAACGTGGGCAAATCCACGGTGGTGGATGCTCTGGACCGCTTGCGGGCCAAGGGTTTGGTTGTTTCACGCCAAGGCTCGGGGCATTACGTGCACCGTTCCAGCACCACGATCAAGACCGATGCCGGCCCGGACCTGCAACCTCAAGACACGCTCAGCGTGGTCCGCCGCGCGGTGCTGCTGGACAACGGCGCGCTGCGCCCTGGGGCCGGTTTCCTGCCGTCCTCGTGGCTGCCGGCTGACGAGTTGCTGAAAGCCGTGCGCGGCACCCTGCGCGCAACCTCCCTGCGCATGGGCGAATACGGCGTCGCCAGCGGTTACCTGCCGCTGCGCGAGGCGTTGCGGGTCAAGCTGTCGGCCTTGGGCATCGAAGTGTCGGTGGACCAGATCATCACCACGGCCAACACCGTGCAGGCCATCGACATGCTGATGCGCCTGCTGGTCAAACCTGGCGACACGGTGCTGCTCGACGATCCGTGTTACTTCACCATGCACACCAATCTGGCCTTGCATGGTGCCAAGGTCATCACCATCCCCCGCGGGAGTGACGGCATGGACCTTGAGGTCTTCGAGCAACTGCTGATTGCCCATCGTCCCGTGCTTTACATGACCAACAGCACCCTGCACAACCCGACCGGGCATTCGTTCTCCCCGGCGCAGGTTTATCGCTTGCTGGAGTTGAGTCACCGCTATGGTTTCCACATCGTCGAAGACGATTTGTACTGCGACTTGCAGCAACGAAGCACTCCGCGTCTGGCAGCGGGCGGGCTGGACAACGTCAGTTACGTGTCCGGTTTCTCCAAGACCCTGACGGCTAACAGCCGCGTCAGCTACGCGGTACTGTCACCGCAACTGGCTGCGAGGCTGGTGACGCTCAAAATGACCGCCGGGGGCATGACCTCGGAACTGGCGGAGCAGATTATCTGCACGATGCTCAGTGATGGCAGCTATGCCAAACATACCCGGCGCACGGTGGATCGGCTTTACGAGTCGAGCAGTCGGGTGACGAGTTGGCTGGAGGAGGCAGGTTGCTCGGTGTCTTCGCTGCCGGGGGAAGGGTTGTTTATCTGGACGCGATTGCCCGAAGGGCTGGATGCCGAAACGCTGGCAAGGAAAGGCCTGGAAATCGACCTTGTACTGGCGCCCGGTACTCTGCTCAGCAAAGCGCCGAGCGCTAGCCACTTCCTGCGTTTCAACGTGGCGCACAGCGATAACAGCCAGGTGCGGGAACGGTTTTTCCGGTTGCTAGACGATTACAAAAGGTAACTGCACCCCCTGTTGATCGTTCCCATGCGCAGCAAAGGAATGCCTCTTGTGACGCTCTGCGTCACGCTTCTGGGACGCAGAGCGTCCCGGGCTGCATTCCCACGCAGAGCGTGGGAACGATCAATAACTATTCATACAAAAAAGCCCCGCTCTTCTCTCGAAGGCGGGGCTTTTCAATGCAGCCTCTGAATCTTAAGGCGCGTACGTCAGCAACAGCTCACTTGGCACTTTAAAGTCCAGCGACATCATCACGCTCAACGCGGTAATGGTGAAGATCGAGAACACGAACAGCTTGCGTGCCCAGACCGTGTCATCCACTGCCTTGTAACCGGTCCAGGCCATGTACAACCAGTACATGCCCATGGCCGCGGCGACGGCGAGGTAGCTCATGCCGGCGTAGCCGCTGAAGGTCAGCATCAAGGTCGCCACGAGGAACGCCAGGATGTAGAGCAGGATGTGCTTCTTCGCCACTTGAATCCCGCGCTTCACTGGCAACACCGGAATCGATGCGGCCAGGTAATCGTTGAAGCGGAAGATCGCGATGGCGTAGGAATGCGGCATCTGCCACAGGCTGAACATCACCAGCAATGTCAGTGCGGCCATGTCGAAGCTGTTCGTCACAGCGACGTAGCCAATCACCGGCGGCATGGCGCCCGACAGACTGCCCACCAGCGTGCCGTGAACCGACTTGCGCTTGAGGTACAGGCTGTAGAAGCCGACGTAGATGACGAAGCCGATCACCGCGAACAAAGCGGCCAACGGGTTGGCTACTTTGTACAACAGTGCAACGCCGAAAACACCCAGGACGGTCGCAAACGCCAGGGCCAGTTTCAGGGAGATCAAGCCCTGGACCAGCGCCCGGTTTTTGGTGCGTTCCATCTTCAGGTCGATGTCGCGGTCGATGCAGTTGTTGAACACGCAACCGGAAGCCACCACCAGCGACGTGCCGATCATGGCGGCCAGGAAAATGGCCAGATCGACATGCCCTTTCGAGGCCAGGAAAAATCCGCCTGCCACAGAAAGCACGTTACCGAAAATGATCCCCGGTTTGGTGATTTGGATAAAGTGCTTAAAGGACATCCGGACTTTCCTCAGTGCGCCATCATGTTGGAGTGGATGCTGAACATGATCCACAGCGACAGGCCAACCAGCAGGACAATCACGATCGCGGCGAACACAAACGCAATCACGTTGTTACGCTGCGCGGCCGAACGGTCCAGGTGAAGGAAGTACACCAGGTGCACCAGCACCTGGATCACTGCGAAGGCCAGTACGATCCACAGGGTCAAGGCTTTTGGCAGCGACGGGTACATCACCAGGCCGAAAGGAATGACGGTCAGGATCACCGACAGAATGAAACCGATAGCGTAGGACTTGACGCTGCCGTGGCCGGCGTCGTGGCTATCGTGGGAATGAGCGTTCGCCATTTACATAGTCCCCATCAGATAAACAACGGTGAATACGCAGATCCACACCACGTCCAGGAAGTGCCAGAACAGGCTCAAGCAGCTCAGACGGGTCTTGTTGGTCGCCGTCAGGCCGTTTTTCTGCACCTGGTACATCATGATCGCCATCCAGATCAGACCGCTGGTCACGTGCAGACCGTGGGTGCCGACCAGGGTGAAGAACCCGGACAGGAAGCCGCTGCGGCTCGGGCCGAAGCCTTCGGAAATCAGTACGTGAAACTCGTTGATTTCCATGCCGATGAAGCCGGCACCGAACAGGAAGGTCATGCCCAGCCAGCCCAGTACCTGGTTCTTCTTGCCCTTGAACAACGCCAGCATGGCGAAGCCGTAGGTGATCGAACTGAACAGCAGCAGAGCGGTTTCGCCCAGTACGTACGGCAGCTCGAAGATGTCGTGGCCCGACGGGCCACCCGCTACGTTGTTAACCAGTACCGCGTACGCCGCGAAGATCGACGCAAACAGAATGCAGTCGGTCATCAGGTAGAGCCAGAAACCGAATACGGTCATCTCGCCCGAGTCGTGGTGATGGTCGTCGTGCCCATGGTCCGTGCCATGGGCGTGTCCAGCAGTGGTCACTAAGTTCGACATGGTTTAAGCCTGTTCCAACGAGGTTTCAACACGGGTGGCGGTGGCTGGAACTTTCCCGGCCGCTACCAGACGCTTGTGCTGCTCGGCTTCGATGCGCTCGATCACGTCGACCGGCACCATATAGCCCTGATCATCACGTGCAGCGTGGATCACGAAATACACCACGGTGCCAACCAGGCCAACGATGGCCAACCACCAGATGTGCCAGATCATCGCGAAACCGAACACGGTCAACAGAGCACCCATGACCACACCGGTCGCAGTGTTGTTTGGCATGTGGATCGGTTCGTACTTGGCCGGAGCCTTGTACGCGGTACCGTTTTCCTTGGCTTCGGTGAACGGGTCGATGGTGTCCGCTTTTGGCAGCACGGCAAAGTTGTAGAACGGTGGTGGCGACGAGGTCGACCATTCCAGCGTGTGGGCATTCCACGGGTCACCGTGTTCGCACATGTTTTCCGGCTTGTTGCGATCACGCACGCTGACGTACAGCTGAATCAGCTGGCAGGCGATACCGACCGCGATCATCACCGCACCGAACATGGCGACGTACAGGTACGGCACCCACTCAGGGTTGGTGGTGGCGTTCAGACGACGGGTCATGCCCATGAAGCCCAGTGCATAGAGCGGCATGAACGCGACGAAGAAGCCCGAGATCCAGAACCAGAACGCTGCCTTGCCCCAACCTTCGTGCAGCTTGAAGCCGAACGCTTTAGGGAAGTAAAAGCTGAAGCCTGCGATGTAGCCGAATACCGCGCCGCCGATGATCACGTTGTGGAAGTGAGCGATCACGAACAGGCTGTTGTGCAGGACGAAGTCCGCACCCGGAATGGCCAGCAGTACGCCGGTCATGCCGCCGATGGCGAAGGTCACCATGAAGCCCAGGGTCCACAGAACCTGGCTGGTGAAACGCAGACGCCCTTGGTAAATGGTGAACAGCCAGTTGAATAGCTTCACCCCCGTCGGGATCGAAATCAGCATCGTCGCCAGACCGAAGAAGGCGTTGACGCTGGCACCCGAACCCATGGTGAAGAAGTGGTGCAGCCAGACCATGAAGCCCAGGATCGAGATCGCGCCCGATGCATAGACCATCGAGTGGTGGCCGAACAGACGCTTGCCGGTGAAGGTCGAGATGACTTCGGAGAAGATCCCGAACGCCGGCAGAATCAGGATGTAAACCTCGGGGTGACCCCAGGCCCAGAACAGGTTGACGTACATCATCGGATTGCCACCAAGTTCATTGGTGAAAATGTGGAAATCCATGTAACGGTCAAGCGTCAGCAAAGCGAGGGTAGCGGTCAGGATCGGGAAGGAAGCGACGATCAGAACGTTGGCCCAGGTGCAGGTCCAGGTGAAGATCGGCATGTCCATCAGCTTCATGCCCGGGGTACGCATTTTCAGCACGGTGGCCAGGAAGTTGACCCCCGTCAGCGTCGTACCTAATCCGGATAGCTGTAGCGCCCAGATGTAGTAATCCATCCCCACGCCCGGGCTGTATTGCAGACCCGACAGCGGCGGATAGGCAACCCAACCGGTCTTGGCGAATTCGCCGACGCCCAGGGACAGGTTGATCAGCACCACGCCGGAAACCAGCAGCCAGAAGCTCAAGGAGTTCAGGAACGGGTAGGCCACGTCACGCGCGCCGATCTGCAGCGGCACTGCAAGGTTCATCAGGCCGGTGAAGAATGGCATCGCCATGAAGATGATCATGATCACACCGTGAGCGGTGAAGATCTGGTCATAGTGTTCAGGCGGCAGGTAGCCAGGCGAACCCTCGGTGGCCATGGCCAACTGGGTACGCATCATGATGGCGTCGGCAAAACCGCGCAGCAGCATGACCATGGCAACGATGATGTACATCACGCCGATTTTCTTGTGGTCGACTGAGGTCAGCCACTCGGACCACAGGTAGGTCCACTTCTTGAAATAGGTGATTGCAGCGAACAGCGCCAGACCACCGAGCGCGATCATGGCGATGGTTATCATCACGATCGGTTCGTGGAACGGGACCGCTTCCCAACTTAATTTACCAAACATCGTTTACTCCTCTGCCCCGGCAGCTGAATGCGAACTCATGTCCATCCCTTCCATGGCGGCCATTTCGTGCTCTTTCTTCTCGTGGTGCATCGGCTTGCCCGGTTTCATGCCTTCGTACTTGTCGACGATGATCTGGAACAGGTTCGGCGTGACCGAGGAGTAGAGCTCGACTGGGTTGTTCTGGCTTTGCTTGGAAAGGGCTTCGTATTCAGCTTTTTCAAGCTGTTTAGGTGCCTTTTTGACTTCGCTGACCCAGGCGTCGAAATCTTCCTGAGAGGTGGCGATAGCTTTGAATTTCATGCCGGTGAAACCAGCGCCGCTGTAGTTGGCGGAGATACCGTCCATTTCAGCGTTCTGGTTGGCGATCAGGTGCAGTTTGGTCTGCATGCCGGCCATCGCGTAGATCTGGCCGCCCAGGGCCGGGATGAAGAACGAGTTCATCACGGAGTCCGAAGTCACCTTGAAGTTGATCGGCGTGTGCGCCGGGAACACGATCTTGTTGACGGTGGCGATGCCTTGCTCTGGATAGATGAACATCCACTTCCAGTCCAGCGCGACCACTTCAATGGTGATCGGCTTGACGTCGGATTCCAGCGGCTTGTAAGGATCCAGCGCGTGGGTCGACTTGTAGGTGACATAACCCAGGGCAATGATGATCAGCACTGGAACAGCCCACACCGCGATTTCGATCTTGGTGGAGTGCGACCATTTCGGCGTGTAGACAGCGTCGGTGTTGGACGCGCGGTATTTCCAGGCGAACAGGAAGGTCATGACGATGACCGGAACCACGACCAACAGCATCAGCAGCGTTGCGGTGATGATCAGGTTTCGCTCGTCCAGGCCGACCTGGCCCTTGGGATCGAGCAAGGTCATGTTGCAGCCTGACAGCAACAACGTGCCGATCAGCGGCAATAAGCCTAGTAGTCTGGGGTACCTGTTTTTACTCATCTCACGACCTCTAAAGCAGCTTGCGCAATGCAGTTGGGTTTTGATCGCCAACACTTCACCCTGCCAAGGGTTGGCATTTTTCTTGGATTGAATAAGTGGCTGCCCGTCGCGCGTCAGACGCTGTTCGACAAATCCTGGGCTAGCGTTGAGTTCTTATTCGAATTCGTGGTCAAAGGCCTTGTTACAGACCAATTCCATTTGGTGCGGATAATTGGAAGGCACCGACACCTGGGAGTCGCATGAAGCCAACCGGCCTCTCGACGTCCTATTCCTGCTCAGGGATGAGCAGTGCCGGGAATTCAGTGCGGGCGATTGTAGATATGTAACGTTTTATAAACCATGTCTCATCCCGAAATAATTTTTATCCATTCCAGCAACAATCATTAACGGTATTTGCAAAAGTGCGCCATGGTATCGAAATTAATTCTCAACAAAAACACCAAAAATTGTAGGTCTACCTCAGGTAGTTCAGACAGTATCGAAGGCTCTGCGCCCTCCTTCGACCCTACCAAAGCCCCCATGTGACAAGGGCTTCGGCGATTCGCCAGGGCCTGTTAAAACTGCCTGTTCCGGATTTTTGGGGTTGAAGTTGCCAGACCCTGAAACAGGCCAATTTTGTTGCGTAGCCACGTACCAATTCGGCGCCCTGAAATGCCTTGCGACACTACCGCTGTGACAACATGTCGCACACGTGCCGCACCCAGACTTGTCGCGCATCAAGGTCATTTAACCCGTGCCCTGAAATGCAAAACGCCCCGGCCCCCTCAACGAGGGCCGGGGCGTTTTTTTTGTGTGGCAGCGATTGCGGCGGATGACTTCAGCGCAGGGTTTTGCGGTTACGCGAAGTGAGCAGCGGCACCAGCACCACGATCAGCACAAAGGCTAGCAACGCCCACTGTGCAAGCGACAGACCGAGGATCGGCGGGTACGGCGTGGAGCAGAAGCCGTCGACCTGGAAGCCCAGCGGGAAGATCTTCGCCAGTGGCAAACCGTCGACAATCGGTTGCAGCACATCGATGCCGCAACTGACCGCCGGATAGAACTGGGTATAGACGTGATGCCCGGCCACCCCGACGCCTGCCAGGGCGCAGATCACCACCAGGGTTTCAAATACCGTGATGCTGCGACGGGTGCGCGTAGCTGCGCCGATGAACGCGAAAAGCGCAATCAGCAGCAACGCATAACGCTGCAGGATGCACAGCGGGCATGGCGCCTCGCCCAGAACAATTTGCATGTACAGCGCGCCACCGATCAGCCCCAGGCAGATGATGCCCAGCAACACCAGATAGCGCCGTTCACGGCCCAACCGCATCGTTTCCTCGCTCATTGCGTTTCCCTTCTAAATATCGATTGCCCAGAAGTCTACACGCTGGCCCTGACCTTTGAGAGTCCGGCGCGCACAGCTGGGTATCGGGGAATAGACGACGAGCCGGTTAAGACGGGATTAACTTTCAAGCGTTTTTCAAGAATCGGAACCGCGCGGGGGCTTTCAAAAGAAAGCCCCCGCAAGCGATTGATCAGTCGCCGTAGATATCAGACTTGAAGTACTTCTCTGAAATCTTCTGGTATTCGCCACTGGCGCGAATGCCGTCGATGGCGGTGTTCAGCTCGGAGACCAACTCGGTGTTGCCCTTGCGCACCGCAATCCCGGCGCCCTCGCCCACGTATTTCGGATCCTTGAGCTCCGGTCCGGCAAAGGCATAACCCTTGCCACGCGGCATCGTCAGGAAATCATTCAGCGGGATGGTATCGGCAAAAATGGCATCGAGGCGACCGGCAGCCAGATCCATGTAGATCTCTTCGTTGTTGCCGTAACGCTTGACGTTGATACCCTTCGGCTCGAAAACCTCAGTGGCGTAACGGTCAGTGGTGGTTGCGCGCTGCACGCCAACCGTCTTGCCCTTGAGGCTGGCGTACTGATCATCCACTGCCGCGCCTTCCTTCATCACCAGACGCGATGAGGTGAAGTAGTACTTGTGGGTGAAATCCACCGACTTCTTGCGGTCTTCGTTGATGGTCATGGACGACAGCGCCATGTCGATTTTCTTCACTTTAAGGGAAGGAATCAGACCGTCGAACTCACCTTCGACCCAGACGCACTTGACCTTCATCTGCGCGCACAGGGCATTGCCGATGTCGTAGTCGAAACCGACAATCTCACCTTTATCGGTTTTGGACGCGAACGGTGGATAAGCCGCTTCGATGCCGATGCGCAAGGTTTTATCGGCGGCGAACAGGCTGCTGCACGCCAACAGGCTCAGGGCCAGACCGGTGATGAGGGGGAATTTCTTCATGTTCGTTCTCTCGCGGGTTGTTGTTGGTTTGGCAAGACAGAAGAAAGAGCAGAAACGGGCAAGGCCTTTTTTGTACTTATAATTCCATACTGGACTTTTATGTATAGGCCGTCAATCGGGGCTCTTGAAGATGTGGCCGCCGATGGTCGGGAGGTGAATCAGTGGGAAATTGGGTGATGCGGATGGCCTCTTCGCGAGCAAGCCCGCTCCCACAGGTGATCTTCGTCGTACATGGAGATCAACTGTGGGAGCGGGCTTGCTCGCGAAGGCGGACTGACAGTCAATGAAGAACTAACTGGCTGTTTACTGCTTCCAGCGATCCGCCGCCGCATGATCGCTGTCGCGCCCTTCAACCCAACGCGACCCGTCAGGGGTGTTTTCTTTCTTCCAGAACGGTGCGCGGGTTTTCAGGTAGTCCATGACAAAGGCGCAGGCGTCGAACGCCGCCTGGCGGTGGGCGCTGGCGGCGCCGACGAAGACAATCGGCTCCCCCGGTTCCAGGGCGCCGATGCGATGCAGCACTTCAAGCTTGAGCAGCGGCCAGCGTTGCTCGGCCTCTGCGGCAATCTTGGCGAGGGCTTTTTCGGTCATGCCCGGGTAGTGCTCAAGGAACATCCCGGCGACGTCGAGTCCGTCATTGAAGTCGCGAACATAGCCGACAAAACTCACCACCGCACCAACGCCCACATTAGCGGCGTGCATGGCATTGACTTCAGCACCCGGATCGAACGCCGTGGATTGCACGCGAATCGCCATGGCTCAGCCTCCGGTCACGGTCGGGAAAAAGGCCACTTCATCGCCATCGCTCACCGGCTCATCGAGCTGGCACAGGTCTTCATTGCGGGCGCACATCAGGTTCTGTTCGCTCAGCACTTCGGCACCGTCTCGCTGGGCCAACAGTGCACGCACATCGTCGACGGTGGCGAAGCTGCCTTCAACCTTCACCGAATCAACGCCGAGCGCTTCACGGTAACGGGCAAAAAACTTCACGGTGACGTTCATGGTTGATCCGCCTGGAAATGGCCGCTCTTGCCGCCGAGTTTCTCCAGCAGCCGCACGCTTTCAATGGTCATGCCGCGATCCACGGCTTTGCACATGTCGTAGATAGTCAGCGCAGCGACGCTGGCGGCGGTCAGGGCTTCCATCTCCACGCCGGTTTGTCCGGACAACTTGCAGCGCGCCACGATGCGCACGGTGTCGTCGCCTTCAGCACTGAGCTCGACCTTGACGCCAGTGAGCAGCAGCGGATGGCACAGAGGGATCAGATCGCTGGTTTTCTTCGCGGCCTGAATGCCAGCGATACGCGCCACGGCGAACACATCACCCTTGGGGTGACCGCCGCTGACGATCATCTGCAGGGTTTCGGGCAGCATGCGCACGAGCGCTTGGGCCGTTGCTTCACGGAACGTCACGGCTTTTTCAGTGACGTCGACCATATGGGCGCGACCTTGGGAATCGAGATGAGTCAGCACAGGGATACTCCTGATCAGGAGCCCCGATTGTAAACCTGTGGGTCAAAATTCCGCACGTTTGATTATCGGATCACCACAAACCCAATGTGGGAGCGGGCTTGCTCGCGAATGCGGTGTGTCAGTCGCATTGATGTCGGATGTGCCGCCGTCTTCGCGAGCAAGCCCGCTCCCACAGGATTTTGAGTTGCCCATAAAAAACCGGGCGGCTTTGGGGCCGCCCGGTTTTGGTAAAGGTTACAAATGCGATTCGGCGTATTCGGCCAGAATCGAACGTGGCACCCCTTGCAGGGTGATGTGCACACCGTTGGGGAAATCCTTGAAGCGTTCTGTGAGGTACGTCAGCCCGGAACTGGTCGCGGACAGGTAAGGGGTGTCGATCTGTGCCAGGTTGCCCAGGCACACCACTTTGGAACCGGCGCCGGCACGGGTGATGATGGTTTTCATCTGGTGCGGCGTGAGGTTCTGGCATTCATCGATCAGGATCAGACTCTGCTGGAAGCTGCGGCCTCGAATGTAGTTGAGGGATTTGAACTGCAACGGCACTTTGCTGAGGATGTAATCGACGCTGCCATGGGTGTTTTCGTCATCCATGTGCAAGGCTTCGAGGTTGTCGGTGATGGCGCCCAGCCAAGGCTCCATTTTTTCCGCTTCGGTGCCGGGCAGGAAACCGATCTCCTGGTCCAGGCCCTGCACGCTACGGGTCGCGATGATCCGGCGATAGCGCTTGCTGACCATGGTCTGCTCGATCGCCGCCGCCAATGCGAGGATGGTTTTACCGGAACCCGCTGCCCCGGTCAGGTTGACCAGGTGGATATCCGGATCGAGCAAGGCGTACAGCGCCAGGCTTTGATAGATGTCACGCGGTTTCAGGCCCCAGGCTTCCTGGTGCAACAGGGGTTCCTGATGCAGGTCGAGAATCAGCAGCTTGTCTTCCTCGATCTCCTTGATCCAGCCGACAAAACCCTGTTCGTCGATGATGAACTCGTTGACGTGCACCGCCGGCAGGTTGTCGATCAACTGCACCTGGTGCCAGGTGCGGCCATGGTCCTGACGGGTGTCGACATTCCTCACACGGTCCCAGAAGGAGCCGGACATGTTGTGATAACCGTTGGGCAGCAACGACACGTCGTCAACCAGTTGGTCGGTGCTGTAGTCCTCGGCCGCAATCCCGCAAGCCCGGGCCTTGAGGCGCATGTTGATGTCTTTGGTGACCAGCACCACAGGCAGCTTTGGTTCGCGCGCGTGCAGGTCGATCAACTGGTTGATGATGATGTTGTCGTTCAGGTGCTCGGGCAGAATGATGTTCGGTTCGGCACGTTTGCTCATCAGAATTGACAGCAAACCCTTGGGCCCACTTTTGCCACGCTGGATCGGTACGCCGAGCTCGACGTCTTCAGGACTGGCATCGCCCAGGGTCTTGTCGATCAGGCGAATCGCCTGACGGCATTCCGCAGCCACGCTGTGATGCCCGCTCTTGAGCTTGTCGAGCTCCTCAAGCACGGTCATCGGGATGGCGACGTGGTGTTCTTCGAAGTTAAGCAGGGCGTTTGGATCGTGAATCAATACGTTGGTATCGAGTACATAAAGGATTGGCTGGTTGGAGGAAGAACTACGTCCGTGATCATCCATACTCGGTCACCTTTGTGGGAGCCAGTCGACGCAATACCGTTACAGTGCTGCGCCTCGAAGTGGCCACCGAATTCACCTGCGGGGACTCAAGTGAACTGCATCCATAGCTGGGTCTTGGAAGACGCCACCTGTGTTGCAGGTTTCGGCGGTCTGTCTTCGTAATACTCCAAAACCTGTGACAGAAAAAAGTACTTTGACGTTTTTTTGAAGTTTATTTTTCAGAGTGACCAATAGCACTAGGCGGATTGCCATCACCCCGTTAAAGTCGGAAGTCCGCCTGCACCGAATTCTCGCCCAAAATCATCCCTCGCCCAATGTTTACGGCCTTTCGCCGTTTTCAGCGAAACGCGTCCTGACAGTCTTCCCAGCCGATTCCGCTTTGCGCCGTTTGCGTGATGAGCCAGGGCATCGCCGTTTTCAGCGCATCCTGCTTCACGTTGAAGTTGATCACCCCGTGTCGCCACAACAGCATCAGACTCAACACCCGTTGCGCGCTCTGATTGGCTTTTAACTTGCCCGCACCGTCCTGGGCATCGATATCCCACAGCGCCACCTGCAAGCCCTGGGATTTGAAAAATCCCTCAGCGTCAGACCGACGCTGGCCATCGGGCGGTCGAAACAATGGCACGTAGTTCTCGGGCAGCTTGCTTTTGACCAGTTCGACGCTGCGTCGCACCGAGTCCTGCCAGTCCTGCCAGTGGCTGTGTGAGCGAAATTCCCAGCCTTGCACGCCAATGCACTGCTTCGAGTACGTCGCTTGCAGGCTGGCTACCGAACGATCGGCCAGACGGGCCTGGATGTCCTTGCCGAGGACGAAAAACGTGCCACTCATGTTCGACTTGCGCAGGAATTCCGTGGCCCAGGCGGTGTTATCCGGCGCGGTATTGGCGGCGCTGTCGAAGGTCAGCAAAAACAGCCGGTCATGCATCTGATCGCCGTTGCGCTCATAGTCGCCAAAACGATCGACTTCGCTGCTGGTTTGCGGAAACAGCGCTGCCTTGCGCAATTGCTCGTCCAGGTACTGGGCGTGGAACAGTCGGCTCGGCTCCGCCCACTTTATGTAGTAGCTCTCATCGCTGACCTGAAACTTGGCGGCTTGCTGGCGCAGGGTGTCCATGTCCTCGACCAGGAAACAGAAGGAGGCATCCTGATCGCAGCTCTGCTGGGCGTAGTTGTAGTTGGCCAGCAGTCGCTGCCACATGCGCTGGCGCAGGTTGTTGATCGATTCCAGATTGACCGTGCGCAACCCCAGGCGCTGGGCCAGGCTCACTTCATCCAGGGATTCGCTGGCCAACAGGACGCGAGCGAACGTGAGGATTTCGGCCCGTGACGCCACATCAAACAGGGTCGGGCTGTTGAGCTGTTCAGGCCAGGTGCTGCGATCAAGCGTCGCCACATCGCCCGGCGCCGCCATGGCGCCGAAGCTCAACAGCCAGGCCGAGAATAGAAAAACGATACGCAATGGGATGTCTCCATAACAAAACCCGCGCGGCACTATAGCTGATAGCCGGCCCCATGATCGTTCCCACGCTCTGCGTGGGAACGATCAGGGTGTGCCCACCACCGATCACCTATGGGCTTGATAGCTGGAGTCAACAAGGACAACCCCCTAGAATCGCCCCCACGATTAAAGGAGACGACTTCATGCTGATGGTGATTTCCCCCGCCAAGACCCTCGATTACGAAACACCGCCGGCGACCCAGCGCTTCACTCAGCCACAATACCTCGACCATTCCCAGGAACTGATCCTGCAATTGCGCGAGCTGGCCCCTGCGCAGATCAGTGAGTTGATGCACGTCTCCGACAAGATCGGCGGGCTCAACGCCGCGCGTTTCGGCAGCTGGACGCCCGCATTCACTCCGGAAAACGCCAAACAGGCACTGCTCGCCTTCAAGGGCGACGTCTACACCGGGTTGAATGCTCAAACCTTCAGCGAGGCCGATTTCGATTACGCCCAGCAGCACTTGCGCATGTTGTCCGGCCTGTACGGCCTGCTGCGCCCACTGGACCTGATGCAGCCGTATCGACTGGAGATGGGTACCAAACTGGCGAATGCCCGTGGCAAGGACTTGTATGCCTTCTGGGGCACACGGATCAGCGAATGGTTGAACGAAGCCCTGGCCGATCAGGGCGATGACGTGCTGCTGAACCTGGCCTCCAACGAGTACTTCTCGGCGGTCAAACGCAACGCCCTGAACGCGCGCATCATCAATACCGAATTCAAGGATCTGAAGAACGGCCAGTACAAGATCATCAGCTTCTACGCGAAAAAGGCCCGCGGCATGATGAGTCGCTTCGTCATTGAAGAGCGCATCAACGACCCGCAAGCCCTCAAGCAATTCGACGTACAAGGTTATCGCTACAGCGCCGAGCAGTCTAAACCGGACAATCTGGTGTTCCTGCGCGATCACGCACCCGAGTAAGCACCCGGTTGGCGCACGCCTCATTAATGGGGCGTGCGCCACGTCCAATCGCCCAACAATTCCCCGCCCCATTCGTCACTTTACTGACGTCAAAAATCAATCATTCGATTTTCTAACTTTAGTTTCACTCGACTTTGCTGAATTTTTTCAGTAGTGGCACTGAAATTTTTTATCGGTAGTGGCAAATAACTATCTAATCCAACAATAACCCTATGTATCAAGGGCGAAACAGGCGTTGCTATCAATATGAAAGCAGTGCCATCTTTTTCAATATTTCAAGAAATTTCAGATTTCGCGATGGGCGGACAGGAACTATGTCCAGATGCGTCGCTCATACCACCGGTAACCATTCTCTCTGAGCTTGTACGAGATAACTTACGCAGAGAAGAGATTCACATAGCAAAGTTGTCACATTAACTTCTGCTTACTGATCCCTGATTTGGGCAACACATGAAGGACAGGAGATTAAGCATCATAAATATCCCCTACAAGGCCAAGGCTGCGCCCCTATAAACGTGCTCACCTGAGCACCCAACCGCTTGATTTACGGGCTTCTGGCCTGGCATTGAGCGCGCAAGACCTTTGCACGAATGTCTTCTGATTAGAAGATCTGCTGCATAACAGGGCACGCCATAACAATAAAAGCCTAGTTGCGCACATCTTGAGTGCACTTATTTAGACACTCGGAACTTATATGCCTGCACGCGGCATTGTGACGCCTTTAAGGCGCACTTCCGAGTGCACTATGACCGCTGAACACCATTAACTCCGGCCATGTAATGGCTTGATAAACACAGAGGTAATTGCGATGCGCATCAGCATATTTGGTTTGGGTTACGTCGGCGCAGTATGTGCCGGTTGCCTGTCTGCACGGGGCCATGACGTCGTTGGCGTCGATGTTGCCAAAGACAAAATCGATATGATCAACGCCGGTAAATCGCCGATCGTTGAACCGGGTCTGGGCGAGCTTCTGCAGAAGGGTATCGAGACGGGCAAATTGCGCGGCACGACCAACTTCGCCGAGGCGATTCGCGACACCGACCTGTCGATGATCTGCGTCGGCACGCCGAGCAAGAAGAACGGCGATCTGGAACTGAACTACATCGAAGCCGTGTGCCGCGAGATCGGTTTTGTCCTGCGTGACAAGACCACCCGTCACACCATCGTGGTTCGCAGCACCGTACTGCCAGGCACTGTGGCAAACGTAGTGATCCCGATCCTCGAAGACTGCTCCGGCAAGAAAGCCGGTGTCGACTTCGGTGTTGCAGTGAACCCTGAGTTCCTGCGTGAAAGCACCGCGATCGCCGACTACGACCTGCCGCCAATGACCGTCATCGGCGAGTTCGACAAGGCTTCGGGCGACGTTCTGCAATCGCTGTACGAAGAACTCGACGCTCCGATCATCCGCAAGGACATCGCAGTGGCCGAGATGATCAAGTACACCTGCAACGTGTGGCACGCCACCAAGGTGACCTTCGCCAACGAGATCGGCAACATCGCCAAGGCTGTCGGCGTCGATGGCCGCGAAGTGATGGAAGTGGTCTGCCAGGACAAGACGCTGAACCTGTCCCAGTACTACATGCGTCCTGGTTTCGCGTTCGGTGGTTCCTGCCTGCCGAAGGACGTTCGCGCCCTGACCTACCGCGCCGGTTCCCTGGACGTGGAAGCACCACTGCTGAACTCGCTGATGCGCAGTAACGAGTCCCAGGTGCAGAACGCTTTCGACATCGTCTCCAGCCACGGCAAACGCAAAGTCGCCCTGCTGGGTCTGAGCTTCAAGGCCGGTACTGACGACCTGCGCGAAAGCCCGCTGGTTGATCTGGCGGAAATGCTGATCGGCAAGGGCTACGAGCTGAGCATCTACGACACCAACGTCGAATACGCCCGTGTCCACGGTGCGAACAAGGATTACATCGAGTCGAAGATCCCTCACGTCTCGTCCTTGCTCAACGCCAATTTCGACGAAGTGATCAACAACTCCGACGTGATCATCCTTGGCAACCGTGACGAGAAATTCCGCGCCCTGGCGCAGAACGCTCCACACGGCAAGCAAGTGATCGATCTGGTCGGCTTCATGTCCCAGGCCACCAGCGTTAGCGGTCGCACCGAAGGCATCTGCTGGTAATGCGGTCGTAGGAGCTGTCGAGTGAAACGAGGCTGCGATCTTTCCAGGTCCACTTGAGTTTCAAGCGAAAGATCAAGAGATCGCAGGCTTCGCCAGCTCCTACAGGATTTCTGGCGTCATCCGGAACGGATGTCGCCAGTTTTCGTAAGCCTGCCTTAACCCCATCGGGCCACCCCACAGGCTCGCCCGAGATAGAGACGGATGCAGATTATGCACAGGCTAAAGCACGGCCTACTTCAGGTCGCCGGTTGGCTGTTTTACTTAAGTATTTTGATGGGCATCGCCATGGCGTTGCCTGCGTCCACGTTCGACTCCGAGTCGAAGGACTTCATCTTCCTGATCGGTATCGTCGGTATCTGGCGCTACTCGATGGGTGCTACGCACTTTCTGCGCGGCATGCTGTTTCTGTACGTGGTCTACCCGCACCTGCGGCGCAAAGTGCGCAAGCTGGGTAAAGCGGCAGACCCGTCCCATGTATTTCTGATGGTCACCAGTTTTCGTATCGACGCGCTGACCACCGCCCAGGTCTACGCCTCGGTGATTCGCGAAGCGATCGACTGCGGACTGCCGACCACCATGGTCTGCTCCATCGTGGAAATGTCCGATGAGAAGCTGGTGAAAAGCCTTTGGGCCAAAATGAATCCACCGGCTCGCGTCAAGCTCGACTTCGTGCGCATTCCCGGCACCGGCAAGCGCGATGGCCTGGCCTACGGTTTCCGCGCCATCTCCCGCCACCTGCCGGACGACCGCGCAGTGGTTGCAGTGATCGATGGCGACACCGTGCTCGCCGAAGGCGTCGTGCTCAAGACCGTGCCGTGGTTCCAGCTGTTCGGCAATGTCGGCGGCCTGACCACCAACGAGTTCTGCGAAGTGCGCGGCGGCTACATCATGAGCGAGTGGCACAAACTGCGCTTCGCCCAGCGCCACATCAACATGTGCTCGATGGCCCTGTCCAAGCGCGTGCTGACCATGACCGGGCGGATGTCGGTATTCCGCGCCACCGTGGTGACCAACCCGGACTTCATCGCCGACGTGGAAAGCGACTCGCTGCAACACTGGCGCCTGGGTCGCTTCAAGTTCCTCACCGGTGATGACAAGTCGAGCTGGTTCAGCTTGATGCGCCTGGGCTACGACACGTTTTATGTGCCGGACGCCGCCATTCACACCGTGGAACACCCACCGGAAAAAAGCTTCATCAAGGCCAGTCGCAAATTGATGTTCCGCTGGTACGGCAACAACCTGCGGCAGAACTCCCGCGCCTTGGGCCTGGGGATGAAACGTCTCGGCCTGTTCACTTCGGTGGTGCTGTTCGACCAGCGTGTGTCGATGTGGACGTCGCTGCTTGGCCTGACCGTCGCGCTCATCGCCACCTTCAAATACGGCGCCGCGTTCATCCTGGTTTACCTGCTGTGGATCGGCATTACCCGCCTGATCCTGACCGTGCTGCTGTCTTTGTCCGGTCACACGATCGGCCCGGCCTACCCGGCGATTCTCTATTACAACCAGATCGTCGGCGCGCTGGTGAAGATCTACGTGTTCTTCCGCCTCGACCGACAGTCCTGGAGTCGCCAGCCCACTTCCCTGACCCGTGATCTCGCCAGCTTTCAAGGTTGGTTCAACACTTGGTCGTCTCGGACCATGACCTTCTCCGCCGGCAGCATTTTTGTTGCTGTGCTGCTGATGATGGTCTGACCGAACTCGCCTGAATTAACTAGGAAATCGTCCATATGAATACCGCCGTCAACGCCAACGTAGTGCATGAATCAGAAGCCCAGCGCCAGCACGCCCGGGTAAAAATCCCGGCCAAGCTGCGTTTCTACGGTCCTGACCGGACGCCGGTAGAAGCTCGGGTCATCGACCTCTCCGCTGGCGGCCTGGCTTTCAACGCCGGTCAGCTGCCGCTGAAAGTCGGCGACGTGTACAAGGCTCGCCTGCAGTTCGTCATCGATAACCTCGGCCTGGCCATGGACGTCGAGTTACTGGTGCGTTCCCACGACCGCGAAACCGGTCGTACCGGTTGCCAGTTCCAGAACCTCGAATCTCAGGACATTTCCACCCTGCGCCACCTGATCACTTCGCACCTGGCCGGCGACATCGTCACCATGGGTGAAGTGTTGGCCACCCTGCAACGCGACAACTTCACCAAGGCGCGCAAGAACAAGGATGGCGGCCACGGCATGACCCCGTTCGGTCGCCTGCGTGCAGTGACCTTCAGTCTCGCGATTTTCCTCGTCGGCCTGACGGCATTCGGCTTCATCTTCAAGTCGGTGTACGGCATGTACTTCGTCAGCCACGCCCAGGCCGGTCTGGTCAGCGTGGCGGGCATGAGCATCACCATGCCGCGCGACGGCACGGTGCAGAGCCTGATCAAGGCCGACGGCGTTGCCGCCAAAGGCGCGCCGCTGGCAACCTTCAGCACCAGCATGCTCGATGTGCTCAAGGGCCATCTTGACGACAATCAATTACAACCGGCCAAGGTTGAAGAACTGTTCGGCAAGCAAATGACCGGCACCCTGACGTCGCCGTGCGATTGCACCGTAGCGCAGCAAATGGTCGCCGACGGTCAGTACGCCAACAAGGGCGACGTGATCTTCCAACTGGTGCCGCGTAACAGCGAAGCCAACATTGAAGCGCGCTTCTCCTATCGCCAGTTCGGCGACGTGCTGCCAGGCAGCTCGGTCAGCTTCCAGATCGCCGGCGAAGATAAAACCCGCTCCGGCACGATCATCAGCAGCACCAGCCTGAAAAGCGCCGACCTGTCGTCCGACATCCGCGTGCAGATCAAACCTGACGAGCCGCTGGACAGCAAATTCGCCGGTCGCCCGGTTGAAGTCAACGCCACCCGTGGTCCGAACCTGAACTGGCTGATCGACAAAGCCATGGCCGCCGGTCGTTAAAAACAAGAGGACATGCCCGTGACTAGCCCACTCAGAATCCTGCCAGTCCCGCTGACTCTGGCCATGGCAATTGCCCTGGCCGGATGCGCCGGCCTGCCCGACCAGCGTCTGGCCAACGAAGCCCTCAAGCGCGGTGATACCACGCTGGCGGCGCAGAATTACCAGCAATTGGCAGACCTGGGCTACAGCGAAGCACAGGTTGGCCTCGCCGATATCCAGGTCGACAGCCGTGACCCGGCGCAGATCAAGAAAGCCGAGGCGACTTATCGCGCTGCGGCCAGCGTCTCGCCGCGAGCTCAGGCTCGCCTGGGTCGTCTGCTGGTGGCCAAACCCGGCTCTACCGAAGCCGAACAGCACGAAGCCGAAGGCCTGTTGAAGAAAGCCACTGCCGCAGGCGAAGGCAACACCCTGATCCCGCTGGCGATGTTGTACTTGCAATACCCGCACAGTTTCCCGAACGTCAACGCGCAACAGCAGATCAGCCAATGGCGCGCCGAAGGCAAGCCGGAAGCGGGCCTGGCCCAAGTGCTGCTCTATCGCACCCAGGGCACTTACGACCAGCATCTGGACGAAGTGGAAACGATCTGCAAAGCCGCGTTGAACACCACCGACATCTGCTACGTCGAACTGGCCACGGTCTATCAGAAAAAAGCCCAGCCAGAGAAACAGGCCGAGCTGATCAAGCAAATGCAAGCCGCTCAGGCTCGCGGCGCGGTTTCCGCCCAGCGGGTGGACAGCGTGGCTCGCGTACTGGGCGATGCATCCCTGGGCACGACCGATGAGAAAACCGCTCAGTCGCTGCTCGAAGGCATCGCACCCGGCTACCCCGCTTCCTGGGTCAGCCTGGCGCAACTGCTCTACGACTTCCCGGAACTGGGTGACGTCGACACGATGATGAAGTACCTGGACAACGGCCGCGCTGCCGACCAGCCGCGCGCCGAACTGTTGCTGGGCAAGCTCTACTACGAAGGCAAAATGGTCCCGGCCGACGCGAAGGTCGCCGAAGAACATTTCAAGAAAGCCGTCGACAGAGAAGTGGCCGCCGATTACTACCTCGGTCAGATCTACCGTCGCGGTTACCTGGGCAAGGTCTATTCGCAAAAAGCGCTGGACCACCTGCTCAAGGCTGCGCGTAACGGCCAGAACAGCGCCGACTTCGCCATTGCCCAACTGTTCTCCCAAGGCAAGGGCACCCGGCCCGACCCACTTAACGCTTATGTCTTCAGCCAATTGGCCAAGGCCCAGAACACCCCGCAAGCCACCGAGCTTGCGCAAACACTCGAAGCCCAACTGCCGCCTGCCCAGCTCGCCGAGGCCCAACGCCTGTTGAAACAAGAACAGGCCGTTCGTGGTGCCTTGAGTCAGAACACGCTGGAACTGCATGCCCTGGAAGAAGAAGACGGCGAGGAATCCCTATGAAGTTGAATCCATTCGTTAAGGCCGGTATTGGCCTGTCATTCGCCCTGCTGTGGTCGTGCCCGACCCTGGCGGCCCTGACTGAAAGCAAAAACTACGGCCTTGACGTGAAAGTCACCGCCCAGTCCGAAGACGACACCGACCTGGGTACGCAGAGCGGCGGCGACGTCAACGGCGTCGGCCTCGACCTGCGTCCATGGATCTACGGCGAGAGCGGCGCGTGGAGCGGCTACGCCATGGGTCAGGCCGTGACGTCCACCGACATCATCGAGACGGACACCCTGCAACAGTCCGACAGCGACGGCACCCAGACCACCGACAACGGTGATCGCAAGAGCAAGAAGAACTACCTGGCGATGCGCGAGTTCTGGGTCGGCTACAGCGGCCTTACGCCCTACCCCGGCGAGATTCTCAAGCTCGGTCGCCAGCGTCTGCGCAATGACGATGGCCAATGGCGCGACACCAACATCGAAGCCCTGAACTGGACCTTCGACACCACCCTGCTGCGCGCCAACGCCGGTGTTGCCGAGCGCTTCAGCGAGTACCGCACCGACCTCACAGAACTCGCGCCCAAGGATAAGGATCGCCTGCACGCTTACGCCGATGCGGCGTACCAGTGGAACCCGGGCAACTGGGTCGGCATTCGTGGTCATCACACCCACGATGACGGCAAGCTCGATTACCCGACTCCGGGCGTTGCCGCCGATTCTCTGGACAAGAAAGAGAACGGCGACATCAGCTGGATCGGCCTCACCGCCGACAGCGATGCCTACAACTGGCGCAACACCAACACCGTCAATTACTGGGGCAGCGTCACCGGCATGAGTGGCGACCGCGACACGGTCAACCCGCTGACCGCCGAGGGCACCGCACCGGCACAAGCCAAAACCAGTGGCGATGTTGATGGCTGGGCCACTGACCTGGGCGTGCGTCTGCGCCTCGATCCGCAATGGCAAGTCGGTGCAGCCTATGCCCGTGCCAGCGCCGATTACGAACAGAACGGCCTGCAAAGCAACCGCTCGAACTACACCGGTACTCGCTCGCGGGTTCACCGTTTCGGCGAGGCCTTCCGTGGCGAAATGAACAACATGCAGAGCGCTACCTTGTTCGGTTCGTGGATGCTCAACGACGAATACGACGCCAGTGTGATCTACCACAAATTCTGGCGCGTCGACGGCAACAAGCCGGTCGGCAGCAACGGCATCAACGCCGTCCAGAACGACACCGACGACGTGACCGGCGCCGTGCTCTCGAGCACGTCCCTGCCGCTGGAAGATGGCAACAAAGACCTCGGCCAGGAAATGGACGTGGTCGTCACCAAGTACTTCAAGCAAGGCCTGCTGCCCGCCTCCTTGAGCCAGTCGATCGATGAGCCTTCGGCCCTGGTGCGGTTGCGTGGCGGTGTGTTCAAGCCCGGCGATGCGTATGGCAAAGGCGTCGACTCGTACATGCACCGCGCGTTTGTCGACGTGATCTGGCGCTTCTGATGCGAACCGCTAAGGGAGTTCCTGACATGAACAGTCCGAAGAGAGGCTCGATAACCTTGCTGGCCGGCGCGATGTTGCTGGCCAGCACGGCAGCCTTCGCCACAGTGGAGCCGGCCTCGCCCGTTCAAAAAGGGCAACCGGCGACCATTGCAAAAGGGTTGCAGCAGGCCAAGACCTACACCGTCAGCAGCGCCCCGACCGCGCCGCTGGAGCTGGCCAAGCCGAAACTGCCGGACACCTCCGGCTACACCGCCGAAGCCATCGCCGCGAAAATCGTGCGCACCAAGCCCGGCAAGATCAGTGTGCGCCGGATGATGCAGGAAAACGCCCTGAAGGACTTCATCGGCGGCGATAACAAGATGGCCGAATGGGTCGTGCGTCAGCACGGTATCCCTCAAGCGATTTTCATCGACGACGGCTACATGAACCTCAAGGATCTGGCCCAGAAAGTACCCAAGCAGTACTTCAGCGAAACCTCGCCAGGTGTATTCCTGGCGAAGCTGCCGATCGTGGTGGGCGAGAAAGGCATCCTGGAAATCGACAAGCAGACCCAGGAACTGCGCCTGTCCCAAGAGGCCGGTTCGTTCCTGGTCAACGACGGCCAGTTGTTTGTGCGTGATACCAAAATCACTGGCTGGAGCGAGAAGGCAAACGGCCCGGCGGTCTTCAAGTCGCCGAAGGAATTCCGTCCGTTCATGCTGTCCTGGGGCGGCACCCAGACCTACATCGCCAACAGCAAGATCGCCAGTTTCGGCTACGCCAACAGTAAGTCCTACGGCGTGAGTATTTCCCAGTACACGCCGAACATGGCCAAGGTGCTCAAGCGCCCTGACCCGAGCGGCTGGATCGTCGGCTCCGAGTTCTCGGACATGTGGTACGGCTTCTACTGCTACGAAACCCGCGACTTTGTGGTCAAGGGCAACACCTACAAAGACAACATCGTCTACGGCATTGACCCGCATGACCGTTCCCACGGTCTGATCATTGCCGACAACACGGTGTTTGGGACCAAGAAGAAGCACGGGATCATTATTTCCCGTGAGGTCAACGACAGCTTCATCTTCAACAACCGCAGCTACGACAACAAGTTGTCGGGCCTGGTGATCGACCGTAACAGCGTCAACAACCTGATCGCCTACAACGAGATCTACAAGAACCACACCGACGGCATCACCCTCTACGAGAGTGGCGACAACCTGCTGTGGGGCAACAAGGTGATCAGCAACAAACGCCACGGCATCCGGATTCGTAACAGCGTGAACATCCGCCTCTACGAAAACCTGTCCATGGCCAACGGCCTGACCGGTGTCTACGGACACATCAAGGACCTGACCGACACCGACCGTGACATCAAGCTCGATCCGTTCGATGCCCAGGTGTCCCTGATCGTGGTCGGCGGCGAACTGGCCGGCAACGGCAGCGGCCCGCTGTCCATCGACTCGCCGCTGAGCGTCGAGTTGTATCGCGTGTCCATGCTCGCGCCGACCAAATCCAGCGGCATCAGCTTCTCGGGGATTCTCGGCGAGCGCCAGGATGAAATTCTCGACCTGCTGGTGCGCCAGCAGAAAGCCGTGCTGATCGACCCTGTCGAACGCCAGACCGAAATGCGGGACTGAGGATAATTTTATGCACCCACACTTGATCAAATTACTCAGCCTGTCGGCCCTGACCGCCGGCATTCTCGCGGCCAGCGCCGGCGCTCGTGCCGATGAAGCCAAGGCACCTGCCTTCAGCGCCGAACCGTGCTGCAGCCTGTGCCCGGCAGCCCACGACGCGAAGAACTACACCACGCGTTACCAGCAGAACTTCACCACGCTGGTGCAAGCCCAGGGCGATTGGTTGTTCCGTACGCAAGAAGACTTGCGCACCGAGTTCAACACCACCCCCGCTGGCTACAAACGCATGAAAGAACTGCACGATGCGTTCAAGAGCAAAGGCATTGAACTGGTCATCGTTTACCAGCCGACCCGTGGTCTGGTGAACCGCAACAAGCTCAACCCGGAAGACAAGGCCAAGTTCGATTTCGACAAGGCCTTGAGGAACTACAAGACCATGCTCGGGCGTTTCGAGCAGATGGGTTACGTGGTGCCTGACCTGTCGCCACTGACCAACGAATCACTGCCAGAAACCCTGCCGGCCCACGACTTCTACTTCCAGGGCGACCAACACTGGACGCCGTATGGCGCCCAACGCACGGCGAAAATCGTTGGCGAGAAAATCAAGCAATTGCCTGAGTTCGCTGACATTCCGAAGCGCGAATTCGAGAGCCATAAGTCGGGTCGCATGGGCAAGACCGGAACGTTACACAACATGGCTGGTCAACTCTGTGGCACCAGCTACGCGATCCAGTACATGGATCAGTTCACCACCGAGCCGAAAGGCGAAGCAGCTGATGGCGATCTGTTCAGTGATTCCGGAAATCCGGAGATCACCCTGGTCGGCACCAGCCACAGCGGCAAGAACTACAACTTCGCCGGTTTCCTCGAAGAGGCCATCGGCGCCGACATCCTCAACGTGGCGTTCCCCGGCGGTGGCCTGGAAGGTTCGATGCTGCAGTACCTGGGCAGCGAAGAGTTCCAGACCAAGCCGCCGAAGATTCTGATCTGGGAATTCTCGCCGCTCTATCGCCTCGACCAGGAAACCATCTACCGCCAGATGATGGCGCTGCTGGACAACGGTTGCGAAGGAAAGGATGCACAGATGAGCGCCAGCGCCACGCTGAAACCGGGCAAAAACGAATTGATGGTCAACAGCAAGAACCTGAACCTGCAAAACAGCAGTCACCAGGTTGATATCCGCTTCGCCGATCCGTCGGTGAAAACTCTGCAAGCCACCCTCTGGTACATGAACGGTCGCCACGAGGACATCAAGATCGAAAAACCGGAAACCTCCGACACCGACGGGCGTTTCGCCTTCGAGTTGCGCACGGACGAAGACTGGGCCTCGCAGAATCTGCTGGCCGTCGAAGTCCAGGGACCTGAAAAAGCAGGTACCGCGCCTCAGAAAGTCGAAGCGAAAATCTGCAAACGCAACGTGTTCCCTGGCGCTGGGCAGCGTACCGCTCAGACCGGGCAATGAGGCAACTATGCAAACCCGAACTTTGAAAAGATTGATCGCACCGTCCCTGTTGAGCCTGGCCATGTTTGCCGGTGCGACACAGGCCGCCGCGCCACTGCGCCCGCCACAGGGGTACTTCGCGCCGATTGAAAAAGTCAAAACCGGCGGCAAGAGTGAAGGTTGTGATGCGATGCCGACGCCGTACACCGGCTCGCTGCAATTTCGCAGCAAATACGAAGGTTCCGACAAGGCCCGTTCGACCCTGAACGAGGCATCGGAAAAAGCCTTCCGCGACACCACGGCCGACATCACTAAGATTGAGCGCGGCACCAGCAAGCGCGTAATGCAGTACATGCGTGACGGTCGTCCGGAACAGCTGGAATGCACCCTGAATTGGTTGACCGCCTGGGCCAAGGCCGATGCGTTGATGTCCAAGGACTTCAACCACACCGGCAAGTCCATGCGCAAATGGGCGCTGGGCAGCATGGCGTCGTCCTACATTCGCCTGAAGTTCTCCGAGTCGAATCCGTTGGCGAACCATCAGCAAGAGTCGCAGTTGATTGAAGCCTGGTTCAGCAAAATGGCTGATCAGGTGGTCAGCGATTGGGACAACCTGCCGCTGGATAAAACCAACAACCACTCGTACTGGTCCGCCTGGTCGGTGATGGCAACGTCCATCGCCACCAACCGCCGCGACCTGTTCGACTGGTCGGTGAAGGAATTCAAGGTCGGCGCCAATCAAATTGATGCCCAGGGTTTCCTGCCCAACGAACTCAAGCGCGAGCAACGCGCCCTCGCCTACCACAACTACGCCCTGCCGCCGCTGGCGATGATCGCCAGTTTCGCTCAGGTCAACGGTGTGGACTTGCGTCAGGAAAACAACGGCGCTTTGAAACGCCTGGGTGATCGAGTGCTCGCGGGTGTCGAAGACCCGGAAGAATTCGAGAACAAGAACGGTAAGGAACAGGACATGACCGATCTGAAAGACGACTCGAAATTCGCCTGGCTCGAACCGTTCTGCTCGCTCTACACCTGCTCGCCGGATGTGCTTGAGAAAAAGCACGAGATGCAGCCGTTCAAGACTTTTCGCCTCGGGGGTGACCTGACCAAGGTCTACGACCCGGCGAATGCAAAAGGCAAAGGGTCTTAGGACCAACGCAAATAACCTGTAGGAGCCGAGCTTGCTCGCGATGACTGAGTGTCAGTCGACATCGATGTTGAATGTCAGACCGCAATCGCGAGCAAGCTCGGCTCCTACAGGGTAAGTGCAAGGCATGTGTTTTTGAGTGATGTGTCCCCCAGGTTTTCGGTGGGGGGTTTGGGGGGGCTGCGGCCCTTGACTGTTGGTTAAACATGGAGAGACCGGGATGGTATTTTCATCCAACGTGTTCCTGTTTTTGTTCCTGCCGATCTTTCTCGGCATGTACTACTTAAGCGGAATACGCTATCGCAACCTGCTGCTGCTGATTGCCAGTTACGTGTTCTACGCCTGGTGGCGTGTGGACTTCCTTGCGCTGTTCGCAGCCGTCACCCTGTGGAACTACTGGATCGGCCTCAAAGTCGGTGCCGCAGGCGTTCGGACCAAACCGGCACAACGCTGGTTGCTCCTGGGCGTGGCCGTCGACCTGTGCATTCTCGGCTACTTCAAGTACGCCAACTTCGGCGTCGACAGCATCAACGCGATGATGACCTCCGTCGGTCTGTCGCCGTTCATCCTGACCCACGTGCTGTTGCCGATCGGGATCTCGTTCTACATCTTCGAGTCCATCAGCTACATCATCGACGTCTACCGTGGTGACACGCCAGCGACGCGCAACCTGATCGACTTTGCCGCTTTCGTGGCGATCTTCCCGCACTTGATCGCCGGTCCGGTGTTGCGCTTCCGCGATCTCGCCGACCAGTTCAACAACCGCACCCACACCCTCGACAAGTTCTCCGAAGGTGCGACGCGATTCATGCAGGGCTTCATCAAGAAGGTCTTCATCGCCGACACCCTGGCGGTCGTGGCCGACCATTGCTTCGCCTTGCAGAACCCGACCACGGGCGATGCCTGGCTCGGCGCGCTGGCCTACACCGCGCAGCTGTATTTCGACTTCTCCGGTTACAGCGACATGGCGATCGGTCTGGGCTTGATGATGGGTTTCCGCTTCATGGAAAACTTCAAACAGCCGTACATCAGCCAGTCGATCACCGAGTTCTGGCGTCGCTGGCACATCAGCCTGTCCACCTGGTTGCGTGACTACCTGTACATCACGCTGGGCGGTAACCGTAAAGGCACGCTGATGACCTATCGCAACCTGTTCCTGACCATGCTGCTCGGTGGTCTGTGGCACGGCGCGAACATCACGTACATCATCTGGGGCGCCTGGCACGGCATGTGGCTGGCGATCGAAAAAGCCCTCGGCCTGAATACCTCGCCGCGCAGCATCAACCCGATCCGCTGGGCGCTGACCTTCCTGCTCGTGGTCATGGGCTGGGTGATCTTCCGCTCGGAAAACCTGCACGTCGCCGGTCGTATGTACGGTGCGATGTTCAGCTTCGGCGAATGGTCACTGTCGGAACTCAACGCGGCCAGCCTCACCGGCCTGCAAGTGGCGACCCTCGTGGTGGCTTACATGACCCTGGCGTTCTTCGGCATTCGTGACTTCTACAGCAACCTGCCGCCTGAGAAGACCAAGCCTGTTGTGAACGTCGAGGCCGATGGCCCGGCTGCCGCTACGCCTGGAATGATCAAAGCCGTACCGGGTGACAACCCGGGCAGCATCCACCAGCCTGGCTACACCGTCGGCGTTGAAGCGACTGTGCAACCGGCCTACTGGACTGCGGACTGGTCTCGTTACGTGATGCGCACGCTGGTACTGGTGCTGTTCATCGCCTCGATTTTCAAACTCTCGGCGCAAAGCTTCTCGCCGTTCCTTTACTTCCAGTTCTGAGGGATCTGACTATGACCCGCTCATTACGCATCCTCTACATCACCCTGTTCATGGTGACGCTGTTGGTCCTTGGCGTGTGGTCCACGCGCAGTTTCCTCGGCTTCAGTACCTCTGCCGAAACGACGGTGCTCAACGGCCGCTGGACCAAAGCCGTGGAAACGCATTACGACGAAGAGTTTCCGATCAAGCGCCTGGGCACCAACCTTTGGGCTGCGCTGGACTTCAAACTGTTCAACGAAGGTCGTCCGGGCGTCGTGCTCGGCCGCGATCAGTGGTTGTACAGCGATGAGGAATTCAACCCGATCGTCAACGAAGAGCTGAACCTGCAAGGCAACTACGCGCTGGTTGAAGGCGTGCGCCAGGAACTGAAAGCCAAAGGCGTGAAACTGGTCATGGCAATCGTGCCGGCCAAGACTCGCCTGTACCCCGAACACCTGGGTGAAGTGAAGCCTTCGAGCATCCACGCCAACCTCTATGAGGACTTCCACACTCGTGTGGCGGCCAACAAGATCCTCGCTCCCGACCTCTTCGGCCCGATGCTGAAAGCCAAGCTGGACGGTCAGCAAGTGTTCCTGCGAACCGACACTCACTGGACCCCGGAAGGCGCGCAAATCGCTGCCGAGGCCCTGGCCAAAACCATCGCCGAAAAAGCGCCGCTGAGCGGCGAGCCGCAGCATTTCGTCACTGAGCCTGCGGAGAAGGTGACTCACAAGGGCGACCTGCGGTTGTTCCTGCCGCTGGACCCGCTGTTCGAAAACCTGATGCCCAAGACTGAGCCGTTGCAGAAACGCAACACCGTTGCGGCGCAGGACCAGCCGGCCGCTGATGACGCCCTGTTCGCCAACACTGAAGTGCCGGTGGCCCTGATCGGCACCAGCTACAGCGCCAACCCCAACTGGAACTTCGTCGGTGCGCTGAAACAAGCGCTGAACAGCGACGTGGTCAATTACGCCGAAGACGGCCACGGCCCGATTCTGCCGATGCTCACTTATCTGAAAAGTGACGCTTTCAAGAACAGCCCGCCACAGGTGCTGATCTGGGAGTTTCCTGAACGTTATCTGCCTGTGAATAACGAAATCGGTGACGCCGACCCGCAGTGGGTCGCAGAGCTCAAAGAAGCCGGCGTTCGCCAACAAAACGTAGCCGCAAACACTAAATCCGAGACGCCCGACCGGGCGCAAAACTGAAAGAGAGGTACACCATGACTTTCACTACTACTCCTCGCCGTCTCGCCAAGACCTTCGCTCTCGTTGCTGGCATGAGCGTGTTGTCGATGTCCGCCTTCGCTGGCGACGCCGCACTCTACGGCCCGACTGCACCGAAAGGTTCGAGCTTCGTACGTGTCTACAACGCCGGTAACGCTGAGGTCAGCGCCACCGTCGGCACCACCAACCTGAGCGAAGTCGCGCCGCTGTCCAGCAGTGACTTCAGCTTCATGCCGGGCGGCGATTACAGCGCCAAAGTCGGCAGCCAGACCCTGCCGGTGAAACTGGCCGGTGACCACTATTACACCCTGGTCAACAACGCCAGCGGCGCACCGCAACTGATCGAAGAGCCGCCGTTCAAGAACAAGCAGAAATCCCTGGTTCGCGTGCAGAACCTCAGCGACAAGGCCCTGACCCTGAAAACCGCTGACGGCAAGACCGAAGTGGTTCCGACCGTGGCGGCCAAAGGCCGTGGCGAGCGTGAAATCAACCCGGTGAAAGTCAGCCTGGCACTGTACGACGGCGCCACCAAGGTCGGCGACGTGAAGCCGGTTGCCCTGGAACGAGGCGAAGCCGCGGTGCTGTACGTCACCGGCAGCGGCAGCAGCCTGTCGCCAGTCTGGGTGAAACGCCCGGTTTCGACGCGCTAATCATTTTGTCGGGTAGCCCACGGGCTACCCGGACACGGAATAAGAACAAGAGTGAAACGACAGAACGCAGTAGCTCTGACCCATACGATTTTCAAGGAGTAACAACATGATTCCGGTGATCTTGTCAGGTGGTAGTGGCTCACGTCTTTGGCCGCTTTCGCGCAAGCAATTCCCTAAGCAATTTCTCGCCCTGACCGGCGAACAAACATTGTTCCAGCAAACTCTGGAACGCCTGGTGTTCGAAGGCATGGACACCCCCATCGTGGTCTGCAACAAGGAACACCGTTTCATCGTCAACGAGCAGCTGGGCGCCCGTAAACTGGACGTGCAGCGCATCCTGATGGAACCGTTCGGCCGCAACACCGCGCCGGCCGTGGCCTTGACCGCACTGATGCTGGTCAACGAAGGTCGCGACGAATTGATGTTGGTGCTGCCTGCCGACCACGTGCTGGAAGATCAGAAAGCCCTGCAACGTGCACTGGCCCTGGCCACGGTCGCTGCAGAAAACGGCGAAATGGTGCTGTTCGGTGTACCGGCCACCAAACCGGAAACCGGCTACGGCTACATCAAGTCGGCCAATGATTCGCTGCTGCCCGAAGGTGTCAGCCGCGTTTCGCACTTCGTCGAAAAACCGGACGTGAAACGCGCCACCGAGTTCGTCGAGTCCGGCGGTTACTTCTGGAACAGCGGCATGTTCCTGTTCCGTGCCAGCCGTTTCCTCGAAGAGCTGAAAAAACACGATCCGGACATCTACGACACCTGCGTGCTGACCCTGGAACGCAGCGAGCAGGATGCCGACACGGTCGACATCGACTCCGCCACCTTCGCTTGCTGCCCGGACAATTCCATCGACTACTCGGTGATGGAAAAAACCCAGCGCGCCTGCGTTGTACCGCTGACCGCGGGCTGGAGCGATGTCGGCTGCTGGTCGTCGTTGTGGGAAGTGAATGAAAAAGACGCCAACGGCAACGTCACCAAAGGCGACGTGGTCATTCAGGACAGCAAAAACTGCATGATCCACGGCAACGGCAAACTGGTGTCGGTGATCGGCCTGGAAAACATCGTGGTCGTCGAAACCAAGGACGCCATGATGATCGCCCACAAGGACTCGGTCCAGGGCGTGAAACAGATGGTCAACACCCTCAACGAGCAGGGCCGCAGCGAAACCCAGACCCACTGCGAAGTCTATCGTCCGTGGGGCTCCTACGACTCGGTGGACATGGGTGGCCGCTTCCAGGTCAAGCGCATCTCGGTCAAACCGGGCGCGTGCCTGTCGCTGCAGATGCACCACCACCGCGCCGAACACTGGATCGTGGTCAGCGGCACCGCTGAAGTGACCTGCGACGAAAACGTGTTCCTGCTCACTGAAAACCAGTCGACCTACATCCCTATCGCCTCGGTCCACCGCTTGCGCAATCCGGGCAAGATCTCGCTGGAAATCATCGAAGTGCAATCGGGCAGCTACCTGGGCGAAGACGATATCGAGCGGTTTGAAGATATCTACGGTCGCTCCAACCCGATCGAACGCGGCGTGTCGGTGAAAACCATCGCGCAGTGATTGATCTGTAACACAAGAAGCCCCCGTCCGACCCGCTGCGTTTCCCTATCCGCAGCGGGTTGGGTGGGGGCTTTTTTTGTCTGGCGTTTTTGTTGCCTCCGCGGGCCTCATCGCGAGCAAGCTCGCTCCCACATTTAATCGCATTCCCATAAGACAACTCCGTCGAATGTGGGAGCGAGCTTGCTCGCGATGAGGCCATCACTTCCACCAACAACAATCAAGCCCATCGCCAACCGCACCCACGCTTAGGTAGGATGACCTTCTCCCCTCCCGAGGTTTGCGTCATGTTCATCGGCGTCCTGCTGGTCATCACCTGGCTGATTTTGTTGCTGCGCTACCCGACCAAGGCATTGCCCGTCTCTGTGGCAGCCGCCATCGGATTGGGTGTGGTCGCAACGTGGGTGATCTGGATGGACAACCGCGAGGTCAAGCAACTGGCGCGCCTGGAGTTGCGCATCACCTACGCGCCCGAACACTGCCCGGTGGACCGGCCGTTGCATCTGACAATGAACAACGGCAACGACGTGCCGCTGACCGAGTTACGCTGGCGAGTCGCCGCGTATGCGCCGGGCGATACGGTCAACCTGGCCGACAATCAATACGCCGCACCGCGCTATCGCGGCCCCGGCGAACTGCAGGCCGGCGCGAACTGGGAAGACTGTTTGCCCCTGCCGCCGTTGCGTCCTGGCTATCGCCCACAAACGCTGGAGTTTCGCGCTGAGCGTTTGCAGGGTAGTTTCTCCGACTAATCCCCTTCCTCTTTTTGCACAAGGACCGCGCCATGCCCGTTGCGTTAATTACCGGTTGCTCCAGCGGCATAGGCCGCGCCCTCGCCGAGGTGTTCAAAAGTGCTGGTTACGAAGTCTGGGCCAGCGCCCGCAAGGCTGAAGACGTGGTGGCCCTGGCCGCTGCCGGTTTCACTGCCGTGCAACTGGACGTCAACGACAGTGCAGCACTCGAACACTTGAGCGAGCGCATCAACCAGCAACATGGCGGCCTCGATGTGCTGATCAACAATGCCGGTTACGGCGCCATGGGGCCGTTGCTCGACGGCGGTGTGCCGGCCATGCAGCGGCAATTCGAAACCAACGTGTTTGCCATCGTCGGCGTCACCCGCGCCCTGTTCCCGGTGCTGCGTCGCGCCAAGGGTCTGGTGGTGAACATCGGCAGCGTGTCCGGGGTTCTGGTCACGCCATTCGCTGGCGCCTACTGCGCCTCGAAAGCGGCGGTACATGCCTTGACCGATGCGTTGCGCATGGAACTGGCGCCGTTTGGCGTGCGGGTCATGGAAGTCCAGCCGGGCGCCATCGCTTCCAGTTTTGCCAAGAATGCCGGTCATGAGGCGGAGCAGTTTATTACCGAACAATCGCCGTGGTTTCCACTGCGTGAAGGCATTCGCGCACGGGCCAAGGCCTCCCAGGACAACCCGACCCCGGCCAGTGAATTTGCCGCCGGTTTGCTCAAGGCCGTGCAGCAGAGCAAACCACCGCGCCTGATTCGTCTGGGCAATGGCAGTCGGGCGTTGCCGTTACTGGCGGGGTTGCTGCCTAAAGGGCTGCTGGAGGCGGGGTTGATGAAACGGTTCGGATTGCACGTGACTCTATAAGTGCTTCAAAGCCACTGCCTGAGCAGTGGCTTTAAACAACCCAGTCGAATTGCGATCAACCCGACACCATCAGCGCGGGAAGGCCATTAGGTTGGGCAAGCATTCGAACGCCGGAGACTGACCCGACGCTGCCGGATAGAGCAGTTGGATGGAAACAGCCAGCTCTTTGCCCGGCTCCAGTAAATATTGATCACCCGGTGGTGTAACCAACTCAATGACCCCTTCTGTACCGTCATGAGCAACATCGAGCCAAGGGTTAGCGTAGATTTTCGTGCCCACGGGTAATCCCGCACTTGAAAACTTCCACCGGGCGAACGAGTGACCGTTGGATTTCACAATAACGTCGTAACTGTATATATAGCCTTGAGTGGCTTGATCTTGCCATTTAGTTTTAAACACCTGGCGCGTGGAAATAGCCTGCTCTTCATTACCCTTGACGAGAACCGAGCAATACATATTTTCCTCATGGCTCGGCTGGTAATAAACAATCCCGAACAATTCGGCAATTTTGGAAGGTTCAAGATTTTGCTCAGTTTTAAATGTCAACGTGCGCGTGGGATTCCACCCCTGACGTTGATCATCAGTAATCGCCAGGGTGCTGAAGCCGGAGTGTTCGGAGTGGATCATTCGCGCACCCGTTGTCGGCATTGAAGCATGTAGAAGGGTTGCGCCATAAGCCCTGAACTGTAATCGCGAACCCACCGGTGGCGGAGCACCGTCCGTTTCAAGCGTGAAACCGAGCGTCACCGGAACGCCCTTCTTTATAGGGTTGATATAATTATCCATTCTAATATCAATCAGCTTTGTCATTTAAAAGAACCTTCCATAAGATAAAATATATTAACGCCAGCCAAGCTGACTCCTTATACCCGCCAAACATTAACCCAAACTAAAATAGTTCATGCATGCACATGACACACAAAACACTAACACACCAAAAACAACTAATGACGACAACAAACACCCAATTACAACTTATTAAAAATATCGACCTCAATCATTAAAAACCATGCAATTGTTGTAGCAACAAACATTTTCGGGTTGCACAATAACGCTCCATCTATTGAACAGTGCTTTACGGCAGCGGCACCAACCTTTCACGCCCCTTCAGGAAAAAAAGCATGTCCGACTACACCGAATACTTTGACGAAGTGATCCAGGCCCACGTCGCCATTGAGCAGTGGTTGGCCGAGGAACAGGACGAGCCGGCGCTTGAACAGTTGCTGACGCGTTTTTCACCGCAGTTTTCCATGATCTCGCCATTGGGGCGGGTGCTGGACTTCGACGCGTTGAGCGAATTGTTTTTGATGGCGGGCGGGAAGAAACTCGGGTTCAGAATTGAGCTCAGCGAGTTGCGCGGCATCGCTCTGCACGACGGTGGTGCAACGGTGAGTTATCGCGAGCAGCAGACAGATGCGACCGGCCTACATTCTGATCGCCGGTCGACGGTGGTGTTTGAGAGGCAGGTGGACGGCAAAGTGGTTTGGCGTCATTTGCATGAGACGTTTTGCAAGGAATGAACCTTTGCCTTATGTCTGATAGACCGAGTCGCTTCATTCGCGAGCAAGCCCGCTCCCACAGGGGTTAGCGTCGTTCACAAAATCTGCATTCGAACTCGGGCCAATGTGGGAGCGGGCTTGCTCGCGAAGGCCGTGACTCGGTCCAATGGCTAGTTCACCACAACGGTGCAAGTAATCCCCGCCGCCAACAGCACCCCCTCCGGCACTTCATCGATGTGTATCCGCACCGGCACTCGCTGCGCCAAGCGCACCCAGTTAAAGGTCGGGTTCACATCGGCAATCAGTTCACGACTCTCCGGGTTATCACGGTCGTAGATGCCGCGAGAAATGCTTTCCACATGCCCCTTCAACACTTCCCCACTCATCAGCTGCATGTCGGCTTTATCGCCGACCCGCACATGGGGCAATTTGGTTTCTTCAAAGAAGCCGTAGACCCAGAACGAATTCATGTCGACCACGGCCATTTTCGCCTCACCGATGCGCGCGTAATCGCCGCGATGCACATTGAGGTTGGTCACGTAGCCGTCCACCGCTGCGCGGACCTCGGTGCGTTTGAGGTTCAGTTCGGCGGCTTCGAGCTGCGCCTGAGCATGCTGGTAATCGGCTAACGCCGAGTCGGCGATGTTGCTGGCGTCGTCGCGGTTTTCCCTGGAGATCACCAGATTGTCCATGTCGGCGCGGCGGTGGGCGTTGACCTTACGCATCTCCCACGTCGACTTGCGCGAGGCCACCAGCGACTGTGCCTGTTTGACCGCGATGCGGTAGTGCTCAGGGTCGATCCGCATCAGCAAATCGCCCTTCTTCACCTGTTGATTGTCGCGCACCGGCACGTCCACCACTTCCCCGGTGACGTCGGCGGCGACGTTGATGATGTCGGCGCGCACCCGGCCGTCGCGGGTCCACGGCGTGTCCATGTAATGCACCCACAGGGTCCGGCCGATCCACATCGCAAGGGCCAACACCAGCAAGGTGGCGAGCAGGCTGAAAAGCTTTTTCATCAGGGCCTTCTTCAGAGATAGAGAGTCAACGGTAAACGGTCAGCGCCAGGGCGCCGAACAGGCAGGTAAACAGACTCAGGCGCAGCAGCGCCGGGTGCCAGAAGAAACGGTACAGATCGAACCCGGACAGGAACCGATCAAGTGCCCAGGCCAGCGCCGCCGCAATGAAAAACATCAGGGTCATGGTCGGCATGTACACGCCGTGGAAAGCGATTTCACGAGGCATGTTCAAGTCCTTGGGGCTTGGCGGTGGCGTAAGCCGCGAGCGGTGATTGCGGGTCCAGCAACGAGGTGCGGATGAAGTGCAAATAGCTCTTCACCCGACGCAGGGCCGAGGTGTCGAAGTGCGGCGCGAAAGGTTCGTCGGTGGCTTGCACGCGGCTGATCGCGTGATCGACAGCGATCAGGCCGCGCTCCAGATTGCTCTGGCTCGGTTGCAGAAACAGCCGCACCAGCGAGCGCCCCATCACCCGGATCGCCTGACGCCACGGCTGGGATTCGGCATAGGCCGGATGCACCGGCAGGATCGCCTGTTCCTTGCGCAACTCAATGATCGCGTGGCCGACTTCCAGCACCACAAACATCCAGCGCAGCAAGTTCCGTTGCACCTGCGGTTGCCCTGCCGCGAGACCGTAGGCCTGATGCAGCAGGTCCCGCGTACTGCTTTCGAAACTCGACGCCAAACCCCTCAGTTTGCCGCTGATGGCGTACACCACTTGCCCGCGCAAATCCTGCTCCAGCCGACGCCACAACCAGCGGCTGTTGGGCGGCAGGATGATCGCCCCGGCCGCCGCGCACACCAGCATGCCGAGCACCATGGCGATGTAGTCGTTGATAAAGGCGTAAGGGTTGTAAACGGTGAAGTTGTCCGGCACCGAACCGGTGCTGAAAAAGATCAGCAAACCGAGACCGACACCGGCGTATTGCGGCCGCGAAGTGAGGAACGAACCGAGCACGATCACCGGTGCGAGCATCACGCAGAGCAACGGAAAACCGTCGATCCACGGGAAGATGAAAAACATCTCGACGAAGCCGATCAGCGCCCCGAGGAGCGTCCCGCAAGCCATTTGAAACGCCATGCGTTTTGGATTCGGTGTCGCCGCAGAAAGGCCCACGGTCGCGGCGGCAATCAAGGTCATCGTCGCCCCGCTCGGCCACGCGGTGGCGACCCAATAGCTGCCCAGAACCACCAGAATGAACGCCGCGCGAATCCCCGAGGCGGCCGACGCCATCCAGTTGGTTTGCGGGGTGAACGGCTCATCCCATTGCTCGCGCGCATGGCTGTGATCGGCCAGCGACGCGTGGGTCTGTGCATAACTGTGCAGGTCGTCGACGAAGCGATAGAGCAGTTCGTACGCGGTATGAAAATCCAGCTGCTCGGCATCGCTCGGGTCGCTCTCCTGAAAAACCGCCCGCAAGCTGCGAACGCGCGCCGGCAGACCTTCTTTATAGGCGCTCAGCGCGATGACCAGACGCCCCGCATCGGCGTTGGTCAGGGCTCGACCGCTGAAGCCATCGAGCAGTTCGGCGAGGTCCTGCAAACCCGGTTTGATCGCCGCGACCACGTGATCGGTGCCGCTGCCGCGCAAGCGCTCAAGCAACTGGTGCAAGGCGTTGAAACGGGTGGTAATGCCCATGAATTCGCTGTTCAAGCGACTGAGCCGACCGTTGCGTCGACGCATGTGCGGGTCTTCGAAAACCGTGACGCTGCGCAGCCCTTCCAATCCGACAGCCTCGGCGATGAAGCGCACGTTGCTTGCCTCGAAAGCGTCCCGTTTACTGCGACCGCGTAAGCCATCGGTAACGAATAGCGCGAACACGCCGAAGCGCTGATACAAGGCGTTGCGCATGGCGGCGCTGGCGGATTGCGGCAAGATCGCGGCGCTGACCAGCGTGGAGCAAATAATCCCCAGGGAGATTTCCAGCACCCGCCAGACCGCCGCCATAAACGCGCCGTCAGGGTGCGCCAGTGCGGGCAAACCGACCATCGCGGCGGTGTAACCGGCGAGCACGAAACCATAAGCGCGGAAGTTGCGATAGCGCGCCGCGCCCGCCGAACAGATGCCCACCCAGATCGCCAGCGAACCGAGGAACAGCTCGGTGTTCTGCGCAAACAAGGCAATCAACGCGACCATCACCGCCGAGCCGGCCAATGTCCCAAGGAAGCGATAAAAACTCTTGGCCAACACGTGGCCGCTTTGCGGTTGCATGACGATGAACACGGTGATCATCGCCGTGCGCGGCTGCGGCAACTCCAGGCGCATGGCCAGCCACAGGGTCAGAAACGCCGCGAACAAGACCTTGAAAATGTAGACCCAGGTCACGCCATCGCTGCGCGCCCAGTCGAAGAAACCCCGGCGCCATTCAAGGGAATACAGCCAGCGCAAAGGTGCGGGCAAGGGAGTCATGAAATCCTGCTCATTGGTCGAAAGTTGTGCGGCGTGAACTCGGTCCCTGTGGGAGCGACGGTGCGGCGATCCGACTTGCTCGCGAATGCGGACTGGCATTCAACATTAATGTCGCCTGATACACCGCCTTCGCGAGCAAGCCCGCTCCCACAGGTTTTGTGTTCAATTTGAGAGGCTCTTAAGCAGGGCCGGGGTTTTCGGTACAGCGGTCTGGCTGTCCTTCGGCACGTCGTTGCCCGCACCGAGTCCACCGCCCAAAGCGGTTACCAGTTCAGCGTGAGCACTGAGGCGTGCGGCCTGCACCTGCTGCTGAACTTGTTGCTGTTTGAACAACAGCGTCTGGGCGTTGAGCACGTTGAGGTAGTCGGTGAGCCCGCGCTGGTAGGCGATCATTGCGATGTCATAAGTCTTCTGGGCTGTGGCCACCGACTCGGCGGCGAAGGTTTGCTGCTTGTCCATGGATTCGCGGCGGATCAACTGGTCGGAGATGTTTTTGAGCGCGTTGACCAGCGTCTGGTTGTACTTGGCCACGGCGATGTCGTAACCGGCCGAGGCTTCGCCCAGCTCCGAACGCAAACGGCCGCCGTCGAAGATAGGCAACGAGATGGCCGGGCCGACGCTGTAGTTGAGCTTCTTGCCGGTCAAAAACTCCAGCGCCCCGCCGCCAGTGGCCATGTAGCCGAGGCTGCCGACCAGGTCGACGTTGGGGTAGAAACCGGCGTGAGCGACATCAATACCGCGCGCCTGGGCCGCCACTTGCCAACGACTGGCAACCACGTCCGGGCGTTGGCCGAGCAGTTGCGCGGGCAAGGTCGACGGCAACTTCAGTGCTGCGCCCAACGACATCGTTGGCCGCTGCAACTGCGCACCCTCCCCCGGACCTTTGCCCGCAAGGGCTGCGAGTTGATTGCGGCTCAGGGCGATTTCTTCGTCCAGCGCATCGATCTGGCGGTGGGTTTCCGGCAGCGGCGTTTCAGCCTGACTGACTTCGAAATGGGTGCCGATACCACCGTTCAGGCGCTTCTGCGCAAGGTCGAGAATTTGCTGCTGCTGTTTCAAGGTCGCGGCGACGATGTCCCGTTGCGCGTAATGCAACGACAGTTCGATGTAGGCGCGCACGATGTTGTTCTGCAATTCGAGCTGGGCCAGACGTGCTTCCGCGGCAGTCATGTGCGCCATGTCGACGGCGCGCTCGGTGGCGTTGCTTTCGCGACCCCAAAGGTCGAGGGCGTAGCTGAAGCCCAATGACGCGTTGTTGTCCCACGTCGTCCTGTTGGCCAACTCGCCCGGTCCGTAGAACTGATCGGTGGGCCAGTTGTGGCGTTTGAGAGTGGATTCACCATTGATCTGCAAAGACTCGGCGGACTCGGCGATCCCGGCCATGGATTTGGCCTGACGCACTCGCGCCGTCGCCATGGCCATGGTCGGGCTGCCTTGCAGGGCGAGGTCGATCCAGCGGTTCAGTTGCGGGTCGCCATAGGCCTGCCACCATTGCGCGGTGGGCCAGTGAGCGTCCTGTGCAGCGTTCTGAATGGCTTCGTCGGTGGCCAATGAATTGGCCTCGAGTGCCTTGCCCTGTGGGGCAATACCTCCGGTACCGATGCAGCCGCTGATTGCCAGGGTTAAAGCCAAAACACTGAGCGTCTGAAGCGCTCTGTTGATGCGACGCGGCACTGCTGCGATTTCCTGAGGTGGGGAGTTGTTCCTGAGGTGCGCAATTCTAGGGGTGGGTTTGGATGGCGATAAGCTGGGAATCCTGTGAATCTTTGTTACCGTTAACGCGATAATCCCTTGGTCGGGGTCTCAGCCCCCGTAACTTCGTGTCACAATTTGCCATCGCCTCCGAGAGCACCCCATGGACACTTTGCAAAACATGCGCGCCTTCAGTTACGTGGCCGAGGCCGGCAGCTTCACCGCCGCCGCCGTGCAACTCGACACCACGACGGCCAACGTTTCGCGCGCGGTCTCCAACCTGGAAGCCCACCTGCAAACCCGCCTGCTCAACCGCACCACCCGACGCATCGCCCTGACCGAGGCCGGCAAGCGCTATCTATTGCGCTGCGAGCAGATCCTGGCCTACGTCGAAGAAGCCGAAGCCGAAGCCAGCGACGCCCACGCCCGCCCGGCCGGACAGCTCAAGGTGCACACCATGACCGGCATCGGTCAGCACTTCGTGATCGACGCCATCGCCCGCTACCGCAAGACTCACCCCGACGTCACCTTCGACCTGACCATGGCCAACCGCGTGCCGGACTTGCTCGACGAGGGCTACGACGTGTCCATCGTGCTCGCCAGCGAACTGCCGGACTCAGGCTTCGTCTCCCAGCGTTTGGGCATCACCTACAGCATCGTTTGCGCCTCGCCCGCCTATGTGAAAGCCAACGGCTGCGCGCAGAAACCCAGCGATTTGCTGAACCACGCGTGTTTGCGTTTGGTAAGCCCGGTGATTCCGCTGGAGAAATGGACCTTCGACGGCCCGGAAGGCCAGGAAATGGTGACCATTAATAGCTCGCCGTTTCTGGTGAACTCCGCTGATGCGATGAAGACGGCGATCATCAGCGGCATGGGGGTTGGGGTTTTGCCGGTGTATGCAGCGATTGAAGGGTTGCGCAACGGTACGCTGGTGCGGGTGATGCCGAATTACCGCTCGCAGGAATTGAATCTGTATGCGATCTATCCGTCGCGGCAGTATCTGGATGCGAAGATTAAAACGTGGGTCGAGTATTTGCGCGGGTCGTTGCCCGAGATTTTGGCGGCGCATCAGGCGGAATTGGTGGCGTATGAATTGAGCGGGAGCATGGGTGGGGTTCGGGTGGCGAACTAAACATTCAACATTGATGGCGAATAACACTCCGCCATCGTCGGAACGCCGCCCGGAGCAAGCTCACTCCCACAATGGATCGGCGTACGCCTTTCGCTCCTCACCACTCAACAGGCCGAGCGTTAGCTCGCCTGCAGCCCTTGATCTTGATCCACCCGCCCCATCGGGAGGCTGAGTGGAGGCGTTCATCTGGGGGGTAGGCGCGCAGCGCCGTTCGACGCAGTCGAACACATCGAGAGGAGGTCGAAGCGAAGCCGACCGGAGGCGATGCCCCCAGATGAATGCCGGAACGAAGGAACGCCGAGCCCAGGCGAGGGGCCGGACGCTCGGGGCGAGCCTTTTTTTGCTTACTTATTTTTGGCGTTTCCCTCCGTGTCAGGCTACCTGTCGCCCTTGTTGATTGACTCAATCATTCAAGAGGGCGAAGGTGAATAACAAATGTCCAAAATGGGCAAGCGATACGAAAGCGACTTCAAAGACTGGGTCGTTCTGC
>NZ_FYDJ01000029.1 GCF_900187425.1 Pseudomonas sp. Irchel s3h14
GCAGGTTGCGCAGGATCGGCGACGGCGTGTGCGTGCCGTAGTAGCCCTGGCCGATGTAGGTCTTGAACAGCTGGTTGTTGCCGGCGATGGACTTGATCAAGGCCAGGGCATCGGCTTCGCTCAGGCCATCTTCGAGGCTGAGGACGCTGGTGCCCTTGATGCTGTCGGGGATGACGCTGGCGCTCAGGGCTTCCAGCGAGTCGAAGCCGAGGCTGTTGAGCATGGCTTGCTCGTCGCCGGCACGCGGGCCGATGTGGCGGGCGATGAATTCGTTGCGGGTGTCGAGGAAGTTAGTCATGCAGAAGTCCTCAAGCGTCGTGGGTCAGGCGCTCGTAAGCGGCTTGGTCGAGCAGGGCGTCCATTGCACGCGTGTCGCTGGGGCGCATGCGGAAGAACCAGCCTTCCCCCAGCGCGTCTTCGTTGATCAATTCGGGGGAGCTTTCCAGCGTCGAATTCACCTCGACCACTTCGCCGTCCAGCGGCATGTACACGCTGCTGGCGGCTTTCACCGACTCCAGCACCGCCACCTCATCGCCAGCGCCGAAGGTACGCAGTTCAGGTACCTGAACGAAGACCACGTCACCCAGCGCTTGCTGGGCATAAGCGGTGATACCCACGGTGATCAGGCCATCGCTCTCAAGACGCAGCCATTCGTGATCGACGGTAAAACGCAATTCGCTCATATCAACTCCTCATTGTTCAGACTCATCCACTGCTGGTGGCGGATGGCGATTGGCAGGCTCGTGTTGGGCAACGAGCGTGGCTTGAGGGTTGATAGCAAGGGCGGTGCCAATCTAGTTAATTCATTATAGATCAATAAGTTGATGAGATTTCTGGATGATTAGCGGATTGCGTCCGTATTGAAATCAATACAGATATCCACGGAGGAGGGGACTTAGTGCGGGCCAGCCGAGCCGCAGGGTTTTGTCTTGAATTCGATACGCCGTATCGATTTGTAGACAGTCTGAGGTCCAAGTCAGTCCTCAGGGTCAAGGGCAACGCGATCCGTAGCAGCTGCCGAAGGCTGCGTTCGGCTGCGCAGCAGTCGTGAGATCAGGCAATGAGGTGCGTCAGTAATATCGAGTAAGCCGGTTTTACGACTGCTTCGCAGCCGAACGCAGCCTTCGGCAGCTGCTACAAGTTTGCGTTGTTGCTGGCATCACACCTTTGCGGGAATCCCGTATTTACGCAGGCGGATAGCGATTGCACTGTGCGAGGTTTGCAGGCGGGCGGCGAGTAAACGGCTGGAGGGATAGCTGCTGTAGAGCTGTTCCAGCAGGTTCTTTTCAAAGCCTTCGACGGCATCCTCCAGGCTGCCGACTTCACCGTCGTTTCGTCGCTCCACCGCCGTTCTGGCGATGTCGAGGTCGTCGATGTCCACCAACGGATTTTCGCAAATGGCGGCGGCGCGAAAAATCACGTTCTGCAGCTGCCGCACATTGCCCGGCCAGCGGTTGCCGAGCAGCGCCGGATAGGTCCCGGGCGCCAGTCGACAGACCGGACGCTGGATCTGCGCGCAGGCCTGCTGCATGAAATGGTTGGCCATCAACAGGATGTCGTGGCCGCGTTCGCGTAACGGTGGCACTTGCAGATTGAGTACATTGAGACGGTAGAACAAGTCCTCGCGAAAACTGCCTTCGCTGACCATTTTCTCCAGGTCACGGTGGGTCGCGCTGAGGACCCGCACGTTGACCCTGACCTCACGATCGCCACCCACTCGACGGAAGCAGCCATCGCTTAAAAAGCGCAGCAACTTGGCTTGCAAGTAGGGCGACATTTCACCGACTTCGTCGAGGAACACCGTGCCCTGGTCGGCCAGCTCCACCAGGCCGAGTTTGCCACCCCGTTGTGCGCCGGTGAAGGCGCCCGCGGCGTAGCCGAACAGCTCGCTTTCGGCGAGGCTCTCCGGCAGTGCCGCGCAGTTCAGGGCCAGAAAGGGCGAGTCATGCCGGGCGCTGATCGCGTGGCAGGCACGCGCCACCAACTCTTTGCCGGTGCCGGTTTCACCCTGAATCAGCAACGGTGCATCGAGCGTTGCAACACGCTGGGCGCGGGCCTTGAGCGTACGAATCGCTGGAGATTCGCCGAGCAGCGCATCGAAACCTTCGGCATGGTCATGATGCAGCGCCGAGAGCCGTTCACCGATGCGGTTCGGGTGATACAGGGTCAGCAGGGCGCCGGCATCGGTGATCGGCATGGCGTCTAGCAGCAGCGTCTGGCCACCGAGGCTGACCTCGTGCATGGGCAGGCGGTAACCGTGTTCGATCAACGTCTGTTGCAAGGAGGGATCATCGAAGAGTGCCGTCAGCGGTTCACCGGCGGGCTCCCGGCCGTACAGCGAAATCAGCGCCGGGTTGGCCAGCAGCACATGACCGCGCTCATCCACCGCCAACACCGGGTCGGTGCTGGCCGCGAGCAAGGCATCGAGTTGCAAGCGTCGGCGTTGCCCCGGGAGGATGTCGACCATCGTCACCGCTTGCACGCCCCGCACACCAAGAAAGGCCTCGCGCAACTCCTCCAGAACATCGGCGCCGAGGGTGGGCGCATCGATGTAAACGTTGGGCGGCACCATCTCGACGGCATCCAGATTGAAACGGCGCCCACCGAGCAGGGCCAGCACTTCCTGGGTGATGCCGACGCGGTCGATGAAGGTGACGTGGATGCGCATAGGGTGGCCTGCAAGGGTTGCGAACAGAATGAGTATGACCGGCACCAACTGTGTCTGTCAGGTGTTGCCGGTGGTGCGCGAACAGGCGGCCAGATCCTCAAGGAACGCCTGAAGGATCGGCGGCGGGGCAGTGCCGCGTCGGGTGATCACGTCGAACGGCGACATCAGTTGCAGGCTCGTCGGTGCCAGTTGGTGCATCTCACCGGTCTTGATCCACTGGGCTGCGAAGTGCATCGGCAGAAAGCCCAGGTAGGCGCCGGAGATCAGCAGAATCGCCAGCGCTTCGATGTTGTCCACGGTCGCCGCGGCCTTGCTGACGCCCAGGTGTTCCAGGTCGTACTGCTGCATGTAACCCCTGACGACAATCCGGCTCGCGGCAATCTCTTCGAGCAGTTCGTCGCCCTCGGTCTTGCTGCCATACAGCGGATGCCGCCGTCCGCAATACAACCCCAGTGCTTCCTGATACAGCGGTGTATGCAACAGGCCCGGAACGTGAATCGGGAAATGCCCGATGGCCAGGTGCAGTCGACCGTCGAGTACGCGTTCTTCCAGTTCGGCCGGGGTGCCGACGTACACGTTCAGATGGACGTCGTGCCCCCTCGACACGAAGCGCTGGGTGGTGCGCGGCAATGGAGAATCGGGATCGGTAATGGTGGTGTCGATGATCCCCAGATTGAGCTTGCCGCTGATGTGCTGCTTGAGCACGTCAGCGTCCATGCAGAAATTTTCCACCGCCGAGAGCAGGCGCTGAGTGGCTTCGTGGATCGCCACGCCTTGCTCGGTCAGGCGAAAGCCGCTGCGCCCGCGTTGACAGAGCTTGACCCCCAGCCGGGTTTCCAGATGAGTCATCTGTTCGCTGATGGTTGATTGGCCGGCATTCAACGCCGCCTGCGCGGCAGAGAAGCCGCCGCACCTGACAATCGTGGCAAACACCCTGAGCAGTTTCAGATCGACATCGTGCAGCTGGATCACCTTGAACCTCCCGCGTGTGGATGCATCGGTAATGCCGATATGAGTATCTGATGTTTAGCATTTTTTCCACGAAAACCTGCGCCCATAGTCATTCCAACGGCGGTCGCCTTCCAAGTCCGCTAGCTGATAACAAGAATTGGAGATGCCTGAAATGTCGAACAACGGTTATGAATCCGGTCGCCTGAACCTGCCATTCGTGGGTCACTGCACCTTTGGCAAATCCCCGGTGTGCACCGATTGGGATGCATTGGATGCGGACGTGGCGGTCCTCGGCGTGCCCAACGACATGGGCACCCAGTGGCGTTCCGGCGCACGCTTCGGACCACGCGGCATTCGTGAGGCATCGACCCTGTTTTCCTTCGGCCATGCCGGCGCCTATGACCACGAAGATGACGTCATGTACCTGACCGCCGCTGACGTGCGCATGGTCGACGTCGGTGACGCCGATATCGTGCACACCGACATGGTCACCAGTAACGAGAACACCGAATACGCCGTGCGCAAGATTCTGGATGCCGGTGTCATGCCGGTTGTACTCGGTGGCGATCACTCGGTTCACGCTCCGGTGATCAAGGCGTTCGAGGGCCGTGGCCCGATTCACATCATCCACTTCGATGCGCACCTGGATTTCGTCGATGAGCGTCATGGCGTTCGCTACGGCCATGGCAACCCACTGCGTCGCGCGTCCGAAATGAACCACATCGTCGGCATGACCCAGATGGGCATCCGCAACGTGTCGTCGTCCAATCGCGACGACTATGAAGCCGCCCATGCGGCCGGCTCGAAGATCCTTTCGGTCCGTGATGTGCGCCGACTCGGCGTCGAAGGTGTGCTGGCGTTGATCCCGCAGAACATCAACTACTACATCACCATCGATATCGACGGTTTCGACCCGTCCATCGCACCCGGCACCGGCACCCCAAGCCACGGCGGCTTTCTCTATTACGAAGTGTTGGAAATCATCCAGGCCCTGGCCAAACGCAGCCAAGGCAACATCGTTGGCATGGACCTGGTCGAGGTTGCACCGGTCTATGACCCTTCCGGCATGACCTCGATTCTGGCGGCGCAACTGCTGCTCAACAGCATCGGTTTCATCTTTCATGAGCGGGCTCAAGCGCGGAACGCCATGAGCGAAACCACCACGGCCACGGCGTGATCTGACCGCCGCACAGAGGGAATGAAAATGGACACGATCGTTAAGCAGTATTTGCAGAAATTCGGTGTATCCGAAGCCACCCAGACCTTCCTCAGCAAGGTTCAGAAAATGTTCATCGGTGGCGCCTTTGTCGAGGCCAGCGACGGGCAGACGTCCGATGTTATCGAGCCGTCGACCGAGGGCCTGATCACGCGTATTCCGATGGGCACCACACAGGATCTGGATCGCGCCGTGCAAGCCGCTCGCGCACAGTTTGACGGTGGCGCCTGGCGCCAGGCCAAACCGGCGGAACGCGAGCGGATGATGCAACGCCTGGCGGACCTGATTGAAAGCAACGCCGCCGAACTGGCGGAAATCGAATCGATCGACATGGGCAAGTCAGTCGCCTTCGCGCGGGATGTCGATATCCAGGGCACCGTCGATACGCTGCGTTACTTCGCCGGCTGGGCGACCAAGCTGCATGGCCGCACCGTTGAACCGTCGCTGCCGGGCAATTACCTGGCCTATACGCGCAAGGAAGCGGTGGGTGTGGTCGGGGCCATCGTGCCCTGGAACTTCCCGCTGCAAACCATGGCCTGGAAGCTCGGCGCGGCACTGGCAACCGGTTGCACCGTAGTGGTCAAACCCGCCGAACTGACCTCACTGTCAGCCTTGCGCTTTGCTGAACTGGTGCAGGAAGCCGGCATCCCGGACGGGGTGATCAACATCGTGACCGGACGCGGCAGCGTGGTCGGTGCGGCCATGGCCACGCACCCCGGTATCGACAAGCTCACCTTCACCGGCTCGACCCCGGTCGGCCGTACCGTCGGCCGCGCCGCGCTGGACGAAATGAAGCGACTAACCCTAGAACTCGGAGGAAAATCACCGGTAATCGTATTGGCCGATGCCGACGTGCCGGCCGCCGCCCAGGCCATTGCCAACGGCGTGTTTTTCAACTCCGGTCAGGTGTGTGATGCCGGTACTCGCGCCTACATTCATCGCAGCGTCTACGACGAATTCCTGCGCGAACTGATCGCCTACACCCGCACGCTGAAAATCGCGCCGGGTCTGGATCCAGACTGCTTCATCAGCCCGTTGGTCTCGGCGTTGCAGAAGGAGCGAGTGACCGATTACATCGAAACCGGCAAGCAAGAGGGCGCCGAACTGGTCTACGGCGGCCAGCCTGTCGAAGGCCCCGGTTTCTTCGTCGAACCGACCATTTTTGCCCATTGCCGCAACGACATGCGCATCGTCCAGGAAGAGATCTTTGGTCCGGTGCTGGTCACCGCACCGTTCGACGATGAAGAAGAGGCCTTGGCCCTGGCCAATGACTCGCCTTACGGCCTGGCGGCCGCACTGTATTCCAATGACCTTGGAAAGGTGCACAGCCTGATCCCACGGTTGAAAGCGGGTTCGGTCTACGTCAACGCCCACGGCACCCTCGACCCGTCGATGCCGTTCGGTGGCTACAAACAGTCCGGATTCGGCAAGGACCTGGGCGCGGAGCAGCTCGATTACCTGCTCGAGACCAAGGCGGTCTGGATCACACTTCCCTGAGTCAAGGCTGACTCAATCCCTGTGGGAGCTCGCTCCTACAGGGGCGTTCACCCAAAACAACGCAGTTATCTCGTCATGATCTTCCAACAATAAGAGACCATCATGAACACTAACGCCAAGTCAGCCCTGAGCGTGTCGGTCCTGGACGACAAACCCGTCGTCGAAAGCCATTCGATTGATTTCATCCCGGAGAACGAGCGCACCGATAAACTGTCGAGCCAGGGCCCGTTCTGGTTCCTCGGCAATTTCACCTTCTTTACCATGACCATCGGCTTCGTCGGCCCGAGCGTCGGCCTGACCGCGCTCTGGACCACACTCGCCGGCACGCTGGGCATCATGTTCGGCACGTTGTTCATGGCCTTTCACGGCTCGCAAGGCCCACACCTTGGCCTGCCGCAGATGATCCAGTCCCGTGCGCAGTTCGGCTATCGCGGTGTGATCCTGGTGCTGCTGGCGACGCTGTTTGTGTTCGCCGGTTTCAACATCGTCAACCTGGTGTTGATGATGCAGGGGCTGCACACGCTATTTGGCTTCAACCCCGCGGTGATCGCGGTGGCGGTGACGATACCGGCGGCTGTATTGGCGATTCTCGGGCATGACTGGATGCACCGCAGTTTCAAATGGGCGTTGTATCTGTCGCTTCCACTTTACGGCCTGGTGACGTTGGCGGTGCTGATGGGCTGGGTTCCCGATGCCCCGGTGCCGGTACTCGCGGCCGGTGAAGTGGCCCCGGCGCCGCTGGGCTTCAACTGGACCGGTTTCATCGCCCAGTTCGCGGCAGCGGCGAGTTACAACATCGCTTACGCCCCGTATGTATCCGATTACTCGCGTTACCTGCCGAAGAACACCTCCAGCGGCAAACTGATCGCCGTGGTGTTCCTGGGGGCCTCGTTGTCCGGCGCATGGATGATTTCCGTCGGTGGCTGGCTGGCCGACCACCTGCATTCCACGGACGTGCTGGTGGCCCTAGGGCAAGTCGGCAACACGGTGTCGCCGCTGATGGGGACCGTGGTAGTGGTCGTCACGATCCTGGCGTTCCTGCCGGTCATCGCCATGAATATCTACAGCGCGAAGTTGACCACGCTGACCTGCGTCGACTCGATCAAGCACATCGAACCGACCCGCAAGGCACGGATTCTGGCGATTGGTTTTGTGATCCTGCTGCAACTGGGCGTGGCCCTGAGCATTCAGAGTTCGGGCAAGGGCCTGTCGGTGTTGGGCATCTACCTGGTGGTGATGCTGTACTTCCTGGTGCCATGGACTTCGGTCAACCTGACCGACTACTTCTTCGTCCGCAAGGGTCGCTACGCCATCCCGCACTTCTTCATGCCCCACGGCAACATCTACGGTAGCTGGGGCCTGCGCGGCATCGCGGCGTATGCCATCGGCTTCATCTCGATGATCCCGTTCTTCTACATCTACGACGGCGTTGAACAGCGTGAGGTCTATGTCGGCCCGCTCGCCAAAGCGCTTGGCAGCATCGACATCGCCTGGCTCGTCGGGCTGATCGTGTCGGGGCTGGTGTACTACTGGTTCAGCCGCTCGATCGACCTCAAGCGCGAAGAAATCGTCATCCAGCACATCGAAAAAACATCCCCGCAATACACCACCGGCGACACGTTGACCAAGCCGTCGTTGCCCGTTCTCAACGAATCGGCGGTCCGGAGATAATCATGGCTACGCAAAAATACGACTACATCATCATCGGCGCCGGCTCGGCAGGTTGTGTGTTGGCCAACCGCTTGAGCGAAGACCCGGCCACCTCGGTACTGGTGCTTGAATTCGGCGGCAGCGATCGCAGTGTGGTGATCCAGATGCCGAGTGCCTTCTCGATCCCGATGAACACCAAGAAGTACAACTGGCGCTACGAAACCGAGCCAGAGCCGTTCCTCAACGGACGTCGTATCCACTGCCCAAGGGGCAAGGTGCTCGGTGGCTCGTCGTCGATCAATGGCCTGGTGTACATCCGTGGCCACGCCTATGACTTTGACGAATGGGAGTCCCTCGGTGCAGAGGGTTGGGGCTACCGCAATTGCCTGCCTTACTTCAAGCGGGCCGAGCACTACGAAGAGGGCGGCGACGGCTATCGCGGCAGCACCGGCCCCTTGCACACCACCAACGGCAATCACATGAAAAACCCGTTGTATGGGGCCTGGGTCGAGGCCGGCGCAGAAGCGGGGTATATCAAGACCGATGACTGCAACGGTTACATGCAGGAAGGCTTCGGCGCGATGCACATGACGGTGAAAAACGGCGTGCGCTGCTCCACGGCCAACGCTTACCTGCGCCCGGCCATGGGACGTCCGAACCTGACCGTGATCACCCATGCAATGACTCGCCAGATCATCCTTGAAGGCAAGCGAGCCGTCGGCGTCATGTATGACCATGAAGGGCAGACCCATCAGGTTTATTGCAACCGTGAGGTGCTGATTTCCTCGGGTCCCATCGGTTCGCCGCACCTGTTGCAACGCTCCGGTATCGGCCCGGCCGAGGTCCTGCGCAAAGCCGGAATTGGCGTGCGCCATGACCTGCCGGGAGTAGGGGAGAACCTGCAGGATCACGCCGAGGTGTACATCCAGTTCGGCTGCAAGGAGCCGGTGACGCTCAACAGCAAAATGGACCCGCTGAGCAAACTGTTGATCGGCCTGCGCTGGCTGTTGTTCAAGGACGGACTCGGCGCCACCAACCATTTCGAGGCCGGTGGCTTCATCCGCTCGGACAAGGGCCTGCGCTGGCCGGACATTCAGTTCCACTTTCTGCCCGCGGCCATGCGTTATGACGGCAACAAACCGATCAAGGGCCACGGCTTCATGGTGCTCACCGGGCCGAACAAACCGAAAAGTCGCGGTTATGTTCGGGTGCGTTCCGCTGACCCTTACGAGCATCCAGAGATTCAATTCAACTACCTGCAACGCGAAGAAGACCGCGAAGGCTTCCGCCGCTGCATCCGCCTGACTCGCGAGATCATCGGCCAACCGGCGATGGACCGCTTCCGCGACGGCGAGATTGCGCCCGGGCCACAGGTGAACACCGACGAAGAAATCGACGCCTTCGTGCGTGCAAACCTGGAAAGCACCTACCATCCTTGCGGCTCATGCCGCATGGGCGAGGACGAGATGGCAGTGGTTGATTCCGAGCTGCGTGTGCGGGGCATCGCGGGTTTGCGGGTGATCGACTCATCGGTGTTCCCGACCGAGCCAAACGGCAACCTCAATGCACCGACCATCATGCTGGCCGAACGGGCCTCCGATCTGGTTCGTGGGCGCACCATGCTGCCAGCGTCCGATGCGCCCGTCGGGCTTGTCCAGGATTGGGAAACCAGCCAGCGATCATCGTTACCAGGGCGCAATGTGAGGGTTTAAACCCGACGGGTTAATCGCTTAGGGGAAGACATGTAAAACGGGCGCCTTCAGGGCGCCCGTTTTTTTACTTTGTTGCACGTACAGGCGCTAGCTCATTTCAACACCAGCAGGCGATAAACCCCGCCCTCGCTTTCGATCCCATGGGTGTCATGGGTGAAACCCGGGAAGGATTTGTCGAAGGCTTCCAGCGCCTTGAGATAGGCCAGCAACGGCCCGTCCGCAGCCCCGGCGTTTTCGCCCGGCATCAACAGTGGAATGCCCGGTGGATACGGCACGATCCCGGTCGCGGCGATGCGTCCGGCGGCTTCTTCGAGTGTCACCCGTTCGATTTCGTTTCTGACCAGTTTTTCGTAGGCCTCCACCGGGCTGAATTCGGCTTGCGGCAGTGTGCCGAACGCCTGGGACATGTTGGCGGTGGTTTTGTGTTTCTTCATGGCGGCGAAGATTTCGTCGGCCAGGTCCTTGAGGCCCATGCCGGCGTAACGAGTCTGATTGGCGGCCAGCAGATCCGGCAGGCACAGTTCCAGTTCGACGTTGTCGTCATAGTCGCGTTTGAAGTCGAGCAGGGCATTGAGCAAGGTGCCCCATTTGCCTTTGGTGATGCCGATCGAGAACAGGAACAGGATGGTGAAGTCGGTGGTTTTCTCGACCACGATGCCCTGACGTCCCAGGTAGGCCGTGAGCACACAGGCCGGGATGCCAGAATCAAGCAGTTTGCCGTCGTCGCCCATGCCGGGGCTGAGCACCGAGACCTTGATCGGGTCGAGCATGCAGTAGCCTTCTTCGATGTCACCGAAGCCGTGCCATACCGCGTTGGGATGCAGAACCCAGCAGTTCGGCTCGGTTTTCAACAGCACCGGGTCGACTTCATGGAACGGCACGGTGGCCGCGCCAACTTGCACGGTCGGCGGCTGCCAGCAGGTAAAGAACCAGTCATCCTTGCTCAACATCTCGTTGTGCATGCGCGAGACGACCTGGCGGAAACTGATGGCTTCTTCGATCGATTCGGTGGTGAGGATTTGCCCGCTGGGCGCTTCCATCATCGCCGAGCTGACGTCGCACGAAGCCATGATTGCGTAGTTCGGCGAAGTCGAGGCATGCATCATGTACGACTCGTTGAAGCGCCCGTGTTCGATCGGGTTGCGGCCGTTACGTACGTGAATCATCGAGGCCTGGGAGAGGGCGGCCAGCAACTTGTGGGTCGACTGGGTGGCGAACACGGTAGGCTTCGAGTCGTCGTGATCGTCCGGGCTGCCGTGCATGGCGTGACGCTCGCGGTACAGCGGGTTGAAACGCGCATAACCGTACCAGGCTTCATCGAAATGCAGACGATCGACGCTTTGCCCCAGCAACTCTTCGACGCGGGTGACGTTGTAGGTCAGGCCGTCGTAGGTGGAGTTGGTGATGATCGCGTGGACAGGTGTCGGGTCGATGCCTTGCTTGACCAGCGGGTTGCTGGCGATAGCGGCATTCACGCCTTCGGCGCTCAGGGTTTGCGGCAGGATCGGGCCGATGATGCCGTAGCGGTTACGGGTCGGCACCAGATAGGTCGGAATGGCCCCGGACAGGGTCATCGCATGCTCGGCGGACTTGTGGCAGTTGCGGTCGCACAGGGCGATCTGATTGCGTGTGACGCTGGCCATGAGGATGACGCGGTTGGACATCGACGAGCCGTTGGTGACGTAGTAGGTGCGGTGGGCCCCGAACACCTTGGCGGCGTAGCGCTCGCCCTGGCCGATGGGGCCGCTGTGATCGAGCAGCGAACCGAGTTCACCGACTGAAATCGACAGGTCCGAACGCAGCAGGTTCTCGCCAAAAAACTCGTAGAAGGCGCGCCCCGCGGTGCTCTTCAAAAACGCTGTGCCGCCGGCATGACCAGGGGTGTGCCACGAGTATTCATAAGTCCGGGCAAACTTCACCAGCGCACCGAACATCGGAGGGAGCGCGGCTTGGCGATAACGTTCGATGGCCGCCAGGATGCGTCCGCTGAGGAAGCGGCTGGTGTCCTCGGGCAACCAGATGAAGTCATCGGCGTGCTGCATGACCACCAGCGGAATGTTCGACGCGGTACTGCGGTCGCTGATCAGGAAGACCGGCACCCGGGTGTTGCGCTCACGCAGGCTGACCAGCAATTTGATGCATTCCTCGTGGCCTTCGCTTTTGTCCATTTCCCAGCTGAGCAGCACGCATTGAATGGCGGGGTCCGAACACAGGATCGACGTGGCGTCGCTCAAGGTTTCCGATGCCAGCACCCGGACGGCGCGTTCCTCCACATCGTTGATCAACTGATGCAGGGCGCGACCAAAGACGGTGCGTTTGTCCGGCGGACTGCTGACCAACAGCGTGAGCATTCCGAGCGAATGTCTATATTCCGTCATGATTAAGCCTCCACTTTTACTGCTTGCAAGTTATTGACCGGCACCGGCTCGCCCGTGATGTGCTGGGCGCTGACGGTCTGTGTCGGTACGCTGTTATTGAGCGCTTCGAGACGGATCAGGCGGTTGTTGACGAAGCCGAACAGCGTGTATCCGAAGATCGTTGCCACGCCGCCGAGCATCAGTGCCTGCGCGCCCGAACTGTACAGCGCCAGGTAGCTGTAAGCCGCTGCCACCCACGCAATGATGTTGGTTATCAGCGCCGCGCCCGCCGGAACGTTGGATACCTTTTGAATGGTCATCAACGCGGCCATGGAGAGGATGTAGGGCACCAGGTTGGTGACCACCGCGAGGTTGACGAGTGTGTCGAACTGCTTGCTCAGGTCAGGGCTGATGGTGAGAAAAGCCAGCGCCGTCTGCACTGCCAGCAGCACCAGCATGCCGACAATCGGGGTTCCGGCCTTGTTGGACTTGGCGAAGATCGACAGGAAGTAACCGGTGTCTGCCGAGCTTTTGTAGACCTGAGCGATGGTGAATTGCCAACCCAGCAGCGAACCGATGCACGCCATTACCATCGCGGCCATCACAATGTCGCCGACCAGAGGGGTGAACATCTTGGCAAAGACCAGCCCGAACGGTGCGGTTGAGGAGGCCAGTTCCGGGTTGTCGACGATACCGGCGATGACGTTGGTGGAGACGATGTAGATCACCGCCGCGCCGAGGGTGCCGCCGAGTACCGCAATCGGTACGTTCTTCTCCGGATTTTCCACGGCATCGGTGTTGGCGCACGCCGACTCCAGGCCGAGGAACGCCCACAAGGTGATCGCCACCGATGCACCTGCAGCTTCGAACCAGCCCATGTTGTGGGGGTTCCAGCCGGCGGCGTAGACACTGCTGTCAAACCAGTACCAGCCAATGGTGGACACCAGCACCACCGGCGCAATGACACCCCAGACCGTGATCGAACCGATCCGGCCGGTAATCCGCGCGCCACCGAAGTTGGCGAAAGTGGTGATCCACAACAGAGCGATGGTTGCCAGACCCACTTGCAGTGAGCCCAGTTCAACTTGGAACAGCTCCTGGATATAGCCGACCGCCGTAATACTGATCGCCACGTTGGCAATCAACAGCGAGAGGCCGTAGGTGTAGTTCGTGATGTAGTTGCCCGCCTTGCCGAAGGTGTATTCGGCATAGCCGCCCATGCCCCCGGTCTTTCGGCTGAGCATCCCGCAGCGCGCAAAGGCATAGGCCAGCGCCAGGGAGCCAGTGGCCGTGATCAGCCAGGAAAGGATGGAAATACCGCCGACTTCGGCAAGTTTTGTGGGGAGCAGCACAATGCCGGAGCCCAACATGTTGACGGCTGTCAACATCGTCAGTTGCCCCACTGTCATTTTCTTTGCGGCTGACATTCCGTTGCCTCATTCGTTGGCGGGATAGAGTGTTAGCTATAGCAAAGGTTTGAAATGTCGCAAGAAATGTCCGTAAGACACGGAGAAAACAAGCTATAGCGCATTTAAGGCATTTTGCTGGCCCCGAAGTCTGAAAGTTTTGACCAAAATCAATTTATTTTCAGATAGTTAGGATTGAATGCAAATGCGGAATGTGATGGTTGCGCTGATTTCATTAGGCCTGGCGAGCGTTGCCGCCTCTGTCCAGGCCAAAGAGCTGGCATCGAATGATCGTTATATTTGCAGCTGGGGTGCAGGTACTGCGGCGAGAGCCCAGGAACTCAAGCTGTCCGGAGTTTCACTGTATGCAGCGCGGCAAAAGTTACATACCTACAAGTTCAGCAAGCCGTGGATGCACATGATGGCGATGGGCATTACCGAGCAGACCTATGACAGTCATTCGCGGATGAAGCCCGCAGCCCTGCGCGAGAGCTTTTACGAGGAGTGCGTCCGGTACAAGTTGGCGCGCAAATGACGAGGGCGGTCCGCCACAATCACCCGGACGCGGCTCCTGCGCCGTGCCGGACTGGTTACGTCAGGCATTGGGTACTTCTGACCTTCCCTAAAGAGAGAAAACTATCGAGTTCTTCTCAGGTTCTTTGCCTTTAACCTCCTGAGCATACCCATTACCGGCCGCAGGAGAGGCACCCTGTCAAAGATGGAAAGCTCATGCAGGTCCGTCCGCGAGGGCCTTTGATAGCCACAATTCCAGGTGAAATAGTAAGCCAGAATTTCTTTATTCTTATGAATAAGCGTATTGAGAGCAGCGTCATAATGCATCGGACCTCCGTCAGGATGTCCCGGTGGCCGCTCCAGAATCTGGAATAAAAAATCCCTCAATTTCCCAAAGCATTTCCCGTTTACAGCATAGAAATGGGCTAAATATATTGGCCGGTCGACTGCTTTCCAAGCGGGCAAGTTTGAATTCTCTTCAAACGGATGCCCAAAGTAGACGATGTCCCACTCCATACCTTCCAGAGACTCGATCGCCTCTCTCCCATATTCAGAAATATGTCTGGAAAACTGTATGTCGTCCTCCATGATCAAGATATTTTTCAAGTTCAGGCGCATTGCCTCTTCCAGCACCCCCAGATGACTTAAAAAGCAGCCTCTGACCCCGACGCTCGGGAAGCCATTTCCCTCACTGGGCGTAACAGCCTCAAAAAAGCCTATTTTTTCATCATCAATGTGAAAGCCGTTGCGAGTGAATTCTTCTACTGTTTCTAATCGGCGATCCTTTCTTGACGAGATATTGATAATTCTTACTCGATCAAAATATTCGATCACATTCATCTGTCAGGTCCTTAGCGCAGACAATCAGGGCAGTTGGATTGGCCGGATTGCAGTATAGGCAGCATTTCTGGATGAAGTTTTAGTCTCGTAAATCGGCGTGCGCCAGCTCTTCGGCGGGGTGCAGAGCGAAGTCTTCAAGGTCTCCTATACTGAATCGTTCCGAGAGTTTCCCTACCCTTCACAGCGAGGAGAACGCACATGACCATTCGTATTGGCGACGAAGCACCGGATTTCACCGCCGAAACCACCGAAGGCACGCTCCATTTCCACGAATGGATTGGCGACAAGTGGGCCATCCTGTTCTCACATCCGAAGGACTTCACCCCGGTCTGCACCACTGAACTCGGTTATATGGCCGGGCTCAAGCCGGAGTTCGACAAACGCAACACCAAGATTGTCGGTCTCAGCGTCGACCCGGTCGGTAACCATCAGACCTGGGCCAAAGACATCGAAGAAACCCAGGGCCATGCGGTCAACTACCCCATGATCGGCGATGAGAATCTGGTGGTGGCCAAGCTCTACGACATGATTCACCCGAACGCCAGTGGCGGCGCTCGTACTGCCGTGGACAACGCCACGGTGCGTTCAGTATTCATTGTCGGCCCGGATAAAAAGATCAAGGCGATGCTGGTCTACCCGATGAGTGCCGGGCGCAACTTCGATGAAGTGCTACGGCTGCTCGATGCTATTCAGTTAAACGCCAAGCACACGGTTGCCACACCGGTGAACTGGCGTCCGGGTGAGGACGTGATCATTCCTACGTCGGTATCCGACGACGACGCAAGGAAGAAGTACCCGGATGGCTTCAAGACGGTGAAACCTTATTTGCGTACGGTGGCGCAACCGAAGTAATGGTCAGTCATTCATCCTGTCTTCAATCGCGATGCCTTTTGCGCGCATTGCATTGATCTGCTCGGCGCGGGTGCCTGGGAGGTTGAGCATGGTTCCCTGGCGCAGCGCCGAGACTTCTACAGTGTTCCAGGGCTGAGAATGCACGGGGAGCCTTTACCCGCCATGCCGTCTTCATGCGTCAAAAACTCTCGGCCGCACGCCCATGCGTGAAGCTATTTCACATGGATAGAATTCACCGGACTGGCGTGCTGGCTGTGTCGTTATTTTGACGCCATCCTCCCTAAATGAAATTTCGATTTATTGTTGTGACGGACCATTGACGTAATAGCGATGTGCTTATAGGCTCAATTTAGCCGATAAAGATTCCTTCAACCGCCAAAAGAATAACCCCCTGCGCAAGGAGGCGGTGTTATGCGCTCAACACTTGTCCTTAAATTTGTGTTGTTGTCTGTGATCCTGAATGGTGCAGCCGTTGCTAGTGCTCAGGTGACCAGTTTGGCCTATGAGATTAGTCGCATAAGCAGCGCTTGCGAGGAGTTAGGGCCTCAACTTTGTAAGGCTCTCAAAGAGCACGCGGGTGGCGCACTGCTTACTTTTGGAAAGAGCCTTGGCTTGCCTTCGTTGATCACTGGTATTTACGTCGATGATGCCCATTCTGCGAAAGTTAACAGTGTCATACATCACGCTGACTCGGGCGTTGATGTATCCGTCAATTCTTCTTCGCGTGACGGATTAATGGCGGCGGTTGAAAATAAGAAACTCAAGAATGATTCACCTCTCCAGGATAAAAGTTTGGTAAGGGTATCTGATATAAACCAACCCAATGCAGTACCGCTTTATGCGGCAGCATGGTTATTTTCTTCCGCGTTGATTGGTTTTATTGTGGTCGCCAACCGACGGAAGATATAGGGGGTGGTTGTTAACGTTTTCGGCAATAAGGGCTGTTAGACGGTCACTCTGATGGCTGGCTGGATACACGACTTTATGTATTGTTTTTGCGGATAATACCGGTCTTGCAATGATGCTTGGTTTGTAATTGTTGATATCAGTTAGTTGCGCTGGCAAACATAGCCATCGTCGGGTTGACAGTGTCGCAGTTGAGCCAGCTCAAGCGGGCATGGTGTAGTTAATATTGGCGCGTAATACATCGGGGGCAGCTTGCTTGCTCCAAGTCATTGTTAAATAAAACGATTCTGCTGTTTTGCACTAACGTTCCGATTTCGAGTGTGTTGCATTGGCGGAATTGACCGCCCAGACGCTCAAGGGGAATGCTGTTCAGGCATTTCTTTGGCGTGAAATAGGCTAGAGTGATTTGACTTGGTTTTTTTGTTCTAGACTCCTTGCATGGCTACTAAGACGGAGGGATCCCGATGTTCCGTTCATTGATACCTGTGCTCTGCGCGCTGGCCGTTTGGCCCAGCATTTCCAATGCCGTCGAAAACGACCCGACTTACCGGCTGAGTCCGGGAGATAACCTTTCTATTTCCGTTTGGGGCGAAGACAAGCTCAAACAGGATGTACGCGTGCTCCCCGATGGCAGCATTACCTTCCCGCTGGCAGGGCAAGTCAATGTTGCGGGGCTTGATGCCACCGCTGTCGCGAAGCAAATCGCTGTCAAGCTTGAGGCTTTCATACCTGATCCGCAGGTGAGCGTTGTCGTCACCGGCACCGAAGGTAATCTCGTCTACGTTCAGGGCAAAGTGCTGAAACCCGGCACCGTGCATATGTCAGGTCAGACGTCAGTACTGCAGGTAATAAGCATGGCGGGCGGGCTCGACAAATTCGCCGATAAAGACGACATTAAGGTCGTGCGACTCAACGGGGCTAGACAAGAGATCCTGCGCGTCAACTACAGCAAGTTGATGTCGGGGGATGACATGTCCACCAATTTTCTACTTAAAGCCGGCGATACGCTGGTCGTGCCTTAGCCTTGCGCGAGGCACTAAGGATTATCTTGCTTGGATTTCGAACGACCGGGGTTGCGACGGCAATCCTGGCTTTGTCGTGTTCGGACATGGCCTATGCCGCTACTTGGCAATCAGCAATAGCAGTGCCTTCGACGGTCGAGTACGACAGCAACCCACTGCTGCTCACGAGTGATGAGAAGGGGGTGACCCGTACCATCATCGCCCCCGATTACAGCCTCGTGGGTACTTCCGGACGGGATGAGTTCCAGTTCGGTCTCGGGGTAAATATCGTGCGTTCGTCGGATACGTCGATCGTTTCGGACCGTGAAGATCCCAGATTAAGGTTAGGGTGGCAGCGCGAGACCGAAACGGGTGCTTTTGGACTCACGGCGAGGTATGAAGAAAACTCTACGCTTTCCACGGTGGTTCAGGAAACCGGCGTAGTTGCCTCTGATGGCACGCAAAAGATGTATTTGGTGGGCGGCAACTGGAGCACTGCTCTCAGCGAGCGAAGTACCCTGGTTAACGAGACTGACTACACTCATGTCACTTACGATGTTGATTCACTGACCGACTATGACGAGCTGGCGACCCGCTTCAGCTGGAACTATGCATGGAGTGAGCAGGTCGAGCTGTTCACCCGTCTTGGCGTGAGGCGCTATGAGCCGGAGGAGGGGTCTGGGGTGGCTTCCTCAAACAGCTACACCCCCACGGTCGGCTTGAATGTCCAATTCTCCGAGCGGCTTAGGGGGACGGCCTACGCGGGTCTCAACCAAGTCTCCGGCACCGGTAGCGGCCCCAAAGGCCAGGGCGGTTTAATGTTGCAATATGCCGGTGAGCGTATTGATACCAGCATCGACGCCAGTCGTAGCACTCTCGCCAGCGGGGACGGTGGTTTCGTCGAGGTGGATGCCCTGAGGGGTACATGGAGCTATGCCATCGACGAGACCCGGCGCACCGGTTTCGATGCTTCCTGGCAAGACGCCAAAGGCCGGACGCCGAATACCCTGCAAAATTACAGTGCCTGGTTTAGTCAGGAACTCTCGCCTTTTTGGATTGCACGCCTATCCTACACATACAAACAACGCCAGCAAGATGGCTTGCCGGATGCCACTGCAAACGTCGTCGGGTTGACGCTGACCTATAGTTATCCCGGTCTCTGACATTCAGCTGTGTGAGAAATATGACCTCTGAATACGAAATGTCGTTCAACGACTACCTAGCTATCATCAAGCACCACGCCCTGCTGTTGATCGTGAGTTTCGTGGTCATACTCGGCGTGTGCATAGCGGTAGCGATTTCTCTTCCGCCTACCTATGAGTCATCCGGCACGATTCTGGTGGAGTCTCAGCAGATTTCGCCAGACTTGGTGGCGGCCAACAACAATACCTTTGCCGATGAGCGCATCGAAGTCATTCGCCAGCGCGTGATGACCCGTGAGCATCTGGAAGGGATCATCAACAAGTACAATCTTTTTGCTTCGCAAAGTAGGCAACTGAGCGTTACCGAGAAGATCGAAGAAATGCGCAATGCGATTGTGGTCTCCCTGGTCAGTGCTGCCGTCAAGGGGCGCGGAGAGGTGACGATTGCTTTCCGTCTTTCCTTTGAACACAGGCAGCCAGAGATTGCGAACAAAGTCGCCAAGGAGCTGGTGACGCTGTTTCTGGATGAAAACATCAAGCAGCGCACCGAACGCGCCAGTGAAACGACAGAGTTCCTGACGCAGGAGGCAGACAAGCTCAGGGTGGAACTGGAAGCCCTGGAGAACCGGTTGGCGGACTTCAAACAGGCACACAGCAACGCGCTGCCCGAGCATCAAGAGCTGCGCATGAATATGTTGACGCGCGCCGAAACCGAGCTCAAAGAGGTCGACCGTGACTACAAGACTGCCCGTGAGGAGTTGCGCTTCAATGAGTTGGAGCTTTCCGCCGCGAATGCCGGGCTAGCGATCAGGCCTGGAGCACCCGGTGCGGCAGTTGATAAACCACAGGATCTGGCTAGCCTCAAAGCGGAGTACACCCGGTTGCAGTCGCTGTACACGCAAGCCCACCCCGACGTGCGTGCCGTCAAACGCAAAATTGCTGCACTTCAGGCTGGCAAAGGTGCTGATGGTGCAGCGGCTTCGGTCAATCTGGACGTTGCCAGGGCTCAGGCGCGGATCTTCGCAGCAGAAGCACGTATCAAGTCGCTGGCCGATCAAAAGCAGCAAATACTCGGAAAAATAGCCGAATACGAGGCACAAATTATTGAGACGCCGCAAATCGAGCGCGGCTTGGTCACGGTGATGCGTGACCATGATAATGCTCGTAAAAAATATGAGGAGATTCGCACGAAGGAAATGGGTGCGAAAATTTCCGAGAGCCTGGAGCAGGAAAACAAAGCCGAGCGTTTTGTTCTTCTGGAGTCGCCGCTGATGCCCGAAAAGCCGGTACGGCCGAACCGTAAAAAAGTGGTTGCCATGGGTTTCTTGCTTGCCCCGGTGGGTGCTGGCGCGCTGGTGATGCTCCTCGAGATGATGAGTCAGCGTGTGCGCGGCGCCCAGGCCTTGGCCAGCGTGCTGGGTAGACGCGTATTGGTTTCCATTCCCTACATTCACACCAAGGCTGAACTGGCACGCCGCAGGAAGTGGCGAACGCTATTGATCGTCTGTGGAGCCGTGACAATCGCGATCTTTCTGGTGCTCCTGCACTTCCTCTACATGCCTCTGGATCTACTGATGTTTAAAGCTCTGGGCCGGTTTGCATAAGGAATATAGCCATGGAAATAATCAATTCCGATACCGAAAAAGCCGAGCAACAGACCTCGTCAAAAGCCATGACACCGACCGCGCAGTCCACAGGACTGAACGCACTCAGTTATGTGCAAACCAAGGTTGTACCTTTGCGACCAGATCACCTTGAGCGCAACCGCATTGTGGCTTACAACAAAAATTCGAATATGGGCGGGGCATTCGACCTACTGCGTACACAAGTGCTAAAAATCATGGAAGAAAATGGCTGGCGCACGCTCGCCATCACCTCGCCGACTCCGGAGGCAGGCAAGACGGTGTTGGCTATAAACCTGGCAATGAGTATCGCGCATCACACGACCAAGACGGCGTTACTGGTGGACTTCGACTTGCGTCGTCCGAAGGTGGGTGAGTATCTGGGTCTGCCGATGGATAAATCGCTTAATGAATTGTTGGCAGATGAAGCTGAATTGCAAGAAGTACTGGTCAATCCGACCTTGCCGCGCTTTGTGGTCCTGCCGACGCGTGAGCCGATTCCTCTTTCCACCGAGGTGTTGTCATCGCCTGCAGTGAGCCATTTGATTGCTGATCTGCGCGAGCGCTACAACTCACGTATCGTGATTTTTGACTTGCCGCCATTGTTGAGTTCGGATGATGTGATTAACGTCTTGCCCAGGTTCGACTGCGTCCTGCTCGTTGTCGCTAATGGATTGAACAGCAAGAAAGAGATCGAGGAAAGCCTGCATCATCTTGGGACTGCCAATCTGATTGGCACGGTGTTGAACAAAGCCGAGCCCGAAAACCGCACTTACTACTAGAGCATCACCCGCAGGAGGTCGGCGCTATTGGCTGGCGCCGACGTTCAGTGCCAAGGGTACTTCTGCTCCCAGCTCCAGGCGTGCGCCACTATCTGTTCAAGTGAGCCAAATTGCGGTTGCCAGCCAAGTAATGTGTTGGCCCTGCCGGGATCGGCCACAAGGCGTGGTGGATCGCCCGCGCGACGTGGCGCTTCGCTGACAGAGATATCCTGGCCGGTCACGTAGCGCGCGGTGTCAATCACTTGCTGTACTGAGAAACCTTGACCGTTACCGAGGTTGAACGCCGTGCTTGCACCCCCTGCCAGCAGATAATCCACGGCAAGCGCGTGAGCGGCAACCAGGTCGACAACGTGGACGTAGTCGCGAATGCAAGTGCCGTCAGGTGTGTCGTAATCACGGCCATAGACGGTGATGGTGGCGCGCCGTCCGGAGGCTGCTTGCAGGATCAGGGGCAGCAGGTGGGTTTCCGGTTCATGGCGTTCACCTAACTGTCCTTCAGGGTCTGCTCCGGCGGCGTTGAAGTAGCGTAGGCAGACCGATTTCAGCCCGTATGCGCGGTCGAAATCTTCAAGCATCTGCTCCACCATCCACTTGCTGCGTCCATAAGGGTTGATCGCGGCCTTGGGATGCTTCTCGTCGATCGGTACATACACCGGGTCACCGTAGACGGCGGCGGTCGAGGAAAAAATGAAGTGTTTAACCCCGGCGCGAACCATCGCCTGGAGCAGCGTCAGGGTGGCAGCGAAGTTGTTCTGATAGTATTTGGCAGGTTCGGCGACGGATTCGCTCACCTGTATAAAGGAGGCGAAGTGGAACACGGCATCGAAGTGGTGTCCCGCAAACAGGACGTCCAGCGCCTGTTCGTCGGCTATGTCCAGTTCGACCAATGTCCCGCCCCTCAACGCGCTGCGATAACCCGTTGAGAAATTGTCTGCCACCACAAGATCGTGACCTGCACTCAGTAGCTGCTTCACCATGTGCGAGCCGATATAACCCGCGCCACCCACCACCAAAAATTTCATCCTGATCTCCGACTATTGCTGTGCAAGCACAGGTTGCAACGTCAGTTCGATCCGCCTGACCATTACATTAAAGGACAAGTTGGATTTTTCGCTACAAGCTTGCTGGCAATAGCCGAGACTCGCTACGTTTGGAGCGCTAAAGGAGAGAATTTTCGAACAAGACACAGCGAGCGCGCCAATTGAAGCTACCCTCTGAGGAGGCATTTGGGCATCCTGCGAGAATAAATATCAAATGAAAACCTCCGCCAAAATTACCGATTGCTCATTAAAAATATTAAAAGCAGAATGGCCAAATTTAGTGTTGTGGTCATTTCTGCTATCGCCGTTGATTATTAGAACGCTAACAAGCTATCAATACTCTAAAATTGATTTATTGGTCGTTTACACCCTTGGCATGTCGGTGTTGTGGCTTCTGGCAATCAGATTTATTTCATCTAATCAATTCAAGGTTCACATTATTCTGCTGCCGTTCTATTTGGTAGCAGCTATTGATCTCTTTTTGGTTTTGAATTTCAACTCGAGATTAACAGCTGCCTATATATTTATTGGCATGACAAACTATCAGGAGGCCAGCGAATTTTTGCCGACCTATTGGCAGCCCATCAGTATCGTTTTGGTGATTTTCATATTTTGCTATGGGGTTGGATTAATAGGCCTGTATAAGCGCGAATTGTATAAAAACAAGGGTATTTTTGTTTTGATGGTTAGCGCCTTGCTAGTGGGCTATGGGGCGTATTTTTATAAAACCGTAAAACTTAACTCTTTCGGGAAATCTGCAGTCATGGATCTCCTTGCAAAAGATCAAAGCACGCCAGTAGGTTATTTGTCACAAATTGCTCTTACTGCAAACTTGTATTTGGGGACGGAGGAGCTTATCAAGCGCCGTCGGGAATCTGATGTAAAAATAACCGGCATGTCGAATCAATCAAATATAGAAACCATCGTTTTTGTAATCGGTGAGTCATCACGACCGCAGAACTGGTCCCTCTACGGTTATAACAAGGAAACAACCCCAAATCTCGGTAAGCAGGCGGGGATTTTCAAGTTTAATCAGATCTGCACGACGGCCCCCTATACCTCGTTCGCGGTTCCTTCAATGCTGAGCCTTGAGCCTATCTCGGATTGGGACGCCATTGCGTCAACAAAATCATTGGTGAGTATATATCGCGCAGCCGGGTATATGACCTATTGGTTGTCTGTGCAAGAGGTTGATAGTTTTGGCGGAATAATTCCACAAATAGCTGCAGAGGCACAATACCGTCAGTATTTTGAGAGAAGCTATGATGGGGCGTTGATTTCAGAATATGAAAAAATACTAAATAAAAGCGATACAGAAAAGAAAGCGATATTTATTCATGTCAAGGGTAGTCATTTCGAGTATTCACGCCGATACCCAGAACAATTCGATAAGTTCAAGCCATCAACAGACAGCTTCAAAGACAAAATTACCGCAGAATATGATAATAGTATTTTGTATACGGACTGGCTACTGAGCGCAATTATTGATCAATTGAAGTCGAGCAAAAAACCATCTGTCTTGTTTTATTCATCGGATCATGGTGAAAACATGATGGATGACAGTCGAGGGCTACTGGGTCATGGGATTGGCAATAAATACGATCTCCCGGTTTCGGCATTTATCTGGGCATCCGATAATGTTTCAAGCGAGCAATCGCTCAAGCTTTTAAAGCTTAAGGAAAGAGAAAGTCAGAAAATCAGCATATCCTCCTTGCCACATACTCTTTTAAATATCACAGGGGTTTTTACGAGCAAGTACAAAAGTTCGGATGATTTATTAAGTGATGATTTCGTATCGTCGAAATGTCCACATCTGCTCGGCGCAGGCTATGTTCCATCGTTTGATTTTGACGCCCTTTAAATAGCCCTCGTGGAACAACACCGCAAGGTGTTGTTCCATCAGGTTGAGGTCGGCTGCGCATCGCCTAAGGTTGTGCTTGCGTGACGTCTTTTTTCAAAAACAACCAGTTCGATGCCTGCAAGCCGTCGAACTTGATTGCATAGCGGCCATCAAGGTAGGTCGCGGGCAGCTTCTTCATTTGCCTCAGAATGCCGTGGGTGAACAGTGTCAAGCCTTGCGGCGCCTGGATGGTTAGCGTGCCCTCGAGGGGCTCAACGTAAAAAGGTATTTTGTCGACGTCTTGGGGGATGGCACGGGTGCCTAACGAAATCAGCAAATCCTGTGATCGGCCCAAAGGCGCGTCGTCCAGACTTTGCACCACCACACTGGCGTTGGCGGTTTTCACTTGAACCTTAATATTGCCAAGGCTGATCGACTCGCCGCCAATCCAGCCGGTAGCGGCCTGGGTGCGCGGCGTATTGATGGTGTAGACACCTTGTTTCCAGTTGCGTTTTAGCTCTCCCGTGTCGGTCGTGGACTCGCTGGCATTGGCGTCCAGCAGCGACTGGTCAGGGTCATGAAATTCCTGTGCCTTGCTTGGGATAGCGCTCTGTTGCAACCAAGGCAATTCCGGCGTCTGTGGCATCGCGATTTCCAGCTTGCCTTTCTCCATGGCTGTGCGCAGGAGAGCAGAGTTGGCCGGTGTGATTATTTGGTTGAACAGGGTGCCTGGCGTCGGCGCGAAGACGTAGGTCGTTGTTGCTTCGTGAACGTCTGCACGGCGATAAAGCAAGGCGGCGGCGGGCAGGGTGGCCAGCATTGCAGGGTCGTTATAGGCGTGCCAGTTGTTGGCACTCATCCCTCCTTCGCCCCCCAGTGGTTCCTGGCTGTAGGCATATTGCATCAGTGCATCCCAGCCTTGGTGGCTGGCGGTACCGGCGATATAGAGTGGCAGCGAGTGACGGTCTGGTACCGGGAAGGGCTCATTGTTCCACTCGGTGACGGTCAAGGGTTTGCCGATGACCTGGCCGGCGGCAATCCAATTCACTATGCCGTCGCTGTAGAGCGGGTTTTTCTCTATTTGCCCCGAGCCCCCGTAGCTATGGACATCGATTACGTCGCCGGCAGTAAGGGCCGGCAGGGAGCTTAGGCCATTGCGGCCCCAGCTACTGGTCGTGGCGATGGGGACCTTCACGCCTATCCCACGCAGGTGTTGAATCATGTCGACGTTGAAACGTCGCTCCAGATCGTTAAGGAACAGCTTGGAGGGGCCTGGCTCCCAGGAGCGCCAGGTCTGGTTTGCAGACAGATTGTGTTGTTTGGCAAAGGCCTCGGCCTCCGCCATGTAGACGCGGTTGTGCTTCGGCACATTCTTGTCTGGCAACAGGGCGTTGGCAAAGTGGTTGGTGACATCGTTTTCGTTGGTAATCAGTACGGCGGCGATCGCCGGGTCGTCTTTGTAGGCGAGACCGGTATAGCTGTTTACATGGGTCAGGTAGGCTTCGGCAAAGCGCTTCATGGCTTTCTGAATGGTGAGATTCACATAGGAATAGCCCTTGAGATAGGTAAAATTCTGCTCTTCTTTTGGCAATTCATCGAAGCCAAAAATGTTGTCGTTTTCGGTAAAGACTCGCTGGACGTGCAGATCGAGCCACACATAAATGCCTTCGTCTTTCAGGCACTTGATCCACCAGTCGATTTTTTTCAGCGATTCCGGGCTCAGTTGCTGGGTGGTGCTGCGCGTGACCCTACCGTCGCCAAAGATGTTCGGCAAGACCCATGGCGAGTCATGGTGGTGCAGTCGTACAAGATTGAAGCCTAGTGCCGACAGGCGTTTGGCCTGCTGCTTGATTGCATCGTCTGGCGTGAGGAACAGTGTGTAGGCCGAAAGGTTGGTGCCCCAGAAACGCACCGCGGTGTTGTCGGCAAACAGCAATTGCTCGCCGGAGGCTTTGATGAAGCCGCGCTTGCCTGCAGGTTTTTCCTGAGCGTTGAGAAAGGACAGGTCGACCGGCGAGGTTTTCCTGTCGAGCTTGTCAGTCGGCCAGCTCTTTGGGTCCGACAGCCCGAAGCGCTCGGTAGTGGTCGGGCCGACCGCCACATCGCCAGAAATGCTCAAGGTGGCGGTGAAATCCTGGCGGCCAGGTTTGATCGTGTTCTTGTAGAAAAAAGCACGCACCTCGGATTTACTGCCCGGTTCAAAGTACACACCCGCCAGTGCGGGCTCGAAGCGCATTTCGATGCGTCGCCCTTGTGCATTGCCCCAGGTCCAGCCGCGGTTGTCGGGAAGCAAAGTGGGCTCGCCCATTTCTCCAGCGAAAAGAGCGGGGTCGAATTCGAAGACGATGCCACCACCTGAAACGCCAGACTTCCCGCTGTGTGCATCCAGGGCAAAGTTCCAGGTCAGCTTTTGCTCGCCTTGCTTCTGAATCTGCGCAGTCAAGTCGAAATCCAGCGCTTTGTTTTTACCTGCAAGGGAGTATCGATAAGGGGTGATTACCTTGAATTCGGTGTGCAAATACGTCCAGTCCCAGTTGCGCCCAAAGAACGAGAATGTCGTAGCAACTACCGGACTGCCACCACGCATCAGCGTTGGCAAGCCGTTGCGCTCATCCACACTGACGACCCAGTCCGACGCCCAGGTACGAAACGGCCAAATAGCAAAAAACAGCAGGAGCAGTATCTGGGGGCGGCGAAACAACTGGATCATGGCTTCTACCTGAGTTGGAGATGGGCACTCGCCGAGATGGCCGTCGAGGTGTGCTTGAGCCTGCGTGCCATCTGAGCGTAGGCCACGCACAGTCCAGCCACCGACCAATACACCACGGGGATGACCGTGATACTGCTGACGGTAACGATGGTGATCAGGATCCCGGCCAGTGTCGCCAGAAGTGCACGTCCGAGTCGGCGTGCCTCATCGTCTTCGTTGGGAAACGAACGCATCCCCTTGCGGATGCCCTGCAGAACGCTGACGAAAAAAACCACGAAAAGCGTCAAACCAACCAAACCGAACGACAGCGCTATGCCGATATAGGTGTTCACGATATCGATGATCCCCTGACCCTGAATCATGGACTGCATTTCCGGTGTGCTGCGGAAATTGAAAGAACCCAACCAAGGGTTGCGCTGGATAACGATCACGGCGTTATCAATCAAGCGCTGCCGGTAGGTGATATTTTCGACTTCCACCGTGCCGATAAACGGTAGCAGATCAAGCACTTTTTGCCCGCCCGGCACGACGGCCAGCAAGGGCAGGGCGAGTACTCCGGCGGCCCCCAGCAGCATCAGGCGTTTGATCGCTTTACGGCCGGTGCCGATGAACACGACGATCATGACGGCTGCACCGATCCAGGGGCCACGCGACAGCGGCGCGAACAGACCACCGGCGAGCAACAGTGCGCCGAGGCTGCGCTGCAATTTGCTACGTACCTCCTCCTGCAAGTACAGGTAAAAGCCGATGGCCACGCTGATGACGAAGCCCAGCGCAATGGCCTGGCCGGTAGTGGCGCTGGCGCGTAATGAGCCACCACGGCTCAAGTAGCCGGAATCCCATTGCATGCCCATGGCGTAGACAACCGCGCTGTACAGCTGCCAGTGCTTGGCATATTCGAAGAGACCTATAAGCGACAGCACCATGGCGGCGAGTACAAAACCGAACAGAGCGTCCTTGAAGTCGCTGAGGTTCTTCAGCGCCCGGCTGGCAACGTAGTAAGGCAAAAAGACTTCGATGAACAGGTAGAGCATTTGGCGCAAGGTTTCGGTGACGGTGGTTTCGCGCAGGAAAAGCAGACTCGTCAGCAGGAGGTAGGCGGCTAACAGTTTGTCCGGCCAGGTGCGCCCGAAAGGGACCGTGTCGGCGCGCTTGCGCAGAGTGAAAAAAGCCGGAAGCAACACACACAGTGCCAGCACACGAATATGGTTAAGGGTAAAAAAATAGTTGATCAGGCCGAAGCCCGGAATATCCGCCATGGCCGGTGGGATGAGAAACACCAGAAGGAAAAATAGCGCCACGGGATTGCGTTCGCGATTTCGTGTGAAGGTCAAAACGATCGCGGCAATGCCTGCGTACACCCAGAAACTGTGCGAAACAAATGCCAGTAGCGTCAATACGAACCACAGATTGCGCCGACGAGTGAAATTACGGTCGGGAATCAGGTCTGCTGCTGGTCGACGTGCCATGGCAAAAACGATACCAGCAAGGACCAGAATGACGATTAACGCTCGGAAGTGCTCAGGCATGGATGATTGGACTTATTGATTGATGAGCGACGGCTAGTGGAATGGCCAAACGCGACTATAGTTCCTTTTGAGCCGTTGAGTCCGGGGATGATGTTATGTCGTTAGTTGATTTGTCGCCATCGTTGGGCCTTCGTAAGCGAGCGATCTCTGCCGGGGCATGGAATCTGGGGGCGCTAGTTACGTCTCAAGCCTTTCGCTTGGGCGGCAACCTGATAATGGCCCGTCTGCTGATGCCAGAGATGTTCGGCATCATGATGATCGCCATCACCGTTTCGCTGATTCTGCACATGCTTTCCGATGTCGGCTTGCGCCAGAACATCATCCAGAGCCCGCGTGGCGACGATCCGGTATTTCTCAATACCATCTGGACCGTGCAGATCGTGCGTGGCTTTATCCTTTTTGCTTTGACACTGCTCCTCGCGGCCCTCGCCTGGTATGCACAGACCCTCAATCTGTGGTCGATCCATTCCACCTACGCCGCACCCGAGTTGCCGCTGGTGTTGGCCGTGACCGGTCTCTCGGCAATCATCGTTGGTTTTCAGTCAACGAAAATCGACCTGGCAGTGCGCGCTTTCCAGCAAAAGAAAGTGGTACTCACCGAGTTTGCGTCTCAGGTTGTCGGGCTGCTGGTCATGCTGGGCATCGGTTACTTCACCCGGTCCATCTGGTCGCTGGTGATTGCAGGTCTGGTCCAATCGATGGTCAACACGCTGCTGGGGCATTTCTGGTTTGAGGGCCCTTCTAACCGTCTACAGTGGGAGCGTTCTGCGCTCGATGAATTAGTCGGCTTCGGCCGTTGGATACTGTTGTCATCGGCAGTGGGCGTATTGGCCCTGTACGGTGATCGTATCTGGTTCGGCGGCAGCATGACGACCAGCGAACTGGGCGTTTACTCCATTGCCGTGCTGATTTTGGGAGCTGTTCAGCTTGCGATGCAAAAGATAGCCGGTGCCGTTGCCTTGCCGGCCTTCAGTGAGGCCACAAGAACTAATGACACCGTACGGCTCCACGCTTTGTACCACCGCTTGAAATTGATGATCGATCTTGCCTGCCTGTTTCTCTGCGGGTTGTTCCTGACCGGCAGTCCACTGCTCATCAGCATTTTGTACGATGAGCGTTACGCTCAGGCCGGCAACATGATGGCCATTCTTTCACTCTCTTTTTTCACAATGCGCTACATGCTGGCGAATCAGGTCTGGATTGCCTTGGGACTCACCAAGTACCAGGCCATGGATAACATTATTCGCGTGGTTTCGTTGTGGGTGCTGCTGCCTCTGCTGTTGGCGATTGGCGGGGTCAAATATGCGATTTGGGGCGCTGCCCTGTACACGTTTCCTACGCTTATCCTGGTTTTTTATGTCAATTGTCGTCTGGGGATGTTCAGTCTCAAGCGTGAATTGGTGGTGCTGCCTATGCTGGCGGTGGGGGCATTGTGTGGGGAGTTATTGACGGATCTTGTTAAATGGCTTTGATCTATTTCTCTTGATGTTTCCAAAGCTGCGGCACAGCGTCGCCATTGAGGTATTGATGGCCGTCGCCAAAATGTGGCCTTGATGTAGTAGTTGAAATTTCCAACGTAATCTCGATGTCGTGGAGCTTTGAATCATGAGAGAGACTGATTTGAATACCTCTGTGATGGGGCGCAGAAGCTTCCTCCAGGCTTCTGCTCTGTTGAGTATTGGAGGGCTCATGTTCGGATTTTCCAAAGCCGTTACCCGGCCTTCTGCTGCTAAATCCGAGTTTGTTGTAATCAACGGATGGGTGCTGCCTGCCCGGCATTTTCGGCAAACACACACATGATCAAAGACTACCAATCGCAGAAAGAACTCCGCGACCACTATGACATCTGCATTATCGGCGGTGGGCCGGCCGGCATTACGCTGGCCTTGCGTTTAGCCGGTAATGGTCGGCGTGTGGTGCTTGTCGAGGGCGGCGGACACGAGTATTCGTCGGCCTCACAGAACCTCTACAAAGTCTCATCGTCAGGCCTCGACGTCTACGCTCAGGAAACACGCCTGCGCTTTCTTGGCGGGACCTCCAATCACTGGGCCGGGCGATGCCGTCCATTCGAACAGTCGGACTTTACCGTGGGCCCTCCGGTGCCTGTGCCGGGTTGGCCCATCGCGTTTTCCGAGATCGAGCGCAATCTGCCGGCGGCCATGGATATTGTCGATCTTCCGCCGCACTCCGGATTCAAGGCTATCAATGCGAGTTTGGACGGCACCGACTTTGACGCTGATCGTTTCCTGCTAAGCCCGCCGACGCGATTTGCACAAAAATATGCCAAGGAACTTAGTGAGACTGAGGGGCTGGATGTCTTCATCCATTGCAATTGCGTCGATCTTGAGTTCGACAGCAAGACCGGCCGCATAGCAACGATAGTCGTCTCGGACTACCAGTTGCATCGAGAGCGAGTCACGGCAAAACAATTCATTCTGGCGACAGGCGCGATCGAGAACGCCAGGCACCTGCTCAACAGCGAGTCTCTGGCAGCTGGCGGTATCGTAAGCAAGGATGGTTTCGTCGGTAGATGCTTCATGGAGCACCTGAACGTCGAAATGGGAACCTTCATCCTGAACGACGGGCAGGGCGCAGATGCTCGGCAGGAGTACTTCACGACCGACGCATTCGTGATGGAGCACAAGTCAGGTAAAGGGAATGTGACGGCCACGCTTGTAGCTGAAGTGAAATCCTATGGGCGAATGTCTGCCATCAAGAGCTTTTTCGAGAACCTCGTTTGCGAAGTGGGTGCGGAGCGCAAGGTTGAATTTATTGCCAAGTTCGATTGCCCTGGAGATGGGGTGCTCGGCACGCTGATCGAGCAGTTTCCCAACCCCAATAGCCGCATCTCATTGCTCGACGAGCGAGATGCGTTAGGGATGAGGAAGGTCAAGATTCATTGGGAGCTAACTCCTGCAGACAGGGAAACCGTCAAGTCCATAGGGCTCGAAGTGGCAAAGTGTTTTGCCGACACAGGGCTGGGCTTCGTCAAGTTGGAAGAATATGTGTATGACGTCGATTTGCCACTGACGCTCAATCCCCATGCTCATCATATGGGGACCACGCGGATGGCGACTTCGCCTGAGTTTGGCGTGGTCGACGAGAACTGCAAAGTGTTTGGTGTTGAGAATCTTTACGTTGCGGGCAGCAGTGTTTTCTCTACAGGCGGTGCCTGTAACCCCACGATGCCTCTTTTGCAACTTGCTCTAAGGCTGGCAGATTATCTCAACCATCAGATGGGGCCCGCGGTGGGCAGGTATTCCTGAGTGGGAGCATGTGGGGATTATTTGAATGTTGGATTTTAGGGAAACGTCTACTCTTAGGGAAGTGGTAATGAAGAATCAGGGTGTATCTAACCTTGGCACAGATGTCTATCGCTGAATCGATGAGGCTGAGAGGATGATTGGTCTACTGAAACGTACGATTGCTTATATTGCAAAAACAACGGGGTATGGGACCCCGCTCTATAAAAAATTCTGTAAACCGAACGGGTATGATTGGGCTAAACATATGGTTCGGTGGGGGGGGCTGCACTCCATCGGTCAAGGCGTATGGATCAATCCTGCTGCCAACATACCTGACCCTTCACTAGTACGACTCGGAAATAATGTAGGTTTATCTTGTTGCACGCTGTTCGGCCACGATGGAGTAGTCGGCATGCTCGAGGTGGTCTTTGATAGAAAACTTGATTCTGTCGGTCCTGTCGACATTCTTGATAATTGTTTTATCGGCTATGGCGCTATGATCTTGCCGCGTGTGACTGTTGGCCCTAATTCGATTGTCGCAGCCGGTGCTGTAGTCGTAAAAGATGTTCCGCCTGGGGTGGTGGTTGCGGGTAATCCAGCCAAGGTTATTTGTACGCTGGAAGAGGTGTTGGCGAAAGTCGAAGAGCGTAGCGCCACTTATCCGTGGATTGACCTTATCAGGCAGCGCAATGGTGTATACGACCCTGCATTTGAACCGATGCTTATAAAAATGAGAGCGGAATACTTTTTTGGCGTGCAACCCAATGGCTAGTGTTCCTCTTGACGTGTTGGTAGTTAATTACAACACCGCGGAGTTGTTGCAGCCGATGTTTAATGCGTTACGCCAGTCCAATAGCGTGGGTCGCACGCGCTATTTGGTGGTGGATAATGCCTCTGTCGATAATTCACTGGAGTGTCTGACAACTATTTGTCCAGAGGCATTGCAACTCGCCAATGAAAATAATGTTGGCTTTGGGCGTGCCAATAATCAATTGGTTGAACACCTGCAGGGCAAGTATGCGTTGCTCCTCAATACCGATGCCTTTGTTGCTGCTGATACGCTGAGCAAGACCCTCGACTACATGGAGACTCATCCTGAATGCGGTGTCCTCGGCGTTCGATTGGTTGGACGAGAGGGTGATTTACAGCCCTCCTGTCGCTATTTTCCAACGCCGTTAAATGTCTTCCTTTCGCATACAGGGCTTGAACGCTTTTTCCCTGTGGTGAAAAGAGTCGACGACATGGCCTGGGATCATGCTTCGGTGCGTGAGTGCGACTGGGTGCCCGGGTGCTATTACCTGATCCGCCGTGAAGTCATCGACCAGGTTGGCTTGTTCGATCCGCGCTACTTCCTTTATTTCGAGGAGATAGATCACTGCAAACGCGTTAAACAGGCAGGCTGGAAGGTCGTTTACTACCCGCATACCACGGTGGTGCATATCGGCGGTGAAAGTGCCAAGTCTGTTGACAAACTCAATGCGGTTAGTCGCCAGCTACCCACGATACAAATCGAAAGTGAGCTTTTGTACTTCCGCAAGCACCACGGTCTGCCTGGTTTGGCCTCACATATGCTACTGGTGAGTCTGGGTGATCTGATTTTGGCGCTCAAGGCGCTATTGAAAGGCCGTGGTCGGGCCGCTTTAGGGGCGTGTTGGCAGCATACTCGTGTGACCTGGGCATTGCTGCGTGATACCAAATTCGCTAGCCAACCAACACGGTAGAGCCAGTTATGTTCGAAAACATACGTGCGGACTTGCGTGCATACGCCGGAGATTGGGGGGCTCAGGGGTTTTGGGTGATGGTGGTTTATCGCTTTGGGCGCTGGCGTTACGGTGTGCGACCGGCACTGTTACGAAAGTTGTTCTCCTTTATATACAAAGTGCTCTTCAAACTGGTGCAGATCGTCACGGGTATCGAGTTGCCGTGTGAGGTGGTGGTCGGGCGCAACTTCGTCATCGATCATTTCGGCGGAATCGTGATCAGTGGCTATGCGCAGTTCGGCGATGATTGCCGTATTCGCAATGGCGTCGTCGTGGGCCTCAAGAATGTGAGTGAGCCGATTGCTCCGGTGATGGGAAACAATGTTGATATCGGGGCAGGGGCCAAGGTGCTGGGCAATATCCGCATTGGTAACAATGTCGTGATAGGTGCCAATGCTGTGGTGCTGACCGATGTACCGGACGATTCGGTGGCAGTGGGCGTGCCTGCGACTATCAAGAAAAGGAAGTACGCTGAATCGAGGGAATTCTCATGAACCACCCGATGGATTACTTCAATTGCGTCGCTGAGTGAACGCCATGGCTATGGGGATGGGTGTCGTTGTTATCGGTCGCAACGAAGGCCTACGGCTTGAGCGTTGTCTGGTTTCTCTCGTCGGTTCGGCGCAGAAGGTTGTTTATGTCGACTCTGGATCAACGGACGGGTCAGTGCAGATGGCACTGAGGCTTGGGGTCGAGGTGGTCGAGTTGGACATGACCATTCCCTTTACGGCTGCGCGTGCGCGCAATGAAGGATTTGCCTGCATACAGCGCTCATTGCCGGCGATGCGTTATGTGCAGTTCGTCGACGGTGATTGTGAGGTTGTCGACGGTTGGCTGCCCCGGGCGCAGGCCTTTCTTGATACACATCCTGACGTCGCGGTGGTCTGTGGACGGCGCCGTGAACGTTTTCCGCAGCACTCTGTTTACAACTTACTGTGTGATTTCGAATGGGATACGCCGGTAGGTGAGGCCAAGGCATGTGGTGGCGATGCGCTGATGCGGGCTGACGCCTTTGCCGAAGCGTCCGGGTTTCGACCGGGCCTTATTGCCGGGGAAGAGCCTGAATTGTGCGTGCGACTGCGTGGGAATGGTTGGAAGGTCTGGCGTCTGGGCGAGGAAATGACTTTGCATGATGCAACCATGACCCGGTTCGGCCAATGGTGGCAGCGTACCCTGCGCGGTGGTTATGCCTTTGCCGAGGGCGCATTTTTGCATGGGGCCGCACCGGAGCAACATTGGTTGCGTGAGTCGCGCCGTGCCTGGTTCTGGGGATTGGGTGTCCCGCTGGCGACTGTTATCGCGAGTTCGGTGTTGGGATGGTTTGGGCTGCTTGTGCTGCTGGTCTATCCATTGCAGGTCGTGCGCCTCGCCCGCGGGGGCGATAGATCCACGCGCGAAAACTGGCTGCGGGCTTTCTTTCTCGTGCTGGGGAAATTTCCCGAGATGCTCGGGCAAGTCAAGTTTCTACTGAACAGATTCGGCGCCGGCAAGACCGCGTTGATCGAATACAAGTGAGACTGATATGAATAATTGGGTGATAGTAAAGAGCGTGTTTTTTTTACACGCTGGGTATTCCTTAAGGGCATTGAATAATAAGTTTAAAATGCTGGTTCTGGTTGCAAAAAACTGGTCCGAGCTAAAGTTGTTCTGCGGGCGAATGTCGAGTGCTCTGGGTAAGTCCGGTGTTGAGAAGTTAGGCGGGGATTGTGTAGGCGTTGTTCATTGGCCATACATCAGTAAAAGCTGGAGCCCCAAGAATAAACTTAGTGTGTTAGCCTCGCATTACGAAGTGGTTACCAAAAGCTGTCCGCAGCTATTGCTGTTGGGGCGAAGTGACAGTTTGATGCTGAGTGATTTGTCGGAGTTTGCTGCTGGCTGTTCCCTGGTGCTGGATCGCCCCTTCTGGTTTATGCGTGAAGGGGAGTTGGTGCTGAACTTGTTTCAGGGGGATCTGCGCATTGCATCAATAGCCTTCACCTTGTGTCGCACGGACACTGAGTTATGTATTTTTATCGGCGCCGTTCAAGGGATACATAAAGGCATCGAGAGTGAACTGTCGTTGAGTATCTACAGGGACCTGACAAAAGACTTTGAAGGCCTGCGGCCAAGAAGCTTTCTGATCGAAGTCATTAAATACATTGCCATCAATATCGGTGTTGAAAAAATTTATGCGGTAGGGGATGGGTATCGCCACCATCGTCATCCGTATTTTGGCGCTCACAAAACTCTAGAACTGGCGGCAAATTATGATGTGATTTGGTTAGAGCATGGAGCGACTCCATCAGAGCGCGAAGATTTTTTTGAGATTCCCATGGTTCTTTCCAGGAAGCCGCTCGACAGTATTGCTTCAAAAAAACGTGCCATGTATCGCAGGCGCTATGAGCTGCTGGACGACACCTTTAAAAAGATAGACAGCGTGTTGATAGGTAGTTATAGCAGCAGCCGTGTGGCTAGTTGACGTTCCTGATACCTGTACTACTGTGGGATTACTTGCAGTAATAATCCACCGCAACGACAACTAAGTCTGGTTCCTATGCGTATTGCTTATTTCATCAATCAATACCCCAAAGTCAGCCATAGCTTCATTCGTCGCGAGATTTTGGCGTTAGAGCGACAGGGTTTTGTGGTGCAGCGCATTGCCCTGCGTGGCTGGGATGCCGAATTGGTGGATGCCGAGGACGTGTCCGAACGCGATAAAACCCAGTATGTGCTGCAGGGCGGAGTCAAAGAGCTGTTAGGGCCTGTGCTTCAGGTACTGCGCGCCCAGCCGCGACGCTTTTTTTCGGCGCTGTGGCTGGCGCTACGCATGGGCCAGCGTGCCGATCGCCCCTGGCCGTACCATTTGGTTTATTTGTCCGAGGCGTGTCGCGTGCTGACCTGGTTGCAGGCGTTTGGGGCCGAGCATGTGCATGCGCATTTCGGCACCAACTCAACCGAGGTGGTGATGCTGGCCAATGTACTCGGTGGGCCGGCGTACAGTTTTACCGTGCACGGCCCGGAGGAGTTCGACAAACCGCAGTTTATTCATTTGGGCGAGAAAGTCCGGCGCGCTGCCTTTGTCGCTGCTATCAGTTCGTATGGGCGCAGCCAGCTGTTTCGCTGGGTGGCTCATGCACATTGGGCAAGGGTAAAGGTGGTGCACTGTGGGTTGGAGCGGGAGTTTCACGATGTGCCGGCTGTTGCCGTGCCATCTGCGCCGCGGCTGGTTTGCGTAGGTCGTTTGTGTGAGCAGAAGGGACAACTGTTGTTGCTTGAGGCTGCCCGCATCCTGGCAGCTCAAGGTGTGGAGTTCGAAATAGTACTGGCCGGCGATGGAGAGATGCGCGCGGAAATCGAAACCCTGATTGCACGGCATGGCTTGCAGGCGCGGGTGCGAATTACCGGCTGGATCAGCAGCGATCAGGTGCGGGCGGAGATTCTTGCGGCGCGGGCCTTGGTGTTGCCGAGCTTCGCCGAGGGATTGCCGGTGGTCATCATGGAAGCCATGGCGTTGCGCCGGCCTGTATTGACGAGCTATGTGGCAGGGATTCCCGAGTTAGTGCAACAGGGTGTGAACGGTTGGTTGTTTCCCGCTGGAGCGGTGGATGAGTTGGCGACGGCACTGGCGGACTGCCTCGCGCAACCTGTCGAGGTGTTGCAGCGGATGGGCGAGGCGGCTTATCAGAGAGTGCTGGAGCGACACGACATCGATATCGAAGCGGCCAAGTTGGCTAATTTGTTTAGGGCGCAAGCATGATCACATTACTTGGTTGGCTGTTCAGCTCCCTGCTGATACTCATCCTCCTGCCGGTGTTGGTGCTGTTTGTGCAGGTGCTAATGGCCTGCCTGCCTGCACGGTCGCGCTCGTCGGCGCAAGGATCGCGACCGCGGGTGGCGGTGTTGATACCGGCACACAATGAATCCTCGATCATCGTCGCGACGTTAAACAGCATTCGGCCGCAGTTGCTTTTGGGTGATCGCCTATTGGTGGTGGCGGACAACTGTTCTGACGACACGGCCGCGCAGGCCCGCACGGCGGGCGCCGAGGTGGTGGAGCGCAGCAATGATCAGCAGCGTGGCAAGGGGTATGCGCTGGACTGTGGGGTGCGTCATTTGGCGAGCGATGCGCCGGACGTCATGATTGTTATCGATGCGGATTGCCAGGTGGCCGAGGGTTCAATCGAGCGTTTGGCAATCTGTTGCATCGACTCAGGGCGGCCAGCTCAAGCCCTTAATTTAATGCTTGCTCCAGCAGGTTCCGGGCTGAAAGTGCGGCTTGCCGAGTTTGCCTGGTGTGTGAAGAATCGGGTACGGCCGCAGGGTTGGACCCGGCTTGGTTTGCCTTGTCAGCTAATGGGCACGGGAATGGCTTTCGTCTGGCGGGATCTGACGTTGATCAGTTTAGCCAGTGGCCACATCGTTGAAGATTTGAAGATGGGCCTGGATTTATGCCGAAGCGGCAAGCCGCCATTGTTTTGCCCCGATGCGCTAGTGACCAGTTACTTTCCGCGCAGCGATGAAGGCTTAACTACCCAGCGTACGCGCTGGGAGCATGGTCATTTAGGGGTGATTCTCGGGGATACGCCAAAGTTGCTGGTGGAGTCGATTGGCCAGCGTAACGGGAGTCTGCTGGCGATGACGCTGGATTTGATGGTCCCTCCATTGGCCTTATTGACGTTGGCCTTGGCGGCGGCATTTGGTCTGTCATGGTTGGTATTTATGCTGTCGGGAGCTTTGGCGCCAGCATTGATAGCTTCTTCCGGGGTGGCAATATTGGGGGGGACTATCTTGCTGGCATGGAGCCAATTTGGTCGCGGGATTATTTCTTTTTCAACCTTGTTGTATGCGCCGTTCTACGCCGTGAAGAAAATCCCTCTGTATCTCAAATTTTTGCTTAAGCGCCAGGTTGAATGGGTGCGTTCGAAACGAGATGACAGCTGATGCGTGCTTTATCCTGGCAGCACAGCTGGCAAACGATTACCCAGAAACTCAGGGTGGTCAGCGATGCTGATGACGAGCAAGCATTGATTGATGCGTTATCCAGACCTGACGTGACGACAGTGCTCGGGTTCGCCAATGCCCATGCCATGAATCTGGTGGCGGCCAATACCGACTACTTTAATGCGCTGCTGGCTGCGGACGTGTTGTTGAGGGATGGCTCCGGCATGGCCATCCTGTTTCGTCGCCTCGGCCTGGAGCCGGGGCTGAATATGAATGGCACCGATTTCATTCCCAAATTGCTGGCCGCGTTCAAGGACCGGCGCGTGGCTTTCTGGGGTACTGAAGAGCCCTTTCTAGCCAACGCGGTGCAGCGTAGCGAAGCGCTATTTGCGGTCAACATCGTCTCTGCTCACCATGGTTTCGCGCCGGTGGATACCTATATAAACCTTGCCCGGCAGTTTCAGCCGGAACTGGTTGTTCTGGGTATGGGCATGCCCAAGCAAGAAGCCGTTGCTGCCAGGTTAGCCGTCAGTGGCGTGCCCTGCCTGGTCGTATGCGGAGGGGCGATTCTGGATTTTCTTGGCGGCAAGGTCACTCGTGCTCCGCAATGGGTGCGTCGTCTCGGTTGTGAGTGGGTGTTCAGGCTACTAGGTGAGCCAAAGCGATTATTCAAACGCTATGTGGTGGGTAATCCGATGTTCTTGTTGCGCACGTTGATCTACAGGGATTCTTGACGTTACAGGAATTTGACACCTGGCAGGACTTCCCCTCGGCGTAAAAAAACACGGCTGAAATATCTTGCCAAACCCCGGTGTAGCACCTTTACTGATGTTGGAATTGTCGAGTTGATGGGGGTGTTCGGGGTTGTTTTCTTCATTAGGATTGGCGTCAACAAAATGTTGTTGGACAATCTTGATTCCAGGGAGGCATTTCGAGTATTTAGTTTGTTGACTTGTAAACTAAAATACACTTTCCTTAAGTTGTGCTAATAACCAAATGAAAGAATATATAGCAGAATTAGTTCGTAAGTTGATATCTCCTTCGATGCGATTTGAGCTAAGGAAAGCGGTTGCCTGGCTGCGGGATATACTTGGGCGATCCTGTTTTTGGCGTTGGGAAATTGTCAGGTTCAGACTGCGGGAAGATAGCCTCCACGACATTCTCTATGTAGGCAGGAAAACACAGCGGGAATTTGTGAAAGTTCTACTGGGTGCCAAATCTCAAGCGGTTGATAGTCAGTTAAAGTTGGACACGTCAGACCGGACGGTGTGGGTTAGTGAAATGCCGACGGTGGGGGCATTGTATGTGCCTCAATATCTGAGTGCCGTCGTGCCGCTGAGCAAGTCAATCGACGAGATCACAGCAAGATACAACACTGAGTTACGTCGAAATCTGCGCAAGAACCGGTTGCGCTACCGTATGAAACAAGCGTTGAACGATGACGAGATTGAAAGTGCAGACCGGGAAATGCTTCGACCTTACGCCAAGGCAAGGCATGGTACGGCCGCCTCTCAAATTGAATCGCATGAAGTTCAACGGGTGGCCAAAGTTGCCGGGCGACTCGATCTGGTGTTGTTGGAGGATGAGATTGTTGCATGCCATCTTGGCTGCGTAGTGACCCGGGCAGGAAAGCGCTATTGGAGCACCGTGCGTTTCGGCTACCCTGATGCTGTGTTTTCAGATACTAAAAAGTTACGTGAAGTTAACTCAATTACTACGTTCATGGCACTGGAGTGGGCGATAGAAAATGGTTTTGACTTTTATGATATCGGAACGTGCCTGGCTCGCCCGGACGATGGACTTCTTGAGTGGAAAAGAAGGCGAGGCGGTGATGTTGATACGCTGGGCAATGACGGCTATTTGTTTGTTCGACTACCCAAGGTGGGCGCAGCGCAATTTCTTTGGGAGACACCTCTATTTGCTGTCGAAGGCAAGCAGTTGACACTTCATCTTGGGTTGCCGGACGGTCCGAGTGACGGGGAAGTTACTAATCGATACCGCGAAATGGGTTTTGGCGGCCTTTTCAAAATATACCTTCATTGTTCCAGGGCGCCGGGAGAAACGCTTCTCGACACCTTGCGTAGTCGCTACGCTCATCTGAAGTCACCCCCTGTCCTGGAAAGTATCGTATCCACCTGAACAGGTTGCTGATTTTAAAGAAGTGCAGTTTTGGCCATGAACGCTGTTTCTGTATAACTAAATTTGGATGGGGTGCATATGTCGGAATTCAATGCATTGACGAGTGACGGCCAATCAAAGTGGAGCCTTGCTGCGTATAAACACATGTTTAACACACGGCTCACCCGCAAACCGTCCTTAACCCTGCAAAGCCAAGCCGTGAAAACCTGGGAAATTTATCCAGGCGACTCCTCGATTGCTCCGCCCGCTTTTTTCTTGCCGAATCAGCTCGAGCGTGTCACGGGATGGGAAGAGAAGCTTTTTTATCCTCACGAGCATCCCCGCCGCACAATGGAAGGCGTCGGTCGTGTTGAACATGGTCCGACTAAAGGTTACCTGCTTAAAGATGTCTGGTTAATCGATGGCACGCTTTACAAAGGCAATGCCAAATCCTGGTTGTCACCGGGTTCCGGTTGGTTACCAAAGATTCGAGTAGAAAACGAGATCAATCGCGGGGCGTTGTATTGCACCGCGGGGGGAATCAAGTGGTTTGGAACGTGGTTGATGGATGATTGTTTAACCTATCGATTGGCATGTGAAGAAGGCATTCCGGTGTCCGCGCTACCCTCGGCCTATAATGTTTCCACAGCAAGGCACGGAATAATTCACACTCCCGGTTATGAAAACTGGCTTGATATGAGGCCCGTTTATTTACGTAACGCATTTTTTCGTGAGCTCGTGATCTTTGACGATATTTGCCACAACAGACATAAGCACCGGCGTTTCCGTGAGATGGGGGAAAAGCTGTTATCACACGTAACAGTTTGCTCCCACCCCGGCGTGTTCATTCTGCGAGGTGGCAGGGGTGAACTGCGATTGTTACGCAATGAGATGGAGCTGGCTGAACGGCTACGTGACCGCAGAGGTTTTCGCATTCTCGACCCTGCGACGTCCGATGTATCGACCATCGTGGCGACCTGCGCCGGGGCCAGAGCCGTGATAGGGGTCGAGGGGAGTCAACTTATCCATGGGGTTAATGTTCTCCCGCCAGGTGGTTCGCTGCTGATATTGCAGCCGCCTAATCGCTTTATCTGTTTCTTTAAATATCTAACGGATCGTGATCAGCAGAACTTTGGTTTTGTGGTCGGTACACCAGAGGAAAATGGTTTTAGAATCGACCCCGATGAAGTTGAGCGCACGCTGGATCTCTTTCCGTCCTGATACGGCGAGGCCGTAGGCCTCGCCTTTATTGCGCATCAAATGGGCCTTGAGATTGCCCAGGCACTCAAGACTGGCTAGTAGGCATGTTTGCCGGAGAAGGCAAACACCGTTCGTACAAGGATGATGAAATCGAGCCATAGCGACCAGTTGTTGATGTACTCGATGTCCGAGTCAACACGCCGGATCATCTGATCTATATCCCTCGTTTCACCACGATAGCCACGTACCTGAGCCAGGCCTGTGATGCCCGGTTTAATGTTGTGACGCGCAAAGTAGCCAGAGACATCGGGCGAGTACTGCACATCGTGTTGAATAGCGTGCGGGCGAGGCCCCACCAGAGACATTTCTCCCATCAAAACGTTGAACAACTGCGGTAGTTCATCAAGGCTGGTCCGCCGAATAAAGGCTCCCACCCTGGTCATGCGCGGGTCATTCTTTTGCGCCTGCTTGACGACGCCGTCTTCTGGCTGATGGGCGACCATGCTTCTGAACTTCCAGATCCGGAAAGCTTCTCCACTCCACCCCATGCGCTGCTGACGAAAGAATATGGGGCCAGGGCTATCGAGCTTGATGGCAATGGCGATGGCTACCAGGAGTGGCGTTGCAAGAACCAAAATGAGAAAGGCCAGGACTTTGTCTTCAAGATTCTTCAGAAACAGACGCATCCCCATCAGCGGAGTTTCAGACAAGGTCAGCACGGGAATGCCGGCGATCTCGCGAACACTGTGGTTGATCAGGCGCAACGAGAAAATGTCAGGCACCCAGTTAACAGAGATGTGTTTATCGAACAGACTTAAATAAACATCCTGGATGACCTCTGAGCCACCCAGAGGGGTCACGAAATAGACGGTACGAATGGCGTGTTTAACAACTAACTCATCAAGGTCGGAGATATCGCCCAGTATCGACAGACGTTGCGCGCCTTCCAGACTTTCCTTTCCCCGATCATCGTCCGCGCCAATCAACACACAGCCGACTATGCGCTCACCGAGCCAGGGATTATTGCTGATTTTCTTGTGAAGATAGCTGGCCAGTTCGCCCGAGCCAATGATGAGCGAGTTTTCCAATTGAGTCGGGTGGGCCAAAAACTTCTTCTGCATCTCGCGTGTTGCGAGGTGCAAAAGCAACTGGGCAAAATATCCACCAACAAATAACTGCCCGACCAATAAACGCGAGTACTGTTCGCTTTGCTTGGTAAGAAAGGCCATGGCAACGAGAAAGCCAAACGTGGCAGTCCACGCTTTCAAAAGCTTGAAGGCTTTGACGGTAAAAACAACATTGCTGCGGTAAATGGCATAGTGGTCGTACACGACGGCCAACGCCCCCAGCAGCAACAGGAGCAGGATGACATAGGACTGCGTTATGAAGCCGATATGATAATTGATCAAAAACCACGCAACACCGGTCACCGCAACACAATCGAGACCAGCCTGAACAACGATACTGGTACTGCTTCTTCGCTGGAGAACGGAACGGGTACTGTTGGGCTCAAATATCATATTTAGACCTCATCTGCTGCCCCTGGCGCTCGATGATGACGCGATTCAGTTCATGCTGCCCTCGCTTGAGAGCGTTGGCTTCACCGTGATTAGCCACCCACCTTCGAAAATTACAGGCTTTGGGAGCATGTGGCGACGCGTGCTATCACTTTAGCAGTACTGTGAAATCATTCACTGAATCTGCGTAGTTCTGAGTAGTTTAGTAGAAGCTCCGGGCCTGAAAAAATGAAGCCCGTCGAGATACCGACCGGCCTGCAGCGCAGCCGTCCGCGGTGTCTGCGGCAAGGTCGTACTTGGTCAGCAATCGGGTATAGGGCTCGAGTGTGGTCGCGCAGTGATCGAGGCTTACACCGAGCTGAAATCTGCGTGCATTGCGCACTGATTCCATCGCGGTAAAACGAGACGGCGCCCGTAATGGGCGCCGTCTTCGTTTGGGTCGATCAGACGCGTTCGAACAACACGGCGATGCCTTGGCCGCCGCCGATGCACATGGTTGCCAAGGCATAACGGCCCTGAACACGGTGCAATTCGTGAATGGCTTTAGTGGCAATGATCGCACCGGTCGCGCCCACCGGGTGGCCCAGAGAAATCCCCGAACCGTTCGGGTTGACCTTCTCCGGGTCGAAGCCCAGTTCCTGCGCCACGGCACACGCCTGGGCCGCGAATGCTTCGTTGGACTCGATGACATCGAGGTCGGCAACGGTCAGACCGGCGCGTTTGAGGACCAGGCGGGTGGCGGGAATCGGTCCCAACCCCATCAGCTCTGGTTCCACACCGGCATGGGCATAACCGACCAGTCGGGCCATCGGCTTGAGACCTTGCTCGAGTACCATCTGACCCGTGGCCAAGATCAGTGCACCGGCACCATCATTGAGGCCCGACGCGTTGCCGGCGGTGACGCTGCCGTCTTTTTTGAAGGCCGGTTTCATCTTGCCCAATTGCTCGGCATTGACCTCGGCGCGGACATGCTCATCCGTCGCAAACGTCACGGTACCTTTGCGGGACGCCACTTCGATCGGCACGATCTGGTCGGTGAATCGCCCTTCAGCAATCGCCCGGGCTGCGCGTTGCTGACTGAGCAGCGCCAACTCATCCTGAGCCTGACGAGTGATGCCATAGCGCTCGGCGATGTTTTCCGCAGTAACGCCCATGTGGAAACCGCCAAACGGGTCTTGCAGAGCGCCGAGTACGTAGTCCATGGCTTGCATATCACCCATGCGTGCGCCCCAGCGCGCCTGCGGCAACAGATAGGCCCCGCGGCTCATGGATTCGACGCCACCTGCCAGCGCAGCGCCTGCGTCTCCCAACATCAAACTTTGTGCTGCGCTGACAATGGCCTGCAAACCAGAACCGCAGAGGCGGTTGACGTTGAAGGCGGGCGTCTCTTTCGGCAGGCCGGCATTCATCGCCACGGCACGAGAGATGTAGGCGTCACGGGGTTCCGTCGGGATCACATGCCCCATCACCACGTGACCGATGTGTTCAGGCGCCAGCCCCGAACGTTCAATGGCGGCACGGCAAACGTCAGTGGCCAGTTGGATAGGTGGCACATCTTTGAGCGAACCACCAAAGCTGCCGATGGCCGAGCGGACGGCGCTGATAACAAAAATGTCGGATGGGTTCATGCGGGTTCCCCTGGATTCGATTGCGTTACAGTATTTTTTATTGGGGGCGAGTCTAGAGTCGGCAACGTTATTTGGCCTATGCCGAAATTGCTCAAGGGCGCTGGTGTTTTTTGCCATTTCAATTGAAGTAGATATTAGATCCATCTGAACAGGTCGAAAGCGCGAAAGAGGTAAAAACCCGAAGTACGCCCCCTCGCCACAATTGTGGCTGTACCTGAATCGCGCTCTGATCGTTTCCACGCTCCGCGTGGGAATGCATCCCGTGACGCTCCGCGTCACCCATGCGCAGGACTCAAGCCTCGCGGCGACAGGCCCAGGCGGTTGAGCAGGTAATTGCCTGCCTTGGGTTCGTCTTCGACTACGAGGATGTTCATGGGGATCTTGCCGGGTTCGGGTGTCAGCAATATTCAGAGTGCGGAGGCGGGCTACAGGGGCGAGACATTGGCGCCAATGTAGCCCGATCCTCTGTGAGTACAGGCGTCTGATCAGTTACCACCAAGGCAATCCATGCCCTGTACCTGGTAATCCAGCACGTGCTTGCGACCCTGCTGGTCGAGGTAAATCAGCTGCGCGGGGACGATGCCACAATCTTGCGTGATGATATTGCTGGACAGGTCTTTGGCGATATCCAGGTGGACGAAGAAACCGGTCTTGTCGTGGATGACAGGTTCGGCGGTCTGGGTATCGGCAAACGCAAAACCCGTGGCGAGGAGAGCAGCAAAACCGAGGATTAACATTTTCATGATGATTCCCTCTATTCAGAGGCGGATTGAATGACAATTTTGTAACGAAACGGCGCCGAAGTGACGGTGGGTGACCGGCGGCTTCGAGGATCAGGTCAGCGATTTCTTTGGAGTAAGAGACCAAAGGCTGGTGGCTCGACGGCAGCTCGATGGTGGTCGCGTTCCTGCCTGCCGTATGTCGGGAGCGAGGAACGCCACCCATGAAAAAACTTCAAAACGAAGACTGTCTTTGGGAGTTTGAGCATGAGTGATGATCAAAAGAGCGAAGCCCTGGCGGCCTGGTACCAGCTCCTGAAAGTGCCCGAAATCCGGATGGATGCTGAAGAGCAATATGACGCGTTGCTCAAGGCTGCCGATGAGATGGAGCGCACCGGACTCATCAACAGCGCTGAATGGCGCAGGCTGGTTCAAGAGGCGAGCGCTGCTTTTGCCAATGCGACTGAAGGGTTGGGGCGCGGAACGTAGTGGTCAATCCCTGGTGGTCAAACTTCGCCTGCTGGCTGTTCGGCCTGTTGGGTGAACCACTGCATGATCAGCGAACAGGCTGGATGAGCGGCGGCGGAAGGTTGCAGGTTCAAGGCGTAAATGCCGCGGGTCTTCAAGGGGTGGCCGAACGGAACGACGAGCACGCCGCGTTCGAGTGATTCGCCTGCCAGGGTCAGGTCAGTCATGGCGACCCCCAGCCCTCGCGCCGCCGCATCGAGCGCCAACTCGTCGAGGTTGAAGGGGATGTGGCGGTAGTCCTCGAGTGACTGGCCGCCATTGGCGTGCAGCCACCGGAACCAGTCATGTTTGTCCGCCGAGCGATGCAACAGCGGGAAACGCACGAGATCGGCCACCGACTCCAACGGCTGGGAGGTGCTGCCCAGGCTTGGGGCGCACACCGGCACCAGCGCCTCCTCGAACAACGTCAGGCAGTCAGGATCGCGGGACGGCTCGGGCAGATAGAGGATGTAGGCGTCGCTGTCGATGGCCGGTTCCACCACTTCCGTGGCCACGGTTTCGATCGACAGCGAAACCTGCGGATGACTTCGATAGAACTCGCTCAACTTTGGCAGCAACCATCGAACCGCCAGCGACACATGCATGCGTATGCGGAAGGGGCGTTTTTGCGGTGTCAGCCGATCTTCAAGGGTTTTCAGTTGCGCCAGGACACTTCGGGCTGTCGCAAGCACCTGTTCGCCTTCCGGTGTCAGTCGAACACTGCGGCTATTCCTCACGAACATCGGCAAGTCGAAGTGGCTCTCCAACTGCTGGATTTTTCGGCTCACTGCGCTTTGGGTCAGGCACAGCTTTTGCGCCGCGTGCGTGAAGCTGCCCGAGCCTGCGACCTCGACCAGCGCCTGTAAGGCCTGGAGAGAAGGAACGTGATGAATTTTATCCATGCGTTTTTTGAATAGCTCGATGATTTTATAACGTTGGTTGTATCACTACAGGCCTTATAGATTCTAGCTCTAGCCAGCGCCAGCCGGAAATACTCATGCGATGACGTCATGTGCGGTGCTTGCAGAACGACAGGCAGATGAGGTGATGCATGACCAATGTATGTGGCTGGATTGCGCAGGCGGGGAGTTCACCCGTTCGCGATGCTCTCAAAGGCACACAAAAAGCCGATTGGCTGATTGTCGGTGCTGGTATCACCGGCCTATGCGCCGCTCACACACTCGCTGAAATGCACCCTCAGGCGCGGATTGTGATTGTCGACAGACAACGGGCCGCGCAGGGCGCCTCGGCGCGCAATTCAGGCTTCGTAGTGGGGCACGAACATCCGGCCAAGGATGAGCTGATCGGCAACCCGGGTTTTGCCGGTTTTGAAGTCGATACCTCGATTTCCCGTGCCGCCAGTGACGAAGTGCGCCAGCGCATTGCTCGTCTCGGTATCGAATGTGAATTCAGGGAATCGGGCTACTTCTTCGCCGTCAACGATCCCGGCAAGTTGACCGATGTCGCGGCCAAACTGGCAACGCTAAGCGCTGTCGGCGCCTCTGCGCATTTTCTGGAAGGTGAACCGCTTAGCAAACAACTGGGCACCGCGCACTACCGGGCCGCGATCTGGTGCGGCAATGGCAACGCACTGCTGCAACCCGCCAAATACGTGAAGGGCCTGCTGGATACGCTGCCGGCCAACGTGACCCTGTTTGAGAACACCGATATCACCGGCCTGGAGCGTTTGGGTAAAGGGCGTATTCGCGCCAATGGCACCGATGGAAGCATCGAGGCCAGACAAGTCCTGGTGTGCCTGAACGCGTTCATCCCGCGCTCCGGAATAGAAGACAGCGGGACGTTCCCGATGGAACTCAGCGCAAGCCTGACACGGCCGCTCAGCGACGCCGAGTTCAAGTCCATCGGCGCGGTTGAGCCTTGGGGCGTGCTGTCCACCCGGCCCTTGGGCGCCACGGTGCGACTGACCCCGGACCGCCGGGTGATGATCCGCAATACGGCGGAATACCGTTCTCGGGATTTATCCAACAGTGAGCTGCTGCACCGTCGCAAACACCATGTGCTCGGCTTGCAACGACGCTTCCCGTTCTTGAGCGAGCAGGACATTCAATACACCTGGACCGGACACTTGAGCGCTTCACGCACCGGGCAACCGTATTTCGCCAAGGTCGACGAAGGTGTGTTTGCGGTGGCCGGCTGCAATGGTTCGGGCGTTGCGCGCGGCAGCCTTTGGGGACGCTTGCTCGCCGAACTGGCATCAGGTGACAGCTCGCCCATCCTCGAATCGGTGATGCGCAGGGCCCAACCGGGCTGGCTGCCACCGCGGCCCTTGCTCGATATCGGTGCCATGCTTCGAATGCGCGTGGAAGCGGTCAGGGCCAAAACAGAAATCTAGAAAACCCGGCGATCAAACAATAAAAACTCAACAAACACTCGGTGATTGAACATGCGCGTCAATAACATTTCCCTGATGGTCGTGCTGACGACGTTGTCGGCAGCCACTTACGCTGACGAAGTCGTCAATATTTCAAACTGGAACGGCTACATCGCCGACGACACCTTGACCACGTTCACCAAGGAAACGGGGATCAAGGCCACGTACGACATTCACGACAGCAACGAAGTGCTGGAATCCAAACTGATGACCGGCAACACCGGCTATGACGTGGTGAGCCCTTCGAACCATTTTCTGTCCCGACTGATAAAGGCCGGGGCGGTGCAGAAACTCGATAAAAGTCAGCTGCCCAACTGGAAAAACCTTGACCCGGCGCTGATGAAAAAACTCGAGGTCAATGACCCGGGCAACCAATACGGTTATCCGTACATGTGGGGCACGGCGGGAATTGGCTACAACGTCGAGAAGATCAAGGCGATCTTCGGCAACACCGATGTCACCCATTCCTGGAATCTGTTTTTTGATGAAAACAACATCAAGAAGCTGAGCCAGTGTGGTGTGGCGATTATTGATAACCCTACGCAGATCCTGCCGATCACCCTGAATTACCTGGGGCTGCCGTCCCATAGTCACGATCCGGCGGATTACAAGAAAGCCGAGCAGGCGCTGCTCAAAATCAGGCCTTACGTCCAGTATTTCCACGCCTCCAAGTACATCAGCGACCTGGCGAACGGCAATGTCTGCGCGGTGATCGGTTTCAATGGCGACATCGTACAGGCGGCCGCCAGCGCCAAGGAAGCCAACAACGGCATCGACATTGCCTATTCGATCCCTGACGAAGGTTCCACCCTGTGGTTCGACATGGTGGTCATGCCCAAGAGCGCGCCGCACGAGAAGAATGGCTACGCCTACATGAACTACCTGCTGACGCCTCAGGTCATTGCCAACATCAGCAACAGCATCCATTACGCCAACCCCAACCTGGCGGCGGATCAGTATGTTGTTCCGGCCGTGAAGCAGGACCTGGCGATTTACCCGCCGACACGTGTGCTGGACAAGTTGTTTACCGTAGAGGAACTTCCCGCGGCCATCGCACGGTTGACGACCCGCCTGTGGACTAAGTTGAAAACCAATACCTGATGATCAGGTGTACGCCAACAGCCGACCGCAGAGAATGACGCTGACCCATAACCCAATCGAAAGCAGCGCCTGGATTTTTGCGATTCCAGGCGCCGCAGTGCCCGTGTTCCACTGGGTGACCGAGCGGTATACCCCGACGTGGAAAAGAGCCGCGTTGAGCCCGGCAGTAGCGATCAGGCATAGCTTCAAGATGAAGATGTCATTCGAGGCGAAGTCATGGGGATGGGCTGAAAACATCATCAGCCCGGCGGGCACGATCAACAGCAGGGCCAGGATGGACCAGGTCAGGAGGTGGCGAGCCAGGGCCGTCACCGCAATCTCTTTCGACAGCCCGAGTACCCGCAGATCGAACATCACGACAGAGCCGACCAGCACCACAAATCCAATGATGTGAACCACCTCGACCATCGGATACAGCCACAGGTCGCCGCGCATGGCCGCGCCAAGTTGCGAGTCACCCACCCAGTCCAGCCAGCTGTCCGGACCCGATCCTGCGCTGGCATCAATGGCCTGCATCAGCGCAACTCGGTGGTTTTGCCGTCGACCGTGATGCGTTCGGCGCGCATTTCATCGGGTTTGTTGCGATTCTGATAGCCGACCACGGTGGCCGTGTTCCCCACACTCAGCATGTCCCGGGAAAGGCCGCGGTTTTCCATGCGCGAGGGCGGTGCCAGGACGACGTTCCAGGTTTTGTCTTGGGTTTTGAGACGCACGAAGCCGTGCGGATGGGAGTAACCGGATTCTTCTATCGTGCCGTTCAGCTGCAGGGGGTTGCTGGAGTCGTATTCACTCCAGCCGTGATGCGCGAACGCCGCCGTTGCAGCCAGTAACAGTGACAATCCAATGCTGCCGAGCATGCCGTTCATGACAAGCCTCCTGTTGCAGATCATTGATCAACGTGAGTCCTGACGAGTTTTCACCGCAGAGGGTTTTTAGAATAGTCCGACATTTTTCAGCGCTGCGCCGAGCAAATGTTTCTGAAGAAGTAGATGTTTGAATATCAATAGCTTGCTTGTCCGGTTCATAGGCGAATGACGATAGCGAATTGGTTAAATGCTGTCTCCCTAACCATGGCCTACGCTTATCCGCAGGCCAATGTTCATTGAGCAGGGTTTTTCTCCCTGATCGACGTTCACCCGGCACTTATAAAAACAATGCAATCGGGAGACAACTTATGTCCGCTTTGTTCCGTCGATTCAGCCGCTGCATCGCAACGGCCGTTACCGCAGCTGCGCTCGCGACACCGGCCTTTGCGCTGGACACCGTCAAGTTCATGGCCCCAGGGTCTGTGGGTGGCGGTTATGACCAGACCGCCAGGGTCCTGGGCAAAGCCTTGATCGAGGCCAATACGGCCAAATCCACCACCTTCGAGAACAAGGGCGGAGCAGGGGGGACATTGGGGCTGGCGCAGTTCGCCAACAGCACCAAGGGCGATCCGAATGCGCTGCTGGTTGTCGGTGCGATCATGGTCACTGCCATTGAACAGAACAAACCGCAAATCACCTTGAAGGACGTAACGCCGATTGCCCGGCTGTTTACTGAATACAACGTGATTGCCGTCCGCAAGGAGTCCGAGTTCAAAACCCTGGAGGACTTGCTGAAAGTCTTCAAGGACAAGCCGACCAGTATCTCCTGGGGCGGTGGCTCCAAGGGGTCGATCGATCACATCGGCATTGCCGAATTGGCCGCAAAAATGGGTGTCCCGGTCAACAAGGTGAATTACGTCGCCTTCGCGGGCGGGGGTGAAGTCGTTGCTCAGGCATTGGGCGGGCAGATCAAGGTGATCACCGGTGGTTATGCCGAGCTTGGCCAATACATCAGGAACGGCCAGTTCCGAGTACTCGCCATCGGCGCGCCCGAACGCATTGAAGGCATCGATGCACCGACCCTCAAGGAGAAAGGCTACGACGTGACCATCGGCAATTGGCGCGGTGTTTACGGTGCCGCGAATCTCACGCCCGAGCAGCGCAAAGAAGTGATCGACGCTGTCGTGGCCGCCGCCAACAGCAAAGTCTGGAAAGACAATATCGACACCAACAAATGGTCACCCAACGTCCTGACCGGCGATGAGTTCGGCAAATTCGTCGACGAAGAGCATGTGCGGCTGCGGGCGATGCTGGTCGAGGTCGGGCTGGTTTCGAAATGACTCAGCCTCGCGCAATAGTGCCGGTGCAACTGGCGATTGGCGCCGGAGTGATTGCCATCAGCGCCGTGTTGGCGGCGGGCGCATTCCGGTTTCCTCCCGAGATGGGCTTCGTCATCCTGGGAGCCCACGTCTATCCGTACGCCGTCGCGGTGTTCCTGGGCGTTGTCGGTCTGTTGCTGTGTTATCAGGCCGTCACCGGTGGTTTTCGCGAGTTGGCAGACCACAGCGACGAAGCTGCCCGAGCGCTGCCCGGCGGCAAATCCGGCGCTGCCTGGGTGACGGCGGGGCTTTTGGGGGTGGCCGTGCTGATTAACCTCATCGGCTTCGTCTTGGCCGCAGGGCTGCTATTTGTCTGTTCGGCGCGGGGCTTTGGCAGTCGTCGTCCAGTGAAGGACCTCGCTATCGGTATTGCCTTGACCCTGCCGATTTACTGGCTGTTCAACGCCGGGCTAGGGGTTTCCCTGCCGCCCCTTGTCAATGCCTGGATCTGACCCGGGCCGAAGGAGGTAAACAAGGTGGAAATTCTCGCGAACCTGGCCATTGGTTTTTCCGCTGCGCTGACACCGATCAATTTGATGTGGGGTTTTATCGGCTGTTTGCTCGGCACCGCCATTGGTGTCTTGCCGGGTATCGGACCGGCGCTGACCGTTGCACTGCTGCTGCCGATCACCGCCAAAGTCGATCCTACGGGCGCCTTGATCATGTTCGCCGGTATCTATTACGGCGCGCAGTTTGGCGGCTCGACCACTTCCATCCTGCTCAATACGCCCGGTGAATCGTCCTCTATGGTCACGGCCCTGGAAGGCAATCTCATGGCGCGCAACGGCCGGGCAGGACCGGCCCTGGCAACGGCTGCGATAGGGTCATTTGTTGCCGGCACCATCGCGACGGTGTTCCTGACATTATTTGCCCCTATTGTTGCCACGCTGGCGCTCAAGTTTGGTCCTGCCGAGTATTTCGCGATTCTGGTGCTGTCCTTCACGACGGTGTCTGCGGTACTCGGCGCTTCGATGCTGCGCGGTTTTGTCTCGCTCGGGATTGGACTGACCATCGGCTTGATCGGCCTGGACTCGACCTCGGGCATTGCCCGCTACACCCTGGCGGTGCCGGAGTTGGTGGATGGCATCGAAGTCGTGCTCGTGGCGGTCGGTTTGTTTGCAGTGGGTGAAGCCTTGTACAGCTTGCTGTATCAAAAAGAAGAAGCGTCCGGTCGGCACCGCTTGACCTCGTTGTGGATGACGCGCTCTGACTGGAAACGCTCGGTCCCCGCCTGGCTACGGGGCACGTTGATCGGTTTTCCATTCGGGTCGATTCCGGCCGGTGGCGCTGAAATTCCGACGTTCCTGTCCTATTCGGCGGAACGCAAACTGAGCAAGTACCCGAAAGAGTTTGCAGGCAACAAGGGCGAGGGGGCGATCGAGGGCGTTGCCGGTCCCGAGGCGGCCAACAACGCGAGCGCGACGGGTTCTTTGGTGCCACTGCTGACGCTCGGCATCCCGACGTCCGCGACTGCGGCGATTCTGTTGGCCGCGTTCCAGAACTACAACCTGCAGCCGGGGCCGATGCTCTTCCAGACGTCGGGGGAACTGGTCTGGACCCTGGTGGCTTCGCTGTATGTCGGCAACGTGATTCTGTTGGTGCTGAATCTCCCGTTGGTGGGGCTGTGGGTCAAGCTTCTGCAGATTCCCCGGCCGTACCTGAACGCCGGCATTCTGGTGTTTGCCACCATCGGCGTGTACGGCATGCGTCACTCTTCCTTCGACCTGTTGCTGATGTTGGCTATCGGTTGGGGTGGGGTATTGATGCGTCGTTTCGATTTTCCCGTCGCCCCGGTGATCGTCGGCATGCTGCTCGGACCCATGGCTGAAAAGCAGCTGCGCAATGCGTTGTCCATCAGCGAGGGAGACTGGCTGGTGTTTGTGACGCAACCGATATCGGCCGCGTTCCTCGCGCTGACGCTGCTGGTGCTGGTGATCCCGCATCTGCTTCACGCCCGCGGTATCAAGTTGCATGAGGACGATTGAGCGAATTGGCCAGCGCAGCCTGCCGGGATGGCAGGCTGCACGGGTAATGCTGTTCGCTTAAGCTCGGTGTTTCCAGGCATACACATGCGTCGCGAGGGGGCGGTGGATCAAGAGCCGACCTGTCTTTTTTGTGTGTATATCCGTTTCTGCGGTCACGGCGGCTATCGGTTTCGCTTTTACAGCGAGTCACTTGGAAAAGCCCCAAGTAACCAAGGGCTCTTGCCCCTTTCGTTCGGTGCCTCGCCTAGGCTCGGCATGCCCTCGCTCCGGTCCTGCTCCGTGGGCCCGCCGCCATCGGCCATCCATGGCCGGGGGCGGCTAACCCGGCATCCATGCCGGGTTGCCCACTGCGCAGAACCTCCACTCGGCCTCTCGAGGGGGCGGTGCATC
>NZ_FYDJ01000025.1 GCF_900187425.1 Pseudomonas sp. Irchel s3h14
GGAGTACTCGGACACGGAACTGGAAGCTCGCAGATGCGGTGTATTTAAACCCGGAACGCCCTGAAATTAGGGGCGCAACGGGCTAACAACTGTAGGAGCAAGGCGACAGGTACCTTGACACGTACCGCGTTTGCCAAAAGGGACTCGCCGTAAGGGCGAAACCATTAGCAGCCGTTACCGCAGAAATGGATATACACACCAGACCAAATCCCCACAGCGAACCCTTGCCCCAACGCCACAGCCGTCTAACATCAACCAAACGGAAAATATGTCCCAATCCCCCCTCAAGTTGAAGGCCCCAACAACCGACACAGTACAACCAGTACAAATACTCCAAACAACAGCATTTCGGCCAAGCTACAGGCAAAACCCCATGTGATTGATTGTCCCTTTGACTGCCATCACCGGATTGCCAATACTCATGGCAACTTGACGCTACCCGCACGGAACAAGGAATGACTCTTTGAAGCTGGAACTCAAGAACAGCTTGTCGGTGAAGTTGCTTCGGGTCGTGCTCCTGTCGGCATTGATCGTCGGCGTAGTCTTGAGCTGCGCGCAGATCGTTTTCGATGCCTATAAAACACGCCAGGCCGTGGCCAGCGATGCCCAACGCATCCTCGACATGTTCCGCGACCCCTCGACCCAGGCCGTCTACAGCCTGGACCGGGAAATGGGTATGCAGGTGATCGAAGGCCTGTTTCAGGACGACGCTGTGCGCAAGGCCTCCATTGGCCATCCCAACGAAGCCATGCTCGCGCAAAAGTCTCGCGAGCTGCAGCATTCCGACAGTCGCTGGCTGACCGACCTGATCCTCGGCAAGGAACGCACCTTCACCACCCAACTGGTGGGGCGCGGCCCTTACAGCGAGTATTACGGCGACTTGAGCATCACCCTCGACACTGCCACCTATGGCCAGGGTTTCATCGTCAGCTCGGTGATCATCTTCATCTCCGGCGTATTGCGTGCGATGGCCATGGGGCTGGTGCTGTACCTGGTCTATCACTGGCTGTTGACCAAGCCGCTGTCACGGATCATCGAACACCTCACGGAAATCAATCCGGATCGCCCCAGCGAACACAAAATCCCGCTGCTCAAAGGGCATGAAAAGAACGAATTGGGGATCTGGATCAACACCGCCAACCAGTTGCTCGAGTCCATCGAACGCAATACCCATTTGCGCCACGAAGCGGAAAACAGCCTGCTTCGCATGGCCCAGTACGACTTCCTCACCGGCCTGCCGAACCGCCAGCAATTGCAGCAGCAACTGGACAAAATCCTGGTCGACGCCGGCAGGTTGCAACGTCGGGTCGCGGTATTGGTGGTCGGCCTGGACGACTTCAAGGGCATCAACGAACAATTCAGCTACCAGACCGGCGACCAACTGCTGCTGGCCCTGGCCGATCGCCTGCGAGCTCACAGCGGACGCCTTGGCGCCCTCGCCCGCCTCGGCGGCGACCAGTTCGCCCTGGTTCAAGCCGACATCGAACAACCCTACGAAGCGGCCGAACTGGCCCAAAGTATTCTCGATGACCTGGAAGCGGCCTTTGCCCTCGATCATCAAGAGATTCGCCTGCGTGCGACCATCGGCATCACCCTGTTCCCCGAAGACGGTGACAGCACCGAGAAACTGCTGCAAAAAGCCGAGCAGACCATGACCCTGGCCAAGACTCGCTCGCGCAACCGTTATCAGTTCTATATCGCCAGCGTCGACACCGAGATGCGCCGCCGTCGCGAGCTTGAAAAAGACCTGCGCGACGCCTTGACCCGTGGCCAGTTCTACCTCGTCTACCAGCCACAGATCAGCTATCGCGATCACCGGGTGGTGGGTGTCGAGGCGCTGATTCGCTGGCAGCATCCCGAGCACGGACTGGTTCCGCCGGACTTGTTCATCCCCCTGGCCGAGCAGAACGGCACCATCATCGCCATCGGCGAATGGGTGCTGGATCAGGCGTGCAAGCAATTGCGCGACTGGCATGACCTGGGTTTCGTCGACCTGCGCATGGCGGTGAATCTGTCCACGGTGCAGCTGCACCACGCCGAGTTGCCACGGGTGGTCAACAATTTACTGCAGATGTATCGCCTGCCACCGCGCAGCCTGGAGCTGGAAGTCACCGAAACCGGCCTGATGGAAGACATCAGCACGGCCGCCCAGCACCTGCTGAGCCTGCGTCGCTCCGGTGCGCTGATCGCGATCGACGACTTCGGCACCGGTTACTCGTCATTGAGCTATCTGAAAAGCCTGCCGCTGGACAAGATCAAGATCGACAAGAGCTTCGTTCAGGACCTGCTCGATGACGACGACGATGCGACCATCGTTCGGGCCATCATCCAGTTGGGCAAGAGCCTGGGCATGCAGGTGATTGCCGAAGGCGTGGAAACCACCGAGCAAGAGGCCTACATCATCTCCGAGGGCTGTCACGAAGGTCAGGGCTATCTCTACAGCAAGCCGCTGCCGGCGCGTGAATTGAGCGCGTATCTGAAACAGGCTCAGCGCAGTAACGCCGCTATTTTGTAGAGATCCGAAAATCGCAGCCTCATTTCACTCTGTAGCAGCTGTCGAGTGAAACGAGGCTGCGTTCTCTTGATCCACGACACAACTCCCCCCTGAATAAGAAATATTTACAAGCACAACCCTTTACACATAATGCGAAAGATTTGCATTATGTCGCAGTTTTGCGCGCTTGCTGCGCCATTCCACCCCCTCTCGAAGCAGGATGTTCGCCATGATTCGTATGCCTCTGGCTACCGCCAGTCTGTTGGCCATCGCTATTTCCCTCGCCGGTTGTGGCGAAGGCAAAGACAAAGCTGTCGCTGCGCAAGCACCGACGCCGGCCGCCAGCACCACGGCCCCGGCTGCTGCGCCTGCCGCTGTCAGTAAAGTCGACGAAGCCGCCGCCAAAGCCGTTGTCGCGCATTACGCCGACATCGTCTTCGCCGTTTACAGCGATGCCGAATCCACCGCGAAGAGCCTGCAAACCGCCGTCGACGCCTTCCTCGCCAAGCCGAACGCCGACACCCTGAAAGCTGCCAAGGCTGCCTGGATCGCTGCCCGCGTTCCTTACCTGCAGAGCGAAGTGTTCCGCTTCGGCAACACCATCATCGACGACTGGGAAGGTCAGGTGAACGCCTGGCCACTGGACGAAGGCCTGATCGACTACGTCGACAAATCCTACGAGCACGCACTGGGTAACCCGGGCGCCACGGCCAACATCATCGCCAACACCCAGGTTCAGGTCGGCGAAGACAAGATCGACGTGAAAGACATCACCCCGGCCAAACTCGCCAGCCTGAACGAGCTGGGTGGTTCCGAGGCCAACGTTGCCACCGGCTACCACGCCATCGAATTCCTGCTCTGGGGCCAGGACTTGAACGGCACCGGCCCTGGCGCCGGCAACCGTCCAGCTTCCGACTATCTGGAAGGCAAAGGCGCAACCGGCGGTCATAACGATCGTCGTCGCGCTTACCTGAAGTCCGTGACCCAACTGCTGGTCAGCGACCTGGAAGAAATGGTCGGTAACTGGAAGCCGAACGTGGCCGACAACTACCGCGCCACCCTGGAAGCCGAGCCAGCTGAATCCGGCCTGCGCAAAATGCTGTTCGGCATGGGCAGCCTGTCCCTGGGCGAACTGGCGGGCGAGCGCATGAAGGTTTCCCTGGAAGCCAACTCCCCGGAAGACGAACACGACTGCTTCAGCGACAACACCCACAATTCGCAGTTCTACGATGCCAAAGGCATTCGTAACGTGTACCTGGGCGAATACACCCGCGTCGACGGCACCAAAATGACCGGTGCCAGCCTGTCGTCCCTGGTGGCCAAGGCTGACCCGGCTGCCGACACCGCGCTGAAAGCCGACCTGGCTGCGACCGAAGCCAAGATGCAGGTCATCGTCGATCACGCCAACAAAGGTGAGCACTACGACCAACTGATCGCCGCCGGCAACACCGCTGGTAACCAGATCGTTCGTGACGCTATCGCTTCCCTGGTCAAGCAGACCGGTTCGATCGAAGCCGCCGCTGGCAAACTGGGCATCAGTGACCTGAACCCGGACAACGCTGATCACGAATTCTGATCAACGCTGGCTGAATAAAAAGGCGACCTTCGGGTCGCCTTTTTCATGCCCCTCGCCTCACGCCGATCGTTCCCACGCTCTGCGTGGGAATGCCTCAACGGACGCTCCGCGTTCGGCTCTGGATGTGACGCGGAGCGTCACGGGCTGCATTCCCACGCAGAGCGTGGGAACGATCAGTGACGATCAGTTGCGCTACATCAACCAAACGATAATTCCTCTTATTCAATCTCCCATGCCCTGTTAGACTTTGCGCCCCTTGTTTTGCTCGTCTAGCAGGATGTCTGATGCCCTCGCTGCCTCTTCGCTTGTCCGCACTGTTGCTGGCCCTGGGCCTGAGTGCCTGCGATGACGCCCCGCGTTTTACCCAGGCCGAACCCGGTGAAGCCCGGTCCGGTGGCAGCGCGACCGTGCGCAAGACCGATCAGAACTCATTTTCTTTGCCGTCCGCCAACCTGTCGCCGTCACGGCGGGTGGATTTCAGCGTTGGCAACAGTTTCTTCCGCAACCCCTGGGTGATCGCTCCGTCGACCACCACCGCCAGGGATGGTCTCGGCCCGTTGTTCAATACCAACGCCTGTCAGGGCTGCCACATCAAGGACGGCCGCGGTCATCCGCCCACGCCTGATGCGCAGAACGCCGTGTCGATGCTGGTGCGCCTGTCGATTCCCGATACGCCGGCCTATGCCAAGGTCATCGAGCAACTCGGTGTCGTCCCGGAGCCGGTCTACGGCGGACAATTCCAGGACATGTCCGTGCCGGGTGTCGTGCCGGAAGGCAAAGTGCGCGTCGATTACACGCCCGTTCCGATTCGCTTCAAGGACGGCACCGAAGTCGAGTTGCGCAAGCCGACGTTGCAGATCACCCAGTTGGGCTACGGCCCGATGCACCCTGACACGCGTTTCTCGGCCAGGGTTGCACCGCCAATGATTGGCCTGGGCCTGCTCGAAGCGATCCCCGACGAGGCGATCCTGGCCAATGCCGAGGCTCAGGCAAAAGACAAAAACGGTATCGCCGGACGCCCGAACCGGGTCTGGGATGACGCGCAGCAAAAAACCGTCCTCGGGCGATTTGGCTGGAAGGCCGGACAACCGAACCTCAATCAACAGAATGTTCACGCGTTTTCCGGTGACATGGGCCTCACCACGAGCCTGAGGCCCGTCGACGACTGCACCGACGCGCAAACCGCCTGCAAACAGGCACCGAATGGCAATGGCCCGGATGGCGAGCCGGAAGTCAGCGACAACATCCTGCGCCTGGTGCTGTTCTACAGCCGTAACCTCGCCGTACCGGCCCGCCGCGATGTCAGCGCCCCCGAGGTGCTGGCCGGCAAGAATCTGTTTTTCCAGGCCGGATGCCAGTCCTGCCACACCCCGAAATACACCACCGCCGCCAACGCCGCAGAACCTGAACTGGCCAATCAAGTGATTCGCCCTTACAGCGATCTGCTGCTGCATGACATGGGCGACGGTCTGGCCGACAACCGTACCGAATTCCAGGCCAGTGGCCGCGACTGGCGCACCCCGCCGTTGTGGGGCATCGGCCTGACGCAGGCGGTCAGTGGGCACACCCAGTTTTTGCACGATGGTCGCGCCCGCAATCTGCTCGAAGCCGTGCTCTGGCATGGCGGCGAAGCCACAGCGGCGCAGCAACAGGTTTTGTCTTTCAATGCCGAGCAGCGCGCTGCGTTGCTGGCGTTCTTGAATTCCCTTTAATACGTATTCCATAGCGGGAGCCCGACATGTTCCGTCCCAAATTGTTGTTCACCAGCCTTGCCGCGCTAGCCTTGGGCGCCTGTTCGCCGCAGGATCCGCAGGCCGTCACGTCAGCAGCCATCGCCAAATCGGTGATCCTGCCGACCTACACGCGCTGGGTTGAAGCCGATCGCCAACTGGCCGTCAGTGCGTTGGCCTACTGCGAAGGCAAGGAAAACCTCGACACCGCCCGCGCCGACTTCCTGCACGCGCAGAAAGCCTGGGCCGAGCTGCAACCGCTGCTGATCGGGCCGCTGGCCGAGGGCAATCGCGCCTGGCAGGTGCAGTTCTGGCCGGACAAGAAAAACCTCGTCGGCCGTCAGGTCGAGCAACTGGTCACCGCACAGCCGCAGATCGATGCCGCTGCCCTGGCCAAGTCCAGCGTTGTGGTTCAAGGCCTTTCCGCCTACGAATACATCCTGTTCGACAGCAAGCCTGATGTGGCCAACGCTGAACAGAAAGCCAAGTACTGCCCGCTGCTGATCGCGATTGGTGAGCGTCAGAAACAACTGGCCGAAGAAATTCTGAAAAGCTGGAACAACACCGACGGCATGCTCGCGCAGATGAGCAAATTCCCGAACCAGCGCTACGCCGATTCCCACGAAGCCATCGCCGATCTGTTGCGCGTGCAAGTCACCGCCCTCGACAGCCTGAAGAAAAAACTCGGCACGCCGATGGGCCGTCAAACGAAGGGTGTGCCACAACCGTTCCAGGCCGATGCATGGCGCAGCCAGTCGTCCCTGACCGGTCTCGAAGCCAGCCTCGCCGCCGCCAAAACGGTGTGGGAAGGCGTCGACAACAAAGGCCTGCGCGGCCTGTTGCCGAGCGAGCAAAAACCTTTGGCCGACAAGATCGACGCCGCTTACGCCGCGTCCCTGAAACTGTTCGCCAGCAACCAGCGTTCGCTGACTGAAATGCTCAACGACGATGCCGGTCGCCAGCAACTCAACGACATCTACGACAGCCTCAACGTCGTCCATCGCCTGCATGAAGGCGAACTGGCCAAGGCGCTGGGCATCCAACTGGGCTTCAACGCCAACGACGGTGACTGATGAGGGCAAGTTCCATGCTGCGACGCCAGGCTCTGACGTTAGGTAGTTTACTGCTGGGTGCGGTGACACTGGGCGGCTGGACGCTGTTCAAGCAGAAGGACAAAAGCCCGCTGCTGCTCTCGGCGCGGGACGATACCGACGGCAAGCACTACGCCGTCGGTTACCGGCTGGACGGCACCCGGGTGTTTGCCACCCAGGTCGGCCAGCGTTGCCACGACATCATCAACCACCCGACGCTGCCGATTGCGCTGTTCGTCGCCCGTCGTCCTGGCACCGAGAGTTACCTGATCGACCTGCGCGACGGCACGCTGCTGCAAACCGTGACCTCGCTGCCGAACCGGCACTTCTACGGTCACGCGGTGATTCACAAGAGCGGCGACTGGCTGTACGCCACCGAGAACGACACCTCCGATCCGGGTCGCGGCTTGCTCGGTGTGTATAAGTTTGAAGGTGAGCGACTTATCCACAGCGGCGAGATCCCCACCCACGGTGTTGGTCCGCATCAGGTGTCGTGGATGCCCGATGGCGAAACCCTGGTGGTGGCCAACGGCGGCATTCGCACCGAGGCCGAAAGCCGCGTCGAGATGAACCTCAACGCCATGGAACCGAGCCTGGTCCTGATGCAACGGGACGGCACCCTGCTGAGCAAGGAAACCCTCGCCCAGCAGATGAACAGCGTGCGGCATTTGGGGATTGCCAGCGACGGCACCATCGTCGCCGGTCAGCAGTTCATGGGGCCGTCCCATGAGTCGTCGGAGCTGCTGGCGATCAAGCGGCCCGGCCAGCCGTTCGTGGCCTTCCCGGTGCCTGAGCATCAGTTGCAGGCCATGGGGCATTACACCGCCAGCGTCGCGGTACACAGCGAACTGCGCCAGGTCGCGTTGACCGCGCCCCGGGGCAATCGCTTTTTCATCTGGGACCTGGACAGCGGTGAAGTGCGCCTGGACGCGCCGCTTCCCGATTGCGCCGGGGTCGGCGCGGTAGCTGATGGCTTTGTCGTGACCTCGGGTCAAGGACGCTGCCGCTTCTACGACTGCCGCCAGACAAGCCTTGTTTCAAAACCCCTCGATCTACCCGCAGGGCTCTGGGACAACCACCTTCACCTCATCTAAACACGGTCCTTTGTAGGAGCCGAGCTTGCTCGCGATGGCGGCGGCACATCCTACATCGCGGTAACTGACACACCGCTATCGCGAGCAAGCTCGGCTCCTACAGGTTTTGCGCTTGCCTGTAAAAAGTGGCAGTTGGAATCCCCGGCACACTCGGAGTAATGTGCCCGACTGTCTCACCTGATTTTCTCCAAGGAAGTGGAAATATGCTGCGTCGCCGCATGCTGATCATGTTGGGTGTTGTTTTGCTGATCGTGCTGGTGCTGGCCGGTTACAAAGCCTTCTCCATCTATACGATGATTCAGGGCTTTGCTGTGCCGAAACCAGCGATCAGTGTCGCCGTGGCCACGGCCACCGAACGGCCATGGCAAGCCCGCCTGCCCACCGTCGGCACGCTCAAGGCGCTGCAAGGCGTGGACCTGAGCCTGGAGACCGACGGCACCGTCATCGATTTGCAGTTCGAGTCAGGTCAGAAGGTCAAGGTCGGCCAACCGCTGCTTCTGCTTGATAGCGTGGTAGAAACCGCCCTGCTCGAAACCGCTCAGGCTGACCTGGGTCTGGCGCAGCTCGATTACGGTCGCGGCAGTCAATTGGTGGGCAGCCAGGCCATTTCCAAAGGCGAGTTCGACCGGCTCTCTGCAGTGCTGAAAAAGAGCCGGGCCACGGTCAATCAGCTCAACGCGGCACTGGCTAAAAAACGCTTGCTCGCACCGTTCAGCGGGACCATCGGCATTCGTCAGGTGGACATCGGTGACTATCTCGCCAGTGGCACCATGATTGCCACCCTGCAAGACCTCAGCAGCCTCTATGTAGACTTCTTCGTGCCCGAGCAGTCGATACCGAAGATTGCTCTCGGCCAACCGGTACAGATCGTTGTCGCGGCCTACCCGACACAAACCTTCCCCGGCACCATCAGCGCGATCAACCCGAAAGTCGAAAACAGCACGCGCAACGTCCAGGTCCGCGCGACCCTGGCCAATCCCGACGGCAAACTGCTGCCGGGGATGTTCGCCAGCCTGCAAGTGTTGTTGCCCGACCCGCAGCCGCGCATCGTCGTGCCGGAAAGCGCGATCACCTACACGCTGTACGGCAACTCGCTCTATGTCGTCGCGCAGAAAAAAGCCGAAGACGGCAGCCTGGAAAAAGACGACAAGGGCCAACCGATCCTGATCGCCGAACGGCGTTTCATCGAAACCGGCGAGCGCCGCGATGGGCAAGTGATGATCACCAAAGGTGTGCAGAACGGCGAAAAAGTGGTCACGGCCGGCCAGATCAAACTGGACAACGGCGCACACATTGCGATTAGCGACGACAAGACCTTAGCCGAGAAGAACAGCCCGCCGCGCGCGGACTGATCAAGGAATCCCCATGGCTTTTACCGACCCGTTCATCCGCCGCCCGGTGCTCGCCACCGTGGTCAGCCTGTTGATTGTGCTGCTGGGCTTCCAGGCCTGGAGCAAGTTGCCGCTGCGCCAATATCCACAAATGGAAAACGCCCTGATCACGGTGACCACCGCTTATCCCGGGGCCAACGCCGAAACCATTCAGGGCTACATCACCCAACCGATGCAACAAAGTCTGGCCAGTGCCGAAGGCATCGATTACATGACCTCGGTCAGTCGCCAGAACTTCTCGGTGATCTCGATCTATGCGCGCATCGGCGCCAACAGCGACCGCTTGTTCACCGAACTGCTGGCCAAAGCCAACGAGGTGAAGAACCAGCTGCCTCAGGACGCCGAAGACCCGGTACTGAGCAAGGAAGCCGCCGACGCCTCGGCACTGATGTACATCAGCTTCTTCAGCAAGGAACTGAGCAACCCGCAGATTACCGACTACCTGTCGCGGGTCATCCAGCCGAAACTGGCGACCCTGCCGGGCATGGCTGAAGCCGAGATTCTCGGCAACCAGGTATTTGCCATGCGTCTATGGCTGGACCCGGTCAAGCTCGCCGGTTTCGGCCTGAGTGCCAGCGACGTGACCGATGCAGTGCGCAAGTACAACTTCCTCTCCGCCGCCGGCGAAGTGAAAGGCGAGTATGTCGTCACCAGCATCAACGCCAATACCGAACTCAAATCCGCCGAAGCCTTTGCCGCGATTCCGCTCAAGGTCGAGGGCGACAGTCGCGTGCTGCTCAGCGATGTGGCGCGGGTTGAAATGGGTGCGGAAAACTACGACTCGATCAGCTCCTTCGGCGGCACCCCCTCGGTGTACATCGGCATCAAGGCCACACCCGGCGCCAACCCGCTGGACGTGATCAAGGAAGTGCGCAAGATCATGCCGGACCTGGAAGCCCAGCTGCCGCCGAACCTCAAAGGTGAAATCGCCTACGACGCCACGCTGTTCATCCAGGCCTCGATCGACGAAGTGGTGAAAACCCTGTTCGAAGCGGTGCTGATCGTGATCGTGGTGGTGTTCCTGTTCCTCGGCGCGCTGCGGTCGGTGGTGATCCCCGTAGTCACCATCCCGCTGTCGATGATCGGCGTGATGTTCTTCATGCAGATGATGGGCTACTCGATCAACCTGCTGACGTTGCTAGCGATGGTATTGGCCATCGGTCTGGTGGTGGACGACGCCATTGTGGTGGTGGAAAACATCCACCGGCACATCGAAGAAGGCAAGACGCCGCTGGATGCGGCCATCGAAGGCGCCCGGGAAATCGCCATGCCGGTGGTCTCGATGACCATCACCCTGGCGGCGGTCTATGCGCCGATCGGCTTCCTGACGGGGCTCACGGGGGCGCTGTTCAAGGAGTTCGCCCTGACCTTGGCCGGCGCGGTGGTGATTTCGGGCATCGTCGCCCTGACCCTGTCGCCAATGATGTGCGCCTTCCTGCTGCGTCACGACGAAAATCCCAGCGGTCTGGCCCATCGCCTGGACCTGATTTTCGAAGGCCTCAAGCGCCGTTACCAAAGCATGCTCCACGGCACTCTCAACACCCGGCCGGTGGTGCTGGTGTTCGCGGTGATCGTGCTGTGCCTGATTCCGGTACTGCTCACGTTCACCAAGTCGGAACTCGCGCCGGACGAGGACCAGGGCATCATTTTCATGATGGCCAACGCCCCGCAACCGGCCAACCTCGACTACCTGAGTACCTACACCGACGAGTTCGTCACGATCTTCAAGACGTTTCCCGAGTATTACTCGTCGTTCCAGATCAATGGCTTCAACGGCGTGCAATCGGGCATCGGTGGCTTCCTGCTCAAACCGTGGAACGAACGCAGCCGCACTCAGATGCAAATCCTGCCCGAGGTACAGGCCAAACTGGAGAGCATTTCCGGACTGCAGATCTTCGGCTTCAACCTGCCTTCCCTGCCCGGTACCGGCGAGGGGCTGCCGTTTCAGTTCGTCATCAACTCCGCCAAGGATTACGAGTCGCTGCTGCAAGTGACCGACCGGGTGAAAAAGCGGGCAATGGAGTCCGGCAAGTTCGCCTTCGTCGACGTTGACCTGGCGTTCGACAAACCTGAAGTGGTGGTGGATATCGATCGCGCCAAGGCCGCGCAGATGGGTGTTTCCATGCAGGACCTGGGCGGAACGCTCGCGACATTGCTGGGTGAGGCGGAGATCAACCGTTTCACCATTGAAGGTCGCAGCTACAAAGTCATCGCGCAGGTCGAACGGCCCTTCCGGGATAACCCCGACTGGCTGAACAATTATTACGTCAAGAACACCCAAGGCGAACTGCTGGCCCTGTCGACCCTGATCACCGTGACCGACCGGGCGCGTCCACGGCAGTTGAACCAGTTCCAGCAACTCAACTCGGCCATCCTGTCCGGGGTGCCGCTGGTCAGCATGGGTGAAGCCATCGACACCGTGCGCCAGATCGCTCGGGAAGAGGCCCCGGTGGGTTATGCCTTCGATTATGCCGGCGCATCACGGCAATACGTCCAGGAAGGCAGTGCGCTGTGGGTCACCTTCGCCCTGGCGCTGGCGATCATTTTCCTGGTACTGGCCGCCCAGTTCGAAAGCTTCCGCGATCCGCTGGTGATTCTGGTGACCGTACCTTTGTCGATCTGTGGTGCGCTGATCCCGCTGTTCCTGGGCTGGTCGAGCATGAACATCTACACCCAGGTCGGCCTGGTGACGTTGATCGGGCTGATCAGCAAACACGGAATCCTGATCGTTGAATTTGCCAACCAGTTACGCAAGGACAAAGGCCTGACGCCGCGCGAGGCCGTGGAGGAAGCGGCGGCCATTCGTCTGCGTCCGGTGTTGATGACCACGGCGGCGATGGTGTTCGGCATGGTGCCGTTGATCATCGCCACCGGGGCGGGCGCCGTCAGCCGGTTCGACATCGGCATGGTGATCGCTACGGGGATGTCGATCGGGACGTTGTTTACGTTGTTTGTGCTGCCGTGCGTGTACACGTTGCTGGCTAAACCCGATAAGTCTAAAGAACACACATAACCTTGTGGGAGCGGGCTTGCTCGCGAATGCGGTGTACCTGTCACATCAATGCTGAATGACACACCGCATTCGCGAGCAAGCCCGCTCCCACATTTGGTCGATGTCGTTGCTGAAAGGCGGGAATAAAAAAGGCCTCGCATTAGCGAGGCCTTTTATTTGGGCTTCAATCTGTTCAACTTTGCGGCCTCAGTCCTTGAGAAAGTCCGAACATGAACAGCAACAAATCATGATCGGGGCGGGGTGCCACGGATGCCTTCGCAACTCGTGGCATTGGACAATGCGCGTCGCCGCTCACTGAACTGAGGACCTGCGGGCGGGGCTGCTCCCATGCCGCCACCGCCAGTGAAGCAACTGCCAAGGCTCCTATTAAAAATACACCTCGTGCAATTTCGAGTTTCATTGCTATAAGCCCTTGATAGCGCTGCCAAACGCCGTCCTATAAAAATAGACGAGTTTCTGCCAGTCCGTCGTGCTGAACGACGAGTGGCGACGCAGTTGCTTCATGTCATGAGTAGCCGCTTGCCGGGCGGTCAAACGCTGCCGACATTTCTCCAGATCGATCAAGGCCACTTCAACTTTGGCAGCCTCGCCTTCGCCGGTGACGCGCACGAATACGTGCTTGGCATAAAGGCAGCTGTGCTGCCAGCGGCCCTTGTGCATCCGGGCCAGGTTCTCGGCCAGCTCCTTCAACACTCGATCATGCACAGCCTCACCGTGATGCTCGCGACCGCCGCCAGCGTACCAGTGATCGATTTCCTCGAAGCCGTCCAGCGCCTTGGTGATCAGCAATGCGCGCCATTTATGCACCGGATCGCGCTGTGCACCGCAGAAAACGATTTCCGGAACGCAAACGTCGAGCAGGTTCAGGCCGATGAGCGCATCGCGCTCGCGCAACACCGTCGGTCGACCGAACGGGTGCAGCAAGCTGCGATGGATATGCCCGGATTGACGTTTAACGTACAGCAGCTGTCCATCGCCGCTCACTACGCGCTGCACACCGCTTTCTCCACCGCGACGAACGTTGGGTTCTTCTACCCATTCACCGCGCTGATTCCAGAAATAGTCGAAGCGGTCCTGAGGAGCGACGTCCGTTTCTGCTGCATATTGCACTGCCATTCTGTTACCTCTTGCGTAAAACGTAGACCCGCCACATGGCATAGAGCGGTAAAAAGTCCAGTTGTTCCTGTATACGAAAACCCGCCTGCTCAAATTCCTTTTCAACCGTAGCAGCCGGTAACACAAATCGATTTTGGTAACCTTCCTGCTCACGGGTTTTCTCGAGGCGCTTGCGTTTCCACGCCTTGAAATTGCCGTCCACCCACAGAGAAAGGATCACGCTATCACGCGTGACGCGCTCGAATTCACGCAAAATAGCCAGTCGATGCTCGGCTTCACCGATGTGATGGAGCAAACGCATGCAGAAAATGCTGTCGACGGCGTTATCAGGCAAGGCAATGTCGAATGCAGAAGTGTGCAAGGGTTGTACCCGTTTCACCACCTCGGCAGGTTGCGCCTGCATGGCAATCTTCAGCATGGATTCGGAGTTGTCGGCGCCAATGATCACTCGATTGGTTTTTTCCGCCAGCAATGGCCAGAAACGTCCCGCACCACAGGGCAAATCGAGGATCAGCCCCGGCTCACCGACCAGTGCCAGCGCCTTGCGTGCCAGTTGCTCGTCACGCCAGTGAGACAGGCGGCGGCCAAGGCCATCCTTATGCTTGCGCAGGTATCGTTGGGCGTGCTGATCATCATATTTTTCGGAAAAATCCAGTTTGATCGGGCCAGCCATCACCAAGGTCTCCTGAGCTGCTGATGGCACCTACGATAGGTAGCGCCGTGTCAGCGACAGGTCATTCCTTTGTGAAAAAAACGTCATGTAAAACACCAAATTATTTCGAGGTTTTGCAGGGCGGCAATGATGGCTCTAGGCCGTTGCGCCCGATCAGCTCACATCCGACGAACACAACTCCACCTCAAAACGACAGCCATTGGGCTCCATGTTCGTCAGGCTGACGTTCCAACCCTGGTTCTCACAGATCCGCTGCACCAGCGACAGCCCAAGCCCCAAGCCCTCACCGCGTTTCTCGTTACCCCGCACGAACGGCTCGAACATCGCCACGCGTTTTTCCTCGGGAATGCCCACGCCACTGTCCTCGACCATGAAACCCGTGGCCGTCAGGGTCAGGCGGATGAACCCGCGCTCGGTGTAATGCAGCGCGTTACGCAGCAGGTTGCCCATGACCGCGTGCAGAAGCGTTGCGTTGTAGCAAGTGTTGGCCGGATTGCCCGGCTCAAAGATCAGCGCCAGCCCCTTGGCCTCGATCGGCTCGCGCCACAAATTGAGCAGTCCATCGGCGACCTGGCTCAGGGTCTGCTGGGGCGACATGCTGGCGTCTTCACGTTGTGCGCGGGCCAACATCAGGAAGGTTTGCACCAGCTCGCGCATCTCCTCACAAGCACGGGCGATTCGCTGGACCTGTGCACGTCCACGCTGATCGATGCCGGGGTTTTCCAGCAGCAGCTCGCAGGAACTGGCGAGCACCATCAATGGCGTGCGCAGCTCGTGGCTGACGTCACTGGTGAATAACCGTTCGCGGGTCAACGCCTGGCGCAAGCGACCGAGAGTGGCGTCGAAGGCCACGGCCAACTCGCCCACCTCATCAGCGGCGTAATCCGGCGCCAGCGGTGGCGCAAGACCTAATAATTGATCACGGTGACGGACCTGACGGGCCAGTCGCACCACGGGCGCCATCACTTTGCGCGCCAGTACCCAGCCAAGAAACACCGCCAATGCCAGACTCAGGACGAAGCCCACCAGCACCACGGCAAACAGCACCCGTTCACGCTCTTCGAAATCGCTCTGATCCTGCAACAGCACATAATGCCGACCGTCGACGACTTCGACCATCGCGTGATACGACAGCTGTTCGCGAAACACTTCGTGAAAACCCGGGGCCAGGTGCCGCAGGTCCTTGGGCAGCTCGAAATCCCCCGGCCCTCCGCTGAAATAGAACAGCTGGTCCGGCTCGGGACGGTGGCTCCAGTCCGACACGCTGTCCATCAGCAACAGACGTTGCAAATCACCGCCCAGACCTGCCGAAATCAGTTTTTCTTCGACCAGGTGCACGGTCGCCACAATGCCCATGGCGAAGGCCCCTGCCACCAATGCGCTCATCAGCGCAAAGGCGATGATGATCCGTTGAGCAAGGCTCTGTTTAAACTCCATCTCGGCCCTCGGCCAAGCGATAACCCACACCGTGCACGGTTTGCAGCAACGGTTTGGCGAACGGCTTGTCGATTACCTGGCGCAATTGATGGACGTGGCTGCGCAGGCTGTCGCTGTCCGGGCAGTCATCACCCCACAGCGCCTCTTCGAGAATTTCGCGGCGCAATACGTGCGGGCTTTTTTGCATCAACACGGCCAGTAACTTCAGGCCCACCGGGTTGAGCTTCAGCAGTCGCCCTTCGCGGGTGACTTCCAGAGTATCGAGGTCGTAGATCAGATCGCCGACCTGCAGGGTGCGGCGACCGCCACCTTGGGCACGACGCATGACCGCCTCGATGCGCGCCGCCAATTCAGACAGCGCAAAGGGTTTGATCAGGTAGTCATCGGCACCGGATTTGAAGCCTTGCAGCCGGTCATCCAATTGATCGCGAGCGGTGAGCATGATCACCGGCGTGTCGCGGCGCGCGTCTTCGCGCAGGCGTTTGCACAGGGTGTAACCGTCGATACCTGGCAACATGATGTCGAGTACGATCAAGTCGTAATGCTCGGTAGCCGCCAGGTGCAAGCCTGACAAGCCGTCCTGCGCGCAATCCACGGTATAACCTTTGAGCCCCAGGTAATCGGCCAGATTGGCCAGGATATCGCGGTTGTCTTCAACCAATAGAATTCGCATGGGTGTCTCCTGCGTACACAGTAACGGCCGTCTTGGCCCGCGCAGCTTAAGGCCAAGTGTGGCTGAGGGCTAGGACTGCGTGCAGTTGTAAATCCACCCCAAAAACCCGGGATGGCTTTAACGACTTTTTCACTATCGATTCACACGCCGACGACAGAATCAGGCTCAAACTCCGCGCGGCTGCGTTTTCAGAACATTTCACCGACCAAGGAACTGCCATGGTTTCGACTGCTGTCCGCCCCGCCTCCCGCCCGCTGAATTTCTGGGTGTGCCTGGGCGTTCCCGCCATCGCGGCGATCGTTCTGGTGCTGCTCGAACTGACGTCCCTGGACATGGACCTTGCCAAGCTGTTCTATGACCCGGTCGCGGGGGATTTCATCGGGCGGCACAGTTACTTCCTGGAAGAGATCCTGCATGACCGCGCCAAGCAGGTGGTCATCGCCTTCTCGGTGTTGGCCATCTTCGGTTTCATCGCCTCCTTTTTCATGGACAGGCTCAAACCGATCAAACGGGAACTGGGCTGTCTGGTGCTGTCTCTGGCGCTGGCGACCTCCTTCGTCACGCCAGTCAAAGCGGTGACGGCCGTTCAATGCCCGTGGAGCCTGGAGCAATTCGGCGGTCACGAAACCTATAGCGAACTGCTCAGCCCTCGCCCGCACACCGATAAACCGGGCCGTTGCTGGCCCGGCGGTCATGCGGCAACCGGTTTCACACTGTTTGCACTGTTCTTTGTCCTGCGCGACCGTCGTCCGCGTCTGGCGCGCAAGGCGTTTGTGTTCGCTTTCGCGCTGGGCACGGTGTTTTCCATCAGCCGGATGATGCAGGGGGCGCACTTCTTTTCGCACAATGTGTGGACGGCGATTTTCTGCTGGCTGATTTGTCTGGGGGCGTATTACTACATCCTTTATCGGCCGGCGCCGAAGGATGAGCGAGCGACCAAGGCGGAACCGGTCAGCGCCTGAAACACAGTTCAAATGTGGGAGCGGGCTTGCTCGCGAAGGCGGTAGATCAGTCAACTTATGCGTTGAATGAAACACCGCTTTCGCGAGCAAGCCCGCTCCCACATTTGACTGATGTGACTATCAAAACTCCGGGCAATAAAAAGCCCCGCCTGCTTATCGCAGGCGGGGCTTTTTTATAGGGGTAAGGCTGGCTTACATCATGCCGCCCATACCGCCCATACCGCCCATGTCTGGCATGCCGCCGCCAGCTGGACCGTCTTCCTTGATCTCAGCGATCATGGCTTCGGTGGTGATCATCAGGCTGGCAATCGACGAAGCCGCTTGCAGAGCCGAACGAGTCACTTTAGCCGGGTCCAGGATACCCATTTCGATCATGTCGCCGTATTCGCCGGTAGCAGCGTTGTAACCGTAGTTACCCGAACCCTGCTTGACCTTGTCGACCACTACGCTTGGCTCGTCACCGGAGTTGGCAACGATCTGGCGCAGTGGCGCTTCAACAGCGCGACGCAGCAACTGGATGCCAACGTTCTGGTCATCGTTGTCGCCTTTCAGCTCGGAGATTGCCTGCAGAGCGCGAACCAGTGCCACGCCGCCGCCAGGTACCACGCCTTCTTCAACGGCTGCACGGGTAGCGTGCAGGGCGTCTTCAACGCGGGCTTTCTTCTCTTTCATTTCAACTTCGGAACCAGCGCCAACCTTGATCACTGCAACGCCGCCGGACAGTTTGGCCAGACGCTCTTGCAGTTTTTCACGGTCGTAGTCGGACGAAGTGTCAGCCACTTGCTGACGGATCTGCAGAACGCGAGCCTGGATGTCAGCCTCAACGCCGGCACCGTCGATCACGGTGGTGTTTTCTTTGGACAGGATCACGCGCTTGGCATTACCCAGGTGTTCCAGGGTAGTGCTTTCCAGGCTCAGACCGATCTCTTCGGAGATAACGGTACCGCCAGTCAGAACAGCGATGTCCTGCAGCATGGCCTTGCGACGGTCGCCGAAGCCTGGAGCCTTGACGGCTGCGACTTTAACGATGCCACGCATGTTGTTCACAACCAGAGTCGCCAGGGCTTCGCCTTCAACGTCTTCGGCCACGATCAGCAGTGGACGGCCAGCTTTGGCAACGGCTTCCAGTACTGGCAGCATTTCGCGGATGTTCGAGATCTTTTTGTCGACCAGCAGGATCAGCGGACCGTCCAGCTCGGCAGTCATGGTCTCTGGCTTGTTGACGAAGTACGGGGACAGGTAGCCACGGTCGAACTGCATGCCTTCAACAACCGACAGTTCGTTTTCCAGGCCCGAGCCTTCTTCAACGGTGATCACGCCTTCTTTGCCGACTTTTTCCATGGCTTCGGCAATGATGTCGCCGATGGAGCTGTCGGAGTTGGCCGAGATGGTGCCGACCTGAGCGATGGCCTTGGTGTCAGCGCAAGGCTTGGACAGGGCTTTCAGCTCTTTGACGATAGCGATGGTCGCTTTGTCGATACCGCGCTTCAGGTCCATCGGGTTCATGCCGGCAGCGACGGCTTTCAGGCCTTCGTTGACGATCGATTGAGCCAGAACGGTAGCGGTGGTGGTGCCGTCGCCTGCGTCATCGTTGGCACGGGAGGCAACGTCTTTGACCAGCTGCGCGCCCATGTTTTCGAAGCGATCTTTCAGCTCGATTTCTTTGGCAACGGACACGCCGTCCTTGGTGATGGTCGGAGCGCCGAAGCTCTTCTCGATGATCACGTTACGGCCTTTAGGGCCCAGGGTCGCTTTTACTGCGTCAGCCAGGACGTTGACACCGGCGAGCATTTTCTTGCGGGCGGAATCGCCGAATTTAACTTCTTTAGCAGCCATGATCGATATTCCTTAAATACTTTGTAGTAGCGGGAAAATGAGCGGGGAATCAGCCTTCGATAACAGCGAGAATCTCGTTCTCAGCCATTACCAACAGGTCTTCGCCGTCGACTTTCACGGTGTTGCTGCCGGAGTACGGGCCGAACACAACCTTGTCACCCACTTTAACGGCCAGTGCACGCACTTCACCGTTGTCCAGTACGCGGCCGGTACCGACAGCGAGGATCTCGCCGCTGTTGGCTTTTTCAGCAGCCGAACCTGGCAGGACGATACCGCCAGCGGTTTTCTTTTCTTCTTCGCTGCGACGGATGACGACGCGGTCATGCAGAGGACGAAGCTTCATTGTCGATCTCTCCTAATTGTGGTTTTCATCGGCCGGTGTATTCCCGGCGGGTTTAACAAATCCGGCGGTGCCGGGTGCGGTTCGTCGAGCGAACCGCGGAAGTCTGTCTGGCGTAATCGCCAGAAACCTTGCGGTGACCGTTACATAAGGGCGCATAAGCTTATTACAAGGGCGGGGATCGAAATTTTTTACATCGATGACCCGCAAACGAACACGGCACCCGAAGGTGCCGTGCAGGTGAAACGATTTACTTGGAGTCGCGGTGTTCAAACTCGCCTTCGATCACATTGGGCTCACGCCCCAGCGGCTGCTGCGGAGCAGGACCGCCACGTGGCTGAAGGTCGTCGGCGAACGCACGCTGACGGATGGCCGCCTCTTCGGCACGCTGGCGCATTTTATTGGCCAACAGTCGACGAGAGATCGGCAGCAACATGATCAGACCCAGCACGTCAGTGACGAAGCCCGGCAGGATCAACAGACCACCCGCCAGTGCCAGCATCAAACCTTCGAGCATGGTCTGGGCCGGCAGCTCGCCGCGGTTCAGGCTTTCACGAGCACGCAATGCGGTTGCCAGACCAGCGATACGCAGCACGAACACGCCGAGCATCGAGCCGAGAATGACCAGCAGCAGGGCCGGGAAAAACCCGATCGCCCCGCTGACCTTGACGAATACGAACAGCTCCAACACCGGAAACAGTACAAAGAGCAATAAAAAAGGGCGCATCAAATGGTTCCTCAACGCAAGAATGCCTTGCCAGTCTTCCCTAGATGACGTCGCCGTTTCGTGAATTCAAGCGTCGGCCACTTCATTTTTCGGCCAATGTTCGGCGTGAGCCAGGAAAACCAAGGCTTCGCGTACTTGTGTCGGCGTATTACACGACGCTTGAAACGGCAGCCAGTAGAGCCCCTGACCGATGCGCAGGTGCATGCCTTCGGTGTCGATACCCGCCAGTTGCGCCGGTTCGGTTTTCGGCAGGCCCGCCAGTTCGACGTAGTGGGCGATGGCTTTGGCGTGATCGGCATTCATGTGCTCGACCATGCTCGCTTCGGCTTTTCCGGCGAACGGGTTGGCCAGCGTTAACTGATCGACCCAGTGAATCGCACCGAAGCCGCCGATGTAACGGTGACGTACTGGTTTGAGCACCCAGAAATCGAAATCGTGGGCCTTGTGGTAGCTCTGCGAATCCGGGAAATAGCGATAGTAACGCTCAGCTGCCGCTTCGATAGCGGCCTCGTCCTCGAGCTTTTCCGCTTCGGCGAGGTAGGTCAGCCGACCAACGGCTTGCACGTCTTCGGCCCCGCGCTCACCCACAAACAGTGAGCATTTTGGATCCTTCTGCAGGTTATGCGTGTGCTGGGCGATGCGGCTGATAAGGATCAGCGGCCGGCCCTGTTCATCCAGACAGTACGGAACCACGGAACCAAACGGGAAACCGGGCATCGCCTTGGAGTGCGTCGAGAGCACTCCACGGTATTCCTTGAGAAGCAATTCTCGGGCATTCTTGGCCGCTTCAACGCTCAATTTATGACTCCTTATTAGAATCCGTCAAAAAAACGGACAGGCGCCTGGGGATAAGTTCCAGTACGCCATCGGGCAGTTCTCATGTGCAGCCAGGCCGTCAGGTGCAGATCGAGAGGCTACTCTCTGAAAGGAAACCACTCCTCTGACCTGCTATCGGGGCATGCGAATGAAACTCACTGACAAAGTAATCATTATCACCGGCGGTTGCCAGGGTTTAGGCCGTTCCATGGCCGAGTATTTCGCCGGTAAAGGGGCGAAGCTGGCGCTGGTGGACCTGAACCAGGAAAAGCTCGACGACGCCGTCGCCGCTTGCACGGCTAAAGGCGTCGAGGCTCGCGCTTACCTGTGCAATGTCGCCAATGAAGAGCAAGTGACGCACATGGTCGCCCAGGTGGCCGAAGACTTCGGCGCGATCCATGGCCTGATCAACAACGCAGGGATCCTGCGCGATGGCTTGCTTATCAAGGTCAAGGACGGCGAGATGACCAAGATGAGCCTGGCCCAGTGGCAGTCGGTCATCGACGTCAACCTCACCGGCGTATTCCTGTGCACCCGTGAAGTCGCGGCCAAAATGATCGAGCTGAACAACAGCGGCGCGATCATTAATATCTCGTCGATCTCCCGCGCTGGCAACGCCGGCCAGACCAACTACTCCGCCGCCAAGGCCGGTGTCGCCGCGGCGACTGTGACCTGGGCCAAGGAATTGGCACGCTACGGTGTTCGTGTGGCAGCCATTGCACCGGGCTTTATCGAAACCGAAATGACGCTGAGCATGAAGCCTGAGGCGCTGGAGAAGATAACGTCCGTGATTCCACTCAAGCGCATGGGCACGCCTGAAGAGATCGCCCATTCAGCGGCCTACATTTTCGAAAACGACTACTACAACGGTCGGATTATGGAGCTGGATGGCGGGTTGCGGATCTAGGGTCAACACAAAACAAATGTGGGAGCGGCGGTGCGACGATTCGACTTGCTCGCGAAAGCGGTGTATCAGTCAACATTAATGCTGAATGACACACCGCTTTCGCGAGCAAGCCCGCTCCCACAATGGATCGCATTTCTTCAGTGAATCAATCGTCGCTGATTGTGATGTTCGGCATGGCCGGTGTCGCCGCTTCCTGCAACACGATCCGCGCGCCGACATGGCGGGCCAGTTCCTGGTAAACCATCGCAATCGGGCTGTCAGGCTCGGCGATCACCGTTGGCTTGCCGCCATCGGCCTGTTCGCGGATGGCCATCGCCAGCGGCAACGACGCCAGCAGCTCGACGCCGTACTGGTTGGCCAGCTTCACACCACCGCCCTCACCGAACAGATGCTCGGCATGCCCGCAGTTGGAGCAGATGTGCACGGCCATGTTTTCCACCACGCCCAGCACCGGAATGTTGACCTTGCGGAACATTTCCACACCCTTGCGCGCGTCCAGCAATGCCAGATCTTGCGGCGTGGTAACGATCACCGCGCCGGCCACCGGGACTTTCTGCGCCAGGGTCAGCTGGATGTCGCCGGTGCCTGGCGGCATGTCGATGACCAGGTAATCGAGGTCGCCCCAGGCGGTCTGAGTGACGAGTTGTAACAAGGCGCCGGAAACCATCGGCCCGCGCCAGACCATCGGCGTGTTGTCGTCGGTCAGGAATGCCATGGACATGACTTCGACACCGTGGGATTCGATCGGAATAAACCACTTCTGATCCTTGACCTTGGGTCGGGTGCCTTCGGGGATACCGAACATGATGCCCTGGCTCGGTCCGTAAATGTCCGCGTCGAGGATCCCGACCTTGGCGCCTTCGCGGGCCAGGGCCAGGGCCAGGTTGGCGGCGGTGGTTGATTTGCCCACACCGCCCTTGCCGGACGCCACGGCCACCACGTTCTTGACGTTGGCCAGCCCCGGGATCTGCGCTTGAGCCTTGTGCGCGGCAATGACACTGGTGATCTCGACGCGGGCGATGGTCACGCCGTCCAGCCCTTCAATGGCCATTTGCAGCAACTGCGCCCAGCCACTCTTGAACAGGCCGGCGGCGTAACCCAGCTCCAGCTGGACGCTGACGCGATCACCCTGAATGTCGATGCCGCGTACGCACCCGGCGCTGACCGGGTCCTGGTTCAAATAAGGGTCGGTGTATTGGCGAAGGACGGCTTCCACCGCTGCGCGATTGACGGCGCTCATGGGCAACTCCGATAGCAAGACTGGAAAATCAGGCGGGTATCGTACCTGTTCTATAGTCCGGACGGCATGCTTTCAGGATGTGACAAATAACCCATGGTCGAATGCTACCTGTAGCAGCTGGCGAAGCCTGCGTTCGGCTGCGCAGCAGTCGTAAAACCAGACACCGCGGTGTTTCAGGTAGTCCGAGTTGCCCGGATTCACGACGGCTTCGCCGCCGAACGCAGGCTTCGCCAGCTGCTACAAAGGTCCGCGGAGGCTGGCCTTGGGGGTGAAAAATATGCGCCGGCGCTTTATAGTGGCCGACCTCCGTTTCATCAAGTAGCCGAGCCCCATGTCCGAGCCACGCAAGATCCTCGTCACCAGCGCCCTGCCCTATGCCAATGGTTCGATCCATCTTGGCCACATGCTGGAATACATCCAGACCGATATGTGGGTGCGCTTCCAGAAGCACCGCGGCAATCAATGCATTTATGTCTGCGCCGACGACGCCCACGGTTCGGCCATCATGCTGCGCGCGGAAAAGGAAGGCATCACCCCGGAACAACTGATCGCCAACGTCCAGGCTGAACACAGCGCCGACTTTGCCGAGTTCCTGGTGGACTTCGACAACTTCCACTCCACTCACGCCGAAGAAAACCGTGAGCTGTCGAGCCAGATCTACCTGAAGCTGCGCGACGCCGGGCACATTGCCACGCGTTCAATCACTCAGTACTTCGACCCGGAAAAGAAAATGTTCCTGGCCGACCGCTTCATCAAGGGCACCTGCCCGAAATGCGGCACCGAAGACCAGTACGGCGACAACTGCGAAAAATGCGGCGCGACCTACGCGCCGACCGACCTGAAGGATCCGAAGTCGGCGATCTCCGGCGCCACCCCGGTGCTCAAGGATTCCCAGCACTTCTTCTTCAAACTGCCGGACTTCCAGGAAATGCTGCAAGCCTGGACCCGCAGCGGCACCCTGCAAGAGGCCGTGGCGAACAAGATCGCCGAATGGCTGGACGCCGGCCTGCAACAGTGGGACATCTCCCGCGATGCGCCGTACTTCGGTTTTGAAATCCCCGACGAGCCAGGCAAATACTTCTACGTCTGGCTGGACGCGCCGATCGGCTACATGGCCAGCTTCAAGAACCTCTGCGACCGCACGCCTACTCTTGATTTCGACGCGTTCTGGGGCAAGGATTCCACCGCCGAGCTATACCATTTCATCGGCAAGGACATCGTCAACTTCCACGCCCTGTTCTGGCCAGCCATGCTCGAAGGCGCCGGTTTCCGTAAACCGACCGGCATCAACGTGCACGGTTACCTGACCGTCAACGGTCAGAAAATGTCCAAATCCCGCGGCACCTTCATCAAGGCCCGGACCTATCTGGACCACCTGTCGCCGGAATACCTGCGTTACTACTACGCGGCGAAGCTGAGCCGTGGCGTCGACGACCTGGACCTGAACCTCGAAGACTTCGTGCAGAAGGTCAACTCCGACCTGGTCGGCAAAGTCGTCAACATTGCCAGCCGTTGCGCCGGCTTCATCCACAAAGGCAACGCTGGTGTATTGGTGGCGGGTAATGCCGCACCGGAACTGACCGAAGCCTTCCTCGCCGCAGCGCCGAGCATCGCCGAAGCCTACGAGGCTCGCGATTTCGCCCGTGCCATGCGCGAAATCATGGGCCTGGCCGACCGTGCCAATGCCTGGATCGCCGACAAGGCGCCTTGGTCGCTGAACAAACAGGAAGGCAAGCAAGACGAAGTCCAGGCCATCTGCGCCCTGGGCGTCAACCTGTTCCGCCAGTTGGTGATCTTCCTCAAGCCGGTGCTGCCGCTGCTGGCCGCCGATGCCGAGGCGTTCCTGAACGTCGCGCCGCTGACCTGGAACGACCACGCCACCTTGCTCAGCAACCATCAGCTGAACGAGTTCAAACCGTTGATGACCCGTATCGACCCGGTAAAAGTGCAAGCCATGAGCGACGCCTCGAAAGAAGACCTGACCGCCAGCGCTACCGACACCGGCGACGCTGCGCCTGCCGGCAATGGCGAACTGGCCAAGGATCCGCTGTCGCCGGAAATCGAGTTCGATGCCTTTGCCGCTGTCGACCTGCGCGTCGCCCTGATTCTCAAGGCCGAACACGTGGAAGGTGCCGACAAACTGCTGCGCCTGACCCTCGACATCGGTGACGAGCAACGCAACGTGTTCTCCGGGATCAAGAGCGCTTATCCGGATCCGTCCAAGCTCAATGGTCGTCTGACCATGATGATCGCCAACCTCAAGCCACGGAAAATGAAGTTCGGCATCTCCGAAGGCATGGTGATGGCGGCCGGCCCTGGCGGTGAAGAAATCTACCTGCTCAGCCCTGACAGCGGCGCCAAGCCAGGTCAGCGCATCAAGTAAGGCTCTGCTGTAAATCGATCCCACAGTCGTGCCTGGCGCGACTGTGGGATTTTCATGTCTGGCCCACCCTCCGTCCTTGCCGGATAATGCCTAAGCTTTTTAGACCGCTCCGTTAAAAAGCCCCGTTCTTGCCGGCACGATCATGACCGAAATTGTTCTTACGCTTATCAGCACTGCCCTGATCAACAACCTCGTGTTGCACTGGCCGCTGGGCGTCGATCCACTGCTGGGCAACGAACACCGACAAGTCCACGCGCTGGGCCTTGCGACGGCATGTTTGATGCTGATCGTCGGCACGGTGGCCTACTCGGCCTACCGTTGGTTGCTGGTCCCAATGGAGCTGACGTCGCTGCGCCTTTTCGTGTTCCTGCCATTAAGCGTTCTACTGATTGGCCCGCTGCTGAAAGTGCTTTCCCGGCCACTTCCAAAGCTTGCGTTCGATGGCCTCTGGCCCCTGCTGCTGGGCAACGCCGGCATACTCGGCCTGACACTGCTCAACGCTCAGGACGACAAAGGCTTCTTCCACGCCATGGCCCTGAGCCTGGGTGCCGGCCTGGGCTTCTGGCTGGTACTGAGCCTGTTCAGCGACCTGCGCCAACGCACCATCGAAAATGATATCCCCCTGCCCTTTCGCGGCCTGCCGATCGACCTGATCGGCGCCGGACTGATTGCAGTGGCCTTTCTCGGATTCAGCGGACTGATCAAAACATGAGTCTGATTCAACGCATCGACGCCCTCTTGCCGCAGACCCAATGCGGCAAGTGCGGCCATCCCGGATGCAAGCCGTACGCCGAAGGCATTGCCAGCGGCGAACCGATCAACAAATGTCCGCCGGGCGGCAGCGAAACCATCGCCGCCCTGGCCGAGCTGTTGAAAGTGCCGGTGCTGGAACTGGACGTCAGTCGCGGTTCGGCCCCTGCGCAGATCGCCTACATTCGTGAGGCGGAGTGTATTGGTTGCACCAAGTGCATCCAGGCCTGCCCGGTGGATGCCATTGTCGGCGCGGCGAAATTGATGCACACGGTGATCGTCGATGAATGCACCGGTTGCGACCTGTGCGTGGCGCCCTGCCCGGTGGACTGCATCGAGATGCGACCGTTGCCGCTGGCCACGGTGCTACCGATTGTCGGCGGTCTGGCGTTCAGCCTTGAGGAACAACGCGCCCGGAAGGCCAAGCGCGATCACGCGCGGCGCCGATTCGAACAGCGCAACGCTCGCCTGCGTCGTGAAGAAGAACAGAAAATCGCCGAACGTCAGGCCCGAGCCCAACGCGCCATCCAGCACAACGAAGTAGCGACACTCGATCCGGTTCAGGCCGCTCTTGAGCGAGTCCGCGCACAGAAGGCAGCGAATGCGGATGCCGCGCTGAAAAAGGCCAAGATCGATCTGGCGATGAGTCGGGCGCAACTGAACAAGTCCCTCAAGGCGTTCGGGCATCCGCCGACTTTCGAACAGCAGTCGCAATTGATCGTCCTGCAACAGCAATTCGAGATTGCCGAACAGGCGTTGGCGAAACTGGAAAGTACCGCACCGCCAGCCCCGACGCCTGTCGCTCCGGCGAAAAATGCACAGCTGAATCGGGCAAAGATCCAGTTAGCCATGCGCCGCACCGAACTCAAGAAAGCCCAAGCCAGCGAAGCGTCGGCTGAGCAGATCGAAGCCCTGGAACTCGCGGTGAATGAAGCCGAGCGTCAGGTAGATGCCTATGCAGCCCCTTGAGTCAGTCGACGAGCGCCTTCAGCAGGCCATGAAGCTGGTATTGCTGGCCACCGTGCCGGGGATGCTGGTGTTTTTCTGGCTGTATGGCTGGGGCGTGTTGATCAACCTGATTCTGACGGGTGTTACCGCACTGGCCGTTGAAGCGACCGTGTTGCGCTTGCGCAAGCAACCGCTCAAGCCGACCTTGAGCGACGGCAGTGCGCTGGTCAGCGCGACGCTGTTGGCTCTGGCCTTGCCGCCTTACTGCCCGTGGTGGCTGACGGTCTGTGCCGCGGCGTTCGCGATGGTGTTCGGCAAACACCTGTATGGCGGCGTTGGCAAGAACCCGTTCAACCCGGCAATGCTGGGCTTCGCCCTGGTGCTGGTGACCTTTCCCCAACAGATGACCCACTGGCCGTCATCCCATGGGCTGGACCTGATCGGCGGCTTGCAGCAGGTGTTCGGGTTCAGCCTCGGGCAGACGCCAGATGCGTGGGTTCAGGCCACAGCGCTGGACAGCCTGCGGATCAACAATAGCCTGACCATGGATGAACTATTTGCCGCTAACCCGGCGTTCGGTCATTTCGGCGGCCGAGGCATGGAATGGGTCAACCTGACCTTTCTGGCGGGCGGTGCGTTTCTGCTGCAACGACGGGTGTTCAGCTGGCATGCGCCAGTCGGCATGCTCGCCAGCCTGTTCATCATCAGCCTGCTGTGCTGGAACGGCTCGGGCTCCGACTCCCATGGCTCGCCGTTGTTTCATCTGCTCACTGGCGCGAGCATGCTGGGTGCATTCTTCATCGTCACGGAACCGGTGTCCGGCGCAAAAAGCCCCGGCGCGCGACTACTGTTCGGCGCGGGCGTCGGGCTACTGACGTACCTGATTCGTACCTGGGGTGGTTATCCGGACGGCGTAGCCTTTGCCGTGCTGTTGATGAACCTCTGTGTGCCGGCGCTGGAGCGGTTTGCCGCCTCCAGACTGGAACGGGGTGCGCCATGAGCCGAGCGTCGAGCGTTGTGATCCTGGTGTTGTTGGCAGGCCTGGGGATTGGCGCGACTTACCTCGTGCAGCACACCAGCGCGCCGCGCATTGCGGCCGAACAGCGCCTGATCGACAGTCGTAACCTGCTGGACTTGCTCCCTGCTGAAAGCTACGACAATCAGCCGCTGGAACAGTCGCTCATCCTGGAAAACACTGGGTTGGCCAACAGCACGCTGCTGGGTGGCTACCTGGCGACCAAGACAGGCCAGCCCAGCGCCGTGTTGCTGCGCAGCCAAACCCTGGGCTACGAGGGTTCCATCGAATTGCTGATCGCCATCGGCGCAAGCGGCAAGGTGCTGGGCGTCAAAACGCTCAAGCAATCGGAAACTCCGGGGCTGGGCGGTCGACTCGCCGACTGGCCCAATGCCTGGCTTCAGGTTTTTTCCGGAAAGTCCCGAACCGACCCTGCCGACAATGGCTGGGCCTTGAAAAAGGATCAGGGACAATTCGATCAAATGGTGGGCGCGACCATTACGTCGAGAGCGGTCATCAACGCCATCCATGACGCGTTGCGCTACTTCGACGAACATCAGCAACAGTTGATCGGGAGCAGCGCACATGAATAAGTCATCGACGCTGCAGAATTCACTGATGCTTGCACCGCTGATCGGTGCCTCGGATTCATTGGTGTCCGCTCTGGGCTTGTGGCTGATGTTCATCGTGGTGATCAGTGCCTTTGGAGTGAGCATGGGCGCGTTGCGATCCCGACTTGTCCCGCAGACACGTTTGCTTGCCAGCGTCATGCTGGCGGCCACGCTGACCAGCTGCGCGGAACTCGCCGCGCAAGTCTGGTCGCTGCAATGGCACCAACTTGTAGGGTTCTATGCAGGATTGATTGCCTTGCAATGCGTTGTGCTGGAACACACCGGTTTTCTCCAGAGCGCCTGGCGTGATCGCCTGCGCCTATGTGGCCTGTTCGGCGCGTTGATGGCGGGCCTTGGCGTGCTGCGCGAATTCATCGGCAACGGAACATTCGGTAGCCATCTGCCATGGTTGGCCGGCACTGCGCAAGTGGACTGGCAAGGCTGGGTACTGACCGCCGACGGTGGTTTGCACCTGGCCACCCTGGCCCCTGGTGGATTCATTCTGCTGGGACTGCTGATCGCCGCACGTCAGGCCTGGACCCGCTCGACGCCCTCTCACTGACCGCCTTCGAGGAAACGCACTGCCCATGAATGCCGCAAAACGTCTGGAAATTTTTCGCCGATTTCACGAAGACAACCCGGAACCGAAGACCGAACTGGCCTACTCCTCGCCGTTCGAATTGCTGATATCCGTGATTCTCTCGGCGCAGTCGACCGATGTCGGCGTCAACAAGGCCACCGCCAAGCTCTACCCGGTGGCCAATACACCGGCGGCGATCTATGCCCTGGGTGTCGAAGGCTTGTCGGAATACATCAAGACCATCGGCCTGTTCAACAGCAAAGCGAAAAACGTGATCGAGACCTGTCGCTTGCTGATGGAGCGTCATGGAGGCGAAGTGCCGCAAACCCGTGAAGAGCTGGAAGCGTTACCCGGCGTCGGCCGCAAGACTGCCAACGTGGTGCTCAATACCGCATTCCGTCAGCTGACCATGGCCGTGGACACGCATATTTTCCGGGTCAGCAATCGTACCGGCATAGCTCCAGGCAAAAATGTGGTCGAGGTTGAGCAAAAACTCATGAAGTTCGTGCCGAAAGAATATCTGCTCGACTCCCATCACTGGCTGATCCTCCACGGACGCTACGTTTGCCTTGCTCGCAAGCCTCGCTGCGGCAGTTGCCGGATCGAAGACTTGTGCGAATACAAGCACAAGACATCCGACGATTGAGGCGCTATTAGGTTTTTCGATTTATCGATTGAAAAAATCTTTTTTACCCGCCGGGAGTTTATCGATATAAGGAGCGCCAAAGGCAGTCTTAGCCTGGAGTAACACTATGAGCACTGGCAAAGAGCAATTGGACGTAGAAGACGACTTCACCCCTGTTGAGGCTGATGATGCTGAACCGGTGGTTGAAGTGGCGAAGACCAACCTGAGCAAACGCCGTACCATCGATAACCTGCTGGAGGAGCGCCGACTGCAAAAGCAATTGGCCGATTACGATTTTGACCTATGACACCTAAAAGCCTCCCGAAACGGAGGCTTTTTACTAAGTGCCGACCCCTGATACCCCCCGCTCATCGCGCCTTGTCAAACGCTGAGACAGTCACACCAGACCGTTGCGTTGAGCCAATTCGATCAGGTCGACCAAGGAGCGAGCATTGAGCTTCAACAACAGACGAGTCTTGTAAGTACTAACGGTTTTATTGCTGAGGAACATTCCATCGGCGATCTCCTTGTTGGTCTTGCCTCGGGCCAATTGTTGCAAGACCATCATCTCCCGTCCCGACAGTCGATCCACCATATCGGCTTCACTGGCGTTCCCCAAACTGGAACGTACGGTATGCAAGGCTTGATTCGGAAAGTAACTGTAGCCCGACAATACTGCCTTTATTGCACTGAGCAACTCAGTGAGATCCTGTTGTTTGCAGACATACCCTGCGGCACCGGATTGCATGCAACGCATGGAAAAATGCCCAGGCGCCTGGGAAGTTAATATCAGCACTTTCATGGGCATCGCTGTCGATGTCAGACGCGCAATGACTTCCAGCCCATCCAGTTTCGGTATTCCAATATCCAGGATGACAATATCCGGCATATGCTCACGGGCAAGTTGCAACGCATCCACGCCATTATCTGTCTCTGCAATAACTTCGTAGCCGTGACGTTCCATTAGCATACGTACCGCAAGACGAATGACGGGGTGATCATCCACGATCAGCACTTTATTCATGGGCAAGTCCAATTTTCGCTGTTCGAATTTTTAGAGCCCGCACGATAGCCTAGTCGTTTCACCCATGGCATGCCGCCCCCCTCGGCCACCCACACCGAGAGACATTCCCTACAGACATTAAAGAATAATCTTACAAAATTCCCAAAAATACTGCGGGGGCAAACGTTTTATCAACCTGAAAACATTTCGATTATCCGCAGTTTTTTGTTTCTGTTTACAACCAGAAAACCAAGTAACAGGGTTTGCAGCAAGAGATCCAACAAATACTGACTATTGAGCTACCCTTAAAAGTAACTGATATTTACCACTTGAAACCCCATACCACAAACACCGCACATCAAGAATGTAATAAAAAATCACATCAGGCAACACTTCAACAACAAACTCAACCCTACAACGTCTAAAACCCAACAACAGAGGTACCCGCCGCACATTCAACACCGCTACTATCAAACCTTCGAAATCTAAAACTTAAAAGGAGTACCTTACAAATACAAACACCGACCACCTAGTTAGCAAAACGAAAACCAAAACCATTAATCAACCGAGAAAAAACAATATTCCAACGAGCAAAAAACATGATCAAATCAAAGAAGAAAATCATCAACCCCATGACAGTTATTGCAATATTTGCCGCTATTTCTGAAACATCGGCCGCCGTATCACTGCCCTTTCTCGACAATAAGGAACGGGAGTTCTATATCTGGTTCCTGATCAGTTTCCCTTTTTATTTGCTTTTTCTTTTCTTCGCCACACTCAACTTCAACTATCGGTCGCTGTACGCGCCATCCGATTACGGCAAGGGAAAGCATTTTATAAAAGTGATGGACAACGCTGAACGCGGTCAGCGACCCGATAACCTGAAGGACCCTCCTGCCCGGATCGATATTCAGACGGGCCTCTCGGCTCTACAGCACATTTGCATGGCCGAGCAGCTAAAAAACCTGCACATCGTCGATGCGCGGTGGCTAAACAAGAAAATGGAATTCGGTGCATGGATTGAAAAAAACCGGCACCCACAGGGAAGCCCTGCACAAGTGATTGTATTTCTCACCTGTATCGATTCGGAGGCACTACTGAAGGAAAGTGCAAGCAAGCAATCAAAACAGGCAAAGAATCGCAACAACCCAACGCTCTGCATTGCTTACAATTTGAATTCACGCGGTCTGACGATTCTTGATCACTCTTTTTACCTGACACGCAGCAGGTAACGCCTGAAGAGCATTCAGAGAGAGGAAACAGAAGGAAGGTATTACAGATACAAAAAGAGCGCTGATAACACGATGTCCGGCAGGAAAACTCCCCCCTATTCAGAAATTGTGGCCTTGTCACCGACAAGGCCACAACTCTATTAACGTCGTTCCACTACGGTCGTTCCACTACGGTTTCAAAGATCTCAGAAAAGCTTCCGGCCTTTGTTCGCAGCAATACGCATGCGCAAGGCGTTGAGCTTGATGAAGCCCGCCGCGTCGGCCTGGTTGTAGGCGCCGCCATCTTCTTCGAAGGTCGCGATGTTGGCATCGAACAACGATTCGTCGGACTTGCGACCGGTGACGATCACATTGCCCTTGTACAGCTTCAGGCGCACAACGCCGTTCACGTGGGCCTGGGACGCATCGATCATCTGTTGCAGCATCAGACGCTCAGGGCTCCACCAGTAACCGGTGTAGATCAGGCTGGCGTATTTAGGCATCAGCTCGTCTTTGAGGTGAGCCACTTCGCGGTCCAGGGTGATCGATTCGATCGCACGGTGAGCGCGCAGCATGATGGTGCCGCCAGGGGTTTCGTAGCAGCCGCGGGACTTCATGCCCACGTAACGGTTCTCAACGATGTCGAGACGGCCGATACCGTGTTCGCCACCGATACGGTTCAGGGTCGCCAGCACGGTAGCCGGGGTCATTTCGACGCCGTCCAGTGCAACGATGTCGCCGTTGCGGTAGGTCAGTTCCAGGTATTGCGCTTTATCTGGAGCCTTCTCCGGGGAGACGGTCCATTTCCACATGTCTTCTTCGTGCTCGGTCCAGGTGTCTTCCAGCACGCCGCCTTCATAGGAGATGTGCAGCAGGTTGGCATCCATCGAGTACGGGGATTTTTTCTTGCCGTGACGCTCGATCGGGATGTTGTGCTTTTCAGCATAATCCATCAGCTTTTCACGGGAGAGCAGGTCCCATTCACGCCACGGAGCAATCACTTTCACGCCTGGCTTCAACGCGTAGGCGCCCAGTTCGAAACGAACCTGGTCGTTGCCCTTGCCGGTAGCGCCGTGGGAAATGGCGTCAGCGCCGGTTTCGTTGGCGATTTCGATCAAGCGCTTGGCGATCAACGGACGAGCGATGGAAGTACCCAGCAGGTACTCGCCTTCGTAAACGGTGTTGGCGCGGAACATCGGGAAAACGAAATCGCGCACGAATTCTTCGCGCAAGTCGTCGATGTAGATCTCTTTCACGCCCATGGCCTGTGCCTTGGCGCGTGCAGGTTCGACCTCTTCGCCCTGACCCAGGTCAGCGGTGAAGGTCACGACTTCACAGTTATAAGTATCCTGCAGCCACTTGAGGATCACCGAAGTGTCCAGGCCGCCGGAATACGCCAGAACGACCTTGTTTACGTCCGCCATGCCATCACTCCACGGGGTTCTACGGAAAGCCGTCAAGTCTACCGCTCATGCAGGATAATTTACAGAGGCGCGACAGCTTATGACGACGAAGCGACAGATTATGTCGAGTGAGCGACGATTACAGCGGGTTCAGGAGGTCGACGCGGCGCTCGCCGATGCAGTGGCCTGAGAGGCCGGCTTTTCGGTGGGCGCAACACGCGCGAGGTGCACATTGACCCGACGGTTCTTCGCCCGGTTGGCGGAATTGATATTGGGCGCCAATGGATAACGCTCGCCGTGAAAGCGCACGGTGATCTGCGATTCCTGAACGCCGTTGGCCTTGAAGAACTCCATGACGGCCAGGGCCCGACGCCGCGACAGGTCACGGTTGGTCAGGCGGTTGCCGCTGTTGTCGGAGTGGCCATCGAGTTCGATGTGGTTGACCGTCGGGTCGGCCTTCATGAACTCCAGCATCACTTGCAATTGAGCCTTGGCCTGCGCGTCGAGATCGATGCCCTCGCCGGGGAAGCCGATCTTCGATTGTTTAACCTGCTCGAAATTCTTCGGCAGCAGCTTCGCCACACAGCCCTGATAATCGTTAAACGCCTTGCTGAACTTGACTGGTAACAGACGCACTTCCGACACCCGGCCATCGCCCGAGTAATGCCGAACGACCGGACTGCGACCATCCATCAGACCACTGATCAAGCGGCCGGCCTGAACTTGCGAACTGTTGAACAACACATTGCCGCTGCCGATTCGCACAGAACCGAGGTTGATGTCGCCACGCCCCGGCTGCCAAGGCGCTGCGGCCGCCAGCAAGGTCGCCGAACCGCCGCCGATCATCGAGTTATAGGCCTTCAGTCGAAACGTCGCTTGCTCGCCAGCGCGGCGCACGAACTCACCCGAACCGAAATCGGTGATCGGCTGAGTCAGGCGGCACTCGAACTTGTCTCCTTCCACCGTCCACTCGATGCTCTCCAGACGGGTCTGGAAAGTGAGCGCCATCGCAGGAAGGCTGGCAAACACGCTGAGCAAGGCTAAATAACGCTGGCGCACGGGAGGCTCCACTGGCTTCTACAACAAAAAGACCGACACACAGATGTTTACGGCATACCTGTTGGATATCGGAAGCTTCCAGCAAAACTTGATAGCGAGTGCCTGCAAGAGTCTTTTCCGGTAGCATTCCCCTCAGTTTGACCCGCCTGGAATCCCCTCATGTCCGACCGCCTGACCCTGCTGCGTCCCGACGACTGGCATATTCATCTTCGCGATGGTGCTGTGTTGCCCAATACAGTCGCGGATGTCGCGCGCACCTTTGGTCGCGCCATCATCATGCCCAACCTGGTACCTCCGGTGCGTAACACCGCTGAAGCCGACGGCTATCGCCAGCGGATTCTCGCTGCACGCCCGGCCGGCAGCCGCTTCGAACCGTTGATGGTGCTGTACCTGACCGATCGCACCCAGCCTGAAGAAATTCGCGAGGCCAAGGCCAGCGGCTTCATTCACGCCGCCAAGCTGTACCCGGCCGGCGCGACCACCAACTCGGACTCCGGTGTCACCAGCATCGACAAGATTTTCCCTGCACTTGAGGCCATGGCCGAAGTCGGAATGCCCTTGCTGGTTCACGGCGAAGTCACCCGTGGCGATGTCGACGTGTTCGATCGCGAAAAATTCTTCATCGATGAGCACATGCGTCGTGTGGTCGAGCGCTTCCCGAGCCTCAAAGTGGTGTTCGAACACATCACTACCGCCGACGCCGTGCAGTTCGTCAACGAGGCTTCGGCCAATGTTGGCGCGACCATCACCGCGCATCACCTGCTGTACAACCGCAACCACATGCTGGTGGGCGGGATTCGGCCGCACTTCTATTGCCTGCCGATCCTCAAGCGCAACACCCATCAGGAAGCCCTGCTCGACGCCGCCACCAGCGGCAGCGACAAGTTCTTCCTCGGCACCGACTCGGCGCCCCATGCCCAGCACGCCAAAGAAGCCGCTTGCGGTTGTGCCGGTTGCTACACCGCTTATGCAGCGATCGAGATGTATGCCGAAGCCTTCGAACAGCGCAACGCGCTGGACAAGCTCGAAGCCTTCGCCAGCCTGAACGGCCCTCGTTTCTACGGCCTGCCGGTGAACACCGATCGCATCACCCTGGTCCGCGAAGAGTGGACCGCCCCAACCAGCCTGCCATTTGGCGAGCTGACCGTAATCCCGCTGCGCGCCGGTGAAAAACTGCGCTGGCGCCTGCTGGAGGAACACGCGTGAGTGAAGACCATTTCGACGACGAACAGGACGGTCAAGGCGGCGGAGGTGGTTCGCGCCACCCGATGGCTGAGCGCTTCCGTGGATACCTGCCAGTCGTTGTCGACGTTGAAACCGGTGGTTTCAACTCTGCCACTGACGCCTTGCTGGAAATTGCCGCAACCACCATCGGCATGGACGAAAAAGGGTTTGTGTACCCCGACCACACCTACTTCTTTCGCGTAGAGCCTTTTGAAGGCGCGAACATCGAAGCAGCCGCTCTGGAATTTACCGGAATCAAACTCGATCACCCGCTGCGCATGGCAGTGAGTGAAGAAGCAGCGCTGACCGACATCTTCCGCGGCATCCGCAAGGCTCTGAAAGCCAACGGTTGCAAACGGGCGATTCTGGTCGGGCACAACAGCAGCTTCGATCTGGGTTTCCTCAACGCCGCTGTTGCACGCCTGGACATGAAACGTAACCCGTTTCATCCGTTTTCGAGCTTCGATACCGCGACCCTGGCCGGTCTGGCTTACGGCCAAACCGTACTGGCCAAGGCCTGTTCGGCAGCCGACATCGACTTCGACGGTCGTGAGGCCCACTCGGCTCGCTACGACACCGAGAAGACGGCCGAGCTGTTCTGCGGCATCGTCAATCGCTGGAAACAAATGGGCGGCTGGGAAGACTACAACGACTGATCGTTGGGTTTATCCCACCCATAAAAAAACCGGCCTCAACGGCCGGTTTTTTTATGCCTCAAACGTGCCTTACAGCGCGGCAGCGTTCTCGGTCAGGTAAGCCGCGACGCCTTCGGTCGAAGCGGTCATGCCTTTGTCGCCTTTTTTCCAGTTGGCAGGGCAAACTTCGCCGTGCTCTTCGTGGAATTGCAGAGCGTCGACCAGACGGATCAGCTCTTCAATGTTACGGCCCAGCGGCAGGTCGTTGATGATCTGCGAACGGACAACGCCTTTGTCGTCGATCAGGAACGCGCCACGGAAAGCCACGCCGCCTTCGGACTCAACGTCGTAGGCCTTGGCGATTTCGTGCTTCAGGTCGGCAGCCATGGTGTAGCGAACTTCGCCGATACCACCATTGTTGACCGGGGTGTTGCGCCAGGCGTTGTGGGTGAAGTGCGAGTCGATCGAAACGGCGATCACTTCAACGTTGCGTGCCTTGAAGTCAGACATGCGGTTGTCCAGAGCGATCAGCTCGGACGGGCAAACGAAGGTGAAGTCCAGTGGGTAGAAGAACACCAGGCCGTATTTGCCTTTGATGGCCGACGACAGGGTGAAGCTGTCTACGATTTCGCCATTGCCGAGTACGGCCGGTACGGTGAAGTCTGGGGCTTGTTTGCCTACGAGTACGCTCATTGGATATCTCCTGGTGTAAAAACGTGAAGTTCCGGGTTTGCGCCAGCCTGCCACCTTCAGGCGACAGCCCTGTGACACGAACCCGCTTCATAAGGACCGGCAATCATACACTGCGTTTTTGCCCTGTCCTTAACGGTTTTTTTGTCAGGGGAAATGCTATCGACAGGTTTTCCTCGTGATCGACGCTGAGGGGAAACCGTTCGTCAGCCCTGAGCAAAGCTTTCAGAAACCACTTTGACAATCATTCTCGTTAACATTAAGATCCATCGCAATTGAGTCACAACCAGCGACGGTTTTCACTTATGTATGTTTGCCTCTGCACTGGCGTCACCGACGGTCAAATCCGCGAAGCGATCTATGAAGGTTGCTGCAGCTATAAGGAAGTCCGTCAGGCCACCGGCGTAGCTAGCCAATGCGGCAAATGTGCCTGCCTTGCCAAGGAAGTGGTCCGCGAAACCCTGACCAAATTGCAATCGGCCCAGGCCGCGATTCCCTACCCTGTAGAATTTACTGCCGCGTAAATAACGTATTTCAAAGAACCGGACTTGATGTCCGGTTTTTTTATGTCTGAAAATCAATCGCTTACGCTCTAGACGCGGAACACAAACATTCTTATTCCGATTAATTTTCACTTAAGTTTCAATAACTTAGGTTTGACACTCTTAATTACGCGGCTCAAACTCTGCCTTATAGACAGCTACTTAGGGCAGGACCCCATCATGAAAGGCGACGTTACAGTCATCCAGCATCTCAACAAAATCCTTGCCAATGAGCTGGTCGCGATCAATCAATACTTCCTGCATGCACGCATGTACGAAGATTGGGGCCTGAACAAGCTCGGCAAGCACGAATACCACGAATCCATCGACGAGATGAAGCACGCGGACAAGCTGATCAAGCGCATTCTGTTCCTTGAAGGGCTGCCGAACGTCCAGGACCTGGGCAAGCTGCAGATCGGCGAACACACCAAGGAAATGCTTGAGTGCGACCTGCGTATCGAACGCACTGGTCATGCGGATCTCAAAGTGGCTATCGCTCATTGCGAAACCGTTGGCGACTTTGGTAGCCGTGAACTGCTTGAAGATATTCTTGAATCCGAAGAAGAACATATCGACTGGCTGGAAACCCAACTGGGTCTGATCGATAAAGTCGGTCTTGAGAACTATCTGCAATCGCAGATGGGCGAAGAGTAAGTTAGCGCCCGCTAAACTCGAGACAATAAAAAGCCCCGCGCTCTTTTAAAGAGGCGGGGCTTTTTTATGCCTGCTCTTGTAGGAGCATGGCTTGCCAGCGATGAACGATGACGCGGTGTTCTTGCTAAACCGCGGCGCCCGCATCGCGAGCAAGCTCGGCTCCTACAAAGAGCGGATCAGGCTTCGGTCTTGTTTGCAGCAGCAGCTTCGACAGCAGCCTTGATGGTGGTTTGCAGCGAACCGTCTGCAGCCATCTCAGTCATGATGTCGCTACCGCCGACCAGCTCACCGCCAACCCACAGTTGCGGGAAGGTTGGCCAGTTGGCGTATTTTGGCAGGTTGGCGCGGATTTCCGGGTTCTGCAGGATGTCCACGTAAGCAAATTTTTCACCACACGCCATCACGGCCTGCGCGGCTTTCGCGGAGAAGCCACACTGCGGGGCATTCGGCGAGCCTTTCATGTAAAGCAGAATGGTGTTGTTAGCAATCTGCTCTTTAATCGTTTCGATGATATCCATGGAACACCTCGGCTGAACTTTCCGACTCAGGGGTCGGCACGGTGGCGCATTGTAACGGAAACCCGAGCACCCTGCTCGGTCTCCCCGACAGACTTGATCAAGCCGCCGCCACGGTCACTGGCACACCGTTCAACGCCGCATTGCCCGACAACTCATCGAGCTGACACTCGTCGGTCAAGTCATTGGCGCTGGAGCCCGGCTGACCGCTGGCAATGGTCATCTGCACACCCGGCCGCGCATGGCCCCAACCGTGCGGAAGGCTAACCACGCCTTTCATCATATCCAGACTGCCGAGCACTTCAACTTCGATCTCACCGACCCGCGAACTGACCCGCACTCGCTGCCCGTCGTTAAGCCCACGGCTGGCCAGGTCATCCGGGTGCATCAGCAATTGATGGCGCGGCTTGCCCTTCACCAGGCGGTGATAGTTGTGCATCCACGAGTTGTTGCTGCGCACATGACGGCGGCCAATCATCAGCAACTCATCAAAAGCCGGCGCTTTCAATGCCGCAAAGCGCACGAGGTCCGCAAGGATCGCGGCAGGCGCGGCCTGGACTCGCTGATTAGCCGTTTTCAGACGTGGAGCCAGATTGGATTTCAATGCCCCAAGATCGACACCGTGAGGGTGATCAAACAACGTCGCCAGCGATAGCTTGTGCTCCGAAGCGTCGCCATAAAGCCCCATCCGCAAGCCACGGTCGATCATCTGCGCTGGCGGGACCGTCGGTTTCAGTTCCATGCCAGTCTTCGCAGCAAAGGCCTTGGCCAGCCCCACGAAAATCTCCCAGTCATGCAACGCACCTTCGGGCTTGGCCAGGATAGCGCGGTTGAATCGACTGACGTTACGCACCGCAAACATATTGAAAGTCGTGTCGTAATGATCGTTTTCCAGGGCCGAGGTGGACGGCAGAATCAGGTCGGCATAACGCGTGGTTTCATTGATGTACAGGTCGATGCTGACCATGAACTCCAAACCGTCCAGCGCCTGTTCCAGCTGTCGGCCATTGGGCGTCGACAGCACCGGATTACCCGCCACGGTAATCAGCGCGCGGACCTGCCCTTCCCCTTCGGTGAGCATCTCTTCGGCCAGCGCCGACACCGGCAGTTCTCCACCATATTCAGGACGCCCGGAAACCCGGCTCTGCCACAGATTGAAATGCCCACCTGAGGTGGACGCCACCAAATCCACCGCCGGTTCGGTGCACAACGCACCTCCTACGCGATCGAGATTACCGGTGACCAGATTGATCAACTGCACAACCCAATGACACAAGGTGCCGAACGCCTGGGTCGAGACGCCCATGCGGCCGTAGCAGACCGCCGTCGGCGCCGCCGCAAAGTCCCGCGCCAGTTGGCGGATCTGTTCGGCGGGCACCGCGCACAGTGGGCTCATGGCCTCGGCGGTGAAATTCGCGACCGCCTCCCGCACCTCATCCAGACCGTCCACCGGCAAATGACTGTCGCGGGTCAGGCCTTCAGCGAACAACGTGTTGAGCAGTCCGAACAACAACGCCGCATCGCCACCGGGGCGCACGAATAGATGCTGGTCGGCAATCGCCGCCGTTTCGCTGCGGCGCGGATCGACCACCACCACTTTGCCGCCGCGGGCCTGAATGGCCTTCAAGCGCTTCTCAACATCCGGCACGGTCATGATGCTGCCGTTGGAGGCCATCGGATTGCCGCCGAGGATCAGCATGAAATCGGTGTGATCGATGTCCGGGATCGGCAACAGCAAACCGTGGCCGTACATCAAATGGCTGGTCAGGTGATGGGGCAATTGGTCGACTGAGGTCGCGGAAAACCGGTTGCGGGTTTTCAACAGGCCGAGAAAGTAATTGCTGTGAGTCATCAACCCATAGTTGTGCACGCTGGGGTTGCCTTGATACACCGCCACCGCGTTTTGCCCATGACGCTCCTGAATCGCCGCCAGACGTTCGGCTACAAGGCTGAAGGCGTCTTCCCACTCAATGGGTTGCCATTCACTGCCGACACGCAGCATCGGCTGACGCAGACGATCCGGATCGTTCTGAATATCTTGCAGGGCGACGGCCTTGGGGCAGATGTGCCCGCGGCTGAATGTATCCTGAGCGTCACCCTTGATCGAAGTGATCTGCACCGCGCCTTCGACCTCGGTGGTTTCGATGGTCAGGCCGCAGATGGCTTCACACAAGTGGCACGCACGGTGATGGAGAGTCTTGGTCATGGCCAGTCTCTGTCTTGTTCTGGGCGGGCAATATCGGCCGCGGGAACAAAACTATGGCGCCAGATCCACTGCTGCGCCAGCGACGTTCGTCTTGTGAATCGGCGGCCATCAGGCCAGCCGATGACCGCTGGGGATCAGTTCGGCGGCAGCCTCGGCGGCGTCTGCAACTGGATCTCCTGGACAGTTTCGATCTGCTCTTGAGCGAGATGAACACCGGTGAGTTCGCCGATCAGCCGCCAGTGCTCGTCGAGCCCGGTGCTGATGGTTGCCATGCGGTCGATCATCCGTCGGCCGGCAGCCTTGGTCACTTCGTCTTCACTGCGCATCAACTCGAAGGACATCGAAGTCATGGACGCGGTGAGGTGGGTCAGCGAGCGAGCCGTGAGGCCGAGTAATTCCATTAACTGTCGTTCTTTCGATTCCATTCCGAAGGCTTCCTGCGTCGTTCGTGCGTTAGTTATAACCCGCCACTTTGCATTAGCAAATGTTTCAGACCAGACACATCCCTCAATCCTGAGTACAAATGTTTCGAATGACAGGTCAGAAACCGACCGTTGCTATGCCTTCCCCGCCCCGTTTGATTGCAAAGCCCCGTGACCCCGGTGTACAAATGACGGGCTGCTGTCAGGAAACAGGCTTCAAAAGCGCTACTGCGGTCATCCCGTAGCCCCTCTGAAATCCCCTAAAAACCGTAGCCCTATTGGTAAGACGCGACATTTAATTATAAGATCGCGCCTTCCCCTATTTCGTCGCCCCGTGCGGCTTACGCCGCAGGTCTCGCCCGTTTTTCAGTTAAACAAGGCTTTGAGTATCTGCGGTCTGTTGCAAAAAGGTAGTCAATGATGAGCGCAAGGCACTTTCTCTCCCTGATGGATTGCACGCCCGAAGAGCTGGTCAGCGTGATCCGTCGAGGCGTTGAGCTCAAAGACCTGCGTAACCGCGGCGTACTGTTCGAGCCTCTGAAAAACCGCGTGCTCGGGATGATTTTCGAGAAATCCTCGACCCGCACCCGAATTTCGTTCGAAGCCGGCATGATCCAGCTCGGTGGCCAGGCGATTTTCCTGTCGCCACGCGACACCCAGCTGGGTCGTGGCGAGCCGATCGGCGACTGCGCGATCGTCATGTCGAGCATGCTCGACGCCGTGATGATCCGTACCTTTGCCCACAGCACCCTGACCGAATTCGCCGCCAACTCCCGCGTGCCCGTGATCAACGGCCTGTCCGATGACCTGCATCCGTGCCAGCTGCTGGCCGACATGCAGACGTTCCTCGAACACCGCGGTTCGATCCAGGGCAAAACCGTGGCCTGGATCGGTGACGGCAACAATATGTGCAACAGCTATATAGAAGCGGCGATCCAGTTCGACTTCCAGTTGCGCGTCGCTTGCCCGGAAGGCTTTGAACCCAACCCTGAGTTCGTGGCCAAGGCCGGTGATCGGGTCACCATCGTCCGCGATCCGAAGGATGCCGTACGCGGCGCCCACCTGGTCAGCACCGACGTCTGGACCTCCATGGGCCAGGAAGAGGAAACCGCCAAGCGCCTGAAGCTGTTCGCGCCGTTCCAGGTCAACCGCGCCCTGCTCGACCTGGCCGCACCGGACGTGCTGTTCATGCACTGCCTGCCGGCCCACCGTGGCGAGGAAATCAGCGTCGACCTGCTCGATGACCAGCGCTCCGTCGCGTGGGATCAAGCCGAAAACCGTCTTCACGCACAAAAGGCCCTGCTCGAGTTTCTCGTCGAGCCGGCGTATCACCACGCATGAGCCATCCATTACTGCTGAACCTGCGCAACCTCGCCTGCGGCTATCAAGACCAGCGCGTCGTGCAGAACCTCAACCTGCATTTGAATGCCGGCGACATCGGTTGCCTGCTGGGCTCTTCGGGTTGCGGTAAAACCACTACCCTGCGGGCGATTGCCGGTTTCGAACCGGTACACGAAGGTGAAATCCAGTTGGCGGGCGAGACAATCTCCCGCGCCGGCTTCACCCTCGCCCCGGAGAAACGCCGGATCGGCATGGTGTTCCAGGATTACGCACTGTTTCCGCATTTGAGCGTGGCCGAGAACATCGCCTTCGGGATCCGCAAGCACCCGCAAAAGGATCGCGTCACCGAAGAGTTGCTGGAACTGGTCAACCTGAAAAACCTCGGCAAACGCTTCCCCCATGAGCTGTCCGGTGGTCAACAGCAGCGCGTCGCACTGGCCCGCGCCCTGGCGCCGGAACCGCAACTGCTGCTGCTCGACGAACCCTTTTCCAACCTTGATGGCGAGCTGCGACGCAAGCTCAGCCATGAGGTGCGCGATATCCTAAAGGCTCGTGGTACCAGCGCGATTCTGGTGACCCACGACCAGGAAGAGGCCTTCGCAGTGAGCGATCATGTGGGGGTGTTCAAAGAAGGTCGCCTGGAGCAGTGGGACACGCCTTACAACCTGTATCACGAACCGCTGACGCCGTTTGTGGCCAGTTTCATCGGCCAGGGTTATTTCATTCGCGGTCAGCTGAGCAGCCCCGAGTCGGTGCAGACCGAACTGGGTGAGTTACGCGGTAATCGTGCCTACACCTGGCCGGTTGGCGGTGCGGTGGATGTGTTGCTGCGTCCGGACGATATCGTGTATGCACCGGACAGCACGCTGAAGGCGCGGATTGTCGGCAAGTCTTTCCAGGGTGCGTCCACCTTGTATCGCTTGCAGTTACCGACCGGCGCGCAGCTGGAGTCGATTTTCCCGAGCCATGCCGATCATCAGGTGGGTTCAGAGGTCGGCATTCGTGTCGCGGCTGAACACCTGGTGCTGTTTCAGGCGTCGGGCAGTACGGCGGCGCAGATTCCGGCCGTCGAATCCGGTGTGCGCCGCTACAGCAGCGCCCACTGACACCTGAATCTGTAGGAGCAAAGCTTGCTCGCGATAGCATCGCCGCGATTTAGCTGATGCAGCGCGTCATCGTTCATCGCGAGCGAGCTTTGCTCCTACAAAGATCAGCATCAACCCAGCATCAGCGTTCCGCTTGCAACGAGCGTCGCATTCCCGCCGATTTTCACCCGATCCCCTTCCAACCGACAGAACAACTCCCCGCCTCGAGCCGAACGCTGACAAGCCGTCAGGCTCGACTTGCCCAAACGTTTCGACCAGTACGGGATCAGGCTGCAATGGGTGGAACCGGTCACCGGGTCTTCGTTGATACCGATCGCCGGCGCGAAGTAGCGGGAAACAAAATCATGCTTACTGCCCCTGGCCGTGACAATTGCCCCCGGCCAGGGCAGCTTCGCCAGCGCCGCCATGTCCGGCTGACATTCGAGTACCGCCTGCTCGGATTCCAGCACCACGAACAACTCGTTCGACCCCAGCACATCAACCGCTTCCACACCGAGCGCGCGCTCGACATCCAGGGTCACGCCCACTTCCGACGGAATGAGCGCCGGGAAATCCAGCCACAAGCGCTCACCCTCACGACTCACACTGAGCGGGCCGGACTTGCAGACGAAGTCCAGTCGCTCGACCGGCTCTTTGTAGATTTCAAACAGAACATAAGCACTGGCCAGGGTTGCATGACCGCACAACGGCACTTCGGTGGTCGGGGTAAACCAGCGGATGTGCCAGCCCTGCCCTTCGCGCACCACGAAAGCGGTTTCGGCGAGGTTGTGCTCGGCGGCGATCTTCTGCATCAACTCATCGGCAAGCCAGGCATCGAGGCGATAGACCATCGCCGGGTTGCCACTGAACGGCCGATCACTGAACGCATCGACCTGATGAAACTCAAGCTGCATAACCTTCTCCCTTTGTCAGGTCACGGAGCATGAAGCCGCCGACAACCCGGCACCAGTGACAGAGCCCGTAAATTTCCACCATACAGCGCCGGGCTGATAGTCCGCGTCAGGCACGGCCGATATCAGCGAACGTCGCCTGGGTATGTTCGGCCAGCACCGCGGGTGCCAATTCGACTTCCAGCCCTCGTCGCCCCGCGCTGACAAAAATGCTAGCGAAAGGTTGAGCTGAATTATCGATAAAGGTGCGCAAGCGCTTTTTCTGTCCCAGCGGGCTGATGCCACCCAAGAGATAACCGGTGGATCGTTGCGCAGCGGCAGGATCGGCCATTTCGACTTTTTTCACGCCCGCTGCATGAGCCAGGCCTTTCAAGTCCAGACTTCCGACGACCGGCACCACGGCCACCAGCAATTCACCTTTCTCGCTGGCCGCCAGCAAAGTCTTGAACACCTGCGTCGGGTCCAATCCCAACTTTTCCGCGGCCTCCAGCCCGTAGGACGCTGCCTTCGGATCATGTTCGTAACTGTGCACGCGATGTTCGGCACGAACTTTTTTCAACAAATCCAATGCGGGGGTCATGACAGCTCCAGACTGGGCGGCAGTAGAAAAATACTGCGCTGGATTCTAGGTCATTGATCAGTAAAAGGCTCTATTGCGGCACTATTTCAAAGGCTTGGCGGCGCCTTATGCCGTTCGTCCACCTTCGACCTGCCGCGTGAACGATGCGGTCATTCACGTGACTAATAGTTCGATTGTGACCGATGGTTCATTTTCGACCTTTGACAGCAGCGTTTCTTGTCTATATTTTTTCGAATCTGAATACTGTACGAATGCTCCTATCGCAGCACCCAGCAGTAGGCCGAGAACAGGATGGGGATCCTGCCTCGGTGAAAATCGCGCTTTGACCATGATGAAAAAGCGCCAGACAACAACAAAAACGAGGTTTTCAATGACAACTGCTTTACAACAACCGTCGCTCTCAAGCCAATGCATGGCCGAATTCCTGGGCACTGCGCTGCTGATCTTTTTTGGTACAGGCTGCGTTGCCGCGCTCAAGGTCGGGGGTGCCAGCTTCGGCCTCTGGGAAATCAGTATCATCTGGGGGGTCGGCGTGAGCATGGCGATCTACCTGACTGCTGGCGTTTCCGGGGCTCATCTCAATCCCGCCGTCAGCATTGCCTTGAGCATTTTCGCTGACTTCGAAAAGCGCAAACTGCCGTTCTATATTCTCGCCCAGATCGCTGGTGCCTTCTGTGGAGCGTTGTTGGTTTACACGCTGTACAGCAATTTATTCTTCGATTACGAACAAACTCACCATATGGTTCGTGGTACTCAGGCCAGCCTCGAATTGGCGTCGGTGTTCTCCACCTTCCCCAACCCGGCCTTGACCACGGCACAAGCCTTCCTGGTTGAGGTGATCATCACTGCCATCCTGATGGGCGTGATCATGTCCCTGACCGACGACAACAATGGATTGCCAAAGGGTCCGCTCGCCCCGCTGCTGATCGGCCTGCTGATTGCCGTGATTGGCAGTTCGATGGGTCCGCTGACCGGTTTTGCGATGAACCCGGCGCGCGACTTCGGTCCTAAACTGATGACTTTCTTCGCTGGCTGGGGTGAAATTTCCTTCACCGGTGGGCGCGATATCCCGTATTTCCTGATTCCGGTTTTTGCACCGATTGTCGGTGCCTGCCTCGGTGCTGCAGCGTATCGCGGGCTGATTGCCCGTCATCTGCCCAGTGCCCTACCTGCTACAAAGGACGCAGCACCGGCCATTGACGGCAAACCAAGAACTTCTTGATACCGTTGGCGTGTGATCCTGCCCATCAGATCACGCGCCGGACCTCTCTCCCTTTTTTCGTCCAAGGCAATCGACATGACCGACACTCAGAATAAGAACTACATCATTGCCCTCGATCAGGGTACGACCAGCTCCCGCGCGATCATTTTCGACCGCGACGCGAACGTGGTCTGCACCGCCCAGCGCGAATTCGCACAGCATTACCCGCAAGCCGGTTGGGTCGAACACGACCCGATGGAAATCTTCGCCACCCAAAGCGCCGTGATGGTCGAGGCCCTGGCTCAAGCTGGCCTGCATCACGACCAGGTTGCTGCCATCGGCATCACCAACCAGCGCGAAACCACCGTGGTCTGGGACAAGACCACCGGCCGCCCGATCTACAACGCGATCGTCTGGCAGTGCCGCCGCAGCACCGAGATCTGCCAGCAACTCAAGCGCGACGGTCACGAGCAATACATCAGCGACACCACCGGCCTGGTTACCGACCCGTACTTCTCCGGCACCAAGCTCAAATGGATCCTCGACAACGTCGAAGGCAGCCGCGAACGTGCGCGCAAAGGCGAACTGTTGTTCGGCACCATCGACAGCTGGCTGATCTGGAAATTTACCGGCGGCAAGGTGCACGTCACCGACTACACCAACGCCTCGCGCACCATGCTCTTCAACATCCACACGCTGGAGTGGGATGCGAAGATGCTGGAGGTGCTGGATATTCCGCGCGAGATGCTGCCAGAAGTTAAATCCTCGTCGGAAATCTACGGCCACACCAAAAGCGGCATAGCCATCGGCGGTATCGCGGGCGACCAGCAAGCGGCCCTGTTCGGCCAGATGTGCGTCGAGCCAGGCCAGGCGAAAAACACCTACGGCACCGGCTGCTTCCTGCTGATGAACACCGGCGACAAAGCCGTGAAATCCAAGCACGGCATGCTCACCACCATCGCTTGCGGCCCGCGCGGCGAAGTGGCTTACGCACTGGAAGGTGCTGTGTTCAACGGTGGCTCCACCGTTCAATGGCTGCGTGATGAACTGAAAATCATCAACGACGCCCACGACACCGAATACTTCGCCAACAAGGTCAAGGACAGCAACGGCGTGTACCTGGTACCCGCCTTCACCGGTCTGGGCGCTCCGTACTGGGACCCGTATGCCCGTGGCGCGCTGTTCGGTCTGACTCGCGGCGTACGCGTGGATCACATCATTCGTGCAGCCCTTGAGTCGATTGCCTACCAGACCCGCGATGTTCTCGACGCCATGCAACAGGATTCCGGCGAACGCTTGAAATCCCTGCGTGTCGACGGCGGTGCGGTGGCGAACAACTTCCTGATGCAGTTCCAGGCTGACATCCTCGGCACTCAGGTCGAGCGTCCGCAAATGCGCGAAACCACCGCACTGGGCGCGGCTTACCTGGCCGGTCTGGCATGTGGCTTCTGGAGCAGCCTGGATGAGTTGCGCGGCAAGGCGGTGATCGAGCGCGAATTCGAACCGACCCTGGATGAAACCGCGAAAGAAAAACTCTACGCCGGCTGGAAAAAAGCCGTCAGCCGTACCCGCGATTGGGAACCGCATGAAGGCGCTGAATAAGCCGAGCTGAGTATTCGTATCGGTATGTAACTGGTAGGGAGCAGATTCCTGCGGCATCATGGGCAAATTTTGCACGGCAGCCCAAAGGAAGCCCCATGAATCTGCCTCCCCGTCAGCAGCAAATCCTCGAACTGGTCCGCGAACGCGGCTATGTCAGCATCGAGGAAATGGCTACGCTGTTCGTCGTTACACCGCAAACCATCCGCCGCGATATCAATCAGCTCGCGGAAGCTAATTTGTTGCGTCGCTACCACGGCGGCGCAGCCTACGATTCCAGCGTCGAAAACACCGCCTACGCCATGCGTGCCGATCAGATGCGTGATGAAAAGCAGCGTATCGGTGAAGCCATTGCGGCTCAAATCCCCGATCACGCCTCGCTGTTCATCAATATCGGTACCACCACCGAATCCATCGCCCGGGCGTTGCTCAATCACAATCACCTGAAGATCATCACCAACAACCTGCATGTGGCTTCGATGCTCAGCGCCAAGGACGACTTCGATGTCCTGCTGACCGGTGGCAACGTGCGGCGCGACGGTGGCGTGGTCGGTCAGGCCAGTGTCGACTTCATTAACCAGTTCAAAGTTGATTTCGCCCTGGTCGGCATCAGCGGTATCGATGAAGACGGCAGTCTGCTGGACTTCGACTATCAGGAAGTTCGGGTGTCCCAGGCGATCATCGCCAATGCCCGACAGGTCATCCTCGCAGCGGATTCCAGCAAATTCGGGCGCAACGCCATGATTCGTCTGGGGCCGATCAGCTTGATTGATTGCCTGGTGACCGATCAGCAGCCGGTGCCGGCGTTGGCGCAGTTGCTGAGTCAGCACAAGATTCGGTTGGAGGTTGTTTAACCGCGGAAGCGGTTAAACAACCTGTAGGAGCACGGCTTGCCGGCGATGGCGGCCTCGAGTACGCCATCGCGGGCAAGCCATGCTCCTACAGAAGCCGCAGCAAATCTCCCCTCTTCATTCTTTCAATGTTCGAAAATTTTCCTTTCACGGCCCTTCGATCAGTATTTTCAATCGAAGTTAACTGGCTGTGGGCGACTTTATGGGCTACCATTTTCGCAAATGAACATTAATGTTCGAATTCCAATACAGAAAATCATAAAAGCCCGAGGCTAGCCGATGCCCACTTCTACCTTGCCTACGCCCCCTCTCGCTGAGATCTACGATATCGCCGTCATCGGTGGCGGGATCAATGGCGTGGGGATCGCAGCGGATGCCGCCGGTCGCGGTCTTTCGGTGTTTCTTTGCGAAAAGGACGACTTGGCCAGCCACACCTCGTCGGCCAGCAGCAAGCTGATCCACGGTGGCCTGCGCTACCTTGAACATTACGAATTCCGTCTGGTGCGCGAAGCCCTGGCCGAACGCGAAGTGCTGCTGGCCAAGGCCCCGCACATCGTCAAACAGATGCGCTTCGTGCTGCCGCACCGCCCACACCTGCGTCCGGCGTGGATGATCCGCGCCGGTCTGTTCCTTTATGACAACCTCGGCAAACGGGAAAAACTCGAAGGCTCGAAAAGCCTGAAGTTCGGCCCGGACAGCCCGCTGAAAAGCGAAATCACCAAAGGCTTCGAATACTCCGATTGCTGGGTCGATGACGCCCGTCTTGTCGTACTGAACGCCATGGCCGCCCGCGAAAAAGGCGCCCACGTTCACACCCAAACCCGTTGCGTCAGCGCCCGCCGCACCAAGGGAATGTGGCACCTGCATCTGGAACGCGCCGATGGCAGTCTGTTTTCGATCCGCGCCAAGGCACTGGTAAACGCCGCCGGCCCTTGGGTCGCCAAGTTCATTCGTGACGACCTGAAGATGGAATCGCCGTACGGCATCCGTCTGATCCAGGGCAGCCACCTGATCGTGCCGAAACTGTACGAAGGCGAACACGCACACATTCTGCAAAACGAAGATCAGCGCATCGTTTTCACCATTCCGTACCTGAACCACTTCACCCTGATCGGCACCACCGACCGCGAGTACACCGGCGATCCGGCTGCAGTTGCGATCACTGAAGGCGAAACCGACTACCTGTTGAAAGTGGTCAACTCCCATTTCAAGAAACGCATCAGCCGCGACGATATCCTGCACAGCTATTCCGGCGTTCGTCCGCTGTGCAACGACGAGTCCGACAACCCGTCGGCCGTTACCCGCGACTACACCCTGGCGCTGTCGGGCACCGGTGAAGAAGCGCCGCTGTTATCGGTGTTCGGCGGCAAGCTGACCACCTACCGCAAACTGGCCGAGTCGGCGCTGGCGCAACTGGCTCCGTACTTCAAGGACATCAAGCCAAGCTGGACCGCCAGCGCCACCCTGCCGGGCGGTGAAGACATGACCACCCCGCAAGCCTTGTGCGCCTTGATCCGTGACAAATTCGACTGGGTGCCGACCGAAATTGCCCGCCGCTGGGCCACCACCTACGGCAGCCGCACCTGGCGCATGCTGGAAGGCGTACAGAATCTCGGCGATATGGGCGAACACATCGGCGGCGGGCTCTACACCCGCGAAGTCGATTACCTGTGCAGCGAAGAGTGGGCGACCACCGCGCACGACATCCTGTGGCGCCGCAGCAAGCTGGGGCTGTTCACCACCCCGGCGGAACAGGACAAGCTCAAGGATTACCTGAACAAGGTCGAGCAGAACCGCAGCAAGATCGAAGCGGCCTGATCGGCAATCTGGTTAAAGTAAAGCCCCTGAATCTCACGATTCAGGGGCTTTTTTGTAGGTGCTTACTGCCCCAGATGCAGCAACAGGAAATCAATGAACACCCTCGATTTGTGGGGCAAATGCGGGCTGTTGGGAAACACCACGTTGACGGACTGCGAGGGCAGCGAATAGTCGGGCAACAACCGGATCAGCCGCTCGCTGGCGATGTCGTCCTTGACCACCCACGCGGGCAGCACCGAGACGCCTAGCGACGACAACGTCATGGAGCGGATGGCCGTGGAAGAATTGGATTCAAACTGATTGATCCCGTTGATCTCGACAGCCCCCAATTGCGGATGGCGCAACGCCCACTGGGTCGGTGCCTGCAGGTTGCTGTTGGCGATCCATGGCACCGAATTCAGGTCCTGAGGACTCTGCACCGGGTGACGTGCAAGAAACGTCTCGGTAGCCACCAGGACAATTTCATAATCCGCCAGTTTACGACTCTTGAAAGCCGAGTCCGCCAAGTTGCCTAAACGGATGACCAGGTCTAACTTTTCCGCCACCAGATCATTGAGTGACGAGTTGAAGTTATAACAGATTTTTACTTCCGGATAGCGCTCTATAAATTGCGGTATCAACGGAAGAATATAGGCCTCGCCGTATTCACTGGTGGAACTGAAGCGTAACTTGCCGGACACCCGATTATGCCCTTTTAATACATTATCGAAGGCGTTATCGATATCCGCGACAATACCTTTGAATTCTTCATAAAAGTCCTGACCGATTTCGGTGAGGGATATATTTCGGGTATTCCGAATCAACAACGTCGCTGACAGCACGTCCTCCAGCGCCTTGACATGCAGGCTGGCCATGGCTTTGCTGATACTCAGGTAATTGGCAGCCTTGGTGTAAGAACCAAAATCGACCACGGCCAGGAATGTCTGGACCCGATTAAGATGAGTGTGCATAGCAATATGGCTCACTGTTAAATCCCGTCAAACATTGTTTCAAGGATAGTCGTATCGACAGTTCAAGTCCACCGCCCCTATGCTTTGCGGCAAAGGGGAAACAACATGACCTATCGCTACAAAGTTGCACTAATATTCCTGATCGGCTTTTTTATAGACTGCATTAACATCTTTATGTCGGCGGTCGCATTACCGAGTATATCGACGGCGCTGCACGTTAGTACTTCAGACGTTGCCTGGGTGGCTAACGCTTATATTCTGGGGCTGACACTGATCATCCCGGTCAGCACCTGGCTGGCCGGTCGTTTTGGCAGCCGGGAAATCCTCACCGCCTCGATGATCGTATTCACCGCTTCCGTGTGGATGTGCGGGCTGGCCAACAGTTTCAACGAGCTGGTGATCTGGCGCTTCGTCCAGGGGATTGGCGGCGGCCTTTTGATTCCAGTCGGCCAGGCGCTGACGTTCAACCTGTTCAAGGGCGAGCAGCGGGCGAAAATATCCACATTGGTCATGGCCGTTGCCCTGATAGCGCCCGCCATTTCACCAACCATAGGCGGTGTCATCGTCGACAGCAGCTCCTGGCGCTGGGTGTTCTACAGCAACATCCCGTTCTCGCTGATCGCGGCATTGCTGTCCTGGTTCTGGATCAACGAAGCGCGGCCGACGAGTTTGCCCCGGCCCGACATCAAGGGCTTGCTGCTGGTCAGCGCGGCACTCGGCAGCCTGCTGATGGGCATGTCGTTGTATGGCGGCGACGCTCCGGCATGGGTGGCCGCCCTCTTCGTCATGGCCGGCGTCGCTTTCGTCGTGCTGTACGGGCTGCACTACCGCACATGCAAAAAACCGATCATTGAACTGAGCCTGCTCAAAAGCAAAAAACTCAGCACCTCCATCTTTATCTATTACGCGATTCCCGGTGTATTCACGGGGGTCAACTTGATGAGCATCTTCTTCCTGCAAAACACCCTGCACTTCAGCGCCCGACTGACAGGAATGTTCATGATCCTCTACGCCATCGGCGCGTTCATCGCGATGCTGATCTGTGGCCGGGTCTATAACCGGATGGGCGCGAAGCGGCTGTTTGCCCTCGGCATGCTCTTGCACAGCGCCGGCATCGCCACCCTGGTACTGGTGAACGATCCCTCAGACTTTCTGGTGATTGTCATCGCCTACAGCTTGATGGGGATCGGCGGCGGCATCGGTGCCAACACAGCACAAACCACGTCGCTGATGGACTTCGAGGGCAATGACACCCACAAGGCCAGTGTCATCTGGAACATCAACCGACAGATGTCATTCAGCATCGACGCTGCCCTCTTCCTGATGGTTTTCAACCTGCTCTTGAAGCATTTCGATACCACCCAGGCCTACCACGTGACCTTTGCCATCGCCGCGCTGGTGGGCCTGTTCCCACTCTTTCAACTGAGTCAGTTGAACACTCAAAAGGACTGTCATGCACAACAAAATAGTTGAACAGGCGCACCACAGCATTCATCACGTGCACGCGTTGATCCACACCCTGTTCACCGACGCAAACGGTAAGGGGCAGCCCGCTCTCGAGCCGCTGATGTCTGAGTTCGCCGAGCACTTCACCATGGTTACCACTTCGGCCGCCATCGTCAGCCGGGCGATGGTCGAACAGATGTTCAAAGGTGCAGTCGGCGCCAAGCCAGGCCTGGAGATCGTCATCAGCGACCTGCAGACGGTATGGCAGGAAGGCAACAGCGTGGCGATTCGCTACAAGGAAACCCATCGCCTCGGCCAGCGCGAAAGCTCACGGGTTTCGGTGGCGATCATTGGCATGCATCACCACAACGCCCAATGGACCTACCTGCATGAGACGCCGCTCAGCCAGGAAAGCTGATTCTCGTATGAACGGCACGATTACTGGCTCTTATCTGGCCAATAGGGCGTTAGCGGCCGCAAACACCATTCGGTTTTCCGAACGCGACCTGCCGGTCGATTCGGTTAACCGGATTTCCCTAACATCAAAAACCTCGCCATAAATATTTAATCCCCTTATAAATCAATAAGTTGATCTATTCAGCCTGGCCTGGCACGAGTCATGCTCTACACTCTTGGACGAATGTCCGCTGAGCCAACCCTTCAGGAGCCGGCAAGCATTCAAAGCACAAAAAGGGCCGATGAACTGGCTCCATATAAAAACAATGTCGAGGAAAATTTGATGCGCATCGTTCCCCATCTCCTGGGCGCAGCCATTGCTGCCGCTCTGATCAGCACTCCAGTTTTCGCCGCCGAACTCACCGGCACCCTGAAGAAGATCAAAGAGTCCGGCGTTATCACCCTCGGGCATCGTGACGCTTCCATTCCGTTTTCCTATATCGCGGACGCTTCCGGCAAACCGGTTGGCTACTCCCACGATATCCAGCTGAAAATCGTTGAAGCCATCAAGAAAGACCTGGACATGCCGAACCTCCAGGTCAAATACAACCTGGTGACCTCGCAAACCCGTATCCCGCTGGTGCAGAACGGCACCGTGGACGTCGAGTGCGGCTCCACCACCAACAACGTCGAGCGTCAGCAGCAAGTTGACTTCTCCGTCGGCATCTTCGAAATCGGCACCAAGCTGCTGGCCAAGAAAGATTCGCCATACAAAGACTTCCCGGACCTGAAAGGCAAGAACGTCGTGACCACCGCCGGCACCACGTCCGAGCGCATCCTCAAGTCGATGAACGCCGACAAGCAGATGGGCATGAACGTCATCTCCGCCAAAGACCACGGCGAGTCCTTCAACATGCTGGAAAGCGGCCGCGCCGTGGCTTTCATGATGGACGACGCCTTGCTGGCCGGTGAAATGGCCAAGGCCAAGAAGCCAACCGATTGGTCCGTGACCGGTACTGCACAGTCCTACGAAATCTACGGCTGCATGGTCCGCAAGGGCGACGCTCCGTTCAAGAAGGCTGTGGATGACGCGATCGTTGCGACCTACAAGTCCGGCGAGATCAACAAGATCTACGAAAAATGGTTCATGACGCCAATCCCGCCAAAAGGCCTGAACCTGATGTTCCCGATGAGCGACGAGCTCAAGGCCCTGATCGCCAATCCGACCGATAAAGCGGCTGACGAAAAGAAATCCTGATTTCTGACTAACCTTATCCCCTGAGAGGGCCACGGCCCTTTCAGGGGATAGTCACTCCCTGCTGGCATTTTTGGAAACACTCGAACCGGTGGCTGTCGAGCCGCTCGTGTGTGCCTGATCGTCAAGATCAGGCGGGAACGGAGCTTCCCCAGGCGGGCACTTGTACATCGAACGATCTGAGGGGAGACCCTAATGAATTACAACTGGGACTGGGGCGTGTTCTTCAAGTCCACCGGCGTGGGCAGCGAGACGTATCTCGACTGGTACGTCGCCGGTTTGGGCTGGACCATCGCCATCGCCGTCGTGGCCTGGATCATTGCCCTGCTGCTGGGCTCGATTCTGGGTGTCATGCGCACCGTACCGAACCGCATCGTATCGGGCATCGCGACCTGTTACGTCGAACTCTTCCGTAACGTGCCGCTGCTGGTTCAGCTGTTCATCTGGTACTTCCTGGTGCCCGATCTGCTGCCTGCGGACCTGCAAGAGTGGTACAAGCAGGACCTGAACCCGACCACCTCGGCGTACCTGAGCGTTGTCGTCTGCCTTGGCCTGTTCACCGCTGCTCGCGTTTGTGAACAAGTGCGTACCGGTATCCAGGCGCTGCCTCGCGGCCAGGAATCCGCCGCTCGCGCCATGGGCTTCAAGCTGCCGCAGATCTACTGGAACGTGCTGCTGCCCCAGGCTTACAGGATCATCATTCCGCCGCTCACCTCGGAATTCCTGAACGTGTTCAAGAACTCTTCGGTCGCGTCGCTGATCGGCCTGATGGAGTTGCTCGCGCAGACCAAACAGACCGCCGAGTTCTCCGCCAACCTGTTCGAAGCCTTCACCCTGGCAACGCTGATCTACTTCACGCTGAACATGGGCCTGATGCTGCTGATGCGCATGGTCGAGAAGAAAGTCGCCGTACCGGGCCTGATCTCCGTAGGGGGTAAATGATGGAATTCGACTTCTCGGGCATCATCCCGTCCCTGCCGGGTTTGTGGAACGGCATGGTCATGACCCTGCAACTGATGGCGCTGGGCGTCGTCGGCGGGATCATCCTCGGCACGATCCTGGCGCTGATGCGCCTGTCACACAGCAAACTGTTGTCGAACATTGCCGGCGCCTACGTTAACTACTTCCGCTCGATTCCGCTGCTGCTGGTGATCACCTGGTTCTACCTGGCGGTGCCGTTCGTACTGCGCTGGATCACTGGCGAAGACACCCCGATCGGCGCGTTCGCCTCCTGCATCGTGGCGTTCATGATGTTCGAAGCGGCGTACTTCTGCGAAATCGTCCGGGCCGGTGTCCAGTCGATTTCCAAGGGTCAGATGGGTGCTGCCCAAGCCTTGGGCATGACGTATAGCCAGATGATGCGGTTGATCATCCTGCCGCAAGCGTTCCGCAAGATGACCCCGCTGCTGCTGCAACAGAGCATTATCCTGTTTCAGGACACCTCGCTGGTCTACGCGGTCGGTCTGGTGGACTTCCTCAATGCCTCGCGTGCCAGTGGCGACATCATCGGTCGCTCCAACGAGTTCCTGATCTTTGCAGGTCTCACGTACTTCACAATCAGCTTTGCCGCCTCGCTGCTGGTCAAGCGTCTGCAAAAAAGGTTTGCCGTATGATCTCTATCAAGAATGTCAACAAGTGGTATGGCGACTTCCAGGTACTGACTGACTGCAGCACCGAGGTCAAAAAAGGCGAAGTGATTGTGGTGTGCGGGCCGTCCGGTTCCGGCAAATCCACCCTGATCAAATGCGTCAATGCCCTGGAACCGTTCCAGAAAGGCGACGTGGTGGTCGATGGCACGTCCATCGCCGACCCGAAGACCGACCTGCCGAAACTGCGTTCGCGCGTTGGCATGGTGTTCCAGCATTTCGAACTGTTCCCGCACCTGACCATCACCGAAAACCTGACCATCGCGCAGATCAAGGTGTTGGGCCGCAGCAAGGAAGAAGCCACCAAGAAAGGCCTGCAACTGCTTGAGCGCGTCGGGCTGTCTGCCCATGCGCATAAGCATCCGGGCCAGCTCTCCGGTGGTCAGCAACAGCGTGTGGCGATTGCCCGTGCGCTGGCGATGGACCCGATCGTCATGCTGTTCGACGAACCGACCTCGGCGCTGGACCCTGAAATGGTCAACGAAGTACTCGACGTGATGGTGCAACTGGCCCACGAAGGCATGACCATGATGTGCGTGACCCACGAAATGGGCTTCGCCCGTAAAGTGGCGGACCGGGTGATCTTCATGGACCAGGGCAAGATCATCGAAGACTGCAAGAAAGAGGAGTTCTTCGGCGACATCAATGCCCGCGCCGAGCGTACGCAGCATTTCCTCGCCAAGATTCTGCAGCACTAAGAAAGGCACCGCTCCCCAAATGTGGGAGCGGGCTTGCTCGCGATAGCGGACTGACATTCAACATCAATGTTGACTGAAATGGCCTCATCGCGAGCAAGCTCGCTCCCACAGGGGCCGGTGGTGGTGCTCTAAGTAAGTGTTGTGGTTGACCCAAGGCATCTGTGATGAAATGCGACCCCAATCTCTATCGCGCCGCGCCGCCATCACTCGCCGTGAAACCCCGTCTGATTCGCCATCTGTTCCTGCCGCCGCTGGTCATCGCCCTGATGATCGGATTGGGTTACCTCGGTTTCTGGGTCAGTGAACACTACGGGATCCGCAGCCTCAGCGAGAACGGCCAGCGTCAGCTGGAACTTCACGCCCGCGCCGTCGAGAGCGAGATCAGCAAGTACACCTACCTGCCCAGCCTGCTGGAACTCGAATCCAGCGTTTCGAAGCTGTTGGCCGACTCGTCACCGGAACACCGGCAGACGGTCAATGAATACCTCGAAGGCCTGAACCGGCGCAGCCGCAGTCGGGCTATCTACGTGATGGACACCACCGGCCGTGTCATGGCCACCAGCAACTGGCGCGATGTCGACAGCTACCTGGGCGAAGACCTGTCCTTCCGCGCCTATTTCCAGAATGCCGTTCGCGGTCAGCCGGGGCGCTTCTATGGCATCGGCAGCACCAGCGGCGAACCCGGTTACTACCTGGCTCATGGCCTGGAAGAACACGGCAAGATCATCGGTGTCGCGGTGGTCAAGGTCCGCCTCGAAGCCATGGAAGAACGCTGGCAGCGCGCGCGGCTGGAAGCTTTCGTCAGCGATGAAAACGGCATCATCATTCTTTCCAGCGATCCGGCACGGCGCCTGAAATCGGTTGTTCCGTTGAGCGACGAAACGAAAGAAAAACTGGCCCGCAGCCTTCAGTACTACTGGTTCCCGCTGAACGAACTGCAACCGCTGGCCCGGGAAAAACTGGCCGAAGGCGAGGAAAAACTGACCTTCCCCGCCAACAGCGAAGTGGAATCCGATGAAGAGGACATCAGCTACCTGTCGCAAACCCGGCCATTGAGCGATACCCCGTGGAATTTCACCCTGCTCACCCCCCTGCAGGATTTGCGCCGCGAAGCGATCAGTCAGGGGATTCTGGTGGCGGTGGCGTTTGCCCTGGTGGCGTTCCTGCTGATCGCCTGGAACGAGCGGCGCAAGGTCATTGCCACCCGCCTCGCCGCCCGGGAAGCCTTGCAGGAAGCCAACAATCAACTGGAGCGTCGGATTACCGAACGCACCACTGATCTGCGCGCCAGCAACGAACGGCTCAAGGGCCAGATCCGCGAACGGCGTGTGGCCGAAGAGACGCTACGCCGCGCCCAGGATGAACTGGTGCAGGCCGGTAAACTCGCGGCCATCGGCCAGATGTCCACCAGCATCGCCCACGAATTGAACCAGCCACTGGCGGCGCTGCGAACCTTGTCCGGCAACACCGTGCGGTTTCTGGAACGCGGTCAACTGGACGTTGCCAGCACCAACCTCAAGACCATCAACGAACTGATCGACCGCATGGGCCGAATCACCGCCAGCCTGCGTTCGTTCGCTCGCCGCGGCGACGACAAAGGTCAGGCCAGCCTCGGCAAAGCGGTGGATGCAGCCTTGCAACTGCTCGGTGGTCGCGTGGAAAGCGCTCATCTGCAGCTGCACCGAGACTTCGCCGATCTGCAAGTGCAGATCGACCAGACGCGTCTGGAGCAGATTCTGGTCAACCTGATCGGCAACGCCCTCGACGCCATGCAGGCACAACCACTGCCAGAACTGTGGCTTGAAGGCGAAGAGTTCGATGGCAAATATCGCCTTCGTGTACGCGACAACGGCCACGGCATCGACGTCGAAGCACGTAAACATCTATTCGAACCGTTCTTCACCACCAAACCCGGCGAACAGGGCCTGGGCCTCGGCCTGACCCTTTCCGCCAGCCTGGCCGCCGCTACTGGCGGGCATCTGGGTGTCGAGCACCCGGCCAGCGGTGGTACCACCTTCGTCCTCAGTTTACCGTTGGTAAGCCCCACTCACGCCGAGCCAATATGAACAACGACCTTAGTGTGCTGATCGTCGAAGACGACCCCCATGTGCTGCTCGGCTGCCAACAGGCGCTGACCCTGGAAGACATTCCCTGCGTGGGCGTCGGCAGCGCCGAAGAAGCGCTGGAGCGGGTCGGCGACAACTTCGCCGGCATCGTCATCAGCGACATCCGCCTGCCGGGCATCGACGGTCTGGAATTGCTGACCCGTCTCAAGGCCCGCGACCGCAGCCTGCCGGTGGTGCTGATCACCGGTCACGGCGACATCTCCATGGCTGTCGGCGCGATGCAGAAAGGCGCCTATGACTTCATGGAGAAACCCTTCTCCCCCGAACGTCTGGTCGATGTGGCGCGCCGTGCGCTGGAGCAACGGAGCCTCGCACGGGAAGTCTCTTCGTTGCGTCGGCAACTGGCGGAACGGGACTCCCTCGAAGGCCGGATCATCGGCCGCTCGCCAGCCATGCAGAACCTGCGGGAATTGATCGCCAACGTTGCCGATACCTCGGCCAACGTACTGATCGAAGGCGAGACCGGCACCGGTAAAGAGTTGGTTGCGCGTTGCCTGCACGACTTCAGTCGACGGCACACCAAGCAGTTCGTCGCGCTGAACTGCGGCGGCCTGCCGGAGAACCTGTTCGAAAGCGAAATTTTCGGCCATGAAGCCAACGCCTTCACTGGCGCCGGCAAGCGGCGGATCGGCAAGATCGAACACGCCGACGGCGGCACGCTGTTCCTCGACGAAGTGGAAAGCATGCCGCTACCGCTGCAAATCAAACTGCTGCGGGTGTTGCAGGAACGCACCCTCGAACGCCTCGGCTCGAACCAGAGCGTGGCGGTGGATTGCCGGGTGATCGCGGCGACCAAGTCCGATCTGGATGAGTCGAGCAAGGCTGGCGAGTTTCGCAGCGACCTGTATTACCGCTTGAACGTGGTGACCCTCGAATTGCCACCGCTGCGCGAACGCCGTGAAGACATCCTGCAATTATTCGAACACTTCCTGCAGCAGTCGTCCCTGCGCTTCGACCGTGCCGTGCCGGACCTGGACAACCAGACCCTGTCGAACCTGATGAGCCACGACTGGCCGGGCAACGTGCGCGAACTGCGCAACGTCGCCGAGCGCTTTGCCCTCGGTCTGCCGGCCTTCAAAAAATCCGGCGCCAGCGGCAGCAATCAGGGCCTGGCCTTCGCCGAAGCGGTAGAAGCTTTTGAACGCAACCTGCTGAGCGACGCTTTGCAGCGCAGCGGCGGCAACCTGACCCAGGCCAGCCTGGAACTCGGGATGGCCAAAACCACGCTGTTCGACAAAGTGAAGAAGTACGGGCTGAGCCACTGATGGACCTGATCCTCAAAGCAACCCTGGGCGCGGCCGTGGTGGTGATCCTCGCCGCCCTGGCCCGGACCAAAAACTATTACATCGCCGGATTGGTGCCGCTGTTTCCGACCTTTGCACTGATTGCTCATTACATCGTCGGCAAGGGTCGTTCGCTGGAGGATTTGAAGACCACCATCGTGTTTGGGATGTGGTCAATCATTCCTTACTTCATCTACCTGGCGACGTTGTATGTGATGGTGGACCGGATGCGGCTGGAGGCTTCGCTTGCTGTGGCGGCGGTGGCTTGGTTGATCGCGGCGACTGTGCTCGTGACTGTCTGGGTTCGCTTCCAAGCCTGACTTTTGATCGTTCCCACGCTCTGCGTGGGAATGCAGCCCGTGACGCTCCGCGTCACTGGACGCGGAGCGTCCCTAGAGGCATTCCCACGCGGGAGCGTGGGAACGATCTCCGGTCAGGTCAGCTCACCGTCCCGCCCTTCGCTTCGCTCATGATTTGCCGAATCGCCCCGACGAACGTTTCCACCGGCTGCCCGCCAGTGACTGCGTATTGTCCGTTGAATACCACCATCGGCACCGAACTGACGCCTCGCGACAGCCACAACTGCTCTTCTTCAAGAACCTCTTTAGCAAACTCGTCCGACGCCAGAATTGCCTCGGCTCGCGACCGATCCAGCCCCACGCTTTCGGCGATCTGCGCCAACTGCCCATGGTCGGACGGATTGCCGCCCTCGGTGAAATACGCCTTGAACAGCGCCTCTTTCAGATTGAACTGCAACCCTTCCAGTCCCGCCCAGAACAGCAAGCGGTGGGCATCGAAGGTGTTGTAGATGCGACTGTTGCCGTCCGTGCGAAACGCAAACCCGACCTCGGCGCCGCGCGCGCGGATCATCTCGCGATTCTTCTGGGATTGCTCGGGCGTCGAGCCGTACTTCTCGGTGATGTGTTCGGTGATGTTCTGCCCTTCAGGCCCCATCTTCGGGTTCAGTTCGAACGGCTGGAAACGGATCTCGGCCTGCACCTCGTCGCCCAGCAAATCCAGGGCCCGGGTCAGGCCATAGAGGCCGACGACGCACCAGGGGCAGGACACGTCGCTGACGAAATCGATTTTCAGGGGGGTACTCATCACACACCTCGCAGACTGGAACGCGCCGGAAAGCTCGAACGATATCACCCGAAAGACCGGAGCGAGCAAGCTCGCCCCCACATTTAATCGGAGGGTTACAGGAGGTTGTGTTCGGACACCGGATCAATCTGCGCCCAATGCGATGAGTCTTCGCGATGGGCCTGCAAATACGGCAACACCGCCGCCAGCAACGGCGCCTTGAACGCCTCCTGGAAACGATGGGCCAAACCCGGAATCAGCTTCAACTGGCTGCCGCGGATATGCGCCGCCAGGTGTACACCGTGCATCACCGGCAACAGCGGATCAGCGGTGCCGTGGACCACCAGCGTCGGAACGCGTAGTTGATTGAGCAGCGCCACACGACTGCGCTCGGCGAGGATTGCCATGATCTGGCGCTTCACGCCCTCAGGGTTGAACGCACGGTCATAGGATTGCGCCGCCTGATGCAGCAATGCCTGCCGATCATCGCTCACCGTCGGGCTGCCCAGCGCCGCCAGCAAATCGGCTTGCTGCTCCAGTGCCACTTCGCGATTGGGCGCCCCACGACGCGACAACAGTTGCACCAACGCCGCACTCGGTGCCGGTAAACCTTCGGCCCCGGAGCTGGTCATGATCAGGGTCAGGCTCTCGACCCGTTGCGGCGCCATCGCCGCCATGTGCTGGGCAATCATCCCGCCCATGCTCGCGCCCAGCACGTGGAATTGCTCGACGTGCAACGCATCCATCAAGCCAAAAGCATCGTCTGCCATATCGGTCAGGGTGTACGGCGCCGACACCGGCAAACCGAGTTTGTAGCGCAGCACTTCAAAGGTCAGGTTGGCATCGACGGGCGCTTGCCGCCAGGTCGACAGGCCGACATCGCGATTGTCATAACGAATCACCCGAAAACCCTGCTGACACAGCGCAACCACCACCTCGTCCGGCCAGTGAATCAACTGCCCGCCAAGGCCCATTACCAGCAGCAACGCAGGGTCCGAGGCACGGCCGATGCTCTGGTACGCCAGGCTCACCTGCGCCAGATCGACCCGTTCGGTCGGAACATTGATATCGCAACGAGACGCCGCCAAGGACGGCAGGCCGAACAACAGCGCGGCCAGGAAAACCGCTGTGGAAAAAAATCGTGCACGCATGAAAAACACCGAAACGCAGAACTCCAGTAGAGCGCGAGTCTGATGAAGTTTGTTCAAGCGCGCTGCCACAGTTACGTGACAGTTTGATGAAGAGTGCTGAACGGTAGTGGGCTAGCTGGTGACTGCCACTCGTCAGAAAACAACCTGTACCTGTTATTTCTGACAGTAGCCAGCCCGTGTGTTTGAGTTTTCAATCAGCCACTGACACGCAATTACCACCCTGGATCGCACGCTCTCGCGTGAATCGGAGAACCCCATGACTGCTTGGTTTGTTTACACACCAGAACAACTGGCCGCGCTCAAAAAAGAAAGCCCGCAACAACGGGTTGACCTGTTTGCCGCAGCCAGGTCGCAGGTCCTGTTCACAGAAGACGGCGTACTCAGGATATTCCCCATCCTGATCCCCGGTTGGCACGTGGTCGACTACCCCACTGCCTCACATGGGGTCAACGCGGATGAGACCGCAGGCTCCGGACTTGGGTGGTGGGTCCTTTTCCCCTCCTATACCCTGATGGCGGCGTTTGACACCTTGCGCCTGTACATGGGCAAACACCTTGAGCCCGGTCAGGACCCGGACCCGACGGATCGAGGCACATTGATCAAGACCGAGATCGCCCCACAGGATCACAACAACGAGAACATCGTCAGCTTCATTCCCAGAACCGCTGTCGAAAAACCGGGCATCCATCGGATGTGGTACTCGATCGAGCGCACCAGTGGGAACCTGGAACGTTCCGAAGAGATAACCGTATGGTTCAAGCCAACCTTCCCGGACAGCCTTGATCCAACCGGCAACACCAGCGAACGCGTGCCTTTGAAGGCACCGATTTTCCCGGTGGTTATTGACAAGGAAATGGTCGAAGCCGGTGTTGAGTTCATCATTCCTGCCTGGTCAGTCATGACAATGGGAGACCGGGCTGTGCTGACGATCGATAACCAGATTGTCGAATTCGTCATCAATGCCGAGCAAGTCGGTCAAGACATCGTGTTTTTTGTCTCCTCGGACATCCTCAAGCTAATCGGCCCCACCGACCCGCTATTGGTGAGTTACAAAATCCATGATCAGGTACACAACAGCAGCCTGACGTCCACCATCGGCGTGGGTGCGCTGGAGCCGGACACCACCTATCTTGAAGCGCCTTCAGTGCCTCTCGCCAACGACGATGTCCTTGCGATCGACGATCTTGACGGTGCAGCCATGGATGTTGACGTTTTGGTACGGCGTGCGGACGCCGTCGCTGGTGACAAAGTGGAATTGACCCTTTATGACGCCTCTACCGGGTTCAGCGAAGTTTTTGGTCCGCTCGACTACAAGGCGGGGGTCGTGACATTCGAGATCCCTTTCGAACGCGTGAAGAAACTGGCCCCGACGACGATCAAACTGAGCTACCAGCGAATCAGAATAGTGTCGGGAATAGAGTTGCGTACCCCGTCTTATCCCTATTCTCCAAGACTGATCGGCGAAAAATACCGTGCTCCAGCCCCTACTGCGCCGCAAGCCCATGGGGCGGTCCTGTCGCCAGATCTGGCAGAGACGGTCGTCTATGCCGGACCTGGAATCGAAGGCCTGGTGGTCGGTGACAAGGTGACACTGATCTGTCTGAGTACAAGCGCTGGCGGCACCACCCGCCTGCAGACCTACGAACGGTTTGTCACCCGCGCCATGGTGATTCCTGGGGTAGGAATCGTCGTGCCATTTGATTGGGAAACCACACACCTTGATACCTATCAAAACGGCTCAGTTCAGCTGTCCTATACGGTCACCGGCATAGCGCATGCCATACCTCTGGAATCCTGCGTCAGTCGGCTGCGCATCGCTCAAGCGACAGACATCCTGGGTGTCGTCGATGTCGGCAAGGATGAATACGGCGTCCTCGATCCGAAGGATATTCCCTTCGGCACTCCAGCCATTTGCCCGGCCCAGGCCCACACGCGGATTGGCGATACAGTGCACCTGGAAGTCTGGAAGCGGGGCAACAGTCTTGAGCCGCAAGACACCCTCGTTTTTGTGGACTCGCTGCCCGTTACCGCAGACAACGTCGGCATAGACCTTGAGTTTCGGCTCCCGATTGAGCTCATCAATCCCCTGCTCAATCGAGTGATCAGTGTGGACTGGTACATCGCACGCCCCCGAAAACTCCCCCTGACAGCCCCCGAACTGGTGCTACGAATCGGCGCCAAGGCCTTGATTCTACTGCCGCCCGAACTTGTGCAGGCTTCACCTGGCAATATCATCAATCCGCAGAACACTGAGAAAAATGCCACGGTCAAAGTCACCTACACCGGGATGGACCCCACCCATCGAGTGACGCTCTTCGTCAAAGGACGCGACGGCTTTGGCAGCCCGGCTCTTGCGACACTTCAAGGAAGCGCCAGCGGGTCGTTACTCTTCACTCTGCCCCTGACCGCCGTGCCCGCCAATATGGGTACATTCATGAGCTTTGGGTATGTCGTGACACAGGAAGGCATACATGATCAACGCTCGCCGTCCACACAATACGAAGTCACCCCCATTCCCAATGAAGATATCAACTACCCGCGCATGAACATTGCCGAGGCTGCGGATCACAAGGTCCTTAACCTCAACAACTTCTCGGGTGACGCTCACTGGTCGCTGATTGCCTGGCTCTTCATTGCCATCGGGACCCGGATGCGGGTGGCCGTGAGTGGCCAAAAGTCCGATGGTAGCGAATACGTCATCATGTTGTTTGATGGGGTGATAACCGCCAACCATGTCAGCACAGGATTGAGCGGAATCATCGACAGGGAACAGCTGAAACTGTTCAAGGACGGCACGCAGGTATACGGTCTATCGATCGTCAACTACAGCAATAAGGGTGGTGTCGATACGTTCTTCCCTATGCGGGAACTGACGATCAAATCGGTAATGCTGGCAAGGCCGATGATTACCCAGTTGATCGACAATCAAGGTTCTATTACCGGGCAAGTCAGAAATGGTGGTACATGCGATGATCCCACACCTGCCTTCGTGGGTACCGCAACCCCCAAGAGCTCGGTGAGTCTGTTCAATGGTGCAACACTATTGGGATCAGCCGATGCGGACGATGACGGTATCTGGAGGATGGGGGCTAGTATCGGAATGGGCCATCATAGCTTGACCGCGAAAACCCCTGACGACCAGCAGATATCCCCCCCATGGATTGTAACTGTGCAAGCGGACTTGCATTCCGTTACAGACTTTTACAACGGTAACTTCAATGGTTGGGCAAGAGGCACTGCTGCCCAGTCAGGTCGCTTTCTGGGCACACCGCCCAACTATTTATTTTATATCGACACCCCCCAACATATAAATAATTCTGGCGTGATATTCACACGTAGTTTTCAGCTGGTGGTCGGCGCTCAATACGAGTTCTCATGCCAGATATACAACACAGCAACGAAAAACCCCCACTACCCAGACTACGATCCTAAAATAAACTTGCATGTTGACAACATGCTTAACACCCCCATTATTAATGTATTTCAACATTCCGGGTGGAATGTTTTATCGGGAACCTTTACCGCCTCTGCCAGCACTGCCAATTTCTACATCATCAACTCCGAGACACACTCCATAGGTAATGATTTTTACACCCACCTGCTGACCGTAAAACAACTCTCTAATTAATGGCCAATTGAGGCTCATTAAAAAGAAGGGCCAATAAAAAGCCCGCTGACCTTTATCGGTTCAGCGGGCTTTCGCGCTAAAAAACCGTTAACAATTACGCCAACTGACTACGCAGCTGCCGCGCCGCCGCCACCATATTGACCAACGCCGCCTCAGTCTCCGGCCACGCCCGGGTCTTCAAGCCGCAATCCGGATTCACCCACAACCGCTCGGCTGGAATACGCTTCACGGCTTTGCTCATCAACTTGACCATTTCGGCCGTGTCCGGCACCCGTGGCGAGTGGATGTCGTAGACGCCCGGACCGATGTCGTTCGGATAGTCGAACGCTTCAAAAGCTTCCAGCAATTCCATGTCCGAACGCGAGGTTTCGATGGTGATCACATCGGCGTCCATCGCCGCGATGGACTGGATCACGTCGTTGAATTCGCTGTAGCACATGTGGGTGTGGATCTGGGTTTCATCACGCACACCGGAGGCGCTCAAGCGGAAAGCTTCCACCGCCCAGCCGAGGTATTCCTGCCATTGCGCCCGGCGCAGCGGCAGGCCTTCGCGGAAGGCGGCTTCGTCGATCTGCACGATCTTGATGCCGGCGCTTTCCAGGTCCACCACTTCGTCACGCAGGGCCAGGGCCAGTTGCTGCGCCTGAATTTTGCGCGAGACGTCTTCACGCGGGAACGACCACATCAGCATGGTCACGGGTCCGGTGAGCATGCCTTTCATGACTTTGTCGGTCAGGCTCTGGGCATAGGTGATCCAGTCGACGGTCATGGCGTTCGGACGGCTCAGGTCGCCGTAGATAATCGCCGGTTTCACGCAGCGCGAACCGTAGCTCTGCACCCAGCCGAAACGGGTGAACAGGTAGCCGTCCAGTTGCTCGGCGAAGTACTCGACCATGTCGTTGCGTTCGGCTTCACCGTGAACCAGCACGTCCAGGCCCAGGCGTTCCTGAACTTGCACGGCATGGCGGATTTCGCTGTGCATGGCGTCGGTGTAGTCGTTGGCCGACAGCTTGCCTTGCTTGAACGCCTGGCGTGCCAGACGAATCGAACCGGTCTGCGGGAACGAACCGATGGTCGTGGTCGGGAATGCCGGCAGTTTCAACCGCGCACGTTGCTGCTCGATGCGTTTGGCGAACGGCGAATGACGTTGGCTGTCCTTGTCACTGATGGCGTTTATCCGTGCCTGCACTTCGGCTTTGTGGATACGCGGTGACTCGGCGCGACTGGCCTGAATCGCACGGCTCTCGGCGAGGGCGGCTTGCACCTTGGGTGCTTGCGGGTCGTTCAGGGCATCGCGCAACACGGCGATTTCGCCGCACTTCTGCACGGCAAACGCCAGCCAGCTTTTCAGTTCCGGGTCGAGTTTGTCTTCGCGATCCAGATCCACCGGGCTGTGCAGCAGCGAGCAGGAGCTGCTGACCCACAGGTTGTCACCAAAACGTTCCTGGGCTGGCTGCAGTTGAGCGAGCACTTGCTCCAGTTCGCAGCGCCAGACGTTGCGACCGTTGACCAGGCCCACCGAGAGAATTTTGTAGGTCGGCAGACGGTCCAGCACCTGGCCGAGTTGATCCGGGGCGCGCACGGCGTCGATGTGCAAGCCTTGCACCGGCAGGCTGACTGCCAGGCCGAGGTTGTCTTCCAGACCGCTGAAGTAGGTCGCCACCAGTTTTTTCAGCGGCGAGTATTGAAGGATGTGATAGGCGCGCTCGAAAGCGTTTTTCCAGGCCTGTGGCAGGTCGAGGGTCAGGATCGGTTCGTCGATCTGCACCCACTCCACGCCTTGAGCGGCGAGGCGACCGAGGATTTCGCCGTAGATCGGCAGCAGGCGTTCCAATAGGTCGAGCTTGTCGAAGTCATTGCCTTTGGCTTTGCCCAGCCACAGGTAAGTCAGTGGACCGATGATCACCGGTTTGACGTTGTGGCCCAACGCCTTGGCTTCGTCGACTTCGTCGAACAGCTGTTCCCAGCTCAGTTTGAATTGTTGGTCAGCGGTGAATTCCGGGACGAGGTAGTGGTAGTTGGTGTCGAACCACTTGGTCAGTTCCTGGGCGTATTGCGCTTTGCTGTGTTCGCCGCCGCAGCAGGCAGTCGTAGCGCCACGGGCCATGGCGAACAGGGTGTCGAGGGTCGGCAGGCCGCGCGAGTCCTTCGCGCTGTCGAAACGCTCGGGGATCACACCGAAGGTCAAGGAATGGGTCAGGACCTGGTCGTACCAGGCGAAGTCGCCGACCGGCAGCAGGTCGATGCCAGCGTCTTTCTGCAATTGCCAGTGGGTGGCGCGCAATTGGCGGCCGACGCTTTTCAGCGCGTCCTGATCCAGATCGCCCTTCCAGTAGGATTCGAGGGCTTTTTTCAGTTCGCGGTCAGCGCCGATGCGCGGGAAACCAAGTGTATGGGCCAGAGCCATGGTGAATTTCTCCCTGTAAAAGATGGCGCTATTGTCGACAGCTAACCCAACATGAGACAAACTCAACCTTTTCGTGTTGATCACAAGTTTTCCTCATGGAGCCCCCCGGTGCTTGAAATCCGTCACCTGAAGACCCTGCACGCCTTGCGCGAAGCCGATAGCCTGGTGGATGCGGCCGACCGCTTGCACCTGACGCAGTCGGCCCTGTCCCACCAGTTCAAGGAACTGGAGGAGCGCATGGGCATGCCGTTGTTCGTGCGCAAGACCAAACCGGTGCGTTTCACCAGCGCCGGTTTGCGTCTGCTGCAACTGGCTGACGCCACCCTGCCATTGCTGCGTGGCGCCGAGCGCGATATCGCGCGGCTGGCCGGCGGCACTGCCGGGCGTTTGCACATGGCGATCGAGTGTCACAGTTGCTTCCAGTGGCTGATGCCGACCATCGATCAGTTCCGCGATGCCTGGCCGGAAGTCGAACTGGACCTGGCCTCCGGGTTCTCCTTCGCCCCGCTGCCTGCGCTGGCCCGTGGCGATCTGGATTTGGTGGTGACCTCCGACCCGCTGGAACTGGCCGGGATCACTTACGTGCCGTTGTTCACCTACGAAGCGATGCTCGCGGTCGCCAATCAGCACCGTTTGGCGAGCAAGGCCTACATCGTCCCGGAAGATTTGCTCACGGAAACGCTGATCACCTACCCGGTGGAGCGTGATCGACTGGACATCTTCACCCGTTTCCTCGAACCGGCCGATATCGAACCGGCGCAGGTGCGCACGTCGGAACTGACGGTGATGATGATGCAATTGGTGGCCAGCGGCCGCGGTGTGTGCGGCATGCCCCATTGGGCGCTGCATGAATACAGCTCACGGGGTTATGTGAAGGCCAAGCGGCTGGGTGAGAAAGGTTTGTTTGCGACGCTGTACGCCGGGATTCGCGCCGACATGCTGGATGCGCCGTACATGCGCGATTTCTTGCTGACGGCCAAGGACACGTCGTTCTCGACACTGGATGGAGTCAGCGCCGTTCGCTGATCGCTGATCGATGTCAATGAAGGAACACTGAACAAATGTGGGAGCGGGCTTGCTCGCGAATGCGGTGTGTCAGCCAGCATCAATGTTGAATGTCAGACCGCTTTCGCGAGCAAGCCCGCTCCCACAGGGATTGCGATAGATTTAGAGCTCGCGCCACATGTGGATTTTGTCGAAGTAGTCTTCGCCAACGCGCACCGCCAAAGGCTCAAGACCAAACTGAATGAAGCCGCAACGCTGGTACAGGTTGAACGCGGCGTCATTGCCGGCGGTGACGGTCAGCTGGATCAACCTCAGACCTTTATGGTCCTGCGCTTCAGCCAGGGCGGCTTGCACCAGGTGATAACCGAACCCGCGTTGCCGGACCTTGCCCGACACGTACATGCCAAACAAGGTCGCCTTGTGCCGTAATGCTGTTCACTTAAGCGGAGCAGCCTTACGGTCTACTGGAAACCGGGTCTTTGAGATCTTCACCGTCCTTGGCCTCGAAGGCCTGGGGCGGTGATCCAGAAATAATCCTCCAATACCTGCCC
>NZ_FYDJ01000008.1 GCF_900187425.1 Pseudomonas sp. Irchel s3h14
GGAGTACTCGGACACGGAACTGGAAGCTCGCAGATGCGGTGTATTTAAACCCGGAACGCCCTGAAATTAGGGGCGCAACGGGCTAACAACTGTAGGAGCAAGGCGACAGGTACCTTGACACGTACCGGTTTGAAAAAAAAGTGAGTCGCCGTAAGGGCGAAACCCTAAGTGGCCGTTACCGCAGAAACGGATATACACCCGATCAACCACCAACATGGTCGGCCCAAAGGCCGCCAAGGACAAAAGAGCCCAACGGCCTCGCCCAAATCCAAAGAAGAATGTTAGCGTGCTTGGCATTCTCCAAGCCCGACGAGCCCTCACCCCATGAAAAAGACCGTCCTCGCCTTCAGCCGCGTCACCCCCGAAATGGTCGAACGCCTGAAACAAGACTTCGACGTCATCGTCCCGAACCCGAAAAACGGCGACATCAACGCCCAATTCAACGAAGCCCTGCCGCATGCTCACGGCCTGATCGGCGTCGGTCGCAAACTCGGTCGCGCACAACTGGAGAACGCCGCCAAACTCGAAGTCGTTTCCAGCGTCTCGGTCGGCTACGACAACTACGACGTCGCCTACTTCAACGAACGCGGGATCATGCTCACCAACACCCCCGACGTCCTCACCGAAAGCACCGCCGACCTGGCCTTCGCCCTGCTCATGAGCAGCGCCCGCCGCGTCGCCGAACTGGACGCCTGGACCAAGGCCGGCCAGTGGCAAGCCACCGTCGGCGCGCCATTGTTCGGTTGCGATGTGCACGGCAAAACCCTGGGCATCGTCGGCATGGGCAACATCGGCGCGGCCATTGCCCGTCGCGGGCGGCTGGGCTTCAACATGCCGATCCTCTACAGCGGCAACAGCCGCAAGGCCGAGCTGGAGCAAGAGCTCGGTGCACAGTTCCGCAGCCTTGATCAACTGCTGGCCGAAGCCGATTTTGTCTGCCTGGTGGTACCGCTCAGCGAAAAAACCAGACACCTGATCAGCCATCGCGAACTGGCGTTGATGAAGCCAAGCGCGATTCTGGTGAACATTGCCCGCGGTCCGGTGGTGGACGAACCTGCCCTGATCGAAGCCCTGCAAAACAACCGGATTCGCGGCGCCGGGCTGGACGTTTATGAGAAAGAACCGCTGGCCGAGTCACCCCTGTTCCAACTGAAAAACGCGGTGACATTGCCGCACATCGGCTCGGCGACTCATGAAACCCGCGAAGCCATGGCCAACCGTGCCTTGGCTAACTTGCGCAGCGCCTTGCTGGGAGAGCGACCGCAAGATCTGGTGAACCCACACGTCTGGAAAGGCTAACTAAAACGGGCAGGCGTTTTAATCGCCTGCCCGTGATCTACACACTTTGCAATTCAGTTCACTGCTACAAAAAATACACTCACTATAGACTCCCCTTACTTAGCCAACCCTACGAACCTAAGTTATGGAGAGCACCTACATTGAACGACCTTACAACAGACAAACTCATTAGATACAGCAAAGTAATTCTAATGGCTTACATAAGCTTCTTTGGCTTAATGGTGATGTACAGCAACTTTACCGACTACCCGTCCAATTACGAATACGTCAGCCATATTCTCAGCATGGACACCACCCGAGAAAACCTGAACCTGAGCTACAGAGCAATCACTTCACCGATACTCCACCACCGCATTTATTGGTTCATCATCACTCTGGAAGTTGTTTACACGGCTTTCTGCTTGCTGGGCACTTACCATCTTTATCGAAACATCAATGCACCTGCCGCCGTTTTTCACGAAGCGAAGAAGTTTGCGATCGTCGGACTATTGATCGGATTTTTTGTCTACTACATCTGCCTGCAAGTGATCGGCACCGAATGGTTCAACATGGATGAATCTGCAATCTGGAACGCCAAGGATTGGGCTCGGCACATCGTGGACTTCATGTTTCCACTGCTGATTTACATCGCGCTCAAAATCGAACGCTGAAGTTTCAGCGCTCGATTACCCAGACCTTCACGCCAGCTTGCCGCTCCCCTGCACCATCGGCGCCCTGGGCTTACGAAACACCAGCACATTGCCCAGCATCACCAGTACCAAACCCATCAATGCGGGCGCGGTCCATTGGTAGCCTTCGGCAAACGCCGACACGTTCAGCGCCACGACGGGGAACAGTACGGTGCAATAGGCTGCGCGCTCCGGCCCCATCCGCCCGACCAACGTCAGGTAGGCAGTGAAACCGATCACCGAACCCGGAATCACCAGGTACAGCAGAGAGCCGATGTAGCGCGCATTCCATTCCATGTCGAACGGAATGCCTTTGACCAGGCACCACGCCGACAGCATGGCCGCGCCATAGGCCATGCCCCAGGCGTTGGTGGTCAGCGGTTTCAGTCCCGCCTTCTGCTGCAAACTCGACAGCATATTACCGGCCGAGAAGCACAGGGTGCCGAGCAACGCCAAGCCCAGCCCGAGCAAGGTTTGTGGGCTCGCGGTGTGGCCCGCCACCTCAGGCCAGAACAACAGGCCAAGCCCAAGCAGCCCCAGCGCACCGCCCATCAGCACATTGCGAGCGACTTTCTGCCCGAAGAACACGCGTGCATTGAGTGCGTTCCACAATGTGGCCGTGGAAAACACCACCGCGACCAGACCACTGGGAATCCACTGGCTGGCGGTCAGAAAACACATGAAATTGATGCAGAACAGGCACAGCCCCTGCGCCAGGCAAATCAGATGCCCGCGACGGTTCATCACTTGCAGGCGGCGACTCAGCAGCAGCATGACGAACAGCACCAACGCCGCGAGACCGAAGCGATAGACGATCGACACCGGAATCGCCACCACGCCCAGTTGCCATTTCAAGGCAATCCAGGTGGTGCCCCAGATCAGCACGGTCAGCAAATACAACGACAGGTTCATGGCAAAGCTCCTCAATAGGGGCTCAGTGTCCTGCGCCAAGCCTCGTCGCGCTTGCATAAACTTGCGCTTTTGTCGGGCCACAGGCTGGCAGCCGAACGGCTACGGAGTAGGATGCAAGGCGTCGGAGAGAAGCCATCATGCCTGCACTGGAAACCCTGCAAGTCTTTCAAGCCCTCAACCGCTCGCCCAATGCTCGCCTCGAGCACAGCGCCGAGCTCGGTGACGGCATGGCTGCAGCCTTGTGGAGCAATCATCACGACGCCCAGGATTACGAAGCGCCGAGTCATCACACCCTGTCCTGCTACATCGCCGGCGGCACCGGGACCTTTCGCCGCGACCAGCCCGGCACCAAGGGCGGCCCCGACAAGCTGTGCATCCTGCCGGCCGAGCATCAATCGGGCTGGGTGATCAACGGCGACATTCGTCTGGCCCATGTGTATTTCAGTCCCGAACAATTCGCCCTCGGCTGCGTCACGCTGCTGGACCGCGAACCTCGCGAACTGCAGTTGCGCGAAGCCACCTTTCTGGACGACCCGGCACAAGCCCGGCGCTTTCGGCAAATGCTCACACTCAACTGGGACGAACCCGGCGATCGCGTGCTCACCAGCAGCCTGGCCCATGAAATGCTCAGCCACGTTTTACTCGGCCAGGTCGGGATGCGTGAGGGGTTGCGGCTCAAGGGTGGATTGGCTGCGCATCAGCGGCGGCAGTTGGTGGAGTTCATCGACAACCAATTGGCCGAGGCCATCAGCCTGGGGCAGTTGGCTGCTTTGTGTGCGCTATCCGAATACCACTTTGCGCGGATGTTTCGCGAGAGCTTTGGGTTGCCGCCGCATCAGTATGTGCTGTCGCGGCGACTGAGCCGGGCGCGGGAGTTGTTGCGTTCGTCGTCGCAGCCGTTGGGGGAAATTGCATTGGCGTGCGGGTTTGCCAGTGCGAGTCATTTCACCAATCGGTTTCGTCAGGCGTTGGGGGGAACGCCCGGCGAATATCGGCAGGCGTTTTTGCGGTAGGCCCGAAGATTATCGGTGCCTGGGATGCCGCCATCGCGAGCAAGCTCGGCTCCCACAAGGATAGATGTCGTTCACTCGATCCCCTGTAGGAGCCGAGCTTGCTCGCGATGAACGATGACTCGGTTTCCAATCAGAATTCCAGCGTGCTTGAAAGCGACACCTGCCGCGAATCCCCCATCGACACAAAGAACCGGCTCGCCGCCGAGGTGTAGTAGGTGCGGTCAAACAGGTTCTTCACGTTGAGCTGGAACTTGACCTTCTGCCCTTCGACTTTGGTGTCGTACGTGGCGAACGCATCGGCCACGGTGTAGCTCGGCAGGTCGAAATCGTTCACAGCATTACCCGCTCGCTCACCGACATACCGCGCCCCCGCGCCGACCCGCAGCTGATCGCCACCGACGATGGTGCCGAAGTCATAAACCGCCGACAGCGAACCACTATTCTTCGCTACGTTTTGCAGTTTTTTGCCTTTGTAGGTCGGGTCTTCGGTGACTTCGGCATCGGTGTAGGCATAGCTGCCGATCATGCTCCAGCGATCACTCAACTGACCACTCAGGTCCACTTCCAGACCACGGGAACGCACTTCGCCGGCGGCGCTGTAGATCGTGACCGGACCTTCGGAGTTGGCCACCAGCACGTTGCGTTTTTTGATATCGAACAGCGCGACGTTACCGGTGACGCGGCCCGGCATGTCGAGCTTGGCGCCGATTTCCCAGGACTTGGCTTCTTCCGGCGCGACGCTGCCGTCCAGCACGGTGCTGCTGCCGCTCAACGGCGCGATGGTCGAGTTGGGTTTGAACGACTCGGTGTAGCTGCCGTAGAACGACAGTTCATCGGTGTAGCGATACACCAGGCCGGCGCGAGGCACCCACTTCTGGCCGTTGCTGTCGGTGTTGGCCTGGAACGGCACGCCTTTGCCGGCGTACTGGTCGTATTCCTGGAAGCGCGCGCCAGCGACGAAAATCCATTGATCGGTCAGGTGGATCGAGTCTTGGAGGAATACCGAATCGCTGCGCAGTTTATCGGTCTGCGCACTGTCGGCCGGGCTGACGGTGGTGCCGGCGACTTCGCGGCCGTAGACCGGGTTGACGTAACTGAAGGTGCTCAGGCTTTTCTGGCGGATCAGGTCTTCGCGGTAGATCTTGCGGTATTCGTCATCAACGCCGAACACCAGGTCGTGCTTCATCCCCGCGAGCTGGACATTGCCTTCAAGGCTGGCGGTGGTGAAGCGGTCGGTGCTGATCGCGTTCTGGGTGCCGTCCATGCTGCGGGTCAACGTGCCCTTCTTGGTGTCGATGGCGGTGATGCGCACCTGGCTGGCGTCGTAGGTTTCGCGGTTCCAGCTGTAGCCGAAGTGGGCTTTCCAATTGTCGTTGAGCTCGTGATCGGCCTCGAAGTGATACAGGTCCGAGCGGCCTTCCATGTTGTTGAACGGCTCGTCGAGACGACGCTCGCGGGAGATGTCCAGCGGATGATTGTCACGCGGATCGATGATCGTGCCACGGTCGAACGGGGTCAGAAACTCGCGGTGTTCGTAGGAGAACAGCAGCTTGGTGCTTTCACCGAACCAGGCTAGGGACGGTGCTACCAATGTCTCGCGATGGGTGCCGAAATTGCGCCAGTAGTCTTCGTCTTCGTGGTCCAGCACCATGCGATAGGCCAACCCGGATTCGCCGAGCGCGCCGGTGCTGTCTAGGCCGCCACCACTGCCGTTTTTGCCGTCGCCATAGGTCGAGCCACGCAGGGTCAGGGCGTTGTACTGCTCAAGCTCGGGCTTTTTGCTGACCATATTCACCACGCCGCCCGGGTCCTGGATGCCGTAAAGCAAGGAGGCCGGGCCCTTGAGGACTTCGACCCGGTCCACGGTCGCATTCATGCCACGGCCCTGCACGATCGGCATGCCGTCGCGCATGATCGAGCCGTTGCGGTTGTCGCCGAAGCCGCGAGTCATCACCGAGTCCTGAGTGCTCGCCAATGTGTTGCCTTGAGTAATGCCGCTGACGTTGGCCAGCGCATCATCCAGATTGCGCGGCGCCTGATCGCGAATGACCTGTGCCGGAACCACGTTGACGGTCTGGGGGATTTCCTGGAGCAAGGCCGATGAGCGCATCACCGAACTGGTGGGCGGTGGTTGATAGCTCATGGATTGATCGGCCACCGAGGTGATGGTGGTCGCGCCCAGGTTCAAGGCGCCATCGGTAGGCAACGGCTCCAGCACCAACGTGTGGCCGTCGGTACGGCGGAAGGTAAAACCCGAACCGCTGAGCAAACGCTGCATTGCTTGCTCGGCACTCATCTGTCCGCTGAGCGCTGGAGCGTTGATGCCGTAAGGCGCCTCATCGGTGTAGACCACGCTGATGCCAGTGATCCGGCTGAAGTCGCTCAAGGCCTGGGGCAGCGGTTTGGCGGCCATTGCGAAGCTGAACTGCGCACTCTGTCGGGCACTGCCGGCCTCAGCCGCCACCACACTCAACGGCAGCAATGCCAACGCCGAAAAGCTCAGGGCACACGTACCCAACCATTGTTTGACCGAACCCGATTTCGCCCTGGACTTCATTGCTCATGACCTGTGTAGAACCGCTACGGATGCGAATGACTCGCAGTTTCAGTCACTACACGGATGGCGTCGGTATTTACCTCACCAGAATTCTGAAAATATTTTCAAAACACCTCGATCGTTCCCACGCTCTGCGTGGGAATGCCGCCATGGACGCTCTGCGTCCGCAGTTGATGTGACGCAGAGCGTCACGGGATGCATTCCCACGCAGAGCGTGGGAACGATCAGTTGGAAGAATGTGGTGTTTGATCTGACGCCATCCGCCTCAACGCAAAATAATCAGATGCCCCAGAACCTGGTGCTGCTCAAATCCCAAGACTCCCTGCAACGAACTCAACACCGCTTGCGGGTCCTTGCTTGGAAAGCTGCCACTGACTCGCCGCGCCGCGAGTTCATCGTTGAGCAGCACAATCCGTCCCGGGTAATAACGCCCAAGGTCTTGCACCACGTCGGCAAGCGTCGCCTTGTAATAATTGAGCCAACCCTGACGCCATGCCAATTGCGCTTCGCTGTCGACCGCGTGGAGTTTTTCCGCCGCCCCCTCGCCATAGGCCACCTGCTGGCCAGCGGTGAGGATTTGTTGTGGGGCGTGCTTGTCCGCCGTCACACCAACCCGCCCGGACAACACCGTAACCTGCGCGCCGTGCGGTTGCAGACGCACTTCGAACTGAGTCCCCAGCACCCGCGCCTGACCCTTTTCAGCGTCCACCACAAACGGCTCGCCGGTGTGGGTCACGCTGAAAAATCCGGCGCCGCGCCGCAGCTGAACGTGCCGCTCGCCACGACTGAAATCCACCGCAATCGCGCTGTCAGCATCCAGCGTGACTTGCGACTGATCCGCCAGCGTGACAGTGCGAATCTCACCCGACGCCGACACATAGTCCGCGCCCAGATCATCAACCCAGCGCGACGGTTGCCAGCCAGCACCGAAGCCGATCATCAGCACCAGACACGCGGCCATCGCCAACGCCCCGGACCAACGCCGAACGCTGGTACGGCGCGAGCGATTCATGGCGTTGAGGTAACCCTGCAAGGCAAACGCGTCTTCATCGGCCAGTGTTCGGGCCGGTGTTTCGGTCAACTCCCACACCACTTGCGCCTGGGCGTAAGCCTCTGCATGGGCAGGGTCGGCCTGTAGCCAATGGCTGAAGGTGGCCTGATCGCCGCTGCTGGGCTGGTCATGCAACAGACTCAGCCAGGCGAAGGCCGCCTGCTCCTGAGCGGGCGTCGGGGTGACGCGTTCGGTGTTGTTCACGGTGCTTTCCCTGGCGTGCGCGGTTCGGGTTCCCGCAGGCTGGCCTTGCAAGCCTCGAGGGCGCGCATCATATGTTTTTCCACAGCGCTTTGGGACAAACCCATGGCCTTGGCGATTTCGGCGTATTTACGCCCGTGAATACGGTTGAGCAAAAAAATCTGCCGCGTGCGCTCCGGCAGCGCGCGCAACGCCGCTTCGACGTGACGCAAGTCGTTGCCCGCCTCCAACGCTGCTTGCGGTTCGCTGCCGTGGCTGTCCGGTTGGTCCGGCATCCAGCCCTCGTTGACCCGCACCCGCGTGCCTTCGCTGCGCAAATGGTCGATGGCGATGTTGCCGGCGCAGCGCAACAGGTAAGTGCTGAGCTCTTCGACCTGCACCAGCGGCCGACGCCAGAAACGCAGGAACAAGTCCTGCACCAGGTCCGCGGCCGTCGCTCGACAACCGACACGACGGCTCACCAGCGCTTCCATTTGCGAACGCTGGGAAAGGAACACCTGCAGGAAATGCGCACGCGCACCGCGATGTTCATCGTCATGGGATTCCGGGGGGCTGGTGATCATCAGGTCAGCCCTGCGCAAACGCGGCGACGGGGCTGGCGAGCACGCTCAACCCGGCCAACGCCAAGGCCAGGCGCGGGCGATACGGCATCAACAACACCAGCACCAGAGCGCTGAGCATCAACACTGCAAACCACTCCACCAATCCAAGGCCCCAACCCGTCGACGACACCGCAGCCCACAGCGATAACGCCAGCAACAGCCAGCCACCAAGTTTCATCCCCTGGCGGCGACGGGCCGAGGGCTTGCGCCCCAACAGTTCGGCGTGATGCCGATCCATGGATAAACACAGCGCGGTGAAACCGCCGTAGCACAGCAGCAAGGCCAAGAACATTCAGTGCGCCTCTTGCGCAAGCGCTATCGATTTCGCCCGCGGCCGGGTGACGATTCCAGCCTGCCCCGCGCGCTGCATTTTCCACGCAGCCCACGCGAAAAACAGACCACTGCCCAGGCACGTCAGATCGAAACCGGCCATGACCCAATCACCCTGCATCAGGGTCACGCCCAAGTGATTAGGCGTGGTCAGCGCGTTCAGCAGCGGCACCGCACAGAACAGCAACGCCGCCAGCGCCAACTGTTCGACCCACGCGGCGCGACCACGGCGAACCGTGGCGTGCAACACACTCAAGCCCCAGACAATGAAGAAGCTGTTCACTTCCCAATCCGCCCGACCGGCCATCCCGACCGGCAACAATCGATTGACCCAGAAGAACGCCGCCACTGCGACCATCAACCCCGACATGCTGGCGATGTTCAGGACTTCCACCAGTCGCAATTCAAACGGCATCACACCGCTCTTCGCATGCTTGAGCTGACGCTTGCCGAGCCAGATCACCAGCCCGGTACCGATCATCGCAGTGCCCGCCAAACCACAAATGAAGTACAGCCAGCGCAACACCGGACCGGCGAAATGGCCCATGTGCAAGCCATAGAAACTGCCGGCAATCGCCATGGGCAGTGCTTGCTTCGGCGTTGTGCTGAGTAGCTGCCCGGTCAAGCCGTTGAATGTCAACGCGCTACCAAAGTCGTGGACCACTTGGTCGGCGCCGTCACGCGCAAGAATGACCGAGGCATTCGCATCGCCTGGATTGTTCACCGTCAGCCGCCCGGCCCGCCCGCCCGACCATTGCTCGCTGGCCCGTTCCAGCAGCGGTGCCAACGGTGCCAACTGGCCCGGTTCACCGGCAAGTTCGGGGACACTGGAAGCAGGAAACACCTCATCGTAAAACGTATCGAAGTCACCGCCATAAGAGGCGACGATGCTCGCCGGCATCACCATCGACATGAAAATCACCAGGCTGCTGTAAGTGATCATCAAATGAAATGGCAACACCAGAACGCCCACCGCGTTGTGCCCGTCGAGCCAGGAGCGCTGACCCTTGCGCGGGCGGAAGGTGAAGAAGTCCTTGAAGATTTTCTTGTGGGTGATGATCCCGCTGATCAGCGCGACGAACATCACCATCGCTGCGATGGTCGACAGCCAGCGCCCCCACGGATAGGGCATCTGCAGCTGAAAGTGGAAGCGGTAAAAGAACTCGCCACCGCGTGTGTCCCGGCCCTGCACTTCTGCGCCGGTTTGCGGGTCGAGGAGTTTTTCGGTGAATTGACCACGCGTGCCGGGCTTGGCCGGTGCTTGCTGCCACCTCACCGACAGTCCGGGTTCGCGAGCATCCGGTAAATCGATGAGCCATCGCGAGGCACCCGCGGCGTGCTGCTCGAGATAATGTTGGGCCAGGGTCAGACTGGCTTCGGAGGACACTGCACGGGCGGGAATTTCCGGTTGCATCCAGTGGCTGATCTCATCCTTGAAATAGGCGAGCGTGCCGGTCAGGAAAATCGCGAACAGCAGCCAGCCGAAGATCAACCCGGCCCAGGTGTGCAGCCAGGCCATGGCCTGTCGAAAGCCCTCTTTCATGAGTGGCCCATCCAGTAGGCCAGCCCCGACACCGCCGCCAAAACCACGCTCGGCACGATCAATCCGAACCAGGCTTGCCACGCACTGCGACAGGCAAAGCACCAGAGTACGGCGACCAGATAGACCAGAAACGAGGTCATCATCCCGGTGACCACCGCTTCGCCGCGAGCCATGGGCAGCCACATCGTCAGGCTGACACTGGCCAATGCTGCGACGAGGTACCCCCCCAGCACGGCGGCCAGCACTCGAGAAGTGACGGCCAGTCGGTAGGAAACGGGGAGCGCGGTGATTTTGCCTTTCATGTTTCGACCTTGAAACGGGTGAGGCCTCGTGAACGCCACGGGACCAACAAGGCCGCAATATTAATGATAAATATTCTCATATGCAAAAGAGTCCGATGAGATCGTCAATACAGTCGATTGCCGGATACGGGTACCCACCACTACAATGCGAACAATTCTTGTTCTCTAAAGCATCCGAATGCGCTCGGAGTGGTCCCGTTGCAGCCAGCCAATACCGTCGAAGTCCTCTACCACGCCCATCACAACTGGCTCACAGGTTGGTTGCGGCGCAAGCTCGGCTGCCCGGACAACGCCGCGGATTTGGCCCAAGACACCTTCATGCGGGTGCTGACTGCACGGGAAACACCGCAGATCATCGAGCCGCGAGCCTTCCTGACGACGATCGCCAAGCGCGTGCTGTTCAACCATTACCGCCGTCAGGATCTGGAACATGCCTACCTCGATGCGTTGGCGCAGATGCCGGAAGTCGTGGCGCCGTCAGAGGAAGAACGGGCAATCATCCTGCAAACCCTGATGGAGCTGGACCAGTTGCTCGATGGCCTGCCGCGCCTGGTCAAGCGCGCGTTTCTGCTGGCGCAGGTCGATGGCCTGACTTATCCACAGATCGCCGCCGAGCTGGGGATTTCCATCGCCACGGTCAAACGTCATCTGAACAAAGCGGCCATGCGCTGCTATTTCGCCCTGTGAATAACTCAATGAACACCCCCCCAAACTTTTCATCCCAGGTCGCCGAACAGGCGGTGCATTGGTTGATGGAAATGCAGCAAGGGTCGTTGACCCCACGCCAGCAACTCGCCTGGCAGCGATGGCACGATGCGCACAGTGAACATCAACGGGCTTGGGAACATATCCAGCGGGTCAATCAGCGCTTGCGCGGTTTGTCTTCGCCATTGGCCCACGCCGCCCTCAACGCGCCAAAATCCGCCAGCCGTCGTCAGGCGCTGAAACTGCTGCTGATTCTCGGTGCCGGTTGCGCAGTCACGTGGGGGATGCGTGAGCACAACCCACTGCCCCCGTTATTGGCCGATTACCGCAGCCCGGTCGGCCAGCGACGCAAGGTGCCGCTCGGTGATGGCAATCAGTTACAGCTCAATACCGCCAGCGCCGTGGATGTGCGCGTTGGAGGTCAACAACGGCTGATCCGCTTGCTCGAAGGCGAGATGCTGCTCACTGCCGCCCAAGCGTTTGAGGTTCATACCGCCCAAGGCCTGTTGAAGACTCAAGGGGCGCGTATGAACGTGCGGCAGTTTGCCGATCACACCCAGGTTGCGGTGTTCGAAGGCAGCGTTGAACTGACGCCCGACGGTGGTTCACCGCTGATACTGCAAAGCGCCCGACAGTTGAGCTTTGGCGCAAAAGGCATCGCAAACGCTGTGCCGCTGGACGCCAACAGCGGCGCCTGGGTCGACGGCATGCTGGTGGCCGCGCACATGCGCCTCGGCGATTTCCTCGACGAACTCGGTCGCTATCGCCGCGGGCAACTCAATTGCGATGCGAAGGTCGCGGATTTGCTGATCTCCGGGACGTATCCACTGGATGACAGCGAACGGATTCTTGAACTGCTGGAAATCAGCATGCCGGTGAAAGTGAAGCGGTTTACCCGGTATTGGGTGAGCGTTGAGGCACGTGCGTAAGTATCGTAATGATCGTTCCCACGCTCTGCGTGGGAATGCAGCCCGTGACGCTCCGCGTCACATCCAGAGTCGAACGCGGAGCGTCCGTTGAGGCATTCCCACGCAGAGCGTGGGAACGATAATTTAAAACCAGTGAGCCGTTTTTCAGATCTGGCGTGACAGAGAAGGAAAGCCACCTTGATTCCACCTTCTCAGGATCGTCGTCCATGCAACCCACCCGCCTCACCCCGCTGGCCCGCACCTTGCGCCAACTCTTGCTGGGCGCCAGCCTGAGTTTCGGCGCTGTAGCGCTGGCACACGCTGCTGACGCCAAGCCGTATCACATCGCACCGTCCTCGCTGGAAAACGCCCTCAACCGGTTCGGCCGTGAAGCCGGTGTGCTGATTTCCTTTGGCTCGCAAGTTACCAGCGGTGTGCAGAGTCGCGGTCTGGAAGGCAACTACACCCCCGAGCAAGGTTTGAACGCCTTGCTCGAAGGCACCGGCCTGCAAGCCCGCGCCGAAGGTGACAATGCCTTCAGCCTGCAACCGGTGGGCGATACCGCGTTGGAACTGGACACGTCCAAAGTCGTTGGCGACTGGCTCGGCGATGCGGCGCAAATCAACGTCTTCGAGCATCCCGGCGCGCGTGACGTGATCCGCCGTGAAGAGTTCGAACGCCAGGGCGCGACTCAGGCCAAGGACGTGCTTAACCGCATTCCCGGCGTGAATGCGCCGGACAATAACGGCACCGGCAGCCATGACATGGCGCTGAACTTCGGCATTCGTGGGCTCAATCCGCGGCTGGCCTCACGCTCGACGGTATTGATGGATGGCATTCCGGTGCCCTTCGCACCTTATGGTCAACCGCAGTTGTCGTTTGCACCGATCAGCATGGGCAACATGGACGCGGTGGACGTGGTGCGCGGCGGCGGTGCCGTACGTTACGGGCCGCAGAACGTCGGCGGCGTGGTCAACTTCGTGACCCGGGCGATTCCCGATGAGCCGACGGTCAAGGGTGGCTTTCAGACCGAAACCAGCCCTTCCTCCAGCCACGACGGGTTCAAGACCACCGGCAACCTGCTGGCCGGCGGCACTGCCGACAACGGTCTGGGCGGTGCGCTGTTGTATTCCGGCACGCGCGGTGGCGACTGGCGTGAACACAGCGACACCGAAATCGACGACCTGATCCTCAAGGGTAAATACCAGCTCGACGACGCCAACAGCTTCAACGCGATGGCCCAGTATTACGAAGGCAAGGCCGACATGCCCGGAGGCCTGAACGTCGCCGATTACGACGCAAATCCTTACCAGTCGACGCGTCCGAAAGACCAGTTCTGGGGCCGACGGACGATGTTCAACGTCGGCTATCGCTATCAGGAAGATCGCCGGGAATTCACCGCCAATACCTTCTTCACCAAGACGTTGCGTAGCGGCTATCTGGATCAGGGCACCTTCCTCTCGCTGTCGCCTCGCGAGTATTGGGTGCGCGGCCTGGAAACCCGTTTTGCCCAGGGCTTCGATGTCGGCGCGACCAGCCATGAAGTGGGCGTCGGCTATCGCTACATCAACGAAGCCGGCCACGAATTGCGCTATCGCACGCCGATCGCCAGCAACGAATACCCGACCACCGACAGCCGCAACGACCGCGACACCCGTGGCGGCACCGAGGCCAATGCGTTCTTCGTCGACGACCGGATCGACATCGGCAAGTGGACCTTCACCCCGGGCATCCGCTACGAGATGATCGAATCGCAACAAACCAACAACCTGACAAACGTGAAGTACAAGGGCGACTACAACACGGCGCTGCCGGCGTTGAACGTGCTCTATCACGTGACCGACACCTGGAACCTCTACGCCAATACCGAAGGCTCGTTCGGCAGCGTGCAATACAGCCAGATGCCTAATCGGGTGACCAGTGGTGAAGTGAAACCGGAGAAGGCGCGTACCTGGGAACTGGGCACCCGTTATGACAATGGTGCGCTGCGGGCAGAGATCGGCGCGTTCCTGATCAACTTCGACAACCAGTACGAAAGCAACCAGACCAACGACTCGGTGATCGCCCGTGGCGAGACTCGTCATCAGGGTATCGAAACCAGCGTCAACTATGCCCTCGATGATTTGAGCCCTTCATTGGCTGGTTTCGATGTTTATGCCACTTACGCCTATGTGGACGCGACCATCCGCGAAGACGGGCCGAACAAGGGCAATCGTGTGCCCTTCTCCTCGAAACACAAAGGCACGATTGGCGTGGGTTATACCGAAGGCGCGTGGAAGCTGAACCTGGACAGCAGCTATCAGAGCGACCAGTTTGCCGACAACGCCAATACCTCGGCTGAAAGTGCTGATGGCAGCACCGGCAAGATTCCTGGGTACATGCTGTTCAGCAGCCGCGCGGCGTATGACTTCGGGCCGAAGTTATCAGACTTGAATGTAGCGGTGGGGGTGAAGAACATCTTCAACCATCAGTACTTTACCCGTTCGTTTGATGACAACAACAAGGGTAAGTATGTGGGGGAGCCAAGGACGGTTTATGTGCAGACGTCTGTAGCGTTCTGACTTCAGCCCAAACCAAAACGGGCCTGCATAAGCAGACCCGTTTGTCAGTGGTGGAAGGTAAAAATCGAATCAAATATCAGCCATTTTGCGCAGCCTGTTCGTTCTCGAGAAACTCGTCTTCCAGCAGCGCATCGGCTGCGACTCTCTCGAACGGCACCACAGCGGCACGTGGTTTGCCCCGCAGTTTGCCGAACAGGTGCTCAAGCGCATGTTCAAGTTTTTCAGCCGCACCGTCGATCGCCAGTTCCAGGTTTGCGGCTTTATGAGTGACAGAAATCGGTTGGTGGCCTTTTGGCCGCGCTTCCAGCTGACAGCGCATGTCATGGGGACCGGGCTTGTCGCCGTTCTCGTCCCGCAGATGAACCTCGACGCGTGTCAGGTCCTCTTCATAACGTTCGAGCGTGCTCTCAATGGTAGTACGTACCCACTCCTCCAGTCGGATGCTGCTTTGAATATGGTTATCGCTGTTGACTTGGATTTGCATAGTTCATCCCTTATTTCAGCTAGCTCGCGAGAGGCCCTTCGGCTGGCCCTTGGGCGTCATCACCGTGACCTCTGACTTACACAATCGGTCTGCTCGCAGAACAATTCAACCCCTAAAAAAAGATAAATTTTCATACGCAAAAAAAGCCGGACAAGGAGCAAAAGCGCTGTTAAGGTCGGGAGTTGGGTCGCCTGACTCTTTTGTCACAATTGCTCACATCTGCCGCTCCGCCAGTGGGTGCAGGCTTCGAAATATCCCCGCCTCTTCCACCAGCCAGTCATGCACCGCACGCACGCCCGGATGGCTCAACGCCCCTGGCGCATAGAGCAGCACGTAACGCTTGTGATTGGGCACCGCCAAGCCAAACGGCACGATCAACGTCCCCCGCTCCAACTCATCGTTAAGCAACGTTCGTCGCGCAATCGCCACGCCCATTCCGGCAATCGCCGCTTCGATGGTCAGGTGATTGCGATTGAAGGTGTGCCCACGCCGCACGTCCGCGCCTTCGAAGCCGATTGCGTTGAGGTAGAACTCCCACTCTGCATACTCGTAGCTGCCGCGCCAGGCGGTAATGTCGTGCAGCAACGGGAAATGCATCAGGTCCGACGGACCATGCAGAGGCGGCCGGCCACGCAGCAGGCTTGGGGCACAGACCGGGAATATCTGTTCGTCGAGCAAGGTTGTGGATAACAAACCGGGATAGCTGCCGTCATTCAGGTCGATGGCTAAATCGAAGTCGCCTTCGTGCAATGGCACGCTGCTGTCCTCGGCCACCAGCCGTAATTGAATGTCCGGAAAGCGCTGCTGCAAACGCGGCAACCTTGGGGTCAACCATTTGCTCAGGAACGATGGGATCGAGCGCACCCGTAAAATCCCGCTGATCATTCCGGCGTCCAGTCGTCGCAATTCCGCATCAATGCTGCCGTAAGCCTCGTTGACCGTGATGGCCAGTCGCTGGCCCTCGGCGCTCAGTTCCACACCGCGAGCGCGACGGTGGAAAAGTCGAAACCCAAGCCGTTCTTCCAGCTGTCGGATTTGCTGACTGACCGCACCCGGCGTGATGTGCAGCTCTTCGGCGCATCGGGTGAACGACAAGTGCCGCGCGGCACAGGAAAACACGTGCAGCCAGACGTAAGTCTGGGCGTGCAATTGGCGACTCATTGTTTAGTCCTGCTAAAGGCTGTCTTAGGAAGTTTCGTTGGTCACGTAGGACCGAGGTAGGCAGTATCGCCGACATTGCGCTTGTCCTACAAAAATGGCAGCGATTTCTCTTCCATTGCTTGTATAGGCTTTAGCATGGCTATCAGTGTTTTCGATCTCTTTAAAGTCGGCATCGGTCCGTCCAGTTCCCATACCGTCGGCCCGATGCGCGCCGCCGCGACCTTCGCCCAAGCCCTGATTGACCAACAATTGCTGGCCGACGTACGGCGCGTAGAAATCCGACTTTATGGCTCGCTGTCGGCGACCGGCGTCGGTCACGCCACCGACCGCGCCTGTGTCATGGGCCTGATGGGCGAGTGGCCGGACAGCATCGATCCCACGTCCATCGACAGCCGAATCCAGACCCTGCGCGAAACCGGTGAACTGTCCCTTGCCGGCAAATCGACCATCGCCTTCAACTGGCAACGCGATCTCCTGCTGCTCGACGAGAGCCTGCCCTACCACCCCAATGCGATGTCTCTGACAGCCTTTGGCGAAACTGGTGAGCTATCGGAGCAAACGTACTACTCGATTGGCGGCGGTTTCATCATCGAAGCAGCCGAAGCCGAGTCCGGCATCGCGCCCACCAGCGATGTGGTGCTGCCGTACGATTTCTCCAGCGCCGCCGAATTACTCAAGCTCTGCAACCTGCACGGCCTGCGCGTTTCCGAGTTGATGATGGCCAATGAACTGGCCTGGCGCAGCGAAGCCGAAATCCGTCAGGGCCTGCTGCACATTTGGTCGGTGATGCGCGAATGCGTCGAGCAAGGCCTGCGTCACGAAGGCATCCTGCCCGGCGGTCTGAATGTTCCCCGTCGCGCGGCGAAACTGCACCGCAGCCTGCTGGAAATCGGCAAGCCGAATGTCATCACCTCCACGCTGTCGGCAATGGAGTGGGTGAACCTGTTTGCCCTCGCCGTGAACGAAGAAAACGCAGCGGGCGGGCGCATGGTCACGGCGCCGACCAACGGCGCGGCGGGGATCATTCCGGCGGTGCTGCACTACTACATGAAATTCAATCCGGACGCGTCGGACGATGACGTGGTGGCGTTCTTTTTGGGCGCTGCGGCTGTAGGCATTCTCTGCAAGAAAAACGCCTCTATCTCCGGTGCCGAAGTTGGCTGTCAGGGCGAAGTCGGCTCCGCCTGCGCCATGGCCGCTGCCGGTCTGGCGGACATACTCGGCGCCACGCCCGAGCAACTGGAAAACGCCGCCGAAATCGGCCTGGAACACAACCTCGGCCTGACCTGCGACCCGGTCGGCGGTCTGGTGCAGGTGCCGTGCATCGAGCGCAACGCAATTGCTGCCGTGAAGGCGATCAACGCCACGCAAATGGCCCTGCGCGGCGACGGCAAACACTTCATTTCCCTGGACCGGGTGATCCGCACCATGCGCGATACCGGCGCCGACATGCACGACAAATACAAAGAGACTTCACGGGGCGGCCTGGCTGTTAGCTGGGTGGAGTGCTGAGGAGCACTCCCTGACCGTCCGCACGTGAGCCCGAGCAATAACAATAACGAGGCCAAACGATGACCGATGTACGTACACCTGCTGCCGATAATCCTGCTGTAGACCTGACACGCAATAGCGAAATAACCCACAAAGGCTGGAGTAAACACGACACCACCTGGATGCTTGGCCTTTATGGCACGGCCATCGGCGCCGGCACGCTATTCCTGCCGATCAACGCCGGCGTGGGCGGTTTCTGGCCGCTGCTGATCCTGGCAGTACTGGCGTTTCCGATGACCTTCTTCGCCCACCGAGGCCTGACCCGCTTCGTGCTGTCCGGGCGCTCCGGGGACATCACCGAAGTGGTGGAAGAACACTTCGGCATCGGTGCCGGCAAGCTGATCACGCTGCTGTATTTCTTCGCGATCTTCCCGATTCTGCTGGTGTACAGCGTGGCGCTGACCAACACCTTGAGCAGCTTCATGGAGCATCAGTTGCACATCGCCCCGCCACCGCGGGCGATTCTGTCGCTGGCGCTGATCCTCGGTCTGATGGCCATCGTCCGTTGCGGTCAGGGTGTCATCGTCAAATGCATGAGCGTGCTGGTTTATCCGTTTGTTGCAGCCTTGCTGCTGCTCGGTTTGAGCCTGATCCCGAACTGGAATGGAGCGTTCTTTGCCACCGACAGTGAAGGCATGCCGATGCCCCTGTTCTTCAAGACCTTGTGGCTGGCAATCCCGGTGATGGTGTTCTCGTTCAACCATTCGCCGATCATCTCCGCCTTCTCCGTCGATCAGAAACAGCGTTACGGCGAGCAGGCCGAACGCAAAAGCAGCGGCATCCTCGCCATCGCCCACGCGATGATGGTGGTGACGGTGATGTTCTTCTGCTTCAGCTGCGTGCTGGCGCTGTCCCCGGCTGATTTGGCGGCGGCGAAGGCGCAGAACATCTCGATCCTGTCGTACCTGGCCAACCACTTCCAGACCCCGGTCATCGCATACGCTGCGCCGCTGATTGCGCTGGTGGCGATCACCAAGTCCTTCCTCGGCCATTACATCGGCGCCAGCGAAGGCTTTCAGGGGCTGATCGTGAAAAGCCTGCGCGGCCGTGGCCGGGTGATGTCGGCGAGCTGGCTGAACCGTGTGACCGCGCTGTTCATGATCCTCAGCTGCTGGGCCGTGGCGACGTTCAACCCGAGCATCCTCGGCATGATCGAAACCCTCGGCGGGCCAATCATCGCGTGCCTGCTGTTCCTGATGCCGATGTACGCCATCCGCCGCGTGCCGGCCTTGCGCCAGTACTCGGGTCAGGCCTCGAACGTGTTCGTGGTGTTGATCGGTTTGATTGCACTGTCTGCGATCATCTACTCATTCATGCCCTGAAACGGGCAGGCAAAAAGAAGGCGGGCTGTAGCAGCTGGCGAAGCCTGCGTTCGGCTGCGCAGCAGTCGCCAACCTGAAAACTCGGTTTTACTGAGGCACTGCATCGCCTGATTTCACGACTGCTGCGCAGCCGAACGCAGGCTTCGCCAGCTGCTACACGGATTGCGTTGGGGCTTGAATACTTAGCATTAGCCACGGCGCCCGCCTCTGTTTTGCCGAGATCATTGTTCGACAGTTTTCCCGGCATGGCCCTTGCTAAGTCCTATCTGAGGCAAAAGGACGTTTGAAAACCTCAGCGAGCGACGTGCCGGTGGTCTGGTGTTGCGAACTAATCCCGATCACGGCGGGTCAACAACTGCACGTTCAATCAGGCGGTAACGCATCATGGACAACCCTTTTCAGCTCATTACCGATGCTTTTGCAGCGGATTATCAGATCAACCTGAGCATTCAGGGTCTGGATGGCAGCATCATGCTGACCCTGTCCAACAGCGGTCACGTGGTCGCCAAACGGATGATCAGCGCCGAACAACGCAATGACCCCCAGCGCCTCAAACGCCTGGTGCAAAGCATTCAGTTCGGGATTGCTATCGAACAGGGCCACAGCGCCGTGGCCATCCTAGAAGCCATGACCGACGGCGACAATCACAACCTGCCGCCGCCACGCGTCAAGGGCCACAGCCGGCCGGCCATGAGGCTTTAAATCTCGCCCTTCTCGACTTCGGGATGCTCACCGGAACCCGCACCGATCTTGCGTTGCGGGTGTTCGATCTTCACCGAAGGGAATTGCGACGAAGCGTAACGCACCACCAGAATCGCAAACGCCAGCAGCAGAATCCCGCCGCACAGGTAGATGATGCCAATATCCGGCGGGTTGTGGTGCGAGACGTTGGAGATCAGCAGCCGCGTCAGCGCAGTGATCGCCACGTAGATCAGGAAACGCACCGGCATGTGATTGGTCTTGAAATAAATCCCGACCATCGCCCCCAGTTCCAGGTAGATGAACAGCAGCAAGATGTCATCGATCTTGATGTGCCCTTCTTCGATCATCCCCAGAAATTCCATCACCGCCGCCCACGCGGTGACGGCACCGATGGCGAACAGTGCCAGGTAGTGGAAGGACTCGACGAACAGGTTGCCCAGGGACTCGGCCAGTTGGTGCACGTTCTGCCGCAGGTTCTCGGCCCAGTTGATTTTCACGATGATTCTTCCTTAGCTCGGTTCGAGCGGATGATGCGGGTTTGACGTGACGGTTGTTCTGCATGCAGAAAAAAGGCCAGAGGCGCCTGCCACATGATGGCGAGGTGCTCTAAAACACGCTCCGTGGCGTTTGGTCGCACCTGCACCTCACAAACCCTGATTTCGGTCTACATTAAAAAGCCACTACCCAAAGCGCAGGGATTCGCTTATCCTTTTCGCTGTATATAAATACAGTGGTCGAATAAGACAACTTAATGTGAAGGCATGTGAGGTGGTGAATGGCCGTCGAAGTGGTATACCGCAGCAGCCGAGATCTGGAGCGCTTGTTCATGGATAAAGCCGAAGCTGACCGTCATGACAAAATGCTCGAACTGGCCGAGTTGCTGGCTGAAGTGTTGCAAAAAGCCGTTCCGTCCCTGACCGAGCAGCAAGTGGAAGAAGCCGGGATCTACATGGCGAAGAACCGCGATGTGTTCGCCAAGGCGTTCAAGAGCCAGCCGGACGCGTTGTCCGAATTGCTCAATGCGCCGGCTGAAGTCGTTGAAAAGGCTGCACCCGTTGAGGCACCTGCACCTGTTGAAGTCGCTGAGCCGACCAAGCCGGCCAAAGCCCCCAAGGCTGCCAAGTAAGCAACGCCCGAATTGAATAGGCCCTGAGTCAAATGACTCAGGGCCTTTTTCATGCCTGCGAAAAACCTAAGCTTCGGGTTGCTCCAGCGCCTCGACCAGCGCCTTGAAGAAACGCGCCGCCTCGCCGCCCGTCACCACGCGATGGTCGAAGGTCAGGGACAGCGGCAGGACCGGATGCACCACCACCGCGCCATCGACCGCCACCGGTTCGTCGCGGATCGCGCCAGCGGCGAGGATCGCCACTTGCGGCGGCACCACCACCGGGTTGGCGTAACGACCAAACAAGGTACCGAAATTCGACAACGTCAGGGTCGCCCCCATCATTTCCTTGGGCGGAATCGATCGCGCCTGCACGTCGGCCCTTAATCGCATGACACCTTCCTTCAACTCAGCCGGGGTGCGATGACCGACATCGCGCAGCACTGGCACGAACAAGCCGTCCGGGGTGTCCACGGCGATGCCCAGATCAAGCCGTTCGTGTTGTTTGAGCGACAGGTTTTTGCCGTCGAAGGCGCTGTTGAGCACCGGTTCCACGGCGCACGCGGCCGCCATCGCTTTGGCGAGACGAATCAGCGGTTCGCGGGCCTGCCCCCAGCGATGCAGGTCGGCGTCACCGAAAATCGTCACGGGCACGACTTCGGCGTGGGACCGGGCCATGTTCAGCGCAATGCTGCGCCGAACACCGCGCAACCGTTCGCCGCCGAAGCGATCCAGTTCAGTTTGAGCCGCGTTTTCCACATCCGTGCGGGTGATCAGCCCCTCGTGGCCAGAGCCCGTCAACCCGCTCAAGTCCACGCCGAGCTGCCGAGCCAGTTGCCGCACGGCCGGTGTGGCGCGAGTCGCCAGGTGTTCTCGGGTCGAGGGGGCTGCCCCGATGAAAAACGAGTCCTCCTGACTGCTGCCGCCACCTTCGAGTCGCCCCACTACGGTGCCCGCATCGGCTTCGCCTTCGTAACCGAGCAAGGGTTCACCGACGTGAATAATGTCGCCCTCGCCGCCGTGGAGTTTTGCCACCACGCCGTCGTAGGGGGCGGGGATATCCACCAGCGCCTTGGCGGTTTCTACCGACACCAGCAGTTGATCGGCCTTGACGGTATCGCCGACCGCGACGTGCCAGCGGACGATTTCCGCCTCCTGCAAACCCTCGCCCAGATCTGGCAGTTTGAAATATTTCATCGCAGCCTCCTTGGGTTCAGGCGAAGTGCAGAACGTTGTCGCAGGCCTGAAGAATGTCCTCGACGTTCGGCATGTAGAGCGATTCCAGTCGATACAGCGGCGGTGGAATGTCCGGCGCGGTAACTCGCTGGATCGGTGCCTGCAAGTCCAGCAACACCCGCTCGTAGAGACTCGCGGCGATTTCCGCACCGACGCCGCAGGAGCGCGGCGCTTCATGAACGATCACGCAACGACCGGTCTTGCGCACCGATGCTTCCAGCGTGTCGAGGTCCAGCGGCTTGATACTTGCGACATCGATCACCTCCGCCGAGACGCCCCGCTCGGCCAATGCGGTGGCGGCTTGCAGGGTTTCCATCACGCTGGCGCCCCAGCTGATCAAAGTGATGTCGCTGCCTTCGCGCAGGGTGAAACAGCTGTCCAGCGGCAGGCGTTTACCGTCATCCACCAGCGTTTGCGGGTTCATGCGATAGAGCCGGGTCGGCTCGAGAAACACTACCGGGTCCGGGTCATCGATGGCCGCCAGCAACAAACCATAAGCCCGGGCCGGCGATGACGGAATTACCACCCGCAGACCTGGAATGTGCGCGAACAATGCTTCAGTGCTTTCGCTGTGATGTTCCGGCGCGCGAATCCCTGCGCCCATCGGCGTGCGCATCACCATCGGGCAGGTGATCCGCCCGCGCGTGCGATTGCGCATGCGGCTGGCGTGGGACACCAGGTGTTCCATGGCGGCGTAGATGAAACCCATGAACTGGATTTCCACCACCGGTTTCAGGCCCTGCGCGGCCATGCCGACCACCAGTCCACCGAGCATGGTTTCAGCCAGCGGCGAGTCAATTACTCGCTTGAAGCCGAAGCTGTCACGCAACCCTTGAGTGGCGCGAAACACGCCGCCGTTCACTCCGACATCTTCACCGAGGACGATGACGTTCTCGTCTTCGCTCATCGCCCGATGCAGCGCGAGATTCACTGCGTCCAGCAACGTGACTTTGCCGTTACTCATGGCTCGAATCTCCCGCGCGGCGCGCCGCCCGTTCGAGCAACTCTTCACGCTGCCCGGCGAGGGACTCCGGCCATCGGGCGTAGACGTGATCCATGATCGATTCGGGCGCCTGAATACCCGCCGCTTCGAAGTTATCCACAGCACGCTGCACCAAGCCCTGGCATTCGCTGATCAGCGTCTGTTCGCGGCCTTCGTCCCACACGCCCTGGCCGACCATGAAACGTTGCAGGCGTTTGATCGGTTCTTCGAGCCAGGCCTGCTTGACCTCGTCCGCCGGCCGGTAGCGTGTGGCATCGTCGGCGGTGGTGTGGTCGCCGAGGCGATAGCTCAGGCATTCCAGCAACACCGGGCCTTTACCGTGACGCGCCCGTTCAAGGGCTGCTTGTACTCGGTCGTAAACCGCGAGCATGTCATTGCCGTCGACCTGCTCTCCATGGAACCCGGCACCGATCGCCTTCTGTGCCAGCGTCGGGGCGCCGCACTGAATCCGTCGTGGCACCGAGATCGCCCATTGGTTGTTATTGACCACGAACACCACCGGCAACTGCCAGGCACCGGCGACGTTGAGGGCTTCGAGGAAATCGCCTTTGCTGGTGGCGCCGTCGCCGCAGGTGGTGACGGCGACCCGATGTTCGCCGCGAATTTTGAATGCACTGGCAACGCCGCAAGCATGCAAGGCCTGGGTGGCAATCGGCACACAGATCGGAAAGTCCTGAACCGCCGCCGGTTCGGCAAAGTCGCTGCCGCGCTCGTCGCCGCCCCAGTACAGGAGGATTTCCTCCATGCGCACCCCTCGCATCAACTGCACGGCGGTGTCACGGTAATACGGAATCAGCACGTCTTCGGTGTGCATCACGCTGCCGACGGCGACGCCGATAGCTTCCTGGCCCAACGTCGGCGCATAAGTGCCGATGCGCCCGGTGCGTTGCAGGGCGACGGCTTTCTGATCGAAAAGGCGGGTCAGGACCATCTGCCGATAGAGGCGCGTCAACAGATTGAAATCGTCGGCCCAAGAGGGAAGTTCGCCGAGCAATTGACCTTCGGGGGATAAAAAACGGGTGTAAGGCAGCTCAACCTTGTGAGGCATCACAGGGGCTCCTGGCACGCCGCGTCAGCGTGCGTCAGTCAAGCCTGACGCTTGTGGCGCCAGGCCTTGGGAGCGAGTCTGCCGGATAGGCCCTCACTCCTTCATCGGTTCAAGCTCATCGATACAGCACTTTCTCCGCCAACTCGTCAGCCACTCGGGCCGGCGAGCGTTTTTCCGCTTGGGCATGGGCGAAGACTTCGGTCAGCCGAGAGCTGATTTTCGACAGGTGTGCGGTGATGGTCGACAGCTCTTCGCCGCGATGTTTGAGCGAAACGTAGATCAGCCCGCCGGAATTGATCACGTAATCCGGCGCATACAGAATGCCTCGCCGCTCCAATTGATCAGCGACTTCCAGATGGGTCAGTTGGTTGTTCGCCGAGCCGGCCACCGCCGCGCAGCGCAATTGCGTCACGCTGTGGCTGTTGAGCACGCCACCGAGGCCGCAGGGCGCGAGAATGTCGCATGGGGTGCTGAGCAGCGCTTCGTTGGCGATCGGGTGAGCGCCGAGTTGCTCCATGGCCAATTGCACTTTGCCGTGATCGATGTCGCTGACCAGCAGTTCGGCACCGGCGGCGTGCAGTTGTTCGGCGAGGGCATAGCCAACGTTGCCGAGCCCTTGAATCGCCACTCGCAGGCCTTCGAGGTTATCGCTGCCCAGTCGGGCCATGGCGGTGGCACGAATGCCGGTGAACACGCCCATCGCCGCGTGCGGTGCAGGGTCGCCCGCGGCGGTGGTGCTGGTGACGTGCTGGGTCTGTTGGGCGATGCAATCCATGTCCGCCACCGAGGTGCCACTGTCGATGGCGGTGATGTAGCGGCCGTCGAGCTGATTGATGCAACGCCCGAAGGCTTCGAATAGCGCGGCGCGGTTTTCCACATGAACCGGGCGAACAATCACCGCAACGCCGCCGCCCTGGGCCAGGCCGGCCAACGCCGCCTTGTAACTCATGCCTTGGGCAAGGCGCACCGCATCCTCGACAGCGGACTCGTCGCTCGGATAGGCAAGGTAACGACACCCGCCCAGGGCAGGCCCCAGACGGCTGTTATGAATGGCAATGACCGCCTTCAACCCGGTGACCGAGTCAACGCTCAGATGCAGGGATTCAAGGCGAGTGCTTTGCATGAGAGCGAACATCGTAGGGCTCCCGAATTGCTACTTGTAGTCGCCAGTATAGGCTTGCGCCCGAAAATTGCAGAAGCGCACGGGAATAAGCGCCGCCGCCATGCAGACTTTCGGACATAACCTGAAACCACCTATGTTCGGCACTGGACGAATGCCGGAGACGGGGCTAAAACGAGGCATTACCCGGAGATTCTGATGACCCCCCGCCAACGTTTTTTCGACTGTCTGCAACGTTCACCGCCCGCGCTGTTCGAGGCGGCGCTGTGGATTGCCGCCGAACACGACAGTGAGGTCAATCCCGAGGCGGTGCTGAACGATTTCAAGGACCTGCAACAACGGGTCAGTTATGGCTTGCCGATGTTGCCGGTCAGCGAGTTGGCCCAACCGTTGTTACGGCGTATGAATGACCTGGGATTCGCTCAGGACGATTCCACGCCATTGCGTCCGCAAGTCGCGCTGGTCAATAAAGTGCTGGAACGCAAACGTGGGCAGCCACTAAGTCTGGGATTGATTGCCCTGGAACTGGCCAAAGGTCTGGAAATCCCCATGGTTGGTGTCAACTTCCCCGGGCATTTCCTGCTACGGGTACCGGGCGCCGATCACTTGCTCGACCCATGCGGCGGGCGTCGTTTGTACCCCAACGACTGTCGGGAATTGCTGCAACGCCAGTACGGCCCGAACCTGAAGCTTGGCGCCGAGCATTTGCTCACCGCCGAGCCGGTGCAAATGCTGCAGCGGCTGTCGCGCAACCTGCGTCAGTTACACCTTTCCAACGATGACTACATCGGCGCCCTGATCGACGCCGAACGTGTGCTGGAACTGGGCAACGCCAGTGCCTCCGACTACCTGGCCCGGGCCAGCCTCTATCAACGACTGGATTGCCCGAACGCCGAGCGCTTCGACCTGGAGCATGCCCTGCTGCTCAGTGACGATCCGATCCAGCGGATTCGCCTGACTGAGCGATTAGGGCACCTGCCGCCCAATTCAATCGTCCACTAACCACACATCCCCTTGTGGGAGCGGGCTTGCTCGCGAAAGCGATGTGTCAGCTGCATTGATGTTGACTGACCCACCCTCTTCGCGAGCAAGCCCGCTCCCACATTGGTTCGGTGTGAGGCTTTACGGTGTGTCTGGCTGATTCGCCGGATGCGCCTTGATGAATGCCGGATGCGTCGCCGCCAACGCCGCCACTCGACGAATCCGCGGATACGCCTCAAGTGAAATGCCGAAGCGCTCGGCCGCGTACAACTGCGGGATCAGGTAAACATCCGCCAGCCCAGGCGTCGGACCAAAGCAATAACCCTCATCGCCGATCAACTGCTCCACCGTCGCCAACCCTTGGCTGATCCAGTGCCCGATCCATTCCACCACCTGCGGTTCATCGTGGCCCAACTGACGCAGTTTGTTGAGCACGCTGACGTTGTGCAGCGGATGCACGTCGCAACCAATCACCGCCGCCACACCACGCTCATGGGCGCGGGCAGCGAAGTCTTTGGAGAGCAGCGGCACCTGTGGATAACGTTCCTCCAGGTATTCGATGATCGCCGGCGACTGGATCAACAGCTCACCTTCGTCAGTGCGCAAGGCCGGTACTCGGCCTTGCGCATTGATGCTCAGATACGGCGGCTGTCGATGTTCGCCACCTGGCGGTGCGATCAGATTGATCGGCAGCGCCTGGTAATCCAGCCCCTTGAGCGCCAACGCGATACGCACCCGAAAGGACGAAGTCGAACGGTAATAGGTATAGAGCTCCATGACCCGATCCTCTTAGCGTGCCGGCAGCACTTTGCCTCGGCATTCGCCGAAACCGATGGAGGCAAAACCCTCGCGGTTGCAACGGGCGCGCAGGATGATTTCGTCGCCGTCCTCAAGGAACTTACGCACCTCGCCAGACGCGAGTTCGATCGGCTTTTTACCGCCCTCGGTAATTTCCAGCAGGCTACCGAACTGACCGTTTTCCGGGCCCGACAAGGTGCCCGAACCGAACAGGTCACCGGCCTGCAACTGGCAGCCGTTGACGCTGTGGTGCGCGACCATTTGCGCCACGGTCCAGTACATATGTTTGGTGTTGCTGAGGGTCAGGCGATGGGCCGGCAGTTTTTGCTCGCGCAGGCCTTCGGTGAGCAGCAGCACTTCCAGTTCGATGTCGAAACCACCGGCGGCTTGATCACGCTTGTCGAACAGGTACGGCAGCGGCTGCGGATCGCCTTCCGGACGTGCCGGCTGAGCACGACGGAACGGTTCCAGCGCTTCGGCCGTCACGACCCACGGCGAGATGCTGGTGATAAAGCTTTTCGACAGGAACGGCCCCAGCGGCTGGTATTCCCAAGCCTGAATGTCGCGCGCTGACCAGTCGTTGAGCAGGCAGAAACCGGCGATGTGATCGGCGGCGTCACCGATGGCGATCGAGTCGCCCATCTCGTTGCCCTGACCGATCCAGATGCCCAGTTCCAGCTCATAGTCCAGACGTGCGCACGGACCAAAAGTTGGCTCGGTCTGGCCGGCTGGCAACGTCTGGCCTTTCGGACGGCGAACATCGGTGCCCGACGGGCGAATGGTCGAAGCGCGGCCGTGATAACCAATCGGCACGTACTTATAGTTCGGCAGCAACGGGTTGTCCGGACGGAACAGTTTGCCGACGTTCTGCGCGTGCTCGATGCCGACGTAGAAGTCGGTGTAATCGTTGATTTTCGCTGGCAGGTGCATCTCGCAATTCGCCGCCAGTGGCAGCAGTTTTGCGCCTTGGGCTTCAATCTTGCCGTGCAGCGTGCTGCCTTCTTTGAACAGTTCCAGCAGGCGTTCGCGCAGGGCAACGCGAGCGTCACGACCCAGCTCGAAGAACGCGTTCAACTGACCGCCACGGGTGGCTTCGACTGCAGTTTTTGCGACGCCATCGAACAGGCCGGCATCGAGTGCAGCTTCCAGATCAAAGATATGTTCGCCAATGGCCACGCCACTGCGCGGTGCCGAACCCTTCACGCTGAACACGCCCAGCGGCAGGTTCTGCAGAGGGAAATCAGCATGGCCGTTGGCGGAGGCAACCCAGCTACGAGTGATGGAAGTCTGAGTCATGGGTTATCTCCGGGTCGGGTCGAAAGTGGCGGGCAGCGTGGCCCAGCAGGCATCGTAGTTGATTTGCAGTTGCGGGCAATCCAGGGCGAAACGGCTCGGGCGCAGCACCTGGCTGGTCTCGAACATGAAGGCCATGGTGTTGTCGATTTTCGCTGGCGCAAGTTCGGCGTTGATCGCCTTGGTGCAGGTTTCGCCATCCGGCCCGTGGGCGCTCATGCAACTGTGCAAGGACGCACCGCCGGGCACGAAGCCTTCGGCCTTGGCGTCGTACTCGCCCTTGATCAGGCCCATGAATTCGTTCATCAGATTGCGATGGAACCACGGTGGACGGAAGGTTTTCTCGGCGACCATCCAGCGTGGCGGGAAGATCACGAAGTCCAGATTGGCCAGACCGTGGACGCTGGTCGGCGACGTCAGGACGGTGAAGATCGACGGATCCGGGTGATCGAAACTGACCGTGCCGATGGTGTTGAAGCGGCGCAGGTCATATTTGTACGGCACGTTATTGCCGTGCCAGGCGACCACGTTCAGCGGCGAATGATCGAGCTCGCAGCCCCACAACTGGCCGAGGAATTTCTGTATCAGGGTGGTCGGTTGCTTGAGGTTTTCGTAATGCGCAACCGGGGTCAGGAAGTCCCGTGCGTTGGCCAGGCCGTTGCTGCCGATCGGTCCGAGGTCCGGCAGACGCAGCGGCGCGCCATGGTTCTCGGCAATGTAACCGCGAGCTTGCGGGTCGAGCAGTTCGACGCGGAATTTCAGACCGCGTGGCAGTACGGCGATTTCCAGCGGTTCCAGTTCAAGCACGCCCAATTCGGTCGCAATGCGCAAGCGTCCCAACTCGGGCACCAGCAACAGTTCGCCGTCAGCGTTGAAAAACACGCGCTCCATGGAGCGGTTGGCCCGGTAGCTGTAGATGCTGATCCCGGCCGGTTTTTCCGCGCCCGAGTTGGCGGCCATGCTCACCAGCCCGTCGATGAAATCGGTTGGCTCGCTCGGGATGTCCAGCGGATTCCAGCGCAGCCGATTGGGGGTCACTTCACCCAATGGGCCGCCGGTCAGTTGCCGATCCAGTTTGACGAACGCCGGGTGATTGGCCGACGGCTGAATGCGGTACATCCAGGTGCGCCGCGCTTCACTGCGAGCCATGGTGAACGCCGTGCCGGAGAACAATTCGGTGTAGAGACCGTAAGGCGCTTTTTGCGGGGAGTTCTGGCCGACGGGCAGTGCGCCGGGCAACGCTTCGCTGCTGAATTCGTTGCCGAAGCCGGACTGATAAGCCAGCTCGGGCGCCGTTGAATCGAGGTTCATGGAGCCTCCTGAACAGGGAGTAGGCATGGCCCGTTGCTCCGTTGAAGAGGTCTCGGCACGCCTGGGTTATTTTTATCGTAATTCGATTACGCTTAACGTAATTTGATTGGTATTGACCGTCAAGCTATAAAGACGCCCATTCGTCCCGGGATCAGACCGCCTCCATGGAAACGCCGCGCAGCAACGATAAACAGAAAGTCCGCTCGGCCGAGGTCGGCACCGACATCCTCAAGGCCCTGGCCGAGTTATCGCCATCGACTTCATTGTCGCGCCTGGCCGAACACGTGCAGATGCCGGCGAGCAAGGTTCACCGCTATTTGCAGGCGCTGATTGCCAGCGGTTTTGCTGAACAGAATGCGGCCACCAACCATTACGGTCTGGGGCGCGAAGCCTTGCGCGTCGGACTCGCCGCACTCAACAATATGGACGTGCTGAAAGTCGGCGCCCTGCCCCTGGCCGAATTGCGTGACGATCTGAATGAAACCTGCTTTATAGCGGTGTGGGGCAACCAGGGCGCGACGGTGGTTCACATCGAGCCGGCGGTGCGCGCGGTGACGGTGGTGACTCAGTTGGGTTCGGTGTTGCCGTTGCTCAGTTCTTCAACAGGGCTGGTGTTCGGCGCCTATCTGCCGAAGCGTGAAACCGTGGACTTGCGTGAGCAAGAATTGCAGAGCGGTTCAACCCATGCGCTGGCGGATGATCAGGCCTATAAGGCGTTGTGCGAACAGATCCGCGAACGCGGTCTGCATCATGTGCATGGTTTGCTGATGCCGGGGGTCGATGCGTTGTCGGCGCCGGTGTTCAATGCTGTCGGGAATGTTGCGGCGGTGATGACCATTGTCGGCCCGACTTCATTGTTTCACGCCGATGAAAACGGCCCGGCGGCGCAGCGATTGCTGGCGGCGACGCGGGCCGTTAGTTGGCGGATGGGGTATCAATCGACGATCCCGAGCGACAAAACATAAATGCGCTGATTTATCCCAGCAGCCCCATCCCCTTGGCCTTCGCGACAGCCTGGGTCCTGCGTTCAACGCCTAACTTCCCGTGAATGCGCCGGGCATGCGTTTTGACGGTGTGTAGCGAAATGAACAGCTGTTCGGCTATTTGTTGATTGGAATTACCCAGCGCAATCAACTTGAGCACTTCAACTTCGCGCTGACTGAGCGGGTTGTTATCACCCGCATGCTCAATGCTTTCATGACAAGGTTCGGCAACGCCCAGAGCCGGCATCAAATCCGGCTGACGCAGTTGCAGTTCACGAAGAGCCTGCCGAACGCCACAGCGATCGACCAGCTTCAAGCCCCCGAGTAAAGACGCCTTGGCGCCAACCGAATCGCCGTTCAGCCATGCAACTTCAGCCCCAGCGAACAGCATTTCGACCTCCAGTGCCTGCATGGCCGACCGTTGCGACTGTTCGAGCACGAGTGTGAGTTGGCTCATCGGGTCTTTGGCCCGGTGCAGATAAACCTGCGCCAACACCAGCAAGTATTCAATTCGCGCGATCAACATCAATGTCGCCGGCGGTGCCTGCCGCGCCAGCGGCCCACGGTAGTGGCGCAATACCCGGCTGAGCGCTTCATGGACCAGTTCGGGGCGGCCCTGCTGTAGCCAGATTTGACTGCTGATTTGCAACAGGACACCGCGGTAAACGGTGTCGGGAATCTGTCGCTGCTGCATCAAGCGTTCGGCGTCGCGCAGATGGACAAACGCTTGAGCATAGTCGCGCTGATTGGCCGCCACCTGAGCCAAGCCGAGGAAACCATAAAGCACCCGTTTGTCGTGGCTGCGCAGACAGATCTGCAGCCCGGCTTCGAAATACTCGGCGGCCTGCGCATCCCGGCCCTGACACAAACTCAAACGCCCACGGTGCAAGGCAATTCGCCCGAGCAGGGGCTCGGCGATCTGCTGCTGTTGAGTGAGCATGCCATGGATATTGGCGAGCAAACTATCGGCACGTTGAGGTGCCCCGCGTTGCTCCAGTAATTGCGCGTGATCGAGTTCCAGCAGCCCTTCGAACACCAGCGAGCCTTGTGCTCGCGCCAGGCACAACGCATCGCGGTTGATCGCCTGCGCCACATCGAGCTCACCCCGCAGCAAGGCCTGTTGCGTCAAACCCGACAGGCACATCAAGCGCACAGGCCAGAGGTCAGGACCGAGCACGGTCAGCGCCTCGAGAAAGTGCGCGCGTGAACCCTCCATGCGCCCCTGCAAATGCAGTAGCCAGCCTTGCTGGGCCTGCCAGCGTGCAATCAATTGCCGCTGAAGGAACGCCGACGGCTGAGGGGTGAATCGAGACAGATGTTCGATGCAATCGGCCGCCTGCTCGAATCGTCCGGCAAACAGCAAGGCTGCGGTGATCAACCCGACCAGTTGCGACGACCCGAGCATCAGCTCCTCGCCCTGTTGCTCATGCAAACGCAACAACAGCACGACCGTCTGTTCCTCGAACAGGTGCTCGAAACTGAAATGCTGCAACAGGCTGACCGCGACCTCGAACTCTTCAGCCAGCAGCGCTTGTTCGAAGGCGGCTTTCCAATCGAGTTCGGCGGCAAACCACTGGCAGGCACGACGATGCCAGGAACGTCCCGCCGGCCATTGCTCATCGCGCATCAACTGAGTGAGCGGTGGGAAAATCTGCAGCCAGTCTGCGGATTCCTTCCACGGTTCGATAAAACAGCCCAACTCCTGCAGCGTCCTCAAACATTGCGCACCCTCACCCGCGCCAAACAGGTGATCGCACAGCCTTGCATTGAATCGCGGTAAATGGGCGAGTACGCGCCAGGCTTCCGTCAGCTCCGGGGTCAGCGTGGTGAACAGCTCGTGCTCCAGGTAATCGAGCAAGGTGTTCGTTCGGCCTTGTAGCGTGTTGTTGTGTGACCAGTCGCATTTTTGCAGCAGCGCAATCCGTACGCCAGCGCACCAGCCACCACTGCGCTGGATGATCTTGCCGGCGACAGTATTGGCCTCGGCCGGTGCCAAATGTCGCAACAGCCGGGCGATCTCACTTTGATTGAAAGCCAGCGTGGAGTGCTCGCACTCATACAATTCATCATCAAGCAGCAAGCGTGGCCAGTTGCATTGCGGCCGACGGCGGGTGCCCAGCCACCAGGTCAGCATCGGGCTGCTGACCGCCAGCATGCGATCCAGCAGCAGGTCTAATTCGGGGTTCGGGACGCGGCAATAGTCATCGAGAAACAGCCAGGTTGGCGTCTGCAATAGTGACAGATACCCCAGCAACTCGGATTCACCTGACGTAGCCAGCCCCAGCGTCTCTGCCAGACGATGACGAAAATCCATCGCGCTCAACACCGTGCCAGACAATGGCAACCAGAGCGCGCGGCACTGCGGCGGGGCCTGCAACAGGCATTCGGCGAGCAGCGCTGTCTTGCCACTGCCGGCCGGCGCGCAGAGTAATTTCACCCGGGCCGTGGAGCCCAGTAACGGCTCGGTCAAGCGAGCCCGTGACTGGTGATGAGAGGACAGACGGGGCAGGAATCCAGAACGGTCCAGACACGGGATCATGGCGGTCATTGCGGCGTGCCTTTTTATAATTGTCCGGCAACCCTAGCCCTCTCTAACCCGCTTGTTGAGAAGTATTCAGCACGCTGATTGGCAGCCATAAAAAAGGCGACCACCCGGTCGCCTTTTGTACTGCCAATGTATCAAAACCCTTACCGAACGCCCTCGGCGCGCAGGGCCGATGGGGTGTAGTCGGCGGCCTTGGCTTCGAAGCCAAATTCGAAACTGTGCTTCTCTTCGTTCTTCATTCCCAGGGCAATGTATCGGCCGGCAATGATGTCGTAGAGCGCTTCGAGGGTGTAGGCCGGAGTCTGGTGATCGTAGTAGTACTGAGCGTGACCCTCGGCCACTCGCCACAGCTGACCGCGACCGTCGTAATGGTCTGCCAGCGCCACTTGCCAGCTGTCTTCGTCGAGGTACATGTGGCGTTTGGCGTAGATGTGCCGCTCGCTCGGTTTGACCGTACCGATCACTTCCCAGACCCGGTGCAACTCATAACGGGTCAGGTCCTGATTGATGTGCCCGGCTTTCACAATGTCATCGTACTTGAGGCTCGGCGAGTCGAGTTTGTAGCTGTTGTAAGGGATGTACATTTCCTTCTTGCCGACCAGTTTCCAGTCGTAGCGATCCGGTGCGCCGGAGAACATGTCGAAGTTGTCGGACGTGCGCAGACCGTCAGCGGCAGTACCCGGCCCGTCATAAGCCACTTGCGGTGCGCGACGCACACGGCGTTGGCCGGCGTTGTAGATCCAAGCCAGACGCGGCTCTTTCACCTGATCGAGGGTTTCGTGCACCAGCAGCACGTTACCCGCCAGACGCGCAGGTGCCGTTACCGATTGCTTGAAGAAAGTCAGCACGTTGGCGGCTTTTTCCGGGTCCAGTTCCTTCATCAATTGTGGTACGGCGATCTCTTCCTCGAAGCGGATCGGCGTGTAGCTGCCGTTCGTTTGCGGGGTCACCTGAGTGATGATGCGTCGCAGGTTGCCGCCGTGATAGCGGGTGATGTGGTTCCACAGCACCTCGACGCCGGCCTTCGGAATCGGGAAGGCGTAGTAGCGGTTGCCGGTGAAGTTGGCCAGACCGTTACCGTCGTTGATGCTGTTCACATTCAGCGCGCTGCGCTTGGCCGACTCGTAGATTTCCGGCGGCAGGGCCACGGTGCGATGGGTCGGGTAGACCGGGATCTTGTAGGTTTCCGGGTAGCGTTTGAACATCGCCACCTGACCTTCCGACAACTTGTCTTTGTACTTGTCGACCGTCGCGGCCGTGATGGTAAACAGTGGCTTCTCGCTGGCGAACGGGTCAGCCAGGAAACCTTTACTGTCCACTGCGCCAGCGTTTTTCGGGATGCCGCCAGTCCAGGCCGGGATCGAGCCATCGGCGTTGCCGGCCTTCTCGGCGCCCAGCGGCGTGAGGCTGGTGCCAAGCTTGTTGGCTTCTTCAGGCGAGACCGCCGCCATCACGTTGGCAGCCAGCAGACTCAAGGCCAGGGCGCCGCATTGCAGAATCATCTTGCGCATTAAAATCATCCTTCTCAGCCAGATCAGAAGTTCACGCCAAAGCTCAGCGCCAGGAAGTCGCGGTCTTCCAGGGTGTTGTAGTCACCGCCGAAGAAATCGGTGTAACTGAGGCTCGCGGTATAGGTGTTGCGGTAGTCGGCATCGACGCCGACGCTGACCGCCTTGGCGCCTTCGTTGAACAGCCCGTTGGGGCCGTAGCCGGCAACGTCGTGGGACCAGGACAGGTTGGGCTTGAGGTTGATCCCGCCGATCACGTTGGCGTAATCGAGAATCGCCCGGGCGCGGTAGCCCCAGGAGGTCGAGGTGACGAAGCCGTCGGTATCGCCGCGAAAACCGTACTGGCCATAGACAGAGTCACGGCCGTAGCGCAATTCGGATCGCGACTCCAGGCCACCGACGTGCACCACCGCCGCTTCGCCAACCAGGGTCAGCCGTTGGGCGCCCAGCACTTGGTCGAAGAAGTGGGTCAGGGTGCTCTGGACCTGCGTCACTTCCTTGCGGCGGTAGCCTTTGTTGTCGGCACCTGGCGTGGTCGCGATAGGCGATGCGGCGCCGCCTGCGATCGGGTTGAGCAAGGCCAGGGTCAGGTCGTTGGTGTTGACTTGCACCGGAGCGTTGGGGCGATAGCTGATCTCGCCGGTCCACGCCGTGCCGGTAGGCAAGGTGGTGGAAAAGCTCGCGCCGTAAAGACGAATGTCTTCCGGGTATTCAAGGTAATACTGACCGCGTCCGAGCATCACACTCTGAGCCAGTGCCGACCCGGTACCGGGCGCGATTCTGTTGGCGGCACCGACGATGGCCGGGATCCGTGCCAGCGTTGTCAGGCCGGCAGTGGTGGTGCCGACCGTCGGGCTACGGCTGTGATAGTTCATGAAGTACAGACCGTACTCGGTGTCATCGCCGAGCCAGCGCAGCGCTGTCCCCCACTGCCCGGAGTCGCGGGCATCGCGGTCACCACTGCGCTGGACGATCACACCTTCCTTACTGACTTCGAAGCCTTGGCCAAACGCTGCAGCGATCGGTTGCAACGGTGCAATCGCCGGGCTGGCAACCGTGTAATTCTTGTTGCAGCCGTCAGCCACCACGTCGTTGCCGAAGAAGGTGCCGCAGTTGTCGACGACGGTCTGGTCCCACTCCAGTTGATAGAAACCTTCCACCGAGAGTTGGTCGGTCAGGCTTTGGGAGGCGAACAGCATGTTCACCGGAATCAGACCTTCCTTGATTTCGGCGCCAGGACGGCGGAACGCTGAAACGTCGATCGGGTTGATGCTGTTGATCGAGTTGCCGATGAAGGTACTTTCACCCCAACTCACCACCTGCTTGCCGGCGCGCACAGTGCCCGGCAACTCGGCGATGGAATAGTTGTGATAGACGAAGGCGTCGAGCAACTGCGCCCCGGAGGACTTGGCACCTTCTTTACGACCACTGTCACTGATCGGTTTGAACTCACGGTCCTCGTCCTTGAGTTCGAAGTCGTACCAGTACTTGCCACGCACGAACACACCGGTGTCACCGTACTTCAATTCAAGGTCATGAATACCCTTGAAGATCTTGGAGAAGGTTTCGCCCTTCTTGAAGTTCAGCCGCCCGTCATCCCCGGTCGAAGACTGGCCGGTCCCACCATTGACGATGCCCACCAGAGATTTGTCGGCATCGCGCATGCCCCAGCTCGCGCCGACGGACAGCGAAGAGTCAAAAGTCCCCTCGATTTCCCCGATGTTGAATGAAACAGCCTGCGCCTGGGCGCAGCAACCCAAGGCAACCGCAGCGGCGAGCGCTTGCGGCGTGAAGATGGCGCGCATTGTTGTTTTTGTCATGCGTCTTCCCCGGTGAGTGACAGAAGGCCCCACCCTACTGCCGCACGTTGGGAGCGATAAGCGCACCAAGGAGGTATTCGCGATGTACCTCCAAAGGATGAATACCCGCATGGGACGGCGTTTTGCGCAGGTCATGGATGGGCTGGATGGGGGGTTATCAACGCAGCGCATGGCGTGTGGGCGGGGCTTGGGGCGACTGTTACTCATGCTGCAACAGTTCATGTCATGAATCGCTATTTTTCCTTTTGGCTCAGGGCCTTATTCTTGCCGGGCTTTCACGGCAAACGGCCGGAAAGCAGGAAGCAATGGCGGTGTCTAGTCCACGCCATTAGCGACAGATTTCGGATGAATTGAAGATTTTCGACTCATCGCCCCGTGTTCACTGACGTTGATTTATTGCTCCTTGATCAATCGTCTTACTTTGGCCGCTGCGTTTGCAGCGGCCTTTTTTATGGGCGGTGGTTTTGTGACGATGGTGAAGAGTTGAATGAAGTAAAAGTTGGTACCAACTACTTAATCCAATCTAATTTTTTTACCTACACACCTATCGGAAAGCGACTACATAGTTCTGTAATCACGCGAAGCGCCCTCGCGATTAAGGTTAAAAACAAGTCAGCCGTTCTTTTGCACGCTGACTCTTACCTAATTAATTGCGAGCAATCTTTTCATGAAACCTATTGACCACAACAAGTACCGCGCCACTAAAAGTTTAAACACCCGCGTACGTCTGCTGATCTTTCACTACACAGCCGGTAACTTCTCCAGTTCGGTCAATGCACTCACCGGCCCGAATGTCAGCGCCCACTATCTGGTTCCCGACATTACCGATCCGAGCTACTTGAAAGCAGGTTATACCGGGCAGGAAGTTTTCAATCTCGTCGACGAAACCAAGCGCGCGTGGCACGCGGGAGTGAGTCACTGGGGCAATCGAAGCAATCTGAACGACACGTCTATCGGCGTTGAAATCGTCAACCTTGCAACGTTTAGCCAAGGGGTTTTCAACTTTCCGCCGTATCAGCCAGAACAAATTGCCGCCATTGAAGAGCTGGCGCTGAACATCCTTGAACGCTACCCGGATATCAGCCCGACCCTTGTTCTGGGACACTCGGATATTGCGGTCGGCCGCAAGAGTGACCCAGGGCCGAAATTCCCCTGGCATGCCCTTTACTTGAAAGGCGTCGGTGCCTGGTTCGACGATGCCACCCGAGACACCTATCTGCAGCAATACTGCGAGACCGGCATTCCAGCCCGAAGCGAATTGCTCAAACTGTTCAAGACTTACGGGTATGACGTTTCCGGCGCGTCAACTGAACAAGGCTTCACACACCTTGTTCGGGCTTTTCAGTTGCACTTTCGCCCGGAAACTTACGACGGCATCATGGATGCGCAAACAGCAGCGAATCTGGCGGCATTGGTTCACAAGTATTTTCCTTGATCGCCGCTGCAAACCAGATTTCGGTACCGAATATTAAGAACCAGCAAGGTCAAGAACGATGACCTTGCTGGCTTCATTAAATCGAATACTTCTGCAAATTCGCCATCATTTCCTTCAGCGCTTCAAGGTTGTCCTGCGGATGCGCCGCTCCTTCGAAATCGCAGATCTGCTGCCAATGCGCCGCCACATCTTCGGGGGAGAAACCAACCCGAGGATCAAATCCCGCGCCGAGACTTCGTTCCCAGCGCACCTTGCCCATCCAGCCGCCACCGACTTCAAACAGCCCGGAGGTTTCCTGGCAGTTCTCACTGGCGAGGTACACCACCAGCGGGCTGACCAGTTCCGGTTTGAGTTGTTCAAAGACTTGCGGCGGGATCAGGCCTTCGGTCATGCGGGTGCCGCCGGTGGGGGCGATGGCGTTGACCAGGATGTTGTTCTTGCGGCCTTCGATGGCCAGGGTGCGGGTCAGGCCGTAGAGGCCGAGTTTGGCCATGCCGTAGTTGGACTGACCGAAGTTGCCGTAAATGCCCGAGGTCGAAGCGGTGAAGATGACGCGGCCGTAGTTTTGCTCGCGCAGGTGCGGCCAGGCGGCGCGGGTGACTTTGTAGGCGCCTTCGACGTGGACGCGGTAAACCAGGTCCCAGTCGCCGTCTTCCATTTTGTGGAAGGTTTTGTCCCGCAGGATCCCGGCGTTGTTGACCACTACATCGACACGACCGAAGGTGTCCAAGGCGTTCTGAACGATTTTGTCGCCGTCGGTGACGGAGTCATGGTTGGCCTCGGCGATGCCACCGGCCTCGCGGATTTCGGCCACTACCCGATCGGCTGCCGAAGCGTTTGCACCTTCGCCCTGAGCCGAGCCGCCGAGATCGTTGACCAGCACTTTGGCGCCCTGTTTGGCGAACAGCAGCGCGTGGGCCCGGCCCAGGCCGCCGCCTGCACCCGTGATGATCACGACTTTATCTTCGAAACGCACAGACTCATTCATTGGGGGGACTCCAGCAGGCCAGGGGACAATGAGTCCGAGTGTCAGGCACGGCGATGCGGGTCACAATGAACTGGGGTGAGGCTGAATGGTGCGCGATAAGGCAGGGGGATAATCAGGAACAGGCGGCCTTGCGCGGCGGTGAAACCAGCTGATCGCGAAACTCCAGATAGTGCTTGAGTACCTGCCCCGGCGCCTCGGTTTGCGGGTAGTGGCCAATTCCGGGCAACAAGACCGTGTCCGGGTTCGGGATCAGTTCCCGATAGCGCTCGACCATGTGCGCGCCCGAGATCGGATCGACCTCACCATCGATCACCCGCAACGGTACTTCACCACGCTGCATCGCGCTGACCCAACGCTCGCGCTGGGCACGCCGCTCAGGGATGTAGGCGATCAATTTGTGAATGATCCGTGGCCCTTGATTGCTCTCGATCAAGCTCCAGAAATCATCCATCTCGCTCTCGGTGGGGCGACTTTGCGGACCGAAGATCTGCCGGAAACTCTTCACCAGACGGTCACGGGAAAAGGCTCGCCCGATCATCCAGCCCAAGGGGCTGAGCAGGAGTTTTTGCATCAGGATCGGGCGATGGGTTTCGGGAAAGAGGCCGCCATTAAGGAACACACAACTGGCGATATGGATGCGTGCTTCGTAATGCCGGGCCAACAGTTCCTGGGCCACGCTGTCACCATAATCGTGGGCCAACAGGTGCACCGGCTGCTCGACCTTCACGTGCGCCAGCAAAGCCTGTTGCAGATCGGCCTGCTCCAGCAGGCTGTATTCGTGGTCCACCGGTTTGGCTGAGTCACCAAAGCCGAGCATGTCGCAGGCAATCACCCGATAGCGCTGGGTCAGCGGCTGCCACAGGAAATGCCAGTCCCAACTGGCGGTCGGGAAGCCATGAATGAGCAACAGTGGCTCACCCTGCCCCGCAGTCCAGTAACGGATGGTCTGGCCACGGAATACGAACGTCTGGCCGCGTTTGCGCCAGACACACAAGGGGATCTCGGCGAGTGCCATTAAAGTTTATAACCCGCATCTTGTTTATCGAGTTTGCGCAGCAGCGCTGGCCAGGCCAGTGCGCCGCCCATCCCTTGAGCACTTTTGGTGACGCCGGCGATCATTGCCTTCGCGCCTGCCAGAATCTGCGGCTCGATGGCGATCAACTCGGCGCCACCGTTCTGCGCCAGCACCTGGATATCGCAGGCGCGCTGGAAGGTAAACATCATCAGGAACGTGTCGGCGATGGTCGCGCCGCAGGTCAGCAGACCGTGGTTGTGCAGCATCAGGAAATTGTTTTCGCCGAGGTCGGCTTGCAGTCGCGCTTTCTCTTCATGGTTAAGCGCAACACCTTCGTAGGCGTGATAAGCCAGGCTGGACAAGACAAACAATGATTGTTGGCTGATCGGCAAAATGCCTTGTTTCTGCGCCGACACCGCGACACCCGCCGCCGTATGGGTGTGCAGCACGCAGACGACATCGTGACGAACCTCGTGCACCGCGCTGTGGATGGTGTAACCCGCCGGATTGATCTCGTAAGGGCTGTCCATCAGCTTGTTGCCGGCCTGATCGACCTTGACCAGGCTGGACGCGGTAATCTCGTGGAACATCAGCCCGAACGGGTTGATCAGAAAGTCTTCGGTACCGGGGACCTTGGCCGAGATGTGGGTAAAAATCAGGTCATCCCAGCCATGCAGGGCGACCAGACGATAGCAGGCGGCAAGATCGACGCGGGTCTGCCACTCGGCGACACTGACCTGGTCTTTGACACTGTGTGGCGATTGGACGGGGGTTACGCTCACGACAAGGAACTCCTGTTCTTATTATTTTGCTCACGTGAACCAGTCTAGTCAGCCTCCGGGGATCGTGTAGTTGCATTGGCAGCCAGCTTGATGGCCTAGCGAGTCAGTACGCCAACGAACGTGGATCCATGTCAAAGTACTGCCGCCAACAAGGGTGCGGCGAACAGATTCAGCAGCCCCGTCAGAACCATGACTAACCCCGCCACCGAGCCCTCTTCACCCCCCACTTTATGCGCCCGACTGACCCCGGCACCGTGCGCGCCGACGCCAAACAAGGCCCCTCGAGCCAAGGCGCTGCGCAGGGGCAACCACTTGAGCAGAATGCCGCCGAGCATCGCCCCGAACACCCCGGTGAACATCACAAACACCGCCGTCAGTTCCGGTACGCCGCCCAGGTCCTGGGCCAGCGGCATGGCAAAAGGCGTGGTGATCGAACGTGGCACCAGCGACATCGTCACCGAACTGTCCAGCGCCAGCGCTTTGGCCAACCCGAACGAACTGCCAATGGACGCCGCGCTGCCCGCCAGCATCCCAAGCAACAACGCCGACCAATGCCGCATCAGCATCTGCCGCTGCTGCCAGATCGGCACTGCAAAAGCGACGGTAACCGGCCCCAGCACCAGCATCAGCCAGTGGGTGTTGCTCGAATATTCCGCGTACGCGGTGTGCAGCGGCACGGCGAGTGCCAACAACAGGGCCGGGACCAGAATCAGTGGCGACAGTACATAGCGCCCAGTGCGACGGTAAATCCAGCGGCTGAATAAATAGGCCAGCAGCGTGAAGGCCAGCCAGAACATCGGCATCAGCTCAAGCTTCACGAGACCTCCTCAACCGCACCACCAGTTCCACGGTAAATGCAGTCACCAGCATCACCATCAGCGTGCTGACGCCGATCACCAGCAAAATTCGCCAACCGTCGCTTCGCAGCAGACCGCCGTAATCGAGCAGGCTCATCAGCGCCGGAATGAAGAACAACAGCATCTCGGCCATCAACAGGCCGGCGCCCATTTGTAGCGCTGCCGGTTTGACCACTCCCAAAGCGAACGCCAGCAGCAACAGCACCATGCCGATGACACCACCGGGAATCGGCCAGGAAAACCACACGGCCATCTGGCAGCCGAGCAGATAGATGGCCAGCAGCACGGCCAATTCGGTCGCCAGTCGAGCCAGGCTTTTTAAGGTTGATGCGTTCATGTCTTCGGTCCTCGCAGGTGCTCATTTTAAGGAGCGGGCTGCCATAGCCGAAGCGAATTGTTAGACTCGAAGCCATTCCAAAATGGAATCAGGCAGATGGAATTCAAACAGCTACGCAGCTTCGTCGAGGTCATGCATCAGGGTGGTTTTACTCAGGCCGCCAAGACCTTGCACATCAGTCAATCGGCGGTGAGCAAGCAGGTCGCTCAGCTGGAACAGAGCCTCGGCACTGCGCTGCTCGAACGGCAGGGTTCGCAGCTGCGCCTGACCGCCGCCGGCAGCGTGGTCCTGCAACGGGCCGAAGGCATGTTGCGGCTGCGCAACGAACTGCTCAGTGAGCTGGATGACTTGAGCCAACTGGCCCGCGGGGAATTGCGTCTGGGTTTGCCGCTACTGGGCAGCGACGCGCTGTTCGCCGGACTGTTCGCCGAGTACCGGCGACGCTATCCCAACATCAGCATTCAATTGCTTGAGGGCGGTAGCCTGAACATCGAACAGGCCGTTTTGAGTGGGGAGCTGGAACTGGGTGGCAGCCTGTTGACGAAGGACCCGCAGTTCGCCTTCCAGCCATTCTGCGATGAACCGCTGGACGCCCTGCTGCCGGCCGATCATCCGCTGGCGTCGAAGACTGTGATTGGTCTGGAGGAGTTGGCCGACACGCCATTCCTGCTGTATCAGCGCAGCTTCGTACTCAACGACCGCTTGCTGCAAGCCTGCCAGCAGCTGGGGTTTACGCCGAAGGAAGGCGGTCGGAGCGGCCAGGCTGACTTTCTTGCAGCGCTGGTGGCCGCCGGTCAAGGTGTGGTGCTGTTGCCGCGCGTGGTGGCTCGCGGGCTGGTGCGGCCAGGCGTGGTGCGCCTGACCTTGAACGCGCCGAGCTATCTACGCTGGGATATCGCCTTCATCTGGCGTCAGGGCGCGTACCTGTCAAAAGCCGCGCAAGCCTGGCTCGCCCTGCTGCGCGAGCGGCCGGTCAGCCCCGCAGAGTGCTGACCAACTCCGCCAGCCAAGGCTCGGCATCGGTTTCCGGCGTCACGCTTTCACTGGCGTCCAGACGCAGCATGGGCAGGACTTCGCGCAGGCCCAGTTCGCCGAACAATTCACGCATTTGCTCGCCACCGCCGCAAAACGTGTCGCCGTAACTCGCATCACCCAGGCCAATCACGGCGCCCGGCAAGCCACGCCAGGCAGCTGGTAACTGGTCGCGAATGGCGAAATACAACGGTTGCAGGTTGTCAGGCAACTCGCCCATGCCGGTGGTCGAGGTCACCGCCAGGAAGGCTTCGGGACCAAAAGCCTGAACATCGGCGAGGGTCGCACGCGGGTTGTGCCAGGTTTCGAAACCCGCAGCTTTTAAAATATTTGCGGCGTGGCGGGCGACTTCTTCAGCCGTGCCGTACACCGAGCCGGAAAGGATGGCGACTTTCATCAATCTGATCCTGAAGCTGAGTAAAAAGACGGGGGATATTAACAGCCGTGACAAAAAAGCTGCGATTGACTCTCAATTAACGCTGCTGACCAGTAGAAAGTTGTCAGTGTTCTTTTAGAATGCATCTCACAATCAAATTGGAAAGGACTCTCCGATGATTAACGCCCAACTGCTGCAAATGGTGATCAACGCTTCCAACGACGGCATCGTGATTGCCGAAAAGGAAGGCGAGCAGGACAACATCCTGATTTACGTCAATCCGGCATTCGAACGCCTGACGGGTTACACCAGCGAAGAAATCCTCTACCAGGATTGCCGTTTTCTTCAGTCAGGGGACCGCGACCAGGAAGCTCTCCCGTTGATTCGCGAGGCGTTGAGCAGTGGCGGTTCCTGCCGGGAAATCCTCAGGAATTATCGCAAGGACGGCACGCCGTTCTGGAACGAGCTGTCCCTATCGACTGTGAATAACCCGGATGACGGACAGACTTATTTCATCGGTGTGCAGAAAGACGTCACCCTTCAGGTCAAGGCGCAGCAGCGAGTCGCGCAGTTGGAGGCGCAATTGGCTAAGGTCCAGACCGAGCTTGCCGCACTAAAAGCGACGAACGGCGAAAACCAAACCAAGAATTGAATGTCATTAACTACAATCACCGGTGACTTTGTAAATTTTTCTGTCGAGCAGATCATGCAACGCGACGCACTCCTGACCCAGGATGAGCTGGATTTTATCCAGAAAATGCAACACAACCCGCAACTCAATGTGCGGGATGCGACGTCGAGCCTGCTCGTCAACGGCGGTTCACAGATTCGTGACCTGCTCACGCGCCTTGCCGCTCATGAGCAAGTCACCATTCAGGCCAACTTCGAAAATCAGCAAATGACCTTCCCGCTGCATTTGGTGGAAGACGAATTTCACGCAATGCATTTACGCCTCGGCGTCCCCAGCATCTATGAAGACGGACCGATGGTCCGGCCATGGCGCCTGGTACTCGAAGAACCGGTAGCGCTGGAAAATGCCAATGGCCAGCCCGGTACCCTGTGGGTGCACGAAGTGTCGTTCAAAGGGGTCTTGCTGGAAGTTCGCAACAGGACCAAACCGCCCAAACATTTCGCCTTGTGGTTCAGCCCGTCTGGCTACGAGCGCATCGCGTTGCGCGGCACCTTCGAGAAAGAAACCGAGAGCGGCTTCTTTGCCTATCAGTTGAATCAGGGTGACAGGGACGAAACCGAGCGTCTGCGCCAATACATCCTCCAGCAACATCGGCTGACGCATCCGGCCATGCATCTCTGATTCAAGTGTCCAGGTTGCCTGCCAGGAACTGTTTCAAACGCTGACGGATGACCATTCCTTCGTTACCCAGACATCCAATCGACGATCCAGCCAGGCTCTCCTGCACCAGATCGGACGCATCCCCCGTCAGCATCAACTGACAATCCAGGCTCAAGGCCAGGCGCTTCAATCGCCGTGGCAACTCGGGCGCAGGCGCGTGATTGGAAACCAGCACCAGCGCCTTCGGTTTGACTCTTTCGCAGACCAAGGCCAATTCATCGAATGGCTGACCGATAGCCAACACTTGAATAGCCGAATCGACACTGCTCAGAAACAGTGCCGTTACCAGCACTTCGAGTTCACGACACTGATCGTTGAGGGCGCAGACAATTACCCGTCGAGGCTGCAGGACACGCACCAGCAGCAGGCGTTGCAACACTCGAGAACGCAAAAAACCATCCAGGAAAAACCACTCGCTGGCCTGACCGAACGTTTCTTGGCGCTGCAGCAATTGCTTCCAGAGTGGAAGCAGAATGTCCTGAAACACGACAGTCAGGGGATAACTGGAAAAGATCTGTCCATAGACCTGCTCCAGTTGAACCTCGTCAAAGGCATTCACAACTGCCTGAACTTGTTGCTGCCATTGCGTGTAGTCAGCTTGCACGAGTTCATTCGGGATGATGTGCGACAGCGCCTGAAGCGGTGCAATCCTGGCCAGGATCTTGCCAACTTTACTGACAGCAACGCCGCGTTCGATCCAGCCAAGGATGCTGTGGACCTGATCGATATCGGTCATGGAATACAGTCGATGCCCACTTTCGGTGCGCGCGGGCTGTATCAGCCCATAGCGGCGTTCCCATGCACGTAGCGTGACCGGGTTGACCCCTGTCAGGCGCGCCACTTCGCGTATCGGAAACAGTTCTTCCTGCTCGAGTGGAAGACAGGGCTGCAATCCAGGAACAACGTCAGTCAGGACAGGCATTTTATAATTCTACGTCCATGTATAAATTGGATCCCATTCTACCTCCCCTCCCCCCATACCATTCAAGATGCTGATGGCGACAAATATCACTGACGTTCCAGGCAGAATCAGGAATAATCCTTGCTTGTTCCAAGACGCAGCCCACCACCCCGGCGCTGCGCCTGGCGAAACTCCCATCCGGAGCGACGCAATTGTCATACGGAGATACACAATGTCTACCTCACCCGTCACGCTGATGGTTGCGCGCCGCGTCGCCGATGGGCGTTATCAAGACCTGATCGCCTGGTTACGCGAAGGCGAACAACTGGCCACCGATTTTCCCGGTTATCTCGGCTCTGGCGTGCTCGCTCCGCCGCCCGACGATGACGAATTCCAGATTATTTTCCGCTTCGCCGACGAGCAGACTTTGCACGCCTGGGAGCATTCCGCCTCGCGCACCGCCTGGCTGGCACGCGGCAGTGACTTGTTTGCCCATCCAACAGAACATCGTGTCAGCGGCATCGAAGGCTGGTTCGGCGCGACCGGCCAGCGCCCACCACGCTGGAAACAGGCCGTGGCGATCTGGTTGGCATTCTTTCCGGTTTCCCTGCTGTTCAACGTTGTCCTCGAGCCGTTGCTGAGCGACATGGGCCTGCTGAGCCGGGTGTTCATCAGTACCTTGTGCCTGACCCCGCTGATGGTCTACTTCTTCATTCCACTGTCGACCCGCCTGCTGGCCAGCTGGCTGAACAGCGCGACACCACGGCCATTGCCCGCTACACCCTCCCCCCAAAATCACCGATCTCTGTAGGAGCGAGGCTTGCCCGCGAATGGGGCAACGCGGTCCGTCTGTCAAACCGCGTCATCGTTCTTCGCGGGCAAGCCTCGCTCCTACAAAGGCCCATAGGTGAACAACTCCTGTCGCTGGTATAGTTTTGCTCTTACCGCGACGCGAGCCGTTCATGACCTCTTTCGTAGCCCCGATCCTCATCACCGGTGCCGGCCAACGTGTTGGCCTGCACTGCGCGCAGCGTTTGCTCGAGGATGGCCAGCCGGTGATCTTCAGCTACCGCAGTGAACGCCCCGGCGTGCAAACCCTGCGCGACCTGGGGGCGACCGCGGTATTTGCCGACTTCTCCACTGAAGCCGGAATCTTCGCGTTCATCAGCGAACTGAAAAACCACACCGACAGCCTGCGGGCGATTGTCCATAACGCCTCCGAATGGCTGGCCGAAACCCCGGACACCGACGCCACTGCCTTCACCCGCATGTTCAACGTCCACATGCTGGCGCCCTACCTGATCAATCTGCATTGTGCCGACTTGCTGCAACGCTCAAGCCCCGCCGACATCGTGCACATCAGCGACGACGTGACCCGCAGGGGCAGCAGCAAGCACATTGGCTACTGCGCCAGCAAAGCCGGGCTCGACAGCCTCACCTTGTCCTTCGCCGCGAAATACGCGCCGACAATCAAGGTCAACGGTATCGCGCCAGCCCTGCTAATGTTCAACCCCGACGACGACGCGGCGTACCGCGCCAAGGCACTGGCCAAGTCCGCGCTGGGTATCGAACCTGGCTGCGAAGTGATCTACCAGAGCCTGCGTTATTTGCTCGACAACCCTTATGTCACCGGCACGACCCTGACCGTCAACGGCGGACGGCACATCAAATAAGCGGCCCCCGCGAGGATGTTCCATGACGTTATCCCTGCCCCAGAACGCCCTGTCCCAGAGCTATCGCGAGATCCTCATCGGCCTCGGTGAAAACCCCGACCGCGAGGGTCTGCAAGACACCCCGGCTCGCGCGGCAAAAGCCATGCAGTACCTCTGCCATGGTTATGAGCAAAGTGTCGAAGAGATCGTCAACGGCGCACTGTTCGCTTCCGACAACGATGAAATGATCATCGTCGACAACATCGAGCTGTACTCGCTCTGCGAACATCACATGCTGCCCTTCATCGGCAAGGCGCATGTGGCTTATATTCCAACGGGCAAGGTGCTGGGCCTGTCGAAGATTGCGCGACTGGTGGACATGTTCGCCCGTCGCCTGCAAATCCAGGAAAACCTCACCCGGCAAATCGCCGAAGCGGTACAGCAAGTGACCGGTGCGGCAGGCGTCGCGGTGGTCATCGAAGCCAAGCACATGTGCATGATGATGCGCGGCGTCGAGAAACAGAATTCGACCATGAACACCTCGGTGATGCTCGGCGCCTTCCGCGATTCGAGCAACACCCGCCAGGAGTTCCTGCAATTGATTGGACGGAGCAAGTAGCAATGCCACAACTTCAACCAGGAACGGCACGCATCCGGGTCAAGAATCTGTGCCTGCGGACCTTCATCGGGATCAACGAGGATGAAATCCTCAACAAGCAGGATGTGCAGATCAACCTGACCATCCTGTATGCCGCTCAGGAAGCGGTGCGTGACAACGACATCGATCACGCGCTGAACTACCGCACCATCACCAAGGCGATCATCGCCCACGTGGAGGGTAATCGCTTCGCCCTGCTCGAGCGCCTGACTCAGGAAATTCTCGATCTGGTCATGGCCAACGAGTCGGTGTTGTACGCCGAAGTCGAAGTCGACAAGCCCCACGCCCTGCGATTCGCCGAGTCGGTGTCTATTACGCTTGCAGCAAGCCGCTGACCGCGTCTGGCGCATTGCTCGTCAGACTTTTATCATCCGCGCACGATTTGATTGCACAGAGCCCGCCATGAACGATCAACAACGCCTGGAACTCGAAGCCGCCGCCTTTCGCCGGCTGGTCGCCCACCTGGACAGCCGCAAGGATGTGCAGAACATCGACCTGATGAACCTCTCCGGTTTCTGCCGTAACTGCTTGTCCAAGTGGTACAAGGCCGCTGCCGACGAACGCCAGATCGAGGTCAGCCTCGATGATGCCCGCGAAGTGGTTTACGGCATGCCGTACGCCGAGTGGAAAGCCCAATACCAGCAAGAAGCCAACGCCGAACAACAAGCGGCGTTCGCCAAAGGAAAACCCAATGAGTGATTTGAACACCCTGCGCGCCAGCCTCAAGAGCGGCGAACACGTTTTTGCCGACACCCTGGCCTTCATCGCCGCCGGCTACGACTATCAGCCTCAGGCTTTCAACAACGGCGGCGTGGAAAACGCAGCCGGGCAGAACGAAGGTTCGTGCAAGACATTGGGTCTGGCGCTGCTGGAAGGCTTGAGTGATGAAGAAGCGCTGTTGGCGTTCGGCGAGCATTACCGTTCGGTGGTGGCCACGCCTGGAGGCAGCGATCACGGCAATATCCGCGCGCTGATTGCTCATGGATTGGCCGGTGTGAAGTTCTCGCAGCAACCGCTGACTCGCCGCTGATTCAACACCTTCCAAACACATCCCGACTTTTAAGATTGACCCGGCAACTTTATTTCGTTTGCCGGGCACCGCTGCTCACGGCTTAGATAAAAAGAAGCATCCCTTCTTCAGAGTCGGTCACCCATGAGCAGCGAAACCATCAGCCAGTCGATCAACATCGTTCATCCGGTCACACTCAGCCACGGCAAAAATGCCGAGGTGTGGGACACCGATGGCAAACGCTACATCGACTTCGTCGGTGGCATCGGTGTACTGAACCTCGGCCATTGCCATCCGCGCATCGTCGAGGCCATTCGCGAACAAGCCACTCGGCTGACCCACTACGCGTTCAACGCCGCCCCGCATGCGCCCTACATCGAACTGATGGATCGTCTCACCGCGTTTATTCCGGTGGACTACCCGGTCAGCGGCATGCTCACCAACAGCGGCGCGGAAGCGGCGGAAAACGCCCTGAAGATCGTCCGTGGCGCCACCGGTCGCACGGCCGTCATCGCCTTCGACGGCGCCTTCCATGGCCGCACCCTCGCCACGCTCAACCTCAACGGCAAAGTCGCGCCCTACAAACAGAAAGTCGGCGTGCTGCCCGGTCCGGTTTTTCACCTGCCCTTCCCGAGCAAGGACAACGGCGTGACCTGCGCCGAGGCATTGAAGGCCATGGACCGGCTGTTCAGCGTCGAGATCGACGTCGATGACGTCGCCTGTTTCATCGTCGAACCGGTGCAGGGCGAATCGGGCTTCCTGACGCTGGACGTAGAGTTCGCCCAGGCGCTGCGCCGCTTCTGTGATGAAAAGAACATCCTGTTGATCGCTGATGAAATCCAGTCCGGCTTCGGTCGCACCGGCCAGCGTTTTGCGTTTTCGCGACTGGGCATTGAGCCGGACCTGATTCTGCTGGGTAAAAGCATCGCCGGCGGCGTGCCGCTGGGTGCGGTGGTCGGGCGCAAGTCGCTGCTCGACACCTTGCCCAAGGGCGGACTGGGCGGCACCTATTCGGGCAATCCCATCGCCTGCGCCGCGGCACTGGCAACCCTGGACGAGATGACCGATGCGAACCTGCACGCCTGGGGCGCGCAACAGGAAGAAGCGATTGTCAGCCGTTACCAATCCTGGCGCACCCGCAAGCTGTCGCCGTATCTGGGCCGCTTGACCGGCGTCGGTGCGATGCGCGGCATCGAGCTGACCAATGCCGACGGCACACCGGCCTCGGCGCAATTGACGCAGCTGCTGGCGCTGGCGCGAGACGCGGGTTTACTGCTGATGCCCAGCGGCAAGTCGCGCCACATCATTCGGCTTTTGGCGCCGTTGACCACTGAGGCTTCGGTGCTGGAGGAAGGGCTGGATATTCTTGAGGCGTGCTTCGCAAAACTGTCCTGACAATATGAATCTGGGCGCACAAAAAAACCGGCCGAGGCCGGTTTTTTTGCTTTCTACAGAATCAGAATCAAGCGTTCTGCAGGTCGTCGAGGTAGCGCTCGGCGTCCAGTGCCGCCATGCAGCCGGCGCCGGCCGAGGTGATGGCCTGACGGTAAACGTGGTCAGCCACGTCACCGGCGGCAAAGATACCTTCGAGGCTGGTGGCAGTGGCGTTGCCGTCACGGCCGCCCTGCACAACCAGGTAGCCGTCTTTCAACGTCAGCTGGCCTTCGAACAGCGAAGTGTTCGGGGTGTGGCCGATGGCGATGAACACGCCGTCAACTGTCAGCTCGTCGAAGCTGCCGTCGTTGTTCTTCAGGCGGGCACCGGTCACGCCCATGTTGTCGCCCAGGACTTCGTCCAGAGTCGAGTTCAGCTTCAAGACGATTTTGCCTTCGGCAACCCGGGCATTCAGCTTGTCGATCAGGATCTTCTCGGCGCGGAAGGTTTCGCGACGGTGGATCAAAGTCACTTTGCTGGCGATGTTGGCCAGGTACAGCGCCTCTTCAACAGCGGTGTTGCCGCCACCGACCACAGCCACTGGCTTGTTGCGGTAGAAGAAACCGTCGCAGGTCGCGCAGGCCGAAACGCCTTTGCCCATGAACGCTTCTTCCGACGGCAGGCCCAGGTAACGAGCGCTGGCGCCGGTCGCGATGATCAGGGCGTCGCAGGTGTAAGTCGCGCTGTCGCCGGTCAGGGTGTACGGCTTGGCAGCGAAGTCCACGGCATTGATGTGATCGAAGACGATTTCGGTTTCAAAGCGCTCGGCGTGCTCTTTCATGCGGTCCATCAGCGCCGGGCCGGTCAGGCCGTGGACGTCGCCAGGCCAGTTATCGACTTCGGTGGTGGTGGTCAGTTGACCGCCGGCTTGCATGCCGGTGATCAGCAGTGGCTTGAGGTTGGCACGGGCGGCATAGACCGCGGCGCTGTAACCGGCAGGGCCGGAACCGAGAATAATCACTCGCGAATGACGGACTTCAGACATGACCTGCTCCTGTTGACCGGCCCGAAACTTCTGGCGCGGAACGCCGGGTTGCCGGCGGGAATAAAAAAGGACCGTTGAAAGCACTTGGGGAAGGCTTGAGCTCGACAGTCCTGTAAAAAGATTGGGTGCAGCGTATCGAGGGGGCGAAGATTAAGGAAATACGGTTTAACAATCCAGCTCATAGGCGGTCTCTATCCGATCACGATGGATACATAGGCGCCTTTGTTACAGTTAATGTCGATGCTGCTACCGCGCTTTCGCCCGTCAGGCAAAGCCGGTAAGGTCGGCGCGTTTCCCCTTTGCTCGGAGCACGTTATGCCCGCCCCCGTTCTGTCCGGCCCGCAATACCTGCGCGAAGGCCTCAAGCTGGTCCTGAGCCCAAGCCTGCGTTTGTTCGTGCTGTTGCCGCTGGTGATCAACCTGGTGCTGTTCGTCGGATTGATCTACCTGGCCAGCCATCAATTCAGCCTGTGGGTCGATACGTTGATGCCGTCCCTGCCCGACTGGCTGAGTTTTCTCAGTTATGTCCTCTGGCCGTTGTTCGTGGTGCTGGTGGTGTTTATGGTGTTTTTCACCTTCACCATGCTGGCCAACATCATCGCTGCGCCCTTTAACGGCTTCCTCGCGGAGAAAGTCGAAGTGGTGGTGCGTGGCACCGACGACTTCCCGTCCTTCAGCTGGGGCGAGCTGATCGAAATGATCCCCCGCACCCTGGCCCGGGAGATGCGCAAGCTCGGCTACTTCCTGCCGCGCGCCATCGGGTTGTTCATTCTCTCGTTCATTCCGGTGCTGAACATCATCGCTGCGCCACTGTGGCTGCTGTTCGGGGTGTGGATGATGGCGATCCAATACATCGACTACCCGGCGGATAACCACAAACTCGGCTGGAACGAGATGCTCGCCTGGCTGCGCGAGAAGCGCTGGCAGAGCATGAGTTTCGGCGGCAGTGTTTATCTGGTGCTGCTGATTCCGGTGGTCAACATCCTGATGATGCCGGCCGCCGTGGCGGGTGCGACCTTGTTCTGGGTACGTGAACGCGGCGCGGAAAACCTGGTGACCCAGCGCTGACCCGGTCACAAATCCATCATCCCACCGTCACACTGACGACATGGCCTCAGCCGACACTGAGGTCATGACGACAGCTCTGCATATCACCCTGATCACCGAAACCTTCCCTCCCGAAATCAACGGAGTGGCCAATACCCTCGGCCGCTTGTACGACGGCTTGCGCGCGCGCGGGCATCAAGTGGAGTTGGTGCGACCGCGTCAGGGTTGCGATCAGCAGTTGGGCAGCGATGATGCGTTGTTGCTGTGTCGAGGCTGGCCGCTGCCGGGTTATCCGGGCTTGCAATGGGGTCAGTCGTCGATGCACAAGCTGCTGCGGCGCTGGAAGCGTCATCGGCCGGACGTGCTGTACATCGCCACGGAAGGACCGCTGGGATTGTCCGCGTTACGCGCGGCGCGGCGTTTGGGGATTTCCGTGGTCAGCGGCTTTCACACAAATTTCCAGCAGTATTCCAGCCAGTATGGGCTTGGACTGCTGACGCGATTGCTGACCCATTACCTGCGCTGGTTTCACAATCGTTCGACGCTAACCCTGGTGCCAAGCGTGAGCCAAAGAATGGAACTGGAGCGCCGGCATTTCGAGCGCCTGGCATTGCTGTCGCGTGGGGTCGACAGCCAGTTGTTTCACCCGACCAAGCGGCTGACGTCGCTACGCGAACAGTGGGGGTTGGCCGACAGTGACATTGCCGTCATCCACGTAGGTCGTCTGGCACCGGAGAAAAATCTTGGCTTGCTCAAGCGCAGTTTCGAAAGGCTGCGTACGACTTATCCACAGAAAAACCTGAAGTTGATCGTGATCGGCGACGGCCCGCAACGAGTGGTCCTGGAGAAAGAACTGCCCGAGGCGATTTTCTGTGGCTCACAACGCGGCGAAGCCTTGGCCAGTCACTATGCCTCGGGGGATGTGTTTCTGTTTCCAAGCCTGACCGAGACTTTCGGCAACGTGGTGCTTGAGGCACTGGCTTCGGGTTTGGGTGTGGTGGCCTACGATCAAGCGGCGGCGGCTCAGCACATCCGCCATGGCTACAACGGCGTACTGGCGATGCCGGGGGACGAAGAGGCGTTCTGCGATGCAGCGTGTTGGCTGCTGGAGGAGCGCGAAACCTTGCGCTGCATACGGCTTAATGCGCGTCAGCATGCGAGTCGCCAGGGCTGGGCCGCGATTATCGAGCAATTTGAAGGGCAGTTGCGCGGGGCCTGTCAGACCCCGCTTGCCCCAGGTATTGAGCCTCGGCTTAAACCAGGGTCATCAACGCCTCACGGCTGAACGGCAGGATGTCTTCTTCACGGCCGTCACGCACTTTTTGCGCCCAGTCCGGGTCCACCAGCAACGCACGACCTACTGCCACCAGATCGAATTCATCATTGTTCAAACGCTCCAGCAGTTTTTCCAGACTGGCCGGCTGCGCGATCTTGTCGGTGTTGACCATGAACTGCAGGAACTCGCCATCCAGGCCGACGCTGCCCACGGTGATGGTCGGTTTACCGGTGAGCTTACGGGTCCAGCCGGCCAGGTTCAGCTCGGAACCGTCGAACTCCGGCTCCCAGAAACGGCGCGTCGAGCAGTGGAAAATATCCACGCCGGCGTCGGACAACGGCTTGAGGAATTCGCCCAACGCTTGCGGCGTTTGCACCAGACGCGCGGTGTAATCCTGCTGCTTCCACTGCGAGAAACGGAAGATGATCGGAAAGCCTTCGCCGACCGCTGCACGCACCGCCTGGATCAGTTCAATGGCGAAACGCGAACGGTTAGCCAGGCTGCCGCCGTATTCATCGGTGCGCTGGTTGCTACCTTCCCAGAAGAACTGGTCCACGAGGTAGCCGTGGGCACCGTGAATTTCCACGCCGTCCATGCCGATGCTCTGGGCATCTTTGGCGGCTTGGGCAAACGCGGCGATCACGTCCTGGATATCTTGCTTGCTCATGCCGTGAACCACGACCTGACCGTCCTTCAATTTTTCCGACGGACCATAACCCGGCACGCTGGCGTCCGGCTCGGTGCCGATGCGGCGCACGCTGCCGACATGCCACAGCTGCGGAACGATCTTGCCGCCTTCGGCGTGAACCGCGTCGACCACTTTCTTCCAGCCGGCCAGCGCTGCTTCACCGTAGAAGTGCGGCACGTTCGGGTATCCGTTGGAAGCCTTGTGGCCGACGGTGGTGCCTTCGGTGATGATCAGACCCACACCCGCAGCGGCGCGACGACGGTAGTACTCGATCACTTTGGAATTGGGAACGCCACCCGGCGAAAACGAACGGGTCATCGGCGCCATGACGACGCGGGTCGGCAATTCGAGGGTGCCGAGGTGGAACGGTTTGAACAGGGCTTTGACGGGCATGGGACGCTCCACGGGATATAGACTTTATGACGACGATAATATGGAGAGTCAGCCGCGCTGAACAGCACTATTGATTTTGGTGATTAAGGATCAAAAGACAGAAGCAAAAAGATCGCAGCCTCGTTTCACTCGACAGCTCCTACATGAACCGCCTGGCTGTGTAGGAGCTGTCGAGTGAAACGAGGCTGCGATCTTTTGATCTTTCTTTTAGCTCAGCGCTTTTTCGATCGCCTGGATGACAGCATGATCATCCGGCGCCGTTCGCGGCGAGAACCGCGCCAGCACGCGACCATCCTTGCCCAGCAGGAATTTTTCGAAGTTCCAGGTAATGTCACCGGGAAATTCAGCCCCCTCGCCCGCCAGCAGACGGTACAACTGATGACGATCGTGACCGTTGACTTCCAGCTTGCTGGACAACGGAAAGGTCACGCCATAGTTGAGGCTGCAAAATTCCTGGATCTCTTGCTCGGAGCCCGGTTCCTGACCGGCAAACTGGTTGCACGGCAGGCCCAGCACGCTGAAACCCTGGCCCTTGTATTTCTGGTAGAGGTTTTCCAGCGCCGCGTATTGTGGGGTCAAGCCACATTTGGAGGCGACGTTGACCACAAGCACGACGTGCCCCTTGAGGGGTGCCAGCGGTAGCTCCTGACCATCCAGGGCTGTCAATTTAAGGTCGTGAAAAGCACTCATGACGAACTCCAGATTCCCGTGTTCTTCTCGAAACAGCCACTTGGCGGTGTCACCAGGGACAGCCGCGGACTAAAAAAGGCGCCCCTCGGGCGCCTCTCCAGTTCTCGAAAGCTTAGCGCAGAAAATCAGTGGTGATGGCCACCTTCGCCATGGACGTGACCATGAGCGATTTCTTCCTGGCTGGCGTCGCGGATGTCGATGATCTTGACCTGGAAATTCAGGCGCTGACCGGCCAACGGGTGGTTGCCGTCGACGGTGACATCGTCGCCGTCCAGATCGCGAATGGTGACGATCTGCATCTGGCCGTCCGGAGCGGATGCGTGGAACTGCATGCCCACTTCCAGCTCGTCGACGCCTTCGAACATGCTGCGGCTCAACGTGCTGACCAGTTCGGCAGCGTATTCGCCATAGGCATCTTCAGGTTCTACGGCGACAGTCAGTTCGTCACCGACTGCTTTGCCTTCCAGAGCCTTTTCCAGGCCCGGAATGATGTTACCTGCGCCTTGCAGGTAGACCAGCGGCGCGCCGCCGGCGGAGCTGTCGATGACCTCACCAGCGTCGTTGGTCAGGGTATAGTCGATGGAGACAGCCTTATTGGCGGCGATCAGCATGGGGCGAGACCTTTTGCATAAGAATGAAGAATGGCCAAGTTTAGCGAAGCAATCGCCCGAAAGCGAACACAACCCGGACAGACGGGTGGCGGCGAAAGGCTCGACGGTCACAGGCTTCCATCAGGATGAGGACGGGCACTGGGTAGCCGAGCTTTCCTGCGGTCACACCCAGCACCTGCGCCACCAGCCACCGTGGCAATCACGCGCCTGGGTCCTGGACCCCGCGCAACGTATTGAAAAAATAGGCCAGCCCTTTGATTGCGGTTGGTGCGCACAAGGCTCGGTTAGCGCTAACCTTGGCGACTGAATTTCGGTAGAAGGCCAGTCATAGGCGTTCACCATTGCCATGCACCTTTAGAGAATTCGCATGCAAACTTTTTTTATCGCGCCCACCGATTTTGGTGTGGGTCTGACCTCCATCAGCCTCGGGCTGGTGCGTACTCTTGAGCGGGCCGGCCTCAAGGTCGGTTTTTTCAAACCGATTGCCCAGCCGCACCCAGGCGACACCGGGCCTGAACGGTCCACCGAACTGGTGGCGCGCACTCACGGCTTGAAACCGCCTCAGCCGCTCGGTCTGGCCCATGTCGAGCGCATGCTCGGCGATGGTCAGCTGGACGAGTTGCTCGAAGAAATCATCACCCTCTATCAACAGGCTGCTGTCGGCAAAGACGTGCTGATCGTAGAAGGCATGGTCCCGACCCGCAGCGCCAGCTACGCCGCGCGGGTCAATCTGCATTTGGCGAAAAGCCTCGACGCCGAAGTGATCCTGGTCTCGGCACCGGAAAACGAAGTGTTGACCGAACTGTCCGGCCGAGTGGAATTGCAGGCGCAATTGTTCGGCGGCCCGAAAGACCCGAAAGTCCTCGGCGTGATCCTCAACAAGGTCAAAACCGAGGAGAGCATGGAGGCCTTCGCCTCACGCTTGAAAGAGCATTCGCCATTGCTGCGCAGTGGCGATTTCCGTCTGCTGGGTTGCATCCCGTTCCAGCCGGAATTGAACGCCCCGCGCACCCGCGACGTCGCCGATCTGATGGGCGCGCAAATTCTCAATGCCGGTGACTACGAAACCCGGCGCATGACCAAAATCATCATCTGCGCCCGCACCATGCGCAACACCGTGGAGCTGCTCAAGCCCGGCGTGTTGGTGGTAACGCCCGGTGATCGCGACGACATCATCCTCGCCGTCAGCCTCGCCGCCATGAACGGCGTGCCGCTGGCCGGCCTGTTGCTGACCAGCGACACCCTGCCCGACCCGCGCATCATGGACCTCTGTCGTGGCGCGTTGCAGGCTGGCCTGCCGGTGTTGTCTGTGAGCACCGGTTCCTACGACACCGCTAACCAGTTGAACGGTTTGAACAAGGAAATCCCGATCGACGACCGCGAGCGTGCGGAGATCATCACCGACTTCGTCGCCAGCCACCTCGACGCCAAGTGGCTGCACCAACGCTGCGGCACGCCTCGGGAAATGCGCCTGTCGCCCGCGGTGTTCCGTTATCAATTGATCCAGCGTGCCCAGGCTGCCAACAAACGCATCGTCCTGCCTGAAGGCAGCGAGCCGTTGACGGTGCAAGCCGCGGCGATCTGTCAGGCACGCGGCATTGCACGCTGCGTGTTGCTGGCGAAACCGGCGGATGTTGAAGCCGTCGCTCGCGCCCAAGGCATCGAGTTGCCGCCGGGGCTGGAGATTCTTGACCCGGACCTGATTCGCGAGCGCTACGTCGAGCCGATGGTTGCCCTGCGCAAAACCAAAAGCCTCAACGCGCCGATGGCCGAGCAGCAACTGGAAGACACCGTGGTGATCGGCACCATGATGCTGGCGCTGGATGAAGTGGACGGCCTCGTGTCCGGCGTCATTCACTCCACCGCCAACACCATCCGCCCGGCCCTGCAGCTGATTAAAACGGCGCCGGGCTGCACGCTGGTGTCGTCGGTGTTCTTCATGCTGTTTCCCGAAGAGGTTCTGGTCTACGGCGACTGCGTGATGAACCCGCACCCGAGCGCCAGCGAACTGGCCGAGATCGCGCTGCAAAGCGCCGACTCGGCAGCTGCCTTCGGCATCACCCCGCGCGTGGCAATGATCAGCTACTCCAGCGGTGAATCGGCCAGCGGCGAAGAAGTCGAGAAGGTGCGCGAAGCGACGTTGCTCGCCCATGAACAACAGAACTCGCTGCTGATCGACGGTCCGTTGCAATACGACGCCGCCGCCAACGAAACCGTCGCCCGACAACTGGCACCGAACAGCCAGGTCGCCGGTCGCGCCACAGTGTTCGTGTTCCCCGACCTGAACACCGGCAACACCACCCACAAAGCGGTGCAGCGCAGCGCCGACTGCGTCAGCCTCGGGCCGATGCTGCAAGGCCTGCGCAAACCGGTGAACGACCTGCCGCGCGGCGCGCAAGTCGACGACATCGTCTACACCATCGCGTTGACCGCGATTCAAGCTGCCAACCGACCTTTGGATCTTTAAATGCTGGATTCCCTACCTGCACCGCTGCGAGGCGTGATTGCCTCGCTGCTGTTGGCGCTGAACACGATTGCCTGCTGCACACCGCTGTTCATCGTGGCGATCTTCAAACTGCTATTGCCCTTCCCCGCCGCCCAGCGTTTTACCGATTGGCTGATGAGCCACATCCACGAAGCCTGGATCAGCAACAACAAAGCGTGGATGGATTTGCTCGGCCACACACGCTGGAAACTCAGCGGCCTGGAAGGCCTGGACTATCAGCACTCGTATTTGATTACCAGCAACCACCAGAGCTGGGTCGACATCATGGTGTTGCAATACGTGCTGAACCGGAAGATTCGCCCGCTGAAGTTCTTCCTCAAACAGGAACTGATCTGGGTCCCGGTGATTGGTCTGGCGTGGTGGGCGCTCGGCTTTCCGTTCATGAAGCGCTATTCCAAGGCCTACCTGGAGAAGCACCCGGAGAAGAAAGGCAAAGACCTGGAAACCACCCGCAAGACCTGCGACAAGTTCCGCCATAACCCGGTGGGGATTTTCAACTTCGTCGAAGGCACGCGCTTCACCGAAGGCAAGCATGCCCAGCAGAAATCGCCGTTCAAGCATCTGCTCAAACCGAAGGCTGGCGGCATTGCGTTTGTGCTGGATGCCATGGGTGAGCAACTGGAAGCCATCGTCAACGTGACCATTCACTACCCGGCCGGGCGTCCCGGTTACTGGGATTTGCTCTGTGGGAACGTGAAGGACGTGGTGGTGCACTTTCAGGAACTGAAGATTCCGCCGCAGTTCATCGGCAAGAACTACGACCAAGACGGCGAGTATCGATTGCAGTTTCAGGGCTGGATCAACCAGTTGTGGCAGGACAAGGATGCGTTGCTGGGGCAGATGCATCGCGAGTATCCAGCCAAACACTGATCTCCTGTGGGAGCGGGCTTGCTCGCGAAAGCGGTGTGTCAGACGACATCAATGTTGAATGTCAGTCAGCTTTCGCGAGCAAGCCCGCTCCCACATTTGGAAAACACCAGACACAAAAAAACCCGCCGATGATCACTCATCGGCGGGTTTTTTATTAACGGCTAACGCTTAGATCGCGCCACGCTTGCGCAGCAGTTCCAGCACTTGCTTGACGCTTTCTTCCAGCGACAGCGACTGGGTATCGACCACGAGGTCGGCGTCCAGCGGCACATCGTACGGGAAGGAGTCGCCCGGGATGTTATCCCCGGCCGCCGCGTACAGGCCTTGTGGGTCACGCTCGGCACAGACCGTCGGAGATGCCTGGACGTAGACCGTCAGCAGACGCTCCTTGCCGATCAGCTCCCTGGCTTGCTCACGACCTTCGGCACTCGGCGCAACGAAGGCTGCCAGTGTCAGCAGACCCGCCTCGTTGAACTGACGCGCAACGTGCGCCGCACGACGCCAGTTCTCGGTACGCCCGGCGCGATCCTGTGGCAGACCTTTGTTCAGGTCGTGACGCAGGTTCTGGCCATCGAGTACAAACACCGCGCGGCCCATGTCGAACAGCTTGCGTTCAACCGCGTAAGCCAGGGTGCTTTTGCCGGCGCCCGACAAGCCGCTGAACAACACGGTGGCCGGTTGCTGGCCAAAGCGCTGAGCGCGTTCTTCGGTGGCGACGTGCGCCAGTTTGCCGTGATGCGTGCTGGTGCCATGGCTCAACGGCTGGGCGATGATCATGCCGGCCGCCACGGTGCCATTGGTCAAACGATCGATGACGATGAACGAACCGGTGGTGCGGTTACTCGCGTAACCGTCCAGCGCGATGGCCGCGTCGAGACTGATCTTGACCCGACCGATTTCGTTCAAGTGCAACGAACTGGCCGGACCTTCTTCCAGGGTGTTCACGTCAACGCGGTTGACGATGCTGGTGATCGAACCCGGCACGTAGGTGGTCGCGCGCTTGATGTCGTATTTCTTGCCCGGCAGCATCGGTTCTTCGGCCATCCACACCAGCATGGCGTCGAACGCGTCAGTCACTTGCGGCTGGTTGTCGGCGTGCACCAGCAAGTCGCCGCGAGAGATGTCGATCTCGTCTTCCATGGTCAGCGTCACCGCCTGACCAGGACCGGCGTGCTCCAGCTCACCTTCGAAGGTGACGATGGATTTCACGCGGCTGCTCTTGCCCGATGGCAGCACTACGACTTCGTCGCCCTTGTGCACGACACCGCTGGCCAGCGTACCGGCGAAACCACGGAAGTTCAGGTTCGGACGGTTGACGTACTGCACCGGGAAACGCAAGTCGGTGTAGTTGCGGTCGCTGGCGATCTCGACGGTTTCAAGAATTTCCATCAGCGACTGGCCGGTGTACCACGGCGAGCGCTCGGACTTGTTCACCACGTTGTCGCCTTTCAGCGCCGACATCGGCACGAAGGCCATGGTGGTCGGCTTGAACGCGATGCCTTCGGCGAACTTCAGGTAATCGGCCTTGATCGACTCGAAGACTGTTTCGTCGAAGCCGTTGAGGTCCATCTTGTTGATGGCGACAACGATGTGTTTGATGCCCAGCAACGAGGCGATGAAGCTGTGGCGACGGGTCTGGGTCTGCACGCCGTAACGGGCATCGACCAGGATGATCGCCAGGTCACAGGTGGATGCACCGGTGGCCATGTTGCGGGTGTACTGCTCATGGCCAGGTGTGTCGGCGATGATGAATTTGCGCTTGGCGGTAGAGAAGTAGCGGTAAGCGACATCGATGGTGATGCCCTGCTCACGCTCGGCCTGCAGGCCGTCGACCAGCAATGCCAGGTCAATGTCATCGCCGGTGGTGCCGACTTTTTTCGAGTCGCGGGTAATGGCTTCCAGGTGATCTTCGTAGATCATTTTGGAGTCGTGCAGCAGGCGCCCGATCAGGGTGCTCTTGCCGTCGTCGACGTTGCCACAGGTAAGAAAGCGCAGCATTTCCTTGCGTTCGTGCTGGCCCAGATAGGCGAGGATGTCCTCGCTGATCAAATCAGATGCGTGCGACATGACAACCCCTTAGAAATAACCCTGACGTTTCTTTTCTTCCATCGAGCCTGCGCCATCGTGATCGATGACCCGGCCCTGGCGTTCGGAAGTTCGCGTCAGGAGCATTTCCTGAATGATGTCGGTCAGGCTGGTAGCCTCGGACTCGACCGCACCGGTCAACGGGTAGTCACCCAGTGTGCGGAAACGGACCTTCTTCTTGACGATGCGCGCCTTGTCTTCATCGCTCAGGTGATTGAGCAGGCGTTCGTCGTCGATCATGATCCAGGTGCCATTCATCTCGATAACGTCGCGCTCGGCGGCGAAATACAGCGGCACAATCGGAATGCCTTCGAGGTAGATGTACTGCCAGATGTCCAGTTCGGTCCAGTTCGACAATGGGAAAACACGGATCGATTCGCCCTTGTTAACCTTGCCGTTGTAGACGTTCCACAACTCGGGACGCTGGTTTTTCGGGTCCCAGCGGTGCTTGGTATCGCGGAAGGAATACACGCGCTCTTTGGCACGGGACTTCTCTTCGTCACGACGGGCACCACCAAAAGCGGCATCGAAACCGTACTTGTCGAGGGCCTGCTTGAGGCCTTCGGTTTTCATGATATCGGTGTGCTTGGCGCTGCCGTGGGTGAGCGGGTTAATACCCTGCGCAACACCCTCGGGATTCACGTGCACCAGCAGGTCAAGGCCGAGTTCTTCGACCATGCGGTCGCGGAACGCGTACATTTCCTTGAACTTCCACTGGGTGTCGACGTGCATCACCGGGAACGGCAGTTTGCCCGGGAAGAATGCCTTGCGCGCAAGGTGCAGCATCACGGCGGAGTCTTTACCGACGGAGTACAGCATCACCGGGTTATCGAACTCGGCGGCGACCTCGCGGATGATGTGGATGCTTTCGGCCTCCAGCTGTTTCAGATGCGTCAGTTTGTCGACCATGGCTACTCACGAAAACGATCTTATGGACGGCCAGCGGGCCGTGTTCGAGCGGGGAATCCTAGCACAGCGACCTCTTCTAATCAGGACGCCGACTAGATCGAAAGGGTATATGAATATACCCCCGCGTTTGGGCAGTCAGATGGGGTTCGGGCAATCAATGAAGATGTGTTCAAGGGCAAAACGCCGCGCCAGATAATCCCCGAGTGCCTGCACGCCATAGCGTTCGGTGGCGTGATGGCCGGCGGCGATGAAGCTGATGTTGTTTTCCCGGGCGCTGTGGAAGGTCTGCTCGGACGCCTCACCGCTGAGGTACAAGTCGACGCCAGCCAATACGGCCTGATCGATGTAACCCTGACCGCCACCGGTGCACCAGCCAACGCGCCGGATCATCTCGCTGCCTTCAATCAGTAACGGCTCGCGCCCCATGACTTCTTGTACGCGACGGGCAAAATCGCGGGGCGTCACTGGCTCGTTCAATGAACCAACCAGGCCGACAACTTTGAGATTGTCCGGGTCCAACGGGCCCTCCACGGTGATATCGAGCTGACGTGCCAGCTGCACGTTATTGCCGACTTCGGGGTGCAGATCCAGCGGCAGATGGTAGGACAACAGGCTGATATCGTGCTTGAGCAGGGTTTTCAACCGACGCTGCTTCATGCCGGTGATGCACGGATTCTCGCCTTTCCAGAAATAGCCGTGATGCACCAGTACCAGATCGGCGCTGGCTTCCACAGCGGCGTCGAGCAACGCCTGGCTGGCGGTGACGCCACTGACGATGCGCATGACCTGTGGCCGGCCTTCGACCTGCAACCCGTTGGGGCAGTAATCGGCAATCTTGGCACTGTTAAGGTAACGGTCGGCTTCTTCGACCAGGGTGCTCAGGGCGACGGCCATAAAAGACTCCTAAATATCCCGTTCAGAGGCACGCTTCGCCTCGTATAATGCGCGACATTATGGGCGGTCTCATACCGCCTGCAACCTCTCAGGACGTGCTTAATGCTCAAGGCGCTGCGTTTTTCTGGCTGGCCGCTGTTGGCCGGCGTGCTTATCGCTCTATTGATTATGCAGCGTTACCCGGAATGGGTCGGGCTACCGAACCTGGACGTCAATCTGCAACAAGCCCCGCAAACCCTCGGTCTGCAGCAGGGCCCGGTGTCCTATGCCGACGCGGTGACCACGGCCGCGCCGTCGGTGGTCAACCTGTACACCACCAAAGTGGTCAATAAACCCAGCCATCCGCTGTTCGAAGATCCGCAGTTCCGCCGCTTCTTCGGCGACAACTCGCCCAAGCAGAAGCGCATGGAGTCGAGCCTCGGTTCAGGCGTGATCATGAGCCCGGAAGGTTACCTGCTGACCAACAACCATGTGACCAGCGGTGCCGACCAGATCGTGGTGGCGCTCAAGGACGGTCGTGAAACCCTGGCCCGAGTGATCGGTAGCGACCCGGAAACCGACCTCGCGGTCCTGAAGATCGACTTGAAGAATCTTCCATCGATCACTGTCGGGCGTTCCGACAACATCCGCATCGGCGACGTAGCTCTGGCCATCGGCAACCCGTTCGGTGTCGGCCAGACCGTGACCATGGGCATCATCAGCGCCACCGGGCGCAATCAGCTGGGCTTGAACAACTACGAAGACTTCATTCAGACCGACGCTGCGATCAACCCCGGCAACTCCGGCGGTGCGCTGGTGGATGCCAACGGCAACCTGACCGGCATTAACACGGCGATCTTCTCCAAGTCCGGCGGTTCGCAGGGCATCGGTTTCGCAATCCCGGTGAAACTGGCCATGGAAGTGATGAAGTCGATTATCGAACACGGCCAGGTGATTCGCGGCTGGCTCGGTATCGAAGTGCAACCGTTGAGCCAGGAACTGGCGGAATCGTTTGGTCTGTCGGGACGCCCGGGCATTGTGGTCGCGGGGATTTTCCGTGACGGTCCGGCGCAGAAGGCCGGCCTGCAACTGGGTGACGTGATCCTCAGCATCGACGGCGAACCGGCCGGCGATGGTCGTCGTTCGATGAACCAGGTCGCGCGGATCAAACCGACCGACAAGGTCACCATTCAGGTGATGCGCAACGGTAAAGAACTCAAGCTCACGGCAGAAATCGGTCTGCGTCCGCCACCCGCGCCGATCAAGGAAAAAGAAGGAGAGTAAGCCGGTAGGAGCTGCGCCCTCAGCCGCTCCATAACTCCGAAGCCGTTAACAGCAGACATTCTCATTGGTCATGTTATATTGTTTCAATATCACTATTGGAACAACATAACATGTCGTCTCGAACAATGGCTTCCCTCGCAGGCCTGGCCCTCGGTTTGCTGGGGGATCCGGTCTTCGCCGAAGAATCGCAAACCGTTGAACTGGACGCCATCAGCGTCACCTCCGAGTACGAATCCCCCACCGGCCCGGTCAAGGGTTACCGCGCCACGCGCTCTTCCAGCGCAACCAAGACCGACACGGCCATTCGCGATATCCCGCAATCGATCAGTGTGATTCCCGTCAGTGTGCTCAAGGATCTGGGCAGCACCAGCGTCGAACGCGCGCTGGATTTTGCCGGTGGCGTGTCGAAGCAGAACAACTTCGGCGGCCTGACGCTTTACGAATACAGCGTGCGCGGCTTCACCACTTCGGAGTTCTACAAGGACGGTTTCAGCGCCAACCGTGGCTATCCAAGCACGCCGGACGTGGCCAACATCGAACGCATCGAAGTGCTCAAAGGACCGGCCGCCAGCCTCTATGGTCGTGGCGATCCGGGCGGAACGGTGAACATCGTTACCAAGAAACCCCAGCCCGAAGCCTTCACCACACTGCAAACCAGCGCCGGCAGCTGGGATCGCTATCGTACCGCCGTGGACGTCAACACGCCGCTGGATGATGACGGCAACGTTCTGTCCCGGGTGAACCTGGCCGTCGAGGACAACCACAGCTTCCGCGATCATGTCGACAGCCAGCGTGTGTTCGTTGCGCCTTCCTTCAGCTGGCAACTGAACCCGGACACCCTCCTGTTGGTGGAGAGCGAATTCGTTCGCCACAGCTCGACATTCGATCGAGGTATCGTCGCGCCGAACAATAAATGGAGCGGCGTCTCCCGTTCGACCTTCCTTGGCGAACCCAACGACGGCAACATCGACAACCACAACAATCTGCTGCAAGCCGCCCTCGAACATCAGCTCAACGACCGCTGGAAACTGCGCCTCGCCAGTCATTACAAGGAAGGCAAACTCTGGGGCTTCGCGTCCGAAAATCGTCCATTGAACGCCGATGGCCATACCGTCAACCGTCGCTATCGCGAGCGCGATACCAACTGGCATGACAGCATCACCCAACTCGAACTGCGCGGTTTGTTCGACATCGGCAGTTGGCAACACGAACTGCTGATCGGCAGCGAATACGAGAATTTCCGCAAGAACGAACGGGTCACGACCATTGCCGGCGGCCCGTATGCCATCGATATCTATCGGCCGATTTACGGCCAGCCGAAACCCAATGGCGCACGCTCCGGGACCGACTTCTTCGAGCACGTCGAAAGCCAGGCACTGAACCTTCAAGACCAGATCGTTTTCACCGACAAACTGCGCGGCATGATCGGTGCGCGCTTCGAACACTTTGAACAAAGCATCGACGATCACAGCCGCAACGCGACCAGCCGCCAGCGCCACGATGCCCTGACCCAGCGAGCTGGCCTGCTCTACCAACTGACGCCCGAAGTGGGGTTATTCGCCAACGCCTCCACCTCGTTCAAGCCGAACAACGGGCTGGACGCCGCCGGCAAATCCTTCGATCCGGAAGAAGGTGTCGGTTATGAAGTCGGGATCAAGAGCGAGCTGTTCGACGACCGCTTGAGCACCACCCTCGCCGCCTTCCATATCGAAAAGAAAAACGTCCTGGCGCTCGATCCGAGCACCGATTCCAGCCGCGCCATGGGCAAGGCCCGCAGCCAGGGTGTCGACCTGCAAGTCACTGGGCAAGTGACCGACGCCGTGCGAGTGATCGGCGCTTTCGCTTACATCGACGCCGAAGTCACCCAAGGCGACAAGGTCATTCCCACCGGCAGCCGAATTCTCGGCGTGGCCAAACGCAGCGGCAGTGTGTTGGGTGTTTATGAATTTCAGGATGGCCATTTGCGTGGTTCTGACCTTGGTGCAGCGTTCACCTATGTCGGCGATCGCTCGGGTGAAGCCGGCAGCGATTTCGAACTGCCGGCCTACCACACCGTCGACCTGCTGGCCCATTACAAGGCCAGCGAAAACGTCACCGTAGGCCTGAACCTGAACAACCTTTTCGACGAGAAATACTTCGAGCGCTCCTACAGCAACTACTGGGTCAACCCCGGCGAGCCGCGCAATTTCACCGTCAGCCTGACACTCAACCTGTAAAAGGACGTCCACCATGCAACACCTGAAATCCCTGGCTCTACTCAGTCTGCTGTGTGCCAGCCAAGTTTCGGCCCACGGTCTCTGGACCGAAGAGCGTCGCGGCAACATCGAAGTCATCTACGGCCACGGCGCCGAAGACAACGCCTTCAAGGCGCAGAAGATCAGTGGCGCATGGGCTTATGACGTCGGCGGCAAAATGATCCCGGTGAATGTGCAACGGCTGGCCGACCACGCCCGCCTGCAGCCGTTGAAACCGCCGGCGGTGATGGCCGTGGCGCTGAACAACGGCATGTGGTCACAGACCGCGGATAAAAAATGGATCAACGAAGGACGCAGCAAAGTACCGGGGGCCATTGAGTCGACCCAGACCTTCAAGTACAGCCTGGCGATATACCAGCCGGGGGCGAAACTGCCGAAGCTCGATCAGATGAAATTGCTGATTCTGCCGGAGGTTGATCCGCTCACCGTTGGGCCGGGCAAATCGTTGCCGATTCGAGTGCTATTGGACGGTAAGCCGGCGGCGGGTGTGAAGCTGATGGGCGACTATCGCAGCGCGCCGAATACGTTAAGCACCGAGACAGATGCAGAGGGTCGGGCGCAAGTATTGGTGCGTAATGAAGGATTGAATGTGATTGCGGCGCAGATGGAGATTCCGCTGAAGGACAACCCGGATGTGGCGACACGCGGGCTGTTCACGTCGCTGACCTTCCTGGGCGAACCACATCACGAGTAACCCACAAAACCTTGTGGGAGTGAGCCTGCTCGCGATTGGCCGTAACATTCAGCATCTATGTTGAATGTCAGACCGCTATCGCGAGCAGGCTCGCTCCCACAGGTTCAGTGTTGGATCAGAGGTCGCCGAGGCCGTCGATCAGCGCCTGATTCTGCTCCGGCGTGCCAATCGAGATCCGCAGGAATTGGGCAATCCGTTCCTGCTTGAAGTGCCGAACGATCACGCCTTGCTCACGCAACTTCGCCGCCAGCCCTGCCGCATCGTGTTTCGGATGACGGGCGAAGATGAAGTTCGCCGCCGACGGCAACACTTCAAAGCCCTTCGCTTCCAATTGCGTAACGACCCATTCACGATTCTCGATGACCAACCGGCAGGTCTTGTCGAAGTACTCACGATCTTCGAACGCTGCGGCTGCACCGACATTCGCCAGACGATCCAGCGGATAGGAGTTGAAGCTGTTCTTGATCCGCTCCAGCGCCTCGATCAAATCCGGATGCCCCACCGCCAGACCCACCCGCAGGCCAGCCAGTGAACGGGACTTGGACAAGGTCTGAGTCACCAGCAGGTTCGGATAACGGTCCACCAGGCTGATCGCCGTCTCGCCGCCGAAGTCGATGTAAGCCTCATCCACCACGACCACCGAATCCGGGCTGGCCTTGAGGATTTGCTCCACGGCATCCAGCGCCAACAGGCAGCCCGTCGGTGCGTTCGGGTTAGGGAAGATGATCCCGCCGTTCGGCTTGGCGTAGTCCGCCGGGTTGATCTGGAACTGCTCGTCCAGCGGCACCGCGTCGAAGGCAATGCCGTACAAACCGCAGTAAACCGGGTAGAAGCTGTAGCTGATGTCCGGGAACAGGACCGGATTATCATGTTGCAGCAAACCGTGAAAGATGTGCGCCAGGACTTCATCGGAACCGTTGCCGAGGAACACTTGGTTGCTTTGCACGCCGTAATACGAGGCCACGGCGTTCTTCAGCAGATCGCTGTTGGGGTCCGGGTACAGACGTAAATTGTCATTCAGTTCGGTCTGCATCGCCGCCAAGGCTTTTGGCGAGGGACCGTATGGGTTTTCGTTGGTGTTGAGCTTCACCAGTTTCGCCAGTTTCGGCTGCTCGCCCGGTACGTAAGGCACCAGATTCTTGACGAAGGGACTCCAGAATTTACTCATGCTCAGTTGCCCTTCTTGTCGTCAACGATGCGATATTCGGCGCTGCGGGCGTGAGCGGTCAGCGACTCGCCACGGGCCAGCACGGAAGCGGTTTTGCCCAGTTCCGACGCACCCTGCTCGGAGCAGAAGATGATCGACGAACGCTTCTGGAAGTCGTACACACCCAGCGGCGAGGAGAAGCGTGCGGTGCCGGAGGTTGGCAACACGTGGTTCGGACCGGCGCAGTAGTCGCCCAAGGCTTCGGAGGTGTGACGGCCCATGAAGATCGCGCCAGCGTGGCGAATCTTCGGCAGCCAGGCCTGCGGATCAGCAACGGACAACTCAAGGTGTTCCGGCGCAATGCGGTTGGCCACTTCGATGGCTTGGTCCATGTCGCGGACCTTGATCAGCGCACCACGGCCATTGATCGACGTTTCGATGATCTCGGCTCGTTCCATGGTCGGCAGCAGTTTGGCGATGCTGGCGGCGACCTTGTCGAGGAACTCGGCGTCCGGGCTGACCAGAATCGCCTGGGCGTCTTCGTCGTGCTCGGCCTGGGAGAACAGGTCCATGGCGATCCAGTCCGGATCAGTCTGGCCGTCGCAGACCACGAGGATTTCGGATGGGCCGGCGATCATGTCGATGCCGACCTGGCCGAACACGTGGCGCTTGGCGGTGGCGACATAGATGTTGCCCGGACCGACCACCTTGTCGACCTTCGGCACGCTTTCGGTGCCATAGGCCAGTGCGGCGACCGCTTGAGCGCCGCCGATGGTGAACACGCGGTCGACGCCGGCGATGCACGCTGCGGCCAACACCAGCTCGTTGATTTCACCACGAGGTGTCGGCACCACCATGACCACTTCGGTCACGCCGGCCACCTTGGCCGGAATCGCATTCATCAGCACCGAGGACGGGTACGACGCCTTGCCACCCGGTACGTACAGACCGGCGCGATCCAGCGGCGTGACCTTCTGGCCCAGCACGGTGCCGTCGGCTTCGGTGTAGCTCCAGGAATCCTGCTTCTGTTTCTCGTGGTAGCTGCGTACTCGGGACGCAGCTTTTTCCAGCGCTTCACGCTGAGGAACGGTGATTCGGGTCAGGGCCAGTTCCAGGCGCTCACGAGGCAGGATCAGGTCCGCCATGGACGCAACCTGCAGGCCGTCGAACTTCTGGGTGAATTCCACCAGCGCCGCATCGCCACGCTCGCGCACGGCCTTGATGATGTCCAGCACCCGCTGATTGACCGAGTCGTCAGACACACTTTCCCAGCTCAGCAGATGATCCAGATGATGTGCGAAATCCGGGTCAGCAGCGTTGAGTCGGCGAATTGCAGTCGGTGCGGTCATAGCGAGAGCCTCATAGGAATGGCAAAAACTCAGGTACCCGAAGCTACCATCGATCCGCTTGGGCACCTGAGAATTCTGGCTATGAGGCGGATAGACGGGCGCGACTTAACGTCGCGCAGGTGAATCAGCCGCGGTGTCGAGACTCCACTGCCTTGCGCAGGGTGTCGATCAACGCCTGGATACGGGCGTGCTGCATTTTCATTGAAGCTTTGTTCACGATCAGCCGGGAGCTGATGTCGGCAATGAAATCCTGGGGTTCCAGACCATTGGCGCGCAGGGTGTTGCCGGTGTCGACCACGTCGATGATCTTGTCTGCCAGACCGATCAGCGGCGCCAGTTCCATCGAGCCATAGAGCTTGATGATGTCGACCTGACGGCCCTGCTCGGCGTAGTAGCGCTTGGCGACGTTGACGAACTTGGTCGCCACACGCAGGCGGCCCTTGGGCTCGACATCGCCGACACGGCCAGCGGTCATCAGCTTGCAGAGGGCAATTCGCAGGTCCAATGGCTCGTACAAACCCTGGCCGCCATATTCCATCAGCACATCTTTACCGGCGACGCCCAGGTCAGCGGCACCATGCTCGACGTAAGTCGGCACATCGGTGGCGCGCACGATCAGCAGACGTACATCGGCCTGAGTCGTGGGGATGATCAGCTTGCGGCTCTTGTCCGGATTCTCGGTCGGCACGATGCCCGCTTCAGCCAGAAGCGGCAGGGTGTCGTCAAGGATGCGGCCCTTGGACAGTGCGATGGTCAACATGGGAAACGTCAGTCCTTATCAAGGTACTCATGCCCGGTCGCAAATGGCGCCGGACACACATCGAGCCGGTAACCGGCTCGACTTGAAACGAAATCAACGGGCGCGTCCCTGCGCCCATGCAGCAGAAACTAGCCCGGTACGCGGCGGATCTTCGCGCCGAGCATCTGCAGTTTCTCTTCGATGCACTCGTAACCACGGTCGATGTGGTAGATGCGGTCGATCAAGGTGTCACCTTCAGCGATCAACGCCGAGATCACCAGGCTGGCCGAAGCACGCAGGTCGGTGGCCATGACTGGCGCGCCCTTGAGTTTTTCGATGCCGGTAACGATGGCAGTGTTGCCTTCGACCTGGATGTGAGCGCCCATGCGGTGCAGTTCGTAAACGTGCATGAAGCGGTTTTCGAAGATCGTCTCGATCACGGCACCGGTGCCTTCGGCAATGGCGTTGAGCGAGATGAACTGCGCTTGCATGTCGGTCGGGAACGCCGGGTACGGAGCGGTGCGCACGTTAACGGCTTTTGGCCGCTTGCCGTGCATGTTCAGCTCGATCCAGTCTTCACCGCAGGTGATTTCGGCACCCGATTCCTTGAGTTTCTCAAGAACGGCTTCGAGGATGGTCGGATCGGTGTCCTTGACCTTCACACGACCGCCGGTCACGGCAGCAGCGACCAGGTAGGTGCCGGTTTCGATACGGTCAGGCATCACTTTGTAAGTGGTCGGGTGCAGACGCTCAACGCCATCGATGGTGATGGTGTCGGTGCCGGCGCCAGTGATCTTGGCACCCATGGCGATCAGGAAGTTCGCCAGGTCGATGACTTCAGGTTCGCGAGCGGCGTTTGCCAGAACGCTGCGACCCTTGGCCAGAGCGGCCGCCATCATGATGTTTTCGGTACCGGTCACACTGACGGTGTCGAAGAAGAAGTGCGCACCGCGCAGGCCACCTTCAGGCGCCTTGGCCTTGATGTAGCCGCCTTCGACGTCAATGACCGCGCCCATGGCTTCAAGGCCACGGATGTGCAGATCAACCGGACGCGAACCGATGGCGCAACCGCCAGGCAGTGCGACTTCAGCCTCACCGAAACGGGCAACCATCGGGCCCAGCACCAGGATCGACGCACGCATGGTTTTCACCAGTTCGTACGGAGCGATCAGGGTCTTGATGGTGCGCGGGTCGATTTCGACGCTGAGTTTCTCGTCGATCACTGGCTCGATGCCCATACGACCGAACAGCTCGATCATGGTGGTGATGTCGTGCAGGTGCGGCAGATTGGCCACGGTCACCGGGCCATCACACAGCAAGGTTGCAGCCAGGATCGGCAGGGCAGAGTTCTTTGCCCCGGAGATGCGGATTTCGCCATCAAGACGAACGCCACCGGTAATTATCAATTTATCCATAAGAATCTCGACGCCCTTGGGCTCAGGTGCGCTCGGCCCAGGCCGCGCTGCTGAAAAATTTCATAGTGACCGCATGGATGCTGCCATCGGTGATCCATGGGTTCAAATGGGCATAGATCTGCTGCTGACGCTTCACCGGGCTCAACGCCGCCAGTTCATCGCTAATCACGTTCAGCTGAAAGTTGCAGCCTTCGCCCTCGACTTCTACTAGGGTTCCGGGCAGCTTTCCTTCAAGGAAGCTCTTCACTTCTACGGCCTGCATGCTCAACCTCAATCGGCGCCCTGTGCGCGCGGGTCGGACATCATACAAAAAAGCCCCGCGCCTGCGAACCCCGCGAAGCAGGACTCTGACGGGGGGCTTCTTCATAGATGCGGTTAGGGATGCGCCAACAGCTCGGTCATTTCGCTGACCTGAGCGATTTCGCGCATGTCTTCTGGCATCCCGCGGATGCTCAGCGCCTTGCCGGCCGCCTCTGCATCGCGCATGAAGCACAGCAGCAGCGACAAGCCGACACTGCTGGACTTCAACACTGCCGAGCAATCGACCACCAGTGCAGCGGCCTTGCTGGAGTTGATCAGCGCCTGCCCCTGCTTGCGCAAACCGGGGCCCGTGCGGTAATCCAGCATGCCACTAAGCGTCAGCTCGCCGGATTCGCTCATGCGAATGGCCGAAACACTCATTGAGCTTGCGTCTCGGGGGTTTGCTTCTGACTGGCTTCCTTGGCTTTGGCGACTTCCCCGGCCCAACCATTGATGGTCTTGTCCAGATCGTTGCCATTGCGCTGCATCGCATCAGCGAACTGATCACGGAACAGCTTGCCGATGTTAATGCCGTTGATGATCACGTTGCGCAGTTTCCACTCGCCATTGATCTTTTCGAGTGTGTAAGACACAGGATAGATCGCGCCGTTGCTGCCCTTGACCGTCATGGCGACGCTTGTACGGTCTCCCGACTCATCCTTGGCAGGGTCGACGACGATCCCCTGATTGTTGTACTCGAGCAAAGCGTTGCCATAGAACTGGAACAGACCTTTTTTGAAGTTTTCTTCAAAGGTCTTCATTTGCGCAGGTGTGGCTTTGCGCGAGTATTTGACCGTCATGATGCTCTTGGAAATGCCCTCGGCATCCACAACAGGTCCGACGATGGTGTTCAGCGCCGTATAAAAGTCTTGCGGGTCTTGCTTGTACTTCTCTTTATTGGCCGACAGATCGGCAAGTAACCGATTGGTGGTGTCTTGCACGATATCGTGCGCTGAGGGCGCTGCCACGGCGTTAGCCATCAACGGCAGGGCCGCGAGTAATACCAACAGGCCACGTCGCAAGTTAGAGATCATTCAAAAGCTCCTCATTTGGCGTCTTTACTAACGGTATTGAGCAGAAATTTACCGATCAGGTCTTCGAGTACCAGCGACGACTGCGTGTCGTGGATGGTTCCACCATCCTTGAGCAAGCCTTCTTCGCCGCCCACGCTGAGACCGATGTACTTCTCGCCCAACAGGCCAGCGGTCAGGATAGATGCAGTGGAGTCAGTCGGCAGGTTATCTACGCGTTTTTCCAGCTGCATGGTCACTCGACCGGTGAAACTGTCGCGATCCAGATCGATCGCCGTGACCTTGCCGATGGTCACACCGGCCATGGTCACTTTAGCTCTGACAGTCAAACCGGCGATATTGTCGAAATACGCATAAAGTTTATAAGTGTCGGTGGTTGCGCTCGGGGACAGGCCACTCACCCGCAACGCCAGCAACAGCAAAGCCAGGATGCCAGCCAGCAAGAAAAGGCCGACACCGATTTCCAGGGTGCGGTTTTGCATCAGAAATCTCCAAACATCAAGGCGGTCAGAATAAAGTCCAGGCCGAGTACAGCCAAAGAGGCATACACCACGGTCTTGGTAGTGGCACGACTGATCCCCTCGGAAGTGGGCTCGCAGTCATAGCCTTGGAATACGGCGATCCAGGTCACGACAAAAGCGAAAACAATGCTTTTGATGATGCCGTTGAGCACATCGTCTGCAAAGGTCACGCTGTTCTGCATGTTGGACCAGTAGGAACCTTCATAGACACCCAGCCAGTCGACAGCCACCCACGAACCACCCCAGATGCCCACCACGCTGAAAATCATCGCCAGCACCGGCAGGGAAATGAAGCCGGCCCACAGGCGCGGGGCAATGATGTACTTGAGCGGGTCGACACCAATCATTTCCAGACTGGACAACTGCTCGGTGGACTTCATGTTGCCGATTTCGGCAGTCAATGCCGAACCGGCGCGCCCGGCGAACAGCAATGCCGTGACCACGGGCCCCAGTTCGCGCAACAGCGTTAGCGCAACCATCTGGCCGACCGCCTGCTCCGAACCATAGCTGGATAGAATATTGAAACCTTGCAGCGCCAGCACCATGCCGATGAATACCCCGGAGACCACGATGATCACCAGGGACATTACGCCCACCGAATGCAGCTGCTTGATCAGCAAGCCAAAACCGCCACCAATGCCGCCACGGCCAAGCAAGGCATGAAACAGGAATATTGCCGAACGACCGAACACCCCCAGCACGTCAATGCCAGAGTGGCCGAACCGGCGAACCCGTTCTATCAGTGAAATCTTGCGCATCAACGCTTCCCCAGAAGATCTGCGCGGTAATCCGTCGCTGGAAAGTGATAGGCGACCGGACCGTCAGGCTCGCCTGTCATGAATTGACGGATGCGTGGTTCCTGCGAGTTCATCAGTTCCTCGGGAGTGCCCTGCCCCAACACCTGGCCTTCGCCGACGACATAGATGTAATCGGCGATGCTCGCGGTCTCGGCCAGGTCGTGGGAGACCACGATACTGGTGATGCCCAGCGCATCGTTGAGCAGGCGGATCAGGCGCACCAGCACACCCATGGCGATGGGGTCCTGGCCGACAAAGGGCTCGTCATACATGAGGATTTGCGGATCGAGGGCAATCGCCCGGGCCAGAGCGACACGACGTTTCATGCCGCCGGACAACTCGTCAGGCATCAGGTCGATGGCGCCACGCAAGCCCACTGCCTGCAATTTGAGCAGGACAATGTCCCGGATCATTTCTTCCGGCAGTTCGGTATGAACGCGTAGCGGAAAGGCGACGTTCTCGAACACATCGAGATCGGTGAACAGTGCACCACTCTGAAACAGCACGCCCATGTGCTTTCGCGCATCGAACAGATCACTGCGCGACAGTTTCGGCAGGTTCTGTCCATTGACCCAGACTTCGCCTTTGGTGGGCCGCAACTGTGCGCCCATCAACCGCAACAGCGTAGTCTTGCCACACCCGGAAGGCCCCATGATGCCGGTGACCTTGCCGCGCGGGATACGTATATCGACGTTATTGAAAATGCTGCGCGTTCCGCGCTTGAAGGTCAGTCCCTTCAGCTCGACCGCGTAGGCTTTATCGGCACTCATCTAAACTCCTTGCGATGCAGCCTCTCACTCGGACGCCTGACTTTCTGGCGAAAGTACATACCTCCCGGGCAGGCCGAACTGGCGGCGAACTATATCACTGCAAAGGCCTAGCGCCCAAGGCCCAAGCCGGGCCATGTTCAGTAACATGACAGGGTAAAAGCTTCTATTTAGGGGTATTCGGTAACAGGGAATGACAAAGCGCGACGAACTTGCGTGAGGGTTTCGATCATTACCGTTATAATCGCCGCCTTTTCATCAGGCTATACGATTTCTGACATGAGCCAATCCAGCGACCTGATTCAATCAGCACAACGCACCATCCGCCTCGAACTGGAAGCCGTACAAGGCTTGTTGCCCCGTATCGACGCAGATTTCGTACGCGCTTGCGAGATGATTCTGGCCAGCAAAGGGCGCGTGGTCGTGGTCGGCATGGGCAAATCGGGGCACATCGGCAACAAGATCGCCGCCACCCTGGCCAGCACCGGCACCACGGCTTTTTTCGTGCACCCGGCCGAAGCCAGCCACGGCGACATGGGCATGATCACCCGCGACGACATCATCCTGGCGCTGTCGAACTCCGGCTCCACCAATGAAATCGTCACCCTGCTGCCGCTGATCAAACGCCTGGGCATTCAATTGATCAGCATGACCGGCAACCCTGATTCACCGCTGGCGAAGGCTGCCGAGGTCAACCTTAACGTGCACGTCGAGCACGAAGCCTGTCCGCTCAACCTGGCACCGACCTCGTCGACCACTGCCGCGCTGGTCATGGGCGACGCCCTGGCCGTTGCGCTGCTGGAAGCCCGCGGTTTTACCGCTGAAGATTTCGCCTTTTCCCACCCCGGCGGCGCGCTTGGCCGACGCCTGCTGCTGAAAGTGGAAACCGTCATGCACGCCGGCGCAGAACTGCCCCAGGTGCAACGTGGCACGCTACTCAAGGACGCCTTGATGGAAATGACCCGCAAGGGTCTGGGCATGACCGCTATAGTGGAGGCCGACGGCAAACTGGCCGGGATCTTCACCGACGGCGACTTGCGCCGCACCCTTGACCGGACCATCGACATCCACCATACGACCATCGACGAGGTCATGACCGTCCACGGCAAGACCGCCCGGGCCGATATGCTGGCAGCCGAAGCCCTGAAAATCATGGAAGACCATCGAATCAACGCACTGGTAGTGGTGGACAAGGAGGACCGTCCGATCGGCGCCTTCAACCTGTCCGACCTGCTGCGTGCAGGAGTAATGTAATGAGCACCGACCTGCTGCAACGCGGCAAGAACATCAAACTGGCGGTTTTTGACGTCGATGGCGTACTGACCGACGGACGCCTGTACTTCCTCGAAGACGGCAGCGAATTCAAGACGTTCAACACCCTCGACGGCCAAGGCATCAAGATGTTGATGGCAGCCGGCGTGCAGACCGCTATCATCAGCGGCCGCAAGACCCCGGTGGTCGAACGACGAGCGAAGAACCTCGGTATTCCACACGTGTACCAGGGGCGCGAAGACAAACTGGTGGTGCTCGACGAGCTTCTTGCCCAACTCAACCTAAGCTATGAGCAAGTCGCCTATCTCGGCGACGACCTGCCGGACCTGCCGGTGATTCGCCGCGTCGGCCTGGGCATGGCGGTGGCAAACGCTGCCAGTTTCGTCCGTGAACACGCCCACGGCATCACCCAGGCCCGCGGTGGCGAGGGTGCCGCCCGCGAATTCTGCGAATTGATCCTGCGCGCCCAGGGCCGCCTCGATGCGGCTAACGCCGCGTACCTGTGAGCCAACTATGCTGAGCAAAAAGATTCGCAAATTCCTGGTGTTCGGTTGCATCGCAGCGATATTCGCGGCGGTCGGTTACTGGAACATCAGCCCGGAACGCTTCCTCGATCAGCCGGTGGCAAAGATCGATGAAACCGCGATCGACTATTACGCGATCAACGCCCACAGCGTGCAATACCTGCCGGACGGCAAACTGCAATACGAAATGACGTCCGACAAGGTTGAACACCTGAAAGCCACCGAAGTGACGCTGTTGACCAATCCCGACCTGAACCTGTTTCGCGGCACCGAGTTTCCGTGGCATGTCCAGAGCGAGCACGGCGAAGTGAATCCCGACGGCACTCAGGTCGAACTGATTGACTCGGTGCGCATCACGCGCTTCGACGAGAAAAACCGCAAGACCCTGATTACCACCACCCGCATGACAGTGTTCCCGCAGCAGCAATATGCGCAGACCGAGCAACCCGTTAGAATCGACGGCGCTGGTGGTGTGTCGACTGGCAAGGGAATGAAAGCGTATTTGAAAGAAAGCAGGATACACCTGCTATCTAACGTAAGAGGACAGTATGAGGCTCGTTAAAACCCTCCCTATTTTGCTCGGTCTGAGCGCAGCACTGGGAAGCGTGAGCGCCTGGGCTCTGCCGAACGATCAAGAGCAGCCTATCCGTATCCAGGCCGACGACGCCCAACTGGACGACAAGAATGGTGTTGCCACCTATAAAGGTGACGTGATCATTACCCAGGGCTCGATGATTGTTAAAGGCAATACTGTGACCATCACCCGCACCCCGGCCGGCGACATCGACGTGGTGACTTCGGTGGGCAATCTGGCCTACTTCGAGCAGATGCAGACGGCTGGCGACACCAAGCCTGTTCAGGGCTACGGAGTGACCATCCAGTACCACGCCTCGCAAAACCGCGTCGTATTGATCGATCGCGCCAAAGTCATCGACAAGGACAACAACGTCACCCAAGGCGAGAAAATCGTCTACGACACGGTCAAAAAGCTTGCGAGCGCCGGTCGCGCTACGGGCAACAAGGTCACCGAGTCGCGTCCGCGCATCGACATGGTGATCCAGCCGAAGCCGAAAACCGACGAGAAAAAGGCCCAGTAATGGCAACTCTGAAAGCTCAGCATCTGGCCAAGAGCTACAAGAGCCGCCAGGTCGTGCGTGACGTCAGCCTGTCGATCGACAGCGGTCAGATCGTCGGCCTGCTGGGTCCCAACGGCGCCGGCAAGACCACCTGCTTTTACATGATTGTCGGTCTGGTACAAGCCGATCAGGGCCGCGTACTGATTGACGACCTGGATGTCAGCCACCAGCCTATGCACGGTCGTGCGAAGGCCGGTATCGGCTATCTTCCGCAGGAAGCATCGATCTTCCGTAAACTCTCGGTGGCCGACAACATCATGGCGATCCTCGAGACCCGCAAGGAACTCGACAAGGCCGATCGTCGCAAAGAGCTGGAAAGCCTGCTGCAGGAATTCCACATCAGCCACATCCGCGACAACCTCGGGATGAGCCTGTCCGGTGGTGAACGCCGCCGTGTGGAAATCGCCCGGGCACTGGCTACCAACCCGAAATTCATCCTGCTCGACGAACCGTTCGCCGGCGTGGACCCGATTTCGGTGGGCGATATCAAACAGATCATCTATCACCTCAAGGCCAAGGGCATTGGCGTGCTGATCACTGACCACAACGTCCGTGAAACCCTGGATATCTGCGAAACCGCCTACATCGTCAACGATGGCCAGCTGATCGCCGAAGGTGACTCTGCCACCATCCTGGCCAACGACCTGGTCAAGGAAGTGTATCTGGGCCATGAGTTCCGCCTGTAAGCACTGAGGTGTCTGGCTGGTTGCCCGGGCGCTTGTCTCGATAAAAAATCAACATTTTTTTATTGTTACAGCGCTCTAGGCAAACGCTGCAGTTTCGGGCATATAATTTGCTTATGTTTGGCGCTCCGGCGCCCTGTAGTGGATGGCGCATGTGCGCCGGCGAATAAGGTGTTAAGCCCCTGCCATGAAACCATCGCTAGTCTTGAGAATGGGCCAGCAGCTGACGATGACACCGCAGCTGCAACAGGCCATCCGCCTGCTCCAATTGTCGACCCTGGACCTGCAACAGGAAATCCAGGAGGCCCTGGAGTCCAATCCGATGCTCGAACGCCAGGAAGAAGGCGACGACTTCGATAACGCCGACCCCTTGGCCGACAAAGCCGAACAGCAACCTAACGTCGACATTCAGGAACCCTCCTACCAGGAAACCGCCCCGACGGTTGATAACCTTGAGGAAGGTGACTGGAACGAGCGCATCCCCAACGAACTGCCCGTCGATACCGCGTGGGAAGACGTCTACCAGACCAGCGCCAGCAGCCTGCCGAGCAACGATGATGACGAGTGGGACTTCACCACCCGGACATCGGCCGGCGAAAGCCTGCAAAGCCACCTGCTGTGGCAACTGAATCTGGCACCGATGTCCGACACTGATCGCCTGATCGCCGTGACCCTGATCGACTGCATCAACAATCAGGGCTACCTGGACGAAACCCTCGAGGAGATTCTCGAAGCCTTCGACCCGGAACTGGACATCGAACTGGACGAAATCGAAGCCGTCCTGCACCGCATCCAGCAATTCGAACCCGCTGGCATCGGCGCCCGCAACCTGGGCGAATGCCTGCTGCTGCAATTGCGCCAGTTGACCGCCAAGACGCCTTGGCTGGTCGAGGCCAAACGCCTGGTCACCGATTACATCGACCTGCTCGGCAGCCGCGATTACAACCAGCTGATGCGTCGCATGAAGCTCAAGGAAGACGAACTGCGCCAAGTGATTGAACTGGTGCAGAGCCTCAACCCGCGCCCAGGCTCGCAAATCGAGTCCAGCGAAGCCGAATACGTCGTTCCCGACGTGATCGTACGCAAGGACAACGAGCGCTGGCTGGTGGAGCTGAACCAGGAATCCGTGCCACGACTGCGGGTCAACGCTCAATACGCCGGTTTCGTGCGCCGCGCCGACACCAGCGCCGACAACACCTTCATGCGCAATCAGTTGCAAGAGGCCCGCTGGTTCATCAAGAGCCTGCAAAGCCGCAACGAAACCCTGATGAAAGTAGCCACTCAGATCGTCGAGCATCAGCGCGGTTTTCTTGAATACGGCGACGAAGCCATGAAACCGCTGGTCCTGCATGACATCGCCGAAGCGGTGGGCATGCACGAGTCGACGATTTCACGGGTGACCACGCAGAAATTCATGCATACCCCCCGGGGCATATATGAACTGAAATACTTTTTCTCCAGCCACGTCAGCACCTCCGAGGGCGGTGAATGCTCGTCCACGGCGATCCGCGCGATCATCAAAAAACTGGTTGCCGCGGAAAATCAGAAAAAGCCGTTGAGTGACAGCAAGATCGCTGGTTTACTGGAGGCACAAGGCATTCAGGTGGCTCGCCGCACCGTCGCCAAGTACCGCGAATCCCTCGGGATCGCGCCTTCGAGCGAACGTAAGCGGTTGATGTAGAGCCACGCCACAGCGTTCCAGTGGCAGGCATTTCTGCCTGCCGCTTTATGCACTGGCAACGAAGGAGAAGCTGTATGCAAGTCAACATCAGTGGACACCAACTGGAAGTGACCGAACCTCTTCGCACCTACATCGGCGAAAAACTCGAACGATTAGAGAGGCATTTCGACAAGATCACCAATGTGCAAGTCACGATGACGGTCGAAAAGCTCAAGCAGAAAATCGAAGCCACGCTGCATATTCCCGGCAATGAAGTGGTCGCAAACGCGGAGCATACCGATATGTACGCGGCGATCGACGCACTGACCGACAAGCTGGATAAACAACTCAAAAAGCATAAGGAAAAGACCCAAAGCCTCCTCCAGGGCGCGACCGGTCGTTAACACTCCCAACCCATGATCCGACTTGAAAGCATCCTGACCCCCGGCCGTTCCCTCGTGAACGTGCCGGGCGGCAGTAAAAAGAAAGCCCTCGAGCAAATTGCCAACCTTATCCACAAAGAAGTGCCGGATCTGGAGATGCAAGATGTCTTCGAGGCTCTGATTGCCCGTGAAAAACTCGGTTCAACCGGTTTTGGCAACGGCATTGCCATTCCCCACTGCCGCCTGAAGGGCTGTACCTCGCCCATCAGCGCCCTGATGCACCTTGATGCACCCATTGATTTCGACGCCATCGACGGTGCCCCGGTTGACCTGCTGTTCGTTCTGCTGGTCCCGGAAGCCGCTACCGATGCGCACCTGGAGTTACTGCGCCAGATCGCCAGCATGCTCGACCGCAAGGAAGTGCGCGAAAAACTGCGCAGCGCCCCGAGCAATGAAGCCTTGTATCAGGTTGTCCTGGACGAGCAAAACGGTCATTAATCATGCGCTTGATCATCGTCAGTGGCCGCTCCGGCTCAGGTAAAAGTACCGCACTCGATGTTCTCGAGGACAACGGCTACTACTGCATCGACAACCTGCCCGCCGGCCTGCTGCCGGAACTGGCCGAACGCGCGTTGATTCACACTGAGCTGGCGCAACCGCTAGTTGCCGTATCCATCGATGCGCGTAACTTGCCGAGTCATTTGTCGCGGTTTCCCGAACTGCTGGAAGAAGTGCGCAGCCGGCATATCCAGTGTGATGTGCTTTATCTGGACGCCGACGAAGAAACCTTGCTCAAACGTTTCTCGGAAACCCGCCGTCGTCACCCGCTAAGCAATGCCAATCGCTCGCTGGCCGAGGCCATCAACGATGAGACCGCCCTGCTCGGCCCCATTGCCGACCTCGCCGATCTCAAAGTAAACACCACCAACCTGAACCTGTATCAGCTGCGAGATACCATCAAGCTGCGCCTGCTGAACCAGCCGGAACCCGGTACGGCGTTCCTGGTGGAGTCTTTCGGCTTCAAGCGTGGCATGCCGGTGGACGCTGATCTGGTGTTCGACGTGCGCTGCCTGCCGAACCCTTACTGGAAGCCGGAGTTGCGCGATCAATCCGGGCTCGACCAACCGGTTGCCGAGTACCTGGCGGCACAGCCGGACGTCGAAGAGATGTTCCAGGACATCTCCACCTACTTGCTCAAGTGGCTACCACGCTTTGCCGCCAGCAACCGCGCTTATGTCACCATTGCCATTGGCTGCACCGGCGGCCATCACCGCTCCGTCTACCTGACCGAACGTCTGGGCCAGGCCCTGCAAAAATCCCTGAAGAACGTCCAGGTTCGCCACCGCGACCTCAGCTAAAGGATTCACACCGCGATGCCTGCTCTGGAAATTGAAATCATCAACAAGCTGGGCCTGCATGCCCGCGCTTCTGCAAAATTCGTTGGCGTCGCCGGTGAGTTCAAGGATTGCACGATCAGAGTAGGACGCACGCCGGAATCCACGGTCGACGGAAAAAGCATCATGGCAATGATGATGCTCGCTGCGGGCAAGGGCACCAAAATCCACCTGAGTACCGAAGGTGAACAGGCTGATGAGGCGCTGCAGGCATTGGTGAATTTGATCAATGACTACTTCGGCGAAGGCGAATAACGCCTCGCCCTGTAGCAGCTGCCGAAGGCTTCGTTCGGTTCGGGCCGCGTTCGGACGTAGCAGTCGTAAAACCTGCTCACGCGGTCTACCTGACATACCGCGGAGCCCAATTTTACGACTGCTGCGCAGCCGAACGCAGGCTTCGCCAGCTGCTACAAAGTCCGTGCTCAGCCGTTAAGCCAACGCCGTATCCATCACCATCATCAAGCAAAACCCGATCAGCAACCCAAGGCTTGCAAGCTTGTCGTGACCATTGCGGCGCGACTCGGGGATGACTTCATGGGTGACCACCAGCAACATTGCCCCGGCCGCCAGTGCCAACCCCAAGGGCAACAACAATTCGGCCAAGCTCACTAGCCAGGCACACAACAACGCGAAGACCGGCTCGACCAGACCTGACGCAGCACCCATCAGGAACGCCTTGACCCGCGACATCCCTGCCCCGGCCAGTACCAACGCGATCACCAGACCTTCCGGTACATCCTGCAAGGCGATGCCCATGGCCAGGCTATCGGCGTCGGGCATGCCACCCCCCGCCGACACACCGACCGCCATGCCTTCAGGGATGTTGTGGGCAATAATCGCAAACACAAACAACCAGATTCGCGGCGGGATGACCGGTCGCTCCAGCGTGCCTACGAGCATTTCCGGCGACGCACCCGACACCTTGCGATCAACCAGGAACAATCCAAACGCACCCAGCATGATGCCGAAACTGATCAGTCCGCTGGCCGCCCAAGGCGTCAGCCCCAGGTTTTCAGCGGCAGAGATCCCCGGAACGATCAACGAAAACGCTGTCGCCGCGAGCATCACCCCGGCCCCGAAGCCGAGCAGCGTATCGCTGACCGTTTGGGGCATCCGTCGAATCACCAGCACGGGCACCGCGCCCAAGGCAGTGCCCAAAGCGCAGATCGCCCCGCCTTGCAGCGCGCGCAGCAGTTTCGGCTCGAGGTCCAGCCACGCCAAGCCTTGGGCAACCAATAACGTCATGCCTGCCAGCAGTAACAGCGATCCGAATGCGTAACGAAACATTCGTCCACTTCCGATCGCCAGTGTTTCAGTGCCCATAGCCAGCCTTGGATTGTTTTTGCAGAAGTCTTAAACCAGTGCAGCCTGATAGCGCGTAGCGACTTCAGGCCAATTGATCACGCTGTAGAACGCGTTGATGTATTCCGGGCGGCGGTTCTGGTATTGCAGGTAATACGCGTGCTCCCAGACATCCAGGCCGAGGATTGGCGTATTGCCGTTCATCAATGGACTGTCCTGATTACCGCTGCTTTCAACGACCAGCGTCTTTTGCGGCGTCACACTGAGCCACGCCCAGCCGCTGCCGAAACGAGTCAGCGCGGCTTTGGTGAAGGCTTCCTTGAAACTGCTCAGGCCGCCCAGCTGCTCATCGATCGCCTCAGCCAAAGAGCCTTCAGGATTGCCGCCGCCGTTGGGCGCCATCACTTCCCAGAACAGCGAATGGTTGGCATGCCCGCCGCCCTGATTGATCACCGCTGCGCGCAGCTTCTCCGGCAGTTGCTTGACAGCTGACACCAGTTTCTCCACCGGCCACTCGGCAAACTCGGTGCCCTCCACCGCAGCGTTGAGGTTGTTGATGTAAGTCTGGTGGTGCTTGGTGTAGTGGATTTCCATGGTCTGCGCATCGATGTGCGGTTCCAGGGCGTCGTAGGCGTAGGGCAAGGCAGGCAAGGTAAAAGCCATTTCAATGAACTCCATGATGTAGGGGCGCAGGCGAGGCGGCATCGATGTGCAGCAGACGATGGGTGCGCGGATATTCGCCGTGTTCGCTGATGAAATTCAGCAGCTCGACGTAGGTCTTGCTGCTCTGGCGCAACGCTGCTTCACGCAGGGCGGGCGCCAGTCGTGGGTCCTGCATGGTCTGCAACAACCGCTGATGGATGGCGCACAGGTACTCGGCGCTCTCCTCCGGCTGGTTCAGACGCAAATGCAGATCCGCCAGGTTGTGGTGGGAAATCACGCAGGCCGCCACCGCTTCGTCGGCATCCGCCCAGCGCTCGAACAACACCTGGGCCAGGGCCAATGCCTGCAAGTAAGCCTCGCGGGCATCAACGTATTCGCCCAGCATGAAACAACGATTTGCCCGTTCGATCGTGCGTTTCCAGTGTTCCATGGTGAGCCTCCAAAGCGGTTGCGGTGGTTACACGCCGCCTGCGGTGAGTTTTTCCGGGTCCAGCAAGACCTCAAGCTGGCTGCGTGTCAGGTCGGTATGTTCCAGAGCGACATCGATCACCGGACGACCCTGTTGATAGGCCTTCTTGGCGATCTCCGCGGCTTTTTGGTAACCAATGATCGGGTTGAGTGCGGTGACCAGGATCGGGTTACGCGACAGCGCTTCCTTCAGCCTGGCTTCGTTCACCTTGAAGCTGGCGATGGCCTTTTCACCCAGCAGATGGCTGGAGTTGGCCAGCAACTCGATGCTGCTCAGCAGGTTCTGGGCGATGATCGGCAGCATCACATTCAGCTCGAAATTGCCCGACTGACCGGCGATGGTGATGACCGTGTCATTGCCGATGACCTGAGCGGCGACCATGGCGGTCGCTTCCGGGATCACCGGGTTGACCTTGCCAGGCATGATCGAAGAACCCGGCTGCAAAGCTTCGAGCTCGATTTCACCAAGACCGGCCAGCGGGCCGGAGTTCATCCAGCGCAGGTCGTTGGCGATTTTCATCAGCGAAACGGCCGTGGCCTTGAGCTGGCCGGAAACACTGACCGCAGTGTCCTGAGAGCCGATCAGCGCAAACAGATCCTCGCCCGGCTTGAATTGCACTTGGGTCAGCTTGCTCAGTTGCTCACTGAAACGCGCTGCGAATTGCGGATGAGCGTTGATTCCGGTGCCCACTGCCGTGCCGCCCTGAGCCAGGGATTGCAGGCTCGGCAGCAGATCCTGCAGATGATCGATGTTGGCCTTGAGCTGCTGCGCCCAACCGTTGAGCACCTGGCTCATGCGTACCGGCATGGCGTCCATCAAGTGAGTGCGACCGGTTTTGACGTGGTGATGAACCTCTTCGGCCTTGCGCTCGATCACCTGAACCAGACGCACCAGCGCCGGCAACAATTGCTCGTGCAACGCCAACGCAGCACTGACGTGGAGGGTGGTCGGGATAATGTCGTTGCTGCTTTGGCCGCAATTGACGTGATCGTTGGGGTTCACCGGCTCTCCGAGCAGGCGGCTGGCCAGGGTGGCGATCACTTCGTTGGCGTTCATGTTCGAACTGGTACCGGAACCGGTCTGGAAGATATCCACCGGAAAATGCTGCATGAAGTCGCTTTGGAGCAGACCCAGCGCCGCATCGACAATGGCTGTGCCCTGGGATTCGCTGATTTGCTTGAGCTCGACGTTGGCTCGGGCAGCGGCGGCCTTGGCCAGGATCAGCGCGCGAATGAACTGCACGGGCATCGGCTTGCCGCTGATGGGGAAGTTATCCACCGCACGTTGGGTTTGCGCGCCATAGAGCGCATCCACTGGGACCTGAAGTTCGCCCATGCTGTCGCGTTCAATGCGTGTCTTGGTCATCTGTAAATCCTTGCACCAGTTCTATGAGAGGAATCGAGGGCTGCAACTCGCAGGTCGCCAGTTGCCAGGTGTAGCTTTGCCAGCGCTTGAGGCGGCATTTGCACAGAGAGAGGCGTTCCAGATCGCGCAACGGCCGCCAGGCCTGGTCCAGACAAAAGGTGCGCCAGTGCCAGGGCAGCGCGACATCGGCGGCGGTGTCGAGCAACAGACGGAAAGAAGTTTCGGCAATGGTCCAGGGAGAGGTTGCCGTGCAGCAGGCGAGATACCGACCTTCGGCCAGGTAATGTTCGATCAGGCGAGGCTCATCAGGGTCCATCGCGCAACGGATCTGGCGACTCATCCAGCGCCAGCTTTCGAGGTAAGGCTGCTCGTGCAAGGCAGAACTCATGATCCGGGCTCATTCGGTAATGAGATTTATTATTAGATGATAATGAGAACCAAAACAACCCCGAGAAAATCAGCACACAAAAAAGGCGCGTCACCCAACGATGGGTGACGCGCCTTTTTGCGTAACGGGTAAGCGTTAGCTGCCAGCTACCGTCATCCGCTCGATCAGCACCGAACCTGTACGAATGTTGCTGCGCAGTTCCAGGTCATTACCGACCGCAACGATCTGTTTGAACATGTCACGCATGTTGCCGGCGATGGTCACTTCCTGAACCGCAAACTGGATTTCGCCATTCTCGACCCAGTAACCCGCCGCGCCACGGGAGTAATCGCCCGTAACCATGTTCAGGCCCTGGCCCATCAATTCAGTCACCAGCAGGCCGCGGCCCATGCGGCGCAGCAAGGCTGCCTGGTCTTCATCGCCATGGGTGACGAACAGGTTGTGCACTCCACCAGCATTGGCGGTGCTCGGCATCCCGAGTTTACGGCCCGAGTACGTGCCGAGAATGTACGAGACCAACTCGCCTTTTTCGACGAACGGTTTGGCGTAAGTTGCCAGACCATCGCCATCGAACGCCGAACTGCCCAGCGCGCGCATCAGGTGCGGACGCTCATCGATGGTCAGCCATTCCGGGAACAGTTTCTGCCCCAGCGTGCCTTCAAGGAACGAGGATTTGCGATACAGACTGCCGCCGGAAATTGCCGAGAGGAAACTGCCGAACAAACCACCGGCCAGTTCCGCGGAAAACAGCACCGGCACTTCGCAGGTCGGCACCGGGCGCGCGCCCAGACGGCTCGCCGCCCGTTGCGCGGCACGTTGGCCGATGCTCTCCGGAGAGGCCAGCAAATTGCCCTGACGGTTCACGTCATACCAGTAATCGCGCTGCATCTGGCCGTCGGCCTCGGCGATCATCACGCAGCTCAGGCTGTGCCGGGTCGACGCGTAACCGCCGATAAAACCGTGGCTGTTGCCGTAAACACGGCAGCCCTGATGGGTGCTGAGGGTGGTGCCGTCGGCGTTCTTGATCCGGCTGTCGGTGGCAAACGCCGCCGCTTCACAGGCCAGGGCCTGCTCGATGGCTTGCTCCGGGGTGATGTCCCATTCGTGGAACAGGTCGAAGTCCTGCAGATCCTTGGCCATCAGCGCCGCATCCGCCAGGCCCGAAGCTTCGTCTTCGGAGGTGTGTTTGGCGATGGCCAGCGCCGCAGCGACGGTTTCGCGAATCGCCTCCGGACCGCTGGCGGACGTGCTGGCCGAGCCCTTGCGCTGGCCAACGTACAAGGTGATGCCGAAGCCCTGATCGCGGTTGAATTCGACGGTTTCGACTTCACGCTGACGCACCGAGGTCGACAGGCCCTGCTCCAGGGACACCGCCACTTCACAGGCACTGGCACCCTGGCGCTTGGCTTCAGCGATGATCTGCTCGACTTGTTCTTGCAGTGCCGGCAACGCTTGTGGGCCGACGCTTTCAACTGCACTCATGCTGTTCTCCACTCAAATTCTGCTTTCGGCTGGGGCCTTCGAGCGACCGGGCCGGACAAGCGGCCCCCGACTGGTTATCATGGCGGCGTTTCTTTGCGGACGGCCACCATGGTTGATTCTTACGACGACTCCCTCGATACGGGAGAAAAAAGCAAATCCCAGGTTAAACGCGAGCTTCATGCTCTGGTTGACCTTGGCGAGCGCCTTACAACGCTCAAGCCTGACTTGCTGGCAAAACTGCCGTTGACCGACGCCATGCGTCGGGCCCTGGCCGATGCGCCCAAGCACACCGCGAATATCGCGCGTAAACGGCACCTTATGTTCATCGGCAAACTGATGCGCGATCAGGACACTGACGCCATTCTGACTCTGCTCGATCAACTCGATGCCTCCACTCGGCAGTACAACGAACGTTTCCATGGCCTGGAACGCTGGCGCGATCGCTTGATCGCGGGCGACGATGCGGTCCTGGAGAAATTCGTGGTCGACTTCCCGGAGGCTGATCGTCAGCAATTGCGCTCCCTGATCCGTCAGGCCCAGCACGAACTGGCGACCAACAAGCCACCGGCATCGAGCCGTAAAATCTTCAAGTACATCCGTGAGCTGGACGAGACTCAACGCGGTTTGCGTTAAGTCCCTTCTCGGGTGAGCCGCTACGCGGTTCACCCAAAGCTTCACTTTTTCAAGAACCCCTCAAGATCCTGTGCCACCCACAGTGATCGCATCGATTTTCAGCGTTGGCTGGCCGACACCCACCGGCACCGACTGCCCATCCTTGCCACACGTCCCCACGCCGCTGTCCAGCGCCAGATCGTTACCGACCATCGACACCTTGCTCATGGCTTCCGGCCCGTTGCCGATCAACGTCGCGCCTTTGACCGGGGCAGTGATTTTGCCGTCTTCGATCAGGTACGCCTCGCTGGTGGAGAACACGAATTTGCCGCTGGTGATGTCCACCTGACCGCCGCCGAGGTTGGCGCAGTAGATGCCTCGCTTCACCGAGGCGATGATTTCTGCCGGGTCACTTTCGCCTGCCAGCATGTAGGTGTTGGTCATGCGCGGCATTGGCAGGTGCGCATAGGATTCGCGACGACCGTTACCGGTACGGGCCACGCCCATCAGACGGGCGTTGAGTTTGTCCTGCATGTAGCCTTTGAGTACGCCGTTTTCGATCAGCGTCGTGCACTCGGTCGGGGTGCCTTCATCATCGACGCTCAGGGAACCGCGACGCCCGGCCAGTGTGCCGTCATCGACGATGGTGCAGAGCTTGGACGCAACCATCTCGCCCATGCGCCCGCTATAGGCGGAACTGCCCTTGCGGTTGAAGTCGCCTTCCAGACCGTGGCCGACCGCTTCGTGCAGCAACACACCGGACCAGCCCGAGCCCAATACCACCGGCAACGTACCGGCCGGCGCAGGAATGGCTTCCAGATTCACCAACGCCTGACGCAGCGCTTCACGGGCGTAGCTCATGGCGCGGTCATCGCTGAGGAAATAACGGTAATCGGTACGACCGCCACCGCCATGACCGCCGCGCTCACGGCGACCGTTCTGCTCGACGATCACGCTGACGTTAAAGCGCACCAATGGCCGTACATCGGCGGCCAGGCCGCCGTCGGTGGAAGCCACGAGGATTCGCTCCCAGACGCCAGCCATGCTCACGGTGACTTGCTGGATACGCGTGTCGAGGGCGCGAGTCGCGACGTCGATGCGTTTGAGCAGTTCGACCTTCTCGGCACGGGTCATCACTTCGAGCGGGTTGTCCGGCCCGTACAACTGGGCGACATCCTGGGTCGTGAACGCTTGCACTGTGCCGTTCTGACCGGCGCGGGAGATCGAACGCGCCGCACGGGCTGCGGCGCCGAGGGCTTCGAGGGTAATGGCATTGCTGTAGGCAAAACCGGTTTTCTCACCCGATTGCGCGCGCACACCGACACCTTGGTCGAGATTGAAGCTGCCTTCCTTGACGATCCCGTCCTCCAGCGCCCAGGACTCGGAAATCTGCCCCTGGAAATACAGGTCGGCAGCATCGATACCGGGGCCGGCCAGATCGCCGAGCACACCTTGCAGGCTCTCGATTGTTACGCCGCCGGGCGCCAGGAGGTGTTCACTGACTGAGGACAACAACTCGCTCATATGCTTTACGCCTTAAATTCATCGTTCTGAGGCAGGTCGCCGGGCGCCCTGCGAGAAAAAGCGCCGGTGACTGGACACCGGCATCCGCGCCCTGATGGACGCCTGTTCGCTGCTATCGCGTTCGGCCAGCAGCACGGCCTCGCCTTGATCCTGTTGCGCCAGCACACGCCCCCATGGGTCGATAATCGCGGAATGGCCATAGGTCTCCCGCGGCCCCGGATGCGTCCCACCCTGGGCAGCCGCGAGCACATAACATTGAGTTTCGATGGCCCGCGCACGAATCAATACATCCCAATGCGCCGCGCCGGTCACCGCGGTAAAGGCCGACGGCGCGGTAATCAATTCGGCCCCGGCAGCGCGTAATTCACTGTACAGCTCCGGGAAGCGCAGGTCGTAACACACCGTCAGCCCGACTCGACCGACGGGCGTGTCCGCCACGACTACCCCACTGCCATAAGCATAGTCATCGGATTCGCGATAACGCCCGCGATTGTCCGCCACATCGACGTCGAAAAGGTGCAACTTGTCATACCGTGCAACGGTTTCGCCGCGGTCATCCACCAGCAGCGAGCAGGCATGCACTTTGGCCGTCGGTTGATCCACCGGCGGCAACGGCAACGTGCCGGCCACTATCCATAACTTGAGGTCGCGGGCGGTCTGTTTCAACCATGGCAGGATCGGGCCTTCGCCCATTGCCTCGGCGCGGCCGATGTCGGCAATGTCGCGACGGCCCATGGCGGCGAAGTTTTCCGGCAGTACGGCAAGCTGCGCACCACTGGCCGCCGCTTGCTCGAGCAGCCGACGGGCCTGGGCCAGATTGGCCAGCACATCGCTCTGGCTGACCATTTGAATCACCGCTACAGACATGGCCTTTCCCTAATCTGGAATCAACACATACAGGGGACTTACGGTCATGCTACTCCATCGGCCCGAGACGTGGCTTTTCAAAAAGAAAGTCAAAACGGCTTGTCGTAGGTGATTTTCGGCTCTTTCCACGGCCCCTTGACGGTGTATTGGACGCTGGCGAAACGCGACACACGGTCACCGATCAGCTTGTCGATCAGGAACAGCGCGCCGCCGATAGCCGGTGCACCGACGATCAGCGCGGCAATCGGCAGGTTGTTGGTCACTGGCAAAGTCACCAGCAACTTGGCGTCGATCTGGTCACCCACCAGGTTCAGAGTGCCGTTGAGCTCAACATTGCTCGACGGGCCGGTCATCCGGATCGGCTCCTTGGTCACGTAAACGCCGTTGGTCGCGACCAACAAACCCTTGACCCGGTCATAACTCAAGCCTTTGCCGAACAGGTCGGAGAAGTCCAGACGCAGCCGGCGGCCGATGGAGTTGAAGTTCAGCAAGCCAAACACTCGCAACGCTTGGGCGCTGCCCTCAACTTCAACAAACTGGCCTTTACTCAGCGAAGCATCGAGGGTTCCAGAGAAGCGCTTGCTGGCCAGCCAGGCCGGCGAACCGGGCCAGCTACCATCGACATCCATATGAAAATCTTCGCTGGTGACACTCGGCGCAAAGCCCCAGCCTTTCAGCACATCGGCGAGGTTCTTGCCACTGATCCGGCCCTTGTACCAACTGCTGCTGGAACCGGGCGTGCCTTCCCAACCGCCGCTGCCCTGCAGAAGAATGCCCTTGAGGCCCAGATCCAGCGTATTAAACGCAATGCCCTTGGCGATCGGACGGACTTTCAGATACCAGGCTCCGACGAGGTCTTTGCCCTGGAACAGCTGATTGATGGTGATATCCAGTGCCGGGATCTTTGTCGGATCCACCGAGGCCAGCGGATCTGGCGAGTTTTCGTCGGCCAGTACCGTCGGGTCTGGCGCCGGCAAACGCACGTATTGCAGATTGATCGCAATTGGCGCGGCTTTCGCATCGGGGATGCTGGCACCGCCCTTGACCTGCTGACTGTCGAGTTGCAGGGCCCACGCGGCAGGTTTTCGATTCAACTGTACGGAAGCCTGATCGAGCGTAGTGCCGACACCGCTGAGCTTGCCAATCTTGAAATCCGCACCGCTGAGCAACTGTTTGGCGTTGCCGCCCGGATCCTGGCCGGCGTACTTGTCTACCAGGTCTTTCCAGGGGCGGACATCCAGTTCCGACAGCACACCGCGCACCCGCAGGCCTTTGGCGCCGGGTAGCACGGCATTACCGCCCCCCAGGAACAACTCGCCACGACCGTCGGCAAAATTGCCGGGCGGTGCCGCAAACGTGAAGTTAGCCAGCTCACCGTAATTGACCCAGTAACGCCGCTCCGCCCCCTGCAGGGTCATGCGGAACGTGGTGTCACGGCCGACGTCGGCCGCCATGCCGAACGGCGCCGGTAAATCGATTGTTACGCCCTTGAGGTTAGAGCTGACCATCAATTGACTGTCGGCCCCATCAAGGTTCAGTTGCAGCTGATAAGGGATCACACCGGACACTGGCAACGGCTGAGTAACACTCAGCCAGTCAGTCAGTTTCTTGACCTCGACCTGGCCGGAGCCGACGACGCGAGTCTTGAGGTTGCCGGGGCTGCCATCGGCGAAAATCTGTGCGGTAACCGGTTTATCAAAGGCGCGCGCGGTGATGTTTTGCCCGCTCAAACCCTTGGTGCTGTCGAAACGAAAATCGCCCTTGAGCTGAGTCAGCTCCAGGGTTGGCTCGGCCATTTTCAAACGGGCCTTGGCGGTCTTGAAGTCGACGAGGATCTTCGGCTGCTCGCCTTTGACCAATGGAATGTCCAGCTTCAGTTTGCCCCGCAGATCGCCCTCGCCTTCCCAACCGGCAAAGGTGGCTGCGGTGCCGATCGGCGCTTCCTGGAGAATCTTCAGGCCATCGCCCAACCCGCCGGCGAATCCGCCGTCGAGGAACAGATGGACGTTTTGCCCCGCTGGCGCACGGGGAATATTGACGTAAATGTCGCTGACCTGGGTATTGAGCAACTGCCCCTTGCTGGCCAGGATCCGCACACCGCTGTCTTCAACAAACACGTCACCCGTGACTTTGCTGACATGTGGCCAGCCTGGCTGAAAGGCCAGTTCGGCATCGTGAACCTTGAAGAACAGGCTGATGCTGCGGGCAGTCTCGGCGGCACCGTGGTTCAGCGACCCCTGGTACTGGAAGAAGCCTTCGTCCACCGCACCTTTGAGAATTGCCGTACGCAGCCATTCATCCAGCCCCGGGCTGAGCAGTGTAGGCAAGTACTTGGCGGTGTAACGACCGTCGCCGTCCACCAGACCAACCCGCAGGTCCATGTAGTCTTCCTGGGTGTGGTCGAAATGCAGGCGGATCAGGAAGTCGCCGGCAATCTTGCCCTCCTCGCCCAGCACCTTCAGGTACGGCGCGATCAAGGTGAAGGCTTCTTTATCGAGTTTCCAGGTCAGTCGGGCATTGGCCTGAATGTACTGCCATGGCTTGGCGAAGATCGGGTCCAGGTGCAGGGAAAAATCCTTGCTGTCCATGCGCAGCTCGCCACCGCCTAGATCTCCGCTGATGCTGCCACTGACATTTCGAGCCGCCGGAGCACCGTGATAGGCATCGAAGCCGACCCGATCCAGATTGGCGGCAAAGCTGAACTTGCTGTCGTCGGTAGCATTGGGCCGGAAGTCGATCAGCACGTTGCGCAGGCCACCGGTCACTTTGAGTCGCTCGACGGCCGTAGCGACGCCTTCGGGCAGCGGCCCCAACGCATTCAGTATCGGAGTGATCGGGGTAAGATCGAGGCGGTCGGCTTGCAGATGCCAAAGCTCTTCAGTCTTGTCGGTCGCCGCGTTTTGTTTGAATTGCAGATGCGATTCCCAACGGGTCTCGCCAAGGCTCATGGCCAGTGAATCCAGAGTTACCAGTACGCCTTCGGAGCTGCGCTGGAAATAGCCATTGAGCGCAAGATTGTTGATCTGGATCGGCTTGCGCTCGGCGTACGCGCCCTTGAGTTGCGGCGCGTTCAAGCGAATCGCAGCACTTTGCAGGGCGCCCTTGTTCCAGTTCACCCAAAGCTCGCCGCCGGCCTTGAACTCGGAAAAATTCCATTGTTGGGTCACGCGCTCAGGCAACCATTTCGACCAGTCGCTTTGCGGCAGGCTCAAATACGCGTCGGCCTCGCCGTCTTTCCATTCGCTGGCGCGCAGACGGGTACGCAGACTGATGGCCACCGGTTGTCCGTCGGGCAGGGTCAAACGGGCGTCGAGTCGCTGGCGGGAGACGCCGGTTTTCAGATTCAGACCGACGTAAGTCAGGGTCAGCGGCTGCTCTTGCAGTGGCTGCAAAGTGACTTGGCTATCGAGTACCGACAGTTGCTGAACCATCTGCATGCGATTGAGCAATTGCTCAGGATCCAGCGGCTGATCCTGCTGCACCGGCAAACCTTCCAGCGCCCAATGGCCGTCCTCGCCTTCCTTGAGGCTGATCTTCAGGCCGCTGAGTTCCAGGTGAGCGATGCGCACTTCACGAGCCATCAAGCTGGCCCACAGATCCGGCACCGCGCGCACCTGATCCAGACGCAGGGCATTGGCGCCCTCGCCGACCATCACGTCGTGAGCCAGCATAATCGGAGCAAAGCCGCTCCAGTTACCTTCCAGTTCGCCGATGTTCAGCGGCATGCCCAAGGCAGCGCTGGCTTTGGCTTCGACTTCGGCACGGTACTCGGCCACCAGCGGCGTCAGCTCTCGGCCGAGGCTGACGTATAACGCCATCAACACCAATACCAACGCACATAGCCCCAGACCCCAGCGGGTCAGTGCGGCCAAAATGCGTGTCAGACGTTCCATGTCAGTTGGCTCCCATGGCAAAAATACTGCAAAAAGCTGAGGCCAGCCGTTCTAACAGGGTTGAAATACAGCGATTCAGAGCAGCACCACGTCGTATTGTTCCTGGGAATACATGGTTTCCACCTGGAACCGGATGGTGCGTCCGATAAAACCTTCGAGCTCGGCGACATTGCCCGATTCTTCATCGAGCAAACGGTCGACCACTTTCTGGTTTGCCAATACACGATAGCCTTCCGCCTGATAGGCGCGAGCTTCTCGGAGGATTTCGCGGAAAATCTCGTAGCAAACGGTTTCCGGCGTCTTGAGCTTGCCGCGGCCCTGGCAGCTGCTGCACGGCTCGCACAGCACTTGTTCGAGACTTTCACGGGTGCGCTTGCGAGTCATCTGCACCAGGCCCAACTCGGTGATGCCGATGATGTTGGTCTTGGCGTGATCGCGTTCCAGTTGCTTCTCGAGCGTGCGCAGCACCTGACGCTGGTGCTCTTCATCTTCCATGTCGATGAAGTCGATGATGATGATCCCGCCCAGGTTGCGCAGGCGCAGCTGACGAGCGATGGCGGTCGCGGCTTCGAGGTTGGTCTTGAAGATGGTTTCTTCGAGGTTGCGATGACCGACGAACGCCCCGGTGTTGACGTCGATGGTGCTCATGGCTTCCGCCGGATCGACCACCAGGTAACCGCCGGACTTCAGCGGGACTTTGCGCTCCAGCGCTTTCTGGATTTCGTCTTCGACGCCGTACAGGTCGAAGATCGGCCGTTCGCCAGGGTAATGCTCAAGACGATCGGCGATTTCCGGCATCAGTTCGGCGACGAACTGCGTGGTTTTCTGGAAGGTTTCCCGGGAGTCGATGCGGATCTTCTCGATCTTCGGACTCACCAGATCACGCAAGGTGCGCAGCGCCAGGCCGAGGTCTTCGTAGATCACACTCGGCGCGCTGATGGTTTTGATCTGCTCGTTGATCTGATCCCAGAGACGACGCAGGTAGCGGATGTCCATGAGGATTTCATCGGCACCGGCACCTTCGGCAGCGGTACGCAGGATGAAACCACCGGCCTCTTGGATGCCTTCTTTGGCCACGCAATCGGTGACCACTTGCTTGAGTCGTTCGCGCTCGGCTTCGTCTTCGATCTTCAACGAAATGCCGACGTGTGCCGTGCGCGGCATGTACACCAGATAACGCGATGGGATCGACAACTGAGTCGTCAGGCGTGCGCCTTTAGAGCCGATCGGGTCCTTGGTGACTTGCACCACCAGGCTCTGACCCTCGTGAACCAGAGCGCTGATGCTCTCGACCGCAGGGCCTTCGCGCAGGGAAATTTCCGAGGCATGAATGAATGCGGCGCGGTCCAGTCCGATGTCGACGAATGCCGCCTGCATGCCGGGCAATACCCGCACGACCTTGCCTTTATAGATGTTGCCGACGATCCCGCGCTTTTGCGTGCGCTCGACGTGGACCTCTTGCAGAACACCGTTTTCAACCACCGCCACGCGCGATTCCATCGGCGTGATGTTGATCAGGATCTCTTCACTCATGGCAGGGTCTCGTTCAGGCATGTTCACGATAATGGCCGCATCTTGTCAGTACGACGCTCAACGCGCGTTAAGGGTTTGCCAACAGGGTATGCCGAAATGGCCAAGCAGCTCAGCGGTTTCGCACAGAGGTAACCCGACCACCGCCGAGTAACTGCCATTGAGCCCGGCGACAAACACCGCGCCGAGCCCTTGAATGCCGTAGCCGCCGGCCTTGTCTTGCGGCTCGCCGCTGGCCCAGTAAGCCACCGCTTCATCACGACCGATGTTGCGAAAACGCACCAGACTGCGCACCACCCGAGACTCGCAACGCTCACCCTCTCGCACCGCGATCGCTGTCAGGACTTCATGTTCACACCCGGACAACATCATAAGCATGGCGCACGCCTCGGCTTCATCAACCGGCTTGCCGAGAATTTTTCCGTCCAGCACCACGGCGGTGTCGGCGCCCAGCACGCAAAAATCTGCGTCGGACACGACAGTCCCGCGCCCGGCCTCGGCTTTGCCGCGCGCCAGGCGCTCAACATAGGCCGATGGGGATTCATCTTCTAAAGGGGTTTCATCGATGTCCGCGCTGATGGCGGAGAACGGCACGCCGATCTGCGTGAGCAGTTCACGCCGACGCGGCGAGCCTGAGGCGAGGTACAGCTGTTTCATCAAGACATCTCCCTTGTCGAGGTGCGGGCAAATGCCTGACCGAATTAATTGATTTTGTAGCGTCGACGCAAACCGCGCAAACCGTAGCTGATCCATGGCCAGAGCAATGCGCTGACCAATGCCGGCAAGACCAGCGCCAGCGTCGGCTGACGATTGCCGGTCAGGGCGCTGAGCCATAGTTGAACAAGCTGCGCGAGGCCGAAGATCACCAGGATCACCAGGCTCTGTTGCCACATCGGGAACATGCGCAGGCGTTGTTGCAACGCCAGCACCAGGTATGTGATCAGCGTCAGGATCAACGCGTTCTGACCCAGCAGCGTGCCATAGAGCACGTCTTCGGCCAGGCCCAGGCACCAGGCGGTGACCATCCCGACTTTCTGCGGCATGGCTAACGCCCAGAATGCCAGCAGCAAGGCCAGCCACAGTGGACGGAGGATTTCCATGAATTGCGGCAGCGGCGAAACGCTGAGCAGCATGCCGATGGCGAACGTCAGCCAGACCATCCAGCCGTTTCGGGAGGCAGTAGCACCAACCATTATTCTCGTCCCCCAGTGGTAGCCGGCGCAGAGACAGGCGGTTTGGCAGCAGGCTTCACGGCAGCGGGCGGCTTGCTGGCGGCAGGTTTCACAGCAGCAGGATGAGTTGCCGCAGGTTTGGGCGGGGTTGTGGCAGCAGGGGCAGCTGGGGCAGTCGTCGGCGCAACCGGCGTCACTGGCGCAGCAACAGCAGCCGGGACGATGGCAGGTTTCGGCACGGTCGCTGGAATGATCGGTCCACCACCGTGCTGGTCCAAAGCCTCTTGAGCCTGGGCAGCTTCGTTGGCGCGCTCTTCGGCTGTGCGGCCGTCGGTGAACACCAGCAGCAGGTAACGGCTGCGGTTCAAGGCGGCGGTCGGTACGGCACGCACAATAGCGAACGGCTGACCGGAATCGTGAATCACTTCCTTGACCGTCGCCACCGGGTAACCCGCCGGGAACCGCTGACCCAGACCGGAGCTGACCAGCAGATCGCCTTCTTTAATGTCGGCGGTATCGGCCACGTGACGCAGCTCCAGGCGTTCCGGGTTACCGGTGCCGCTGGCAATCGCCCGCAGACCGTTGCGGTTCACCTGCACCGGAATGCTGTGAGTGGTGTCGGTCAGCAACAGCACACGAGAGGTGTACGGCATCAACTCGACCACCTGCCCCATCAGGCCGCGGGCATCGAGCACCGGCTGACCGAGGACCACACCGTCGCGCTCACCTTTATTGATGATGATGCGATGGGTGAAGGGATTGGGGTCCATGCCGATCAGCTCGGCCACTTCGACCTTCTCGTTGACCAGCGCGGAGGAGTTGAGCAACTCGCGCAGCCGAACGTTCTGCTCGGTGAGGGCGGCAAGCTTTTGCATGCGCCCCTGCAACAGCAGGTTTTCGGTTTTGAGTTTTTCGTTTTCGGCGACGAGCTCGGTACGGCTGCCAAATTGGCTGGCCACACCCTGCCATAGCCGCTGTGGCAGGTCGGTGATCCAGTAAGACTGCATCAGCACCAGCGACATTTGGCTACGCACTGGCTTGAGCAGTGTGAAGCGGGCATCGACCACCATCAGCGCGACCGATAGCACGACCAGCACCAACAAGCGCACGCCCAGTGAAGGCCCTTTGGTGAAAAGCGGTTTAATAAGCCGCTCCTCCCAGGCAAATGTTCTCTTTATTCATACGGCATCAAACCGGCCTGGATGCAGACTGACAGAAGATAAACGCCAACAGGCAGCACTGCAAAGTGCTGCCTGCGCGCCAACAGCATAGATGCGTCGGGCGAGATCACTCGCTCGACAGCAGGTCCATGGTGTGTTTATCCATCATTTCCAACGCACGGCCACCGCCGCGAGCAACGCAGGTCAGCGGGTCTTCGGCAACGATTACCGGCAGACCGGTTTCCTGGGCCAGCAACTTGTCGAGATCACGCAGCAAGGCGCCACCACCGGTCAGTACCAGACCACGCTCGGCGATATCGGAAGCCAGTTCCGGAGGCGATTGCTCCAGCGCACTTTTCACAGCTTGAACGATGGTTGCCAGGGACTCTTGCAGAGCTTCCAGCACTTCATTGGAGTTCAGGGTGAATGCGCGTGGAACGCCTTCGGCCAGGTTACGGCCGCGAACGTCGACTTCGCGAACTTCGCCGCCCGGGTAGGCAGTACCGATTTCCTGCTTGATGCGCTCGGCAGTGGATTCGCCGATCAGGCTGCCGTAGTTGCGACGCACGTAAGTGATGATCGCTTCGTCGAAGCGGTCGCCGCCAACCCGTACGGACTCGGCGTAAACCACACCGTTCAGGGAGATCAGCGCGATTTCAGTGGTACCGCCACCGATATCGACAACCATCGAGCCGCGAGCTTCTTCAACCGGCAAGCCGGCACCGATCGCAGCAGCCATTGGCTCTTCGATCAGGAACACTTCACGGGCACCGGCACCGAGAGCCGACTCACGGATGGCACGACGCTCAACCTGGGTGGATTTGCACGGAACGCAGATCAACACGCGAGGGCTAGGCTGCAGGAAGCTGTTTTCGTGAACCTTGTTGATAAAGTACTGCAGCATCTTTTCGCAAACGCTGAAGTCGGCGATCACACCGTCCTTCATCGGACGAATGGCAGCAATGTTGCCCGGCGTACGGCCGAGCATGCGCTTGGCCTCGGTGCCGACAGCAACGACACTTTTCTGGTTACCGTGTGTCCGAATAGCCACAACCGATGGCTCATTCAGGACGATACCGCGCTCGCGCACGTAAATAAGGGTGTTGGCAGTGCCCAGGTCAATGGAAAGATCGCTGGAAAACATGCCACGCAGTTTCTTGAACATGGGAAAGGGACCCTAGGCAACGCGTGGGTAAAAAAGTGCGGCAAACTCTAACAACGACAGGGATTTTGGGCAAGGCGCCAATATGTTAAATTGGCCGCTTTTCTGTGCACCAACCCCCACAATCGCGGCCTTATGACCGTAGAAATGCGGTAGTGTTCCGACAATCTAACACACGGATAGCATCCGTTCTGTTTTCCTTCCACTGGAGAATCCCATGACGCTTGAACGCTCCGACGTGGAAAAAATCGCTCATCTGGCCTGTCTTGGCCTTAATGAAGCCGATCTTCCACACATCACTTCGGCCCTGAACAGCATTCTGGGACTGGTCGACGAAATGCAGGCGGTCAATACCGACGGTATCGAGCCGCTCGCCCACCCACTGGAAGCCAGCCAGCGCCTGCGTGCAGACGTCGTGACCGAGACCAATCATCGCGAGGCCTATCAGTCCATCGCACCAGCGGTCGAAAACGGCCTGTACCTGGTTCCGAAAGTCATCGACTAAAGGGAAAGAGCCTGCAATGCATCAATTGACTCTGGCCGAGATCGCCCGCGGTCTCGCCGATAAAAAGTTTTCTTCCGAAGAGCTGACCAAAACCCTGCTGGCGCGTATCGCCCAGCTCGACCCTCAGCTCAACAGTTTCATTAGCCTCACCGAAGACCTGGCGCTCCAGCAGGCGAAAGCCGCTGACGCACGCCGGGCCAATGGTGAGAGCGGCGCCCTGCTCGGTGCGCCGATCGCCCACAAAGACCTGTTCTGCACCCAGGGCATTCGCACCAGCTGCGGCTCGAAGATGCTCGACAACTTTAAAGCACCGTACGACGCCACCGTGGTCGCCAAGCTGGCCGCCGCTGGTGCCGTGACGCTGGGCAAGACCAACATGGACGAATTCGCCATGGGGTCGGCCAACGAGTCGAGCTACTACGGCGCGGTGAAAAACCCGTGGAACCTGGAACACGTGCCCGGCGGTTCGTCCGGTGGTTCGGCTGCGGCCGTTGCCGCTCGTCTGTTGCCGGCCGCCACCGCGACCGACACCGGCGGCTCGATCCGCCAGCCGGCCGCGTTTACCAACCTGACCGGCCTGAAACCGACGTACGGTCGCGTTTCGCGCTGGGGCATGATCGCCTACGCCTCCAGCCTCGATCAGGGCGGCCCTCTGGCCCGCACCGCCGAAGACTGCGCGATCCTGCTGCAAGGCATGGCCGGTTTCGACCCGCAAGACTCCACCAGCATCGACGAGCCCGTGCCTGATTACAGCGCCGGCCTCAACGGTTCGCTGCAAGGCCTGCGCATCGGCGTCCCTAAAGAGTATTTCAGCGCCGGTCTCGACCCGCGCATTGCCGACCTGGTTATGGCCAGTGTCGAAGAGCTGAAAAAGCTCGGCGCCGTGATCAAGGAAATCAGCCTGCCGAACATGCAGCACGCGATTCCTGCGTACTACGTGATTGCCCCGGCGGAAGCCTCTTCCAACCTGTCGCGTTTCGACGGCGTGCGTTTCGGCTATCGCTGCGAAGCCCCGAAAAACCTGGAAGACCTGTACAAGCGTTCCCGTGGTGAAGGTTTCGGCGCGGAAGTGCAGCGCCGGATCATGGTCGGCGCCTACGCGCTGTCGGCCGGTTATTACGACGCTTACTACCTGAAGGCGCAGAAGATTCGCCGCCTGGTGAAGAACGACTTCATGGCTGCCTTCAATGAGGTCGACATCATCCTCGGCCCAACCACGCCGAACCCGGCCTGGAAGCTTGGCGCCAAGAGCAGCGACCCGGTCGCTGCGTACCTCGAAGACGTCTACACCATTACCGCCAACCTCGCCGGTCTGCCGGGCTTGTCCATGCCAGCCGGTTTTGTCGACGGCCTGCCGGTCGGCGTGCAATTGCTCGCCCCGTATTTCCAGGAAGGTCGCCTGTTGAACGTTGCCCACCAGTATCAGCTCAACACTGACTGGCACACCCGCACCCCAACCGGCTTCTGAGGAGAAACACATGCAATGGGAAGTCGTGATCGGGCTGGAGATTCACACCCAGCTCACCACCCGGTCGAAAATCTTTTCCGGTAGCTCCACCACTTTCGGTTCCGAGCCGAACACCCAGGCCAGCCTGGTTGACCTCGGTATGCCTGGCGTATTGCCGGTGCTGAACCAGGAAGCGGTGCGCATGGCAGTGATGTTCGGTCTGGCGATTGACGCCGAGATCGGCCAGCACAACGTGTTCGCCCGTAAAAACTATTTCTACCCGGACCTGCCCAAGGGCTACCAGATCAGCCAGATGGAATTGCCGATCGTTGGCAAAGGCCACCTGGACATCGCGCTAGAAGACGGCACGGTCAAACGCGTCGGCATCACCCGCGCGCACCTGGAAGAAGACGCCGGTAAAAGCCTGCACGAAGAATTCAGCGGCGCCACCGGCATCGACCTGAACCGTGCCGGCACGCCGCTGCTGGAAATCGTTTCCGAGCCGGACATGCGCAGCGCCAAGGAAGCCGTGGCTTACGTCAAGGCTGTCCACGCGATGGTGCGTTACCTTGGCATTTGCGACGGCAACATGGCTGAAGGTTCGCTGCGTTGCGACTGCAACGTGTCGATTCGTCCGAAAGGCCAGGTTGAATTCGGCACGCGCTGCGAGATCAAGAACGTCAACTCGTTCCGTTTCATCGAGAAGGCGATCAACACCGAAGTGCAACGTCAGATCGAACTGATCGAGGACGGCGGCAGGGTGATCCAGCAGACCCGTCTGTACGATCCGAACAAGGACGAAACCCGTCCGATGCGCAGCAAAGAGGAAGCCAACGACTACCGTTACTTCCCCGATCCGGACCTGCTGCCGGTGGTCATCGAAGACTCGTTCCTCGACGACGTGCGCGCCACCCTGCCGGAACTGCCACCGCAGAAACGCGAGCGCTTCCAGGCGCAGTTCGGTCTGTCGGTCTACGACGCCAGCGTCCTGGCTACCAGCCGCGAGCAAGCCGATTACTTCGAGAAAGTCGTGAGCATCGGCGGCGACGCCAAGCTGGCGGCCAACTGGGTGATGGTTGAATTGGGCAGTCTGTTGAACAAACAGGGCCTGGACATCGACCAGTCGCCGGTCTCGGCAGAGCAACTGGGCGGCATGCTGCTGCGCATCACCGACAACACCATCTCCGGCAAAATCGCCAAAGTGGTGTTTGAAGCCATGGCCAACGGCGAAGGCAGCGCGGACGAGATCATCGACAAGCGCGGCTTGAAGCAAGTGACCGACACCGGTGCGATCTCGGCTGTGTTGGACGAAATGCTCGCGGCCAATGCCGAACAAGTTGAACAGTACCGCGCGGCAGACGAAGCCAAACGCGGCAAGATGTTCGGCTTCTTCGTCGGCCAGGCCATGAAAGCCTCCAAAGGCAAGGCCAACCCGCAACAGGTTAACGAACTGCTCAAAAGCAAGCTCGAAGGCTGATGAGAATGGAGCCAGCACTCAAAACTGGCTCTGATCCTTGTGGGAGCGGGCTTGCTCGCGAATGCGGTGTATCAGTCAACATTGATGTTGGATGTGATGCCCTCTTCGCGAGCAAGCCCGCTCCCACATTTGTATGTGGAAACCTTCGAATGAAACGTCTGCTCAGTGCCTGCGCCCTGCTCTCTCTGCTGGCCGGTTGCGCCAGCACCGATGCCATCGATCCACACGGCTACGACAAGACCGGCGTAGCTTCGTATTACGGCGCCAAGCACCATGGCAAACGCACCGCCAGTGGCGAGCGTTTCAACAAGAATTCCCTGACCGCCGCCCATCGCCAGTTACCGTTCGGCACCCGGGTGAAGATTACCAACCTGAATAACGACAGGTCCTGCGTGGTGCGCATCAACGACCGCGGGCCATACTCTCGTGGACGCCTGATCGACGTGTCACGTGAAGCGGCCGAACAGTTGGGCATGCTGCGCAGTGGCACCGCGAAGGTTCGCGTGCAAGCCCTCGACGACTGATAGACGGAGCGCCAACCATTTTCGGACTTGCCGATATACCCCTGATCAGCGTGATTGAATTGCTCAGCGGTTTGCTGTTGCTGATCGCCGGCGCTGAGTTGATGGTGCGCGCCGCCGTGCGCCTCGCCGCGCGCCTGCATGTACGACCGCTGATTATCGGCCTGACCATCGTCGCCCTCGGCAGCAGCGCACCGCAGATGGCGGTCAGCCTGCAAGCGACCTTGGCGCAGAACGCCGACATCGCCGTCGGCAGCGTGATCGGCAGTAGCATCTTCAACATCCTCGTCACCCTCGGACTCTCGGCGCTGATCATCCCGCTGCGGGTTTCACGGCAACTGGTGCGCCTGGATATTCCGCTGATGATCGGCGCCAGCCTGCTGGTGTTCGTATTGGCGTGGAACGAAGAACTGACCCGCGTCGATGGCGTGCTGCTGCTGGCGGCACTGGTGCTGTATCTGGGCCTGCTGCTGCGCCAGTCACGACACTCGGTCCGTCCACAATCGACCACCCACGAAGTCCCGCAAGTGCCATGGATCAGCAGTCTGCTGATGATCGTCGTGGGTTTGGCGATGCTGGTCTACGCCGGGCACTTGCTGTTGGGCGCGGCGGTTTCGGTCGCGACCGATCTGGGATTGTCGGAGCGGATCATCGGCCTGACCATCGTCGCCGTCAGCACCTCCCTGCCGGAACTGGCCACGTCGTTGATCGCCGCCTTGCGCGGTCAGCGCGACATCGCCGTGGGCAACGTGATCGGCAGCAACCTGTTCAACCTCTTGGGCGTGCTGGGCTTCACCGCGTTGATCGCGCCATCGCCGCTGTCGGTGTCGCCCAACGCCCTGGATTTCGACTTGCCGGTGATGCTCGGCGTCGCGGTGTTGTGCCTGCCGGTGTTCTATTCCGGTTACCGGGTGACCCGCGCCGAAGGTCTGCTGTTTTTGGGTTTGTATCTGGCTTACGGTCTGCACGTGGTGTCGTTCACCACCGGCATGCCGCTGGCCGGCAAGCTTGAACACCTGATGCTGTTTTTTGTCCTGCCGGCGCTGATGGCGTTTTTGCTGTTCACGTCGCTGCGCGCCTGGCGTCGCCAACACCACAATAAGGAATTGCCATGACCGATAATAAAAAGCCTGGCGTTGAAGTCCGCCGCCAAGTGATGGGCGACGCCTTCGTCGACCGCGCGCTGGGCAATGCCACCGAGTTCACGCAACCGCTGCAGGATTTTGTCAACGAGCACGCCTGGGGCGGCGTCTGGAACCGCGAAGGTTTGCCATTGAAAACCCGCAGCCTGATCACCCTCGCCGCCCTGACCGCGTTGAAGTGCCCGCAGGAATTGAAAGGTCACGTGCGCGGTGCGCTGAACAATGGCTGCACCGTGGAAGAGATTCGTGAAGCGCTGCTGCATTGCGCGGTGTATGCCGGTGTACCGGCGGCCATCGATGCGTTTCGGGCGGCGCAGGAAGTGATCGATACCTACCAGAAGCCGGAATAAGTCGCCAAGAACTGCAGCGACTGTTCGGCCGTCTTCGCGAGCAAGCCCGCTCCCACATTAATCGCATTCTTTCTGGAGGAACTCGGTCAAATGTGGGAGCGGGCTTGCTCGCGAAGAGGCCCGACAAAACACAGCAAATCCTGAAGGCTAAATCCACCCGCCCCACTGCAACAGAAAGATCCCGATGTTGGTGGTGACCGCCGCCATCAACGTGGTGATCACGATGATCGCCGCCGCCAGTTCATGATTGCCATTGGCCTGACGGGCCATGACAAAACTGGCCGCGGCGGTCGGGCTGCCGAAGTACAGGAACAGAATCCCCAACTCCGCACCACGAAAGCCCCAGAGCCACGCCCCCAGCGTCGCCAGCACAGGCAGGCCGATCATCTTCACCAGGCTTGAGCTCAGCGCCATGTTGCCGCTTTTGCGCAGTGCCGCCAGCGACAGCGTGCCCCCGATACAGATCAACGCCAACGGCAAGGTGGTTTGCGCCAGGTATTGGCCGGACTTCTCAAGCCATCCCGGCAAGCCGATCTGGAAGTAGGCAAACGGCGCCGCCGCAAACACGCTGATAATCAGCGGATTGACCATCACGCTTTTGCAGATGCTCCAGGGGTCGGACTTGATCACCGGGCTGTACACCGCCAGCACAATGGTCGAGAGCGTGTTGTAGAACAGGATCACCAACGCCGCGAGAATCGCCCCGAGGGATATCCCGTAGTCGCCGTACATGCTCGCCGCCAGTGCGAGCCCGATGACCCCATTGTTGCCGCGAAATGCGCCTTGGGTGTAAATCCCCCGGTCTTCCCGCGGGCACTTCCAGATTGCCCAGCCCCAGGCGATGGCAAAACACACCAGCGTCGCCAGCGAGAAATAGATCAGCAGCGCCGGTTGCAACGCGGCGTGCAGGTCGGCATGCAGGATGCCCAGAAACAACAGCGCCGGCATGGTGACGTTGAACACCAGGGCCGATGCAGTGTGGATGAAATTGTCGTTGATCCAGTCGATGCGTTTGAGCAGCGCACCCAGAAACAGCATGGCAAACACCGGCGCGGTGATGTTCAGGGTTTCGAGGAAGATAGCCAGCATGCCGGGGATAACCTTGGGTGAGCGTCGTTAGGGGGCTAATGATAAGCCACTTTCACCCGGATCGTTCCCACGCTCTGCGTGGGAATGCCTCTTGTGACGCTCTGCGTCACGCTTTGGGACGCAGAGCGTCCCTGGCTGCGTTCCCACGCAGAGCGTGGGAACGATCATTACGTGATCGGCGCCGGGTTGAACAGGGTGATGTCGTTATGCAGCTTGTGCTTCTCTGCCCACGTCTGCTTCTTGCCGCTGGCCACATCCAGGTAGTAGTGGAACAACTCCCAGCCGAGGTCTTCAATCGAGGCCCGCCCGGTCGCAATCCGTCCGGCATCGATGTCGATCAGGTCTGGCCAGCGCTGCGCCAGCTCGGTCCGGGTCGACACCTTCACCACCGGTGCCATCGCCAAACCGTAAGGTGTGCCACGCCCGGTAGTGAACACATGCAGGTTCATCCCCGCCGCCAATTGCAACGTCCCACAGACAAAATCACTGGCCGGGGTTGCACAGAAGATCAGCCCTTTGCGCTTGAAGCGCTCGCCCGGGCCAAGCACGCCGTTGATCGCGCTGCTGCCGGATTTGACGATCGAGCCCAAGGACTTCTCGACAATGTTCGACAACCCGCCCTTCTTGTTGCCCGGTGTGGTGTTGGCACTGCGATCCGCTTCGCCCTTGGCCAGGTAACGGTCGTACCAGTCCATTTCCCGAACCAGTTCCTGAGCAACTTCCTCAGTCTCTGCACGGGAAGTCAGCAGGTAAATCGCATCGCGCACTTCGGTGACTTCGGAAAACATCACCGTCGCACCCGCGCGCAATAACAGGTCCGAGGCATAACCCAGCGCCGGGTTGGCAGTGATACCGGAAAACGCATCGCTACCGCCGCACTGCATGCCGAGAATCAGCTCGGACGCCGGCACGGTTTCCCGGCGACGTTGATCGAGCTTCTTCAAACGGGTTTCGGCCAGCGCCATGATCTGCTCGATCATCTCGGTGAAACCGTGACTCGAATCCTGCAAGCGGTACAACCACGGATCGCTCAAATCCACCGAGCTGTCGTTCTCGTGCATCACCTGCCCGGCCTGCAATTTCTCGCAGCCCAGGCTGATCACCAAGGCTTCGCCACCCAGGTTCGGGTTACGCGCCAGGTTGCGCACGGTACGGATCGGGATGTACGCGTCAGTCGCGGTAATCGCCACGCCGCAGCCGTAGCTGTGGGTCAGCGCGACCACGTCATCAACGTGCGGATACTTGGGCAGCAACTCGTCCTTGATGCGCTTGACCGCATGGTCCAGCACGCCGGTGACGCACTGAACCGTCGTGGTGATCCCGAGAATGTTGCGCGTACCAACGGTGCCGTCGGCGTTGCGATAACCCTCGAACGTGAAGCCTTCCAGCGGTGCCTGCGCCGCCGGCACTTCGGTGGACAGCGGCAAGCTGTCCAGCGGTGGCGCGGTGGGCATGCGCAGTTGATCTTCCTTGACCCAGCTGCCGCGCGGAATCGGCTGCAACGCGTAGCCAATGGTCTGGCCGTAACGAATCACCTGGCCACCCACGGGAATGTCTTCCAGGGTGACCTTGTGGCTCTGTGGCACGAAATCCACGGTGACCAGGCCGTCCGGAAACTCGGTACCGGCCGGCACGCCCTGGTCATTGACCACGATCACTACGTTGTCCCGCTCGTGCAGGCGGATGTAGCGCGGCGAGTCGGAATGTTCAATCAACTGCATGACGCCGCTCCTCAGGAATGCGCTTGAGACAATTTGTTATTGGTTTCAGGACCGCTGACTGGCGGCTCCTTGAGTACCACACGTTTGATCGGACCGACGATCACCAGGTAGCTGAACACCGCGACCAGGGCGTTGCAACCGACAAACACCAGCGCCCATTTGAACGAACCGGTGGAGCTGATGATGTAGCCGATGACAATCGGGGTGGTGATCGAAGCGATGTTGCCGAAGGTGTTGAACAAGCCACCGCTGAGACCGGCAATCTGTTTTGGCGAGGTGTCAGACACCACGGCCCAACCCAGCGCACCCACGCCTTTACCGAAGAATGCCAGGGCCATGAAGCCGACGACCATCCATTCAACGTCCACGTAGTTACAGGCCACGATGCTGCTGGAGACCAGCAAACCAGCAATGATCGGCGCCTTGCGGGCGAAGGTCAGGGAATGGCCCTTGCGCAGCAGGTAGTCGGAAATCACGCCGCCGAGCACGCCACCAATGAAGCCGCAGATCGCCGGCAACGAGGCGATGAAACCGGCCTTGAGGATGGTCATGCCGCGCTCTTGCACCAGGTACACCGGGAACCAGGTCAGGAAGAAGTAGGTGATGCCGTTGATGCAGTATTGGCCCAGATACACACCGAGCATCATGCGGTTGGTCAGCAACTGGCGGATGTAGTCCCACTTCGGACCGTCTCCCTTTTTGCCTTTGCCTTTGTCCTGGTCCATGTCGACCATGCCGCCGTTGTCGGCGATGTGCTTGAACTCGGCGTCATTGATCATCGGATGCTGACGCGGGCTGTAGATCACCTTCAGCCAGATCCCAGAGAAGATGATGCCGATCACGCCCATGACGATGAACACGTGCTGCCAGCCGAAGCTGTAAACGATCCAACCCATCAGCGGCGCAAACAGCACCGTGGCGAAGTATTGCGCCGAGTTGAAAATCGCAGACGCCGTACCGCGTTCAGCGGTCGGAAACCAGGCCGCCACAATGCGTGCGTTACCGGGGAAGGATGGCGCTTCGGCCAGACCCACCAGGAAGCGCAGCATGAACAGCGCAACCACCGCCGTGGACATGCCGAACTCACCGACATAGCCCTGCAGCACGGTGAACAACGACCAGGTAAAGATGCTGAGCGCGTAGATTTTTTTCGAGCCGAAACGGTCCAGCAACCAGCCACCGGGAATTTGCCCGGCCACGTAGGCCCAACCGAATGCAGAGAAGATATAACCGAGGGTGACCGCGTCGATGCCGAGGTCTTTTTGCAGGCTGGAGCCTGCGATGGCGATGGTAGCCCGGTCGGCATAGTTGATCGTGGTCACCAGAAAAAGCATGAGCAAAATCAAATAGCGGACGTGGGTCGGCTTGGTCGCTTGCATGTAGATGTACTCCCACTGATTATTTTTATGCGCGGGTGAAACTGTTGCGGTATCGATGCCGATACCGCGGTGTTTCCTGTCAGGAGCCGATGTAGCTAGTCTTCACGACCGTGTAAAACTCTTGCGCGTAGCGACCTTGCTCGCGGGACCCATAGGATGAACCTTTACGCCCACCGAATGGAACGTGGTAATCCACGCCCGCCGTCGGCAAGTTGACCATTACCATCCCGGCCTGGGAGTGGCGTTTGAAGTGGTTGGCGTACTTCAACGACGTGGTGGCGATGCCCGCCGACAGACCGAATTCGGTGTCGTTGGCCATGGCCAGCGCGGCCTCGTAATCCGCGACGCGAACCACGTTGGCCACCGGGCCGAAGATCTCTTCGCGGCTGATACGCATCGCGGCTTCGCTGTCGGCAAACAGGGTTGGCGCGAGGTAATAGCCTTCGGTATCGCAGGTCACCAGACCACCGCCGCTGACCAGACGTGCACCTTCGGACTGGCCGATGTCGATGTACTTCATGTCCTGTTCAAGCTGCGCTTGCGAGACGACCGGGCCGATGTCGGTGCCGGCTTTCAACGCGTGACCGACCTTGATCGACTTCATGCGCTCAGCCACGGCTTCAACGAACTTGTCGTGAATCCCGGCGGTAACGATGAAGCGGCTCGAGGCCGTGCAACGCTGGCCGGTGGAGTAGAACGCGCTCTGTACCGACAGCTCGACCGCTTGCTTGAGGTCGGCGTCGTCGAGAATGATCTGCGGGTTCTTGCCACCCATTTCCAACTGAACCTTGGCCTGGCGCGACACGCAGTTGACTGCGATCTGACGACCGACACCCACGGAACCGGTGAAGCTGATGCCGTCGACTTTCGGGCTCTGCACCAGCGCATCGCCAACCACACGACCGCTGCCCATCACCAGGTTGAACACGCCGGCGGGGAAGCCTGCGCGGGAGATGATTTCGGCCAGCGCCCAGGCGCAACCTGGCACCAGATCGGCCGGTTTCAGCACGACGCAGTTGCCGTAGGCCAGGGCCGGGGCGATTTTCCACGCAGGGATCGCGATCGGGAAGTTCCATGGTGTGATCAGACCGACCACGCCCAGCGCTTCGCGAGTCACTTCGACGTTCACACCCGGACGTACCGACGGCAGATAGTCGCCGGACAGACGCAGGCATTCACCGGCGAAGAACTTGAAGATGTTACCGGCGCGAGTCACTTCGCCGATGGCTTCGGGCAGGGTCTTGCCCTCTTCCCGAGCCAGCAAGGTGCCTAGCTCTTCGCGGCGGGCGAGGATTTCAGTGCCTACTTTATCCAGGGAATCGTGACGTGCCTGAATGCCCGACGTGGACCAGGCCGGGAACGCGGCGCGAGCGGCGTCGATGGCGGCGTGGACCTGAGCCAGATCGGCTTTGGCGTATTCGCCGATGGTATCGGTCAGTTCGGACGGGTTGATGTTATTGGAGTAATCGCTACCCGCAACCCATTCACCGTTGATGTAGTTATTAAAACGCTTTGCATTTGCCACGGGCTTTCCCCTAAAAAAGAAGTCCTCACACAAAAGGCCGCTGAATACTCAGCGGCCTTGTTTAATCGGATGTGTTACTGCGCACCTTGCTTGTCGATCAGCGCGGCCAGAGCTTCGTACTCTTCTGGCAGCAGATCGGTCAGCGGCGCACGCACAGGACCTGCGTCATAGCCGACAATTTTTGCCCCGGCCTTGACGATGCTCACCGCGTAGCCCGCTTTGCGGTTACGGATGTCCAGGTACGGCAGGAAGAAGTCGTCGATGATCTTGCCGACGGTGGCGTGATCTTCGCGGGCAATGGCGTGGTAGAAATCCATCGCGGTTTTCGGGATGAAGTTGAACACCGCCGAGGAATAAACCGGCACGCCCAGTGCCTTGTAGGCTGCGGCGTAGACTTCGGCGGTCGGCAAACCGCCCAGGTAGCTGAAGCGATCACCGAGGCGGCGACGGATCGACACCATCAACTCGATATCGCCCAGGCCATCCTTGTAGCCGATCAGGTTCGGGCAGCGCTCGGCCAGACGTTCCAGCAGCGGCGCGGTCAGGCGGCAGACGTTACGGTTGTAAACCACCACGCCGATTTTTACCGATTTGCACACGGCTTCAACGTGGGCGGCAACGCCGTCCTGGCTGGCTTCGGTCAGGTAGTGCGGCAGCAGCAACAGGCCTTTGGCGCCCAGACGCTCGGCTTCCTGTGCGTATTCGATGGCTTGACGAGTCGAACCGCCAACGCCGGCCAGAATCGGCACGCTGGTTTCGCAGGTGTCGACGGCAGTCTTGATGATTTCCGAATACTCGCTGGCCGCCAGAGAGAAGAACTCACCGGTGCCGCCCGCGGCGAACAATGCCGAGGCGCCGTATGGGGCCAGCCATTCGAGACGTTTGATGTAGCCCGCGCGATGGAAGTCGCCCTGAGCATTGAAATCGGTAACCGGGAAAGACAACAGACCGGAAGAGAGGATGGACTTCAGTTCTTGTGGATTCATTATTCGAACACCCTGGATAGCGACGTATGTGTGTGAGGAAACCGTTCAGCCTTCGCCGAAGTTGTAGGTCATCGTACAACTTAAATAATAACCGTCAACTGCATTTCATCGCCAACCGCAGAATTTGAGTCGGAAAAGTATTTTCTTGACGTAGGAAATTTCTCATCTATGATCCAGATAACTGTATATACATACAGTTATTTTTTGATCGTATCGACGACATATCAAGGAGATAGAAATGTCAGGTCTACACGCACAACCGAAGGAAAAACCGAAACAGGTCATCGCCGAACTGGATGATCTTTTTACCGAGCATGGCATCCCTCTCATCGGGGAAAACCGACACGTGGTCTTGCAGATTGCTGATCATCACAACCCTACGACTCCCCTTCCTGCACCTCTGCCCACAGCCTCCGACAAAGCCCTGAAAGGCAAGCCACAGCTGAGGTTCGAGGGTGGTGAACACACCGCCATCGGCGACAGCACCCTGCTGCGTTTCGTCAAGGATGCACCGGCTATCCCCGCTTCACAGGTGGAGCTGCATTTGCCCAATGGGCTGGCGCTGACCTATGGCCAGGTCATTGCGCTGGGGGGTGATTTCTATGGAATTCCCGATCAACCGATCAGCGAAGGCGCGACAGGCGCCGACCGAATCCAGCGGTTTACCAATGCCTTCAACTCGCTGGCCGTGCTGCCTGCTGCTAACGCTGAGGCCAAGCTGATCCTCGGCGTGATGCAAAAGGAAATCGCCGCAATCAAGCAGGCGATCAAGGACGGTAAACAACCTCACGAGGCTTATGACGCCCTCGGTGATACGTTGTCGGAAGAGTGGAACAAGATCACCGGCGGCGGCAGTGTCGTCTCGGCGCTGTTTCCATTTGGCCGCTACCTGAAACTGGCCGCCAACAATGCCGATCACTTCGCCGAATGGGCGCTGCTGGCCTATATCGCCGGGCACACCGCGGCGGTGCAACAAGCGGTGCTGGCCCACGCCAGTGGCGATGAAAAGCAGCTGGAGCTGGCCTATGCGATGAACGCTTTTGCCGATCACTACCTGACCGACCTGTTTTCCGCCGGCCACCTGCGAGTGCCGCGCAAGCAATTGGCAGCGGTGGTCACGCCGAGCGATCTGGGTTCGTTGATCACGCGTTTCATGCACGACGAAGACAGCAAGTTCGGTCTCAACGTGCGCAATGGCAACGGCGATCAATGGCGCGCGTATGGGGACAAACGCTACTTCGATGCCATCGACAGCGCCAATCGCACCCAGGTGAATCAAGCGGTTCAGGTGTCTGCGGATGAAGTGTTCGCGGCTTATCTCAGTGGAATCGCCCCGTCGGCCGGCAGCTTTGCTGCGTTGAAAAAACTGCCTGATCTTCAAGCAGTGCTGAACCCGACGGGTAATTTCTCGCCGCTGTTCAAGGTCGAGGGCAACAAGGTGCTGCGACGTAAGGATGTTAACAACCTGAACGACACCGCCACCGTGGATGACTGGTGGGGCTGGAGCACTTATTTGCTGCTCAAGGATTACAAACCCACTGGCAACGTTGCCTGATAAGGAGATCGATGATGACTATCAAATTGAAACTGGAACTGGCTTCTGGCCAATCGCTGAAAGGTGCGCCGTTGGAGTTGTTGGCCAAGGGGGTGGTGATTGCGCGGGCGGTGGTGGATGAGCATGGGTATGTGGCGTTTGATGCCAAACGGGGGGCTGCTGATTTTGCGGTGCGGGTGGATCGTTCGATTCTGACGACTGGCTGAACCACTCACCTGATCGTTCCCACGCTCCCGCGTGGGAATGCCTCTTGTGACGCTCTGCGTCACGCTTTGGGACGCCGAGCGTCCCGGGCTGCATTCCCACGCAGAGCGTGGGAACGATCTATACCTTCTTACCCGCGCTGCGCCTCAGCTTCTTCATGCGCATGACGCAGCCGCTCGCGGCTATTGGTCAAATGCAACCGCATCGCCGCCCGCGCCGCATCCGAATCCTGACGCGCAATCGCGTCGTAAATCTCTTCGTGCTCTCGGCTCAGGCGATTCATGTAGTGCTGTTGGTCGTCATGGGCAAGGCGCGCGGAATTGAGGCGCGTACGCGGAATGATGCTCGTGCCCAGGTGGGTCATGATGTCGGTGAAATAGCGGTTGCCCGTCGCCAGGGCGATTTGCAGGTGGAACTGGAAGTCGGACGCCACGGCATCGCTGGCATGGGAAACACTTTCATTCAACGCATCCAGCGCAGCTCGCATCAATGCCAACTGCTCGGGGCTGCGGCGTTGCGCGGCAAGACCGGCGGACTCCACTTCGAGGCTGATGCGCAATTCCAGAATCGCCAGCACATCACGCAACGTGACCACAGTCGCCGGGTCGATGCGGAAACCGCTCGGGCTCGGGGTGTCGAGCACGAAGGTGCCGATGCCGTGGCGGGTTTCAACCTGCCCCGCCGCCTGCAAACGGGAAATCGCTTCGCGCACCACGGTGCGGCTGACGCCATGGGCATCCATGATCGCCGACTCGGTGGGCAACTTGTCGCCACGTTTGAGGTGACCGTCGCGGATCTGCTCGGACAGCACCGTCACCAGTTCCTGAGCGAGGCTGCGGCGCTTGCGAGGGAGGCGTGGTGCGTCGATCGGGTTTTCCATGGTGAACGTCTTTCTCGAAAGTTGCGGCTGAAACCGCATCATAGCTCAACGCGGTTGTACGATCACCGTCGGCGAACGCCGGCCCCTGTTGTGGTGTTTATGCGGTCACGGTTTGATCCACCAAATGCCCATTCTCGATACGAACATGCCGTGGATGGAAGCGCTTCAGGCTGCTGCGATGCCCGACGCTGACGATGCTCAAGCCCGGAATCTCATCGATCAAGGTCTGATACAGCAACGCTTCGTCCTCCTCGTCCATCGCCGAGGTCGCTTCGTCCATGTACAGCCATTGCGGTGCGTAAAGCAGCGCACGAGCGAAGGCCAGACGTTGCTGCTCACCCGGCGACAACATGCGCTGCCAGTGATTGGCTTCGTCCAGACGGGCAACGAGGTGCGGCAAACGGCAGGCTTCCAGCACATGAACGTAGCGCTCGTGCGGATACGTATCGCCAGACTGTGGATAACTCAGCGCTTCACGCAGGCTGCCAATCGGCAGATAGGGTTTTTGCGGCAGGAACAGATAACGCCCCGTCGGCAGACGAATACTGCCGTGGCCAGCCGGCCAAAGGTGCCCCATCGCTCGAAACAACGTGGATTTACCGCTGCCGGAGCGACCGCTGAGCATGACGCGTTCACCCTCCTCCACGGTCATGTCGGCGTTGCTCAGCAGGTGACGACCGTCGGCCAGATCGAGGCCAAGGTTATGCACCTTCAACGCCGAGCCATGGTTTTGCACATCAATCGCCGGCGCACGCTCTTCGTTGTCGGTCATGGCCTGGCGGAAACTCAGCAGACGATCACAGGTGGCGCGCCATTCGGCAAGGTCCTGGTACGCCGTGATGAACCAACTGAAGTTGTCCTGGACGTTAGCGAACGCCGAGTTGATTTGCATCAGCTCACCCAGTTCGATCTTGCCAGTGAAGTAACGCGGCGCGGCGACCATGAACGGGAAGATCACGGCGATCTGCTCATAACCGGAAGTAAAGAAAGTCAGGCGCTTGGACACTTTCATGATGTCCCAGAAGTTGTGCCAGACCATCCCGAAACGGCTGCTCAAGCGGCGGTTCTCATTAGGCTCGCCGTTGTACAGCGCAATGCTTTCGGCATTCTCGCGAACCCGCACCATGGAGAAACGCAGATCGGCTTCGAAGCGTTGCTGGTTGTTGTTGAGGCCGATCAGGCGACGGCCAATCAAATGCGTCAGCCAACTGGCGACGGCGGCGTAAACCAGCGCGCACCAGAACATGTAACCGGGAATCGTGAAACCAAACACTTCGATACTGCCGGACACGCCCCACAAAATGATCGAGAACGATACGAGGCTGACGATGTTGCGAATCAACCCGAGCCCCAGGCCCAGCGTGCTGGTGGTGAATTTATTGAGGTCTTCGGAAATCCGCTGGTCCGGGTTATCGGTGTAGCCGCCCTGCTCCAGCTGGTAGTAATTCTTGTTGTCGAGCCAACGGGCAAAATGCTTCTCGGTGAGCCAGGCCCGCCAGCGGATGGTCAGCATCTGGGTCAGGTAGAGCCGATACACCGCGCCAAGAATGGCCACCGCCGCAATGCCGCAGAAATACAGGATCAACTGCCAGAAGGCCGCTTCGTCCTTTTTTTGCAGGGCGTTGTAGAAGTCCTTGTACCAACTGTTGACCCATACCGAAATCGCCACGCTGAACAACGACAGCGCGATCACGGCGATCAGCAACGTCCAGGCCTTGCTCTTCTCTTCGCTGCGCCAGTAAGGCGTGGTCATCGCCCAGACTTTGCGAAAAAACTGCCCGCGCACAGCATCATTGACCGCGGAATACTCAGCGTTCTGATTCATGGATAAGGCTCGATAAAGAAAAGAACACACTCGAACCGATCATAGATGATCGGTTCGGTTTGTCGCGAGGAGCGGCCCGCATTCGTTCAGCGCAAGTTCAGCGACGAACGGGACGCTTCTGCAGTTTGCGCTGCAGCGTGCGGCGGTGCATGCCCAGGGCGCGGGCAGTGGCGGAGATGTTGCCTTCGTGTTCGGTCAGCACGCGCTGGATGTGCTCCCACTGCAGGCGATCCACCGACATCGGGTTCTCCGGCACCAGTGTGTCGAGGTCGGCATGCTCGGAGAGCAGCGCGGCCAGCACGTCATCGGCGTCCGCCGGTTTGCACAGGTAATTGCAGGCGCCGCGCTTGATCGCCTCGACGGCGGTGGCAATGCTCGAGTAACCGGTGAGGATCACCACGCGCATTTCCGGGTCCAACTCAAGCAGTTTGGGCAACAGCACCAGGCCGGAATCGCCGTCCATTTTCAGGTCCAGCGCGGCGTAGTCCGGCAGGTCGGCCTGAGCGATGGTCAGGCCTTCTTCGGCGGAACCGGCGGTGCTGACGCGAAAGCCGCGGCGGGCCATGGCACGGGCCATCACCCGAGTAAATGTTGCGTCGTCGTCTACCAGCAGCAAATGCGGCAGTTCTTCGCCTTCGCCTTCGACTTGGATCTCGTCACTCATGTTCGTCTCCTCGGGCGACACGGGGCAGGCGCAGCTCGGTAAGCGTGCCACCTTCCTCATGACTGTAGAGTTTCACTGAGCCGCCGGCGCGTGTCACGCTGGCCTTGCTCAAAAACAGGCCCAGGCCGAAACCTTTGCCCTTGGTGGTAAAAAACGGTTTGCCGATCTGCTCGGCGATGGCCAGCGGCACACCGGCGCCGTGGTCGCGAATGCTGATGGTCAAGTCCTCGGCATTCCAGTCCAGCGTCACTTGCAGCCCTTCGGGGCAAGCGTCGGCGGCGTTGTTGAGCAAATTCAGCAGTGCCTGGGTCAGGTCTGGCGGCGGCGCCATGCGCGGCACGGTGCCTTGGCCCAAGCGCTGGAAGCGGTAACTGGCTTCCGGGCGCATCAGGTGCCAACGGTTCAGGGCTTCATCGAGCCAATCGGTGACGTCCTGCATTTCCACCGCCAATCGACGATTGGCCTCGGCGGCGCGCACCAATTGCTGCAAGGTTTCCTTGCAGAGTTTGACCTGATCCTGCAGCACGCTCAGGTCGTCCTGCAACATCGGGTCGTGATGGTCCTGACGCATTTCCTTGAGCAACACGCTCATGGTCGCCAGCGGCGTGCCCAGTTCATGGGCAGCACCAGCGGCCTGGGTGGCGACGGCCAGCAGTTGCTGATCGCGCAGGCCCTCTTCGCGACGGATGGCACGCAGTTCTTCCTGACGGCGCAGCTCTTCGGCCATGCGTGCGGCGAAGAAGGTGATGACCGCCGCGGCCAGGGCGAAACTCAGCCACATCCCGTAAACCTGCAGGTTTTCCCGAGCGATCGGGAAGGTTTGCAGCGGATAGAAGCGCGCCAGCAGCAGGGTGTACATCGTCAACGCGATACCGGACAGAATCACCGAATAACGCCACGGCAACGTCACCGCAGCGATGGTCAGCGGCACCAGGTAATAAGAGACGAAGGGGTTGGTCGACCCGCCGGAGAAATACAGCAAGGCACTGTGGATAAACAGGTCACAGGCCAGTTGCACGGCGTATTCGAGTTCGGTAACCGGCCATGAGGTGCGCAGGCGAATCGCCGTGAACGCGCACAGCAACATCGAGCAACCGAGGGTCGCGGCCAGTTGGAACCAAGGCAGCGGCAGCAAGTCGAGCCAGTAGGCCAGGCCCACGGAACCGGCCTGAGCGGCCAACACCAATGTACGGATGAACGTCAGCCGCCAGAGATTCTGGCGAGTAGCGGAAGTGATTTGAACGGGGGCGAGCATGAGCTCTCCTGATGAGCGCTCCAGGCGGATCGCACGGAGTATAACCAAGCACGGGGGCTGGCAGGCAAAAGTGCGGCAAACGGCCACAGGCGGGGACGTTACTCGGCGCCTGCCAGATCGCCATCGCGGGCAAGCCTTGCTCCTACAGGTTTGCGTCGTGCACACATCTTCTGCACATCCGTCACCTGTAGGAGCAAGGCTTGCCCGCGATTGGCTGGGAAGCAGCCACCTGCGATCGATCTGTATAGAAGTTGTAACTGTGCGAACCGGATCATAAAAGCTAGAGTCTGATGGTTTCACGCAGGCTCGGACCTTAACCCCTGCGCAACGTCCAAGGAGTTTTCATGCACAGTTTCAGCCGCAGCGCCGCCCTTCTTGCCCTTAGCGTTGGCACCGTCGCCAGCCTCCCGGCCCTGGCTGCCGACGAACTTCATTACAACCAGATCGCCCTGCGCGCCGAAGTCAGTCAAGAAGTCGCCCGCGACCTGATGATCGTGACCCTCTACACCGAAGAACAAAACACCGACCCGGCCAAACTCGCCGCCGACGTCAGCACCACCATGAACAAAGCGCTGGCCCAGGCCAAACAGGTCAAGGAAGTCACCCTGCGCCAGGGCAGCCGCAACAGCTACCCGATCTACGACACCAAGGGCCAGAAAATCACCGGCTGGCGCGAACGCGCCGAACTGCGCCTGGAAAGCTCCGACTTCGCGGCACTGTCGAAACTGACCGGCGAACTGCTCACCGACCTGAAAATGGGCGGCATGGACTTCGCCATCGCCACACCAACCCGCAAGGCCAGCGAAGATGCGCTGCTTAAAGAAGCCGTGACGGCTTTCAAGGCCCGTGCGCAATTGGCGACCGATGCATTGGGTGGCAAGGGTTACAAAATCGTTAACCTGAACTTGAACAGCAACGGTTATCCACAACCGTACATGCGTGGGCCGATGATGATGAAAGCGGCGAGTATGGACGGTGCGCCGGTTACGCCGGAAGTTGAAGCTGGTACGAGCCAGGTCAGCATGACGGCGGATGGTTCGATTGAAGTGTTGATGCCTTGATTCGATAACCCGTACACAAAAACGGCGATCACCGAAGTGAACGCCGTTTTTTATTGCCAGGCCAAAACCCACGTAGTTCCTCGTTAAACATTCAAAAGCGGAACGCGGAGCGTCCCTGGCTGCATTCCCACGCGGAGCGTGGGAACGATCAATTGGGGGGCAGCAGAAAGAGATTGGTCGGCTGTCAGGCCGCCACCGTGGGCAAGCAGCAAAGGTTGCACCCCCCGGTGCTACCAACACGCCCACGCAGCCGCCACCAAATCCCAAAGCCAAGCATCACCCACAGATGTCCACTGACAAACAGTAACGGAACAATCTGCCCCTCCAGACACAACAACCCTTTAAACAACAAACACCTACCTACCAAACCAGAACTCAATCTCATTCACGCCCGCCCTCCCCGTTCACCCCCCTCAATGACGGGTATAAATAAGTAACACCGCGCTCCAATCGGGTGCGCAAAACGTCCAGATCGCCCCGCGCAGGTGCGCCATATGCACTGAAAAAAACCTGCGCAAACGGTCAAATGCGCGTGAATTTATACAAATGCGACATTAAGGTACGTTCGTGCCACTGTTTAAGGCCCGTAGCCGCTCTGGATCTTGCATTGGGTATGGCCCCTGCATAAGTATCCGCAGGAACGACTCACGAGGTCGTCCTCTAATTCCAAAAATGACAACAAATCATGAGGCCACCATGCTTAAACACGCGGTCATTCCGTTTTTAGTCGGCGCAGGCTTGTTAGCTAGCGCACCTTTCGCCCAAGCGGCGACTAACCTGGTGTTTTGCTCCGAAGGGAGCCCGGCCGGTTTTGATCCTGGTCAGTACACCACCGGAACCGACTTCGACGCCTCTGCAGAAACCATGTTCAACCGTCTGACTCAGTTCGAGCGCGGCGGCACCGCCGTTATTCCTGGTCTGGCGACCAAGTGGGACATCTCCGATGATGGCCTGACTTACACCTTCCACCTGCGTGAAGGCGTCAAGTTCCACACCACCCCGTACTTCAAGCCGACTCGTGAGTTCAACGCCGACGACGTGCTGTTCACCTTTAATCGCATGATTAACAAGGATGATCCGTTCCGTAAGGCGTACCCAACCGAATTCCCGTACTTCACCGACATGGGGATGGACACCAACATCACCAAGATCGATAAAGTCGACGACAAAACTGTCAAGTTCACCCTGAAAGAAGTCGACGCCGCGTTCATCCAGAACATGGCCATGAGTTTCGCTTCCGTTCAGTCCGCCGAGTACGCCGCCCAGCTGCTGAAAGAAGGCAAAGCCGCCGACATCAACCAGAAGCCGGTCGGCACTGGCCCGTTCGTGTTCAAGAGCTACCAGAAAGACTCCAACATCCGCTACACAGGGAACAAGGACTACTGGAAGCCTGACGACGTCAAGATCGACAACCTGATCTTCGCCATCACCACCGACCCGTCGGTGCGTATCCAGAAGCTGAAGAAGAACGAGTGCCAGATCACTCTGTTCCCACGTCCAGCCGACCTGAAGGCGCTGCAAGCAGACAAGACTCTGAAAGTGCCTGACCAGGCTGGTTTCAACCTGGGTTACATCGCCTACAACGTGATGGACAAGATCAAGGGCAGCGATCAGCCGAACCCGATGGCCCAACTGAAAGTGCGTCAGGCACTGGACATGGCCGTCAACAAGCAGCAGATCATCGACTCGGTTTACCAGGGTGCAGGCCAACTGGCCGTCAACGCCATGCCGCCGACCCAGTGGTCTTACGACACCACCATCAAAGATGCGCCGTACAACCCTGAGAAAGCCAAAGAGCTGCTCAAGGAAGCCGGCGTCAAGGAAGGCACCGAGATCAACCTGTGGGCGATGCCGGTGCAGCGTCCGTACAACCCGAACGCCAAGCTGATGGCTGAAATGCTGCAGTCCGACTGGGCCAAGGTCGGTATCAAGGCCAAGATCGTGACCTACGAGTGGGGCGAGTACATCAAGCGCTCCAAAGGCGGCGAAAACGGCGCGATGCTGATTGGCTGGAGCGGCGACAACGGTGACCCGGACAACTGGCTGAACGTGCTGTTCGGCTGCGACTCCCTGCAAGGCAACAACTTCTCCAAGTGGTGCGACAAGAAGTTTGACGGCATCGTGAAAGAAGCCAAGCGCACGACCGATCAGTCCAAGCGCACCGAACTGTACAAACAGGCGCAACACGTCCTCAAAGATGCCGTTCCAATGACACCTATCGCTCACTCGACGGTGTTCCAACCCATGCGCGACAACGTGCAGGATTTCAAGATCAGCCCGTTTGGCTTGAACTCCTTCTACGGCGTCAGCGTCAGCAAATAAGGTTTTGTAGCGGCGACGCTTTTAACGTCGCCGCTGCTTTATCTGCCGAGAAAGTAGGAAACCACCTACATCCAATTCCGCTGAGTATTACAGCAGCGGCGTCGGACGCGTTGCCATTTCCTACGAGTCTTTAGGACTCTACGCATTTACTGCCAGACCCACGGCTCCTACCGTCGGGATCTGACCAGTTCGTGCGTGGGCTCTCGGTTTTTGCTGCCTGTCATGGCTTGAGATCAATGATGCCTCCACGTCCCCGGACGGGACGGCGATTCATTGAAAACACTTAGAGAAAGAGAAAAGGGAGCGTCATGCGCCATACCTTGGTTTTATCCGCATTGCTGGGCACCGGCCTGTTGGCCGCCACTTCCATCAGCCAGGCCGCCAACAACAGCCTGGTGTTCTGCTCCGAAGGCAGCCCGGCGGGCTTCGACACCGCGCAGTACACGACCGCGACCGACAATGACGCCGCCGAGCCGTTGTACAACCGACTGGCAGAGTTCGAAAAAGGCGCCACCAACGTCGTACCTGGCCTGGCCACTCGCTGGGATATTTCAGAAGACGGCCTCAAGTACACTTTTCACCTGCGCGAAGGGGTGAAATTTCACACAACCAAATACTTCACGCCGACTCGTGATTTCAACGCCGATGACGTGCTGTTCACGTTCAATCGCATGCTCGATCCGCAGCAACCATTCCGTAAGGCTTATCCGACCGAGTTCCCGTATTTCAATGGGATGAGCCTGAACAAGAACATCGCCAAGGTCGAGAAGACCGGGCCGCTGACCGTGGTCATGACGCTCAACAGCGTGGACGCCGCGTTCATCCAGAACATCGCCATGAGCTTCGCCGCCATCCTGTCCGCCGAATACGCCGACAAACTGCTGGCCGAAGGCAAGCCGAGCGACATCAACCAGAAGCCGATCGGCACCGGGCCGTTCGTGTTCAAGAGCTACCAGAAAGATTCCAACATCCGTTACACCGGCAACCAGCAGTACTGGGACCCGAGCCGGGTCAAGCTTGAAAACCTGATTTTCGCCATCAACACCGATGCCTCGGTGCGCGTGCAGAAGCTCAAGGCCAACGAGTGCCAGATCACCCTGCACCCACGCCCTGCCGACGTGACCGCACTGAAGAACGACCCGACACTCAAGCTCATCGAAAAGCCCGGTTTCAACCTTGGCTACATCGCCTACAACGTGCGCCACAAGCCTTTCGACCAGCTCGAAGTGCGCCAGGCGCTGGACATGGCGGTGAACAAGCAAGGCATTCTCAACGCGGTGTACCAAGGCGCCGGGCAACTTGCGCAAAACGCCATGCCACCGACCCAATGGTCCTACGACGAGACCATCAAAGACGCCGCCTACAACCCGGAAAAAGCCAAGGAATTGCTCAAGGCTGCCGGCGTGAAGGAAGGCACCGAAATTACGCTGTGGGCGATGCCCGTTCAGCGCCCTTACAACCCTAACGCCAAGTTGATGGCCGAGATGCTCCAGGCGGACTGGGCAAAAATCGGTCTCAACGTGAAGATCGTCAGCTACGAATGGGGCGAGTACATCAAGCGCACCAAGAATGGCGAGCACGACGTCAGCCTGATCGGCTGGACCGGTGACAACGGGGACCCGGACAACTGGCTCGGCACGCTTTACAGCTGCGACGCCATTGGCGGCAACAACTACTCCATGTGGTGTGATCCGGCTTACGACAAGCTGATCAAGCAGGCCAAAGTCGTTACCGACCGCGACCAGCGCACCGTGCTCTACAAACAGGCGCAGCAGTACCTCAAGCAGCAGGTGCCGATTACGCCAGTCGCCCACTCGACGGTTAACCAGCCGTTGAGCGCCAAAATCGAAGGATTCAAGGTGAGTCCTTTCGGTCGTAACGTGTTCTCGGGCGTCAGCATAGAAAAATAACCGATTAGCCAAAAACGCTGGGGGCGCATTGCGCCCTCACGCAAGCGTATTGCCGTAATTCGTCAATCCGGCCTACAGCAAACGTTTGCGATGCCTTGTATATGTTCGAAACCAAATAGCCGGATCACCAAAAAAGACCGGCATTAAAAAAAAAGAAAGAAAGGAGCTTCACCCCATGAAACTGAGTAGCACCGCGTTATTGGCCTTGGCCATCAGCAGCGTAACCGCCTCGGCGTACGCAGAAACCCAAAGCCAGGCGTACACCCCGGTTACCGTGAAACAGAAAAGTGCTCAGAGTGAAGCCACTGGCTTTGTCGAAGGCCAATCGATCACAGGGAGCACGCGTAACTGGTATGCCAACGAGCAACTGAAACGTGGCGCCAAGTTCAGCTACCAAAAAAACGGTTCACCGACCCCAACTGATCGTCGTATCAACTGGGTCCAGGGCACCATCATCAAGTACAACTCGGGTTTCACTGAAGGCACTGTTGGTTTCAGCACCGAAGTAGCTGCCTACAATGCTATTGCCCTGGACCGTGATCGCAAAGACCTGGCGTCCGCAAACGGCGGTGCTCCAGAGCCAGGTCGTGGTGGCCGCGGCAACAACCGTACGCTGACCGAAAATGGCGGCGACGCAGTAGACCAGTGGAGCAAACTGGGCCTGGCCAACGTCAAGGCCCGAGTCTCCAACACCACCCTGACCGCCGGCCGCCAGAACTTCAGCAGCCCACAGGTCGACGTCATCGGTAACCGTCCTCTGCCGTCGAGTTTCGAAGGTGTGAGCCTGCACAGCGAAGAGCTGGAAAACCTGTCCTTTGACATCGGTACCTTCGACCGCAACTCTCCTCGTACGGAACAAAGCCAGCGCAAGTTCCGCTCCGAATACGGTAACGGCGAGGCCGAAGCCGACCACATCTACACTGCGGGTCTCACTTACCAGCCATTCGCCAGCCTGACCACCAGCCTCTGGGGCACTCAGGCTGAAGACCTGTGGGACCAGTACTACTTCGGCGCCAGCCACGTGCTGGGTGACAGTTCGGTACTGAGCCTGACCACCGGCCTGAACTACTACAAAACAGTCGACTCGGGTTCGGCCAAACTGGGTGAAATCGATAACGACACTTACTCCCTGTCGCTTGGCCTGACCCACCAGGCCCACAGCCTGACCTTCTCGTACCAGGAAGTGAACGGTAACGAATACTTCGACTACCTGCACGAAACCAACGGCATCTACCTGGCCAACTCCCTGCTGTCGGACTTCAACGGCCCGAACGAGAAGTCCTTCCAGATCGCCTACGGTCTGAACATGGCCGAATACGGCGTGCCAGGCCTGAAATTCAACATCTACCAGGCTCGCGGCTGGGGTATCGACGGTACTCACTACAACGGCAACAAAGGCGTGGCCGACAAAGGTTACGACGGCATCCAGATTCAAGATGGCGAACACCATTACGAATACGGCATCGGTGCCTCGTACGCCGTGCAGAGCGGCCCACTCAAGGCCACCGCTATCCGCGCGACCTACACCGCTCACCGCGCCAGTGAAAACCAGGCTGATGGCAGCATCAACGAGTTCCGTCTCGTGACCACCATCCCGTTCAACATTCTGTAAAAACGCACGCCTGCGGCTGACTCATGACGAGTCGGCCGTTTGGTTTTCTTCAGTTCAACCGATTGCAGAGGGTTCTTTGATGAAAATGCTTCCCCTACGTGCGGCCATCGCGGCCGCGTTGCTGAGTGTCGCTGTTGGCGTCTCGGCCAAACCCCTGGTGGTCTGCACCGAAGCCAGTCCGGAAGGCTTCGATATGGTCCAGTACACAACTGCAGTCACAGCCGATGCGGTGGCCGAAACCATCTTCAATCGTCTGGCGGACTTCAAGCCCGGCACCACTGAAGTGATTCCGGCACTGGCCGATTCCTGGGACATCAGCGAAGACGGTCTGACCTACACGTTCCACCTGCGCAAAGGCGTCAAGTTCCACACCACTGAATACTTCAAGCCGACCCGCGACATGAACGCCGACGACGTGGTCTGGAGCTTCCAGCGTCAGCTGGACCCGAATCACCCGTGGCACAAACTGTCGAGCGTGGGCTTCCCGTACTTTGAAAGCATGGGCTTCAAGGAACTGCTCAAAAGTGTCAAGAAGATCGACGACAACACGGTCACCTTCACCCTGACCCGCCGCGAAGCGCCGTTCCTGGCCGACATCGCCATGGCCTTCTCCTCGATCTACTCCGCCGAGTATGCCGACCAGCTGCTCAAGGCCAACAAGACCGGCGACCTGAACAGCAAGCCTGTCGGTACCGGCCCGTTTGTTTTCCAGCGTTACAACAAAGACGCTCAAGTCCGCTTCAAGGCCAACCCGGATTACTTCCGTGGCAAGCCACCGGCTGATTCGCTGATCCTGGCCATCGCCACCGACAACAACGTGCGCCTGCAAAAACTGAAAGCCAACGAGTGCCAGATTGCGCTGTATCCCAAGCCAGATGACATCCCGAGCATCAAGAAAGACGCCAAACTGAGTGTCGATGAACTGAACGCGATGACCGTCTCGTACATCGCCATGAACACCTCGCACAAGTACATGAGCGATGTGCGCGTACGTAAAGCCATCGATATCGCCTTCGACAAGGCCGCATACGTCAACGCGCTGTTCGGCAAAGGCAATGCGACCGTGGCGGTCAATCCGTACCCGGACACCCTGCTGGGCTACAACCACGACCTGAAGAATCCGCCGCGTGATCTGGACAAGGCTCGCGCCTTGCTCAAGGAAGCCGGCGTACCGGAAGGCACTACGTTTACCCTGTTCACCCGTAACGGCGGCGGTCCAACCAACCCGAACCCGATGCTCGGCGCACAGATGATGCAGGCTGACCTGGCCAAGGTCGGGATCACGATCGATATTCGCGTCATGGAATGGGGCGAAATGCTCAAGCGCGCGAAAAACGGCGAGCACGACATGGTTTCTGCCGGATGGGCGGGCGATAACGGCGACCCGGATAACTTCCTGACGCCTATGCTCAGTTGCGAGGCCGCCAAAAACGGCGAAAACTACGCACGTTGGTGCAACGAGAAGTTCCAGACGCTGATCGATGAAGCCAGGGCTAAAGTTAACCCGGCGGAACGCGCAGCGCTCTATGAGCAAGCCCAGGAGATTTTCAATCAGGACCAGCCATGGATCAGCATGGCGCACACCCGTATGTTCACCGCGATGCGTAACAACGTAGAGGGCTATCACATTAGCCCGCTCACCACTAATAACTTCGCCACCACCCAGGTGAAGTAGATAAGAAACTACCGGCATTCCTGACCCAGGAATGCCGGGCACGCCTAACCGGCTGATGAGGTACACCACAAGATGTTTAGTTTTATTGCCCGCCGATTGGGGTTATTGATCCCCACGTTCTTCGGCATCACCTTGCTGACTTTCGCGTTGATTCGCATGATTCCAGGCGACCCCGTGGAAGTAATGATGGGCGAACGTCGAGTCGACCCCGAAATGCATGCTCAGGCAATGGAGCGCCTGGGGCTGAACAAACCTCTGTATGCCCAATACCTGGATTACGTTGGCAAACTGGCCCACGGCGACCTTGGTGAATCCCTGCGTACCCGTGAAAGCGTCTGGACCGAGTTCAGTTCTCTATTCCCCGCGACCCTGGAACTGTCCATGGCCGCCCTGCTGTTCGCCGGCATCCTGGGCCTGCTGGCCGGGGTGATCGCGGCACTCAAGCGAGGATCCCTGTTCGACCATGGGGTGATGGGCATCTCCCTGGCGGGATACTCGATGCCGATCTTCTGGTGGGGCCTGATCCTGATCATGTTCTTCTCGGTGTCCCTGGGCTGGACCCCGGTGTCCGGGCGGATCGATCTGCTCTATGACATCGAGCCGCGCACCGGTTTCATGCTCATCGACACGCTGCTGGCCGATGACGTCGGTGCGTTCTTCGATGCCCTGCATCACCTGATCCTGCCGGCCATTGTGCTCGGCACCATTCCGCTGGCGGTGATCGCGCGGATGACCCGTTCTTCGATGCTCGAAGTACTGCGTGAAGACTACATCCGTACCGCCCGCGCCAAAGGCCTGTCGCCGTCGCGCGTGGTATTCGTTCACGGCCTGCGTAACGCGCTGATTCCGGTACTGACCGTGGTTGGCCTGCAAGTCGGCACATTGCTGGCCGGTGCGGTCCTGACCGAAACCATCTTCTCCTGGCCCGGCATCGGCAAATGGCTGATCGAAGCCATTGGCGCACGGGACTATCCCGTGGTGCAAAACGGCATCCTGTTAATCGCCTGCCTGGTGATTCTGGTCAACTTCGTGGTGGACATCCTCTACGGCTTTGCCAACCCACGCATTCGTCACCAGCGCTGAGATCATTATGACCATGACCACTTCAATTCCAGCGGTAGCAGTCGATCAAAGCCTGCTGTATCCGTCTCCATACAAAGAATTCTGGCAAGCGTTCTCCAAGAACAAAGGCGCCGTCGCCGGCCTGATGTTCATGCTGCTGGTGATTTTCTGCGCCCTGTTCGCCCCTTGGGTGGCACCGCATAACCCGAGCGAGCAGTACCGCGACTTCCTGCTGACCCCACCGTCCTGGCTGGAAGGTGGGCAAATCCAGTTCCTGCTCGGCACCGATGAACTGGGTCGCGACCTGCTGTCGCGGCTGATCCACGGTTCGCGCCTGTCCCTGCTGATCGGCTTGTCGTCGGTGGTGATGTCGCTGATTCCGGGCATCCTTTTGGGTCTGTTCGCCGGGTTCTTCCCGCGCTTGCTCGGCCCGACCATCATGCGACTGATGGACATCATGCTGGCCCTGCCGTCCCTGCTGCTGGCAGTGGCGATTGTCGCCATCCTCGGCCCTGGCCTGATCAACACCATTATTGCCATCGCCGTGGTTTCGTTGCCGTCCTATGTTCGTCTGACCCGCGCCGCGGTGATGGGCGAACTGAACCGCGACTACGTGACCGCCGCGCGCCTGGCCGGTGCCAATCTGCCACGCCTGATGTTCGTCACCGTGCTGCCTAACTGCATGGCGCCGCTGATCGTTCAGGCCACCTTGAGTTTCTCCTCGGCGATCCTCGATGCCGCCGCACTGGGCTTCCTCGGCCTTGGCGTACAACCGCCAACTCCTGAGTGGGGCACCATGCTGGCTTCGGCTCGCGATTACATCGAACGCGCCTGGTGGGTCGTCAGTCTGCCTGGTTTGACCATTTTGCTCAGCGTGCTGGCAATCAACTTGATGGGCGACGGCCTGCGCGATGCGCTGGACCCGAAACTCAAGAACGCCGCCTGAGGAGATTCAAATGTCACTGTTAGAAATCAAGAATCTCAACGTTCGCTTCGGCGACAAGAACGCCGTTCCGGTGGTCGACGGTCTCGACATTACCGTGGACAAGGGCGAAGTGCTGGCCATCGTTGGCGAATCGGGTTCCGGCAAGTCCGTGACCATGATGGCGCTGATGGGTCTGATCGAACACCCGGGGATCGTCACCGCCGACGCCCTGAATTTCGACGGCAAGAACATGCTCAAGCTGAGCAACCGTCAGCGTCGGCAGATTGTCGGCAAAGACCTGGCCATGGTCTTCCAGGACCCGATGACCGCGCTGAACCCGAGCTACACCGTCGGTTTCCAGATCGAAGAAGTGCTGCGCCTGCACCTGAAAATGTCCGGCAAGCAAGCGCGCGCACGCGCCATCGAACTGCTGGAAAAAGTTGAAATCCCGGGCGCCGCCAGCCGTATGAATGCTTACCCGCATCAACTGTCCGGCGGCATGAGCCAGCGTGTTGCGATCGCCATGGCGATTGCCGGCGAACCGAAACTGCTGATCGCCGACGAACCGACCACGGCACTGGACGTAACGATTCAGGCGCAGATCATGGACCTGCTGTTGGCCCTGCAGAAAGAGCAGAACATGGGCCTGGTGCTGATCACTCACGACCTCGCGGTCGTGGCCGAAACCGCTCAGCGCGTGTGCGTGATGTACGCCGGCCAAGCGGTCGAAGTGGGTCAGGTGCCTCAGCTGTTCGACATTCCGGCGCACCCGTACAGCGAAGCGCTGCTCAAGGCGATTCCGGAACACAGCCTGGGCGCCACCCGCCTGGCCACGCTGCCGGGCATTGTTCCCGGTCGCTACGACCGTCCGCAAGGCTGCCTGTTGTCGCCGCGCTGCCCCTACGTGCAGGACAACTGCCGTACCCAGCGTCCAACCCTTGACCCGAAAAGCAACAGCCTCGCCCGCTGCTTCTACCCGCTGAATCAGGAGGTGGCGTAATGGCCGTCGTACTTACCGCCCGCGACCTGACCCGTCACTACGAAGTGTCCCGCGGCCTGTTCAAGGGCCATGCGACCGTACGTGCGCTTAACGGTGTGTCGTTCGAACTGGAAGCCGGCAAGACCCTCGCTGTCGTCGGCGAATCGGGCTGCGGCAAATCCACCCTGGCCCGTGCCCTGACGCTGATCGAAGAGCCATCCTCCGGCTCCTTGAAAATCGCCGGGCAGGAAGTCACCGGTGCCGACAAGGCTCAGCGCAAGCAACTGCGCAAAGACGTGCAGATGGTGTTCCAGAGCCCTTACGCGTCGTTGAACCCACGGCAAAAAGTCGGTGATCAGCTCGGCGAGCCGCTGCTGATCAACACCAACCTTTCCGCCGCCGAACGTCGCGAGAAAGTCCAGGCGATGATGAAGCAGGTGGGCTTGCGTCCCGAGCACTACCAGCGTTATCCGCACATGTTCTCCGGCGGTCAGCGCCAGCGGATCGCCCTGGCCCGCGCGATGATGTTGCAGCCTAAAGTGCTGGTCGCGGATGAACCGACCTCGGCGCTGGACGTGTCCATTCAGGCGCAGGTGCTGAACCTGTTCATGGATTTGCAGCAAGAGTTCAACACCGCTTACGTATTCATCTCCCACAACCTCGCGGTGGTGCAACACGTCGCCGATGACGTGATGGTGATGTACCTCGGTCGCCCGGTGGAAATGGGGCCGAAGAACGACATCTACGAGCGTCCTCTGCACCCGTACACCCAGGCGCTGCTGTCGGCCACCCCGACCATTCACCCGGACCCGAACAAGCCGAAAATCAAGATCGTCGGCGAATTGCCCAACCCGCTGAACCCGCCGTCCGGCTGCGCGTTCCACAAGCGCTGCCCGTACGCGACCGAGCGCTGCAGCACGGAAGAACCGCTCCTGCGCCTGGTCGACACCCGCCAAGTGGCTTGCCACTACGCCGAGCAGTTTCTCGACGGCGCGGCATAAAAAAACGCGCCTGTGTCACTGAGGCGCGCTTTTTCAGAGTTAACCGAACCTCTTCTTCCCGGGCTGCGCATCAGACCGGGAGGAGGGGTTTTCTTTTGTCAGTGATTTAAGCCCCTTCTGCCTCATCGCTGTCCGGTTCGTCGGTGGTCGAGTCGTCATCGTCCGCGCTGCCGCCCTGCCCCTGATCACCGGGCTCCGATTCGGATTTGGCGATCATCAACTCACCATGCCCGACCTGCCCGCTCGAAGCTTGGGTTTCGTGATCCTCGCACTCGGCCCAGACCGCTGAACTGCCGAGGGCCAGCATTACCAATACTTTCAACATCAATAAAACGCGTAGCAACCTGTTCATAGCCGATTCCATCCATTTGTAGGTGAAACTGCGGTGCCTCTCTGGCGCTGAATAGAATCTAGTTCCGATTGATTCGATTCTCCAGATAGGACGCTAACGAATGGACGGAATGCCCTTGGTGGGGAGATTGGTTTTGAATAACGTCTATAACCGGATCAACTAAGTGAAGCAGGCTCGCCGCGCGCTGAAGGAAGTACCCTTTGCTGCACTGGCAAACGAGTCGCTTGATAAATCAACGGTATAGCCAAGACCGCCAGAGCCGCGCTGGCGAGCCAGACGCTATGCCCACCGAAATGACCATAGAGCTGGCCTCCAAGCGCAGGCGAAAGCAGGGCACTTGCACTCCAGCACATGAAAAAAAGACCAAAGTAATGCCCACTTTTTCCTCCTTGCGCATGCTGCATGACCAGCACGTTCAGGGGCTGCATGAAAAGAGCTTCGCCAAGCGTCCAAATCACGGTCGACAGGCAGACATAAAGCACCCCGGAACCCAAGGGCAACATCCCGAGCCCGCAGGCCAAGAACAGGCTCCCTGCCAGCAGTTGCCGACGCGCGCCCCATTGCTCACTCCAATGAGATAACGGTATTTGCAGCACCACCACCAGCACCGCATTGAGTGCAAATTGCCACCCAATGACTTCAGTGCTCAACCGGTAGTACTCGAGCAAATAGTTGCCCAGCATGCTGTAGACCGGGTCAAAGGCCAGGCCGAGCACGACAGAAGCCGCTAACAACCACAGGAATGGTTTATCTCGATACGGTACGCATGAACCTGAAGCAATTTCAGGCACCACATCCGGTATCAGAACCGGCCGATGAAATGTCGTCCGGACAAACCACAACAACGCCAACAGCGTCATGGCCGCACTGACAAAAAACACCCAGCGAAAATCAGTCTGCGCCAGGACCCCACCCACCACCCCGGCGACCGCCATACCCAGGTTTCTGGCAACACGACTCAATGACTGCGCACGAGCACGCTGCGCAACCTGGCAATACTCCATGATCAATCGCTGATGAAGGGTACGAATCGCCCCATCCAGTACACCGCTGAACAGCAGCAACCCAGCCAGCAAAGGCACGTCAGTAACGAGCCCCAACAAAACCAATACCCATGCCGAGACAAAAAACAATGCGGCAGTGAGCCGTGCCGTGGAGAAATGATCACTGAGCAGTCCGCCGACCATTGACCCGATCAGCAAACCGGCCCCGTATCCGGATAACAACCAGCCAACGGTTTCAATCGCTAGCCCCAGTTCCTGGCGCAGGTACAACGCCATGAACAGCTTGACCATGGTGCTCAAGCGATTGATGAACAACAGCGCCGCCAGCACCCAGGCCATTACGCAGAAGTAGCCGTCCAGCCGCAGCAGGTGAGTGAGCCGACTGGTCATTCCATTGATCCCTTGTGCTCCTGCTCGTGGAAAGTGCTGCTTGTGAAGTGTCCCCTGAACGTTAGACGTCAATGATTTCGTTGTCGCGGGTAAAAGTCCCTAGAACAGAAAAACAGAGACAAGCTACGAAATCAGGAAAAAAGACCTACAGAAAAACCTTACTCAGCAATCGATGCGAGCTCGCTCAATGAGCAAAAAAAAGCCCACTGTTGTTCACAGTGGGCTTTTGGCTTTCGCAACTCAACGCTTAGTGATGCTCACGCGTAGCACGGAATTTCACGTCCGGCCAACGCTCTTCCATCAGCGCCAGGTTGACCCGCGTCGGGGCCAGGTAGGTCAGGTGACCGCCGCCGTCGATGGCGAGGTTTTCCACAGCCTTGATCTGGAATTCTTCGAGCTTCTTCTTATCGCTGCAATCGATCCAGCGCGCGGAATAAACGGTAATCGACTCATAGGAGCACTCGACCTTGTATTCCTCTTTCAAACGGCTGGCGACCACATCGAACTGCAGCACACCGACGGCGCCGAGAATGATGTCGTTGCTGCGCGTCGGGAAGAACACTTGGGTCGCGCCCTCTTCCGCCAATTGCTGCAAGCCCTGACGCAGTTGCTTGGATTTCAGCGGATCACGCAGGCGCACGCGACGGAACAGTTCCGGGGCAAAGTGCGGGATACCGGTGAAGCCCAGGACTTCGCCTTCGGTGAAAGTGTCGCCGATCTGGATGGTGCCGTGGTTGTGCAGGCCGATGATGTCGCCGGCAAACGCTTCTTCCAGTTGCTCACGCTCGGAGGAGAAGAAGGTCAGCGCATCGCCGATCCGCACGTCCTTGCCGGTGCGCACGTGGCGCATCTTCATGCCTTTTTCGTACTTGCCGGAGCAGATACGCATGAAGGCGATACGGTCGCGGTGTTTCGGGTCCATGTTCGCCTGGATCTTGAACACGAAGCCGGCGAATTTCTCTTCAACCGGCTCCACGGTGCGCTCGTTGGCGACACGGGCCAGCGGTTTCGGCGCCCAGTTGACCACGGCGTCGAGCACGTGATCGACACCGAAGTTGCCCAGTGCGGTACCGAAAAACACCGGCGTCAGTTGGCCGTCGAGGAATTCCTGTTGATTGAATTCGTGACAGGCGCCCTGCACCAGTTCCAGCTGATCGACGAAGCGATCGTACTCATCGCCCAAGTGCGCGCGGGCTTCATCGGAGTCGAGTTTCTCGATGATTTTCACATCGGTGCGCTCGTGGCCGTGGCCAGCTGTGTACACGATGATGTAGTCGTCGGCGAGGTGATAAACGCCCTTGAAATCGCGGTAGCAACCGATCGGCCAGGTGATCGGCGCTGCCTTGATCTTCAGGACCGCTTCGATTTCGTCGAGCAGTTCGATCGGGTCGCGGATGTCACGGTCGAGTTTGTTGATGAAGCTGACGATCGGCGTGTCACGCAGACGGCAGACGTCCATCAGCGCGATGGTGCGTGGCTCTACACCCTTACCGCCATCGAGGACCATCAAGGCCGAGTCCACCGCCGTCAGGGTGCGGTAGGTATCTTCGGAGAAGTCTTCGTGGCCCGGGGTGTCGAGCAGGTTGATCATGTGATCGCGATACGGGAATTGCATGACCGACGTGGTAATGGAAATACCCCGTTGTTTTTCCATTTCCATCCAGTCGGAGGTGGCATGGCGGTCGGACTTGCGAGATTTCACCGTGCCAGCAATCGCAATCGCCTTGCCCATCAGCAAGAGCTTCTCGGTGATGGTGGTTTTACCGGCATCGGGGTGGGAAATAATGGCGAAAGTGCGGCGTTTCGCGACTTCGGCGGCCTGTTTGGTCATGGGAAATCGCCTGGCAGGTGATTCAAAAAAGGGCGGCGAGTATAGCGCAAACCGAGCGTCACGGACCACCGTTCGCCCGTAGCAGCTGTCGAGCCTGCGAGGCTGCGTCCGGCGGCGCAGCCGTCGTAAAACCAGACTGTGCGGTGTATCTGGCAGACCGCGCGTCCCGACTCAACGACGACTTCGTCGCCGAACGCAGCCTCGCAGGCTCGGCAGCTGCTACATGGGCAAAACGAGATGCGGGGTGGCTAATTGCTGCTAATTATGGAACCTTTTAAAAGGTGCAGACGTCCACTCCCCTGTTACAGCACTCGTACCAGGGGCTGAAAAATCAGCAAGTTGGCCTGACGAGGCTGCGCTTATGGCTCGATCTCATGCGGTTTTATCAGCATGAAGAGCTGCTTCTCGCGAACGTTGATAATCCCGGCAGCCAGGAATGGCATTGCCACTCGGGACTGCGTTCGCCGACAAAGAAAAGGAGTCTGCCTGTGGCTATTCGCTATGGCAAAGGGCTGATAGGAGGTGCGGTTGTCGTCGCCCTTCTGGCCCTGCTGGTCCACTGGATTGGCATCAACACGATCGAACATTACCGCGACGATTTGTTGTTTTACCTGCAAGCCCATTTGATTCTCGTCCTCGCTTCCATGCTGGCCGCCCTCGTTGTGGGCATACCCGCCGGTATCTTTCTCAGCCGCCCGACCATGGTGGGCCGCGCTGAACGCTTCATGCAGATCTTCAACATCGGCAACACCGTGCCGCCTCTTGCCGTACTGGCCATCGCCCTGGGTATTCTCGGCATCGGCAGCGGCCCCGCGATTTTCGCCCTGTTCCTCGCCTCGCTGTTGCCGATCGTGCGCAACACCTATGAAGGCCTGAAAAACGTTCAGGGTTCGCTCAAGGAAGCGGCCGTCGGCATCGGCATGACACCGGCTCAGGTGCTGTGGCGGGTCGAACTGCCGAACGCCGTGCCGATCATCATCGGTGGCGTGCGCGTCGCGCTGGCGATCAACGTCGGTACCGCACCGCTGGCGTTCCTGATCGGCGCCAACAGTCTGGGCAGCCTGATTTTCCCCGGCATCGCCCTGAACAATCAGCCGCAACTGCTGCTCGGCGCGGCCTGCACCGCCCTGCTGGCCTTGCTGCTCGACGGTCTGGTGACACTCGCCAGCCGCCTCTGGCTCGAACGCGGCCTCCGCCCGTCTTAAGCCTCGGCAAAGGAATTTTTATGAAGACATTAAGCTTTTTAACAGGCTGCGTTCTGCTGTTCGCAGGATTTGCCCAAGCCGCTGAAAAACCGGTGATCCGCATCGGCGCCCGGGTGTTCACCGAACAAACCCTGTTGGCGGAAATCACCTCCCAATACCTGCGCACCAAGGGTTACGACACCCAAGTGACCGGCGGCCTGGGCAGCAACCTGGCCCGCAGCGCCCACGAAAGTGGTCAGCTGGATTTGATGTGGGAATACACCGGTGTGTCGCTGGTGGCTTACAACCATGTCACCGACAAGCTCGACAGCGCTCAGTCCTACGCCAAGGTGAAAGAACTCGACGCGAAAAAAGGCCTGATCTGGCTCACCCCGTCGAAATTCAGCAACACCTACGCCCTGGCCCTGCCGGAAAACACCGCGAAGGCGTATCCGCAGATCAACACCATCAGCGAGCTGAACACGGTGATGCAGGCTGAGGCGAAGACCAATCACCTCGTCGCCCTGGACACCGAGTTCGCCAACCGCTCCGACGGTCTGGACGGCATGGTCGACCTCTACGGCATGAACCTGACCCGCAAAAACATTCGCCAGATGGACGCCGGGCTGGTCTACACCGCCCTGCGCAATGGTCAGGTGTTTGCCGGTCTGGTCTACACCATGGACGGTCGCTTGAACGCCTTCAAGCTGAAACTGCTGGAAGACGACAAACATTACTTCCCGGACTACACCGCTGCGCCAGTGGTGCGTCAGGTTTACCTCGACGCCCATCCGAAACTCGCCGAAGAACTCAAGCCGCTGGCCGAACTGTTCGACGACGCGACCATGCGCCAGCTCAATGCGCGGGTCGATGTCGATCACGAAAGCCCTTCATCCGTTGCCGCCGATTTCCTGCGCCAGCACCCCATCAAATAAGGAGGAAAAGACATGGAATTTCTGAACGCCTTTTCCCATCTCGACTGGCCGCTGGTCCTGCAACTGACCGGACAGCACATCACCCTGGTCGGCATTGCTGTGACGCTGGCGATTCTGGTCGGCGTGCCGCTGGGCATCCTGATGACGCGCTTCCCGACCCTCGCCGGCCCGTTGCAAGCCAGCGCCACGGTGCTGCTGACCGTGCCGTCGATTGCCCTGTTCGGCCTGCTGCTGCCGTTCTACTCCAAATTCGGTCAGGGCCTGGGCCCGATGCCGGCGATCACGGCGGTGTTTTTGTACTCGCTGCTGCCGATCATGCGTAACACCTACCTCGCCCTGACCGGCGTCGATCCAGGCATTCGCGAAGCCGCCCGCGGCATCGGCATGACCTTCGGCCAGCGCCTGCGCATGGTCGAACTGCCGATCGCGGTGCCAGTGATCCTCGCCGGTGTGCGCACCGCCGTGGTCATGAACATTGGTGTCATGACCATCGCCGCCACCATCGGCGCCGGCGGCCTCGGTGTACTCATTCTCGCTTCAATCAGCCGCAGCGACATGTCGATGCTGATCGTCGGCGCCGTGCTGGTCAGTCTCCTGGCCATCTTCGCCGACCTGCTTCTGCAATGGCTGCAACGCACGCTGACTCCAAAAGGACTCCTGAAATGATCGAACTTCAAAACCTCAGCAAGACCTTCCAAAGCAACGGCAAAGATGTGAAAGCCGTGGACTCGGTAAGCCTGACCGTCAATGAAGGCGAGATCTGTGTGTTCCTCGGGCCATCGGGCTGCGGCAAAAGCACCACGCTGAAAATGATCAATCGCCTGATCAAGCCGACCTCCGGCAAGATCCTGATCAACGGCGAAGACACCACCGACCTCGACGCCGTGACCCTGCGCCGCAACATCGGTTATGTGATCCAGCAGATCGGTCTGTTCCCGAACATGACCATCGAGGAGAACATCACCATCGTTCCGCGCCTGCTGGGCTGGGACAAACAGAAATGCCACGATCGCGCCCGCGAATTGATGAGCATGATCAAGCTTGAGCCCAAGCAGTACCTGAATCGCTACCCGCGTGAATTGTCCGGTGGCCAGCAGCAGCGGATCGGCGTGATTCGTGCCTTGGCAGCGGATGCGCCGCTGTTGTTGATGGACGAACCGTTCGGCGCGGTCGACCCGATCAACCGCGAGATGATCCAGAACGAGTTCTTCGAAATGCAACGCGCGCTGAACAAGACCGTGATCATGGTCAGCCACGACATCGACGAAGCCATCAAGCTGGGCGACAAGATCGCAATCTTCCGCGCTGGCAAACTGCTGCAGATCGATCACCCGGACACGCTGCTGGCGCACCCGGCGGATGACTTTGTCAGCAACTTCGTCGGCCAGGACAGCACCCTCAAGCGCCTGTTGCTGGTGAAAGCCGAAGACGCGGCGGACAACGCGCCGTCGGTGAGCCCGGAAACGCCAGTGGCTGAAGCCCTGGAGTTGATGGACGAACTGGACCGTCGCTACGTGGTGGTCACTTGCGCCGACAATAAAGCACTGGGCTACGTACGACGTCGCGACCTGCACCGTCAGACCGGCACCTGCGCGCAATACCTGCGCGAGTTCAACGCCACTGCGGTGTACGACGAGCATTTGCGCATCCTGCTGTCGCGCATGTACGAGTTCAACCGCTCGTGGTTGCCGGTGATGGATGCGGAGCGAGTGTTCCTTGGGGAGGTAACACAGGAATCGATTGCCGAGTACCTGAGCTCCGGCAAGTCCCGTGGCGGCAAGACCAGCATTGTTTCTCCAGCTGAAACTGCGCTGGCCTGATCTGACGCCATCGCGAGCAAGCCCGCTCCCACATTTGATCGGCGTTGTCTGGATGAACGCGGATTAATGTGGGAGCGGGCTTGCTCGCGAAGGGGGGTACCACAATTCCCGCCTGACACACCTCAAATATCCCTGCTCAGGGAACATCACACTGTCATGCAGGTCGGTTACATCAGTAGCTGTCCGGGACCGCACGACGGATGTGTGTAAAAACGCGACATTTTTTGTTGATCTCAAGCCCCTCACGCCCTAAAGTTCGCGCCGAACGTCCATGCTGGAAACGATCCATCCGGCTCAAGTACTGACGACGAGACAGCAAGGCCAAGGGAAAGCACCGCTTCCCATGGCCTTTTTGCTTTCGGCGACATGCCTTGGGAAGTAGGCGAACCAAAGTGGGGATACGGAGGACGTTCATTTGCACCCATTGATTAATCTAGTTTGCCAGTAGGAGTTCCCAGCATGTCGATCAACGTCGAAGACTATTTCGCGCGCGATACCTTCAACAAAATGAAGGCCTTCGCCGACAAACAAGAAACCCCGTTCGTGGTGATCGACACCGCGATGATCAGCCAGGCCTATGACGACCTGCGCGCCGGTTTCGAATTCGCCAAGGTCTACTACGCGGTCAAGGCCAACCCGGCCGTCGAAATCATCGACCTGCTCAAAGAGAAAGGCTCGAACTTCGACATCGCTTCGATCTACGAGCTCGATAAAGTAATGAACCAGGGCGTCGGCCCGGATCGCATCAGCTACGGCAACACCATCAAGAAATCCAAGGACATTCGCTACTTCTACGAGAAGGGCGTGCGTCTGTATGCCACCGACTCCGAAGCCGACCTGCGCAACATCGCCAAGGCTGCACCGGGTTCGAAAGTCTACGTGCGCATCCTCACCGAAGGCTCGACCACTGCTGACTGGCCTCTGTCGCGCAAATTCGGCTGCCAGACCGACATGGCCATGGACCTGCTGATCCTCGCTCGCGACCTGGGCCTGGTGCCGTACGGCATCTCGTTCCACGTCGGCTCGCAACAGCGCGACATCAGCGTCTGGGACGCGGCGATCGCCAAGGTCAAAGTGATCTTCGAGCGTCTGAAAGAAGAAGACGGCATCGTCCTCAAGCTGATCAACATGGGCGGTGGCTTCCCGGCCAACTACATCACCCGCACCAACAGCCTGGAAACTTACGCCGAAGAAATCATCCGTTTCCTCAAGGAAGACTTCGGTGACGACCTGCCGGAAATCATCCTGGAACCAGGCCGCTCGTTGATTGCCAACGCCGGCATCCTGGTCAGTGAAGTGGTGCTGGTCGCCCGTAAATCCCGTACCGCGGTAGAGCGATGGGTGTACACGGATGTGGGCAAATTCTCCGGCCTGATCGAAACCATGGACGAAGCCATCAAGTTCCCGATCTGGACCGAGAAGAAAGGCGAGATGGAAGAAGTGGTCATCGCCGGCCCAACCTGCGATAGCGCCGACATCATGTACGAAAACTACAAGTACGGCCTGCCGCTGAACCTGGCGATTGGTGATCGTTTGTACTGGTTGTCGACCGGTGCGTACACCACCAGCTACAGCGCCGTTGAGTTCAATGGCTTCCCGCCGCTGAAATCGTTCTACGTGTAAGCGCTACGTGGAGAAATGAAAAAGCCCATGACGTGTCATGGGCTTTTTTTTGTCTGAACTTTCTACCGCGAAAAGCAGTTGATCGTTTCCACGCTCTGAGTCGTAACGATCACACTGACGGCTTATCCTATTCAACTCTAGTGGCGGGGCAACGGTAATGGATCATCAGTGCTCAAACTGTCTGCCCACGCCTGCACAATTTCATGGTCAATCACCCTTCCAGCATCAACGTCCGCCAAAGCCTCATGAGTAAGTCGACTTTGCTCTGCGCCCAGTTGCATTGTCTTTTGACGGTACTCAATCGCCAAGGCGCGAATTCGCAGATCGGTTGCGCTCATCAGCGCCTTGCTCGCCACCCGCAAGAAATTCAGGTTCCCCCCGGCCAGTGCTTTGTGCAGCCAACGTAGCGCTTCATCGATCTTGCCTTCATCCGCCAGCACGGCGGCGTAACTGAACTGCCCGCGAAAATCCCCGCCGAGCGCCGAGCGTCGATACCAGTCACGCGCAGCTTGCGGATCTGCCGGACACACTCGCCCGTCTTCCAGATAACGCCCCAGCAGGTTCATTGATTTCGCATGGCCCAGCTCAGCCGCCTGGCGATACAGGTTAAGTGCTTGCAACTGATCCTCAGTCACTCCGCGCCCGGTGGCCAACAGGTTGGCGTAGTTGTACATCGCCCAATCCAGACCACTTTCAGCTGCAACGCGATAATGCGCGGCGGCAACTGACACATCGGCAATACAACCCCAGCCATGCTCATGGCAACGACCGAGCATGTTGCGCGCCATCAAGTGCCCTCCCCCGGCGGCAATCTCAAACCAGCGCACGGCCAGCGGCTGATCCTGCTCGATGCCCTGCCCATCCAGCAGAATCTGCCCGAGCAAGGCCTGAGCATCCAGCACGCCTTCGCGGGCAGCGATCAGAATCGCCTGGGCGGCACGTGCCGGGCTTTCATCGAGCATGGCTTTGAGCTGATCACCGTCGAGGATTTCCTCGCGGCGCAGTTGATAACTCATACCTCGACCCAGCGACGCAACAGGTTGTGATAAGTGCCGGTGAGGCGAATCAGCGAAGGGTGGTCGGGCATGTCCTGGGTCAGCTGCTGGATCGCTCCGTCCATCTCGAACAACAAGGCGCGCTGGCTGTCTTCGCGCACGAGGCTTTGGGTCCAGAAGAACGAGGCGTAGCGAGTGCCGCGCGTCACGGCGTTGACCTTGTGCAGGCTGGTGCCGGGGTACAGAACCATGTCGCCGGCCGGCAACTTCACCCGTTGGGTGCCGTAGGTGTCCTGGATTTCCAGTTCGCCGCCGTCGTAATCCTCAGGTTCACTGAAGAACAGCGTTGCCGAGAGGTCGGTGCGCACCCGCTCGATGCTGCCCTTGGGCTGGCGCACGGCGTTGTCGATGTGAAAGTCGAAACTGCCGCCGGCCGTGTAGCAGTTCAGTAACGGAGGAAAGACCTTGTGTGGCAACGCGGCTGACATGAACAGCGGATTTTTCCACAGCCGTTCCAGCATCGCCGCGCCGACTTCCTTGGCCAGCGGATGACCTTCCGGCAGCTGCAGATTGTGCTTGGCTTTGGCCGACTGGTAGCCGGCGGTGATCTTGCCGTCCGCCCAATCTGCCTGCTCCAGGGCCTCGCGGATGCGCTGCACTTCTTCTTTCGCGAACACGCCGGGAATGTGCAGCAGCATGGGGATGACACCTGAAGACAAAGAGGCGGCAATGGTATTGATTCTTATTGCCTGTGTAAAACCCCCACGACGAACGAGACGCCAAAAACCGTAAGGGTAAATTGTAAAGAATGTAAATTTGTCGCGAATAGTAACGTTTCGCAATTGATACAAATACCTGTTTACCCTATATTCCGCGGCCTCAAATCCTTGGGGAGGGGAATTCTCATGTCACGCCAACAATTACAATTACCGGTCAGTTCACCGCGTTTGCTCGCGTCTGCAATTGGCGTGGCGATCACTGCCAGCTCTGCGGGCCATATGGCTTTCGCGGCTGAACAGACCGAGGAAAAAGCACCTAGCAATGTGATTTCGCTGGGCGCTACCGCTATCAACGGCGAAGCTCAGGATGAGACCTCCTACAAGACCGATACCTCGGCCAACAAGAAGTACACCGCGCCACTGCGTGAGACGCCGAAAAGCGTCACCGTGATTCCGCAACAAGTGATTCGCGACACGGGCGCCACCAGTCTGGTCGACGCGCTACGCACCACCCCGGGCATCACCTTCGGTGCCGGTGAAGGTGGCAACCCGGCCGGCGATCGTCCGATCATTCGCGGCTTCAACGCCGAAAGCGACACGTTCGTCGACGGCATGCGCGATCCGGCGTCCCAGAGCCGCGAGATCTTCAACGTAGAATCGATCGAAGTCAGCAAGGGCCCGGGCTCAGCCTTCACCGGCGCCGGTTCCACCGGGGGCAGCCTGAACCTGGTGAGCAAGACCGCCAAGCTCGGCAATGCCTACAACGGCGGCTTCACCTGGGGCTCGGACCAGACCAAGCGCACCACCCTCGACCTGAACCAGCAGATGACCGACACCTCGGCCTTCCGTCTGAACCTGATGAAGCACGAAGCCAACGTCGCCGGCCGTGATACCGTGGACGTCAGCCGCTGGGGCGTGGCGCCATCCTTCGCCTTCGGCCTGGGCACCGATACCCGCTTGACCGTCGGTTACTACCACGTCGAAACCGACGACATGCCCGACTACGGCATCCCGTTGACCTTGAGCCCCAACCGCAGCAAGTACAACGTCGATAAACCTGTGAATGTCGATCGCGACAACTTCTACGGCCTCACCGGTCGCGACTTTCGCGAGACCACCAATGACAGCGGCACCATCAAGATCGAACACGATCTGAATGATGACCTGACCGTCTCGAACAGCTTCCGCATGTCGCGCTCCACGCTCGATTACATCGTCACCAACCCGGACGACAGCAAGGGCAACGCGGCGCTTGGCAGCGTGTATCGCGGCGCGAAAAGCCGTAACTCGACGTCCAGCGGCTGGATCAACCAGACCGACCTGAGTGCCAAGTTCAACACCGGCGCCATCGAGCACAGCCTGGTCACCGGCCTTGAGTTTTCCTATCAAGACACCCACAACCGCCCGTACATCCTGACCTCGACCGCCAGCGGGACCCGGTGCAACCGCGCCCTGTTCAACTCCGGCGACTGCACCAGCCTGCAGAATCCGACGCCTGGGGATAACTGGAACGGCTCGATCACCGACAGCGCCGCGTTCACCGACACCGACACCAAAACCGCTGCGGCCTACGTGTTCGACACGCTGAAGTTCAATGAGCAATGGTCTCTGAACCTGGGCTTGCGTTATGACAACTACGAGGTCGAATCCAGCGGCTTCGCCAACGCTAGCAGCACAGCTCCAGCGGGCAGTTTCTCCCGTCAGAACACCAGCGACCTGGTGAACTACCAGATCGGCGTGGTCTACAACGTGTTGCCTAACGGCAGCATTTACGCGGCCTACTCCACCTCCAGCAACCCGTCCGGTGAAACCAGCGGCAACGGTGGCCTGGAACTGGCGGCGAACAACAGTGACCTGGACCCGGAAAAGAATCGCAACTACGAGATCGGTACCAAGTGGGACTTCTTCGGTGACGATCTGTCGCTGACCGCCGCGCTGTTCCGTACCGAGAAAACCAACGCGCGGATCAACGATCCTGACGGCGGCACCACTCAAGTGCTGGACGGCGAACAGCAGGTCAATGGCCTGGAACTGAGCTACGCCGGCAAACTGACCCGTAACTGGAGGGTCTTCGGCGGCTACACCTACATGGAAAGCGAAGTGGTCAAAACCACCCTCGCCGCCGATGAAGGCAACCACATGCCAAGTACTCCACGGAACAACTTCACGTTCTGGTCGACCTACGACCTGGTACCAGACAAGTTGACCGTCGGCGCCGGCGCCACCTTCGTCGACTCGCAGTTCGGCAACGTCGCCAACTCGGTGGAGATCCCGTCCTACTGGCGCTACGACGCCATGGCCAGCTACGCCCTGACCAAGAACGTCGACCTGCAACTCAACGTACAGAACCTGACCGACAAGCGTTACTTCGACCAGATACTGCAGAACCACTACGCCCACGTGGCGGCGGGTCGTACCGCCCTGCTGAGCGCCAACTTCCACTTCTGACTGTAGGAGCACAGCTTGCTCGCGATGACGGTGTGTCAGCCGACATCATTGGTGAATGTGCCGCTGTCATCGCGAGCAAGCTTTGCTCCTACAGGGATTGCGGTGGACATCAAGGCCTGGCCCCGTTCATTGAATTGAACGGGGCTTTTGTGCGTAAGAAAGAATGTTTCTCGACAACCCACGGCATAATGCGCGCCGTGATCATTATTTTCGAACGAACAAGGCGAGCAACGTGTTGAAGAAAACCCTGTTCCAGTTGCACTGGTTTTTCGGCATCAGCGCCGGACTGGTCCTGGCCCTGATGGGCATCACCGGGGCGACGGTATCGTTTCAGGATGAAATCCTGCGCGCGCTGAACCCTTCTGTGTTGCAGGTCGAGAAGCAGGTCGCCGGCGTCCTGCCTCCCGCCGAACTGGTGGAAAAAATCGAGGGCGCCTCGGGCAAGAAAGTCTCGATGCTCTGGGTCGAGACCGACAGCGGTAACGCCGCACGCGTGATCTTTACTCCGCCACCGGGCGAGCGCCGTGGGCAGATGCGCTACTTCGACCCGTACACCGCCGAGTTCATGGGCGACGCCACCGGCCAGGATTTCTTCGGCCTGATGCTGCAACTGCACCGCTTCCTCGCCATGGGCGATAGCGGTCGGCAGATCACCGGCGCGTGTACGCTGATTCTGGTGTTCTTCTGCCTGTCCGGTCTTTACCTGCGCTGGCCGCGTCAATGGAAAAGCTGGCGCGCCTGGCTGACCCTTGACTGGAAGAAAAAAGGCCGCAGCTTCAACTGGGATTTGCACTCCGTCGCCGGTACCTGGTGCCTGGTGTTTTACCTCCTGGCAGCGCTCACCGGGTTGTCCTGGTCCTATGAGTGGTACAACAAGGGCCTGACCCGATTGCTTTCCGACTCACCGCAGAACGAGCGCGTCCGCAGCGGTCGCGGCCCTGCGCCAAGCGGCCCGGCGCCCACCGCCGATTACGCCGCGATGTGGAGCAGCATCTACAGCGCCGCCGGCCCGGCACTGAGTGCCTACAACATCCGCATGCCGCCCGTGGCCGGGCAGCCGACCACCGTGTTCTACCTGTTGAACACCTCACCTCACGACCGCGCGCTGAACCGGATCACGCTGGACCCGGCGACCGGCATCGTCGCGCGGCATGATCGCTACAGCGACAAGAGCCTCAAGGCGCAGTTGCTGACCAGCATCTACGCGCTGCACGTCGGCAGCTATTTCGGCATTGTCGGGCGGATCATCCTGACGATCAGCGCGCTGACGATGCCGCTGTTTTTCGTCACTGGCTGGTTGTTGTACCTCGATCGTCGACGCAAGAAAAAGCAAATCAAGGATGCCCGCAAAGGCCTCGCACAACCGGGTAGCGACGCGCCTGCGTGGTTGATCGGCTTCGCCAGCCAGAGCGGCTTTGCCGAGCAATTGGCGTGGCAGACCGCCGGGCAATTGCAGGCTGCTGGCCTGCCGGTGAAGGTTCAGCCGCTGGCGGACGTCAGCGAACAAGACTTGCGTGATTCCAGCAATGCATTGTTCGTGGTCAGCACCTTCGGCGACGGTGAAGCACCGGACAGCGCCCGGGGGTTTGAGCGCAAAGTGCTGGCCCGGACGTTGAGCCTGGAAAGCCTGAACTACGCCGTGCTTGGGCTTGGCGATCGACAGTATCAGCACTTTTGCGGCTTCGCTCGACGCTTGCACACATGGCTGGGCGAGCGCGGCGGCAAGACCCTGTTCGCCCCGGTGGAGGTCGACAGCGGCGACCCTTACGCCTTGCGTCACTGGCAGCAGCAACTGGGTCTGCTGACCGGACAGGCGCCCGTGGACACCTGGCAAGCGCCAAGCTATGACAACTGGAACCTGACCCGCCGTGAGTTGCTCAACCCTGACAGCAGCGGTTCGGGCGTTTACCTGCTCGGCCTCACCGCCCCCACCACCAGCAGCTGGCTGGCCGGTGACCTGGTGGAAGTGTTGCCGCGCAATTGTCCGTGGGCGATCGAACATTTCCTCGATGGCCTGGGCATTGACGGTCGGGCCACGGTTGCGCTCGCTGGCCTGTCGCAACCGCTGGAGCAAGCCCTCGCCAGTCGACAACTGCCGGAAAACAGAGCTCACCTGGTCGGCCTGCATGCCCAGGCGCTGGTGGATGCGCTGGTGCCCCTGGCAATGCGCGAATACTCCATCGCCTCGATCGCCGCCGATGGCGTACTCGAACTGATCGTGCGTCAGGAACGGCATCCTGACGGCAGCCTGGGCGTCGGCTCCGGCTGGTTGACCGAGCATGCCCCTGTGGGCGGCACCATCAGCCTGCGCGTACGACGCAACAGCGGTTTCCACCTGCCGGTCGAACCGGCACCGATGATCCTGCTGGGCAACGGCACCGGCCTGGCCGGGCTGCGCAGCTTGCTCAAGGCGCGGATCGCCGATGGGCAGCAGCGTCATTGGTTGTTGTTCGGCGAACGCAATCGCGAGCATGACTATCTGTGTCGCGATGAGCTGGAAGAATGGTTGATTTCGGGGGATCTGGAGCGGCTGGACCTGGCGTTTTCCCGAGACCAGGCCGAGAAGATTTATGTGCAGGATCGACTGCGCGAGTCGGCGGACGAGCTGAAAAAATGGCTGGCCGAGGGTGCGGTCATTTACATCTGCGGCAGCTTGCAAGGGATGGCTTCAGGCGTGGATCACGTGCTCAACGAAATACTCGGAATTGCAGAGGTCGACCGCTTGATAGAGCAAGGCCGATATCGGCGTGACGTCTACTGAACCACCATGCCTGATCGTTCCCACGCTCTGCGTGGGAATGCCTCAACGGACGCTCCGCGTTCGGCTCTGGATGGGACGCGGAGCGTCCCGGGCTGCATTCCCACGCAGAGCGTGGGAACGATCATGTGCAGGTATCTCAGACCGGTTGTAACTGCTGCTCAAACACCCCCACCCCATCCAGATCCCGCAACACCACACTCATCTCCCCCGTCTGCCCATCAATATTCACCTCACCAAAAAACTGAAACCCGGCAAACGGTGAGGTGTTCTGTGCCGGTGGTGCTTTCTCGAACACCACTTCCGGACCAAAGGTCTTATCCAGCGAGTCAGGCCCGAAGCTCCCCGCATTCAAAGGCCCGGCGACAAACTCCCAGAACGGTTCGAAATCCTGAAACGCCGCACGGTCCGGGTGGTAATGGTGCGCGGCGCAGTAATGCACATCCGCCGTAAGCCAGACAAAATTGCGCACCTGTTGCTCCCGCAGAAAACCCAACAATTCGGCGATTTCCAGTTCACGTCCCTGGGCCGGTCCCGGATCGCCATTGGCCACGGCTTCCCAACGCATCACACCGGGACTGACTTCACCATCCGATACGCCGAGGCCGATCGGCATATCAGCAGCGATGACTTTCCACTGGGCCTTGGAGGCCTTCAACTCACGTTTGAGCCAGTCCAGTTGTTCACGGCCAAGGAACGGTTTAGCGGCACCCAGGTTGTCGTCGTTGGCCCCGCGATAGCTGCGCATATCGAGCACGAACACATCGAGCAATGGACCGTAACCGAGCTTGCGATAAATCCGCCCGCCGCCATCGGCGCTCTGCAATCGCATCGGTGCGTATTCGAGCCAGGCCTGACGCGCGCGGCCGACCAGGCTGTGGATATCTTTGCTCTTGTAGCGATCATCCAACGGCTTGCCCGGCGACCAGTTGTTCACCACTTCATGGTCGTCCCATTGCCAGATCTGCGGAACCTCGGCGTTGAAGCGGCGGATGTTTTCGTCCATCAGGTTGTAGCGGTAATTGCCGCGATAATCGTCGAGGGTTTCGGCCACTTTGCTCTTGGCTTCAGTGGTGATGTTGCGCCACACGCGGCCGCTCTCTGTGGTGAGCTGCGCAGGTACGGGGCCGTCAGCGTAGATGGTGTCGCCGCTGTTGATAAAAAAATCTGGCAGGCGCAATCGCATGGCTTCGTAGATGCGCATGCCGCCGATGTCCGGGTTGATGCCGAAGCCCTGGCCGGCGGTGTCGCCGCTCCAGACGAAACGGATGTCGCGACGGGTTTGCGGCACGCTGCGCAGATGGCCGAACCAGGGCTCGCTGGCGACGCCGCTCTGGGCGTCTTCGAAGTGCACGCGGTAGAAAATCGCCTGGTCGGCGGGCAGGCCAGTGAGTTCGACGCGGGCAGTGAAATCGGTATTGGAATCGGTCAATGGCGAGACAAAACGACGAGGGTTGCTGAACAGGCTGCGGGTGTCCCACTCCACAACCATTCGCGCAGGGCGATCGCACCGGCTCCAGATCATCGCCCGGTCGCCCAGCACGTCGCCGGACTGCACGCCATCGGTGAGTTGCGGACGATCCTTGACCGAAGCAATCACCGCCGGCGCCAGGCCTGGCAACAACAGCCCGGCGCCGACGGCTTGTATGACACGACGGCGGCCGAGGTCGAATTCGCTCATGGTGTTCTCCCTGAAAAGGAAAAACTAAAACATGGCCGTGTGAAACGGCTGTGACACGCCCCTTGTAGGAGCCGAGCTTGCTCGCGATGGCGGTTTACCATTCACCGAAATGGTGGTTGATACACCGCCATCGCGAGCAAGCTCGGCTCCTACAGAGGTTTGGTGTCAGGCGCTGACGGGTTCTATGGCCAACTCAACGACTTCCGGCCGCTTGAGCACCGCATACGCCACCGCCGTCAGCAGACTCCCGGCCACAATCGCCAGCAGATACAACAGCGCATGGTTGATCGCATTCGGGATCGCCAGCACGAACAACCCGCCGTGCGGCGCCATCAGTTTGCAGCCGAAATACATCGACAACGCACCGGTCAGCGCACCACCGGCAATGCTCGCCGGGATTACCCGCAGCGGGTCTTTCGCGGCAAACGGAATCGCGCCTTCGGAGATAAAGCACAGCCCCAATACCAATGCCGCTTTACCGGCCTCGCGTTCGGTCTGAGCAAACTTGCGCCGCGCGATAAACGTAGCGATGCCCAAACCAATCGGCGGCACCATGCCGGCCGCCATGGTCGCGGCCATCGGTGCATAACTTTGCGACGCCAGCAGCCCTACCGAGAACGCATACGCGGCTTTGTTGATCGGCCCGCCAAGGTCGACGCACATCATCCCGCCCAGCAATACACCGAGCAGAATCGCGTTGGTGGTGCCCATGCTGTCGAGGAAATGCGTGAGGGCTTCGAGCATCCCGGCCACCGGTTTGCCGACCACATAGATCATCACCAGACCGGTGAACAAACTCGCCAGCAACGGGATGATCAGAATCGGTTTCAGCGCCTCAAGACTTTGCGGCAAGCGCGCATAACGGTTGATCGCCTGCGCCGCGTAACCGGCGATGAAGCCGGCAATGATCCCGCCGATAAAACCGGCGCCCAGGGTGCTTGCCAGCAGACCACCAATCATCCCCGGCGCCAGGCCCGGACGGTCGGCGATCGAGTAGGCGATGTAACCCGCCAGCAGCGGCACCATCAGCTTGAACGCGGTCTCGCCGCCGATCTGCATCAGCGCCGCCGCGAGGGTGCCTTCCTCCTTGAATGCGGTGATACCAAAGACGAACGACAAGGCGATCATCAGACCGCCCGCCACCACCATCGGCAGCATGAACGACACGCCGGTCAGCAGGTGTTTGTAGACGCCACTTTTCTCTTGCTTGGCCGGGCCTTTGGCGCCGGTCGATGCGGTTTCCTGCGTGCCTTCGGCCAACGCTTTATTCAGCGTCGCCTCGGCTTGTTTGAGGGCGATGCCGGTGCCGCAACGGTAAATCTTCTTGCCGGCAAAACGATCGGTGGCGACTTCGATATCGCAGGCCAGCAGCACTACGTCCGCATCGGCAATGGCTGCTGCACTCAACGGGTTGCGCGCACCCACCGAGCCCTGGGTTTCCACTTGCAGGTCGTAGCCCAGACGTTTGGCCGCTTGCTGCAGGGCTTCAGCGGCCATGAAGGTGTGAGCGACGCCGGTCGGGCACGCGGTAATCGCGACCAGACGCGGCGCGTTTTTTACGAGGGCGGCAGGCTCGGCCGCGGCGTCGGGGGCGACGTAAATCTGAGCCTCTTCAGCACCGCGACGCAGCACCGCTTCAACATCTTGCAGGGCTTGCGCCGGGGTACTCTGGAACACCCGCTTGCCGACGAATCGCGACATATCCACTGGCGCGCTGGTCACCAGCAACACCCATTCGGCCGCCTCGATCGTGGCCGCCGATAGTTGACGTTCCGGGTGCGCCGCATCGTTGACTTCGACACTGGTGCTCCAGCCCTGACGCTGGGCCGCCGCATCAAGCAAACGGGCGCACAGCACACTGGTGACCATGCCGTTCGGGCAGGCCGTAACAATGGCTAACTTCATGACAAACCCTCTTATTGTTCTGTCAGGGGGCGCACGCGCACACCCTGTTCGAGCCGCGCCAACTGCGTGGCGTCGCCAATACCGAAACCGATCTGGGTGACCGCCATCGCGGCAATCGCCGTGGCGGTGCGCAAGGTCTGTTCAGGCGTGTCGGCGCTGAGCAGACCGTGGAGCATGCCGGCCAGTAACGAATCACCTGCGCCCACGGTGCTGACGACACTGACCTGGGGCGGCGTGGCATGCATCGCCGAGCCGACACTGAACCAGTTCACACCATCGGCGCCGTCGGAGATCACCACGTGCTCGATGCCTTGAGCGTGCAAGCGGCTCGCAGCTTGCGCTTGCGCAGCCACCGAAACCACTTCACAACCCAGCGCGTCGGCCAGCTCTTCGGTATTCGGCTTGATCAGCCACGGGCCAGCCTTGAGCGCCGCCCGCAAGGCTTCACCGCTGGTGTCCAGCGCCACGTTCAAACCGAGATTGTTCAAACGCACAATCAACGCCTGCAACCATTGCGGGCTGATGCCTTGGGGCAGGCTGCCGGCAACGACGACTGCGTCATGACCGGGTGCAATCTGATCAAGTCGATCAAGCAATGCCTGCTGCGCGGCTTCACTCACCAAGGGTCCGGGACCGTTGATGTCGGTGATGCGTCCATCGCTTTCCGCCAGTTTGATGTTGCTGCGCGTCTCACCCGGAACACGGATGAATGCGTCGACAAAACCGCGTTTGGCGAACAGGGTTTCGAACGCTTGAAGGTTGTCTTCCCCGAGGAAACCGCTGACCGTGAGCTGATGCCCGAGGTCCGCCAGCACTTGTGCCACGTTCACGCCTTTACCGGCGGCATGGGTGTGCATCTCGTCGCTACGGTTGACTTGGCCGGGGACAAGTAGCGGCAACTGGACGGTGAGGTCCAGCGCCGGGTTGAGAGTCAGTGTCAGGATCTTGGCCATTACAGGGCCTCCACTAATGCGCGCACTTCATTTGCGCTGCCCACGGCCAGGGCCTGTTGGGCAAGGATTTGGGTCTGGGCCAGGCTGAGTTCGCGAACCCGCGCCTTGACCTCGGCAATGCTGCGACCTGAGACACTGAGCTCATCCACACCCAGACCGACCAGCACCGGCACCGCCAGCGGATCGGCCGCCAACTCGCCGCACACGCCGACCCACTTGCCGTTGGCATGCGCCGCGCGCACGGTGATGTCGATCAGTTGCAGCACCGCCGGGTGCAAGCCGTCAGCCTGGGCCGACAAGGTCGGATGACCACGGTCGATGGCCAGGGTGTATTGGGTCAGGTCATTGGTGCCGACACTGAAGAAGTCGACCTCTTTGGCCAGCACCGGCGCCAGCAATGCAGCCGACGGCACTTCAATCATGATCCCCAGTTGCAGGTCGGCAACCGGAATTTCCAGACGCAGACGTTCGGTCATGTCCCGCGCCTGGCGCCATTCGTCGACGCTGCCGACCATGGGAAACATGATCCGCAATGGACGGTTGTCCGCCGCACGCAGCAACGCGCGCAATTGCGCTTCCATGATGTGCGGACGTTGCAGGGTCAGGCGAATACCGCGCACGCCGAGGAACGGGTTTTCTTCTTTGGCGATCGGCCAATACGGCAGCGGCTTGTCGCCACCGACATCGAGCGTACGTACCACCAGCGGCCGACCGGCCAGGCCATCGAGGACGCGACGGTATTCGACTTCCTGGGTCGCCTCGTCCGGCGCTTGCGAGTGGGCCATGAAAATCAGTTCGGTGCGCAGCAGGCCAATGCCTTCGGCGCCCTGCTCCACCGCGCTGGTCACGCCAGCGCTTTCGCCGATGTTGGCGAACACTTCGACCGCATGACCGTCGGTGGTCAGCGCCGGTTGATGGCGCTGTTCGGCGGCCGCTTTCAGACGTTGCTCGCGGGTGTCGCGTTCTTCGGTGGCGCGCTGCAAGGTCGCCGCGTCGGCGTCCACGTGCAGGCGGCCGCGCTGACCATCAATCAGCAACGGCGTGCCCGGCGCCAGCAGCAACACGGCCGGACCGGCGCCGACCAGCGCCGGAATCCCGAGGGCTCGGGCGACAATCGCACTGTGCGCGGTAGCACCGCCACGGGCGGTGAGGATGCCGGCGACGCGCGCCGGATCAAGGCGGGCGACATCGGATGGACCGACTTCATCCATCACCAGAATGTACGGTTGCTCAGGCTCGCTCGGCGTTTCGACGCCACTCATTTGCGCCAGCACTCGACGGCCGATATCACGCAAGTCGGCGGCGCGCTCGGCGAGCAAGGCGTCCTGCAGCGATTCCTGTTGTTTGGCTGCTGCTTCAATCACCGCCATCCACGCCGCTTCGGCGCTTTCGCCCTGCTTGAGACGGGTGTCGACTTCATCGGTCAATTCCGGATCGTCGAGCATTTCCTGGTGGGTGATGAAAATCTCGCGAATGGCCTTGGACTTGCTGCGTTCGATCAAACCTTCGATGTCGCGACGCACGTCCGCCAACGCCTGCTGGAGACGCTCGCGTTCGATGGCGGCAGACTCACCGCGCAGCGGGTATTCAATGGTTTGCAGCACTTGAATGTGCGCCGGGCCGATGGCGATGCCCGGTGCGGCGGCGATGGCCTGAACCAGGCTGCCGGAGGCTGGCGCGAGGATTACCTCGGCCACATCGGCGATCACTTCGCGCTGTTGGCTCACGGCTGGCAGCGGCTCGACTTCTTCACCGAGGCCTTCTTCGATGGCGGCCAGCAAGGCTGGCAAGGCATCGGCGGCGATGCTCGGTTCGGCGACAAATTCCAGCACCTGACCGCGACGGGCGCCGAGGCTGAGCAGTTTGCTCAAGCTCTTCACCGACACCGCGCTGTCCTGGCCATCGACGATGCGTACGCGGATTTCACCTTCAAAACTTTTCGCCAGTTGCGCGAGGATCTTCGCCGGACGCGCGTGCAAGCCGTGGGCATTCGCCAGGGCGATGCGAGCGCTGGGCCAATCGGCCGGCAGCTCACCGCCCAGGACTTCGAGGACTTTACGGCTGCTGGTGGCGCGGCCCAATTCGTGGCCGCGACCCTCGATCAGCAACGCACAAAGGCGTTCGAGCAAGGCCTGATGGGCTTCACCAAGGCTGGCCAGGCAGAACAGACCGCTGAGCGGCTGGCCGAGGTAGCGCATGGGTTTGTCCGGCGTGACGAACGCCAGGCCCGGCCGCTTGACCGTTTGCTCGCTGTGCAACCACCACAGACCATCGCCCAGCGGCAGCGCGTCGACTTGTTGCAACACGGCCGAGAAACCGTTGCTCACGCAGTCGGCCTGACGCAGCAAACGCGCACCGCGCCAGACCAGCTCTTCGAAGTCATCGGCGGACACACCGAGGCCGATCATCTGTGCATCCAGCGCCAGTTCTTGCGGTGCGCCTTGCAGCAGCTTCAACAAAGCTTCGGCGGAACTGGCGCGGCGCAGGGCCTGACCCAGGTCGGTTTCGCCGAGGGCGCGGGTCAGCAGTTGCAACAGGCGCAGGTGTTCGTCGGATTTGGCCGCAATACCAATCGCCAGATAGACCATCTGACCGTCGCCCCAGTCCACGCCTTCAGGGAACTGCATCAGCCGCACGCCGGTGGAAAACACCAGATCGCGGGTTTCCGGCGTACCGTGGGGGATGGCAATACCTTGACCGAGAAAGGTCGAGCCCTGGGCTTCACGCGCCTGCAACCCGGCGAGATAACCCTCGGCGACCAGGCCATCGGTGACCAGATGCTGGGCCAGCAAATGCAACGCTGCGGACTTATCCACAGCCGACTGGCCCATGGATATCTGCTCTATGGTGAGCTCGAGCATGCTTTCTCCTTTTTGGCGTCTTGTGACGCCAGGTATTGTTTTGAATGATTCAGCTTAGGCTCTTAGGCACACCTTTTCAGGGGCAGTTTTGGCGGTTTCGCGGCAGAACCGACAAAGGAGCCTGTAACGTAGAAAATACGCTTGCTGAAACGTTTAATCTAGAATGATTGGCACGTTACTCGATAATGTCTCATCCTTGAAGTCCAATTGTCGGATGCGTCGCGACGATGGTCGTCTGCCTTAATCGGGTAGGATTGGCGAAAATGTCGAGGCAAGCTCGAAAAAACAAGGAAAACCCGGGTTGAAACTCAGTGATATCGCCCAGTTGGCCGGTGTGTCCGTTACCACCGCCAGCTACGTCATCAATGGCAAGGCAGAACAACAACGTATCAGCAGTGCCACCGTCGAGCGCGTGCGCGCGGTCGTCGAACAACATGGCTTTACGCCCAATCCCCAGGCTGCCGGGCTGCGCAGTCGGCATACCCGCACCCTGGGTTTCATTCTGCCGGACCTGGAAAACCCCAGTTACGCGCGAATCGCCAAACTGCTGGAACAAGGCGCCCGTGCTCGCGGCTATCAGCTGCTGATCGCCAGTTCCGACGATGCGCCGGACAGCGAACGGCAATTGCTCAAACTGTTCCGGGCCCGGCGTTGCGATGCGTTGATCGTTGCCAGTTGCCTGCCGGCCGGCGATGACAGCTATCGCCAATTGCAGGCCAAGGGCATTCCGATCATCGCGATCGACCGGGTTATGGAGCCTGAGCATTTCTGTTCGGTGATCAGCGATGACCGCGAGGCCAGCCTGCAACTGACCCGCAGTCTACTGGAGCCGCTGCCCAAACAGATTGCACTGATCGGCGCACGCCCCGAACTGAGCATCAGCCAGGAGCGGGCGGGCGGTTTCAAAGATGCATTGGACGGGTTCAAAGGCGAAGTGCTGATCGAACACGGCGAGTCGTTCAGCCGTGAGTGCGGCAAACAGTTGATGGAAGAACTGCTACAGCGTCTGGGCCATTTGCCGGATGCGCTGGTCACCACGTCCTACGTGCTGCTTCAGGGCGTATTCGATGCCTTGCACGACTTCCCGCTCAAAACCCGCCCGCTGCGACTCGGCACGTTCGGCGACACGCAGCTGCTGGATTTCCTGCCGCTGCCGGTCAACGCCATGGCCCAGCAGCATCAGCTTATCGCCGACAAAGCGCTGGAACTGGCCCTGGCCGCCATCGAGCAATCGGATTACCAACCCGGCGTGCAGGCCATCGCGCGGACCTTCAAGCAGCGTATTCGCCAGGACTGAACCGTGGAGCTGATCGACAGCCACACTCATCTGGATTTTCCGGACTTCGACGAGGATCGCACGGCGTTGTTGGCCGAGAGCCGCGCCCTCGGGGTACGGCGGATGGTGGTGCTGGGGGTTTATCAGGGCAATTGGCAGCGCGTCTGGGATCTGGTGCATAGCGATCCCGACCTGTATGCGGCGCTCGGTTTGCATCCGGTGTATCTGGATGATCATCGCCCTGAAGATTTACACGAACTGGGTGATTGGCTGACCCGGTTGGCGGGTCATCGGCAGTTGTGCGCGGTGGGCGAGATCGGTCTGGATTACTTTATCGAAACCCTGGACCGTGAACGCCAACAGGCGTTGTTCGACGCGCAACTGCAACTGGCAGCGGACTTCAATCTTCCCGCGCTGATTCATGTGCGACGCAGCCACGCGGCGGTGATTGCCACGCTTAAACGGTTTCGCTTGAAACGCGCGGGGATCATTCATGCCTTCGCCGGCAGCAAAGAAGAAGCCCGCGAATACATCAAGCTCGGTTTCAAACTGGGCCTGGGCGGTGCCGCGACCTGGCCTCAGGCCCTGCGCATGCACCGTGTGCTTGCCGAATTACCGCTTGAATCGGTGGTACTGGAAACCGATTCGCCGGACATGGCGCCCGCCATGTTCCCCGGCCAACGCAACAGCCCGGCGCATCTGCCGGCGATCTGCTCGGCACTGGCGGGGATCATGGCGATCAGCCCCGAGCAATTGGCCGCCGCCAGCACGGCCAATGCTTGTGAGCTGTTTAACTGGTGATCTGCCCGCCCTTCAAACTGTAGGAGCCGAGCTTGCTCGCGATGGCGGTCTAACATTCGACATCTTTGTCGGATGACAGGCCGTCATCGCGAGCAAGCTCGGCTCCTACAGTTGATCGGGGGGGGTCAGACCCGGAACGCGCTGATCAGCTGCTTCAATTCCACCACCTGAGCCGACAACGCGCGACTGGCATCCTCGGTCTGGTGTGCACCTTCGGCGGTACGCTCACCGGCGCGGTTGATTTCGACAATATTCTGGTCGATGTCGTGAGCCACAGCGGTCTGCTGCTCTACCGCGGCGGCGATTTGCTGGTTCTGATCGACGATCATGCCGACGGCACCCAGGATGTTTTCCAACGCTTGCTGAACCTTTTCTGACTGCCCCACCGTGCCGCTGGCCATCTGATGACTGGTCCCCATCGCCTTCACCGCAGCGCCGACACCGCTGTGCAGCTTGGCGATCATCTGCTCGATTTCCTCGGTCGATTGCTGGGTGCGCTTGGCCAGTGTCCGGACCTCGTCCGCCACCACCGCAAAACCACGCCCCTGTTCACCGGCCCGAGCAGCTTCGATGGCCGCGTTGAGCGCCAAGAGGTTGGTCTGTTCGGCAATGCTCTTGATCACTTCCAGCACGCGGCTGATGGACTGGCTGTCGCTGGCCAGTTGATTGATCACCAGCACCGACTGATCGATCTCACTGGCCAGTGCAGCGATGCTGCCCTGCTGGGATTCCACCAGCCCGCGACCGCTGATGGTCTCGTCGTTGACGCTATGGGCGCTGCTGACCGCTGCCGCGGCACTGCGCGCCACCTCAAGTGAGGTAGCCGACATCTGGTTCATGGCCGTGGCAACCTGCTCGATCTGCGTGCGCTGCCCCGCCACCGCTTGGTTGCTCTGGGCGGAAACGTTCTCCACCTGCCCGGCTTGGCGCTCGACCTCACTGACGGTCTGGCCGACCCGCTCGATCAGGTCATGGATTTTCTTCACGGTGCCGTTGAACACCTCGCCCAACTCGCCCAGTTCATCGCGGCTGTTGGCGCTGAAGGTCACCGTCATGTCCCCGGCCGCGACTTTGTCCATCACCGCGCCAAGACGCTTGAGGGTGGTGCGGGTCGAGGCGTAGAAGCCGCCATAGAGGTAAAAAATCAACACAAACACCACCGACAGCGCCACGGCCTGCAAGACCATGTGGGTGCGGTTCTGCTCCAGTCGCTGTTGCAGCTGGGTGCCGAGAAACTTCAGGGTGGCTTCATTGAGTTGGTAGGTCTGGTCCATCAGGCCCGTGACCTGATCGTAAAAGCTCTGCCACGGCGCATCCAGCGTGTCGGCCATCACTACCTGCTCTTCGAACAGTTCGCTGGCCTTTTTCAACGACGCCTTGCTGCTATCGGCCTGAGCCGCCAGGGTTTCCCGTGCCGCTTTGCTGGAGCCCAGCGCGTCCTGCAACTTCAGGGCATATTCGGCCTGCAGTTTTTCGATCTGCGCCAGCAACTCATCAAAACGGGTACTCGATGCCGAGTTGAGAAAGCCCTGTCCCAGCGAAAAAGAACCCATCGCCCGACCTTCGCCCAGAAGCTGGGTCACGGGCGGGGTGACATTGGTAATGAGTTCGCTCAGCTGGCGCATGTCGCTCTGGGTGTCGCGGCTGAGGCCAGCCTGACTGGCGATGATCTGGCTGAAAATTTGCGCGTTGCCGAGTAACTTGCCGATCATCGCGCTTTTGCTTTGCAGGGAGTTTTCCGCTTGCTGGGCCTTGAATGCGGCGATCATTTCATCGCGCTTGCCATCGAAAACCATGATTTGCTCGGGGTCAGCGGTCATCGCCGTCAGCCCTTGCAAACGGGTCAGCACACTTTGCCCCAGGGTACTGATCTGCGACTCGACATTGCCGGCCTTGCCGGACTGACCGAGGGTGACATTGATCTGCACCAGGTTGTTCAGGGTTTCCAGATCGCGCCGTAACGTCAGGCTGCTACCCAGCAGGTCAAGGCTCTGCAGCTCGACCCGGGTGCCCTGGAATTCTCGATAAGAATCGCGCACCAGATAGAAGTTGGTCACCAGCATCGGCACAAGGAACAGCACGCTGATCAGGCTGAACTTCATGCCGAAGCTCAGGCGGTTCATCAGCGCGACGGCGGGATAGAGCAAGCTCTTCACTGGAAGTCTCCCTTCGATTTCTTATTTTTATTGGCAGGCGCGGGTCGAGAGCAGATAGCCACTATTCGGCGCTGTCTCTGTATAGCTTAAATCGGCGGGAGGTTTTGTAACTTAAGGTTAACGGCGGGGGGATGCGGACTGGTAGCAGCTGCCGAAGGCTGCGTTCGGCTGCGCAGCAGTCGTAAATCCTGATTACGCAGTGAGCCTGACAAACCACGGTGACTGAGTTGTCGACTGCTGCGCAGCCGGACGCAGGCTGCGCCAGCTGCTACAGGGTTCAGTGTGCTTACGGAAGGACGGTCCACAACGCAAAACCGGCGTACCAGAGCACCGCCGCGCGCAGCAGCAGTTCCCAGATCCGGTCGAGGCTGTTAATGCCGTCAGGCCCGACCACCGGCGCCGGGATTTCACCGGCCACCAGTCCGACCTTCTCGATCAATTGGGCGGCACTGATGTTCCAGTTCAGCAGTTCGTGCAGCATCACTCGGCTGACCGCGACAAAGTTGCCGACCAACGCAAAACTTGCCGCCAGCAAACGCACCGGCACCCAGTCGAACGCGTGACGCAGTTGTGCGGCGCGCTCGACCACAGCCAGGTTCTGCCCGTGTTCTTCGGCCAGGGCCAGCAGTCGATAGCTCAGGGCTGCGACCGGCCCCAGCAGGAAGTACCAGAAAATCACCGCGAAAAAGCTCTGGTAAGCCTCCCACAGCAGATGCCCTTCGACCCGTTCCAGCAGTTGTTCGCCGCTATCGGCGCAGATACCCAGGTCGCGGTTCGCCACATGAGCGGCCGCTTGCAGGTCTTCCCGGCGCCAGGCATCGCGAAACGGCCCGAGACCGGCCAGCAGATCACCGCGACCGAGACTGTAAATCACCACCAGCAGGTGCACCGGCAACGCCAGCAGACCGTAAGCCACCGGGTCCAGTACCAACAGCAGCAAACCCAGCAGTGCTACTGGCAGCAACACCAGTATGACCAAGATCAGCCACGGACTTTTCGCCAGACGCGGATTGACCTCAAGCTTGTTCAGCTCGCGAACCCATCCACCATCGCGCTGAATCCGATGACGCAGGGCCGAGAACTTCTCGATCCAGACCGCCAACAGCAACACCAGAAAACTCATTGTTACTCCTTATTTTCCAGAGCAGCTTTTGCCAGAGCCGCGCGATAGCGTGCCCAGTCAAACGCCGGTCCCGGATCAGTCTTGCGCCCGGGTGCGATGTCGCAATGCCCGCAGATGCGTTGTGCGGTGATACCCGTGAAGGCGCTTTGCAGCTGCCGGGTCAGGGTCGTTAACGCTTGATACTGAGCATCGCTGAACGGCAGATCATCCGTGCCTTCAAGTTCGATGCCCACGGAAAAATCGTTACAGGTTTCCCGCCCTTCGAAACTCGAGACGCCGGCATGCCAGGCACGCTCAAGACAAGAGACAAACTGAGTGACGGTGCCGTCACGTTCGATCAGAAAGTGCGCAGATACACGCAGGTCGGCAATCCCTTCAAAGTAGGGATGTTCCGTGACATCCAGACGATTCTGGAAAAATTCCTGCACCTTGCCGGTAGCGAATTGCGCAGGCGGCAGGCTGATGTTGTGGATCACCAGCAGGGAAATTTCGCCCTCGGGGCGCGCATTGAAGTTGGGTGAGGGGCAAATATCTACGCCCTGACACCAACCGCTCGCGGGGTCCAACTGCATACAGGTTCCTTCAACGACGACTGTGTTGGCGCCCAGTATGCCGTGATAGACCCTCGGGGCGCGATCACTTGCCGCGATTGAGGCGCCGCAGGTTGCCGATCACCGATTCCAGCGCCCGGTCGAACAGCAAGGTGTCGTCCAGCGCGCGCACCGCGCCACGACGAAATTCCAGCGCCAGACCGGTGCGGCTGCGCTCCAGCACTTTCATCCCGGTGCGATTGACGAAAATGTAATTGCCGGTGGCTTCAATGATCGCCGCCAGCTTGCAGCGAAGGGTGTTTTCCTCGTCTTCCTGAAACTCGACCCAGCACCCCAACCGCAGTTGATCGACCTGAAGCAGACCGGCATCGTCCTCCGGTAAACGCACTGACGCCGTTTCGACCGGCCCTTCGTCGGCGGTTCGCAGGACGATTCCCTGCAGCACTTCGACCATTACCGGTGTATCGACAGACTGCTCAGGCTTTTGCCCTGGACGTTCGAACAGCTGAACGTGCAAGGCTTCCAGCTCACTGAAAAATTCGCTGGTGGCGAACGGATCAAAGGCCGAACTGCTCAGCCCGTCGCGCAACGACTTGAGCAATCCAGGCACCAGCGCCAACAAGCGCAGGCTCGCATCGGATTCATCATGACGCTGCACACTCCAGATCAATTGCCCCATGGACTGCACATCGGCGTGCCACTCGGACGACTGATCGCCGTGCTTGAGACAGGTCAGCAGCAGCACCTGGCTCCACGCTTCCTGGACAAACATCACCACCCGCTGCGGCAATACTTTGCCCAACAAGGCCTGATTCAGCACCTGCTCGACGCGCTGGCGGGCCAGTTCAGTCCTGGCGCGGCCTTCTTCGGCGTCACGGGTACGTTGCTCCAGCAGCTCACTGCGACGGCGTTCGTCGCTGGTGAAGGCGAGAAAATCCGCGAGCAATTCGGAAAAGACCGCCGGATCATCGACAAAATCGTTCAGCAACCGTTGCACCACTTGCTCAATGCGCAGATACAGGCTGTCACGCTCATGGTCATCGCACTCGCCCCAGCCCATGGCAGCGGTGGCGATTTCATTGAGCAGGCGCCGGGCAGGGTGACTGCTGCGGCTGAAGAAGCTCTTGTCGAGCACCGCCACTTTCAGCATCGGGATCTGCAAACGGCCGATCAATGCCTTTAGCGAATCCGGCAGGTTGCGGTCATCGAGGATACATTCGAAGAGCATGGCGATCAGGTTGATCACGTCTTCGTCAGCCACCCCGACCACGCGTGACTTGCCACTTTTGACGCTGACCCGGGTCAGCAGTTGTTCGAGCTGGTTTCGCAGATCGAAGTCGTCCTGGGCTGCCGGCGCCGGTACGTATTGCTGCAAGTGCGAGAGCAGGCGCATTAGGTCACGGGTGGAAATCGGCTGTGTCTGGGCACTGGCTTCAAGGGTTGGCGCGACACTGCCACGCACGTGAAACAGCAACTCCTGCAACGCCGCGAAGACTTCCTGCACGCTGTCGTCGATCTGAGGATTGCCAGTTCGCACGCCTGTCTCGGCGAGGTCAGCACGAACACTCGCAGCCGCCCGATCGGTGGCACGCCGCGCCGGGGCGGGCTTGAGGTCCGGCAGCACGCCGGTGGCGATCAGCAGTTGATTGGCTTCGGTGTAAAGCTGATCAGCATTGCTGAGCACATAGCGTTCGAACAACTTGAGGATAATCAGCTTGACCTTGATTTCCATGCCCAGGTTGCGCCCGGCCTGCAAGAAATACTCGCAGAGCAGCGTTGGCCCCAAGGGGTTGTGCTGTTCGACCAGCGTCTTGCCCAGCAGTGTGCTGAGCCGAGCGGTGAGCTGGTCCAGGGCAAAACCGTCGCGGTTCAGCACTTTGCCGACCATGGCCTCCACCGCCACGTTGCGTTCCATGTCGTCATTGGGCATCGACGCCGAGGCATCGAAAGCCAATGCCCGGGGCAAGGCAGCTTGGGAAATGTCGTACTGCGCAAGGCTGACAAAGGCCTCGAAGAATTGTTCGAGAAAGCCGCGTTCGATGTTTTTGCGCTTGAGGCGCAAGTCGCGCATGGCTTCGAAGAAGAGATTCTGTTCGACGTCATTGCGGGCCCGGTCGGCCATTTCGAACAGCGTGTCATCGGCGTTATCGAACAGTTCCTGCAAACCATGCCTGAGCTGTTGAGCGGCCTTGTCGCGAACCTGAAGCAGAATCACAGGCAGGCGGGCGAGCGGCGAGTGAGTCGCCTGGTCGGTAGCAACCTTGTGCAAAGGCACTACATTCCCGTCGTTGTGCATTCAGGCCTCCTGAAAAGGTGAGTCTTCGAAGTCGTCAATCCAAATCCACGTCAAAGCCATGACGTCAAAAGCAAGGCGGATTATCTTGCAAAAGATGTCCCCTGTACCAGCAGACTCTGCGGTTCCCATTGAAATAGACGCTTATGGCAGACGCCAACTTAGAGCCGATTGCTCAGGCGAAACGACCAAATGTAGGTTTCAGAGCGATGGGAACGCGTCGATGCCTTGGGTTGCCCAGCGCCCTGGCCCTATAATTGGGCCACTTTGTTTGTGGAGTCCGTTATGCCGAATCTACGTCTCGCCGATTTGACCGCCGAAATCGAAGCCAACGTGCGCCGTGCGTTGCTCGAAGACATCGGCAGCGGCGACATCACCGCACAGCTGATCCCGGCCGAACGCCTGGCCAAAGCCACGATCATCACCCGCGACGCTGCCGTCATCTGCGGCACAGCCTGGGTTGACGCAGTGTTTCGGCAGCTGGATCCACGTGTTGCGGTGCACTGGGAGGTGCGCGATGGCGAGCAGGTGAAACCCAATCAGGTGCTGTTCCACCTCGAAGGCCCGGCGCGCTCGCTACTGACGGGCGAACGCAGTGCACTGAACTTCCTGCAGTTGCTTTCTGGCGTGGCCACGCGCGCGCAGTACCTGGCGGCTTACGTTGCCGAGACTCAGGTGAAGTTGCTCGACACCCGTAAAACCTTGCCGGGACTGCGTCTGGCGCAGAAGTACGCCGTGACCTGCGGCGGTTGCCACAACCACCGCATCGGCCTGTACGACGCCTTCCTGATCAAGGAAAACCATATTGCCGCCTGCGGTGGCATCCCGGAGGCGATCAAAGCCGCACACAAGATTGCCCCGGGCAAACCGGTGGAGATCGAAGTGGAAAGCCTGGACGAGCTGAAGGAAGCTCTGGCGGCCGGTGCCGACATCATCATGCTCGATGAGTTGAGTCTGGATGACATGCGCGAAGCCGTGCGCCTGAACGGCGGCAAGGCGAAACTGGAGGCCAGCGGCGGCATCAACGAAAGCACGCTGCTACCGATCGCCGAAACCGGGGTGGATTACATCTCGATTGGTGCGATGACCAAGGATGTGAAGGCTGTCGATCTGTCGATGCGTCTAAGCCTTTGATATCGCCGCATGAATGAAAAACGCCAGCCTCGTGAGGCTGGCGTTTTTGTCAGACCACCAGATTATTCATCTCGCAGTACTCTTCCCACTCGACGCCCAACACCTCGGCAGCCTCCTTGTGCAGAACAAGGCGCGCAGCCTCGAACTCTTCAGGGGTTGAGGTGTACTTGAGCGTCAGCTCCCACGGCTGCAAGCCCTGAGACTCTGCCTCGTCCTCGAATGCCCACTGGATCTGGTCTTTCTGATCGTCGGCGGGCAAGTCCTTGATCTCTTCGGCAAGCTGGGGCGATTCCAGCAAGTACTTCTTCAGCGCTTCTGCGTGTCTGGCTTCTTGGGTCAACTCTTTAACAGTCATGTCGTTCTCTCTGATCTGGGGAATGGAAGATGGATCTGGATCATCAAGGATCTCTCTGACGCAAAAAAACCGCTTGAAGCCCGGTTTGTCTGGCCTTCAGAACCATTCGGGGATCATTTGAAAACTGCAATGTGGAGCTCATGCAAGGTCCGAATATAGGACCTTTGGCTGACGATTTATACGGATCTTTACATCAAATCTACAAAAAACCGGATGCCATCACCGGCCGTGCCATTTTTGCGGCCCCTCAGGAACATGTTTCGAAAACTGAAGTCATAGCGATGTGCCATATAGGCACTTCACAAGGAACTCAGGTGATGCGCAATTTCCCAAAGCTTTCGTCTACCCTGTTTGCAACCGGCATGGCCGCCCTGCTGCTCGGCAACCTGGTACTGCCCAATACCGCTCAAGCCAGTTTGGAATACAGTTCCGACAGCTCCAATTCCGGCGATAAATTCCTCACCCTCCACAACTCGTACGGTAAAGAGGTGATGGCCAGGAGCAGCATCAGTGTCGAAGACGTAGAGAAATTAACGAACACCGTTAAAACCAACACGACTGAAATCGACACCCTGAAGAAAACCATCAGCGAACAAGCGCGCCTCATCGAAGAACTCAAACGCAACAACGGTACAAGCTCCAGCTCGAGCTCCAGTGAAATATCCAACCTCAAGCGCACCGTCAGCGATCAGGACAACGATCTGAAAAAGCTCGCCAGTCAGGTAGAAGACCTCAAGCGCAGCGCTGGATCGAGTTCCAACTCAAGCTCCAGCGACCTGTCCAACCTGAAGCGAGAAGTCAGCGATCAAGACAATCAACTGGATCAGCTCAAACGCGCGGTCGAAGACCTGAGCCGGAAGGTGAAATAACAAGTCTTTGCCCGAGACAGGAGTCGAACCTGCGACCTTCGCGTTACGAGTGCGCTGCTCTACCAACTGAGCTACACGGGCGGTGAGCTAAACCTAGCACAGCTTTGGCGAGTCGCAACCGCAAGCCCGTCTCGGTTTATGGCAGGCAAAAAAATGCCCCGCAGCTTTCACTGCGGGGCATTTTTATAACGTTGAAGCAGTCAGGCGTAGGGAGTGATTAAACGCCCGAAGCCTTGGCTGCTGCTACGTCTTTGATGGACAGCTTGATACGGCCGCGGTTGTCCACGTCCAGTACCAGTACTTCCACTTCCTGGCCTTCTTTGAGGATGTCGGTCACTTTCTCTACACGAGCGTCGCTCAGCATCGAGATGTGAACCAGACCGTCCTTGCCAGGCAGGATGTTGACGAATGCGCCGAAGTCGACGATGCGCTCAACCTTACCGACGTAGATCTTGCCGATTTCAGCTTCAGCGGTGATGCCCAGAACGCGCTGACGTGCCGCTTCAGCCGCTTCCTTGGTTTCGCCGAAGATCTTGATCGAGCCGTCGTCTTCGATGTCGATCGAAGCCTTGGTCTCTTCACAGATCGCACGAATGGTCGCGCCGCCTTTACCGATGACATCACGGATTTTGTCGGTGTCGATTTTCATCGCGATCATGGTCGGAGCGTTTTCCGACAGCTCGGTACGGGACTGAGCAATGATCTGGTTCATCTGACCGAGGATGTTCTGGCGCGCTTCCAGGGCTTGGCCCAGAGCGATTTCCATGATTTCTTCGGTGATGCCTTTGATCTTGATGTCCATCTGCAGCGCGGTCACACCTTTGGCGGTACCGGCTACTTTGAAGTCCATGTCGCCCAAGTGGTCTTCGTCACCCAGGATGTCGGTCAGGACGGCGAATTTCTCGCCTTCTTTAACCAGACCCATGGCGATACCGGCAACCGGTGCCTTCATCGGAACGCCGGCGTCCATCAGCGCCAGGGAAGCGCCGCAGACCGAAGCCATGGAGCTCGAACCGTTGGACTCGGTGATTTCCGACACAACACGAATGGTGTACGGGAACACGTCGGCAGCAGGCAGCATGGCCTGAATCGAACGACGGGCCAGACGGCCGTGACCGATTTCGCGACGACCAGCGCCACCCATGCGACCACACTCACCTACCGAGAACGGAGGGAAGTTGTAGTGCAGCATGAACGGGTCTTTTTTCTCGCCTTCCAGGGTGTCCAGCAGTTGTGCGTCACGGGCGGTGCCCAGAGTTGCAACAACCAGAGCCTGGGTTTCGCCACGGGTGAACAGTGCCGAACCGTGGGTCTTAGGCAGAACACCGACTTCGATGTTCAACGGACGTACAGTCTTGGTGTCGCGACCGTCGATACGTGGCTTGCCGTTTACGATGTTTTCGCGAACGGTGCGGTATTCGATTTCGCCGAAAGCTGCTTTGACTTCGCTGGAAGAAGGCTGGCCTTCTTCACCGGACAGTTTGGCAACAACCTGGTCCTTCAGCTCACCCAGGCGAGCGTAACGGTCGGCCTTGATGGTGATGGTGTAAGCCTGGGAGATCGCGTCGCCGAACTCGGCACGGATAGCGCCCAGCAGAGCGGTAGCTTCTGGTTGTGGAGCCCAGGCCCAGGTTGGCTTGGCAGCTTCGGCAGCCAGTTCTTTAACGGCGTTGATCACAACCTGGAATTCGTCTTGAGCAAACAGTACCGCGCCCAGCATCTGGTCTTCGGTCAGCTCTTTGGCTTCCGATTCAACCATCAGAACGGCATCCGAAGTACCGGCAACGACCATGTCCAGGCTCGAAGCTTTCAGTTGTTCGTAAGTCGGGTTCAGCAGGTAACCGGTGCTTTCGTGGAACGCAACGCGGGCAGCGCCGATCGGGCCATCGAAAGGAATGCCGGAGATGGCCAGCGCAGCCGAGGTACCGATCATCGCAGCGATGTCCGGATCGGTCTTCTTGCTGGTGGAAACGACGGTGCAGACAACCTGCACTTCGTTCATGAAGCCTTCTGGGAACAGCGGACGGATCGGACGGTCGATCAGTCGGGAAGTCAGGGTTTCTTTCTCGGAAGGACGGCCTTCACGCTTGAAGAAACCGCCAGGGATCTTACCGGCAGCGTAAGTTTTTTCCTGGTAGTGAACAGACAGAGGGAAGAAGCCCTTGCCTGGATCGGCTTGCTTGGCGCCGACCACAGTCACCAATACGCTGACGTCGTCGTCAACGGTGACCAATACTGCGCCGGAGGCCTGACGGGCGATACGGCCAGTCTCGAGGGTAACGGTCGACTGACCGAACTGGAATTTTTTGATTACCGGGTTCACGGTGTCCTACCTTCTTTTGTGGCTCTTGGGGAACTTGTCTTCTTGCGAAATTCTTGGGCAACGCCGGGAATCGGCCCGACTGTCATTGTCCAGGTAAAGCAGGTATCCAGATAAAACTTGAGGCTGGGAGCCTGCCATGCGCCAGCGGGAAACCCACTGACGTACGACAGACAACCAACCTCTAGCGCAATCGCTTATTAGCGACGCAGACCCAGGCGACCGATCAGAGTCTGGTAACGACCCAGATCCTTGCCTTTCAGGTAGTCCAGCAGCTTACGACGCTGGTTTACCATGCGGATCAGACCACGACGGGAGTGGTGATCTTTACCGTTGGCCTTGAAGTGACCTTGCAGCTTGTTGATGTTGTGGGTCAGCAGTGCAACTTGCACTTCTGGCGAACCAGTGTCACCAACAGCTTGCTGGTAGTCAGCTACGATTTGAGCTTTTTCTTGAACGTCGAGAGCCATGAGGCAATCCTTTTATCAGGAAACTGTTTCAGAAAAACAGTTTCAACAGGCCAGGGACAAATCCCTGTATCTAAAAATGAGTAGTGACCGTGCCTGTTAACAGCCACCCTCGTCCGGTCATTCTGACCGAATCAGTCGACGTGGCGCGATGCGCCCGTCTTCGCTCACTTCACCGATACCGATGAAGCGACCATTGTGATCCTGTACCCGTACCATGCCGAACTTCGGTGCATCCGGGGCTCGTACCGGTTGGCCGTTAAGCCAGTAGAACGAGCTGTGCTCCGAGAACTGCAACAGTGGCCAATCCAGCAAGCCGCTGTCCGATGGCATCAGGAAGCGGTCGACCGCTTCGTTGCCGCCTTCGGCATGTACCGCTTCCAACTCTTCAAGCGTGACCGTCTGGGCCAGCGTGAAAGGCCCGGCCTGGGTACGTCGCAGTTCAGCAACGTAAGCGCCACAACCGAGTTGCTCACCGATATCCTCCACCAGAGTACGGATATAGGTACCTTTGGTGCAATCCACTGCAAGCCGCGCAGTATCACCTTCAAAGGCCAGTAATTCCAAGCGCGTAATAGTAACAGAACGCGGTTCGCGCTCCACTACTTCACCTGCCCGGGCCAGCTTGTACAACGGCTGGCCATCACGTTTGAGCGCCGAGTACATGGGCGGTATCTGACTGATTTGCCCACGAAATTTCGGCAGTACCGCTTCGACATCGGCGCGACCAACGGTCACCGGGCGCTCCAGCAACACATCCCCCTCGGCATCGGCCGTGGTGGTGGTCTTGCCCAGTTGCGCCAGGGTTTCGTAACCCTTGTCGGAATCGAGCAGGTATTGCGAAAACTTGGTGGCCTCACCGAAGCACAACGGCAACACGCCGGTGGCCAGCGGATCGAGACTGCCGGTGTGCCCGGCCTTCTCGGCGTTCAGCAACCAGCGAACCTTCTGCAACGCCGCATTGGAGGTGAACCCCAGTGGCTTGTCGAGCAGGATGATGCCGCTGACATTACGACGGATACGTTTGACCTGAGCCACCGATTACTCCTTGGTGTCTTCGGCTTCTGCCGCAACCGGATGCTGATTGTCTTCAGCTACTGCACGTTCGATCAATGCCGACAGATGAGCACCACGCACGACGCTTTCGTCATAGTGGAAGTGCAACTGCGGAACGCTGCGCAACTTCATTTCGCGAGCCAACTGCATGCGCAGGAAACCGGCGGCGGAGTTGAGCACCTTGATGCTTTGCGCGATGTCTTCAGCGTTGTCCTGACCCATCACGGTGATGAAGATCTTGGCGTGACCGACGTCACGGCTGACTTCAACAGCGGTAATGGTGACCAGGCCGACGCGCGGGTCTTTGACTTCACGACGGATCAGCTGTGCCAGCTCACGCTGCATCTGATCGCCGATACGTTGGGTACGGCTGTATTCTTTTGCCATGTCTTGTTACCTGTTACTGCCCCACGGTGAAACCCGAAGGGTCTGAAAGCGGCAAACGCCCGGCCTGACAAAAGCCAGACCGGGCGTTGCGTTTAGAGTCCTGACGCCGTGCCGCGCACTTGCATGCGGCGGCTCGCCGTGGCCCTTGAAGTGCGCGAGTTAGAGGCTGCGAGCAACCTGGACCTTCTCGTAGACTTCGATCTTGTCGCCAGCTTTGACGTCGTTGTAGCTCTTGACGCCGATACCGCATTCCATGCCGGCACGTACTTCGGAAGCGTCATCCTTGAAGCGGCGCAGGGATTCCAGCTCGCCTTCGAAGATAACGATGTCTTCACGCAGTACACGGATTGGACGGTTACGGTGAACAACACCTTCGATAACCATGCAACCGGCGATCGCGCCAAACTTCGGCGAACGGAACACGTCACGCACTTCAGCGGTACCCAGGATGTTCTCGCGAACATCGCTGCCCAGCATACCGGTGAGGGCTTTCTTGACGTCTTCGATGATGTCGTAGATCACGTTGTAGTAACGCATATCCAGACCTTCCTGCTCGACGATCTTGCGAGCGCCAGCATCGGCACGCACGTTGAAGCCGAACAGTACAGCATTGGAGGCCAGCGCCAGGTTAGCGTCGGACTCGGTGATACCACCGACGCCGCCACCAACAACACGCACTTGCACTTCGTCGTTACCCAGGCCGTTCAAGGCACCGTTCAACGCTTCCAGCGAACCACGGACGTCGGATTTGAGGACGATGTTGAGCGTCTTCTTCTCTTCCTGACCCATGTTCTCGAAGATGTTTTCAAGCTTGCCAGCGTGAGCACGGGCCAGTTTGACTTCGCGGAACTTGCCTTGACGGAACAGAGCCACTTCACGGGCTTTCTTCTCGTCAGCAACTACGCTCATCTCGTCGCCAGCGTCCGGGGTACCGTCCAGGCCGAGAATCTCGACAGGGATGGAAGGACCAGCTTCTTTGATTGGCTTGCCGTTCTCGTCGAGCATGGCGCGAACGCGGCCATAGTTCGAACCGACCAGAACCATGTCGCCTTGGCGCAGGGTACCGTCTTGAACCAGAACGGTAGCAACCGGGCCACGACCTTTGTCGAGACGCGATTCAACCACAACGCCACGGCCAGGAGCCGAAGGAGTCGCTTTCAGTTCCAGAACTTCAGCTTGCAGCAGAACAGCTTCGAGCAACTCGTCCACGCCAGTACCGACTTTCGCCGAAACCGATACGAACGGGGTGTCGCCGCCCCACTCTTCCGACGTCACGCCGTGAACCGACAGTTCGCTACGGATGCGATCGAGATCAGCGCCCGGCTTGTCGATTTTGTTCACTGCAACAACCAGCGGAACACCAGCAGCCTTGGCGTGCTGAACGGCTTCAACGGTCTGCGGCATTACGCCGTCGTCCGCTGCAACCACCAGGATCACGATGTCGGTCGCCTTGGCACCACGAGCACGCATTGCGGTAAACGCAGCGTGACCCGGGGTATCGAGGAACGTGACCATGCCGCGATCAGTTTCAACGTGGTACGCACCGATGTGCTGGGTGATACCGCCGGCTTCGCCAGCAGCTACCTTGGCACGACGGATATAGTCGAGCAGCGAGGTCTTACCGTGGTCAACGTGGCCCATTACGGTCACGACTGGTGCACGGGAGAACGCTTCACCTTCAAACTTCAGGGACTCGGCCAGGGAATCTTCCAGGGCTGTGTCGCTGACCAGGGTCACTTTGTGGCCCAGCTCTTCAGCAACCAGTTGGGCAGTTTCCTGATCCAGTACCTGGTTGATGGTCGCTGGGGTACCCAGTTTGAACATGAACTTGATGATTTCAGCAGCCTTGACCGACATCTGCTGGGCGAGATCGCCAACAGTGATGGTCTCGCCGATCTTCACTTCGCGCACTACAGGGCCGGTTGGGCTCTGGAAACCGTGAGCGTTGCGTTTCTTCAGCTTGGCCTTGCCGCGACCACCACGACGGAAGCCATCGCTTTCTTCGTCGGTAGTACGTGGGGCAACGCGTGGAGCAGGCGCTTTCTCTTTGACCGAAGCACGATGCGGAGCGTTTTTGCGCTCACCATCACCACTGCCACGACGACTGTTATCGTCGGCACGTGGTTTGTCCGGACGGCGCTGTTCGTTCTGCTTGTTGCGAACATCGGCAGACGGCGCTGGTGCAACAGCCACAACCGGCGCGCTTTCACGTACTGGCTCGGCAACTGCAGCAGGTGCTGCAACGGCGTCGTTAGTAGCGGATTGCGCAGCAGCAGGCTGGCGACGCGCTTCTTCTTCGGCGCGACGCTTGGCTTCTTCTTCAGCCTTCTGACGTGCAGCATTTTCTACTGCGCGACGTTCGTCCAGTTCGCGTTTGCGCTCGGCTTCGATTTCTTCCGGGCTGCGCTGTACGAAAACTTTCTTCTTGCGCACTTCAACGCTGATGCTTTTGCTGCCAGCAACACGCAGGGTGCTGGTGGTTTTGCGCTGCAATGTAATCTTGCGCGGTTCTTCCACTTTCGCCTTGTGGCTGCTCTTCAAGTGAGTCAGCAAAGACTGCTTCTCACTATCGCTCACACCTTCATCGGCGGCGGTGTGCGGCAGACCTGCCTCACGCATCTGCTGCAACAGGCGCTCTACCGGTGTTTTGACCTCATCGGCCAGTTGTTTCACCGTGACTTGCGTCATGCACTTCTCTCCTCAGGCCGCGCCTAATTACTCGAACCAGTGGGCTCGGGCGGCCATGATCAACTTGCCGGCACGATCATCGTCAATGCCGTCGATGTCGAGCAGGTCGTCAATAGACTGCTCGGCCAGGTCTTCGCGGGTAATTACGCCGCGCACCGCCAGTTCCATCGCCAAATCCTTGTCCATACCCTCAAGCGAGAGCAGGTCTTCGGCCGGATGGGCGTCTGCCAGCTTTTCCTCAGTAGCGATGGCTTTGGTCAACAAACGATCCTTGGCGCGAGCGCGAAGCTCGTTGACGGTTTCTTCGTCAAAGCCGTCGATGTTGAGCATTTCTTCCAACGGTACGTAGGCAATCTCTTCCAGGCTGGTAAAGCCTTCATCTACCAGCACCTGTGCCAGGTCTTCGTCGACTTCCAGCTCGTCGATGAAGTTGCGCAGGATGTCGCCGGTTTCTGCTTGCTGCTTAGCCTGGATGTCCGATTCGGTCATCACGTTCAGGGTCCAGCCAGTCAACTGGCTAGCCAGACGCACGTTCTGACCACCCCGACCAATGGCCTGAGCCAGATTGTCTGCGCCAACGGCGATGTCCATTGCATGGGCATCTTCGTCAACGATAATTGCCGCCACTTCAGCCGGCGACATTGCATTGATCACGAACTGAGCCGGGTTATCGTCCCACAGGACGATGTCTACACGCTCACCGCCCAACTCACCCGACACTGCCTGGACGCGCGAACCGCGCATTCCGATGCAAGCGCCTTGCGGGTCGATGCGTTTGTCCTTGGAGCGGACCGCGATCTTGGCGCGCGAACCCGGGTCACGGGATGCTGCCATTACTTCGATCAGGCCTTCAGCGATTTCCGGCACTTCGATGCGGAACAACTCGATCAGCATTTCCGGCGCAGTACGCGACAGGATCAGCTGCGGGCCGCGGTTCTCGGTGCGGATTTCCTTGAGCAGCGCACGCAGACGCACGCCAACCCGGAAGGTTTCGCGAGAAATGATGTCTTCACGAGCCAGCAACGCTTCAGCATTGTTGCCCAGGTCGACGATCACGTTGTCGCGGGTCACTTTCTTCACGGTGCCGGAGATGATTTCCCCCAGGCGCTCGCGATAGGCATCAACGACTTGAGCGCGCTCGGCTTCGCGAACTTTCTGCACGATGACTTGCTTGGCAGTCTGTGCAGCGATGCGGCCGAACTCGATGGATTCGATCTTATCTTCGACTACATCGCCAACCTGAGCACCAGGATGCGTTTCTGCAACCTTGCTCGGCCAGGTTTCGATGGCCGGATCGTCCAGGTCTGCTTCTTCGACGACCGTCCAGCGACGGAATGTCTCGTAAGCACCGGTGTGGCGATTGATTTCCACACGCAGATCGACTTCGTCCTCGAAACGCTTTTTGGTAGCAGTGGCCAGAGCCAGCTCCAGCGCTTCAAAAATTACGTTTGCCGGTACGCCCTTTTCATTGGATACCGACTCAACAACCAGCAGTACTTCTTTGCTCATCGTACGCCTCGCCTTTCGCAAGCCATTGGATCCGCGGGATCCGCGTCTCAGTCAAAACTGGGAATAATGTTGGCCTTGTCGATCATATCGATCGGCAACAGGAACTCATGGTCTTCTACCTGCACCACGACGTCCTGCTCTTCTACACCGCGCAGAAGGCCCTGAAAGTTGCGTCGGCCTTCAAAAGGCGAGCGCAGCTTGATCTTCACTTGTTCACCGGCAAATTTTGCAAACTGCTCAATAGTGAACAGCGGGCGTTCCATGCCAGGCGAGGAAACTTCAAGGGTGTATTCAACGGCGATTGGATCTTCAACATCCAGGACACCGCTGATCTGACGGCTGACAATGGCACAATCGTCCACCAGCACGCCGCCCTCTTTATCAATATAAACGCGCAACATTGAGTGGCGACCTTGAGCCGAAAACTCAATACCCCAGCATTCATAGCCTAGGGCCACGACCACCGGGGCCAGCAAGGCCTGCAACTCTTCTAGCTTGCTCGACACCTGAACCCCCTCGTGCATGTATGTGCATGCTGTGCAAAATAAAAAAATGGGCGAAACGCCCATCCTTGAAACGCCGTCGAACAGCGGCGTTGAAAGTGTCCAGCTAACAAAAAGCCCCTTAAAAGGGGCTCCTTAAACTGGTTGCGGGGGCCGGATTTGAACCGACGACCTTCGGGTTATGAGCCCGACGAGCTACCAGACTGCTCCACCCCGCGACAAAGCTGGGGCGGAAGTATACGACCGATCCCTGACAGGGTCAATGTAACCTTCCACCTACAAGAAAGCCCGCAACAGCGGGCTCTCCTGATAATTGGTACCGAGAAGGGGACTCGAACCCCTACACCCTATGGGCACAACCACCTCAAGGTTGCGTGTCTACCAATTCCACCACCTCGGCAATACTACGTTTGAAACCCTTCTTACTTTTGCTCTTGAGCTGGAGGTACGTCAGTCGCTGGAGTAGCCGACTTTTGCTCTTGAAGCACCGGTACATCATCAGAAGCCGGTTGTTGCTTTGGAACTTCCAACACTGCCGGGTTTGGCAAACCTACTTGAGTCAGCTCTTGAGCCTTCTCTTTAGCAAAGTAACCTAACCCTAAGCTGGTTATGAAGAAACCGGCGGCAAGTATAGCAGTAAACTTACTAAGAAAGGTAGAGGAACCTTGGCTTCCGAACACAGTATTTGAAGCACCTGCTCCGAAAGACGCGCCAGCATCCGCACCTTTACCCTGCTGCAGCAATACCAGAGCAACTACGCCCAATGCACCCAGCAGATGAAAAACGACTACGACTGTTTCCAGCATTTTTTCAGTTTCCCGCGGCGCGACAAATCGCACCGAACTCATCTGCATTCAGGGAAGCCCCACCAATGAGCCCCCCATCGATATCCGGCATGCCGAACAGTTCGACCGCATTGGCCGCCTTCACGCTGCCGCCGTATAGAAGCCGCACACCTTGTGCGACCTCAGAATTCTCTGCCGCCAACTGAGCGCGAATGGCTGCATGCACATCCTGCGCCTGTTGCGGCGAAGCAGTCAGCCCGGTACCAATGGCCCAGACCGGCTCGTAAGCGATTACTGCCTTTGCAAAGGCACCAACACCCAGCTCCTCTATGATACTGCCTAGCTGACGCCCGACAACCTCAAGAGTTTTTCCAGCCTCGCGCTCTTCAAGGGTTTCCCCTACGCACAACACCGGAATCAAGCCACATGCCTGTGCCGCTGCGAACTTGCGAATCAGCATTCCGTCCTGCTCGCCCATTATCTGGCGGCGCTCGGAGTGCCCGACAAGCACCAAGGAACATCCTGCATCCACCAACTGACTCGGCGCAACTTCACCGGTCAACGCACCTTGCATGGATTCCACCGCAGAGTTCTGCGCGCCGACCGAAATCGACTTTTCCTTCAAGCCATCAATCACTTGATTGATATGCAAGCAAGACGGGAATACCGCTACATCAACATCGCTCGGCAAGGCCAGATGACGAAGGCCATTGATCAGCTCAGCGACGCTGGCGCGGGTACCGTGCATCTTCCAGTTACCAGCTACCATAGGGCGACGCATGCTGTACCTCGTCGGTCAAAGTGGGCGCAGATGTTACCCAACACAATCATGGCTGGCAAGCCGAAATCAGGCAGAAACTTCAGTAACCAGTTTTGCCAGCTCTTCGGCGTAGCCGCGAACCTGTGTTTCGTCCTCGCCTTCGACCATTACCCGCACCAGCGGCTCCGTCCCGGACTTGCGCAACAGCACGCGCCCACGACCAGCCATAGCCTTGGTAACGCGCTCGCTTGCCTCCTTGACGGATGGATGATCAAGAGGGCTCGCACCGCCGCCAAATCGTACATTGATCAGCACCTGAGGGCACTTGCGCAGCGCCTGACGCGATTGCGCCAGCCCCTCGGAGCGGGCCTTCAGCGCCATCAATACCTGCAATGCGGCAATGATCGCGTCACCGGTTGTGGTGTGGTTGAAGCAGACAATGTGGCCCGAATTTTCACCACCCACCAGCCAATCGCGCTCCAGCAACTCGGAGATTACGTATCGGTCGCCAACATTGGCCCGCACAAAAGGAATTGCCAGATCCGCCAGGGCCAATTCCAACCCCAGGTTACTCATCAGCGTACCGACCACACCGCCCTGCAACTTGCCGTGCTCATGCAGGTCGCGAGCAATGATGAACAGCAACTCATCACCGTCGACAACAGCACCGGTATGATCAACCATCTGAACGCGGTCACCATCACCATCAAAGGCGATACCCAAATCGGCATGCTCGGCCAATACAGCGGCTTGCAGCGGCCCCATATGGGTTGAACCGCAATTTTCATTGATGTTCAGGCCGTTAGGATGAGCAGAAAGCACAACGACATCGGCCCCCAGCTCACGGAATACACTCGGAGCCACCTTGTAGGTCGCACCGTGAGCGCAGTCGATCACGATCTTCAGGCCCGCGAAGCTGGTGCCCGTCGGGACGCTGCTTTTGCAGAATTCGATATAGCGGCCTGAAGCATCGTTGATGCGCGATACCTTGCCGATCTTGCTCGACTCAACCACAGTCATCGGGGTGTCGAGCAACTCTTCGATCATATGCTCGACTTCATCCGGAAGCTTGGTGCCCTTCCCGGAGAAAAACTTGATGCCATTGTCATCGTGAGGGTTGTGCGAGGCACTGATCACGATGCCCGCTTCGGCCTGGAAGGTACGAGTCAGGTAGGCGATGGCCGGTGTCGGCATCGGGCCCAGGAGCATGACATCGGCTCCTGCCGACGTAAGCCCGGCCTCGAGCGCAGATTCGAACATATAGCCGGAGATCCGAGTGTCCTTACCCACCAATACCTTGCAGGCGCCCATTTTGCGGAACGCCATACCAGCAGCCCAGCCGAGCTTGAGCATGAAGTCAGGAGTAATCGGATATTCGCCGACCCGACCACGAATGCCATCGGTGCCAAAGTATTTCTTAGTCATAAGTACTCCATCATTCTTATTCGGCTGATTCCACTGCAGCGATCATCCGCACCACATCGACGGTTTCGGCCACATCATGGACGCGCAATATACGCGCGCCCTTGACCGAAGCCAGCGCTGCAAGCGCCAGACCACCATACAGACGCTCACCAACCGGACGATTCAATGCCTGACCTATCATGCTCTTTCGCGAAACCCCGACCAACAGGGGCCGCCCCAAGGCATGCAGGGCCTCCATATGCTTGAACAAGCTTAGATTGTGCTGCAAGGTTTTTGCGAAGCCAAAGCCCGGATCAAGGATGATCCGGTCCGCTGTAATGCCTACCGACGCACACTGAGCCATGCGCTCGGCGAGAAACTCGCCCACCTCTTTCGTGACGTCCTGATACTGCGGATTGTCCTGCATGTCGCCCGGTTCACCGAGCATATGCATCAGACAGACCGGCAGGCCAGTGGCTGCGGCCGCATCCAGAGCACCATCGCGCCGCAACGAACGCACGTCATTGATCAACCCCGCACCAAGTCGTGCGGCTTCGCGCATGACAGCTGGTGTGGAAGTGTCGACCGAGATAATTACATCCAGCTCGCGGTGTATTCGTTCGACGACCGGAGCTACGCGCTCAAGCTCTTCCAGCGGTGAAACCACCCTGGCACCCGGCCGGGTCGATTCGCCACCGACATCAATCAACGTCGCGCCAGCCGCCACCATAGCCTCAGCGTGGCGCAAGGCCGCATCGAGCTGGCTATATTGGCCGCCATCAGAGAAGGAATCGGGAGTGACATTGAGAATACCCATGACGTGCGTCAGGGCTAAATCAAGAACCCGATTGCCGCAAGGCAACCGGGTCGAGGACTGAACAGAAGTCATTTCAAACCTTAAACGTCAGCAGCCGGACCGCCGATCGGTGTTTCCGGACGCGGATCCTGTGCCACCGGAGGAGTTCCGGAGGTACCGGTGCCGCCTGACCAGTCGCGAGGTTCACGAGGCGTACGACCCGCCATGATGTCGTCGATCTGATCAGCATCGATCGTTTCGTACTTCATCAAGGCATCAGCCATGGCGTCGAGTTTGTCACGGTTATCGGTGAGGATCTGCTTGGCGGTGCCGTAGCACTGGTCAATGATGCTGCGCACTTCGGAGTCGATCAACTTGGCTGTCTCGCCAGAGAAGCTTGCACCCTGACCACCGCCGCCGCGACCGAGGAACACTTCGCCCTCTTCTTCTGCGTACATCAACGGGCCGAGTTTTTCCGACAAGCCCCACTTGGTTACCATGTTCCGTGCGATCTGACTGGCACGCATGATGTCGTTTGACGCACCGGTGGTGACACCGTCGAAGCCCAAGGTCATTTCTTCAGCAATACGGCCGCCGTACAACGAGCAGATCTGACTGATCAACGCACGCTTGGACAGGCTGTAGCGATCTTCTTCCGGCAGGAACATGGTCACGCCCAGCGCACGACCGCGCGGAATGATCGACACCTTGTAGACCGGATCATGCTCAGGCACGACGCGCCCGACAATAGCGTGACCTGCCTCGTGGTAAGCGGTGTTCTGCTTCTCTTTCTCGGACATGACCATGGATTTGCGCTCGGCGCCCATCATGATCTTGTCTTTGGCCAACTCGAACTCTTTCATTTCGACGATGCGCTTGCCGGCACGAGCCGCAAACAACGACGCTTCGTTCACCAGGTTAGCCAGGTCGGCGCCGGAGAAACCAGGGGTACCACGAGCGATCACAGCCGGAGCGACGTCATCACCCATTGGCACTTTTCGCATGTGAACCTTGAGAATCTGCTCGCGACCACGGATATCCGGCAGACCGACGACAACCTGACGGTCGAAACGGCCCGGACGCAGCAACGCAGGGTCCAGTACGTCCGGACGGTTGGTTGCAGCGATGACGATGATGCCGTCGTTCATTTCGAAGCCGTCCATCTCTACCAGCAACTGGTTGAGAGTCTGCTCGCGCTCGTCATGACCGCCGCCCATACCGGCACCACGGTGGCGACCGACGGCGTCGATTTCATCGATGAAGATGATGCATGGCGCGTGTTTCTTGGCCTGCTCGAACATGTCACGAACACGGCTGGCACCGACACCGACGAACATTTCGACAAAATCGGAACCGGAAATGGTGAAGAACGGTACTTTTGCTTCGCCGGCAATCGCTTTGGCCAGCAATGTTTTACCGGTACCTGGAGGACCCACCATCAGCACACCGCGAGGAATGCGGCCGCCCAGACGCTGGAACTTGCCCGGATCACGCAGGAACTCGACCAACTCGCCGACTTCCTCCTTGGCTTCGTCACAACCGGCAACGTCACCCAAAGTGGTTTTCACCTGATCCTCGGAGAGCAGGCGCGCCTTGCTCTTGCCGAAGCTCATTGGCCCGCCCTTGCCACCGGCGCCGCCCTGCATCTGCCGCATGAAGAACATGAACACGGCGATGATCACCAGGATCGGGAAGCTTGCGACCAGGAGCTGAGTCCAGATGCTTTGCTGTTCAGGCTGTTTGCCTTCGACTACGACATGGTTGTCCACGAGGTCGCCGATCAGACCGTTGTCCTGGATTGCCGGACGAATGGTCTTGAAGCTGTCGCCATCGTTGCGTTTGCCGGTAATCACATAGCCGTCAACCGCTACGCGCTCTACCTTTCCATCCTTGACCTGCTGGATGAAGTCGGAATAGTTGAGGGTCTGCGGCTCGTTAGGGCTGGAGAAGTTGTTCATCACTGTCACCAGGACAGCCGCGATGATCAACCACAGGATCAGATTCTTTGCCATATCGTTCAATTAACTACCCTCTGAAGCAAGCTCCGCTAATGGCGCGCGCTTCGCATGATATTCACCGGCCTAACTTACTACATTACCTACGGCTCTGGCAGGCGCCGTCTGTAACCCTTTGTGAAACACTTTCTACACAATATTCGCTAATGCTCACGGGGCGAAATACGAAAAACCTATCACCCCGCAAAAAAACCTCGATTTACTCACTACGGCCGCGGTAGCCCCAAGCCAGCATGTATTGCTCGCGGGAACTGCCACGGGAAGAGTCCGGCTTGATCATCTGGACCTTGTCGAATTTCTGACGAGCGTCCTTCACGTAAGCATCAAACCCTTCGCCCTGAAACACCTTGATCACGAAATTACCACCCGGCTTGAGTATCCGAGCCGCCAGATCAAGAGCCAGCTCACATAGAAACATGGCTTTTGGCATGTCCACCTCAGGCGTACCACTCATATTGGGGGCCATATCGGAAATCACAAGGTCCACCTGCGAATTACCCACGGCTTCAAGGATCTGAGCGAGCACTTCGTCCTGGGTGAAGTCACCCTGGATGAAAGTCACGTCCGGAATGCTGTCCATTTCCAGGATGTCCGAGGCGATCAGACGCCCCTGACCACCGATCAGCCGACTAGTGACCTGCGACCAGCCGCCGGGCGCCGCACCCAGGTCGACAACGCTCATGCCCGGACGGATCAGCTTGTATTTCTCCTGGACCTCCAGAAGCTTGTAACTCGCACGCGAGCGGTAACCATCCTTCTGCGCCTGCTTCACATAGGGATCATTGACATGTCTTTTCAGCCAACCAAGGCTTGTCTTGGAACGCGCCATTGGGCACCTCGATGATAAGGGTCGTGATTAATTGGGCGGATCCACGAACCCTCGGGTAAAATGGCCGCCATTTTACAGAATCCAGACTAAAGGGTCAGATTATGCCGCTCACTCAAGAGCAGAAGAAACAGTACAAATCCATTGGCCACCATCTGAAACCAGTTTTGACTGTGGCTGACAACGGTTTGACTGAAGGTGTGTTAGCCGAACTTGAACGCGCTTTGGCGGATCACGAGCTGATTAAAATCAAGCTCAACATCCTCGATCGCGAGTCGCGTCTGGCGAACATTGCAGAACTGTGCAAGGTCGGCAAAGCGGACCTGGTTCAGGTCATCGGCAAGATGGCACTGATTTACCGCAAGAACTTCAGCGTCAACAAGCAGCTGTCGAACGTCCATCGCTTCAAGTGATGACAAGTGTCAAGGGTGTGCTTCGCGCACCCTGCCACTCCATCCAGGCACCGACTGCAACACCAGCACCAGCCCGGAAAAGCCCAGAACAAGATAGCTGAACACCTGCCAACGCACGGCATCCGGCCAGCCGATACGCACCGCGGCATACATCGCACACGCATACAGCGCCACCAGCAGCAGTTGCCCGCGAATATCGCGCCATAGACTGGCAAGGCCCTCGGCCTGAACCAGCACCAAAGCCTGAAAAATCACACACGCTGCGGCGAACCCCACCATCAGCGCATCAAGCATGCCTGCGATTTCGTCGATCAGCAGCGGTGCCAGGCCAATTTTGCCCAGCACCGGCAGCAGACCGATGTGCAACAGCCACAGACCACCAACCCACAACATCTGAGTCAGCTGCCAAAGCATGGCGCCCGCACGTAGCGGGCGCCTGCGCTTAGATGTGGCGAACTTCGACAATCTCGTACTCGATAACGCCGCCAGGCGTTTTCACGGCAACCACATCACCCTCTTCCTTGGCAATCAAGGCGCGGGCCAATGGCGAGCCGACCGAAATCTTGCCGAGCTTGAAGTCAGCCTCATCCTCACCAACGATGTGGTAAGTGACGCTTTCATCTGTCTCGACGTTGGCGATTTCAACGGTGGTGCCGAAAATCACTTTGCCGGTGTGAGGAATGGTCGTGACATCAATGATCACCGCGTTTTGCATGCGGCCTTCGATGTCGCGGATCCGCGCCTCGACCATACCTTGCTGCTCGCGAGCAGCGTGGTATTCGGCGTTTTCTTTCAAGTCACCCAACTCGCGGGCCGTACCGATGTCCTGGCTGAGCTTCGGACGGACGACCTTGGTCAAGTGAGCGTGTTCTTCTTCCAGGGCTTTAGCGCCCTTGACGGTCATTGGGTATTTGATCATGCCTTCAATCCTGCGTGTAGATCCTGCAAGCGGCGCACGGTCTTCTCGGGACCGAACTTCAGCGCTTCGCAGATAGCTTCGCCAGCAGCAATGGTAGTGGTGCAGTAAATCTTGTGCTGCAAGGCATTACGACGAATGGAGTACGAATCGGCGATCGATTGACGACCTTCGGTGGTGTTGATGATCAGGGTGACTTCGTCATTCTTGATCATGTCGACCACGTGCGGACGACCTTCAGTCACCTTGTTCACACGACGCACTTTCAGGCCTGCGGCTTCGATCAGCTTCGCAGTACCGGCAGTGGCGACCACTTCGAAGCCCAAGTTGATCAGATCACGGGCCACGCCTGCAACCAGTGGCTTGTCGTCATCACGCACGCTGATGAATGCGGTACCGCCGGTCGGCAGCACTTCGCTGGCGCCCATTTGGGCTTTGGCAAACGCTTCACCGAAGGTGTCGCCCACGCCCATCACTTCACCCGTGGACTTCATCTCTGGGCCCAGGATCGGGTCCACGCCAGGGAATTTGGCGAATGGGAACACCGCCTCTTTCACACTGTAGAAGTTCGGAATGATTTCTTTGGTGAAGCCGATTTCTTTCAGGGTTTTACCGGCCATCACGCGAGCCGCGATCATCGCCAGGGAAACACCGATGCACTTGGACACGAACGGTACGGTACGGGAAGCGCGTGGGTTGACTTCGATGACGTAGATGTCTTCGCCTTGCAGCGCCAACTGAACGTTCATCAGGCCGACAACGCCCAGTTCCAGGGCCATTTTCTTGACCTGTTCGCGCATCTCGTCCTGGATGTGTGCAGGCAGCGAGTACGGCGGCAGGGAGCACGCGGAGTCACCGGAGTGAACGCCGGCCTGCTCGATGTGCTGCATGATCGCGCCGATCACCACATCGGTGCCGTCGCAGACTGCATCCACGTCCATTTCGATGGCGCAGTTGAGGAAGTGGTCGAGCAGCACCGGGCTGTCGTTGGACACTTTCACTGCATCGCGCAGGTAGCGCTTGAGTTCTTCTTCTTCGTAAACGATTTCCATCGCGCGACCGCCCAGTACATAGGACGGACGAACCACCAGCGGGTAACCGATCTTGCTGGCAGCACGAATCGCTTCATCTTCGCTGCGCACGGTGGCGTTTGGCGGCTGACGCAGGTTCAGGCGCTCGACCATTTGCTGGAAGCGCTCACGGTCTTCGGCACGGTCGATGGCGTCAGGGCTGGTGCCGATGATCGGTACGCCAGCTTCTTCCAGGGCACGAGCCAGTTTCAGCGGGGTTTGGCCGCCGTACTGGACGATCACGCCTTTCGGCTTCTCGACGCGGACGATTTCCAGTACGTCTTCCAGGGTGACTGGTTCGAAGTACAGGCGATCAGAGGTGTCGTAGTCGGTGGAAACGGTTTCCGGGTTGCAGTTGACCATGATGGTCTCGTAACCGTCTTCGCGCAGGGCCAATGCCGCGTGTACGCAGCAGTAGTCGAACTCGATGCCCTGGCCGATACGGTTTGGACCGCCGCCGAGGATCATGATCTTGTCGCGGCCCGACGGCGCGGCTTCACACTCTTCCTCGTACGTCGAGTAGAGGTAAGCGGTGTCGGTGGCGAACTCGGCCGCGCAGGTGTCAACGCGCTTGTAGACCGGGAAAATTTCAAGTTTGTGACGGTGGCGACGCAGAGCCTTCTCGGTCACGCCCAGCAGCTTGGCCAGACGCATGTCGGAGAAGCCTTTGCGCTTGAGGCGGAACATCACGTCGCGGTCGATGCTGGCCAGACCCAGGGTCTTGACCTTCTCTTCTTCCTTGATCAGATCTTCGATCTGCACCAGGAACCACGGGTCGATCATGTTCATGCCGAAGATGTCTTCAACCGACAGGCCGGCACGGAAGGCGTCAGCCACGTACCAGATACGCTCAGCACCCGGCACGGTCAGTTCGCGCTTGAGGATGCTCATGCTTTCCGGATTGCTCAGGTCGAGCTTCTCGTCCAGGCCGCAAACGCCCACTTCCAGACCGCGCAGGGCTTTCTGCAGGGATTCCTGGAAAGTCCGGCCGATGGCCATGACTTCACCCACCGACTTCATTTGAGTGGTCAGGCGCGCGTCGGCTTTCGGGAATTTCTCGAAGGCGAAGCGTGGCAGCTTGGTCACGACGTAGTCGATGGACGGCTCGAAGGATGCAGGAGTAGCGCCGCCGGTGATTTCGTTCTGCAGTTCGTCCAGGGTGTAGCCGATCGCCAACTTGGCAGCGATACGCGCAATCGGGAAACCAGTGGCTTTCGAGGCCAGCGCCGAAGAGCGGGATACACGCGGGTTCATCTCGATCACGACCATACGGCCAGTGTCCGGGCAGATGCCAAACTGAACGTTGGAGCCGCCGGTTTCCACGCCGATCTCACGCAATACCGCCAACGAGGCGTTACGCATGATCTGGTATTCCTTGTCCGTCAGGGTTTGTGCCGGAGCAACGGTGATCGAGTCACCGGTGTGCACACCCATCGGGTCAAAGTTTTCGATGGAGCAGACGATGATGCAGTTGTCCTTCTTATCGCGGACAACCTCCATCTCATATTCTTTCCAGCCGATCAGGGATTCGTCGATCAGCAGCTCTTTTGTCGGCGACAGGTCGAGGCCACGGGCGCAGATTTCTTCGAACTCTTCACGGTTGTAAGCGATACCGCCACCGGTGCCGCCCATGGTGAAGGACGGACGGATGATGCACGGGAAGCCAAGCTTCTCGAGGACCACGTTGGCCTCTTCCATGCTGTGGGCGATACCCGAACGCGGGCAGTCCAGGCCGATGGATTTCATCGCCTTGTCGAAGCGCGAACGGTCTTCAGCCTTGTCGATGGTGTCAGCGTTGGCGCCGATCATCTCTACGCCGAACTTCTCCAGAACGCCTTCGCGCTCCAGATCCAGTGCGCAGTTCAGAGCGGTCTGACCACCCATGGTCGGCAGCAGCGCGTCCGGACGCTCTTTCTCGATGATCTTGGCAACGGTCTGCCACTTGATCGGCTCGATGTAGGTGGCGTCGGCCATGTCCGGGTCGGTCATGATGGTCGCTGGGTTGGAGTTCACCAGGATGACGCGGTAACCCTCCTCGCGCAGGGCTTTACAGGCCTGGGCGCCGGAGTAGTCGAATTCGCAGGCCTGGCCGATCACGATCGGGCCAGCGCCGAGAATCAGGATGCTTTTAATGTCTGTACGTTTTGGCATGGGTTTGTCACTCAAATCCGCAGGTCAGTCGGCAAGCCGTCTTGTTCAATCTTTGAAGTCTTGAGGGGGCCGCCGGTGTCGGGACCGCCCTCAAGCTTTGCTACATCAAGGCGAGCGATCAGCGTCGCTTGGCCATTTCATTGATGAAGCGATCAAACAGTGGTGCTACGTCGTTCGGGCCAGGGCTGGCTTCAGGGTGACCCTGGAAGCTGAAGGCGCTCTTGTCGGTTAGCTCGATACCTTGCAGGGTGCCGTCGAACAGCGATTTGTGGATCGCCCGGACGTTGGCTGGCAGGGTCGTTTCGTCTACCGCAAAACCGTGGTTCTGGCTGGTGATCATCACCACACCGGTATCCAGATCCTGGACCGGGTGGTTGGCACCGTGGTGGCCGTGACCCATTTTCAGGGTCTTGGCACCGGAGGCCAGGGCCAGCAGTTGGTGACCAAGGCAGATACCGAAGACCGGAATTTCGGTTTCCAGCACATCCTTGATCGCCTGGATCGCGTAGTCGCAAGGCTCCGGGTCACCAGGGCCGTTGGACAGGAACACGCCGTCCGGCTTCAATGCCAGCGCTTCAGCCGCTGGTGTCTGTGCCGGCACCACGGTCACGCGGCAACCGCGCTCGACCAGCATGCGCAGGATGTTCAGCTTGACGCCGTAGTCGTAGGCAACCACGTGGTACGGCAGCTCAGAGGCTTCGATGGTTGCGTGGCTGTCGGTTTTCAAATCCCAGACAGTCGAGCGCCACTCGTATTTCTCTTTGGTGCTGACGACTTTCGCCAGGTCCATGCCTTTGAGGCCAGGAAAACCCTGAGCGGCGGCGATGGCGGTTTCTTCGGAAATGTTGTCACCGGCCATGATGCAGCCGTTCTGCGCGCCTTTTTCACGCAGGATGCGCGTCAGGCGGCGAGTGTCGATACCAGCGATTGCCACAACGTTGTTGGCTTTCAGGTAGTCGGACAGAGACATCGTGTTACGCCAGTTGCTCGCAACCAGTGGCAGGTCACGGATAACCAGGCCCGCGGACCAGACGCGGTCGGACTCGGCGTCTTCCGGCGTGGTGCCGGTGTTACCGATGTGCGGGTAAGTCAGGGTAACAATCTGTTGGGCGTAGGAAGGATCGGTAAGGATTTCCTGATAGCCGGTCATGGCGGTGTTGAACACCACCTCTCCAACGGTCTGACCGTCGGCTCCAATGGCTTCGCCGCGAAAAATGCTGCCATCAGCAAGGGCGAGTATGGCTGGCTTAGTCAAGAAGACCTCCCGTAAATAAAGCCTGAAAGGGCGATCGCAGGTTGTAAAAAAGCGGAGTGACGTATGGACACGTCACCCCGCTTCTTCACCGAATAATTCTGCGCGCTTTTAGTGGACACACTAAAGCTGTAGCTTACAGAAAAAGGCATTTTTGGTCTACCGCCAATGAGCCTTAAAGGCCGGAGAATGCGACAGGACGTCGCTTGGCGTAATAAAATCGGGCCCAAACGCTGTGTTGGAACCCGATTTCGGGGGCATCTTAACGCAGATCGAGCACGTCTTGCATGTCGTAAAGACCCGGCTCACGACCGTCCAGCCACAACGCAGCACGCACCGCGCCCTTGGCGAAGGTCATGCGACTGGACGCTTTATGCGTGATCTCCAGTCGCTCACCCTCACAGGCGAACAGCACCGTATGATCGCCGACCACATCACCACCGCGAACAGTGGCAAAGCCGATCGTTTCACGCTCGCGAGCACCGGTATGGCCTTCACGACCATAGACCGCAACCTTCTGCAGATCACGATCCAACGCATTGGCGATGACTTCACCCATGCGCAGAGCCGTACCTGAAGGCGCATCGATCTTGTGCCGATGATGAGCCTCGATGATCTCGATATCCGCCTCATCACCCAGCACACGAGCAGCCATGTCGAGCAGCTTCAGCGACAGGTTTACACCGACACTGAAATTGGCCGCGAACACGATCGGAATATCCTTGCCGGCCTCGGCCAGCAACTGCTTTTGCGCGGCGTCCAACCCCGTCGTGCCGATCACCATGGCCTTACCCGCCTTACGGCAGAACGCCAGGTTTTTCAGCATGACTTCCGGAAGCGTGAAGTCGATCAGCACGTCGAACTCATCAGCCACCGCGTCCAGATTGCCGGACAGTGGAACGCCGATGCGCCCCAGCGAGGCCAGTTCACCAGCATCCACGCCAATCAGCGTGCTGCCGGGGCGTACGATGGCTGCCGTCAGCCCGGTCAGCGGCGCGCGTTGCTGCACCGCCTCGACCAGAATCTTGCCCATGCGCCCGGCAGCGCCCATCACAGCTATACGTCGCATGCCGACTCCTTACAAATCGCCGAAGAAGCGCTTCACGCCTTCGAACCAACCCGTGGTTTTAGGCGAATGACTGTTGTCATCTGCCAGCGAGCTACGGAACTCTTCCAGCAGTTCACGCTGACGACGCCCCAGATTGACAGGGGTTTCGACCGCCACTCGGCACATCAAGTCACCAGCACCGCCGCCGCGCACTGGCGCAACGCCCTTGCCGCGAACACGGAACTGCTTGCCGGTCTGAGTCCCTTCAGGGATTTTCAGTTTGACTCGACCATCAAGGGTCGGAATCTCCAGCTCGCCACCCAGCGCAGCATCGACAAAACTGATTGGCACTTCGCAGAACAGGTGCTTGCCGTCGCGCTGGAAGATCGCGTGCTCACGCACGTTGATCACCACATACAGGTCGCCAGTCGGACCACCCTGAGCCCCCGCCTCGCCTTCGCCGGACAGACGAATGCGGTCACCGGTATCGACACCGGCCGGCACTTTCACCGAGAGGGTCTTGTACTCTTCGACACGACCTTGACCGTCGCACGAGTCGCACGGATCGGAAATGATCTTGCCCTGGCCATGGCAGCGCGGGCACGTCTGCTGCACCGAGAAAAAGCCCTGCTGCATACGGACTTGACCGATACCGCCACACGTCGGGCAAGTGATCGGCGAGGAGCCTTTCTTGGCACCCGAACCGTCGCACGGCTTGCAGTTGACCAATGTCGGAACACGGATATTCACGGTTGTACCGCGCACCGCTTCTTCCAGATTCAGTTCCAGGGTGTAACGCAGGTCGCTGCCGCGCTGAGCGCCGCCACGAGAACCGCCGCGACCGCCGCCGAAGAAGTCACTGAAGACATCACCAAAGATGTCGGAGAAGTTCTGACCGCCAAACCCCGCACCGCCGCCACCCATGCTTGGGTCGACACCGGCATGACCGTACTGGTCGTACGCCGCGCGCTTGCTGGAATCGGACAGCACTTCGTAGGCCTCGTTGGCCTCCTTGAACATATCTTCCGACGCTTTGTCATCGGGATTACGGTCCGGGTGGTGCTTCATCGCCAGGCGACGGTAGGCCTTTTTCAGGTCTGCTTCGCTTGAGCCACGCTCAACACCCAATACTTCGTAATAGTCACGCTTTGCCATAAGTCTTTGCACTCTTAAGGACGTTCGGCAAACCTCTCCTGAGCCTTGCCAAACTCGTTGAGCCCCAATACAGGCCCGGACCCAACTCACGTCAATTCAACGATCCTGGTCTTTGATTCGATGCGGTACTTTCGGCTCGAAAAGCAGGAGCATTCCCGGCCATACCATCAGCACCCGAGCGTTGTCGCATGCTGTAAAAATTCGCTAACTCCAGACACGCCAACGCGGGAGCAAGCCCCCGCGCGGCGACATCCTACCAGTCACTGCCTAAAGGCAGTCAACCGGCCGACCAACAACTTACTTGTGGTCTTTGACTTCTTCGAACTCAGCGTCGACGACGTCGTCAGCCTTCTCAGCCGATTCGCCTTGCGGTGCAGCACCTTCAGCAGGTTGAGCCTGCTCGGCGTACATCTTCTGCGCTACTGGAGCGGAGACTTTCGACAGCTCTTCAACCTTGGCTTCGATTGCCGCTTTGTCGTCGCCTTTGACAGCGGCTTCCAGCGCAACAACAGCAGCTTCGATTGCAGTCTTCTCTTCAGCAGTCACTTTATCGCCAGCGTCTGCGACCATTTTGCGAGTCGAGTGAACCAGCGCATCGCCCTGGTTGCGAGCGGTTGCCAGCTCTTCGAACTGGCGATCTGCGTCGACGTTGGCTTCAGCATCGCGAATCATCTGCTGAATTTCTTCCTCGGACAGACCGGAGTTGGCCTTGATCACGATCGACTGAGTCTTGCCGGTAGCCTTGTCTTTGGCGCCTACGTGCAGAATGCCGTTGGCGTCGATGTCGAAGGTCACTTCAATTTGTGGCACGCCACGTGGTGCTGGTGGAATCTCGGCCAGATCGAACTTGCCCAAAGACTTGTTCTGAGCGGCTTGCTTACGCTCACCTTGCAGCACGTGAATGGTCACAGCGCCCTGGTTGTCGTCGGCAGTCGAGAACACTTGCGATTTCTTGGTAGGAATCGTGGTGTTTTTCTCGATCAGCGCGGTCATCACGCCACCCATGGTTTCGATACCCAGAGTCAGCGGGCTAACGTCCAGCAGCAGAACGTCTTTCACGTCACCGGCCAATACTGCGCCCTGGATAGCAGCACCCATGGCAACCGCTTCGTCCGGGTTCACATCTTTACGCGCTTCTTTACCGAAGAATTCGGTCACCAGCTTCTGAACCAGTGGCATACGGGTCTGGCCGCCGACCAGGATCACGTCGTTGATGGCGCCAATGTCGATGCCAGAGTCTTTCAGAGCGATGCGGCAAGGTTCGATGGTGCGTTGAACCAGGTCTTCTACCAGCGCTTCGAGCTTGGCGCGGGAGATTTTCACGTTCAAGTGCTTAGGACCGGTGGCGTCTGCAGTGATGTACGGCAGGTTCACGTCGGTCGAATTGCTCGAAGACAGTTCGATCTTGGCTTTTTCAGCGGCTTCTTTCAGGCGCTGCATGGCCAGCGGGTCACCTTTAAGGTTCATGCCGCTTTCTTTCTTGAATTCGTCGACGAGGTAGTCGATCAGACGAATGTCAAAGTCTTCACCGCCCAGGAACGTGTCACCGTTGGTGGCCAATACTTCGAACTGGTGCTCGCCATCGACTTCAGCGATTTCGATCACGGAAACGTCGAAAGTACCGCCGCCCAAGTCGTAAACGATCACGGTGTGATCGCCCTTCGCCTTGTCCATACCGTAAGCCAGAGCGGCTGCGGTTGGTTCGTTGATGATACGTTTTACGTCCAGGCCCGCGATGCGGCCGGCGTCTTTGGTGGCTTGACGCTGGCTGTCGTTGAAGTAGGCCGGAACGGTGATCACCGCTTCGGTCACTGGCTCGCCGAGGTAGTCTTCGGCGGTCTTCTTCATTTTCTTCAGAATTTCAGCCGAGATTTGTGGCGGCGACATTTTCTGGCCGTTCACTTCAACCCACGCGTCGCCGTTATCAGCCTTGGCGATTTTGTACGGGACCATCTTGATGTCTTTCTGTACGACTTCTTCGTCGAACTTACGACCGATCAGACGCTTCACCGCATACAGGGTGTTGTGCGGATTGGTCACAGCCTGACGCTTGGCCGATTGGCCAACGAGGATTTCACCATCGTTGGCGTAAGCGATGATCGACGGCGTGGTACGCGTGCCTTCAGCGTTTTCAATAACTTTGGCTACGCCGTTTTCAAGCACGGAGACGCAGGAGTTGGTAGTCCCCAGGTCGATACCGATAATTTTGCCCATGTTCACTCTCCCGAAACTTTGGATTTGGTTGCCGCAGCAGTGGTGGCTAACTGCGGTAGCACTTAAACGCTTGACTTCTAAATGGGGGCCTTGCGGCTAATTTCAAGCCTGCTCGTCAATCGAAGGCGAAACCGGCGCCGGAGCCTTGCTGACCACGACCATGGCCGGGCGCAGCAGGCGACCGTTGAGCTGGTAGCCCTTCTGGAACACCTTGAGCACGCTGTTCGGCTCGACGTCTGCGCTTTCCTGCATGGCCATTGCCTGATGCTGAACGGCGTTGAACGGTTCGCCATGCGGATCGATCGCTTCCAGCTGATAACGCTTCAGGGTGTCCTGGAACATTTTCAGGGTCAGCTCGATGCCTTCGCGCATTGGACGGATGCTTTCGTCATCCGGGCTGGACAACTCCAGACCACGCTCCAGGCTGTCGATGATCGGCAACAAGTCACCGGCGAATTTCTCCAGTGCGAACTTGTGAGCCTTTTCTACATCCTGCTCGGCGCGACGGCGGACGTTCTGCAGATCAGCCGCTACACGCAAAGCCTGATCATGAGCGCCAGCCAATTGCTCTTCGAGCACTTGAACACGAGCCGCCAGTTCATCACCCGAATCCTGGGCAGCCTGATCGGCGTCTAGATTTTGCGTATCCACTGTCTGTTCGTCAGCCATAGATTTCTCCTTTCAATATCGTCCGCGAGCTCAACTCGCGCTTCTGCCCAGCTATATGGGGCCGCAAAATTCAGCTTCAAGGGGCGCTGATTTATTAACCCTACAAAAAACAGCTGCATTGTCATTCCCGGGCGCACTAAGGATTTCGTCGGATCAAGCAAATAGAGCTAAGGGAGGGCATTGTCAGCCAGAAACAAAACACTGTATAAATAACCAGACCTAAAGCCTGGGAGCGGCCTTTATGCTGGTGCACCTGTCCGTACATAACTACGCCATCGTTGAACATCTCGATCTCGAACTCGATCGCGGGATGAGCGTGATCACTGGGGAAACCGGCGCCGGCAAGTCGATCATGCTCGACGCCCTCGGCCTGACCCTGGGTGATCGCGCCGACAGCGGCGTGGTCCGTCCCGGCGCCGACAAGGCCGATATCCTGGCAACCTTCGACCTGGTCGATATTCCGGAAGCCAGCGCCTGGCTGGCCGAGCGTGACCTGGAGAGCGATGGCCCGTGCATCCTGCGCCGGGTGATCACCGCTGAAGGACGCTCGCGTGGCTACATCAACGGCACGCCCTGCCCCCTCGGCGACCTCAAAGCCCTGGGTGAACTGCTGATCGATATCCACAGCCAGCATGAACATCAATCCCTGCTCAAGACCGACACGCACCGCCGCCTGCTCGACGAGTACGCAGGTGCAACAGACCTTGCCCGTCAGGTACACCTGGCCGCCCAACGCTGGCGCCAGACCCGCCAGGAACTTGAACGCCTTTCCAACTCCGGCGACGAGCAGCGCGCTCGCCATCAATTGCTCAGTTATCAACTCGAAGAGCTGGAAAACCTCGGCCTCGGCGAAAACGAGCTGGAGCAGCTGGAACAGGAACACAAGAACCTGACCAATGCCGAAACCCTGCTGGGCATTTGCCGGCAAGTGGTCGAGCAATGCAGCGAAAGTGATTCCGGGAATGTGCTGAACGCCCTCACCGCCAGCCTCAATCGCCTTTCGAGCGTCAACAATTCGATTGGGGCCCTGGGTGAAGCCAGCAGCCTGCTGACCAGTGCACAGATCCAGGTCGAAGAAGCCGTGGGAGAACTGAATCGCTTCCTTGATAATTTCGATGCTGATCCAGCGCGTCTTCAGTACCTGGAGGAACGCCTTGATGCGATCTATACCATGGCGCGCAAACACCGCATCCAGCCGACCGAAGTGGCTGAGATGCAGCAGCGCTTGCTGGATGAAATCGAAACCCTGAATGCCAACGACGAATCCATCGAGCGACTGAGCGATGAACTGGCCTCCTATGCCCGTCATTATCAAGAGAAGGCTCGCGAGCTGAGCGATTTGCGCCATCAGGCCTCGAACAGCCTAGCCAGCGCCGTGGAGCATGAAATCCAGCGACTGGGCATGCCCGGCGGGCGCTTCACTATCGAGCTGCGCCCCAACAGTAGCGATGAACTGCTACCCAATGGCCTTGAGCAGGTAGAGCTGCTGGTGAGTGCTAACCCGGGCCAACCTTTGAAAGCACTGGCAAAAGTGGCATCCGGCGGCGAATTGTCACGGATCAGCCTGGCGATTCAGGTGATCACCGCGCAGACCTCCCGCGTACCGACCCTGGTGTTCGACGAAGTGGACGTGGGCATCGGTGGTCCGACCGCCGAAATCGTAGGCCAATTGCTGCGTCGACTTGGAGAGCGCGGACAGGTATTGACGGTAACTCACTTGCCGCAAGTAGCAGCGCAGGGACATCAACATCTATTCGTACACAAAGTGCGCGGCGAAGATGCCACTCACACAGCCGTCTCCAAGCTGAGCAAGAACGATCGTGTCGAAGAAGTGGCGCGGATGCTGGGAGGCATCGACCTTACAAAGGAATCTCTGGCTCACGCCAGGAAAATGGTCGTCACCGCGAAAATTTAAGACCGGCAGAAAGCACGAAGGCGACCCTGGGGTCGCCTTCGCTCGTTTCGCGAACCTTAAGTTCGCGCGACATGCTTACTTTTTCTTGCGTACGTACAGCACAAGGTTGTGATCAACCATCTCGAAGCCATACTTGTCGACGATTGCCTTCTGCAGTCGCTCGATTTCTTCGTCGAAGAATTCGATCACTTCACTGGTCTCGACGTTGACCATATGGTCGTGATGCTTGCCGTCGTCCAGCTCGAAGACCGCATGGCCCCCGTCGAAGTTGTGCCGCACCACAAGGCCAGCTGCCTCGAACTGGGTCAGGACACGGTAAACCGTGGCCAGACCGACGTCCTCACCAGCTTCCATCAGCGCCTTGTAGACGTCCTCGGCACTCATGTGGCGTTGCTCGGCGGAATCGAGCATTTGCAGAATTTTGACCCGTGGAAGGGTCACTTTGAGGCCGGCTTTGCGTAGTTCGCTATTTTCAACCATGGTCAGCTTTCTCGCGATGCTGCTTCGCAGCTTCTCTTAATGCGGGTATGATCGGCGTTTACGTTGTCCCAGCCAAGATAGTGGAAGTCGCCCACCGATGCAAAACACCAAGCTCTTGCTAACCAGTTTCACCTTTGTGGGACTGCTCGCACTCGCCGGTTGTTCATTCCCCGGGGTTTACAAAATCGACATCCAGCAGGGCAATGTCGTCACGCAGGACATGATAGACCAGTTACGCCCGGGAATGACCCGCAAGCAAGTACGGTTTATCATGGGCAACCCTCTGTTGACTGACACGTTCCATGCCGATCGCTGGGATTATCTGTACAGCCTGCAACCGGGTGGCGGTGAACGCCAACAGGAACGCATTAGCGTTATCTTCAACCCAAATGACCAGCTTGTCAGCCTCTCTGGTGATTTCATGCCAGGCGTGAGCCGCGACGAAGCCATTCTCGGCAAGGACAGCGGCACTACAGTTGCTGCGCCAGCAGAAAACGTCGAGAAGCCGAAACCAGAAAAACCGGTCAAGCCAGGTTCGTTGCTGGACCAGATCCAGAAGGACGTCGACGGTGTAGAAACCGTTCCAGTCCCGACTCCAGAACCTCTGGAAACCTCGCCGCAATAATTTGCGACGCAATAAAAAACCCGGCATGTCCGGGTTTTTTATTGTCCAGCGCTTGAGCGAATCACTGATTCCGGGTTTTGGCCTCAGCGGCCTTGGCTGCGCGTAACCGACGAACCTCTTTCGGATCAGCCAGCAATGGCCGGTATATCTCGATGCGATCTCCAGCCTGGACAGGATGCTTGTCCGGATCAGCGATCACTTTGCCGAAGATTCCTACCGGGCAACCGGCCAGATCCAACTCCGCAAACGCCTCGCCGACACCTGACATCAGCAAAGCCGCCCGCACGGTTGTTCCTGCCGGTACCGACACCGACAGGAGCACCTGACGCTCAATGGCGGCATACACCACCTCAACGTCAATCACGGCCTCAACCATGCATCTGTTTGGCGCGCTGGCAGAAGGCATCCACCAGCGTATTGGCCGCCTGATTGAACAACGGCCCCAGGGTCGCGCGGATAATCGGACCGGCGTAATCGAACGACAGGTCCAGACTGATCTTGCAGGCTTTCTCGCCCAACGGTTTGAACACCCAGACACCATGCAGTTGATTGAACGGGCCTTCCTCGAGGTTCATCTCGATCGAATGCCCAGGCACCAGCGTGTTGCGCGTTACGAAATGCTGACTGAGACCGCCCTTGGCCACGCCGACGCTAGCGCGCATATGCTCAGGAGAACTCTCCAGGACTTCGGCCGATGAGCACCACGGCAGAAATTCCGGGTAACGCGCCACGTCGTTGACCAGGTCATACAGCGCTTGTGCCGGATACGGCAGCAGGGCCGAACGTTGAATGTGTGTCGTCATGTCAGCGTCACTTCCACAGCTGGGCGGCAAACACTACGAGAATGCCGATGGGCGCCACATAGCGCATCAAGAACAAGGACAGGGCAAACAATGCAGGGTTGCGGATCGACAACTCGTCGCGTACCGCTTCACGCCCCATCACCCAGCCTGCAAACACCACGAAACACAAACCACCGAGTGGCAACATGATTCGCGAGGTGAAGAAATCGATCACACCAAAGAAGTCCAGGCCACCGGCCGCACCCCATTGATAGAGGTGGAACATCCCGCCTTCGTTCACGAAAAATTTGGCTTCCTTCCAGATATTGAAGGAAAACACCGTGCCCAGACCGACAAACCAGCAGATAAATGCCAGCCAAAAGGTCACCCAGGCGCGACTGACTTTCGTGCGTTCAACCAGGTAAGCCACCATCGGCTCAAGCAAGGAAATCGCCGAGCTCCAGGCTGCAATCGCTACGAGCACGAAGAACACTACGCCCATCAACTGGCCAAACGCTACGTTACCAAAGGCAAATGGCAGGCTGACGAACATCAGGCCAGGGCCCTCGCTCGGGTTCAGGCCCGCGGCAAACACGATCGGAAACAATGCCAGACCAGCGACTAGGGAAACGAAGGTATCGAGCAATGCCACGCCGACGATGGTGCCGGAAATCGATGAGTTCTTCGGCATGTAGGCGCCGTAGATCATGATCGAACCGACGCCCACGCTCAGGGAAAAAAACGCGTGCCCCATGGCGGGCAGCAAGCCGTCGAGTACTTTTTCCGGGTGGAAGTCGAACATGAAATGCACGCCTTCCATGAAATGGCCGGTGGTCATGCTGTAGCCCAGCAGCACCAGAATCATCACAAATAGAAGCGGCATCATGATCCGCAGACTGCGCTCCAGGCCGGCGACCACGCCTTTGGCGATGACGACAGCAGACAGCAGCATGAAAATCGTGTGCCAAAGTGTCAGGCGCCATGGGTCAGCGATCACATTGCCAAAGTAGGCGCCGACCTGATCAGGTGTTGCACCCTGGAAGTCGCCACGGCCCATATCGATGATGTAATCCAGCGACCAGCCGCCAACCACACTATAGAAAGACAGGATCAGCAACGCCGTGATCATCCCGGCGAATGCGCCCCAGGACCATTTGCCCGAATGCCCGGCCTCCAGCGCCAATACCTTCAAGGCGTTGGCCGGACTCTGCCGTGCACGGCGACCGATCAGGGTTTCGGCCAGCATGACCGGCACACCGATCAGCGCGATACAGGCCAGGAACATCAGCACGAAGGCGCCGCCGCCGTAGACACCGACCATGTACGGGAATTTCCAGATACTACCCAGGCCCACGGCCGAACCGGTCGCGGCGAGTATGAAGACCCAGCGGCTAGCCCAACTGCCGTGGACAGAAACCTTGTCTGTCGACATCGTTATCACGCCCAAGCGTTCAAAAAAGAGGCCGCATTGTCCGGGATTCAATCAACCTGCTCAAGCACGTAGCGATACCGTAGCCGACTCGCGTGCAACTCCCTATAATGCCGCCCCTATGGCTAAACAGAAGAAACACCCAACAGGGACCATCGCGCAAAACAAAAAGGCGCGACACGATTACTTCATCGAGCACAAGTTCGAGGCTGGTCTGGTCCTGGCCGGCTGGGAAGTAAAAAGTCTGCGGGCAAGCAAGCTGCAACTGGTTGACAGTTACGTGCTGCTCAAGGATGGCGAAGCCTGGCTGCTCGGCAGCCACATTACGCCGCTGATGACCGCCAGCACCCACGTCATCGCTGATCCGACCCGCACCCGAAAATTGCTGCTCAACCGGCGCGAGCTGGAAAAGCTGGCCACGGCCGTGCAGCAAAAAGGTTACGCCTGCGTGTGCCTGTCCTGGTACTGGAGCAAGCACATGGTCAAGTGCGAGATCGCTCTGGGCAAGGGCAAGAAGGAATACGACAAGCGTGATACCGAACGCGAACGCGACGCCGGTCGCGAGTTGCAGCGTGCGGTGCGCAACAAGGGCAAGGAAGACTAACTCTTTGCCTTGAGTTCGCCTTACCTGATCGTTCCCACGCTCTGCGTGGGCATGCATCCCGTGACGCTCCGCGTCACAAAGCGGACGCAGAGCGTCCATTGCTGCATTCCCACGCAGAGCGTGGGAACGATCAAACCTACTGACTACATTCCCTTGCGCCGCTCCGCCCGAGCCATGCGCTGTACTTCCTGACGCACTTCTTCCAGCACTTCCTGCACATACAAAATGTGTCGGCTGGAGACTTCCCGCGCCTGCTCGGCCCTTCCTTCAATAATCGCCAGGTACAACTCCCGGTGCTGCGTGATCAGCATGTCGCGGGTTTCCGTACGCTGCTTGTACATCCCGCCGATGTTCGTCACCACGTTGCGTTTGAGCAGATCGAACAACCCGCGAATGGTGTGCAGCAACACCGCGTTGTGACTGGCTTCAGCAATTGCCAGGTGGAATTTCGCATCCGCCGCCCCCTCTTCCGCCCGACTTACCTCGTCGTGACGCGTATAGCAGTCCTGCAATTCGTTGAAGGCCGCGGTCAATCGCTCGCGATCAACGTCCGTAGCACGCATGGCTGCGTAATAGGCGCAGGAGGCCTCCAGGGTGTGACGAAATTCCAGCAGATCGCGCTGCGCTTCAGGGTTGCTTTCCAGCAGATGCAGCAGCGGATCGCTGAAGGTTGACCCCAGCGACTCCACCACATAATTGCCGCCACCCTGGCGACTGACCAGCAAGCCCTTGGCCGCCAGTTTCTGAATCGCTTCGCGCAACGAAGGGCGTGACACGCCGAACTGCTCGGCCAACGCACGTTCGGCCGGCAAGCGCTCACCCGCCTTCAGCGTGCCCTCGAGAATCATCCCCTCGAGCTGCTCGACAATATCGTCAGACAAACGGCGCTGACGAATCTGATCAAACCCCATAACTCATTTCTCCACGATCCCGACGGCTCGCCGGGGTCTCTATTCTGGCCTATCAGCGCTGCATCAGCACCTGTCAGACGGCATTTGATCGAGCGGACCAGATGACTTCTGCACCACGTATTCGACAAAAGTTTTAGGGCGACAAATTGACACGCCGCCTACAAGGCTTTTACCCTAGCCAACAGCGATTGTAAATTGGTATTACCAATTATCCAAGAACGCTGACCAGTGCCTGACCAACAACAATTAGGGGCCACCCCATATGCAAACCTGGCAACAGCTCTATTCTCCGCTCGGCAGTCTCGGCGTGTCCGCGCTCGCGGCCGTTATCCCCATCGTGTTTTTCTTCCTGGCATTGGCCGTGTTCCGACTCAAAGGACATGTGGCCGGCAGCATCACGCTGGCCTTGTCCATTGCCGTGGCGATCTTCGCCTTCCAGATGCCGGTCGACATGGCCTTCGCCGCCGCCGGATATGGCTTTGCCTACGGGCTGTGGCCGATTGCCTGGATCATCGTGGCGGCGGTATTCCTCTACAAACTGACGGTCAAGAGTGGTCAGTTCGAAGTGATCCGCAGCTCGGTACTGTCGATCACCGACGACCAGCGCCTGCAAGTGCTGCTGATCGGCTTCTGCTTCGGCGCCTTCCTGGAAGGTGCCGCCGGTTTCGGTGCGCCGGTCGCGATTACCGCCGCACTGTTGGTAGGCCTGGGCTTCAACCCGTTGTACGCCGCGGGCCTGTGCCTGATCGCCAACACCGCGCCAGTTGCGTTCGGTGCCCTGGGGATTCCGATCATCGTTGCCGGGCAAGTCACCGGTATCGACGCGTTCAAGATCGGCGCCATGACGGGTCGCCAACTGCCGCTGCTGTCGCTGTTCGTGCCGTTCTGGCTGGTGTTCATGATGGATGGCCTGCGCGGCGTTCGCGAAACCTGGCCGGCAGCACTGGTCGCCGGTTTGAGCTTTGCCATTACCCAATACTTCACGTCGAACTTCATCGGCCCGGAACTGCCGGACATCACCTCGGCCCTGGCCAGCCTGATTTCCCTGACGCTGTTCCTGAAAGTCTGGCAACCGAAACGCGCTGCAGGCCAACACATCGTCGGTGCCGTCTCGGCTTCCGTAGTGGGCGCCAGCGCTGGCGGTTTCGGCCTGCCGCGCAGCACCGTGGCTTCGCCTTACAGCTTTGGTGAAATTCTCAAAGCCTGGTCGCCATTCCTGATCCTCACCGTGCTGGTCACCATCTGGACATTGAAACCGTTCAAGGCAATGTTCGCCGCTGGCGGCTCGATGTACAGCTGGGTGTTCAACATCGCCATCCCGCACCTCGATCAATTGGTGATCAAGGTTGCACCGATCGTGACCGCCCCGACAGCCATCCCGGCGGTGTTCAAACTCGACCCGATTTCCGCGACCGGTACAGCGATTTTCTTCTCGGCGCTGATCTCGATGCTGGTGCTGAATATCAATGTCAGAACTGGTCTGACCACTTTGAAGGAGACCTTCTACGAACTGCGCTGGCCGATTTTGTCCATCGGCATGGTGCTGGCATTCGCCTTCGTTACTAACTATTCGGGCATGTCCTCGACTATGGCGCTGGTTCTGGCAGGCACCGGTGCAGCATTCCCGTTCTTCTCGCCGTTCCTGGGCTGGCTGGGTGTGTTCCTGACCGGTTCCGACACCTCGTCCAACGCACTGTTCAGCTCGCTGCAAGCGACCACCGCGCACCAGATCGGCGTCAGCGATGTGTTGCTGGTAGCGGCGAACACCAGCGGCGGCGTGACCGGCAAGATGATCTCGCCACAATCGATCGCCGTGGCCTGCGCCGCGACCGGCCTGGTAGGCAAGGAATCGGATCTGTTCCGCTTCACCCTCAAGCACAGCCTATTCTTCGCAACAATCGTCGGCCTGATTACCTACATCCAGGCCTATTGGCTCACCGGCATGCTGGTGCACTAAGTACTACACGAAAAAAAGCAAAAACCGACGCCGGACCACGATTCCGGCGTCAGCTATTCACAACCCGGTCTGTAAGGCTGCTGAAAGCTTGCCTCTCTATATTCAGCAGCCTCAACAGACGGATAACCGGGACCACCCGGAGACACGCCTGATGAGCGAGCTTTTTTACAACGCTGTGCCGAATGCGACCCGCGTCGCCCCGCCACTGCCCGAGCCTCGGCAATACCCCAGCCAAAAACCGTCACGGGTCTACCTGTTCGGAACCTGCGTGGTGGATTTGTTCTACCCCGAAGCCGGGATGGACGCGATTCACTTGCTGGAACGCGAGGGCATTCGTGTCGAGTATCCGCAGGGGCAAAGCTGCTGCGGGCAACCGGCCTACACCTCGGGTTACACCGAGCAGGCGAGGACCGTTGCACGCTCGCAACTGGCGCTGTTTGCCGGAGACTATCCGGTGGTGGTGCCGTCGGGATCGTGTGCCGGGATGTTGCGCGAACATTACGCCGACTTGTTCAAGGACGAGCCGGACACACTGAAACAGGTTCAGGCGCTGGCTGCCCGGACGTATGAACTGGCCGAGTTTTTGTTGTTTGTCTGCAAGGTGCAGCTCAAGGACAGTGGCGAGCCAGTCAAAGTAGCGTTGCACACGTCGTGCTCGGCACGCCGTGAGATGAACACCCACTTGCATGGCCGCGAGTTGTTGGCGCAGCTCCGTAACGTGGAGCGAGTCGAGCACAGCCATGAAAGTGAATGCTGTGGCTTCGGTGGGACTTTCAGCGTCCGTATGCCAGACATTTCCGGCGCGATGGTGGCTGACAAGACCCGGTCGTTGAAGGAATCCGGCGCGCACAAGGTACTGAGTGCCGACTGCGGTTGCCTGATGAACATCAATGGCTCGCTGGAGAAACAGAAGGAAGCATTGCGCGGCCAACACCTGGCCAGCTTCCTTTGGCAGCGAACCGGAGGTGTTCTATGAACGCTTCCGCGATTATTCCTACGGTTGCCGTAGAAGAAGATTTTCGCATCCGGGCTCACAAGGCGTTGGATGACAAGCAACTGCGAAACAACTTTCGCACTGCGATGGATTCACTGATGACAAAACGGGCAGCGTCCTTCAGCGATGCCCACGAAAGAGAACATTTGCGAGTGCTGGGCAATGCTGTCCGCGCCCGTGCGTTATCCAAGTTGCCCGACCTGCTCGAGCAGCTTGAACAGAACCTGACCCGTAACGGTGTGACAGTGCACTGGGCGGAAACGGTGGACGAGGCCAATGGCATCGTCTTATCGATCATCCGCGCTCACGAGGGGCGGCAAGTGATCAAGGGCAAATCGATGGTCAGCGAAGAGATGGAAATGAATCATTTCCTCGCTGAACAGGGCATTGAATGCCTGGAATCGGACATGGGCGAGTACATCGTCCAGCTCGACCACGAGAAGCCTTCACACATTATTATGCCGGCGATCCACAAGAATGCCGGTCAGGTCGCGTCCTTGTTCCACGACAAACTTGGCGTGGAATACACCAAGGACGTTGACCAACTCATTCAGATCGGTCGCAAGGTCTTGCGGCAGAAATTCTTCGAGGCGGACATCGGCGTCTCCGGCGTCAACTTCGCCGTGGCCGAAACCGGCACCCTGCTCCTGGTGGAAAACGAAGGCAACGGGCGCATGACCACCACGGTGCCACCGGTGCACATCGCCGTCACCGGCATCGAAAAAGTCGTGGAAAACCTGCGCGATGTGGTGCCACTGCTGTCACTGCTGACCCGTTCAGCCCTCGGCCAGCCGATCACCACCTACGTCAACATGATCTCCGGCCCGCGCAAGGAACATGAACTCGACGGCCCTCAGGAAGTGCACCTGGTATTGCTCGACAACGGTCGCAGCCAGGCCTTCGCCGACAGCGAATTGCGCCAGACCCTGAACTGCATCCGCTGCGGCGCCTGTATGAATCATTGCCCGGTCTACACTCGAATCGGCGGCCACGCCTATGGGGAGGTTTACCCTGGGCCTATCGGAAAAATCATCACCCCGCACATGGTCGGCCTGGCGAAAGTCCCGGATCACCCGAGCGCCTCGTCGCTGTGCGGCGCCTGCGGTGAAGTCTGTCCGGTAAAAATTCCGATTCCGGCACTGCTGCGTCGCCTGCGGGAAGAAAACGTCAAAGCCCCGGACAGCCCCCATCAAGTGATGCGCGGCCAGGGCAGCAAGTACTCGCGTAAAGAACGGTTTATCTGGAATGCCTGGGCGAAGCTCAACAGTTCACCCACGCTTTATCGACTGTTCGGCTTCTTCGCCACTCGCTTGCGCGCACTGGCGCCGAGCAACGTCGGCCCCTGGACGCAAAACCACAGCGCACCGAAACCCGCTGCCCGCTCACTGCATGATATGGCCCGCGAGCATCTGGCCAAACAGGGAGATCGCTGATGAGCGCCAAGCAAAATATCCTCGCCAAGTTACGGAAAAGTCTGACGGGCACCACGCCGGTGCCTGACGATTTTGACGTCGAACTGGTGACAGCGCCCTACACATACACCGACGAGCAACGCATCCCGCAGCTGCGCAAACTGATGGAAGCGGTGCACACCGAAATCCATCTGACGTCCGGCGAAGGTTGGCCTTCGTTGCTTGCTCAGTTGTTGCGGGACCGTCAGTTGCCGAGCTTGTTGATCGCACCGACTACACCCCACGGTCAACGTGTCACTCAGCACTGGGCGAAAAATCCTGGCCTGCCGACGCTCCAGGCTTACGACCGTCCAGTTGAAGAATGGAAAGCCGAGCTGTTCAACGACACGCCTGCCAGCCTGACCACCACCCTCGGTGCAATCGCTGCCACAGGTAGTCTGATTCTCTGGCCTACGAAGGAAGAACCGCGCTTGATGAGTCTGGTGCCGCCGGTGCACTTCGCCCTGCTCAAGGCCAGTGAAATCCGCGACAACTTCTACCAAGTGCAGCAGGAATTCGCATGGGCCCTAGGCATGCCGACCAATGCCCTGCTGGTGTCCGGCCCGTCGAAAACTGCCGATATTGAGCAGGTCCTGGCCTACGGCGCTCACGGTCCGAAAGACCTCGTGGTCTTGATCCTGGAGGACCAATGAATCTACCCGCGGCTTTCCTGCGAGATGCGCAGCAACTGATTCCCCAAGACCGACGTTTCGACGACCCACTGTCGACCTTGGCCTTCGGCACCGACGCCAGTTTCTACCGGCTGATTCCGAAACTGGTGATTCGTGTCGAGTCCGAAGATGAAGTCGTCGAGCTGCTCAAACTGGCGCAACGCGATCAGGTCCCGGTGACCTTCCGCGCCGCTGGCACCAGCCTGTCCGGCCAGGCCATCAGCGATTCGGTACTGATCGTGTTAGGGGATAACTGGAACGGTCGCGAGATCCGTGGCCAAGGCACGCAAATCCGTCTGCAACCGGGCGTGATCGGCGCGCAGGCCAACGCGTGGCTGGCGCCGTTCGGACGCAAGATCGGCCCGGACCCGGCTTCAATCAACGCCTGCAAAATCGGCGGCATCGTCGCCAACAATGCCAGTGGCATGTGCTGCGGCACGGCACAAAACACCTATCACACGTTGGCTGGCATTCGTCTGGTGCTGGCCGACGGCAGCCGTCTCGATACCGAAGATGCGGCGAGTGTTGCGGCGTTTCGTGAGAGCCACGCTACGCTGCTTGAACGCCTGGCAACGTTGGGCCGCGAAACCCGCGCCAATGCCGAACTGGCGGCGAGAATTCGCCACAAATACCGTCTGAAAAATACCACCGGCCTGTCACTCAACGCCCTGGTGGATTTCGACGAGCCTGTGGATATCTTGAGCCACTTGCTGGTGGGCTCCGAAGGCACCCTCGGTTTCATCAGCGCGGTGACTTACGACACGGTGATCGACCATCCGAACAAGGCCTCGGCGCTGATCGTGTTTCCGGACGTGGAGACCTGCTGCAACGCCGTGACCGTGCTGAAAAGCCAACCGGTATCAGCCGTCGAACTGCTGGACCGCCGCAGTCTGCGTTCGGTGCAGGACAAACCCGGCATGCCCGCTTTCGTACAACAGTTGTCGAACAATGCCTGCGCTCTGTTGATCGAATCCCGCGCCGCATCGTCCACCTTGCTGCAGGAACAACTGGCGCACATCATGGCGTCGTTGACTTCTTTCCCGGTGGAAAAACAAGTCGACTTCACCGAAGACCCGGTGGAAAACGCTCGGCTCTGGGCGATCCGCAAAGACACCTTCCCTGCCGTCGGCGCGGTGCGCAAAACCGGCACCACGGTGATCATCGAAGACGTGACCTTCCCGGTTGAACAACTGGCCATCGGCGTAAACCGCTTGATCGAGCTGTTCGACAAACATCACTACGACGAAGCGATCCTTTTCGGACACGCGCTGGAAGGCAATCTGCACTTCGTCTTCACCCAAGGTTTCAACAACCCGGAAGAAGTCGCACGCTATCAGGCGTTCATGGACGACGTGGCGCAGTTGGTGGCGGTGGAGTTCGGCGGTTCACTGAAAGCCGAACACGGCACCGGGCGCAACATGGCCCCCTTTGTCGAACTGGAATGGGGCAGCGATGCCTACCAGTTGATGTGGCAGCTTAAACGTCTGCTCGACCCTAATGGCATTCTCAACCCGGACGTGGTGCTCAGCGAGGATCCGCAGATCCACCTCAAGCACCTGAAGCCGTTGCCGGCCGCCGATGAGATTGTGGATAAGTGCATTGAGTGCGGTTTTTGCGAACCGGTCTGCCCGTCGAAAGGCCTGACCCTGAGCCCGCGCCAGCGCATCGTGATTTGGCGTGACATTCAGGCGAAGAAACGCGCTGGCGTGGACACCACCGAACTCGAAGCCGCTTACGAATACCAAGGCATCGACACCTGCGCCGCTACGGGACTCTGTGCGCAGCGTTGCCCTGTAGGAATCAACACCGGCGAGCTGGTGAAAAAGCTCCGCAGCAGGAAGGCAACTCATACGAAAACCGCCAATTGGCTGGAAGGTAATTTCGCCACTGCGCTGCAAGGTGCTCGTTTCACCCTGCACGTGGCCAACGGTGCGCGAATGCTGTTGGGGGCGCCACGACTGGCAAAGCTTTCGGCAACGTTGACGCGCCTATCCAAAGGTCAGGTCCCGCAGTGGACAAACGCCATGCCGCAACCGGAAAAAGCCATTCGCTTCAGCCCGACCGTGTCGGACGAACGCCCTCGGGTGGTGTACCTCGCGGCCTGCGTGTCGCGGGCAATGGGCCCGGCGGCGGGTGATAAAGAGCAAATGTCGCTGTACGACAAAACCCGTGGGCTGCTGGAAAAGGCCGGTTATCAAGTGGTCTTCCCGGACAACCTGGACAACCTCTGCTGCGGTCAGCCGTTCGCCTCCAAGGGCTACGCAGAACAGGCCGAACACAAACGCCAGGAACTGATCGGCGCCTTGCTGCACGCCAGTCGCGGCGGGCTCGACCCGATCTATTGCGACACCAGCCCCTGCACCTTGCGTCTGGCCCAGGACCTGGGCGATGTGCGTCTGGACCTGTACGACCCGGTGCGTTTCATTCGTACGCATCTGATGGATCGTCTGGAGTTCACGCCGCAGGAAGCGCCAATCGCAGTGCACGTCACCTGCAGCACCCAGCACCTTGGGGAAAGTCAGGCGTTGATCGATCTGGCGCGCAAGTGCAGCAAAAACGTGGTTATTCCTGAAGGCATTCATTGCTGCGGGTTTGCCGGCGACAAGGGCTTTACCACGCCTGAGTTGAATGCTCATTCGCTGCGCACGCTCAAGGATGCGGTTCAGCAGTGCAGCGAGGGGATTTCTACCAGCCGCACGTGTGAGATAGGTCTGACGCAACACGGCGGAATCGATTACCACGGGCTAGTCTATTTGGTGGATCGGGTAACGCAGGCGAGGGTTATGCAAGAAAAAAAGAACCCTGATGCGCTGCCATAGTCCACAGAACAAGCCCGGACGTTACCGGGCTTTACCCAAACTCGGCAGCCCGTCCTGATGGCCAGCGATGCCTGGACCCTCAGTTCAAGGAGATACTCATGAAACGTTCTGTACTGTTAGGTCTGTTCGTTACTGTCTCGCTGATGGCGTCCACCTCGTTTGCCGCCGAAGACCTCTGTGCGGTCAACTTGAAAACCATCGAAAATGCCAAGACACAGACGCCTCCGGAGATGACTGATCAGGTGATGGACAGCGTCAAGAAAGCCAAAGCCGATCAGGCAAAAGGCACCAAGGAAGGGACTGATGACTGCATCGCCGAGACCGAACAAACTATCAAGGAAATCAAGAACGCGAACAAAGGCGGGAAGTAATCCAGCACAAGGCCAACCTTCGGGTTGGGCTGGTGGCCCCCGGAGCCACCCAATATGAAGCAAACCAAAACCCGCCAATTGCGGGTTTTGTTGCATCTGGGGTTGCTCATGTGGAAGAGGTCACCAGCGAAAAGAAGCGATTGCGCCCGCTTTTAATGCCATTGCTTCTATCAAACAATTTTTTCATAGCCCTTCTGCTAAAACCGAATTCCTGCGTCGCGCCGTAGTCTTTTAAGTAGGCCCCATCAATCGTGGCTTATTTTCCGACCTCGGCCGAGCCGCCTGCTCATACGGCAGCACCGAGTCCATCAGCTCAAGGAGATATCCATGAAACGTACCGCACTCGCTGGTCTGTTCATTTCTGCTGCAATGTTGGCCTCTCCCGTATTTGCTGCGGACAACGACCTTTGTACGAGCAAGCTGCAAGAGCTCAAAAACAAAGTGACTTCACTGCCAGCGACCTCCACAAACACCACAATGGAGATCAAAAGGCTGCTGGCCAGCGCCGAAGCTTCAAAAGCCTCCGGGGACGACAAAAAATGCGTCACCGAGGCCACCCAGGCATTGGCACTCGCTAACAACCAGAGCAACCAGGCCAACCCATAATCTGCGGTGGCCAACCTTCGGGTTGGCCTTCTGAGCCACGTTGGCGTACACTGCGCAGGCTTGTTGCTCACTTTGATTCACAGAGCAACAGGCTCGGGGCCGTTTAGGATTCGACGCCGGTTGCGAAACTTTAGGTGCATGCCGAGTTGGTAACAGAACTCGTAAATCCACTGTTGCAACTTTCTATAGTTGCCAATGACGAAACCTACGGGGAATACGCTCTCGCTGCGTAAGCAGCCTTAGCCCTTCCCTCCTGGTACCTTCGGGTCCAGCAATCATCAGGGGATGTCTGTAAACCCAAAGTGATTGTCATATAGAACAGAATCGCCGTGCAGTACGTTGTGGACGAAGCGGCTAAAACTTACACAACTCGCCCAAAGCACCCTGCCCGTCGGGTCGCTGAGGGTTAACTTAATAGACACGGCTACGCATGTAGTACCGACAGCGGAGTACTGGCGGACGGGGGTTCAAATCCCCCCGGCTCCACCAAATAGCAGTCTAGACCTGTATCAGACAGTCTACGAAACACCCCAAGAAGCCCGCCCTGTGCGGGCTTTCTTGTTTCTGGCTATCCCTCTCTGTCTACCCCTATCCCAGCTTGCGCTGTATCCTCCCGTGTACCACGGATGTAAATTGAAACTGATGGGTACAAGGATATGAAGCGCAATGAAATCAAACGTCGTCCGCTAGCAGACACGGTCGTAGCCACTCTGGAACCCGATTCAAAGGAGTACCGGGAGCACGATGGGAACAACGTGTACCTTCGGGTGCGGACCGATGGCAAAAAGTCATGGCAGCTCCGCTACAAGAAGGCTGACGGTAAGTGGTCATGGATAGGGCTAGGCAGTTACCCGGCTGTCGCTGGATCTGCTGCACGACAGAAAGCAGCCGAGCTGCGGGCTAATACCGCTGAAGGGAGCAACCCGCTGGCAACAATGCGTGCCAAAAAAGCTGCGGAGTTGGAAAGCGCCAGTAATACCTTCGAGAAGCTAGCTAGGGAATGGTACGTCTCCAAGCGAAAAGGCTGGACCGCAGGTACCGCCGTTCGAACCATCGGCGCGTTGGAGCTTCACGTTTTCCCGGTTTTCGGAACCCGCTCCTATCGCGAGATTCTTCCGATGGAGTGGATGGACTTCCTTCGCTCAATGGAACGTAAAGGAATCATTGAGCAGACCAGTCGGGTACGCGGGATGTGTCGTGAGATCTACGACCTTGCCCGGGTAACCGGACGTGCGACACACAACCCGCTGGAAGGCCTGCATAAGTTTCTGCAAACAAAGCCCGCAGAAAACTACGCCCATGTATCCCAAGAGGAATTGCCTCCCCTTCTCCGAGCAATTCGCGCTTATCCAAGTGCTATGGATATTCGAATTGGTCTGCACCTGCTTTCCATGCTGGCTTGTCGTCCGTCCGAAATTCGCGAAGCTCGGTGGTCGGAGTTCGATCTGAAAAAAGCAATTTGGTCGATACCGGCGGAGCGAATGAAACGTCGCCGAGAGCATCTGGTGCCACTTCCTCACCAAGCGGTCACTCTGCTGAAAGAACTACACATCTTGACTGGTAGCTATCAGTTACTTTTTCCAGGCCGCAGCGATACGACTAAAGCACGTTCTAATACCGTCTTCTTGATGGCGCTACGTCGTCTGGGTTACGAAGGCCGACAGACCGGCCACGGATTCCGACACATCTCCAGCACGATCCTCAACGAGCATGGTTTTGATGAAAACCATATCGAGGCCCAGCTTTCGCATGTGAAGGATGGAATCGCGGGCGTGTACAACAAAGCTGTCTATCTCAAACAACGTACGACGATGATGCAGTGGTACGCGGATTACCTGGATCAGTTGGCTGCTGGGAATGTCACTCACCCCCCTCTTGATGAGGTGGTATGAGCGCGTATATCCGTACCCCCTCCAAAAGCCGTGTTACAGGTGTTACGCGTGTAACGACCAATGCGAAATGCCCGAGTTCATTGGCTTTCACGTCCGTTACACGATTGCGCGGCTGCTGCTCCACCCGGTGTAACGCTGCCCAAACGTGTAACGCCAGAACAAGCCCTCGCCCACTGCGGGCCGACCTCCGGCGCTCGTCTACAAAGGAGCTTTCGCTGGTTACGCTCCCAAAATATAGGGCGTGGGATCAAGCGTTACACGATGGGGGGGATGCTGAGAGATGACTCACGATCAGATCATTGCTCACTCAGCACTAACGTCTGGCCTGAGGGGGTACCTGTCAGACCAATCGCTTTACGCACTGTGCCGTGAACAGCTAACTGACGTGTGTTACTTGATCGATCAGTGTTGTCTGCGTATCCAGAATGGCGGCATCGATAACGATCTCAGCAGCATGTGCATCAAGACGACCGTGCATGAGGAGACCATTTACCAGTATGCATCCACCGACCACAGAGCGCGCCTTGCGCATTGGGTTCGCCAATACAGCACTTGTTACTCCGCTTCGGATCAAGAGGCTCACGCGGCCTACATCATGGCCTGCGCTGTGAAGGCGCTCAGCGTCTTGGGGGATTGGATGCGTGAAGCCGATCAGAAGGTCTGGGCTTATGCATCGAAGCATTCGACCGACTGGCCGTGGGATTTCTACTGCCATTTTGTGGAAACGCAGATTGATCTTGAAGAACGCATTGAGGCGCTCGATCTATATGCACTTTATCTGGAACCGATTATTTCGCTGCCCTGCCTGAACAATGATGAGCTAAAACCCATCGCTGATCGGGCTATCAAAAACGCCATTCGCACGAAAGGCGGCATCATCAGCGGGATAGAGCGTGCTCAAGACACGAGTGCACGTGACGCGGCAATCACTAAACAGGGCCGTCACTACTCGGCGTGCGGCATGTCACGGAGGGACATCACATCGAAGGTGCATTCCTGGCTCAAGCAGGAGGTCGCAAAACCACCCGCGCAGCGCCCTGAGTGGATCGCCCTTGAAACCGAAAAGGCGCTGACGCGTAAAAGCGTAGAGGCAATTCTCAAACGCAACTTCGTGGTGTAAACCTGAAATTTCAATTGGAAGTGAACTGCTCACCGCCGCTTAATCTCTAGACCATTGCTCTCGTCAGACCAAACCAATCGAGAGCAATGCCAATGACCAAGAACTTCGCCCACCTGTCCGCTCCAACCTTCTCAAATCTTGCCAGTCCCTTCGGCTCCACTTCGGCCGTACCAGACTTAGACACTCCATTTGACCCCGCCACCACCCTCATCCGCATGCCACGTCTCGAGATCGCAACGGGACTAAAGCGCTCGACGATCTACAAGCTTATGCAGTGCCCCGAAAGTGGTTTCCCACTGCCAGTCAAACTGAGCAACAGCACCGCGCGTGGTGCGCCGGTAGCTTGGGTTTTTTCTGAAGTGCAGAGCTGGGTCAAAAGCCGTATTGAAGCCCGTGACCAGGTGGCCGCATGAAGCGCAATTACTGCCCATTCAAGGGGCCATTTCTCGACTCGTACAGCATCGGATTCCGCCTCTATCAACCCGGTGCAATCAACTGGCGTCATCGCACCATCGCGGGCGTGAGCTGGAACGGCGAAGAGCAGGAAGCGTTCTTTTTTAGCCCGGACGGCCTCGTTCTCCCACTTAAAGCGAATCCTTGGGAATTGCCCGAACTGATCCGTAAAAACGCGGTGCGCAGAGAGTTTTCGAGCATCCACGGTACCGGTTATTTCGCAATGAGTGGCAGCCGCCTCGCCTCACTGAAAACGCGTGGTATGACCGACTGGGTCACCTACTGGCTGGTGGATCAATCGGCGGGGTACGCGAACGATCCGGCGGTATGGCAACGCATCACGGATGAGGATCTGGCCGTGGAGAAAACCGCAACCGAGCGCCTTCACCACGACATGCGCTTGACCTCGGATCTGACCGAGTATGTGGATGAATGCCTCGCACAACACCGCAATTTACTGGCTGTCGAACACCGCCGACGTTGCGCCGAAGACAGCAAGATCTTGGCTTGGCTCAAAGGCGAAACACCACCGCCGCTGTTTGCCTTTGCGCAGGAGGCAGCATGAATCGCCAGATCGCTGACAATGCTTTGATGCATCCGTTTTCGGTGTTGCGGCGAATTGGCTTTTCGCCCCGCCTCATGCAGCGCCTTGAGCGCTACCGCAGCCAACAGGACAAGCAAGGGCGCGTTGTCAGCGTACTCAGCTGGGCCGACGGCACCTGGTGCGCCCTCTCCCTCCACTGCGAAAAAATCGGAGCCGTGATCGCCGACGAAGGCGAGCAAACGCAAGCCTACGAAGACGCCCGCTCCATGCTCAGCGGTGGCTTCCTGCCCCTCCTTTCCCTGCGCTGGGAAGCCCATGCCTGAAACGAAAACGCCTCCGGGGGCGATCCGGAGGCGTTGAGGTATATCTACATGCACAAACAATTTATGCCGCATATGAAAAAACCGCAAGTCATCAACACAGTTGCACTTTCAAAAATCGGACGTTACTCTCTGGTCGTCGCTGCAAATTCAGCGACCGGGTTTAGCGGCCCGAGCACATACAGGCGCACAAGCGCTTCCGACTCGATTGCATGCGCTTTTTTTGTGCCTGCGACTCTCGTTTATGGTGGCTGTGCGTGGGAGACCTTCGGGTCTGCCGGGGTCCTGTATGCCCGGTCCGCTAACCCGCGCACAGCTGCCACCCTCATTCGTTTAGCGGCGAACCGTGGCAGCTCCTCACATACAGGAGCTTCACCAGATGCACGCCCTCAATCCGTCCAAAATTCGCGCCGCTGCACACCGTGCAATGGCTCTCGCCGCTTTACACGCCAACTCCAGCCTCGCTACACGTCTTGCCCGCTACAACGACCACATGGCCAAAGCCCGCGCCCTCGAAACCGCAGGCGGTGCCCAATGAACAACGCCCTGAGCTGTGCCCTGCCTGAAGACCTGCTCTGCGTTAATCCGAAAGCGGAAGCCGGTGTACCCATCGACGCCATCACCTGCGCCATTGACCGAGCCGACTCGGTGCTGATTCTGCTGGAGGATCACTTCGAAAACGAATCCTCGCGCCTTGCCAATCACATCATTGCCGCCGTTCTTTGGGATGTGCGCGGCACTCTCGGCCTGATCAAAACCCTCGCCTTGCACGGTGACTCCACCTCCATTCCGACTGCACAGAAAGGCGGTGCGCTATGACCACCTCCACCACCCGTGGTCACGCCACATTTACCCGCGTGAATGCTACCGATTTAAAGTTGCTCCGGGTCAATGCAGGAGTACCAGTCGAGGATGCACTGGAGATGGCTTCCCTGCTGCAACATCACGCCAACCAGCTGAACTTCGACGCGGCCATGAGCGACCACGGCGAGCGTTTCAGTTGGCCTGCTCTGTACCTTGGCGAGATGGCCAAAGCATTGATCGACGACATCAACGACGCGCTGTTCTTGGCGAGGGCTGACGCATGAGCCAACGCCCGAGCAGCTCCGCGAAACGTCCCAGCTTCGCCGACGTGAAAACCGCTGCACTGAAAGACATTCATCGTGTCCTGTCGCACTGGCTGCCCAGCGGCAAGCGAATCGACGGCGGCAAGGAATACACCGCACCGAATCCGACCCGCAGCGACAAGCGCGCCGGTTCGCTCAAAATCAGTTTGAGCAAGGGCACGTGGGCCGACTTCGCCACCGGCGACAAGGGCGGTGACCTGATCGATCTGGTGCGCTATTTGGACGGCGGCACCGACGTCGAGGCCTGTAACAAACTGGCAGACCTGCTCAACGTATCGCCCGGCGCCGCCCAGGCCAAGCCAGCGCCCGCCAAGACAAAAGCACCTGAGTGGAGTGCCATTCAGCCGATCCCGGCCGAGGCCATGAACAAGTGCCCGGCCAAGCATCGACAGCACGGCGCGCCGTCCAAGGTGTGGATCTACCGCGACGCGCAGGGCCAGCCGCTTATGGCGCTTTACCGCTTCGACCTCGCGCCGGATGAAGACGGCAGACCGAAGAAAGTCTTTGCTCCCCTGACATGGTGTCAGCGCGCCGATGGCCAGACCACGCAATGGCGCTGGCAGGGTCTACCCGATCCGCGTCCACTGCTGCGCCTTGACGAACTGACCCAGCGCGCTGACGTACCGGTTATTCTCTGCGAAGGCGAGAAAGCTGCCGACGCCGCCGCCGAACTGTTGCCCGGCTACGTGGCCACCTGCTGGCCGAACGGTTCCAATTCCTGGCACAAAGCCGACCTGACACCGCTCAAAGGTCGCGACGTTTTGTTGTGGCCGGACAACGATGTCAGCGGTAAAGCCTGCATGGAAGCCGTCGCCGACAAGCTGCGCGAGATCGGCGCCGCCTCGGTTCGTGTCATCGCGCTGGAGGTGTTCAACCGCAAGCCTACGCTGAAGAACGACGCCGCTACCTTCGCCAAAGGTGGTCAATGGGACGACGGCGACGATGCAGCCGATGCACTCGCCAAAGGCTGGACATCTGCCCATTTCGCCGAGCTGGAAAGCAGCGGTGAACTGTTCGGGTTGGCTGTCGAAAAGCCGGTATCTGATCACACCGAGACCAAGCCGGAACCAAAGGCAAAAGCAGCAGCCAAGCGTCCCTCGAAGCCAAAAAATGACCTGATGCCCGGTGGCTTTCGCCTCACGTCAGAAGGCGTGTTTTATGCCAGCGACGACGGCGAGGCGCGCCCCGTGTGTTCGCCTCTGGAGATACTGGCCCGCACTCGCGACGACAAAGGCCAGAACTGGGGCCTGCTGGTCGAGTTCGACGATCCCGATGGCGCCAAAAAACGCTGGAACATCCCGGCGCGCACCATGACCGGCGACTTCGGCAAGGACGTACTTGGCCCATTGGTAGACATGGGGCTGCGTCTGGCCGGTAGTCGCTCCGGGCGCAATGCACGCAACGACCTGCAAAGTTACCTCGGCGGCTTCGACAGCGCGCAACGGGCACGACTGGTCACTCGCTTGGGCTGGCACGACAGTGCCTTTCTGCTGCCAGAGCAACAGGTCGGCGCACACAGCGAACACCTGCACTTCTACGAGGCCGGTTCTCAGCTTCCGCCGATCAGCGAAGCGGGCACGCTCGAGCAATGGCAAGAGCAGATCGGCGCACTGTGCGTTGGCAATCATCGCTTGGCGTTCGTCGTCGGCGTGGCCTTTGCGGGGCCGCTGCTGCACATGCTTGGCCACGAATCAGGTGGCTTTCACTTGTACGGCGACAGCTCGGGCGGTAAGACCACGCACCTTCGAGTCGCTGCTTCGATTTACGGCGGGCCGCGTCTGGTGCGTTCTTGGCGCTCCACCGACAACGCGCTGGAATCCATCGCCGCCGCGCACTCTGACGGCCTTTTGGTGTTGGATGAGATCGGCATGTGCGATCCACGCATCATCGGCGAGACGGTGTACATGCTCGGCAACGGCACGGGCAAGGCACGCGCCAATGACCGAGGCCAAGCAGGCCGACAGGTACAGGAATGGCGTCTGCTGTTTCTCTCCACCGGCGAGAAGACGCTGGCTCAGCACATGGCTGAGGCCAACAAGGAGCTGAAAGCGGGCATGGAGGTTCGCATGCTCGCGGTTCCAGCCGATGCTAGCAAAGGCTTCGGCATGTTCGACGCGCTCAATGGCTTTGAGGATGCGGCAACACTGGCCGACACCCTCAAAGAACGGGTAGCGAAATATTACGGCACACCGCTTACCGCCTTCCTCACAGCGCTGTGCGAACCGGGTAAACGCCACGGTTGGTCCGCCATCCTGCGTCGCACGCTGGAAGGGTTTATCGCTCAGTCGCTACCGGCCTCGGCCAGCGGACAGGCGCACCGGGCAGCCGCTCGTTTCGGCCTCGCGGCCGCAGCGGGTGAGCTGGCCACCGCCATGGGTATCACCGGCTGGCCGGATGGAACCGCCACCACCGCCGCTCGCGTATGCCTCAACGCCTGGATGAACGAGCGTGGCGGCGCCGGGAACTTCGAAGGTGATGCGATCTTGGCGCGGCTGCGCCAGGTCATCGAGCGCTTCGGCGAAAGCCGTTTTACCCGCTGGGAATCGACGGCGGCAAAGATCGACGAACACGGCCCGCGCACCATCGACCGCCTCGGCTTTCGCAAGACGCTGGAGCACGGCTTGGGCGACTCCCTTCACACCACCAATACCTACTACGTGCTGCCCGAGTTATGGCGCTCGGAGATCTTCCGGGGCATGAACATCAACGCCGTGAACAAAGAGCTGCTACAGCGCGGCGTTCTGGAGCCGGGAGGTGATGGCAAGGCCTCGAGTTTGATCCGATTGCCCGGCCTCGGCACGCAACGCTGCTACGTCGTGAAGACGATTCCGGGAATGGCTGAGAGCGAGGCTCGGGCTGCCTGAGGGCATCTCTGCTGATCGAGGTAGCGCCGGCTTAATCCCGGCCTCGCCAGCCACTCAACCCACCCCAATCGAATTGAACAGAGACTAAACAGATGAACGAAATTCAAGACCTGAAAGACCGTCGCGACCAACTGCTGAGCGAGGCAGAACGACTGCACGCCGAACTGCTACCCCTTGAGGCCGTGCTGGAAAGTGAAGAACCCATCGAACCTGATCGGAAACGCGAACTACGGGACAAGTACAACGAGCTGAAAAGGAATTTCGATTCGCGCAACAACAATGCCGACCTTCTAAATCGGAAAATCAGTCGCCGTGAGAACCTCGCCAATTGCGACTCCTTGATGGCGGGTTACATCGAGGCGATGGATAACTGGACCGCTGATGAGCAGGAGCTAAACGAAAAGCGCCAGAGCCTCAGCACCCGCCTGGCACAGATCCAACAACAGGCGGTTGAGGACATGGCCAAAGCCCGTCAGGCTGAAACAGACGCCGCCACTGCGTACGCGCAGGCGGTCGCTTGGGGCGACACCGAAGGCGAGGAGACCGCCAACGCCGACGCTCAAAAGGCCGCGAAGAACCTTACAGCAGCCGCCGAACATAACCGTCGGCAAACACTGATGATGACTGCTCTGGAACAGGAGTTGGTCACCGTAGATAAATACATCGCCGAAGCACAGGAAAAGCATAAGGGGATAGAACGCACCGCCCTCTGGCTCTCGAAGACGGTACTGGAGGAGCAATGGAACGAGGCCGCAAAAGCGTTGTTCGAGGTGGGTGGAAGGCTGTGGGCCAATTACAACCTGCTGGGGCTTGATCAGGTAAACCTTATGAAACTGGCCGTTCCAGAGGAAGGCGAAAACTTCGGGAAGTGGACGTGGCACGAGCTTTCCGACCGCTCTCGTCAATACATCGCACGGGACTTAGTCCAGCTCAACAGTCTGCCAATACCGCAACAGCCCGAAGATCTGAGCAATCCAGAACAACGCAAGGATAAACGCAATGAACAAGCCACTACAGAACAGCGCGAGCTGGTCTGACACGCTCAGAACTCGGAAAGCCCATCTGAATGCTCTGCTGAAAACCATCGACGCGAGTCTGGGCAAAACCAGTCAGATACAAACGCTAACCATCAACGCAATTAAAGCGGAAATGGCGCATATTGAAAGCCAACTGAATCGCCGGAAATAGTGCTGAACTTGTAACCAGCGCTACCATCCTAATAAACAGGTACAGCCTCTCAGAACAAGGGAATCAACATGTCCAAACTTGCAGAATACCGTCAGCTGGAAAAACATCTCGCCGAGCAACTCCAGGCACTGGAAGCACTGAAAGGCGATGATGGACTGAAGAAAGAAATGGAGTTCGAATCGAAGCTGCGCAAGCTGCTCGATCAGTATGGTTTCAGCCTGAAGCACATCATTAATCTGCTCGACCCACAAACCACCGCCCGACGCCAATCTGCGGCTCCGGCCGCCAGCACACGCAAGCCACGCGAACTCAAGATCTACAAAAACCCGAATACCGGGGAAGTGATCGAAACCAAAGGTGGGAATCACAAAGCTTTGAAAGAGTGGAAAGCAGAGCACGGCGCTGACGTCGTCGAGGGATGGTTGAAGAAGTAAAACAATGCCACCTGAAAAAGGGCCCAGACGGGCCCTTTTTGGTAATGATGCTCGGCTGAACAGTAAATAAATCTCGTCGTAAGCTCACAGCTGACCGGCGAATCTTCTCCATATTGCGTTGCTTTCCACTACAGGAATCGAAGACCGCTTTCGGCCAAAAGCTGCCATCCACCAAAGGCCGCGTTCTTACCAGCTTCTCATCTGGACATGACTGAGCCTACATTCCTTGCCGTTAAAGAAGAATGACACTATGCCGATGCAATGGTCTGCCCCAACCGATGCTAGGTTGGGGTTAATACGTTGAGCAAGGAGCAGGCAGCAATGGAACTCGGGTACATCATAAAGATAATTGTCGCGCTAGGAACAATGGCCGGGGCTGCCAAAGTCGTCTATGAGCTTTCTGTCGGCGGCAAGCTTCGATTAAGGGAAGAGTATCGCTTCGCCAAAGAATTTCTGAAAGACCTCGAAACAACCCCTAAACTTCATCATCTTGCTGAGGAGCGAGGCTATTACGCGCTAGCAGGGACTTCTTCCATGAAGGCTTCCGAAATCAAATACTTGGTATCGTTGAGGGACGCGGACAGGCGCCTTAAAGACTATGTGCTAGCGCGGAGATACGTAGTGTTAAAAGAGGGGACAAATAAAATCGGTTTTCGCGACAAATACAGATCCGTATGGTCCAGAACCTGGAGAAAAGTCATCCACATCATTACCTATATGATAGGTTCCTTCTTAAGCTTTTCGCCCTTGTTAGTCATTCAGCCATTCGGGCTGCCGCCAAAGTATATGCTTCTAGTGTTTATCACACTTCCATGCTTTGGCTTCTTTGCGGTGGACTTCATGCGATCATTTGTCAAGATTTCTAGAGGAGAGGTGCTCGTCAAAGAACAGCAGGAGCACGCTCCGCGAATCTATGTCGAAAAGGAACACAGAAAAACTGCCGGTACGGTTACTTAAGCCGGGCACTGATTAGCATGCAGCTCCAGACCTAGTCGGACCTTAATAGTCTGCGCACGTAGGTTACGGGGCGGTGATGGTGTGACGCTCGATGTGGCGACTGACGGCCAATTGCGATAAGTCGCGAATAACTGTTACCCGGCAGTTCCGGTCTGTCATGATTCATCAGAATCTGGAGCAATTGAAGATCGGGAAGCTGATGATATATATGCGCACGTTCAGAAGCCCTGATGCACTCATAGCCCCGTCGAACCCAAGGAAGTGCAGCATGCAGCAACTGAAAGATTTCATTACTGTGGCCGAGTTTGGTGACATGTTGGAAGGGCAGGTTCATCCTGTAATTCTAAGCAGCGAAAGCCAGGACGAGCACTATTCTCACTTTGGCGTGGGTACAGCTTTCGTACTGGCACACGAGGGTGAGTTGTTCGTTGTTACAGCCCAGCATGTACTGAACAACCAAGGCGCGAGTCACGACGATTTGCGAATTCTGCTCCGCAACGCTCCCCTTTCGATCATTTTTGACCGAAGAGCTGTCTTTCGTGATGAATCAGACCCTGACCCTGATTCGGATCTCGTTATCTTGCGAATTAAGAATTCTCAACATGATGCGCTGTTCGCGGCAGGGCTTACTTGCGTTCATGCAACAGACCGTATCCAGACTGAACAGAATGAAGACGTCGACATTTTTCACGTCTACGGCTATCCGGATGAAGGGAGAGGTTATAAATACGACGAAAAATCACTTTCTGCTACGTTGTGGTGCGTAAGTGGAGTTCTTGCCGAGTCTTGGATTCCTGGGCTGAATACCATTCGAGTCGTGGGTAAACGCCCAGCTGATCTGAATGGCATGAGTGGCTCAATGGTTATTGCTGAAATTGACGGCGAGTGGAAATTTGCTGGTTTGGTCACGCTCGGAGGCAACAAGGAGGGGGTTCTGAGCTTCATTCCTGCTGAGAAAATCCTCTACTATCTGCACAAAATGATGTTCATGGAAATAATGGGTTTAGTAGAGTCTGAGTAGCCCCCCTAACTCCGTAGACACTTTCGAACATCCGCTTTTGGCCGTTTTTGCCCGTCGCGAGGGGCAGAAAACGGCCAAAGGCCGACGGTGGACACGACTCCTATGTTTCCGTAATGTACCTAAAGGGCATGACGCTTTTTTCTGATCGCCAATGTCGCGCTTCTAGCCCGACTTTCAGCCCGACCAAGGAGTTACGTATGAGCATGGAACGTTATCCGGCATCAATATTGTCTAATAATAGTTAGATTCCTTTAACATCATGAACCTGGCCGACCTATCAATATCTGAGTTGCTCAAGCTACAAGCTGCCGCAATTGATGAGCTTAAAAAGCGTGGCGTACTTAGAACAAAAAATAATCCTGTTGGGGATTACGCCGAATGGTTGGTCTCGTCGGCCTTTAAGCTAACCCTTGCAAACAATTCAGCCGCAGGCCACGACGCCGAATCCAGAGATGGGAAAAAGATTCAAATCAAATCACGTCGCATAACCGCAAACAACCGTTCAAAGCAGTTAGGCGTCATTCGAAACCTCGATAAAAATGACTTTGATGAACTCATAGCTGTTATTTTCAATGAGTCGTATGAAATCATTGAGGCGTATTCAATTCCACACTCTGCAATTTCAAAGTACAGTGCGCATAGACCACATGTTAACGGCCACATTTTGCACCTGTGCGGAGCCTTGCTGTTAGACAACAGCGTTCTGAACATTAGTGACAAGTTGAAGGCTTCTAACAATGCGCTCAATTCGCTCGTTTCACTCGCTGGGACCGGCGAAGCCGACCCCTTAGCTTAATCATTAGACATCAGAGCCATAAAATGGAATTCACTGACCCAAAAGTTCAATCGGCACTGATCGCGGCAGCCGTTACAATAGCCACACTTCTCTTACGCGCCATAACAAAACCAATATGGGAACGTAATTTTCATAAATTCAAACTAGAAAGTGATTATAAATATGACCAACGCAAAAAAGTTAGAGAAGCAATTTCAAAGTACAAGGTGCCACTGCTGAATTCAGCTGAGCTGCTTAATCATCGGCTATGGAATTTCTCTAAAAATGCACCAGAAGCATGGCACATTAAAATAGAAGGGGAAAATATTTCAGACAAATACTACCTGTTGTCATTTTGTTATAGGTTTTTGTTGTTTTTTTCACTTTGTCGCAAAATCGACCTAGAGCTTGTATATCTTGATAGTACAGTCAGCACAAAGAAAGACCTCGACTTTCTAAAATATCTGAAACTCTTCCCGCAAATATTTAGCGATACCGAAATCTTCAAAGGTACAGTCTACAACCAGTCAGTAGCCACTGATCATTTTTTTAGCGACGAGTTCCGAGAACTTATCAGAGAAATGAGTAGCGATGACAAAATGCTGAGTTATTCCGAATTTAAGAAAAAAGTCGAAGAAAAAGAATTCACACATTTAATCACTTATTTTTCAGGTATTTCAGTCGACCACAGCTGCCTTCGCTGGCAAGTACTAAATAGCTTTCATTTCATACTCATGGCATTTCTAAATGACTATGGCTATGATTTTCAAAAAACGTCAAAAGAAAAAATTTCAGGTTTAGCTAAAAGCCTACCCCCAAATAGACTCATTAAAAACGCTTATGCATTCATCGAACGAGCATGCCTCGACAGTAACAAAGAAGTCCGTAAGGCTATGTCCGCTTTGTCTGATGTCTAATAATCGATTCAAACCGTTCGCTTCGCTCACTGGGCCGGGCTAAAGCCTGCCCCTTGACCATAGGTTACGGCCACAGGAATAAATGTGCGCAAAGTACTAAAGATCGATTCCATTGACGCTCTGAAAAGCCCGGTTCTTTGCGAGCGAGCCAAACGAGCTCATGGAGGTAGGTCGCAAGAGTTTGTCATGATAGTAGATGGGCATGAAGCGGGCCTGCTGTCATACGACGATTGGAGCCACCAGGCTGTCGGCTTCATTTCTGAAATTTTTGTTCTTCCAGAATTTCGGCAGCAAAGCATTGGAGCAATACTACTCTCATACGCCGAGAACCACGCTCTTCAGCTTCGCTGTACACATATTCGGCTTGAGCCATATCCCTTAGACCAAGAAACAGACCCAAAGCGTTTGGTAGCTTGGTATACAAAAAACGGTTATTTTCAGAAACCTGATGAACCAGAAATAATGGAAAAAGCCCTAACTACGATGCCAGCCTAATGGTTAAAATTGTTCGCGTCGCTCAGTGGGGCGGAAGTAAAGCCCCTCTCTTAGCCAAACGTTAGCCAGCGTCCGCATTTGGCCCGAAGCAGCCTCCCCCTAGCCCTGAGTCATCACGTCACACAAAGGACCAGGTTCTCGGAGTTTTCTATTTTGGTAGTGGCCCACACGCTTCAATAAGTCTGCCATCAGTGCGGCTATCGATAGCACCATCTGCCCCGATGTACACATCAGTGTTTGGCCACTTCGGTTTAACCCGGATGCAGTGCGATTTCCCACCGTTGTTCCAATCGAACTCCATAAAAAATTGGTTGTTCGGGAAGATGTGCCCAGCCCCGCCAGTGGCTTCACCTGGATAGATCTCACCTTTTGAGATGTCGTGCTGAACATTCAAAATATAACCGAGACGACCCTGCCCCTTTTCAGAGAAATGGAAGCTCACTTGAGGTGTGGCGACATACCAAAAGACGATGGGGGCGAGTAAAAACGCCGCCGCCCAGCGCCAGGAATGCCGTTTCGGTTTATTTGCAGACGTGGTCACGTGTGCCATCTCCCCAACTTGAACGTGGTAGTGCTAAAACTTCGTCCATGAGCATTTTTGCCGTAATCCCGCCGTTTGGGTATTGCTTGTAAAGTTTGACGCCAATGCTGATTGAGACCCGGTCGCCTATGTCGTCCCAGGCCCGCATTCCTTCAATGTCTGCTGAGCGGTGAGGCCCTTTTCGCTCGTCCCACTTTTGAACTTTCCGAACGGAGTCTGAAGCAATTTGCTCAAGCCCAGCGCCGTCCAGAAGAACGCTTTCAGAAAGACCACCAGCGCGGCCAACATAGCCATAGTGGATGTTCGACCAGATGTCGTAGAAGTAGTCCACCTGACCTTGTTTCTGCCAAGGTCCGCCGAACTCTTGCCCAATCGGTACCTTGTGATCCCATTTCCGACCTTGAGCAACCCGCTCAGTCCAAAGGGCCATCGCAGCAGCAGTGTTACCAAGCTCCATCGCTTGGAAATTAGGCGGTGAAAGGCGTGCATACCAGGGAAGTTTTTGAAATTTTGCATTTTCCGCTGCCGTGTCAAAGCTGGTTAGCTTCTTCATTTTCAGTACGGATGGGTGTGTGATGTTGCGGTTCATTTCCCCTGCGATATAGCTGGCCACCTGTTCCATCATGTCAGGGTCTTTGCACGTGATGGGGGCTTTCGGCTCAGGCTTTGCCTCCGGTTTTTTCGGGGCGGCATCGGGGTCTATCAGAGCGTTTGCGGCAACCGCGTTCTCCTTCAACTTTGGGTCAGCGAGCAGTGTGGCCATTTTCTCATCATCCACAGTGCCATCTGGACGGAACGCTCCGAGTGCCATGAAATTGATGATGGTTGCACCACCAGCATCGCCCATGACAAAACCACCACCAACATCGCCTGATCCGGTAATGATCGTTCCGCCGTGGCTGGTTGGGCTGCCTAAGTGGGCCATAGGACGCCCGTTCACTTGAATAGATGGGAATCCTGTGGTGATTACAGCTCCACAGCCACAGGTATCGCCAACACGAGCAGATCCCATGAAGTTAATGTTTACGTCGCCACTGGCAGAGGCAATCGGGGTAGTGGCGTGACCGGGCATCGGGCAGACATGCTTGTCACCCAATCGAGCGGAGGGAGTCATTCGTCATCCTTGTCGTGTACAAAAAAACCTCCGTGTGGAGGCCAAAAGCGTTTTGTAAGCTCCGGGAGATTACCGCACCTGTTGGAACGGGTCTGTAGGAAAAGTCTGAGTTTAGACCCTCCACTGGCCTGTTTTGTCCAACAGTGGACCTAAAACTCTCGTTACACCGTTGTGCGGTGTTACACCAAACAAAAGGGAAGCCTCAAGCTGGTGTAACGTCATTTTTAGTCATTAAAATCAATGACTTATGTATATGCGCAACACCTGTAACACCTGTAACACGACATTTTAAAGGTATTTGTCCCCGCCCCCCATTAGCAATGAGTTCCACCAGCGAGGAGACCCCAGCCGGTGCCGGGGCCCCTGAGGCATTGAGACACACACGGGGTCGGAAACCCGCAGGATCTTGGTAGCGGAAGAATTCCCAGCTTAGTGAACCGGTGAACCCGGTGAACTGAGGTTCACCTGTGCATCTGCCCTATCAAATGGGTAATCCCAGTCCACCGTTACCAATGCGGTAACGATGGCCTTTTTTCTACAAGATCCTTTCAATTTCAAGGTTGAAATTTCAGTAAGCTGGGGCGACTGCCGCTAACAAGATCCCGCGGGTTTCCGACCCCGTGTGAGAGGAAGTATCCCAGGGTCCCCGGCGTTTTTTCATAAGCCACCAGATTCAGAAGCGTAAACGGAGGGGACACGATGCTAATCCCTCAGCCTCGAAAAGAACGAATGAGGCGTTAAGCCATTCAAGGGAGTGGTATGGCTTATCGACACCGTAGGCTATAAGTATTTACTCGCCCATCAACAGTAGGCACTCCATGTCCAAACACCCTTTGACTCCGATGTTGGTCCAGTACCTGGTGGGTTTGTGCTGCCTCAAAAACGACCCCGAGGCGGTGGATGTGACAGTGGGAGACATGGTTTTCGATCCCACCTCCGAGACATCCCGGGACGTTGACATAACTGTCACTATGAACGGGCCGGACGATACAACCTATGCGTTCAAGGCATTCGAGGTTAAGCGCGAAGGAACCCCACTGGACGTGTCCCAAGTCGAACAGCTTTGCTTGAAGTTTATGGATATGACTTCTATCACTCATCCCGCGATAGTTTCTTCGTCAGGATACACAGCACCTGCACGCAAAAAAGCAGAAAGGCATGGGATTAAGCTTTACGAGTTCAAGCCATGGACACGACCACTTGAAGAACAATTTCCAAAATTAACGATGAGGGGGCCTGCTAGTGAGTGTTTTTTGGTGCGAACGCCCCTTCTCTGCTGGCCTCAGCATCAGCTGAACATCGTTGCAGAACAAGCTCCTGGCCCATTCGCTATCCAACCGACTGATGAAATCTATAACTCCACAGGAAGTGCACATCTCAAATTCGCTAGCTTTGAGCAATACCAAAACGATCTTCTGCTTCGGTCGACCCAATTGCTCCTACCGATGGTACCGATCGCATCAACGGTGGAAGGCTTCCAGCTAACCGAATCGGGACTCGAGGTCGGCCCAGAATGGCCACACAGTCACACCCTTGAAGTGTCTAACGACGCAGTATTCATAAAAGTCGACTCTGTTCTGTGCCGAATAGATCGCGTAACCATATCCGGTTTTTTACAGTGGCAACGCAGTACAAGTCAGAACCTTTTTTACATAATTGAAGGTGTACCAGACGGCGAAGCTTTCGCTGGCGCGGTCATATCCAGTTCGGATAGCAGTAGCGAGCTGACTGCGTTGTTTCTTTCACCATCAACGAGGGATATCGATATACGGAAAATTCAGCTTGCGAAGAAGCATCAGAACAGCATCCGAAATTTAAAACTGGAGCTGTCTAAGCGCGGCTGATTCTTGTGCGCCTTCAACAGCAGGCTTCGTGTATCCCTACGTGTATCCCCAAAAGAAGAGCATCCTAGAAGCACCAATGTTCATTGGACCGTACCATGCTCGTTCAAATGACCCCGGCTCCACCAAATACGAAGCAAAGCAAAACCCGCCAAGTGCGGGTTTTGTTGCATCTGGGGTTGGGTCATTTCTGTAGGCAGCATCACCATCCCCGGCAAAAGCAGGCCTGCCCGCAACAAGGCCCGCAAGACCACCAGGCCGACCGCCTCTTCATCAAGCACGGCTACGCGCCTTCGCCGGAAACCATCGACTATTTGAAAAGCCTGAAGGTGGATCGCGTGCTCGTCTGCGGTCTAGTCGGCGATTCAACGTAACGGGACCTATGCTGCGGGCTTACCTGCAACCGCTTGAGCAACCAACGTACTCAGGAAGATCAACATGAACGTATGGATTGCAGCCGTTCTGGCCGCCATGGTTTCTGTGCCTGTACACGCCACCACCGAGATCGCTCCTCGTGTCGAGCAGGTCACCTTCAAAAAGGGCTCCGACACCGTCAGGTTCGCCCGAGCCATCAAAGGCCCGCTCACCGCGCAGTACCGTCTAAACGCGAAGGCCGGCCAAATGATGACCGTGGACTTCAAGTCTTCCAACGCCTCTGCCTACTTCAACATCACCGCGAAAGGCGCGGACTATGCGTTGTTTAACGGATCGATCATGGGCAATCACTTTCTGGGACCATTGCCCACCGATGGCGAATATACGGTTCAGGTATACCTGATGCGCAACGCTGCTCGGCGCAATGAAGTGGCCAACTACAGCCTTTCATTAAGCCTGGGCTCGGGTGATGCGACGGACAGCAACCAGCCGTTCGACCAGACACTTGAATTGCAGGGCATTGGCTTTCACGTGACGAGCGTGTCGGTCGATGGAAATCGTGCTCTACGCATTGCACCCCAAGGTCTGGAAATCGATAACTCAGAGATCGTACGCCCCCTCACCGGCACCATCGTTCGAGCAGAGGTCGCCGACCTTGATCGCAATGGCTCCCCAGAGATTTACGTCTTCATCAGGTCACCGGGGCGCGGGATGCCGGGCGAGCTCATTGCTTACGCTGCCAACCGCAACAGGTCGCTTAGCGAGATTTATCTGCCACCTGTCAGCGAGAACCCGAAAACAGCGGTGGGCTACCAGGGCGAGGATGAGTTTGCCGTGGTGGAAAACACGTTGGTGCAGCGGTTCCCGGTTTATGACAGCACGGATGCCGATGCGGGCAGGACGGGGAAAATTCGGCAGGTTCAGTACACGTTGATGCCTGGTGAGGCCGGGTGGATTTTGAGGGCTTTGGGGGTGACGGAATATTGAAGGATGCTCGTTGGCGAAGTGGCTCCCGTTCGTTCCCACGGTCAAAATCCAAACACTTCGGATGAGGACCCGAAGCCCTTCTACACTCCTCTCTCACACGTCTGAAACAATCACCAAACGAGCCCACATGCCCCCCCTCAAAGACCGCTTGAAGCAAGGCAAGGATGCTCGCAAGAACTGCTCCCGCAGTTCGCAGGCGGCCACGGGAAAAATAAATCGCGACCCTCTGCCGCTGATCAAAATGTCCAGTGAAGGCCGCATCAAGTCACTGGTCGAGTTGCGCTACGGCCGCATGCTGGTCTCGCCGTTCACCTTCTATCGCGGCAACGCGCTGCTGCAAGCCCACGACTTGGCCGCAACCGCCAACATGGGCCTGATATCGCCCATCTGCGGCGACAGTCACCTGATGAACTTCGGCGGTTTTGCAACGCCGGAACGCAATCTGCTGTTCAGCGTCAACGACTTCGACGAAGCCCATCCCGGCCCCTGGGAATGGGATTTGAAACGGCTGGTGGCAAGTTTCGTGGTGGCAGCGCGCGACCTGCGCCATGGCGACACGGTCGAAGAAACGGTCTGCCGCCAGGTGGTCGGCGCCTACCAGCAGACCATGCTCGAATGCGCCGAACAAAGCGCCATGGAAACCTGGTACGAGTCCATCAGTTACCGCGATCTGCGGCAGCAGGCGAGTAAAGCGACCCTGGAACATGTAGAGCGCGCCATCGAAAAAGCCGAGCGTCGCACCCACGCTGAACTGCTGCCGAAAATCAGTGACCGTGACGCACATGGCCGACTGATCATTCGCGATGACCTGCCGGAAATTTTCCATTTACACGAAAACACCACGCTGCTGGATGCCGACGACGACTGGCTGCGCCTGTCGAACTGGCGTGCGCTTTACGACGCATTCATGCGCGACTATCCCGGCACGCTGCAAGCCGACCGTCGCGAGCTGTTGTCGCGTTTTCATGCCCACGACATGGCGTTCAAAGTGGTCGGTGTGGGCAGCGTCGGGACTCGTTGCCTGGTGGCCCTGCTGACCGATGATCAGGAGTTCCCGCTGTTCCTGCAGTTCAAGGAGGCACGTCGTTCGGTGCTTGCCGATTATGTGAAGACTAAATCGCGGGTGCGGCATAACGGTCAGCGCGTGGTCGATGGCCAACGGTTGATGCAATCGGCCAGTGACCTGTTCCTCGGCTGGACCACCGGCCCCAGCGGGCGACACTTCTATGTGCGCCAGTTGCGCGACATGAAAGTCTCGGCTGAACTCGAGACGTTCGATGCGGACACCTTCGCCGCCTACGGACGCGTTTGTGGCCGCGCGTTAGCCCGCGCCCATGCCAAATCATCCGGGAACGCCGCACACATCAGCGGCTACATCGGCAAGAGCGATGCGCTGGCCGACGCGCTGTTCAAGTATGCGCAAAGCTACACCGGGCAGAATGAGCGCGACTTCGAACAATTCCAGCAGGCCTGCCGCAAGGGCCGTTTGCGGGCGCGCTCGGAAGCGGACTTTGCGGCGGATCATTTGCCGTAAGCGAGTCTCAGGGCGTGAAGCGGCGGGCGCTCATCGACATGAATTTTTCTTCACCCTGCGACCTTTCACCAACGGGTACATTGCGCTCGCTCTTCAAGAAACTACAGTTTGCCCGCCCTCCCGCGGGCTTTTTTTTGCCTGCTGTTTTGTTGTGTTTCCCCGCTGACCACGCAATGCTTGCGCGACGATCCCCGTGAACCGGAGCGCCCTATGCCGCTGCTATCCCTACCCTGCAAGCGCTTGACGCTGGCGGTGCTCGACCCTGAACAGGCGGCGCTGGAAAGCGACTTCTACCGGCGCAACCTGAGGCATCTCGCCCGGTGGTCGCCGATTCGCCCCGTCGATTACCACAGCCCTGAACGCATCCGCCCGCGCCTTGAGGTGCAAGCCAGCGCTTTCCAGGCCGGTCTGGCGGTGCATTTCGCGCTCCTGGATCCGGACAACGGTCAGATGATCGGCGCCTGCAACTTCAGCGGCATCACTCGCGGGGCGTTTCAGGCCTGCTATCTCGGTTACCACATCGACGAATCTCATCAGGGCCAGGGCTTGATGCAGGAAGCCCTGGAAGCGGGAATCGGCTACATGTTCGATGAGCAGAAGCTGCACCGGATCATGGCCAATTACATCCCTGGCAATGAACGCAGTGCGCGGCTGCTGGAGCGCCTGGGATTTGAACGTGAGGGCTATGCCAAGGCCTACCTGAGTATCGCCGGGCGTTGGCAGGATCATGTGTTGACGGCGCTGATCAATGATCGCTTTGAAGCACCGGAACAGCGCTGGTCCAGGCGCCTCGCGTAATACTTCGTCTGCTCGGGCCCGCCCTTGAAGGTACTGAAGGTTATGCGGGTCGGCCGTCAGGCTTACTATTTTGTACATCAATCAGCGGCTCGGCGATGGGGCGCGCAGCCTGTTGGAGCACCGGTTGCTCCAGCCGCGCTCGCCCATAGAACGCCAACGCTGTCAGCAAACACGCCAGCCATACGAAGATCCCGGCCCAGAAGGTGTGGGACATGTAGTGCCAGCCTTGCAGAACCCGCGTCGTGCCGTAGACGAAACCGAGCAGCAGCGAGCCATACATCACCGCTTTGGAATAGCGCCAGCGGTAACGACGCGCCACGAAGTACAACGCCAGCATGGTGAAGCCGCCCGAAGCATGTCCGCCCGGCCAGCAGCGACCGTCACCCGCGACTTTCAGCAGGTCGAAATTCTGATACCACTCCTTATGCTCGACTTTCCCCGCGTACTGGGTCGTTTCGATCGGGCAATACACGCTGGTGTGGCCCTTGAGGTAGTGGATCACGCCGGTGCTGATGGAGAACGCGAACACCACGTAGAGGAAGTCCCGACGGTGCTTGCTGGCAAACCTAAGCACTGGCGCGGCGTTGATCTTTTCCAGGAACGCGATGATTTTCGAATGCTTTGCGGCCTTCAGGCGCGGCCAGAGAAACGACAGCAAGGCGCCGACAATCGCTAACTCTCCGGTCCAGTTCGGGATGATCCGTGCCCATTTATGGGTGATCTTTTCGAACAGGTGGACATGATCCAGCGGAAACGTCTGCGTGACCGGGTCATAAAAAAGATCATTGAACGCGATGTCGATTTTGGTCAGGTCGAACAGCAGGAAAACCACGACCGCACAGGCCAGCGGAATACCAAAGTTCACCCAATAAAAGCGGTAACGGGAAGAAGTCGACATCGTGTGTCCTGATCCAGAAAGTGAATTCATTCGGTGGTCACCGTGCGCCAGTCCGAGGCTTCGATGAAACCGAGCATGCGCGGCGCCTGAGGCGTTTCGGTCGAGATAAACAAAGACGCGCCATAACCGAGGGTAGAAGCCGGCAACTTGAGGTCTTTCTCCAGTTGCGACATGCATTCGCTGTGGGTCACCAGAATCAGGTTTCGCCCGGCCACCTTGTGCGTGAGTGCGTCGCGCAGCATGGTGCCCTTGCAATTGATCAACCAGTCTTCACCGACTCCGACCTTGTTGAACATGTAGCCAGCGGTCTGCGCTGTACGGATGACGGGGCTGTTGTAGATGTCGGCCTTGTTCAGCCCCAGTTGTTCGAACTGCGCACCGACACCCACCGCGACGCTGCGAGAGCGATCGGTAATGCCATCATTACCGTTCAGGCAGGCGGCGTTGGAGTGATCGCAGCGTTCGACGTGACGCACCAGCACGATCACGTTGCCTTTGGCCCAATCGGCCGCCAACGCCCGGGCGCCGGCCACATTGCCATGGGCCAGATCCGGTACAGCGGCCGGCTGCAACAGCCAGACCGTCAGCGGAATCACCAACAGCGCCGAGGCGAGCACGACAGCCGCATTGCGATAGCGGGCAAAACGGCTCAGATCAATCGAGCGTTTTATCCCGAACAGACTCAGTCTCAATTCCACATCAAACCGCCTCGCCGGCACGCATCACTGTCATTCGATGCCGCGAGGTTAGAGAGACTGGCGTCGGCAGCCGGTGAAACTCATGTGAAAAAAAGCTTAAGACCGCACGAAGGTCTTGTTACACATCTGTCCTACAAAAACCATTCAGCTCTCGCAATTGCTGCCGATACAGTCCTGCTACACACCTTACTGGCTACCAAAAACAACAATCTTCCAGCCAACCGACGATCTAGAAGCACAACGTTCCTGGAGGACTTTTGATGAATAGCTGGTTCGGCAATATCAGCGTGAACATGAAGCTGGGCTTGGGGTTCGGCCTGGTCCTGGCCCTGACCTGCGTCCTCGCCCTGACCGGCTGGACGAGCCTGGGCGGATTGATTGACCGCAGCAACTGGATGAGCGACATCACCCAGCTCAATGCCGGCCTGACCAAGCTGCGTGTGGTTCGCCTGCAATACATGCTGACCAACGGCGACGAAACCGCCGCACAGAACGTCCAGACCACGCTCGACAGTTTTGCGGCGCAACAAACCGCTCTGCTGGGCAGTTTCAAAAATGTCGCCAACCTGAAAATACTTAAAGAGCAGGCCGGGGTCATCGCCGCTTATCAGGCATCGCTCAAAGAAATGCGTAGCGCTTACCGCACCGGTAACAGTGCCCGCGACGCGATGGCCGCGAATGCCGAATCCGCCAACACGCTGATCAATACAATCAGCACGCAGGTTCAGCAAATGCCCCTGAGCGACCAACGCTTCGAACAATTCCAGGCCATCACGGCGGCCAAGGAAGCGTTCTTGCTGGCCCGCTACGAAGTGCGCGGCTACACCGCGACCACCAACGCCGAGACCGAGCAAAAAGCCGTCGGCCAACTGGACGCGGCCATCGCCAGCCTGAAGCCACTGAACGTGCATTTCGCCGACACCCAGCAAGACGCCCTGCGTCAGCTGGACACCGCACTGACCAATTACCGCAGCGCCATGCTGGCGTTTAAAACCGCCACCGCCGACGCCGTGCGAGTGCGCAAGGACATGACCGACCAAGGAGCCGCCATCGTCGACTTGAGCGACAAACTCTATCAATTCCAGCTCGACCGCCGTGACGTCGAAAGCGCCCAGGCTCGCACGCTGCAGCTGATCAGCACCTTGCTGGCGTTGCTGGTGGGCATCATTGCTGCCGTGATCATCACCCGTCAGATTACCGGCCCGCTGCGCGACACCTTGGCCGTGGTGGAGCGCATCGCCAGCGGCGACCTGTCCCAGGACGTCAAAGTGACTCGCCGCGACGAACTCGGCGTGTTGCAACAAGGCATCGCTCGCATGGGCGTGACCCTGCGCGATTTGATCAGCGGCATCCGCGACGGCGTCACCCAGATCGCCAGTGCTGCCGAAGAGCTATCCGCCGTGACCGAGCAAACCAGCGCCGGGGTCAACAGCCAGAAGATCGAAACCGATCAGGTGGCCACCGCCATGCACGAGATGACTGCCACCGTGCAGGAAGTCGCGCGCAACGCCGAAGAAGCCTCCCAGGCAGCGGCCGCTGCTGACGGCGAAGCCCGTGAAGGCGATAAGGTTGTGAACGAAGCCATCGCCCAGATCGAACGTCTGGCCACCGAAGTGGCGCGCTCCACCGAAGCCATGAGCGTGCTGCAACAGGAAAGCGACAAGATCGGCAGCGTCATGGACGTGATCAAGGCCGTGGCCGAACAGACCAACCTGCTGGCGCTCAACGCCGCCATCGAAGCGGCTCGTGCCGGTGAAGCCGGTCGTGGTTTTGCCGTGGTTGCCGACGAAGTCCGTGGCCTGGCTCAGCGCACGCAGAAATCCACCGAAGAAATCGAAGGCCTGGTGGCCGGTCTGCAGAACGGCACTCAACAAGTGTCGGCGGTGATGAACAACAGCCGCGCCCTGACCGACAGCAGCGTCGCACTGACTCGCAAGGCTGGCGTGTCGCTGGAAAACATCACCCGCACAGTGTCCAACATCCAGTCGATGAACCAGCAGATCGCCGCCGCCGCCGAGCAGCAAAGCGCCGTGGCTGAAGAGATCAGCCGCAGCATCATCAACGTGCGCGACGTGTCCGAACAGACCGCCGCCGCCAGCGACGAAACCGCAGCCTCCAGTGTTGAACTGGCGCGGTTGGGCAATCAGTTGCAGATGATGGTGAGTCACTTCCGGGTTTAAGTCTCAGCTTGCTCCCCCCGCCAGCGCTCGTGCCGACCGGGGAGCAAGCAGTGTCGAACTCCTACAGGTCGATAGGAATCTCTCCCGTCCAAACGGCGACTTTTCCAGTTCTCCATGCAATGAACGGCTGACGGTTCTCAATCCTCCCGTGCAGTAATGTCGATAACTCCACCTCATAGGAGATTTATCGGCATGGACGGCTATCCAATACTCCAGGCACTTATCAAGGCCAACAGTCCCGAGAAACACCCGGAGCTGCAAAAACTCTTCAAAGACACACTGAAGCTCACTTCAGTGTTCGATATCACCCGGCTGACCGAAGCCAGCTTCAAAGATAAAGTCGGGGCTGCGATCGACGGTGACAGTATGCTCAAAGGGCACGCCTCCAGCATCGACATCGGGAAGCTCTACGACAACGCCAAGTGTCTTGCCGCCCAGGTCAGCCATTTGTATCGGGAACAACAACTCTCATCCGGACAAACGCAACACCATTGGCACCCCCCAGGTATTCGTGCCGTCGAAAAACAAGGCCCCACCTATACCAATCTGTTTCAGGAAAACTGGGACGAGTCCTGCAAAGTAGATTCGATCGCGGCAATCGACTCGCCAGTCGCTTACCTCAGAGCGCTGTACCTGTTTGCCAAGCAACTGGAAACCAGTGCCTCGCAATCAGCAACTGAGACCGTCAACCGAATCCTGCTGGAAAAACGACGCCCGGATCTCGCAGCTCTGTCGATCGACCAGCAAAACACCTTCACTGCACAGCCCATGCTCAAGATCGTCAATGACATCCTGAACACGAATATTCAGGAGACACTGAAGAGCACCGCCGACAAAAACAAATCAACGTATGACGTGTTGGCGCAACGACGTTATCCCTTCGCTCTTCCCTACAACATTTTTCATCATCAGTGCCTGCTGGGCCTCAGTGGAAAAACATCTTCGCTGGGAGAATTGAACTACCTCATCAGCACCCACCTTCCCATCACACAGACAGTCAACATTCAGTATGGCCAGGTACTGACATCCACCCCTTTCGAAGCCCAACAACTGTTGTCCGGGCTGAGTCCACAGCAGCAGGCATTACTGACAGAAGTCCCAAGAGAGGATGAGCGGTATTGGCAAAGCCTCTATGGCACCAATGCACCTGCCACCCGCCTGAGCAACATGAACAGCTTTATGGAGCGCACCGAACTGAATGCAGGGCAAATCGAAGCGCTGCTCTCGCAAGGTAAACATGCCCCACGCCAATCCAGCAACGACCCAACGGCCGTTTCACTTCCCGGCCCGTATGGCGCTCGTTACATAAACGGTCCTTTCCCGGTCGGCACCACCACGGCCAACAACATGACAATCATCAAAATTGAGGGGGTTAAACAGATAGCCGAGGCGACAGACCCGCGACTTGTACGTTTGCAACGGATGATCCGCTTGCAACGCTGGCTCGATATCCCTTTCGCCGAGCTGGATACCCTGATCATCGGCGCGTTTGAATCACAAGTGCCGCGTAACACGCTCATGCAACTCGACACTTACACAGTGCGTACTTTGGGTGTTTATCGCTACTTCAACCGTCGGTACTCGATCAACGCCGAAGAGTTTGCTGCCTTGCTTTATCGAGTATCCCCCTCTGCCACCGGTGATGCCCCCGCCTTATTCGACCGGGTATTCAATCCGGCCCGACTGTTCGATACGCCACTGGTACTCGATGGTCGAACCTTCAGCGCTGACAGCTCCGACCCGGCCTCGCATACCATCCTGCAACACCTGAGTGCCTGCCTTGGCCTGCCTCTGACCGAAGACTCGTTATTACTGATCGTCAGGAACACGAAGCAATACCTTGGCCCGCTGAAGTGTGATCTACGCACCCTGTCCTCGATCTATCGGCAGGCGCGGATTGCCCGAATGCTCGGCATTTCGATTGCCGACAGTGCGATGCTCGCAAACTTGCTGGGGGGTGAAAGCATCTCTAAATGCTTGGCAAACGGATACGCCCTAGACAGTCGAACAATCCAGATAAACATCAAAAATCCCAGTCAGTATTTCAATCTAGTCGCACGTTTTCGCGCACCCAAGCAAGTCGATCCAGAGAACCCTCCCCTGCTTCTGTCAGGATCAACACTTACAACCAATACTTCATTGTTCGCCGATAGAAATTTCATAGGAAAAATTCACATCCGTTTCCCCGGCGACTCAAGCAGTAATGATGACCCCGATGATGAACCCAGCATCAGTATCAACCAGATCCCGACCGTTGGCGGTGATACGGTGATCTCTCTTGAGGGGTGCCCAATAGAGTTGCCCAACGGCGATCTCAATGTATTAATACGCCGTGCAACCCAGTTAGCGACCGTGATACAGAGCCCACGCAGTCAAACTAGCAACGACCTCGATAACACTAGCAACTACACCGATGTCACGCTGACGCAGAATGAGCCCCAGGGGCTTGATGTACTCAACTTGCTTGAAGTGCTGATGCAAATGGACTGGATAACAAACTGGCTCAGTGAGTCCGCCTACGACATTCCCAAGCTGCGACGCCTCCTGGAGCCCATGGGCAGCGATGATCATTCGTTTCGAGATTTGCGGCAACATCTCACCAAGCTGAACGGCGATACCCTCCAGTGTGTGGTAACCACACGAGAAATAGCAGAGCTGTCGCTTCCAAAAGACGTCGGGTGGCGTGACCTACTGGCTAAAACATTGCTTGATGACAAAGGCCTGGTGAAAAACTTCGCGCCTGCAATCGAAGACGATGTGCCGCAGAAACTGGCCACCGCACTGGAGGCCGTTATCGACCCACTACCGCTGAGCAACGTGCTCAAAGACGACTGCAAGAAAAAACTCAAAGACTTGCTGCTGCTTGCCCACGATCGACAACAGCACCTGATAGAGAAGTTCTTGCAGGAAACCTCTCAGCTCCCCATGAACTGCGCAAAGGGGGTGCTGTTATGGGCAAACTCCTCGGCCCACGAGGTCCTGACTGCTGCGCTGAGTGATGCACACTCAACCAGGCTTCCCCAGGTGCTGCACCCGGTTCTGCGCCACGCCGAAGCGGCCGTTCAGCTGCATCTGAGCAACAGCGCCCTGCGCTTGTTCCTGAGCCATCCCGAGCGGCTGGAAACACCAAACACGCAGCTGAAACTGACACTCAGCAGCTTGTACCTGCTGGATCGTTTCAACCATTGCATGACCACCCATCAGCACCCGGAGGAAAGCCTTCTGAGCTATCTGGGGCTTGCCAATTCGACTGCCGATACCACGACAACGAACAGTTTCCTGGCCAAATTGCTGGGCTGGACGCCGACTGAAGTCAGTGTGGTGACCGCAACGCTGGCGTCCCGCAAAGCCCAAACAATGAAGGATGTGGATTGGGTAATGCGTTGCCATGCAACCTGCAAGACCACGGGGCTGAGCGCCACCTCACTCCTCGGCGCAACCGCCCTGAACAACGCAAGCGCGTCAGACGCCTGGAAGAAAGTCGGTGAAGCCGTCATGGCCGCCAGTCATTGATCCTGTTACATGCTCAAGGAATGAACATGTCGATCACCATTGAAAAGCAACTTAATGAAAGTTTGCGTGATGCTCAGCTCGCACTCTATCTGTCAGCGATCGTACCTGAAGACGAGATGTTGAAGTCGCTGAAGATCGCCGAACATCTCAAGACGCCTAACGACCTCTATCACTACTGGCTTCTCGATGTGCTGGTCAGCCAGGACGTACCCAGCAGCCCGGTGGCTTGCGCCATTGCCAGCCTGCAGCAATACATCAACAGCATTCTGGCCAACATGGAGCCCGGGTATCACACCGCGAACATCCCGGCCGACCAGATCGAGACCTGGCGTACCGTGATGCATCACTATCCGACCTGGGTAGCCAACCAGCAGTTGCATTATTTCCCTGCGGTCTATCTGGACCCAACACTTCGCAGGACCAGGACCGACAGTTTTCAGCAACTGGAAAACGACATCAACCAGAACCAACTCACCTCCGAGTCCGTTCAGACGGCCGTCCTGGCCTACCTGACAAGACTCGAAGAAGTTGCCAACCTGACAATACTCAATGGTTACATCGACGGAAACGATTTCGCCAACAGCACCTATTACTTCATTGCCAAATCCCGCGCCGCGAATACCTACTATTGGCGCTCGCTGGACATGGCCAAGCGCCCCCATATGGGAAACTCTGTAGCGTCCGCCAAGTACGATGCCCCCGAGCCAGAGGCTTGGTCGGACTGGAAACGCGCCAACCTGCCGATTTCCGAAAGCGCCATCGAACATACCATTCGCCCGGTCATGTTCAACAATCGTCTGTACGTGATCTGGGCCGAGTGCATCTGTCAGGAGGATAGGCCGGTAACCAAGACAGCAGAAGACAGCACAACCAAAACGGCAGAAAGACCTGAAACCAATCCGCTGTTTCGTTTGAACCTGTGCTACAAAAAATATGATGAGAGCTGGAGCACCCCGCAGACCTGTCTACAGGGTTACGCTTCACGTGCATTGTTTCACGGTAAGAACCTGGCTGATCTCAAGCTGGACACACACACCATCGCCCTCAATGACGAGCGTCACTCAACGCATTCATTGCACATTGGCCTTTATGTGAACGACCAGTTCCCCACGTCAGACTTTGCGCCGCAGTTCCATCTGTCGGCGGATATCGATAAAGACTCGAATATCACAACGAGTCCTACACGATCCAACACTGAAGAACTTGCCATAGCAATAACACATAAACTTCTTCATTCGGGCATTCCAGCCACGACTGCCAAGGCGTGGAATAATGAAAATAAAAGAACGCTCCAGTTCAGCCGAGTAGACGCGAACAACAACAAACTTAAAGCCCCTCGATTTGGCTTCCGCCTGGCCGATAATTCAGGCACGACAGAATTTATTGATTTTAAAGACTCTGCAATAGAAAAAAGTGACGACTCGGTAACCGAAGGTCGCAAAGATCGCACTCCCATCCGAATGAACATCACCTTCGCCAGGCATCTGATCGAGCGCGCCGAAACGGGCATGGACAAACTGCTGAGCTGGGAGACTCAGCACCTGCCGGAGCCTGCTTTTAAAGAAAACGGTGTGCCTGAGAACATGGACTTCTACGGCGCCTATGGTCGCTACTTTGTAGAGTTATTCCTTTATCTTCCATGGCTGATGGCACACCGCTTTAACCTGGAGCGCCAATACGGTGAGGCCGAGCGCTGGTTGCAATTCGTGTTCAACCCTGGCCGCAAAAAGGTCAATGATGGCAACCCCGACTATTGGAATGCTGTGCCATTAATCAGCGCCACTCCAGCCCCCGGCCAACCCAGCTACGCCATCCAGGGCCCACAAGACCCGCATCAGATTGCCCTTAGTTATCCCGTGCACTTTCGCAAAGCCTTGTACATGCTCTACATCGATATCCTGGCCAATCGCGGTGACACGGCATACCGCACGTTGACCCCCGATGGGCTGGCGGAAGCCAAGCTCTGGTACATCCGCGCACTGGACCTGCTGGGTCCTCGCCCGGATCTCAGACAAACCGACCTCTGGTCTACCGTCACACTGCAAACATTCAGTGACGAGACCAACAGCGCACTGCGCGCTTTTGAGAATGAGCTTGGCATAAAGAAAAAAAACCAACCGGCAGCAACGTCCCCCAACGTTGCGCCCGAGGTGTGCGTGCGTCCGTATGCACCGCCTCCCTCGGTACACGCGATTGACACGCCACACTTGCGCCTACCGTTCAACCCGGTGCTGATCTCGCGCTGGGAAAAACTGGAAAGTCGCTTGCACAACCTTAGACATAATCTCGACATTGTCGGCAAGCCACTGAGTCTCTCCCTCTTCACGGCGCCCGCTGCACCAGCCGACTTATTGCGCTCCAATCCTCAGCGTGCGGCAGAACCCGGCATTGACCGACGCCCGAGTCTGGATATCCCGCCCTACCGCTTCAGCACCCTGCATGCCCATGCCATAAGCGCGGTAGATACCGTGATTCAGTTCGGTACAACGCTGTTGTCATTCATCGAGCGTACCGAGCAAGCCATCTATCAGGAAATTCAGCAGCAACACCTCTGGAATCTGGCAAACATTACCGTAGACCTACAAACCCAGGCGTTGAAGATCGACCAAAAGAACAAGGAGGCCTTGCTTGCCAGTAAAGCCATTGTCGAAGGGCGTATGGATTATTACAGTCAACTGGTCAATGAGGTGGTCAACCCTGGAGAAGTCGCCGCCGCCACATTGCACCTCACAGGACGTATTGCTGAAGCCTCTGCCTACGCGGCCCAGGTGGTCGGCCAAGGCCTGAAAGTCATCCCCAACATTTTTGGCTTGGCAGACGGCGGTCATCGCGTCGAGGGGGTGCCCTTTGCGGTCATGGCCGGAGCTCAAGGCGTGGCAGCGGCTGCTCATGGCGCTGGCGAAGCCCTCGAACGTGCAGCGCAATACCGTCGCCGCCATCAGGAGTGGACGCTCGCTCGCGATCAGGCAAGGCTCGAAATCGCACAACTCGATGCACAACTGGCACTTGAGGCCGAACGGGAGACAGCCTCCCTGCTGCTGTTGCGACAGACTCAAACGGCACTCACCCAAGCCAGAACCACTTACGACTTCCTCAGCAAGCGCTTTACCAGCTCGCAGCTTTACCAGTGGTTCACTGGCCAGCTGTCCATCTTCTATTACCAGGCGTATGACGAAGCCTTGTCGCTGTGCCAACTCACCGAGTCGTGTTGGCGCTACGAGATGGCCGAGTATTCGACACAGCCGTTCTTCCAACCCCAGGGCTGGAACAGTACCTATCGCGGACTCGGCCCTGGGGAGTCGATGAAGCTGGGCTTGCTGAAGATGAAAAGCGCCTATCTTTTGAGTCATGAGCGCGAGCTGGAAATTCGCAAGACCGTGTCGTTACGCCTGCTCAAAGACAAGGACAAGGCCCCTGCATCCATCAATAAGCCCTGGAACGATACGCCTGCGGAGGGTGGGAAACCTCTGGTCACAGGCCTCAAGTCAGGTCTTGTAAATAATGGCTCATGTGAATTCGAACTGACCCAGCCCCTGTTTGACAATGACTACCCAGGGCACTGCCTGCGCCGGATCAAGAGCATCAGCATCTCCCTGCCGGCGATCCTGGGCCCTTATGAGGATATCCGCGCCACCCTGACCCAGACCAGCAGCGATGTTGTCATGCCCGACGGCAGCAAGATGAGTAGCCGGCGAGCCAGTCAGCAAATAGCCCTTTCGACCGGTATCGACGACAACGGTCTGTTCACGTTGAACTTTCAGGATGAACGCTATCTGCCCTTCGAGTACACCGGCGCAATTTCAAAATGGAAGCTGTCGTTCCCTAATCACACCGCTCAGAAAGCCATGCTCGAATCGCTCACCGATATCATCGTGCAGGTGCAGTACACCGCAAAGGCTGATGGGGGTGCCCGATGAGCGAACAAACCTCCATACCTGTCGATCTTCCGGCCTTGCCCAAGGGCGGCGGGGCGATTCAAAGCATTGGTAATGGCTTAGGCCCGATAGGGTCCAGCGGCGCGGCTTCCTGTGAGATTCCCCTGCCTGTTTCACCGGGTCGCGGATATGCCCCAGCCCTGGCCCTGAGCTACAGCAGTGCTCAAGGCAACGGTGTCTTCGGCCTCGGCTGGAAATTGTCCCTGCCTACCGTTACACGACACACCCGTCTGGGCGTCCCGGCCTACACCCACGATGATTTGTTCGTCGGCCCCAGTGGTGAGATCTGGATGCCTGAACGGGACAAAACAACAGGCGCAATCAAATCCAGCCACAAGATGTGCAGCGACGGCAAACAGCGGGTGCAACATGCTGTCGTGCGTTATCGACCTCGGGTCGAAGCCGCCTTCGATTTGATCGAGCACTGGTCCAGCGCCACGAACAAACCGGGCTTCTGGCTGATACACAGCGCCGACGGCAGCCAACACTTGTACGGAAAAACACCGTCGGCACATCGCGCAGATCCCGACGCATCAGTACGGGTAGGCGAGTGGTTGCTCGAAGAGAGCATGAATGCTCATGGCGAGCACATTCTTTATGAATACACCGCTGATGAGGCCGCTACTCAGGGCTCCGCCGATTACCGCGCCCAGCGCTACCTGAGTCGCGTGCGCTATGGCAACTTCCACGCTGACTCACAGTTGTACCTGTGCAAAGTCGATGGCCTCAACGATAAGAAATGGCATTTCGAGCTGTGTTTCGACTATGGCGAACGCAGCGTTAGCCTGGAAGACACGCCTGGTTACGAAGGGACGCTGCCGTGCTCTGTACGCAGTGATCCGTTCTCGGAGTTCGCCTACGGTTTTGAATTGGGCACTCAACGCTTGTGCCAACAGGTTCTGATGTTTCATTACTTCCCGGATGAAACATCGATGGGCCGCGAACCAATACTGGTGCACCGCCTCCTGCTCCAGTATCAGACCGGCGCTCTATCCTATAGCTGCCTGAGCGCAGCGTTGACCCAAGCCTTTGGCGCAAATACTGATAAATACCAACCTCCACTTGAATTCACCTACACCGGTTTCACGCTCAAGCCTGAGGCTCGCCACTTCAAACCCTTCGAGGCGCTGGCCAGGCTCAATCACCAGGAGCGGTTTCAGTTCGTCGATCTGCTGGGAGAAGGACTGCCGGGCATTCTTCATCGAACAGACAAAAGCTGGCGCTACAGCCAGCCTTTGCGGGACGACAACGCAGGAGATCACGTCATGTACGCACCATGGCGCGAGCTGCCACGAATCCCGCTGGCTGACAGCCAAAAATCTCCTCGACAATTTCTCGGTGACCTCAGCGGTGACGGCCGTCCGGACTGGATCGTGGCACACCCCGAGTTCAGCGGTTTCTTCACGCTGAGCCCGGATGGAGATTGGTCGAATTTCACCTCATTCACCGCTGTTCCGACCGAGTTTTTCCATCCTCAAGGACAATTGGCCAGTCTGATGGGGACCGGGCGCAGCGATCTGATCATGATCGGACCGCGCAGTGTGCGCCTGTACGCCAACCAGAAAAAAACCGGCTTCGCCCCTTCAACCGAAGTGTCACGTCACGCCGATGAAGATGATCTACCGCAGCCCGGCAACTCACCCGGTGAACTGGTGGCCTTCAGCGATTTTCTGGGCAGTGGCCAACAGCACCTGATCCGTATTCGTCACAACGAAGTGAAATGCTGGCCCAACCTGGGCCGTGGACGTTTCGGGAAGGGGCGGGTGATCGCCACCCTGGATTTCTCATACGAGCAATTCGATGCATCACGCGTCCTGCTGGCCGACCTGGACGGCTCGGGGGCCGCTGACCTTATTTATCTGCAACCTGATTGCGCGCGCATTTTCATGAACCACGGCGGCAACAAACTGGGGCCTGCGGTCGACTTACCCTGGCCCGAAGGCCTGCGCCATGACCGGTTTTGCAAGGTCAGCGCCGCAGACCTGCAGGGGGTTGGCTGCTCCAGTCTGGTTTTCAGCGTACCTGGAGAGGAAAGCCGGCATTGGCGCTACGACTTCATTGACACCAAACCCTACTTGCTCAAGTCGACCAACAACAACATGGGCGCTAGTGGCAGCGTCAGCTATCGCAGTTCTGCACAAGAGTGGCTGGACGAAAAAAAGCAGTCACTCAAGAACAACAAACCAGCGATCTCACGTTTGCCATTTCCTCTGTTCCTGGTCAAGCAACAGACCCAGTACGACGAAATCACCGGCAATCGGCTGACCCAGCGGTTCAAATATCGACGTGGCTTCTACGACAGCACCGAACGAGAGTTCCGGGGTTTCGGCCTGCTCCAGCAAACTGATAGCCCGACCAGCCGTGGCAGCACAGCGAACAGCCCTCACACCTCAGCGACACTGACCAAGACCTGGTTCCACACCGGTGAAGAGGTAGACCCGTCCAACCTTGGTTACAACCGTAGCGATACGACAGCCGCAGCCCTGAAGGCAACAGTTCTCGAGATGGGAGAAAGCTGGGGGCCAGCTGAACACACGTCGGTCGTTGACGCCGTCCGTCACAGGCAGGCCCGAATGCGCGAGTTCGCTCGAGCGTTGAGCGGCCACACTTTGCGGGTAGAAACGTACGGTCAGGACCAGGACCCGAAAGCAAAGCACCCTTATTCGGTGCAACAACATCGGTACCTGATACGCGAGCTCAGGGGCCTGGGTAAACACAGCCCCTATTCAATCGTGCATCCCGCGGTCGTGGAATCCATTAACTATCAGTACGAGCGCATTCCTGATGATCCTCGCTGCACCCACACGATCAATCTGGAATGGGACTCATATGGTCACCTCACCCACAGCCTGGAGACCAGTTACGCACGGCGTAAAACAGCTACCGATTCCCCCCCTTTCACGGATACCTGGCAAAACAAATGGTGGAGCGATGCCCATGACGAGGACCAGCAGTACTACTACCTGAACGAAATAAAAGCTCAATTCATCAACGTTAACACCCAGGGCAGGCGCCTGGGCCTGCGTTACCTGCAACGCACCAACGCGTTGAAGTTGCCTAAGGCACCCTCGGCCGGAGGCCTGGAACCCAAAACCATCAACCATGAAAACATGCTTGAACTGAGCAATTCAGCCGCCTGGAAAACCAGGCGGGTCATGACCGGCCTGTCTTTACAGCGTTACAGAAAACCAGACGCAAGCGACACCTTCGCTGATGGTCAGGCCAGCGTCGAAGCCTTGTTTGATCACCTGGAAGCAGCCGAACTCAATGAGCTGGCGTTGAAGGCCTACGACGTGCTCAAACTTAAACCGGGCAACGCGTCTTTTGATATGACGAAGAAACTCCAGGGCAGTGGCTACAAAAAAATGCCCATCGCTTTAGCGGCCGACAAGGAGTGGGATAAACAGGGCAAACTCTGGTCAGTACGACGCGGTTTCACCACTTACGCAAAACTGGACGGTTTTTTCAGGGCGCTGACATTCAAGGAAAGCCAACAGCATGGCTCAACGGCAATCACCTACGACGCTTATTACTGCCTGACCACCACTGTCAAACTACCGGACAACTGCACCACCACAGCGTCAAATATTGACTACCGAACACTCCAGCCAAAACAGATCACCGACCCCAACGGTAATGTCCAGGAAGCGTTGTACGATGTAGCCGGACAAGTTCAAGCCGCCACCTACCACAAAAGCAGCTCTGGTGAGGATATCGGCTTCAAACCCATAGCCACCTATACCCGCTATTACGATGACCGGCCCGACATCGCCATCGGAAATCCCGGCAGGGCACTCCAGGATGTCGCCAGCGCCTACTTTTACTCTCCGCTCAGTTGGATGGGACATATTGCGGCCACCACCACGCAAGAGCAGGAGTGGCGCAAGCAAGCCGTTGCGCAAGGCGATCTGTTGCCCAGCGGGCATGTCCGCGCCAGCGCCCGTACTCGCCTGGCCGACCTCAGTACCAAAACACCTTACGAGCAAACACTCCAGACGCTGATAGAAAGCGTCGCGCGCGAACCGGTGCACTGCGCCACGATGCAGGCAGACCGATTCCACAGCGACTCTTAACGACAAACCCGCATCGCCGTCGTTTGCTGGGATGGTTTTGGCCGGCAGTTACAAAGCAAACAAAAAGTCGAGCCGGGAATGGCCTGGATCGTTAATGAAGGCGGCACACTGACGCCGTTGAATGACAAACCGCAAGAGCGCGAAGTCAATCTTCGCTGGCGTGTCAGCGAGCGTATCGAATACGACAATAAAGGCCTGGTAATTCGTACCTATCGACCCTACTTCAGTGACCGGCATCGGTATATCAACGATGAGTCGCTACGTCAGTCAGGACTTTGCGATCAGCATTTCCATGACCCACTGGGCCGACTCATTCGCGTCATCAATGCCAACGGCGACGAGCGTCGGTACACCTACCACCCCTGGTATTCCATCACCGAGGACGAGAACGACACCCGGCCCGACACGCCGTCCGATGATTCAACTACGCATGGAGGCGAAGTATGAGTACCAACATTCATCATCACACCCCGACACTGAACGTCGTCGACGGCCGTGGCTTTCAGGTTCGCGAAGTCACCTACCTGTGCAATGAATCCATCGCACAACCTCAGGCCCGTATTGCTCGTTACGTACATGAAATCAATGGTCAGGTCGTTGAGCAACGCAGCAGCGCCAGCGTAATAACCGCTGATTCAAAGCAGCTCAGCAGTCTGTCGGGGGCTTTGTTACTGACCCAAAGCATAGATGCAGGCTGGCGCCTGACCTTCTTCGGCGAAGCCGGTCAGGCGGCGGAAAAATGGGACTCTCGCGGTAACCATTGGCAAATGCACCATGACAATCAGTTGCGCCCGACGGTGATTTACGAAGAGCCCGACGGAAAAAACCGCCAGGCCATCGAACGTTTTACTTATGCAGACAACTCAACCGACTATGCAAAAACGAACCAGTGCGGTCGGTTGATTCGCCATGATGATCCGGCAGGCAAACTGCTTTTATCCGAGTATGACCTGACGGGAAAGTTGCTCAGCGAAACGCGACACTTTCTGAAAGATCAACAAACACCGGACTGGCCGGAAGAACTCGGCAAACGTGATGGGTTGCTAGAAAACGATACCGAGTACACCACCGACTGGCAGTACGCACCCACTGGCGAGATCCTCGAACAAGAAGATGCCAAAGGGCATACGCAACGTTTCTGGTTCGATGTCGCCGGACAGCTCAAAAAAGTGACCCTGCAACTCGATGATGCCACCGAACACAGGCTGATTCTCGATCAGGTCAGGTACAACGCCCAGGGTCAGATCGAATCGCAGACCCTGGGAGGAAAGATCACCAGTGCAGCGGTTTACACGCCTGAAAATGGCCGCATGAACCAACTGAAAACATCGCGAGAAGGAAGGGCTCTCCAAGAGCGGCACTACGCCTATGACGCTGTCGGCAATGTGTTGAACGTCAAGGACCACACCAAATCCGAACAGCACTACGCCAACCAACGCATAGAGCCGATCAGCACTTATGTCTACGACAGCCTCTATCAGTTGACCCAGGCTTCGGGTCGTGAAGAGCAGGGAGCCCGCATTCACGCACCGCTCCCCGATTGGTTGTCGAGTCCGGGTGACCGGAGCCGGCTACTCAACTTCACTCAGCGTTACACCTATGATGAGCGCGCAAATCTGATCAAGCTGCAACATCAGCGCGCGGGAAATAATTACACCCGTGAGATGAGCATCGCCCCTGACAGCAATCGCGGGCTGTTATGGACAACGGGCGATCCGATACCCGACTTTGCACAGAGCTTCGACACCAACGGCAATCTACAACTGCTGCACGCCGGGCAACCTATGGAGTGGAACGCACGCAACCAATTACAACGCGTGACACTGGTCGAACGCACAGAGCAAGCAGCGGATACGGAAAGCTACCTCTACGACGGCAACGGTCAGCGCGTTCGCAAACGACAAACCCAAAAGGCACACGCGCTCCTCCGCAGCAATGACGTCACCTATTTGCCGGGCCTGGAAATCCGTGAAAGCACTGCGCAGACACTCGATGTCATCACTGTGCAAGCAGGGCGCTGCAGTGTGCGTTGTCTGCATTGGAGCCTGGGAGCTCCCTCGGCTATCACGAATGACGCTTTGCGTTACAGCTTCGATGACCACCTGGGCTCCAATACAATGGAGCTGGACGCTGAAGGCAGCCTGATCAGCGAGGAAGGTTATTACCCCTATGGCGGCACGGCCTGGAGGGCTGCCCGTACAGTACTGGAAGCGAAGTACAAAACCATTCGCTACTCAGGCAAGGAGCGCGATGCCAGTGGGTTGTATTACTACGGCCAACGGTATTACGCGCCATGGTTACAGCGTTGGGTCAGCCCGGACCCAATGGGGACGGCTGACGGGTTGAATCTGTATTGCATGGTGGGGAACAACCCGGTGAGATTTGTCGATACTCAAGGGCTGGTGCGCGCTGATTTGGCAGATGTGCCAGTGGTTCAGAGCTACTACAACCAGTTTTCGGTGAAAACCGTTTCGATGACCGATGCCCCAAGACAATTTGCAGAAGCAAAAACAGCGGAACTGACCGCGCGGCAAACTCAATTTCCCAATCGAACGAACCCTCTGACACCCAGAGAAATCGCCGGGATCGAAGTCGCTAATCCAACGTTCAAAACTTACTCAAAAAACAAACTGAATGAGTACACCGCACACGCAGCGGTCACTACGGTGGATGGTCGCTTTTCGTCCTGGGAGCATTTCAACTTCCCTGAACATCTGGGCGGCAGCCCCTATCCTGGGGTTGTCATGTATCGAAACCCCTTCCCTTCATCTACCGGCCCAGCCGATTTGGGTATCTTTGAAGTCACCCAACCAGAGACTTACATGGCTCAGGTTGAACGAGATTATGCCAATCAGCATGACGTAGCCCTCCACCCGACACTGGCTCGGGAGATTCGCGACCATCTGGGAAACTCCGGACATTTGTTCCCCATCAAGTCGGGTACTCCCGGACGTCATGCCGAAGTCCGGAGCAGGAACGCTTTGCTCAATAGTCCATCGAGCGCCAGCGTTCTGCCTGAAAACATATTTGTGATGACACAACGTCTGAAGGGTGTTGCCGATACTCAGCAAGCGACCGATTTCCCCACATGCATGAACTGTAATGTCTTGATCCCTAGGGACATCAACATTCCCACCGGGCGACTCGATCCCATCGATTACTCAGCACATTTACAATCGATGCATTCATTCAGAGCCCAATACTCACGGAGCCCCAACCCGTAGCGGGTATGTACTTCACACACAGATCGCATTGGTAAACACCAACCGATTGCCGAACGGATCGCTGATGGTCATGTCCTGGCTACCCCAGGGCATTGCCTGTATCTGTGGGTGCGAAAACTTATATTCCTTCGCCAACAATTGTTGCTGAAAGGCCTCAAGCTCATCGGTCTCGATCCGCAACGCCGAGCCTGGTGTGCTGTCGCCGTGATGTTCGGACAGATGCAGCACGCACTCACCACGGGAAACTTGCAGGTACAACGGAAAGTTAGGCTCGAAACGATGCTGCCAGTCGATCTTGAAACCCAGGAAGTCGACGTAGAACTCCACGGCCTTGATTTCATCGAAAATCCGCAGGATCGGGGTGGTTTTGCCGAAGCTCATGGAGTTGCTCCCAGACTGATAAGGCCCAGAGTGTAGCTGGGCGAGATGTCAGCGCTTCGGCTTGGCGATGGCTTTCTTTAGTCTCAATGTGCCATCACTGCGACGCAGCACTCGGAATGTTTACTGGAATCCGTCACGCAAGTCCCCTTGCCGCGCCAGAAACCGCCCTTCCCTTCTTCCATTTGCCTGGCCTTCGCTGTAACTCAAGACACCGTTGACCCAAACCCCATCGATACCTTCCGCCGCTCGTTGCGGATCATTGAAATCCGCCACGTCGCGAATCGTCACAGGATTGAACAACACCAGATCCGCCCAATGCCCTTCACGGATTTCGCCACGTTCCTTCAAGCCAAATCGCGCCGCCGACAATCCGGTCATCTTGTGCACGGCGGTGTGCAGCGGAAACAGTCCCACGTCGCGACTGAAATGTCCGAGCACGCGTGGGAATGCGCCCCACAAGCGGGGATGCGGAAACGGGTCTTCCGGCAAGCCGTCAGAGCCAACCATCGACAGCGGATGGGCGAGGATTCTTCGTACATCCGACTCATCCATCCCGTAATACACCGCGCCGGCCGGTTGCAGGCGTTGGGCAGCATCAAGTAGCGGCACGCCCCACTCGGCGGCGATGTCCATCAGGTCACGGCCACCCACCTCAGGGTGCGGTGTCGACCAGGTGATGGTGATGCGATGAGCGTCGGTGACTTGCTTGAGGTCCAGCGTCGATGAACTCGCCGCGTAGGGATAACAATCGCAGCCCACCGGGTGGGTTTTCGCCGCGTGTTCGAGGGACGCCAACAGTTGCGGACTGCGCCCCCAGTTACCGGCGCCTGCACATTTGAGGTGGGAAATAATCACCGGTGTTTTCGCATGACGGCCGATCTGGAATGCCTCGTCCATGGCCTCCAGCACCGGCTCGAATTCGCTGCGCAAATGGGTGGTGTAGACCGCGCCGAACGCGGTTAGCTCTTCGGTCAGTTGCATCACTTCATCGGTGGAAGCCGAGAACGCGTTGGCGTAGGCAAGTCCCGTGGATAAGCCCAAGGCACCGGCCTCAAGACTGTCGCGCAATTGCTCGCGCATCGCGGTGATTTCGTCCGGCGTGGCAGTACGAAACAGATCGTCGAGGTGATTGCTGCGCAGCGCCGTGTGACCGACCAGTGCGGCCACGTTCAGCGTGGTATTCGCCGCTTCGACGGCGGCGCGGTAGTCGCTGAACTTCGGATAAACGAACGCTGCGGCGGTGCCGAGCAGGTTCATCGGGTCGGGAGGATCGCCGCGCAAACTCACCGGCGAAGCGCTGATCCCGCAGTTGCCGACAATCACTGTGGTCACGCCCTGGCTGAGCTTGGGCAGCATTTGCGGCTGGCGGATCACCACGGTGTCGTCGTGGGTGTGCACGTCGATGAAACCTGGCGCCAACACGCGGCCGGCGGCGTCGATTTCTTCGGTGGCGCTGGCATCGTGCAAGTCGCCGATGCGCTCGATGCGGCCGTTCAGAATCGCCACGTCGGCGGGATAACCGGGTGCGTTGCTGCCGTCGATAATCAGGGCGTTGCGAATCAGCGTGTCGTACATCATGTCAGTCTCCCAGCGGCAAGTGATCGTCGCCGCCGCGGTAATCGTCGAGGGCGAGTTTGATCCGCCGCAGACGCTCTTGATTGTCTTCAGGATTGGCCAGCGCCAGCTCGGTAGCGAGTACGTCGATGGCCAGCAACATGCCGTAGCGCGCCGCCGTGGGTTTGTAGATAAAGGAGGTTTCGACGCCTTGCAGCGGCAGCAGCACATCAGCCAATTGCGCCAGCGGCGAGTCGGCCCGGGTGATGGCGAGAATTCGTGCGCCATAGCTGCGCGCCAACTCGACGGCCTCGAGCAGTTCTGGGGTGATGCCGGTCAGCGAGCAGGCAATGATTGCGCGCTCGGCATCGAGGCTGGCGGCGGTAACGCGCATCATCACCGGATCGTGGCACACCGCAATCGGGTAGCCGAACCGCACCAGCCGCACTTGCAGTTCATCGCTGCACAAGGTCGAGCAACCGCCCATGCCAAAGGCGTGAATCATCCGCGCCTTGCCCAGTAGTTTCACCGCGTCGGCGAAACGCGATTCGTCGAAGGCCGACAGATGCTGGCGCAAGGTCGACTCGATATCGCTAACGATCTGCCCGTAAAACGCCGACTGCTCGGGCGTGCCCGCCGGGTCGAGGAACCGACTGCCGACGCCGCTGGCCTGGGCCAGTTGCAGGCGCAGATCGCGCAAGTCGCGGCAGCCGACCGTACGAGCAAAACGCGAGAGCGTGGCGGTGCTGACTTCCGCTCTCAGCGCCAGTTCATCGAGGCTGGCTGCAGAGGCAAATCCTACGTCGTCGAGCATCAGCCGCGCGATGCGTCCTTCGCCGGCGCTGAAGGAATCCTGACGGGCGCGGATCTGGTAGAGGATGTCCATGGCGGGCGGCTCCGGCTAAAGCAGATAAGAAAGGCCAACGGTCAGACCGAAGGCGACCACCGAGATAATGGTCTCGAGCACCGTCCAGGTCTTGAACGTCTGGGCGACGGTCATGTTGAAGTATTCCTTGATCAACCAGAAGCCGCCGTCATTGACGTGGGAAAAGATAACCGACCCCGCGCCTGTCGCCAGCACCAACAGCTCCGGATGGGGATAACCCAGACCAATGGCCACCGGCGCGACGATGCCCGACGCGGTGGTCATGGCCACGGTGGCAGAACCGGTGGCGATGCGCATCAGCGCAGCGAACAGCCAACCCATCAACAGCGGCGAAAGGTGGAATACCTGGGCCAGGCTGACGATCTGGTCGGTGACGCCAGCGTCCACCAGAATCCGGTTCAAGCCGCCGCCCGCGCCCACCAGCAAGGTGATGCTGGCGGTCGGTGCCAGGCATTCGTTGGTGAATTTGAGGATCGATTCACGGTTGAAGCCTTGGGCCAGACCGAGGGTCCAGAAACTCAGTAAAGTCGCCAGCAGCAAGGCAATTACCGAATTGCCGATGAACAACAGAAACTGATTGAAACCGCTGCCCGGCGTGGAAATCAGATTGGCCCAGCCACCGACCAGCATCAGCACCACCGGCAGCAGAATGGTCGCCATGGTGATGCCGAAACCCGGCAGGCTGTCACGCGGTTCACGCTCGAGGAACTGACGCTCCAGCGGGTTATCTTCCGGCAGTTGAATGCGCGGCACGATGAACTTGGCGTACAGGGGACCGGCGATGATCGCGGTCGGAATGCCGATCAGGATCGCGTAGAGCAAGGTCTGCCCCACCGAGGCCTGATAAGCCTGTACTGCCAGCATCGCCGCCGGGTGTGGCGGCACCAGCGCGTGGACCACCGAAAGCCCGGCGACCATCGGCAAACCGACCATCAGAATCGAAACGCCCACGCGCCGCGCCACGGTGAAAGCGATCGGCACCAGCAGTACAAAACCGACCTCGAAGAACAGCGGCAGTCCTACAAGGAAAGCGATGCAAACCATCGCCCAGTGCGCATTTTTCTCACCGAAGCTGTCGATCAACGTTCGCGCCATCTGCTCGGCACCGCCGGACTCGGCCATCATTTTGCCGAGCATCGTGCCCAGTGCGACCACCAGCGCGATATGGCCCAGCGTCTTGCCGACACCCGCCTCGTACGCCCCTACTACGCCCGACGGCGGCATCCCGGCCAGCAGCGCCAGACCAATGGACACCAGGGTGATGACAATGAACGGATTGAGTCGGTAGCGGGCGATCAGAACGATCAGCGCGATGATGGCGATGGCGGCGTAAACCAGCAGCCAATAGCCGAAGGACGGTGTCATGCGGTACTCCTCGAAAGGGTCACGTCGAATGGGTTGTGAAACTCATAAAACATTTCGAGGTGTGATTTTCAAACGAGGTGAAAGTAATTTTCGTGGAGGGATAAGGGTTGTCGTGCAGAGGTATGCGGGGTCGTGAGTTATGAAAATCGGACAGGGGAATTTTCATCGCCCTCACGCTGATCGTTCCCACGCTCCGCGTGGGAATGCATCCTGTGACGCTCTGCGTCACGACTTGCGAAGGGACGCGGAGCGTCCCGGGCGGCATTCCCACGCGGAGCGTGGGAACGATCGAATGCAGCCAGGAATCAACTTCAGTCGTGACTCACGCGGGCGCGCTTGAGCAGTTTCTTGCAGCGTTCGGACAAGTGCAGCACCCGCAGGTGCTTGCCGGCCTTGGTGTAGCGCTCGCGTAAGGTCTTGAGCGCGGCGATGGCCGAGTAGTCGACGAAGCTCAAGTGGCGACAGTCGATCGTCACCACGGATGGGTCATTGGCAGGATCGAATTGGTTGAGAAAAGGCGCAGTCGAGGCGAAGAACAACGTGCCATGCAGAAGGTAAAGCTTACTGCCATCGGCTTCGAGGTGACTGTCGGCATAAAGCTCGCGGGCCTGCTGCCAGGCGAAGTTGAGCGCCGCAATGATGATCCCGCAGAGCACGGCGGTGGCCAGATCGGTGAACACCGTAATGACCGTTACCGCGATGATCACCAACACGTCGTTCAGCGGCACCTTGTTCACTACCCGCAACGAGGCCCAGGCGAAGGTCTGCTGCGACACCACAAACATCACCCCGACCAATGCGGCCAGCGGGATACGCTCGATCAGCGGCGAGAGGAAGAGGATGAACAGCAAGATCATCACCCCGGCCACCACTCCGGACAGCCGACCGCGACCACCGGAACTGAGGTTGATCACCGTTTGGCCGATCATGGCGCAGCCGCCCATGCCGCCAAACACACCAGAGACCATGTTGGCCGCGCCCAGCGCCACGCATTCGCGATCCGGGTAGCCACGGCTCTCGGTGATCTCATCGGTGAGGTTCAGGGTCAGCAGGGTTTCCAGCAGACCGACCAACGCCATCAATATCGCGTAGGGCGCGATGATGCGCAGGGTTTCCAGGCTCCAGGGGATGTCTGGCAGCGCAAACGTCGGCAAGCCGCCGGCGATGTGCGCCATGTCACCCAAGGTGCGGGTCGGCAAGCCGAGCAGATAAACCGCCAGCCCAACACCCAGAATCGCCACCAGCGCCGGCGGCACGGCGCGCGTCAGGCGCGGCAGCAGGTAGACGATGACCATCGTGACAGCAACCAGCCCCGACATCAGGTACAGCGGTGTGCCGCTGAGCCAAACGTCACCGCTCTTGAAGTGCTCCAGCTGAGCCAGGGCAATGATGATCGCCAGGCCGTTGACGAAGCCGAGCATCACCGGGTGCGGCACCATGCGCACCAGCTTGCCCAGTTTCAGCAACCCGAACGCCAGCATGATCAATCCACCCAGCAGCACGGTGGCCAGCAAGTACTGCACACCGTGCTGCACCACCAGCGCGACGATCACCACGGCCATCGACCCGGCGGCGCCGGACACCATGCCCGGCCGTCCGCCGAAAAGCGCTGTCAGGGTGCAAATGATGAAAGCACCGTAAAGCCCCATCAATGGATTGAGGTGAGCGACCAGTGCGAAGGCGATGCATTCGGGTAGAAGAGCGAAAGACGTGGTGAGCCCGGCCAGGGTATCGGCGCGCAGACGTTTGGGTTTCATGGCTTACCTAAAATACAGGCGGGAAAAGAGGGAGCGGATGTTACGGAATTGAGGGCGGCACGGCCAGTTGTTGGGCTGCTGAAAACGCCTTCGCGAGCAAGCCCGCTCCCACACTCGACCTGTGGCAACCCACAATGATGAGTTCGACACAGGGCTAATGTGGGAGCGGGCTTGCTCGCGAAGGCAGCGACTCGGTTTACAGCGAACTCACACCATCTCGTCACGAATCCATTCAATCACCGATGTCCGCTTCGGCGCCCAGCCCAACAACTCCCGCGCATGTTTACCGCGAACCCGGCTGTTGGAGCCCAGGCCATAGTTGGCCATTTCATAGCCCCACTCAGCTTCCGCATCCTTCAGCGGCCAGTCTAGTGGCTCACCCAGATTCAGCGCCTGGGCAATCGCAGTGGTCATGTCGATGAACGACGCTTCACCGCTTTCGACGAAGTAGAAGGTGCCCGGTACGTTTTTGGTCAGCGCCAGCAGGTACAGGGAAACCACGTCTTCGATGTGCACGTTGGACCAGATGTTCTGGCCGGTACCGACATGCCGGACCACGCCACTTTTACGCGCCTGTTTCAGCAAACGCGGGAGCTGCACGCTGTCACGATTGACGCCCAGGCTATGGCCGTAGATCAGGGTGTTGCAGATCACTGCCGAGTTCACCCCGTCCTTTGCTGCGCCGAGGATCAGGTTGTCGATGGCCACGCGCGCAGCCTTGTCGACGGTCGGTGCCGGCAGGTTGTCTTCGTAATAGATAACGTCGCTGGATTTACCGCCCGACGCATCGCCGACGATGCTCGAGCCGCTGGTGTGCAAGAACACTTTGTTGGAACCGCGAAGTGCATCGAGCAACGCTTCTACCGCGCCGCGATGGTCGCTGCTGGCGGCGTTGATCACGGCGTCGGCAGCGCGGGCCTGTTCGGCCAGTAGTGCGCTGTCGTCAAGCGTGCCGATTACCGGGGTGATGCCCAGTTCGCGCAATTCATTAGCTTGTTCGGTGCTGCGCACCAGACCGGTGACGTTGTGGCCGGCGCGGACCAGACCCGTAGCGATGGAGCCGCCGATAAAACCTGCAGCGCCGGTGACGAATACGTTCATGGAGAAACTCCCTGCGTTAATAAGTGATGCATCCAGTATCGAGGACCGATGCTTGTGGAAACAGACAGCGTTGCCCAATTCACTCTTGCGCAGGGGTCACGAATCAGCCTTTGAAATCCGCGTTCGCGTAAGCCGCCAATTTGCCCTGGATGAAATCCAGGAAGCATTGAATCCGTAGGGCGAGTTGCGAGTTTCGGTAGTACACCGCGTTGATCGGCTGGCGATAGCCGCTGTTGAAATCCGCCAGCAGCACCTGCAAACGTCCGGCGCGGATGTCATCAATCGTCATGAAGTGCGACAGACAGGCAATGCCTTGGCCTTCCAGCGCCAAGTGCCTGATTGTCTCGCCGCTGGAGGCGCTGATCGACGCCTGAATCGGCCAGCGATCACCGTGAACGTAACGCAGCGGCCATTGGTTGAGGCCTTCGTTCTGGGTAAAGCCCAGCAGCGTGTGCCCGGACAAATCCGCCACTTCAGCCGGTACACCGTGTTTTTCAAGGTAGGCCGGGCTGGCGACGATGTGCAGCGGACTGCAACCCAGAGATCGAGCGTGCAAGGTCGAGTCGGCGAGCGTGCCGATACGGATGGCGATGTCGGTGCTTTGCTCCAGCAAATCGATGATCAAATCATTGCTGTTGAGTTCCAGCTGAATGTCCGGGTAGAGGCGGCGGAATTCGTCGATGTACGGCACGATCGCGTGCAGCATGAACGGCGATGCGGCATTGATCCGCAGACGCCCGGACGGGGTTTGCTGGCGAGAGGTCAGGCGTTCTTCGAGCTCGTCCATCTGATCGAGAATCAGCTTGGCGTGCTCGAAGAAGTACTTGCCCTCTTCGGTCAGGTCCATGCGCCGCGTGGTGCGGTTGATCAGCGTGGTATCGAGTTTCGCCTCCAGCCGCGACAGCGTACGGCTGACCGCAGAAGGCGTTTGCCCGACCTGTTCGGCCGCAGCGGAAATCGATCCGCACTCAATCACGCAGACGAAAATCTGCAACTCATCGGATCTGGCTTTCACGGGTGCCCCTCATTCAAAACTGGCTTGATAGTAGCTGGATGCGGGGCAAAAGGAACCTTACGCCGGCAGGCCGAACACCTCGGTCAAATGCTGCTCATAGCGCGCCACATCGGCTTCGACATTCGGGCGTTTCATCACATCGACGGCCAGGAACGTCGGCAAACCGGTCATGCCGAGGAACTCGTTGGCCTTGTGGAACGGGAAGTACACCGCGTCAACGCCCTTGGCTTCGAAGAAGTCGGTCGGGTCGTCGAAGGCTTGCTGCGGCGCGTTCCAGGTCAGCGACAGCATGTATTGCTTGCCCTGCAACAGACCACCGCTGCCGTACTTTTGCGACGAGTCGGAACGCGTGCGGCCGTCGCTGGCGTAAAGGCTGCCATGGCCTTCGGTGAAGACTTCGTCGATGTACTTCTTGACGGTCCAGGGCGCGCCCATCCACCAGCCGGGCATCTGATAAATGATCACGTCGGCCCAGAGGAATTTGGCGACTTCTTCAGCGACGTCGTAACCCTTGTCGATGAAGGTGGCTTTCACGTCGACACCGCCGCGATCCAGAACGCTCAGCGCAGCTTCATGCAGGGTGGCGTTGTAGCGGCCATCGGAGTGGGCAAACTTTTTGCCGCCATTGAGCAACAGGACTTTTTTCATGGGAAGTCTCGGAAGGTTGGAATTCGATGGCGGCAGAGTAGCGATCTGCCTCGCGCGGAATAAGCGCTGAATTCACAAAATTCATTTGACCAATACGCACGAATCGACAGGCGATTGTTGCCATAAACTTGCGCCGATTCTGAACTTGAGGAGATTTCTGATGAGTGAAATGCAAGGCTTCATCCTGCACGCCAAGACCCGCCCGGAAAAATCTGACGCCTTTGAAGCGTTTTTCAGCGCTTATGTAGAAGCGAGCCGCACCGAGCCGGGTTGCATCGAGTACCACATGCTGCGCGACAAACAGGACCCGACGCTGTTTATCTTCTACGAGATCTGGCAGTCCCAGGCTCACCTCGACGTGCACTCGAACCTGCCGCACATGAAGCAGTTCCTCGAGCAACGCGATGAGTACCTGGAACGGGATTTCGATATCCGCGCCATCGACATGCTCAGCCCGTCGTCCGCTACCCGCTAATCAGCAAGTGGCCGCCGAGCACGCCGAGGCCAATGAAGAACATACGTTTGAACAGCACGGCGCTGATCCGCTGGCGCAGCCATTGCCCCAGCAACATGCCGAGCACCGCCGGGATCAGCGCCAGCAACGACGCAATTAACTCGCCACCGCCCAGTGCGTCGCGCCATAACAGGCCGGCGGCCAAGGCCAGGGTCGAGACGGTGAACGACAGACCCAGCGCCTGCACCAGCTCATCCTTGCTCAAGCCCAAGGCTTGCAGATAAGGCACGGCGGGAATCACGAAGACGCCGGTGGCCGAGGTGATGACGCCCGTCAACAGGCCGCAAAGTGGACCGAGCCAGCGCTCGGTGTGACTGCCGACACGTAAGGTCGGTAGTAACAATCCGCTCAACGCATAGAGCAACAGCGCCGCGCCCAATCCCCGCACGACCCAATGACCACCCGCCATGCGGATCCACAACGTGCCGGCTCCGGTGCCGATGAAGATCGCCAGCAACATCGGCCACAACCGTTTGATCAACCCCCGCAGATGCCCGCCAAATGCCAGTTGCCAGACATTGGTGAGCGTTGCGGGGATGATCAGCAGCGCGGCAGCCTGCGTCGGTGCCATAGCCAGACCGAGCAAGCCCATCGCGATGGTCGGCAGACCAAGGCCGATCACACCCTTGATCATGCCGGCCAGTAGAAAGGTCGAGATGACCATCAATGAAAGGGCCAGACCGAGGTTTTGATAGAACGCGGCGAGAGTATTCATGACGCTATCGTGAGCCCGGATTGGCTGCTTGAAAATCTGCCATATACTGAGGCAGCCTCTTGCTTGGCAAGAGGCATGATCGTTCCCACGCTCTGCGTGGGAATGCAGCCCGTGACGCTCCGCGTCACATGCCGAAGCTGACGCAGAGCGTCCAGTGAGGCATTCCCACGCAGGAGCGTGGGAACGATCTTCGGGACACACCATGCACTTCGACCTGACCGACCTGCGCCTCTACCTGAACATCCTCGACAGCGGCAACATCACCGCCGGCGCCGCTCGCAGTCATCTGTCCCTGGCGGCGGCGAGTGCGCGCATCCGCGCCATGGAGTCTTCGTTGGGGATCGAGTTTCTGCAACGCGGTCGCCGCGGTGTCAGCCCGACCCCGGCCGGCAAGGCCCTGGCGCAACACGCCCGCGTCCTGCTGCAACAGGCCGAACTCATGCAGCAGGATCTGGCCGAATACGCCAAGGGCGTCAAAGGTCAGGTGCGACTGTTGTGCAATACCACGGCGATCACTGAGTACCTGCCGGAGTTGCTCGCGGACTTTCTTCGCGACCACCCCAACCTCGACATCGATCTGCAAGAACTGCCCAGTGCGCGCATCACCCACGCCTTGCGCCAAGGTGCGGCAGACCTGGGCATCGTCTCTGACGCCGTGGACACCGATGACCTGCAGACCCGCCCGTTTCGCGACGATCCGCTGGTGCTGATAATGCCCCGCGATCATCCCTTGGCGCACGCAGGTGTCGTAAGTTTCAGCGACACCTTGCACCACGACTACATTGGCCTGAACGCCAACAGCGCCTTGTCGGTGTACCTGGAAGAACAGGCGCTGCACACCGGCTCACGCCTGCAGATCCGCATCCGCGCCGACGGTTTTGATGGTGTGATGCGCATGGTCGTCCGGGGGGCCGGGCTGGCGATTGTGCCCCTCGCGGCAGTTGAGCGCTGGCGTGGTGAACAATCCTTCAAGAGTCTCGCCCTGCAAGAACCTTGGGCCACACGCAAACTGCTGCTCTGCGCTCGGGATTTCAGCGCATTGCCCGGTTATGCCAAGGCCTTGCTGCATGCCTTGACTCTCCCCTGAGGGGCAGACTTTACCCTTGAGTTTTCATCTTCAAGGACAGAGACGATGGGCAAACGAATTCTGGTGATTCTGGGTCATCCGGCGAGCAACAGTTTTTGCGGCGCACTCGCCGAACGTTACGCCCAGTCGGCGGTGCGCGCCGGGCATGAGGTGCGCCAGTTGTTTCTGGGCGCAATGGACTTTGATCCGGTGCTGCGTGAAGGTTATCAACAGGTCCAGCCACTGGAAGCCGACTTGCGCCGCGCCCAGGCGGACATTGTGTGGGCCGAGCACCTGACGCTGGTTTATCCGATCTGGTGGGGCGGAGTTCCGGCGTTGCTCAAGGGCTTTTTCGATCGAGTGTTCCTGCCGGGTTTCGCGTTCAAATACCGCGAAGGCAAGGCCTTTCCCGACAAACTCCTGCACGGCCGCAGCGCCCATTTGCTGGTGACTATGGACACGCCACCCTGGTATTACCGCTGGGTCTATCGCATGCCTGGACTGCATCAGATCCGCAAAACCACCTTGGCTTTTTGCGGTATCGAACCTCAGCGAACGCTCACGTTCGGCCCGATTCTCGGTTCCAGCGCTGACCAGCGCGAAATCTGGTTACGGCAGACCCAAGCTATCGCCAGCCGCTGAGTCTGCCGATAATGCACCGGGCTACCACGGCGAAAAGGGACTTTCCATGTATATCGGCCAAGCCGCGCAACGCTCCGGAACCACGATCAAGAGCATCCGCCATTACGAGTCGATTGGCCTGCTGCCTGCCGCTCAGCGGTTGGGCAAATACCGCGTCTACGACCAGCAAAGCGTTGACCTGCTGATCTTCATCAAGTGCGCCCAGCAGCTGGGTTTCAGGCTCAAGGAATTGCAGTCGATCTTCGCCGGACATCAAGGGCCGCAAATGCCGTGGGAACTGGCCCATCAGGTCATCGCCGCCAAGAAACAGGAAATCAGCGAACGGATCGCTGCGCTGTCGCAGCAGCATTCGCAATTGGTCGAGTTCGAAGCCAGCCTCGAACAGAGCCGGTTCTATTGCCCGCTGAACAGTCTTTGAGGGCAATGCGCGTTTCTGGACAGCTCAATGTCGAGCACAGACAACTGACCGGTGGACGGGCGCTATAGGGTGCGACTTCAGTTCTCTAGTCGATTGCCCCGGAGTCCACATGACCGCACCTATTACCGTACTTCGCGATACCCACCCACTGCCGGTGCTCGACGCCTGCAAATGGGAAAAACTCGAAGGCGACCCGCACACCGTCAACCTCAACGCCTACACCAGCGAAGACGGCAGCAAGATCATGGGCACCTGGATCTGCACGCCGGGCAAGTGGTATGTGGAATACGTGAAGTGGGAATACTGCGATTTCCGCGAGGGGTACTGCATCATCACCCCAGAAGGAAAGGAGCCGATCCATCTGCGCGCCGGTGATATTTTCGTCATTGAGCCGGGCATGAAAGGCACGTGGGAAGTGGTTGAAACCGTGCGCAAGTATTTCGTGTTTGCCTGATGCAAAAAAACCGGGAGATCACCCGACGTGATTTCCCGGTAAATGTCGATAGGAACATGCAGTACTTGTGGGAGCGAGCAAGCTCGCTCCCACAGGTTTTATTGCGGTTTGCGATAGCTGTTGATGATCGCCGAGAAGTCCTTGCCACCTTCCCCACGCTGGCTCATCGCCTGATACAACTGCTGGGCCACCGCGCCGAGCACCACCGGTTGGTGCGCCTGACGTGCCGCTTCCGTGGCCAGCCCCAGATCCTTGAGCATCAGTTCGGCACCGAAACCGCCGGTGTAGCCGCGCGAGGCCGGCGCCGTTTCGACGATGCCCGGCCACGGGTTGTACATCTCCGAACTCCAGCAACGGCCAGTGGAACTGTTGATGATCCCGGCCAGCACCGTCGTGTCGATCCCGAGCGCATCGCCCAGCGCCATGGCTTCGCTGACACCGACCATGGAGATCGCCAGCAGCAGGTTGTTGCAGATCTTGGCAATTTGCCCGGTGCCGACTTCACCGCAATGGACGATGTTGCGGCCCATCTGCGCCAGCACTGGTTGCAGGGTGGCGAACAGCTCAGGGGTAGCGCCGACCATAAAGGTCAGCGTCCCGGCCGCAGCACCGCCAGTACCACCGGAGACCGGCGCATCCGCCATAGCCACGCCTTGCTTGGCCGCCGCCGCGGCGACATCACGCGCCGTTTGCGGATCGATGGTGCTGCAATCAACGGCCGGCACACCCTTGGCGATGCCCGCCAACACGCCGTCTTCACCCAGCCACACGCTGCGCACATGCACAGCGGCGGGCAGCATGGTGATCACCAGCTCTGCGCCTTGAGCCGCTTCACGTGCCGAAGCACTGATGCTGCCGCCCAGTTGCTCCAGCTCTGCCAGAACGGTTTTGTTCAGATCGACCAGTCGCAGTGCATGGCCAGCCTTGATCAGGTTGCGCGCCATCGGCGCGCCCATGTTGCCGAGACCGATAAAAGCGATTTTCATGTCCGGCTCCTTAACGCAAGTTAATGGTGGTGTTCACACCGTCGTTGACGCTGTTGTCATCGAACCAGCGACTGGTGACAGTCTTGGTCTGAGTGTAGAACTGCACCACTTGCTTGCCATATGGACCGAGGTCGCCGAGTTTGGACCCGCGCGAACCGGTGAAGCTGAAGAACGGAACCGGCACCGGAATCGGGATGTTGATGCCGACCTGGCCGACGTCGATTTCAGTCTGGAATTTACGCGCCGCCGCACCGCTCTGGGTGAACAGGCCCGTGCCGTTGCCGAACGGGTTGGCGTTAACCAGTGCGATGGCCTCATCGAGGGTATCGACTTCCAGCACCACCAGCACCGGACCGAAGATTTCCTGGGTGTAGATCTGCATCTCTGGGGTTACGCCGGAGAACAGGGTCGGGCCGACAAAGTTGCCTTTCTCGAAGCCGGGAACTGTAATCTCACGACCGTCCAGTTCCAGCTTCGCGCCTTCCTTGATGCCGCTCTCGATCAGATCCAGAATCCGCGCCTTGGCCTTCTTGGAAATCACTGGACCCACATCAGTGCCCGGCTCGCTGCCGGCATTCACTTTGAGTTTCTGCGCCAGCGCCTTCAGGTCAGGCAGCCATTGTTTGGCCGCGCCCACCAGCACCACGACGGAGGTGGCCATGCAGCGTTGCCCGGCTGCACCGAAACCGGCACCGACCAGCGCATTGAGCGCTTGTTCGCGGTTGGCATCCGGCAGCACAACGGCGTGGTTCTTCGCGCCCATCATCGATTGCACGCGCTTGCCGTGTTTACCGGCCAGGTCGTAGACGTGAGTACCGACGGCGGTCGAACCGACGAAGGAAACAGCTTTGATGTCCTTGTGGGTGCAGAGCGCATCCACCACGTCTTTACCGCCATGCACGACGTTGAGCACGCCGGCCGGAACGCCGGCCTCGATCGCCAGTTCCACCAGCAGCATGGTCGACATCGGGTCCTGTTCGGACGGCTTGAGCACGAAGGTGTTGCCGCAGGCGATGGCCATCGGGAACATCCACAGCGGAATCATCGCCGGGAAGTTGAACGGGGTGATGCCGGCGCAAACGCCGATTGGCTGACGCAGGGTGTAGGTATCGACGCCGCCAGCAACGTTCTCGGCGAACTCGCCCATTTGCAGGCTGCCGATGGAGCAGGCGTGCTCGACCACTTCCAGGCCGCGGAAGATATCGCCTTCAGCGTCGGCGATGGTTTTGCCTTGTTCGTTGCTGAGCACCACGGCGATGCGCTTGGAGTGTTCGCGAATCAACGCCTGGAGCTTGAGCATGATGCGCATCCGCGCGCCGATCGGCGTCAGCTTCCAGGTCTGGAAGGCGCGATGGGCGGCGCTGATCGCGGCGTCGACTTCCTGCGCGGTCGCGAACGGCACTTTCGCCAGCACTTGCTGGGTCGCCGGGTTGACGATGTCGTGCCATTCGGTGGTCTGGGACTCGACCCACTCGCCGTCGATCAACAGCTTTACCGTTTGGACAGTGGTTTCGTTTGGCGTGAGCGATGCGTTCATGTTGGGTCTCCGGGACGTTGTTCTTATTTAGAGAGCTATCTGTGGAGCCAAGGCGAGAAAGCCACCTTGAGATGAGACGTGTGTCGCGAATTGGTTGTCGGACTGTTTTTGGAGTATAGATGTGCAAACTTCTAATAAGAACGCACATAAAAGCCGGTCCATCATGCAAAAAAACATCACGTCTCTAGGCTCGTTGAACTGGGATGACCTCAAGTTTTTCCTTGAAGTCGCCCGCACCCGCAAGGCCAGCACCGCGGCCAAGCGCCTGGCCGTCGACTACACCACTGTGTCGCGGCGCATCAGCTCGCTGGAAGCGGCGTTGGGCACTTTGCTGTTCGAGAAATCCCGGACCAGCGGTTTTGTCCTGACCGCCGAAGGCCAGCGGTTGCTGGGTTACGCTGAGTCGATTGAAAGCACGCTGCACATGGCCTGCGAGCAGGTTTCGGGGTCCGGGGTCGCGTTATCCGGGCATGTGCGGATGGGCTGCACCGAAGGCTTCGGCAGCTTTTTCATCACCCCGCAGCTGAGCCATTTCGTCGATGCCTACCCGGCGATCTCCGTAGACATCCTGCCACTGCCGCACTTCATCAGTTTGTCCAAGCGCGAGGCGGACATCGTCATCGCCCTGGAGCGCCCGGAGCATGGCCCGTACGTCTGCTGCAAACTCTGCGACTACAAATTACAGCTCTACGCGACTCAGGATTATCTCGACAAGCACCCACCGATCCGCCGCCCGGCTGACTTGGGTAAACATTCATTCATTAGTTATGTCGACGATCTGGCGTTCAGCTCGGAGCTGTTGTACCTGGCGAATGTGTTGCCCGGCGCCAGTGCCAACCTGCGCAGCACCAGCGTGATCGCGCAATTCGTGGCCGCGCAGCAAGGGCGGTCGCTGGCGATTCTGCCGTGCTTCCTGGCGGCCCAGGATCCGCGATTGCTGCCGGTGTTGCCGGAGGAAATCAACATCACTCGACAGTTCTGGATGTACTGCCGCGAGGACCTGCGCAAGCTCAAGCGGATCACCCTGTTGTGGGATTACATCCGCGCGGTCACCGAGCAGAATCAAGCGCTGTTGATGGGGGAAAGTCGGGAGATGCTGTTCGCCGATTAGTCGGCGCTCACCACGATCGACACCCGGCGGTTCTCGGTACGACCGGCCGGCGTGTCGTTCGAGGCAACCGGCTCACTGCTGCCGAGGCCGCGCAACTGAATGTTTTGCTCTTTCATCCCGATGGCGCTCAGCACCTTGCCGACGCTTTTTGCGCGGCGCAGTGAGAGCTGTTCGTTGTAAGACTCTTTGCCCGACGCATCGGTGTGACCGTCGACCCGCACGCGCTCTATTCCAACGCCCAGCAACGCCTTGCCGATACGCTCGACGATGTCGGTGCTGGCAGGGTTGAGGCTGTCGTCGTCACTGCCAAACAGCACTTTGCCGGACAGGCCAAAGGCCCAGCCCTCATCGGTCAATTCGAAACCTTGCTGTTTAAGCACAGCGATCTGCGCCGGAGTCAGGCCTTTTTGCGGTGCTGTCTGGCAACCGGTCAATGCCAGCAAGGCCATCAATACGGTGAACGTGAAAAATCGCAGGGAACGCCGGGTCAGTGAGAACACAAAAATTAGCTCCTGGTCTGAACATGGGCGACAGGGTGCTCCGACCCGGCCGTGTGCTGTGCGCCTCGGGAAAGGCGCTTGGCTTGGTACATGGCCGCGTCGGCGGCATTAAGCAAAGCGCCCGGTGTGACCCCATGATCGGGGTACACGGCGACGCCGATGCTGAGTGAAGTCAATACTTGGGTATTGCCCGGCAACGGGATCGGTACTTCCATGCTGGCGATGATTTTGTCGGCAATCCGCTCGGCGTCCTCGATCTTATGCAGCGGCGTCAGCAGTACGGCAAATTCGTCACCCCCCAAACGCGCCACAAGATCATCCTCACGCAACTGCGCACGAACCCGTTTGGCCACGGCCACCAACACCGCATCGCCAGCCGCATGACCGAAGCCATCATTGATTTCCTTGAACCGGTCACTGTCGAGAAACAGCACCGCCACTTGCTCGTCGAGCTTGTTGGCGTTACGCAGCGCTCGAATCAGCCGACCTTCGAAAAACGCCCGATTCGGCAACCCGGTGAGGCTGTCATGGCTGGCCTGGTGGGCCAGGGTTTCGTTTTCGCTTTGCAGGTGGGTCTGCCAGGATTCGAGCTCATCGAGCAAGGCATTGAAGTCATTGCCCAGGTTGTCGAGTTCGGCGATGGCGGCGGGTGGCACACGCTGATCGAAGGCTCGCTCACTGCGTGCGGCGTGGGCCACGAACGCCAGGCTGCGCAATGGGCCGGTGATTGCGCGGAGTTGTCGGCGCGCCAGATAAAGCGCCACCCAGGCACTGACAGCTGTACACAAGACGATGCCGACCAGACCGCTGAGCAAAAACCGCAACAGGCTGCCCCCGTGACCGGTGAGCTGGATGCTGCCGATTTCCTGACCTTGATGAACGATTGGCATGCTGATCGGTTTTTCCAGAAAGGCCTTGGCAATCTGCATTTCGAGATCAGAGAACAAGCCCGTTTCCGGCCGCTCCCAGCGAGCCAGCAACGTGCCTTGCTCGTCCAGCACTTGGGCATCGGCCACTTCTTCAGTGGACGCAATCAACGCCAGCGCTTCGGTAGCGGCGGACTTGTCGTTGAACACCACCGCCGCTTCCACGGTGTAATTGATCGAGCGCGCAATCAGGTGCAGGTTGTGGTCGGCATAGACCCGCAAGGCCAGTACGCCGAGCAACGTCAGCGAGATGCTGGCCATGGCCACGCCCACGAGTGCGACGATCAAATGTCCGCGTCCGAGGACCGAGCGCAAGGTTGGGCGGCTACCCGGCTTGAATAGATTCATGACGCCGCCGGCTTGCGGCGGGACAGTTGCAGCACACTGGGGTGAATACGCACGCCGCTTCGGGCGACGGAATCCAGGTTGACTTCAAAGGACACTTGCTCATCGCTGACCCGCAGGCAAAACAGACTGCCGACGGTGCATGGGTCGTCGCCTTCGCTGATACTCAGCACCGGACGCCCCGTCAGCGAGGCGAAGAGCTGGCTGCGTTCATCACTGGTCAGTTTGCCGATGTACACCGCGTCGCACTCACCAACAATGGACGGGTTGTCAGCCAGCAATCTGCGCACGGTAACAGGCCGACCGGTGGCCTGAGTCGTGCCTTTGACCAGATCGTCGGTGTATTCGGTGGGGCCCACTATGCACAAGCGCAGTTGTGCTGGCTCAACAGGCCAACGGGCATAACTGAGAATTCCGAGTACCACCTGAGTGACCGATTTTGCGCGTTGGTCGGCCATGCTCACAGGCGTTTCCGGCTGAGCGAAAACGACGCCGGTGAACAAACAGAGAAGGCCGGCGAGCAGCACTTGTTTGCACCCAATAACGCGCTGTGTCGTCCAGACAGCGACCTTCATGCAGGGATTCTCTTCGATCGTAGCGAAATGATGCCGCAACGATAGCACAGCGTTCAAACACCAGCGAGGCTGCGCCCTACGGCACTTCGGACAGTTTCCGTCGTCTGGCACCGTCCCTTTCAACCACTTGATTCAACACCCTCATCCAATTCCAGCATCAACCCGCTCAAGCGCTTGACCTTGCGCCTCACCGCCTCTTCGAATACGCCTGAACGAGGCTCGATCAGGGTGAACCAGTTTTTGGCCCGGGTAATTCCGGTATAGATCAGTTCCTTGGTGAGTACTGGGTTCAGGGCATCCGGCAGAATCAACGCCGTATGGGCAAATTCCGAGCCCTGGGATTTGTGCACTGTCATCGCGTACACGGTTTCGACATCGTTGAGCCGGCTCGGCAGAACAAAACGTACGCCGCCCTGACCATCATTTCTCGGGAACGCTACACGCAGCACTTGCTTCCCAACCTCTGGCCCCTCACGTTCCGGTAGTTTGAGGGCAATGCCGATGTCGCCGTTCATCAAACCCAGACCATAGTCATTGCGGGTCATCAGTACTGGCCGACCTTCGTACCACTGCTGGTCGCTGTCGATCAGCCGAGCCTTGAGCAGCGCGGCGGTCACGCGTTGATTCAACCCCTCCACGCCCCACGGCCCTTTGCGTACAGCGCACAACAACTGGAAGGCGTCGAAGGCCTGCAACACCTGCCGGGCCCAATCGGTCCAGCAGGGATCATCAAGCGTGCTGTCGAGCGGTGGTCGCAGGCTGCGCAGGAGACTCAGGTAATGCCGATAACCCTGCGGTCCATCGCCATGCCCCTCAAGCAGCAAGCGTTCCAGCGCCCGGTCCTGCTCTCCCTTGAGGGACAGGGAAAACACGTCGTCATGGCTTCGAGCCGCCAACAATTTGCGGGCTTCCTCGGGTTGCTGCTGGTTGACCCAACGAGCCAGTTGGCCAATGCCGCTGCCCTCGCCGAACCGGCGTGAATGACGCAGCATCACAACTTGCTGGGCCAGCGGATGAGTCCCTTGGGTGTCTTCCTGCAAACCGCTGGCATCCAGGCTTTCTCCACTGACAGCTTCCAGCCACAGGCGAGTCTGTGGGCTGTACCAACCGGCCTCGGCGTCACGGCACAGGTCGCCCAGCACGGCGCCGGCCTCCACCGATGCCAGTTGATCCTTGTCACCGAGCAGCACCAGACGGGCATGGGCCGGCAACGCATCGAGCAGGTTGGCCATCATTTCCAGATCGATCATCGAGGCTTCGTCCACCACCAATACATCCAGCGGCAAGCGATTACCGGCGTGGTGACGGAAGTGTCGAGTACCGGGGCGACTGCCGAGCAGACGGTGCACGGTGGTGACGTCTGAGGGGATCTTCACTCGTACGGCTTCATCGACTTCCAGGGTTCTGACCTGCTGACTGATGGACTCTGTCAGTCGGGCTGCAGCCTTGCCGGTGGGTGCCGCGAGACGAATGCGCAACGGTTTGCCGGCCTCCACCGCCGGCGCCTGGAGCAACGCCAGCAAACGCACGACCGTCGTCGTCTTGCCGGTCCCCGGGCCACCGGTAACGATGCTGAATGCGCTGCGGGTGGCGAGGGCACAGGCGAGCTTTTGCCAGTCAATCACTTCGCCGGGCCTGGCTGGGCCGAACAAGCTGGTGAGGCGTTGGGACAAATCATCCGGCGTGGTTTCGTGTTCCACCAGGCGTTGGCGCAGCGAGGTGTCGATACGCCGTTCGTAAGCCCAGTAGCGACGCAAGTACAGGCGTTTGCCCGATAACACCAATGGCCGATGCTGCGCCGCCTCGCGACCGTCGACCGCCAAAGCGACCAGACTGCTGGAGGCCAGGACCTTGCACCAATGGGCACCGTCCAGCGCCTCAAGCAGTTGCGACGGCAACAACATCGCACCACTTTGCAGATCACCTTCCGGTGGCAGCGACAGGGCGAAGTCTGGTTCCTTGAGCGTCTCGAACACATCCAGGCACACATGACCGTGGCCCAGTTGATGGCTGGCCAACGCGGCGGCGAGCAGCACCAGTGGATCATCGCCGGGAGCGAGCTCATGAAGAAAAGCGACGAAGGCTTTGTCCAGCGCTCGCAGCCAGCCGCGCTCAACCCAGCGCGTCAACAGCAGCAGCAAGTCATCGGCGCGACTCAACGGCGCCAGATCCGCCAGGCTTTCAGCTGTCAACGAAGTGGGCAGCAAATCAGCGAAGGTGCGACTCATAGCAAAACTCCCTGTTCCCAGGCGGGTTCGGCCTTGGGTTCTGGCTTGCCCTGGAACAGCCGGTCCAGACGTTCGATCAGCTCTCTTGGAGGACGGGTGAAATACACGCCCTGGCTGGACGCGCGTGTACCGCGCAGGAACAGGTACAGCGCACCACCGACATGCCGGTCGTAATCGTAATCGGCAAGTCGCGCCTTGAGCTGGCGGTGCAGGGCCAACAGGTACAGCACGTATTGCAGGTCGTAACGGTTGTCGAGAATCGACTGCTCCATGGCCTGCTCGGTATAGGCCGCATCATCGACGCCCAGCCAGTTGGATTTGTAGTCGGCGACGTAGTAGCGGCCGTCGTGCTCGAACGTCAGGTCGATGAAGCCTTTGAACATGCCATTGAGCAACACCGGCTCGGCAGCCACCCGGGCCACGCCGTTGTGGGTGTATTGGCGCACCAGCTCATCGAGCTTGAGTACATCGACTTTATGGCTGGCGAACCAGAACTCCATCTCGACCCGGTATTGGGTGAGCTGCTCGAATACCACGGGAGTCTGCCCGCCGCCGATATGCAGCGGGGACGTAAGCAGATGCTGCAACCAGTCGCTCAGGGCGGTGATCCAGCCCTCCCAACCACGGCGGTTGCAACGACGGGCAATGGCGTCTTCCACCGCTTGCGGCGTGGCGGCAAAACCTTCGTCACCGGCCCATTCGAGCAAACCATGGAGAAAGGTGCCGGGGTTCGGGCCACGAGGGAATCGATGGATATCGGCGCCGCCGGCCACCACTTCTCGTGGTGCTTGCGGATCGAGGCGTTCGTCGTCGAAGAGCTTTTGCGCCTGCGGGCTCTCCGGCGCTTCATCAGTACCCACGCTCATGCTGTCACCAATGCGCAGGGCACTGTAGGAAGCAATCCACCAGTTTTCGCTGGCCTTGCGTTTGGGTATCAGCGGAGCAAGCAACGTCGCATCGTTGTGCGGTGGATGGTAGTGCTCGACGGTCGCTTCAGGCATTTCACCGTAGCTCAGCGCAGCACAATCCTGCTGCAGGTCTTCCAGCCAACGCTTCAAACCTGCCGACTCGGCCAATGATGCTCCGCCGCCCAGCAGATAGCCCAATGCTGACAGGTGCAGCACTGAGCTGTTGTTATTGCCGCGCTTGAGATCAGTCACTCCGAGCCAGCAGGCGTGTTGCGCCCGGGTCAGGGCCACGTAAAGCAAGCGCAAATCTTCGGCAAGTCGCTCATCATCCGCCTGAACAATCAACTCGGCCGTCGGCCTCAAGGTCACTTGGGCCTTGCCCGTAGCGTCGTGGTAATGCAATGGCAGACGGCTCCCATCCACCGGTTTCGCCGAGCAAATAAATGGCAGGAACACCAAGGGATACTCAAGTCCCTTGGACTTGTGAATGGTCACGACTTTGACCAGTTGTTCGTCACTCTCCAGACGCAGGATCTGCTCTTCGCCGGCCTGACCGGACAACGCCAGATGCTCGGACAAATGACGGATCAGCGCTTGCTCACCATCGAGTTCGGCGGCCGCTTGTTGCAGCAATTCGGACAGGTGCAGCAAATTGGTCAGCACCCGCTCGCCGTCACTGCGCGTGATCAATGTCTGAGGCAACTGGAAGTCATGCAGCAAGCGCCGCAGCATGGGCAACACGCCCTGCTTGCGCCAGAGCTCGCGATAATGGCGGAACTGCATGACCCGCGCTTCCCACGCCAGTTCATCCTGATTCAGCCGTTCCAGTTCAGCCAGTGACAGGTTCAACGTGATGCAGGCCAACGCGGCCCGCAGTGGACGCTCGACATCCGGCTCGGCGCAGGCCTTGAGCCAGGTCAGTAGATCGTGGGCTTCCTGGGCGGCGAACACCGAGTCCTTGTCCGACAGATAGACACTGCGCACGCCACGTGCGGAGAGTTCGCCGCGCACAGCCTGGGCTTCTTTACCGTCGCGGACCAGGATCGCGATATCCGCTGGCAGCAGCCCTCTGAAGTCCTTGCCGTCCTGTTTGAAACCCGCGCAACCTTGTTGGCCGCCATTGAGCAAAGCGGTGATTTCACTGGCGCAGGCGGTGGCGAGTTGTTGTCGGTACACCGCGCCGGACAGCGGCTGATCGGCGGACAGGTGCCAGATGTTCAGGGCGGGCACGACCTGGCCGTCGATGTGCAGAACTTCTTTGCGCCCTTGGGATTCAACGGGCAGGAACGGTACCGGGTTCTCACCGTTCTTTTCACGAAACAGGAACGCGCCTCGCCCGGTCTCGCGAGACTCGGCACGCTCGAATACATGGTTCACGGCATTGACCATGCCATGACTGGAACGGAAATTCGTCCCCAGGGTATGCAATCGGCCAGCGGTGGCCTGACGGGCGCGCAAGTAGGTGTAGATGTCGGCACCGCGGAATGCGTAGATCGCTTGTTTGGGGTCACCGATCAGAAACAGACCGCATTCGGGATTGTTGTCTTCGATGCGATAGATGCTCTCGAAGATCCGGTATTGCACTGGGTCGGTGTCCTGGAACTCGTCGATCAACGCCACCGGAAACTGCTCGCGAATCAGGGTCGCCAGCCGCTCACCGCCATCGGATTGCAACGCGGCATCCAGGCGCAACAGCATGTCATCGAAGCCCATCTCCGCGCGTCGACGCTTTTCTTCCTCGAACCGTGTACCGACCCACTGGGCGGCGTGTTGCAGCACGGCGGCATCAGGTGTCGGCAATCCTTCGAGACTGGCCTTGAGGCCGGGCATCGCGTCCAGCCCGGGATGACTGGGTACTTCGCCCTTCCAGGCTTCAGCCATACCCTCGGGAGTCAGGCGCGTGAATCCGGTGCCGATATCCAGTTGCTCAAGGGATTCGTCTTCAGCCCAGGCCCTGATCTTTTCAAACCAGGGTTCGAAATAACGCGCCTGCATCTTGCGACCGTCGACGCTCTTGCTCGCAACACCCTGGTGACAGATGGCAAGCAATTCATCCGCCCACTGGCGCCAGGGCATCTTGAGTTCGAGCAAGGCTGCCCGTCGCTCTTGCAGACACTCCGTGATCAGCTCGGCAGGCTCTTTACCTTCAACGCTGTCTCGCTCACTGGCGAACAAACCACGCACTCGCGGCAGCAAAGCCGCCGGACCGCCCCAATTACCGCGCACCCAGTTAAGAGCATCGCCTTGCATCGGGTAGCAAAACAGGCGCCAGTAATCGCGCAGGACTTCGCCCAGCAAATCGCTGTGATCGGTTTCCAGGGTTTGTGTAAACAGGCTGCCACTGTCGAACGCGTGTTCGCGCAACATGCGCTGGCACCAACTGTGGATAGTCGAAACTGCCGCCTCGTCCATCCACTGCGCGGCGATGTCCAGGCGGTTCGCGCACCCGGACCACTGCTCGGGAAGGTACTCCTCACGAAGCTCCGCGATAAGGCTATCGGGCGCCGGTGTTTCATCGCGAAAAAACCGTGCAGCTTCAGCAAGACGTGTGCGGATGCGTTCGCGCAATTCTTTGGTCGCGGCATCGGTGAACGTCACGACGAGGATTTGCGGCGGCAACAGTTCACGTCCGAAGCCGCTCGACTCTGCGCCGTGGCCAAGGACCAGGCGCAGATACAGCGCGGAAATGGTGAAGGTCTTGCCGGTCCCGGCGCTCGCTTCGATCAGTTGGCTGCCGCGCAGGGGAAATGCCAAGGCCAGAGGTTTCGTGCTCATCAGCGCGCCTCCTCGCTGTTCAATGAACGCCAAGGCGCTTCAAGCAACGGCCGGTACAACGCGTTGCACCAATCCGGGAACGTTTCGTCTGCGACAAGCGTATCGAAGTCGGCGAACTGCCGGGCGAGTGCCGGGCTTTCGCGACGCTCGCCGTCGGTTGTCAGGCCATCGCCTTCATAGGCCTTGCGGGCTGCGGCCTGGGCTTTGACCGGATCAGTTTGACCAAGCCAAGCGAAGCCGGTCTTCACCGCAATCGGCAGTGGTTGACGCATGCCGGTTTGCCAAGCCATTAACAGGTCGCCCAGAATCCGCAAGGCTGCACCCTCCTCCATCGGACCGAGTAGCAGACTGTCGTCACTGGCCACCAATGCGGTGGTCATCGCCATACCACTGGCGCAGGCAACCAGATGATTGACCCATGGCCGTGTCAGCCGATGCCATTTGCGCGACTTGATTGAGCCGATGCTGTTGGGGATTGTAGTGACTGATAGCAAACCACCGTCCGCACGCTGATGCAGGCCGCTGAGCCAACCTTCCAGGCGCAGCCCCTGCAACTCCAGATTCACTGGCAGAGCGTTGGTGAGCGGCGTTGGCCATAACGCCAAAAGCTGTTGGTAACGCTGCAACAGATCCGGTAACGGTTCGATCAACTCTCGCTGAAGGCATTCGCCGAACCCGGCCATAGGCAGAAGCCCACTGTTTTGCAGACGTTTTGCCTGTGCTTCCAGTACCTGGTCGGTGCTATCCAGATGACCCAGCGCCGCTTCGAGCAAGCTGTCGCTGAGGCTGTAACGTTGCAACGCATCGAGTACAAATGGCTCTTCATCAGCCAAGGGCACTTCAGCCGATTCGAAGTACACCTTCAGTCGCTGACTGAAGAAATGTCGCACAGGATTACGCAGGAAGTCCTGCAGTTGACCGAGACTCAGCGGCTCCTCCTGAACGTAGGGATCAAGGACTTCGATATCAGTCGACGGCTCACTGGTTTGATGCAGCAACTGCCATTCATTCGCGTAGCTGAACAAATCATCGCCTTCATGGAAATAGCGGGCGCTGAACGGTTGCAGTGGATGCTCCTGAGTGATGGCCTCAAGCAGATCTTCGTCGACATCATGCAGTCGCCAACCGCTGGCCAGATGATCTCGCAATTGGCCAATCAGTACCGACGCAGGGCGTTCACTGTTATCGCGAATGCTGCGACCGACCCAGCTGATATAGAGTTGGTCACGTGCCGACAACAGGGCTTCCAACAGCAGATAGCGGTCATCTTCGCGTCGGGAGCGATCGCCAGGGCGGTAGTCACTGCCCATGAGGTCGAAGTCCAGTGGCGGCTGTGCCCGCGGGTAGTCCCCGTCATTCATGCCCAGCAGGCAGACCAGTTTGAACGGGATCGCTCGCATGGGCATCAAGGTGCAGAAGTTAACCGCACCGGCCAGAAAACGCTGGGACAGGCGGCCTTGGTCAAGGCCGGCGAGCCAGGCTTCACGGACCACGGTCAACGGCAGTTCATCATGCAAGCCAACTGACTCGCACGTCTCAAGCCAGGTTTCACGCAGCTCTTCGAGTTGGGCCAACACGTAGTCGTCATGCTCGTTACTGGCCAGGAAAAACAACTGAACCAGTGCGTGCAATCGAAAGCCCCATTGTTTGGGAGCAGCAGGTTGAGAGAGTTCCTGGTGGGCAATTTCCAATGCATCCAGCAGCGCGACCAAAGGACCAATGAGCGCGGCATCCAGACCACCGATCTCGTCGTAGGGCTCGATACCCTCGCAAGCACTGGCACTGCCCACGGCATAACCGAGCAACATCCGTCGCAGGCCGAAACGCCAACTGTTTTGTTCCAGCTCCTGCGGCAGACCGAGACCCGCGCGCTGCTCGGCATTCATGCCCCAGCGGATGCCTGCGCCTTCGATCCAACGGTGCAGCGTCGGCAGATCACGTTCCTCTACACCGAAGCGAGCGCGTAGTGCAGGAACATCCAGCAGATCGAGGATCTCGCTCACGGGGAAACGGCTGTCGGGCAGTTTGAGCAGATGCTCGATAGCAATCAGTAACGGGTCACGACCACGCTGGCCTTGATCGGCGAGCGTGAAGGGAATGAAACGCGGATCGTGGCGTTCAAGCTGAGCAAATACCGCACGAATATGCGGTGCGTAGCTGTCGATGTCCGGGACCATCACGATCACATCGCGAGGCCTTAAATCCGGATCAGCACTGAAGCGTGCGAGCAATTGATCGTGGAGGATCTCCACTTCACGCTGGGCACTATGAGCAATGTGAAAACGGATCGATTCGTCGTTTGCCGGATCGACAGCCGGCCAGCGCTCGCGAGTCTCGCTCAAGGGACGCAACTCAAGAATGTCGTCCTGCAATTGATTGAGCATGTTCTGTGGCTGGCTATCGCTGAACAGGTCGATACGGCCATCGCGGAATGCCGAGCGGTAGCTGTTGGGATCGTCGTAGCTGTCGAGCAGATTGATATAGTCCCGCCCCTGTTTGCCCCATGCCGCCAGCAGTGGATGGGCATGCTGGTGAAGGGTTTGCGGGTCGAGTACAACCGGCATTCCGCTCTTGCGAGCCTGACGCTTGTACTGGTGCCGCAACAGGTCTTTATCGGCGACGATGTCCGCCCAATGGTGACGACACGGGTTGTGCACGCAGAGCAGAACCTGGCTGAAGCGGGCCAGCCCCGCCAGTGCTTCCAGGGCTTGAGCGGGCAGTGAGGAAATCCCGAAAACGATCACCCGCGAAGGCAATCCGCTGGGAGCTACGTCGAGGCTGTTGATGCGTTCGATAAACCGTTGATGGACGCCGGCTCGGCTTTGCGCCATGCCTTGTTCACCCACATCCAGCAGCAGCGCACGCCACAACTCTGCCTGCCAGCAGTTAGCCGGGGTCAGAGGTTTGGTTTCACCTCTGCCATTTCGTAATTGATGGCGACCTTCTGCCCAGTCTTCAAGCCAGTCGGCCCTGTACACCTGATATTGGTCGAACAGATCCGCCAGCCGCTCCGCCAATTGATAGCGTTTACGTAAGTCTGTGTCATTCGTGAGGAAGCGCTGCAGGGGTTCGAAGTGCGGCTGATTGATCAACTGCGGAAGCAGACGCATCAGACGCCAGGTCAAGGGCGCTTTATCGAGCAGGGATTTAATCGGGATTTCGTCACGTCCAAGCACCATGCGATAGAGCTGCCACATGAAGCTACCCGGTAACTGCACGTCAATGGCTGCTGCGATTCCGCAGCCGCCCATGTCATCGTCTTCAGGGTCTTCTGCCAGTGCCAGCTTCAGCCATTGGGCGATGCCGTTGCTCTGTACCAGGGCAATTTCATTTTCCAAGGGAGCCAACGGGTAACGCCGCATCCAGCTGACCACCAGGCTGCGCAACTCGTCCAGGCGGTTGCCGTGAACCACCATAAAACCAGCACTGAGGGACGTCGCGTCCGGCATAAAGGCTTCCTTGGGAAAATACAAAAGCTAGGGTCGAACCTTAGCATTGTCGGGAGACTGTGACAGCCGGGAGCCGTCCGGTATTGCTGTGAGAACTTTCCCGCGGGCAAAACAAAACCCCTACCTGCATACGCAGATAGGGGTTTCGGAATTTAATCTTGACGATGACCTACTCTCACATGGGGAAACCCCACACTACCATCGGCGATGCATCGTTTCACTGCTGAGTTCGGGA
>NZ_FYDJ01000036.1 GCF_900187425.1 Pseudomonas sp. Irchel s3h14
TCGTGTCGTGCGGCGCGCCGATTGGTCGGCAGGTACGCAGGAAAATGACTTTATAGATATAAGAACTAAAATTTAAATACCGTTAGCGAATAACGATATGGCTTTTGAGGTGTGTTGCCTTTTGGGCCTGTTCGCGAGCAAGCCCGCTCCCACAGGGGTTATGTGATCGACACACATCCAATGTGGGAGCGGGCTTGCTCGCGAAGAGGCCATCAGCCCCAAAAATAAAATTACCGCTCGTGCAGCGCTTCGGCGCGGGCGCGAATAATTGGTTTGAGCAGGTAGCTCAGCACGGTCTTCTTGCCCGTAATGATATCCACCGAAGCCACCATCCCCGGGATGATCAGCAACGGCTTTTCATCCGTCCCCAAGTGACTGCGATCAGTGCGCAGTTTGATGATGTAGTAAGTGGTTTTCTTGTCTTCATCGGTAATGGTGTCGGCACCGATCTGCTCAAGCCTGGCCTTCAGCCCACCATAAATGGTGTAGTCATACGCCGTGAACTTCACCGTCGCTTCCTGCCCCGGATGCAGGAAGGCGATGTCTTGCGGGCGAATTTTTGCTTCCACCAGCAAGGTGTCGTCCAGCGGCACGATTTCCACCAGGTCGCTGCCCGGCTGGATCACGCCGCCAATGGTGTTCACCAGCAACTTGTTGACGATGCCGCGCACCGGCGATGTCACCAGCGTCCGGCTGACCCGGTCTTCCAGCGCCTTGCCGGTGGCCTGGGCCTTGTTCAGATCAGTGCGTGCTTCATTGAGTTGAGTCAGTGCTTCGCTGCGGAATTTGCCACGAGTCTCGTCGATCTTGCGTTGCACTTCCTTGATCGCTGATTGGGCGCGAGGAATGGCCAGGGTGGTCGCGTCCAGTTGCCCGCGGGTTTCAACCTCGGCGCGCTTGAGCCGCAGCACTTCAACCGGTGATACCGCGCCTTGGGCCACCAACGGCTCGGACATGTTGATTTCCTGGCGTTGCAGCGCGAGACCGTTACGGTACTGCGACTGCTTGGAGGTGAACTCGCGCAGCTCTTGCTGACGCTGGATCAACTGCTCCTCCAAACCGCCAATTTCATCGTGCAACTGCTGACGACGGCTGATGTACAGCGACTCCTCGCTGGCCGCCTGACCGGGAACAGCCTTGAGCACGTCAGCCGGGAAGTTCAGCGGACGGTCGTCGACTTCCGCGCTCAAGCGTTCGACTCGCAGCAGCATCGACAGCCGATCGGCCTCGGTTTCGCCGACGTTGGAGGCGAATCGCGTGTCGTCCAGGCGAATCAGCGGCGCGCCGGCCTCAACGATCTGCCCTTCGGTCACATACAACTCGGAGACGATGCCGCCCTCAAGGTTCTGGATTTTCTGGATCTTGGACGACGGAATGGCCTTGCCGTCGCCCTTGGTGACTTCGTCGATCACGGCGAAGTTGGCCCAGAGCATCAGGAACACGAAGAAGCCGATGATCGCCCAGATGGTCAGCCGCACCACGCGAGGGGCGTCTTCGATCAGCGCTTTGTTGACCTCGGGAAGTGGCTGGCCATGCAGCGAATCGGAGCCTTTGAAGTAACGGCCGATCGAATTCTTGAAACCCGACTTAAGCAACACTGATCTGCCCCTTCTTCAACGCTTCCATCACGGCGGCTTTCGGGCCGTCGGCAAGAATCTGCCCGCGGTCGATGACGATCAGACGATCCACCAGCGACAGCAGCGAAGCCCGGTGCGTTACCAGCACCACGGTTTTGTTTTCAACCACCGCCGCGAGGCGTTGCTTGAGGCGTTCTTCACCGGTGTTGTCCATGGCGCTGGTCGGTTCGTCGAGCAGCAGGATCGGCGGGTTGAGCAGCAATGCACGGGCCAGGGCAACGTTCTGGCGCTGACCGCCAGACAGGTTCTGCCCGCGCTCGCCGACTTGCAGCTCATAACCTTGGGGATGAAGACGGGCGAATTCGTGGACGCCAGCCAGTTCGGCAGCTTGCAGCACCATTTCGTCTTCGACATAGCGTGCGCCCGACACCAGGTTGTCGCGCAGGGTCCCGGCCAGCAGTTGGATATCCTGGGCCACGTAGCCGATGTTGTGGCGCAATTCGCTGACGTCGATCTGACGGATATCGACGCCATCCACCAACAGCGCGCCGTCGTCCGGCTGGTAGAGGCCTACGAGCAGTTTGGCCAGGGAACTTTTCCCCGAGCCGCTGCGCCCGATGATGCCGATCTTCTCGCCAGGCTTGATGATCAGGTTGATGTTCTTCAGCGCAGCATTTTGTTGGTTCGGGTAGGTGAAGTTCATCTGCCGGCATTCGATGGCGCCTTGCAGCACATTGCGGCTCAGCGGACGCTCTTCGAAATTGCGCTCTTGCGGCAGTTCCATCATCTGGTCGACCGAGGTCATGGTCACCCGCGCTTGCTGGTAGCGGGTCAGCAGGCCAGACAGCGAGGCCAGCGGGCTGAGCGCACGGCCGCTGAGCATGTAGCAGGCGATCAAACCGCCCATGCTCAGGTGACCGTCGATGATCTGGTACACGCCGAAGACGATCATGATCACCCCGGCCAGTTGCTGGATCAGCAAGGTGATGTTCATCGCCAGACCGGAGAGCATTTTCACCCGCAACTCGAGGCGGCTGAGGGTGCCGATGGTCTGCTCCCACTGATACTGGCGTTCGCTTTCGGCGTTGTTGACCTTCACCGCATCGAGGCCGGCGAGGGTTTCGATCAGGCTCGACTGACGCTCGGCGCCCAGCGCCATGGTCCGCTCCATGGTCGCCACCAGCGGCTTCTGCAAGGCATAGCCGATCAGCAGGGCAATCGGGAACGCCAGCACCGGAATCCACACCAGATGCCCGCCGAGAATCGCGATGACCATGAAGATCAGCAGCGTAAACGGCAGGTCGATCAGGCTGGTGAGCGTCAGCGAAGCAAGGAAGTCCCGCAGGCTCTGAAACTCATGGATGTTCTGGGCAAAGCTGCCGACCCGCGCCGGGCGGTACTTCATGGCCATGCCAACGATGCGCTCGAACAACGTGGCCGAGATGATCAGGTCGGTTTTCTTCCCCGCCAGGTCCAGGCAGAGGCTGCGCAGGCTCTTGAGGATCAGGTCGAACAGGTAAGCCCCGGTGATGCCGATGGCCAGCACCCACAGGGTCGATTCAGCCTGGTTCGGCACGACGCGGTCGTAGACGTTCATCACGAACAACGGCGCGGCCATGGCAATGATGTTGATCAGGAAACTGGCGGCGATGGCGTCGGCGTACAGCCAGCGCGACCGCTTGAGGGTGTCGCGGAACCACGAGCGCGCGCGCGGGATCAGCGTGCCGTGATTGACGTCGAATTTGTGCTGGGGTTGAGCGAAGAACACTTTGCCGATGTAGTCATCGGCCAGCAGTTCGCGGCTGACGACACTTTCGCCGCCATCGCTTTCGCTGAGCAGCAGGCGCGCCTGGTCTTCACCTTGCCAACCGAGCAGGACGGCACTGCGACCATCCTTGAGCAGCAACAGCGCCGGCATGGCAATCGCCGGGATCTGTTCCAGTTTGCGTACCAGCACCCGCCCTTGCAGGCCGGCGCGTGCGGCCGCGCGGGGCAGCAGCTCAACGCTCAGGCGCTGCTTGGGCAACGGCAGGCCGGTGGTCAACATCGCGGCGCTGGCCGGTTTCTGATGCAGGGTGCAAAGAGCCAGCAAGCCATCCAGTAACGGATCGTCGTGCAGCGCGCGTGGATCATGAATGAGTTGAACTCGACTGACTTCTGATTCCACGCTTGGCACTCTTGGCTAACAATTGAACAATGAAGGTTCTGCTCAATTCATACCGGGCAATTGAACCTTAGGCTTCACGTCGTTCTGCACGACGGATGCCAACGGTGCGACCACTCCCTGGCTCTTGAGCAACTCGCCCATGGTCGCCTTGATTCGGTACTGAGTAAATAACTGAATGTTCTTGATCTCCGCCAGGCGACGAGAAGCCGAGAACAGCTCGTTTTCGCTGTCGAGCAGGTCGAGCAAGGTACGCTCGCCGAGACTGAACTGCTTCTGATAGGCAATGCGCACTCGGGTGCTGTGATCGACATATTGCTGGGCGATCGGCACTTGGGCGTTGGCGTTGTTCAAGGCATTCCAGGCCAGGCCCAGTTCCTCGTTCAACACGCGCAAGGCGTTGTTGCGAATATCCAGTGCCTGGTTGGACTGGTAGGACTTGGATTCCAGATCAGCCTTGTTGCTGCCGCCGGCATACAGATTGAAGCGCATGCGCAACATGGCCTGCCATTCATTGCTGTGACCGTTCTGGCCATCGAGATCGTTGTCGGCGGTGCGACCCAATTCGGCATCGAAGCGCGGATAGAAGGTCGACTTGGCGGCTTCGTACTGTTTCTCGGCAGCGGCGATGTCGGATTCGGCGGAACGCAGGATCGGACTGTTTTCCAGCATCTGCGTCCGGGCTTCATTCAGGTTGGCCGGCAACAGCGCCATGAAATCGGAAGGACGCTCCAACTGATCAGGCATCTGGCCGACGGCGCTGAGGAAGTTGGTCTCGGCGTCAGCCAGGTTGGTCTGTTCGGTGATCAGGTTGTTGCGGGCCTGGGCCATACGCGCTTCGGCCTGATCGAGGTCGGCGCCGCTGCCCACGCCGCGCTGGGTGCGCAGTTTGATCTGGTCGAAAATCCGTTCGTGGCTCTTCAGGTTCTCGGTTGCCAGGCGTACGAATTCGCGGCGGGTCAACACGTCGAGATACACCTGAGCGACGGTGAGCGCGGTACGCTCGGAGGTGCCCAGCAAGGAGTAAGCGCGGGAATTAACGGTGGCTTGTTGACGCCCCACTTCACTCGACGTCGCAAAACCGTCAAATACCATTTGCGACAACCGCACGCTCGACTCGCTGCGATTCAGGGTTTCCCAGTGATTGTTGTTGCCGGCGGCACGCGTGGTGACGTTGTCAGTGCCTTCGCGGCCATAACCACCCAGCAGATCAACCCGTGGGAGGTATCCACCTTTGGCTGCCTTTAACTGATAATCCGCGGCCAATCGACTATTAACGCCTGCCTGGATTTCCGGATGGACATCCAGTGCCTGTTGCATGGCCTCCGGAAGGGACTGCGCCTGAACAAAACTGGCGGCAAGGGCGAAGGGTAAAGCCGTGAGCAGGTGCAAACGCATTGTTGGAATTTCCCGGAATTGCTTGTCTTGAATCACTGCAGAACGTGCCGCTGCATCGGATGATGACAACCGGAATGACCGTGTGTCGGAAAGTTGGATTTTTGAACTGCGTCACACTCGCGGGGCAGGTCGGCACCGAAATATCAATGTGACATTACGGAGGCGAGTGTTTAGGATGACAGGCAGAAGGTCAATAGTTTGGCATAAAGTTTATAGCGAAAAATTATAGTCAGTTTGTTGACGAATAACCGCGTCAAAGTTGTGCCTCTAATTCCTTGAAAGTACGTCCAGACTGTTTGGCAAACACGCCGCCAGGTCCATGGAAGTTAATTGAATGCGACACCCGGAGAGTCTTCAATGAGCAGTGTTGTGGCCATCGTCAAAAGCATTGTCGGTCAGGTTTTCGCTGTGTCCCCAGAGGGCGTGCGTCGCGTACTCGTTGAAGGCGATCGGTTGTTTGTCGGCGATCAGGTAGACACCGGCGCGGCGGGCGCCGTTACGCTTGAACTGGCTGATGGCCGGACCCTGGACCTGGGCCGCGACACTCAGTGGAGCGGCAGCGACCCGGACTCCAGCACCGACCTTGCACAAGCCACTGCACAAGCCGCGCCATCGGTTGAAGAGCTGCAGCAAGCCATCGTTGCCGGTGCCGACCCGACCACCGATCTTGAAGCCACTGCGGCCGGCCCTACCGCTATGAGCGGAGGCGGCTCTACCGGTGGCGGTCACAGCTTCGTGGCTCTGGAGGCAACCGCTGGCCGGGTGGACCCGACCATTGGTTTCCCGACTGCGGGCATCGGCACTGCCGCGTTGGCTGCACAGAACACCATCGGCGGCCAGACGGCCGATACCAGCGCCAACGTGCAGCGCGAATCGACCCTGACCTTGAGCGCCACGCCGACCATCACCGAGGCCGGTGGCGTGCTGGTTTACACCGCCACGTTGACCCAGGCTCCGCTGACCGACCTGACCATCACCCTGTCCAATGGCTCGGTGATTGTGATTGCAGCCGGCCAGACCACCGGCACTGTCAGCGTTCCGCTTGCGCCAAACGATTCTGTTTATAACGACCCGACCCAGATCAACGTGACCGTCACCGGCACCACGGGCGGCAGCGGCATCATCGTCACCCCGCCGACAACCCCGGCCGTGACCCAGGTCACTGACACCGTCGATACCACCACGGTCACCTTGACCGCCGGCGCCAACGTTACCGAAGGCGGCCAGATCACCTACACCGCGACATTGACCAACCCGGCGCAGACGCCGGTCACCATCACTCTGTCCAACGGCTCGATCATCACCATCGACGCTGGCAAGACCACCGGTTCCGTGAACGTCGACACCCCGGTCAATGACGTTTATCAGAACGGCAGCACCGTCAGCACCACGATCACTGGCGCCACCGGCGGCAACTTTGAAAACCTGGTGCCAAACCCGGCTCCGGCCGTGACCACCATTACCGACTCGCCGGACAGCACCACCGTCACACTGACGGCGGGATCTACAGTCACCGAAGGTGGCCAGATCACCTACACCGCCACCCTGACCAACCCGGCGCAGACGCCGGTCACTGTCACCCTGTCCAACGGCTCGACCATCACCATCGAAGCCGGCAAAACCACCGGTTCCGTGAACGTCGACACCCCGGCCAATGACGTTTATCAGAACGGCAGCACCGTTAGCACCACGATCACTGGCGCCACCGGCGGCAACTTCGAGAACCTGGTGCCGAGCACCACGCCAGCGGTCACCACCATTACCGACTCGGTCGACAACACCGGTCTGAGCCTCACCGCCACTGGCACCGTCGTCGAAGGCGGACAGATCACCTACACCGCCACCCTGACCAACCCGGCCGGCACGCCGATGACCGTGACTTTGAGCAATGGCTCGGTCATCACCATCGAAGCGGGCAAGTCCACCGGTACTGTGACCGTCGATACCGCGGCCAATGACGTCTACAACAACGGCAGCACCGTCAGCACCACCATCACCGGGACCACCGGCGGCAATTTCGAGCAGCTGACTCCAAGCACCGTGCCGGCGCTGACCACCGTTACCGATTCGAAAGACAACACCGGCCTGAGCCTCACCGCCACCGGTACCGTCGTCGAAGGCGGCCAGATCACTTACACCGCCACTTTGACCAACCCGGCCGGCACGCCGATGACCGTGACTTTGAGCAATGGCTCGGTCATCACCATCGAAGCGGGCAAGACCACCGGCAGCGTGACCGTCGATACCGCAGCCAATGACGTCTACAACAATGGCAGCACCGTCAGCACCACCATCACCGGGACCACCGGCGGCAATTTCGAGCAGCTGACCCCGAGCACCGAGCCAGCGCTGACCACCATTACCGACTCAAAAGACAACACCGGCCTGAGCCTGTCGGCGTCCACCGAAGTGGCCGAGGGCGGTCAGATCACCTACACCGCGACCCTGACCAACCCGGCGGGCACGCCGGTGACCGTCACCCTGAGCAACGGCGCGGTGATCACCATCGCCGTCAATGCCACCAGCGGTTCCGTCACCATCGATGCGCCGAAAGACGATGCCTACATTGACGCCGGCAAGGTCAGCGCCACGATCAGCACCGCCACCGGCGGTAACTTCGAGAACCTGGTGACCAGCCCCGCAGCCGCGGTCACGGAAGTGACTGACACGATCAACACTTCGACAGTCAGCCTGACCGCCAACGGCCCTGTGGCCGAAGGCGGGACCGTGGTTTACACCGCGTCGGTGTCTGCTGAAGTCACCGGCTCCCCGGTCGTCGTGACCTTGTCCAACGGTCAGACCATCACCATTCCGGTCGGCTCGAGCAGTGCCAGCGTGAACTTCACCGCGCCAAACGATGCCCTCGTCGGCGGCGGTTCGCTGAGCGTCAAAATCAACGACGCCAAGGGCGGTAATTACGAGAAGCTGGAAGTCGACAGCAAGCCTGCGGACACCTCGATTACCGATACGGCTGACACCACCACACTGAGCCTGACGGCTACCGATTCGGTTGCTGAAGGCGGCTCCATCGTTTACACCGCAACACTGACCAACGCTGCCGGCACGCCAGTGACCGTCACCCTGAGCAACGGCGCAGTGATCACCATCGCCGCCAATGCCACCAGCGGCTCCGTCACCGTCGCCGCCCCGAAAGACGATGCTTACATCGACGCCGGTAAAGTCAGCGCCACGATCACCACCGCCATCGGCGGCAACTTTGAAAACCTGGTCAAAAGCCCGGCTGCGGCCGTCACCACCGTCACCGATACCCTCGACACCTCGACCGTCACCCTGACCGCCAGCAACAGCAGCGTGGCCGAGGGCGGCACCGTGGTTTACACCGCGTCTGTCGGCGCGCCGGTCACCGGTTCGCCGGTGGTGGTGACCTTGTCCAACGGTCAGACCATCACCATTGGCATTGGCAAAAGCAGCGGCACGGTCAATGCCGTGGTCTCCAACGATGTGCTCAGCGGCCACGCGCCGTTGACCAACTCGATCACCAAAGTCAGCGGCGGCAACTACGAAAACCTGATCGCCGATAAAACCCCGGTCAGCACCAGCGTGACCGACACCGTCGACACCACCACCCTGTCACTGAGCGCCACTGGCAACGTCAAAGAAGGCGGCCAGATCACCTACACCGCCACCTTGACCCATGCGGCCGGCAGCCCAGTGACCGTGACGTTGAGCAACGGCGCGACCATCACCATCGATGCCGGTAAAACCACCGGCACAGTGAAAGTCGATGCACCGAAAGACGACGTCTACAAGGACGCCGGAAAACTGGAAGTCACCATCAAGGACGCCGCCGGCGGCAACTTTGAAAGCCTGGTCACCAGCCCGACCCCGGCCGTGACCAACGTCGCCGACACAGTCAACACGACGCACCTGACGCTCAGCGCTGAAAAGTCGGTACTCGAAGGCTCGCACATCACCTACACCGCGACCCTCACCCACGCCGCACAAACGCCAGTGACCGTCAAGCTGAGCAACGGCGAAACCATCACCATCGAAGCCGGCAAAACCACCGGCTCGGTCACCATCGCGGCGCCAAGCGACGACGTCCACAAGGATGCCGGCAAGCTCACCGTGACGATGACGGATGCCAGCGGTGGCAACTTTGAAAAACTCGACATCAGCAAAGCGTCAGTGACCACCACCGTCAAAGACACGGTCGACACCACGTCCCTGTCGCTGTCGGCCAGCAATACCGTCAGCGAAGGTGGCCAGATCACCTACACCGCGACCCTGAGCAACCCGACAGACACGGCCATGACCGTGAAGTTGAGCAACGGTGCCGTGATCAACATCGCCGCCGGTGCCACCACCGGTTCGGTCAACTTCGCTGCACCGGCCAACACCCCGTACATCGACGGCGGCAAAGTCCAGGCTAAGATTGCCAGCCAGAGCGGCGGCAACTTCGAAAAAGTCGTCACCGACCATTCGCCGGCAGTTACCACCGTCACCGATTCGGCAGACACCACCGGCCTGAGCCTGAGCGCCACCGGTTCGGTCGCCGAGGGCGGTTCGATCGTCTACACCGCGACCCTGACCAATGCCGCTGGCTCCGCCATGACCGTGACGTTGAACAACGGCGCGGTGATCCACATTGCCAAGGGCGCCACCACCGGTTCGGTGAACTTCGCCGCGCCGAAGGATGACGTTTACAAAGACGCCGGCAAAGTCGAAGCCAGCATCACCAAGACTGCCGGCGGCAACTTCGAGAACCTGGTGGCCGACAAGACGCCAGCGGTTACCGACGTGACCGACACCCTCAATACGTCGACAGTCAGTCTGACGGCCAACAGCACTGTGGCTGAAGGCGGCACCGTGGTGTACACCGCTTCGGTCAATGCGCCAGTGACCGGTTCGCCGGTTGTCGTGACCTTGTCCAACGGCCAGAGCATTACCATTCCGGTCGGCGCCAGCAGCGCCAGCGTGAAATACACCGCACCGAATGATGCACTGGCTGGCGGCGGTTCGCTGAGCGTGAAAATCAACGACGCCAAGGGCGGCAATTACGAGAAGCTGGAAGTTAACGGCAAGTCGGCGGACACCTCGATTACCGATACGGTGGACACCACGATGGTTAGCCTGACGGCTACCGATTCGGTCGCTGAAGGCGGCTCCATCGTTTACACCGCGAACCTGACCCATGCGGCCGGCACACCCGTGACCGTCACCTTGAGCAACGGCGCAGTCATCACCATCGCCGCCAACGCTACCAGCGGTTCCGTCACCGTCAAGGCACCTGCCGATGACGTCTACAAAGACGCCGGCAAAGTCGAAGCGACCATCAAAGGCGCCAGCGGCGGTAACTTCGAAAACCTGGTCACCAGCCCGGCGGCTGCGGTCACGGAAGTCACTGACACGATCAATACGTCGACCGTCAGTCTGACGGCCAACGGCACTGTAGCCGAAGGCGGCACTGTGGTTTACACCGCGTCCGTGTCTGCTGAAGTTACTGGCTCGCCTGTGGTCGTAAACTTGTCCAACGGCCAGATCATCACCATTCCGGTCGGTTCGAGCAGTGCCAGCGTGAATTTCACCGCACCGAACGATGCACTGGCCGGTGGCGGTTCGCTGAGCGTCAAAATCAACGACGCCAAGGGCGGCAATTACGAGAAGCTGGAAGTTAACGGCAAGTCGGCGGACACCTCGATTACCGATACGGTGGACACCACGATGGTTAGCCTGACGGCTACCGATTCGGTCGCTGAAGGCGGCTCCATCGTTTACACCGCGAACCTGACCCATGCGGCCGGCACACCCGTGACCGTCACCTTGAGCAACGGCGCAGTCATCACCATCGCCGCCAACGCTACCAGCGGTTCCGTGACCGTCAAGGCACCTGCCGATGACGTCTACAAAGACGCCGGCAAAGTCGAAGCGACCATCAAAGGCGCCACCGGCGGCAACTTCGAAAACCTGGTCACCAGCCCGACGGCTGCGGTCACGGAAGTCACTGACACGATCAATACGTCGACGGTCAGCCTGAAGGCAACACCCACCGCAGCCGAAGGCGGCAACGTGGTTTACACCGCTTCCGTGACCTCGAAGGTCACCGGCAAGGACGTGGTCGTCACCCTGGCCAACGGTGAAAAAATCACCATCCCGGTCGGTGAAAGCACGGCCTCGATCACCGTCAAAGCCCCGAATGATGCATTGGTCGGCCACGAGCCGCTGACCAACGCCATCAAGGATGTGACCGGCGGCAATTACGAGAATCTGGTCGCCGACAAGACCCCGACCTCGACCGCTATCAGCGACACCCTGGACGTCACCAAAGTGACCATGACCGCCAGCGATCAGGTGCTTGAAGGCGGCAACATCACCTACACCGCCAACCTGACGAATGCGGCCGGCAGCGACATGACGGTCAAGTTAAGCAACGGCGAAAGCATCGTGATCAAGGCCGGCGATAAGTCGGGCTCCATTACCGTTCCTGCACCGGCCGATGACGTCTACAAGGACGGCAGCAAAATCACCGTCCGCATCGACAGCACCAGCGGCGGCGACTTCGAGAAGCTCAACGTCAACAAAGCCGTGCACATCACCACCGTCAAAGATACGATCGACACCACCACGCTGAAACTCAGCGCAGACGTGGGCACCGTCGGCGAAGGTGGTCAGATCAACTACACCGCGACCCTGAACCACCCAGCGGACACGGCGATGACCGTGACCCTGAACAACGGTCTGGTGATCAACATCAAGGCCGGCGAGTCCAGCGGCTCTGCGTCTTTCACCGTACCGAATAACGTCTACACCGGCGCAGCGGACATCCTTGCCTCGATCAAGGAAACCACCGGCGGAAACTTCGAAAAACTGGATACCGATAGCTCGGCCATCGTCACCAAAGTCACCGACACCGCTGACACCACCAACCTGACCTTGAGCGCTAGCGGCTCGGTGCAGGAAGGCGGCCAGATCGTCTACACCGCGACCCTGTCCCAGGCCGCCGGTAGCGACATGACCGTGAAGCTGAGCAACGGCGCGACCATCACCATCCTCAAGGATGCGGTGTCCGGCCATGTCAGCGTTGCCGCACCGAAAGACGACGTCTACAAAGACGCCGGCAAAGTCGAAGCGACCATCAAGGACGCTACCGGCGGCAACTTCGAGAACCTGGTCACCAGCCCCGCAGCGGCAGTCACGGAAGTGACCGACACAATCAATACGTCGACCGTCAGCCTGACGGCCAACGGCACCGTCGCCGAAGGCGGGACCGTGGTTTACACCGCATCCGTGTCTGCTGAAGTCACCGGTTCGCCGGTCGTTGTGACCTTGTCCAACGGCCAGACCATCACCATTCCGGTTGGTTCGAGCAGCGCCAGCGTGAACTTCACCGCGCCGAACGATGCCTTGGCCGGCGGCGGCTCCCTGAGCGTCAAGATCGACGACGCCAAGGGCGGTAACTTCGAAAAACTGAGCGTCGACGGCAAACCCGCTAACACCGCTGTCAGCGATACCGTGGACACCACCAAGGTGACCATGACTGCCAGCGACTACGTGGTCGAGGGCGGCACGATCACTTACACCGTCAACCTCAGCAACGCCGCCGGCACTAATATGACGGTCAAGCTAAGCAACGGCGAGAGCGTCGTGATCAAGGCCGGCGACAAGTCGGGCTCCATTACCGTTCCTGCACCAACCGATGACGTCTACAAGGACGGCAGCAAGATCACCGTTGGCATCGCCAGCACCGACGGCGGCAACTTCGAGAAGCTCGACGTCAGCAAGACCACCCACACCACCACCGTCAATGACACCACCGACACCACCACGCTGAAGCTCAGTGCCGATGTGAGCACCGTCGGCGAAGGTGGCCAGATCGTCTACACCGCCACGCTTAGCCACCCGGCCGACACGGCGATGACCGTGACGCTGAACAACGGCCTGCTGATCAACATCAAGGCCGGCGAGTCCAGCGGTTCGGCGCCGTACACCGTGCCAAATGACGTCTACACCGGCGCGTCGCCCGTCAGGGCAGCGATCGCGGACAGCACTGGCGGCAACTTCGAACAACTGGACACCGATCGCTCGGCCGTCGTGACCAAAGTGACGGACATCGCTGACACCACGACTATCAGCCTCAGCGCGACTGAGTCGGTGGCTGAAGGTGGTTCGATCGTTTACACCGCGAACCTGACTAACGCTGCCGGCACTCCGGTCACCGTGACATTGAGCAACGGCGCGGTGATCACCATCGCCGCCAACGCTACCAGCGGTTCCGTGACCGTCAAGGCACCTGCCGATGACGTCTATAAAGACGCAGGCAAAGTCGAAGCGACCATCAAAGGCGCCACCGGCGGCAACTTCGAAAACCTGGTCACCAGCCCGGCGGCTGCGGTCACGGAAGTGACAGACACAATCAACACCTCGACGGTCAGCCTGACCGCCAATGGCTCTGTGGCCGAAGGCGGCACCGTGGTTTACACCGCTTCCGTGTCGGCCGAAGTTACCGGCTCGCCAGTCGTGGTGACCTTGTCCAACGGCCAGAGCATCACCATTCCGGTCGGTTCGAGCAGCGCCAGCGTGAACTTTGTTGCGCCGAACGATGCGTTGACCGGTCATGCACCACTGACCAACTCGATCACCAACGTCAGCGGCGGCAACTACGAAAACCTGGTCGCCGACAAAACACCGGTCAGCACCACCGTGACTGACACAGTCGACACGACCAATCTGACGCTGAGCGCCAGCAACTCGGTCGCTGAAGGCGGCTCCATCGTTTACACCGCGAACCTGACCCACGCGGCCGGCACGCCTGTGACCGTCACGTTGAGCAACGGCAAGGTGATCACCATCGCCGCCAACGCCACCAGCGGTTCCGTCACCGTCGATGCACCAAAAGACGACGCTTACATCGACGCCGGCAAAGTCAGCGCCACGATCACCACCGCTACCGGCGGCAACTTCGAGAACCTGGTACCAAGCACGGCTCCAGCAGAGACCAACGTCACCGACACCTTCGACAAAACCGAAGTCAGCATCAGTGGCAGCACCTCGGTAACCGAAGGCCAGAACGCCAGCTACACCGTCAGCCTGACTAACCCGGCGCAGACCGAAGTCACCCTGAAAATCACCTACAGCGGCACCGCCGCCGACGGTTCGGACTTCACCGGTGTGTACACCGTGACGATCCCGGCGGGCGGCAGCAGCACGAGCTTCAACGTCGCGACCCTGGACGACAGGATCACCGAAGGCACTGAAAACTTCGTGGTCAAGATCGACTCGGCCACCGGCGGCAACTTCGAGAACCTGGCGATCAGCGCTTCCAACGGCAGCGTCAGCACCTCGATCATCGACAACGATGCGCCACCGGTCCTCGACCTGGACGCCAACAACTCCAGCGGCGCCACGGGTGCCAACTACAACGTGACCTTCACCGAAGGCACCACCGGTCAGGGCGTATCGATCGGCGACACCGACCTGAAAATCACCGACCCGGACAGCACTCTGCTGACCGGCGCGACGATCGTGCTGACCAACCGTCAGGATGGCGATGCTCTGAACCTGGGCCTCAGCGTCAACGGCATCACCATCAATGCCAACAGCACGAATGGCACGGTCACGCTGACACTGTCTGGCAGCGCGACGCTGGCCGACTACATGCAACAGATCAAAAACATCAGCTTCACCAACAACAGTGAGGACCCGAGCAGCGTGCCGCGGATCATCACTGTGACGGTGACCGATGGCAGCAACTACTCCAACACCGCGACCACCACCGTCAACGTGGTCGGCGTGAACGATGCGCCGACCGCCGCACCGGTTAACGTCACCGGCACCGAAGACACGCCGCTGATTCTTGGCTGGTCGACCTTTGGCGTCAGTGATGTCGACAGCGCCGCCGCTAACCTGGGCGTGAAAATCACCCAGTTGCCGGGTGATCACCAGTTGCAGTATCTGGACGGCGCGACCTGGAAAGACGTGACGCTCAACCAGACCTTCAGTAAGGCCGAGATCGATGCCGGCAAGCTGCGCTTCATGCCTGACACCAACGAATCCGGTGCCAACGGCTATGGCGGCACGGAAGTCGGCAACATCAAGGCCGACTACGCACAGATCAAATTCCAGCCAACCGACGGCTCGCTGCTCGGCAACACCGGCACGATCAAAATCGACATCACACCCGTGGCCGACGCCCCGTCCCTGAGCGTTGCAGACAACAGCGTCAAATCCACAGGCCTGATCAAGGAAGTCTGGACCGGCCTGCCACTCGGCACCGATGGCAGCGGCGCAAATACCGGCACCCTGAAAAGTGTCATCGACGGCGCGGGCAAACCAAACTCCAGCGGCACGGTGACCAACGTGCAGTCCGACGGCAGCGTCGCGGCTGGCACAGCATCGAAAACCTCCGGGCTGATCTACCTCGAAGCCGGCAAGTCTTACACCTTCAGCGGCACCGGCGATGACAGCCTTTTGGTGACCATCGGCGGTAAAAACGTGGCGGCCACAACGTGGGGCGCGGGCGGCAGTCTGAACGGTTCGTTCACCCCGACCACCAGCGGTTACTACACCCTGGACATCTACCACCACAACCAGAGCGGCCCGGGTAAGTATGACGTCAACCTGTCGGTCAACGGCAGTGCCGCGGTCGACCTGAGCAGCGCCGGCGTGCCGCTGTACACCGGTGTGGCGGATCTCGCCGCTTCCGGCGTGACAGTCTCCGATTTGCACGGCACCAGCGGCGAAGGCTACTACGAAGGCTACAAACTCAATGAAGCCGCGGAAGGCACCAGCGTTCACCTGTCCGCGATCAAGACTGCCCTGACTGATATCGACGGCTCCGAAAGCCTGAGCGTGAAAATCAGCGGCATCCCGGCGGGCTCGGTACTGACCGATGGCGCCGGCCACACCTTCACCGCCAGCGCGACGTCCGGCGAAGCAAACGTCACCGGCTGGAACCTCGGCACTCTGACCGTCACCCCGCCGCCGTACTACAACGGCCAGTTCAACCTGACCGTGACCTCGACCTCCACCGAATCGCTCGGCGGTTCGGCGCAAAGTACCGCGACGATCCCGGTCACGGTTTACCCGGCGGTCTACAACGCCACCACCGCCACGGCAGCGGACGACACCATCACCGGCACCGACGGTAACGACATCATGGTCGCCGACATCGGCGGGCTGACCGTGGTGCCGGGCACCAACTACAACATTGCGTTCATGGTCGACAGCTCGGGCAGTATGAGCGACGCCTCGGTCAAGGCCGCGAAGGACTCGCTGACGTCGGTGTTCAACACCCTCAAGCAGAGCATGGGCGGCAACTCGGGGACCGTGAATATCTTCCTGGTGGACTTCGACACCCAGATCAACAGGTCGGTGTCGGTCAATCTGAAGGATCCAGACGCACTGACCTTGCTCAAATCTGTTCTGGATTCCATGTCGTCCGGTGGCGGCACCAACTACGAAGACGTGTTCAAAACCACGGCCAACTGGTTCCAGAGTGCCGACGCGGTCGCCAACAAGGGCGCGACGAACCTCACGTACTTCATCACCGACGGCAAACCGACTTACTACCAGAACGATGAATCGACCAACCCGAATCTGTATGGCGGCGCCAAACTCGACAGCGTAATCACCACCAGCAATTACCAGTTGGGCAAAGCCATCAGCCTGTACCCGGACAGCGACCACCAGATCGATATCACCGCTTCGGGCTACGTCACGGTCTGGACCAAGTCCGGCAACAGCAACTGGTCGTATAAAGATTTCGGCACCCTGCACGCTCAGGGCGATGGCACCTACGAGTTCTCGTCCCGCGATGGCAGCGGTAACAGCACCAGCTGGAACGCCATCGACAACTCCACCGACAGCTTCGCGCTGCTGAGCAAGGTGTCGACGGTAGAAGCCATCGGCATAAACAAGAACGTCACCCTTGACGATCTGAAGCCGTACGACTCGGATAAAACGCCGCAAACCAACATCGATCCGAAAGACCTGGCCAACTCGATCATCGGTCACACCGAAGCGACGATGCCTGGCGCGGACACGGTCAATGGCGGCGAGGGCAACGACATCCTGTTTGGCGATCTGGTGAGCTTCAACGGCGTTGCCGGTGAGGGTTATCAGGCGATGCAGGCGTTCGTCGCCCAGCAAACCGGCGTGGACGTCAGCAAAGTCACCACCAGCAACGTGCACCAGTTCATCACCGAGCACTACACCGCGTTCGATGTGTCCGGGGCACATGACGGTAATGACTCGCTGCTGGGCGGGGCCGGTAATGACATTCTCTTCGGCCAGGGTGGCAACGACCTCCTCGACGGCGGCAAGGGCAATGACATCCTGCTCGGGGGCAGCGGTAATGACTCGCTGATGGGTGGTCAGGGCAACGATATTCTGATCGGCGGCTTGGGCGCCGACACCTTCGTCTGGAAGGCTGGCGACACTGGCAGCGACGTGATCAAGGACTTCAAGGCCAGCGAGGGTGATCGCATCGACTTGCGCGATCTGCTGCAGGGCGAAACCGGCAGCACCATCGACAACTTCCTGAAGATCACCACCGTGGATGGCGTTTCGTCCCTGCAAGTCAGCTCCGCCGGCAAGTTCAACGGCGCTGACGCTGCAGCGGCGCAACCCGATGTGACGATCAAGCTGGAAGGCAACAACTGGTCAAGCGCCAACATCAACTCGTTGATTGCCGGCAGTGACCCGACCATCAAAATCGATCACAACAACACCTGATCCAACGAAAAACGGCCGCCCTTATGGGGCGGCCGTCACGTTTGTGTCCAACACCCCGGTGACGATTTCGTCGCCGCACCGCATACTCGCGTCCAGTTGGCCTATGCTGCTGAAAGCATGACGCTGGTCCATTTCCGAGGGATGTTCAATGTTCTACGTGCAACGCGATGCGCAAGGTCAGTTAGTGCGCGTGGAAGCCACGGCCTACGCCGATGCCACGGAAACACTGCCGGCCGACCACCATGAAATCCAGGCCTGGTATGCCAATGAAGTAGTGGAAACCAGCCTCAAACAACTCAAGCAGAGCGACCTGGAAATGATCCGGGTACTCGACGACTTGATCCAGGTGTTGACCAGCAAGGGGGTGATCCGCGTCACCGACCTGCCGCCGGCCGCACAAGCCAAGCTGATGGACCGGACCCAGGCCCGTGAAGCGTTGGGCGGGTTGAGTCAATTGATCGATGATGAAGAGACGGGGTTGATCTAACCCCTCAGACTGATCGTTCCCACGCTCTGCGTGGTAATGCATCCCGGGACGCTCTGCGTCCCATCGGTGCCAGGCGCAACGTCGGCGGCGAGGCTGGAGGCATTCCCACGCAGAGCGTGGGAACGATCAGTGGGTTACTGCCAAGGCTTCGGCTCACCAAACAACTGCCCCTGAACCCCATACAACCCCATCTCACGAATCACCATCAACTCCCCTTCCGTCTCGACCCGCTCGGCAATCAACGGCAAATCGATGCTGTGCGCCGCCCGCTGAATCGCCTCGATGAACAGGCGCTTGTCGCTCTCCTGATCAATCGCCCGGATGTAACTGCCGTCGATCTTCAGATACGCCAACCCAAGCCGCGCCAGGTTGCCGATCATGCTGAAGCGCCCGCCAAAGCGTTGCAGGCTCAGGGAGAACCCGAGTTCGTGCAGACGTCGCGTCAGCTCTTCCAGCATGGCTTGCTCCGGCAACTGCTCCTCACCGATTTCCAGGGTCAATCGCTCCCCGAGATCCGAATGCTGACGCAGGATTTCAAAGACTTTGTTCAACGCCTGTGGGTCGGCCAGCGTCGCTGAAGACAGATTCAGCGCCAGCGACTCTTTATGGTCGGCCATCTGCTCAAGTACCAGCTCCAACATCAGACGGTCCAACCGCGCGGTCCAGCCAAAGCGCTCGAGCCACGGCAGGAAGCGCCCGGCGGGAATGGTCTGGCCTTCGTCGTCGATCAAACGCGACAGCACCTTGTAATGCAGCACCAACTGCGTGTCCTGAGCGGCCACCACCGGCTGGAAATACAGCTCGAAACGCTGCTGGCTCAACGCCTGTTCCAGTAAGTTGTGCCAGGCATGATGGTCGTCGCCGACGCTGGCCGACGCGCTGTGATCCAGGCAGACCCAACTCGAATCGCCCTGGCTTTCCGCCTGAGCCAACGCCTGATCGCCCAGCCCGAGTACCGCTTGCGGGGAGTCGCCATACACAAACGGCGCCAGCCCGATCGAGGCCACCGAGGCCACGTCGGTGGCGCCCGTCGCGTGCAGGCTCGCCAAAGCACTGTCGAGGTTCTGCGCCAGTTGCAGCGCTTCTTCGCGCACCAGCCCCGGCGCCAGCACGGCGAACTCGCCGCCGCGAATCCGCGTCACGAGGTTCAGGGTTTCCGGGTATTTGGCGCACTCTCGGGACAACTGCTCGCCCACCGCTTTCAACAACTGGTCAGTGCGTTGACCGCCCAAACGCTGGTTCAACCCGGCCAGGTCCCTGACCCGTAATAGCAGCAAATAACCGGAACTCGCCTGCTCTGGATTGCTCACTCGGGCGTTCAATTGCATTTCGAAATAACGACGGTTGGCCAGCCCCGTCAGGTTGTCCTGATAGGACTCGGCCCGCAGTTTTTCACTGCGCTCGGCCTGTTCCTGGAACAGCGCTTTAAGCTTCTCGACCATCTGGTTCATGGCCTGCACGACACGCCGCAGTTCCGGCGTGCGCGGCAGTTGCGGCAGGCTGAGGAATTCGCGGCGAGCAATGGCGTGGGATTGCTTGACCATGTAATCCAGCGGCTTCAGTTGCCGGCGCAACAACAGCGCACCCAGCACCGCGCTCACCGCACCGCAGATCAGCAACCAGCCAAGACTGCCCAGCGCGCTCTGCCAGAGTTTGGCCAACGCGAACATCGGGTGGCTGACCACCTCGACCCGCGCCGCCTGCTCCCAGCCACGGCTGACGAGGGCATCACCACCGGCCGCTTCCAGCCCGATCATTTTGACGAACCAGTCCGGCACGTTGTTCACCGCTGGAATGCCGCTGCGCTCGACGATGGTCTGATCGGTCTTGAGGTCGACCACGCGGATGCTCGCGTAATAACCGCTGTCGAAGATCGAACTGACCAGCAACTCGACCATCGCCGGATCGTCGATGTTCGGTGTCAGGGACAGCGCCAATGCCGTCGCCGCATCCTGGGCGTGGGAGCGCAACTGGTTGACGTATTGGGTGCGCGAGCTTTCCAGGCTGACCACGAAGCTACCGGTGAAGGCGATCACCAGGAACAGACAGATAGCGATCAACAGCTGTTTGAACAAGGACATCTGAGCGCGTGCTCCTAGTTAGTCGTCTCGACCGGGAAACCTTCGGCCTGCATTTTCTTCAACACATCCTGCCAACGGGACAGGCGTTTGGTGTCACCGACTTTCTTGTTGCCCTTGGCGCCCGGCAACCACAACCCTTCGGCATTAAAAGAGTAGACCGGCAGCAAATCGGTTCGCTGACTGGCCGGTTTGATCGCATCGATCAGGCTGTCGAGTACCAGCGGCATGGCCTCGGGGCTTGAGTAGTAGGTCAACACCATGTGCGCCCGATTCAGGCGCAAGGCCTTGACGTAAGTGATGCGTAGCTTGTCACTGGCAACGCCGAGATGACGCAGGCTGAAATACTTGGCGATCGCGTAATCTTCGCAATCGCCGGCGCCCTTCCACAGGGCCTCGATGGGTGTTTCCCAATAATCGACCTCGTGCCACAGGTCGATGTCTTCCTCGTAACGCATCTGTTTGTTGAAGAACTGGTTGACCACTTTTAGCTGTTCCAGCTCGCCGACCTGCTTTTGCGTGACCAATAAGTGCTGCCAGGCATCAATGCGTGGCTGTCCTTCGCCCAATGGCCCGTACAATGCCTGCGCGCGACGGCTGATCAGCGAAAAATCCCAATCGGCATGCAGCCCGCCCAGCATAACGCCGGCCAGCAGCAACGCGCAGCACAGCCAGCGCAAAGTCCGAGGGATCGCGAAACATACCGCCAATGCGAGGCATCCAGGTCAGGCAGGTGGAAAGCGGTCGATGGTGCAGGTTAGCCCGGTAAAAGACAATGGCACGGTGAGATCACTGCTGGCGCGCTAAACTTTGTATGGCAGGTGTCATTAAAAACATCGCGGCCACGTCAGGGCGACCTTTTGTCCGTTTGACAACCTGTCAGGCAGTCACTAGTGTCCCCTTGGATCCAAATTCATTTCAGTCAAACAGGGTGCGTAGTTGTGACACAGAAGCCCAATCCTCTGAACAGCATCAAGGTCAACGGGCCGATTCCCGCTCACCTGGCACGCTCGGTGATCGAAGAAACTCTGCGTTCAGCCATTCTCGACGGTCGCATTCCTTGCGGTACCGCCCTGCGTCAGCAAGATTTGGCTGATCTTTTCGGTGTCAGCCGCATGCCGGTGCGCGAAGCCTTGCGCCAACTCGAAGCCCAGGCACTGCTCAATGTCATCGCCCATAAAGGTGCAGTGGTCGCACCGCTGGTTCAGGGCGATGCCGTGGAAACCTACGCGCTGCGGATCCTGCTGGAATCCGAAGCGCTGCGCCTGTCGATCCCGTTACTCGTTAATGAGGATCTCGAACAGGCTGCCCGCTACATCGACGAACTGGAAACGCAAAACAACTACACCGAAATCGGCCGGCTCAATCGGCTCTTCCACATGGCGCTGTACTGCAAGGCGCCGAACCAACGGCTATTGAGGCTGGTGGAAGACGGACTGAACGAAGAGGAGCGCTTCCTGCGCTTCAACCTGGAAGCCATGGGCCTGGGCAAACTGTCCCAGGAAGATCACCGGGCGCTGTTGCTGGCTGTCGAAGACCGGGACGTCGAGCGCGCGGTGAAGTTGCTCGAACAACACCTCAACCGGGGCGTCGAGGTCATCACACGCTACCTCAACAGCCCCGACGCGCTGAACAAGAAAACCTCCAAGTAAACCTCACCGGCAAGCCTGAGCGAGCAGATCGAACTGCTCGCTCTCGCTTGCCGCGTTGCGCTACGCCTCTCTCCAAAGCCCTGCCCTCGATTTACCCCTCTCAAGACCAACAATGACTCCGAGTCGATGACGCGCCGGTGATAGCGGCTGTCGTGATTTACGCTCACTCTTGGGCTGCCAACAAATAATGAACGGGCGACGCACCGCACGAGCGGAGCAGTCCCCGCACCAAGAACCTACGGAAGGAGTCTTGCCACGGGAAAGGAAGAACCGGCGTTGATCCCAGTCAACTTCCGCCCCCCTCAATTCATTTCAACGACTCAGTTAGAAAGTTGCTTCGAGTGAGGCATTCACTCTTCATTTTAATTCTGACTTATATAAGCCGGAAGGAGTAACTACATCCAAATGAAACTCAAATTAAAAGTTTTATTGGAACTTGTCGCGCGCGAAAAAGTTGAACTTTCAAATAATATAAAAATAACTTGCCCGACACTTTATTCATGTATTAGTTTTTCTCCGCCGCCTTCAATACTGGCGCCAGGCCGTCTCTTAACGACGTATTGCAACTTACCCACATCAATTCATTTGAGGCATCCGCTCGCCAGCAGAAAGCCTTAACTAACGATCGCTTATTCATTAAAACCCAACGGTATATCCAATTCACTTATAGGCTCGCCCATGAAACCCACTAAAGACCGCCTCAACCAGAAGAAAGCAGAACTTAGCGCTCATCCGATCTTTTCTGAAATCAACTCAATGTCGGTATTGCAACGTTTCATGGAAACCCATGTGTTTGCGGTATGGGATTTCATGTCACTGACCAAACGCCTGCAACAGGAACTGACCTGCGTCCAGCTGCCCTGGCTGCCGCCGCGAGATCCGCAGGCGGCGCGTTTGATCAACGAGATCGTGCTGGGTGAGGAGTCCGATGATCGTCCGGCTCACGGTCACTACAGCCATTTCGAGTTGTACCTGGATGCGATGCGCGAAGTTGGCGCAAGCACGGCGGTGGTCGAACGCTTCGTCGCGCTGCAAAAAGAAGGCGTGAGTTACGACGTGGCACTGCAAAGCGTGGACGTCGATCCGGCGGCAGCGCAGTTCGTGCGCAACACGTTGCACACCGCGTTGCATGCGCCGGGGCACAGCGTTGCGGCGGCATTTCTGCATGGTCGCGAGAGCGTCATCCCGCAGATGTTCCAGCGAATTCTTGATGACTGGGGCATCGGCATCGAACAGGCGCCGACCTTCCGTTACTACCTCGAACGGCACATCGAAGTCGATTCCGAAGACCACGGCCCCGCCGCTGAAAAACTCCTCGCCCGGCTGGTCAATGGCGATCCGCAACGCGAAGAAGACGTCTACGCCAGCGCCATCGCTGCCGTGGAAAGCCGCATCGCCTTGTGGGACGGCCTGCGCCTGAGCATGACCGAACCTATGCCTGAGGTGAACGCATGAACGCCGCCGACTACCAATCCTTCGCCGACGCCTGGGAAAGCCGCGCGACCATCCGTACCCGCCCCCGGCGGGTGCTGGAGAACGACGACAAGCTGATCTACCCGTTGAGCCGCCAACCATTGGTGTTGAGCGAAACCTTCCTGCGCGAATGCCCGGAGCAACGCGACTTTGCGCTGGTGCAGACGCTCTACAAATTCATCAATGACGTGGTGATTTTCGAAACCGAAATCGTCGACAAGACCGCCCGCAGCATCGCCAAGAATCGCTTCGCCGTGGCCTTCCCGTTCGCCTGCCGCTACGACGCCATGACCGTGGTGGTGGACGAGGATTACCACGCACTCGTGGCAATGGATTTCATGCAACAGACCGTCGCCATGACCGGCATCACGCCCATCGAACTGCCGGATGAAATCGAACTCAGCCGAGCCATTCCAGCGGCCGTGGCGCTCGCGCCGGAACACCTGCGCAGCGCCGTGGAATTGATCTGCGTGGCCATCGCCGAGAACACCGTGACCGGGGATGTTGCGGCGTTCGCCAAGGACGACACGGTCAAGCAGTCGATCAAGGGCCTGATGGCCGACCACTTGCTCGACGAGGGCCGCCACTCCGGATTCTGGGCGCGGCTGGTGCGCATCTACTGGCACACCGCGAGCGAAGACGACCGCCGATGCATTGCGAAAATCCTACCGGTGTTCATCGGCCATTACCTGACCAACGACATCCAGAAATCGTTCGACTTCCGCCTGATCGAATCCTTGCAGATCAGCGACGCCGCACGCCAGGCCCTCAAGAGCGAAGCGTCGGGGCTGGCCTTCCCGATCAATCGCCATCACCCGCTGGTCGCCAACATCGTGCGGTTTTTCCGCAGCAGTTCGCTGCTCGATTCGCCGTGCGTGCAAGACGCCCTCAGCGATTACCTGGTTTAACGAGGAGCCCATCATGAGACGTCTCGACATTCTGCTCATTGGACACAGCCAGGCCTTGACCGACCTGGCGCTGGAACTTGAACAACACGGTCATTCTCTGATGCGCCTGGCAGCCGTCGACGAGCAGCCGTTGGGTAACGCTGATTTGCTGATCGACGACGCCAGCCTGCCTGTTCAAGACGTCGGCGATGCACCGCGACTGACACTGCAACTGGGTATCGGTGTGCCTGGGGTTTCTGGCCTGCCGCCGCTGGACGTGCTGTGCACGTACGGTTCAACGCTGTTCACTCGCGTGCCTATCACCGATGAACCTTCGGGCAACGGTCAGGCATTGCGCCTGCGGGCAGTGGCAAAACTGGTCGATCATGTGGCGCTGCTGGTCAGCCGTTTCTCTCGCGATGCCGACTATTTTCTGCTGGCTGAGCCTGTTTCTCCCGCTCACTTCGAGCACGTGGAAAACTTGCTCTATTTGGAGAACCTCGCGTTTTTCCATCAGCTCAATCTCACGGCGGCACCCGCGCTACTGGCGCTCAGCCAAATCCCGATGATCGAGCGCCTTGAGCGGCGCTTCATCCAGTGTGCCGAACGACCCGCGCTGAACATTGCCGGCACGTCCCTGAGCTATCGGCATTTGCACGCCCACAGCCGCGCCATCCAGCAGCGTTTGCAGCCGTTGCTCGCTCAGCGTCACGGGCCGTTGGTAATCGGAATCTGCCTGCCAAAATGCAGCGCGCTGTATGCGGGGATTCTCGCGATTCTTGGCAGTGGCGCGGTGTACCTGCCGCTGGAACCGAGCCACCCCTTGCAACGTCAGCAGTACATTCTGGAAAACGCCGGAGCAGTGTTTTTGCTGCATGACGGTGAGCATCCGCTCGCGGCGCAAATGCCGGGACTCGACATCAGCCGCATCGACATCGGTGACGTGGATCTCGATCAACCCTTGATGCGCCAACGACCCGATCCAGATGCGCCGTGCATGGCGCTCTACACCTCGGGCACCACCGGCCATCCCAAAGGCGTGTTGCTCAGCCAGGCCAACCTCGCGCACTTCACCGCGTGGTACGCCGACTATGTGCAGCTGACCGAACAGAGCCGGGTGCTGCAGTTTTCGTCGTTGAGTTTCGACTCGTCACTGATCGATATCTTCCCGACCCTGCTCCAGGGCGCCGAACTGATCGTGCCCGGCGACGATCAGCGCCGCGATCCGTTGCAACTGGTCGAGCTGATCCGCCATCAACAACTGAGCCATGCCTTTTTGCCGCCGGCGTTGTTGAGCATCCTGCCGCTGGATCAATTGCAATGCCTCGATCACGTGATGACCGGCGGCGATGTCTGCGAACCCTACGTCATCGAGCAGCTCACCCGTCAGGGCAACCTCTACAACCTCTATGGCCCGACCGAAGCGACGGTGTTGATTACCGCGCGACAACTGCGCACCGGCGACAGCAACCGCACCCTCGGCGCGCCTATCGCCAACAGTCAGGTGCTGATTCTCGATGAGGATTTTCAACCGGTGGCCGAGCAGACCGTCGGTGAGTTGTACATCGTCGGGCCTGGGGTGTGCCTGGGCTACCTGAACAACCCGCAGCAGACCGCCGAACGTTATCTGAATCTGAATTTGCCGAATGGCCAGAGCCTGCGCGCCTACCGCACCGGCGACATGGCGAAGTGGACCCGCGACGGCATCGAGCTGTGCGGACGGCGCGACAACCAGGTGAAGATTCGCGGCTTCCGGGTCGAGCCGGAAGAGATCGAACGCTGCCTGCGTGACAGTCAGTTGTACCGCCAGGTGGCAGTGGTTATCGACAGCCAGCGCCGGATTCTGGCCTTCCTCGCGCAGCCTCAGGAGGACCAACCCGGCACCGCTCGCGAAGCGCTGAAAGCTCACGCGACACAGTTTCTGCCGGATTACATGCAGCCCACAGCCTGGACCGAACTGCCGAACATGCCGTTCGCCAGCAACGGCAAGGTCGACCGCAAGGCGCTGTTGGCGATGCCCGTGAATGTGTCCGAAAACACGCTGCGACGCTTGCCCACCAGTGCCGATGAGGCGCTGCTGCTGGAGATCTGGGCCGAGCTGCTGGAGCTGCCGGCCAGCGATATTTCCACCGATGAAAGCTTCTTCAATCTGGGCGGCCACTCGATCCTGCTGTCGCGCATGCTGTTGCGTCTGCGTGAGGAGTTCGGTCGCAGCATCTCGATCAACCGCTTCATCGAATTGCCGACCATCGCGAAGTTGGCGACCTTGGTGCGCGGCTCCGGTACCGAAGAGGTATTGAGCGAAAAAGCCTTGGCCGATGCCTTCCGCGAACTGGATATCCAGCCGTTACCAGTCAACCGCATGGGCGATGTGCACAAGGTGATCGTTACCGGCGCCAACAGCTTTGTCGGCGTGCACATCGTCGAAGCGTTGCTCGCCTGGGGCGCCAGCGAAGTCGCCTGCCTGGTTCGCGACGGCGGTGGGCAATCGGCGGCCAAGCGGTTTGCCCATGCACTGCGAGAAAACCGTCTGGAGCATCTGGACCTGAGCCGGGTGCGGGTTTATGCGGCGGACATTACGCGTCCGTCATTGGGGCTCGAAGCGGATGTTTACGAGCGACTGGATCGGCAGTTCGGCGCGTTGGTGCACAACGCCGCCAACGTCAATCACGTACTCGATTACGAGTCGCTGGCGCGGGACAACGTCGAGCCGATTTTCGAGTGCCTTCGGTTGTGCGAAGGGCGCAGCAAGAAGATCTTCAACTTCGTCTCGACGCTCTCGGCTTCCAGCACGATTGCCGCCGATGGCCGGGTGCTGGAATTGCCCGCCGCGCAGACCCCGCCGATCTACATCAAGAACGGCTACAACCTGTCCAAATGGGTCGGTGAGCGGATCCTCGAACGCGCTCGCGAACGTGGTGTACGGGTCAATCTTTACCGCCCCGGCAACATCAGTTTCAACAGCCTCACCGGTGTCTGCCAGCCTCACAAAAATCGCTTGATGCTGATGCTCAAAGGCTCGATCCAGCTCGGCCAGGTGCCGGAATTCGCGCTGAATTTCGACCTGATGCCGGTGGACTTTCTGGCCCGTTTCATCGCCTTCCATGCCAGCCGTTATTCATCCGAAAAAGCGGTATTCAACCTGCACAACCCCGAACCTCTGAGCTGGGACAACTACGTCGCCTCATTCCGTGAGGCGGGTCGGGAGTTTTCCATGGTCAGCGTCGCCGACTGGCAGCAGCAACTGGGCCGGGTCGACAGCGACAACGCGTTGTTCGGCGTGCTCGGTTTCTACCTCAACGGCTTCGAGGAAGACATCGGCGACATCTCAATGATCGGCCACGCCAACGCCCAGGCGGGCGTACGGCAGATGGGCGCGCATTACCCGGAAAAATCCCCGGCGCTGCTGCGGCGCGGCTGCGATTACCTGAAAGAAATCAACTTCATCTGATTCAACCCAACCCCAAGAATGGAGCAAGACCATGAGCACTCTGCAACCCGATACCCTGATCAAAAATCCTCAAGGCTGCCACGTGGTGTCCTCGGTGGAAGTGCCGGCCGATGCCAGGAAGGTCTGGGCAGTGGTCGGTAACTTTGCCGGCTTCGATCAATTCATTCCGACGCTCTCGCACATCGAGATGACCGGCGAAGGCGTGTCGTCCCTGCGCAAGAAATTCTTCAAGGACGGCAACCTGGTGGTCGAGCAACTCAACTCCCGGGATGACCAGGCGCTGAACATGACCTGGACCACGATTTACAACACCTTGGGCGTGGCCAATTTGTGGGCGGCGATGAGTGTCGAACCGCTGGGCGCGGGCCAATCCCGAGCGACCTGGACCATCATCGCCGAACCCGCACAGGGCGGCGCGGAGGCGTTGCCGGGGTTCACGGATTTCGTTCAGGGCTTTGCCGATGACTCGATGAACAATGTGCTGAAGCTGTTTGCGTAAGGCCTAAGTTTGGCGGTGATTCAACTACCGCTTTCGCGAGCAAGTCGAATCGTCGCACCGCCGCTCCCACATTTGACCGAATTTCTTCTGAAGAAACGCGGTTGAATGTGGGAGCGGGCTTGCTCGCGAAGAACGATAACGCGGTCTAACTGACCGGAATCAGATTTTGAAGCTGTCGACCAACTGCTTCAATCGGTTCGCCTGCAGGGACAACGCATCGCAATCCTTCAACGTTTCATTGAGGTTGGCCACGCTCTGCTGGTTCAGCAGGTTGATCTGGTTAACGTCGACGTTGAGGGTTTCCACGACCGCCGTCTGCTCTTCGGTCGCCGCGGCCACCGACTGGTTCATGCCGTCGATTTCGCCGATGCGCTGGGTCACGCTGACCAGTCGCAGACCGGCCTGGTTCGCCACTTCGACGCTCTGCTCGCTGGAGACCTGACTGGCGTTCATCGTGGTCACCGCTTCACGAGAACCGATCTGCAGCGAGGTGATCATCTTGTGGATCTCCTCCGCCGATTCCTGAGTACGGTGAGCGAGGTTACGCACTTCGTCCGCCACTACCGCAAAACCACGACCGGCTTCACCCGCGCGGGCCGCTTCGATGGCCGCGTTGAGCGCGAGCAAGTTGGTCTGCTGGGAGATGCCTTTGATCACATCCAGAATGTGCCCGATGTTATCGGTGCTGGCGTTCAGGGTTTCGATCTGGGTGCAGGACAGACTGATTTTCTGCGACAACTCGGTCATCGCCAAGATGGTTTTCTCCACCACCTGACGACCGTCATCGGCCTGCTCGCTCGCACCGCTGGCGTGCTGGGAAGCATCGGCGGCGTTGCGGGCGATTTCCTGGGTGGCGGCGCCCAACTGGTTGATCGCCGCGGCCACACTGTTGGTGCGGGCGCTTTGCTCGTCGGAACCGACGATCGAAGCGTTGGAAGAAGCCATCACCCGCTGCGACAGGTCGTGAACCTGGCGGGTTGCCGACGACACTTCGGAAATCGACGCGTGAATTCGCTCCACGAACTGATTGAACGAACCGCCCAGCTCGCCGAACTCGTCTTTGCTTTCTACCGCCAGACGTCGGGTCAGGTCGCCCTCGCCTTGAGCGATGTCCTGCATCGCACGGCCCATGGTGATCAGCGGACGCATCAGCACGTTGATCAGCAGGCTCAGCAGCACGGCAATGGCCGTCACGGCGATGAACATCGCGATCAGCGCAGAAGTACGGAACTGGCTGAGGGGGGCGTAGGCCTTGTCCTTGTCGATCGACAGACCGATGTACCACTCGGCATTCGGCAAACCACTGACCGGAGTAAACGAAAGGATACGGTCCTGCTTGTTCAGGGTGACTTCCTGATTGCCCTTCTCGATACGCACGCCGGCGTTCGGGTAGATGTCCTTCAGGTTTTTCATCACCTGGTCTTTTTCCGGGCTGACAATCACCTGACCGTCGGCGCTGACCAGGAATGCGTGGCCGATACCACCGAAATCCACCGAATTGATGATCTTCACCAGGGTTTCCAGACTCAGGTCACCGCCAACCACACCGAGCAACTCGCCGTTCTTTTTCACCGGCAGGGCGATGGTCACCACCAGCCCACCGACGGCGGCCATGTAAGGCGGGGTCAGCATGGTCTTGTCGGCAGCCACGGCCTGTTTGTACCAGGGACGCTGACGCGGGTCGTAACCGTCAGGCATCTTCGCGTCCGGGCGCTGAGTGAATAAACCGTTGGCCTGGCCCACGTAGGTGAACTGGAAGTTCGAGGTCAAGGCCGGTTGATTGACCAGCCCCGGGAGGTCGGCATTGGCGCCTTGATGGGCGACGTTTTGCGCGAGGTTTTCCAGTACCAGCACACGGCCGCTCATCCAGTTCTGCACGCTGCTGGCGGTCAGATCGCCGGCCTGCTGGACGCTCGATTCAAGGTTTTGACGGATGGTGTTTCGCTGCAGATAGTCGTTGTACAAAGTGAACAACGCAAAAGCCAGCACCACGACGCCGGAGGCGGCCAGAAGGATTTTATGGCTGAATTTGAGATTCATTTCATGGGACTTCTTATGCAAAAAGTGGGGATGCGTTCCGGGTTGCAACATTCCATGTAACAGCGCAGGCAGGGCTCTAGGGCTGCTCTACTTTGGTGCACGCATGTCTCATCAGGCTGTCGGCACAAACCGGAGAAAACTTAGGCGTTTGTACGAAATGGTCGGTATTCGTGTCAGATACCCGCCGAACGGTGAGCCAGAGCGCCTGTTCAGCCCTTTTGTGATGACGGTTGTTCGTGCGGCAGTTGCAAATTCCGCAACCCTTGATGACAATGCGACTAATTATCATTTGTGACGTTCGGGCTGTCGCGTTCATGTCCTCACCTGAGTTTGCAGTACAGGCGCTTTACAGTAGCCATCACGGTTGGCTCAACATGTGGCTGCGCGCGCGTCTGGGTAATGCAGCCGATGCGGCGGATCTGGCCCAGGACACGTTTGTGCGTCTGCTGCACAGAACCGAACGCCTGGAACTCAAGGCTCCCCGCGCCTTTCTTCGAACGATCGCCCGTGGGTTGGTGATCGACCATTGGCGCCGTGAAGAAATCGAACGCGCCTACCTGGAAACCATCGCCCATTTGCCCGAGTCCCAAACCCCGAGCGTCGAAGCGCGGGCATTAGTGCTTGAATTGCTGGAAAGCATCGCCCGTATGCTCGAAGGCCTGAAGCCGAAAGTGCGTCAGGCGTTTCTGCTGGCGCAGTGCGAAGGACTGACCCACAAACACATCGCCGAGCAGATGGGCTTGTCTCTGCGTTCTGTAGAACGCTATGTGGCCGACGCGCTGTATCACTGCTACGTGCTGCGGTATGAAGCGTGATGCCTGTGGATAACTTGTCGCTGAATCGGCGCGAGGAACCTCACCAACAAGTGGTCAAACAAGCCATCCATTGGCTGCTGCGTCTGCGAAACAACTCGGCTAATTCCCGGCTACGTCAGCAATGCGACGTCTGGCGGGCCGAACACCATGAACACGAACTGGCCTGGCAACGGGTGCAGTCGTTGCAAGCCGAGTTGAGCAGCAACCTGCGGGCAGTGCCCGGTGCTCAAGTGGCCTTCAATACGTTGGAAAACAGCGCCCAGGGACTGGGACGCCGCCAGGCCTTGAAGCTGCTGTCGGGTGCGTTGCTGATGGGGTCGGCGGCGTGGCTGGGCAAGGATGTAGCGGGCTGGCAACAGTGGACCGCTGATTTCGCCACCGCCACGGGTGAACGGCGCGGCTTCCAGTTGCCCGACGGCACACGACTGGAGCTCAACACCGCCAGTGCAGTGGATCTGGATTACAACGCGCAGCAGCGACTGATCACACTGACTCGCGGCGAGATCATCGTGACCTGCGGCGGGATTGACGAAGGATCTCCGTTTGATCGACCGCTGCGGGTGCAAAGTCGCCAGGGTGTGTATGAAGGCGTCGGGGCACGTTTCATCCTGCGACAGGACGGCGACTGCACGCGGCTCAGCGTTACCGGCGGCATAGTCCTCATACATTCACCACTTGCCGCCGATAGCACACCGATCCAGGTGCAGGCCGGGCAAAGTTATCTGATCGATCATCACCAGGCGAGGTTGGCGCCACCGCTGAACATGGATGCCGGCGCTTGGGTCGACGGGCTGATTGTGACTCGCAATATGCGGCTGGGGGATTTCCTTGATGAAGTCGGACGCTATCGCCACGGGTATCTGACGTGCTCAGCGGACATTGCCGACTTGCGGCTGTCCGGGGTTTTCCGCCTGGAGAACACCGACAGGTTGCTGGCCATCCTGCCGCAAACCCTGCCGGTGCAACTGCGCTATCGCACTCGTTGGTGGGTGACGCTGGAGCGACAGGCCTGAATTATTTTTGGCGGGTTTTCCGGGCAAGTCCGGCTTGGTCAGTAAGCACTTCAATTCTGATCTCAGCGACTTCCTACGGAAACCTACAATGACTGTGCGCGCCACCAGTAAGAATCCTCTTCATTTCGCCGCCGATTCAGGCGTCCTGCGCTACGCCGTACGCGCTGCGCTGTTCTCTACCGCGCTGGGTGTCGGCGTGTTGCCTACACTGGGCGTAGCGGCAGAGGGCAGCGAGGTCAGTAGCCACCGTTACAACATTGCCGCGGGCCCCTTGAGCGATGTGCTCAACCAGTTTGCGCGTCAGGCGGGGATTACCTTGTCGATGACGCCTTCGCAAACCGGGGGCCTTCAGTCACCCGGCGTGCAGGGCGAGTATTCGGCGGATCAGGCACTTCGACGCTTGCTCAGCGGTTCGGGTTTGGAGGCCGTGAGTCAGGATGGCAGCAGCTACGTGTTGCGCCCGGTCGCCGAAACCGAAGCGCTGGCATTGCCCACTACCGACATCAAAGGCTTCGCCCTCGGCAATGCGCTGGGCAGTATGGACGGCTACAACGCGACGCATAGCCAGATCGCCACCAAGACCAGTACCGCGTTGCTGGAAACTTCGCAAAGTGTGTCTGTGGTAACCCGTGAGCAAATGGACGATCAAGGCTCGCAAACCGTGTCCCAGGCCATGCGTTACACCCCCGGCGTGCTGACCAATCCCTACGGCGCAACCCACCGTTATGACTACGTGGCGCTGCGCGGCTTCAACGATGGTTCGGTGGATAACATCTATCTGGATGGTTTGAAGTCCATGGGGGACAGCGGCACCTACAGCACCATGCAAGTGGATCCGTATTTCCTCGAGCGCGTCGATATTCTCAAAGGGCCGTCATCGGTGCTCTACGGTCGCAGCTCACCCGGGGGTCTGGTGGCGCTGACCAGCAAGAGGCCACTATATGAAGCCTATCATCAGGTTCAAGCCACAGTGGGCTCCCAGGGGCAGCGCGGCATGGGTTTCGACTTCAGCGGCCCGGTGGATGATGACAAACGCATTGCCTATCGCCTGACAGGGCTGGCGGATCAGTCCGACACACAGTTCGATCACAACAAAGAAAAACGCTTCGCTCTCGCGCCTACGGTGAGCATCGATTTCACCGAAGACACCTCGCTGACCCTGCAAGCGTATCTGCAACACGATCCGGACGGTGGTTATCACGGTGGAGTGCCGGCCGACGGCACAATTCATCAGCGCAATGGGAATCGGATCTCCCCGCACTTCTTCGAGGGTGAACCGAGCATTGATGGCTTTCAGCGCGATCAGCAGTCCTTCGGTTATCAGTTCGAGCATCGCTTCAACGACGTCTTCACTGCACGACAGAACTTCCGTTACCTCGATTCCAAAGTGAAGCTGGATCAGGTCTATGCCTATGGCTGGACGACACCGAGCAGTAATGAGTTGAATCGTTATTACACCGGTGGCGATGAGAAACTTCATGCATTCATTGTCGATAACATGCTGCAAGCGGAGTTCTTCACCGGTGCAACCAAACATACTGTATTGATGGGCGCGGACTACCAGCGTCGCAAAACCGTGGTCGACTGGGCCAGCGGTGGACTTGCACCGATTAATGCGTTCAACCCTGTGTATGGAAATTCGGACATCGACTTCTACAGTCCGACCAGCTACCTGCGTCGCCTGGAACAAACCGGTGTGTACCTGCAAGACCTGATCGAGATGGACAAGTGGCGCTTCTCGCTCGGGCTGCGCCAAGACTGGGTCGAAACGTCCGATGAGAATCGGCTGGCTGAAACCGGCCGGCCGCAGGGCACTGAAATCAGTGACAAACGCACCAAGCTGACTGGTCGCGCCGGGGCGCTGTACCTGTTCGATAACGGCATTGCGCCTTACATCAGCTATTCCGAGTCGTTCAACCCGAACTCCTATTCGGACAGTGCGGGTAATCCCCTGGCACCGACCGATGGCACTCAGTGGGAAGTGGGCCTGAAGTACCAACCGCCGGGCACTGATAACTTGTTCACCGCGTCGCTGTTCCGCATCGATCAGGAGAACCTGGCAACCAAACTGCCACAGGAAAACTTCTATCGCGCCGTAGGTGCTGTGCGCTCCCAAGGCTTGGAACTGGAAGCGCACATGCAGCTGACTGACAACTTTAAAGTGCTCGGTAGCTACACCTTCACCGACATCGAGTACTCCAAGTCGATGATCAGCACCTTGAGTACGACCACCGACGTAATCGAGAACAAGGGCAACTCGCCAACCCAAGCGCCACGGCACATGGCCTCGATCTGGGCTGACTACAAGTTCGACAGTGCGGCACTCGATGGTCTGCGATTGGGTGGTGGTGTGCGATATGTCGGCTATAGCTGGGCCGACGCGGAAAACACCATGAAGGTGCCGTCCTACACGCTGTTTGATGCGTCTGTTGGTTACGATCTAGGCAAGGTTGGGTTGAAGGGCGTTGACGTACGCCTGAACGCGAACAATCTGACCAATGAGTCCTACGTGGCCTCCTGTGCCAGCCTGAACTTCTGCTACCTGGGCGAAGAACGCAATGTTGCCGCGACGGTAAGCTACCAGTTCTAATCCCTCGTCATTCCAACAAAGCCAGCGCCTGAATTCAGGGGCTGGCTTTGTCGTCTCTGCGGGAACATTCCACTGGTTTGGCGATGGCGTTTCTGAGCGTTTAGCGAGCCCAGAACGACAAAACCCCTGTCTGCGTTAGCAGACAGGGGTTTCGGAATTCAATCTTGACGATGACCTACTCTCACATGGGGAAACCCCACACTACCATCGGCGATGCATCGTTTCACTGCTGAGTTCGGGATGGGATCAGGTGGTTCCAATGCTCTATGGTCGTCAAGAAATTCTGTGACCAGCCCGTTACAGCGTAACGTGCCAGCAAAATGGGTGACTTCTACTAAAACAAAACCCCTACCTGCATACGCAGATAGGGGTTTCGGAATTTAATCTTGACGATGACCTACTCTCACATGGGGAAACCCCACACTACCATCGGCGATGCATCGTTTCACTGCTGAGTTCGGGA
>NZ_FYDJ01000026.1 GCF_900187425.1 Pseudomonas sp. Irchel s3h14
TTGAAAAGGTCGCCGAGGTCGAGCAGGTCCTGTTGAACAGACATAAAAAATCCGATGCCAGAGGTCTGGCATCGGATTTTCGGATAAGCCCGGCTTTGACTCAAATGCTTAAGTGAACAGCATTACGCACAAGGCGGGCTTTGTAAATCGAGTAGGTGGCCGGCGCTGGTCTCCGGCTTACAAGGTTTATCAGGCTTCCCACAGAACAGTTTTGTGCTGTCCTGCTTCACACGGCATAAGGGCTGGATCTCAGCGCGGAGATCTTTCTAACCGTGTACCCTTCGGAACGCGCCCCACGTTTCCTCGCCATCCGCTTGCGCATCAGTCTGCGTCTTCACCTACATCTTCAAGAGTAGTACAAACTCCAAAGCGCAAGGCGGGCTTTTTAGAACGATTTTGCCCTGAGGGCAACATCGTTAGCTTCAGGTGGACCTATGCCTGTCTGGTCTTCACGGTGACGAACATTTTGATGCGGTCGTGAATTTCCTGGAGGGCATGACGAAAAGGCTCATGGCGCTCACTGGTCGTCGGATCTTCGAAACTCCACACCATCACCTCGCCGGAAGTTGGCATCCGGGAGGCTTCTTCGGACGATTTATCACACAGGGTGATGACATAGTCGAACGGCTGCCCCTCAAACTCATCGATTGCTTTACTACGTAACCCCGCGCGGTCTACCCCAATGTGATCGAGAGATTCCAAGGTGCGTGAGTCGATCTCACTGGCCTCAAGGCCAGCGCTGAAGGCTTCGAAGCGTACCGAGTCAGTGTGTCGCAGCAGTGCTTCTGCCATGGGTGAACGAACGTCATTTTTTGCACAAACGAACAGCACTCGACATTTATCAGCCATAACGGACTTCCCCTGTTTCAAACTGTTGGCCTTCATCGAGGCAAGGTTGCTACGGGCTTATCAGTGTTTACTCATCAGACCATGCAGAACGCCGAACCTCAGACCCGGTTCGGAAGGCGTCATATGCGAGACACCAAACACCTTGAATGCCGCCAGCATGAGCACCAGACCGCCAGGCAAGATGCTCTGGCGATGGGTTTGCAAGCCCGCCAGGCCGAGCTGTTTGACATGCCCCACTTCAAGCAGGCGCAACGACAAACGCAACAGGCCGCTATAGGTGATGCCGCTTTCGCCATAGTCATTCAACCCGTTGGCCTTGAGGACTTTGGCCAGCATCCGTGCGGTGCCTGAAGAGCCAATCACCTGCTGCCAACCCAGCGCACGATAACGACGCGCCACTTTTTCAAACTGTAAAGTGGCTACACGCTCTGCCTCCAGAAGCGCCTGAGCCGTGATACAGCCACCCTGAAAGTAACGCGCGCCGAAGTTGCCGCTGCCTATGGCAATACTCTCGGTCATCAAGGGCTGAGCGCCCTGCCCCAGAATCAATTCAGTGGAGCCGCCACCGATATCCACGACCAGTCGCCTGTTTTCGGTACCGGGTATCGTATGGGCGACACCGGCGTACACCAGTCGGGCCTCTTCATGCCCAGAGATGACGTCAATACGAAACCCCAGGTGCCGCTCCGCGCTGGCCAAAAACAGTTGCGCATTGTCGGCTTCGCGCACAGCGCTGGTCGCCACCGCCCGCACACGACCGGCCTCGAAGCCGCGTAACTTTTTGCCAAATCGCGCGAGCGCTTGCCATCCCCGATCCAGAGCCAACTCGTCCAGCGCTCCACCTTGAAACCCCTCCGCCAAACGGACAGGTTCACGCAGGGTTTTCACTTCCTGGATCACGAACCCCTGACGCCCTCGGACTGACTGGCCGATCATCATGCGAAACGCATTAGAACCAAGGTCAATGGCTGCAAATAGAGAGGCATCTCCTTTCATGGGCGGGATTCCTTGCAAGCTGAGCGCTCTAGGCGGTTTGCGAGGATTTTGCCATGGGGTCGATGACGCTAAGATGACACCCGCTACTCTTTACGGATGAGCAGACACCAGGATCGCGGGTCTTGAGGATGTGATCTTCGAAGGACGCAAAAAATGTGTCATCGCGCTGTAACCTTCGACAGTAATACTCAGGCTATACAACGCGTGCTTGTTCTTCTGCTGCCCCTTTAGGCGGCTTTTTTTTGCCTGATGATTTTGGCAGCCGTTTTGCCAAGCCTACCAATTGGATCTCAGCTTTTTCGAGAGCGGTTGCCGCGCAGCCTTGCCAAACCTTTTCCAACGCACGCAGGTCGGATTCGATCAGCGCCTTTTGGCACCATTGATAATGGTCATGCCAGGCGCCCAAAGCCGATTGCAGTGCCTTGAGCGCACTCGCCGCTTTACGCGAAAGCGGTGAAAGACGGGGAAACGCTTCCGTCAGGTAACGCGTTCGCTTGACCAGGATTCTCAACTCGTGCCGATCAAACCCAACGTCATCCACGGCCGCATGCAGCCGGTCAATCTGCTTTTTCAGCGCTTTTTCGATTTGAGGCTGGATGTGTTTTAAACCGCCGCTGACTTCAACTGAGCGAAAAGCGGAAGGCCACTCATCCAGTTGACTGAACAGGTTCTTGAGGACCGGGCTTTTTAGAATCCTGGAGTAGTGAGATGCCAAGCGCGCTTTTCTGGGCTGTACCAGGCCAGGAAAGCCCCTGTCCTCCAGTTCCTGAATCATCACCTCCAGATCGCGAGCAGGTGTGGTCAGTCTTCCCACTTCAGTCGCCGCAGTGTTCAGAGCCACCACGCCGTTGAGGGTGCGCATCGGTCGAAGCAAACTCCTGATACGCCTCACGGCGATCCTCAGATCATGCAAAGCTTCGCTATCAGTTCGTGCCTCCAACCGAGCACGGGCGTGGTACAGGGCAACCTGAAGGGCCAGTATCTCAGCAACGAACTTGTCGACGAATGCCATTCGGTCATCTCATTGAAACGGAATTGACACGAGCTTAGCAGAGCCGTCGATTATCAATGTTGACCTCCATGAGCATTACTGCGCGATATTCCTGACCACGCGAATGACCCCAAGGCGCAAGCAACGAGCGCGCTGCAAGCGGCCATCAAAATGATCAAGGGGGAGCCGGTCGAGGCGGATGTCTGGGTGCCCTTCCAGCTGATCATGCCGGAGCAAGTGGCCGTGTTTGAGCAACGCTACAAGTAACGTCAAACGGGCGCATGGCCTGCGGACGGGAAGTCAGCAGGCCATGCGCGTCGCTGTTTACAGGTCGGTGATTTCCTTATGGCGCGGCACCAGCACCTTCATCACGCTCCACGCCACCAGATAGGCCAGCGCACAGATGGCAAACATGATCATGTAGCCGGTATGGATATCGTTGATCAGTTTGTAATGGTCGATCACCCAACCGCCGATCTTGGTCATCACGACGCCCCCCAAGCCGCCGGCCAAACCACCAATGCCGACCACCGATGCGATGGATTTTTGCGGGAACATGTCAGACACGGTGGTGAATATGTTGCACGACCACGCCTGATGCGCCGATGCGCCCACACCGATCAGCAGCACCGGCACCCAGAAACTGATGTAACCGAATGGCTGTGCCAGCAGTACCAGCAGCGGGAAGAAGGCGATCACCAGCATGGCTTTCATGCGGCCGTCATACGGCGCGTCGCCGCGTGACATGAAATAGCTCGGGAACCAGCCGCCGCCGATACTGCCCACCATGGTCATGCTGTACAACACGGCCAGCGGCAACACGATGGCCTGGCCCTTCATGCCGTATTGCGCAGACAGATAGGTCGGAAGCCAGAACAGGAAGAACCACCACACGCCGTCGGTCATGAATTTGCCGAAGGCAAAAGCCCAGGTCTGGCGGTAGGTCAGCAACTTGAACCACGATACTTTTTTGGCGGCGGCACCCGAGTCTGTGCCGGTGAGCGCTTGCGCGCCCTGATCGCTGCGGATGTAGGCCAGCTCTTGCACCGACAGACGTTTTTGCTGCTCCGGTTTTTCGTACAGCGCAATCCATACCACCACCCAAACGAAGCCCAACGCACCGATCACGATGAACGCCGCTTCCCAACCCCAAAGGCCGGCAATCAGCGGCACGCAGATCGGTGCCAGGATCGCGCCCACATTGGCGCCGGAGTTGAAGATACCGGTGGCGAAGGAACGCTCCTTCTTCGGGAAGTATTCGGCGGTGGCCTTGATCGCAATCGGGAAGTTACCCGCTTCGCCGATCGCCAGCACGGCGCGCGACAGCATGAAACCTGCGATCGAAACCGGGATCACTGCAAGGCCCAAGGCGCTGCTGATGCCGGCAATCCCCTCGCCCATCGGCTCCGCAAAGGCGTGCATGATCGCGCCGGTCGACCAGATGCAGATCGCTACCACATAGGCCTTCTTGGTGCCGATCTTGTCAACGAAGCGGCCGGCGAACAGCATGGAAATCGCGTACACAAACTGAAAGACAGAGGCGATGTTCGCGTAATCGGTATTACTCCAGCCAAATTGTGTCGACAGATCCGGCGCCAACAGACTCAGTACCTGGCGGTCCAGGTAATTGACGGTGGTGGCAAAAAACAACAGCGCGCAAATCGTCCAGCGGTACTTGCCGACGGCCTGGCCGATTCGTTGCGGATTGATGGGCTCGTTCAGATTCATGGCATCACTTTATTGTTGGATTATGGTGATGATCTCTCGGTTTCAAGCGAGATCAATTGTGTCGTGAAGCATCGCCAAAACGCGATGGGTCGGCGCCACTGTATTGCGGGCTCGAAAATGGGTACCCCATGCTCAGCGGCTGGAGTTGGACATTTGGCAAGAGCTATCGGGCGTTTGGTGGGACAGTCGTTTGCAACAGGCGTGACTGTGGGGATGGGCAAGCAGTCAAGGTCGAACCATAGGAAGCGGCATTCAGGGCGATGCGCGGGCGGGTTGTATTCATGATGGGGCCGACACTCTTTTTATTTTTAGGGTTTAACAGTCGGTAATCGTCTGTCGTCGTACAACGTTGCCTTTTATATCGATTTCAATACCGCGCTGTCAATCTGAAAAAACAGCCGTTCGTCTCCACAATGACCGCCCGTTAACATGCTACTTCGTACACAAGCTGCTGGTTGTGGTGCCGTTAGCCTTTTGACGTTTCGGGTATTAAACGCAGGGTATGGATGATTTGATGATTGAGCATTGTTGTACGACAACGCACTTTGCAAGCGCTGACGAGAGACATCGATAGCGGGTTATCTCGTCAGCGTGCTTTTCGACTGGCAGGTCGGTGAAGACGAATCAGATTTCGCTGCCGGTTTGGTGCGATCGTGCCGATGTGTTGAGCGCCACGGCAGCGAGAATGAGCGCCTTCAAAGCTTTCTCATCGAGCTTGTCGCCCTCATGCAAATCAATGGCACGTCGGGTGCTGCCTTCAAGACTGGCATTGAAAAGGCCTGAAGGGTCGTCCAGCGAGGCGCCCTTGGCAAACGTCAGCTTCACGACCTGCTTGTAGGTCTCACCGGTGCAGATGATTCCGGCATGCGACCACACTGGAACGCCCCGCCACTTCCATTCCTCGACCACGTCGGGGTCGGCCTGCTGGATGAGCGCTCGAGCCCGAGCGAGCATCTCGCCTCGCCAATCGCCCAACTCCTTGATTCTCGCGTCTATCAGCTGAGAGGCCGAAACGCCTCCCTCTTCTTCCTTTGCGCCGACCTGCTCTTTCTTCATGATGGTTGTCGCCTTCTTCATGAGGGTGTCCAAAACCGGGCTTTACAGCGTTTTTTGACTGTTGCCCAGGGTCTTGGCCTTCTCGATCCCCCAGTCAAAGGCAGCCTCCATGTCCAGTAGATGCGGTTTTGGATCGTGGTCCTCAAAAATGGCCGTGCCGTCCGGTCGGTAAACACCGATGAACATCCCCAGCGAGCCGTCCTTCAATATCTCGGCTTTGACCTCGATCTTGCATCCGTTCGACAGCGTTTCCTTGTGGTGCATATGGCGTTCGGTCATGGCTGCATTTCTCCCGTCGTTGAAGTCCGAGTAGCGCATTTACCCATTGGCCATGTTAGCTCAGTGCGGCCCACTAAAACGCCTGCCAGGACAGCGGCGTAATGCCACCTATACTGGAAGCCACCGCCCCCTCGGGGTCTGCACTCCCAACAATAAAAAGCAGAGGTGGAACATGGTCTGGCAGCAAATCTACGATCCGTTCGGCAACCCGATACTTTCAACCCTCATGGCAGCAGTGCCGGTCGTGGTGATGCTGGCAGCCCTGGCGTTTTTCCATGTGAAGGCGCATCTGGCAGCATTGATGGCCCTGGCCTCGGCACTGGTGATCGCGATCTTCGCCTTCGGCATGCCGGCGAACATGGCTGGCTCGGCCGCACTGTACGGCGCCGCCAACGGCTTGCTGCCCATTGGCTGGATTGTGCTCAACATCATCTTCCTGCATCGGCTGACCACCGAGAACGGCTCGTTCAAAGTGCTGCAGGATTCCCTCGCGCGCATCACTGACGATCGACGCCTGCAACTGCTGCTGATTGCCTTCTGCTTTGGTGCTTTCTTCGAAGGGGCCGCCGGTTTCGGCACGCCGGTGGCGGTGACCGGGGCGATTCTGATCGGGCTGGGCTTCTCGCCTCTGGCCGCGTCTGGCCTGGCGTTGATCGCCAACACCGCACCCGTGGCGTTCGGTGCGCTGGGCACGCCGATCATCACCCTGGCCAAGGTGACCGGGCTGGATGAAATGGAGCTGTCGATGATGGTCGGCCGGCAATTGCCGTTCTTCTCGGTGATCGTGCCGTTCTGGTTGATCTGGGCCTTCGCCGGCTGGCGCAAGATGCTGGAAATCTGGCCAGCGATTCTGGTGGCCGGGGTCAGTTTCGCCGTACCGCAGTTCCTGGTGTCCAACTACCACGGGCCGATGCTGGTGGACGTGATCGCCGCACTGATTTCCATGGCTTGCCTGACCGGTTTCCTCAAGGTCTGGAAACCGGCCACCGTGCATACCTCAGCCGCGCTGTCAGGGCGGGTAGACAACTCAAAGATCGACGATGAGCACGACGTACAACCCACGGCGACCGCCACCTTCAACAGCGAAAACCGCTCGGCGGTGATGCGCGCCTGGATGCCTTGGATCATCCTCACGATCTTTGTGTTCGCCTGGGGCACCCAGAGCTTCAAAAACATGTTCGATACTCGCGCGGCGATCGATCCGGCCACCAGCTCCGCCAAACTCGACCCGCAAGGCAAACCGATGCGCGAAGCCAACCCGATTTTCGCCCCGACGCTGACCTTCACCACCATTCACCAGCAGATCGAGAAGGTTCCACCGGTGGTGCCTGCGCCGAAAACCGAAGAGGCGATCTACAAGTTCAATTGGTTCACCTCCACCGGTAGCGGCATCCTGTTGTCGGCGATCCTCGGCGGGTTGCTGATGGGTTACTCCATCCCGCAGTTGATCCACCATTACCTGCGAACGATCTGGTTGGTGCGTTACTCGTTGATTACTATCGTGGCGATGCTCGCCCTCGGATTCCTCACCCGCTACTCGGGCCTGGACGCCACCATGGGCCTGGCCTTCGCCGCGACGGGCATCTTCTACCCCATGTTCGGCACACTGCTCGGCTGGCTCGGCGTAGCCTTGACCGGCTCGGATACGGCGTCCAACGTGCTGTTCGGCGGCTTGCAACGGGTGACTGCAGAGCAGCTGGGGATCAGCCCGGTGTTGATGGCTGCCGCCAACAGTTCCGGCGGGGTCATGGGCAAGATGGTCGACGCGCAGTCAATCGTGGTGGCCTCCACCGCCACCCGCTGGTACGGGCATGAAGGGGAAATCCTGCGTTATGTGTTTTTCCACTCGATCATCCTGGCCATTCTGGTCGGTGGTTTGGTGACGTTGCAGGCGTATGTGGCGCCGTTCAGTCATATGGTTGTTGGTGGGCATTGATTGATGTAGTTCGGGATGGGATGGGGGGCATATCCGTTTCTGCGGTGATGGCGACTTAGGGTTCCGCCCTTACGGCGGGTCACTTGGAAAAGCGCCAAGTAACCAAACGCTCTTGCCCCTGACGTACGGTGCCTCGCCTAGGCTCGGCATACCCTCGCTCCGGTCCTGCTCCGTGGGCCTTCCGATGGGGCAAGAAGATCAAAAACAAAAGCGAGGCGGCCTACCGGCCGGCCTATCCTTCGAGCCCGCTCCCGCAGATCATCGGCGGAGCCCCCCAATCCCGAGCCCGGCAAAAATCCAAATGTGGGAGCGGGCTTGCTCGCGAAGGCGGACTCGAATTCACCTTTGATGTCGACTGGCACGACCCCTTCGCGAGCAAGCCCGCTCCCACATAAAGCAGATCGGTGTACAGCTTTTGCTTTTCACCACGCCTCACCCCGATGTGACCCGAGCCTTACGCCCACCCCTCAAGTCGCAACGTGGCCCGAACCAACCGCTGTTCCTCGCTTTCAATTTCCTTGAGGTTCTCGCAGATGCTCTGGATGTGCGCGATGGCCGCCTTGCGCGCCTGCTCCGGCATACGGCCGGTGACGGCGTTGTAGAGCCGCGCATGTTGACGGTCGATCTGACGCTTTTGCGGTTCGCGGTGATAAAGGTTGTTGACCGAGGCAAACACCGTGCTCAGCAGCAAGTCCGTCAGTGAGCGCAAGGTTTGCACCAGCACCGGGTTGTGCGAGGCCTCGCAAATCGCCAGGTGAAACGCATGATCGAGTCGGGCGTGTTCGGACGCCTCCAGCGAACGGCTGTGAGCATTGAGCAACGCCTCGTAGCTGCGGGTGATGAGGACGAAGTCGGCGTCGGTTCCGCGCAACGCCGCCAGGCGTGCGGATTCGCCTTCGAGCAGGCTGCGGACCTCGAACAAATCGTAGAGCGTGCGGGGCTGTGAGCTGAACAAGTGCATCAGCGGCGACGCGGCACCGTGACCCGAAAGGTCGGCGACAAATGAACCTTTGCCCTGCTCTGTCTTGATAATCCCGCGAGCGCGCAACAGCTTCAGGCCCTCGCGAAGTGCCGTGCGGGAAACGCCGAGTTTTTCGGTAAGACGACGCTCCGACGGCAACAGTTGCCCGGTCTTGAGCACCCCGTCCACGATCAGCCGTTCGATGCGTTCACAGACCACGTCGGCGACTTGCGGATTACGGCTCGTTCCTGCCCTTTCCATCGACTCTCCAACTGGTATGACCAGTCTCGCTGCCAAAACCACCAATGTTCAAACACAAACATAAGCTTATGTTTTAAAACTGTTTATTTGAACTCATAAAAAACCATCGAATAAAAAACTGGTTCGACCAGCCAAACAACACATAGACAGTAGAACGCCTCAGGCCAATCATGCAAGTCAGTGGTAAACGGACACAGACCTCCTATAAAAACAACTGAGGGTCGTCAACCGACTATGAACATTCTTTACGATGAACGCGTCGACGGCGTCCTGCCAGACGTCGACAAAACTGCCCTGCTGCAAGCCCTGCAAACGCAGTGGCCGGATCTGGAAGTCCTGCATCAACAGGAAGAGCTCAAACCGTACGAATGCGACGGACTTTCTGCTTACCGCACCACGCCCATGCTAGTGGTACTGCCGCGCCACATTGACGAAGTGCAAGGCGTGCTCCGACTCTGCCATGAGCGGCAGGTCGCGGTGGTCGCCCGCGGTGCCGGCACCGGTTTGTCAGGCGGTGCATTGCCGCTGGAAAAAGGCGTGCTGCTGGTGATGGTACGTTTCAACAACATCCTGCACATCGACCCTGCCGCCCGCACCGCTCGGGTTCAACCGGGGGTGCGCAACCTGGCGATTTCCCAGGCTGCAGCGCCGTTTGGCTTGTACTACGCGCCGGACCCTTCCTCGCAGATCGCTTGTTCAATCGGCGGTAATGTGGCGGAAAACGCCGGTGGCGTGCATTGCCTCAAGTACGGGCTGACCGTGCACAACCTGCTCAAGGTCGACATCCTCACCGTCGACGGCGAACACCTGACCCTGGGTTCGCAAGCGCTCGATTCTCCGGGCTTCGATCTGCTGGCGTTGTTCACCGGTTCCGAAGGCATGCTCGGTGTCATCACCGAGGTCACGGTCAAACTGCTGCCCAAACCCCAGACCGCCAAAGTGCTGCTGGCGGCGTTCGATTCCGTCGAGAAGGCCGGCCGTGCGGTGGGTGACATTATTGCCGCCGGCATCATCCCCGGCGGTCTGGAGATGATGGACAACCTGGCCATTCGCGCCGCCGAAGACTTCATCCACGCAGGGTATCCGGTCGACGCAGAAGCCATTCTGTTGTGCGAGCTCGATGGCGTTGAAGCCGACGTTCATGATGACTGCGACCGCGTACGCCAGGTGCTGGAACAAGCCGGCGCCACCGAAGTGCGCCAGGCTAAAGATGAAGCCGAACGCGTGCGTTTCTGGGCGGGGCGCAAGAATGCCTTTCCGGCGGTGGGCCGTCTCTCACCGGATTATTACTGCATGGACGGGACGATTCCTCGCCGCGAGTTGCCCGGTGTGCTGCAGGCGATCGCCGAGTTGTCGGCCGAGTACGGCCTGCGGGTGGCCAACGTTTTCCACGCCGGTGACGGCAACATGCACCCGCTGATTCTGTTCGATGCCAACCAACCGGGTGAGCTCGATCGCGCTGAAGCCCTGGGCGGCAAGATCCTCGAATTGTGCGTGAAGGTCGGCGGCAGCATTACCGGTGAACACGGCGTGGGCCGGGAGAAAATCAATCAGATGTGTGCGCAGTTCAATAGCGATGAGTTGACCGTGTTCCATGCCGTCAAAGCCGCCTTCGATCCGAGTGGCTTGCTCAACCCCGGCAAGAACATTCCGACGCTGCACCGCTGCGCCGAGTTCGGCGCCATGCACGTTCACATGGGTCAGCTGCCCTTCCCTGAACTGGAGCGTTTCTGATGCGCAGCGAACACGATATCGACGACAGCGCCTCGCTGCTGGAACAGGTCAACCAGGCGCTGCAAAACGCTACGCCGTTGCGCATTCAAGGCTCCAACAGCAAGGCGTTTCTTGGGCGCATCGTGGCGGGCGAAGTGCTCGACACGCGCAGCCACCGAGGCATCGTCAGCTACGACCCGACCGAGTTGGTGATCACCGCCCGCTGCGGTACCCCGTTGGCAGAACTGGCTGAAGTGCTGGACGCGGCGCAGCAGATGTTGCCCTGCGAACCGCCCTCCTTCGGCGACTGCGCCACCGTCGGCGGCATGATCGCCAGCGGGCTGTCGGGGCCACGGCGTCCTTGGTCGGGCTCCGTCAGGGACTTCGTCCTCGGGACACGGGTCATCACCGGCCACGGCAAGCATTTGCGCTTCGGTGGCGAAGTCATGAAAAACGTCGCCGGTTACGACCTGTCGCGCTTGATGGCCGGCAGCTACGGCTCGCTCGGCGTGGTCACCGAAGTCTCGCTCAAGATCCTGCCCAAGCCGCGTCAAGCTTTAAGCATCAGCCTGGAAATGGACAGCGATCGCGCCTTGCTGCGCCTCGCCGAATGGGGGCAACAGCCGCTGCCGATCAGCGCTGCGTGCCACGATGGGCAACGACTGCACCTGCGGCTCGAGGGGGGCGAAGGCTCGGTGGCGGCGGCTCATGACCGACTCGGCGGCGAGTTGCTCGACGCTTCCTATTGGGAGGATCTCAACGAACATCGATTGAGCTTCTTTGATGAGGACCAGGCACTTTGGCGTCTGTCCGTCCCTCACAACACGCCTCGGCTTTCCCTGCCTGGCCGTCAACTGCTCGATTGGGGCGGTGCACAGCGCTGGCTCAAATCTGACGCTGAGGCAGCGTTCATTCGCTCGATCGTCGAAGAAGTCGGCGGGCATGTGACCTGCTATACCCATGGCCTGATCGACAGCCCGTTTCAACCGTTGCCTGCCGCATTGATGCGCTACCACCGGAACTTGAAGCAACAACTCGATCCCCGGGGCATCTTCAACCCCGGGCGCCTGTACGCGGAGCTTTGACCCATGCAGACCACCTTGAGCGAACAAGCCCGCCAGCTACCCCGCGCCGAAGAAGCCGAAAGCATCTTGCGCACCTGCGTGCACTGCGGTTTCTGCAATGCCACCTGCCCGACCTATCAATTGCTGGGCGATGAACTGGACGGACCGCGAGGCCGCATCTACCTGATCAAGCAGGTTCTGGAAGGCAACGAAGTCACGCAGAAGACCCAACAGCACCTGGATCGCTGCCTGTCGTGCCGTAACTGCGAAACCACCTGCCCTTCCGGCGTTGACTACCACAACTTGCTGGACATCGGCCGCGCGGTGGTCGATGCGGCGGTGCCGCGCCCACTCGGTCAGCGCTTGTTGCGCGAGGGACTGCGCAGCGTCGTGCCCAATCCGGCGCTGTTCAAAGGGCTGGTCAGCAGCGGTCAGGTGTTCCGGGCGTTGTTGCCCAACACCTTGCAGATAAAGTTGCCTCGCCGCGTCTATCCGGCCAAACCGCGCCCGGTCACTCGCCACACCCGGCAGGTGCTGATGCTCGAAGGCTGCGTGCAACCGAGCCTGTCGCCGAATACCAACGCGGCCGCCGCGCGAGTACTGGATAGACTGGGGATCAGCGTCACCGCGACCCGCGAGGCGGGCTGTTGCGGCGCCGTGGATTATCACCTCGACGCTCAGGCGGCCGGCCTGGACCGCGCCCGTCGCAACATTGACGCGTGGTGGCCGAGCATTGAAAACGGTGCCGAGGCCATCGTGCAAACCGCCAGCGGTTGCGGTGCCTTCATCAAAGATTATGGCCACCTGCTCAGCACCGATCCGGCGTATGCCGAGAAGGCAAAAAAGGTCAGTGCGCTGGCCAAGGATCTGGTCGAAGTGCTGCGCGACGAGCCGCTGGAAAAACTCGGTGTCCACAGCGACCAGCGCCTGGCATTCCATTGCCCCTGCACCTTGCAGCACGCGCAAAAACTGGGTGGCGCGGTGGAAGCGATTCTGACGAGTCTGGGCTTCAACCTCACGTCGGTTCCCGACAGTCACCTGTGCTGCGGCTCGGCGGGCACCTATTCGCTGACCCAACCCGAACTGTCCCGGCAACTGCGCGACAACAAGCTGAACGCGCTGGAAAGCGGACACCCCGAAGTCATTGTCACGGCCAATATCGGCTGTCAGTCCCACCTCGACGGTGCGGGCCGAACACCTGTCAGGCACTGGATCGAACTGGTCGAAGCCGCCTTGCCATAACCGAGCACTGGAGAGTTCCCATGAAAAGCAAAGCCGTACTGAGCCAGACCGAAGTCAGCCAAATCCTCGCAGCGGCACGCACAGAAGCGCAGAACAACCAATGGGCCGTGACCATCGTGATTGTCGATGACGGCGGCCATCCCCTGGCTCTCGAGCGCCTCGACGGTTGCGCTCCGATTGGCGCCTACATCGCCACCGAGAAGGCCCGCACTTCGGCCCTGGGTCGGCGCGAATCCAAAGGCTATGAAGAGATGGTCAATGGCGGGCGCCACGCCTTTTTGTCCGCGCCATTGCTGACGTCGCTTGAGGGCGGCGTGCCGATCATCGTCGACGGCCAGGTGATCGGCGCGGTCGGGGTGTCCGGTGTCAAAGCCGAGCAGGACGCACAAGTGGCCAAGGCCGGCGCGCAATGCCTGAACTGAATTGAGCCGGGCGCGATTTAGCGCTCGATAACACTGTGTGATGGAGATGCAAAAAGTGACCGATTTCGTGAACTGCCAAGGCCTCACGGTCGCGCCTGTCTTGCAACGTTTCGTTGATCTGGACGTGCTGCCGGGAACCGGCCTGGAACCTCAAGCGTTCTGGAGTGGTTTCGCCGCACTGGTGCATGAACTGGCACCTATCAACCGCGCGCTGCTGGCTGAGCGTGATCGCCTGCAAACCGAACTGGACACCTGGCACCGCGCCCACCCGGGACCGGTGACGGACATGTCGGCTTATCGCAGCTTCCTGAGTGGTATTGGTTACCTGCAACCGCAACCCGCAGACGTCAAGGTCAGCACCGCCAACGTCGATACGGAGATCAGTGTGCAGGCCGGACCGCAACTGGTTGTCCCGGCCGTCAACGCGCGTTATGCGCTGAATGCCGCGAATGCGCGCTGGGGCTCGCTGTACGACGCGCTCTACGGCACCGATGTGATTTCCAATGACGGCGGCGCCGAACCGGGCCGGACTTACAATCCCGTGCGTGGAGAGAAAGTCATCGCGTTTGCCCGTGGTTTCCTGGATCAGGCATTCCCCTTGAGCAGTGGCTCTCATGCGGCAGTGGCGCGCTACCGGATCGACAACGGCACACTGCAGGCCACCTTGAAAGACGGCAGCCAAACCGGTTTATCGAACGCCGCGCAGTACATCGGCTACCAGGGTTCACTCGCTGATCCCACGGCCATTCTGCTGAAAAACAATGATCTGCACGTCGAGATTCAGATCGATCGGCAGAGCGTCATCGGCCTGGCTGACGCCGCTGGGGTCAAGGATCTGCTGATTGAGGCAGCCCTCTCGACCATCATTGATTGTGAAGACTCGGTCGCGGCGGTCGACGCCGATGACAAGGTGCAGGTGTACCGCAACTGGCTGGGTTTGATGAAGGGCGACCTGAAAGAGGACCTGGAGAAAAACGGTAAAACCATCACTCGGCGGCTGAACCCGGACCGCGAGTACACTGCGGCCGATGGCAGCTCACTGTCGCTGCACGGGCGGTCGTTGCTGTTCATCCGCAACGTCGGACACCTGATGACCAGTCCGGCGATTCTCGACAAGGGCGGACTGGAAATCCCGGAAGGCATTCTCGACGGTGTCGTCACCAGCCTGATTGCCCTGCATGACCTGCAACGCCGCGGCAATTCCCGCACCGGCAGCGTCTATATCGTCAAACCGAAAATGCACGGCCCCGCCGAAGTGGCCTTCGCCGAGCAATTGTTCAGCCGCATCGAAGACCTGCTCCAGCTCGAACGTCACACCCTGAAAATGGGCATCATGGACGAGGAGCGGCGCACCAGCGTCAACCTCAAGGCCTGCATCGCCGCAGCTTCCTTACGGGTCGCTTTCATCAACACCGGCTTCCTGGATCGCACCGGCGACGAGATGCACACCGCCATGGAAGCGGGCGCGATGCTGCGCAAGGGCGACATGAAAAACACCGCGTGGATCGAGGCCTACGAGCGCAACAACGTGCTTGTCGGTCTGGACTGTGGATTGCGTGGGCGGGCGCAGATCGGTAAAGGCATGTGGGCCATGCCGGACCGTATGGCCGATATGCTCAAGCAAAAAATCGCCCACCCGCAAGCGGGCGCGAATACCGCGTGGGTGCCCTCTCCGACCGCCGCCACCTTGCACGCGCTGCATTACCACCAGATCAACGTGCGCTCGGTGCAGGAGTCCCTTGAAACAACTGACTTCGGTGCCGCCAACCCGGCACTTCTGCACGGTTTGCTCAGCGTGCCGGTCGTCATCGAGCCATCCTGGTCGGCCGATGAGATTCGTCAGGAAGTCGAAAACAATGCGCAAGGCTTGCTGGGGTATGTGGTGCGTTGGGTCGAACAAGGCATCGGCTGCTCGAAGGTGCCCGACATCCATAACGTGGGCTTGATGGAAGATCGCGCGACCTTGCGCATTTCCAGCCAACACATGGCCAACTGGCTGCAACACGGGGTGATCACCAAGGATCAGACTGTCGAGATTTTGCAGCGCATGGCGCGGGTCGTCGATGAGCAAAACGCCGGTGATCCGATCTACACGCCTATGGCGCCGGACTTCGAGCAGTCGGTTGCATTTCAAGCGGCCTGCGCACTGGTGTTCGAGGGATGTGCACAATCCAATGGCTATACCGAACCGCTGCTGCATAAATTCCGGCGCGTGTATAAGCAGTCGAGGGTGTGAACCTAGGGAACAAAAGAAGAGGCTCCGGCCAATGCCAGTCAGTTCCGCCGTATCGCGATCTGTAGCAGCTGCCGAGCCCGCGAGGCTGCGTTCGGCTGCGTAGCAGTCGTAAAACCAGTAAATACGGTACGTCAGGCATACCGCGTCAGCCGGACTCACGACTGCTACGCAGCCGAACGCAGCCTCGCGGGCTCGGCAGCTGCTACAAAAAGTGTCGCGGCTGAAATTGGCTGACTGACTGGCATTAGTCTCCGGCCTCTTTTTTTTGTGAACGGCTACGCTCGTTAGGTATCGCCCACCCTGTCCAACCGACAGAGCAATCGGCCCGCCCAAGAGGAAGCGCACAGATGACCCGTCTCACTGCGAAAGACTTTGCCCCGGAACTGCTCGAACTGTACGACTACTACGCCCATGGCAAGATCAACCGGCGTGAGTTTCTGGATCGGGCAGCGTTGTTCACCTTGGGCGGTTTGACCGCCAGCGCGCTCCTCGCCGCGCTGAGCCCGAATTATGCGCTCGCCGAGCAGGTTGAATTTACCGACCCGGACATTGTTGCCGAGTACATCACCTATCCATCCCCCAAGGGCAACGGGCAGGTCCGTGGCTATCTGGTGCGCCCGGCGAAAGCCACCGGCAAGGTGCCGGCGGTGGTGGTTGTGCATGAAAATCGCGGGCTCAACCCGTACATCGAAGACGTCGCGCGGCGTGTGGCCAAGGCAGGGTTCATCGCTCTCGCCCCTGATGGCCTGACGTCGGTGGGTGGCTATCCTGGCAACGATGACAAAGGCCGGGAGTTGCAGGCGACCGTCGACCCGGAAAAGCTCATGAACGACTTTTTCGCTGCCATCGAGTGGTTGATGAAGCATGACGCGACTACTGGAAAAGTCGGGATCACCGGGTTCTGTTACGGCGGTGGCGTCGTCAATGCGGCAGCCGTGGCTTATCCGGAACTGGGGGCTGGCGTGTCCTTTTATGGTCGCCAGCCAGAAGCCAAGGATGTCGCCCGAATCAAGGCGCCGGTGATGCTGCACTACGGCGAACTGGATACGCGCATCAACGAAGGCTGGCCCGCCTATGAGAAGGCACTGAAAGCCGCGGGCAAGACTTATGAGGCGTACACCTACCCCGGGGCCAATCATGGTTTCCATAATGACTCCACGCCTCGATACGACGAGGCCGCGGCCAAGCTGGCCTGGGACCGGACGCTGGGGTGGTTTCGGCGGTACCTGGCTTAATGGTGAGGTTGCTCGCCTGTTGCCAGATCCCGCATGAATGGAGGGTTTCGAACAGGCAACGCCAGGAAGACGATTAATGAGCTATACCCGCTAATCTCCCATTGCAGTTCTTCACCACAGGAGGTTGGCAATGAAACGCAGTCACTCACTTGCAGCTCTAATGGTCACCGCAAGCCTTTTCGGCTGCACCACTTCATCCGCCCCTGGAGTGAGCGTTCCTTTGGTTGCCACGCGGCAGAACACCGGTCAGATCGGCAATGTAACGTTGGCCGACTGGGGCAAAGAAACCGGGTTCAGTTTCTTCATCAGTGGTGCTCCAAGCGGAGCGTCTCTGCCCTTGCGCCTCTTCACCTTCATCAACAAAGGCAGCTGCCAGCACCCCGGGCCAGTCGCTTACGCAATGAATGATCATGTCACCACCGAACCCCAGGCCATACGCGGCTGGGCTTTCTCTAGAAGCGCACCTGTCGCACTGCCGGTCCTGCTTGCCGGTGAGTACTCCATCGTCGTTCGAAGTGCACCGGACAGTGGCAACATCGATATTTTTTGTGGAGATATCAAACAGAAAGGCTCGGGGAAATAGCCTCGCTTTGATCTGCTCCGGAGGTTTTCGCTGGTCAGATCATCCCCTGGTGGTTTCTGGAAGCTTGGCGATCACCTTGATCTCGAACTGGTAACCATAGAGCCACGTGACGCCGACGGCGGTCAGCGTCGGGTGCGGCGCGCTACCCCAGAACTCCGGCACAACCTTCCAGATCGTCTCGAACTTTGATTCGGGATCGACGATGAAAACGGTGACGTCAATCACATCGTCGAAGGTGCAACCGGCAGCGACCAGGATGGCATTCAGATTGTTGAACGCGAGTCGGACCTGGGCCTCCAGGTCAGGTTCGGGCGAGCCATCTTCGTGACTGCCGACTTGCCCCGACACGAATAAAAAGCCATTGGACTTGATAGCCGGCGAATAGCGATTGCGCTCATAAAGCGCCTGGCGTCCAGGCGGAAAAACAACATCACGCTGCGTCATAAGTACCTCCATCAATGGGTCAAAGCCGACCCGAAACTAACGATGGAGAGACTGTAAGGACTTGTGCCTGGGCGATAAACAAGCAACCTTGGCTATCACTGTTTGTGAAATCCAAACAATCTGATCGATAGCGGGGGCAGCAATGGACCGTTTTGATGCAATGCAGGCGTTTGCTCGAGTGGTGGAAGCGGGCAGCTTCACCAAGGCGGCCGAAACACTGCATATGAGCAAGACCACCGTGACACAACTGGTGCAGCAGCTGGAGGCTCGGCTGCGCGTTAAATTGCTTAACCGCACGACTCGCAAAGTCAACGTCACTGCCGATGGTGCCGTCTATTACGAGCGAGTGCTACGGCTGCTGGCCGAGATGGACGACGCCGAGACTAGCCTGTCCGGCGCCTCGGCGCTGCCCAGGGGCCGGTTGCGAGTGGATGTGCCGAGCCCGCTGGCCAGCATGATTCTTGTACCCGCATTGCCTGCGTTTTACGTGCGATACCCAGACATCCAGATCGACATGGGCGTAAGCGATCGTATCGTGGATATGATCGATGAGAACGTCGATTGCGTGGTGCGCGGCGGCGAGCTAACGGATCAGTCGTTAATAGCCCGGCGGGTAGGCGAACTGCAGCTTGGCGTTTTTGCAGCGCCGAGCTACCTGGCACGCGTCGGTATGCCCGAGCATCCGCGGGAGCTGGAAGATTCGCATCATCGTATCGTCGGCTTCTTGTGGGCGCGCACCGGCAAAGCCGTGCCCTATGCCATGCGCAACCCCGTTGAGAGTGTCCAGATCAAAGGTCGCTACGCGCTGGCAGTCGACGATGGCAATGCCTACCTCGCGGCCGGCCTTGCCGGACTGGGTGTGCTTTGGCTGCCAAAGTACATGTCCAAGACCTTCGAAGCGCGCGGCGAGTTAGTGCCCCTGTTCGAGAACTGGAGCCTCGATCCGATGCCCATCTACGTGGCATTTCCCCCGAACCGGCATATCAGCATCAAGTTGCGCGTGTTCATCGATTGGGTCGCTGAGCTGATGGCACAACTTGCGCCTGTCAGCGACCGACATGATTCGTGACTACCGCTTTGCGGGGCTCGCTTGTGATCAAGGCGACCAGTGCCCTGTCTTCCAGCGAACTCGTTCACGTCTCAATCACATCATCCGCCCAACTGATGGCCGCAACGACGGTCGGGAAACCGATCGTGCTAGTCAGCGAGATCAGCGTGTGACGGATCTGCTCTGGCGTGGCGCCCGCCTCCAGTGCCCGTCGGGTATGACTGTGCACCGCGCCCTCAGAACGGATGGCCGCCGCGGCACCGAGCTGGATCAGCTGGACAACGATCTCCTCCAGTGGGCCGGTATGACGCACCGCCGTACCCAAGGCCTCCACGGCAGCCAGGTAATCCGGGTACTGCTGTTCGAGACGTTGGTAGGTGTTGTGCTCTCTCTTCTTTGTCATGGTTGTTTCCTCGCGTTGGAGGGCGATCAGTTCTCGCCTTTGCGCCCGACTCATCAGGCTGCGATTTCCGAAACTTGCACACTGCAACAGTAGGCTACGCTTACAGCAGCTCATTGCACACGATGCTCGCGTCTGCAGGTTTTGGTTTGTTCTGGAGAGCGTCTGCAACAGCTATTTCAGACAGGCCCAAACAATTCACGCAGGACTACGTGATGACCGAGCCCCTCCTCAGTTTTGATCAACTCAAGCGTGCTGCCGCCTCCGGCGAGATCGATACCGTTCTGGTCTGCATGGTCGACATGCAAGGCCGACTGGTCGGCAAGCGATTCCAGGTCGAGTTTTTCATCGACAGCGGCCATGAAGAAACCCACTGCTGCAATTACCTGTTGGCCGACGACATCGACATGGAACCGGTGCCGGGTTACGCCGCGGCCAGTTGGAGCAAAGGCTATGGCGACTTTGTGCTCAAACCCGATATGGCCACGTTGCGGCGGGTGCCGTGGCTTGAGTGCACGGCGCTGGTGCTCTGCGATGTGCTCGATCATCACCATCGGCGCGACCTGCCGCACAGCCCGCGGGCGATCCTGAAAAAGCAGGTCGAGCGACTGCGCGAACGCGGCTACACCGGCATGTTCGCCTCGGAACTGGAGTTCTATCTGTTCGACGAGAGTTACGAGGCGATCCACGAGCGCAACTACCACAAGCCGAAAACGGCCGGTCACTACATCGAGGACTACAACATCCTGCAGACCACCCGCGAAGAGCCGGTGCTGAGGGCGATTCGCAAGCATCTGCAGGCCTCCGGTATTCCCGTGGAAAACTCCAAGGGTGAATGGGGGCCGGGCCAGGAAGAGATCAACATCCGTTATGCCGATGCCCTGACCATGGCCGACCACCACGTCATCATCAAGCACGCCTGCAAAGAGATCGCGCAACTGCAGGGCAAGGCGATCACGTTCATGGCCAAGTGGCGCTATGACGCCGCCGGTTCCAGCAGCCACGTCCACAATTCACTGTGGGACAAGAACGGTAAAAAGCCGCTGTTCTTCGACGCCAAGGCTGAGTTCGGCATGTCGAAACTGATGCGTTCCTGGGTGGCCGGGCAGCTTAAATATGCCAACGACATCACCTGTTTTCTCGCGCCCTACATCAATTCGTACAAGCGCTTTCAGGCCGGCACCTTTGCCCCGACCCGGGCGGTGTGGAGTCGGGACAATCGCACTGCGGGCTTTCGTTTGTGCGCAGAAGGCAGCAAATCCATCCGCATCGAATGTCGCATTGGCGGCGCCGACCTCAACCCTTATCTGGCCTTCGCCGCGTTGATCGCGGCGGGACTGGCCGGTATCGACGAGAAGCTCAGCCTTACGCCGCCCTTTGAGGGCGATGCCTACGTCGATGAACACTTGCCTGAAGTGTCGAAGACCCTGCGCGAAGCTTGCGCCGCACTCCAGGGCTCGACCATGTTGCGCGAAGCGTTCGGCGATGAAGTGATCGACCACTACGTGCACACCGCCGAATGGGAGCAGAAAGAGTACGACCGGCGGATTACTGACTGGGAACTGCAGCGCGGTTTTGAGCGCTATTGAGACCGCCATCATGACTTCAACCATTCAACTGATCTCCCCGGTCGATGGCCGGGTCTATGCCGAACGCCGCTGCGCCGATGCGGCGCAAATCGACCAGGCGCTGGCGGCGGCCGAAGCTGCCCAGACGCAATGGAAACGCCGGCCACTGAGCGAACGCGCCGCCTTCTGTAGCGCCGCGGTGGATGCGATGCTGGCGATGAAGGCTGACATCGTGCCGGAACTGGCCTGGCAAATGGGCCGACCGGTGCGCTTTGGCGCGGGTGAACTGCGCGGTTTCGAAGAGCGTGCCCGGCATATGATCGCCATTGCGCCTGAAGCCCTGGCTGCGATTGAACCCACGCCTGTCGCCGGTTTTCGACGCTGTATCAAACGCGAGCCGGTGGGTACGGTATTGGTCGTCGCGCCCTGGAATTACCCCTATCTGACGGCAGTGAATACGATCATCCCCGCGCTGATGGCCGGCAATAGCGTCATCCTCAAACACGCCTCACAAACGCTGCTGGTGGGTGAACGGTTCGCCGAGGCGTTTCGCCGCGCCCATCTGCCCGAAGGGCTGTTCCAGAACCTGCTGCTCAGTCATGTTTATACCGGAGCGATCATCGCCTCTGGACGCGTGCAACAGGTGAACTTCACCGGCTCAGTCGAAGCTGGCAAATCCATGGAACACGCTGCCGTCGGAGGTTTCCTCGGCGTGGGCCTGGAGCTCGGCGGTAAAGACCCGGCCTACGTCCGGGCAGACGCCAACCTCGAACATGCAGTGGAAAACCTGGTGGACGGTAGCTTCTTCAACTCCGGGCAAAGCTGTTGTGCCGTCGAGCGCATTTATGTCGATGAAAAAATTTACCCGGCGTTTGTCGAGCGCTTCGTTTCTTTGACCCGCCAATATGTGCTGGGCAACCCACTGGACGAAGCCACCACGCTCGGTCCGCTGGTGACACCGAACGCCGCTGATTTCGTTCGTGGTCAGATCGCCGACGCACTGACCCAAGGCGCTCGGGCGCTGATCGATCCAAGGGATTTTCCTGCCGATGCGCCGGGCAGCGCCTACCTTGCGCCGCAAGTATTAGTGGATGTCACCCATCAAATGTCGGTGATGCGCGAGGAAAGCTTTGGCCCGGTGGTCGGCATCATGCCGGTGGCCAGCGATGACGAAGCCATCGCCTTGATGAACGACAGTGAGTTCGGGCTCAGCGCGTCCATCTGGACGCAAGACCTTGCCGCCGCCGAACGCCTGGGCAACGAGATCGACACCGGCACCGTGTTCATGAACCGCTGCGATTACCTGGACCCGGCCCTGGCCTGGACCGGAGTGAAGAACAGCGGGCGCGGCGTCACGCTGTCGCGCCTGGGTTATGACAACCTGACGCGAGCGAAATCCTTCCATTTGCGCCACGAGATCTGAGCCATGAGCCTGACCGCGAACTGGAACTACCCCACAAGCATCCGCTTCGGTGTCGGCCGCATCGCCGAGCTCGCCGAGATCTGCCGCAGCCAAGGGATCCAGCGACCGTTGCTGGTCACCGACAGTGGCCTGGCGCGCGCCCCGATCACCGCCGCAGCGCTGGACGCCTTGCGCGCCGCCGGCCTTGGCGTCGCGCTGTTTTGCGACCTTAAACCCAATCCGGTCGAAGCCAATCTGGCGGGCGGGCTCGACGCCTGGCGCGCCGGCAAACACGATGGCGTGGTCGCCTTCGGCGGCGGCAGTGGCCTGGACATGGGCAAGCTCATCGCCTTCATGAGCGGCCAGACCCGACCGGTGTGGGATTTCGAAGACATCGGCGACTACTGGACCCGCGCCGACGAAGGCAGCATCGCCCCGATCATTGCGGTGCCGACCACGGCGGGTACCGGCTCCGAGGTGGGCCGTGCGGCGGTGATCATCGATGAGCGTACGCACACCAAACGCATCATCTTCCACCCGAAGATGATGCCGCGCGTGGTCATCAGCGACCCGGCCCTCACCGTCGGCATGCCGGCCAAAGTCACGGCTGGCACCGGCATGGATGCGTTTGCGCATTGTCTGGAATCGTATTGCGCCCCCGGTTTTCACCCCATGGCCGAAGGCATTGCGGTGGAAGGTATGCGCCTGGTCGCCAATGCCTTGGTGCGAGCCGTGCACACACCTTCGGACCTGGAGGCGCGCGCGGAAATGCTCGCGGCTGCCGCGATGGGCGCTACCGCTTTCCAGAAAGGTCTGGGCGGGATGCACGCCCTCTCACATCCGGTGGGCGCCCTGTACGACACCCATCACGGCATGACCAACGCCACGTTCATGCCCTATGTCCTGAAGTTCAATCGCCCGGCCATCGAGGAACGCATCACCCGCCTCGCCGCTTATTTGCGCCTGCCCTCGCCCGGCTTCGACAGTTTTTTGGCCTTCGTCCTCAAGTTGCGCAAGGACATCGGCGTGCCCCATACGCTGGTTGAGCTGGGGGTGGATGACCGGCAGGCCGACCTGATCGCGGACATGGCGATTGTCGACCCCTGCGCCGGCGGCAACCCGCTGCCATTGACCCGAAATGGCGCGGCAGAAATTTTCGAAGCGGCGTACCACGGCCGTTTGTAGGAGCCGAGCTTGCTCGCGATGGACGTTAACGATAACGCGTGCTTTCTGAATAAACGCGTCGCCCTTTAGTCCATCGCGAGCAAGCTCGGCTCCCACAAAAAACCAAGGTCGCAGCCTACGGCGGCTCAGTTCGGCCTGTACCAAAACCTGACAAGGGGCACACAACATGAATCCAGCAAGCCAGCCCGGCACGAGCACGCCGCAAGACGATGACGTCAAGGTGCTGCACAACATGGGCTATGCCCAGCAGCTCTCGCGACGCATGGGCGTTTTCTCCAACTTTGCCATTTCCTTTTCGATCATCTGCATCCTCTCGGGTGGTATCAATTCACTCGCCCAGGGCACCTCGGGTGCAGGCGGTGCGTCAATCGGCATCGGCTGGCCGATCGGTTGCCTGATCTCCGGGGTTTTCGCCATGGCCATGGCGCAGATTTCCTCGGCCTACCCTACCGCTGGCGGCCTCTATCACTGGGGCTCGATTCTCGGTAACCGCTTCACCGGCTGGCTGACCGCGTGGTTCAACTTGCTCGGACTGGTCACCGTGCTCGGTGCGATCAACGTCGGCACCTATTACTTCTTTTTCGGCGCCTTCGGGCCGGCCCTGGGGATGGAAGACACCACCACGACCCGGGTGATTTTCCTGGCGATCCTGACGGGCATCCAGGCCATGTGTAACCACCTGGGTATCGGTCTGACCGCGAAGCTCACCGACTTCTCGGGCTATCTGATTTTCGCCACGGCGCTCGCGCTGACCATCGTCTGCCTGATCTCTGCACCCAGCTATGAGTTCGCCCGGTTATGGACCTTCAGCAACTACTCCGGCGAGGCTGGCGGCAGCGTCTGGCCACAGGTGTCGAACGGCTGGATATTCATGCTCGGCCTGCTGTTGCCGATCTACACCATCACGGGCTATGACGCCTCCGCGCATACCTCGGAAGAGACCCGAAATGCCGCCATGTCGGTGCCACGCGGCATGGTCATGTCGGTGGTCTGGTCGCTGCTGTTCGGCTGGGTCATGCTCAGTTCGTTTGTGCTGATGCTGCCAAACATGGACGAGGCGGCGAAGCATGGCTGGAGCGTGTTTTTCTGGGCCATGGACACCCAGGTCAATCCGACTGTGAAGCTGGCGCTTTATGTGGCGATTTTCATCTCGCAGTTTCTCTGCGGGTTGGCGACCGTGACCTCGGTCTCACGCATGATCTTCGCGTTCTCCCGGGACGGCGGCCTGCCCTTCTCCAAAGCGCTGTCCTCGGTCTCGCCGACCCTCCGCAGCCCGGTGGCGGCGATCTGGACCGGTGCCACGCTCGCGGTATTGTTCGTCTGGGGATCATCGGTAATCTCGATTGGTGAAACGCCGGTCTATACCATCGTGGTGTCCTGCACGGTGATCTTCCTGTTCTTCTCCTTCGTCATTCCCATCATCCTGGGCCTGTTCACATTTGGGACTTCGAAGTGGCCAACCATGGGGCCGTGGAACATGGGACGTTTCTGGTACTCGGTGTTCGCCATCCTCTCGATCCTCTCGATGGTGATCATTTTCGTCATCGGCATCCAGCCACCGAACGATTGGGCGCTGTACATCACCATCGGTTTTCTGGTGCTGACGGCTATCGTCTGGTTCGGTTTTGAAGCCCGACGCTTCCAGGGTCCACCGATTGGCGACATGATCGTCAAGCGTCAGGCTGAAATTGCCGCGGCGGAAGAGGCATTGAATAAGCGGGCTGGAAGCTGATCGCTACAGCCATAAAAATACGGACCTGTGGGAGCGAGATTGCTCCCACAGCGATTATTCAGGTGGATCAATTTCATCCAGCACCCGGTTCGCCGTGATCTCCGCCAGCATGATACTGTTTGAAATGCCCAGCAGGGCGTAGCGACCCACCGTCTAGATGATCCACCAACAGGCATGCAATGGAACTGAAGTTCAGTCACGTCGATGTACTGGTCAAGAACCTCGAAGAAGCCTGTGCGTACTACGCGCAGATACTGAAAGCCAGGATCTCCAAAACGCTCGTCTGGGAACGAGGTGGTCTGCACGTGCGCTACGCGATTGCGCTGATCGGCCAAGAGCGTTTCATGTTGGTGCAGCCGTTGGCGGGGAACCTGAAGGAGCTATTGGACTCCTCGGGCGAGGGGATGATTTATCGCCACTGCTACTCGACACCGGACATCGAGAAGGCCTATGACGAACTGATGGTCGCCGGTGTTCAGCCAGAAGACGAAAACGGAAAGCCATTGGCCCGCGCAAACCTGCAATCCCCGTCCGGGGCACGCATCATCTGGTTGCCCAAGCGCTTCGGGCACTTCTCTATCGAGATCCTGGAAGACAAGGCGCTGGAGGCATTTATCGAGGCTGCATTTGCCTGAGAGATGCGGCGGTGAATGTCTGCTTTGGGCTGTAGCGGGTGCTGCGGGTATCGGGAACTCAACAACCTGGCCACTGCCCCCGATTCACGCTTACCATACCTCCTGATCGTCTGCAGTCGTAACCATCCTGAGCTGGTTGATATGCTCCAAGACGCAGTGAAGCCCTATCTCACTCCTTGGGCTTCGTGCGCAAACCTCTGTCATCATTCAAGACTTACAAGCCGAGTAGAAAATGAATCGTCGTAAAAAAATACAGCAGCTATTAAAGGCTCACGCAAAAAAGGCCAGTGCCAAATTGGCACCGCCAAGCAAGTCTAAATACATTAGTAAAGCTGACCGATTGAAACTAGCTGCTGAACCCAGTCCAGACTCGATCATTTCCCCTGAGAGCTGATCTACGTATCTTGAACACCACTGAAATTTAGATCTTTATGCGCTTGCCCCCAATCCTTTTACCAACTTACCAGGCATCCATTTAGGCTTTCTTGAGCCTATGGTGCTGGAGTCAGCAGCTTTGTTTATCGCTACATCTCGACCTGTGTGCCCAGCTCTATCACCCTGTTCAGTGGCAATTTGAAGTACTTCAGATTGCTGTTGGCGTTCTTGAGTAAAAAGGCAAACAGACTCTCTCGCCAACGAGCCATACCCATGCGTTTGGTCGCAATGACCGTTTCTCGGCTGAGGAAATAGGTGGTGCGCATCGGACTGAAATCCAGCTCAGCCAAGTGACAGAGACTCAAGGCCAGGGGGACATCGGGCTCCTCGATAAAACCAAAGTGCAGACTGACCCGGAAGAAGCCTTCACCATAGGCTTCGACCTCAAATCGTCTGTCAGCACTTACGCGAGGGCTGTCTTCAGACACTACCGTGAGCAACACGACTTGTTCATGCAAAACCTGGTTATGCAACAGGTTGTGCAGCAACGCATGAGGAACGGCATCGGCCCTGGCCGTCAGAAACACCGCCGTGCCTTGTACGCGATGGGGAGGCTGCGTACGGATGCTGCCGATGAAGAGCGGTAGAGGAAGCGCCGTTTCATCCAGCCGCTCAACAACAATCTTCCTGCCCCGCTTCCAGGTCGTCATCAAAATGAACAGGCCAATGCCGGCAATCACCGGGAACGCACCGCCCTGAAAAATCTTCGGCGCGTTGGCCGCGAAATACAGACCGTCTACCAGCAAAAATCCGAGCAGCATCGGGATGGCCAACCAGCGCGGCGTTTTCCATAAGAGCAGGACGACAGCCGAAGACAAGATTGTTGTGATCAGCATGGTCCCCGTCACAGCGACGCCATAAGCTGCGGCCAAAGCACTGGACGACTCAAAACCAATCACCAACAACACAACACCGACCATCAACGCCCAGTTAACCGTGCCGATGTAGATCTGTCCCTGCTCCTGGCTGGAGGTGTGCTGGATAAACATGCGAGGGACGTAACCCAGCTGGATGGCCTGGCGAGTCAGGGAGAAAGCACCGGAGATCACGGCTTGAGAAGCGATGATGGTAGCCAGCGTGGACAGCGCGACCATCGGCAGCAGTGCCCATTCAGGCGCGAGCAAATAGAACGGGTTGCGCACAGTCTCCGGGTTTCCTAGGATCAAGGCGCCTTGGCCAAAGTAGTTGAGCACCAAACCGGGCAACACGAGAATGAACCAGGCACGAGAAATCGGTTTGCGACCAAAGTGGCCCATGTCGGCATACAACGCTTCAGCACCGGTCAATGCCAACACGACGGCGCCCAAAATCGCCACCCCCATTCCCGGATGAACCACGAAGAACTGCACCGCCCAAGCAGGGTTAAGCGCTTGCAACACTTCGGGCCGCTGTAAAATGCCGTAGATCCCGAGCGCGCCCAACACCAAAAACCACAGCACCATGACCGGGCCGAACAGGATACCGATGCGAGCCGTGCCGTGTTTCTGTATCAAGAACAGCGCCACCAGCACGATCACCGACAAGGGCACAACCCAGTGCTCTATTCCGTCAAACGCCAGCTGAAGTCCCTCAACCGCAGAAAGCACCGAAATAGCCGGGGTGATCATGCTGTCCCCGTAAAAAAGTGCCGCACCGAACAGGCCGAGCAGAACCAGTACCTTGCTCATGTGCGGATAAGGTGCTGCCGCGCGGCGGGCTAAAGCCGTCAACGCCATAATGCCGCCTTCGCCCTGGTTGTTGGCGCGAAGGATGAACAGCACGTACTTGATCGAGACCACCCAGATCAGTGACCAGAAGATCAACGACAGAATGCCTAGCACTCCGTCGTGATTTACCTGAACTCCGTAGTGACCGGAAAATACTTCTTTCAACGTGTAGAGGGGGCTGGTGCCAATGTCCCCGTAAACCACTCCGACAGCGGCAACGAGCAAGCCTGCACCTGACGTTTTGGCGTGAGAATTTTCATGTGCAACGGTCGTTGTTTCGCTCACGGTAGACTCTCTGAATGGGGGGGAGAAAGTGCATGCCATCCTTGAGCGAGACGGCTCCCCGAGGCCGTTTGAGATAGGCGGCCGTAAAAAGGCATTGATTCAAACGGTTATTAATGACATTGGTCCACACGTCGCTAAGCCAAGAGGTGAAGTGCTATACGTATCGACGTTAAAAACGCGGTCAGTATCGTGTCGGACGAAAATGACCACTGTAAAGAAAGCGTAAAAAATCATACGAGAGGCGAGCCTTGGACATTCGATCGTCCAAAACCCTGACGGGCAGATCAAACCACCATCGTTGCACAATGGATCAGCAAAACAGGCTCGCGCGGACCTGTCTGCGATGGGCCCTGTGCCTGAGCATTGTCGTGCCCGGCATGGCCGGTGCAGAGACACGCCCCGAGAACATGGTGTATCTGCGTACGATTGATCCGGGCATCGAGCAAGACATTCGCTATGCCAGCGCTCACAACTTCACCGGGCACCCACTCGACGGTTACGCCGCGGCACAGTGCCTGTTATCGCTGGACGCCGCCAAGGCCCTCGCCCGGGTACAAACGGCATTGCGTGCGCAAGGCTACGGTTTGAAGGTGTTTGACTGTTATCGGCCCAGCCGTGCCGTTGCCGATATGGGGCGTTTCGCGACGGAACCAGGCGACCCACGCAAGGCCGAGTTCTATCCGCGCGTGGACAAGCAGGACTTCTGGCGCCTGGGTTACGTGGCCCGGGTGTCGAACCACTCCAAAGGCTCAACCGTGGACCTGACACTGACCGGCCCGGATGCCCTGCCCGCCGATACCTGGACACCTTCAGCCGGGCAAGTCGATTGCACGGCGCCCTATGGCCAGCGTTGGCGCGACGGCGCACTCGATATGGGCACCGGTTTCGATTGCTTCGATGAGCGAGCGCATACCGCCAACCCGACGATCAGCGCTGCCGCCAGGGACAATCGCCAGAAGCTCAGCAGGGCCATGGAGAAAGAAGGGTTTACCGGGTACTCGAAGGAATGGTGGCACTTCACTTACAGTGGGGAAGGTTCGCCGAAGAACGTGATGGACTTCCCCATCACGCCGCTGGGTGCACGCGATGTTCTCGACACCGCCAATCAGCTGATTGTGGTCACCACAAAAAACTGGACTGACATCCAGGGCACAGCCCAGCGCTATGAACGGCAGGGAAACACCTTTCGAAAATACGAAGTGTCGTTTCCGGTGGTGGTCGGCAAGAGCGGGCTGGCGTGGGGCAAGGGCCAGAGCAGCGTTGAGCAACGCGAAGGCCCGGTCAAACATGAAGGTGATGGCAAAGCACCTGCCGGGGTATTCAAACTGGGGACGGCGTTTGGCTACGACAGCACGGCCGACACCAAACTGCCTTACCTGGCGCTGACCTCGACCATCGAATGCGTGGATGACAGCCACTCCGCACGCTATAACGAGCTTGTCGATGGAGCGGCTATTTCGAAAGACTGGAACAGCTCCGAACGTATGCGCCGCGATGACGACACGTATCGAAAAGGCATATTCATCGAGCACAATACGCCGGCGTCCCCCGCCTCGGGCTCGTGCATTTTCTTCCACATCTGGCGCGGTCCCACCTCTCCGACGCTGGGCTGCACCGCGATGGATTCAGCGGATATTTCTCGTTTGTTCCATTGGCTTGATCCTCACCAGTCCCCTCTGCTGGTTCAAATGCCCGAGGCGGAATATGAGCAAATACGCGAAAGCTGGAACCTTCCCGAACGTTGATACAACACCGTTACGCCGGCTGTTACTTCCTCCTCCGCACCGGCACCAATGCCCCTTCAGACTGTAACGCCAAGACACTTCGCCGCACTGCACGACCCGTCTACTGTGAAGCCGTCAATGTGCTTACAGGGTCGTGACACATCATCGGCACCGTCCGCCGGATTCGAAGCCCGCTGCCCATTGATTGCCCAACACTCAACCAAGGAAGAGGGAAACCATGAGTCAGTCAAGCGCAGTCAGTAAACAAAGCCAGCAACTGCACAAAGACGTGCAAGAGGCTTTCAAGTCGTTCCAGAGCGTCGCCCCAACAGCCCTGAAAACCACCGACTACAGCAAGGTGCTGACGTCGACCCTGGCGGCCACCCTAAAGTCGGTCAAGATCCAGATCGCCGCCGCTGATCTGACCCTGCTCAAACAATCAGGCTACAAGCTGTGCTTTGCCAAGAAGGTCGGCAATGAAGCCTACAACGTGGTCTGGCAGTCCTACGTCCAGTACCTGAGCAACAGCACTTTCAGCTGGACGCCCCAGTATCAGTTGTTCGGCGCCAACTCTTTCCAGGCCAACGTGCAGGTTGATGTATCGACCAACCTCGTCAATATCGGGCTGGGCCAACAGTCGATACTCGACAATGCCGGCCTGTTGGGTTCGGCGACGAGCGGTGGCCCCGACACCTCCATCACCCTGGTGAACAACTACGGTGCGATCCACCCCGGCATCAGCCAATTGTCCACGGGCATCGATGGCAAACAGATCAGCACGCCCATCTACGTGGCCTCGGCACAAGTAGTCACCGGCCAGACCGTGCTAACCCCCGTCGAGACCATTCTGGTGTGGTTCGAACAGAACGTGCAGACCAGCACCATGTTCAGCACCTCGCGCTCGCAATCCGTCGAAATCGACCTGACCTTCGATAACAATGCGACCCGCCTCTACTCTGGCGGTATCTGGACTACCGTGTAACACCAACATCCGGGGGCAATCTTGCGGTTGCCCCTCGGCTCATCAATCGTCATTGCCACCCCGGGCGAAATAGCCCGTCAACGACCGGCAAATGGACTCGGCCAAATCTTCCTGAGTGGCAATGCCATAGGGCTGATTGCGATCGAACTGCTCTGACCAGCGAATGCGGCCCTGAGCGACATCAATCAGGCGTACCGAGGCCCGGACACGAGCCGGCTCCACCCGCACGCTGCCTTCCAGCGAATAGCTGCCCCGCCCCGTCCGCCCTTGGGCCAGTGTTTTCACGCTGCTTCGCGGCACCTTCATCAGCACATGACTGGCGCGGGTTTGCGTCTGTTCAAACGACTCGAACAGCCTGCAACTCAACTCTTCGCACAAGCCCTGGGTAAAGTCGTCGCCGTCGCGGGTGATGCAGGTAAACGGCTGGAGTTGCAGGACAGGATGGCGAATAGCGAGGCCTTTGAGTCTGAGTCGCTGGTACGCCAGCCGATAACAACCGGCCGGAATGCTCAGGCGCACCGGATCCTGTTGGCCAAACGTGGCGTAATGACTGGCGAGCTTGCGCCGCAACCGGCCTACCTGAACCCGCACCACCGGATCATCGCCGGTGCAGTAGACCGCCGGATCACGGCGAAACACCGAGATGCCGATGGCGTGCTCGGTAAGGGGGATATCCGGGAACTGAAGATCGTGCTCGACCAGAAAGCGCAGCAGGCTGCCCATCCGCCTGGACTTGGCGAACAACGGGCTGGCCAATATCAACGCGAGCACCCGCTCCACCTCTTCCCGAGCGAGAGGCTCGGGAACGATGTCTGCACTTGCATTGCCAATGTGCTTGATCACCTCAGCCTGCCTCCTTGCAGGTAACCGCTTGTCGCCCGCCACCTTGATGGCATGAACGACTCGAGCGCTGCCAGAACGTAGCGTAGCAGTTGCAATCGGATCGGGAAGATATTGCAGTGGCTGGAGGTCCTGGACATCGACGAAGGAACACCCAGGGAAAATTCGTATACCATATCTGCAATTCAATCCTAACGATCACGACCGTGGCCCTGACAAAACTCAACGCGCCCGACCTTGGCAATTCGCCTTCGACGTCGGAAATCATCACCCGTCATCTACGTGACGCCATCGTCGCCGGGCATTTCGCCGAGGACGAGCCGATTCGCCAGGACGACATCGCCCGCCAGTTCAACGTCAGCAAGATTCCGGTGCGCGAAGCCCTCAAGCGCCTGGAGGCCGAGGGCCTGGTGATGTTCCAGCGTAATCGCGGGGCGATGGTCACGCGGGTTTCCGATGCAGAACTGGCGCAGATGTTCGAAGTGCGCATGCTGCTCGAAGACAAGGTGCTGCGCCTGGCCATTCCCAACATGACCGAAGACACCTTCGCTCGTGCCGAACGCATCTGCCAGGAGTTCATCGGCGAAGATGACGTGGGACGCTGGGCCGAGCTCAACTGGGAACTGCACGCTTGTCTCTACGAACCGGCGCAACGACCGTTTCTGGTCGGCCTGATCCGCTCGGTCAACGACAAACTGGAGCGCTACCTGCGCATGCAGATGAGCCTGTCGGCCGGCAAGGAGCGCGCCGATCACGAACACCGTGAAATCCTCGCGGCCTGTCGCGCCGGTGACGTGGACCTGGCAGTGAAGTTGCTCGACGAGCACATTGCCGGGGTCTGCAAGACCCTGTTCGAACACCTGCCTCACCACCACTGACGGCTCGCCGCACTGTGCCGATTTCGTCATCGGCACTGGATAAAACCATCAAGCCGACAAGCCCCCGCACAGGCCACTCTTTCGTTCACTCATCTGAACGGACGTGGCCATCCCATGAAACGCATCACCGTGATCGACTCCCACACCGGCGGCGAACCGACCCGCCTGGTGACCGCCGGCTTTCCTGATCTGGGCAACGGCAGCATGGCCGAACGTCGACAGCGGCTGGCCGAACAGCATGATCATTGGCGCGCTGCCTCCGTGCTCGAACCCCGAGGCAGCGATGTGCTGGTCGGCGCCCTGCTCTGTGAGCCGGTGGACCCGAGCGCCTGTGCCGGCGTGATTTTCTTCAACAACAGCGGTTACCTCGGCATGTGCGGCCACGGCACCATCGGTCTGGTGGCCTCGCTGGCGCATCTGGGCAAGATCGGCCCAGGCGTGCACAGCATCGAAACCCCGGTGGGCACGGTGCAGGCGACGCTGCACGAAGACCATTCGGTCAGCGTGCGCAACGTGCCGGCCTACCGTTACCGCAAAGCGCTGTCGCTACAGGTGCCGGGGATCGGCCAAGTAACCGGCGATGTTGCCTGGGGTGGGAACTGGTTTTTCCTGATTGCCGAGCATGGCCTGCGCATTGCCGGCGATAACCTCGATACGCTGACCGCCTACACCTACGCCGTGCAGCAAGCACTGGAGGCTCAGGGAATCCGCGGCGAAGACGGCGGCTTGATCGACCATGTCGAGCTGTTCGCCGATGACGAGCAGGCCGACAGCCGCAACTTCGTCCTCTGCCCTGGCAAAGCCTACGACCGCTCGCCCTGCGGCACCGGCACCAGCGCCAAACTGGCGTGCCTGGCGGCCGACGACAAATTGCAGCCGGGACAGATCTGGCGTCAGGCCAGCGTCATCGGCAGCGAGTTCGAAGGTTCCTACGAACTTCAGGGCGAGCGCATCGTGCCGACCATTCGCGGCCGCGCCTTTATCAGCGCCGAAGCCAGCCTGATCATCGAACAGGACGACCCGTTCGCCTGGGGCATTCGCCCGTGAACGAGGGCCTGGTGGCCGATGTGATCGTGATCGGCGCCGGCATCATCGGCGCCGCGTGTGCCCAGGCGCTGGCGGGTCGCGGCTTGCGCGTGCTGGTGCTGGACGCCGGCCTGCCCGGCGCCACGGCGGCGGGCATGGGCCACTTGCTGGTCCTCGACGACAACCCGGCCGAACTGGCCCTCAGTCAATATTCCCTGCAACGCTGGCGCGAACTGGCGCCGGCCCTGCCCGACGGCTGCGCCTACCGTTGCAATGGCACCCTCTGGCTCGCGGCCAATGCCGAAGAAATGACCGTCGCCCACAGCAAATACCTGAACTTGCAGGCCCAAGGCGTGGCCTGCGAGTTGATCTCCGGCAGTGCCTTGCACCAGCGCGAGCCGGAACTGCGTGAGGGCCTGGAAGGCGGACTGCTGATCAATGGCGACGGCATTCTTTATGCGCCGGCGACGGCTAATTGGATGCTGGACACACCAAACATCAGCCAACGCCGGGCGCGGGTCAGCGAAGTCGACGGCAACCGCGTGCGACTCGACAACGGCCACTGGCTGAGCGCCGAAGCAGTGATTCTGGCCAACGGCGTCCAGGCCAACGAGCTCTGCCCGGAGTTGCCGATCGAGCCGAAGAAAGGCCACTTGCTGATCACTGACCGCTACCCCGGCAAGGTCACCCATACCCTGGTGGAACTCGGTTACGTCACCAGCGCCCACAACGCCACTGGCCCATCGACGGCGTGCAATATTCAGCCCCGGCCAACCGGGCAATTGTTCATCGGTGCCTCGCGACAATTCGGCACCACCGACCCGCAAGTCGAAGGCTGGATGCTGGCGAAAATGCTCCGGCGTGCCACCGACTACATGCCGGGGCTGGCTCAGCTCAACGGCATCCGCGCCTGGACCGGTTTTCGCGCTGCCAGCCCCGACGGCTTGCCGCTGGTGGGTCAGCACCCGCAACGCAAAGGTTTATGGCTGGCGGTCGGTCACGAGGGCCTCGGCGTGACGACCGCCCCCGGCACCGCCGACCTGCTGGTCGCGCAGCTGTTCGACGAAACGCCGCCACTGGCCGCGCAACCGTATCTGCCGCAACGTTTTCTCGGAGAGCCCGTTTATGCCTGAATTGATGCTGGACGGACGAGCCCTGCGGGTTGCCGAGGGCACCAGCGTCGCCGCGGCACTGGCGCTGAGCGGCGATGGCTGCACGCGCACCTCGGTCTGTGGCCAACGTCGCGCACCGTTGTGCGGCATGGGCATTTGCCAGGAATGCCGAGTAACCATCGATGGGCGACGGCGCCTGGCCTGCCAGACGCTGTGCCGTGAAGGTATGCACGTGGAGACTCAAGCATGAGCGAATACGCCGACCTGCTGATCATCGGTGCCGGTCCCGCCGGCATGGCCGCTGCGCTCGCCGCAGCACCAAGCGGTGCACGCATCGTCCTGCTCGATGACAACCCGCTGCCGGGCGGGCAAATCTGGCGCGACGGGCCTCAAGCCAAGCTGCCGAACCCCGCGCGTCAGATGCGCGAGCGACTGGAGGCGTGCAGCAACATCCGCCGCCACTCCGGCACTCGGGTGATCGCCTGCGCCGGACCGAAACAACTGCTGGTCGAAGACGCCGATAGAGGCTGGTTGATCGGTTACGACAAACTGATTCTGTGTACCGGCGCCCGCGAATTACTGCTGCCCTTCCCCGGCTGGACGCTGCCTGGAGTGACCGGGGTTGGCGGTCTCCAAGCGTTAATCAAGAGCGGCCTGCCGGTGCAGGACGAACGCATTGTGATTGCCGGCAGCGGACCGTTACTGCTCGCCAGCGCCGCCACCGCAAAACACAACGGTGCCCGGGTGCTGCGTATCGCCGAGCAAGCCCGCGCGGCCGCCGTCGCCGGTTTCGCCGCGCAACTGCCACGCTGGCCCAACAAGCTGATGCAGTCGGTCACGTTGTTCGACCGCCATTACCGTACCGGGACCCATGTACTGGCGGCCCTGGGCAATGAGCGGCTGGAAGGTGTGCGTCTGCAACAGCAAGGGAAAGTCGTCGAACTGGAATGTGATCGCCTGGCTTGCGGCTTCGGTCTGATTCCCAATACCCAACTCGGCCAGGCTCTGGGCTGCGAGCTCGATGGCCCGGCGATTGCCGTCGATGCCTGGCAGGCCACTCGCCGCGCCGATCACTACGCGGCGGGTGAATGCACCGGTTTCGGTGGCAGTGAACTGGCGTTGGTCGAAGGCGCAATCGCTGGCCACGCCGCCGTCGGTGACCTTGATTCGGCCTGTGCATTGTGGCCGCGTCGTGCGCGCTGGCAGGGTTTCGCCAACGCCCTCAACAAGGCCTTCACCCTCGATCTGCAACTCAAGTCGCTGGCACAACCCGACACCCTGGTGTGCCGTTGCGAAGACGTGCCTTACGGGCTGCTTGCCGGGCACACTGACTGGCGCGACGCCAAACTGGCCAGCCGCTGCGGCATGGGCGCCTGCCAAGGCCGGGTGTGTGGCAGCGCGTTGCAGCACCTGTTCGGCTGGCAACCTTCGGCGCCACGCCCGCCCTTCAGTCCGGCGCGGATCGAGACCTTGTTGTGCCTGGACGACACCCCGCCGGCCTGAATGCCGGCCCGGGGCTTTCGGGTCCGTCGCCGAGTCTTTATGATCCCGGGCATTGCCTCCAGACGCCCAGCGCCATGTATGCCTCGCTCACTACCTTCAAACCCTGCGACCTGCCCACTCTGCTGAGCAGTCTGCAGCCGATCGCGGCGCTGCTCGACACCCTGTCGGACGTGGTGTTTTTCATCAAGGACAGCGAGGCCCGCTACGCCTTCGTCAACCAGACCCTGGCCCGGCGCTGTGGCTTCAAACACAGTGACGAGCTGCTCGGGCGCACCGCTGACATGGTCTTTCCCGAGCGTTTCGGCCCGCTGTACACCGAGCAGGATCGTCGCGTGCTGTCCACCGGCCGCGAGCTGGCCGACCAACTCGAACTGCACCTGTATTACGGTAACCAGCCGGTCTGGTGCCTGACCCACAAACTCGCGCTGCGCGACCTGCAAGGTCAGATCGTCGGCCTGGCCGGCATCTCCCGCGACCTGCAAACGCCACAGTCCAGCCACCCGGCGTTCCAGAAACTCGCGGCGGTGGACGCGCATATCCGCAGCCATTTCGCCCGCCCTATCAGCCTCGCCGAACTGACCGCGATCGCCGGGTTTTCCGTGGCGCAACTGGAGCGCCATTGCAAACGGGTGTTCCAGCTCACCCCACGGCAGATGATTCACAAGGCGCGCCTGGAAGAAGGCTCGCGACTGTTGCTGCACACCGACCTGCCCATCACCGAGATTGCCCTGCGCTGCGGTTACACCGATCACAGCGCCTTCAGCCGGCAGTTCCGCGCCTTGACCAGTCTGGCGCCGAGTCAGTATCGCGAAAGCCGTCGCTGAACCCGGGCAAGTGTTCCCTTAAGGGGCGCCCGGCGTTCCCACTGCTCCCTTCTGTAACACCACCTGATACGGCCCGTCGAGGCGTTCTTCTCCTACGCCCTGTTCCCACAATCTTGTAAGACGTTTAACTCAAGGCTTGGCGATTAATTCTCGCCTCTGCTCGGAAACAGGCACGCTCATTGCTAATCACATATCGTATACGAAATTCACAATACGATATCCAACAGCACTTTCCGACAACGAGGCCTCTATGAAAAACCCCGCATTTGCCGTAGCCCTCAGCGCTGTTCTCAGTACGTCCTTTATCGCCACCGCCCAGGCCGACAAGCTCGACGACATTATTGGTTCGGGCAAGCTGCGCTGCGCCGTGACCCTGGACTTCCCACCCATGGGTTTCCGCGATGAAGGTAACAACCCGGCCGGTTTCGACGTGGACTACTGCCGCGACCTGGCGAAGATCCTCGGAGTCGACGCCGAAGTGGTTGAAACGCCCTTCCCCGATCGAATTCCGGCTCTGGTCTCCGGGCGCGCAGACGTGATCGTTGCGTCTACTTCCGACACCCTCGAACGGGCCAAGACCGTCGGCCTCACCGTGCCGTACTTCGCCTTCCAGATGGTGGTGCTGACCCGCGACAACACCGGCATCAACAGCTTCGCCGATATCAAAGGCAAAGCTCTGGGCAACACCAGCGGCACCTATGAAGCCATCGCCCTGGAAAAAGACGTGAAGAGCTGGGGCACCGGCACCTTCCGCGCCTATCAGTCGCAGAACGACACGCTGCTGGCGGTCGCCCAAGGCCACATCGACGCCACTGTGGTCACCAACACCGTGGCCGCCGCCACGATCAAGTCGGGCAAATACAAGAACCTGAAAATCGCCGGTAACGCGCCGTACACCATTGACTACGTGTCCCTGGGCGCCAAGCGCAACGAGTATGGCCTGCTCAACTACCTCAACCTGTTCGTCAATCAGCAGGTGCGCAGCGGCCGATACAACGAGCTGTTCACCAAATGGGTCGGCACCGAGATTTCACCCACCGACCTGACCGTGCCCAAGGTCTATTACTGAGGTGTCCGGCATGCCTAGGCCAACCTCTCTGACCGGTCGCAGCCTGGTCGCCGGCGCCGCACAAGGCGCCTTGCTGTTCGCCGATGTCGGGCTGAGTTTCTGGGGCGGGGTCGATCCGTACAGCGGCGAGGTCATCGACCGTCACCACCCGCTCAGCGGCGAACATCTGGCCGGCCGGGTGCTGGCGATTCCCAGCGGCCGCGGTTCGTGCACCGGCAGCAGTGTGCTGATGGAACTGATCAGCAACGGTCATGCGCCGGCCGCACTGGTGCTGGCCGAACCCGATGAGATCCTGACCCTGGGCGTGCTTGTGGCACAGACCATTTTCGAGCGTTCCCTGCCGGTGCTGTGCATCGGCCGGGAGGCCTTCGCCGCCTTGCGCGGCAAGGCCTTTGCTCGGGTCGAAGCATCAACGGTGACCGTGTTCGAACACCTGCCGGGCGATGCCTGGCAGGCACTCGACAGTCCGTTGCAGAAAGCAGAAAAAAGTACCGCTATCGAACTCACCGAACACGATCAGGCGCTGCTCGACGGCGAGCATGGCAAAGCCGCCCAAGTGGCGATGCAGATCGTCCTGCGCATGGCTGAACTGCAAGGTGCGCGACACCTGGTGGATGTCACCCAGGCACACATCGACGGCTGCATTTATACCGGACCTGCGAGCCTGCGCTTTGCTGAACAGTTGGTGCAGTGGGGAGCAAACGTACGGGTGCCGACTACCCTCAATTCGATTTCCGTCGACCAGCGCCGTTGGCGCGAGTTGGGCATTGATCCGGCACTCGGTGTGCCGGCCAGTGCTTTGGGCGATGCGTACATGGCGATGGGCGCACAGCTGAGTTTCACCTGCGCGCCCTACCTGCTCGACAGCGCGCCGAAGGCCGGCGAGCAAATCGTCTGGGCCGAATCCAACGCCGTGGTCTACGCCAACAGCGTGCTCGGCGCACGCACCCTGAAATACCCGGACTACCTGGACATCTGCATCGCCCTGACCGGCCGTGCGCCCCTGATCGGCTGCCATCTGGACGCGCAGCGTAAAGCGAAACTGCAAATCGAATTACCGGTTTTGCGTGAGTTGGACGATGCCTTCTACCCGTTGCTCGGTTACCACATCGGTGCCCTGGCCGGCAGCCGGATTCCGCTGGTGCTGGGGCTGGAATACAGCAAGCCGAGCCTGGATGACCTGAAAGCTTTCGGTGCGGCTTTCGCCACCACCTCCGCCGCGCCGCTGTTCCATATCGCCGGGGTGACCCCGGAAGCACTCGACCCGACGCAGGTGCTGGAGGCGGATGCCGATGTGCCGGTGGAGAAAATCCGCCTGAAAGATTTGCTGCTCAGCTGGCGCGAGCTCAACAGTGCCCGCGACAACCGGGTGGATGTGGTCTCGCTGGGCAATCCGCATTTCTCCCTCAGCGAATTCGCGCATCTGGCGCGACTGTGCCGGGGTCGGCACAAGCACCCCGAGGTCGTGCTCGCCATCACCTGCGGTCGTGCGGTGCTGGAACAGGCCCGCGAGGCTGGACATATCGCGGTGATCGAAGCCTTCGGCGCGACCCTGGTCACCGATACCTGCTGGTGCATGCTCGGCGAGCCGGTGATCCCGTTGGCCGCCAAAACCTTGATGACCAACTCAGGCAAGTACGCCCATTACGCACCCGGCCTGGTGGGCCGCAAGGTGCACTTCGCCAACCTCGCCGAATGTGTCGACGCCGCCTGCAGCGCCACGGCCAGTGGTCGTTTGCCGGCCTGGCTGCAATCGGCCGCCTCTCTGGAGAGCCACGCGCATGTTTGATTACACCTTCCAATGGCGCGCGACCCTGCGCGCCCTGCCGGACATGCTCGCCGGCGCCTGGGTCACCTTCGAGACCGCCGCGCTGTCGATGATCTTCGGCGTGCTGATCGCCCTGGCCCTGACGGTGATGCGTGAAACCAAACAGCCCTTGTTGCGCAGCATCGGCAACGGCTGGGTGTCGATCGCCCGCAACACCCCGTCGCTGTTCCAGATCTACGTCCTGTACTTCGGCCTCGGCTCGCTGGATTTGCATGTCAGCTCATGGTTCGCGCTGCTGGCCGGGATCACCTTCAACAACGCCGGCTACCTGGCGGAAAACTTTCGCGGCGGCCTCAAGGCTGTGCCCGGCACGCAAGTGCGCGCCGCGCGCTCGCTGGGCATGAGTGCCTTTCAGGCTTACCGGATGATCATCGTCCCGCAACTGCTGCGGATCGTCTTCTATCCGTTGAGTAACCAGATGGTTTGGGCGGTGTTGATGACGTCGCTGGGGGTGATCGTCGGGCTGAACAATGACCTCACCGGCGTGACCCAGGACTACAACGTCAAGACGTTCCGCACCTTCGAATACTTCGCCATCGCAGCGGCGTTGTATTACCTGATTGCCAAGGCGATCGTCGCCGTCGCCCGGCTGATGGCCTGGCGGCTGTTCCGCTATTGAGGAGGTGACCATGTTGACTACCAGTTTTTCCTGGAATGACCTGCTGTTCTTGCTTGATGGCGCCTGGGTCACTCTGAAACTCACGTTCTGGTCGATCATCCTCGGCTCCTTCGCCGGGCTGTTGTTCGGCTTGCTGCGGGCGCTGTTTCCGCGCGCCAGCCTGCCGCTGGCCTGGGTGCTGGACGTGTTTCGCAGCGTGCCGTTGCTGATCCAGTTTGTGTTGTTCAACTCGCTGAAAAGCATCGTCGGTTTGAACATCAGCGCCTTCAGCGTTGGTTGCATTGTGCTCGGGGTCTACGCCGCCGCGTACTTCACCGAGATCGTGCGCAGCGGCGTGCTGTCGGTGCCGTTCACCGTGCGCCGGGCCAGTCGCTCGCTGGGGTTGAGTTTCCTGCAGGACCTGCGCTGGATCGTCCTGCCGATGGCCACGCGGGTGGCCTTTCCCGGTTGGCTGAACCTGGTGCTCAGCGTAATGAAAGACACCGCGCTGGTGATGTGGATCGGCATCGTCGAACTGCTGCGCGCCTCGCAAACCATCGTGACCCGCATTCAGGAACCGCTGCTGGTGCTGTGCATCGCGGGCCTCATCTACTACGTCATGAGCCTGGTGGTCGCTCGCCTCGGCGCTCGTCTGGAAAGAAGGTGGCAAGAAAATGATTGAGATCGACAACGTACACAAATCCTTCGGCAACCTCGAAGTGGTCAAGGGCGTCAACCTGACGGTGAACAAGGGCGAGGTGGTGTCGATCATCGGCGGCTCCGGCTCGGGCAAGTCCACCCTATTGATGTGCATCAACGGCCTGGAGCCGATCCAGAAAGGCAACATCCGCGTCGACGGTGTCGAGGTCCATCACAGCGCCACGGACCTCAACCGTCTGCGGCAGAAGATCGGCATCGTCTTCCAGCAATGGAATGCGTTCCCGCACCTGACCGTGCTGGAAAACGTGATGCTGGCGCCGCGCAAAGTGCTGGGCAAGAGCAAGGCCGAAGCCGAGGAACTGGCGGTCAAGCAACTGACTCACGTCGGTCTGGGCGACAAGCTCAAAGCCTTTCCCGGCAAGCTCTCTGGCGGCCAGCAACAGCGCATGGCGATCGCCCGCGCCCTGGCTATGTCGCCGGATTACATGCTGTTCGACGAAGCCACTTCGGCCCTCGATCCGCAGTTGGTGGGCGAGGTGCTGGACACCATGCGCATGCTCGCTGAAGACGGCATGACCATGGTTCTGGTGACTCATGAAATCCGCTTCGCCCGCGATGTGTCCGACCGCGTGGCGTTCTTTCGCAATGGTTTGGTGCATGAGATCGGCTCGCCTGATCAGGTTATTGGTAACCCGGTGCATGCAGAAACTGCGGCCTTTCTGAAATCAGTGAAATAACTAATGGCCCCTTCGCGAGCAAGCCCGCTCCCACATTGGCCTATGTATAGCCCCAAACCCTGTGGGAGCGGGCTTGCTCGCGAAAGGGCCCTAACAGACAAAACAAGGAGCAGACAATGCGTTCATCGAAAGTGATTCATGTAGTCAGCTGCCACGCCGAAGGCGAAGTCGGCGACGTGATCGTCGGCGGCGTCGCGCCACCGCCCGGGGCCACCGTGTGGGAACAGTCGCGCTGGATTGCCAAGGATCAGACCCTGCGCAACTTCGTGCTCAACGAGCCGCGTGGCGGTGTGTTCCGCCACGTCAACCTGCTGGTGCCGGCCAAGGATCCTCGGGCGCAGATGGCCTGGATCATCATGGAACCGGCCGACACGCCGCCGATGTCCGGCTCCAACTCGCTGTGCGTGGCCACCGTGTTGCTCGACAGCGGCATCCTGCCGATGACAGAACCGCAAACCCGACTGGTGCTCGAAGCGCCGGGCGGACTGATCGAAGCGGTGGCCGACTGCCGTGACGGCAAAGTCGAACGGGTGGAAATCAAGAACGTGCCCTCCTTCGCTGACCGCCTCGACGCCTGGATCGAAGTCGAAGGCGTCGGCTCGTTGCAGGTCGACACCGCGTACGGCGGCGACAGTTTTGTGATTGCCGACGCCAAGCGCCTGGGCTTTTCCATTCGTCCTGATGAAGCGGCCGAACTGGTCGAGGTCGGGCTGAAAATCACCCGCGCGGCCAATGAACAACTGGGCTTTGTCCATCCGCTGAACCCTGAGTGGTCGCACATTTCCTTCTGCCAGATCGCTGCTCCCCTCGTCTATGAAAACGGCATTGCCACCGGCGCCAACGCGGTGGTGATTCAACCCGGCAAGATCGACCGCTCACCGACCGGCACCGGCTGCTCGGCACGCATGGCGGTGCTGCAGGCCAAGGGCTTGATGCAGGTCGGCGAGCGTTTTATCGGCCGCTCGATCATCGGTTCCGAGTTCCACTGCCGCATCGATTCGCTGACGGAAGTGGCTGGACGCCCGGCGATTTACCCGTGCATTTCCGGCCGGGCCTGGATCACCGGCACCCACCAGTTGCTGCTTGATCCGAGCGATCCGTGGCCACAAGGCTATCGACTGTCTGACACCTGGCCTGGGGCCTGAACACAGCCTTACAAACCCTCACCAAAAAACTCTGACAAACGGCTAGCAAAAAACCCCTCGTAACTGAAAAAAGCACTGGCCGAGTTTTTTCACATACAATATCGTATACGAAATACAATAAATGAACCGGAGGCAACAATGAGCAAGCGCATTAACTGGAGTGGCGTCTTCCCCGCGGTGACCACTCAATTCAACGACGACTTCACCATCAACCTGGAAAAAACCCACCAGGTGATTTCCAACGTGATCCGTGACGGCGTGTCGGGCCTGGTGGTGTGCGGTTCGGTGGGGGAAAACACCTCATTGACCGCCGAAGAAAAAATCGCCGTGACTGAAGTCGCGGTCGACGCTTCCCGCGGCCGCGTGCCGGTGATCTGCGGCGTGGCCGAATTCACCAGCGTGCAAGCGGCCAAGGTCGCCAACGCCGTGCGCCGCGTCGGTGTTGACGGGGTCATGCTGATGCCGGCGCTGGTCTACGGTTCCAAACCGTTCGAGACCGCCGAGCACTACCGCTACGTGGCGAAGAATGCCGACGTGCCGCTGATGGTTTACAACAACCCGCCGATCTACAAAAACGACGTGACCCCGGACATCCTGATTTCCCTGGCCGACTGCGACAACGTGGTGTGCTTCAAGGATTCCTCCGGCGACACCCGTCGTTTCATCGACGTGCGCAATGAAGTGGGCGACCGTTTTGTGCTGTTCGCCGGCCTTGATGACGTGGTGCTGGAAAGCATCGCGGTGGGCGCCGAAGGCTGGGTCTCGGGCATGTCCAACGTGTTCCCGAAAGAAGGCGAAACCATCTTCCGCCTGGCCAAGGCCGGTCGCTTCGCCGAAGCCATGCCGATCTACGAATGGCTGATGCCAATCCTGCACCTCGACGCCCGTGCCGACCTGGTGCAGTGCATCAAGCTGTGCGAAGCCATCGCCGGTCGCGGCAGCGCCCTGACCCGTCCGCCACGCCTGGCGCTGCCGGAAGTCGATCGGGTTTTCGTCGAGCAGATCATGGCCAAGGCCCTGGCCAACCGTCCGGAACTGCCGGACGTCGGTCTCTGAGTGATTGCCGGGCGGGTCCCTTGCGGACCCGGCCCGGCTGCCTGTTTTTTGCGCCTCTACAGGAAACGTCAGTATGCCCAATCCTCACAGCACCGCCCGCGCAACTTCACCTTCGGGACTCAAACGTGTCGTGGGCGCCGCCATGGCCGGCACCGTCGCCGAATGGTATGAATTCTTCCTCTATGGCACCGCCTCGGCACTGGTCTTCGGACAGCTGTTCTTTCGCCAGACCGACAGCCCGATCGATGGCATTCTCGCCGCCTTCGCCCTGTATGCCGTCGGCTTCCTCGCCCGCCCATTGGGTGGTTTGGTGTTCGGTCACTACGGTGACAAGTTCGGCCGCAAACGCCTGCTGCAATTGAGCCTGGTGGTGGTCGGTATCACCACGTTCCTGATGGGTTGCCTGCCCGGTTTCGACCAGATCGGCTACGCCGCGCCCGTGTTACTGGTGCTGCTGCGGCTGATCCAGGGTTTCGCCTTCGGTGGTGAATGGGGTGGTGCGATTCTGCTGGTGTCCGAACACTGCCCGGACAATCGCCGAGGCTTCTGGGCCAGCTGGCCGCAAGCCGGCGTGCCGGCCGGCAACCTGGTGGCGACTGTCGCGTTGCTGCTGTTGTCATCGAACCTGTCGGAGGAGCAATTCCTCGCGTGGGGCTGGCGTGTAGCATTCTGGTTCTCGGCGGTGGTGGTGCTGATCGGCTACTGGATTCGCACCAGCGTCGATGACGCGCCGATCTTCAAGGAAGCCCAGGCCCGTCAGGCGCAAAACAAGCAACAACAGTTGGGCGTGGTCGAAGTGTTGCGTCATCACTGGCGTGCGGTGCTGGTCGGTATCGGTGCGCGGTTTGCCGAGAACATTCTCTACTACACCGTCGTGACCTTCTCGATTACCTACCTGAAACTGGTGGTGCACAAGGACACCTCAGAGATTCTGTTTCTGATGTTCGGCGCGCACCTGCTGCATTTCTTCATGATCCCGCTGATGGGTTATCTGTCCGACCTGGTCGGGCGCAAACCGGTGTACCTGACGGGTGCGATCCTTACCGCGTTCTGGGGCTTCATCGGCTTCCCGATGATGGACACCGGCAACAACTGGCTGATCATCGGGGCGATCACCCTGGGCCTGGCGATCGAGTCAATGACCTACGCGCCCTACTCAGCGCTGATGGCCGAAATGTTCCCGACCCACGTGCGCTACACCGCGTTGTCCCTGTGCTATCAGGTGGCTCCGATCTTCGCCGGCTCGTTGGCGCCGCTGATTGCCCTCACGCTGCTCAACAAGTACCACAGCTCGACACCGATCGCCTGGTACCTGGTCTGTGCCGCACTGATCTCCATTGTCGCCGTCGGTTTGACTCGGGAAACCCGTGGCAAGTCGCTGCACCTGGTGGATAGCGAATCCGCTGCGCGGATCGCAGCTCTGGATACCGCCGAAACCGCCAGCGCACGTCGGGGTGATTCTCTGGCTTGACCTCAATACGCAACCTGTAGCAGCTGCCGCAGGCTGCGTTCGAGCGCGTAGCGGTCGTCAATACGGGCGATACGGTGTGACTGAGACACCGCGTTGCATGGTTTTACGACGGCTTCGCCGCCGAACGCAGCCTGCGGCAGCTGCTACAGGTCATGCGCTGCGGTCTGCCAACGTACTTGGCCTCACATTTCGACAGGAGTTTTTCATGCCCCACATCATCGGCCACAACTACATCGGCGGTGCGCGCAGTGCCGCCGGCAACATCACCGTGCAAAGCCATGACGCGAGCACCGGTGAAGCACTGCCCTACTCGTTCACGCAAGCCACCATTCAGGAAGTCGACGCCGCCGCCCAGGCAGCGGCTGCCGCCTACCCAGCCTTTCGCAATTTGCCGGCGAGCCGGCGCGCGGAGTTTCTAGAGGCCATCGCCGCGCAACTGGATGCGCTGGACGATGAGTTCATTGCCCTGGTCACCCGCGAGACGGCGCTGCCGACCGGACGTATACAGGGTGAGCGCGGCCGTACCAGCGGTCAGATGCGCCTGTTCGCTCAGGTACTGCGCCGTGGCGATTTCTATGGCGCTCGCATCGACCGCGCCTTGCCTGAGCGTCAGCCACTGCCACGGGTGGATTTGCGCCAGTACCGAATCGGCGTCGGCCCGGTCGCGGTGTTTGGCGCGAGCAATTTCCCGCTGGCGTTCTCCACCGCCGGTGGCGACACCGCTGCCGCCCTGGCCGCCGGTTGCCCAGTGGTGTTCAAGGCCCACAGCGGGCATATGGCGACTGCCGAGCTCGCGGCCGATGCAATCATCCGCGCCGCCGAGCAAACCGGAATGCCCAAAGGCGTGTTCAACATGATCTACGGCGCGGGTGTCGGCGAAGCACTGGTCAAACATCCGGCGATCCAGGCGGTCGGCTTCACCGGTTCGCTCAAGGGTGGTCGCGCCCTCTGCGACATGGCCGCCGCACGGCCTCAGCCGATTCCGGTGTTCGCCGAAATGAGCAGCATCAATCCGGTGCTGGTACTGCCCGAAGCCCTGCAACTGAGGGGCGAGAAAATCGCCAGCGAACTCGCTGCGTCAGTGGTGCTCGGCTGCGGCCAGTTCTGCACCAACCCCGGATTGGTGATCGGCATTCGCTCCCCCGAGTTCAGCGCATTTGTTGAATCGCTCAGTGCGATCATGGCCGACCAGCCGGGGCAAACCATGCTCAACGCCGGCACGTTAACCAGCTACGCCAACGGCGTACAGGCGCTGCACGCGCATCCGCACATCAGCCACCTGGCTGGCCGCGAACAACAGGGCAAGCAGGCCCAGCCGCAGCTGTTCAAGGCCGACGTCAGCCTGCTGATCAACGGCGACCCGCTGTTGCAGGAAGAGGTTTTCGGGCCGACTACCGTGCTGGTGGAAGTAGCCGACAAGACCGAACTGCAACGGGCATTGCACAGCTTGCGCGGTCAACTCACGGCCACCCTGATTGCCGAGGCCGGGGACCTGAAAACCCATGACGAGCTGCTGCCGCTGCTCGAACAAAAAGTCGGCCGGGTGCTGTTCAACGGCTACCCGACCGGCGTCGAAGTCTGCGATGCGATGGTGCATGGCGGTCCCTACCCAGCCACCTCCGATGCCCGTGGCACCTCGGTCGGTAGCCTGGCCATCGAGCGTTTCCTGCGCCCGGTGTGCTTCCAGAACTGCCCGGATGCGCTCCTGCCCGAGGCGCTTAAAAACGCCAATCCGCTGGGCATCGCCCGTCTGGTCGATGGCAACAGCCACCGACAACCGCTGTAAAAAACACTCAAATGTGCAGCGACCTCCTGTGGGAGCGGGCTTGCTCGCGAAAGCGGTGTAACAGTCGACAGAAATGTTGAATGTTATGGCCCCTTCGCGAGCAAGCCCGCTCCCACAGGGTTGGGCGCCCCTGCTTCTTCAGCCCAGCAGCGCCTTCAAGTCGTTGTACAAGGCTTCGGGAATCTGCACGCCCTCCACCAAACTGCGCGCTCGCGCCTCGTAACGCCGTTGCGACGGCAAGCGTGCGCCCTGCCCTTGTATGCTCTGGAACATGACTTCGGCACGGGCCAGGTGCTGCTCGGTGGCCTCACCGAGGAAGCGCTGCGGATCGAGGGCGATGATCAGCTCGCCGTGGTACGGCGATGACTTGCTGCCCGCGTCGTACGCCAGCGATTCCGCACTGGTCAGGTCACCAATCAACGGCCCGGCGATCAACTCCACCATGGCGGCCAGCGCCGAGCCCTTGTGCCCACCGAACGTCAGCATCGCGCCGGTATCGAGTACCACGTTCGCATCAGTACTCGGCTGCCCGTCTGCATCGACGCCCCAGCCTTCGGGAATCGCTTTGCCGGCACGTCGATGCAACTCGATCTCGCCACGGGCAATCGCACTGGTGGCGAAGTCGAACACAAACGGATCCTTGCCCGAACGCGGCCAGCCAAACGCAATGGGATTGGTGCCGAACACCGGTTGACTGCCTCCCGCTGGTGCGACCCAGGCATGGCTGGGATTACACGCCAGCGCCACCAGGCCGGCAGCGGTCAGTTGCTCGATCTCGACCCATAGGGCGGAAAAATGCACACAGCGATTGATCGCCAGCGCCGCAATCCCGTTTGCCCGGGTTTTCTCCTCCAGTAATGGCAGACCCGCCTGAAACGCCAACTGGGAAAAACCACCCGCCGCATCGACCCGCACGATCGAAGGGGCCTGGTCGATCACCCGTGGCTCGGCATCGGCCACCACCTTGCCGGCCCTGAGCGAATTTACGCAGCCCAATACCCGATACAAACCGTGGGAGGCGCAGCCATCGCGCTCGCCGGCAATCACCGTGGCGGCCACCGCCTGAGCGTGGGCAAGGTTGAAACCGTTGTGCAGCAAGATCGATTCGGCCAGCTCGCGAGCTTCGGCCAGGGACAGTCGTTTCATCATCAACTCCTTGGACAGACCGCCCAGACTGGCCCATTCCCAAAGCCACGGCTTGATCGCTTTAGACCCGGTCGACGACGAATTCGGCATATCCCGGTAACCCGGCCATTCGTCGGCTGGTCAGCACACCACCCCTTGACACCGATTGAGTTCTGCGCGAGTATTATTTCAATCGCATACGATACAAACGTATACGACATATAAACACCACCTATTGAAACGTTGAGGATTCATTCCATGAGCAAGATCGAAAAAGTACTGGTTACCGGCAAAACCCACACCACGTTCAGCGACGCGACCCGTGCCCACGGCAACCTCGACATCGAGCTGTCGTCGCCAGGAAACGCCAAACCGGCCCACGTGTTCGCAGCCACCCAACCGCACCCGACGGCCGAGCAACTGTTCGCCGGTGCGTGGTCGGCCTGCTACATCTCCGCCATCGAACACGTGGCCAAAGCGAAGAACGTGGCGCTGCCGGCCGATGTGTCCGTCGACATCGAGGTCGATCTGGGCCAGACCGGTCAGGCTTATTTCCTTCAGGCTCGATTCTTTGTCCGCTTGCCGGGCGTGGCACACGACGTCGCAACCGCACTGGCGCACGCCGCACACGAACTCTGCCCGTACTCGAAAGCGACGCTGGGCAACATTGACGTGGCAGTGAACATCCTGACGGCGTGAAGATCGCTTTAATCCACTGAATATGTCGCATGCGATATAAGCGCATACGAAAACAATAGAAACTCAGGAAATCATCATGAGCAAGATCGAAAAAGTACTGGCCACCGGCAAAACCCACACCACCGTCAGCAACACCTCGCGCGGCCATGACGGCAGCCTCGACATCACCCTGTCGACGCCTGGCAACGCCAAGCCAGCCCACGTGTTCGCCGCCACCCAGCCGCACCCGACCGCCGAGCAACTGTTCGCCGGCGCATGGTCGGCCTGCTACACCGCCGCCGTCGGGCTGGTGGCCGACGAGATGAACGTGGTACTGCCGTCGGATCTGTCCGTCGACATCGAAGTCGATCTGGGTCAGACCGGTCCGGCTTACTTCCTTCAGGCTCGATTGACCCTGCGTGTACCGGGTTTGTCGAACGATGTTGCGACGACACTGGCGCACACCGCCGATCAAATCTGCCCGTACTCGAAAGCGACGCGGGGTAACATTGACGTGGCCCTGAACGTCCTCACGGCTTGACGCACCGCGCGGCGTTGCTGTCGATCGGCATTGTCGATACACCATATATATCGCATGCGCTTTAAGCGCATACGAATCACAAACCCAACAAAACGTTGAGGACTCAACCATGAACAAGATCGAAAAAGTCCTGGCCACAGGCAAAACCCACACGACGTTCAGCGACGGTGACAACTCTTCCCGCGGCCTCGCCATCGAGCTCTCGTCGCCTGGAAACCCTAGACTGGCACACGAGTTCGCAGCCATTGTGCCGCACCCAACGGCAGAGCAGTTTTTCGCCGGCGCATGGTCGGCCTGCTACACCGCTGCCGTCGAGCTGGCGGCGAAAAATATGAAGGTGACGTTGCCGCCCAATCTGGCCATTGATATTGAGGTCGATCTGGGCCAGACCGGTCCGGCCTACTTCCTCCAGGCCCGTCTGACTCTTCGCGTGCCAGGCTTGACGCAAGACCTCGCGACGGAGCTGGCGCACGCCGCAGACCAAATCTGTCCGTACTCGAAAGCAACGCGAGGCAATATCGACGTGGTCATCAACGCCCTGACAGCGTGATGCACCGTACGACCGGTTCGACTTTCGCCGTCGAACCGGTCGCCACTGTCAGTTAGAGTCGTTCCGACACAATCGCATACGGGGTATATTTCGCTTTTTGCGAGCCATCCGTCTTTGGCCAACGAGGATGCACATGAAACCCACCGACAACGCCGTCCCCGACAACCTGAAGCTCTCCGAATTCCTGTGTTTTGCGGTCTATTCCACGAACCTGGCCTTCGGCAAGGCTTACAAGCCGATACTTGAGCAGCTTGGGCTGACCTATACGCAATACATCACCATCGTCGCGCTGTGGGAGGAAGACAATCAGACCGTCGGCAGCCTGGGCGAGAAGCTGTTTCTGGAGTCGAACACTTTGACCCCGATCCTGAAGAAACTGGAAGCGATGGGCTTTTTGCAAAGGCAACGCGATCCCGAAGACGAGCGCCAAGTGCGGATCAGCCTGACGAAGAACGGTCGACAGCTGCGCGAAAGCCAACCGGAAATGGGCCTCGCCGACGCAACGGGCCTGACGCTCGACGAGTTCTCGATCCTGCAAAAAGCGGTCGTGAAGCTGCGCAACAATCTGATCAAGTCGACGAAAGCCGGGGAATGAGCCGGCACACCGATCTGGACATTCTCAAACGCGCGAACTAGCGCACCGCCTCATCCCGCACCACCCCGCGCTCCTCGAGCAAGCGCACAAACATGGTCAGACTTTGCGACACCGTCCCCCGGCGCCACACCAGCCAGGTGCGCAAATAGCGGAACGATTCCGATAGCGGCCAGACGCTCACCGTGGTGCATCCGGGCATGCTGTTGAGCATGCTGCGGGGCATCAGCGCCAGGCCTGCACCGGCGCTGACGCACGCCAGCATGCCGTGATAGGACTCCATTTCGAAAATCTTGCCGGGCACCGCCGCGTCCTTGGCGAACCAGCTTTCGAAGTGGTGTCGGTAGGAACAATTGGAGCGGAAGGCATAGATGTTTTCGCCATTAACATCCCGCGCGCGATGAATGGGGGAATGGTTGAGCGGTGCGATCACCACCATTTCTTCCTCAAACGCCGGCACGCCTTCCAGTGCCGGGTGCAGCACCGGTCCATCGACAAACGCTGCCGCCAGTCGCCCCGACAACACCCCGTCGATCATGGTCCCCGAAGGTCCGGTGGACAGGTCCAGCTCGACCTTGGCGTGCTTCTGGTTATACGCCGCCAACAGCTCAGGGATGCGCACCGCCGCAGTGCTCTCCAGTGACCCAAGGGGAAACGATCCCTGCGGTTCTTCGCCCGCCACCGTCGCGCGAGCCTCCTGGACCAGATCGAGAATGCGCCGGGCATAGTCGAGGAAACTCCAGCCGGCCGGCGACAGACGTAGACGGCTCTTCTCGCGGATAAACAGGTCCACGCCCAGATCCAGCTCCAGCTGCTTGATCCGCGTCGTCAGGTTCGACGGCACCCGGTGGATGTGCTGAGCCGCCGCGCTGATGCTGCCGTGTTCGGCGACGGCTTTGAAAATTTCCAGCTGAACCAGATCCAAGGCATTCTCCAAACGTGAACGATATGCTCAGTATTATTCAGTTTCCAGAAAACAAACGCCACCGTAACCTGAGCGCATCCCCACCTCGCAGGACGGTGCCATGACTCAAGTTTCCAGCCTCACCCATGCCATTTCGATCAACCCCGCCAACGGCGAGCAGATCGGCCACTACCCTTTCGAATCCGCATCGGCACTGGACGATGCCCTGTCCCGCGCCGCTGCCGGGTTTCGCGCCTGGCGCAGCAAACCGGTTGATCAACGTTCGCAGTTGTTGATCGCCCTGGCTCAGGCATTGCGCGACAACGCCGCAGCGATGGCGAACATGATCACCCTGGAAATGGGCAAGCCGATCACTCAGGCGCGCGGCGAAATCGAAAAGTGCGCGCAACTCTGCGAGTGGTACGCCGAACACGGCCCGGCGATGCTGAGCGCTGAGCCGACGCTGGTTGAAGGTGGAAAAGCGCGCATTGAATATCGCCCGCTCGGCCCGATTCTCGCCGTAATGCCGTGGAACTTCCCGATCTGGCAGGTCCTGCGCGGCGCCGTTCCAGCGTTGATCGCCGGCAACACCTACGTGCTCAAACATGCTCCGAACGTGATGGGCAGCGCCTATCTGTTGCTGGAAGCCTTCAAGCAAGCCGACTTCCCTGAAGGTGTCTTCGAGGTGATCAATGTCACGCCCGACGGCGTCTCAACAGCGATCGCCGATCCTCGCATCGCGGCAGTCACTCTCACTGGCAGCGTGCGAGCCGGCATCGCCATCGGCGCTCAAGCCGGCGCGGCGCTGAAGAAGTGTGTACTGGAACTGGGCGGTTCAGATCCGTTCATCGTGCTCAACGATGCCGACCTCGACGAAGCGGTCAAAGCCGCCGTGATTGGTCGTTACCAAAACACCGGGCAAGTCTGCGCGGCGGCCAAACGCTTGATCGTCGAGCAAGGCATCGTCGAGGAATTCACGCGCAAGTTCGTCGAAGCCACGCAAAAACTGGTGGTCGGCGATCCACTGGCCGCCGACACTTACATCGGTCCGATGGCTCGCTTTGATCTGCGTGATGAACTGGATCAACAGGTGCGCGACACCCTGGAAGAAGGTGCGACGTTGCTGATGGGCGGCAAGAAGGCTGAAGGCGCTGGCAATTTTTATGAGCCCACGGTTTTCGGTGCTGTCACCGATCAGATGACCTCGTTCAAACAGGAGCTGTTTGGCCCGGTGGCCTCGATCATCACTGCACGAGACGCAGCCCATGCACTAGAACTGGCGAATGACAGTGAGTTCGGCCTCGCCTCCACCATTTACACACGCAACGTCGAGCTTGCCGAGCAGATGGCCGATGAACTGGAAACCGGTGGTGTGTTTATCAATGGCTATTGCGCCTCCGACCCACGCGTCACCTTTGGCGGCGTGAAGAAAAGCGGGTTTGGCCGTGAGCTCTCGCATTTCGGCGTGCGTGAATTCTGCAATGCCCAGACGGTGTGGCTGGATCGGCACTGATCGCATAACGATGCCCGGGAGCTTTTGGCTCCCGGGCTCACGCGTTATTCGTTCAGGTAATACAGCTTGTTCACAATCATCCAGCGGTAATTGATGTTCAGTAGCGACAGATAATCGGTAAATCGCATGCCGAGATAATCATCAGTGACTTTTACCGCGGCGGCATCACCCGTGACATCGATGCTGAGCACTTCCCAAAACGGTTTGACCTCTTTGGCTGCCGGCCCCTCAGCCTTGATCGCGCTGATAAATTCCTCCAGGGATGCCCATTCAAGCTTTTCTTCGTAATGGCCAATGATGCGGCAAGAAGGATGAAAGGCCTGTCGCAGCAAGGCTTCATCAGCGAACACCATGCCTTCTACATAATTGCGGACCACCACGTTGATGTGTTCTTTAGCCAGCAGTTGAGTCGTCATGTCATACCTCCAGCGTTCTCACCATTGCACCGCCGGATCAGGTTGATCGATCATCCATCCCACCCTGAAAGTCTAGCACCGCGCGCTTAACCGTCCCGGACGGCGACTATGATGATGGGGGTCACTTGCCTTTCGAGGAGCTGAGAGATGTCGCTGACTCTTTACTACCATCCGCTGTCGTCGTTCTGCCACAAAGTGCTCATCGCGCTCTATGAAAACGCTGTCGAATTCGAGAAGCGGATCATCGATCTTGCCAACGATGCAGACAGAGCAGAGCTGCAAGCGCTGTGGCCGCTCGGCAAATTCCCGGTCATCCGCGACCGCGCTCGCCAGCGCAACGTGGCGGAGACCACGATCATCATCGAATACCTGGACCGATTTTATCCAGGTGCTCATCCGCTCGTTCCCGACGATTGGGATACCGCACTGGAGGTCGGTCTGTGGGACCGTGTGTGCGACCACTATCTACAGACACCGCTGCAACAGATTGTGTTGGATCGCCTGCGCGGCGCTCACGGCGATTTGACCAGAGAACGTTCCACACTGCAGACGGCGTACGGCATGCTCGACCACCAGATGGCGTCCAGAATCTGGTTGGCCAGTGCAGATTTCAGCCTGGCCGATTGCGCCGCGGCCCCGGCACTTTTCTATGCCAGTACGCTCGAGCCGTTCCCCGACGACTTTGTCCACTTGAAAGCCTATTTCGACAGGCTGATGAACAGACCGTCCGTCCAGCGGGTCATTGACGAAGCCAGGCCCTGGTTTTCGTTTTATCCATTTGCAGAGGCCATCCCGGAGCGGTTTCGCCAGCCGTCGGACAACACCTGACAGGCCTGGAACACTCGCCTACCCCACCACGTCAATCAACTGCTCACGCTGCGCTCCCGTCAGCATCGGACCGAAACCTGCACCGGCATTTTCCGCCATGTAACGCGGGTTGCCGGTGCCGGGGATGACGCAGGTCACCGCCGAATGCGTCAGCAGGAACTTGAGCGCCAGTTGCGCCCAGCTATTGACCCTCACATCCGCGGCCCAGCGCGGTAACGGTTTGTCCTTCAAGCGGGCGAGCAAATCACCGCCGCCGAAGGGTCGATTGCAGATCACCGCCACGCCGCGTTCGCGACACAGCGGCAGGATGCGCTTCTCGACGCCGCGATCGTCCAGGGCATAGTTGATCTGCAAAAAGTCCAATGGCTCGGACTTGAGTACCGCTTCCACCTCCTCATACGCCGACGCCGTGTAATGGGTGATGCCGATGTAACGAATGCGCCCTTCTTCCTTCCATTTGCGCAGCGTGGGCAAATGGGTTTTCCAGTCCAGCAGGTTGTGAATCTGCATCAGGTCGATCCGGTCGGTTTGCAGCAGTTTGAAAGACTGCTCCATCTGCGCGATGCCTTCTTCGCGGCCACGGGTCCACACCTTGGTGGCCAGAAAGGCCGGCGAGCGCGGCTCATGAATCGACAGCAGCTCACCGGTCGACTGTTCGGCGCGACCGTACATGGGCGAACTGTCGATCACCTTCCCGCCCTTCTCGAACAACGCGCGCAGCACCGCAGGCAGCTGCTTGTAGGCGGGGCTTGAAGGCTCGACATCAAAACCACGATACGTGCCCAGCCCAACGATCGGTAAGAGTTCGGCGCTGGATGGAATGGCCCGGGTCAGCATGTTCTTGCCTCCTGTTTCGCTCGACGGCGTGGATGCTGCAAAAGCTGGATCGAAGGTGAAAACCGCCGAAGCACCGGCAGCCAGCGTGAGTATTTTTCGACGCGTGTACCCATCAGTGTGGCTCATGGAATTGCCCTTCCACATTTTTGCTGTCAGCCACGGTCCACCGCACTTTTCGCGTCGGACGCACGAGGCTGGCCACATCAGCATAGCTACCGGCGACCATTCGCCCCTCTACAAGCACCGCGATCTGTAGCAGCTGCCGAGCCCGCGAGGCTGCGTTCGGCTGCGAAGCAGTCGTAAAACCTGCGTTTGCGGTCTTCCTGAAACACCGCATCGTCTGATTTCACGACTGCTGCGCAGCCGAACGCAGGCTTCGCCAGCTGCTACAGATCGCGTTACGGCTTAACTGACTGGCATTAGCCGTTGAGCCATTTAACAGCGATGGGCATGGCGGCCCCTCCCGGTGCGTCGCGCTATCGGTCTACTACACTCAGACAGCGATCAAGCGATAGCCGTCTTCAGGCCAGAGCCGTCAATGCCGCCCACTAAAGTTAGCCGAATGCCACGAATCCTGGTGTCAATCGTCGTCATCGTCGCCGTTGTGTATCTGGCGCTGTGCGCCGCGCTGTTCGTGTTCCAGCGCGCCCTCATCTACTTCCCGCAACCCCGCGCTGTCGGTACATCGGCAACATTGATCACGCTGTCGGTCGACGACGCGCAGGTGCTGGTAACCGTCAGACCGCACGAGGGGCGGAACGCGTTGATCTATTTCGGTGGAAATGCCGAGGACGTCTCCCGGAGCCTGCCTTCGTTTTCCGAAGCCTTTGCCGATCACGCCCTCTACTTGCTGCACTACAGAGGCTACGGTGGCAGTTCCGGATCGCCCTCCGAGGAGATGATTTCGCGCGACGCCATGACCTTGTTTGATCTGGTCTACGCCACCCATCCACACATTACGGTGGTCGGTCGCAGCCTGGGCTCGGGCGTCGCCGTGCGCCTCGCCAGCCAACGCCCGGCGGCGCGTCTGGTGCTGATCACGCCCTACAACAGTGTTGCAGAACTCGCCGCCCGGCAGTTCCCCATCTTCCCGGTGAAGTGGTTGCTCAAGGACACCTATGAATCATGGAAGTACGCCGCCCACATCACGGTGCCGACGCTGTTGATCGCGGCCGAGCACGACGAAGTGATACCGCGTTCCAGCACCGAGCGGCTCTACACGCATTTCGCCAACGGGGTAGCGTCGCTGAAGGTCATACCGGGTACGGGGCACAACTCGATATCCGAGAGTCCCGAGTACCTCAAGGTGTTGGGCGATGGTTTGTGAGTGGCGGTGTTCGACTAGCGCAGGGATCGGAACGCCGTGCGAAGCTCCTCGGTAAAAAGCTGCGGCTGTTCCCAGGCCGCGAAGTGGCCGCCCTTGTCGGCCTGGTGGAAGTAGATCAGGTTGCTATAAGCGCGCCGGGCCCATGTTTCTGGCGGGCAGTAGACATCCTCTGGAAACACGGTGACAGCCACCGGCAGCGAAATCTCGGTGGTCTTCTGTGCGGCCGAAGAAAGAGGGCTTCGCCCCATGTTCTCCCAGTAGAGCCTTGCTGCCGAAGCGGCGCTATTCGTCAGCCAGTACAGCGTGATGTCGTCCAGCACTTCATCCTTGGTCGGCGACTGTTGGGGGTCGGTGCCGTATGTCCACCGGGCAAAGCCTGGATGCACGAGCATGAGCGCGGCGAGGAAGGCCGGTGAATCCGTCGCGCCGTAACCGATCATCTGCGGTCGCGCGGCCATCATCGTGCTGTACGCCAGGTTCCCCTGTTTGACGAGCGTGGCGACGGCATCGTAGGTCGCACGCTCCTGTTCGGAAAATCCCGCCGGCGCCGGTCCGCCGACAGCAAGCGCCGCGCTCGCTTCCGCCGGTATCGTGGCGGGCAGGTTAAGGTGAATACCGCGCAACCCGGCTGGCGCCTGGCGCGCCATCGCGCTGGTAATGGGGGCGCCCCAGTCGCCACCCTGGGCGACGTAGTGGGTGTATTCGAGGCGCTGCATCAGCTGCGCCCAGACCCGCGCGATGTGGTCCGGATCCCAACCGATGCCACTCGGCTTGCCGGAGAAGCCGTAGCCAGGAATGGACGGAATCACCACATCGAATGCATCTGCCGCATTGCCCCCGTGCGCAGGCGGATCGGTGAGCGGACCGACGACCTTGATGAACTCAAACACCGAGCCTGGCCAACCGTGGGTCATGATCATCGGCAAAGCGTTCGGGTGGGGGGAGCGCACCCAGATGAAGTGGATCTCGACCCCGTCGAGGGTGGTCACGTACTGCGCCAGATTATTGAGCTGCGCCTCGGCCTTGCGCCAGTCGTAGTCCGTGCCCCAGTAGCGAACCAGCGCCTGCAGTTGTTCCAGTTGTGCGCCCTGTGATCGATCGGAAACCATCTCTTTGTCCGGCCAGCGGGTCGCCGCGATACGGTTGCGCAGATCGACGAGTTCCTTGTCCGCCACATTGACGTGGAAGGGCTGAATGGCCTTGGGATCGGCGGCAGGAGCGTTGCTGGCGAGGGCCGAGACGCAAAGCGCGAGGTTCGCTATAGCGACCGCGAATGTGTGCTTCATCTTCATACCTCAGCTGAGGGATACGATGAGTCCGTCCGTGGTGAGAATGGCGCAGGCGGAGGTCGGGCGGTGCATGGCGCCCTTTACGATCTCGACGTCAGAAGGTTAGTCAATCCCGGACGTTTTCACACAACCTGAAACCGCTCATTCATGCTTGAACGCTGAACGCTTGCCGCGTTCCAGACAGCAAAACGCCCTCCCGGCTGGGCGCAGGGAGGGCGTTCGGTGACGATGTCGACTCAGGCGCTGGCTTTGCTGAGGCGCGTGAACAGTTCCTTGGGCGCTTCCTTGCCATTGGATTCATAGACTTCTTTCATGTATTTGAAGGTTTCGGCCTCGGAAAGGAAACCGTCGTGGTCGGCGTCAATCACCTCGAAATCCGCACCACGGGTCGGGGCCACAGCCAGGAATTCTTTGCGCGAAACCCGGCCGTCGTCATCGGTGTCGGTGCGTGAGAAGGAAGCGTCACCGCACTTGCCTTCGCCGCACTTACCCTCCCCGGCCTTGACTGCGGAAGCCATCTGATAACCCTGGGGCAACGCCTCCACGGCGAAGGCGGAAGAAGCCAGGTTCATGCCCCCGGCCAGGGCGACGGCGATCAGGCCAATGCGGTGCTTGTTCGATTTACGGGACATGGTTCGTTTCCAGATGCTTGGCACGGTCGAGCCGTGCGGGTCATGCCATAACGGCGGAAAGCCCCGGAGAAGGCACTCTGCGAAATGGAGGGTGTTGGCCATTCCACCTCGACAGGGTCAACCTCTTTCGGGCCAGGCCATTTGGCCCGAACGATGTGTCCGCCAAGTATCCGGCGGCAGGGACATTTGTAAGCAAGTCCGCAAAAACGAGGGGTAGATACAGGGCAATACAACATGTCTGCAAATAGGGCTCAGACCATAATGCTGTTCACTTAAGGTTGGGGTACATATCCGTTTCTGCGGTGATGGCGGCCTAGGGTTCCGCCCTTACGGCGGGTCACTTTGGAAAAGAACCCCAAAGTAACCAAAGGGTTCTTGCCCCTTTCGTTCGGTGCCTCGCCTGGGCTCGGCATGCCCTCGCTCCGGTCCTGCTCCGTGGGCCCGCCGCCATCGGCCATCCATGGCCGGGGGCGGCTAACCCGGCATCCATGCCGGGTTGCCCACTGCGCAGAACCTCCACTCGGCCTCTCGAGGG
>NZ_FYDJ01000007.1 GCF_900187425.1 Pseudomonas sp. Irchel s3h14
CGCCCCATCGAGAGGCCGAGTGGAGGTTCTGCGCAGTGGGCAACCCGGCATGGATGCCGGGTTAGCCGCCCCCGGCCATGGATGGCCGATGGCGGCGGGCCCACGGAGCAGGACCGGAGCGAGGGCATGGCGAGCCTAGGCGAGCCACCGAACGAAAGGGGCAAGAGCCCTTTGGTTACTTTGGGGCTTTTCCAAAGTGACTCGCTGTAAAAGCGAAACCAATAGCAGCCGTTACCGCAGAAATGGATATGTACTGAGCCAAAAGACGCCTTCGCGAGCAAGCCCGCTCCCACATTTGGATTTTCGTTGGCCCTCAGGCCATCGTTTCCTGGTGGCATACATGCTGCCGAGCATCACTGGCAATCAACTGCCTGATCTCTTCAAACAACTCATCCCCCTGCGCCTCCGTGCAGTCCTCGCCATAGCGCTTGCGCAACCCGTAATGGCTAAGAATCAAATGCACATCCGCGTGCAGCCCATGCTGCTTCAAGCAGTTTTCAACGCATTGCAACGGGCAACCATCCAGCGCAAAAATCCGCCGTCCCGAACGTGCCTTGTTGACCAGCGCCGCCACATGCCCGCCGACCCCGACGATGCAGGACATTTCAGCCAGACCGCTGCGATCGAGCCGCACAGCCAGGGTATTGGCCAGTTGGGCGACGTTGGAGCAGCCTGAGCAGGAGTAAATCAGGGGCAAGGTTGAACGGGGCATGAGCGCTCTCCATGGATGGACTTCTTCAGTGTGCAAGGCCGGTGGCATTGCGCATTGACTGCGGTCAATTCCGTCTATTGGAACGCCGCGAGATCCTCTTCGGCAAGGATGCTGATGTTGCGCCGTTCCATCGCGATCAGGCCGCTGTCCACCAGGCGGTGCAAGATCCGCGAAAAGGTTTCCGGCTGGATACCCAACTTCGAGGCCACCAGGCGTTTGGACACCTGCAAGACAATCAAGCCGCTGACCGGGTTGCGTTCCTGGAACAGGAAATTGATCACCCGCCGACTCGCACTGGCCATGGTCAACGTGTCGATGTCGCGCAGACGCAGGTGCAGGTGCACGCTCATGCTCGCCAGGATCGCCAGGCAAACTTTCGGCTGGTCTTCGAGGGCGTTGCGGTAATGGCTGCCCTCGATACTCACCAGCACGCTGTCCTTCAGCGCCGTGGCACTGACCGGGTAGAGACGGGCCTGGCTGAACAGCAAGGCTTCGGCAAACGTCTGGCCGGGCTGAATGATCTCCACCAGGTTTTCCTGGCCTTCGCCGGTAAGCCGGTACAACTTGATCTGGCCGCTGACCAGCAGGAAAAAGCGCTTGGCCGGGTCCCCTTGGTGCATGAGTGTGCTGTGACAGGCCAGGCGCTTGAGCATCGCCAGGCCGCAGACTTCCTCGAAGATTTTCTCCGGTAGCTGGCTGAACAGATGGTGACGACGCAACGTTAAAACGATGGAAGGGTGGGTCAGCATGGCGTACCTCCGCTGACGCTCATAGTAGAGAGCGCCGGCCGGATGACCTATGCCTCTGCCGGCCTACCTCCAAAGAGGCATGCCCCTCAGCCCGCATTGCGCAAGTGCTCCATGGCCCACACCGCCGCTTCGACCCGCGAGCGCAAACCGAGTTTGTGCAGCAGGTTTTTCACGTGAACCTTGACCGTGCCTTCGGTGATGCCCAGCTTGTGCCCGATGACTTTGTTGCTGAAGCCGCTGGCGATGGTTTTCAGCACCTGACGTTCACGCTCGGTCAGTTCCACCACGGTCTGGCGCTGCGGTGAGCGCAGTGCCTGGGCCATGACTTGGGTCAGCCCCGGGCTGATCACCAATTCGCCGTTCAAGGCATTGCGGATGTACTGAATCAACAGCTCGGGTTCCATGTCCTTGAGCAGGTAGCCGTCTGCATCCAGACGCAACGCGTCGCGAATATCGTCTTCGGCATCCGAGACCGTGAACAGCAGCACCTTGCCGGTGTAGTGCATCGCCCGTAATTGGCGCAGGGTTTCAATGCCATTCATTAGCGGCATGTTGTTATCGAGCAACACCAGATCCGGTTGCAGCGGTTCGATCAGACTGAGTGCTTCTTCTCCGTTGTTGGCTTCACCGACGATCAGGAAATCATCTTCGAGTTCGAGCATCTGGCGGATGCCGTGACGCATCATCGGATGGTCGTCGACCAGCAGGATGGTGTGTTGCAGGGAGGGGTTCATGTGACGCTACCTTCTGTTTGCTGCCCGAGAAACTCCGGTTGGAATTCCAGTTGGACGCGGGTGCCTTGCGGCTCCCTGGAGACTATTTCGAGTTGACCGCGCAAGCTGCGGGCCCGCTCATCCATGATTTTCAGGCCGTGGTGTTCGCGTTGGTCGACGTTGCCGCTGAAGCCGCGCCCGTCGTCTTCGACGATGAGCCTCACGGTTTCACCGTCCGGACGCAGTTGCAGCCAGGCGTTTTGCGCATGGGCGTGGCGCAGGCAGTTGGAGAGCGCCTCGCGGGTGATCTGCAAGATGTGGATTTGCTCGCTGGCCGATAGCTGAAAGGCCAGCGCATCGACGTGCAGGTGCACCTGGAATTCGCCGCGACGGGAGAACTCCTCGGCGGTGTCCTTGAGTTCCTGTACCAGCCCCGCATCGTGAATCTGCAAGCGAAAGGTGGTCAGCAACTCGCGTAACTGGCGGTAGGCATTGTTCAGTCCTTCGCGCAGTTCAGCGGTGACGTTTTCCAGGGTTTCGACCGGTTCGCCACGGCGCATCAGGGTCTGCAGGCGGCTGACTTGCAGCTTCATGTAGGACAGGGCCTGGGCCAGCGAGTCGTGCAGTTCGCGGGCGATGATCGTGCGTTCGTCGAGCAACAGCAGGCGATGATCCTGTTCCCGTTGACGCTTGAGCGAGAGCGAGGTGCCAATCAGGTTGGCCAGGGCCTGGATCAGTTGGGTTTCCCAGGCTTGGGTTGGATGTCCGTCGACAAAATGCGCCTTGAGTTCACCCAGTTCACTGCCCTGGTTGCTGATGCTGAACGTTTGAGGACTGGCTTTATGGTGCTTCTGACACGTGGCGCAATCGCTGCTGGCGCAGACTTCGCGGATGTTCGCGCCATGCAGGGCGAGCAACTGCTGGGCCGGTGCCTGCATTTGTCCTTGCAGACACAGCGACAGGCGCAAGCCGGGCAGGCGTTGCTGGAAGCGTCGAATCAACTCATCCAGACCTTCGGCATTGGCCAGGCGTGTGGCCAGGCTTCGGCTGCTTTGGTACAGCAACTCGAGGGCGGCATTGGCTTGTTGCAGGTTCAGGGTTTTTTGCTGGACCTGACTCTCAAGCGTGCGATGCGAGTCTTCGATCGTCTCGGCCATGGCGTTGAAGCTCATGGCCAACTGGCCCAGTTCGTCGTGGGACTGATGGTTGACCCGCACCTTGAAATCGCCGCGACGGAAGCGCTGGGTCGCGTCCACCAACTCTTTCAAGGGCATGACGACCCCGTACTGCAATTCGTAGAGCCCAATCAGCAGGACGAACAGGGTGGTGAACAAGGCGAGGCCCTGGATCACCTGTTGCCAACCTTGCTTCTGTTCGCTTTGACGCTGCAACAGGTTGACGAACTGGTTCAGTTGTTCAATGAAGGGCAGAGCCTGGACCTGAAAATAGGCGGCATCGCCACGCTCCAGTGCCGGGCGCAAATCCTCATTCCAGTGTTGCTGGATTTGCCCGTAGCTGATTTGCAGCGCGGCGGTCGGGCCATCTTCCAGCACTGCCTTGAGTGACTGGCTGTTGAGGCGGGTTTGCAGGCTGTCGCTGATGGCGATGATTTCTTCGCCGGTTGCACCCGCGGCCAGTTTCCAGCTCAGGTGGTAAGTCTCCATGCGCACCGAGCCTGCGGTGTTGATGGCGGCCGCATCGCCTTGGCTGAACCAGGCGATCAGTCCGGCGCTCAACGAACTGGCGAGGGCGAGCACGGCGATCAGGATCACCGCCAGCCCGGCGCGAGCGGGCAGGGAACTGCGCAACCAGCGCACCATCAGCGCAGGTCCGGGAAAAAATCAGGAAAACCGAGCATGTGCAGCTCCAGGATGGGTTTTGCCGCCGATCCCGGGCGCGCTACCTCTAAAGAGTTGTCGACTGATCCTTGTCAGCAAAAACCTTGGCGGAAAACCCTAAGACGCTGATAAACCGATGGTTTTAGGGTTTTCCTGCACTACCTCCTTAGAGGTAGACCGCACAAGCATAGGCCTATGCCCATATGGGCTTCGTTGACATGGATCAAGTTTTTGCGGGGTTGGCCTCTCTAGTCTGCCGCCATGGCTAATTGATTGGAGAGCATTTGTGAACCAACCGCGTGTACGACAAGGCTTGGTGCTGGGCATGAGCACGCTGGCCTTCACTGTCTGTTTCATGGTCTGGATGATGTTTGCCGTGCTCGGGGTGCCGATCAAGGACCTTCTCCAGCTCAACGAAACCCAGTTCGGCCTGCTGGCCGCGACCCCGGTGCTGACCGGCTCGCTGGTGCGGTTGCCGCTGGGTCTGCTGACCGACCGCTTTGGCGGGCGCAGCGTGTTCTTCCTGCTGATGCTGGCCTGCGTGGCGCCGCTGTACCTGATCAGTCACGCCACCGCCTACTGGCAGTTCCTGGTGCTGGGCTTGTTCGTCGGCCTGGCCGGCGGCTCGTTCTCGGTCGGGATTGCCTACGTCGCCAAATGGTTCGACAAAGAGAATCAGGGCTTCGCGATGGGCATCTTCGGCGCCGGTAACGCCGGGGCCGCAGTCACCAAGTTTCTCGCCCCGGCGCTGATCGCTGCCGGCAGCTGGCAGTTGGTGCCGAAAGTCTTCAGCGCGATCCTCTTTATTACTGCGCTGTTGTTCTGGTTCCTCAGCGCTGAAAACAAGGACCACCGCAGTGCCAGCGGCGCCACCTTGCGTGAGCAGTTGAGCTCGCTGAAGGACCCGGCGGTGTGGCGCTACTGCCAGTACTACTCGATCGTTTTCGGTGGTTATGTCGCCCTCGCGCTGTGGATGACCAAGTACTACGTGCAGGAATACGGTTTCAGCCTGCAAAGCGCGGCGCTGCTGGCGGCCTGTTTTTCCCTGCCCGGCGGCGTGCTGCGTGCGGTCGGCGGCTGGATGTCGGATCGCTGGGGGGCGCAAAGCGTGACCTGGTGGGTGTTGTGGGTCAGCTGGATCTGCCTGTTCCTGCTCTCGTATCCCCAAACCCAGCTGCAAGTGCAAACGATCAATGGCCCGGTGGATTTCCACATCGGCCTCAATCCCGCGCTGTTCACCGTCCTGCTGTTCGTCATGGGCATCGCCTTCGCGTTCGGCAAGGCCTCGGTCTTCAAGTACATCGCCAACGACTACCCGAAAAACATGGGCGCGGTGTCCGGCATCGTCGGCCTCGCCGGTGGCCTGGGCGGTTTCGTGCTGCCGATCCTGTTCGGCGCCCTGGTGGACCTCACCGGCGTGCGCTCTTCCTGCTTCATGTTGATGTACGGCGTGGTCTGGGTCTCCCTCACCTGGATGTACTTCAGCGAAATACGCAAAAGCGCGGTGCTGGGTAAAGCACCGCTGCTGACTCCGTCCCCGATTTCCAGCATTGCCCTAGGAGAAGAACATGTCCGTTCTGCAAAAGCCTGACAAAGGCCCGGTCATTCATGACTGGCGCCCCGAGGACCCAGCATTCTGGGGAAGTAGTGGCAAACAGACCGCCACGCGCAACTTGTGGATTTCCATTCCTGCGCTGCTGTTGGCCTTTGCGGTGTGGATGGTCTGGAGCACGGTGATCGTGCGTTTGAACGCCATCGGCTTCAGCTTCACCACCGACCAGTTGTTCTGGCTGGCGGCATTGCCGGGGCTGTCCGGGGCGACCTTGCGCGTTTTCTATTCCTTTATGGTGCCGATCTTCGGCGGCCGTCGCTGGACCGCCCTGAGCACCGCGTCGCTGTTGTTGCCCTCGATCTGGATGGGCTTCGCCGTGCAGGACCCGAGCACCTCCTACAGTGTGTTCGTGTTGATTGCCTTGCTCTGCGGTTTTGGTGGCGGCAACTTCGCCTCGAGCATGTCCAACATCAGCTTCTTCTATCCCAAGTCGCAGCAGGGCACGGCCCTTGGCCTCAACGCCGGGCTGGGTAACCTGGGCGTCTCGGTGATGCAGTTCTGTGTACCGCTGGTGATTACCTTCGGTGTGTTCGGTTTCATGGGCGGCTCGCCGCAAGCGTTGCCGGATGGCGGCCAGTTGTGGTTGCAGAACGCCGGCTTCATCTGGGTGCCGTTCATTGTCTTGGTGACGGTGCTGGCCTGGTTCGGCATGAATGACCTGTCCAGTGCCCGCGCTTCCTTCAGCGAGCAGGCCGTCATCTTCAAACGCAAACACAACTGGCTGATGTGCTGGTTGTACCTGGCGACCTTCGGTTCGTTCATCGGTTTCTCCGCCGCGTTTCCGCTGCTGATCAAAACCTCGTTCCCGGATGTCATCGCGTTGAAATTCGCCTTCCTCGGCCCGTTGGTCGGTGCGCTGGTACGCCCATTGGGCGGCTGGCTGGCGGACAAGCTCGGCGGCGCGAAAGTGACCTTGTGGAACTTCGTGGCGATGATCGTGATGGTCTTCGGCGTCATGCACTTCCTGCCGCAGAACGGTGGGCCCGGCAACTTCTACGGCTATCTCGGCATGTTCATGCTGCTGTTCATTACCACTGGCATCGGCAACGGCTCCACCTTCCGCATGATCCCGGTGATCTTCCGCACCCAGCACGAAAAAGCCTCGGCCGGCAAACCACCGGCAGTACGCGAACAAGCCTTGAAAAACGCCGGCAAGGAATCCGCTGCGGTCCTGGGCTTCAGTTCGGCCATGGGCGCCTTCGGTGCGTTCTTCATTCCCAAATCCTTCGGCTCTTCGATGGCCCTGACCGGCGGCCCGGAGATGGCCTTCTACATGTTCGTCGGCTTTTACCTGAGCTGCATCGTCGTGACGTGGTGGTGGTACGCGCGCAAAGGCGCAGCGACTCCCTGCTAAGACGACCCGAATCCAACCATTGCGTGGGCGGGGCACAGAACCCCGCAGCAAGCCTGAGAGGACTACACCGTGAGTCATTTACTGGATCAACTGAAGTTTTTCAATCGCAAGCAAAACGAGTTTTCCGACGGTCATGGCGAGACCCGCAAAGAGTCTCGCGACTGGGAGAACGTCTACCGTTCGCGCTGGCAGTACGACAAGATCGTGCGGTCCACCCACGGGGTGAACTGCACCGGTTCCTGCTCGTGGAAGATCTACGTCAAGAACGGCCTGATCACCTGGGAAACCCAGCAGACCGACTATCCGCGTACCCGTAACGATCTGCCGAACCATGAGCCCCGTGGCTGCCCGCGTGGTGCCAGTTACAGCTGGTACATCTACAGCGCCAACCGGCTCAAGTACCCGAAAATCCGCAAGCCGTTGCTCAAGCTCTGGCGCGATGCGCGGCAGACCATGGCGCCGGTGGAAGCCTGGGCCAGCATCGTCGAGGACAAGGCCAAGGCCGACTCCTATAAAAGCAAACGCGGCATGGGTGGCTTCATTCGCTCCAACTGGGAGGAAGTCAACGAGATCATCGCTGCCGCCAACGTCTATACGATCAAGCAATACGGCCCTGACCGGATCGTCGGTTTCTCGCCGATCCCGGCCATGTCGATGGTCAGCTATGCCGCGGGTTCGCGTTACCTGTCGCTGATCGGTGGCGCCTGCCTGAGCTTCTACGACTGGTACTGCGACTTGCCACCGGCCTCGCCGATGGTCTGGGGCGAGCAGACCGACGTGCCGGAATCGGCCGACTGGTACAACTCCAACTACATCATTGCCTGGGGCTCCAACGTCCCGCAGACCCGTACTCCCGACGCGCACTTCTTTACCGAAGTCCGTTACAAGGGCACCAAGACCGTCGCGATCACTCCGGACTACTCGGAAGTCGCCAAGCTCACCGACCTGTGGCTGAACCCTAAACAAGGCACCGATGCGGCGCTGGCCCAGGCGTTCAACCATGTGATCTTCAAAGAATTCCACCTGGACAAACCGAGCGCCTATTTCACCGACTACGCCAAGCGCTTCACCGATTTGCCGGTGCTGGTGCTGCTCAAGCAAATGGTCGACAAGGCACCGGGCGCCGGTTACCAGCCGGACCGCTTCCTGCGCGCCAGTGACCTGACCGACAACCTCGGCCAGGAAAACAACCCGGAATGGAAAACCATCGCCCTCGATGTCAGCGGCGAACTGGTGTCCCCTCAGGGCTCCATCGGTTATCGCTGGGGCGAGAAGGGCAAGTGGAACATCCTGCCTCGTGAAGGCGGCGAAGGCCGTGAGATCGATCTGAAACTGAGCCTGATCGGCGATGACGTTGCCGAAGTGGCGTTCCCGTATTTTGCCGGCGAGTCCCACGAGCACTTCCAGCACGTGGCCGGCGATGCCGTGCAATACCGCCGAGTGCCGGTGCATAACGTGGTGCTGGCGGACGGCAGCGTGGCCAAAGTCGCCACCGTGTTCGACCTGTCGGCCGCCAACCTGGCGATCGATCGCGGCCTCGGCGGCGACAACGTAGCCAAGGATTACGACGACGCCTCGGTGCCTGGCACCCCGGCGTGGCAGGAGCAGATCACCGGCGTCAGCCGCGAGAAAGCCATCCAGATTGCCCGTGAGTTCGCCGACAACGCCGACAAGACCAAGGGTCGCTCGATGATCATCGTCGGCGCGGCGATGAACCACTGGTACCACATGGACATGAACTACCGCGGGCTGATCAACATGCTCATGCTCTGCGGGTGTGTCGGTCAGACCGGTGGCGGTTGGGCGCACTATGTGGGTCAGGAAAAACTCCGTCCGCAATGCGGCTGGCTGCCATTGGCGTTCGGCCTGGACTGGAACCGTCCGCCTCGCCAAATGAACGGCACCAGCTTCTTCTACGCCCACAGTTCGCAGTGGCGCCACGAGAAGATGAGCATGCACGACGTGCTCTCGCCATTGGCCGACAAATCGCAATTCCCTGAGCATGCGCTGGACTACAACATCCGCGCCGAACGTGCCGGCTGGTTGCCCAGCGCACCGCAACTCAACACTAACCCTTTGCACATTTGCCGTGATGCGGCTGCGGCCGGCATGGACCCGAAAGACTACGTGGTCAAGTCGCTGCAGGACGGTTCGCTGCGCTTCTCCTGCGAACAGCCGGACAGCCCGGTCAACTTCCCGCGCAACATGTTCATCTGGCGTTCCAACCTGCTGGGCTCCTCGGGCAAGGGCCACGAGTACATGCTCAAGTACCTGCTGGGCACCAAAAACGGGGTGATGAACGAAGACATCGGCCAGGTCGGCGACTGCAAACCCGAAGAAGCCGAATGGGTGGACGAGGGCGCCATCGGCAAGCTCGATCTGGTCACCACGCTGGACTTCCGCATGTCCTCGACCTGCGTCTATTCCGACATCGTGTTGCCGACGGCAACCTGGTACGAAAAAGACGACATGAACACCTCGGACATGCACCCGTTCATTCACCCGTTGTCGGCCGCCATCGACCCGGCATGGGAATCGCGTTCCGACTGGGAAATCTACAAAGGCATCGCCAAGGCGTTTTCCAGCATGTCCGAAGGGCATCTGGGCGTTGAAAAGGATCTGGTGACCATCCCGTTGATGCACGACAGCGTCGGCGAACTGGCCCAACCGTTTGGCGGCACCGACTGGAAAAGCGACGGCGTGGCACCGGTGCCGGGCAAGAACGCACCGAACCTGCATGTGGTGGAGCGTGACTACCCGAACATCTACAAGCAGTTCTCGTCCCTCGGGCCATTGCTGGAGAAACATGGCAACGGCGGCAAAGGCATCAACTGGAACACCGAAGACGAAGTGAAATTCCTCGGTGAACTCAATCACAAAGAAGGCGATGCCGGTATTAGCCAGGGTCGGCCGAAAATCGACACGGCGATCGATGCCGCTGAAGTGATCCTGTCCCTGGCCCCGGAAACCAACGGCCAGGTCGCTGTGAAAGCCTGGGCCGCGCTGTCGGAGTTCACCGGCATCGACCACAGCCACCTGGCGCTGTCCAAGGCCCACGAGGCCATCCGTTTCCGCGACATTCAGGCACAGCCGCGCAAGATCATTTCCAGCCCGACCTGGTCGGGTCTCGAAGACGATCACGTCAGCTACAACGCCGGCTACACCAACGTTCACGAAGGGATCCCATGGCGCACCATCACCGGTCGCCAGCAGTTCTACCAGGATCACCCGTGGATGCAGGCGTTCGGCGAGCAATTGATGAGTTATCGGCCGCCCGTCAACACCCGCACCATCGAAGGGGTGAAAGGCAAGCGCAGTAACGGCCACAAGGAAATCGTCCTGAACTGGATCACTCCGCACCAGAAATGGGGCATCCACAGCACCTACAGCGACAACCTGCTGATGCTCACCCTCAGCCGTGGCGGGCCAATTGTCTGGCTCTCGGAGAACGACGCGAAAAGCGCCGACATCGAGGACAACGACTGGATCGAGTGCTTCAACGTCAACGGTGCACTGACTGCCCGGGCGGTGGTCAGCCAGCGCGTCAAGGACGGCATGGTGATGATGTATCACGCACAGGAACGGATCGTGAACGTGCCCGGTTCGGAAACCACCAAGACGCGTGGCGGCCACCACAACTCGGTCACCCGGGTTGTGCTCAAACCGACCCACATGATCGGCGGCTATGCCCAGCAGGCCTACGGTTTCAACTATTACGGCACGGTCGGTTGCAACCGCGATGAATTCGTCGTGGTGCGCAAAATGTCCAAAGTCGACTGGCTCGATGGTTCAAGTGGCGATGACCTGCCGCGTCCACTGCCGACCGATATCGAGGAGAACTGAGATGAAGATTCGCTCACAAATCGGCATGGTTCTGAACCTGGACAAGTGCATCGGTTGCCACACCTGTTCCATCACCTGCAAAAACGTCTGGACCAGCCGCGAAGGCATGGAATACGCGTGGTTCAACAACGTCGAATCGAAACCCGGGATCGGCTACCCGAAAGAATGGGAAAACCAGGACAAGTGGAAGGGCGGCTGGATCCGCAATGCCAACGGCACGATCAACCCGCGCATCGGCGGTAAATTCCGCGTGTTGGCGAACATTTTCGCCAACCCGGATCTGCCGAGCCTCGACGATTACTACGAACCGTTCGACTTCGATTACCAGCACCTGCACACCGCACCACTGGGTGAGCATCAGCCCACTGCACGTCCGCGTTCGCTGATCTCCGGCAAGCGCATGGAGAAAATCGAGTGGGGCCCGAACTGGGAAGAAATCCTCGGCACCGAATTCGCCAAGCGTCGCAAGGACAAGAACTTCGACAAGATCCAGGCGGACATTTACGGCGAGTACGAAAACACCTTCATGATGTATTTGCCGCGCCTGTGCGAGCACTGCCTCAACCCGACGTGCGCAGCGGCTTGCCCGAGCGGGGCGATCTACAAGCGTGAAGAAGACGGCATCGTCCTGATCGACCAGGAAAAATGCCGTGGCTGGCGGATGTGCATCAGCGGCTGCCCTTATAAGAAGATCTATTTCAACTGGAAGAGCGGCAAGTCCGAGAAATGCATCTTCTGCTACCCGCGTATCGAAGCCGGGATGCCGACCGTTTGCGCAGAAACCTGCGTCGGGCGCATTCGCTACCTCGGTGTGTTGCTGTATGACGCCGACCGCATCAGCGAAGTGGCGAGCACCGCCAATGAGCAGGACCTGTACGAGAAACAACTGGAGATCTTCCTCGATCCGAACGATCCGGCGGTGATTCGTCAGGCCTTGGCCGATGGCGTGCCGCAGTCGGTGATCGACTCGGCCCAACGTTCGCCGGTCTACAAAATGGCCGTGGACTGGAAACTCGCACTGCCGCTCCACCCGGAATACCGCACCTTGCCGATGGTTTGGTACGTACCGCCACTGTCGCCGATCCAGAACGCCGCCACTGCCGGCACCGTTGGCATGAACGGGGTGATCCCGGACGTCGACAGCCTGCGTATTCCACTGAAGTACCTGGCCAACCTGCTGACGGCGGGCGATGAAAAACCGGTCAAGCGTGCGCTTAAACGCTTGCTGGCGATGCGCGCCTACAAACGTTCCGAGCAAGTCGATGGCGTTCAGGACCTGCAAGTTCTGAAGGATGTCGGTTTGAGTGTGGCCCAGGTCGAGGAGATGTATCGCTACCTGGCGATTGCCAACTACGAAGACCGCTTTGTGGTACCGAGCGCCCACCGTGAAGACGCCATGAGCGATGCCTTCGCCGAACGTTCCGGTTGCGGCTTCAGTTTCGGCAGCGGCTGCAGCGGCAGCTCCGACACCAACATGTTCGGCGCCAAGAAGGCCAACCGTCGCGACATCCTGAAAACCGTCCAGTTGTGGGAGGAATGAGCATGCAAATTCTCAAAGTGATTTCGCTGCTGCTCGACTACCCGACCGAGACGCTAATTAGCGGTCGCGACGAACTGGAGCAAGCGATCATCCAGTCACGGGAAATCAGCCCGACGCAGCGCGGTGCGTTGTTCGAATTGCTCGAGCTGATCTGCGGCAATGACCTGATGGACGGGCAGGAGCACTACGGTGCGCTGTTCGGTCGGGGGCGCTCGCTGTCGCTGCTGTTGTTCGAGCATGTGCACGGTGAATCCCGCGACCGTGGCCAGGCGATGGTCGACATGATGGCGCAATACGAAGAAGCCGGTTTTGCCATCGGCGTCAAAGAGCTGCCCGATTACATCCCGCTGTACCTGGAGTTCCTGTCTACCCGCGAAGACATCGAGGCCCGCGAGGGCCTGGCGGATGTTTCGCACTTGCTGGCCTTGCTCGCCGCACGTCTGGAAGAGCGCGAAAGCGCCTATGCCAGCTGCTTCCGGGCGTTGCTGCAAATTGCCGGGGCCGAGCCGCATCAAGCGGTCGCCGACTTGCGGGCGCAGGTCGCGGCGGAACCTCGCGACGACTCCCTCGAAGCCCTCGACAAGATCTGGGAAGAGGAGGCCGTGGACTTCCTCCAGGCCGAACAGCAGGACCGTTGCAGTTCGCTGTCAAGCGCGCCGGGCAAGGCCCGGGAAGAAAGCGCGGTGCCGTTGCACTGGGTGGATTTTCAGCATGAAGGGTTGGCCGCCGTGCCAGCCAAGGAGGTAGGCAATGTCTAAATGGAACCTGTTGTTGTTCGGGGTCTATCCCTACGTCGCCCTGGCGATTTGCCTGATTGGCAGCTGGGCGCGCTTCGACCTGTCGCAGTACACCTGGAAGGCAGGTTCGAGCCAGATGCTCAATCAGCGCGGTATGCGCGTGGCGAGCAACTTCTTCCACATCGGTGTGTTGTTCGTGCTGGCCGGACACTTTGTCGGCCTGCTGACCCCGGCGTCGATTTATCACCACGTGATCAGCACTGAGAACAAGCAGTTGCTGGCAATGGTTTCAGGCGGGTTCTTCGGCCTGTTGTGCCTGATCGGCCTGCTGATGCTGGTTAACCGGCGGCTCAGCGACCCTCGGGTACGTGCCACCTCCAGTCCTTCGGACATCCTGATTCTGCTGGTGCTGCTCGCGCAATTGCTGCTCGGTCTACTGACCATCGTCGCGTCCACCGGACACATGGACGGCTCGGTCATGGTGATGCTCGCCGATTGGGCGCAGAACACCGTGCTGTTGCGTCCGGTGGAAGCAGCGGCGGCCATCGCGTCGGTCGGGCTGATCTACAAGTTGCACGTATTTCTCGGTTTGACCCTGTTTGTGCTGTTCCCCTTCACCCGTCTCGTACACATGATCAGCGCACCGATCTGGTACCTGGGGCGTCGTTATCAAATCGTTCGTCAGAAGTACTGAGGAGACAATCATGTCAGGTGGATGTGGATGTGGTGGTGGTAACGGCGGCAGCGGTGGCTGCGGTTCTTCAAAAAAAGCGGAGGCCGTTCTAGACATCGCGCCGGTCGCAGAGGCGCAGTTTGAAGCGCTGCCGGTTGAACCCGCAGGGGGCGATGACGCCCCGGCGCAGTTGATCGCCAGCAGTGAACAGGAGTGGCCGATCATCAGCGTCAACGAGGTGTCGATCACTTCGGAGGCGATGGCCCAGGAGCTACAATATCACCCGGCCGAAAGCCGCGAGGAGGCGGTCTACCTGGCCGCCCGGGCGCTGGTGATCCGCGAGTTGTTGCAGCAGCGCATCACCGAGCTCGGTGTGTCGCTGGAGATCGGCGCCGGTGAGAACGAAGAAGAAGCGGCCACGCGCTTGCTCCTCGAACGTGAAGTGCACGTGCCGCAGTGCGATGAGGAAACCAGCCTTCGTTACTACGAAAACAATCGCGGACGCTTCCACAGCGCGCCGTTGCTGGCAGTGCGGCACATCCTGCTCGAATGTGCGCCGGACGATGTCGAGGCGCGCGCCGTTGCGCATGATCAGGCGGAAGTTCTGCTGCAACGACTGGAAGAATTCCCCGGCAGTTTCGCCGAGCTGGCCGTGAAATATTCGGCCTGCCCGTCGAAGGCTCAGGGTGGTTCTTTAGGGCAGATCAGTAAGGGCCAGACCGTGCCCGAACTGGAACGTCAGCTATTCACCCTGGCACCGGGCCTGGCCAGCAAACCGCTGGAAAGTCGCTACGGCTGGCATGTGATCAGTGTCGATCAGCGAATCGAAGGCATGCCGTTGCCCTATGAAGTGGTGTCGACGGCGATCCGCACGCAGTTGCAGCAAGGCGTCTGGCAGAAAGCGCTGGTGCAATACCTGCAAACCCTGATTGGTGCGGCGGATATTCGTGGCATCCACTTGCAGGGCGCCGACTCACCGCTGGTGCAGTGAGCATCGAGGCAAACCGGGAGAAGTGATGAACGCTGTGATGCAGGATGGTTTTGGGCGGCAGATCGATTATCTACGGATGTCGGTGACGGACCGCTGTGATTTTCGCTGTGTGTATTGCATGGCGAAAAACATGACGTTCCTGCCGCGTCAGCAGGTGCTCACGCTGGAGGAGTTGCAGCGTTTGGCGACGCTGTTCGTTGGCCTGGGTGTACGCAAAATCCGTCTAACTGGCGGCGAGCCGCTGATCCGTCCCGGCATTGTCGGGCTGTGCCGCAACATCGCCGCCTTGCCCGGTTTGCGCGAACTGGTGATGACCAGCAACGGCTCGCAACTGGGCCGTCTGGCCCGGCCGTTGGTCGACGCCGGGGTCAAGCGGATGAACATCAGCCTCGATAGCCTGGACGGGCAGAAGTTTCGGGCGATCACCCGCATCGGCGATCTCGACCAGGTGCTCAATGGCATTGAAGCGGCGCGGGACGCGGGGTTCGAGCGGATCAAACTCAACTGCGTGGTGATGAAAGGGCGCAACTTCGATGAAGTCCCGGCGTTGGTGCAGTACGCCATTGACCAGCGCATCGACATCAGTTTTATCGAAGAAATGCCCTTGGGCGACGTCGGTCGTTCCCGGGGCGAATCGTTCTGTTCCAGCGACGAAGTGCGCACGCTGATCGCCAGCCAGCATCGCTTGCTCGACAGCACTGAAAACAGCGGCGGCCCGGCGCGTTATGTGCGTCTGGAGCGCCATCCCGAGACCCGGATCGGTTTTATTTCGCCCAACAGCCACAACTTTTGTGGCAGCTGTAATCGGGTGCGGATGACGGTTGAAGGGAAGCTGTTGCTGTGTCTGGGGCAGGACGATGCCCTGGATTTAAGAGGATTGCTGCGGCGGTATCCGTTGGATGATCAGCCGGTGATCAATGCGGTGCAGAAGGCCTTGCGCGGTAAGCCGCTGCGCCACGATTTCAGCCCTGAAGGGGAGGTGCAGATTGTCAGATTCATGAACATGAGTGGCGGTTGAACTGACCTGCGCATTCTGTAAAACACCGAGAACCAATGTGGGAGCGAGCTTGCTCGCGATAGCGGTAGACCAGTCGACATCACTGTTGAATGTGCTGCAGTCATCGTCGGAACGCCGCCCGGAGCAAGCTCGCTCCCACATTAGATTCTCGCTGGCCTAAGTGTTTTTTATCCGCCCTGCATTTGGGCGTTTTTTTTGCCGGAAAATCTTGATATCGATCAATTGCAGATCAGCACTTTGTCCGTAGCCTTACCGCATGTTGTGTTGATTATTAATTAAACATCTATATGTAGTGTCTGGAGGCCAAATGCAGAGCACGCTGATCGCAGTAGGATGTAACCGCTTGCACAAACGCGATGGCAGTCAGGTCGCCTTCGATGCCGACAAAATCCGTCAGGCATTGATCGCCGCCGGCAAGGCGACGGGGGAGTACGGCGAGGTTGAGGTTGAAGGCTTGCTTCAGGCGGTATTGGCCAGGCTCGAAGGATTGCCAAGACTCCATGTCGAGCAAATCCAGGACCGTGTTGAACGGGTGTTGATGGACGCCGGTTTTTTCCTCGCCATGCGGGCCTACATCGTCTACCGCGAACAGCACGGGCGCTTGCGCCGCGATCGGCGGACCATGGTCGAAGTGGCGACCTCGATGAACGAATACCTTGACCGTGAAGACTGGCGGGTCCAGGCCAACGCCAATCAGGGCTATTCCCTGGGCGGTCTGGTGTTGAACGTGTCGGGCAAGGTTACCGCCAACTACTGGCTGGACGAGGTGTACAGCGAGGCCATCGGTCAGGCTCACCGCGAGGCGGATTTGCATGTGCACGACCTCGACATGCTCGCCGGTTACTGCGCCGGCTGGTCGCTGCGCACCCTGTTGCACGAAGGGCTCAACGGAGTGCCGGGGCGTGTTGAAGCCGGTCCGCCGAAGCACTTGAGCAGTGCCCTGGGGCAGATGGTGAATTTCCTCGGCACCCTGCAAAACGAATGGGCCGGCGCCCAGGCGTTCAGCTCGTTCGACACCTACCTGGCGCCCTATGTGCGCAAGGATCAGCTGAGTTTTCAGGAGGTACGCCAGGCGATCCAGGAGTTCATCTACAACCTCAATGTGCCTTCGCGCTGGGGCACCCAGACGCCGTTCACCAACCTGACTTTCGACTGGGTGTGCCCGCAGGATTTGCGTGAGCAGATACCTGTCATCGGCGGTGAGGAAATGCCGTTTGCCTATGGCGACCTGCAAGTCGAAATGGAGCTGCTCAACCGCGCTTACATCGAGGTGATGCAGGCCGGCGATGCGAAAGGACGGGTGTTCACCTTTCCGATCCCGACCTACAACATCACCCATGACTTTCCGTGGGACAGTGAAAACGCCGACCGCCTGTTCGAGATGACTGCGCGTTACGGCCTGCCGTATTTCCAGAACTTCCTCAATTCGGACTTGCAGCCCAATCAGGTGCGCTCGATGTGCTGCCGTTTGCAGCTGGATGTGCGCGAGTTGCTCAAGCGCGGCGGCGGCTTGTTCGGCTCGGCGGAGCAGACCGGATCGCTCGGCGTCGTCACCATCAACTGTGCGCGGCTGGGCTATGTGTTCAAGGGTGATACCAGCGGTTTGCTGCAGCGCCTGGACACGCTGATGGAATTGGCGATGGAAAGCCTGGAGGTCAAGCGCAAGGTGATTCAGCACCACATGGATGCCGGTTTGTACCCGTACACCAAGCGCTACCTGGGCACCTTGCGCAACCATTTTTCCACCATCGGCCTCAACGGCATGCATGAAATGCTGCGCAATTTCACCGGCGACGAGGAGGGCATGCACACCGAGCACGGCCGGCAGTTTGCCCTGAAGATGCTCGATCATGTGCGTGCCACGTTGCTGCGTTTCCAGGAAGAAACCGGCCACATGTACAACCTGGAAGCGACGCCGGCCGAGGGCACGACCTACCGCTTCGCCAAGGAAGACCTCAAGCGCTACCCCGACATTCTCCAGGCCGGCAGTGTGCAAGCGCCGTATTACACCAACTCCTCGCAACTGCCCGTGGGCTACACCGAAGACCCCTTCGAGGCGCTGGAACTTCAAGACGAGCTGCAATGCAAATACACCGGCGGCACGGTCTTGCACCTGTACATGGCCGAGCGGATTTCTTCGACCGAGGCCTGCAAGCAACTGGTGCGCAAAGCCCTTGGCCGCTTCCGCCTGCCGTACCTGACCGTGACCCCGACGTTCTCCATCTGCCCGGTGCACGGCTACCTCGATGGCGAGCACGAGTTCTGCCCCAAGTGCGACGAAGCACTGCTGCTGCAAGAACAGAAACTCGGCACCGTTCATTGATTTCGATCCACTCAACTGCAAGGAGCTTCACCATGACTGCATCGCAAACATTGCCCCAGGCTAAACGTCAACGCTGCGAAGTCTGGACTCGCGTAATGGGCTATCACCGCCCTGTGTCGGCGTTCAATCCGGGTAAACAGTCGGAGCACCGCGAGCGGGTGCACTTCACTGAAGGCGCGGCATTGGCCGGGCGCCAATGAGTCGAACGCTTCGGGTCGGGGGCATGGTGCCCCTGACCACTATCGACTATCCGGGACAGCTCGCCTGCGTGCTGTTTTGCCAGGGTTGCGCCTGGCGTTGTCGTTACTGCCACAACCCGCAGTTGATCCCGCCTCGTGGCACAGACGAGGTGGATTGGCGGCGGGTGTTGGCGTTTCTGCAACGGCGTCAGGACCTGCTCGATGCGGTGGTGTTCAGTGGCGGAGAGCCCACCTTGCAGGACGGTTTGCTCGGTGCCATGGATGAGGTGCGGGCGATGGGATTTCGCATCGGTTTGCACAGCGCCGGGATCAAACCCGCCGCGTTCGCCAAGGCACTGACCGGGGCCGATTGGGTCGGTTTCGATGTCAAGGCGTTGCCCGAAGATTGCCAGGCGATCACCCGGGTCGAGGGCAGCGGAACCGCCAACTGGCGCAGCCTTGAGCATCTGCTGGCCAGCGGTGTCGACTACGAATGTCGCACCACCGTGCATTGGCATCTGTTCGAGCCGGCGCGTCTGCTGATCCTCGCCAAGCGCTTGAGCGAACTCGGTGTCAAACGCTTCGCCGTGCAGTTGGTTCGCACTGAGCGGATGTTCGATCCGCTGCTGCCGAGTGTTTCGGCACAAGCCTTGCTTCCTGAACTGTGGGAAGCCATGCGCGAGTTGTTTCCAGCCTTCGTATTACGGGGGTAACCGGGGCTGGGGTTTTACGTTTAGCGGTGACATCCATCATTAGGTTTTCAAATGCGCTGCCAATCGGCAGGTATCAAACTGGGAGCATTTGATATGGCCAAATTAACGACAGCACAACGTATCGTCATCGGCTTTGCAATCGCGCCGTTGGCATTGATGGGCATGGCGTTTTACGCGTTGCACGATCTGGCAACGCTCAAGGAGCAGGCGGTAGTCATCGTCAAGCAGGACTGGCCGAAGATCGATCCGATCATGGTCATTGCCACCGGCGTGCGCGATAACGCCAGGAACACCCGTGATTTGCTGATCGATAAAGACAATCAGCAAGTTCAGCAGTCAATCGACGCCACCAAGAAACGGATTACTCAGGCACTCGAAACGCTTGAGCCGTTGTTCTATTTGCCCGAGGGCAAAACCGCTTATGCCGCGCTGAAGAAGAATCGCGAAGCCTACGTGGCGGCGTTCACTCAAGTGCAGGTGTTGATCCGGCAAGGGGCCTTCGATGACGCCATGGCACAGCTGAAACAAAAGGTCGTGCCGGCCGAACGCGAGGTTTATAGCAGCCTGGATCAGTTGATGGTGCTGCAAGGGAAAATATTCGCCGACCGAGAACAGGCAGCGCAGGAGCTGTACAGCGATGCCCGGCGCAATATGCTTGGATTGTTTGTGTTCTGTGTGGCGTTGGTCATCGCCGCGGCGGTGATCGTCACGCGCAGTGTGACCCGTCCATTGGGCGGCGAGCCGGATGATGCCGCACGGTTTTTGAGTCAGATCGCTCAAGGCGACCTGACGATTCAGGTGCCCGTGAACTCAAGTGTCGGCGGCAGCGTGATGATGAACATGCATCAGATGCAGCAAAGTCTGAATGCCATGGTCAAGCACATCGCGACTTCGGTGGACCAGGTGGCCAGTTCCTCCGAAGAACTGAGTGCGGTCAGCAGCCAGACCAGCAGTAACCTGCAATTGCAGGGGCTGGAGATCGAGCAGGCGGCCACCGCTGTGAACCAGATGACCGCTGCGGTCGATGAAGTGGCGCGCAATGCGGTCAGCACCTCCGAGGCCTCGCGGCAGTCCGAGCAAACCGCGCAGCGCGGGCGTGAACAGGTTCAGGAAACCGTGGTTTCAATCGGCGCACTGGCCGATGGCGTCACCGACACCTCACAACGCATCGAGCAATTGGCGGGCCGGGTGCAGGACATCAGCAAGGTGCTGGACGTGATTCGCAGCATCGCCGAGCAGACTAATCTGCTGGCCCTCAACGCGGCCATTGAAGCGGCCCGTGCCGGTGATGCCGGACGCGGTTTTGCCGTGGTCGCCGATGAAGTGCGCGCTCTGGCGCATCGCACTCAAGAGTCCACCCAGGAGATCGAGCAGATGATTGGCAACATTCGTCTCGATACCGGCCACGCGGTGACGGCCATGCAAAGCAGCAGCAACCTGGTTCGGGCCACCCTTGAAGTGGCGCAACGCTCGGGCGATGCACTGGATGAGATCACCCGGTCAATCTCACAGATCAACGAGCGCAACCTGATGATTGCCAGTGCTACGGAAGAGCAGGCGTTGGTGGCGCGGGAGGTGGATCGCAATCTGATGGGGATTCGCAACTTGTCCGAGCAGGTTTTGCTGGGTGCCCAACATACTCACACCGCGGGTCACGATTTGGCGCAGATGGCCGGGGCGCTGCACCAGACGGTGGCGCGTTTTAAAGTCTAGGTAATTCGGGGTGGTGGTTGTGGATGAGGGCGCTCAGGACCAGCCCCAGAACTGCAACCACCAGCCGAAACCTACCAGGCCGGTGGCGAGTAACAGGCAAGTGCTGCCAACGCAGCGACGAACCTGGGAAAGGCCTTCGCGGTCCAACCGTTTCCATCCCAGCAGCAGGCTCCAGCCCATCGCGGCCATTAACAAACAAGCCCTGGCCGGTTGTACCCATTCCAGCAGCAGACCTTCATAGCGCAGCAATTTCACCGTTGTGGCCGACAGCCCGAGAAACAATCCCGCACCACCCAGGGGCGTGAGTGTCAGCGCCAGGGGCCAATACAGTGCAGGATCTTGCGCCAGTCGAGCCGTCAGGTGCAGAAGGATCATCAGCGCCGTGCCCAACACCATCGAGCTCAAACTCAGATAAACGACGATGCTGAAACCGTCGAGCCAACTGAAGCTGTCGTTGAGCTGCGGGTAATGAGTGAGCAACCACCAGGGCGCGTTGTCCTGCAGAGCCCAGAGTTGGTCGTGCTCGACCAGCCATTGGGCGAGGGTTTGTTTGAGGGCAACGAACCATGGGCTGACCGTCCACTGAAAGGCGCCCATGGCCAGGCCGATCACGCCGAACAGCAGTAGGCGCGCGTCCCACGGCGAAAGCGTCTGCGCCGTTGCGTGAAGAATCTCTTGGTTGCTGGAGCGGGCGATCAGCTGAACGGCGCCGCGTTGTCCGCTGCAACGTCCGCAGGCGTGGCAGTCACTGGCGCCTTGCATACGACGGATATCGAGCAAGGGCGCGCAGTTGGGCGGCGGCAGGCGGGGCGCGGCATTGTCCATCCAGCGTTGTTCGTCGACCTGAAAATGCACGGGAGCCAGACGGGCGAGCAGGGCGAAGACGCCGCTGACCGGGCACAGGTAACGGCACCAGACGCGCTTGCCCCGGGCGAACAGCAGCCCGACGACGACTGCGGCGACAGTCGAACCGCCCAGGATCAACAGCGCCGCCTGGGCGTAGTCATAGACGCTGATCAACTGGCCGTAGAGGGTCGTCAGGCAGAACGCCAGGGTTGGCCAGCCGCCCCAACGCAACCAGCGCGGCACACCCAAACCTTTGCCGTAATGGCTGGCCCATTCGCTGAGTGAACCTTCCGGACAGAGAACGCCACACCAGAGTCGGCCGAACAGCACGATCGACAGCAGCACGAACGGCCACCAAACGCCCCAGAACAAAAACTGCGCGAGCAGGGTCAGGTTATCGAGCAGCCGTGCCTGGCTGTCCGGCAGCGGCAACACCGCCGGGATCACCAACAGCAACGCGTAGAACAACACAACGACCCACTGCACGGCACGAATCACGGGCGCATGACGACGCATGCCGTCGCCCAGGCGCTGGAGTAAACGATTGCGGCGACTCAGCTCAGGCATGGGACTTTTTCCGCAGCACGTTGACGCAGCCAACCGCCGACGGCCAGCCAATAACCGGCCAGCACCAGTAACGTCATGCCGCTGGGCGTCGCACGATAACCGGCAAAACCCGCGAGAAAACCGCCCAGTCCATGGCTGTCGCTGAGCAATGCGCTGCTGTCCCAAAGCGCATCGCCAACGAGGCTGTACATCACCTCCGGTAAATCCATGGCAAGTAATTGACCGCCGATTCGCTCGGTGCCGCTGACCAGCAATGCCGCGCCGAGTACCAGCAAAACAGCTTCGCTGATGGCAAAGAATCGCTGCCACGAAATGAACTGGCGACTGCTGTGCAGCAGGGTAATAGTCAGCGCCGACAGCACCAGCCCCATTGCGCCGCCGATGGCAAACAAACCGAGCTGCGGACCTCGCAACTGAGCACCGGCGCCATAGAGAAAGACCACCGTTTCACTGCCTTCGCGGCTGACGGCGAGCATGGCCAGCAGTAACAGACCTGCGCCACCTTGCCGGGCCAGGTGGCTATCGGCGTGTCGTTGCAAATCGTGCTTGAGCGTGCGCCCGTGACGGTGCATCCAGCCAACCATTTGCACGATCAGCAGGCTGGCCACCAGCGCGAGTGCGGCCTGGAACCATTCACTGGCGGAGCCGCTCATGGCCTCACCGGCAAACAGAATCAACACCGCCAGCAGGCCCGAAAGCATCAATCCCAGCACAACACCGGCCCACAAGTACTTCGCCAGTCGATCACCCTGATGCTGCTGGCTGACCCAGGCCTGGAGAATGCCGATCACCAGCAGCGCCTCGACGCTTTCGCGCCAGACAATGAACATTGATTGATTCATGAAAACTCCGTGTTTGAACGGGTTATTTCGCGAGGATGCCGCCCTCGGGCAGTTGTGGATTGAACTCGTCGAAGAAGGGGTAGTGGCCAGGTCTGAGGGGATGAATCACTACGAAAGTCGTCACGCCCGGCGACAGTACTTTTTCAACCCGCAATGGTGTGCTCTCGAACTCTGCTGGCCCTTGACCGATATTTTTAAGGATGATCTTGAAGCGCTGTCCGGCCGGCACCTCCAACAGGGCGGGAGTGAAGTGACCATCGCGCAGGTCGAGTTCATAGCTCGGTAATTCGGCATAAGCCGTGAACGGCGCAACTGCTCCGGCAAGCATCAGCCATGCCTTGCGCAGGCGCTTCATTCAATAGCCGCCTTTTTTACCGATGCCGGCGTAGATGAATTCGTAGTGCAATTCGCAGCGTTCAAACCAGGGAGCCACACCGGTTTCCTTATCGGTATGGCGGCCAAGGGACCCATGACCGTCGGGTGGCAGGACGGTGAAAGTCAGCTGATATTTGCCTGGACCGAGCAGCTTTACATTGTCGCCATAGTGCGGGCCGTCATTGGCGACCATGGCATGGAAATCGCCTTTGAGTTCGTTCTCGTTGCCCTGTTTTTTCAGGTTGAACGAGACATTGAGGTAAGGCACGAAACTGCCTTCCTGAAAGCCCTGTCGATTGTCCGCCGTGGCACGAATGTCGGCTTCCAGATGTACATCGGAATCCGCGGTGGCCCGCATCATTCCGGCAGGCGCCATCTCGATCGGCTGCAAATACACCGCCCCGACTTCCAGCCCTGGACACAACTGGGGTTCCCCGATCGGGTATTCCTTGGCCTGAGCCAACGGTGTGAGCAAGAGCAGGGCGAGTGACAGCGAAAAGGTCGTACGCATGATGTCTTCCTGGGCACAAACGAGTAGGAACCCGAGTGTAGGAAGCTTTCCTGCGAATAATAATGATTGTTATCAAGTTTTCAGCGATTAAGGCATTCGATTTCAGTCCTTGATCCGTATCAAGAGCGTTCTTGCGCAGGCGATGTAGGTTGGAGGCTCATCCTAGAGGCGAACCGGGGAGCGACATGGCCAAGAACTTTCCCATCAGCCCCAAACATCCCGAGCGCATTTGCTGGGGCTGCGACAGATACTGTCCAGCCAATTCCCTGGCGTGCGGCAATGGCTCCGACAGGACAATGCATCCAGCCGAAATGATCGGAGACGATTGGTATCTGCATGGCGACTGGGGCATTGAACCTTTGATCGCGGTCGAAGACGTAACGGACGATCCCGGTCTGAAGGGCTGAGCAACCCCTTTAAACATAGAAACCACCGGACGGAATTTTTTTTGAAATCAAGGGGTTGCCAGCCTCGGGAAATCAGTACATAATTCACGCCATCGAAAGCACTGACCGCTGAAAAAGCTCAATGTTTTCAAGGAGTTAGATCACGAATCTTACTCCAAGTTTGTACGCGTTTGGTGTTGTGCTACATGACATCAGATGTTTGAGGCCGAGTAGCAAAATGGTTATGCAGTGGATTGCAAATCCACCTACGCCGGTTCGATTCCGACCTCGGCCTCCACTTTAAACAAGCTCCGTAGATCTATGATTTACGGAGCTTTTTTATTTGCGCTGTCCTGCAAGATTTAGTCTTGAAAAGGTCAGTCGCAAACTTGCTTCGACGGGGCGGGATGTATATATTTCCCCCTCTGCTGCACAGGCGTCAGAACTGCCAGATCGTTATTTGACAGTCTTCAGACTGCTTCACCGCGCTACCGCCCGAATGGCGAAACTGGTAGACGCATGGGACTTAAAATCCCCCGCTCGTAAGGGCGTGCCGGTTCGATTCCGGCTTCGGGCACCATCTTGCATTCCACTGAGCGCTTTTGAGTTCTTTGGAAGCCTTGAAAAACCTGCCTTCTGGCGGGTTTTTTCGTTTTAGCATTCCGTCGGATTCTCGTCCATTCTTCTCTAATCCAGTCATTTAGAGGGTAGAGTTAGGGGTAGTCTTTGGTTCGATTAAGGATGATACCCTTATGTCGCGCACAACTGCTCCGCTTACCGACGCTGCTTGCCGTTTAGCAAGGCCAACGGACCGTCCCTACAAGCTTTTCGACGGCGACGGTCTCTATCTCCTAATTCAACCCAATGGTCGTAAAGGCTGGCGTCTCAGGTATGTAAAGCCTGACGGCCGGGAGGGGTTGACCTCCCTCGGCAGCTATCCCGTGATTGGCCTGGCCGAAGCTCGCCAGAAGCGTTTAGATGCGAAGCGGATGCTCGCAGACGGCATTGATCCCGTCGAGAACAAGCGTAAAGCCAAAACGGAAGATGCTGTTAACGGCCGTACTTTTAAAAGCGTTGCGTTGGACTGGCACAAGAACATGTCGGCCAGATGGACACCCGACCATTCCAAAAATGTGTTCAACCGTCTGAATAACTATGTGTTCCCGTTTATCGGTGCTCGCGCGATTGCTGATCTCGATACTTATGATCTGATGCAACCTTTGGAGGCGATCAGAAAACGTGGAACGATTGACGTCGCCTTAAGGGTACAAAGATACCTGCAAAGTATTATGCGTGAGGCAAAACGCCTTCGTCTTATTCCGATAAACCCTGCGTACGATCTTCAGGGCTTGATCAAAGCGCCGCGAGTCTCCCATCGGCCTGCATTGCCCCTGTCACGCCTGCCTGAATTGCTGGCACGAATCTATGCCTACAAGGGCCGAGAGCTGACCCGGCTAACGCTCATGCTCTCGCTGCACGTGTTTGTTCGCTCGAGTGAGTTACGTTTCGCTCGTTGGTGTGAGTTCGACCTTAAGCGTTGCGTATGGGAGATCCCGGATACTCGGCCGGAGCTGGAGGACGTACGCCATTCAACACGGGGGACGAAAATGGCGGGCGATGTTCATCTGGTGCCTTTATCGCCGCAAGTTGTGGCCGTGCTTGAACAGATCCACACCCTCACTGGCACATTCGACCTGGTGTTTGCCGGTGATGCTAGGGCCTGGAAGCCGATGTCAGAAAACACCGTGAACAAAGCGTTGCGCACCATGGGATACGACACGAAGACAGACATTTGTGGTCACGGATTCCGCTCAATGGCCTGTAGTGCACTGATCGAGTCAGGTCTGTGGTCTGAGACGGCCATCGAAAGGCAAATGAGTCATAGAGAACGCAACAGCGTTCGAGCTGCCTACATTCACAAGGCAGAGTTCATTGAGGAGCGTCGGTTGATCATGAACTGGTGGAGCCGGTACCTTACGGCGAATCTTCAGGAGCATGTCACGCCTCATGAGTTTGCGAATCTGGCCGGCGAGAATGTCACTCGATTGGCGACAAAAAGATCGTTCGCCAATTGATTCCCTCACTTCGGATAATTTCGACGTGACCAAGCGGATCGTGTGTAGTGCCCTGGGCTCAAACTGAGGCGTTAACTTCGAGCGGTGACGATGGATGTTACCGCTACACTTGAGTGCTTCTGATGGGAGTTCGTTGTTTTTCGAGTTGCCGCTGGAGGGCAGGAGTTCTCGCGCCATATGAGGCACCGGAAGACACTCGAAAAATGACGGTCAACATCTGATTTCTACGGGCTAATGATCGCGATACGCTGCCCTTGAGTCGGATTTTTTATTGCGCAGAAGAACACCATTTGGCAAGACCTCTCAACTACGAAGGAAAAATGACGCGCTTGAGTTGAATGCGCCACCATCCAGCCCTGCCGCCGGTACTGCCGATTGTCTCTGTAAGTCCAGCTATGGCTCTTGCTCCGCGTACAAAGCGCTGCGAGTCTAGAGTCTGTTATTTACAGTCAAACTCTTGCTCTCCAAAAAACATTTTGACTTGGCTCTAGGACGGTGCTTCTAGGCTTAGAAAAACCAACTATGCCCCCAGTTTTGCCCCCATTCGCATGCGATCCACGAACAATTGCGAGTGCGCGCCCTGGCGGTGATGCAATGGGGGATTTGATGGCTTTCAGTGTGTCTCTCCACTATGAGGATGAGTAGCGGCTAATCGCTTTCGTTGAGCTTGCAAGGTGTCTAGATAAGCCGGGGCGATTCAGAAGGATTGCAAAGCTAAACACGGTTCCACCACCGTTGAGTCCTGGCTCACCAAGTGACTAAGGTTTGAGTACAAAAAGGGCCCCATGGAGCCCTTTTCATTTGTGCGTTACTGGAGTGTTAGTTCCAGCAGTCATCCCGCTGAGCCCGTGACGCTTGGGTATCGAACTGGAGTGTCCCGCGCTAGCCGGCGTTCCTTTAAGGCGCAGGGTAATGTTAAGCAACGGTCTACAACTCAGCTACCATACTGTTCGTGGCTACGTTCAATTTTCCATCGGACACACAGCGCCAAAGAAATGAAGCATGCGCCAACCCAACCTATGGCGTTAACGCCTACGCGATCTATCACCAATCCAGTAATGACTGCACCAATGCCGATGCCTAGATTTATCATTGATACGTTTATGGCGTTGATCAACTGACCAGCGTTCCCAGCCCTTTTTAGCACGTCTATTCCGATAAGCAGGCTGACACCAGCGTGGCTGCTGGCAACGATGATGACGGCGAGTGGTACAGCCCATTTGAGATTGCCAAACACTGACAGGGCGCACATGCCCACGGCCATGGTCACCAAGACCCGTCTGAACAGTGGCCCAAGATCGTCCTTCACACGTTTGGATAGGATCAAATTGCTCACAATGTCTGCGACGCCGTAGAGACATAGGATCAGTGTGACGTTCATCTCACCGAGGCCGGTCTCCTTTTCCAGGAAGGTAGCCAAGAAGTTGAATATCGAGGCAACGCCAGCAAACATTAAGCATGAACTGACCAAGGTCATTGATACGTCCGGCTTGAAGGCTACACGCAGGGCGTCGCGCAGGTTTTCTTTCTGCCGCGATTCTTCAGTAGGCCTCACCCAAATCCACACAGTTAACAAAGCCACACTGCTCAGCGCTGTCATCATCCACATTGCCATCCGCCAATTGGTGGCGTCTGCGATGAGCTTGCCGACCGGGACGCCTACGACCGATGCGATCGAGATTCCTACCAAGACTCTACCAATCGCCATGCTTTCATTGCGGCCTTGCGACAGTGACTTCGCGGCCAGAGCGGCGTTTGTCCAGAAAACAGCAACACCGATTCCTCCTAGTACGCGACCAATGAGGATGATGTAGTAGTCGCTAAAGACTGCGGAAATCCCGTTTCCGAGAACAAGTACCACGCACGCGGCGATGAGAAGGGATCGTTTCGAGGCCCGGTGTGTTAGAACACCAATGATTGGCGCGCTGATGCCCATGCCTAAAGCAAAAGCTGTCACCAGCCCACTCGCCGCGCCAATAGTGATGGCCAGCGATGTTGCAATTTCAGGTAGTAAACCTGCGACGATAAATTCAGAGGAGAGCATTACAAATGCAGTGAAGGTCAGCGCATAGACCCTTGGGTTGATCGTGCTGCGGTCTGTTGTCATCGGAAAAACCATCTTCTGAGTTCAGTGGACACGGCCTGCCAAGAAGGGGCGTTTGGTGAAATTTTCTCGGGTTGGGCAGGGCGCTTACTCAGGCTCTCTGAATCGCCTGATGAAGCTTTTATAGAAGCAGGATGAGCAAAACCGCGACAGCCACAAAGCTATCGCGGTTGTTCTGCGTTTTAGCGGTTAGCGTCGGCCAAGCCAGCCTCGATGAAGCGAACGGAACTCTCCATAGCCTGCTGACCTTCTGGCAGCATGGTGGCGTAGAAGTGCCAGGCGTGGAACATAGCAGGCCATACTTCCAGGTTCACGCGAACTCGGTTATCAGCCAGGTGAGTTGCAAGGCGCATTGCATCACTCAACATCAGCTCGTTCTCGCCGATCTGCACCAAGATTGGTGGAAGACCGGTGACGTCCGCGAACACAGGTGAGGCCAGAGGATGATTGGCCAATGTGTCGCCTAGGAATGCTCTGGCGAGGATGTCCAAGACAGGCTTGGAGTTCAGAGGATCCAGACCTTCACGGTTGCTCATGGAAGCACCGGTGTGTTCAAGGTTCGCCCATGGTGAGATGGAGGAGCCAACCGCAGGCAATGGAAGCCCTTTCGATTTAGCCGCGACCATGACGCTGACAACCATTGCGCCGCCAGCCGACTCGCCAGAGAACGCAATTTTGTTAGCCGGGATTTTCTGCTCAAGCAACCATTCGTAAGCGCGTAACGTGTCGTCGATAGATGCTGGAAACTTGTGCTCAGGAGCGAGGCGGTAGTCCGGCATGTACACACGAGCACCGAGCATTTTCGCGTAGTTGCCGCCGATACCGTGGTAGCCGTCTGGACGTCCTACAATGTAGGCGCCGCCGTGGATGTACATCACGACCGCGTCGGTTTTGATCTCGTCCGGAGTAACCAGTGTGCCGGGTACGCCACCCATGTCGACTGCTTCGAATTTAACGCCAGCTGGCGCTGGATTTTGCGCGAGCATTTTTGCGTAAGAGTCGCGGATGTCGCTCATTTTTGTGGTGGTATCGATTCCCTTAAGAACGGGTACCAGATCGCTAAGGCTATTGGCCCAGGTTTGGACGGCTGCTTGGACTTTAGTGTTCATAATGACCTCAATTGATCGTTGGGAGTGGATTAGCTAATTGAGATACTATGCTTAGTATTGGGGAATAGGGTTCCCCATAACAGGTGCTAAGCCGCCCGAACGTTGAGACCACCGAGGCCGTATGGAACTCCATAACCTGAATGACATTGCCGCGTTTGTGAGCTCGGTAAACGCTGGAAGCTTCACTGCGGCGGCAAAACAGCTTGGCCTTACGCGCTCTGCAGTGGGGAAGTCGATAGTCAGGCTTGAGGCTCGTTTACAGGTACGTTTACTGAATCGCACTACGCGAAGTTTAAGCATGACGGATGACGGCCAGGTTCTGTATGAGCGCTGTGTGGGCGTTCTTCAGGATCTGGACGACGTGGAGGATGCCCTTGCGTTTCGTCGTTCGACACCCAGTGGGCGACTGCGGATGAGTCTGCCGGTTGCGCTGGGCAGACTTCATGTCCTTCAGCACATTGAGTGCTGCCTTAAAGATTGGCCCTCCCTGAGCGTGGATATCACCTTTTCTGACAGGCTGGTCGATCTGATCGATGAGGGATTTGATTTGGCCATGCGCATCGGGCCACCGAAGGAAGATTCTCGGTTGTTAACGCGCACTGTGGCCTACCAACAAATGATTACCTGCGCTTCCCCCAAATATTTGGCTGAGCATGCCGAGCCTAAAACGCCGGAGGATTTATCCGAGCACCAGTGCCTGCATTTCGTGAGCGGTGGGAGATTGCTTCCTTGGAATTTTCGCGTGAATGGTAGCTCTGTGTCCGTTACTCATGGTGGAAGGCTACAGATGGACAGTGCTGAGTCATTACACCAGTCAGCTGTAGCTGGCCTGGGCATCGCGACTCTTCCTTCCTACGTGGTGAACGACGATTTGAGGAGCGGCAAGCTTGTTCAATTGCTCGCTGGGTATGCAGAGGCCGCAGAGCCTATTCGGGTGATCTACCCTAGCAAGCGGCACCTATCTCCAAAAATTCGACTCTTCATCGATAAGCTCGTGGAGGCTTGGTCACCATGCCCACCATGGGAGCAGCATTCTGCGGAAGGCATTCACTCTGCCTGACCCGTGAGCGAGGCCCGCTCGTCTAGTCGATACCTAGCCTATGCATCGCGTATTCATCTCACTTGAGCATCGACTCCCAGGCGTGGGCACTGCGCCCGTGTTCCGTGCATCTGCCGAAGGAGCCAGTGTCTCAGAGGCTTAGTGCGCCGGTGTTTTTCACATCCTCAATATGATTGGCGCAGATGCTCATGACTGCGTTTCGTAGGAGCTACTGGCGCTCCTTGCGGGGGAAGTGACCGTGCAGACAGCTTGACAGCGGTCAAATATCCGAATAAAAATGAAGCGCTTCATAAATATCTCTTTCGAGAATAAATACAAAAAATAGAGTCGTGAAAAGATCATGGATTTTGTTGGCTTATGACCGCAGGCTATGAGAATGAAACGATTCATATTTGCCGTTTTCCTAGGCAAGTCTGGAGATCATAATGATCACTGCATCATTAGCCTTCGCTCGGTCAACGACGCAGGCTGCCCTCGCCACTCTCTTACCTAAAGTCACAGACCGCTCCGGCACGGGGGCACTGGCTTCGCCACGCAAATCTCCTAAAACCACCCGCCTACATGAGTCCGAAATTTTCGGTCAGCCAGCGCGGCATCGGACGCGTTTGAGCATCACCGCCTCTTGTTTCTGTTTTTTTAGCGCGGGGAATTTGGCATGACGAATCTTCGACATTCAGGACGCACAGTTCTCATTACCGGGGCAGGAGGGGGGATCGGTGCCTCAATTGCCCGGCTGTACTGCGAGGAGGGCGCGCGGGTTGCCTTGGTAGATTTCGACGAACAGTCAGTTTCCGAGCTTTCCCGGCAACTCATTGCTGCCGGACATTTGGTGGCTTGGGCTAAAGCTGACGTATCAGATTTCGCGCAATGCAGTCGAGCCTGTCTTGAGCTTAGTGAGCAGCTCGGCCCGATCGACACCTTGATCAACAATGCAGGCGTGTCACCCAAACATCAGGGCGCACCCGCACCGATTTGGGAAATGGATCCTCTGGAATGGGAAAGGGTCGTCGGCATCAACCTCACTGGCTCGTTCAACCTGGTTAGGGCCATCGCGCCGGGAATGGTTGAGCGCGGCTTTGGAAGAATCGTGAACATGTCTTCCGTCGCCGGCAGCGCCTATTTGCCTATTGTCGCGGCGCATTACAGCGCTACTAAAGCCGCGATTATCGGTTTTACCCGTCACCTGGCAGGTGAGCTCGGGCCCTATGGCATTACTGCAAACGCACTGGCTCCGGGACGCATCGAAACGCCGCTTCTTAAAACCGTTTCTGCGCAAGCGAACCAGGCAGTCGTTGATGAGACTCCGTTGGGCCGTCTTGGAACGCCACTTGAGGTAGCTAAAGCAGCATGCTTTTTGACTTCAAACGACAGCGACTTCATCACGGGCCAAGTTGTGGATGTGGCGGGTGGCTGGTTGATGCGCTGATCCATCCGGGCTCGTATTCAACGTAACGATTTATCTCACAGTTTTTCAGCAGCGGGTGGTGGCATGGTTCGAACAATGGGTTTTCCTGGCCGATACGAGCAAGGGCCAGACGCGCTAAAGCAGCTTGGCAGAATCCTTTCCGATATGGGGCAATCGCGCCCTTTGGTCTTGTGCGACGAGTTCGTCTCGAGGCATCTGTGGCCTGAGGTAGGGAATGCATTGTCAGAGCATGGCTTCGAGGCGAACAGTATCGTTTTTCCTGGTGAATGCACTAAAGCGGCAATTGCGTCTCTCTGTGAGCGATCAGCAGATTACAGGCCAGACACCATCATCGCTTTGGGCGGGGGTAAGACAATTGACACGGCTAAAGGGATGGCTGCTCAGCTTAACGTCCCCATCGTCGTATGCCCGACCATTGCTTCCAGCGACGCCCCAACCAGCCGTTTGATTGTGCTTTACGACGAGGCGCACAAGGTCGTTGGTGTCGAGTACCTGAACATGAACCCCTCTGCAGTAGTCGTGGACACCGAAGTGATTGTCCGTGCGCCTGCAAGGTTTTTCGCCGCAGGCATCGGCGACGCCATCAGTAAAAAGTTTGAGGCGCAACAATGTCAGTCTGCCGGAGGCAATAACTCATTTGGTACTCCAGCGTTGAACACTGCATTGCTGCTAACAGAGGCTGTGTTTAAGACGCTTATGACCTACGGGTACAGCGCTTACCAAGCAGTAGGCCGGCACGAGGTTAATGATGATGTCGAGCGGGTTGTTGAAGGAACCGTCCTTATCAGTGGCGTTGGGTTCGAGAGTGGCGGCTTGTCGCTAGCTCATGCGCTTGTGCGAGGTCTTACGGCAATTCCTGCGATTACTTCCATGCTGCATGGTGAGCTTGTCGCATTCGGGACGCTGGTGCAGATGTCCGTCGAAGAGCGCCCAGACTCAGAGATCCTAGAGGTCGCTCAGCTTCTGAATGATGTGAATCTGCCCGTCACCCTCGACGGCCTTGGCCAGACGTCTGCGTTTACCTCTGAGGAACTGGACATTGTCGTCCAGGCAACACTGGGTGCGGTGTACGCAAAAAATATGGCGCCAGCCCTTACGGCTGAACGACTCGTCCGAGGACTCGCTCGTGCTGACGAGCTGGGACAACGATTCGAACGTTTCAACTAACCGCTAAATGCAGCACAGCTAATCCAAGAATAAAAGAGGCTCAGAAAATGACAGACAAGACCGTTCCGCATATTCATGACTTGCTCAAAGACTCCCCTAAGAACTGGGGTAAGTGGGGCCCGGATGATGAGGTAGGCTCACTCAACTACCTTACAGGTATCGAAGTTCTCCAAGGGGTCAAAGAGGTCAAGCAAGGCAAGACATTTACTTTGCAGGTGCGGATGGCAGATCCTGCTGGTGACCCGGTCTGGCCTGGTCGCTCCCAGTCAAAACGCATGAATATCATGGATCGTGGTCACTACAACTGTGGCAAAGGCCCACATTTTCCGGGCTCTTACGAGTTCGCCGACGACGTGATGTTTTTTCATCTTCAAGGGTCAACTCAGTACGACGCCCTTGGGCATGTCTGGTACGACGATCAGATTTGGAATGGCTACAGCGCCGATACCACTATCGGTTCCCTGGCCAAGGCGAGCGTTGCTCCATTGGGTGAAAAAGGCATTGTTGGCCGAGGCATCCTGATCGACATAGCGCGCCACCGTGGTAAAGACGTGCTGGATGCAGGTGAAACGTTCAACCATGAGGATTTAATGGCTGCGGCCCGCGCTCAAGGCGTCTCTATCAACAAGCGTGACATTCTCATCATCCGCACTGGATGGATTGGCTCGTTTTATAAACGCGACCCGGAAGAGTTCTACAAAGACTTTATCGAGCCAGGCCTGACCTACAGCCCTGAGTTGGTGAAGTGGTTTCAGGAGATGGAAATTCCGAACATTGTCACCGACACCATCGCTAACGAAGTCACCGTCGATCCCGTGTCAGGGGTTGCGTTGCCGTTGCACAACGCACTCATGAGGAACTTAGGCATCACTCTCACTGAGATCGCTCAGCTTGATCCTCTCGCTGAGGACTGCGCTGAGGACGGTCAGTGGACGTTTCTCTATACCGCAGCCCCTCTAAAGGTCGTTGGCGGAACCGGAGCTCCTGTGAATCCGATCGTCATTAAATAAGTGTTTTTGCCTGGGGGCAGCAGAAACGCCGCTCTCAGGTTTTTCCCTCCAATTAACGGCTCCCGAACGGCAGGCTGTTGGCTTATCATCCTCTGCGCAAATCGAGGGCGTTCTTCTGATCGTCCTGTCTCCGCGCTACGATCGAGGATGCTGAATCTCCAATGAAAAAAATCGAGAAACCGAAGCTCAAGGACGTGGCTGAATTGGCGGGCGTCTCGATGGGGAGTGCTTCAAGAGCATTGGCTGTCCCGCACTTAGTGAAACCTGCCACGCTGGCCAAAGTACAAGCAGCTGTTCAAGAGCTCGGGTACCTGCGAGACGGGGCCGCGCGTGCTTTGGCATCCAGGCGTACGCACAGCATCGGAGCCGTTTTTCCTACTTTTAACAACCCAGCGTTCGCTGAAGCTGTCCAGGCCCTTCAGTTAAGGCTAACGGAGCTTGGGTATCACCTGATCATTTCTTCCCATGAATACGACCAGGCGCAAGAACTGGTAAACGTAAGGAACATGATTGAGCGGGGCGTCGAAGGCCTACTGTTGGTGGGTACTGAACATAGTCCTGAAATTTATGAAGCACTAACTGCCGCCCAATGCCCATTCATTCTCATGTGGTCCCTTGATGGTGCTCACGACCATCACTGCGTGGGGTTCAGCAATGAGGAGGGTGGTCGATTGATAGCCAGGCACTTGCTTAGCCTTGGTCATCAAAGTATCGCCATGATCAGTGGCGTTGTTTCTAACAACGAACGGGCAAAATACCGTCTGAAAGGAATCACCGCTCAGCTACTCGAGTCAGGGATAGAGCTTTCAAGTGAACGGATTATTGAGCAGCCATTCACGATTGAGGGAGGGCGCGCCGGGCTGCGGATTGCTATGGAGCTTAACCCCAAGCCTACAGCCATTGTCTGCAGCACTGACCTCACCTGTATCGGAGCGTTGGCGGAAGCGCGCTCCAATGGGATCGACGTCCCCAAAGAACTATCAGTCAGCGGGTTCGATGATATCGAGTTCGCGGCTGCCTACGTACCAGCCCTGACGACCGTCAGGGTGCCGACTTCGAAAATTGGTATCAGCAGCGCCAACAACATCGTTGCGCTGATCGAGGGACGCCCACTTGCACGCCGCGAGCGCATACAAATCGAACTCGTCGTCCGAGATAGTACGGCGCCACGGCCTTAGAGCGTTTTCAGGAAGGGACTAAACTCTTGGTGCTTCATTGGCATTGAACCAGCCTGGGCGGTACTCGCTCCAGGTCAGTTGCCAGAATCCTTCATGCTTGCGACGAAGCCGCATCCGGTAATGCGCGCCATAGAGAGGCGTGCCATCTTGCGCGTGTGAGTTTCCCGGAATGATTCTGCCGACAATCATTTCCGCTATACCCTTTTCCTCGTCGGACTTGATCTCCAGCACCTCCGCGAAATGCTGCATCCACGGCCAGGGCCGACGAAACTCTTTGAAGGAGCCGATGATCGCGTGGCGCCCTTCAATAAGGCCCATCGGTTGAAAATCACCAGCGGCGTCGTTGGTAAAGCAATGAGCAAGCTGCTGCATGTCAGCCTGATCCAGCGCCCATGAGTAACGAGCGTAGGTTTCAGCAATACACTCCGCACTGGTCACCGAAGCCGTTGAGTCAGGGAAAGCAAGCCATGGCGAATTCAGCTCGCTAACGATGGTCGGGGCTGGGTCGCCAATCCTCCATCCGTCGTCACCTGGTGGAAGCTGCCAGTGAATTGCAAGCGAGTAGTCCCCGGTTACCCAATTTAAGGCAATCAGCACGCTGTCGAGGCGCCAGGTGCCTGCTGTCTTTTTCAGAGAGCCTGTGACAGTCATACCAAATCCGAGCGTGGCCGACTTTGTGGCTTTGCTGATATGGCCATAGGCGTAGAGACTGAAAGTGGCGTCGGTTTCTCCACCACCCACATAGTGATTGGTTGCCTTCACTGAAAAGCCATCAGCCTTGGCACGGTCTTGCTGGAAAGCTCTGACAATCTTGCGTCCACCCTCATGAGCGGACATGTGGCTTGTCACCAACTGGCAATTCTCAGTGAACATATCCCCAGCAGAGTCCCAATTACCGCTCTCCCAGGCTTTCAGAAAGGTGGCTATAACGCCCTTGATGGCGGTGCGATCACTTGAGCCGGTCACTGGGTCACCTGCGAGGCAGGTTGGCCTATGGGAAAGTGTGGCAGGACATACTCAGCCATCTCCTCCAGGACATCTGCTGCTGGTCGCTGCAGAGGTTTGATATTCAGTGCCACGTGTGAAACGCCCTCATCCTGTTGCCGTTTCCAGAGCTCCACGAGAGCATTACGCCCGATCCTTATTCCGTTGTAGCCGCGTTCCAGCGGTGTGTTCGGATCCTTCGCCAGATCGAAAAATGTCGCGTAGCCGTATGGTTTTGCATTGCCGGTCTGGCTGGCAGAACGGAACTCGCGGATGAGGCCGGGCAAACGATTGAAGTCGCTCAGATGCCAAATCCAGGCATCGGCATTATTGGCTATCCACTCAAGCGTCTGACGGGCCCGGCCCACGACAATCATGGGGAGTCGAGGGCCAACTGGCTTGGGTACCATGTCTAGCAAGCCTTCCAGCTGGCCGAAAAGTTTGGTTGAGACGCTTGGGAAGCTGTTTTCAGTGACTGTCTTAATCAGCTCAAAGCCTTCCCGGTATCGTTCTTCTCTCGCTTCGAAATCAATCCCGAATGCTGGATATTCAATTGGGCGATCTCCGCTGGATAGCCCTAGCAAGAAACGACCGCCGGTTAGCTGGTCGACCGAAACGGACTGCTTAGCGACGATCAGTGGTTCACGTAACGGAAGAACGATGCCCGTTGTGCCCAAGGCAATGTTTTTGGTAACAGCAGCCAGGTATCCCAGATATACAAACGGGTCGATCATTTGACCAGTATCACCAAAGCTCGGGTCATAGAAGGGCACATCTCTCATCCACAGACTTGCGAATCCAGCCTCGTCCGCGATGCGAGCAAGGCGTTGATGATCCTGCAGCGTGGGAAACGGTGAATTCGGATAGCCCTCCAAGGGCATGATGTATCCGAAGGTGAGGCCTTCGGGCTGAAACACTCGCGAATAGGCCGGATGAGCTGCAAGCTCGGGACTGAGCTCAAGGGAAGGGCTGAGAGAAGTCATTGCTAAACCTCATTATTTCAAGCCGATTACTACTGTGTAAGCGGCTTTCAGATGAACAGGTCTGCATGGTAGTGAAGGTATTGGGGAAAATGTGTCCCCTCTGATGGGGCGCGATCCACTGGTGGCCGCTATCCACTCAATGAAAAATCTGCGGGGTCAATCGCTTGAACTCGTCCGCAGTAGGCGCCTTAGATGAGTCGCGGCCTTCAACGGGATGAGTCTTACGCGCTGTGACGAGTGGTCACAGATGGTGTGAATTTCTGAGTATTCTCCTGTGCGAGAGCATCACCTACTCTCACTCAGCGATTGAAATCCTGGCTCGCTCGCCAGTCACACGTTGAGAGAAATTATAATGAATACGCCCGTTAAACCTGATGAACTTGCCATTCCTTATGCTTTGCCGCAGGTGCCTTTCATGTCTCCAGACATGGTGCATCCAGGCGTTATGACCACTTGGCTCGAAGACGATAATCTCTGGGTGCCGGTCACCAAATCAGTATCTTTCAAACCACTGCTGCTGAGCGTTAGCGGTGGGTACTACATCAACTTGCTCCGAGTTCGGCAGAGCGGGGTTTTGTCTCGTCACCGCCACTCAGGTGCAGTACATGCGATCGTGTTGAAGGGGCGTTGGTACTACCTCGAACACGATTGGGTTGCTGATGAAGGCTCCTTTGCATTCGAGCCGCCAGGGGAGACTCACACTCTGTTCGTCCCTGAAGATGTCGAAGAAATGATTACTTGGTTCCACGTTCAGGGTGGCTACACTTACGTCGACCCACAGGGTGTCGCGGTTGGCTATGAAGACGTTTTCACCAAGCTGGAAGCTGCCCGCAGCCATTACAAAAATTTGGGCTTGCCGGACGATTATATCGAGCAGTTCATTCGCTGATTCTGGTTCAAAAAAGAACGCGCTACGGCGCGTTTTTTTTGTGTAGATAAACAGGTAGATTCAGTCGCTTAAGGAGCGTACCGAAATGGATCAATACTCTCAAATGCTAGCCTTCATCTGGTCAACAGAGTGCGGAAGTTTTTCTGCTGCCGCCAGGGCGCATGAGATGACTCCGTCGGCCATCAGTAAATTGATAGCACGGCTAGAGGATCGGCTTCGGGTTCGACTTTTTCAGAGGGGGTCCCGAGTCCTCACTCTGACGGAGGAGGGGGCGGCTTATCTGCGCAGTGCGAAAGCTGTGGTTGAGGCGATGAGTGAAGCTGACTCTCTGGCAGAAGGGCTTCCTTCAAGGGTCAGTGGCACGCTTCGCATCCACACGATGACCTCTTTTGCGAAGCAGCAGATCGTGCCTTGGTTGCCGGAATTCCTCGACACCTATCCCGGTCTTGATGTCGAGATTCAGTTAGGCGCTCAGTTCGTTGACCAGTTCGAACAAGGATTGGACATAGCCATCCATAGCGGGATTCTTCCGAGCTCTTCCAGAATCGCAAAGAAGATAGGCGAATGTGAATGGTTGCTGTGTGCTTCACCTGACTACCTGGAAAAGTATGGAATACCGCAGCAGCCACAAGATCTGATGAATCATCGATGCTTTAATTTCAGTTTTGCCAGCCCTTGGAACAAATGGGCCTTTATCCAAGATGGCCTAGGTGTGACGACCCCTGTGAAGCCTCGAGGATCGTTTACCCAGGGTGAGCTGCTGAGAGATATGGCCAAATCAGGTGCGGGTATAGTCCGCCTTGCGGATTTCCACATTGGAAAAGACATTCAGGACGGATCGCTGGTGCTCCTGCTTGACGAGTACAAAGCGGAGATCCTGGAGCCTATTTACCTGCTTTATTCAGACCGTAAGCATTTGAGTCCTCGCATCCGGGTGTTCATCGAGTTTTTTCAGGAAAAATGGATTGCTCATCCATGGAAAATCGTGAGAGGACTGCCCGGAGCGGTTTGATAGCCACTACGGCTCGGCGCTTACTTTCACTCTACCTCCGCGCAAGCGTGCAACTTTGGCTCCTGCACAAGGGAGCCAATACTCCACCACTCTGATAATTTTCCCTCTTGCTCTGTGCCCAACAGAGCTCTCAAAAAATTGAGACCTGTTCCCCAGTAATTACTTAGTCAAATGCTTCGCTGGCACCTCTCTCATTTTGTGCCACTGACCTGTTCCTGGCGGTCACAGCAGGTGTGCTTTGCCAGCTATATTCAGCCCTGAAATTGAGCCATAACCTCTGTCCATGGTGAGCAGTACGACAAGTGCTGGATCACCTCGGATGTTGAGGCGTATGTGTGCAAAACACCGATCCTCAGCCGGAGAATAAAAATAAATACCCGGAGATATCCCCATGGGATTTGCTCAAGACAAAATCGAAGCATTACCTGCGGTCAATCGTGTGCCAAAAGGTGCAGGTGCAGCCTCCTGGGGTGCGATGGCTCTTTTGTGGCTCGTGTATGCCATGGATGCCAACTCCCGCCAGATGTTCTTTATGGTATTGCCCTCCATCACCAGCGAGTTCAAGACAAGCGCTGAGCTGACTGGACTGCTTGCCGCGTTCATCACGATCGCTACATCTTTGATAGCCGTGCCTTGCATGATTTGGGCTGATAAAGGCGGTCAGGGATGGATGCGAAAATACCGCCATCTGCCAATCGTGATTGCTTACACGCTATTCACCTTTCTGACCGGCCTCAATTTCTTGACAGGCTCGCTTGGAGTGCTTGTTGCGCTGCAAGTGATGTCACACGCATTTGGCGGTGCTGGCGAAGCCATCGAAGTCACTTCCTTGTCTGAGTGGTGGTCGAAGGAGCGCCGTGGTTTCGCCCTGGGACTTCATCACACCGGATACCCTTGGGGCACATTGATCGGTGGCTTGGCGATCAGTGCTCTACTCCACGCTTACGGCCCGGAAAATTGGCGCTTGGCATTCCTGCTATTCCCTGTACCGATGATCATCATCTTTTCGGTCTACTGGTGGTTCAGTACGAAGAAGCGTTACGAGTCCTTTGTTGAACACGCTCAAGCCGTGGGTGAGACCCCTCCATCAATGGAAGCGGTACAGGGAGTGGTTGAGGTGCCCAAAGGCGCGTTCAAGTCGGCAATGAAAAATCCGAACATCTCCGCTATCGCTCTTATCTCGATGTTCGCGATCGTTGGCTACTTCGGCATCAGCTTCTGGCTACCTCAGTATCTGGCCTTTGTTGCCCATTACAACTTCGCAGAGGCAGCTGCTTACTCGGTGCTCTTCACGATCACCGGTGGTATCGGCCAGATCGTTTGGGGATGGGTTTCAGACCGTGCAGGCCGAAAACTTTGCCTCGTGCTTGTTTTCGCATGGCTTGCGGTGGGCATGTACCTCTTCAAATACTCATCCGTCAGCCTGACTTGGCTTATCGCGATTCAGTTGTTTGCCGGGTTCGCGATGAACGCGCCCTACACGTTGCTGTATGCCATTGCGTTTGATTCTGCGAAGCAAGGCACGACTGGCCTGGCAGGCTCAATCGTCAACGTCGGTATTTACGCCGGTGGCTTTGGGCCATTCGTGATCGGGATGTTCATCGGCGCAGGTGGTGGCTTTGAGCAGGCTGCTGGTTACAACTACGCGCTCTACTTTATCTCAGGCCTGATGGTGCTGGCGGCCATCATCACCATTTTCTTCACACGTGAAACTACCGGCTGGTTCCTTAAGTACGACAAGGCGCTGGTCTCGAAGCACTCTTGCAACATGGGTTCATAACAAACCTATTGCACCTGCAATTACAAGAAAATCCCCTTGGGGATAGCTAAAGCTAGGAGAAAGTCATGACCCTTATTAATGATGCCAAATGGTTGAGCCAATTCGCTGACGAGTTAAACGGTGATGCTGATTGGACTGCCGCTGCTCGCTATTTCGATGGACGCATTCAATTCAAGCACAGCAAAGGCTTCTCAACGCTTGCGGTTCTCGCCGGTAAGGTCGTTGCGGTTTACCCGGAAGGAAGCCCCTTGGGTGCGGATATCATCGTGTCTGGTGCTGATGATGAGTGGCAGCGCGTTCTTGACGGAAAGATCGACTGGTTTGAAGCGTTGTCCCCAGGGTTGGGCAAACTTGAGCTTGAGGGCAACGTAGTCGCCGCATGGCAGTACGTTGATGTGATGGCCCGCGCGTTTGACGCAATGAAGCGTGTAGGGAAAGCTAATAATAACCCACCAGTCTCTTACTCTCCCGGGCCTAAGCCGTCAGGGAAAGAGACGGTAGGACGGTACATTACCGTTGATGGAATTCGCGTTTATTACGAAGAATCAGGGGAGGGACGTCCACTCGTTTGCTTCCACGCGGCATCACAAGATTCTCTGATGTACAGGCACGTACTGGACGGTCTCTCAGATGAGTTCCGCGTCATCGCAATTGACGCCCCCGGGCACAGCAAATCAGAGCTACCCGAATCAGGCCCATTCCACAGCCTCACTCGCCATGCGGAGTTCAATGAGCACCTTATGGAGGCCTTGGGACTTGAGAAACCCGCCATCATGGGATGCTCGATGGGTGGCAATCTGGTGCTGGAATTGGGGGCACGTCGGCCCGATGCGTACAGCGCGATCATTTCAGCCGAGGGGGCAGATTTTACCCCGACGGTTTCCGAGTTCTTCCTCGATATGTTGCTCATGAATGGGCCAGAGATCATCGGTGCCTGGTCTCGTTCGATGACGGGCAATCGCACTCCACCTGATCGTGCGAGGGAGGTGGTGTGGCAGATCTCGCGCACCACGCCGCAGGTGATGAAAGGTGACCTCACAGGCTATGCGAACTTTGATCAGCGGCAACAAGTTGGAAAAATCAAAGCGCCTGTTTTACTTCTGCGCGGTGACGCGGATTGGTTGGTGTACCAAGAGAAGGTTGAGGAGACAGCATCTCGCATTCCCGGCAGTAAGATCGCCGTGCTCGCAGGTACTGGCCACTATCCAATGACTGAGAACCCATTGGAGTTCTGTGACACGGTACGCGCTTTCCTTCGTGAAGCGGGTCACTGCCACGCAGTCTGAAAGATCTGATTGAGGAGCCCGCTCGTCAGGCGGGCTTTTCTGCGTTTATTTAACGCGAAGGCTCAATCCCGAAAAAGCCTTTTCTATTCCCGCACAAAAAACCTGAAGCGCGCCAACCCACTGAGGCTCAGGCCTTTGCAGGTGCAATCTCGACCCTCGAATCCCTTCCATAGCCGATCGTCAGACAATCAGAATTATTTACTTGTGATCTGTGATCACAGTGGATAGCATCTGTCTCAGAGCGAACATCCGAGCGTCAGCATGGTTCACCAACCGCTCAAACGATTACTCCTAAACATAAATACAAAATTTGGAGAACATCATGCGAAGTACAACTCCATCTGCGACAGAGCGTGGCCCCATTGCAATCGTTGGCGCGGGCCTGATTGGGAGAGCTTGGGCGATTGTTTTTGCTCGGGCAGGACATCCGGTGCGTTTACACGATATGGATCTGCAGACAATGCAGAACAGCCATGCCTACATCGAAGCGAGGCTTAATGAGCTCGCAGAATTCGATCTTCTTAATGACGCCCCCCTCACCGTACTGGCACGCATTACTTGCGTTCCCGACTTGGCTGATGCGCTACGTGATGTAGTGCTCGTACAGGAAAATGTTCGGGAAACGGTAGAGGCGAAAATCGATATCTTCAGTCGAATGGATGCGTTGGCGCCCAAGGACGCGATTCTTGCCAGTTCAACTTCATGGTTACCGGCCTCCGAGTTCACTAAAGATCTACCAGGTCGGGGGCGCTGCGTAGTTGCACACCCTACCAACCCACCTTACTTAGTTCCTCTTGTGGAGCTTTGCCCTGCGCCGTGGACAGAATCTGAAGTGATGATTCGAGCGCATGAGATCTACACCGCAGCAGGGCAGAGCCCTGTTGTTCTATCCCGAGAGATCCACGGCTTCTTGTTGAACCGAGTCCAAGCAGCAGTTCTCAACGAATGCTTCAAATTGCATGAGGAAGGCTTTGCTAGCTCTGAGGATATTGATCGGGTACTCAAAGATGGACTCGCCCTTCGCTGGTCATTTATGGGCCCCTTCGAAACCATCGATCTCAACGCCCCTGCCGGCGTATCTGACTATGCCAAACGCTATGGTCAGCAAAATCGCGAAACGATCAATTCCGAAAATGCTTTTGATTGGTCGGAATCAGCAGTCGCCCGAGTACATGACGAGCGCCGCCAAAAACTTGAACTCGAAGGAATTGCGTTGCGATCCGCCTGGCGTGACCGCCGCCTTATGGCTCTCTCTGCGCACAAGCGTCAAGCACCAAATTCCTGACGGCATCACTTCATCCTGAACACCAAAATAAAAGTAACCAGGAGGTCACCATGGCTCGTAAAGTCATCATCACTTGCGCGGTCACCGGCGCAATTCATACACCTTCCATGTCCCGTTACCTGCCGGTAACACCAGGTCAAATTGCCGAAGCGGCGATTGGTGCCGCTGAGGCTGGCGCCTCAATTGTTCACCTACATGCTCGTAATCCAATTGATGGCAGTCCCTCTCAGGATCCGGAACTGTTTAAGCAGTTTCTGCCGGCTATCAAAGAGGCTAGCGATGTGGTGATCAACCTGACTACAGGTGGCGCACCGACAATGTCGCTTGAAGATCGACTTCGTCCAGCACATCAGTTCAAACCGGAAGTGGCCTCACTGAACATGGGCACGATGAACATGGGTCTTTACCCAATGCTCAATCGGTTTAAGGAGTTCAAACACGCTTGGGAGGAACCATACCTCGCCGGCAGCCATGACCGCATTTTCAAAAATACATTTACCGACATAGCCCACATCCTCGAGTCATGCAGTGAGAACGGTACCCGTTTTGAAATCGAATGCTATGACATTGGGCATCTCTACACCGCTGCACATTTCATTGATCGTGGCCTCATCAAACCTCCGTTTTTGATCCAATCGGTTTTCGGCATTTTGGGCGGTATCGGCGGTCACCCTGAGGATGTCCTGCATATGCGGCGCACAGCTGATCGTCTCTTCGGAGATGACTATCAGTGGTCGGTTCTTCCTGCAGGAAAGCAGCAGATGAGCATTGGTGCTCAATCAGCCACGCTTGGAGGACACGTGCGTGTGGGTCTTGAAGACTCGCTTTGGGACGGGCCGGGTCAATTGGCAAAAAGCAATGCCGATCAAGTTTCGCGCATGCGCAAAATTCTCGAAGGGCTTTCACTTGAAGTGGCGACACCTTCTGACGCGAGGGAAATCCTGAAGCTAAAAGGTGGCGATAACGTCAATTTCTAAGCGCGGGTATTCATCCCCGTAAAGCCTATCTAGAGGATATTTTGATAACTAATGGTCGCGTCACAACACTCGCGCCTTAGCAATTTATCCTCGTGAGGAGAACATGAATCATGTTAGCTACGACCCATACAAAAACACAAAAGGGACAGTCGCTGAACGCTTTAATGTTTCGCAAACTAATGCCGATGTTAATCTTTGCTTACGTTATAAGCTTTCTAGACAGAACTAACATTTCACTTGCCAAAACACACATGGCAGTAGACTTGGGTATTTCCGCTGCCGCATACGGTTTTGGTGCAGGGCTCTTCTTCCTTACCTATGCACTCATGGAGGTACCCAGTAACTTGATCATGCACCGGGTAGGGGCCCGACTCTGGATCACCAGGATCATGATCACCTGGGGATTGTTATCTGCCGGTATGGCCTTCATTACCGATGAGACTACGTTTTACATTGCCCGCGCGCTACTGGGCGCAGCTGAAGCCGGATTGTTCCCAGGTGTAATGCTCTATTTAACCTATTGGTTTGGTCGTGAGCAAAGGGCACGAGCCAGTGGCTATTTTCTAATCGGGGTTTGTCTCGCGAATATCATCAGCGGGCCGGTTGGCGGGCTGCTGTTAGAGATGGATGGAATCTGGGGTTGGCACGGCTGGCAGTGGCTGTTCTTCTTGGAGGGAATTCCAGCTGTTCTATTCTCCGTCGTGATTTGGCGAAAGCTTCCGGACGGCCCATCTACGGCAAGTTGGCTATCAAAGGAACAAGTCACTGAAGTAGAGCAAGTTCTGAAGAAAGAACATGATGAAGAAATCGCCTCCGGCAATGTAGGTCATTCTTTTAAGGGGGTTCTTAAAATCCCTCAGATTTGGCTTGCGATCGCGGTGTATTTCCTCCACCAAGTTAGTGTCTATTCGGTAATTTTCTTCTTGCCGGGCATCATTGGCACGTACGGAGGCTTATCATCGTTACAAATAGGATTGTTAAACTCAATCCCATGGATCGCAGCAGCACTCGGGGCAGCGTTTCTTCCAAGGTATGCAACTACTCCGAAAATTTCACGCAAAATAATGTTCGGTGGGCTGCTCCTGATGTCGGCTGGATTGACCCTTGCGGCCTTTACCACTCCACTGATAGCTCTAATAGGATTCACTCTTACGGCATCGATGTTTTTCGTTGTTCAGCCTGTGATATTCCTCTTTGCCAGTTCAAGACTGGCGGGAGCAGGTATGGCGGCGGGTCTGGCGTTAGTGAATACCTTTGGTATTACTGGTGGTTTCTTCGGCCCTTCACTTCTGGGCTTCGTTGAACAAACTACTGGGAGCACGAAGAATGGGCTCATTATTGTAGCGGCTCTTTTAACGCTCGCGGCATTCCTGAGTCTGAAGCTACGTCAGGCACAAGAAACGATTACTACAAAAACGCGGGACAACATTGTATTGCCCCAGGCTGCGCCGTGTATTACTGATAATGCGAGGACAAAATGAAGAGTACATCCCTAGCACTTAAACTACATCCCGACGATAATGTTGCAATCGCACGCGCTTCGATACCTCAAGGAACCGTGGTTACGGAGTTCGGTAATATCGTGGTGCTCGCCGATGTGCCCGCAGCGCACAAAATCGCCCTTGCACACGTAAACCCAGGTGATCCTGTTCTACGTTATGGCCAGATCATTGGCTTTGCTACTAAACCCATTGAGCCAGGCGATTACGTGCATACGCACAATCTGGAGATGGCGACGTTCGAGCGAGACTACGCGTTCGGCGAGGATGCCAAAGTCGCGTCGCCTGCAGCCTCTCCTGTGACATTCCAAGGTTTCGTCCGCGCTGACGGGCGAGTAGCAACTCGAAACTACATTGGTGTAGTGAGCACTGTGAACTGCTCCTCCACTGTTACCAAAATGGTGGTTGAACACTTCTCGCGAAACGGTGTGCTGGATGCTTACCCAAACGTGGACGGTGTGGTGCCGATCACCCACAGCTTCGGTTGCTGCATAGAGCACAATGGCGAGGGGGTGAACCAACTGCGGCGCACGCTAGGCGGGTTCATCAAGCACGCCAACTTCGCTGGCGTGGTTGTCATCGGCCTTGGCTGTGAAGCCAATCAGATGGGTGCGCTGTTCATGGCCCAGGGCATTGAGACCGGCAAGCTTATCGCTCCCGTGGTCATCCAAGACGTTGGCGGAACCCGCAACGCAGCGGATGCCGCCATTGCCGCCGTGGAATCGATGCTGCCGGTTGCCAACGAGTGCCGGCGCGAGCCGGTCTCGGCGCGGCACCTGACCGTGGCGCTCCAGTGCGGCGGTTCAGACGGATACTCGGGCATCACGGCCAACCCCGCCCTCGGTGTGGCTGTCGATATGCTCGTAGCGCAAGGTGGAACTGCCATCCTTAGCGAAACGCCGGAGATCTACGGCGCTGAACACCTGCTGACTCGTCGCGCTGCAACCCGTGAGGTTGGCCAAGGTATCGTCGACCTTATCAAATGGTGGGAAAGCTACGCAGACCGCGAAAAAGGCAGCATCGATAACAACCCCACACCTGGCAACAAGGCTGGCGGCCTGACGACCATTCTTGAAAAGTCTTTAGGCGCAGTTGCCAAAAGCGGCTCCTCCGCACTCATGGGGGTGTACCGTTACGCCGAGCCAATCACGGCCCGAGGCTTGGTGTTTATGGATGCACCTGGCTACGACCCGATGGGAGCCACTGGCCAAATCGCCAGCGGCGCAAACCTCGTTGCGTTCACCACCGGACGCGGCTCGTGCTTTGGCGCCAAACCTGCTCCTTCGATCAAGCTTGCGACGAATACCAAAATGTACACTCGCATGAAGGATGATATGGACATCAACTGCGGGGATGTCATGGATGGCGATGCCACCCTTGAATCGAAGGGTAAAGAGATTTTCGACATGCTCATACGAGTGGCTTCTGGAGAAAAATCTAAAAGCGAGGCGTTGGGCGTCGGCAATGAAGAAACAGTGCCTTGGATGATCGGCGCTCAGATGTAATGAGCGAACAAAAAAGGCGTCCTGATATCAGGGCGCCTTTTTTAAACCTTGTTGATGAGGTTAATCAACTTCGACAGGCTTGTGCGCATCGGCAACGATCAGCGCCCCTGTATTCAGGATAAACTCGGCAGCACTTTTGATGTCATCTTGCAGTGATTCACAGGCGGCAACGGAGTCACCCTTCTTTAAAGCATCAACCATCGCTGCGTGATGACTGGCTTGCACTCGCTGAACCACACGCTCAGTGCCAGATCGTAGGTCATAGTTGATGATAGGCCCTATTCTCAGCCACAGGGACTCAACTATCTGGAGCAGGATGGGCATGTCCGCCTGATTATAAATTGCGAAATGCAGTTCTTTGTTCAGCGTAATCAGCCGTGACTCATCGGGAGCGCCTTTTGCAAACTCTGCGCAAAATGCCTCGTGTATCTTTTCAATCTCAGCCAGCGCCTGCGAATCAACAAGTTCCGCAGCACGAGCTGCAGCTTGCCCCTCCAGATTCAACCGGATACTGGTGATTTCCCGGAATTGGCTGACTGTCAGTACAGGAACGCGAATATATCGATTAGCCGCCATTTCAAGCGCTTGCTCAGCGACCAACCTGTGAACAGCCTCTCGCACTGGCATGACGCTAACACCAAGAGCATCCGCTATAGATCTGAGCGAGAGCTTTTCCCCAGGCATAACGCGTCCGCTTATCAGCAGATCACGCAGCTGGGCATAAACGTCCGCACTGAGGGTCTGGCGGATCATGGGCGTTACGAGTGTGGATAGGTTCATGGCGAGAATTATAGGCAGGTTCGATCAGCCAGCATAGGAAAATGAGACAACTGTGATCACGGATGTGCCGGTATAGAAAGTGACGGAATTCGGGAGAAACGAGCTCTCTAGCACACGCGCAATAATCGTCTCGCTACCAAGGTCGGTGGCGAGACGTGTAGGTCTGACTAATCAAAGATACTCGACATTGCCGTCGATGCTGATCGCTTGTCCTGTCACATTGTTAGCAGCAGGAGAGCATAGAAATAAGGCCATTGCTGCCACGTCTTCGGGTGGAGTCATCCGGCGCAATGAGATTTTCTTCAATGTTTGTTGGCGCATCTCCGGCTCTGAAATGCCTAACTGTTTGGCGCGATCACTGATGACGCGATCCTGGCGCGGGCCCTCGACGATGCCTGGCAGCAGTGCGTTGACTCGAATGTCTTTTTCGCCCAACTCGGCTGCCAATGACTTCATAAGACCAACGATGGCCCACTTGGTCGCGGCGTATGGAGTCCGCCAGGCATAGCCTAAGCGCCCCGCGACCGATGAAATATGAATGATGTGTGCGTGTTCTGACTTCGTTAGGAGGGGGACAGCATGATGAGCGAAGCGATACTGCGCATTGAGATTGATGTCTACTGTCTGTTCCCATTCGGCATCACTAATTTTGTCGATTCCGCCGGTCGGCCCTGCTATGCCTGCATTGTTGATAAGTACATCAAGCCCACCCACCCACTCCTGTTGTATCTCGAAGACTCGCTTAATTTGAGCAGAGTCGGAGACGTCGGCCAATGTGGCCAAAGCTTCAGGATAGCGCTCACGAAATTGTGTGATCGCCTGCTCACTTACATCACATACATGGACTCTTGCCCCAATTTCGAGATATGCAGCCGCGATCGATTCTCCAATGCCTGATGCTCCACCGGAAATTAAAACCTTCAATCCGGTATAAGGTGTCAGCCGCTTCATCACGTTCATAGCTAATGCGTCCTGTCTTATTTTTGTTCATGAGTTCTTTCTTGGCTACGGCTTCCGTAGACAAGAAAACTTCATTAAGTGATATGTGATCACAGTTTATTTGTCAAGACAGGCTTGCCGCAGGTTTGCAGGTGAATTACCGGGGAGGGCGCAGACTCCTACCCCGGTTCAGCATTGCAATCTACGGCCCGATTACTCTGCGAGTGGCAGCCGGCGGCGACTGCGCTTACCTCAGCACTACATCGTTATCGGATCTGGGCCATGGTCGGGTAATCCGTATAACCTCGCTCCTCACCCTGATAGAAGGTGGTCGGGTCTGCGTCATTCAATGCGACACCCTGTTCGAATCGCTCTACCAGATCCGGGTTGGCCAGGAACGCAGTGCCAAAGGACACCAGATCAGCATTTCCTTCTCTGAGGGACGTTTCTGCGCGTTCCGCGTCATAGCCCCCATTGGCGATGTAGGTGCCTGCGAAACGACGCTTCAGTTCTCTGAAGTCGAATGAACCCGCACCGACTTCTACTACGTGAATGTAGGCTAGCCCGTAGCGACTGAGCATTTTCGCTGCATAGTTGAAAGTCGCTTGGGGATCGCTGTCGCTCATGGAGAAGTAATTAAAAATCGGCGACAGGCGAACGCCCACGCGGCTAGCCCCGAATACTTCGATGACCGACTCCACAACCTCCTTAAGAAACCGAGCGCGATTTTCTGCAGAGCCGCCGTATGAATCGGTTCGGGTGTTGGTGCCATCGCGCAGGAACTGATCGATCAAGTAACCGTTCGCGCCATGTATTTCCACACCGTCAAAACCTGCACGCTTCGCGTTTTCAGCACCTTGGCGAAAATCCGCGATCACGCCAGGAATTTCATGCAGACTCAGAGCCCGTGGCGACTCGTAAGGCTTCAATCCTTCAGGCGTGTAGAGCTCGCCATCAGCTTTGATCGCTGAGGGGGCTACCGGCAGCTGATTATCGAGCTGTACTAGGGAGTGTGACAGGCGCCCAACGTGCCAGAGCTGGAGAAATATCCGTCCGCCCTCTGCATGCACGGCGTCGGTCACGTGTTTCCAGCCGGCGATTTGCTCGCTGGTGAAGATGCCCGGTGTTCTCATGTAGCCTTTGCCTTGAGCCGAGACCTGGGAACCCTCAGTAATGATGAGGCCGGCGCTTGCACGTTGACGGTAATACTCGACTACTGTGGAAGTTGGAACATCACCTTGGCCAGCCCGGCTTCGCGTCAGAGGCGCCATCACCATATGATTTTTCAAGGGTAGGTTGGCGATTTGAGCGGGGGACAAAAGAAGGTTGAGATTGCTCGCTGTCATGACGTGCCTCAGTATGATTTGGGGTGTTGGATAGTTGTCGTCGAGATGATTTTCACGCCGGGTTGAGCGGCGCTAGTTGAGCCGTCCTTGCTGGCGCAACCGTGTGCCAATCCGCTGTATTTCCGTTTCGCCCTGCGCCAGAGCTGCCTTGCTCGTGTGAACCGAGTAGTGACCCGTTACCAGGTCGTACGGATGCTTTACCGCCGAGCCCATCACGAAAGAGCAATCGCCTTTCGCGATGAAGTTGATGCGGTGCTCTGACTCTTCGAACACGGCTAATTCGCCGGCATTGATCAACCCACCTGCGTCCAGACTTCCAGAACTCACAGCGAGCCAAGCAATGTTGTGACCGGATGGAGGGGTGTAATGCCAGTGCTCACCGCCTTTTAAACTCACGGCGAGATAGTTCATTTCACTCGGCACTTCAATCAGGCTTTGGGCTGCCCCGTAACGTCCCAGTAGTACCCGTGCTGGGCCCACTTGTGGAACTTGCGACGGATCAAGGTAGGTACTCATCGCGGGAGCGTTTTCAAGCGGCGGCGGCAATGCCACCCAGAGCTGGAATCCCTGTATTGCGGACTCGCTTGCTAGCGTAGCGTCGTGCCACACCCCATTGCCGGCCTGCATCCACTCGACACCACCCGCGAGCAGTAAACCGGTCGCCCCAGTGGTGTCCTCATAAGAGACATCCCCTTTTGTCATGAAGGTAACCGTTGCGATTCCTGAGTGCGGATGCATGCCGAAACTCGACTTACTACCACTGGCGTTCAGGCTGAAAATGTCCAGGAAAATAAACGGTTTTAACAGCTCTCCTAGATCACCTGGACTCATAAGCCTCGTTATGGGGCCATGTGTGGTTCCTTCAGTACGATGGACAATGGCGCGTGGTCGAACTACTACGGTGGCGGTCATATGTTTTCTCTTTGTTCTCCCTTGCCGACAGACGATATCGTCGAGCGGAGTTCCGGCTGCCTGGACTGGATGGGGATTAACTCAGTGATGCCGAAAAGCCTTGACGGTCAGCCCGTAGGAGATTCCGGCAACTGAAGGTCAGCTGCAGCAATGACTGAAGGATATGCGTCTATTGATTGCTTTATTAGATGGCATAATTGGATTGAACTGATCCATTTTTGGAGTGGGTGGTAGCAAGATGATCGATCTGAATGACGTCGCATTGTTTGTAAAAGTGGTGCGCAGCGGTAGTTTCGCTGAGGCAGCACGGCAGCTTGGAATGCCCTCAAACACCTTAAGCCGGCGGGTTCAACAGCTTGAGGCTCAACTCGGTACGAGGCTGCTGCAGCGCTCCACGCGCAAGCTCACACTCACCCAGTCTGGCGAGGCTTTTCACGAGCGATGCTGTGGAGCCGTGGATGGACTGATTGACGCTGGTGAGCAGCTGATGACAGGAAACCAAGAGCCGAGTGGCACCGTGCGCATTGCGGCAATGGCTGATTTTTTCGACTTCTTTCCTATGGAGTGGGTAGCCGATTTTCTCGAGGCGCATCCACGGGTAGACGTCGACTTTGTGCTGAGTGATGCACGCGCCGATTTGATCGCTGATCGTATCGACATTGCGTTTCGAGGCGGAGCGTTGCAAGACTCAGGATATGTCGGTCGCCAACTCCTTGGAGCTGGTAACGAAGGTCTGGTGGCCAGCCCGAATTACCTTAGAAAAAAAGGCGTACCTGATTCGCTTGGAGATTTGGTCAATCATGATTGTGTAACTTTTGGCCATCCTAGTGGCGTCACCACCTGGACTCTCCATGGGCCAAATGGTGCAGCGGAAGAAGTGCGGGTCACTAGCCGTTTCAATGGAAACACCGCCCAAGCTTTGCGCAAGGCGACGTTGGCCGGGCTAGGAATTGCCTTGCTGCCGCCCGCCATGACAAAGTCTGATCTTCAGACAGGGCGCCTTGTGTCTGTGCTGCCGCAGTACCATAGAACCGGATACGGCCTGCATGTGCTTTACCCAAGTCGGCAACATTTGCCGTTAGCTGTGTCTGCATTCATTGGGTTGGTGATGGAGAAACTGGAGGGACAAGAATTTCCTGCAACGGCTCTCTCCTGATCCATGCATCCGTCAAGAGTATGGGATATGCCTAAGAATGACGCAGGCGCATGATGGCATCTGTGATGCCTTGAGCATTCTTGTCCAGCGTCTCCATCGCCCCGATTGCGTTAGCGGCTACATTCTCCGCTCCGTTATCAAGCGGCCACTTTGTCACCTCTTCATTGGCTGCGCGTATTGCGTGCTGGTTGTGTAGCCGCAGCGTGAGGGCGTCTGCTGTGGCTACATTCACTTGAGAGCTATCCGGCATCGGAATCTTCCTTGATGATCTGGTGCGTAGGTAGTAGCTGATCTCTCGCCTGCCCGATCTCTTCCTGAATCTACCCGCAAGGGGATGGCCCATCGGTTCTGGCACGGCCTAGGGTATCAACCGCATCTCGCGTAGTTTGTCGAACACGTCGAAAAATGCCTGATCGCTCGACCAAGCCAGCGTCCATGCAACGACGCAGCAGTTCATTGAACAGCCAGCGAAAGAGATCGCTGTCCGAAAACGGCCATGTCTATTTTTGGAAAAGGTCGAGTGGCTGGGGACTTCATCTTCAAGGCTTAACCGGCAGAACCAGCGATACGCCAGGTTCAAATGGGCCTCTGCGCACAACCGCCGCTCTGAGCGAATGCCGTAGCAATAGCCCACGATCAGCATGCGGATCATCAGTTCAGGATCAATCGACGGACGCCGATCGGGCTAAAGAAATCGGCGAGGTAATGGCGCAGGTCGCTCAGATCGAGACACCGATCAATGCTGCGCAGAAGGTGATTGGCGGGAATGTGATCTTGGAGGTTGAACGAGTAAAACAGCCGATCCTGCCCACTCGATAACTGCCCCATCATGCTGCGTGCTTCCCTGCGGGCCAATGCAGATATTTTGCCGCAGGCAAGATAGAGGAGCTACTTTTTCAACACATCGTTGCCGTTGAAGTTCGATTCCCGGTTTGCATGGGAAGTGTCAGCCCCTCCGATTTTGAGTTGTTCGGACAGAGCTAGCGCGACAATGCTAATTAACTAATTGATTTTTAACGATTAATTCCTTTGGTGGAATACGAGTCTGTACGGAGGTGGTGTTGTTCGCTCATCGATTCCAGTGTTCACCGTTCCGCTGAAAGCTTCAGGCCGGTCTATCGAATCGCAGAGTGTCCGGTCGGAGCTATCCTCATCAATAGCCCACTTGGCCTTAGGCTGGGGGCATCCTTTTCAAACCATCCAAAGCATGCCCTCAGATGTGCCCCCAATGTAGCAATCCACTGGAAGTGAATGGAGCTCCATGGTTTGTGGAAAGGCAGAAATGATTAGCCGAACTGCCTGCCCGACGAAACCTAAAGACTCTCAGGGTCGCCAAAAAACATTTTGACTGGGCTCTAGGATGGTGTTTTAAGGCGGAAAAAATTCAAATGTGCCCCCAATTTTGCCCTCAGTGCATCAGGTTCGCGAGTGGCGATTTCCGGCAGAGCCAGATGGATTCAGATGGCTTTCAGTAGTTCATAAGTGGGGAAGGGGGCTCACATTGCCTATCTCTCAGTCGGGAATGACCAGCGGCGTCGAATGGAGCTATCTACAGTGCTGCGTATCTTTCAGTCCGACGCTGATTGACCTACGAGCGATTGGATATTTATACAGTTGTTACGCAGACTCCGACGACTTGCACCAAAAATTGTCTCCGAACTTGTTTACCGGTCCCGTCAATCACGCTAACTTGCGGTAACGCTGGCACAGTGCCGCTATCGGTCATCTCTGACTAGATCTCACTCGCGCGCACAGCTGCTCAGCTGGTGCCTACCCTTAATCAGGGCGGGATCATTGATCGCGCGCAGCAACCGCAAGAGGATTCTGCGGTTTAGTGTTTGTAGGAAGTGTTATGGATGGCGTGAGCTTCAAGCAGGTAGACCAGTATGCCCTGTGTTGTGTCGAGAATTTTTCTGATGAGCTTAAGCTCGCGCTGAGGGGAAACCTCACCCGTATCTGCCATGGTGCTGATCAGGCCAGCAAGGACAGGGCGATCTACAAATACCCTGCGACGATTAAGCACTTCTGGAACGAGCGCTATTCCAAGAAAACTTGGGAAACCCGGATTGGTATGCTGGGTGAGCTCCTGTCTCACGTCATCATTCTGAAGCTCTTCCCCAACTTCGATGTGGTCTCCCCGTTCTTCAATATGGAAGAGAAGAGTATCCGGAAGGGCTTCGATCTCCTCCTATACGAGACCTCAACCAACAACGTCTGGATCACCGAGGTCAAGTCGGGTGGCAGAGGGGCGGACAAGACTTCTTGCTCGGCCACAAGTGCGCAATTGCGTTTGGCTCGGGATGACCTCAAGAGGCGTTTGGCTGAGCCGGAGCTCAATCACTGGCTCAACGCGATCAATGCCGCGAAAAATGCGATCCACAACAAAGCTAATTACCGGGACTCGGTTATTGAGATCTTGGAGATGGAAGGTGATTTGGCTGAAGAAGACGGGGCGAGTGCTTCGGACAACAATGTGTTTCTGGTCTCTGCCCTGTTCAGCGAAGTATCCCAGGCTATCGCCGAAAATACCGTGTCAAATTTCACCACCAAGCTGGTAGCTGAAGCTGTGTTCAAAACGGTGTGGGTGCTGTCCCTCCACAAAGGCACCATGGAAAAGCTGGAAGAGTTTTTGAGGCAGGAGGCGGAGCAGTAGCATGGAAGAGCTGACTATCAGAAAACTGGGCAACACCAAGTTCAAGGATCTGTATTTCCAACTCCTCAAGGGAGACGAACTGGGTAACACAGAGATTGTGAAACTTTTGGCGATCGCCGTGCTGCTCCTTAACCACAAGACCCTCGAAATTCGACGTCTCGGCTACCGCATTATCCTGTTTTACGGTAACGCTTCGGGTCAGTACCAGGCTCTGTACGATGTAGCACTCAACAGTGGTCTGCACCCTGTCTCAGCAGTAATCAGCAGCTACTTTTCCGAGGATGATCACCGCAGCGAGTCGTTCATCCGAAACATCGTGGGCAGCTACATCGATACCTTCCGTGATCAAGGCATCGTGCTGACTGAGCAACAGGATGCCCTGCGGGCATTTGTTCAGTCGGAGTACCGTAAGTCGTCAGTCGTGGTTGCTCCGACCAGTTACGGTAAATCTGAGCTCATCATCCAATCGGTGAGGGAAAATCCAGGGCAGCGGATCCTGATCCTTGTGCCTTCTAAGGCTCTGCTGGCCCAGACGAAAAAGCGGTTGATCTACGCGGACATTGAGGGGTTGGGCAAGGTGGTGACCCACCCCGAGATGTATTCGGGTGAGCGAAAGAACAGGGCATTTGTCCTGACCCAGGAGCGGCTCAACAGGCTCTTGAACGAGAACGCCGGGCTGAGCTTCGATATGGTCTTCGTCGACGAGGCCCACAACCTGCTGCAGAGCGACCGCAGAAGTGAGTTACTGGCTGCCATGCTGTGCATCCTGGGGGCTCGTAATCCGGAAACATCATTCAAGTTCCTGACTCCCTTCCTATGTGATGAACTCAACGTCCGTGTGCGCTTCCTGGACATGATCCCGAGCGGATTCAAGATCGACGAGTACATCAAGTCTGAGCGCTTCTACATCAGGGATTTTAGGGGAGGGAGGGGCCAGACGAAGCTCAAGCTCTATGACCATTTCCTGAATGACTGGATGGAGTTCGATCGGAGGTATGCAAACTGCTTCGAGCTCATCAAAGGCGAAGCACTGTCCAAAAACATTGTTTACGGCAACAGGAAGAAAAGCATTGAGTCATTTGCGGTTGAACTGGCAGCCGTGCTGCCGCCCGTAGATTGTCCGCTGATCCAGACGGCCTGTGCCGAGCTAGGAGAGCTTTTTGACCGACGCTACAAACTGATCGGCTGCCTGCGCAAAGGGGTTATGTACCACCATGGTTCGATCCCTGACACCATCCGTCTTTACTTGGAGAACCTCTTCAGTAGCTCCAAGCAGATGAGGTTTCTGGTCTGCAACTCCACGCTTCTGGAAGGGGTGAACCTGCCGATCGAACGACTCTTCGTTTTTGATTTTTTCAAAGGGAAGCAAAAGCTGACGCCATCTCAATTCAAGAACCTGGTCGGACGCGTCAATCGGTTCAGTGAGGTCTTTGCGCCTGGAGCTAAGGCTGCGTTGAGAAAGCTGGAGTCCAGCATCTACCTGTTGGGCGTAAATGGCTACACACGCGACAATGCAGCGCTTGAGACTTTCTACGATAAATCCGTCAACGTCTCAAAGGTGGTCAAGGACACTGTCAGCAACGTTCTGCTTGAAGCCACCAAGATCATCGATGGGAAGGTGTCGGTTCTCTACGACGACGCCGTGGCTCGTCTAGAGAATCTGCATCCTGGCGTGGTGAAAGATCGAGAGTGTCGTTACGTTACCACTCAGGTGGGCAAGCTCCTTATCGCGAACAGTGTCAGTGAAATTGACGTGTTCTCAGAGGAGCAGGCTATTGAACGGAAGATCAGGCGAGGCATCGAGGCGAACGGCGTCATCAATACCGTTGACAGGCTGATGCTTGCGATCTCCAAATCGTTCGTCGATCACTTCGACGACAGCCGAGAGTACAGCGACCTGGTGCGTCTCAAGCAAGAGCCTGCCCGGAATTTCTACGCCATGATCCTGGATTGGAAGCTGAAGAAACTCAGCGTCAAGCAGACGATCCGACAGACGCTCGCGTACTGGAAAAAGCTGGTCGAGACTAGCCATAGCGATCACGTATTCGTGGGTAAATGGGGTGATACCAAATATCGCGACAGCAAGTACGAGAACTGGGTAAGAATCTCCCAAAAGGATGACGGCGAGCGTATTAACCTGGCAATCGTCCGTCTCAAGGACGAGGACGATTTCTTCGACAACAAGATTTTCAAGTTCGTCGAGGTGCTGAATGGGGTAGGTGCCCTGGATCCAGGCTTCTACAAACTCATCAAATACGGTACCGCGGATGACACCAAGATCAAGCTCATCCGCGATGGCTACAGTCATGGCCTGGCGGATCTGATGCTCGAACGGTACCCCGAAACTGTGCGTGCGACGCTCGGCGGCGAGATCGAAGTGAGCCCTCGCCTAGTGAACATGATGATCAACAACGAGGAAAGCGATCTGCTGATTTTTGAAGCCAAGATGAACCTCAAACCTATCTGAGTGAGGATCTTGGAAGCGCCTGCGAGTTTGATCAGGATAGGCGACAAAATCTCCGTATGCCGGAATCGGCTGCAATCGCAGAAAATCACAGCGCTGCAACCTGCATTTACTCCGTTACCCGTGCCGCTGACCGGGGCAAGCTTGCACCCAACATCATCGAATATCTGCGTCCAAATCCAGCACCCGCGCGGTATCGTAAAAGTGAACTGGCCTACTGAGAATGCTGCTACTTGGGCAACCTTTCTACGAGACCTTTTGCGATGAATCGTACGACACCATCTGGCTCGCCACCGAGCCGATGGACATGCACGCCGGTACCGAGACGGCATTGGCCAGGGTGATTGCGATGTTCGGTGCGGCGCAGCCGCACTGTGCTTATCTGTTCGCCAATCGCCGCGCCAATCGCATGAAAGTGCTGGTGCATGACGGCTTCGGGATATGGCTGGAGGCGCGCCGGTTAAACCAAGGCAAGTTTCACTGACCTGGCATTCGCCACGGTTCTGAGATGGAGCTGGATACTGAGCAACTTCAGGCATTAGTGCTGGGCCTTCCATGGCAACGCGCAGGTTCTGGAGGTTCGATCACACTGCTTTAACGGCTGCCATTAGCCTATCGGTCTATCGCCGGGAATTGCCTGCTCTGGCAAAATCCGCCCCATGACTTCGCTACCCAATCTCGATCACCTAACCCCCGGAGCAACCCGTATCTGGCAAATCCTTGGTCGTTCGGAAAAGGATATGAGTAATGAGTCGATATCCAAGCAGATAGTTCGGTCAGACCCCAGAACCCACCACTTCAATGAGTGGGTAACGGACGACATGCAATCTCTTGTTTCCTATCGCGATTAGGGGGCGAAGACGTTACCTGCTGTTAAGTAGACCTTGGTGCAGCTTAGACGTGGTCACGGCAAACGCATCATAGGGGCGGCGTTCTTGTGGCATGGGCGTCCACTTAAAATTTGGTGAACGCCATTGCCTCAAGCGACGGAGTCAGGAAGGTGTGTTGCCCGAACGGTTACATTGGGCATTGCCAATGCTGAGACATTAACTGCGCTGGCCCTCACCTACGGGTGAGGACGCTTCGCCCGGTGCTTCCTGAAAGCGAGCTTTTTCTATATTTCGACACCACTTACGAGCAATTACTATCCCAATTCTTCTATCAAATCGACGTGATGAAGATGAATGTTAAATTTTCTTTCCGGCGCCTGCTGATATTTGCGCGCGCTAGAGGCCAGTGCTGTCATGTCGATTTGGGCCTTAGCGAGTAAATGTCTCAGATTTCCTTTAGTGGTGTTTTGGACAAGTAGTGGCAGAAGCTTGAGAATGGCGCCTGTGTTTGTAGAAACTAACTTCAATAAGTTTGCCGCTTTCGGATGTGTTGCCTCGTCCAAGTAGGCGCGGTATCCAGCCTCAGCGGGTTGACCAGGCTCAATAGTCCAACGTATCCGACGTATTGCCAGGTGCTGCTGTATCCGGGCCCAGAATTCGTCGCCGTATAGGTCGATGCTGAGCATTTCAGTAGTAGCAGACCATAGCGCAGCGAAGAGTTTGGCTGATTTGGCCAGGGCTTCTGTATCCAAGGTCTCGGGCTCATAGGTTGTGCAGTCAAGTATGCCGAGACCGATATCGACTAATGTCCGCATTAGGCTCGATGCGTCCGAGGGGCGCCATTTTTTCGAGGTTTGGGTTGTAGGGCTAAACTCCAGGATCTCTCTCAGTGCAACGCTGCAGTCCCACGTTTTCAACCAATCATTAGCAAAGTCGCCACTTAGAGCGATCGAGTACCCAAGTACTTTGCAGGCATAGTCACCTGGTCGGGTCGCATGGTAATGCCTAGCGTGATCTCTGAGGCTCTGACCCTTACCCGCATCCCATTCTTCCAGTGTGAGATCCCACTCACCAAGGAAGCTTGTTATGTCCGGCGCTAAAAATTTGGTCGGTTTCTCAGAGTGCAAAAGTGCAAGCATGCTTTGGTAGACCCAAGGCTCCCAACTGTTGTCTAGGTCGCTTGATGTGGCAGGCGAAAACGAGGGGGCTATCTTGTCAGCCAAAGCCATTAGAAGGTCATTGCTGTCAATGAGTGTCTTTCGCTGCGTCTCATGAGCCGGAAAATTGAGGGTCTGACGAGTAAGCCACGTGCCCCAGCGCTTAAATATTCCGATAAAATCTGATCGCAGTGCAAGAGTGTCCCTCAGACGAGCAAGCAGGTATTTGACATGAGCTTCCAGTATGTCCTTTGGATGCTCTTGTCTGTCAGCTACATGAAGTAACATGGATTTGCCATGTCTGATCAAGCTCGGAAGCAATATCTCGCCGTTCCAAGTGCCGTCATCCCCAAAACTGGGTGCCACTCTGAGAGTCAAACATTCCCATAAAACATAATTGCGGTAAAACTCTGGACTCTCTAGCACCCGGTTGAGCAGTACAGGGTTTCGTATCAATTTCATCGATGCGAGCAGTTGTTCAGCGTCTAACTCAGCGAGCAGGCGTACCCAAGACCAGCTCGATTCGTTTGATCGTGCTTCGCGGATATGTCCGCTCCAAATGTCACCGAGTGTGAATGGATCAGCGTGATCTTCGGGGTGTTCTGAGTTGAGTTTAACTTCAGCATTGATAAAATGTTGAGCAGCAAGGGTGACGACCGTGGATCTGAAACTTTCATTCAATCTGGCTAGGGTGGCGGTAGCGACAGGCCAGAGCTGCTCAAGCCACCAAGAATGCCTAATCAGTGCTAAAAGCGCTGGTAGCCTGCCCTCAGTTTCTTTAGATGACCAAACGCTAATGATTGCCCCACATAGAACGGCAAGGGATTCAGCGTCGTCCAAGATGTCCGAAGCCTCATCCGTGTCACTCAACTGCATGGCAAAATTTTTGAGCGCAGTTTTGGCGTCTCCAGGAGCGAAAAAATAATTTTCGATCAGTGCAATCAGCTGTGGAGAGTATTCAACATTGCCTGCCGCGTAGTTGTTGATAAGGACTAATGCACTGTTGTAATCCTTTTCAGTGCTTGATACATATGCAGAAGGTAGCAACCATTCTTTGTTCATTGATTAAAATTCCTAGATTAGTCGCTTAGGCCTTTCCATGCCATCTCAAAAAAGTCGATTGCTCTGTGAGCGTTGACATCCCATCCTCTACTGGCAGCATTCACGTGACGATGAAACCCACCTACGGTAGCCCCGAAGTGCCAAAGTTCATCATCAATTATCGCGAATCGGTCATGTATGTAGGGGAACTTATTTATTGTAAATTTTATCTGCGCGTCGAGTGGCGGATAAAGTGGGCCTCTACGATCTGTGACCTCTTTGGATAAGTCCGAAAATACATCTAGCGCCTCGTTTTGATCGGGCGGTGCGCCTGTTAAAATACGTACTGATTTAAGCTGGTCGGTATCCCGAAACCAGTTTGAAACCTTTTCGAGTCTTTGGTTGTGTTTAGGTTTTTTGCCATCGTCGGAAAGGATGCGTTTGTCAATAATCCATACCCGTGACTGTGCTGCAAGAATAGCATTGGAGAACTCGTCAAAAATTTGTACTCTTTCCACATTCTGCCTTGCCTTAATTGCGGCAATGTCGGGGAAATACTGCACTCCTTCTTCGCGATAGTGGGGCTCGCAAGGAATCAGGAGTTGGGGTTTGAGAGTAGACTCAGCTTCCGGGACGACACTCACTGCGGGAGTAGGTGAAAGCTTAGGCATCTGATTCGTCCCGCTCGGCGAGCCCCTCAAAAGCGGCAGAGTTATCAAACAAATGACTTAGGTAGTCTAGAACTTTTTCGCCATGGGGAATCCGCATAATCAAGGTCGGTCGTACGCCAATCGAATTTAATGAACTGCCAAGCATCCAGACTCGACCATCTACAGCGATAAATCGGTCGTGGAAGTATGTCTCGATCGTTCGCGCAATCTTGATTTCAAGGGGGTTGCTGTGCAGGGTTCGGAATTTTTCTATATTAGTTTCTAACGCGCTGAGATCATCGCCCGCCAAAGTTGCCGACTTCTCATCCCCTTCTGATGTTTTGGGCTTGCTGAATGCGTAGTCAGATGTGAGGATTTTAACTTTAATATCATCGCGCTCAAGTGCAAACAGATATTGCACGATCTGAGTAGCACCAAAATAGGGGTCGGCGATAAAAACGCTAACACGCGCATTTCTAATTTTGGCTCTGATGTGATCTAGCGCCGCCTTGCGTTGCCCGGTGCCAAACCACGTTTGATCGTATAGGCGGGCACTGTGGTTTAGATTTCGCTCATTCCGGGCCTCAGTCAACCGCTTGAAGGCATCGGAGTTGTTCTGGGGATCTCCGTAAGTCTGAGCGGAAGCTAACGTCTTTTTCTCGGTGTGATATTGATCTGCTGGGCTCCTTTTACCCTCGTTTTGCGGCACGGTGACACTGACGCGTCGCTCAACGACCTCTGTCGTTAAGTGCATTTGTCGCAAGAATGATCGCATAGGTGTCTGTAGTAACACACCGCGTTGCTCATGCGCTAAAACCAATCCAGCAGTATCGATAGCAGTTGGCCTTTTGATTTCTATTAGGCCATCCTCAGGCACTTTGAGCGTTTGAAAAGAGGTCAGCATACCCTCCTGCCCCTCAAACACAGTCAAGTTAAGGTGTTGTAAGGTTTGGCCTGGATGAGGCTTTAAGTGGAAGTAAAGTGACTCCGAACCCTCGTTCTTCGGTTCGATGAACTGTCTAACTGAGTGAACGTCTAGGTCAGGGACGGCAAGCGTGAGGCCGCCTAAGTATTCTGGATATTCTCTGAGATCGACATGCATGTGTCTTTCCAAGAACTTAAAGGCCTCGTCGGCATTGTCTCTCCGTCCATTAGGGGTCAAGAACTCTGGCCATGATTGATTTCCGGAGATTCGACGAGAGTACCGGGTGATGCCGATATTTCGGAACGGGACAGAAGAACGTTCCGATGACCCGGTCAGACTTTCACTTTGCATAGGTACACCCAAGAGCGGCCACCTAGGAAAATCGTCTAGGCTTGCTACATCCAGAGGAATACCATCTGAGTCCTGGGAGTCCTGAAAAGGAATAGGTGTAGTAAAAGTTTCAAATGAGCTTCTGTACCAGTTGATAGCGTCTTCAGCTCGCATGACTATTCGATCAACTGCGATGCCGCCCTTTTCCTTTTTAAAGCGTTTGATTGCCGCTTCATGACGTTTAGAGGGTATTTCTCGTCCCGGTGGCAATAGCCAAACCGAGGCATATAATAAACGGAGGGGTGGTCTCTCGGTTTGATCCGACTTGGGCGGTATCAGCACGGCAATGCGAACTACTGCATAGTCAAAGCTCTCAAGGGCATCGTTGTATTGGTAAGATGATGAAAGGCTTTCTAAACTGTCCATGTTTGGCTCTTACTATGGCGCGATTTACGGGTCGCTGGGTTTGTCGTTCTAGTGCGTCGATTTTACCGAAAGTTTGATGAAGCTGCCATTGTGCTATCAAATGTTAACGGTCTCGGAGGCAGGCGTGCTATTGAAGGAGAGGCACCACGAAATGCTGGAGATTTGATCCTGCCAGCGAGGCGTAGCCGGAAAGCAAGTCTGACTAGAATAATGACGACTTTTCGAGGGGGCTCGAGGAGGGTGACGACTAAGCTCGGTGGTTGGGACAGGCATCGCAACGCCATTAACTGAGGTGATGGGGTAGCGCTTGATGGCGTTTTTACAACAGTAACGGATGATATTTTCGAGAAGGGGACTGTTGGACCTCAGGCTGGGGGCATCCTTTTCAAACCATCCATAGCATGCCCTCAAATATGCCCCCAATGTAGCAATCCACTGGAAGTGAATGGAGCTCCATGGTTTGTGGAAGGGCAGAAATGATCAGCCGAACAGCCTGCCAGCCGACGCCTAAAGACTCTCAGGGTCGCCAAAAAACATTTTGACTGGGCTCTAGGGCGGTAGTTACAACCTGAAAAAATCGAATTGTGCCCCCAGTTTTGCCCCCATTTGCACCGGATGTGCGAGCGGTCGCGAATGGCGATTTCTGACAGAAGACCAGGCTGGTGCGGGGTGGCTTGCAGTGGAACTCCACATTTGATCTGGAAGGAGGGTCCAGGGCTCATCAAGGACGAGCTAATCCGCTCTCGCTCGAGAGCAGCACCTGCGATCGGTTGTGTTCGACCCAAAGCGGACGGTCACGACAGACTGCTTTTGGCTAGGAGCGGTCAGTATCCTGGACGTGAGTATGGCGTTTTGCTAGCGTCTGACGCTCGCTTACCGAACCGCGTTTAAAAAGACGATGAGGTAGCATAAACAACTACTTTCCTGAGCCAGTGAATGACCCCATTATGCTGAAGATAAAGATGTATCCCGCAGGCAATGGTGATGCATTCCTGATCCGTTTCGAGGGCGTTAACATCCTGATCGATGGTGGTTACGCTTCGACCTTCGACCAGCACATACGCAATGACCTGAAATCCATTGCACTTAGCGGGGAAAGCTTAAGCTTGGTCATTGCAACTCACATTGATGCTGACCACATTTCCGGCTTGCTCACGCTGTTGCGCGCCAATGGCAATGCAGCCAACCCCCAAATTATTCGGATCGACCATGTCTGGCATAACAGCTTGCGCAGTCTCGTGTGTCAAGCGTCAGATGAGCCGGAGGGTTTTGCTCGGATGATGCTGGAAAGTATCCGCAAAAGGGGGTATCCGAAGCCGGTGGCCAGTGATGCGCGCCCTCAGGAAATCAGCGCACGGCAAGGAAGCTCCCTAGCCAACCTGCTTCGCATCGGGGGCTATAATTGGAATTTGGGTGATGGTACGCAACTCATCAGTACCTTTAACACGCCGAGCGTCGAACTTCATTCAGCGATCATACAAGTCATTGGTCCAAGCGCAGAGAGGATGGACGGCCTGCAGCGTCTGTGGATCACTGAGCTGAGAAAAAAAGGCTATCAGGGTCCTGTCGGATCAGGGGAGCTGTTGGACGATGCGTTTGAATTTCTTTGTGCTAATGCGCCAGAAAGGATAAAGAAAAAGCCCGTTCTTATTTCCGCGAATCAAAATCAGCGACTGAATGACATCTACGAGCCCGATACATCCATCCCTAACGGTAGTTCGATTGCCACGATTATCGAGTTAGGCAACAAACGGATGCTTTTTCTTGCCGACAGCTGGGTAGAGGATCTTTTGGAGCAACTGCACAAACTGGCAGCCGCGGGCCACTCAATGCTGTTCGACGCTATCAAGATTTCACACCATGGGAGCGTTTGCAACACTAGCCCAGCGCTACTCGAGTTGATCGATGCGCCGATTTACTTGGTCTCATCGAACGGCAAACAACATGGTCACCCCGACTTTCCCGTGCTTAGGGCGATTGTAGATCGGCCTGCACCGTTCCATCGCAAGATCTACCTCAACTACCGAACACCTGCATCCATTCGCCTCAGTGAATATCAGTCCAGCTCTGGCGCTGGCTTTACAGTGATTGAGGGTGGGAATGATTGGATCGAAATGGAATTAGCCGACAATGAATGAGCAACAAGTCAAGCTTGCTACCTGCAAAATCACATGTGTCGATGAGCTTGGTACGGGATGGCTGATCTCGGCAGACAAGGTGCTGACGGCATATCACTGCGTAGCACCTGCCATCGACAGCGGTAACCCGATATCTGTGGAGTTTGGCGAGGGTGACGAAGAGGCGATCTTTGCGAGTGTTGTTGCCTACGACGCGGGTTTGGATGCGTGCATTCTGCTCTTGCCGAGTAAGTGTTCTAAAACGCCTATTGCGCTGTCTACGACGCTGCCTCGGGAGGGAGCTGAATGGAGGGCCTTTGGCCACCCAGTGGTGAAGTTTGAAATTGGCCACCGCCTCGAAGGGCGCGTCTCGCAGATACTGGACCAACCAAAAATGTCCATGGACTTAGATCTGTCCGTGAAGCAGGACACTGCGCTGACGGATTATCGGGGCCTTTCCGGAGCGGCACTCATCTGTGGTCCACTCTGCTACGGGATGCTCCGTATTGCTGTTGATCACTCTTTGGGGGCCATTAGCGTCGTACAGCTGGGGCAGTTTCTGATAAAGAACCAAATAGATCTGGAACAGCCGGAGGAAAAAGCGACTGCCAACGAGGGCAATGCCGAACGCCCGGAATTCTCCGAGCGGTTTGAGGCAGCAGTAAACCGGAAGTCGAGCGGTTTTTTGTTTCTCGAAGGCGCGCCGGGTATTGGCAAGACGACATTCTGTGAAACGTTTCAACCAGAACTGAATCGACTTGAGCTAGCAGGGACGTATAGCTTTGCCTCGGGGGATCGGGGCACCAATGCAACGCTGCGCATTCAGCCAGAAATTTTCCATGATTGGCTCAACACACTCGTATCGCTTCAAAGTACCGGTAAGCCAGCCAGGCTATCCGAAATGCACTACTCAGCGCTCGTAACAAACACCAGTAGCCTGTTTAGCATTCTTGCGGAGCGGTACGCTTCTCGCGAGAAGGTTGGCGTTTTGTTTGTCGATGGTTTGAATGAAGCGGCTGCGGTCGGCGCAGAAGCTTTTACCAATTTCATCGGTCTATTTCCAGAGAAACTTCAGGAAGGGCTAGTCATAATCTTCTCCGGCCCGAGCTATGCCCATGTCGCAGCGCCTCTGGGAAAACGCCTGCAATCGGACGACAGCATTCAGATGCCTGCCCTTGAAAGGGATGTGGCGACTGAGTTCTGCAAACAGGGGCTGGTGTTCGGCAGGACAAGTCCTTCCCTGGTCGCTCGAATTTGCGATCGTGCGCAAGGTCACCCTCTGTACCTCCATTATCTGATTGATTACGTCAACGGCGGCGCAACCGACGAAGAACTGGACGAATTGCCTACCTTCAGTGGAAGCATTCGAGCGTACTACGATGTGTTGTGGGCGCAACTGCTGAGCGACGCGGAAGCGGTAAACCTGCTTGGGATCATGGCCAGGCTTCGATGGGGCATCCCAATGGAGCAGTTTGCCAACATCCTTACAGGATCCGAACATGGCGCGTTTGTTCCCACAACAACCCGTATTCGCCACCTGCTCTTGTCCCCTGAGCAGACGGCTGTATACCACGCCTCTTTCTCGGATTTTCTGATTGAAAAGACGGCCCACCTCGAACAAAACACACAGCTTCGACTGGCCGATTATTGCTGCGCACAGCAGGCGACCGACTACGGACTGTTGAATGTTGTTTACCACACGCTACGCGCAGGCGATGCTGGAAAAATCCAAGCTATTGCTGTTTGTCAGCAGGATTGGATCGATCATTGTGTCACTAGAGGGGCAGATCCAGACACTTTGCTTTCTGACATTGAAGAGACGCTTGCTGCGGCGACGCAGGTGGCGACTGCCGTCGAAATAGTACGGATGCTGCTGATACAGCAACGCCTTCATTTCCGCTACAACACTCTTTTTGCCCAGCACGCTAGATTGGCGGCGAAGGCATTGATCGCGTTAGGCAAGTCAAATGAGGCATTGCAGCACACCACTCGGTATGGCCACTTGATTGTGCAGCCTGCGCACGTGTTAGGGCTCGCGCTGCAATTGACCCAAGCCGGAGAAAAGGATGCAGCGCTGGATTTGCTGCATAAGGCTGATCAGATTGTCGAAGAGGCTTTGACGGCGCCTAAGCAAAAAGTATCGGCTTTCATTGATCTTGTTCATCTACGCATTCACATTCTTGCGTATATGGCTCATGCTGGCCGGGCTGAGGCACTACATGAAATACTGGCGTTCAATAAATCAGTTTTTGCATACCTCAAGCATGTTTTTCAAGATGCCCCCGAGAAGCAGCTCGATGAGGTACTGAATGAAATTTTCAGCGATTTTTTGGGGAGTTTAATGTGTCTCCAGGGATACTACCTGCCGCTGTTAAAATTGCCCCAATTTTCTAACAAGCCCCCAGCAGTACTGTTGGAAATTCTTGTCCGTCAGCTGAACTCTTACCACCTCTGCGCCTTAACCAACAACCTGCCTATAAATCATCAAACGATTTCTAAGGTGTTTGATGACATGGCCACGGTTTTAGAGAAGGCCGACAAGAAATCCCTCGAGCTAACCACATCAATCCTAGACACACTGATTCTCTTGCGTGCCCCTTGGCCTTTGGTCAACAGCCTCGCTGGTCAGGGTCTCTTGTCTGCACCACCGCCGGTCAACATATTTAATGTGAATAAAGTGAACGTCGATGAGGAGGCTCTCGACGAAGGCACTTCACAGTGGCGTGTATCTTCGTTTCTTCAGGCTGATCTTAAGTGCCCTGCCGTCGTAGCATGGGAGGAAACACACTGGCAACACAGTCTAGAGGGTGTCGTCAAAGCACTGGCCTGGTGCGATGGCAAGGCACGGCGCGCGGTCGTAGAGGAAAGCACGGCAGTCATTCGACAAACCTGGTTGGATATCGAGAGGGTGGTGCTGCAGCCTTTACGGCGTTTGACCTTGATCCAGCGCGTAAAGTGGAGTGACTGCTACGCCATCCCCGAGGCGGTGTTGCCGAAGATTTACGATCAGATTTTGACACTGTGCCTGGACTGCTACCCCAACGAGATCGGCAAGCTTCTCTTACTGATTGACGAACGCTTCTCGGATCAGTGCGGCATGTACTCGGAAGGCTTCCGCAAAACCCTATTGACGGTACTGAGCCGGCTGTCGCAGGCGACGGTAGACAGCAATGATTCTGACTTGACGTTCACATTGGCAGAGCGCTTTAACGAATATGTGAAACGCAATCTGAAAAATCGCCATGAGTTGGTGCCGGAGTTACTCCAGCTCATTCCTATCTTCAGTCAGTTGGACGCAACGGAGCTGGCGGATGACATTTACCAAGCCGTGCTTTCAGTTTCCATGGGGCCTGGCTGGTATAAGGAGGATCAACTAGCGCTCATGACCCGTACGTTGATGCGCTTTCCTGCAAAAGAGGTGCTTGCCCGACACATACTGCCAAGCGTTGCTGCGAACCTTGACAATGCCAGTGGCGAAATGACTTTTCAGCGGTACGTGCGCTTCAGCAAGGCTGAGTTGCTGGGAGAGATGTGTAGGAGAGGGCAGTATGGCAACGCGGTACGGTACTTTCAGCGCCAGGCTTGTGGCACGGCTGAAGAACTGTTGAAAGAGGCGAGTGAGGGTGACATAGATAGACCTTCACGTTTACGGGGTATGCGGTTTCCTGGCGGTTCACTGGACGAGCAAGGCGCAATAAGTCAGATGTTGAGCCAAACGGGGTCGAGCGCAAGTTGGCAGATCAGTTGGGCGCTGCTCGAGATATTTCAGCACGGTGACAGCAATGATCAGCTCTACTGGGGAAAAGCTTACGCTCGATTGATTGAGCAGGAGGGCGACGACAATGATGCTCTGGCGCTTATGTCGGAACGTATGCGCATCATTGTCAAAGCCGACGTCAATCGGGATCAGCGTCAGGAGTTTCTAGAAGCATTTCAGCAGCATCTAGACGCTCGCTATCGCCAAGCGTTTGCCAGCGTTCTGAGTGAGCTTGGGTCTTCTGATCATTCAAACAGCGTCAAGGATATGTTAGACGGTAATCCGTTTTCTAGTACCAGGCTCGAGCCAAATGAGGCGGAGTTGGCGCAGGAGTCTACCGAGGACTTAGATGATGACTTCTCAATGATGCCTGGGCTGTTTGGAAAGTCGTCAGCGAGTTCTGATGCCGCCGATGCTCTCAAGAAAGCCCGGGCACACCTAACCAGGCGTAACAAAGAACACGCCAAAGAGGAGGCCATCCACGCTCTAAAAGCTTTCCAAGATGGCGACTGGTCAATCTGGGGAGACCTTTCTGATATAGCTCGTGGAGCCGAAAACTTACTGAGTCAAAACTCCTCAGACGCTGATTCTTTGGCCCGGTCGTATGGCCCTCTAATTCTGGCTGAGCGCTTCGCCGAAAAATGGAGGATCGCGGATCATCTCATGGGGCGGATAGCAGAGCTCCTTACTGCGGAGGATAGAACGCTAATTGCAGAATGCGTGTTGGAGCATGTCAAGCTCATGCTCGCATGCGAAGACGAGAGATTGCCCTCCTATCAGTTCCTTGAGGGAAGTAGCTCAGCCAGTGCAACGGATTCATTCTTGGAACTTGTTTTGTGGCTGATTGACCATCCTCAATGGGGGCGCCGTGACAAGGCGGCCGAACTGGTGACGTGGCTCATCGACTCCTATCCTGATGGCATGCGAGTTTTTGTCGACCAGGCTTTTTCCATGAGCAATGGATTCCGAGCGGATATTCTTTGTGGCGGGTTGGACAACCTATCGCAACTCCAGCCTCTGGATTTTTGGAATCGCATTGAACCCTTGCTTGATTTGCCTAACATCGAATCCAACTGTAAGCATGTCGGCCGTATTGCCGTACTGCTTCGAATTGCCGGTCGGGCAGCAGGGAAAGGGGCCGATTCAGCTTCTGCTGCGCTTTTAACCCTGCGAGCAACAATTCAGGGGAAACGTGAAACTCAAACCCATCTTGCGAGCGATCTGCTTCCCGTATGGGCTGATTCGGTCAAATATGAGTGGGACGCACTTGCCACGCAGGGGTTAGCTACGCGAGAAGTCGCAGACGCCATGACCAACAAGCTCGAGCAAGACTGTGCGCCTTTAGATATCGAGACGGCTTGGCAACTGGAGGGATTAGTTTGCGAAGCATTCGGCGAAAACCCGCGCGCAGCATTGAATCGATGGAACGCGAAGCTTCGATACGCATTGCATACGTCGCTCCATTCGTTCGCGTCGGAAAACGACTTGGAGCCTATAGAGCGCACACTTAGAACCTACAATCCGGTACCTTTGCGATTGGTGCGTCGGTTCGGCTTCACCTCTCCATCCGAGCAGTGGCTCTCGTGCCTGAACGGCAGTGTTTCTGCAGGGTTTGTTCCTGCAAGCGATACTCATCTGTATCTAGATTTTCATGAGCTGGTAATGGAAGGGGACACTCCGTGTCTGTTGGAAATAACGGCATTCCTTTACCCTATGGGACGACCGGCTTGGCCTATGTCACCGTTACGTACATTCAGTTCAACCGAAGCTCCGAACATTGATGACTACACTGCTGGCGAAGTTTGCTCTAGCGTTAATTTCAAACCCGCTTTTTTGGGCGTATTCACGCCCGCTATGCCTCTTCTAGGCTTCATGCATTTGAGCGGCACTTCGACGTCCGACTTTGCCCGATCTTATTGGCGCGATGGCAGAGTTACAGCTGCAAGAGGAGCAAAACCCATGAGGGAAGGTTGCGGCCTATCCATTAGACGTGATGGGCTTCAACTGCCTCCGGGTTGGAGCATTGGCTGGAGGGTAGAAATAAATGGGCAGCTTGTGGACATACTAAGTGCAACGAAATAGGAGAGCGTATGCGACCAAAGATCGAAGCTATGAAAACACCAGAGACACGAGCAGAGTTTGAGCATCGGTTCAATCTTCTGCACAACTCAATAGATCAGGGAAGATATTCATTTCCTCGCGATTGTGTGGATGGATTGATGGCTCTGAGGCGCCTGCCAAATGGCAGACTCGATATTCTGAGTGTCAATCAGGATGTTCGAATGCAGATGAATATGATGGTTCAGTTTGCGGATGTTATGAAGGGCTCACTGCCGAGCGATACGCGAACGGCAAACACGCCTTCCGAACACTAAAATGAGGACGATAGTGTCCGCCTGTAGGCGGACACTATCGTCCTTAAGGCTGGAGTTCGAAAGGTGAGTTGGCCGGACGCTTACGGTTATTTACCATTGTTGATTTCGTTGTCGAAACCTGGGACGAGAAAATCGCCCTTAAAAAGTGTTTTAGTGCCATTGTGAGCAAACTGCGAGCGCAGCCGGCTCGACGACCTCATTCGTAAGGTAGTTCACCAAGCAGCCCTATCATCAGATCTCCACTGAGGATTTCAAATGGCAGCTCGATATACTCGTTCGGATGTCGAGGAATGGCTTTACCGTCATGACTCGAGTTCTTCGTATGACCCAGCACCTTTTCACCATTCTCCTTGATGTAGGGGAGCACGACGATACGGCCATGATTCTTCGAGATGATCGTTCCCTCGTGCCAAATAGTTTGGCCGCTGCCGCTCGCTGAGTCGCCGCCGATGGTTTTGACTACCCAGCCTGGTTTACCATTTTCCTCGTACCAAAAAACGAAGCCACTCATGACCACTACCCGCTGACCGCGGGACTTGGCCTCAAGCAGAATTTTCTGGATGCTTGCATGTTGAAGCAGCTGGTTGGCGCGAGGCAGCAGCAAGGCGCGGATCGCGGCTTTTGTCTTCCCCCAATGGTCAGTACCTGAGAAACCAAACCCTCTCGCAATTTTTTCGCGAACGCAGTACACCGCACATTTTTTGGAGGGGCTTATGCGATGCGTCCAGTCGAATTCCTTCGTCCGAGCTAAGGCGACTCGGTAACGCGGGAAGTTGATGATTTGCAGGTAGGGGGCTTCCTCGAGTTGACGGAAAAGATCCTCGTGCAGCCCCTGGAGTTCAGAGGGCAGAATGAGGTCTTGCGCCGCAGGGCGTGGACTGGAAGCATGCCTGCGCAGTGCCTCAGTGAGCATCAGAAGTTCTTCATCAGCCAGGCGTTCTTGCACGGTGATTTCTTTTTCAGCCTTGAGGGTCACTGATGTCTTCTGAGGCTCGCTGAGGCCAAGCATCTCGATACGTTCCGCAATCCCTTCGTTGAAACTAGATGCGACTTGTCGAGCTTCCTCCTGAGTTGCGTAGTTGTGCGCCTTAGCGTGACCTTCTGCCTCAACGTAATCAGGCAGCCATTTCAGGTCACCTGAAGGAAGTAACTTGAGGGCGTAGATCAACCAGCGATTCGTCTCATACCAGCGAAACGGAAAGGTCGCCAGCGTCGGATATATATATCCAGGCATTTCGCTCAACAACATTGGCTCACCTCCAGCATGCAGACGTGGTCAGGATGACCACTCCACATATGCTGCGAATGCTAACTTTTGTATCGCTTAAATAGGTTGTCTGGCGCCACATAGACTTTACCTCGCGCCCGCGAGAATGCCACGTAAAGCTTGTTTCGGGTCTGAGCCACAGACTCATGAAGCTTGCCCACGAGATACTGATTCCACGCTTTAGTGCCTAGTATCACGCAGATGTCTTCGTAGTGATCCTGGCCCTTGCTTGCTCCCCAATTCTGCGAGTAGCACCCGTATTTGTAATGCTGCTCATAGAACAGTTTGACCACGTTTTGATCGCGATGAAGCTGATCGGCTAGCTCCTGGGTGTCGACGTTCACCACCTCACTCATCCTGTTTTCATGAGCGTCTATGTAGATCTGCAGGTGAACACGAATAAACTCACACACAGTCGTCCCACATCGCCAGCTTTTGCTTAGGGTCTCCTTGTCGACCGCGATTTTGGCGTCCTTGAATCTCTTCTCATAGCGCGAGATGTCGTTGTGGAGCGGACCATTGACCGCTCCGTCGCGGCTTGTATCGAAGGTGTGCTGGTAAAAGTCGCCCACGAGAAGCATGTCGGCGTTGGCTGCAGATACCTCCAGTAGCAGGTTGAAATCGTGCCCGGCGAAATCCTGCACTTCGTCAACGTAAACGGCATCGTAGAACCGCTCGATGCGGGCTCTAACTGCCGGCAGAAACCCCTTCACCTCGATCAACTTAGCGAGACGGTTGTGGTACAGCCTTCCGCTAGTGTCGCGATAACGTCTCGTGTCATCGAGTGCAAAGTTCCGTTGTGGCGGCCGCCTGAAATTCAATCCCCTCGTGTTCAGCTGCAGCTGCATTATGGGGCGATAACAGAACCCATGCAGGAACGAGAAGTAGGTCATCAGGGAGATGTTCGACGGGATGGTGCCAAATTTCTGAATGATCCGGTTGCGCAGGTGGCTATGGTTATTCTCGGTATAGGTGATGATAAGAGCGCGCTTTTCCAGGCTGAGGCAGCTAATCAGATGCGTGGTTTTACCCGAGCCTGCCACCGCAAAGATCACTCTTTTATCCATGCGATCGCATCCTTGATGTACTGGGGGGCAACCAACTCGTCCGCTTTCTTCGTGAGCAGCTCGAAGGCTGCGTCTGCCTTGTTCTTGAGCATGTACTCTTGAACGGTTAGCTTCTTCCGCCCTGCGCCGAACAGGGCTTCACAGGCGGCCTGGTTGTCCTGGTACAGACCGATCTCGAACGTCGAGCGACTGTTGTCCTGATCTGCAAATATTCGGGCGCCGTTGTAGAGGCAGCCCTCATAATTCTCCACACAGTGCTGCTGGTAGTTCCCATCGTTGTCGCGGATTGCCGCCACGTTGATTCCCAGAAGCTTTCCGAGCTCCAGGTAGCGTTTGAAGCTCGTGCCACCGATGGAGATGATGTGCACCTGATCTGCTTGCGGCGATCGACCGTCGGAGTGCTTCTTGTACATCTCTTCGATGAGGATGAACTCGGCATCACCCTCGACTAAGATGACCTTCTTGGAGAGCGCAAACTCCAGAACGTTGTTGTCAGGAGCCTTCATGAAAAAGGTGGCGGTGCCGCCGGAAAGCGCTCTTAGACGACCAGCCTTCTGGTCGCTCCCCAGTAGCAGCGCATGGCGAAGGTCGAGCCTGGAGCAGATGTGGCTGCTGTGTGTGGCTATGAAGAGCTGATTGCCCGCTGTGTTGGCCAACTGCTCGACCAAGAGCTTCATCTTGGTATGGCTGAGATGGTTCTCGGGCTCCTCAAGGAGAAGGGCGTGGAGCTCTCCTTTGGCCTCATGCCGTCGCAGCGCGAACTCAGTCTTGATGAAACACTGCTCACCTTTGCCGCGGTTCTCGATGGGGATGCCATCTTTGGTGATGATCAGGTCGGTTTCGAGATTGGAGCGGATACTGGTTCTTACCCCGAATTGATAGGCGCCCAGCTCTGCGTTAAGTGCGGCAAGTTCGTTATCACGGAACGCCTCTTTGCCACGACGATAGCAGTTCTCGAGGCTGTAGCGCTGCGGCGGTTCAGCGTTGAAGCTGAAAACTGTGCGCGTGTACTCTCGCGTTGCGTATTCGCTGTCGATGCGGGAGCTGTCCAGCATCAGGTGCTTCACAGGGCGTCGGTAGCTGACATGCGGGGCCGCTGAGAACGTGGAGAACTTCACGGCGTAGTATTCGTAAGGGAAATTATCGGGATCCTCGCGAAGCAACTGCAGGATCGTCGTGCCGAACTCCTCGATCAGAGGCGCAATCTCCATCCGGAGTCCATCAGTCATAGCCCCCGCCAAATTTTGCGTGCCGTAGAATCCTTGGTCGTCACCTTCCTCCAAGAATACATCCACGATCAACGTCGGAAGCAGGTCGAGAGTACGCGGCCCTCGTTTGAAAGCACGCACCGCTGCCTGCGCAAGCAGTGATTCGTAGCCGATGGTTTCAACACGGCTTCGGCTCGCGCTTAGCGCAAGATCCAATGCGAGCAGCACGCTGCTTTTGCCTGTCTCGTTATCACCGATCAGCACGTTGACCCCGGCATCAAACTCGAGCATCAGCGAGTCGAACTTCTTGAAGTTTTGGAGCATCAGTTTCTTGATTGCAGGCATCTCAAATTACCTTCCCCTGCGAGCCGATGCGATTGAGGGTGAAGTGAGCTAGCAGAACTACTTCCATGGTTTGCGCCTCTCCATTGGGGCTTGATAGCCGGAATTTGCTGGGCAGCCGCTTCGCGGAAATGGCGATCTGTCTCCGGGCGCCTCGATAGCCTGGATCCTCGCTTTCAATACGCGGCAGGCCGAGTCGGGGGGGAGGGCAGGCCGTTTGCCCTCAAGGTTTGCGCGATCGCTGATTATGAAACGGACTGATGAATCAATAATTACTGGCTTTTGATCGACGGGATCGTGATGCCGCCGGGATTTTTGATCGACAGCATGAGGCGTAGCTCTTGATCGGCTGTCTTCACCTTTCCCTCGCGTGACAACAAGCCGTCAAAAAACGACCCGGCCACCACGTATTGTTGATCGATGGCGTCATTAGTAGCTTTTTCGGGTATGAGATTTTCAATCCCGCCCATCCTTGCCCATTCCATGCCATGGCGCACGAGCGCTAGATAGTAGCGAAAGAGGAGGGGGTTGCCCTTTAGAAAATTTCTGACACGAGCAGGGGAATGCCCTTTCTCAACCAGGAAGTCCTTTGCTAGCACTGAGGCCATGACGTAAACAGCTGCCAGTCTCTCGCCAGTTGTGCAGCCTGGATGTTTTAACGCCTTCATTCCCGCCTGGCCAAAAAACGTCTTGATCTTTTCAGTGGTGTCTTTTAGGCGATTTAGATTTTTTGCGTGATCAAGCTCGTCGAGGCTGAGCTCATGCTGCACAGCAGGTAATAGAGCTTTGAACCGTGCGACTACAGGCCCGTCAGGATCATTAGTGGCCAGCTCGCTTACCAGGGCTCGTAACCAGCTCGTTGACTCCTTGCAAACCATGTTTGGCTGCGCACATCTCAGCGTATCCATTTCGTACCGGAGCGCCTCCGCGATAGAGATCGAAGCCAAGATACGTCCCCGCTTATTGCTTAAGATGGCTAGTGAGCCCCGCATCGTCTCCCACCACTTTTCACCTTTGGCCATCTCAAGAAGCGCAATGTCCAGCAGTACGAATTTGGCGGTCGGCTCAGCCGCAATCACGGACTCCAGCTCAGTACTCCTGAAGAAGTTTTGGTCAAGCGCAAACACTTTTGCCATGCGTCATCCCCTACCTTCAGCGATCGCGAGACTACTCCATTTCGGACACATAGCGACAATGCCCACATAGTCTGCTGAGGTCATCATCTTCGTCAATCTTATCCTCCAGCGAGCTACCGCACTCTGCGCATGCACGGCCCGGGCTTTTATCCAGGCAAAGCACGCAACTGGCCTCATCGGTTAGGTATGTGAATTGATTACACCCTGCGCAGGTTTCGACAGGCGCTTCACCACCTTTTGTCATGGCGTAATAGAGATCGCGATAATGGTGCATGGTCGTAATGACCTCTGCGGCCTCCGCATATGTGGCTTCGGTTGCGCAGCACGTGCACACAAATTTTATCTGTGAGGCAGGTTCGATCAGGGTCCGGGGCTTGATCAGTTCTGATTTGCATGAGGGGCACTGCAATAGTTTTGCCGAACTCATCAGCAACGGATGAGCCCAGGCAACTCCTTGGTTGGCAGCCTGGCAAACCTCATGTTCACGCTTGTAAAAGCTCTCCTGCGCTGTCAGAAACTTCCATACATCCTCCCCCAGAAGCTGAACAGGTGTCAGGCTGAGATAGGTCGGAACAAATTGCTGTATGAGGTGGAACGACGCAGCCATCGCTTCGACAAGTCCAGCTGTTGGAAGCCTGGAATAGTAGTGCTCCACGTCGTTGCGCATCTCGATAAGCTTTCTCAAGAGCTTCCAGTCAATCCCAGTGACATCCAAAGCTTCCAAACGTTGGATAATCGTCTCCACGTCAGCAGTCTTATTGCCCTTGCCAACCCAGACAGGATTGCCAGCAGCATCCATGGAAGGGATCACATTTTGCTTGAGGAGCGACTCGTTGGAATCCAGAGGGCTAAGCTCTTGAAGCTTGACCTTGAACATTAGGAGAAGTCCTGCAGAAAGGTTCCGCATCGCCGAGAGAGCACGAGCCTCATCAGTCGAAATAGACTTGAAGTCTTCCACACCCAGTCGAATAGAGGAAACAGCGTTGTCGAGCATTGACATCAAAAACGTCCTTGTTTGAGAGGGGCCTAAGCCGTTTGAACGATCTGTTTACGAAAACTACATAACCCAGGGCGTGAGGGGCGAGCGATAGTGAGGTGCCTAGGGCCATTAAGATTTTCATGGAGCGCTTCATTCGGGTGCTCGAATTCGAAGTGTAGCGCTCAGTTTGCTCGTTTGCGCACAGTCCAATGTAATGGGGAGTTTAAATGCGTAGGTCTCCGTGATGCCCCGGTGTAGGTGAAAGAGAGCAGGTGGCCCGGGATCAGCAACTGGGTCGAAATACGCTCCTCGAAGTCCTGTATGGAATATAGCCTGAAGCGCTCGGGCCCACTCTCTTCCTCATCTTCATAGTCTTCGTCGGGGTGAAGTAGGTTATCCGATGCTAAGCAGATTCGCGCCACGAATGGGCAATCTGGCTGATCTCGAGCCTCCAGAACAACGTCAACAGACACTTCACCCGGTTTTCCGGGTAGCACATGGAAGCGAGGCGCGTGGGGGAGGAGGCATTCTGCGATGAATTGAAAGCTAGGCGTGGTCGATTCAAAGCGCTGAAGGTCAAAAAGCCGATTGAAGCATCGATCCTTGGCGGACTTGCGCAGGTCGCCATTGCTGTCGAAAAAAACTTCGAAAAGCATGCCGTCCAGCAGTGCTTTTCTCTTTATCTCAACTAACTCCCTCATTTTTGAGGGGAAATTATCTATGAAATGGGTCGCCTCACGTGCTTGACCGCAAGCTGCTTGATAGATATTTCGCCCGATTACAAACAGATTGTCTTTGCGAAATTTTCGGGAGGTCTCGGGCGTCAGCTGGGTCAGTGCAGAATTCTGCACGCTCCATGTATAAACCTTAAGGTTCCGGATGATTTCATGGGAAGCCAGCGAGTTATCGAGCTCTAGCAGCGCATCCCTCAAGGCTGAGGGACTGTAGCTGTCTATACGCACTCCAATACTGCGATTGAAGAAAAACTCTGAGGCCAGTGAGGTGTGCTCCCAAGAAATTTGCTTTCCGTTGGTCGCTACACTTAGCGTGTTACGCACCCGCTTGAACATGGCCTCGATCGTGCAGTCGGGTGCACCAATGTGTTGTAGGAGTGCATTGGTGTACCGACCGTTTCTTTGATCCTTCCCATCGTCAGCAGTTTGGCCAGGTGAGGTGGCGAATGCGATCAGGGTGCCTTGTGGCACATAAACCGAAGCTAGGCCTCTGGAACCGAACGATCTTTCCCAGCGTCGCTCCCAAGGGTTATTGCGGCAGGCGTCCAGGATTATTAGATTGGTATTGGTGCCAGCTCTCTCCATAGAGTCGATGACGTAATCGAGATTCATGGAAGAATGCTTGACGTCGATTTCGTCTCCAGTGCGGGTGTCAGTCGCGAGTAGGTAGTTCCTGCCGTCGATCTGTAGCCCGTGACCTGCAAAGAAAAAAAGCCCAACGTCCGCAAGGTAAAGCTCGCCGCGAAAATCGCGCAGGGCCTGCTCCATGTTTTGGTAACTCCCGTCTCGGCATTCGAGGACATCAAAGCCGTAGTGACGCAAGACGGTGGCGATGTCCTCAGCGTCATGACAGGGATTCGTGAGAGGTTTTTCCGGATAGGCAGCGTTACCAATAACCAAAGCGACCCGCTTCATAAAATCGTGTACATCCTGTAGGCGTTAGATGGTTACTCGCTATTAAAGTGGGATTTATGCTCGTAATCAATCTGTCTCTAACAATTGATCCGCTTTAGTTTTGAGCCACGATTTGGACGTCAGAGGGCGCTCCGATGCGTCCCCCTTCTTCGGGCGGTTCATCATTAGATCCCCGCATCGGATCGGTCTTCTGCTGAGTCGGAGAACAGGATGGGCAGTTCGCCAGAACCGCATGCCTTTCTTTTCAGCGGCCAACCGCTTGCGAGTCTGGCCCTCACACAGGCACACTCCTATACGTCCGAAGCGGCCCCCAAACGCTAAGTTTTCGAAACTTATCGAGCGGCATCCAGGGAAGGGAAAAAAATTGGAAAGAATTGATGACCGTCATTGACGATACCCTGCATGGGCCCATTGTCTGGCCATCTATCGAAGAAATCCCTCCACAAGAAGAGGGGGGGCCAATTGCCAGAGCTGGCTTCAGCTATCAGGACGAAGTTGCTGTTGGCTTTCTCATTGAGATGCTGCGCTCTTCAGCTATCGTAAAGGTTCATTGCGAATCGCACGATGACATCCTAGTAGTTCGATGCATCGAAGGGGTTCTTTATGCCGAGTTTGTTCAGGTCAAAGGTAACCAGCTGGACCAGCTTTGGTCCGTAGCCAATCTTTGTACTCGTAAGAAGGGCTTAGGGACTTCGATTTTTGAGGTTTCGCTAGCTCGTGACCGGCACGATCTACCATCTCTCTTCCGGCTGGTCACCCATCGGCCTGTGGCGCCTTTACTTCGCGTTTTGACATATCCGCTCGGCTCGCTCGGACGAGAGTCAGATGGGAATGCAGTAGCTGCGCTGCGGGCCGCAATTTGCGAGTACCACCCTGATGCCAAGTCGCCGAAGGGCAACGACACACAGTTTTGGATTGAAAATTGCGTCTGGGACATACGTAATGACCAAAGCAACATCGCCAATGCAAATCTGATCAAATTGATCGAACTATCTGCTCTCGATGGTCGTTGTTTACTTCCTGAACAAGCTCAAGTGTTGCTTACAGAATTACGGGAATGGGCAAAACGGGCTGGAGAGGCGCGATGGATTCCTGATCGTGACAAGAAGATCATCGCGCGCGCTGAAGTTTGCACTTGGTGGGAGCGGCGTACGGCAGAAATTCGCGACGGAGCCTCGGCGCCCGGTGGGGGCAAGCTCTCACACAAGCTCGATGAAATCGGTGCCGGTGGCGAGATGATAGCGCTTGCTGTTGAGTTGAGGCGAGACTATGCCGCGCTGATGAGAACCCCTCGTTACATGGAGGCGGACGAAACGGCTGCGCTCCAACAGCGGGTTAAGTCGGAAATGATGCGTTTGCGAGCACGATATTCTGCCGGACACCTGGATATCGACGGGGTGGAATTCCTTTCTCTGTGCTTGGACCGCCTCGACGAAGTGAACGAAGCACGGCCTGACGGTGAGCAGGATCGTTCGGCCTTCTTACAGGGATGTTTGTACGACATCACAGATCGATGCCTGCACCGATTTGGAAGACCACTCCGATGAAGTCTCTCGAACGCTTGGGTAGCCGTCCAGTGAGCTTGCCGCTAGCGGCCGACGACGTCATTGAATTCCATATGGCAAGACTGCTGCTGCTCTTGAAGCTATGTGGAACCGCAGGGCGAATTGACGGTTTGACTAAGATGGCAAAGCTAGACTTTTTCGTTAGATACCCAGACTTCTTCAATGTCGCACGCGATCAGTCGGTCGGAACAGTAAGGAGCGACCACGCTGTCGAATCAGCCATGGTGCGGCATCACTATGGTCCATGGGACAAGCGCTACTATCACGTGCTAGCAAATCTGGAAGCAAAGGGATTGATTTCGGTGACTAAAGAGAAGAACTCATATCAAATCGCCCTGACCGAACTCGGGCAAGGTCGAGTGAAACGTTTGCTCAGTCTTCCATCCTTCGAGCCAATTGTGGTTCGTATGAAGGACGTCAAGCGCGCTTTTGGCGCTCGCAGCGGCTCCTCGCTCAAACAGATGATTTACAAAGTCTTTGATGAAGAAGTTGGACAGCGTCGCCTCGGCGAGGTGATCGAGGCATGAGCGGCCCCTACCTTTCGATCGCGCGATTGTCTCGACGGCTCACTACCGGCGCCACGGAAGCGCTAACTTTCCAGCCAGGCGTCAATCTACTTATTGGCCAGCCCAACACGGGCAAAACAAAGTGGCTGCAGATGCTTGACCATCTGTTGGGCGATCCATCTTCCTTTGAGTCCACGTTCGATGAACAGCTCTACGAGAAATATGATGCAATCAGCGCCGAGCTTGTAATAGGCGAACACACGCTGAATGTTGAGAGGCGCTGGAAAGAGCCCGGTAGCAAAAGCAAAGTATTCGTTGATGGCGAGCCGCTGTCACCTCGCGATTTTCAGCATGTGTTGCTCGATAAATTGGGCATTCCGTTGTTGCACTTCCCGAAGGGCAATCCCTTCTCGGGCCAAACGTGGCCTGAGCTCAGCTTCCGCATGCTATTGCGCCACATGTATCGTCAGCAGCGATTCTGGGGTGGGATCGCGGATCAGCAGATCGACGCGGAGCAGCATGCCTGCATGCTGCAGTTTCTCGGGCTCGCCGAGCATATCTATACCGACGAGTATGGAAAATTGGTAGAGATGAAGCTCACTGCGGAGCGACTCAAAGCGCGTCGTGAGCAGTATGGCGCCACGCTTAGTGAGCTCGCCGGTGATCTTTTGACAGCTGAAGGCCTCAATCTCACAGTAAATTCAGAAATGGTCCGACTGGCAGAAGAGCGCATCATTGGGAAACTCGACGACCTGCACGTCCAGCGCGACAGGACGCTCACGGAAGGGAGGGATAAAGTTGTTGCGACCGAGTCGCGTGCTCGCATCGACGTATTGAGCGAAAAAAGGGCCACTCTCATCATCGAACGGGAGGAGCTGTTTATCCAGGCCAAGGCGACGAATGAGCGCCTTGAGGAAATGCAGCGCTACCACGACGATCTAAAGAATGAGCTGGCTCGGCTGCATCGTGCAGAAGATGCAGGCGCAGTATTTGCCGACTTGAAAGTCACGCATTGCCCCGCATGTGATCAGCCCGTCGCCGCTCAAGCTGTCGCCGATATTAGCTGCCATCTGTGCCATCAGCATCTGCCGAGCGACCCGATGGTTGAGGGCATGGGCGCTGCACGCCTGCAGTTCGAGAACGATCGGCTCACCGGTGAGTTGCACGAAGCGGAAAGCTTACTCGATATTTTGGAACGCGAGGCAATAAGACTTGCCCGTAGGCACGAGACACTCAATGAGCAACTCAAGGCTGCAGAGACGGAGCTTGCGCCTGCAAGGCAAGCGGTTTCCGCCCTGGTCAACGAGGATCTACGCGCAATTGACATGTCCATGGGTGAGCTAAACGAGCGGCAGCGCCAAGTCCAGCGTCTCAAAGGGGCGCTCGAGTTGGGTGAGCAACTGACCGCGCAGATCCAAGAGATGGAAACTACCATTGAGCCGCTACAGGATCAGGTCGATGCAAAGATGCGTACGACGGATTTTAGTCATGGCGAAGAAATGCTCGCGGCAGGTATGTCTACTTACTTGAACTCACTTAATGCCCTAAAACCCAAAGTCTGGCGTCACAGCGCACCAGACGTGAATCTTTCCCGGTCAAGCTTCAGCATCAAGGTTGGCGCCAGACGGTGGAACTCTGCCCTGGGCGGGACGGACACTTTGTACTTCCTGATGTCGTACCACTACGGTCTTCTCTCGCTAAGTGCCACGCCTGGGTACCACTACCCTGGCTTGACGATTATCGACCTCCCCGGAGACTTTTTGGGAGAGTCGGTCGAGGACAAAGAGAACTTTATCGTTCAACCTTTCATCGACCTCTTGCGCCAAGAAGCTTATTCGGGAGCACAAGTCATCATCACGGGTGCTTCCTTCCAAGGCCTAGAAGGCGTTCATAGCAACAAACTCACCAAGCCTTACGTCGGATGACGCCCTCATACCATGTATTAAGGTTCTGCGATTTTAAGAAAAGGATTGTCGGGTGGTATCAATTCAAAAAAAATCTTCGGGTCCTCAATCAAGTACCCCTTTAAGGTGGTTCTCTTCCTAGCGCCCTGCACTTGGCATGCCCAGATGTTTAGGCCGTTGCCTCGCTTCCTGTGGACCTTCATTTTTTCAAACTGCTTCTGGACCCAACGCCACTCTTCAATCTCTTGATCTATACCTTTGGCGATGCCTGGAAACTCCCGAACGTAGCGCTGGAAGAGACCTGGCGTTACCAGAAACACAGTACCGCTCACTGTGTGGATTTTAGCCTTGCTGTCGTTGATTATCAGCTTGTGGCTCTGGATGCCTCCCTTGATCCAATTCAGGAAAACCTGACCTGGGTTGTCCGAAGGGGGGCTTGAGACTTCGAGAGCATTTTCTGACGGCGTATAACGCACCACGGGTTCTCCCATTTCGAACATATCCAGCAACGTTCCGAGGTAGTCGGCCTCCTCTTTGGCCATAGGATCTTCTAGCGATTGGTTTTGATGCGATCCTGTTCCGCCTACCTTGGACGCTGGTGGTGATACCGGAGCGTCAGTCAGGTGGTCATCGACTGCAGTGCTCACCGTTCCGCTGAAAGCCTCAGGCCGGTTTTCGTTCCCCCAGATCAACGTCGGTTGAAGGCGCAGAAAGGTGAAGGTCTGCTGCCAGTCTCCATGTGTCACTTGTGCAGTCCAGATAGCTTTGCCTTCCGACGTGGACTCAACCAATCCATGCGACTGCAGCTCATCGAACACCGCGATATTGGACGTGGGAATGCCCTCAATCGATTGCGACAGCAGATAGGCTCGCAGCTTGTCCGTGACCGTCTTGCTGACCAGCCACAGCGCGTCTTGAGTCAACCAACCCGCAGCACCCGGCTGGTTGAGTTTTAGTTCGTGTTGAATCAGATGACGCAGTCCGCTGATCAAGTGATGTTGCAGCGAGTGAATCGGTGCTTGTAGCGCTTTGCTTGGATTGCCGCCGATGTTCTGCGCAGTGGAGACGCGGTCGGCCTGAATCACCAATTCGCCCAGCACGCCGGCGCGCTCGTACTGGCCCGCCAGGACATACAGCAGGCTGGCCCAGAGTGACGGAAATCCACTGAGCCAGTCCAAGATTGGACGGTCGAGAACTTGGGTGTAGAGCAAGCCTGCGGCGGCGCCGTGCAGGTGATAGTCGCGACCTTTGAGGTAGCGAAAGCGGTAGGGCTGATCCAGCGGGCCCTGCCAAGGATGCCAAAGACGGCCATCCTGGCGTTCGACCAGCAGGTCCACGGCGATCTTGCCTATATCATGCAGCAGGGCACCATAAGCAATACCCGCCGACCAGGCATCGGTCTGGGCGGCTTGGTCTTCGGGCGCGGCGCCGGTGGGAAGTAGATACGACTGACGCAGTTTCAAACTGCAAGCGACCAGTTCCAGTCCATGGTCGAGCATGCCGCCAAGATAAGCATGGTGGTGCGTCTCGCTGGCCGGGAGTTGCTGGACCTGCTCGGCGTAGCGATGAATCGGATTTAAATAGAGCTGGATGAACTGCGCGTGGGAGAGGGCGGTGTACTGCCAGATGCGATCGAGCAACTGGCGGCGGTGCTCCGCGGCTAACAAACTGTGGGCCGACTCGATGGGCAGGTAACCTTCGGTGGCGCTCACGGTCGGTGGTGGAGGGGGCTTCTGCCTTTTGTGGCGAAACAGACCGAGCATCGTGACCTCCGGGAAGTGGCTGGGTCAGTGGCCTTTTAGCCTTTTCGGGTAGGGCTCTTACCCTTGAGTCCCCATTCCCTTCCAACCCTTACCCGTCCTTTTGGCTCGTGTCCCTTTGTGCCGCAATCGGAATATGGATACTGCTCGACATCGTTTTGTTGGAGGGCTGGTACGAAAAAGACAAGAGTCGGTACACTGCGGTGCGAATTTTCTCGGGGCTTGCCATGAATCTGACTGACGCCACGCTGGTGCTGCTCCTTGCGGCACGTATCCATGGGACAGACGAAGCCGTCAGGGCCTCGGCGAAGAGCGTGGTCAAGAAGTTGCCGCGCAGTAAGCGCGATCTGATCTACAAGGTGATCGACAGCCGGAGACCACTCGAGCTGGTGGATTTTCTGGCGCAGAACCTGGATGCGGAATGACAGGCTGCTGGTGTGCGCGCCTCTCTTGTTCTTTGCGTCAGAGTCCCGCGGCATGGAGCCTTTCTGCTGAGCGTAAAAAAGGGCCCAACTCGTGTCAGGCCCTTTGAAGCGTTTGCAACGGTGAGGTATCGATTAAGCTCCATCGTTCATGCAAGGCGAGTCATCCATGACCGCTTGCTTCAGTTGCTGCTCCAAGTTGAGTACATACTCCGAGGCGCTTCGGGCGTGACCACTGGCACGAAAGATCGCGCGCTTGTCTGCCTTGAGCAGAGCGAGCCAGGAGTCGATGTAGCCCTCGTGCCGAAGCTCTCCCTGTATACCGGAGTAGGCACATAAAAACGCAGCGCCCATTTCGGCGATCAACTCCTCAAACGCGTAGCCTGGCGAGCCAAACGGACAGACTGACGTCACGCCTTCGCGCTGCAACCGAGTGCGATGCCCGGTCCAGTGCGTCAGCTCGTGCAGTGCGGTGGCGTAGTACCCACCTTCATCGTGAAATTGCGCTTTTGTCGGCAGTTGGATGAGATCCCTGATCGGATGGTAAAAGGCTTCATCTGCAGATCGATGAACGATGTGTGCACCCGAACTTAACAGCAGGTTTTCCGCAGCGCTGTTGGGCTGGAAGGGATCACTCTGTTCCGTCTCGAGCAGGGTTTCATTGAGCATTTCGAGCCCCTCCGTTTGCTCTATGTTGAACAGAAAATGCGTCCTGAGAATACCGAAGTGAGCTACCTTGGGCTGACCGTTTTCATCGAGTACGGGTTGGCCTGACTCCGTCTGTTCCTCGCGCTCCATCGGCTTGTAGAGCACTGCTAGGGCACTTTGCTCACCCTTACGGATGTGCCCACCGGCTTTTTTGGCTTGGTTGAAGGTCAGCCAACGATCTTGAGTGAACCCCTGCAACCTGGCCTCGGCCCAGAGCAACGGTAAATTGATCCCCGAATAGGGACGATGCGTGATTGCGTTGATGGCGTAGGGTTGATGACCGATGTAAGCGGAGCCACTTGAGGACCAGGGTTTGATCCAGGGGGCAACGCCTTGATCCAAAGCGGTAACGATCTTGTCAGTCACGTCTTGGTAGATATCGCGCATGGCATTTTCCTCGAGAGAAAACGGAGGAACGCCTTGCCCGTCGGGGAGGGTTCCCCGATTGGGTGATGGGTGGGTTGATGCAGGTCTTGCATGCTGTCCGAATGTGGATTTGAGAGCCGACTACGGTTATCTGCGTTTAGCGTTGGCCTCTTCGGCAAGCGCTATCAGCAAGGCGCCAGGCTGACCCGGTTCTTGGAGTAGGCTGAGACTCAATTGCAGCAACAGGTCGTGGTCTAAGTGATCTGTTGGTTGAATGTGTACTACCTCGAACATTACATAGGGCTCGTGTGGAGAGGCCAGGTGAGTCTCGAAGGCTGCGCGCAATACGTGGCTCAGCCGATCGACTTGCAGCTTCTCAGGATGACCTGAGCACTCGAGCAGTACTGCGCGTTGCCAAGCACCAGGCGTGAACACAATGGGCAACCGAAGGGTGTTCAGTGCTTCCAGTGTCAGTGAGTCGGACATGGTGTGCCTCCGTTGAAAGCGCGAAGAAACCTGTCCCGTGGGGGAAAGAATTTCCCCGCAGTGGGTTGAAGAAAAACAAGAAGGTTTGCCTGGCGAGCGGAGCTCGAAAGACGCTCAGAAGAGCAGTAGGCGTTCATCACCTTAGAAACGGTGACCGTGCGAGCTACCGAACGCTAATCGCACTTGGGGAGAACCATCACCAAAGTGACGTAGCCTTGAAGGCTCTGGCTACCTAGGCAGGGTGCTGTCGAAAACAGCGATCCGTACCTTGTATTTAGCGGAGCGATTTATACGGGTCAACCTCCGAAGAGAAGCTGTGTCCCGATGTTCGTCTTTTGTCTTCCAGTGAAGATTTTTTGGCTGGGCAAGCTGATAGACGGTCAAGCACGGACAGTTTTCAGTAGTAGGCTGTTACTCCTGTCTCAATCATGAAAACGCTCAGAAGAGGGCGAGAACATGCCGACTCAGAGCCCTGTTCAGAATTCACGTGCCCACCGCTGGGCGTACGCCTGTGGCATGTCGGTAAAGCGTGGTTATCGCAAATTGAAAGCGTTTGAGTCCCACCTGGCTGAGCGTGCGGTGACGGCAGGTATGCCTGCGGGTAATTTACTCGTTCGCGGGAGCTTTCTGATCGCCAAGTTCATTATGGTGGGAGCGTTGCTTTTTGTAAGTTTTTGGCTGTTCCTGTCGTTGATGACTCTAATGGGTTTGTATTGGGTAATCGTCCATCGCCCACCCAACGCCTCAAAGGACTTTTACGGGGCTCAGGCATTCGGCGATCCTTATGGCGAGTACGAACTCAATCGTGCACCGGGACAACCTGACCTGGACGAGCATTAGTGGGTTGTCGTTAGCTTTTTCTGATTGAAGTACCTGCGGAGATCAGAGCATCAGTACCTTTCGACCCCGCATTTTGTGCACTGAGTGTCCCTTTTCCTAGCATGCCTTCTGCTATGGAACCTACGCTATATCCGGCCCAACTCATTGCGGCTAGAAAGACCATTGGCAGCACGATGAACATCGCCCCCATCACATACTCAATTACCTGCGCCGTGACCGTCCCATCCATAAACCCGGATGTGGGCAGCGATAACAACACTTGATTGGACGCCGAAACCTGGTTGTACAGCGTATCGAGCATGCTGGAGTCGACCCAGCGGGCGAGTTCCCACCAGAAACTCAGCATATGCAGCGTGAACAGCGCGAACGTCACCGTCATGACGGTTTTCAGCTGGTAAGTACTGACCAACAGGATCAACGGCAAGCTGATGATGACGCCCATGATCAGGAAGGCCTGCACCATTGGCAGAGCGGCGCGTAGCGCATTCATCGCCGGGAAGTTGCTGAAGGAGCCGAGGGCCAACCCAGTGTTGGTGGCCAGGTTATTGAGCCCCTGATTGATCGAGCCGCCACGAGCGCTAGAGCCATAGTCCTGGTACACCTGTCCGGGCGACATGGACATCGATTGCTGGCGCGGACTGACCAGTTCGCGCAGGGTGGCATCCTCGATCTCGTTGCTCGAGCGGCCAGTCAGCCAACCTTTCAGCTGAGTCAGCAGAGAGGGATCAACCTGCTGGATCAACCGCCCGCGCAAGCCGACACCGCTGTCGCTCCACCACTGCTTGCAGGTGGGGTAGCCCGCGCCATTTTCTAACCGAGGTAAGGAGACATCGCGGTTTTCATCATAGGGCCAGTTGACGCGCGGCGTGCGTGAACGATCCGTATCGTAGTAGCCGGGCGTATCGAGAAAATAGCTTGAGCCGATCCAGGACGCATCAAAACTTTGTGCCTTATTCAACTGCGGGCGGTTGGTGAACAGCCGAGAACGGGAATAGCCATAGCAGTCGCGGGTGAAGTCGGCGACTTCCTGCAGCAGTACCTGGCTGTCGATGCGCGAACTGTCGATCTCCATGCGCATCTGCCGGATATCCGGTGCGCAGGGGATGGTAGCCGTGGCCGCCGCGGTCACACCTTTGCTTAAAGCATGCACCAGAAACCACCAGATCGGTACGTTGGCGGAGCGTTCGCCGATAGTATTGAAGGTCGTCCCCCAGGCAGTTTCCGTCGGTTTGGCCACACTCACGCCGCAACGCTGACTCGCCGCATCATCGAACGTCATTGACGAGAGGCTCAACGGAAAGACCGGCGCGCAGCCGAACAACACGACGATGTAGGCCAGCCACAATCGGTTCTCGATCCTCGGCACCGAGAGCAGTCCCTTGTTGCCTTCATCCGCGCCTTGCTGACGGGCCGACAACCATTCTTGCAAAACGATTGCGCCAAAGGGGGCGGCGAACAGTCCAGTGTCGGACAGGACGCTCCAGAGGCCGTTGTTGATGATCCAAGCCAGCAGGGAGAGGTAAAACTCCAGGTAGCTGTTGGTGCTCATGAGCATGGTGGTGACCTCACAGTCGGGTGAGTTCGACACAGGTAAAGAGCACGAGCCCTAATGTCCCGATGCGCTGCACGCGCAGTCGCTCCTGTGGTCGATGTCGGTAGTGGCGAAACAGGTCCCACCAGAGCGCAAAGAGGGTGCTGTAGAGCAGGGCACGCCACCACCGCAGATAGGGCCGTACGGATTCGAATGCCTGCTGCCAGACCTCGAAACTACCCAGCGCAGTGCGGCCGATCCATGCGACCAGTGCGGCGGTCAGGACCATCACCGCGGCAATCCCCAGACTCGAAAGCAAAGTGAATAGCGGTGAGCGTTTCATGGCTCACTTGCGCCTGGCGTCAGCATCATTGAGTCGACCAGGCTCGGGGTCGCCTTGCTCGACGGTACGCGATGCGTCGGCACCACCGGCATGCCGGTCGAGCACCAGGCTGGCGGTGTTGGTGGCCAGCATCTGCCGGACCTGCAGTTCGGTCTGCAGCAGGCGTATTTCGCGCTCCAGGGTGTCGATGTTTTTCGTCAAGGCGCTCTGTGCCGGCTCGGCTGAGGCGATGTTCGGTTCGTGACTGCCCGCCAGCAGGGTGCGCAGTAGCAGCAACGCTTTGTCGAGCACACTGGACAAGGCCGTCTCACTGGCCAGGCGCCGCGCCAACAGATCCTGATCGGGGTCGTCACGCAGGGCTTCGACCACACCACGGGTCACCGGCAGCATCGGGCTGGAGGCTTTCGCCAAGTTGTCAGGGGTAGGCGGCAGAGAGCCAGACAACAGCCCTTGCAGGGTCTTGAGGCGCTCGTTATAGGCCTCCTGGATCAGCGGCGTCAGTCCGCTGCCAGCGGTCGCACGCAGAGTTTCGCAGCTGTCGCAGGTCGCGACTTCACTCTCGCCCAACACCCGAACGGCCCAGTCGGAACCCTCTTGGGGCGAGGTCCAAGTCTGGCAAATAGCCCCGCCTAAGCAGTCGCTGCTACTGATCGAGGCGCTGTCATCCACCGACCGGTTATGCAGCAGGTTGTAGCCTGCTCGCACTACGTCGGAAGTCACCCGGATGGGGGGCTGCCCACTACCTCCAGCCTTCTGGCCACCGACCCAGGACACCCCATTGCTGCCGTTACGGGCCTCGGTGTTTTTCACCGCGGCCACAGCATCACCGCCGGTTTGCTCCAGATTGCCCTGCATTTCCTGGTTCTTGGCCAGCGCGCCCCAGCCGGCTTGACCGACCTTGTCCGCCATCTTCTCGGCCATGGCCTGGCAGGTCAATTTGGAACGATCGAAGTCGATACGCCCCTGCATCACCCCGTTACTCAGCAACTCATAGAGTCCGGGGTTGGCGCGCTGAATGATCAATGCTGGCAGCGACATCACCGCCTGGGTCGCGTTCTGCACGATGCTGCCCATGATCTGCTGGAAACCTTCGGTGACACCGTTCAGCTGGTTTTGCAGGGTATTAGTGAGGCTCATGTTCCCGCACATCATGTTCGCTCGCCAGGACCCGCCGACACCGAGACCACTGGGTCGGTAGAGCGAGCTCGGTGAGCCCACTGCCGAGCCACCACCGATGGTGTACATCACTCGGTCATCGAGCACTTCGCCTTGAGTGCCCAGGCGGTAATCGCCCTCGGCGGCGTGGGCATGAGTGGCCATAGCGAGTAGCCCGTAGAGCAACAGACTCATCACGCCCAACCAGGGGCGCGCGAGAAACCGGCTCATGAAGCACCTCCTTCGAAGTCGATGCTGAACAGGAAGGTCTGCCCCTCACGTTTGCAACAGCTATAGGGCCGCCACAACGACCAGGCGTAGCCGCCATCTGCGCCCGGTACCGGATCGCTGGGGAAGATGGCGCAAGTCGGTTGAACCTGGGGGTAAAGCAATTGCCATTTGTGGGTCGAAGCGTCGTTTTCAAAGATCGGACCAGGTGGCCAGTAGCCGTCGCGTGGGGTGGGTGTCAGCGGTACATATACATGCGGCTGTCCATTACGGGTAATCACATCGCCGGCCCGTTGCGCCATGACCGCGGCCGCCTTGAAGTCGTCGGGCTGTACCAGAAAGCCTTGGCGGGGATAGACGTTGCCCCACATGTTTCCCGAAGCCTGACGACCAATTTCACGGATCCCCGGCATGAGCGACTCGGGATAGAGACTTTCCGGAATGCCATGACGCCAGGCCAATGAATCCAAGGTGCTCAGGTAGTAGGGCATGAACTCAGTAGCGCCGCTGGCGCAGGCGTAGCCTGATTGCGAAGCCAGTTCCGTTGCGATCCAGCCACCGGGGTGGCCGATGCCATCAACGTTCTTGAAGCGGGGTAAGTTGTCGCGGCGGGTGTTGGGTGTGATCAGGTTGCCGCCACCGTCCGCACCGCTGATGGGGAAAGAGAGGGTGGCCATCGCGCCCCAGGGATTGTTGCCGGTGGTGGCGTAGCTCGAGACCACCAGTTCAGGAATGAAATGACGAACCTTGGTCGAGGTTTTGACCTTGCAGCCGAAGGGCGTGCAGAGGAGCCAGAAACAAATGCCGACGACCCTGTATTCGAGACAGTTTGGAGAAAGCACGGAGGACGTGATGCTGGCGGTGTCCAGCGCCATGCTTGGACCGCACGCCAGCAGGATGCTTAGCGCCAAAGGCCGTAGCTTTGTGGGCGGGATTGACGAGCAGGCAACAGGCATGATCCAGGCTCTCGGTGTATGGCCTGGGCAGGTTCGGTTACGGACTGAAGACTGTCAGTGGAAAAAATGAAGGTGGATGTATCGGATTTGCGAGACGTGAGACTATTATTTGACGTGAAGCGAGCTGCGCAGGATGTCCGGCTGTGTAAGTAGTTGATCTGCGGTAATTTCGAAAATATTGGCGAGCTTGCACAGGACCAACAGCGACGGATTGCCCGTGCATCGTTCGATTTGACTGACGTACGTGCGATCCACCTCGGCCATGAGCGCCAGCTGCTCTTGGGTGAGGTTTTTTACGCGTCGCATCAAGCGGATGTTTTCCGCCAGCTGCAGACGAAGCTGTTCGTAGTCTTGAGTCATGCGCGCAAATTGCGCCTTGAGGGACTCTCAATCCACGGGATATAGTCTACATTGGCACTGATCTAGGCCATTTGATGCTCATGCCTGTTATCGAGCGTTCATTTGGCTTCGTTAAGCTTTTCGAAGCTGGGCCCAACATCTAACAATAAATCAGAAATCTAGGGTGTGTATGGACGAAAACTACATTTCAATTCCTGCGGCGGATGGTTGCCCAAGTCTTCTGACACCTTGGGGCAACGAGTTTGCCTCGATGATCGAACGTGGCGTGCAATGTGCTCAGGCTTGGCTTGATACGCCCGGCGAGATTCCCCTGTGGTGGGAACTGGCGCAAACCCGCAAGACGTTTCCTGTTGGCGACTGTCAAGATGCTTTTGAAGCCGGATTCCTGTTGAGGATTCAGCAGCGGGTTCGAGGCGCATCGCAATAACCTATCCCTCGCTCTAGAGCGCGATACCTGAATAGATTTCCCTATGCAGGTTCTATTCCTCGCGCTCTATCGATCCGTTCGGCTACCCGGTAAGCCGCTTCCAACTCTGAGCAGCCATTCTCTTGCATCAGTGTCCAGCGCTCGGCTTTTTCCTCGGGCTCTGTCATGGCCAGGGCGAGATAAAGACTGGGCGGCACGGCGCGAAACAGCGTTTCGAGTTTTTTCGACAGCACGACCCCCTCGGTGTATTTGCCCGGCTCCTTGCTGGCGGAGAGCAACAAGGCTTTCTGTGCCGGCGTGAGTTTCTTGAAGCGAGCGATTTCTTCGATTTCCGCCGGTGGCATGTTCAAGCAAATCCACCATTCGATCATGTTGAGCATGGTCTGCGCGGCCGTGGGGAAGTCGGCCAGGTTCTGTGTGGCGAGCCAGAACCAGGCACCGAGCTTGCGCCACATCTTCGTGCCCTTGACCACGAATGGCGCCAGCAGCGGGTTCTTGGTGATGATATGGCCCTCGTCGGTGACCATGATGATCGGTCGACCCAGGTACTGGTCGCGCTCGGCAAGGTTGTTCACGGTGTTCATCAGGCTGATGTAGCTAATGGACATCTGGGCTTCGTAGCCTTCGCGAGCATAGGTGGCCAGGTCGACAATGGTCACATCGCTCTCGGGCCAAGGCGTGCCCTCGCGATCGAACAGTTCACCCTCGAAACCTTGGCAAAAAAGGTCGATGGACTCACCCATTTCTTGGGCACGCTCGCGACGCTTCTCCGGCAGGTGCGGGTCGGCGGCGACGCGCAGCAAGGCGTCGCGCACGTTGCGGGTCAGTACCTGGCGACACGCCGCGACACACGTTTGCGCCGCATCGAGAATGCACTCGCGGATCAAGCTGCGATCGGCTCGACTCAGGCGCGCCTCTTCCTTGGCCTCGCCGCCGGTGATCATCAGGCGGGCGGTGATTTCCAGTTCGCCGAGAACATCGCGCTGGTCTTCGCGACTGGTTACCACCTCATCGTCCAGCTCATCGATCGACAGACTCGCTACCTGATCCGGCTGCTCGACCAGGCGCCAAGCATCGGCGAACGGTGCGAGACTGACCGAGGCGCCAGGTTTCAATTGGACCTTGTTGACCGACAGGCCCTGTGTCGCGAAGTAGTCGCCCTGCAAGCCGAATGAGTTGCCGGCCTCGACGATAAACAGGCGAGGGCGGTACACCGCCATGACTTGCATCAGTAGGGTGACCAGAGTGGCCGACTTGCCGGCGCCGGTAGGGCCGAACAACAGCAGATGACCATTCATGGCTCGGTCCCGGCGTGATAACGGATCAAAACTCAACGGCGAGCCACCCCGATTGAACAGGGTGATGCCCGGGTGGCCGGTGCCGGTGCTGCGACCCCACACCGGAACCAGGTTCGCCAGGTGCTGGGCGAACATCAGCCGCGTGTACCAGTTGCGCGTGTCGCGGGCCGGGTTGTAAGCCATCGGTAGCCAACGCAGGTAACTGTTGCAGGCGGCGACTTCATCGCCTTCGCGTACCGGTTGCAACCCCGCACCCAGCAGCGCGTTGGCCAGGCTGACCGAGCGCTGGTGCAATTGCTGCTCATCGTGACCGCGCACGTAAAACGCCAGGGTGCCCCGGTACAGCTTGTGCTGGCGGCCGATGATCGCGCGAGCCTCTTCGACATCCTGACGGGTCTGGGTCGAGGCCAGGTTTTCACCGATGGCCTTGCGGGCCAGGCGGTTCAACTGCTCCTCAAGTACATCCTGCGGTTTGACCACCAAGGTCAGACTCATCACCGTACCTTCGGGTAACTGGTCGAACAGTGCGTTCATCGCATCGCCCTTATGGGTTTCGCCGGTGAGTTGGCCAATCAAGGGTGCCCGCCGCAGTTTGTCCACCATCATCACCCGGTGGGGCTGATCGTCGAAAAACCAGAGTCCGCATTGCACATCCGAGCGCGGTTCGTTGAAGAACAGCCGCTCGGCAAAGTCGTGATCGAAGGGCAGTTCCAGCGACTCGCCATCGCCCGGCTCCGGATAGACTACGCGGCGGTAGAACTCCTCGGGTGCTTCATCGGTGAGCGTGGGGGCCGGATTGAACCAGGGCAGCAGCCAGGCATACAGACCTCGGCCATCGACTCGCCTCGATTGCACCCCGCATGCCTGCAACGAAGCCGCAATACGTTCGCAAGCCTGATGCAGGGATTGCACTGGGCTGAGTCCCGTCTCCTCATCGCCAGACTCGAGCCAGCGATAGACCACCAGGCGCACCCGACGGTTATTGCCACGCCAGGGCAGGCGCGTCACCACTTTATCCTCAAACAGACCACCGGGCTTGGCGATGGCCTTCAGATGACGGCGGCTAAGCTCCAAATACGCCTCGGTGAAGACCGTGCCTCGCGCGCTGTCCTGGATATAATCGGTGAGCCGGGTCAGGTAGGGGGTGAAGTCGTTGTCGTCCTGGCAGAAAAACTGCGCCACCCAAGGTGCTTGATCCAGCTCGTCAAAGCTATCCTGCAGAGCATCCTCGAGGGCATCGCGGGCTGCCATCAGCCAATCGGGTTCGCGCCCTTCGGTGCCGATGGGCAGTAACTCGAACACCGCCCCCACCGAACGATTGTCATCCAGCAGAAAACACTGCTCGGTGTCGAGGTATTCGACCCACGGCAGGTGATCGGTGAAGCTGGGGTTATGCGCATAGAGTGCAGCGTCATCGGCCAAGGTGGCGCGAGGGCGTAATGGGTGGCGCCAGGCTCTCCACGCGGCAGTGCGGTTGCCCGAGTCGCCGCTACGCACTACAAGTCTTCCTGACGTTCACCCGGCAATGCGTACTGCACCCGTTGGTAGAACGGAAAGACGGTCGAGTAACCCGGCACCGGTGCCTGCTCGGTACCACTCAAATGCGGATACACGTACAGCACCAGATCGGGATTGGGCAGGCGCGGGAACAGGTTATGGATCTCGTTCGCCGCTGTGCGCGTGTACGGTTCCTGGAGAGCCGCGGAGACATCTGCCTGAGCCAGCGGGCGGCGTAACTGTTGCCGAGCCTCCAACAGTTGCTGCTGAGTGCCTTGCGAACCGGCGCCGTTCCATATGTCCAGCATTGTTTGCTCGCCATGGGGCAGCAGCGTGTCCTTGTCGGTGGAACACCCCGTCAGGACCCAGCAGAACACACTAATCCAGATCAGGCAGGGAGACAGGGTCTTTTTCATGGCGAACGCTCCGGCCCTTGGGCTCGTAGTCGATGGTGATCTCATGGTCGAGGTGCAGTGCGACTTGGGCGGCCGGTGGCACGTACACGGCAGCAAAGGCTTCGCCATAGAGTTTGTTGACCCACTCGCGGATGTCGCTGACCCCACCACTGAGAATTGAATTCAGTGCACTATTGCCACTGCTGTTGGTGACTCCGAAGGTACTGCCGCCCGAGCTGATCACGCTGCTGTTGTTCTGCTCATCCCCGAGTAAGGCGGCGACACCCGCGCCGGCCGCGGTGATCAAGCTCTGGCTGCCGAGGTATTGCCGGGCGTTCGAGCGGCGCTCGCCGGCAATGCACGGAATGCCATACGGATCGGACAGGTAACCGAGTCCACCACGGATCTTGTCGGTGTTCGAGCTCTGGGTGGTGGAGGCATTGCGACCGGCTACCGCCTTCGGCTGAGGGACCGTGCGGATGGTGCCATCGATAAACACAAAGGTGATTGACTCGACCTGTCCGCGTACGCAAGACAGGGTCCAGTCACCGGACGCCGTGCCGCTCATCACGGCACCCGCAACGTCCGGCAGGTCGATGCCGTTGGCAGTCAGGTTCTCCGGGCCGACCAGCACCTTGAAGGGATAGGGATCATTCACTGTGCCGTCCACCGGGACGCGGCCGATCAGCGCGGTCATGGTGACCGAGCCCATCAATGTCGCGTTTTCAGGAATGGTGTAGACCGGCTTCGCGCCTTCGGTACGATCAACGGATTGCGTCAGGTCACGCTCACCCTTGGTGACTGCACGTAGCTGTTTCTGGCTGCGATCAATCGCGTTATCTTTTAAGCCTTCCAGTGAGTTGAAGGCGGTAGGCAGACTCAATGTGGAGGAGGTCTTGGTTTTGTCTCGGGCGTCGGTGGGCCGAGCATCTGAAGGTTCAATCCACTGCATCGCATCATTGGCAGAATGCTGCCCTTCGAACTGAGCACCGTCGCCGGGCTCAAGCCCCAATCCGATTGGCATGTCCTTACCTTTGCCGGTCAGCCCCGACAACTGGTCCTGCAATTGCGTCAGCAGACCACGGGCCTGGCGGCTGTCTTGTTCTGCTTTGAGCCGGGCCTCGTTGGCTTGTCGACGGCCTTCATCAACTTGCTGGGTCACACTGCCAAGCGCGGTCTGGATGCGCGAATCGACACTGTTCTCCCGTTCGCGCAGGCGGTTGTTTTCCGTCTGCAGTGAGTCATTGTGTTTCTTCAAACCGAGCATGTCGCTGCGCATGGCCTTCACCTGCCCGACCAGGGTGGCGACGGTGTCGCGTGGGGTATCGCCAGCAATGCCGAGCGACTTGGCTTGCTCGGCGGATAACTGAATATTGCCCTGATCAACTGGGTGCTCTGGAGAGGGCGTGCTGCCACCCGCGACCCAGCTTTTTAGGATGATCAACACCACGGCCAGCAGCGCAGCCGGTACCAGCCATTTGAGCAATGCGTTAGCCTTCATCGCCAGCACCTCGCGCAACGGGCGGAAGCAGCACGGCGTGTTCGAGGCCGGCACCGCGGGTGACGAGGTAGGCAATCGTGGTGTCTTCAGCGCTGCCGACAGGCCCGAGGAAAGCATGCTGGAAAGCAGCGGCGAACAGCTTGGCCTGAAGCTGACGCGGATCGAGTTGCACCCTCGCTGAACCACGATTGCGCAACTTCACCGCCGTCACCCAGTAGTCACCGAGTCGCCAGGCGGCGATGGGCGTGCTGGACACGTTTTCGATCGGCAGCAGGCTTGGCAGTTCGGTGCGTAGCTTGAGCGGGACGCGGCGTACACCGGGCAGCGACTCCACGGTGCGCAGAGGCGCGTACAGGCTTTGCGCAGCATAACGCGTCAAAGCGACCGGGATCGGTGTACGTTCTGTAACAGGGACGGTGCTCGATTCAGCTTCAGTAACCTGCGCCTGAGCATTCTTGAGGATACGCACGGGCTCCAGCGGTTGATCACCAAGCGTGGCCGCGATATCCAGCAGGATGATCTCGCCCGTCGCTACCGATCGCAGTTGCAGTCGGGTCGGTGCAATGGCTTCCGATGCGCGCAGGTACAGCGTGCCGCCGGTTGATTGCACACGCAGTTTGCCCGTCAGGGATGCGGGCACACCGACGCGAACATTCTCATCGACAAAGACCACCCGCTCCTGATTGATCACCAGCGGGACCGCGAGGGGAAGACGTTCCCAGTGCATCAGCTCGACGGCCTGCGCCGCAACTCCCCATAGCATCATTACGACGGTGAGTCCCAGGGTAGAAATCCGCTTCATGGCTCACCTCCAGGCAGGGAGATTTTTTGCGGAGTGCCCTGATAACAATCGAGTGCCAGTCCCCACTTGTTGCGTTCGGGATCAAGATCAAAACGCACCACGCGTAATGGATAACGCACCACCACCCGCTTCACCGGTTCGGCGGCGTAATACTCATCGGCGTTGAGGTCGAGCTTGACCAGCCAGCTGTCGCGGTCGAGTTGCTTGACCCTGAGCTCCGGATCTTCGCTGTAACCTCGGCCCAGAATTTCGTAGACACCACGCACCCGCTGGCGTAGTTCGCCGGCGGCCTTGCGGTACTCGTAGTCGCCGTCGAGGAAGGACTTGCAGGCGGGGGTCAGGTAGGACTGCAAGCCATAGATGGCGCGGCGATAATCCTGCTCGCCATCCGAGGGCCAGCGGTTGAGTTGGCCAAAGATGTAGAGGGCAAAGGCATAGACATTCTCTGAGGGGATATCCCACCACTTGCGAGTGCTGCCCGAACGCAGATCCGGTGGTACATGCACGGTCAGATCGGTCGGTGCCGAGCGCCAGCCATACCAGAGTCCGACACAGACCAGGGCGAGGATCATTACCGCCAGACGCAGACTGAAGATATGTGCCTGTTGGGCATCGACCTTGTTCCGAAAACGGCTCATGGCTGCCACCGGGGCAGGGCTGGGTGCAGTCGACGCGAACGGCGAACCGTCCAGGCGCCGGAGTGAAGGATCAAACTCCCGCGACCCAGGCGCCAACGGCTGGCGAGTATCCATTCGAGTTTGCGGTACAGCCAGGTCTCGGGGCGGGCCCGTTTGGCCCGACGCAGTAGTGTGCCACCGGCAAATAGCACCACCGTCATGCCTGCGATCATGCTGGTCGGCGCTACGGCAATGGAGGCGGTGGCGATCGCCAGAGGAACGCCCAGCAGTAGTCCAATGATTGCGCCGGCACCGAGCGCCATCCACATCTCATCATTGGTCAACCCGCGCAGTACGGCGGGATCACGATTGAGTCGCTCCGGCAGAAAGACCAAGGTGCCGTCGACAAGGCGTTCGATAGTGTCGTTCATGTCAACCTCACAGAATCGCGGCAGCCTTGGTCAGAAACCAGATGATGATCACTACCAACAGGGCTCCGATGCCGACTACAGCACCCAAGTCCTTCCAGGTCTTGCGCTGGTTCTGCACATCGGCATAGACGGTCAGGGAATGCCAGGCCACGCCGAGAAAAGCGAGCAGGGCGATCAGTAGACCAAGCAGGATGCCGCCGTCGTAGGCGTAGTTTTTGATTGTCTCGATCAACCCGGAACCTTCACCGCGCGAAGGCGCTTCCATGGTCGGGAGTTCGGCAAAAGCCAGGCTTGGACCGAGCACCAGCAGCAGACCGATCAAACGCTGGCTCGCACGATCACGCAGGTTGTTTTTCAGAGGGGTAAAGTACTTGAGCATGGCGGCGATCTCCTGGGTTAGGACAGAGTGAAGAACATCAGGACGAGTAGGGCGAGTAAGACGCGCGCGGCACTGCCGCCGAAGGCTCCAAAGCGCACACTGCCGGCCGCCCAACCCCGGTAAGCCGTCCACATCACCCACGTACACCAGAGCAAAGTCAGGACCAGAACCAGGGATAGCCAGAGCGTCGAACTGCTCTGTGCCGAGAAGCCGGCGGCGTTTTGGAACGCCGCGGTCTGGGCGTTGGTCATGCTCATGGCGACGGCTTCGTGGGCGGAGTGTCTAGGCGGTATTCGCCGACCAGTTCAACGGGATCACGGGGTTGCGCGCGGGAAGGGGACAGGTAGCCCTGTAAGCCCTGGCGAATGCGTTGGAGGTCCTGAGTCAGACGGGGATAGTCGAAGCGATAGCGATCGTCGGGTTCAGCTGTGCTGGCTGCCTCAGCTCGCCTTGCAAGGCGTTCGATATTGTCAAGCTGCTGCTGGATTAGGCTGAGCTGTTCCTGCTCATGAGCCGATGCGGCATAGCCGCTGCCATGAGCGATGGCCAGCGGAAGGATTAAAAAGCAACGAAAGACGCTAGTCGACATGATGCTGGTCCATGTGGAGATGGAGCTAGCATCAAGTTAGGGGTTGAATTACTCAGTATAAAACCCGAGATGGGATGTATCGTTTTTTTGGAGGCGAGCGGAAGAAGTTTACCCACACATACACTAGCAATCGATTGGACGAAAAAGAAAGTCCAGTCTAGCAATCCTTCCCCATTAGTAATGTGTTGCTCATAAGGCAATGAGTGGATTCACTTCTGCCTGAAGCGCGTATGGGTGACGAAGAGTCAATCATCGCTTAGCATGGGGGCGTTCACTTCTCATTTCCCTAACCTGAAGGAAGTTACACATGTCTCGTTTGGCTGAATTTCGTAAGCTTGAGCAACAACTGGCCGAACAGCTCGCAGAGCTCGAGTCGATGAAAAGTGATTCCGGTCTGAAAAAAGAAATGGAATTTGAGAGCAAACTACGTGCGTTGCTTGGTGAGTACGGCTTCAGCTTGAAGAACATCATTGGCATCCTAGATCCAGAAGCTGGCCGTCGTACCTCTACCCCAAAAGATACCTCCCTAAAGGCAGTCCGTAAGGCTCGCGAAGTGAAGATTTACAAGAATCCAAACTCAGGTGAGGTGATCGAAACCAAGGGAGGAAATCATCGACAACTGAAAGAGTGGAAAGTCGAGTTTGGCGCAGACGTTGTTGACTCGTGGCGTACTCAGTAAGATCGGTTTGATGATCAAGGGCCTGTAACGGCCCTTTTTATCGGTGAGAATGATAAATCCAGAGTGCAAGTCTTGACCCAGTCCTGCGCCAGTTTGATTGGTGGTTAGACCCTGGGTATACCCACAAATCTTGGAAGCCTGCATTTCATCTGTTGCTCTAACCCCTTGGTGGGAGTTGAGGACGACCTCTAGTAGCTATATTTGCATTCGTATGGTGGGTCAGTTTTCGGTCGCTGAATAACTAACCTGGCATCGGGGTATGTAAAGAAAAAATTGGTTTTTCCGAATCAGAGATACTTCTTGAATGTCGTTGCCGTGATTGCCGTAATGATGCCGAGCATCACAGCACTAGGGAAAAACACAGCCATGGGATTGAGCGAAAAGGGCAGAGACAAGTAAATGACCCAGGGCACGATCAGCAGTGGTATCACGGCTCGTTTAGCTCGATGGTAGACAAAGCTACTTTCTCGTCCTGCGCCAAATTTACGTAGGTCCCGGCGCATCAGTCCATCGACAAAGCCAGTGAACATGGCCAGCAGAAACAGGGGGATGGCTAGGACCAGAATGGTTAGGCGCACCACGAAGGTAAAGCTCATATACACAGCCGCCAGCACGAAATCCTCAATGCTTACGTAGAGCTGATTGATCCAACTCCAGAAGTCGTTGCCCTGACTCGACACCCGCGCCTGCTGGGCAAAATCCGCAAAACCTGTCTTGACCAATAACCACTGATTGAAAAAATCCAGCCACTGGACAATCGTCTGTCCGGGTTGTTGGATGATAAGTGAAGATTTGAAGTGGTCGCTGAGCCAGCCTAACTCATTGGTCAGCATGACCTGGCTGTGTCGCCAACCTTGGTCACTCCAGAATAGTAGCAGGCCAGCGAACTCGATCAGGATCGAGAACAGCAACGAGGCGATCAGTAAACCGATGATGCGCAGTACCAGACTGATCGTCGAGACAATCACTCCAGGACGCTGGATCGGTTGTGGCGGCGTATTTTGTGTGGAAGTCGCCATTGTTCACTCCATTGCGCACTGCAGAGTTGATGTGGGCAGATTCTGCTGAATAGAAACCTGTGGCGGAGGCGGGCTACCCCACCTGATCCAAATTGAAGTCAATTGTTGGGCCGCCACCGCTTGCGCTCCACCATTGCCCCGCCTGCTCGTTGTAGGCCACCCGCATCCGTTGAGTGAGTTCCTGCAGGTCCTTGGGCATGGCGTCGTCGTTGGAGGGTTTGGGTAAGGGCATCCGGACTTTCCAGAGTTGCCCACCAGCCTGGAAAGAGAACATTTGACCCTTGGGCAAACTGACGATATGAGCCGGCTCGATCAGCGCCACACTGGTGCTGCTGACACGGTCCTGTGAGGACGACGTGAAGTCCGTGTTGGCCTCAGGATCGGAAGTGTCGGTGGCACCCGACACCAACGTTTTGGTCAGTACATTCACCATCGGCAACTGCTGGGTGAGCAACTCAGCGGTAGCGGTTTCGCGCACGCGGAGCATCTGCAGAGTATTAAAGTTGCCGATGACCTGACCGGCCTTGGCACGGTTGCCGATACGTGCTTCGATATCACTGAGGGTCTGGGTGTAGGCGGTTACTTGGATCCCGGCACCGCCGCCCTTATTGATCAGTGGGATGAATTCATCACCCATCAACTCGTTGAACTCATCGGCGTGCAGGTTGATCGGCAACTTGTCACTTTTGTTACCCGATTGGGGCAGGCCATGGTCGATGCCGTGTTTGTAGATGTGCCCCGCGACCGAGACCAAATCGGCGAACATGGAGTTGCCCACCGCTGCGGCCACCTCGGAGTCGGTCAGTGCATCCAGACCGACGTAGACGATGCCGCGTTTTCGGATGATCTGCATCCAGTCGAAGATTGGCCGCGGGTCATCTAAATCGGTGTAGTTTGGAGCCAGTAACTGGGCGGTCTTGCCGGTGGTGAGTTTCTCCAGCAGCGGCAGTAGCGAGGCAACGATTTTGTCGAAGTAAGTACGGTCATATCGCACCGCCGAACGCAGTCCGTCCATTACCGGATCAAATACCCGCTTCAGCGCCAGGTACTGCTCGATGGCCACCACACGCTTTTCGCGCCCGATCATATGCCGGGGGATGTTCTTCTCGGTCAGCTTGCCTTCAAGCTGGACGATCACTTCCCACGCCTTTGGGTCGGTCTTGGCGAAAAACTGCTGGGCGTATTCGATAAACAGTGCGTCGATGTTGACCACATGTCGCTGGATCTGCAGGTAGTCCGGACGTCGGCCCAGCTCGATCAGAGCGCGGGCAATGATGTTGACGAAACGCCAGGCGAACTCGCGAAAGGCTGCGGAGTTGCCTTCACCACTGAGCTGCCCGGCGATGCGCGACGCCACTTCCGAAATACGTCCGAAACGCCCCACGGCGTTGTAGCGGGCGGAGATCTCCGGCCAGCCTAGATGGAACACATAAAACTCCTTTTCCCGACCAGCGCGTTTGGCTTCGACGTACATCCGTTTGAGCAGGTCGGCATCGCCCTTCGGATCGAAGACGATGACCACCTCATGTTCGACGCGGTGAATGTCCTGGGTGATGTACACCTCGGCGAGCCGGGTCTTGCCGACACGGGTAGTGCCGAGCACCAGGGTGTGTCCGACCCGTTCGCCCAGCGGCAGACTGACTTCCGTTTCATCGGGCTCGACCCCATGCAACAGTGGCGAGCCACCTACCGGGGGCAAAGGCCGCAACGGATTGAAGGCACTGTCCCAGGCCGTGACACGGGCCAGTATCGAGAGTGGAAACGGTGCATGCTCCAGGCGCCGTTCGAGTCCACGGGCCAGGCGGTAGCTGGTCGGTTGGTCGACATAGTGGGCGACCGCCGGATCCTGGGCCTCGACCAAGCGCTGGGTGTGCAGGCGGGTCCAGCGAAAGCCGCGACCCATGAACAGACGCTTGCGGCTGACCGGAATCTGCCGACTGGTCAGCTCGTAGCGGGGCAGCCGACGGATATTGCGCCGATAACGCAGCACCTCCCAAGCTTGTCGCAGCCGGATAAGGCCGAACAGGGCATAGGCCAGCGCCGCCACCAGCCCGATCTCGGGTGACAGGGCCACAGCCCAGGGCGAGTACACGCACAACACCGCGGCAGCGATACAGATTGCTACGGTGTACAGCTCCACCGCTGGCCGGAGCTTGGACTCCATCGCATGCTCGGCCATGACCTGGACTCACTGTTCCAGTGAGGTGGAAGTGATCAAGACGGGATAGTGCTCAATCTGCAGGCGGGTGGCGATGTCGTTGCCGTTGACCGGCAGGATGGTGATGCCCGGAGCGGCTGCTCGAATCCGGGCCAGGGCTTCATTATCGGCCACTTCGACGGCGAGGCCAGCCGCGCCCATTTCCTGCAGTTCAGCAGCGCGTTGACGCAGCCAAGTCAGCGACTGGGGATCGTCACCGACCAGAAAAAATGGCCGCAAGCCCGGCATGTTCAGAGCGCGAGACGTGGTCTGGCCGGGGCTCAAGTGGGAGCTGCGGATGGGCAGTATCCAGGCTTCATCGGCAACCGTGGACAGGTCCGCATGCATGGCCCGATCAGGCTGGGTTCTGTTGCTTATTGACTGCCTGGCAGCTTGAAAATGGGGGCGGATGAAGTCGTTAGGCTGATCCTCGGCTACGGTCAGTTCCGGCTGGGCGAAAGGTGCCAAGAGCAGGATGAAGTAGCAGGTAAGGGGCATTCGCTTCATGGTGGTGTGCCCTGTTTGAAGGAAACCTGCAGGCGTTCGAGTTGTCGGGAAAAGCCGGCGCGGTAACGCGCGGCCGGCGTTCCTCCTGCCGGGCGGTGATATCTGCCGGCAGCTGATACCCAATCACCGGTAGCGGCGTGATGCTCCTGCAACAGCGCGGCGGTCACGGCGAGATTTCGGTAGGGATCAAGGGCTTCGCAGGGGGTGGAATAACGTTGTCCGTGGTAACCCAGGTTGATTTGGCCGAGTCCGGCATCGACCCGCTTGGCGTCATGTCGGGCGAGGGCCTGAAGCAAAGCGTGACAGGCGGCCTGGCGAGTGGCGAAGCGGTAGGGTGTTCCAGCGATGTTCAGTGTCCAGGGCCAGGGCAGCAGTCGACCACGGACGTGGATACCACTCTCCTGCAGGGCGATCGCGAATAGCACCGTAGAAGGAATGTCGGCGTCATGCGCCGCCAATTGGTAGGCCGGAGGCGGAAGTTCGTCAGCCTGGACGGCGAGCACCATCAGCAGGATCGCAATACCACTCAGTCGAGGCGTTGCCATTGTCCATTCATCTCTTGAAATGTGGCAGGCAATGGCCCCGGGGCTCCCAGGCTGAACCAGCGACCACGGTCATGGTTCAGGGTGATCTGCCGGCGTTGGACCTTGGCCGGATCAACGTCTGCTTGCCGAGCCCAGCTACGGACGCGTTCATCCTCGCCTTGGCTGCCCACCAGGTAGATATCGAACGCCACGTCACTGCTTTGCAGACGCTGCGCTTCGGAGGTGCACGCTGGGCAGTGGTCCTCCACAAACAAGGCTTGACGCGCCATGACCGCTGAGCTGGCAGGGGACGGGGATGCCATGCCCTGGATCGGCAGCAGCCCGGGAAACAGCTTGGCCCAGGCAGCGGTGTAAGCGTTTTGGTAAGCCAACTCGCGCTCGGCGCGTTTGGCTTCCAGCGCTACCTGTAATTCGGCATAGCGCTGGCGCTCTTGGTCGGTCTGGGCCTCGACACCGAGTGCGGTCAACGGATCGAGGTTCGGGCTCCAGAAACCGCGTGGGCCGGCATGGATCTGTTCGAAGCGCGTCCACTCCTGCTCCGTCAGACCCCAGCTCGCCGCCTGTTCAGAGTCAGAGCGCCCCAGCGGAGCAGACTGCGTGTCCTGGGTCCGTGACTGTGTCGTGACGGGGTTGCCCATCGCAGCGCCCATGGCCAGTAGCGAAGCGAGACAGACGACGGTGGGCAGTAGCGCTCTGTTCATGATCGCTTCTCAAGGGAGGTGCACGGTCTGGTCTGGCTGAGCGGCCACCGCGAAGATGGCTGAGTTCGGCTCCAGCACTTTCAGGTGCCAGGCTCCGAGCTGCTCGCCGCTATGCAGCAGCCGGACATCCGTGAGCGAGCGACTGTCATGAGGTGCGACCGCCAGAAAGCGTTCGCCACCGCGGGACTCGACACTCAATACTGAAAACGGTGGCGAGAGCGGGGTGGGTTTGGGGCGAGCGGTCTTTTTCGATTTAGTCGCGGAAGGCGACGGCGGTGGGGGTGATGGCTGGGTCTTGTGCTCCTGGAACTGCTGCTCGACCTGTTCAAGGCGTGCGCGCAGCGCTGTCAGGTCTGCCTGGGTGGCGCGGGCTGCGAGACCATCGCGCAGTTCCTGTATCTCTTGCGCCCACTGATCCAACATCGGATCGAGGGTATTGGCCTGTTGCTCACCAGTATCGACCATCTGCTTCAGGTCTTTCAGCGCGTACTGCAGCTTCTCCTGGGCGTCCTTGAGGGCGCTTGAATCATGTTGCAGGATGTCCAGGGTTTGTAGGTGTTGGGTGTTCGTGCTCTGCAGTTCGGCCACGTGTTGATACTGGTTATACAAACCACCACTCAGGCCGGCGACCGCCAAGCAAAGCAGCCCAATGATGAGGGTTTGAAACGTCGAGGCTCTCATGGGCGTGCCTCCAACAGATGGGGCGAGACGGGTGTGATCAGCGCGACGCCGGCCTCCGTTTTCTGCTGTTCGAAGCAGACCGAACGGCTGACTTCGTCGGTCGTGAGTTGCCAGGCGGGGCCAGCGAGCACTTGCAGCGCGCGGCGCAAAGAGATCGGGCCGAGCCGGTAATGGGCCGCGGGCAGGGGCCGAGTAAACAGCACCCTCACGGACGCGGTAATGGGGCAGAGCGAATAGCCCGAACGCTGCAATACGTACTGCAATGCATCCTGCACCGGAGGGTTCAGGCTGGACGGGATGCTCACGTCAATGATTTGGGCAAGAAGATCGCGTTGTTCCGTGGTGGGCTCGGTGCTGACCAGCGTGTAGCGGCCATAACGAAGCTCTGCCGGATGGCTTTCTTCGGCTATGCCCCTCGAGTGCTGAGCCCGATTGGAGCCACTGTCGATCTCTGGATTGGTCGGCAAAGGGTTGGGGATTTGCGCGGTGCAGGCGCTCAACAAAGCCAGCAGGCAGACAGGCGTGAAAAAACGCTCCATGGAAGAAACCTCATGCCAGATTCAGTGCAGAACCTGACATGAGGTGAAGGAGCGATTCAGTGAGAAAGTTGATTCAAGGTGGATCGTGTTAACGCTGAACACGTTGCTATTCATCGAAAATGGCGAGCCCATCCAAGACGGCAGCGTCGGGGTCGAAGATCAACAGTCGCACATCCGCCAATGCCGACAAATACAGTACGTTGACCAAGGCTTCCGGTGTGCCTGCGTCGAGTTGTTCTTGTCTCAAGCTCGAATAACGATTGCCCTCAATGTTCAGCAAGTTCTCGTCCGTCCATGGCGTGCCGATCAGTTTGCAGCCGATACCGCAGCAATCTGGCAGCGTAAAAAGCTCGAACAAGAGGCCGGTTTGCCGCAGAGCGAAGTTACTGACCCACTCCTCCAGATAAAGCATCGCTTCTTCGGGAAGGTGCGAGGTACTGATTTCCCAAGCCCGACTGTAGTGTCCGTTTCGAAGCTCAAGCGATGGACCATGGCTTGGGCCTCTTCCAGGGAGTACAGATCACCCAGGTGATGCCGCTCATTGAGCATTTCGCCCATCACGCGTAGATCACTTGGCGCGCTAGCCCGCTGGACTGACAGCGTTCATCCAAATTATCCGGAATGGAGTGGCCTTCGCTGATCACGGCGAAATCGTCATTGCACAGGCAGGGGAACAGTTGCAGCTCGTCGTCGGGCAGATGGGTTTGTGCGTCATGCACTGGTCGAAAGCAGGGAGGGCAGTCGTCTTCGTAGGTGATCAGTAGCAGCCGTTCGATATGAAGGTTGTCGTAACCGCGAGCAAATGGGTTTGAGGCCGTCAGCAGGGCTGCAGCTTGGTGTGTGGGGTTCATGAAGGTTCTCCAGAATGATAATGGACAAGGCGCCCGAAGACGCCTGTGAGGGTTAAAGCCAGCCATGTTCGGCAAGGGAAAGTGGACGACCTTCACCCACGATGAAGTGATCCAGTACGCGCACTTCGATCAAGGCCAAGGCATCTTTCAACCGTGCGGTCAAGACGCGATCCGCCTGGCTGGGTTCTGTACAACCTGAAGGGTGGTTGTGAACAAAAATGGCGGCCGCAGCGTTATGCGCGAGGGAGCGCTTGACGACTTGGCGGGGGTAAACGCTGGCGCCATCAATGCTGCCGTGAAAGAGCACTTCGAACGCCATCACCCGGTGCTTGGCATCGAGAAAAATCACACCGAAGACTTCATGCTCTTGTGGCGCAAGATGCAATTTTAGGTAGGAGGCCACAGCGCCAGGGGACGTCAGGTTAGGGCCGCGGGCGAACAGCCGACGATCCAGAATCTGCAGTGCTTCGTCGATCACCTGGTTTTCTTGGACGATACGATCAGCCTCGAAATCCGCGGTTTCAATCAGTGTGAGTTGGGTGCTCATGGTAGTACCTCCGAAGAGAACAATCAGGGGTACACGCCCGAGGGGAGTGGTGTCCCCGAGGTGGATAGAGAGTCGCGGGTGTTAGCAGATGGCGAGCTGTTTACAGCCGAGTGAATCGGTGGCGTTGACCGTGTAGGTGTGAACCACAACCGTCGCAGGGCAATAGGGAAAAGGCTTTTATTCCCCAGCCAGTTTCGGGATCAAAGTCGGCACTGATGGGCATTAACCGAACCAGTCCTCGATGGATGCCGGCGATGCGTTTCTCAATTTCATCCGTCGTGTAATAGAGCGATAACGTGCTGTAGTCCTCGTAAGCAGTAGCAAACAGGCAGTCGTCGCAAAGCCAGAAGGATTCCATGTTGGTTCTCCTGTGCGGATTGAAGAAAAGGCGCTCGACGGAGCGCCTTGATGAGGAACATCGTGGACTGTTCAGGCGGACTGAACGGTACGGGTGGCATCACGGCGGGCCGTGCGGGGAGTGGGTGGAGATTCAGGTTCGACCCGAGCCTCTGTTGGGTTTGCGGTCTCCTCAGCTTCGGTATCAGCCGATGATGGGGATGGCTCACTGTTTGGCGCTTGCTCAGCAAGTGCTGTTACTTCCTGCCTGGCGGGCGCTTTGTATTCGAACGTGCCGTTGACCTTGATCCAGTCAATGAACAGCAAACGACCTTTCAGGCTGGCGCCCGGTTGACCTTGTTTATCGCCTTTCTCGTAGAGAAACGGATCGATCCACAGGTCGCCGATACGGAACGACAGCAAGACCTTTTTCTCGGCTTTGACGGCGTCCATATAGAGACGAATCAAGCGTTCAGCTTCACCCCCAGCGACTTTGCAGTCGAAACGGGTGTACTCCACCGCATCGGTGGCACCGTGCAGGGCTGCGATATCGCAAGCCATGAATGGCTGGCCGCGGCGGACTTGTACTTCACGAACACGGTTGAGATAACCGATACCGACGGTGTGCAGATTGAAGTAAGTGGTCGCTTCTTGGGAGTGATTGGCGTGGGCCATGGTGGTTCTCCTGTTTCAAGGGAAAACGGCGACGCACAGGCCCTTACGGGGAAGTGAGCCTCCGTCAGGGTGGGTAAGGTGAAGTCGAGTCATGAACTACTCGCCACCGGCAAGCCGATGACGATCAGAACGATGCGTCTGGGGGAACAGCGGTGCAGCAGAGAAACGTCTGCGGTGGTGATCCGCAGGCATGAGGTAGTGGGCATTCATCACCGCTGAAGCGGTAACCGCGCGAGCTTCCGAACGCTGATCGCACTTGGGTAAACCACCACGAATGTGGCGTAGCCTTGAAGGTTCTGGCTACCTGGGCTGGGCTGTCAACGACAGCGAACCACGCCCTTTGTATAAGCCTGTCATAGGGGAGCGTCAAGACGCTGCCACCCGATTTTTTATGGCCGGAATATAGTGGTAGTCACTGGACTGAAGAAAGTGAAGAGGGGGCCTGGCGGGGTGCCAGGCGAAGAAGAGAAAAGCCACCTTTGACGGTCGTACGCAGTCGACAAGCTCCTCGCAAAACTTTATTCACTGCGTCACGCTTCGCCAACCGACCCTTGTCGTGGCCCGGGTCGGAACATGCTGGCACGCATCCGCGCACAAAGGGTGCCCAGTGTTTCCCCGGTGGGCTCCGGAACTGAATACGATCGCTGAAGCGGATGACCGCTATTGCCTGGTAGAGGCAACAGTGGTCATCCGCCACCGTGATCAGGTCGAGCATAAATCAGGAATGAAATTCCGCAGAAAGAGAAGGCTCCGAACTCAAGGAGTTCGACCGAGCTGCCCGGAGCGATTCGGTCTTAGGTCGCCGTTGGCGATGATCCTGAGACACTACAGCAGAGAGGGTGGGATCACGTCAAGCCAGTGGGCGATCCCGCATAAGCCACTACATTGAGCACGATGAAAGAGGTTACTTACTGCCGAGATGAGCGGCCAATTGTTCGATGGTTGCCAGGATAAAGGCGCGGTCACTTTCTTTGCCTTGGCCCGTGAAATCGGACAACACTTTATCGACTTAGAGAGGGATAAGCCGCCGTTGATGATGCACTGATCACCCCAATACTCATGTCGATCTCCAGTGAAGCGTCATGAGCGACGCGTATCTTTTCTGATCGGCACTGTTCCCTTACAGTCGGGGTAGTGGGAGCATGACCAGAACGGCCCTGATTTCCCCTTTCGCCTGCGCATTGAGGCGTTGCAAATGGGGCAGGTCGGGCCGGCTTCGACCGGTACCGCCAAGGTGAGTGCGCCACAGTGTTCGACCAATTGTGCAATCCAGTTCGCCTGCTTGGCGACGAACGCATCCAGGGTCAGACGTCCCGCTTCGATTTCGTCCAGAGCCTGTTCCCAGATCGCGGTCATACCCGGATCCGCGACTGCAGCGGGTACCGCCTCGATCAGAGTATGGGCCGCTGCGGAGGCCATTAAGGCGCGTTTTTTCTTCAGTAAATAGCCGCGATCAATCAACCCCTTGATGATGCCGGCTCGCGTGGCTTCGGTACCGATTCCGGTGGTGTCCCGAAGTTTCTGTTTCAGCCGTGGGTCGTTGACCAGCTTGGCCACGTTTTTCATCGCCTTGATCAGATCGCCTTCGGTGAGAGGTTTGGGAGCGGCAGTGCGCATGGATTTGAGTTTGACATCGTTCACTGCGCACTGAGTACCCTGTTGCAGGACGGGCAATACTTGGTGCTTTTGACTGGGCTCATCCTCCTCGGTCTTTTCGTAGAGCAAGCCTTTCCAGCCCTGGATCAGGATCTGCTTGCCAACAGCAGTCAAACACTCTCCGCCGCACTCCAGTTCGACCTGAGTTCGATCAAACTCATGATGCGGAAGAAATTGCGCGAGGTAGTGGCTACGAATCAGTTCGTAGACTTGGCGTTCTTGTTCGGACATCCGCGCCAGGTTCGCCGGCTCGGTGGTGGGGATGATGCCGTGGTGCGCGGTGACCTGGTCATCGTTCCATACCCGTGAGCGCAGTGATCGATCGAGGCTTGCGAGTGCGTGCCGCAGTGCGGGATCCGTTTTGAGCAGGGCATCGAATACCGCGGGTACCTCGTCGAACATACTTGCTGGCAAATAGCGGCAATCGCTGCGCGGGTAGGTGGTGGCTTTGTGGGTTTCATACAGGGCTTGGGCGATGTTCAGGGTTTCCTGAACGCCGAGTCCCAGCTTGCGCGAGCAGATCTCCTGCAGGGTGCTCAGGTCGAAGGGCAGGGGCGGCGCTTCGCGGAAATGCTCAGTCTGCAATGAGAGTACCGTGGCGGCGCAACCGTCAATGATTGTTTGGACTGCCTGACGTGCAATCTCCTGCTGAAGGCAACGACCGGCTTCATCTCGTCCTGAGCTGGGTGGTAACCACGATGCGATAAATGGTTTCCCCATAGAAGACAGGTACACATCCACTTCCCAGTAGGGCACCGAGACAAAGCTGGCAATCGCACGATCCCGACCGACCACCAGACGTAAGGTGGGTGTCTGGACGCGTCCCACTGACAACACGCCATCGTAGCCCGCTCGTCTACCAAGAAGGGTAAACAAACGACTGAGGTTCATGCCGATCAGCCAGTCGGCGCGGCTGCGGGCGAGGGCGGAGTGGTAGAGCGGGCAGGTCTCTTGACCAGACTTCAGCGCGGACAGTGCCCTGCGAATTGACGCCTCGTTGAGTGCGGACAGCCAGAGGCGCTGAACAGGGCCTCGATACTTGCAGAGCTCCAGCAACTCTCGGGCAATCATTTCACCTTCGCGATCGGCGTCGGTGGCGATGACGACGGTGGCCGCTTCACTGAGCAGGCGCTTGATGACTTTGAACTGTGCCGCAGTCTTGGGTTTGACCTCGACCTGCCACTGCGCGGGAATGATCGGTAGATGATCCAGCGACCAACTCTTGAATTGTTCACCATAAGCTTCAGGCGGTGCTGTCTCCAGCAGGTGGCCGATACACCAGGTGACGGTTGTCTCTGTACCGATCAGGCAACCATCACCACGCCGAGTGGCTCCGAGAACCTTGGCGATGTCACGACCTTGGGACGGTTTCTCACAGAGGAAGAGGCGCATAGAACAGCTCCGGATTGAGTTCGGAGCAGCGTTGTTGGAAACCGCAGGTGAGGGATATGAGAAACCTGAATCGAAGGATGCTCATATTTGTCAGTCAGGGCCGCCAGGTATGGGACGAGGTTGTACCCCGTCGCATCCCGACGACAGTGTGCATATTCACGAGCAGACAGTAAAAACGGCTCAGCAATCTCGCGCAAAAAAGCAATTTTTATGCCTGAAGTCTGTCAGTCCGTCGGTGGTTGCCCTCTGCGCTTTCTGGGTTTCGACGCAGGTGAACTGGCGTGCTCTGTGTTTTGCCCGACGGGTGTCGCAGATACTGCCGGTTCACTGGATCGTTCCCGCATGACCACGCTGTGCACCCGGTGAGGCAGAATGCCGACTCGACGGGCCTCGATCTTGAAGGTCACCCGCGCATTGTCTTCGCTGTCCTCCCACTCATCGCGTACGGTGCGGCCTTCGACCAGCACACGCATGCCTTTCTGGTACAGCGTGCTCCAGTGTTCAGCCTCACGGTGCCAGAGCTCAACCGGCGCCCAATAGCCGCCTCGATCTTCATAGCCGCCCTCGCGTGGCACGGGGTTGTCGAAGTACACATTCAGCCGTAGCAAACGTCGTGGCTCGTCATTGCCTGTGGCGAACTCCTGGAACTCTGGCGCACTGCCGATGTTGCCTTCGCCGACGAAAAAAGTACTCATCGTGATACCTCCACTGCGGTTGTGAACTGGCGCAGCAGCCGTTCGGCACTGTCCATTTTGATCGCGCAGGTCGTGGCCTGGCGGTAGAGCGAATGCACCACACTCATCTGTAGGTTCAGCGCGATGCGATTGCATTCGAAACGGCGTAATCCCTCGCGTACGACCTGCGGCAAGGCTTTGTTGCAGACCTGGCGTTCCCAGACCGAGACTCCCATACGGGCAAAGTCACGGGTGCGCCAACGCAAAAAGGTGCTGCCAGCGCTGGTGTTCTGCAGCACCAATCGGATATCCAGCAGTGAGTAAGGGGGCTGTCCGGCTTGCTGTACAACAGCCTCCATCAAGTCACATAACTGCGCCTCGATTTCCCTCGCCATCTGCGCCAGGTGCTCCAACTCCCCCTTACCCTTAAAGGGCTTTAAAAGGCCTTTTAGGGAGGCTGCGTGTTCGAGTTGCCGATAGGCATCTTGTGTCAACGTTTCGAAGGGCATCTGTTGAGCCGAAGTCAGGGGATTCATACTTCGTCCTCCGTCTCATCCACTGTCGCAGACGACTCTCCCGCTTCCTCGGCCAGCGCGTCAGCGTCATCCACTGGCACAGCGCCGCGACGAATGATCGGTGGCGCGAACTGGGAGCGGCGATGACCCTCAAGGATGTCCATCGGGGGCAAGCCCAACTTCTCGATGGCCGCATTGGCACGGGCATTATTCGCCGCCATGTCATCACGCGTGACGCCGGCATGCCGATAGCGCTGTGCCTGACCGAACAGGCTGCGCAGCAGATGGGCACCGTCGTCGATCCAGGCTTCCATGTCGACGCGGCCAATCAGGGCTGTGTGATGGGCCAATAGGGTACGACGCACCAGGGTGTCGTAGTCGGTCAGCAGGTAGACCGCCAGAAAACCCAGCTGGCTGCCGATGTACAACGGCAAGGTGACGGGGTGGATGTTGAGGTTGTCGCTCATGTCGATCTGTGTCGGCAGGTCCTGCCTGATCCGATCCAGCTGTTGGGTCAGTTCCAGCATCCCGGCTTTGGCCTGCATCAGTTTTTCTTCGAGTTGCACGATGGCCCAATCGGCATAGGGATCGTCCTGGGCCGCGGTTTGTTTGATCAGGTTGGTGACACTGATGTAGCCGGCCATGCCCATGATCGAGTGGACGCCTTCGCGTGCGGTTCGACCTTGCCAAATACGGGCGGCGTGGTGAGTGTGCAGAGTCAGGGTGATGCTGCTGCGCAATGAACCCAGGTTGAGTTGATAGTGATCGGCCACGGTGTTGTCCTCGCATAAGCTTGGACGGGAACGTTGCGACAGGTGAGGGTCAAGGGCAGCCAAAAAGCTGAATGCGGTCTATTCGGTTTGGTTTGAGACGGTTAATTTCGTAGACGTTCGTGAGTGATGCCAATGGCATCATTTCCATCGATGGCGATGGCGATGGCGATGGCGATGGCGCTCGGATTGCGCAGGTTCGGCCCTTTGCAATCTCACCCTTAGAACTCAGTAGATTTGATGCCACTGGCATCAAATCTACTGACGTCCAGGGTGTTTGCCGCGCAATTGGCGTAGCTCATTCAGGCACGCTTGGGCGAGGGCGGAGGCGGGTTCGCCCTGTTTTCGGGATGGGCGCGAGGATGCCGTTGGGGGCGGTTCTGCAACGGGTGAGGGTTCTGTCTGACCTGCCCAAGGACGAAAGTCGCCTTTCAGTGCGCGCTGGATTAGGCCCATCAGATACGCCGCTGGCTTGCGGATACCTCCTGCCGTACAGCGTGCGCTCGCTTCGTTGAGTACCGCCTGACGATCCGCTGGTTTGAGCTTGTTCAGCGCCACGGCGACGGCCTGACGCTCGCTTGGACTCAGGTGCAGCGAATCGGGCCAGTGCAGGTTATCCACCGCTTGGGTCGCGCGCGGTACAGTACAAGTACTTTCTTTTAATACAGTACAGGCGGCGTTCGGATTCCGAACGGTGCCGGAAACACTGGTGTTCAGACCCGATTCGGAATCCGAACGAGGGCTTGCACGATTCCGAACGAGGTGATCTTCCCCCAGTTCGGAATCGTGCATAGTGGTATCGGTTGCCTGATCCAATCCTTGCTGCATCCAGTGTTCACCCCAACTGTCGAGCCGCGTGGGTAGCTGACCTAAATCGATACGGGTGTCCTGGCGAATTTCTTCCAGAATATGCTGAGCGACAATGCGCACAGCCTTCGTTGCATGACCGAGGGTATGTCCGACTAGCTCCAGGTAATCCTGATCCAGCTCCATGGCTTCGGCGGGGGTTAACGGCTCATCGTGCAGGACGTACAGAGAACCTTGAAGACGCCCGGTGAGCTGATCGCGCCCGCGACTCACCAAGCTGAGCCAGCGAGTGAGCCTGAGCATCGTCAACACGCGAGCTATGGTTTCACGGGAAGCTAACGCGCCATAGGGCACGCTCGACAGGTAAGGCTGCAAATCCTCATAGCGTGGTGTGACCACGCCCTGGCCTTGCAGCATGAGTCGAAACACCTGCCAGGCATTACGCTCCAATGGCGTCAGGCGATTATCCAACAGCAGCCGACGCGGCACGACTTCGTGTGATTGGCCACTGAAAAGAAAGCCAGCCTGCAGAGCCTGGTTGGAGGGTGGTTCAGTGGTCGGGCGTGCGGGCCATCGTTCATTCAACTGCTGGGTGCATTGCTGCAGGACACGCTGCCAGCGACTGGAAGGGGCAGTGTTCATATTCCGTTGCTGTAATGGTCGATCTGCTGCCAAACGATGGTCAAGCTGATCTGTTGCTCCTCCGCCAGCATCATCATGGCGTCGAGCTGATCCTCGGTCCCGTCTTGAGCGCGTAGTTGGCACCAACGCTGCCAGAGCGCATGTTCCTGCGCTTCGCTCAAATGTTGAGGGCGGCCTTTACGGGTTTCTATCTTGAGTAGACGTCGGCGCAGGGCGGTTTCCGAATGGGCCAAACCGAAGCACTGATACATGATGGTGCTGCTGGCGCCGAGCTTGAGCGCTCGGTTGATCAAGCGCTCGTTCTGCTCGTCGCGTTCGGCTTGCTCGATCAATCGATGCAGCACCGGCGAGTCAATCTTGACCTCAACCCAGGGTACGGTGGCGTGGGCCAGGCGTGACAGCGTGGCGGGCGGTAAGGATTGCAAAAGATAGATGTCGTCCTCACCCAGTCCGAGTGCCTTACAGCGTTGCAGATTACCCAGGCGCAGTTCATGCAGCACCTGGGTCAGCATGGCTTGGTTGAGCACATTGAAGGACAGGTTCATGGCAACTCCTTCGGTGAGTCGTCTTCCGGGGGAAGCGTTAAGTCGATCAGACGCCGGGCAAGGCGGATCAGGCGATACAGTTTGATTAACAGGCTGTCGGGCAGTCGTTCCAGTCCGACGTCCACGGCGGGACGATCTGTCAGCGGGAGTTGATAGATCCCCAACAGCAACTGGCCGAACAGGGCGGAGGGCAGTTGCTTGCGATCCTCCCAGTTCACCTCGTCTTGAGCGCGCAACAGGGCCAGGAGCATTAGGTGAACGCCGGTCGCGCGAGGCGCTGCAAGATCCAGTCGCTCGATGTTGAGGGCGAAGCCCAAGCCAAGCTGCTGATCGATGATGCCCTCGGGATGTCCGGCATAGGCCGCCATTTCCCGAGCCAGTCCGGCTATGGCTAAACGCAATTGTTCGGGAGTATCGAGTGCTGGTGCGATGCTCCAGATATCGTCGATCGTGCAGGTTTCGACGGTCGGTGTTACTTCAGCGGCAGTGCCGCGCTCAATCTGTTCGCGAATCTGTTGGACACGTGACGGCGGGCTGACTGCTGATACGACATTCGTTTCGGGCGGTGTGAGCAGCTCCTCTCGCGCTGTTTCGGTCTGGGTTCTGGTCTCAGTTGGTTTGGGACGGGACTCGGAGGTGGAAGATCCCGCCGCAGCTCCATCAACACTCGGCAAATGCTTGTTCTCTGAGGGCGTGGCGACGACATTGCCAGGCGTCGAGATGACCCGTTGGGTATCGCTCAGCTCCAGGGCCAACATACGGTAGGACTGTCCGAGCAAACGGCTCATGCGTTCGAGCAGTTCATCCTGGATTTGCTCCAGATCGAAGGCCTCGGGTTCGGCATCGAAGTCGCCCAAGGTCTCAAGCCAAAACTCGGCGAACACGAGGGGCGCGGTTGGATAACGGTTCCAGGTTCGCTCTGCCTGACTACGCAGAGCGATCAGGCGTTCGATCTGGGGCTTCCCCAAGCCGGCATAGAGGGTTTGTGGAATAGCGGGCAGTAAGTGTTCGAGGGTGTCGAGCATCCGGCTGATGTGTGACTGCGAAATTGGATAGCCCCCCGCAGCAAGACGTCGTGCCAGCTCACGTTGCGAGAGTACAACTCCCTCTGGTTCGAGCATGGTTTTGAGTTTGGCTACCGCCAGAGCACGCTCGATGAAGGTGAGTTGGCCGTGCAGATCGCTTTCGGCCAGATGGCCGAGTAGGGCGGTGAGCTCATTGGTCCAGGGTCGGAACAGGCAATGAATGCGGAAGAAGCGCTCGTCACGGGTTTCCTGCCACAGCTCGCCGAGAATCGCCAAGCGCGTATTACCGCCGTTGCGGATGATGAAATAGGTTTCACCCGGGCGGCGGGTAATCGGCGGTGGTTGATCCAGCCCGCGTTCACGGATGGAGGCCTTGATATCGTCATACAGCGGATTACGGATGAAACGCGGGTTGTGTTCGTAAGGCCGCAGTTGCTCTAGAGTGACCAGCATGGGCGTATCAGTGAGTGGGTCGGACAGCCGCTCCAGTTCTGGACCCCGAGGGAAGTGATCCTGATGCAGCTTGTCGGTGATCTGCTCCTGACTGAGCTTCTTCATCGGACCAACCTCAGTTAACGCCGATTACACAAATGGTCACCGACCTCGAACTTGACGATCTCGGCAGTCCCCGAACCTTCGAAGTGTCGGGACAGTTCTGCGAGGAACCACCCCAGGGCCGAGCGCCCACCCTGCAGGCGAAAAACCACGGTGCAGTACTCCTCGCAAGGTGAGTGGTGTGGTCGAATGGATGGCTGAACGATGATGGGAAACTGATCCAACATCAAAAGACTCCTTGCCAAACACAGTTGGCCTCGAGGTCGAACAAACAAAATGACTTGGCGAGAAATGCGGGCTTATCGATTCGTCTCATCGAACCTTCGCGTATTTGCTTGCCGTAGAGATCGCTTCGCCCCATTCCGGAAACAACTCGATGGCCAGCGCTTGCATGGTTTCCAGCGCTGATGGCGAACGTCGTTCGCGTGACCGATGGGCCTCGATTCGGTGGATGGGTAGACCGAGTGAAGCGGCATTGAGATAAGCCACTCGGTCTGGAATTACGGTGTCTAGAACCAAGATGTTAGTAGCCCCAGCGAAGGTCTCGCGCAGACCACGGATGATCATTCGCGTGTCTACCCGGATGCTATTTACCTGGTTCAGCAGCAGTCGCAACGGTGGCGGTGTAATGCCCAGGTGACGGAACGGTTCGAGCTCACTCAGCAGCTTCAAGGTGCCGCGGCGCAGTTCGCGGGCGGCGAGCATTTCCGGCGTGATGGGAGAGAGGGCGAGATCGGATGCCAGGATGGCCATCTCCAGCAGCACGCTACGTGCGCCTTGGGTGTCGATCAACAGCAGGTCATAACCGGGGCGAAATTTGTCCAGCAGATTGCGCAACCGTAATCGCCCGTCAGGGGCGTGCAGCAGTAATGCATCGAGCTGGCCTTGATCGTCGTTGGAGATGATCAGGTCGAGCCCTGCGATCACAGTTTCGGAAATAATTTGCTCAGGTTCTGTTAAGTTGAGTGCAATGAGCTCGTACGCACCAGCGACAGCTTTCCGGCTCAAGGCGTAATAGCTGGAGAGGGTGGGTTGGCTATCCAGATCGAGCAGCAGCACGCGCAGGCCAGCATCCGCCAGAAGACCGCCGAGGTTGGCAGCTACCGTGGTTTTGCCTACCCCACCTTTGGTGGAAACCACCGATACCACGCGCATCACATCAGGCCTGCTGGCCTAAGCGCTCAGCGACCCACTGCTCAATTTCCAGCGAATCCCAACCGACCGCGCGCAGTCCAATACGTTTAGCTTGAGGGAATTTACCTTCTTTCATTAAGTTGTAGATATGCGCACGCTTGAAGCCGGTTTTCCGTTCCACCTCATCACGCCGCATGATGTGACGTTCGACCTGTGGTAGAGGTGCTTCAGCGATGGGAGAGGGTTGGATGGACATGCTGGTCATTCCTGGCGTCGATTGGCGCGTGGTGGGAAGTGACCTGAATTCAATCCCAGAAAATTAGATTAGTCATTGCATTGCAATCCACGGTATTGCATTGCAATACCGTGGATTGCAAGCAGGTCCTCATCTACGCTGCTCAGCCCTATGACGATCGCTTTTGGCAGCGCTATATTCATTGCCGAAGATGATCGTTGGGCTGCGCAGTATCAATTATCATTTTCTAGTTAGCAGTTAACTGCTATATTGATTTTTTTGAATTATTTATAAAAATATGTGGGTGGATTTAAGATTTAGGAAGGCTGCGTTTGGCTGCAGCAAAATTTGCATCCAATGTCCGTTTGCTTAAGCCAGGAACGCCATTATAATGTGCTGTTATTGAATCGACAATTGCAGCTTGACTGTCGAAAATTGAATGTCTTCTTCCTGATTGAGAGGAGCTGAGAATTGTTTCAATCAGTGCGCCTATAATCTTTAGAAGAGTTCCTTTGTTTTGGTCGTTGATTGGGCCGTTTATGTCAGTAAGTTTACGCAGGTTCTCCTCTTCTAGTTTAAGATTTGTGAGTTCTGTAATAAGTGACTCAATTGTATTTTTAGCGTTTTTCAACTCTGCCTCAAGTGCGTCTCTATCTGCGCGAAGAGTTAAATAGGTGCCAATGCTCATGGTTTTGTTGTCCTCCTTGGAGGGTCCAAACAAAAAAGTTGGACGCTGTTCAGGATAATAATGAAGCATCCATGATCTAAGATCAGTGTGCCTTATGGTCACTAGCTTGCAGTCGATAGGCGTCCCTGGCTCAACTGTTTTTCCTAGAACACCATAAGGAAGTTCATGATTAATGATTGCATCAAGGATTTTTTCGGTATTAGCGTGTAGGCATGGCCAATGCGGAAAGACCGATGCGAGCGTCGAGGGAGAATATGAAGTTACTTTGAGTATGGCTGCCTCATGGGCCAAAAGGTTGCACCATCTGATTGCCGCATCAATAGGGCGATAAAATATTTTTGTTGTAGAGTCATAGGTGTTTGAGCTATACACAGCGCGACCTCATGTCTTTAAGAGAAGTCGCCAAGTATCTAGCTGGTTAGATTGGTAACTATGGTGTCTAGGCAGCGACTGTCCGTATTTATTTCTGTTTTTTACAAGAAGTAATATCCTGATGGTCAGTTTTATTGTATATGGCTATAAAAGACTCTGGAGTGAGTAGATTTACATCCGTTCTTATAAATTTTCATTATTCAATGGTGGCTTCTCAGTTTCTTTAAAGTCTGGCGTAAAGTCTTGGAGTGACGTGACGGGCGCGCCTCATCACTCCGTCTAAGAAAGGTTGATTGAGGGGGCTTGCTGGACCACGCAGTGACATACCATGCACTATGAAGAAACATAAAATGAACCCGTGATTGTATTGTCATTGATCTTGGGAGCGGCTTTTCAGAAAGTAACAATAGAGGCTGATCATTCAAGTGCCAATATCATATAATTAATACGAATAATGCATGATATTCATGAAAAAGAATTTGACCCAAATGTACCGCTTGTCTTCGTGCTTGTTCCCACTCTCAATATCGGTGCTGCAAAGGCACAAGGAACAATTGCTGGGCTGTGTAAGCAACGTCCCGGTCACGCCGCGTGGGACACTAAAACTGAGCGTGCCGGTATGAATTGTGAATACCTTCGTCGTCCACATGTGCTGGATTTCATCAGCGTTATCCCGAGGTTCGCCCAGGGATTGAAATCGAATAGTGACGGGATGATCTTTCTTGCGCGAACACCGTGCCCTTCAGCTCATATATCGGTCGAAAAGAAGCTTGACCAACTGACGCAGCCATATATTCCCGGGGTCATGGTGATAGCGCGGGTGCCAATACTGTCGCAGGTGCAAGCTGGGGGACTTGATCGGGGTTTTTATCACCTTGATCGCGTTGTAGCGCAGGAAGGTTTTCCCTAATTCACTCGGGACGGTAGCAATTAAATTCGGGTTTTTCTCCAATATCATCGGGACCGTGATGAAGTGCGGGGTCGTCAGGTAAATCTCTCTGCGATGACCCAACTCATCGATGAACTGGTCGTAGCGGGTACTTCTATCTGACAGGACGACGGAAACATGCTTCATGCCCAGGAACTGTTCAAGGCTTACTTCGTCGCCAGGGTAGGTGCTGCTGACGATGGTGCAAAAAGAGTGCATGAACAGCTCTTGTTGAAAAAGGTTCGGGTCCTGAATGTAATGGGATCCGATGGCCAGATCCGTATCACCTCGCTCCAGTGAATTCGCAATGTGCTCGGTGGGGAGTTGCGATGTCCGTATTCGGCAATGGGGGGCCACTTCCTGAAGTTCCTCAATCAGCCGGGGCAAAAAAACCAACTCACCCATATCCGTCATGCAAAGGCTAAAGACCCTGGTGGATGTCATAGGGTCGAAACTGGCCTGCGCCAACAGCTTGTGCTGTACGGCGGATACGATCTCCAGAACTGAATCCCCCATCTTCTCGGCGAAAGGCGTCGGCTTCATCGAATCGCCAATACGGACGAAGAGGGGGTCTTCATAGAACTCCCGTAGACGTCGTAGTGCATGGCTCATGGCGCTTTGCGTCAAGCCAAGATGCTCCGCCGCCCGAGATACGTTGCGCTCTCGCAGAAGCGCATCGAACGCGAGTAGCAGGTTCAAATCGAATTTCTTGCCATGAATGGTATGCATGATCTGTATTAGCTCCATGATCTATGCGCATACATGATCCGCCTCTAGCATGGCATCAGCAAGTGCAGAAAAAACAAAAACAAGAAATGAGGGCAACGTGATGCTTCTTCGTAATGCTTGGTATGTGGCCGCCTGGTCGAGTGAAGTTCCGGTCGACGAGCTTCTCGCAAGAACGATTCTTAATGTGCCTGTAGTGCTTTGGCGTGATACCACTGGAGCGGTGGTAGCCTTTGAGGACCGTTGCTGTCACCGCGGTGCTCCCCTGTCGAAGGGGCGCCTGGAGGGCGATCAGCTTCGCTGTATGTACCATGGCCTTCTGTTTGATACAGCCGGGCAATGTGTCGAGATACCTGGACAAGAACGCATTCCTCCGCAAGCGAAGGTGCGCACGTTTCCCGTCGTGGAGAAACATAAGTGGATTTGGATCTGGGTGGGTGATGCCGGCCTGGCGGACCCGTCCCAGATTCCCGATACCCATTGGCTGGATGATCCTCAGTGGAGAAGTCTGGAGGGTTATACCTATTACACCACCAACTATCTCCTGATCGCTGACAACCTGCTCGACCTCGCCCATTTGCCCTACGTTCATCCGAACACGCTGGGTGGTGATGAGGCTTATGCGGCCTGCATACCTCAGGTCGAAAAGCTGGAAAACGGTGTTCGGGTGACACGTTGGGGCGAAGGCATCAAACCGGCGCCTTTTGTGCAGAAGATCAAGAATTATCCGGGACCGGTCGATCGTTGGAATATCTATGATTTCCTGTTACCCAGCATCTTCCTGATGGATTCAGGTATGCAGCCCTGTGGGCACAACGCCAAGGAGGGGAATCGAGTCAATGCCGCGGAGTTTCGTAGCACTCAGGCGCTCACGCCAGAGACAGACGAATCCACCCATTACTTCTTTTCGCAGCCTCACAACTTCGCCATTGACGATCCAGCTGTGACGCAGGCGATTCATAACCAAGTCATCACGGCATTTGAAGAAGACAGCGACATGATTCATGCGCAAGACCGTATGTTGAAGCTGACTTCCGATTTCAAAATGATCCCGATCGGAGCGGATGCGGCCCTTTCGTACTTCCGATGGCTGGTAGCGAAGGCTTACAAGGCTGAGCAGGCGGCGAGTAATCCCGTCAAAATCCAGGAGGCCTGAAAATGAGCGACTGGAACCGCGTTCGAGTGAAGGCGATTGTGCGGGCTGCGGACTCCATCCTGGATATCCACTTGCTGGCCGAAGATGGTCAACCGCTGCCTGTGGCCGAGGCCGGCTCGCACATCGACGTGCGCCTGCCAAATGGCTTGATCAGGCAGTACTCCATTCACCGATACGACCCCGTGGACGCAAGCTACTCGATCGGAGTCGGCTTGTCTGAACCGTCACGTGGTGGCTCAGCATTTATTCATATCCAACTGCGAGTTGGCGACGTGCTGGAAATCGGCGCGGTTCGGAATAACTTCCCACTGGAACGAGACGCAAGTGCTTACTTGTTCATTGCTGGTGGTATCGGCATTACGCCGATTCTCAGCATGATTCGCTGGTGCGACGTGAATGACAAACCGTGGCAACTTCTTTACTGCGTTCGCTCGCGATCCCGAGCTGCTTACATCGAGCACCTGCCCCGTGGCGGAAAACTGGTGTTTCACTCGGATGAAGAAAACTCCGGCCGCCCCGACCTGCAGACGTTCATTCGCCAGGCAGGCCCTACGGACCACCTTTATTGCTGTGGGCCTGCGCCACTCATGGACGCGGTACGGGGTATCGCACAGGCGTACCTGCCTTCCGGACAGGTGCACTTCGAGTTGTTCAGCGCGCCGCAGTCGAGTGCTTCTGAAAAGCCACAGGACAGTAGCTTCGTAGTGGAGCTTGCCCGCAGCGGCATGGAACTTACCGTACCTGCCGATACCAGCCTCCTCGATGCGCTCGAAGGGGCTGGGATAATGGTGCCTTACTCTTGTCGGGAGGGGCTTTGCCGTACCTGTGAATGCCAAGTATTAGCCGGTGAGGTTGATCACCGGGACTATGTCCTCAGCGATGAAGAGCGTGCATCCAATACGGTCATTCTGCAGTGTGTTTCCCGTGCCAAGTCCGCAAGACTGGTGCTCGATCTCTGACTTGCACTGGATTCACGCCGTGTCCTGGAGGCAATGATGAGTCGTTTCGAACTGAACGCTATTCGTGGCGAGCTTCTTTCTCGTAGAGAAAACCCTCCTGGGTCGTTGCAGAACGCCCGGGTTGGGTTCGACCAATTGTGCAAGCGTTTTTTGCCGCCGCCTGGTTGCAACTCTGCGGCTTCGACACTCGGTGGCGTGCTTGTACGGACGTTAACCTACCTGGCATCCCGGCGCTCGTTGCTCTATGTCCACGGCGGTGGATTTATGGTGGGCAGCGCTGAAGGTTTTGAGGGGGTCGCCGGCACGCTGGCTTCTGGTACGTCCGCTACGGCTTATGTGGTCGATTATCGACTAACGCCTGAACATGCTTATCCGGCTGCACAGCAAGACGTCCTGACTGCCTACGCGGCGTTGCTCGCAAGCAGTGAAAAGGCGAGCGATATCGTGTTGGCGGGGGACTCGGCGGGAGGTCAGCTCATCATGGCTGCTCTGATTCAGGCCCGAGGCATGGGAATGGAAATGCCAGGTTGTGTCGTACTGTTTTCTCCCTGGGTGGATCTTGCCCTCACCGCAGAGAGCATCCATAGCAAGGCAGGCGTGGACTGTTTCCTCACACCTTCGAAGCTGCAAGCCTGCGCTAACGCCTATCTGGGACAACATGCTGAGGCTGCTTCTTTCATCCTGGACGCTGACCTGGAAGGTTTGCCGCCGTTGATGATTCAAGTGGGGGAGTCTGAAATCCTGTTGGACGACGCGGTACGCCTGGCGCGAAATGCGGGATCGGCGGGCGTGGAAACCAGGCTGGAGGTATGGCCGGGAATGTTTCACGTCTGGCAGGCGTATGCGCCGGTTCTCTCTGAGGGGCGTGAGGCGCTCGCTTCTGCCACCGATTTCATAAATAGGGTGCTGGCACGGGAAAAAGTCGTTGATACCTGATGGCTGTGGCAGGCATCGGCGTTATTGCGATACCGCGAGCACCTCACGACGCGCTTGATTGCCGTTTCAAATCACTGGATCAGCATCCGCCTCTGCGACCTCGTTCCGGTGTGTGAGCCCAGGCATTACCTGCATTTTCTTGGCAAAACAGATCACGAAAAAAGATGCGAAGCCATGCTTGACATACACCTCTCCTAGCAGTAAATATACGATACGTCCCGTATCAAAACTGGAGTGCGATATTGCTGCTACCACAGAGGTTTTGTGGGCGCTGCCGTTGGAAGGGAGCTTAAGCAAGGAGCGTTTTTCGATTTTTCAGCGAAACCTAATACAAAAACAATAGAGGTTCGTATATGCGTCTACTCAAATGTGCCGTGCCTGCATATTCGATGCTTTCCTGTCGGTCGCATTTTGTTTCGTGCGTGATGACAGGTAGTGCATTGAGTCTGCTCTCACTGAGTGCCAGTGCCTTCCAATTCAATATGAGCGATAGCGACTACAGTGTTCGCTGGGATAACACGCTGAAATACAGTTCCGCCTGGCGCCTAAAGGACCAGAGCAGCAAACTCACCAAAGGCCAAACCGCCCTTAACCAGGACGATGGCGATCGAAACTTTGACAAGGGACTGATTTCCAATCGGCTCGACATCCTTTCCGAGATGGATATCAGTTATCGCAACTTTGGAGCCCGTGTCAGCGGCGCCGCCTGGTTCGATACCGAATATCAAAAAGACACTGACAATGATGACCCGGCCCGGGCCAACCAGCGTTCGGTCGCCTTCGACGAGTTCACTGACGACACCCGGCACCTGCACGGCGGCGACGCCGAGCTGCTGGACGCGTTTGTCTACTGGAACGGCGAGTTGGCGGACAAGAGCCTGTCCGTGCGATTTGGCCGTCATGGCCTGATCTGGGGCGAAAGCCTGTTCTTCGGCAGCAACGGCATTGCCGGTGGCATGGCCCCGGTGGATGTGGTCAAGGCGATTTCGGTACCGAACACACAGTTCAAGGAAATCACTCGCCCCGTCAACCAACTGTCCACCAGCTACCAACTGACTGATGATCTGTCGCTCGGTGCTTTCTACCAATTCGATTGGGAAGAGACTCGCCTGCCAGGCGTAGGCAGCTACTTTTCGGTCACGGACGTCGTCGGCGAAGGCGGCGAGCGCCTGATTGTCGGCGCGCCATTCCCGGATTTTCTCGGTGGTAATCCAAACAGCCCGGCGGCGTTCTTCCACGGCAACGACAAGGAAGCTCGCAGTTCTGGCCAAGGTGGCCTGCAGTTGCGCTACTCGGCGGGTACCGTTGACTACGGTCTCTATGCCCTCCAATACCACGAGAAGACCCCCCAGATTTACTTGAGGCCCAATGCAACTGGCCCCAATTTCGCCACCGGTGAGGTGGGCAACTACTCTTTGGTTTATCCAGAAGATATCCGGGTGCTCGGTGCCAGTTTCGCCACTTCCGTCGACGAGTTCAGTTTCGCCGGAGAGGCCTCGATGCGCTGGAACATGCCGCTGGTATCCAATACCCAGGTGGTGTTGGCCGGTGAGGCTGCGGACAACGATGATCATCCTCTCTACGCGGTCGGTCGTACTGCCCATGTCAACTTGAACGTTATTGCGTCCCTCGGTCCGTCATTTGTTTCCAATGAGGCTTCTCTAGTTGGCGAGATGGCCTGGAATCGACTGCTTAGCGTGACCAAAAACCCGGAGGCCTTGAATTCCAATGCCACTGACGATGCTCTCGGTTTCAGGTTGGTGTACACCCCGACCTACCGCCAAGTCTTTCCCGGCATCGATCTCAGCGTGCCGGTGGGTCTCAGTTATTTTCCGATGGGCAAGTCCGCAGTGGTGGGCAGTTTCGGCCCAGACAAGGGCGGCGATTTCAACATCGGCGTCAGTGCCAACTACCGTGAGCGCGTCACTCTCGGCCTGACCTACACCCACTTTTACGGGCCCGAAGATACCAATCTCGACGCGGCCAATCACTTCACTATGAAGCAGTCGCAGAAGGATCGGGATTTCCTGGCCTTCTCCGTCAAAACCACGTTTTAAGAGGGCTTGCGCATGATTTCCGAATTCAAACTCAAGTCGCTGTGTTTCGTTTTGCTCACGGGCGTTCTGATCAGCAGTTTGCTGCAGCCAGCCATTGCCGCAACAACTGACGCATCTGAGCTAGGTAAAACCCTGACACCTTTTGGTGCCGAGCGTGCAGGCAACGCCGATGGCAGTATTCCTGCCTGGGACGGTGGCTACACCAAAGTCGATCCATCCTTCAAGCAGGGCGGTACTCGCCCGGATCCATTTGCCGCCGAAAAACCGTTGTTCAGCATTACCGCCAAGAACATGGAGAAATACGCCGACAAGCTCAACGATGGCGTCAAAGCCATGTTCAAGCGTTATCCGGACACTTACCGAATCGATGTATACCCGACTCGCCGCACGTCTGCGGCGCCGCAATGGGTGTATGACAATATTCGCAAAAACGCGGCCGAGGCCAAGCTGGTAGAGACGACTGCCGGACCTGCTCCGCAGGGGGCTTATGGCGGCGTTCCGTTTCCTATTCCGAAAAGCGGCATTGAGGTCATGTGGAACCACTTGCTCAACTGGCGCGCTACTTCCATCGCCACGCATTTTCGCGACTATTTGATAACGGCTGATGGCAACCCGGTCCTGGCCACCGAAGGCAAAGCCATTCAAGAGATGCCGTATTACTATCAGGAAGGTTCGGCCGCCGACTTCAATGGTAACTACTGGTTGTTCCGTCTGCTGAACCTGGGCCCACCGATCCGTGCCGGTGAACAGATTCTGGCGCAGTCCTACCTCAACGAAGATCAAACCCAGACTTACGTTTATCTCTTGGGCCAGCGTCGGGTTCGTAAGCTGCCGAACTCCTGCTGTGATACCCCGGCGCCGGCTACGGCTGGCGTGATGAGCTTCGATGAGCTGTCGGTGTTTACCGGACGCCTGGATCGTTTCAAGTGGACGTTGGTGGGTAAGAAGGAAATGTACGTTCCCTATAACGCTAACAAGGTAAATGCCGCTGCCAAACCGGAAGACCTGTTTGGCAAGAACCACCTCAACCCCGACTACATTCGCTGGGAACTGCACCGCGTTTGGGTGGTTGACGCTGAGCTGGCCCCGGGCGCCCGGCATCAACTGCCGAAGAGCCGCTACTACGTCGATGAAGATACCTGGCAAGCGATGCTCGCTGATCGCTGGGATAGCAGTGGCGCGCTAGCCAAAACGCTCTGGACGCTGCCAATGGTGTTGCCGGAGGTGCCCGCGGTTGCCCAATTGTCTTCGGGCTTCTATGACCTGAATTCTGGTGCCTGGTTTATGCAAGGGGTTTTCGCCGGTATGTCGGAGCAGTATCGCATCGTCGATCGCTACAAGAAGTCTGAGTTCTCTCCGGCCGCCATGGCGGGCCAGGGTGTGCGTTAAGGTCGCTCTTGCCTGATAGGCGTCGGCTGTCGTCCAGCCGATGCCTTTGCAATATGCGTCTACTTGAGAATAAAAAATGATAAATATCCGTCATGTCAGTGAACTTGTACTGGCCTCCGTGTTGTCCGTCACCACCTCCATCTGCCTCGCTGAAACCGGTGCTGTGGGTTCCGCTTTAACAACACCTGCCATGCAGATTGTTGCATCTTCCAGGGCGGTGTTTATTGATCTGGCACGGGCCGCCGATCGACTGATCGCTGTTGGGGAGCGTGGGCTCATCGTTCTGTCGGACGATAATGGTCAGTCCTGGCGGCAAGTACCGGTGCCGGTCTCCGTCAGTCTTAGCTCCGTCTATTTCGTGGATGCCCAACGAGGCTGGGCGGTCGGTCATGCTGGAACTGTTTTGGCCACCATCGACGGGGGCGAACATTGGGCGGTGCAGTTAAATGGTTTGCAGGCTGCACAAATCGAACTGCAGGCCGCTCAGGCTGAAAAGGTCACTGCGGCCGATGCAGAAGCCGCCGATATGCGTCTGCAAAATGCCGAGCGGCTGATTGCCGATGGGCCGGATAAACCCTTCCTGGCGGTTCGGTTTTCCGATGCCAACCGCGGCTTGGTTGTCGGTGCCTATGGCATGGCACTCGCGACGCAAGATGGAGGTGCCAGCTGGCATTCGCTGATGGGACATATCGAGAATCCATCGCTCGTGCACCTTTATGCTATTGCTGAAAAAAACAACCTCTGCTTTCTCGTGGGTGAGCAGGGTTACCTGGCGCGTTCTGTCGATAACGGACAATCATTCAAGCAACTCGAAAGTCCCTATGAAGGCAGTTTCTTCACCGCCCAGGTGCGCGACGACGGCGCGTTGTTGGTGGCGGGCCTTAAAGGCCATGCGTATCTCTCCAGCGATGACGGTGACAGCTTTCAGCGTATTACTGTTTCGTCGCCTGTTTCCTTCAGTAGCTCCGTGCGATTGGCCGACGGCACTTTGCTGTTGGCTAATCAGGCAGGGGGCATTTTCAGCAGCGCAGCCTCACATGGCGCCGCGCTGCAGTCTGTAGGAAAACCCTTGGGGCTGCCGGTTAGCAGCCTGCTCGAAGCGGCCGATAAAAGTTTTATCGCTGCCGGTTTTGCTGGCTTGTCGCGCTTTGCTCATCCAGCCACAGATGTTTCGGAGTGAAGCTATGAAGTCTTCAAGCAGTTCAAATACCGTCGAGCTTAATGATTTCGATATTCGCTCGGGTTCAATGGTCGAGCGGGCCTTGTTCAACCATCGTCACTGGGTGCTGTTTCTGTGCCTGATGACTACGCTGCTGCTCGGTTGGCAATCCACGCGCATCGTGCTCAATGCCAGCTTCGAAAAGATGATCCCTACCGGGCATCCCTACATCGCTAATTATCTGAACAACCAGAAGGAGCTGTCGGGCCTGGGCAACTCGCTGCGCATTGCGGTTGCCAATCCTAAAGGGGATATCTATGACGCCGACTACCTGCATACCCTGCAGGTACTCAGCGACAAGATTTACCTGCTGCCGGGCGTTGACCGCGCCTACATGAAGTCGCTCTGGACGCCGGCGACGCGCTGGGTGTCGGTCACCGAGGAGGGCCTGGAGGGTGGGCCGGTGATCCCGGACAGATACGACGGCAGCGCTGCGTCGCTGGCCATGCTGCAGCGCAATGTGCAGCTCTCCAATGAAATCGGTCGGCTGGTGGCCTTGGATCAACGCTCCAGCATTATCTATGTGCCTCTGCTAGCGCGTACCGCCGACGGCAAGCCGCTGGACTACGCCACATTGTCCGACCAACTCGAAGTGCTGCGTGGGCAATATCAGAACGACCACGTCGAAATACATATCACGGGCTTCGCCAAGAAGATGGGTGATCTGATCGAGGGGCTGGAGCAAATCCTGTTGTTCTTCGCTGGCGCTATCCTCATCACTACCCTCGTGCTTTATGGCTACACCCGCTGCATACGCAGTACCTTGCTGGTGGTGTTCTGCTCGCTAGTAGCGGTGGTCTGGGAGCTGGGGCTGTTGCCGCTTCTGGGTTACGAACTGGATCCGTATTCGGTGCTGGTGCCATTTTTGGTCTTCGCCATCGGCATGAGCCACGGCGCACAAAAGATGAACGGCATCATGCAGGACATAGGCCGTGGCATCCATCGTCTAGTGGCTGCGCGCCTTACTTTCCGCCGTCTGTTTCTCGCCGGCCTTACTGCGCTGTTGTGCGACGCCGTGGGTTTCGCGGTGTTGATGATCATCCAGATCCAGGTGATCCAGGACCTGGCTATCATTGCCAGCATCGGCGTTGCAGTCTTGATTTTCACCAACCTCATCCTGTTGCCGGTACTACTGTCTTATGTGGGCGTCAGCCCAAGCGCGGCTCAACATAGCCTCAAGAGTGAGCGTGCGGAGGAGGGGGGCCAGACGCGCCATCCTTTCTGGCGTTTCCTTGACCTGTTCACCCGTAACCCTTGGGCCGCGATCTGTGTCGGCACCAGTCTGGTGATGGCGGTGCTCGGCCTCATGACCAGCCAGCACCTGGCGATTGGTGATCTGGATCCCGGCGCTCCTGAACTGCGCGCGGACTCGCGTTACAACCAGGACGATGCGTTCATGACCCGCAGCTACGGTGCCAGCAGCGACCTCTTTGCGGTGATGGTGCGTACGCCGCAGAGCGCCTGCTCGCGCTATGACATCCTGCGTAAGGTCGACGAGCTCGACTGGCAATTGCGAAATTTGCCAGGGGTCGACTCGACCAACTCTCTGGCGTTGCTCAACCGGCGGATGCTGGTTGGGCTCTCGGAGGGCAGTCCGAAGTGGTACGAGTTGCAGAACAACCAGGCAATGCTCAACATGATCACCGCCAGCGCGCCTCGCGGGCTCTATAACGAGTCCTGCAGCCTGCTGACACTCTATGTCTATCTTTCCGACCACAAGGCCGAGACGCTGACACGCCTGGTAGCGCATGTCGAAGCCTTCGCCGCCGCCAATGACACCGACGATGTGAAGTTCCAACTCGCCGCCGGCAACGCTGGGATCGAGGCAGCCACCAACATCGTGGTCAAGGACGCCAACCGTGAGATGTTGTTCTGGGTCTACGGTGCGGTGATCCTGCTCTGCCTGATCACCTTCCGCTCCTGGCGCGCCACGCTCTGTGCGGTGATCCCGTTAATGCTCACCTCCATCCTCTGCGAGGCGCTGATGGTGGGGCTGGGCATCGGGGTCAAAGTCGCCACGCTACCGGTGATCGCCCTTGGGGTGGGCATCGGGGTCGATTACGCACTTTATGTGATGAGCATCCTGCTGGGCCATCTGCGTCAGGGGGCCAGCCTGTCCGAGGCGTATTTCCGCGCGCTAGTCTCCACGGGCAAGGTGGTCATGCTCACTGGCGTCACCCTGGCCATTGGCGTGGGCACCTGGATTTTCTCACCCATCAAGTTTCAGGCGGACATGGGCGTGCTGCTGGCCTTTATGTTTGTCTGGAACATGGTCGGGGCCTTGGTGCTGCTGCCGGCGCTTGCCTATTTCCTGCTGCCGACAACCCGACGTCACGACTCAGAGGTCTCGGCATCCCAGCCTGGTGATGAGGTCACCTCGCTGGTGATAAATAAACCACCGGTCTCGGCAGGCGGCCTGAAGCAGGCCGGTCGCAGCGTCTTAGCATCCCCCCTTACGGAGTGACTTCCATGCGTTTGATTGCCTTGCTGTGGTGCGCATTTACGCTCATGAGCGCTACCGAAGCTGCCACAGCAGATGAGGAACAACGTGCTCGCAAGCTGTTGCAGGCAGCCGTCGAGTACTACCAGGCGCAGGGTGATGCCGCTTTCGCGGCCTTCAGTCGCCAGGGCGAATTCATCGATGGCGAACACTATGTATTCGTGGTCGATACCCACGGCGTCATGCTCGCCAGTGGCGGCACTTCATCTGTGCTGATTGGCCGCGATGTCACCGAGGCGCTGGAGCCGGAACTGCGTGACGGCTTCCGCCGGGCTTTGGAAGGCAAAGCAGGGGAGGTGCGGGTGGCCGAGTACCGCTGGATGAACGCCCGCGACGCCAGGGTAGAGCACAAACGTGTGTTCTTTCAGCGCGCGGGGGATCGTGTCATCGCCGTCGGTTTCTATCAGCCGCGGGCTACGCCACAGCAGGCCCAACAGCTGCTTGATCGCGCAGTTGTCGCCCTCAAGCAGGAGCCGCAGGCCAGCATTGCCGCCATCAACGCGCTGTCGCCACGCTTTCGCGAGGATGATCTCTACGTCTTTGTGATCGATCTGAACACCGGTCGCTACCTGGCTCACGGCTACAACCTGCGATTGCTCGGCGTAGAGTTCTCCAGCGTGCGTGACCCTGATGGCAAGCCTGTGGGCGAGCCGATCCTCGCGCTGATGAAGGATCGCCAGGACGGTGGTTACGATTACCGTTGGAAGAGCCCGGTGACCGGCAAGGTGGAAGATAAATACGCCCTGTTGCGCAAAACCGGCCATTTGCTGGTCGCGGTTGGGTACTACAAGAAGTCCGAATGATCCGTTGATAGGCCCCATAACAATAAGAAGGACTCCTGTCATGAACCGACTTTTTACTTCATTGATTTTGCGCTTCACCCTGACGGTGTTTAGACATGTAGCCGGCCATCAGAGGGCAGATCATGTCTTGGCTTAGGTTCGCATTGGGTAGGCTCTCTGTTGGTGCCAAGCTGTCAACAGGCTTTGGCCTGGTTCTGTTGACCACCGTGATTGTGGCTGGCACTGCATTCAGCTCAATCGCTTTACTGCAATCTCGTACCGAACGCCTTCGGGATGACCTTCAGATTCAAGCCAAAGTACTTCAGGCGAGAATCTCCGAAAAGGAGTATGCGATCGGCCTGCAACCGGAGGCCGAATCGAAAGTACGCGCGATCATCGAAGCGCTTCAAACCGAGCTCGCAAAGGGCGACGAACTGGCACGTGGCAAAATGAGGAATGCAGTTGCCGCGTACTTGAAACAGTTCCAGGAGTACACCGCGGCATTGCGCGAACTACGAAACTCTCGACTGAAAATGCAACAGCTTGCTGCAAATGCTGGCGAAAATTTCACGGGCGTATTCCTCGATCAGATAGACGCGATCAACCTGAAGACAGAAGCAGGCAACTCACCAGACGCGGAGCAGATGAACCAGTTGGAGCAGGCAGCAGACCTCAGAAACAAGCTGGCTAGAGTCCGAGAGCGTGAGCTGTATTACACCGAGAGTGGTGACCCGCATCACCGAGATGATTGGGAACAGGGCATGAGCGAGGTCCTTGCCGCAACTAAAAACCTCGCCATTCGCGTCGGCCAGGATGGTCAGGAATCTCTACAGCAAGCGTTACTCGCGCTGAACCAATACCGCCAGGCCTTCGATCAGTTTGCAGTCAGCCGCAATCAAATTGCCCAAACCAGTGAAGTGATGAAAAAAGAAGGCCAGTATCTGGGTGAGTTGTTGGCTCAGCTTGAGCAAGACCAAGCTTCTCTCATCACTGAAGACAATCAGCGGGCTTACCGCCAAATGACCCTGATCACGCTCTTGGCCCTGTGCCTGGGCATAGGGGCGTGCCTGGTGATTCGCCAGCTAATTCTTTTTCCCTTGCGTCAGACTGTACTCCTAGCCAATCGGGTCTCGGAGGGAAACCTTACGGGGGGCGATACGCAAATAACCGGCAAAGACGAACTCGGGCAGTTGCTGCGCACAGTCAACGGGATGCTCGTAAGCTTGCGCAACCTCGTGGGTCGAATTGGCAATGGCATAACAGATCTCAATAGCACCGCTGACAGCCTCGTACAGGTGATGGAGCACAATCGATCAGGGCTTGAGCAGCAACGCTCAGAGACCGAACTGGCCGTCATGTCCGTGCAGCAGATGAGTGCAACGGCACATGAAGTGGCGCGCAATGCATCACAAGCCAGTGACGCCGTCGTCATCGCCGACGGCTTTGCTCGGGAAGGAGACTCGTTGGTAAAACAAGTCACCGATCAAGCCGAGCGGCTGGCATTGGAAATGACAGGGTGCGCCAGCGTAATGGAGACGCTATTGCAAGAATGCAACTTGATCGGCGGTGTCCTGAGCGTCATTAAATCGGTAGCCGAACAGACCAACTTACTCGCCCTCAACGCTGCCATTGAAGCCGCTCGCGCCGGTGAGCATGGGCGAGGTTTCGCCGTAGTGGCCGATGAGGTACGTGGCCTGGCCCGACGAACCCAGAGCTCCACCAGTGAAATTGAAGCGTTGATTGAACGTCTTTGTGGTGCGGCTCAGCAGGCTGCAGAACGGCTCCATAAGAGTCGCGACCTCACCGATGAATCGGTGATATTGGCTGGTCAGGCTTCCTCTGCATTGGTAAGGATTACCCAGGCTGTATCGAGCATCGAACAGATGAATGAACAGATTGCTGCTGCCGCCGAACAACAAAGTGTTTTAGCCGAGCAGGTCAATCAGAGCATGGCGAGGGTTCGCGCTGTTGGAGAGCAAAGCGCCAGACAAAGCCAGGAACTGCAGGCGTCTACCTTGGGTTTGCAAGAAATTGGAGGTGAGCTTGGCATCGCAGTAGGGCACTTCAGGACGTAAGGAACTCCAACCGAACGATCTGGATCTTTGAGATCCTGTAGCCCCTGATCATTCTCTATTTGACAGCCCAATGGGTGCACAAAAGAATACGATTCGGATCGTTTAGTAAGTTGACGGAAGCCAGACGTATTGCCCTGAGGGAGGCGATGGCAGGGCAATAGTCCAATGCTGCGGATCGCCAAAAACAAGAACTTCCAGTTAAGGAGTGAGGTGTCATGGCAACTTTGAACGTCGCAGAAAGCATTCAAGAAGCACGTAACTACCCTCATAACTGTTGGTGGGTGGCGGCATTGGGTTCCGAAGTGGGCCGCTCACTGTTGGGCCGTTGGATGCTCGATACCCCCGTGGTGTTGTTCCGTCGAGAGGACGGCACGGTAGCCGCGTTGGAGGACCGCTGCCCGCATCGCCAGGCCCCTCTTTCCAACGGTCAACTTAAAGGTGACATCGTGGAATGTGGCTACCACGGTTTCTGCTTCGGCACTGACGGTAGTTGCGTGCGCATACCGTCCATGAACGGAACGCCACCGCCCAACTATTCGGTGAAGCACTTTCCAGTGAAGGAGATTGGTCCCCTGGTTTGGATTTATCTGGGCGATCCATCGGTGATCGACACGGTAGCTCCGCCAGCCGAGTTGCCGTGGGCGGAAGATTCGTCTTTTGCCATTAGGACTGGTTTGATGGAGATTTCAGCGAATTACATGCTACTGAAAGAAAATGTTCTCGATCTAACGCATTTTGGCTACGTGCATGCTTCGACATTCGAGATTTCTGACTGGTCCACTCCACCTGACGTCATCGTGGGCGATGAGACCGTTCAGTACTCCAAGCATTTTATAAATAGCCCGCTTGCGCCTGGTTACGCAATGTCCCTTGGGGTACCGCCGGGTACTCCTTGGCATCGTCAACACCGGGGCACGTTTCTGTCACCGGCGCTACAAGAAGGATGCACGGATTTTCAGAACCCCTCGAAACCTGAGGAGTCACCGGCACGCTTTCGTGTTGCCCATGCCACGACGCCAATTGATCAAACCCACATGCTGTATTTCTGGGTAGTCGGTCGAGACTTCGCCAAGGTGCCGGAAGCCATGGATCATTTGGTTCATGCTATCCGCGAAGGTTTTGATGAGGACCGAGTCGTGCTTGAAGCAGTACAGGCCCAGGCCAATCGCCGTCCGCGACGCGTCAGCACCGGCGAGCGCAGCGTCAAGGCCGATGCCGCAGGTATTCAGGCCCGTCGCATCGTTGCGCGGTGGATGGAGCGTGAGGAGTAATCAGCTCCTGCGCAGGGATCGAGTCTTGTTTGACGCTGGGTAAGCGACAGTCGTTCGCCCGGCAAATCATTGCACAAAGGAATACAGAGAATGATCAAGTCACGTGCGGCCGTTGCTTTCGCCGCCAACCAGCCGTTGCAAATCGTTGAAGTGGATGTTGAACCACCAAAGGCTGGTGAGGTTCTGGTTCGTGTTGTTGCCACCGGTGTTTGTCATACCGATGCCTATACCCTTTCAGGTAATGATTCGGAAGGCGTCTTTCCCTGCATTTTGGGGCATGAAGGTGGAGGTATTGTCGAGGCGATAGGTGAGGGCGTGACTTCGCTGGAGGTAGGTGACCATGTCATTCCGCTGTACACCGCCGAATGCCGCAAATGCAAATACTGTACTTCGGGCAAGACCAACTTATGCCAGGCTGTACGTGCTACTCAGGGTAAAGGGCTGATGCCGGACGGCACTTCCCGTTTCTCCTACCAGGGGCAGCCGATTTATCACTATATGGGCTGCTCGACCTTCTCCGAGTATACGGTACTGCCGGAAATCTCCCTGGCGAAGATTCCCAAGGATGCTCCACTGGAGAAGGTGTGCCTGCTCGGCTGCGGCGTCACTACTGGCATCGGTGCGATACTCAATACCGCCAAGGTGGAGGAGGGGGCTAGCGTCGCTATTTTCGGTCTTGGTGGCATTGGTCTGGCAGCGATCATCGGTGCCCGGATGGCGAAGGCCGGCCGGATTATTGTTATCGATATCAACCCGGCTAAATTTGACATCGCCCTCGAGCTGGGTGCTACCGATTTCGTTAATCCAAGGGAGCAATCCAAGCCCATTCAGGACGTCATTATCGAGATGACAGATGGCGGTGTGGACTACTCCTTTGAGTGTGTAGGCAACGTGCAATTGATGCGCGCGGCGTTGGAGTGCTGCCATAAAGGCTGGGGCGAATCGATCATTATTGGCGTGGCCGGCGCAGGCCAGGAAATATCCACGCGTCCATTCCAGCTGGTTACCGGTCGCGTCTGGCGGGGTTCGGCCTTCGGCGGGGTCAAGGGTCGCACCGAGTTAGCGAGCTATGTCGAAAAGGCGCAGAAAGGCGAAATTCCGCTGGATACCTTCATCACCCATAACCTGCCGCTGGAAAGCATTAACCAGGCCTTCGAGTTAATGCACGTAGGCAAGAGTATTCGCACTGTCATTCATTTCGATCACTAAGTCAGCAGACTTGGCGATGAGTGCCATGGCCAAATTTGTCCTGGTAACACCGCAACGCAAACCCATCTGGTTTCTACCATAGAGAGCAATAAAAATGAGTGTCTTTACTCACGTAACAGTCGGCACCAATGACCTGAATAAAGCCCGTAGTTTCTACGACGACGTATTGGGTAAGCTTGGCCACAAACGGATCGCGGATCTCGGCGACAACGGTTCCATCTGGGGCGAAGACGCACCGTCTTTCTTCGTCTTGAAACCAGCCAACGGTGCACCTGCCAGTGTTGGCAATGGCGTCACCGTCAGTTTCGAGGCACCGTCCCGTGCGGCTGTCGACGCTTTCCATGCCACTGCACTGGCTGCTGGCAGTGTATGTGAAGGCCTCCCGGGTCCGCGTAGCTGGGCACCGAACGCCTATGCAGCGTATGCCCGTGATCTGGACGGTAACAAACTAGCCGTCTATTGCTTCAAACCAGCTTAAGCCTGGTACGGGGCCAGCCTGGTTTTGGCTGGCCTCATCCGTAATCCTTCTCTACGGCGCTCAGGGCAATCCGGTCGAGATTCCCTCGCGAAGAAAGCGCAGTGTCAAGGCCCATGTCGCAGGTATCCGGGCGCGTCGCATCGTTGCATGATGGATGGAGCGTGAGGCGCAATCATTTTCCTCTTCGGAGGAGTCCCCCACGTTTGAGAACGAGCTTGATCCGCGAAGCAAATTTCTCCGCTTAAGCCGCTTCTTTATCACCTGCAGCCAATGTGAAAAGAGCCGATGAGCCAGGCGTGACGACCTCTGGCTTGTCAGCTCTCGATTGCATTTTTATCTTGAAGCCACAACAGCGGGTGCGTTTGTAAATGATCAGCCTCTCAAATCGGTCTCAGTTGTTCGCTGAGCCCGCTTGAAAGGCTGATCCACTGCTGTGTCCTGCCTGCTCAGAGACCGCCAAGCGCGACGTATTTGATTTCCAGGTAGTCATCGACACCATACTTGGAACCTTCGCGACCCAGCCCAGAGGCCTTCACACCGCCGAACGGCGCAACCTCGGTTGAGATCATCCCTTCATTAACCCCCACCATGCCGAACTCGAGGCCGTCGACGACACGGAAAATCCGGCCGATGTCACGAGCGAACACATAGGAGGCTAAGCCGAAGGGGGTGTCGTTGGCCATCGCGATGGCTTGCTCTTCGGTATCGAAGCGGAAAAGCGGCGCAACAGGTCCAAAGGTTTCGTCGTTGAAAATCAGCGCTTCGCGCGGCACATCGGCCAGGACCGTTGGCTCGAAATAGCTCCCGCCCAAGGCATGGCGTTTACCGCCAGTGACAACGCGTGCGCCTTTGGACAATGCATCGGCAATGTGTTCTTCGACCTTTTGTACTGCCTCTTCATTGATCAGCGGGCCCAGCAAGACGCCCTCGTGCATTCCATTGCCCACCTTGAGAGCTGCGGTGGCCTCAGCAAGCTTCTTCCCGAAGGCCTCGTAGATGCCTGACTGAACCAGCATGCGATTGGCAGCGACACACGCTTGGCCTGTGTTGCGGTACTTGGCTGCAATCGCACCCTTCACTGCGGCATCGATGTCAGCATCATCGAATACAATGAAAGGTGCGTTTCCACCCAACTCCATGCTGGTCTTCTTGATCGTCGCAGCGCATTGGGCAAGCAGTTGAGCACCCACTTCGGTCGAACCTGTGAACGACAGCTTGCGCACCACAGGGCTTGCAGTGAGTTCGCCACCAATCGCACGGGCCGAGCCAGTCACTACGTTGCATACGCCCGGAGGCAGGCCGGCGCGCTCCGCGAGCACCGCCAAGGCGAGCGCTGACAGCGGAGTCTGGCTAGCTGGCTTGATGACGCCAGCACAGCCCACGGCCCAACCCGGCCCCGCCTTGCGTGTGATCATCGCCGACGGAAAGTTCCACGGGGTGATTGCGGCGAATACGCCGATCGGTGCCTTCTGCACGAGGATGCGACGGCCATCTACGTTCTGCGGAATGATGTCGCCATAAATCCGCTTGGCTTCTTCCGCAAACCACTCGATGAAGCCCGCGGCGTAGGTAATCTCACCGCGCGATTCCACCAAAGGTTTGCCTTGTTCGGCGGTCAAAATCGTGGCCAGATCCTCGATGTTCTCGAGCATCAGGTCGTAGAGCTTACGCAGGACCTTCGCACGGTCCTTTGGCAGCGTTTTGCGCCAACCTTGCATGGCGCGCTCGGCTGCGGCAATTGCCCGCCGAGTTTCGGCACTGCCGCCGTTGGGTACACGAGCCACCAGCTCTCCGGTAGCAGGGTTGCGTACCTCAATAGTCTGGCCATTGTCGGCCTGAACCCATTCGCCATCAATCAGCATGGCCTGGCGGAGCAGGTCAGGGTCCTTCAGGTGCAGCGTTACGGTTCCATTCATGGGGCTGATCTCACAGGGGATTGCGGCCGACGAAGAAAGCTTCGTCGAGATCGCTGGTTGGATTCAGGCCAGCGGCTTCGAGCCCCTTGCGCAGCACAGTCATGTCGCGCTGGTACACCCGCTGCGTCGGGTGTGGCAGGGGACCGCCGTTGTAACCCTGTAGCCATCCCTGATACTTCCACATCATGCGATTGAGCAGGCCGTTTGCCGCCATCGGCAGGCTCGCAAACGCTTTGCGAGCAGGGTCCATCTTGTACCAAAGCTGTGTTGCTTCGTCGTAATTGCCTGCTTGGATCAGCTTGTGAATCTGTGGCAATAACGGACCGTAGTAGGACGAATAGTTGGTGCCGCAGAAAGGGATATCCATCACCTGCGCGAGGGGCACGTACTCGTACTCGAGTGGGGAAGAGATAACCACTTCCTTGTGGAATTCGCGGTGCACCTCGATCGCCGACATGATGTAGGGCAGGCCGCCTTCAGCCTTGATCGCAACCACGTTGGGGATCTCGTCCACCATACGACGCAGCACCGACAGCGGGATGTCGGCGGGGTGCAGACGGCTAAAGCCCCAAGCGGGTAGCGGGAAGATGATTACCCCGAGGTTTGTCGCTGCGCAAATGGCCTTAGTGTATTCGAAAACCTCGTCATAGGACTTCGGAAAGAAATACGGCGGGTAACCGAGCAACACCAGGTCGGCACCGGCATCTTCGGCTCTTTTGACCGCTTCAATGTTGTCTTCCAATGTGTTAAACACCGCGTGATGGACAATGACCAGTCGCCCCGCAGCCTGGTCAGCCATGATGCGGCAGAACTCACCGTACTGCTCCTGGGTGATTGCCACCTCGGAGCAGGATAGAGAACCGACGAAGCCGTGTTGGATTGCCAACTCGACGTCATGGCGCACCGCTTTTTCGTTGATGCGTTTGAAGTCCGACGTCATGGTCGGGATGGTCACGTTGGCGACCCCTAGGAGATGCTCGCGCGCCCAGTCGCGGGCGTCTTTCTTGTTGTAGCTAGCCATGTAGGAGTTCCTGTCGATCAGGGTGGGTTTATGGGGATTAGCGCTTTGTTTCAAAGTTCATCGGCAGTGGTATAGCCAGACCTGCTTCTAGTGCTTTGGTCAGGATCAGCTCCGCCACTACGATGTCCTGCAGACCTCCACCGACTGACTTGAACATCGGAGCCTTAGCGTGGGCCAGCTGTTCGTTGCATGCGCCGCTCATTAGGTCGGCTAGGCTGAAGGCTTTGTGATGAAAATCGATTCCGGCGGCGCGGGCAGCGATCATGTCGCCCGTTTCAGTCAGGACTTCCTCCAGCGTGTCGCAGATGATCAGATCGCTACGCTCCACGACCGAGACATCGATTTCACGTTGTTCGGGGATGGTTGAGCCAATCGAGACAACAGTGGCGCCCGGTTTGAGCCAGTCACCAAACAGAATGGGCTCCTCGCCGCGTGAGCGAGCCGCAGTGAGGACAATGTCAGCTCCTTCCACGGCTTCCCGAGCGCTGGCTACACCTTTGGCAGGGATTCCCAAGTCGCTGCTGACTGCTGCAGCAAACGCTTCACGGCGTTCAGGGGTTGGACTGAAGACCGTTACTTCTGTGAGTTGGCGCACGCTTGCGAAAGCACGAGTGTGCATCGAGGCTTCCAGACCACTACCAAGGACCGCCAGACGTGCGGGGCCCCGAGGTGCCAATCGGTCGAGTGCTGCCGCAGAGGTAGCAGCAGTACGGAAACCGGTGACCAGGTTACCGTCGACGAAGGCCGCAATGTGGTTCGTCGTCCGGTCGAATAGCACGATGACATATTCAATTCCCGGTGGAGCATCGCCCATATTCGAGCCCATCAGTTTGGCGCCGAAGTATCGACCTCCAGGTGGGATAGCCGGGAGGGTGCGCAGCCAGGTTTTTTCGAGGATGGCGACGGTCCGGGGCGGGGTTGCTTTGACGGGAATAGGAAGACCGTACGCTTGCTGAAGCGCGGTAATCGCGTCTTTCCACCTGAAAACGGTCCGTGCGGCGTCGCTGGAAACGAAGACGGGGGCTTGATTGCTAGCGGGCATACTTCGTGCTCCGATGATTTATGAATGTGGGAGGAACACGCACGAGGCAGTATTGCTACGAACTGCTGTCGAGCGGGTCGGGGAAGAGGGATGATCAGCACTGTTCGTAAGGCTGTTGGTATTACTGCTCAGGATTTCAGGATGAAGAAAGCGCAACGGCTTCAATGAGGTGCTGTTCACTGATGTGGCTCCAAGTATCGTGCGATTCTATTTTAGATTTATAAACGACACGTAACGTATCTAAATTATTGTTGGCGGATATCTCCTGTGTCAATAAGAATTTTCAGGTAGCGGCGACCATAAAAACTGCGGTTGATAAAGCGAAACGATACGTATAGTTTGTAGCTGGGCAGCGATGGAATTTGCACGTGGAGACCGCGATGAAATTGGGGCGACCGTTGGTTGAAGGGCTCGATGGGCTGGTCTGCTGGACCAGCAGAGTCTTACTTGAACTGGGGCAAGCGCACAGTAGGCCCGCCGCAGCTGTCTTTGATGGTGGGCAGCGATTGCTCCGCAATCTCGACGAATCGGTACATTTTCATTGGTTCTTTTCGGGCGCCGACCTGCTTTGCATGCCGGTTCAAACCGAGTGGACAGGTGATGCAAGTGGCATTGCCGTTCAGGCAAGCGCCCCCCTGATAAGCAAGGTTCAACAAGGCTGGTTGTGGCAACCCCATGCCTGCGACCCTGCCGATAGATGAACAAATACCACCCGCCATAGAAGCGGAGAGGAGACAAGAAATGAATGAAATTAAGCGCGTTTTAATTGTAGGTAGTGGCATTGGCGGAGCTACTGCTGCCTACGCTCTACGCAGGGTGGGGATAGATGTTCATTGCATAGATATCAAGCCTGAGAGTTCTTCCGCGGGCTCCGGTATTTGCTTGTTGCACAACACTCTGCGAGCGCTGGACATGATCGGGTTGGCGCAACCCTGTCTCGAGAGTGGTATGCGCTTCGAGTCGTTCCTCCAGTTTGATTCCGCCGGGCAGCTCCTGCGTTCCAATCCCGCCCCTCCGAGTTGCGGTATTCGTCGGCCGGAATTGGCGCGCATCCTGGAATCAGCTGCAAAGAATGCCGGCGCGGTCATGGATCATGGTTTGACTGTTGAGAGCCTGAATGATCGTGGAGATTGTGTCGAGGTTCGATTTTCAGACGGTAGAGAAGCCACCTACGATCTTGTTGTCGCGGCGGACGGCGCTTATTCAAAGCTGCGACAGCAAGTTTTTGGAGCTGATTGCGGGCCTCGTTTTGCGGGGCAAAGCGTATGGCGCTTTAATGCGCCTCGCCCGGATCAGGTCGAAGGATTCTGCCTCTATCGAAGCCCTTCGGGTCGAACTGTAGGTTCGTTTCCAACCTCGAAAGACAGCTGCTACATCTTCTATCTTGAGACCAGCAAGGAGCCTTTGCGTATACCAGAGGACCAGGCTCATTTGCTGATTCGCGAAAGGCTTGCCGAATATGTTGCTCCGGCAGTGCGAGAAGCGCTCGAGCACGTCACCGAAGCCAAGCAGGTTATATTCCGTCCCCTGGACGTTACCTTGGTGCCAGCTCCCTGGAATCGTGGGCGGGTCGTACTGATGGGAGATGCTGCGCATGCGCCCACTCCGCAAATGACTTCCGGCGGCGGCATGGCCATCGAAGACGCCGTGGTGCTCGCAGAATGCCTGTCCACTACCACTACGGCCCGGGAGGCCCTCGCAGCCTACAGTGCTCGCCGTTTTGATCGTGTAAAAGTCATTTGTGACGCTTCGTTCCAGCTCTGCCAATACGAGCAGCAAGACCCAATCGGTAACAGGGAGAAATCGGCGGCTTTGCTGTTGCAGACCTATCAGTATCTGGGGCAACCCTTCTAAGCAGTCCTACCACTCGTGGACCTCGACTCGCCATGTTTGGCGAGTTGAGGGAGAGGCTTGGTTGGCTCGCCTATAATATTCAGCATGGCATGCTTAGTAGGCTTGCTCCCTGATCGTCAAGGTAAGGGCAATCATTAGGAGGTGGGTGAATTGAAGCGCAAGTTGTGCTTTGGTAGATGACCGCATGGTTGGATTTAAGCTGCACACTACGTGACTCAGTAAGGTTTGTTGGCTTGGGTGCCAATAAACCTGACACGATCAAATCAATTGGCATTGGTAGGAGTTTGGTTGTTTGTATCCAACAGGTGGTAGACATACTTTATGTGGGATTCGGCAAAGGCCTCATTAAGTGGTGCGTGACCAATCATCAGGCGCATATAAACCGCTCCATAAATCACATCCATGAGTATCTCTATATTCGTGTCGCTCGAAATTTCACCTTTGTTTCGCCATTCCTCGAGAGTTTCACTAATAACTGCTCGCCTTCCATAGTGAAATCTTTCGCGGAAAGCACGCAAAATTGAAGGGTCTGACTGACCCTCTGCGATGATTTGAGCAACCAAGCGACCTGGCCAGCCGGAGTATTGTTCTACAAGGGAGCGGAAATGATGGGCGATCGCTTCTCTTGGGCCAAGTTCCCGTGGAAGTGTCGTTTTGATGAGGTGATTTTCGATGAACGCATCAATGACTACGAGTGCCTTGGAGTCCCACCATCTATAAATGGTTGCTTTGCTAACGCCGGCCTCTCTTGCAATGGCCTCAATGGATATAGCCTGAATTGAATTGTCTTGCAGGAGTTTAATGGTCGCATCGAGGATCAGCAGGCGAGTAGCTTCGCTGCGTGGTCGCCCGACAGCTGAGCTTTTTTTCGATTCTGCTTTTTTGACTTGCATAGTCAACTTCCTGATAACGCATTTAAAAACTTCGTTTTGCCCCCGCTCGCCGCCGTACGGTTTTGTGGTTGGCAATCGAAACGGTTAGGCCAGTATATTTGCCGTAATGAAAAAATTCCACTTCAATTTCTACCCTACGGTATTGGAATTCGTACTGAGTCGTCGTGAAGAAATTTTGTCCGAAAAAACGGGGTTTGATGGTTGCTTGCGGAATGGATTTTTACGCATTTCAACTGCTGAAAGCATATTTATTTTTGTAAAACGATGCGTATCGTATATAATGTATGGGCGTGGTTGCGAGGATGGCTTCGCGGGGTGCGCATACCGAAGCCAGGAGGAGCTTGCTATGAATCCAGGTTGCGTTTCTTTGAAGAGGAGGGCAGTAGGAAATGAATGACACCATTAAAGAATCTATCGTGGCGGGTGTTATCGGAGGCGTGATCTCTGCAGTGCTGGCTTTTTTGATTGCTCATTTTTTCGCACCTTTCCCGCTCACTCCATTTGATAATTCTTTAGGGAATGGTCTGAGTGGTTTCTTCAGCGGATTGATGAGCGGGTTTGTAGGCGTATTTTTTGCGCTTAAAAAGATTGCCGGATTGTCGAGGGCAAGCTCATCTGGCCAATGAATAGCCTGAGTTCTCTGTTGGCGTGCAGGCTAGCAGGTCAGCGGTGAGCTTCTGATCGGGTTTGATCATAAGCTTGTTGTTTTTTTCTCCTGCCGCTTGAATGAGTACACATTTGGCGAAGGCGGGCATTCCATCAGAAAGCGCGGCAGCGGCAGCAAAAAAACCTGGTCGTTGATAGCGTATTTTTGCCGGAGTCTCGCATTCAGGTGGCAGGGAGCAGGCATGAATGCCCAGTCGCAAACGCACTATGGAGTCCTTAGGCCTGGCAATGTATCGCTGGCGCCGGGCTGTTGGCTCAGTGCAGGGTGCGGGCTTGGTTGGCTTCTCCTATATGTGACCTCAAAAGTCTGCTCAGGAATGAAGCTACCATTTGTTCTTTTCTATATCTTAACTTTGCCGTTACCAGCTATGTCTTTGTTTTTTAGTAAGTTTTTAGATTATCTGCTGCTTCGGGCAACTCATTGACAATACGATACGTCTAGTATTAGATTTGCGTCATCTAGAACGAGGAAAAAAAATGCCTACCAATACTCTTCGGGTGATGTGGTTCGTTCCTCCCGCCATTGCGGTGGCCGCTTCGTGGCAAGAGTCGCTTGGCTTCCGTCTTGAGTCCTCCAGGACACAGTCATCCGATGAGCAGTACCTGTTGCTTTGTGAAGGCGCGGTCGATGCAGTCGTGACGTCGATCGACAATGTACTGCACTGGAACCAGCGGCAAGGACCTGAAGACTTTGTCGTAGTTGCCCAAATTGAAACGACCACCCCGCTTCAGTTGATTGGATCCTCAAATCTGTCGGTCCCATCAGATTTGGTCGGCGCTAACATTCTGGTGGATGCGCCGGAGAACGGGTTTGTTATTGCACTCCGGGCGCTGCTGCAACAAGCCGGGCTCGGTACCGAGGACTATCGCCTGACCCCGGTAGGAGGCGTGCGTGAGCGTTTCTCCGCGCTCACCGAAGGGCAGGGCGATGCAACCTTGCTGGGGCCACCATTCGACACGATGGCAGTACAGCGGGGGCTTAGTCATATCGCAACAATACAAGATGTATTTTCTAACTTTCCTGGTCAAGGCCTGGTAGTAAGGAGGTCAGTGAGTCATGCCAATGAAGCGTTAAAGGCCTGGATTCACATGCTGCAAGCTTCATTAACCACCGTGCCAGATGACACGGCGAAGCTTAAAGAGTCTCTGGAGTCGCTCGGCCTCCCTCCCGAGGCAGTAACGGCGCTGGTTAATACGTTTCCAAGTACCTTGATACCCTCCCGTGACGGCATTGAACTTCTTATCGGCCAACGAGCCTTGCTTGGGTTGGCTGGGGCGAATGTTACGTATGAGCAGGTTGTCGATTGCTCTTTTTTGCAATAATTCCGGAGACCTATATGAAGAAGTTTTCGCTCGGTACATTTTCGTTGAAGTCCAGCCCACAACAACGCTTCGCTGGGCTTGTTGTAGACAGTAAAATTACTTCGGTCAGTAGCTTGGCTGAAGAGTTTGGAGTTAATACTCTCCGGGACCAAAGTGTGTTGTCGCTCCTTGAGAATTGGGAAGTTAGCTACGCTGCACTCGAATCCATTGTAAACAAAGCGTCGACATCCTCTTGGTATAGCGAAGATCAATTGATTTTTCGTCCAGCCATTGATCTGCCACGACAGGTTTTCTGCACTGGTGCAAACTACCGAAAGCATGTAGTTGATTTGACGGTCGACTCTAATGTCGGGCCAGAAGGTTTTAATAAAGATGAGCTCAGGAAGTGGGCCGAGGACATGATGGATCAACGGGTTGCCACTGGCGAACCCTATGTCTTCACCAAACCCGTCTCAGCAATCTCGGGTGCTTACGAAGATTTGGTGCTACCACCTACCACAAGCAAGCCTGACTGGGAGCTGGAGTTGGCTGTTGTTATTGGACGGAAGGGTTACAATATCCGTGCTGAAGACGCTATGGATTATGTGGCCGGTTACACGATTGTCAACGATATTTCTGCTCGCGATTTGATTCCCCGAACCGATTATAAAATGCTCGGGACAGATTGGTTGCGATCGAAAGGCCAACCAGGTTTTCTGCCATTGGGACCCTACTTGGTACCCAAGAACTTTGTAAAGGACCCTCATAATCTATCTATGCGCTTGACCGTTTCCGGCGTCACCATGCAGGACGAGACCACCGCAGATATGCTGTTTGGAATTGAGCAACAAATTGCATATATATCTAAGTATGCCAAGCTTTTGCCGGGCGATATTATTTGTACCGGATCTCCTGCAGGTAATGGCACTCACTATAATCGCTTCTTGCGAGATGGCGATATTATGATCGGCGAAATTGCCGGGCTGGGTACGCAGCGACAAAAGTGCGTTAGTTTCGATAAGTGAGGTGAAGAATTATGGATCCTGTCGTTGACAATCCAGATCGCGCCTTCTTGGAGCGAGTTATTGCAGAGGCCCAGTTCGATATTCCTCTGGAACTAACCCCCGGACTAAGTGCCCTTAGCGCCCGGCTAATTCAAGGGCGGCCTGGGGCTGTCGAGCTAAGCTACGAAGTTCCCGAAGCGGCCATTCAGGGTAATGGCGTCGTTGCTGGCGGCACCTTAATGACTATGCTTGATTATGCGATGGCTTTTGCAGTTCTTAGTAAACTTTCTTGTGGCCAAACCTGTGCTACGACCAGTATCACGGTGAACATGCAGGCCGCCGTCAAACCCTCGCGACTGAAAGTAAGTGCCACAGTCGAACGTGTTGGTCGCCAAGTTGCCTTCGCGAGGGCTGAATTATTCGACCCGCACCGTGAATTGCTCATAGCTAGCGCGTCGGCTTCTTTCTTTATTATGGACGTCGCCCGCGTTCAGGCCGCATAGCTCAAAAAAATTTACTCAATAACAATACAATACGTATCGTATTTAAGGTGGCTATGAATGAACAAGATTTTCAACACGGATTACAAGCCCGTACGAAGGATCGTGACCGGTCATAACGAAGTAGGTGAATCCATATTCACCAGCGACGGAGACACACCTAATGTGCTCGCGCAACCTGGCAAACCGGTAGCTCAGGTTGTCTGGGCAACCGGGGCAGGGCGCGCTGTAGGTTTCGATCCAGCACCGGCTGGTCATAAATTCGGTTTCCACTCTGATAAGGGGTCACTCCTTCGCATTGTTGACTTCCCACCAGATGAGGTCTACGACCAAGAAAAACTGGTTGAATTCCTCGACAGTGAAGGGGTTCGAGACAAGAACAAGCCGCGCCATTTTTGGTTCCACAAAACCGAATCGCTGGATTACGCCGTGGTACTCGAAGGTGAAATCGTCGCGATGATGGATCACGGTGAGACGGTCATGCGCCCGGGGGACGTGCTGGTGCAACGAGCCACAAATCACAGTTGGTCCAATCGCTCAAAGCACAACTGCCGGATGCTATTTGTCCTGCTCGCACTGCAGGAAGGAGAAGAGCTGTGAAAAAAATCATTATTACTGCTGCCATTACTGGTGGCGCTCATACGCCGTCGATGTCCCCACATCTGCCGGTTACTCCTCAAGAAATTGCTGATCAGGCAATTGAAGCGATAGAGGCGGGTGCGGCGATTGTTCATCTTCATGCCCGAAATCCTGAAGATGGTCGTCCCACTGGCGATCCTGAAATTTTCCGTCAGTTTGTGTCTCGAATTAAAACCGAAACTGATGCGATCGTGAACGTATCCACCGGCGGTGGTGGGCCAGCAATGCCGATTAGCGAGCGCGCTGCTGCAGGTGTCGCTCTGCAGCCAGAGATGTGCTCCTTGAACATGGGGTCGATTAATCTCAATCTTTCAGAGATGGCCGCCAAAGACCGGAATTGGCGTTATTCCTGGGAGGTAGAGCACCTCACTGCCACGAAAGATCTTGTCTTCCGAAACACTTTTTCCGACATCGAGTGGATTCTGCGAACTATCGGCGCGGCAGGCACGCGCTTTGAGTTCGAATGTTACGACGTCAGCCACTTGTATACATTGAAATATTTCCTGGACAAGGGCCTTGTTAAGCCGCCGCTATTCATCCAAACAATTTTTGGACTGCGGGGTGCGATAGGTGCTCACATCGAGGATGTAATGCATCAAAAACGGACAGCAGATCGTCTGTTTGGTGATCAGTATCATTGGTCAGTACTGGGTGCAGGGAAAGACCAAATGTCACTAGCGACGCTTGCGGCCATCATGGGTGGGAACGTCCGGGTCGGGCTAGAAGATAGTTTGTACATTGGGCGTGGTGAACTGGCGGTCTCCAACGCTGCTCAGGTGCAAAAAATTCGCAGTATTATCGAGCCGTTGGGCTTTGAAATTGCTACGCCTCAAGAGGCGAGGGAAATGCTTGCCTTGAAAGGGAAAGCCAACACGGCTTTTTAATTCATTAATGGTCTGTCCTGAATACAAGAAAAAGTAAAAGGTGCAGCGCAATGCAAAAGATCAAGAAAGTATTGATTGTAGGAACTGGAATAGGCGGTGGCACCTTGGCCTGTGCGCTCGCTGATCGTGGCATCGAAGTTCACGCAATTGATAATAAGCCTTCTATTTCTGCGGCAGGAACTGGGATTTGTCTTTTAGGTAACACATTGCGAGCCCTCGATTCGATCGGGCTGAAAAATGATTGCCTTGAGCGCGGGGCACCCTTCCAAATGTTTCGTGAGTTCGATGCTACTGGAACTTTGATCATGGCCTCTCCGATTGGAGACAACTGTGGCATTAAGCGTCCTGAGTTATCGAATATCCTTGAGTCCCATGCTTCCAGGCGCGGCGCGATACTGAGTAAAAGTATTTCAGTTGAGTCGGTTATTGACAAGGGTAAAGTTGTATTGGTTAGTTTTACCGATGGCACTGAAACTGAATATGATTTGGTTGTGGCGGCAGATGGTGCCTTTTCACGTTTGAGAGACCGTTTTTTTGGCGAAGAGCATCGTCCAAAATTTGCCAAACAGAGTGTTTGGCGTTTCAACGCTCGTAGACCCTCATCGCTTGATGGGTTCCATATATTCCGAGCTGCGGATGGGACGGCCGTTGGGGTTCTGCCCACTTCGGCAGAAAACTGCTATCTCTTCCATATGGAGAACAGTCAAGAGCACCTTCGGTACCCGGATGAAAATTTGGACAGTTTGCTCATTGAGAGGCTCCGTTCCTATGAGGCCCCTTTGATTCGTGAAGCGCTGGAACAAATCACATCGCCCGCAGATGTATTGTTTCGCCCGTTTGATGTGACCCTTGTTCCTGTTCCCTGGAATCGAAATCGAGTGGTCCTGTTGGGTGATGCCGCTCATGCCCCAACACCACAGCTTACCTCGGGTGGAGGTATGGCAGTTGAAGACGCAGTAGTTTTGGCTCAGGTACTAGGCGAATACTCTGCTGATGAAGCTTTGAAAATGTACAGCCAACGTCGGTTTGACCGCGTGAAAAGAATCTTTGACGCGTCCTATCAGCTATCGGTCTATGAGCAGAATCCACTCGCGAATCGCGACAAAAGTGCACAACTTTTAATGGATAGTTATCGCTTTATAGCTCAGCCCTGTTGATTAAAATTTAAAGGTGTTTGATGCATCGCCGACCATCAGGCTGCCTTTTTGCGCTCTCAAAAACATCCCAAATAAACGAAACGATTCGATCGTATTTGGCATGCACCAGTGAAGCCGATTTTACCGCGGCGGAGCCGTTCAGATGCTTGGCCTGCCAGGAGTTCAGGCTCGGCTGTAGTCGGTATGACAGATGGGCGGCACACAGGTTTGTCTTTACAAAACGATACGTGCCGTATAGCTTTAGGCTGTGCAGGCCACTATGCCGGCTCTGTCATAACGAGCCATTCCAACAAAAGAGGGAGATGATATGAAGCTCGGTCGTATTTCTGTTAATGGTCCTGACGGAGCGGAAGCGCGTTTGGTACTCGTAGTACCGGAAGAGAAACGGGTTATCGACCTGAAACGCGCCCTTCAGGAGCAGTTGTTCAAAGAAGGCTCTTCTCGGGAAGCCTCCTTGAAGTATGCAGATGCTGTATTCCCTGGGAGCATGTCGGCGGCAATTGCATTGGGTTCACCCTTTGTCCAGGCAGCTGAAAAAATCAACGCAACGCGTCCCGATGCCTACTCCACATCATTCGACCAAGTGACATGGCTCCCGGCTTCGGATCCATCTGTCGTGCGTGATGGGTTGACTTTCATTGGCCACATCAAAGGCTTCCATGAAAAAATTGGTCACGAGCCAACTCCCAGCCTTCTGAAAATTCCTGGGTACTTCAAAGGTACACCGCATACCGTCATTGGGCATGATGCCGAAGTCCCATGGCCAGGTTATATAGAGCACATGGATTATGAGCTCGAGCTGGGCTATGTCATCGGCAAGCGTGGTGAAAATCTCAACCCTGATAACGCACTTGACCACCTTTTTGGCATTACCATTTTCAATGATTTCAGCGCTCGCGACCGTCAAGCGATCGAGATGCCAATTGCAATGGGCCCTACCAAGTGCAAGGATTTTGCGTACGGCATCGGTCCGTGGATTACCACCATTGACGAATTTAAAGATCTCGACCGAATAGGTATGGAAGTTCGGGTCAACGGCGAGACTTGGGGTAAGGGCGACAGCTCAAACAAGCTGTGGACCGTAGGCGAGCTAATTGCCTGGTCGAGTCTTGGTGAAGCTGTTGTGCCAGGCGATGTGATTGGTTCGGGTACTATGGGTGGTGGTTCCGCTCTTGAGCTTGACCGGCAGCTCCAGCCAGGCGATGTCGTCGAACTGATCGTTGACGGCGTCGGAACGCTTCGCAACAAAATGGGACAACCGATCCCGGGTCTCTGGTGGCCCGAGGAGCGCAAGCCGTTCATGTGAGTGGATTTGTAATCCACGAGCGCATCGAAGATATCCGGCCCGCTCAAAAAGGCGGGCCTGACATAACAAAAACGCAATCTTTGATAGGTGTTGAAATGAACATCCTTGGTCCGGACACATTGTATTTTGGCGTTGATGATGTTGCGCTCTGCGAGCGGTTCCTGAAGGATTACGGCCTTGAGCCGGTAGGTGATGGACGCTTCGAGGCGTTAGACGGAACCGGCGTGGTTATCAAGCATCGGGATGATCCAAGTCTTCCCGCTTGGACATTGCCTACCGCAAACATGCTGCGCAAAACCATGTATGGCGTGAAAGATGCTGCCACTCTGGAAAGTATAAAAAAGGAATTTGAGGGGGAGCGGGAAGTCAAGACCTTGTCTGATGGCTCATTGGAGCTACTTGACGATGTCGGCTTTGCTCTTGGCTTCCAGGTCTCGATCAGAAAGTCGCACCAATTGAGTGCGGAGCGTGTAAACGCCCCTGGCGATATTCATCGCCAAAAAAACAAGACGGGCGTCAATGTCGATACCACGGAGCTGGCTCCTAAGCCACGAACACTTTCTCATGTAGTCTATTTTGTCCCAGACGCCGACAAGGCAGAGCGATTTTACGCCGACCGTCTGGGCTTCAGAGTTACCGACAGATTCATTGGCATGGGCCCGTTTCTGCGTCCTGCCGGTACTTTTGACCACCACACCCTTTTCTTCATCCAGACTCCTCCACACCTGCAGGGATGTGAACATTTTACGTTCCATATGGGAGGGCCGACCGAAGTGATGCAGGCCGGCTATGCGTTTGCTGGAAAGGGCTACGAATCGTACTGGGGGCCTGGACGTCACCAGTTTGGGTCTAATTGGTTCTGGTATTTCAATACCCCGATGGCTTGTCATATCGAATATGACGCCGATATGGATCAACACGATGATGAGTGGTCTCCACGGGAAGCTCCCGCTATCGTCGATAACTCCCAAATCTTCCTTTTTGACTGGCGCGAGAAATGGGCTCCAGGCGGAAAGCCTGATTAAAAGAGGTTAAGTAAACGATGGCGAATCCCCAGCGTCTCAGGCTTTGCCATCTCGAGCAACTTGCGCCAGGTCAGTCCTTCGGGTTCAGGATAAAAAACGTAGGTCAGGATGACTTTTTTTTAGTCAACAATGGTGGTCATATTGTTGGGTACAAAAACTCATGCCCGCACTGGCCTGGCTCTTCTATGCCGGTGCTTAAGAATCGCTATCTAGATAGTGAGTCCCGATATATCGTGTGTAGTGGTCATGGCGCATTGTTTGAGGTCGACTCGGGCTTGTGTATAAAAGGTCCTTGTATCGGTCAGCGCTTAATTTCTATAAGTTTGGAAGTTACAGAGGCTGGGGAAATATTTCTCATCGGAGACTGAATGATCTAGGTCTCTGGCTCTGCCGTTTCTGTTCTACATGTTAGCGTAAATCATGTTGTAGAAAATAATAAAAAGAAGGAAGGCGTGATGAAATTTTCAGCTATTTATCGTCTGGTTGTTTGCACTGGCGCCTTGTTTTTTGCTGGTAATTCGATCGCGCTTGAGGGTGGCACTTCGAGCTATCCAGCGGGAATCGTGACCGTCATGAGCGGCGCTGTGGGTGCCCCAGGCGAGACGCATCTCTATACATACAACAAGCTAATCGATATCGACTCAATCCACGATGGGCGAGGTGATAAGGTGTTTCCTAAAGTAAAAGGAAAAATCCACGCTCACGCGTTGCGATTGGTTCACACGCTTGACGGGCCAACGTTGTTAGGAGGCAATGTTTCATTGCAAATAGCAGTTCCTTACGTACAAGGCCATGTGGATATTCCTGCATTGGGGCCGTTCGGTAGGGATTCCGCAAGTGGGATGGCGGATCCGATGTTTGGGGCTCTGGTCAGTTGGCAGTCCCCAACGTATCTTCACAATATAGAGTTGGATTACGTCGCTCCTTGGGGGGAATATGATGAGCACGCACTCATTAACCCCGGTAACAATAGCAGTGTGATTTATGCAGCGTACGCTTTCACTTGGTTTCCCCTGCCGCAAGTGGAGGTGAGTTCAAAGATTAGTACTAATTATAGTTTTGAAAATCAGAAAACTGATTATCAATCAGGTGTGCAAGTCGTAGCAGACTATGGGATAAATTATCGATTCTCCAGTAACTGGTTGGCAGGGGTTGGTGGATATTTGGCAACCCAGCTCAGTGATGATCAGCTTCATGGCAAAGATATCGGCAATCGTACGAAATCTATAAAAGTTGGTCCGCAAATAGGATATGCACATCGGGATTGGGGCCTGTTCGCTGCTTATCAAAGCGACGTGTATGCTCGGAACACTACCGAAGGGGATACGATCATGTTGAATGGGTTTATAAAGTTCTAATTAGGTGCTGTAATTTCGCGCCTGGCTTTTTGTGCAGGCGTTTTTTTTGAGTTAGAAAAGCGGCACGCTTCGGTAATGTCGCGCGAGCCATAGAAGTTCTCGATCTGACGCCCTCGGCAGTTAGTCACCAGCTGGCAGAACTGGAGGCGATGATTGGTCGACAGCTGTTCTCAGAACGGCCAGGGGGTGACATTGACGCCGGTGGGTGAACATACCTCACTGAGATTTCCGGCATCCTGCATAGCCTGGCGGTGGCGACCGAACGCGGCACCAGTGATGTCAGCTTCGACTGTTTGCGGCTGCGCTCATCCCCCCAGTTTCGGCCTGTCGTGGCTGATGCTGCGCCTGGTGCAATTTCGCCAGAGCCATCTCGATATTCAGCTCAACTTCTCGTGTTCCTACGAATCGCTGCATTTCACACACTGAGTTTTGATCGTTCCTACATGACGTGGGAGGCCGCCAGCCACGGGCTTGGGTTTGCCCTGGAAAGCAAGCGGCTTGCGCAGAACTATCTAGCGCGTGAAACGTTGGTTGAGTAGGGCGGCCGTTGAGTGCGCCAATCACTGCACACCACCCGGTTTTCCCGAGAGCGCATTCGATTCCTGATTGGAGGCAGAAAGAATTGGGGCACCTATTTCAGTTATTAACTGCCTGGGCTCAAACCACGGGGTTCGGTGGTGCCGGGTTTCCCCAAGGTTGGCTGTGAGCTGTTCCCCGAGCTGTTCTTCCATTTGATTAGGGCCCTTTGAAAAGTACAATCTTCCGTTCGAAACGTGCATTTTTCGCCGCGCTTTTGCACTCCATACTTGCATGGTCTTTATCGGCGTACTGACTTATTTATCGCGTGTGCGGTGCCTTCAACACGCTCTATAAATACTCTCGCTCGCCGGAACACCACAATCCAATAATAAAGAGACCATCCATGAAAAAGCCAAACCCGCTGCTGGAAGATCTGAGAAGTGTCCTGCCGACTATTGCAGAAAATGCCTTCGAGGCAGAAAAAGCGCGTTGCGTGCCTAACGAAAACATCGCGCTGCTCAAAGGTATTGGCATGCACCGAGCCTTGCAGCCGAAGAAATACGGCGGCATGGAAATTTCCCTCCCTCAATTCGCAGATTGCATCGCATTGTTGGCTGGTTCCTGCGCAAGTACGGCTTGGGCGATGAGTCTGTTGTGTACCCACAGCCATCAAATCGCGATGTTTTCCAGCAAGTTGCAGGATGAGATGTGGGGCCGAGACCCTGACGCCACGGCCAGTAGCAGTATCGCGCCGTTCGGTCGTATCCAGGAGGTGGAGGGGGGCGTCACCTTTAGTGGTGAAATGGGATGGAGTTCAGGCTGTGATCATGCCGAATGGGCCATCATGGGTTTCTTTCGCGAAAATACTGAAGGCACTCGGGATTATTGCTTCGCAGTACTGCCAAGCAGTGACTACGCAATTCGTGATGATTGGTTTGCAGTGGGGATGCGCGGTAGTGGCAGTAAAACTCTGATCGTTGAAGACGCGTTCGTGCCTGAGTATCGCATCCAGAAAGCCAAGGACATGATCGAAGGTAAGTCCGCGGGCTTTGGACTTTATCCGGACAGCAAGATTTTCTTCGCCCCTTATCGGCCTTATTTCGCCAGCGGTTTCTCGACGGTCAGCTTGGGTATTGCCGAGCGCATGCTGGATGTCTTCCGTGAGAAAACCCGCAACCGCGTCCGTGCCTACACTGGTGCCGCTGTCGGCGCAGCCACCCCGGCATTGATGCGCTTGGCGGAATCCACACATCAGGTCGCGGCCGCCCGAGCGCTGCTGGAAAAAAGCTGGGAGGAGATCGCTGAATACAGTGAGCGCCACGAATATCCAAGTCGCTCCACGCTGACGTTCTGGCGTACTAATCAGGGCTACGCCACAAAGATGTGTATCCAGGCAGTGGATCGTCTGATGGAAGCGGCAGGTGGTGGAGCCTGGTTTGAAACCAACGAGCTGCAACGCCTTTTCCGCGACTCCCATCTTACTGGTGCGCACGCATACACCGATTACGATGTCTGTGCACAGATTCTTGGTCGCGAACTGATGGGCCTTGAGCCCGACCCGTCGATGGCCTGAGGCGAGTAGCTGCGACACCACAAGCCCGTTATAAAAACAATCAGGGCACGCTCCTGGGCGTGCTCGGGAGTCTTGCATGTCCGATATTAATGAGATTGCCGTTTCTTCTGCCTTCGATGCGCGTGCATTTCGCCGCGCATTAGGTAACTTCGCCACCGGTGTAACAGTGGTAACAGCCGCCGACCAGAACGGCCGCAAGGTGGGGGTGACGGCCAACAGCTTCAACTCGGTGTCGCTGGATCCGCCATTAATCCTCTGGAGCATCGACAAGCGCTCTTCAAGTCACGGCGTGTTTGAAGAAGCTACACACTTTGCGGTGAACGTGCTTGCTGCCGATCAGATTGATCTTTCGAACAATTTCGCTCGTCCGAAGGATGACCGTTTTGCAGAGGTCGACTTTGAAGCAGGCGAGGGCGGAGCGCCGGTGCTCTCTGACTGCTCGGCACGTTTTCATTGCGAAAAATACCAGCAGGTGGACGGTGGTGATCACTGGATCATGATTGGCAAGGTTGTGGCTTTCGATGATTTTGGTCGTTCACCACTGCTGTATCACCAAGGTGCTTACTCCATGGTGCTGCCGCACACTCGTATGACCAAGAGTGGTGAAGGTCAGCCGCCGAGCAGTCACTTCCAAGGACGACTGAGCCATAATCTTTACTACCTTATGACCCAAGCTCTGCGCGCTTATCAGGCAAGCTATCAGCCGCGGCAATTGTCGACAGGTTTGCGAACCAGTGAGGCACGTATGCTGATGGTGTTAGAAAATGATGCGGGTCTAAGCCTTACCGATCTGCAGCGCGAGGTGGCGATGCCAGTGCGGGAAATAGAAGAGGCCGTTTCCAACCTCACTCGGAAAGGCCTGGTCTGTGAAGAAGATGGGCATTTGCGTCTGACGGTTAAAGGTATCGATGAAACAGAAGGATTGTGGTCAATAGCCCGTGAACAGCAGGAAAAAGTCTTCAGTCAATTCAGCGACGACCAATTGGAAACATTCAAGACCGTGCTGAAAACGGTAATCAGGCTCTGATCTGATTTAGTTAGCGATCAAAATAGACGGCGCCCAAAGCGCCGTTTTTTTATGGAAGTAAGAAGCTTTATGGCTATTTCAGCGTGATAATATTATTAACATGCTAACTAATTTCGAGCCGTTCTTAAATGCCCAAGCACCGACAGTCTCTGACACTCAACTTGCTCCAGGCCCGTGAAGTCGCCATGAGTTTTTTCCGGCCCTCCCTGAAGGATATAGGTCTCACTGAACAACAATGGCGGGTGGTGCGGATTCTCAGTCAGCAGGGCGAATTGGAAATCAATCGCTTGGCGGACTTGGCGTGTATTCTCAAGCCCAGTATGACAGGCGTACTGGCGCGGATGGAAACCGCAGAGCTAGTCGAACGACGGCGCTCAGAACACGACCAGCGTCGAGTGCTGGTGAAACTGACGGTTGCCGGAGATAGCTGTTTTGAAAGTATGAGGGGGCGCATGGAAGAGAACTATGAGCGCTTGCAGGAGCGCTTCGGCGCGGAAAAATTGCAGACGTTGTTGGTGCTGCTCAACGATTTGAAGTCACTTAAGCGTTGATCTCTGGGTGATCACTGCTGGCAAAACCGACCGCCAGCAGTGAGTATTTGCAATTGACCTGAAATCAGTAAGCGCCGCCGGTACTGATGGTGGCCGGGGTATTTTTGAACTTGCTTGTCAGTGCTTGCAGGCCTTGCATCAGTACTGTGGTGTCAACACCCACCGCTACGAATGCCGCGCCGAGCTCGATGTAGCGCCTAGCCAGTTTTTCGTCAGCGCTGAGAATGCCTGGCGCCTTGCCCGCATCGCGGATTCGAATGATCGTGTCTTCAATGACTGCCTGAACTTCGGGATGCCCCGGATTACCGCGATGGCCCATGGCAGCGCTGAGGTCGGCGGGGCCGATAAACACCCCGTCAACGCCCTCGACGGTGACGATGCCATCCAGATTGGCCAGGCCTTTGAGGCTTTCAATCTGCACCAACAGGCATATTTGCTCGTCGGCCTTGTCCAAGTACCCGGGCACGGTATTCCAGCGCGACGCCCGTGCCAGTGCGCTGCCTACACCTCGCACGCCACTGGGCGGATAGCGCACGGCACGCACCAGTTCTCGCGCCTGCTCGGCGCTTTCGACCATTGGCACCAGCAACGTCTGGGTTCCGATGTCCAGAATCTGTTTGATCAACGTTGTGTCGCCGGCGACAGGGCGGATCACCGGATGACTGGCATAGGGAGCTATGGCCTGCAGTTGGCCAAGCATGCTGCGTACGTCATTGGGTGCATGCTCGCCGTCGATCAATAGCCAATCAAAGTCGGCATTGGCTGCCAGCTCCGCGCAGTAGGGGGTGGCGAGACCGAGCCAAAGGCCGATCTGCGCCTTGCCACTTTTCAGGCGCTGTTTGAATGTGTTGATGGGCATGTCCATGAAACGGTCCTCCAAAAATCAGACAAAGCGGCAGGAAATGGAGCCGAGCATGTCGTAATCGACATGGAAGGTATCGCCTGGGTTGGCAGCCACTGGACGGGTAAACGACCCGCCCAGAATAATCTGTCCCGGTTGCAATGTGACGTCGTAAGGTGCGAGTTTGTTGGCCAGCCAGGCGACACCCTTCGCAGGATGATTGAGAACGGCAGCAGACACCCCTGATTCCTCGATCACTCCATTGCGGTACAAAACAGCTGGCACCTTGCGCAGGTCGACTTCATGAGGGCGGACAGCACGGCCACCCATGACCACCCCGGCGTTCGCCGCATTGTCGGAAATGGTGTCGAAGACCTTGCGCGTGGCCTTGGTCTCGGGATCGATCTGTTGGATACGCGCGTCAATGATTTCCAGGGCCGGAATCACCCATTCAGTAGCATCCAGCACATCGAAAATCGTCACGTTCGGGCCTTTGAGCGGCTTGCCGAGTATGAATGCCAGCTCCACTTCAACGCGCGGCACGATGAAGCGGTTAAAGGGGATATCGGTGCCTTCGTCGAACAGCATATCGTCAAGCAACGCGCCGTAATCTGGTTCTGAAATATTTGATGAAACCTGCATGGCCCGAGAGGTCAGGCCAATCTTGTGCCCCACCAGCTTGCGTCCGTTCTTTATTTTCTGCGCCACCCAGGCTCGCTGAATGGCATAGGCATCTTCGATGGTGATCTGTGGATGCGCGAGGGAAAACTGTCCAACTTGCTCACGAGAGCGCTCGGCGTTGTCCAGTTGAGCAGCGGCTTGCTGGATGAATTCTTGATCGAGCATGACGTAGATCTCTTAATGAGGATTGACGATAGCGGCGGGCGTGCGCAGCACCAGAAAGGCGCCCGCGACGATTAGGGCCGCGAGAACGTAGAGGGCAAGACTGGCGCTGTGGGTGGTGTCTCGCATCCAGCCAATCAGATTGGGTGTCAGAAACGAGGCAATACTTCCCAGGGAACTGATCAAGGCGATGCCCGCCGCCTGGGTACTGTTTGATAGGAATGCCGGTGGTAGCTGCCAAAACATCGGCAGTGCGGCGCTCGCGCCCATACCCGCAATCACCAAACCTCCGATTACCATGAAGGGATCGCCAGGCATCAGGCCGGCTACAGCGATACCGAGGGCAGACATGAGCAATGGCACACTCAAGTGCCACCGGCGTTCGCGGCGCCGATCTGATGAGCGCCCGCAGGCGATCATAAAACCGCAGCCTGCCAGGTAGGGCAGGGCACTGAGCAGGCCGACCTGGCCATCGCTGCCTATCCCAGAGCTATGAATCAGGGTAGGCATCCAGAAAGCGAGCGTGTTGACCGCCAACATGACCGCGCAGTAGATCCCCACCAGCAACCAGACCTGCGGATCACGGAGGATACCGCTGAACGAGATGATGGATTTGCGTTGCTCTTCGCCAGCCAGTTGATTGCGCAGTTGGTCTTTCTGCTCGTTGCTCAGCCAGCTCACTGACTCGAAGTTGTCGGGCAGCACCTTGAGCACCAGCAAGCCGAGAAGTACGACTGGTGCGCCTTCAATCAGGAACATCCACTGCCAACCACGTAGGCCCCCAACATCATGAAAGCCTTGCAGGATACCGCCCGATAGAGGGCCACCGACGACCCCGGCCAGCGGCACGGCAATGGCGAACAACGCGGTTACCTGTGCGCGCCTACCGGCCGGATACCAGCGGTTGAGGTACACCAAAATACCTGGGAAAAATCCAGCCTCGGCGACGCCGAGCAAGAAGCGCAACGCGTAGAAACCCTCAGCGTTTTCGATCAACAGCATGCTGGTGGACAAGGTCCCCCAGACGACCATCAACAAAGCGATCCAGCGCCGTGGCCCAATGCGATCCAAGGCTATGTTGCTGGGTACACCGAACATCGCGTACGCCACAAAGAACAGGCCTGCACCAAATCCGTAGACGGTGTCGCTGAAGTGCAGGTCGGTGCCCATCTGCATCTTGGCAAAACCAATATTTATCCGGTCAAGATGAGCGAACAGGTAACACACCAGCAGCAGTGGCATCAGCCGCCAGGTCACCGTGCGGTGGGTCGACGTTGCGGCGTCGCTCAAAGGCTGTGTAACGGAAGTGGCTATGCTCATGATGTTGTACTTTTTTGTGAGAGAGGCCAATGGGGTGAGGAGCTTCTTAGTTCGCCTGTTGCTTGAGAAAGGCATGGACGTTGTTGAGCTTGAAATTCAGCTCGGGGTGCAACTCGATCATTTCAAACGACAGGGCCAGCAGACGTTCTGCCTGTAGCGTTGCAAAGTGGGCGGCAATGACTCCGAACAGTTTTTCCGCGACCTGTTGACGCGTTGCCAAGTCGCGGCCGTGTCCTACCTTCAGCGTCATGTGGACGAAGGCGTAATCGTGTTTGCCGTCGGCCATGCGCCACGTGTCCAGTCGAACTCCGCGGCTACGGATACCCCCCAGCGGAAATACATCGCTGGCGCCAAGTGTGGCGTGAACTTTTTCAAACAGGCCCGGCAAGTCGGCTTGTTGCTCGATGTTGTCAGTGTATTCAGCAATAAAATGCGGCATCGTGCCCTCCTGGTAGTTGGCTGTGTCGAGCGGCGGGCGCTTCCCGGCCGCTTAAGCGAAATTCAGAGCGGGAAAATGGCGTTGATCTGGCCGGTACCGGAGCTGCCAAAAGGTTCTGTGAGCACTTCGACCGGCTTGTTGTAGTCCGGGCCGCCCAGTAGACCTAAAAGCATTGCAGTGTCGTGCATCTTGCCTTCGCCGAAGCAGTGCTCAGCGTAGTCAGGAAGCATCGCGCAGAATTCTTTGAATCGGCCTTCACGCCACAGCTTAACCACGTGCATGTCGACCTGTTTATCGAATTCGCGAGTCCAGTTGTGGATATTGGCTTCCGCTTCACGATCGTCTGAGAAGCGATGCGACAGAGAACCGGAGGCCAGCACCAGGACTTTGTGGTCGCTCTTCTCGATTGCGCGGCGCACGGCGGCGCCGAATGCGAAGCTGTCTTCCAGACGATGCCAGGCACACCAGGCCGCGATGGAAATCACCTTGAGTTTTTCGGCGGCAGGTACATCCATGTGCATGTAGCGCATCGGCACCAGGGTGCCGTATTCCAATTCCAGACTCGGGATGTTGTGGGACAGAGTTCGCACACCGGCAGCGTTGGCTTCCTCTGCGATAAGCTCGCCAAGTTCCGGGCAGCCCGGGTAGTGGTAAACCATGTCCTTGATGAAGTGCGGTAGTTCATTGCTCGTGTAAACACCACTGAAGTGCTCACCGTTGTTCACGTGGTAGCCGCTGTTCACCAGCCAGTGCACGTCGAACACGACGGCGGTGTCGGCACCCAATTCTCGCGCACGACGGCCTATTTCCTTATGTCCGGCGATAGCGGCAGCACGACAGCCGTGGTGTTTGCCCGGCAGTTCGGACAGATACATCGACGGTACATGGCAGACTTTTGCTGCCAGAACGACTTCGCCCATGATGATTCTCCTGAAGTTATTCTTGTTGGTTCAATTCAATGGACAGCGAAGACTACGACGAGCGCGATGCGCGCCCCACCGTAGCCTTCAGCGGCGGCTATCGGCTGCTCATAGTCCCCAGCGCGGGATGTGGTGACTGCCCATGGAAATGCAGACGTTCTTGATCTCGGCGAACACTTCGAAGCTGTATTGGCCTCCTTCACGACCTGTACCGGAACCTTTCACACCGCCGAATGGCTGACGCAAATCACGCACGTTCTGACTGTTGATGAACACCATGCCGGCTTCGATGCCACGGGCCAGGCGATGGGCCTTGCCGATGTCCTGAGTCCAGATGTAGGACGCCAGGCCGTACTCGGTATCGTTGGCCAGTTGCAGGGCTTCGGCTTCGTCCTTGAACGGAATCAGGCACACCACCGGACCAAAGATTTCTTCCTGGGCGATGCGCATCTTGTTATTCACATCGGCGAACACCGTCGGTTGGATAAACTGGCCTTTACTCAGGTGTGCAGGCAAGTTCGCCGGACGGTCAAGACCGCCAGCGAGGAGGGTGGCGCCTTCTTCAATACCGATCTTGATGTAGCCGGTGACCTTGTCGTAGTGGGCCTGTGTGATCATCGAGCCGACCTGGGTTTTCGGGTCTTGCGGATCGCCGACGATCAGGCGTTTGGCACGAGCGGCGAACTCGGCGACGAAGGCCGGGTAAACGCTTTCCTGGATGAAGATCCGGCTGCCAGCGGTGCAGCGCTCACCGTTTAACGAGAAGATGGTGAACAGCGCGGCATCGAGGGCTCGCTCAAGGTCCGCATCTTCAAAAATCAGTACGGGCGACTTGCCCCCCAGCTCCATCGAGTACTTTTTCAATCCTGCGGTCTGCATGATTTTCTTGCCAGTTGCCGTGCCGCCGGTGAACGAAATCGCCCGCACATCCGGGTGCCGTACCAACGCGTCGCCAGCCGTCGCACCGTAGCCCTGAATCACGTTCAGCACACCATTTGGAATGCCGGCTTCAACAGCCAGGCGGCCCAATTCATTGGCGGTCAGCGGTGACAGCTCAGACATCTTCAGCACTGCAGTATTGCCAAGTGCGAGGCAGGGGGCAGTCTTCCAGGTCGCTGTCATGAAAGGCACGTTCCACGGCGACACCAGGCCACACACGCCCACCGGTTGATACATGGTGTAGTTGAGCATCTGGTCGTCGACCGGATAGCTATGACCGTCCATGCGGGTGCAGACTTCGGCGAAAAAGTCGAAGTTGTCCGAGGCACGTGGAATCAACACGTTCTTGGTCTGATGGATCGGCAGGCCGGTGTCCAGGGTTTCCAACTCGGCCAGGTGCGGAACATTCTGCGCGATAAGCTCACCGAGCTTGCGCATCAGTCGGGCACGCTCTTTTGCCGGCGTTTTGGCCCACTTGGGGAAGGCTTCCTTGGCCGCAGCCACGGCCTGAGCGACTTCTTCAGCACCGCCGCTTGCGACTTCGCCGATCGCTTCGCCTGTGGCCGGGTTGTAATTGACGAAAACGTCTTTGCTTTCGACCTCACGGCCGTTGATCCAGTGTTTGATCATGTTGCTCAAGCCTCTTTATGGGCGGAGAAAAATTCCGCTTCACTGACAATTCGATTGACCAGGCGCCCGACGCCCTCGACTTCCACGATCACTTCATCGCCGGGCACGACATCGGCCAAGCCTTCCGGTGTGCCGGTGGCGATCATGTCGCCGGGCTGCAGGGTCATGAAGCTGGATAGATATTCGATCAGGTAAGAGATGTCGAAAATCATGTCCTTGGTGCTGCCTTCCTGCCGCAGTTCACCGTTGATCCAGGTACGCAGTTTCAGATTGCTGGGGTCCGGCACGTCGGCGACGTCGACGATCCACGGGCCGACGGGCGTCGTGGCATCGCGGTTTTTCACCCGCAGGTTGGGTCGGTAGTAGTTTTCCAGGTAGTCACGAATCGCGTAGTCGTTGCACACCGTATAGCCGGCCAGGTACTCAAGGGCATCTTCACGCTTGACGTTGCGTGCGCGCTTGCCGATGACGGCCACCAGTTCACACTCGTAGTGCATGTAGGCGACATTGTCCGGACGCCAAGTGACCTGGTTATGGCCGATGTAAGTGCCGGGGGATTTGATGAATACCAGGGGCTCGGTCGGTGGTTTAAAGGCCAGTTCGGCGGCGTGGTCGGCATAGTTCAGGCCCAGGGCGAACATGCTGCCGGTAGCCGGTGGCAACCACTCAACCTGACTCTCGGCCAGCAGGCGGCCATCGGCCAGGCGCAAGGCGTTGTAGTCTTCAACCTGGGCGAGGTGGATTTCGCCTTCATAGCGAATACGAGCGTGTTTCATGGAAGCTCCTGTTACTCGGCCACGATGTGGTTGACGAGGCGGCCCAGGCCGCTGATTTCAACTTCGACGGTATCGCCGGGCTGGACATCGACACGGCCTTCAGGGGTGCCAGTGATCAGCACATCGCCTTCGTGCAAGGTCATAAACTCGCTGATCTCGGCGATCAGTTGGGAAATGTTGCGGACAAAGTTGGCCGTAGAATTTTCCTGGCGCAGCTCACCATTGACGAACAGCTTCAGGCTCAATTGATGCGGGTTGGCGACCTGGTCACGGGCAACCAGTTCCGGGCCCAGTGAGCAGAAGCCGTCACGGCACTTGGCCTTGACCGCCGGACGGTAGTAGCTGTCTTCGGGCAGGCTGAACTCATTAACGATGGTGTAACCGGCCACATGCTCCAGCGCATGTTCAACGCTGACACGGCTGGCGCTTTTACCGATCACTACACCCAGTGCCGGACCCGGTTGCAGACGAACACCGTACGGAAGAAGCACCACGCCGTCATGGTCATTGCGGGTATTGGGTGTCTTGATGAACAGCACCGGTTTGACCGGTGGTTTCTGATAAGGCGCTTGCTCGAATTCGGCGATGCGTTGGTTCAGCAACCCCTGGTAGTTCAGCGCAACGCCGAACAGGGTGCCGTTCGCAACATTATGCAAGGCACGGCTCATGCTTTTCTCCTGGCAGTGGCGGGGCAGTGACTGCCCCGCAAAATATTCGTTAACCTGTTAACGTTATAATTAATATGTTAACTATCGTCAAGCGTGGCAAAATCTTCCGACAGTGGTTAGCCGCCGCAAACCGGCGCAGGATGAAAACCCTTGCACGGCCAACACCCCGATAAGAAAGAGAATCCAGCGATGATCGATCGTCAGCCGATCCCCAATATCAACATCGGTCAGGTCTACGACCAGCGCTACAGCGATGCCGAAGTGCACTACGACAAACTCGGCAATTTGGCGGAATTCTTCGGCCGCAACATGCCGGTGCATCGACACGATCGGTTCTTTCAGGTGCATTACGTGAAGAGCGGTGCGGTGCGGGTTTATCTGGATGACCAGCAATACCTCGAGTCGGGACCGATGTTTTTTCTCACGCCGCCGACGGTGGCCCATTCCTTTGTCACCGAAGCAGACGCCGACGGGCATGTACTGACCGTGCGCCAGCAACTGGTCTGGCAGTTGATCGATGCCGACCCGAGTCTTGCGCCGGGCGTGCAGTTGCCGGCGGCCTGCGTCGCGCTGGCACGACTGGCGCCGCAATTCGATCCCGAGGTCAGGAGGCTGGAGTTTCTGTTCGAGGAACTGTGCAGCGAGATCAACGCCAATGGACCAGGGCGTGGTTCGGCTCTGGACAGCTTGACGCGATTGATCATGATCAGCCTGCTCAGGCTGTGCGCGAACTCCCTGGAAGCCCGCCCAGCGCGCCATGAGGACTTGCGGATCTTCCACCGCTTCAACGAGTTGATCGAAGACCATTACCTGCAGCACTGGCCTCTGGCGCGCTATGCAGACAGTATTGGTGTTACCGAGGCGCGGCTGAATGACGTCTGTCGACGGATTGCCGACCTGCCGTCGAAACGGCTGGTCCTCGAACGAATGATGCAGGAAGCCAAGCGCCTGCTGCTGTTCACCGGTAGTTCGGCCAATGAAATCTGCTACCAGTTGGGCTTCAAGGACCCGGCTTATTTCAGTCGTTTCTTCCAGCGTTATGCGCAGGCAACCCCAGGGGAATATCGCCTGCGGCAGTCGGGTTTGCGCTGAGGTAGTCATGTGCGTTTTTCGATTGGCTTCCAGTGTCTGTCGAGCAATCATGGTCGCAGCCGGCGCCTTGAAAAATGGCTTTTACAAGGAACCGATTGCACTTTTCATGGATGAGGCAGCGCAAGGGCAAACTGGCTTTGTCCTTGATAGTTGCGTGCACCCTGTGCCGACTTTAAGCTTTGTTCCTTCATCCTCTTTTTGTGCGTGAAACATGCCGACTCCCAGACCGTCCCTTACGCTCACCTTGTTGCAGGCCCGTGAAGCGGCCATGGCATTTTTCCGACCGCTGCTTAACGAATATGAATTGACCGAACAGCAATGGCGGGTGATTCGCATCCTGCGTCAGCAGGGCGAACTGGAAAGCCATCAACTGGCTCACCTGGCGTGTATCCTCAAGCCAAGCATGACTGGGGTTCTGTCCCGGCTCGAGCGCGACGGTATCGTCCGGCGCAGGAAGTCTTCCGAAGATCAGCGACGAGTGTTCGTCGCTCTCACCGAGCTGGGGCAGCAATGTTTCGTCGACATGAGTGCCGGGATGGAAAGCAATTACTTGAAGATTCAGGAACAGTTTGGCGAGGAACCGCTTGAGCAGTTGCTGGAACTGCTCAATAAGCTGAAGAACATCAAGCCCTGACCGCCCGGAGTTGATGAGCGTGCTCACTATCGCTCGGTGCGAGCCACCAATGTCAGTCGCCGACGGAGTGAGGCTCCATCCGAGCTCTGGCATGCTCAGCGTTTAGATTATTTTTGTTGTTATGAAGAGTGGGCGTCCGGCGCTTCAACCGACCTGGCCGTTGCGCGGTTGCCGTTCGGCGTCGGCACGTTTCTTCAAGTAGATGCGGGTGACCACGGCAGGGGCGTCACTGGCCACAGATATCTCATAATGTTGCTCATCGCGATCGTCGAGCGCAGTCTCCAAAGCTCCGAGACCCTGCACATCCTCGTTGAATGCGGCGAACAGTTGCTCATGCATGAATTCCCCGAGGGCTTGGTCATGCCGGGCGAAGTCACGGCCGTGGACGATGAAGTAATGCAGGCTGTTGAGGGTTTCCGGGGTCAGTATGTGCGCGGTACGGATGTGGAACTGCTCCCGGCCCTCGACCGGTTGGGCGCTGTCATAGAAGGTCACGCTGACCCGGTGCAAGGCCGGAGATAGAAACTCTGAGGTGGCGATGCGTGCTGCCGTCGTGCAGCCCTCGAGGCCGGTTGTCCTGCCCCAGACCGGCGACAGGGTGGTCGGTACCACTTCGCGGATCAGCGTGTAGTGGCCTTCCTTGAAATCGAGCTTATAGGGCGCGCAGGCATAGTCCGGAGTCCCGATGGTGTTGGCATGGAGAAAACTCAGGTGGGTAAGGTCCATGAGGTTCTCATGCAGGCTGACGTAGTTGCCAGGATGATGGAAGTAACCGGAGGTGCAGGCCCAGGCCGGGTCGTCTATCCAGTCCTGGCGCGGGATCAGCCCGGTATCGGCAAGGGACTCATCGCCCAGCCAGATCCACAATAGGGGGCCCTGGCGTACCAGTGGATAGCGGCGAATGCCGATACCTCGCGGGCAGTTCTTTTGCGAGGGTACCTGTGTCAGGTCGCCGGACTGGTCGTAGCGGAAACCGTGGTAGCCACAGACGACGCTGTCGTCCTCCAGATGTCCACGCGACAAGGGGAACGAGCGATGGGCGCAGCGGTCTTCCAAGGCAACCGGTTCACCGTCTTGGGTCCGGTACATCACCACTCGACGGTCCAGCAATCGACGCGCCAATAAGTGGCGGCCCACTTCATGGTCGAAGGCGGCGACGTACCACTCATTGTAGATGAACGGAGTATCGCGATTGGCCATCGGTTCGCTGGCCTTGCGGGCTTGGGTAATCAGGTTGCCGGTCGGGATTGACAAAAGGAGGCTCCTCCAGGGATCTGTAGCAGGGCAAAGAAAGGCTGTCGGCGAGGGTGCAGCCCATGCATTTGTTGTTGTCGCGCCAGCTTACGAGCGGCGGCATGGCGTGGTGTCAACCGGGAGGTGGACAAGTCGGATCATTGCTAGCACACTCATCGTTAACAAGTTAATCATGTGGGCGTGTTTCGATTGCCTATCCGAATACAACAATATTGATCCCACGCCGCCATGATTCGTCTCAGCGCCCCGCCAGTTTCTGTCTTGCCCCAGGATGTTCGTCATTTCAGCGAGCTGGTCTGCACTCTGGGCACCGAGGGCTTTCCTGGCGCGCTTCTGGCGTACCTTGGTCAGTGGGTTGATTGTCAGCATTTTTCCGTCGTGCGCATGGCCGGCAAACGACCGCAGTTGCTGGCTGTCGGCACCCGCCACCAAGACACCGGTCTGGTATTGCGCTGCGGCCAGGCCTATATCGAGCGCTACTATCGCCACGACCCGCTGTTCGAGCCGTTGCGGGCAGCGCCAGGGCAAATCGGCCATCTGCTGGCACAGGACATCCGTTTCTTGCCGTATCGGGAAGCGATCTATCTGCGCCACGGCATGATCGAGCGGCTATCGAGCCTGTACTTGGACGAGCAGGAGCGCCCGGTGCTGTTCAACCTCTACCGTCACCGCGACCAGGGTTTTTTCAGCGAACGCGAATTGCAGATGTGCGAAGCCCTCAGCCCTGCGTTACTGCAATTACTGCGCGGTCACATGGCTCTGATCGGTTTGAACCGCGTCAAGGATCATGATCAGCAACTGCTCCTGCATTGCCCTGACCTCACCGCGCAAGAGCTGAAAATCTGCAGCCGCCTGCTTCGGGGAATGACCCATGCCGGCGTCGCCGCCGACCTTGGAATCAAGGAAAGCACTGTGAAGACCTTCCGCAACCGGGCGTTCGAACGACTAGGGATCAACTTTCGCAGCCAGTTGTTCGCGCTGTTCACGGCGGGTGGCTGAACCCTGCTCAATCCGCACCGAGTATTTCCTCGTCGTTCGGTCCTTGACTGGTGCGCTGGCGCGTCAAGTGGACGGTAGCTGAGCGCAAGATGCCGGTTTGAGCGTGCTCCAGTCTCCTGACGCGTAAGCCCCCATCATTTTTTGCAAACGATCCTTGGCTTCGTCGCCAAACGGGCACACTTTACGGGTGTCGAGATTCACATGCACCGCCGTTTGCTGCATGGTCGCGCTGAGATAGTTTTGCTCGTCATGGAAGAGCTCGACCTGAGTCACCAGGCGTTTCTCGTCAAATCTCAGGGGCGTGAGCTCCACACGCAGTGGATCGCCCGCGCTGACCTCCCTGAGGTATTTCAGATTGGCCTCAACGGTAAATAGCCCGCAATTGCGCTCCCGTGTGTATCCCTCGCCCAGCCCGAACTGCTCCAAAATGCGATGGCCCAAGTCATCAAGGAGCTTGACGTAATACGCCATGTTCATATGGCCGTAGAGGTCGATCCATTCATCTCTGACGACTGCCTTCTCGCAGGGCTTTGCGTTCGGTTGCGGAATGTTCATTAGCTGGCTCCTTGTATGTGAAATGTACTATTACGGTGCAGAACCGGAACCGGGCATCCTGACTGGTGCGTTAATGTCGCCTTTTTCCAGTTCGCCGGGGAATACTGAGTGCAACCACTGTCGCAGCCGGACAATGGCTTGATCATTCCATTTTCGAGTGGGAGCGATGAAGTAATACCCGCCTAGACGAATCGTCATCGGCAATACATCGATCAGTTCGCCAGCAGCGATTTTTTCATCGGCCAGCAGCTCGCTGACGAGTGCCACACCCTGACCCATGCAGGCCGCTTCGAGGGTGAGGTGACCGTGCCACAGCCGTGGTCCGCGCAACCTGGGAATATCTGTAACACCGGCGATGCTGAACCATTGCGACCAGCGCTGCGTATTACGCTCATGGATCAACGGTAACTCCAGCAAGTCTTCGGCGCAGGTCACCTCGGCAAAACGATTGCAAAACGCGGGGCTGGCCACTGCCCGGATCAAGGGGCGGGCGAAAAGCTCTGCGCACAGTTCCTCGCCGAGATTCAGCTCCTCCAGATAGACAATCTCGGCATCCGCTTCATTGCGACTGAAGTCGGGGCGTGTACTGGTCGGCTCGAGTGTCAGCTCACGACCGCTGAGTGCCTCTTCAAGCTCGCCCAGTCTTCCCAGCAAACGCCTGGAAGCGAGGCCCGCCATGCAGCAGACGTGCAGCGCGTCTTCGCCCTGACGCAGGTCGCTGCTCGCGTCCGCGATGATATCCAGTGCCCGCCGAAGCTGTGCCGCGTAGCGCTGACCTTCACGCGTCATCTCAAGTCCGCGACCTGACTTCTTGACCAGTTTCGTGCCGACGGCGGCTTCCAGATTTTGTATATGCCTGGAGATCACGGTATGTGAAACCGAGAGTTCTTCTGCGCACTGCCGCACGCTTCCACAACGACTGAATCCTTCGAAGGCGCGTACGGCGAGTAGGGGCGGTAGTCGTCGATTCATAGGTATTCCAGGCCTCGGGTGTTAACGATAATCGCAAGTCTCATGCCAATGCATCGGTGCATTTAATGCACCAGTCAGGCGTTTTCTAACTGCTTGTTCGCACGGCCCTCCATGACGGAATTTGTGGGTCATGGCTTTCGATCTTTTCAGGAGTATGCCTTGAACCTTTCCGGACGCGCCGCCATTGTCGGCGCCTATGAATCACCCCGCAGGGATGCGCCGAATGTTCATCCTTTCGCGATCCAGGTGGAGTGTATCCAGGCAGCGCTGGTGCAAGCCGGGCTGACCCTTGGGGACGTCGATGGTTTATGTGTGGCGTCGGGCGACTGGGCCGAGGGGGGCGGTGTCAACAGCGTGACTGAAATGGCCGAGTACCTGGGCATAGAGCCGCGCTGGTTCGACAGCACCGACGTTGGCGGTTGTTCCTATCTCGTTCATGCCGCCCACGCGGCAGTGGCGATTGCTGCCGGGTTGGCCGATGTCGTGGTGATCAGCTACGCCGCGTCACCGCGTTGGTGGCCATTGAAGACCCCTTCATTCGATCCTTTCGTCCTCCCTGCCGGCCCGGGACAGTTTGAATTGCCATTCGCGCCGACGCTCATCTCAACGTATGCCATGTATGCCCAGCGTCATATGCACCTCTATGGCACTACGGCCGAGCAGTTAGCGCAGGTGGCCGTAACATTCCGGCAACATGCCGCTGCAAATCCCGATGCGTTTCTGGGCGGCAAACCCATCACTGTAGAAGATGTTCTGAATTCATCCATGATCGCGTCGCCGTTGCACCGGCTCGATTGCTGCGTCGTGACTGACGGCGGCGGAGCAATCGTGATGACAACCCGGGAGCGCGCAGCAGATTGTCGGAAAAAGCCGGTTTACGTGAGCGGTTTCGGCATGGCCACACAGCGTACTCAAATCAGCCAGATGTCCCGCGAACTCATTACGCCTGCCGCTCGAACCGGCCCCCGCGCCTTCGAAATGGCCGGGTTGAAGCCTGCCGATATCGACGTTGCGCAGCTCTATGATGCCTTCACGATCACACCAATGCTGGCCCTTGAGGACCTTGGAATCTGCCCTCGGGGTGAAAGCGGGCGGTTCGTGGCGGACGGCCATCTGAGCATCGGCGGTTCTCTACCCTGCAACACCGACGGAGGCGGGCTGGCGTCGAACCATCCGGGCAAGCGCGGCCTGCTGGCGCTGATCGAAGGCGTCCGGCAATTGCTCGGTGAAGGGCCTGGCGTGCAGGTGAAAGACGCGGAGGTCGCGTTGGTTCATGGGCTGGGCGGAACATTCTGTGCCGCTGCCACCGTCATTCTGACCGTCTGAGGAGTCAGCGATATGACCACTTTCAGTCCTGTTGTCACCGACGCCCTGTCGGCACCCTGGTGGGTAGCCCTGCGGGAAGGGCGGTTGCTCGTTCAACGCAACCCCGTGTCAGGCGCGTGGCAGTGGTACCCCCGGGACCATTGCCTTGATGATCTGTCGATCAAGCCCGAATGGGTGCAAGTCTGCGGGCACGGCAAGGTGTTTACCTATTCGGTTATCCACCGTGGGCATTCGCGGCTGGACGCGCCCTATGTATGCGCCTTGGTCGAACTCGAAGAAGGCCCACTGATGCTCTCGCAACTTCACGGCAAGGCGGTCGACGAAATCACCGTCGGCATGAACGTGTCGGTTGCGTTCATTGAAACGGATTCAGCCACCTCATTGCCGGTTTTCCGCCCAAGGAGCCACTCATGAGTTCCACCCTCTACTTCGACGACCTGGCCGCTGCTCAGTCATTGGTGTCGTCCCGTATCACGTTGACGGAAACCCACATCGTCCTGTTCGCCGGGTTGACGGGCGATTTCAACCCGTTGCACATGGATGAAGAAGCTGCGCGTGAGGGCACCTTCGGGCGCCGGATCGCCCACGGCATGTTGGCTCACTCCATGAGCACCGGACTGCGCTCGAGTATCGATGATTGGGCGATCATCGCGTTTCTCGAAACCCGTCGCCGATTCGTCGCGCCAGTGTTCGCAGGCGACACGCTGCATTACGTGGCTGAAATCGAAGACTTGCGCAAAAGCACTTCAAACCCTTCGCGGGGCATTGCCAGAGTGAAGCTGCGTCTGCTCAACCAGAGCGGTGAAGTGGTGCAGGAAGGCGAAGACGTATTTGCGGTCGCCTGCCGCACCGGGAGCGAATCATGAACACACGTCTGGAAGGGCATGTTGCGTTGATCACCGGTGGTGCTGGCGGCATTGGCTCGGCCATTTGTCAGCGCCTGGCGCAAGAGGGTGCAGCGGTCATCATTGCCGACCTCGGCCCCGGAGCCGCCGAGCTGGCTCACTCCCTGACCACTCAGGGCTATCAGGCGACAGCAGTCAATCTCGACGTTTCGAGCCGTGACAGTTGGACTGCGGTCATGGCTGATCTGCCGCCGGCCTTCAAAGCCGTCGACATTCTGGTGAACGTGGCAGGCATCGTGCGTGATAGAACGTTGATGAAGATGACGGATGAAGACTGGGACGCGGTGATCGACGTCAACCTGCGAGGCTCCTGGATGGGGTGTCAATTCGGGTTGGCGGCGATGGTCGGGCGCGGTTGGGGCAGGATCATCAATATCGCTTCCACGGCGATCCTCGGCACCTACGGTCAGTCGAATTATTCATCGGCCAAGGCGGGCGTGGTGGGTTTGACTCACACCGTCGCTCTGGAGGCCGCGCGCCACGGCGTATTGGTCAACGCCGTGGCGCCCGGGATCGTCGAGACGTCTATTCTGGCGAGTGTGCCAGAGGAGATCAGGGCGCGCTGGATCGCAAAAATGCCACTGGGCCGGCCTGCACAACCCGCAGAAATCGCCTCTGTCGTGGCGTTCCTCGCCTCCGACGATGCCAGTTACATGAGCGGGCAAGTTCTCATTGTCGACGGCGGCGCAACGACAGGCGATTACTGAACCACAGAAACACTGCTATCCACTAACAATAATTACGCTGCAACAGGCGAAGGGGCATCGATATGGTCGAATTTACACGGCGCAGATTTTTGCAAGCGAGCGGTATCGCAGGTGCAGGTTTAGCAGCAGGATTGATTCGTCCGTCGTTCGCTGCCGACGAGTCGCTGTACGCGGCTGCGCAGAAAGAAGGTGCACTCAACCTTTACTGGGGCTCTTACGAACAAAGGACCATTGAAGCCATCCGCGACGCGTTCACCCGGCGCTACCCGGGGATCAAAGTCAACCTGCTGCGTCAGGCATCGCAGACGATCTACACCCGGTTGCGTCTCGAACTGCAGAACAATGCGCCCAACTGCGACTCGCTGGGCAGTACCAACATTCTTCACTACCTGGAGTTGAAAAAGATCGGCGCGTTGATGCCCTACAAGCCGGCAGGTACGGAATTTCTGCCGCAGGAATTCCAGGGACTGGACAAGGACGACACCTTCCAGGTCGGCGCCATCAGCCTGACCAGCCTGAATTTCCAGTCGGATAAAGTCACATCAGCGCCCACCTCATGGGAGGCTGCACTGGACGCTCAATGGGCTAACAAGCTGACGGTCGGCAGCCCGTCCTTCTCGGGGGATGTCGCTTCCTGGGTGGTAGCGATCCGTAAAAAGTACGGCGACCATTACCTCAAAGAACTGGCGAAGTTGAACCCCAAGGTCGGCCAGTCGAACGTGGATACTGTCACCGATATTCTGTCAGGCGAGCGCCTTGTGGGTCTGGGTGCGCCATTCAGTTATTCGCTGACACAGAAGGCGGCTGGCAACCCAATAAACGTAGTTACCCCGACCGACGGCACTATCCTCAACCTGGGCTTGAGTGCCATTCCACTGAAAGCCCCACACCCGAATGCGGCGAAGCTGTTCTCCGACTTTTTGTATGATTCTGAAGTCTCGCAAATCCTGGCGGCAAACTTCTGGCCGACATTGCGCACTGACGTTCCATGGGCCGAGGGCCGCAGTCTGTCCCAGTTAACCTGGTATCGCAATCCACCTGAAGACCTGGCGGCCGAAGTCGCTGAAGGTATCGCCAAGTGGAAAGACATCATCGGTTGAACCAATACCCGCCGGGCCGAGCGGCCTGGCGACGGTAGATTCAGGAGTGACCCCTTTATGGGCGTTTTTGCGATAGGCACTTCCTCGGCGACCGTTGGCGCCGAGATTCGACGACACCGACCCTGGGTGCGCTGGACAGTGGTGACCGTGGTTCTGGCGGCGCTGTTCTTATTGGTTGCGCAACCGGTCGGCTGGATTCTGTTCAACAGCGTACACGAGGACGCCACGCAACAATGGACGCTGAACAATTACGTGCGCCTGGTGACTGCCAAAGGCATGATCCAGCCGATCATCAATTCGATTATTTTGGCGTTTTCAACCGCAGCGATCTCAACATTGCTAGGTGTTCCGCTGGCCTGGCTGGTGGCGCGTACCAACATGCCCGGCCGGGGGCTCATCAGGATGCTCACGCTGGGGGCGTTCGTGACCCCCTCGTTCATCGGTGCACTGGGGTGGATTTTGCTCGCGGCACCTAACGCCGGTTGGCTGAATACGCTCTATCGACAAATCTCGGGCGGCGATTTGCCCCTGTTCAACATCTACTCCATGAGCGGCGCAATCTTCGTCTGCGCCATCTATACCGTCCCGTATACCTTCACCATCGTCGCCAGTGCGCTCGATGAAATGGCGGTCGAACTGGAAGACGCGGCGACGACCCTCGGCGCCAGCATTCTGCGCACAATGTTCAGCGTGACCATTCCGATGGTGATGCCTTCGGTTATCGTCGGTTTCATTCTGTCCTTCATTCAGGGGATGACCCTGTTCGGTGTTCCAGCGTTTCTGCTCACACCTTCAGGGACATCGGTCGTCACCACCAAACTGGCCGAGTTCTATCAGTTGTTCCCGCCCGAGCTATACATGGCGGCGGCGTATTGCATGCCGCTTCTGTTGCTCACTGGTGGGTTGTTCTGGGTACGCAAAAAAATGCTTGGCCGCAGACGTTTTGTGATGATCGGTGGCAAGAGCCGGGCGGGGCGCAGCATCGATCTAAAAGGCTGGCGCTGGGCCGGGTTGTTGTTCGCGCTGATTGTTCCGGTGACGGCGGTGATCCTGCCTTACTTCGCCTTGATCGTCGTTTCTCTCTCCAAAGCCTGGGGGCAGGGGCCATCGCTGAACAACCTGACGTTTCACTGGTATCGATGGGCAATTCTGGAGAACGCTGAAACTCAGGCGGCGATTATCAACTCATTGGCCTACGCCGCCATCGGCGCCAGTATTTGCGTCCTGCTCGGAACCCTCATTGCCTATATCGTCGAACGCCGCCTGGTCGCGGGCACGACCATTATCGCAGCGTTGACCAATCTGCCGATCATCATCCCCGGGATTGTGTTGTCGGTGGGTTTCTTCGCCGCCTATACCCAGCCACCCCTGAGCCTTTACGGGACCTCGGCGATCATCATTGCGGCGTTCGTCGCGACGTTCCTGCCCATCGCTTATTCGCATGGCGGGGCAATGCTCAAGGGCATCAGCCCGGACCTGGAGCGGGTCGCACGGATACTGGGCGCCAGTGAGTCAAAGACATTCACCAGTATCACGGCTCCGCTGATGAGATCCGGGCTGATCTCCGGATGGCTGTTGGTGTTTATCCCCGTGATGCGGGAGCTCTCAGTCGCGGTGTTCCTGATAACGCCCAGCACTAACGTCATGACGACGTTGATTTACAACTACAAGGATGGCGGCAATTACGAGGCGGTGGCTGCCGCTAGTGTCTTGCTATTGGTTGTCACCATGGTGGTGGTGGCGATCGCTCAAATGCTCAGCGTGAAGCTGGCGAAACATAAACGTGCCAGTGTTGAAACCGGAGTCGCCCAATGAGCCAGATTCAGATCCGTGATTTGCAAAAAAGCTTCGGCCAGTTCCAGGCGCTGAAAGGTATTGACCTGACCGTGGAGGATGGAACGTTGCTGGCGTTGCTTGGCCCTTCCGGCTGTGGCAAGTCAACCACACTCCAGTTGCTGGCCGGTTTCGAAACACCGACCGCAGGTGAAATCCGCGTCAATGACCGGGTCATTTCCAACCCGCAGGGCGTGGTTCCTCCAGAGCGCCGGGATATATCGCTCGTCTTTCAAAACTACGCGGTGTGGCCGCACAAAACCGTGGCCGAGAACGTGGCGTTTGGCTTGCAGATTCGTAAGGTGCCGCGTGCTGCACTGCAAGAAAAGCTCACTAAAACCCTGAAGACCGTCCATCTCGACCACCTGGCTGACCGCTATCCCTCCGAGCTGTCGGGTGGGCAACAGCAGCGTGTGGCGCTGGCGCGGGCGCTTATTGTCGAGCCGAGCATTTTATTGCTCGACGAACCGCTGTCGAACCTTGACGCGCACCTTCGGGAAGAAATGCGCTTCGAAATCCGGCGAGTGCATGACTTGCTTGGACTGACGACGGTCTACGTCACCCACGATCAGGGCGAGGCATTGGTGACGGCCAACCAGGTGGCGGTGATGAATGGAGGCAGCGTGCAACAACTGGGTTCGCCGAGGGAGATTTTCGAGCTGCCAGCCACCGCGTTCGTCGCGGCGTTCATCGGCAGCAATAACGTGATCAAGGGCGTGTTGACGGGGCCCGGCACATTGCGCTTTGGAGAACAGTCGCTGGTGGGGGTGGACCGCAGTGGTGCCAGTCCTGGCGCAGAAATCACCCTGTGTATCCGTCCGTCCAAAGTGCGGATCGTCGGGCCAAATCAAGGCGTGACCAATGTGCTGCCCGGCACGGTGCTGCGCACGGCGTACCTCGGAGAATATTGCGACGTATTGATGGACATTGGCGCTGGCGTTTCGGTGCGCGCCTTTACGCCCCCGACGGTCGACTCTCGGGTAGGGCAGGTCGTGCTGCTGCATTTGCCAGAACAGGATTGCCACCTGCTGCCTTCCGGAGAACGGGTTAACAGTTAAACCGGCAGGGCGGCAGCGGTCGTCGAGCGGTAAGTACTCAATAAAAGGCCAGACAGGATTCAACTATGAAAATTGAAGAGAGCGCCGAGATTGTTCGGTTACGACGAGGGAGTGTTGAATGGGTCATTTTCAATCGACCTCACGCTTTGAACGCGATGTCGCCTGCAATGGAAGAGGCGTTGACCGGGACTTTTCAAGAGCTGGCACGCGATGCATCAGTCAAGGCGCTGGTGCTGACCGGCGCAACGGGAGCGCGCCCCTCCTTCATGGCGGGGGCAGATTTCGGCGCTCTGGAGGATGCGAAAACGACAGCTGAATTTCTTGAACTCGAAGGTCACAGTGAAACGCTCATCCAGTCGCTCGAAGCGCTGACATTTCCGACCGTTGCCGCTATCGCAGGGCCTTGTGTGGGTGGGGGCGCACTTATCGCGGCTGCTTGTGACGTGCGCATCATCAGCCGTTCAGCCAGGTTTGGATTTCCCATTGCACGAACGGTTGGCAACTGCCTCAGCGCTCTAAACTACCAGCGTCTTGTCGATTTGTTCGGCACATCCATGACAAAAGAAATGGTGTTCAGCGCGCGCCTGCTGGATGCCTCGGCGCTGATGGCAAGCGGGGCGTTCAGGGAGCTGGTTGACGAAGACGCGTTGGAAGTTGCGGCCGAGCGCGTAGCTGAACACTTGGTGCAGCTTGCGCCACTGACGCTATGGGCGACCAAAACTACGTTACGGCGACTTCGAGACGCCCAAGTGGCAAATGTCGAGGACGAGGACGTGTTGTTGCGTTGCTACCACTCTGCTGACTTTCGTGAAGGCGTTGCAGCGTTTCAGCAAAAACGTCCACCAGAGTGGAAAGGGCTTTAGCACAACTTTGCGGTGTAATGAAACACCGATGCTGTCGCGTTACCTAGATAGAAAGCTCTGACGCTTGCATGACCAGACGGTTTCTCGAATATAAATATTAATTGTTCGCTGGCAACTTCAGTTGCCAGATAGGGTGAAGTCATGTCGATTAAATCTGAAATACCCAACAAAGGGCCTCTAAGCGGTATACGTGTCATTGATGCCACGCATATGTTGGCAGGGCCTTATTCCACCTGGCTACTCGCGATGCTCGGGGCTGATGTAATCAAGATCGAGCGCCCGAAAGGAGGGGATTACACCCGAGGCGTTGCGCCGTTCAAAGACGAGGAAAGTATCTACTTCAACAGTGTCAACCGGAACAAACGCAGCGTCGCGCTGAACTTGAAAGAGGAAGAGGGCAAAGCTGTTCTGCGCCAATTACTGACGACGGCCGACGTGTTTATTGAAAACAACCGAGCAGGGGCAATGGAACGTTTGGGGTTTGGTTATGAAGCTGTTAGTGAGTTGAATCCGCGGCTGGTGTACGCCGCAATTTCAGGTTTTGGACAGGATGGTCCTTACAAGCACTTGCCTTCTTTTGATGTAGTCGCCCAGGCGATGTCCGGCATGATGAGCATTACCGGCGAAGAGTTCGGGCCACCTGCACGGGTGGGTATTTCGCTGGGCGATATCGGGTCGGGATTATTCACTGCCGTGGGTGTACTGGCGGCGTTGGTGGGCAGGGGGCAAGAGGGCGAGAGGGGCACTTTTATCGATATTTCGATGCTCGATTGCCAACTGGCAATGATGGAAAACGCGGTTGCGCGCTTCCTGCAGGTAGGTGATCTTCCTCGCCGCCTAGGCAGTCGCCACGCGTTGATTGCGCCGTTCCAGGCCTTCGCCACCGCCGACGAACCGATTGCCATCTGTGTTGATACCGAAGAGCAGTGGCAGCGGATGTGCATTGCGATGCAGCGACCTGAATGGATCGATGATCCGTTGCTGCGTGACGGCCCGCTGCGCGCGCAGAATCATGCTCGTCTGGAGCCATTGATGATTGCCAGATTGCAACAGAACGGCCGTGAGTTCTGGATGGCGACACTTCAGGCGGCCGATGTGCCCTGCAGTCCGATCAACACGGTGGCCGAGGCAATCGCCGACCCGCAAGTGCAATATCGCGGCATGATTGTCGAGGTGCCGGCCCAATCCGGAAATTGCTACGTGAAGCACCCAGTCCATATGCCATACACCGACATGGTAGAAGAGAAGCCGTCACCAGGCTTGGGCGAGCATAGTGTCAGCGTTTTGCGGGAGCTTGGGTATTCAGATGAACAGATCTCTGCTTTCAAATCTCGAGGAGTGATCTGATCTTTAATGGTAGCCGCACAACTCCGAAGTCCGAGATGCTGTGGAGTTGCACAAGTTGGTTGACCCTATGAAGGTGGCGAAGTCTCTGTCGCCACATACGCTGAAAAAGGCATCATCGACTCGGTTGGTGGATGCTCCTAGGTTGAGGGCAATACCGCACCGAGTCGATCACCCAACAGGTTCCATGCGCGCGTCTTCTCTTCGGCATAGTGATGCTGCTGGTAATGGAGCCTCACCCACGAGCCTGCATCATGGTCGCGCTCGTGCGACGCAGGTCATACGGCGTCCAGTCGCCGTTTTGGCCGTCGGCAAGGACTAGGGTGTCGTCGTGACGCCGTCTCGAGAGGGCCTTGCGGTTTTTGAACTGGGCCTGGCGATCGACGACCTGTTTACTCACCACCTTTACGTCCATATGCCCATCATCCTGTTTGTTCGGAAAGCACCACTGGGAGTCTCCCGTCAGGGGCTTGGGTTCCTGAAAGAAATTCAGGGCGAAGGGGGAGAGGAAGATATAGTGGTCCTGTTTCTTACCCCTGGAGCCGTTGACGTTTTCAGTGGGGAGGGACCACGTTCGCCGCTCCAGATCGACATTTTTCCATTCGGCCTGCAGCAACTCGCCAATCCGGCACAGCCCAGGCTGATCCAGAGCGCGAGCTGCGTTTCCTTCTTTAGCGGCCGAATGCCGTTGTATTTTTGGCCCGCGGGGAGGGCGTCGTAATCGGCGGTCATTTGCTGGAAGCGGTCGTGCAGCTCCAAGAGCTCATCCGGGGAAAGGATGCGGCTTCTTTCCGCTTCGTAGTCGGCAGGGATCAATGGGAATATGTCGACCAGTTCAGTCGGATCGCCCTCGATCAATAAGACCCGCCAGGGCTGACGTTTTCTGGCCCGGTTGAACATCGGGTTGAGGTCGGCGAAAAAGCTGACGGCTTGACGGTGAGCGCCGCGGTTGACCACGGTGCGGATCAGCGCCCGAATATCGTGTTCGGACACACTACTCACCGCTGTTTTACCGAGTGAAGGCTATAAGTCCTTATTAAAACAGCGTTGTAATTCGGCATTGTTACGGGTCTTGCGGATGTCCGTCAGGGATTTGCGCGGCCAAGACCCGCAGCAGTGTTCTTTGTTCTGCTCGCCCCACCGATAGCGATAGATAAAGCTGACCGACACACCGTCCTTGCGGACTCAGATTCGACCGGCCAAATTGCCATCCTCCCGTAGGATCCGGTCGGCATCGTTGGCAGTCAGCGACTCGAGTTCTTTGATGGTGATTTAGGCCATGAAATGGACTCCCCTACGTTTACCCCAAAGCCACTGGCTCTTAGTGGAACTCTTCCTTTTTGTGTGAGCTGACGCCCGCTTTTGCAACGTCTAAGTTTTCTGCGGTTCACCCCGTTTCTGCCAAGCGTCAGACTGTCGTCCGATCCGTTACCAATCCGGAAAACTCCTGCATTGCATCCAGCAGCGCCTCCAAGAAATACGCCTTCGACGCCCGATCGCAGAGGGTGTGCAAGCTCGCCTGCTGCACCGTACTGGAGTTGATCACGATCACGTTTATCCGCGCCGCGGACGTCTGGGCCACCGTACCCGGGCCGAACGCCAACGGGCTCAAGTCGACGCCGCAGAGTTTGGCCATCACCTTGCTCAAGTGTTCGCCCGCTAGTTGAAAGCAGACGTGGCTGTCCTGACGCGGCAGCAGATAGTTGGCCTGGTGGTCCAGTTCCCACCGGGCTTCTTCGTCGGCGATGCGTTGCCCCTGATCCTCGGGGCTGCCCAGCAGCAGGTACTCGGTCTGGGACAGGCGCGCTACCTGACTGCCATCGGCTTGAATCACCGCACGGTTGGGCGCATCTGGCAGGACGAAGCCGCGGCTGCGCAGGTACTCGGCACTGTGGGCTCCGCGGAAACCGACCCGCGGCAGGTCGGTCAGGTCCGCCAGGCGGCACCCCGGCAACGGTGCCAGGGCTTGCCGGGCGATGCTGTGTTGTTCTCTCAGACTGGTCATGACTCAAAGCTCCTGGCGTTGGTTGTCGGGATCGAAGAAGGGCAACTGCACCACCTCGGCCTGGACCACGATGCCGCCTTCGACGCGGATCGGAATCCGTTGCCCAGGCGTGCTCTGGTCGATGCCGGCATAGGCCAGGCCGATGATCTTGCCCAGGGAGGCGGAATACTCGCAGGAGGTAACGTTGCCGCTGATGTCCGGGCCGTTAAGGACCAGATGGCCTTCCAGCGGTTGCAGGCTGCCTTTGGGCAGGCTGAAACCCACCAGTTTGCGTTTCAGTGGCTGGGCTTCGAGGATGTCCACCGAGCGGCGGCCGACGAAGAACGGCTTGGTGCGACTGACCGCCCAACCCATGTCGATTTCCGCCGGGTGAGTCATTCCATCGGTGTCCTGACTGATGATCACGTGGCCTTTTTCCATACGCAGCAGGCGCTGGGTTTCGACGCCGAAAGGGCGGATGTCATGTGCTTTGCCGGCCTCAATCAGTGCGTCCCAGAGCTTGAGCCCGTGACGCGCGGGTACGTGGATTTCATAGCCCAGTTCGCCGACAAAACCGACTCGCAACAACCGGGCCTTGATGCCGGCCACGGTGCCCTGGCGAACGCCCAGATAAGGGAAGGCATCGGCGCTCAGGTCGAGGTCGGTGCAGACCTGTTCCAGCACCTTGCGCGAGTCCGGCCCGGCGACGTTGACTGCACAAATGGCCGCAGTGACGTTGGCGACATCCACGTCGAGGCGCCATTGCGCGTTCCACTTAAGCATTTGCTGATAGATCCGGTCGACACCGCTGGTGGTGGCGGTGACGTAGAAATGGTTCTCGGCAAATCGCGCACAGACACCGTCGTCGATCACCACGCCGTGCTCATTGGTCATCAGCGCATAACGGGAGCGGCCGATCGGCTGCTTGAGAAAGGCGAACGTGTACATCCGATTGAGCAGTTCGGCCGCATCCGGGCCGCGCACATCAAGGCCACCCAGGGTCGAGACATCGATGATGCCGACCTTGTTGCGCACGTGCAGGGCTTCCGCCTGCATGCATGTCTCCCGATCCTTGGCGTTGCCGTAGTAGGCCGGGCGTTGCCAGATTCCGGCGGGCATCATCTTCGCCCCGGCTTGCAGGTGCCGGGCATGCATCGGCGTTTGCCGGTACGGGTCGAATGCGCGACCGGCGACATGCGCCAGTTTTTCAGCCACAAACGGTGGTCGCGCAGTGGTTACGCCGGTTTCACTGATGTTGCGTTGGGTGGCCCAGGCCACCAACCGCGCGGTCGGCAGCGCTGAGTGACGACCTTGAGACGGGCCCATGCCGACGGTGGAGTAGCGCTTGACCAGTTGCACATCACGATAGCCGATCCGGGTGGCGTTGACGATGTCGGCTACTTGCAGATCCTCGTCGAAGTCGACGAAGTCCTTGCCTTTGGGGTGCGGGAAGATTGGCCAATTAAAGTTGACCCGAGCCTCGCCGTTGAATGGCGCACGTTGCGTGCCGACTGTCAGACCCAACGCGAGGGCGGCTTCGGCACCGGCATTCACACCATCGGCAATCACGTTATCCAGCTGGTGATGACCGTTGACCGAGCCGGCGACATTTAGATTCTTTGGTAGGCCGCTGAGAGTGAACTCGGCACGCTGATCGTCGTAGGCCAGTTTGCCGCCGGCCTGGCACAGCAATTGATAGACCGGCATGTAACCGGCGGACATACACAATAAATCGCACTTCAGGTGTTGCCCGCTCTCGGCGACCTGGCCTTGTGCGGTGATTTTGCGCACGTCGACGCCGTTGATATGGCGCATGCCTTTTTCGTGCTGGGCTTCATATACGGCGCTGTTGCTCTGATGGTAGATCTTGCGTTGCGCCAGTGCGCGCAGCAAGGATTCGTCCGAAGGACCATGGCGCAGATCCACCACCGCGGAGACCTCCACGCCCTGGTCATGCAGATCCAGCGCGGCGAGGTAACCGTCATCGTTGCCTGTCAGCACCACGGCGCGTTTACCGGGTTTGACTGCATACAGTTTCATCAGTCGTTGCGCGGCGCTGGTCAGCATCACGCCCGGCAGGTCGTTGTTGCGAAAGATCACCGGTTGATCGAAGGCCCCGCTGCACACCAGGCACTGGCGGGCGCGGACCTTGTACATCCGTTTGCCCTGAATGACCGGCAGGTAGTTGTCGGTGAACCAGGCGTTGCAAGTGGCTTCGGTCAGGATCTGGATATTGGCGTGTTGCTCTACCGCAGCGAGCAGTTCGCGGCGTAGGTTTTCAGCCCTGTTGCCTTCGATATCGAAGCGGGCATAGGTTAGCGAACCGCCGAGAACCGGTTGTTGCTCGATGAGCAACACCTTGGCCCCCGCGTTGGCTGCCGTCAGCGCCGCATGGAGCCCGGCGGGGCCTGCGCCGATGACTGCCAGATCGGTGAAAAGGTAGGCCTTGTCGTAGTACTCAGGCTGGAACTTCAGGTCCAGCACCCCGAGGCCGGCCTTCTTGCGAATCATCGGTTCCCAGACTTTCCACATGCCCTTGGGTTTGTAGAACGAGCGGTAGTAAAAACCCACCGGCATGAATTTCGAGAACTTGCCGAGGTAGGCGTCCTTGTCGTTATCCAGCGAGCCGTTGACGTTCTGCGCCGTCACCTGCAACCCAGCGGACAACGCGTGTGCGTCGGCCAGCACGTTGGGTTCTTCGGGCAACTGCACCAGGCTGTTGGCGTCCTGGCCGGCCATGGTCAGCGGGCCACGCGGGCGATGGTATTTGAACGAGCGGGAGATCAGGAAACGCCCGTTGGCCAACAGCGCGCTGGCGATGCTGTCGCCTTGCAAGCCTTGGTAACGGTCGCCGTCGAAACTGAAATCCAGCGGCTGATCACGGTCGATCAGCAGGCCCATGGGGGCGGGTAGGCGATTCATCCTGCGATCTCCTGGGGGGCGCTAAAGTCGACACGGGCGGTGAACAGTTCTTTGGGGTCGAAGGTCCGCAGGATTTCATCGCTGACTGTGTGACGCTCCGCCAGAAACCAGTAGCTGGAGGGCGTGTGCATCCACCACTCGCGCACCACGCCGGCGAGGTTGTCGGTGTTGAACACGTAGTCGGCCCATTCGACGTCGCTGCAACTGACCGGGTCAGGCATCGGCTTGAATTCACCGCCATAGGTGAACTCGCTGATATTGCGCGGCCCGTTGAGCGGGCAATTCATGATTTTCATAGTCCGCTCTCCGTCAGTGACTGGCCGCCGTGGCGCCCATTTCGTTGACTTGCTGGAAGGTCGAGAAACGTTCGAGGCCGAAGGGTTTGATCAGCTCCGGTACCTTGCCGCCGCTGGCCACCAACTCGGCCATGGTCTTGCCGCAGATCGGTGTGGCCTTGAAGCCCCAGGTGCCCCAGCCGGCGTCGAGGTAGTAATTCTTCACCGGTGACAGGCCCATGATCGGACTGTAATCCGGGGTCATGTCGGTGATGCCGGCCCATTGGCGCATCAGCTTGGCGTTGGCCAGGAACGGGAACATCTCGATCGCGTGGGCCAGCAAGCTTTCCTTCAAATCGAGCGTGGAGCGAGTATTGAATAATGGATAGGGATCGGAGCCACCGCCGAATACCACCTCACCACGGCTGGTCTGCTGCACATAGCAGTGCAGGGCGGAGGAACTCACCAGCGGATCGAGAAACGGTTTGAACGGCTGGGTGACCATGGCTTGCAACGGGAACGTCTGGATCGGCGAGCGGATCCCGGCCTTGGCCATCAGCAACGAACTGTGCCCGGCAATCGCCTGCACCGCGCAACCGCACTTGATGGTGCCGCGATTGGTTTTTACGGCAGTGATGGCGCCGTTCTCGATGATCAGGTCCTGGACTTCGGTGAGCTGGTGGATTTCCACACCGCGTTTGGCAGCCTGCTTGGCGTAACCCCAGGCGACCGCGTCATGGCGCGCGGTGGCGCCGTCGATGTGCCATAGGCCGGCGATGACCGGCAAGTGGCCGGGATCGAGGTTGAGGCTGGGCACCAGTTCGCGGATCTGCTGCCGGTCGATCATCTCGGTGCGGCCGCCAAAGTGTTTGTTGACCTCGGCGCGCTGCCGGAACGAACGCACCGTGGCATCGGTGTGGGCCAGGGTCAGCTGGCCGCGCTCGGAGTACATGATGTTGAAATCAAATTCGTTGGACAGCGACTGGAACATCCGCACCGACTCGGCATAAAAACGCACGCCTTCGCTGGTCAGGTAGTTGGAACGGATCACCGCGGTGTTGCGCGCGGTATTGCCTCCGCCCAGATAGGATTTTTCCAGCACCGCGATGTTGGTAATACCGTGGTACTTGGCCAGGTAGTAGGCGGTGGCCAGACCATGGCCGCCGGCGCCGATGATCACCACGTCATAGCTCGATTTGAGTTCCTTTGGTGGCGGCAAATCCACGTCCACCGGGTACTCCGAACTCAGCCCGTATTTCAATAGATTGAATGGCATAAGGCCTCCGATTGGCTGCGTAGGGCCTGGTGTTGCGCAAGGGCTGCGGTCACGGTGTTTTTCATCAGAAAGGCGATGGTCATCGGGCCGACACCTCCGGGTACGGGGGTGATTGCCGCGACTTGCGTCAGGGCGCTGTCGAAGTCGACGTCGCCTACCAGACGGCTACGGCCATCGTCCTCGATACGGTTGATACCGACGTCGATCACCACCGCGCCAGGCTTGAGCCAACTGGCGTCGATCAGTCTTGGGCGACCTACGGCGGCGATGACGATGTCTGCCTGCCGGCACAGGGCCTGCGGATCCTGGCTGCGCGAATGCAGGACGGTCACCGAGCAGTCAGCCTGCAGCAACAACGCTGCCATGGGTTTGCCGACGATATTCGAGCGGCCGATCACCACCGCGTGCTTGCCGCGCAGATCGCCGCAGGTTTGTTCCAGCAAATACAAACAACCACTGGGCGTGCAGGGCGCGAGTACGGTGCGTCCCTGGCTGAGGCCGCCGACGTTCTGACTGTGGAATCCGTCAACGTCCTTGTCCGGGGCGATAGCTTCCAGTGCGCGCAACTCATCGATATGAGCCGGCAACGGCAGTTGCAGAAGAATGCCGTGGATCGAGCGATCGGCATTCAATCGGGCGATCAGAATGAGTAACTGTTCAGTGCTGGTGTCCGTGGAAAGCCGATGTTCCAGCGAGCGGATACCCACCTCTTCGGCGCGCAGGATTTTGTTGCGCACGTAGACCTGGCTGGCCGGGTCGTTGCCCACCAGAATCACCGCCAGCGCCGGTTGAATGTCTTGCTCGCGCAGGCGCTCCACGTCCTTGCGGACCTGTACCAGGACACGGGCGGCGGTGGCTTTGCCGTCGATCAGTTTGTGTGCGTTCACCGGAAGATCACCGTTCTGTCCTGGTTGAGGAAAACCCGGTGCTCCAGGTGGTACTTGACCGCCTTGGACAGGGCCACGGTTTCGGTGTCACGGCCGGTGGCCACGAGATCGTCGGGCAGGTAGACGTGATCGACCCGCTGTACTTCCTGCTCAATGATCGGTCCCTCGTCGAGGTCGCTGGTGACGTAATGGGCGGTGGCGCCGATCAGTTTCACACCACGCTGGTAGGCCTGGTGATAAGGCTTGGCACCTTTGAAGCCGGGCAAGAACGAATGGTGAATGTTGATCGCCCGCCCCGAGAGTTGCTTGCACAAATCGTCGGAGAGGATTTGCATGTAGCGCGCCAACACCACCAGTTCGGTGCCGGTTTCGTCGACGATCTTCATCAGCTCGGCTTCCTGTCGGGCCTTGGTTTCCTTCGTTACCGGCAAGTAGATGAAGCGAATGCCCTCGCGTTCGGCCATGGGCCGCAGGTCGAGGTGGTTGGAGACGATGGCGGTGATGGTCATGTCCATCTCGCCCTTGTGGTAGCGGTAGAGCAGGTCGGTCAGGCAATGGTCGAACTTGCTGACCATCAGCAGCACACGCATCGGCTCGCGGGTGTCGTGCAGTTCCCAGGTCATGTCGAACGCTTGGGCGAGGTCGGTGAAACCGTCCTTGATCTGTTGCAGGTCGCCTTGGTGGCCATCATTGAAGCGGAACACTGCGCGCATGAAAAACCGGCCGCTGAAGTCGTCGTCGAATTGCGCCATCTCCCCGATGTAGCAACTGTTGTCCGCCAGATAGGTGGTGACGGCAGCGACGATGCCGGACACCGCGGGACAGGTGATCTTGATGATGAAATGGTTTTTTTCGTGTTGCATGACACGTCCTCGGGATGATGGCGGCAGCTCATCGCATAGCGAAAAAAATCATTAGTGGACAGCAGGCTCATCCATGAGCGAATTTTCTTGTAGGGAATAAATTATTCCTGTTTGTGGCTTTATAGGGGAATGGTCGCGCCGAGTCCAGAGCTTTTAAGAAAGTTTTTTAACTGACAGGAAAATACGCGAGGCCGACAGTGGGTCGGCCTCGAGGCAGGGCAGAGCGGGGGAAGAGGGGGCGTTATTCTTTGTCGGAACCGTAGTTCATGATCGACAGCAGGCGGATCGGCACCTGCACCAGTTGCTCGGGGCCGTGGGGGATTTCGCCTTCGAACGTCAGACTGTCGCCAGCTTCCATTTGGTACAGCTGATTGCCGTGGCGATAGATCAGTTCACCTTCCAGCAGGTGGAGGAATTCGGTGCCGGGGTGAGAGAAGGTCGGAAACTCCTCACTCGCGTCATCCATGCTGACCATGTAGGCCTCGAAGCTCTTCTTCGGCCCGCGGGTGTGGTTGAGCAGATGGTAGGTATGGCCTTTCTCGGTGCCACGGCGCACCACTTCCATGCCCTGATCAGCCTTGACCAACAGCGCACTACCGTCTTGTTGGTCGTATTCGCTGAACAACTTGGACAGTGGCAGGCCGAGCACATCGCATAGACGGCTCAGGGTATCGAGGCTGGTAGACACCTGGGCGTTTTCGATCTTGCTCAACATGCCCTGACTGATATCGGCAATCTTGGCCACGTCAGACAATTTCAGGTCCTGGGCCTGGCGCTGGCGCTTGATCTGCAAACCCAGATATTGCTCAAGCTTGAGGCGCGGGGCGGTTTCGGTCGACATAGTCATCAGATCCTGCACACTTTCCGTTCAGTAATATTAGTTTCGCACTGAGAAAGTGCAAATCGCGGCGTTCGGCTCGCATTCATCTTTGCAGTATTCCCACAGGGAAAAGAATTTTCCCATATATACAGCACAAAAGCGCCTTTCACGGCGTATCAGCGTTGCACTCGCGAATCTGGCAAGGGCCTTGCATTCCTGTTGGGAAACTAACTTTCTTTTTAGGAATAAAAAGACGGTCATGCCCAATCCAGAATGTTTTGCCTTTCGCGAGGAGTGACGAGCAATGTTGCCAGCAGAAACCCAGCGCATCATCGACAAGCACGGGATCAAGTACGTGCTTGCGCAGTTTGTGGATATTCACGGTGCGGCCAAAACCAAGTCGGTGCCAATCTGTGGGCTCAAGACCGTCGCTGAAGAAGGGGCAGGTTTTGCCGGGTTCGCAATCAGCGGCATGGGCATGGAACCCCACGGCCCGGACTTCATGGCTCGCGGCGACTTGTCCACCTTGACCCCGGTGCCGTGGCAGCCGGGTTATGGACGGGTGGTGTGCGTCGGCCACGTCGACGGCAAGCCCCATCCGTATGACAGCCGTTATGTGCTGCAGCAACAAGTGCAACGCCTGGAAGAAAAGGGCTGGACCCTCAACACCGGTCTGGAGCCCGAGTTCAACCTGATGCGCCGCGACGAGCAGGGCAAGCTGCAACTGGTGGACCTCAGCGATAACCTCGACAAACCTTGCTACGACTATAAAGGCTTGTCGCGCTCCCGCGTTTTCCTTGAGCGGCTGACCGAAGCCTTGCAGGCGGTGGATTTCGAGGTCTATCAAATCGACCACGAGGACGCCAACGGCCAGTTCGAAATCAACTACACCTACAGCGACGCCATGACCTCGGCGGATCGCTTCACCTTCTTCCGCATGGCTGCCGGCGAGATCGCGAACGACCTGGGCATGATCTGCTCGTTCATGCCCAAGCCTGACCCGAAACGCGCCGGCAACGGCATGCACTTTCACCTGTCGATCAGCAGCGCCGAGAACAAAAACCTGTTCCATGACGCCAGCGACCCCAGCGGTATGGGCCTGTCGAAACTGGCTTATCACTTTGCCGCCGGTCTGCTGGCCCATGGCCCGGCGCTGTGTGCCTTCGCCGCGCCGACGGTCAACTCCTACAAGCGTCTGGTGGTCGGTAATTCGTTGTCCGGCGCGACTTGGGCGCCAGCCTTTATCGCCTTCGGCGCCAACAATCGTTCGGCCATGGTGCGGGTGCCTTACGGTCGTCTGGAATTCCGCTTGCCGGATGCCGGCTGCAATCCCTATCTGGTCAGCGCCGCGATCATCGCCGCCGGCCTGGATGGCATCGATCGCCAGCTGGAAATCGACCACGTCTGCAATGAGAACCTCTACAGCCTGAGCCTGGAACAGATCGCCGCGCGGGGCATCAAGACCTTGCCGCAGTCGCTCAAGGAAGCCTGCGACGCGCTGGAAGCCGATCCGTTGTTCGCCGAGGTGCTCGGCCCGCAGATCGTTGGCGAGTTCATCAAGCTCAAGCGTATGGAATGGGTGGAATACAGCCGCCACGTCTCCGACTGGGAGATCCAGCGCTACACCGAATTTTTCTGACGCTGTGTTTTGACAACCATTCGGGCACCCGGCACGGCGTCGGGTGTTCACTGCCTCCGAAGGAGACTTGATATGTGTGGAATCGTAGGTCTTTACCTGAAAAATCCGCAGCTGGAGTCCCAGCTCGGCAAGCTGTTTGAACCGATGTTGCAGGCCATGACCGATCGTGGCCCGGACAGTGCCGGCTTCGCCATTTATGGCGATGAAGTGGCGGACGGTTGGGTCAAGCTGACCCTGCAGGCGACCACCGAAGGCTTCGATTGGAAAGCCTTGATGGGCGAACTGGAAGGGCGCCTCGGTTGTTCGCTGGACTGGTTCCAGAACGCCAGCGCCGCCGTGCTCAAGATCAATGCTGCAGAGGCGCCGGTGCGTCTGGCCCTCGCTGAACTAGCACCGAGCCTGCGCATTATGAGCGCCGGGCAGAGCATCGAAATCCTCAAGGGTATGGGCTTGCCTCAGGAGATTTCCCAACGCTTCGGCCTGGCCGGCATGAAGGGCAGCCACATCATTGGTCACACCCGGATGGCCACCGAAAGCGCGGTGACCATGGAGGGCAGCCACCCGTTCTCCACCGGCGCCGACTTGTGTCTGGTGCACAACGGCTCGCTGTCCAACCACTTCCGCCTGCGTCAGGAACTCAAGCGCGAAGGGATTCACTTCGAGACCGACAACGACACCGAAGTAGCCGCGGGCTATCTGACCTGGCGCCTGCAGCAAGGCGACTCGCTGAAAGAAGCGCTGGATCATTCGCTGGAGGGTCTCGACGGTTTCTTCACGTTCGCCATCGGCACACGCAACGGTTTTGCGGTGATCCGCGACCCGGTCGCCTGCAAGCCGGCGATCCTCGCCGAGACCGACGACTACGTCGCCATGGCGTCCGAGTATCAGGCCTTGTCGAGCCTGCCGGGAATCGAAAACGCCAGAATCTGGGAGCCCGCACCGGCCACCTTGTACATCTGGGAACGCGAAACAGCTTAAGGAGCGCACATGAAAACTATCGATCTTTCCACTGCCACCGTGCGTGACCTCAATCAGGCGCTGCACGATCAGGTCAATAACGTGACCGATCACGAGTGGCTGGTGACTCACTCCGATGGCAAGCACAACCTCGCGGTCGGGGTGAATGAAGCGGTGTCCATCGATATCCAGGGTCACGCCGGTTACTACTGCGCGGGGATGAATCAAAAGGCCTCGATCACCGTTCATGGCAACGTCGGTGTTGGTTGCGCCGAAAACATGATGTCCGGCTACGTTCGGGTCAAAGGCAGCGCCTCGCAGGCGGCAGGTGCCACGGCACATGGCGGCTTGCTGGTGATTGAAGGCGATGCCGGGGCACGCTGCGGGATTTCCATGAAAGGCATCGACATCGTCGTCGGCGGCAGCATCGGCCACATGAGCTGTTTCATGGGCCAGGCGGGTCGCCTGGTGGTCTGCGGTGATGCCGGCGATGCGCTGGGCGATTCGTTGTACGAAACCCACATCTACGTCAAAGGCTCCGTCGAGTCCCTGGGCTCGGACTGCATCGAAAAAGAGATGCGTGCCGAGCACCTGGAAGAGCTGCAAGGCCTGCTCAATCGCGCCGGTTTCGAGCATAAGGCGGCTGACTTCAAGCGCTACGGTTCAGCCCGTCAGCTGTACAACTTCAAAGTCGATAACGCGTCCGCGTACTGATCCAGGAGAACACGACATGAGTGAGAAAACTGCCCCGGTACTGCGCGAGTCAGCCACCTTCGACCGCCTGACCATCCAGGAAATCCAGCGTGCCGCGGAAACCGGCATCTACGACATTCGCGGCGGCGGTACCAAGCGCAAGCTGCCACATTTCGATGACTTGCTACTGCTCGGCGCCAGTGTTTCGCGCTACCCGCTGGAAGGCTATAGGGAGAAGTGTGGCACCGATGTAATCCTCGGCAACCGCTTCGCCAAGAAGCCGATTCACCTGAAGATTCCGGTGACCATTGCCGGCATGAGCTTCGGTGCGTTGTCGGCCAATGCCAAGGAAGCCCTGGGCCGTGGCGCAACCATCGCTGGCACCAGCACCACCACCGGTGACGGCGGCATGACCCCGGAAGAACGCGGCCAGTCGCAGCATTTGGTCTATCAATATTTGCCATCCCGTTATGGCATGAACCCGGACGATCTGCGCAAGGCCGACGCCATTGAAATCGTCCTGGGGCAGGGCGCCAAACCCGGTGGCGGCGGTATGTTGCTGGGGATGAAAGTCACCGAGCGTGTGGCCGGCATGCGCACCTTGCCGATCGGTGTCGACCAGCGCAGCGCCTGCCGTCACCCGGACTGGACCGGCCCGGATGACCTGGCGATCAAGATTGCCGAGCTGCGGGAAATCACCGACTGGGAAAAACCGATCTACGTGAAAATCGGCGCCAGCCGGCCGTATTACGACGTCAAGTTGGCAGTGAAGGCTGGGGCGGATGTGATTGTGCTCGATGGCATGCAAGGCGGGACGGCGGCGACCCAGGAAGTATTTATCGAACACGTGGGGATCCCGATTTTGTCGGCCATCCCGCAAGCGGTACAGGCTTTGCAAGAGATGGGCATGCATCGCAAGGTTCAGCTGATCGTTTCCGGAGGGATTCGCAATGGTGCCGACGTCGCCAAGGCGATGGCGCTGGGTGCGGATGCGGTGGCCATCGGGACGGCGGCGCTGATTGCCTTGGGCGATAACCATCCACGCCTGGACGATGAACTGAAGAAAATCGGCTCGGCCGCCGGTTTCTACGACGACTGGCAGAACGGTCGCGACCCGGCCGGGATCACCACACAGGACCCGGAACTGTCCAAACGACTGGATCCGGTGGAGGGTGGCCGTCGCTTGGCCAACTACCTGCGCGTCATGGTGCTGGAAGCCCAGACCATGGCCCGGGCTTGCGGCAAGTCGCATCTGCACAACCTCGATCCCGAGGATCTGGTGGCGTTGACTGTGGAGTCGGCGGCCATGGCCCGGGTGCCATTGGCGGGGACCAATTGGGTTCCGGGTTCCGGTACCGGTTACTGACAAAAAACTGTGGCGAGGGAGTTTGTTCGCGCTGGGCTGCGAAGCGGCCCCAAGAATCTTTGCGAGTGCTACGCACTCGAGCGCGAGTAAGCTCGCTCGCCACAGATTGAGGGGCCCGCCAAGAGGCCCATGAAATAACAACTGCTCGCTGCCAGACACTTTCCATTCCTTTGCAGGAGCTTTGAACATGGTCAATCGTCTTCTCGGCAAATCCCTTCTTGTCTTATTGGCGGCCGGCGCACTCGCGCCGCTAGCCCAGGCGGCCGACGCACCCACATTGAACACCGGCAGCACCGCCTGGATGGTGACCGCCGCGGTGCTGGTGCTGTTCATGTGTCTGCCGGGCCTCGCATTGTTTTACGGCGGTCTGGTGCGGGCGAAAAACATGCTCTCGCTGTTTACCCAGTGCTTCGGCATCGCCGGCCTGGTCGGCGTTCTGTGGGTGATCTATGGCTACAGCATGGTGGTCGATAGCACCGGCATGGTCGAGGGGCAGGTGACGTTCAACAGTTTCGTCGGTGGTTTGAGCCGGGCCTTTCTGGCCGGCATGACCCCGGAGAGCTTGGTGGGGGATATTCCGGAAGGCGTGTTCGTGACCTTCCAGATGACCTTCGCGATCATCACCCCGGCGCTGATTGCCGGTGCATTCGCCGAACGCATGAAGTTTTCGGCAGCGCTGTGGTTCATGGCGTTGTGGTTCACTCTGGTGTATGCCCCGGTGGCGCATATGGTTTGGGGTGGTTCGGGCGCTTTGATGCATAACTGGGGTGTACTCGATTTCGCGGGTGGTACCGCCGTGCACATCAATGCCGGTGTCGCCGCTTTGGCCGCGTGCCTGATTCTCGGCAAGCGCAAGGGTTACCAGAATACGCCAATGCCCGCCCACAACCTGAGCCTGACCATGGCCGGTGCGGCGATGCTCTGGGTTGGCTGGTTCGGCTTCAACATCGGTTCCGGTGGTGGCCTTAATGGCACTTCTGGCATCGTCATGCTCAACACTCAATTGGGTGCGTGCGCCGGCATTCTCGGCTGGATGTTCACCGAGTGGTTCAAGGTTGGCAAACCGAGTGCTTTGGGCCTCGCCAGTGGTGCCTTGGCCGGTTTGGTCGGCATTACTCCGGCGTGTGCGTATGTGGGCGTAGGCGGTGCGTTGGCCATCGGTCTGCTATGCGGGGTGTTCTGCTACTTGAGCGTCACTGTGCTGAAACGCCGCTTCGGTTATGACGACAGCCTCGACGTATTTGGCTTGCACGGCATCGGCGGAATGATCGGCGCGGTGTTGACCGGCGTGTTCTGCGTGCCGTCCCTGGGCGGGTTGGTGGAAGGCGTGAGCATGGGCGCTCAGGTCGTGGCGCAGATCAAGGGCGTGCTGCTGACGACGGTTTACTGCTTTGCCATCAGTTGGGTCATTCTCAAGGTGATCAACGCGGTCATAGGCTTGCGTGCCGATGAATCGGTGGAGGACATGGGGCTGGATCTGGCTGAACACAACGAGAGTGCCTACAACCACTGATAGTTACGATTGAACGACACGGCCCACCTTCGAGTGGGCCGTTTTCGTGGTGCTCAGCTCAACGCTGCATCACTGATCGACTTTCGCCCGCGCGCTTCGGCAGCACGCTGCAATTGACTGGCGATCAGGGTGTTCTTCAGCAGATACGCAATGGTCATCGGCCCCACGCCTCCTGGAACCGGCGTGACCGCACGGCTGACGGTGCGAGCACTGGCGTAATCGACATCGCCTACCAGCCGATTGCCGGACTCACTGGCAATGCGATTGATGCCGACATCGATCACCACCGCCCCGGATTTGAGCCAGCTGGCGTCGATCATCTCAGGACGACCCACCGCCGCGACCACGATGTCCGCCAACCTGCACAACGCCGGTACATCGACGCTGCGCGAGTGCACCACGCTGACCGAGCAGTTGGCCTGCAACGACAGGGGCGCTTCGATGGACTGCACGACCTGGTCGATGATCACCCGTTATTTCGCAAACGCCTGGCACAACTGTACGGCGCCAGTGACGACTTCGAAGTGGTGGGACAGGCCTCCAGTGGCCGAGAAGGCACCAACCTGGCCGTGAGCCTGACGCCGCAGCAGGTCTTGCTTGATCTGCACATGCCCGGCTTGAGCAGTTTGCAGGTGCTCGGTGAGCTGCGGTAGTTACGTCTGGACTGCCAGGTGGTGGTGCCGCTTCGATGGATCGCGCCGAGCTGTTGACAGCCCCGCGCCTGGGGCCAGTGGTTATGTGCTCAAGAAAACCGAGCCCGATGCGTTGTTGGCCTACATGCGCAATTGCCACAAGGGTGCGATCGTTCTGGATTCAACCCTGGTTGCGCTGCTGGCCGATGAGGGCGAATCGGTGACCCGGCCTGCACACGATTCGGATCCGCTCGACACCAGCAACCTGACCGAGCGCGAGGGGCAGACCTTGGCCTGATCGCCGCTGGCATGAGCAATAAACAGATCGGCCGGGAACTGGGGATCAGCGACGGCACGGTCAAAATCTATGTGAGGAATCTCTTGCAGAAGCTCAGCCTGCGTTCGCGCCTGGAGCTGGCGACGTGGGTGCACAACGGCGCGTCGGTGAGACACGAGGAGCGTCATTAGATGATGGAACGGCCAGAGGCATTTGTGCAGACACTGCCCTTGCACTTGATGGATCGACTTTCCGGCGGCGTTGCTCGAACTGTGCGATAAAGGGCAGATCGCGCACTTCAACCTGGCCTGGGTCGAGCTGATGGATCTACCGGGTAAGGAATGCAACGTTGCACCACGAAGACCGTTCATTGTGGTGCCAGGCGCTGCATGAGTTGCGTCGCCGCCCGGAGACCTCCTTCAACCAGCGGCGGCGTTTTGTTCACCCTTCGGGGGAACTGCGCTTGTTCGACGTCAGCCTCAAACGCGGGGCTCAGGGTTTTTATCTGGGGGCCGGGGACATTACCGCGCACAAGCGCCGCGAGATTGCCTTGCAGGTCAGCCAGCGCAGCAGCATGAGCCTGCTAGGCAGCATGCCGGGGCAGATCTATCGCGGCCGCAACTACGGCGACGGGACCATGGAATTCGTCAGTGTCGGTTGCCTGCAACTGACCGGGTGTCCATCGGAGCGGTTGGTGGACAACCATGAGTCAACCTACAACAGCCTGATCCTGGCCCAGGATGCCGATTACGTCTGGCGCGAGGTGCAATATGCCTTGTCACGGCAGGAACCCTTCACACCCAACTACCGGATACGCTGCGCCGATCAGCCGATCAAGCATGTCTGGGGAAAGGGTGTGGGGATCTATGCCGATATACGGGAAGTACGGGGTATCGAGGGGGCGATTTTCGAGCGCTGCATGGATTGGCGAGGGCGCTGAATACACCGTTGCGCGAGGGTACAACGCCGGGCATCGCACCCGGCATTGGCTTTCAGGGGGTTATCAGGACAATTCGCCGACTCCTTGGGCGCGCTTGCCGAGTTTCATCAACCAATAATAGCTGAGGGCCGGCACCAGCAACCCGACGATCCAGGCCAGGTCTACGCCATCCAGGGCGTTGGCCACCGGGCCGACATACAACGTGGTGTTCATGAAGGGGATTTCCAGGGCGATTGCCAGCACGAAACTGCCGCAGGCGATCCAGTTGACGCGCCCGTAGATCCCGTTCTTGTCGAAGATGTCATCGATCCGGTACTGGCCTTTGCGCAGGCAGTAGTAATCCACCAGATTGATTGCCGTCCAAGGGATCAGGAAATAGCTCATGAAGAAAATGAAGTTGAGGAAGAAGTTGATGAAGTCGTCCTGACTGATGGTGCACAAGGCCGTGGCGACCAGGCTGATCACCAGCATGAACAGGCCGCGCACCCGAGGCGTCACCTTGAGCCGGGCAAAGGGTTCGATCACGGTGATGGTCGACATGAAGGCGCCGTACAGGTTGAACACATTGATCGACACCTGGCCATAGACGATGAAGACGAACAGCAGCAGCGCGCCGCCACCAAACAGCCCGGCGACATGGCTGCCGACGTTGCTGGAAAAATCGGTGATACCGACGCTGAGGATCGCGCCGAGAATCATCATCCAGGCACCACCGCTGACCGTGCCGGCGTAGCTGTACCAGAACACCTTGGCGGTCGGTGTGCTGCTCGGCAGGTAGCGCGAATAGTCGGCCACGTAAGGCGCATAGGACAGTTGCCAGGTGACTGCGATGCTCACCGCTACCAGAAATTTCGACAACGAGAAGCCCGTTGCCAGCCATTGTTCGGCCGGGATCGGCAGCTTCAAGGCGAGTACCGTCGCGGCGATGAACACCAGCAGCGAAAGCAGCGACAGCCATTTCTGCAGACGATGAATCAGGCGATAACCATAGAGCGCGACGACAAAGCACAACGCCCCGATCAGGTAGATATTGCCGGTGGCCGGCAGCGGGCTGACGGACTCCAGGGCCTGGGCGGCGAGCAAGGTATTGCTGACAAAGAACCCCAGGTAGATCAGCATCACGAACAGCAGCGGCAGCACTGCCCCCAATATGCCGAATTGCGCCCGGCTCTGGATCATTTGCGGGATGCCCAGTTTCGGCCCTTGGGCGGAGTGGGAGGCCATGAAAATCGCGCCCAGCAGCGAGCCGATAATGATCGCCAGTGCGCTCCAGAACAGATTGAGCCCCATGACCACCGGCAACACGCCGGAAGCGATGGTGGTGATGTTCATGTTGGCGCCGAACCAGATGAAAAACAGCGAGCCGGGCTGGCCATGGCGTTCGGCTTCAGGGATGAAATCGATGCTTCTTTTTTCGACTTGCATGGCGATCACTCCTGAGTCCGGGCGAGGTGGGTTTGCAAGCGGGCGATGGTGCTTTCCAGCTCATGGGGCTGGTGGGCGAACAGGTCCGGGCGCTCGGGAATCAGGCTTAGATAATCGCGGTTCTCCAGGGCTCGCAGGCATTCGGCGCAGGTCAGGATCTCCAGCGCGTAAACCCAGTTGGCCATGATCAGCAACGCTGAGTAGTGTCCTGCCAGCGTGGTCGTGGTGCAGGCATCGCTGACCAGCCGAATGTGATAACCCAGGGCGAAGGCGTCGAACACCGTGCTGAGCACGCAGACATCGGTCAACACGCCGCAGACGATCAGGGTGTCGACCTCGAGCGACTTAAGTCGGGCATCCAGGTCGGTGCGATGGAAGGCGCTGTAACGGCCCTTGTCGATAATGAGTTCATCAGGCTGCGGCGCCAGACGTTCGATGATTTCCACTTGCCGGGTGCCGGCGCGATAACTGCTGGGGCCGCCGTCGGCCGCTCGCGGTTCGCCACGCGGCAAGTCACCGCCGTCGGCCTGATTGATGTGGCGGGTATAGATGACAGGCACCCGCTGACGGCGGGCGGTCTCGAGCAGGGTGGCGGTGTTGGCCGCCACGGTGTCGAAGTGTTCCAGGACGAAACCGTCCTCCTGCTGCATGTCGATGATCAACAGCGCGTTTTTATTGTTCATTGAGCAAACCTGATCATGGGCGAAGCACAATGCACCGGACACGCCTCGTGATGACGAGACGTGGAGTGCGTGAATTCCAGTTCGGGTGGCTCAGTAAACGGGTTGCCAGAAGCCGTTCTGCTTGGCGGTAACGCTGGCGCGCAGGCGCTTGAAATGGAGATGCGAAGCGGTCCATTCGCCGCGCAGGTAAGCCTGCTCGGCGCCGGAGGGAAGGGCGAGTGATGGGCGGCGATCATTGATCATTGGAATCGACCCTACACGTCAGTCAGCCCCCCGGCTTCGCGTCCGAGGGGCAGGGTGGTGGACTCAGCGGAACGCCGGGACCACGTGTTTGATGAACAGCTCCAGGGATTTTTTCTTCTCCGCGTGGGGCAGGCTGTTATCGCACCAGAAGCTGAACTCGTCGACCCCCAGTTCCTGGTAGTACTTGATGCGCGGGATGATTTCTTCCGGGGTGCCGATCATGGCGGTGCGGTGCAGACTCTCCAGTTCGAATTCTGGACGAGCGGCGAATTTTTCTTCCGGGCTCGGCGCCAGGAAGCCGTTGACCGGCACTTCCTTGTTGCCGAACCAGGCATCAAAGGTGCGATAGAACCTGGAGATCGCCTTGGCCCCGACTTTCCAGCCTTCGGGATCATCCGTCGCGTGGACGTGGGTGTGACGCAGCACCATCAGTTGCGGACGTGGTATGTCCGGGTTGTTGTCCAGGGCCGCCTGGAATTTGTTCTTCAGGTCGAGGACTTCTTCGTCGCCCTTCATCAGCGGCGTGACCATGACGTTGCAGCCGTTGGCCACGGCGAAGTTGTGCGAATCCGGGTCGCGGGCGGCGATCCACATCGGCGGATTGGGCTTCTGGATCGGCTTCGGTACGCTGGTGGACGTCGGGAATTTCCAGATATCGCCATCGTGGGCGTAATCGCCTTGCCACAAGGCGCGCACCACCGGAACCATCTCGCGCAGTGCTTGACCACCGGAGGAGGCGGGCATGCCACCGGCCATGCGGTCGAACTCCACCTGATAGGCGCCACGGGCCAGACCGACTTCCATGCGGCCGTTACTGATCACGTCCAGCAGCGCGCATTCGCCGGCGACCCGCAACGGGTGCCAGAACGGCGCAATGATGGTGCCGGCGCCGAGGTGAATGGTGGTGGTCTTGGCGGCCAGGTAGGCCAGCAGCGGCATCGGGCTTGGCGAGATGGTGTATTCCATGGCGTGGTGTTCGCCGATCCAGACGGTGCTGAAACCGCCGGCTTCGGCCATCAGGGTCAGTTCGGTCAAGTCTTCGAACAGCTGACGGTGGCTGACGCTTTCGTCCCAACGTTCCATGTGCACGAACAGGGAAAACTTCATGACGCTTACCTCGGATCTTTTGTTGTTGGCCGGTCGATCGGGAGTCGACCGGGCTGATTATTGGAGTCTGGATATTCGCAATGTACGCAAGCTATCTCTGAGTATTGTCGAATCAGGCGAGCACGGGCAGGGCGCCCATTTTGCCATGGCAATACACCAGTGGCCCGGCGTTGTGCTGGGGCACGATCAGGTTCTTCACCGCGCCGACCATGATCGCGTGGTCGCCCCCTTCATATTCGCGCCACAGCTCGCATTCGATCACCGCCGTAGCATTGGCCAGAATCGGGTTACCCAGTTCGCTCAAGGTCCATTCGATGCCTTGCGCCTTGTCTTTGCCTTTGCGTGCGAAGGCATAGGCTTCGCTCTGCTGGCCGCCGGACAGGACGTGAATGGCAAAGCGTTTGTTCTTGATCAGTACCGGATAGGAATCGGAGCTGTAGTTGGGGCAGAACAGCACCAGGGCCGGGTCCATGGACAATGAACTGAAGGCACTGGCGGTCAGGCCGACGATGTGGCCGTCGTCATCCAGCGTGGTAATCACAGTCACCCCGGAAGGAAACGAACCCATCACTTGTTTGTAGATGGCGGCATCGATCATGGGACGGTCCTCTGGCGGTGTAATGCGGTTTTTATGTGTTTGTAGGTCTGATGGTATACCGTAATACATAGTTTGCAAGGGCTTTTTTTCCGACCCGATAAACGTACTCCTTGGGTATTTAAGTCAATGTTTACGGGGCTTTTAGCCCGTCTCTGCGGGCGCTGAGGCGCCACGATTACGAGGCAGATGGGCGCTAAAAGACCGGATCAGTCTTGTTTAAAAGATGGAATACCATAATATGGCCGGCATCTGAGGGGTAGCCGAAGAGCTCCCCCGGTTTGGCTTCGTACAACTATAAGATCAGACAAACTAGAGTTCATGCACATGTCCCAGATGTCCCGGCAAGACCCCCTGATCGAGAATCACACGGTCGATTACGTCCCACTCGCGGAACGCCACGGGAAGGCCCGCGACCTTTTCACATTATGGTTCAGCACCAACATCGCGCCGTTGCCCATCGTGACCGGCGCCATGGTGGTTCAAGTGTTCCACCTTGACCTGTTCTGGGGGCTGTTGGCGATTGCGCTCGGGCATATGGTCGGCGGTCTGGTGATTGCCCTGGCGTCGGCGCAAGGGCCGCGCATGGGGATTCCGCAGATGGTGCAGAGCCGCGGCCAGTTCGGTCGTTATGGTGCGCTGCTGATCGTGTTCTTTGCGGCGATCATCTACATCGGCTTTTTCATCTCCAACATCGTGCTGGCCGGCAAGTCCATTGTCGGCATCGCGCCTTCGGTTCCGGTGCCGGCGAGCATCCTCATCGGCGCCTTGAGCGCCACCGCGATCGGGGTGATCGGTTACCGTTTCATTCACACCCTCAATCGCATCGGGACCTGGGTCATGGGCAGTGCCTTGCTTGCCGGTTTCCTTTACATCTTCGCCCATGACCTGCCGGTGGACTTCTTCACCCGTGGCGGTTTTAACCTGTCGGGCTGGCTGGCAACGGTGTCGTTGGGGATCATCTGGCAGATCAGCTTCTCGCCTTATGTGTCGGACTACTCGCGTTACCTGCCGGCGGATATCGGGATCGCCCGTCCGTTCTTCGCCACGTATCTGGGCGCGACCCTGGGCACCATTTTGTCGTTCACTTTCGGCGCGGTGGCGGTGCTGGCGACTCCGGAAGGCACCGAAGCGATGGCAGCAGTGAAGCAGTCAACCGGCTGGCTGGGGCCGATCCTGATGGTGCTGTTTCTGCTCAACATCATCAGCCACAACGCCTTGAATCTGTATGGCGCGGTGCTGTCGATCATCACCTCGATCCAGACCTTCGCCAGTCAGTGGACGCCGAGCATCAAGGTGCGCGTGGTGTTGTCGAGTGTCGTGCTGGCGGGGTGCTGCCTCGTCGCATTGGGCGCTTCTGCAGACTTCATCTCGCAGTTCATCGGCCTGATTTTGGCGCTGTTGCTGGTGCTGGTGCCTTGGGCGTCGATCAACCTGATTGATTTCTATCTGATCAAGCGTGGCAGCTATGACATTGCCTCGATCTTCCGTGCGGATGGCGGGATTTACGGGTGTTTCAATCTGCATGCGATCGTTGCGTATTTCATCGGGATTATTGTGCAGCTGCCGTTTGCCAATACGTCGTTGTATGTCGGGCCGTATGCCAATCTGGTGGAAGGGGCTGATCTGTCGTGGCTGGTGGGGTTGGTGGTGACTTGCCCGTTGTATTATTGCCTGGCTACCCGCAGTCAAGCGCAAGAGCGCAAAGCTTCCAGACTCGGTTATGCCGATTAATCAAACCCGTCTTCTGTTCGTCTGAGATGCCCGGCCTGTGCCGGGCATTTTCGTTTGGATGGCGAACAGAGGGGGAGCTGAAGGCGCACATTTGATCGGTACCAAGCTCGGATGCTGTGCCCACTCAAGATTCACTGTGTGAGCTTGCTGGAGAAAGCGGTTGGTCAGGGGCGACGACGGTGTTGGCTGGGTGGTGGTACTCGCGAGCAGGCCCCCACATTTTATCGGGGCGGGGCAGGGATGCTGTGTTCGCTGAAGATCCTTGCGGGAACGGGCTTGCCCGCGAAAGTGCGAAGTCAGGCGACGGCGTTGTTGGCTGAAGGATGTATTCGAGAGGGAGATGCACATCCGCTCGGAGCAGGGCACGGATGCTGTGTTCGTGTTGATCCCGGGGCCTTTGCTCGTGAAAGTGATGAGTCAGGCAGAGGGGATAGTGAGATCAAAAAAGGCCGCCGCAACCCGACGTTGCAGCGACCCGAGGGTGATAGATAACGTGCGGCCCACTGGCATGGGTCGCTTGAGGATCAATGAGCGCCAGCAGCCTTATTCAGATCGCTCTCAGCCCATTCGGTATAAACGCATGCATCCGCAGTCGCCCAACGCACACGCACCGGATCGCCCGCCTTGAGCGGCATGCCCGCGGCAGATAGCGCCTTAACGGTCATGGACGTACCGCCCGAGGTCACCACACTGCAAGTCTGGCTTTCACCAAGAAACAGCACTTCCACGACCTTGGCCGAAACTTCATTCCAGCCCGCCGCCAACGGTTCCTGGGCGGCCTGCTCGACACTCAAGGCCAACGCTTTCTCCGGCCGCACCATCAGCAAAACATCCTGATCAGTCTGCAACCCGGCGGTCAGTCGAATCGACAGAGACTGACCTTCAAACGAAGCCACCGCATTGCCCTGAGCCTTGAGCTTGAGGAAGTTGGAGTTGCCAAGGAACGAGGCAACGAAGGCATTTGGCGGGTTCTGATACAGGTCAAAGCCGCTGCCCAATCCAACGATTTTGCCGTGACTGAAAATCGCGATGCGCTGAGACAAACGCATGGCTTCTTCCTGGTCGTGGGTCACGTAAATGATGGTGATGCCCAGACGCCGATGCAGCTGGCGCAGTTCATCCTGCAAGTCTTCACGCAGCTTTTTGTCCAGTGCGCCAAGGGGTTCGTCCATCAGCAGAATGCGTGGTTCATAAACCAGCGCCCGAGCGATCGCCACCCGTTGCTGCTGCCCACCGGAAAGTTGTGAAGGGCGGCGATGGGCGAATTGTTCCAGTTGCACCAGTTTGAGCATGGCGTCGACCCGGTGCTCACGCTCGCTGGCGGCCAGCTTGCGGATGGCCAGCGGAAACGCGATGTTCTCGCGCACCGACAGGTGCGGAAACAGCGAATAACGCTGGAACACCATGCCAATATCACGCTTGTGCGGCGGTACGTTGACCAGCGACTGGCCATTGACCTGGATCTCGCCGCTGCTCGGGGTTTCGAAGCCGGCAAGCATCGACAGGGTAGTGCTTTTGCCGGAGCCGCTGGAGCCGAGGAAGGTCAGGAATTCACCGTCCTTGATGTCCAGCGAGATGTCGTCCACGGCGGCAAAGTCGCCGTAGTACTTGTTCAGGTTGCGCAGGCTGACCAGCGGTTTGTCGTTCTGCTGCGCGGAATCTTTGATGACGGCACTCATGTCGTACTCCTGTGCGCTCAGGCGCTGATTTGATTGCGCCGGCGAACGGCGGCGGCGATGACCATGACCAATACCGAGAGGCCGATCAGCAGCGTCGAAGCGACGGCGATCACGGGTGTCAGGTCCTGGCGCAGGGTGGTCCACATTTTTACGGGAAGGGTTTGCAGGGTAGGGCTGGCCATCATCACGCTCAGCACCACTTCATCCCACGACACCAGGAACGCGAACAGCGCACCGGCGACCATGCCCGGGCGGATTGCGGGAAAGGTCACCTTGAACACCGCTTGCAGTCGCGAGGCGCCGCAGATCACCGCGGCATCCTCGATGGACTGATCGAACAGCTTCAGCGAGTTGATGATCGAGATGATAGTGAACGGCAGCGCTACGATGACGTGGCTAACCACGAAAGCGAACATCGTTCCGGTGTAGCCGAGTTTGAGAAACAGCGCATACACCGCCACCGCGATGATCACCAGCGGCACGATCATCGGCAGGGTGAACAGGCCGTAGAGCATTTCCCGTCCTGGAAAGCGCCCGCGTACCAGGGCAAAAGCGGTCGGCAAACCCAGGGCTACAGCGCAGATCGTGGTCAGCACGGCGACCTTGAGGCTGGCCATGGCTGCGTTCATCCAATCGGGATTGGAGAAAAACTGGCCGTACCATTTCAGCGTCCAGCCCGGCGGCGGAAACACCAGCCACTGGGAGGAGCCGAAGGACAGCAGCACGATGAACACGATCGGCAACAGCAGGAACAGCGCGATCAAACCAGTCGTGAAATACAGGCCGAAACGCATGCGCCGGCTCATGGCATTGGGGGTCAGGAGCATGACGGCTTACCTCGCGTTGCTGGCGCCAACCGGGGATTCCGGCTGGAGCTTCAGGTAGAAGTAGAACAACACCAGCGTGATCACGATCAGCAAGGCTGCACCGGCGCTGGCCAGTCCCCAATTGAGGAACGACTGCACCTGCTGAATGATGAATTCGGGCAGCATCATGTTCTGCGCGCCGCCCAGCAGCGCCGGGGTCACGTAGTAACCGAGGGACATCACAAATACCATCAGGCCACCGGAAAACAGCCCCGGCCGGCACAGCGGCAGGAACACCCGGAAGAAGTTGGTCCAGGGGCTGGCGCCGCAAATCGAACCGGCCTGCAGAATCATCGGGTCAATGGCCTGCATGGTCGCCTGCAACGGCAGCACGATGAACGGGATCATGATGTAACTCATGCCGATCACCACGCCGGTCAGGTTGTGCACCATTTCCAGTGGCTGATCGATGATGCCCATTGCCATCAGCGCTTTGTTGATTACACCGGACGCCTGCAACAGCACCAGCCAGGAATAGGTCCGCGCCAACAGGCTGGTCCACATCGACAGCAGCACAATGTTGAGGACCCAGCGGCCCCAGCCACGAGGCACCAGCGTGATCGCCCACGCCAGAGGAAAGCCCAGCAGCAAGCTGAACAGGGTCACCAGCCCGGCCACCGAGAAGGTGTTGAGCAAGACCCGGGCGTAAGCCGAGTTGGCGAACAGTTGTTCGTAGTTACCCAGGCCCGGTACCGGCTCCAGCACGCCCCGCAGCAGCAGACCAATCAGCGGCGCCAGAAAGAACAGGCCGAGAAACAGCAGGGCGGGGATCAGGTTGCTTGAACCGCGCCAGCGCTGTGTCAGGGAAGGGGATTGGTTCATCACAGCCGCCTTGCCGGGAACCGCCCCGGCAGCGCCAGTGGCGCTCCCGGTCGGCGTGGGTTGACGGGACGCTGTTGCCGTCATTTTCATTTGACCAGCCATTCGTTCCACCGTGTCGCGATGGCCGGACCGTTCTTGGCCCAGTACGCGAAATCAAGAGTGATCTGATCCTTGGCGTAGGCAGTCGGCAGGTTAGGGGCGAGCACCGAATCCAGGCGCGCCACGCTGTCGACGTTGACCGGCGCATAGGCGGTCAGGTTGGAGAAGTCAGCTTGTCCTTTGGCGCTGCTGGCGTTGGCCAAAAACTTCATGGCGGCGGCCTTGTTTTTCGAGCCTTTAGGGATGACCAGAATGTCGGCCATGACCAGGTTCTGTTTCCAGCTCACGCCCACCGGCGCGCCATCTTGTTGCAGGGCGTAGATGCGGCCGTTCCAGAACTGCCCGAGGCTCGCTTCACCCGAGGCCAGCAACTGTTGCGACTGCGCGCCGCCGCCCCACCAGACGATGTCTTTCTTGATGGTGTCGAGTTTCTTGAAGGCGCGATCCAGGTCCAGCGGGTACAGCTTGTCGGCGGGTACACCGTCGGCCAGCAGAGCCAGTTCGAGCACGCCGGGGCTTGGCCATTTGTAGAGGGCGCGTTTGCCAGGATAGGTCTTGGTGTCGAACAGCGCGGACCAATCTTGAGGTTTGCCGGCACCGAGCTTGCCTTCGTTGTAACCGAGGACGAAGGAGAAGTAGAACGAGCCGACGCCATGGTCAGAGACGAAGCGCGGGTCGATTTTGTCGCGCTGGATCACCGAGAAATCGAGGGGTTCGAGCAAGCCTTCAGCCGCCGCGCGCAAGGCGAAGTCCGCCTCGACGTCGACCACGTCCCATTGCACGTTACCGCTTTCGACCATGGCTTTGAGTTTGCCGTAGTCGGTAGGACCATCCTGGACCACGGTGATGCCGCTGGCCTTGCTGAACGGATCGGCCCAGGCCTGCTTCTGTGCATCCTGGGTGCTGCCGCCCCAGCTGACGAAGTTGACGCTTTCAGCCGCCATCGCCACATGGCTGACCGTGGTCAACAAGCCTGCGAACAGTACTGCGGTTACACCTTTGTTCAACACCATTTTCACGCCCTCATTTGTTGTGTTTTTGAGCGGGTTTGGTAATGCCCGCCTATCGGGAGCAGTAGGTCCATCTGGCCTCTTAAGGCGACCGTGCCAAGGGCTGTTATTGGTGCTTTCCCTAACGGGTGCACTTGGCTACATTGTCCGGTCTATGGAATATCATATTATGGTATTCCAAACTTTGTGCAAGCACTTTGCCGTACCGGCTATCAGCCAAAAGCGGTTTTTTGGCCGTCAGGTCACCCAATAGTGACCTGACGGGTAAAAGGGCCATCCCCGGACTCATTCGGTGAACGGGATGCTCTCGACCACTTCCAGGTCGTAACCGGTCAAGCCTGCGTATTTCAGTGGCGGGCCGAGATGACGCAACTTGCCCACGCCGAGATCCTGCAGAATCTGCGCCCCTGTCCCTACTTCAGAATAGATGCGCGATTGCGAGCGGCTGAACTGTCGTGGCGGTTGAGTGAGTTGTGGAACGCGTTCCAGCAGCGCTTGCGACGACTCATGATTGGCCAGCACGACCACCACGCCGCGACCTTCTTCAGCCACCCGTTGCAGCGCAGCCCACAACGTCCAGTTGGACGGGCCGCTGTACTGCGCACCGACCAGATCGCGCAGCGGATCGATCACATGCACCCGCACCAGGGTGGGTTCTTCTCGACGAATGTCACCCATGACCATCGCCATGTGCACGCCACCTTCGATGCGGTCCTCAAAGGTGATCAGGCGGAAAGTCCCATGCACCGTCGGCAATTCGCGTTCACCGATGCGCACCACGGTGTGTTCGGTGCTGAGCCGGTAGTGGATCAGATCGGCGATGGTGCCGATCTTGATCCCGTGTTTACGGGCGAACACTTCAAGATCCGGGCGGCGGGCCATGGTACCGTCGTCGTTCATCACTTCGACGATTACCGAGGCGGGGGTGAAGCCGGCCAGGCGAGCGAGGTCGCAACCGGCTTCGGTGTGGCCGGCACGGGTCAGCACGCCGCCTTCCTTGGCGCGTAGCGGGAAGATATGGCCGGGCTGCACAATGTTCGTGGGACCTGCATCGGCAGCGACGGCGGCGGCAACGGTACACGCCCGATCGGCGGCGGAAATACCGGTGGTCACGCCCACGGCGGCCTCGATGGACACGGTGAACGCGGTGCTGAACACACTGCCATTGCTCGGCACCATCTGCTCCAGACCCAGGCGCTGGCAGTGCTCGTCGGTCAGGGTCAGGCAAATCAATCCGCGTGCTTCACGAGCCATGAAGCTGATGGCATCGGCGGTGCAACGGTCGGCGGCGATCAGCAGGTCGCCTTCGTTTTCCCGATCCTCGTCATCGACCAGCAGCACCATCTTGCCTTGCCGGTAATCTTCGATGATTTCTTCGATGCTGTTGAAGGCCATGCTGGAACTCTCAGTGTTTGGTGGGTATATTTATTGGTATACCATAATACAAAATAAACCAAGAGGTCACTATGAAGGCGTACTGGATTGCTCACGTGGATGTCACCGACCCCGATCAATACAGCCAATACACCCAGCGCGCCCCGGCGGCGTTCGCTTTATATGGCGGGCGGATGCTGGCCCGGGGCGGACGCAGCGAAGCGATGGAAGGTCGGCCGACACCGCAACGCAGCGTGGTCATCGAGTTCGATTCTTACGAGCAGGCGCTGGCCTGTTACCACAGCGAGCAATATCAGGAGGCGAAACGTCACCGCAAGGGCGTGGCCCGGGCCGAGGTGATCATTGTCGAGGGGGTGGCACCTTAGGAGATGTCAGCGGATGAAGTGGATCTTGCCGGTATCGTCGTTGCCGATGTAGATGCCGTAGACCCCGGCCTGGCGTTCCTCGATATAGCGTTCGAGGATCTGCCGGATTGCCGGGTAATAGATGCTGTCCCAGGGAATGTCCTCGGGCGCGAAGAATTTGTAGTCCAGGGTTTCCGGGCCGTATTGGCCGGTGATTTCCAGCGCGATGGCGCGGAAAATGATGTACACCTCGCTGATTTTCGGCACGCTGAAGATCGAGTAGGGCGAGAGAATTTCCGCGCGCACGCCGCTCTCTTCCCAGACTTCGCGCAGCGCCGCTTGCTCGGTGGTCTCGCCGCCTTCCATGAAGCCCGCCGGCAGCGTCCAGGTGCCCGGACGCGGCGGGATCGCGCGTTGGCACAGCAGGTACTTGCCGTCCTGCTCGATGATGCAGCCGGCAATGATTTTCGGATTGATGTAATGGATGTAGCCGCAGCCACGGCACATCAGACGCTCGTGTGTATCGCCCGGTGGCAGCTGGTGACCGAGGTCACCGCCGCCGCACTTTGGACAAAAGCTCGGGCTGAACATGGTTAGCGACCTATGCGAGGTTCTTTGAGCGCGATGGGCAGGGTGATCTCGGGGATTTTTCCGGTCTCTTCCTGTTTGCGCTTGAGGTAATCGAGTGCGACGGTTGCGGCGGCGCGCACGTGGTCGACGCAAGCCTGGTGGGCGGCCAGAGGATCGCCGCTCTTGATCGCTTCGACCATGCGTTCCATTTCCTGGTTGCTCACGCCACGGCGATTTTCCTGGGACACCGAAGTCGCCCGCAAGTAACTGATCCGTGCCTGCAACTGACGCAGTTGAGTGGCCGCCACATGGTTGCCGGAGCCTTCGAGCAGGACGTCGTAGAAACCTTGAACCGAATCGATCACCTGTTGCAGTTCACCTTCCTTGAGGGCCTTGCGGTTTTCCTCGAGGGCTTTTTCCAGGGCCTTGATGTCCTTGGCCTTGGCACGCAGGGTGAACAGCTGGACGATCAGGCCCTCGAGCACGCAACGCAGTTCGTAGATATCCACGGCATCGGCCAGCGTAATAATGGCAACCCGTGGGCCCTTGGCGTCGGCGAATTCCACCAGGCCTTCGGACTCCAGGTGACGCAAGGCTTCGCGTACGGACGTGCGGCTGACGCCCAGGCGATCGCACAGATCGCGTTCGACCAGACGATCTCCCGGCAAGAGCTGGAAGTTCATGATGGCGCTTCGCAGTTTATCCAGCACGATTTCGCGCAGGGTAACGGGGTTGCGATTGACCTTGAAGCTGTCGTCGAGTGGCAGGCGTTTCATGGGGTCCGCTCTGAGTGTGGCTGTCCATGCAAAAAGAGCACTTCGATCCAGGATCATCGTGCTCAGGTCATCAAAACAGCCAAGGGTTAACTGGAGGCCTCGGCATCGGCTTCGGCGAAGGCTTCACGGGCGAGCCGGAAACTGTCTACGGCAGCGGGAACACCGCAATAAATACCGACCTGAAGCAGAATTTCGCGTATTTGTTCACGACTCAGCCCGTTACGCAAGGCGCCGCGTACATGCAGCTTGAGTTCGTGCGGCCGATTGAGGGCCGAAATCATCGCCAAGTTTATCATGCTGCGCTCTTTAAGCGACAAACCCTCACGGCCCCAGACGTGGCCCCAGCAGTACTCGGTGACCATCTCCTGAAGAGGCCGGGTGAAGTCGTCGGCGTTCTCGATGGAGCGGTTCACGTAGGCCTCACCCAGTACCTGAGTGCGAATTTTCAGGCCTTTTTTATATTTTTCATTGCTCATCGCTGTGCGCTCCCAAAATCGTCGAGCCCTCCCATCAAGGTGTATTTGAGCTCCAGATAATCTTCGATGCCGTACTTGGACCCTTCACGGCCCAGCCCCGAGGATTTGATCCCGCCAAAGGGTGCGACTTCGGTAGAAATCAGCCCTTCGTTGATCCCGACCATGCCGTACTCCAGCGCTTCACTCATGCGCCAGGCCCGGCCCAGATCGCGGGTGTAGCAGTAAGCTGCGAGGCCGAATTCGGTGTCGTTAGCCAAGTGCACAGCCTCGGCTTCGGTGTCGAAGCGGAACACTGCGGCCAACGGGCCGAAGGTTTCCTCTTGAGCGACTTTCATGTCACCGGTCACGCCGGCCAACACGGTTGGCTGGAAGAAGCCGTGCCCCAGTGCATGGCGTTCGCCGCCGCAAAGCAGTCGGGCGCCTTGGGCGAGGGCGTCCTGAACATGGTCTTCGACTTTGGCCACCGCGCGTTCGTTAATCAGCGGACCTTGAGTGACACCTGCCTCGAAACCACTGCCGACGTTCAGTTGCACCACGCACTCGGCCAGTCGCGTGGCAAAAGCATCATGAATGCCACTCTGCACCAGGAAGCGATTGGCACAGACACAGGTTTGCCCGGCATTGCGGAACTTGGCGATCAGCGCACCTTCTACGGCGCGCTCCAGATCAGCATCGTCGAACACGATGAAGGGCGCGTTGCCCCCCAATTCCAGCGAGACTTTTTTCAGCGTTGGCGCGCACTGCGCCATGAGCAATTTGCCAATGGCGGTGGAGCCGGTGAACGACAGTTTGCGCACCAGCGAGCTGGCGGTCAGCTCACCGCCGATGGCCACGGCGTCGCCGGTGATCACATTGAAAATGCCCGGTGGAATCCCGGCCTGTTCCGCCAACGCGGCCATGGCCAGCGCCGAGAACGGGGTTTCCGGTGCCGGTTTGACGATGCATGGGCAACCGGCCGCCAGCGCCGGCCCGGCTTTGCGGGTGATCATCGCCGCCGGGAAATTCCACGGGGTGATGGCCGCGACCACGCCGATCGGCTCTTTGCTGACCACAATGCGCGCATCGCCTTTGTGGCTGGGAATGGTGTCGCCATAGATGCGCTTGGCTTCTTCGGCGAACCACTCGATGAAACTCGCGGCGTAGAGAATTTCACCCTTGGCCTCGGCCAGGGGCTTGCCTTGTTCCAGGGTGAGGATTTCTGCCAGAGCATCGGCGTGTTCAAGCATCAGTGCGTGCCAGCGCTTGAGCGTCTGGCTACGTTCCTTGGCGGTCAGTGCGCGCCAGGCCGGCCAGGCTTTGTTGGCGGCGGCGATGGCCTGACGAGCTTCTGCGGCGCCAAGGTTCGGCACCTGGCCGATCTTTTCGCCGGTGGCCGGGTTGAAAATGTCCTGACAGACGCCATCGGGCGCATCCAGCCACTGGCCGTCGATGTAGGCCTGCTGGCGGAACAGTTGCAAGGCTGCTGGGCTCATGCCGGCTCCCATAATAGAAGTAAAAAAGGGCCGCACCGGGGGGGGTTAGACGCAGCCCAAATGTAGACGTCAGGCCAGGGTGGGCAGCGGGCCCAGCTTGCCTTTGTGATAGATCATCGGCGTGACCGGTTGCTCGGGCAGAATCAGGTTCTTCACCGCACCGACGATGATCGCGTGATCGCCGCCGTCGTACTCACGCCACAGTTCGCACTCGATGATCGCCGTGGCTTTGCCCAGCAGCGGGTTGCCCAACTCGCTGAGGTGCCAGTCGATGCCTTTGGCCTTGTCCTTGCCTTTGCCCGCAAACGCATAGGCTTCGGCAGTCTGGTCGGCCGATAGCAGATGAATCGCGAACTGCTTGCTGTCACGCAGAATCGGGTACGTATCCGAGGCATAGTTGGGACAGAACAGCACCAGTGCCGGATCAATCGACAGCGCACTGAAGGCGCTGGCGGTGATGCCGACGATGCCACCGTCCGGGTCCAGGGTGGTGACCACCGTGACCCCGGATGGGAACGAGCTCATGACGTCTTTGTAAATGCCGGGTTCGATCATGTCGGCGGTCTCCTAGCGCATCACGAAGGGATCAGGCATGGGTGCCTGAGAGAGGTTGATCCACACCGTTTTCAGCTCGGTGTAGGCCAGCACCGAATCGATGCCGCTCTCGCGTCCGTAGCCGCTGTTCTTGAAACCGCCGATCGGCGCCATGGCCGAGACGGCGCGGTAGGTGTTGACCCAGATAATCCCCGAGCGAACGTCCCGGGCCAGGCGATGGGCTCGCCCCAGGTCGCGGGTCCAGATGCCGGCGGCGAGGCCGAACTGCGAGTCGTTGGCAATCGCCAGGGCTTCGGCTTCATCCTTGAAGCGAATCACCGAGGCCACCGGACCGAACACCTCTTCCTGCATGATCTTCATCGAGTTGCGGTCGCATTCGAACAGGGTTGGCTCATAGAACCAGCCATCCCCCAGATTCTCGGGACGCTTGCCGCCCAGACGCAGACGCGCACCCTCCGCCACGGCATCGGCTACCAAGCCTTCGACCACGGCCAGTTGTTGAGCAGTGGCCATCGGGCCCATTTCGCTACTGTCTTCCTGCGGGTTGCCGATGCGGATGCGCTTGGCGCGTTCGACCAGACGATCGACGAACTCATCGTAGATTTCGTCCTGTACCAACAACCGCGAGCCGGAAACGCAGCTCTGGCCTGATGCCGCATAGATCCCGGCAATCGCACCATTGATAGCGCTGTCGAGGTCAGCGTCGGCAAAGATAATGTTCGGTGATTTTCCGCCCAGTTCCAGCGACAGCTTGGCGAAGTTCTCGGCGCTGCTGCGCACCACATGCCGGGCCGTGGCAGCGCCGCCGGTGAAGGCGATCTTGCGCACCAGCGGATGGCGGGTGAGGGCGGCGCCGGTGCTTGGGCCGTAACCGGTGACGACGTTGACCACGCCCGGCGGGATACCGGCTTCCAGCGCCAGGCGAGCCAGCTCGAGAATGGTTGCCGAGGCGTGCTCGGACGGTTTGATCACAATGGTGTTGCCTGCCGCGAGGGCCGGTGCCAGTTTGATCGCCGTCAGGTACAGCGGGCTGTTCCAGGGAATGATCGCCGCGACCACACCCATGGCTTCATGCACCGTGTAGGCAAACAGGTCCGGCTTGTCCAGCGGCAGGGTGCCGCCTTCGAGCTTGTCGGCCAGGCCTGCGGTGTAGTGGAAGAACTCCGGCAGGTAGCCGACCTGACCGCGGGTTTCGCGAATCAGCTTGCCGTTGTCGCGGCTTTCCAGTTGCGCCAGTTGTTCCTTGTTTTCAGCGATCAGGTCACCGAGGCGGCGCAGCAGTTTGCCCCGAGCGGTGGCGGTCAGGCCGCGCCAGGCCGGGCTGTCGAAAGCTGTCTGCGCAGCCTGCACAGCGCGCTCGACATCGGCTTCGTCGGCATCGGGTAATTCAGCCCAGGCTTGAGCCAGGGCCGGGTTCAGGCTTTCAAAGGTTTTGCCGGAGAGGGCATCGACCCATTCACCGCCGATGCACATCTGGAAGCGTGCGAGTGTCATGCAACGATCCCCTTTATTTGGTTTTGTCGGGCGTTTGCCGTGTCGAGAAATTGCAGCAACAACTGGTTGACCAGACGCGGCGATTCTACGGGCATCATATGCCGCTGCTCGGCGAGCACGGCAACGGTAGCGCCGGGAATTCGCTCGGCCAGTTGCTGGGCCATTTCCGGTGTCGAGCCAGGGTCCAGTTCGCCGGTGGCGACCAGTGTCGGCACCTGAATACTTCCCAGATCTTCCGCGCGGTACATGTCTTGGGTCGCGAACAGCTCATAAGTGGTCAGGTAACCCTGCGGATCGTTACCCGCCAAGGTCTGGCGCAAGGCGGCGATCTGCGCCGGATTGGCCGCCTGATATTCGCGGCTGAACCAGCGCGACAGCGCCGCTTCGGCGTTGGCGTCCGGACCATGCTCGGCTGCCTGAGCGGTGCGGGCAATGACACCGGCGCGTTGCTCGGGGCTGCGGTTGAATACGCTGTTGAGCACCACCAGGCCTTGCAGGCGTTGCGGGTAATGCAAGGCAAACGCCCGTGCCACCAGCCCGCCCATGGAAAAACCGATCACCGTTGCCTGAGGCAGTTGCAGGTGGTCGAGCAGTTCCAGCAACTGGTCGGCATAGCCGAGCAGAGGCGTGCCGCTTTCCGGGCGCGGGCTGGCGCCATGGCCAAGCATGTCGTAGGCAATCACACGGTACTTCGTGGCCAGGCCAACGACCTGGCCGCCCCACATTTCTTTGTTCAGGCCCACGCCGTGGATCAAAACCACGGGCTGGCCTTGGCCGGTCGCCAGGTAACTGGTGCCAGCCGGGGTGCGTTCAGCGGTGAGCCGAATCATGGAGCGCTCCTGCATGCCTTTTTTGTTGTGGTGACTGACCTGGATTACTGGGCGTTTTCCGCTGCCAGTTCTTCCAGATCGATGTAACGGTTGCCGATGCGTGGGTGCAGGCGACCGCCATCGGCGCAACCCAGGACCACGACGATTTCATCGGCGCGGGGCGCGTCTTCGATCTGCATTTCAAGGGTGATGTAGTGCGAACGCAGGCCTTCGTCGTCTTTATGCATCATCGGAATCTGGATCGAGGTGCCCGGGCCGCCGCGCTTGTTGGTGAAGCTCAGGTAGCTCTTGGCTTTCACCGCTTCGCGATAATGGTTACCGAAACGCAGGGTATGGATTACGGCGGAGGCGTGCTCGATTTCACCGTCGGCGCCGACTACCGCGGCCTTGCCATAGGCTTCGATCTTCTCGGCGCCGCCGATGATGCCCACCAGGCGTTCGACCATCAGTGCGCCGAGGTCGGAGCAGTTGGCGCGGATTTCAGGCTTCAGATCTTCGACGAAGCCGCGGCCCAGCCAAGGGTTTTTCATCACTACGGCCAGCCCGACCATGGTCACAGGCTTGTCAGTAGCCTTGCCGCCTTCAATAAAGGTTTCTTCGACATAGCTGACGATCTTGCGGATTTCGAAACTCATGAGCTGCTCCGTGTAGGGTGAGAGTGTCTGTGCGTCTGATGGTATACCATAATACCTGAAGTACAAGTCCCTGAAATGAGTTTGTGCTCGAACAGTCGACAAATGGCCAGTCCCGCGTCTTGGTGGCAGTAAAGGCGCCTGCGGATAAATAGGCTGCGCAGGCAGGGGTGGAAGACCACGCCTGTGGTGTTGAGGATTTAAAGGTATTACCCAGGGCAAGTTAGATTGGTGGGGCAAGGCGACAGGGACCCAGTGGAGACGGATGTTGGAAAAGTCATCATCGACTCGGTCGGCGGGTGCTCGTAGGTGGAGGGCTACACGGCACTGAGTCGATCACCCAACAGGTTCCAGGCGAGTTTCTTCTCTTCGGCATAATCGTGATGCAGGTAGTGGCGCCTCACTCAAGAACAAGCCAGTACATGGTTTTGGCAGCGATCAATGACATCCAAGCTGACTCCCAAAGCCTGCATCATGGTCGCGACCGTGCGGCGCAGGTCATGAGGCGTCCAGTCGCCGCTCTGACCGTCAGCAAGGACCAGGGTATCGTCGTGACGCCGTCGTGAGAGGGCCTTGCGGTTTTTGAATCGAGCCTGCTGATCGCCTACCTGCTTACTCCACTTTCACATCAACATGCTGATCATCCTGCTTGTTCGGAAAGCACCACCTGGAGTCTCCCGTGAGGGTCTTGAGTTCCTGAAAGAAATGCAGGGCGAAGGGTGAGAGGAAGACATGGTGGTCCTGCTTCTTGCCGCGAGTGCCTTTGACACTTTCACTGGGGAGAAACCACGTCTGCTGGTCCAGATCGGCATTTTTCCATTCGGCCTGCAGCAACTCGCCTATCCGGCACAGCGTACCCCGGCTGATCCAGAGCGCGAGTTGAGTCTCCTTCTTCAGCGGCCGAATGCCCTCGTACTTTTGACCGGCGGGGAGGGCGTTGTAGTCGGCGGTCATTTGTTGGAAGCGGTTATGCAGTTTCAACAGCTCAGGCGCCAGTACCGGTGTATGTCATCGGCAAGGACATACTGACGGCGGGCCTGCTGGCCCGTCATTGCTCAATAGGATTCTCACCAGCCCCGACGAGCTTGAGAGCTCACTTACTGGTGTATTTCAGTGACAGACATGGTGAAGACCAGCCGGGATCTACCTGCATTGGCGTAGGAGTGTGGAACGTCCGTTTTTGCCACTGCGGAGCTTCCAGCAGGGATGACTAATTCGGTTTCCCCGACAACACATTTCAGTGTCCCTTTCTCCACATGGAACAATTCAAGTGTGCCCTGAGGGTGTCCTTGTGACGAAAAGGATTCACCTGGGAACATTTCCCAGCGCCACAACTCAATCATGTTGGGCCCTGTCGTTCCTGCAAGAAGCCGGGCTGTCCCACCCAGATCACCGGTCCAGAGAGTAGGGATCTCCTGACTGTCGATAATGTGGGCAGCAGGGGCGTCCGTCACATTGACGATGTCTGCAACAGAAAGCCCCAACGCTGCGGCGATTTTGCAAAGGATGCCAATGCTCGGGTTAGCCGTACATTTCTCAATTTCGACGACCATTCCTTTACTCACGCCTGAGCGACGGGATAGTTCATCTAACGTGATTTTCTGATTCTTTCGTGCCTGTTTGAGCGTGCGCGCAACTGCCAGGCTCACAGTCTGAGCATCAGCGCCAGGCGCGGTCGATATACCGGTATTTATGGTCATTGTTGATGATCATGAGAAAAAGTTGAAAGGGATTCTCGACGCTTGCCGCTAGTGTCGTCAATCTGCTCGGTAGTTAAGCCTGATCAGTAAGGTCGATATATTGACTTTTTTGGTCGCCAGTGGCTAGCATGAAACGACATGTGGATCACTGGAGATTTTTGATGCTGTCCGTACTGCCGTTAATTGACCAAACAGTTGCAGAGCTGGCACCGGGCTTCAGGGCGCTGAGCATCGTAGTGCGGGCTGCGCCCCTCACCAACCCTGGCGTTGCTCAAGCGGCCTTGGATCGCGCTTGCCTGTCAGTGTTGTCAGATGGACCCGGCTGGGGAGAAGCCCATCTGGCAGCATGGGCAGAGACCTTTCGAAAATTCGGGGCTAAGCCGCAACGTACGCCTTGCTCAGCCGAAGCGTTGCGCAAGCGGGTTTTACGTGACGGCAGCTTGCCGAGCCTGGATCCCATAGTTGATCTCTACAATGCCATCAGTATCGAGTACGCGATCCCAGTAGGCGGGGAAAACATAGACGCCTATGTGGGCTCGCCGCAGCTCGTGGTCGCAGATGGCACTGAGCCTTTTGACACCATGAAAGAAGGTGCTGCAGCTTACGAGTATCCAGACGCCGGCGAAGTGGTATGGCGTGACGATAAAGGCGTGACATGCCGTCGTTGGAATTGGCGGCAAGGTGTCAGAACACGGCTGAGTGCTGATGCAAAACACATGTGGTTCATTCTGGAAAGTTTGCCGGCGATGCCTCTCGAAGCGCTGACGGAAGCAGGTGACAAGCTTATCGAAGGCCTGCAACTGATGATGCCAGGCGTTCAGATTGAGAGCTCACTGATTGGTCCTGGAGCCAATCAGTCAATAGACGAGACCATGGAGTCATGAATGATGTTTACCGGCCTTAGTGCATTTCCTTTGACGCCTATGAATGAGCAAGGTGTGGATGAAAATGTCTTTACTCGTCTTGTTGAGCAACTGGCAGCAGCGAATGTCGACTCCATCGGTGCACTCGGATCTACCGGTAGCTATGCGTATCTTTCTCGGGCTGAGCGCTCTCGAGTTACGCAGTTGGCAGTAGAGGCGGCGGGCAATGTGCCTGTCATGGTCAGCATTGGATCGCTACGCACGCGTGACGTGCTATTGCTGGCCGAGGAGGCACAAAAGGTGGGTGTCAGAGCCTTGTTGCTACCACCTGTTTCCTATCAGAAGCTATCTGCGGAAGATGTCTTTTCATTGTATGAAACGGTCACGGCCAATATCTCAGTCCCGCTATGTGTCTATGACAATCCGGGTACTACCCATTTCGAATTTACTGACGAGCTGCATGGACGCATTGCCGAGCTACCCAATGTGAGTTCAATCAAAATCCCTGGCGTTCCCGAGGCACCATATCTTGCCAAGGCACGCGTGGATCGTCTTCGAGAGCTGGTTCCGAACCACGTTACGATCGGGGTGAGCGGTGATGTCTTTGCTGCTGTCGGCATGAATGCTGGCTGTGACGCCTGGTACTCCGTCATGGGAGGGCTGTTCCCCAAGACGGCGCTAGCGATTACGCGAGCGGCATTGTCTGGTGATGCCCATGAAGCCACACGCCTTTCTGAATGCTTAAAGCCACTCTGGTCGTTGTTCAGGCAATTTGGAGGTAGCTTTCGTGTCGTGGCGACTGCCGCAGAGCTTCGTGGATTTACCCAGCATCCAAGCGTGCCCCTGCCGCTCCGAACGATAAGTGGTGAAGGGCGTAAGCAAATTGCCGCGGTGATCGACGAGCTCGAACTGAACTGAACCTGGCTTCTTACATAGAAGGAGGACGCCTGCCCACCATGTTCCATGAGGCAGGCGAGCAGGTTTCTAGCGTTTCAAAAACGTTGTGAAGTGGTCCTTGTGATCCTGCAGGATCTCGCGTGGCAAGATAGTTCCAATACCCCCTCGATGTTGCAGACCATGGGAAAGCACATGCGCCAGAATTTGCTCCTTCGTCATGTTGCCTGGCTTCCCGTCCTTGAAAATAAACGCCACTGGATCAGACAATTCCATTGCGGTGACTGATTTGGTGTAGTCAACAAACCATTGATTCGCTATGGAAAATTGTTCTTCTAGCGGAGTCAGGTTCGGCGGTTGGTCAGTCACGACGGAGTCAAATTCGTCTGGGTTTCCTTGCAGTCTGGCGATGAACAGCTGATCAACAATGTTGATGTGGCTGAGCCAGTACATCGCTTTCGCCATTTCGTCTGGATAGGATTTCGCCGCCGGGGCTTTCAAGCATTTGAATAGCTCCTCCTCAGACCATGCCTTGTACTGGTAAAGCGAATGCAGAAGGTTCTTGGCACACATGGTTTTCTCCCGGATTTCTAAACTGACAGATGTCTTGTGCTATTCGATGAGGTGGCGCCAAAGGCCTCATTTCGTATGGCTGAAAAAGGACTATTGGACAAATGGAATAGTCACTATATTGACTTTTATAGTCAATGGAAGGAAGCTGGATGACAAGCGATTTAAATCGTCGCATTGGATTTCAGCAGAGCACCGCCAGAGAGGCGGCTGGCTCAAAGATTGCGGGAGGGTGTCTCAGATTATGAAATACGTCAGCACGCGGACCCCTGGCAAAACATTCGAGTTCAGTGACGTGCTCATGGGCGCGTATGCACCAGATGGAGGGTTGTTCGTCCCTCTCAAGGTTCCTCGCTTCAAAAAGGAGGATCTCTCCAGGCTGGAATGGCTTCCTTTCCATGAACTGGCACGCCATGTGATTGAGCCGTTTATGGGTAGCTGGATCCCTCAAGATCAACTGTCTCAGATTCTTGAGGAGACGTTTGACTGCTTTAAAAGCAAAGCGGTTGCACCGCTTTACCAAACGGCGAGTAATGAGTGGATATTGGAATTGTTTCACGGGCCAGCAGGCGTCTATCAGGACTTTGGTCTCCAATTGATGGCTCGCCTGGTTGAGCACGGTTTACTGAAATCTGGAAAGAAAGCGCTTGTTGTAGGTTGCACCGGTGGAGACACAGGCGCTGCTGCTATAAAAGCTTTCTCTGGTATGCAAGGTGTAACCGTAATTGTGCTGCATCCCTCCAGCGGAATAACGGAAGAGCATAGACGCCGCTTATTGAGTACGGGTGAAAAAAACATAGTTAATGTTGCTGTCGAAGGGGATTACTCTGATTGCCATCGCCTCTGCGAACAGTTCTTCAAGCACAATAACGAAACGCAGCAGCTGATATCGTTCAATTCCGTGAATTGGGTTCGAGTACTTGCGCATCTTTCCTTCTATTTTTATTCAGCGCTTCAACTAGGGGCGCCTAACAGGGAAGTTGCCTTCAGCGTACCTACCGGTAATTTTGGTGCGCTGTATGCGGGCTACATTGCCAGGGAAATGGGGTTGCCGATCCGGCAATTGATTGTGGCCACCAATGCCAATGCGGGGTTGCATAACTTTCTCCAAACTAATCTCTACAGTCGTAATGAAATTCGCATTACCAATACCCCTAGTATGAACGTTTCACTGGCCTCGAATTTTGAACGTTTGCAATGGAGCATTCTTAACCGGCGCGGAGAAAAAGTAGCCCGAAATATGGAGTTATTAGAGGGCGAGGGTTCGATTCAGTTAGAGCAAGATGAATGGTTGGAGGCGCGTAAACTTTTCGACTCTCTGTCCGTGGAAGATTCGGATGCTTTCAGGAGCATTCATGAGGTGTTTGCGCAGAGTGGTTATCTGGTCAGTCCCAACACCGCAATTGGCCTGCGAGCTGCTCGTGCCAGCAGGCGCAGCTTGTTAATTCCGATGATCTGTCTGGCGACAACACACCCATCGAAGAGTGCCGTAGTGACTGATGAATCAGACGCGCTGGGTGTCATCAAAGGGATCGGTGCTCCTCCTAGACCCGATTATGGATGCGTTTCAATTCCTAACGATGTTGGCGCATTTAAGCAGCTCATTCGGACGTTGTCCACAGACACGGAGTCTCGCTCGTTATAAGTTTGGAGTTAGAGATGAAACGTGTTTTAGATAAAGTTGATGAGAAGATATTGGAAGAGCTCACGCGTAACGCGCGGCTTGCTCATAATGATATTGCAATGAAAGTTAACTTGTCCCGGAATGCGGTCAGGCTACGGATTGAAAGATTGGAGCGCGATGGATACGTCAGGGGCTATACGATCATTAAAGGTATGCCCTCCACGGATGCCGGGCCCATCAACGCGTTAATCTTCGTTTATCGTAAAGACAGGATGCGCGATGCTGAAGTTGTCCGTTCTGTTGTAGCAATGCCTGAAGTCATTTCATGCAATGTAATGAGTGGCGATCTTGATATTGTATTGACGGTCGAGGCTATGAGTTCAGATCGTATCCATAGGGTCTGGAGTGAAATCTCAGCGCTGCCAGGGGTTCTAAATACTGTGACCTCTTTCGTTTTATCCTGCACCAAGTAGCGTTGACAAAGCAAAGTGCGCCGTTGCACGAGCATTTTGCTCGCAATAACGTTCTGTTTGCCATATTCGTGAAAGCACGTTGACGAATTACTATTTCAGCACCAAAACATAACAATGAGATCTTTGTCGTGACTGAATATAAAATTGCTCTGCTTGGCTTCGGTGGCGTCAATCGCGCCCTCACTCAGCTTATCGCCGATAAGAACTCACTCTGGGCGAATGAATTGGGTTTCAAACTGAAGATTGTTGGTGTCAGCGACCTTTATCTTGGCTCAATTATCAACAAAGAAGGTCTGGATGCACATGAATTGGCCGCGGTACCTGCCGCCAAAGGTGGTTTCAGAACCTTGCCAGGCGGCAGTGCTGAGCCGGCTAACGAAACGGTCATCCGCTTCTCGGGTGCAGATATCGTTGCTGAGGCAACGTTCACAAACCCCGTGGATGGAGAGCCAGCCACTACGTTCTGCCGCTGGGCTTTAGAGAAGGGCGCCAGCGTTGTGACCACCAACAAAGGGCCGGTGGCACTGCATGCTGATAGTTTGAAAGCGCTTGCAGAAAGCACCGGCGCCCGCTTCGAATTCGAAGGCGCGGTGATGAGCGGAACGCCGGTTATCCGTTTGGCCAAAGAGTCCCTGGCAGGTTCGGAAATCAGCGGTTTCAAAGGGATCCTCAACGGTACGTCCAACTTTGTCCTTTCCAGCATGGAAACTGGTCTGGACTTCTCCGAGGCTGTCGCAAAGGCCCAGGAGTTGGGTTATGCCGAAGCTGATCCAACAGCGGATGTGGAGGGCCATGATGTACGTCTGAAGGTCGTCATTTTGGCGAATGAACTGCTGGGGGCAAAGCTCAAGCCGAGTGATGTCCTTTGCAGGGGTATTTCTGAAATTACCGCCAAAGATATTGCTGAGGCGACTAAAGCCAATGCCCGATGGAAGCTTATCGGCAGCGCAGAGAAACGGAGTGATGGCTCGATCTCGGCCTCTGTTAGTCCTCAGTTATTGCTATCCAATGACGCGCTCTGCGGTGTGAGTGGCGCGACCAACGCCATTACGTTTAATACCGCCATTCTCGGCCCTGTAACCGTGGTGGGCGCTGGTGCCGGTCGCTTTGAAACTGCCTTCGCCTTGCTCACCGATATTGTGAGCATTCACAAGCACAAAACCCAGTCAGGTAAGTAATCATGAATAGCTTGAGTCTCTCACTCGCTGCTGATTATAAAGCCATTACGGTGCTTAGCCCGTTTGACGGTAGCAAGGTGGGTGAGGTGGCAGACATACCTGCTTCATCAGCCACTACGATAGTCGACACGGCTATTTCGGGTGCCTTGATTGCCAAGGATCTGCCGCGACATGAACGTGCACGCATATTGGAAAAAGCTGCGTTTTCGGTTGAACGTGATAAGGACGCCTTTGCCAAACTGATTGTGGCTGAGTCGGGCAAAACGCTGAAACAGGCGAGAAAGGAGGTGTTGCGCTGCGTCAATACCTTGAAGTTGTCGGCGGAGGAAGCCAAGCGTAATGCCGGTGAAGTGATCCCTTTCGATGCTTATGTCGGATCCGAATCTCGCCAGGGATGGTTCACTCGTGAGCCCCTTGGTGTAATCGTCGCGATCACGCCCTACAACGATCCCCTCAATCTAGTCGCACATAAACTTGGGCCAGCAATTGCAGGTGGAAATGCGGTTGTACTCAAACCGTCTGAGCTCACACCGCTATCAGCGATCAAGCTGGTGGATTGTCTTATCGATGCAGGCCTACCTCCAGTTGTTGTGACAGTCGCCACAGGAGGCGCTGCGCTGGGCAAGGCCTTGGTCGCGCACCGGGCGGTACGTATGGTTTCGTTCACGGGCGGCTTCGTCACGGGTGAACAAATCTCGCGTACAGCCGGGCTCAAAAAACTGGCGATGGACCTGGGAGGAAATGCCCCAGTCATCGTGATGGCCGATTGTGATTTGAATGAAACAGTCGACTCGTGTGTGTCGGGTGCTTTTTGGGCTGCTGGCCAAAATTGTATTGGTACCCAGCGGATTCTAATTGAGGCCCCGCTCTACGAAGCATTCAAAACACGCTTCATTGAAAAAACCAGCCAGTTGATCGTGGGTAATCCAGCGGATGAGCAGACAGATGTCGGCCCGATGATTACTGAGGCGTCAGCCAAGCGTACCGAGGAGGTGGTGAATGACGCCATCGCGAAAGGCGCGACCTTGCTGTTTGGCAATGTACGCAACGGATCGCTGTATTCGCCCACTGTCCTGGAAAGTGTCGACCGCCACTGCAAGCTGTGGTGCGAAGAAGTGTTCAGCCCTGTTGTGATACTCCAGAGCGTGGGTTCCCTGGATGAGGCTCTGACGCTCGCCAACGAACCAGACTACAGCCTGCATGCCGGGATCTTCACCAGTAATTTGAATGTTGCGCTGAAGGCAGCCAAGCGGCTTGAGGCGGGCGGCGTCATAATCAACGACTCCTCGGACTATCGATTCGACGCAATGCCTTTCGGTGGTTTCAAGTACGGGAGTATGGGCCGTGAAGGTGTGCGTTTCGCCTATGAAGATATGACGCAACCCAAGGTTATTTGCATTAACGGTGTAAGTGGAAGCTAAACAAATCGTTCGAATTTTCAACGAATGACACAACAATAAAATCAGAGGAATCGACATGCGTCCCGATAAGCACAACCTATCAACATTATCTGCAGCGACGCTGGCAGTTCATGGCGGGAATATCGCGGATGTCACCAGTGGTGCCGTCCGTACGCCATTGGTCATGGCTAACTCCTATCTCTTGCCCGAAGATCCGGCAACCATGGACTGGTCGAGTCCAGACGGCCTTGTGTATACGCGTAATCAAGGCCACAACCAGGTTTGTCTAGAGAAGAAACTCGCAGCCCTCGAGGGTTGTGAAGATGCAGTGGTATTCGCGACCGGTGTCGCCGCGTTGCATTCGGTGTTTTTTTCTTTCTTGAAAAGTGGCGACCACGTCATCGTCAGCGACATCACCTACCAAGCCGTTTGGCGACTCTTCGCAGAACTCCTGCCTGAACGTTACGGGATCGAAGCGACGTTTGTAGACGTCGGTGATCTGGAATCGGTCCGTCAAGCCATTCGGCCTAACACCAAGCTGATTCATACTGAAACGATTGCCAACCCGACCACCAAAGTTGCAGATATTGCAGCGTTGGCTGAAATTGCTCATGCGCACGGCGCACTGATCTCAGTAGATGCAACGTTCACTCCACCTCCATTTTTCCGCGCGAGTGAGCACGGTGTCGACTTCGTCATTCACTCGTTGACCAAGTACATCAATGGTCATGGCGATGCGATGGGTGGCGTAGTGATCGGCTCCCACCAGTTGATCTACAAGATTAAAAATGATGCATTGGTCGACCTCGGCGCGACCATTTCACCTTTCAATGCCTGGATGATCATGCGCGGGTCGGTCACGCTGCCGCTGCGTCTGAAACAACTGTTGAGCACGGCTGAAAAACTGGCACAGTTTCTTGATGCCGACGATCGTATCGCCTACGTCTACTACCCGGGTTTGCCTTCCCACCCCCAGCACGAGCTGGCGCGCCGGCAATTTGCAGGCAAGGGATACGGCGCAATGATGGCCTTCGCGGTGAAGGGCGATCCAGATATGCAGAATCAGTTTGTTTCGAATTTGCGCATCATCACTTCGGCCGTTTCATTAGGGCATGACGAATCGCTGATCGTGCATGTGGGGGCAGAGGGGCGGGGTGGCTTTGACAAGTATCCCGAAGAGTTCCGTCAGTACGGTCATTTGCGTTTTTCTGTTGGGCTGGAAGATCCAGAAGACTTGATCAAGGATATTACGTTCGCTCTGGATGCAACATTCGAGTGATTTAAATACAGGCGTCACGCAGCCAGGGTTTGGTCAAACCCGTCTTTACCCCCGTGCTCGCGGGGGTCTTTTTAAGAAAGTTAAAAGGGTTTGCCCTATTAAAGGCTAACTGTTCGTTCGCTGGCGTTTTAGGAGAAGCTCGTGGCTTGGGTAAGTTTGGTGATTGCAGGAATACTTGAAGTTGTCTGGGCGTTTTCGATGAAACAGTCGGAAGGTTTTACGCGGTTCGTACCGACGGTTATTACACTTATAACAGTGATAGCCAGTTTTGCGCTGCTCTCGTTCTCTATGAAAAGCTTGCCGCTGGGCACGGCTTACACTATCTGGACCGGTATTGGCGCTGTGGGGGCATTCGCAGCGGGCACTTTTTTCCTGGGTGAACCTGCCAGCCTGCTGCGCGTTGTGGCCGCCATCTTGATTGTCAGCGGCTTGCTGATGATGAAGTTGGTGTCCGCCTGAACGACGAGCATTTTGCTCGTGATAACGATCAATTTGCCATATTCGTTAAGTCGCGGCACTCAGGTAGTGTTTAAGGCGAAGCGATGGTTTTAACCAATAACAATGAAAGTAACGTTTTGCCGCTATCAGATGTTTACTGCCCTTAAATCCAACTACAAAATCTAGGGATGTACTTATGATTTCGCTAAGAAAGCTGTATTTGATAATACTGTTTGCGCTGTGCACGAATGTGGTGTCGGCCAAAGAGTACACAACCTTGCGATTTGGCGTGGATGCTAACTACGCGCCGTTTGAGTCCAAAGCGGCTGATGGCAGTCTCAAGGGATTTGATATTGATTTGGGTAATTCGATTTGCGCCAAACTTCAAGTCAAATGCATCTGGGTCGAGAGCGATTTTGACGGTCTGATCCCAGGCCTCAGAGCCGGTAAGTTCGACGGCATTCTCTCGTCCATGACAGTGACGCCCACGCGCGAAAAAGCCATCGATTTTTCAAACGAGCTGTTTTCCGGATTCACGTCCTACGTGTTCAAAAAAGGATCGGGCCTCAGCGCAGACGTGGCGTCACTCAAGGGTAAAACGGTCGGTTACTTTCAAGGCAGTATCCAGGAAGCCTACGCAAAAGCCGTTCTGGACAAAGCAGGCGTAAAAATTCAGTCCTATCAGAATCAGGATCAGGTGTATTACGACCTCGTAGCGGGACGGCTGGATGCATCCCTGCAGGACTCATTGCAGGCTCAGTTAGGTTTTATCAACTCGCCGCAGGGTGCCGATTACGAAATCAGCCCGTCCGTCGAGAGCCCTTATCTTCCCTCCAAAACAGCCATCGGCATAGCTAAGGGCAACGTAGAGCTCAAGGCATTGCTAGATAAAACGATCCAGGCCTTACACAAAGATGGCACCTACGATTCGATCCAGAAGCAGCATTTCGGTGATCTGAATCTTTACAGCGGCAAATAACCACCCGGCGCTCGTCCCCTGGACGGGCGCTTATCGCTATAGGTTGCTGATCATGTTCGAAACACTATTAGGCGTGCTGGGGCTCTCTGCATTCAGCCTGAAAGGATTCGGCCCTTTGCTGCTCGAAGGCGCCTGGATGACCGTCAAGCTGTCCCTTTCTTCCCTGGCGCTCAGCGTACTGCTGGGGCTGATTGGGGCAAGCGCCAAACTTTCCAGCCTCACGCTGCTGCGCTTGCTGGCGCAGCTCTACACCACACTGATTCGGGGGGTGCCGGATCTGGTGCTGATGTTATTGATTTTCTACAGCCTGCAAACCTGGCTGACCGTCATTACAGTGGCTCTGGGTTGGGAATACATCGAGATCAACCCCTTTGTCGCGGGGATTATCACCCTTGGATTCATCTACGGTGCTTATTTCACCGAAACCTTCCGCGGCGCCATGCTGGCAGTGCCCCGCGGCCAGGTCGAAGCGGCCACGGCTTATGGGTTAAGTCGCATTCAGCGTTTTCGCTTCGTGATGTTCCCGCAAATGATGCGATTCGCCTTGCCGGGTCTTGGCAACAACTGGATGGTGATTCTCAAAGCCACTGCTCTGGTGTCAATCATAGGCCTGGCTGACTTGGTGAAGGCCGCCCAGGATGCGGGAAAAAGTACCTACCAGTTGTTCTTTTTCCTGGTGCTGGCTGCTTTGACGTATCTGGTCATCACCAGCATCTCCAATTTTGTCCTGCGCTGCCTGGAACGGCACTACGCAGTGGGTTCACGGGAGGCGGTGCGATGATCGAACTTCTGCAGGAGTATTGGAGGTCTTTCGTCTACAGCGATGGTCAGCAGATAACCGGTCTGGCCATGACGTTGTGGTTGCTCAGCGCTTCACTTTTCATCGGCTTTATCGTGTCGATTCCACTGTCCATCGCTCGAGTGTCACCCCGGTTTTATGTGCGCTGGCCGGTGCAGTTTTACACCTACCTGTTCAGGGGGACACCGCTCTATATCCAGCTGCTGATCTGCTACACCGGGATCTACAGCCTGGCTGCAATACGTGCGCAGCCGGTGCTTGATGCGTTTTTTCGCGATGCAATGAATTGCACCATCCTGGCCTTCGCCCTGAATACATGCGCCTACACCACAGAGATATTTGCTGGCGCCATTCGCAACATCGCCCATGGTGAGGTTGAGGCAGCGAAAGCGTATGGCCTCTCAGGTTGGAAGCTCTACGCCTTTGTGATCATGCCCTCAGCATTGCGTCGCTCGCTGCCGTATTACAGCAACGAAGTCATCCTGATGCTGCACTCGACCACGGTGGCGTTCACCGCAACTGTGCCGGACATTCTTAAAGTCGCCCGCGACGCGAACTCCGCGACCTTTTTGACCTTTCAATCGTTTGGGATTGCGGCACTGATTTACCTGGCGGTGACCTTTGCACTGGTCGGCCTGTTTCGAATCGCCGAACGTCACTGGCTGGCTTTTCTTGGTCCTACTCACTGAGCTCAGTATCTGACACTGCTGCTCCAATCCGCGTTAGAGGATGATTGCAAACATGTACAAATTGACTGTTGACGGGCTACACAAAAGTTACGGTAGCCATGAAGTACTCAAGGGCGTTTCCCTGCAAGCCAAAACAGGCGACGTGATCAGCCTGATCGGCGCCAGTGGCTCTGGAAAGAGTACTTTCCTGCGCTGCATTAATTTTCTCGAAACACCCAACGACGTTGCCATGAGTCTGGATGGCAAACCGATCTGCATGGTTAAAAACCATATGGGGCTGTGCGTGGCTGATGACCGTGAACTGCAACGATTGCGCACCCGCCTGGCCATGGTGTTCCAGCACTTCAATCTGTGGGGCCACATGACCGTGTTGGACAACATCACCATTGCTCCGCGGCGGGTGCTGGGTGTCAGCAAAAAAGACGCGGAAGATCGTGCCCGGCGATACTTGGAAAAGGTGGGCCTGCCGGCCCGTGTTGCCGATCAATTTCCTGCGTTTCTCTCTGGTGGTCAACAGCAGCGGGTAGCTATTGCTCGCGCACTCGCGATGGAGCCTGAAGTCATGCTGTTCGACGAGCCTACATCGGCGCTGGATCCTGAGGTGGTGGGCGAAGTGCTGAAAGTCATCCAAGGGCTCGCAGAAGAAGGTCGGACCATGATCATGGTGACCCATGAAATGGGTTTTGCCCGCAAAGTCTCGAACCAACTGCTGTTTCTTCATCAGGGTCTTGTCGAAGAGCAGGGCGGGCCAGAAATTCTGGATAACCCGCGCAGCGAGCGTCTGCAACAATTTCTGTCCAATGGACTGAAGTGAAAAACCTTCCGTATGAATACTGGAATTAAAGCCCTGGGGACTTTTGAAACTTTGGGGTGTATCGACGAGGCAATCATTGATGTGCTGCGCCACAACGGGCGCATCACTTATAAAAAACTCGCCTCACTTGTGCACTTGAGTGAGAGCCCTTGCCAGCAACGTGTACGTAAGTTGGAAAGGCTAGGGGTCATTCGTGGTTACGGTGCCTTCATCGATGAGCACAAGCTTTCACCTGGTTTATCTCTGCTGGTGCTGGTTGGATTGGCTGATGGCAAGGGGCTCGCCGCGCAAAAGGCGTTTGAAGCCGTAGTTGGTGCTTGCCCGTAGGTCATTGAGTGCCAACTCATCAGTGGTGCGCTTGATTACTGTCTGCGGATGCGTTGCCGGGATATGGAGCATTTCCGCTCGCTCACTGAACGTTGGTTGGAGAGTACTGAACTGCATATCGAGAAACTGGCGGCCTATCCAGAGTTGGCCGTCATCAAGCACTCATCAACGCACCTTGGCAGCGAATAACAACTACAACACTCCCGGTCTTCGGATAAAACATGATGATTGCTAACCTGAAGTTCAGTCATAAGGTACTGCTTGCTGCATCGCTCGTTGTCGTCGCAGCGTTTTCCCTCCTTACGCTGTACAACGATTCGATCCAGCGCAAAACCATCCGCACGAACCTTGAAAACCACCTTGAAGAAATGAGCAAAATCACGGCGAGCAGCGTCCAGGCCTGGCTCTCTGGACGGATATTGTTGGTTGACCATATTGCTCAGACGGTTGCCAACGACCCGGCGGCGGACAGTGTTACGCGTCTGCTGGAGCAGAGGTCATTGCTATCGACGTTTACCTTCACCTATCTAGGCAGTCGTGATGGTAGTTTCGCCATACGGCCAAAGGACGACTTACCCGCTGACTACGACCCGCGAACCCGGCCTTGGTACGCGGACGCGATGACTGCTGGGGGAACCACATTGACTGAGCCCTACCTGGACGTTACTACCGGCCAGTTGATGATGACGATTGCGACGCCGGTAAGCCACGACGGCCAGACGCTTGGGGTGGTGGGAGGGGACCTGACACTGGATACATTGGCGAAGATCGTCAGCTCACTTGATCTAGGTGGAATCGGTTATGCCTTTTTAGTTAGCGCTGATGGCAAGGTGCTCGTCCATCCGGACAAAGATCTGGTGATGAAACATCTGAGTGATATCTACCCGCAAAACACACCGACTCTCAGTGCCCACATCAGTGAAACTGAACAAGAAGGGAAGCCTCGGATTTTGATGTTCGATCAAGGACTTGCCTTCGGTAAATTGGTATATCGGCTTGTCCATCGATAAAAACAAAGCCTACGAGGCGCTTGGTGATTTCCGGACCTCCGCTATTTTGGCGATGGTGACGGCAGTGTTCATCACGCTGCTTCTGCTGGGCATGCTTATTCGTGTGTTGATGCAGCCCTTGAGGCTGATGGGTAAAGCCATGCGAGATATTGCCCAGGGAGAGGGCGACCTTACTCGTCGATTGAACGTGCACTCGAAGGATGAATTCGGGGAGCTGGCCCACGATTTCAATCTTTTTGTGGAGCGTATCCAGCACTCGATACGCGAAGTTTCTTCTGCCACCGAGCATGTCAATGAAGTGGCCAAGCGAGTGATGCAGACCTCTAGCTCCTCCATGGCAAACTCAGACGACCAGGCCAATCGCACTAACAGCATTGCAGCAGCGATTAATGAGCTGGGTGCGGCGGCTCAGGAAATTGCGCGCAGTGCAGGTGATGCCTCGTTTCAAGCGTCGGATGCCCGCCTTCAGGCGGAGGGTGGGCGCCAGGTGGTGGCGCAGACGATCAATGCCATGGACAAGTTGTCAGGAAAAATCCGGACGTCGTGCAGCAATATCGAGGCGCTGAATAGCAAGGCGGAGAACATTGGACGGATCACTTGAAGTGATCAAGGGAATCTCCGAACAGACCAACCTGCTGGCACTCAATGCTGCCATCGAAGCCGCACGGGCAGGCGAGGCCGGTCGTGGTTTTGCCGTGGCAGCAGACGAAGTTCGTAGCCTGGCTTATCGCACTCAGACGTCAGCCCAGGAAATCCACACGATGATTGAAGAGCTTCAGGTGGGCGCCCGTGAGGCGGTATTCACTATGAACGAGAGCGAGCGTTACAGTCAGGACGGCATGATTATCGCCAACCAGGCTGGTGAGCGACTGGGTATTGTCAATCAGCGAATTGGTGAAATTGTATCAATCAGTCGGTGGCAACTGCTACCGAAGAGCAGACCTCCGTAATTGACTCGCTGAATATGGACATCGCCGAGATCAAATCCCTCAACCAGGAAGGCGTGGAGAATCTCCAGGCCCCCTTGCTTGCATGTGATGACCTTGAGCAACAAGCCAGCCGACTCAAGCATCTGGTGGATAGTTTCCGTACTTAAGTTGAATACATCGAACGCTGCTGATTATTAATAGATTTTCCTGCTCAGATGGAGCCCTAAGTTGTTGATGCTGAGGGCACTGCGGCATTGATAGCCACGCAGTGCCGTCCCGCAGGAACATGGGCAAGGGGACCCTGCGGGGAGGGCTGCGCGAAGTAAGGGGATTGCAGGCGTTATCAATGCTTCAGCTAGAGAGGGCGGGTATGCTCGCTTTGGTCAACCCGTTTAATCTCAAATTCATGCAGCGTTGCCCATTCCTTGCAACAGCATGATCTCAGCGATGATCGGTACCGGCGTCATCAGGTGAGTGCGCATCATGGTGCTCGCCCGTGGCGCATCGCGTGCCAGAATGGCTTCAACCAACGCGGCATGTTCCTTGCGCTTGAGCTTCAAGGCCTCTTCGGAGAAGACCGTCCGGGTCAGCCAAAGGTGGCGGTAGCGTTCGGCCTGGTCAAACAGATAACTGCGCGCCTGTAACAGGTGTTTTGAGCCACAACCGGCGGCGATAGCCGTGTGGAAGGCCTTGTGCCGTTCGTCCCAGACATCCAGGACCTGCTCTCGGGTTTTGACATCCATAACTTTCGAGAGGGTATGGGACTGGGCAAGGATCTGCGCCTCCCAGGCGTCGTCACCACGCTCGATAGCCAAGCCTACGATCATCGCCTCGAGGTTGGCGCGGGCATCGTAGATGTCCTGCATTTCCTGTAGCGACATGGGCGCGACCCGGTAGCCCTTCTGGCTGATCACCACTACCAGATGCTCGGCCACCAATTGCGACAGCGCCTCTCGCAGCGGGCCAACCCCCAAGTCATAACGCTCCTTGAGCCCGCTCATGAGGAGCTTCTCTCCGGGCTTGAAGACCCCGCGAATGATGTCCTGTTTGAGTCGCTCATACCCGCTGAATGCAGAGTTCTGCTTGGGGGTGAGGCTATCCAAAGGTACTGCTCCTGATATCGACAAGGTCCAATCATACCTAAACATCTGTCATACGAAAAATATAAGACGGAATGCTATTTTGTAGATCATATATAAAAATGTAGACATTCTAAATTTATGGCGATATTTTTGCTCTGCGCCTGATCCAGATCAATGCTGGAAGGGCTAATCCCTACCTCTGCCCAGGAACTGCCATGAACGCCTTTACTCAGATTCAGGACCTTGTGATGCCACTCCCATCGGAGACTAAGGGGTTCATCCTTACCCCTTCCAGCCAGTCGCCGCGGCTGCTTGAGCTGAAATTCACCAAGGAAACCGTCGACGCATTTGTCAAGGCGGTGGCCCAATGGCCGGTCCAGGCCCTGGAGTACAAGTCGTTCCTGCGTTTCCGGGTCGGTCAGATCCTTGACGAACTGTGCGAAGGCACTCTGCGCCCGGTATTGGTCAACACCATTCTGGACCGCGCCACCGGCGGCATGCTGATCACGCCTGAAGGTTTGAATGACGTGACCCAAGCCGATGAAATGGTCAAGTTCTCCTCGGCCGTCGCACACCTGATCGGTCGGTCCAACTTCGATGCCATGAGCGGACAGTTCTACGCGCGCTTCGCAGTGGTCAACACCGACAATTCCGACAGTTACCTGCGCCAGCCACACCGGGTCATGGAACTGCACAACGACGGCACCTTTGTTCAGGAACGTACCGACTACGTGCTGATGATGAAGATCGACGAGCAGAACATGGAAGGCGGCAACACCCTGCTGCTGCACCTGGACGACTGGGAAGACCTGAACCACTACTACACGCACCCGCTGGCCCGCCGTGAAATGCGCTTCACTGCGCCACCGAGTAAGAACGTGCGTGAAGACGTGTTCCACGCCGTGTTCGACAACGACGCCGAAGGCCGCCCGACCATGCGCTACATCGACCAGTTCGTGCAGCCCAAGGATTTCGAGGAGGGCATCTGGCTGACTGCCATGAGCGAATCCCTGGAAGGCAGCCAAAAGAAGGTTTCGATACCGGTGCCGGTCGGCAGCTTCGTGCTGGTCAACAACATGTTCTGGCTGCACGGCCGTGACCGTTTCACCGCCCACCCGGGCCTGCGTCGTGAGCTGATGCGCCAGCGCGGCTACATCAGCTACCAGAAAACGCTGTACCAACGCGGCCAATAAAGTTTGCCAAGAGCTGAAATGACGAGGGCCAGCACGTACGGCCCTTGTCGTGCTTCCAACAAAAACGTAACTCAGGTGGGTGCAAGCTAATGGCTGCGTACGACTTCATCATCATCGGTGGCGGCATTGTGGGTATGTCCACGGCCATGCAACTGATCCAGGTTTACCCGGACGCAAAAATCCTCCTGCTGGAGAAAGAGTCCGGCCCGGCCCAGCACCAGACCGGCCACAACAGTGGCGTGATCCATGCCGGCGTTTACTACACCCCCGGCAGTCTGAAGGCACGTTTCTGCCTGGAAGGGAACAAGGCCACTAAGGCCTTCTGCAACAAGCACAGCATCCATTACGACGAGTGCGGCAAGCTGCTGGTGGCCACCAACGAGCTGGAAATGCAGCGCATGAGTGCGCTTTGGGATCGCACCGAAGCTAACGGTCTGAGGCGTGGATGGCTGTCTGCGGCCGAGTTGCACGAGCGCGAGCCGAACATCATCGGCCTGGGCGGTATCTACGTGCCTTCGAGCGGCATCGTGAACTATGCCCAGGTCACCGCGGCCATGGCTCGTGAATTCGAAGCCGCCGGCGGCGAGATCCGCTACAACAGTGAAGTGGTCGCCATCGACGAGAGTCCCGATGAGGTGGTCGTCCGCACCGGCAGCCAGGAGCACCACGGGCGTTTCCTGATCACCTGCTCGGGCCTGATGGCCGACCGTGTGGTGCGCATGCTCGGGATCAAGCCCAACTTCATCATCTGCCCATTCCGTGGCGAGTACTATCTGTTGCCCAAGCAGCACAACCAGATCGTCAACCACCTGATCTACCCGATCCCGGATCCGTCCATGCCGTTCCTCGGCGTGCACCTGACCCGCATGATCGACGGCACCGTCACCGTCGGCCCCAACGCGGTGTTGGCCATGAAGCGCGAAGGCTATCTCAAGACCGATTTCTCGCTGTCGGACATGTTCGAAACCCTGACCACCCCGGGCATTCTCAAAGTATTGGTGAAGAACCTGCGCCCCGGCCTGATCGAGATGAAAAACTCGCTGTTCAAGGCTGGCTATCTCAAGCAGGTGCAGAAGTACTGCCCGAGCATCAACAAGAGCGATCTCACCGCCTACCCGGCCGGTGTTCGCGCCCAGGCGGTCTCGCTCGACGGCAAGTTGATCGACGACTTCCTGTTCGTCAACACCGCCCGTAGCGTCAGCGTCTGCAACGCCCCGTCGCCCGCCGCGACTTCCGCGATCCCGATCGGTGCATACATCGTCGACAAGGTCCGCGAGCAGCTCGCCAGCACCGGCGTCAGTTTTGTCACACCCGACAACTCCACTCGGACCGCCCCGATGGCGGCCTCCGTCGCAACCCGCTAACGAGGAATTTCGCGTGCAACTCAACGATCCGAAACTGTTCCGCCAGCAAGCCTATATCGACGGTGCCTGGGCAGACGCCGACAATGGCCAGACGCTTAAGGTCAACAACCCGGCCACCGGTGAAATCATCGGCAGTGTGCCGAAGATGGGCGCGACCGAAACCCGTCGTGCCATTGAAGCCGCCGACAAGGCGCTACCGGCCTGGCGTGCCCTGACCGCCAAGGATCGCGCCAACAAACTGCGCAAGTGGTTCGACCTGATGATGGCCAACCAGGAAGACCTGGCCCGCCTGATGACCCTGGAGCAAGGCAAGCCACTGACCGAGTCCCGTGGCGAAATCGCTTACGCCGCCTCCTTTCTGGAGTGGTTCGGCGAAGAGGCCAAGCGCGTGTATGGCGACATGATCCCCGGTCACCAGGTCGACAAGCGCCTGATGGTGCTCAAGCAGCCGATCGGTGTTACTGCCGCCATCACTCCGTGGAACTTCCCTTCGGCGATGATCACCCGCAAGGCCGGTCCGGCCCTGGCCGCCGGCTGCACCATGGTCCTCAAGCCGGCCTCGCAAACCCCTTACTCGGCCCTGGCCTTGGCGGAGCTGGCCGAGCGCGCCGGTATTCCGAAAGGTGTGTTCAGCGTGGTCACCGGCAGTGCCGGCGAAGTCGGCAGCGAGCTGACCGGTAACCCGCTCGTGCGCAAGCTGACCTTCACCGGTTCCACCGAAATCGGCCGTCAGTTGATGGTCGAGTGCGCCAAGGACATCAAGAAGGTCTCGTTGGAACTGGGTGGCAATGCCCCCTTCATTGTGTTCGATGACGCCGACCTGGACGCCGCCGTCGAGGGCGCGCTGGTCTCCAAGTACCGTAACAATGGCCAGACCTGCGTCTGTGCCAATCGCCTTTATATCCAGGATGGTGTCTACGATGCCTTCGCCGAAAAACTCACCGCGGCCGTGGCCAAGTTGAACATTGGTAATGGCCTGGAACACGGCATCACCACCGGCCCCCTGATCGACGCCAAAGCCATGGCCAAGGTCCAGGAGCACATCGACGATGCCGTGAGCAAAGGCGCTCGCGTGGTTGCCGGCGGCAAGCCGCATGCCTTGGGCGGGACCTTCTTCGAGCCGACTGTGCTGGTTGATGTACCGCGCAACGCCGCCGTTGCCAAGGAAGAAACTTTCGGCCCGCTGGCACCGCTGTTCCGCTTCAAGGATGAAGCCGATGTGATCGCCATGGCCAACGATACCGAATTCGGCCTGGCGTCCTACTTCTATGCCCGCGACCTGAGCCGTGTGTTTCGTGTGGGCGAAGCGCTGGAATACGGCATTGTCGGCATCAACACCGGGATCATCTCCAACGAAGTGGCGCCGTTCGGTGGCATCAAGGCCTCGGGTCTGGGGCGTGAAGGCTCCAAGTACGGCATTGAGGACTACTTGGAAATCAAATACCTCTGTATCGGCGTGTGATCACGGCGGACATTCATCAAGCGTCAAGAGGGGTGGAAATGAACCCCCACCAAAGCCTGTAACAACGCCATATGGCCGCCATTCCCCGGAGTTCCTTAACATGAATCACTCGTATCTTTCTCTCGCCGAAAAGGATGTTCAGCATCAACTGCACCCCTACACGGATGCGCGTCTGCACCAGGAAGTAGGCCCGCTGATCATTGAGCGTGGCGAGGGCATTTACGTCTATGACAACCAGGGCAAGCGTTATCTAGAAGCGATGTCGGGTCTTTGGAGTGTGGCGCTCGGTTTCAGTAATGAGCGCCTGATCAAGGCGGCAGAGCAACAGCTACGTAAACTGCCCTTTTATCACCTCTTCAGTCACAAGGCTCACACGCCCAGTATCGAATTGGCTGAGAAGCTGATCGAACTCGCCCCGGTGCCGATGAGCAAGGTCTTCTTCACTAACTCAGGCTCTGAAGCCAACGACACCGTCGTCAAGATGATCTGGTATCGCAACAATGCCATCGGCAAGCCTGGCAAAAAGAAGTTCATCAGCCGTCACAATGCGTATCACGGCATTACTGCTGTCAGCGCCAGTCTGACCGGGCTGCAGGTGAACCAGCGTGGCTTTGATGTGCCGCTGCCCGGCTTCTTTCACGTCGCCTGTCCGCACCACTATCGCAATGCCAAGCCTGGCGAGACCGATGAACAATTTGCTGATCGCCTGGCAACCGAACTGGAAAATGTCATCCTCCGAGAGGGCCCTGATACCGTAGCCGCTTTTTACGGCGAACCGCTGATGGGGGCGGGCGGCGTGATCGTGCCTCCGCGCACATATTGGGACAAGGTTCAAGCGGTGTGCCGCAAATATGACGTACTGGTCGTTGCGGATGAAGTGATTTGCGGCTTTGGTCGTACCGGTAAAATGTTTGGCTGCGAAACCTTCGGCATCAAGCCGGATGTCATGGTGGTTTCCAAGCAACTATCTTCTTCCTATCAACCGATCGCGGCAGTCCTGATCAACGATAAGGTCTTCGAGGGGATCGCCGATCAGAGCCACACCTTCGGTACTCTGGGCCATGGCTTCACCGGCAGCGGCCACCCGGTTGCGACTGCAGTTGCGCTGGAAAACATAAAGATCATCCAGGAAGATCGGCTTGTCGAGCGCGCCTGCGAGTTGGGCGAACAACTTCAGGCCGGACTGGCTCAATTTGCTGATCATCCGTTGGTAGGGGAGGTTAGGGGCTGTGGATTGATCGCTGCTGTGGAGCTCGTTGCGGATCGTCGGACAAAGGAGCCGATGGATACGGTTGGGAAGCTGGGGCGCTACCTGGCGGGACGTGCGCAGGAGTACGGCATGATCACAAGGGCGATGGGAGACTCGATCGCATTCTGCCCGCCGTTGATTTCCACGAAAGAAGAAATACAGCTCGTGGTTGATATTTTCAGCCGTGCACTCGACGACACAGACCGCTGGTTTGGACTGGGAGTCAACCAAAGCCTGTGGCATCAGTGGGAGGGCTACACGCACAACTCCTGATAGCGTTACTCGGCGTCATAAAGTCGTATCGGGCATCGGCGCGGCGCAGGGTACTGGTCGCGCCACGACCATCGTTTCGTGAGTAAAAAAATGATACTTCACGGATTGCCGGGAAAGATGCTCTTTATCTTCATGAAAAAGAGTTCGCTGTCCCGGTAGCCGTACACCATCCGTTTGATGACCATGATTTATTCCTTTCAATTGACCGGTGTGCATTGACCAACGAACCCGGCTCTCAATGCCTCTAGATAAACCTGTTGTTCCGGCTTCTTCAGGTTTCTGGATTGCGCAGCAGTAAACAGCGGGTTTGCTTGATAACCTAATACGGCTGGTTTGTTGTGATGCAGTCGATTGGTCTCGTCGGCTTGCACCAGATTGATCACTGCTCGGCCATATTTGATGACCACGTAGAAAAGGTTGTAGGCCGACCGTGCTTTCAGGCAATGCTGGCTAATCTCAAGGTCAAAAGCTGTATTCATGTCCACCGCAGCGGCCTCGATTTGAGCACAACCCTCGGGCTCCATTCTTTGAAAAATGATCTGACCGCGGCGCGGGTTTTAGACAGGTTCGACAAGCAGGAAACGTGTGGCATGAAGCGTCAAAGTTCTTGTTTCTGTCGTTCCCGGGCTTCGTGAAGAACCTCAGTGGCTGCGCGACCACCTGCGGCTACGGCAATGGCAGTCCTTCTAGTGGTGGTGTTCTTCCAGTGCTGCGGCGAGCGAGCACAGCCTTGCCAGGTCGGTTGAGTTGGTTCTTGTGCAATAGCCTGACGGGAAAGGCAGCTGGATGGAGGGGCGATTTTCAACGCATTAAAGTGGGCCTGCAATGGGGGGCTTTCGGTAGCGGAGTGCATGGCGACCTCCAGCCATCCATGGCAGGAGCTTTCATTCGACGGGATTCTCTATGAAGCGCATGGGTTGAGATTTGGTTCTTCAAACCAAGATGGAGTTTTGATCAAAACCTTGGTACAGGCCGCTCCACGACGCTCCAATATGACGATGTGTCGATAAGGCTCAGGACGCGTCCCTGTTCTTTGTCCAGGCTCAGGGGGCCTCGGATCAAATCACCGGCCAGCCAACTCGGTGTGTTAGCCGCCAGCACTCTACCTTCGGCGTTGAGTAACAACGCCTCGTTACTGACCCGCATAAGGCTGCGCACGAGCAAGGGTTCCAAGGAGTGCAGAGAAATATCGGCAGCAGCTACACCAATGAAGCGTTCTGCGAAAAAAATAGGAACCGAGAAGGCAACGATGTACTGCTCCGTGCCGTACAAATCCACGAACGGGCCGTCTATGGAGGGCTGCCGGGTTTGCTGGGGGCGGGTGTACCAAGGCATGTGCAGGTAATCGTAAAAACGGTCGCTACGACTATTAAAATTCAGTGTCAGAGGCTGGATCTCTTCTTTTTGGGTTCGGCACCACCACTCCAGATGCATCTCGCGATCTTCCAGCTCACCAGGAGCGAAGACAACTCCGGCACCATGAAACTTGAGGCTCTCTGAGTTCAGGATTTGTCGGATTATCGGCAGCAATGGCTTGAGGTCGCCTTGGCTGGGGCGCTTCGTTTTGCAACACTGATGTTCCCAAATGCTCAATACTTGGGCGCTCATATCGTTGAGCCCCTTGAATACGTTACTAATGGAAGCGTTGATCAACGTGGCACATTGGGACAACTCGTTTGCTGACATTTCGTTAGCCATGGCTCTACCTCATGACTCAGAGAAGACAATGCGGTGCCTGCAGTCGACGAGGCATGCGACGCCAAGCTGCATAGCGAGCGAGTATTTCAGCAAGTTTCGTTCCATTCATAAGTCGACTTCTGCCATTTGTTGTAGTCGTAGGGTGCTTAGGCGGCGAACGCCTCGTGTTACATGTGCTTCTGCCAGTGCGCCGGCCAGATTGGCGTCGTTCGCTACGATGGCTTCCAGGATAGCTCTATGTTCCCGTTCGACGGTCTGTGGATCCGGTTGACCGGCAAACGGCAGCCATAACAGTTCCCCAAGTTCCGCCTGCAAGCGCGCTTCGCTGTGAGTCAGGCGCACAGACTGCGCTGCCACGGCTATTTCGATATGGAATCTGGCGTCGGCTCGTCGGCGCTCTCGCCGCTCTTGAGCGTTGGCCAGAGCGTCGACAAAGCTGCTCAGTCTTGCATGTTGCTCAGGCCCGGCGCGCTGAGCCGCCAGTCGGGCGGCGGCGCCTGAAATGGCAGCGTGTTCATCGGCGAGGTCGCGCAGTTCAAGCGTGCTGATTTCACGTAGTTGATCGAACAGGGACTGATCTGAGGTTTGCGGCGCGGCGCAGATGAAGCTCCCGCCGCTGCGTCCGCGCCGGGTTTCAATAATGCCGCGCTCTCGCAAGACCGCCAGAGCGTCCCGCAGGGTGACCGTGGCAACGCCGAGTTGGGTGGCCAGGACACTTTCATTGGGGAGCTGTTCGCCTTCTGTGAACAAACCCAGATCGATCATTTCTATCAGGCGACGGGTAACAGACTCCGTTTTACCTTCTTGGTTAAGGCGTATGAGGCTTGAAGTAGGGCTCATGGTTGATTCATTCATGGGCGGCGCCGTTTTACGCCTGTGGCAATAGTCCGACGTAGCGTCAAGCGCGTCCGGATGTGTGTTTCTTTTAAAATTCTATTTCATATTTAATATTGTTTTTGTGCGTGTTCGTGTGGTGATTCTAGAGTTTTAACGCATAAAAAGTCAAAAAAATCACCTTCCATTCGCTTTTTTGGGGTTCTCATGGATTAAAAGATATGGTTCCATAGGTTTAAGGCGATTTGAGATCGCATCCATCCGAACCCAGGAGCACTTTTAACCATGAGTCAGTTGACCCGATCAGAGTGGGAAGCCAGAGCCAAGGCGCTGAGCATCGAAGGGCGAGCCTTTATCAACGGCAAATATGTGTCGGCCAGTTCAGGTGCAACCTTCGAGTGCATAAGTCCTATCGATGGGCGTGTGCTTGCCCTGGTCGCGAGTTGCGATGCGGCGGATGCCGATTTGGCGGTAGCCAGCGCCCGATCGGCGTTCGAGTCCGGTGTCTGGTCACGCCAAGCACCTGTAATGCGCAAGGCAGTGATGGTGCGTTTTTCCGAATTGTTGCAGGCCCATGCCGAAGAGCTAGCTCTGCTGGAAACATTGGACATGGGCAAGCCGATTTCCGATTCGCTGTCCGTCGACCTCCCGGGGACCATTGACAGTATTCGCTGGTGCGGTGAGGCAATCGACAAAATCTACGATGAGGTGGCAGCGACCTCGGTCGATCAGCTCGGGCTGGTTACCCGGGAGCCAGTTGGGGTGGTCGCTACTATCGTGCCGTGGAATTTCCCACTGATGATGGCGTCCTGGAAGTTGGGGCCAGCGTTGGCTGCCGGTAACTCGGTGATCCTCAAACCCTCGGAGCGTTCTCCGCTGACCGCTATCCGCATCGCACAGCTTGCTCTGGAGGCGGGTCTGCCAGCAGGTGTCCTCAATGTTCTGCCGGGCTATGGCCACACCGTGGGCAAGGCGTTGGCCTTGCACGGTGACGTTGATACCTTGGCGTTTACCGGGTCGACCCAAGTGGCCAAGCAATTACTGGTTTATGCGGGTGAGTCAAACATGAAACGGGTCTGGCTCGAGGCCGGCGGCAAGAGTCCCAACATTGTATTTGCCGATGCCCCTGATCTTCAGGTGGCGGCCGAAGCTGCAGCGGCAGCCATCTCCTTCAACCAGGGCGAGGTTTGCACCGCCGGTTCACGTTTGCTCGTGCAGGCGTCAATCAAGGAGCGTTTTGTGCCAATGGTTGTCGAGGCCATGAAGAACTGGAAGCCAGGGCATCCGCTCGACCCTGATACTAATGTCGGTGCACTGGTGGACAGCCGTCATCTGGATGGGGTGATGCAGTACATCGAAGAGGGTCAAGCGCAAGGTGCGCGGCTCTTGCTCGGGGGACGCGTTGCACGGGTAGAAGCCGGTGGCAGTTATGTAGAGCCAACCCTGTTCGACAACGTCAGCAACTCGATGAAAATCGCCCGAGAAGAAATATTCGGTCCCGTACTGTCAGTCATCGAATTCGACGAAGCAGAGGATGCTGTACGCATCGCCAATGACACCCCTTACGGTCTGGCCGCAGCTGTCTGGACGTCTGACCTGTCTCGAGCCCACAACATTTCCCGCGCACTTCGTGCCGGCAGTGTTTGGGTCAATCTCTATGACGGCGGTGACATGATGGCGCCGTTCGGCGGCTTTAAACAGTCCGGTAATGGCCGTGACAAATCCCTGCATGCCTTTGATAAGTACACCGAGATCAAGGCCACCTGGATACAACTCTGAGTCAACTCTGGTTAATCGCGCAACGGATGGGATAGCACCGTCCGATCAACGCCTATTAAAACAAATTCCTTTTTGAAGGATGTTGCAATGAACAGCTCAATTAGCTCCAAGGTAGCTGTAGATCAAGACGCGGAGCAACTCCGTGCTCTTGGGTACACCTCGAATTTCGAACGTAGTATGAGTCTGTGGCAGAACTTTGCCCTTGGGTTCACCTATCTGTCCCCGGTGGTAGGGGTCTACACCTTGTTCGGCCTGTGCTTGGCCGCCGGCGGGCCACCAATGTTCTGGTCCTACCTGCTGGTGGGGTTCGGCCAGATGCTGGTGTGTCTGATTTTTTGCGAAGTGGTATCTCAATACCCGATTTCCGGTGGCGTCTATCCTTGGGCCCGACGTCTGGTTGGCAAGAAGTGGGCATGGATGGTCGGGTGGATTTATGCCATCTCCCTATGTGTCACCATTGCCGCCGTCGCGCTGGGGGCTGGCCCCTATATCGCAAACCTTCTAGGTTTCGAGTCGTCGCCGGTGACTAACACGTTGGTCGCGCTATTTCTGACGGCCACGGCGACGGTCTTGAATCTCAGTGGTACCAAGCTATTGGCACGGGTGGCGATGTTCGGTTTTCTCTGCGAACTGGTCGGGGCTTTGTTGATCGGTGGATACCTGTTGATCTTCGAGCGCCACCAGCCTTTGAGCGTATTGTTCAATACTTTTGATATTTCCATTGATGGGGCCTATTGGCCTGCGTTTCTCACGGCCTCATTGGCGGGGATGTTTCTCTACTACGGCTTTGAAGCTTGCGGCGATGTTGCCGAGGAAACCCCAAATCCTAGCCGCCAGGTTCCAAAGGCGATGCGGATGACTATCTGGATCGGCGGCGCTGCCTCGATCTTTGCGGCCCTGGCGTTGATCCTTGCAGTTCCAGATATGGCTGCGGTCATTTCCGGGCAAGACAAAGACCCGATGTCGACCATATTCGGTAGCGCCTTCGGTCCTCTGGGCTCTCGGGTAGTCATGGCGGTCATTACGGTTTCGTTCGTTTCCTGCGTGCTGAGTTTGCAGGCATCCGCCAGTCGTCTGCTCTATGCCTATGCTCGAGACGAAATGCTCATGGGCAGTAATGTGCTGAAAAAGCTCTCGCCTACGACGCACGTCCCGACCGCAGCCCTGGTGGTGTGTGGCGTGCTGCCGGCGATCATTGTGTGTGTCGGCTTCTACCTTCAGAACGCTATTGCGCTGGTGGTGAGCTTTGCCGCCATCGGTATCTACCTGGCGTTCCAGATGATTGTTGGCGGTGCGCTGTACGCCCGTATCCGTGGTTGGAAACCCAAGGGCCAGTTCACCATGGGACGGTGGGGTTGGGTAGTGAACATCGCTGCCCTTTGCTACGGCATGTTCGCGATCATCAATATGTCCTGGCCGCGTACACCGGATGCGCCTTGGTATGTGAACTACGGCATCGCACTTGTCGGTGCCATTGTCATCCTTGTAGGTGTCCTGTACATGACCCTATTTCGTCCTTATGAAAAGGGCAAAGCCCCAGCTTCGGATGCCTGGAAAAACCGCTAATTGACATCAATGTCTGCCGCCAAGCGCGGCAGGCAAACCGATCTTCTAACAATAAGGTTGAAGGCTATGACGTCTCGAATCCACTCACTACTGTTCGGGCTGTTTCTGGTTCTGGCCAGTCATGCAAGTTTTGCGGCAAGCCAAAACGATACCATCGGCGTGATTCATGACTATATGAAGGCTTGGAATGCCCATAATGCGGATGCTGCGGCCGAGTACTTTTCTGATAACGTTGAGTTTCTCGACGCCTCGGTGGGCACACCTCAAGTTGGCCGCGAAAACGCCAAGTCCCAAGTAATTCAAGTGTTCATGCAGGCGGTGCCGGATCTGCAATGGAAAATGTTCGGCGAGCCGATTGTCAATGGCGAAAGCATTGCCTTTGAGTGGGAGTTCATTGGTACCAATACCGGTTCCTGGAGTGCCGAGACCCCAGCCACTCAGCGCCCCCTCAGCTTTAAGGGTGTTAGTTTCATACACCTCAAGAACGGCAAAATTCTCACGCAGCATGACTACTACGACGCCCTTGGTTTTAACAAGCAACTGGGCTGGTAACGGGTTATTACAGTTTGCCCACAGGTGTATGGCATGTTTGAACGGCTGGAACAATTCCGCAACCTGGCGACCCAATTGCAGTGTATTTCAATCTCGATTCATCCCTCGAGTGAGCTGAGATGGCGCTCCGCGTTCCCTAACTTTTCGGTGCTCCAGTGCTGACGATGGGCAAAGGGAAACAAGCGGTGGACGGCATGGTCGTTTGGGTAGTTATTTGCAGACACTCGGCGCTAGTATTCCGGTATACGCACTGCATGCGCGATTGTCCGCCCTGATACGACGGCCGATTTTGCCGGAACACTTGTAGCGGCTGCATGGCACAAGTGGATGGCTTTGTGGCATATAGCGACTCAGGCCTATCGACATACCTAACCACCAGCCCATGAGTTCTAACCTTACCCAACGTTCAAGGAGGGCGCCCGTCAAGTTTGGTTATTTGTGGTAAATGCGGACCCTGTTCATGGCGCCGGCACTACGCCGCGCGCCATGAACGAAGATCGAAGCCTTATTCGACTGCCGCAGTCTCGGCCACACGTTGAACCGTGGCCGGTTTCAACGGCGTCTCGGGCAACGTCTCTGGCGTGTTCAGGTCACGGGCAAAGGTCCTGTCGTTTTCGCCACGGAAAAAGTTCTTGCCGTAGATCAGCAAGCACAACACCACGCCGATGGCGAATGCCCAGCTCGCGCCCTTGATTGCCAGCACCGCGCCGATCACCCCGGCGATACCCAGGTCACGCTGGCTTCGCGCTTCCAGGATGCCCAGACGCACGCTGACATAACCTTGGATCAGCAGGGTCAGGGACAGCGCGACGCCCAGAATCGGTTGCACCAAGGTTACCACTGGCAACAGCAGCAGCCCGGTATTGGTCCCCCAGCGGAATGAACCGACACCGCCAATGATCGAACCCATTGCCTTCGGCCCACCCTTGAAACGTTCGATAATCACCACCAGCATGGCTGCCCACTTCGGTCCGCACATGGCGACGTCGGGGCCGAAGATGCTCATGATGGCGTTGCGTCCGCCGAAGATCAGGTGCGCGCGGTCCGGGTTGTAGTCGATTTTCTGGTCGGGTCGGATCTGTTCAGCTTCGTCCAGCAGTACCTTAGCACTGAGCACGTCGCCGAACACGATGATGTACACCGCCAGCACCGTTGGAATTGCCGAGATGAACATCGATAAAGGCGGCATGCCGAGACCGAACACCGTGTAGTGGGTCCACAAACCAATGAAGTCCGGTTGGCTGATGCCCCATTGAATGGTCGGCCACGGCGCCTCGTTGAACAGCGGAGCGATGACCACCGCCAGCAGGACAATCGGCAGGATGCCGAGCTTGGCGAAATTCCACCAGAACGCGTTCTTTTGCTTGAGTACCTGGAAGTGCTGGGAAAAAATCAGGTAGAACGCCAGGCCCACCGCGATGGAGATCGTCCATGGGAACGCGTCAAACTTGCCGCCCACCTGAAACACCGCGATCACGGCACTCAGGCCCGCGCCGACGATGATCCCGGATTTCATGGCCGCCGGTATGTAGGTGAACACACGTTTCGCCATCCCCGTGGCCCCCAGCGCAATGGAGAACACGCCGAGCATCAATTGAAACGCAATCAAGGCATGGACACGTTCCGGGCCCACCGGAAAGGTTGCGCAATAGGCCATCAACAGCGGCACCGCCGGGGTGATCCAGCCCGGTACGGTCGGGTCGCCGAGCAAGTGGTGGGTGAGGTACAGCAAGCCGTTGAGCATGACCACTGCCAGTGCCACTTCGAATGGCATCCCGAGCAATTCGGTCATCAGCGGGATCGCCGCCAGGTCGACTGCGCACATCAGCAAACCTTGCAGGTAGTCCGGCAACTCGAATTTGTAGTGGATAAACGGCAAGCGCACCTTGAACGGGCCAAGGGCAATGTACGGACTTTCGTATCGTGATTCAGGGGAACTGGACATAGGCTGCACCTGTTTTATTGATCTTGTAGGGTGAGCGCTCGATGAGTCATCGAGCGCTGAACGGTTTGAGGGCGCCAATCAAAACGCCGAGCGATAGATTTTCTCGATATCGACGGCGCTCAGGCGGCGCGGGTTGTTGCGCATCAGGCGCTCGATCTTGCTGGCCTCTTCGGCCATGGCCGGGATGGCGTCCTCAGGAACGTCAAAGGCGCGCAGGCTTTTGGGAATCTCCACCGCCTCACACAGATCGGCCATGGCCTGCACAGTGGCATCGGCGGCTTGCGGGTCGCTCAGGTGGGACACGCGCAGGCCCATCGCTTCGGCGATATCACGGAAGCGCTCGACACAAGCCAACTTGTTCCACTGCATCACGTGCGGCAGTAGCAAGGCATTGCTCACGCCATGGGCGATGTTGAAGCGACCGCCCAACGGGTAGGCCAACGCATGCACCGCGCCGACGCCGGCATTGCCAAAGGCCATGCCGCCCATGAGGCTGCCGGTGGCCATGTCTTCGCGAGCTTGCAGGTCGGCCGGGTTGGCATAAGCCTTGGGCAGGGCCTTGGCGATCAATTTGATGGCGCCCAGTGCCAGTGCGTCGGTGATCGGCGAGCGATTGACCGACAGATAAGCTTCGATGGCGTGAACCAGGGCATCCACGCCACTGGCGGCGGTGACGCTGCGCGGACAGGTCAGGGTCATGGCCGGGCTGACCAGGGCGACATCCGGCAGCAGGTAGTCGCTGACGATGCCCTTTTTCAGTTGCGCTTGCTTGTCGGAAAAGATCGCGACGCTAGTCACTTCCGAGCCGGTGCCAGCGGTGGTCGGAATGGCGATGAGGGCAGGGCCCTTTTGCTTGACCAGGTCGACGCCGAACAAGTCGGCCAACGGGCCGTCATGCCCGGCGAAGGCCGCGACGCCTTTGGCGATGTCAATGGCGCTGCCGCCTCCGAGGCCGATCAGGCCGTCATAGCCGCCTTCGTGGAATGCGCGGGTGCAGTCTTCAACGATGGCGATTTCGGGTTCAGGCTTGACCTGATCAAAGATGCCGTAACGCCGACCTCCCAGTTGCGCAAGGGCAAGGTCCACCGTGCCGGACTTGACCAGCACCACATCAGTGACGATGAGCGGAAAGTTGATATTCAGGCGGGTGAGTTCAACGGATAGCTGCTCGATGGCGGCTTCTCCGGTAATCAGTCGATTGGCGATTTTGAATGCTGAGACAGTCATCGGCTCGTCCTATGTAGTTGTTGTTTGTGCAAGGGCGTGTCAACCGGACATAGCGAATGGCGTGCCAGAATGCGCAAAGCCCCGGATGGCGGGGCTTTGCGGGAAAAAGGCGGGATTAATGCAGGGGAGTTGCGATCAGTATCCTGATCGCCTGGGGGCTGTTTTATCCAAATACTAATCAAACGTTGTCAGTCAGAGTGTTCCCAGCGTTTCATTTTTTGCACCACGGTGGCCTGGCTCACACCCAAGGCCTTCGCCGCCAGGCGAGTGGTCTTGTGCAAGCGCAGTGCCGCGCGAATCGCTGTGCGTTCGGCGTTCTCGACAATCTTGCGCAGTGGCAGGCGGCCCTGGTCGGTGTCCTGCGGGCTGAGGTTGAGTATCTCTTCGGGCAGATCCAGCGCCTCGATGGTGTCGCCCAGGGTGGTCACCACCAGCCGCTCCACCACGTTGATCAACTCACGGATATTGCCTGGCCAGGCGTACTCACACAGCAGGTCGAGCGCTTCCAGGCTCCACTGCACCTGGCGTGCGTAACGGCTGTTGTAGGTCTCCAGGTAAAAATGCAACAGCGCGGGGATTTCCTCACTCCGCTCGCGCAGGGCGGGAATGTGGATGGGGACGACGTTGAGTCGGTAGTACAGGTCCGCGCGGAACAGCCCCTGTGCCACCCGCTGTTTGAGGTCATGATGGGTGGCGCTGATGATGCGCACGTCCACTTCCTTGAGCTCCAGCCCGCCAACCGGAATGAAGCGATTTTCTTCGATCACCTTTAGCAACTTGACCTGGACCGCCAACGGCAGATCGCCAATTTCGTCCAGAAACAACGTGCCGTGGTGGGCCAGTTCGAGCAGACCACGCTTGCCTTTTGGCCCGGCGCCGGTAAAGGCACCGGGGGCATAGCCAAACAGTTCGGCCTCAATGAGGTTTTCCGGCAGTGCACCGCAATTGAGTGCCAGAAACGGCTCCTTGGCCCGGGGGCCGGCATTGTGGATGTATTGCGCGACCAGGGTCTTGCCGACACCTGTTTCGCCTAGCAGCAGCACTTTCACCGAGCTGCTGGCCACCTGGCGCGCCAGGGCGAAGACCCGGCCGGAAACTTTTTGGTCCGCCACGGGCAGGGAGTTCAACAGTTCGTCGCGTTGACCGGCATGCAATTGCGCGGTGCTGTTGCGCAGTTGTTTGAGCTGATGCAGTTCGTCACGCTCATGCTTCATGCGCAGTAACTCGGTCATGTCACGTACGGTGCTGACCACGTAACGGATGCGTTTGGCGCTGTCGAAGATCGGTGTTGCGCTGACCAACAGCTTTTTCCCGTGACTCACGCTCTGCATTACCGAAACGGGCAAGCCTTCGCGTAAAACCCGCAGGGTGGCGGACTGAGAGATCGTCCCTTCATTGACCAGCACTTGCATGGAGCGCCCCACCAGTTCGGCACTGTTGAGGCCGGTCAAGCGTTCGTAGGCCTTGTTGACCTTGAGTGTGTTGCCATCGCCATCGGTGATGTAGACGCCGTCGTGCAGGGCGTCCAACAGTTCTTCGAAACTTTCGTCATTGACGTTCATGCAGGAATCCAGGACAGCATAGTGGGGTGTTTAAAGCGCTAGCTTAATGCGTCACCCCGGTTTTGTTCGATCGATCGCTGCGGTTTTTCAGCCAGGCCGCCACCGAAGCGGTGGAAGACGCCATCCAGATGGTAATTCTACTGAGGCGTCAGGAATCGCTGGATAAGCTTGTGTATTTGTTGAATATTTCCTCACCATAGTCGCTATGGTCGGGCTCAATGCTCGCGTCGATCACGGGTTGGCAATGCCGAGCTTCTGCGCCACTTTCAGGCACTGTCTTGCGCTGAGCTTTTGAAGCCGTGACCCTAAGCGACGATTAGTTCAGCATGTTGTCAATTGTGGCGTTAGGAATACTCTTTATGGCCAGTTCCAGTTCATCCCAGTCGATGCAAGACTTCAGTCAAAACTTGCGCCTTCTCTGCGGATATTATAAGTCGGTGGCGAAGGTGTGCCGCTCCCTTGATATCAACCGCCAGCAGTTCAACAAATACTTGGGGGCGCAAGCGACTCCCTCGTCCTTTACCCTGCGCAAGATCTGCACTTTTTTTGGGGTGGATGAGGAGGAAATATTCTCCGAGCATGAATCCTTCCGCGCTCTGCTCAACAGGCAACGCACGGCGCGAGAGTCGGACAGTGCAGTACCGGCCGATTTTTTTCCGAGCTCCGCGCAGGAGTTGTCGAAGTACCAGGGTTACTACTTTGTCTATTTGATGTCGCCTTCTGCGCCGGGGGAGGTGATCAAGTCGATTACCCGCTTGACCCGCTCCGGCGAAAAGATCCTGAGTAAAACCTACGAGCGGATGAGGTTGGGCGATGATCAGTTGAAGAGTTTCGGCATCAATAAATATCGTGGGTTCTGCTTTGCCTCATCGGATCTGATTTACATCGTCGAGCGAGAGTACCTCTCGTCCCGGGGCTATATCTGGTCGGCGATTTATCCCTCCTACCGCAGTCGTTTCCGTTTTCTCAACGGCTTGGTACTCGGCGTTTCGGGTGACAATTTCCGCCGTCCTTTTGGTGCCCATATTGTATTTGAGCACCTAGGCGAGTCGATCGACCTGCGTAACGCTCTCACCAGTTGCAGCTGTTTTCCGATTGATGCCCCTGAGATTCCCGTCGAAGTGAGGGCGCGGCTGCTGGTACATCCACCAGAAGGTGAGTTCAACCTTGTCCCTCCGCTGTTTTAGTCTTTTTTTAAAATAGACGCTAGGTGACGCTTCAGGGCGTCACCTGGCGTTTTTTTATTCGTGCTCGCGAAATTGAGCTGGCGGTGCGTCAGATCAATAATGCCATACACCACTTAAAAGTCAGTTTCGTTAACGGCCAATCACATCATTCGTTCCGGTTGAATGAGTGCCTGTTTCTACAAGTGATCCGCTGCGCCCACCATAAAAATAAGAGGAACACCGATGAAGTTAAAAAGTACATTAATGGCGGGGTTGATGGCGCTGTCCGTTACCGCGCCGTTGACCAGTGGTTTGGTGTATGCGGCAAACAATACCTTGGTTGTCGCTGATCGAGCCTCTTTCAAGGATTGGGATCCTGCCTCGGCTTTTTCGGAGGAAGTGCGGGTACTGGGCAATATCTACGAGACACTAGTGGTATACAACGCGCCAGGCAGTGCTGAGGAGTTTTCCCCCAGGCTCGCCACGTCCTGGGAAAGCAGCGACAACGGCAAGACCTGGACCTTCAAGCTGCGGCACGGCGTTAAATTTCATGACGGTTCGGCCTTTAATGCTGCAGCGGTCAAAAAGTCCATTGATTACGTCAAGCAGCTGAAACAGGGCGCTGCATTTGTATGGAACGGTCTGGATACCGTCGAGGCCCTCGCTGACGATACGGTAGTGCTCAAGTTTAAGAGTCCCACTCCAGCCAATCTGATCGCGGCAGGCCAGTATGCCGCTTACATCATTGCCCCGGCGGCGGCGGAGAAAGGGCATGACTGGATGATGGCTCCCAACGCCATCGGTACCGGTCCCTATAAGCTTGGGCAGGTCGAACAGGGCCAGCAAGTGGTGCTTGAGCGATTCGATGGCTACTGGGGAGGTTGGAAAGAAGGGCAATTTGATCGGGTCATCGTGAAGGTCGTGTCCGAAGCCTCCACCCGTACTCAGATGATCAAAAATGGCGAGGCCGGTGTCGCCTGGGATATCCCTCTTGATCAACTCAAGGTGTTGGGAGAGGACCCCTCCATCAAGGTGAGCACCGCGCCTTCGTGGAAGAACTTCCAATTTTTGATCAATACCCAGAAGTACCCTACGAACAACCTGGCATTTCGTCAGGCGCTGCAATACCTCTGGGACTATGAAAGTGTCACCAAAGATATTTTGCATGGCTACGGCAGTGTTCCCAAGGGGCCTTTGCCCACCAGTATCTGGGGGCATGCCAGCGTGCCTATGGCCTCTTACGATCTGGATAAAGCCCGGCAATTGTTGGAAGCCTCCGGTGTACCTAAGCAGGACTGGAAGGTCTCGATGCAGTACATCAGTGGCATCTATGCAAACGCTGCAGAACTATTCCAGGCGACGGCGTCTCAGGTTGGCGTTGAGGTGGAGTTACTCCCCGGCGAGTGGGGTGTGATCTGGGATAAGGCAAAGAAGCTGGATACCGCTCCCAACATGCAATCTATGGCTTGGTGGCCGACGTATCCGACACCCAGCGATTGGCTTTTCAGTGAGTTCCATACAGAGAAAACCACGCTATTCAATCTGTCTCACTACAGCAACCCAAGCTTTGATCAGTTGATCGAAGAGGCGGCGGCGCTAGAAGGCAGTGATCGGGCCAAATCCACTGAAAAGTACGTGCAGGCCCAGCAGCTACTGGCCAAGGACGCTCCTGCGATCTGGTACGCCGACGTGCAGCAGATACGCGTCTCCCGCAAAGACATTAAGGGTATGGAAAAGAGCCTGAATCCTGCTTATGAGGCGATTCTCTATTACAACTTGAATCGCTGAATGCTGAGTCGTCCTTGATGAAATTGTACCTGTAACGCCTGATTTGCCATGTAAATCGATAACCGGGCAGTTAGTTAATTTGCCTGGTTATTCCCTCAAGGGTTAACCCGCTTTTGGGATTTTTATGTTGGGCGTAAGAAGTCAGGGTCAAGTTTTTTAGCCACAAGGGGTATTCCAAATGGCGAAGTATATAGCTCAGCGATTGATAGTGATGTTCTTCATTCTTTTGGGAGTGTTGACCATCACCTTCGTTCTGAGCCGAGCTCTTCCGGGTTCCCCGGTAGAAATGATGCTGGGGAATCACCCCACGGTGGAGCAGATTGCCGTCGCACGGGAAAATCTGGGGTTGGATAAGCCTCTGCCGATCCAATACTTCAATTACATCGGCGATCTTCTCCGAGGTGATTTTGGCACTAGTCTGCGCACCGGGCGGCCGGTGGTGGAGGAAGTGGTCAGGCGGGTTGGCGCGACTTTTGAACTGACATTCCTGGCGATGTTCTGGGTGGTGGTGCTGGGGGTGCCGATCGGTGTCATCTCAGCGGCGCGGCAGAACTCTGTGGTCGACAATGTGGCACGAGCGGGGTCTATCGCCGGGACGGCGTTTCCAGTGTTCATCCTGGCCATGGGCTTGCAGTTGGTGTTCTACGGCAAGCTCAACTGGCTGCCCCTGCAAGGACGTATCGATGCTTCCATTCTTCTCGATAGCCCTTTTGAGCGTGTGACAGGCTTTTACCTGATTGACACTCTGCTGGCCGGTAATTTCGTAGCACTGTGGAGCGCCATCAAACACCTGACGCTACCCGTGCTCACCCTGGTCATCGTGACCTTGGCCACTGTCACCCGGATCACCCGAAACATGATGGTGGAGGTGCTATCCGAGGAGTACATCCGTACCGCCGTTTCTTACGGTGTACCCAAGTGGCGTATCCATTACGCCTATGCCCTGAAGGCGACAATGATTCCGCTCCTGACAGTGGTGGGCCTGACCTTCGGTTACCTGCTCGGTGGTGCGGTAGTCGTTGAGTTCATTTTCGATTGGCCTGGCCTGGGCGGCTTTGTGGTGTTTTCGATTGCCCAGAATGATTTCCCCGCTGTGATGGGAGCCACCCTGGTGCTGGCCACGACGTATCTGTCGATCAACCTGATCGTTGATCTCTTGTATCACCTTGTTGATCCGAGGTTGCGAGTCCAATGAGTATCCAAGACGTATCCCTGTCCATGCCCTCGCGAGCCCCATCATGGCGTATCAAGGCCCTGGCGTTTGCCAGCGATAACAAGTTGTTTGTATTCGGCGCGCTGTTATTGCTGCTGATCATCCTGGCGGCAGTCTTCGCCCCCTGGCTTGCACCTTATGAGCCGAACAAGATTGTCTTTTCCCAGAAATTGCTGGCACCCAACTGGGCACACTGGATGGGCACCGACGAGTTTGGTCGCGACATTCTTTCACGGGTGCTTTATGGCGCACGCACCTCGCTGATCATCGGAGTGAGCGTAACTCTGATTGCGATGCTGATCGGGATTCCGATTGGGCTTGTTTCCGGTTACTTCGGTGGTCGAGTTGATACGCTGTTGATGCGTTTCTCAGATGTGTTTCTGGCCTTTCCGCCGCTGTTGTTGCCGATCGCTATCACCGCGGCGCTGGGATCGGGATTGGCCAACGCCATGTTAGCGCTCGCTGTCTCTTGGTTTCCCTGGTACGCGAGGATCATGCGCGGTGCGGTAGTACGGGTTCGTTCAGAAACCTATATCCATGCCGCCCGTTCCATGGGCGTCAGTCACGGCCGTATCTTGCTTCGCCATGTTCTGCCCAATGCCACCACGCCTGTGATCGTGCAGGGCTCCATGGACTTTGGTTACACCATTCTCGCCGCTGCCTCGCTGAGCTTTATCGGGCTGGGGGCCAAGCCGCCCATGATCGAATGGGGGCTGATGGCCGCAGCGTCGCGCTCGCAGTTACTCGAGAATCCCTGGACGGTGCTGTTTCCCGGAGTGGCGATTTTTGTCCTGGTGCTGGCCGTAAACCTAGTAGGTGACGGGCTGCGCGATGTGCTTGATCCAAAGAAGGGGACGCGCTGATGATCGACGAATCCTTGCAATATTCTGCTATCGAGAGTCTCGCCGCTTCGAATAACGACGCAGCTCAAGACCTGGTGCTGGAAGTGGAAGGGCTGACGGTGTCCTTCCCTGGTTTGTTCAAGACCGTAAAGGCCGTACGCGGCATCGACCTTAAGGTAAGGCGCGGCGAGATCCTCGGGTTGGTGGGGGAGTCGGGCTCGGGCAAGTCTATGACGGCCATGTCCTGCCTTGGATTGATGCCTGAGGCCGCTCGGCTGGGAGGCAGTGTCAGGGTCGCCGGACAGCAGGTCAACGGCGCATCGGCGTCGCAGCTGGCGGTTTTGCGTGGCGGTGGCGCGGCGATGATCTTCCAGAATCCGATGAAGGCGCTCAACCCGTTCTTCACCATCGGGCGGCAGATGTTCGATGTCATCGGCTGCCATCGGCAACTGAGTAAGGCACAAATCCGCGCCGAGGCGCTGAGCTCGCTGGAAGCGGTGAGCATGCCCGACCCCCCTCTGGCGCTAGCCAAGTACCCGCACCAGATGTCTGGCGGTCAGTTGCAGCGAGTGGTGATTGCCATGGCGCTGGCCTGTCGGCCGAAACTGCTGATCGCCGATGAGCCGACCACGGCGCTGGACGTCACCGTGCAGGCGCAGATCATCGCTCTGCTGCGCAAGCTGGCACGGGAGCAGGACCTGGCGATTCTGTTTATCACCCACAACCTGGGGGTAGTGGCTTCGCTCTGTGACCGGGTGGCGGTGATGTATGCCGGCGAAGTGGTGGAGAGCGGTCCGGTGGGCGAGGTGTTCAAGCGACCTGCACACCCCTACACCCTGAAGTTGATGGGCACCGTGCCCAAGTTGGGGCAGGGACCCCAAGCCCTGGGCTTCATCCCGGGGCAGGTGCCGAACATGGCGGATCCCCCGGCTGGCTGTGCCTTCAACCCACGTTGTGAACGCGCCACCGGACGCTGCAATCACGCTGCGCCGAGGGTTGTCATCGGCAAGGAGCACTGGGCAGCTTGCCACAACATATTGGTCAAGGTGTGAGGCTTCTTTGAAAGGTAAACGGCTATGAATAACAACAAACAGCCCGCATTGTTGAGCGTCAATCAGTTGCACAAGACCTACGCCAGCCGCGATGGCCTGGTGACGGCCATTGACCACATCAGCCTGGAGGTGCAGGTCGGTGAGACGGTCGCGCTGGTGGGGGAATCCGGTTGTGGCAAAAGTACGGTGGCCGCGACCTTGCTCGGTCTGCTGCCAGCCGATAGTGGGCAAATTCTGGTCGAAGGTCGGCCGCTGCCCACTGATGCCAGGGCGCGGGGCAGGAGCTTGAGTATGGTGTTCCAGAACCCGTACGCCTCGCTGAACCCGAAAATGACGATCAAGGCGATTGTTGCCGAGCCGCTGAAGGTTGCCTTTGGTTTGCGCGGTAGCGCCTTGCACGCGCGCATTCTCGCGCTGCTGGGAAATGTAGGGATGGGCGAGGAGCACATGGAGCGCTACCCCCATGAATTCTCCGGTGGCCAGTTGCAGCGTATCGCTATCGCCCGGGCCCTGGCGCTGGAGTCAAAACTGCTGATCCTCGATGAGCCTACGGCGGCGCTCGACGTGTCGGTCCAGGCCCAGGTGCTGCAACTGCTCAAGACGCTGCAGACCGACAATGGCCTGAGCTACCTGTTTATCAGCCACGACCTTGCGACGGTCGAGTATCTGGCGCAGCAGGTGCTGGTGATGTACTTGGGGCGCATCGTCGAGGCCGGGCCGGTGGAGCAGGTGTTCGGCCGACCGCGTCATCCCTACACGCGTGCGCTGCTCAATTCAGTGCCCTCCATCGACCCGGAGCGCCGTGACCAGTTGCAAATCCTGAGTGGCGAGATCCCCAGCCCCTTGAATCGGCCTGCCGGGTGCCACTTCGCGCCCCGTTGCCCGCGGGCCACTGAACGTTGTCGCCGAGAGGTGCCAGCCGAGACCCAGGATCACGGCCACCGCTTTTCTTGCCACCACCCTCTGAACGATGAGAGCTGAACCCCTATGTACAATAAAAAAGACATGACCGCTCCCGGCATTGGTTATCAGGACCTAAGTTTGATGCAGGGCTATCCGCCGTCCCGGGAAAAGCAAGTCGGCCTGCATAATTGGGACAGTCCGCCCTATAACCGCTGGTCGTTCCAGCACATGAGCCAGTTGTTTCCGGTGGCCGCTATTCATCGTAGTCCCGGGCCGGTCACCGAACTCGAGCGCAACGAACGCTCACTGGACGACGTACGTTTCCAGCGGGTCGACGGCGGACAAACCGATCTGGCGACTTTCTTGACCGATAGCTACACCGATGGTTTTTTAGTGCTCCACCGAGGCAAGGTGGTTTCGGAGCAGTATTTCAACGGTATGCAGCCGCACACGTTGCATCTGTTGCAATCGGTATCCAAGACCGTCGTCGGTAGCCTGGTCGGCAGATTGATCGGCCAGGGCAGAATCGATCCCCAAGCGCGTGTCAGCGACTATGTGCCCGAGCTTTCGGCAAGCGGTTATGGCGACGCCCGGGTACAGGATCTTCTGGATATGCGCACGGGAGTGAGATTCAGGGAGGACTACACCGATCCGGATGCTGAATTCATCCAGTTGGATATCGCCTCCGGTTGGCGTGAACGGGGAGAGCTAAAGTCGCCTGACAGCATTTATGGTTTGTTGAAGTCGCTGAGTAAAGATCGTGAACATGGCCAGTTCTTTGAGTATCGCTCAGTGGATACCGACGTGTTGGCCTGGGTCTGTGAGCGGGCCTGCGGCGAGCGGCTCCCCGTTTTACTGAGCCGGGAGATCTGGTCAAGACTGGGGGCAGAACAAGACGCGAATATCACCCTCGATTGCGTTGGAACGGCATTGGCCGATGGCGGGATGAGCGCCACGCTGCGTGATCTGGGGCGCTTTGCCCAGATGTATCTGCAGGGGGGACGTTTCAACGGCCAACAGATTGTTCCAGAGGAATTTGTGCGCGCATGCGGCCGTGGTTCCACACCGGCTTTTGAAGTCCTCTATGGCTTCTATGTCAAACACTTTCCTAACGGCGCCTATAGCAATCAGTGCTGGGTGCTGGACAGTGAACAGGGTACCTATTCGGCGCGCGGAGTATTTGGGCAGAGTATCTATTGGGATCCGGCTTCTGAAGTGACAATCGTAAAACTTTCCAGTTGGCCGGACTTTATCAATGCAGAGTGGACGTTGAATACCTTCCGTGCTTGTGCCGCTGTGGTTGAAGAACTGCAACGCAGCTGACGCGGGAGTGTGAATGACCGCGGCTTGTCAGGCACTTCCCAGCCTTGGTGAAGAGGTGCCATGTGCAGGCTCGGCATAGCTACACCCAGACCCGGCTGACCGCCGGCGGCTGACCCTCCCGGCCCTAACTTGGACGCTGTTTGCAGCCTTCGTTCTGGTGGGCCCTACCCCTTTCATCCAGACCGCGCTTTTGCCGTGGCCGGGATGAGTGTTGCCAACAATAAAATAAACAAGAGACGGAGCGACCATGAACTTGAACACCACCCGGGCCTTGCGCTCATTGACCGCGCTGGCGCTGTTGGGGGCCCTTTCCACCCCAGCGATGGCGATCCAGGTCACCGACAACCTCAATCTCGGCGGTGCCGTCCGGGCGCGTTGGGACTATGACCCGGATCGCGACATCCAGAAGTTCAACTTCGACACCGCGATCCTCAACGCCAAGTACAACTCCGACACCTGGATCGGCGAGGCCCAGTACCGTTTCTACGGTCGAGCCTACCCTTACAACTACACAAAGCATGTCGGTGACGTCCAGTTCGCCGAATTGGCGTGGATCGGCTACAAGTTCAACCCCGACCAGCAGGTCCAAGTCGGCCTGAACCAACTGCCGTTCGGTTTGCAGCCGTACTTCGGCAGCACGTTCTACCAAACCCTGGGCAGCGTCATGGGACTGGAAGACGTGGAAGAAGTCGGCGCCAAGTACATCCAGCAAAGCGGCGACTGGAATATTCAGGCCGGTTACTACCTGCGCCCCGCTTGGCAGGGTAAAGGCACTAGCAATGGTGAAACCTACTCCACCGTGGTCTCCGAAGCGGACAGCTATGTCATCGACGGCAGCAACAACCAGGAACGCAACACAGTGGTCCTTCGGGTGGCCAAGGCGCTGGACCTGGGACCGTGGAAGTCCGAAGTCGGGATCTCCGGCCTGACCTCGTCCCTGGAGAACCGCGACACCAACAACGATGGCCGGCGCAATGCCATGGCGGTGCACTACATCGGCAAGAACGGCCCATGGGGCGTGCAACTGCAAGCCGCGCGACAGCAGATGTCCCCGCGCAACCCCGGCACCGATGAACTGGTGACTTTCGGCAGTTACGACGCCACCTTCAACGTCGCCAGTCGCGGCAACTTGTACGTGGCGGATGTAAGCTATGACGTCAGCGGCAAGTATCTGTTCGATCAGATCAGCGGTGTGAAGCTGTACGCCAACTACAGCGCCTTCGATAAATCCGCGGACGATTTCAAGACCTCGCAACGGATGATTTTCGGCACCTCGTTCTCCCTCAGCAAACTGTGGATCGCCACGGAATGGTTGTACGGCAAGAATGATCCGGTCATCGGTGGCGGCAGCCTCACCCAGAGTCTGGGGGCTGGTGGTAGTAATCAGTGGGAAAACCAGTTGTACATGAACATCGGTTATTACTTCTGATCCGGATTTTTTGGCAACAGCCCTAAAGTCCTCTTCGCGAGCGGGCTCGCCCACAGGTTTAGCGCATAACCTGTGGACGAGCCTGAACTGGTCAAGTAAGTCCGGACACCGATTACGGTGTTTATGCCGCTTTTTACTCCATGGCTATTGGCGACAGGTAGTTGTTGTAGCTGTGGAGCCTGGTGCGGTTGCCTGGGTATTTAATTTGGGTTCTACACGGCCCTTGGTTTAACGAATCCTCTCTCACTTCGAGGCAAAATCATGACGGATTTGCTTGCACAAAAAGATGTTGAAAATCACCTCCATCCTTATACGGATGCTCGACTTCATGAAGCGGATGGCCCCCTCATTATCGAGCGTGGAGAAGGAGTTCATGTATATGACAACCAGAATAAGCGATACATCGAGGCGATGTCAGGGCTATGGAGTGTAGCGCTTGGTTTCAGCAACCAACGGCTGATCGAGGCTGCCGAAAAGCAACTACGTACACTACCGTTCTATCATGTGTTTTCCAGCAAGGCACACCGCCCCAGCATTGAGCTCGCCGAAAAATTGGTGGAGATGGCTCCGGTGCCGATGAGCAAGGTGTTTTTCACCAACTCCGGCTCTGAGGCAAACGACACGGTAGTTAAGCTTTTGTGGTACCGGAACAATGCTCTGGGGAAGCCCGCCAAGAAAAAGTTCATCAGTCGGCAGAACGCATATCACGGTACCACTACCGTAAGTGCGAGCCTCACTGGGCTGCCGGCAAATCAGCGCGGTTTTGACGTTCCCCTGCCGGGCTTCCTGCATGTCAGCTGCCCGCACTTTTACCGATATGGTCGAGCGGGTGAAACAGAAGAACAGTTCGCCGATCGCCTCGCCCGAGAACTGGATGATCTGATCATAAAGGAAGGCCCTGAGACGGTCGCAGCGTTTTATGGCGAACCGCTGATGGGAGCGGGGGGTGTGATCGTTCCGCCGAAAACCTACTGGGAAAAGATCCAGAAGGTGTGCCGCAAGCATGACGTCTTGATTGTCGCGGACGAGGTCATCTGCGGTTTCGGTCGAACCGGCAATATGTTCGGTTGCGAAACCTTTGATATCAAACCAGACGTCATGGTGGTATCCAAACAGCTGTCGTCCTCCTATCAGCCCATTGCAGCCATATTGATTAACGATGCCGTTTACCAAGGTATTGCCGATCAGAGCCATTCGATTGGCACCTTAGGTCATGGCTTCACTGGTAGCGGGCACCCGGTAGCTACTGCAGTCGCCCTGGAGAATCTTAAAATTATCGAAGAGGAGGGCCTGGTTCAGCATGCTGCTGAAATGGGGATTATCCTTCGCAAAGGGCTTCAGCAGTTTGCTGATCATCCAATGGTTGGCGAGGTTCGTGGTGTGGGGTTGATTGCTGCCGTTGAGTTGGTAGCCGACCGGCACACAAAAGAGCCTTTTGAGGCTGTTGGCAGACTCGGGCGGTATCTGTCCTCTCAGACCCAGGAGCGTGGAATGATCAACCGAGTCATGGGAGATGCATTGGCATTCTGTCCTCCGTTAATCTCAACGGAGAAGGATATCAATGAAATCCTTGGAGTTTTTGCGGCTTCTTTGGATGCGACACAGCACTGGTACCTCAAACACACTGCACAGTAGTTAACGCCACTCACTACAGGCAGAGCCTGAATGCGGAGTCTTCCGGCCTGCCGCTTCGTACTCGCTTTAGGACTCGTCTCGAATTGGTCCTACGCAATTGATACCGTCGGCCGGACGACTGCTCTTCCGAGTGGCTGTAGGTAGAGCTCGCTAGCATGGCTTGGAGTCATCTTTTTTTGCTCTTGATACACCCTGAAAACAAGTCCAGAATTGAGTCCATTCCTGCTTCAGGAATAAAAGAAACCCCTTATATTTCAATGAGTCGGATACCGGATGCGAATCTCGTTTCCCGCTCCAATTATTGCTCTACAGGCTTCCATTGAAGTCTGTAGAAATTGAAAAAAGAGGCTTCGGCCTCTTTTTTCGTTTCTGTAAGTTCCACTCGAAAGCACTGCCATCCACGTTTTTTTAGTACATTTTTTAGTACATTAATCCGGCGCTTGGTAGATCGCTTTTTCGTGGTACTCGCCTCACTGGAAACCGTACAAATTTCCTCAGCCATACGAGACGGAGATTGTACGATAGCCCTCACCGATACTGCAGTCCGGCACGCCAAACCCTGTGCCAAGGACTACATACTCCCCGGCTACGATGGCCTCGCTCTTTTTTCGTCGGAGACTGCCTTACGGTTTCCAGATATCGACGTCTGATCGCCGCACTGAAAAAAGCCGGACTGGAGCTTTCCGACATACAACCTGCCTACCTGTCGCCTGCCGATGGCCGAGCTGCATTCGAGAACAACAAGGTCGACGCCTGGGTCACGTGGGACCCCTTCCTCACCGGCGTGCAACGTCAAGTGCAGGCTGCTTTTTTAGAATCAGGAGGATTCATGTTTACAGCGACACTGATTTACCTCATGGCGGTCATCAGCCCCGGCCCGAACTTCATTATTGTCAGCCGTTTTTCATCACTCAACTCGGTGACCGCCGGTTTCGGCGCTACATTGGGGATCTGCACTGTGGGGGTAATGTTTTCAACCCTGTCGCTGCTGGGACTTGCCGCGCTGCTGGCGCAATATCCCGGTTTTTCCGATGTCGCCACACTGTGCGGTTCCGCGTATTTGCTGTACATCGCCTATGTGATTATCAAGAGCGTGCTTCACAAGGGCGCGGGCGGCAACAGCGGCACGCCTCAGGCAATCGGGGGATTCTTCGAAGGTTACAAAGTGGGGGTAATCACCAATATCAGCAACATGAAAACCATTGCCTTCATGGTCAGTATCTATGCCGGTTTCCTGTCTTCGCCTCGTACCTCCACCGATAAGGTTCTGGTGGTGCTGTTGTGTTCGACGCTGGAGTTGATCTGGTATTCAACGGTGGCCTTGCTGTTCGGACAAGGTCGGGTCAAGGCGCTGTTTTTGAAATACACGCGCCAGATCGACATGGGGCTGGCTGTCTTCCTGGTGGGGTTTTCGTTGAACAATGCCATCCCTGTCTTCATCGGCAGCCACTGAGGGAGGCCTTATGCAGTGGAAGGACATTTGCAAGGAAGTGGCTGTCAGTTACAAGCACAGGAGCTGGATACTGGTGCGCACCCCAAAGTCGGTGGCCGATTGCGTAGGTTTGCCTGTTGAGTCAGGTCCTCCCTGGATAACGGGTTTCCATCACGATTGACAGCGCGTCGGGGCGCCAGAATTCCTGGTCGAACTCCACGGCCTGGTCCTCTTCGCCGAAGTTCAGGCGCTCCAGGTAGACGCTGGTCGAGCCTGGGGAAAGCTGCAGCAGTTCTGCTTGATCCTCGTTGACGGTGCCGATGTGCATCTCCAGCTCGCAGCGCGATTGCACCCGCGAAAAGCGCTCGCGCAGGACCCGAGTCAGGGAGGTGTTCAAGTCAGCGTCGAGCAAGCCCGGACACCAGCTCGCCAGCAGTGCGTTGAACTCCAGCAGCACTGGGCGCCGATCAATCCAGCGTCGACGCTGGAGGAAAAATACCGGCTCATCTTCCGAACTCAGGCTCATGCGCCTGGCCAGCCAGGCGCCGGCAGGGCGCAGTTCGGCCTGCAGACATTCGGTTCGCGGTGTACGTCCCTGGGCACTGACGTAGTCCATGAAGCCGCTGATCCGCGTGGGGTCGTATCGGATTCGCTGCGGGCTGACGAACCAGCCGCGACGGTTTTCCCGGTACACCAGGCCTTCGGCTTCCAGTTGTTGCAGCGCTTGGCGCAGCGTGACCCGGGTGCAGCCGAAGCGTTCGATCATTTCCCGCTCGGAGGGGAATTTTTCATCGGCCTGGGGCGTACCTGTAGCGATGTCGTTGGCGATCTGCTCGCGGATCCGCTGGTAGTGCGGTGAAAGAGGATCGAAAGGCATTCAGTATGGCGCCTGTTGGCGGATCGAGGAGGGTGATGGCGCCCGCGGACGCCATCGATTGGTTGCTTACACTAACGAATCGGATCGCCGGCCGTCGAGCCGTCTGCGAACGCGTCGATATCGGTGGCCGGCTGCTGTTCTTGGTGCGCCAGATCCTGTTGCCAGGCCCGCAGACCATACACCGCCAGCAGCACAAAGCCTGCATACAGCGCGGCCGTCAGGCGCAGGTCCTTGAACAGAAACAGGCCGACATACAGGCAATCGAGGACGATCCACAGCCACCAACTGACCACGTACTTGCGTGCCGCCCAGACACTGGCGACAAGGCTGAAGGCGGTCAGCAGCGCGTCGAACCAGGGCACTGCGGCGTCGGTGAAGCCGTACATCAGGGCTCCGAGCAATACGGCACCGATCGTGCCGAAAAGCAGGCCGAGTAGTCCCTCGCGCAAGGGCAGCCTGGCCACCCGGACCTTGCCATGGCTCAGGCCGCCCTGGCTCCAGCGCCACCAGCCGTAGCCTTGCAGCAGTGCGAAGATGCCCTGCAACAACGTGTCGGAGTAGAGCTTGGCCTGATAAAAAATCCAGGCATATAGCAACACCGCCAGCACACTGACCGGCCAGCACCAGCGGATGCGCCGGGCGGTCAGCCAGACGCCGAGGATGTTGAGCAGGACGGCGATGATTTCAAGATCGGACATGACGTGTTCCTCAACTGAAACGATAAGGGGAGCTATCAGAAGTTGATCGAGGCACTCAAGCGGGCGGTCAGTGGTGCACCCTGGAACAGGTAACCATCGCCCATGTATTCACCGGCGTCCCGCCAGTAGCGCTTATCGAATACGTTGTCCACGGTCAGTCGAAACACGGTGTCGTAACCGTCAATACGGGTGCTGTAGCGGCTGCCGACGTTGAAGATGGCGTAGGCGCCGGTCTGCACCTCGCCCTGACGATTGGCGTATTTGCTGCCGCTGTATTGCACGCCACCGAGCAGGGCCAGGCCGTCGATCCAGGGCAGGGCATAGTCGCCGTAGAGACTGGCACGCAGTGTCGGCACGTTGATCGCCTGATGACCTTCATAGGCCGGCGTACCGCTGTCACTGACCCGTGCACGGATCGCTGCGACACTGGCCGAAATCTGCAAGCGCTGGCTGGCCCAGCCATTGGCCGAGAGTTCCAGTCCGGTGTTTTTCTGTTCACCCTGCTGGGTGAAGGTGAATGTGCCGTCGTCATTCGGCCGGGAGTACTGGTACGCCTGGCGGATCTGAAACAGCGCTGCGGCCAGGCTGATACGTTGCCAGTCATACTTGATGCCCGCCTCGATCTGCCGGGACACGGTGGGCGCGAGGATTTCATAGGCGTTGGTGGTGAACCACGCCGCTTCGCCGCCCAGTGACAGGCCCTTGCTGTAACGGGTGTACAGCGACAGGTTTTCCACTGGCTTGTAGATCAGCGCGGCCTGGGGCAGGAACACATAGCGCTGGGTGTGTCGGGTGGTGTCGCCCTGGCTGTCGAAGGTCTCCTCATCCAGACGCACTTCGCGCCCGCCGAGCACGGTTTGCCATTGCTCGTTGAAGCTGATCCGGTCATTGAAGAACAGCCCGTATTGGCGGCTGTCCAGGCGTCGGTAGGAGTCGTTGAGTGGGCCGTCGTAGCGTGCAAAATCGGCTGGTTCGCTATTGATATTGGCGCTGCCGATCATCACGTTGATGGCGTCGCGTTTATCGACCACGCGGCGAAACGCACTGCTTCCTACACTCAGTTCGTGACCGAGGCGACCGGTGTCGAAGGCGCCAGTGAAGGCTGCCTGTACCTCGTCATTGCGGCGGGTATCGTCAGGGCTGCGGAAGTCGTAAATGTCATAGTCGCCTTCGGGGCTGAAGTAGTTGGGTATCGCCGCGCTGGCGCAACTGGCGGAGCCATAGCAACCCCAGGCGAACGAGCTGTAGTCATCGGTGACTACCCGGCTGCGCGATGCGCTGATGTTGCCTTTCCAGGAGTCGCTGAAGCGATATTCAAAGTTGCCGTTGAGGTTCAGTGCGTCGGTGGTGACGGGTTTCGAACCACTCTGATGTGCCAGCAGTTTTTTCGGCGAGGCGTGGTGCGGCAGGCGGGTGCCACCGAGTAATTGATAACCCGGTGCCGAGCGCTGTTCCTTGGTCTGGTACTCGACATCCAGTTGCAGCAGGGCATCGGGGCTGATGTTCCAGTCGAAGGCCAGGGAGGCGAAATCGCGCTGGCCATTGGTGTGTTCTACGTAGGAATGCAAATCCTCATGAGCCACGTTGGCGCGCAGTCCGAACTGTTGTTCGCTGCCGAAGAATCCTCCCACGTCCGTGGCCAGGTAACCGCTGCCGCGATCGTCAGTAGAGACGGTAACCGAGCGCACGTCGGTCGGCCGCTTGGTCACGTAGTTGACCAGTCCGCCTGGCTCCGAGACGCCGCTCTGCAAACCGGAAAGCCCCTTGAGCAATTCCACCGTTTGCTTGTTTTCCAGCCCGACGTTTTGCTCGCCGGTGATGGTCCGGCCATTGATCTTGTAGCTGCTGGCGGAGTTCAAAGAGAAGCCGCGCACGACGAAGTTTTCGTAATAGCCGACCGGCGCGTAGCTTTCACCTACCGAGGCATCGTTCTTCAGAACTTCGCTGAGCAGACGAGCCTGCTGATCCTTGATCAAGGCCTCGTTGATCACCGAAATCGATGCCGGCGTATCGAGCAATGGCGCCGCCTCGAAACCGCCGACCGAAGCGCTGCGGGCCTGATAGCCAGAGGTGTCTTCGCCTGTCACGGTCACCACCGGAAGTTCGGTGTCGGCGGCCTGCGCTGTATGCACCGTGTTGGCCAGCAGCAGGCCCAGGGTCAGAAGATTGAGCGTGAACCGTGGGGCGGACATTCCCTCGCGGGACGTCCGGTAAAGCATATCCATGAATACTCCTCGACGATTGCGATCCCTGGCCAGGCGAACACCGGGCACAGGTACCCAGGCGCGCTCCGGGAAAGAGCCGTGCTGTTAAGACAGGAAAAAGCGATGTGTGCCCTGAGGGCGTCAGGCCGGAGTTGCTCCGGTGGTCATTGGCAAGTTTGAATCCGCGGCCCACTCTTGAAGCGAGCCATCATACAAGAGGACGTTGTCGCGTCCGACCAATGTCAGCGCCAGGGCCACTGCGGCGGCTGAAATGCCGCCGCCGCAATAGAGCACCAGAGGTGCTGGCGTCTTGAGCAGTTCGTCACCCAGTTGGTTTTTCAGTTGCGTGCTCGGCAGGTATTTGCCCTGCGGGTCCAGCAGGTTACGGGCCGGCAGATTTAGGCTGCCGGGAATATGCCCGCGTCGGGCGTAGCGGCTTGGGGCGGCGCCGCTGAACAAGGCAGAGGATAAGGCGCAGACCAATAAACCCGGACGCTCGCCGGCCAGCACTGCCTGCACGCCCTCACGGTCGATCCAGAATCCGGGGCGTTGCTGCAACGGCAGTGGGGCCACGGGTACGGAGGATTCTTCACCCTGACGTTGCGGCAAACCGGCAGCACACCAGGCATTGAAACCGCCGTCCAACACCTGAGCCGCAATGCCCACGCTGCGTAGCATCCACCACAGACGTGCGGCCCAGAAGCCGTCGGCGCGGTCATAAATCACGATGTGGCTGTCGGCACCGATGCCCAGTCTGGCCAATGCGCTGGCGAACTGATCGGCGCGGGGCAGGGCAAAGCTGAATGGGGCTTGGGGCTGGGCCAGATCCTCCAGTAGATCGGTATGCAGCGCACCGGGTATATGGTTGTGGAACCAGACCTCACGGCCACTGGCCACGCGATAGTCCTGGTCGAAGCGCGGCGCCGGCAGTTCGACGCTGGCATCGAGGATCCGCAGATCCGGATCGGCCAAGCGTTTGGCCAGCGCTTCGGGGCTGATCAGGATGGCGTTTATGGTGGCGGTCATGATCCAGAACTCCGGGTTGAGGCAAGGCGCCGTAAATGGTCGAGCAGGCACTGGCCCGGGTCAGTGGAAAACCAGCGCGTGTGACCGAGCAAGTAGGCGTGGTACGCCACGTCGGCACTGGCGGTGGAACCCACCACGCCCTGGAAATAGGTAATTTCGGACAGGGCGAAATCTACATGCACCAATGGCAGCAGCGCGGCCAGTGTCAGCAGGTCGGCCGAGGACAAGGGTTTTACGCTGGCATAGCCATCCAGCAAGGCATCGATGTCATCTAGCGCCGCCCGGGCACTGCCGCCGCTATCCAGCTCCAGCCAGGGAATGCCATTGCGCTCGATGGCTGTGGCCAGGTCGAAGAGGGCGAATGTGCGGTCCGCCAGGCCGAAGTCCAGCACATAACTCACCCCCGCATCGGCAGCCCTTGAACTCCAGAGCAGATTGGAGCCGTGCCAGTCGTTGTGGGTCCATAAACCGGGCTGCTGACCAAGCAGCGGTTGCAACTGGCGATGCCACGGCAGTAGCAACGGCAGCAATTCCCCGCGCCAGTCGTGCTGACTCATGTAGTCGGTCAGTGCGGGGTCCAGGCGTATGGCCGTTTGCAAACTGGCACCCAGGTCCTGATGGGTGCAGAGCTTGAAGTTCGCCAGAAGCACCGGGGTGTGGCGTGGTGCGGCCTGATAGTCCTCGGCGGCGAGGTGCAATCGGGCCAGGGACGCGCCGGCGGACCAGGCTTGCTGCTGAGTGAAAAACGGTGTCCACGACAGCGACTCTCGATACAGATCCTGACCTTCGGCCAGGGTATGCACCTCATACGTCCATTCGCCCTGGGCGACCGCCGTTTCGCCGTTGCGGTCGGCCAACACCTGACTCACCGGCACACCACGCTGATGCAAATGCGCCATGAACCGATGCTCCTCGCTCAGCCAGGCGGGTGTCCGAACTCGCTGATGGTGGCGTTTAATGAACACCGTTGCGGCGCGGGTCTGTACCAGGCTGGCCGCCGAAAATGGTCGTGGGCTATGCCAATTGAGGCTGAGCGGCGCCCCGAGTTGCGGGTAGCCGAGCAGCAGCTGTTCGACGTCGCGGGTATCCAGCGGCGGCCAGTCCGCAGCCACCGGTTCGAGGCTCAAACCGTGCGCCATCAGACCGACTCCGGCAAGTAGGCGTTACTGGTTGCCTGACGCCATGCTTCGGCATCGTCGAGCACACCGTTGTCTTGCAGCCAGTGAGCGTAAGGCTTGAGCAACTCATCCCGTTGCCGCCCCCAGGCGCCTTCGTGCAACCAGGTCGGCGCGATCTTTTGCAGCGATTCCGCCAGCAGTTCGCGGGGGAAATAAGGGGTGACAGTCTCATAGGCTTGCAAGGCGCTCGCGGGATCGGCAGCGGCGGCCAGGTACCCACGGGCGGTGGCGGCGAGAAAGGCGCGGGTCAGTTCGGGTTGCGTTTCCAGGGTCTGCTCATGGGCGCCCAGCAGGTAACTGTGATACGCCGGTGCTCCGAGGTCATCGACCGGCCAGACCACGCGCCGCTCGGCTTCGACCGGGCTGGTCATGAGCGCTTCCCAGGCCCAGTAGCCACCAAAACTCGCATCGGCGATACCGGCGGCCAGTTGCTCGGGTCGCAGTTCGCGGGTGCCACTGTCCACCAGGATCAGCGCATCGGGATCACCACCATCAACCCGCACCAAATGCCGGACCATGGCCAGGCCGCGAGGGGTGGGGTTCAGCGCCAGGCGCCGACCGGCCAGGTCCCGTGGCCGCTGGATGCCCGAATCGGTAAGGGTCTGGATCGACTCCAGGCCACGGTGGTTGATCGCTGCTACTCCCCGCAACGGTTGCCCCAGGCCGCGGCGTACGAGCAGTCGGTTGCTGGGGAACACGCCGAAATGCACAGCCCCGGACAGTAAATGATCCAGGGTGTCGCCGCGCCAGGGGTCATGCACCACCAACTCGACATCCAGCCCGGCCTCCTGGTACCAGCCACGTTCGCGGGCCAGATACAAACCCGCCGAATTCGGCCAGGGATGAAAGTACTCCAGCATTACCCTTACAGAAACCATCGCTATCGACTCCAGCCAACGTCGTGTATGGACGTCAGGCACCTGTGTTTGATTGCGGCGATTTATAACGGGGCAATCTGGTATATACCAATATCCTTTATTGCTATGGATATACCTGGAATGTTCGACGCGTGAGCAAAGCCACGCAGATCGTGGCTTCGCCAGGGGTCGTAAGTTTTGAGGGTTTGATCATGTCGCTCAGGGGGGGCGCTCATTGCGCTAATACCCGGCCAGGCGATCGGGGCGAGGGGAGGCCGGAAGAAGCAGAGAGAGATCAGAGCCGGCCGAGGGCGTAGGTGCTCGTGGTGCAAGGCGGGCGCCAGTGAAGGCGGATCGAAGGGATGAAGTACTACGGCCATGTACTAGTCGGCGAAGAATACCAACGCGCGCAATTCGATACTGCGCCGTGGGGGGGCATCACGTCGCGTAGAAGGGTCATCGAAAGCGGTGTGCGCGCCCGCTCTTGCCACACCGTCGGTGCGGGAATCGAATATTTTGAGCAGCAGCGCTTCTTCAGGTCGTAACTGGGGGTAGTAATACCAGCGATGAGTCGGGTTGGCGCGGACGGAGAAGGTTTCCCCGATCTTGTCGCGATACACCAGGTCGCTGGGCAGGAAGTCGGCAGGATCGATGGTGCTGGCATCGCACAGCGCTAACGGTGAGGTAAAGACCGGCCCCCCGATGGGGCGCCACAGATTGATGATTGCGAAACGTTTGAGCAACCGCTGCTCCGCTTCCTCCGGGGGCAAGTGATCGCGCACACGGCGTACGGCTGAACGCTCGGTCTGGTCGTTATGGACATAACGCACCGGTTCGCGCAGTCCAGAGGCCTCTCTGCCTGGCTGATCAACACGAATAGTGTGATCAAAGATAACGGTCTTGATGGCGCCGGTTTGCTCGCGAATCAGTGCGTCAGCCTCAGGGTAGTAGAGCAGGCGAACCTGCGTTTCGTCTTCCAGATCAGGCACTGTGCTGGGGTGCTCGACCTGCTCGAAGCCTTGCACATCGAGAGTGGCGGAAGTGGTGAGAAAGCGTGCGTTATGAATACTCACCCGGGTCGGCTGCAGGATTCCCGTGCGTTGCGGTTGGCCTTCGGGCTGCGCGAATGCGTAATTGACCGGACGGATGCCATTGTCCAACAGGTAGTTGAGCTCACCGATCACGGATACAGGTGCGATGTTTTGCTGATGGGGCCCCATAAAAATTCCTCGAGTCGATACGAGCGTTTCAGAATGATTCCTTGAATGGCCGCAAATCCAGTTCCTGAGTCCACGCGCTGCGCGGTTGTGAATGCAGATACCAATACGCTTCGGCGATATCCTCAAGCTGTAATGCGCCCTCAGCGCCTAGCTGCTCAAGGCGCTGCGGAGCATGGCTGCGTACGCGTTCGCCGTTGATGCTGCCATCGATCACCACGTGCGCGACGTGAACATTTTGCGGACCGAACTCACGGGCGAAGGACTGACTCAACGAGCGCAGCCCGGCCTTCGCCGCCGCAAACGCCGCGAACGGTGGCTTGCCCCTCAAAGAGGCCGTGGCCCCAGTGAACAGCAACGTGCCGCCACCGCTTTCAAGCAACGCACGGGTCGATTCTCTGGCAAACAAGAACCCGCCGAGGGTCGAAGCTCGCCAGGTTTGTTCGAAGAGGTCGGCGCTGAGTTCAAGGCTGGGGGATGAGACCGAGTTACCCACATTGAAGATCGCCACGCGCAGCTGACCAAACTCCCTGACAACTTTAATCGCAGCCAGGATGTCAGCTTCGCTGCCTGCGTCCGCTGGCAACGCCACCGCATTGCCGTCCTGTGCCTGGATGCTCTCGACGACGGCCTTGAGCTTGTCGGGGCTGCGACCACTCACCGCGACGGTATAGCCACCTTTGGCGAACCGTCGTGCCAGCGCCGCGCCTAATCCTTCGACAGCGCCGACCCCGTTTATCCAGACAACTTCTGCGGTTGACGACATGGCGCGATCCTTAAAGGGCGAGAGGGCACTTACTGTAACTTCCTATTTACATCGAGGATTAGAATTTTGGACGATAACGATAGATCGGATTAATTATTGTGATGACCGTGTAAGTACCGATTCACATGGGATGGTGCGCTCCATAAGTTCATGGGAGTTATGTTCATGAACAACTCGAAGTTCGCAGATTAGTTTGCTGCCCAGCGATGACAGAAGGGTTCACGAACAACATTCGTGACGGCCCCTCAATACCTATCCAGTCAAAAACACAGCCTCGCTACTCGCTTGAGGCGAGCCTAAGCTAATGCGAAAAAGATATTTATTACTGTTTTTTAAGATCGTTTAGCTTCAAGCAAGGCTTACAGATTCAGTTAAGACACATGGAGTGAAACATGGCGCACACACAGGACATCACGACCTTGCCGACATTGGACCTGTCACTGCTTGAGGGCACGGCGGCACAGCGTCAGGGGTTTCTTGACGCTTTGCGTCACGCCGCACGGGATGTGGGTTTTTTCTACCTGACAGGCCATGGCATCGACGGTGGTTTGTTGAAACAGGTGCAAGACCACGCCCGCCAATTCTTTGCCTTGCCGGACAGCGAAAAGGCAGCGGTCGGCATGATCAACTCACCGCACTTTCGCGGCTACAACCGCGCGGCTTCAGAGATCACACGCGGCAAGCCCGACCTGCGCGAACAGTTCGATCTGGGGGCCGAGCGGGACGTGTTGCCGCAGGATGAGCACAGCCCGTACTGGTCTCGTCTTCAAGGCCCCAATCAATGGCCGGCGGCGCTGCCTCAACTCAAGCCTTTGCTGCTGGATTGGCAGCAAGCCATGACCCGTATGTCGCTGCGTCTGCTGCGGGCCTTCGCTCAAGCGCTGTCACTGCCGCAGGACGCTTTCGATCAGTTGTACGGCGACAAGCCCAATGAGCACATCAAATTGATGCGTTATCCGGGGCAGGCACCCGATACCAGTAATCAAGGCGTCGGTGCACACAAGGATTCGGGGTTCCTGAGCTTCCTGCTGCAGGACCAGCAGGCCGGCCTGCAAGTCGAGATCGAGGAAGGGCGTTGGATCGATGCGCTGCCTCGGGACAACACCCTGGTGGTGAACATCGGTGAATTGCTGGAGCTCGCCACCAACGGTTATCTGCGCGCCACGGTGCATCGGGTGCTGTCGCCGCCCAAGGGCAGCGAGCGCCTGTCGATTGCGTTTTTCCTCGGCGCGCAACTGGACGCGGTGGTGCCGCTGTATCCCTTGCCCACGGCGCTGCTGCAGGAAGCGCGGGGCCCGGCCAGTGATCCGGACAATCCGTTGTTTCGTGACGTGGGCTGGAACTACCTCAAAGGTCGCCTGCGTTCCCATCCCGATGTAGCCCAACGTTTTTACGCCGATGCACTGATCCCCAAGGCGCTGAGCGCCTGAACCCATCAAGGACTACGAACATGTTGAAAAAAACAGGATTGACCCTGGCCGTGCTGGGCGCTCTGGTGGCTTCTTTCAATACACTGGCCCTGGAGCCGTTACGCGTGGCAGCGGACCCTGTGCCCCATGCGCAGATTCTGGCGTACGTGCAGAAACTCGACCCGCAGCTGAACCTCAAAGTCATTGAAATCCCCAACGGCGTGAACTCCAATGAGCTGCTGGTACACGGCGACGTCGATGCCAATTACTTCCAGCACTTGCCGTATCTGAAGTCCCAAGAACAAGCCCTCGGAGAAAAACTTGCAGTGGCGGCAACGGTACATATCGAGCCGCTGGGGATCTACTCCCACCGGCACAAGACCTTCGCCCAAGTGCCGCAAAAAGGCACGGTGGCCGTTCCCAACAATGTCACTAACCTGAGTCGCGCCCTGTACCTGTTGCAGGACAACGGCCTGATCAAACTCAAGGCCGGTTTCAACGACCCGGCGACCGATCAGGCAACACCGAAGGACATCGCCGAGAACCCGAAACAGCTGAAGATCCTCGAAATCGAGTCGCCACAGATTCCCCGCTCCCTGGATGACGTGGACCTTGCGGTGATCAATGGCAACTATGCGCTGGAAGCCGGTCTGGTCCCGGCCAAGGATGCGTTGGGTCTGGAGAAGGCCGAGCACAATCCCTACGCCAACATCCTGGTGACCACGCCAAAATTGCAGGACGACCCACGGATCAAGCAATTGGCCAAAGACCTGAGGTCGCCTGAAGTGGCCAAGTTCATCACCGACAACTTCTCGGGTTCGGTGATCCCGGTGGTCCCGGTGACTGTGGCGGCCAGCAAGCCATGATCATCGTCGAGCAGTTGAGCAAAACCTACGCGCCTGGGCAGGCACCTGCACTGGATCAGGTGTCCCTGAGTATTCCCGATGGCGCGATCTACGGGATTCTGGGGCGCAGCGGTGCGGGTAAATCGACGCTGCTGCGTTGCCTCAATCTGCTCGAACGCCCCAGCTCGGGGCGCATTCTGCTGGATGGCAAGGACCTCACAGCCTTGTCCGACATCGAGCTGCGCCAGCAACGCCAACGTATCGGCATGATCTTTCAGGGCTTCAACTTACTGCACTCGCGCAACGTCTTCGACAACATCGCCGTGCCGCTGGAGATAGCGCGTGTCACTAAAACGCAACGTTATTCACGGGTACGAGAACTGCTGGATCTGGTAGGCCTGAGCGATAAGGCTCAGGCGTTTCCCTCTCAACTCTCCGGCGGGCAGAAACAACGGGTGGGCATTGCCCGGGCATTGGCGGCGCGACCGGCCTATCTGCTCTCGGACGAAGCCACCAGCGCCCTCGATCCTGAAACCACCCACTCGATTCTTGAACTGCTGCGCGACATCAATCGCCAGTTGGGACTGACCATCGTGCTGATCACCCATGAGCTGGACGTGGTCAAGTCCATTTGTGATCACGCCGCTTCACTGGCCCATGGACGGTTGGTCGAGGCGGGGCCGATTGCACAGTTGTTGGCCAATCCGGATTCGATCCTTGGCCGTTCGCTGCTACCCGGTTACAGCACGCCTTTGGGCAACGATACCCGGACGTTGGAGCTGAGCTTTTTCGACAACCTTCTGGCCACTCCGGTGCTCAACGAATTAGTGGTGCAGCAGGGCGTGGAGGTGAACTTGTTGGCCAGTGGGGTCGAGTCCATCGGTGGGCGCCGGGTCGGGCGTTTGCGCGTGGCTTTTTGGCAGTCTGGCGATGAGCTGAAATTGACGCGGGTGGTGGCGTTTCTCAAACAGCGTGGCGTCAGGGTGGAGCGCTCATGAACCGTGTGATCGACTGGAACGAGATCTTTCAGCTGGTGCTCAATGCCACCGGTGAAACTCTGTATATGGTTGTGCTGGCGGGGTTCTTTACCCTGCTGATAGGCTTGCCATTGGGCGTGTTGCTGTTCATCAGTCGCAGCGGTGGTTTGTATCCGATGCCCCGGCTCAACAAAGGCCTGGGTGGGTTGGTCAATCTTGGCCGCTCGCTGCCATTTGTCGTGATGCTGATTGCCCTGATTCCGCTGACCCGGCTGGTGGTCGGCACGACTCTGGGCAGCACCGCCGCCGTGGTGCCGATCACCATCGGCGCCTTTCCGTTCTTTGCCCGAATCGTCGAGAACGCCCTGGACGAAGTCGACAAGGGCCGGATCGAAGCCATCCTCGCCATGGGCGGTGATATTTGGCATGTGATTTTCAAGGTTCTGCTGCCCGAAGCGCTGCCCGCGTTGTTGGCGGGTATCACGTTGACCTTGGTGATGCTGATCGGATTTTCCTCCATGGCCGGCGTCATTGGTGGCGGCGGGCTGGGGGACTTGGCGATTCGCTATGGCTATCAGCGTTTCAACAACCAAGTGATGGTCGCCACGGTGGTGGTGCTGGTGATTCTGGTCCAGAGCGTGCAAAGCCTCGGCGATCGGCTGGTGCGTTCCTTGGCCCATCGACGTTGATATGGTTTTTCCTTCGGACTGATCCTCACCCAGCGCGCTCAGGCGTAGTTCATAGAGTTCCGATTGGTGCGCCGCGTCGAAGGGGAACTGCGCGCGGCTGATAAACGCACCGTTGGCGCTGAGCAGGCGTTAGCTCTGGCTCGCCGACAGCACGGCCACGCCTTCCAAGGCCCGATATTCGAGAAACGCGGCCACCGATTCCTTCGGAAAAGAAGGCCTAAGCTAATTCCAAAAAGATATTTATTTCTGTTTTTTAAGATCGATTAGCTTTATGTCTTAAGGAAGTGCTGCGGTCCACACGCGGCGCTTTTTTGCTTCAGGCTAACCGTATTCGGGTCATGGCCTGAGGCTCAGCCAATTTTCCTACTCTGGGGCGAGCGCGTTGCCCGCATCCAGGGGTCGCTTGCCCGGAGCTCCTGTGACACTTATTCAAACCTCTTTGCCGACTGCCCGGATCGACTCCTCTCAACGGCTTGCGCAACCCTCCAGCGACCACACAAATGAGGGCGACGATGTGCTTGAGCTGCGAGACGTCACCAAAGCCTATCTGCGCAAAGGTTCGTCGGTGCTGCCGGCCGTCAGCAATGTCAGCTTGAAGGTGCGTCGCGGGGAAGTTCTGTGCCTGATGGGGACATCCGGAAGCGGCAAGTCCACGTTGCTGCGGCATATCAATCGCTTGATCGAACCCTCGAGTGGCGAGGTATTGATCGAAGGGCAGGCCATCAGCGGTTTGAGTCACACAGCCTTGCGCGATCTGAGATCGCGACGCATCGGGATGGTGTTCCAACATTTTGGCCTGTTGCCTCATCGCACGGTGCTGGACAACGTCGCGTTGCCCCTCGAGCTGCGTGGCGAATCCGAGTCGATTCGTCATGCGGCGGCAATCCTGCAGTTGCAGGCGGTAGGCCTGGAAGGTTGGGGCGAGCATTATCCCCATGAACTGTCTGGCGGCATGCAACAACGAGTCGGCCTGGCACGGGCATTGGTGACTGATCCGGAGATCCTGTTGATGGACGAGCCGTTCAGTGCGCTGGATCCGACCATCAGGCGCGATCTGCAAAGCCATTTTCTGGCCTTGGTGCGTGAGCGCGGTATCAGCACATTGCTGGTTACTCACGACCCGACGGAGGCAATACGTCTTGCTGACCGTATTGCTGTGCTGCGCCGCGGCCGCCTGGTGCAGTTGGGCACACCCAAACAGTTGCTTGAGCATCCGGTTGACGCCGAAGTTGCGGACTTTTTCCGGGATTGCACCCCAACCCTATCACCGCTGCGCAGCGTCGACAGCGGTCACTTCCAGGCTCCCGAAACGGCTCCGCGCGAGCAACCCTCCCACCCCGGCTTGCGCGGGTGGCAAGCACTGTTGCTGGGGCCTGCAGCGCTGGCCGCGCGAGGCAAGGGCGGTTTCTTCTGGCTCGGGTTCGCTGCTGAGCTCGCAGCGCTGGCGGCAGTGGGCCAAGGCATTGCCAATTCGTCATGGTTGGCGATTCTGGCGGCTGTGATTGTGTTCGCGGCCAGTCGCTTCACAGTGTTCTCGTTAAGCCGCCAGCCTGTGCGGCGCAACGTATCGGGTTGGGGGCTGCCTTTGGCTGTGCTGCTGGTCAGTCAGGCGTTGGTGATCTGGCGCGTGTTTACGCCTGACACCACTCACGTGCTGCTGCAGTTCCCGGCCAATCGCCAGGCGCTGCTGCTGGCGGCGCAGAGCATTGATGAATTCATCGGCTGGTCGCAGGTCACGTTCGAGAGCGCTTTCGTCGGCGTGATCGTGGCCGTTCGCACTGTCATCGAAGGCATCGAAAACCTGCTGGGCTGGTTGCCATGGCCGGTTTCGGCGTTGGCGCTGGTGTTGCTGGCGTGGCGTTCGGCGGGCCTGACGCTGGCGCTGACCAGTAGCGCAGCCTTGTTGTACATCGGCCTGTTCGGCTTTTGGGAGAGGACTATTGCCACGCTGGCGCTGGTCGGCTCGTCGGTATTGATTGCCCTGGCCATCGGTGTACCAACCGGCATTCTGCTGGCGAAGCGCCCGCTTGTACGGCGCCTGATCACACCCTTGCTGGATGTCATGCAAACCCTGCCAACGTTCGTGTACCTGATTCCTGCGGTGGCGTTCTTCTCTGTCGGCAAGACTCCCGCGGTGATCGCGACCGTGATCTTCGCCCTGGCGCCAATGATTCGCCTGACGTCGCTGGGTATCCAGGAAGTCCCGAAGGATGCCGTCGAAGCGGCGGTCGCCCACGGGGCCAGCCCTTGGCAAACCCTGATCAAGGTGCAACTGCCCCTGGCTCGCCGCTCGCTGTTGCTGGGCATCAATCAAACCATCGTCATGAGCCTGTCGATGGTCGTCGTGGCCGCCCTGATCGGTGCTGGCGGCCTGGGTTATGACGTCATGACGGCGTTGCGCAACATCAAGGGAGGCGAGGGTGTTCTGGCTGGTGTGGCGATCGTCCTGTGCGCGCTGATCCCTGATCGAATCATTCAATCGAGCTTGCGCAAGCAAGATCATCTGCACAACTGAACAGTGAGACTTATTGTGAAGACACACGTATTGCGCAACCTGGGCGCCGCCGCACTGCTGACCACCCTGATCCTTCCTGCCACTGTCTGGGCCAAGGACAAAATAGTCATTGGCGAGCAGAACTGGACGGGGGCTATCGCCATCCAGCACATCCTTGGCGAAGTGATCAAAAGTCGCCTGGATGGCGATGTGTCGTATCTGGCAGGGGATGTCCCGGTACTGTTCAGTGCCGCGGCGAAAGGCGATGGCTCGGTGGATGTGCTGACCGACATCTGGTTGCCCAATCAATCGGCCGCTTGGGCCAAGTACGTCACTGGCGGGACCCGGTCATTGGTGCCGAACACGCATCCGTATGCGGGCGAACAAGGGTTTTACATTCCCGGCTATTTGCAGGACAAGTACGGGGTCAAATCCATCTATGACCTGAAAAAACCGGAAGTGGCCAAGCTCTTCGAACCACTGGGCGGCGGCAAGGCTGAGTTGCTGGTGGGGCCGGCGGGCTGGGAGTCGACTTACATCGGCCAGATCAAGGCCAAGGATTACGGGTTTGCCGATAAGTTCGAGTCGGTGTCCACGGAAGCCTCGGTGACCTACGCCAAACTAGCCTCTGCTTACAAGGCACAACGTGGCGTGGTGTTCTATGCCTACACCCCGGACTGGATCTTTTCGGCCTTCGACTTGCGTCGCCTGGAGGAACCGGCGTTCGACGGCTACGCCCAGGACAACAAAAAAGATGACCCGTTGTATAAGGCCGATGGTTGCTGGAAATTCATCAGCCCGACGGTCGACCCGGACTGGCTGAACAAGAGCCAGATTACCTGCGCCTTCCCGGATGCCAAGGTTCATGTCCTGGCCTCCGCTGCCTTGCAGAAACGCGCACCGAAAATTGCCGAGTTCTTGCGCAATGTCGCTATCGATCCGGCGCAACTCAATGAGCTGATCCTGAAGATCGAAAAGGAAAAACAGCCGGCGGAGGTCGCGGCCAAAGCATGGGTACAGGCGAACAGCGCCACGGTTGATCAATGGCTGGCAGCGTCGGCGCCAAAAGTGAGTTCGGCCCAATGAGCCATGCTTCCTTGCGTTTGCTCGATGGCGGTATGGGCCGCGAGTTGCAGCGTATAGGCGCACCGTTTCGTCAGCCGGAATGGTCAGCGCTTGCGTTGATCGAGGCGCCTGAGTTTGTGCTTCAGGCGCATAAAGCGTTCATTGCTGCTGGCGCGCGGATCATCACGACCAACAGCTACGCGGTGGTGCCTTTTCATATTGGTGATGAGCGCTTTGCCGAACAGGGGCGAACGCTGGCCGAGCGCGCTGGTCGGCTCGCGCACCAGGCGGCGTCCGAGAGCACTGAGCCGGTCACGGTGGCGGGTTCTTTGCCTCCCGCTCTGGGGTCATATCGACCGGACCTGTTTGATCACCAACGCTCAGTGGCGATTCATCGGGAACTGATCGCCGGACTGCAGACCCATGTCGACGTCTGGTTGGCGGAAACCCAGAGTTCCATCGCTGAAGTTCGGGCGGTAGCCGAGGCGCTGGGTGCACAACCCAAGCCGCTTTGGCTGTCGTTTACGCTTCTGGATGAAGTTGGGCAGGCGTCGCGATTGCGTTCATCCGAGCCAGTCGCCGATGCGGTGCGCGTGGCGGCGGAGTTGGGCGCGACAGTGGTGCTCTTCAATTGCAGCCAGCCGGAAGTGATGGCAGCGGCATTGGCCGAGGCCCGGGATGTTATCCAGAACCTCGGCCAAGCCATTGAACTGGGGGTTTACGCCAACGCCTTCCCGCCCGTCAGCGCACAGGCCGAGGCCAATAGCACGTTGTTGGAGATTCGTCGCGATCTGGGCCCCGAGTCCTACCTTTACTGGTCGAGGTCGTGGGTTGCCGCGGGCGCCAGCATCGTCGGCGGATGTTGTGGCATTGGTCCTGAACATATTGCGCAGTTGCACCTGCATCTGCTGCCCTACAAAGAGGTGGTCAGCGCATGACTGATTTTCAGCGAGAAGCCCTGGTTGAGCAGGCAACGTTTGGCGCCGGCTGTTTTTGGGGCGCAGAAGCGTCATTCAGGGAGTTGCCGGGCGTACTCGACAGTAGGGTCGGTTTTGCACGGTCGGCCAAAGGGGAGGCGACACTGATCGAAGTGGTGCAGGTCGACTTCGATGCGCGGGTGATTACTTATAGCCGCCTGATCGAGCACTTCTGGACGCTGCATGATCCGACGTCCATCGACCGTCAGGGCGCGGATGTCGGGGAGAAATACCGTTCAGCATTGTTTTTCAGCTCCGCTCAACAGGCCCAGTTGGCGCTGGTCGCCAAACAGCGCCTGGACGCTTCCGGTCAGCTGAAAAGACCGGTGGCGACGGTCATTCTTCCCTTGGGTGAATTCCAAAAGGCGGATGAAACTCAGCAGCGATACCTTGAAAAGCACGGTGGCAGTGCCTGCTCTCTTTGAACAGGCAACAGCGTTTCCGGGTTGAACAATACAAGCGCCACTGACTCGATTCTGTGGCGTTTTTTTTCCGTCAGTTTTTTCGAACAAGGGGCTTTGCCCTCAGCGGTGATCCACCCCGTTTAATGACTTTATTTACAGGAGCCACGATGTCCGATCCAAAACCTCTTTTGTTTGCGCTCTATGAGCAAGCCAGTGTGGGCTGTGGCGGTGCGCCAAGCCTTTGGACGCACCCGGCTGACGAACGACTGGCCATCAATTCTTTGGGCTATTGGTCGAACCTGGCGCGCATTGCCGACCAGGCTCACCTCGACATGCTTTTTTTTGGTGATGTCCTGGGTTTCTACGACGTATTTGGTGGCAACGCCGATGCGGCGATGAAATGGGCCGTGGAAGCACCCGCCAATGACCCGCTTATGATCATTCCTGCATTGGCGGCCGTGACGGAAAACCTGGCCTTTGGCGTCACCGTGACCACCAGCTACGAACATCCTTTTACCCATGCCCGACGCTTCAGCACGCTGGATCACCTCACCAATGGCCGGGTGGGCTGGAACATCGTCACCTCATACCTGTCCAGTGCCGCCCGCAACTTCGGGCTGGAACAGATGATCAAGCACGATGATCGCTACGAGCGCGCTGAAGAGTTCCTCGATGTGGTCTACAAACTCTGGGAAGGCAGTTGGGCCGGCGACGCCGTGGTCGCGGACAAGGCTCGCCAGCTCTACGCGCGGGGTGATCGTGTACGGCCAATCAACCACGTGGGTGAGCATTACCGGGTGGCCGGGCCGCACTTGACCTCGCCATCGCCCCAGCGCACACCTTTACTGATCCAGGCCGGCTGGTCAGGGCGTGGCCGGGAGTTTGCGGCCAAGCACGCAGAGCTTATCTTCATCGCCAAATCCAACCCACTGGAAATTCGTCAGGGGCTGGAAGAAATCTGGGCCCAGGCTCAGGCTCGTGGTCGTCAACCCGAGGATGTGAAGTCTTTAACAGTGCTGCGTATCGTCACGGCCAGGACCGAGATCGAAGCTCAGCGCAAATATGATGAGCTGCAAAGCAACTATCACTTGCAGGCGCAATTGGTAAGCTACGCCGGCGACACCGGCATAGATATCAGCCGCTACGCCGACAGCGACGCGCTTTCAACCCACACGGAAGGCATGACCTCTTATGTGATGCGTCCCGATGGCAGTGGCAAACCGTTGACCGCGGGCGATGTCAAACAGCGCTTTGCCAACGTTACCCGAGGGAGCGATCTAATCCTCGTAGGCACCCCACAACAGGTGGCCGAGCGCATCGAAGAGCACGCACGCATTTCAGGCACCAGCGGCTACATGCTCAATCCGTTGATCAGCCCTGGCAGTCTTGAAGACTTCGTCGAGCTGGTTATCCCTGAACTGCAAAAACGTGGCCTATACCGCACCCAACCGCAAAGCGGTACCTTTCGTTCGCGGTTGCGGGGTGACGGTTCGAGCCATTTACCAGCGTCAGCTTATGGCGCGTCGTTCCGTTTCGACAGTGACCTCTAGGGCGGTAGAACTACGGCTTATGCGTCCGGTGACCATTCAGTCGGGAAGGCATAATTGATCTCCGTGCACAAACGGTCGTTCTAACGGCCGCTTGTGGATTTGAATACACCGCTGAGGACGAAGGCATAGCGTTCAGGTCGGATGAAAAATGTCGTGCGGTCGCAGCAGTGGCCGTCAGCGAAGTACGATGTGCGTTCCATGACCAACAGCGCCGCGCCGCGTTTGATGTGCAAGGCACTGGCCAGGCTTTTGTCTGCTTCTTGAGCGCGGATCGCCAGATCGGCACGGGTGACCGCCATGCCGGTGATCGACTCCAGAATGGAGTAGATCGGTTGGTGCTCGACATCAGTCCACACCACGCTGGCCAGCTCCACCGGTAAATAGCTGCGCCCGAGTGCGATGGGTTCGTCATCGACAAAGTGCAGTCGCTCCAGCAGCAGGCAATCGTCCGCTGCTTCAAACAATCCACGCAATGCCTCCGGGACTGGCTGCAGTGCATGGCTGATGACCCGCATGCTCGGTTTTAGACCTTGCAGCAACAAGGCTTCGTGAAAGCTGCGCAATGCATCCAGGCCGTGGCGAACCTGCTTGGCCGCCACGAACGTGCCTTTGCCTTGCTTGCGCTCCACCACGCCGTCATCGCTGAGCTTGCCCACCGCCAGGCGCACCGTGACGCGGCTTACCCCAAAGCGTTGGCCCAGCTCTGCTTCCGACGGCAATTTACCGGTGGGTTCAAAGTCACCGCGCTGAATTTCTTCCAGCAATCGATGGGCGATCTGTTCGTAGAGCGAGGTGGTGCTGTCGCGCAGAATGGACGTGGACACGGTCGGCTTCCATGGTCCTTGGAGTGGGGCGGTACGCCGTCACTTCTAAGGTTATAAAAATAGGTTATTGGGATAACTTGTATTAATACGTATTATGTCAGGCATTCCCATTGTAAACGACCTGACGACACTTGCCATGCTCAAAACCAACGCCTACCTGCAGCAGCAAGCCGACGCGCTGACGGTCGATGACATGAGCTTCAGCTACCCCAACGGGCATCGCGTGTTTTCTGCTTTCAGCCTGAACGCCCGGCCTGGCGAATTCGTTGCGATTCTGGGGCCATCGGGCTGCGGGAAAACCACCTTGTTGAACTTGTTATCCGGTTTTCAGCAACCCCAGAGCGGTCAGATCAGCATCAACCAGACAGCGGTGAAGCCGGAGCGTTCGGAGCTGGGTTATGTGTTTCAGGCGCCGCAGTTGTTTCCCTGGTTGAGCGCGCTGGAAAACGTCCGCTTTGGTTTGCGGATGACGGCGCAACTCAGCGAGGCGCAACAGCGTGCCCAAGCGCTGCAATACCTGCGCCTGGTCGGTCTGGAGGATGCGGCCCATCGATTGCCACATCAGCTCTCAGGTGGAATGCAGCAACGCATTTCCCTGGCCAGGACGCTGGCCCTTGAGCCCAGCGTGCTGCTGATGGACGAGCCCTTCGCCGCGCTGGATGCCATCAGTCGCAACAGCATGAATGAAGAAACCTTGCGTATCTGGGCCGAGCTGGGTCAGACGGTGTTGTTCATTACCCACGACATCGACGAAGCGGTGTTTCTGGCGGATAGGGTGATCGTGCTCAACATCGCTCCGGGCGGAATCCATAGTGAGCTGAAGATCAATCTGCCGCGCCCTCGCTCCAACCTGAACACCCGCCGCTTGCCGGCCTTTCTCGATTACCGCAATGAGCTGATGGAGCGCATTTCCCATGTCATGGAAGTGTCCGCAGCTACTCCCCACACCACCCGACAACCCGAGTTAACCGCATGATCAAACGTTCGCTGCTTGCCCTTTCATTGTCTGTTGCCGCACTGGCAAGCAGCACATTTGCCGTGGCCACCGAGGAAAAGCCCCTGCGTGTGGGTTATGTCTTCGCCATGGCCAATGCCCCGGCGCTGATCGCCGACAAACAAGGTTACTACCGCGAGGAAGGCTTGAATGTCGATCTCAAGGCATTGGGCGACGGCCCGGTCATCCAGCAGGCGTTGGCTGCCGGTGAACTGGACGTGGCCTATGTCGGCACGCCACCGGTTTACCAATGGTTCTCCCGAGGGCTGCAAAGCCGGATTCTGGCCAAGGTCAATTACGGCCAGGCGGCGGTGATTGTCGATGCCAAGAGTCCGATTGCCAGCTTGGATCAACTCAAGGGCAAAAAACTCGCCGGGGTCAAGAAGGGCAGTGGCATGGACGTGCTGCTGCGCGGTTATGTGCTGAAAGAAAAGGCCGGGCTTAATCCCGACAAGGACCTGGACATCATCGACATGCCCCCCGGCAACATGAACGCGGCACTGGAGCGGGGCATTGTCGACGCGGCGTTTTCCTGGGAACCCTTTGTCAGCCAGTCGTTGCTGCGGGGGGCGAGCCGGATTTTGCTCGACGTCAACCAGGTGCTGCCGAATTACCCGTGGTACGTGGTGATCGCGCTACCCAAAACCTTGCAGGAGCGCCCGGACGATGTGGTCAAGTTGCTGCGTGCGCACCGCAAAGCCATAGCGTTCCTCAATGAGCATCCCGACGAGTCGAATCGCATCATCGCCGAGGCGTTCAAGCTTGAAGCGGTGCAAGGCGCTGACGGCAAGACCATCGCGCCAGAAACCATCGTCGCCCAGGCGCGGACCCGACTGGGTTGGTCGGCGGACTTGCAGGCTACGGACATTCAATTCATCCAACGCTTGATGAATTACTCCCACGACCTCGGCTTTATCGACACCACGCTCAAGACCGAACAGATCGTGGATACCTCCTACCTGGAAAAAGCCTCGCGCTGAGTCAGTCATGTCCTTGCCAAAACCGAATTGGGGATGGGCTTCGCTGCCATTTCTGTTGTTGATATGGATCGCCCTGGCCAGCCGCTTTCCCACTTACATCCTGCCGCAGCCATGGGATGTCGTCCGCGAGGCTGTGCGCTGGCTGGGCGACAGTTCGCTGTGGCAGCACTTCAGGGCGAGTGTCCTTGAAGAGGTCGGCGGCTTCTGCGCCGCAGTGATTATTGCGATTTTGTTGGGCACGGCCGGTGGCCTGTCGTCGCGCTTTCGCGATTTCATCTCGCCGCTCAATAGCCTGTTCATGGCGATCCCGCCGATCGCCTGGGCGCCGCTGATCATGATCATTTTCGGCCTGGGGTATGTCTCGATTGTGCTGGTGATTTTCATTGCCGCGGTGTTCCCCATGGCAGTGACAATCCAGGAGGGTGTGCAGAGCATTCGCGGCGGTGAAGTCCGTGCAGCTCGTACCTTGGGCGCCAACCCCTGGCAACTGCTGGCCCACGTTTACCTGCCGGCGTCATTACCTTTCGTGACGGCGGCCTTACGCATCGGTTTCAGCCAGGGCTGGCGGGCATTGGTCGCGGCGGAAATGATCGGTGCGTCCCAAGGCATTGGCTGGATGGTGTCCACGGGCGGACAGATCGGTAACAGCAGTCAGGTGTTGCTCGGCATCGTGCTGATCGGCCTGATTGCGTGGCTGATGGAGAGTTTCGTGTTCCGGCGCATCGAGCGTCACTACCAGAAATGGCGCGTGCAGTAAGCATCGTCCTTTGTCTTCGATCCCTTTCAAACCTTCAGTTGACCACTGCACGAGGTGTCATGTGAGTAACGTTTTCGATCCCCGCGAAGCCGGGCATTACATCGCCCCACAAGGCCTCTACGAACGCAACAAAAAACGCCCGTTCCTGGGCAGCATCGACTGTGACCGAGACACGTTGATTGCCGGGCAATGGGATGAAATCACCCTCGTCTATGAGGTTGGCGGCAGTGGTCTGGCGGATGGCGCGTGGTTGAAACTGGCCTTCAAGTTCTACTCCGACTGGGCACTGTTCCAGACTTCGAATCCGGCCGGTCCCAACTACGTCAGCGCCGAATATCAGGCGGGCGAACTGGCGCCCGGCCAGAGCCAGGCCACCGTGCAGCACCTGAAAGTGCGTTTCGACCAGAAGGGCCACGAACGGCCGTTCCAGAAAGCGATCATCATCGACATCATCGACGGCTACCTGAATCCGGGCGACAAAATCTCCATTCGCCTGGGCGACCGTCGCCAGGGCGGCGCGGGGACGCGGGTGCAGAGTTTCGTCGAGAAAGACTTCCGTTTCCGGCTGTTTATCGACCCGTTGGGCAGCTCGAAATTTGCCGAGGTGCCAGGCGATCCATTGTTGAACATCGTGCCGGGACCGGCGCAAAGCGTGCAGGTCATTGTGCCGCGTCTGGTCAGCGCTGGTGAGGCGTTCGACGTTTTGCTGCGGGTGGACGATGCCTGGGGCAACACCTGCCGCAACTTGCCGCTCGGTGGTGTCCTGATCCTCGTTGATCCCGAAGGCGGCGAGCGCCAACAGCCGTTTACTTTGGCGAATGAAGGCTGGGCGACGGCGCGGCTCGAGGGTTTTGATCTTGGGGCCGTGGGCGAGTGGCGATTGTCCGCCGAGGTGCAGACGCCTGGCGTGCGCGGTGCCCAGGCTTTCGTCACCGTCGACCCGGCGGGCACGGCATTGCGTCCGTTGTACGCCGACCTGCATGTGCACTCCGATGACACCGTGGGCACCAATGATACGCTCTACAACCTCAGTTACGGTCGCGATGTCGCTGGCCTCGATGTCCTCGGCTACACCGCCAACGACTTCAATATCACCGAGCAACGCTGGGATCAGGCGGTGAAGCTGATTCATGAACTCAACGAGCCGGGCCGCTTCGTCTGCTACCCCGGCACCGAGTGGTGCGGCAACTCCTGCGCCGGTGGTGACCGCAATGTGGTGTTCCTGCATGATCGCAAGCCCGAGTTTCCGTTCGACAACCAAGGGCGGCTGGTGCGCTCCTTCGAGTGGAACGAGTTCACCGCCGGCACCATCAAGCCGGGCGCCTGGCCGGTGGACGAGTTGTACGCCGCCTATGCGAAAGACCCGGAAGGTCACCTGATGATGCCCCATGTCGGCGGGCGCCGGTGCAACCTCGACTGGCATCACCCGGAGCTGGAACGCTTGATCGAAGTGGGGTCGGCCTGGGGCCAGTTCCATTGGGTCTACGCCGAAGCTCTTCAGCGCGGCTATCGGGTGGGCGCCGCGGCGAACAGCGATGAACACCAGGGTCGTTGCGGTGGCGGGGTGCCGGCCACGGCGGTGTTCGGTTCTCGCGGCGGGTTGACCGGTGTCGTCGCCGAAGGCTTCGACCGCGCGAGTGTCGGCAAGGCGCTGCGTGCCCGTCGAACCTTTGCCACCACCGGCGAGCGTTCATTCGCCAGCCTGCGTCAGGGCCGGCATTTTATGGGCGAGGTGTTCACCGCGGATTCGAACGCCACGCTGGATTATCGATTGCTGGGCGAGGCGGGGTGGGAGCAGGTCGATCTGTTCGATGGCGAGACGCTGATCTGGTCGCGCAACCTGCATCAGGAACTGGGCTTTTCCACCCAACATATTCGCCTGCGCCTGGGCGGCGCGCGGATCAAGGATCGTTATCGCGGCGCCTATTGGACCGGCGAGATTCGAGTGACCGGGGCGGTGATCAATGGTTTTCGCGCCTTGGGCCTCGATCACCCGGAGCAAACCGTATGGCGCAAGGACGCCACGACCCTGGCCTTTCGCACCGACACCAACGGCGACACCGACAGTATCGAAATCGACCTGTCGCAACTGGCCGGCGCGACGTTGCAGGTCCGCAGCCGCATCGACAACTACATCAAGGTCGGCGACCCGTCCGAACCGCAGCCCTACGTGCATGCGCCGACGGTGCTGATGCAACTGTCCGGCGAAGAACTGCTGGCGCAATCCCAAGTGATCGAAGAGTTGCCGGGGGCTGAGCTGAAAGTTTCCCTTGAACGAACCACCGCCGCGCCGCTGCCTCGCGAGCTGCAAGGGAAGATCGACCTGGCGCAACTCAATCTGCAACCGGGCCGTGAGCATCCTTTGTTCATCTGTGCACGTCAGCGGGATCAGTCCCGGGTCTGGACGTCGGCGTTGTTCCTGACGCTTGCCTAATGTCGTAGTCGAGAAAAATACCGTCGTTGGATGCTGCGGTGGCCGATATTCGTCGGTTGTGAGTTGACTGGTGAGTGGGGGAGGTCGGGACATCTTTTCGCTGGGGACTCATCTTCTGTTAATCCTGCGCAATTGCCACCGCCAGCTTGATGATCGTTCGTTCGATTGGCTACGGGTAGAACCCAATAGCGTGGATTGGAGGTGTACTTTGTGTGCTCTTGATACCCTCTAAAAAAGTCCAGAATCAAGTCCATTCCTGCTTCATGAATAAAAAACCCCATAGATTTCAATGGATAGGGCGTCAGATGCGGCTATAGGCACTGCAAACAAATGTGGGGAAAACTTCGGGCTCAAGGACATGGATGGCTTGCAGCTGTTCGTCAGCACGAAGGGCGCCAAATCCAGGTTCAACCAGTTGTTCCGCTATGCCGTGGTGGAAAAGGGACTGATGACACTCCCTCGGCAGATCTCAACATTTTGTCGCCATTCCCCAACCTCCAGTGACGAACAATCCCTATTTGCTCATGGAGGAAGTTCCTGTCTTCCAGCAGAAGTTGCGAGCCTATGGAGGCAGTGCCGCAACGATCTGGAGTAGCGCTTGCTGTTTCTCACAGATGTACCGCACAGGGGAATTGCGGTTGTCTGTCCCTAAGTAGTTCGACCTCAGCGAGAACACCACTAATACAGCGATCAAGCGCATAGGCTATGAGATACGGGTAACTACCGGTCACGGAATTCGCGCAACGCTATCTACTGCGCTCAACGAGCTTGCCTGCGAGGACAATGGATTGATGCGCAGGCAACGGGGCGCTTTTACGTAACGGGGGGCGGCAGGGCGAGCGGGGAGCTGAGAGCTGATAGCTGATAGCTGATAGCTGAGCCTCGCCACAGGGTTCTGTGTTCGCCGTTGACTAACTGGATTCAAATCACCCGGCACACCTCCTCCAGTGGACGAGGATCGATCCAGTCGCGGACGTCGAAGCGTTGCGGGATAAAGTCCCAGCGCTGGAGGAAGTCCGTCAGGTGTTGCAAGGCTGTGATCGAGGTTTCGTCGAGGGCGGTACGCAAGCGGCGGTGGGCATCTTCACCGTAGGCAGCCGCAACCCAATATTCGCTGGTGTTCAGTTCGCGAGCGAGGAAACGCCGGGTCTCCTCAGGGTGGGCCCAGGCCCAGCGTTCGGCATGCAGCACGCTGTCGACGATGCACAGCGCGGCGTCGAAATGTTCATCCAGCAGGTGCTGGTCCACCGTCAGGGTGCGCGGCGTGCCGATGTTGGCGCGGATCAGCGGGTCGGGGTGGGAGCCGGTGTCGACCACCACATGCAGGCCGAACTCGTCCGCCAGTTGCAGGCCATGGGCGCCTTTGAGGAAGATCGCATCGACATCGCCATGCAACAGGCCGATCAGCTCCTGGTTGCGCCGACGCACGCGGTTGCTGTGCAGCCGGATCTGGGCGCCGAACACGTGGCGAACCGGGGTGTCGCTGTGAGTGCCGCCGTAGGGGTAGTCGACCAGATCGACGTCGGCGACTTCAAGGCCTTCCAGGCTCAGCGCATTTTCCAGGCCGCGCAAGGCGCTGGCGCGGTTGAAATCGATTTTCACATTGGCCCATTTGGGCAGGCCGAAACGCCGGTCTTTCAGGTCGCGGATGGTTTTCACCGGACTGTCCGGATTGCTCACGATCAGTTGGACTTCGTCGCTCCAGGACAGGCCGATGACCCGGGTCTGCACACCTGTTGAGCGCGCCCAGATGGCGGGCGTGTTGCCGCCATGCCGGACGGAATTGGGCAAGTGGTGATCAAAGTGCGCTTCGCGAATTTCCCGATCGTTGGATTCGCGCAGCGCCTGGATGTTGGTCCCGAAAGGACGGAACGCCTCGGCCAGTCGGCCGGATTCGACGGCAATCCCCAGCCCGGTGGGAACCGGGCTGTGGGTATACCAGAGGGTATCAAGGAAGTGGGTGCTCATGAGGCCTGCTTGTGGGAAAGGTCTTGTCGAGCCCGGGGCATCAGCCGGCCAGTGCGGTGGCTGAGCGCAAGGATTCCAGTGGACGCGGGTCGATCCAGTCGCGGACCGAAAAGCTCTGCGGGATGAAATTCCAGCGCTGCAGGAAATCGGTGAAGTCCTGCAGGCCGAGGATCGAGTTCTCATGCAGGTTGGTGCGCAGGCGCTGGTGGGCATCTTCACCATAGGCCGCGGTAACCCAGAACTCGCTGCTGTTGGTTTCCCTGGCCAGGTAGCGCCGGGTGTCCTCGGGGTTGTTCCAGGCCCAGGTCTCGGCACGCAGCACCGAGTCGAGAATGCCGACGGCGGCATCGTAATGGTGATCGAGCAGATGCAGGTCGACACTCAGGGTACGCGGTGTGCCGTTGTTGGCGCGGATCAATGGCTCCGGGTGCGAGCCGGTGTCGATCACCGTGTGCAGGCCGAACTGATGGGCGACGTGTGCGGCGGAGGCGCCCTTGAGGAAGATCGCGTCCACTTCGCCGCGCAGCAGGCCGACCAGTTCCGCGTTCTGCCCGCCGTTGCGCCGACCGCCGAAGGTGCTGATGCCGGCGACGGTTTGCGCGGCTTCATCGCTGTGGGTGCCACCGCGCAGGTAGTCCACCAGCTCGACATCGCTGACTTCCAGGCCCTCGAGTTTCAGCGCGTTTTCCAGGCCGCGAATAGCCTGGGCGCGGGAGAAATCGATCTGCGCGTTGGCCCACAGCGGCAGGCCGAATTTGCGTCCCTTGAGGTCCTTGGCGGTCTTGATCCCGCTGTCCGGCAGGGTCAGGATCAATTGCACCTCATCCTGCCAGGACAGGCCGATTACCCGAGTTTCGCGGCCACTGGCACGGGCCCAGATGGCCGGAATGTTGCCGCCGTGGCGCACCGAATTCTGCAGGGTATGGTCGAAGTGCGACTCGCGCACGGCCTGGTTTTCCGATTCGCGCAGGGACTTGATCGCTGTGCCCTGGGCATTCAGGGTCTGCTCCAGCCAGCCTTTCTGCACGGCAATGCCAAGACCGGTGGGCACCGGGCAGCGGGTGTACCAGAGGGTATCCAAAGCTTGACTCATGTGTTCGTTCCTTTGCGTTGACGAAGGGCCGGAACGCGGTTGCGTCCGGTGGTACAGCGATAATTGCAACCGCTGTGCCAGTCTCTTGCTTCGGGTTGAAAGCCCCGTGTTTCGGGACCTTCAGCGCCGAGGCCTGGGGCCGGGGCGGGGTGGTTGCGTTGCTAGCAACACAGCAACAGCAGTGGTTGTTGGGGGGCCAGCAAGGGTTGTCGCGAGTGCATCGGCTCAGTTCGCCACAGCCGGCCGTCCCTGACTCTGCAGGGCAAACAGCCGGGAATAGAAACCGCCTTCCAGTGCCGCCAGATCGCTGTGGCGGCCGCGTTCCAGCACCTCGCCATTGCGCATCACCAGAATCAGGTCGGCATTCATCACGGTGCTCAGGCGGTGGGCGATGATCACTGAGCTGCGGCCGCTGATCAGTTGTTCCAGGCCCCGTTGCACCAGGTGCTCGGACTCGGAATCGAGGGCGCTGGTGGCTTCGTCGAGGATGATCAGTTGCGGGTCCTTGAGGATCGCCCGGGCAATAGCGACCCGTTGCTTTTCGCCACCGGAGAGCTTGATGCCGCGCTCGCCGACCAGGGTCTCGTACTGGTTTTCCATGCGCTGGATGAACTCGTCGGCATGGGCCGCGCGCGCCGCTTCGCGGACTTTCTCGATGGTCGCTCCGGGGCGGGCGAACGCGATGTTTTCGCCGATGCTGTCGTTGAACAGCGCCACATCCTGCAACACCACGCCCATCAGTGCGCGCACGCTGCGTTGCTGATAGTCGCGCAGGTCGATGCCATTGATCAGGATCCGGCCTTCGCTGACATCGTAGAAACGCATCAGCAGTTTGACGATGGTGGTTTTGCCGCTGCCACTGGTGCCCACGAGGGCCAGCGTACGGCTGGCCTCCAGGTGGAAGGACACGTGCTTAAGTGCGTACTCTTCTTTGCCCGGGTAACGGAAACCGACATTGTCGAATGTGATGCTGTCGAGCCGGGTCAGGGGAATCGCATCCGGGCGGTCGGCGTGCTCGGCGGCAATGTCCAGCAGCTCGATCAGGCGCTCGGCGTTGCTCTCGATCTCCCCGGCCTGGTTGATCTGCCGGGCGATGGGCGCGATGTTGTTGATCAGGTTCTGGGTCAGGGTCAGGATCAGCAGGATATCGCCGGTGGTGAAGCGCCCTTGCAAGGCGCCATGCACCGTCAACGCCACGGCGATGAACACGCCAAAGGTGTTGATCAGGTTCAGCACCTGTTCCGAACGCCACTCGGTGGTATGCAGCTTGCCGCGGGTGATCAGCCATTCGGCCTGGGTGTCGTCATAGCGCTGCTTGACCGCCGGCTCGCCACCGAAACTGCGCACGGTGGAAATGTTCCCGACCATCTCCGCCAGCAGCCCGGTCATGCGTCCGGCCAGGGCCTGCCAGCCGCGCCGATAGGGGCGCGTCCAACCGACGGTGCGGTAGGAAATCCAGAAATTGAGCAGCAGCACAGCGGCCATGATCGCACCCACCAGCGGTGCCTTGACCAGCAGCACCGTGATGATGAAGAGCATCTGCAGGATGTTCGCCAGGGTGCCTTCGGTCAGCGACGACAGCCACATGGTGATGCTGGTGATGTTGCCGAAGCGGTCCATGATTTCACCGACCCGGGTCTTCTCGAAGTAGTCGATGGACTTCTGCGTCATGTTGTCGAAGACGCGCTGGCGAAAGGTACTGACGGTATCCAGCCAGAGATCGTCGGCCTGTTTGTTTTGCAGGGCGCCGAACACCACGACCCCCAGGCGCAGGGCAAAGAAGATGCTCAGCAGTACGGTCACGCTCCAGGTCGCTTCCTCCTTGCTGATGGTGCCGGCGAGCAGTTGTGCGATGGCGTCGACGATGAACTTGTAGAGATAGGGCGTGGCCGTGCCGATGACCCCGAGGATGGTGCCGACGGCGATGACGCCGATCACCCGTCCACGGTATTCGGGGATGAACTGAATGGTGCGCCAGAGGTTTTTCATAGGGTTTCTTGTCGATCAAAGGCTGATAGGGGGCATCGCGACGTCAGTCGTGCCTGCGCTTGTACGGTGCTGTCGGTCAGGTCGCCTCGAAAGCAAAACGTCCTTCGGCGACGACGTTCTGCAGCGGATGGCGCGGGGTTGGCTGTTCCCGCGCCTGCAGTTCAATGGACAGGGTTTCCCGGGCGGCCTGTTTGCCGATGGCGATGGCGATTTCCACCTGGTAACCCTCCGGCACACCGAGCACTTCACGGGCCTTGTCACGGTCGAAACCGCCGATGGCATGGCTACGCCAACCGGCATGTTCGGCTTGCAGGGCCAGGCTGGCCCAGGCTGCTCCGGCGTCCAGTGAATGGCTGCGCAGGTGGGTGGCTTCACTCGCACCGGGACGCCAATGGCTGGTTTTCGACACCAGCACGATCAGCGCCGAGGCCTTGGCCGCCCAGCGCCGATTGTTCTCGTTGAGCAACTCGAGCAACGAGCCCCAATGTGCGGAATCGTTGCGCGCGTAGATAAAACGCCAGGGCTGCGAATTGTTCGCCGAAGGTGCCCAGCGCGCCGCCTCGAACAGGCTGTCGAGCGTGTCTTGGTCGATGGGTTCGCCGGTAAAGGCACGGGGTGACCAGCGATTGATGAACAGCGGATGAATCGCGTGGGTGGACTGTCGGGTCTGGGACATGGCAAGGCCTCGAAAATGGGGTGGGTCAGCGTTTGGCGGTCAGGGGACTGGCGGTCTTGTCCCACCAGGTGGCGATCACCCACTCGTTGGCGCCGTAGTACAGCGGCAGGGTTTGCGGCTGTTGCAGGCGTTGGTTGTAGATGAAGTAGTGCTTGTCCAGGTAGCGCCAGGGGATCACGTAGTGGCTGTGCATCAGCACCCGGTCGAGGGCATGGGCGGCGGTCTGTTGCGCTGGCAGGCTGTCGGCTTCGAGCAGGTTCTTGATCAGGCCGTCGACTGCTGCGGACTTCACTCCGGTGATGTTTTCCGAGCCGGGGCGGTCGGCATCCCGGCTGTTGAAGTTGCGCCACAGTTCATCACCGGGCATGCGCGCCTCACGCAAGGCGAGGGTGGTGTAGTCGTATTCGAAATGGGTCATCTGTTTGCGGCTGGTGGCGGCGTCGGTCAGGCGCTTCTTCACCACCACGCCGATCTTGCTCAGGTTGAGGTAGATCGGATCGGTAAAGGGGCTTTGCGCGCGAGTGCCGGCCACTTCGAGAATGAACGGCTCGCCCTTGGCGTTGCGCAACACGCCGTCGCGGTTATGCCAACCGGCGGCGGCGAACAGGTCCAGGGCCTTGGTCAGGTTCTGCCGGACGCTGGCCGGCGCCCGGGTCGACGGCTGGACCAGCATCGGACCGAACACCGCCGGCGGTATCTGCCCACGGTAAGGCTCCAGCAGCTTCAGCTCGTCGGCACTGGGCAAACCCGTGGCGGCCAACGGGCTGTTGGCGAAAAAGCTGTCGACCCGCTTGAATTCGTTATCGAAAATCTTCTGGTTGATCCATTCGAAGTCCAGGGCATAGTTCAGCGCCTCGCGCACTCGCGGGTCCTGGAAGCGCTCCTTGCGCAGGTTGACTACCCAGCCGTTCATGGCCGGCGGGTTGCGGTGGGGGAACTCGCGCTTGAGCAACTCGCCTTTATCGAAACGCTTTCCGATGTACTGGCAGCACCAGTAACGCATCTGGGTTTCGCTGATGAAGTCATAATCGCCGGCACGCAGGGCGGCGACCTGGGTGTCGCGGTCCTTGTAGAGTTTGTAGTCGATGCTGTCGAAGTTGAACGAACCGCGACGGACCGGCAGGTCGCTGGCCCAATAGTCGGGATTGCGTCGATAGACGATGCTGCGTCCGCTGATGGCCTTGTCGATCCGGTAGGGGCCGCTGGCGATTGGCTGTTCGAAGCGCCGTTCGTCGAACGCCACGATCTGGCCGTCGGCCTGCAACCCCCACTTCGGCGAGAACACCGGCAGGCTGCCGGCGATGAACGACAGGTCACGGCCCTTGCGCTTGAACTCGAAGCGCACCCGCAGTGGGTCGAGGACCACCACACGCTCGATTTCGCCGAAGTAGGCTTTGAAGCGCGGGCTGGCCTTGCCGCCAGTGAGCGTCTGAAACGAATACAGCACGTCCGCGGCAGTCACCGGATCGCCATTGGAGAAACGCGCCTTGGGGTTGAGGTGAAATTCCACCGCGCCGAAGTCCGGGGCCACCTGGATATCGTCGGCGAGCAAGCCGTATTGGGTATTCAGTTCGTCGAGGCCATTGATGGTCAGGGTCTCGAACACCAGTTCCAGCAAACCCGGCGGTGGCGTGCCGCGCAGGCTGTAGGGGTTGTATTTGTCGAAGCTGCTGTTGGTGGCGACCAGCGACATGGACAGGCTGCCGCCCTTAGGCGCCTGGGGATTCACATAATCGAAGTACTGGAAATCCGCTGGGTATTTCGGCGTGCCGAATTGCGCGACCGCATGGGCCGCCCATGCCGGTGACGCGGTGCCCAGCAGCACAGCGGCGAACGTCATGCCCTGGGCCAGGCGATTCAGGGGCTGCAACAACGGGAGTCTGAACACTTTCATAAGCACTGCTTCCATGAACCGGATTACAACGAGGCCTGAACCAGACGTTGGGTATAGGGGTGCCGGGGATTGGCGATCAGGCTGGCGGTGTCCCCGGACTCGACGATCACCCCGTCCTTCATCACATACAGGCGGTGCGCCAGGGCATTGACCACCGCCAGGTCATGGCTGATCAGCACATAACTCAGGGCGTGTTTTTTCTGCAGGCTGACCAGAAGTTGCAGCACCTGGTTCTGGATCGAGACGTCGAGGGCCGAAGTCGGCTCGTCCAGCACCACCACCCGCGGCTTGAGCACCAACGCCCGGGCAATGGCGATGCGCTGGCGCTGACCGCCGGAAAACTCGTGGGGGTAACGGGTCAGGGCGCTGCTGGGCAGGCCGACTTCGCCCAGCACTTCGACGATGCGCTGCAAGCGTTGCGCGGCATTCAGTTCGGGGAAGTGCAGGGCCAGTCCTTCGCCGACGATCTGCGCCACCGTCTGCCGCGGCGAAAGCGAGCCGTACGGGTCCTGGAACACCACCTGCAACCGGGCGCGCAAGGCACGCTTCTGTTGTCGGGTACGCTGGCTGATGGGGATGCCGTCGAATTCCAGCTCGCCATCCTGCACCGGGATCAGGCTGAGAATGGCCTGGGCAAGAGTCGATTTTCCCGAACCGGATTCACCGACCACGCCAATGGTTTCACCGGCCTTCAACGAGACTTCGGCACCTTCCAGAGCGATGTAGCGCTCATGGCCGAACCAGCCGCGCCAACCCGGACGCTTCTTCGGATACTCCACGCGCAGCCCCGACGTCTGCAGCAAGGTCGCGGCGTCGTTGGCGATCGGTTCGATCTGCCGTTGCGGACGGCTGTTGAGCAGCTTGATGGTGTAGGGATGTTGCGGGTTGGCGAACAGTGCAGCGGTTTCGTTGCTCTCCACCAGCTTGCCGTGTTCCATCACGGCCACGCGCTGGGCAAAGCACCGCACCAGGTTGAGGTCGTGGGTGATCAGCAAAATCGCCATGCCCTGGCCATCGCCCCGAGCGAGTTCTTCGTCCTGCAGATCCAGCAGCAACTGCACGATGCGCGCACGCACGGTCATGTCCAGCGCGGTGGTCGGCTCGTCGGCGATCAGCAGTTTCGGCCGGCAGGCCAGCGCCATGGCGATCACCGCCCGCTGCAACTGGCCACCGGACAACTGATGCGGATAGCTGTCGACCCGCCGTTCCGGCTCGCGAATGCCGGTGCGGGCGAGCAGGGCGATTGTTCTTTCCCGGGCCTCGCGCGGGGTCAGGCCTTCGTGCAGTTGCAGGGTCTCGATGATCTGTTCACCGATGCTGAACAGGGGGTTCAGCGCCGACATCGGCTCCTGGAAAATCATCGCCACGTCGCGCCCGCGAATCTGCCGGATCTGCGCCTCGGATTTTTCCAGCAACTCCTGGCCTTCCAGGCGAATGCTGCCTTGAATCCGCGCCTGGGCGAGCAGGCGCAGGATCGACAGCGCCGTCACGGTTTTCCCCGAGCCGGATTCGCCGACCAGCGCCAGGCGTTCGCCGGGCTGGATCTGCAGGTTGAGGTCATCGACCACCCGGCGGTTGCCGAGGCTGATCGTCAGGTGTTCCAGGCTCAGCAAGGGCGTGCTCATCAGAGGTTCTCCGCCAGCGGTTTGTCGGCGATGCGGGTATCAAGGGCGTTGCGCAGGGCTTCACCCATGAAGGTCAGGAGCAACAGGGTCAGCATCAGCACGCCGAAGGCCGACACGGCGATCCACCAGGCATCGAGGTTCTCCTTGCCCTGCAGCAGCAACTGGCCAAGGCTCGGCGCCGGTGCCTCGACGCCCAGGCCGAGAAAGTCCAGGCTGGCCAGGGCCATGATCGCCGCGCTCATGCGAAACGGCAGGAAGGTGATCACCGGCGTCAGGCTGTTGGGCAGGATGTGCCGCCAGATGATCTGGGCATGGGACAGGCCCATGGCCCGCGCGGCCTTGACGTATTCCAGCTGACGATTGCGCAGGAACTCGGCACGCACGAAATCCGACAGATAAATCCAGCCGAACAGCGACAGCAGTACACATAGCAGAATCAGGCTCGGCTCGAAGATCGAGGCGAAGATGATCAGCAGGTACAGCTCCGGCAGGGATCCCCAGACCTCGATCAGGCGCTGGGTGAACAGGTCGATCTTGCCGGCGAAGTAACCCTGCACGGCGCCGATCAACACCCCGAGCACCGTGCCGATGAAGGTCAGCGCCAGGCCGAAGGTTACCGAGACCCGGAAGCCATAGAGCAGCCGGGCAATGATGTCGTAGCCGGCGATATCGGTGCCCAGCAGATTTTCTGCGGTGGGTGGGCCGGGGTAATGCACGGCGTTGGAGAAGTAGTTGAGGGTGTCGTAGTAATAGGGGTTGAGCGGGTACAGCGCGAAGTTCCCCGGCTGTGCCAGTTGCTCGCGGATAAACGGGTCGTTGTAGTCGGCGTGAATCGGCAACTGGCCGCCGAAGACCGCTTCCGGGTAGTCCTCGAACAACGGGAAATACCAGTGCTGCTGGAAATAGATCAGCAGCGGCTTGTCGTTGCTGATCAGCTCGCCCCCCAGGCTCAACAGGTACAACGAGGTGAAAATGATCAGGCTCCAGTAACCCAAGCGGTGCTGCTTGAAACGCAACCATACGCGCCGGCCAGGTGTGAGGGCGGGGGCCAGGTCGGTATCCGCGACCGGGGCCCGAAGGTAGGGTGGGCGCTGCCAGAAGCGGCGCCAGATCGAGGGTGGTGCAACAGTTTGCGAAGTCATCAGGCCACCTGGGCGTCGAATTTGATCCGTGGGTCCACCAGCACATAGGCGATGTCGCCCACCAGCTTGGTCAGCAGGCCGATCAGCGTGAGCAGGTAGAGGCTGCCCAGGACCACTGGGTAATCACGGCTGTTGATCGACTCGTAGGACAGCAAGCCCAGCCCGTCGAGGGAGAACAGGGTTTCGATCAACAGGCTGCCGGTGAAAAAGGCCGCGATGAAGGCGCCGGGAAAACCGGTCACCAGCGGCAGCAAGGCATTGCGAAAAACGTGCTTCCACAACACCCGGCGTTCCGAGAGACCTTTGGCCCGGGCGGTGAGCACGTACTGCCGACTGATTTCCTCGAGAAAGGTGTTTTTCGTCAGCAGGGTTTTCAGGGCGAAGGTGCTGATCACCGAGGCCGCGACCGGCAAGGTGATGTGCCACAGGTAGTCGGTGAATTTGCCGAAGCTGCTCAGTTCGTCCCAGTTGTCCGAAGTCAGGCCGCGCAGGGGGAACACGTCCCAGAACGAACCGCCGCCGAACAGCACGATCAACAGCACGCCGAGGACGAAACCGGGGATCGAATAGCCGGCGAGAATCAGCAGGCTGCTGATCAGGTCGAAGCGGCTGCCGGCGCGCACCGCCTTGGCCACGCCCAGCGGCACCGAGATCAGGTAGGTCAGGACAAAGGTCCAGATCCCCAAAGACACCGAGACCCCGAGCTTGGACTTGATCAGCTCCCAGACGCTCTCGTTGCGAAAGTAACTTTGCCCCAGGTCGAACTGCAGGAAGTTCTTCAGCATCATCACGTAGCGCTCGCCGACCGGTTGATCGAAACCGTACTGGCGCGTCAGGTGCACCACCTGTTGTTCGTCGATGCCCTGGCGCCCGCTGTAGCTCCAGCCGCTGCTGGCCACGCCACCCTCGGCACCGGAGCGGGCGCTCTGCTGGTCGAGGTTGCTCAGCACTTGCTCGACCGGACCGCCCGGGACGAATTGCGTGACCAGGAACGTCAGGGTCAGGACCCCGAACAGCGTGGGGATCATCGCCAGCAGGCGAGTCAACAGGTAATACAGCATGGCGTCGGTTCCAGCGTCGGTGAGAAAAACGACTTGCGCCGCAGCCGGCGGCAGAAGTCGGTACGGCTTCCATGACTAGCTCAAGCGCTGCGGGTATCGCGAGGATTGCCCGGGCGTTTCAGGCCGAGGTTTTCGCGGAAGGTCTTGCCTTCGTATTCGGTACGGAAGATCCCGCGTCGCTGCAGTTCCGGGACGACCAGCCGGGTGAAGTCCTCGAAGCCCTGGGGCAAGTAGGGCGGCACCACGTTGAAGCCGTCAGCGCCGCGTTCGACGAACCACTGTTCGATGATGTCGGCCACGGTCTTGACCGAACCGATGGCCTGGAGATGGCCGCGCGAGACGCGGAAACGCAGGACCAGCTCACGGATCGACAGGCTCTCCCGGCGGGCCAGGTCCAGCTGTTGCTGGAAGCGCCCCTTGCCGTTGGCTTCTGCCTGGTAGGGCAGGTCGGGCAGGGGACCGTCCACCGGGTAGCCGGACAGATCGAAGCCGCCAAAGCTGATGTTGCTCACGTCCACCAGCTGCTGCAGTTCGTTGAAACGGTCCTGGGCTTCCTGATCGGACTCGGCGACCACCACCGATAGGCCCGGGGTGATTTTCAGCTGGTCTTCGTCGCGTCCGTATTTCGCCATGCGGCCTTTCAGGTTGGCGTAATAGGCTTTGGCCACGTCCAGCGACTGGGCCGAGGCGTAGGTCATCTCCGCTTCGCGAGCGGCGAATTCGAGCCCGGTTTCCGAGTTGCCAGCCTGCACGATGACCGGGTAACCCTGGAGCGGGCGGGGGAAATCCAGCAGTCCTTCGGCGTCGAAGTACTTGCCCTTGTGGTTGACCGGATGTGCCGAACGGGTTTCGTAGAACACCCCGGCCTGGCGATCCGGATTGTCGAAAGCGTCGTCATCCCAGGTGTCCCACAGGGCCTTGGTGACGGCGATGAATTCGGCGGCGCGCTCGTATCGTTCTTCGTGGGAGCGCGGCTCGTCGATGCCGAAATTCTTCGCGGTGTGCTCGGAAAACGACGAGACCACGTTCCAGCCTGCGCGACCGCCGCTCAGGTGGTCCAGGGAGGTGAACTTGCGCGCCACATGGTAGGGCGAGTCGTAGTTCGTATTGACGGTCGCCACCAGGCCGATGTGCTCGGTCACGGCGGCGATGGCGGATAACAGGGTAAAGGGTTCGAACTGATAGTTTTGCCCGCTGCGTCCAGTCTGCGGGGTGATGTCACCGGAACGGCCGATGAAGTCGGCGACGAAAAAGGTGTCGAACTTCGCGGCTTCGGCCAGCTTGGCGGCGTTGATCCACCAGGTCAGGTCCGGGCGACCGTTGCCCTGTGAACTGGGGTGGCGCCAGGCCTCGGGATGATGGCCGAAACGGTGGAGGAATACGTTCAGGGCCAGTTGGCGTTTTTTGCTGTTGTCGTGGCTCACGGGTGCGTCTCTCTGAATACGGGGCCCGAAGGTGTGCCAGGCACACCCCATGGTTTGGGTACGCAGCGCGTACCCAGGCTCTACAGCCTCTCGCCGGTCAGGGGCGCACGGCGCCCCGGATCCGCCGATTCAGCCGGTGAAGGCTTTGGATTTCTCTAGCAGGCCGGTGCGTTTCCATTGCAGTTCCAGTGCGCCCGGGGTGTATACCTGGGCGCCGCCGAGCTGCTCGGCAATCGCCTGGAAGCGCGCGGCCTCTTCGACGAAGAGGATGGTCTCGGCGGTTTTCAGGATTCCCGTGCCCCAGAAGTTGGCGCCGCCATTGGATTCCAGCAGGGCCGGCGGTGGTGCCAGTTCCGGGTGCTTGTCGAGACGCTCGCGGATGACTTCCAGCGGGCTGCGGGTGCGCTCCAGATGGTTGGGGATTTCCCGTGCCAGCAGGTGTCGTGCGGCGGCCACATAAAGGATCGGGAACGGCTTGTGGGCCAGCGACCAGGCGGACAGCCACGCGGTGTGCACATGGATCACGGTGTCGGCTTCCAGGCGCGGTTCGTTGATCAGTGAACCGGGGTTTTCCGAGAAGGCCGAGACGCTGACTTTCGGTGCCTGGTCGCGCGCCAGGCCACCGGGGAAACGGATCCCCAGCAACTGGTCGGTACCGGGAATACGGTGGGAGATGTGGAAGGTCAGGCTGGCGGACAGGGTGCCGTTCTCGCGCAGGGTTTCAAAGGCGTGGACGGCATCGGCCCGGGCTTGATCGATGTAGGCGACCAGGTCGATGCCAGTGGTGGTTTCGAAAGCGGACATAGTGGATCTCCAGAATAGGCTGATGCGTGGTTAAGGTTTTCAGGCGGCCGCGTCGGTTCTTTCCTGCTCGACGAGTTTCTGTGCCTGCTCCAACGGGCCGCTGACGATCCAGTCGCTGACCTCGAAATCGGCTTTGAGGTAGCCCCAGTCGCGCAGGAAATTTTTCTGCACGGTCAGCCCTTCGATGTACTCGGGGGTCAATTTGGGGGTGAACGACCGGTGCACGTCCGGGCCGTGGGAGCCGATGACTTCGGCCGCCGTGGCGTTGCGGTCTTCCGGGATCAGCAGTTGCACCACTTCTTCGTGATGGGCGGTGGCCCATTCGGCGGTCCGCAGCAGTACGGCGAGGTAACGCACCACCAGTTCCGGGTGTTGCTCGAGGAACAGTCGGTCGACGGTGATCGGGCGTGGCGTGCCGTTGTTGACCCGCAGCAGCGGATCCTGCAATTCATTGATGTTGATCACTTGATGGAAACGCGGGTCCCGGGACAGGCGATAACCGCGGGCAAAGCGCAGGAAGATCGCGTCCACAGTGCCGTTTTCCAGGGCCTCGATCGCCACGTCCGGACGCTCGTCGCGAATTTTTCGCGGGCCGTCTTCGCTGTCGTAGCTGGGGGCTTCGAGGTCGACGAAGGTGGCGTCTTCAGGGCTCAGGCCGGCCAGAGTCAGCGCCGTGGCAAAACCGTGCTGGGCGGCACCGCGCTGGAAATCGATCACGGCGTTGCTGTGCAGTGGCACACCAAGGCGCTTACCCTTGAGGTCGGCGATTTCTCGGATGCCACTGTCGGCGCGGGTGAGGATGCCCTGGTATTCATCGAGCCAGGTGATACCGACGACGACGGTGTCCTGGCCACTGCCTTTGGCCCAGATCGGCGGGATGTTGCCGCCTTCGCGAAACAGGCCGCTCTGCTGGTGATGGTAGTGGGCATTGCGCACGGCCAGGCTGTCCGAATCGCGCAGGGAGTGCAGCTCGGTTCCCGGAGCGGCGAACTCTTCCTGCAGCCAGTTTTTGCGGATCGCCAGCGCCGAGGCAGTGGCAGCACCGCACCGGGTATAGAACAACTTTACAGGGTTAGTGGAAGTGCTCATGGAACGTCCTCGAGTGGGGTGGTGAAGATTGACGTTAATCAATAGAGCACACTCCATGCCAAACTTTTAAAGGTGGGTTGTTTGATGGTTGTGAGTATTGTTTTTGTTGTTGTTGGAAGTCGGCGAGAGGCCCGTGAAATAAGGCCTTGTGGGTTTTTTTAGAAGGTGGAATGGCGGGATTTTTTTTGCGTGGATGAATAAGTAAGTAGCGGGTAATTGCCAGGCGTTTCCAGACGCTGCTGCATAGGCAGCACTTTCCCGAAGCGATTGCTGCCAGGCAGGCAACGAACAAGCAGAAGGCGTAAAATCCAGCAGATACGGGGTTGTGGCGACCTTGTGGTTTGGTTATTAGCTTATCTTTAAATGTCGCAGTTCATCGGCTTCAGAATTTAACTGTTTATATGGAAGGAAAACTCCAGACCGAAAGGTGCTGGAGAATCAGCAGTCAAACAGCAGTGGGTTGTCTGGCTTGCAACATAAGTGCAACGAACTTGTTGAGGCGTTAACTTGTTTCTTTCAGGCGCTGCGTGGGTTTCAGGTAGCTAATAGCAGATGGCACAGTTTCTGCTATTTCAAGCTTGATTTTAGTTGTCAGCCCCTCAACTGCCTGTGCCTGCAAAGGAAATACTTAATGTCGCGCCTGAATATACAAAGAGGCAAAGCCCACGCGGCTTTGCTCGTGCCGGATACTTCGCGTTATTTCAAGAAAACTCTGGCTCAGGCCGTCTCCCATGCATGCATCGGTGGCTTGACGGCCAGTCTGCTGGCAGGTTCGGCCTTCGCCGCACAACCCGCCGCGAAGGCCGGCACCGAGCAGAACCCGCAGGTCGGCGAACAGGACGATCAACTGGATACGGTGGTGGTCACCGCGCAGAAGCGCTCGGAAAAACTCAAGGACGTGCCGATCCCGATCACCGCGATTTCCGGTGAGTCCATCCGCGACAAGGACATCACCACCTCGACCGACATCGAGCGCCTCGCGCCCAACCTGTCGGCCCAGTCCAGCAGCAACACCGGCGGCCGCACCGGCAAACCCCGCTGGTTCCTGCGCGGGATCGGCACCAACGATCCCAACGCCAACCAGGAAGGGCCACTGTCGATTTACGTCGACGAGGTGGTGATTGGCCTGCAGGGCGATCAGAACTTTCCGCTGTTCGACCTGGAACGGGTCGAGGTCCTGCGCGGTCCGCAAGGCACCTTGTGGGGCAAGAACAACACCGGCGGCGCGATCCATTTCATCTCGAAAAAACCGACCTTCGAAAACAGCGGCTACACCAAGCTGGGCATCGGCAGTTACGGCAAACGAACCCTCGAAGCCGCCAGTGGCGGCGCCTTGGTCGACGACAAACTGGCTGGCCGCGCGGCCATTTATTACGAGAAAGGCGATGGCTGGGCGGACAACATCGTCACCGATGAAACCGGCCCCCAACTGGAAGACTTCAACGGTCGCTTCCAGCTGCTGGGCAACTTCGGCGACAACCTCGATGCGCTGCTGAGCCTCAACGTGCGGGAACTGCACACTGGCAACCCGCCGAACTTTCTGGTCGGCGCCACCAGCGTCAACAACGTCACCACGCCCAACCCCGGTGGAGCCATCCGGCAGGGCGGGGGTTCGTACATTCCGCCCTATGGCGACGATCCGGACAACCGCAGCGATTTCTGGGGCGGTAAAAGTACCGGCGAGAACACCCAGGTCGGCCTCAGCCTCAAGTTGAACTGGTACCTGGAGGAAAACACCCTGACGTCGATCACCGCATTCAGCCACGGTGATGGCGACACCGACGTGCGTGCTGGCGTGCCACCGGGAACCTTGCTCGACCAGACCAGCACCCTGGGCGATACCTCGTCCCGGCAGTTCACCCAGGAGCTGCGTTTGAGCTCTCCGGCGGATCAGCGTCTGACCTGGATGCTCGGTGCCTACTACTACGACTTGCAGGCCGACAGTGACACCCGTTCGATCCGCTTCAAGAGCGGCAATACCCAGGAGCAATACAGCAGCAGTTCCTGGGACCAGGACGCCAAGAGTTTCGCCCTGTTCGGCAACACCAAGTTCCGTTTCACCGACCGTGCGGCGCTGACCTTGGGCCTGCGCCAGACCTGGGAATCCAAGGACATTACCGAAACCACCCTGACGGTCCAGGACACCCCTGCAAACCAGAACCTGGTGATCGTCACCCAGCCCGGGGGGACGCCGGATTCGGTCAGGGGGACCGGGCTGGTCGCACCGCTGTCATTGAGCAAGGATGCCGACTGGAGCCAGACCACCTGGGACATCACCCCGGAGTATCGTTTCACCGATGACATTCTCGGCTATGCGCGGATCGCCACCGGTTTCCGTTCCGGCGGTTTCAACCAGGCGATCGTCAATCGGGGCATCATTGAAACCGATCCGGAAACCCTCACCGATTACGAACTGGGGTTGAAAACCAGTTGGCTCGGCGGGCGCCTGAATGCCAACGTGTCGCTGTTCTACTACGACATCAAGAATCTGCAACTCAACATCCAGCAACAGGTGCCGGGTACCACCATTACCAGCACCGCCGGCAGCTCCGACGGCCAGGTCAAGGGTGTCGAGTTCGAGATCGAAGCGTTGCCCACCGAGTTCTGGCGGGTCACCACCAGTCTTGGGTTGCTGCGTGCCGAGTACACCAACTTCGAATACACCATCGGCGGCGTGAGCCTGGATGCCAGCGGCAACAAGTTCTACCGGACACCAGAGACCTCTTTCCGATTGGATACCGACTACCGGATACCGGTTGCCATCGGCGGGCAAGTCATCCTGGGTACTGACTGGGCCTATCGCAGCCACATCTATCACAACGCCACGGTGCAGGAAGATCCGGTTCAGGAAACCCCGGATTACTGGACCGGCAACGCCCGCGTGACCTATCAGGCCGCCAGCAAAAAATGGCAGGTCACGGGCTTCGTCAACAACCTGACCGACCAATCCAACAAGGTGCTGTCGCAAATCGTCAACCAGCGCGGGGTCTATCCGACCTCCTATGTGGCGCCTCGGACATTTGGCCTGCAAACCACGATCAATTTCTGAAAAAGCAGCTTTTTGGCAGGGTGCTCACTGCTGCTCCAGCAACCATTTGTGCGGATGGACTGTTGCTGGAGCAACAGTCCATCTGGAGCGCTCCGGGCCAGAGCAGGTGGGGGTTTCAGCCAAAACATGGTCAAAAATTGATATTCGCTTAAGGAATATATAAATGAATTTATATGATTATTTGTATATAAAAATATACGTCACTATGAGTTCATTCTCTCGGTCCGGATAAGCCGCTCATGTCTCTCATCACTCATCCACATGCCCGTCAACTGACCAAGTCAGTGCGTGCCACGGTGCTGGTCTTCGAGGACCCGCGCTCCCAGGAATTGCTGACACGCATCGAGCGTCTGGCGCCGAGTGAGGCCAATGCATTGATCTTCGGTGAGACCGGCACCGGCAAGGAATTGGTGGCGCGGCACATCCATCGTTTGAGTCGCCGCGGTGATGCGCCTTTCGTGGCGGTCAACTGCGGCGCCTTTGCCGAAACCCTGGTGGAAAGCGAACTGTTCGGCCATGAGAAAGGCGCCTTCACCGGTGCCACCACCAGCAAGGCCGGCTGGTTCGAAGCGGCTGAAGGCGGCACGTTGTTCCTCGATGAAATCGGTGACTTGCCGTTGAACATGCAGGTCAAGCTGTTGCGAGTGCTGCAGGAGCGCGAAGTGGTGCGCCTGGGCTCGCGGACGCCGATCCCGATCGATGTGCGGCTGGTGGCGGCGACCAACGTCAACCTGGCGGACGCCGTGGTCGCCGGGCATTTTCGCGAAGACCTGTTCTATCGCCTGCACGTGGCGACCATCCGGTTGCCGGCGCTGCGAGAGCGTCCCGGGGACATCCTGCCGCTGGCGGAGTTTTTCATGGAAGAGCATTGCCAGCGCCTGGGCTACAACCGCGCGACGCTGAGTGCCGAGGCTGAACGCAAGCTGTTGGGCCATAGCTGGCCGGGCAACATCCGCGAGTTGGAAAACGCCATCCATCACGCCTTGCTGGTGTGCCGTCATCAGTTGGTGCAACCCAATGATCTGCACCTGGTGGATATGCGCAGTTCGGGCATCCGTAACGAGACCGCTGTCCAAGCCGGCCACGGTCTTCCCGGACCGATCGATCTCGAAACGGTACTGACCGCGCTGTTCGAAAGCAACCAGGCCAACCTCTATGAGCATATCGAGGAGACCGTGTTTCGCACGGCCTACCGCTTTTGCCATGGCAACCAATTGCAGACCGGCAGGTTGCTCGGCATCAGCCGGAACATCGTGCGCGCCCGGCTTGAGAAAATCGGTGAAATCACCCCGTCGGCTGCGAAGCCGGACGTGGATCACGTGTAGGGATCAAGGCGTCAGGTTCGCGCAGGGGCGAGTCCCCAGGCACCCAGGCCTCGATATCAATTTTGAAGATCTACAGGAGTCAATCAATGGGCAATGTCCAGAGCGCCACCCGTGCCTTCGAGGTGTTTCGGCACCCGGCACCCGGTGGCGAACTGCTCGACCTTGGCCGGGTCTTCCGGGAACCCCTGGCGCAGTCGCGGCTGCACAGCACACCCAAGCGGGTGCTGAGTCGCCGCGAAGGTGTCCTGCTCGGGGTGTTCGCGCTGGTGCTGCATGGGGCGGTGATCGTCTGGGTCAACCAGACACCGCCGCCGGCATTGCCGGTGGTGCCGCCGGAGATCCCGCCGATGACCATCGAGTTCTCGCAGCCGGCACCCCCGGTGGTGGAGCCGCCACCGCCCGAGCCGATTGCGCAGCCCGTGGTCGAACCACCGCCACCGGTTGAAGATGAGTTGGCGGTCAAGCCACCGCCACCCAAACCTGTCCCCAAACCCAAGCCCGTGGTCAAACCGGTGCCCAAGCCTGCGGCCAAGCCAGTGGAGCAGCCACCGGCACCACCGGCGCCACCACAACCGGTCGCCGCGCCAGCCCCTCCGACACCCCCTGCACCCAAACCGGTGACCCCAGCGTCGGCCAGCGCCGGTTACCTGAAGAACCCGGCGCCGGAATACCCATCGCTGGCGCTGCGTCGCGGTTGGGAAGGCACGGTGCTGTTGCGGGTGCATGTGCTGGCCAGCGGCAAACCCGCTGAGATCCAGATCCAGAAAAGCAGTGGCCGCGATCAACTCGACGACGCCGCGTTGGCTGCTGTGAAGCGCTGGAGTTTCGTCCCGGCCAAGCAGGGCGATGTCGCCCAGGACGGCTGGGTCAGCGTGCCCATCGACTTCAAAATCAAGTAACTCAACCTGTCGAAACACACTGCGGGCCACCTGACAAAAGGCGCATCGCTACAACCGATTTAATGCCTTGTTGGAGAGCCTGACCATGAACCTGATTGCATCCCCCTTCGAATCCGTCGAACACGCCGTCATCTGGCTGTTGATCTTGTTTTCCGTGGCCACCTGGGGCCTGGCCCTGCTCAAGGGCGTGCAGTTCACCCGCCTGAAGACCCAGGACCGCAAATTCCATAAACACTTCTGGGCCGCGTCGAGTCTCGATTCCGCCGCTGAACTGGCCCATAGCCAACCGGGCGCCGCCGCTCGCGTCGCCCTGGCCGGTTACGCGGCGATCCAGGTGCCGGAAGACGCGCAAGCCGCCGACCTGAGCCAGGCAATCAACCTCCAGGACCGCCTCGAGCGCGCCCTGCGCCAGCAGATCGTGCGCGAACGTCGCTCGCTGGAAAGCGGCCTGGCCATCCTCGCCAGTATCGGCAGCACCTCGCCCTTCATCGGCCTGTTCGGCACCGTCTGGGGCATCATGTCGGCCTTGAAAGGTATTAGTGCAGCGGGCTCGGCGAGCCTGGAAACCGTGGCCGGGCCGATTGGTGCCGCCCTCGTAGCGACCGGCGTCGGCATTGCCGTCGCAGTGCCGGCGGTGCTGGTCTACAACTACTTCCTGCGTCGGCTGAAACTGACCGCCGCCGACCTCGATGACTTCGCCCACGACTTCTATAGCCTCGCGCAGAAAAACGCGTTTCGCGTGCTGCTGCATCCGGTGTTGAGCAAGTCCGGAGCAACCGTCGCCGGGCAGAAAGTCAAGGAGGCGTCCTGATATGGCGTTCTCTACACAAGACAGCGATGAAGTGCTCAGCGAGATCAACGTCACGCCTCTGGTGGACGTGATGTTGGTGCTGCTGGTGGTGTTCATCGTCACCGCGCCACTGCTGACCAACGCGATCCCGATCAACCTGCCGAAGACCGAATCTGTCGCACCGGTGGACCAGAAAGATCCGCTGGTGGTCAGCATCGACGACAAGGGCAAGGTTTTCATCAACAAAGATGAGATTCAGGCTGATCTGCTCGAGTTCAACCTGCAGGCGGCCAAGGTGAAAAATCCCGACGTGCGTGTGCAACTGCAGGCGGACAACGGAGTGAATTATGGTGAAGTGGCCAGGGCCATGGCCTCGATCGAGCGGGCCGGGATTACCAAGTTGTCGGTGATTACGGCGAAATAGGATTCGGGTTTATTGCATTAGATGTGGGGCGGTGAATTATGGGGGAGACCGCGTTTGGCGAGCAAACTCCACTAGCTGTTAGTAAGCGGGCGGTGAACCCATCTTGCTTTTTATCGTCGTGAGTTCGAATCTCCAGAGATAGCCAAAGCAGTACCTTCATCAGTCGCGACAAAATGGCTTAAGATAATCAGGCTGGAATGGAACATATCGACTAAAGGACTCGTCATTTATGGAAACGCCCTTTTCTCAAATCAGCGAGCGTTTGAACAATCGCCGATTTACGGTAGCGGACAACGCCCACGGGCTATCCGGTGTGGGCACAGTATTTCACTACCATGTCGAGGAAAATGCCATTTCGGGCACTTACCAAGGCGGCCGAATTCGCATGGGTAATCAAGTCGGGCGCGCGACAGGCCCCGATACCATTGAGCTTCTTTATCAGTGTTTAACTACGGATGGCGAGATGCTTGCCGGCTGGTCTCGCGGCACGGTAGGCGTTGATCACGCTGGACGTACCACTCTGACCTTCGTATGGGGTTGGTTGTCGGGCGCGACTGGAGGAGGGGAGTCTAGCTACGTCGAGCTTGCCACATAGCGGCTAAGGATTTTTAGATTACAGGCCGAAGAACTTGTGCCTAGCATGAGCCATGCAGTCAATCTCGATGACGCCGAGTGCAAAGCTGGCTTTGTAGCCGCCAAAATCGTCAATTGGCTATAGCTAGAATCCAATAGCGTGGCGTGGATTCACTCCTTTTTGCTCTTGATACACCCTGAAAACAAGTCCAGAATCAAGTCCATTCCTACTTCAGGAATAAACGAAAACCCTTAGATTTCAATGGGTCGGACGCCAGATGCGAGTCTCGTTTCCCGCTCCAAATATTGCGCCATGGAGTTTGACTGAATTCCACGAGGAACGAAAAAACACCCGGGATATTTTCGTCTACTCGTTGGCTCACTGCGTTCCAGTCGTACCAATGGAAGCCCAATGAGGGTACACATAGAGGTACAGAAATTTTCGAACTTGAAAATTTCCTTTATTTTCAGCGACAAAGAGGATAGTTCGATTCCGGCTTCGGCACCATCTTAAATCAAGGGTTTGCGGGCGAAAGCTGATGCAAACCCTTGTTTGTTTCTGGCTTGCTTTTTTTCAGCCCACGGCAGTTATTGATCCCGACCGCTAACCCCTGGATTAGCGCCGCGTCGATCTTCGCCAGAAGGGTTGCCGTCATCGACAAGCCTTCTCTCTGCCAAGACATTTTGAAGAGCCTGGCGGGCTGCCGGATCGAGCTGATGCTCTCTTTCTTTGAGTTCAAGCAAGATAGGGCTGGACCAAGTGCGATAGGTTTTCTCCGCAATACGAATAGGTGTCATCTGTCTCCTCCTTGATCAAGGCCCGCCAACGCAGCCGGCGCCATTTCGATTCGATAGAACCCTAGTCGAGAAATCTGTTTGCCGCCAAAAATGGCAGGGTGCCAGGGGCGCCTCGCGGGTGCCGTTATTGGGTTCGTGATGGAATGCAATACTCGATTTCATCCCTCATTTGCCCAGACGCACGTAGCAGCCGTGCGCCGAACATAATCGGAAAAATCCCGCGCCGGCCGACCCAGCGCACGCTGTACGCCATCGGCAACCGGTGTATTACGGCCATCAAGCACGGTGGTGAAGAGATACAGCACCAGGTCGATCAGTTGTGCAGGAAGTTTTTCCTGTTCCAGCGCCTGACGATAAGCCTCTGGCGGCACTGCGGCGAAACGGATTTCGCGTTTTGTCGCATGGGCGATTTCATCGACGGCTTCGGCAAACGTCAGCGCTCGTGGGCCCGTCAGTTCATAGAGTTGGCCAGAGTGTTCTGGTTTGGTCAGCGCCTCGACCGCGATCTCGGCGATGTCTTCTGCATCGATGAAGGGCTCTACGATATGACCGACGGGGAGGGCCAGTTCCCCTTGAAGGATAGGTCCCAGGAAGTGCGCCTCGCTGAAATTTTGGAAGAACCAGCTGGCCCGCAGGATTGTCCAGTCGACTCCGCTGTTCTGGATGACGCGTTCGGCCTGTTCTGCTTCGACCTCGCCGCGCCCCGATAGCAGCACCAGTTTGCTGACACCGCTTTTGACCGCCTGATCGGTGAATTCTTGAACCGTTTCCAGCGCGCCAGGGACAGCGAGGTCTGGTTGAAAGGAGAGGTAGACCGCGTGAATGCCATCCAGCGCAGCTTCCCAGGTGGTTCGATCTTCCCAGTCGAAACGGGGTGTCGCTCCCCGGGACCCCAAGCGGACAGGCCGGCCGGCAGTTTCCAGTCGTTGGGCAATTCGACGACCGGTTTTGCCAGTCGCGCCGAGAATCAGGATGTTCTCTTGAGTGGTTTTCATCGCGTTCATCTCCATCGGGTTAATGTGAGTGGTGCTCACGTTAAAAAAGATGATAAACCCTCACCTTATGCCGTCAACCGACAGAACCCTGGAAACCGACGTATGGAAGCTTCCTGTTGAGCGGTGCTAAGGTGAGCCTATGTCATGTTTATTGAACGGAAAGTGTACCCATGCCCAAGAAAATTCCTGAGGTGCTCGAGCCGCTTGTTTCAGAGCCGACTCGGCGCAACCCCACACAACAACGCAGTCGAGAGCGTCAGGAGCGAATACTGGCCGTGGCGACTCAACTGATCGTGACCAAGGGCAGCGATCAATTAAAAATGAGTGAAATTGCCGAGCGGTCAGAGATATCGATCGGATCGCTTTATCAATACTTTCCTGACAAGAGTTCGGTGATTCAGATGCTCGCCGAGCGCTATAACGCCGAAAGCCGCCGCTGTATCGAAGAGGCGTTGGGTGCAGTCGAGGACGCGCAAGGATTGCAAGCAGCCTATTCGGAGCTGCTCGATCAGTATTACGAGATCGTTTTTGCTACACCTGCGATGCGTGATATCTGGTCCGGGATGCAGGCGGACAAACAGCTCATGGCGTTGGAACTGCAGGAGAGTCGTATTGCGGGCGGGTTATTGGCTGACGCGATGCTTCGGGTGTTCCCCGACAGCGATGCGTTGCGGGTTCGGGAATCTGCGTTTCTGATCTGGCATCTGGGGGAGGCGACGATGCGGCTGGCCATCACCTGCACACCGGAGGAGGGGCGTGGTCTGGTCGAGGCTTTCAAACGCATGTCATTGCTGGAAATCATGGCGCCAGCGGCCGGATCGAGTGAATTCGATTCAGCCGCCGAAGCTGTCAGTTAAACGAAAGGTTGACCGGTAAAACCACGAGGCAATCGTTGCAATCCTTCCATAGCAGTGAGCCGTTCGACCCAAGCCGCGCGCCAGTCATTGGCTGTATGCGTAACTTTGGCTTTGCGTGCGGCGCGGCGTGCAGCGTTGCGCTGGTCTTTGCGCGCATCCTTGAACGCGTCGGTGTTGCGGCAGCTTCTGCATTTCACCCGGGTAAGTTCGCTGGTTGAAACGAGCTTGCTGCCTTTGTGACCGCAGGCCAGATGCCCGCCGACTTTGAAGTGAGTAACCATCAGACGCCTCCTTCGTGACGTGTGATCGTTTGACCTCCAGCGTACGGTGACGTTCGTTGCCTGCGTAATGGGCAAAAAAAAAGGCCCGCATGCGGGCGGGCCAGGGGGGATTCTTCAAAGGAGTCCGGTCACTGTAGGGCGTGAGTTGTGAACACAGTGTGAAATAGACTGCACAGTAATAAAAAAGCCCAGCGCCAGGCCGGGTTGGGGATGTAGCAGGAAGCGCTCAGGCAAGGACGCACCCGGTGACGATAAGGTCGCCGTTTATGCGTCCTGAATCAGGCCGTGTCCTTGAGGATGTCCAGATCGAATCATCTGAACCGCGGCAGGGGCGGGTCGACAGGTTTGAGCGACGACAGCGTATTGCGAATCAGTGGCGTGTCCTTCTCGATGTCGTTCAGACGATCACGGATTCGGAGGGCCGTCGGGTGCCCGCCTTGATGATCGACCCAGTCGGCGATTTCCTTGCATGCCGCTGCCAGGCGAGCCTGACGGGAGTCGAGCAGGGTGAGCAGTGTGGTGATGGACTCTTTTTCGGACATGGCAAACACCTCCGTTCAAGAAACCTGTAACTGGCAGCAAAAAGCCCGCGGGGAGCGAGCTGTCTGCCGATGGGGTCGCTAATCCTTCAGCTTTTTTCAGTATAGACCCGTGAAAGGCCGGTGGCATCAGCCTTCTCGGACCGTCACTTGCGACCTGGCATTGAGCTGCCGGCATTCACGCCGGGCGTCTTCTTCATGGTCGAAACCGTCACCGATGAAGCCACGGGTTCGAGTATCGGCAATGCGATACCAGACGGCGGCATCGGGTGGTGGATGGTTGGTATCTCCGGCTCGGCGGCCATAGATGATGATCTTGTTGCAACGCTTCACAACGAAAATGTCTTCCATGGCGTCACCGCAGCTAATTCAGGTTCACAACAACTATAGAAGCCATTTGCGATCGTGCAAAAAATAGACAGGTCAGTTCGTCGCTTCAACGGTTGCGATCATCTTCTCCAAAAACACCGCAAGCCCGACTTCCTCTGCCCTGAGCCCTTTGCGCGCTCGTGGCCTGGGCAGCTCAGCCAACGCACCGACAAGAAAACCATCGAGCACCGCCGGGTGGATGTAGCACTTGCGGCAGACTGCCGGAGTGTTACCCAATTGTTTGGCAACGTTTTTGACCATCTCCACCACGTGCCGTTTTGCGTCCGATTCGGGCTCCCACTGCAGTTCCCGCAACACCGCCAACGCCAATGCGCTGCCGGCCCAGGTGCGGTAATCCTTGGCAGTGAAATCGGCACCGGTGAGGGTTTGCAGGTAGGCGTTGACGTCGGAGGAACTGATGGTGTGCCGCTCACCGTTTTCATCCAGGTACTGAAACAGGTTTTGCCCGGGGATTTCCAGGCAGCGTTTGATAATCCGCGCCAGGCGCCGGTCTTTCACGGTGATCTGATGCTCGACGCCGCTCTTGCCGCGGAACTGGAACTGGATCGCGTTGCCGTTGACCTCGACGTGACGGTTGCGCAGGGTGGTCAGGCCGTAGGAACGGTTGTCTCGAGCGTATTGGGTGTTGCCGACCCGGATCAGCGTCGCGTCGAGCAAGGTGATGACCGTGGCCATGACTTTGTCGCGACTGAAGCCGGGAGCCGCCAGCAGTGCTTCAAGCTGTTTGCGCAGTTTTGGCAGCGCCAACCCAAAGTCCCGCAAACGTGAGTACTTGTCGGCATCACGCACTTCTCGCCAGCGTGGGTGATAACGGTATTGCTTTCGACCCCGGGCATCACGACCGGTCGCTTGCAGATGGCCGCGCGGGTCCGCGCAGATCCACACATCGGTGTAGGCCGGGGGCACAGCTAGGGCATTGATGCGTTTGATTTCGTCTTGATCGGTGATGCGTTGACCCGCGGGATCGAAGTAGCAGAACTTGCCACGCAGTTTCTTGCGGGTGATACCGGGCTGGGTGTCTTCGACGTAATGCAGGTCGGATGGCAGCACATCGGGCAGCGCGGTATCGGGCATGGCGGTAGTCCTTGGCGAGGGAGCAGGGCCGTTACAGCCATTGACCGCACGCCGTTGCAGTCGTGCCAGCGGATTTACGCCAGCACCGCTACCGCCTTGATCTGTGCCCAGAGTTGCTGGCCGGGGTGCACGCCCAATTGGTCCCGGGAGTAGCGGGTGATCCGCGCCAGCAGCGGTGTGCCGGCAGCGTCCAGGCGAATCAGCACGTGGGCGGCGTTGTCGGCGCCCAATTCACTGATCACGGTGACCGGCAGGCGATTGAGAATGCTGCTTTGCTCGACGCTTTGCAGGCTCAGGCTGACATCCCGCGCCTGAACCTTGCAGCGCAGCGCCTGACCCGGGGTCATCGGTGAGTGAGCCACGCGAATGTTCAGGGTCGTATTCGGCAGTTGCAGGGTCAGCAACTGATAGTCGGCGTCATAGGCACTGACGTGCCCCTCGATTACCACGCCAGCGTCGTCGCCCAGCGCCAGGGGCAGGTCGAGACGGGCTAGCGTTTCGCCAATAGCGCCGCTGGCCAACGCTTTGCCGTTGCTGAGCAAAACGAGGTGATCGGCCAGCCGCGCGACTTCATCCTGTGAGTGGCTGACGTACAGCACCGGGATGTCCAGCTCATCATGCAGTCGTTGCAGGTAAGGCAGGATTTCGTTTTTGCGCTGGCTATCCAATGCCGCCAGCGGCTCGTCCATCAGCAACAGCTTCGGGCTGGTGAGCAAGGCGCGCGCGATGCCGACCCGCTGCCGCTCACCGCCGGAAAGGTGCTGCGGATGGCGATCCAGCAAATGGCCGATCCCGAGCAGTTCAGTCGCGTGTGCCATGTCGACCCGCCGCTGTTGGCGAGGAATGCGCTTGAGACCGAACTCCAGATTGGCCAGCACCGACAGATGGGGAAACAGGCTGGCTTCCTGGAAGACGTAACCCAGCGCACGTTTGTGTGGCGGCACGAAAATCTTCTTGTCGCTGTCCTGCCAGACTTCGTCGTTGACCTGGATGAAACCCTGCTCAGCCTTCTCCAGGCCGGCGATGCAGCGCAGGCAGGTGGTCTTGCCCGAACCGGAATGACCGTAAAGCGCAGTGACTCCGCGGCCGGGCAATTGCAGATCCACTTCCAGGGCGAACCCCGAGTACCTCAGTTTCAGACGCGTATGAATCATCGATCAGCTCCAGCCCGCTTTGGTTTTACGGCTGGAGTAGAGCGCCAGCAACACAATAAAGGAGAACACCAGCATCGCCCCGGCCAGCCAATGGGCCTGGGCGTATTCCATGGCTTCGACGTGATCGTAGATCTGCACCGAGACCACACGGGTCTTGTCGGGAATGTTGCCGCCGATCATCAGCACCACGCCGAACTCACCCACGGTGTGGGCGAAACCGAGAATGGCAGCGGTGATGAAACCGGGGCGGGCCAGCGGCAGGATCACGCTGAAAAACGTGTCCCAGGGATTGGCGCGCAAGGTAGCGGCCACTTCCAATGGGCGAGTGCCGATGGCAGAAAAAGCATTTTGCAGTGGCTGGACCACGAACGGCATCGAGTAGAGCACCGAGCCAATCACCAGCCCTGCAAAACTGAAGGTGAGGGTGCCGAGCCCCAGTGATTGGGTGAAGTGGCCGATAAACCCGTTAGGACCGAGCGCCAGCAACAGATAGAAGCCAATCACCGTCGGCGGCAGCACCAGGGGCAGGGCGACGACTGCCCCGACCGGGCCGCGCAACCACGAGCGGGTGCGCGACAGCCATAACGCAATCGGAGTGCCGATGATCAGCAGGATGACCGTCGTCAGTGACGCCAGTTTCAGGGTCAGCCAGATGGCGGAAAAGTCGGCACTCGATAGCGTCATTTAGAGTTGGTAACCGTAGGATTTGATAATTGCGGCGGCTTTCGGACCTTTGAGGTAGTCAACCAGTGCCTTGGCGGCCGGGTTGTCCTTGCCTTTGTTGAGGATCACCGCGTCTTGTTTGATCGGGTCATGCATGTCGGCTGGAACAACCCAGGCCGAGCCGCCGGTGACTTTGCCGTCTTTGTAGATCTGCGACAAGGCCACAAAACCCAGTTCGGCGTTGCCGGTGGACACGAACTGGTAGGCCTGGGTGATGTTCTGGCCTTCAACGATTTTGGCTTTGACCTTGTCGGTCAGGCCCAGCTTGGCCAGTACCTGAGTAGCGGCCAGACCGTAAGGGGCCGCTTTCGGGTTGGCGATGGACAGATGCTGATACTGGTTGTCGCTCAACACTTTGCCCTTGGCATCGACGTAACCTTCTTTCGCCGACCACAGCGCCAGGGTGCCGACGGCGTAGGTGAAGCGCGAGCCCTTGACCGTGTCGCCTTCGGTTTCGAGTTTTTGCGGGGTGGTGTCGTCCGCCGAGAGGAACACTTCGAACGGTGCGCCGTTCTTGATCTGGGTATAGAACTGGCCGGTGGCACCAAAGGAGGTGACCAGTTTATGCCCGGTGTCTTTTTCGAAATCAGCGGCGATCGCCTGAATCGGTGCAGTGAAGTTGGCGGCGACGGCGACCTGGACTTCGTCCGCCTGGGCGGACCCGAAAGCGAACACTGCCAGCAGGGTTGTCAGGCAGGTGGGGGCAAAACGTGAGGCACGAATGGTCATGAAACGGCTCCGTCGTAGGCAAGTGCAGCGAGGGGGGTAAACGCTATATAGCGGAATATATAGCGAAATGCCTGCAAACGGAATGCGCGTTGTTGAGACCACGCTGAACCTGTAGCAGCTGGCGCAGCCTGCGTTCGGCCGCGAAGCGGTCGTGAAACCTGACACCGCGGTCTTTCAGGTTAACCGTGGCAGCTGGATTTACGACTGCTGCGCAGCCGAACGCAGGCTGCGCCAGCTGCTACATGGATGTGCATTACTGACGAAGCAATTTCGCCAATCCTTCCTCAGCCAGACGCCGGGTCAACTCCGCCGTGGTCATTTCAACGCCCAGCGTGAATGCCTGACCCGCCCAGAGATTGCTGAAATCCGCTTCTCCCTTGGCCCGCAATGGCATCAGCGCACCACCCGCCAGCGGGAAGGCCGGAGCTTTTGCGCTCATCGGTCCGAGTTCGCGCATCACCCGATTGAGAATCCCGCGCGCCGGGCGGCCGGTGAAAATGTTAGTGACGGCAGTTTCACTTTCCTTGGCCGTGCGCAACGCCTTGTGATGAGAAGCGCTGACCTTGGCCTCTGGCGTGAACAAGTACGCCGTGCCCACTTGCACCGCCGAAGCCCCTAACAGGAAAGCCGCCGCGACGCCTCGTGCATCGGCGATCCCGCCCGCAGCAATCACCGGCACTTTCACGGCATCAACGATCTGCGGCACCAGCGCAAAGAGGCCCACCTGGCTGCTCAGATCATCACTGAGAAACATGCCTCGATGGCCACCGGCCTCGTACCCCATGGCGATGATCGCGTCACAACCCTGTTGTTCGAGCCAGATCGCTTCTTCGACCGTGGTGGCCGAGGAAATCACTTTCGCTCCAGTGGCTTTCACGCGGTCCAGCAGGGACTTTTCCGGCAGGCCGAAGTGAAAACTCACGACTTCGGGGCGAAATTCTTCGATCACTTCGCAGGCCGCGCTATCGAACGGCGCACGATTGGACACCGGCGTCGGCGCGTCGAAGTCCACGCCAAGTTCCCGGTAGTAGGGTTCCAGCAGACTCTTCCAGTCTTGAGCGCGTTGCTCATCGGCGGCGGGAGTCTGATGGCAGAAGTAGTTGACGTTAATCGGGCGCTGAGTGTGCTGACGAATCGTTTTCAGCTCCTCGCGCAACTGATCGATGCTCAACATGGCGGCGGGCATCGAGCCCAGGCCGCCGGCGTTGCTGGCTGCGATAACCATGGCCGAACCGGTCGCGCCGGCCATGGGCGCCTGGATGATCGGCAGCTCAATGCCAAGCAGATCAAGAATGCGGGTGTCTGGCCATTTGCTCATTTGAAGGGTTCTCCGACGTCATAACAGGGCAGGAACGGTAGGACCGTTTTTGTATCAGCTATGACTGACATAAGGCCAGCCGAGTTTTCGTTTCGTATGTCACTCTTGGCTTAAAGTCGAGTACGGTGAAATGTTGCTGTGTGTTATTTCAACTGCACGACAACTGAGTGATTCCATCTGGAGGCAGCAATGTTCCAAGGCATTTTGATCGACAAAGACGACAGCGGTTACCGGGCCACACTGCAAGAGATCAATGACGATCAACTGCCCGAGGGCGATGTGACGGTGCGTGTGGCGTACAGCACGCTGAACTTCAAGGATGGCCTGGCGATCACCGGCAGCAGCCCGGTGGTGCGAAAATTCCCGATGGTGCCGGGGATCGATCTGGCGGGTACTGTCGAAGTCAGTGAACATCCGGACTACAAAGTCGGTGATCAGGTCGTACTCAATGGCTGGGGTGTTGGCGAAGGACATTGGGGCGGACTGGCGCAGAAGGCTCGCTTGAATGGCGACTGGTTGATTCCGCTGCCCAAGGCATTCACCACGGCGCAAGCGATGGCCATCGGCACGGCGGGTTACACGGCGATGCTGAGCATCCTGGCGCTGGAGCATAATGGCGTGACGCCCGAACAGGGCGACGTATTGGTCACCGGCGCCAATGGCGGTGTAGGCAGTTTCGCCATCGCACTGCTGAGCAAGCTCGGCTATCGGGTGGTCGCGTCTACCGGTCGCACCTACGAACACGATTACCTCAAGCAACTCGGCGCCAGCGAAATCATCGACCGCGCCACGCTGTCCGAGCCGGGCAAACCCTTGGCCAAGGAGCGTTGGGCGGCGGTCATCGACTCGGTCGGCAGTTACACCCTGGCCAACGCCTGTGCCAGCACGAAGGCCAACGGCACTGTCGCCGCGTGTGGCCTGGCGCAAGGCATGGACTTCCCGGCTTCAGTCGCCCCGTTCATTTTGCGCGGCGTGACTCTGGCCGGGATCAACAGCGTGACTCAGCCCAAAGCCAAGCGGATACTGGCCTGGAATCGTCTGGCCAAGGATCTAGACTTCACCTTGCTGCCGCTGATCAGCCACGAAATCGGCTTGAGCGAAGTGATCGAGGCGGCACCGCGATTGCTCGCCGGTCAATTGCGGGGGCGGGTGGTGGTCGACGTCAATCGTTGACTGTCTCACCGCCAATCAAACAGACAAACGACAGAGACAAGGACTATCGATCATGGATGTAAAGCAGCGTGAAGTGCGGCCCTTTAGCGTCTCGGGCCTGCAAGTGCGCACCTGTAATGCCGCAGAGCAGCAACCAGACACTGCGCGCATCGGCCCGATGTGGGAACAATTTTTCGTTGAGGACATCTTCGACAAGATCCCCCACAAACAGCCGGATTCCTTCATGTACGGCGTCTACTCCAACTACGAGTCCGACGCTTCGGGCCACTTCGATGTGACCGCGGGGGTGGCGGTCACCGCGCCCTCCGAGGACTTTCCGCAGATTCAGGTGGAGGGAGGCGATTACCTGGTGTTCAGCGCCAAAGGGGCGATGCCGGACAGCGTCATTCAGGCGTGGGGCCTGATCTGGGCCTACTTTAAGGACAACCCGCAGGTTTGCCGCACGTTCGCCACCGACTTCGAGGTCTATACCAGCCCGGATTCAGTGTCGGTCTATATCGGCATTCAGGACTCAGACGGGTTTTCGCGCTCAAGCAACTGACGCTTGCGCTCCACACCCCAGCGATAGCCCGACAGGTTGCCGTCGCTGCGCACCACACGGTGGCACGGAATCGCCACCGCCAGATTGTTCGCGCCGCAGGCTTGAGCCACGGCGCGCATCGCTTTTGGCGCGCCGATTCGCTGAGCGATATCGGCGTAGCTGGCGGTGCAGCCGGCGGGAATCTCCCGCAGAGCTTGCCAGACCCGTTCTTGAAAAGCGGTGCCACGAACATCCAGCGGCAAGTCCAGGCCCAGGGCCGGCGCTTCAATAAAACCAACCACCTTGGCGATCAGTTGCTCGAACGTTTGATCGGCGCCAATCAGATTCGCACGTCGAAACTTGTCCTGCAGATCGCAGACCAGTTGGTGCGGGTCATCGCCCAGCAGGATCGCGCAAACACCACGCTCACTCTGTGCCACCAGAATCGCTCCCAGGGAACACTGGCCGACGGCAAAACGAATGTCGTTGTTCTGACCGGCGGCGCGGTAATCACCGGGTTTCATGCCCAATAGTTGATCGGCGGACTCATAGAAACGGCTGTTGGAGTTGAAACCGGCGTCATACAGTGCGTCGGTCACCGAGTCTCCGTCCGCGAGGCGCTCACGGACCCTGCGTGAACGATGGGCCGCGGCGTAACCCTTGGGTGTCAGACCGGTGACCGCTTTGAACACCCGATGGAAGTGAAAGCTACTGAGGCCCGCAGCAACAGCCAGTTCGCTCAGGACAGGCAGATTCTCCGCGGTTTCGATCTGGCGGCAAGCGGCCGCTACGGTCGCAGCATGTTGCGCGGCGACGTCGCTTTGATCTTTCGCGGCGCGTTTGCTCGGGCGATAACCCGCCGCCTGGGCCTGCTCGGCGGTGTCGAAGAACTCGACGTTCTGCGGTTTCGGCAAACGCGCCAGGCTGCTGGGGCGGCAGTAAATGCCGGTGGTTTTCACCGCATACACAAACTGTCCGTCTGCCCTGGGATCACGCGCGACGACGGCGGCCCAGCGAGGATCGTTCTCGGTGGCGATCTTTGTCGAATGGCTTGTCATGGCTTCATGTCCGTTGATCCGTTTCATGCAGATTAATCAGCCGACGGGGTCGCTGCACCCCGGGTCTTGCGGTCGAATTCGAAGGTTTCATCCGGCGGTACGAAAGGTGAAGTTGATCCGTTGCTCGCCCAGTCGCGGGTGTTGGCCATCCTTGATCGGCAACACCCCGTGATAGCGCAAGCGATCCACGCCGCCCCAGACCACAATGTCGCCATGCAACAGCGGCACTCGTTGGCTTTTATCGCTGCGCTCGAAGCCGCCGAACAGGAATATCGCCGGTAATCCCAAGGACACTGAAACAATGGGCGCTGCGTAGGAAACTTCGTCTTTATCCTGGTGCAATGACATCTTGGCCCCGGGAACATAACGGTTGATCAGGCAGGAATCAGGCATGAAATCCGCAAATCCCGCTTCCCGCGCCGCCGCTTGTGCCAGTTCGAAAAACACCTCGGGCATTTTCGGCCAGGGTTGACCGGTCTGCGGATCATGGCGGGTATAGCGATAACCGCTGCGGTCGGTGGTCCAGCCCAGCGCGCCGCAACTGCTCAAGGCGACCGACATGGTAAAGCCCCCGGGCGTGATCATCTGGCGAAACGGTGCCGCCGCCAGAACCGCGTCCAGTGCGGGCAGCAACTGATCCAGCCAAGGCAGGGCAAAACCTCTGAGGACGCAAGACTGTTCGCCGATCCGATCGAGCCTGGGTTGCTGCTCGGGCTCCGCATCGGCAAACAAGTCGAAGGTGGTCGGGTTCATGGGGTCATAACGCATCGTGAAAGATGATTCCAAGGGTATGCCGTTTTCCACTGTGCAGGCGACTCACGCCGTGGCGCAGGGTGACTCGGTAATAGCCGCGAACGCCTTTGACCGGTCGTTGGTTGACGGCAAAGATCAGCCCGTCACCTTTCTTCAGGCCGATGACCTGAGGGCGCGACTGCATCCGCGGGCGCTGTTCCGTCAGCACGAACTCGCCACCGGTGAAGTCTTCGTCCGGCTCTGACAGCAGAATCGCCACTTGCAGCGGGAAGACGTGTTCGCCGTACAGGTCCTGATGCAAGCAGTTGTAGTCCTGCGGTCCATATTGCAGCAACAACGGCGTCGGGCGTTCCTGACCGGCGGCATGGCAGCGTTCGAGGAACGCTTCATGCGCTTCAGGGAAACGGGTCGGCAGGTCCATCTGCTCGTACCAGCGATTGGCAATGGGCACCAATCGAGGATAGAGCGCACTGCGCAAACGGGCGACGACATCTGGCAGCGGGTATTTGAAGTATTTGTACTCGCCACGACCAAAGCCGTGACGAGCCATGATCACTTGCGAGCGAAATGGTTCGGGGCGGGCATACAGAGCGCTGATTTCATCGCACGTCTCGTGGCTTAAAAGCGACCTGATGATCGCGCAGCCATCTTGATCGAGTTGCTGTTCCAGCGCTTCCCAGTCCAGTCCATCGAGAGAACGCTCGCTCATCGCTGAGCCTCACGCTCCAGCAGTTGCCGTTTGCGTTCCAACCCCCAACGATAGCCGCCGAGGCTGCCATCCTGACGCAATACTCGATGGCACGGCACGATCACCGCCAGCGGGTTCGCTCCGCAGGCATTGGCCGCCGCCCGAAAAGCCGAGGGTTGCCCCAGTTGTCGGGCGATATCCAGATAGCTGGCGGTTCCACCCACAGGTATTTGTCGCAGGGCATTCCAGACTCGCCGTTGAAACACGCTGCCCGTCAGATCCAGCGGTAAATCCAGGGCGGAGCGCGGGTCTTCGAGGTGGCGCAAGGTTTGCTCCAGCGCAGGCATCAAGCCTTCATCGCGCTTCGGTGCTTGTTTTCCGGGGAAACGCCGCGAAAGATCGCGTTCCAGCGTGGCCAGGTCATCGCCGAGCAGCAACGCACACAACCCCCCGGCGCTGAACGCGAGTAGCAAGACGCCAAGGCTGGAAGTGCCGCTGATGAAGCGAATCGAGGAAGTAGACATGTTCTGACTCCTTAACCAAAGGTTGAGGTGGCCAGTCTAGGGAGCGGGGGCTTCGTTAACACTCTGTCGCTTGCGGTTGAATTCCAGAGGCAGGAGCAGACGTCCATGTTGTCGCTCCGGATCCTGTTACAACGCTTTGCTGACGCTTATTTCGCTGATGACGTCTTCGCTCGAACCATGAAGAGCGTCCAGCGCGGCCTTGGCTTCTTCTTCGGTGCCGTTTTCAAGCTGGGCAAATTCGAAGCGACGCTCGCCATTGAGTTTGTATTTGATGACGTACTTGGTCGTTTGGGCCACGGTCATACCTGCTTGTCTTGGTGTTTGGGTGTCACTCAGCTCAGTTTCGTGCTGGAGCGGCGGATGATCTTGATGGTGTGAGTCAGGGTCGGTTTGCGAGTCACACTGATCGGCCGGCGGTTGACCGTGTCGATGGTGATATTCCAGAAACCGGTGCTTGGCGCAGTAATCCGGGCCGGGAAGGTGTCGAATGCTCCACCATGGTAAGTGTGGCGGCCGCCATTCTTGAAGCTGCGGAAATTGGCGTCGTTCATCAAGCGGATATTGCATGTTTGGGAGCATTGAATGACGACGATGTCGTCTTCGTTGAGGTGCTCGCGCTGGTGGATAAATTTCATGAGGCGCCTCCAGAAGGGCTTTTTCTACAAAATCAAAACGATAGCATGTGCGATTGGCGCAGTTTATCAGCCCGAACGGGTTATTATCCGGTCGTCGAGGTCTGCTTTGACAATTAAAAACAGTTATACGGAATTCTATGAGCGATAAACGCAGCAAGCCTCGGAGAAAAACAGCATTTGTACTGTCGGAGTGTCTTTATCGGAGGTGTTGTATGAAGTGGGGTGTACTGGTCCTGCCTATGGCGATAGCGATGAGTGGTTGTGCGAGTGTTTCGGAGATCAATGAGTCGCTGCCGACCATGAGCGTGATTTCAGGCAAGAAGCCTCATGAGTACGCGCAATGCCTCACCGAGAAACTGGCCAGCAGCCGGGGAGCCTTGCAAGTCGAACCGCACAAGGACGGAATGCGAGTCATCGTGCCGCAGAAGTTCTCCTCGGGCCCGGCGGCAGTATTTGATATCGAAGACCGCTCCACTGGCAGCAGCATCAAGTTGCATGAGCGCATTTCCAATGTGCCGTTGCGCCCCATGGATGTACGCAATGCCGCTACGGCGTGCATTTCCGGCTGATAGACTGTCGCCCGTCAGCACCGATGCCGCCAAAGCAGCGCTTTGGCGGCATTGTCATTTCTGGAGTCGAGCATGAAGCGAGAGCAGGTACGGGAGCGCCATGCAGAGGGTCACATCTCTGCCACCCACGTGATTCAGAATCCGGCGAATCCGGGAGAATGGATCGTGTTTTTCAAGAAAAGCGCTGGGCGCAGTTATTTTCTGGTGGATGAAAACGATGAAGTGGAATCCTTCAGTAGCCTCGATGAATTGATCGAGACGGTGCGCGGTCTCGGGATCAAGTTCGCCGAAATTCACATGTAGGGCAGGGCGCCTTACTTGCAGACCACCACGACGCTGCGGTTCTTGTAGTTGCCGACGTCGACACCCAGCGTCTTGTCGCTTTCCTTGGTCGAAGGTGTTCCGTCGGTACCGACGATCCGATAGCCGGTGCCGGCGCAAGAGGCATCGGCTTTTTCGTAGCAGGTCGCCCAGGAATTGGCTTCCCCGGAGCAGTCGATCGCCAGGCCTTGTTCGCCGTTGTTCAGGTAGGTCGTTTCCGAAGTGGCGCAGCCGCTCAGGGCCAGAGCCGCGATCAGTGGCAAAAATTTATTCATGTCGTTGTCGTCGTCAGGATGAAGGGGCTGAGCCTGTGACAGCGCTGGCATCAAAAGGTTATAGCGAATGGCCACTTTGTTGCAGGCAATCACAAAAAAGCCCTGCGCGAGCAGGGCTTGGGTCGAGTCGGGTGCTTCTCAGGACTTGTCCTTGCCGCGACGCTTCGGGGCTGGATGTTCGAGCTCCAATACGGATGCCACTTCAATCGCCAACGCCTCGGTCGGGAAAGGCCCGGCGATCTCCTCGCCGCCGCCGAAGTTGAATATCCACCACTGGCCGTCTTTCGCCTGATTGATCAGGAACCCGTTGACACTTTTTGCTTCCGACATCTATCTGCCTCGTTGACTGGTTCAATCGCGCAATGATAGCGCCAAATGCACTCAACGGGTGCTGATGGTGTAGGGTTGTGCGATTCGCGGCCGTGCAGATCTGATGGTCTGTGCTATCTATAAAGGCTGCGGAGCTATCTCGGGAACTATCCGCGAGAATATTTCTCTATGATGGCATCGGTTAGCCAGCGCGGGGGCATTGTAAGGTGCACGCCGCCTGATTAGACTGCGCCGAAACTCGTACACACAGCCCTATCAAGGACTTATATGATCAAGAAATGCTTGTTCCCAGCAGCCGGTTACGGTACTCGCTTCCTGCCAGCGACTAAAGCCATGCCCAAAGAAATGCTGCCGGTGGTAAACAAGCCACTGATCCAGTACGGCGTCGAAGAAGCACTGGACGCTGGGTTGACCGAAATCTCCATCGTCACCGGTCGCGGCAAACGCGCTCTGGAAGACCACTTCGACATCAGCTACGAGCTGGAAAACCAGATCAAAGGTACCGACAAGGAAAAATACCTGGTCGGTATCCGCAAACTGTTGGACGAGTGCTCGTTCTCCTACACTCGCCAGACCGAAATGAAAGGCCTGGGCCACGCCATTCTGACTGGCCGTCCGCTGATCGGCGACGAACCGTTCGCGGTAGTGCTGGCGGACGACTTGTGCGTCAACCTCGAAGGCGACGGCGTCCTGACCCAGATGGTCAAGCTGTACGAGCAGTATCGCTGCACCATCGTTGCGATCCAGGAAGTGGATCCGCAGGAAACCAACAAGTACGGCGTGATCGCCGGCGAGCTGATCGCTGATGATTTGTACCGCGTTCGCAACATGGTCGAAAAACCAGCTCCGGAAGACGCACCGTCGAACCTGGCGATCATTGGTCGTTACATCCTGACGCCGGATATTTTCGAGCTGATCAAACAAACCGAGCCAGGCAAAGGCGGCGAGATTCAAATCACCGACGCCCTGATGAAACAGGCGAAAAACGGTTGCGTGATTGCCTACAAGTTCAAGGGTCAGCGTTTTGACTGCGGTGGTGCTGAAGGCTACATCGAGGCCACCAACTTCTGCTTCGAGAACTTCTACAAGACTGGCAAGGCTTACTGATAGCCTCTGACTCACTTGTATTGAAAAGCCACCTTCGGGTGGCTTTTTCATTTTCCGTCCCCATATCGTTTGCAGCGCTTGCCCAGCGTGTGTCTGCGGGTATGCTTGTGGACTGCCGAGGAGATTGAAAAAATGGCCTACGATTTTGACCTTTATGTAATTGGCGCCGGTTCCGGCGGTGTGCGGGCTGCGCGTTTTGCTGCCGGTTTTGGCGCGAAAGTGGCCGTGGCCGAGAGCCGCTATCTGGGCGGCACTTGTGTGAACGTCGGCTGTGTGCCGAAGAAGCTGCTGGTCTACGGCGCACACTTCGCCGAAGACTTCGAACAGTCTTCGGGTTTTGGCTGGACGCCGGGTGAAGCGAAATTCGATTGGGCGACGCTGATCGCCAACAAGGATCGCGAGATCAATCGCCTGAACGGCATCTATCGCAATCTGCTGGTTAATAGTGGTGTGACCTTGCATGAAGGCCACGCCAAAATCGTTGATCCGCACCAGATCGAGATCAATGGCGAGCGCTACACCGCCAAAAACATCCTGATTGCTACCGGTGGATGGCCACAGATTCCGGAAATTCCGGGGCACGAGCACGCGATCAGTTCCAACCAGGCGTTTTTCCTCAAAGAATTGCCCAAGCGCGTTCTGGTGGTAGGCGGTGGTTACATCGCCGTCGAATTCGCCGGGATCTTCCACGGTCTGGGCGCCGACACCACGTTGCTTTATCGCGGTGAGCTGTTCCTGCGCGGCTTCGACGGTGCGGTGCGCAAACACCTGCAGGAAGAGCTGACCAAGCGCGGCATGAACCTGCAATTCAACGCCGACATCGAACGTATCGACAAACAGTCCGATGGCAGCCTGAAGGTGACCCTCAAGGACGGCCGTGAGCTGGAAGCGGATTGTGTGTTCTACGCCACCGGTCGACGTCCGATGCTCGACAATCTTGGGCTGGAGAACACCGGGGTTAAACTCGACAAGAAAGGTTTCGTCGAAGTCGACGAGCAGTATCAGACGGCTGAGCCGTCGATCCTGGCGCTTGGCGATGTGATCGGGCGGGTTCAGCTGACGCCGGTGGCGTTGGCGGAAGGCATGGCCGTGGCGCGACGTTTGTTCCAGCCTGAGCAGTATCGCCCGCTGGATTACAAGATGATCCCGACCGCAGTGTTCAGCTTGCCGAACATCGGCACGGTCGGTTTCACCGAGGAAGAGGCCCGGGAGGCCGGTCACGATGTGGTGATCTTCGAAAGCCGCTTCCGTCCAATGAAACTGACCCTGACCGAATGCCAGGAACGCACCTTGATGAAGTTGGTGGTGGACGCCAAGACCGACAAGGTTTTGGGCTGTCACATGGTCGGTCCGGAGGCTGGGGAAATTGTGCAGGGCTTGGCGATCGCCTTGAAAGCGGGTGCCACCAAGCGCGATTTCGATGAAACCATCGGCGTGCACCCAACTGCCGCCGAAGAGTTCGTCACCATGCGCACGCCGGTCGCGGGTTAATCGTCCTTTTTGGGGTCTGATGCGTCTGGCGCTGTCGCAATGACGGCCGCCAGGCGCACGCTCTCATCGAGGCTCGCCTGAGTCTTGAGCAACTCAATTTCCAGCGCTTTGTTTATCTGCGACTGTTCGTCGACGCTCTGTTTCAGCGACTGACTTTCCAGCAGGGCTGCGCGCAAGCGTTCCTGGAGGAGGGTGCGTTCGCTGTCGATACGGTTTACCTGTTCCAGTAGCTGATCCTGTCGAGCGTTGGTTTGCTTGAGTTGATCCTGCAACAGGCTCAACTCTCTCAGGGTGCCACGGTTCTCCGTTAACAAACGCTCGTTGTCACGGTGCAGTTGTGTGATCTCATCCTGGCGCACCAATGCGCTCTGCTGGGCCTGGCGCAATTCCATCTGAATCTGCTGCACCTGGCTTTCGTGGCGACGTTGCTCCTGCTCGCGCTGTTCTTTGACGGCGTTGCGGTAGTGTTCCAGGGCATCGCGAGCGTGCAGGTGTTTCTCTTCAAGGGAGCGGATCTGCTCATCCTTGTCTTGCAAGCGTAATTCGAAATCGGCCAGCGCCTGGTTCAGTCCGGCGTTGCGGGTTTGTTCGGTCTGCAGCATGGCGCGGGTTTCTTGCAGTGCTTCGGACTCTTGAGTTAGTGCCAGGCATTGAATCTCGTACTGCTGATGCAATTGCGTGTTGGCCTGCTGGGCTTCATGCAGTTGCGTATCCAACTCTTTCTTTTGTTTGTCGAACTGCTCGCGGGCCTGATCGATGGGTTCCTGAGCCTGCTCCTTGAGTCTTTGTGCCAGCCGCGAGACCAGTCCCGCCAGCTCATCATCAATAGGTTCTGGCGGCACTTCGACGCGTTCGCTGCCGTCATCCAGCTCCTTCAAATAGCGATGAATCGTGGTTTTCGAGCCCGTGTTGCCCATCTCGATCCGTACCGCATCAATGCTTGGGTTTTCGCCGCGAGCCAAAATTGCCAAGCGTGCTGCCTGGACCACTGCTTTGTTTACACCGCCACGAGCCATGAGTTCTCCTACGATTTCGTACTGTGGTACATGCCACTTAAGTACACAATGTACCACGCTAACGAAAAAGTTAAAATACGATGGGTATTCATGCGGGATATACTGGTATTACCCCGTGTGATGAGCGCTACGTCACGTTTTCACCCGCCAAAGCGGTACGTTTTAGAGAGTTGAGCCGATGACTGAGCTGGATCGTTACCTGCAAGCCGCCACCCGCGACAACACCCGTCGCAGCTACCGGGCGGCTATCGAGCATTTCGAAGTCAGTTGGGGCGGCTTCCTGCCGGCGACCAGTGACAGCGTCGCGCGTTACCTCGTGGCTCACGCGGGTGTGTTGTCGATCAATACCTTGAAGTTGCGTTTGTCAGCACTGGCGCAATGGCACAACAGTCAGGGTTTTCCTGATCCCACCAAGGCGCCAGTGGTGCGCAAGGTCTTCAAGGGCATTCGCGCGCTGCACCCGGCTCATGAAAAACAGGCCGAGCCGTTACAACTTCAGCATCTGGAGCAAGTGGTTGCCTGGTTGGATCAAGAAGCGCAAACCGCGAAAGCTGAACACGATCAACCGGCTCTGTTGCGGGCCAGGCGCGACAGGGCGCTGATTCTGTTGGGCTTCTGGCGCGGCTTTCGTAGCGATGAGTTGTGCCGGCTACAGATCGATCACGTGCAAGCGGCTGCCGGCTCAGGCATCACGCTCTATTTGCCGCGAACCAAGAGCGACCGCGAAAACCTCGGCAAGACTTACCAGACGCCCGCGTTGCAGCGCCTGTGCCCGGTGCAGGCGTACATCGACTGGATCACCGAAGCCGCGTTGGTTCGCGGGCCGGTATTCCGAGGCATCGACCGTTGGGGCCACCTGAGCGAGGAGGGGCTGCACGCCAATAGCGTAATCCCGTTACTGCGCCAGGCGCTGGAACGTGCCGGCATCCCGGCCGAGCACTACACCAGCCACTCCTTGCGGCGCGGCTTTGCCACGTGGGCGCATCAGAGCGGGTGGGACTTGAAGTCGTTGATGAGTTACGTGGGCTGGAAGGATATGAAGTCCGCCATGCGCTATGTTGAAGCCAGCCCGTTTCTCGGGATGACACCGCTCGCGGAAAAAACCATTGGTGCTGCTAAGTAGGTTTTCTTCTATTAATACGTTCGGCTAATAGCGAAAACCAATGAGCAGCATGAGCTTTGCCAATGAGCCATCCGGCAATCGAGTGGGTAGGATTCACTCCATCAACTTCTCAACCAAACTTTTCAACCCTGACGGAGAGTCATCGATGCCTATCATCAACAGCCAAGTTAAACCGTTCAAAGCTGACGCCTTTAAAAATGGCGACTTCGTAAAAGTGTCGGACGCTGACCTGAAAGGCAAATGGTCTGTCGTGTTCTTCTACCCTGCCGACTTCACCTTCGTTTGCCCGACCGAACTGGAAGACCTGGCTGACAACTACGACGCGTTCCAGAAGCTGGGCGTCGAGATCTACAGCGTTTCCACCGATACCCACTTTGCCCACGCTGCCTGGCACAACACTTCGCCAGCCATCGGCAAAATCCAGTACACCATGATAGGCGACCCGACCCACGCCATCTCCCGCAACTTCGACGTGCTGATCGAAGAAGCAGGTCTGGCTGACCGTGGCACCTTCGTGATCAACCCAGAAGGCCAGATCAAAATCGTTGAACTGAATGATGGCGGCGTTGGCCGTGACGCTTCCGAGCTGCTGCGCAAAATCAAGGCTGCTCAGTACGTCGCTGCTCACCCAGGCCAGGTTTGCCCAGCCAAGTGGAAAGAAGGCGAGGCCACTCTGGCTCCGTCCCTGGACCTGGTCGGCAAGATCTAAGTCTGTGGATCGCATCATCAGGGCGGGTTTCCGCACCTAAGTAAGCTGCAACCGCCCAATAAAAACGCCCGGGCGAGATTCGCTCGGGCGTTTTTTTTATGTCTTTTGAAAAAGGAAATCGCCCGTATGTTGGACGCCAATCTTAAAGCCCAGTTGAAATCGTACCTGGAACGGGTCACCCAACCGATCGAGATCATCGCCTCCCTCGACGACGGTGCGAAATCCCAGGAAATGCTCGCATTACTCAAAGACGTTGCCAGTCTTTCCAACCAGATTACGTTGCTCGACAACGGTGACGATGCGCGTAAACCATCGTTCTCGATCAACCGCCCGGGTGCCGATATCAGCCTGCGTTTCGCCGGCATCCCGATGGGCCACGAATTCACATCCTTGGTGCTGGCCTTGCTGCAAGTCGGCGGCCACCCTTCGAAAGCCAGTGTTGAAGTGATCGAACAGATCCGTTCGCTCAAAGGCGAGTTCAGCTTCGAGACTTACTTCTCGCTGTCCTGCCAAAACTGCCCGGACGTAGTCCAGGCATTGAACCTGATGGCCGTGCTGAACCCGAACATCCGCCACGTCGCCATTGACGGTGCGCTGTTCCAGGCTGAAGTCGATGACCGTCAGATCATGGCCGTGCCAAGCGTTTACCTGAACGGCGTGAACTTCGGTCAGGGCCGTATGGGCCTGGAAGAAATTCTTGCCAAGATCGACACCAGCGGTATCGAACGTCAAGCCGAGAAGATCAGCGCCAAAGAAGCCTTCGACGTACTGGTCGTCGGTGGTGGCCCGGCCGGTGCTTCGGCTGCAATCTACGCCGCCCGTAAAGGCATTCGCACCGGCGTGGCAGCTGAGCGTTTCGGTGGGCAGGTGCTCGACACCATGGCTATCGAGAACTTCATCTCCGTGCAGGAAACCGAAGGGCCGAAACTGGCCGTGGCGCTGGAAGAGCACGTCAAGCAATACGACGTCGATATCATGAACCTGCAACGCGCCGACAAGTTGGTGCCGGGCAAGAACGGCGAGTTGCACGAAGTCCACTTCGCCAGCGGCGCGACCCTGAAAGCCAAGACTGTGATCCTGGCGACCGGTGCGCGGTGGCGTGAAATGAACGTTCCGGGCGAGCAGCAATACCGCAACAAAGGCGTGGCGTACTGCCCGCACTGCGACGGTCCGCTGTTCAAAGGCAAGCGTGTGGCGGTAATTGGCGGCGGTAACTCCGGTGTTGAAGCGGCCATCGACCTGGCGGGTATCGTGTCCCACGTAACACTGCTGGAGTTCGATGTGCAGCTGCGCGCCGATGCGGTCTTGCAGCGCAAGTTGCACAGCCTGCCGAACGTCACCGTGATCACCAGTGCGCAAACCACTGAAGTGTTGGGGGACGGTCAGAAGGTCAACGGCCTGCGCTACAAGGATCGTCAGTCGGACGAGTTGCGTAACGTCGAGCTGGAAGGGATCTTCGTGCAGATCGGCTTGCTGCCCAACACCGACTGGCTCAAAGGCACCATCGAGTTGTCGCCTCGCGGTGAGATCATCGTCGATGCTCGCGGTGAGACATCGATGCCGGGCGTGTTCGCTGCCGGTGACGTGACCACCGTGCCGTACAAGCAGATCGTGATTGCGGTGGGCGAGGGCGCCAAAGCCTCCCTGAGCGCATTCGATCACCTGATCCGGACTTCGGCCCCGGCATAAAACCCGACGCTGAAAACACAAAAACCCCATGAGCAATCATGGGGTTTTTTTGTGCTTCACACTGATCGTTCCCACGCTCTGCGTGGGAATGCAGCCCGGGACGCTCTGCGTCCCAAAAGCGTGACGCAGAGCGTCACAGGAGGCGTTACCACGCAGAGCGTGGGAACGATCATTTCTGTGTCGGGCTTAAAGCGGTGCAGGCTGGATGATCTCAACCCAGTACGCATCCGGGTCTTTGATGAACGCCAGGCTCTTCATACGGCCGTCATTCAGGCGCTTCTGGAAATCGCAGCCCAGCGCTTCGAAGCGCTCGCACGCAGCGACGATATCCGGCACCGAGATGCAGATGTGACCAAAACCGCGCGGGTCGGTGTTGCCGTTGTGGTAAGCGAAATCCGCGTCGTTCTCGGTGCCGTGGTTGTGGGTCAGTTCGAGAATGCCGGGGATCGACTTCATCCACTCGGTGCGAGCAGCGGCGTCAGCCGGGATCTGGTTTTTATCGACCAGCGCCAGGAAGTAAAGGCTGAACTCGGCTTCCGGGAAATCGCGTTTTTCCACCAGCGAGAAACCCAAAATGCGCGTGTAGAAATCCAGGGACTTGGTGATGTCCTTGACCCGCAGCATGGTGTGGTTGAAGACGAACTTCTGGGTGGCGGTGTCAGGTTGGGCGGTGACGCCTGGGAAGGTGTTCAATTCGTGCAGGCTCATGGGCCCTCCGGAAAATAAGTGGGGCTAACGAATGGCGACAATGATACGCAAGGGCTCGGACATCGCCAAACCCAAACAGTCGGCTATTGCCTGACAGACGGGTGAGGCTCAGACTTTACGGTTCAATCCGTGAGTGTTCATTGCAATGATTCGTTTCTGTAAATCGATGGTCGTCCTGATCTGCGTGCTTTCAGGTGTTAACAGCGCTCACGCAGACGAGCCAATCATGACCTGGCCCAACGGCTGGGAGGTCGAAGCTGTCCCACAAGATGACGCCAACACCCACGTTTCCCGCCAGCGCGCGGTGAAGAACGATCAGGACGGCACGCCGGTAATGGTGATGGAATTGACCATGACTCAGGTGGAAAGTGGTCATCAGGTGAATCTGCAAGGCGTGTTGCTGGAGATGCGCAAGTCGGTGCAGAAGGACTTCTTTCAAGGCGGTTATCAAAGTGTCTGCAACAAGATTCACTCGACGACGTTGAGCCGTTTATCAGCGCTGGAAACTACCTGCACGATCACGCAGAACGGAAGGCATGTGCTCTCTCAAACATTGGTTGCCGCCGTGGATTCCGATAAGGCCTATGTTCTTTCCTACGCGGGGCAGGCTGAGGTTTATAAGGCAAGTCAGGATGAAATAGACGCGGCCCGTAACAGCTTGAAACTTTAGTTAAAGATTTCAATGGCTGCCGATTTCAGCGCATTCTGAAATTTTTAGATACCCAAACGGATTAAGCACAAAGTTATTCAGCAAGTAGCGAGTTGATCGACGCCAATCGTTGCATTTAGAAGGCGTCCGTGAAAAAGCCCTGCATTGGCAGGGCTTTTTTGTCACCGCGAGTACTTAGCCACGCAGCCAGGAATCAACGGTAGCTGCACCGTATTGTTCCTTCCAGGCTTTCAGGCCGCGGTGGTTGCCACCCTTGGTTTCAATCAGTTCACCGGTGTGCGGATTCTGATAAACCTTGACCACGCGAGCGCGGCGGGTTTTAGGCGTTGCCTGTTGCAGACCGGATTTTGCCGGGTTCGGATCGAGAATGGCGATGATGTCGCGCAGGCTCTTGCCGTAGGTTTTCATCAGCCCCTGGAGCTTTTCTTCGAATTCGATTTCTTTCTTGAGCCCGGCATCATTCTTCAGGGTTTCCAGCTGCTTGAGCTGCTCTTGAAGGGCCTTTTCAGCTGCACGAAATTCAGCGAGTCTGGACAATATCTTTACTCCAATAGTGTGTTTGGCTGATACCAACCGCAAACAAAGCTATAAGCCAAGAGCCTTGAAGCGACCCGGTGATAATGGCTCACCTGCCAATCTAGCGCAGGCATGAAAAATTGTAGTAGTTAATTGGTCAAGAGTAAATCCTGTCTTTTTCTTCATGTAACAACAGTAGTCTTTTGATTCAAATTGGGGCGCGATCTCCTTGTCTCGTCGCTGAGCGCCGCTAGTTAATGGTGACTTAATGCGTTAATGAAGTCCGCGCCGGGCATTGGCCGGCCGAATAGATAACCTTGCAAGAAGTTCACGCCGTGGGCGGTCAGATAATCACTTTGCTCCACAGGCCCTCGGTAAGTGTGCCGCTTAGCGGTAGTTCAGACGCTCGGCCAGTTTGATAAAAGCCAGCGTCGCGGGTGATGACTGGCGCTGGTCGAGCACCGCCAGACCAACCTGGCGTGTGACCGTTGGCGATAGCGGTCTTTTTACGTAGCGACCGTCGCGATCATCGGGCAATGAGCTTTCGGCGACGACCGTCAGCGCATCGCCTCGGCCAACGGTGTCCAGCGTGCTCAGTAGTTGCGAGCAGCGATAACGGATGTTCGGTGTCAGCCGGGCGGCACTGAACAGCCGCGACACCAGTTCCGACGAACCGGCCTCAGTCAAGACAAAGGGGTCGTTACACAAATCGCTCAGGGTCAGGCTGTCGCGACGGGTCAGCGGATGATCGACGGGCAGCAGCGCAACCATCTGGTCTTTGATCAGTGCAAAGGTGTCGAACCGCTCCTCCGGCAATACCACGAAGCCGATATCGATCCGACGCTCCTCCAGCCACTGGATCACCTGCCGGTCCGGGCCTTCGTCAATGTGGACCTCGATGCCCGGGTGAGCCGCGCGGTAGTGCTGCAGGATCAACGGCAGCAGTTTGATCGATGAGGTCGGGCCGAAAGAGCCGATGCGCAACGTGCCGCGTTTCATTCCGCGAGCATCGGCCGCTTCCTGGCGCAAGGTGTTGGCCAGGCCCAGCATCGCCCGGGCGCGCAGCAAAAGCTGTTGGCCGATGTCGCTGAGTTCGACCCTAGACTGATGCCGGCGCAGCAGCTCGACGCCCAATTCCTGTTCCAGCGACTTGAGGGCGTGAGAGACCGCGGATTGGGAAATCCCCAAGCGATTGGCTGCCGCGGTAAAGCCTTGAAGCTCGGCGACCAGAGAAAAGATCTCGAGTTGGGTAAGGGTCATGAGTGATTACTCATTTTACGATGAGGAGGTATTAGTCGAATGATACGTCATCTCCCCCGATTTCTCGTTCTGGAAACCTATGACGACCTATGAGCAGAGCCTGTCCAACCCTTCGGATGTGCCGGTTTATCTGAAACTGGCGGCAGTCACCATGATCTGGGGCGGGACCTTTGTCGCCGGACGGTTTCTGGCCGACAGCCTCAGCCCCTTGTTTGCCGCCAGCCTGCGATTCTTGCTGGCCAGCGTGGCGTTGCTGGTGTTTCTGCTACTGGCCCGCGTGCCGCTCGTAAGGCCCAGCCCCCGGCAATGGTTGCAATTGGCGTTGCTGGGTTTTTTCGGGATCTTTTTCTACAACCTGTGCTTCTTTTATGGGCTGCACTACATCAATGCCTCACGGGCGTCATTGATCGTGGCGTTGAACCCGGCCGTGATCGGGCTGGCGTCGTGGCTGTTGTTCAAGGAGCGCTTGAGTCGAGCGAAAGTCGTCGGAATCGCGATCTGTATTGCCGGTGCGAGCCTGGTGATTGTCAGCCGTAATCCACAACTATTGGCCAGCAATCCTGATGCCTGGATCGGCGATCTGTTGATCTTCGGCTGCGTGCTTGGCTGGGGCGTTTATTCGCTGTTCTCCAAAGAACTGAACCAGACGCTAGGCCCGGTGCAAACGGTGACGTACTCGATTCTGTTGGGCACGCTGATGCTGTGGGTGACCAGCGCTGTTCGCGGTGAGTTGAGTGTGGTTGCACTCGCCAACCTCGGACCAACGCAATGGTTGAGCCTGATGTACCTGGGCGTATTGGGTTCGGCGCTGGCCTATATCGGCTATTACGACGGCATTCGAAAAATCGGTGCGACGCGTTCAGGCGTGTTCATCGCCCTGAACCCGCTGACCGCGGTGATCCTCGGTGCGCTGCTGTTAGGCGAGCAGTTGACCCTGGCGATGTGCCTGGGAGGAGGGCTGATCCTCGCGGGGATTTTCCTGTGCAACAAACCCCTTGCGCGAGCAGGGAAAAAGGGGATTTGATACGGAAGGCGGACAAACCGATTTACGCTGTGTAGAATCGGGTTACGCATATAAGAATAATCGTCTTCTGGCAGCAGAAGCCTCGCCCGCAATAGCCTTGGGTCGACAATGAAGAGTTTTGGGTTTCAATTGATCTACGGTGACTTCCTTGCCCGCAGCGTGCGGGGCATCTCCTGCGCGCCACCCGCCGGTCTCAGCATTGCTAGCAACTAACGATCCGTTAATTGACAAGAAAATGATGAGGCGCCAACCATGGCAGATTTATACGAAAACCCAATGGGCCTGATGGGCTTTGAATTCATCGAATTCGCATCGCCAACCCCGAACACCCTGGAGCCGATCTTCGAGATCATGGGCTTCACCAAGGTCGCGACCCACCGTTCCAAAGACGTGCACCTGTATCGTCAGGGCCAGATCAACCTGATCCTCAACAACGAACCGCACAGCGTTGCTTCGTACTTCGCGGCCGAGCACGGTCCGTCGGTGTGCGGCATGGCGTTCCGCGTCAAGAATGCCCAGCAGGCGTTTGCCCGGGCTCAGGAACTGGGCGCTCAGCCAATCCACATCGAAACCGGCCCGATGGAACTGAACCTGCCCGCGATCAAGGGCATCGGCGGCGCGCCGCTGTACCTGATCGACCGTTTCGGCGAAGGCAGTTCGATCTACGACATCGACTTCGTGTTCATCGAAGGCGTTGACCGCAACCCGGTCGGGGCTGGCCTGAAGATCATCGACCACCTGACCCACAACGTGTATCGCGGTCGCATGGCCTACTGGGCCAACTTCTACGAGAAGCTGTTCAACTTCCGCGAGATCCGTTACTTCGACATCAAGGGCGAATACACCGGTCTGACCTCCAAGGCCATGACCGCCCCGGACGGCATGATCAAAATCCCGCTGAACGAAGAATCGTCCAAGGGCGCCGGGCAGATCGAAGAGTTCCTGATGCAGTTCAACGGCGAGGGTATTCAACACGTTGCCTTCCTGACCGATGACCTGATCAAGACCTGGGATCACCTGAAAAGCATCGGCATGCGCTTCATGACCGCGCCGCCGGAAACCTATTACGAAATGCTCGAAGGTCGTTTGCCGAACCACGGTGAGCCGGTTGATCAACTGCAATCGCGCGGCATTCTGCTGGACGGTTCGTCCGAGTCAGGCGACAAGCGTCTGCTGTTGCAGATTTTCTCGGAAACCCTGATGGGCCCGGTGTTCTTCGAATTCATCCAGCGTAAAGGCGACGATGGTTTCGGCGAAGGCAACTTCAAGGCGCTGTTCGAATCCATTGAGCGCGACCAGGTTCGTCGTGGTGTGCTCTCCACCGACTAAGCCGTTTCAGATGTAAAAAAGCCCGGTCAGCAGCAATGCTGGCCGGGCTTTTTCGTGCCGGTTCTACATCGATTTCCGTCGATGCCGGACCAGATGTTTGAACCCTTCGAACACCAACACCACAACAGCCAACCAGATCGGGATGTAGGTCAACCATTCACCGGGCTTGATGGTTTCCCCCAGCAGCAACGCGACGCCGAGCAACAGCACCGGCTCGACGTAACTCAACAACCCGAACAGGCTGAACGGCAGCAGTCGGCTGGCGATGATGTAAACCACCAGCGCCGAAGCACTGATCACCCCGAGTAACGGGATCAGCAGCGATAGCCACGGGTGTTGATCGAACACGGCGAAACCTTGATCACCGCCCTGAACGAACCAGAACGCCACGGGCAACATCAAGGCCATGTCCATCCACAAACCGCCGAGGTTGTCGGTCGCCAGTCGTTTGCGCAGGATGAAGTAGAGCGGATAACCGATGACGACCAGCAAGGTCGCCCAGGAAAATCCGCCGACCTGATACAACTCGTTGAGCACGCCGAGGGACGCAAAAAACACGGCAACCTTTTGCAGGTAAGACAGTCGCTCGCCATAGGCAAACCGCCCGGTCAGCACCATGGACAGCGGCAACAGGAAGTAGCCCAGGGACACGTCGAGGCTATAGCCGTTGAGCGGTGCCCACATGAATAACCAGAGTTGCAGGCCAAGCAGCGTCGCGGAAAGGATCAGGCCGGCGAGCAGTTTTGGTTGGCCCACCAGCCGCCGAAAAAGGGCGACCACGCGCTTCCATTCACCGGAGACCACCATGAACACGGTCATGCATGGCAGGGTCAGCAGCATCCGCCAACCGAAGATTTCCACGCCGCTCAAAGGCGTGAGCAACGAAGTGTAGTAATACATGACGGCAAACAGCACCGAGGCTGAAACCGATAGAGCGATACCTTTAGACAAACTGTCCTCGCGAAGTTGAACGTGAAACGGGTGCGGAGGATACGTGGTTTTCGAACTGAATATTGATCAACTGAACCTGATCGTTCCCACGCAGAGCGTGGGAACGATCAAGCAGTGGATTGTGCTTTTTCAGTTGCTGCGTGATTTGCGTCCCGACACAAAGTGGCTCACATCATTAAACCCCGGCGTCGACGCATGCCCAGGCACAACCAACGAATCAATAAACGCCTCATCCTCAGCCGTAATCTTCACCGCTTGAGCCTTGGTGTAGGCATCCCATTGTTCTTCGGTCCGCGGCCCAACGATGGCCGAAGTCACGGCGCTGTTGTTCAGCACCCAGGCAATGGCGAATTCGACGATGCCCACGCCGCGACCCTGGGTGTACTGCTGGATCTGCTGAGCGATGCGCAATGATTCGACGCGCCATTCGGTTTCCAGAATGCGTTTGTCTGCGCGGCCGGCGCGGCTGTTGGCATCCGGCTTCACGTCCGGCGCGTATTTACCGCTGAGCACACCACGCGCCAGCGGACTGTAAGGCACCACACCCAGGCCATAGTTTTGCGCGGCGGTGATCTGCTCGGTTTCCGCCTGACGGTTGACGATGTTGTACAGCGGCTGACTGATCACCGGCCGGTCGACGCCCAGTTGATCGGCCACGCGAATCACCTCAGCGATGCGCCAGCCACGGTAGTTCGACAAACCCCAATAGCGAATCTTGCCCTGGCGGATCAAATCACCGATGGCCGACACCGTCACTTCCAGCGGCGTGTTGTGGTCTTCGCGGTGCAGGTAATAGATGTCGAGATAATCGGTGCCCAGGCGCGTCAGGCTGGCGTCGATGCCATTGAACAGGTGCTTGCGGCTCAGGCCGCTGCGGTTTGGCACGCCGTCCACCGGGCCAAAGCCGACCTTGGTCGCCAGCACCCATTCGTGGCGGTTACCGGCAATCGCTTCGCCGACGATCTCTTCCGAGCGGCCGTTGGTGTAAACGTCCGCGGTGTCGATGAAATTGATGCCCTGGTCCCAGGCCTTGTCGATGATCCGCAGGGAATCTTCGGTGCTGGTCTGTTCGCCGAACATCATGGTGCCCAGGGTCAGGGTCGACACTTGTAAACCCGAATGACCCAGTGTGCGATAGCTCATGCCGAAATCCTTTTACCGGTGGGAAAGGCTCAATCAAATACCAGAACGGTAGGGCGGGGCAAACTGATTTATCGACGAAGCGTCTGGCAGCACTTTTGCCCGGAAACGGGCGGGCACTTCAACACCTCGAATGAAGGTCGGGGTAACCACTCGTCGCTACTGTCAGATTTGACAGTAGCCGCTCGTTAACAATTTCGCGTTACATCATTCCAGCAGATTCTGGTTCCGGTTCCGTGAACTCAATGTCCCCTGGAGATAGTGCGATGGAAAATGAACACACGATTGACCTCTTTGCGCTGACACCGCCTTACGCGCCAAAAATGGTCGAGTTGGTGCCCCCCGACTCCGTGGCGCACGGCGGTGCTTCCATTGCTCATGTCAACGCCGTTGATGGTTTTAGTGTGATTTTGTTTGCCTACGTGGGGCAGGCAGAAAATGACCGGATCAGGCTTTACCTGAACGATGAATTTGCAAGGGAAGTGATCATCGCCAAAGGCAAGGAAAGTGAGAACACAACGCTGACCATTCCCTCCGAACGTTTTCACAGGGGCCGCAACAACATCAAATTTAGTGTCGAACGCCTCTCCCAAAATGAAGAGTTCACCAGGGACCTGATTCTGCTTTACCGCAGTTCCCCACCGGGTGATGTTCCGCCGGTATTGGCCATTAAAGTCAGTCACGAAAGCATTGGTGCCGATGAGGCGGACGATGTGTCCGTTACCGTGACCTACAAGAACGCACAGTGGTACGACCGTATTTTTGTCGATTGCAATGGTGTTGTGGTCAGGCATCAATTAGTGCCTGACGTTGAACCGCCAGTCTCCGCGGTACCGCAAACCGTCGTTATTCCGATTGCCCGGGAGGTGTTGGAACAAGGTGGGAATGATTCGGATTTTACGTTCAAGTTTCGGGTGGTCGATAATTTGACCAATCCGAACGGGCCGCCGACCTGGTCGGATATTGTTAATGCGGATGTTCATCTCGATCGTATAACGCTGGCAATGCCAATACTTCGAGAAATCCTGACCGAGAACAATGACGACCCGGCCATCGTCGATCTCGCCAAGCTGAACGGCGGGCCGTTGTGGGCCTTGATTCATCTGATCGATACGATCTGGAAAGTGGGGGATGAGATCCACCTGACGTTCACCGCTCTGGTGAATGGCAGTCAGGTTGCCACCCATGAACAAACTCTACCAATTACACAGGTGCCGGGGCAATTCTCTTGGGACATACCCAACAGCAAGGTCATTGCCGACAGCGTGGTGAGGGTGATCTATGAGCAGGTCAGAAATGGCGCGGTCATTGCCACGTCCAGAACGGCTACGGCGCAGGTGACGGTGGTGCCGGAACTCACTGTGGATACGTCGCCACTCTATTTATCAGGGAGGAACATATCAGCCAGGGGGACATCGTTAGCCTTCACACCCACCGGGCGGGACCCAAGTGGCACTGCTTTCCAGCGACGCGTCTCGGGGGGTGTCCCTCCATACATCTTTGAGGTGTCAGACACTAATGTAGCCTCGGTAGACAAAGACACCGGGTTGGTCCGAAGTGAAGGGAATGGCTCGACTACCGTAGTAGTGAGTGATGCGAGTGGTCAGCGAAAAATGTTCCCCGTAGACGTATCGAATGTCTTTTTTGCTGTGTACAACACCCAGCCCTTGGATAAAAATCAAGCCCAAGCGTGGATCGACGCGACAGGGATTGCTATCTCAGCCATCGACCTCCCGATACTCCAGATTAAATATACAGCCGACATCCAATACACGCTTCATGCAGGGACGCGATCATCCCCCCCTGGTCTAGGCAAACTTTTCCACTATAGGGGAACGACTTGGGAGTTGTATGACTTCAACACTGGGACGGGCTACAGCATTTGTCTTAAAACAAGTGCATAAAGATTGAAAAAATAAAGAAATAAAGAAATAAAGAAATAAAGAAGGAAAAGGGGACGCATTTATTTACCGGCCCAAGTTGTTTGGTCGATTTACACCGACCTGAAAAAATCGTGGGGAACCCAGGTTTTGGGTGTGTTTCATAACTTGAGCCACGCACGGTCAGTCCCCTTTCCCACTGGGAGAGGGTTAGGGTGAGGGATGGATTCCGAACTGAGGACGAACCCACAAACACCAAAAAACCTGCCATCCCTTTCCACAGGAATGGCGGGTTTTGTCGTTTCAGATCACACCGTATCCACCTTCAAAGAATGGTCATTAAGCATCCCGTTGATAATCTGATGCCGAGCGCGAAAAACTCGGGCGCTGGTGCGAGGTAAAAAATTAAGGGGACAGATCTATTTATCCGGTTTTGGCGCGGCGTCGGCAGTGACCACGAAAAGAGGGACATACATATTTATCCGTCTCTGCTATCAATTGAAAAGTGGGCAATGACTGAGTTGTTTAATCGACATCTCCAGATACTGATTCGGGCTACACATCCTTGCTCCGCTGCCTACGACTACGCCAGAATCCGCCGGCTTGTGCGCCTTGGGCCTGGGCTCTATCGTTTGCCGGTCGCTGAATAACAGCGATCGGGTTTGGTAGCCCGGCAATTAGGCGCATAGCGCCACCTTCTGTAGGCCTTTTAGGCCTCTGTTTTATGGTGGTCATGCGCAGGGCTCCTTCGGGAGCGCCGGGTCCTAATTGCCGGTCTACCAACCCGCGTATGGCCACCACCTTTCGTTTGGTAGCGAGGGTGAAGGCTCCTTTAGTTCAATTAGGAGTTTCATCGATGTTCAAAGTAACGCCCAATCCACCGGACACCGATCCGGCATCCCCGTGCGAATCTCTCGATTCAAAAAAACTCCACGAAGCCGCCGACCGCGCCCTCGATCACTACCTCAAGCTGGCTGCCCACATCAAAGCCACTCCGCGCACACCCGGCACCATGTTCATCGTTAACCCAGAACTCGATACCGAAACCCTGCTGGGTCATGCTTGCGAGTCGCTGGCCTCGGCCAATGTCATGACCATGGATCTGGCGGATCAAATGGAGGGGGCGAGTCGAAATTCGCTGTTGGGTATTGCGCAGATCATCATGCTGGGCGAACTGGCGGTGAATCGGGCGCTGGATAACATCGATCCACAATGCTGACAGGCGCACTGATCGTTCCCACGCTCTGCGTGGGAATGCAGCCCGGGACGCTCTGCGTCCCTTTCCAGAGCTGGAACGCGGAGCGTCCCTTGAGGCATTCCCACGCAGAGCGTGGGAACGATCGATGCGTTAAACCCGCAACGTACGGGTCATTCGCAACGCCAGCAAACTCCCGCAAACAATCACGCCCGCCAGCAGGTAAAGCGCGGCATCGGTCGACCCGGTGCTGTCCTTGACCCAACCCACCAGATACGGACTCAGGAACCCGGCCATCTGCCCCATGGAGTTGATCAACGCCAAGCCACCCGCCGCAGCGCCGGCGCTGAGCAGCGCAGTCGGCACCGGCCAGAACATTGGCAGGCCGGTGAGGGCGCCCATGGTGGCGATGGTCAGGCCGAGGATGGCAATGGCCGGTGTAGTCGCAAAGTTCACAGCGATCAGCAAACCGACCGCGCCCATCAGCATTGGCACCACCAAATGCCAGCGGCGTTCTTTGCGCAGGTCCGCCGAGCGGCCGACCATCAACATGAACAGCGCCGCCAGCAGGTACGGAATCGCACTGAGCCAGCCAATCACCAGGTTATCGCTGAAACCGAGGTTCTTGATGATCGACGGCAGCCAGAAGTTGATCGCGTAGACGCCGCTCTGGATGCAGAAATAGATCAGACCGAAGGCCCAGATCGCCGGGTTCTTGAACACCGCCAGCAGCGAGTCGGTAGTGGTTTTCGGTTTGTTGGCCAGGTCTTCGGCGTGGTCGGCTTCCAGCACCGAGCGCTCGAACGGCGTGAGCCATTTGGCGTTGGCGTAACTGTCGCTGAGGAGGAAGTAGGCAAGGGCGCCGAGGATCACCGTCGGAATGCCTTGCAGCAGGAACATCCACTGCCAGCCGGCCAAACCGCCCTGGCCTGCGGCGAAGTGGTTGAGAATCCAGCCGGAGAACGGGCTGCCGAGCAGGCCGGACACCGGGATCGCCGACATGAACAACGCCATGATGCGGCCGCGGCGGAAGGTCGGGAACCACTGCGAAAGGTAAAGCACCACGCCCGGGAAAAACCCGGCTTCAGCCGCGCCGGTGAACAGGCGCAGGGTGTAGAACTCGGTTGGCGTGGTGACGAACAGCAAACAGGTCGAGAGCGAGCCCCAGACGATCATCATCAGCGCGATCCAGCGGCGCGGGCCGAATTTGGTCAGGGCCAGGTTGCTGGGTACGCCGCACAGCACGTAGCCGATAAAGAAGATCCCGGCCCCGAGGCCGTACACGGTTTCGCTGAATTTCAGTGCGTCGAGCATCTGCAGCTTGGCAAATCCAACGTTCACCCGGTCAAGGTAGTTGAACAGGTAGCAGATGAAAATGAAGGGAATCAAACGCAGGGTAATGCGTTTGTAGACGGTGTTTTTTTCGTCAACGATGGCCTGGGTAGCGGCGGCACTCTGTGACATGGCGGGCTCTCTCTTTATTATGATTTTTTGCGATGCAAGGGTAACGTTGACCGCCCGGTGAGTCTCGGCCACCGCTTGGGTCATTGTCTTTGTGCCTGAGCACAGGGTTTGCCACCAAGGCCTGTGCGGGTGAACAATCCGCTCCATCACGCTTTCAAGGATCCCCGCTATGTTCGAACTCGATCACGACCTGGCCCAGGACATCGTCGACCGGGCGATGGCCATCCTGCCGTACAACGTCAACGTCATGGACAGCCAGGGGCTGATTCTCGGCTCCGGCGAACCGGAGCGGGTCAACACCCGCCATGAAGGCGCGCAACTGGTGCTGGCTAACGGGCGAGTGGTGGAGATTGACGCCCAAACGGCAATTCATTTGAAAGGCGTGCAGCCGGGCATCAACTTGCCGCTGTTACTCGATCAACGGTTGATTGGCGTGCTGGGCATCACCGGTGAACCCGAGCAATTGCGCACTTACGCCGAACTGGTGCGGATGACCGCCGAGATGCTGGTCGGCCAACGTAATCAGCAGGCCGAACAGCAATGGCGGCGCCAGCGTTGCGACGATCTGCTGGCATTGCTGCTCAGCGAGGCCGGGGATTCGCCGCGGCTGATCGACGAAGCGCAACAGCTTGGGCTCAAGCCGCAGATGACGCGGGTGCCGTATCTGTTCGAGTTGGGGATGGAACACGGTCCGGGGCAAACCGTCGAGGCGCTCAGCGCCTGGTTGACTTCGCGCTACCCGGACAGTTGGTGCGTGAGTTCGGCCAAGTCGTCGTTGCTCTGGTGCCGACCGGCGGCGCAGGCAATCGAGAATGACCGGTTGCTGGAAAAACTCGACGGCCTCGGCTGGAACATTCTGCGGATCGCCGTAGGCGGGCAGGCGGATGGATTGTCCGGGCTGCGTCGTTGCTATCGACGCGTCGGCGACTTGCTGGCCTATGGGCGAGAGGTGTTGCCGCACTCCCGCTTGCTGACGCTCAACCGTTATCGGTTGCCGGTGATGCTCTGGCGTCACCGCAATGACGACGCGCTGGACGAGCTGCTCAAACCGCTGCGCAAAGTCATCGCCAAGGATGGCAACGGCCAACTGCTGGCGACCCTGCGCTGTTGGTGCGATCACGACGGGCAGAGTCAGGCGTGTGCCGATGCGCTGGGCATTCATCGCAACAGTTTGCGTTATCGGATGGAGCGGATTGCCGAGCTCAGTGGTGTTGATCCGCTAAGACTCGATGGGATGCTTGCGCTTTATCTCGGCGTCCAGCTCCTTCCCCAGACTGACGCACCGAACACCACCCCGTAGCAGCTGCCGAGCAGCGCGAGGCTGCGTTCGGCTGCGCAGCAGTCGTGAAATCATGCGCCGCGGAGCATCAGGTAAACCGTGCTTGCAGAATTTACGACGGCTGCGCCGCCGAACGCAGCCTCGCGCTGCTCGGCAGCTGCTACAAGGAATGTGTAGGGACAGATAGGTTTTGTGGAAATGAACAATAAACGCCACACCGGCTTGTGCAGTGGACCGGCGTTATTGTTCTTGCCTGCTGGCAGCATGGAACGCATTGGAACTGGAGAATTCGCATGAAAATCGTCATCGCCCCCGATTCGTTCAAGGACAGCCTGAGTGCTCAGGGTGTGGCTGATGCCATTGCTCTCGGGTTGGCGCAGGTTTGGCCCGATGCGCTCCTGGTCAAATGCCCGATGGCTGACGGCGGGGAGGGAACTGTCGAGTCGATTCTGGCTGCGTGCGAGGGCGAACTGCGCAGCACCCAAGTCCGCGGGCCGCTCGGCGCGACGGTTGAGGCCGCCTGGGGCTGGTTGCCTCAGAGCCACACCGCGATCATCGAAATGGCCGAGGCCAGTGGCCTGCAACTGGTTCCGCCGGGCAAGCGTGATGCGTGCTTTAGCAGCACGTTCGGCACCGGCGAATTGATCCGCGCGGCGCTCGATGCCGGGGCGCAACGGGTCATTCTGGCGATTGGCGGCAGCGCCACCAACGACGGCGGGGCGGGTGCGATGCAAGCCTTGGGCGTCAAACTGCTGGACGCACACGGCCGAACACTGGCGCCGGGTGGTCTGGCGCTTGGACAGCTGGCCCGCATTGATCTGAGTGAATTCGATCCGCGTCTGGCCGAGGTGCGATTCGACATCGCCGCCGACGTCAACAATCCACTGTGCGGCCCTCACGGTGCCTCAGCGATTTTTGGCCCGCAAAAAGGTGCATCACCCGAGCAAGTCCAGCAACTGGATCGCGCACTCGGGCACTTTGCCGAGCGGTGCGCTCAGGTCCTGAACAAAGACGTTCGTGACGAACCGGGTAGCGGTGCAGCAGGCGGCCTGGGGTTTGCTGCCAAGGCGTTTCTGGGGGCGCAGTTCAAGGCCGGGGTCGAAGTGGTCGCCGAACTGGTCGGCCTGGACGATGCGGTCAAGGGCGCTGACCTGGTGATCACCGGCGAAGGTCGTTTCGACGCTCAAACCCTGCGCGGCAAGACGCCATTTGGTGTGGCACGTATTGCTCGGCAGCACGGCGTGCCGGTGATCGTCCTCGCCGGGACGCTGGGTGAGGGTTATCAGGCGTTGTACGAACATGGCATCGATGCCGCGTTCGCCTTGGCCAGTGGACCGATGACGCTGGAGCAGGCGTGTGCCGAGGCACCGCGGTTGTTGCGGGAGCGGGCGAGTGATGTCGCGCGGGTTTGGCGGGTGGCCGCTCGTAAAGCCTGAAGCCGTACGATCACCTGTAATTGAATGGACTCGCCCACGCCGAGGCGTCAATGCGCCACGGTGGCAGTCTAAACAGCCAACGACAGCGAGGGCGAGTCCATGAAAAAGCATACTTCGATTGATCAATCCTTGTCTTCTGCCG
>NZ_FYDJ01000020.1 GCF_900187425.1 Pseudomonas sp. Irchel s3h14
GCTGTCAAGCGGTTATTTTCCGAAGTTTTCAAAGTTTCCTTTGCAACTTCAACCACTTGCGCTTGCGATCTCTCGTTAGCGGGAGGCGAATTCTACAGCGTTACTCGCTGCTGTCAACACCTCTTTTGTTCCGCTTTCGACCGAGAAGATCGAATCGTCCATCAAGCTAAACCACCCTGCCTGACCAACTCCTCCTGGGCTTCGATGAGCTGAAGCAACTCGCTGTCGAAAACTGCGTAACTCATTGTTTACCAAGGAGTTTTCCGTTTCGACTGCGCCGGAAGTGGGGCGAATTATAGACTTCCAGAATCTGCCGTCAACCCTTAATTGCGCTTTTCTATAAGGATGCTCAAATCGCTGCTTATATATAGACGCGCCCGCCATGAATGCGCAGTATATTGCCCAATAACACTCTCGCTTCCTACTTGGACGATGCCACGCCATGAATGACCAACCTCGCAGCCTTGCCTCGACCCTGTTTTCGGTTGGCCTGCTATTGATAGCCATGGCATCAATCCAGTCAGGCGCCTCCCTTGCTAAAAGCATGTTTCCCATTATCGGGGCGCAAGGGACCACCACCCTGCGGCTGATCTTCGCCAGCGTGATCATGATGTTGATACTTCGCCCCTGGCGAGCGAAGCTCACCGCAAAATCCCTGCGCACCGTCATCGTCTACGGAATGGCGTTGGGCGGCATGAACTTCCTCTTCTATATGTCCTTGCAAACCGTCCCCCTCGGTATCGCGGTTGCGCTGGAATTCACCGGCCCACTGGCGGTAGCCATCTACGCCTCACGTCGCGCGATCGACTTTTTGTGGATCGCCCTGGCAGCCATCGGCTTGCTGCTGTTAATACCTATGGGAGAAACGACCGCGGGAATCGATCTGGTAGGCGCCGGTTATGCATTGGGCGCAGGTGTCTGCTGGGCGCTGTACATTCTGTTCGGCCAAAAGGCCGGCGCCGACAATGGCGTGCAGACCGCGGCACTAGGGGTGATGATTGCGGCACTTTTTGTAGCCCCTATCGGCATCGTCCATGCTGGCGCCGCACTGCTCACTCCCTCACTGATCCCCGTGGCCATCGCTGTCGCCATTCTGTCCACCGCCGTGCCCTACACGCTGGAGATGGTCGCCCTCACCCGAATCCCGACCCGGACCTTCGGCACGTTGATGAGCATTGAACCTGCGATCGGCGCACTGTCAGGCCTGTTGTTTCTCCATGAGTACCTCTCACTGTCACAATGGATGGCCATCATGTGCATCATTCTGGCTTCCATAGGCGCGACCATGACGATGGGGAGTACAGCCAAGCCTGCTGTCGCTGCAGATTGAGACAGGATTTGACGAGGGTCTGGTATTTGCCGCGCAATTAGGCCATGTTTAGACCCGTAACCCAGTGTCAGACATGGATTTTTCAGATAGGGACATCAGAACGCTTCAAGCGAAAGCGAATGCAGCCAGACCCGGGCGCAAAGATCCGGGGACGCTATAAGGACAGTAATGAAACGAATTTTGATACTGATCGCCGTACTCGCGGTTGCGGGCTGCGCGGCGACATCGAAAACCCAGGTAAAACACGGCAAGAGAGGGCTGCATATCAACTGTTCCGGGCTCTCGTCATCCTGGGACAAGTGCTACACCAGCGCTGCCAACTCGTGCGCTCCCAAAGGTTACAAGGTCATCGCCAAGTCAGGGGACGCTGTGGAAGAACCAGGCGATTACCCGTTCGGCCTCAACCCTGCCGGCTATACCAGCCGCAGCATGATCGTCATCTGCAAATAGATTGATGCCGTCTTGTCAGGTTCGTGGACCTGCGATCTGGCGGCCAATCTCATCGTAACTGGACTTCAGTACCGCGCGCTGGATGTCTGGCGTGGCCAGCATTCGCGCAATGACCAACGCACCGATACATTGCGACAGAATCGCCCATGCCAGGCTGTCGCTTTCCAGAACCTGCGCCCAACTCTTCTGAAGCCGACAAATCCAGTTCTCCGCTTGCTGGCGAATCATCACGTCTGAACGTGCGATCTCAGCCCCCAATGCCGGCAATGCACAACCGGATTCCGGGTGCTCGACATGGGCCATGCTCAGGTAGTGTTTAAGGCAGCGCTGGAGCTTGTCACGATTCTGGTCCGCCCCTAAACGCTCCAGGCTTTGAGACAGCTCACGCTCGACGATTGAAGCGAACAGCTCATCCTTCGATGAAAAATGACTGTAGAAAGCCCCGCCACTCAAGCCGATTGCCTTCATCAAACCGTCGACACCAACTGTTGAAAAACCCGACTTCTTGGCTGACACCGCACTGCTTTCAAGTAGTTTCTCTTTGGTTTCCAGTTTGTGATTGGCCGAGTAACGCATTGCCTTGCCCTCAGGATTGATCGCCTTGACGCTTGCCGAATCGTAGCATAACGTTCGTTTAGTTAACGATCGTTTAGCAAAGGGATCTACCCATGAATAACAAGAAGGTCGTACTGGTTGTTGGTGCCGGGGATGCCACCGGCGGCGCAATTGCAAAACGCTTTGCGCAGGAGGGATTTGTGGCTTGTGTCACCCGCCGCAGCGCGGACAAACTCCAGCCGCTGGTGGATACCATCAAGGCCGAAGGCGGTGAAGCCCACGGGTTTGCCTGCGATGCGCGCAAGGAAGAGGACGTGATTGCGTTAGTTGAGCAGATCGAAAGCCAGATTGGCCCAATCGAAGCGTTCGTCTTCAACATCGGCGCCAATGTGCCTTGCAGCATTCTCGAAGAAACCGCGCGCAAATATTTCAAGATCTGGGAAATGGCCTGCTTCTCGGGTTTTCTCAACGCTCGTGAAGTGGCCAAGCGCATGGCCAAGCGTCAACGCGGAACTATCCTGTTCACCGGTGCTACCGCCGGTCTGCGTGGGGCCTCAGGATTTGCAGCGTTCGCCGGCGCCAAACACGGGATTCGTGCCCTCGCGCAAAGCATGGCGCGTGAACTGGGGCCGATGAACATTCACGTCGCCCATGTTGTAGTCGACGGTGCCATCGATACCGATTTTATCCGCGAGAGTTTCCCCGAAAAGTACGCGACCAAGGACCAGGACGGCATCCTCAATCCAGAGCACATTGCCGAGAACTATTGGTACCTGCACAGCCAGCCCCGTGACGCATGGACCTTCGAGCTGGACCTTCGCCCCTGGAGCGAACGCTGGTAACCCCCCCTAAAAATAATAAACAGAGCGCACCGACCATGAGCAAAACCGTGGAGTTCTACTTCGACCTCGGCAGCCCCGCCACCTACCTGGCCTACACCCAACTACCGAAGATCTGCGAGCAGACCGACAGCCAGTTGATCTACATACCCATCTTGCTGGGCGGCGTCTTCAAAGCCACCGGTAACGCCTCCCCCGCGACCATCCCTGCCAAGGGCCGCTACATGTTTCAAGACCTGGACCGTTATGCCAAGCGCTATGGCGTGCCACTGAAGTTCAATCCCCACTTTCCTATCAACACCCTGATGTTGATGCGTGCTGTCACCGGCATGCAGTTGCGCCATCCCGGACGCTTTCAGGCATTCATTGATTGCCTGTTTCACGCCCTCTGGGTTGAAGGCCGCAGCCTCGATGACCTGGCGACCGTCGCGTCAGTACTGACACAAAACGGTTTCGATCCAAATGAGGTGCTGGCCCTGACCGCCGACGAGGAAGTCAAAGCCACTCTCAAGGACAACACAGAGAAAGCAGTGCAACGGGGCGTATTCGGTGCCCCAAGCATGTTTGTCGATAACCAGCTGTTCTTCGGCCAGGATCGCCTGGACTTCGTCCTTGAAGCCCTGAGTTAAATCTCGACAACCAACCGCCCCTGCGCAGCTCCCGAAACGAGCAGCTCATGGGCGGCCTCGGCGGTTTGCAGGGTGAACTGCCGAGGGTCGAGCAACGGTTTCAACTGACCCGCCTCGATCAACTGCGCAGCCTCCCGAAGTATCTCCCCGTGATGCTCGCGCCCCTTGCCAGTCAACAACGGCAACAAGGTAAACACTCCAGAATAAGTCGCTCCACGAAACGAGAGCGGCGCAAGACTGTGCTGCCCCCATCCAAGACAACTCACAACATGCCCCTCGTAGACCCGAGCAGCCTTGAATGAAGCGTCCAGCGTCTCGCCGCCCAGCGTGTCGTAGACAATATCGAAGCCCTCCCCCGCCGTGTGCTCAGCCACATACTCCTCAACCGAAGATTTGCGGTAATCAATAAACGTCGCACCGAACCCTTCAATGATCGCCTGCTGCCTGGCCGACCCGGTGGCAAACACGTCAGCACCAAAAGCCCGGGCAATTTGCACACCTGGTCAGTGAAGGACTGGACGTCACGTTCAGGATCGGCGAGTTGAACGACAGCGGATTGATTGCCCGCCGCATCGGCACCACCCACCGAGTGACCGTCGCTGCGCCCGACTACCTTGCGCAACACGGCCGGCCGCAAACACCGCAAGAACTGAGCGAGCACAACTGCCTGCAGTTCAACCTGCTGAACAGTCAGAACCTGTGGGTTTACGAGAGAGAGGCCCAACGTCACGAAGTGCGAATCAAGGGCAACGCACAAAGCAACAATTCCGAGGCAATCCGCGAGATGGTATTGGGGGGATTGGGGATTTCGCTGTCGCCGGTTTGGCTGTTCAGCGAGGACTTGAAGGCGGGACGTGTGACCGCGATTCTGCTGGAATACAGCGCGCAGTCGCTGCCGATTCATGCCGTGTCCCCGGCGAATCGTCGCCAATCCGCCAGGGTCAAAGCCTTTGTCGACTACATGAGCCAGGCGCTCGAAGAAGCGCCTGAACTCCAACCGATCAAATAGCCGCAGTGCGGGTGCTCAACCACTCAAGGGCTGCGCCGTCGAGCAACGGGCTCAAGCGCTGGCGCACCTCGGAGTGGTAGGCGTTGAACCACTGCTTTTCGTCGTCAGTCAGCAGCGACGGTTCCAGGCAGCGAGTGTCGATCGGGCACAAGGTCAGGGTTTCGAATTTCAGGAACTCACCGAACTCGCTTTTGCCCGCCTCGCGGTTCAACACCAGGTTCTCGATCCGCACACCCCAACGGCCCGGACGGTAAGTACCCGGTTCGATAGAAGTGATCATGCCCGGTTGCATCGCGGTTTGCGGTGCCGCAGCGGCCTGATAGGCGATGACCTGCGGGCCTTCGTGCACGTTGAGGAAGTAGCCGACGCCGTGACCGGTGCCGTGTCCGTAATCAACGCTTTCAGCCCAGATCGGCGCGCGGGCAATCGAATCGAGCAAGGGCGAGAGAATGCCACGAGGGAATTGTGCACGGGACAACGCAATCACGCCTTTGAGCACCCGCGTGCAATCGCGCTTCTGCTCATCAGTCGGCGTACCGACCGGTACCATCCGCGTGATGTCAGTGGTGCCGCCCAGGTACTGGCCGCCGGAGTCGATCAACAACAGACCGTCGCCTTCGATCACCGCGTGTTCTTCTTCGGTGGCGTGGTAGTGCGGCATCGCGCCATTGGCGTTGAACGCGGCAATGGTGTTGAAGCTCAGCGATACATAACCCGGGCGTCGGGTACGCGCGGCCGTCAGGTGTTCGTCGATGGTCAGTTCGGTGATGCGCTCACGACCCAACGCAGTGTCCAGCCAGGTGAAGAATTCGCACAGCGCCGCGCCGTCCTGCTCCATGGCCTGACGAATGTGCTCGGCATCGGCCAGGCTTTTTTGCGATTTGGCCAACGTCGTCGGGTTCAGGCCTTCGACCAGCTTCACACCGCTATCCAGGTTATCCAGCAAGCCAGCGGTGACGCGCGCCGGATCGACTTGCAGGCTCGCCCCGCTCGGTACGGCGCGCAAGGCTGCGGCCACTTCGCTGTAGTCGCGCAGGGTCACGCCGTCCTGTTCGAGGACTGCGCGCAGTTCGGCACTGACCTTGCTCAGGGCCACGAACAGGGTCGCCTGCTGTTGGCTGATCAACGCGAAAGAAACGAACACCGGGTTAAACGACACGTCACCGCCGCGCAAGTTGAACAGCCAGGCGATGTCATCGAGGGTGGCGATGAAGTGCCAGTCGGCACGGCGATCTTTCAAAACCTCACGCAGCTTGGCCAGTTTCTCGCCGCGGCTGACCGTCGCCTGAGGCGGCAGGTGTTGATAGATCGGCTCATTCGGCAACGTCGGGCGGTCGCTCCAGACTTCGCTCAACACATCGATGTCAGTGCGCAGTCGAGCGCCGCGTTCTTCGAGCTTGCCACCCAACGTACGCGCCGAAGCCACGGCCATTACCGCGCCGTCTACCGCGACGACGCCGCCTTCAGGGGTTTGCTCGGCCAGCCAGTCCAGCGGGCCGGGCTGACCCGGTTGCAGCTTGACCAGTTCGATGCCGCTGCCTTTGAGTTCCTTGGTCGCTTGCTCCCAATAACGGCTGTCGGCCCAGACGCCGGCAAAGTCCGGCGTAACGATCAGCGTGCCGACCGAGCCATGGAAACCCGACAACCATTGCCGCCCTTGCCAGTAACCCGGCAGGTATTCAGAAAGATGTGGGTCGGCCGACGGCACCAGCAGAGCATGAATGCCCTCCCGGCTCATCAGTTCGCGGGTTTGCGCCAGGCGTTGGGGCACCGATCCATTGATCGAAGGCTGCGTACTCATCATGTCTCCTGCTAATCACTTCATCATTATTGTTGAGTGCCGATCAACGCCGGCACTTTCAGACCTTATTGCCAAAATGCCGGAGCACTGGCGCAGGCCGCTTTAATCAGGTGTACCGCCTGGTCGATGTCTTGCTCGGTGGTGAACCGGCCGAGACTCAAGCGAATGGTGCGACTCGCCGAACGGGCGTCATGCCCCAGGGCCAGCAGCACATGGGAGGGAGCATTGCTGGCGGAGTTGCAGGCCGAGGTCGCGGAAAACGCGATCGAGTTGCTCAACGCCGCGGAATTGAACTCGCCTTCATTGAAGGTCAGGCTCAGGGTATGAGGGATGCGCTGGGTCGGACTGCCATTGAGGCGAACCCCGGGAATACTCAGCAGCTGTTCAAGCAAGCGCTCGCGCAACCGGACGATCGTGGCTTTCTCTTCATCGAACGAAGAGGCCGCCAACGCGAACGCCACACCCATGGCAGCGATTTGGTGAGTCGCCAGGGTGCCGGAACGCAAACCGCCCTCGTGACCACCGCCGTGAATCTGCGCCTGCAAACGCTGCTGCGCGCGCGGCCCGACGTACAGCGCGCCGATGCCTTTTGGGCCGTAAATCTTGTGGGCGGAAAATGACATCAGATCCACTGGCAACCGGGCCAGATCGATCACTACTTTGCCTGCACCCTGAGCCGCGTCGACATGGAACAACGCATCGCGAGCACGCACGACTTCGCCGATGGCCAAGATGTCGTTGACCGTGCCCAGCTCATTGTTGACCAGCATCAGCGACACCAGAAAGGTGTCTTCGCGCATCGCTTCGCTGACCGCTTGCGGGGTAATCAGACCCTCGGCGTCAGGCACCAGATAAGTCACCGCGACGCCGGCGTCCTGCAACTGCTTCGCCGTGTCGAGAATCGCTTTGTGTTCGATCTGGCTGGTGATGATGTGGCCGCCAGAAACGCCGCGTGCCTGGGCCACACCCTTCAGGGCAAGGTTGTTCGATTCGGTGGCGCCGGAGGTCCAGACGATCTGGTCCGCCTGAGCGCCGACCAGTTCGGCGACCTGACACCGCGCCTGCTCGACCGTTTGCCGGGCCTGTTGACCGAACGCATGGGAGCTGGACGCCGGATTGCCGAAGTTGCCGGTAAAACCCAGACACTCGACCATGACCTTGATGACTCGCTCATCCACCGGCGTGGTGGCGGCGTAGTCGAAATACAGAGGACGTTTATTCATAGAAGACTCGCAGAGCATGTTCCGGGATCAGGAGGCTCGTCACTGAAACGTCAAAGCGCAGCCTCGTGAGCTGCGCCGATCGTTCAGAGCGTTAGAAATACCTGATCGGAGGCCGTTAAAGAAGAACAACTTCATTTAAAAGTGCGTAGGAACGCTCCTGAAGTCGAGCTTAACAGGCATCGGGCGACCGGTTGAAGCAATGCGTCAGCTAAAGCTTTCGAGCAACAACGGATACAGCGAAGCCACCAGCAGCAAGGCCATGCCCCAGTTGAACAGCCGCAACCAGCGGCGATCCTTCAGCACGTTGCGCAACAACGTGCCACAGCCTGCCCAGACACTGACGCTCGGCAGGTTGATCAAGGCGAACACGGCTGCAATCACGATCACGTTGGTGAAATAACCCTGCATCGGCGTGTAGGTGCTGATGGCACCGATGGCCATGATCCAGGCCTTGGGATTGACCCACTGGAACGCTGCTGCGCCCAAATAGCTGATCGGCTTGCTCTCGCCCTTTTCACTCTCGGAAACCGGTCCCGAATGGGCTATTTTCCACGCCAGATACAACAAATACGCCGCGCCGACGTAACGCAGCACGCTGTAGAGCAAAGGATAGGTTTGAAACACTGCGCCCAAGCCTAAACCTACCGCCACCACGAGCACGAAGAAGCCGCAGGTGATGCCAAGCATGTGGGGAATGGTGCGGTTAAAGCCGAAGTTCACGCCCGATGCCAGCAGCATTGTGTTGTTGGGTCCGGGAGTTATCGAGGTGACAAGCGCAAACAGGGCAAAGCCCAGCAGCAAATCGAGCGAGAGCGTCATGGGTTGTAGTCCATTGGGGTCAGTCAGGTGTTGACCCTATCGCACGCTTTGAGGGAAACCCATGGACAGTTACGTGAAACTTCGAGCGGTACAGTTTTCGATCAGCTAGGACGACCGTGCAGCTGTACAGCACGTTCGGCGTTCATCTCGCCTTGTTTGTCGAAGCTGAACGACTTTTGCGGTTGGCCGAGCAATTCGGCTTTTTTCGCGTGGTATTCGTCGAAGGACAGACCGCGACGATTCAACGCCTCAAGTGCCAATTCTCTGGTTTCTTCCGCGGTGTACGGCCGTAATTCCGGGGAAGCATGGCTGGCGCATCCGGCGAGCACCGAGACTGCAAGCAGCAAGAAAGTAGCGATTAGAGGTTTCATGGTGAGCGTCCTGGTGTATCTGGGTTCGGGCAATGAACACAGGCTACGCCGGGCATCCGATCAGCAGAAATCAACGCTCTCGATAGTGGCTATCGACTTTGCTTAATGCCGCTCAGGTAGAACGCCTTATATCTCCAAACGATCTATAAATATTAATTTAAGGTCTTTTGAGGAATAACACCGAGCCTTTATAACAACTGTCATCGCTTCACGCACTGTTGCCCAAGCAACTGTTTGCCAGGCAACAGTCATTCAACAAACAGCTCTGCCATTCGAACAGCGTCTACCGGCCAACGCGGTGAAAGCCCTGTAAATAGGGGCTCCGAGGGACTGGTACAGCTTTTGCTCTCTGTCAGTGACTACTCACTGCTCCCTGAGCAACTGTTTAAAAAGGAACTGATCATGTCGCGTCCATTGAAAGTCGTTGCCCTCTCCGGCGGTACCTGGCGTCCGTCCCGCACGTTGGTGCTGACCCAGGCGCTGTTGGCGCAACTGGCTGAGCAATTGCCGATTGAAAGCAGGCTGATTGAACTGGGTGACATCGCCCGACCATTGGGCGCCGCGCTGTCCCGTCAGGAATTGAGCGCCGAGATCGAAGCCGAGCTGCAAGCGATCGAGAACGCTGACCTGCTGATCGTCGCCGCGCCGGTTTATCGCGGTTCCTATCCTGGATTGCTCAAGCATCTGTTCGACCTGATCGACCTCAATGCATTGATCGACACACCGGTATTACTGGCCGCCACCGGTGGCAGCGAACGTCACGCACTGGTCCTTGATCACCAGTTGCGGCCGCTGTTCAGTTTCTTCCAAGCATTGACCTTGCCGATTGGCGTCTATGCCACTGAAGCCGATTTCTCCAATTACCAAATAACCAGTGAGCCCTTGAAGGCCCGCATACGCCTTGCTGCAGAACGCGCCGCGCCGTTGTTTGGCGTGCACCCCAAAAATCTGCTGAAAATCGCTTAAGGATTTCTTCATGGATGTTTTCTGGTTTCTGCCGACTCACGGCGACGGCCATTACCTGGGCACCACTCAGGGCGCACGCCCGGTGACACTCAACTACCTGAAACAAGTGGCCCAGGCGGCCGACAGCCTCGGCTACCACGGTGTACTGATTCCCACCGGGCGCTCCTGCGAGGATTCGTGGGTGATTGCTTCGGCGCTGGTGCCGCTGACCGAACGCCTGCGTTACCTGGTGGCGATTCGGCCGGGGATCATCTCGCCGACGGTCTCGGCGCGCATGGCCGCGACACTGGATCGACTGTCCAATGGCCGCTTGCTGATCAATGTGGTCACGGGCGGTGATCCGGATGAAAACCGTGGCGACGGCATCTTCCTCGATCACAGCGAACGCTACGAAGTGACCGACGAATTCCTGAAAATCTGGCGCCGGGTGCTGCAAGGCGAATCGGTGGATTTCGAAGGCAAACACCTGCAAGTGCAGAACGCCAAGGCGCTGTATCCGCCGGTGCAGAAACCCTATCCGCCGCTGTACTTTGGCGGCTCTTCCGAAGCAGCGCATGAACTGGCAGCCGAACAGGTTGATGTCTACCTGACCTGGGGCGAACCACCGGCCGCCGTGGCGGAAAAACTGGCCGATGTGCGTGAGCGTGCAGCGCGAAACGGTCGCACGGTGAAGTTCGGGATTCGCTTGCACGTGATCGTCCGCGAAACCGCCGAAGAGGCCTGGAAAGCCGCGGATAAACTCATCGAGCACATCAGCGACGAGACCATCGCGGCCGCGCAGAAGTCGTTCTCGCGTTTCGATTCCGAAGGTCAGCGGCGCATGGCGGCGTTGCATGACGGGCGTCGTGACAACCTGGAAATATCCCCCAACCTCTGGGCCGGTGTCGGTCTGGTGCGTGGCGGCGCCGGGACGGCGTTGGTGGGCGATCCGCAGCAAGTGGCGGCGCGAATCAAGGAGTACGCGGACCTGGGAATCGAGAGCTTCATCTTCTCTGGCTATCCGCACCTCGAAGAGGCTTATCGCTTTGCCGAGCTGGTGTTCCCGTTGTTGCCTGAGCCGTACGCCAGCCTGGCCGGGCGTGGGGTCACAAATCTCACCGGGCCGTTTGGCGAAATGATCGCCAATGATGTGCTCCCGACTAAAGCCAAAGCCTGATCCACGTGCCCTTGTAGGAGCAAAGCTTGCTCGCGATGCGGTCACTGCGGTTTATCCAGTTGGACCGCATCATCGTTCATCGCGGGCAAGCCTTGCTCCTACAGGGGATTGCGTCGATTTTCATGAGGAACCCCGTGTGACTGCCAAACCGCAAAGCGCCCTGATATCCCCCTTGCAGACCGCCCGTCGATTGGCCGCCGAGTTTGCCCTGACCGCTGTCGAGCGCGATGAACGTGGCGGTACGCCCAAAGCCGAACGTGATGCCTTGCGCCACAGCGGTCTGCTCGCGTTAAGCATTCCCACCCAGTACGGCGGACACGGCGCCAGCTGGAGTGACACCCTGAGCATCGTGCGCGAGTTCGCCAAGGTCGACAGTTCGATTGCCCATGTCTTCGGCTTCCATCACCTGATGCTTGCCACCGTGCGCCTGTTCGCCCGGCCCGAGCAGTGGCAACCATGGTTCGAACAGACCGCGCGCAAAAACTGGTTCTGGGGCAACGCCCTGAACCCGCTGGACACCCGTACCGTGGTAAAAAACCTCGGTGGCTGGCGTGAGTTTTCCGGCAAGAAAAGCTTCTGCTCCGGCGCCAGCGATTCGGAAATGCTGATCGCCTCGGCGGTGGAGGAAAGCGCTGGCGGCAAGCTGTTGATCGCCGCGATTCCCAGCGGTCGCAGCGGCATCACCTTGCATAACGACTGGAACAACATGGGCCAGCGCCAGACCGACAGCGGTAGCGCGACGTTCGAACGGGTACGGGTCGAAGAGTCGGAATTGCTCCTCGATCCGGGTCCGTTGAGTACGCCATTCGCCTGCCTGCGGCCGTTAATTGCCCAGCTGACCTTTACCCACATGTTTCTCGGCATCGCCGAAGGTGCCTTCGAAGAAGCGCGGCAATACACCCTCACCGAGACTCGTCCGTGGCACAAATCCAGTGCTCAGGATGTGCGCCAGGATCCTTATGTACTCGGCCACTACGGCGAATTCTGGGTCGCCCTCGAAAGTGTTCGACTGCTGGTGGAGCGCGCTGCCGGGTTGCTCGACAAGGCCTGGGCCAAAGGCCCGAACCTCAGCGCCGAAGAACGCGGGCACCTGGCTAACGCCATCGCCACGGCCAAGGTCGCCGCCACCCGCAACGGTCTGGAGCTCTGTAGCCGGCTGTTCGAAGTGACCGGCGCCCGTTCGACCCATGCCTCGCTGCGACTGGACCGCCACTGGCGCAACCTGCGCACGCAAACCCTGCACGACCCGGTGGATTACAAACTCCATGAACTCGGTGACTGGGCGCTCAACCAGTCCCTGCCGATTCCGACTTTCTATTCATAGCCTTCTATTCATGGAGCCTGCCCATGCAACTGCTGACCTTACCGCCCTCGCCCGCCCTGGCCACCTCGATCCGCGCCACGGCGCAGGTGTTCGAAGACCCTAAATCCCAGGCCTTGCTCGCCCACATTCAACAAGTCGCTCCGAGTGAAGCCAGCGTGCTGATCATCGGCGAAACCGGCACCGGCAAGGAGCTGGTAGCGCGGCATATCCACAACCTCAGCGCCCGGCGCAACCGGCCATTCGTGGCGGTGAACTGCGGCGCGTTCTCCGAATCCCTGGTGGAGGCCGAGTTGTTCGGCCATGAAAAAGGTGCCTTCACCGGTGCGTTGAGCGCCAAGGCCGGATGGTTCGAAGAGGCCGACGGCGGCACGTTGTTCCTCGACGAAATCGGTGATTTGCCGATGGCGATTCAGGTCAAGTTGTTGCGGGTGTTGCAGGAGCGCGAAGTGGTGCGACTGGGTTCGCGCAAGAGCATTCCCATCAATGTGCGCGTGCTGGCGGCGACCAACGTGCAATTGGAGAAAGCCATCAACGCCGGGCATTTCCGCGAGGATTTGTACTACCGCCTCGACGTGGTCAGCCTCGAATTAAGCCCGCTGCGCGACCGCCCCGGCGACATCCTGCCGCTGACCCGACATTTCGTCGAAGCCTACAGCCAGCGCCTCGGCTACGGCACCATCACCATCAGCAAAGAGGCCGAATTGAAACTGCGTGGCTACAGCTGGCCGGGCAATATCCGTGAACTGGAAAACGTCATTCACCACACCCTGCTGATCTGCCGAAACGGCGTGATCGAACGCGACGATTTGCGCCTGTCGAACATGCGCATCGAGCGTCAGGACGATTACCACAGCACCGTCGACGATTCACCGGAAGCCCTGCTCGATCGGGCCTTTCAAAAGCTCTTCGAAGAACAGGCCGGGGCGCTGCACGAGAAAGTTGAAGACGCGTTGCTGCGAGCCGCTTATCGATTCAGCCATTACAACCAGGTGCACACCGCCGCCCTGCTGGGGCTGAGCCGCAACGTAACCCGCACGCGACTGATCAAGATCGGCGAACTGGCGGTGAACAAGCGCCGGCCCACGGAAAACCTTCAAGGCGAGCGCGTCATGCAGCTGTCGATTTAACTCACCAAATTGCAGTGCAGCGCGTTGTCGTGGCTACGTTCCAGGCTGTGCAGCACCTGGAACGAGCCGAAGGTCACGGTTTTCGCCTGGTGAGCGCGGATCAGTTGCCAGAAATCCTGCTCGCCGCTTTCGAAGCTTTGAAACGCGGCCTCTCCCGCCTCGCGTGTTTGCCATTGCAGGTAGTTGAGCACTCGCCTGCCATCGTCGCTGGCCTGGATGCTGGCACTCAAAAAACCTGTGAAGTCCTGGGCCAGACGTTCGGTCTGCTTTGACAGCGCCGACACCAGTGCGGACTGTTGATGGGGTTCAATCTCGAATTCAATCAATTGGGTGAAGCTGCGATTTTTCTCTGACAGTTGCATGAAGAGTCCCCACTGACCTGTAAGCCGGATCTTGCGATCCGAAGGCTTGCAGGGTAAAACCTCGAGTTAAGTTGAGGTCAAGGGGCATTTTTTAAATGATCACCTCGGAAAATCTGCATAAAGAACTCACCGTCGGCCAAGTGGCTGCGCGCAGTGGCGTCGCGGTCACTGCACTGCACTTTTACGAATCCAAGGGTTTGATCAAAAGTAATCGCAACCAGGGCAACCAGCGGCGTTATCCCCGGGAAGTGTTGCGGCGGGTGGCGTTGATCAAAGTGGCTCAACGATTGGGGATTCCGTTGGCGGAGATTGGCGAGGCATTGAAATCGCTACCGGACAATCGGGCGCCGACGGCGGCGGACTGGAAGGTGTTGTCGGCACAGTGGAGTCGGGATCTGGATGAGCGGATCAATCAACTGACCTTGCTGCGGGACCGGCTCAATGGCTGTATTGGCTGTGGGTGTCTGTCGATGGAGGCATGTCCGTTGCGCAACTTTGGCGATGTGCTGGGGGAACGCGGGCCGGGAGCGCAGCTCCTTTAATGATCGTTCCCACGCTCTGCGTGGGAATGCCTCAACGGACGCTCTGCGTTCGGCTTTGGAAGGGACGCAGAGCGTCCCGGGCTGCATTCCCACGCAGAGCGTGGGAACGATCAGTGACGATCGGCGTGGTCAAAACCCCGGAGCAATCTGTCCTTTGTAGCGGGTCAAAATGAACTGCCGAACCTCATCCGAATTCAGCGCCTTGGCCAGTTTCTGCAAGCCTGGATCATTGATGTTGTCCGGCCGCGCGACCAGAAACTCGATGTACAAACTCTTGCCCTTCTCGACGATCAGCGCGCTGTTGGTATCAATCCCCGCTTCCAGTGCGTAGTTGGCGAAGACAAACGCCAGGTCCACCTGACTCACCGACCGCGCCAGCAATGCACCTTCCAGTTCACGGATTTTCAGGTGCTTGGGGTTTTCGATGATGTCGCGTTGAGTGGCCAGGGTGTTGCTCGGGTCCTTGAGCTTGATCAGACCTGCTTCGTGTAGCAGAACCAGCGCACGGCCAGTGTTCACCGGGTCATTGGGAATCGACACCGTGGCGCCATCCTTCAGCTCAGCGATGTTTTTGATCCTGGTCGAGTAAGCGCCAAACGGTTCGATGTGCACGCCGACCACCGGCACCAGATCGGTATGGCGGGTTTTGTTGAAGTCATCGAGAAATGGCCGGTACTGGTAATAGTTGGCGTCGAGGTTCTTCAGGGCCAATTGCTGGTTGGGCTGGATAAAGTCAGTGAAGACTTTGATGTCCAGGTCCACGCCTTCCTTGGCCAGGGTTGGTTTGACGAACTCGAGGATCTCCGCGTGCGGTACCGGGGTGGCGCCGACGATGAGTTTTTCGTTGGCGTGAACGTTGAACGACAGGACGGCAGCCAGAATGGCCAGGGTCTTTTTCATGGTGTGCTCCTAGGCAGATTGAGTGGCCGTCGTGGGGCGGACGTTGGGCCGATTTTTAATGATTGATTCGAACTATTTATCGTCGGCTGTAGCGCGCAACCAATCGGTCGCCAGTCATTTGCAGGGCCTGGACCAGGATCAGCAGAAGCACCACGGTGACCACCATCACGTCGGTCTGAAAACGCTGATAGCCGTAGCGGATCGCCAGGTCGCCAAGACCGCCACCACCAATCACCCCGGCCATCGCCGTGTAATCCACCAGCACAATCGCGGTCACCGTGACCGCCGCCAGCAACCCTCCCCGCGCTTCGGGCAACAAGGTGTGTCGGATGATCTGCCACGTGTTGGCGCCCATGGCCTGAGTCGCTTCCACTACCCCGCGATCGACTTCACGCAAGGCGGTTTCCACCAGCCGCGCGAAGAACGGCGTGCAACCGACCACCAGCGGCGGGATCGTCCCGGGCACGCCAAGTGAAGTGCCCACCAACAACGTGGTCAGGGGAATCAGCACGATCAGCAAAATGATGAACGGCAGCGAACGCAGCATGTTCACGATCACCGACAGCACCCGATAAACACCGACCGCTTCATGCAATTGGCGCTTGCCGGTGAGGAACAGCACCACGCCCAGCGGCAGGCCCAGCAGCACGGTAAAACCGAGGGCGGCAACGAGCATGCTCAGGGTGTCGAGGCAGGCCTGGGCAATGTCGGCCCAATAGATGTTTTTCAACCACTCGGCCATGGTCAGGACCAGTCGTGGCGCGGTGGTTTGACGCCATTGAGCAGCCAGTTGCCGACCACGTGGTACTTCCAGCGCACTGGATCATGCAGGGTGTGGACCCGGGCGTTGCGCCAGTGGCGGTCGAAGTTGTGTTTCCTCAGGGTCGAGCGGGTGCCGCCAAGTTCGAAGAGCTTGTTGCTGGCTTCGATGGCGATTTCGGTGGTCAGCACTTTGGCCTTGGCGACGGCCAGTGAGGCTTGCGCGACGTAGTCTTCATCAGGTGCCGAACGTGCGGCATCCAGCGCCCAACCGGCGCGTTCCAGCAAGGCTTCGGCCGCTTCCAGACGAATCTCCAGGCCGCCGACCTGAATGATGGTCAGCGGATCTTCACTGGCCTTTTCCACTCCGGCGTCGATCCACGGTCGAGCGAACTGCTGGACGAATGTGACGGTGTCGCGCAGGGCCGCGCGGGCGATGCCGGCATCGATGGCGGCGGTGGTCAATTGCGCGAACGGTCCCGCCAGGGTGGGGGTTTCATAAGAGCGATACGTCGGGAACAGATTGAACGCCGAGACGTGCAGGTCCTCAGCCAGCACCGTGCCGCTGGAGGTGGTGCGCTGACCGATGCTGTCCCAGTCGTCGACGATTACCAACCCTTTGGTGCCACGCTCGACAAAGGCCAACTGGCCCTTCTGCTCTTCATCCAGCGCCAGCACCGCCAGCCAGTGAGCGTAGAGCGAACCGGTGCAATAACCCTTGCGACCGTTAATCACATGGCCTTCGTCGCAACGACGGAGGGTCGCCTGAATATCCTGCACGTTCTTGCCGCCGGTTTCCGACAAGGCATTGGCAAAGCGGTGACCTTGCAGCGCCAGCCCGAAGAAGTGCGCTTGCTGCTCAGGCGTGCCTTGCAGGCGAATGTCTTCCAGCAGGCAATAGTGGTTTTGCGGGATTTGCCCAAGGGACGGATCGGCTGCCGAGATGATCGCGATGACCTGCGCCAGCACCGCATAGGACACCTGCGCGCCGCCGAACTCTTTCGGCACGCTGATGCCCCACAAACCACTGTTGGAATACAGATCGACGATCTCGGCGGGCACTTGGCGGGTGCGGTCGCGCTCGGCGTCTTGTTCCAGCAACACCGCGGCAATACGTTCGGCGACGCGCAAGGCTTCGGCTTCGTTGGCGATCCGATGGGCGGCCGGTGGGTTGATCGGATAAACGGCAGATTCAGGCATACAAGTCTCTCGGTACCAATGTTTACCAGAGGGCATTGCAGCTTCTGTGCCTGACCGACCGAGCCAATGTTTTCAGGGAGTTCAGCGGTATTTTCGCGATCTCAAGATAACGAGCAAGAGCAATCTGCTGCTTCGCTGTTGATGGCTGAACAGTGCTGCTGCTCGTCGGACACTCGGTTGCAGAAAAGAGGCTGACCTATAGTTATTCGGCCGGAAAACGGCACAGGATCTTTCTCGACTGACAACAAAAACAGGGAGAACAGCCATGAGCGTCAAACCCATTCCAGAGGGTTATCACAGCATCACCCCGTATCTGGGCATTCAAAAAGCGGCCGAAGCCATCGAGTTCTACAAGAAAGCTTTTGGCGCCACCGAAGTCATGCGCCTGTCCATGCCCGATGGCGGCATCGGCCACGCCGAACTGCGCATTGGCGATTGCCCGATCATGCTTGGCACGCCGTGCGATCAGGGGCCATTGAGTAATCCGGACAAGTCGCCGTCCGTAGGGCTGCATCTGTATGTAAATGATGTGGACAAGTCTTATAAACAGGCGATTGCGGCTGGCGGCACGGTGGTGTCCGAGGTCAAGGATCAGTTTTATGGCGACCGCTCGGGGACCTTGAAGGATCCCTATGGGCATCTGTGGTTTCTGGCCACGCGCAAGGAAGATCTGACTCAGGAACAGATCGAGCAGCGGGCGCAGGAGATGTTTAAACAGGGTTGACCCCTTCTGTCACTGAGAAGCCCCCATCGCGAGCAAGCTCGCTCCCACAGTTGATCTTGGGTGTTCACAAATAATGTGATCACAGAAGATCCCATGTGGGAGCGAGCTTGCTCCGGGCGGCGATCCGACGATGGCGTTGGGTCAGTCAACATCAATGTTGAATGACAGGAAGCAATCGCGAGCAAGCTTTGCTCCTACAGAACCAGCCAAACGATATCGCGAAACATTTTCTTTCATATCCCCCTTCGGGATTTTCGATGCTCATCCGTCTTATTTAGATGCAGTCGGCCCGCGTAGGCAAAAACCACGGCCCGGCCCTTCATGGACCTCATCGCTGGGAAGCCCGCAGCAGAGGCCCTCTCATCGAAACAAGACCTTTAATCATGTCGAAGAAATCCCGTTCAAAACTCTGGTTTCTGGTCCATAGCTGGCTGGCATTGCCGATCTGGTTTTTCGTACTGATCGTCTGCGTGACCGGCACCCTGGCGGTGGTCAGCCAGGAAATCGTCTGGCTGGCCAACCCGCAAATGCGCGCCAGCCAACCTTCGGACGATGCGCCGCTGCTCAGTTATGACCAGATCATCGCCGCCATCAAGAAGGCTGAGCCCAACACTCTGGTTGAGGCCATCAGCCGCCCCGATGAATCGCACTTCGCCCTCGATGTGGACGTCAGCTATCCCGACGGTCGCTCGGTGACGGTTTACGTCAATCCCTACAGCGGCGTGATTCAGGGCACGGCCCCACAATTCAATTTCAAGGCGTTTACCCGCGCACTGCATGGCTGGTGGCTAGTGCCGTTCACCAACGGTTACAGCTGGGGCTGGTACCTGGTGTCATTCCTGAGCTTGCCGCTATTAGCGTCCTTGGTCACCGGGCTGGTGGTCTACAAGCGCTTCTGGAAAGGTTTCTTGCGCCCGACGTTGCGCATTCGTCACGGTGCACGAATTTTCTGGGGCGACTTTCACCGCCTCAGCGGCATCTGGTCGATCTGGTTTATCGCGGTGATTTCCATCACCAGCACTTGGTTTCTGATCCAGGCGTTCATGTTCGATAACCAGATTTCGATTTCCACCGCGCCGGTCGCTGCGGTGGTCCCGCGTGAAAGTGTCCCGCTGACTGCCGACGGTTCACCAGCGCCGATGATCAGCCTGGAGACGGCGATCCGCGAAGCCAAGGAACGTATTCCCGGCCTGGACGACAGCTTTGTCAGTATGCCCGCCAACGCCTACAGCTACCTCTCGGTGGGCGGACGCAGTTGGTATCCGTTGATGTTCCAGACCGCCGACATCAACCCGTATACCGGCGACATCGCCGCCACCCGCCTGTTGTCGGACCGTTCCGGCCTGGAGCTGGTGACCGAATCCATGCGTCCTCTGCACACCGGGGATTTCGGCGGCATCTGGATCAAGCTGATCTGGTTCTTCTTCGGCCTGATCCTGAGCATGATGGTCCTCAGCGGCCTGTTGATCTGGACCAAGCGCACCGCCCTGGCCACGGCCAACGCCCTCAAGCGCAGCCATAAACGCCCGCGCAGTCAGACCGCTCCGGCCAACAGCCGTGAAACCACGGAGGTTAGCCAATGAGTCTGTTCATCGCTGATAAACCGGCTTCGAAACTGAGTCGCTTCTGGCACAAATGGCGCTTCCACATCAACGTTCTGCTGTTGCTGGTGCCGCTGGGTTTTATGCCCAAGTACTTCGCCGATGCTGCGCTGTTTCGCGGTGACACCGGCCTGGGTGAGCGGGAAATCGGCGAGGTTCAGGTCGGCCCCTGGAGCCTGCGCCTGGCCGAATTGCGCAACGAAGCACCGAGACTCGATGGCCCGGCCGGTTACATGAAGAACTTCAACGCTGCGCTGTGCGACAGCTGCCGCGATCAGGTCAAGGCGACGTACCTGCGCATTGGCAAACCGCGCAGCCTGCGCGCTGCCGGGGTGATTTTCTTCGGCACGCCGTACCGCATGGGCGCGATGTTGCCGATCCCCGAGAAGACCAAAGCCGACGCCGAGCTGTGGATCACCATGGAAGGCTGGGACGGCGCCATGCATCAGGCCTCCATCCCCCTGAGCCAGGCATCCCCGGCCACCCTCGCCTGGCTGAACCAACAAGGAGGCAAACCATGATCAACGCTTTACGTCCTCTGAGCGTCGTATTGCTGGTGCTCTGCACCGGTTTCAGCGCCAGCGCCCTGGCCCACAACCCGATGTGCGAATGCAAAGCCATCGACGCCGAGCAGATCAAATGCACCGGCGGTTTCTCCGACGGCAGCGGCGCGCCGGGGGTGACCCTGGACGTGATCGGCTACGACGAAACCATCCTGGTGCCGGGCAAGCTCGGTGCCGATTCGACCCTGACCTTCAAGAAGCCCGGCGCCGAATTCTACGTGCTGTTCGACGCAGGTCCCGGCCACGTCGTCGAGATTGACCAAGCGGACATCGAAGCCCCATGAGTACGCCGACTACGCAAATCGTCCGCCCGGCCGGTGCCGGCCATGAAACCCTCTATGTGCTGTTGTTGTGCCTGATGATCCTCGCGGTTGCCGGCTCGGTGGTTGCCTGGCGCGGTGAGTCTCAGGAAGTCAGCAGCGTTGGCAGCCATCAACTGGATGCCCGCCGTGACTTGAGCGCGTCCGAGCAAGGCATCTACGCCGACCTGCGGGTGACGCTCGACGAAATTCATCTGCTGCGTCAGGAGCAACAGGCGCTACCCGCCCCCGCAGCCCTCGCCGGTGAGGGTTTTGCGCCATTCGCCCAGGACGCCAGTTCCGTCAGCCGTGGCGGTCATGCCTGGCAATTGCTCGACGCCAAGGCTTACTTCGGCCAGAGCCAGACGCCCAGCGTGGCGGGTTCGTTTCTGATGCGTTTGACCGCTGACGACGATGCTCCGGACGTCTGGCTCAACCGCGGCAACGCCCTCGCGGCCCCGACCGACCTCACCGACGCTGCGCTGGAAAGCGCCGGCTGGCAGCAGATCGTCGCGCAATTCGATGCCGGCGTGACCCGCCAGCACCGGCACTGAACCCTCGCCTTCACCCGAGAGAAGACCGCTTTCCCATGCCTATTTCATCTCAACGTTCTTTCTTGCGCCTGATGTTGGTCGGTTTACTGGCTTGTCTGCTGACCCCGCTGGCCAGTGCCGACGAGGCCAAGCGCCTGCGCATCGGCATCACCCTGCACCCTTATTACAGCTACGTGGCGAACATCGTCGGTGACAAGGCCGAGGTGGTGCCGCTGATTCCGGCCGGTTTCAACCCGCATGCCTACGAACCGCGCGCCGAAGACATCAAGCGCATCAGCGGTCTGGACGTGGTCGTGCTCAACGGCGTCGGCCATGACGACTTCGCCGACCGCATGATCGCCGCCAGCGAAACCCCGAACATCCCGGTGATCGAAGCCAACGAAAACGTGCCGTTGCTGGCCGCCACCGGCGTCGCCGCTCGCGGCGCTGGCAAGGTTGTAAACCCGCACACGTTCCTGTCGATCAGCGCCTCGATTGCCCAGGTCAACAACATCGCCCGGGAACTGGGCAAGCTCGACCCGGCCAACGCCAAGACCTACACCCAGAACGCCCGCGCCTACGGCAAGCGCCTGCGGCAGATGCGCGCTGATGCCCTGGCGAAACTGATCCAGGCACCGAACGCCGAACTGCGAGTGGCCACGGTTCACGCGGCTTACGACTATTTGCTGCGCGAATTCGGCCTGGAAGTGACCGCGGTGGTCGAACCGGCGCACGGCATCGAACCGAGCCCGAGCCAGCTGAAAAAGACCATCGATCAACTGCGTGAACTGGACGTGAAAGTGATCTTCTCGGAGATGGATTTCCCGTCCACCTACGTCGAGACCATCCAGCGTGAATCCGGGGTGAAGCTGTACCCGCTGTCGCACATTTCCTATGGCGAATACACCGCCGACAAGTATGAAAAGGAAATGACCGGCAACCTCAACACCGTTGTCCGGGCGATTCAGGAGTCCGGCAAATGACTGCTAAAGAAACCATCAGCACACAAAACCCCATCCTGAAGGAATCTGAATCCCCTGTGGGAGCGAGCCTGCTCGCGAAGAGGGAGTGTCAGTCGACCTCAATGTTGACTGACCCAACGCTTTCGCGAGCAAGTCGAATCGTCGCACCGCCGCTCCCACAGGTTTCGGGGCCGACGCTGGATTTTGCGGAGGTCAGTTTGACACTAGGGCGCACGACGATCCTCGACAACGTCACTTTTCAGGTCCAGCCCGGCAGCGTGCATGCGCTGGTCGGCCCCAACGGCGGCGGCAAAAGTTCGCTGATCAAGACATTGCTTGGGCAGATGCCGCATCAGGGCCGTCTGAGTCTGCAATGGCCCGGCACACCGGGGACCATCGGCTACGTGCCTCAAGCCCTGGAATTCGATCGGGGGTTGCCGATGACCGTCGACGATTTCATGGCCGCGATGTGCCAGCGGCGCCCGGCGTTTCTCGGGTTGAGCAAGCATTACGCCGCAGCGATTGGCGAAGCCCTGGAACGGGTCGGCATGCAGGACAAACGCAAGCGGCGCATGGGCGCGTTGTCCGGCGGTGAGCGTCAGCGTGTGTTGCTGGCTCAAGGGTTGATTCCGGCGCCGCAATTGTTGGTGTTGGATGAACCGATGTCAGCTTTGGATGAGGCGGGAATTCAGGTGTTCGAACGGCTGCTTGGCGACTGGCGTCAGAGCGGCATCACCGTGCTGTGGATCGAGCATGATCTGGAAGCGGTTGGACGTCTGGCGGATCGCGTCACCGGGCTTAATCGCCGGGTGCTGTTCGATGCCACGCCGAAACAGGCACTGACCCCGGAACGCCTGCTCACCCTGTTCTCGACCCATCCACGGAGCGCTGCCTGATGAGTTACGAAGCCTTTCGTTTGATGGTCCAGGGTTGGGCCTCGTCCGGTTATCTGCCTGAGGCGCTGGCCTATGGATTTGTGGTCAACGCGTTGCTCGCCGGTTTGCTGATCGGCCCGGTGCTGGGCGGTTTGGGCACGTTGGTGGTGGTCAAGCGTTTCGCATTTTTCTCTGAAGCGGTAGGCCACGCGGCGTTGACCGGCGTGGCCATCGGAATTCTGCTGGGCGAACCGTACACAGGGCCTTACGGCAGTCTGTTCGGCTACTGCTTGTTGTTTGGCATATTGCTGAACTACCTGCGCAATCGCACGGGTCTGGCGCCGGATACCTTGATTGGCGTGTTTCTGTCGGTGTCGCTGGCGCTGGGTGCCAGTCTGCTGCTGATTCTGGCGGGCAAGATCAACGTGCATATCCTCGAAAACGTGTTGTTCGGTTCGGTGCTGACCGTCAACGGCAATGACCTGCTGGTGTTGGCCATCGTCGGTTCGCTGGTCATGGCGCTGGCCTTGCCGCTGTACAACCGCATCATGCTGGCCAGTTTCAATCCGCAACTGGCGGCGGTCCGTGGCGTGGCGGTGAAGACGCTGGATTATCTGTTTGTGATTCTGGTGACCCTGATCACCGTGGCGGCGGTGAAAGTCATCGGCGCGATTCTGGTCGGTGCCCTGCTGGTGATTCCGGCGGCGGCGGCGCGATTGCTGAGTCAGTCGCTGAAGGGCTTCTTCTGGTGTTCGGTGCTGATCGCCACGGTCAGCACGCTGTGCGGGATCCTTGCGCCGATTGTCTTCGACCTGCCTATCCCGTCCGGCGCCGCGATCATTCTGGTGGCCGGTATCGCCTTCGCTCTCGCCGCCATTGCGCGTGGCGTTGTCCCCAGCCTGAAAGGGAATCTCGGATAAATGTCTTTCTCTCTGCGTCAACTGACCCTGGCCGCAGCCCTGTGCGGGCTGGTCAACACAACTTTTGCAGCTGACAGCGCCAAACCGCTGCGCGTGCTGGCGTCGTTGCCGATCACTTATGGTCTGGGCGAAGTCTTGCTCAAAGGCACCGACGTCAACCTTGAACGTGCCGCGCCGGCGAACCTGCCCGGTAGCCGTCAGACTGCGTACTTCACAGGTCGTGGCGCTCCGGCGCTGGCCAAACTGGCGACCGACGCCGATGCAGTGATTGGTCTGCGCTCGCTGTGGGCGGATGATCCGCTTTACCCGATCTCCCGGCGTAGCAACATCCGCATCGTCGAGGTCGACGCCGCCCGTCCGGTGGACGGCGCCCTGCCCGGCATCGCCGTGCAGCCTGGCAACAAGGTTGATGGGTTGAACAGTCAGCCGTGGTTTTCCAGCAACAATATGGGGCGGATGGCGGACGTCATGGCGGCGGACCTGGTGCGCCTGGCGCCCGAGGCCAAGCCGAAGATCGAGGCCAACCTGGCTGCGCTCAAACAGCGCTTGCTCAAGTTCAGCGCCGACAGCGAAGCGCGGCTGGCCAGTGCCGACAACCTCAGCGTGATGAGCCTGAGCGATCACTTTGGCTATCTGATCGGCGGTCTCAACCTGGAGCTGATCGGCCTCGATGCGCGGCCGGATGCCGAATGGACACCCGAAGCGCTCAAGCAATTGGGTGCGACGCTCAAGGACAATGATGTGGCGGTGGTGTTGCACCACCGGCAGCCGTCGGAGGCGGTGAAAGCGGTGATTGCCGAGGCCGGGAGTCGGTTGGTGGTGTTGAGTGTGGATGCGGCGGATCCGGTGGCCGAACTGGAAGGGAATGTGGATTTGCTGATCAAGGGGTTGAGCGGTAAACCTGCCGCCTAGGAAGATCGTTCCCACGCTCTGCGTGGGAATGCAGCCCGGGACGCTCCGCGTCCCAAAGCGGACGCAGAGCGTCCATTGAGGCATTCCCACGCAGAGCGTGGGAACGATCATTAACAAAAAGCCCGCTGACCGATATCGGTTCAGCGGGCTTCTTTTTGCGCGGTGACTTAGTGAGCCACAGCCGCTTGTTCTTCCATCTTCTGGCGCAAGCTCAACGGGCGCATATCCGTCCAGGTTTCTTCGATGTAAGCCAGGCATTCCTTCTTCAAGCCGCTCTTGCCCACGGTGCGCCAGCCTGCAGGCACGGCTTTGTAGTCGGGCCAGATCGAGTACTGCTCTTCGTGGTTGACCACGACCTGAAAGAGGATGTCCTCGCGGTCGAATACTGAAGTCATGGTGTTTCTCCATCGCTGTAGGGTGGGCTGTACTGCGTGCGTAGCCGTTATGTAGAAGGAACGTGTCAGAGACTGAAAAAATTAGAGGCTGGCGGTGGCAGCAGCCATGGCCCTGCCGAAAATCTCGGCCACCTGATCGATTTCCGCCGCAGTGATCACCAGCGGCGGCAGGAAGCGCACCACGCCACCATGACGGCCGCCCAGTTCAAGGATCAAGCCGCGCTTGAGGCACTCTCGCTGCACCAGCGGCGCCAGACGACCGAAGATCGGTGGATGACCCAAGGCATCCGGCGCGCCCGTCGGATCGACCAACTCGACGCCAAGCATCAAGCCGCGACCGCGGATATCACCCAGTTGCGGGAAGTCCCGTTGCAGGATGCGCAGGTGTTCGCTCAAGCGCTCGCCCATGACGGCAGCGTGCTCGCAGACCTTGTGTTCGGTCAGGTAACGCATCACCGCAGAACCTGCGGCCATGGCCATTTGATTACCACGGAAGGTCCCGGCATGGGCACCCGGCAGCCAGGTGTCGAGCCAGTCGCGATAAACGACCACGGCCAGCGGCAAACTGCCGCCGATGGCTTTGGACATGACCACCACGTCCGGAATGATCCCGGCGTGTTCGAAGGCGAACATCTTGCCGGTGCGGGCAAAACCGCTCTGGATTTCATCGACGATCAGCGCCACGCCGGCCTTTTCAGTAATCCGCCGCAGGCCGCGCAGCCAGTCGAGATCGGCCGGGATCACCCCGCCCTCGCCCTGCACCACTTCGACGATCACCGCTGCGGGTAATTGCACGCCGGCTTCTGGATCATTCAGCAGGTTTTCCAGGTAGTTGAGATTGACCTGCACACCTTGCGCGCCGCCGAGCCCGAACGGGCAGCGGTAATCGTAGGGATATGGCATGAACTGCACGCCGTTGCTGAGCAAGGCGCCCAAGGGTTTTTTCGGCCCCAGACTGCCCATCAGGCTCAGCGCGCCTTGGCTCATGCCGTGATAACCGCCCTGGAACGACAGCACGGTGCTGCGTCCGGTGGCGGTGCGCACCAGTTTCAGCGCGGCTTCCACCGCGTCGGTGCCGGTCGGGCCGCAGAACTGGATCTTCGCTTCAGCGGCCAATGCCTGTGGCAGCAGACCGAACAGGTCCTGGACGAATTGATCCTTGACCGGGGTGGTCAGGTCGAGGGTGTGCAGCGGCAGTTCATCGGTCAGCACTTGCTGGATCGCTTCGATCACCACCGGATGGTTGTGCCCAAGAGCCAACGTCCCTGCGCCAGCCAGGCAGTCGATGAAACGGCGTCCTTCGACGTCTTCGACATAAATGCCCTTGGCACGTTTGAGGGCCAGGGGAATGCGTCGCGGATAGCTGCGGGCATTCGATTCCTGCTGGTTCTGACGGGCCAGCAGCGGCGATTCGTTGAACTGATAAAGCGTCTCGGTCGGCGCCGGAGTGATCCGGGCCGACTGATCTTCCATAAGGCTGGTAGCGACTGACATCTCTCGACCCCTCAATAAGGTTTTCCTGTTCTGGAAACGCATCAGGGCGCCGAGGATTTAGACCCTCGATCAGCTTTCTATGAAGGGGGTGGCAGCGCTTTGTGCATGGGAATCGCGTGGAGCCCGGCTACGGCGAAGGTTTCGGCGCAAGGCTGGTAACCCAGATGACGGTAAAACGCTTCACTGGTGCGGGTGCTGTTGAGTCGTGCCTGGCGCAACCCCTGATCGGTCAACCAGCCTTCGAGGTCGCGCACCAGCGCTTGCCCGGCCCCGCGACGAAACCATTCCGGTTGCACGTAACAAAACGCGACTTTACCGCTGATCGCAGCCATCGCGACGCCGACCGGTTTGTCGTGCAGCAGGGCGATGTTCAGGTACAACCGCTCGTCGGTCAGCCAGGGCTGCACGTGTTCGATGGTTTTGTTGTGGGTCCAGGTGGCGACGGTGAGCGGATCGTTGCGATGGTCGAGCGCGCAACCCACGCGAATGGAGCGCTCGACGATCCGACTGATGATGCCGGCATCGGCGGGGGTGGCCTTGCAGATTTGTATGGGGAAATCCATGGCGCTGTTACCTCAATCCATTGAGAAAAAGCTGCCGGGGACGATAGCGCCGGTGGCGGCTCGAATGCCAATGGAGAGGAGTTACATTTGATGTGCAACATAGACCCCTGTAGGAGCTGAGCTTGCTCGCGATGGCGTCCGTACAGTCAACATCGACGTTGAATGTCAGGACGCCATCGCGAGCAAGCTCAGCTCCTACAGGGGATTTGTGTTGTGGGTTAGACCGGTTGCAACGGCATGGTCAACTCAACCCGCAACCCATCCGGCCGGCTGTCAAAATGCAGGGTACAACCGCAGCGCTGGACGATTGCCTGAACAATCGCCAGACCCAGGCCGCAGCCGGTGCTCTGGCCGTTGCGCCAGAAGCGTTGGGTCAGGTGTTGCAGATCGTCTTCGGCAATCCCCGGGCCGTGGTCGCGGACCAAAAAGCGCACGTGACTACCAGTGGTTTCCAGGCTCAGCTCCACCGCTCCTTCGCCAGGGGTATGACGCAGGGCGTTGTCCAACAGGTTGCGCAACGCCGCAATCGACAAAACTGCTGGCATTTGCACCGGTGCAGCGGAGAATTTGCTCGGCATCTGCAGCTTGATCCGCTGACGATCACCGCTGGCAGCATCCTGAATCGCCAGTTTCGCCACCTGCTCGGCGCTGCATTGCACGCCGTCATCGAACGACAGACTGCCCTCGACCCGCGCCAGCAACAGCAGTTGTTCAAGGGTTCGGTGCAGGCGATCGGCGCCCTCTTCGGCCCGGGCCAGGGATTGATCCCGGGCCGCGCCGTCGGTCATGCGCGCCACTTGCAGGTGGGTCTTGATCGCCGTCAGCGGGCTGCGCAATTCATGGGCCGCGTCACCGGTCAGACGGCGTTCCCGTTCGATGGTCTTGCCGATGCGCTGGAACAGCTGATTCTGGGTGTCCAGCAACGGTTGCAGTTCGCTGGGCAACGGCTGGATCTGCAGCGGTTCCAGGGAGTCGGCGCTGCGCCGCATCAAGGCATCGCGCATGCAGTTGAGCGGCGCCAGCCCCTGGCCGATCCCCAGCCAGAGCAGGCACAGGCAACCGAGCAAGGCCACGCCCACTGGCACCGAAGCCGCCAGCAGGATCGACATGTTCAAGGCCTCACGCTCGATCTGCCGGTCGGCGGTGGTGATGCGCACGTCGCCGCGGGCCAGGGTGAAACTGCGCCACGGTGCACCGTCGATCATCTGGTCGTGGAAGCCCATTTTCTCGGCTTCCAGGGTTTGTTGCGGATCGGTGTGACTGCGGGCGAGGATTTCGCCGCGCAATGAACTGACCTGGCAGGCCATGCCGCCGGGGAGGTTCAGTTGTTCAGCGCTGAAATGGGTGCCCTCGCCCTTGCTCGGCAATGGCGGCAATTGCTCCATCAGGCCCGCGACCATGCGCGCCGACGCCACCAGCCGCTGGTCGAGGGAAAACATCATCTGATTGCGCAGGTCGCTGAGCATCCAGGCCGCAGCCAAGGCCCAGATCAGGGCAAAAGCGGCGCCGAGTGTCAGGCTCAGGCGCAAACGCAGGCTCATCACTTTTTCAATTCCTCTCCACCATCGGCCGGCCCCAGGCGATAGCCCAGGCCGCGCACCGTCTCGACAATGCCATTGCCGAGTTTGCGCCGCAGGTGATGGATGTGCACGTTGAGAGCGTTGCTTTCCAGCTCATCGTTAAAACCATAAACGCTGTCTTTCAGTTGCTCGGTCGACAGCACACGGCCCCGATTATGCAGCAAGGCCTGCAACAGCGACTGCTCACGACGGGAAAGGTCCACCGGCTGGCCGCCGAGCATGGTTTCGCGACTGCTTGGGTCGTAAGTCAGGCGACCGTGTTCGATCAGGTTGACGCTGCGCCCCGCCACTCGTCGCAACAAGGTGTGCAGGCGCGCGGCAAGTTCACGCAAATCGAACGGTTTGAGCAGGTAATCGTCGGCGCCGGCTTGCAAGCCATCGACGCGGTCGGTGACTGAATCCCGGGCGGTGAGAATCAACACCGGGATTTCCAGACCGCTGTGCCGCAACTGCTGCAGCAGCTTCAAACCGTCTTCATCGGGCAGACCGAGGTCGAGCACCATCACATCGAACTCGGCGACCTTGAGCATCGCCCGGGCAGACGATGCGGTGGCGACATGCTCTACCGTCAGGCCCTGAGCGGTGAGGCCAGCGACAATGCCGCTGGCGATCAACTCGTCGTCTTCGCAAACCAGTACGTGCATGGTGAGACCTGTTGAAAAAAGGTGATTAGGCCGGTGGCCGATTAAGCGGACATTATGCCGCAAGCGCCATTGCCACAAGACCACTGTGGTTAATCATCGGTTAATCGCCGCCTCCCATTCTGCACCTCACTTGCACAGGGATAAGGCTTACCCATGCGTCGACTGTTTTTATTTTTTGTTCTCTTGATCTCGGGTGCGGCCCAGGCAGGGACTGATCCGTTCGCGACCAAACCTGAATTTTTGCCCGTGGAAAAGGCATTCGTTTTCACTTCCGAACGCCTTGAATCGGGCGAAACACAGCTCTACTGGCAGATCACCGACGGGTATTACCTCTATCAGAAACGCCTGAAGTTCGATGGTTTGCCCGTTGAACACCATCCCGTATTACCTGAAGGCGAAGCTCACAGCGATGAGTTTTTTGGCGAACAGCAAGTTTATCGCCAAGGTCTGGAACTGAAGATTCCGGCAGGTGCGACCGGCCAGATCAAGGTTGGATTCCAAGGCTGCGCCGATGCCGGGTTGTGTTACCCGCCGCAAACTCAGGTCGTGGATCTGGGCGGCAAATCCGCTATCGCTGCGACAAACGAAGCACCGGATCAAGCCCTGGCCAGCGGCCTGCAACAACGAGCGCTGGGCTGGAGCTTGTTGGTGTTCTTCGGTCTGGGGCTGTTGCTGGCCTTCACGCCGTGCTCGCTGCCGATGCTGCCGATTCTGGCCGGTTTGATCGTCGGCAGTGGCGCCACGCCCAAGCGCGGTTTCGCCTTGGCCACTAGCTACGTCGTGAGCATGGCACTGGTGTATGCGGCGATGGGCGTGCTGGCCGCGTTGCTCGGGGCGAATCTGCAGGCGTTGTTGCAGAACCCTTGGTTGCTGGGCAGTTTCGCGGCGGTGTTTGTGTTGCTGGCGTTACCGATGTTCGGCTTCTTCGAGTTGCAACTGCCGGTGGCCCTGCGTGATCGATTGGAAAACGTCTCGCGCAATCAGCGCGGCGGCAGCCTGTTCGGCGCCGGTGTGTTGGGGGCCTTGTCCGGTTTGCTGGTGGGTCCGTGCATGACCGCCCCGCTGGCGGGCGCCTTGCTCTACATCGCTCAAAGCGGCAATGCGCTGCATGGCGGGCTGATTCTGTTCACCATGGGTATCGGCATCGGTGTGCCGCTGCTGCTGTTGGTCACCGTGGGCAATCGCTTCCTGCCCAAACCCGGCGCGTGGATGAACCTGCTTAAGGGCATATTCGGCTTCCTGTTCCTCGCCACCGCGTTGCTGATGCTGCGCCCGGTGCTGGATGAATCACTGTGGATTGGTTTGTGCGGTGCGTTGCTGCTGATTGCCGCGTACAGCGCCTGGAAGCAGTCGGAAGGTTTCAGTCGCGTCGCCCATGTGTTCGGCGCCAGCTCACTATTGCTGGGTGTGTGGGGCAGCCTGCTGCTGATCGGTGCTGCCGGCGGCAGTGATGACTTGGTGAAGCCTTTGCAGGTCTACAGCGCTGCAAACTCGAGCAGCGCCGCGAACCCGGTCGGCCACGACGCATTCACCACGATCAACGACCCGGCAGCTCTGCAACGGGAGCTCGACGCGGCACAGGCTCAGGGCCAATGGGTGCTGCTGGACTACTACGCCGACTGGTGCGTGTCGTGCAAGGTCATGGAAAAACAGGTGTTCGGCAAAGCTCGCGTACTGCAAGCCTTGAGCGATGTGCGCTTGCTACGGCTGGACGTCACCGCCGACAATGCCGCCAGCCGCGAATTGCTCGGCCGCTATAAAGTGCCGGGGCCACCGAGCCTGCTGTGGATCGGCGCCGACGGCATTGAGCGTCGCAGCCAGCGCATCACCGGCGAAGTCGATGCCGACACTTTCCTGCAACGCTGGACCACAACCCGAGACGCCCGTTAATGCTGACCTTTACCCTCGGCACTTTTGCCATCGCGCTTAATCACCTGCTGCTGATCAGTGCCCTGGCGCTAGCGACCTTCGTCGGCTGGCGGGTGGCCAAGCGCGGCGGCGAGAATCCGGAGTCGGTGCTGTTCAGCCTGTTCCTGCTGGGCATGCTGGCCGCCCGGGTCGGTTTCGTGGCTGTTTACTGGGCCCATTATCGCGATGACCCCTGGCAGATCATCGACCTGCGCGACGGCGGTTTTCTCGCCTGGCCCGGTGTGATCGTGCTGTTGCTTGCCGCGTTGTATCGAGGCTGGCGTCGCCCGGGCTTACGCCGCCCGCTGGGCTTTGGCGTGGCCAGCGGCCTGGCGTTCTGGCTGCTGGCGACCTTCTCCCTGACCCTTTACGAACAGGGCACTCGAATGCCGGAAATCACCCTGCGCAATGCCGCCGGTGAAACCGTGCAATTGGCGGACTACAAGGGCGGCCCGTTGGTGATCAATCTCTGGGCCACCTGGTGTCCGCCGTGCCGTCGGGAAATGCCGGTGCTGGAAAACGCCCAGCAACACCGCCCGGACCTGACGTTCCTGTTCGTCAATCAGGCTGAAAGCATGCAAAGCGTCAGTACTTTTCTGGAAACCCAGGGCCTGAGCCTGTCCAACGTGCTGTTCGACGGCAGTGGCCGATTGGGTCAGGCCGTCGGCTCCATGGCGTTGCCGACTACGCTGTTCTATAGCCCCGACGGTCGCCTGCTGGGCAGCCATCTGGGTGAGCTGTCGGAAGCCAGCCTGGCCCGCGCCCTGGAAAACTTCGACACCCCGAATCCTGCCGTACCGGCCACCTCTTCAAGGAAATTGCCATGCCCCGCCTCCGCCACCTGCTGACGTTGACCCTGGGCGCCGCCCTGCTGCATCTACCGTCGGTGCAGGCCGCTGAAGAATTGCCCGAAGCGATCAAGAAAATCGAAGCCAAGGGCGCGAAAATCGTCGGCCAATTCGACGCTCCCGACGGCTTGCGCGGTTATGCCGCGCAGTACCAGAACCGTGGTATGGCGCTGTACCTGACCCCGGATGGCAAGCATGTGCTGCTCGGCAATCTGTATGACGCCGACGGCAACGACCTGAGCAGCGCGCCGTTGCAGAAGCTGGTTTACGCACCGATGGCCAAGGAAGTCTGGGGCAAGATGGAAGCCAGCAACTGGATCGGCGACGGGAAGAAAGATGCACCGCGGATCGTGTACCTGTTCAGCGATCCGAACTGCCCTTATTGCAACGTGTTCTGGGAACAGGCGCGGCCATGGGTCAAGGCGGGCAAGGTGCAGCTGCGGCACATCATGGTCGGCATCATTCGCGAAGACAGTCCGGGGAAATCGGCTGCACTGCTGGCCGCCAAGGATCCGCAGAAAGCGCTGGAAGACCATGAGAAGTCAGGCAAGAACAGCTCGCTAAAAGCCCTGAAAAACGTGCCCCCGGCGATTCAGACGAAGCTGGCGGCCAACATGCAGTTGATGGAAGACCTGGAGCTGCAGGCCACCCCGGCGATTTTCTACATGGACGACAAGGGCGAGCTGCAACAACAGCAAGGCGCGCCGTCGCCGGACAAGTTGGTGCAAATTCTCGGGCCGAAATAAGTAGTTCTGCCGTCGGATTTGCAGCGACAACACTGACGCCATCACGGGCAAGCCTTGCTCCTACAGGTTCTGTGTTGTTCTCGAAAATGGGGAACGACACAGAACCTGTAGGAGCAAGGCTTGCCCGCGATGGCGTCAGCAAGAGCAACTAATTTCTCTCAACTAAAAACGCCATTAACGTCTCGGTGACAAACTGCGGATTCTCCAGATTGGAGATATGCCCCGCCTCTGGCACCAGCACAGATGGGCAACCGATCAATTCGGCCATCTCCCTTGTCTCCGATGGCGGCCGCGGTTTGTCCTGATCGCCACACATCAGCAGCGTGGTGTCAGGATTCAACTCGCCCAGACGCGGCAACAGATCATCCCGCCCAAACGTAATCCGCCCCATCGGCACGATGCTCTCGCGCAGACGCTCCGGCGGCAGTGCGGCCAGTTTGGCGCGGAAGTCCTGATACAGCGCCGACTGCGGATCGATGCCCGGACGGAAGAATATCGGCACAACGATATCGAGCAACTGCGGCGCAATCACGCCGGTGTCCTCGATCTGTTTGAACAGCGAGAAATAGTACTGGCGAGTCGGTTCCGGCTCGACGCCGACGTAGGTGTCCATCAGCACCAGACCATTGATCCGCTGCGGTGCCGACAGCGCCAGACGCACGCCCCACATGCCGCCGACCGAAAGACCGACCAGCGTGACACGGTCGATGTCCAGGTGATCGAGCAGCGCCAGTGCCTGGCGCGCTACGTCATCCAGCGACTGTGTGCATTCGGGCATCCGCCCGGATTCACCGTGGCCCCAGAGGTCCAGAGCGATCACCCGGTATTGCTGCGACAGGGCGGCGATCTGCGGCGCCCACATGGCCTGGTCCCACAGATAACTGCCGACCAGCAGAACGGCAGGGCCAGTGCCTTGATCAATGTAGTGAAGGGGTTGTCCATCAACCGTAACGAAGGGCATTGACTGTCTCCTTTGTGAATTGCGATCCACCCAAAAAAGCACAGGCAGCCTGAGCCGGTCCGAAGCGACAGTCAACGCGCAAATCTGCGCACATTTCAACGACGCCTTCGCGGGCAAGCCATGCTCCTACAGGTTTGATGTTGTTCTCAATACTGGGGAACGACACCAAACCTGTAGGAGCATGGCTTGCCCGCGATGAGGCCATCCCAGACGCTAGAGAATCAAAGCCCTTCCAACTCCGCCATCAGATCATTAAGACGATCCACCTTCTCCTCGGTGATATCACTCGCCGCCAATCCGTCGATGTACTCGGCCAATTCCGCCACCGTGCTGCATTCGAACATCGCCCGTAGCGGTACATCACGTTGCAGGGCTTTCTGTACCCGCGAAGCGATTTGCGTCGCCAGCAGCGAATGCCCGCCCAGCTCGAAGAAGTTGTCGCGAATCCCCACCTTCTCGACCTTCAGCACCTCGGCCCAGATATCCGCCAGCGTCTGCTCCAGTTCATTGCGCGGCGCCTGATAGTCCTGACTCTGCAACTGGCCGATCTCCAGCGCCGGCAGCGCTTTGCGATCCAATTTGCCGTTGGCGTTCAGCGGCATCCGATCGAGCCACAACCAATGCAGCGGCACCATGTATTCCGGCAATTCAGCGCGCAGGCGTTGTTTGATGCGCTCCAGCCGCTCGGTTGGATTGATCAGAGAATCAGCCGCCACCAAATAGCCGACGAGGTGCTTGCCGTTGACGCCGTCCTGTACACCGACCGCCGCTTCGCGCACTTCCGGCTGCTCATGCAGACGCGCTTCGATTTCACCTAGTTCGATGCGGTAGCCGCGGATCTTCACTTGATGGTCGATCCGCCCGACGTATTCCAGCACGCCGTCACTGCGACGACGGGCCAGATCGCCGGTGCGATACAGACGATCACCCGGTTCACCAAACGGATTCGGCATAAACACCTGCGCGGTGCGCAACGGATCGCTCACATATCCGCGCCCTACCCCGGTGCCGGCGACACACAACTCACCCACCGCACCCAACGGCACCAGTTCCAGCGCACCATCAAGCAAGTACAAACGGTTGTTGTCGGTTGGCGTACCGATCGGCAAGTAACTGCCACGAGTCGACGCCATGTCGACGCGGAAGAACGCCACGTCATCCGAGCATTCCGCCGGACCATAAGCATTCACCAACCCGATATCCGGGTAGCGCAGCAGCCACTGGTGCGCCAGCTCCGGCGGCATTGCCTCACCGGTCGGCAGCATCCAGCGCAAGCCATCGAGGCTCATGCGTTCCTGGGCGAGCATGCCCTGAATCAGCGACGGCACGCTTTCCAGCACGGTGATGCCCTGGGCCGCCACATGCGCCAACAACCCTTGCGGATCATGGGCGATGGTGTTCGGCACGATGTCCACCCGAGCGCCGAACAGCGGTGCGGCGAGGAACTGCCAGACCGATATGTCGAAACTTTGCGAGGCGGTCTGAGCGATCACATCGGCATTGCTCAAGTTCAGATACGGCACCTTGCTCAACTGGTTATTGAGCATGCCGCGCTGTTCGACCATCACGCCTTTCGGCAGGCCGGTCGAGCCCGAGGTATAGATCACGTAGGCGAGATTGTCCGGGCCGCTGTAGATGCCCGGGTTGGCAACCGGAACATCGCTGACCTGCACCTCTTCCCAGACCAACAACTTCGGCCGGTTGGCGCAACCGAACTCATCCAGCAGCGCCAGCGCTTGCTCGCGGCAGGCCTGAGAACACACCAGCAACGGCGTGCGGCTCAGGTCGATGATCCGGCTCAGACGCTGACTCGGCAGGCCCGGATCCAGCGGCAAATAACCCGCGCCGGCCTTGAAGCTGCCGATGATCATGCCCAGCAGATCAAGGTTACGTTCAGCCAGCAACGCCACCGGTTGATCCAGCCTCACGCCAGCAGCGATCAAGGCGTGACCGAGACGGTTACTGCGCTCATTCAGCTCAAGGTAGCTGTGCTGCTGATCCAGGCAACTGGCGGCAATGCGCTGTGGATGCTCGGCAACCTGCGCTTCAAACAATGAGACATAACTCTGCTCCAGCGGGTAATCGTGTTCGCTCTGGTTGCAGCCGTGAATCAGGAAGTCCTGTTCCTCGGCACCCAGCAACGGCAGATCGGCCATGTCGCCGTGGAAACCTTCGACCAGCGCCAACAGCAACCGCTTGAACTCGCCGAGCATGCGCTCGACGGTCGACTCATCGAAGTAACGCTGGTCGTAAGACAGGTGCAAACCCAGGTCATCACCCGGATAGCAGACCGCCGTCAACGGGAAGTTGGTGTGGGTGCGGCCCGAATCCGAGGTCGCGTTGAGGCTTTGCGCACGGTCCAGCACCGAGACTTCCACCGGGGCGTTTTCGAACACGAACAGGCTGTCGAACAACGGCTGGCCCTTGGGCAGTTCGCTGTTTTCCTGAATGCTCACCAGCGGCAGGTATTCGTACTCGCGCAGTTGCATGTTGCTGTCGAGCAAACCGCTCAACCATTGACGAACGCTGCAGCGCTGGTCATCTTCCGGCATTTTCACCCGCAGCGCGATGCTGTTGATGAACAGCCCGACGGTGCGCTGCATCTCCGGCATGTCCACCGGACGCCCGGCCACTGTGACACCAAACAGCACGTCGCGATCGCCGCTCAAACGGCGCAACACCAGCGCCCACGCCGCTTGGGCAAAGGTGTTGATGGTCAGTTGATGGGCCTGAGCCAGTTCGCGCAGTTGCGCACCGTCACGGGCATCGAGCCGTGTGTAGCGGTCGCCGACGATCATTCCGCCACTTTCGCCAGCATGTTCACGCAGGAACGGCCGGTCGCTCGGAATCGGCGTGGTCCGCTCGAAGCCTTGCAGGTTGGTTTTCCACCACTGCCGCGCCTCGGCCAGGCTCTGGCGTTGCAGCCAGCCGATGTAGTCGCGATAACGCGGCGGCACAGTCAGTTGCGCATCCCGGCCTTCGCCAAGGGCGGTGTAGATTTCGAAGAAATCGTTCATCAGCAGCGAACGGCACCAGGCATCGATGAGGATGTGGTGGTTGCTCATCATGAACCAGTAGCGTGCCGCGCCGACCTTGATCAGGCGCAGGTGGAATGGTGCCTGATTGAGCAGATCGAACCCGGCCTCGCGCTCGCTTTTCAGCAGCGCTTGCAACTTCGGCTCTTGCTCGGTTTCGGCGATTGCCGTCCAGTCCAGATACTCGATCGGCGTGCTGCCCGGCTTGTGGATAACTTGCAGCATGTCTTCGCCGACGTTCCAGCAGAACGACGCGCGCAAAGCTTCGTGACGGGCAATCACCGCTTGCCAGGCCTGGGCGAAACGTTGCGGGTCCAGTTCGCTGTTGATGCGGTAGCGATCCTGCATGTAGTAGAGACCGGTGCCCGGTTCCAGCAAGGTGTGCAGCAGCATGCCTTCCTGCATCGGGGTCAGCGGGTAGACGTCTTCGATGGCGGCGGCCGGGATTGGCAGCGCGTCGAGTTGCGGCTGGGTCAGTTTCGCCAACGGGAAGTCCGACGGCGTCAGGCCGCCGGCATCGTCGCACAGGCAATGCTCGATCAGGCTCTGCAATTCGCCGAGGTAAGCGTCTGCCAGCTCAGTGATGGTCTGTGGGTCGTGGTGTTCGGCGCTGAAGGTCCAACGCAGCACCAGCTCACCGCCATAGACCTGACTGTCGACGCTCAACTCATTGGGCAGCGGTGCGCGAGGATCATGGGCCGCGCCGACCGCTTCATCGAGAGGGCGGAACAAGGCGTCCGCGCCAAAGCTCTGGTCGAACTGACCGAGGTAGTTGAAGGTGATCGGCGCCACCGGCAAGGCTGCCATGGCCTGCCGGCTCGAATCATCGGCGAGATAACGCAGCACGCCATAACCCAGACCTTTGTGCGGCACCGCGCGCAGTTGTTCCTTGATCGCCTTGATCGAGGCGCCCTGCCCGTCCACTGGCATCAGCCGCAGCGGATAAGCACTGGTGAACCAGCCCACGGTGCGGGTCAGGTCGATTTCGTCGAACAGCGTTTCGCGGCCGTGACCTTCGAGTTGAATCAGCGCCGATTCATGACCGCTCCAGCGGCACAGCACGCGGGCCAATGCGGTCAGCAGCAAGTCGTTGACCTGAGTGCGATAGGCACTCGGCGCTTGCTGCAACAATTGGCGAGTGCGCTCGACATCGAGGCGCACGCTGACAGTTTGCGCATGACGATTCTGTCGGCCACCCTCCGGGCGATCACACGGCAATTCGGCGCTTTCACCGGCCAGTTGCGACTGCCACCAACTCAATTCCTCACGCAAGGATTCGCTACCGGCATACGCCTGCAAGCGTGCGGCCCAGTCCTTGAAGGCACTGGTTTTCGCCGGCAGTTTTGCCGACTGCCCCGCGTCCAGTTGGCGATACACCGTTTGCAAATCGTCCAGTAACACCCGCCACGAAACCCCATCCACGACCAAGTGGTGAATGGCGACGAACAGCCGCTGTTGCCCCTCAGGACCATCGACCAGCAGCGCGCGCATCAGCGGCCCTTCCTCAAGGTCGAGGCTGCGCTGGGCATCGGCGAACAGTGCCGCGCATTTGTCCATGGACGAAACGCGCACTTGCCAAAGCACCGGCGCGTCGGAAACCGCCTGGTGCTCGGCTTGCCATTGCCCTGCAATTTCAGAGAAGCGCAAACGCAAGGCGTCGTGCTGTTCGATCACTGCCAGCAGCGCTTGCTCCAGACGATGGGGCTCCAGCGCCACGGTCGGTTCCAGCAGCAGCGCCTGGTTCCAGTGTTGCCGCTGGGGGATGTCAGTGTCGAAGAACCAGTGCTGAATCGGCGTCAGACGCGATTCGCCGGTCAGCAAACCTTGTTCGGCGCTGATCTGCTCGGTGCGGGTCGCCACGGCGGCCAGGGTCTGCACGGTCTGGTGCTGGAACAGGTCACGCGGGCTGAAGTGAATGCCCTGCTGCCGCGCACGGCTGACCACCTGGATCGACAGAATCGAATCGCCGCCCAGTTCGAAGAAGTTGTCGTTGAGGCCGACCTGTAGAACGTTCAGCACTTCGCACCAGATGCCGGCCAGCGTCAGTTCAAGCTCGTTGCTCGGCGCCACGTACTGCTGACGATTCAGCTCCGGATCCGGCGCCGGCAATGCGCGGCGGTCGAGTTTGCCGTTGGCGGTCAGCGGCATGCTGGCGAGCAGGATCAGGTGTGTCGGCACCATGTAATCCGGCAGTTGCGATTTGAGGTGCGCCTTAAGCGCTTCGCGCAGTACAGCTTGTTGCGCTTCGTCCTGCTCAGCGACTTCAGTCACCAGATAGCCGACCAGTTGTTTGCCGCTCGGGGCATCCAGCGCCAGCACCACGGCTTCACGGATCGATTCATGCTCCAGTAGACGGGTTTCGATTTCGCCCAACTCAATGCGGAAACCACGAATTTTCACCTGATGGTCAATGCGCCCGAGGTATTCCACCAGACCATCGGCGCGTTGGCGCACCAGATCGCCGGTGCGGTACAGACGCCCGCCATTGGCGGCGAACGGATCAGCCACAAAACGTTCGGCCGTCATCCCCGGACGCTGGTGATAACCCTGCGCCAGACCGGCGCCGCCGACGTACAACTCGCCGGTCGCGCCTTGCGGCACTAGCGCCAGATCGGCATCGAGGATGTACGCCACGCGAGCGCCAATCACACTGCCGATCGGCACGCTGCCGAGGCCTTCTTCCAATTGCTCGGGCGCCAGACTGGCCAGGGGCATGACCACGGTTTCGGTCGGGCCGTAGGCGTTGAAAAACAGGCTCGGCTTGAACGCCGCACGAATCCGCGCCAGATGCTCGCCGGTCAGCGCTTCACCGCCGGTGATGCACATGCGCACCGGCAGGATTTCGCCCTGAGTCGCCAGCCACTGCGCCAATTGGCTGCCGTAGCTCGGGGTGAAGCCGAGAATGTTGATGTTGTGACGGCGAATCAGCCCGCAGATTTCTTCCGCGTCCCACTGGCCCTGTGCTCGCAACACAACCTGAGCACCACTCAACAACGGCACCAGCAAACGCTCGGTCGCGGCGTCGAAGTTGATGGAATAGAAGTGCAGCTCGCAATCGTCCGCACGCATGCCGAAACGCTCGATCACCGCACGGCAGTGCATGGCGATTTCACCGTGAGACACCACCACGCCTTTCGGTTTGCCGGTAGAGCCCGAGGTGTAAATCAGGTACGCCTGATGCTGCGGCAGGCTGATAAACGGCAGCTCGGTGGCCGGGTAGTTGGCCAGTGTGGCGGCGTCTTCTTCCAGACACCAACGCGCAACGGTCGATGGCAATTCACCGAGCGCCTTGAACATCGCCGCATCGCTGAGCAGCAAACCGATGCCGCTGTCTTCGATCATGTAATGCAAACGATCCAGCGGGTATTCCGGGTCCAGCGGCACGTAGGCGCCGCCCGCCTTGAGGATCGCCAACAGGCCGACGACCATGTCCAGCGAACGCTCAAGCGCCAGACCGACCCGAACCTGTGGCCCAACGCCCCGCTCACGAAGCATCCAGGCCAGGCGATTGGCGCGGCTGTCGAGTTCGGCGTAGCTCAGGGTTTCCCCGGCGAAGGTCAATGCCGGTGCATCTTTGCGCGCCAGGGCCTGCTCGCTGAACAGGTGATGAATGCACTGGTCGAGGCGATGTTCGCCCGGCTCGACACCGAGGCTGTCGAGCAGGTGTTGCTGTTCGGTGGCTTCCAGCAGCGGCAGCTCACTGAGGCGCTGTTGCGGATCGGCCAGCAGCGCTTCCAGCAGGTTGCGCCAATGTCCGGCCATCCGCGCAATGCGTGGTTCATCGAACAGATCGGTGCTGTAGGTCAGGCAGCAACCCAGGCGATGGTCGAGGTCGGTGACTTCCAGGTTGAGGTCGAACTTGGTCGCTCGCGCATCGTTGACCAGGTATTCGACGGTCATGCCGGCGAGTGTGCGGCTCTGCTGGAATTCCCAGCGCTGCACGTTGCACATCACCTGGAACAACGGGTTGTAAGCGACGCTGCGCGGTGGCTGCAACGCCTCCACCAGATGATCGAACGGAAGGTCCTGATGGGACTGGCCTTCGATCACGGTGTGGCGAACCTGCTCGAACAATTCGCCGACAGACATCTGCCCGTCGAGCTGGCAACGCAGCACCTGAGTGTTGAGGAACGCACCGATCAGCCCTTCGCTTTCCGGACGAATCCGGTTGGCCACTGGCGCGCCGATGCGCAAATCGGTCTGGCCGCTGTAGCGGTAAAGCAGCACCGCCAGCGCGGCGGTCATGGTCATGAACAGGGTCAGACCGTTTTGTGCATTGAAGGCACGAACGCGCGCGGCAAGAGCATCGCTCAGGTCGAAACGGAACAGTTCGCCCTGATGACTTTGTACCGGTGGACGTGGACGGTCGGCGGGCAACTCCAGCAACGGATGTTCGCGGCCCAGTTGCGCGGTCCAGTAGTCGAGTTGGCGCTGACGTTCGCCGGACTCCAGCCACTGGCGCTGCCAGACGCTGTAATCCAGGTATTGCACCGGCAGCGGCTCCAGCGGCGACTCGCGGTCATCGACGAAGGCCTCGTAGAGCGCGCTCAGTTCCCGGGCGAAGATGTCCATCGCCCAGCCTTCGGTGACGATGTGGTGCAGGGTCAGCACCAGATAATGTTCGTGCTCGGCGGTCTTGACCATGCAGGCGCGCAGCAGCGGTCCGGTTTCCAGATCGAACGGTGTATGGGCTTCGTCGTCGGCCAGTTGCTGCACCGCCCACTCGCGGCCATCGGCATCCAGCGCGGTGAAATCCTTCCAGTCCATGCGCATCCCGGTTTGCGGGTGAACCTGCTGCCGGGCCACGCCATTGATGCTCGGGAACGTCGTGCGCAGGGTTTCATGACGCATGATCAGTGCTTGCAACGCAGCTTCGAAGCGCCCGACATCGAGCACCCCGCGCAGCCGCGCCATGCCGCCGACGTTGTAGGCAGGGCTTTCCGGCTCCATCTGCCAGAGGAACCACATGCGCTGCTGGGAATAGGACAGCGGCACCGGTTGGCTGCGGTCGACCTTTTCGATCGGCGGCTGCTGGTTGGTTTTGCCGCTGGCCTGGATCAGTTGAACCTGTTCGGCAAACGCGCCCAGTTCACTGTTTTCGAACAGCGCGCGCAGCGGCAACTCGACGTCGCAGGCCTGACGGGTGCGGGAAATGATTTGCGTGGCCAGCAAGGAATGGCCGCCTAGTGCGAAGAAGTCGTCACGCAGGCCGATCTGTGTTTGGCCCAGCACTTCGCGCCAGATGCCGGCGATTTGTTGCTCGAGGGCAGTGACCGGTTCAACGTGCTCGCGCACCTGCCACTGAGGCTCCGGCAAGGCGCGACGATCGAGTTTGCCGCTTGGGCTCAGGGGCATTTCGTCCAGGCGCATCAGCTGCGCCGGAACCATGTATTCCGGCAACTCGGCGACCAGCGCAGCTTTCAGGCGTGCGGTTTGAACATCAACATCTTCGGTGGAATCGGTTGCGGTGTAGTAACCGATCAACTGCCCACCGGCCGCCGTTTCGCGCACCAGCACCACGGCTTGAGCGACGCCATTCTGAGCCAGCAATCGTGCTTCGATTTCTTCCGGTTCAACGCGGAAGCCACGCAGTTTGACCTGCTGATCGAGACGGCCGAGGTATTCGATCACGCCATCGGCGGTCCAGCGTGCACGGTCACCGGTGCGGTACAAACGCGAGCCCTGCTCTCCCAATGGATCAACAACAAAACGTTCAGCGGTCAGGCCCGGACGACCCAAATAACCACGGGCCAGGCCGATACCGCTGATGCACAGTTCGCCTGGCACACCGGCCGGAACGGGATTGAGTGCCTCATCGAGCACGCGGCACAGCACATTGCCCAGCGGACGACCAATCGGCGAGCGTTCGCCATCGGCGGTTGTGCAGTGCCAATGAGTGACGTTGATCGCGGTTTCGGTCGGGCCGTAGCGGTTGTGCAATTGCACGGCGGGCAGGTGTTCCAGCACGCGGTTGCGCAGTTCGGCGGGCAAGGCTTCGCCGCCGGAGAATACGCGGCGCAGGCTGGTGCACTCGGCAGTCAGCGGTTCGTCGATGAACAACGAAAGCAGCGGCGGCACAAAGTGCAGCGTGGTCACGCCGAATTGCTGAACCAGTTGCGCGATGCGGTGCGGATCGCGGTGTTCACCGGGGCCGGCAATCAGCAAGCGTGCACCGGTGATTAGTGGCCAGAAGCATTCCCACACCGACACGTCAAAACTGATCGGCGCCTTTTGCATCAGCACGTCGGTGTCGTTCAAACGATAGGTGTTCTGCATCCATTGCAGGCGCTCGGCGAGGGCTGCGTGGGTGTTGCCGACGCCCTTCGGCTGGCCGGTGGAACCGGAGGTGTAAATCACGTAGGCGAGGTTGTCGCCGTGCAAGTGCAGGCCCGGTGCGTGGCTCGGCCAGCTCTCCAGATGCAAGGCGTCCATGGCGATCACGCTGACGCCATCGGTAGCCGGCAAGCGCTCAAGTAATTGGGTTTGGGTCAGCAGCAATTCGACGCCGCTGTCGCTGAGCATGTAGGCCAGGCGCTCGGCCGGGTAATCCGGGTCCAGCGGCACGTAGGCGCCACCGGCCTTGATGATCGCCAACAAACCGATCAGCAACTGCGGCGAACGCTCGGCGGCAATGGCCACGCAGACGTCCGGGCCGACACCTTTGTCGCGAAGGTAATGGGCCAGTCGATTGGATTGGGTGTGCAGTTCGGCGAAGTCCATGGCGCCGCCGTCCCACATCAGCGCGGTGCGCTCAGGGGTCAGGCGTGCCTGTTCGTTGAGCAATTCCGGCAGCCAAACGCTGGCCGGTGTGCATGGTGCGGCGCTCCACGCTGTTTGCTGATCGTGCTCTCTCGGGGTCAGCAGTGGAAGGTCGCCGATGGCGGTTTTCGGTTGTTCACAGATGGCGCGCAACAGGTTGGTGAAGTGCTCGGCCAGACGCTCGATGGTCGCGCTGTCGAACAGTTCGCTGGCGTAGTCGAAAGACAGGCTCAGGCGACCATTACGGTCTTCCTCGCTGTGCAGTTGCAGGTCGAACTTGGCTTCGCGGCTGTGCCACGGCAGCTCTTCGGCCAGCAGCCCAGGCAGGCGACGCAATGCGCTCAAATCCCGTTGCTGGTGGTTGAACATGACCTGGAACAAACCTTGTTCGCGGGCTTGCGGGAAGGCTTCGAGCAATTGTTCGAACGGCAGGTCCTGATGCGCTTGTGCGCCCAACGCGGCCTGACGGGTTTGCGCCAGCAGTTCCACGAATGGCAGCTGCGAATCCAACTCGGCGCGCAGCACCTGAGTGTTGATGAAGAAGCCGATCAGCCCTTGGGTTTCCAGGCGCGGACGGTTGGCGTTCGGCACGCCGATGCGGATGTCGCGCTGGCCGCTGTAGCGGTGCAGCAGGCTCTGGAACGCGGCGAGCAACAGCATGAAGGAGGTGGATTCATGGGCCTGGGCGGTCTGGCGAATCGCATCGCTCAGGGTCGCGTCCAACCGTACGGTGTGGCGCGCGGCGCTGTGAAGGTGTTGCGCCGAGCGCGGATGATCAGTGGCCAGGCTCAGGGTTGGATGCTCATCGCCCAATTGCGCTTTCCAGTAAGCCAGCTGACGCTCGCCCTCCCCTTGCGCCAGCCATTGACGCTGCCAGCTGCCGTAATCGGCGTACTGGGTCGACAATGCCGGAAGCGTCGCCTTTTGTCCTTGGGACGCTGCGGCATACAGGCGCGAGAACTCGTCGATCAGCACGTTCAGCGACCAACCGTCGGCGATGATGTGATGCAGCGTCACCAACAGTTGATGGTCCTCTTCATCGAGGCGTACCAGGGTCACCCATAGCAGTGGGCCTTTCTCCAGATCGAATTGAGTACGGGCTTCGTCCTCACGGATTTGCTGCGCACGGGCTTCACGCTCGGCAACCGGCAGGTCGCTGATATCGATGAGTTGCAGGTTGAATTCGCTCGCTGCATCGACCTGTTGCAGCGCCACACCATCACGTTCGAAGAACCGAGTACGCAGGGATTCATGACGCTCGATCAACTGCTGAAAACTGGCGCGTAACGCGTCTTCATCCAGCTCGCCGCGCAGTCGCAAGGCGCCGGGAATGTTGTAAGCGCTGCTCTGTGGGTCGAGTTGCCAAGTGATCCACAGACGGTTTTGCGCAAGCGATTGCGGCATGGCTTCGGTGCGCGACAACGAAGTGATCGCGCCTTGGGCGAGTCCGCCGTCCTGTTGTTGCTGAGCGACTGCGGCGGCAAATGCGCCGAGGGTCGGCGCTTCAAACAACAGGCGCAGGTTCAGCTCCAGACCGAGTGCTTCGCGCAGACGTGCGACCACCTGAGTGGCGGCAATGGAGTTGCCACCGAGCAGGAAGAAGTGATCGTCGGCGCTGATCTGTTTGACGCTCAGCTGCTCGCACCAGATCTGGCCGATCAGGGTTTGCAGTTCGGAACCTGATTCAGTCGCGGATTTACTTTCGATGTCTGCCGACGGGAACAGCGCATAGCTGTCGAGGCTGCCGTCCGCCAGACGATTGCGGCATGCCGAGCGTTGCAATTTGCCGCTGGAGGTCTTCGGCAACGCGCCCGGATTGAGCAGCACAACCACGCTTGGCGCTTCCTGATACGCCTCGGCCACGGCTTGGCGGATGGCTTTGATCAACGCGTCGGGCGCGAGGATTTTTTGCACGCTGCGGCTGATTTCCGCCGCAATGCCGATACCTTCCTGACCCTCGATGTTCACGGCAAAAGCGGCGACACGACCTTTGCGCACCACCTCCACTTCGCGTTCGATGGTTTGCTCGATGTCCTGCGGATAAAGGTTGTGGCCACGGACAATCAACATGTCTTTCAGGCGCCCGGTGATGAACAGTTCACCGCCGCGCATAAAACCCAAGTCGCCGGTACGCAGCCAGGTACGGCCGGCGTGCTGCACGAACGTCTTGGCGGAGGCTTCGGGGTTGCGCCAGTAGCCGTGGGCGATGCTCGGCCCGGCGGCCCAGACTTCGCCGACCGCATTGTCAGCCAACTCGTTAAGGGCTGTTGGATCGACAATCAGCACCGCGTGATCCGGCTGACTGATGCCGCAACTCATGATCGCGCTGCCCTCGCCTGGCTCCGCACGGTTTTCTGCCAGGGCCTGATCGTCCACGCGCAGGTTGCCAATGCCCTGACCGCGAGGGCTGCCGGCCACGAACAGCGTCGCTTCGGCCAGCCCGTAGGACGCCATGAAACTGTCTTGGGTGAAACCGCAGGCCGCGAACTTCTCGGCGAAGCGATCCAGCGTTTCGAGGCGAATCGGTTCGGAACCGGAATACGCCACGCGCCAGCCACTCAGGTCGAGGCGTTCCAGGGCCGATTCACTGACCCGCTCACTGCACAATCGATAGGCAAAGTCCGGCCCGCCGCTGATGGTGCCACCGTACTCGCTGATCGCTTCCAGCCAGCGCAACGGCCGGCCGAGGAAGTACGCCGGCGACATCAACACGCACGGCACGCCGCTGAAAATCGGCTGCAACAGACCGCCAATCAGGCCCATGTCGTGGTACAGCGGCAGCCAGCTGACGATCACGTCGTCAGGATTCAGATCAATGCCGAAGCCGTGGCGAATCAGCAGTTCATTCGCCACCAGGTTGCCGTGGCTGACTTGCACCCCTTTAGGCAACGCGGTGGAGCCGGAGGTGTATTGCAGGAACGCGATGTGGTCGTCTGCAAGGTTCGGCGCCACCCAACGTTCGGCCAGGGCGCCGTCGAGCGTATCGACACACAGCAACGGCGGCGCGCCCTCTATTTGCTGCAACGCATCGCGCAGACCGGCGCTGGTCAGCAGCAGACGCGGTTCGGCATCGCTGATGATCGACAGCAGACGCTCCTGATGATGACGACGCGCCGACTCCGGCGGATAGGCCGGCACCGCGATCACACCGGCGTACAGGCAGCCGAAGAACGCCGCGACGTAATCCGGGCCGCTGGGAAACAGCAGCACCGCGCGATCGCCAAACGCAGCCTCGGCCTGCAACGCGCCAGCAATGGTCCGCGCCCGCTGATCCAGCTCGCGATAACTGAGCACCACAGCCTGATCCTGGGTTTCGGCGAGAAAACGCAAGGCCACCCGGTCCGGCGTCAGGGCCGCTCGGCGCTGAAGGGCTTGGACCAGTGTGCTGGGGAGTTCGAACGCGTCGGTCATGAGGTTTCCTGCCTGAATTCGGCTTGCAAAGTGAAATCGGTTTTCTGACGTCACGCCCCTTCGAGGGCGTGCAGGGCGCGGTCTTCGCCGACCGCGCAAGGCTTGGGAATGCTGTTTTGGCCGCAGCCGCTACCCGGAACCATTCACCAATGAGAACGGTTGACGTCTTTAAATAATTAGTCGGAAGGCCTGATCGCCAATGGGACTGCGGTGCCGCAAGCGGGCGCGTCAGCGTGTCGCAGTTCTCACTCTGCACCTTCGCGGAGCATTAGTTCTCTTTCTCATTTGACAATCATTATCATTCAGAATAATTTGTCGCTCGATGTGTTGGACGGCTCAGCCCCCGCGAGCCGTCCCACGAACCTATTGGCAGCAAGGTGATTTCCATGACGGAACAAGTATCCACAAGCAGGTGCGATTCACCGCTACTTCAGGCATTCGTCGATAATCGACTGATTCTGGTCAAGATTGCAGCCCGCATTACCGGCTGCCGGTCGCGTGCTGAAGACGTGGTGCAGGATGCGTTTTTCCGGCTGCAATCCGCACCGCAGATCACGTCCTCATTCAAGGCTCAGCTCAGCTACCTGTTCCAGATCGTGCGCAACCTGGCGATCGATCACTACCGCAAACAGGCGCTGGAGCAGAAGTATTCGGGCCCGGAAGAGGAAGGCCTGAACGTGGTGATTCAAGGCGCTTCGCCGGAAACCTCGCACATCAACTTCTCGACGCTGGAACACATCGCCGACGCACTGACCGAGCTGCCCAGCCGCACCCGCTACGCCTTCGAGATGTATCGCCTGCACGGCGTGCCGCAAAAGGACATCGCCAAGGAGCTGGGCGTCTCGCCGACCTTGGTGAACTTCATGATTCGCGATGCGCTGGTGCACTGCCGCAAGGTGTCGGGCAGTCGTGTGGATACCTTTGCCCGTCGTTAAGATCTGAAATCTGCGTCGCCCCCTTCGCGAGCAAGTCGAATCGTCGCACCGCCGCTCCCACATTTGCCCTGTGTTCGCAGGACCAATGTGGGAGCGGCGGTGCGACGATTCGACTTGCTCGCGAAGGCGGACTCAAGACCGCAACAGGTCTTGAGCCTCAAGCATCACGCCAACGCACACCGATCAAAAAACCGCTCACGCCCCAGCACCATCAACGCCGCGCGTTTGTGCGGGAAGTCGAACGCTTTTTCGCAGTAGAAACCCTGGCTCTGCATATGCCCGATCATCTTCGCGTTGTCGGCGCGAGGCTCGGCAACCACTCGCTGAGTGCGTGGATCGTCGAGAAACAGGTAATGCGTCAACGCCGATAACCAGCTCGCCACCTTGTGCGGGCCACGGTGATTTTCTTCACCCACCAGCATGTGAATACCGCGGTCGTACTCGCCGGCGTCATAGAACGGCGCGATGCGATCTTCCTTGGCCCAATACGCTTCAAAGTAGGCGAACGGCTGATCATCGAAACAACCGATCAGCGTCAGGGTATGGGGATCGGCTTCAAGTTTGCTCAGGTACTCGTGATGCTGCTCGAGGCTGCCCTCCTCCTGCCAGAAACTCGCCACGCGCGGGCTGTTCTGCCAACGATTGAAACGCTCCAGGTCCAGGTCGATGTCCACCGTGCGCAGGGAGATCCAGGCACCAAGGCGCGCATCAAAACGCCGATAGACTTCACCGCGCGGTTTCACCGGCCGCAGCGGATGACGCTTGCCGCCACTGATGACCATTTGCTGCGGATAACCCGGTGTCAGTGACGCGCCCAGCCAAGGCTGAGGCAACTGCCAGAACAGCGTGCGTTCGCAACGATACTGGCCGACGATTTCGGTAGGGATCAGCAACCCGCTGAGCAATGCTTCGGTGGGGGCTTCATCGAGATGCCAGGTCAGGCGCTGGCAGGCCGGGTCACGGGCAAACAGCCAATAACAGGCCGTCCAGACGGCACGATTGTCGGCGTGGTCAAAGCGCTCTTCTACTTGCACTTGCAGCGCGGGCTCGCGAGTCAGGCGCAACTGAATCAGCGGCTGCCCTTCAAGGCTGAGGCACAGGCGGCTTTCGGTTTCATCAGCTACAAGACGGCTTCCTGTCGGCAAGGCCAGGGCAGTCAGGTCATTCAGAGTGGACATGGGTCGGGCTCACGTTAATCGTCGACAGTTCAACGAGGTGACGTGAGCCAGTGCGGGAAATTTAAGAGAAGTCGGTAAATACATGACCTGTGGCGCGATCTCAGCTACCCGGGACCGGCACCACGGCAATCTTGTAGGGATCGAAAATCTTCAGCATCTGGCCATTGTCCCGTAACCCTTGCAGCAACTTGCCGAATGCTTCGCCAGTAATCGGCGCCTGAGGGCGGATCAGCGCGTAATGGTGATAGACCTGATCGATGCGTTGGGAAACCAACAATTGCTCGCCGACTTTCTCGTTACGCAGCAGGTAATCGCTCAGGTAGGAACGTGTTACCAAGGCAATATCCGCTCGTGCGCGCAGCACCATCAGCAAGTTGCTGTCATGGGAATAGGTCAACGTGGCCTTGTAGGTGTCGGCCAGATACTTGGGATCGGCATTGAAATTGGCAAACTCGTAGTGATAGCCGCTGTACAGCGCCAGGCGTTTGCCTGTCAGGTCCTTGAAATAATTCTCATCGCGATCGGGTTTCTTCTGCGCGACAAAGATTTCTGCATCTTCCAGGCCCATGTCGACGAGGGTATGCGGGATGTCCTTCCAGCCCCAGTCCGGGTTCTCGAAAATCGCCATATCGACCCGGCCTTCCTTGAAGTCGTTGAAACGTCGAGGAATGGAAGTGGGCACCAGCTCGAACTGATAGTCGTTTTGCAAGGCATTGAGCGCCTCGACCATCTGAGGCAGCAAACCGGTGTCGGCCCCGGATTCCGGGCGCACGGTATAAGGGGGGAAATGTGCGGCACCGACCCGCACCAGCTGTGCGGCCTGGGATGGAACCATGCATAACACCGCAAGCGTCGCCAGCAAAAGCCGCGAAGCCGTCCGAATTGGCGAAGACATCAAAACAATCCACTCCCCAAAAAAATACACATCAATGCATTCAAGCTAGGCGGTTTCGGCTACTTAGCCAGTTTCCTTCTGATTCAAAACAAAACTACTGCTTTTCTTCCAGCACGAGAATCAATGCCTCATCGGCCAATTGATCGAGGCTCATGCTGCCGCCGGCGCGAAACCAGGTGGTAGTCCAGGACAACGCCCCGGTCAGGAAACGACGCGTAATGAACACATCCCCGCGAATAAAACCGGCCTCCTTGGCCTCGCCCAGCACCTGAAGCCAGAGCTCTTCATAAATATCACGTAGCGCCAGCACCTGCGCCTGCCCCTCTGCGGACAGCGAGCGCCATTCATACACCAACACCGCCATGGCCTCGCCGCTGCCGCCCATGATCGACTGCAACTCACAACGAATCAGCGCCAGTACCCGCTCGCGCACACTGCCGGCTTCTGCCAGGGCTGCACGCATCAACGCGGTGTTGTAGCGAATGGTTTCTTCCATCACCGCCCGCAGGATCTCGTCCTTGCTTTTGAAGTGATGAAAAATACTGCCGGACTGAATCCCCACGGCGCCGGCCAGATCGCGCACAGTGGTGCGTTCGTAACCTTTGTTACGGAACAGGTGAGCAGCCACTTGCAGCAGTTTGCCGCGGGCGCTGTCCGGGTCGGTCAATTGGCCGCTGTCGACCAATTCGCGCATCACCCTCAGGGCTTTTTGCTCGTCCACCCGTTCTCTCCTACAGTCGATCAATCAAATACGCCGCTCGCCGCTAAAACTGCGGGGTTGCGCGGGCAATTTAAGCTGGCGAGGGCAACCAAGCAAGCGCTCGGGCAGAAGATATTTATGCCGTTTACAAACCAAGCGCTTGCTTGGTAGTCTCGATGCACTTCTATCGGAGGTGGCTATGGAGTTGACTGTGCCAAAAACAATCCGCATCGGTTGCGCCAGTGCCTTCTGGGGCGACACCTCGACCGCCGCCGCGCAACTGGTGGAAGGTGGGCGTCTGGACTATCTGGTCTTCGATTATCTGGCCGAGATTACGATGTCGATCATGGCCGGCGCGCGGATGAAAGATCCCCAGGCCGGTTACGCCAGCGACTTCATCGAAGTCCTCAGCCCGCTGTTGGGTCAACTCGCCGAACAGAAAATCCGCGTCATCAGCAACGCCGGTGGGGTCAACCCGCAAGCTTGCGCCGCCGCCCTGCAAGCGGCCTGCGACAAGGCCGGAGTGACGCTGAAAATCGCCGTGCTGCTGGGCGATGACCTGCAGCCGCAGCTCAAACAGCTGGGCAGCAGCGGTATCCATGAAATGTTCAGCGGCGCGCCCCTGCCGCCGATGTGCGTCTCGACCAACGCCTACCTCGGCGCACCCGGCATCGTCGAAGCCCTGCGTCTGGGCGCCGACATCGTCATCACCGGGCGCGTGGTCGACAGCGCCGTGGTCAGTGCCGCGCTGGTGCATGAGTTCGGCTGGTCGTGGCACGACTACGACAAACTCGCCCAGGCCGCATTGGCCGGGCACATCATCGAATGCGGCGCCCAATGCACCGGCGGCAACTTCACCGATTGGCGCGAGGTGCCCGACTACGAACACATCGGCTTCCCCATCGTCGAAGTCAGCGCCGACAGCCAGTTCATCGTCAGCAAACCCGAAGGTTCCGGCGGACTGGTCACACCGCTGACGGTCGGCGAGCAAATGCTGTATGAAATCGGCAACCCGCAGGCGTATCTGCTGCCGGACGTGGTCTGCGATTTCACTGAAGTCAAACTCGTGCAACAAGGCAAAAATGCGGTTCAGGTGCACGGCGCAAAAGGCTTGCCGCCGACCGATCAGTACAAGGTCAGCGCGACGTACCCGGACGGTTTCCGCTGCACCGCCAGTTGCCTGATCGCCGGGATCGATGCGGTCGACAAGGCGCGTCGAGTCAGCGAAGCGATCATCAACAAGACGTCGGAAATCTTCAGCCAGCGCGGCTGGGCGCCCTACAGCGAAGTGAACATCGAACTGCTCGGCAGCGAGGCCACTTACGGCCCCCACGGCCAGCGCCATGACAGCCGCGAAGTGGTGATCAAACTCGCGGTGCGCCATCCGGGTAAACAGGCGTTGATTGTGTTCTCCCGTGAGATCGCCCAGGCCGCCACCGGCATGGCGCCAGGACTGACCGGGATTGTCGGTGGACGGCCGACGGTGTATCCGCTGATCCGGCTGTTCTCGTTCCTTATCGACAAAACCGCCTGCACGCTGGAAATTGATCTCAAGGGCCAGCGTCACCCCTGCGCCCTGCCCGCCGTTGATGTGCTCGACACCGCCGACCTGCCCGTGGCGTGCGCCCCACCGAAACCCTCAGACCGGGCCGATGCCAGCGTGGCCCTGCTAAAACTCGCCGTGGCGCGCTCCGGTGACAAGGGCAATCACAGCAACATCGGCGTCATGGCCCGCAAGCCGGAGTACCTGCCGTGGATTGCCGAAGCCTTGACGCCGGAAGTGATCGTCGACTGGATGAGTCATGTCCTCGATCCGATCCACGGACGTGTCGAACGCTGGTACCTGCCGGGCACCCACAGCCTTAATTTTCTGCTGGAAAACGCCCTGGGAGGCGGTGGCGTGGCCAGCCTGCGGATCGATCCGCAAGGCAAGTCCTTCGCCCAGCAACTGCTGGAAATCCAGATACCGGTGCCTCAGCGCATCGCCGACCAGGTCAACTAGAGGACTGTCGCCATGGCTTACGATTCGATTTTCAAAGCCGATTTGTTTGCAGGCCAAAACATCATCGTCACCGGTGGCGGCAGCGGCATCGGCCGTTGCACCGCTCACGAACTGGCGGCCCTCGGCGCCCATGTGCTGCTGCTCGGGCGCAAGGCCGACAAGCTGAAAAACGTCGCGGCCGAGATTACCGAAGATGGCGGCAAGGCTGACTGGATGGTCTGCGATATTCGTGAGGAAGAAGCGGTCAAGCATGTGGTCAGCGAGTTGATCCGCAAGTACGGACCGATTCACGGCCTGGTCAATAATGCCGGCGGGCAGTACCCGTCGCCGCTGGCGTCGATCAATCAAAAAGGCTTCGATACGGTGTTGCGCACCAACCTGATGGGCGGCTTCCTGATGGCCCGGGAAGTGTTCAATCAGTCCATGAGCACGCACGGCGGCGCCATCGTCAATATGCTCGCCGACATGTGGGGCGGCATGCCCGGCATGGGCCACTCGGGCGCGGCGCGTTCGGGCATGGACAACCTCACCAAGACCGCTGCGTTCGAATGGGGTTATGCCGGGGTGCGGGTCAACGCCGTGGCGCCGGGCTGGATCGCGTCCAGTGGCATGGACACCTACGAAGGCGCGTTCAAAGCGGTGATCCCGACGCTACGTGAGCACGTTCCACTGAAACGCATCGGCACCGAATCGGAGGTCAGCGCGGCAATCGTTTTCCTGCTCAGCCCGGCCGCGGCGTTTGTCAGTGGCAGCACCTTGCGCATCGACGGCGCCGCCAGCCTGGGCGGGCGCGCCTGGCCGATACACAAGGCGCAGATCAGTACGTCGTATAACGGTTTTCACCGCGCGTACTTACCAGACGTGCTCAGTCCGGACGTCCTCAAGGATAAGGAATAAGCCATGCCGGTGATTCAGTCGCAAGTGGACCCATTCAGCGAACAGTTCGCGCGCAATCGCGCGGCGATGCTGGTCGGCATCGAGCACGTCCGTCAGCTCGAACAGAACTTGCTGAACAAGGCGGCCGAAGCCAAACCCAGGTTCGAAAAACGCGGCCAATTGTTGCCCCGTGAACGCCTCAATCTGCTGCTGGACCCTGGCGCCCCGTTCCTCGAACTAGCCAGCCTGGCGGGCTACAAGCTGCACGACGACAAGGACGGCAGCTCCGCAGGCGGCGGCTTGATCGCCGGAATCGGCTACGTGTCCGGCGTGCGCGTGCTGGTGGTGGCGAACAACAGTGCGATCAAGGGCGGGACCATTTCCCCCAGTGGTTTGAAAAAATCCCTGCGCCTGCAACAGATCGCCATGGAGAACAAACTGCCGGTCATTACCCTGGCCGAAAGCGGTGGCGCCAACCTCAATTACGCGGCGGAGATTTTCGTCGAAGGCGCCCGCAGCTTTGCCAATCAGGCGCGGATGTCAGCCATGGGCCTGCCGCAAATCACCGTGGTCCATGGCTCGGCCACGGCGGGCGGCGCCTATCAGCCGGGGCTGTCGGATTACGTGGTGGTGGTGCGTGGCAAGGCCAAGCTGTTTCTGGCCGGCCCGCCGCTGCTCAAGGCTGCCACCGGTGAAGTCGCCACCGATGAAGCACTGGGCGGCGCCGAGATGCACTCGCAAATCGCCGGCACCGCTGAATACCTGGCCGAGAACGATGCCGATGGCGTGCGCCAGGTGCGCGAGATTGTCAGCCTGTTGCCGTGGAATGATCAGTTGCCCTGGTTACCCGAACGTCGGTGGGAAGAACCGCTCTACCCCATCGAAGAATTGCTCGGGCTGATTCCTGACGACGCGAAAAAACCTTACGACGTGCGCGAAATCATCGCGCGGATTGCCGACGGCTCGAACTTTCTCGAATTCAAGGGCGAGTTCGATCAGCAAACCGTCTGCGGCCACTTGCAGATTCAAGGCCGCGCCTGCGGGTTCATTGGCAACAATGGGCCGATCACGCCCAAGGGTGCGAGCAAGGCGGCGCAGTTCATTCAGCTCTGCGACCAAAGCCAGACGCCGCTGCTGTTTTTTCACAACACCACCGGGTTCATGGTCGGCACCGAGTCGGAGCAGCAAGGCGTGATCAAACACGGCGCGAAAATGATTCAAGCGGTGGCCAATGCCCGCGTGCCTAAACTGACTATCGTCGTCGGTGGCTCCTACGGCGCCGGCAACTACGCGATGTGCGGCCGCGGCCTCGACCCACGCTTCATTTTCGCCTGGCCCAACAGCCGCACGGCGGTGATGGGCGGCGCCCAGGCCGGCAAAGTGCTGCGGATCGTCACCGAGGCCAAGCAGGCCAAGGACGGCCTGGTGCCCGACCCGACAATGCTCGACATGCTGGAACAGGTCACCGCGCAGAAACTCGACAGCCAGTCCACCGCACTCTATGGCAGCGCCAGTTTGTGGGACGACGGGTTGATCGATCCGCGGGATACCCGGACCTTGCTCGGGTACTTGCTGGATATCTGTCATGAGGCTGAAGTGCGGCCGCTGCAATCCAACAGCTTCGGAATCGCTAGGTTTTGATCGTTCCCACGCTCTGCGTGGGTATGCAGCCCGGGACGCTCCGCGTCCCAAGAGCGGACGCAGAGCGTCCACGCAGAGCGTGGGAACGATCGGGAAGACACGGCAACGATCCGTTATTCAGGAGAACAATAAAAATGATCTTCACCCAGGAACACGAAGCACTGCGCCGCACCGTCCGCCAATTCGTCGATCACGAGATCAATCCTCACGTCGAGGCATGGGAAAAGGACGGGCGCTTTCCGATCCACGAGATCTTCCGCAAGGCCGGCGACCTCGGCCTGCTGGGGATTTCCAAACCGGAAAAGTTCGGCGGCATGGGGCTCGATTACAGCTATTCGATCGTCGCGGCTGAAGAGTTCGGCACCATCCACTGCGGCGGCATTCCGATGTCCATCGGCGTGCAGACCGACATGTGCACCCCGGCGCTGGCGCGTTTCGGCTCCGATGAACTGCGTGAAGAATTCCTGCGACCGGCGATCACTGGCGAGCAGGTCGGCTGCATCGGTGTTTCCGAAGTTGGCGCCGGTTCCGACGTGGCCGGTTTGAAAACCACCGCCCGCAAGGACGGCGACGACTACGTGATCAACGGCAGCAAGATGTGGATCACCAACTCGCCGAGCGCCGATTTCATCTGCCTGCTGGCCAACACCTCGGACGACAAACCGCACATCAACAAGTCACTGATCATGGTGCCGATGAACACGCCGGGCATCAGCCTCAGCTCGCACCTGGACAAGCTCGGCATGCGCAGTTCGGAAACCGCTCAGGTGTTTTTCGACAACGTGCGCGTGCCGCAACGCAACCGCATCGGCCATGAAGGCGCGGGGTTCATGATGCAGATGCTGCAGTTCCAGGAGGAACGGCTATTCGGCGCGGCGAACATGATCAAGGGCCTGGAGTACTGCATCGACAGCACCATCGAGTACTGCAAGGAACGTAAAACCTTCGGCAGTGCGCTGATCGACAATCAGGTCATCCACTTTCGACTGGCCGAACTGCAAACCGAAATCGAATGCCTGCGGGCGCTGGTCTATCAGGCTACCGAGCAATACATCAAAGGCCAGGACGTCACCCGTCTGGCGTCGATGGCCAAACTCAAGGCCGGGCGTCTGGGCCGGGAAGTCAGCGACAGCTGCCTGCAATACTGGGGCGGCATGGGCTTCATGTGGGACAACCCGGTCGCCCGCGCTTACCGTGACGTGCGGCTGGTGTCGATCGGCGGCGGTGCCGACGAAATCATGCTGGGGATCATCTGCAAACTCATGGGCATCCTGCCGGGGAAAAAGAAATGAGTACCCTGCCGGTTTGCCAGACCTTGCTGCTGGAATCGCACAACGGCGTTCTGCACATCACCCTCAACCGCCCGGAAAGCCGCAATGCCATGAGCCTGTTGATGGTCGCGGAACTGCGTGCCGTGCTGTTGGCCGTGCGCGATGACCGTGAGATTCGTGCCTTGGTGATCGGTGGTGCCGGCGGGCATTTTTGCGCCGGCGGCGACATCAAGGACATGGCCAACGCACGCGCTCAAGGCCCAAGCGCCTATCGCGACTTGAATCGCGCATTCGGTGCGCTGCTGCAAGAGGTGCAACACGCGCCGCAAGTGGTGATCACGGTGCTGCAAGGCGCGGTGCTCGGCGGTGGTTTTGGTCTGGCCTGCGTCAGCGACGTCGCCTTGGCCGATCATCAGGCGCAATTCGGTCTGCCGGAAACCAGCCTCGGTCTGCTGCCAGCGCAAATCGCGCCGTTTGTGGTGCAGCGCATCGGCCTGACTCAGACTCGCCGACTGGCGCTGACCGCGGCACGTTTCGATGGCACACACGCACGGCGCATCGGACTGGTGCATTTTGTCGAGCATGACGCGCAAGCATTGGCCGAGCGTCTCGATGAAATTCTGGCCCACGTGTTGTGCTGCGCGCCGGAGGCCAATGCGATGACCAAAAAGCTGTTGCTCGCGAGTGCCGGCCAGCCATCGAATGCGTTGCTGGATGAAGCAGCCGATTGGTTCAACGAGGCGGTGACCGGGGCTGAAGGTATTGAGGGGACCATGGCCTTCGTGCAGAAACGCAAACCGGGCTGGGCCCTTTAAAAGCTTCGTCGGAACGCCGCCCGGAGCAAGCCCGCTCCCACAGGGGAATGCATTTCAAATGTGGGAGCGGGCTTGCTCGCGAAGAGGCCATCACTTGCACCGCACAACTTGAGAGAAGACCCTATGCCCGGACTCAGAAAAATCCTGATCGCCAACCGCGGTGAAATCGCCTGCCGCATCCAGCGCACCGCCGAGGCCCTGGGCTATCGCACGGTCGCGGTGTTCAGCGATGCCGACGCCGATGCCCTGCATGTGCAGATGGCCGACGAAGCCGTGAACATCGGCCCGGCCCCGGTTCAGCAGTCCTATCTGAATATCCCGGCCATTCTCGACGCCGCCCGGCGCACGGGCGCTGACGCGATCCATCCGGGCTACGGCTTCCTCTCGGAAAATGCCGGCTTCGCCCGCGCCTGCCAGGATGCCGGCATCACCTTCATCGGCCCCAGCCCCGAAGCCATCGAACTGATGGGCAGCAAACGCCTGTCGAAACTCGCCATGCTCGATGCCGGTGTGCCGTGCATCAAGGGTTATCAGGGCAAAGAACAGGACGACGCAACCCTTAGCCGCGAAGCCGCACGCATCGGCTATCCACTGATGATCAAGGCCAGTGCCGGCGGTGGCGGACGTGGCATGCGCCTAGTGCACGAGGCCAACGATCTGTTGGAGCAACTGCGCACCGCCCGCTCCGAAGCGCTGCATGGGTTTGGCAGTGACGAACTGATTCTCGAGCAAGCGCTGATCGACCCGCGTCACGTCGAAGTCCAACTGTTCGGCGACCAGCACGGCAACCTGATCTACCTTGGCGAGCGCGACTGCTCGATCCAGCGTCGCCATCAAAAAGTCATCGAAGAAGCGCCCTGCCCGGTGATGACCGCCGAGTTGCGTCAGGCCATGGGCGAAGCGGCGCTCAAGGCGGGGCGCGCCGTGAATTACGTCGGCGCTGGCACTGTCGAGTTCCTGCTGGATGCGCGCGGGCAGTTTTATTTTCTGGAGATGAACACCCGACTCCAGGTGGAGCACCCGGTGACCGAATTGATCACCGGCCTCGATCTGGTGGCCTGGCAGTTGCACGTCGCCGAAGGACTGCCCCTGCCGTTGCGACAGGAGCAGGTTCAGCTCAGCGGCCATGCCATGGAAGTCCGTTTGTACGCCGAAGATCCGGCACACGATTTTCTCCCACAAACCGGCCGTATCACCGCGTGGGAGCCTACGTTGCAGCGCGGCGTGCGGATCGACCATGGCCTGATTGAAGGCCAGACAATCAGCCCGTTTTATGACCCGATGCTGGGCAAGATCATCGCCCACGGCGCCACCCGCGAAGAAGCCCGGCGTAAGTTGCTGCGGGCGGTGCAGGACAGTGTGCTGCTTGGCGTACAGAGCAATCAGCGCTTGCTCGCCAGCCTGCTCGAACACCCACAGTTCATCAGTGGCGAGTTCAGCACCGGGTTCATCCAGACTCACTTCACCGAGCATCCCTGCCTGCATACGTATGTGCCGAGCGCCGAAGAACTGGCCATCGCTGCTGCGCTGTTCTATCAAGCCTCGGCGCAGGTTCATCACGCGCCACTGGCCGGTTGGCGAAACAACGCCAGCGTGCCCTTGCACTATCGAATCGGCCTTGAGGATCAGGATTGGTCAGTGGAACTGAACGCTGTGTCGGGTGAACCGTATCGGATTCAAGTGGCCACAACGCCCTTTGAATTGAAGGTCATCCGGTGCGACGGACGCTGGGCCAGCCTGGAAATCAACGGTATCCGGCGACGTCATGCTTACCGTCTTGAGGCCGGGCAACTCTGGCTGTTCACCCGTCCCGGCAGTGTGCGGCTGATGGACCGGACGAAGGCCGTGGTCAACAGCCAGGCCAGCGTCAGCACCGGCACTCTCAAGGCTCCGATGGACGGGGCGATCGTCGATGTGCTGGTGACTGAGGGCAGCCCGGTCAGTAAAGGCCAATTGTTGGTGGTGCTGGAGGCCATGAAAATGGAGCATCCGCTCAAGTCAGGCATCGACGGCGTGCTCAAGCGCTTGCAGGTCAGGGTCGGTGACCAGGTGAAAAATCGTCAGATTTTGTTGGAGGTCGAATAAGCCGCTAGGCGGATCCGCCGGGTTTGGCTACGCTCAAGCCCTATCAGGACGCGGATACCAGGAACCCTGCGATGCCTCACTGGCTGGTCATTGATCTAGAAGCCACCACCGATGAGGGTGGTTGGCCAGTAACGGAAATGGAAATCATCGAAATCGGCGCCACCCTGGTGGACCGCAAGGGGCGCGAACTGGATGCTTTCCAGCGTTTCGTCCGGCCGCTGCGTCGGCCCTTGCTGACGCCGTTTTGCCGGCAACTGACCCGCATCACCCAGGCCAACATCGACGCCGCGCAGCCTCTGAGTGAGGTCTGGGCGTCGTTCGAACACTGGCTCGGCCAGCATCACTCGCGCCTCGAAGGCTGGGTCAGTTGGGGCGATTACGATCGCAAACAGTTGGTTCAGGAGTGGGAGCGTCTGCAACTCGACAGCGCCCTGAGCCGGGTGCCGCACATGAACCTCAAACAGCGCTTTGCCAAGGCTCGCCGGCTGGAACGCCCGCTGGGGCTCAACGGCGCGCTGCAACTGGCGGGCATGCAGTTCAGTGGCCAACAACATCGGGCGCTAGAAGATGCGCGCAATACCGCACGATTATTGCCACTGGTTCTTCCGACTTAGAGAGGTGACGCCGGCATGGGCCTTGTGCATACTGGCCAGCCCTTTTTAGCCCTTTTCGAGGAATCGCCCATGTTTAAAGTCAACGAGTACTTCGACGGCACCGTCAAGTCGATCGCCTTTGGCACCGCTGAAGGTCCTGCGACCCTCGGCGTCATGGCACCGGGCGAGTACGAATTCGGCACCAGCCAGCGTGAAATCATGCACGTGGTGTCCGGCGCCCTGACCGTCAAACTGCCGGACAGCAGCGACTGGGAAACCTTCGCCGCCGGCAGCCAGTTCAACGTACCCGCCAACAGCAAGTTCCAGCTGAAAGTGGCCGTCGACACCGCTTACCTGTGCGAATACCGCGGCTAAAACCCTGGGTTTCACAGCGACAAAAAAATGCCCGTGTCCTTGGACACGGGCATTTTTTATTCTGATTGTCTTATTCCAGAATCGTCACCGGCATGCCGACTTCAAGTTGACCATTGCTGTCGTTGACCAGGTTCTGTCCGAACATCGCACCATCGGCCTCGGCACGGTATTTTTGCAACGTGGCCAGAGGTTCGCGATCTTCGCTGCGCTCGCCGGTTTGCGGGTCGATGGTGGTCAGAATGCAGCGTGAACACGACTTGACCACGCGGAACTCGACATCGCCGATGCGGATACGCTTCCAGCCATCCTCGGCATACGCTTCGCTGCCCTCGATCACCAGATTCGGCCGAAAGCGCAGCATTTCCAGCGGGCGGCCGACTTTTTGCGACAAGTCCTCCAGGGAGGCCTGTCCGATCAGCAACAGCGGAAAACCATCGGCGAAGGCCACCTGATCATCGTCCTTGCCATAGCCGGCCTGGGTGGTCCGTGCACGATCAAGGGGCACTTGCACCAGGCGAGTCGGTTTGCCAATGAACTCACTGACCCAGGCACCCGCCTCGTCACCGGCATCCGGCACACGCAGCGTATCGCGCCAAATGGTCACGCCACGCAGTTCCGCGTCGCTGGCAGGCAAGGCGATATCGATCGGTGAGCGGCCCGGCGCACTGAGGGTCAAGCCCCCGTCGGCATTCCACAACGCCGACAGCTGACTCATCTGCGCCACCGCACGCTGGGTCAGAAAGCGCCCGCTGGCTTCGTCCACCAGCATCCAGCGTCGATCACCGTCCAGGCCCAGCTTGTCGAGGCTGGCCTGCTGCAGGATCTCGCCCTTGCCGGATTTCAACGGATAACGATACAGCGCGCTCAGACGCAACATGGCCAGCTCCCTGGTGGACAAAAACGCCACCCTATACGAGCTTGATCGCCGAATCAAAGCCTCTGTGGCGGGGCTTGCCCGCTTTACATGCCCATTTCAGGCCGGAACTGCGTCCAGCATCAGACGCTGGCGCACCACATCGATGAGTTTGTCCGGCTGGAATTTGGAGAGGAAGTTGTCGCAGCCGACCTTCTTCACCATCGAGTCGTTGAAGCTGCCGGACAACGAGGTATGCAGAACCACATAGAGGCCACGCAGACGTGGGTCATTGCGGATTTCCGTGGTGAGGCGATAGCCGTCCATTTCCGGCATTTCCGCGTCGGTGAAGACCATCAGCAGTTTGTCGGTCATGTTCACACCGGTATCGGCCCAGGCCTTGAGCATGTTCAGTGCCTTCAAGCCATCGGTGGCGATGTGCATCTTCACGCCCAACTGACCCAGGGTGTCACGCAATTGCGACAGGGCCACGTTCGAGTCGTCCACCAGCAGCACTTCACGGCCACGGGCACGTTCCAGAACCGGATCGTCGAGTTTGTCGCGCGAGACCTTGGCGTTGTACGGGACGATTTCCGCCAGGACTTTTTCGACGTCGATGATTTCCACCAACTGATCGTCGACCTTGCTGATGGCCGTCAGGTAATGCTGACGACCGGCACTGGCCGGCGGCGGCAGAATGGCTTCCCAGTTCATGTTGACGATACGGTCCACACCACCGACCAGGAACGCCTGCACCGAACGGTTGTACTCGGTGACGATGATCGTACTGGTCGGGCTTGGCACCAGCGGGCGCATGCCGATGGCCTGGGACAGGTCGATCACCGGCAGGGTCTGGCCACGCAGATTAACCACGCCGCAGACAAACGGATGACGCTGGGGCATCAGGGTCAGCTTCGGCAGTTGCAGCACTTCCTGCACTTTGAAGACGTTGATCGCGAACAATTGACGTCCGGCCAGCCGGAACATGAGAATTTCCAGGCGATTCTCACCCACCAGTTGCGTGCGTTGGTCTACCGTGTCGAGAATGCCGGCCATCAATGACTCCTGGGCTTGTTCTGATGAATTCACTAAAGGGGGTTATCGGCTGTTTTCGCCGGACCTTGACCCCCGTGTAAAATGCCATGACCAAGCATTGATGTCACATTAACATCATGCTTTACTGGCCAGGCGATTTCATCTGCCCCATTGCCTGCCGCGAGACCTTGTTTCGTTCGGTTGGTTCCCCCGTGTAAGGGATTCCCCTAGTAGCAATCAGGCCCAACCTGATATTCGCAATATCCAATAGCCATTAATGTGACGCCATTCTCATTGCATGAACGGAGTCAGGCTTTTGTGTGCGATCGCAGGTAAGTGGCCATCCACCCTATCGAGTTCCCCAACCTGCAACCAGACAGGCCGGTGCGCGATCTCACGACGGCATGGCAATGCGGGGACTCTGATCGTCCCCGTCGACACACACGACATTCCCGCATTTGACATGACGTTGTGGAGATAAACATGCCGAACGATCGTAAAGAATGGGCTCACCGGCTCCCTGAGTTTCTCGTCGAAGCTGAGACACTCCTGGTTAAAACCGAGGAATGCCTGAGTCATTTGCAACTGATCAGCAATGACAAGGATGCCATCGACTGCATGCTGAGCACCCTGCTCAAACTGGCCAACAAGGCTGATGCCCTCGCTCTGGCAGCCGTTTCGGAGTTTTCGTTGCACATCCATGGTTTGCTGAGCCATGCCCAGAATCACATGGATTTACACGACCAGGCCCTGAGTGCGCTGAAAGACTGTCTGACGTTGATCGCCTGGCAACTCGAGCTTATCGATCAGAAGACCGGCCAACTCAGCCTTGATGACAGCGAACAGACATCCCTGATCGAAGCCTTCGCCTTTCAGGTCGGACAAAGTCAGTTTCAGCCCCCCGCTAATTCCAAACCGTTCACACTCGTTTCCTTTGCAGGTCGGCAAGCCTGAATTATCGGGCCTCTATGCCGTGCTGCGAATTTTTATTGCCATGACTACCCCTCTAACTTTAGCGGGCCCATGTCGCAATTGAATATTCCATACCTGCTAACGACAACTCGAAACAAATAAACCATTCTTGCCATCCAACTTTTTCCATTATGGAACTGCTGTCCATAAACGCTTATTTCCTGACTCTGCAGACCTATATACCAAACGCGACCAACGGTATCTTAAGTGGTATTATGCCGCCCATTAGTTGACGTCAATTAATGGCAGAGTGACTCCAGACAGAGACCCGTCATCCACGATGCCCGGTCTTCCCGCAGCGAACATCCATTGGCTCCATCCGCTATGTACGCCAGCCTCAAGTCGATCACCCTAAAGCCACCCTCCCGAAAAAACGCGCGTCTGGTCATGCTTGTGTTGTGTACCTGCTCGGCGCTTGGCTGCCTGCTGATTTATAGCCAGTCCGCTCCCCTGCCGCTGAGTCTGCTGGTACTCAATATTGCGGCATTGACCTGCGTCTGGGTGCAGTATTGTCTTTCGCGCAAGTCGATAAAGTTTCAACCCCAGGAGTTGGCTGACCGGCTGTTGGAGGTTCAGGAAAACGAACGCCACCGACTCAGTCGGGAACTGCATGACGACATCGGCCAATTGCTGACCGCGGCAAAACTTCAAAGCGACTGGCTCAAACGCCGATTGCCCGAAGAACTTCAGGGCCAGTGTTCGGTACTCTGCGACACGCTGGAAGAAACCCTGGCCAAAGTGCGAGACGTATCGGCCATTCTCAATCCGAGGCAGCTGACCAGTCTCGGGCTGGAAGCCAGTCTGCGGGCGCATTTACTCAAGACGCTGACCAACACGCCGGTGCACTGGAGCCTGGAATGCCATCAGCGTTTGGCCGGTATACCGGAGGAAATGACGCTGGCCGCCTTTCGAATCACTCAGGAAGCGGTCACCAATATATTGCGCCATGCCGAAGCGAAAAATCTGTTGGTCCGCCTGCAACGTCAGCCTCAGGGCCTGACACTATTGATCAGTGACGATGGCCTGGGATTCGCACCTGCGACCGATCCAGGTCGTGAGGGGCAACGCGGAATGGCGGGGATGTCGGAACGGATAAATCAGTTGGGCGGCACACTGAGCGTGACCAGCGAGCCAGGCAAAGGCACTCAAATCGAAGCACTCTTCCCCTGGGCCCCTCGTGCGCTCGAACGGGCCAGTACGAATAAGGTTATGCGTTGACTTGTAACTTACTTCTGGTGGATGACCACTCGCTTATCAGGGCAGGCGTACGCGCTCTGGTGCTGGATATTCCCGGCTACGCGGTAATCGGTGAGGCCAATGACGGCTCGCAGTTGCTCGAGATGGTCGAGCAACTGTCCCCCGACATCATCCTGCTGGATATTTCCATGAAGGAAACCAGTGGCCTCGACGCCTTGCAGCGACTCAAGCGAGTACGCCCGCAGAGCAAGGTGCTGATCCTGTCGATGCACACTGATCCAGCACTCATCATGCAGGCATTGGAATCCGGTGCACATGGCTACCTGCTCAAGGACACCACGGCTACCGAGCTCGAACATGCCCTGGATGCCTTGCGTAACAACGAACGCTACCTGAGCCCGGCCATCGCCCACACCGTCATCAACCAGGCGCTGACCCGAACTCAGAGAAACCAGCCGGAACCTGCAGACTCGCACAACCTGACAGCGCGTCAGCTGGAAATCCTTCGGCTGATCGTTCGCGGAAAATCCACCCGGGAAATTGCCAATGGCCTGGGCCTCAGCATCAAGACCGTTGAAACCCACCGTTCGCAGATCATGAAGCGCTTGCAGATCTACGATGTGGCGGGCCTGGTGCTGTTCGCCGTTCGCGAGCAGATCATCAGCCTGGATGATTGATCAATTGCGATGACCCCAGCAGCGGCGAGTTTTCAGGTAAATGCACGCGCAGTGCCGCTGGACGTGTCGAGAAACGCAAGTTGTCACCTTCCAGAGGTTCGCCATCGAGGTTGATGTAGAGGCCCTCCGAGACCTTGATTTCTACCCACGGCAACCGGACTCGCACAAACATGTTGTCGATGCCGAAGCCATCCGCCAGCAGGGTTTTCAAGGTGCCGACGACTTCCTGCGGCGCAGGCAGAATACTGATGTCCAGCAGACCATCGTCAGCCAGCGCTTCTGGACACAACACATGTCCACCGCCGGCCTGCCGGCCATTGCCGATGCCCAATGCCAACAGCTCGCCACTCCACTGGAAATCAGGCCCCTGCAACTCGCCATAGGCTGCGTGCAATTCACTGAAGCGCGATAAACCGGTGAACAGGTAAGCCGCGCCCCCGAGGATTTTTTTCAAGTCCTCCGAGGTGTTTGCCGTGACCTGACTGCCAAAACCGCCCGTGGCCATATTCAGGAACACCTGCCCGTCGACCTCCCCCAGATCAATGGCGCTCGGCGCAGTGTCGAGAAGTTCCAGCGCCTGCGCGGGCTCCAGAGGCACGCCGGCGGCACGCGCAAAATCATTGGCGGTCCCCAAGGGCATCAGTACCAGACTGGCCTGCGTCGAATGCGCAGCCATGGCCTCGGCAATATCACGCAAGGTACCGTCACCGCCACCGGCGATGATCTGCGTGTAGCCTGCCGCCAGTGCTTCATCTACCAGACGCTGTGCGTCACCCGCTTCCCAGGTCACTCGAACGGCCAGCTCCCAACCCTGTTTGCGCTTGTCCGCAACGGCCGAACGAACCGCCTCGTTGAGCGCTTGCTTGCCATGCAGAATCAACAGCGCCTTGCGTTCGCTCATTAGTTGTCACTCCCATGATTGAATTCCGTATGGGAGATGTTGACCTCATCTCGCCACATAAAAGTCGCAAGAATTTGAATTATTTGAAGTCGAGCCGTATGGCGTCCTACAAGGCGGGACTTTTTCTTACAAGATGTGAGGAATCGGCTCAATTGACCGACCCATGCGATTGGTACACCTTGGCGCCTGCAGTTATCAAACATCAGCAGGAACTACACAGGGACGTGCCATGCAAAGCCAAGAGATCAGGTCACCGGTCATTCCGGTTGCACCGCTCGCAGAAAAACGCGCAAATCATCAAGCTGAATTCAAAAACAGCGCAAAGCCCATTGGAGAAGCTGCTATGGAATCTCGCGTCGTTGAATTGGAGACACACCTCAAATACATCCGACGAGACATGGATGAAGTCCGTAGTGACGTCAAATCCATAAAACACAGGCTTGCCTATTCGACTATGGGTACAGCCGTCGTCATCGGGGTTCTGGCCTGGATCGCCAATAGCCGTTTTGACCAGCTCGTGACACTCCTGGCTCACCAAGGGTAAGCCATGAACGCAAAACCCGGTTCGATCAACCGGGTTTGCGCAGTACGCCAGCGGCAGGAGTCAGCTCAGGACTTCGCTCAGCGGGATGAAGCTCACGTAGTCACCTTCGATCAGCGTGCGTTCCTCCAGCACCTCAACCAGACCATCAGCCCAGGCAGCGCTACGCAGTACACCAGAACTCTGATTCCTGTAGATAATTGCCCGGCCATTCTCCAGACGTCCGCGCAAGTACTCGCGTCGATTGCCTGCTTTTGGCCATGCAAACCCTGCAGGCACCTGAAACTTCAGGGGCTCAACCTCTTTTACACCCTGTCGGCGCAAGAGATAGGGCCTTGCCAACAAAGCAAAGGTCACCAGCGTTGAAGCCGGATTGCCAGGCAAACCAATCACAGGTACGCCGCGAAAATGCCCGAATGTCAGCGGTTTTCCGGGTTTGATAGCGAGTTTCCACAACGTCAACTCGCCCTCTTCACGCAAGGCAATGCCCAGAAAGTCAGCCTCTCCCACCGAGACACCACCGGTGGAAAGGATCAGATCGACATCTTTCAATTCACCCAGTTGAGTGCGGGTGGTCGCTAAATCATCCGGAAGAATTCCGGCATCGATCACCTCACAGCCCAAGCGCTGCAACCAACTGCACAGCAACACTCGATTGCTGTTGTAGATCTGTCCCGGCCCCAGAGCCTGACCCGGTTCAATCAGTTCATCCCCGGTGGACAGAACAGCAACGCGAACCTTGCGAATCACGTCCAGCTCTGCGCATCCCAGCGATGCAGCCACCCCCTGTTCGATCGGTCCGAGGCGCGTGCCGGCTGGCAGAATCAACTCACCGACAGTAGCTTCCTGGCCTTGAGGACGAATGTTTTGTCCTGGGGCCATGGTTTCGGTGAAACGTACTCGCTCATCCGCCTGGACCTCGGTGTTTTCCTGCATCTCGACGCAATCTGCACCTGCGGGAACTGGCGCACCGGTGAAGATTCGTGCACAGGTGCCAGGCTTCAAGGGTTCTGGAGCCTGACCGGCAAAAATCTTCTGGCTGACCACCAGTGGCTCTCCAGTCCAGTCGGCCACGCGCAAGGCATAACCGTCCATGGCACTGTTGGGCCAAGGTGGCAGATCAAGCGTCGAGACCAGATCATCGGCCAGCACCCGGCCCTGAACCTGCGCCAATGGCAAGCGTTCACACTCACGAATCGGTGAGGCTTCGGCCATTGCCAGCAAGCGTGCCAGTGCCACTTCGACAGCCATCAGACTGCCAGTCTTGCCTGGCTTACCCGCGGGATTCACAGGGTGCCGCCTGTTTGAGATGAGCGACGAAATTGCACGGACGGTGCCGTGAATCCAGTTGCTCGGCAAGAATGCCATCCCAACCGGTGCGCACGGCATTGGTCGAACCTGGCAAGCAGCAGACCAACGTGCCATTAGCCAGGCCGGCCAGGGCACGGGACTGAACAGTAGAGGTGCCAATATCCGCCACCGATATCTGCCTGAACAGCTCACCAAAACCGTCGACTTGTTTGTCCAGCAGGCAACTCACCGCTTCCGGAGTGCTGTCGCGTCCCGTGAAACCGGTGCCGCCAGTGATCAGCACCACCTGCACGACATCGTCGGCAATCCAGTTGGCGACTTGCGCGCGAATTTTGTAGAGATCATCTTTGAGCAGAACCCGGGCCGCCAGGTTATGGCCGGCAGCGCTCAATCCGTCGACGAAGACCTGGCCTGAGGTATCGGTTTCCAGGGTACGGGTATCGCTGACCGTCAGCACCGCGATGTTGAGCGGTGCGAAAGGTACATCAGCCTTGGCTTTCATAGGCTCATCCAGTTGTAGGAGAAACAGCCCGGTGTTATATCACAGCGCCTCATTTTTTCGCCGCCCCCATGGAGACCTGCCATGACCTCGAATACACATTTGCCGCCCTGCTCCATTCTGCTCCTGGCAGGTGGTCGTGGCCAACGCATGGGCGGTCAGGACAAAGGGCTGCTGGAATGGCACGGCGAGCCATTGATTGCCCACTTGCACCGCAAGACCCGTTCACTGAGTGATGACCTGATCATCTCCTGCAACAGAAACCTGGAAAAATACGCGCCCTACGCCGACCAGCTGGTTCATGACGATGAAGGCGACTTTCCTGGCCCCCTGGCCGGTATTCGCGCAGGCCTGAAGGCCGCCCGCCATACGCATCTGCTAGTACTGCCGTGTGACGTACCGCGCATCGACGCCGCACTACTCAACAGCATGCGCGACTCCGCCAACCAGCACCCGGACCAACCGCTGATGCTGCGCCATGGCGAACACTGGGAACCTCTGCTGTGCATTATCCCCGTGGCACTCTCGGCCGATTTCGACAGTGCCTGGAACGACGGTGAGCGCAGCCCGGGTCGCCTCATGCGCAAACTGGGCGCTACCGCCCTGCAATGTCCTGACAATGATCCTCGTCTGGCCAACCTCAACACACCAGAACTGTTAAGTGCCCACAACTCTGTGTCAGACTGACAGGAGAAGGAACTTGCACGCGCTGTACACGTCTCAAGCTCAGTAACCAAAAGAATTCATATTCGGAGACACACTCATGACTCAACGGACCCTCGCCACTTTCATGCTCGCACTGGGCCTCGCTACCCTCGCCGGTTGCGCATCGCCTACAGTGATCACCTTGAATGACGGTCGAGAAATCCAGGCTGTCGACGCGCCAAAGTACGATAAGGATTCGGGTTTCTACGAATTCGAACAACTGGATGGCAAGCAGACCCGCATCAACAAGGATCAGGTTCGTACCGTTAAGGAGCTGTAATTTTTGCGGTGACAACCGGATATGGAAAAGCCCGCTTTATGCGGGCTTTTTCGTGGCTGAAGATCAGCAGATTCGCTGAACTTCGTGATCACCACTGCAGGGTGATGGTGCTTTCGAATGCTCTTTCCTGGCCGGTGACCGGGTCCACAAACCGTAGCCCCTGAGCGAGCAGTTTCAAAGGATTGGCATAGTCATCCTCAACATCCTTGAGTACGTGCGGATAAAACGGGTCGTTGCAGATGCTGGCGCCCAAGGCTGTCATGTGCACCCGTAACTGATGCTTCTTGCCTGTCACCGGGTAAAGCGCATAACGCCAGAGGTCACCGTTCTTCTCCCTGACTTCGACAGCCGTCTCGGTATTGCTGACGCCCGGACCTTCCTGCATTCGGAAGAAAGGCTCACCATCGATGAGCCGACTCTTATGGACCAATGGAAAAGAGAGTTCAGGCAACGCTCGCGCAATTGCCTCGTAGCGCTTTTCGATCTGCCGCGTAGGAAACAACGATTGATAGGCAGAACGGCTCTGAGGGTTGGCGGAAAACAGCACTAGCCCCGCCGTATGCCGGTCAATGCGATGCAAAGGCACCAGATGCGGGTTATCGAGTCGACGGATCAGCCGTCGCAACAGGGTCTGCTCCACGTACTCACCTGCCGGAGTCACTGGCAGAAAATGCGGCTTGTCCGCCACGACCAGATGCTCATCCGCGTACAGAATCGACTCAACCACCGGGATCGACTTTTCGTCCGGCACCTCACGGAAATAATGAATCCGCAAGCCTTCCTTGTAAGGCAGATCAAGGGCGATCGGCATGCCGTGACCGTCGAGGACACGACCGCGAGCGATTCTGTCCAGCCATTGTTCACGACCGATGGCGCTGAAGTGTTCGCACAGACAATCGAGTACGGTCTGCCACGGACCAGGCGGCAAGTAGAGCGTGCTGGCCTGGTTGTGTGCAGCAGAAAAAGATGAAGTGGACATACGAAAGTTCTAACCCTCAATACAGGGTGGCATTATCCAACAGCGGCCGGAACGAACCTAGAAGAGAATCCTCAAGCCGGTATCTGCGTGCGCGCTGCTGCTTCGGTGAACTCCTTGAGCCAGCGCAGCACATCGACTGCCTCCCAGCGACCAGGATCATAAAGCGCATACAACAAGCCCTGATAGCCCACGACATCCAGCTGCCGGTGATAACCCGCGCGCTGGAACAAGGCTTCGATTTCGGCGAAACAGGTATTGAAATGCAGTTTATTGAAGGGAGTTTTTCCTTCTGTCACCAGGCCATCCAGACGCAATTCGAGGACAGCCTCGCGCACCACGTCTGCCGACATCCGGTTCACGCTGTTCTTCAATTGTTCGACATTGACCACGATTCATCCCTCTCACGCCCGGACCGCCTGCCCAAACCCGAAAACCAGGGGTACAAGGCAGGCATCACGAATAACTGTATGCGCATACAGTATCCGATCAGTACCGGTAAAGCCAAGGGGATCCATCGCAAAGTTCGACAGACGGAACATCGCCACCGCAACCACCGCTTAACGCAGGAACGCCACTACCTGATCGGCACTGAATGGCCAGCCCAGCTCAGCGCCAGTATCGACCCGCCGTAATATCGGAATACGCAGACTGTAAGCTTCGAACCATGTTTCGTCGTCCGCGATATCCACCAGTTCCACCAGCAGACCGCGCTCGACAAATTCCATCAGCATGGCTTCTGCCACTTCACAGAGATGACACCCAAGGGTGCCGAACAGCTGACATTCAGGAAGCATGAGCGCTCAACCGAAAAAATTAAGTCATCATTCTAGGCCTGCCCCGAAAAGCCGTCGAGCCATTGAATACTCTACCCTTGGGCCATAACGGCAACGGATCGCGGCAATACGCTGACGCACATCAGTCGCGTTCAATATCCTTTGCGCGATGCTCACGGACTATTTGCCTCTACGCTTGAATTGTCAGCGCTTACCACCGGAGTTTTTTGTGTTCGCCAACCTGTTGATCATCCTCGCCTCCTCCCTGGTGGTGATTGCACTGTTCCAGCGCCTGCGATTGCCACCGGTGTTGGGTTACCTGTGCGTGGGTCTGATCGTCGGGCCAACTGCATTCAACTGGGTGAATGAAAGCGAAGAGTTGCCGGACCTCGCTGAGCTGGGCGTGGTGTTTCTGCTGTTCTCCCTTGGTCTGGAGTTTTCCCTGTCGAAAATGCTCGTGTTGCGCCGAGTGGTGTTCGGGCTTGGCAGTCTGCAGGTGCTGTGTTCCGGGATGCTGCTAAGTGGTTTGCTGATGCTGCTCGGCGTGTCGATCACGCCCGCGCTGTTACTCGGCGCCGGCCTGTCGCTGTCTTCCACGGCCATTGTCAGTAAAGAGCTGAGCAGTCTCGGCGAGATTTTCAGCAGTCACGGCCAGAATGCCATTGCCGTGTTGCTGTTCCAGGACGTCGTGGCGGTATTGCTACTGACCCTGGTGCCCGTCTTCGCTGGCAGCAGCGATCAAGCCTGGTATTGGGCGCTTCCACTGACGCTGGGAAAAACCGTGGTGCTGTTCGTCGGTCTGCTGCTGGCCAGTCGCTGGTTGCTGCCGCGGCTGTTCCATGAAGTGGCGGCTGCCCGTTCCCCGGAACTGTTCGTGCTACTGGCGCTGGTCATTGTTCTGCTGACGGCGTGGCTGACGCACCTGCTCGGTCTCTCCCCTGCCCTGGGTGCGTTTCTCGCCGGCATGCTGCTGGGGGAAAGCCACTACCGGCATCAGATCGAGGCCGACATCCGCCCGTTCCGCGACATCCTGCTCGGGTTGTTCTTCGTCAGTATCGGCATGCTGATCGACTTGCAGTTGTTCGCCAGCCACGGCCTGCTGATTCTCGGCCTGACCCTGGGGTTGTTGCTGCTCAAGGGCAGCGTCGTTGCGCTGCTGGTCAAATGGCGTGGCAGCGATGGCGAAACCGCCTGGCGCAGCGGCCTGGCATTGGCCCAGGGCGGCGAGTTCTGCTTTGCGCTGATGGCACAGATGCAGCAGAACAAATTGATGCCCGCCGATTTTGGCGGCCTGCTGCTGGCGGCGACCTTCTGTTCGATGCTCGTCACGCCGTTGTTGCTGCGCGCCGCCCCCCACATCGCCACACGCCTGCATCGCAAACCCAACGAAGAAGCAAAACTTGAAGAAATCAGCGCACTCAACGCCGACTTGCATAACCATGTAGTGATCTGTGGCTATGGTCGCGTCGGTCAGTCAATCGGACGCGCGCTACGCAACGCGCAGCAATCCTATATCGCACTGGATAATGATCCGGTGCGTGTCCAGGAAGCCGCCGTGGGTGAAACCTGTGTGCATTATGGCGACTCACGTCGCGGTGAACTGCTGGTCGCGATAGGGCTGGAGCGCGCCAGGCTGCTGGTGATCGCCGTGGATCAGAGCGACATCGCTTTGCTGATCCTCAAGGAAGCGCGGCGACTCAACGCGACCGTGCCGATACTGGTGCGCACGCGCGACGACAGCCAACTGGCCGAGTTGAAGGCAGCCGGCGCCAGCGAAGTCGTGCCCGAACTGCTGGAGTCGAGCCTGATGCTCGCCTCCCACGCGCTGATCATGCTGGGATTACCCGCGTATCAGGTACAGGAGCGGGCCGACCAGATTCGGCACGACCGCTATCGTCTGCTGCACGGTTTCTATCCAGGCGCTGACGACGAAGAGACCTAGTCCTGACTGACGGCGCCGATCTTGTGCACCGACAAGTCCGCGCCGTAATACTCTTCTTCCTGACTCAGGCGCAGACCATGGAACGCTTTGATCGCGCCATACACGGCAAAACCGCCGGCCAGCGCCACGACCACCCCCAGTGCGGTGCCGATAAACTGGCTGATCAGACTCACGCCGCCCAGCCCACCCAACGCGCTCTGGCCGAAGATGCCGCAGGCGATCCCACCCCAGACGCCACACAAACCATGCAACGGCCAAACCCCCAGCACATCGTCGATGCGCCATTTGACTTGAGCTGCGGTGAAGCACCAGACAAACAGTGCGCCAGCAATAACGCCCGTGATCAGCGCACCCACCGGATGCATCAGATCGGAACCGGCACAGATCGCCACCAGTCCGGCCAGCGGGCCGTTATGCAGAAAGCCCGGGTCATTGCGCCCGACGATCAGCGCCGCCACGGTACCGCCGACCATGGCCATCAACGAGTTCACCGCCACCAGTCCGCTGACACCTTGCAGGGTTTGCGCGCTCATCACGTTGAAACCAAACCAGCCAACGATCAGGATCCACGACCCCAGCGCCAAAAAGGGAATGCTCGAGGGCGCGAACGCCACCAGTCGCCCTTCGCGATAACGACCATTGCGCGGTCCGAGCAACAACACCGCCGCCAGGGCCAGCCAACCGCCCATGGCGTGAACCACTACCGAGCCGGCGAAATCATGGAAGCTGGCACCAAAGCGCTCCAGCAACCAGGCTTGCAGGCCAAAGTTGCCGTTCCAGATCATGCCCTCGAAGAACGGATAGATGAACGCCACGATCAGTGCTGTTGCACACAACTGCGGGACGAAGCGCGCACGCTCGGCGATGCCTCCGGAAATGATCGCGGGTATCGCTGCAGCAAACGTCAGCAGGAAGAAAAACTTCACCAGCCCATAGCCATGATCCGCATTGATCACAGCCGCCGGTTGCATGAAGGTCACCCCATAGGAAATCCAATAGCCTATAAAGAAGTAGGCCAGGGTCGAAATGGCGAAATCGCTGAGGATCTTCGACAAGGCATTGACCTGATTCTTTTGTCGAACCGTGCCGACTTCAAGAAAGGCGAAACCGGCGTGCATCGCCAGCACCATGACCGCGCCGATCAGAATGAACAACGTATTGGAGCTATGGACCAGACTGTCCACAGCGCTTTGCAGATTTTCCATGGGGTTGGCAGACCTGAAGGCTAAAAAAGCACCAAAGCAGTTCGCGCAGACAATTCATGCACCAAGTTGCGACTTGCCAGGATCAGCAGATTGATCCCGATGAGCCACTTTGGCGCACAAGGTTGGAACCTTTGCGCGAGTTTTCATTATTTGAGATAAGGTTTTGCTCGAATCCTGCCCAGCAACAGCGCAACGGCGCAGGCAGACGCACCACGACATAGCAAAAGTTGTACCAGTCATTTGTACTGAACCTTCGCGCAAGGCTCATACTCGAACGTTTCAGAAGCCACTTACGGAGATCCACCCATGGCCAGCATCAAGGCAAAGACTGCTCAAGAAATCCTGATGAACGATTTTCAGACTCTGGTCAGCGACACCGAACGGTTGCTGGAACACACCGCAACGCTGGCCGGCGATCAGGCTGATGAGTTGCGCGAGCAAATCCACGACAGTCTGCTGCGTGCGCGCGAAACCTTGAAACTGACCGAAGACTCCCTGCGCGAACGCAGCAAGGCCGCCGTTACCGCCACCGAAGACTATGTCCAGGCCAACCCATGGCAGTCGGTCGGGATCGCAGCCGGCGTGGGTTTCCTGCTTGGCTTGCTGGCCACTCGGCGCTGATATGGCGATCGGCGAATCCGGCTCGTCCGCGACGGGCCCAAGCTCCTCACCGCGGCGCCTGGGTGCCGCTTTTCTTGGACTGCTGCACAGCCATGTCGAACTGTTCGGCATCGAATTGCAGGAACAAAAAGCCCGCACGGTAAGCCTGTTGCTATTCGCAGGCCTGGCGCTGGTTTTTGCCTTGCTGTTGCTGGTGGGGTTGTCGACGCTGGTGTTGATCCTGTTTTGGGACACCTATCGCCTGGCCGCCATCATCGGGCTCTGTGTTTTCTACACACTTGCGGCCATTTTCTGTGCGATGCGCTTGAGAGCGGCGATTTACGATGAGTCCTCACCCTTCCACGGCACCCTGGAAGAGTTGGCCAATGATCGGGAGCGTCTGCTGCCATGAACCTGCCTGAACTGCCTCACAACAGCTCGCGCACTGAAATGCGCAAGGCGCTGATTCGCCTGCGCATGGAAATGCATCGCCAGGAAATCCGCCATGAATCCGCGCAACTGCTGCAACCCTTGCAACGCGTGCGCGGGATGACGCAAAACCTGCAGGATGGCTTCGGCATCAAGCACGCTCCACTCTGGGGCGTGGCTGCCGTTACCTTGCTGGGCTTTCTGACGGGTAAGGGCGCCAAGAGCGGTGGCGTCAGCAGCCTGACTCGACTGGTTCGTCTAGGCGCCACGTTGGGGCCATTGATCAAGCTGGTCATGCAAGGCTCTTCGCGTCACCACTAAGGCCGTTATCTGGCTGCATTCTTGCAACATCGGGATTGGACCTCTTTATCGAGGGGTTCAATCCTGCCTGCCTACCCGGTGAACAGGTTTTATCCAATAACAAGACCTGACCAAGGAGGCCTCGTGATCGACGGGCAACCGCTCGCCTGCTTTCAACCCTTCATTGATACCGCCACCGGCCGTATCGCTGGCGTCGAGGCACTGGGAAGATTGCGCCAGGCCGACGGTCAACTGGCCTCGGTGGGGCCGCTGTTCGCCGACCCGCGAACGCCCGCCATCGCGCTCCGTCGTCTGGACCGCCAGATCCGCGATAACGCGCTGAGCCGCCTGCATGAAGCGCCCTCGGACTGGTTTCTGAGCCTGAACATATCGCCACGCTGGATCAACCGCTTGCGGCAGGGCCAAGCTCTACCAAGCCTCAAGCAATTGAGCAGGCACAACGTCGATCCACAACGCATTGTCTTCGAGATCACCGAATTGGGAGGCGATATTCAGCGCCTGGCCGACGTCGTGGCGCGCTACCGACAGGCCGGTGCGAGGATCGCCATCGATGATTTTGGTGCCGGCTACTCTCAGCTTGATCGCGTACTCGCGCTGCAACCGGACATTCTCAAACTCGACATGCGCTTGTTCCAGGCCGCGGCGTTAGGTGGGCCGAGCAGCGACGTGGTCAAGGCCCTGGCGCAAATGGCGGAGAAAACCGGTTGCTGGATCATCGCCGAAGGGGTGGAAACCGAGGCTCAACTGAGTTTTGCCCTGGAGTGTGGTTCGCGCTACGTTCAGGGTTTTCTGTTCGCCCGGGCACAAACCGGTTTTTTTGCCACGGACGCCTTTGTCGAGCGCTTCGCGCAACTGCGTCAGCGCTATGTTCAGCAGAAGCTGGCTGAGCGCGGTCGCCTGATGATCATGCGCCAGCAACTCAGCGAGCTGATGACCATCCTGCAAGCATGGGCTCAAGCCCGAGCCCCACTCAGCGCCTTGCCACAACTGGATGCATTTCCCTGGCTGCTGCGCTTCTACCAATGCGACCGCCACGGCACGCAGCTGACGCCCAACCTTGAATGGCGCAACAACGGTTGGGAGGCCGACAATCGCTACCTGGGCCACAACTGGTCATGGCGCCCCTACTTCTATCACCTGCTGGCAGAGGGTTGGGATGAACGAAGACTGACGCTCTCCAATACTTACCGCGACGCCACCAGCAACCAGTATTGCCTCACCGCCGGGCAATTTTTCGACAACGGCGAGCGACTGCTGCTCATCGATATCGACGCCGCCGGGCTGTAGGAGCCGAGCTTGCTCGCGATGACGGCAGTTCATTCGATATTGCAACGCCTGATACACCGCCATCGCCGGCAAGCCGTGCTCCTACAGGTGTGTGCGTGCTTTTCGCTTGCAGGTCCGGACGCGAACCCGGAAGCTTAAGCGATCAAACACCTGACGGAGAGAACCCGCCTTGGATTGGCAAACCCTGCTTACCCGCGAACGCCTCGGAAAGCCTCTGCACAGCCCGGAAGAACTCGGCCGCAGCCCTTTTCACAAAGACCACGACCGGATCATTTTCTCGGGCGCGTTTCGCCGCCTCGGGCGCAAGACCCAGGTCCATCCGGTCACCAGCAACGATCATATCCACACGCGCCTGACCCACTCGCTGGAAGTCAGCTGCGTTGGCCGTTCGCTGGGCATGCGCGTTGGCGAAACCATCCGCAGCGCCCTGCCTGACTGGTGCGAGCCCAGCGACCTGGGCATGGTGGTGCAATCGGCTTGCCTGGCCCATGACATTGGCAATCCGCCCTTCGGCCATTCCGGCGAAGACGCGATTCGCCACTGGTTCCAGCAGGCCGCCGGCCGTGGCTGGCTGGATGCAATGAGCGAAGTCGAACGTAATGACTTCCTCAATTTCGAAGGCAATGCCCAAGGCTTCCGGGTACTCACCCAGCTGGAGTATCACCAGTTCGACGGCGGCACCCGGCTGACCTACGCCACACTGGGTACTTATCTGAAGTACCCATGGACGGCAAAACACGCGGATTCACTGGGCTACAAGAAACACAAGTTCGGCTGCTATCAGAGCGAATTGCCGCTACTGGAACAAATCGCCCATAAACTCGGCCTGCCGCAACTCGAGGAACAGCGTTGGGCTCGCCATCCGCTGGTGTATCTGATGGAGGCTGCCGATGACATCTGCTACGCGCTGATCGATCTGGAAGACGGTCTGGAAATGGAGTTGCTGGAGTACGCCGAAGTCGAGTCCCTGTTGCTGGACCTTGTGGGTGACGATCTGCCGGAAACCTATCGCCAGCTTGGTCCACTGGATTCGCGCCGGCGCAAACTGGCGATCCTGCGAGGCAAAGCCATTGAACACCTGACCAACGCCGCAGCACGGGCCTTTGTCGAACAACAGGACGCGTTGCTGGCCGGCACGCTGCCCGGTGATCTGGTGGAGCACATGCACGGCCCTGCCAAGCGTTGCGTCCTGAATGCGAAGGACATGGCGCGGAAAAAAATCTTCCAGGACAAGCGCAAGACCCTGCATGAAATCGGCGCCTACACCACGCTGGAAATCCTGCTCAACGCCTTCTGCGGCGCGGCACTGGAACAGCACAACGGTCGAACGCCGTCTTTCAAGAGTCGCCGGGTCCTCGACCTGTTGGCTAACAATGCGCCCGATCCTCACGGCCCATTGCACGCCTCGTTTCTACGGATGATTGATTTCATCGCCGGCATGACCGACAGCTATGCCAGCGAAATGGCGCTGGAGATGACCGGTCGTTCGAGCCACTGATCAGATCTGGGTGATCAGCCATTACGCCGCCTGCAATGGTTGATTTGCCTCTCAAACCCCAAGTGCACTCAACATTCGCCGAATCCCCCTACAACATGCGCTGAGCTAACTGATCGATTATTCGGTAACCTCGCGAAATAATCTCGCTTCCTTCAGCTCGACAGAAGAAGCGTGAATACTCCTATGTTCAAAGACGATCTGCGCATCTTGCTGGTGGAAGATCATCCCTTCCAACTCCGTGCGACTCAATATCTGCTTGAGAGTTACGGTTTCACCCAACTGACCACCACCGACAGTGCCGATGGCGCCTTGCAACAAATGCTCAAGGCTGTGCAACCGTTTGATATTCTTTTGTGCGATCAATGTCTGCCCGACCTCTGCGGGCTTGATCTGGTCGAATTCGCCAGCCACCGGGGAATGATTAGACAGGCAATACTGTTAAGCAGCCTGACATCCGCCGAACTGGATGAACTTGAAAAAAAGGCCAACGAACACGGACTGCCATTATTGGGATACTTGATCAAACCACTGAAACAATCCGAATTTAGAAACTTATTGACCTTGGCCTCATTGTAAAAAACCGCATAACAAACGCACTAAAAATTCAGCCCGAACACAACTAAAAACTTACAATTAAATACTTACAACCTCTCGACTAACTATCAACAACCTTTACCCTTCTTCATAAAAAACCTAGTTGATACGTAGTCCCATTCTTCTTCAGCTGTAGGATTATTCCTATATTGCCGCTGCAGGTCCGTCAGCTCATGCGTCGCCTCAACTATCTGAGCTAAGGTGCGCGCTTTATTAGAGCGCGTATGGGATTTGATTATGAACTCCGTTTTTATTGTCGACGATCACCCGGTTATCCGCCTTGCCGTCAGAATGTTGCTTGAACATGAAGGTTACAAAGTCGTCGGCGAAACTGATAATGGGGTCGACGCCATGCAGATGGTTCGCGAATGCATGCCTGATCTGGTCATTCTCGACATCAGCATTCCAAAACTGGATGGACTGGAGGTTCTCGCCCGTTTCAACGCAATGAGTACCCGCCTGAAAACATTGGTATTAACAGCACAGTGCCCAACACTTTTTGGTATTCGCTGCATGCAATCCGGCGCATCGGGGTATGTGTGCAAACAGGAAGACCTGAGTGAACTGGTCAGTGCTATAAAAGCCGTATTGTCAGGTTACAACTATTTCCCAAGCCAGGCATTGAATCCTGTTCGCTGTGATGACGCGCGTTTCGCCGACCTGGAACTGTTCAAGTCAGTCAATGACCGGGAACTGATGGTATTGCAACTCTTTGCCCAAGGACGCACCAACAAGGAAATCGCCAAAGGCATGTTTCTGAGCAACAAGACTGTCAGTACTTATAAAAAACGCCTCATGCAAAAACTCAAAGCCAAATCCCTTGTTGAACTCATCGATATGGCAAAACGTAACGCGTTAGTGTGAGGAACAGGATGCCCAGTCGTATAAAGGATTATCTGACACTCATGGCCGTCGGTTTATGCCTGACCACCTCAGTGGCCGCGGCGCAGACCGTCAGCGAGCACTACACCCTGATGAGTCGCTCGATGGCCGGACACCAGGAAGTCCAACTGGATAAATCACAACGACAATGGATTGAGAATAAACAGGAACTGATCCTTGGCACGTCAGCCCCGGACTACCCCCCTTTCGACCTGACCATCAGTGGTGACGACTACGAAGGTTTTACTGCCGATTACGCAGGTATCCTTGGCAAAACCACCGGTTTGCCAATCAAGGTTCTGCGCTTTGCGTCCCGGGAGGCCGCGATCGAGGCACTCGAAAGCGGCGAGATCGATTTGCTGGGCACCGCCAATGGATTCGAAGCTCACAACGCTGACATCGTACTTTCCACACCCTACGCCGTAGACCAACCGGTTCTGGTGACACGCGAAGGAGAAACCAGATCCTTGACCGATGGCCTGTCCGGTCTCCGGCTGAGCATGGTGTATCACTATTTGCCGCTGAAGGAGGTCAAGGCCATGTATCCGGGGGCGATCATCACGTCCTTTCCGTCCTACCAGAATGCGATCAATGCCGTTGCCTTCGATCAAGCCGACGTTTTTCTGGGTGACACCATTTCCACCCATTACATGATCAACAAGGGGTATCTCAACAACATCCGCATGGCCAACTTCGGCAAACACGAAGCCCACGGTTTCAGCTTTGCCGTGCACAAGGACAACCTGCAACTGCTCGGGATCATCAACGCAATGCTCATGGCCGTGCCCACCAGCGAACGAGACAACATCGCCAAACGCTGGAGTGCAGGCAGTGACATGCTTCTCACCGATCAAAAACTGCAACTCACCCACAACGAGGAACGCTGGCTGGCGCAACACCCGGTAGTGCGTGTGGTGGTCAATGAGGCTTTTGCGCCGCTGACGTTTTTCGACAGTGATGGCAACTTTCGTGGGGTTACCGCAGACTTGCTCGAGCTGATCAGATTGCGCACCGGTTTGCGCTTCGACGTCCGTCGCAGCCGCAGTGATGACGAGATGATCGAGCAGATCACGGACAATAAGGCCGACTTGATCGCCGCCCTGCTCCCCAGCGCCCAACGTGAAATGACGCTGAACTTCACCCGCCCCTATCTGCAAAACTCCTTTGTCCTGTTGACTCGCAAAGCCGCCGACAGCCCGACAAGCCTTGCGCAGTTGCAGGACAAACGCCTGGCAATTGCCCAAGGCAATCCCCTGGTGGATTACCTGCGCAGCGAGTTCCCGCGGATCAGGCTGATTGAAACCCCGGACGCGTTCAGCGCCGTGGAGTTGCTGGCCGAGGGCAAGGCAGAAGGTGCGGTGAATTCTCTGGTGATTGCCAACTACTTCATCTCATCGCAGCTCTTCGAGCACACCCTTCAAATCAGTACCACCATCGGCACCCGGCAGGCCGCGTTTTCCCTGGCCACAGGCCGGGAAGCCAAAGAACTGAACACCATCCTCAACAAGGCGCTGCTGAGCATTGCGCCGGAAGAACTGGGGATCATCAACAGCCGCTGGCGCGGCTATTCGGCGTCCTCGCAAAGTACCTGGCGCAACTATCACCGACTGTTCTACCAAATCGTCATTGGTGCCGGGGTGCTGCTGCTGATTTCCGTTGCCTGGAACGCTTACATGCGTCGCCAGATAAAGCAGCGTCAGGCAGCCGAGCGCGCATTGAACGATCAACTCGAATTCATGCGATCACTGGTCAACGGGACGCCTCATCCCATCTACGTGCGCGATCGTCAGGGACTGCTGCAAAGCTGCAACGACAGTTACCTGGAAGCCTTCTGTGCGAAACGTGAAGACGTCATCGGCAAAGGCGTCATGCAAGCCAACATGAGCAATGCGTTCGAAGCCCGGGAGTATCAGGCCGATTACCAACGCGTCGTAGCCGAGGGCATACCGCTGATCCTCGATCGCGCGCTGCACATCGGCGACCGCAGACTGACGATTTACCACTGGATTCTTCCCTACCGTGATTCGAGCGGTGAAGTACAAGGCATTATTGGCGGCTGGATCGACATCAGCGAACGGCGGCAACTGTTCGATGATCTGCGCTATGCCAAAGAGCGTGCCGATGAAGCCAACCGAGCCAAAACCACTTTTCTGGCGACCATGAGCCATGAGATCCGCACTCCGATGAATGCGGTCATCGGCATGCTCGAGCTCACCCTGAAACGCATCGATCATGAGCACCCGGATCGCCCGGCCATCGATGTGGCATACAACTCGGCGAAGGACCTGCTGGAGCTGATCGGGGACATTCTCGACATTGCCCGGATTGAATCCGGACGCTTGAGCCTGAGCCCTGAACGGGTCAAACCAAGTGAAATCGTGGCCTCGGTGGTGCGAGTCTTCGATGGACTGGCGCGCCAGAAAAGTCTCCGGCTGCTGCTGGAATTCCGCCCTGCCAATCCGGGGTTTGATGTCCTGTTGGACCCGATGCGCTTCAAGCAGGTGCTGTCCAACCTGGTGAGCAACGCCATCAAGTTTACGGAGCACGGCCAAATCAGGATCATCGTCGACCTGCAGCCGGCCGCCGAGCCTGAGCGGGTCAGGATGCTGTTGCAGGTTCACGACAGCGGCATAGGGATCAGTGAACAGGATCAGCGGCGGTTGTTCGAACCTTTTGCTCAGGCCGATCACTCCGGGCAGTCCGCCAGAGGCGGCGCGGGGCTTGGACTGGTGATCAGCCGCAGCCTGTGCGAAATGATGGGCGGCAGCCTGCAATTGAGCAGCCAGCCGGGTGTCGGCACTCAAGTCGAGGTGTCGTTGCACCTGGCAACATTGCCACTCGAACAGATGCCGGAGACTGCTGAAGCGCAAATCCGCACCACGAAGACCCCGTTGAATGTTCTGGTGGTCGACGATCACCCCGCCAATCGCTTGCTCATGTGCCAGCAACTGGCGTTTCTGGGCCACCGATTCAGCGTCGCGCCGGATGGCCAGGCGGGATTTCAGGCATGGGAAGCCGAGCCGTTCGATCTGGTGATTGTCGATTGCAACATGCCGATCATGAACGGATACGAACTGGCCCGCGCCATTCGCCGACATGAACTACAAACGCACCGCCCGCCCTGTACCGTGCTGGGTTTTACCGCCAATGCACAACCGGAAGAAATACAACGCTGCAAACAAGCCGGGATGGACGACTGCCTGTTCAAGCCCCTTACCCTGACAGCCTTGAGTCAGTGGTTTGAAGGAATCAGGCCAATCGCCCACGATCCCGCGTTCAGCCTGCAAGGGTTGCGTCTTTTGACCGGCGGAGATCCGGTCCTGGACCAGCGACTGTTGACCGAACTGTTGAACAGCAACCGTCTGGATCGACAAGAACTGCTGGCGCTGTCCCCCTCCAAAGAACCTCAGCCATTTCTCGACGTCGCCCACAAAATCAAGGGCGCCGCGCGAATTGTCCAGGCGTCCCGGGTGATCGACAGCTGCGAGGCGCTGGAAAAAGCCTGCCATGAAGTGTTTCATCACGACGAAGTGGCCGATTGCAGCAAGGCTATAGAGCGCGCCATGCTCGAATTGGAGCAAGCATTGCAGCAACAGATCGGCCAAAACGACAAAAGCAGAATGACAGAGCCTTAACTATGCTTGGACGCTGAGCAGTGTGTTAACCATCATGGAGAGACCCGCAATGCCCAGCCCACTGCGCCCGGATCAACGGCGGTTTCCCCTGCACGTCCATATCAGCGTGATGTTCACTTTCCTGCTGTTGCTGACTGGCGTGGTGCTGGGCCTTTTCAACTACCAGCAAACCACGCAGATCATTCTTTCCAGCAGTGAAAAGCTCTTCAACCGCATTGAGCAGGACGTCCGTCTCGACCTGCACGCCACTTATGAACCGATTCGCCATCTGCTGTCCCTGCTGGCGGAATACCCGGCGACCCAGGCACCTGACCTGGAGCAACGCCTGGCGCTGCTCAAACCCTTCAGCCAGTCGCTCAAGGACAACCCCGACCTGGCCTCGTTGTATCTGGGCTATGGCAACGGTGATTTCTTCATGGTTCGACCCTTGCGAACCCCCGACCTGAAAACGCTCCTCAAGGCACCGGATACTGCGGCTTATCAGGTGTGGAGCATTGAGCGAACAGGCAACAACGGTCAGGTCCGCTCCCAATCATTGTTTTTCGATCAGGATCTGGCCCTCATCAGCCGCCAGGACAACCCCGACGAAACCTACGATCCGCGAACCCGCGCCTGGTATGCCAACGCCCGCAGCGACACCGATCAGATCACCACCGAACCCTACATTTTTTTCTCCACCCACAATGTCGGCACCACCCTGGCCCGGCGCAGCGGCGAACAGGCCATCATGGGGGCCGATCTGACCCTGGCGGAACTCTCCGCGACACTGGCCAAACATGTCGTGACGCCCAGTACCGACATTGTGCTGTTCGATGCGGAAGGGAATGCCATCGCGTATCCCGACAGCAGCAAACTGATCATCGACGATCAGACTGCCCGCCTGATCAAAGCCGCCGACCTGAGCCCCGGTCTCGGCGCGTTGCTCAACAATTCCCCCGCAGGTAATCGCCTGGATGTCGCCGGTCGTCAATGGATCGTTGCCCGCAGCCGCATGCAGGAGGGCGGCCCCCAGGGACTGCAACTGGCGCTGCTGGTGCCGGAAGATGAGTTACTTGTCGATGCCTACCGCATGCGCTGGCAAGGCGCGCTGATTACCCTGGCCACGCTGTTGCTGTGCCTGCCGCTGGGCTGGCTGACCTCGCGAGTTCTGGTCAAACCCCTGCGCGCGCTGGTGCGGGAGGCTGATGCGGTTCGCAGTTTTGACTTCAACTTTCCGGCCTCACGTCGCTCTCCCGTGCTCGAAGTGGACCAACTGAGCGTGTCGATGTCGCGCATGAAAGACACCCTGGCGAGTTTTTTCCAGATCACCGACAGCCTGAGCGCCGAGACCCGCTTCGCCCCCTTACTCGAACGGGTGTTGTTTGAAACCGTGAAAATCGGCCAGGCCCAGGCCGGTCTGATCTACCTGCGCGAAAGTGATGGCGATCGCATGGAGCCCCATGGTCTGGTCGTCAACGGCACCTCACGGGCATTGCCGTCATTTGATCTTCGAGGACACGAACTCCAGGCTCCGCAAAGCCCTGCATGGCTACAACAGCTATCGAATGCCGACAACGTCGTCACCACGCTTGGTTTCGAAGAGGCCGGGGATTTGCAGAATGTGTTGCATGCACTGGAGTGTCCCCGCGTTCATCTGATCGGTATTCGGCTGCACAATCGTCATAACGAAACCGTGGGCCTGCTGGTCCTGCTGTTGGCTGATACCGGCAACCAGAGCGATCTGGAGAAACTTCGCCCGGACCGCATCGCGTTCCTCCAGGCGGTTTCCGGCGCGGCCGCCGTGAGTATCGAAAGTCAACGTCTGCAAGCCAAACAGAAACAACTGCTGGATTCCTTCATTCAACTGCTGGCGGGGGCGATTGACGCCAAAAGCCCCTATACCGGCGGTCACTGCCAGCGAGTGCCGGCGCTGACCCTGATGCTCGCCCAAGCCGCCGCTGCCAGCCAGGACCCGGCCTTCAGTGGCTATCAACCCACCGAAGATGAATGGGAAGCGCTGCACATCGCCGCCTGGCTGCACGATTGCGGCAAGGTCACCACCCCGGAATATGTGGTCGATAAAGCCACGAAGCTGGAAACCCTTAACGACCGTATTCACGAAATCCGCACCCGCTTCGAAGTGCTCAAGCGCGATGCCTGGATCAGCTATTGGCAAGCCATGGCCCTGGGCGGTGACGAGCAGCACCTGGCCGAACTGCGAAATGCCACGCTGGCGGGGCTGGACGATGATTTTGCGTTCGTTGCCCGATGCAACCTGGGTAGCGAGGCGATGGCCGAATCCGACCTGCAACGCCTACGAAGCATCGCCCAACGCACCTGGTCCCGAACCCTGGACGACCGACTGGGCGTTTCCTGGGAAGAGAACCGGCGTCAGGCGCGGACCCCGGCACCGACACTGCCGGTCAGCGAGCCATTGCTGGCGGACAAACCCGAGCACCTGTTGGAACGGCCCGAAGCCGAACTGATTCCGGAGGACAATCCCTGGGGGTTCAAGCTCGATGTGCCGCCCTACAAGTACAACCGGGGCGAGCTCTATAACCTGAGCGTTGCCCGAGGCACCCTGACCCGCGAGGAGCGTTACATCATCAATCACCACATGGTGCAGACGATTCTGATGCTCAGCCACCTGCCCTTCCCCGGCCACCTCACCAACGTCGCGGAGATCGCCGGCGGCCACCACGAGAAAATGGACGGCACCGGGTATCCCAAACAGTTGAAGCGCGAAGAAATGAGCCTGCCGGCGCGGATGATGGCGATTGCCGATATTTTCGAAGCACTGACCGCCACCGATCGCCCCTACAAGAAAGCCAAGTCCTTGAGCGAAGCGCTGGGCATCATGGCCACCATGTGCAGGGATGCCCACATCGATCCTGAGTTGTTCGGGCTGTTCATCAACGCGCAAATCTACTTGCAGTACGCCGATCGATTCCTCGATCCCCAACAGATCGATGCGGTTGATCCGGCAAGCCTGCTGGTCAAGGCAGGCCTGGCATGATCAGCAGTCGGTGAGGCGCAGGAAAATCGCCGCCAATTGCTCGATACCGGCCTGATCTTCAGCGGTAAAACGCGCCAGTTTCGGGCTATCGAGGTCCAGCACGCCGATCAGTCGACCATCCTTGACCAGTGGCACCACCAGCTCGCTGTTCGACGCACTGTCGCAAGCAATGTGTCCGGGGAACGCGTGCACGTCCTCGACCAACTGGGTCTCCAAGGTGGCCGCCGCCGCTCCGCACACGCCCCGACCGAACGGAATCCGCACGCAGGCGATCTGCCCTTGAAACGGGCCAAGCACCAGTTCTTCATTACGATTGAGGTAGAAACCGGCCCAGTTCAGGTCATCGAGCTGGTTATAAAGGAACGCCGAGAACTGCGCGGCGTTGGCAATGAAATCCCGCTCGTCAGCCAGCAATGACTCCAATTGCGCCCACAGCATGCCGTAGCCTTCGAGGCCCTGGCCGCTCTTTTGTAAATCTATCATGCCTTGTGCTCCAACAGCTTCAGCCCGACCCAATAGCGAGCAAATTGATACGCGCAACGTCCGTTGCGATTACCGCGGCCCGTGGCCCAGCGCACCGCGAGGATGTCCAATGCTTCGTCTCGCTGCCACTCAAGGCCGGCCTTGTCGGCCAGTTGACCGATCCAGTGTTCGACGACGTTGAGAAAGTGTTCCTGAGTAAACGGATAGAACGACAGCCACAATCCGAAACGGTCCGACAGCGCAATCTTGTCTTCCACCGCCTCGCTGGGATGGAGTTCGCCGTCAACGCGTTTCCAGTTTTCGTTATCGCTTTCCTTTTCCGGTACCAGGTGGCGACGGTTGGACGTGGCGTACAGCAAAACGTTATCCGGCGCCTGTTCGAGAGAGCCGTCGAGCACGCTTTTGAGCACACGATAATCGCCCTCGCCCGACTCGAATGACAGGTCATCGCAGAACAGCACAAAACGCTGGGGCAGCTTGGCGATCTGCTCGACCACTCGGGGCAAGTCCGCCAGGTGATCGCGTTCGATCTCGATCAGCCGCAATCCGGCCTTGGCGTGTTCGGCCAGCAAGGCACGAATCAGCGACGACTTACCGGTGCCGCGCGAGCCCCAGAGCAACGCGTGGTTGGCCGGCATGCCATCGAGGAACTGCTGGGTATTTCGCCCCAGTTGCTCCAGTTGCCGGTCGACACCGATCAGGTCGGACAAACGCATGTCGAGGCTGACTTCCAGCGGCAACAGAAATCCGCTGCGACCCTCGCGCTGCCAGCGCGCGGCAAGACAATGATTCCAGTCGATAGCTTGCCGAGGGGTGGGCAGCAACGGTTCGATACGGGCCAAAACGGCATCGGCGCGTTCAAGAAAAGCATTTAATCGGGAATCCACGTCTTCTCCTCGGGCACGTTCACAGTAATGATGGCGATACAGCGACGAAACACAGCGTTCGGTGTCCGGCTCATCCCTTTGCACAAGGGCTCGCGAGAACATCGGTATCCATGCATGATCGACTATGCTTGAGCAGCGAAGGGAAACGGAAGTGGTTCGACACCCCATGGATATCAAGTTCACCAACCGGCTGTCCTACAAGCAAGCCAGGCTTACTGTGCTGGTCGGTTTCATTCTGGGCACGCTGCTCAGTCTGCTGCAAATAGGCATCGATTATGCCAGTGAAGACGCCTCCATCAACCGCGAAATCCTGTCTTTGCTGGAAATCAGCCACAACCCCGCGTCCCGCATCGCCTATAACATCGACGCCGAACTCGCTCAGGAACTGACCCTGGGCCTGTTGCGCTCGCCGGCGATCATCGGCGCGCAGTTGATCGACAACAACAGTACCGTGCTCGCCAGCGTCAAACGCCCGGAGGTGCAAAGCGGTTATAGGGTGATCAGTGACTTCCTGTTCGGCGCCAACCGGCAGTTCGAAGACCGTCTCTACCTGGATCACTTGCCGACCGAATCCCTCGGCACCCTGCGTCTGGACGTCGACACTTATTCATTCGGCAACCGGTTCCTGCGCCGGGCCGAGGTGACTCTGCTCAATGGCTTCGCCCGCAGCCTGCTGCTGACTGGCATCCTGCTGGCGCTGTTCTATGTGATGCTGACCAAGCCGTTGGTGCGGGTCATCCGTGAACTCAGCAGTCGCGACCCGCGCAGCACGGAGTCAACGTCGCTGGAGTGTCCGACGGACCATGAAAACGATGAGATCGGTGTACTGGTCAAAGTTGCCAATCAACAATTCGAAAACATCGCCACCGAAATCCAGCAACGACGCAACGCCGAAAACCGCCTGACCGACTACCTTGGGCAACTGGAGAACATCGTCTCGGCCCGCACGGCGGAACTCAAGGCAATCAACTCGCGGCTCAGCCAATCCAATCAGGAACTGGAAGTCGCCCGCAGAACCGCCCTGGACATGGCCGAAGCGCGCTCGGTGTTCCTGGCCAACATGAGCCACGAGATCCGCACGCCGCTCAACGGCCTGCTGGGGATGATCGCGCTTTCCCTGGACGGCCCGCTCAATGCCGAACAACAGCAACAGCTGTCCATCGCCCATGACTCGGGCAAAGTACTGGTGGAACTGCTCAACGATATTCTCGATTTGTCGAAGTTCGATGCCGGCCAACTTGAGCTCGAACATATTCCGTTCGACCTCGGCTCGCTGATCGAAGACACCGCCAACCTGCTATCGCAAAACACCGCGCCGAGTGTCGAACTGAGCTGCCTGATCGACCCACACTTTCCGGCCCTGGTGCTCGGGGATCCGACCCGGGTCCGACAGATCGTCAGCAACCTCTTGTCCAACGCCCTCAAGTTCACCCGTTTCGGTCGGGTCGATGTGCGCCTGTCGACATTCGGGGACGGCGTCAGAATCGAAGTCTGCGACACCGGCATCGGTATCGCCCAGGACGCCCAGGTCAAGATCTTCCAGCCCTTCACGCAAGCGGGTGCCGGCATTACCCGGCAATTCGGCGGGACCGGATTGGGCCTGGCACTGACCTACAACCTTTGCGAAGCCATGCAAGGGCGCCTCACCATCAACTCGGAAGCAGGCTTCGGTAGCCAGTTCTGTGCGGATCTGCCGCTGCCCAGCCACACCCGCGCCCTTCCCCCGGCCTCCTTACAGGGCAAGGTCATCGCCATCACTGCCGCCAGCAGTGGTCTGGCAGAACTGCTGAACAGTGTGTTGCCCGGCTGGGGGCTCGACTATGAGCAGCGCTCCATCAATGACTCGTTGCTGGGCCTGAACCCGGATGTACTGATTACCGATTGCCCCGAATGCCTGTTTGGCCTGCGCCCCTCGTGTACAGCCCCCATTCTGCTGGTCACCGCTTACGGCAGTTTCATGCCCAGCGAAGAAGCCCTCGCCCTCGCCCCCTTACAGCAACAGGCGCGGCCTCTGGCACGCAACGCGCTGTACCAGACGCTGCGGCGAACCCTGCAGCCGGAACTCAACACGATCAACGGTGCCCGGATCGACGCCCTCTCCCCACAACGACGCGGACGCGTGCTGCTGGTGGAGGACAATCCGGTCAACCAATTGGTGGCCAAGGGGATGCTCGGAAAACTCGGTTGCGAGGTGATTGTCGCCGGTCACGGTGGCGAGGCGCTGGATCAGCTGGAGCAGAGCGAATTCGATCTGGTGCTGATGGACTGCAACATGCCGGTGATGGACGGCTACGAGGCCAGTCGGCAAATCCGTCGTAGCGGACGCTGGCCACAGCTGCCCATCGTCGCCCTGACCGCCAACGCCATGTCCGAAGAGCGCGAACGCTGTCGTGCGGCAGGCATGAGCGATTACCTGGCAAAACCCTTCCGCCGGGAAGAGTTGGCTGCCCTGCTGGACTTGTGGGTCCCTACTACGACAGTGCTTTGATTTGCCCCAAAAGGTGATCAAGACCATCGCGCAGATCATTCAGGCGATCCAGATCCACACCGCTGTCGCATAACAGACGGGCCTTGAGCGGCCCGACCTGATCGCGCAAGGCCTTGCCGGTGGGCGACAGGCTCAAGTGCACTTCACGCTCGTCCCGCGCCGAGCGCTGACGCTGAATCAGCTGCAGTTGCTCAAGACGCTTGAGCAATGGCGTCAGCGTGCCGGAATCCAACGCCAGGCGTTCGCCCAACGCCTTGACCGTCGGCTGCTCCGGGGCTGCCTCCTGCCATTCCCACAACACCAGCATCGCCAGGTATTGCGGATAGGTCAGGCCGAGCTGATCGAGCATCGGTTTATAAGCGCGGATCACCGCCCGGGAAGCGGCGTACAGCTTGAAGCACAGTTGACTGTCAAGCTTCAGGGAATCGACTGACAAGGTGTTCATTTGAGCAGGGCTTCGATCTCGCGGGTCAGGTCCTGCGGCTTGGTCGCGGGGGCGAAGCGCTTGACCAGCTGGCCATCCTTGCCGATCAGAAACTTGGTGAAGTTCCACTTGATGCCCTGGGAACCCAGCACACCCGGTGCGCGTTTTTTCAGTTGAACGAACAGCGGATGGGCGTCGGCGCCATTGACTTCAATCTTTTTGAAAAGCGGAAAACTGACGCCGAAGTTCAACTCGCAGAACTCGGAAATCGCCCCTTCGTTGCCTGGCTCTTGCTTGCCGAACTGATTGCACGGAAAGCCCAGCACCACCAGACCTTGATCCTTGTAGGTCTGCCACAACTCTTCAAGGCCTTTGTATTGCGGAGTGAAGCCGCATTTGCTCGCGGTATTGACCACCAACACAGCTTTGCCGGCGAAATCCGCCAGGGTCTTTTGCTCACCCTTGATGGTGGTGCAAGGGATGCTCAGCAGGTTGTCGCTCATGGCTCGGACTCTGAATGAGGGAAGATGAGACAAACATAGCGAGCAATTGAATTGTGTGCAATTTAAATATCCGAAGGGCGATCATCGGATCGCCCATTGGCTTATTACCCGCGGGGTGCCAGGTCCAGGCACACCGAGTTGATGCAATAACGCAGGCCGGTCGGCGGCGGGCCGTCCGGGAACACGTGGCCCAGGTGCGCATCGCATTTGGCGCAGACCACTTCGGTGCGGATCATGCCGTGGCTGACGTCACGGATCTCGACCATGGCGCTGTCACCAATCGGAGCATAGAAGCTCGGCCAGCCGCAGCCAGAGTCGAATTTGGTTTTGGAGTCGAACAGCGGCTCGTTGCAGCAGATGCAGTGGTAAATGCCGTCGACCTTGCTGTCGTTGTATTTGCCGGAGAACGGCCGTTCGGTGCCTTTGAGGCGGCAAACGTTGTACTGCTCCGGATCGAGCATCGCCCGCCATTCTTCCAGGGTTTTTTCCAACTTTTCCATCATCACACCTCAGCAGCTGAAAAAGCCCGATCTGTACCTTTTCCACGGATCGGGCGGCACGTATGATTGCGCCTCGTCAAACGCCAGTCTGGCAGCCAGACCACGCGCATTCAAACGGATTATGGGTGCTGCCTCTCAAGGCGCCAGGCCTGTGTGAATACGCAGGATTCCCAGCACGGTCGTTTATACGCCGCCTGGATCGTTCATTTTCGGGAACACATCGCCATGCAGGTCAGCAAATCGAACAAGCTCGCCAACGTCTGCTACGACATTCGCGGCCCAGTGCTCAAGCACGCCAAACGCCTGGAAGAGGAAGGCCATCGCATCCTCAAGCTGAACATCGGCAACCCGGCGCCTTTTGGTTTCGAAGCGCCGGATGAAATCCTTCAGGACGTCATCCGCAACCTGCCGACTGCTCAGGGCTACAGCGATTCCAAAGGCCTGTTCAGCGCCCGCAAGGCCGTGATGCAGTACTACCAGCAAAAGCAGGTAGAAGGCGTCGGCATTGAAGACATCTATTTGGGCAACGGCGTTTCCGAGCTGATCGTGATGTCGATGCAGGCCCTGCTCAACAACGGCGACGAAGTGCTGGTGCCGGCTCCGGACTACCCGCTGTGGACCGCCGCGGTGAGCCTGTCGGGCGGCAACCCGGTGCATTACCTGTGCGACGAGCAGGCCAACTGGTGGCCGGACCTGGCCGACATCAAGGCCAAGATCACCCCGAACACCAAAGCACTGGTGATCATCAACCCGAACAACCCGACCGGCGCGGTGTATTCGAAAGAAGTCCTGCTGGGCATGCTGGAACTGGCCCGTCAGCACAACCTGGTGGTTTTTTCCGACGAGATCTACGACAAGATTCTGTACGACGATGCGGTGCACATCTGCACGGCTTCCCTGGCGCCAGACCTGCTGTGCCTGACGTTCAACGGTCTGTCCAAGTCTTATCGCGTGGCGGGTTTCCGTTCCGGCTGGATCGCCATTTCCGGGCCGAAACACCATGCCCAGAGCTACATCGAAGGCATCGACATGCTGGCCAACATGCGTCTGTGTGCCAACGTGCCGAGCCAGCATGCGATCCAGACCGCCCTCGGCGGCTACCAGAGCATCAATGATCTGGTATTGCCCAACGGACGACTGTTGGAACAGCGCAACCGTACCTGGGAACTGCTCAACGACATTCCCGGCGTGAGCTGCGTCAAGCCAATGGGTGCGCTGTATGCGTTCCCACGGATCGACCCGAAAGTCTGCCCGATCCATAACGACGAGAAATTCGTGCTCGACCTGCTGCTGTCGGAGAAGCTGCTGGTAGTTCAAGGCACCGCCTTCAACTGGCCATGGCCGGACCACTTCCGTGTGGTGACCCTGCCGCGCGTGGACGACCTGGACATGGCCATCGGACGTATCGGCAATTTCCTCAAGTCCTATCGCCAGTAACCTGCCTGTCACCGTGCGACGCTTGCGCAAGTCGCACGGTGATTGATTCAGCAACATTTCTTTGCGCCCTGCCGAACATCGCTTCTTCAATCGCTGACTGATGACCGTTGAGTGCTCGCGTCTAACAACGGCGGGGCTTATGACGCTAATTGCCTGACAAACACTTCCCGCATCGACGTCGGAAATGCCCTTCAAGCAGCTAGACTGTTGCCGTAGGACACAGTTTGAAATAGTCACCTGGTTGAATAGCCCGGGTCAGCACCTTATATACCCCGCAGTACGCTACATCTTTAGCATGAGGAGATTTCTACAACCATGATGCGCATCCTGCTGTTTTTGGCCACTAACCTGGCGGTCGTGCTGATTGCCAGCATCACCCTGAGCCTTTTCGGCTTCAACGGGTTCATGGCGGCCAACGGGGTTGATCTCAACCTCAATCAGCTGCTGATTTTCTGTGCGGTCTTTGGTTTCGCCGGTTCGCTGTTCTCGCTGTTCATCTCCAAGTGGATGGCGAAGATGAGCACCAGCACCCAAATCATCAGCCAGCCGCGCACACGTCACGAGCAATGGCTGCTGCAAACCGTTGAGCAATTGTCCCGGGAAGCCGGGATCAAGATGCCCGAAGTCGGTATTTTCCCGGCCTACGAGGCGAACGCCTTTGCCACCGGCTGGAACAAGAACGACGCGTTGGTAGCGGTCAGCCAAGGGCTGCTCGAGCGTTTCTCGCCAGATGAAGTGAAGGCCGTTCTGGCCCACGAAATCGGCCACGTAGCCAATGGCGACATGGTCACCCTGGCATTGGTCCAGGGCGTGGTGAACACCTTCGTGATGTTCTTCGCACGGATCATCGGCAACTTTGTCGACAAGGTGATCTTCAAGAACGAAGAAGGCCAGGGCATCGCCTACTACGTGGCAACCATCTTCGCCGAACTGGTTCTGGGCATTCTGGCCAGCGCCATCGTCATGTGGTTCTCGCGTAAACGCGAATTCCGTGCAGACGAAGCCGGTGCACGCCTGGCCGGTACCGCCGCAATGATCGGCGCCCTGCAACGCCTGCGTGCCGAACAGGGGCTGCCGGTGCACATGCCGGACACCCTGACGGCTTTCGGCATCAACGGTGGCATCAAACAGGGGTTCGCCCGCATGTTCATGAGCCACCCACCGCTGGAAGAGCGTATCGACGCACTGCGTCGTCGGGGCTGATAGGTTCCGCACTAAAAGAAAAGGCCCGCAGTGATGCGTAATGCTGTTCACTTAAGCGGAGCAGCCTTACGGTCTACTGGAAACCGGGTCTTTGAGATCTTCACCGTCCTTGGCCTCGAAGGCCTGGGGCGGTGATCCAGAAATAATCCTCCAATACCTGCCC
>NZ_FYDJ01000045.1 GCF_900187425.1 Pseudomonas sp. Irchel s3h14
CCCTCCGTGTCAGGCTACCTGTCGCCCTTGTTGATTGACTCAATCATTCAAGAGGGCGAAGGTGAATAACAAATGTCCAAAATGGGCAAGCGATACGAAAGCGACTTCAAAGACTGGGTCGTTCTGCAAATGATGCCGCCCCTCAATCGATCAGTGGCAGAACTTGCCGTTGCGCTCAATCTCACGCCACAGTCACTGCGAAACTGGAGGCAAATGGCTAGAGATAAGGGCTTGATCGTTCCGGGAAACGGCAAGACTAGTGATCAATGGTCAAGCGCCGATAAATTCAATGCGGTCATGGAAACCGCGCCATTGAGCGAGGTGGAGATCTCTCAGTACTGCCGAATCAAGGGCATTTACCCTGAGCAAATCCAACAGTGGCGAGTGGCTTGCCAAAACGCCAATCCGGTTGTTGATCTCAACTCTCGAACCTCCAAGACAGCCGAGGAACGGCGCATCAAAGTACTTGAGCGTCAACTGATCCAGTCTGATGCCGGTCGTGCGGAGGCGGTGGCCTTGCTGGAGCTCAGAAAAAAAGCCAATGCGATCTGGGGCAAGGACAAGGAAGACTGATCAACGCCTCTGATCGTACGCACGCCATGAAGTTGATTGCAGACGCGGTGCTGAATGGTGCTCGTCGATATCGAGCCTGTAATGAGCTGGGGCTGAGCCTGCGAACAGTTCAACGCTGGCGACACGCTGACTGTGATGGGCGACTGCTGGCTCAGCGGGCAATGCCGACGAACAAGCTCAGTGAGGCAGAACGCCAAGCGGTTCTTGATGCTGCCAATCAGGCTGGCTACGCCAGCCTCACCCCGCACCAAATCGTTCCTAAGCTGGCTGATAAAGGCATCTATCTGGCTTCGGAGTCGACGTTTTATCGTGTGTTAAAAGCCGCCAATCAAAACGTGCGTCGTGGCCGTACCAAAGCCCCAAAACGCAGGGTGCTGACGACGCATCGCGCTGACGCTCCCAATCAAGTGTGGTGTTGGGATATCACTTGGCTGCCCAGCACTGTCAAAGGTCGTTTTTTCTACTGGTACATGGTCAAGGATGTCTTCAGCCGCAAGCTGGTTGCCAATGAAGTGCATGAGGTTGAATGCGCTGAACACGCGTGTGAGCTGCTCAGAAAAGGATGCTTACGTGAACAAACAGCAGGTCGTCCGTTGGTGCTGCACTCGGATAACGGCCACGTTATGAGAGGCTCTTTGTTACGTGAAAGCATGATCGCCCTGGGCGTCGAACCCTCTTTTAGCCGGCCAAGGGTTAGCAATGATAACGCCTATGCCGAGGCACTTTTCCGCACCGCAAAGTACTGCCCACTCTGGCCGGATCAACCATTTGATACGGTCACGGAAGCAAGGCTTTGGGTACAGAAATTTATCGAGTGGTACAACGAAGATCACCGCCACAGTGCTTTGAAATACGTGACACCAAACGAACGCCACGAAGGCAAAGCTACAGCTTTATTAAAAGCTAGAGCAGCGCTGTATGAAGATGCGAGGGAAGCTAATCCGAGCCGCTGGAGTACTCGGACACGGAACTGGAAGCTCGCAGATGCGGTGTATTTAAACCCGGAACGCCCTGAAATTAGGGGCGCAACGGGCTAACAACTGTAGGAGCAAGGCGACAGGTACCTTGACACGTACCG
>NZ_FYDJ01000033.1 GCF_900187425.1 Pseudomonas sp. Irchel s3h14
GGCTTCCTCGAGTAGGCCTGATACATAGATGCAACGGGGCGGCAGTTTTTTTAAAAGCGGGTAGACAGTGGGGGCGAGTCCATACATAGCAGCTGGCGCAGCCTGCGTTCGGCTGCGCAGCAGTCGTAAACCCGAGAGGCACGGTCCACCTGATTCACCGCGAGCTCTGATTTTACGACTGCTGCGCAGCCGAACGCAGGCTGCGCCAGCTGCTACAGGTTGTTGACGTTCAGGCGGAGGCAGGCAACGGCTGAAAACTGAAGTACTGCTTCAAGGCGCTGACCAATTGCCCATATTCCGGCGGTGCCCGTTGCAGGCTGAAACCGGCGTCATAGTGGTGAGGGGTCGTGTCTTCATGGCACCACAAACAACACGCCTGAAGGTCAATGACCTGCATGCAGCCATTGCTGGCGGGGATTTTCAGGCGCAAATCGAAATCGGCGCCGATCATCATCGGCAACTGACTGATCAGCATCAGCCCGTCTTCGGACACGTTGCCCAGAAAGCCGATGGGTTTGTCGGTGATGCTGTTGAACACTCTTAGAAAATACGGCAGTTGATGCCGCTCGATCCGGCGGTCAGTAAACATGTGCAAATGGCCCAGCAAGGCTCTTAAGCAGAGCCGCACTAATGCTTCGGAACGGGCCTGCTTCTTTTTATACAGAGGCATGGGCGCGCTCTCCCCGATCCCGGTGCGACAGTCCTTGAGCCGCTGTCGCTTACTCCTGCCGATCACAGGTGTTGCGTCGATTAGAGGCAAGGCTCTAAACCGATCTATTCGACTATAGCTCACCACCGTCGGTGAGCCAGCCTTTGACAATCAGAACTGCGTCGGGCGCACGACCGCAGCAGCACTGCGCAGCGGATAGTGACCCAGCGACTGCAAGGTTTCCAGGCGGGCGCGGGCGCGGTAGGCGTATTCACTTTGCGGGTAGGAGGCGATGATGAACTGGTAGGTTTGCGCCGCATCGACAAACAGTTTCTGACGTTCCAGGCACAAGCCGCGCATCATCGATGCTTCCGGCCACACATAAGGCCGAGCTCGGCTGGCGCGTTCGACTTTGGACAGTTCGAGCATGACCTGCTCGCAGTTGCCGCGGTCGTAGGCGCTGTAGGCGTTATTCAAATGATGGTTCATCGACCAACGGGTGCAGCCCGTGACGCTGAGGACACTGATGGCAAGGGCGGCAATGAGCACGAATCGCATGGGGGTTCTCCTGTCTTGAGCTCTGTATCGACCCGTGACGCGAAATCTTCAGGAATGTTCGTTTCAATAAACAAACGAATAAGTAGTGCATATGAACAATGACTACAACCGGAGACCATAGTAGCCTCACTCAGCGCTTGAACTCAGGAGTCTATGCATGTCCGTCCGTCGCACCAAAATCGTCGCTACCCTTGGCCCGGCCAGTAACTCGCCGGAAGTTCTCGAACAGCTGATTCTGGCTGGCCTGGACGTCGCCCGCCTGAACTTCTCCCACGGCACCCCCGACGAGCACAAGGCTCGCGCGAAGCTGGTGCGTGACCTCGCTGCCAAGCACGGCCGCTTCGTCGCCCTGCTGGGTGACCTGCAAGGCCCGAAAATCCGTATCGCCAAATTCGCCAACAAGAAGATCGAGCTGAAGATCGGTGATCAATTCACCTTCTCCACCAGCCATCCTCTGACCGAAGGCACCCAGACCGTCGTCGGCATCGACTACCCGGACCTGGTTAAAGACTGCGGCGTGGGCGACGAGCTGCTGCTCGACGACGGCCGCGTGGTCATGCGCGTTGATACCGCCAATGCCACCGAGCTGAATTGCACCGTACTGATCGGCGGTCCGCTGTCCGACCATAAAGGCATCAACCGTCGCGGTGGAGGCCTGACCGCACCGGCCCTGACTGAAAAAGACAAGGCCGACATCAAGCTCGCTGCCGAGATGCAGGTCGACTACCTCGCCGTGTCCTTCCCGCGTGACGCCGCTGACATGGAATACGCCCGTCAACTGCGCGACGAAGCCGGCGGTACCGCTTGGCTGGTGGCGAAGATCGAACGCGCCGAAGCCGTGGCCGACGACGAAACCCTCGACGCGCTGATCAATGCATCCGACGCCGTCATGGTGGCTCGTGGTGACCTGGGTGTGGAAATCGGCGACGCCGAGCTGGTGGGCATTCAGAAGAAAATCATTCTGCACGCTCGCCGCCACAACAAGGCTGTGATCGTGGCGACCCAGATGATGGAGTCGATGATCCAGAACCCGATGCCGACCCGCGCCGAAGTGTCCGACGTGGCCAACGCCGTGCTCGACTACACCGACGCCGTGATGCTCTCGGCTGAAAGTGCTGCCGGCCTGTACCCGCTGGAAGCGGTGCAAGCCATGGCGCGCATCTGCATCGGCGCTGAAAAGCACCCGACCAGCAAGACCTCCAGCCACCGCATCGGCAAGGTCTTCGAAAGCTGCGACCAGAGCATCGCGCTGGCGGCCATGTACACCGCCAACCACTTCCCGGGCGTAAAGGCGATCATTGCCCTGACCGAAAGTGGCTACACGCCGTTGATCATGTCGCGCATCCGTTCCTCGATACCGATCTACGCGTTCTCCCCGCACCGCGAAACCCAGGCCCGCGCGGCCATGTTCCGTGGCGTCTACACCGTACCGTTCGACCCGGCATCGCTGCCGCCTGAGCAAGTCAGCCAGGCCGCGATCGACGAGTTGCTCAAGCGCGGCGTAGTCGAGAAAGGCGACTGGGTCATCCTGACCAAGGGCGACAGCTACCACACCATCGGCGGCACCAACGGGATGAAAATCCTGCACGTTGGCGACAAGATGGTCTGATTGACCAACCGCTGAAAAACAAAAGCCCCGTCATGTGAATGACGGGGCTTTTTGCTTTCTGATGATCGTTCCCACGCTCCGCGTGGGAATGCAGCCCGGGACGCTCCGCGTCCCAAAAGCCGAACGCGGAGCGTCCGTTGAGGCATTCCCACGCGGAGCGTGGGAACGATCGGCTAGTGTTTGCGGATAAACGCTGACAACGCCGCAATCGCTTCCGGCGAGCGCAGCCGTTGGGTGAACTGTGCGCTCTCTTCTTCTATTGCCTTGCGCAGTTGTTCGCGGTCCGGGGCTTTCATCAATTGCTTGCTGATACGCACCGCTTCCGGTGGCAGCGACTCGAAACGCAACGCCATCTCCCGCGCCTTGGCCAGCGCCTCTTCGCCACTGCCCAAAGCTTCAGTCGCAATCCCCCACTGTGCGGCCTGCTCACCACTGAAACCTTCGCCAAGCAGCAACAACTCGGCCGCTTTGGCATGCCCGAGCAATCGCGGCAGAAGCAGGCTGGAACCAAACTCCGGGCATAACCCAAGATTAACGAACGGCATGCGAAGGCGCGCATCGCGGCTGACATACACCAGATCGCAATGCAGCAGCATCGTCGTGCCAATGCCCACCGCTGCGCCGGCCACGGCGGCGATCACCGGTTTGCGGCATTCGAGCAGGGTGAGCATGAACTGAAACACCGGGCTGTCGAGGTTGCTCGGTGGTTGCTGGATGAAATCGGCGATGTCGTTGCCAGCGGTGAAGCACTCGGCGCTGCCAGTGATCAGCACGGCGTTGATTTCAGGGTCGGTATCGGCCAGTTTCAACGCTTCAGCCAAGTGGCTGTACATGGCGCGGGTCAGGGCGTTTTTCTTGTCAGGGCGGTTGAGGCGCAGGATAAGCAGGCCGCGCTCACGTTCAAATTGGATGGCATCGCTCATGGTCGGTCTCGCGTCTGAAAATCAGCGCTCAACCGCGGAGAACAAAGACGTCCGCCAGCAGTTGATTGCGCGGCAATCCCGCCAGATACAAGCGCCGGGCAAAGGCGTCGACGCTGTCAGGGGCCCCGCAGAGTAAGGCCAGGGTTTGCCGGGAGACAAGCCGCAGTTGCGCCAAAGCCGCGGGCAACTCGGCCGCCGTCCACAGCTCGATGCTCAGGTTCGGGCGGCTGGCGGCCATGGCTTGCAGGGGTTTGGCCAGGTAATGTTCCTCGGCATCATGGGCCAGATGAATGACGCGAATTTCACCTTGGTGATCTTGTCGTAGCGCTTCACGCAAGATACCGAACAACGGCCCCAAACCCGTGCCGGCAGCCAACAGCCAAAGCGGTCGGGTGTTCCAGTCCGGGTCGTAATGCAATGCCCCGCCACGCAACTCGCCGAGGCGGATCTTATCGCCGATCTTGAATTGACGGGCCGCGTCGCTGAATCCCCCCGGCTGGCGACAATCGAGGTGGAACTCCAGAAAGCGGTCTTCTTCCGGCAGGCTGGCCAATGAATACGGCCGCGCCACGTTGCCCGCCCACAACACCAGATGCTGGCCGGCGCTGTAGCGCAATGGACGTTGAGGTGTCAGGCGCAAACGCAACACGCTGGCGCTTAACCAATCGACAGCGGCCACCTCGGCCGGGCGGCCGTCCTGCTGAGGATCGAAGGTGTGCACCTGCAAGTCCTCGACCACCTGACACTGACACGCCAGGCGCCAGCCTTGCTGGCGTTGGTCTGCGCTCAGGGCGTCGGGGCGGCTGTCACTCGGCAGCCCTTGGACACATTGCACCAGACAGGCGTGGCAACTGCCGGCGCGACAGCTGTAGGGCACCGATACGCCGTTCTGATTCAACGCATCGAGCAGGTTGCTGCCCGCCGCCACCGACCATTGGCGTTCGCCGACCCGTAACTCAGGCATCGACGTTCTCCCACGCCGCCGCGCAACGATTGCGGCCGTCACGCTTGGCGCGATAGAGCGCCTGATCGGCGCGCTGCAAGGCTTCATCGAGATCGTCACCCAGTTCGAGCAACGTCATGCCCGCCGACAAGCTGAGATGGGCGACGTTGAGTCCGACCAGCTCTACATCGGTGAACGCAATGCGCAGCCGCTCGCAACAGGAGGTCAAGCGCTCGGGGTTGCAATCGGGCAACAGCACGACGAATTCTTCGCCACCGTAACGGGCCAGAACATCGCCATCGCGCAAGCAGGCGGTGGCCACGGCGGCAAAGGCTTGCAGCACCTGATCACCGGCGGCATGGCCGTGCACATCGTTGATCCGTTTGAAATGGTCGAGGTCGATCAGCGCCAGGCCATGCATGACACCGGCGTCCATGGCCTTCAGCTCACGGGAGGCCAGGCGCAGGAAATGCCGGCGATTAAACAACCCGGTCAGTTCGTCGGTGGCCACCAGGTCTTCGAGCTGGCGCATCATCCCGCGCAGGGTGTCCTGATGCGCCTGCAAGGCAAATCGGCGCTGACGCATGCGTTGACGGGAGGCCTGGACGTGACGGGCATAAAGTTCCAGCCAGACCAACACGATAAGCAGCACGCACACCTGTAATGCAGCCAGTGCCGGGTCGGGTAACTGGAAGTGGTAGCCCTCCCACAGCATGATCGCGCTGAAACTGAAAAACACCAACAGCGCGCACCGCAAAAAGGCCAGGCGCGAAAGATGGAACAACCCGAACAGCAGAATCAGCACGTAGAACACCAGGAACGCGCCGCGTGCCTCGTCCAGATGGGCGATCAGCCAGGTTTGCCAACCCAGCCCCAGCAACACTTGCGCCTCGGTCAGGCTGGGGTCGGAAAAACGCAGGTTGCAGCCGCTGTAAAACACCGCAAACAACGCCGCCTGACTGATGACCACCAGCGCACTGCCGATGGCCACGTTGGACAGGGATTCATCGTAATGATCGGTAAAAAACGCCAGCCACAACAGCAACAAAGCCAGGGCGTAGGTGCCGGCTGCGAGGGCAAAGCGTTTGAGCAACAAGCGCTGGATGGCGTTATGGGTCAATCGTTGACTCACCGTGCGAAGGGAGGCTGCTTGAGTGTCCTACTCTACAGACCGAATGCCACTTTAGTAGCGTGCCTGATAAATGACCATTCAATTTTCAGGGCGGAAAACTGGCGTCAATGTCATGACCTCATTTCTCGCCAAAACAACAATCCTTGTAGCAGCTGGCGAAGCCTGCGTTCGGCTGCGAAGCAGTCGTGAAACGGACACCCTGATTTACCTGACACACCGCGGTGCTTGATTTTACGACTGCTGCGCAGCCGAACGCAGGCTTCGCCAGCTGCTACAGGGATCGTGTTCGATATGCGACCAACGATTGACTACCGGCGGGTGTGCCCGGAACCGAGGCGCGGTATACTGCCGCGCCTTTTTAGCGTCGCGCCAGCAGCCCCGGCGTGCCTTGTAAAGGTGCTTGCAACCGACCGATGCACCCAAGCTGCAAGCACCTTATTGAATGTTCCCGTCTTTTAGAGGAGCGCGACTCATGACCGTGATCAAGCAAGACGACCTGATTCAGAGCGTTGCCGACGCCCTGCAGTTCATTTCCTATTACCACCCCGTTGACTTCATCCAGGCGATGCACGAAGCCTACCTGCGCGAAGAATCGCCAGCGGCCCGTGACTCCATGGCGCAAATCCTGATCAACTCGCGGATGTGCGCCACCGGCCACCGCCCGATTTGCCAGGACACCGGCATCGTTACCGTCTTCGTTCGCGTGGGCATGGACGTACGTTGGGATGGCGCCACCATGGGCCTGGACGACATGATCAACGAAGGCGTGCGCCGGGCTTACAACCTGCCGGAAAACGTTCTGCGTGCCTCGATCCTCGCCGACCCGGCGGGCGCTCGTAAAAACACCAAGGACAACACCCCGGCCGTTATCCACTACTCCATCGTTCCGGGTAACACCGTGGAAGTGGACGTGGCGGCGAAGGGCGGCGGTTCCGAGAACAAGTCGAAAATGGCCATGCTCAACCCGTCCGACTCGATCGTCGACTGGGTGCTGAAAACCGTTCCGGAAATGGGCGCCGGCTGGTGCCCACCGGGCATGCTCGGCATCGGCATCGGCGGCACCGCCGAGAAAGCCGCCGTCATGGCCAAGGAAGTGTTGATGGAATCCATCGACATTCACGAGCTGAAAGCACGTGGCCCACAGAACCGTATCGAAGAGATGCGTTTGGAGCTGTTCGAGAAGGTCAACCAACTGGGTATCGGCGCCCAGGGCCTCGGTGGCCTGACCACCGTGCTCGACGTGAAGATCATGGATTACCCGACCCACGCCGCTTCGTTGCCGGTGTGCATGATCCCGAACTGCGCCGCCACCCGTCACGCGCACTTCGTGCTCGACGGTTCCGGCCCGGCCTCGCTGGAAGCGCCACCGCTGGACGCCTACCCGGAAATCGTCTGGGAAGCCGGCCCATCGGCCCGTCGCGTCAACCTCGACACCCTGACCCCGGAAGACGTGCAGTGCTGGAAGCCGGGTGAAACCGTCCTGCTCAACGGCAAGATGCTCACCGGTCGCGACGCCGCGCACAAGCGCATGGTCGAGATGCTGAACAAGGGTGAAACCCTGCCGGTGGACCTCAAAGGTCGCTTCATCTACTACGTCGGCCCGGTTGATCCGGTGCGCGAAGAAGTAGTGGGCCCTGCCGGCCCGACCACCGCGACGCGGATGGACAAGTTCACCCGTCAGATCCTCGAACAAACCGGCCTGCTGGGCATGATCGGCAAATCCGAGCGCGGCCCTACCGCGATCGAAGCGATCAAGGACCACAAAGCCGTTTACCTGATGGCAGTCGGCGGCGCGGCTTACCTGGTGGCACAAGCCATCAAGAAATCCCGCGTGGTGGCTTTCGCCGAACTGGGCATGGAAGCGATCTACGAGTTCGACGTCAAAGACATGCCAGTGACTGTTGCAGTCGACAGCAAGGGTGAGTCGGTACACATCACCGGTCCTGCCATCTGGCAGAAAAAGATCAGTGAAAGCCTGGCGGTAGAAGTGCAGTAAGCGCTTCAGCTTGCCAATACGGCCGGGTCGGCTTTTAGATGACCCGGCCGTTTTTTTGGCACCACTTTTACCATTCGCGATAAAACGTCGTGTCGTCCATCTTATTCGGTCTAAAAATACCGGCCTTACCTGTCACATCTGACAGGTCACGTAGCACCTTGATCTTGTTAGCGTTGCGTCATCACGCAATTCCGTTACCACGGGAGCGCGCAAAGCCGACACAGGATCAGCCCCATGGAAGAACAAGCCTCCCTGAGCATCACTGAACCCTCCATCGCCAAGAGTGCTTCCATTGCCACGATTGGCAAAAGCTGGGGATCGGTCGGCGTGACGGGCAGTGCCTCGTTCGAGTTGCCGCTGCCCCTTTCAGCAGGGCGCGGTTTCGATCCCGCCATGGCGCTGAGCTATGACAATCAGGGCGGTAATGGTCCGTTCGGCATTGGCTGGCGTTTGGGCACCAGTGCCATCACTCGCCAGACCAGCAAGGGGGTGCCTGATTACCTCGACGTCGACATCATGGTCGGCCCTGGTGGCGAGGAGTTGATGCCCGAGCTGGATGACGAGGGCAAGCCCAAGTCCAGAGTCGTAATCGACTATCGCGGCCTCTCCATTGGTGAGCACCACGTTGTGCGCTACCGGCCGCGGGTCGAAAGTTCATTCGATCTGATCGAGCTTTGGCAACCTCAAGAAAAACCGCCCTTCTGGCTGGTACACGGGGCCAATGGCAGCCTGCATGTGTACGGCAAAACCGACGCTTCGCGCCGTGCCGAACCTGTCGACCCGGCCACCCCTGACGCGCCGCAGCGTATCGGTGTGTGGTTGCTGCTCGAAAGCATGACCCCCCATGGCGAACACATCTGTTTCGACTACAAGCCCGAAGATGAGACTCACTCCCCGGATGACTCGCACGACTATCGTGCCCAGCGTTTTCTGCACCGGGTGTGTTACGGCAATGCCCTGGCCAGCAAACACCTGTACGCCTGGACGGTGGAAAACCCGGCGACTCTGAACTGGCATTTCCACCTGGTGTTCGACTACGGCGAACGCACCCTCGATCTGGAAAAGAAACCGCTCTACGGCCCGCCGTTCGACAATCCCGGCGAGGGTTATGGTGAGTGGCAATTGCGCGCCGATCCCTTCCATAGCTACACCTATGGTTTCGAACTGGGCACCCGACGCCTGTGCCATCAGATCTTGATGTTTCACCATTTCCCCGCAAAACCGGAACAAAAACCGGCGCTGATTCGGCGATTGCTGCTGCAATACCAAACGACTCCCTTGGCATACACCCAACTGACAGCGGCGCACTATCAGGCGTACGACGCCAGTGGCGCCGTGGAAAACATGCCGCCAGTGGAGTTCGACTACTCGGGCTTCGAACTCAACAAGCAGTCGAGCCCGTTCTTCCCCTTCGAAAACATGCCCGGCATCGAGGACAGCGCGCACCACCAATGCATTGATCTGTTTGGTGAAGGCGTGCCCGGATTTATCTGTCGTTACGACAAGAGCTGGTATTACCGCGAACCCTTGCGTGCGCCCACGGGCACCGATGACATCCACTATGGCCCATGGACAGAACTGTCCAAAATTCCCGTGGCCGATCGCTATCAACCGACCTATCAGGCGCTGACCGATCTGACCGGCGATGGTCGGCTCGACTGGATCCTCGCCTCACCCGGCATGAGCGGTTTCCACACCCTCAACCCCGATCGCAGCTGGTCAGGGTTCATTCCCTTTACGGCGTTCCCGGTGGAGTTCTTCCACACGCTTTCACAGTCTGGCGATTTGATAGGTGACGGGCTCAGCTCGATGGCGCTGATCGGCCCGCGAAGCGTGCGCCTGTACGCCAATCGGCGTGAGGATGGTTTCGCCCCGGGTAAGGACGTGCCTCATAAACCGGACACCGATCGCCTGCCGCTGTTCAGCAACTCACGCACCGAACTGGTGATGCTGGGCAACTTGCTGGGCAGCGACATGACCGAGTTGTGCCGCATCCGGCATGACGAAATCAAATGCTGGCCGAACCTGGGCCACGGTCGGTTCGGCAAGGGTTTTGTCATGAGTGCCCTGCCCTTCGACTACGCGACATTCGACGCGGCGCGGGTGCGGATTGCCGACCTCGACGGCTCCGGCGCACCGGCACTGATTTATCTGCAGTCCGACTGTTTCGAGATCTATTTGAATCACGGTGGCAATGGTCTGGAGCAGATCCCTGTCACGGTCCCTTGGCCCGACGGCATCCGCTACGACAACCTGTGCCAGGTCACCCTCGCCGACCTGCAAGGCCTGGGTTGCGCGAGCCTGATGTTGACCGTGCCACACATGAAGCCACGGCACTGGCGCTACGATTTCGTCAGTGCCAAGCCTTACATGCTGGTCGCCAGTAACAACAACATGGGCTGCAGCACCCAGGTGGTGTATCGCAGTTCCGCGCAGGAATGGCTGGATGAAAAGCATCGGATACTCAAGCTCAAACGTTTCCCGGTTTCCTACTTGCCGTTCCCGGTGCCCGTGGTCAAGCAACAAAGCCAGCTCGATGAAATCACCGGCAATCGCCTGAACCAGTTTTTCCAGTATTTGCACGGTTATTACGATGGCCAGAACCGCGAGTTTCGCGGTTTCGGGCTGCTGCGCCAGACCGACAGTGAAACCGGTGCAATTGAAGATGACATCGGTTTTACCGCCCCGGCGCTGGTCTGCACCTGGTTTCACACCGGACGGCTAATCGACCTGCCACGCGATGGCTACTTCAATCGTGATCCCGAAGCCCTTGCCTTGAAGCCCACGTTGTTTTGCCGGTATCACCGCAACGACCACTTTGATGATCCCGTCCCACCCGCCGACGAAGCCACCGCCCACGAAATCGCCCGCGCCCTCGCCGGTTCGGTGTTGCGGGTCGAAACCTACGCCGCCGACGATAGCTTGGGCATGGCGGTGCCTTTCGCCGTGGAGGAAAGCCGCTACAAGGTCCGCGAGCTACGCAAAAAGGGAGACCATGACGCGTACCCGATCATGCTGCCTTTGCAACTGGAGAAGATCAGCTACCAGTACGAGCGCTTCATGAACGACCCTCTGAGCCGACATGAAATCACCTTGGGCCATGACGAGTTCGGTCTGCCTGTGCATGCCATTACGGTCAGCTATGCACGGCGCAGAACCTCCATTGATGAACCGCCCTTTGACGATGTCGATGAACAGAAATGGTGGCTTGATGCCCACGACCCGGCGCAACAGTCTTATTACCTGAGCGAAACCCGCGTCGAGTTCATTCACTTGAAGGAGGACCTGCAAGGCTGGCGACTGGGTCTGCCCTATCTGCAACGTGGCAACGCAATGGTCTTGCCCAAGGGAACGGCACCCGCAGGACTTACCCCGGCAGATATCTCCCATGAACGCTTTATCGATCTGTACGCCTCGCCCGAATGGGCCGCTCAGCGGCTACTGACCACGCAGTCGGTACATCGCTACCTCAAGACTGACGATCGAACAGTGCTTGCCGATGGCAAAGCCGATTTCGAAGCTCTGAGGGCACCCTTGGAACTCGCACAACTGGACAAGACAGCACTGCAAGCCTACGACACAGTGCCGTCGCTCGTTATTCGGGACGAACTGGAAAAAATCGGCTATTCGGCCATGCCTCTGGTTCTGGGGATAGACGAGGAGGCAGACAAGGAAGAGGACAAGGAGAGAAATCTATGGTCGTCCCGGTATGGTTTTGCCAAGTACGGCGAGTTCGATAGTTTTTACAAAGTGATGGAGTACAACGAAACGCCCAGTTACGGCATCACGACAGCCCGCTACGACGCCTACTGTCTGCTGCCGAAAAGCATCACGCAGCCGGACGGGTGCGAAGCCCGTTTCGAATATGACTATCACGCGCTGCAACTCATGCGCAGCATCGATGCCAATAGCAATGTCGAGGAAGCCCTTTACGAGCCATCCGGACAACCCCTTGCCATCAGTTTTTATGGAACTGAAGACGGCGAAGACGTTGGTTTTCTCCCCCTCGATAAACACGTACGTCCCGTGGATCATCGTCCGGACCCTGCCATCGAAAATCCGAAAGGCGCCCTGCAAGAAGCGGCCAGCGTATTGCGCAAGGACCTGTTCAGCTGGATGGGCGAACTCCCCCAATCCGTCAGGCAGATACCTGACTGGCTGACCACCTGGATCGCACAAGGCTACGTGTTGCCAAGTCTGCACATTCGCGCCAGCGCCCGCCTTCGTCTGTCCCGGCTCAAGTCCCTGACCGGGCCTGAACAAGCGCTGCTCGACCTGATCCACTCGACTCCCCGCGAACCGGTGCACAGCGTCGTCCTCACCGCCGACCGCTATTGGTATGATGAGCTGCAACAAATCCAGATCGTCAAAGCCTTTGTGGATGGTTTCGGCCGGCCACTGCAGACCAAACAGTTGGTCGAGCCGGGACAGGCTTTTGTGGTGGAAAACGGTGAGCTGGTGATTGAAGACGGCAAGCCAAAGGTCGCGCACGCCGATCAACGCTGGCGCGTCAGCGAACGTGTGGAATACAACAACAAAGGACTGACTGTTCGGGTATTTCGCCCTTACTTCGCCAATGGACATCGCTATATCAATGACCATTCCTTCCGTGAGTTTGGCCATCACGATCAGAACTTTTACGACGTGCTGGGTCGCCAGAACAAAGTCATCAACGCCAAAGGAGATGTCGCGCTCGAGATCATCCATCCCTGGTACTCCACCAGCCTGGACTTTAATGACACCTACGTTGCGCCGCCTGAAAGTGAGTTGAAGGCAGGCAAGCCATGACGACCACCATTCATTGGCGGACCCCGAACCTGACGGTCATTGATAGCCGGGGCTTACCGATTCGCCAGGTCACCTACTTGCGCAAGGTCGTTAACGGCACGCTGGAAACCCTGATCACCCGACAGCGGCATGACGCCGCCGGGCGACTGCTTGAACAATCGGATCCGCGACTGTTCGGGGTCGTCTCCAACCTGGCCACCGTGTACCGCCTCTCCGGCGAACCGCTAAAGGTCGATTCTGTCGATGCCGGCTGGCGTCTGAGCCTGCCGGGGCTGGCCGGTGAAAAACTCCAGCATTGGGATCAACGTGGCAGTCATTGGCGCACCACCTACGACCCTCAGTTGCGCCCGCTCGCCATCGAGGAAAACGGTCAACCGAACGTCGAAACCTTTATGTATGCCGACGCCTCAGGCGACCCCGGCTGCAACCTCCGTGGCCAGATGATCAAGCAAACCGATTCTTCTGGTGGGCTTGAGCTCAGCAGCTTCAGCCTGCAGGGCCAATCGTTGCGCGAAACACGAACGATTGCCGACAAGGTTTTTGTCGGTAGTCGAACCTGGAGCCCTCTCGGTGCGATGCTGACCCAGACCGATGCCGGTAATCATCAGCAACAGTTGCGCTATGACATTACCGGGCAGCTGAAAAAGGCTCAACTGCGGATCAAGCCCGAGGGCGTCTGGCTGCCCATTCTGGAAGATGCCCGGTACAACGCCGCCGGTCAGATCATCGAACAGCGTGCGGGAAACAAGGTGGTCAGCAGCTGGATCTACGACGCAGTGGATGGTCGGCTCAAGCACTTGAAAGCCGGTGTGCCTGAAACGGCCCTGCGGCAGAACCTCGAGTATGTCCATGATCGGGTCGGTAACGTGTTGCGCATCGACGATCACACGTTCCAGACCAGGTTCTTTGCCAATCAGCACATGGATGGCCACCGCGAGTTCACCTATGACTCGCTCTATCGGTTGATCAGTGCCACCGGCCATGACGCGCCCCCGACATCTGACCTGCCGGGCCGCCCGCTACCGAGCGATCCCAACAATCATCTCAACTATCACCAGACGTATGAGTACGACCTCGGTGGCAACCTGAACAAGCTGATCCATGGCCGTGCCGTGGGGGGTTACACCCAAGAGATGCTCATTGACCCATCGAGCAACCGTGGCGTGCGCGGGAAAGAGGGAGACCCCGTACCCGATTTTCCTGCGCTGTTTGACCGCCACGGCAATCTCCGGGCCTTGCAATCGGGAATCGACTTGCAGTGGAGCAGCCGTGATCAACTGGCATCAGTGACGCTGGTCAAACGCGAAGACGGACCCGACGATGAAGAAACCTATCGCTATAGCCAGGGCGTACGCGTCTACAAATGCCACCAATGGCATACGCCATCGACCAGCCATTTTCACGAAGTGATGTATTTGCCGGGGCTGGAGATCCGTAAACGCGACAACGGCGAAGAGCTGCACGTCATTACCTTGCCGAGCGGGTTCGGTAGCGTGCGATGCCTGCATTGGGTCAGCGAAAAACCCGACGGCATCGATGCCGATCAATTGCGCTACAGCCTCGCCGACCCTTTGGGCTCCAGCCTCATGGAGCTCGATCAACACGCTAGCCTGATCAGCCACGAAGGTTACTACCCCTTCGGCGGCACCGCGTGGCTGACGGCGGATTCCGCACTGGAGGTCAGCTATAAAACCATCCGTTACTCAGGCAAGGAAATGGATGTCAGCGGGCTTTACTACTACGGGCTGCGGTACTACGCGCCTTGGTTGTGGCGGTGGGTCAATCCAGATCCGTTGGGGGCTGTGGATGGGTTGAATCTGTATCGGATGGTGGGAAACAACCCGATGAACTTTGTTGATGACACGGGGGGAATCAAAACCCAAGCCCCTCAACCACCGTCATCCACCAGCTCTGCTGTTGGCGGTTCGCCGCCCGTCTATGGTCCCCATTTTCCAGACCCAACAACGCCTCCCCCCATCCCCCCCACACCTGGCTCCTGGAGGGAATTGGGCTCGAGAGTCTTATCGGCCGTCAGCTCTCCCAAGGGGATGGCTTTGTCGGTCGTCAACTCAAATGTCGCGAAAGACTTCTTTCCGGTTACCACCACGGGTGTTTATAGCGCTGGGATCGTTTCAACCGTTATCGGCATCACTGGACAACTCATCTTCCAAGCATTGGTGTTTAACCCAGGTGCGTCACCCGCTGGCACCTGGAATTCAGAAGGGGGTGGCACAGTTCCTCCTGTCGACGTGACCCAAGATGCCTTCAGGATTTTTAATTCGCTCAGTATTTCCGTAATCGCGGCTACAGCGGTGACCGGGATGTATCTAACCCCGATAGTAGGTCGCTTTGTTGACTATCTCAGAGACACAAAGGAAATAACTGAAAAAAAAGCTCAAGCAAGTGCCCTGATGAGTAATCTCGAGACGACAATTCTCCAGCAACAGATGTTCCCACCAGGAGTAGTGCCCGAGAACGCGCAAACCACACTCATCAATCAGGTACTCAAGCTCGAAGGTTTGACAGGCATTACGTCGAGAACAACAGAGATGCTTGAGTCAATTCGAGCGTTGGGACCTAACTACGGGTATTCAGAGGGGCCCACTCCGGCGTCGCCAGCATTGCCTCGGCACCCCAGCAATGTCAGCCTTTCACGAAGTCGAATACCGGTATCGTCGTCCAGACGCTTGAGCGTGAGCTCGAGCAGATCAAGCTCGAGCTTCAAGTCAGTTGTAGTTCAGAGGTAGAGCATTGGGGCTCCAGAACTTCTGGCGCTCCTTGTCTCTTTCGGCGGGCACACCATGCTATGGTGCCCGCCCGACTTTCTACCTGTTTGCGCCAGCATGCTGCCGACTTCCCGTACCGTGCGTTTGTCGTTGTATACCCTGTTGATCCTCGCCGGCGCGGCCCTCGCGGCCGGTTTGGCCATTCGTCACGCCGAGCGTCAGGCGCTGGTCGAAGACGCCGCCCGCGCCAATCAGCAATTGGCGTTGTACGCCAATTCCCTGCACACCCTGATCGACCGCTACCGCGCCCTGCCCGCCGTGCTGGCGCTGGACCCGGAACTACGCACAGCGCTAAGCGGTGGAGTGAGCCCCGAACAGCAACTTGCGTTGAACCGCAAACTGGAAAAGATCAACGGCGCAGCGCGATCCTCAACCCTCGAATTGCTGGATCACACCGGACTGGCGGTGGCCGCCAGCAACTGGCGTTTGCCCAGCAGTTACGTCGGTCACAATTACGGTTTTCGCCCCTATTTCAGCCAGACCCGCACTCAGGGCACCGGGCGCTTTTACGCGGTGGGCGTGACCAGCGGCATTCCCGGTTACTTCCTGTCCAGTGCGGTTACCGGTGACAACGGCCAGTTCCTTGGCGCGATGGTGGTGAAACTCGAATTCCCGGAACTTGAGCGCGAGTGGCGTCAGGGCAGCGACACGCTGCTGGTCAGCGATGCACGCGGGATTGTCTTCATCGCCAACCAGCCGGGCTGGCGCTATCGCCTGTTGAAACCGCTGAGTGACAGCGATCACGCCGAACTCAAGGCCACCCGCCAATACGACAAACAACCGCTGACACCGCTCGAGTATCAATCGGTGCGGCGCTTCGACGACAACAGTGACCTGACGCGGGTCGTGGGTCCTGACGGGACGGCGAATTACCTGTGGGAATCGCTGCCGCTGAGCACTGAAGGCTGGACGTTGCACCTGCTGCGCCGCCCGCAAATTGCGTTCGAAGACAGCCGCAATGCCGGGCTCGCCGCCGCCGGGTTGTGGCTGGCGGTGGTATTTCTGTTGCTGTTCCTCAATCAGCGTTGGCGTCTGGCCAAGCTGCGCCAGCGCAGTCGCGAAGAGCTCGAGCAACTGGTGGAAGAACGCACTCGCGACCTGCGCACCGCTCAGGACGGTCTGGTGCAATCGGCCAAACTCGCCGCCCTCGGCCAGATGTCTGCCGCGCTGGCCCATGAAATCAACCAGCCGCTGACCGCCCAACGCATGCAGCTTGCTACTCTGAGGCTGCTGCTCGACCACGGTCGGGTTGACGATGCTTACAAGGCGCTCAAACCGGTGGATGACATGCTGACGCGCATGGCCGCCCTCACCGGTCACCTGAAAACTTTCGCCCGCAAAAGCCCCAGCGGCCTGCGCGAACGGCTGGACCTGGCAGCGGTGGTCGACCAATCGTTGCAGCTGCTCGACACAAGGTTGCGCGATGAACAGGTCAGCACGGTGCGGCACCTGACGCGCCCGGCGTGGGTGCGTGGCGATGCGATTCGTCTGGAACAGGTGCTGATCAATTTGCTGCGCAATGCCCTGGACGCCATGCAGGACAAACCCTGCAAACGCCTGGAAATCCGTCTCGAAGCCGACGAACAACTCTGGCGCCTGACCGTCACTGACAACGGTGGCGGCATTGCAGAAGAGCACTTGGCCAACGTGTTTGATCCGTTCTTCACCACTAAACCGGTGGGTGATGGCCTGGGCCTCGGGCTGGCCGTATCCTTTGCCATCGTTCATGAATCGGGCGGACGCCTGAGCGCCGACAATCATGCAAACGGCGCGGTGTTCACCGTGACCTTGCCCATCGACCTGGAGGCCCCTGGCTCATGCTGAATTCAGTAATGGTGGTCGACGACGAAAGCAGTATTCGCAACGCGGTCGAACAATGGCTGAGCCTGTCGGGGTTCGAGGTGCAATTGTTCAGTCGCGCCGATGAGTGCCTGGCGCAGCTGCCCAAGCATTTCCCCGGGGTGATCCTCAGCGATGTGCGCATGCCGGGCATGACCGGCCTGGAACTGCTGGCCGAGGTTCAGCGGCGCGACGCCGACTTGCCGGTGATTCTGCTGACCGGTCACGGCGATGTGCCGATGGCGGTCGAAGCGATGCGCGATGGCGCCTACGACTTCCTTGAAAAACCCTTCAGCCCCGAAACCCTGCTCGGCAGTCTGCGCCGTGCGCTGGACAAGCGGCGGCTGGTGCTGGAAAACCGCGCCCTGCACGAGCAGGCGGACAATCGCGCCAAACTCGATTCGACGTTGCTGGGCGTGTCCCGTGGTTTACAGACCCTGCGTCGGCAAGTGCTGGACCTGGCGACGCTGCCGGTCAATGTGTTGATTCGTGGTGAAACCGGCAGCGGCAAGGAATTGGTTGCCCGTTGCCTGCACGACTTTGGTCCGCGTGCCGACAAACCGTTTGTGGCATTGAACTGTGCGGCGATACCCGAGCAGTTGTTCGAGGCCGAGCTGTTCGGCCATGAGAGCGGCGCGTTCACCGGCGCCTCGGGCAAACGCATCGGCAAGCTCGAATACGCCGACGGCGGCACGCTGTTTCTCGATGAAATCGAAAGCATGCCGCTGGCCCAGCAGGTGAAATTGCTGCGGGTATTGCAGGAGCAGAAGCTGGAGCGGTTGGGCTCCAATCAGAGCATCCGCGTGGATTTGCGAATCATCGCCGCGACCAAACCCGACTTGCTGGACGAAGCCCGGGCCGGACGCTTTCGCGAGGACCTGGCCTATCGGTTGAACGTGGCCGAGTTGCGGCTGCCGCCGTTGCGCGAGCGGCGTGAAGACATTCCACTGTTGTTCGAGTCGTTTGCACAAAAGGCCGCCGAGCGTTTGGGGCGCACTTTTCCACCGCTGAGCGGCCCGCAGTTGAGCCACCTGTTGAGCCACGACTGGCCCGGCAATGTGCGCGAATTGGCAAACGTTGCTGAGCGACAGGTGCTGGGACTGGGCGAGCCGGAACCGGCGGGGATTGATCCTGGGCAATCGCTGGCGGCGCAACAGGAAGCGTTTGAAGCGCATTGTTTGCGCGCGGCGTTGACCCGGCATAAGGGCGATGTGAAAGCAGTATTGGAAGAGCTGCAGCTGCCGCGCCGGACGTTCAATGAAAAGATGCAGCGGCATGGCCTGACGCGCGAGATGTTCATCTAACCCATCACACTGATCGTTCCCACGCTCCGCGTGGGAATGCCTCAACGGACGCTCCGCGTTCGGCTTTTGGGACGCAGAGCGTCCCGGGCTGCATTCCCACGCGGAGCGTGGGAACGATCAGGTTCGGCGAAAATCCGCTTGCCACCCTGCGCACCATAAGCGGATTTCCGCTTACTCAAGTTTCAAAACCCCTCTAAACCGGCCCTCCTCCCGTTGGCACAGCTCCTGCTATAGCCCAAGCAGGCTGCGTTTCAACGCGCTCCACAAAAACAATTAAATGAAGGATCCGTCATGGATAACTCACAAACCCTGCCTCTTGGGTCGGCAGCTACGCCTGCCAAAGAAAGAACCACTGCCAGTCGCATCAAATCGATCTTCAGCGGCTCTGTCGGCAACATGGTCGAGTGGTACGACTGGTACGTCTACGCCGCCTTCTCCCTGTACTTCGCCAAGGCCTTTTTCCCCAAAGGCGACACCACCGCACAACTGCTGAACACCGCCGCGATCTTCGCCGTGGGCTTCCTGATGCGCCCGATCGGTGGCTGGCTGATGGGCCTCTACGCCGACAAGGCCGGTCGCAAGAAAGCACTGATGGCTTCGGTGTACCTGATGTGTTTCGGCTCGCTGCTGATCGCCCTGAGCCCGGGTTATGAAACCATTGGCATCGGCGCACCGATCCTGCTGATTTTCGCCCGTTTGCTGCAAGGCCTGTCGGTCGGTGGCGAGTACGGCACCTCGGCGACGTACCTCAGCGAGATGGCGACCAAGGATCGTCGCGGTTTCTACTCCAGCTTCCAGTACGTGACCCTGATCTCCGGTCAGCTCATCGCGTTGGCGGTGCTGATCGTGCTGCAACAGACCCTGACCACTGAAGAGCTGTACGCCTGGGGCTGGCGCATCCCGTTCGCCATCGGCGCACTGTGTGCCGTGGTCGCGCTGTACTTGCGTCGTGGCATGGAAGAAACCGAGTCGTTCACCAAGAAAGAGAAGGCCAAGGAAAGCGCCATGCGCACCTTGATGCGCCATCCGAAGGAACTGATGACCGTGGTCGGCCTGACCATGGGCGGCACCCTGGCGTTCTACACCTACACCACGTACATGCAGAAATACCTGGTGAACACTGTCGGCATGAGCATCTCCGACTCCACCACTATTTCGGCCGCCACACTGTTCCTGTTCATGTGCCTGCAACCGATCATTGGCGGGCTCTCGGATAAAGTCGGTCGCCGGCCAATCCTGATTGCCTTCGGTATTCTCGGGACGCTGTTCACCGTGCCGATCCTGACCACCCTGCACACCGTGCAAACCTGGTGGGGCGCGTTCTTCCTGATCATGGCAGCGCTGATCATCGTCAGCGGCTACACCTCGATCAACGCGGTGGTCAAAGCCGAACTGTTCCCGACCGAAATCCGTGCGCTGGGCGTCGGCCTGCCGTACGCGCTGACCGTGTCGATCTTCGGCGGCACCGCTGAATACATCGCACTGTGGTTCAAGAGCATCGGCATGGAAACCGGTTACTACTGGTATGTCACCGCGTGTATTGCCGTGTCGTTGCTGGTCTACGTGACCATGAAAGACACCCGCAAGCATTCGCGGATCGAGACGGACTGAGTCCGCCAGCGACACAAAAAAGGGGCAGACCTGGCAAAGGTCTGTCCCTTTTCATTGACGCTGAAAGCGTGCGATCAAGACAAGTAAGGTGCGCCACGAACAATTTGTCACATAAGCAAAAGAGCGAATTAATCAGCGGTTAACGCCCTCCACGGACTCTCCTCGCCGATTCATTGCATTGTGCAAGCGAACCTGGAGTACACACCATGAAAACCCAACTGATCCTCGCCCTGACCCTCTCTGTACTGGCCGCCAATACCTTCGCCGCTGACGGTTACGATCGCACCGGCTCTGCCGCTTTCACCTTAGGAAGTGGCGCTGCAGTCGCCTCCGCTGGAAACGATCGCACTGACTCAGCCGAGGTCGCTTCCGACGGCGCCGATCACACCGAGGCAGCCCGTACCAACTGATCTCACTCTGGAAATTACTCGTCAGCCCTTGCACTATGGCCGTCTTCGCTACGAACCGAATTCAGGAACCCCCATGCCATGGCTGACGACATCCATTACTACGAACCCGCCAACGGCCACGGACTGCCGCATGACCCGTTCAATGCCATCGTCGGCCCGCGTCCCATTGGCTGGATTTCCTCTCAGGATGCCAATGGCCGCCTGAACCTGGCGCCTTATAGTTTCTTCAACGCGTTCAACTACATTCCGCCGATCATTGGGTTTTCCAGTGTCGGGCGCAAAGACAGCCTGAATAACATCGAGCGAACCGGCGAATTTGCCTGGAACCTGGCGACCCGTCCGCTGGCCGAGCAGATGAACCAGTGCTCTGCCATGGTCGGGCCTGAGGTCAACGAGTTCGAACTGTCCGGGCTAACCCCGGCAGCGTCGAAAATCATTCAGGTGCCGCGCGTCGCCGAAAGCCCGGTGTCCTTTGAATGCAAAGTCACGCAGATCATTCAGTTGCAGCGGGCCGATGGCAACGTGGTGCCGAGCTGGCTGATTCTCGGCGAAGTGGTCGCCGTGCATATCGCCAAGTGGCTATTGAAGGATGGGGTGTACGACACCGCCGCGGCAGAACCGATTCTGCGCGGCGGCGGGCCAGCGGATTATTTCCAGCTGGGGCCTGAGGCGTTGTTCAAGATGTATCGCCCGGGGGCGGTCAAGTAATTACCAGATCAGGTCGCCGTCTTCGCTGACGTCCCTTAGACGGGTCAGCTCTTTGGCTGCGGCCTCATCGGCCTCATGGGCAGTTTTGAAGGTCTGTTCTTCGAGCAGCTTGTGAAAGCGCGGTGCGCCCGAACCACCGATGGCCTTGGTGGCGATTGCGGCGTGATAACCGCCTTCACGGGGTACTACGGCAGATACGGCTTCGAAGGTTTCAAAGGCTTTGCGTGCCATGTCGCGGATCCTGGCTGAATGGAGAATTGAGCCATTAAACCCTCAACCGGCCAGTTTGTGTACCGGTGCCTGTGGGTGGCTGAGCGCCTGGCCCACCGAGACGTCCTTGAAGGTATGGAAATCCAGGCTGTTGACCACCATCTCCTGAACCAGCTCGGCAAAAATATCCATGGCCGGGCTACTGAAATAGGCCGTCATGGCCTGCTGATTGACCCAGAAACCGGACACCAGCCACAACTCGGGATCGCATTGCGATTGCTGCAAGGCAAAGCTCAAGCAACCCGGGGCGCTGCGAGACGGCTCGATCAACGCGCTGAGGCGCGCACCGAGCTCCGCCGAACGCCCGGCGCGGGCACGAACAAAAGCCATATGACTGACGGGGATCTGCGTAGACATGTTCAACCCTCCCAGGTACTCGAGTGGCAGCCGTGGGACGGGCTGCGACAGGATCCAAGATTAAGCGCGCCCCTTCCATCGCGGTTAGTCGATTCCTGCCGGCTTGTTGCACAATCCTGCGAAGCTGCACCCCGTACCTGTAACAACGCGTGAATCCTGTATCAGGGTTGAAACACGACTTTCAAGCAAGTATTCCCGGCCATGCGCTGCCATAGCCGCGCAACACCTCAACCCCGTGCAGAATCAGGCAAGCTTTTGGCAGGATGTGTCTACCGCTGTTGTTTGCACAAACTTAAGCTCAGCTCATTACCAACGCCTCACCGAGGATGCCTTGCATGTCGTCGCTCGATCACTTTGAAGCCCCGCTGGACGCCGACATGGAGAAACAGCGCGCGGAACTGGCCGCCATCATCCGCCGCAACACTCAGGAGGATGGCACTTATGCGACTGCCGTCGGCTCGCTCTTCATGTCTCGCCATAGCAAGTCCCATGAGTTTGCCCCGGTACTGGCGCAACCCGCGCTGTGCATCATGGCGCAGGGGCGAAAAGAGGTCAGGCTGGCCGATGAATACTTCAATTACGATCCGCTGAATTACCTGGTGGTCTCAGTCTCGATGCCCTTGAGCGGACGAGTGGTGAACGTCACGTCTGAAGAACCGATCCTCGCGGTGCGGCTGGATATTGATCCGGCGGAAATCTCCGCGCTGATCGCCGACGCTGGCCCTTTGGGCGTACCGACCCGCCCTACCGGCCGTGGACTGTATGTCGAACGGATCGACACCGCGATGCTCGACGCGGTGTTGCGTCTGGCACGTTTGCTGGATGCGCCGAAAGACATCGCCATGCTCGCACCGCTGATTCGCCGGGAGATTCTTTATCGGTTGTTGCGCAGCCAGCAGGGCCATCGGCTGTACGAAATCGCTATCGCCAACAGCCAGAGCCATCGCATCAGCCAGGCGATCAAATGGCTCAACGGCAACTATGAACAGCCTCTGCGCATCGATGATCTGGCGAAGGAAGTGAACCTGAGCGTGTCGACGTTGCATCACCGGTTCAAGGCGATGACGGCGATGAGTCCGTTGCAGTATCAGAAGCAACTGCGCCTGCAAGAAGCGCGGCGGTTGATGCTCGCGGAAGGGTTGGAGGCTTCGGCGGCGGGGTATCGGGTCGGGTATGAAAGCCCTTCGCAATTCAGCCGTGAGTACAGCCGATTGTTCGGGGCGCCGCCGCTCCGGGATTTGGCGCGGTTGCGGTTGAGTGTTTAGCGAAAATTTGTGTTGGTTGTGCCGGCCCTATCGCGAGCAAGCTCGCTCCCACATTGGATCGGTGTACACCAGAACCCTGTGGGAGCGAGCTTGCTCGCGATGGGGCCAGTGAAGGCAAACCACCTCTAATGTCAGGCGCCGAGTACTCGGCACGCCTCGGCAGGAAGGGTCACCGACACCGGATTCCCAATGCTCAACCCAAACCCCTGACACGGCGTGCTCAATGCCGTAAACGACACCCCGGAACACTCCACGGTCGTCTCAATCGTCGCGCCAATATCACGCACGAACGTCACCTTGCCGAGCAACCGATTCCCCGCCGTCGCCTGTGGATGCGACAGTTGCAGGTCCTCAGGGCGAATCAGCATCTTCACTTTTTCACCCACCACGATGCTGCTGCAGATCGGCACTTCCAGCGCATCGCCACCCGGCAGCCCGATCTTGCCGTTACCCAGTGCGGTGGCCGGGAAGATATTGCCCGAGCCGATAAAGTCCGCGACAAATTCATTGGCCGGGTGACGATAAATCTCGATCGGCGTGCCCACCTGCTGCACCCGATGCTCACCCAATACCACAACGATATCAGCCATGGTCATGGCTTCACGCTGGTCGTGGGTCACCATGATGGTGGTGATGTTCAAGCGTTGTTGCAGCTGACGGATTTCCACCTGCATCGATTCACGCAGCTTGGCGTCCAGCGCCGACAGCGGTTCGTCGAGCAGGAGGATTTTCGGGTGATTGGCAATCGCCCGGGCAATCGCCACGCGCTGACGTTGACCACCAGAGAGTTTCGACACCGGACGGTCGATCATTTCCTGCAACTGAATCAGTTGCAGCAACTCCACCACCCGCGCCTGCTGATCAGCCTTGCTGACGCCACGCAGTTTCAGCGGATAGGCGATGTTCTCCCCCACCGTCATGTGCGGGAACAGCGCCAGCGATTGAAACACCATGCCGAAATTACGTTGATGCGCAGGCGTATGGCCGATGTCTTCACCGTCCAGGCGAATCTCGCCACCGCTCAGGGTTTCGAGCCCTGCGATCATGCGCAGCAACGTGGTTTTGCCGCAGCCCGATGGGCCGAGGAAACACACCAGTTTGCCCTCAGGCAAATGCAGGTTTACATCCTTTACCGCGCAGGCCGAGCCGTAATGTTTCTCGACGTTTTCCAGAATCAGACCAGTCATGTTGCACCTCAAGAATCAGAACGAAACGCCACCTTCACCAACCAGCTTCTCCAGCGCCCAGATGAGGACGAAGTCGATCAGCACGATCAGCACGGCAAACGAGAAAACGGTTGGGTCGAGCGAAGACACGGTGCGGCTGTACATCCAGATCGGCACGGTCATGACGTCGATGGTGTAGAGGAAGTAGGTCACGGTGAATTCGTTGAACGAGACGATGAATGCCAGCAGCATCCCCGCCAGAATCCCCGACTTCATCAGCGGCACTACCACATCGATAATCGCCCGGGTCGGCGAAGCACCGAGCATCTGCGCGGCCTCTTCGACTTCGCTGCCGATGGAGAGCATCGCGGCGGTGCAGTTTTTCACCACGAACGGTAGCGCCAGGATCACGTGGGCAATCACCAGCCGTGAGGTGGTCATCTGGAACGGCAGGCTGTCGAACACCAGCAGCAACGCCAGCCCCAACACCACCATCGGAAACACCAGAGGCAGCGACATCAGTTGCAGCGCCACAGCCTTGCCGCGGAACTCGCAACGGGTCAGCGCGTAAGCCGCCGGCACTGCGACGATCGTCGCGAACACCATGGTCAGGCACGCGACCATCAGGCTGGTGGTCATGGCTTTGCCGAGGCTCAGCACATCGCTTGCATCCGGCGACACGAAGGTGTGCCAGGCGGCCTTGTACCACTGCAGGCTGTAGCTGCTCGGCGGGAAGTCGAGGTTCGACGCACCGCTGAACGACATCACGATCATGGTCAGGATCGGCAACACCGCCAGCAGCAGGATGAAGCCCGACAGGATGCCGGCAAACTTGCCGGTCTCGCCGGGCAGCAGCCCATAACGTTTCTTGATCAGGGTGCTCATTGGGAAGCCTCCAGCATGCGCCGACGACGGCCAGTGATGTATTCGGACAAGGTCATGATCGCGAGCGTGGTGACAATCAACACCACACCGGCAGCGGAGGCGGCGGGCCAGTTCATCAGCGGGGCGATCTGGTCATGGACCATCACGGCCAGCATCGGCACGCGTCGACCACCGAGCAGCAAAGGCACCACGAAGCTGCTGGCGTTGTAGGCGAATACCAACGTCGCACCCGTGATGATCCCCGGCATGCTCATCGGCAGCACCACCTGACGGAACACCTGCAAACGGCTGGCACCCAGCGTCGCAGCGGCTTCTTCATAAGTACGGGCGACGCCGCGCATGGCGCTGGCAATCGGCAGCACGGCCAACGGGAACGCGGTTTGCACCAGGCCCATCAATACGCCGTTCTGGTTGTAGAGCAACATGATCGGGCGCTTGATCAGGCCCAGGCCCATCAGTGCCTGATTGAGCATCCCGCCAGGTCCCAGAATCACCAGCCAGCCGTAGCTTTGCAGCAACAGGTTGACCAGCAACGGCAACAGCACCGCGGCGAGGAAGATCCGTCGCACAAACGGTGAGGTCAGCCTCGACATGGTGTAGGCCACCGGGATCGCCAGCACGACGGCGATCACCGCGCTGATCAGGGCCAGGCGCAGGGTCAGCAGCAAGGATTTGAGGTAATACGGTTCCAGCAGTTGGGCGTAACTGGCCAGGCTGAACCCAGTCCATTCCGCGCCTTTGGTACCCACGCTCATGCGCAGTACCAGCAGGCTCGCGGCGATCAATACGCCCAGAAACAGCATCGACGGCGAGAGAAAAAACCAGGCACGCGCCGTCGGCGAAACACCCCGATTGGTGCGCACTGGAGCGGCGGCAACCGGATGAGTCAGAGGTTGGTGTTCCATAGCAAGGGTCTCGTCAATGGAAGATCTTGGCGAGTGCTGCGCACTCGATCGCGGGCAAGCCATGCTCCTACAGGTAAGGCGCTGCTCTTGTAGGAGCAAGGCTTGCCCGCGATGAGGTTCGAAGAACCTCCCTGCGATTCAGATCAGGAAGAAAAGATTTCCGTGTAACGACGAATCCATTGGTCATGCACGGAGGCCAGGAAGGCGTTGTCGTGCATGATCGCTTTCTCGGCAATCTGCTCAGGCGTGAGGATGTACGGGCTCTTGCGCGCTTCGGCGGAGATAATCGCCTTGGCGTTGACCGGACCGTTGTAGATGTCCTCAGCCATCTTGCCCTGCACCAGTGGGTCCAGAGAGTGGTTGATGAAGGCGTAGGCCAGATCGATATCGCCCGGACGATTCTTCGGCATCACCGAGAGCATCAGGTCGGTGTAGAAACCTTCCTTCATGCCGAACGTGGCGCCCAGACCGTAAGCCGGGTCGCGGATCTGTTTCGGGAAGAATGCCGGAGCGTACAGGCCACCCATGTCCAGCGAGCCGGTGCGGAACAGTTCGGCGATCTGGTTCGGGTTTTCACCCAGGGTCACCACACGATCTTTCAGCTCGGCGAGTTTCTTGAAGCCAGGCTCGATGTTGTGTTCGTCACCACCAGCCAGTTTGGCGGCGATGATGATCAGGTCCATCGCTTCGGTCCAGTTCGGCGGCGGCAGGAAGATGTTCGGCGACAGCTCGGCGTCCCACAGGGCCGCGTAACTGTCCGGCGCTTCCTTGATGGTGCGGGTGCTGTAGACAAGGCTGTTGCACCACAGCAGGTAACCGATGCCGTGACCGTTGGCGCCGGTGCGGTATTTCTCCGGTACGTCGACCAGGTTGGGGATGCGGTTGAGGTCGGGTTTTTCCAGCAGTCCGGCCGCGGCCAGACCTTCGGCACCGACGCCTGCCAGGGTGATGATGTCGTACTGCGGACGATCACCGGCGGCCTTGAGTTTGGCGACCATTTCCGAGGTGCTGCCGGTGCGGTCAGCGATGACCTTGCAGCCGTACTTGTCTTCGAAGGTTGCCGCGATGTTGCGCAGTGCAGCCAGGCCCGTGTCATCGGACCAGGTCAGCAAACGCAGGGTTTTTCCCTGGAAGCGTGTGTCGCTGGCATTGGCCTTGACGAAGGGCAAACTCATGGCCGCCGCGGCTACAGACGCCACGCCCACGGTTTTAATGAATTGACGTCTGTTTAAATCATGCTCGCCCATGAAGGACTCCCTTTGTTTTTGTAAGTATGAGGTTGGTCGCAACCGTTGCATCCGCGCGCCCAGATCAGCACCAAACCCCCGGTTTCAAAGGGTTTTAGTTGAGCCGACCGCTTCATCCTGAGGTCGTGCAAAACACCTGACTATCGATAAAAACTCATTGAAGCCATGACGCCAGCGCATGCCTCATCACGAGGCATGCGCTGAGCCTTTTCGAGCCGTCAGACCGCTCGAATCACGTGTTTGATTTCCTGGAAAGCCTGCAAGCCCCACGGCCCCAATTCGCGGCCGATGCTGCTCTGTTTGTAGCCTCCCCAAGCGGTCTGCGGGAAGATCACTTGTGGCGCGTTGATCCACACAAGCCCCGCCTGCAAGGCGTTGGCGACCCGATCTGCCGCTTCGGCGTCGCGGGTGACCACGCTGGCCACCAGACCGAACTGGCTGTCGTTAGCCAGGGCAATCGCCTCGGCTTCGGTGGCAAAACTGCGTACGCAGATCACCGGACCGAAAATCTCTTCACACCACAGCGCACTTTCGAGGGGCACGTCGATGAAGATGGTCGGCTGCAAAAAATAGCCGCGCGGCAGGTCTGCCGGACGATTGCCGCCGCAAACCAGCTTGGCGCCGGCACTCAAACCACGATCGATGTGGCCGAGTACGCGCTGGTATTGCGCCTGATTGACCAGCGCGCCCATTTCCACGTTCGGGTCGAACGGGTCGGCCACGCGAATGGCTTCGGCGCGGGCCTTCAAACGGATGAGGAATTCGTCCGCCAGTTCATCGGCGATCAGCACGCGGCTGGTGGCCGAACACATCTGCCCGGCATTGAAGAAACCGCCGCCACAGGCCACTTCCACGGCCAGTTCGATGTCTGCGTCTTTGAGCACCAGCAGCGAGGATTTGCCGCCCAGTTCCAGGCTCACGCCCTTCACGGTTTCTGCAGCACGTTGCATGACTTGAACACCGACGGCGTTGCTGCCGGTGAAGGAAATCTTGGCGATGCGCGGGTCAGCCGACAACGGCGCGCCAACCGCCAGGCCAGTGCCACAGACCAGGTTGAACACACCCTTGGGCAGACCGGCCTCGGCGATGATCGCCGCCAATTCCAGTTCCGGCAGCGGCGTGACTTCGGACGGCTTGAGTACCACGCAGCAACCGGCGGCCAGGGCCGGGGCGAGTTTCCAGGCAGTGGTGACCATCGGGAAATTCCACGGCACGATCAGGCCGACCACACCGCACGGCTCACGGCGCACACGAGCGCTGAAGTCGTCGGTTGGCAGCTCAACATTGCTGTCTTGCTTGGCATCGAGCCCTTCGGCTAAACCTGCGTAGTACTCGAAGGTGGCGATCACGTCGTCGACATCGATGGCGGCTTCAAACAGCGGCTTGCCGTTGTTGCTCGACTGCAAATGCATCAGCTGTTCGCGGCCGGCCTGCACGCCCGCAGCGATTCTGCGCAGGATCGCACCACGCTCGGCGCCGGTGGTTTTCGACCACTCCTTGAAAGCGCTGGTTGCGGCAGTGACGGCTTGATCGACTGCATGTTCATCGCCGCCGTTCACGGTGGTCAACAGGGCTTCGGTTGCCGGGTTGATCACGCGCAGGTGTTCGTTGCCAGCGGACCATTGGCCGTCGATGAACAGGCCGTCAAGCGTCGTTGGAAAACTCATTTCGACACCGCCTTCATCCACACAGTCTGATCGATTTCAATCAGGGTCGGACCCTGACGATCAGTAGCGGCACGCAGTGCGCTGCGCAGTTGCTCGACACCGCAGACGGCTTCGGCTGCACAGCCCAGCGCCTTGGCCACGCCGATGAAGTCCGGGGTGTAGATGTCCACGCCGACCGGCTCGATGGCGCGGTTGACCATGTATTTCTTGATCTCTTCGTAGCCCTGGTTATTCCACAGCAGGACGATCACCGGGGTGCGCGCTTCAACGGCGCTGGCCAGTTCCGGCAGGGTAAATTGCAGACCGCCGTCGCCGATCAGGCACACCACTGGAGGACGCGCGCCGTTTTCAACGCTGCCGCCGAGCCAGGCGCCAATCGCTGCTGGCAAGGCGTAACCGAGGGTGCCGTAACCGGTGGACGAGTTGAACCAGCGACGCGGGCGTTCCGGGTTGAAGGTCAGGTTGCCGGTATACACCGGTTGGGTCGAATCACCGACGAAGACTGCGTTTGGCAGTTCGTGCAAGACGGTTTCCAGGAAACGGGTCTGGGCCAGGGTCGGCGCATCCCAGGTGGCGGCCAGTTCGTCGCGCAAGCGTGCGGCACGCACCTGGCCCCAATCGTTACGGCGCTCGGCCAGCGAGTGGTGGGACAGTTCGCTCAACAAGGCTTGGGCGGCGTTGCGCGAGTCGGCTACCAACGCGACTTTCGGCGGGTAGTTGCGCACGGTCTGGTCGGGGTCGATGTCCACACGCAGCAGCACGCCGGGAATCTCGAAGCCGCCGGCGAAGGTGACGTCGTAATCGGTCTCGGCCAGTTCGGTGCCGATCGCCAACACCACGTCAGCTTCAGCCACCAGAGCGCGAGTAGCGACAAGGCTTTGGGTCGAGCCGATCAGCAACGGATGGTTGGATTCGAGCATGCCTTTGGCATTGATGGTCAGGGCCACCGGGGCGTCCAGCAGTTCGGCCAGTTCAGTCAACTCGACGGCGGCATCGATGGCGCCGCCACCGGCGAGAATCAGTGGGCGCTTGGCACCGGCCAGCAGTGCGGTCATGCGGCTGATTGCGCTCGGCGAGGCACCGGCGCGGTCGATGTTCACCGGTACGCTGGCGAGCAGGTCATCGGCCTCTTCGACCAATACGTCCAACGGAATTTCGATGTGAACCGGACGCGGACGGCCGGCCTGGAACAGAGCAAAGGCACGCGCCAGGACGCCCGGCAATTCAGCCGCCGACATCAAGGTGTGGGTGAACGCCGCCACGCCACCGACCAATGCGCTCTGGTTTGGCAGCTCGTGCAGCTTGCCGCGACCGCCGCCCAATTGGCTGCGCGATTGCACGCTGGAGATCACCAGCATCGGGATCGAGTCGGCGTAGGCCTGGCCCATGGCGGTGGTGATGTTGGTCATGCCAGGGCCGGTGATGATGAAGCACACACCCGGTTTGCCGCTGGTGCGAGCGTAACCGTCGGCCATGAAACCGGCGCCCTGTTCGTGACGCGGAGTGACGTGGTTGATGCTCGAACGGGCCAGCCCGCGATACAGCTCCACGGTGTGAACCCCGGGAATGCCGAACACCTGCTCAACCCCGTAATCTTCGAGTAACTTGACCAATACTTCGCCGCACGTCGCCATGTCTTTGCCCTTCTTGTTCGTTTGAGACGCCGGACCTGCGCAGTGTTTATGATGAGTGGGCAGGTCCAGGGATGACCTCATTGGAACGGGCGACACGTAGCCGCAACAATGGATAAAAAGTCATACTAGCCATGTCCTCACGTCATACCTTGGATCCCAATGAAACGATTGCCTCCCCTGCCGGCGCTGCACACTTTTCTGATTACCGCGCAGTGCTGCAACTTCACCCGTGCTGCCGAACAGCTGTACATCACCCAAGGTGCGGTGAGTCGGCAGATCGCCGGGCTGGAAGAACATCTGGGTTATGAACTGTTCATTCGCCAGGCCCGCGGCCTAGACCTGACGGCCGAAGGACGGGAATGGCTGCCACGGGTCCAGCAGATTTTCGGCTTGATCGACGAAGCGGTGGAGCAGATAGGCGAGAAGCGCGAAACCCTGCAACTCAAGGCCCCGACGTGCGTCATGCGCTGGCTGTTGCCGCGGTTGTTGCAGTGGCAACGGGAGCGCCCGGATGTGCCGGTGGAATTGACCACCACGGTCAAGCACGGTGTGGACTTTCATCGCGAGCAGTTCGATGCAGCGGTGGTGTATGGCGTGCCACCGGACACCTCACTGGCGTCCCATCGGTTGTTTGATGAACAACTGACGCCGGTCTGTTCCAAGCCGTTGCTCGAAGGTCCGGTGCCGCTGCTGACGCCGGAGGATCTGGAGCAGCACATGTTGCTGCACCCGACCCGGGATGAACGGGACTGGAAGGCCTGGCTGGCCACTGCGGATATTCGTTTGAGCAATGTCGGCAAGGGTCAGCATTTCGAAACGCTGGACCTGGCGATGTCGATGGCGTCCCAAGGGACCGGCGTGGCGATCGGGGATTGGTCGCTAATTGGCGATGATTTGAGTGCGGGGCGGCTGGTCATGCCGTTTGAATTGAAGGTGAAGACCGGGTTGGCGTATTACCTGGTTTTCCCGGAAAAACCCGGACCTTCGCCGAAGTTGAGGGAATTGATGGGGTGGTTGGTGGAGCAGGCCAGTTCCCGCTGATCGTTCCCACGCTCCGCGTGGGAATGCAGCCCGGGACGCTCCGCGTCCCATCCAGAGCCGAACGCGGAGCGTCCGTTGAGGCGTTCCCACGCAGAGCGTGGGAACGATCGGTTACTTGAAATCAATACCCGACAGCAAACCGCTGCCGAGGATGCTTTGGCGCTTCCACTTCATCGATCATCGCAATCGCATAATCAGCAAAAGTGATCCAGCTCCGCCCTTCGCTACTCACCAGCAAATCATCCTTGCCGATCCGAAACGTCCCCGTGCGCTCACCTTCGACAAACTCTGCCGACGGCGACACAAAGGTCCAGTCCAGCTCTTTTTCCTGCCGCAGGTTTTCCAGAAACAGCGCACCGGCACTGGCCTCAGCCTTGTACGCCTGCGGAAAACCCTCGCTGTCGATGACGCGAGTTCCGTCCGGCAGCAACAGCGATCCGGCACCACCCACCACCAGCAAACGTTTCACGCCGGCCTTCTGCACAGGCCCGATAACGGCGCTGGCAGGAAGGGTCGCGAAGTGCGCAGCGCTGATCACCACGTCATGGCCCGCAACGGCCGCTTGCAACGCTTCGGCATCAAGGGCATCGACATTCTTGGTGACCACACCGGCCCGCGGGCCGATCTTCAAGGTGTCGCGGGCAATGGCGGTGACGCTGTGACCACGGCGCAGGGCTTCTTCCAGCAGTTGGCTACCGGCACGACCGGTGGCACCAATGATTGCGATTTTGCTCATGACGTTCTCCAGTTGGCTTGGGTGTATCCAGTGCGAATGATCGTTCCCACGCTCCGCGTGGGAATGCAGCCCGGGACGCTCCGCGTCCCATCAAGAGCCGAACGCGGAGCGTCCGTTGAGGCATTCCCACGCAGAGCGTGGGAACGATCAGCGAGTGTGAGTGAATCGGGTTACCACTTCATCTCGCCCTTGGCGACTTTGGCGCTCAGCTCAAGCGAGCTTTCTTCACCCAGCTTCGGGTAGCGTTTTTTCATCGCGGCAATCAGCGCGGCAGCGTCTTTTGCCTTGGCGGTTTCTTCGTCGAACGCCTTGATGTAATCGGCGGTGAACTGCACAGCGGCCAGCGAACGGGCGCTCTCACCGAGGTAATGACCCGGCACGATGGTTTTCGGTTTCAGGGTTTCGATGGCGTGCAGCGTGGTCAGCCAATCGGCGTGGGACTGCGGCGTCTGGGTGTCGGCCATCCACACGTGGATGTTTTCCGCGACGACGACGCCACCAACCACAGCCTTGATCGACGGAATCCAGACAAAGGTGCGATCCGGCTGCTTGCCCTCAAGCCCCACCACCTGCAACTTCTGCCCTTCGAGCATCAGGCTGTCGCCTTTGAGTACCTGCGGCACGATGGTTTTGGCCGGTACATCGGCGCCCATTTTCGGCCCCCAGAACGCCAGTTTGCCGTCGACGGTTTTCTGGATGTGATCCACGGTCGGCTGCGAGGCGAGCACTTTGGCGTTGGGAAATGCGGCGGTCAGGGTGTCGAGGCCGAAGTAGTAGTCCGGGTCACCGTGGCTGATGTAGATGGTGGTCAGTTGCTTACCGCTGGCGCGGATCTTCTCGACCACTTGCTCGGCCTGGGATTTGCCAAATTGCGCATCCACCAAAATCGCGTCTTTCTCGCCGCTGACCAACACCGAGGTCACCGGGAAGATCGCCTTGTCGCCCGGGTTGTAGACATCGAGGGTCAGGGTCGAGGCTGCCGCTGCGTGGGCGGCGAAACCGAGGGTGGCGGTGGCCAGCAAAATACGTTTAAGCGAGGTGAAGCCGATCATCTGTTGCTCCGTTGTCCGAATGCCGTGCTTGGCGATGGGACAGAGCTTAGTTGCATGACTCAGTACAAAAAATGCGATGCTGGGACATAGTTTGTTTCTGAAAGCGGGCAAATCATGGATCGTCTACAAGCAATGCGGGTGTTCGTCACAGTGGTTGACCTCGGCAGCCAGTCGGCCGCCGCCGATCACCTGGACCTGTCACGGCCCGTGGTTTCGCGCTATCTGGCGGAGCTGGAGGATTGGGTCGGCGCACGCCTGATGCACCGCACCACGCGCAAGTTGAGCCTGACCGCCGCCGGCAGTGAAATCCTGCCTCGGTGTCGGCAGATGCTCGACCTGTCCACGGACATGCAAGCCGCCGTCAGCGAACCCGACGATGCACCACGCGGCCTGCTGCGCATCAGCGTCAGCACTTCGTTCGGTCAGGCACAACTGGCGGATGCCATGGCCGCTTACGTCAAACGTCATCCCGGCGTCAGCATCGACCTGCAGATGCTCGACCGCACGGTGAACCTGGTGGATGAGCGCATCGATCTGGCGATCCGCACCAGCAACGACCTGGACCCGAACCTGATCGCGCGGCGGCTGACGGTCTGCCGCTCGGTGATCTGCGCCTCCCCCGCTTATCTGCTCGAACACCCGACACCGCTGCGGGTCGAGGATTTGAGCCAGCACAATTGCCTGACCCACTCCTACTTCGGCAAAAGCCTCTGGCATTTCGAGGAGGACGGCGAGCAGGTGTCAGTGCCGGTGCAGGGCAACATCAGCGCCAACGAAGCCAGCACATTGTTGCGCGCGGCGATGGCCGGCGCCGGGGTGGCGATGCTCCCCAGCTATCAGGCCGGCGTGCATATCCACAGCGGCGAACTGATCCGCCTGCTGCCCCACGCCGAACCCCGGCAGATGAACGTTTACGCGGTGTATGCCTCACGCAAACACATGCCGGCGGCGTTGCGCAGCATGCTGGATTTTCTGGTGCTCAGATTCCCCGAGGAGCCGGAGTGGGATATCGGCCTGTAACCGAATGATCGTTCCCACGCTCCGCGTGGGAATGCAGCCCGGGACGCTCCGCGTCCCTTTCGAGAGCTGGAACGCGGAGCGTCCCTTGAGGCATTCCCACGCGGACGGTTCGACGCCTCGACGTGGGAACGATCGGACATCAGCGTTCTGAATACCGGGTTACATGCAAATGCCGCTTTGCTGGCAACTCACTGGCGCTGACCTATGCTCAAAGTAGTACCGAAGGGTATTCGTTCAGAGGTCAACGCCATGAACATCAAAACAAGAAGATACCTCGCTATTTTCATCACCTGCGCGGCCACGCTCGCGCTGTATGGCACCGCGGCCTGGCGCGTCGAGCAGTTGCGACAACTGCCCCGTGAATACGCGAGCTGCAACTTCGAACGCTGCATTCCCCACAACGCGACCCTCAACGCCCTCAAGTAACGAAGGTGATCAGGCCTCGTTGTCCTGATCGGCCTTCAAGCGGTCGCGAAATGCCTTGGGCGAGATCCCCACTCGACGCCGGAACAGGCGCGTGAAGTTGGTCGGATCAGAGAACCCCAACACGTCGGACATTTCATAAATGGTCATGCTGGTGTAGGTCAGCAAGCGCTTGGCCTCCAGCAACTGACGCTCGTGCATGATCTGCAACGCCGGTTGTCCCGCCAGCTCACGGCAGGTGCCGTTGAGGTGTGACACGGAAATCCCCAGTCGATGCGCCAGGTCCTCGACCTTGACGTGCTGGCGATAGGTCTCTTCCACCAATTGGATAAAACCGTTCAGATATTCCCGGGCACGCTGCGGACGCTGGCTGGCGTTGCGGCGGGAAATCACCTGGCGGCTGACCCACACCATGATCACGCTGACCAGCGAATGCATGAGCATTTCGCGAGCCGGCTGGTGGCCGGTGTATTCGTCTTGCAGCGCTGAAAACAGGCTGTTGAGGTATTCGCCTTCCTTGCCCGCCGGATAACTTTCGGCCTGGGCCAGGGCGTTCACCGAGTTACCCAGTTGCGCCTGAAGATGGGCGACCAGCGGCGCGGCAAGGGTCACGACAAACCCTTCGACGTCCTCGGAAAACCGGAAGCCGTGAACGGACAGCGGTGGCAGGATCTGGATCGCCGGCTCGGTCAGCTGCGTACGTTTGCCTTCGATTTCAAGCTCTGCCTGACCTTTGAATACGAAGAGCAACTGGCACAAATCGGCGTGGCGGTGGGGTTTGATTTCCCATTGGTGTTCGCGGCTGCGTTTGGAAATGGTTTCACAGTGCAGCAAGTCCGGGGTCGGCCAATCCAGGCTTTCACCGTAGAGCTTGAACACTGGAATCGAAGGTAGGTCAGGCTTGTTCATCACTTCAATCCAGGCCTCGGGGGTAAGCGGGCGATAATCGCACCGATTGGCAGAATGTACAGGTATCGGCTCAGTTTTCCCCTTCAATTGACAGACTCGCGAGAGAAAAATGCAAGCACTCGATCCATAAAAATTACTCACCGGCCTTGGTCGCGTGAAGCTTGCGAGTCATAAAAACAATGAAAACGCTCAGAACCCAAATCGCCATCATCGGCGCCGGTCCGTCCGGTTTATTGCTCGGCCAATTGCTGCACAACGCCGGCATCGACACCCTCATTCTCGAACGCCAGACCCCGGACTATGTGCTCGGACGAATCCGTGCCGGCGTCCTCGAACAAGGCATGGTAGAGCTGTTGCGCCAGGCTGGGGTGGGACAGCGGATGGACGCCGAAGGGCTGGTCCATGGAGGCTTCGAACTGGCCCTCGACGCACGCCGCGTACACATCGATCTGCAAGCCCTGACCGGTGGCAAAACGGTGATGATCTACGGCCAGACCGAGGTCACCCGCGACCTGATGGCCGCTCGTCGGGAGGCCGGTGCAAAGACGATTTACGAGGCAGGCAACGTCGTTCCTCACGGGATGAAAACCGAAGAGCCGTTCGTGACTTTTGAGAAGGACGGCGAGCTGTATCGACTCGATTGCGACTACATCGCCGGGTGCGACGGTTTCCATGGCGTTGCCCGGCAGTCGATTCCTGCCGAGTGCCTGAAGGTGTTTGAGCGGGTCTACCCGTTTGGTTGGCTTGGCATCCTCGCTGACACGCCGCCCGTTCACGAAGAACTGGTCTACGCCCGGCATGAGCGCGGTTTTGCCCTGTGCAGCATGCGTTCGGCCACCCGCACTCGCTACTATCTCCAGGTACCGGCCGACGAGCACGTCGAGAACTGGTCTGATCAGCGCTTCTGGGATGAACTCAAATCCCGTCTGCCTGGCGCGTTGGCAGCGTCGTTGGTCACCGGGCCTTCCATCGAAAAAAGCATCGCGCCGTTACGCAGTTTTGTCGTCGAACCGATGCAGTACGGACGGATGTTTTTGGTCGGCGACGCCGCGCACATCGTCCCGCCTACCGGCGCCAAGGGCCTGAACCTGGCGGCCAGCGACGTCAGTACGCTGTTCAACATTCTGCTGAAGGTTTACCGAGAAGGCCGTGTGGATTTGTTGGAGAAATACTCCGAGGTCTGCCTGCGACGGGTGTGGAAAGCCGAACGGTTTTCCTGGTGGATGACCTCGATGCTGCACCGCTTCGACGATAAAGACGCCTTCAGCCAGCGGATTGCCGAGTCGGAACTGGGGTACTTCGTCGACTCCGAGGCCGGTCGAAAAACCATTGCAGAAAATTACGTCGGCCTTCCATACGAGGCTATCGAATAGCCTGCTATCGACTTACACTGGCGAGCATCCCCGCTCGCCTTGCTCCTTGCGGGTCAATCACTGTCCGCAGGTTCTAACCCGTGACCAATCTCAACCAGCCTGAAACGCCCAAACCGGCCATTCGCAGCGTGTTGATCGCCCTGATGCTGGCGATTTTTCTGGGCGCGCTGGACCAGACCATTGTCGCCGTTTCGATGCCGGCTATTTCCGCACAATTCAAGGACGTCAGTCTGCTGGCCTGGGTGATTTCCGGCTACATGGTGGCGATGACGGTGGCCGTGCCGATCTACGGCAAACTGGGCGATCTGTACGGTCGCCGCAAGTTGATGCTGTTTGGCATGGGGTTGTTCACGGTCGCTTCGTTTTTTTGCGGCATGGCCCAGAGCATGGAGCAACTGGTGCTGGCGCGAATTCTTCAAGGCATCGGTGCTGGCGGGATGATTTCGGTCAGCCAGGCGATCATCGGCGACATCGTGCCGCCCCGGGAACGCGGCCGTTATCAAGGCTATTTCAGCAGCATGTACGCCGTGGCCAGCGTGGCCGGCCCGGTACTCGGCGGTTACATGACCGAGTACCTGTCATGGCGCTGGGTGTTCTTGATCAATCTTCCGTTGGGCCTCGGTGCCTGGCTGGTGGCCAATCGAACGCTGGTGGGTTTGCCAGTGCCACAACGTAAACCGATCATCGATTACCTCGGCACGTTGCTGATGATCATCGGCTTGACCGCCTTGCTGCTAGGCATCACCCAGGTCGGCCAGGGCCATTCGTGGCGCAGTGCGCAAGTGCTGGGCCTGCTCGGTTGTGCGGTGTTGGTACTGGCGCTGTTCGTCTGGCATGAACGCCGGGCGCAAGAGCCGCTGCTGCCGATGCATTTGTTCGCAAATCGCAATGCGATCCTGTGCTGGTGCACGATTTTCTTTACCAGTTTCCAGGCGATCTCGCTGATTGTGTTGATGCCGCTGCGCTTCCAGAGCGTTACCGGCGCCGGGGCCGACAGCGCCGCGTTGCACCTGTTGCCGCTGGCGATGGGTTTGCCGATCGGGGCGTATTTCGCCGGCCGCCGAACCTCAGTGACCGGGCGCTACAAACCGATGATTCTGACCGGCGCCCTGCTTATGCCGATCTCTATTCTCGGTATGGCGTTCAGTCCTCCCCAGGCCTTTGTACTCAGTAGTTTGTTTATGTTGCTCAGCGGGATCGCTAGCGGCATGCAGTTCCCGACGTCCCTGGTCGGAACGCAGAACTCGGTGCAACAGCGGGACATCGGTGTCGCCACCAGCACCACCAATCTGTTCCGCTCATTGGGCGGTGCGGTGGGTGTGGCGTTGATGTCGGCACTGCTGTTGGCATTGTTGCAGGACTCAAGTTTTGTCCACCTGGCCGGCTCTTCGATGATTGCCGAGGGCAGTTCGGGAAATGTCTTGCTCGATGGTTTGAACGCCGCGCCGGGGGATGCGCAGAACGCCTTGCGCGCCGAACTGCTGCTGACCTTTCAACATTTGCTGATGGTCAGCGCGGCGGTGTCGCTGCTGGGGCTGGCGGCGGCGATTGCCATGCCGAATATGGTGTTGCGTGGGCGTGAGGATAAAGTCCGATAACCCCTCCGCCTGATCGTTCCCACGCTCTGCGTGGGAATGCCTCAATGGACGCTCTGCGTCCGCTCTTGGGACGCGGAGCGTCCCGGGCTGCATTCCCACGCAGAGCGTGGGAACGATCATTGCTCAAGGGCTGTAATACCCGACAGCCACCAGAAAATGCCCGACCTTTTTCAGGTAGGCATGCTTGTCCTCGACCTTGCCGGTCACCGGGTTTTTCCAGCGATACTCGTATTCGCCGTAGTCCTGTTTGGCCATCAGCGCCAGGATCGGCTCGCCAACCGGTTTGCCTTCCGGGTCCTTGATCTTGCTGAAATCGGTATCGATCAACCGCAGGTTGGTGCCGTGGGCGACGTATCGCTGGTTATCCAGGTCGACGACGAAGACGTACAGGTCATCCTGCAAGTAACCGCCCTTGAGGGAGTTGATGGCCGTGAGCGTGCCCTGCTCGTCCTTGGCCAGATCGGCCGCTGCTTTGTTCAGCAAGGCCATCGCCTGTTCCGCTGAAGCCCGTGGCAAGTAGTACCCCACCGCCAGGATCCGCTGACCGATGCGCTGGTAGAACACATGCTTGCGTTCGACCTTGCCGTCGGACCAGTTCTGCCAGCGGTATTCGGCCTGCTGAATGCCATTGCCCTCCGGCACTTTCAAGGCGTCTTTGAAGGCTTTCTGCAAATCCGGCCCGAGCACATCGGACACATCACGGCCAATCAACGCCGAAGACGGTCCGCCGCTGGCGAGCATCACGCCCTTGGTGTCGACCACAAACACGTAACGATCCTTGTCGACAAACTCCCCCTGACGGCTGAAAGCAGCAAAGGCCTTGTCGCCATTGTCGTGGTAGTACGCCAGGGCTTTTTCCAGCAAGGCTTTGGCAGCCTGGCTGTCGTCCTTTTCCGTGCCGGCAGCTTGAACCTGGCCCAGGCACAGCAAAATCATCACGCCCAGCAAGGCCAACCTATGCAAAAACCCCATTGCGCATCCCTCGTTCTTGTTGGTGTTTCAAGAGCGTAGACGGCAATGGGGTATGTATGGATATTCAGCGAATGGCAGTGTGTAAGGAGATCATTCCCGGGGAATCCGGGAATGATTCATGGCTCAAGGCCTGGCGCGCAGCTGCTGTTGCAGATTCTGAATCTGCGCCTGAAGGGTGTTGATGTTGCGGGTGACCTGGCTACGGAAGGCGTCGAATTCGGCGGTATTGGTCCCGCCTGGTGTCGCGGCCGGGCGATTGTCCTGTTGGCTTTTCAGGATGATGACTTCCTGCTCCAGACGCTCGATGGCGGCGCTCGGGTTGCCTTGTTTCCTCAGTGCAACGATGTCGGAGCCAAGGCTCTTGAGTTGCGCATCGAATTTGTCTGTGTCCGCCAGATTGCTTTTCAGCACGGCTACATCGCTGTTCAAGACTTTGACCTGAGCCTGCAATTGAATGGTGGCGGTCTGTTGTTCGGTGCCTTGCTCGGTTATCTGCGCCAAGCGCTTATCCAGATCGGTGGTTTGTGCGCTCATCAGTGCCAGGCGTTTGTCCAGATCGGTGGTCTGGCCGACAACGCCTTGCTGTTGTTTGCTTTGATCCTGGAGTTTGCTTTCCAGCTGTTTGATTTGCAGCTTCAAGGCTTCGCTGTCGCTGCTGACGTTGGTCTGACTGGCGACAACCTTGCCGGAAATGTCCTGCAAGCGTCCCGCCGCATCCTCACTGATACGCGCGAAACTTTCCTGGGTCGCCACCAATTGCTGCTCCATCAGCGAGAGCTGCTGAAAGCTCCACCAGGCAAGGCCTGCAAAAGCAAAGAACAAGGCGCCAACCAGCGCCCACAGCGGTCCGGTGCTCGGGCTTTTGACTTTGACGACTGGCGCGGTCCGCGAATGCACGGAGTTACGAGCCGTGGTCGGAAAATCATCGTCGTCGAGGCTGTCGGCACGCAGGCTTGGTACATCGTCGAAGTCGTCGTTGGCATCGTTACGCATGGACATTGAGTCAACCTTTGTGGAACGCGGTGATGGCTTGATGCGCCGCAGTATAACCCCCACGGCCGCATCGATTGACCCTCAACCCCGAACTCGGTTCAGTGTGGCGGCGCTAACCCGCGCGTCAGCGGATGTCCTGGGCCTTCCACCAGCCGCAGAATTCATCGAGGGCGGTCCAGAGACTGACTTTCGGATCGTAGTCCAGATAATGCCGGGCGCGGCTGATGTCGAGAGTGAAATTTTTGTTCATCACCTGCATGCCCAAGCGCGACAGGGTCGGCTCGGGACGACCCGGCCACAACTTGCACACCCCCTCGTTGAGCGCCGCTACGGTGTAGGCCAAGCCGTAGGAACGGTAGCGCGTGACCTGTGGGACATCCATCTTGCGCATCACGTAATTGACCACGTCCCACAACGGCACCGGCGCCCCGTTGCTGATGTTGTAGGCCTTGCCCAACGCCGAACCACTGGCCAGCAAACTGCTGAGCAACGCCTCATTGAGGTTTTGCACGCTGGTGAAATCAACCTTGTTCAGGCCGTTGCCGATGATCGCGAGCCGTCCCTTGCGCTGCATTTTCAGCAGCCGCGGAAAGATGCTCATGTCGCCAGCCCCCGTCACGAAACGCGGGCGCAGGGCCAGGGTTTCGAGGCCGAACTCCTGAGCGCCGAAAACTTTTTGCTCGGCCAGGTATTTGGTCGCGGCGTAGGGATGCTTGAAGCGCTTGGGCACCTGTTCTTCGGTCAGCCCCAGGTGATCGCGGCCATCAAAGTAGATCGACGGCGACGACAAGTGAACCAGTCGCCGAACCCGCTGTTTCAGGCAGGCCTCGACCACGTTTTCAGTGACCTGGACATTGCCTTGATGGAAGTCCTGATAACGCCCCCACAAACCGACCGCACCGGCGCAATGCACCACGGCTTCGACGTCGGAGCACAGATCGCGTGCCAGTTCCGGGTCGCTCAAGTCCCCCTGGATGAACTCGGCGCCACGGCGCACCAGATGCTCCACACTTTCGGCCCGGCGACCGTTGACCCGCACGTCCAGGCCTTGCTCCAGGGCAAAACGCGCAAAGCGCCCGCCGATGAAGCCGCTTGCGCCGGTAACCAGAATTTTCATGAATTGCTCCGAATATTTCGTTTTGCGTATTTCGTCAGGTCTTGACGCTGCCCGTCAGTCCAACGGCACCAGCCATTGCTTCGACGAACGCACCAACTGATCGGTGAGTAACCCCAGCAACTGACCGCCATTGCGCCAATGATGCCAGTACAGCGGCACATCGATCGGCTTATCAGGCAAAAGCTCTACCAATACACCGCGCTCCAGTTGCTCGCGCACCTGCAGTTCAGGCACCAGCCCCCAACCGAGTCCTGCTTCCGTGAGGCGGATGAAGCCTTCGGACGAGGGGCATAGATGGTGTTCGAATCCGCCATCGACGCCGAGGGACGCGAGGTAGCGATGCTGTAGGAAATCGTCCGGGCCAAACACCAGCGCGGGCGTTTTCGACAATAGATCGGCGCGTACACCTTCAGGAAAATGTCGGGCGATAAAGGCCGGGCTGGCCAGCGCACGGTAGCGCATGGCCCCCAGCAAAACGCTGCGCGCGCCGGCCACCGGGCGCTCGCTGGCGCAGACGCACGCTGCGACTTCTCCGGCGCGCATGCGTTTGAGGCCGACGGTCTGGTCTTCGACCACCAGATCGAGCAGCAGATGCTGCTGCGCACAAAAATCCCCGACCGCCACCGCCCACCACGTGGCGAGGCTGTCGGCATTCAAAGCGATGCGCAGACGTTCCGGCAGACCTTCTTCATCGAGTGCCGGCACCAATGTTTGCAAGTCCCGTTCAAGTAAACGCACCTGCTGCACATGGTTGAGCAGTCGTCGGCCGATTTCGGTCGGGGCCGGCGGCGTCACCCGCACCAGCACCGGTTGGCCGACACGTGCCTCGAGCAATTTGATGCGCTGGGAGATCGCCGATTGCGACAAACCGAGCACCTGAGCAGCACGTTCGAACCCGGCCTGCTCAACCACCGCGGCCAAGGCAGAAAGCAATTTATAGTCGAACATCAGTTTTCCTAATGAGCGATCAGCATGATTGGTTTTTCTTATACAGCCTGGCACTGGAGAATGGCCAGCAAGAACTCTTCAACAAGGATCATCGACATGGCTGGCGAAACTTCATTGGCAACGCTGCTGCGCAGCATGAGCCCGCAACTCAACGTCGGAGAATACGTGTTCTGCACCCTGCGCGACGGCAAGCTGCCGGCAGGCCTGGAGATTGTCGGCAGCTTCCGCGAGCAGGAAGGTCTGACGGTGATTCTGGAACGTTCCCACGCTGAGAAGGCCGGTTTCAGTTTCGATTACGTCGCGGCCTGGATCACTTTGAACGTGCACTCGGCCCTCGAAGCCGTCGGCCTGACCGCCGCGTTCGCCACGGCATTAGGCCAGGCCGGCATCAGCTGCAACGTGATCGCTGGCTATTACCACGACCATTTATTCGTCGGCCAGGCCGATGCCGAACGCGCCCTGCACGTGCTGCGGGATCTGGCGGCCAACGCGGAGTAAACATCTTATGTGGCAAAGCTATGTGAACGGCCTGTTGGTAGCCGCGGGGCTGATCATGGCGATCGGTACTCAGAACGCGTTCGTGTTGGCTCAGAGCCTACGGCGCGAACATCACCTGCCCGTGGCGGCACTGTGTGTGACCTGCGATGCCTTGCTGGTGGCTGCCGGAGTATTCGGCCTGGCGACGGTGCTGGCGCAGAACCCGACATTGCTGGCAGTCGCCCGTTGGGGTGGCGCGGCGTTTCTGATTTGGTATGGCAGCCTGGCGTTGCGTCGGGCCTGCTCGAAACAGAGCCTGCAACAAGGCGAAAACCAAACGGTGCGCTCGCTGCGCGCAGTGATGCTCAGCGCTTTGGCCGTAACGCTGCTTAACCCGCACGTTTATCTGGATACCGTGCTGCTGATTGGCTCCCTCGGTGCCCAACAAACCGAGCCCGGCGCTTATGTCGTGGGCGCGGCCAGTGCGTCGTTGCTGTGGTTTTTCACCCTGGCGCTCGGCGCGGCGTGGTTGGCGCCATGGTTGGCTCGGCCAAGTACCTGGCGAATCCTTGATCTGTTGGTGGCGGTGATGATGTTCACAGTGGCCTTTCAATTAATCCTCGCCTCCTGATTATTCCAAATGGCTCTGGAACCTCTATTCCACACAGTTGTTGCGTGGTTATGCCGCACCCCCGGTGCTATGATCCGGTCCGATGCGCCGCAAAGAGTACAAACTCCCCGGCGCTTGTCTGGCCGCCCGTGATCGGCCTTGCGCTCACCGCAACTGACCTGATTAGGAGAATCATCATGGCTTTCGAATTGCCGCCGCTGCCTTACGCACACGATGCCCTGCAGCCGCACATTTCCAAGGAAACTCTGGAATACCACCACGACAAGCACCACAACACCTACGTCGTGAACCTGAACAACCTGGTGCCAGGCACCGAGTTCGAAGGCAAGACTCTGGAAGAAATCGTCAAATCTTCCTCGGGCGGTATCTTCAACAACGCCGCTCAGGTCTGGAACCACACTTTCTACTGGAACTGCCTGGCGCCAAACGCCGGCGGTCAACCAACCGGCGCACTGGCTGACGCGATCAACGCAGCCTTCGGTTCGTTCGACAAGTTCAAGGAAGAATTCAGCAAGACTTCCATCGGCACCTTCGGTTCCGGTTGGGGCTGGCTGGTGAAAAAGGCTGACGGTTCCCTGGCCCTGGCCAGCACCATCGGCGCCGGCAACCCGCTGACCAACGGCGACACCCCGCTGCTGACCTGCGACGTCTGGGAACACGCTTACTACATCGACTACCGCAACCTTCGTCCAAAATACGTCGAAGCGTTCTGGAACCTGGTCAACTGGAAATTCGTGGCTGAGCAGTTCGAAGGCAAAACCTTCACCGCTTAAGATCGACGCCAGTCAAAAAAACCCGGCTTTTGCCGGGTTTTTTTATGGGCAAGGAAAAGTCTTGCGGCGGCAGTTGGACCACCTTCGCGAGCAGGCTCCACCACTGTACTTGTGGGAGCGAGCCTGCTCCGGGCGGCGTTCCGACGAAGAACGATGACGCGGTAAAACTGACTGAACGCCTATTCCTGCGGATCGACGATATCCAACGCCCGATTAACGGCTAAGTCCGCCAGCATGACGATCTGCGCAATGGCCAACGCCGTACTGCGCCGGGAGCCGGTCAGGTAGGTGGCGAAGTCGCTGGCCAGGACACTTGCCGAGGCCAATGACTCACAGGCGTGGGCCAGGAGGGATTCGGTATCCATGTCGGGGGCGATCATGAACATAGTGTTGGGACTGTAGGGTTTGGTGGTGTTGAAGGGTGGGTCGGGGATTAATTTATCCATAGAAAAATTCCTCACTCGTTGAGGGCCACTACTTACCGTTCTCACGCGGAGAAGAGGTGGCAGCTATGTGCGGGGTGAGAAACCGGTTATGGACACCCGGGCCAGACCAAAGGAACAAAGTCTGCCCGCACACAGCCGCCATAACGCATTTACGACAGGATAAGCTGGCGGCAATTATGCGTGTACGAGTTCTGTATGACCATAAGTTGCCGGGTTCTCACACCCGATCGCTGAGTTTTCAGCGACAGTCAGAGGCTATTGACTCCGCTTCCGACGGGCAACCTGAAAACTGCGTGGGAAAGGTCTGGCGTTTTCGCATGTCTTAAAACATGTAAAAGCGGAACGCGGAGCGTCCCTGGCTGCATTCCCACGCGGAGCGTGGGAACGATCAAAACCTCGTGGGAAAGGTCTGGTTTTTTTCCCCGCTGTTTAAACGGATGCATCCGTTGCCTGTGCGGCCGCCATCGTCGGAACGCCGCCCGGAGCAAGCTCGCTCCCACAGGGATTGGATGTTTGGCAGGAAGAGATTGGTCGGCTGTCAGGCCGCCATCGCGGGCAAGCCATGCTCCTACAAAAGCAAAAGCAGAGCAGCGCACACCCGCCCTTCACCACTCAACAGGCCGAGCGTTAGCTCGCCTGCAGCTCTTGATCTTGATCCACCCGCCCCATCGGGAGGCTGAGTGGAGGCGTTCATCTGGGGGGAGGCGCGCAGCGCCGTTCGACGCAGTCGAACACATCGAGAGGAGGTCGAAGCGAAGCCGACCGGAGGCGATGCCCCCAGATGAATGCCGGAACGAAGGAACGCCGAGCCCAGGCGAGGGGCCGGACG
>NZ_FYDJ01000010.1 GCF_900187425.1 Pseudomonas sp. Irchel s3h14
CGGCAGAAGACAAGGATTGATCAATCGAAGTATGCTTTTTCATGGACTCGCCCTCGCTGTCGTTGGCTGTTTAGACTGCCACCGTGGCGCATTGACGCCTCGGCGTGGGCGAGTCCATTCAATTACAAGGATTGCTGTGTATGCGAAACCTGTAGCAGCTGCCGAAGGCTGCGTTCGGCTGCGAAGCAGCCGCCAAACAATCACAACCAACATGCATCCCAAAGTGGGTAGTCATGAACCCGCGTCACCAGTCCCGCTCGGATCGGATTAGCCACGACATACCGGGCAAGCGCCTTCACATCCTCCTCCCGCCGAACCGCACGATCGTGATAGCCCTTCTGCCACAGCCGCCCTCGCCGCCCTAACGCCTGATTGACCGCCAAGCTACTCCGGGATTTGATTCGGCACATCAGCTCCGCCAACGTTCTCTCGTGCAGTTGCACCAAACAGTGCATGTGATCCGGCATCACAACCCACGTCAGAAAGTCGCCCCAGCCCTCCTCCTGCGCTTGACGCAACTCTCGTACGACCAACCTACCCAATTGCCAATCAGCAAAAAACGGCTGTCGCTGATCAACGACAACCGTTAGCAAATAAATGCGCCCTGACTCAGAAAAGCGACCAACGCGTAGCTGACCCGCATTTGTACAAACAGGCATTCCATTGCCTCCTGATCCATCGAAAGGAGACCTGGAATCTACAGCGTTACCAGCCAGCCCGACTGGCCGCAATGACTACAAAATACGAAGCCTCAACTCCCTAATGCCGATCAGTTAAGCCAAAACGCGATCCGTAGCAGCTGGCGAAGCCTGCGTTCGGCTGCGCAGCAGTCGTAAAATCAGCAACTGCGGTGCGTCAGGCGGACCGCGATAGCTGGATTCACGACTGCTGCGCAGCCGAACGCAGCCTTCGGCAGCTGCTACACGGAAGTGCGTCGCAGCTGAAACTGCTTAACTGATTGGCATTACCCTCAGCTCCCGGTACGAATCTTGTTCCACACCCGCGTACGGACCCGGTCGATGTTCAGCGGCATCGCCTCCAGCGCAAACAATTTCCCCATCATGTCCGGGCTCGGGTAGACCTTGGTGTCATTCTTGATCGCCGGGTCGATCAGGCTGTCGGCCTGTTCGTTGCCATTGGCGTAGTGCACGTAGTTGCTGATGCTGGCCATGACGTCCGGGCGCAGCAGATAGTTCATGAAGGCATAGCCGGCCTTTTCGTCCGGGGCGTCTACCGGCATGGCGACCATGTCGAACCAGATCGCGGCGCCTTCCTTGGGAATCGAATAGCCGATGTCGATGCCGTTCTTGGCTTCTTTCGCGCGATTTTCGGCTTGCAGAATGTCACCGGAGAAGCCGACAGCCACGCAGATGTCGCCGTTGGCCAGGTCGCTGGTGTACTTGGACGAGTGGAAATAGCTGACATACGGGCGGACTTTCATCAGCAGCGCTTCAGCCTTTTTGTAGTCTTCCGGGTTCTTGCTGTGATGCGGCAGGCCCAGGTAGTTCAGGGCCGCCGGCAACAGTTCGGGGCCGTTGTCGAGGATGGCCACGCCGCACTTCTGCAGCTTTTGCATGTTCTCGGGTTTGAAAATCAGGTCCCAGGAGTCCACTGGCGCGTCATCACCCAACACCGCCTTGACCTTGGCGATGTTGTAACCGATGCCGGTGCTGCCCCAGAGGTACGGGAAGCCGTGTTCGTTGCCCGGATCGTTGGTTTGCAACGCCTTGAGCAACGCCGGGTTGAGGTTTTTCCAGTTCGGCAGTTGGCTCTTGTCGAGTTTCTTCAACGCCACGCCTTGAATCTGCCGAGCCATGAAGTGGTTGGACGGAAACACCACGTCGTAACCGGATTTGCCGGTCATCAATTTGCCGTCGAGGGTTTCATTGCTGTCGAAGACGTCGTAACTGAACGCGATGCCGGTTTCTTTCTGGAAGTTTTTAGTCGTGTCCGGGGCGATGTATTCCGACCAGTTGTAGATCTTGACGATTTCGGCCGCGTGACCGAGGGTCGCGAAGAGCGCAAGTGGAGCCAGAGTCAGTGTCTTTCGGATCATGAGTCGATTCCTGATGGGTTTATTGTTGTTGGCAGGCAATCAGAGGATCAAAAAATCAAAACGTAGGTCTTGCGCACGGTTTCCTGGATATCCCAGATGCCGAGGCTGTTGGCTGGCAACATCAGTGCATCGCCGGCTTCTATGTGCAGGGTTTCACCGTCATCCGGAGTAAACGTGCAGCGCCCCTGGATGAAGTGACAGAACTCCTGGGCGACGATCTGCCGCCGCCAGCGGCCGGGCGTGCATTCCCAGACGCCGGTTTCGACGCCATCGTCGCGTTCAACGCTGGTGGTCGAGGCCAACGCCACGGGCATACCCAGCGGCACAGCGACCGGATTCGACTCTTCCAGCTTCAGGGTTGCGGTGTTCTTGAATTGCGTGATGCTCATGGGAGTACCTGTCGATTGAGCCTATAGATGAAGAGCGCGCTGTTTAATGCATGAAGCCTTCCATGAAGCCGGCAATGCCGCTGGCCAGTTTGCGACGCCAGGGTGCGGAGGCCGGGTTGGCCAGGGTCTGGTCTTCGTGGACGAAGCTGCGGATGATTGCGTTGTAGCCGAGCCAACGGCACGGCTCCGGCTCCCAGGCCCTGAGCGCGTCGAGCCCGCCATGGATGACCCACGGCTGGCGAACCAGCTCGGTGTCGCGCTGCAGAATCAGGTCGGCCAGAGTCCGGCCGCCCAGGTTGCTGGCACCGACGCCCTCCCCGCCATAGCCACCCGACAAGGCGATGCCACTGGCCTGATCGCACAGCACGTGCGGCTTGAAACGCCGGGACATCCCCAGATTGCCGCCCCAGGCATGGGTAATCCGCACGTTCTTGAGCTGCGGGAAGAGTTCGCCAAACAGATAACGTCGCAGCTCCACTTCGCTGGTGGTCAAGTCGAAGTCATGGCGTAACTTGGCAGCGAACTGATAACCGCCCCGCGCGCCGAACACCAACCGGTTGTCAGCCGTGCGCTGGCCGTAAGTGACCTGGCGACTGTTTTCGCTGAAGGCCTGGCCGCGACTCAGGCCGATTTCATCCCACGTGGCAGCGGATAACGGCTCGGTGGCCACGATCAAGCTTTGCACCGGCAGCTGATAGCGCCCCAAGGGTGGCAAGGTGACCGAGTAACCTTCGACCGCCGGCACGATCCAACGGCTGCGAACCGAGGCTTTCGCCGTACGCAGGCCACCCGATTGCCACTGGATGACCGGGCTGTTCTCGTAGATCCTGACGCCCATTTTCTCCACCGTCCGAGCCAGACCTCGCACCAACTTTGCCGGGTGAATGGTCGCGACGTGCGGTGCATAGATACCGCCATAAGGTTTGGCGACTCTGATCTGTTGCGCCAACTGCTCGGGGCTGAGCCAGCGGTAATCGCTTTCGGTCAAACCCTGGCTGTAGAGCGTGTCGAGAAAATGCCGAAGGCTGGCTTCCTGTTCCGGATAGCGTGCAGCGCAATACAGCGCCCCGCCTTTGCGGTAATCACAGTCGATGTCTTCACGTTCAAGGACAATCCCGACTTCATCCGGAATGCCGTGCAGCAAATCGAACGAAGCCCGGCGCTGTTCGGGTGGCAAGTCGGCGAGCAGGCGGTCTTCGCCCAGCACATTGCCCATCAGCCAGCCACCGTTACGCCCCGAGGCGCCAAAACCGGCGGTTTGCGCTTCAACGATGGCGATATTCAGGTCAGGCGCCAGGCGCTTGAGGTAGTACGCGGTCCAGAGCCCGGTATACCCCGCGCCAATGATGGCGACGTCGACGTCCAGATCCTGTTCCAATGCCGGACGCGCCAATAATGGCTCGTCGAGTTGATCCATCCACAAACTGATAGTGCGCCACGCCGACATGCAAGACTCCGCCACTCAAACTTCGATGGCGTCGATCCTAGTGCGTGGACTTAGAGGCTGTCTTGCGCGCGTGCACGCAAAGAAATTTGTTTTACGTAGGCCTTGGGCGACTGACCGGTGTGCTGGCGGAAGCAGCTATAGAACGCCGACAGCGAATTGAACCCGGCGGCAAACGCCAGTTCGTCGATACGCAGTGGCGGCGTGGCGTTATCCAGTGCCGCGAGCAAATGCTGCAGCCGCGCCTGGTTGACGTATCGATAGAAGCTCTGGCCAAGCACCTGATTCAGCAGATAGGAAATCTGATTGCGGCTGTACCCGCACTCCTTCGCCACCCGTTGCAGGTCGAGTTCGGGATCGAGGTAAGGTTGTTGGCGCTGAAAATACTGCAGCAAGTCTTCAGCCATGAAGCTCAGCTGGCGTGCAGACAGCCCGAGTCGACTGACCGCCGGACGTTGGCTGCTGGTGACCTTGCTGGAGGGCTGTTCATGCACCAGCGAGGCATATTCGTTGACCCGCCAGATCAGTCCGTCACGCACGGTAATCGCCTCGCTGGCCCGGAACGACACCAGGCCTTCACCGCCGCGAAGGGTGATGCGGTACTGAATGAACGCCGTGTTGCCGTCCAGACGAATACGGTCCGAGTGCTCCAGGGCTTCATCGGGATCGCGGGGCATGCTGCTGCGCACGTATTCACGTAATTCGGACAGCCCCATCACACGGTTCTGGAAAAAATCGCTGTACTGAATCTCTGGGTGATAGAGCGCCATCACCCCGTCCAGGTCCCGGTGTTTCCAGCGCAAGTGATAACGCATCACCGTGTCGCCCGTGGCCTGGGTTTGCAGCGGGCCATCATCATCGGCGTGCATAAAGGACTCGGCGAGAAAATGCCGAGCTTGCCGAAATTCCGTCTCGGCTTCAATGACCAACCAGTGGTTGCCAACTGCCGAATACCGACCGTTCCCATGACCTGCATCAAAAAAACTGAACCAATCGCTAAACGGCCTGAAAAATCCACATTGTTTTCACATTTGGCTGCTACTTTTAAAGGCAGTCACCGGTTGAGCCATTGAAGGCTCTTCCCTCCTAACATGAGCTAAAGGAAGCGCTCGATGAATGAGGCGGGCTGCATATGAATAAAGGGTTCAGTAAAGTCACCTTTCCAAACGCCTGCCAGCTGATGCGCTGGCATTTTCATCCCATGGGTTTCGAGGCGAGCATGGATGCGCCGGGCAGCATGATTGCCCGTCTATTTGACCGTGCCAGTGGCGAGACCATGATCGCCATCGCCGGCATTCCTTGCGCGACAGTAATGAATGCTGCGGATGTAGAACGAATAATCGAAGCGGTGGAAGACGAGCTTGAGGCTTTCATTCCGCCAGCCGCCCTCAGGAGCTATGCCTGAAGGCTGAACTTTCAACAACAAGCCCACGTTAAGTGGGCTTTTTTGTGTGCGAAGATTCTTTACGGTTCACGCCGATGTCTTGCCCTGTCGGTGATCGGCAAAGAACGCCTTGCCCTTGCCGATCCGATCGGAAGCTTTAGGCAGGTTGGCCGCCTGGTTGTCTTGCCCATCGACATACCAATAACAATGACTCACCGCCCGAGTGATGCCGACGTAAGCCAGCCGCAGGATCTCGTCTTTCTGTGCGCTGTCGTACGCTTCGCTGTCGCCAGCCTTGCCCAGACGGGCCATGCGATAGACCTGGTTCTTGTACGGAGAACTGGTCAGGTGCTGACAATCACCCAGCAGGAACACGGCGTCAGCCTGAAGTCCCTTGGCGCTGTGATAAGTCAGTTGTTTGAGCCGTCGTGCTTCGTACGGCAAGCTAGAATCTACATTAACTACAGACTGAATATGTTCTTCTATCAATGACTTATCACTGCTTTTTCGATAAAGCATCAAGATTGAATCGCCCTTTCTGTAGTGCTCCATCAGGCGCTTGGCCATGCCTTGATCGTCGCGATCGAGAACGTTAACCGGCAACAACGCCTTCGGTTCGCCACTGGCCTTGGCCTTCTTGCCTGCGATCGCCGGCGCCGCACGAACGATGTGTTCGGCCGCATCGATAATGTGCTGATGGCTGCGGTAGTTGTCGCTCAGCATCACCTTGGTCGTGCTCGGCGAAGGGAATTCCTTGTTGAATTCCATGAAATACGTCGGCGAACTGCCCCGCCAGCCATAAATCGATTGCCAGTCATCGCCGACACAGAGCAAGGACGAACGTTGTGCGCCGCGCCCCACGTGCATGGCCGGGCCGCGACTGCGGATTTCCGTGAGGCTCGCACGAATCCAGGAAACGATCTGCGGTGATACGTCCTGAAATTCGTCGATCATCAAGTGCGACATCGGCCTGAGCAGCTCATCACTCAGCAGCTTCAGGTTTTCCGGTGAATGTTCGCTGAACAAGGCAAACATCCGGTTGTAGGTCATCACCGGGGGTTTCTGATCGAGCAGATGATCTTCCAGCGCTCGCCAGTACAGGCTCAAGGCCTCGAAGAAAAACCGGTCCGGGTCGTCCTTGGCGAAACTCATCTGGCCCACGGCAGTGGGTACATCCAGGCTGAGGTTCTCGATAAACCCCGCCGCAGCGACAAAACAGTCCAGTAACGGCGCAGAGCTGAGTTCGCCCTTGACCTTGTAATCGAAGCCCGGCCCAGCACTCGCATCGCCTCCAAGAGACGCCAATACACGCTTTGATGACTCGTAACTATCCAGCCATATCAATGGCTTACGACAGAAAGCTTGAAACAGGGTGCGCTTGACCGCCCATTCCGCGCGCACGCTCAATTTGGCATTGGGGCGGCTGACCTGCGGGTTTTCCCGGGGATCGAACCCCAGCACCACCCAAGCGTCCAGGCTAGGAATATAGCCATGACAATGAAATGTTGAGCCGTTGATATCAAACGTCTGGCGCTTCGGCTCGATGCCTTTGATTGGCCAGGCACCCGCGCGAAACCACAGATCTTCGATAGCGTCGCAGAGCTCTTCGTCACGTTTGGCGGCCAGTTCGGTCACGGCCATGCGCTTTTGCACGTCAGGATGATCGCGCTCCAGCTCCTTGAGTTGCAGCGCGTGACGGGACAATGGCTTGATCAATTCGCGAAAGCGCTCATTGCGCGTGTGCAGGCTGTGATAGCAAGCGTTGAGTTGCTGGCGCTGGGCGTCGTTGATGCGCAAGTCGAAAGGATTGCTGTCGACCTCCTCATCGCCGCTTTGCGCACGGTGACTGAGGTTTTCGAAGGCTTGCAGCCGCTCGAAGCCCGGCAGGCTGCGAACCATTGGCAGGATTCGCGAATGGAAGGTGCGTACCAGATCACGCGCCTCCTTGAAACTGAGCGCCCGGCCCCAGAGTGCAAACAGCTCGATCAGTTTGTTGATGAAGTCTTTGCGCGATTCACGGGTAAAGGTCACCACCGTCATCGAACTCAGCTCGAACCCCAGATAATGGGTCAGCAGCAAAATACGCAACACCAACGTGGTCGATTTGCCCGCCCCCGCGCCGGCAATCACCGAGGTCGAGGGCGTGTCGCTGAAGATCATTTTCCACTGCGCGGCGCTGGGCTGGGCGTACGGTGGCAGCAGTCGAGCGACATCCGTCTTCATGCGCTTCTTCAACTCAGCGCTCAACGGCAGACGCCAATCGTCGAACAGATTGTCGTCAACGTTGGGCGGCCGGTGTTCGGTGGAGCGCGAGTCGCGGATCAACAATACCTGCCGGCCTTCTTCCAACCCTTCAAGTTTGCCTTCCTTATAGCCGTAATCCACCCCGGCACTGTGCCCACTGCGAAAGCCGTCTGCCTGGCCGTGCAGCCAGGATGCACGGTGTTGTGCGCGCAGACGCGTCAGGCCGTGACCAAAGAACCGGGCGGCCAGACGCTTGAGCAGCGGCATCTCGGCCAGGGGACGAAGTTCAGGAGGAAGATCGGGGGTGTGTTGCGGCACGCGGGCTGACTCCAGGGTGTGAGGCTGTTGGGGCTATGGTGTCTGCATTTGCCGTTCAGTTCTAGTGAAATGCTTACAGGTCATTGGCTTATGCGATGAAGTGAAGGTTGGGTGAGAATCTTTCGAGGTGATTTGATATCAAATTATTCGATTGTATTGAGGCATTTTTTACGCTTTTTATCGATTGGTGCCTGATAGATGATGCTCGCCATCAACCACCGGTTCGCGTTTCGTGGCTCAGGCGCTCTGCCCCATGACGAACCTTTTCAGGAGACGATCATGCTTGAACTCAGACCCTTCAACTCCCTGGGCGGCGCCAACCATGGCTGGTTGGATGCTCATCACCACTTTTCGTTCGCCGAGTACCATGACCCAAAACGCATGAACTGGGGCAACCTGCGGGTGTGGAACGACGACGTGATTGCCTCTGGCACCGGTTTCCCGAAACACCCGCACCGGGACATGGAGATCATCACTTATGTCCGTGAAGGCGCAATCACTCACGAAGACAACCTGGGCAACAAGGGTCGCACCGAAGCGGGCGACGTTCAGGTCATGAGCGCCGGCACCGGGATCGCCCACAGTGAATACAACCTGGAAGCGACCGAAACCAGGATCTTCCAGATCTGGATCATCCCGAACGAATCCGGTTTGGCACCGTCCTGGGGCGCCAAACCCTTTCCGAAAGGTCAGCGCGAAGGTTTCGTGACACTGGCAAGCGGCAAGGCCGGCGACGATCAAAGCCTGCGGATTCGAGCCGATGCGCGATTAGTGGCCGCGAACCTCAAGGCCGGTGAATCCGCCGAGTATCGCCTGGACAATGGCCGTCGCGCCTATCTGGTACCGGCTACCGGTGTCATTGAAGTCAATGGCTTGCGTGCACAAGCTCGAGACGGTATTGCAGTTGCCGATGAGCAAGTGTTGCGGGTGACCGCCATCGAAGACAGTGAAATCGTTCTGGTGGACCTGGCTTAATCGTCAAACGCAGGGCAAAAAAAGGGGCGACCGTCATGGCCGCCCCTTTTTTTGGCTGAAATCTCAGTGATAGTACCGACGCCTTCGCGGGCAAGCCTCGCTCCTACAAGGGTTATGTCGATCGCGACATCGCTGTCACCTCGATATTGTAGGAGCGAGGCTTGCCCGCGAAGAGGCCCTTATTCACTTCGAAGAAATAGCGCTATCCACCAGTGTTTGCGCTTCTGCCACCAATTGCTTGAGGTGTTCGTCACTGACGAAGCTTTCAGCGTAGATCTTGTAGATGTCTTCGGTGCCCGACGGACGCGCCGCGAACCAGCCGTTCTCGGTCATGACTTTCAGACCACCGATCGCCTGGTCGTTACCCGGTGCATGACTGAGGATGCTCTGGATCGCTTCGCCCGCCAGTTGGGTCGAGGTGACCTGGTCCGGCGACAATTTGCTCAGCAGTGCCTTCTGCTCAGGATTGGCCTTGGCATCGACGCGCACCGAGAATGGTTCGCCCAGTTCATCGGTCAAGGCGCGATAGGCCTGACTTGGGTCGCGGCCAGTGCGGGCGGTCATTTCTGCCGCCAGCAGTGCCGGGATCAAGCCGTCCTTGTCGGTGCACCAGACGCTGCCATCCTTGCGCAGGAACGAAGCACCGGCGCTTTCTTCTCCACCGAAGCCCAGAGAGCCGTCGAACAGGCCGTCAGCAAACCACTTGAAGCCGACCGGTACTTCGTACAGGCGACGACCCAAACGTTTTGCCACGCGATCGATCAAGCCGCTGCTGACCACGGTTTTACCCACGGCTGCATCAGCGCGCCATTGCGGGCGGTTCTGGAACAGATAGTCGATCGTTACAGCGAGGTAGTTGTTCGGCGCGAGCAAACCACCGGACGGGGTCACGATGCCATGACGATCGTGGTCCGGGTCGCACGCGAATGCTACGTCGAAACGCTCTTTCAGACCGATAAGGCCCTGCATGGCGTGAGTGGACGATGGGTCCATGCGGATCTGACCATCCCAGTCGACGGTCATGAAGCGGAAGGTCGGATCGACCTGTTTGTTGACCACTTCCAGGTCCAGACGGTAATGCTCGGCAATCGCAGACCAGTAGCGCACCCCGGCTCCGCCCAGCGGATCGACACCCAGACGCAGCTTGGCATCACGGATGGCGTCGAAGTCGATCACGTTGATCAGGTCGGCGACATAGGTATTGAGGTAATCGTGACGATGGGTCGTGCTGGCCTTCAGCGCCTGCTCGTAGCTGATGCGTTTTACTCCGGCGAGCTTGTTGCTCAGCAGTTCGTTGGCCTTGGCTTCGATCCACTTGGTGATGTGGGTATCGGCCGGGCCACCGTTGGTAGGGTTGTATTTGTAGCCACCGCTTTGCGGCGGATTGTGCGACGGCGTAATGACGATGCCGTCCGCCAGGCCCGACGTACGCCCGCGGTTGTAGCAAAGAATGGCATGGGAAATGGCCGGTGTCGGGGTGTATTCGTCACCTTCGGCGATCATTACCGTCACGCCGTTGGCGGCCAGCACTTCAAGGGCACTGGCGCCGGCCGGGGTGGACAGCGCGTGGGTGTCGATGCCGACGAACAGCGGGCCGTCAATGCCTTGGGCTTCGCGGTACAGGCAGATCGCCTGGCTGATCGCCAGAACGTGCCATTCGTTGAAACTCAAGTCGAACGAGCTGCCTCGGTGCCCGGACGTGCCGAAAGCTACGCGCTGGGTCGAAATGGCGGCATCGGGCTGGCCGGTGTAATAGGCCGTTACCAGTCGCGGGATGTCGACCAGCAGTTCTACCGGTGCCGGTTTGCCCGCAAAAGGACTGAGTGTCATGCATAACCTCTGAAGTCGAGTGGTTCAGGAATAGGAGCGCAGTTTACTGGCAGTTTGACCGCAGCGCGATGGGATCGATCCACGAGCACCAAGGATGTTTTGTGCCCCGTTCAATCGATCGACTCCAGACGCAAGGCGTCCCCTAACAAGCCCAGTGCCGCGGCAAGGTCGTGATCACCGCCGAAGGTGTGACTCAGGCGCAAGTGTTGAGTATGCAAGCCCTGCAGACTGAACAGCTCTCCCGGTGCGATCACCACCTGGTGCTTTAGCAGACGCTGGAACACCCGACGTACATCGACCTGGCGCAGCGAACGAACCCAGATCGTTGCTCCACCCTGAGGCTCGACGAAGTGCAAGGCATCTCCCAGACGCTCCTGCAACAGCTGCGTCATCTGCACCTTGCGGTCCTTGAGCATCCGCCGTAATACCTGAAGATGCTGATCGACACGTCCATTGCCGTACAAGCGAGCGATGGCTTTCTGGCGAATCGGTGACAAGCGGAACGAACGCAGCAGAAAGTACCGTTGCAGTTCAGCACTGAAATGCCGCGACAGCAGATAGCCGTATGGCGCCTCCGGTCCGATGATTTTCTCGAACGTGGAAAACACGATCAGCCGATCGGGGTCCAGCAAGTCGCGAAACCGCTGACCGTCCGGTTCGAATCCGAGTTCGCCGTAGCAGTCGTTTTCCAACACCCAACTGCCATGTCGTTCCAGCAACTGCGCGACGACTTGTCGGTTGTCGTCGGGTGCCAGGCTGCCCCGCGGCATGTTCAGCCCGGATGAAACCATCACCAGCCGCACCGGCTCGGTCTCCAGCAGCTCCTTGAGCCATTCGACGTCCAGGCCACCGCTGGATTGCACCGCCAGCTCGATCACTCGCACCTGCGCAGCCTGGAGTAACCGCAGAATCGCCCAGTCGCACGGCGACTCGACCAACACCGTGGCGTCCTTGAGATTCAACACAGCGATCAGTATTTCCAGAACGCCACGCAGGTCGGCGCCAATATAGACATCGTCGGCATGCCAGCAGCGCAGCGGCGAGGAGGTGTAGCGCGCTGCCAGGGCAATACGCAACTCCAGCTCGCCGCAAGGTTGCGATGTCGGTTGCGGCTGACGCGGATACTGGCGCAGCAGTTCTCGTTCCAGCAGTAACAACGGACTGTCGAGGGGTTGCAACAACGCCGGTTCATCGGCGCTCAAGACCAGCATTCCGGGACGTCTGGCGTTGACATAAACGGTTTCGAGCAGGTCGTTGCCACTGCTGAGCGTGCTGATGGAGGACACCGGTAACGCGTAATATCCGGACTTGGCCACCGAATAAACGCGCCCTTCCTTCTCCAGCAGCGAATAAGCGTACTGAATGGTCGAGATCGACACGCTCAGACGCTCCGCCAACTGTCGCAACGAAGGCAGACGGACTCGCGTGTCACTGACCGGTTCGTTGATCAGGTTAGTCAGATATCGGTACACCGCCTGATACGCGAAGTCAGTTTCTCGTGGCCCTTTCATGGGCGAGGGCCGAATGCCGTGTGAACGTCATCATGCATCGTCAGGAAATCTGTCAAACCACGCACTTTCAGCGCCCCGCTGACCATTCATCCGCCACCGCCGTGTCGTCGTCATAGTCGGATGCTTCGGCTTGCACACCCGCGCCGCCGAGTTCCGGGGCGCCTGCCCTACCCTCATCCGCAAACACCGGGCCCATGCGGTAAAGCTTGCCGATCAGGCTGACAGGCAACCCGCTGACGTCGGTCATCCATTGCAGAACCTGCTCCGGCACCGGATTGCCCTGCATTGCCCGGTGCAAATCAGGCATCGCCACGAGCATGCCGGGGTGGCACTGTCGCAGAAAACGCTCAAGCGCCGCGCCATTCTCGACGAAAGGTGAAAAGAGCAGGCACACCAGTTGAGCCTCGCTCAGGCCAAGGTTTTTTTGAGCCTCGGCCGCTGCCAGCACGCGCTGCTCGGCCAACGTCGCCGGATTGCCGAACGCCTCTACCGCTTGCTCACACAACCGTTCCGCCAGTTGTTTGCGCCGCATCATCACCAAGGCCCGTTGCAGGTATTCGGCGACACCCGTCTCGTAGCCGCGGTCGTGCACGAAGCACGACTGCAAACCCCGCATGTGTGCAGAGATAGAAAGGCTGACGTACTCGTTGTCGCTGAGCTGAGCCGCCAGTTCGTCAGGTTGAAAACCGAGAAACTCTGTGAGTAGCGGCCAACGCTCTTCCAGGTTGCTGACCAGCATGTCGTGAATGTCGATGTACGTGGTGCGACGACAGGCCTCAAATCGTTCGGCCGGACGCCACGCAACCTGGTCATGCTCAGCATAAAAAGCGCGGTAGCAGTCGCAGCCCAGTTCATCGAGCAGCGCGAAAAGCTCCTCGTAGCCGGTTTCGTGGTGGTTCGAGGTCTTGAGCCCGGCCTTGGCGGCAGCACGTTTCAACCCGTCGAGAAACTGCTTCTGCTGACGAGGCGAGTCACTGCTGATCAATGCATCGACACCGCTGTCCCAACGAGCTATTTGCCCATAGAACTCGCCGGTGGCCAGATACCCGTCGTCCCACAGATCAAGCGGCCCGTTCCAGGCGCGACGATGGCCCACCATCAAAAGATTGAGCCGATTGGACTCACGGCCGCCTTCGGAAATCGGCGTCAGGTGGTTGAACGGCAGGACTTCCCGGTTATCAACCATCAACACTTCGACCCGAGGATCGTCGTAGAGGAACAAGGCGCTGTAGCTGCGATGGATGTTTTCCAGGGCCGCAGGGCTTGCGTCGTTCAAGCGCAAGGATGCCACTCGCAACTGGAATGTCGCTGGCGCCCGGCCGGCGATACTCAGTTGTGCCGCGCGCAGCAGCGCCAGGGTGTAGCAACTGTCGCGGGAGCCGGACTGAATCGCCAAGACCCTGTAATCGCCAATACGCTCCATGCCCCCGGCGGCCACCACCAGTCGCTGAATCATCAGCTGCAATGCCGTGCGTTCGGCGCGCGAGAAGAAACTCAGCAATCGCTGCAGCACTTGCTGATAGACATAGTTCATCGCTTGGTCATGGATATTGGTCATCTTTATTTACCTGATGCTTGTAAGTTCGATATCGCGCCAACAACGACACGCATTGCGCAATGGGTTGCTTGCCACGATTGAAGTACTGGACGCTATTGCCAAATGCTAGCACTTAAGCTTTTAGTAATTATTTGAAATAACTAGAAGTCTCCCCTGCTCCCGCCAGAGACAGGTGGCCGCCAACCCCTGTAGAGCCGGCCTCTTGCGACTGCGAGCGACATCCTAGGAAATGTCCGACAGCGTCCCACAGACAATTAGCACAAGAAATAGAGAAAGAAGTCACCCATGTTTTTTTGGCAACTGCGCAACGACGAACTATTGGTCGGATATGTATTAACAGTGTGTATTGAAAAGTATCAACCTGATACCCAGCCATGACTCATTCCTTGAGATGAAAGTAATCATTCAATTATCAAGGCTTATATGATGATTAGAAGATACAGATTGAGAGCAAAAACCAGTTCAGTTGCTGAACTGACCCATTGATGGGGCAATGGGACGTCTCATTTTGGCAGGTGCTGAAAACAGAAGAGTCCGTGGGGGCACGGACTCTTGCAGAGGGGGCTTATTTGAAGGGCTTATGCAGGTTCAACCTGGAGGGCGACCCGTTCGCGGCATGGGCATTCGTCCATGTAGCGGTGTGCTTCGACAAACTCGGCAAACGGGAAGACCCGAGTCTTGAGCGGCAGCAGCACGCGGTCGGCGGTCATCTGGTTGATATCGCGCAAGGCGCGTTGCAGTGCGACCTGGTCCTGGATGATGCCCAGTTCAGGCTTGCCGGTGAAGTTGCCGATGCAGTGCACAAAGAACTGAATATTCTTCTGGAACGCTGCGCAGGCCGGGAACGGCGTCTGGTTGCCACCTTGCAGGCCGTACAGCACCAGGCTGCCGCGAGGTGCAAGCACATCGCCAAGCAACGACATCTGTGGACCGCCGAGACCGTCGAACACAACGTCCACGCCACGGTTGTCGGTGATCTTGTTGATCTGCATCAGCAGATCCTGCTCTTCGGTGACGATGACTTTCTCGGCACCCAGGGACAGCAGATTCTCACGCTCTTCCGCCGTCTTGGTCGCGGCAATGACCCGGATACCCAGCGCCTTGCCCAGTTGTACGAAGGACGGACCGGCACAGTGACTGGCGTCGGTCACCAGGGCGAATTGCCCGGGTTTGACCCGTGCCAGATCGACATAAGCGAAGTAAGCGATCAGCAGCGGCGTGTAATGCACACTGGCTTCGATCGGGCTGAGCACGTCCGGGTAACGGGTAAGTGCCGAGCGCGGCAGAACGATCTGTTCGCCGTAGACCGGATAATCGTTGGGGCTTTCAGCCGGGAAGCTGGCGACCTTGTCGCCGACTGCCAGATCATCGACGCCCTCGCCGACCGCCGTCACGACACCGGACATTTCATGGCCAAGGCCTGAAGGCAGACGAGCGTGGGACGAGGCCAGGTTCTGGCGCCAGAGAATGTCATACCAGCTGATGCCAATCGCCTCGACGCGCACCTGCACTTCGCCCGGCGCAGGGAGAGCGGCCGCATGCTCTTCGCATTTGAGCACCTCGGCTGGACCAAACTTGTGAAAACGGATCGTGCGGGACATCGCAAACCTCGTCAAAGAAACCTCTAATGCCCTGAACTCTATCTGGGCTTTCTACCCAAGACTATCAGTGGCTATTAATAGTCGACATGCCTGTCATTGATTCCGCAGCGCCGGTGACATCATCAAATGCCGTGAAAACCGAAGCAGCCTTTTCAGGAAAACTGAATTACTCGGTGCAGAGTAGCAGCCTTTCCCCGTAATATTCATGCCGGCCATTGTTCTCATATGGCCGCTCTCGTCAAGCTTGATGACTCTGCCAGGACTCCAGATGAATCGTAATGACCTGCGTCGTGTCGACCTGAACCTGTTGATCGTTTTCGAAACATTGATGCACGAACGCAGTGTGACCCGCGCTGCGGAGAAATTGTTCCTCGGCCAGCCGGCCATCAGTGCGGCGCTTTCGCGCCTGCGCGGGCTGTTCGATGATCCGTTGTTCGTGCGCACCGGCCGCAGCATGGAACCGTCCGCCCGGGCGGTGGAAATCTTCGCCCTGCTCTCTCCTGCACTGGATTCGATTTCCACTGCGGTCAGCCGCGCGGCGGAATTCGACCCGGCCACCAGCACCGCGGTGTTTCGCATCGGTCTGTCGGACGATGTCGAATTCGCCCTTCTGCCGATGCTGCTCAAGCGTCTGCGCGCGGAATCGCCGGGGATCGTCCTGGTGGTGCGTCGGGCCAACTATATTCTGATGCCGAATCTGCTGGCCTCGGGCGAAATTTCCATTGGCGTCAGCTACACCGCCGACCTGCCGGCCAACGCCAAGCGCAAAGTACTGCGCCGCAGCATGCCGAAGCTGTTGCGGGCCGACACGGTGCCGGGGCCGTTGAGCCTGGATGATTTCTGTGCACGGCCTCATGCGCTGGTGTCGTTCGCCGGCGACCTGAGCGGCTTTATAGATGAAGAACTGGAAAAGCTCGGACGCAAACGACATGTGGTACTCGCGGTGCCGCAGTTCAACGGGCTAAGCACCCTCATCAGCGGCACCGATATTGTCGCGACCGTGCCGGATTACACGGCTGAAGCGTTGACCGCGGCCGGCGGCGTGCGGGCTGAAGACCCGCCGTTGCCGGTGCGCAGTTTTGAATTGCACATGGCCTGGCGTGGGTCGCAGGATAACGATCCGGGCGAGCGTTGGTTAAGGTCGCGGATTCAGATGTTCTTCGGCGACCCTGAGAGTCTTTAAAGGGGATGGCATATGACTTTCATGGGTTCGCACCTTGAGCGGGCGATTAGGCTCAGGCATGACGACACATGTCGCGGGTGAATCATGACAAGTGTTGAAGCCCGTAAAAGCCTCGACACTTGTCACTGTTCAAACCTGGATCATTCGAGGGTCGCGACGAAAACAGCCAATCGAAAACACCTTTCAGCCATCCAGATGCTGCTTCAGCATCGCCCAGGCTTCGTCGGTGATACGGTAGCTCTTGTCGGCCTGAAGCAGGATCACTCCCTCGTCGCACAGGCGTTTAAGCACTTCGCGCACGCTGACAAATGTCATCCCGGCAGACAGCGACACCAGATAGGCATGAACCCCACGGACACCGACGGCACGCTCATCCAAAGTGGCGGCGACCAGCGCATTGAGGACCTTGAAGCGGATCAGACTGGCGCGCAGTCCATAGAAACGAAGCAATTCACGGATGTGTTCATTCGAGCTGCGATCACATACGAACGCCAGCTGATTGGTCGCTGTCCGAAACGGTGAAGGTGCGCTTACAGCCGCTGAGCCTGAGTTGTTCAACATGCGAATACTCCCTTTCCGAAATGTTCAGATGGGGTTGCTACATCTGCCGTAGCAACCCTTCCCGTCTTCATCAGAAGTCGACGGTGGCCGACAGCTGCAAGGTCCGCGGATAACCCGGGGAAAATGCGCCGTACGAAGCAACGCCCGACCAGTACTCACGATCAAACACGTTCTGTACGGTGGCGCGGAACGTCGTCGGCCGGCCTTCGATCTTGGTGGCATAACGCGCGCCGGCATCGAAGCGGGTCCAGGAACCCAGCTCCTGCGTATTGGCCTGATTGACGTATTGGCTGTCGGTGTAAATGGCACCACCGGTCAGAGTGAAGCCTTCAAGCCATGGTGTATCCCATTCGGCCCAGAGGTTGGCTTGCACGTCCGGCACACCCACCGGTTTGTTGCCGCGGTTGGCCGCCGTCGCCGAATCGGTCAACTCGCCGTCAAGCACAGTCACGCCCCCCATCAAGCGCGTGCCCGGCGCGACTTCGCCGAACATGCTCAACTCGATGCCGCGGTTGCGTTGTTCGGCCTGCACCGAGAACACGTTGCCGGCGCCGATTTCACCACTCGGCTTCTCGATCTGGAACAACGCCAGCGTGGCCATGAACGTACCGTGCTCATATTTGACGCCAAGTTCATGCTGCTTCGATTCGTACGGGGCAAACGTCTCACCGGCGTTGGCCGCCGTGCCTGGTGCGATGTCTCCTTTACTCAAGCCTTCAACATAATTGTAATAGAGCGAGACATCTTCCCAAGGCTTGACCACCACGCCGACCAGTGGAGTCGTGGCACTGTCGTTGTATTTCGAGCTGACCGAACCTGCGGCGTTGTAGTTGCGTGATTCGATGTCCTGGCGACGCACACCGAGGGTCAACTGAAAGCGGTCATCAAGCATGGACAACGTGTCAGTCACCGCGACGCCGGACAGATCCGATTCGGAAATACGCAGCACCTTCGGCGAGTTGATGAATTGCTTGGGCACATCGATCGGGTGGTAAATGTTCGAACGGATTTGGGTGCCGTTGTTGATCCCTCGGGACAGTTCATCCTGATACTGGGTCGCCATCACCGTGGTCGTGTGAGTGATCGGCCCTGTAGCGAACACGCCGCGGATGCCGACATCGGCCGTCGAACGATCGACGTTGAATTTGTAGTAACCGGGAATGTTGCTGGTATCGCCTGCCTCATTGAGGATTCTCGGCACCTGATCGGACATCCGCTTGACGTCTGACTTACCGCCCCCGGCATGGGCAAACACGGTGACCGAATCACTCAGGTCATATTCGCCGCCCAGCAATGCCGACTGCTCCTTCGTATCTGACCATCCCCAGTCCTGCGACAAGTTGGTGCGACCATTGGGCGCGGACGGGACGTCAATACCAGGTGCGACAGTGAATGGCCTCGACGGAGCATCGAAGCTTTCTTTCTGGCTGATGAAATCAAGATTCAAGCGCAAGCGCTCGCCGCGATAATCAAGCGCAATGGCACCGATACCCAAGTCTCGCTGCTGATCATCAACGGCAGTGTCCCCACCCCGCAGGTTGCCGTTGAAACGCAAGCCGAACTGATTTTCCTCGCCAAAACGACGGCTGACATCCAGATGACCGCCAACCTGGGAGTCCGAGGCGTAACTGGCGGTAAAACGGGTCAGGTCTTCGTCCAGCGGGCGTTTGGGAACGATATTGATCACACCGCCAACGCCACTGTTTGGCGAAATGCCGTACATCAGGGCACCCGGCCCTTTGAGCACTTCGACACGTTCGGCGTACTCGGTGAATACGCGGTAGTTGGGTGCCACGCCATACACGCCATCGAACGCCAGTTCGCCCAGATTGCCTTCACCGACCGGAAAGCCACGGATGAAAAACGAGTCGACGATGCCGCCCGTCTGACCGGTGGAGCGCACCGAAGGATCACGTTCCAGTGCATCGGCCACGGTCACCGTTTGCAGGTCAGCCAAGGTCTTGGCGGTGTAACTGGTCACGCTGAACGGGGTGTCCATCACGTCCTTGTTGCCCAGCATGCCCAGGCGGGCTCCGCGCGCAACCTGGCCACCGGCGAACGCTTCCGGCAATGAGGTCGCGCCGTTGTAGCGGGCGTTGATGTTGGTGGTGCCGAGGGTCAGCGTATCCGTGCCGTCATCGGTCGGCGTCGCAGCCGAAATGTTCGAGGTCTTGTCGGCAGCAACGGCTTGTTGCTCAGGGCTGGCGGCCCAGGCGTTGGCGCTTCCTGCGACCAAAACAAAATTCAGCATGGCGGTACGAATGGCGAGTGTTAACACGCGCTCACCGCAAGGACGACTGACAACAGGCATGACGTGAGGATCCTTTTCATCAAGGGAAAATGGTAATCACTCCTATTGCCAGTCGATATGCGAAAAAGTATCACCCGCAGTAAAGTTTTTTTGCTTCTGTGCAGCCAAGGCTAGGCATACAAGTGTTCCAGCGGTATCGCGACCACAGGCAACGCGGGGTCAAAAGCGTGCCGGGTGGTCTTGTACGGAAAGATCTCGCCGCGAGCGATCGTGGTGAAAATTCGCGCCACTTCGAATGCCTGCCCGGTCTGCCAATGCCGCACACACACCCGAGGATCGGTGTAATCGAGCTGGATGCACGGCACTCGCTTCAAGCCCAACTGCAACGCCGCGCTGAACCGGTGATTGCCGTCCATCACGATGCCTTGCGAGCGCTCGACGATGATCGGCTCCAGCCAATGCCCGGCCCGGATAATCGACTCGCGCAGCATCGTCACATTGGCCGGGTCGACTTGCTCCGATTGCAGCACTTCGCAAAGCGGCCGCAGCGCAATCTGATAACCGTGTTCCATGGTTGATCTCCTGATTCGCCGGGGATTCAGCAGGCATCTGCGCGGACAATAGGCGCGTATTGGCTGGCCACATCGAGCAGACGCTGGGCGTGTTCGATCAGCGGCAAGTCGACCATCTCGCCATCCACTTGCACCGCGTGGCTGCCCGTCGCAACCGCTCTCATCACCCGATCAGCCCACGCCAGTTGACGCGAATCCGGCAGGAAGGCGCGCTGCACTGTGGCCAGTTGCGATGGGTGGATGCACAGCTTGGCGCCGAAGCCTAGCGATCGCGCGTAATGCGAGTCCTTGGCGACCACCGCCAAATCGCTGATCGCCGGGGTGACGCCGTCGATCGGCGACGGCAAATCCGCCGCGCGCGAAGCCAGCACGATACGGTTGCGGGCGAACAGAAACGCCTCGGGAATCTGGCTGCAGTTGATGTCCAGGGAGAAATCCAGCGAGCCGAACGCCAGCCGCGTCAGCCCCGGAATCGCGGCAATCGATTCGACCTGTTGCAGGCCTTTGGCAGTCTCGATGATGGCAACGATCTTCAGTTCCGGTTGCCACTCCAGCAGGCACTCGACCACCCGCGTCAGCGCCTCGGGGCATTCGGCCTTGGGCAGGAAAATCCCGCTGCAACGCTCGGGGTAGCGCATGTCGCTGAGCCAGGTCAGGTCCTGGCGGAACAGCGAACTGCTCACGCTGTTCAGGCGGATGTAACGTTCGCTGGCGCCGCTCGGCGTAGCCTCTTGCCAGGCCCAGATGGCGGCGCGTGCGGCGGCTTTGCTGTCCGGATGAACGGCGTCTTCGAGATCGAGGATGATCGCGTCCGGCCCTGCTTCGACGGCTTTGGAAAACCGCTCGGGATGGTTGCCCGGCACGAACAGGTAGCTGATCGCGAGTGGGATTTTGCTGCTGAGTCGATCGGATTGCATGGTGTTGCTCCTTGGCGTGAACCAGTCGTGACTTCTGAAGATTTTCAGGCCCCTTCAGCGGCAGATTTGCATGCTGTTCCGGGGTTTCTCGCAACAGCCCTTAACGCCTTATTGTTCAAGGAATTAAGGGACTTTTTATCTCGGGGCGAACGAGTCCTTGAGCGTGTAAATACACGTTCATGCGTTCGCCTTGAGCAGGTCTTTATTTCAAAATATTTGAAAACCTTACTTGATAATCGTTCCCGTTCGCAATATTGTTCACGCCGCCAAGAGGAACTATCCTCGCTTCAAAGCAAGTCATCAGCCTCTCGGGAAGTACCTGTCAGTGATGTCATTTGAATGTCAGTTACGGGTATTCAAGGGGGATCGGCCATCAACTAGTGGCCAATTAACACATCCGTACAACCTTATGGAATGGGGTTCTCATGCAATTGTTTTGTGAACCATTTATTACGATCAGCGCTTCGAACCCAGACCCGGATTTCGCCTGGCATCCGCCTCCAAATTACTTAAAACCTCGTATCTGACGTGTAAAAAAGACTACATACGTCGATAACGCTTAGTTATCGAAACATCAATGGCGACGTCATTTACGGCGCCAAGGGTTAACTATGCCTACAACAAATACACCACCTATTGAACAACGAAATAAAGTTCATCATCCGGAGATGTTAAAGCCGCTGACTGACCCACTTATTTCCACGTTCATCAATGACTTTCCGGGCACACTTAAAGACTTGGTCAAACAACACGGTTCACCATTGAATCTGGTCTGGCCGCATGCCTTTGAATTAAACACACATGCCTTGCTGGCGGTGTTGAAGCAGTACAACGTGCCTCATGCCCTCTTCTACGGGGCCAAGGCCAACAAGTCCCAGAGCATGCTCAGTGCAGCGGCAAATTCGGGGATCGGCGTTGATGTGTCGAGCATCCACGAGTTGCATGCAGCGCTGCGAGCCGGCACGCCAGCAGAAAAAATCTGTGCCACAGGACCGGCCAAAACTGCCGCGTTTCATCAAGCACTGATCAGCGCCGGTTCATTGATTTGCGTGGACTCGCTGGAAGAGTTTGACCACCTGAAAAGCGTGATCGACGCACAGCCAAGCCTTGCCAAAGCCAGAGTTTTACTGCGTTACAGACCTAAGAGCAGTCCAGGGAGTCGATTTGGAATGGGCTCGGAAGATTTGCTCGAAGGCCTTCAACGGTTGACGAAATACGCTGAGTCTTTTCACTTCGAGGGTTTCCATTTCCATCTCGGCGGCTATGGATTTGAATCCCGTGCACAAGCCTTTCGTGAGGTCACCGGGTTCGTCGAGGCGGCCAGGGAAATGGGCTTGAATCCGCAGATGATTGATATTGGCGGTGGCCTGCCGATTCGTTATGTCGAGCCCGAGGACTATGCTCGGTTCCTGCAAAACGACAATAACCCCAGCCATTATTACAACCTGAAAGTTCCCGCTACTTATTATCCTTACGGCGGCGACCTGACAGCGCCGCAATGGTTGACGTTATTACTCGAGACCGAACACTCACAAGGCCTCTCCATTGCAAACTATTTGAACCGACAGAATATAACCCTGGCACTGGAGCCCGGCCGAAGTCTGGTGGACCAGGCGGCCATTTCAATATTCCGCGTAACACGCACAAAAAAACTGGCCGACAACAAAACCGTCATTTTTGTTGAGGGCAGCAGTTTCAGCGCCTGCGAAACCTGGTTCGCTTCTGAATACCTGATTGATCCAATACTGATCAGCACAAAAGAACTGCCCGACACACCGACCCAAGCGTATATCGCGGGCCATAGCTGCCTGGACGATGACGTCATCACTCATCGCCTGATCCACTTTGCGACTGCGCCTCAAGCCGGCGACTTATTGATTTACATCAATACCGCCGGTTATCAGATGGACTTGCTGGAGAACGAGTTTCATCGCCACCCCCTGCCCCGGCGGTTGACGGCGACCTGTTGTACGGAAGGTAACTTTGCGTTTTCACCTGACTACTAAAGGGAACAATTGAAATGATCTTGAATAAAGTATCTGACCTTATTGGCAATACACCGATGTTGGGCATTTATATTCCGGACACCAACGCCCGTTTGTTGTTGAAGATTGAAAAAAACAATCCCGGCGGCAGTATCAAAGACCGTATGGCGCGCAACATGGTATTGGCTGCGCTGAAGTCCGGTCGATTGAAACCCGGCGGCGTGGTCGTCGAGTCGTCCTCCGGCAACACCGGGATTGGCCTGGCCATGGCAGCGGTCGAGTTCGGCCTGCACTTTATCGCTGTGGTCGACCATCACGCGGCGCAAGACAAGATCGCGGTGATGAAGGCTCTGGGTGCCGACATTCGTTTCGTCAAGGGTACGTATCGCGAAGATGAAGTCGCGGTGGTCGAGCGCCAGCGGATGGCAGCCGAACTGGCGGCCGAGATCCCCGGGGCTGTGTTCATGAACCAGTCCGACAACGCAGCCAATGCCGGCGGCTACAGTGATTTCGTCCGCGAAACCATCGCTCAGGCTGAAGGCGTTATCGGCGCTTACGTTGGTTGTGTCGGCACCGGCGGTTCGATGACCGGCATCGCTCGCGGCTTGAAAGTGCACAACCCGGACACTGTGACCGTCGCGGTGGAACCCGCCGGTTCGATCGTCTTCGGCCACCCCGGCTATCCCTACTACCAATCCGGCACCGGTACGCCGGCCGGTGACACCGTCGGCCTGGTGCTCGACTACAGCTGCATCGATCTGGGTGTGCAGGTCACCGACTCTCAGGCGTTCGAAACGGCCCGCTACATCGCGCGCAACTTCGCCCTGCTGGTCGGCGGCTCGACCGGTGGTGCGATTTTCAAGGCGCTGGATCTGATCCACAAAGGCGTACTGACCGGCAACGTAGTTGTGCCGATTGCCGACGGCGGCGAGAAATACCTGCACACCGTGTTCGACGATAAATGGCTGCAAGAGCGCGACCTGATCGACCCGAGCATCGCACCGCAACTGGATGCCTGGCTGGGCAAGACCCAATGGCTGGAATCCGTTTCCGCGCCGCTGCAACTGAGCGTCGCATGACTCACCCATCACACAGGAACGCCTCTCGATGAATCTGTTGAAAGTCGCCATCTGTGGTGGCGGCAGGACCGGCCATCTCAACGCCATCCTGTTCAAGCAGCTGCCCAACGTTCAGGTTTCGATGCACACCCATAATCCGGAGGTCATCGAACAGCACGCCCGTCACACGCCGATGCAGGCCTTGCTACCCGATGGTTCGACCCTGAGTGCCCGGCTGGATCGGGTAACCAGCGATGCAAAAGCGGCGGTGGAAGATGCCGACATCGTCATCATCACCGTGCCCGCCCATGCCCGACCGCAAACGCTGAAGGCCATTGCGCCGCATCTGAGCGCGAGCAAACCGGTTTACGTCGGCGCGATTCCGGGATTTTGTGGTTTCGACTGGCTGGCTGAAGCCACCCTGCCCGATCGGCCGAATGTAGTGATCTGGGGCATGAAGGATGTTCCACATACTGCGTTCGAGCTGACACCGGGGCGCTCGATCAAAATGGGCGGCGGTAAAAGCCAGTTGTATGTGGCGACCCATGCCCGCGAGTCGCAGGCGTCCAGTCAGCAACTGGAGGAAATCCTGACGCGGTTGTACGGCCCGTGCGTGACGATGCTCGACCACTATCTGGAAATCACCCTGACGCCGGGTAACCCGATCATGCACAGCTCGGTGATCTACGGCCTCATCGGCCCGTACGGCCAGTGGCATCGCAAGATCTTCCCGCAACGCATGTGTTGGTGGACCGAGTGCCCGGAACTGGGCGCTTACTTCCTCGAACGCATGGATCAGGAAAGTCAGGACTTGTGCGCAGTGATCAGCCAGCGACTGGGCATCGACCTGTCCTCGGTGAAATCCCTGAAACAGGAAATCGTCGAGGCCTACGGCGAGCAGATCCGCGACCAGAGCAGCATGCTGTCGATCCTGCGCACCAATCAGGCCTACAACGACATCCTCGCGCCGATGGTGCCAGCCGCCGGCAACCGCGCCGGTTACGTGATCGAGCGCGAGAGCCGCGCCTTCAACGAAGACGTCGCCTACGGCCTGGTGCTGCTGGTGGAAATGGCCAAACGTTTCGACCTCAAGGTGCCGTATATCGAGGAAGTCCTTCAGTGGAGCGTGGCCTACATGCAAGGCCTGCGCGACTCGGCGCTCGATTACTTCCCGAGCCACTGGCCACACACGACAAACGCCGCCGCTTGATCTCTTTACTCAATTTTCGACGAGCAGACCGCTGATATGAATGACTTCAAGACACTGATCGCCTACTCCCGCAAAAACGCCATGCGTCGCTTGGTTCGCTGCCTTTTTGCGGAAAACATCCTCGACCGTTCGACCCTGAGCTTTTCCGTCGAGGGCAACCAGGCCACTTACCCGCTCAAGGGCGGCCGCGCCCACCTGGCTTTTTCCGACATTGCCAAAGGCCCGGCCGACACGGTGGTCAATGACGGTGACGTGGTGCTGGTGACCGACGAAGGTGTGCGCCAGGTCATCACCAGCCATCAGGACATGCTGGATGTGCTGCGCGACAGCTTCGACTTCGAACCTACTGACGAAGGCGTGGCCGGGCTCAAATCCGACATGGAAAACAGCCTGACCAACGACGCTCACGCCCGTCAGCATCGCCAGCAATGGAATGCCCGACTGCAACAGGCCGCCAAGGATCAAGGGCTCAACAGCTTCACTGACTACCTGCGCCAGCACGCCAAGACCAAGGACGCCGCGATCCTGCTCGACCAGTGGGGTTCACTGGAAGGCCATCCGTACTACCCGACGTGGAAAGCCCGGCCGGGCCTGACCGATGAGGAAGTCGAGCAACTGTCGCCCGAGTTCAACGCGCAGGTGCCGCTGCGCATCGCCGCGTTGCGCGCCGACAACGCAAAAAGTGAAAGCATGCCTCACGTGACCAGTTACCACGACTGGTTCGCTGGCAACTTTCCGGCGCAATGGGAACAATGGAAAGCCTCGCTCAACAGCAAGGGCCTGGACGAAAACGAGTGGCTGCCGCTGCCGATTCACGCCTGGCACTTGCAGGCCTATGTGCTGAAGACCTTCGCGGCGGAAATCGAAGAAGGCATCCTGATCACCGACGGCCCGGACATCCCAACCCTGCCGACCATGTCCTACCGCACGATGATGCCGGTGCTGGACGAATGTGCGCCGCTGATCAAATTGCCAATCGCCGTATGGATGACCAGCGAGCTGCGCAGCCTGCAAGCCAAATCGATTCACATGGGACCGCGCATCAGCACGGTGATCACCAAGATTCTGGAGGCCGAGAACGGCTTCGATCAGCGCCTGGAAATCTTCCCGGAAGAAATCGGTGTGCGTTACAAAAACGCGGTCACCCAGGACGATCATCCGGGCCGTCATTTGTCCGTGGTCTATCGCGCCAGTGCGCCAGCGTTCGAACGCAATGACGATTGCCTGCCGATTACCGTGGCCTCGCTGTTCACTCGTTTGCCCGGCAGCGGTCGGCCGTTGTTCACCGATCTGATCGAGCGTGATGGCGTGCGGGCCAATGCAGCACAGGTCGAGAGCTGGTTCCGCGAGTACGCCAAAGTGGTCACCCACCCGGTGGTGGCGATCTATTTGATGTACGGCATCGGCCTCGAAGCCCACCAGCAAAACACCATGGTGCTGTTCTCCCCCGACGGCAAAGCACGTAGTCTGCTGATCCGCGATTTCGGTGATGGCCGCACCTACGCGCCATTGCTGGAAGAACGTGGCTACAGCCTGCAACCGCATGTTCAGCCGGGTATTCTGCCGACGGTGTTCTCCGGTGATATCGAGCCGGTGCGCATGTTTGTGCTGGACGCGGCGTACCTCACGCATCTGCACGAGATCGCCCTGTGGCTGACCAAGGAGTACGGCTTGAACAACACGCGGCTGTGGCAAGTCTTGCGCGAGGAAACCGACCTTGCCTTCGAGGCCGTGCGCGATCGTGTCTCGCCAGCAGTGTGGGAAACCGAGCACAAGGCGTTCGTCGAAGATCCATGGCCGACCCGGTCGTTGTTGCGCATGCACTTGATGCAGTACAGCAACTATCGTTTGCAACACACCCTGACCAACCCGCTCGCTAGCGTTTAACCGAGGCTGACTCATGTCCCATGCAGGTGTCATCCAGGGTTCAAGAGTACGAATCCTGATTTATCTTCTATTTGCGATCCAGTTGGTGTCGATGGGGGCGATGGAAATGAGCGGGCCGTTCTGGCCTGTCCACCTGCGTGGGCTGACGACTTCGGAGTCGGTTTTCAGCTTCGCCAGCATCGCCGTGTACGTCGGGCCGATGCTGGGCATTATTCTGACCAGTGCATTCTGGGGCCGTATCGGTGATCGCTACGGCCACAAGTTGATGATGATCCGCGCCCTCGCCGGTTTGTCTTTGACCCAGCTTGGGCTGGCCCTCTTCACTGACATCTGGGTCATTCTGATCCTGCGTTTCCTGCAAGGCGCGTTCGCCGGATACATCGCTCCGGCGCAGGCGTATGGCGTCAGCATTGAAGTGCCTTCGCGACGGGCGCGGCTATTCGCCATTCTGCAAATCTCGACCAACGTCGGCTCACTGCTGGGTGCGGTAGTCGGTGGTTTGATCCTCGATTACGCGACGTTCTTCTGGATCAACATCATCGCCTCGGCGTTGTGTGCGGTGTGCACCGTGATCGCCGCCGTGACCTTGCCGGATGTGCCTCCGGTGAAGAAAGCAGTGGTCGCGGACAAGACCGCGCCGGCCAGCCGTTCCGGCAGCCTCTGGCAAGGTTCGCCGTTGCTGTCGCTGCTCGGTGTGATGGGCATTCTGTTGCTGGCGCGGATGCTGCCGCAGACGTCGTTCTCGCTGTATGTCAGCTCGGTGTTCGAGGTCAGCAATTCAGTGGTCGGCCTGTGCTACGGCTTGCTGGCGCTGGGTTTCATTCTTTCGGCCACTGCGTGGTCGCGTTATTTCGAACACCGTGGCCAGCAAGACACTTTGCAGCGCATGACCTACGTCGTCATCGGCTGCATCGCCCTCACCGCCGTGGCGGGCGCCACCCGTAATCCGGTGGTGTTCGTCATCGCCTACTTTTTCTGGGGCGTATTACTGGGTGCGACCACGCCGGTGTTGATGGCGCTGATCTCGAAAACCGCCGACAGCTCGCAGCAGGGCCATGTGCTGGGAATCGCTCAGGGCACCGCGCAATTTGCCTCGATTGCAGGGATCTCAGCCGGTGGTCTGCTCAGTCAGGTCTACGGTTTGCAGTACACCTATCTGTTCGTTTGCCTGGCCTACGTCGTGGCGCTGATCCCGATTGTTGCGCTGCGTTACTGGCCTGCGGTGATGCAACCGAGTCCTGCCCCGCCCGGGGATTGATCAAGGAGTTAGCTTTTGAACATTGAACAACTGCGTGCCGACACACCCGCCGTCGCGCAACTGATCCACTTCAACAATGCCGGCGCGGCGCTGATGCCCGCGCCGGTGATCGAAACCATGACCCGCCACATTCAGCTTGAAGCGAGTCTTGGCGGGTATGAGGCGGCCGGGCAGCAATCGGCCGAAGTGGACAATGTCTATGGCGCCATCGCGCGCCTGATCAACGCGCAACCGGATGAAATCGCGGTGATCGAAAACGCGACGCGCGCCTGGGACATGGCGTTCTACTCATTGCCGCTGCAACCCGGCGATGTGGTGCTGACGTCGACTACCGAGTACGCCGGAAACTACATTCCTTATCTGCAATTGAAGCAGCAACGCGGCATCGAGATTCGCGTCATTCCCAACGATGAGCACGGCCAGGTCTCGTTATTGGCGCTCAAGGATATGCTCGACGATGATCGAGTTGCACTGATCTCCCTGCCCGTGATCGCCACCAACGGCGGGCCGGTGCAACCCATCGAGCAGATCGGCGCCCTCGCCCGCGCGGCGGGTGTGCTGTTTTTGCTCGATGCTTGCCAGGGGGTTGGGCAGATGCCGATCGATGTGCAGAAAATCGGTTGCCACATGCTCGCCGCTACCAGCCGCAAATACTTGCGCGGACCGCGAGGGATGGGATTTTTGTATGTCGAAAGATCGCTGTGCCAGAACCTGGAGCCAGCGTTTCTCGACCTGCATGCAGCGTCTTTGCAAACCGCGGACGCGTTCAAAATCCGCCCCGATGCACGGCGTTTCGAAAACTGGGAGTGTAATGTCGCCGCCAAACTGGGCCTCGGGGCAGCGGTGGAATACGCACTGGCCCAAGGCATCGAACCGATGTGGCTGCGGATTCAACATCTGGCGGATTATCTGCGCCAGCGACTGGCAGATATCCCGGGCGTGACGCCGCGAGACCTGGGGGCGGTCAAATCCGGCATCGTTACCTTCACTCATTGCAATAGCAGCGCCGCGCAGGTTCAGCAGTGGCTGGCCAGTCAGGAAAAACGCATCAACGTCACCACCTCGACGTTCCGCTCAACCCTGCTCGACATGCAGCACAGGGACTTGCTGGAGGTCAGCCGCGCGTCGCTGCATGCGTACAACACCGAGGCGGAAATCGACACGATGATTGCTGCGTTGCGCCGTCTGCCGCGAGTCTGAACAGGACAACAATCGGCGCTTGCGTCGCAGCGGGTTTGTAAACTAGCATTGGGAATACTTCTCAATTGCATGAAAATCTGCAGCCATGAGCGAAACCCTTCCCGCGAATAATGACAATCACCTGCGCGCGATCGAAGCCCTGTACAGCGGCCATCACGGCTGGCTGTACGCGACGCTGAGGAAAAAACTGGGTAACGCCATGGATGCGGCGGATCTGGCGCAGGACACTTTCACCCGCATCCTCGCGTCCCAGGTCACCGTCATCGAGCAACCTCGCGCGTACCTGAGCTGCGTGGCCAAAGGCATTCTGATCAACTGGTATCAGCGTAAGGCACTGGAACGCGCCTACCTCGATGCCCTCGCTCATGTGCCTGCGCCGGAAGTGCCTTCGCCGGAACTGCGTTTCATGGTACTGGAGACCCTGCACGAAATCGACGCGATGCTCGACGCCCTGCCACCGCTAGTCAAACGCGCATTCCTGCTGTCGCAGATCAGCGGCCTGAAATACGACGACATCGCCGAGCAATTGGGCGTTTCGCTGATCACCGTCAAACGCTACATGAAGCAAGCCTTCGTGCAGTGCCTGTTGCTGGTGGAATGAATGCTCGCACGGCGCAATGAACCGCACCTCGACCACCAGGCCCTTGAAGAAGCGGCCGACTGGTTGATCCGCATGAGTGAAAGCGAACTCAGTGACACCGAACGTGCCGAATGGGAGTGCTGGAAAGTCAGCACGCCCGAACGCAGCAGAGCCTGGTCGCGCGCGCAGTTGTTGCAAACCAAACTCGGCGGCTTGCCGCCGTCACTGGCCATGTCGGCACTCGATCGCCCAAGCAGTCCGGAACGGCGCGCGGCGCTGGGCAAACTGGCGATGATTCTGGCGATCCTGCCAGCCGGTTGGGGCAGCTGGAAACTGGCCGAATCGCAGCAGTGGTCCGCCGACTATCACACGGCCGTCGGTCAGCAGCGCGAACTGACTCTGGCCGATGGCTCGAAAATCACCTTGAACACCGACACCGCCATCGACGTGCTGTTCGACGCCAATCAACGCCTCATCCACCTGCGCGAAGGCGAAATACTGGTGCAAACCGCACCGGACATTTCCCCGATGGCCCGCCCCTTTCTGGTCAGCACCCGTCAGGGCCGCATGCAGGCACTAGGGACGCAGTTTACCGTTCGAGAACTGCAACCTCGCACTCACCTTGTCGTGCTGGAAGGCGCGGTGAAAGTCGAACTCGCGGAAAATCGCCAAAGCACACCGCTGATCGTCAATGCCGGTCAACGCACCGACTTTTCTTCCCATACGTTTGGCCAGCTCAGCGTCGCCGACCGCTACGTCGGCGCCTGGACCCAAGGCATGCTGATGGCGGACAAAATGCGCCTGGCCGATTTCGTCGCCGAACTGACGCGCTATCGCCGTGGCTTCGTGCGTCTCGATCCGGCACTTGCCGATCTGCGCATTTCCGGCGCCTACCCCATCAGCGACAGCCAGCGCACGTTGAACATGCTGGCGCAAACCTACCCAATTCTCGTCAGCGGCCATTTGAATGGCTACTGGGTCATGCTCTCCCCGGCCTGAGTCAAAAAAATATTTGCCGAACCGGTGATACTTTTTTTGATCTCGACTGGCTACAGGGGAAGAAGCACTTTTCCGTCCTGTTCATAGGCTCATTCATCCATGCTTGCTGCACGCCTCCTGCGCCCGGATCGTCAGTTCAAACCAGTTGTTCGCAGTGCGTTGCTAAGCCTTGTCCTGATCGGTGCCGTTTGCCCGTTTGCCTTGGCCGTCGTGCCGGTGCAACTGGACTCTGTCGCGGTCCGCGCCTACAACATCCCCGCCGGGCCACTCGGTGCCACTCTGTCGAGCTTCGCGGTGGACGCCGGCATTGCTCTGTCGTTCCAGCCATCGTTGGCCGAAGGCCTGACCAGTCCTGCGCTGATCGGCAATTTCTCTACCCAGGAGGCGGTCAATCGTTTGCTGGAAGGCAGTGGCCTGGACATGGTTTTACGCAGCGACGGCAGCTACACACTGGTCCCGCGCCGGGTGACACTGGATGAAACGGCCGTCATCGGCACTGAAAAGCGCGCCGATTCTTTGCCGCAGGTGTATGCCGGCGGCCAGGTGGCCAACGGCGGACGATTGGGCATTCTGGGCAATACCGATGTGATGGACGCGCCTTTCAGCGTCAGCACCTACACTTCGGCACTGATCCAGGATCAACAGGCAGTCACCGTCGGCGACGTGCTGGAGCGCGATTCATCGGTACGCTCCACTGGCCAGACCGGGGGGATTGTCGACTCGTTCTTCATCCGTGGCTTTCCCGTTGGCGAAGGTAATTTGGGGGAACTGGCATTCGACGGCGTGTACGGCGTGGCGCCCAACTACCGGGTGTTCACCGAATACGCCGAGCGTATCGAACTGGTCAAAGGCCCCGGCGCCCTGCTCTATGGCATGTCACCGAACAACGCGGTCGGCGGCGTCATCAACGTGGTGCCCAAGCGCTCCCTCGATGAAGACCTGACCCGTTTTACCGCCAGTTACGCCATGGACTCGCAGCTCGGTGGACACCTCGATGTCAGTCGGCGTTTCGGTGAAGAACGCCGCTTCGGCGTGCGCATCAACGGCAGCACACAGCTGGGAGATACGGTGATCGACGATCAATCGCGCCATGTCGATATCGGCGCCATTTCCCTCGATTATCAGGGCGAACGCCTGCGCACCACCTTTGATTGGCTCAACCAGAAAGAAAGCTTCGACGCTGCCTCACGACCGTTTCTGATCGCTTCGGGCGTGGACATTCCCTCGGCCGCCAACGGCCGAACCAATGTCAGTCAGGATTGGGGTTGGTCGACAACCCGTGACAAATCGGCGTTGCTCAGCGGCGAATACGACCTCAGCGACACCCTGACCGTGTTCGCTCACGCGGGCGGCGGCAAATCGGATGTTGCGCGGATGTCCGACCAGACTCCGACCATTATCAACGCCGCTGGCGACACCTCGGCGATCCCCGGTTACTACAAGTTCGAAGTCGAGCGTTACACCGTCGACGCCGGTGCGCGCCTGCGTTTCGACACCGGGCCGATCAGTCATCGCACGGCTTTGCAGGTCAGTCGTTACCGCGACATGTTGTCTCGCGGGATCATTTCCGGCGCGCCGATCCTCTCCAATATTTACCACCCGGTGGATCGCCCGAAGCCTTACATCCCCAAGCCGGACACGCCAAAAGTGTCCGAGAGCGAACTGACCGGCGTGGCGCTGGCTGACACGCTGTCGATTCTGGATGACCGTGCACAGATGACCCTCGGCATGCGCAAACAGAACATCAAATCCGACAACTACAATGCGTCCGGCGTCGTCACCACGTCCTACGATGACGGCCGAACCACACCGTTGTTCGGCACAGTGCTCAAGCCCTGGGATCACGTTTCGTTCTACTACAACTACATTGAAGGCCTGAGCAAAGGCGACATCGCGCCCTCCACCGCTTCCAATGCCGGCGAGATTTTCGCCCCTTACGTTTCCCGCCAGCATGAACTCGGGGTCAAGGCCGACTACGGCACCTTCACCTCCACCCTCAGCCTGTTTCAGATAACCAAACCCAGCGGCGAACTGACCTCCGGGGTGTTTTCGGTCCAGGGCGAACAACGCAATCGCGGGCTGGAGCTGAATGTATTCGGCGAAGTCACTCCGGGCACTCGTGTGCTCGGTGGTGTGACCCTGCTCAATGCCGAACTGACCAAAACCGGCGTGGCCGCCAACCGTGGCAATAAACCGGTCGGCGTACCCGAAGTTCAGGCCAACCTCTGGGCCGAATGGGACACCTCGTGGGTCGAAGGCCTGACGCTGACCGGTGGCGCTATCCACACCGGCAGCCAGTACGTGAATCAGGCCAACACGCAAAAACTGGATGACTGGACCCGTTTCGATGTCGGCGCACGCTACACCACCCGCATCGATGAACGACCGACCACGTTCCGCGCCACCGTGCAGAACGTGTTCGACCACGAATACTGGTCGGGCGTCGCCTCTTATGGCGCGTTTTCCCAAGGTTCACCGCGCACCTTATTATTGTCGGCGACTGTCGATTTCTGAAACGTTCAGCCGGATGACGGTGTGAACCGTTGACCGAACTGACTTTTGCAAAGGCTTTTACCATGGTGATTTTTGATCGACGCAGCCTCGCTTTTGCTGCGCTGTTACTGGCAGGACTGCTGAGCCTGTTTTCGCTGATGCCGCGCAATGCCCACGCCACCGAAGCAGACGCGGCGCGCACCGAAGTCACCGACCTCTTGGGGCGCAAGGTCAAGGTTCATTTGCCGGTCAGACGGGTCATCCTCGGTGAAGGCCGGCAGTTGTATCTGGTCGCCGCCCTCGACACACAAAACCCGATCGAGCGCATCGTCGGCTGGCGCAAGGATCTGATCCAGTCGGACCCGGACACCTACAACGCCTACCTGCGTAAATTCCCCGGCATCGCCAAGATCCCCACCTTCGGCGGGTTTGAGGACGGCACTTTCGACATCGAGCAGGCCATCTCGCAGCGCCCGGACGTGATCATCCTCAACATCGAGGCGCAGCACGCCACCGAAGATGCGCGCTACATCGAAAAGCTCGACGCCCTGGGCATCCCGGTGGTGTACGTCGATTTTCGCAACAATCCGATCCAGAACACCGAGCCGACCATGCGCCTGTTCGGCCAATTGTTTGGCAAGGAACAACGCGCAGAAGCCTTTATCGATTTCCGCAACCAGCAGATTCATCGCGTCACCGACATCATCGAGAAACAACACCCGCCCCGCCCCAGCGTGTTCATTGAGCGCATCGGCGGCTACACCGATGATTGCTGCCTGAGTTTCGGCAACGAGAACTTTGGCCTGTTCGTCGATATGGCCGGTGGCGACAACATTGCCCGCCGCATCATTCCGACCACGTTCGGCCAGTTGAACCCCGAGCAAGTCGTCGTTGCCAATCCTGCGCACGTAGTGGTCACCACCGCCAACTGGGAAGCTTTTGCCCCCGGCGGCCACTGGGTCGGCGTCGGTCCGGGCGCGGACATGACAGAAGCCAGGAAAAAACTCGCGTGGTACACCCAGCGTCCGGCCTATGCCGGCATCAAGTCCCAGGACAATCAAGCCTTCCATGCCATCTGGCATCAGTTCTACAACAGTCCCTACCAATTCGTCGCCATTCAGCAAATGGCGAAATGGTTCCATCCGGAGCTGTTTGCCGATCTTGATCCGGACGCGTCATTCCGCGAACTGCATGAGCGCTTCCTGCCGGTGCCGTATGAGTCAGGCTACTTTGTCAGCCTGCGCCAACCCGAGGTCAAGCCATGAGCTCATTGACCGACGCCGTGGTTGTGCAGCGCGAAACCTACCGTCGTCTGGTGCTGCGTAAACGCCTGATTCTTTCCGGGCTGGTAATTCTGTTGATGTGCAGCGTGCTGCTCGATCTGGCCCTGGGTCCGGCGAGCTACAGCCTCAGCGAAGTGCTCGGCGCACTGTTTTCGCCAGACAGCGCTTCACCGCAGGTGCGCGTGGTGATGTGGGATATCCGCTTGCCGGTGGCGTTAATGGCGGTTGCCGTTGGCGCGGCGTTGTCGCTGGCCGGCGCGCAGATGCAGACGATCCTCAACAACCCGTTGGCCAGCCCATTCACCCTGGGTATTTCCGCCGCCGCCAGCTTCGGCGCGGCGTTGGGTTTGGCATTCGGCGTCGCGCTGTTCCCGCTGGCGGCGCAATTCATGGTGCCGCTGAACGCGTTCATCATGGCCATGCTGTCGGCGCTGCTGATCCACTTTCTGAGCATGCGTCGCGGCGTCACCGCCGAAACCATCGTGTTGCTCGGTATAGCGCTGGTGTTCACCTTCAATGCGCTGTTGGCGCTGGTGCAGTTCTTCGCCACCGAACAAGCCGTGGCCGCCGTGGTGTTCTGGACCATGGGTAGCCTGACCAAAGCTACGTGGCCGAAACTCGGCATTATCTGTCTGGTGATCCTAATCACCCTGCCGATATTCGCCAAACGCGCCTGGGCCCTGACCGCCCTGCGCCTGGGCGACGACAAGGCCGCCAGTTTCGGCATCAACGTACGCAGCCTGCGCTTTCAGACGCTGATCATGGTCAGCCTGCTCGCCTCGTTTCCCGTGGCGTTTGTCGGCACAATCGGTTTCATCGGGCTAGTCGGTCCGCACATCGCCCGTATGCTGATCGGTGAGGACCAGCGGTTTTTCCTGCCAGCCTCCTTGCTGACCGGCTCGTTGATTCTGTCGGCCAGCTCCGTGGTCAGCAAAACCCTGATCCCCGGCGCGATATTCCCCATCGGCGTGGTCACGTCGCTGATCGGCGTACCGTTCTTCATATCTCTGATTCTCGGCGGGAAGAAAAACTCATGGTGAAGCTGCAACTGGAGAATCTCGGTGCCCGCTACGGCCAGCGCGAGATCATTCGTGATGTCTCGACGGCGACGTTTTTCGGCGGTCAGGTGGTCGCCGTAGTCGGGCCCAATGCGGCGGGCAAATCGACGCTGTTCAAACGAATGGCCGGACTGATCGACGGCTCCGGACAGGTGATCTTGCAGGAGTCGAAAAAAGGGCTGACGGGCATCAGTTACATGCCGCAGGGTCTGAATGCCAGTGCGCGGTTGACGGTTTATGAATCCGTGTTGCTGGCGCGCAAGCAGCTGACACCGGGGTGGGTCGTTCATGATGACGAACTGAAACTGGTCGACGAGATTCTCGCTGCGCTGGGCATCACCGGATTGTCCTTTCGCAACCTCGGTGAACTCAGCGGCGGTCAGCAACAGTTGGTGTCCATCGCGCAAACCCTGGTGCGCGAACCGGAAATACTGCTGATGGACGAACCGACTAGCGCCCTCGACATGCATCGGCAGGTTCAGGTACTGAACTTCATGCGCAGCCTGGCCCGAAAACGCGAGGTCATTGTGTTCATCGCCATCCACGATCTGAATCAGGCACTGCGTTTCGCCGATCAGGTTCTGGTAATTGCCGACGGCACCACGCAAGGTAGCGGCCCGAGTCACGAGGTGATTACCGAATTGATGCTGCGCAGCGTTTACAAGGTTGAGGCTCGGATTGAGCAGTGCAGTCGTGGACAACGGCATATCGTGATTGACGATATTGTTTGATGGCTTGCAATCGGGGGCAAGTATGGGGGCAGCCATAATAGTTTTCCGCCTAAAATCATTGATCTAGAGCTATGCCAAAATGTTTTTCGGGGATCCCGATAGTTTTGCCTGATCCTGATTATGTGTGAGGGCTTCTGGCCCCATCGCGAGCAAGCTCGGCTCCTACAGGGAATTTCATCAACGCCACACATCCCTGTAGGAGCTAAGCTGCTCGCGATGGCAGCGACTCGATCCAACGCCTTATTTTTGCACTCCCCGCAACACAGAATTGTCATCAATCTAATTGATAGCCGCCTAATGAAAGGTGCACGCTAGAGAGCTTGGCTGGCGCTTATATCATTCCGAATGATAGTTATCTTTGCTTCATTCGATTCGTGCGATACAACCTCGCCGAGCATCATCCGTCCATTCTCAATACATTGGCGGATGCATCCATGGAACAATCACTCAAACATTTACGCTTCCCGTTGGCCTTGTTGGCCGTACTGGTGATGAGCGCCTGCGGCAAGACTCCGGACACGGCCGCCACTATGCCCGCAGCCAAGGTCAGCGTGGCCAAGGTGCTGGAACAACCGGTTAACGAGTGGGACGAATTCACCGGCCGCCTCGAAGCGCCGGAAACCGTAGAAATTCGTCCACGGGTCTCTGGCCAGATCGATGAAGTGGCCTTCACTGAAGGCGCTTTGGTCAAGAAAGGCGACCTGTTGTTCCAGATCGACCCGCGTCCATTCCAGGCCGAGGTTCGCCGCCTCGAAGCCCTGGTTGCCCAGTCCCGCGCCAATGCCACCCGCAGCGAAAACGAGTCCCAGCGCGGCGAACGTCTGCGCACCAGCAACGCGATCTCCGCCGAGCTGGCCGATTCGCGCACCAGCGCTGCTCAAGAAGCCCGCGCCGCCGTCGGAGCCCTCCAGGCGCAACTGGATCTGGCCAAACTGAACCTGAGCTTCACCCGTGTCACCGCGCCGATCAGTGGTCGCGTCAGCCGCGCGGAAATCACCGCCGGCAACCTGGTGACCGCCGATACCACCGCGCTGACCAGTGTGGTGTCCACCGACAAGGTCTACGCCTACTTCGACGCCGACGAGCGTGTGTTCCTCAAATACACCCAGCTCGCTCGCCAGGGCAAACGCGGTGCTACCACGCCGGTTTACCTCGGCCTCTCCAACGAAGACGGCAACCCACACCAGGGCGTGATGAACTTCGTCGACAACCAGGTCAACCCGAAAACCGGCACCATCCGCGGTCGTGCCGTGTTCGACAACAGCGACGGCGCCTACACCCCAGGCCTGTATGCCCGTCTGAAACTGGTCGGTAGCGGCACCTATTCCGCCGTGCTGATCAACGACGAAGCGGTCGGTACCGATCTGGGTAAAAAGTTCGTGCTGGTGATGGATGCCGACAACAAAACGGTTTACCGCTCGGTCGAGCTCGGTCCGAAGATCGAAGGTTTGCGCATCGTGCGCAGCGGCCTGAACAAGGACGACACCGTCATCGTCAAGGGTCTGCAACGGGTTCGCCCTGGCTCGCCGGTCACACCAGAAGTGATCCCGATGGCCAGTGAACAAACCCTCGCGGCACTCGCACAACAACGACAAGCGCTGGAAGCCAGCAACCTGCCCCAAGTCGCACCTGCCAAGGTCGCGTCGGGTTCGGTTGTGAAACTGGCTGCTGCGACACCACGCGGTTAAGGGATCTCTACGATGAATTTTTCCCAATTCTTCATTTCACGGCCGATCTTTGCAGCGGTACTTTCGCTGCTGATCCTGATCGCCGGCGCCATCTCGCTGTTCCAGTTGCCGATCAGCGAATACCCGGAAGTGGTTCCGCCGACCGTTGTGGTCCGCGCCAACTTCCCGGGTGCCAACCCAAAAGTCATCGGTGAAACCGTGGCTGCTCCACTGGAGCAAGCCATCACCGGCGTCGAGAACATGCTGTACATGTCCTCGCAGTCCACCGCTGACGGCAAGATCACCCTGACCATCACCTTTGCGCTGGGCACTGACCTGGACAACGCACAGGTGCAGGTGCAGAACCGTGTGACCCGGACCGAGCCGAAGCTTCCCGAGGAAGTGACGCGCATCGGTATCACCGTGGACAAGGCTTCGCCCGACCTGACCATGGTTGTGCACTTGACCTCGCCAGACAAACGCTACGACATGCTCTACCTGTCCAACTACGCCTTGCTCAACATCAAGGATGAGCTGGCGCGTCTGGGCGGTGTCGGTGATGTGCAGCTGTTCGGCATGGGTGATTACTCGCTGCGGGTCTGGCTCGATCCGAACAAGACCGCTTCGCGTAACCTGACCGCCACCGACGTCGTGACCGCGATTCGTGAACAGAACCGTCAAGTGGCTGCCGGTGCACTGGGTGCTCCACCAGCGCCGAATGCCACGGCGTTCCAGCTGTCGGTCAACACCCAAGGCCGTCTGGTTTCTGAAGAAGAGTTCGAGAACATCATCATTCGCTCCGGCGAAAACGGTGAAATCACGCGCCTGAAAGACATCGCTCGCGTCGAACTCGGCTCCAGCCAATACGCCCTGCGTTCCTTGCTGAACAACCAACCGGCGGTGGCGATCCCGATCTTCCAGCGCCCTGGCTCCAACGCGATCCAGATCTCCAACGACGTTCGGGAGAAAATGGCCGAGCTGAAGAAGAACTTCCCGGAAGGCATGGACTTCAGCATCGTCTATGACCCGACGATCTTCGTGCGCGGCTCCATCGAGGCGGTGGTTCACACCCTCTTCGAAGCACTGATCCTCGTGGTGCTGGTGGTGATCCTGTTCCTGCAAACCTGGCGCGCCTCGATCATTCCATTGGTGGCGGTGCCGGTTTCGCTGATCGGTACGTTTGCCGTGATGCACCTGTTCGGCTTCTCGCTGAACGCCCTGTCGCTATTCGGCCTGGTACTGGCTATCGGTATCGTGGTGGACGACGCCATCGTGGTGGTGGAGAACGTCGAGCGAAACATCGGGCTCGGATTAACTCCCGTAGAAGCCACCAAGCGTGCCATGCGTGAAGTGACCGGCCCGATCATCGCGACGGCACTGGTGTTGTGTGCGGTGTTTATCCCGGCCGCGTTCATCTCCGGCTTGACCGGGCAGTTCTACAAACAGTTCGCCCTGACCATCGCGATCTCGACCGTGATCTCGGCGTTCAACTCGCTGACGCTGTCGCCCGCCCTGGCTGCGGTGTTGCTCAAAAGCCACGACGCGCCGAAGGACGGTTTCTCCAAGGTCCTCGACAAGATCTTCGGTGGCTGGCTGTTCCGTCCATTCAACCGCTTCTTCGACAAGGCCAGCCACGGCTATGTCGGCACTGTGGGCCGGGTTATCCGCAGCAGCGGCATTGCCCTGCTGTTGTACGCAGGCCTGATGGTGTTGACCTTCTTCGGTTTCTCCAGCACTCCGACCGGTTTCGTACCTGGCCAGGACAAGCAATACCTGGTGGCCTTCGCGCAACTGCCGGACGCCTCGAGCCTGGACCGTACCGAAGACGTGATCAAACGCATGTCCGACCTGGCCCTGAAACAGCCGGGTGTGGAAAGTGCGGTGGCCTTCCCTGGCCTGTCGATCAACGGTTTCACCAACAGCCCTAACGCCGGCATCGTGTTCGTCACCTTGAAACCGTTCGACGAGCGTAAAGACCCGAGCATGTCCGCCGGTGCAATTGCCGGTGCGTTGAACGGCCAGTTCGCCGGGATCCAGGAAGCCTACATGGCGATCTTCCCGCCGCCGCCGGTACAAGGCCTCGGCACCATCGGTGGTTTCCGCCTGCAGATCGAAGACCGGGGCAACCTGGGCTATGACGAGCTGTACAAAGAAACCATGAACATCATCAACAAAAGCCACAGCGTGCCGGAACTGGCCGCCCTGTTCACCAGCTACACCGTGAACGTGCCACAGGTCGATGCGGCTATCGACCGGGAAAAAGCCAAGACCCACGGCGTGGCTGTCAGCGACATCTTCGACACCCTGCAGATCTATCTGGGTTCGCTGTATGCCAACGACTTCAACCGCTTTGGTCGTACTTATCAGGTCAACGTTCAGGCTGAACAGCAGTTCCGTCTCGAACCGGACCAGATCGGTCAGCTGAAAGTGCGCAACAACAAAGGCGAGATGATCCCGCTGGCGACCTTCATCAAGGTCAGCGACACCTCGGGCCCGGACCGCGTCATGCACTACAACGGCTTCATCACCGCTGAAATCAACGGTGCAGCAGCTCCCGGCTACAGCTCCGGCCAGGCCGAAAAAGCCATCGAGAAACTGCTCAAGGAAGAACTTCCGAACGGCATGACCTACGAATGGACCGACCTGACCTACCAGCAGATTCTGTCCGGTAACACCGCGCTGTTTGTGTTCCCGCTCTGCGTACTGCTGGCGTTCCTGGTACTCGCGGCTCAATACGAAAGCTGGAGCCTGCCACTGGCGGTGATCCTGATCGTACCGATGACCCTACTGTCGGCCATCACCGGTGTGATTGCTTCGGGAGGCGACAACAACATCTTCACCCAGATCGGCTTGATCGTACTGGTGGGGCTTGCCTGTAAGAACGCGATTCTGATCGTCGAGTTCGCCAAGGATAAACAGGAAGACGAAGGCCTCAGCCCGCTCGCCGCGGTACTGGAAGCCTGCCGTCTGCGTCTGCGCCCGATCCTGATGACTTCCTTCGCGTTCATCATGGGTGTTGTGCCTCTGGTGTTCTCCAGCGGTGCCGGTGCCGAAATGCGTCACGCCATGGGTGTGGCGGTGTTCTCCGGGATGCTCGGGGTGACCTTCTTCGGTCTGTTGCTGACGCCAGTGTTCTACGTGTTGATTCGTAACTTTGTGGAGCGCGGTGAAAAGCGCAAAGCGGCCAAGGCCCTGAAACTGGAGGCGCAACAATGAGTCTGAAAGCCTTCCTGCCGAGTCTTCTGGTACTGGCCCTGAGTGCCTGTGCCGTCGGCCCGGATTACAAGACCCCATCCACTGATCCTGCCAACATCACCACCGCCACCGATGGCAGTGCTGGTCAGAAGAACTTCGACCGCTCGCGTTTCGAAGGCATCTGGTGGCAGCAGTTCGAAGACCCGACCCTCAACCAGTTGGTGACTCAATCGCTGCAAGGTAACCGTGATTTGCGCGTGGCCTTTGCCCGCTGGAAAGCGGCCCGGGCGATTCGTGATGACGTCAGCAATGACGCCATGCCGACCATCACCAGCCGCGCCAGCAGTGACCTGGGCAAGGGTCAGATTCCGGGCCAGACCACCAAACGGGTCAATAGCGAACGCTACGACCTGGGCCTGGACATGGCGTGGGAGATCGACCTGTTTGGGCGTATCCAGCGCAACCTGGAATCCGCCGACGCCGAACAGCAAGCGCTCGAAGCCGATCTGTACCAACTGCAAGTCTCGATGATTGCCGAACTGGTGGATGCCTACGGTCAACTGCGCGGTGCGCAGCTGCGGGAAAAGATCGCCCTGGCCAACCTGAACAACCAGCAGGAATCGAGCAAGATCACCGTCAGCCTGCGTGATGCCGGCGTCGGCGATCAGCTCGATGTGGTCCGCGCCGATGCGCGTCTGGCATCTGTCGAAGCCAGCGTGCCGCAATTGCAGGCTGAACAGGTTCGACAGAAAAACCGCATCGCCACCCTGCTGGGTGAGCGGCCGGACAAGCTGACCGTCGACCTGAGTCCAAAAGACTTGCCGGCGATCGCCAAGGCCCTGCCGATCGGTGATCCGGGTGAACTGCTGCAACGTCGCCCGGACATTCTCAGCGCCGAGCGCAAACTGGCCTCCGCCACCGCCCGTATCGGCGTGGCCAAGGCTGATTTGTTCCCACGGGTCAGCCTCAGCGGCTTCCTCGGCTTCACCGCCGGGCGCGGTTCACAAATCGGTTCCTCGGCGGCCAACGCCTGGGCACTGGGCCCAAGCATTACCTGGGCCGCGTTTGACCTTGGCAGCGTGCGCGCCCGTTTACGTGGTGCCGATGCGGATGCCGAAGGCGCCCTGGCGACCTACGAGCAGCAAGTCCTGTTGGCGTTGGAAGAATCGGAAAACGCCTTTAGCGACTACGGCAAACGTCAACAGCGCTTGATCTCGCTGATTCGTCAGAGCGAATCCAGCCGCGCCGCGGCCGACCTCGCCCAAATTCGCTACAGCGAAGGCACGTCGGACTTCCTTGTCCTGCTCGACGCCCAACGTGAGCGTTTGGCGGCTGAGGACACTCAGGCCCAGGCCGAAGTCGATCTGTATCGCGGGATTGTCGCGATTTACAAAGCCCTCGGCGGTGGCTGGCAACCAGAGACGGTCGCCAGCAAGTAAAGTTTTAACGAGCTCCTTTGGTTGGCCGCAACCAACCAATTTCTTTGCCCCGCGCCTCATTCGGTCGCGGGGCTTTTTTTTGCCCGAGGAAAATGCCTGGCCCTTGTAGGAGCCGAGCTTGCTCGCGATGGCGGCGTGTCAGTCGACATCGATGTTGAATGTTAAGCCGCCATCGTCGGAACGCCGCCCGGAGCAAGCTCAGCTCCTACAGGGGTTAGCGGTGTTCTTGAGTATCGCGGTTTTCCAGGACTGTTACGGTGGCCGTGGTCCCGGCACGCAATCGGTTTTTGGCAGCGTAATCGGGGTCGATCTGTATCCGCACCGGCACCCGCTGCGCCAGTTTGACCCAGGTGTAACTGGGGTTGATGTTGGCCAGCAATCGACCTCCGGGCAGGTTCTCCCGGTCGGAAATGGCGAAGGCAATGCTTTGCACAGTGCCGCCGAAAGTTTCGCCGCTCATCAATTCGATCCTGACTCGGTCGCCCTCCTCGATTCGCGGCAGCTTGGTTTCTTCAAAGTAGCCACTGACATAAAACGAGTCGCTGTCCACCAGCGCCACCAGCGCGCCACCGGCCGCGGCATAGTCACCCTGACGGGTCAGCAGGTTGGTGACGTAACCACTGATGGGCGCTTCGACCCGCGTGCGCTGCAAGTCCAGTTCGGCCTGGGTCAATGCGGCGATTGCCAATTGCACGTTGGCCTGGGCCAAACCGAGATTGGCCTGGTTGCGCAACAACTCGGCCTGCGCCACCGCCACTTCCGTGCTGGATTTCTCCCATTCTTCGCCAGAAATCGCAAGCCGCTGCTTGAGCGTGCGCCGTCGGCGTTCTTCACTCTGACGCTGGCGGAGGAGCGCCTCACTGGCGACAATCGTTGCCTCGGACTGACCAAGGGTAGCTTTCGCCACTTCCACCGAGCGCTTGGCATGCTCCACCGCGAGGACATAACGCGCCGGGTCGATCTCCAGCAGCAACTGGCCTTTCTCCACATGCTGGTTGTCCTGCACGCCCAGGCCGACGATGCGCCCCGAGACATCGGCGGACAAAGTCACCACATCGGCACGCACCCGTGCATCCCGGGTCCAAGGGGCACGGGTGTAATGTTCCCAGGCAAACCAGCCGAGAACAAAAGCCAGCAACACCACCGCCACCGTCGCAAGTCGGGCAAGGATCTTCTTCAAAGCATCAAGCTCCCATGACCAGAATCAGCGTTGCGCAAACGCAGGCGTACAACGCGCCTTCGAACAAGGCTTCATGCCAGACGAACCGCAACACGCCAATGCGGCGCAAGATCCAGTCCAGCACCAGATAAATCGGTAGCGCAAGCAGTAACGCCTGGGCAATCGGCGGCAAGTAGACGCCACCCAATTCAAAATCAATGGGCAAGGGCCGGCACTCCTTCCGATTCTGTGGGTTGAAAGTGTTTGCGATGTCGCTCCAGAAACGACACCACGATCAACAACGCCACACGCATCCGGAATACCGACCACAGGTGTTCATGAACGCCTAAATGCAAGTCGTCCATTTCATCGCCCAAGACACGCAGGCTTCCGAGCAGTTGCTCAAGGCCAATCCCGGGCCGCCCGGCGATCAATCGTCCGGTCTCACGAACAGCAGCGAGCAAACGGTTTTGTTGATCAGTACTGAGCAACGTGTTGCTTCGCCCCTGTTGTCTGAGCTGGTTCAGCGCCACGCCCATCGCCATGCACCCGAGGCTGACTTCGAACAGCTCGCTGGATTGCTTGTCGTTGGTAGCCGGCAATAATCCCAACATCATGGTCAGGCGATCGACCATGCGGCTTTCAAACGCAAATTGCTGCTCATCGGTGACCTGCGTCTTCAGCAAAGCGTAGACCTGCTCACAGTTCTCATTGAACAGCCGGCGCATCCGCAAAACGGGCCTGAACGGGAAGATCAAGGCGTAGACACTGAGCGCCAGTGCGGCTGCGCAGATATAGGAACCGGCAAACTCGAACCACTGAATGGCGCTGTTTTGGCCGATTTCCGTGTTTTGCGGGCCCAGCAACAGAATGGTCGTCAGTCCAAGACCAATGCCTGTGCCAGTGGTTGGCGGACTGGACAGCCCCACCGCGACGGCATACAGCAAGGGGGTGAGCAACAAGGCGAGTAACTCGAAATCACTGATCATCGGTATCAGCAGGAACAGATACAGCGCCGACACCACCAAGGCCAGACCCAGCCCTCTGGCAAAGCTTTGGCTGGCCAGCAACGGTCGTGGAAACGTCGCCATCAGCGAACAGAGAATCCCCACCACGATCATCCCGCCACGAGCCCCGTCCCAAGCGGTCTCAATCCAGATCAGACCGGCCACCAGTAATGCGGTAAATGCGCGGATCGCATTCATGGCTGCCAATGTGAAATCCAGATGCAAGGGGTTGTCCTGGCCGCGAAACACGCAACTGGCTTCACGCCCTTCCTGGATCGCGTCGCTCAGCTCCAGAATCTGCCCCAGTTGCTCCAGCATCCGTGCCTGCTCCCAGCGCAGTGCCCAGGCCAGTGAGCGCAGCGTGGCTGGCATCGTCTCGGTCAGTTGTTCAGACCTGTAGGCCAGTTCATCAAAGCGTTGTTGCAGCGCGGCGAAATGGTGGCGAGCCTCAGTCGATAATGAACGCCCCTGCCGGGCCACTTCATCGAGGAAGACCAGTTCCTCGGCAAGTAAACGCTGTGAGTCGACGGGCAGTGCGCCTTTCCAGCGCTCAATCAGCAGTTCCCGCTGGTTGCGCAACGCCGTCAGCCGTGAAGTCAGTAACACCAGTTGGTTGCCAAGCAACTGCACCAGACTATTGGCGCTGCGCAGACGTGGCGCATCAAAGTACAAATGCCGCCGTACCCCCTCAAGGGCGCTGATCTCGCCTAGCAGCTTCATCTGCCGCTGACGGAAGTCGGCCTCGCTTTCTTCGGTTCGAATGACGGCTGCCGCATGAGTCGCGAGCAGCTTGATCACTTGATCGATCCTGCCGAAGTAGTCCCGCGCCACAGTTTCCGGTCGCGCGGTGAGCAGGCTGACCACGCACACGCAAGCCACCGCCAATAACGTCTCGGTCACACGGGTCACGGCCAGTAGGAAGGTGCCGCCCTGATCGGGCACCGCCAGCAGCGCCACGACCGCCGCCGTGTACCCGCTCAAAACAAACGCCTGGGAACTGGTGTAGCGCAACAAGGTGCCGCCGGCGGTACACAGCGCCAGCCACAAGGCCAGGGTGAGGATGAAAGGCAGGGGCGCCTGGGGAAAGATCGCCATGATCAACACCGCCACGACCGCCCCGAGTGTGGTGCCAATGACCTGGCCGAAACTCCGGGCCAGGGCCATGCCGCCCAATGGCTGGCTGACGATGACCACCGCCATGATCGACCACTTGGGCTGCTCAAGGTCGAACAGGAACGCCAGATACAACGTCAGCAGCCCGGCCGCGATGGTCCGCAGGGCGAACAACGCCACTCCGGGCCCGGGGTTGAGTATTGCTTTGAAGTACTGAAGCAGCGGTTGCATGGGAACGCTCATAGAGTCATCTCCAGCAAGCGTAGTCACTGCCTAGGCGCCTCGACGGGTTTCAATGTCGACGCAACGTAACCGTCCGGCCAACTCACCTTTCTGACCTCGACGCCAAAGGCGATGGTGTCCACCTAATTTAAGCGGACACCATTTCTAGCCTTTTAAGCGGGTCTTTCCATGCAGCCACAACGCCGTTCCTATTCCAAATCCTTCAAGGCCCAGGTTGTCCAAGAGTGCGCCCAGCCCGGAGCTTCGATTGCCAGCGTTGCGCAGAAGCACAGCCTTAACGCGAACCTCGTCCATAAATGGATTCGGGTACAAACGAGCAAAGCCACGGCGCTGCAACCTGCTTTCATTCCGCTGCCTTTGCAGCTAGCCGGAGGGCATCCCCTGGCTCCTTCATCGAGCATCTGCGTTGAAATCCAGCACCCGCGTGGCCGGCCGAAAGCGCCGCCTGTGCCACCTTTCTGTGAGACCTGTTGCGATGATTCGCATCGACGCCATCTGGCTTGCCACTGAACCGATGGACATGCGTGCCGATACCGAGACCGCGTTAGCCCGGCTTATTGCTGTGTTCGGTGCGGCGAAGCCGCTCTGTGCTTATCTCTTTGCCAATCGCCGCGCCAATCGGATGAAAGTTCTGGTGCATGAGTGGGTGCCGGCCTGACTTACGCAAGGTGAGTTGGGCGTACGCTTACAATGAACCTTCGAGGCCTAACGTTTGACATGAGAGACTTGGCCAGGCTTGCCAGAACAGCCTTTCGATGGAAGGGTTAGACCTCAGGGGGCACACTGCGCTCTCAGCCTTAGGGGCAGGTAGCCAGAGGCCAACCGACGCGCGCGGCACGGAGGAGGCTGGCCTTAACAACCAAGCGGTGAAATGGGGCAATAACGAAGATGTAGGCCCGGCCTAGACGGTTGTGGCACTGGACCACGGTTGAAAAAACGAGTTGGCGACTGCCTTCTGGCTCTGCCTCTCCAGAACATAGGATCGATATCCGGAAGTCGAGGTGCTTGTCGTCCTCTCCCAACACGATTTCAGTCTGGTTCGTGCTGTAGACCTTGAAGATTCCAACCCGATTAGCAAGTGAGGCCAAGTGTTTGGCTGTCTTGAGACCGAAACAGGCAACGATAGTGTCTCGGACTGTCGTGAGCCATCCGATCCAGGATGGCTGGTGGGAAAAGATGAATCGAGCTAGCAAATCTGGATTGCTGGATGTGCCCGCAGGGAGCCGAATCGCAAAAGCGTCCGCCAGGTTCATCGACTTGTAAAGGTGGGTGACGCCGGACCTCGAGGGGACTGGCACGGACATAATGAGCTCAAATTCTTGGGGCATCGGGGATCTCTCCTGAGTTCTAACTACTAATTAGACGACATGCCATGTCGCGTTTCTTGTTGCGATGGTTTGTCGTATAACGCTCCTTGTCGCCCTGTCAGTGCTTGTCTAGCTTAGAAGTGACGGTTACCGACTTTCAAGCCGGACAGGGACAACCGCGCTCACTGCTCATTCCCAAGCACACGAGGTATCTGCATAGTGGAGGAATCTCGCTGTACAAGCGGCTCTTTTTCCATATTGCGGCGTGCCTACTTAGGCTATCAGGTACGTATTCAAGTGTGGGGTTCACGGCAACTTCAGGTTCCAGGCGCAGTAGCGCACCAGGAGCGGAGCTCGCATGGGTCGTGGCGATGCCGTCCGGATAACCAATGTCCACGCCTTGATGAGGTCCAGAGCCTCGCTGAGCGAGCATGGATTAACTGGATGTCGTTGAGGCGCCAACTTCTCCTTGTCGGATACTGAGCCCGATCAAGGCATCATAGAGCTCTTGCTGCCCAGCTGGCAGAACAGGGAGCAACGTCGCACGGCGCTTGGCGACATCGAACCAGGATTCAACCAACCATCCCACCAGATAGAGCGCCGAAAGGCATCTGCCAGCGGTTGCAACGTTCCCCTGGCATACAAGAGGCTGGTCCACGGGCTCAAGTCCCAGAGCTTGCAAGCTCGATCGTGCATCCGGATGTGTAGTTGCTTGGCCGCTGAGCAGCCCAAGCCGTTCGAGAATGAAAGCTCCGGCGCATATGGAGCCGATTCGCTGGCGTCTGGAGTCAAGTTCAAACGACGGCAGGAAATCTGGGGCGGCAAGTGCAGCGGGTATCCCTTCCTTGCCGCTGACGAACAATACCGCGTCGGCACTATTGGCCTCGGAAAGCGGACCGTGCACCGAAACAGGCAGGCCGTGCGCCGATCGCACGATAGAGCTAGAACCCAATATTCGGACGTGCCAGTCCTCAGTGTTGCGGCCTAAAATGTCCCACATCAGGAATAGGTCGATATCAGTGAATTGGTCGAAAGCAACCAGAACGATTTTCTTCAAGGCGAGCTCCATGAAAAGTGCTGGCGTGCAAAACGCAACGGCCATCTTTGCTGGTGTTCGCAGCGTATCAATCGGTTGCGCACCATACACAGTCTGTATGGCGCTAAATATGGAGCGAAGTAACTGGTGAGAAAACTAACTCGTAACCATTGGATCGCGGCTGGTTTTGAGGCCCTCGACCAAATAGGGCATATTGGCGTTTCGGCCGAGAGTCTATCGCGCCGATTGAATGTGACCCGCGGATCGTTCTATCACCATTTCCGCAATCGCGAAGACTTTGTCCGCACCTTGCTGGCCGCTTGGGAAGAAGACTACACGGAGCGCATGCTCGCTTATGCGGCGCAGGGTCGTAGCGCGGGCGAAACCTTGAAACGCTACTTGAGTATTGCCGCTGAGAAACAACCTGGGCGGGAAGTTTCCATCCGAGCCTGGTCGCTGCACGATCCGTTGGTAGGCGAGTTTCAGCAGCGTGTTGACACAAGACGACTGGACTTCGCGATACGGACATGCCGCCGCTTGGTCCATATGCCAGGCGAAGCAGAAGTGATTGGTCAGGTGGCCCATCTGTGCCTGATTGGTGGTCAACAGGCAGGGCTGCGGCGTGATGCCGCTCGCTTCAACAGTTTCCTGCATCGAGCCTTTTCACTTTTCGAAGGGGCTCTTCCACCGTGGCGGGTCTAAGTCATGAGCTAAATTGGGTAACTGAATAAATAGAGTTCGCGTGCCACTGCAAATGTGTTTGGGTAGGGACGTCGCTACCAATCTCAACGGCAGCTAAATTCTCGGCAGCACTCAATTCCTTCACCGAATGGCTGCTTGAACGCCATTCCCTTCAAGGCAAGCCGCCTAGCTAACGCGATCTACCAATCTCCAGCTCTATTGCACGCCATTGGTCTCCTAGGGCTAACGTCCATGCCACTGGCCTACGGCACTAACTTGAGTACGGTCTTCACCACACGCATACCCTGCACAAGGCGTATTCCCCGTACGCTTACGACGCAACCTGTAGGCAAAATCATTGATAGGCCAGTCTGCCTCGAATCGACTGACTCACGTATTCAACTGAGTCTGGGTTTGACTCAAAGCCTTGCCTGACCGAAGCTGGCACCTTTGCAACAGCTTGCCAGCTCCCGGATTCCTGCATGCCCCAGTCCCGCCGCTACTTGCTCATCAGCCTCTGCGTCCTGTTTGCCATCGGCGTTGCCTGGTTTTCCCTGCGCAGCACAACCCCCGCCGTGCCGGAGGCGATCAAGCGTGGCTACAGCGAGGCGCTGAATCAGGCGCGCGCAGGCCAACCGGGCGCAGCGCGGGTCCTCTACCAGCAATTGGGCCGCCCTGATATATCGGTCAAGCGCCGCGTCTGGTTGCATGCCGAACTGCCCAACTACCCGAGCTCCGTGGCCCTGAAACTGGCGGATGCGGACTTGCAGCATGAGTCGCCGGACGTGCGCATCGCGGCGATCAAAAGCATCAGCGGTCTGGTGCCCAGCGGTCAGCGCAGCCTGCTGCTGGGCCCGTTACTCGATGACGGCGAACAGCGCGTCCGCTATGCCGCCGTGAATGCTTTGCTGGGGCTATCGCCGGACGACCTCGGTTTGTACTTCGGGCCGCTGGAGCAAGCCATCGATGCCTGGGAACAGGACCTGAAGAGTCAACCGGAAAGCGCCGACAACCAATATCAACTGGCTCGACTGCATCTGCACAATGCCGAATTGAAAGAGGCGCAGCAGGCACTGCAGAACACCTTGCGTCTTGCGCCCGGCAACCTGCCCGCGCTGGTGATGCAAATCGACGTGCTGGATCGCCTGGGCCAAAACGATGCTGCCCGGCAACTGTTGGCCAAGCAGCTAAAGGCTCAGCCCGACTCGGCCTACCTGCAACATGCCCTGGGACTCTGGCTGTTGCATCACGGGCAAAGTGAGTTCGCCCTGCTCGGCCTTTCCAAAGCCGTGGAACTGGAGCCGGACAACAAGGATTACCGCTACGACCTGGCCACCACGCTTCACGATGAACAGGAGCTGGAAGCGGCGCAGAAACAGTTGCAGGAGATCGTCCAGCGCCACCCGGCCGACCGAAAAGCCCGGGTATTGTTGATCAACTACTGGAAAGAAAGCGGCCAGCTACAGAACGTGCAAATTCTGTTGGCGCAACTTGAACAACTCAATCCCGACGACCCCGCCTTGCAGCAAGGGCTTTAACAACAGCAAAAATTTCGTTGAACTCGTCGTCTCGGCCAAGGGTCAAGAGAACAGGCAGTCCATTCAGGCACTTACGGCCTGCTGCCTCGCTTCCCCTAGTCATGAGAGGGCATTTTTTGTCTACATCAAACGAGTTGATCAGTGCAAAAGCCGCCACCGGCATCGAAGGTCTGGATGACATCCTGGCCGGTGGTTTGTCCCGCGGGCATGTGTTTTTACTGGAGGGTGAACCCGGTACCGGCAAAACCACCGTCGCTTTGCATTTCCTGTTGGCCGGCGCCCGAGCCGGCGAGCGCTCGTTGTACATCACGTTGTCGGAAACCGAGCGGGAGCTGCGACAGGGTGCGTTGTCCCACGGCTGGGAGCTGGATGAGAACATCCACATCTTCGAGCTGACGCCCCCGGAAAGCCTGCTCAATGCCGAGCATCAGCAGAGCTTGTTGTATTCCTCGGACCTTGAGCTGGGCGAAGCCACCAAGCAGATTTTCGAAGTAGTCGAACGGGTCAAACCGACCCGCGTGGTGCTCGACAGTCTTTCCGAAATCCGTCTGCTGGCCCAAAGTTCATTGCGCTACCGACGCCAGATCCTCGCGATCAAACATTACTTCGTGCGCTATGACGCCACGGTGGTGTTGCTGGACGACCTGACCACCGAATCCCTCGACAAAACCGTGCACAGTGTGGCCCACGGCGTGATTCGCCTTGAGGAACTGACACCCAACTATGGCGCCGAGCGTCGACGGATCCGTGTGGTGAAGTACCGTGGCCAGAAGTACCGTGGTGGCTTTCACGACTTCACCATCATGGGCGATGGCGTGCATGTTTTTCCGCGTCTGGTGGCCGCCGAGCATCGCGGTCGCTATATCCGTCAGCAACTTTCCAGCGGCATCAAGGAAATGGATGCCTTGCTCGGTGGCGGGATCGAGACCGGGTCCAGTACGTTGATCCTCGGCCCGGCCGGTACCGGCAAATCGCTGATTTCGATGATCTTCGCCGCTGCCGCCGTGACCCGTGGCGAAAAAGCCGCCCTGTTTATTTTCGATGAAGAGCTCGGGTTGCTGTTCGAGCGCATGAAGAACATCGGCATCGACCTCCAGGCGCTGCAAGACACCGGCAACCTGCTGATCGAGCAAGTGGACGCAGCCGAGTTGTCCCCCGGAGAGTTTTCCTATCGGGTTCGTCGCTGCGTCGATGAGGGCAATATCAAGACCGTGGTGATCGACAGCATCAATGGCTATCAAGCGGCGATGCCCGAGGAAAACGCTTTGGTACTGCACATGCACGAGTTGCTGCTGTACCTCAATCGCCAGGGCGCCGCGACCTTCATGACCGTCGCCCAGCATGGACTGGTCGGTGACATGCAAGCCCCCGTGGACATCACCTATCTGGCCGACACGGTCATCCTGCTGCGTTACTTCGAGGCACTGGGCAAGGTGCGCCGGGCGATTTCGATCATCAAGAAACGTACGGGCAGCCATGAATCGACCATTCGTGAATACCGCATCAGCGCTCAGGGCATGACCATTGGTGAACCGCTGGATGCATTTCAGGGGGTATTGCGTGGCGTTCCCACTTATCTGGGTGCCAGCAAACCCTTGCTTGAGGAAGGAAGCCCGTGATTGCCCAGGAAGCGATGTCCGAGCGCGCGATCATTCTCGCGCCGCTGGGTCGCGACAGCCAGATTGCGCTGATGATGCTCAACGAAGCGGGTTATGACGGGGTGATTACTCGGGACCTGGTGGCGTTGTGCAGTGAACTGGAGCAAGGGGCAGGTTTGTTGCTGATATCTTCCGAAGCCTTGTTGGGCGGTGACCTTGAACCGCTGCTCGGCCTGATCGAGCAACAACCGGCCTGGTCGGACCTTCCAATAGTATTGATGACCTACCATGGTGGCCCGGAACAAAACCCGGCGTCGCGCTACGGCCCACAGCTGGGGAACGTGACCTTTCTTGAGCGCCCTTTCCACCCGGTTACGTTGATCAGCCTGGTGACCACCGCGTTGCGCGGACGTCGACGACAGTACGAAGCCAGGGACCGGCTGATCGATCTGAGTCAAAGCGAACTGCGGTTGCAAAACACCCTCGAAACCCTCGAACAGCAGGTCGAGGAACGCACCGCCCAGCTGCGACACAATGAAGAAGCCCTGCGCCAATCGCAGAAGATGGAAGCGGTCGGCCAGCTTACCGGCGGCATTGCCCACGACTTCAACAACATGCTGACCGGCATCATCGGCAGCCTGGAGCTGCTGCGTCGCCGTCTGGCCCGTGGGCGCACCGACGATCTGGACAGTCTTATTGACCTGGGCGTGACCTCAGCCAACCGCGCGGCAGGCCTGACCCACCGTCTGCTGGCGTTCTCCCGGCGTCAGTCGCTGGACTCCAAACCCGTGGAGATGAACACCCTGGTGGTTTCGATGGGCGAGTTGCTTCAGCGCAGCATCAACGAAACCATTCAGCTGGACATGCAGCTGAACGAGCAACTCTGGGTGGCCGAAGCCGATCCCAATCAACTGGAAAGCGCCCTGCTCAATCTGGTGATCAATGCTCGGGATGCGATGCCCGATGGCGGCAAACTGGTGGTAAAAACCAGCAATCAGCATCTGGACATTGGCTTCACCGAAGCCCAGAGCAACCTTCAACCGGGTGATTACGTGGTGCTAAGCGTCACAGATACCGGGTGTGGCATGCCGCAAAGCACCATCAACCGGGCCTTTGATCCGTTTTTTACCACCAAACCCATCGGTCAGGGCACAGGCCTTGGATTGTCGATGATCTATGGCTTCAGCAAACAATCACGCGGCCACGTCGCCATTCACAGTGAAGTGGGCAAAGGCACCACGGTGAGTCTGTTTCTCCCGCGATTCGGCGGTGACGTGCCTCAAGACAGCCCGGTGGACGTCCAGCACGCTCCGTTCGCACGGAATGGCGAAACGGTGCTGATCGTCGAGGACGATCCGGCGGTGCGGGTGTTGGTCAGTACGGTGTTGAGCGATCTGGGCTATGCCTTCGTCGAGGCTGGCGATGCCGACAGCGCGGTGCCGATTCTCGATTCCGGGCAGCGTATCGATCTGTTGATCAGCGACGTTGGATTACCCGGCATGAATGGCCGGCAACTGGCGGAAATTGGCCGGCAGTACCGGCCGGACCTCAAGGTATTGTTCATCACCGGGTATGCCGAGCATGCGGCAGTGCGCGGTGGTTTCCTCGATCCCGGCATGCAGATGATCACCAAGCCGTTCACCTTCGACCTGCTGACGGCGAAGGTGCGGGAGATGATCCGGATCTGACGCGCCCCCCTGCAGGAGCGTAATGCTGTTCACTTAAGGTCGGGATTTCCAGGTACACACATGCGTAGCTAGGGGGCGGTGGATCAAGGGCCGAGCGGTGTTTTGTTTTTTGTGTGTATATCCGTTTCTGCGGTTACGGCTGCTGGCGGTTTCGCTTTTACAGCGAGTCACTTTCGAAAAGCCTGCGCGGCCCGGCGGAAAGTAACCAAAGCGCTCTTGCCCCTTTCGTTCGGTGCCTCGCCTAGGCTCGGCATGCCCTCGCTCCGGTCCTGCTCCGTGGGCCCGCCGCCATCGGCCATCCATGGCCGGGGGCGGCTAACCCGGCATCCATGCCGGGTTGCCCACTGCGCAGAACCTCCACTCGGCCTCTCGAGGGGGCGGTGCATCGAGATCAAAAGCTGCAGGCGAGCTAACGCTCGGCCTGTTGAGTGGTAAGGAGCGTGCGTGCATCCCCTCTCCCCGGTAGGAGCTGTCGAGTGAAACGAGGCTGCGATCTTTTGATCTTGCTGTGGCTGTGGCTTTTGATTTTGATCTACTGCCCCTTTCCCAGAGGCCGAACGCAGGCGTTGCGCAGGGGGCACCGCGGCAAGGATGCCGCGGTAGCCGCCCCCGGCCATGGATGGCCGATGGCGGCGGCCCCCCGGAGCAATGCCGGAGTGAGGGCATGCCGAGCCAAAGCGAGGCACCGAATGGCGGGGCAAGAGCCCTTGGTTACTTGGGGCTTTTCCAAGTGACTCGCTGTAAAAGCGAAACCGACAGCCGCCGTTACCGCAGAAACGGATATGTACCCCAACCTTAAGTGAACAGCATTCCCTGTAGGAGCAAAGCACCTTACGACAGCATTTCCTGCATAAGCTCTTGCAGCACATCCAGATCGAACGGCTTGGCCAGGATCGGCGCCTTGCGGGTGATCGGGCTGTCCGTCTCGCGGATCTCCTGCGGATAACCGCTGATAAAGATCACCTTGAGTTCCGGTCGCAGCTTCACGGCAGGTTCAGCGATCTGGACGCCAGAGATTCCGCCCGGCAGGCGGAAGTCGGTGATCATCATGTCCAGGTGCGGTTTGCTCGACAGAATTTCGAAGGCTTGCTCGCCGTTTTCGGCCTGCAACACCCGGTAGCCCTCACCCGACAGATAGGCCGACAGCACCATCAAAATGGAGGGGTCATCTTCGACGATCAATACGACGTCTTGTGCATCTTCACTCATGGGAAGCCTTTGTTCGGTCAATAGCTGCTGATACGACCGTGGGGTCGATCAGAGGTTGCGTTTATCTGGCTGTTTTCCTACAGCGGCAGACAAACGCGAAACAATGCGCCCTCGCCAATCCGGCTTTCGACGGTAATGGAACCGCCATGGGCGGCCACAATCTGCTCGGAAATAAACAACCCCAGGCCCAACCCCGCGACAGCGTGTTTGGCCGTGACGCGTTCGAACTGCTGGAAAATACGCTTCTGGTTTTCTTCGCCGATGCCGATCCCGAGATCGCGCACTTCCACCCGAGCCTGACCGCTCTCACTGTACACCTTAACGGTGATCGGACTCTTTGCGCCGTAGCGCAAAGCATTGGTCAGCAGGTTGGAAATCACCTGTTCAATGCGAAATTCGTCCCAGCTGCCCACCACCGGTTGCTCGGCCTCCAGGGTGACCGTGGACTCGGCAGCATCGACCTGCGGGGCAAAGTTCTGCAACAAGCTGCGAACCAGCGCCGACAGGTCGAAGCGCGTCGGTCGGATCGACAACTTGCCGGTGCGAATGCGCGATACATCGAGCATGTCTTCGATCAGTCGGATCAGGCTTTTGATCTGCCGCTCGTCGCGATCGACCATCGCGTGCATCTTGTCCAGAGTGAACGCCGCGGCGTTATCCCGGGCCAGGTGCATCTTGCGCAACTGGGTTTCGAGGATCAGGCCATTGAGCGGCGTGCGGACTTCATGGGCGACGATGGACATGAAGTCATCACGCATGCGCACTGCTTGCTCCAGTTCCAGCTGGGTACTCTGTAACTGCTTGAGCAACGCTTCCTGCTCACGGCGACTCTGCTCCAGCTCTTCGACCTGATGTTTCATCGCCTTGCTTTGGCGATACAGTTCTACGAACACGTTGACCTTGCTCTTGACCGCGTGGATATCCAGCGGCTTGTAAAGGAAATCCACCGCACCGCTTTCGTAACCTTTGAAGGCGTAGTTCAGCTCGCGACCGCCCGCACTGACGAACACGATCGGGATGTTCTTGGTCTTTTCCGTGCCGCGCATCAGCTCGGCCAGCTCGAAGCCGTTCATGCCGGGCATCTGCACATCGAGAATGGCCATGGCGAATTCGTGTTGCAGCAACAGCGACAAGGCTTCGTCGGCGGACAAGGCTTTGTAGACGATACGGTCTTCGCGCTTGATCAGCGCTTCAAGCGCCAACAAGTTCTCCGGCAGATCGTCGACGATCAGCAATTTGGCCTGGATAGTACTTAGCATGCGATTCGTTCCAGCTCGACAAGCAGACGGCCGATGCCGCGTATAGGGAGAATGTGGTCCGGCTGGTGTATATCAAGCGCCGCCTGAGGCATGGTCGCGACCTGGGCTTCATCCGGGTCCTGGACGATGGTCATGCCGCCACGACGCTTGACCTGGGCCAGACCGCGGGCGCCATCGCTGTTGCCGCCGGTCAACAACACAGCGGCCAGGGCTGAACCGTAGGCATCGGCGGCCGACTCAAACAGGTAGTCGATGGCCGGTCGCGAATAATGCACGCGGGCTTCCAGGCTCAAGGAAAAACTGCGGTCCTGCTCCACAGACAAGTGATAACCCGGCGCCGCGAAATACAACGTTCCCGCTTCGACCAGCGTCTTGTCGCGGGCTTCCAGTACAGGCATGGAGACTCGCCGTGCGAACACCTCGGCCAGTTGACTGCGACGTTCGTCCGGCAGGTGCAACACCACGATGATCGGCAGCTTGAAGCCTTCTCGCAATGGGCTGAGGATACTCAGCAACGCCTCCACACCGCCGGCCGAGGCGCCGATTACGATAGCTTCTATAGAAGGCAAATCCGCTGCACTGTTCATGATTTGCGGTAAATCCGTTCTTGTTTGACCAACGGTTCGAACTGGTTGCCGTAAGCCGAAAAATCCAGGGTTTCCTTACTACCGAGCACCAAAAATCCTCGATGGCAAAGGGACTCATGGAACAAACCGAACGCACGATCCTGAAGCTTTTTGTTGAAGTAAATCAAAACATTACGACACGAAATTAATTGAGTTTCTGAAAAGACACTGTCAGTCGCCAGGCTGTGATCGGCGAAGGTCACGTTCTCACACAGCGTCTTGTCGAAAATCGCGTAACCGTAAGCCGCCGTGTAGTAGTCGGCGAACGAACGCTGGCCACCTGCCTGCTGGTAGTTATGAGTGTAGGCGCGGACATTTTCCATGGAGAAAATCCCTTGCTTGGCCTTGTCCAGCGAGCGCGGGTTGATGTCGGTGGCGTAGATGATGGTGCGATCGAGCAAGCCTTCTTCGCGCAGCAGAATGGCCATCGAATAGACCTCTTCCCCCGTGCTGCAACCGGCGATCCAGATCTTGATCGAGGGGTAAGTCTTGAGCAGCGGCACCACTTCCTGACGGATCGCGAGGAAATGCGAAGGGTCGCGGAACATTTCACTGACCGGGATCGTCAGCAGTTGCAGCAACTGCATGAACGCCGCCGGGTCGTGCAAGACCTTTTCCTGCAACGCTGAAATGGTCGTGCACTCGAACTGGCTCAACGCGTGAGTGACCCGGCGCTTGATCGAAGCGCCGGAGTAGTCGCGAAAGTCATAGCTGTATTTGAGGTAGATCGCCTCGATCAACAAGCGAATTTCGATTTCGCTATTTCGCTCCACTGAAAAATTGCGTTCCACTAAATGCGTTCCATTTTTGGTAACCACACGCGAATCAGTGAGAACAGGCGATCCAGGTCAATGGGTTTGGCCAGGTAATCATTGGAGCCCGCTTGCAAGCAGCGCTCCTGATCGTCCTTCATGGCCTTGGCCGTCACCGCAATGATTGGTAGCTTGCGCCAGCGCGGGTCCTTGCGGATCTCGATGGTGGCTTCGTAACCGTCCATCTCCGGCATCATCACGTCCATCAACACCAGATCGATGTCCTCGACTTCATTCAGTCTTTCAATCGCTTCACGGCCGTTACGGCCAATGACCACGACTGCACCCTTTTGCTCCAGAGCACTGGTGAGGGCGAAGATGTTGCGTACATCGTCGTCCACCAGCAGCACCTTGCGACCCTCGAAAACCTTGTCGCGGCTGCGCGCGGTCTTGAGCATCCTCTGGCGTTCATGGGACAACCTGGATTCGACTTTGTGCAGAAAGAGTGTGACCTCATCCAGCAAACGCTCGGGCGAGCGGGCGCCCTTGATGATGATCGAGCGCGAATACTTGCGCAGATCGGCCTCTTCGTCCCGGGTCAGGTTGCGCCCGGTGTAGACGATCACCGGCGGAAACGAGCAGATATCTTCCGTGGACATACGCTTGAGCAGGTCGTTGCCGAGCATGTCCGGCAGCTTCAGGTCGATGATCATGCAATCGAAAATCGTCGTGCGCAGCAGGTCCAGGGCATCTTGTGCCAGGCCAACGGCAGTGATCTCGATGTCATCGTCGCCGATCAGCCGGGCAATGCTGTCGCGCTGCAGATCATCGTCTTCGACCAGCAGGACGCGTTTGACCTTCTGAGTCAGCTTGGCCTCAAGGCGGGCAAACACGTCCTTGAGTTCTTCGCGGGTAGTCGGTTTGACCGCATAACCGATGGCGCCCATGTGCATCGCGGCTTCGACCCGGTCTTCCACCGAAATCACATGCACCGGAATGTGCCGGGTTTCAGCGTGCTCCTTCAGGCGTTGCAACACAGTCAACCCGGAATGATCCGGCAGACGCATGTCCAGCAGAATGGCGTCCGGGATGAATTCCCTGGCCAGGTCGTAACCCTCGTCCGCGCCGTGCGCCACCAGGCACTGATACCCCAGCTCATGGGCCAGGTCATAAAGGATATTGGCAAAGTTCGGCTCGTCTTCCACCACCAGAATGCAACGAGTGGCGAATGGCGCCTTGGTGCGATCGTCGTCGAAACGCGGAATTTCAACTTCGGCGATCAGCGGTACCAGCGCGGCAGGCGTCACTCTCGGCGTAATGGCAACCGGCGCGGCTCTCATCGGCTCGACAGGATTCTCGCCCGGTTCGACGTATTGCTGCGGCAAAACCAGCGTGAACACACTGCCCTGCCCCGGCTCACTGGTGACACTGATGGAACCGCCGAGCAAGGCGGCCAGATCGCGGGAAATCGACAAGCCCAGGCCGGTGCCGCCGTAACGGCGATTGGTGGTGCCATCGGCCTGGCGGAAGGCTTCGAAAATGCTGTCCTGCTGATCCGCGGCAATGCCAATCCCCGAATCGCGAATGATAAAGGCGATTCCGTCACTGGGCTGGCTGGCGACCGTCAGGCTGACCGTGCCTTTTTCGGTGAATTTCACCGCGTTGGACAGCAGGTTCTTGATGACCTGCTCCAGACGTTGGCGGTCGGTGTAGATCATCATCGGCGCACCGGCTTGCACCTCGACCTGGAAATCCAGTTTCTTGTCGGTCGCCAAGGGCTGGAACATCCCGCGCAAGCCATCCACCAGACGGGCGACACTGGTGTTCTCCGGTCGCATCTCAAGCTTGCCGGCCTCGACCTTGGAAATGTCGAGAATGTCGTTGATCAAGTTGAGCAAATCATTGCCGGCGGAGTAAATCGACTCGGCAAACTTGACCTGCTCGGCGCTGAGGTTTTCCTGGGGGTTTTCCGCCAGCAACTTGGCCAGGATCAACGAGCTGTTCAGCGGCGTGCGCAATTCGTGGGACATGTTGGCGAGGAATTCAGACTTGTACTTGCTCGAGCGCTGCAACTCTTCGGCGCGTTCTTCGAGTTGGGTCTGGGCCTGATTGAGCTCGCTGTTTTTCAGGTCCATGGCGTCGCGCTGGTCGGCGAGGATCTGCGCCTGCTCGGCGAGTTGCTCATTGGTTTGTTCAAGCTCGACCTGCTGGGTCTCCAGATGAGCCTGAGATTCCTTGAGAATCCGCGACTGCTCCTCCAGCTCTTCGTTGGCGGTCTTGAGCTCTTCTTGCTGGACTTGCAGCTCTTCATTGAGCTGCTGGGTTTCGGCCAGCACTTCCTGCAAGCGCTGGCGATAGCGCGCGGCCTCGATGGACGTGCCGATGTTGCCGGCAATCAGCTCAAGCAATTCGACATCGCGATCAGTCAGCGGGCGCAGGAAGCCCAGTTCGATCACACCGTTGACCCGATCGTCGTCACTGGTCGGCACCACCAGCACGCTATGCGGCAGACCTTCGCCCAGGCCGGAGCTGACCTTGAAATAACCGCTCGGTACGTCATCGAGACGGATCAAGCGAGCCTGGTGCGCTACCTGGCCGACAATGCCTTCATCGCTGTAAATCTGCTGTTCGCGCGCTTCCTGCTCGCGGGAGAAACCGTAAGAGGCAATGCGCTTGAGACCCCCATGTTCTTCGCGGACATAAATGGCTGCTACGGCGGTGCCCAGGTACTGCGCGCAGAACTGCAGAATGTTGCGGCCCAGCAGGTTAAGCGACAGTTGCCCCAGCACTTGTTCGGCCAGTTCAGTCTGGCCATTGCGCAGCCAGGCCTGCTGTTCCAGACGCTGGGCACTGGCCTGCTGCCCGGCGAGGTTGGCGCTGTAACTTTGTGAAAGGTTGAGCAAGTCCCGACGGCCAATGTAGGCCAGCAAGGCGCTGATCCCGGCGATGAACAACAGATAAAGGCTGATGCTCCAGATCGTGGTGCGGCGCACTTCCTCGTTGCGCGTGGTGCGCAACTGTTGCTCCATGTCGATCACGTCTTCGAATTGCTTGCGGATCTCATCGGTCAGCCGCTTGCCGCGCCCGGCCTTGACCGTGCTGCGGTAATCGCCGCTGGATCGCTGCAAGTCAATTAATGCCTGCGCGTAAGTGGCCCACTCATTCTGCAAGGCCTGGAGCCGGTGCAGACGGTCGGTCTGCACCGGGTTGTCCGCGGTCAGTTCGAGCAAGGTATTGAGGGCGACAGCGATTCGCGGCTTTGCCGTTTCGTAGGGTTCAAGGAAGTGCTCGTCGCCAGTGAGCAGGAAGCCGCGCATACCGGTTTCCAGATCGACGGTCAGCTTGATCGATTCATTGGCGTTATTGATCACCCGGTCGGTGTGCTCGACCCACTGGGTCACCGACAGCAGGTAAGTGATCAGCGAAACAAAGAACACTGCACTGAGCACGCCGACACCCAACGGCAGGCTGACGTTGCGGCTCAGGAGTTTACGGAATCGTTGCTCATCAACCGAAGACGCGGATGTCATGGGGGAGACCTTGTCGAACTGTTGAAAACCAAGGAGTTTGCCCCAAAAGTGGCACATTGATCCAATTATCTGACACCTTTTCGAGCAAAATCCTACATTCCACTGCTCCAGCGCAAAGGAGCGGTTATCCTTGCCAGCACTTGTGCGGCTATTCTTTTTTCTACCGCGCGGGAACTTGTCGGGTTCCGTCACTTACTCAAGCAAGAGCCCGGCGATTTCGATCGACCGACAACCGCGAATTCAACCTCTGAGACCCCCCACCATGCCCGTCAACGCGTCCATCATCCTTGTAGTCGAAGACGACGCCATCGTGCGCATGCTGATTGTCGATGTGCTGGAGGAACTCGAGTTCAAGGTGCTCGAGGCCGATGGCAGTGAAAAGGCGCTGGAGTTTCTCAACGATGAAGATCAGTACATCGATTTGATGATGACAGACGTTGGTTTGCCGGTGATGGACGGCCGTGAACTGGCTACCCAGGCGCGGATGCTTCGTCCTGAATTGCCGATTCTGTTTGCCAGCGGCTATGCCGAAAGCATTGATGTGCCCACAGGCATGTCAGTTATCGGCAAGCCGTTTTCGATTGATCAGTTGCGCGACAAGGTCAAAGGCATGCTGGCCTGAGACAGTTGACTGGGCATCTTGGCCCCACCACTTTTCTGCATAAACCGACGTAAGGTTGCATTTTTCGGCGTTTTTGGGCTCTGACCTGTCAAGTTTGACAGTAGAAAAGGCCGCCCGCCTGGCGTTTGATTGGACCGGTGATCCCACTCATAAGGAACCGAGTCCATGCCGAGTCGAACCGAACGCTACGCACGTTACTTGAAAATCAGCGGATTATTACTGATGCTCATCGCCGGATATGGTTGCCGGTCAGCCTCTTCCGACAATCCCCAGCACTGCTTTGAACAGAGCGGACAGGCGTTCAGCGAAGTATTGAGCTGCTATCGCAAAGCCGAAGCGACGCAACCGCTGCGCTACATCAGTAAGGGACAAGAGCAACAGCCCGGCGTCAACATCCGGCGCTTCGAACTGACGTCACAGTCCTGGGGCCAGGGCGGTCAAGTCGCCCCGGCAGACTGGACCCATGGGGTCGACCTGTACATTCCCGACAACGTCAAGGGTACGCGTGCCGTGCTGGTCGCCAACGACGGCGTCAACAACCCTTTGCCCGGTGAATCTCCGGGAGCACCCAACAACTTTTCGCAGCAAACACTGCTCAACATTGCCCGGCAAACCGGTTTGATCGTAGTGGCTGTCAGCAATGTCCCTAACCAGTATTTGACCTACAGCGATGACGACGTGCCTCGGACAGAAGATGGCAGCGTTGCCCACAGCTGGAAACTATTCATGCAGGTCCCGGAAAAACAGCCCTTTATGTCGTTGCATGTGCCGATGATGGAAGCGCTGGTCAAGGCCATGGACCTGGCGCAAAAGGAAACGCCGCCAGGCCAGGTGGTAAGTTTTCTTGCCACCGGCGCATCGAAACGCGGTTGGGCGGTATGGCTGTCCGCCCTTGCGGACTCACGCGTCGATAGCATCGTGCCGTTTGTCATCGACGTCTTGAATACGGACAAAGTGTTCGACCAGACGTTTCTGGCCTACGGCGGTAACTGGCCACTGGCGTACATCGACTACTACTTGCAAGGCGTGATCGCCCAACGCAAGAGCGAGCCGTTCAAGAAGCTGATGCAGGTCGAAGATCCGATGACCTATCGGAATCTGTCCGGCTACACCGACCGCTTGAAGATCCCGAAATACATCGTCAACGCCAGTGGCGATGACTTCTTCATCCCGGATGCTTCACGCCAGTATTTTCCGGACCTGCCGGGTGACAATACACTTCGGGTCATTCCCAATTCCGCCCACGATGTGCGGGCGTTTGTTGAAGCGAACCTGATTCCTTATATCAAGCGGCGGCAGACCGGCAACACCGCACCGAGGTTAAAGTCACAGGAACAACGCCTGGACGCCACATCGACCAAGTTGCACCTGACCTTGTCCGAAATGCCGATCAGGACGACTCAGTGGACAGCCCACAACCCGAAGGCCCGGGACTTCAGGTACAACTGCGGCGTGCGCTACACCGCAGCACAATTGCCGGCCTCAATGGACGTCCAGACGACTCTCCGCGCTCCCAAGGTGGGTTGGAGCGCCGAGTTCTTCGAAGCTGAGTACGCGGACGGCGTTGTCGAAACGACGATGGTCAAGGTGCTTCCGGATACGTATCCGAATCAGGCGCCACCCGCCGATGAGGCGTTTTGCAGAACGCTACCCGGCACCCCGGGTCAGTAAATCGAGACACGACAATCTCAACCCTTTTGCTCTGTGGGGTTGTCGTGTTTCCTTGACTGTTCTCGGTCATCCATTTTCTTTGCGCGACAAGGTCAAAGGCATTCTCGCGAACGCCTGACCTGAGCGGTGAACCGACTCAGGAATTCTGACGTTTTCGCTTGGCCTCCTGCCGCGCCCTGAATGCGCTGATGTCATTGGCGTCGACCTTTGCGGTCGTCGGTCGTGGGGGGGGCGTAGTTGTGTCTGTCGCAGGGGGCGATGTTTCGATATCAGCCACGCCCTCATTGCCAAAGTCCACACCGGCCAACTCGGAACCAACGCCTACCCCTCGACCGACTTTCTTCCCTGTATCTCGCCCAAACCCGTCCAGCGGACTGACACCGCTCGCTTTAATTGCCCGTTCGATGGCTTTTGGATTGGGAATGAATCTCCCTGTAGGGTCATAGGCGCCGAGAATATACGCGGGTGGCAGATCGACTGCGTAGTTGATCTCCAGTGGGGGTAGCTGTTTCAACCCGGAGTTGGGACGAAATGCCAGTTCGGTATTGGCATACAAATGAAACCCCTCTAACTGGCGAGCATCAATAAAATAGGTAAACCCGCCTTTTTGACCGCCATACACAAATGCGCCCGCACCGTCTTTCTTGTAGAACGCTGAAGTCGATATACCGGCACCGTCAAGGTCCAGAGCGTCATGGGCACCTCCATAACCGCCCTTGAAGCCATTGACCTGATTGATGTCCTTGATCGGGGTCCGTTGCGTGAAGCCCTTTTCGAAGACAACCGATGGGTCTCGCGTGTCGCCACGGAACACGAACCCCTGATAAACGTAACCTTTTTCCGGCCCCGAAAGCCTGATCACATGTGAGTCTGTCGCGAGTTTTTGAGCCACATTAGGGCCACCCATCAACTCCGACAGGTAACCGGCGACAACCAGTCCCTGACCTGCCCCGGGTATTTCTTTGCCGGTAGTGCTTGCCAGTTGATGGCTGATACTGCCTGCGGGCCTGCGTACCAATGAAGGTCTATTTGAGCGCTTGAGCGCCTCGAGCACTCTTTGGCTGATTCTTTTCTTCGCGGCGATAGACAGGGCTTTACCGAGGAGTTTTTCGGCAATCGGCCCAGCCAGTTCCGCCAAAACACCGATCGCTGCACTGATTCTCAAACGGTCAGCCTCTGCTGGGTCGTCCGACAGCTCGGCTCGAATCAGATCGGTTGCAGAAGCCCCCAGACCCAGAAGGAAAGGAATCAACATCCTGATCGGCGCGGACGCCAATGCACCGGCTCCACCGTAGGGTAGCGAAACGGCGAACGCCACGCATTGCAGCAGATAGCCAGCCGCCTCCAGGGCTATATCGGTCATGCGTTCCGAGTGTGTCGAGACCAATGTATCGATATCCGACAAAGCCCGTTTGATCTGTCGATCGAAGAGGTCTTTGCCGATGTCTGTACTCGACTGGAATACAACTTCCCGATAATTGGGGCGCGTTGCGAAAAGAGGAAACTCCTTCCCTCGGTACTTGAAATCCTGAACATAAGGCTTCTGTTGTGCACTCAATGGGACACGCATTAACAACAATTTCTGCAGTTGCGAGTTTTTTTCTAAAAAATGGCCTCGCTCGTCATGTCCTGCGGGAAATTCTATTGCGTAGTCCTGCGTTCCAAGAAAGAACAATATCCCTCGATCAAGATTACTGCGACCAATGAAAACCGCATTATCAACCGCCAGATCCGGATCGCTGTGCAAGTTCAGAGTCCGTGGCGGAATGATGCCTTTGAGGTACTCAAAGGCAATAATCCGATTCTCCATGGAGTTCTTATCACTCTGGATGTAGTTAACCACTAGCTTGTTGAGTGCGGTTTTTTTAACCAGGCTTCCAAAGGCGTGTGCTGCCGGATGTTGCAGATTATCAGCGACGTGCTGCCGAAAGTCGGCTTGATAGTCCGCATCGGTAAACGTTTTAACGAGCTCGGCAGGATAATACGACGGCCATTTTACTTCCTTGTAACCTATATCCTTCAGGACGCGATGATGGTAATCCGTGCAGATTTCCGCCAGCGTAAATGTTTTTTCCTTCCAGTCCACAGGGGTTTTTTCAGCGCTCTGCGAGTCGCTACGCTTAACCGGTCCAGGTTCAACATATACAACCCGAATTTTCGCATCGTGCGTAATCCACGAAAGAAGCTTTGGGTCCGATACAAACTCAAACACCGTCTCTTCAATGCGACGCTGAATAAAGTAGGCAGGATCGAAACTTGCGGGATCGGTAGCATTTACACATCCGTCGAGTATTTCACTGCTCAACTCTTTTATATTTACATCCTCGAACACTTCTTCGTCGGGCACCGGCCCCTGAACTGCCTTCGTTCTGGCCAAACGTGGCGCGGGCTCGATTCCCGCAAACTCGTCCAGCGGATCCAGCAACCACAGCAACGAATATTCTCCTTCAAATTCTTCACTGACACTTATAGAACTCATCATCAATACAACTCCATACTCATCATTGAGGCCAAGAGCCAATCACTCTTTCTCCTCATAAAAATAGAGAGTGCACCGTATAGAACTCGACGCAAATTTAGAACGCCTTAGTTGTTAACAACCATTACCAGAACATACAAATTACTTAAGGCAAACCGAAATAAGTCGCGAGCGCGACAATGCGTGGACACCTGCCCTTTAACTAATTGGCTTAGTTCAGAACACGTCACAATGCTAACGGGATGAAAAATAGTGCAGTCGACTGTGGTTTAATCTCATCTTGCTTACCTTCAACCTTCTGTTCGTATCAAGGAACGTCTCTCATGACTCAGCCCCGCGCAACCAAAGTCCTGGTCATTGGCTACGTCTGGCCCGAGCCCCGCTCTTCGGCGGCCGGCGGGCACATGATGCAAATTCTCGAGACCTTCTTGCAGCAAGGCTGGGACATTACTTTCAGTAGCCCGGCCGGCACCGGTGAACACCGGGCAGACCTGACGGTCTTGGGCATTCGCGAAATCCCGATCGAATTGAACAACAGCAGTTTCGACACGTTCATCAGCGAACTGGCCCCGGATATCGTTCTGTTCGATCGTTTCATGATGGAAGAACAGTTCGGCTGGCGAGTTGAGAAGCACTGCCCCGATGCCTTGCGCGTGCTTGAGACCTCCGACCTGCAAAGCCTGCGAGATGCCCGCCATCAACGCCTCAAAGAGCGATTGAAGGCCAGTGACGACGTCAATGACTTCAACGATTTGTTCGCCCCGGCGTTGCGTGAAGAGTTCGAACTCATGGCCGAGACCGATCTGGCTAAACGGGAAATCGCAGCGATTTATCGTTGCGACTTGAATCTGATGGTTTCCGAAGTGGAGATCGAGTTGCTGGTCGAGCAATTCAAACTGCCGCGCCACTTGCTGCACTGGTGCCCGCTGATGGTCGATCTACCGAGCGTGCCACCGGTTTCTTTTGAAGACCGCGCGCACTTTCTCAGCATCGGCAACTTCCGTCATGCGCCCAACTGGGATGCCGTGCTCTGGATGAAAACCACTATCTGGCCGCTGATCCGCGAACAGCTGCCAAAGGCTCAATTGCACATTTACGGTGCTTACACACCGCCCAAAGCGACTGCGTTGCACAACCCCGGCCAGGGCTTTCATGTAATGAACTGGGCGGAAGATGCATTAAAAGTCATGTCTGGCGCACGGATTTGTCTGGCCCCCCTACGCTTCGGTGCCGGCATCAAAGGCAAAATTGTCGACGCCATGTTGTGTGGCACGCCCACGATCACAACGCCAATCGGCGCAGAAGCGATGCATGGCGAACATCTCTGGCCGGGTGCTGTGACCCGCACGGCACAGGCGTTCGCCAATTGCGCGGTTCAGCTGTACAAGGACGAGGCTCTGTGGACGGACGCCCAATCCCAAGGGAAGGCATTGCTGGCCGATCGTTATCGACAATCGGAACATGGTCCGGCACTGATCGAAAAGTTGTTGTATTGCCAACAACACCTGGCACAACTTAGAAGCGATAACTTTACGGGAAGTATGTTGCGTCATCACCACCATAAAAGTACACAATACATGGCGCAATGGATTGAAGCGAAGAATCGAAATCCGTTATAGAGCTCACACCAACAACAAACATTTTGCATTATCACTGTTATTGACCAAGCCTAATACCCTCCTTATAAATAATCAACCGAACTTACACCTTACCCGTTAAGTTCGGCGCCATTAACTTTCCTTATACATTAATGCAAGGATGCATTAAATGAGCAACTACGCCAATAATAACTGGATGGCCGCGACGCCGGCCATTGACACTTTATCGCTTTGCGAACTGACTCTGCCTGGCACTCATAATGCTGGCTGCGACTGGAAAGCGTCCTGGCCGTTTTTCGGTCCTCCCGCCCACTGGGTGGCCTGTCAGCATGAATCGTTCTACAGCCAACTGTGTCATGGGTCCCGAGCTCTTGATGCCCGTTTGATTTATGACGCCACTGCCCCAGGGTTAGGAAAATTCATATTTTTACATAACAGTCACCGTTCTAACCGCACGTTGGTGAACCTGGTAACCGATCTAAATAGATTCCTGATGGAAAACCCTGATGAGTTTGTCATTCTGGATTTTCACCAACTCAAGAACGGCGAGCATCCATTTGACTTCAAATACTTCAACGACATGATGTTGAGGTTTATCGGCCATCGGATGATTCCTGCCCAAAACCAGGGCCTGAGCCTTAATAGACTCAAGCAAATCAGTCCACTGCAAAGGATACTGGTCGCGACCCCATGGCACAGTGCTATTGATCAAAAAGTATTTCACGAGCAGATCGAGCACAAATGGTCTGGCAGCGGCATCACCAATGCCGCGGACTTGGAAAAGCACATTATTAACGTGCTGAAATACCCGCCGGGCACATGGGCACCGTGGTCGCTTTCCGCCACCAGTTACAGCGCTCTCGGCGGCCCCGTGGATATTCATGACGAGCTTAATTCCTGGTTCGATCCGAAGAAAAGCGACTGGGCGTCAAAGTGCAACATCATCAATGTCGATTTTATTGAAGAGTCCAACATTGTCTCTTATTGCCGAACTGTAAACCTGACGAAAGCGAGCAAGCGAAATTAACAATTTTCGCGCCATCAAATAGCTATTCTTGTGTAAGTGTTTCCGGCGCTGGCAATACTGCCTCGCACTTCTATGCTGGGTCATGACATCCGACACATGAACTTCTTCTCCCCACGGATGGGGCGAATCAACGACAAGGAACTGTCATGACCCGCAATACAGCAACCACACTCGACAAACAGAAATGGATGAGCAACGTACTGGATATCGACCAGTTGAAGCTGACTGATATTATCTGGCCCGGCACGCACAACGCCGGCATGGACAAAAAAGCGCCCAACTATGAGGTGGTGGTCGGCAACTGGACGACGTGCCAGAACGACTCATTTGCCTGGCAACTGGCCAACGGCGCACGGGCGTTCGATATCCGGCTTGGCTGTACCGCCGGCCCGGTAGTACCGGTGTTTTACTTCCATCACAACGGCTATCAGTCCCACCGCATTCTTGATGAACTGATCGACGCGGTCACGTCATTCCTCGACCGAAACCCGGACGAATTCATCGTCCTCGACTTCCACCAGTTAGGGGATGCAGCGAAGCCTTTCGACTACCGACAATTCAATGATTTTCTGATGCGCCGCCTGGGCTCGCGCTTGATCCGTCCTTCGGATGCGCGCAGTACCGTGGAACAGCTCAAGCGCGCCAGTTCGCAGCGCCGCATTGTCATGGCCGCACAGGCGAAGCCCGGACTCGACAGTGAGTATTTCTGGCCGTATATACCTCACAAATGGAACGGCAAGGTATTCACCGACACCAGCGATCTGCAATCGCATATTCAGACCATCCTTGTGGGGGCGCCTTACGACACGTTTCTCTGGTCTTTGCCGGCGACGTGCTATTCGCTGTTGGGTGGCCCGCAGCACATCAAAAGCCAAATCAACGACTGGTTCCACACCACCCGCGACTGGGTCACCCGGTGCAGCATCATCAGCACCGATTTCTTTGACGAGGCGGATATTGTCCGCTACTGCTGGAGCGCCACCAGCATGAAAGCGGTTTACGGAGACAGGTTGCACAGGTCGGCCTAAGCCAAAGTCGTGGCAGGCTGGTACAGCAGGCGCCAAAAGAGGCATGATCGGATAGCGATAACAAGAAAAGCGCCCTGACATGACTCGAACAGCCCGCGTGACAGACCCCTCCTACGAACTGATGGACGACCACAACGGGTTGTCCATCATCTACCGCCAGCACGGTTTTCCTTGCCCGTTGGTGCGTTGGCATTTTCACAAGGAATACGAACTGCACCTGATCGTCGCCAGCTCCGGCAAAGTGTTCATCGGTGACTACATCGGCAACTTCTATCCAGAATCGCTATTCCTCACCGGCCCCAACCTGCCCCACAACTGGATCAGCCAGGTAGCCGAAGACGAAGTGGTGCCCAAGCGCGACATGCTGGTCAACTTCACGGATGAGTTATTCGACAGCGGCCACTTGGTGTTTACCGAGCTCAAAACGCTGGCGCCGCTATTGGAGCGCGCCCAGTACGGCATCGAGTTTCGCTGCAAGCGCACCATTCGCCAGGCCATGTCTTTGATGCAGCGCATCGCCGATACCCAAGGCGTGACACGCCTCGGGCACTTTTTCATTCTGCTGGAGTTGCTGGCGACCTCTGACGACTATCAGCTGCTGTCCGGGGCCACGACACCGCAATTGGCCGACGAGCACAATATCGATCGCACCAACCGGGCGGTGGATTACATCTTCGCGCATTACGCCCGTGAACTGCCGCTGGAGGAAGTCGCCGAGCACTTGGGCATGAAGCCTACTTATTTCAGTCGAGTGTTCAAGCAAGCCACCGGCCGCTGCTTCATCGAATTCGTCAATCGACTGCGCATCAGCAAATCCTGTGAGCTGCTGGCCGACGGTGACAAACCGGTAACCGATGTCTGTTTCGAATCGGGCTTCAACAATATTTCCAACTTCAATCGGCGTTTTCAGCAACTCAAGGGCATGACGCCGTCCCATTACCGGCGGTTGGCCGTGCAACGGTTGACTGAGCAGAACCTGGGTTAAACGCCCGAAAACCTGTACGGAATCCATAGGGTCTAACCGTTAAAAAGCCGTTCCCTGCACCTCTCCCTCCAAACACCAGTGCAAAATAGTATCGATCCAAGTGCGATGGATGATTTGTCACGTCATCAATTGAAGGCTGTAATCAGTGCACATTCTTCCTGCCGTCGGAAGACACAAAAACAATAACTGTCCTTCTGTACCCGCCGGGTGCAGAAAAGGAGTGCACGATGCAACCTTCTGTAAAAGCTCTGCTTGCCCTCACCTGCATGACCCTCAGCAGCGTCAGCCTCGGCGCCCAGACCCTGACCATCGCCACCGTCAACAACAGCGACATGATCCGCATGCAAAAACTCTCGAAAACCTTCGAGGCCGAGCATCCGGACATCAAGCTCAATTGGGTGGTACTGGAAGAAAATGTCCTGCGCCAACGCCTGACCACCGACATCGCCACTCAGGGCGGACAGTTCGATGTACTGACCATTGGCATGTACGAAGCCGCACTCTGGGGTGCCAAAGGTTGGCTGGAGCCGATGAAGGACTTGCCGGCCAGTTACGCCCTCGACGACGTGTTCCCATCGGTGCGTGAAGGTCTGTCGGTCAAGGGTTCGCTTTACGCGCTGCCCTTCTACGCCGAAAGCTCCATCACCTATTACCGCACCGATTTGTTCAAGGAAGCCGGGCTGACCATGCCCGAGCACCCGACCTGGACCCAGATCAGCGAATTCGCCAGCAAACTCACCAATAAGGATAAAGAACAGTACGGCATCTGCCTGCGCGGCAAGGCCGGCTGGGGCGAGAACATGGCGCTGATCACCACCGTCGCCAATGCCTATGGTGCACGCTGGTTCGATGAGCAGTGGAAACCGGAATTCACCGGCCCCGAGTGGAAAAACGCGCTGAACTTCTACGTCGACACCATGAAGAAATCTGGTCCGCCAGGTGCGTCGAGCAACGGTTTCAACGAAAACCTGGCGCTGTTCAACAGCGGCAAGTGCGCGATCTGGGTCGATGCCAGCGTCGCCGGCTCCTTCGTCACCGATAAGACCCAAAGCAAGGTCAGCGACCACGTCGGCTTCACCTACGCACCGCACGAGACCACCGACAAAGGCTCGGCCTGGTTGTATTCCTGGGCGCTGGCGATTCCGACCAGTTCCAAGGCCAAGGACGCCGCGAAAACCTTCAGCGCCTGGGCCACCTCCAAGGAGTACGGCGCATTGGTTGCCGAGAAAGACGGCATTGCCAACGTACCGCCAGGTACTCGCGCTTCAACGTACAGCGATGAGTACATGAAGGCTGCGCCGTTCGCCAAGGTGACCCTTGAATCGCTGAAAGCCGCGGACCCGAGCAAGCCGACCCTCAAGCCCGTGCCGTATATCGGCATCCAGTTGGTGACCATTCCTGAATTCCAGGCGGTGGGCACCCAGGTCGGCAAACTGTTCTCGGCGGCACTGATCGGCCAGACCACGGTTGACCAGGCCCTGACCGCTGCCCAGTCAACCACCGAACGTGAAATGAAGCGCGCCGGTTACCCCAAGTAACCCCCAATCCCTGTAGGAGCAAAGCTTGCTCGCGATGAACGATAACGAGGTTCATCAGACGAGCCGCGTCGTGGCTATCGCGAGCAAGCTTTGCTCCTACAGGTTTCGCGTTACATCTGCTTTTGTTCTCAATCGGTTCTATCGCCATGAATATTTCAACTGCCAAAGCTCACATGGACATTCCCCAACCGGTGCGTAAAAGCCGGTTATCCAACCCCGGCTGGTTCCTGGTCAGCCCCTCGGTGGCGTTGTTGCTGCTGTGGATGATCGTGCCGCTGGGTATGACCGTTTACTTTTCGCTGATCCGCTACAACCTGCTCTATCCCGGTGAGAACGAGTTCGTCGGGCTGGAGAACTTCAGCTACTTCCTCAGCGACTCGGGTTTCCTGCCCGGCGCCACCAATACCTTGTTGCTGGTCGGCAGCGTGCTGCTGATCAGCGTGGTGTTCGGCGTGTTGATCAGTGCGCTGCTGGAGGCCAGTGAGTTTCTCGGTCGCGGCATCGTGCGGGTGATGCTGATCTCGCCGTTTTTCATCATGCCCACCGTCGGTGCGCTGATCTGGAAGAACCTGATTTTCCACCCGGTGTCGGGGATTCTCGCCTACGTCTGGAAGCTGTTCGGGGCGCAGCCGGTGGACTGGCTGGCGCATTACCCGCTGCTGTCGATCATCATCATCGTGTCCTGGCAATGGCTGCCGTTTGCGATCCTGATCCTGATGACCGCCATGCAGTCCCTCGACCAGGAGCAGAAGGAAGCCGCGCGCCTCGACGGTGCCGGGCCGATCGCGATTTTCTGGCACCTGACCCTGCCGCACCTGGCACGGCCGATTGCCGTAGTGGTGATGATCGAAACCATCTTCCTGCTCTCGGTGTTCGCCGAAATATTCACCACCACCAACGGCGGCCCCGGCTACGCCTCGACCAACCTCGCCTACCTGATCTACAACCAGGCGCTGGTGCAGTTCGACGTCGGCATGGCGTCCGCCGGCGGTTTGATCGCGGTGGTGATCGCCAACATCGCAGCCATCGTGCTGGTGCGCATGATCGGCAAAAACCTGACAGACAAAGCCTGAGGCCTGCGCCATGACCCTTCAACAATCCCGCCGTCTGCAAAGCCTGTTGCTCGGCACCCTGGCCTGGGCCATCGCGATCCTGATCTTCTTCCCGATCTTCTGGATGGTGATGACCAGTTTCAAAACCGAAATCGATGCGTTCGCCACGCCGCCGCAGTTCATCTTCACGCCGACGCTGGAGAACTACCTGCACATCAACGAGCGCAGCGACTACTTCAGCTTCGCCTGGAACTCGGTGGTGATTTCGTTCAGCGCTACAGCACTGTGCCTGCTGATCGCGGTGCCGGCGGCGTACTCGATGGCGTTCTACGAAACCCAACGCACCAAAGGCACGCTGCTGTGGATGCTCTCCACCAAGATGCTGCCACCGGTGGGCGTGCTGATGCCGATCTACTTGCTGGCCAAGAGTTTCGGCCTGCTCGATACGCGCATCGCGCTGATCGTGATCTACACGCTGATCAACCTGCCGATCGTGGTCTGGATGATTTACACCTACTTCAAAGACATCCCCAAGGACATCCTCGAAGCCGCGCGCCTCGACGGTGCCACGCTGTGGCAGGAAATGGTCCGGGTGCTGTTGCCGATCGCCAAGGGCGGTCTGGCTTCCACGGTGCTGTTGTCGCTGATCCTGTGCTGGAACGAGGCGTTCTGGTCCTTGAACCTGACTTCGTCGAAAGCCGCGCCGTTGACCGCATTGATCGCCTCCTACTCAAGTCCCGAAGGTCTGTTCTGGGCCAAGTTGTCGGCGGTGTCGACGCTGGCCTGTGCGCCGATCCTGATCTTCGGCTGGATCAGCCAGAAACAATTGGTCCGCGGCCTGTCGTTCGGCGCCGTGAAATAGCCCTCAAAGAATAAGCACAAAAGGAGCGCCATCATGGCCAACCTGAAAATCAAGAATCTGCAAAAAGGCTTCGAAGGCTTTTCCATCATCAAAGGCATCGACCTGGAAGTGAACGACCGCGAGTTCGTGGTGTTCGTCGGCCCGTCGGGCTGCGGCAAATCCACGTTGCTGCGCCTGATTGCCGGCCTGGAAGAAGTCAGTGGCGGCACCATCGAGCTCGATGGCCGCGACATCACCGAAGTCAGCCCGGCCAAGCGTGACCTGGCGATGGTGTTCCAGACCTACGCCCTGTACCCGCACATGAGCGTGCGCAAAAACATGTCGTTTGCCCTCGACCTGGCCGGCGTCCCGAAAGCCGAAGTCGAGAAGAAAGTCGGCGAAGCGGCACGCATCCTCGAACTCGGGCCGATGCTCGAACGCAAGCCGAAACAGTTGTCCGGCGGACAGCGTCAGCGCGTGGCCATCGGCCGCGCCATCGTGCGCAATCCGAAAATCTTCCTGTTCGACGAGCCACTGTCCAACCTCGACGCCGCCCTGCGCGTGCAGATGCGCCTGGAACTGTTGCGCCTGCACAAAGAACTGCAAGCCACGATGATCTACGTAACCCACGACCAGGTCGAAGCCATGACCATGGCCGACAAGGTTGTCGTACTCAATGGCGGCAAAGTCGAACAAGTCGGCTCGCCCCTGGATCTGTATCACCAGCCGGCCAACCTGTTTGTCGCCGGATTCCTTGGCACGCCGAAAATGGGTTTCCTCAAGGGCAAAGTCACCCGCGTCGAAAGCCAGAGCTGCGAAGTGCTGCTGAACGCCGGCACCCGCATCACGTTGCCGCTGAGCGGTGCCAACCTGAGTGTCGGCGGCGCGGTGACGTTGGGCATTCGCCCTGAACACCTCAACCTCGCGCAAACCGGCGACTGCACCTTGCAGGTCACGGCCGACGTCAGTGAACGCCTGGGCAGCGACACCTTCTGCCACGTGGTGACCTCGTCCGGCGAAGCCTTGACCATGCGCGTTCGCGGCGACCTGGCCAGCCGTTATGGCGAGTCGCTAAGCCTGCATCTGGACGCCGAGCACTGCCACTTATTCGATGCCGACGGTGTAGCGCTGACCCGCCCGTTGCGCGCTGCGGCCTGATTTTAGAGTGCATGTGATGAAACTGAATAAACAGAACCTCAACCGCCTCGCCCCCGAGGTGGCCCTGCCCGCCTACGCCCTGAGCGACACGCGTCAAGGCATCGCGCACATCGGCGTCGGCGGTTTCCACCGCGCCCATCAGGCGTATTACACCGATGCGTTGATGAATACCGGCGAAGGCCTGGACTGGGCGATTTGCGGCGTCGGCCTGCGCGCCGAAGACCGTCGTGCCCGGGATGATCTCAAAGAGCAGGATTACCTCTTCACCCTGTTCGAGCTTGGGGATACCGACGACACTGAAGTTCGGGTCATCGGCGCGATTCGCGACATGCTGCTGGCTGAAGACGGCGCGCAAGCGTTGATCGACAAACTCGCCAGCCCCGAGATCCGTATCGTTTCGCTGACCATTACCGAAGGCGGCTACTGCATCGACGACAGCAACGGCGAGTTCATGGCCCAACTGCCGCAGATCCAGCACGATCTGGCACACCCGAACGCCCCGAAAACCGTGTTCGGTTTTCTCTGCGCCGCGTTGGCCAAACGCCGTGCAGCCGGCACGCCCGCGTTCACCTTGATGTCCTGCGATAACCTGCCGCACAACGGCGCGGTCACTCGTAAGGCGTTACTGGCTTTCGCCGCCCTGCGCGATGCCGATCTGCGGGACTGGATCGCCACCCACGTGAGTTTCCCCAACGCGATGGTCGACCGCATCACGCCGATGACCAGCACCGAACACAAGCTGCAACTGCACGATAAACACGCTATCGACGATGCCTGGCCGGTGGTCTGCGAACCGTTTGTGCAATGGGTGCTGGAGGACAAGTTCGTCAACGGTCGTCCGGCTTGGGAAAAGGTCGGCGTGCAGTTCACCGACGACGTCACGCCTTATGAAGAGATGAAAATCAAACTGCTCAACGGCAGTCACCTGGCGCTCACTTATCTGGGGTTTTTGAAGGGTTACCGCTTCGTTCACGAAACCATGAACGACCCGCTGTTCGTGCGCTACATGCGTGCCTACATGGACCTGGACGTGACCCCGCAACTGTCAGCCGTGCCGGGGATTGACCTGACCGAGTACAAAAACACCCTGGAGGCGCGCTTCTCCAACCAGGCGATTGCCGATCAGTTGGAGCGCGTGTGTTCGGACGGTTCGTCGAAGTTTCCGAAGTTCACCGTGCCGACGATCAATCGATTGATTGCTGATGGACGAGAGACGACGCGTGCGGCACTGGTAGTGGCCGCTTGGGCGTTGTATTTGAAGGGCGTGGACGAAAATGGCGAAACCTACAGCATTCCTGATCCGCGGGCGGCGTTTTGTCAGGCGTTGGTGGCGGATGATGCGTTGATCACGCAGCGCTTGCTGGAGGTTGAGGAGATTTTTGGTACAGCGATTCCGCATTCGCCGGAATTCGTGGCGGCGTTTGAGTGGTGCTGTAACAGCTTGCGCGATGTCGGCGTGACAACAACCCTCGAACGAGTACTCGCCAACTGATCGTTCCCACGCTCTGCGTGGGAATGCAGCCCGGGACGCTCCGCGTCCCATCCAGGAGCGGACGCAGAGCGTCCATTGATGCATTCCCACGCAGAGCGTGGGAACGATCTTCGGCAGGGTGTATCCATGGCAAACCAACAACTATTCCTCGGCATCGACTGCGGCACCCAAGGCACCAAAGCCATCATCCTCGACGCCGTCAGCGGTCAAGTGCTGGGCCAGGGTGCCGCCGCACACACCTTGATCAGTGGCGCCAATGGCCGCCGCGAGCAAGACACCTCCCAATGGCTGGAAGCCTTCGCGCTTGCCACCCGCCGTGCATTGCTCGCGGCCAAGGTCGACGGCCAGGACATCCTCGGCATCGGCGTTTCCGGCCAGCAACACGGGCTGGTTCTGCTCGACGATCAGGGCCAGGTGCTGCGTCCGGCCAAACTCTGGTGTGACACCGAATCCACCCCGGAAAACGACCGTCTGCTTGCCCATCTGGGTGGCGAAAAAGGCTCTCTGGAACGCCTCGGCGTTGTGATCGCACCCGGCTACACCGTCTCAAAACTGCTCTGGACCAAAGAACAACACCCGCAGATTTTTGCTCGCATCGCGCGCATCCTGCTGCCCCATGACTACCTCAACTATTGGCTCACCGGCCGCAGTTGCAGCGAGTACGGCGACGCCTCGGGCACGGGCTATTTCAACGTGCGCAGCCGCCAGTGGGATTTGCAGCTGCTGCGTGACATCGATGCCACCGGGCGACTGCAAGCCGCGCTGCCGGAGCTGATCGACGCTCATCAAGCCGTCGGCACGATCCTGCCGAGCATCGCCGAACACCTGGGCATCAACCCGCAGGCGCTGGTCTCCAGCGGCGGTGGCGACAACATGATGGGCGCCATCGGCACCGGCAACATCAAGCCCGGCGCTATCACCATGAGTCTCGGTTCATCGGGGACGGTGTACGCCTATGCGGATCAACCGAAGGTCAGTCCGGACGCTTCAGTCGCAACGTTCTGCTCCTCCAGTGGTGGCTGGCTGCCGCTGATCTGCACCATGAACCTGACCAACGCGACCGGGGTGATTCGCGAGCTGTTCGAGCTGGATATCGAGCAGTTCAATGCCCTCGTTGAGCAAGCGCCAATCGGTGCCGAAGGTGTGTGCATGCTGCCGTTCCTCAACGGCGAGCGCGTCCCCGCCCTGCCCCATGCCACCGGCAGTCTGTTGGGGTTGACGATGACCAACCTGACTCAGGCCAACCTGTGCCGCGCGGTGGTCGAAGGCACGACCTTCGGTTTGCGTTATGGACTGGACCTGCTGCGTCAGAATGGCTTACAAAGCCGCAGCATCTGCCTGATCGGCGGCGGCTCGAAAAGCCCGGTGTGGCGCCAGATCGTCGCTGACATCATGAACACCCCGGTCATCTGCACCGAACAAAGCGAAGCCGCGGCCCTCGGCGCCGCGATTCAGGCGGCGTGGTGCAAGTCCTGGGAAAACGGCCACGAGGACAGTCTGGCGGACCTTTGCGAGCGTTGCGTGAAGCTCGATCCAGCCAGCGAAACCTTGCCGATCGCAGTCAATGTGGCGGCCTGTCAGCAGGCCTACGAACGCTATCAACAGCATGTCGCAACCCTTTGAAGAGTGAATAACTATGTACCTGGTGTGTGGCGAAGCGCTGTTCGATTTCTTCAGTGAAGACGATGCCAGCGGCCTGGCTTCAAAAGTGAATTTCAAGGCGATTGCCGGCGGCTCGCCGTTCAACGTCGCGGTGGGTTTGCGTCGTTTGGGCGTGGATGCGGCACTGTTTGCCGGCCTGTCCACCGACTACCTCGGCCGGCGCTTGCAGCAGGTGTTGCAGGATGAAGGCGTGCGCCCGGATTACCTGGTGGATTTCGCTGCGCCTACGACCCTGGCGATGGTGGCCGTCGGTGCCAATGGTTCACCGCATTACAGCTTCCGGGGTGAAGGCTGCGCTGATCGGCAGCTGAAACTGGAGCATCTACCGGAACTGGGACCTGAGGTGCGCGGCTTGCACATCGGCTCGTTCTCGCTGGTGGTGCAACCGATTGCCGACACACTGTTGGCATTGGTGCAGCGTGAAAACGGTAAACGCTTGATCAGCCTTGACCCCAACGTGCGGCTCAATCCTGAGCCAAATATCGACCTGTGGCGTTCGCGGGTTGCAACCTTGGTTGAGCTGGCCGACCTGATCAAAGTCAGCGATGAGGATTTGAGCCTGTTGTACCCCGAGCAGGATCCGCAACGGGTGATTGAAGGCTGGCTGCAGCATCGCTGTCAGTTGGTGTTTCTGACCCGTGGTGGCGAGGGGGCGACGGTGTTCAGCCGTGCCCATGGTTCATGGTCGGTGCCGGCGAGTTCAGTGAAAATCGCCGACACCGTGGGCGCTGGCGATACGTTCCAGGCGGCGTTGATTACCTGGCTGACCGAGCAGCAACTGGATTCGGTTGAAGGCGTGCAATCGCTGAGTCTTGAGCAGATCGACGCCATGCTCAAATTTGCAGTGCAAGCGGCGGCGCTGACGTGCAGCAAGACCGGGCCGGACTTGCCATATCGCCAGCAACTCACCTGACTGATCGTTCCCACGCTCCGCGTGGGAATGCCTCAAGGGACGCTCCGCGTTCCAATTCGCGAAAGGGACGCGGAGCGTCCCGGGCTGCATTCCCACGCGGAGCGTGGGAACGATCATTTAGAGCACCGAAAAGTTGTAACTCACAATCAACCGGGTCTCATCGACATCCCGGGCAAACTTCTCGTAGTTCGTCCGGTACGTCGCATTGCGCAACCGCAGGCTGACATCTTTGAACGTCCCGCTCTGCACCACTTACTTGAGCTCGCTAACCGGTGTTTGCGCAAGGCGCAATAAGCCAAAAAAATAGCCTTCGCCCCGGACAAGTAACTTGCCAGGATGAAGTGGACACACAGAAGTGAGCGGCGATGATGGCAGAAGGCTGTTACGGGCTACAGACGACTTTAGTCGGTAAATGACTGTTCGTTTCCTTGAACGAGGCGCTTTAATCCTGCACCATCCGCCCCAGCTTATTCAAAGGACGGAATTAAAGGCATGCTGGACGCGAACGCAACCCATATTTCCCTCACGCTGGAAGGCGTTTCCGTTGACCTTCAGGTACTCAGCTTCGTCGGTCGCGAAACCCTCAATCAGCCGTTCTGTTTCGACATCGAACTGGTCAGCGCGCGCCCCGACCTGAAACTCGAAGAGTTGCTGCACAAGCCCGGCTGCCTGACCTTCGGCGCCACCGGCAAAGGCATCATCCACGGCCTGGTGTACCGCATCGAGCAAGGCGACTCCGGCAAAAGCCTGACCCGTTACAGCATCAGCCTGGTGCCGCAACTCGCCTACCTGCGGCACAACCATGACCAGCAGATTTTCCAGCATTTAAGTGTGCCGAAGATCATCGCGCAGGTCCTCGAAGCGCGCGGCATCCTGGCCGACGCCTACAGCTTCCAGCTCGGCGCGATCTACCCGGAACGCGATTACTGCGTGCAGTACGACGAATCCGACCTGCATTTCATCCAGCGCCTGTGCGAAGAAGAAGGCATTCACTTCCACTTCCAGCACAGTGCCAGCGGCCACAAACTGGTGTTCGGCGATGACCAAACGGTGTTCCGCAAACTCGCGCCCGTGGCCTATCAGCAAGACTCCGGCATGGCCGCCGAGAAACCGGTGATCAAGCGCTTCAACCTGCGCCTGGAAACCCGCACCACCCGCGTCAGCCGCCGCGACTACGACTTTGAGAAACCGCGCATCCTTCCCGAAGGCGCCGCCAAAAGCGAATTCGCCCCGGACCTGGAAGACTACGACTACCCCGGCCGCTTCACCGACCGCGAACGCGGCAAGCAACTGGCAACCCGCGCCCTGGAACGCCATCGCAGCGACTACAAACTTGCCGAAGGCAAAGGCGACGAGCCAACCCTGGTCAGCGGCCACTTCATGGCCCTGAGCGAACACCCGCGCGCCGAGTGGAACGACCTCTGGCTGCTGCTGGAAGTGCAGCACGAAGGCAAACAGCCGCAAGTGCTCGGCGCAAACGTCACCAGCGACGTCACCCAGAACAAAGACGATTTCCACCAGGGCTACCGCAACCGCTTCCTCGCCACCCCGTGGGACGCGCACTTCCGCCCTGCCCTCGAACACCCGAAACCCAAAGTCCTGGGCAGCCAGACCGCCATCGTCACCGGCCCTGCGGGTGAAGAAATCCACTGCGACGAGTACGGCCGCGTCAAAGTCCAGTTCCACTGGGACCGCGAAGGCCAGGCCGACGACAAGACCAGCTGCTGGCTGCGCGTCGCCACCGGCTGGGCCGGAAGCGCCTACGGCGGCATCGCCATCCCGCGCATCGGCATGGAAGTGCTGGTGTCGTTTATGGAAGGCGACCCCGACCAACCACTGATCACCGGCTGCCTGTACCACAAGGAAAACGTCGTCCCGTACGACCTGCCGGCGAACAAGACCCGCAGCACGTTCAAGACCCTGAGTTCACCGGGCGGCAAGGGTTACAACGAGTTTCGGATTGAAGACAAGAAAGGTGCGGAACAGATTTATCTGCACGCCCAGCGGGATTGGGATGAAAACATTGAGCATGATCAGAAGATTCGCATCGGCAATGAGCGGCATGACACCGTTGAGGCGAATGTTTTAAGCGAGTTCAAGGTTGAAGAGCATCGGATTACCCACCTCGACCGTAAGACTGAAACCCGGGCTAATGATCACCTGACGGTTGCCGTTACTCAGCATGTGAAGGTGGGGACGGCGCAGTTTGTTGAGGCGGGTCAGGAGATTCACTACAAAGCTGGGGAAAAGGTTGTGGTTGAGGGCGGCATGGAGCTGACGGCCAAGGCTGGCGGGAGCTTTGTGAAGATTGACGCGGGGGGCGTGACCATTAGTGGTGCGCAGGTGAAGGTCAACTCCGGCGGTGGGCCAGGTTCGGGGACGCCTGCTGCGCCGTTGTTGCCGGGGCCGATGAAGGTCGCGGATGCAGATAAGGCCGGCAAAGTCCCGATACCACTGCCAAAACGCTTGAACGAGTCCGGAATCACTCCGTTGTGCGGCAAACAAAGCAACGGCGCCTGTAGCCGTAAGGATTGCACATGCATGTAAAAGCGTTGAACGCCCTCCTCGCCGAACCCCGCCATTCGTTCGAGCAACTGCCAAGAGAACCGTCGAACCAGACGCTGTGCTTCATCATCGACCGCACCCGCCAGCCTGAGGCCATGAGCCGCCTCTACCGTGTCGGCGAACCGATGAACTCCCAAGGTTTGTTCATTGGCACCGATTTCGCCGAGATCGCCGCTGACGGCCCCTTGTGGCTCAACGCTCCATGGGGCAGCCTCTTGGCCGCCGAAGCTGCAAAGCTTTGTGAAGAAAACTTTTCCGGCATCGCCCTGACCACTGACGACCCGGTCAAGGCTTTGGCCCATGCGCGCTGGCTGTTACGCGCCAACGACGGCTCCGGCGGCCAAAGCCTGCTGAGCTATCACAAGCCAAGCCTGTGGGCCGCACTGGCCTACACCGCCAGCGAAACCTCGCACCAGCTCTTCGGTCCGTGGCATCACGTCTACACCCCTGCCCCGTCTCATTTCGGTGCCGGCAACGGTAATTGGTTGGCCTGGGCCCCAACCTCGGAACTCGAATGGCTGGGCGACGTCTCAGCGTTCAACATCCCGGACGATGCACCAAAGGTTCAAGAACGATTGGGTTGGGTCTACTGGGTCGATGAGCAATACGCCGCATTTGGCGAGCCGACTGACGAAGAGCTGCCCAATGTCGCGGAAAACCTTGATGTGCTGGTCAATCACAACATCTACGAAGGCCGGCATTTGCTCAAATTGGCCCACATCGCCAATGGCCCGCTGCTCGAAACACAGCCCCAGGCCATGGCCATCCTGCAATCCAGGGAAGAGTCGTTCATCAAGGTTGAACAGCTGAAGCAACTCGCTACCAGCGCCGCCTGATGAACCCGTCCGCGTAACGAATGAATGGAAGCATTTATGGAATCCAACACCAGCGCTGTACCTACTGCACCAACAGCCGAAGAAACCTGTGCGAAGCCGCCACGGGATCTCGGTGAGCAGCCCAATGCACCTGATGAAACGCCCGGCTCTCATGACAAAGTAAAAACGCCGTGTTCAACAACCTACGGCAGCGCGATTTACGACACCGAAAATGAATCGTTCTGGCTACTGCCGGAACGCACAACTTCGGCGCTTAAAGAAGCGGCCAATGACCTGGACCAAAAAGTAAGTTCAAGCAAGTCTGCCGAGGAACGCAAAAAAGGCCTCTACAGCACAGGGTTGCTTGAATACTTCCTCGAACCCAAATTGGGCAACTTTCTCGCGGGCGAAGAGCAAGCGCGAATGCTCGAGATTGAAACGCAATACCCAAGCATCAGTGACCTGGATGCCACGTTGCTGGAGGCGCAGCAACAGAGAAAGGCTGCAACGCCACCGGCTCCGGCTCCCTCGACGCCTCTAACCCGACTTGAACAAGATGACATCAAAAAGTCCGAGTGGATGGCAGCGCAACAAGACGCAACGCGGGTGCACGGCGTTCATGCTGAATGGCAAAAGTTGAAGCGCACCGCCATCGTCGCCGCTAAAGAAAAGGGTTACGCCTACGAAAGTGGAAGTCTGTACTCCCCTGAATCCATTGCAGCGCGCGAGGGCGTTCAGAAATACCTAAAAGCTCGAGAAACCTTACTCAAAGAAAAAGACCTGGCCACATTAGGATCGGCTGAACTCGCGCCGCTGCTGGCTCAAGACAAAAAGCGACTAGACGAGGTCGCGACTTGCGGGGTGAATAACCAACTCCCTCTTTGTACGTACGTGCGCGATCAGGAAGCACAGCGTTTAAAAAGAAAAGCGATCTATGTTGCTTACCTTGAGTCCATTACCAGTGTCGCTCAATACGGAATCGCCTTACCCGAATTCGCCCTGATTCCCGCGAGCGGTGCTTCGGTCGAAGGTGGCGTCGACCTGTTCAAGCAATACTTGGCGCTTGAGAAAAAGCAGACAGAGGTCAACGAACGCCTTAGCAAAAAATATAAAGGCTGGATCGAAGCAAGCGGCCGGCAGGCCAAAGCGCCGGCCAACCTTGTTTCCCTCGAGCGCGCCGAATGGGACCGTCTGCAGGCAGATAAGGAAAAGTTACGACTGCAAGCCGAGAAAAACATGGAAACCGCACCTGTTCGTCGGCATCTGTTGTGGGAGCCCGAGCAGTTCCAGGCCAAGCCGATGGACCGGCTGGTCAAGGATGGTTTTCCGCTTCATGAAATGAGCATGCTGGATGACCTCAAGAAACCGTTGACTTACCTGAGCATGTATTCGCTTCCAAGACTTCAAGCCACCGTCAAGAACGACTGGAAAAAGGTCGGCGCCAAAGTCAAAGACTTGACCAAGCGCCCAGGCAACAGCACTGGCAAAGCCGCCACCGACAGTGAATTGAATTTGTTCGGCCAATGGCTCGTACAGGAAGGCGCTCTGCGGATCAAGGACCAGGAAAGCGACTGGTTTTCCCCCGAAGGCTGGTTCGAGATCGAAAAGTTTTACACCTTTCTGCAAACCAAGAATTACAAAGTCACTGCCCTTGATAGTGCCGGCAGCCGCAAGGAATGGGGAGTACGCCTGCAACAGGTGTTGTTCAAAGACAACGTGCGCAAGACCTTTCGCATTTTTGATATCAGCCCCCAAGCGCAACTGGTTCGCTGCCTGACGTCGTCATCCACTGAGATCATTCACGGATCAACAAAAGTCGAAGGCCCCGCTTTTAGCCTGGCGGAAGGATTTAAAGCCTCGGCCAAAGCGTCATTCGGCGTCGACCTCGCCCGTGGTGAAGTCGAGCTGTTTAAAGTCGATCTGCCTGAACGCAGCAAAGCCAAAGAAATCACGTTTACCTATCTAGACGGCAATAGCGTCCAGCAAACACTCAATTTGGGCCGGTTTTCGTTGTATCTCGGCGCCAAGGCCTGGGGCTATGCCGGCGCCTCGCTGCTGCTTTCCTCCGAGATAGCGCTGGACATTGGCAACGCGGGATTCCATTTGGCTCCGCCAGAACCCGTGGTACGGACCGGAGACAAACGCGATTTCGTCCACACCGAAACCAGCGATCAAATCAAGGGAGTCAATACAAACCTGCAAGTGCAGAATGGAGGCAAAGCCGCCTTCAATTTATTCGCCGGTTTGCAATCGGGAATCATGGTGACCGGCGCCTTGAACTGGGCCCCGCCCTCCGAAGTCGCCATGCTACAACGGGCACCCACATCGGGGTCCAAAGACTCGATGAAGACCAACGAGTGGTTCAGCCTCGCTCGTTTGACCGCCGAACTAAATGTGGCCGCAGGTTTGGGGGCAAAGGGCGAAGCGAGTATTTCGTTGCATGACGGCCGGTTGATTTTAGTACTGAAGGCTTCGTTGGTAGCCGGCCCCGGGGTGGGTGGGGCTTTCAAGTTCGAAGTGGGTTACGACGCAGTGACAGAGTTGATCAACTTGTTCCGCCGCGAGCTTTATAAAAACAATCAAAATCCTTTCTTTTCCATCGATAAAAATACAAACGATTACATGTCCAAGCTAAATGCCTTGGCCATTTGCGGCTTTGATATGCCTATGGTCTATATCATGGGAGTGGATGCAGTCATGGCCCTTTATGAGAGTTTGACCGCTACCGGCAAGGGAGGGCCGATTGCAGATACTATTATTTATTATGGGAACCAAGCAGAATTGGAGGAGTGGTGCGTTAACGCGATTCCGGGTGCTTTGGGTCCGCTATTAATGACTTTAATTAGTCCTGCAGACGAGTTCAGCATTATCAGTACCAATTCATCGGGCGATACAGCGAAAGCAGAACGCAAATACGACAAAAGCCAAGCGCACCTGATTCAACAAAAAGCTATTGAGCGTGTTCTTAAGTGGATATTAGATAACGCAAAAAAACAGAATACCGTCGATAAAGCCCAGAGCCAGTTCGAGGAGATCTGCATGTGCATGAATCGCTTTGGATTAAAGCCAGCGAATGAACGGCAATTTTATTGTGAAAATCGACTGGCGCTTGATAACTTTATGTCAGACGCAGTCCTAAGACTTGCCGATCCAGAAAACGACAAAATGCGTACTCGATATGCTCAACATGTAAAATTGTTAGGCGCAAATAGTGACAATTACTGCCAGCGCAGCCAATTTTATGGCCGAACATATATACCCGCTGGCAAAGCCAAGTACATTGCTCCAGACCAGTAGAAACTGAGGACAACACATGCGCCAAAAATTCACATTCGTTACTGTAGTTTTTTCCCTGCTTTTTTCTTGCCAATTGCTTGCAAAGCCTACGGCTGAATTGAATGCAGCCAAGCAAACAGGAATAGCTCTTTACAATCAGTACAAGATGGCGCCTGCAATACAGCATTTGACGATAGCTGCAAAAGGTGGGGATGCGGAATCCCAGTACTATTTAGCTGAATCAATTAGAAATACAAAACGCTACATGACCGAGGATGCGCAAAAGTGGTACGAGGAATCGGCGAACCAAAATAACGTTTATGCGATGATACAGCTCGGACGAAGTGGTGATAATCTCTGTGTCAACATGGGCAACTGCCCTGAAAGCACAAAAACACCGGCGCAATGGTTGAAAGGCGCGCTAGATTTGACGAAACCTGTTGCTGAAAGTGGTGATCCCGAAGCGATGTACTTAATGTATGAACTAACGCTTAAGGAGGAATGGCTTGAGAAATCTGCAAATTCTGGATATGCATTAGCTCAATACTGGATGGCAATTGGAACTAGGCAAGGAGACGGTTTCTTCTTGCCATGGAAGCGGCATGAGGCAATTGGAAATTGGCTGAAACTATCTGCAGAAGGAGGATACCCCCCTGCAATGATGGAATACGCTGCGTTTATTTATGAAGATCAAGGTGATTTAACAGTCGCTCGCCATTGGATTGTCGAAGCAGCTAAAAAAGGGTACAAGTCAGGCGTCAGCAGTTACGGCGCATATTCAGCCCATTCACCATCGCTTTTTGACTTCCCATTAGATAGGGTTAAAGGTTATGCACTGACCTCGCTACTATCTGAACTTGACGGTGGCGGAGATGTACAGGTTTACGTAAATGAAACCCTTCCGGAAATTGCCGAAAAAATGACACCAGAACAAATTTCAGAAGCTAACGAATTTGCAAAAAACTGGAAAGCGACTCATCCACCTCTGTCGTTTTTTCCGGAAAAGTTGAGCCGTTAACATTGATTAAGAAAAGTCTATTTGCCGCACTGTTGATTATTGCGCTTGCAAATCCAGCATCCGCCGAACTTTCCTCGGAACAGCAAGCAGCAAAAACACAGGGCATAACTTTCTACAATCAATACAAAGCTGTTTCTGCCACCCCCTTCCTGACCATTGCTGCGGAAGCCGGCGATCACGAAGCACAGTATTATCTGGGAGAATCGCTCAGGAGGAAAAACCACTATATTAATCCTGAAGCTCGGAAATGGTACGAGGCGTCCGCTGCCCAAGGTGATCTATACGCAATGATTCAACTTGGGCGCATAGTGAAGGATCTTTGCACACTTTCAGACAACTGCCCTCCTAATCAAAAAATGCCAGTCGAGTGGTTAAATCAAGCTGAAAAAATAGCATTGCCGAAAGCGATCCAGGGCGACGCGGATGCCATGTATATTATGTACGAATTGACCTTGGACGAATCATGGCTTGAAAAATCCGCTATAGCGGGCCATGCACTGTCTCAATATTGGATGGGCGTAATCTATAAACAAGAAAAAGGCTTTTTCTTACCTTGGAAGCGAGGAGAAGAGGTTGAGAAATGGTTTAAAGCATCTGCCGAAGGTGGCAATCCAAGATCGATGATGGAATATGGAGCGATTTTGTTTGAGAAAGGAAACATTGAAGGTTATCGGTATTGGAATGAACAAGCGGCTTTAGCAGGCTATGCATCCACTGTCTATGGTTATGGATCAGACCTTGCCCACGAACCGGACCTGTATGGCTTCCCATTCGACATTATTAAAGGATATGCACTTATATATTTGCTGGGGGAGCTAGATGGCGGCGGTGGTTTGCGGGAGATGGCCGAAAGTAAACTCCAAAAAATTGCCGAAAAAATGACATCTGAACAGATAGTAGAAGCTAAAGAGTTTGCGAAAGAATGGAAGGCGACTCAAGCCCCCCTGTCATTCTTTCCTGACAAGCTGAATCTCTAAGGCCAATTGGATGTCGCCTGACCAGCATGCTACCAATCCGCAAAAGTAGGAAGCAGCAAAATAGAAAGAATTGATTCTTCCTAAAGTCTTACTGCTTCCACTTTCTTACCGCATAGCGTCAGACCGGCGCCTTCCACCCCATCATCTGCTGCTGCGCAACCAGCAGCAAATCGCACCCATCTTGCGTCAGCAGATAAAGCGCGTGAGTAATGTGCGGAATATCTTGAACATCACCGTTCTTGAAGCATTGGCAATGGAGCGTTTCAAGTAACTGGCTGGCGGCTCGGACACGCTGTAAAGCCGCTTCGAGAATGTCTTGGGGATTGGCCTCGGTATCGATGACCATTGGGTTTGTGTCGGTAACGCTGCTTTTGATTGAGCGATAGCGATCGGGGAATGGATTTATCGTTGGCATAGTAATTACTCGATGATTAGTAAATAACCGCCAGTACCGTGACCAAACGATGGGAGGCGGACTGTGTGCAGGCTTGGTCAACCGACACCATCAAATCGGTTCGCCCGAAGGCGTCCAGCACACAGCCGCCATTGCAACGCACTACGAGGACATAGATGTCCGCAGCGCGAATGATGGCACACATATGCGTGATGGCATCAGGTGACCAAACCTGCTCGCTGATTTTGCAGCGAGGTCAAACAGTAAACGCTGGCAGCTTGCCGGCGAAAGACGACAAAGAGTCCGACCGTGTAGGAACGGGCCGAACCTCCCTCAGTTTTTTTACCTACATGAAACCTCTGTCAGAAACCTCCTCACGACAGGCGGCATTCAATCGGGTTAACCATCGCTTAACCCCGCGGTCCAAAACTTTACTGGACCGCACGCCCTCAGAGTTCTCTGACGCCCAGTGCGGCAGGTTCGACGCCTAAACGTCGAGCTGACTTTAAGCCTGCATCGGAGATCGTTCATGAACATGCGCACCTTGCTGATCACCACTGCCCTCGCCTGCACCGCGTTTGCCGGCCTGGCCCAGGCCAATGACACTTCGAGCTCCCAAGCGGTGCCTTACCACTACGGTATGCCGCTGCACGTGGGCAAGGTCATTACCTTGACCGAACCGTCTACGCTGGACTGCAAAGTGGTCACAGCCGACATGAAGTACATCGATAGCACCTCGGGCAAGCCTGCGGAAATCTCCTACCGTAAACTTTCCGACGCTTGCAGTTATCAGAACTGACGGAAAGGTCTGATTCAACACTTTGCGGTATTCCTGTGAGGGGTTCTGGCGCTATGCTCTGCGCCTCCCCCCACTGCCGCAAGGATTCGCCATGCAGTTATCGTTTCGTGCCTTGTCGACCTTCACTTCCCTTCTGTGCTTTTTGCTGGCCCTGGTCTGGGGTTTGCTGCCCGACTGGTTGCTGTCAATCTGGGGTCTCGAATACTCGTTGGCGGTGGGCGTTGTCGCGCGGCGCAGTGCAATGCTGTTTGCGGCATTGGGCGTGATGTTTTATCTGGTTCGAAACGAGTCGCCTTCGACCACCCGACATGCGCTGAGCAATGGCTTCATGGTCGGCTGCTGGGGGTTGGCAGCCCTGGGCTTCGGCGAATGGCTCAATGGCCATGCCGGTCCGGGCATTTTGCTTGCGGTGGTGGTCGAACTGGCGCTGGGCCTGGCGTTTCTCCAGACCAGGCGCGTGTCGATGGAACTCGAAACCGTGGGTTAAAGCGCTTTTCTGTCTGGATGCAGCGTCTGGGCAATGGTCTGGTGCTGCATGTCAGAGCGCAGTCCAGCGATCAGGTTGTTGATTTCTCGGCAACCATTTAGCTGTTTGGCATTTATTCCTGTTTTCATTAGATCGAGGTGATCGGTTTCACGATCGGAATATACCTTGACGGTCATCGACAGGTCCGGCGACAGCGTGCATTGACAACGTTTCGGCAAAAAACTGCTTTCAATGATATTGCGAAGTTCCAAGGCAGAAAGAAACATGGCGACCCTCTCCTTAATGTGAGACTGCCAATCAACGATCGATACTGACGCAATGAAATCCCCGGTCAGCTTAAGACCAGCTACAGCATAAAACATGCCTGGGATTTCGCCCTGCAGCTCATCGGTAAATCAAAGATTTAGCCAAATGACTGCTACATGGCCTCATGCAATCTGCAAGAAAGGCGTTGTGGTGCCCCTGCAATTTGCATACATCCAGCGACACGTTTGCATTGGCCGACGACGCCAGTAAGAATGCGGCCATTCAAATCAGTATCCGCTGACCCCGCTCGCACGCAAGGAGGCACCATGGGTTCTTTGACCTGCATCACTACCGTCGGGCTGATTGTTGCCGGGCTGTCGACCATCGCTCACGCCGCGAAACTCGAAGAAATCGCGCCGTTCCCCAAAGCCGAGAGCGGTTTTACCCGCCAGGTCATTCACCTTGCCCCACAGACTCAGGAAGACAGTTTCCAGGTCGAAGTCCTCGCTGGCAAAACCCTGACCGTTGACTGTAATCGCCAACGCTTGGGCGGCATTCTCGAGGAGAAAAACCTCGAAGGCTGGGGCTACCCGTTCTACCGACTGGAAAAAGTCATCGGCCCAATGAGTACGCTGATGGCCTGCCCGGACGGCAAAAGTAAAAAGGACTTCGTGCCGGTGGTCGGTGACGGTTTCATGCTGCGCTACAACAGCAAACTGCCGATCGTGCTCTACGTACCGAAAGACGTCGAAGTCCGCTACCGGATCTGGTCGGCGTCGAGCAAGGTCGAGAAAGCCGTCCAGGAATAACCGTTCTATCCCGTTACAGGAGCGCCATTTTGATTACCTGCCACGTCAAATATGTGATCGATCCGTATCAACTCAGCGAATTCGAAGCCTACGCCAAGGCCTGGCTCGGCATCGTCGAGCGTTTGGGCGGTACGCACCACGGGTACTTCCTGCCTTCCGAGGGCGCGAGCAATATCGCCTACTGCCTGTTCAGCTTTCCTTCGCTGGCGGACTACGAAAGCTACCGGCATATCGCGATGACTGACGCCGAAAGCGCCGCGCTCGTAGCTTCGCTGGTCGAGAAGAAGTTTATCGTCAGTTATGAGCGGACCTTCCTACGCCCGCTTCTGGCCTGACACCGCTCACGCCGGGGCGCCGCTCAACGCGGCGCGCTCGGCCACGTGGCGCAAACTGTCGAAATTGATATTGGCGCCCGAGTCGATCGCTACCAGTGTCTGACCACGGGCACCGGTTTGCGCCACGTATTTTTTGATTCCGGCCACGGCCAAGGCACCGGAAGGTTCGGTGATCGAGCGGGTATCGTCGTAGATATTCTTGATGGCGGCGCAGAGTTCGTCGTTGCTGACCGTCAACACCTCATCGACGCAAAACCGGCAGACCTCGAAACCATAAGCACCGATCTGGGCGACGGCGACACCGTCGGCGAAAGTGCCTACGTTCGGCAGGACAACTCGCTCGCCGGCCTGTAATGCCGCATGTAAACAGGCGGAATGCTCCGACTCGACGCCGATGATGCGGACTTCAGGTCGCAGGTATTTGACGTACGCCGCGATGCCGGCGATCAGGCCCCCACCGCCCACCGGGACGAAGACCGCGTCCAGCGGACCTTGATGCTGACGCAGGATTTCCATGGCGACGGTGCCCTGCCCCGCGATCACGTCCGGGTCGTCGAAGGGCGAGACAAAGGTGCGACCGGTTTGCCGCGCCAGGTTCAATGCATAGTCCAGCGCAAACGGAAAACTCTCACCGTGCAACACGGCGTCGGCGCCCCGACTGCGCACACCGAGCACCTTCAACTCCGGCGTTGTGCACGGCATCACAATGGTCGCAGCGATTCCCAATTCACGCGCCGCCAGCGCCACGCCCTGGGCATGATTGCCCGCCGAAGCGGTGATTACCCCGCGAGCCTTTTGCTCATCGCTCAGCTGCACCAGTTTGTTGTAGGCACCGCGGATCTTGAAGGAGAAGGTCGGTTGCAGGTCTTCGCGCTTGAGCAGGATCTGATTGCCGAGCACCTCGGACAACGCTGGCGCCGGTTGCAGCGGCGTACGCACCGCGAGCTCATACACCGGCGCGGCGAGGATCTTTTTTACGTAGTGCTCAAGCAAGGTCTGCTGGGCGGTGGTCGTGCTCATGGTCGTCTCCTGACGTTGATCGGAACCCAGGAGGCAGAAAGTAAAAACCCGCCTCTAGGGCGGGTTGGGTGCTGCAGTCGTGAGCTAGCCCGCCAAATAAGGAATGGCGGTAATAATGCTTGGCTGGCAGCGCAATACAGTGGAAGTCATGTCCGGAAATTAGCCGGACGCTGATGGCAAGTCAATGGCCAATTTTACTCGGCCTCTGTAGGCTGACGACTCTGCTCATCATCCCAAGGAAGGAAACCATGAAGTCTGTCGCCCTGCCCCTTATTGCCCTTATTGCGTTCGCCGGCTACACCGTTTCGGTGATGCTTCAGGCCGAACAGTCATTGATCGACTTCGGCATCAGCCTGATGTCGCGCCCCGACACGGCGCAGGTAGTGATTGATTTGTACCTGCTGGCGACGCTCGCAGGCATATGGATGTACACGGATGCGCGCAATCGGGGGCAGTCGGGATGGTCGGTGGCTCCTTACCTTTTGATCACCGCTGTTTTCGTCTCCATCGGGCCACTGTTGTACCTCGTCGTGCGTGGGCTACAAGATCGGAGAAAAGCCGTCACTTTGCCAACCGCCTGAGCCCAAGCACCATCGCCCCCGCACCTAACGCCATTGCGGTCAGAAACAGCGGATACGAAACCCACCACGGCACGCCCGCCGTCATCATGCTGAACTCGGACATGCCGCCGATACTTGCAATCAGGTTCAGCGGCAGAAACACCACATTGATCAACGTCAGTTTACGCAGCAGGTTGTTCATGCTGTTGTTCATCAGGTTGCCCCGGGCGTCGATCAGCCCGGAGAACACCGTGGAGTAGATTTCCGCCTGTTTGTAGCACTGGTTGTTTTCGATGATCAGGTCGTCGATCAGGCCAATGGCTTCGGCGCTGAAATGTTCCTTTGCCGCGTGATTGCGCAACCGGGTCAGGACTGCGCCGTTGCTGTGAATCGCGTTGATGTAATAGATCAGGCTTTCGCTGAGGTTGAACATCTGAATCAGGTGCTGGTTCTGCATCGACGCGTTGAATTTCTGCTGCAACTCCCGGGCAACCAGCTTGATCACCTTGAGATGGCCCAAGTAGTGATGGATGTTGTTGAACAGCAGGTCGAGCAATACATCCAGCGGCGTGTTCAGAGGCTGGCGCATGCCGAGGCCACTGAGCGGCGAGTCGTCGGTGGCGATCACCAACAAACGATGTTCGGAAAACAGCAAACCGCACGACGACACTTCAAAAGCCAGGCTGCCGGCACCGGAATAGTTTTCCGGGCGTTTCCAGATCAGGAACAGGTTGTCGGGGTGAAACTCGATGCGTGACACCTCGTCGGGGTCCAGGGCCGAGGCCAGCGCGTGTTCATCAACTTTGAAATGGCTGTGCAGCAGATCCCGTTCGGCCGCATCGGGGTTGCTGAACAACATCACGTCGGCGTCCAGCCGTTCGACCGCTTGCAGAGCGCCGTGAATCAGTTGAAAGCGCTTGATCATCCGCCGCTCACCAAGCCTGGCCACGACGCTTGAGTTCCAGGCGACGGACGAACTCTTCCAGCACCAGTGAATACAGACCGTCCTGCAAGTAAGCGTCTTCTATGCCGGCGTCCATGTTGGGATTGTCGTTGACCTCGATCACCACCACTTTGTCGCCGGACTGCTTGAGGTCGACACCGTAGAGGCCATCGCCGATCAGGTTCGCGGTCTTCACCGCCAGCTCCACCACCGCCCGCGGTGCTTCGTGAACCGCGAGGGTGCGGCATTCGCCGTTGATGTCCTGGCCCTTGGCCTTGTGGTTGTAGATCTGCCAATGGCCCTTGGACATGAAGTACTGGCAGGCAAAGATGGGTTTGCGGTTGAGCACGCCGATGCGCCAGTCGTATTCGGTGTAGAAGAATTCCTGAGCCAGCAACAGCACCGAATGCTCGAACAGTTCGGCCGTGGCTTCGAGCAAGGCTTGCTGGCTTTCGACCTTGATCACGCCCCGAGAGAAACAGCCGTCGGGGATTTTCAGCACCAACGGGAAACCGAGGCGCTCGCCCACTCGTTCGAAGTCTTCCGGTCGCTCCTTATAGAGAATCTCGGTGGCGGGCATGCCCAGTTGATGGCTCTTGAGCAGGTCGGTCAGGTACACCTTGTTGGTGCAACGCAGAATCGACGCCGGGTCGTCCATCACCACCAGCCCTTCGCTCTCGGCTTTCTTGGCAAAACGGTAGGTGTGGTTATCGACGCTTGTCGTCTCGCGGATCAGCAGTCCGTCGTATTCGGCGATACGCGCGTAGTCCTTGCGCTCGATCAGCTCGACGTCGATGCCCAACGTCTTGCCAGCCCTGACGAAGTTGTCCAGCGCCTTGGCATTCGACGGCGGCAACGCTTCCTGGGGATCGTGCAGGATGGCCAGGTCATAACGGGCCAAACGCCGGGAACGCGGCACGCGCCAGATCTTGCGACTGAAACTATCGAGTGAGTGGGCGAACTGGTCTTCCTGGTCTTCGCGCAACTTATGTAAGGCGCCGGACTTTATCCCTTCAATGTGCCAGCCGTTAGTTCGACGAAACTCAACTAACAATATCGGACACGGGAAGACTTCAAACAACTGTCGCGCCAGATCCTGCAACGGCTCGATATGAGTCTTGCCAAAATACAGTGTCAGGGTAAAGCCTTCGGTATCGCTGTAAAGATGATGACTGAGGGCTTTTTCCAGGGTTTTATCCAAATCATCCAGGGCCAGGCCGTACAAGGACTTTCGAGTCAGTTCGCTGATGGTTCGCACCGGCGGAATCACCTTGTGCCCACGGGCTTCGGCCAGCAGCGAGCAGTAGTAACCGTGCCCCAGGTACTTGTAGCTGCGGCACAGATTGATCACTTGCACCCGCTTGCCCTGCTCGTTGGCGCGGGGTTTTTCAAGGTATTCCTGCGCGCTGACGATGTCTTCACTGGGGAAGTAGGAGGCCCAGTCCTCCTTGCGCTCGACGATGATAATCAATTGACTGGACGTTCTAATACCGTCATTTAAATAAGTTGCTGCCGGCAAAGTTTGCTCGGATACTTCGCGCCAATGACCCTGTACCGCTGACATAGTGATTGATCCGTTGGAGAACAAGACCTTTCCTATTAAGCACGAACTTTTTAGAAAGTCCCGTTTCGTTACGCAACTTTTACGGTGGTCATATGAATCTGGTTTTTCGCTTGGCGCTGGTTGAAGACTTACCGGCACTGCTGGAACTCGAACAACACTGTTTCACCACGGATCGGCTTAACCGTCGCAGTTTTCAATGGATGATCACGCGGGCCCACGGGCAACTGCTGGTGGCCCAGCGTGGCGAGCACCTCGTCGGTTACGCCGTGGTGCTGTTTCACCGGGGTACTTCGCTGGCGCGCCTTTACTCGATTGCGATCGCCACCGAAGCACGCGGCAGCGGACTGGGCAGGCAGTTGCTCGAACGGATTGAGGCCTGCGCCCTTGAGTACGACTGCGCCTACCTGCGGCTGGAAGTACGCATCGACAACCCGACGGCGATTGCCCTGTATGAGCGCAATGGTTATCGACGCTTTGCCCTGATTCACGACTATTACCAGGACCATGCCGATGCGCTGCGACTGGAGAAGCGCATCCTCCAGCACCGCGACTCGCGCAACATCAAGGTGCCCTGGTATCCGCAGACCACCGATTTCACCTGCGGCCCGGCCTGTCTGCTGATGGCCATGGGCGCGCTGCAAGCGGATCGCGTGCTGGAGCGTCGCGAAGAACTGCAAATCTGGCGCGAAGCGACCACCGTGTTCATGACCTCGGGCCATGGTGGCTGTAGCCCTCAAGGCCTGGCGCTGGCGGCATGGCGACGGGGTTTTGGAGTGCGTCTGCAACTGAGTATGGCCGGGGCACTGTTTCTCGATGGCGTACGCGATGCACATAAAAAAGAGGTAATGCGTCTGGTGCACGAGGAGTTTACGGCGCAGTTGCACACCACTGACGTCGAACAGGTGATCGGCAGGCCGCTGGATCTTCCAGGTTTACTGAACGGTGGCGGACAACCGCTGGTGCTCATCAGCAGTTACCGACTGACCCGTTCCAAATCGCCGCATTGGGTGATCGTCACCGATTGCGATGAAGAGTTCGTCTACCTGCATGACCCGGATGTCGATCACAGCCAGCATCGCCAACCCATGGACTGCCAGCATTTGCCGGTCAGCCATGGAGAGTTCGAAAAAATGTGCAGCTTTGGGCGAGGCAAGTTGCGCGCAGCAGTGGCCCTGTACGCCCGATCATGAGTTTCACAACCCCTGTAGCAGCTGGCGAAGCCTGCGTCCGGCTGCGTAGCAGTCGTAAATCCAGGCACCTCGGTCTAACTGAGCTGCCGCGGTGGATGATTTTACGACTGCTACGCAGCCGGACGCAGCCTTCGGCAGCTGCTACACAGGTGCCGGTTACTTCAGTCCGATCTTGTACAGGGCTCCATCGTCCTCATCGGTCAGCACATACAAATACCCATCCGGCCCTTGCCGCACATCGCGAATGCGCTTGTTGAGTTCCCCCAGCAATCGCTCTTCGTGAACGATCTTGTCGCCATCGAACTGCAAGCGGATCAACTCCTGGCTCACTAACGCGCCGATAAACACGTTGTGCTGCCAGGCCTTGAAGCGGTCAGCGTCGTAGAACGCCATGCCGCTGAGGCCGGGGGACTTTTCCCAGACATGGCGTGGGGCGATGGTGCCTTCGGCGGTCTTGCCCTGGGCTTCCGGAATTGGCTGGCCGGAATAGTTGATGCCATGGGTTGCCATCGGCCAGCCGTAGTTCTTGCCGCGCTCGATGATGTTGATTTCATCGCCCCCCTGGGGACCGTGTTCGTTTTCCCAGAGGGTGCCGGTCCAGGGATTGAGCGCCGCGCCTTGTGGATTGCGCTGGCCGTAGGACCAGATTTCCGGGCGAACGCCGGCCTGACCGACAAAGGGGTTGTCATCCGGCACCTTGCCGTCCGGGTAGATCCGCACGACCTTGCCTTGCAGCTTGTCCAGGTCCTGAGCAGTTGGCCGGTCGTTGTTCTCGCCAAGGGTGATGAACAGATAGCCGTCACGATCGAACACCAGGCGCGACCCAAAGTGGTTACCGACCGAAAGCTTGGGTTCCTGGCGAAAGATCACTTTGAAATCCTTGATCGCCGTCAGGTCGTCAGACAGACGACCGCGACCTACCGCCGTCCCGGCCTTGCCGCCCTCACCACCCCCTTCGGCATACGACAGATAGACCGTGCGGTCTAGTTTGAAGTCGGGCGACAACACCACATCCAGCAAGCCGCCCTGCCCCTTGGCCCAGACCTGTGGCACGCCGCTGAGCGGAGCGGAAAGTTTACCGTCGGCGCTGACCACCCGCAGGTTACCGGGCCGTTCGGTCACCAGCATCCCTTGGCGATCGGGAAGAAACGCCAAGGCCCAGGGATGTTCGAGCCCCTTGGTCATTGTCGTCACCTCAAGGGTGCCCTGTTCGCTGTTCAGATTCTGGGTTGGCGCCGCGAAAACGGGCGCCGTGACGGTGATCAGTGCGCTGGCACACAGTGTGGCCAGAAGGGTTTTACGCAACATGCACGATTCCTTTTGTCGTTCGAATGGCTGGCAAGAACGCTGCCGTGCCGTTCAACGGTAGTTGGTGTCTGCGTCTCGATGAGGTGGATTGGGAATGAATTTCGGTGGGGTAGCGGGAGGCGGCCGACCTTGGGGATAGCGATTGCCGATGCCACCATTATCAAGCGTCGGTGGCCTCGGCACGGGCACTGTGTTTGGGCCACGGATGACCGGCACGCTGGGTTGCGTGCCTTGCATGCTGTTGGGATTGGCCCGGCGAATCGGGCTGTTGTAAGGATTGCTGGCGTTGCCTGTCGGGCTCTGGGCCAACAGCAGTAAAGAAGGTGGCGGCGCGGTGTCGGCCTGGGCCAGATTGCTCAGCCAGCCACTCAACGCCAACGCGGTGCAGCCGAGCACAAATCTGTTCATGGGAAGCCTCTCGACATCAGCGTGGATAGGAACTTCGATATCACGCTACGCCCGGGGTTCGAATTTGTTAACTAAAACCTCCCGGACAAGATGTAACACGAAGTTGAGCACGCCCCTGATCCCCCACAGGACCGGGCCGCAAGCCACTGAAACTTTTGCGCCAGGCCGCAGGTCACCTGAACATCACACGCGAGAAGACGACCATGGCACGGGCAATCTGGAAAGGCGCGATCAGTTTCGGTCTGGTGCATATCCCTGTGGCGCTGGTTTCGGCGACGTCCTCGCACGGGGTGGATTTCGACTGGCTCGACAGCCGCAGCATGGAGCCGGTGGGCTACAAGCGTGTCAACAAGGTCACCGGCAAGGAAGTGACCAAGGAACACATCGTTAAAGGTGTGCAGTATGAAAAGGGTCGGTATGTGGTCCTCAGCGAAGAGGAAATCAAGTCGGCGCACCCGCTGTCCACTCAGACCATCGACATCTTTTCCTTTGTCGACAGCGAGCAGATTCCCCTGCAAAACATCGATACGCCCTACTACCTCGCGCCGGATAAACGAGGTGGAAAGGTCTATGCGCTGTTGCGCGAAACGTTAAGCAAAACCAATAAAGTCGCCCTGGCTCATGTTGTGCTGCACACGCGTCAGCACCTCGCCGCGCTGATGCCGCTGGAATCGGCGATGGTGCTGGTGATGCTGCGCTGGCCTGCCGAAGTGCGAAGTCTGGATACGCTGGAGTTGGGCAGTGAAGTCACCAAGCCCGAACTGGCCAAAGGTGAACTCGATATGGCCAAACGACTGGTTCAGGACATGAGCGCAGACTGGAAACCCGAGGATTATCGCGACAGTTTTGAAGACAAGATCATGGCGTTAGTTGAGAAGAAGGCCAACGAAGGCAAGATCGAGGATGTGGAAACAGCGACGGGTGAAGAGGAGCGCAAAACCGCAGACGTTATCGATCTGACCGAGCTGCTTAAACGCAGCCTCGGCGGCAAGAGCACGGGCAAAACGAAGCCCGCCGCGAAACCCGCCGCACACAAAAAAGCCACGAAGACTTCTCGTGGCTGATTGAAAGTTTGCGGTGAATGTTTTGGCCTCTTCGCGAGCAAGCCCGCTCCCACAGTTGACCGCGATCTAATGTGGGAGCGGGCTTGCTCGCGAAGGGGCCATACGCCGTGACACAATCTTTAGATCAAAACAAAAAACGCCAACAATCCGCCAAAAACCGCCCATTTCTCCAGGTAATAGAGCTTGCGGTTGCGCTTTTTGAGCGCTTTGCCGTGCAGGCGAATCTTGTAGATTTTGGCGAACAAGCGGTTGATACCGCCGGTCTTGTCACCCGCATCGTTTGGCGCGCCCGCCGCCGACATCACGTTACGGCTGAACCAGCCATTGAACGCCGCCGCCCAGCGATACTTCATCGGCCGCTCTACGTCGCAGAACAGAATGATGCGGTTGTGCTCGGTAGTGTTTTCGGCGTAATGAATGAAGGTTTCGTCGAACATGACCGCTTCACCGTCGCGCCAGTGGTAGTTCTCGCCATCGACGTTGATGTAGCAACCGGCATCGTTCGGTGTTTCCAGGCCCAGGTGATAGCGATAGGAACCGGCATACGGATCGCGGTGACGCACCAGTTTGGAACCCGGTGGCAGCTCGGCGAACATCGCGGCCTTGATCGAGCCGATGCGTTGCACCAGTTCGGTGGTGCGCGGGCAGAGTTTCATCGCCGAAGGATGGCTGTCGCCGTACCACTTCAGGTAGAAACGTTTCCAGCCCGTCTTGAAGAACGAGTTGAAGCCGACATCGTCGTATTGAATTGAGCGCTTGATCTCCCCGGCCCTGAGCAGATTCTGGCCCTCGGCACGAATTTCTTCCCAATGGTCCTGCAGCGGACTCAAATCAGGAAAGTCGGCCGGGTTGAGATAAGGCTTGTTGGGGATTTTCGAGAACATATAAAGGAAGCAGTTGATCGGCGCCAGAAACGTCGAGTGGTCGCTCAATTGGCGGCCCAGCTTGTGGCGCACGCGTCCGCGCAAGTGGACGTACGCAATGGATACAACATAAACAGCGGCAATGATCAATTTCACAAAAATCGTCACACGTCAGAAGTGAACAAACTGCGTCCCTTGCCAGCCGATCGGCCCGAGGGTCTTGTGCAGCGTCTGAATACTAAATAGCGGTCCCGAATGGCGCGTCCTTGAGCCCATGCCGCCTGTCGGCATCAAGTGATAGATGGCATTTTAGCCACAGTTTGTAACCAATAGTTAACCTTCAGATGTGAAAATCTGTCCACTGATGCTGCCAAAGTGGCCGTGCGGCCTTAACGCCCTATCGTTTAAAGAGCCAGACCAGTACAATCGCCGCCAAACATTACGCGCCCCCCTTGGTTGATGACGGGAATGAACCCCGTGTCAGCGCACTTCGACTCGGGCCAAGCGCTCCATATGCTGCTGTCCACTTATTGCCAGATGGACCTTCCGCTTCTGACCGGGATGCATTTCCTGTGGTTCGAAAACCGGAAACGGGTACTGAATCGGTACTGCCGCAACCCTAGCTACTCTGAATGCTTCGCAGGAAAAACCTTTGATCTCTACAGCTAACATCACGATGCAGTTCGGCGCCAAGCCGCTATTCGAAAACGTTTCGGTCAAATTCGCCGCGGGCAACCGCTACGGCCTGATCGGCGCCAACGGTTGCGGCAAGTCGACTTTCATGAAAATCCTCGGCGACGACCTCGAGCCGTCCGGCGGCCAGGTCATGCTCGAGCCGAACGTGCGTCTGGGTAAATTGCGCCAGGACCAGTTCGCTTACGAAGAATTTACCGTGATCGATACCGTGATCATGGGTCACGAAGAGCTGTGGAAGGTCAAGGCCGAGCGCGACCGCATCTACTCGCTGCCGGAAATGACCGAAGAAGACGGCATGGCCGTTGCGGAACTGGAAACCGAATTCGCCGAAATGGACGGCTACACCGCCGAATCCCGCGCCGGCGAACTGCTGCTGGGCCTGGGTATCGGCATCGAGCAACACTTTGGCCCGATGAGCGAGGTTTCCCCAGGCTGGAAACTGCGCGTATTGCTGGCTCAGGCGCTGTTCTCCGATCCTGAAGTGCTGTTGCTCGACGAACCGACCAACCACCTGGACATCAACACCATCCGCTGGCTGGAAAACATCCTGACCCAGCGCTCCAGCCTGATGATCATCATCTCTCACGACCGTCACTTCCTGAACAGCGTGTGCACCCACATGGCTGACCTGGATTACGGCGAACTGCGTCTGTTCCCGGGCAACTACGACGAGTACATGACCGTGGCGACCCAGTCCCGCGAGCAACTGCTGTCGGACAACGCCAAGAAGAAGGCGCAGATCTCGGAACTGCAATCGTTCGTCAGCCGCTTCTCGGCCAACGCCTCGAAAGCCAAGCAGGCCACCTCCCGCGCCAAGGCGATCGACAAGATCCAACTGGCCGAAGTCAAGCCTTCGAGCCGTGTGAGCCCGTTCATCCGTTTCGAACAAACCAAGAAGCTGCACCGTCAGGCGGTCATCGTCGAGCGCATGGCCAAAGGCTTCGACGGCAAGACACTGTTCAAGGACTTCAGCTTCCAGGTTGAAGCTGGCGAGCGCGTGGCGATCATCGGCCCGAACGGTATCGGTAAAACCACTCTGCTGCGCACCCTGGTCAACGAACTGACCCCGGATGCCGGCACCGTGAAGTGGACCGACGCCGCGGAACTGGGCTACTACGCTCAGGACCACGCGCACGACTTCGAAGACGACTGCAACCTGTTCGACTGGATGGGCCAATGGACCCAGGGCGGCGAGCAAATCGTTCGCGGTACCCTCGGCCGTATGCTGTTCTCCAACGACGAGATCCTCAAGTCGGTCAAGGTCATCTCCGGTGGTGAGCAAGGTCGCATGCTGTTCGGCAAGCTGATCCTGCAAAAGCCGAACGTGCTGATCATGGACGAACCGACCAACCACTTGGACATGGAATCCATCGAGGCGCTGAACCTGGCGCTGGAGAACTACCCGGGCACGCTGATCTTCGTCAGCCACGACCGTGAGTTCGTATCGTCCCTGGCCACCCGCATTATCGAGCTCAGCCCTAGCGGCGTGATCGATTTCAGCGGCACCTATGACGACTACCTGCGTAGCCAGGGCGTTGTGTTCTAAATAGCTGCTGAAACTGAAAAGCCCTGTCCAAGTGACGGGGCTTTTTGCATTTCAGGGACATGGGATGTTTTGGTGCCGAGACCTTCGCGAGCAAGCCCGCTCCCACATGTGAAAGGCGTTCCACTGTGGGAGCGGGCTTGCTCGCGAAGAGGCCCTCAATAACACCGCAAAATTCAAAGCCAATATAGTTAGCCTGCTTCCTTTTATTTTCCATGCAAGCCATGATGCAGTTCTCCTACCGCCGCCCGCGAACGAGCCCTCATGTCTGTGCAGCAACTGCCACCACAAAGCTCCATGGCGATCACCCTGCAGATCGTCTCTATCGTCTTCTATACCTTTATTGCCTTCCTCTGCATCGGCCTGCCGATTGCAGTGTTGCCCGGCTATGTCCACGAACAGCTGGGTTTCAGTGCGATCATCGCGGGGCTGACCATCGGCTCGCAGTACCTGGCCACCCTGCTCAGCCGCCCGATGGCCGGACGCCTGTCGGACAGCATCGGCACCAAAAAGGCGATTGTTTACGGGTTATTAGGGATTGTGTTGAGCGGCGTGCTGACGTTGATTTCAACGCTGCTGCAAAGTCTTCCATTGCTGAGCCTGTTGGTCCTGATCGCCGGCCGTTTGTTGCTGGGGATTGCCCAGGGATTGATCGGGGTCGGCACCATCAGTTGGTGCATGGGTCAGGTGGGCGCTGAACATACTGCGCGATCGATCTCCTGGAACGGCATCGCCTCCTACGGCGCCATCGCCATTGGTGCGCCGCTGGGGGTGGTGATGGTCGGCGAGCTGGGGTTCGCGAGTCTTGGGATCGCGCTGTCGGTGCTGGCGCTGGCGGCACTGTTGCTGATCCGTAACAAACCCTCGGTGCCGGTGATTCGCGGCGAGCGCCTGCCGTTCTGGGCGGTGTTCGGGCGCATTGCGCCGTTCGGTGCGAGCCTGAGCCTCGCCTCCATCGGTTACGGCACCCTGACCACTTTTATTACCCTGTACTACGTCAGCCGTGGCTGGGCCGGCGCGGCTTATTGCCTGACGGTGTTCGGCGTGTGTTTCATTCTGGCGCGGCTGTTGTTCATCTCTAGCATCAGCCGTTTTGGCGGATTCACCTCGGCCATTGCCTGTATGAGCATTGAAACGGTGGGCCTGGTGTTGCTGTGGCTGGCGCCTTCGACCGGTTATGCGCTGATCGGCGCAGGCCTGACCGGGTTCGGTCTGTCGCTGGTGTATCCGGCGCTGGGGGTCGAAGCGATCAAGCAAGTGCCCAACTCCAGCCGAGGGGCGGGACTGAGTGCTTACGCGGTGTTTTTCGATCTGGCGCTGGCGATTGCCGGGCCGTTGATGGGCGCGGTGGCGTTGAACCTGGGGTACACGTGGATTTTCTTCAGCGCGGCGTTGTTGTCGGTGGCAGGACTCGGTTTGACCCTGTTACTGAAACGCCGCGCGATGGCCTGACACTGCAATCCCTGTAGGAGCTGAGCTTGCTCGCGATGGCGGCGTCAAATTCAATACTGAGTCGTCAGACAGGCCGCCATCGCGAGCAAGCTCAGCTCCTACAGGACTATCTTATTGATCGGCTGTCTGCATTCCGGCCCGGGTCGGTTTGCCAAGCGCGTGAGAGAAGAAACGCCCGGCTTCGGACACCATGGTGCGATGGATGTCTTTGCGGTCTACGCCATCGGCATCGGTACACAGCGCCGGCATGGCGAGGATCTGCTCTTCGTTGCAAGGTGCCAGGAACACAAAGTGCCCTGCCCCGGCCAGCAACTTGAAGTCCGGTGCGACCGGCAGTTTACGCGCGAGGGCGGCGGCATTCTTGTCGAATGCCACCAGTTTGTCGCCGTCGCCGCTGTAGAGCAGCACTGGCACATGCACGTCGGCCAGAGTATGGCGGCCAAACTTCAGGCTCAGCGGCGCCATGAGCAACAAGGCGCGAACCCGCGGGTCAGCCACCGGTTGCAAGTCATCGCGGTCAGCAATCAATTCGCCTTGGGTGTTGCAGGCATCGCGGTCGTCCGGGCGTTCCTGACAATAGCGGCGCAGACGGTCCAGGTCGGGTGTCGCGCCGGACAGAATCAGCGCCGTCTCCCCGCCAGCCGAATAACCAATCACACCGACCTGATCGGCATTGACGAAGGGCGCGAGCATTCGATCGCCAAGCGTCGCGGTAATGGCTTCGGAAATCTGGATGGGCCGACCGTAAAGGTTACTCAACGTACCGAGGCGGCTGTGGTCTTTGGAGTTGTCGCCGGGATGGATCACCGCCACCACCACAAACCCTTTGCGTGCCAGCGACGTGGCGAGATCGTTTAAGGCCAGCGGGGTTCCGGTGTTGCCGTGGGACAGCATCAGCAGCGGGAAACGGCCGATGGCGACTCGGGTGTCTTCCCCCGCTTCGACCGTGTAGCCCTCGAGGATGCTGGAGTGTTCCTTGTCGCTGGAGGGATAGAAGGCGATGGCGCGCATCGGCTGCAAGTCCAGAGGGTCGAGAAAGCTCATCTCATGGAAGCCGACGCTCCAGTGAGGATGCGGCGCAGGCGCGGCGTGCACTGAGTTCAGGCTGCTGAGCAGGCAAAACAGTAAGGTTGCACAAAGACGCACCATGGGAGGCTCCACCTGGCTACTGACCGGGGACGTTAACCCTCGACTGCATAACACGGGCCACTATTTTATGAAATTCCGAAACAGCTAGAAACAAAAAACTCCGTATCTGGCACTTGCGTGATCAGAATACAGAGTTTTTTGGGTGTTGCTTGAGCTGTTTGATTTTCTTTACAGAAGCCTTACGCAGCGGCGAACAACTGCTCGCTGATTTGCGTGTGAGCGTCGCTCATGGCTTTGGTGCGGACTTCGTCACCGTAGGACAGGCCATGGGCACGGACGAACTCGATGTCAGTGATACCGATGAAGCCGAACAGCACCTTCAAGTAGTCTTCGTGAGCAACACCAGTCGCCTGACCCGCATGCAGACCGCCGGAAGTCGATACGATCACGACTTTCTTGCCACCGCACAGGCCTTCAGGGCCGGCTTCGGTGTAACGGAAGGTCTGACCGGCAACGGCGATGCGGTCGATCCAGGCCTTGAGTTGGGTCGGGATGGTGAAGTTGTACATCGGAGCTGCAATCACCACGGCATCGGCGGCGAGGAATTCGGCCAGGGTGGTGGCGCTCAGCTCGGCTTCGTGTTGCTGGGCGGCGTTGCGCAGTTCAGCGGTGGTGCCGGCGGCAACCAGGGTCGTGGCGGAAAAATGGCTGATGGCATCAGCGGCCAGGTCGCGGTAGGTCACCACGGCAGCCGGCTCGGCGATTTGCCAGGCTTTAACGACTTCGCTGCTCAGCTGACGGGAAGCCGAGTTGTCACCAAGAATGCTCGAATCGATATGCAGCAGTTTCATGTGGGATCTCCAGGTGAGGATCGCTACAAGGCGATCTGATGGGGAGAATCCTACAGGCGAAACCAATAGCTGATTAGACTGCAACAATGCGATAGTTCGTCCCACTGATAGAACAATCGAGTTCACACCATGCAAGACCTCAATGATCTCTACTACTTCGCCAAGGTGGTTGAAGCCGGTGGCTTCGCGGCGGCCGGGCGCTTGCTCGGAATTCCCAAGTCGCGGTTGTCGCGGCGTATCGCCGAGCTGGAAGAGCGCCTCGGCGCGCGCCTGCTGCAACGCACCACCCGACAACTGAAGTTGACCGCCGTGGGTGAACGTTACCTGCGGCACTGTCAGGCGATGCTGCTGGAAGCAGAGATGGCGGATGAAGCCGTCGCCAGCATGTCCAGCGAACCTCGGGGGCGCTTGCGGGTGTCCTGCCCGGTTGGTCTGGCCCATGAGATGTTGCCGACGGTGATCAGCAAATTTCTTGAAAAGTACCCTCAGGTTCAACTGGAAGTCATGCTGCTCAACCGCCGCGTCGACCTGGTGACCGAGGGCGTCGATGTGGCGCTGCGGGTGCGTGATTTGGGCGATGAGGATCCGCTGTTGGTCACCCGACGTTTGCGCCAGGCGCAGATGGCGATGGTCGCCAGCCCCGCGTTCTTGCACGGACGTGAAATCAACCACCCCGAAGACCTGAAAAACCTGCCCGTGCTCGGCGCCCTGGAAGCCGACCGCCTGGTGCATATCCGCCTGCTCGACCAACAGGGCAAAAGCTGCGATCTCACCCTCGAAGCGCGATTGGGCATCGATGACTTTATCGTGCGCAAGGCCTGCACCCTCGCCGGCCAGGGTTTTACCATGCTGCCGATGATGTATTGCGAGCAGGAACTGGAAAACGGCTCGCTGGTGCAATTGCTGCCCGATTGGTCGCTGCCTGGCGGCTGGCTGCAAGCGGTCTACCCTCATCGACGCGGGGTGATGCCGGCCGTACGCGCCTGGCTCGACCATTTGATCGAATCATTCAATGCCTGTGGGGACCGACTGATATGAAGGCTGGACGTATGAGCGAAGAGGATGTCGCGCAATTCTGTCTCGCGCTGCCGGGTGCGCGGGAAGACTACAAGTGGGGTGGCGTACGAGTGTTTTCGATTGCGGGGAACAAGATGTTCGCCTTGCAGAATCTGCGAGGCGAATCCCTGGCCTTCAAGGTCGACAAGGATTTGTTTCTCGGTCATTGCGACCGCCCGGGAATCCGCCCGGCGCCGTATCTGGCGCGGGCTCAGTGGATCATCATGGAAACGCCCTACCCGTTGGGCCCTGAAGAGTTGCAAGGCTTGTTGCAGCGTTCCCATCAATTGGTGGTGAGCAAGTTGCCCAAGCGCACCCAGGTCGGACTGCTGCTTTAAATCAATGCCAGCAGATTTGCACCCAGAAACAGTTGATCGATCCAGAACACTTGGTGCAGCAGCACGATGATCCAGAACAACAGCTGAAACGACACTTTGCGCGTCTTGTGCCGAAACACCTGTTGGGCCAGTAAGGCACCTGGCCAGCCGCCGGCGAGTTCCACCGCATGCAGCACGTTCTCGGGTGTGCGCCAATGGTCGGCACGAGCCTTGCGCTTGTCGCTCCAGTACAGCAAGAACGCCAGCAGGCTGACGACCCCGTACGCAACCAACGGAATCACCGAAACCCCACGCAGCCACAACGACATCGAGCCGTACATCGGCAGCGCGCACAGGACCGCAAACACCAACAGTTTCAGCTGAAGATTGCGGACCTCTCCTGCGGGTTTGCGTCCGGGGTTGTTGCGCGCGCTGGCGTCATTCATGGCTTGACCGCGGTCCAGTCGACCCAGCCGAACTGCCAGGTGGCCAGGATGACCAGGCCGAACGCGATGCGATACCAGGCAAACGCCGCATAGCTGTGGCTGCCGATGAACACCAGCAAGGCTCTGACGGCAATCATCGCGAAGATGAACGCCGTGACGAAACCGATCGCGAACACCGGAAAATCAGACGGAACGAACAGGTCGCGATACTTGTAGCCCGAGTACACCGCCGCGCCGACCATGGTCGGCATCGCCAGGAAGAAAGAAAACTCGGTGGCGGTCTTGCGCGACAAGCCGAACAGCAAACCGCCAATGATCGTCGAGCCGGAACGCGAGGTCCCGGGAATCATTGCCAGGCACTGGGCAAAGCCAACTTTCAGGGCGTCTTTCCAGGTGATTTCGTCGACGGTGTGGGCATGCACTTCATGCTGACGCTGCTCAGCCCACAGCATGACGATACCGCCCACGACCAACGCCGTGGCCACGGTGATCGGGTTGAACAGATACTCGTGGATCAGATCAGCGAACATCACCCCCAATACCACGGCTGGCAGGAAGGCGATCAGCAGGTTCGCGGTAAAGCGTCGAGCGCTCGGCTGTGTCGGCAAACCGATAACCACATCGAATATCTTGCGGCGAAACTCCCACACCACCGCCAGAATCGCCCCCAACTGAATAATGATGTTGAAGGCCATGGCCCGCTCGCCACCGAAGTCCAGCAGGTCAGCCACGATAATCTGGTGGCCGGTACTGGAAATCGGCAAAAACTCCGTCAGCCCTTCTACAACCCCAAGAATCAATGCCGAAAAGGCAGTCCAAAGATCCATCAATCCCCCAAGAAGCGATGCGCCACGGCATGCCCCGTAAATATTTTTTTCAGAACGTTGACTGCGGTCAGCGTCGCTGCTGCACCGCGCGCATAGAATCCAGCCGAAACCATAAAAATTCCGTGAAAAATCAACTTGGATTCAGGTTTTTCCATGCGGGGCCGAAATCCTATCAGACAAGTCTGATTAACGCTGCCGCGTTATTGGACTGGGGTCGGATATAACCGATTGGCAAAGTGTGGTTGGATGCTGGCGATCATTTATTACAAGAAAAAGAAATCGGAGTGACAGCGTTATGAACAGCTTGCGCAGTATGTCGATCAGCCGACGGTTGTGGCTCATCTTGATCGTGGCCGTCCTGATGCTAATGACGTTGGGCGTCTTGATGCTCAAGCAGATTCACGATGACCTGTACCACGCCAAGGCCCAGAAAACCCAGCATGTGGTGCAAACCGCCAGTGGCATTCTGACCTATTACCACAACCTCGAAACCGCCGGCACGCTCACCCGCGACGCGGCGCAGAAGCAGGCACTGAGCGCCGTTCGCGGCCTGCGCTATGACCAGAACGACTACTTCTGGATCAATGACCTGACGCCGGTGATGATCATGCACCCGGCCAACCCGAAACTCGATGGCCAGAACCTCTCGGCGATCCGCGACCCGGACGGTTTTGCCCTGTTTAACGAAATGGTCGCCGTCGCCAAGGCCAAGGGTGCCGGCACGGTCGACTATCGCTGGCCGAAGCCGGGCGCCAGCGCGCCGGTAGAAAAAACCTCCTACATCAAACTCTTCGAGCCCTGGGGATGGGTAATCGGTTCAGGTGTGTATATCGATGACATGCAGGCCGAGTTCTATGGCCAGGTCTGGAAAGCCTCGTTCGTGGGGCTGGTGATTGCCCTGATCATGGCGCTGCTGGTCATCCTGATTGCCCGCAGCATCGTGCGTCCACTGCAGGAAACCGTGAACGCCATGGCCAACATCGCCAGCGGCGAGAGCGACCTGACCCACAGCCTCGACACCCATGGCCAGGATGAAGTCACGCAACTGGCACGCCACTTCAACGCCTTCACCGCCAAGCTGCGACTGGTGATCAGGGAACTGCAAGTGTCCGCCAGTGCCCTGGGCCAGTCTTCCAGCGAACTGGGCAACGACGCCGCCCAGGCCCAGCAACGCAGTCAGCAACAGTCCCAGCAAATGGAACTGGTGGCCACAGCCATCAATGAAGTGACGTATGGCGTACACGACGTTGCGAAAAACGCCGAGCACGCCGCCAGCGAAATGCGCGACGCCGAGTCTCAGGCGCAGCAAGGCCAGGTCAACATCGATGGCAGCCTGCAACAGATCGACAAGCTGTCGTCGACCATCGATCAGGCGGTGGAAGTGATTCGCACCCTGGCCGCCGAAAGCACGCAGATCGGCAGCGTCCTCGAAGTGATCCGCTCCATCGCCGAGCAAACCAACCTGCTGGCCCTCAACGCGGCCATCGAAGCCGCCCGGGCCGGCGAGCAAGGTCGCGGTTTTGCGGTGGTGGCCGATGAAGTGCGACTGCTGGCCCAGCGTACCCAGAAGTCCACGGCCGAGATCCAGTCGATGATCGAGCGTCTGCAAAGCCACTCCGAAGCGGCGGTCAAAGTCATCGGCGACAGCAGCCGTGCATCGCAGTTGACCATCGAGCAGGCCGGCCTGGCCGGCGCAAGTCTGAATGCCATTGCCCAGGCGCTGCGCAACCTCAACGGGTTGAACGCTTCCATCGCCAGCGCAACCTTGCAACAGGCGCATGTGGTCGAGGACATCAACCAGAACGTCACCCAGGCGGCCGGCTTGTCCCACAGCACGGCGCTGGCGGCCGAACAGTCGAGCGTGGCCAGCGTTCATCTGAAGGAATTGAGTGAGCAATTGAACGGGCTGCTCAAGCAGTTCCGGGTGTAACGACGAGCCCTGTGTAGCAGCTGTCGAGCCCGCGAGGCTGCGTTCGGCTGCGGAGCAGTCGTCAATCCTGTCTGCGAGTTTTTTCTGACACACCGCTGTGTCTGATTTCACGACTGCTGCGCAGCCGAACGCAGCCTCGCGGGCTCGGCAGCTGCTACACAGGGCGGCGCATGCCGGTTCTACTTGGCAGCGCCTGCCGTTACAATCCGCTCCTCTTCGACTTCCTCCAAGGAACCTCCATGTCCGGGCTTGAACTGTTTGCCGCCACCCTCGGTGTCATTGCCGTCTGGTTGACGGTCAAACAGAACCCTTGGTGCTGGCCGATCGGTCTGGTCATGGTGCTGCTTTATAGCTGGATCTTTTTTGAGGTGAAGCTCTACTCGGACATGCTCCTGCAGGTGATCTACGCCGCATTGCAGCTCTATGGCTGGTGGCAGTGGACGCATGCGGGGGACGCGCGTCATGGTCGGCAGGTCAGCCTGCTCGACGGTAAATCGGTCGCTCTGAGTCTGCTCGTTGGCGCGGTCGGCAGTCTGTTGCTGGGCGCTGCAATGGCGAACTGGACTGATGCCGCACAACCCTGGCTCGATGCGGCACTGACTGGCTTCAGCCTGGTGGCGCAGTTATGGATGGCGCAAAAACGCCTTCAATGCTGGCCGCTGTGGTTCACCCTGGATGTGATCTTCGTCGGGCTGTTTATCTACAAAGACCTGTACCTGACCGCCGGGCTCTACGCGCTGTTCGCCCTGATTGCCGTGCAAGGCTGGCGGGAATGGCGGGCCGATCCGGCGTTGCGCACATGAAAGTTCTGGTACTCACAGGCCCTGAGTCCAGTGGCAAAAGCTGGCTTTCGAGTGAGATTCACGCCAATTTTGGCGGCATATTGGTCGGTGAGTACGTTCGGCGCTTCATCGAAAGCGAAGCCCGGGAAACCTGCTACGATGACATTGCATGCATAGCACATGGCCAGCTGAGATGGGAAGATGAAGCACGCGCCAGACAACCATCCCTGTTGATTCTCGATACACACCTATTAAGCAATATCCTTTGGAGTCGAACTTTGTTTGGCGATTGCCCGACGTGGATCGAGCAAGCATTGCTGGCACGGCACTACGACCTGCATTTATTGCTGAGCCCTGAAACCGTGGCCTGGCATGACGACGGGCAGCGTTGCCAACCGCAACTGGCAGAACGCCAGGCGTTTTTCCAGGCCAGCCGCCAATGGCTTGACCTGCACCACCAGCCTTGCCAAGTGCTGCAAGGTGATTGGCAACAACGCAAGGACGCGGCATTCGAGGCTGTGACGCGCTTGCTCAAGGCCTGACCAGCGGAATACCCCGCCCTGCCGCCAATGTCCGTTCCTGAAACACCATCCCCTGCGCAAACCCGCGAGCTAAAGCGGCTCTGGCACCTCAGCAAGAAAATGTTAAACCACTGATACAACCCGCCTTCAGCGCTCTTAGCGAGCAATACCGCCAGCTTGGACGGCGTTTTTGCGTGGCTCTGTCTCAATGGCGTTACAAAATTTTTTGACCATCTCGACAATTAAAGCCAACCAACTGTTTTTAAAAGATAAACAAAAACCGGCACACCTTCTGCTCTCTACCTCGCAACGCTGATAAGGGCCAGCGTTCCACTTACAGAAGGAATTGCCGTCGTGTGGAAACTTGAAAACAACATCTATAGCCTCCTGCTGATCGGATGCGCACTGGGCTCAAGTGTCTGCCTGCCTGTACAAGCTGACAACGGCATCATCATTATCAAACGTGATGTCCAACCGCGCATGGCAACGCGTGCGCCGGTGATGCCCGACCCCAGCCCCACGACCGCCAATGCCAACCCGTCCAAACAAATCATCAGTCAAACGAAAGAGTTGAGCGACGGCGACTTTGCCGGTGTCGCCAGTGGTGCAGGCATCTCCCGCCTGGTCACTCAAAACACCAACAACCTGGGCGGCAATGTCAGCAACCAGACCCAGCTTTCCAACCTCCCTGCTGGACGTTCGGGAAATGCCGGCAACGGTATTGCCAACATGGTCAATTCAAGCGTCCAGCAAGGCCTGGGTGCTCTGAGAGTCATAACGGGAGACCGTTAAGATGAATCGTACGCTGCTGATTATCGCCATGTTTTGCAGTGCATCGACCTTTGCCCAACCTCCCGTCATCAACAACGCCGACATCGACGGTTCGGGCACGCAGTACCAGGGCAATCTCGCCGTCAACCAGGCTGCCGGCGATCTACAGCAACAGGCTAACGCCCGGGCCATCGCCGTTGGTCATGGAGCCAGCGCGACCACACAGATTCGCCAACGGCTGCACACGGTGGTCGACCCCAGGATCGATGCTCGATCCAGCATTCAAGGCGATTCCTTCAGCCACGGCAACGGCGTACTGGGCGTCAACCAGAGCGCGGGCGCCAGCAACCAGCAAGCCAATGCCCTGCGGATAAGCATTGGCACACAGCCGCAAAGTATCGACGACAGCGTCCTCAGGCAACAGAACGTGGCGCTGATCAACAACTCCGATCCAACTGACTCTGCACCAGGCTATCGCCAGGTCGCTACCAGCGATCAGGCCTTCACCGGTAGCCGTGGGGTGATCCAGTTGAATCAGAGCGCCGGGGTGGGAAACCGAACGGCCAACACCCTGAGCGTACGGGTCATGGATTGACCCAAACAGGTAGGTACAACACTTAACCTAAAATAAGTACGGAGAACCACCATGAAACCTTCGATGGCAATAAAACCTCTGGTTTTTGCAATCGCTGCGGTCTTGGCTGTTGCTGCACAAGCTGGACAGAACGATCGGCGTGGTCACCATAATGGTCATCACAACGGTCACCACAATCCTCCTCCAACAAGGATCTATACCGACGCGACCGCCACTGCGCACGACAGGCAGAGCAGTACCGGCAACCGCATCCTCAACGAAGGGACTGAGAACTCCGCCGAGATGAGCAGCTCTGCCTCAGGCGCGAGCGGCAACGTCGGCGTCAACGTGGCAGCAGGCGCCGGCAACCAACAAGACAACGCGGCCGCCATCGCAAACGCTGGTTCCACCTCCAGCCTCGATAACAGCTTCGTGTTCGGCAATGCCGACGCCAGCGCTCGAGTCACGCAATACAGCAACAACAACAAGGTCTACAACTACGGCACCCAAAACTCTGCCGTGATGAGCGGATCGGCCGATGGTAGCAGCGGCAATATGGGGATCAATATTGCTGGCGGCGACCTCAACCAACAGAAAAACACCATGGCAATTGCCAACTCCAACTCCCCGCTGGGTAACGCATCAGCCAGCGCCTCTGCCAATCAAAGCGGTCCTGGCCTGATAGTGAATAACAACGCTGATCGGACGTACACCGTGGATACGCTGACGTTTACCAAAACGGCCAGCGGTAGTTTCTCTAAAGAGAAGTCATTCGAGGCTAGCGGCAGTCAAAGCGCTTCTTCGAGCTGGGAAGCGGCCGGATCCAGGAGCTCTGAGGCCAGCGGTTCCAAAAGCGTAGATGTGAGCGGCTCCAGGAGCACGGACAGGAGCTCTAGCAGCAGTTTTGATTTGAACGTTGATGTGAACGCTGATGTGACCGCTGATTTTGATGCGTCCAAGACTGTTACTTGGGATCACGGTCGTCGCGAGCACAGCCGCAGTGTGAGTGTCGAAGCATCGCTTGACGCATCGCTTGACGCATCGCTCGATGTATCGATCGATAAATCGAAATCACATTCCACCGACTCCTCGTTCGAAAAATCCTTCGATAAATCGTGGGAAAAATCGTCCGCCTCCTCGTACGAAAAATCGGGCAGCAAGTCGTCCGAATCTGAGTACGCAAAAGCGAAAAGCTACAGTGAGAGCAGTTCATTTGATTTGAGCAACACCTACTCCTATCAAGTGCTGACTCCAACTGGCTGGGCTAACCCTGTGACCAACACTGCAACCCTGAGCGGTTCGGTGAATGGTGGCAGTGGCAACTTGGGCGTCAACGTGGCTGCCGGTGTGGGTAACCAACAAAGCAACTCGCTGTCCATTGCCAACCAGTCGTTCTAATTGTTGTCTCTTGAGGCCCCCTTCCGGGGGCCTTTTTCAACAAAACCAGAAGGCGTCCCACTATGCGCATTATCGCCTTGGCATTTTTGCTTTGCGTGGCCAGTGTGAGCGAGGCTGCACAAATACCGCTTTCCGTCCTGCCGGGCGGCGCGGTGGTGTTCAAGCCGATCCAAAGCGTGCGTGAGCGCAAGTTTGCCGACCTGGTCCAACAGAAAACCGACTTCAGTTGCGGCGCCGCTGCGCTGGCGACGATATTGCGCCAGGCCTATTGGCTGGACGTGGACGAAGAACAAATCATCGAAGGCATGCTGGCACACTCCGACCAGGATCTTGTCCGCGTCCAGGGCTTCTCCATGCTCGACATGAAGCGTTACGTGGAGAGTATCGGCATGCGGGCCCGTGGCTATCGGGTCGCGACGGAAACCTTGAGCGAAATCAGAATTCCGGTGGTGGTACTCATGGATATCCGTGGCTACAAACATTTTGTGGTCATGCAAAGAGTTCATAAGGGCTGGGTATATATCGGAGATCCGGTACTCGGTCATAAACGTTACAAAGTCGAAGACTTTGTAAAAGGCTGGAACGGCATCATCTTTGCCGTCATCGGCCAGGGCTACGACAAAACCAATGCGTTGCTCGACCCACCCCTGCCACTGACCGCCAAAAACCGCATCAACACCTTCAACCCGGTGCAAGACACAGAGTTGATGGATTTCGGATTCATCCAAAGCGACTTCTTCTAATAACAAGGGAGCACGAGGCTCCGGGAGCATTCCAATGAAGACTCCAATCTGGCTGGCGATGGTTTGCCTGGCCGCCAGCCTGCCGACCCAGGCACAGATATTCAAACCCATTGAACTGAACGATCAGGAATTGGCGAGCCTGCGAGGCCGCTATGTCATGCCTGGACGGATCATCAGTTTCGGCATTGTCATGACCAGCACTTGGCAAAATGCCAACGGTGAAGTGATCGGGGCAACTTCCTCGATGCAAATTCAACAATCGACCATCACGCCACAGTTCTATGTGTCGATAATCAACGAAAAAGGTAATGGCTCAGCGAGTTCGCAAGGCACCGGCATCGTCATCGGCGGCAGCGGCCTGAACAGCACCGAAGGCGTCACTCAAGTCGTGCGTGCTGCCGGCGACCATAACGCTGCCTACAACAACGTTGATATCACCGTCACAAGGGCTAACCAAGCGCCAACAACGCAACAGCAGGGCCAGGCATTGGCCGCAGGCTCGACGTTGGTCGACGCCAATGGCGCGGGCTCGCTGAGCATTTCCTCGGCCGGTACGGGTGTGCAACTCAACATCGTGGCCAACAACAACCAGGGCAGTACCGTACAACGCCTGGGCCAGGGTGGACTGATGCAGAACACGACGTTGCTGGGCGGTGGTAACCAGGTCCGCAACCTCACGTCCCTCAATGTCGTGCTGCGTGACAACGTGGCGACAGGCGGGTCGCTGAACGGCAACCTGGACCAGCTCAAAGGTCTTCGCACTCAGGGATTCTGATCTACGCTCAGTCTCATCAGATGAAGTCAGTAGGGACGGCTAACCCATGCACCGATCGTTGACGTTCAGAGCCATCGTTTGTTTGAGTAGCCTGGCCCCGGCGACACTGCTATACGCAGCACCGGACCCCCAGGTCGAGATGCTAAAACAAGAACTCATGGAGTTGAAACAACGTTACGAAGCACAACAGAACGCGCTGATGGTACTCGAGCAACGCGTTCGCCAAGTCGAAGAAACACCTGCGACACCGGCTCCCAAACGCCTGACCAAATCCCCTGCCGAAACGACCAGGGGTGGCCAGACGGTGGCCGCCGGTGCGCCGGGAACCACAGGCAGTTCATACGGCCAATCGCTCAAGGATGATTCGGAGCCTGCGCAAAGCGTTTCCAACCTGTATGACGAAGCCAGCGGCTTCTTCGGTGGCGGCAAGTTCAGCTTCGAAACCGGCCTGACCTACACGCACTACGATACCCGTGCGTTGGTACTCAACGGCTTCCTGGCACTGGACTCGATTTTCCTCGGCAACATCAACATCGACCGTATCAAGTCGGATAACTGGACCCTGGACCTGACCGCCCGCTACAACACGGGACAACGCTGGCAGTTCGACATTAACGTCCCCGTGGTTTATCGCGAATCAACGTATTCCTCCGGTGGCGCCGGTGGCGCAGGCCCGGTGACCTCGGACGCCACCGTTACCCGCGACCCGACCATCGGCGATGTGAACGTTGGCGTTGCTTACAAGTTTCTGGATGAGTCGGCCAACCTGCCCGATGCGGTCGTTACACTGCGCGTCAAGGCGCCGACCGGTGATGACCCTTACGGCATCAAACTGGTCAATGACCCCAGCAACGATAACCTCTCGGTACCCGAGGACTTGCCTACCGGCAATGGTGTCTGGGCGATCACCCCGGGTATCTCGCTGGTCAAGACCTTCGACCCGGCCGTGCTGTTCGGCAGCCTGTCCTACACCTACAACATTGAAGACTCTTTCAGCGACATCAGCCCTCAGGTCAACTCCAAGGTGCCCGGTGATGTGAAACTGGGCAATTCCTGGCAGGTCGGCGCCGGCATTGCTTTCGCCTTGAACGAGAAGATGAGTATGTCGTTCTCGTTCACCGACCAGTTCGCCAGCAAGAGCAAGATCAAGCCGGACGGTGGCGATTGGCAATCGATTACCAACAGCGATTACAACTCGGCTAACTTCAACATCGGCATGACCCTGGCAGCAACCGATAACCTGACGATCGTTCCCAACCTGGCCATCGGTCTGACCGACGACTCGCCAGACTTTTCCTTCAGCCTGAAATTCCCGTACTACTTCTGATCCACAACAACAAAGCCCCGCTGCGACTTCAATCCCAGCGGGGCTTTTTTTGTTGTAGATCAAAAGATCTTTAGATCTTGCGTCTAACGTATCTGATGCTTGTGCAACAAACGGTAGAAGGTAGGCCTGGATATCCCCAACACCTTGGCGGCGATGCTCAAATTATCACTGTGGCGGTTAAGTACATCGTACAAGGCCTGGCGCTCTGCCCGGTGCTTGTAGTCTTCCAGTGTGCCTATCGGCGCGGCAATGGCCTGCGGTCTGATCAGCCCCAGGTCTCGCGCTTCGATCTGCCGGCCTTCGGCCAGTACCAACCCGCGACGTACCCGGTTGGCCAGCTCGCGCACATTGCCCGGCCAGTCATGCTTGCCCATGGCAATCAAGGCGTCTTCACTGAAGCTGCGCGGACGGCGGCCGGTTTCATGGCTGTAGAAATGGGAAAAGTGGTTGGCCAGCATCGACAGATCACCATTGCGTTCACGCAGGGGCGCGGTCGCGACCTGCAACACGTTCAGGCGGTAATACAGATCTTCACGAAAGCGTTTCTTCTCGATCGCGGCCTCAAGGTCGACATGGGTCGCGGCCAACACCCGCACATCCACGGGAATCGGCTGGCTGCCGCCCACCCGCTCGATGTGCTTTTCCTGGAGGAAACGCAACAGGTTCGCCTGCAGTTCCAGGGGCAGATCACCGATTTCGTCGAGAAACAGCGTGCCACCGTTAGCCGCTTCGATCCGCCCGACCTTGCGTTGATGGGCGCCAGTAAAAGCACCCTTCTCGTGGCCAAACAGTTCGGACTGGATCAAGTGTTCGGGAATTGCGCCGCAATTGATCGCGACAAAGGGTTTGCTGTGACGTTGGGATTGTCGATGGAGCGTGCGGGCTACCAGTTCTTTACCGGTACCGCTTTCACCACGGATCAATACCGGAGACTCGGTGGGCGCCAGCTTGCTCAGCAATTTGCGCAGTTCGCGAATGGGTTTGCTGTCGCCAAGCAGCTCGTGTTCAGGCTGATCAATGTGAACCGTGCCCTGCCCACGCAGGCGGGCCATTCCGAACGCTCGGCCCAGCGTCACCTGAACCCGGGACACATCGAATGGCAAGGTATGGAAATCGAAGAACCATTCGCAGACAAAGTCCCCGACATTTTGCAATCGCAGGACTTCCTGGTTGAGTACGGCGATCCACTCGGTACCGCTACGGCTGATGAGCTCTTTGACGGCTTCCGGGTGTTCGAGTTGAAAAGGCTGCAAACGCAACAGGCCGACGTCGCAAGTTTTGTCCCCTGCGTTTTCCAGGCTGCAGCTGTCAACATCCCAACCCACGGAGCGTAGACCCGGCAATAGACGACGACAGTCGTCGCAGGGGTCTACTACTAACAGACGTCGTAAGGCAGGCACTTCGATCATGACTGTTCCTTGGCGCCAAATTTATGAAATTTTATTAAAAACAGTCGTTTGGCGGGTCTGGCTGTAACGTTAGCAATATTTTGACGTGACCTTGTACCGTTTGACTATAGAGCGGTTGCGTTATTAGTTATAAGAAGCGTTTAGTCAGTTACCTAACGAGTCCTTCCTTTCATTCAGCTTTCAAAGTCTGTCCACGCCTTGAGCCAATGAAAAAAAGTTGATATTTCTTTTACTTGTATGTGACCCGCCCCCCGGTTGCGGACATCAGTACAAGTAACCAGCCGAACGGTAAGCCCAACCGACGGCACATCACTTGATTGGGCATACAGAGAGAAAAACCCATGAACGCCCCGCTCCGCATCAACGAAGCTCTTTTGATTGCCGACCGCGCATTCCAACCGTTCCAATGCGTGGCCTGGGCCCCACAAGACGGCAATGGCGAACTCAGCCTGACCGTTATCGATCGCACCAACACCCGCAGCATCGGCCGCAAGCAGATCCCAAGCAGTGCCTATACCGATCCTGCGCAACTTGAATGCCTGCTTGAAGCGGCACGTGCGGAATTGAGCGAGGAGGGTTACAAACTCCAATCGTGGTCGATGCCACACTAAGCGTTTTGCGGGTTACCAAACGGTAACCCGCGCCCTCCCCCGATTATTATTCGAACTTGCACGCGCCCAACTACTTGGCAGGCTTGTCAGTGGTTCGAAAAGACACTGTTCTGGCACACAGCGACCCTCCGCCTGTTAGTTATGACAGTTGTGCAATCAGGCGTTCAGGGATTGAATGTTTCCTTATACAGTCGCCACCCAAACTCCCGGTTCAGGACGACTCGCAAGGAGCTGCGTGCATGTCAATCCAGACCGCGTTTGCATTACCGGCAACACTGAGTAACGCCGGGAAACTTGATACAACCTTTGCCTCGTCTGGCAAAACCCAGGTGTATTTCGCTGGCAGCCTCTCAAGCATGGCCAACGGGGTCGCGATTGATTCACGTGGCAGGTTGCTCGTGGCGGCCAAGGTCGGAACGCCAGGCGGTAGCCGCTTCGGTCTGGCACGCTTGCTCGAGGACGGCTCGGCAGATCTGGCGTTCGGCAATCAAGGCAGCGTCATCGGGCAATTTGAACACGGCTTCGAGGCCATGGCCGGCAAAGTCCACGTACTGCCCGATGGGCACATTCTGGTCGCCGGCCTGCACTACGAAAATGCTCACCGGACACTGCCCGCCCTCGCCCTGTTCGATCAGCATGGTCGGCCGGTTCAATGTTTTGGCGACAATGGCCGCTGCGTCGTGCGTCTGCCGGGCGGTCTTTCCCAAGGCGTGCGTGACACTTGGCTACCCCCCGGCGTATCGGGCGCAGAAGGCTGTGATATCTGCGTGCAGGAGGATGGTCGAATCCTGCTGCAGGCCAATCATCACTTCGAACTGTCCGATCATGTCGGCATGCTGATACGCCTCAACACCGACGGCTCGCTGGACGACACCTTCAACGGTCGTGGCTTCGTGATTGTCAGGCACTTGTTGATGAACACCTGGCTCAGCAGCCTGATGGTGCAACGAGACGGCCGGATCCTGGTGGGCGGATCGATCAACTTTCCTGAAGAAGGTCTGCTGGCCCGCTATCACATCGACGGCAGGCTCGACGATTGTTTCGCCGTGGATGGTTTCATGACCTTCAAGGCACGTGGGTATAGCGCTCAGGTCAGCCAGATCGTCCAACAGGAAAATGGCGATGTGCAGTGTTTTGGCAGCAGCCGCGACCCGATGCATTGCCTGGCACTGAAAGTACACAGCAACGGTCGCCCGGACATTCATTGCAATGGAGGCCAGGCCCGATTGCTGGAGATCGGTCACCGCGGCTGCCAGTGGACCGACGCACAGGCACTGCCGGACGGCCGCGTGGTGACGGTCGGGGCCACGATCGGCGGCGTCGAAGCGGATTTCATTCTGGCGCGGTATCTGCCCAAAGGGCAGCTCGATCGCAGCTTCGGCAAAGGCGCCGGCTGGGTTCGCACACGCCTGGGCCGCAGTCTGGACACCGCGACTTCAGTGGTCATGCAGGCCGATGGAAACATCGTGGTCGGAGGCTATTCACTGGACGGCAACTATCGAGCGGTCGTCGCACGCTATCTGGGGTAGGCCTGCACAGTTTTCCTACACTTGATCTTCCCTCCCGCTTACGGCAAGTTGCGCGCTTCTTAATACAAGGAGTAGCCGATGCCCGGTTCAATGGCTCAGGCGTTCGCACACAATTTTCTCGGACATTCACCCCGCTGGTACAAGGCAAGCATTGTCGGTTTCCTGATTCTCAACGCACTGGTGTTGTGGACCGTCGGCCCGGTGGCGGCTGGCTGGCTGCTGGTGCTGGAGTTCATCTTCACCCTGGCCATGGCGCTCAAGTGTTATCCGTTAATGCCCGGTGGCCTGCTGTTGATCGAAGCACTGTTGCTGAAGATGACCACGCCCCAGGCACTCTACGACGAGCTGGTGCACAACTTCCCGGTGATCCTGCTGCTGATGTTCATGGTGGCCGGCATCTACTTCATGAAAGACCTGCTGCTGTTTCTGTTCTCACGACTGCTGCTCGGGGTTCGCTCCAAGGCGCTGCTGGCGTTGATGTTCTGCTTCCTGTCGGCGTTTCTGTCGGCGTTTCTCGATGCCTTGACCGTGACCGCCGTGATCATCAGTGCAGCCGTCGGGTTTTACTCGGTGTATCACCGCGTCGCCTCCGGCAACGATCCGCGTCAGGACAGCGAGTTTGGCGATGACCAGCACCTGCCCACACTCCATCACGCCGACCTCGAACAATTTCGCGCCTTTCTGCGCAGCCTGCTGATGCACGGCGCCGTGGGTACCGCACTGGGCGGTGTTTGCACATTGGTCGGTGAGCCGCAGAACCTGCTGATCGGCCACGAGATGGGCTGGCACTTCTCTGAGTTCTTTCTGAAAGTCGCCCCGGTTTCATTGCCGGTCCTGGTGGCAGGCCTGGTGACCTGCGTCCTGCTGGAGAAACTTCGCTGGTTCGGTTACGGCACGCTGTTACCGGACAACGTGCGTGCAGTTCTGGCCAAATACGCCGCCGAAGACAATGCCGAACGCACCTCGCGCCAACGTGCAGCACTCATCGTGCAGGGATTGGCAGCGCTGATTCTGATTGCGGGGTTGGCGTTCCACGTTGCTGAGGTCGGCCTGATCGGCTTGATGGTGATCGTGCTGATCACCGCATTCACTGGCATCACCGACGAGCACCGTATCGGCAACGCGTTCAAGGACGCCATGCCGTTCACAGCGCTGCTGGTGGTGTTTTTCGCGGTGGTGGCGGTGATTCACGATCAGCAACTGTTCACGCCTTTGATCCAGTGGGTGCTGGCGCTGCCAGCGGATCAACAGCCGGGCATGCTGTTTATTGCCAACGGCTTGCTGTCGGCCATCAGCGACAACGTGTTCGTCGCGACCATTTACATCACCGAAGTCAAACAGGCCTTCATCTCTGGCCACATGAGCCGTGAGCATTTCGAGACGCTGGCGATTGCGATCAACACCGGCACCAACCTGCCGAGCGTGGCGACGCCCAATGGTCAGGCTGCGTTTCTGTTCCTGCTGACCTCGGCGATTGCACCGCTGATTCGCCTGTCGTACGGGCGGATGGTGTGGATGGCGTTGCCATACACCGTGGTGATGGGTGTTCTTGGCTGGTATGCAGTGAGTTTCTGGCTTTGAATCAACAGGATTGACGCCTTCGCGGGCAAGCCTCGCTCCTACAGATTTACCGCTGACCTGTAGGAGCGAGCGGTGCGGCGATCCGACTTGCCCGCGAAGAACGATGACGCGGTTTAACCTGCGTACAGGATATAGCGCTCGATTGCCTGCGCCGCGCCGTCTTCGGTATTGGCGCCAGTCACCACATCGGCCTGGCGCTTCACTGCCTCTTCCGACTGCCCCATGGCGATCGACAAGCCTGCGCGGTGAAACATCGCCGGGTCGTTGCCGCCATCGCCCAGCGCCGCAGTCTGCTCCAGCGGCACACCGAGAAATTCGGCCAGTGTCGCCAGCGCTGCGCCCTTGTTGGCTTGCATCGCCGTCACGTCCAGGTACACCGGTTGTGAACGCGAGACCTGCGCCTGGCCCTCGACCTTGGGCAGCAACTGCGCCTCCAGCTCAATCAACAACTCGGCGTTGTTGCTGGCGGCGACAATCTTGTCGATACGTTCCAGATACGGCTCGAAACACTCGACCACCACCGGTGGATACCCCAGGCCATGCTGCTCCCGTGGAACCATGGGACCGGTCGGGTCCTTCGCTAACCAGTCGCCACCGCTGAACACCCAAACCTCGATGTCCGGTTGATCGGCAAACAGCGCCAACGTGGTCAGCGCCGCCGTTGCCGGCAAGTAATGCGCAACCAGCAAACTGCCGTCCGGATTGACGATGGTGCCGCCATTGAACGCTGCCGTTGGCAGGTCGACGCCCAGGGCTTCAATCTGCTGCAACATGGCTTTGGGTGGACGACCGGTGGCCAGGCTGAACAGCACGCCTGCTTCGCGCAAGGAACGGACCGCTTCGATTGTGCGTTGGCTGAGGCTGTGATCGGGCAGCAACAAGGTGCCGTCCATATCACTGAGTAAAAAACGGATGGGAGGCTGCGGTGCGTCACTCATCCGAGGCCATGCCAGACGCGACCGTCGCGGGTCAGGAGATCTTCTGCCGCCTGCGGGCCGTCTTCGCCAGCGGCATAGCTCTGCACGCTCGCGTCCTGCTGCCAGGCATCAAGGAAAGGCTGCACGGCGCGCCAGCCGTTCTCGATGTTGTCAGCGCGCTGGAACAGCGTCTGATCGCCGGTCAGGCAATCGTAGATCAGGGTTTCATAGCCGGTGGACGGCTGCATTTCAAAGAAATCCTTGTAGGCAAAGCCCAGTTCGATATTGGCCATCTTCAAGGCCGGGCCGGGCCGTTTGGCCAGCAGGTCGAACCACATGCCTTCGTTGGGTTGAATCTGGATTCGCAGATAGGTCGGTTGCAGCTCATCGACCTCGGTATCGCGGAACTGCGCATACGGCGCCGGTTTGAAGCAGATGACAATTTCGGTATCGCGCACGCTCATGCGCTTGCCGGTGCGCAGGTAAAACGGCACGCCGACCCAGCGCCAGTTGTCAATCATGACCTTCAGCGCGACGTAGGTTTCGGTATTGCTGTCGGGCGCCACGTTGTTTTCCTGGCGATACCCCGGCAACTCCTTGCCGTCAATTTCGCCGGGCGTGTATTGGCCGCGTACCGAATTGGCCAGCGCTTCCTCGACCGACCAGGGACGAATCGCACCGACCACCTTGGCTTTCTCGCCGCGTACCGCATCAGCGCCAAAGGCGGCCGGCGGCTCCATTGCGACCATCGCCAGCAACTGGAACAGGTGATTGGGCACCATGTCCCGCAAGGCGCCGGTGTGTTCATAAAAACTGCCACGGGTTTCCACGCCAACGGTTTCGGCGGCGGTGATTTGTACGTGGTCGATGTAGTGATTGTTCCAGAACGCTTCGAACAGGCTGTTGGAGAACCGGCTGATCAAAATGTTCTGCACGGTTTCCTTGCCCAGATAGTGATCGATCCGGTAGATCTGGTTTTCCGTCATCACCTTGAGCAAGCAAGCGTTCAAGGCTTCGGCAGTATGCAGATCGGAACCGAAGGGTTTTTCGATCACCACCCTTCTGAACGCTTCTGGCGACTCTTGCAGCAAGCCAGCGGCGCCGAGACGACGCACCACCTCGCTGAAGAAACGTGGCGCGGTGGCCAGGTAGAACACCGCGTTGTCAGTGCCGCTGGCGGCGATTTTCGCCGCCAGGGCTTGATAGGTGCTGTCGTCCAGGAAGTCGCCCTGGACGTAGCTGATGCCTTTGGCCAACTTGGCCCACAAGTCCGGATCAAGGGCTTGATCGCCCTTGCCGACCTTGGCGGCCACTTCGGCCCGAATGAAGTCTTCGAGTTTTTTCGCAAAGGCTTCATCGGTGATGGCGTTGTGGTCAACACCGATGATCCGCAGTCCATCCCCAAGCAGACCGTCGCGACTCAGGTTGTACAGCGCCGGCATCAGCAGACGCTTGACCAGATCACCATGGGCACCGAACAGAAACAGCGTGGTCGGTGGTGCGGGTTCTGCCTTGGATTTATTGCGGATCAGACGGGTCATTTTTTCGAAGTCTCCACGTGGCCGCCGAAGCCGAAGCGCTGGGCCGAGAGAATCTTGTCGCCAAAGGTGCCTTGCCCGCGCGAACGGTAGCGGGAGAACAGCGAGTTCGACAGCACCGGTACAGGCACCGATTGCTCCATGGCGGCTTCGATGGTCCAGCGACCTTCACCGCTGTCAGCCACCGATCCAGAGTAACCGTCGAGTTTCGGGTCGCTGGCCAGCGCGTCGGCGGTCAGGTCGAGCAACCAGGACGACACGACGCTGCCACGACGCCAGACTTCGGCGATGTCGCCTACGTTCAGGTCGAAACGCTGGTCTTCCGGCAGGTTGGTGCTGGCCTTGGTCTTGAGGATGTCGAAGCCTTCGGCGAAGGCCTGCATCATTCCGTATTCGATGCCGTTGTGGATCATTTTCACGAAATGCCCCGAACCGGCCGGGCCTGCGTGGATGTAACCGCGCTCGGCACGATCGTCTTCGGACTTGCGGTCCTTGGTTCGAGGGATGTCGCCCAGGCCCGGCGCAAGGCTCTCGAACAGCGGATCAAGGCGTTTAACCACCTCGGCTTCGCCACCGATCATCATGCAGTAGCCCCGCTCCAGGCCCCAGACGCCGCCGGAGGTGCCGACGTCGACATAGTGCAGGCCTTTCTCCGAGAGGGTTTTCGCCCGGCGGATGTCGTCCTTATAGAAGGTGTTGCCGCCGTCGATGATGGTATCGCCAGCTTCGAGCAAGGTGCTCAAGGTGTCGATGGTGTCTTCGGTCGGTGCGCCGGCCGGCAGCATGACCCACACCGCACGTGGCTTGGCCAGGCCAGCGACCAGCGCCGGCAGGTCGATGACGCCAGAGGCGCCTTCTGCGGCCAGGGTGTCGACAAAGGCGGTATTGCGGTCGTAAACAACGGTGGTATGACCGTTGAGCATCAGGCGCCGCGCAATATTTCCGCCCATGCGGCCCAGTCCAATAATCCCGAGTTGCATGTGCTGATGCTCCCTACTACAAATAAATGTGTGTCAAAGGTTATAGCCCAACGCGACTAATGAGGGTTAGTCCAGAGCGCTGGCACATAGTTTCCGGGCATTGTGCCCGATCCAGATTGATAACGTCGGTAATCGCGCCGAAGACACAACGACCATGAAAAATAAAAAAGTTCCCTTCCGGGGCAAAAGAAATCAAAATCAGCGCCGATAGTAAGTCAGCACCCGATGTCGGGGCAGGTTTACAGTTGAGGCAGCCATTTGCGAGGTGAGCAATGGGCACAGTACACGCAGCACGGCCAGCACAAACCCTTTACGTCACGATCCGTCGCGATGAATTACGCCAGTTGAAAGACGAGCGCGACCAGTTGAAGCAGGAGCTCGCGCAATTGCGCTTGTTGACACAAAGCAATCAGGCCCAGCCTTTGCCCGTCACTCACCGTGTGCCTCACGCCTGACCCCCTCGCTTGATTCGGAAGCAGCCCACTGTTGTTTCCGATCTGCCATCCCCCCTTTTGACAAACCCTGCACTCACGAAGTTTTCACATCCGTTTCTTGATACTCCGGCGCCTTATGGCCGTTCGGTATCCGCGCGGCGCCCGTTCGTCGGTGACAAAGATGTCCCGGCGGGGAAGTGATTATTGGCTGGAGCGCTGAATGGCTTTGTTTGAACGCAGCAATACGTCTGCGAAAGGTTTCGACTGGACAGGATTTCTCTGGCTGTTCCTGTTCTTCTGGTATTTTTCCGGCATTACCCAACTACTGATCCAACTGACAGGCACCTCCGGTTTTACCGGGTTCCGCCAGGCCTTTGTGATGAGTGCCATCTGGCTTGCGCCGATGCTGCTGTTCCCCAAACAAACACGTGTCATGGCTGCACTGATCGGTGTGGTGCTGTGGGCCTGCTCAATGGCCAGCCTGGGTTACTTCTTCATCTATCAGCAGGAGTTTTCCCAAAGCGTCATCTTCATTATGTTCGAGTCGAACATCTCTGAAGCCGGCGAGTACATGACACAGTACTTTGCCTGGTGGATGGTGGCTGCGTTCCTCGCTCACACCGCTTTCGCTTACTTCCTCTGGACTCGCTTGCGCCCGGTGTACATGCCTCGCGGTCGGGCACTGGTGGCTGCAACGGCGATTGTGGTCGCCGTCGTCGGTTACCCGCTGATCAAGCAAACCGCGCGTACCGGCAGCCTTGCCGGCGGTTTCGAAAAGTTCGAAACCCGCATCGAGCCCGCGGTGCCTTGGCAGATGGCCGTGGCTTATCACCGCTACCTCGATACCCTGGCCGGCATGCAAGACATGCTCAACAGTGCCAGCAAGATCCCTCCCCTGCACAATCTCAAGGATTCGGCGGCCAATCAGCCGGCGACCCTGGTGCTGGTGATCGGTGAGTCCACCAACCGTCAGCGCATGAGCCTCTACGGCTACCCTCGGGAAACCACCCCGGAGCTGGACAAGCTCAAGGATCAACTGGCGGTCTTCGATAACGTCATCACCCCGCGCCCTTACACCATCGAGGCGTTGCAGCAGGTTCTGACCTTCGCCGACGAAGAAAACCCGGACCTGTACCTGTCGACCCCGTCGCTGGTCAGCATGATGAAACAGGCAGGCTACAAGACCTTCTGGATCACCAACCAGCAGACCATGACCAAGCGCAACACCATGCTGACGACCTTCTCCGAGCAGGCCGACGAGCAGGTGTACCTGAACAACAACCGCAACCAGAATGCCGCCCAGTACGATGGCGACGTGATCGAGCCGTTCAACAAGGCCTTGGCCGACGCTGCGCCGCGCAAGCTGATCGTCGTGCATTTGCTCGGCACGCACATGAGCTATCAATACCGTTATCCGTCGTCCTTCGATAAGTTCAAGGACCGCAAAGGCGTTCCGGACGGTGTGCGCGACGATCAGGTGCCGACGTACAACAGCTATGACAACGCGGTGCTGTACAACGACTTCGTGGTCTCGAGCCTGATCAAGGACTACGCCAAATCTGATCCGAACGGGTTCCTGATGTACCTCTCCGACCACGGTGAAGACGTTTTCGATTCTCCTGGCCACAGCACCCTTGGGCGCAACGAAAGCAAACCGACGGCGCCGATGTACACCATTCCGCTCATGGCCTGGGCTTCGCCGAAATGGCGCGAAAACCATGACTGGAGCTTTGCCGGTGATCTTGGGCGGCCTTACAGCAGCTCGCACCTGATCCACACCTGGGCTGATCTGGCGGGTCTGAGCTTCGATGAACTGGATCGCAGCAAGAGCCTGGTCAGCGACAGTTTCAAGCCACGGCCATTGATGATCGGCAATCCTTATGAGCGCGAGCAAAAGGCATTGATCGACTTCAGCCTGATGAAACCCAAGACGGTGGCAGTTATTCAGCAGTAATCCTTTCAGGGGCCGGTTCCGGCCCCTTTTTCCTGTGCCATTGCGCGACTGTGCTGTTCGAAACCCCGCAAAGATAATAATTATTCTCGTTTATAGCTAAATCCCGCCTCTCCCCTTCGTCTTTGAACAAACGGAATTTTTCCATCGACGACAAGGAGTTGGCTGCGATGTTCGCGCCTATCACCCGTTCCATGACTTTTACCCTGGGCTTGTGCAGTGCCGCCCTGTGCCCCGACTTGCTGGCTGAAACCAGCCCTGACAAAGAGCCTGGCCGCACCCTCGAACTGGGCGCCACCAATGTCACCGCCCAGGGTTTGGGCAGCACCACCGAAAACACCGAGTCGTACACCACCGGCGCCATGAGCACTGCGACGCGCTTGAACCTGTCGATCAAGGAAACGCCGCAATCGGTGTCTGTGGTCACGCGCCAGCAAATGGACGATTTCAAACTCGGCACGCTGTCCGAAGCCATGAGCCAGACCACCGGCGTGGTCGTTCAGCACAACGATTCGGACCGGGTCAGCTATTCGTCCCGGGGTTACTCGATCACCAATTTCCAGATCGACGGCATGCTGAACACCTTCAGCTACATGAAGTCCGATTCCGACACCATCATCTACGACCGCATCGAAGTGGTTCGCGGTGCCACCGGCCTGACCACCGGCGCGGGCGACCCGTCGGCCACCATCAACATGGTGCGTAAACGGCCGACGGCGCAGTGGCAGGTCCAGACCGGTGTCAGCGGCGGCAGTTATGACGACTACTACAGTTATCTGGATGTCGGTGGTCCACTGGCTTTCGACGGCCGCTTGCGCGGACGCAGCGTGCTGGCCTATCGCGACAGCGATTCGTTCCGCGACAAGTACCAGCAACAACGGGAGGTCGGTTACGGCATTCTCGAAGCCGACCTGACCGATGACACCGTGTTGGCCGTGGGTTACGACTATCAGAACAAACACGTCCAGGGCACGTCCTGGGGCACGGTGCCGTACTGGAACGCTGACGGTGGCAAGGCCAACCTCGGACGCTCCACCAACATGGCCACGTCGTGGAGTTCCTGGCCGCTCAAGGACAAAACCGCGTTCGCCACGCTGGAACACCAATTGGGTGCCGGCTGGCACGCCAAGGCCGCCTACACCCATCGCGAGAGCGACACCGACGGCAAGATCTACTACGGCGGCGGGGGTTTTCCTGAGGCAGATCGCAGTGGCATGAGCGCCAACGTCAGCCACATGCTCAGTACGCAAAAAATGAAGGCTTATGACTTCAACGTGGCAGGCCCTTACTCGCTGTTCGGACGGGAACACGAAATGATGATCGGCTATGGCGAGGCCGAGCGCCGGGAAGATTCCCCCTACATGGTGGACGGCCCAAGGGCGGCGGATTACGAAAGCATCCGCGACTGGAAATACATGGGCGACATCGCCAAGTTTCCCGACACGGTCACCAGCCTTTCAGGTTCAAAAGACAGTACCCGCCAGAAGGCCGGTTACCTGGCCACTCGCCTGAGTCTGACGGATGACCTGCATGCGGTACTGGGTAGTCGCTATGGCAGCTGGAAAGTATCGACCAAGACCAACAAGTACGACGACAACCTGCAACTGAGCAGCGTCGATGCCAGCAGCCAGGAACACAACGACATGTGGACGCCCTACGCCGGGCTCCTCTACGACCTCACCCCCGAATACACGGCGTACGTCAGCTACACCGACATCTTCAACCCGCAAGACAATCGCGACAGCAATCGCAAATACCTCGAGCCAGTGGTGGGCAGCAACTATGAACTGGGGCTCAAGGGCAGCCTGCTTGAAGAACGTCTGAACCTCGCCACCGCGCTGTTCTGGAGCAAACAGGACAACGTAGCCGAAGTCGACGATTCGGTGCCACCGGACCCGGTGACCGGCAAGGAGTTCTACAAGTCAGGCGGCAAAGGCAACAAGGTTCAGGGCTTCGAAGCCGAGCTCTCGGGCGAGGTCATGGCCGGCTGGAACATGACGGCCGGCTACACCTACACCCACTCGGCCAATGGCGAAAAGAAACGCGCCAATACCAACCAGCCGCTGAATATGTTCCGGCTCTCCACGGCCTATCGTCTGCCCGGCGACTGGCAGGCACTGACCGTGGGTGGCGCGGTGAACTGGCAGAGCGATGTGTTCCGCGCCGCCAACCGCCCGGTGGGACGTAGCGCCGACGGTGCGGTGATCACCGAAAGGACCAAGATCCGGCAGGACGCCTACACCGTGGTCAAACTGATGTCGCGGTATGAGTTCGACAAGCACCTGTCGGCCTCGCTGAACGTCGATAACCTGTTCGACAAGAAGTATTACGACAACGTCGGGTTCTATAACGGTGTGTTTTGGGGTGACCCGCGCACGGTGACCCTGAGCCTGGACTGGAAGCTCTAGGCGCAGGCAATTCCCATTTAACGGAATCGGCGGATAATGTCCCTTCGACATTGCTTCATGGACGAAAGGACCCGACAACTCGTAGTGGGGCACACCATGAAACGTACAACCATGATCCTCGCCGGCCTGATGATGTTCAGTTCAACCGCTGCATTTGCCGAAGGTGGCGCTGAACGCATGCGGTACTACTTTGAGAGCCTGCGGCTCAGCCAAGAGGCGAATCAAAGTAACGCCAGCAACACCGCAGAAATCAGGGTTCCAGATGATCAAACCGCGCAAGTGACAGAGCACTACAAACCGTAACGACAAAGGGCGTCCTGATGGACGCCCTTTTTCTTTGCTCGTAATACCTTAAAGCGCCTTGGTCCAGAACAACATCCGACCGTGCGCCGGGTCGAACATGCCTGCGGCAAAACCGAACTTGCCATAGGAAGCCTGGGCGACTGCATTACCTTCCAGCACCTCCAGCGTGATTTTGCAGCAGCCGCGCTGGCGGGCGATGTCCTCGACCTTTTGCAGCATCTTCTGGCTCAACCCCAAGCCGCGAAATTTCGGCACCACCGACACATCGTGCACATTGACCAACGGCCGACAGGCGAAGGTCGAGAAACCTTCAAAGCAATTGACCAGCCCGGCCGGCTCGCCACCGACAAAGGCCAGAACGCTGAACGCGTGGGGACGCTTGGCCAGTTCCGCCGGCAGTTGCTTCAGCAAGTCGGCGGACAACGAGTGGCCGCCACCCATCGGGTCTTCGGCGTAAGCATTTAGCACCAGCCCAATAGCCTCGGCATGCACCGGATTGGTATAGCTGGCCTGAAGTACAATAATTTCTGCGGATTCCATTTCCACCCTCGTTCACACATTAAGTTGCCCCAGCGCATCTCGCACTGAAAGGCCGACCGACAATATCGCGGGCACAGCCGTGTCGACAACCCGATCCTGCTGTAATTTTTCGCTCAAGCGCCCCAGATCAGCGCCTCGGTCCACCCCAGCTCAGCAAAATCCTCAGCCCTGAGGCCTGACTCACCGGCACAGAAAAACTCGTCCAGTTGCGGTGGTTTGACCGGGGTGCCGCTGAGCATGGCGTGAATCTGCCCGCGATGATGGATCTGGTGCTCGTACAGATGGGACAGCAGGCGCAGGCGGCTGTCATGTTGCGGCGTGTCTCGGGCGATGGTCACAACCTTCCCGAGGTCAGCGTCGCGCATTTGCTCGCAATAGGCGATCAGTCGAAGGTCCACCAGCGCTTGTTCGCGCTTGAGGTCTACTGCGCGCGTAAACGGCTCGTCCTGGTTGAAAAACACGTAGCAATCGGGATGCGGGTCATCGCCGCGCAACTCCCGCTCCAGCGCATCCACGTAAAACCAGTCGCAGGTCAGGATGTGATTGAGGGTGGCGCGCAGACTGGGAAAGAAGCTGACCCGCGGTGCCGCCAGATCGGCCGGGCTCAACTGGTTCCAGGCCTTGGCGAGTCGATGATTGGCCCAAGCGTTCTGATAGGCCATGGTCAGCAAATGGTGCGACAAAGGCTGATTCATGTTCGCGGCTCCTTGTTCAAGCTTCGGCGAAACGTTGCAGCTGCATTTCCTGTAAACGGCTGAGGGTGCGGCGGAACGGAAACTCCAGATAACCCTCGGTGTACAACGATTCCATGGGCACCTGCGCTTCGAGGCACAGCGGCACCTTGCGGTCGTAGCACTCGTCCACCAGGGCGATGAAACGCCGTACACCGTCGTCATGCACCGACAATTGCGGCAACTCGCGATCGCCCGCCACCACCCGTTCGACGCCGTCTTCAGTGCCTCGTGCGATGCGCCCCTCGCGCTTTTGCGCGCTGAGGTTGGGCACGTCACTCAACAGAATAGCGCTGAAGGTGTCGCACAGGGCGATGAAATCCATGGCGGCAAAAGGCTGTTCGCAGAGGTCGGCGTAACGAGTCCAGAGTACGGTTGGACTGGCCTGCACGACATCGAGTGAGCGGTAGCCCACCTTGATCGGGTCACTGGACACCGACTGGCCGACGGTCAATGCCTTGAACACTTCACCCAGCGCGCTGGGTTGCCCCAGTGCCGCCACCCAGTAACGTTGCAACCCTTTGCCTGGGTGCAGGCGATGATCTTCGGCGCCATCCACCGCAATCACCTGCATATGTTTCTTGATGGCCTCGATGGCGGGCACGAACCGGTCGCGATTGAAGCCATCGGCGTACAGCTGATCCGGTGGCTGATTGGAGGTGCAGACCACCACCACGCCCTGCTCGAACATCACCTGAAACAAACGCCCGAGAATGATGGCGTCGCCAATGTCGTTGACAAACAGTTCGTCGAAACACAGGACCCGCACTTCCTCGCTCAGTTCGCGAGCCAGCGCCTTCAACGGGTCGACGGTGCCGGTCAGCTGAAACGAACGCTGATGGACCCAGCCCATAAAGTGGTGAAAGTGTTGGCGACGGGCCGGGACCTTCAGGCTTTGGTAAAACTGGTCCATCAACCAGGTCTTGCCGCGCCCGACCGGCCCCCAGAGGTACACGCCAGTGATCGGCGTGCGCCCTTCATGCAGCGCTTCGTAGCATTTCTGCAGCGCCCACACGGCATGTTCCTGGGCTTCGTCCTGGACGAAGCCCTTCTGTTCAATGGCGTGTTGCCAGGCGCTTAAGGGGGAGTCGACATTCATGCGCGGCAGTATGCCATGCGCCCTGGTTAGAGCGAGATGTCTAGCCGGGCGATCTTGCCCTGTTCATTCAGGCGAAACATGTAGCGCAATTCCAGCGGGCTGCCGGGAAACGTTCCGGAGATCAGGTTATGCACCAACACTTTGCCGGTGCGCAGTTGCACGTCGAGCACTTCAACCCGTGGCTGGTAACGCTGGGCGGTGTCTTGCATCCATTGCGCGATGGCGTGAGTGCCAACCTGGTGCTGGCCTTCATCGAACACATTGGCATCCTCAGCGAAAAAACTGGCGACTCGCGAGGTGTCGCGGGCATTGGCCGCAGCAATGTAGGCGGCGATGGCGGGTGCCAGTGAAGAGGCGGGATTGGACATGGTTACGGCTCCTTGTTTGTTGATTCTGGAGCCATGCTAAAACAAGCCTGTGTCAGTTCTTGTCAGGAGTGAAGCGCCCTGCTTCATCCAGTTGCATCTGTTTGCGCCAGGTGCGCAACAGGTCGCTGCGCTGTCCCGGATAACGCTCGCCCTGCTCGTTCGCTGCCGAGATCCGGTCGGTGCGAAAGGTGCGGTAGGCACTGCGCAACTCGCACCAGGCGACGATGATTCGCACCTCGTTCAGAAATCCCAGGGCCAGCGGCCAAATCAGCCGCTGACTGGGCACCTGATGAGCATCCGCGTAGTCGATATGCAGCTTGGCCTGATCGCGGATGGCCTGGCGAAACACATTCAGTGGCACGGCGTTGGGCGCGAAGCCATAGCCGGGTGGCCCCGGCAACACCGTCGGGTTGCGTAACGCGTCCAGCGCTTCAGGCGCCAATACCGCAGCAATCTTGGCCAGCGCATCCGCCGCAGCCTTGCTCAACACCTCATCGCCGCGTTGATCCACATAGCGCAACCCCAGCACGATGGCTTCGGTTTCATCGGCGTTGAGCATCAACGGCGGCAGAAACAAACCGCTGCGCAGCACATAGCCGATCCCCGCTTCGCCGTAGATTGGCGCGCCAAGGGCGGTGAGTTCGGCGATGTCGCGGTACAGCGTACGCTCGGAAATCTCCAATTCGCCGGCAAGTGTTGCCGCGGTCACCGGGCGACTTTTGCCGCGCAGTACTTGCAACAAGGTCAGTAAACGAGTGGTCCGCGACACGATCGGCAGGCTCTGTCCGTAAAAGTTGTCGGAGCTTAGCAGAGGACCCTGTCAGAAAGTGGCAGTAGCGTTGTGGCCGGTGGTCGGCCCTTTTCTTGAGAATGGAAAAGTACCTTGACGTTCAATATTACCGACATCATATTAAATACATGTCGCTAGACATTTATATTCAACCCCAACGTCTTTTCCTTCAGGAGTCACCCCATGCATTACAAAGTCTTCGGCCGCAAAACCGGCTTGCGGGTCTCGGAACTGGCGCTGGGCGCCGGAAATTTTGGCACCGGTTGGGGCCATGGCGCCGAGCGTGACGAAGCCAAACGCATCTTTGATGGCTACCTGGAGGCCGGCGGCAATTTCATCGACACCGCCAACGGCTATCAGGCGGGCCAGTCGGAAGCGATGCTCGGCGAGTTCATCGCAGCAGAACGGGACCGCCTGGTCATTGCCACCAAATACACCCTGGGGACCACGCCGGCTGCGGGCATTTCCCACACCGGCAACAACCGCAAGAACATGGTTCGCGCCGTTGAAGAAAGCCTGAAACGACTCAACACCGACCACATCGACCTGTTCTGGGCTCACATGAGCGATGGCGTGACGCCGATGGAAGAGATCCTGCGTGGTTTTGACGATCTGGTGCGCGCCGGCAAGATTCATTACGCCGGGCTGTCGAACTTCCCGGCGTGGCGCATCGCTCGGGCTGATTTGTTGGCTGAGGTTCGCGGTTTCTCGCCGATTGCTGCGATTCAGGTGGAATACAGCCTCGCTGAACGCACGGCCGAACGTGAACAACTGCCGATGGCCGAAGCCTTGGGCCTGGCCGCTACGTTGTGGTCACCGTTGGGTGGTGGGTTCCTCACCGGCAAGTACCGCACCAACGATGGCGACAACCGCGCCGCCAAACTTGGCATGCTGATTCACGCCGAGAAAAGTGCCCGTGAAACCGCCCTGCTCGACACTTTGCTGGCCGTCGCCGCAGAACTGGGCGCCAGCCCGACGCACGTGGCCATTGCCTGGCTGCGGGAAAAAGCCAAGCGTTCGACCACGGCACTGATACCGATTCTCGGCTCGCGCACTCGTGAGCAACTGGATGCGACCTTGGGTGCTTTGGATGTGCAGTTGAGTGGGGATCAACTGTCGCGGCTTGATGGGGTCAGTGGTGTGGAGATGGGCGTGCCCCATGAATCCATTGCCGGGTCGATGGCGCGATTTACCGGGGCTGAAACCCTGGATCTGCCGATCATCCCCGTCGCCTGAAAAAGCATCGCGGGCAAGCCTTGCTCCTACAGGTTCTGTGGTGTTCACACATTTTGTGTTCGCCGATATCCTGTAGGAGCAAGGCTTGCCCGCGATAGCGTTTTACCGGTCGACTTTGTGTTTAGCCGCATACAAACACAGCATTTCCATCGCCAACGTCGCCGCTGCCAGTGAGGTAATGTCCGCACTGTCGTAGGCCGGCGCCACTTCCACGACGTCCATTCCCACCAGATTAATCCCGCGCAAGCCACCCAGGATTTCCAGCGCCTGCACCGTGCTCAAGCCGCCGCACACCGGCGTTCCGGTCCCTGGAGCGAAGGCCGGATCGAGGCAGTCGATGTCGAACGTCAGGTACACCGGGTTATCACCGACCCGCGCCCGAATGGCCTCGACAATCTCATCAACACCACGTCGATGCACTTGTCGCGCATCCAGCACCTGGAAACCCTGGTGATCATCATTGGTGGTGCGCAAGCCGATCTGCACCGAACGCGACGGATCCACCAAACCTTCCTTGGCCGCGTGCCAGAACATCGTGCCGTGATCGACGCGCTTGCCGTCTTCGTCCGGCCAGGTGTCGCTGTGGGCGTCGAAGTGGATCAACGACAGTGGGCCATGTTTACGCGCATGGGCCTTGAGCAGCGGATACGTGATGAAGTGATCCCCGCCGAACGTCAGCATTGCGCTACCGGCGTTGAGAATGTGTTCAGCGTGGGCTTCGATGCTTTCCGGCACCGACTGCGGTGTGCCGTAGTCGAAGTCGCAATCGCCGAAGTCGATCACCGCCAGATGGTCGAACGGGTCGAAGGTCCACGGCCAATGGCGTTCCCAGGCAATCCCGGTGGACGCGGCACGAATGCCGCGTGGTCCGAAACGCGCTCCGGGGCGGTTGCTGGTGGCGGTGTCGAACGGGACACCGCTGACCGCTACATCAACGCCGCGCAAGTCGCGACTGTAGCGTCGACGCATGAAACTGGTGATACCGGCGTAGGTACTTTCGGCGGCAGTGCCGTAGAGGCTGTCGCGGGTCATGGCCTGATCGTTTTGCATCGGGACGTCCATCTCGGGTTCCTTATTATTGGCGGCTACGGAAAGTGGTCCACAAGCGAGTGCGTTGACGCAGGTCCTTGAGGCTCATGCTGCGGTCGGCGTACAGCCGGTCACGCACGTCAGGCAGCGGGTAGATGTCCGGGTCGGTGCGCACCGCCTCATCCACCAGCGGAGTTGCGGCCTGGTTGGCTGTCGCGAAGAACAGTTCGTTGGTCAGTGCCGCAACGGATTCCGGGCGCAACATGAACTCGATAAAGGCGCGGGCGGCTTCGGGGTGTGGGGCGTCCTTGGGGATCGCCAGGTTGTCCTGCCAGACCAGCGTGCCCTCTTTCGGAATCCGGTACGCCACTTCAAACGGCTTGTTGGCCTTGCGCGCCTGATCGGCGGCCATGCTGGCGTCACCGTTGTAGGTCAGCGCCAGGCAAACGCTGCCGTTGGCCAGATCGCTGATCTGCCGACCGGTCGCGACGTACAGCACATTGGGTTGCAGCTGATGCAACAGCGCCTCGGCGGCTGTCAGATCAGCCTTGTCGGTGCTGTAGGGATTTTTACCCAGGTAATGCAGCGCCAGGCCGATCACTTCCTGAGGCGAATCGAGAATGGCGATGCCGCAATCTTTCAGTTTGCTGGCGTACTCAGGCTTGAACAGCAGGTCCAGGCTGTTGAGCGGCACGTCCGGCAAACGCTGCTTCACGGCTTCGACATTCATCCCCAATCCCAAGGTGCCCCAGGTGTAGGGCACGCCATAGCGGTTGCCGGGGTCGACGGCGGCGAGTTTTTCCAGCAAATCCGGATCGAGGTTGGCGTATCCCTTGAGGCCTTCGTGGGGAATCTCTTTCAACGCACCGGCTGCCAATCCGCGGGCCAGCACACTGGAAGACGGAACGACCACGTCATAACCGCTGCCACCGGTGAGCAACTTGGTCTCGAGCACCTCCGAGGAATCGAACGTGTCGTAGCGCACGTGGATACCGGTTTCCTGCTCGAAACGTTGCAAGGTTTCAGGGGCTACGTAATCGGACCAACTGTAGAGATTGAGGACTTTTTCCTCGGCCTGGGCCGATACGGCCATGGCGAGGAACAGCGCGGGTAAACACAGCTTGAACATGGGAGCCATGACGAAACACCTGACCAGATGAAGTGGATGCAGAATGCGTCGTCGGATACATTGGAAAAATACCAAGTTAGTTATCCTGACTTTATCCAGGAGTAATGTTTGATGCTGAGTCAACTCCACGATCTCGATCTGCAACTGCTGCGCCTGTTCGTCAACGTGGTGGAGTGCGGCGGTTTCAGCGCGGCTCAGGGTGAGTTGGGCTTGAGCCAGTCGAGCATCAGCCAGCAAATGGCCAAACTGGAAACCCGACTCGGCTATCGCCTGTGCAGTCGTGGCAAGGGTGGTTTCAAGATCACGCCCAAGGGCGAGCAACTGCTGAGTGCGACTCGCAGCCTGTTCGAGTCCATCGAAGCCTTCCGCCACCAATCCAACGGCGTGGCCGGGCGTTTGATCGGCGAGGTTCGTCTGGGGCTGTCCGAAGCACTCGATCAATCCGTGCTGCAACGGGTGGCCGATGCGATCCGGCGCTTTCGTGAACGGGACGAATCGGTCCGCATCGAATTGATCAGCGCCATGCCCGGGGAAATGGAACGGTTGCTGCTGCAACAACGACTGGACCTGGCGATCGGCTATTTCTCACAAGTGCAAAGCGCTTTTGACTACCGCGAACTGTTTACCGAAACCCAGCACCTGTATTGCGCCGCCGGCCATCCGCTGTTCACTGATGATGCACCTGACGAACAAGCGCTACAGGCTTGCGATCGGGTCGATCACCCTTACCGTTTCCTGCGCAGCGACGAGCCTTTCCAGGGGAAGATGTGTTCGGCGCGCTCGGAGCAAGTCGAAGGCACCCTCGCCTTCATTCTCTCCGGCAAGCATGTCGGTTATTTACCCGAACACTTTGCCCGCAGCTGGGAAGACAAGGGATTGCTGCGAGCCGTGCGCCGTGCCGATATGAGTTTCGACGTGGCATTCCATCTGGCCCGCCATCGAGCCCAGGTGCCGGGGGATGCGCAAAAAGCCTTTGAGGAGGATTTACTCGCGGCGTTCGGTTGATGATCGTTCCTACGCTCTGCGTGGGAACGATCAGTGCGTTGTGCGTTGCCCTCGATGCCCGCTGCTGGCATCCTGCGCCTCCATTTTTTGACCCGGCCCGCCTTCTGGCACGCACATCACCATGACCGCCTCTGAAAAAGCCCCTGCCCCGCGCAATAACGACCTGATTTACGGCCTCGACGATCGCCCGCATCTGACCGCCACCGTCTTCGCCGCCCTGCAACACGTGCTCGCGAGTTTCGTCGGCATCATCACCCCGACGCTGATCATGGGTGGCGCCCTCGGTCTGCAAAGCGAAGTGCCGTACCTGATCAGCATGGCGCTGTTCGTCTCGGGGCTGGGCACGTTTGTTCAGGCACGGCGTTTCGGCCCGATCGGTTCCGGCCTGCTGTGTCTGCAAGGCACCAGCTTCTCATTCATCAGCGTAATTCTCAGTGCCGGTTTCATGGTCAAGGCTCGGGGTGGCGGCACCGATGAGATCCTGTCGACGATCTTCGGTGTGTGCTTCTTCGCCGCCTTCATCGAAGTGGTGTTGAGCCAGTTCATCGGCAAATTGCGGATGCTGATCACCCCGGTGGTGACCGGCACGATCATCACGCTGATGGGCCTGTCGCTGATCAAAGTCGCCATGACCGACATCGCCGGCGGCTTCGGTGCGGCGGACCTCGGCGCGGCCAGTCATCTGGCCCTGGCGGCCCTGGTGCTCGGAACGATTGTGGTGTTGAACCGGGTCGATGTGCCGTTCCTGCGCCTCGGTGCGATCGTCATCGGCCTGACCCTCGGCTATGTCGTGGCCTGGCTGATGGGTGACGTCAATTTCGCCAGCCTGCCCGACGTACCGTTGATGAGCGTACCGGTGCCATTCAAGTACGGCTTTAACTTCGATTGGGTGGCGTTTGTGCCGGTGGCGGTGATTTTCCTGGTGTCGCCGCTGGAAGCCGCCGGTGACTTGACCGCCAACTCGATGATTTCCCGGCAGCCCGTCAAAGGCCCGATCTACATCCGCCGGATCAAATCCGGTCTGCTCGCCGACGGCCTCAATTCGGCCATGGCCGCCGTGTTCAACAGCATGCCGATGGTGACCTTCGCTCAGAACAACGGTGTGATTCAGCTCACCGGCGTGGCCAGCCGCTACGTGGCGTTCTTCATTGCCGGTTTGTTGGTGCTGCTGGGGTTGTTCCCGATGATCGGCGCGGTGCTGCAGCTGATGCCCAAACCGGTACTCGGTGGTGCTGAACTGGTGATGTTCGGCACCGTCGCGGTCGCCGGGATCAAGATCCTCGCCGAAGCCGGCCTGCACCGGCGCAACATGCTGATCGTGTCGATTTCCCTCGGCATGGGCCTGGGTGTCGCGGCGGTTCCGGAAGTGCTGCGCGAGTTGCCGAAGGCGCTGCACAATATCTTCGAATCGCCGATCACCGTCGGCGCGTTGTGCGCAATCGTGCTGAATATCTTCCTGCCTGAAGAATTCATTGAGCTGGAAGAAGACGACTTCGATCCGGAAGCCTCGATCCTGCGGGTCATGGAAAACCCGGATGTCCCGGCCAAGGGTGAACCCGTCTCGCCCGCAGCTGTCGCACCCTTGAACCGCTAGAAAATGCTCAGACACTGGGCCTGAGCAAAACCCAAACGCTCGACAACCTGCCCTACGTCCTGCGCGGCAAACTCGCGGGCGGCTTGTTCGGCACCCTGCGTTTCGTGGACAGTGGCAAACTCAGCCTGCCAACGTCGACGACCGGCACCTGGTAATTCACGACTCAAGGAGCGACAAAGAACATGGAAGCCACACCCATGCTTTACACCGAACGCCTGATCCTGCGCCCGCTGGAATTGTCCGATGCCGAAGCCATCCAGCAACAGTTTCCGCACTGGGTAGTGGTGCGTTATCTCAACGCCTTGGTACCTTGGCCGTACCCCGCCGACGGCGCACTGACCTATCTGCGTGACATCGCTTTGCCGGCGATTGCCGCTGGTAAAGAGTGGCACTGGTCGATTCGTTTGAAGTCGGCGCCCGAGCAACTGATCGGCAACATCAGCCTGATGGATGAACAGGACAACAACCGCGGCTTCTGGCTCGCGCCAGAATGGCAAGGCCAGGGCTTGATGACCGAAGCCAGTGCGGCGGTCACCGAGTACTGGTTCGAAACCCTCGGCCGATCCGTGATGCGGGTACCGAAAGCAGCGCCCAACCTCGGCTCGCGCAAACTCTCGGAACGCACCGGCATGCGCTTGATCCGCAGCGATGAGGGCGACTTCGTCAGCGGGCGATTCCCCAAAGACCTCTGGGAAATCACCCGTGAAGAGTGGCTACAGCCGCACTGAAGATCCAATGTGGGAGCGGTGCCAGTCACACAACTCGTGCTCGACACCAATCCAATGTGGGAGCGGGCTTGCTCGCGAAAGTGGTGGGTCAGGCAACTCTCCTGTCGACTGACACTCCGCCTTCGCGAGCAAGCCCGCTCCCACATGAGTTATGCGTTAAAACGGACGCCGGGTTTTGCGCGCTCATCTACTGTCAGTTCGAAGACGTCCGGGCGCGCATAGTGGCCCACCACGTCGAAGTCGTAACGGGCACGGACCAGCTCGTCAGTGTCGATTTCTGCGGTGAGCAAACCGGCGCTGTCACGCAGAGGTCCTGCCAGAATGTCGCCCATCGGCCCGACGATCACACTGCCACCGGCAATCAATGCTCGGTCCGCCGGCCAGTTGGCGATCTCCACGCCCAAGGCGTGCGGTGAATCCTGAACCTGACAGGCGCTGACCACAAAGCAGCGTCCTTCATGGGCGATATGACGCATGCTGACCTGCCACATTTCCCGCTCGTCCACCGTTGGCGCGCACCAGACCTCCACGCCTTTGGCGTACATCGCGGTGCGCAGCAACGGCATCATGTTTTCCCAACACACCACCGCGCCGATCCGCCCGACCTGACTGTCGATCACCGGCAACGTCGAGCCATCGCCTTTGCCCCAGATCAACCGTTCGGTGCCGGTGGGCATCAGTTTGCGGTGCTTGGCGACCAGCCCGGTCTGCGGATCGAAATACAACGCGGTGCAGTACAACGTGCTACCGGCGCGCTCGATGACACCGATCACCAGGTTGGCGCCGGTGCGCGCAGACAGCCCGGCCAACGCTTCGGTTTCCGCGCCGGGCACGTCGATCGCATTGGCGAAATACCGGGCAAAGGCTTCACGACCTTCCGGCAGTCGATAACCCAGCTGAGTACCAAAGCCCTCGCCTTTGGGGTAACCGCCGAGCAACGCTTCCGGCATGACCACCAGCGCAGCACCGGATTCGATAATCGCGCTTTCCCAGGCAAGGATCTGTTCCAGGGTCTCGGCTTTGCCGCCGGGCAAAGAGCCGATTTGCAGTGCAGCAACGATTGATTTGGGCATCGCAGTAACTCCGAAAGCAATGAGGTGTTGCTCATTCTCAGGCGCCACGGGATCATCAATAAAGCCCCATTCACTGCTGAATGATATGAACCAAATGAATATCGCCGCCGTCGATCTCAACCTGCTGAAAGTCTTCGAAGCGCTCCACGAGGAGTCCAGCGCCAGCCGGGCCGCGTTGCGTCTGGGCGTGACTCAATCGGCGGTCAGCGCGGCACTGCGAAGGCTTCGCGAGGTGTATGGCGATCAGTTGTTCGTGCGCACCGGCCGCGGACTCGCGCCCACGCTCAAGGCCAACCAGTTGAAACCGGTGGTCAGCGATGCCCTGAACAAATGCCGGCAGAGCCTGGCGATGGTCGATCCGGCCGCCCACCATTACGACGGGCGCTCGGTGACCGTGGGGATGTCCGATGATTTCGAAATCGCTTATGGGCGCCGGCTGATCGAAGAAATCGCCCGCGTCGCGCCGAAGCTGCGGTTGATCTTTCGTCAGACCCACAGCCAGATCGTCGCTCAGGCGTTGATGGAGCGCAGCATTGATCTGGCGATCACCGCCGGTGGGTTTGCCGAGCGCTTGCTCAGCCGTCAGGTGTTGGGAGAAGGCGGTTATCTGTGCCTGGTGGACCCGCTCAGCCTGGCCGAGGGACAGCAGACCCTCAGCCTTGATGAGTTCGTTGCCCGCGAACACATTCTGGTGTCTTCGGGCGGCTTTATCGGGATCACCGATGAGGGGCTGGCGGCGCTGGGGTTGAGTCGGCGGGTATGCGCTTCGACTACACACTTTGCCGCGTTGCCGCACTTGCTCAAGGGCAGTCAGGCCGTGGCGACCATTCCGGCCCATGCGGCCCAAAGCATTGCGGCGCTCAGCGGACTGGCGCTGCTGCCCTGCCCTCTGGCGTTGCCGCGATACCCGATCGAACTGGGCTGGCGCACCAGTACACAGCTTGATCCGGTGGTGCTGAAAGTACGGGAAGCGATTGTCGCGAGTTTTGCGAGCGCTACTTGGCAGCCATCAGACGATTGACTTCACTGCGCACCATGTTCGCGAATTCCGGGGGCGACATGCCGTCAAGTTCGGCACGGACCCACTCGGCCCATTTGCCTTTGCGCTTGGCGCGTTCACCGAACAACCGCGCGGCTTCGCCCTTGGACTTGCCCAGGTTGCTTTGCCAGAGATCGAACAGACGGGATTTCTCATCTTCCAGCGCAGCGCGCTCGGCAAGGGGTTTGTCGGCCAGATTGAAGCTCATGGGAGTTACCTGCTGCGTAAAATAGGCGACATCTTACACTGTAGGAAGAAATGTCCGACTCAGGATTTTTCGTCAGGGTTGGGTCAACGCGAAAATCCACTGCAACTTTTTCGCTGACGACAGACTCCACTGTTCACTGCCCATTTATCTGCAAGGAGTACCTCAATGGCCCGGAAAACCGCCGCACAAGTCGCCGAAGACCAGATCAAGGATCAAGCCTTCAGCGAACTTCAGGCTCTGATCGAAGAGTCGGAAAAGCTGCTCAAAAGCAGTGCCTCGCTCGTCGGAGAGGAAGCGGACACACTTCGTGGGCAGATCGCCCAGAAACTTCAGCAGGCGCGGGACTCCGTCACCCGCGTTCGTGACCGGACCAAACCTGCGGTCGAAGCCACTGAAACCTACATCGGTGGCCATCCGTGGCAAACCGTGGCGATCTCTGCCGGTTTCGGCCTGGTAGTCGGGTTGTTGCTGAGTCGGCGTTAAGCGACCCCGTTTAATCAGTACCCAGCAAAAAGGCGAGCACGCAGCTCGCCTTTTTCATGCCCGGCTTTTATGCAGACTGAGAGTATGCAGGACTCAGAGCCCGGCCAATTCCCGCAAACTCGCCAACGTCTGAGCATCAAGCCGGATGCCTTCGGTGCTGGACTTGGCCCGCTGTTGGTGACGTCGATCCCCCGGCAAACGCTTGAGCCCCACACCGTGCATCTGCCGGACCAGTTCCTGACTGCGCTCGGCAAAATTCTGCCCGGCCGCCTTGCTCGGGTCGATCACGATCAACAGTTGGCCCGTCCACGGCGTCTTGGCCCCCGGATGGTTCGACCAATCGAACTCGAAGGAAAAATTGCCGCCGGTCAACGCCGCCGCCAACAGCTCGACCATCATCGACAGCGCCGAACCTTTATGCCCGCCAAACGGCAGCAACGCGCCGCCCTCAAGAATCGCTTTCGGGTCCTGGGTCGGCTGGCCAAGTCCGTCCACTCCCATGCCTGGCGGCAATCGCTCGCCCTTGCGTGCGGCGATCTGCACATCGCCATGGGCAATGGCGCTGGTCGCCAGGTCGAAGACAATCGGCTCGCCGTCAGCCCGAGGCGCGGCGAACGCAATCGGGTTGGTCCCGAACAGCGGACGATCGGCGCCGTGCGGTACCACGCAAGTCATGCTGTTGACCACGCTCAGCGCCACCAGGCCTTCATAGGCGAAGGGCTCGACATCCGGCCACAAGGCGGCGAAATGGTGGGAGTTACGAATCGCCAGCACCGCAATGCCAGCACTGCGGGCCTTCTCCACCAACAGTGCGCGCGCTGCCGCGAGGGCCGGCTGGGCGAAACCATTACCGGCGTCGACCCGGACAAAGCCCGAAGCCACGTCCTCGACCACCGGCACGGCCTGACCATTGACCCAGCCGCTCTGGAGCGTCGACACGTAACCGGGAATGCGGAACACGCCATGACTATGGGCGCCATCGCGTTCGGCGCCGGCGCAGTTGAGGGCCAGTGTTCTAGCGACATCGGCGGAGGTGCCATGGCGCTGAAAAATCTGCTCAAGCAAAAGAACGAGCGCGTCGAAATCGAGCGTTTGAGTGTTCGAACTGACGGCCACTTCGGGCGTTGCGGTCATCTGAAGCTCCAGTTTTATTATTGAATACGGGCAACAGGGTGAAGCGAGGTTGCAGGGCAACCCAAAACAGGTGTCGATTAAGCGCTGTTCTACCGGCGTCCTGTCAAGTCTCGACAGCCTGTTCGGATCAAGCAATATGTACCGCACCCGAGCCTTCCACTGACCGTACTGTTTTTCCTCAATCCAACGACCGGCGATTACCCGCCGATCGCAGCACATCGAGGAAAAACCATGATTGCTCCCCCACTGCCGTATTTTTTCGACGAGGCAGAACTTGCATCCAATGCCAAACAGCCCGGTGATCGCGAGAAAGCGCTGTACTTCACGCTTGATGACCTGAAGTGGTTGAAGGTTGTGTATCTGGCGACGCATGAAGTCCGTATCGCCAATAACAAGCCCATGCACGTCGATCAGCTGCTTTTAAGCGTGCCTGATGCGCCCGATATCCCCCTGGCCGGCGCTTTTGCCATGAGCCAGCCCAACGATGGAGAAGTCACGCTCTACACACCGTGGAAAGGCCTGATCAAATTCGCGGACATGGACGACCTCAAAAGTAGGCTCAAGGAATGGTTGGCACAGCCCACTGGGAAGCGTGAGTTATTGCGCTTTCTCTCCATCGAACAACGCAGCGCTTTACCCGCCGCCACTGCGCCAGACATTGCCACGCAAATAATCGAAGGGGCGGTGTTCCAGGAGCAGGAGCTCACCCTCGAGCGCAATCAGGCTCAGAACATCAAAACTATGATGGGTGAGCTGATCAAGTTGCCAACACTGCAATCGATGCTGGACGAGACCCTCAAGAACGCGTTGTACAAACCGTTTCCCAAACTGGACCAGCGCCTTACTCGACTGAAGAGCTTTGTCATGCCGACTTCAGCCTTCGGCAAAGATTACCCACACACGCTTTCCTCGCAGTCACTGAGCGATGCCCTGCTGCATTTCTACCTGACCAACGACTGGCCAACTGGCGATTCCAGAGTCTTTTCCAATCCCCAACACAGTGTGAGCAGCGACGCCGATAACCAGGCCTGGGAAAGCGCAGTCAAAGAGATCGCGCAAAGTTTTACCCCTCACTTGCAAAGCCTGCTCAAGACGTTCTGGAACACACCGATGAGCAACGGACAGTCACGCTCGGCGTTTTTTGCCGAGGGTTTGCGCGATACCTTTCACGTGAAGCTTTTGCTTCAGCGTCAGCAAGGTGTTCTAACGACGCAGGAATACCTGCGACTGATGAATGTCAGCCTCGAACCTGCAACCGTCGATCCTCTTCGCATCGAAAAAGTGCGTGTCACCGCGCCCTTCAAGCATTACGCGCAGCTGGCCTCGACCTTGATGATCGGCAGCCGCGAAACCCTGGGCTTTCTGTACACCCAGTCCAGAGGCATCGAGGCGACGAGCGACCTGCCCGCTGTCAGGAAAATCGTCCTGGAGATGATGAAAAGCGAAGGCCACGAAGACACGCTGTTCAACTTCATGTCTTTTGACGAACGCGGCACGTTTCTTTCATTGGAGCCGGATAAGCGCGTCATTGTCGGTGAACCGATCATCAGCCCGGTGTTTGAACAATTGATGGACGACATCCTTGGCAAACAACGGGAGAACCTGTCCCACGCGCTGCGCCGTTACCGTGAAAGCGAAGGTACACAGGATCCCCATGCCTTGATCGACAAGGCACTGGATGTCCGGGGACTGATCGACGATCGACTGCTGGCGGCCGATGCCGCGGGACGCTGGAGCACACACGCAGACCAGCGCTGGAGCGCGCAACCGGCCACCGTTCGTGCCGAGTCGGCCAAAGAGCAACTGGCCCGACTCTCCTCCGTTAAGGTGGCGCTCGACCAACTCCTCGAAAACCACCCGGTCATTCCCCCAACCACCCGCACGATTGCCGAAGCGCAGCGTATCGTCAATTCGTCAGTCGAGAGCCTGCAATCGAGTTTCACTCATACCCTGTCAACGGCATTGCGCAGTGAATTGAAGCTGCACACCGTCATGCGCACCCTGGGTGCGACGGAACAGGCGATCATCAAAACCGTGCTTGATACCCCGGTACGCTTGCAGCGAGCGGCATTGAACGGCTTTTTGCCGGACGTATTTTCCTTGGCGCTGAAGGCAGGCGACTCCGCTGCCCCGTTAAAACTGGCCAGTTGTTTTGTGCTGACCGAACGAGGTGGCCTGGACCTGTTGCATTCGGGCAAGGCAATTCTGTGGACGCCTGCGTCGGGATTTGAAGCCTACAAGGCGTTGGCACCGCTGCTGACCGAGCTGGGGCGACGCCTCAAAGACGACGATGATCGCACCACACTTCTGGAGAACCTTGGACGCAGCGAGCGATTGCCTGGCAAGCACTACACCCTCGCCCCACTACAGCGAATAGATCAGCATTTTCTCGATCAGGTGCAAAAGCCCTATGTCCAGCTGGACCAGGCGTGCTTCACCCGTGCGCTGGCCACGAAGCTCCCCGCGACGACCCTGGCCAGTCTTCTGAAGCTGGTGGCGTTACGCCAACCGATGACCGGGTTAGACCGCGCGACGGACATTGCCCAATCCCTGACCACTCAGCAAAAACTGCCGGCATGGCTGGCCAAGGCGTCCATCAAAGATCAGATATTGCATGGGGAGTTGCTTCAGCAATACCTCAACAACGTCACCGACGACCAGGATTACCTCACCGGCATACGCTCCCTGGCGCGCACGGCTCACCATGCACTTGAAAAACAACTCAAGGCCGATAAGTTCGACATCGATCCGGACAAGGTCCAGATCCTGATCAGCGCACGGCCGAGGTCTGCGGCCAGCATCCAAACCTTGACCGACTTTGCATTGACCCACTTCAAGAATCTGGACATAACCCATTTCAGTCGGGTGTCGCTGGATAGCACCGTGATTCCCGAGGAGATGGACCAAAGCTACATCAGAGACCTGATACGAAACTTGAAGCTGGGCGAACATCAGCAGAAAACATTGAACGAAGCCTTTGCAGACACCCAGGCAAACGCAGCGGACCGCAGGAAGCGGTTTTACACGCAATTGCCCTGGCAGTTGATGCATTACGCCCACACGGAAAAACTGCAGGAGCGCCTGAGCGAGACGGGGTTTGATCTGATACGCCAAGTCATGGACATGCCTGACGCTATCGCCCGCGCGGCAGTCGATGGTGCCCACGCGATCATCCGCCCACTTGAGCTCCTGGGCATCAAGAGTGAACAGGCGGTCAAAGTGCCAGGCGTCTATCTGATTGGCTCATCGGCCGATAGCACCGCACCACAGGTCCTTGTCGCGCCTCACAGCCCTCGGCACGGGGTGAAAGAATACAAGAATGAAACACAACTGCTGACTGAACTGAAGACCCGCGGCAGTCTGTTCGACTGGGTACTCATGAACCTCCCGCAGCCTGATCGGATACAGCTTGAGTACAGGATGGCCACCTCCAGTACCCGCCTCCCCGAAGTGACGCTGGCGTCCAATCCGATCAAGGGGAATCTGTTCAAACACTTGTTCAACGACAACGTCGAGTTATTAGTCCGATTGCTCGGTTGTCAGACCGATGACAACAAGCAGGGTGAATGGGCAACCATCAAGCATGTGCTGGGTGAAGATTTGCATGAGGCATTTACGTTCTTGACGGGCAAGCTTGCCTACCCGATCACGGTGTGGCGCAGTTACCAAGACATCAAGCAGTCCGCCGAAGACCTTCAAACGCACAAATGGGGGGCGGCGATAAAGGAATTTATCAGCGGCATTGCACAACTGGCCTCGTTGCGGCAATCGATGGAGGATCCAGTGAAGGAGCCTTCGACGACCAGCGCGCCCGCGCCAGAAACGCCCAACACCCGACTCAAATGGCAGGACATCGATATCACCGCACCCGAGCGCACGCAGCTGAAGCGTCAGGAGAGCATTGACGTCGATCTGGGTTCGCTGACACACGACTCCAAGCTTGGGCTCTACTCTCATCCGTCGTCAAAAAAACACTACGGGCCGGTTGAAGGCAAAGTCTATCCCGTCGAAAAGCACGGCACCCGCTGGCGTATCGGCGACACAAAAAACCGTGGCCCTTATCTACGTCTGAACGAATCGAAGCAATGGGTTCTGGACAGGGGAACACCGGCACCCCGCTTCAGCCTCATCAACCGGATACAGAACGCGATATCGGCTTGGGGAAGCATGCATGTCGAAGCACATGGAATGACCCAAATCCGTCAAATTTTTCCGCAAAAGGCTCGTCAGGTTGACGAGGCGCTGGATCTGGCAACCACCTATGCCTGGAACAGCTTTCGCAACCTGCAACTGCTGAAAACGTCTGACGGCACGGTCACCCCCGTGCATCGGCTCATCATGGATTTTATTGATGTGCCTGCAGTGACGGACGCACATGTGGAGAAGCTCGAAAAAGTCCTGGGCGACATTTTTGCGGCCTTGTTGGAACCCACACTCAGAAAGCCGAACTCCAGGCGTTTTGTGGTCGGAAAACTTCTCGACAACGCGGAAAACTCCTTCGGTTTCACCCTTCCAAAGGACGTAAACAGGAAAATTTACCTGGCAGAGAAATTCTTCTTTCCCAATTTCGACCTCTACCGCGAACATCTATCCGACGCCGCCTTCCCCATCAATACTCATGCCCGGGCAGCAACCCTGATCCATGAGCTTTCGCACATTGCATGCAACACCGAAGACATTTCTTATCTCGATTCCAGCAGACCGTTCGTCGACCTGATAGGAACGGCCAGTACTTTCGCCACTGAGCTCAAGACTGCCTTAAGCGAACTTCAGGGCAGCGCACTGTCAATCAAGACGCCTTATACACAGCTGTTCAAAGTCATGAACCCTGATGACGGGGAATGGGAGGACCTGGGTGATACTTCTGATGAAAATACTGATCGGATAAAGAATCATATCTTGACCTTGACCGGCGAGGACAACCTGAGCGGTGCCCGTACAACCTTCAAAAAAGATCCACTGATCAGACTGGCGGTGCAACTCGCTAACGCCGACAGCGTGACCTGGCTGATCACTCATCTGGGGCGCCAATTGCACACCAGCACCCCGTGAGATTTAAAAATAAGTGCCAGTTTGATGGGCAAATGCCATGACGGTTGTTCTCGCAGACTTCCTCACAAGGTTAGAATGCAGGAAATCAGGATGAGTCAATGACCGACAACCCTCTCTCGCAAGCCGAATATGACGCTGTCACCGATGCCGCTGCGCATTGGTGCATGCGTCTGCACGCCAACGATTGCACTGCTGAAGAGCGGCTGGCGTTCGAGCAATGGCATGACGCTCATCCGCTTCACGCGTTCGAGTACGAGGCCATGCTGGAGATCTGGGATGTCGCGGGGGACCTCCCGCGTCCAGAAACCGTGGTGGTCCCGATGGTCCGCGCCAAACCTGCTACGCCTTGGCGCACCTTCGGTATCGCCGCCGCGGTTTGCGCCATGGCGTTGCCATTGGCGGCCTATAGCGGCTGGAACCTGGGCTGGCTGCCCAATTCCTATCAACATTTCGAGGCGAACGACAATGTCCGCCAGGTCACCCTGAGCGATGGCAGTCAGGTGGAACTCAACCTGGGCAGTGAGCTGACGTTCAGCAACTACAAGGATCAGCGTCGGATCACGCTGGAAAAAGGCGAAGCCTTCTTCAGCGTCAGTCACGACACTCGACACCCCTTCATTGTCAAAGCGGCCGAAGGCAGGATTCGGGTCACCGGAACCAAATTCAACGTCTGGATGTATGAAGATCAGGTACGCGTGAACCTGATCGAAGGTTCGGTGCTGGTGAGCAGCAATGATGCCCTGACGGGAGACGGCTTGCGCCTTGAGCCCGCGATGCAGGCGAGCTTCAGACGCGGCGACTTCACTCCCCGGATCAGTCAGACCTACGACAATGACAACTCACTGGCGTGGCGCAGCGGAAAACTGGTGCTCGATGATCTGGCACTGACCGACGCACTGCCATTGATCAATCGTTACTTGAGCAAACCGGTGATGGTGGCCGACAACAGCACCGGCTCGATTCGTATCGGCGGCATCTACAACATCAAAGAGCTCAACAACCTGGTGGCGTCCCTGCCCAAGGTATTGCCGGTCTACCTGACCCGCAACAAAGATGGCAATCCGGTCCTCAATTCCATTCCGCAGCAAACCCCAAAAAGCTGAAGGCCGCGACCCCTGTGGGTGCGGCCTTCATTCCTGGTTCAAGCATTCTCAGCGTTACTGTGCGGCCACCTTCCCGGTTTTTGCATCCTGCTCGTGGATTGTCTGAACCTGGTACTGCGGATCGGACGTGATCTGCTGCTCGGTGAACGGCAACACACTCAACTGTTTCCTGGAAAATGCCACGGTCTGGTCTCTGGAGTACTGGGAGGCCGGATCACTGGATAGCGAGAACGCCAGCAGGCCCTGGGCCTGCGGTCCCTTGTCATCGAAAGTCACCACCTGCAAATAGCTGGTACCGCTGACGACTTCGAGTTTACCGTCGGTTCTCGGCACGCTCTGAATGGCGTTGTAAACCCCCAGAGTGCCAGGTCCACCGTGAATCGGCGTCTGCTGGCTGCCACTGCTGACCACCTGGATATCACCCCAGCGGCTATCGGCCTTGAGCCCCATCTTGTTCACCTGCGCGACCGACGCCAGCATCGCCTCGCGAACCGCCTTTGCGACGTCCGGGCGATCGAGCGCCAGGCCACTCGGGGTGTGTTGCGGGTCTTTCGGATCGAACGCCACACGCCAGAGATCAGGCGTTTGCTGTAGCGACTCCATGACATTCTGGAAATGCACAAACCCCAAACCACTGTCCAGATTCGCACTGCGATCCCAAGCCTTGAGGCTGGCACACAGCGGCGTGAGCGCGGGCGCATCGGAACCCAGTGCCGCCGCACAGAACTGCAGAAGATCCGGTATCACTTGAGCCGCCAGATACACCTGGTCGTCCATCACCATGCGTTGCAGATCCGCCGCTGCTATTGGTCCGGCCTTGTTCAACCTATTCAGGCGATCCAGTGCAAAACGTGAGCGCAGCCCCAATGGCTGGCCGTCCTGGCTGATCAGTGGCGAAAAACCGGTGAGCGGTTGCGCCGGGTTGGCCATCCAGGCCGAATCGTTGGAGTGCTGCACAAAATCCTTGCGCAACAGCTGCGGCAACTTGTCTGCCGCAAAAATGCCTTTTTGCGCAGCCTGCGGGTCGATGTCCCAGGCACAAGCACTATTGGAACCGTCGAGGACGATCATCTGCAACCCGGCCCGCGGATCACTGCACGTGGCCAGTTTGTCGGCACTGACGTTCGGCACGACCGAGAGGTTCATGTACAGCGTCTGCCCCTGATCATCCGTCGCCAGGGTGTTGACCCACGGGATCCCCTGGATCTTGTGCACCGAGGCCTGCAACTCTTTGAGGCTGACCGCGCGGTTCATTGCATACCACTGCTGCAAGACCCGGTCGTTGTCCAGATTGGCGTCGCGCAGGCTGTAGGCGAACTGGTTGTCCCAGTCGAGTTTTCCGGGCCATTGCACGATCGGGCCGAACTGCGAACTGTAGACCACATGAGAAATCGGCCTGGTCTGGCCATCCGGTTGTTTCACGTTCACGGTCAGGGTCTGTTTCTTCATGGGCAATGACTTGCCGTCAAGCAGATAACGGGTTGAGTCCTTGGGATCGAGTTGCAGGCGATACAAGGTGAAATGCTTGGACGAGTCCACGGTGTGGGTCCACGCCAAGTGCTGGTTGAAACCGATGTTGATCATCGGCAGCCCCGGCAGCGCCGCGCCCATCACGTCCAGTTTGCCGGGAATGGTCAGGTGCATTTGATAGAAACGCATCCCGCCTACCCAAGGGAAATGCGGATTGGCCAGCAACATTCCCCGGCCGTTGAAAGAGCGTTCACTGCCGACTGCCACGGCATTGCTGCCGCGATCCAGGGCAAAACGCTGCATGCGCGAGGCAGCCACCTGGAACGACACGGGGTCGCCTGCCATATGAGTAACGGCCTTGGGTGGCGTCGCACCGGCCAAGGCTTCGGCAAACTGCCCTACTCCGCCTTCGACCAGCAGACGCCGCGTCAACTTGACCAGATCCTGGGCGGCTATCTCGCGCACCCAGTCGCCCTGACACTGCTGCGGCAAACCCTGCGCCCGACGCTCGGTCAGCAAACGGTTATAGCCCGCCACATACCCTTCGATGAGATCGCGCACTTGCGGGGTTTGCGCCTGCCAGAAACCCTCGACGGCCTGTGGCGTGTTCAGCCAATTGAAAAACAGATCGCTGACCAGGTTTTCGCGCTCTTCAACGGTGAACTGATCCGGGCCGAAATAGCGTGAACGTTCGCCGTTCACGGTAGTGATCTCATTGGCCAGCAGGCACAGGTTGTCCTGAGCGTAGGCGTAACCAATGCCATAACCGAGCCCGCGCTCGTTGTCGGCACGGATATGCGGCACACCGAAACTGGTCCGGCGAATGTCGGCGCTCGCCTGCTCTGGCTGACTGCGGGAGTTTGCCGCAAGACTTAAGCCTACCAACACGCCTGCAAGGCTCAACCGGGTTAACTGCCTGGAAATAATCACGCTCGCTCCTGATCGAAAAGACAAACACCCTGCGTCATACACGCACTGCGCCTTCCCCTAGAAACGAAACAAATGACAAAAATTTAGGCCGCGAAAGGCGCGTTTCACGGGCATCTCACAGGCCGCTGACGTGATGGCGACAAAATTTCTACATTCGAGGCTTCATTATTTGCCCTGCTCATACGTCTTATTGATTGAGAGCACCCATCACATTTCCTGGCCGGCTCGAAAAAGGAGTTTTTGCATGTACAACTCGCAACTGCCAACGGACGGTAGCAATGCGCCAAAGGGCTCTGCCATGGGCTCCGGTGTTTTCAGTCAACGAAGTGAGCGCAATGGCAACGAGCGGATCAGACTGCTGCTCAAGAGCTTTGGTCTGCGAACCAGTCTGATCCGCCTCAAAGTCATCGACGCCTTGCTGACCGCCGCCGAAAGCGACCGTAGCCTTGGCGTGCGCGGCGTGCACAGCCACTTGCTGGACCTGGATATTCCCCTGTCCTTTCTCAGTGTGCGGGAAGTATTGAAACGCTTGTGCAGCGAAGGCGTGATCACGCTCAATCCGGACAAAAGCTACAGCCTGCATCCGCACGCTGCAGCCATGCTCCAACGCGAGTGATCCGCTCAAGGTGCGTCGTTCAGGGTTTGACCTTGCGACGCATCACGCCATTGATCACCACCACGATCACCGCCACGCCGATGGCGATGTACTGAAACAGCTTCTCGCTGATGACGCCTGCGTTTTGCAGATACGAAAGGCCGAACATGATCCCCAACACCACGAGGGAGATCAGAATCGAGTATTTCAAACGTTGCGACTGAGTCATTGCGAGTTCCTGAACCTGAAATATGTATCCGATTTGTATCAGAGCGCATGCCAAGCCCCTACCTTTCTCCGGGGATGGGACGCTACAAACGGGGTCTCATGTTACAGCCGATGAAGAGATTTGGCTTCATAGTGGCGATAACCATGAGGATTTAGAAATGTTCCGTCGAATCACACTGCTGATTCCCCTGCTCGTTCTCCTGACACTGAGCGGCTGCATCGTTTTCCCCCACGGCGGCTGGCACGGCGGCCACCATTACGACCGTGGCGGGCCGGGTTATTACCAGCATCGATAACGTGAATAATTGAACCTTCACTTGTAAGCTAAATACCCCATCCGATAACTGCTAAATAAATGCCCGCCCTGTCGCGGGCATTTTTCGTACGTGCATATTCACCTCTCCCTACCCATCGAATATCGAAACATATCGAAAACAATTGAAACCTTGAGTCTCAATAGTTCATTGGAGCTATTCATATTCAATGATTAGTCTCGGTGCGTCGCAACAACCCCGTTATTAAACTTCGAGCAAGAACAGGGATGCCATGCACAAGCCTTTAATCAATATCAGCCCCCACCATTTGTTTGGCTTTTGCCTTGCATTAACTTTTTTCGAACTGCTGACCTATATGGCCAGCGACATGATTATGCCAGCCATGTTGACCGTCACTGAACAACTGGATGCCAGTCCCGATCATGTCCCCTACGCCTTCAATCTTTATCTGGCCGGCGGCATGCTTCTGCAATGGCTGATTGGCCCGCTGTCTGATCACTTCGGCCGCCGCCGGATATTGCTCATCGGTTGCGCGGTATTCGCCCTGGCCTGTGCCGCCGCGTTCTACGTGCAAAGCATTTATGCGTTCAACGGCTTGCGACTGATTCAGGGCATGGGGTTGGGGTTTGTCATCGCGGTCAGCTACCCGGCCCTGCAAGAAGTTTTCTGCGAAGCCGACGCGGTCAAAATCATGGCGTTGCTGGGGAACGTTGCGCTGCTCTCCCCGCTTCTGGGGCCGTTGCTCGGCAGTCTGCTACTGGAATGGCTGTCCTGGCGGGAATTGTTTTTACTGCTGGGTATTGGCGGCGTGATGGTCTGGCTCGGGCTTTACCTGTTCATGCCGGAAACCGTGGGCACCTTGCGCCACGACGGTCAGCGACTGGAACCCGTGCGTTTTGAATGGCGCGGCACCGTGCGCCGCTATGTCGCGTTGCTGACTAACCCGCAATTCCTGTGCGCCGCTGTCGCGCTGGGCGTGATGAGCCTGCCGTTGATTGCCTGGATCGGGTTGGCGCCGCTCTTGCTGATCCACAACCAGGGGCTTTCAACGCTGCACTACGGCCTGTGGCAAATCCCGGTGTTTGCGGCGGTCATTCTCGGCAATCTGATCCTCAACCGACTGATTGCCAACACTGAATTGCCACAATTGATTCGATACGCGCTTTGGCCGTTTTGCGGCGGGCTCATCGCGCTAGTTGCCGTCAGCTTCTACGGCGCGTCGACAGCCGTGCTGATCAGTTGCCTGGCGCTTTACGCCGTTGGCCTTGGCATGAGCAATGCCGCGTTGTACCGGCTTGCACTGTTCGCAAGCGACGATAGCAAAGGTCTGGTCTCGGCCATGATCGGCATGATGTCGATCGCCGTCATGGGCGGTGGCGGCTCGATTATCGCTGTAGCCGGCGCCGGTAATAGCCACGAATCCTTTGCCCTGATGGTTGGTATTGCAGGGCTTCTTTGCCTGCTTCCTCTGCGGCTGTTTCTGCGGCGTTCTCACATCGCGCTTGCCGTCTGACACCACAACGTAGGTCTTTTGATGATCCATTTACCCCACACCGATGCGCTCTGCGCGTTAACGCAACCCTATTGCCTGGATTCAGTGCCCGACGGCCTGTTCGACCAGGCGATAGGGGAAATCAGCCTGTTTCATTGTCACCACACGCCTGGCTACGAACGCTGGCTAAACGCCAACGGGCTCGATGCCCAAGACCTGGAGACACTGGATGACTGGTCCAGGTTGCCACCGATTTTCGCCAACTATTTCAAACGTCACTTGTTGTTCGGCCCCACCGGCGAAGGCGCGCTGGAGCTGACATCATCTGGCACCAGCGGCCAGAAGAGTCGCATGCGCTATGACCCTCGCAGCATGGCGGCGGCCCAAGGCATGGTGAGCCACATTTTCCGGCACTACGGCTGGGATACGCCGGACAGCCCCTGCAATTATTTGCTCCTGAGCTACGAGCCCGAGGCGGCCATCACCTTGGGCACTGCGTACACCGACCAGTTTCTTTGCGGCTATGCACCCGTCAATCGGGTCGTCTACGGATTGCGCCTGACGGGTAACGGTCATCAGTTCGACCTGTTTGGTGTTGTTCGCGCCTTGCAGGAGTTTGCCGACGAGGGCTTACCCGTGCGGATTCTCGGATTTCCTGCGTTCCTTTCCCATGCGCTACAGCACATGGAAAACACCTGCGCACCGAATCTCGAGCTACCCGCACAGTCATTGGTGTTTTTGGGAGGCGGCTGGAAAACCCAGGCAGCGCAGGAGATTCCCCTGCTTGAGCTGTATGCCCGAATCAACCGGCAACTGGGTATCGACCTGTCCCGCTGTCGGGATGGCTATGGCGCCGTCGAGCATGCCGTGCCCTATATCCAATGTGCCCGCCATCATTTTCATGCCCCCATTTACTCGAAGGTTTTCGTACGCAACCCATCCGATTTCACGGTCCAGCCATACGGCCAGCGCGGCTTGCTGGAATTCGTCTCCCCGTACATTTCGTCAAGCCCTGCGCACGCTGTGGTCATGGGCGATCTGGCGACATTACACCCAGGCGCAAGCTGCGGATGCGGTCTGACGACCGATTGGTTCGAGCTGCACGGACGTGCTGGCACCACCGCCAGTCGCAGCTGCGCCATGGCGGCCTCAGACCTGCTCGGAGGGACTTGATATGTACCTCATCAATGGCCAACTGCGTGATGACGCTACCCCGGAAAGCGCCCTCGACTGCCTTCGAAAACAATTACCCAGGTTGCTTTCTGCACCGATCGACAGCGAGACCGTCATCGAGGCCGCGGTACGTTTCGCCAGGCAGTTACAGACCCGCAGCCTTAACCTGCCTCTGGACGACGATCAATGTCAGGGGCTGATCGAGTTCTGCCAGCGCAGCAACCTGAGCACGAAGCTTGAGCGAGAACTGGGTGCGCAACCCCGTTCGCTGAGACGTATCGACTACCAACAGCCGCACTTTGAAAGCTGGCACCCCTTGGGGCTGGTGGTACATGTGACGCCGGGCAATGCGCCGATGCTCGCATTCTGCGCGGTTCTCGAAAGCCTGCTGGCCGGTAACATTAACTGGTTACGCCCCAGCGCCAGCGATGCGGGTTTGACTGCGCAATTGCTGGCTGCCTTTGTGAAGTGCGACACCAGTGGCAGGCTTGCCGAATTCGTCGCAGTGCTGCCCGTGGGCACTTCCCGGATAGCCGAACTCTGCGCTCAGGCCGATGGCGTGTCAGCCTGGGGCGGTGAAAAGGCGCTCAAGGCAATTCGTCAGCAGATCCCCACCGGATGTCGCTGGATCGATTGGGGGCACAGGATCAGTTTCGCTTATCTGTCGCCTGACGCGGCCAGCCCTTCGGCGCTGGATGCGTTGGTAGATGAGGTGTGCAGTCTTGATCAGCAAGCGTGTTCCAGTCCGCAATGGGTGCTGGTGGACAGCAACGACCCGGCCATCCTGCTGGACCTGGGCGAGCGTTTGAGCGATGCCTTCAAACGTCGCGCGTCGCACTGGCCGGCGCTGTTGCCCACGGATCAGGAGGCTTGCGAGATCACCACCCGCACGGGCATGGCGCAACTGGATTACTGTTTTGCGAACCAGAGCGGCCAAGTCTGGGCCGGGCACGGATGGCGGATCATCTGGGAACACCATCAGACGCTCGCGCCTTCTCCGTTGTTTCGTACGGTGCTACTTAAACCCGTACCGCAACACTTGATCACCGAGACGCTGTTGCCCTGGCGCACTGTCCTGCAAAGCTGCGCACTGATTTGCTCTGCGACAGAAACGCCAGGACTTGTGCGAACGCTGGTCAACGCTGGGGTCACCCGTATTGCGCCTTGCGCGGGGATTCATGACGGCTATGTCGGTGAGCCCCATGATGGTGTCTACGCGTTGACGCGTCTGAGTCGCCGCCTCTCGGTGAGTCTGTCGCCGGCTGTTTTGCCAGGCCGGGCAACGCTCGACCCGATCCCGCCCGCCCCCGACATCGCGCATGCACCGATCATGGACAAAAACGCTTTCACAACCCAGCCGATTGGCACTGCGGCACAATTGTATTTTCGCTCAGGAGGAAGCAGCGGCACTCCGGCCCTCGCCGGTTTCAGCTATCGCGACTTTCAACGGCAGATGCGCGCAGCGGCAGACGGCCTGTTCGCCGCCGGGCTCGATCCTTCACAGGACCGGGTCATGAACCTGTTTTACGGCGGCAGCCTGTACGGAGGCTTCCTCAGTTTTACCAAAATACTGGAACAGATGGGCGTCACACATTTCCCCATGGGCGCGCCCCAGGACGATGACTTCAGTGAGATCGCCCAACTGATCGTTGACCAGCATGTCACCGTGCTGATTGGCATGCCGAGCACCTTGCATCGTCTGTTCTTCAACGAGCAGGCCCGACTCCGCACGTACGCAGGTATTGGCAAAGTATTCCTCGGCGGCGAGCATCCGGGCCAAACCAGCCTGAGCCTGATGGAAAGCTGCGGGGTCTCGATGATCCGCTCGGCGATCTATGGTTCCGTCGATGCCGGCCCCTTGGGGCATGCGTGCGCAGCCACCGCGAACGGGGTGTTTCACTTGATGTGCGACACCCAGTATCTGGAAATTGTGCAGATCGAACAGGATGAACCGGTTCAGGCTAATGAGATCGGTCGCCTGCTGTTTACTTCACGAGCACGGCAAGGCCAAACCGTGCGCCGATATGACGTGGGCGACACCGGTCGCTGGATCCCCGGAGCCTGTAAGTGCGGGCTGGATTCACCCCGATTCGAACTGCTCCAGCGCCACGGCAAACTGGTGCGAATGGGCACGGAGTTCATTTCGCCGTCGGCTCTGCAGGATAGCGTCGGCGCGCCCATTCAGATTGTTCTGGACCACACCTCTGATGGCGTCGAGCGACTCAACGTTCTAACGGATGCAGACATCAACCAGGTTCGCAACGCATTGCTGAGCCATGAAGCGCTGGCAAATGCCGTAAACGCCAACCTGTTAACTGTCGAAGTTCAAGTGTGCACAGAGCAAGCATTCACTCGAAACAAACACAGCGGCAAAACACCCTTGGTTATTGATAAAAGAAAATAAAAATACCACCAGCCACACTTGTTTTTTAACCGTCTAGACGCCTGATATAAAAAAGAGAATCCAGTGAAATCAACTTATTCGCTCGAACAACTGCTGCCTTATATACGGCAACAGTCAAACTTCTACCGCCAGCAACTGGAACACTTACCGCCGCAGGGCATTACGTTACAAGATCTACCGCTGACCAATGTGGCGGACTATTGGGCTGACAGCCATGACTTGAGTCATTGGCCGGTCCTGACCGGAAAGGTCGATGATGCGCTAGTGTTTAAAGCCGGCGGATCGACCAGCCAGGGCAAACTGACGGTTTATACCTATAACGAATGGCAAGAACTGGTCAGTACGTTCGGAGAAAGTTTCTCCTCTCAGCTGAACGACGGCGACCGTGTCGCCAATCTGTTTTTTTCCGGTGATCTTTACGCTAGTTTTCTGTTCATCCACGACTCACTGGCGCACGTCAGGCGATCGATCTGCGAGTTTCCATTTACCGGGCACGTCGAGCTGGACGTACTGGCCGATGCGATTGATCAGCATCGGATCAACGTGCTCGTCGGCGTACCGGCACAGCTGCTGCGACTCGCTGCCTACCTGAACCAGCATCGGCGAGTGCTGTGCGGGGTTGATACGTTGCTGTATGGCGGCGAAAGCCTGTTTGCCCCGCAGGTGGCAATCCTCACCGACGTGTTCCCCAACGTGCGCATCGCTTCAATTGGCTATGCCAGCGTAGACGCCGGCCTTATCGGGGCCAGCGGTCGCGACTGCGCCTTGGGCGAGCATCGGGTGTTTGAACCACATACCGTGCTGGAGATCGTCGATGAACTCACCGGTGAAGTCATCGAAGAATGCGATCGCACCGGATTATTGGTGGTAACCAATCTTTCTCGCCGGCTCATGCCACTGCTGCGTTATCCGGTGGGCGACCGCGCGTGCTGGCGCGAACCCGGCTCAACCCCAAAGCGCAAATTCGCCCTCAAGGGACGTAGCGTGCACAGCCAGCGAGTGCGAATCGGGGTGCTGTCGCTGCTGATCGATGACATCCAGCAGATCGTCCAACGCATTGCCCACAACGACCAATGGCAATTGCTGATCGAACATGACGGATACAAAGATATTTTGAGTGTGAAGTGGGTTCCCTCAGCGCTATCAATGGCCATCGTACCGGTGTGCCGAGAGTTGTACGAGGCGCTGGTTGAACACTATCGCGCCATCGAGGAACTGAGCCGCGAGGGCCTGTTGGAGCTGCGAGTGCTGTCCTGCGATGTCACAGCCCTGAAGCTTCACCCACGCTCCGGCAAACAACTGCGAGTCCTGGACTTGCGCGTGTATGACGCACCGTCGCCGGAGCCCGCATGATGTCGCATTTGATTTTTCGGCCCTATCGGCCATCCGACGCACGTGCCGTGAGCCAGTTGTTTCGCGAGGTCTATGGCGATCATTACGTTCAGCCGGATGTTTACTTGCCAAATATGATCAATCAGCACAATGCCGAGGGGCGCTGGAGGTCGATGCTTGCGGTGGACGACGTACGCGTTCTAGGGCATGCCGCGTTGTGCCATGACACACCTGCAGACACCACAGAGCTGGCCCTCAGTGTGGTACATCCCGCCGCGCAGGGGCAGAGTATCGCGACCCGTCTGGGACGGGAGTTGCTGTCGCGGTCCGGTCCCATGGGGTTCAAGAGCGTCTCGATCAAACAAGTGACACATCATCCCTACACGCAACGCATGGCAGCAAACATCGGCTTCCACAGCACGGGTTTGCTTCCTGACTACGTCCCTTCGCCCTTCGCTGAGCCGCTGCCGGAAACCATCGTGATGGGTTGTTACGTCGTCGAAGGACATACGCGTCCACTCCCCGACATCCCATGGCCTGACAGCTGCCGGGGGTTTATGCAGCACGTGTGTTCCGTATTCGGGACTCATCCGGACACGACGCCGTTGTCTTCTCTGCCCTTGCAACTCAAGCAACACCATCAAAGATTCGACATGGTCATTCAGCGTTTGACCAAACGTCTGCTTGACCAGATCCGGCAATTGCCCAGGCACTGGCTGATCTCGGCCAAACTCGAACTGTCACAGCACTTTGCCCAGGACTCGCGCAATTTGGCGGCCCTTGGCTTCACCTTTACCGGGCTGATGCCTACATCAAACACCAATGGGTGGTTCGCACTGTTTCATCGAGGGGCGCAGTCTCGACACCTCAACCTTCACTGCCCGCACATGCAACGCTTGCATGACGATTTACAGCAAAACGCCAACACGCAGAGTAGCGCCGAAGCGCTGAACAGAGCCCGCTCAGCCGCGTGAGTCTTTTCGATAAAAGTCATTGCCCGGCTGCGCGCAAAGCTCCACCAGCCAGTCGACAAACACCCTCACCCGCCGGGACAACTGGCGGTGTGGCGGGTAGAGCGCCGTCAGCGGCATCCCCGGTGTCGGCACCGTATCGCTTCCAGCGCTTGCAAGTCGTCGCCGCTGAGCTTCACATCCAGCGCGGCCACACGGTTGCTGGCGGACCTGGAGGAAACCGAAGCGGTGTTCAGCGCTGCGCGCAACAACCCCAAGGGGCTATTGCGAGTAGACATGCCGGCGGGGGTGGGACGCTTGATGGTGATCCCGGCATTACCGCAATTTACTGCCCGGTATCCCTTGATCGAGCTGGAAATCGGCTTGAATGACCGGCCTGTCGACCTGATTCGCGAAGGCGTCGATTGCGTGCTGCGGGGCGGCGCGTCGCTGGACGATTCACTGGTGGCGCGGCCGATGGCCATGCTGGACCAGGTCACGTGTGCCAGCCCCGACTACTTGAAGCGATTCGGAACGCCTCAGTGTCTGGCTGACCTTGAAGGCCATCAGATGGTGGAGTACTTCTCCAGCAGCAATGGCAAGCGTTATGGGCTGGAATTCATGGTCAATGATCAGGTTCAGGCCATAAATCTACCCAAGCAAGTCTCGGTCAACAGCGCCGATGGTTACCTGGCCGCTTGTGAGGCGGGGTATGGTCTGGTCCAGACCCCGTATTACCATGTCGCCCGACGCCTGGCCCATTCGACAGGTTGAGTGGGCCAGGACAATCGGGCGTCACGCCTTGGAGCTGACGCCCTTGTCGGTCGGCACAGATGTGCCATTACCCTTGCCGTAAGCTTGTAAATTCTGCAGTACGTAGATCGCCTTCTTGTATTCCGGGATCAGGCCCGTGGCGTACTTGTCACCCTTGATACTGTTGTTCTGGATGGTGTCCAGCTGGGTGGCGAAATACTCTAGTGCGTTGAATTTCGCCTCCGGGTCTTTCTGTACGCCGAACCGGTCAAACTTGTCACCGGCGTTGATTAGCGTCATCGACGTAATATCAGAAATCAGGCCTTTGGCTTTCAAGAAGGCACTGAGATTACCCAGTTGTTTGGGGGTGACGTTTTCCGGGTCGAAGCCTTTGATGTTTCTGTGCAGTTTCTGCTCATCCATCAACTTCGTGTTCAGCGCGCTGGGATCGCTTCCCACCAATGCCAGCATTTGCTTGACCCTGGCGCTGTGCGTCACAGGCTTTCCGGCGCCTGTGTCCTTGACCAGCAAACCTGCCTTGGAAGTCCAGGCCCCGGTATAGCCGATAGTCATGACCGAACTCCCGACTGCGCTACCTGATGCAGACGTCCGTGTGAGGCGACCATAAAAAGTTCCTTGTTTAGTCTGGTTTAGAGCGCGCGAGTATCAGCCTGGCCACTAGCCACACCAACAATTATTTCCGACTTTTTACAATTCTCATACATTTACGATACAAACGGGCAAGTGCCCTGTTTCATTGGCCTATACATTAAATTAGAAAGTGGTACAGACACTAAATATGTACTACTAACCTGTTGGTTAGTTAGTTTGTATCCATAACGACACTTTTCACTGCACACAGTCCGTCACCTCGCGGCGATCCCTTGAGTGCTGTCCCCGGCACTCAGCGGCCAACCTGACAATCTTGTAATGTGCGCCTCATCTGACTGACAGCTTTGATCTACGATGATCAAGCTGCCCAGTTTTGTATTACTTCGAAACACACCTTGAATGTCTGTCCGCTAAAAATGGTCAGAATGCATTTTTTTGGCCGCAATTCGAAACGAGATTCCCCATGCGAACCCACCTGCGTCTGGTCGCCCTGAGCGCCCTGTTCATTTCCTCCCTGGCCCAGGCCGCCGACCTGATCCCGATCGAGGTTCACCGCGATGCCAATTGCGGTTGCTGCAAAAAATGGATCAGCCATCTGGAAGCCAACGGCTTCAAAGTCGATGATCGCGTCGAAGCCAACATGAGTGATTTCAAGCAACAGCACGGCGTGCCTCCGCGTCTGGCGTCGTGCCATACCGGCTTGATCAACGGCAAATTCGTCGAAGGCCATGTCCCCGCCGACCAAGTGCTGGCCTTGAGCAAGCGCGACGATCTGTTGGGCGTTGCCGCCCCCGGCATGCCCATGGGTTCACCCGGCATGGAAATGGACGGCATGAGCGATGCGTATCAAGTGATCGGTCTGAAAAAAGACGGCACTGACGTGGTGGTGGCGGACTACCCCGCCCATTGATGTTCGGTGCGTACATCGGGCTGTTCTTCGCCGCATTCGGTGCAGCAACCTTGCTGCCCTTGCAGTCCGAAGCGCTGCTGGTGGGGCTGTTGCTCAGCGGCAAGTATTGGCTTTGGTCGCTGCTCGCCGTGGCGACGTTGGGCAATGTTCTGGGGTCGCTGGTGAACTGGTGGCTGGGGCGCGGTATCGAGCGGTTTCGTGATCGGCGCTGGTTTCCGGTCAGCCCGCGCCATCTGGAAAAAGCCCGGGTCCATTATCAGCGTTACGGTCATTGGTCGTTGCTGCTGAGTTGGGTGCCCGTTATCGGCGATCCGCTGACCTTGGTGGCCGGCGTGATGCGCGAGCCGCTGGGGCGATTCCTGCTGATCGTGACCCTTGCCAAAGGCGCCCGTTATGGTGTGTTGGCCATGGCCATAGTGGGCTGGATGGGTTGAACGATTATCCACGGCGATTGCCTGTGTTTAATGTCGCCCTAATCGTGCCTATCCAGCATCGGCCGATTTCCAATGGAGTTCACCCATGTCCCACACCCACTCCCGCTGGCTGCCCGGCCTGCTGCTGACCGCTGCATTGCCTGTCATCGCCCACGCCGAAGGTCCGGAATATGGCCCGGAGCTGCAAGGTTTCGAGTACCCCTACACGGTCAAGCATTTCGCCTTTGAGTCCCAGGGCAAATCCCTGCAAATGGGTTACATGGATATCGCCGCCCACGGCAAGGCCAATGGACGCAGCGTGGTGCTGATGCACGGCAAGAACTTCTGCGGTGCCACCTGGGACAGCTCGATCAAGGCCCTGAGTGAGGCCGGTTACCGGGTCATCGCCCCGGACCAGATCGGTTTCTGCACCTCCAGCAAACCCGACCATTATCAGTACAGCTTCCAGCAACTGGCGACCAACACCCAGCAATTGCTCAAGGCCCTCGGCATTCAAAAGGCCAGTGTTCTCGGGCATTCCACCGGTGGCATGCTCGCCACTCGCTATGCGCTGCAATACCCCGATCAAGTCGAACAACTGGCACTGGTCAACCCCATCGGCCTGGAAGACTGGAAAGCCCTCGGCGTTCCCTATCGCACGGTTGATCAATGGTACGAACGCGAGCTCAAACTCACGGCCGACGGTATCCGCACCTATGAACGCAACACCTATTACGGCGGCCGCTGGAAGCCGGAATTCGATCGTTGGGTAGACATGCTCGCCGGGCTGAACAAAGGACCGGGGCATACGCAGGTGGCGTGGAATTCGGCGCTGATCTACGACATGATCTTCACCCAACCGGTGTACTACGAGTTCAAGGACCAGAAGGTGCCGACCCTGCTGCTGATCGGTACATCCGACACCACGGCCATCGGCAGCGACATCGCACCGCCCGAGGTCAAGGCGAAAATCGGTCACTACGACGTGCTCGGCAAGCAGGTGGCGAAACTGATTCCCCAATCGACGCTGGTTGAATTCCACGGCATGGGCCACGCGCCGCAAATGGAAGAACCGGCGCAATTTCACCAGGCGCTGCTCGCCTGGCTGAAAAATACCAACCCCGTTCATTGATGAGGTAAGGCTGATGGCTGTGCAGATTGCGGTGATTGATGACTGGCAGGACGTGGCCCGTGACGTGGTGGACTGGTCGGTGCTGGACGACATCGGTGAAGTAAGCTTCCTCCATGACTACCCTGCCGACAACGACACCCTGACGGCACGGTTGGGCGAGTTCGAGGTGATCTGCGTGATGCGCGAGCGCACCCGGTTCGATGAGGACCTGCTGCGGCGCTTGCCGAAACTCAAGCTGCTGGTCACCGGCAGCATGCGTAACGCCGCCCTGGACCTGAAAGCCGCCGCCGCGCTGGGTATTCAGGTCTGTGGCACCGACAGTTACAAGCACGCCGCGCCGGAACTGACCTGGGCGCTGATCATGGCGGCGACCCGCAACCTGGTGGTCGAAGCCAACGCCCTTCGCGCCGGTTTATGGCAGCAAAGCCTGGGTGGCGACCTGCACGGCAAGACCCTGGCGATCCTCGGTCTGGGCAGCATTGGCACTCGCGTTGCCCAGTTCGGTCAGGTGTTCGGCATGCGGGTGATTGCCTGGAGCGAGAACCTGACCGCTGAACGCGCAGCCGAAGTCGGCGTGACCTACGTCAGCAAGCAGGAACTGTTCGAACAGGCCGATGTGCTGTCGGTCCATCTGGTGCTCAGCGATCGTAGCCGTGGCTTGGTGGACGCCCAGGCACTGGACTGGATGAAGCCGACGGCGCTGCTGGTCAACACTGCCCGTGGTCCGATTGTCGATGAGGCCGCGTTGATCAAGGCGTTGCAGAAACGGCGACTGGCCGGTGCTGCACTGGACGTCTTCGAGCAGGAACCCTTGCCCGCTCATCATCCGTTCAGAACCCTGGACAATGTGCTGGCCACGCCCCATGTCGGGTATGTCAGCCAGCAGAACTACCACCAGTTTTTCTCGCAGATGATTGAGGACATTCAGGCCTGGTCTGCGGGAGAACCGATTCGCGTACTGAGTTGATACCGAGTCATCGTTCTTCGTCGGAACGCCGCCCGGAGCAAGCCCGCTCCCACATTTGATCTGTGTCGTTCACAAAATCAATGTGGGAGCGGGCTTGCTCGCGAATGGCCTCACCACCGATCTAACCGCCCTTCACCGCCACAAACGCCGCCGTCTCATAGGGCACCGTCACCACGTCTTTTCCTCGGAGTTCGGGCTCGGCGGCAATCAGCGCTCTCAACTGCTCATCAACCCTCGCCCGCTCCACCGCCGGCAATGCCGCAACAAAACTGGTGGAGCGCACGCGGTTGAAAATCACGTCCTCAGGCAAGCCTGTATGCCCATGGCTGAAACGCTGTTCTGCCAGCGGTCCGAACGCCACATGCGGAAACGCCTGTCGCCAGGCCCCGGTGTAATAGCGCGGCGTATCGCCCTCCAGCGCATTGACGATCGCATCCAGTTTCGGCACCCAGATCACCCGGGAATCACGCTGATTCCACACCAGCCCCAGCTTGCAGTACTCCAGATCGACAACGAATGCTGTCGAGCATTGCGCCTCGATTTGAGCTTTCCTTGCACAGACCGCCAGAAAGAAATGAATAATTGTTCACCCTGTGGTGTTCATCTCTCACCGACCATGAGAATTGCCCATGACTATCCGTTTTGCTGTTTTCACCGCCCCGCTGTTGCTCGCCGTCGCGTTTTCCAGCTCGCTTGCATTCGCCAACGGCGATGACGAAGAACCGGCCAAACCCAACTGCCCAAAAGGCCAGGTCTGGGACAGCAAGCAGCAGCGATGCCTCAAGCAAACCAGCAGCCTGGTACCGGACGCCGACCGCACCGATTACGCTTATCGGCTGGCCAAGGACGGTCGCTACGAAGAAGCCCTGGCCCTGCTCGACACCCTCAAACAGCCAAACACCGCCAAGGCCTTGAACTATCGCGGCTACGCCACGCGTAAACTGGGGCGCACCGACGAAGGCATCGGTTATTACCTGCAATCGGTCAAACTTGACCCGCACTACGCGCAAGTTCGCGAATACCTCGGCGAAGCGTATGTGGTCAAAGGTCAGCTGGACCTCGCTCAGGAACAGTTGCAGCAGATCAAAACCATCTGCGGCAGCACCACCTGCGAGGAATACCAGGACCTGGCCGAAGCCATCAACGACTCATCGAAAACCTGACACACCGAGCAGACGGAGGTCGCCATCGCCAGCGATCAGGCAATACGGGCAGAACTGGGCCAGCACCTGGCGCGTTTATGGCGCTACGGCCTGCTGTTGTCCCGGCAACGGCATGTCGCCGAAGACCTCGTGCAGGCCACCTGCGTGCGGGCACTCGAGCGTGCCGGGCAGTTTGTCCCGGGCAGCCGCATGGACCGCTGGTTGCTGAGCATTCTGCACTCGATCTGGCTCAACGAAGTTCGCTCCCGAAGAGTGCGTCATGGACAGGGGCTGGTGGATGCCGACAACGCTTTGTCGTTCGACGGTGAATACGCGGCACAAACCCATGTCCTCGCGGCTCAGGTGATCAGGCGTGTGGATGCCTTGCCCGAAACCCAGCGGGAAACGATGTTTCTCGCCTATGTCGAAGGTTTGTCCTACCGCGAAGTGGCCGAGGTGCTGGACGTGCCCATCGGCACCGTCATGAGTCGCCTGGCCGCTGCACGCGCGAAACTGGCCGAGTACCCGCCCTTGCACGCCGTGCCGAACCCTTCCACTGGAGAACGTCGATGAACGATCACGCACGCCCGACGGTACCCACGGATGAGCAACTGGTGGCCTACCTCGACAACCAGCTCGACAGCGAACAGCGCACCCGCATCGACGCGGCCATCCTTGAAGACCCAACGCTCAACCTGCGCCTGCAATGGCTGGCCCGCAGCAGCCTGCCGTTCAAGGAGGCCTACGACGAGTTGGGCCGCCAGGCGCCCGTGGACCGCTTGCAATCGATGCTCGACACCCTGCCTTCACCTGAACGCCCGACCATGAATCGACGCTGGTTTCTCGCGGCGGCCGCCGGGCTGGTGGTGAGTGGCGTGGTGGCGGATCGGCTGTTCCTCGGCTGGCAGTTGAGCCAGCAAAAGAATAACTGGCGCGGGCTGGTGGCCGAGTACATGTCGCTTTACGTGCCGCAAACCCTGGACCACTTGCCCACTGACGAAGCCGCTCAGCGAGCGCAACTACGGACCATTGATGCGCGTCTGGGCCTGAATCTTGTGCCGGCACAATTGGCCCTGCCACGCTCCGAGTTCAAGCGCGCGCAAATCCTCGAGTACGACGGCGTCGCCATTGCCCAAATCACCTACCTGGACCCGGCGCACGGTCCCCTAGCGCTGTGCGTCACCCGCTCCAACAGCGGCAGCCGGCATTTCGCCCAGGAGCGCCGGCACGGGATGAACATTGTCTATTGGGCTGACATGCAACATGCCTGGATGCTGATCGGGCATAACCCGGTGGCGGATCTGGAGGACATGGCGAAATTGTTGAGAGGCCGGCTTAGCGCGTGATCCGTTTTGTCACTATGCTGGGTGTCTCATTTCCAAGGAGGAAAACCCACCCATGCCTATTTCTTCACGCACAGCCTTGCTGGTCATCGACGTACAGAACGACTTCATCCCCGGCGGCCAGTTGCCGGTACCCGAAGGTGACCTGATCGTCCCGCTGATCAGTCGCCTCGGCGCCCGGTTCACCCAAGTCATCATCGCCCAGGACTGGCACCCGGCCGGACACGCTTCCTTCGCCTCCAGCCACCCCGGCCGCGCGCCTTACGACGTGATTCAACTGCCTTATGGCGAGCAGACGCTCTGGCCGGACCATTGCGTGCGGGCCACGCCCGGTGCCGAGTTGCACAAGGATCTGGACCTGCCCCACGCCCAACTGATCATCCGCAAGGGCTGCAACCCGGACATCGATAGTTACTCGGCGTTTCTGGAGGCGGATCGAAGAACCACAACAGGTTTGGCCGGGTACTTGAAAGAACGCGGTATCGGCACGGTTTATCTGGTTGGGCTGGCACTCGATTTCTGTGTGATGTTCTCTGCACTGGATGCGCGGGCGGCAGGGTTTAACGCGTTTGTGGTGATGGATGCGTGTCGGGCGATTGATCTGGACGGATCACTGGCCGCGGCGATCGAGCGGATGCAGGTGGCTGGGGTTGGGTTGATTTCAGCGGAGGAAGTGCCGGGTTAAGTCTCTGTAGCAGCTGCCGAGCCTGCGAGGCTGCGTTCGAGCCGGGGTCGCGCTCGACCGCAGTCCTCGCAAGTCCGGTGGACGCTGTTTCCCTGAAAAAACCGGTTTTCTGGTTTTACGAGTGCTGCGGTCGAGCGCGACCCCGGCTCGAACGCAGCCTCGCAGGCTCGACAGCTGCTACACAGAGTGCGTCAGGTTGAGGTGGGCAACCACAACCGGAACCGTGCCCCACCCAACGGCGACGCTTCAACGGTGAGCGTACCGCCCTGAGCCTCCAGCGCCCGACGGCTGATGGCCAACCCCAGACCGAAGCCTCCCGTGGCCCGGTCCCGACTGCGATCCAGTCGATAGAAAGGTTCAAATATCCGCTCACGCTCCTCATCTGGAATACCGATCCCATCGTCGTCCACCCAGATTTCAGCCCCCTTGGCACACACCCGCACACCAATCTGAATGCGTTTTTCGCAGTAGCGCATCGCATTGCGCAGCAGGTTCTGAATAGCGCGGGCAGTCAGCCTTGGGTCGAGCGCGAAGCGTTCAAGTTGTCCGTGCAGCAGCACATCGATAACGATGTCCGGGGATTCCAGTTCTTCGTCGACGCTGCCAAGGATGCTGTCGATAAATTCATCCAGCGACACCTCGACCCGCTCCGGCAACCGCGCCGGGTTTTGCAGGCGGCTGTAGGACAACAGTTCCAGTACCAACTCGTCGAGCTCGCGAATGTGTGCGACCAGACCTTGCAGACGCTCGCGGCTGGCGGCTGGCAAATCGTCGGACAGTGCCAGCGCCAGACCGAAATCCAGTCGTGTCAGGGGCGTGCGCAATTCGTGAGAGACGGCATTGAGCAGGTCGCGCTGCTGGTTGAGCAGGTTCTCGATATCGCCAGCCATGGTGTCAAAGACGTTGGCCAGGCTACCGATGTTGGAGCTTTTGGAAATCTGTGTGCGCTCGCTCAAGTGGCCCTTGCCGAAACGTTCAGCCGTACCTTTGAGGCGTTCCAGGTCGCGCCAGTGCGGGCGCAGCCACAGCAACAGGCAGGCGAGCATGGTCGCGCCGATCAGCACGTTGATGCTCCAGTACAACAGGCTGACGTCCATCGGGTCCGGCGGTACGACCATCTCCACCACCGTCCGCTCGTTCAGCGGCGCCACCGCCAGGGTGCGCCAGCCCCAGTCGCCAATGCGCACGACGTTCTCGCCACGCTGCAGACGTTTGCGCTCATCAGGGGTGAAATCGGCATCGTCGTTACCGGTCAGGACGATGTGCAGCGGCTGGAATTCCTTGTCCATCTCCGCGGCCAAGGCCGGCCACTGTTCCGGGGGCACGGCGTGAAACTGTTTGACGATGAGGGTTTGCAACCCGCGCGAATAATCGAGGTTGTAGGTGACAAAGCGCTCCTGGAAGACCTTGATCACCACGTCAGGCACCAGATAGATCGCCGCGCTGTACGAAACGATAGTCACCAGGTACAGGCGAAACAGGATTCTGAACATCGACTCAGCATTCCCACTCGGAACGGCTGAACAGGTAACCCTTGCCCCACACGGTCTTGATCTTGCGCGCCTCGCCGGCGTGGTCGTCGAACTTGCGCCGCAGCTTGGAGATCGCCACGTCCACCGAGCGGTCGGTGCCGTTGAACTCGATGCCGCGCAGGCGTTGCAGAATCTGGTCGCGACTGAGCACTTCGCCGGCATGCCGAGCGAGTACCACCAGCAGGTTGTATTCACCACTGGACAGTTCGACCAATTGCTCGCGCCAGGTCACGGTGCGCTCGGACAGGTCGATGCACAGATTACCCATCAGAATGCGGTCGTTGGCCGTCTGCGGTTCGGTGAGGCTGCTGCGCCGCAGCAACGTCCGCACCCGGGCCAGCAACACCCGCGGTTCACAGGGTTTGGTGACGTAGTCGTCGGCGCCCATTTCCAGGCCCAGCACCTGATCGTGACTGTCGTCGCGGGCGGTGAGCATCAGGATCGGCAACGTCGCCGAATCGGCGCGCAGCAAGCGGCAGACTTGCAGGCCGTCGAGCCCCGGCAGCATCAGGTCGAGGATCACCAGGTCCGGCGGATTGACCCGCGCACGTTCGCGAACATGGTCACCACGGCTGATCACGCTGACGCTATAGCCGTTGCGTTCCAGGTAACTGGCAATCAGTTCCGAGAGCGCGGTGTCGTCTTCGACCAGGAGGATGTTGGGCATGGGTGTTTCCAGAAAGTGCTGTGGTGCCTGATCCGGCCTCTTCGCGAGCAAGCCCGCTCCCACAGGGGAATGCATTTCAAATGTGGGAGCGGGCTTGCTCGCGAAGGCGGCCTGGCAGGCGCAAACGTAATCAAGTTGCGAAGGATATACGCCCTCGCCCGTGCCTGAGTAAAACCCTTACACAATTTCACACAGCGCCTACAAAGCTTCACCGCTACCCTCGCCGCCTCCCCGTAGGATGCGGGGGGTCATTATTGGGGTATTACATGTCAAAGAATCTGCTTGCCAGGCTCAGCCTGATTGCACTGGCGGTGACGCTGAGCGCTTGTGAGAAGGCCTCGACGGCCGAAGAACAGGCGCCTCTGGCCACGGTTCGCATCGAAACCATCCAAGCCAGCCCCCTGTCGATCACCAGTGAACTGAGCGGGCGGATTGCTGCGCCAAGGATTGCCGAAGTCCGCGCCCGGGTTGCCGGGGTGGTGTTGCAACGGGCGTTCCGCGAAGGCAGCGATGTGAAAAAAGGTGAAGTGTTGTTTCGTATCGACCCGGCGCCGTTCAAGGCTGACCTGGACAGTGCCGAAGCGGCGCTGCGCAAGGCTGAAGCCAATGCGTTCCAGGCGCGCCTGCAAGAGCAGCGCTACGCGCAGTTAATCGAAGGCAATGCCATCAGCGGCCAGGATTATGACAACGCCCGGGCCAGTGCCCGGCAAACGGCTGCCGACGTCGCCGCGAACAAAGCCGCCGTGGAGCGGGCGAAACTCAACCTGGGTTACGCCACGGTCACGGCGCCGATTTCCGGGCGCATCGGCCGCGCGCTGGTGACTGAAGGCGCACTGGTCGGGCAGAACGAAACCACGCCGCTGGCGTTGATTCAGCAACTGAACCCGATCCATGCCGACCTCACCCAATCGACCCGCGAACTCAACGACCTGCGCCGGGCGTTCCGTTCCGGCCAGTTGCAGCAGGTCGGTCAGGACCAGGCCAAAGCCACACTGATCCAGGACGATGGCAGTCTCTATCCGTTGCCCGGCAAGTTGCTGTTCGCCGACATCACCGTCGACCCCGGCACCGGTCAGATCATTCTGCGCAGCGAATTCCCCAACCCGGACCTCGACTTGCTGCCGGGCAGCTTCGTGCGCGTGCGTCTGGAGCAAGCGGTCATTCAGCAAGGCATCAGCGTGCCGCAACGAGCCATCCAGCGTGACAGCGCCGGCATCGCCCAAGTGCTGGTGCTCGACGCTGAACAGCGGGTTGGCCAGCAACCGGTCGAACTGGGCGCCGTACAGAACGATCGCTGGATCGTCACCAGCGGCCTCAAGCCCGGTGACCGCATCGTCACCGAAGGCCTGCAACACGCCCGTCCCGGCGAAAAAGTGCAGATTGACGACACCCCTCTTCCACTTGCCCAGGTTTCTGGTCAGTAAGCAGGACGCTTTTTTATGCCGCAGTTCTTTATCGATCGCCCGGTGTTCGCCTGGGTGGTTGCCCTGTTCATCCTGTTGGCCGGCGCCCTGGCCATTCCACAGTTGCCGGTGGCGCAGTACCCCAACGTCGCGCCGCCGAAAGTCGAAATCTACGCCGTGTACCCCGGTGCTTCGGCACAGACCGTGGACGAAAGCGTGGTCAGCCTGATCGAGGAAGAACTCAACGGCGCAGACCACCTGCTGTATTTCGAATCCCAGAGCAGCCTCGGCAGCGCCACCATCACCGCAACGTTCCAGCCGGGCACTGACCCGGAAATGGCTCAGGTGGATGTGCAAAACCGCCTGAAAGTGGTCGAGTCGCGCCTGCCTCAAGCGGTGACGCAGCAGGGTTTGCAGGTGGAGAAAGTCTCCGCCGGCTTCCTGCTGCTGATCACCCTCACCTCCAGCGACGGCAAGCTCGACGACGTGGCGCTCAGCGATTACCTGGCGCGCAACGTGATGAACGAGATCAAGCGTCTGGACGGCGTCGGCAAGGCTCAGTTGTACGGCGCCGAACGGGCCATGCGGATCTGGATCGATCCGCAAAAGCTGATCGGTTTCAACCTGACCCCGGCTGACGTCAACGCCGCCATCGTCGCGCAGAACGCGCAAGTGTCGGCCGGCAGCATTGGCGATTTGCCGACCCGCACTACTCAGGAAATCACCGCGACCATTCTGGTCAAAGGCCAGTTGTCGACACCGGAAGAATTCGCTGACATCGTGTTGAAAGCCAATCCCGACGGCTCAACTGTGCGCATCAAAGATGTGGCACGCGTTGAGATCGGCAGTCAGGAATATCAGTTCTCCACGCGCCTCAACGGCAAACCGTCGACCGCCGTCAGCGTGCAACTGGCGCCGGGCGCTAATGCCCTGAGCACTGCCACGTTGGTGCGGGCGAAGATGGATGAACTGGCGCGCTACTTCCCGGCTGGCGTGGAATACAAGATCCCGTATGACACCTCACCCTTCGTCAAAGTCTCGATCACCAAGGTGGTTTACACCCTTGGCGAGGCGATGTTGCTGGTGTTCGCGGTGATGTTCCTGTTCCTGCAAAACATCCGCTACACGCTGATTCCGACCCTGGTGGTGCCGGTGGCGCTGATGGGCACCTTTGCGACCATGTTGGCGCTCGGGTTTTCGATCAACGTGCTGACCATGTTCGGCATGGTGCTGGCGATCGGCATCCTGGTGGATGACGCGATTGTGGTGGTGGAGAACGTGGAACGGATCATGGCCACCGAAGGCCTATCGCCCAAAGAAGCAACGCGCAAGGCAATGAAGCAGATCACTGGCGCAATCATCGGCATCACGCTGGTGCTGGTCGCGGTGTTCATTCCGATGGCGTTCATGCAGGGGTCGGTCGGAGTGATTTACCGGCAGTTCTCTTTGTCGATGGCGACTTCGATTCTGTTCTCGGCGTTCCTTGCCCTGACCTTGACCCCGGCGTTGTGCGCGACGCTGCTCAAGCCGATTGCCAAGGGCGAACATCACGAGAAGCGCGGGTTCTTTGGCTGGTTCAATCGGCGTTTCGAGCAACTGACCGATAGTTATCAGGGCTGGGTCGCCTATGCGCTGAAACGCACTGGCCGTTACCTGCTGATCTACGGCGTGCTGCTGATCGGATTGGGCGTGTGCTTCAGTCGACTGCCCTCCTCGTTCCTGCCGGTGGAAGATCAGGGTTACACCATCACCGACATTCAACTGCCACCGGGTGCGAGCAAGAACCGAACTGTGCAGGTGGTCGAGCAGATCGAAGCCCACAACACCACTGAACCCGGCGTCGGCGACAGCACGGTGATTCTCGGTTTCAGCTTCTCCGGCAGCGGGCAGAACGCCGCGTTGGCGTTTACCACACTCAAGGACTGGTCTGACCGGGGTAGCGACGACTCGGCCAGCTCCATTGCCGATCGCGCCAACATCGCGTTGAGCCAGATCAAGGACGCCGTAGCGTTTGCGGTACTGCCGCCGCCGGTGGATGGCCTCGGCACTTCCAGCGGTTTCGAGTTCCGCTTGCAGGACCGTGGCGGTCTTGGCCATGCCACGCTGATGCAGGCGCGCAGCGAGTTGCTCGCTGCCGCCGAGAAGAGCCCGATCCTGATGAATGTGCGCGAAAGCGCCCTGGCCGAAGCGCCGCAGGTGCAACTGGTAGTCGACCGCAAACAGGCGAACGCGCTGGGCGTGTCCTTTGCCGACATTGGCAACGTACTGTCCACCGCCGTCGGTTCGGCTTACATCAACGACTTCCCCAATCAGGGACGGATGCAGCGTGTGGTGGTGCAGGCTGAAGGCGATCAGCGCAGTCAGGTTGCCGATCTGCTGAAGATTCACGTGCGCAACAGCGCCGGGAAAATGGTGCCGTTGTCGGCCTTCGTCCAGGCCAAATGGACTCAGGGCCCGGCGCAATTGACGCGCTACAACGGCTACCCGGCGATCAGCATTTCCGGCGAACCGTCGCCCGGTCACAGCACCGGCGAAGCCATGGCGGAAATCGAACGACTGGTTGCACTTGGCCCGGCGGGATTGGGGCAGGAATGGACCGGGTTGTCGTTGCAGGAACGCTTGTCCGGCAGTCAGGCGCCGATCCTGCTCGGTTTGTCGTTGCTGATCGTGTTCCTGTGTCTGGCGGCGTTGTATGAGAGCTGGTCGATTCCGACCTCGGTGCTGCTGGTGGTGCCGCTCGGCGTGCTCGGCGCGGTACTGGCCGTGACCTTGCGCGGGATGCCCAACGACGTGTTTTTCAAGGTCGGGCTGATCACTATCATCGGGCTGTCGGCGAAGAACGCGATCCTGATCATCGAGTTCGCCAAGAGCCTGTACGACGAAGGCCACGACCTGATCGACGCCACCCTGCAAGCCGCGCGCCTGCGCCTGCGGCCGATTGTGATGACATCGATGGCATTCATCCTCGGCGTGGTGCCATTGGCGATTGCCACCGGGGCCAGTTCGGCGAGCCAGCAAGCCATCGGCACCGGGGTGATTGGCGGGATGATCACGGCGACGCTGGCGGTGGTGTTTGTGCCGGTGTTTTTTGTGGTGGTGATGAAACTGGTAAAGAAACGCCACCGATGAAGATCGTTCCCACGCTCTGCGTGGGAATGCCTCAAGGGACGCTCTGCGTCCCCTCGCGGCAAGTGACGCAGAGCGTCACGGGCTGCATTCCCACGCAGAGCGTGGGAACGATCATGTTCGGTTTCAGACTTGTGGTCACAACTGGATACGCTGGGCTAAGGTGTTTGCAAAGCCCTGGCGCATCGAGTTCACATGTCCTTCCTCGCCCGCACCCACCCTCGCCTGTCCGCCGCTGCCACCCTCGGCGTCGCAGTGGGCATTCTGGCGCCGGCCGACTCGATCATCAGCAAAATCCTCTTCGGCTGGAACGCCGGGGTCTGGACTTACCTGGTCCTGATGTTCTGGCTCACCGCGCGCGCCAAAGCGCCGGATGTGAAACGCATTGCCGAGGTCGAAGACGAAAACGCCGGGCTGGTGCTGTTTGTTGTATGCATCGCTGCGATAGCGAGCCTGGCGACCATCGCCTTTGAACTGGCCGGCAGCAGAGACCTGGAAACCACTCGCAAGCTGCTGCATTACGGTTTTACCGCGTTGACGGTGATCGGTTCCTGGCTGCTGATCGGGGTGATTTTCAGCGTGCACTACGCCCGTCTGTTCTACACCTGGGGCGGCAAAGACCCGGCACTACGTTTTGCTGAAGGTCTGACAACGCCCAATTACTGGGACTTCCTGTATTTCTCTTTCACCATCAGCGCGGCGGTGCAGACGTCCGATGTTGGCGTGGCGACTCGGGATTTGCGCAAGATTGTGCTGGCGCAGTCGCTGATCGGCTTTCTGTTCAACACGGCCATTCTCGGGTTCTCGATCAACATCGCGGCGGGACTGTTCAACTGATCCCTGCACAAACGTTCTAGTCATCACCCTCGGCGCAGGCGTTAAATAAGTCGGCCATCCGTCTCACAGGTGCAGCATGACGACTCACAACTGGATCGACCTGGCCCAGGACGCCGACACTGGCATCGAGACCCTGCGCGCGCATTTCGAAGGCCATGCCTACGACCCGCACTGGCATGACAGCTATCTGGTGGGCGTCACCGAACAAGGGGTTCAGCAGTTTCACTGTCGGCGGGCAAAGCATCAAAGCACGCCGGGAAAGGTGTTTCTGCTCGAGCCGGGTGACATCCACGACGGCGACGCGCCAACCGAAGACGGTTTCACCTACCGCATGCTGTACCTCGACCCGCAGTGGCTGAAACGTGAACTCAGTACAGTCTTCGAAAATGCCCCCGACAACAGTCAATTGAGTTTCGCCAACACCCTGGCCAGCGACTCGCGACTCGCCCACGCCACCAGCCTGGCGTTTCAAACCCTGCATCACGGTGAGCTAAAAATCGTCCGCCAGACCGCCCTCGACGGTTTGCTCGAACGCCTGACCAGTCACCTGCACTGGCGCGCCCGCTATGGCGAAGACCCGCGCCTGCCGTTGGTGGCGCAGAAGGCTCGGGAGTATCTGCATGCCAACGCTCAATACGACATCGGCCTCGACCAACTGGCCGCCGTCACCGGCGTTGATCGCTTCCGCCTGACCCGCGCCTTCAAGGCCGCTTATGGCATGGCACCCCACGCCTACCTCGTGCAATTGCGCCTGGCGACCGCCCGGCGAATGCTGGCCCGTGGCGAGCAGCCGGCGACGGTGGCGATGGAACTGGGGTTTGCCGATCAGAGTCACCTGGGCCGCTGGTTCGTCCGCGCTTATGGCTTGACGCCGGCGCTGTATCGCAAGCGCTGCTCAAATCTTCCAGACGCATGACCCGGACTTTGTGAGGATCGGCTCCTGAGATCATTCACGGAGTCCGCTGCCATGTTGTCCACCTTTCCCACGCTGCTGCCATTTTTGCTGTTCGCTTTCGTCGCTTCCATCACGCCGGGGCCAACAAACATTCTGGTCCTGAGCAACAGCGCGAGGTACGGTTTCAAAGCCGCATTGCCGATCATTTTTGGCGCCTGCGCCAGTGCGGCGCTGGTTGTAATGCTGGCAGGCAGCGGTTTGGGGCAAGCCTTGAAAGCCCATCCCATTGTAGAAACATCCATGCAATGGTCAGGCACTGTCTGGCTCAGTTACCTGGCGTGGCAAATTTTCCGCTTGCCGCCAGACCTGATCGATCCACAGTCTCCGCCCAGCACGCCTCGACTCGGATTATGGGGAGCGGCCGGGCTCCAGTGGATAAACCCCAAGACCTGGATGATGGCGTTGGCCGTGGTGGGTGTTTTTTCCGGGAACGGTGCAGAAAAAACCCTACAGGTAATGCAATTGTCACTGGTGTTCTTTTTGGTGTCGCTGCCGTGTGTGGGGGCCTGGGCGGTATTGGGTGCGAGGTCTGGTAAATTGCTGCGATCACCCGCGGCGCAAACGTATTTCAATAGAGGCATGAGCGTGCTGTTGCTATGTGCTGTCTGGTTGCCTGTCACGGTATAGCAGCGAGCACACTATAAGTGCCTGTCAGCAGACATCTGCACGATGGTTTCGTCATTCATTTCACGAATGCCAGCCCTTGTAAACTGTCAACAATGACAGTTTACAACCTGTTCAATAACAGGCTTTTATAGTTCATCCAGGATTAGGGCCGAGCATGGCCTTTGGATACCTTACTTAACGTAACGGAGACCGAATCCATGAACGCTGTGATCAAACGCACCAGCTTTGCAGCCGGCAACTACGTCAACGCCTCTGCTTTCGCAACTGACAAAGAATTTCCAGAGTTTATTGCCACATCCCGACTGATCGATAGGGTCAAAGCGGGCGCCAACAAAACTGAAGCAGTGTTGATTACTGCTATTGACCGGCCTGCCTCAAAAACAAAAGCGAAAAGCTTTCCTGCTCGAGAGCTGTATATCTCCATTCCCGAAACTTTCGAAGTGGGTGACTACGCATTGAAAAGTCGTGACGATGTGAGCTTCAGCTTCAAAGACGCAGACAACACTGTTTATGAAGGTATTTCGGGCAACATCGTGTTGGAGCCAGCCGTAGGAGAAAGTGTCAAGGGCTCCTTCAAAGTCGACCTCGAACTGCCAGGCACTGACGGAAAGACCTTTCTTCTCAAGGGCAACTTTCAGGTACTGAAAGCGGGATAGTCGAGTTTGGCATCAACAAAAAGGGAAGCCGAAGCTTCCCTTTTTATTTAACACTCAGAACGCGTAATGAGCCCCCATGTTCACGCCAAAATCCTTAGTGACACTATCGCCTTTACTGGTATCCAGTTCAGCATGGAGCTGCCAGCGATCGTTCAGTGTCCACGATCCCCCTGCGCCGACTTCAAATCGGCTGCCCGACAGGTCATTGTTGAACTTGTTATCGTTGACCCGTACTTCATTATTTTTCACAAACTCATGAACGAAAGCCGCCCGAATGTGCGGTTGCAGTACGCTACCGTTGGACAGTGTCATACCCCGTCCCAGGGTTACGCCTGCCTTGCCAAGCATGGAGCGCGTTGTGTCGGCGTCAGCCTTCAAACCATTATCCAGACTGAAGTCCTTGCCTTGCACGGAGGCTGCTTGCCACTGGGTAAACACTTCTGCGTAATACCCGTCCTTGATGTCGATGTGTTTACCAAACTCGACCGATGCACTCGCGCCCAGGTTGTTGTAATGACCCTCGGTTTGCCTGCCGTCGCTCATTGTCACCTTGGCATCGTTGCGGAAATGATTGAGTTTGGCCACGGTATCCAGGTAGTAGCCGCTATCGCCGAGCCAGGTACCGTAGAGGCCGATGGACGTACTATCGATTTCGCCTGAGCTGCCGCGACTCAAGTCGAGGTTCGACTTACTGTAGCCGGCAAAAACACCCATCAATACTCGCTCGCCTGCAATCTGTACCGGGGTGTCGACCCCCATGGAGAACCCGTACTGGTCCTGGCTGTAACCATTCCCGTAGGCATTGTTGCTGATGCTGTATCGACTACCGAAAGAGCGGACCCATCCCCCTGTTTGCCCACCGTTGACGCGAAGATCCCCCATCCGGTTGTTCAATAAAACGGTCTCGCCATAGATCACCGTCGGCGCTACGGCGGAAATCGCCATGACCGCACGGGTCGTCGTGCTGACGACTTCTTTATCGGGTTGCAGGTACCAGTCATCACCCTCCTTGACCAAGCGGTAAGTAAACGCCCCGACATCGACCCGTTCGTTGACGAGGCCGTACTGAGCGCTTCCTGCGACGCTCTGCACCACCTTGATCGACGAATCATTGACCGGATCAAGACCTGTGCCAGTCACCAGTAACTGATGATTGCCGGCAGCGCTGCCGGTCACGTTCAACAGGTCGCTGATACCTTTGTTGAAATCGGCGCCCATCTCAAACAAACCGCGGCCCGCCAGATTGGCCACGTTCAGTTGGAAGTAGTCCTGATTCCCCCCCAGGCGCACTCTGCCGCCATTGTTGAGCGTGAGGTTGTTCACCGACTGGCTGTCGGTCATTTGCCACAGGGCATTATTGTTAATGGAGAAATTGGTTACATTGCTCACCTGACCGGTCAGGCTGGCACCATTGTCCACGGTCAGGCCGGCAACACTGCCAGCGGCGGCAGTAACATTCCCGGTCATCACGCTCTGGTTGTTGATCGTTGCATTGGCGACCTCTTGCAAATTACCGGTAAACGCAGACCCGTTGTCGATCACCACGTTGGAGGCACCCAACACGTTGCCGGTCATCCGCGCCTGATTGTTGAGCGTTGCAGAGGTAACGTTCTGTAAATCGCCGGTCAACGACGCGTTGTTTTGCAAAGTGACATTGGCTGAACTGCCTGCTGCAACCACGACATTACCCGTCAAGTGACTGTTATCCACGAGGAAACCGGCCGAGGCGCCAGGGCCGACTTCAAGCAGCGTGCCGTTACCGGCGATCAGGCTCGAGCCATTGCGTACCTGGATGTTGGCCACGGTGGGGAAGTTCGGCGCATTGAAGCCGACCACAATGGCCGAACCGCTCTGGCCTTCCACCCGAGTACTGTCCAGTACGATCGTCGTTGGAATGATCGCTGATGCCTGTGTGTCAGTACCCACGATCAAGCCGTTGAGACCACCGGTAATCGTGCTACCGCTGGCAGACAATGAACCCTCAAGCAGACGAATCCCGAAACTGTTGGCGCCGGTGCCTTCGACAGTCGAGTTCTGGACGTTGATTTCACTGAAACGGTTGCCTGCAATCCCGCCTTGCAAACCTCGAACAACACTGTTGTTACGCAGGGTCACTTGTGAGCCGCCAATGCTAGAGACGTTTCGTACGGCCGATATACCAATCCCTGAAACACTGGTGACCGTTGAATGGCTCAGCATAGCGCTGGCGTTAGTCAGGAAAATACCTTGTGCAAAACCTCCCTCTCCCGCGGAGGTGACTGTCGAGTTGGTCAGATCAATCACCCCGCCCGCGGAACTGGTGATACCGAGCGTTGCGGCACCTGAGCCAGTGAGTACGGCGTTGGCTTCAAGTTGCCAGTTCTCAAGAGGGGTAGTGGAATCGATGGACTGAGTGGTGCCAGCCGGGACAGTGGCAGCCTGGATCAGTGAAGAATTCAACACGAGGGACATAAACGAAAATGTCCAGATGCCGATCGATGTTTTGGGAAATGGAAGTTGCGTCTTTGACGACATAGTTGAGTCCTACTCGATTGCATTCCGTCAGGAACGAGCCTCCGACTCAAACTGCGCGCGAGCCGGACTAAAACGGCCGCCAGACTACGGTTTACCTTTCCAGTTATATGTAGGACAAATCCTTGTGCATGTGAGATTTATCCATTGTTGTTGTGAGAGGCTCCGTATCTGAACGTAAAAAACTTCGCTTCCACTGATGAAGACGACAACTAATGCTGCCTCCATCAGTAGGAAGATTTACTTGAAGTATCGATTAAGGGGTTGGCTCAGGACGCTCTTGCTCGCAATACACCAGGCTCGAGTTCAACAACGCCACAGGCACCGTGACCTCCGACACAATCCCATTGACCGTATAAGCGATACGCGCATAGCGGGTAGGAGGGCGTTGGCCCGGCACCGTACTTGGCAACTGGATCTCCCTGATCGCGGTGTAGTTTGTCAGCCTGAACTCAAGGTCCCCTGTCGCTGGCATCGGCGCCGAAGCGGTGATGAGCGTATTGGGGATTGCAGGGGCACCTACCGCGTTGGTTGTCCGGCCTTCAAAGTCCAGATCCACCGTGGCACCCGTCGGGATATTGGCATCCCGCCGGATCCTGATCCGCAGTTGGCGCGGTTGATAAGGCGGCATGGGGCCATTCGCCACGGCCGGGTGGTTGAGGCTCGGACAGTTGATACTGGTAACGACGCGCTCCGGTACCAATGCAGTTGTTGTTCGGAAGGCTGAAACAATAATTTGAGGAACCGGCAGATTGATCACGATCGCTGTCACGTCGACTTTTGTCGTAACCATCTGTTTCATTATGTTGGCACTGCCAGGGTACTCGACGGTCACGTAAGCCTCTCTGGGATTACCGCCTGCGACAGTACCGTTCCCTTCAGCCCGAATCGTGTCCCAAGGCAATGTGGTCGTAACTGTTGTATCACCCACCCGCACGGGTACCGGATCGCCAACCTGTTTGCCCTGGTAATAGAACTTGACGATTTCCCGACCTGTTACAGGGCGATCGACGTCATTCCACACAGGCCAGTTCATGGCCGCCGCAACGCCTGCTTGCGCTGGGCCGAGCGTGTTAGGGGTCGGTGTCGGTGTACCGGCGCCCTGGATCACCACCGGCGAAATATTAGGGTTCTCCAGCTCCGGCAGGTTCGGTTGTTCCGGCCCGGCGTAAGCAAAGTCGACGACACCAATTACGGATAGCGAAACCGGATTGGGCGTAATCGTAGGGCGGGACAGTTCATACCAATAATCGAACTCCACCTCTTCGGCGCCGTTGGGATCTCCAAAAACCTGCTCTAAAGTGGCGTAATCCAGCTCGAAAGTCAGTGGCCCTGGGGTGCCTGCGGGTGGAATCGATTTCTCCGGCAAGCTAAAAATCCCCTGGTCGGAGCGGATGAACGGGATGATCCGGTCACCTGGTAACGAGTTACCTGGAAACCTCACTTCCATGATGGCTCTGGTCGGCGCGGGATCCACCGTCGAAAAGGTGATCGGCGTACGGCCAGTGGCTCCGGTAACCGGGATGCTTGGCACGTCGAGATCAGGTGCCGGTGTCTTGACCCTTCTGAACATGGTGGTAATGGCAGCGTTGTTGCTGATATTCCCTGGTAAATCCGTGAGGTTGTAGGAGTAATAGTACGTGCCTTCATTCTGGGCAATCAGAAACGCAAGCGGCACATTAATAACGCCACCAACGGGCAGGGGAAAATCTTTAACGGCTGCTTCTTCGCCTTGCATCAATGGAAAAGTTGTTTGCGTAGAGATATAGAAGTTGACCTTGTCGTTGTCCGCTTCAAATTTTTGATAAGCGGTGGGAATGGTCAGGCTCAGTCCACCGGCGTTGGCGGGGTCGTTCAACCAGGCATCGTCGATGATGGCAGGCACCGTAGCACCAAGAGTCAGCAGCGTCGGCCTTGTGCCAGTACCATTGGGCCCGCCGGGTTGCCGTTGGTAAGGCGCGGTCAAGTCGACCAGGATTTCGGTAAACGGGCTAGAGGTATCGCTGTTGCCAAAGAAGTCGAAAATGTGGAACGCCAAGCCGTATCTCGTGTACTCACCGTTAATCTCGAACCTCTCGATCAGTGCCGTGACGGATACATCGAACTCGATCGGATATGTCCAATCCCCCCCAGCCTGGTCGGCTTTGAATTTGGTCGCGACCACATAAGTGGGATCGCCTACGCCAGGGATTACACCTTCCGGGAACAAATGAAGTTCGACTTTAGTGCCGCCTACTGGTTCTTTATTTTCAATATCGGCTAACTGCACCTTGATGATTCGGTCTTCCCTAAGTTGCTTATAAGTGAGGCGATTATCCGGTAATTGGCCGACAATGGTGGGTGGTAAAGCCAGAACACCGACGCCTGTTTTAACCTGCATATTCATTTTCGTACTCTCCATCATGAGTTAATCATTGACCCGCACACGTAATTGCCCGATGGAGAACCGCGCGACTGCTAACTGCATGCTCCGAGTATCAGGTGGCTGACCCAGTACTTGAAATCCGGCATTGACGTCTTTCAGTTTCAAATGTTGTTAAACGCTAAACACTAACAACTATTACTGCTCCTTCAGTAACTTCACGGACCACAAAATTCTTTATCCCCTGGAATGACACGATCGATCTTCACCAAGCCCACGGCGGACTTTCCCACTGGAACGTTATTGCGATAAAGCGAGTAGCTGACTAATGCCGAACCGAGACCCTCGATGGGCCTTATTAACTTGTCGTACTGCATGAGTACAAAGGTGAAACCGTTATCAGCCTCTTGCTCCGACAACCGTTTGGTGAAACGAGTGGATGTATTCGGGATGGCGCCGATTCCGTTCAGGCTCCTGAAAGACTCCCAATCCAGAAAACACTCGTCATCGCGCTCAAACTTGCCCGCTTGTGGCGGAATACGAACCCGAATCTCCTCCCACATAGACGGGACCGATCTGCAATTGAGGTAACCCCAAAGTGTGGCATTGGGAAAAACCGGTTCAGCCAAATTGGTCGGCACCTGACGCCGTAAGGTGAACCGTTGAGGCAACGCTGTGTCCTCGTTGCCGGTATCTCCCGATGTCACCCGATACCGCAAGCTGATCTCACCTTCACGTTGCAGGTACTGTGGCGGCAGATGGAACCGCGCAGGGATCGTTGTTATCGGGACAAGAAAAGACTGGCTATAGAAACGCGTTTCAATCTCGACACCCGGCTCCAGCACCCAGATTTCCAACAAGTCGCTTTTGCCAACTTCTATGGATGGCGATTCCCACAGGGGGATATTCAGGTACACGCCATTGGTCGATGCATCAGGCGGTAACTGCGCTGTCGGGTCGTTTGGGTCCACTCCCTCCACGGTAAAGACTTCGGCGAACAGACCAATCCCAGCACTTGTTGTAGAAGCCATCCGCTAATCTCCGGTTCAGAACAATCTGGTGTGTCTGGAAGAAATTAGACCCGCTTATCTCATTGTCGCCTACTGTCACATTTGACAGGTATCGCTACCACTCGTCGGAATATCAACGTTTAGCGCGTTGGATCGCGGCACGAGTTGCTTGACGGACGACCATTAATGGAGTTTCCTGAAACCGGTTTCAGTCCGGCGTGCCAGAGCCTAATAATTCCAATAAAAAGGTCGACCCTTTGAACGATTTCTCCGCCGCCCAACGCAGCCGCGTCACCATGCTCGACGTCGCCGAACACGCCAAGGTCTCCAAGGCCAGCGTCTCGCGCTTCATCGGCGATGACCGCGCCCTGCTCTCCGATGCCACTGCCTTGCGCATCGAGCAGGCGATTGCCGAACTGGGTTATCGCCCGAACCAGATGGCCCGCGGCCTGAAACGCGGGCGAACCCGCCTGATCGGCATGCTGGTGGCCGATATCCGTAACCCTTATTCGATTGCCGTGATGCACGGGGTGGAAACCGCCTGCCGTCAGCACGGCTACAGCCTGGTGGTGTGCAACACCGATCGCGATGACGAGCAGGAACGCCAGCACCTGGCCCTCCTGCGCTCCTACAACATCGAAGGCTTGATCGTGAACACCCTCGGCCATCACCGCGATGAGTTGCGCGAGCTGCACCGGGAGATGCCGCTGGTGCTGGTGGATCGCAAGGTCGAGCAGCTCGAGAGCGATCTGGTCGGGCTGGACAATCCTGCCGCCGTTGAAATGGCCCTCACCCACTTGCAAGAACGCGGCTATCGCGATGTGCTGCTGGTCACTGAACCCTATGACGGCACCAGTTCGCGGATCGAACGGGTCAGCAGTTTCAAGGCGCAGATCGAGCAACGTCCGACCCTGCGCGGCACCCTGATCGAAACCGGCAGCGAACTCACCGCACAGCTGAAAACCTTCCTTGAAACACCCGCCCCCGGCCCGAAAGCGCTGTTCTGCGCCAATGGAATCGCCGCGCTGGCCAGCACCCATTCGTTGCGTGAGTTGAAGTGCAACCTGTTCGAGGACGTCGGCCTGATCGCCCTCGATGATCTGGATTGGTATCCGTTGGTAGGCAGCGGGATCACCGCCCTCGCCCAACCGACGGCCGAGATTGGCGCCAGCGCGTTCGAGTGTTTGCTCAAGCGTTTGCGCGGTGATGACGGGGCGGTGCGGACCCTGGATTTTTCGGCGAAGTTGATTGTGCGTGGGTCGACCCTTGGGCATTTGGGTTGACTCGCATGACGCCATCGCGGGCAAGCCTTGCTCCTACAGAAGCGGCAGCGTGAACGATCCAAATCCTGTAGGAGCAAAGCTTGCTCGCGATGAGGCCGGTAAGGTCACCACAAAACATCATCAATATTTTTTTGAACAAAAATGAAACCGGTTTCAGAGGTATACAACAATGAATAAACCACCCGTTTCCATCAGCCTGTCGAGCTACGGCGCCGACCTTGTTCGCCAACGCGGCCAGGGATCGTTTATTGAAGTGTTGGCCGCCGCGGGCGCCACACGAATCGAATGGCGAGAAGAACTGCTGACCGTCGAAGATCCCGCGCAACTGGCCGACGCCACGCAGGCCCAAGGCCTCGAAAGCGTGTATTCCTCGCCGATGGAATTGTGGCTGGCCGGCCAGTCCAAACCCAATCCCGAACTGATCTCTGCGTTACAGCGCGCCCAGGCATTCGGTGCCAAATGGCTGAAAGTTTCCCTGGGTTATTTCACCGACAACAGCGACCTCCAGACCTTGTCCCGTGTGCTAGGCAAAAGCGCTGTGCAGTTGCTGGTGGAAAACGATCAAACCTTGCACGGCGGCCGCATCGAACCGTTCCAGCGCTTTTTCACTGAAGTCGAGCAACACAACCTGCCGGTCAAAATGACCTTCGATATCGGCAACTGGCACTGGCAAGACCAGTCCGCCGCCAGCGCCGCGCGGTTGCTCGGTCGCCACGTCGGCTATGTGCACTGCAAAGCCGTGACGCGCCGGGCCGACGGCAAACTGGTCGCCATACCGCCGGCCGCCAGTGACCTGCATCTGTGGGAACAACTGCTGCGGCACATGGCCCAAGGCGTGATGCGGGCGGCGGAATATCCGCTGCAAGGCGACGACCTGGTGCAGTTGACCACCGAGCATGTCGCCACCCTCGCCCGCCTCGGTCAAACCCGGTTGGAGAGCGCCCATGTCTGAGATCGATATTCTCTCGTTCGGCGAAACCATGGCGATGTTCGTTGCCGAGCAGAACGGTGATTTGGCCGACGTTGGCCAATTCCACAAACGCATTGCCGGGGCTGACAGCAATGTCGCCATTGGCTTGTCGCGATTGGGTTTTAACGTGGCCTGGCTGAGCCGGGTCGGCGCTGATTCGCTGGGCCGGTTCGTCATCGACACCTTGGAAAAAGAAGGCCTGGATTGCAGCAACGTCGCCATCGACACCGCGCACCCGACTGGTTTTCAACTCAAGTCGCGCACTGACGATGGCAGCGATCCGGTGGTCGAGTATTTCCGCCGTGGGTCGGCGGCGAGTCATCTGTCGCGGCAGTCGATCGCGCCTGAGTTACTGAGCGCCCGACACTTGCACGCCACCGGCATCCCGCCAGCACTGTCCGAAACGGCCCGGGAAATGTCTTTCGAGTTGATGACCCGCATGCGCTATGCCGGGCGCAGCGTGTCCTTCGACCCGAACCTGCGCCCGAGCCTGTGGGCCAGCGAACAACAGATGATTACCGAGATCAACCGCCTCGCTGCCCTCGCCCATTGGGTGCTGCCGGGGTTGAGTGAAGGCCGCTTGCTGACCGGTTTCGAAGACCCGGCCGACATCGCGGCATTTTACCTCGATCAAGGCGCCGAAGCCGTGGCGATCAAACTGGGCCCGCACGGTGCGTATTACCGCACTCATCTGGACCAGGGTTTCGTGGCGGGCGTGCCGGTGGAAACGGTAGTCGACACCGTCGGTGCCGGCGATGGATTTGCCGTCGGCATGATCAGCGCCCTGCTGGAAAACCACAGCTTTGCCGACGCCGTGAAGCGCGCCAACTGGATTGGCAGCCGCGCGGTGCAGAGCCGTGGGGATATGGAGGGGTTGCCCGATCGATCTGAAATGATCGCCGAATTTGAGGCCGCCTTCGCGAGCAAGCCCGCTCCCACATTGGATCGCATTCCAACGTAATTCCTCTGTGGGAGCGGGCTTGCTCGCGAAGAGGCCCGCACAGTCACTGAAGATTTAACCCGTTACCTGCTGCGACAAAAACAACAAGCTCAGGAGCACCACTATGAAAACCGCAACACTCGCCGCCCGCCGCTGGTGGTACATCATGCCCATCGTGTTCATCACCTACAGCCTGGCGTACCTGGACCGCGCCAACTACGGATTCGCCGCCGCCTCCGGGATGGCTGCCGACCTGATGATCACGCCGGGCCTGTCGTCGATGCTCGGCGCGCTGTTCTTCCTCGGCTACTTCTTCTTCCAGGTGCCGGGCGCGATCTACGCCCAGAAGCACAGCGTGAAGAAGCTGATTTTCGTCAGCCTGATTCTCTGGGGTGGCCTGGCCACGCTGACCGGGATCGTCTCCAACGCCTACTGGCTGATCGTGATTCGCTTCATGCTCGGGGTGGTCGAAGCGGCGGTGATGCCAGCGATGCTGATCTATCTGTGCCACTGGTTCACCCGTGCCGAACGCTCGCGCGCCAACACCTTCCTGATCCTCGGCAACCCGGTGACCATGCTCTGGATGTCGGTGGTCTCGGGGTATCTGGTGCAGCATTACAGCTGGCGCTGGATGTTCATCATCGAAGGTTTGCCGGCGGTGCTCTGGGCGTTTATCTGGTGGCGTCTGGCCGATGACCGTCCCGCCCAGGCCAAGTGGCTGAGCGACCAGGAAAAGCACGATCTGGAAAGCGCCCTGGCCGCCGAACAGGTGGGCATCAAAGCGGTGAAGAACTATGCCGAAGCCTTCCGTTCGCCCAAGGTAATCATCCTGGCCTTGCAGTTTTTCTGCTGGAGCATCGGCGTCTATGGCTTCGTGTTGTGGCTGCCGTCGATCCTCAAGGCTGGCGCACAGATGGACATGATCGAAGCCGGCTGGCTCTCGGCGCTGCCGTATCTGGCCGCGGTGATTGGCATGCTGCTGGTGTCCTGGGGCTCGGACAAAATGCAGAAGCGCAAACGCTTCGTCTGGCCGCCGCTGCTGATCGCCTCGATTGCTTTCTATGGCTCCTACGCCTTGGGCGCTGAACACTTCTGGTGGTCCTACACCCTGCTGGTGATCGCCGGCGCCTGCATGTACGCGCCTTACGGTCCGTTCTTCGCGATCATTCCGGAAATCCTTCCGGCCAACGTGGCCGGGGGCGCCATGGCGCTGATCAACAGCATGGGCGCGCTCGGTTCGTTTGGCGGTTCGTATCTGGTGGGCTACTTGAACAGCTCCACCGGCTCGCCGGGTGCTTCTTATCTGTTGATGAGCGGCGCGTTGATGCTCTCGGTGGTGCTGACGATTTTCCTCAAGCCCGGCGCCAGCGACCGGGTCGTGGCCAAGGCCGTTGTGCAACGGTCGACGGCTGCTCATTCCTGAATTGAAGTTGAGATGATGACGATGAAAAAGCAGGTTGTGCTGTACAAGAAACTCTCGCCGCTGCTGATGGCTCGCCTGCACGAGCAGACCGAGGTGACGCTGATCGACAACCTCAATGCCGAAGGCTTGGCAACACTGCGCGAGGCCCTGCCCCGCGCTCACGGGTTGCTCGGTGCGAGTCTGAAACTGGATGCCGGATTACTGGATCTGGCACCAGACCTGGAAGCCATCGCCAGCGTGTCCGTGGGGGTCGACAACTACGACATCGACTACCTGACCGAACGACGGATCCTGCTCAGCAACACCCCGGACGTGCTCACCGAAACCACGGCCGACACCGGTTTCGCGCTGATTCTGGCGACCGCCCGGCGCGTGGTGGAACTGGCGAACATGGTTCGCGCCGGTCAGTGGAAGCGCAACATCGGCCCGGCGCAATTCGGTAGCGATGTACACGGTAAAACCCTGGGCATCATTGGCATGGGGCGGATCGGTGAGGCCCTGGCCCAGCGTGGGCATTTCGGTTTTGGCATGCCGGTTATCTATCACAGCCACTCGCCGAAACCGGCGGTGGAACAACGATTCAACGCGCAATACCGCAGCCTCACCGCGTTGTTGCAGCAGGCTGATTTCGTTTGCCTGACCTTGCCGCTGACCGCTGAAACCGAAGGGCTGATCGGCGCAGAGCAATTCGCCCTGATGCGCCCCGAAACCATCTTCATCAACATTTCACGGGGCAAGGTGGTGGACGAGGCAGCGCTGATTCAGGCCTTGCGTGACGGGCAGATTCGCGCTGCGGGGCTGGATGTGTTCGAACGCGAGCCGCTGAACACCGACTCGCCGCTGTTGCAGCTGAACAACGTGGTGGCGACGCCGCACATTGGCTCGGCGACGCATGAAACGCGGGAGGCGATGGCCACGTGTGCGGTGGACAATCTGCTGGCGGCGCTGGCGGGTGAGCGGCCGAAGAATCTGGTGAATGCACAGGCGTGGAAATCCTGAGTAGACGATCGTTCCCACGCTCCGCGTGGGAATGCCTCAAGGGACGCTCCGCGTCCAGTGACGCGGAGCGTCACGGGCTGCATTCCCACGCGGAGCGTGGGAACGATCAGACTGTGGAATCAGGCTCGGCGAGCTTCCAGAAGGTCCGCCGCACACAATGCAATCCGCCGGCACGCATCCGCCAGCTTCAGCTGATCCACAACCAACCCCAGTCGAATATGCCCCGCCGCACTCGGCCCGAACGCTTCACCCGCCAGCACTGACACGCCATAACCCTCCAGCAGCCGCTCGGCAAAACGCTGGGCACCAAGCCCGGTCTGGCGCACATCGATCATCACGAACATCCCGCCATCAGGCCGGATCGGCCGGATGCCCGGGCAATCACTCAGGCTCGCGCACACCAGGTTGCGACGCTGGCGATACTCCTCGCGCATCAATGCCACTTCCGGCAGATCCTCATCCAGCGCCAATTGCGCGGCGTTCTGAATGAAATCCGGAATACCAAACAGCATGCACAACGACAGGTGCACCAAGTGTTCGGCCAAAGGTTTCGGCCCGATCACCCAGCCCACGCGCCAACCGCTCATGGCGTGGGATTTGGACAGGCTATTGATGGTCGCGGTGCGCTCGGCCATGCCCGGCAGACTGGCCGGGCTGATGTGCTCGCCTTCATACAACAGATCGCTGTAGACCTCATCGCTGATCAGCCACAGGTCGTGACGAACACACAGCGATGCCAGTTCCTGCCAGACCATCAGCGGCAAACTCGCGCCGGAAGGATTGTTCGGACTGTTGAGCAAAATGGCGCGGGTCTTGGGTGTGATCAGCGCCGCGACATCCGCCGGATCGACCCGAAAGCCGTTCTCCGGGCGCACGGCCACCGGCACCACTTTGGCGGCACAGGCACCGAACACGCCTTCATAGGTCACATACATCGGCTCGGCGACGATCACTTCATCGCCCGGGTCGAGCAGGCATTGCGCGACCGAATACACCGCACATTGCGCGCCCGGCAGCACGATCACATGTTCGGCATCCACCGCTTGACCACTGCGACGTCGATGACGGTTGGCAATGCTATCGCGCAACCCCCGACTGCCACGTATTGACGGGTAGTGGGTGTCACCGGCCAACAAGCTATCGATGCACGCCTGAACGATGGGCTGCGGCGTATCGAAGTCGGGATCGCCGATCGATAGCAGCAGCACATCAACGCCCTGCTCAAGTAATTCCAGTGCTCGGTCATGAATCTGCCAGGCCGCAGCGCCGTCACCGGCAATTCGTTTGGTCAAGGCTGAATAGCGCATGTAATTCTCCAGTCGCGCGGGTTCCAAGCCACAACCCTATCTCAAATCACGAAACGCGCCACCATGGCATTTAAATCCACGGCCAGGCGCGACAGTTCGTGAGTGGCGGCGCTGGTCTGGTTGGCGCCAGCGGCGGACTGAGTGGCCAGGTCGCGGATGTTTACCAGGTTGCGGTCAACTTCGCGGGACACCTGGGCCTGTTCTTCGGACGCGCTGGCGATCACCAGGTTGCGTTCGTTGATCAATTGGATCGACTGAGTGATCTGCTCCAGCGCAACGCCGGCGGCGCGGGCCATTTCCAGAGTGCTTTGGGTGCGTTGATTGCTTTGCTGCATCGACGCGACCGCGTGGCCCGTGCCGTTCTGGATGCCGGCGACCATTTTTTCGATTTCCTGGGTCGATTGCGCGGTGCGATGGGCCAACGCCCGAACCTCGTCCGCCACCACCGCGAAACCGCGCCCGGCTTCACCGGCACGGGCGGCTTCGATCGCGGCGTTCAGCGCCAGCAGGTTGGTTTGCTCGGCGATGGCGCGGATCACGTCCAACACCTTGCCGATGTCGCGCCCCTGAGCGGCCAGGCCTTCGATCATCACCGAGGTGTTTTGCACATCGTGGGTCATGGTCTGGATCGCGCCGACAGTTTCCACCACCCGGTCGCGACCTTCGCGGGCCGCCTGGGTCGACTGGTTCGAGGCTTCGGACGTCGACACCGCGTTGCGCGCCACTTCTTCCACGGCGGCGGTCATTTCGTTGACCGCGGTGGCGGCCTGTTCGATTTCGTTGGTCTGCTGTTGCAGGCCCCGGGACGCTTCTTGGGTGACCGTGCTGAGTTCTTCAGCGGCGGCACCCAGTTGGGTGGCGGAACCGGCAATCTGTTCGATGGTTTTGCGCAGGCTGGCCTGCATCGCGGACAAGGCACCGAGCAAACGGGCCGGTTCGTCTTTGCCATCGACCTCGATGACGTTGCTCAGGTTACCGCCCGCAATGGTTTGCGCCGCCAGCAGCGCACGGTTCAGCGGCGTGACGATGCTGCGGGTCAGCAGCCAGGCCAGCAGCACGGTCAACAGCGACGCGATGACCGCCACGGCGATGATGCCGGTAATCGCGCTGCGGTACTGCTCGCCCGCTGCGGCCGATGCGGTTTTCGCATCGGCATTATTCATCGCCACCAGTTTGTTCAGCTGCTCGCCCATCTGGTCCGTACCGTCCTTGATCCGGGTGTTGATCAGCGTGCGCATCTCATCGAGCTTGTTCTGCCGCGACAGCTCCAGCATCTGGCTCTGGGCTTGCAGGTAGCTGTCCAGGGTTGCCGTAAAGGTCTTGTACAGCGCGGCTTCTTCCGGGGTGGCCGACAACGCGGCATAACTGGATTGTGCGCTGCGAACCTTGTCGACCAGCACGCCGATACGCGTCTGGGCTTCCTGCAACGCGTTCGGATCACGGTTGACCAGCACCCGGAACGAGAGAATGCGCAGACGCAGGACGTTTTCCGTCAGGTTGCCGAGAAACCCGACGCTGGGCAGCTGCGTGGTTTCCATTTCGATGGAGGCTTGGTGGATGCTCGTCATGCGGTTCACGGCAAACACACCCAGCACGATGACGAGCAAGGCTATGAAAGCAAAACCCAGGAAAGCTCGAGGCGCGATATTCAGATTACGCAGTGACATAGGATGATTCTCGGGTGATGGAGCTACGAGCATCCTTGCGTGATCGCTGAATGGCGGGCGGTGGCGCACGCGTTTTCAGTTTGGCGCCACTGTTGGAATAGGTTTGTGTGGGCCTGATATCTGTATCGGCTGGGGATGAGGATTTTTGCGGGGTGTTTAGAAATAAATTTCAGGAGGTTGCGAGTGTTTCATCCATGAAACACTCTAGCTCTATGTAGCAGCTGCCGAGCCTGCGAGGCTGCGTTCGACTGCGCAGCAGTCTTGAAGTCATGCGGTGCGGTGTGTCAGGAAAAACCGGCTGCCGGATTTACGACTGCTTCGTCCGAACGCGGCCCGAGCCGGACGCAGCCTCGCAGGCTCGGCAGCTGCTATGTATGGACTCGCCCCCACTGTCTACCCGCTTTTAAAAAAACTGCCGCCCCGTTGCATCGTCGCTTGCTGGCCGTCGGCGGGCTGGCGACGATAAGTCTGGTCATTCTGTAACAGCACCCAGACGATGCGCAGGTTGCGATTGGCCAACCTGACCGCTGCGTCCTTGCGGCCCAATCGGCTC
>NZ_FYDJ01000021.1 GCF_900187425.1 Pseudomonas sp. Irchel s3h14
GGAGTACTCGGACACGGAACTGGAAGCTCGCAGATGCGGTGTATTTAAACCCGGAACGCCCTGAAATTAGGGGCGCAACGGGCTAACAACTGTAGGAGCAAGGCGACAGGTACCTTGACACGTACCGAACGCCCCAAAAGGAACCAAAAGGTCACGCCCCCGAGCGTCCGGCCCCTCGCTTAGGCTCGGCGTTCCTTCGTTCCGGCATTCATCTGGGGGCATCGCCTCCGGTCGGCTTCGCTTCGACCTCCTCTCGATGTGTTCGACTGCGTCGAACGGCGCTGCGCGCCTTCCCCCCAGATGAACACCTCCACTCAGCCCCCCGAAGGGGCGGGTGGATCAAGATCACAAGCTGCCGGCGAGCTAACGCTCGGCCTGTTGAGTGGTGAGGGGCGGTGCGGTGTATGCCGCTCTGCTTTTGACTCTGTAGGAGCAAAGCTTGCTCGCGATGGCGGCCTGACAGCCGGCCTATCTTTCCTGGGTGTACACGCCAAACTCAACGCAAAAAAAAGCCACCTGTTTAGGCGGCTTTCTGTTTTTTTGTGATCAGTCGTAGATCACTTTTTTCTTCCAGTCCGCATCGGCCTCGACGTCTTTGAGGCCTACGGTCAGTTGGTTCACTTCGCCTTCTACCGGGGCGATGTTGTCCATGACTTGTGCGTTGGCGCGAGCCAGGAGTTTTTCCAGGTATTCCAGCTGTTCGGCGTAGACCTGGGGTTCCTGCTGTTTGCGCAGGTATTGCACGCCGCGTTCGAACGCCAGGCGGGCCTGGCCGGGCTGGTTCTGTTGCAGGGCGTGTTGGCCGAGGTTGTTGAAGAATTCGATGTGCAGCAGGACCAGGATGTGGCGAACTTCGCGGATCCAGCGTTTGGCTTCGTTGGTTGGCAGGAAGCCGTCCTGTGCGGCGCGGGTGATTTGGCCGTGCAGGGCTTCGAGCAGGAAACGTACGTCCTTGGCTTTGGCTTCGGTCTGGATCGGTGCCGGCGGGTTGTTGACCGGGATCGATTCGCCTTGGCCGACCAAGGCGCTCAGTTCGCCAATCCGTGCCTTGAGATTGGAGCTGGTTTTTTCCAGATTGAGCAGGCGTTGGCAGACGTTCAATTCCAGACGGGTCAACAGCAGCTTGAGGCCCGGAGTCATCAATTGGCCGGGAAAGGTCTCGGTGATTTCGCCGCAACGACGCAGACGATCGTTGAGTTCAACCTTGGCGCGGGCCTTTTCCAGCTTATTGTTTTCCACCACATGGTTCATGTAGCCAATGGCGATCAATAGTGCGATCCCGGCTACGACTAGCAGGGTGATCATGAGTGGTGTCACCGGTAAGACCTCTTTATGGGGTTCGCGTGCGAGTGTAGTGGCTTGGCATTGGGACGCATAGCGCCGCTCAGCGAGTTGAATCGGCTACTGCACTGCCTGTATCGGCCGCGTTCCTGCTTATATAAGTAATAGCGTGGTGCACATTGCCATCATCTTTGGCGTGGGTGGACTATAACGTCTTGGCGGGTGTCAGAATATAGGCGTCAAACCCCGGGCGACGGAAAGGCCGGATTAGTGTCTCAAAGCAGGGCGAAGTCATTGATTTAAATAAATTTATATCTGGGGGTTGACGCCCCCTCAATCCATCCATAGAATGCGCGCCACTTACAGCGTAAAGCACACAGCGAAACGCGGTAGGGAGTGAATGTTGTACGTGTGTCCCCTTCGTCTAGTGGCCTAGGACACCGCCCTTTCACGGCGGTAACAGGGGTTCGAGTCCCCTAGGGGACGCCAATGCGGGAATAGCTCAGTTGGTAGAGCACGACCTTGCCAAGGTCGGGGTCGCGAGTTCGAGTCTCGTTTCCCGCTCCAATTTTAAACGGTGTTGCTTTCGGGCAGCGCTGAGTGAAACCAGAACCAGCATCTTCGGATGCGGATTTGGGCACTGAAATACACACCATGTGTTTCAGTTAGCGTGTCCCCTTCGTCTAGTGGCCTAGGACACCGCCCTTTCACGGCGGTAACAGGGGTTCGAGTCCCCTAGGGGACGCCATTTGCGGGAATAGCTCAGTTGGTAGAGCACGACCTTGCCAAGGTCGGGGTCGCGAGTTCGAGTCTCGTTTCCCGCTCCATATTTAACAAAAACGCCGCTCAATGAGCGGCGTTTTTGTGTGCGCGTATAAAACAGCATCAACAAAACAGCATCAACCGCTGAGGCTTTGCACCAGGCTTTCGAGCGCTTCAGTGGTTTTTTCATCGTGCACCATTTGCGCAGCTGCAGTCGCTCTGAGTTGGCGTGCCAAGCGGTATTCGCTGGGCGTGCAGTTTGCGAACTGCTTGAAGGCACGAGCGAAGTAGGAAGGATCCTTGAAGCCGGCCTCATAGCCGATGCTGGTAATAGGCATCTGGCTGTTGTCGAGTAGTTCTTTGGCGAAGTCCATGCGCTTGTTCAAGATGTAATCCGTGAAGCCAAGTCCATTGGCTTCCTTGAACAGGCGGCTGAAGCGAAATGTCGTCATGCCGCAGCGCTGCGCCAAATCCCTCTGATCAATGCTGTCCCGAAAGTGCTGCTCGATGTACAGCATGATATTGCTCAGTGCCTGATGTTTTTGGTGCCCGGAGGTCAGCCGGATGCTGTCCGGCAGGGTCGGGGAGTGGTCGATAAGCAGTGTCTTGCGGTGGTCGGTAACATTCCGGCGCAGCTCGCAGAGCTGAACTACAGCCGTCAGGTAGCGACTCCTCTCGGTGACCGAGACGGGGAGCACTATGTATTCCCAGACGCTGGAACGCATGGCCCAGACGGCCAGTTCTTCTGAGTGCTGCACGGTGAACATGGTGATTGGGATGGCCGGTGCGCTGCGTTTGATCTCCAGCAACAGCCTCAAGCCTGGTGTATCGGGGCGATCGAAATGGATGCAGATCATGTCTGCGTGTTCCCCGATGGGCAGCACGGAGTTTTTCGCCAGTTTGCAGTCGCAGGTACCCTCGAACTGCGCGATGAGTTCTTTCGTGGATCGATCATGAGTCAGATCGATCCATAGGAGCGTTGGCCTTCTGGTCAAGTTGGACGTCATGTCTCTACTCTTGGATTCTTAGTGACTCTTTACGCTAAGCAGTATCGTCAATGTGCCATCACTTTGCAGATTTAATCTCGATAGGAAAGGCGAGTTTTAGTTCTATTCGCTATATGTGTTGCCTGGAAAGCAGCCGCGGGCGACTGTTTGCTCGTGTGTTTTCGATGACCCCGGGTTGAACCGCTTATCGCTTGTGAATCAATGACAATCGCATTTGCCCTGCCATGCCTTGTTTACCCCTCCCGTTACTTCTGCAAAGGCCAATAACCCCTATTTGGCAACTCCGCAATAAAGTCCTAGCGATGTGCAAAATCCTCCTAACGCCTATGCCTTCACCCTTACTAAGGTTGCATCAGGCAGCGCAAAACGTACTGCCTCAGAAAAAACAACTTTCGAGTGAGGTGGGCAAAATGAACATGCAAACAATCAAGGCTTCGGTAGTGAAGTTCGCCAAAGACGAAGATGGTCTGACCATTGTGGAATACGCGGTGGCCGGTGGTTTGATTACGGTGGCTGTCGCCGCAATGTTCGTGAAACTTGGAGGCGCGGTGAATACCCAAATCACAGGACTGTGCGCTGCGGTCAAAGGTGCTGCTTGCTGATAACGGTAATTTCCATTGGCTGACATGGCGATGCCCATGAAGTAGACAGTTGCTTCTATTTTGCTGATGAGGCTTCCGGACTACTTTCTTAATGGGCTTCGCGTTTTCTCTACCAACGTATGCTCTGAGCGGTTTGACCGCTGGAGTGGGAGAACAAAATGACTCTGCAAACAATCAAGGCTTCGGTACTGAAGTTCGTCAAAGATGAAAACGGCCTGACCATCGTGGAGTACGCGGTGGCGGGTGGGCTGATTACGGTCGCTGTTGCCGCAATGTTCTTGAAACTTGGAGGCGAGGTGAATACCCATATCACATCGCTGTGCAAGGCCGCCAATAGCAACGTTGCGTGCTAACGACCAATCCCAGTAGGGAGACACGCCATGTCCACGGAACTGATGGTATCGACTGTTTTACTGATAGGACTTTTGGGCGTGGCGGTGGTGAGTGATCTGCGTCGCCACCGTATTCCCAACATGCTGGTCCTGTTGGGACTTGCCCTGGGATTGGTCGGTCAAATGTATTCAGGTGGTGTCAGCGGGTTGGGTGACAGCCTGCTGGGCATCCTGATCTGTTTTGGGCTGTTTCTGCCGATGTATGCCTTGGGTGGCATGGCTGCCGGTGACGTCAAGTTGATGGCCATGGTCGGCAGTTTTCTACCCATCCATTTCGCGTTGTGGGCTGCCTTTTTCAGCCTGATCGCCGGTGGCGTGTGCGGTCTTTTGATCGTACTGGTTCGAGGCCAATTGCTTCAGACCCTGGAGCGCTATTGGTTGATTCTAAGAGCGCACGCCTATTTTGCGCCGACTTCAGATGAAGTAGCTGGTAAGCCTTTTCCTTATTCGATTGCAATATTGATCGGCACTTTGAACAGCGTCTACTGGCAACTGGTTGCCGGTGGATTGGGAGGTTAGTCATGCACGCCATCGTCGATAGTGATGCCTACCCCTGCGATCGGGGCGCGGTGCAACGACTGGCTCCTCAGCCATGCACAATCCGCGAGACGGGTCTGACCGACAGTTTTCTCGGTGAGTTGGTGTGCAAGCATTTGTTTGATGCCGGCGTGATGGACATGTCGCGTCTGGTGGAGCGCCTGGCGCTGACCGGCGCGGTACTTGAAGAGATCCTGGCGTTTCTGCGCAAGGATGGTCGTGTCGAAGTGCTTGGCCAGGTGAGTCAAACGGGCGGGCAGATGTTGCGTTATAGCTTGACCGAGCGCGGTCGCAGTGCCGCCCGCGATGCCCTGTCGCGCAGCGGCTATATCGGTGCGGCACCTTTCCCGGTGAGTACCTACCGTTCCCTGCTCAAACTACAGACCATTCACCATGGTCGCATCAACGCCAACGATATGCGCAATGCCCTCGCGGGCGTAGTGCTCACGGAGGGGATGCTCGATCAGTTGGGTGTGGCGATGAACTCCGGGCGCGCGATCATGATTTATGGCCCTGCGGGTACCGGCAAGACCTATGTCAGCAGTCGGCTGATTCGTCTGTTTGCCGAGGCCATCTGGGTGCCTCATGCCATCGTCATCAACGAGTCGGTGATCGAGATCTATGACCCGCAGGTGCATCAGCGTCTGAATGACAACAGTCAAACGAACAATCTGATGCTCAACGAAGGGATCGACCGTCGACTGCTGTGCTGCAAACGCCCGATCGTCATTACCGGCGGTGAATTGACCATGGAGCAGCTGGACGTTCGTTATGACCCCTCCACCCGTCAATACCAGGCTGCCTTGCAGCTCAAGGCCAGCAATGGCCTGTTCATCATCGACGACATGGGGCGCCAGCGCATGGCACCCGCCGAGCTGTTGAATCGCTGGATCGTCCCGATGGAAGAGAAACGCGATTTCATCAACCTGGGCGGCGGTCGGCATTGCGAACTGCCGTTCGATCTGATTCTGGTGTTTTCCACCAACCTCAATCCTCTGGAGCTGGCCGATGAGGCCTTCCTTCGCCGGATTGGCTACAAGCTGCAGTTCGGTTACCTGAAGCCCGAGGAGTACGAAAAGATCTGGCGTCAGGAAAGCGAGCGCCTGGGCATGCCTTATGACCAGCTGCTGGTGCGTTATGTGCTGCAAAGGCTTTATGCAAGTGAAGGCATGCCCCTGGTGCCTTGCCATCCCCGCGATCTCCTGAACATGGCGCTCGATCGTCAGCGTTATATGGGCGGTTCCGGACCACTGTCACCGCAAGATTTGGAATGGGCCTGGCACAACTACTTCGTCCAGCTCAATTTTCTTTGATACGGAGATACTGACATGAGCTCTCGTACTCTTTCCCTGATAGGCGTCTCCCTGGTCATGGGCCTTGGGGCTGCATGGATGGCCGACTCCTGGCTGAGCGCACGTCTCAACGCCAGCCCGGATGACCACCTTCGAAGCGTGGTGGTCGCCACGGTAGAGATTCCATTCGGGCAGATGGTCGAGGCCCAGCAGGTCACGACCGTACGCATGCCCATGGACACGATCCCGGACGATGCCTTCGATTCCAGCGAAAAAGCAGTCGGCAAGATCGCTACGTTCGACATTTTACGGGGCGACATTGTGCGCGGTGCGCGTCTGAGTGAGCACCTGGGTGGCAGCACCCTGGCCTCTTTGATTGCCCCCGACAAACGCGCCATATCGGTACGTGTGGACGATGTGGTCGGTGTCGGCGGATTCCTGTTGCCGGGTAACCGGGTCGATGTACTGGCGACCAAAACCACGAATGCCGGCAGTAACAGCGCCACGTCCAGGACCATCCTCGAGAACTTGCGGGTGTTGGCGGTGGATCAGACGGCGGGTACCGACAAGACCCAACCAGTGGTGGTGCGCGCAGTGACGCTGGAGATGTCGGCCTCTGAAGCGGAAGCACTGGTCACGGCGCAGACGGAAGGCAAGTTGCAACTGGCGCTGCGTAACCCACTGAACCTCGAGAAGAAAACCGCAGCCGTTGCGCCTGTTGTGCCGGCCATGGCTGTGGCCGCCGTTGCGGCACCAAAACGCGTGGTACAGCGCAGCAGTGGCGAGGGTGGCGGGGTTATTACCGTTATCCGCGGGACCGAAGCCAGTGTGGTCAAACGTTGACAGGGCGGTAGGGGTGCCCGGGCACCAAAGTATTGGCGGAGCCGATCCGGATCAGTATCGGCAAATGAGGGCTTGATGATGAATCTTCGTATTCAACGGCCGTTCACTGCGACGCCAAGGCGCCAGGAAGGATCGGTGAGTGTATTGATGGTGATCGCGTTGGCGGTGATTGGCATGGTGGCGGCGCTGGCTTTGGACGGCGGGCATATGATGCTGAACAAAACGCGCCTGCAGAATGCGGTGGACGCCGCCGCCCTGAGTGGCGCCAAAACCCTGAGTCAGGTGGAAGGTGGTACCAACATTGACGCCGTGACGAAGGCTGCCGCGCTCAATACGCTGATGCAAAATGCCAATGCCACGGGCAACAACGAATTGGCCACGGCTATTGGCGGCAACCCAGGCACATTTGCGGTGGTAGAACTGGCGAAAACCGTCTATGGACCTTTCTCCTTTCCTGGGCCTTCGGATGCCAAGTACGTTCGGGTATCGGTACCGAACTATAGCCTGACGGGATTTTTCTGGAACTTCGCTCAGGTATTCGGCACTGGCGGCCTGGGGGCCAAAGCGGTGGCGGCGATCGCCACCGCTGGACCCAGCCCTACCAGTCCTTGTGATCTCGCGCCTTTGATGGTCTGTGGCGACCCGACTCAATACAACCCGGGCGCCGGCATGTTCTGGGGCTTTCAGTTTGGTGATTTGCAAGTATTGAAGACGGCGGCCGGCAATTCGTCGCCCATTGGTCCAGGCAACTTTCAGTTGCTCGATTTTGGCTCGGGTGGCAGTAGCGTCAGGGAGGAATTGGCCGGAGGCGGCAAGGTTTGCCGCAATGAGGGGGACAATGTCCAGACCTCACCCGGCAACATGGTCGGCCCTGCGTCTCAAGGCCTGAATACGCGATTCGGCATCTATAACGGCCCGGTCAGCGCCTCGGACTATCCGCCGGACCTTGTGACCACGTCCAGTAATCCGGCAATCATTTACGACGACTCAGTCAGCCCGCCACAAGTGAAGTACAAGGGGCAAGCCGTCACCTCGAGCAACGGCAATCTCACCGCGGGCAGCAACGCGATATTTGACTACAACGACTGGCGTGCGAGTACTGCCGCGTGTGTGGCAGGGGCCAGTGGCTGTCAGAGCAATGGGGTGTTCGAGCGCCGGATGATGAAAATCGTGGTGGGCAACTGCACCGGGAAGCAGGGCGGTTCAACCTCGATCCCCGTCCTCGGTTTTGGCTGCTATTTCGTGGTGCAGCCAATGGATGGCGGTGGTGGGGACGCGCAGATCTTCGGACAGTTCGTGAAGGAGTGCGAAGGCGACAATGTGGCCGGCCCCTCGCCGTCAACCGATTCCGGGCCGCAGATCATTCAGCTCTACAAAACCTATCTCGGCAGCGGCACTGGCATTCCGAGCACTGACTCGTAGGGGGCGTCATGAGACTTCATGGATTTAAAAGTCGGCAGCGCCAGCAAGGCCTGGCCCTGGTGGAATTCACCCTCGTCCTGCCGGTGTTGCTGTTGCTGTTGCTGGCCTTCGGTGAGTTCGGCCGCATGCTCTATCAGTACAACGTGCTGCTGCAGGCCAGCCGCGATGCCGACCGTTTCGTCGCTAGCCAGGCCTGGGACTCGACGCTTGGTCAGGTCGCTCTGAGCAATACGCTACTGACCCAGACGAAAAACGTTGCGGTGTATGGCGTGCCTGCCAACACCGGGACCGCTGTGTTGTCAGGGCTGACGACTGGCAACGTGGTCGTCGCCGCAGTGGGTATCGACCATGTGCGGGTCACCATCACTTACACGTTCTGCCCGGTGATTGGTGGTGGCAATTGTGTCGGCTCGATTCGGGGGTTCTTTGGTAATCAAATTGCGCTGAGCATTCCGCTGGTCGCCACTACCGTGATGAGGGCACTGTGATGAACAGAAAACGCATGCGCGGCACCTATACGGTGGAGTTCGCCTTCATTGGTCTGCTGGTGTTCACGCTGTTGTTCGGCGTGTTGGAAATGGGCCGCCTGTACTTCACGGTCAATGCACTGGATGAAGCCGTACGGCGTGGTACGCGCCTGGCTTCGGTGTGCAATATCAACGATCCGGTGGTTCTGCGGCGGGCGATATTCAATGCCGCGACCGACGCAGGTACGAGCCATCTGATCGGCAATCTGGCTACCACTAACCTGACGTTGACCTATCTGGACGTCAATGGTGCTCTGGTGGCCAACCCCGCTGACCTGGTCAGCGCCAGCGGTTTTCGTGCCATCCGCTATGTCCGGTTGAGTCTGCAAAACTTCGTATTCAATCTGTTTATTCCCGGGCTCCGCGTGCCCATTACCTTGCCCGCATTCAGGGCAACGTTGCCACGCGAAAGCCTCGGGCGTCATTCCGATTCCGGGGAGATCACACCATGCTGAATACCAAGGAAACTCCAGTCTCCAGCTCGACTGGCAAAACCGGGCTCCGGTTGCTGATCAGCAGCCGTGATGCCACCTCTTTGCGCGATCTGCAGGGTGTCTGCCAACGCATGCCCAGCCTGGAGGTGAGTACTCGCCTGGTGAGCAATGGGCATGTCGACCCGCTCTACGGTCTGGACCGGATGCCCGATCTGTTGCTGTTGCGCGTTAGCCACCTGTGGCGTGAAGAACTGTCGGCACTGTTGCAGCGCCCGGCCCATGAGCGTCCGCCGATGTTGGTATGCGGACTGCTGAGCGAACAGGAAGCCATGCGCCTGGCGATGCAGGCCGGTGCCCGGGACGTGCTGCCAGAGCCCATCGCCGAGACCGAACTGGTCGCCGCCTTGAATCGTCTGGTCACGGAAGTTCGGACCGGCAGTGGGGCAGAAGGAAAATTGATCGCCGTGATGAGCGCCAAGGGCGGCTCTGGCGGAACCCTGCTGGCCTGCAACCTGGCTCAGCAACTCAGCATCAAGGGTGGCAGCACCCTGTTGCTGGATATGGACCTGCAATTTGGCAGCGTGACGCATTATCTGGATGTGGCGCAGACGCACAGCCATCTGGAGGTGTTGCACCAGATCGACGGCATGGACAGCGTCGCGTTACGCGGTTTTTGCAGTCACTTCAGCCCGACCCTGCATGTGCTGGGCGGTCGGGCCGGTGAGCTGTGTTTGCCGCAGGATACCCAACCCGAGCAACTTGACACCCTGTTGCAGTTGGCCCGCGCCAGCTATGGCTGGGTGGTGATCGACCTGCCGCGGCAAATCGATCACCTCACCGGCTCTGTGCTGGAGCAGGTGGATCGGGTGTACGTGGTGGTGCAACAGAGTGTCAGCCATCTGCGCGATGCCAGCTCCCTGGTGCGGATTCTTCGCGAAGACCTGGGCGTGCGTGGGGATCAATTGCAGATAGTGGTCAACCGCTATGACAAGGCGGCAGCGGTCAGCCTCAAAGATATCGGCGAGGCGCTGCGTTGCACCAATCTGTCGAAGTTACCCAACGACTTCAATCTGGTCAGCCAGAGTCAGAACACTGGCGTGCCGTTGGGGCTGCATGCGCCGAGGGCAGCGATCACTGCTGCACTGCGCAACATGACCGAGGACCTGGTCGGTCAACAGCTGGCCGGCAACAAAGGCTTGCTCAAACGTGCCTTCAACCGTTTTTTCGGGGGATGACCCATGATCAGCGACTTTCGTAACCGCTTGCGCAAACAGTCCGGTAAACCCGCCGCTGCCCAACCGGGCGACGACCTGTTGGATCCGGCAGAGGAAATAATGGCGTGGGAGCGTACAGCGCCGGACGTTCTTTACGAAACCAGAAGCCAGGTCACCCCGGTGGAGGCCGAGTGGCGGGAAAAGATCTACCAGCAGTTGCTCAAGGTCATGGACCTGTCCTTGCTGGACTCCCTTGAGCAGGCCGAGGCTGCTCGGCAGATTCGCGATATTTGCCAGCGCCTGCTCGATGAGCATACGGCACCGGTGAGTACCGTCAGCCGCCAGTTAATCATCAAGCAGATCACCGACGAGGTGCTCGGCCTGGGTCCTCTGGAACCGTTGCTGGCCGATCACACTGTGTCCGACATTTTGGTCAACCGGCATGACTCAGTGTATGTCGAGCGCTTCGGCAAGCTGCAACGCACCGATGTGCGCTTTCGCGATGATCAGCATTTGCTGAACATCATTGACCGCATCGTCTCCAGCCTGGGTCGGCGTATCGACGAGTCTTCGCCGTTGGTGGATGCGCGGCTCAAGGACGGTTCGCGGGTCAACGCGATTATTCCGCCGCTGGCCATCGACGGTCCGAGCATGTCGATCCGGCGTTTTTCCGTGGACCTGCTCAATACCGACAGCCTGATCCAGGTGGGGGCGTTGACCCCGGCCATTGCCCTGCTGCTCAAGGCAATTGTCCGTGGGCGCTTGAACGTGCTGATTTCCGGCGGTACCGGCAGCGGCAAGACCACCATGCTCAATGTGCTGTCCAGTTTCATCCCGCACAACGAGCGGATCGTTACCATCGAAGACTCAGCCGAACTGCAGTTGCAACAGCCCCACGTGGTACGCCTGGAAACCCGGCCTTCGAATATCGAGGGGCGTGGCGAGGTGAGCCAGCGGGAGTTGGTGCGCAACAGCTTGCGGATGCGTCCGGACCGCATTGTTATCGGCGAAGTGCGCGGCGCCGAGGCGCTGGACATGCTGACAGCGATGAACACCGGTCACGACGGCTCGTTGACCACGATCCACGCCAACACCGCACGCGATGCCCTGGGGCGGATCGAGAACATGGTGTCGATGACCGGGGCGACCTTCCCGATCAAGGCCATGCGCCAACAGATCGCTTCGGCCATCGGAGTGGTAATCCAGCTGGAACGCCAGGAGGACGGCAAGCGTCGCCTGGTCAGTGTGCAGGAGATCAACGGCATGGAGGGCGAGATCATCACCATGACCGAAATCTTCTCCTTCGTGCGCCACGGCGTGGGCGAAAACGGCGAAGTACTGGGTGATTTTCGGCCCAGCGGCATGATCCCCGCCTTCCGCGATGTGCTGGCCAAGCGCGGTATCGAGTTGCCGCTTACGATGTTCAGGCCTGAGTGGATGGAGGCACGGCAGTCATGAGCCATATTCCTGGTGAATTCATTCTGATGTTCCTCGGCATGGTGTTTATCGCTGTGTTCCTCCTGTCCCAGGGGGTGGTGGTGCCGGTGTTCGGCGAGGCCGGCAAGATGCGCAAGCGCATCCGCGGCCGTTTGCATGTTCTGGAGAAAGCCAACAATCAGCCCAACATGCAGACGGTGTTGCGGCAGAAATACCTGACGCGCTTATCACCACTGGAGGCCATGCTCGAGCAGTTGCCCTTAATGGCGAGCCTGACCCAGGTGATCGAGCAGTCCGGTCATGAATATCGTGCTTATCGGGTGCTGTTGCTCGGGCTGTTCCTGGGCGCCTGTGCAGGCATCTCGATCTGGATGATCTCGTCAGTCTGGTGGATGGCGCTGCTGGCGGGCTTCGGAGTGTTCTGGGTACCACTGCTGAAAATTTCTCGTGACCGTGGCAAACGCTTCGCTGCGTTTGAGGAAGGCCTGCCGGATGCACTGGATGCCATGTGCCGTGCCCTGCGTGCTGGACACCCGTTCAACGAAACCCTGCGCCTGGTCGCCGAGGAGCATAAGGGGCCGGTCGCTCAGGAGTTCGGTCTGACCTTCGCCGATATCAACTATGGCAACGATGTACGTCGGGCCATGCTCGGTCTGCTTGAGAGGATGCCGAGCATGACGGTGATGATGCTGGTGACCTCGATCCTCATCCATCGCGAGACAGGCGGTAATCTGACCGAGGTGCTGGAGCGTCTGAGTCGGCTGATTCGCGGGCGCTTCCGCTTTCAGCGCAAGATCAAAACCCTGTCGGCGGAAGGGCGGATGTCGGCCTGGGTGCTGGTGGCGATTCCCTTCTTGCTGGCGATCGCTATCGTAGTCACCAGCCCCAGTTACCTGCCTGTGCTGATCAATGATCCCATAGGCCATAAGCTGATCATCGGGGCGTTCTGCGCCATGTTGCTCGGGATTTTCTGGATACGCAAAATCATCCGGATTCAGGTTTAAGCGGTATTCGCTACCGGGAGGTACAGGTCATGGACTTTTTACTCGGGTTGTTCAGTCGGGTCACGGGGAACGAGGAGCTGGCGCGTCTGTTGTTCATCGGCTTGATCGGTTTGAGTACGGTGCTTGTGGTCGTCGCCGTAATTTTGCTGATGATGGGGCTTCAGGATCCGGTGCAGCGTCGTCTGGCGCTGATCAAGCGTGGTCATTTAGGCAACACCGCAGGGCAGGAGACTCCGGGTAATCTGCAACTGTTGCTGGAGCGGGTCGGCCAGCGCTTTGGCTCGGCCGAATCGGCTCAGACGTCCGCCACCCAGACCCTGTTGATACATGCGGGGTACCGTTCCTCGTCGGCGGTGCAGATGTACTGGGCAGTGCGCTTGATGTTGCCGCTGTTATTGATCGGTATTGCGTTGCTGCTGTTGCCGATGATTCCCAGGATTTCCCTGATCATGGGGCTGCTGTTGGTGGTCCTGGTGGCCGGTATCGGATGGTTGGTGCCAGGGCTCTATGTCGCCAAGCGTAAGCAGTTGCGACAAGGTCGGTTGCGTGCCGCGTTTCCGGATGCGCTGGATCTGATGGTGGTGTGCGTGGAGTCGGGCCTGGCCCTGCCCGCGACCATCGAACGGGTGGCTGAGGAGATGTCGGTCAGTCAGGTCGAACTGGCTGAAGAACTGGCCCTGGTCAATGCGCAAATACGCGCGGGCATTACCAGTACCGAGGCGCTCAAACAACTGGCCCTGCGCACTGGTCTGGATGATGTACAAGGGCTGGTCAGCCTTTTGGCGCAAAGTATCCGCTTTGGTACAAGCGTGGCCGATACCCTGCGCATCTATTCCGACGAATTCCGTGACCGGCGTACGCAGGCCGCCGAAGAGATGGGGGCGAAAATCGGCACCAAACTGATATTTCCACTGATCTTCTGTCTGTGGCCGAGCTTCTTTCTGGTCGCTATCGGCCCTGCCATGATCGGGGTGTTCAGAGCATTCGGGTGAGGTAAACGGCCGGAGGCTGTCGAGCGCGATGGCCTTGCCACCCGAGCCTGATCTGCACTTTCCTGTCATGGATCTACACATTTCCCGCAGGTTCGGGCCGCGTTCGGACGATCTTTTGATTTTTCTGGCAGGCAATTCGTTGCCTGGTCCTCTGAATCAAATGATCGTCCGAACGCGGCCCGAACCTGCGACAGCTTCGGGGTAATCCGGCCAGGGTTGAATAATGTGTAGAGACCACTGCTTTCCTGCACACGACATTAAGCCCGGCTTTGCAGCCAGGCTACTCTGGACTACGCCAGAGGCTGATCACCCATCGACATGCCTCAGTTGCCGGTGCTCATTTCTCCCGCTGCATCCTGGTCATAAAATTCCGGAATCGGGTAGTTGAAGCTATTCAGCCAGCGCTGCATGGCCAAGTCACGTTCAGTGGCCGAAGCGGTTTGCAGGTGAGGGGAGGCAACCACACCGCGAATCTGCAGTTGCAACCACTGCTCGGTGCCTTGTTGATACGGCGAAGAGGGGCCCGGCTCAATGGCCCAGGCAGTGGTGGACAGGCACGCCATGCACACGATCAAAAGTCTTTTGGTCTTCATCTCGACTCCTCGTACGTTCTACTTGTTCGCACTGGAAGAGGCATCGGCTACCTCAGTCCGGCGATTCCCCTCGGAAGCCACCACCTTGTTGGCGGAGGCCTTGAGTTTTTCCGCGCGGGCCTGAGCCTCCGCAACTTGCTTGGGGCTCAAGTCGGCGCGGGTCACGAGTTCGGAAGCCGCCTTCCAGTTATCCTGGTAGATCAGCAACGTCACCATGTTGAGTGCCGCCAGTGTGTTTGCCTGCTTGAGTTCCATGGCGGTCATGAACTCAAAACGCGCTTCCGGGATCCGTCGCTGATTGAGGTAGACGACCCCCAGGTCATTGCGCATCTTGTCGTCGGTGGGGGCCATCTTCACCGCACGCTCAAGGTGAAGGGTCGCGGCGGCGTTATCATTTTTGGCTGCGGCCAACTGGCCCAGACCATGTTCCCCATCAGCCGCCAGGCAGGTGCGAAGCAAGCTTTCGTACAACGGCGCCGCCTCGCTACGCCCCATCAAGCGCAACACCCGGGCCTTGCGCAGGCGAACCTGGACCAGACTGTCAGGCAAACCTTCAAGATTCGCCAGACTGGCATACAAACGACCATCGTTGGCCATGTTGTCGGCCAGGTTCAGGGCCAGCTCTTGCTCCGAAGCGGGCTTGGCGCATTCAGGTGGCCGCGAAGACACGCCGTTGGACGCACAGCCTGCGAGCATCAATGTCGCTGTTATTGCAATGACTGCTTTCATCGAATGTCCTCTGGCTACAACGCGTTGAACGCCTGGCCAGTGGCAATAAATCTGGCCCGACAAGCGTTCAAGGTCACCGTTACGAGTGAGGGCGAGACACGTCTGGTTCAGGTCATGGCTCATTGCGAGAGCCCGCTGAGACTGTCGAAGTCGCCACGTTCGAGGAAGAACATGCGGTAGAAGTTCGGGTCGTAATTACGCAGTTGCTCGCCTGGCAACGACGGCAGTTTTGCGTTGACAGCCAGTGGCTGGACCAGGTGAGGGGTGACGATCATCAACAGTTCACGCTCTTCACGGTTGATGGCGTTGTCGCGAAAGAACGCCCCCAGAATCGGGATATCACCCAACCCCGGAAACTTGTTTATCTGGGAACTGTTGCGGGTGCTGATCAGGCCGCTGATGACGAAGCTTTCGCCGTCGGCCAGGGAGATGCTGGTGTCGGTACGGCGTATGGTCAGCGCCGGAACGATGGTGCCGGCGATGCTCACAGCGTTGCTGAAGTCCAGTTCACTGACTTCCGGTGCCACCTTCAGCGCGATACGGTTTTTCCCGACGATGGTAGGTGTCAGGGTCAGGCGGATACCGAATTCCTTGTACTCGATGGACACGTTATCGCTGCCTGAACTGGGCACCGGAATCGGCACTTCACCACCCGCCAGGAAGCTCGCACTCTGCCCACTGAGCGCTACCAGGCTTGGTCGTGCCAGGGTGTAGGCGAAACCGCTGCCTTCCAGCGCGTTGATCGACACCAGAGTATCGCTGGACAAAAAGGAGAGGTTGAACATGTCGTTGTTCACCGGCAACGACGGCCTGACAATGCCGTCGATGGTGGGCAAGGTTCTCGGCGAGCCGAACAGGAAGTTGCCTTGGCGACCAAAAATCGAGGCATTGGCTTCCTTGAGTTTGGTCCGGCTGACTTCAACGAAGCGGATGTCGGTTTGCACCTGGATCGGCAACAGCGGGTCTTCGGAAGGTATTGTCGAGACGCTGGTCAGCGCCGCGGTGGCCTTACCCTTGACGAACACCATGCTTTGGCGCGGCGTTTTCGAACAGGCGGTCCAGACCATCAGGCTGGTGGTCCCCGGTGCAACGCCCGTGAGTATGAAGGCGTTGTTGCCACTGTTGGCACTGGATTGCACGTCGGCAATTTTCGGGTCACCCACCGCCAGTTGTGTTACCGGAACGGGGCTGCGCAGTTCACTTTGCAGCCCCTGGCCGACCTCATACGTTGTCGGCCAATTGTCCAGTTGCGAACAATTGCTCGGCGCGGCCTGAGCCGCATTCACGCTGAGGCCTGTCCAGAACAGGCCATGGATGATTCGCTTGAAAGCGGGCACGGGACGAAGGCTCATTTAATACATCCTCACTGGATAGGCCATCTTTAGGCTGACTGATTTGTCACGGATCACTTCACGGGGACCGGACTATCCCCCCCAATGCGTCAGACCACTTGTCCATGGCCTTGGTGTTATTCCTTACGTGCTACACACGAGCGGGCGCAATTCGCTGATCTGCCTGGACAGCGAGCGACCTTTGCTAAAACGGTTTTTAGTGATCCGGTTACCTGGACTGCCCGCCAGAGCGAAACTTGCGGCTATGGACGGTACTGTCCGCCGACCTGGCTCCCCCGGAAAGTAATCGGCAATGAAGGTACAGAGCCGGAAAACGCCTGACAGGATCATAGAGAGGTAACTCCTTTTGCCTATTCACCATCTGATCACTGAAGCTAACGTGAAAACTCGAGCCGTTATGACTTCTTATTGCTTGACGTTAGTTCAATCAAACCAAAGTGCCATGATTTTTATAAAAAACCACGGGTGCAAAGGCTGGAGAAAGGCGGGCGGGCGAGCGGTGCGGGCAAGGTTGTAGCGCAGTGCGGTTGCCTGATATTGACGGGTTATGCTGAGTGTCCAGTCCGTAGAACCGTACGTACGGTGGTGTGAGAGGACGGCGGCTGTGAAGCCGCCTCCTGCTCGATTCACGCGTATTTACATCGACAAAATCAACCGACCGGCAAACAGGATCAGGATCACCCCCATGCTCCGCTCGAACCAGTGCCCCAGGCGCATGAACAGCAACCGCACCCTGCTGCTTGAAAAGAACAGCGCAACGATGACAAACCACAGTGCGTTCACGAAACACATCCAGAGACCGTATAGCGCCTGAATCTTGAGTGGTGTCGTGGTGCTGATGATCGTGGTGAAGATTGCCAGGAAAAACAGTGTCGCCTTGGGGTTGGTGGCATTGGTCAGAAACCCGGTGGTAAACGCTTTTAGCAGTGTTTGCTCGACCATCGGTTCGTCTGCATTTTTTTCACCCTCCGGCATAGATTTGGGTTGGCTGCGCAGCAGGCTTACGCCGAGGTACAGAATGTAGGCGCCGCCCACGACCTTGGCCACCGTCAACAGCCAAGGCGTGGTATGCATCAATGCGCCGACGCCGAACAGGGTGTAAAGCACATGCACGGAAATGCCCGCACCGATGCCCAGCGCCGTGCAAATCCCGACCAGTCGACCGAAGCGCACGCTCTGGCGGATGGTCACTGCGAAGTCCGGTCCGGGTGCGACCACGGCCAGAAAGTGGATAGTTGCCAGCGCCAGAAACTCGCCCAGGTAGTTCGAAAGCATCTCAACTCCAGAAAGTAAGGGGTGAAGCATTGCCGCGATAGCCGACAAAGAACGAAAGGCTCAAACGCGGATCAACCACGCCCGGTGTCACCGAGTGCATGCAGCGCGAATTGAACATGATGAAATCACCCGGCTCGGGAAGAATCTCCAGGGTCGGTGTCCCGAGCAGAGCCGGATCGACTCCGTAACTGTCGCCACGCATTTCGTCGAACTGGTCCGGGGAAATGTCGTGGTCCCACATCTGCAGTGCGCCACCCTCGGTGGGCATGTTCAGGTAAACATTGCAGGCGAACTGCGCTTCCAGGCTTCTGGCCTGGTAACTGTCCGGGGCGTCCTTGGCGAAAATGTCGTGGTGGGCCAGAAAACAGATCCCGGGTTTCACCACCCGGGACAGCCCGACATACATCTTGCGACCGTAGAGATTCTCCAGGTGCGCACCCGCCGGCCAGGACTCGTCGAGCATGCAGCGCAGGGTGTCGACGGGGGATGAATAGGGCGCACACCGGTTGCGCAATTCCGCAATATTGCGGGTGGCGCGTTCGAAATAATCTTCGATCAGCAGCGGCTGGTTTTCTGCTTCATAAAACGCCATGCCGATGCGACCGATGCTCGGCGCATTGATATAGCCTTCGAAGCCGGGGGCGAGGATCTTGTCGCCAATCTGAATCGCCAGCGGCTTGGGCAACAAGCCTTTGACGCGGATGGCGAGGACTTCTTCGTTGGCCAGTTTTTTTATGCACGTCTCATCGAGACGCTCGACGTCAAGCATCATGTCTTAGGTCCATCTATCAGATAGTCAACAGAACCCGCGAGCGCAGGTTCCCCCGGCGTCAGGCGATGACAGGAACGGCATCGCCCAAATGCTCAATCCACGCTGTAGTGGACTGACAGCGTTCCCTTCTTCAGTGAAAGGGAAGCGATCGTGACCGTGCCCAAATCCTTCAGGCTGCGTACATGGGTGCCACCGCAGCCGTAGGCGGGCAGGTCACCGAAACCGATTTCCCGGGCGCCTTCACGCATCGACGTCAGGCGCGGCAGATCATGGGCGATCCACTGCTCGATGCCGTGCTGAATCATCTCGGCATCAACCTCTTTTGCCGACTCTGCCGGTTTGAATTGCACGCGTCCTTCGCCCGGCCAGTGATGAGCCTTGATCGGCATCCAACCTAGCGCTTGGACAAAGTGGCCGATCAGGTGGCCGGCGGAATGCATGCGTGAATTGAACTGGCGGCGTTGTTCGTCGACCCGAATCTGAGTCATGCCCGGTTTTACCGGATGCTCGACGAAATGAATGATCCGCTCTGGATCCTGAACCACCCGCAGTACTTGGCTTTCGCCGATCCAGCCGGTGTCAAAGGGCTGTCCACCGCCTTGGGGATGAAACAACGTGGCGCGCAGCACCACGGCAAATTCGTTCTCGTGGGGCGTGCAATCCAGGACTTCCACATTGGCTTTGAGGTCATCACTATGGAAAAAGAGGCGAAGCGTCATATTCCATGCCCTTATTAACAATTCTATTTTTTATTATATGAAGCGTGGAATTGCGTGATAATCCGTTCAAACATCAAAGGACTGTTGCGCTGTGAGCATAAATCTTCCACTACCGCTGCTCGGTGAAATGGCGATTTTCGTCAAGGTTGTCGAGACCGGCAGCTTCTCCGAGGCTGCTCGCCAGTTGGGTTCTTCACCCTCGGCGGTCAGTCGCAGCATTTCGCGCCTGGAGAAGGCGCTCGCCACCCGTTTGCTGCAGCGAACCACGCGCAAACTGCGTTTGAGCGACGGTGGCGAAGAGGTGTTCAAGCGTTGCCAGGAGATGGTCAGCGCAGCCAAGTCGGTGATGGAAATCAGCGGTCAGTTCACCCATGAAGCGGAAGGACTGGTGCGCGTCAGTGTGCCGAAGGCGGTGGGGCGATTCGTGATTCATCCGCATATGCCGGAATTTCTGCGGCGTTATCCCAAAGTGGATGTGGAGCTGTTACTTGAGGACCGCCAGGTGGATTTGATCGACGACAACGTTGATCTGGCGATTCGTATTACAGAACGGCCACCTGCAGGACTGGTCGGGCGGCAATTGCTCACCATCGATCATTTGCTTTGTGCAACGCCGCAATACCTGGCCGAACACGGCACACCGACCCATCCCCACGACTTGCTCAACCACAGCTGCATCTATCTGGGCGAAACGCCTAGCGATGCACGCTGGAAATTCAAGAAAGGCAGCAAGGCCGTAACCGTTGGCGTGCGCGGACGGTATGCGGCCAATCACACCGGCGTGCGTTTGGGCGCGGTGTTGCAGCACATCGGGATTGGCAGCCTGCCGTACTTCACCGCACGTTATGCGCTGGAGCAGGGGCTGATCGTGCAGGTGCTGCCGGACTGGACTTTCCTGGCGTCTTACCACGGCGGTGCCTGGCTGCTGCATTCGCCGACCCGTTATCTGCCACCGAAGTTACGGGTGCTGATTGACTATCTGGTGGAGTGCCTGGAAAGGGAGCCGACCCTGAGCAAGCCGGGCAAGCCCAGTGCTTTGGGAAAAGTCGCTGCGCAGTATGAGTTGCCCGAGAGTGATGGGTTGCTTTGAAGGACGCCTTCGCGGGCAAGCCTCGCTCCTACAGGCGTAGCGCTAACCCTGTAGGAGCGAGGCTTGCCCGCGAAGGCGTCCACCCAGACACCGCAGCACTCGGCAATGCCACAAAAAAGGCCCGCATGTTCAACCATGCGGGCCTTTTGCATTTCTGACCGGGGATCAGTGCTTACTGTCGTCTTTCGACATCGCCAGCAGCTGTTTTTCCTGGTTCCAGTCGAACGGTTCGTCGTTTTGTTCAGCTTCGAAACGACGTTCTTCCAGCGCCTGATACAAGTCGATTTCATCGTCGGGCATGTAATGCAGGCAGTCACCGGCGAAGTACCACAGCAGGTCGCGCGGGACCAGGTGGGCGATTTGCGGGTAGCGGGTGATCACCTGGCACAGAATGTCCTGGCCCAGGTATTGGCTTTCGATCGGGTCGACCGGCAGCAACGCACGCAGTTCGTCGAAGCGCTCCAGGAACAAGGCATGGCTTTCTTCGGGAACCTGTTCGGCCTCACCTACGGCGACCAGGATGCTGCGCAGGTGGTCGAGCAAGACAAGATGATCGGCAACGACATTGGACACGAGATAAGTCCTCAAGAGCAAAACGGGCGCGGGAGTATAAAGCGCCCGCGCCCTTTTTTACATGGTAGAGGACGCAGGATGGATCAGCGGACCTTTCCTTTGCCCAGCGCCAGCTCCTTTTTGTCGAAATCATCGACATCAATCACCTTGCGCCGCGCCGCTTCGGCGTTACGCAGGTTCTGCGCTTCCACGGGCTGCAACACGCCAGCCTCAAGCGCTGCATCGATGACGTGTTCCCCGGCGACCGGTTTGACCTGGCCGCTTTTGAGCGCGATGTGAAGCTTTTTGCGCAACGGTTGCGCGGCACTCAGCAGGTTACACGCATGTTGCAGGGCGCCAACCGGGTCATCAGTGGATTGCGGCCGGTAGCAACCGCCGAGCAACTCCTCCAGGGTCGGATCACCCTTGGCACGGCCGATCACCGCAGCCACTTCGGCGCCGAGTTTGTCCGATGGCCCTTTGTGACGACGACCGAACGGGAACACGATCACCCGCAACAGGCAACCCAACACCTTGTTCGGGAAGTTGGTCAGCAGTTCATCCAGCGCTCGTTCCGACTGACCCAGGCTTTCTTCCATGGCCCAGGTAAACAGCGGTGCCATGTGCTCCGGTGAATCGAGGTCGTGGTAACGCTTGAGTGCGGCGGAGGCGAGGTACAGGTTGCTGAGCACATCCCCAAGACGTGCCGACAGACGTTCGCGCCGTTTCAATTCGCCGCCCAGCAGCATCATGCTCAGGTCGGCGAGCATGGCGAACGCAGCAGCCTGGCGATTGAGGGCGCGGAAGTAGCCCTGGCTGAGCTTGTCGCCTGGCGCGTGTTCGAAGTGACCGAAACCAAGGTTCAGCACCAGCGTGCTGGCGGCGTTACTCACGGCGAAACCGATGTGCTTGAGCAGCAGGCCATCAAATTCGGTGAGGGCCTGATCCTTGTCTTCACGACCGGCTAGGGCCATTTCCTTAAGTACGAAGGGATGGCAGCGAATCGCACCCTGACCGAAGATCATCAGGTTGCGCGAGAGAATGTTCGCACCTTCTACCGTGATGAAAATCGGCGCGCCGTTCCATTTGCGACCGAGGTAGTTGTTCGGCCCCATGATGATTGCTTTGCCGCCATGCACATCCATCGCGTGGCTGATGCATTCGCGGCCGCGTTCGGTGAGGTGGTATTTGAGAATCGCCGACAGCACCGACGGTTTCTCGCCGAGATCCACAGCGTTGGCGGTCAGCATCCGCGCGGCATCCATCATCCAGGCGTTGCCGCCGATGCGCGCCATGGCTTCCTGAATGCCTTCGAAAGTCGCAATCGGCACATTGAACTGCTCGCGAATCTGGGCGTACTGGCCTGTCACCAGGCTGGTGAACTTGGCCATACCGGTGCCCACTGCTGGCAGGGAAATGGAACGCCCGACCGACAGGCAATTCATCAGCATCATCCAGCCCTTGCCGAGCATTTCCTGGCCGCCGATGAGGAACTCCAGCGGCACGAACACATCCTTGCCGGAGTTCGGACCATTCATGAACGCCGCACCCAGGGGCAGGTGGCGACGACCGATTTCCACACCGGCGATATCGGTCGGGATCAATGCCAGACTGATGCCCAGGTCTTCCTCCTCACCCAGCAGGTGATCCGGGTCGTAGGCCTTGAACGCGAGGCCGAGCAGGGTGGCGACAGGGCCAAGTGTGATGTAACGCTTTTCCCAGTTCAGGCGCAGGCCCAAGGTTTCCTTGCCTTCCCATTCACCTTTGCAGATGACCCCGGTGTCGGGCATGCCTCCAGCGTCGGAACCGGCCAGTGGCCCGGTTAATGCGAAGCACGGGATGTCGTCACCGCGCGCCAGTCGTGGCAGGTAATGGTTGCGTTGTTCGTCAGTGCCGTAATGCAGCAACAGTTCGGCCGGGCCGAGGGAGTTGGGGACCATCACGGTGGACGCGAGATCGCCGCTGTGGCTCGCCAGTTTCATCGCCACTTGAGAGTGGGCATAGGCCGAGAAACCCTTGCCGCCAAACTCTTTGGGAATGATCAGGGCGAAGAAGCCTTGTTCCTTGATGTAAGTCCAGGCTTCGGCCGGCAAGTCCATGGTTTGACCGAGCTGCCAGTCGCTGACCATGGTGCAGAGTACTTCGGTCGGGCCGTCGATGAAGGCCTGTTCTTCTTCGCTCAACTGCACTTTTGGATAGGACAGCAATTTGTTCCAGTCCGGGCGACCGCTGAACAGTTCGCCGTCCCACCACACGGTGCCGGCTTCAATGGCATCGCGTTCGGTTTCCGACATCGGAGGCAGGGTTTTCTGGAACCAGCTGAACAGCGGCGCGCTGAAAAATTTGCGGCGCAGGTCGGGCAACAACAATGGCGCAGCCACAGCCGCGATCAACACCCAGTAAATCAGCAACAGCCAACCTGGCGCGCGGCTGAAAACACCCATCGCCACCAGGTAGACGGCAACGATACCCAAGGCCGGCAGTGGAGCGATGCGTCGGTGGGCTAAATAAGCAATCCCGACAACCAGAACCAGTATCCACAACAGCAGCATATTTAATCCTCCGTGAAACCAGGGCAAAACCAACTTTCAGAGCTTAGACGGCATCCGCAAAACAGGGTGGTCAGAGCGATGTGATTGAATTCGTGGGAAACCATGGATGAGTTTTGTAGGCCCGATGGGCAGCAGGCCGCGGAAATCGTTCGTTGGGCGGGCGGCAAAGCGTCCATGTTTGGCCGAAACGTCGTTATCTCTGTGCTGAACGTGTCGCTAGACTCGTGGCTTCCCCAGGAGATTGTTCTCATGCACGAGTATCTGAGTCCCGGCCGCTTCATCGATAGTGACCACCCGTCGGTGGTGGAGTTCGCCGAAAAACATCGCGGCAGCCGTCGCGATCCTCTAGAACAGGCGATCAATCTCTATTACGCCGTGCGCGAAGCCGTGCGTTACAACCCTTACACCTTCAGTCGCGACCCGGAAACCTTGCGCGGCAGTTATGCGTTGGCAGCGGGGGAGAGTTATTGCGTACCCAAAGCCACGCTGCTGGCAGGTGCAGCTCGGCATTGCGGGATTCCCGCGCGGATCGGTCTGGCGGACGTGCGCAATCATTTGTCGACGCCGCGCCTGCTTGAACTACTCAAGAGCGACGTGTTCGCCATGCACGGTTATACGGAGCTTTACCTGAACGACAGCTGGGTCAAAGCCACACCAGCGTTCAACCAAGGCTTGTGCGAACTGTTCAATGTCGCACCACTGGAATTCGACGGCATCAACGACAGCGTTTTCCATCCGTTCAATCGCGACGGCGAGCCATTGATGGAATACCTGATCGACCACGGCCAGTTCACCGACGTGCCTGAAACGTTCTTTTTCGATCACCTCGAGAAGTGCTATCCGCATCTGTTCAGCGACGCACTGCCTGCACTGCTGGGTGACATGCAGAGCGATTTGAGTCGCGCCTGATCCGGCGTATGCTGCCTGCGCATTCATCCATAAAGAGGCGGTCATGCTGAAGATCTGGGGTCGGAAAAACTCGTCGAATGTCAGAAAACCTTTGTGGGCCGCCGAGGAGCTGGGCCTGGCTTATGAAGCCATCGACGCCGGCGGCGCCTTTGGTGTAGTCGATACGCCGGAGTACCGCGCGATGAATCCCAATGGCCGCGTGCCGGTGATTGAAGACGAGGGTTTCGTGCTGTGGGAATCCAACACCATCGTGCGTTACCTGATGGCTCGCCACGCCAACGGCACAGCCTGGTATCCAGAGGATCTGCAGGCCCGGGCCTCTGCCGACAAGTGGATGGACTGGACCACTTCAAGTTTTGCCGGGCCGTTCCGCACGGTGTTCTGGGGCGTATTGCGCACGCCGGAAGACAAGCAGGACTGGCCCGCAATCAACGCCGCGATCAAGGAGTGCGATAGCCTGCTGTCCATGGCCGATCAGGCGCTGGCGACCCAACCGTACCTGTCCGGCGATGAGATCGGCATGGGCGACATTCCTCTGGGCAGTTTCATTTATGCCTGGTTCGAGATGCCGATCGAGCGCGCGCCGCAGCCTCATCTGCAAGCCTGGTATGCACGCCTGAAACAGCGTCCGGCGTATCAGAAAGCGGTTATGACCGCGTTGACTTAATACTCACTATCGACACACTTGACTGTACTTGTGTGGCGGCGACAAGCACCATTGCGCTCGTGCGCCGCGGTTGTATCAGTCGCCGCCCAGCCTTATTTATCCCTTTCTTCCCTTCTTGGTGCGTAAATCCGATATGAGTTCCGCTCTGTCCATCCGGCAGCTAACCAAAACCTACGGCAACGGTTTCCAGGCCTTGAGTGGTATCGATCTGGACGTCGCCGAAGGTGACTTTTTCGCTTTGCTCGGCCCTAACGGCGCCGGCAAATCCACAACCATCGGCATTCTCTCGACCCTGGTGAACAAGACCAGCGGGACGGTGAATATCTTCGGTCACGACCTGGACAAGAATCCTGCGCAGCTCAAGCGCTCCATCGGCGTGGTGCCTCAGGAATTCAACTTCAACCAGTTCGAAAAAACCTTCGATATCGTCGTGACCCAGGCCGGTTATTACGGCATCCCGCCGAAAATCGCCAAGGAACGCGCCGAGCAGTACCTGACCCAACTGGGCCTGTGGGACAAGCGCGATACGCCGTCGCGTTCACTGTCCGGCGGCATGAAGCGTCGACTGATGATCGCCCGTGCGCTGGTCCACGAACCGCGCCTGCTGATCCTCGACGAACCGACGGCGGGTGTGGACATCGAACTGCGTCGCTCGATGTGGACGTTCCTCACCGAGCTGAACAAGAAAGGCATCACCATCATCCTCACCACCCACTACCTGGAAGAGGCTGAGCAGTTGTGCCGCAACATCGGCATCATCGACCACGGCACCATCGTCGAGAACACCAGCATGAAACAGTTGCTCGGCCAACTGCATGTGGAAACGTTCCTGCTCGACCTCAAAAACACTTTGCAAACCGCGCCGCAGTTGCTCGGTTACCCGACCAAGCTGCTCGACAGCCACACCCTTGAAGTTCAGGTCGACAAGGCCATGGGCATCACCGCGCTGTTCACCCAATTGGCGCAGCAGAACATCGAAGTGTTGAGCCTGCGTAACAAAACCAATCGCCTCGAGGAGTTGTTCGTGTCCCTGGTGGAGAAAAATCTGTCGAAGGTGGCGGTATGAGTTCCGAGCTGCAACCCAACCTCGTTGCCCTCAACACCATCGTTTACCGAGAGGTCAAACGCTTTACCCGGATCTGGCCGCAGACGCTGCTGCCGCCGGCCATCACCATGGTTCTGTACTTCGTGATCTTCGGCAATCTGATCGGCCGGCAGATTGGTGACATGGGTGGCTTCACCTACATGGAGTACATCGTGCCGGGGCTGATCATGATGTCGGTGATCACCAACTCCTACGGCAACGTGGTCTCGAGTTTCTTCGGCAGCAAGTTCCAGCGCTCCATCGAAGAGTTGATGGTGTCGCCCGTGTCGCCGCATACGATTCTGATCGGCTACACCCTGGGTGGCGTGCTGCGTGGCTTGATGGTCGGGCTCATCGTGACCCTGCTGTCGCTGTTCTTCACCGAGTTGCAGGTGCATCACCTGGGCGTGACCATTCTGGTGGTGGTGCTGACGGCGACGATCTTCTCGCTGCTGGGCTTCATCAACGCCGTGTTTGCGCGCAACTTCGATGACATCTCGATCATCCCGACGTTTGTGCTGACACCGCTGACCTACCTGGGCGGGGTGTTCTACTCGATCTCCTTGCTGCCGCCATTCTGGCAGACGGTGTCCCTGGCCAACCCGGTGCTGCACATGGTCAACGCGTTCCGTTACGGCATTCTTGGCGTTTCGGACATCAGGATCAGCGTGGCGATCACCTTCATGCTGGTGGCGACGGTGGTGTTGTACATCGGTTGTGCACGGCTGCTGGTCAGTGGTCGTGGGATGCGTACATAAGAGATACCGAGTCGCCTGCATCGCGAGCAAGCTTTGCTCCTACAAGGGCGCCACCGTACCTGTAGGAGCAAAGCTTGCTCGCGAAGGCGTCAGCCCAGACACTGCAAAACAAACGGCCTCCAACAATGGAGGCCGTTTTGCGTTTACTGCGTCCGTCTTTTCTGGCGCCGCCGCCACTGCCGCCCGACCCACCAACGCCAGTACATCATGGTCAGGCAATAGGCGAGCGCGCCGAGCACCAGTCCCGTCACCACCGAGCCGAGTAAGAACGGCTGCCAAAGCGTCGAGAGTTCGCCGCTGATCCATTCCCAGGTCAGCTCGTCCGGCAAATGGCGGGTAGGAACGTCCATCAGCCAGGCGCCGGTCTGGTAAGTGCAGAAGAACACCGCCGGCATGGTGATCGGGTTGGTCAGCCAGACCAGGCTGACCGCAATCGGCATGTTGCCGCGCACGATGATGGCGAGAATGGCGGCAAGCAGCATCTGCAGCGGAATAGGCAGGAACGCCGCGAACAGACCCACAGCCATGGCCCGTGCGACGGAATGGCGGTTGAGGTGCCAGAGGTTCGGGTCATGCAGCAGGGTGCCGAGAAAGCGTAACGACTTGTGTTCCCTGATGATGATCGGGTCTGGCATGTAACGTTTGAATAAGCGCCGGGGCATAAGGCTTCTCGGTCGGTTAAGGCGGCAAGTATGTCTGGATTTTATGAACCGCCCATTCAGACTTTGTGACAATTAATAACGATGCCTGTGCGATTAGCCGGCTATGCCTAGGAGGGGACTCTCAAGGACGGGCGTATGCGCACAGGGATGATGGCGCTGGCGTTGGGTCTGTTGATCCTGCGTTTTTTACCGGTATTACCACCGGTCTGGTTATGGATGTTGCTGCCGGTAATCGGTTTGATGTTGCTGCCGTTTCGCAGCTATCCACTGGCATTTTTCCTGTTCGGCTTCAGTTGGGCAGGCGCGAATGCGCAGTGGGCGCTGGACGATCGGCTGCCGATCAGCCTCGATGGCGAAACCCGTTGGGTCGAAGGTCGGGTGACGGGATTGCCCCAGAACAATGAGGCCGTCGTGCGTTTCGAGTTGGCGGACGCCCGGTCCCGACATGGCAAGGTGCCGCAACTGCTGCGTCTGGCCTGGTATGACGGGCCGCCAGTCAACAGCGGCGAACAGTGGCGACTGGCGGTCAAGTTGAAGCGTCCTGCGGGGCTGCTCAACCCCCATGCCTTCGATTACGACGCCTGGCTGCTGGCGCAACGCATCGGCGCGACCGGGACGGTCAAGGATGGCCAGCGACTCAAGGAAGCCCAGTGGGCCTGGCGCGACGGCATCCGTCAGCGCTTGCAGGCCGTGGATGCCCAGGGGCGAACGGGTGCGCTGACGGCGTTGGTGCTGGGGGATGGCGCCGGACTGAGTCGCGAAGACTGGCAGGTGCTGCAAGACACCGGCACCGTTCATCTGTTGGTGATATCCGGACAGCACATCGGATTGTTGGCAGGGCTGGTGTATCTGCTGATCGCTGGGCTGGCCCGTTATGGCCTGTGGCCGAAACGCTTGCCTTGGCTGCCGTGGGCCTGTGGACTGGCGTTCGCGGCCGCTCTCGGTTACGGGCTGCTGGCCGGTTTCGAGGTGCCGGTGCGGCGGGCCTGCGTGATGATCGGCCTGGTGCTGTTGTGGCGCCTGCGATTTCGTCACCTCGGCGCCTGGTGGCCGCTGTTGCTGGCGCTCGACGGTGTTTTGCTGCTCGACCCGCTGGCGAGTCTGCAACCGGGTTTCTGGCTGTCGTTCGCGGCGGTGGCGGTGTTGATCTTCACCTTCGGTGGTCGGCTGGGCCCATGGCGTTGGTGGCAAACATGGACCCGCGCCCAATGGCTGATCGCGATCGGTCTGTGCCCGTTGCTGCTGGTGCTCGGGTTGCCGATCAGTCTCAGCGGGCCGGTGGCCAATTTGCTCGCGGTGCCGTGGATCAGCCTGATAGTGCTGCCTCCGGCATTGCTGGGTACGTTGTTTTTACCCCTTCCTTACGTGGGCGAAGGGTTGCTGTGGTTGGCAGGAGGTTTGATCGACCTTTTGTTCAAGGGCCTGGCTCTGATGGCCGGGTATTTACCCGCGTGGGTGCCGGTGGCGATCCCGTTGTGGATATGGGCGCTGGGCACACTCGGTGCCTTTCTACTATTAATGCCTCGGGGTGTGCCGTTTCGCTCGTTGGGTTGGCCGATGCTGTTGTTGCTGGTTTTTCCACCCCGGCAGGTCTTGCCGGAAGGCATGGCCGAAATCTGGCAGCTGGATGTCGGTCAGGGTTTGGCCATCCTGGTGCGCACCCGTCATCACACACTGTTGTATGACACCGGGCCACGTTTCGGCGATTTCGACCTGGGCGAGCGGGTGGTGCTGCCGACATTACGCAAACTGGGCGTTGAGGGGCTCGATTTGATGCTGATCAGCCATGCCGACGCCGATCATGCGGGCGGCGCCCGGGCCGTTGCCAATGGCCTGCCAGTGAAACGGGTGGTCAGTGGCGATCCCCTGGCGCTGCCGGCCGAATTGCAGGCGGAAGGCTGCGAGAGTGGCAAGCAATGGGTCTGGGATGATGTGAGGTTCCAGCTCTGGCAGTGGTCTTCGGCCAGCGACAGCAATCAAAAATCCTGCGTCCTGCAGATAGAAGCCAACGGTGAGCGTCTGTTATTGACAGGTGATATAGATGCCGCAGCCGAGCGGGCGCTGCTCGACAGTCCACTGGCCGTCACCACCGATTGGTTGCAGGCGCCGCACCATGGCAGTCGCAGTTCGTCATCGATGGCGTTGCTTGCCGTGTTGCAGCCCCAAGCGGTGTTGATCTCCCGCGGCCAGGGCAATTCATTCGGTCATCCCCATCCCACGATCATGGCGCGCTATCGAAAGCGCGGCATATCGATCCATGACAGCGCCGAGCAAGGTGCCATCCGTCTGCAACTGGGACGCTTCAAGCCGCCATGGACGATGCGTCAAGAACGGCGTTTCTGGCGCTCTGCGCAGTAACCCGCAGGGATTAAAGACCGACTGGATGCGACATCACGGTCTTCGGTGCGCTCACCCCCTATGTTAGAGTGGCGCACTTTTTCGAGGGGACTGTCACTGTGTGGGAATTGGTCAAATCCGGCGGATGGATGATGATACCGATCATTCTGAGTTCCATCGCAGCCATGGCGATCGTCGCCGAACGTCTCTGGACCCTGCGAGCCAGCCGTGTGACCCCGGAGCATTTGCTCGGGCAGGTCTGGGTCTGGATCAAGGATAAACAACTCAATAAAGACAAACTCAAGGAACTGCGCGCCAACTCGCCGTTGGGCGAGATCCTTGCCGCTGGCCTGGCCAACTCCAGGCATGGTCGCGAGATCATGAAAGAGTGCATCGAAGAGGCTGCTGCGCGGGTCATCCACGAGCTCGAACGCTACATCAACGCGTTGGGCACCATCGCTGCCATGGCCCCATTGCTGGGTCTGTTGGGTACGGTGCTCGGCATGATCGACATTTTCAGCGCGTTCATGGGCACGGGCATGGGCACTAACGCTGCGGTGCTGGCCGGCGGTATTTCCAAGGCTCTGATCACCACGGCCGCAGGCCTGATGGTCGGTATTCCGGCGGTATTCTTCCACCGGTTCCTGCAACGCCGGATCGATGAACTGGTGGTGGGCATGGAGCAGGAAGCGATCAAACTGGTCGAGGTGGTACAGGGTGACCGTGATGTTGACCTGAATGGGGGCAAAGCGTGAAATTCCGCCGCAAACCGCGGGAAACGGTAGACATCAACCTCGCGTCGCTGATTGACGTGGTGTTTATCCTGCTGCTGTTTTTTGTCGTGACGACCACCTTTACCCGTGAAACCCAGTTGCGTGTCGATCTGCCGGAAGCGGTCAGCGGTTCGCCTGCCGAAGACCAGCAGGTCAAACACGTGGATGTTGCAATCAGTGCCGAAGGCGCCTTCTCGGTGAATAATCAGGTATTGCCCAAGAACGACCTGGCGACCCTGATGGACGCGCTGCAGAAAGAATCCAATGGCGACACCAAACTGCCGCTGTCCATCAGCGCTGATGGCAAGACCCAGCATCAGTCCGTCATTACCGCCATGGACGCCGCCGGTAAACTCGGTTTCAGCCACCTGCGCATGACCACTGTCGAGGCGGCGCCGCCCGCACCCTGATGGCCATGTCCGATCGCTTGCTCGCCGCATGGTACCAAGGTCATCCGGCCCTGAAGCTGTTGCAGCCGCTGGAGTGGCTGTATCGGCGCGTGGTCATGAACAAGCGCAAGCGTTTTCTGGCGGGTGAGGGCGAGATCTATCAACCGCCGGTGCCGCTGATCGTGGTCGGTAACATCACCGTCGGCGGCACCGGCAAGACGCCGCTGATTCTCTGGATGATCCAGCACTGCCAGCGCAGTGGTTTGCGGGTCGGCGTGGTCAGTCGGGGGTACGGCGCCAAACCGCCGCAACTGCCGTGGCGGGTTGAGGCGGATCAAAGCGCCGAGATCGCAGGCGACGAACCGCTGTTGATCGTCCAGCGTACCGGCGTTCCGTTGATGATCGACCCCGACCGCAGCCGTGCCGTCAAAGCGCTGCTGGCGAGTGAGCCACTGGACCTGATCCTGTCCGACGACGGAATGCAGCATTACCGTCTGGCCCGCGACCTTGAACTGGTGCTGATCGACGCCGCCCGAGGTTTGGGCAACCAGCGCTGCCTGCCCGCCGGGCCATTGCGCGAACCGGCCGAGCGCCTGCAAAGCGTCGACGCGGTGCTGTACAACGGTGCCGATGCCGATCGCGACGGCGGTTTTGCCTTCCAGCTTCAACCCACCGAATTGATCAATCTGCAAAGTGGCGAACGGCGTCCCCTTGACCACTTTCCCGCTGGCCAGGCGCTGCACGCCGTGGCCGGGATCGGCAATCCGCAACGTTTCTTCACAACCCTCGAAACGCTACACTGGCAGCCAGTTCCGCATGCGTTTGCCGACCACGCCGAATACAGCGTGCAGGCCTTGAATTTCACACCGTCATTGCCGTTGGTGATGACCGAAAAGGACGCGGTGAAGTGCCGTGCCTTCGCCGCTGCCGATTGGTGGTACCTGGCGGTCGATGCTGCGCCATCGCCGGCCTTCGTGGCCTGGTTCGATACGCAGCTGATGCGCCTGTTGCCGGCTCGTCTTTTGCCTTAATCCATTTATCCAGGGAATGCTCATGGACACCAAATTGCTCGATATCCTCGCTTGCCCGGTCTGCAAAGGCCCGCTCAAGCTCAGCGCCGACAAAACCGAGCTGATCAGCAAGGGCGCAGGCCTGGCTTACCCGATTCGCGACGGCATCCCGGTGATGCTCGAAACCGAAGCCCGCACCCTGACCACCGACGAGCGTCTGGATAAATGACCACAGCCTTTACCGTTGTCATTCCATCGCGTTACGCCTCCACCCGCTTGCCGGGCAAACCGCTGCTGCTGATCGCCGGCAAGCCGATGATCCAGCACGTCTGGGAACAGGCGAGCAAAAGCAGTGCTCAGCGCGTGGTGGTTGCCACTGACGATGCGCGCATCGTCGAGGCCTGCAACGGGTTTGGCGCTGAAGTGGTGCTGACCCGCGAAGATCACAATTCCGGCACCGACCGTTTGGCCGAAGTCGCCGCGAAGCTGGGCCTGGCGCCCGACGCCATTGTGGTCAACGTCCAGGGTGACGAACCGCTGATCCCGCCGAGTGTGATCGATCAGGTTGCCGCCAACCTGGCCGCCCACACCGAAGCGCGCATGGCCACGCTGGCCGAGCCGATCGAAGACGTGGAAACCCTGTTCAATCCCAACGTGGTCAAGGTTGTCAGCGACCTTGATGGTCTGGCGTTGACCTTCAGTCGTGCCACGTTGCCGTGGGCCCGCGACGCGTTCGCCAAAAGCCGCGAGCAATTGCCGGAAGGCGTGCCGTATCGTCGGCATATCGGCATCTATGCCTACCGCGCCGGTTTCCTGCATGACTTCGTTAGCTGGGGCCCGTGCTGGCTGGAAAATACCGAATCCCTGGAACAGCTGCGTGCCCTGTGGCACGGCGTGCGGATTCACGTCGCCGACGCGCTGATCGCACCGCCGACCGGCGTCGATACCGTTGAAGACCTTGAGCGCGTTCGTCGCCTGCTGGAGGCCTGATGCGGGTTTTGTTTGTCTGCCTGGGCAACATCTGCCGTTCGCCCACGGCTGAAGGCGTGTTGCGACACAAACTGCGCGAAGCGGGGCTGGCCGATCAAATCGAAGTCGCTTCCGCCGGCACCGGTGACTGGCACGTCGGCAAGGCCCCGGACAAGCGCAGTCAGGCGGCGGCCAAGCTGCGCGGGTATGACCTGTCCGCTCAGCGCGCCCAGCAAGTGTCCCGCGCCGATTTCGCCACCTACGACCTGATTCTGGCGATGGACAACAGCAATCTGCGCAACCTCAAGGCCTTGCAACCGGCCAGGGGCAAGGCCGAGCTGGATCTGTTCCTGCGTCGCTATCAGTCGGAAATCGATGAAGTGCCGGATCCGTATTACGACGGCGACCAAGGCTTCGAGCAGGTGCTGGACCTGATCGAGCGCGCCAGTGATTTGCTGGTGATCGAATTGAAGGGACGGTTATGAGTTTGCAGGTGCACGCCCGGGTTTCGCTCAAGCCGTTCAACACCTTTGGCGTCGATGTTCAGGCCCGACTGTTTGCCGAGGCCCACAGCGATGCCGACGTGCGTGAAGCCCTGGCCTATGCGGTGGAACATGACGTGCCGCTGCTGGTGATCGGCGGTGGCAGCAACCTGCTGCTGACGGCCGATATCCAGTCGCTGGTGCTGCGCATGGCCACGCGCGGGATTCGCATCCTGAGCGATGACGGCAGCAAAGTCGTGATCGAAGCCGAGGCCGGCGAGCCTTGGCATCCGTTCGTGCAGCACACCCTGGCGCAGGGTTTGTCGGGTCTGGAAAACCTCAGTCTGATTCCCGGCACCGTCGGTGCGGCACCGATGCAGAACATCGGCGCCTATGGCGTGGAGATCAAGGACGTGTTCGCCGGCCTGACCGCGTTGGATCGTCAGACCGGCAACCTGCGGGACTTCACCCTGGAAGAATGCAACTTCGCCTACCGCGACAGCCTGTTCAAACAGGAACCGGGGCGTTGGTTGATCCTGAGGGTTCGGTTCATCCTGGACCGCGCCGCGCACCTGCATCTGGAGTACGGCCCGGTGCGCCAGCGCCTGACCGAGCAAGGTATCGATCACCCGACCGCCACCGATGTCAGCCAGGCGATTTGCAGCATCCGCAACGAAAAGCTTCCGGACCCGGCAGTACTCGGCAATGCCGGCAGCTTCTTCAAGAATCCTTTGGTGCCAGCGGCGCTCGTCGCGCAACTCAAAGGTGAATACCCGGATCTGGTGGCCTACGCGCAACCCGACGGGCAGATGAAACTGGCGGCAGGGTGGCTGATCGAGCGGGCCGGCTGGAAAGGTTTCCGTGACGCCGATGCCGGCGTGCATAAATTGCAGGCGTTGGTGCTGGTCAACTATGGCAACGCGACCGGTCTGCAATTGCTGAACCTGGCGCAACGCATCCAGAAAGACATTTCAGAACGTTTCCATGTTGACCTGGAAATGGAGCCCAATCGGTATTGAGGCTACGCTTTCAAAACTGATCTCAAAGCCCTGCACACGTTTAACGTTGCAGGGCTTTTTTGTTAATGCTGGGTTAACTTAGCCACCTAACGATGCAAACGTTTGCTCCATCAAAGGCCCGATGCAGACGCTACCGTCCGCATAAGAGAGCCTCATTAGCCTGAGCCGATCTGCGTGATGCCAACCGCCAACCCCTCTGGCGGCAGATTGCTCGACCCCATAACCAATAACTATGCGGGCGTGCCCATGAATACCCTGAAGCTTAACGGTCAAGACTACAAAATGGATGTACCGGACGAGATGCCGCTGCTGTGGGCTATTCGCGATGTAGCGGGCGGCCATCCAGGCACGAAATTCGGCTGCGGCATGGGGCTGTGCGGTGCCTGTACGATTCATATCGACGGCCAGCCTGCGCGGGCGTGCATCACGCCGATCAGTTCCGTGAACGGGCAGAACGTCACCACCATCGACGAATTGCACAACGACCCGGTCGGGCAAGTCGTCCAGCAAGCCTGGCTCGACACCGCCGTGGCCCAGTGCGGTTTCTGTCAGGGCGGGCAGATCATGTCCGCCACGGCGCTGCTCAAGACCAACCCGAACCCCAGCGACGAACAGATCGAAGAGGCAATGGTCGGCAATATTTGCCGCTGCGGCACTTACAACCGCATCAAGACCGCCATCCGCCAGGCATCCACTCACCTGAAGGAGGCCAAGGCATGAGCCCGTTACCGAATGATTTCGCGCTGAGCAACCTCAGTCGCCGCGGTTTCCTCAAGGGTGTCGGCGCCACCAGTGCGTTGGTTCTGGTGGCGAGCTGGGGCTGGCAAGACGCTTTCGCTGCCGAGAAAGAGAAGAAATTCGGCGCCGATGGCATGCCCAACGGCTGGGTTGATGATCCGAAGATTTACGTCAGCATTGCCGCTGACGGCATAGTGACCGTGGTCTGCAACCGTTCGGAAATGGGCCAGGGTGTGCGCACCAGCCTGACGATGGTGGTGGCCGATGAGCTGGAAGCCGATTGGGCGATGATGAAGGTGCAACAGGCGCCGGGCGACGAAGTGCGCTTCGGCAACCAGGACACCGATGGCTCGCGCAGCATGCGTCACTGGTACGAGCCGATGCGTCGCTGCGGTGCTGCCGCACGGACCATGCTTGAACAAGCCGCTGCCGAACAGTGGAAAGTGCCAGTCAGCGAATGCCATGCACAGCTGCATAAAGTCATCCATAAACCGACCGGTCGTGAGCTGGGTTACGGCGCTTTGGCCGCTGCAGCCGGTGCGCTGGCGGTACCGGCGCGTGACAGCCTGCGGCTCAAGCAGCCGTCGGAATTCCGCTATATCGGCAAGGAAGGCACCAAGGCTATTGACGGTGCCGACATCGTCAATGGCCGCGCTATTTACGGTGCAGATGTACATTTCGACGGCATGCTCTACGCCACCATTGCACGTCCTGCGGTGTACGGCGGCAAGGTTAAGTCCGTCGACTCCAACGCCGCGATGAAAGTCCCGGGCGTGATCAAGGTCATTCAGATCGAAAATCGTCCACTGCCGCTGGAGTTTCAACCGCTGGGCGGCGTGGCCGTGGTCGCCAGCAATACCTGGGCGGCGATCAAGGGCCGCGAAGCGCTGAAAGTCGAGTGGGACGATGGCCCCAACGCCAGCTACGACTCGATCGCCTACCGCAAGGAAATTGAAGCCGCATCCCTCAAACCCGGCAAAGTGGTGCGCAATACCGGCAACATCGACGAAGCCATGGGCAGTGCCAACAGCACGCTCGAAGCGTCCTATTACCTGCCGCACCTGACGCAGGCGCCGATGGAACCGATGGTCGCCATCGCCCGCTTCAAGGACGGTGTGTGCGAAGCCTGGGCCCCAAGCCAGGCGCCACAAGTCTCCCGTGAACGAATTGGCGAACGCCTCGGCATTCCGTTCGATAACGTCACCTTTAACGTCACCTTACTCGGTGGCGGTTTCGGTCGTAAATCCAAACCGGACTTCATCATTGAAGCCGCGATCCTCGCCAAGGAATTCCCTGGCAAGGCAGTGCGGGTGCAATGGACCCGTGAAGACGACATCCACTGTTCCTATTTCCACACGGTGTCGGCCGAGTACCTGAAAGCCAGCCTGAACAAGGACGGCCTGCCGTCCGGCTGGTTGCACCGCACCGTGGCGCCGAGCATCACCGCGCTGTTTGCGCCGGGCATGAACCATGAGGCGGCCTTCGAGCTGGGCATGGGCTTCACCAACATGGCTTACGCGATCCCCAACGTGCGCCTGGAAAACCCGGAAGCGGCGATTCACACACGCGTTGGCTGGTATCGCTCGGTGTCGAACATTCCTCACGGGTTTGCGATTCAGAGCTTTGTCGATGAACTGGCGCACAAGGCCGGCCAGGATCCGCTCAAATACCAGATCAAGTTGCTCGGCCCGGACCGGCAGATCGATCCTCGTACCTTGAGTGAAGAGTGGAACTACGGCGAATCCCCCGAGCGCTATCCGATCGACACGGCGCGGATGCGTACGGTGCTGGAAACTGCCGCCAAAGCCGCCGGTTGGGGCCGCGAGTTGCCCAAGGGCCGAGGCCTGGGGCTGGCAGTGCATTACAGTTTCGTGACCTATGTGGCGGCGGTGATCGAGGTCGAAGTCAAAGACGACGGCACGCTGATCGTGCACAAGGCCGACATCGCGGTGGATTGCGGTCCGCAGATCAACCCCGAGCGGATTCGTGCGCAGTTCGAAGGCGCCTGTGTCATGGGTCTGGGCAACGCGGTGCTGGGGGAAATCAGCTTCAAGGACGGCAAGGTCCAGCAGGACAACTTCCATATGTACGAAGTGGCGCGCATGTCCTTGGCACCGAAGGAGGTCGCGGTTCATCTGGTCACGCCGCCAGGCAACGTGCCATTGGGCGGTGTCGGTGAACCGGGCGTGCCACCGATTGCGCCAGCGCTGTGCAACGCAATCTTTGCCGCCACTGGCAAGCGCATCCGCAACTTGCCGGTTCGTTATCAGCTGCAAGGTTGGCAGAAGGCGCAGGCCTGATGGACAGCGTCGATCTGAATGTCCTGCGCAGCGTGCTCGAATGGCGCCGCGCCGGTCAGCGGGTGGTGTTGTACAGCGTGGTCCAGACCTGGGGCACCGCGCCTCGGGCACCTGGCGCCATGCTGGCCTTGCGTGAAGATGGCGTGGTGATTGGCTCGGTGTCCGGTGGTTGTGTCGAAGACGATTTGATTGCCCGGCTGCACGACGGTCGTATTCCCGCCGATGGGCCGCCGGTGCAATTGATCACTTACGGCGTCACCCGTGAGGAGGCGGCACGCTTCGGTTTGCCGTGCGGCGGCACCTTGCGCCTGACCGAGGAGCGAGTCGGCGATCCGGCTTGGGTCGCCGAGTTGCTGGCGCGCTGCGAGGCGCATGAAATCGTTGCTCGCTCACTCAGTGTCGAGACGGGTGAAGTCATGCTGCAACCGGCTGACAAGACGGATGTCCTGACGTTCGACGGCAAGACGCTGCGGGCCATTTACGGCCCGCGTTGGCGGTTGCTGCTGATCGGTGCGGGGCAGTTGTCCCGTTATGTCGCCGAGATGGCGCGGCTGCTGGATTTCGAAGTGCTGATCTGCGATCCACGTACCGAGTTCGTTTACGGCTGGGAAGAGCAGCACGGACGATTTGTTTCGGGCATGCCCGATGACGCGGTGCTCAGCATCCAGACTGACGAGCGTACGGCCATCGTCGCGCTGACCCACGATCCTCGACTCGATGACATGGCCCTGCTCACGGCGCTGGATTCCAGGGCGTTTTATGTCGGTGCGCTGGGCTCGCGGATCAACAGCCAGAAACGCCGGGACAACCTCGCTCAGCTAGGCTTGTCACAAGAGGCAATCGATCGGCTGCATGGTCCGATCGGTTTGCACATTGGCAGCCACACACCGGCGGAAATCGCCTTGTCGCTGCTGGCCGAAATCGTGGCGATCAAAAACGGCGTCGAGCTCAAGCAGAAGAAGCTGTTGCAGGAGGTGGTATGAGCGAGCCCATCGGCGTCATTGTGCTGGCAGCGGGGCAGGGCAGTCGGTTTCGACAGGAGGCCGGTGCCGAGAGGGACAAGCTGGTGGCGGATTGCACGGGACGCGAGGGTGCTGTTCATTCGATGATCGAGCAAGTGCTGGTGAATTTGCCGGCCTCCCTTGAGAAGCGCGTCCTGGTGACCACTGTGGATCGACCACAAGTGATCCGTATGGCCAAGGCTTATGGTTGCGAGATTGTGCTGATCGAATCGACCGGCATGGGCGACAGCATCGCGGCCGGGGTGGCGGCGTGTCTGCAGCTCGGCGGCTGGTTGATTGTGCTGGGGGATATGCCGTTTATCTTGCCGTCGAGTATTGAACGTGTGGTGGCGGGGATTGCTGATGACGCCGTCAGTGTTCCGGTGCATCAAGGCGAGTATGGGCATCCGGTGGGATTTGGGCGCAGCTTTGGTTCGGCATTGAGGGCGTTGTCCGGTGATCGAGGCGCCAAGGCGTTGTTTGCGCAGGCGAGAGTCGTCGAGGTGGCCGTGGACGATCCCGGGGTGTTGTGGGATGTGGATGTTCCAGAGAAATTGATCTACCCGCAATGATCGTAATGATCGTTCCCACGCTCTGCGTGGGAATGCAGCCCGGGACGCTCCGCGTCCCTCTCGAGAGCTGGAACGCGGAGCGTCCCTTGAGGCATTCCCACGCGGAGCGTGGGAACGATCGAAACCGCAGACATAAAAAAGCCCCGCCTGGATCACCAGGCGGGGCTTTTTAGTGGCCGATGGAATCAGACGAGAGGTTTAGGCTCGTGTTCTTTTTCCAGGGCTTGCTCGTGTTGCTCTACCGCTTCCTGAACGGAGCGCGGTGCTTCGTCGATCACCGATTCAGCGGGTTCGGCAGCAGCGACTTCAGCAGCCGGGGCAGGTGCTGCCTCGACGACTTCAGCGACAACCGGTGCTGGTTCGACAGCCGCCGGAGCAGCAGCGGCAGCCAGTTCGGCTTCCTTCTGCAGACGCTCCTCTTCACGCTTGCGACGACGCACTTCACGCGGATCGTTCGGTGCACGGCCACTTGGCGTCAGGGCGCTGACAGGGGCAGCTTCGACTTCCGGTACGGCCACTTCGGCAACAACCGGCGCTTCAACCACCGGAGCAGGCTCGGCAGCAGCAACCACTGGCTCGGACACCATGGCCTCGGCTTCTGGCGCTTCGGCGGCGGCTGGCTCGGCAACCCAGTTGAACGCGGTTTGCTCTTCGCGAACTTCACGGACAGCTTCGGTCACTGTTTCGACAACCGGTTCTGCGGCAACCACTGGCTCAGCGGCAGCTTCAACGACAGGCTGTACTTCACGAACCGGGGCGACTTCGATTTCCGGAGCGGCGGTGGCTTCGACCGGAGTCGTTGCTTCAACCACTGGCGCTTCCACTGGAGCAGTTTCCAGGGTGGCGGCAGTCGCGCGTTCGGCTTGCTCGTTAGCCTGTGCTTCGGCTGGAGCGCTGATCACGGTGCTGGCAACGGCTGCGGTAACAGCCAGGCCGGCGGCCAGATCGGCAGCGCTTGGCGCTTCGTTGGTTTCGGCAGCTTCGTTACCTTCGGCGGACTCGGATTCTTCCGAACCTTCGATCACATTACCGTTGGCATCGCGCTGACGCTCACGACGGTTGCTGCGACGACGCTGGCCACGGGAGCGGCGGCGCGGACGATCGCCTTCGGTGCCGTCCTGACCGTCTTCCTGCAGTTGCTCTTCGTTGGTAACCAGCTCTTCTTCAGCTACTGCGGCAGCGGCTTGCTCGGCACGTGGCTGACGTTCTTCACGCGGTGGGCGTGGAGCACGTTCTTCACGTGGCTGGCGAGCTGGACGCTCTTCAGCGGTAGCGGTAACAGTAGCAGCAGCGGCCGGAGCAGCATCAAGAGGCTCGCGCAATTCACGAACCGGACGCTCTTCACGATCGCCACGTGGTTTGCGATCTTCGCGAGGAGCGCGCGGTGCACGTTCTTCACGAGGAGCGCGTGGTGCGCGCTCTTCACGTGGAGCGCGTTCTTCGCGGGCGACTGTTACTGCTGGAGTTTCCTCGCGGGCTTCGCGTGGCTCACGTGGTGCGCGCTCTTCACGCGGTGCACGTTCCTCACGAGGCTTGCGTTCTTCATCGCGGCGACCATTACGGTTGCGGCTCTGTTGACGACCGTTGCGACGCTCTTCGTTGCGGGCCGGACGCTCGGTGGTCGCTGGTTTTTCAACCACAACCGGAGCAGCAGGCTCTTCCTTGGTTGCGAACAGGCTGACCAGCGACTTCACCAGGCCTTTGAACAGGCTTGGCTCTGGCGCGGCGGCCGGTGCGGCAACAGGTGCGGCAGCGACGACTTCGGTCGGAACCGGAGCGTTGGCGCGGGCCGGAGCAGTCTTGACCGCGGCTTCCTGGCGAACCAGGGTGCGGGTCGCAGCGGCTGGCTGGACTTCTTCGACTTCGGCAGCGGCAGCAGCGATTTCGTAGCTGGACTGACCGACCGCGGCTTCCGGGCTGTCATCGCGCAAACGCTGCACTTCGAAGTGCGGCGTTTCGAGGTGATCGTTCGGCAGAATGACGATGCGGGCACGGGTGCGCAGTTCGATCTTGGTGATCGAGTTGCGTTTTTCGTTGAGCAGGAACGCGGCGACCGGGATCGGCACTTGGGCGCGAACTTCGGCAGTGCGGTCTTTCAGGGCTTCTTCTTCGATCAGGCGCAGGATCGCCAGCGACAGCGATTCAACGTCACGGATGATGCCGGTGCCGTTGCAACGCGGGCAAACGATGCCGCTGCTTTCGCCCAGCGATGGACGCAGGCGCTGACGGGACATTTCCAGCAGGCCGAAGCGCGAGATGCGACCGACTTGCACGCGAGCGCGGTCGGCTTCCAGGCATTCGCGGACTTTCTCTTCCACGGCGCGCTGGTTCTTGGCAGGGGTCATGTCGATGAAGTCGATGACGATCAGGCCGCCGATGTCGCGCAAGCGCAACTGACGGGCGATTTCTTCGGCGGCTTCAAGGTTGGTCTGCAGAGCGGTTTCTTCGATGTCGCTGCCTTTGGTGGCGCGCGCCGAGTTGATGTCGATGGACACCAGGGCTTCGGTCGGATCGATAACGATGGAGCCGCCGGAAGGCAGTTCAACGACGCGCTGGAAAGCGGTCTCGATCTGGCTTTCGATCTGGAAACGGTTGAACAGCGGAACGCTGTCTTCGTACAGCTTGATCTTGCTGGCGTACTGCGGCATCACCTGGCGGATGAAGGTCAGGGCTTCGTCCTGGGCTTCAACGCTGTCGATCAGCACTTCGCCGATGTCCTGGCGCAGGTAATCGCGGATGGCGCGGATGATCACGTTGCTTTCCTGGTAGATCAGGAACGGCGCGGAGCGATCCAGCGAGGCTTCTTTGATGGCGGTCCAGAGTTGCAGCAGGTAGTCGAGGTCCCACTGCATTTCTTCGCTGCTGCGGCCCAGGCCGGCAGTGCGAACGATCAGACCCATGTCGGCTGGTGCAACCAGGCCGTTCAGGGCTTCACGCAGTTCGTTGCGCTCTTCACCTTCGATGCGACGGGAAATACCGCCGGCACGCGGGTTGTTCGGCATCAGAACCAGGTAACGACCGGCCAGGCTGATGAAGGTGGTCAGGGCTGCGCCCTTGTTGCCACGTTCTTCTTTTTCGACCTGAACGATGACTTCCTGGCCTTCGCTCAGGACGTCCTTGATGTTGACGCGGCCTTCGGGGGCTTTCTTGAAGTATTCGCGGGAGATTTCTTTGAGGGGCAGGAAGCCGTGGCGCTCAGAGCCGAAATCGACAAAGGCAGCCTCAAGGCTTGGTTCGATGCGAGTAATCCGGCCTTTATAGATGTTGGCCTTTTTCTGCTCGCGTGCACCGGATTCGATGTCCAGGTCGTAGAGGCGTTGGCCATCTACCAGTGCAACACGCAACTCTTCGGGTTGAGTTGCGTTAATCAGCATTCTTTTCATGTAGTACCGTCGGTTTCCGGGCTGCCGGAAACGGCGTTCGGCACACACGACTTCTCATGGTCGGTGTCAGGTGCGTCAGGAGTGGTTGGACACTCCAGTGTCTAGCGAACCCCGACCAATTGGGCCGGCGTCGCGACGTACGCGTCCTGCTTGCTGTGGCTACTTAAGCACTCAGTCAGGAGGAGGAATCAACCAGCGGCTGTGGACGAGATGAAGCGTCTTGATAAAGCCTATTGCTACACAGTCCAGCGGTTGTGCATCTCCACCCTACACGTATCCCTGATAATTCGGGTGCTGCCGCGCGCAGAATCCGCAGCGGGTTGGCATTTACCGTGAGCTCCGAAAGGGGAGGTCACGCATCATGGCTAATTTAGGCGTTGTTTCCGAAGCGTTCGCTCGGGGTTGTTCGTAGCTGACTGCACTTTGTGAACTGGCCGTGAATATTTGCTCGCAAGGCGAGTGAAAACTCTGCTTTGCGGCATGCTTCAGGCCTCATGTCACCTGCGCTCGTTACAACTGCAAACTCTACCGTTTCGTAGCGAAAGCCCCGTAGGACGGCCTCTCGTCCTCGTGAATTGCGTTGGTCAGGGCCGGTTTTTGACCGTTAGTCCGCTGTCCAGGCCACTTTTGGCGGCGTTCGCGACTATAGCAGCAATGATTAAGTGCTTCAATTCCATAAAAAATTGTTATCATCCGCGCCATGACGACTACTGCCCCTTCGACCCCAGCCGTACAACTGCTGGAGGTCTCGCCGGAATATGCCGGCCAACGTATTGATAACTTCCTACTCGCTCGGCTTAAAGGCGTGCCCAAGACCTTGATTTACCGCATTTTGCGCAAGGGCGAAGTGCGGGTGAACAAAGGTCGGATCAAGCCCGAATACAAGCTGCAGGCGGGCGATATCGTGCGCGTGCCGCCGGTTCGCGTGCCTGAGCGCGACGAACCGGTGCCGCTGGCCCAAGGCCTGCTGCAGCGCCTCGAAGCCTCGATTGTCTTCGAAGACAAGGCGTTGATCGTGATCAACAAGCCTTGCGGCATCGCGGTTCATGGCGGCAGCGGCCTGACTTACGGGGTGATCGAAGCCTTTCGTCAGTTGCGTCCCGATTGCAAAGAGCTTGAACTGGTTCATCGTCTCGACCGTGATACGTCCGGCCTGTTGATGATCGCCAAGAAGCGCAGCATGCTGCGTCACTTGCACACGGCATTGCGCGGCGATGGCGTCGATAAGCGCTACATGGCGCTGGTTCGCGGCAACTGGGCGGCCTCGATCAAGCAAGTCCGAGCGTCGCTGGGCAAGAGCAACCTGCGCTCCGGCGAGCGTATGGTCGAGGTCGACGAGGAGGAGGGGAAGGAGTCCGTGACCGTGTTCAAGGTCCTGCGCCGCTTCGGCGACTTTGCCACCCTGATCGAAGCCAAGCCGATTACCGGCCGGACTCACCAGATCCGCGTCCACACCTTGCACGCCGGGCATTGCATCGCCGGCGATACCAAATATGGCGATGAAGGCTTCAGCAAAGAGATTCGTGACCTGGGCGGAAAGCGCCTGTTCCTGCACGCCTACATGCTGACCGTGCCGCTGCCGGATGGTGGTGAGCTGAAGTTGCAGGCGCCGGTCGACGAGATGTGGGCCAAAACCGTGGAGCGATTGAGTGCGCCCATCTGATTACAAACTGCTGATTTTCGATTGGGACGGTACTCTCGCCGACTCCATTGGTCGGATTGTCGAGTCGATGCACGTCGCGTCCGAGCGCTCCGGATTTCAGTTGCGTGATGATTTTGCTGTCAAAGGCATCATCGGTCTGGGTCTGCCGGAAGCGATTCGCACGTTGTATCCGCAAATCAGCGATGCTGAGCTGATCGCATTCCGTGAGTACTATGCTGATCACTACATCGCCTCGGAAGCCGTGCCTTCGCCGTTGTTCGAGGGTGTGGTCGAGTCGATGGAAGCGTTTCGTGCTGAGGGTTATCACTTGGCGGTCGCGACCGGCAAGGCTCGTCGCGGGCTGGATCGGGTGCTGAAGTCTCACGGCTGGGAAGATTATTTCGATATCACCCGCGCGGCTGACGAAACCGCTAGCAAACCCCATCCGTTGATGCTCGAGCAGATCCTCGCTCACTGCGAGGTTCGCCCGGAGCAGGCACTGATGGTGGGCGATTCGTCCTTTGATTTGCAGATGGCGCGCAACGCCGGCATGGATTCGGTGGCTGTCAGCTACGGCGCGCAATCGATCGAAGCGTTGAAATTATTCGAGCCGGCACTGGCTATTGATCGTTTTTCAGAATTGCATGCCTGGCTGAGTCAGCGGGCTTAATAGGTTTTTTTTCTGGGGTGGATGTCATGACCGACGAATGGAAAGCGCCCGCCAAGGCGAGCGCAGAGAGCGGTGACGAGAAAAGCTGGAAGCTGCTGGAAAAGACCCTGCTGGCTAGCGTGCAAGAGCAGCGCCGGTCCCGTCGCTGGGGGATTTTCTTCAAGCTGCTGACCTTTGTGTACCTGTTTGGCGCGTTGATCCTGTTCACGCCGCTGATGGACATGGAAAAAGCTGCCACCCGCAGTGGCAACTACACCGCGCTGATCGACGTGACCGGCATGATTGCCGACAAGGAGCCAGCCAGCGCTGACAACATCGTCGGCAGCCTGCGTGCAGCGTTCGAGGACAAGAAGGTCAAAGGTGTCATCCTGCGAATCAACAGTCCGGGTGGCAGTCCGGTGCAGTCGGGTTACGTCTATGACGAGATCCGCCGTTTGCGCGGCCTGCATCCGGACACCAGGCTTTACGCGGTGATCTCGGATTTGGGCGCTTCCGGTGCTTATTACATCGCCAGTGCGGCGGATCAGATCTACGCCGACAAGGCGAGCCTGGTGGGTTCCATTGGTGTGACGGCAGCCGGCTATGGCTTTGTCGGGACGATGGAGAAGCTGGGTGTCGAGCGACGCACTTACACGTCCGGCGAGCATAAATCGTTCCTCGATCCTTTCCAGCCGCAGAAGCCTGAAGAAACTCAGTTCTGGCAGGGCGTACTCGATACCACTCATCAGCAGTTCATCAGCAGCGTCAAGAAAGGTCGTGGCGACCGTCTCAAGGACAAGGAGCATCCGGAGTTGTTCTCCGGGTTGGTCTGGTCTGGTGAGCAGGCACTGTCGCTGGGCCTGATCGATGGCCTGGGAAATGCCAGTTCGGTGGCGCGTGACGTGATCGGCGAGAAAGAGCTGGTGGACTTCACCGTTCAGGAGTCGCCATTCGATCGCTTCTCGAAAAAACTGGGTGCCAGCGTGGCTGAGCATCTGGCGATGTGGATGGGCTTCCAGGGACCTTCGTTGCGCTGATTCTCCTTCGGCATAAAAAACCGGCCCAAGTGGCCGGTTTTTTTATGTCTGCGCGGTCTCTGTAGCAGCTGGCGAAGCCTGCGTTCGAGTGCGTAGCGCTCGCCAAACCATACACCGCAACCTTTCAGATAAACCGCGCAATCCGGATTTGCGAGCGCTGCGCACTCGAACGCAGGCTTCGCCAGCTGCTACAGAGCTGTGGTGTTCAGGGGATTTCAATGCCTTCGGCCAGCAACATGTCCACCAGGCGAATCAATGGCAGGCCGATCAGGCTGGTGGCGTCAGGGCCTTCGGTGCTTTGAAACAGGCTCACCCCCAAACCCTCGGCTTTGAAGCTGCCAGCGCAGTCATAGGGCTGTTCGGCGCGCAGGTAGCGTTCGATGCGTGCCTGATCGAGCGAGCGCATGTGCACGGTGAACGGCACGCAGTCGACCTGGCATTCACCGGTCTGGCTGTTGAGTAGCGCCAGGCCGGTGAGGAAGGTCACGCTGGCACCGCTGGAGTCCAGAAGCTGTTCGCGGGCCTTTTCGAAGGTGTGCGGTTTGCCGATAATCCGCTCGCCGAGTACCGCGACCTGATCGGAGCCGATGATCAGATGAGCGGGGTGGCTGCCGGCCAGCGCGCGTGCTTTTTCCTCGGCGAGGCGCTTGACCAGCTCGATAGCGGACTCGCCCGGACGATGGCTTTCGTCGATATCCGGCGAGCTGCAGGTAAACGGCAGCTGCAAGCGGGCCAGCAATTCCCGACGATAAACCGAGCTTGAAGCGAGTAATAAAGGCAGCATGCGCATCTCCAGAAGACAGGCGCGAATTCTAGCGGAGGCTTGCAAGTGACGGACAGGGCTGAATTTCCTTTGACATGGCTGGGGGCATCCCTATAATGCTGCGCCTATGTTGAATGACCCGATTCCACCTCACGTTGACCCGCGCAAATTGGCTGATCGTGGCACCACCCTTCAAGGTGAACTGCTGCTGGCCGATTTGGAGAGACTCTGCGACCCGCTTTCCGACACTGTCGGTACGGTGCAGGCTAAATTCGTTTTTGAACGAGATGAACGTAAGTCTGTGGTAATCCACAGCTTTATCGACACCGAAGTCAAAATGGTTTGCCAGCGTTGTCTTGAGCTGGTCACCCTGCCGATCCATAGCGAATGCAGTTATGCTGTGGTGAAGGAGGGTGCGAATACCCAGTCGTTGCCGAAAGGTTATGACGTGCTGGAACTGGGCGAAGATCCTTTGGATCTGCAGTCACTGATCGAGGAGGAGCTTCTGCTCGCCTTGCCCATTGTGCCTGCTCATCATCCGGAAGAATGCCAGCAGCCGGCGGGTCTCGATGAGCCCGAACCGAGCGAGGACGAGGTAACGCGGTCCAACCCGTTCAGTGTATTGGCGCAGTTAAAGCGTGACCCAAACGTTTAGGAGTTAATCAATTATGGCTGTTCAGCAGAACAAAAAATCCCGCTCTGCCCGTGACATGCGTCGTTCGCACGACGCCCTGACGGCAAGCACTCTGTCTGTAGAAAAAACCACCGGTGAAATTCACCTGCGTCACCACGTATCGCCAGAAGGCGTATACCGTGGCCGTAAAGTGATCGACAAGGGCGCTGACGAGTAATCACTTGTCTGCTCAAGTCATCGCGATTGACGCAATGGGCGGGGACTTCGGTCCCCGCAGCATTGTTCAGGCCAGCCTTGCTTGTCTGTCTGCTACGCCCTCGCTACATCTGACCCTCGTCGGTCAATCCTCCCTTCTTGAAGAATTGCTCTCTGGCCAATCGGCTGTGGATCGCTCGCGTCTGTCGATTGCTCCGGCGTCCGAAGTCATCACCATGGACGAAAAACCTGCTCAAGCCCTGCGCGGCAAGCCCGACTCGTCGATGCGCGTGGCGCTGGAGTTGCTGCGCGATGGCAAGGTCCAGGCCTGTGTCAGTGCCGGCAATACCGGTGCGCTGATGGCGTTGTCGCGCTTCGTGCTCAAGACCTTGCCGGGCATTGATCGGCCGGCGATGGTGGCGGCGATTCCGACGCAGAAGGGTTATTGCCAGTTGCTCGACTTGGGCGCCAATGTCGATTGCAGCGCCGAGCACTTGTTGCAGTTCGCCGTGATGGGGTCGGTGGCGGCGGAAACACTGGGCATCGTTCGTCCGCGAGTGGCGCTGCTGAACATTGGTACTGAAGACATCAAGGGCAATCAGCAGGTCAAGCTGGCGGCCACCTTGTTGCAGAGTGCTCGCGGCATCAATTACATCGGTTTTGTCGAAGGTGACGGTGTGTACCGTGGCGAGGCGGATGTGGTGGTATGTGACGGTTTTGTCGGCAATATCCTGCTCAAATCCAGCGAAGGCCTGGCGACCATGATTGCCGGGCGCATCGAAGCCTTGTTCAAGAAAAACCTTGCGTCGAAAGTGGTCGGTGCTTTGGCATTGCCGCTGATGAAGCGCTTGCAAGCTGATCTGGCGCCTGCGCGACATAACGGCGCAAGTTTCCTTGGTTTGCAGGGAATTGTGGTGAAAAGCCATGGTTCGGCGGGGGTTCAGGGCTTCCAGAGTGCGATTCAGCGCGCCTTGATCGAGATCCAGGAAAACCTGCCGGAACGCATTCACGGTCGCCTGGAGGATTTGTTGCTTTAGGCGTTTTCGTCGGACAATGCTTAAATGTGACCGCTCAGTTCAATTTGCCATCCAACTGTCAGTTTCTTGCGTCCCCCAAGCGGGACGTCAATTCTCCGACGACAAGATCATTAGGGGCTTGTTACATGTCTGCTTCCCTCGCATTCGTCTTTCCGGGACAGGGTTCGCAGTCCCTCGGCATGCTGGCCGAGTTGGGCGCGCAACATCTGGTTGTCCTCGAAACATTCAAAGAAGCTTCCGATGCTCTGGGTTACGACCTGTGGGCACTGACCCAGCAAGGGCCGGAAGAGCAACTCAATCAAACCGATAAAACCCAGCCGGCCATTCTGACCGCCTCGATTGCCTTGTGGCGTCTGTGGCTGGCTGAAGGTGGCGCGCGTCCGGCTTATGTTGCCGGGCACAGCCTGGGCGAATACAGCGCACTGGTTGCCGCGGGCAGTCTGAGCCTGGGTGACGCGGTGAAGCTGGTCCAGCGCCGTGGTCAGTTGATGCAGGAAGCCGTTCCGGCCGGGCAAGGAGGCATGGCCGCCATTCTCGGTCTGGACGATGCTGATGTGCTGGCAGCCTGCGCCGAAGCGGCGCAAGGCGAAGTGGTCAGTGCAGTCAACTTCAACTCCCCTGGTCAAGTGGTCATCGCCGGTGCCAAGGCTGCGGTCGAGCGTGCCATCGAAGGCTGCAAGGCTCGTGGTGCCAAGCGCGCCATGCCATTGCCGGTCAGCGTGCCGTCCCATTGCGAGCTGATGCGTCCGGCGGCCGAGCGTTTCGCCGAGTCGATCGCTGCGATCGACTGGCAGGCGCCGCAGATTCCAGTGGTTCAAAACGTCAGCGCCACTGTGCCGGCCGATCTGGAAACCCTCAAGCGCGATCTGCTTGAACAGCTCTACAAGCCTGTTCGCTGGGTCGAATCGGTTCAGGCATTGGCCGCCAAAGGTGCTACCCAGTTGGTCGAATGTGGCCCAGGTAAAGTGCTGGCTGGTCTGAACAAGCGTTGCGCCGAAGGCGTGTCGACATCCAACCTCAATACCCCCGACGCCTTCGCTGCCGCCCGCGCAGCGTTGGCTTGAATCAGGAGAAGCCTGCATGAGTCTGCAAGGTAAAGTTGCACTGGTCACTGGCGCGAGCCGCGGTATCGGCCAGGCTATCGCCCTGGAACTGGGTCGTCAGGGCGCCATCGTTATCGGCACCGCGACATCTGCCTCGGGTGCCGAGCGCATTGCGGCAACCCTGAAGGAAAACGGGATTCAAGGCACTGGCCTGGAACTCAATGTCACCAGCGACGAATCCGTTGCTGCAGTACTGGCGAGCATTACATCGCAGTTCGGTGCTCCGGCGATCCTGGTCAATAATGCCGGTATCACCCGCGATAATCTGATGATGCGCATGAAAAATGACGAATGGCATGACGTCGTCGATACCAACCTGAACAGTCTGTTCCGCCTGTCCAAGGGCGTTTTGCGCGGTATGACCAAAGCCCGTTGGGGACGAATTATCAGTATTGGCTCGGTTGTGGGTGCCATGGGCAACGCAGGCCAAGTAAACTACGCAGCCGCCAAGGCCGGTCTGGAAGGTTTCAGCCGTTCACTGGCGCGTGAAGTCGGTTCGCGTTCGATTACGGTAAACTCGGTGGCCCCTGGGTTCATCGACACCGATATGACCCGCGAACTGCCCGAGGCACAGCGTGAAGCCTTGCAGACGCAGATTCCGCTGGGCCGTCTGGGGCAAGCTCAAGAGATCGCGTCTGTGGTCGCTTTTCTTGCATCCGACGGTGCGGCTTACGTTACTGGGGCTACAATCCCGGTGAACGGCGGGATGTACATGAGTTAAATGTGACGGGTTGCTTCAAAAAAATGTCATACGAGCTGTCTAAAATCCGTTATAAAGCTGCAATCTATTTATAGGCAGAGGGTCGTCGGGTTTGAGGAGTGAAGCTTTCAGTTGAAAAACTGAAAAGTCTTTCTATACACTTACCCACTGGCCAGCTGCCTGAATTTGTCCATTAGGAGTGAAAACAAGGTATGAGCACCATCGAAGAGCGCGTCAAGAAAATCGTTGCTGAGCAACTGGGCGTTAAAGAAGAAGAAGTGGTCAACACTGCTTCCTTCGTTGAAGACCTGGGTGCCGACTCCCTTGACACTGTTGAGCTGGTGATGGCTCTGGAAGAGGAATTCGAGACCGAAATCCCTGACGAAGAAGCTGAGAAGATCACTACTGTACAAGCCGCAATCGATTACGTTACTAACCATCAGGCTTAATAGCTTGTAATCGTTGCTTGCTGTCATGGAAAAACCGCACTGCCATCACGGCGTGCGGTTTTTTCTTTAGGCCTGATGCAAAGTCGTCGTCATTTGAAAAAGGAGAGTGCTGTGTCGCGTAGACGCGTCGTAGTCACCGGTATGGGTATGTTGTCGCCACTGGGCACGGATGTGCCGAGCAGTTGGCAGGGCATTCTGGCTGGCCGCAGTGGCATTGGTCTGATCGAACACACCGACCTTTCTGCCTATTCCACCCGTTTTGGCGGCTCGGTAAAGGGCTTCAATGTCGAGGAATACCTGTCGGTCAAGGAAGCTCGCAAGCTCGACCTGTTCATTCAATACGGTCTTGCCGCAGGTTTTCAGGCAGTTCGTAACGCCGGTCTGGAAGTCACCGACGCCAACCGTGAGCGCATCGGCGTGGCCATGGGTTCGGGTATTGGCGGACTGACCAATATCGAAGAAACCAGCCGCACACTGCATGATTCCGGCCCACGACGGATCTCTCCGTTTTTCGTGCCAGGCTCGATCATCAATATGATTTCCGGTTTCCTGTCCATCCATCTGGGCGCACAGGGACCTAACTACGCCATCGCCACTGCGTGTACCACCGGTACGCACTGCATCGGCATGGCGGCACGCAACATCATGTACGACGAAGCCGACGTGATGATTGCCGGCGGCGCTGAAATGGCGGCTTGCGGTCTGGGCATGGGCGGCTTCGGAGCCTCCCGCGCACTGTCGACCCGCAACGACGAACCGACCCGCGCCAGCCGTCCATGGGACAAGGGCCGTGATGGCTTCGTGCTGTCCGACGGTGCCGGCGCTCTGGTTCTGGAAGAACTGGAACACGCCAAGGCCCGTGGTGCGACGATCTACGCCGAGCTGATCGGCTTTGGCACCAGTGGCGATGCCTACCACATGACTTCGCCTCCGGCCGATGGTGCGGGTGCTGCACGTTGCATTACCAATGCGCTGCGCGATGCCAAGATCAATGGCGATCAGGTTCAGTACGTCAATGCTCACGGCACCTCGACGTCGGCCGGCGACCTTGCCGAAGCCTGTGCGATCAAGTCGGTGTTCGGCGATCACGCTTACAAGCTGGCGGTCAGTTCGACCAAGTCCATGACCGGTCACCTGTTGGGTGCGGCGGGCGCGGTCGAGGCGATCTTCAGTGTGCTGGCGATCAACAGCCAGGTAGCGCCGCCGACCATCAACCTTGATGAGCCGGACGAAGGTTGCGACCTCGATTTCGTACCGCATACCGCGCGCAATATGGATATCGATGTGGTGTTGTCCAACTCCTTCGGGTTTGGCGGCACCAACGGCTCGCTGGTGTTCCGCCGGTTCGCTGACTGATGGACAGCTGGGTCGACGGTCAGCCGGCTGACGCTTTGTCGCTGAAGGATCGCGGCCTGGCTTACGGTGATGGTCTGTTCGAGACCATCGCTGTGCGCAACGGCACTCCGGTGCTGCTGGATCGGCATCTGGTGCGTTTGGTCAAGGGTTGCCAGCGGTTGGCAATTAATCTCGACCATGCGGCTGTGTGCACTGAGTTACTGACCTATGCCCAAGCGTTGGGCGAAGGTGTGCTCAAACTCATCATCACGCGTGGCGAAAGCGCGCGCGGCTATGCGCCCGATCCTTCGGCTCAGGCGCGCCGCATCATGCTGGGCAACCCTCCTGCGGTTTATCCTGCTGCCCATGCGGAGCAGGGCGTTCGCCTGTTCCCCTGTGCGACGCGGCTTTCCAAACAGCCTCTGCTCGCCGGACTCAAACACCTGAACCGTCTTGAGCAGGTCATCGCCCGCTCCGAATGGCAAGACACCGATCATGCCGAAGGCTTGATGCTCGATCAGGCCGGGCGCGTCATTGAAGGCGTGTTCAGCAATCTGTTCCTGATCCGCGATGGCGTGTTGATCACGGCTGATTTGAAACGCTGCGGCGTGGCCGGCGTGATGCGTGCCGAATTATTGTTTCAAGCCGAGTCATTGGGGATCCCCACGCAAATCACCGACATCACCCTCGATCAGCTGCAATGGGCTGATGAAGTCTTTGTCTGCAACAGCGTGTATGGCGTTTGGCCGGTGCGCGCCTATGCCGCACTAAGCTGGCCGGTTGGTCCGCTCACCCGTAAACTCCAAACCATTGCCCGCGCGCTACTGGATGCTTGATACGTGAGACGTAAATTCTTGCTGCTGCTGGAAACCGGATTGGTTCTGGCAGGGCTGTGTCTGGGCGCTTCCGCCTGGAAAATCCATTCGGCGCTGGAACAGCCGCTGAACATCACTCAGGAAGAGCTGCTGGAAGTGCCCAAAGGAACGACACCGACCCGCACCTTCTATCGACTCGAAGCCGATGGCGTCATCAAGGATGCTTTCTGGCTGCGTGTGTATTGGCGCTTCAATCTCGCCAAACAACCGTTGCACAAGGGCGAGTACCGCATGCAGCCCGGCATGACCGTCGAAGGCCTGATTGACCTGTGGAAACGCGGGGAAATGGTTCAGTACAGCCTGACCCTGGTCGAAGGCTGGAATTTTCATCAGGTCCGCGCTGCTCTGGCCAAGGATGAAAAACTCGAAAAGACCCTCAACGGTTTGAGTGATAGCGAGGTGATGGACAAACTCGGCCACACCGGGATTTTTCCGGAAGGGCGATTTTTCCCTGACACCTATCGCTTCGTGCGCGGCATGACCGATGTCGAGCTGCTGAAAAAAGCCTACGACCGCCTCGACGAAGTCCTGGCCAAGGAGTGGAGCCAGCGCGCCGCTGACGTGCCGTACACCGAACCCTATCAGGCGCTGATCATGGCCTCGTTGGTGGAGAAGGAAACCGGCGTGCCGCAGGAGCGCGGGCAAATCGCTGGCGTATTTGTACGGCGCATGGAAATGGGCATGTTGTTGCAAACGGATCCGACCGTGATCTATGGCCTCGGTGATCGTTACAACGGCAAATTGACTCGCGCCCACCTCAAGGAAGCGACGCCGTACAACACCTACATGATTTCGGGACTGCCGCCGACCCCGATCGCCATGGTCGGCCGCGAAGCGATTCATGCAGCGTTGAATCCGGTGGCTGGCAATAGCCTCTATTTCGTGGCTCGTGGTGATGGCAGTCACGTGTTCTCCGATGATCTGGACGCGCACAATAACGCTGTGCGTGAGTTCCAGATCAAGCGCCGTGCCGACTACCGCTCCAGCCCCGCGCCGACCACGGCGCCAGAGGCGACGGATGAGCAGGCACCGATCCCGGCTGCTTCGCCCGACACCGCCTCCGAGGCTTTGCCGCAAGTGCCGCCGCAAGAGCCTGCTCAGGCGGCGTCACCAGAGCCGCAAGCGCCTGACCCGTCGCCATCACCGGAGCCGGCGCAAGAACCCGCTCAAGAACCCGCAGCCGCACCCGCGCCCGAACCGGATGCAACCGCGCCGCAAAGCCCGCAATGACTCTGACTAAGGACTGCCTGTGACTGGCTTGTTTATTACCCTGGAAGGCCCGGAAGGGGCCGGCAAGAGCACCAATCGCGAATACCTGGCCGAGCGCCTGCGCGCCGCGGGTATCGAGGTCGTGCTGACTCGCGAACCAGGCGGCACGCCGTTGGCCGAGCGGATTCGCGAAGTGCTGCTGGCGCCGGTTGACGAAGTCATGAACCCCGACACCGAGTTGCTGTTGGTGTTCGCCGCGCGAGCCCAGCATCTGGCCGAGGTGATTCGCCCGGCACTGGCCCGCGGTGCGGTGGTCCTGTGTGATCGCTTTACCGATTCGACCTATGCCTATCAGGGTGGCGGCCGCGGCCTGTCGCTGGAGCGCATCGCGACCCTGGAAGCCTTCGTCCAGGGCGATCTGCGCCCGGACCTGACGTTGATTTTCGATCTGCCGGTGGAAGTGGGCCTGGCCCGCGCCAGTGCTCGTGGTCGTCTTGATCGTTTCGAACTCGAAGGCCGAACCTTTTTTGATGCGGTGCGCAGTGCTTTCCTCAAGCGTGCTGAAGCGGATCCTGCGCGTTATGTCCTGGTCGATGCCGCCCAGCCGTTGGCGCAGGTTCAGCAGGCACTGGATGCCTTGCTGCCGCGCCTGCTGGAGTTGACCCGTGGCTGAAGCCTATCCGTGGCAGGACAGTCTCTGGCAGCATTTGGCCGGTCGCAAGCAACATGCCCACGCCTATCTGCTGCATGGCCCGGCCGGAATCGGCAAGCGTGCACTGGCCGAGCGTTTGATGGCGAGTTTGTTGTGCCAGCGTCCGAGCGCCGCCCATGATGCTTGCGGCGAATGCAAATCCTGTCTGTTGCTCAAGGCCGGCAGTCACCCTGACAACTACATTCTGGAACCGGAAGAAGCCGATAAGGCGATCAAGGTCGATCAGGTTCGTGATCTGGTCAGCTTCGTGGTTCAGACCGCGCAGATGGGCGGCCGCAAAGTGGTGCTGATCGAGCCGGTCGAGTCGATGAACATCAACGCCGCCAACGCCTTGCTCAAAAGCCTGGAAGAACCTTCCGGCGATACCGTTTTGCTGTTGGTCAGCCACCAGACCAGTCGTCTGTTGCCGACCATCAAGAGCCGCTGCGTGCAGCAGGCTTGTCCATTGCCGAGCGAAGCCATGAGTCTGGCGTGGCTGGCGAAAGCCTTGCCGGACTGCTCGGAAGAAGAGCGTGTCGAGTTGCTGACCCTGGCCGCCGGTTCGCCACTGGCCGCTGTCAACTTGCAGGCCCAGGGCGTGCGTGAGCAGCGGGCGCTGGTGGTCGATGGCGTGAAGAAGTTGCTCAAGCAGCAACAGTCACCGACGCAACTGGCCGAAGGCTGGAATGCGATTCCGCTGTTGCTGTTGTTCGACTGGTTCTGCGACTGGTCGAGCCTGATCCTGCGCTATCAACTGACTCAGGACGAAGAAGGCCTGGGACTGACGGACATGCGCAAGGTGATTCAGTACCTGGCGCAGAAAGCCGGCCAGGACAAAGTCCTGAATATCCAGGACTGGATCCTCGCCCAGCGCCAGAAAGTGATGAGCAAAGCCAACCTCAATCGGGTGTTGTTGCTGGAGGCGCTGTTGGTGCAATGGGTGGGTTTGCCTACCCAGAAGTGATCGTCTGTGCCTAGACTCTGAGCATCAGCAACGGAGGTCAGCATGAATGAACTCGTCAATCCGGGGCCGCGCAACGGCATTTTGTCCCTGACGATCAAGGACAAGTCCGTGCTTTACGCGGCCTACATGCCGTTCATCAAGAACGGTGGCCTGTTTATCCCGACCAACAAGAGCTACAAGTTGGGCGATGAGGTATTCATGCTGCTGAACCTGATGGACGAGCCGGAGAAGATTCCGGTCGCCGGCAAGGTCACCTGGATCACCCCCAAAGGTGCGCAGGGCAACCGGGCCGCCGGGGTCGGCGTACAATTCAACGATGGCGACAATACCGCGCGCAGTCGAATCGAAACCCATCTGGCCGGAGCCCTGAAGTCCGACCGTCCCACTCATACGATGTAAGTTGCAGCCCTTTTATGCTCGTAGATTCCCATTGCCACCTTGATCGCCTCGACCTCGCCGCCCACGACGGCTCACTGGATGCTGCACTTGATGCGGCCCGTCTGCGCGGTGTGGGGCACTTTCTGTGTATCGGCGTCAGCGTCGAGAATGCCGCAGACGTCAAAGCCCTGGCCGAACGTTACGACGACGTCGACTGTTCGGTTGGCGTGCATCCGCTGGACGTGCAACCGGGCGCCGCGCCAGCATTGGATTGGCTGTTACGCGAGCTCAACCACCCGCGTGTGGTGGCGATCGGTGAAACGGGCCTGGATTATCACTACGAGCCGGAAGCAGCGGAGTTGCAGCAGGAGTCGTTTCGCCTGCATCTGCAAGCGGCGCAGCAGACGGGTAAACCGGTGATCATTCATACCCGTGGTGCCCGCGCCGATACGTTGAACCTCCTGCGTGAAGCGGCGCTGCCCCAGGCTGGCGTGCTGCATTGTTTCACTGAAGACTGGGACATGGCCAAAGCGGCGCTGGATATGGGGTATTACATTTCCTTGTCCGGGATTGTCACTTTCCGCAATGCCGACGCTCTGCGTGACGTAGCCAGTAAAGTGCCGGCTGACCGATTGCTGGTGGAAACCGACTCGCCTTACCTGGCGCCGATCCCTCATCGCGGCAAGCCGAACCTGCCGCAGTACGTGCGCGACGTAGCGGAATTTCTGGCAATGTTGCGAGGTGAGCCCTACGAGCGGTTTGCCGAGCAAACCACCGAGAACTTCAAGCGACTGTTTCCGCTGGCGCATGTGAAAGGTTAAATCGCAGGCAAAAAAAACCCGGGTTCTGGGGGGTGAATCCGGGTTAAGACCATTAGGAGTAAAACAAAGGCACGCGGTCCGTTGGTACCTATATCGGCGCAACACTTGGGGGAGATGTCCCGCCGACAGTTGAAGTATTGATCAGTATTGCGCCGAGTCCAGTTTACTGGTCGCGGTTTTTAAACAAATTTGGAATACGGGCGCTTCGGTTGAGTTCTCATTAATCTGCGAGACTGCCGGAATTCATCAAGAAACACATATATGGTCGGATGATCCGTGCATTTTTGCGCAAGTTAGGCATAATACGCGGCTTCGAATTTTGACCCCTACAGACCTTTTCTTATGCATAAAGAACCTCGTAAGGTCCGTGAGTTTCGTCGCCGCGAGCAAGAAATTCTCGATACCGCGCTCAAGCTGTTCCTCGATCAAGGTGAAGACAGTGTCACCGTCGAGATGATTGCTGATGCCGTCGGTATCGGCAAAGGCACGATCTACAAGCACTTCAAATCCAAGGCCGAGATCTATCTGCGCCTGATGCTCGATTACGAGCGCGATTTGAACGAGCTGTTGCATTCGGCCGATGTCGACAAGGACAAGGAAGCCCTGTCCCGGGCCTACTTCGAATTCCGCATGCGCGACCCTCAACGCTATCGGTTGTTCGATCGCCTGGAAGAAAAGGTGGTCAAGGGCAATCAGGTGCCGGAGATGGTCGAGGAGCTGCACAAGATCCGCGCCTCGAACTTCGAACGCCTGACCCAGCTGATCAAGGGCCGGATCAGCGAAGGCAAACTTGAAGACGTTCCACCTTACTTCCATTACTGCGCATCCTGGGCGCTGGTGCACGGCGCCGTGGCGCTGTATCACTCGCCGTTCTGGAGCAATGTGCTGGAAGATCAGGAAGGCTTCTTCCAGTTCCTGATGGACATCGGCGTGCGCATGGGCAACAAGCGCAAGCGCGATACCGACACCCCGAGCAGCTGAACCATTCAGTTGCCTTATTGCGCCATTATTTCGCTACGTGGCGCAGTACCGCAGGAATATACTCAGGCATAGGACTTGCTAAAACTTGATTTGTGAGTCAAGTTTTAGCGGTCCGAATATTCTTCCGCCGGAGTAGTCCATGATCGTTGACCGTCAAGGCAGGCGTTTTCGCAATTTGCGAATCAGTCTGACTTCAGCCTGCAATTACGCTTGTACCTACTGCGTGCCCAACGGCAAGCGGTTGGTGGCTGCGCAGGATGAATTGTCGGCCGAGGCCATGGCGCGTGGCGTGGCCTATCTGATTGAAGCGGCGGGCATCGAGCGCTTGCGCATCACCGGCGGCGAGCCGCTGGTCAGCCCCAAACTCGAAACCTTCATGACCGCCGTCGGACAGATGGGCCTGGCGGACATCAGCCTCACCACCAACGGTCAACTGCTGGCGAAGAAGCTGCCACTGCTGGTGGATGCCGGCATTCGTCGCATCAACGTTTCCCTCGATACCCTGGATGCGAGCGCCTTTCGCAGCATTGCCCGTGGCGGCGATCTGGCGACGGTGCTCGACGGTATGGATCAAGCCAGCGCCGCCGGCCTGAAGATCAAGGTCAATATGGTGCCGCTGCGTGGGCAGAACCTCGATCAGGTGATGCCGCTACTCGATTACTGTCTGGAGCGCGGCTATGAGCTTCGCTTCATCGAGTTGATGCGCATGGGCCACCTGGCCAGCGACTCCAATGCTTTCCTGCAACAGTTTGTCAGCCTGCAGCAGTTGCTCAGCCTGATCGGCGAGCGCTACGAATACCTTCAGGCCGATGCGCCGGTAGACGCCACCGCCGTGCGTTACCAGATTCCGGGGCAGGGCTACTTCGGCGTTATCGCCAACGAAAGCGTTCCTTTCTGCCGCACCTGTTCGCGGCTGCGTCTGTCCTCTACGGGCTGGCTGCATGGCTGCCTGTCGTCGAGCAACCGCCACTATGTCGGCGACCTGCTGGACAAGCCCCGTCATCAAGCGTTGCCCGCCTTGCAGAGACTCCTGGTGAAAGCCTTGGGCGATAAGCAGGAAGTGGCGTTTTCCGGTGGCGCGACCGTGATGAAAATCATCGGCGGCTAAACTCTGTTCCTGTCACACCGAGCTGGCGCGGAAGCTGCATCCAATGGCCATTCGCCGGTTTTCCGTCACCGGCCTCTGGAGGGTAGGATGCGTAGCCTGGTTTTGCTGCTGGCCGTTTTGGCGCTTGGTGGCTGCATGAATGTCAGCGATCTGGCTGAAGGGACTCGCTACCACATGAGCGACGTGGGGTTGCTCGACCATAGCGACAGCCGTCGTGTGAATAACCTGCGCATTCAACCGGACTCATTCGTCTATATCGCCCAGGGCGCCTTTGTGCCGCCAGGCAGTACTGTCTACCCACGACCTAACGTGATCGCCGAAGTCGCCTTCGATGGCTTTGTCGAATACTTCCCTATGGTCCGCCGCGCCCGTGCCCCGGAAGGTCTTGATCAAGCCATGGGTGAAGCCCGTGCCGCCGGTGCCCATTACCTGCTCTATACCCGGTTCGCCAAGTCTGATGACCGTATCGGCAACTTGGACGAATGGCTCGATCAGGAAGCCCTGGATCGCCTCGGTATCGACGGTGGCGTGATTCAAATCATGTTGATCGAGACCAGCACCCAGTATTTGATTGATACTGCACGTATCAAGGGTCGTGGCGGTTTACTGACGTTCCACGACAAAAAGCCAGAAGACCTGATGGGCCCGCCGCTGGAACAATACGCGCGCAGCCTGCTGGGGCTCAGCGACCAGTAATTCAAAAGGAGAACGCCATGAGTGGCCCGCAAAAAGCCAACGATCTGTTGGGGCAAATCCCCAAAACCAAAGGCTTGCCGCCGGTCCACCTGTGGAACCCCGATTTCTGCGGCGACATCGACATGCGTATCGCTCGTGACGGCACCTGGTATTACTTGGGTACGCCAATCGGGCGCAAGCCGATGGTCAAGCTGTTCTCCACCATCATTCGCCGCGATGGTGACGATTACTTCCTCATTACCCCGGTCGAGAAGGTCGGCATCAAGGTCGACGATGCGCCCTTCGTGGCGATTGCCGTGGAGGTCGAAGGCGAAGGTGAAACCCAGGTCCTGCGCTTCACCACCAATGTTGACGAGACCGCCGAGGCCGGCACCGAACACCCCATGCGCGTGGTGATCGACCCGGTCACGCAGGAGCCTGCGCCCTATGTGCATGTGCGCACCAACCTCGAAGCCCTGATCCACCGCAACGTGTTCTACCAACTGGTGGAACTGGCCGTCACCCGCGAGATCGACGGGCAGCGCTGGTTAGGCGTGTGGAGCGCTGGCGAGTTCTTTCCCATCGGGCTTGAGCCCTAATTCGCCGAGTTGCTGTGTTCTGGAAAATGGCCCGCTATTCAAGAGGGCCATTTTTTTTTGCCTACAAACCTTTGTCCTTTAGCCGAGCAGCATGTTCAAGATAGAGGTGGACCGGGCTTACGTTCCAACTCGTGATCCCGGCCATTTGATTGACTGCGTCGAAATGGTCCATCGGGTAATCCGAACGAATGACTTTGCCCAGGTGCGAGCTGTACTGTCCGACCAGCCCATCGTTGGCGTGTTTCTCTTTATAAAACAACTTCGACAGCACAATACAGTTCAAGTGGGACGGATCGAGAGGTTGCAGGCTTTGAAAGTTTTGCAGGATCCCGCTCCAGGAGTAGTAGTACACGCCGTTTTCAATTTCGTTGCCTTCCCCACCCCAATGTTCCGGTAGCCCTTGCGGGTACTTCTTGTTGAAGGCTGCCAAACCTGCGCTGGTCAGGGATTCGAAAGCCGCTTGAGGGTCCTGAGGGTTTTCCGGATGGTCGCTGATCAACGAAATGAAGGTGCCGACTGCTTTGAACAGGGCGAGTACGAGCACTTCGGGCAACTCACCCGGCGTCAGCGCCTTATGCAATTGGTCGGCAATCTCGGAGCCATGATTGGGACAGCTGACAGAAGTGACTGACGCGACCTTTTCCGGGTGTAACGCCGCTACGTAACGAGCAGCCAATGGACCTTGGCTGTGGCCGATCAGATTGACCTTGGCGGCCCCCGTCTCCTGCAAAATACGGTTGACGTGTTCGAGCAGTTTTTTACCGCGCTCCTCGTTTCCGTTAACGGCTGGAATGTTAACGGCAAACACCTTGGCCCCAGCATGTTCCAAGGCTTCCTTGATCTCGAAGAAGTAGGGATAACCGGCAATTTTGTCGAAGCCAAAAAGACCGTGGACCAAAACAATCGGGTATTGCGTAGACGCATCCATGTTCATGCTTATACCTGTCGATAGCGGACTTTAGTTGCGCTTGATCTGTCGCGGCTAACCGTAGGTCACAAAGCGGGTTCGTTCAAATCGCCCCATCTGCCGTCAGACAGAAATATCAAATTGACACCAAATCATATGATGATTAGCGTGGACACCCATCGCGAACGGCTTTGTGCCGTCCCTGTATCGAGGTGTCCATGTCCAGCAGTTTTCATGCGTCGACGGTCGATTGGCTGGGTTGCTGGATCGCCACGGGGCAGGTCAAACCGGGTGAGACGCTCAAGGTCGAAGCCGACCTGGGCGAGCAGCTCGGTGTCAGCCGCACCGTTATCCGCGAAGCCATCAAAACCCTGGTCGCCAAGGGCATGCTCGAAGTCGGGCCGAAGGTCGGCACGCGGGTGTTGCCGGTGCGCCGCTGGAACCTCTTCGATCCGCAAGTCGTAGGCTGGCTGTCACGCAGCGGCTTGCCGGAAAACTTCGTCGACGACTTGCTCGACCTGCGCCGCACCATCGAACCCATGGCCGTACGCTGGGCTTGTGAGCGCGCTACCGTCGAGCAGGTTCACGCCATCCTCCAGGCCTACAACGCATTGGAGCGGGCAGTGGACAGCGGCGTCGATTACAACCGCGCCGACCAGTTCTTCCACGAGTGCATCCTCGCTGCCAGCCACAATCAATTTATCGAACAAATGGTCCCGGCCCTCGGCGCGCTGCTGGCGGTGTCGTTCGAGGTGTCCGCCGCCGACCCGGACGAATTGCGCCGCACGCTACCGATTCACAAAGACATGGCCGAGGCCATCGCCGCCCGGGATGCCGCGCGGGGTGTCTGGGCCTGCATGACCCTGATCGATAACGCCGACCTGGCCATCAAGCGCTTCTACCCGCAAGTCATGGCCGACAAAAAGGCCAGCTGACAACAATAAGAAAGCAGGAGGTTTCATGACGTGGACTGCGGTTACCGAACACCGGGCACGACTGGGTGAAGGCCCGTTCTGGGACGCACCGACCCAGGCGCTGTACTGGGTTGATATCGCCGGTCAACAGGCGCTACGGCTGATTGGTGCCAACGTGCAGATCTGGCAAATGCCCGAGCATGTGTCTGCCTTCATCCCCTGCGAAAGCGGCGATGCGCTGGTGACGTTGAACAGCGGCGTGTATCGACTCGATCTGGATTCCCCCGGCCTGGAGCCTCGACTGACTTTGCTCTGCGTCGCCGATCCACAACCCGGCAATCGCGCCAATGAAGCCCGCTGCGATGCTCAAGGCCGGCTCTGGCTCGGCACCATGCAGAACAACATCGGCGAACAGGGCGAAGAGGTGCCCATTGTGCGGCGTTCCGGTGGCCTGTTTCGCATCGATCGCGATGCTCGGGTCACGCCGTTGCTTCGCGTGTTGGGCATCCCCAACACGTTGCTGTGGAGCGAAGACGCAACCACCGTGTATTTCGCCGACAGCCTCGACAACACGCTCTACCAATACTTCATCCGCACCGACGGCAACCTCGACCCGGCCCGGGTCTGGTTCGGACCGCATGAACGCGGCGGCCCTGATGGCTCGGCGATGGATGCCGAAGGTTACCTCTGGAACGCCCGCTGGGACGGTAGTTGTCTGCTCAGACTGACCCCGGACGGGCAGGTTGATCGCGTGATCGAACTGCCAATCAGCCGCCCCACCAGTTGCGTATTCGGCGGTGAAGACCTGAAAACCCTGTACATCACCAGCGCCGCGAGCCCGCTCAACCATCCGTTGGACGGCGCGTTGCTGTCGATTCGAGTCGATGTGCCCGGAAAAACCTGTACTCGGTTTGCCGGATAAATCCCAAAATATGGGATGTAAAATTATATATTGAGATTATTTGGCGGTCGGGTTTATAGTCGGCTCCATCAGTTACACGCACTCACACTTAAAAAAACAAAACAGGTGAAGTGATGCAGCTATTTTCCAAAAAGCCTTTTGACCGGACATCGACAGATGCCCGGTTTTTGTCGTGCCTTCGAAAAGGAGTCTTGATCCATGGCTGAACCTCTTTCCTTGCCACCGGTGCCCGAACCGCCGAAGGGTGAGCGCCTGAAAAACAAGGTCGTGCTGCTGACCGGTGCTGCTCAGGGTATTGGCGAGGCGATTGTCGCGACCTTCGCTTCCCAGCAGGCCAAGCTGATCATCAGCGATATCCAGGGAGAGAAAGTCGAAAAAGTCGCGGCGTACTGGCGGGACAAAGGCTTCGACGTTCAGGCAATCAAGGCTGACGTTTCCAACCAGCAAGACCTGCACGCCATGGCCAGACTGGCGATCGATCTGCACGGTCGGATCGATGTGCTGGTCAACTGCGCCGGGGTCAACGTGTTCCGCGATCCGCTGGAAATGACCGAGGAAGACTGGCGTCGCTGCTTCGCTATCGACCTGGACGGTGCCTGGTATGGCTGCAAAGCGGTGCTGCCGCAGATGATCGAGCAGGGCATCGGCAGCATTATCAACATCGCCTCGACCCATTCCACTCATATCATTCCCGGCTGCTTCCCGTACCCGGTGGCCAAACATGGCCTGCTCGGACTGACCCGCGCTTTGGGCATCGAGTACGCGCCGAAGGGCATTCGCGTTAACGCTATCGCGCCGGGTTACATCGAAACCCAGCTGAACGTTGATTACTGGAACGGTTTTGCCGACCCGCATGCCGAACGTCAGCGCGCTTTCGATCTGCATCCGCCACGTCGCATCGGCCAGCCAATCGAAGTCGCCATGACCGCTGTTTTCCTGGCCAGCGATGAAGCGCCGTTCATCAATGCCTCATGCATCACCATCGATGGCGGTCGCTCGGTCATGTACCACGACTGAGTCAATCGGATTTCAGGCGCAGAACTACGTCTGAAATCCAATCATCATACGATATGACTATTAGCTGCACAGTTTGATTGGCTTTCAAATAACGCTCAAAAAAAATAACAAGGAGTCAGCTTATGAATCGTCATCGTGGGATCCGTTCCCTGTGCTGTGCCGCTTTGGCGGTCACCGCGGTCAGCCTGAGCAGTTCGTTGCTGGCGGCCGAGGAAGTGAAAATCGGTTTTCTGGTCAAGCAGGCGGAAGAGCCCTGGTTCCAGACTGAATGGGCATTTGCCGAAAAGGCCGGGAAAGAGAAGGGCTTCACGGTCATTAAGATCGCCGTGCCGGACGGCGAGAAAACCCTCTCGGCCATCGACAGCCTCGCCGCCAACGGTGCCAAGGGCTTCGTGATCTGTCCGCCAGACGTGTCCCTCGGCCCGGCGATCATGGCCAAGGCCAAGCTCAACGGATTGAAAGTCATCGCCGTCGATGACCGCTTCGTTGATGCCAGCGGCAAGTTCATGGAAGACGTTCCGTACCTCGGCATGGCCGCGTTCGAAGTCGGCCAGAAGCAGGGCAGCGCCATGGCCACCGAAGCGAAGAAACGTGGCTGGGACTGGAAAGACACCTACGCGGTGATCAACACCTTCAACGAACTCGACACTGGCAAGAAACGCACCGACGGTTCGGTGAAAGCGCTGGAAGACGCCGGCATGCCGAAAGACCACATCCTGTTCTCGGCACTGAAAACCCTCGACGTACCGGGCAGCATGGACGCCACCAACTCGGCGCTGGTGAAACTGCCGAGCGCGGCGAAAAACCTGATCATCGGCGGCATGAACGACAACACCGTGCTGGGCGGCGTGCGCGCCACCGAGAGCGCCGGTTTTGCCGCGGCCAATGTGATCGGCGTCGGCATCAACGGCACCGATGCCATCGGCGAATTGAAGAAGGCCAACAGCGGTTTCTTCGGCTCGATGCTGCCGAGCCCGCACATCGAGGGCTACAACACCGCCAGCATGATGTACGAGTGGGTCACCACCGGCAAAGAACCGCCGAAGTACACCGCGATGGACGACGTGACGCTGATCACTCGCGAGAACTTCAAGCAGGAACTGGAAAAGATCGGCCTCTGGAACTGAGGCACGGTTGATTTCATCGGTGGCCCTGGCGACGGGGCTGCCTGATCTGTGTGAAGAGGTGGGTTATGCACGCGCAATCAAAAACACAACAACACACTGCCGGCGGCAGCTTGCGCTTCAACGGGATCGGCAAGACCTTTCCCGGGGTGAAGGCACTGGATGGCATCAGCTTCGTCGCCCATCCGGGGCAGGTTCACGCCTTGATGGGCGAGAACGGCGCCGGCAAATCGACCCTGCTGAAAATCCTCGGCGGGGCTTACACCCCGAGCAGCGGCGACCTGCAGATCGGCGAGCAGAAGAGGGTCTTCAAGTCCACCGCCGACAGCATCGGCAGTGGCGTCGCAGTGATCCATCAGGAGCTGCACCTGGTCCCGGAAATGACCGTGGCAGAGAACCTGTTCCTCGGACATCTGCCGGCCAGTTTCGGCCTGATCAATCGTGGCGCGTTGCGGCAACAGGCATTGGCCTGCCTCAAAGGCCTGGCCGATGAAATCGATCCGCAAGAGAAAGTAGGGCGCCTGTCCCTCGGTCAGCGGCAACTGGTGGAAATCGCCAAGGCCTTGTCCCGTGGCGCGCATGTGATCGCGTTTGACGAACCGACCAGCAGCCTCTCGGCGCGGGAGATTGATCGTTTGATGGCGATCATCGGTCGCCTGCGGGACGAAGGCAAAGTGGTGCTTTACGTCTCCCACCGCATGGAAGAAGTGTTCCGCATTTGCAACGCGGTGACGGTGTTCAAGGACGGTCGCTTTGTGCGCACTTTCGAGGATATGAGCGAGCTGACTCATGATCAGTTGGTGACCTGCATGGTCGGTCGCGATATTCAGGACATCTACGATTACCGCCACCGTCAGCGTGGCGCGGTGGCGCTCAAGGTCGACGGTTTGCTGGGGCCGGGTTTGCGTGAGCCGGTGAGTTTCGAGGTGCACAAAGGCGAGATTCTCGGGCTGTTCGGTTTGGTCGGCGCCGGTCGCACGGAGCTGTTCCGCATGCTCAGCGGGCTTGAGCGCAACACCGCCGGACGCCTGGAATTACGCGGTCATGAACTGAAGTTGCGTTCACCCCGCGATGCGATTGCTGCCGGGATTCTGCTGTGCCCCGAGGACCGCAAGAAAGAGGGCATCCTGCCGCTCGCCAGCGTGGCCGAGAACATCAACATCAGCGCCCGCGGCGCCCATTCCACCTTCGGCTGCCTGTTGCGTGGCCTGTGGGAGAAGGACAACGCCGACAAGCAGATCAAAGCGCTGAAAGTGAAGACGCCCAACGCGGCGCAGAAAATCATGTACCTGTCCGGCGGCAATCAGCAGAAGGCCATTCTCGGTCGGTGGCTGTCGATGCCGATGAAAGTCCTGCTGCTCGACGAACCGACTCGCGGCATCGACATCGGTGCCAAAGCCGAGATCTACCAGATCATTCACAACCTGGCCGCCAGCGGCATTGCGGTGATCGTGGTCTCCAGCGACCTGATGGAAGTGATGGGTATTTCCGACCGCATCCTGGTGCTCTGCGAAGGTGCGATGCGCGGCGAGTTGTCTCGCGCAGAGGCCAATGAATCCAACCTGCTGCAACTGGCTTTGCCGCGCCAACGCGCTGACGGCGTGGCGAACTGAGAGGTGACTATGACAATCCAAAACAACGCTTTGCCCACCCAGCGCAAACCTCTGGACCTGCGGCGCTTTCTCGATGACTGGGTGATGCTGCTGGCGGCCGTCGGGATCTTCGTGCTTTGCACCTTGCTGATCGATAACTTTCTTTCGCCATTGAACATGCGCGGCCTGGGCCTGGCGATTTCGACGACGGGGATTGCCGCTTGCACCATGTTGTATTGCCTGGCATCCGGGCATTTCGATTTGTCGGTGGGCTCGGTGATTGCCTGCGCCGGCGTGGTCGCCGCGGTGGTGATGCGCGACACCGACAGCGTGTTTCTCGGTGTGGTGGCGGCGCTGTTCATGGGGCTGATCGTCGGGTTGATCAACGGCATCGTGATCGCCAAGCTGCGGGTCAATGCGTTGATTACCACGCTGGCGACCATGCAGATCGTTCGTGGCTTGGCTTACATCTTCGCCAACGGCAAAGCGGTGGGCGTGTCGCAAGAGCAGTTCTTCGTTTTCGGTAACGGCCAGTTGTTGGGTGTGCCGGTGCCGATCCTGATCACCATCGTTTGCTTCCTGTTTTTCGGCTGGTTGCTGAATTACACCACCTACGGGCGCAACACCATGGCCATTGGCGGTAACCAGGAGGCGGCGCTGCTGGCCGGGGTGAACGTTGACCGGACCAAGATCATTATCTTTGCCGTGCACGGGTTGATCGGGGCGTTGGCCGGGGTGATTCTGGCGTCGCGCATGACGTCCGGACAGCCGATGATTGGCCAGGGTTTTGAGCTGACGGTGATTTCTGCCTGTGTGTTGGGCGGGGTGTCGTTGAGCGGCGGGATCGGCATGATTCGGCATGTGATTGCCGGGGTGTTGATTCTGGCGATCATCGAGAATGCGATGAACCTGAAGAACATCGATACGTTTTACCAGTATGTGATTCGCGGTTCGATTTTGCTGCTGGCCGTCGTCATCGACCGACTCAAACAACGCTAACTCCCCCGCTAACTGATCGTTCCCACGCAGAGCGTGGGAACGATCATTGACCGCATAGCGGTCCTCCTTCCGTCACTTCCCCTAAATATCCCTTGCCCGCCCAACCCCGTTTCGGTTATCTCTTTGTACATGATTAGACAGGTACGATTTGACAAGAAACAACGGGTGGTCGACGAACTCATCCGGCGCATCGAAAGTGGCCTCATGGAGGACGGCTTTCTGTTGCCGGGCGAGCATCAATTGGCTCAAGAATTCAAAGTCAGCCGAGGAACGCTGCGTGAAGCCCTGGCCGAGTTGAAACGGCGCAACTACATCGCGACCCAAAGCGGGGTAGGCTCCATCGTCACCTTCGACGGCGTGGTGCTCGATCAACGCAGCGGCTGGGCTCAAGCCCTGGCCGACAGCGGGGCGCTGATCAATACCGAAGTGCTGCGGCTGGAGGCGGTCACCCGTCCTGACCTGTTGCCGCGTTTCGGCACCGACCAATTCATCACCCTCGACCGTCGCCGCCGTTCCAACGAAGGCAAGCTGGTCTCCCTTGAACGCTCATTGATGCCCGCCACCGGAGGCCTGGAAAGCCTGCCGCGGGTCGGCCTTATCGACAACTCCCTGACCATCACCCTGGCCGCCTACGGCTACATCGGCGAACGCGGAGATCAATGGATCGGCGCCGAACCTTTGAACGCCGAAGACGCCGAGCTGCTCGGCCGTCCGGAAGGCACGGTGTTCCTCAAGGCCTTGCGCACCACCTACGACCGGCAAAACCGCTTCATGGAGCAGGTCGAAAGCTTGCTCGATCCGGTGCATTTTCGCCTGCACCTGCAGTTTGGAGAGTCAAAGTGACCGCGCTCAACCGTGCCCTTGGCGCGTTCTACGGACTGGCCTTGGGCGATGCGCTGGGCATGCCGACCCAATCCCTGAGCCGTGCCGAGATCAAGGTGCGCTTCGGCAAAATCACTGACCTGGAAGACGCAGGCCCCGATCAACCGATCGCCGCCAACATGCTCAAAGGCTCGATCACCGATGACACCGAACAGGCGATTCTGGTCGGCCAATTGCTGGTTGAAGGCGAGGGCCGGATCGAACCGTCGCTGCTCGCTCAACGCCTGATCGAATGGGAAGCCGCGATGCAGGCCAAGGGCTCGCAAGACTTGCTCGGCCCTTCGACCAAACGTGCCATCGAAATGATTCTCGCCGGCCACTCGCCGGAAGAAGCGGGGCGCTACGGCACCACCAATGGCGCAGCGATGCGCATCACGCCGGTCGGGATTGCGGCGGATGTCGCCAACCCTGAGCGTTTCATCAACGCTGTCGTGCAGGCTTGCCAGGTCACTCACAACACCACGCTGGGCATTTCCAGCGCGGCGGCGGTGGCGGCGGTGGTCTCGGCCGGTATCAACGGCATGGACCTGGGCGAAGCGTTGAACCTCGGCCAGCAAATCGCTCAACAAGCTGAAAGCCACGGTTATTGGGTGGCTGGCGGACGCATCGCCTCACGCATCAGTTGGGCGCGAACCATCAGTGTCGACAGCGACAAGGCGTTGCTGGCGGATTTGATGTACGACGTGATCGGCACATCGGTGGCTTCACAGGAATCGGTGGTGGTCTCATTTGCCTTGGCCCAGCAAGTGGCCATTGGTGAAATGAACGCGTTCGAAGCGCTGTGCATGGCCGCGAGCCTTGGCGGCGACACCGACACCATCGCGGCGATTCTCGGCGCCATGCTTGGGGCCTGTCTGGGCCTTGAGAGTTGGCCGGCGGCGATGATCGACAAGGTCAAAACCGTTAACGATCTGGAGCTGGAACCGTTGGTGCAGGGGCTGTTGGCTTTGCGCTGACCGGGCTGACGCCTTCGCGAGCAAGCCCGCTCCCACAGGGAATCTATGTCGTTCACAGATCCAGTGTGGGAGCGGGCTTGCTCGCGAAGGACGCACCGCCTACTTGAATTTTCACCCGCAACGGAAAGCACGAATACGGCCAGGACCGCCGGGATGTTATGTCGACTTCCGCAATTGCCGACAACCACAACAAAGGCAACAGGAGCATTTCACATGAGTTCAACAAACACCGGGCAAAGCGCCGGGCAACTGGAAACCCGTGGCATCGAGCCCGTGCCGGAAGCGGAGTGCAACGGTCATCCGCTGCAACTGTTCTGGGTCTGGTTTGCTGCCAACATCTCCATCCTCGGCCTGCCGCTGGGCGCAACCCTTGTAGCCTTTCGCGGCTTGGCGATCTGGCAGGCAATCATCGTAGCGATCCTCGGCGCCGCTGGTTCCTTCGCGGTGGTCGGGATCATCTCCATTGCCGGTCGCCGTGGTCGCGCACCGAGTCTGACGTTGTCGCGAGCGATCTTCGGTGTACGCGGCAACATCGGTCCGACCCTGGTCTCGCTGATGTCGCGCCTGGGCTGGGAAACCGTCAACACCACCACCGCCGCGTTCGTGTTGCTGTCGCTGTGCTCGATCCTGTTTGGCTCGCCGGTGGAAGCCAAAAGCGCACCCGTGCTGACGTTGATCTTCATTGCGATTTTCGTACTGCTGACCCTGTCGGTGTCGGGCCTCGGTCACGCCACCTTGCTGGTGATCCAGAAGTGGGCAACCTACGTGTTCGGTGCGCTGAACATTCTGGTCGGCGGTTTCCTCTGCGCCACCATCGACTGGAGCGCGGTGTTCAATGCTGCGCCGGCACCGCTGAGCGCGATGATCATCGGCGTCGGCACCATGGCTGCCGGCACCGGGATCGGTTGGGCCAACGCCGGTGCCGACATGTCGCGCTACCAGCACCGCAGCGTCAAAGCCGTGCGCCTGGTGGCGTCGGCAGCGTTTGGTGCGGGGATTCCGCTGGTGCTGCTGATCACCCTCGGCGGTCTGCTGTCGGTGGGCAACAATGACCTGGCTTCGGCCACCGACCCGATCATCGCGATCCGCGACATGCTGCCGACCTGGATGGCCGTGCCGTACCTGATCACCGCGTTCGGCGGGCTGCTGCTGTCGAACAACCTGTCGGTGTACTCCGCCGGTTTGACCACGCTGACCCTCGGTTTGAAGGTCAAGCGCGTCTACGCGGTGGTGGTGGACATCGTCGCGATCTTCGCCGGTTCGATTTATTTCATGTTGATCGCCGACAGTTTCTACGGTCCGTTCATTACCTTCATTTCGCTGTTGGCGGTGCCGATCACCGCGTGGGTCGGGATCTTTGTCGTCGACTTGATTCACCGTCATTACTACAGCCCCAAAGACCTGCTGGACGTCAGCCCGAGCAGCGCTTACTGGTACAACGGCGGTATCGAGTGGCGCGCCTTTGGTGCGTGGGCGATGGCGATCGTGCTGGGCTTCAGCTTCACCACCATCGGCACGACCGAACAAACCGTGTGGTTCCGCGGCTTCCTGTCCGACTCCTGGCTGGGCCATAACGGCCTCGGCTGGATCGTGACGTTCCTGGTGGCTGGCGGGATTTATTTTGTACTCGGTGGCGCCAAGGATCGTCGTGCCGCGATGACTGAGAACGCTCATGCCTAGATTGCTGCACACCGGCCAGGTCATGATCGACCTGGTCATGGCCGTGGATAAACTGCCGCATTCGGGCGGCGACGTGCTGGCGCAATCCGCCAGTTTCGAGGCGGGTGGCGGCTTCAATGTGATGGCTGCCGCCCAGCGCAATGGTTTGCCGGTGGTTTACCTCGGGCGCCACGGCACAGGGCGTTTCGGTGATCTTGCCCGTGAGGCGATGAAGGCTGAAGGTATCCGGATTGGTATCGAGAGCAGCGCCGAACGGGATACGGGATTGTGCGTCGCGGTAACCGAAGCCTCGGCCGAGCGCAGTTTCATTTCCTATATCGGTGCCGAAGGTGAGCTGACTGCCGAGGATTTGGCCAGCGTGCCGGTCGAGGCGGGTGACTATGTCTACGTCAGCGGCTACAGCCTGCTGCATGGCGGCAAAGCCCAGGCGCTGGTGGATTGGGTGCTGGGTTTACCGCGAGGAATCAACGTGGTTTTCGATCCGGGCCCGCTGGTGGATTCGCCGGATGAGCCGTTGATGCAAGCCTTGCTGGCGCGCATCGATCTATGGACCAGCAACAGTGTCGAGGCGCTGAAGTTTACCGGTGCGTCGGACATTGCCGAGGCGTTGAACCGGTTGGCCGATCATCTGCCGGCCGACGTGTTGATGGTGGTTCGTGACGGCCCGCAAGGGTGCTGGATCAGCCAGCGTGGAGACCGCCAGCATGTGCCGGGTTTCAAGGTTGAGGCGGTGGACAGCAATGGCGCGGGGGATGCGCATGCCGGGGTATTTGTGGCCGGGTTGGCGCAAGGATTGTTGGCGAGTGAGGCGGCGCGGCGGGCTAATGCGGCGGCTGCGTTGGCGGTGACTCGATGGGGGCCGGCGACTTCGCCGGGGACTGCTGAGGTGGATGGGTTAATCGGCAAGACCGTTGGCGCCTGATCTATCGCCTTCGCGAGCAAGCCCGCTCCCACATTGGTTTTGTGTACGACTCAGATCCAGTGTGGGAGCGGCGGTGCGACGATTCGACTTGCTCGCGAAGGCGGTATCCAATTCAACACAAATCCTGACCTTACCCAACCTTGCGCAACGCCTCGATCAACTCTTGCTTGCGCATGCTCGACCGTCCCGGAATCTTCTTCGCCCGGGCTTCTTTCATCAAGCTGTCGACGGTCTGGGTTTCGCGCGAAGCCTTGCTGTTTCGCGAATGACCTTCGCGGCTGGCCACCGCGCGTCGAGCCGATTCCTTGCGATCTTCGGCCTTGGCACTCGCCGGTTTCTTGCGTCCCGAACCACCCTTGCGTTCACCGCCACCCGACTGCTTGTTCACAGTCGCCCAGGCCCGGGCTTCTGCTTCCTCTTTCGAGACACCCTTGTGCTCGTAGCTCTCTTCGATGTGCTCGGCCTTGCGTTTCTGCTCGGCGGTGTATTTGTCTTTGCTTCCACGAGGCATGGGATTACTCCTGCTGCTTGTAGAGTCTCTCAAACGGTCGCAGTCGCGTACGACTGCGACCTGATTCGTCTTGTTAAACGTCGAGCTTGCGCGCCGCCTCAACCCCTGCGGCACTGAGTTTGATCGGCAAGTTCAACGAGTGCTCACCGGCCTCGTTGCAGATCACATGACCATGCTGGATCAATCCACGATCCTGCAGCGTGGCGAGGGTGCTGGCCACGACTCTCTCCCCCCGGTAATTGTCCAGGACCTCTTTGCCCAAACCCATTGGATGGGCGTGCAGCAGACGGGTCAGGACTTCTTTCTCAAGGTTTTTATCGACGTTCATGGTTACCTCTTCATGGATGTGGATAGGTCCATTTAATTAGAGTCCTTTACTAGAGGTTGGTCCGCCCCCGATTGGGATTGGTGCCTGATGAACGACGAACGGTCTAGGCTTGCTGCAACGTTTTACTGGTAACGGCTCGGCGCCAGACCAGCCGGCCGACGCTGATCAGCCAGTTCAGTACAGCAACCGCCAATACCGTGAGCAACAACGTCCCCATCCCCTGTTCCACGATGATTTTCCCGGCCAGCAACGGGAAGCCGAACACGCCGATAAAGTAGGACAGGCTGAACAGCAGCAAGGATTGCGCGGTGGTGCCGTGCGGTGCCTCGTTGGCCGCCAGGCCGTTGATCACCGAATAGGTCAGCCCGTAACCGACCCCGAGCATCACCGCCGCCAGCACGTAGCTGAACCCGTTGTCGACGACAAACCCGAACATCAGGATCGAGCCCATCATCAAACCCGACAACAGGCAGGACGCCCGGAACGGGTCGCGCTTGACCACGAAACCGGCAATCAGCATGCGGCTGCTGATCGCTGCGCTCATGAAGCCGAGGAAGAACAATGAATAGTCGAGTGAACGCGCGGCGGCGTAGCTGGTTTGAAAACTCGACAGACCGCCGAAAACGCAACCGCCAAGGCCGACCATGATGATCGGAAACACCGCTCTGGACGACAGCACTTGCGCCGCTGCACGCCAGGAAATTCGTGACACCGATGCCGAATGAGCGGGCGCTTTTTTCAGATGCGAATCCAATCGCCAGAACAGCAACACGCCAATCAGGCTGGCGGCCGCCGCAAGGTAAAACGCCGCGGTGATCGGATGGCCGAGGGCACTGGCAGCGCGACCTAACAAGGGACCGCTGCCGATCCCGGTCATCATGCTGCCCGACAGCAGCGCAAAGTATTTCGCGCGTTGGGCGGGCGTTACCAGACTCGCCACAATGATCGGGCCGAGGGTATAGAACACGCCCCAACCCAGCCCCAGCAATAGCCCGAAAAACAACAGCAGATTGCCGAACCCTGGCGCCAAGGCGAAGCCCAGGCTGGCGACCACCAGCAGAATGCCGAACAGCGCAATCGAGCGCGCCGCGCCGAGCAAATCGGACAAGTGCCCGGAGACGATCACCGCTGCAAACGTACTGAGCATCGCCGCCGAAATCACACTGCCGGCATCGTGCTCGTTGCCGCCGCGGGAACCGATCAACAGCGACAGCAAAAAGGTCGAGCCATAGGACAGCGACAGCAGATAGCTGGCCAGGCAAAACAGGCCAAACAATCTGCTGGAGACTTGGGGTGTTGCGCTAGGCATGACGCGGTTCCTTGACCCGATAGAAGAGAGCGTCATCTATCTATCACGCAAGGCGTCGATGTCAGGTATGTGGTTATCGATTTCAGGGTTAGCGCTGGCCGGAGTAAAGCCTTCAGCAGATGCCTACTTCTTCCTTGAACAGCTCCATGAAGCTCTTCAACCGTTCGTGGCGAGTCTGTGCCAGACGCTGGCCTGTGGTCGTTTTGAATCCGTCCGCCAGGTGCAGAAGTTTGGTCTGGAAATGGTCGAGGCAAAAACGTTTGTCATCGTATTCTCGTGCCTTCGCCTCAGGATCTTGCGGGTCGTACAAAGCGCTACCCATACGTCCGGCGATGTAAAAGGTGCGCGCCACGCCGAGCATGCCAAGGGAGTCGAGACGGTCGGCGTCCTGCATGATTTTCGCTTCGAGCGTGGTCGGCACGATATTGGCGGAAAAACTGTGCGCTTCGATGGCATGGGCAACCGCGCTGATTTTTGCGCCAGGCCAAGCCATGTCCGCCAACATGATCGATGCCTTCTCGGCGGCCAACCGCGACGCCTGAGAACGCAGCGGCGAGTTCTTCTCTACCGCCACGCAATCGTGCAACAGCACTGACGCCAGCAGCACCTCAAGATCGCCACCTTCTTCAGCGTGAAGCGTACGCACGTTGTGCCACACCCGCTGCAAGTGCGACAGATCGTGCGCGCCGTCCTCTGAGGGTTCCAGCGCGTGGGGCAGCAGTTGCGCAGCGAGGAGTTGCAGTGGCGCGAAAGCATCAGTGTTCATAAACATCCTGTTAAGTAAAAACGTCTTTTGCAGCGACATGCTCCATGGATCAGCTTTGAATTTCCAGTGTGACGAGCGCTGCGCGCCGCCTTAGTATGGCGTTTTCAACTTTTGACGAAGGCACGTCCATGACGATCGAGATCCGCCCGGCGACCCCGAGCGATGCACCGCAAATCCTCGGGTTCATCACCGAACTGGCCGACTACGAACGTGCCCGCCACGAAGTCATCGCCAGCGTCGCCGACATCGAGCGCAGCCTGTTCAGCGAAGGTGCCACCGCCCACGGCCTGATCTGCCTGCGCGACGGCCAGCCGATCGGTTTCGCGGTGTTCTTCTTCAGCTATTCCACGTGGCTGGGCAGCAACTGCCTGTACCTCGAAGACCTCTACATCACCCCTGATCAGCGTGGCGGCGGCGCCGGTAAAACCTTGCTGCGTCACCTGGCGAAAATCGCCTGCGCCAATGATTGCGGTCGCTTTGAGTGGAGCGTGCTGGACTGGAACAAACCGGCGATCGAGTTCTACAAGTCGTTGGGTGCGCAGCCGCAGGAAGAGTGGGTGCGGTATCGGATGGATGGGGCGGTGTTGCGGGAGTTTGCCGAGGGCTAGATCGCAACCGGCGTCTATTAAAGATCGCAGCCTTCGGCAGCTCCTACACCTATCCGTAGGAGCTGCCGAAGGCTGCGATCTTTTTTTGATTGTATCTCAATATATGGGATTGATATTTATATATTGAGATTTTGATGCGTCCGGGTTTATAGTCCAGCTCACTCACTGCCAATAAACAAAACAGGTGAAGCGATGCTGGCGCAATTGATCGCGCTCGATTGGGGGACAACCTCATTACGTGCTTACAAACTCGCCGCAGGTGGCCAGGTGCTCGAACAGCGTTCGCTGACGTCGGGGATCATGCAGTTGCCCAAGACGCCGCGCATGATCGCGGGTCAGGAATGTACCGACGGTTTTGAACTGGCCTTCGATGAGGCCTGCGGTGACTGGCTCGACGCGCAGCCCGATTTGCCGGTGATTGCGTGCGGCATGGTCGGCAGCGCACAAGGCTGGCGTGAAGCGGCTTACCGCGATACGCCGGCGAACGTCGCCAATCTCGGAATCTCCCTACAAACGGTTCGCAGTCTTCGCGGTGTTGATGTGCACATCGTACCGGGCGTGATTCAGCGTTCTCGTTTGCCAAACGTGATGCGTGGCGAAGAAACCCAGGTGCTCGGTGTCCTGCAGAATCTACCGGCCGAGGCGGGTGGTGATCTGTTGATCGGTCTGCCGGGCAGCCATTCGAAGTGGGTGGAAGTGGCCGACGGTTGCATCGTGCATTTCGATACCTTCATGACCGGCGAAGTCTTCGCCGTACTCAGCGAGCACAGCATTCTGGGGCGCACTCAGCAAAAGGGTGCGTCCTTCGATGGCCACGCCTTTGATCGTGGTGTGCAGGTGGCGCTGTCGGCGGATGGCGAGATCGGGCCATTGTCGACATTGTTCAGTGCCCGCAGCCTCGGGTTGACTGGCGAACTCAGCGCCACCGCCCAACCGGATTACTTGTCCGGTCTGTTGATCGGCCATGAACTGTCAGCGTTGGCGAGTGTTCAGCGGCGCCGACGCAACAGCGTTCATCTGCCTTCGATCATCCTCATCGGTAATTCCCAACTCTGTGCCCGCTACAGCCGGGCGCTCGATGCCTGCGGTTTTGCCCGGGTGACCCTGGCCGAACAGGCCACCGAGCGCGGCTTGTGGCAGTTGGCAGTTGCCGCCGGACTGATCACACCCAACCCATCCCGTTAAACCTGACTGGAGGTCTGACATGCTCAAGCAAGCATTGGCGCAAAACGGTCTGATCGCGATTTTGCGTGGCCTGCGCCCGCAAGAAGCGGCAGCCATCGGCGAAGTCCTTTATGCCGCCGGATTTCGCGTCATCGAAGTGCCGCTTAATTCCCCTGAGCCGTACGAAAGTATCCGCATCCTGCGCAGTACCTTGCCCGCCGATTGCCTGATCGGTGCCGGCACGGTGTTGACGCCGGAGCAGGTCGAGCAAGTGAAAGCGGCGGGCGGTCAGGTGATCGTCATGCCGCACAGCGATGCCAAGGTGTTGCGCGCAGCAAAAGCGGCGGGGTTGTTCCTGTCGCCGGGTGTGGCGACGCCGACTGAAGCCTTTGCGGCATTGGCCGAAGGGGCGGACGTGCTGAAGATGTTCCCGGCCGAGCAGATGGGCCCGGCAGTCGTCAAAGCCTGGCTCGCGGTGCTGCCTGCGGGAACGATTCTGGCGCCGGTCGGCGGGATCACGCCGGACAACATGCAGGTGTTTATCGACGCGGGCGTCAAAGGTTTCGGCCTCGGTTCCGGGTTGTTCAAACCGGGCATGACTCCTGAGGAAGTGGCCGTAAACGCCAAGGCATATGTCGCTGCATGGAACGCTCTGCGTTAAGACTTTTTGGCGCTGTGAGCGCTGCATCTAATAAGAGCTGCACCTACAAAAAGAGAGTACGAGATGAAAATCACTAAGCTGACCACCTTCATCGTTCCGCCGCGCTGGTGCTTCCTCAAGGTCGAAACCGACGAGGGCGTGACGGGCTGGGGCGAACCCGTGGTCGAGGGCCGCGCTCACACTGTCGCTGCCGCTGTTGAAGAATTGTCCGACTACCTGATCGGCAAAGACCCACGCAACATTGAAGACATCTGGACCGTACTCTACCGCGGCGGCTTCTACCGGGGCGGCGCGATCCACATGAGCGCCCTGGCCGGTATCGATCAGGCGTTGTGGGACATCAAGGGCAAGGCTTTGGGTGTGTCGGTCAGCGACCTGCTCGGTGGGCAGGTGCGGGACAAGATTCGCGTCTATTCGTGGATCGGCGGCGACCGGCCGGCGGACACCGCTCGCGCTGCAAAGGAAGCCGTCGAGCGTGGTTTCACTGCGGTGAAAATGAACGGCACCGAAGAGCTGCAGTTCCTCGATTCCTTCGAGAAAGTCGACCTGGCCCTGGCTAACGTCGCCGCCGTGCGCGATGCGGTGGGGCCGAACGTCGGCATCGGCGTCGACTTCCATGGCCGGGTGCACAAGCCCATGGCCAAGGTGCTGATGAAGGAACTCGACCCGTACAAACTGATGTTCATCGAAGAGCCGGTGCTCAGCGAAAACTACGAAGCGCTGAAAGAATTGGCGCCGCTGACCAGCACCCCGATTGCCCTCGGTGAGCGGCTGTTCTCGCGCTGGGATTTCAAGCGTGTGCTCAGCGAAGGTTACGTCGACATCATCCAGCCGGACGCGTCTCACGCCGGCGGCATTACCGAAACCCGCAAGATCGCCAACATGGCCGAAGCCTACGACGTGGCGTTGGCGCTGCACTGCCCGTTGGGCCCGATTGCACTGGCGGCGTGTCTGCAACTGGACGCGGTTTGCTACAACGCGTTCATCCAGGAGCAGAGCCTGGGCATCCACTACAACGAGAGCAATGACCTGCTGGATTACGTCAAGGATCCGCGGGTGTTCGACTACGACAAAGGCTTCGTGAAAATCCCCAACGGCCCGGGCCTGGGGATCGAGATCAACGAGGAGTACGTGATCGAACGCGCGGCCGTCGGCCACCGCTGGCGCAACCCGATCTGGCGCCATGCCGATGGCAGTTTTGCTGAGTGGTGAGCGATTTCTAATCCACCGCACATCCCCTGTGGGAGCGGGCTTGCTCGCGAAAGCGGTCTATCTGTTAGCGAAGATGTTGCCTGTGCCGCCGCCTTCGCGAGCAAGCCCGCTCCCACACTAGATCTCCATGGACAGGAAGATTTACGGCAACCCCCCGATTTCACATCGACCTCAATAAACATAAGAAGAGGCATTCCCCATGCAACCGCAAACCCTCACCGGGCAGGCGTCGTTGGTGACGCCCAGTCGCAAGCGTTTTTTCATCATGGTGCTGCTGTTCATCACCGTTGTGATCAACTACCTGGACCGCAGCAACCTGTCCATCGCCGCCCCGGCACTCACCAGCGAACTGGGCATCGATCCAATCCACGTCGGGCTGATTTTCTCGGCATTCGGCTGGACCTACGCCGCCATGCAAATCCCCGGCGGCTGGCTGGTGGATCGGGTTCCGCCGAGGATTCTTTATAGCGTCGCATTGCTGCTGTGGTCGATCGCCACGGTGATGCTCGGCTTCGCCGCCAGCTTCATCGCACTGTTCGTATTGCGCATGGCAGTCGGTGCACTGGAAGCCCCGGCGTATCCGATCAACAGCCGTGTGGTCACGACCTGGTTCCCCGAGCGTGAACGCGCCACAGCCATCGGTTTCTACACGTCCGGGCAGTTCGTCGGTCTGGCGTTCCTGACGCCGGTATTGGCCTGGCTGCAGCATCAATATGGCTGGCACATGGTGTTTGTCAGCACCGGTGCGGTGGGCATTCTCTGGGCTGTGATCTGGTACGCGGTGTATCGCGAGCCGCGGGATTTCAAAGGCGCCAATGACGCCGAAATCGACCTGATCCGCGAAGGTGGCGGGCTGGTGGATATCCAGGCTGAACAAGCCAAAGTCAAAGCCAAATTCAGCTGGATCGATCTCGGCATCGTGCTGACCAAACGCAAGTTGTGGGGCATCTACCTCGGCCAGTTCTGCCTCAACTCGACGTTGTGGTTTTTTCTGACGTGGTTCCCGACCTACCTGGTGAAATATCGCGGCATGGACTTCATCAAGTCCGGCCTGTTGGCGTCGCTGCCGTTTCTCGCCGCCTTCGTCGGAGTGCTCTGTTCGGGGTTCTTTTCCGACTGGCTGATTCGCCGCGGTTACACCGTGGGTTTCGCCCGCAAGTTGCCGATCATTGGCGGCCTGCTGATTTCCACCTCGATTATCGGCGCCAACTTCGTCGAGTCGACTCCGCTGGTGATTGCCTTCCTCGCGTTGGCGTTCTTCGGTAACGGTCTGGCCTCGATCACTTGGTCGCTGGTTTCAACGTTGGCCCCGGCGCGCTTGCTCGGGCTGACCGGCGGAGTGTTCAACTTCATCGGCAACCTGTCGGCGATTACCACGCCGATCGTCATCGGTTTCCTCGCCACTGGTGATTCGTTCGCTCCCGCGATCACCTATATCTCGGTTCTGGCGTTGATTGGCGCGCTTTCCTACATCTTGCTGGTCGGCAAAGTCGAGCGTATCAAGTTGTAGTTGCGGCATGCGGGCGACCATAATGCCGCCCGTTCACTCGCTCAACGGTAAAGGCTGGATATGCAGGAAGACGCCCCAAAAATCGCCAAGGACGCCGCACCGACCGGCACCCAGACACTGCTTCGTGGCTTGGGTGTGGTTCAGGCGGTGGCCAGTGGTGCCCGCGATCTCAAGGAAATCGCCCGGCTGATCGGCACCACGCGCAGCACCACCCATCGTCTGGCCAGTTGCCTGGTGGACGAGCGTTACCTGCGCGTGGTGCCGCAAGTCGGTTATCTGTTGGGGCCGAAGCTGATCGAACTGGGTTTCCAGGCACGCGAAGAGCTGCCGCTGGTGACTCTTGCCGGACCGTATCTGGATGAGTTGTCGGCGCTGACCGGCGACACCATTCACCTGGCGATTCGTGAAGGCGACGAGGTGCTGTACCTGCACAAGAATCCGGGACGCAATGGCCCGGAAATGCGTTCACGGGTCGGCCATCGCATGCCGTTGGCGCGTACCGGGATCGGCAAGGCGTTGATGCTCGATGACACGCAGGAAGAATGGCAGCGGCTGTACGAAGTCAGCTTGCCGGCAGGTGGGAAAAATCAGTTCTGGCCGCAACACCCGGAGCAGTCCTGGGAGCAGTTTCAGCAGCGCATGGTCGAGTACGTGGCGGGCGGTTATGCGTTCGATCTGGAAGACAACGAACCGTCGATCCGCTGCGTCGCAGCGCCGATCCGCGATGCCAGCAAGCGCATCGTTGCCGGCATCAGCATCGCCAGCACCGTGCCGTACATGCCGCTGGAGAAAATGACCGAGCTGATTCCCCTGATCAAAGGGGTCACAGCCCGGCTGTCGGCGGAGCTTGGCGCTAAGGTCTGATTAGACTTTCAGCGTCGCCATATCGATGACGAAGCGGTACTTCACGTCACCCGCGATCATGCGGGCGTAAGCCTCGTTGATCTGGCGAATGTCGAGCATTTCGATGTCGCAGGTGATGTTGTGCTCGGCGCAGAAATCCAGCACCTCCTGGGTTTCGGCGATGCCACCGATCAGCGAGCCGGCCAGCACACGACGGCCCAATACCAGTTTGGCGGCGTGGACCGGTGGATCGACTGGTTCGATCAAACCCACAAGAATGTGCACGCCGTCGAAACGCAGCGTATCGAGGTAGGGATTGAGGTCGTGCTGTACCGGAATGGTGTCCAGCAGGAAGTCGAATTGGCCCGCAGCCGCCTTCATCTGATCAGCATCGGTGGACACGATCACGTGGTCCGCACCCTGGCGACGACCTTCTTCAGCCTTGCTCGCCGAGCGGGTGAATAGCGTGACTTCAGCGCCCATTGCCTTGGCGAACTTGATGCCCATGTGGCCGAGGCCGCCCATGCCGAGAATCCCGACCTTGTCGCCTGCCTTCACGCCGTAGTGCTTGAGCGGCGAGTAGGTGGTGATACCGGCACAGAGAATCGGCGCGGCGCTGGCCGGGTCGAGTTTTTCCGGGATGCGCACCACGAAGTGTTCGCTGACCACGATGCTGTCGGAATAACCGCCCATGGTGTTGCTGCCATCGACGCGGTCCGGGGTGGCGTAGGTCATGGTCGGACCTTCGAGGCAGTATTGCTCGAGGTTCGATTGGCAGGCTTCGCAGCTGCGGCAGGAATCAACCATGCAGCCGACGCCAACCAGATCGCCGACTTTGTGCTGGGTGACGTTCGCACCAATCGCGGTAACTTTGCCTACGATCTCGTGGCCGGGCATCAGTGGGTAAACGGCAATGCCCCACTCGTTGCGTGCCTGATGGATGTCGGAATGGCAGACGCCGCAGTAGAGAATATCGATCGCGACGTCGTCGGGCCGAGGGCTTCTGCGTTCGAATTTCACGGGGGCGAGGGGAGTGGTGGCTGACTGGGCGGCGTATCCGATGGCGGTGTACATGATGAACCTCGCAAAAGCTGTGACGGGTGAGGTGGCGCATTCTGGGCGCCGCACCGGCCACCGGCCATGGCGATTCCTCCGGGTGTCATGCCTAATCCTCCGGCATCAGCCTTCAATGGGTCGCATTGGCCATCAGACCTGCGATGATGCTTCCATCCCGATTTTCGCGACTTTTTCTGTGAAGAGCTCCTCATGTTGTTGACCCGTCATCTCGATGCCAATGCCACGCTGGTTTCGCTGATCCAGCCTTTGACTAATCGCGATGGTTTCGCGCCCACGGCGTTGCCGGGCGTGCAGGTTTTGCGGGCCAGTTGTGATGTGGCTCGCGGTCCGCAGATTTACGAGCCAAGTCTGGTCATCATCGCCCAGGGCAGCAAACTGGCGTATCTGGGGCCGCGTACGCTGGAGTACGGCGCCGGGCATTATTTGATTCAGGCATTGCCGGTGCCGTTCGAATGCGAGACGTTTTCAGCCCCCGATGGCCCGATGCTGGGCGTTTCCATCGCCATTGACCGGGTGTTGCTCGGTGAGTTGGTCTTGGCCATGGGGCTGGCACCGGGGCGTAGTATTGCGGCGCAAACGCCAGAGTCCATGACCTCGGCGGTGCTCGACGATGGGATGCGTGGTTGTGTTGAACGGCTGCTGCGTTGCCTGCACGATCCGTTGGAATGCCAGGTTATGGGGCAGGCGCGATTGCGCGAGTTGTTGTTCGTCGCCTTGCGCGGGCCGCAAGCCGATGTGTTGCGTGCGTTGGTTGAGCAACAGGGGCAATTCGCCCGGATCGCGGCGTCGCTCAGCCATCTGCATGCGCATTACACCGAACCGCTGAACGTAGAGACCCTGGCCAGTTGCGCAAACATGAGTGCGTCGACCTTTCATGAGCATTTCAAACGAAGCACGTTGTTGTCGCCAGTGCAGTACTTGAAGCGCTTGCGTTTGCTCAGGGCCCAGCAGTTACTGCTGGGCGAGGGGTTGGGCGTGGCGCAGGTGGCGCATCGGGTCGGGTATCAAAGCACGTCGCAGTTCAGTCGCGAGTACAAGCGCTACTTCGAGCGTAATCCCGGTGACGAACGCGCTGCCTGATGCGCCGCTGATCCCCTGTAGGAGCCGAGCTTGCTCGCGATAGCGGTGTGTCATCCAACATTACGGTCGTCTGACACGCCGCTATCGCGAGCAAGCTCGGCTCCTACAATTGGCGGTGTTGAATAAATGGCGGGCAACAAAAAGGCCCCCGTTCGGGAGCCTTGATGTTCAGTCGTTCGACTTACATGTTCGGGTAAGTCGGGCCGCCAGAGCCTTCCGGCGCCACCCAGGTGATGTTCTGTGCAGGGTCCTTGATGTCGCAGGTCTTGCAGTGAACGCAGTTCTGGGCGTTGATCTGGAAGCGCTTCTCGCCGTCTTCCATGGTCACCACTTCGTACACGCCGGCCGGGCAGTAACGCTGGGCAGGCTCATCGTACATCGGCAGGTTCTTGGCGATCGGAATGCTCGCGTCGGCCAGCTTCAAGTGGCAAGGCTGCTCTTCTTCGTGGTTGGTACCCGAGATGAACACCGAGCTGAGTTTGTCGAAGCTGATCTTGCCGTCCGGTTTCGGGTAGTCGATCTTCTTGCAGTCGGCCGCAAGCTTGAGGCAAGCGTAATCCGGCTTGGTGTCGTGCAAGGTGAACGGCAGTTTGCCGCCGAAGATGTTCTGGTCGAGCCAGTTGAAACCGCCGCCGACGATGGCGCCGAACTTGTGGATCGCCGGGCCGAAGTTGCGGCTGGCGAACAGTTCGTCGTAGAGCCAGCTCTTCTTGAACGCGTCGACGTAAGTGGTCAGCTCTTCGGTGCCGTCCTTTTCAGCGAACAGCGCTTCGGCCACGGATTCAGCGGCGAGCATGCCGGACTTCATCGCGGTGTGGCTGCCTTTGATCTTGGCGAAGTTCAGGGTGCCGAGGTCGCAACCGATCAGCGCGCCGCCCTTGAAGACCATTTTCGGCAGCGAATTCAGGCCGCCTTTGCTGATGGCGCGAGCGCCGTAGCTGATGCGCTTGCCGCCTTCCAGGTGCTGCTTGAGCACCGGGTGATGCTTGAGGCGCTGGAACTCGTCGAATGGCGACAGGTAGGTGTTGCTGTAGGAAAGATCGACGATCAGACCGACTACGACCTGGTTGTTTTCCAGGTGATAGAGGAACGAGCCGCCGGTGTTCTCGGTGCCCATGATGTCCAGCGGCCAGCCGGCGGTGTGGACCACCAGGCCTGGTTGATGCTTGGCCGGGTCGATTTCCCAGATTTCTTTCAGGCCGATGCCGTAGTGCTGGGCGTCGGCATCGGTGTCGAGGTTGAAGCGCTTGATCAGTTGCTTGCCGATGTGACCACGGCAACCTTCGGCGAACAGCGTGTACTTGCCACGCAGTTCCATGCCTGGGGTGTACAGGCCTTCTTTCGGATTGCCTTCGCGGTCAACGCCCAGATCGCCAGTGATAATCCCGCGAACCACGCCGTTCTCGTCGAACAGCGCTTCCTGAGCGGCGAAGCCTGGGTAGATTTCCACGCCCAGGTTTTCGGCCTGCTGAGCCAGCCAGCGGCACAGGTTGCCCAGGGAGATGATGTAGTTGCCTTCGTTGTGCATGGTCTTGGGCACAAAGAGGTCGGGAATCTTTTGCGCGCTGTCGGCGTTCTTGAGAACGAAGATGTCATCGCGGGTGACTGGCGTATTCAGCGGGGCGCCGAGTTCTTTCCAGTCAGGGAACAATTCGTTCAGGGCGCGTGGTTCGAACACGGCACCGGACAGGATGTGAGCACCGACTTCGGAGCCTTTTTCGACCACGCAGACGCTGATTTCCTTACCGGCTTCGGCGGCCTTCTGCTTCAATCGGCAGGCGGCGGAAAGACCAGCGGGGCCGGCACCGACGATGACCACGTCGAATTCCATGTATTCGCGTTCCACAGGTTATCTCCTACTCAAGGCTCAACAGTTTTTTTTCTAATTGGAGGTTTGGTGTCGCATCCATGAATTCCTGCGCAATGCAGGAAGAGGACAATCGATGAACCACCTTTCTCTCTAAGGTGGCGCATTATATCTACACCACTCCTAGCGTCCAATACAAACGTTTGTTTGAATCGGCTCAAAGCCAGAGAAATCAAAGTCACGCGGCTTATGACTGGCCATTTTGCCGTATTGACCGGAATAGGCGTTCCGGTCAAGATACGGTCGGTTTTGCGCTCGCCGTAGGCTGACTGTTGGTTTCAAGAGCACCTCTAAAGACAGGGCGATGGCAGTACAAGGTGATGCGCAGCGCAGGTTCTGGCGCGCAGTTTACACGCCGCGATAATGAATGACTCGTCAGTCACCACTGACGAACGGTCAACTTCATCGTGAGCGCTTGTCACTTGACACCTTTGCCAGCGTTTTTAGAGGTGCCCTTGCGCCGATGAGCATCAAACCGCCAGGTTCGCCTAGGCGACTTTCTTTTCACCGGAGAGTAACGAGGAATCCATGAAGGTTCTTGTAGCTGTCAAACGCGTTGTGGATTACAACGTCAAGGTTCGCGTCAAGGCGGACAATTCCGGCGTCGACCTCGCCAACGTCAAGATGTCGATGAACCCGTTCTGCGAAATCGCAGTGGAAGAAGCCGTACGCCTGAAAGAGAAAGGTGTTGCGACTGAAATCGTCGTCGTCTCCATCGGCCCGTCCACCGCTCAAGAGCAACTGCGCACCGCGCTGGCTCTGGGTGCCGACCGTGCCATCCTCGTCGAATCCGCTGAAGACCTGACTTCGCTGGCCGTTGCCAAGCTGCTCAAGGCTGTTGTCGACAAGGAACAGCCTCAGCTGGTGATCCTTGGCAAACAAGCCATCGACAGCGACAACAACCAGACCGGCCAGATGCTCGCTGCATTGAGCGGCTACGGTCAGGGCACGTTCGCGTCCAAAGTCGAAATCAGCGGCGACACCGTTGCCGTGACTCGCGAAGTCGACGGCGGCGCGCAGACAGTTTCCCTGAAACTGCCGGCCATCGTCACCACCGACCTGCGTTTGAACGAGCCGCGCTACGCGTCCCTGCCAAACATCATGAAAGCCAAGAAGAAGCCTCTCGAAGTGCTGACTCCGGACGCTTTGGGCGTTTCCACCGCCTCCACCAACAAGACCGTGAAAGTCGAAGCGCCAGCTGCACGCAGCGCGGGTATCAAGGTCAAGTCGGTGGCTGAACTGGTCGAGAAACTGAAAAACGAAGCGAAGGTAATCTAAATGACTATCTTGGTTATTGCTGAACACGACAACAAAGTGCTGGCCCCGGCCACGCTGAACACCGTGGCTGCCGCCGTCAAAATCGGTGGTGACATCCACGTTCTGGTTGCCGGTCAAGGCGCTGGCGCCGTGGCTGAAGCCGCTGCGAAAATCGCTGGCGTGGCTAAAGTGCTGGTGGCCGACAACGCCGCCTACGCTCATCAACTGCCGGAAAACGTCGCGCCTCTGGTTGCAGAGTTGGGCAAGGGCTACAGCCACATCCTGGCTGCCGCGACTTCCAACGGCAAAAACATCCTGCCGCGCGTTGCCGCTCAGCTGGACGTTGACCAGATCTCCGAGATCATCTCGGTCGAAAGCGCTGACACGTTCAAGCGCCCGATCTACGCCGGTAACGCCATCGCAACCGTTCAATCGAACGCTGCGGTCAAAGTCATCACCGTTCGTGCTACCGGTTTCGACCCGGTGGCGGCTGACGGTGGTTCGGCGGCTGTTGAAGCCGTTGCGGCTGCTCACGATGCGGGTATTTCCAGCTTCGTCGGTGAAGAACTGGCCAAGTCCGATCGTCCGGAACTGACCGCTGCCAAGATCGTCGTTTCCGGCGGTCGCGGCATGCAGAACGGCGACAACTTCAAACACCTGTACGCCCTGGCTGACAAGCTGGGCGCTGCCGTCGGTGCTTCCCGCGCCGCGGTCGACGCCGGTTTCGTCCCCAACGACATGCAGGTCGGTCAGACCGGCAAGATCGTTGCTCCACAGCTGTACATCGCCGTCGGTATCTCCGGCGCGATCCAGCACCTGGCCGGCATGAAAGACTCCAAAGTGATCGTTGCGATCAACAAGGACGAAGAAGCGCCGATCTTCCAGGTGGCCGATTACGGCCTGGTGGCGGACCTGTTCGAAGCAATCCCTGAGTTCGAGAAGCTGGTCTAATCCAGCGGCCTGACTTATAAAGAGCCCGACCTTTTGGTCGGGCTTTTTTTTGTTCCGGATTTGAGTGGGAGAGTGTCGCCATGGATCTGCGCCGCGTTTACGGCTGGTCATTGCTGCTGGGTCTGACGGTAATGCCGGCGCTGTCCGTCGCTGCGGGCAAGTGCGAACGCCTGGTGGTGACCGGCAGCCCGGATGCGCCGCCGTACCTGTGGCAAGACCCGCAAAACCCCAAGCACCTGATCGGCGCCAGTGCCGACCTGTTGCAGCAAGTGGCGGGGGAGCTGGGGATCAAGGTCGAACTGCTTTACGCCGGTAAACGTTCCCAGGCCCAGGACGAAGTGCGCAGTGGGCGAATGGACATGCTGGCGGATGCGTCATTGACGGTCAGCGAACTGGACACTCTGGATTACATTCATCCGCCGTTACTGGAAAACGATTACCTGGTCTGGACCCGCAAAGACGCGACGCTGATCTACAACGAAGCGCAGGACCTTCACGGTCATCCCGGCGCATTGTCGGAAAAGTCTCGTATGACCCCGGCATTTGGCACGTTCGCCGAGCAGCAATTGACTCTCGTACGTACACCTAACCTGACCCAGGCCTTTCAGAAATTGCTGCTGGGCGAAGTGGAATTTGTCCTTGCCGGACGCTACTCGGGCATGGCTGCCGCGCAGACACTTAACCTGGCCAACGACCTGATCGCCCGTCCACAACCGATCGACAAACCCGGCCTGTTCCTCGCGGTTTCCCACAACTCCGCCTGCAACGATCCGTGGTTGCGCGGACAGCTGGCCAAAAAGATGACAGAATTGCCCGCGTCCGGACTGACGGAAGCCGTGCTGCAACGCAATATCGAGCGCTGGAAGGCGCAGCTCTCACAACCGCAGCAACAACCTGTCAGTACCCCAAAACAGTAGGGATTTTTAGTGAGTATTCGACCTCTTTTCGCTGCCCTGGCCGTTCTGGCTCTGGCGGGTTGTGCAGCCGATCCGGCGCCGAATGAACAAATGCGCCTGACCGAACAGGCCCTCGAACAGGCCAAGGCAGTAGGCGCCACCGCCGCCGACGTGCCGGAAATGAAACTGGCTGAAGACAAGTTCAACCGTGCCAAGGGCAGCATGAACGACCAATCCTTCAAGAACGCGCGCATGCGGTCCGAGCAGGCCGAGCTGGACGCGCGTCTGGCTGAAGCCCGGGTTCTGACCCTCAAGAGTGAGGAGCAGTTGAACGTGCTTAATACCCGCATCACTCGTCTGCGCAAGCAACTGGGAGATGCCCAATGAGCCTCAAGACCAAAGCCCTGGGCGGTTTGATCCTGGCAGGCTGCGCCAGCCTCTATGGTTGTGCCGGTCAGCACAGCGAGGCCGCGTTGCAGCAGGCCAGTACTGACTTCCAGAAGGTCAAGGAAGATTCCAACGTGCTGCGAATCGCGCCCAAGGACGTGATTCGCGCCGGTGAGTCGCTGGCCCGTGCCGATCGTCTGTCCAGTTACTGGGGCAGTGGAACGGACGTGCTGCATTACGCTTACCTGAGCGAGCGCTATAGCGAAATCGCGCGCGAACACACCAATCAGGTGCTCAACGAAGAACGTGCGGCGAAGCTCGAACTGGAGCGTCAGCGCCTGCAACTGGCCCTGCGCGAATCCAAGCTGCTTAGCGTGCAACAGCAGGGCAAGTGGCTCGAAGAACAGATTGTCGCGTTGGCGACCACCCAGACCGACCGTGGCCTGGTGATGACCTTGGGCGACGTGCTGTTCGACACGGGCGAAGCGGAGTTGAAAAACTCGGCGAACCGCGTGGTGTTGAAGATCGTGCAGTTCCTGCAGCTCAACCCCAAGCGCGTAGTGCGCATCGAAGGTTATGCCGACAGTACCGGCGGCAAGCAGGAAAACCTCAAGCTGTCCCGTGACCGTGCGCAATCGGTGGCGGACGTGCTGATGGATCTGGGCATCGACGATAAACGTATTCAGGTCGAAGGCTACGGTGATGAATATCCGGTCGACGTAAACGCCTCCGAACGGGGACGTGCACAGAACCGTCGGGTGGAAATTGTGTTCTCTGACGAAAAAGGCCAGCTCGGCGCTGCCCGCTAAGGGCTGCGTCACTGGAAAACCCGGCCTGCCCGTCAGCGCCGGGTTTTTTTACGCCTGCTGATCAACTCACAAAACAGTACAGTTTTTGCTGACACTGCACTGTACGGTCGACTATTGTGGCAACTGTCCCAGTACACTTCTAAACTGTTCCGGTATTGTTTCACACAAGAATAAAATGCCCGTGAAATCGAGTGCTGCGTCATGACCAATCTCTTGCTCTACCAACGTATTGCTCAGCAACTGGCCGAAGACATCCGCCGTGGCGTCTATCAACCGGGGGAGCGCGTGCCTTCGGTGCGCAAGATGAGCTCGCAGCTCAACGTCAGCCATGCGACGGTGTTGCAGGCTTACGCCAACCTTGAGGATCAGGGGCTGATCCGCGCCCGGCCGCAGTCCGGTTACTACGTGCACCAGACCCCGGCCCTGACCGCGCCGACACCGGACATCGCCCGGGTCGAGCGTCCAGGTCTGGTCACTCGCAGCAGCATCATCCAACAAGTCCTGGTCGAATCCCGCCGCGAAGGTGTGTTTCCCTTGGGCGCGGCCGTGCCGAGCGTTGATTATCTTCCGGTGCGGGCGCTGCATCAGCAACTGGCCAAAGTCACCCGTTTCCATAGCCCGCGGGCGTTCAGTTACATGTTCAGCCCGGGTTTCGAACCCTTGCGCCGACAAGTGGCGATCCGCATGCGCGATGCCGGCGTGGTGGTCGATCCGTCGGAAGTGGTGATTACCCACGGCTGCGTCGATGCGTTGCAGATGTCGCTGCGAGTGCTGACCCGCCCGGGCGACCTGATCGCCGCTGAGTCGCCGACCTACTACGGTTTGCTGCAACTGGCTGACCTGCTGGGCCTTAAGGTCATTGAGATCCCCAGCGATCCGGCTACCGGTATGAGCCTCGAAGCCCTGCAGCTGGCGGCCAACCAGTGGTCGATCAAGGCGCTGGTGCTGACCACTCGTCTGAGCAATCCATTGGGCGGCACCATGCCCGAAGAGCGGCAAAAGCAACTGCTGCGCCTGGCCTCGGATTTCGATATCCAGATTGTCGAAGACGATATCTACGGCGAACTGATGTTCGAGCAGGGTCGCACCAAATCACTTAAAGCCTACGATCGGCTGGATCGGGTGATCTATTGCTCAAGCTTCTCCAAAACCCTGTCGCCGGGCGTGCGGATCGGCTGGATGATTGCCGGCAAGTACCAGCAGGAAATCCAGCGTTTGCAGACCTTCAGCACCCATTCGGCCTGCAGCGTCACGCAGATGGGCATTGCGGCGTACCTGGAGAACGGCGGCTACGACCGACATTTGCGCTACATCCGCCAGGAATACCGCAAGAACCTCAGCGCTTTCCAGCTGGCGGTGCAGCAATACTTCCCGGAAGGCACGCAGATGACCCGGCCGACCGGCGGCTTCATTCTGTGGGTCAGCCTGCCGGGGCGGGTCAACACGCAGGAGCTGCACGTTCGTGCGTTGCAGCAAGGCATCAGTATCGCGCCGGGACTGATTTTCAGTAACACCGAGCAGTTCAACCACTGCATTCGGCTGAACTGCGGCACACCCTGGAACCGTGAAGCCGAGCGTGCGTTGATGACCCTGGGCATGCTCGCCACCCAGCTCTGTCAGGAGATGGTCGGCGGCTTTTGAGGGGGCGGGCAGGATATTCCTGCCCGAGCTTGTCATGTCGCGTGCAACAGGCGAGCATATGGCTCCTGCCGTTTGTACCGTTGGGTCCATGAAGCCGATTTTTCCCGCCGTCTGGCTATCGATCTGCCTGCTGATGACCTTCCAGGCCGAAGGCGTATTGGCGGCTTCCGATCAAGAAAAACCGGCAGCCAGCGCCACCGCGAAAAAACCGGCACAGGTCAAGAAAGCCGCGCCGGTCAAAAAGACAGTGGCCAAGGTGAAAAAGCGACGGCCGATTGCCTCCAAGTCCAAAGCCGCCAGTGAGATCGCGAAAACCAAGCTTCCTTCGGCCGACCTGGATTTGAGCCTGCCCCAAGACATGGCCGAGGAGCTGAAACCGCTCGGTACGGTGGCGTTGCCACGGCACGATGCACTATTGCCGCAAATGTTTGGTGACAAGGCTGGTCCGTTTCAGCTCAACGGGAGGCTGATCAGCAACGAAATGCAGTTGCAACTGCGCAACGAAGAGCGTCATGAAGTCGAAGGCGCAGCCCTGGAATTCGAGTTCAAACGATAATTTCTTCCCGTCCGTGACCCGCTGGCCAGACGCTTTGTCGGAGACTGGTCGGTCACGCTCGTTTAAGCGAAAAAACCCGGGTCCAGACAATTTTAAACAAGCGTTTTAGCGGTTACTCTGTGCCACGTCCTTTAACACATCGCCCGTCGAGGAGCTCGTCGTCATGAAATGCCGTGAAGGCTGTGGCGCCTGTTGCATTGCCCCTTCCATCAGTTCACCGATTCCCGGCATGCCCAATGGCAAGCCCGCCGGAGAACGTTGCGTACAACTCTCTGTCGATAACCTGTGCGGCATTTTCGGCAAGCCGGAACGTCCTGCAGTGTGTTCGGCGTTCGAAGCCGACATCGAAGTCTGCGGAAGCAGCAGCGACGAAGCGATCAAATTGCTGGGTTGGTGGGAGCAAATGACGGCGGCGTGATGTGTTCAACGAACGGATCTTCAACAATAAGGAATAAGACTATGGGTTCGCTGCAACGTATGGCTGTGCTGTGTGGTTTGACGGTTTTGCTGGCTTCCACGGCCGCTCAGGCAGAAGACTGGAAAGTTGCCAAGAACGAAGACGGCATCAAGGTTTCCTTGAGTGAAGTGGCTGGCTCCGATTACAAGGCTTACCAGGGCGTCACCCTGATGAAGACCACCATCGCCAAACTGCGCGCGTTGCAGGAAGACGTGCCAGGCGCTTGCGCCTGGATTCACGACTGCAAAACCCAGAAGTTGCTCAAGCACGAAGGCGATCAAAGCTGGACCTACACCCAGTTCAATACTCCTTGGCCGGTTACCGCGCGTGACTCCGTGTTGCATGTCACCACCGTCGAGGGTGCTGACGGAAGTCTGACTCGCAAGCTTGAAGGTGTGCCGAAGTACATTCCTGAAGAAAAAGGCTTTGTGCGGGTTACCAAGGTCGACGGTTTCTGGAAGTTCGTGCCCAAGGGCGATCAGATCGAAGTGACGTATCAGGTGCACACCGAGCCGGGCGGTAGCATACCGCCGATGGTGGCCAACAAGTTTGTGGTTGATGCGCCGTTCAATACCTTGAAAGCCTTGAAGGCACGCGCTGAGAAGTAATCGCGGCTTTGATCGGGGGCATATCCGTTTCTTCGGTCATGGCGACTGGCGGTTTCGCTTTTACAGCGAGTCACTTTCGAAAAGCCCCAAAGTAACCAAAGGGCTCTTGCCCCTGTCGTTCGGTGCCTCGCTTAGGCTCGGCATGCCCTCGCTCCGGTCCTGCTCCGTGGGCCCGCCGCCATCGGCCATCCATGGCCGGGGGCGGCTAACCCGGCATCCATGCCGGGTTGCCCACTGCGCAGAACCTCCACTCGGCCTCTCGATGGGGCGGTGCATCAAGATCAAAAGCTGCAGGCGAGCTAACGCTCGGCCTGTTGAGTGGTGAG
>NZ_FYDJ01000005.1 GCF_900187425.1 Pseudomonas sp. Irchel s3h14
GCAGAACGACCCAGTCTTTGAAGTCGCTTTCGTATCGCTTGCCCATTTTGGACATTTGTTATTCACCTTCGCCCTCTTGAATGATTGAGTCAATCAACAAGGGCGACAGGTAGCCTGACACGGAGGGGTTTGAAAAAAAAGTGAGTCGCCGTAAGGGCGAAACCGTCAGCCGCCATAACCGAAGGAATGGATATGTACTCAACCAACAAGAGCCTGGTCGGCCCAGAGGCCGCCAAGGCCTAGTCCCCTCGGACGATGTTACAGAGGGGCGTCGGAGCAAGAATCCATCGCACTCCATGCACAACGAAAGGGCTAGTGCGATGAACGACATCAATTTGAAAGCCGACATGCTCCAGGCCATGCGCCGCCTGGCCAAGTCAGTCACCATAATCAGCACCAGTAACGGCTCCGAGCGCTTCGCCATGGCCGCCACGGCAGTCGACTCCCTCAGCACCGAACCCCCATCGCTACTCATCTGCATCAACAAAACCGCCTCCCCCCACGCCGCACTGGCGACCGGCGCAGACTTCTGCGTCAACATCCTCGGCGTCGAACAACAAGACCTCGCCCACCTGTGCAGCGGCGCAATCAAAGGCGAAGCACGATTCGACCGAGGCAACTGGCTAACCAGCGCCGGCGGCATTCCCTACCTGGGAGACGCCCAATCGGCAATCCTCTGCCGGCAAGACGGCCACTTCAGCTACGGCACCCACACCGTCTTCATCGGGCGCATCCTGCAAATCCACACCAGCGAAGCGATCACCCCGCTGGTCTACCTCGACGGCACCTACACCACCACCGCCAAACCCGTACCCTCCTTCGCTGTCGCCGGCTGAGGCCTGAAAAAATGGACAGCCTGAACGGGTTGACGGCGTTGCGAGTGAGCAGCGCCGACCAGCTGAACTGGGATGATCGCTGCGACTTGCTGGTGGTCGGCTTTGGCGGCGCCGGCGCCTGTGCCGCCATCGAAGCGGCCAGTCGCGGATTGGCGGTGCTGGCGCTGGACCGCTTTGAAGGTGGCGGCGCCACCGCGCTCAGTGGCGGAGTGGTGTATGCCGGCGGCGGCACGCCGTATCAACGTCAGGCCGGCTATGAAGACAGCAGCGAAGCGATGTTCAACTACCTGCGCCGGGAAGTCGGCGAGGCCGTCAGCAGCCAGACGCTGCGTAGTTTCTGCGAAGGCAGTGCCGAGCAACTGGCGTGGCTTGAGCGTCAGGGTGTCGCGTTCGAATCCAGCGTGCCGCCGCACAAAACCTCGTACCCAAGCGATCAGTACTACCTTTATTACTCCGGCAATGAAGCCGTGCCGGCCTATGCCGCCGTTGCCAAACCGGCACCTCGCGGTCACCGCACCAAAGGCCCCGGCATGTCCGGCGCCAGCCTGTTCGCCCCGCTCAAGGCCAGCGCCTTGCGTCACGGTGCGCGCCTGCGCAGCCAGTGCGAAGTGCGGCGGCTGGTGCTCGACACCCGCGATCAGGTGTTGGGGGTCGAAGCCTGGCAACTGCCGCCCGGTAGTCGCGCAGCCCGTCAACATGCCCGGCTTTCGCGCTGGGCCAGCGCCATCCACATGTACGCCCCGGCATTGGCCGACCGTTTGCGCGCTCGCTTGCGACGCATCGAACAAACCAGTGCCGAACGCCAGCTGATTCGCGCCGAACAGGGTGTGTTGCTGAGCAGCGGCGGTTTTATCTTCAATCGCGGCTGGGTCCGCCAGCATGCGCCGCAGTATCTGGCCGGTTTGCCGCTGGGGACCACTGGCTGTAACGGCAGCGGAATCGCCCTGGGCCAGAGTGCCGGTGGCAGCGTGGCGCGGATGGACAAAGTCAGCGCCTGGCGCTTTATCAATCCACCACTGGCCTGGGCCCGAGGGCTGATCGTCAATGCTCGGGGGCAGCGTTACGCCAACGAAGAAATCTACGGTGCGACCCTCGGCCACGCGATGGTCGAAGAGCAGGACGGTCGCGCGATTCTGATTCTCAACCGGGCATTGGTACGCGAGGCATTGCGTCAGGTCGGGCCGGGCAAAGTCTGGCAATTCCAGCGCCTGCCGGTGCTGCTCAACTTGCTGTTCAACGCCCGGCGCAGCAACAGCTTGACGAGGCTGGCCAAGCGTTGCGGATTGCCCGTCGAGGCCCTGCGACAGAGCGTGGAAGCCTATAGCCGCGCTGCGCGGGGCGAAGCCGTTGATACGTTCGGCAAGTCGCAAGCCATGCTCGCCGATATGGACCAGGGGCCGTGGTACGCCCTCGATCTGTCATTCGCCAGCCGCCTGTTTCCCTGCCCGGTCATCACCCTTGGCGGGCTGAAAGTCTGCGAGCTCAGCGGCCAGGTGCTGGACCACGCAGGTCAGCCGATCCGGGGTCTTTACAGCGCGGGCCGCAATGCAGTCGGTGTCGCTTCCAACCTTTATGTCTCCGGCCTGTCGCTGGCCGATTGCATCTATTCCGGTCGCCGGGCCGCTGCCCATCTGGCCGATCAAGTCGCACTTCAAACCACACGCTCAGGAGAACAACAATGCAACGTGTAGAAGGCAAAGTCTGCATCATCACCGGCGCCGCCAGCGGCATCGGTCGCGAAGACGCCCTGCTGCTGGCCCGTGAAGGTGCCAAAGTGGTGCTGACCGATCTCAACGAAGCAGCCGGACGCCAGGTCGCCGCAGAAATCGGCAGCAATGCGCTGTTCATTCGCCATGACATCGCCAGCGAAAGCGACTGGCAACAAGTGATCAAAACCACCCTGGAACACTTCGGACGCCTCGACGTGCTGGTGAACAACGCTGCGATTCTGGCCTTGGGCAGCATCGAAGACACCACGCTGGAACTGTGGCAGAAGGTGCAGAAAATCAATGGCGACGGTTACTTTCTCGGCTGCAAATACGCGATCCAGGCCATGAAGGAAACCGGCGGCGGCTCGATCATCAATATGTCGTCGGTGGCGGCACTGGGTGCGATGCCGATGTTCTGTGCCTACTCGGCGTCCAAAGGCGCGGTGGCGGCAATGACTCGCTCGATTGCCTTGCACTGCAAACAACAGGGCTACCGCATTCGCTGCAACAGCGTGCACCCGGATGGCGTCAACACGCCGATGACCCAGGCCTTGACCGGCGGCCAGCCGATCCCTCAGGAAGCCCTCGACCAAGACCCGATGAATCGTATGTGCGCGCCCCGGGACATTGCCAATGTGGTGCTGTTCCTCGCCACTGACGAGTCACGCTTCGTCAATGGTGCCGAGATCCGCGTCGACAACGCCCAATTGATCAGCGGGCTCTGAGGCCGAGGTGAACATGGGCACGCAACAGCAGAACCTGACACCGGCCGAATCAGCGACGGGAAGCTACTCATTGCAAGTGTGCGCGGTGATCGACGAGACCTTTGATGCGCGCTCGCTGGTGCTTGAAATACCACCGCCACTGCGTGAGCGCTTTCGTTACAAACCGGGCCAGTTCCTGAGTTTTCGCGTGCCTTGCGCCGGCAAGCTGTTGACCCGCTGTTACTCCATGGCCAGCTCGCCGCTGTCGGATGGGCTGCCCAAGGTCACGGTCAAACGGGTCGAGGGCGGCCGGGTGTCGAACTGGATGAACGAAGTACAGGTCGGTGACTGGCTGGAGGTGTTGCCGCCAGCCGGGCATTTCTGCCTGAACGAGGAGCAATCGGTTGACAGACCGCTGGTGCTGTTCGGTGGAGGATCGGGCATTACCCCGGTGTTTTCGATCCTGAAATCAGTGCTACACAGCAGCCAGCGGCCGATCAAGTTGATCTACGCCAACCGCGATGAAGCCTCGGTGATTTTCAAGGATGAGCTGCGTCAGTTGATCAAGGCGCATCCTGATCAACTGCACGTGGTGCACGTCCTCGACTCGGTTCAGGGTTTCCTGACCGAGGCTCAGGTGCGTCATCTGCTGCGCGGTTCGGCTGGCGGTGACTACTTCATCTGCGGACCGGGGCCGTTCATGGACACCGTGGAGCGCACGCTGTTGGGACTGGGCGAAGCCGCCGAACGCATCCATGTCGAGCGCTTCGTCTCGCCTCCGGATCCCGACGAACTACTCGCTGAAGCAACCCTGGCTCGGGTGGCAGCCCTCGGATCACGGTGCGAGGCGTTGATTGTCGAGCTCGATGGTCAGCAACACGAAATTACCTGCCGCCCCGGCGACACCCTGCTGCAAAGTTGCAAAGCGGCAGGCCTGGACGTGCCCTCCTCTTGCGAAGAAGGTTTTTGCGGGGCCTGCATGTGCGTCGTCCAGGAAGGTCAGATCCAGCTGGCACGCAACGATGTGCTCAGCCCCAAAGAGTTGGCCGAAGGCTGGACGCTGGCCTGCCAGAGCCGTCCAACCGGCGCCCGGGTACGGTTGAAATTCCCGGATTGAACGTCCGTCAGCCATAGTCTCAACGGACGATCACCTTGGCCGGGTCTGCGGTTAGACTCGGCCACAGCATTAGCCCACAACAATAAAAGAGGTGCAGTTATGGCTCGTTTGCAGAACAAGGTCGCGGTGGTTACCGGCGGCGCTTCAGGGATCGGTCTGGCCTGTGTGCGCCGCTTCGCCGCTGAAGGCGCGCAAGTGGTCGGGCTGGACATCGGCACCGCACCGGCGGATTTCCCTGGCCTGTTCATGACCCTCGATGTGCGCGATGAAGCGCAGGTCCAGCAGGTCATGCAAGAAGTCATCGGCCACTTCGGGCGCATCGACGTGCTGGTCAACGCGGCCGGCGTCGCCGACCAGGGCAGCGTAACCCAGACCACCACCGCCAACTGGCAACGGGTGATGGACATCAACCTGACGGGCAGCATGCTCACCAGCAAATACGCGCTGGAATCGATGGTGTCGCAACGCAGCGGTTCGATCATCAACATCGGCTCGATCTTCGGTCTGCAAGGCTGCGACGGCAACGTTGCTTACAACGTCTCCAAGGGTGGTATCAACCAGCTGACGCGCTCGATGGCCATTGATTACGGCTACGCCAATATCCGCGTCAACGGCTTGTGCCCCGGCCTGATCGAAACACCGATGACCAGCATGGTCCGCGAGCAGGAAGCCTTCCACGCCTTCTTCGCCTCGCAGCACATGCTCAATCGCTCCGGACAACCGGAAGAAGTGGCCAGCGTCGCGCTGTTCCTGGCTTCAGACGAAGCGTCCTTTGTCAGCGGTCAGATGATCGCCGTGGACGGTGGTTTCTCCGCCGGTCGCCGCTTCGCCCCGCCCGCCGCGTAACGTCTATCCGGCCGGGCACCCTGCCCGGTCTCTCCCCTTTTCGCACTTGTCCTCTAGCCGAGGAGGCCCCATGCCGCCTGTCGCAAACGCACTGACCATCGCCCAACTGTTCGCCAACGCTGCCCAGGCCTACGGCGACCGCCCGGCCATCGAGGATGACGGGCGCTCGATCAGCTACCGAGAACTCGACCAGCTGCGCCGCCAAGCCGCCCGCGCGCTGCTGGCGCTAGACGTTCAAGCCGGGGATCGGGTGGCGATCTGGGCGCCTAATATGTGGGAATGGATCGTGGCCGCCGGTGCGCTACAAAGCGTCGGCGCAGCACTGGTGCCACTCAACACCCGCATGAAGGGCAGCGAGGCGGGTTACATCCTTCGCGAAAGCGGTGCCTGCATGCTGTTTGCCATCGGTGAATTTCTGGGTGCCGATTACCCGCGCATGCTGGCGTCTGAAGATCTGCCAGCGCTGCGCCAGATCGTCACCTTGCGCGACGGTGGGTCGGGCACCCTGAACTGGGATGACTTCCTCGACCTGGGCGCAGACGTTTCGCAATTGTTCCTGCGAACCCGCGAACAAAGCTTTGGCCCGCAAGCGCTGTCCGACCTGCTGTTCACCTCGGGCACCACCGGCAAGCCAAAAGGCGTGATGACCCACCATGGACAAAACCTGCGGGTGGTGCGCGACTGGAGCGAGGTGGTGGGTTTGCGTGAGGGCGATCGTTACCTGATCGTCAATCCGTTCTTCCATTCCTTTGGTTACAAGGCCGGTTGGCTGGCGGCGCTGATGCGCGGCTGCACCATCGTGCCGCAGCAGGTGTTCGATGTGCAGGCGGTGCTTGAATGCGTCGAGCGCGAACGGATCACCGTGCTGCCCGGCCCGCCGACCCTCTATCAGTCATTGCTTGCCCATCCGCAACGCAGCGAATTTGACCTGACGTCATTGCGGGTAGCGGTGACCGGTGCCGCGGCGATTCCGGTGGAGATGATCCGCCGCATGCGTGACGAACTGGGGTTTGCCACCATCGTCACCGCTTATGGACTTACCGAAGTCTGCGGTTTTGCGACGATCTGCCGTCCTGGCGATTCGCCGGAATTGGTCGCCAACACTAGCGGCCGGGCCATGCCTGGCGTGGAAATCCGCTGCGTTGGCAGCACCGGCCGCAGCCAGCCGGCCAACGTTCCCGGCGAGGTTCAGGTGCGCGGCTACAACCTGATGCAGGGTTATTTCAATGATCCGCAGGCCAGCCGGGAAGTCCTCGATGCCGACGGCTGGCTGCACACCGGGGACATCGGCGTGCTCGACGAACAGGGTTACCTGCGCATCACCGACCGCCTCAAGGACATGTTTATCACTGGAGGTTTCAACGTGTACCCGGCGGAGATCGAACACTGTTTGCTGACCTACCCCGGCGTGGCCCAGGTCGCGGTGATCGGCATCCCCGATGAACGTCTTGGTGAAGTGGCAATGGCCTTCCTGCTGCCGGCGCCGGGCATAGAGATCGAGCAAGCCCGATTCCTCGCTTGGTGCCGCGAGCAGATGGCCAACTACAAAGTCCCTCGCCGGGTGAGAGTGCTTGAGAGCATGCCGCTGAATGCGGCGGGGAAAGTGACCAAGAATGTGTTGCGCGAGTGGGCCGGGATTGGCGCTGACTGACGATCGTTCCCACGCTCTGCGTGGGAACGATCAGTGTCGGCTAGACCACCCGTGCCGGATGTTGCTGGCGCGGGTCGCCGAGCATGGCGCGGTGGGAAGGTGGCTGACGGCCGCCGGCTTCGCTGATGCCGTAACCGGCGGCGATTTCAGCGGTGATTAATGTCTGCCCGGAGAACGTCATCAACTGCGGGTCATTGAGCAGAGCGTGAATCACCCGGCCATTGAATTGCGGGGTTTCAGCATTGGCCAGAAACGCCCGGTATTGCTCGCCATGTTGCTCGCCGGCTATCCGGGTGCGTTCGGTCAGTTGCGGGCCGAGCCATAACGATAACGCCGCCACGCCCCGCCCCTCGAAGTCGATGGCCATGTCAGCCGCCAGTTTGTCGCAACCAGCCTTTTGCGCACCGTACGCGGGGCCATGCATGTAACACCCGGCACCGAATGAAGAGGTAAAACAGATCAGCCCTCGACCGCTGCGCAGCAACAACGGCGCGGCGTGATAACTGGCGATATAAGCCGAACGCAGACCAACGTCGAGGATCCGTACCAGGTCCAGCGGCTTCTCCCAGAAAGGCCCTGGCTCGATCAACTGGTCATGAATGAACGCGGCATTGTTCACCAGCAAATCCAGTTGGCCGCATTCCTTTTCAACCCAGGCGAACAGTGCCTGGACCTGCGCATCATCGGCATGATCGCAGACCACCGCGATACCCCGCCCACCTGCCGCAGTAATCGCGGCAGCCGTGTCCTTGAGTGAGCCGCGCAATGCATGCCCATACACATTCGATCCACCGTGCTCGGGAGCGCGTCCGGTGACAAACACCGTCATGCCCGCTGCGCCAAGGGCCAGGGCGATGCCCTGACCGACCCCGCGACTGGCGCCGGTCACCACCGCGACTTGTTTAAGTGGCTGATTCATTCGACGCTCCTGAACAGGCTTTTGGCCGAGCAGGTCTCGCTCTGACACTTGATGTGATTGGCCGCCACGTAACCGAAGGTCATTGCCGGGCCGATGGTCGAACCGGCGCCCGGGTACGTGCGCCCCATCATCGAAGCGGCGCTGTTGCCGATGGCATACAAACCGTTGATGGGTTGCCCGTCCTCATGCAATACGCGGGCGTGAACATCGGTCAGCAAACCACCCTTGGTGCCGATATCCCCGGCATCAATGCGCACGGCGTAGAACGGACCTTTGAGCAACGGTGCCAGGCAAGGATTGGGCTGCACATTCGGATCACCGTAGTAGCGATCGAACAGCGACTCACCTTTATGGAAATCAGCGTCGACACCCTGCACGGCCATACCGTTGAAACGCTGCACCGTACGGACCAGACCGGCACCGTCGACGCCGATTTTTTCTGCCAGCGCCTGCAAACTCGCAGCCTTGTAAAAGTACTCGCGCAGATGCTCGGGCAACTGCCAATCGGGCTGGGCGTAGCCTGGAAGTAACGCGCCGCAGGGGTACTTGCGGCGGAATTCGGCGTCGAACACCATCCAGCACGGCACACTCACGGCGCCTTCGCGATTGTTGGCGTACATCGCGTAAACGATATCGGTATAGGGCGCGGCTTCGTTGACGAAGCGCTCGCCGGCAGAGTTGACCAGTACGCAGCCCGGCAAGGTCCGCTCGACGAACAGTGCACGCTGCTTTTCTTCGCCCTGGACATGGGTGGTCGGCGCCCACCAACTGTGGTCCATCAGCGCAGTGCGAGCACCGATTGCCTGACCGGCGCGAATGCCGTCACCGGTATTGTGCTGCGGCGTGGCACTCCAGGTGGCCTGGGTCGGCTGTGGCAGATACTGCGTACGCATCGCCTGATTACGCTCGAAACCACCGGCCGCGATGATCACGCCGTAGCGTGCCTTGACGTTGAGCAACTGCCCGTCGCGACAGACGCGAGCGCCGCCAACCCGATCACCAACGAGCAGCAGTTCTTCCAGTGCACAGTTCAGCCAAAGGGACTTGCCGCGGTCCTGCAACGAACAACGCAAGGCGCCGATCAAGGCATTGCCAAGGGTCAGGAAGCGATCTCGGCGTGACAACCGCCGCCCCTCGCGGTCACGCCAGTAACGCCACATCACCCGCAGCGTCAGTCGCAACCAGCCAGGGCCACGACACAGCAGCACCTGCGCCTCTTTCATGGTCATCGCCATGCGTCCCATCATCAGCGTTCCGGGGGATGGCGCACGCATGCGCAGAAACTCTTCACCCAGTTCGGCGGCGTCAAACGGTTGCGGGTCCATGGAGCGGTAGCCCGGTTTTCCGCCTTCGACTTCCGGGTAGTAATCGGCATAAGCGGGTTGCGCCTCGAAGCGCACGCGGGTCTGTTGTTCAAGGTATTCGACCATCTCGCGACCGTGTTCGACATAGGCTTCGATACGCCCGTCATCGATCTCGCCATGGGTCACTGCACGGATATAGGCGATCGCTTCTACCGCTGAATCGCTGCCACCAAGGGCTTTGATCCGGTGGTTGTCAGGTATCCAGATGCCGCCGCCGGACACCGCCGAGGTGCCGCCGTATTCGGCGCTCTTCTCGATCAATAGCGCATTGAGCCCCAGATCGTGGGCACGCAGCGCCGCAGTCATTCCCCCCGCTCCGGAGCCAATCACCAGTACATCGCAGCACTCATCCCATTTGATCCCGGCAGCTTTCATGCGATCACCTTTGCTCAGCGCCCATCAGGCAAAAACCGCCGCCGCCAGATCTTCGCCCGGTGCAGTCGGTCTCGGGATTGTTCGCCGCGTGCCCTGAACGGTCATCGTCCGATGGGACTAAGGCGATGGGCGCCCCAGCCCCGTGCAAATCGCTTAGTCCGCTTGGACGATGTTGCGCCCCAAAGCTGACTCCATAGTCGCCCACAGCACCAATCACCCCCCTGAAATGCAGGTCGGGCAGGTCTGACCTGGGCATGAGGACGACATGATAAAAACAATAATCGCCCCACAATCGCTGCACCCTCGCGTACAGCTGGCCATGCTCTTGCTGGCTGGTGGACTGGGCAGTCAAGCCAGCGCCATGAGTTTCCAGCCGAACGAGGATTTGAGCGTCGACTGGGATACCACACTGACGCACAGCCTGGCCTGGCGGACCGATTCTCGCGATCACAAGCTGACGGCCAATGCCAACGGCAACGATGGCAACAACGCGTTCGACAAAGGCAGCCTGATCAACAACCGCAGCGGTTTTCTCACCGAGGCCAACATCAAATGGCGTGAGGACTACGGCGTGTTCCTGCGTGGGACGGGCTTCTACGACAACGTTTACGATCAGGGCAACGACAACGACACGGGCACCTCGAACTGCTTCGCCGGCGGTCATTGCAACCGTCCCGACCGGTTCTCCCAGGACACCATCGATCAACACCGCAATGAACTGCGCATGCTCGATTACTACGCGTATGGCACCTGGGACATCGGCGGCCACACCTTCAACGCGCGGCTCGGCAATCAGGTGGTGAGCTGGGGTGAAAGCCTGTTCTACCCCGGCATTTCCGCCGCCCAGAGCCCGGTGGATGCGACCAAGTCGACCACCCCCGGGGTTGAGGTCAAGGAGATCCTGCTGCCCGTCGGCCAACTGTTCACGCAGTTCAGCCTGACCGACAGCCTCGATCTGCAGGCCTACTACCAATACAAATGGGAAAAGACCGAGCTGTTCGGCGTGGGTAGCTACTTTTCCACCACCGACTTCATCGACGAGGGTGGCTTCAACGACGCCAGCGGTTTCCTGACACGCCTGGGTGACGACAAGCCGAGCAACAGCGGCCAATACGGTGTGGCCCTGACCTATGCGGCAGAGTCGCTGAACAACACCGAGTTCGGCCTCTACTACTCGCGCTACCACGACAAGACCCCGTCGCTGGATTTCCAGACCGACCTGGGGCACTACCGGGTGCGCTACTTCGACAACATCGATCTTTACGGCGCGAGTTTCTCCACGGTGCTGGGCAGCGTGAGCTGGGCCGGTGAAGTCAGCTACCGCGACGGTCAGCCCGTGATGGTCGACAACGGTTTCTCAAGCCCGGTGCGCGGCAAAACCCTGCAGGCGCAGACGTCGATGATCTACGTGCTCGGCCCGACATCATGGGCCGACAACACCACGCTGACCGGTGAGCTGGTCTACAACACCGTGCTCAGCAACGACAAGTCGGAACCTGTGACATTCGCCCCTGGATTCTCGCAGCCGGGCACCGACAGCCTGGTCTATGACCGCGACGCCTTCGGTTACACGGTTCAGGCGAACTTCGATTACAACAACGTGTTCAGCGGCTGGGACATGTCGGTGCCCGTCACCTACAGCACCGCCGCCCAGCATGACAGCGCACTGGTGGGCTCGATCAACTCAGGCCAGGGCGACGACCGCGCGAGCATCGGCAGCTCGTGGCGCTATCTGGGCAACTTCACCGTAGAAGCCCGTTACAACGCCTACCTGGGCAACGCCAACAACGCCCCGTTGGCCGACCGCGACAACGTCGCCCTCAACTTCAAATACCGGTTCTGAATCCCCTGATGGAGGAGCACAGCATGTCTAGATTTACCCACACATTGTTGGGCACGGCGTTGGCCGTCAGCCTGCTCGGCAGTGGCCTGGTTCAGGCCAAAATCAGCAATGAAGAAGCCGCACGCCTGGGTCAGGACCTGACCCCGATGGGTGCCGAGAAGGCGGGCAACGCCGACGGCAGCATCCCGGCCTGGACCGGAAAATGGCGCGGCTTGCCGCCACAGCTCAAATACGCTGGCCCCGGTACGCCGTACCCGGACCCGTACGCGGCGGAAAAACCGCTGTTCGTGATCAATGCGCAGAACATGGACAAGTACGCCAACAACCTCACCGATGGCCAAAAGGCACTGCTGAAACGCTACCCCGCGACCTTCAACATTCCGGTGTACCCGAGCCATCGCGACTTCCGTTTCGATCAGCGCCTGGAAGATCTGGTCAAGAAAAACGCGGTCAGCGCCGAACTGGCCAACGACAACAACGACACGCAAAACGCTTGGGGCGCCTCGCCGTTCCCGATTCCAAAGAACGGTAGCGAGTTGATGTTCAACCATACGCTGGCCGGACGCGCCAATACCGAAGAGGCCAACTACGGGCAGGCGGTGGTCTATTCCAACAAGGAACGGGTACTCGAAGAGGTCAACTACAAGATCTTCTCGATCTGGTCCAGCCCGGATAAAACCCTGGAGAGCGCCAACGGCATTCTCACCAACTTCCTGATCACCACCCTGGAGCCGGTGCGCAAGAAAGGCGAGATTGTCGTCGGTCACGAGTTCATCAACCCGACCGCCTCCCCTCGCCAGGCCTGGCAGTACAGCCCGGGGCAACGTCGAGTACGTCGTGCGCCAACCGTAGGCTATGACTCACCGAGCGGCGCCGGCGGTTTTCGGGTGTATGACGAAGACCGTTTGTTCAACGGTGCACCGGATCGCTACAACTGGACCATCGTCGGCAAGAAAGAAATCTACATCCCGTACCACAACTACAAGATCGACGACCCGAGCGTGAACACCGACCAGATTCTGGCCACCACCGGCCACATCGATCCGCAGTACATGCGCTATGAAAAGCACCGCGTCTGGGTCTTGCAGGCAACCCTTAAAGAAGGCGCCCGGCATGTTTACGCCAAGCGCGTGTTGTACCTGGACGAGGATTCCTGGGCCGCAACCCTGGCCGACAATTACGACAGCCGCGGCGAGCTTTGGCGCACCAACATGCAAACTTCGATCTACGCCTACGAGCTGCAGCGCTACCACGCTCGCCTCGGGATCTACCATGATCTGATCGCCGGTTCGTACCTGGTTGACCGGATGTTGATCGATCAAAAGCCCGCCAAGCTCAACGCCACCGCCTTCACTGAAGACGAATTCACTCCCGGCAACCTGCGCAAACTCGGCACCCGCTAAGCCCTCCGCGCCCTGACCGATTTACTCGGTCGGGGCGTTGTGCTTTTTTGAACTCGCTCATTTCACGGAAAACGCCCCATGAATAAATTGCTCACTGGCGTCATCGCCATGGCCAGCGTCAGCCTGTCGATGCAGGCCAATGCCCTGAACATCCTGCTGACCAACGACGATGGATGCCGGGCACCCGGCATCGATGCGATGTACCGGGCGCTGACGGCCGCCGGGCATCAGGTGACCCTCGTTGGTCCGTTGAACGACAGCAGTGGCATCAGCGCGGCCAGCGTGGTCGTGCCCGGTCAGGCGTTGGCAGTGACCGAGTTGGCGCCAGGCAAATTTTGCGTCGGCCCACCCGAGGGCTACACCCCGCCCCCGGGCAAGACTTCCGCCATCGGCACCCCGGTGGATGCGGTCAATGTTGGCCTGGACGTGCTGCTCAAAGGCAATCCACCAGACCTGGTGGTATCGGGCAGTAATTTTGGCGAAAACGTCGGCCCGCTGACGCAAATGTCCGGCACCTTGAACGCCGCGGTCCGCGCAATGTTCAAGGGCATTCCGGCGGTGGCGGTGTCGACGGCCATCGACATGGACCTGATCATCCGCGACCAACAGGCCGGCTACCGCAAAACCCTCGGCGCCATGGACGACACCGCCCGGTTTGCGGTGAAGGTTATCGAGCAGGCAAGCCTCGCGGGTGCTCAAGCCAAACAGGCCTGCGGGAAAAACAACCTCGGCTGCGAATTGAATGTGCTCGGTTTGCCGGGTGTCAGCGGGTTGAATATCAATTACCCGGCGCTGGCGGCCAGTGAAGTCAAAGGCGTGAGTGTTGCCCCGATCGGCAATTGGGACCGGGTGAACTTCACTTCTCAGCGCGGCTCCGACGGCATGGTTCACGTCAACCTGGTCTCCCCGCCGACACCGACGGCCGCCCAGCAACAGGCCGATGCGTATCAATTATGGCAAGGGCATGCGGTGATCACCGTGATCGACGGCAACATGAGCGCACCGGGTGCGGTGCAGGATCAGGCGAAGGAAATGTTGCGGGGAATAAAACCTTAAGGCACGCAGAACCTCCCCTGTCGGAGCGAGCCTGCTCGCGAAGAGGCCGGCACATTCAACATCTACGTCGCTGGTAACTCCGCTTTCGCGAGCAGGCTCGCTCCCACAGTTGATCGTCGGTAAACACAAAGCCTGTGAACACCCTAAATCCCTTGTGGGAGCGGGCTTGCTCGCGAAGAGGCCGGCACATTCAACATCTATGCCGCGGGTAACTCCGCTATCGCGAGCAGGCTCACTCCCACAGTTGATCGTCGGTAATCACAAAGCCTGTGAACACCCTAAATCCCTTGTGGGAGCGGGCTTGCTCGCGAAGAGGCCGGCACATTCAACATCTATGTCGCGGGTAACTCCGCTTTCGCGAGCAAGCCCGCTCCCACAGTTGATCGTCGGTAAACACACCGCCTGTGAACACCCTAAATCTCTTGTGGGAGCGAGCCTGCTCGCGATGAGGGCGGCACATTCAACATTGATGTCGCCTGATACACCGTCATCGCGAGCAAGCTCGGCTCCTACAGGTTATGTGTTCGCTCCAGATAGCGCCCTGCGCAGGTCTGCCGCGGCATCGGACAAGGCTTGCGCAGCGCGCTCGACAAACGGCGCCATGCTGATAAAACCGTGAATCATGCCCTCGCAGCGCTGCACGCGTACCGACACGCCGGCTTCCCGCAGGCGCAAGGCAAACGCCTCGCCCTCGTCGCGCAGCGGATCAAACTCGGCGCTGATCAGGGTGGTCGGCGGCAAGTCCGCCAACCGGTCGGCGCGTAACGGCGAGGCCAAGGGATCATCCCCCTGATCGGCATCCGGCAGGTACTGCTGCCAAAACCAGTACATCATTGCACCGGTGAGGAAATAGCCCTCGGCAAAATCCTCATAAGACTTGCTGTCGCAGCGCGCATCGGTGACCGGGTAAAACAGGCACTGATAACTGATTTTCGGCCCCTGCCGTTGCGCCGCCAGCCGACTCACGGCAAGCGCCAGATTGCCCCCGGCACTGTCCCCGGCCAAGCCCAGCCGGCTGCCATCGACGCCCAGTTCAGACGCGTGCTCGACCAGCCAGCAGGTGGCCGCATAACAATCGAGTGGTGCCGCCGGGAAATGGTTTTCCGGCGCCAGTCGGTAGGCGACCGACACCACCACCGCCTCCGTCAGGCTGGCGAGTGAACGGCAGAGGTTGTCATGGGTGTCGAGGTTGCCCATGACAAAACCGCCTCCGTGGAAGAACACCAGCAGCGGCAGGTTGTCCTGCTCCAGTGGCCGATACAGCCGCGCATCCAGTTCGCCCGCCGCGCCCGCGACCCGCAGGTGACGCACTTCGATCATCGGATCGCCGGGGATGGCGGGCAGCAGGTTGTCGCAAAACTGCCGATACTGCCCGGCATCGAGCTGGCTGAAGTCAGGTTCCGGCAGGTCGCGAAACTGCTGGAGCACTGCGGCGATCTGCTTATCGAGCGGCATGGGCATCTCCCGCTACATCGGTCATTTGAAACTGCGGATTGGTTTCTTCCAGGATGCTTTGCATACGTCGCTCCAGCGCCGGTTTGAATCCTTTGTGAGGGAAGACCCAGAAGCGTTTTTCGGCGATGGCGGCGAACACTTGCTCCGCCAGTTCACTCGGCGTCATGCCTTGGCGGATGCTGCTATCGAGCAATTGACTGAATGACGAACCGGCCGCGTCCACCACTTGATTCGACGCCATGATTTCGCTGGCCACCGGCCCTGGGCACAGCACTGAAACCGATACCGGCACACCGAGCATGCTCAATTCGTAGTGCAGGGTTTCCGAGAGTGCGACCACTGCCTGCTTGGTCACGTTGTAAGGCGCCATCAACGGGCTGCTGAGCAAGCCCGCGAGGGACGCCGTGTTGATCACATGGGCCGCCCGCCCCTGGCGCAAAAACAGCGGCACGAAACTGCGAATGCCATTGATCACACCGCTGAGGTTGACGTTGAGCATCCGCTGCCATTGCGCCTGAGTGATTTCCCAGCTGTAGCCGGTCTGCATCACTCCGGCGTTGTTGAACAGCAGATCAACCCCGCCAAAGTGCTCGAGGGCGATATCGCGCAAGCGCTCGACTTGCGCCAGATCGCCAACATCCGTGACGCATGCAATCGCCTGCACACCGCCCGTCTGCAGTTCATCGCACAGCGCTTGCAACGCCGGCCCATCGAGATCGGCCAGCACCAGGCGCATCCCCAGCCTTGCCGCATGCTCGGCCAACCCCCGGCCAATACCACTGGCGGCCCCGGTAATCACCGCGACCGGCCCTTTTTCATTGCTCATCGCCAACTCCTGCACTGGGTCCAATGGCGTCAGTAGAGCGGGCGGGCGTAAACCGGCCATCGTCCATTCAGACGATGCCCGCTTCTACAGGGGCGGCAGAATCCGTGACAGGCGCCAAACCCGTGAACCCTGGGAGAATAATAAGATGAGTACCTTGCACCGCATCGAAGCCAAACTGCTGGAAGACCGCTACGCCCGTGGCTGGCATTGTCTGGGTCTGGCCGCCCAATACCGCGACGGCAAGGCCCATCGCCTGGAGGTGTTCGGCACCCGGTTGGTGGCCTTTCAGGGCGAAGACGGCGAGCTGCATATTCTGGATGGCTACTGCCCGCACATGGGCGCCGACCTCAGCACCGGTTGTGTTGAAGGCAACTCGATTCGCTGCCCGTTCCACGCCTGGCGCTGGGGTGCCGATGGTGTCTGCGATGACATTCCTTACGCCAAACGCATTCCGCCACGGGCCCGGCTCAAGAGCTGGCCGCTCATGGAAGAAAACCAGTTGCTGTTCGTCTGGAATGACCCGGAAGGCAACCCGCCGCTCCCCGAGCAACGCATCCCGCGCATTGACGCTTGCTTCAGTGACGAGTGGGCCGCCTGGGAAGTCGCCGAACTGCAGATAGGCACCAATTGCCGCGAACTGATCGACAACATCGCCGACATGGCGCACTTCGGCACGGTGCATGGCGCACCCGTCGAGGCGTTCAGCAACGTTTTCGAAGGTCACCTGGCCACCCAGATCATGAGTGCCCGCAGTGAGCGCTTGTCCGGCGACAGCGCGTTGAGCACCGTGGCCACCTACTTCGGCCCGGCCTACCAGATCACCGAAATGACCGGCGCGATGAACGGCCAGCCGATCCACTCGATCCTGCTCAACTGCCATGTGCCGATCGACCTCGACAGCTTCACCCTGCGCTACGGCGTGCTGGTGAAAAAGATCCCCGGTCTCAGCGAAGAACAGAATCAGGCGATGGCCAAGGCCTATGTGCAACAGGCCCAGGAAGCCTTCTACGAAGACGTGACCATCTGGCACAGCAAGACCCGCGTCGACAACCCGCTGCTGTGTGACGGCGATGGCCCGGTCTATCAATTGCGCCGCTGGTACGAGCAGTTCTACACCGACGTCGCGGCGCTCTCGGCCGACGTGCTGGAGCAAAAACGGTTCGTCGTGCGCGCCACCGAACGGGCCTGAACACAGCGGCCTTTCGCGCTCCCTGCGCCTGACCGGCAACCGCCCGTCAGGCCTTGAGCCCGAGCGTTGCAAGGAGTCGATATCGGTGCTTATTCTCGGCCACCGCCAACGCTAATAATAAAAACGGTTTTCCCTATGCAGCAGAGCCTCAGCCTCGATACGTTCAGTGATTTGATCGGCAACCTCTATCAGGGACCGCTGGAAACCATTCCCTGGGCGACCTTTCTCAACCAGCTCAATGTGTACCTGGAAAGCAAGTACGTGACCTTCATCCTGCGTCCGCCCAGCGCGCATGTGGATGGCTTGATGGTCAACACCACTGGCACGTCGACCGAGGCGACCGCGTCGTATAACAAACACTTTTTCACCCTCGACCCGTTCGTCGACCTGCCCAACCGCCAAGTGGTGACCCTCGCCGAGTTCGTGTCCAACGACGATTGGCAGCACTCGGAGTTCTACAAGAATTTCCTCGAACCGGTGGATGTGTTCCACATCCTAGGCGCCGACATCAACACCTGCGACGGCGCCCAGTGCCGTATCCGCATCAGTCGCGGACGCGATGACAAGGCCTTCGGCAACGAAGAGAAAGCCTTGCTGACGCACTTCATTCCGCACCTGGAACGCTCGATCAAGATCCACATGCAGCTCAATCGCATCGAAGCCGAGCGCAACCTCTACGCCGGCGCGGTGAATCAGTTGGCGGTCGGTACGATCATCCTCGACGAGGCTGGCAAAGTGCTGCAAACCAACCAGGTCGCCGATCGGCTGATCCAGGAAAAGGACGGCATCAAACTGGTCAACGACGGCCTGCAAGTCGGTACGGCGCGAGACACTCAAGAGTTTCGACGCCTGGTGAAGCAATCGCTGCTCTCGCAAAAAAGCAGCAACCCGTCGGTGGTCGAAGCCCTGCGCGTGCAACGACCATCCGGGCGGGCGGACCTGGGGATCATCGTGCGCTCGGTGCCGTTGTCGGACTGGAGCGAAGGCAAACAATGCCCCACCGTGGTGATTTTCATCAGCGACCCGGAGCAACAATCCACCGCACCACAGGAGATCGTCCGCGCGCTGTTCGACTTCACCCCGGCCGAAACTCAACTGGCCATGTTGTTGGCCAACGGTTTGACCCTCGACGAAGCCTCCGAGGAGCTGGGCATCAGCCGCAACACCTCGCGGGCGCACCTGCGGTCAACCTTCTCCAAGACCGGCGTGACCCGCCAGACCATGCTCGTGCGGCTAATTCTGCGCAGCGTGGCGACCCTCGGTTAGCGCTCAACCTCCGCCCTCGTCCGCTCGGACGAAGGCGGCCATCCCGGCACGGCGCACAGTGGCTTCATCCCAACCAGGGGCCTGACCATGCGCAACTGTCCAACCATCCTCAAGACTGAATTGCTGGCTGAAAGCGGCTATTTTCAGATCGAAGCTTTACACCTGCAATTCAGCAACGGCCAACAGCGGGTTTACGAGCGTCTACGCGGCACCGGTTATCGCTCGGTGATGCTGGTGGCGATGCCCGATCCGCTGCATGTGTTGCTGGTCCGTGAATATGCGGTCGGTGTCGAAAAAACCGTGCTCGGCCTGCCCAAGGGCGGCGCGGAGCCTGATGAAGACTATCTGCAAGCGGCGCAACGCGAACTCTGCGAAGAGGTCGGGATGCGCGCTGCACGCCTCAGCGAACTGGGCGAACTGACCCTGGCACCGGGTCACCTGTGCCATCGCTACCGGGTGGTGCTGGCCGAACAGTTGAGTCCCTGCCAACTGGTCGGCGACGAGCCCGAACCGCTGGAATGCCTGCGCGTGCCGCTGGCGCAGATCCCCGACCTGGTGGCCCGCGGCGAACTCAATGAAGCGCGGGCCATTGCTGCACTGTTCATGGCCATGGGGGCCCTCGCCGCACGCAAAACCTGTGGGAGCGGGCTTGCTCGCGAAGGGGGCGGCACATTCAACATTGATGTCGCCTGACACACCGCCATCGCGAGCAAGCTCGGCTCCTACAGGGGAGCGAGGTCGTACGCAAATACCTGGGTTGACCCTCTAACCATGTGGGAGCCGAGCTTGCTCGCGATGAGGGCGGCACATTCAACATTGATGTCGCCTGACACACCGCTATCGCGAGCAAGCTCGGCTCCTACAGGGGATCGAGGTCGTAGGCAAATACCCGGGTTGACCCTTCCACAGGTCATTGCCGATCGGGACGAATGTCATCGGCTAGTCCATTCGGACGAAGCCACGTTCCGCCAGCCGCAATACCTTGCCTCTACAACAATAAAATCCGTGTCGAGGCTCGCTATGCGAAAAGCCACCTGTGCCCTGTTCATCATCGTCTGCGCCAGCAGCACCGCCAGCCTGTGTCAGCTGTTCAAGAACGAAGCTTACCGACCGACCTCCGCGTTCTTCAGTTGCTCGGCCAGTGCCATCAATTGCTATCCCCCGCTGGTGCGTAATCTGCTCCCATAAAAAAACCACCGGGCCTGCAAGCAAGGCCGGTGGCTTTTTGTGCTGTCGCCAGATCAGGTTGGCAAGACACCCCGCGAACGTGACAGGGTCAGCGCCAGGTCTTCGATCATGTCTTCCTGACCGCCGACGGTGCCGCGTCGACCCAGTTCCACCAGCAGCTCACGTGCGGCAATGCCGTACTTTTGCTCGGCACGTTTGGCGAACAACAGGAACGAACTGTAGACCCCGGCGTAACCCAGGGTCAGCGCATCGCGGTCGAGGCGGATCGGCTGGTCCATCATCGGCACTACCAGGTCCTCGGCAACGTCCATGATCCGGTACAAGTCGATGCCACTGTTGACGCCCATCCGCTCAAGCACCGCGACAAACACTTCGAGCGGCGTATTGCCCGCCCCTGCGCCCAGCCCCGCCACCGAACCGTCGATACGTGCGGCGCCCGCCTCGATCGCGGCAAGGGAATTGGCAATCGCCATGCCCATGTTGTGGTGACCGTGAAAACCGACTTCGGTCCCGGCACTCAGCCCTGCTCGCAATGCAGCGATTTTCTCGGTGACTTCATCAGGCAGCATGTAGCCAGCCGAGTCAGTGCAGTAAATGCAATTGGCCCCAAAACTCTCCATCAACCGCGCCTGCTCCAGCAGTTTTTCCGCGCTGACCATGTGCGCCATCATCAGAAAGCCGACGGTATCCAGGCCCATCTTCGCTGACATGCCGATGTGCTGGCCGGAGACGTCCGCCTCGGTGCAGTGTGTGGCCACACGAATGGTCGACACCCCGTGTTCATGGGCCATTCTCAAATGATCGAGGGTGCCGATACCCGGCAACAACAGCGCCGAGACCTTGGCCTGTTTCATACGCGGGATCACCGCCGCGAAGTACTCCTCGTCGCTGTGGGCGGGAAAACCGTAGTTCAGCGACGCACCGCCCAGGCCATCGCCGTGGGTGATTTCGATCAGCGGCACGCCGGCCGCATCGAGACCGGTCGCTACCGAGATCATCTGTTCCAGACTGATTTGATGCTGTTTGGCATGCATGCCGTCGCGCAGGCTCATGTCGTGCAGACGGACGCTCTTACCTTGCAAATTCATGGCAATTCTCCACTCAACGGACGGGCAGTTGCAGGGTGCCCTTGTGGGCTTCTTCGGCGAACATCTCAGCGGTGCGCAGCCCCGCAGCGGTCATGATGTCCAGGTTGCCGGCAGACTTTGGCAGGAAGTCGCCGAGGCCTTCGACTTCGATGAAAATCGACACCTTGTGCCCATCGAACACCGGGCCATTGATCAGCTTGTAGCCGGGAACATAACGCTGCACTTCCTTGACCATCTGCAACACCGAGGTGCGAATGGCGTCCTGGTTCGGTTCGTCATCCGTCAGGCAGTGGATGGTGTCGCGCATCATCAGCGGTGGCTCGGCCGGGTTGATGACGATGATTGCCTTGCCGCGTCGGGCGCCGCCGATCTTCTCGACCGCACCGGCCGTGGTGCGGGTGAATTCGTCGATGTTCTGGCGAGTGCCCGGGCCGACCGAACCGGAGGACACGGTGGCGACGATCTCGCCGTAACTCACCGACTGGACCCGCGACACTGCCGCGACCATCGGAATGGTCGCCTGGCCACCGCACGTCACCATGTTGACGTTCATCGCCAACGTCGCCGCATGTTCCTTGAGATTGACCGGCGGCACGCAGAACGGGCCGATGGCCGCTGGCGTGAGATCAATCATGATCACCCCAAGTTCGTTGAGCTTGCGGCTGTTTTCCGCGTGTACATAGGCCGACGTGGCATCGAAGGCGATGCGAATATCATCGTCGAGTACATGGGGCAGCAGCCCGTCGACGCCCTCGGCCGTGGTTTTCACGCCCAATTCACGGGCGCGTTTAAGGCCTTCGGATTGGGGGTCGACGCCGACCATCCAGACCGGCTCGATCCATTCCGATCGGTACATTTTCATCAGCAGGTCAGTGCCGATATTGCCAGGGCCGATAATGGCCGCTCTGAGTTTCTTGCTCATCCGGTTAAACCCCACAGGTCAGGCGCAGAAGGACACCTGGGCACTGCCCAGGCCATCGATGGTCAAGGAAAAAAGGTCGCCCGCACGCGCAGGCTCCAGCGGCACCAAAGAGCCTGAGAGAATGATTTCCCCGGCCTTGAACGGAATACCGAAAGCACCCAAAGTGTTGGCCAGCCAGGCCACGGCCGTCAGCGGATTACCCTGCACTGCCGAGCCCAAACCTTCGCTGAGAGGCTCGCCATTCTTGAACACACGCATGCGCAAGTTGGGCAAATCCAGCGTCCGTGGATCGACCTGAACATCGCCCAGCACGAACACACCGCAAGAGGCGTTGTCGGCGACGGTGTCTTGTATGCGGATCCGCCAGTCATGAATCCGTGAGTCGACTATCTCGAAGCAAGGCATCACGTATTCGGTGGCTTCCAGCACGTCGGCTTCGGTAACACCGGGGCCGATCAGATCGTGCTTGAGCTTGAAGGCAATCTCGCCCTCGGCGCGGGGCTGGATCAGCTTGTTCGCGGACAGGGAGATTTGCGCGTCATTGGCGAACGACATCTGCCGGGTGATGAAGCCGAAATCCGGCTGATGCACGTTGAGCATTTGCTGGACCGCCGCCGACGTCACGCCGATTTTCTTGCCGACTATCCGGTCACCGGCGGCCACCCGGCGTTCGATGCTGTAGAGGGAAATATGGTAGGCGTCTTCGATGCTGATCGATGGCCAGCGCTCGGTCAGCGGCGCGAGGGTGGTGCCGCTCAGCAACGCCTGATAGAGCTCTTCGCCGTATTGATGGCGCAGTTGTTCACTCATGAGCGAGCCTCCTCAAAGAACGCCAGGCACTCGCGGTTGAACAGTTCACGGTGCTCGACCATCACCCAATGCCCGCATTCGCTTAGCAGGACAAAGCGAATGTTCTGGCAGTGTTGCATCATCGTTTGCGCGCCAGACACCGGGCAGAATTTGTCGTTCATGCCCCAGAAACCGAGGATCGGACACTGCAACTCGCCGAGGCGCGAGGTCATGTTCGGCACTTGCATGGTCGACAACACGCAGACCGGTTGCTGTCGCACCACTGCGACCCGCTCATTGACCGTCTCGTCGCTGATCAAGGACTCATCGAACAGTTGCAGCGCCAACAGCCGGCGCATTCCGCCCGCATCGTGCAGTTCACCCTTGGCGAAGGCCGCACCCATTTTCTGGATGCCTTCCATCTGCAAGTAATACTGTTCTTTTTCCATCAGGCCGCCGGGCGCCATCAGCACCAGCCGGCTGACCCGCTGTGGCTGGTCGAGGGCCAGTTTGATCGCGATCGCACCGCCCAGAGAATTGCCGACCAGCACGCATCGCTGGATATCCAGGGCATCGAGCAAATCGCTCAAGGCGGCGACAAAGAAGTCCAGGGTGTAGAGGGTGTCTGGCTTATCTGAAGCGCCATAACCCGGCAGGTCCGGGACGATGGTCCGGTAGCCTGCCGCGGCAAACACCGGGTAGTTCTGCTTGAAGTTGCTGTGACCGCTGGCGCCCGGCCCGCTGCCGTGAATGAAAATCACCGGCTCGCCGCTGCCGATGTCACGCCCGCCGATATCCAAGTAGTGCAGCTGCAAACCATCCGGCAGCGTAACGAAGTGCCCTTGCGCTGATGCGTCCATAAGGTGTCCTCCCGGCCTATTGTTGTCGCCGGATTATTCCGAGAGCCCGGGCAAACAACATCGTCCGACAGGACTACGCTGCCCTAGTCTTTTCGGACGTTGGCTGCCGGGTGCCACGCACCTAGCATCGACAGCATTCCCGAGCGACAGAACGAGGCATCCCATGCTTGATCCGATGGACTTTCGCGGCAAAGTGGTACTGGTCACCGGCGGTGGCAAAGGCGTCGGTCGCGGCATCAGTCAGCGTTTTCTCGACTGTGGTGCCGACGTGGTGATCTGCGGTCGCGAAGCACCGGACACCCTGCCTGCCAGTGCTGGGCGCGAGGCGCTGTTTCTGCCCTGCGACCTGCGGGATGTCGAGCAGTCCGGGCAGTTGATCGACAGTATCGTCGAGCGTTTCGGTCGCCTCGATGTATTGGTCAACAATGCCGGAGGCTCACCGAATGCCGACGCGGCCAGTGCCTCGCCGCGTTTTAGCGAAGCGATCATCCGCCTCAACCTGTTGGCGCCGCTGAATCTCTGTCAGCAGGTCAATCAGGTGATGCAGGCGCAAACCGACGGTGGCGCAATCATCAATATTTGCAGCGTCAGCGCGACGCGTCCCTCGCCCGGCACTGCCGCTTATGGTGCGGCCAAGGCCGGGCTGCTGAACCTGACCGGTTCGCTGGCGGTGGAATGGGCACCCAAGGTGCGGGTCAACGCTGTGACGGCCGGGTTGATTCTCACCGAGCAGGCGGCCATGCATTATGGCGATCAGGCGGGCATTGCCCGGGTGGCGGCGACCATCCCGCTGCAACGCCTGGCGGCTCCGGAAGACATCGGCGATACCTGTCTGTATCTGGCATCAACGTTGGCACGTTATGTCAGCGGCGCGGACATCACCGTGCACGGCGGTGGCGAACGTCCCGCGTTTCTCGACGCGGCACAATCCAATTGAACAACAGGAATTCCAACATGCCCGCGATTGCCCGCCACAGCGTCTTGCTCGACCTCACCCCACAAGCCGCGTGGGCCAGACTGCGCGACCTGAGCCTCGCCCCGCATTACGTGCCGGGGCTGACCGGTTGCCAGTTTCATCCCGGTGCACGCGAAGGGCTCGGCGCCAGTCGCCGGGTGTTCCGCAAGGGGGGGCAGTGGCTGGATGAGAGCGTGGTGCAATGGCAGGAAGGTGTCGGTTTCGTGCTGATTTTGCACAAGGCCAGCGACGGCGCGCCCTTCCCGTTCCGCGAGGCCAGCTTCAGTTATGCCTTGCAGGCAGAGGGTGACGCGACGCGCATCACCACCCAAATGAACTACAGCCTGCGCGGTGGCCGACTGGTGGAATGGTTGCTGGCGAAGGCGTTCAACAACGTCGTGCGCCAGATCGCCGAGAACCTCAAGGCCTTCTACGAAACCGGGCGGACGCAGAATCGCGACTTGCTCGCCGCCACACCTCAGGAACGCGCCCTGTAGCAGCTGCCGAGCCTGCGAGGCTGCGTTCGGTTTGGGCCGCATTCGGACGCAGCAGTCGTAAAATCAGGCACCTCGGTCTTCCAGGTAAACCGCGTGCACAGGATTTACGACTGCTTCGCAGCCGAACGCAGCCTCGCAGGCTCGGCAGCTGCTACAGGGTTTTATGCGTGTCTTTGGGGGGTTAGGTTCGCCTCGCTCCAATAGGCTTTCATCGAGCGAATCTTGCCGTCGGCATCGAACTCCATCACGTCGATCACATGAAGCGAACACGGTTGCCCGGCCCATTGCATATCGACCCGAAACGGCATCGCCCCACAACCGTTCAACGTCGCCCGAACCGGGCCGGTCAGGGTCGCCGAGACTTTGCTCGCCCCCAGCCCCTCACGGTAGAAGCGTTCGATGGCGACAAGGCCCCGAATCGGCGGTTGGCCGACTGGGTCTTCGACTACCGCGTCCTGACCATACAGCGCAACGATCCCGTCGATGTCACCGGCGTCCACCAATTCCACATAACGCGCCATAGTCGCTTGAACCTGTTGTGCACTGACCATTCAGACCACCTCGAACAGTGCGGCGGCACCCATGCCGCCGCCGATGCACATACTCACCACCACGTAACGCAATCCGCGGCGCTGCCCCTCGACCAACGCGTGACCGACCATCCGCGCACCGGACATACCGAAAGGATGGCCCACCGAAATCGCGCCGCCATTGACGTTCATGTGTTCAGCGGGAATGCCCAGGGTGTCGCGGCAATACAGCACCTGACAGGCGAACGCCTCGTTCAACTCCCAGAGGCCAATGTGATCCACGGTCAGGCCATGGCGCTTGAGCAGTTTCGGGATGGCGTAGACCGGGCCGATGCCCATCTCGTCGGAGTTGCAGCCGGCGACCGCCATCCCGCGATAAATCCCCAGCGGCTCCAGGCCACGCTTCTCGGCCAATTTGGCACTCATCAACACCGAGGCTGAAGCACCGTCGGACAGTTGCGAGGCGTTGCCGGCCGTGATGAAGCGGCCCTTTTCACTCCATTGACCGCCCGGCCACACCGGTTCCAGCGCACTCAGGCTTTCGCGGGTGGTGTCGATGCGGTTGCACTCGTCGCGAAGCAAGGTGACGGTTTCGTAGCGGGTTTCGCCACTGGCCTTGTCGACGATCGCCTTGCGGCTGGTCAGTGGCGCGAGTTCACGGTCGAACAATCCATTACTCTGGGCCAGCGCGGTACGCACCTGGCTCTGATAGCTGTATTCGTCCTGTTCCTCGCGGGAAATCCCGTAGCGTGCGGAGACGATCTCGCCGGTTTCGATCATTGGGATATAAGCGTGCAGATCCAGCTCAATCACCGAGGCTGACTGGTTGCGGTACAGGTTCTTGTGCTTGTTCTGCACCAGCGAAATCGACTCCAGGCCACCGGCCACGGCAATGTCGATTTCGTCGCACATGATGCCTTTGGCGGCCATGGCAATGCTCATCAGCCCCGATGAACACTGGCGCTCGACCGCCATCCCGGCGACCGAGGTCGGCAAGCCGCCGGCAATCGCGCACAGACGCCCCAGGTTATAAGACTGCGTGCCCTGCTGCGCTGCCGCGCCGATGATCACATCGTCCACTTCGCCCGGCTCGATGCCGGCGCGACGCACAGCTTCGCGCACCACATGGCCGCCGAGCTGCGGGGCGTCAGTGTCATTGAATGCACCGCGAAAGGCTTTGCCGATCGGGGTACGTGCGGTCGAAACGATGACGGCTTCTTTCATGCTGGATTCCTCGAATGTTCTGCTAAAGGGTTCACGCGGGGTAGTAACGGCTGATGGTGTCGACCACACAGCCGGGACGTTCCTCGCCATCGATTTCGACGCTGACGCGAATGGTCGCCTGAACGCCGCCCTTGACCTCCTCGACCGCCATCAATTGCGCACTGCCGCGCACCCGCGAGCCAACACGCACCACCGTGGGAAAGCGCACCCGCTCGCAGCCATAATTGACACCCATGGCAATGCCGCGTACCTCGACGATCTGCGGTAAAAACAGATTGACCAACGCCAAGCTTAGATAGCCATGGGCGATGCAGGCGCCGAAGGGACCGCTGGCTGCCTTGAGCGGATCGACGTGAATCCACTGGTGATCACCGGTCGCCTCGGCGAACCGGTCGATGCGGTCCTGCGCGAGAACCAGCCAGTCGCTGACGCCCAGCACCTCTCCCACGGCATCGTGCAAGGCAAGGGGCGTGTCGAAAATACGTGGCATGCTCACGCCCTCTGACTGGAAACCGACAACACTTCGCCGGTCATGTAAGAACTGTAGTCGCTGGCCAGAAACATCATCACGTTGGCCACTTCCCAAACCTCGGCGGCACGACCAAACGCCTCGTTGGCGGCGAGTTGATCAAGCACTGCCTGAGGGGCGGACTTACGCAGGAAATCGTGCAACGCAATGCTCGGGCTCACCGCGTTGATGCGGATTCCGTAGTCGGCGGCCTCGACCGCGGCGCAACGGGTCAACGCCATGACCCCGGCCTTGGCCGCGGCGTAGTGCGACTGCTCTTTCTGCGCCCGCCAGCCCAGCACCGAAGCGTTGTTGACGATGACCCCGGCACGCCGCTCGATCATCCTCGGCAACATCGCACGGGTCATGCGCATGGTGCCGGTAAGCGTCACATCGAGGACCCGGTTCCACTCCTCATCCGTCATGTCCACCAGCAGCCGTGAACCACCAAGACCGGCGTTGTTGATCAGCACATCGACACCCTGCAGATCGCGCTCGGCGCAGGCAATCAGCTGTTGAACCTGAGCTTCGTCAGCGACATTGCAGACCTGACCGAAGACCTGTTGCAGACCGGTCGTTTCGCGGATTTTCGACACTGCTTCTGCCAGCCGGCCTTCATGGATATCGCTGATCATCAAGGCGCGGCAACCCTCCTCGGCGGCACGCACCGCGGCGGAAAAACCGATACCGGCCCCCGCCGCCGCAGTGATCAGCACCGACTTGTCACGCAGCAAACCGTGACCCGCAACATAGTGAGGAACAGACATGGAAAACTCCTTGGTCAGGTGCGCAGGCGCGGTTCTTTGGGCATTCCCAGGGCGCGCTCGGCGATGATGTTGCGCTGGATCTCGTTGCTGCCGCCGTAGAGAGTGTCGGCGCGACTGAACAGGTACAGCGATTGCAAACGGGTGAGTTGGTAAGGCGCGGCCTCAAGCAGTTCGGCCTCGGCGCCGAGGACGTCCATCGCCAGCTTGCCGAGGCTGGCGTGCCAGGTGGACCAGAACAGTTTGTAGATGGTCGCTTCCTTGCGCAGCGAACCGTCCTGCGCCCCGGACAGCATGCGTAGCGAGTTGTAGCGCATGATCCGCAGCCCGCTCCAGGCTTCGGCCAGGCGCTGGCGCAGGATCGGGTCGCGCGCGGCGCCATTGATCCGGGCGATGGCGATGATTTCATTCAGTTCATTGTGAAATTGCATCTGCTGGCCGAGGGTCGATACCCCGCGCTCGAATCCGAGCAACGCCATCGCGATCTTCCAGCCCTCACCCGGCGCGCCGATGATATTGGCGGCGTCGGTGCAGGCATCATCGAAGAACACTTCGTTGAACTCGCAGGTGCCTGTGAGCTGCTCGATCGGCCGCACGGTAATCTTCGTCTGGGCCATGGGCACCAGCAAGAAGGACAAGCCGCGATGGCCAACGCTGCCCGGTTCAGTGCGGGCGATCACAAAACAATAGTCCGACTCATGGGCCAGGGAGGTCCAGACTTTTTGTCCGTTGATCACCCAAGTGCCGCGGGCTTCATCAAGCACCGCGCGGGTCTTGACGTTGGCCAGGTCGGACCCGGCCCCCGGCTCTGAATAACCCTGGCACCAGAAGGACGTGCCGTTGACGATGCCTGGCAAAAAGCGCTGTTGCTGCTCGGCAGTGCCGAACGCGGCAATGGTCGGTCCGGCCAGCCCTTCGCCGATATGCCCCATGCGTCCCGGGCCGCCAGCGCGGGCATACTCTTCGTGGAAAATCACTTGCTGGCTGATCGACAGACCACGCCCACCGTGCTCCGGCGCCCAGCCCACACACGTCCAGCCGCCCTCGGCGAGTTTGCGTTCCCAGGCTTTGCGCTCCTCGGGAAACATGTGTTCGTCACCCGGGCCGCCGCGAAAACGCAGGGGCTCGAATTCACCGCACAGGTTAGCGCTCAACCAGTCGGCCACTTCCTGACGGAAGCATTCGTCCTGTTCGCTGAAACTGATTTTCATGGCTGCTCCCCAAGAATCGCCACGGCAATGCGCTCTCGATGCCGGGCAGGTGCACCGAGAAAGCTTTCGCTGGCGCGGGCGCGTTTGAAGTAGAGGTGCGGGTCGTATTCCCAGGTGAAACCAACGCCGCCGTGCAACTGGATCGACTCGGACGCGCAGTGGAAATAGGTTTCGGAGCACTGCGCCTTGGCCAGCGCCGCCGCCAGCGGCAGCTCGGCGGCCACCTGCGGGTCGCCTTCAGGATCGAGGACTTCCTGGGCCACGCAAGCCGCGTAATAACTGGCCGAACGTGCGCATTCGACCTGCAGCATCATGTCGGCGGCGCGGTGTTTGAGCGCCTGGAAACTGGCGATGGGTCGACCGAACTGCTGGCGTTCCTGCATATAGGCAACGCTCAGGTCGAGCACCTGCTGCGCGCCACCGGTCTGTTCGGCAGCCAGGCCGATGCAAGCCAGTTGCAGCATCCGCTCCAGGTGCGGCCAGCCCGCGCCGAACTCACCGAGCAGGCAGTCAGCGCTGAGGTACAGCCCCTTGAGCTGAACCCGCGCCTGACGCCGGGTCTGGTCCATGGTCGGCAACATTTGACGCTCGATCCCTGCCCGGTCCGCGTCCACGGCGAACAGGCTGATGCCCGCCTCGCCGCTCGATCCGGGAACCCGTGCGGCGATGATCAAGAGCTCAGCGCTGTGCCCGTCGAGCACATGATTGAGGGTTCCATCCAGCACAAAACCCTCGCCCTCGGTCACCACCGTGGCCTGAACATCCTTGGCCGCCCAGCCGTTGGCGCTGCTGAAGGCCAACGTAGCGGTGAGACTGCCGTCGGCGATCAACGGCAGCCAGCGTTGTTTTTGTTGTTCATTGGCGGCCAGCAACAGCGCTGGCGTGGCCATGCAGGCGGTGGCGAAGAACGGTGAACACAGCAAGCGCCGACCCATCTGTTCCAGCAAAATCGACAGCTCGACAAAGCCCAGTCCCAGGCCGCCGTACGCTTCGGGAATATGAATCGCCGGCCAGTACATTTCGCGGCAGAGGCGCTGCCACAGCGCCTCGTCAAAACCTCGCTCGCTGACCATCGCCGCTCGCACGGCGGCAGAATCCGAGACATCGGCGAGAAAGCCCTCGGCCGATGCGCGGATCATTTCCTGTTCGTCGCTGAATGCAAACTCCATCGCGGCGCCTTCTGCTCGTTAGGCGGGGCACGCATGAAGCGACACCCCTCTGGCCTTCGAGTTTGGTGTCAGCGGCACACGACAGAAACGTCAGCCCTGCCTAGTCCGAATGGGCGATGCCGAGCCGGTTACGAGCAAGCCTTCACTCTGACCTCGGTATCGGTTCAGCCGATAGAAGCCTGCGAATTATCGATTTGAGCTGGCGCCGGCGTCCCCCGAGTATGGGGCCACCTCCAACAACAAAAACAAAGGACCCGCCATGACTGCCCGATTCCACAATCCAGTTGATACACGTTTCGGCTGGGGCAGCCTTCTCGAGCTTGCCTCTATCACCGAAAACCAAAAGGTCGCACTTGTCACTTTTCCCGAAGCTCGCGGGCTGGGATTGGTCGATCGTATTGAGGACCTGCTGGGCGACCGATTGGTGTACGTCATCGAGGATGTCCAGCCCAATCCGGACGTGGCTCAACTGCGCGACACGTATGAACGCTTTTGGCAGGAGGCCGGCGAATGCCACGCAGTCATCGCTGTGGGCGGGGGCAGTGCCATCGACACCGCCAAGGCGTTGATCGTGGGCACCGAGTCGGGGCGTTTTGATGAATTGCTCGCGTTGCTGGCAACGGGTAAACCCTTCGTCCCGGCGCGTAGCAAGTTACTGATTGCGGCCCCGACCACGGCGGGTACCGGCAGTGAAGTTACCCCTTGGGCCACCATCTGGGACTCGGCCAGCCACAAGAAATACTCTCTGCACCTGGACAGCACCTGGCCGAAAGTGGCCATTGTCGATCCGCAGTTAATGCTGACGGTTCCGGCGGGGGTCACTGTTTCAACGGGCCTGGATGCCCTGTCTCATGCGCTGGAGTCGATCTGGAACATCAATGCCAACCCGATCTCGGACACCTTCGCCATCTCCGCCATCGAGGACATCCTGGAATGCCTGCCGCTGCTGCGTCATGACTTGTCCAGCAGGGAGCTACGTTCGCGCATGGCATTGGCTGCACTCAAGGCAGGGTTGGCATTCTCCAATACCAAAACTGCACTGGCCCATTCGATCTCTTACGAAATGACCCTGCGCTACGGCCTGCCGCATGGTATCGCCTGCTCCTTCACTCTGCCGCTGGTGTTGGGCCTCGCCTGGGGCCACGACGAAGCGCGCGACCGAACCCTTCAGCGAATATTCGGCAACGACCTGCAGGGCGCTCAAGACCAATTGCGCGAGTTCCTGCATAGCCTGGGAGTCAAGACGGAGTTTGCCGACTACGGTGTAACGCCATCGGAAGCCGAGGAAATGATCCATTTCGCGATGCAGGGCGCCAGAGGCAAAAACTTCATCGGCTCACAGGCGGCCTAGCGCCTGCCAACCCCAACCAAGCACTGTCAGCGGCGTGACGAGCCGCGACGATTTCCTGCCGCACCCACAAAAGAGTGCACCCTCCTACGCCATTCGGGGGGACCGAACAATAATAAGGAAAAGATCATGAATCGTGCCCAAACCATGCCGGGTCTCGCAACATCTACTTCATCGTTCCGAGTCGCACAGTGGCGCATGCTACTGGCGGCCATGTTCTGTTATCTGTTTTTCTACACCGGTCGGCAGACGTTTGGTTTTGCCATTCCGGGCATTCAGGCCGAGTTTGGTTTTACCAAGGCAGATCTTGGCTGGGCATCGGCCGTCATGCTCTGGGCCTATGCCATTGGCCAGGCCATCAACGGCAACCTCGCCGACAAATTCGGCGGCCGACGCATCATGACCCTTGGCGCGGTACTGTCCTGTGGCGCCAACTGGGTAACCAGCTTCGCCGGCGGATTGGCTAGTTTGATCCTGCCTTGGGGTATCAACGGTTACTTCCAAGCCTTGGGTTGGGCTCCGGGTAGCCGACTTCTCTCCAATTGGTGGAGTGCCGGCGAGCGTGGCAAGGTGTATGGCTTATATGTGTTTGCCGCGGGTTGTGCCTCCGTCCTGTCCTACGTGACCTCGATCGTCGTGCTCGAAGTCTTCCAGTTGGAATGGCGCTGGATCTTCCGTTTGCCCGTGCTGCTGATGCTGGCCGGCGGCATCATCTTCTACCTGGTTGTCCGTGAACGTCCGCAGGATCTTGGCTTTGAACCACTTGCTGACACCGGTGTGGCCAACGCCAATGACAAAGACCACGAAGTGGCACACGGTGAAGTCGAAACGTCCGCGCAACGCTACAAGGCGGTACTGAAAAACTTCCGCTTGATCATTGCCGCTGTGTCGCTGGGGTTCCAGAACGCGGCCCGCTATGGCCTGATCGTCTGGGTACCGGTGCACTTTCTGGGTGCCAACTGGAAAAGCGGCGACAGCATGGTCGATCCGAAATGGATTACGGTTGCCCTGCCGGTGGGCATGGCCATCGGCGCCCTCAGTAATGGCTGGGTTTCGGACAAGCTGTTCGGCTCCAAACGCTACCTGGCGATCATGCTCTACATGTTCCTCGGTGCAGCGACCAGCCTGTGGATGTGGAGTATTCCGCCTCATAGCGCAATCGGCCTGGTGGCGCTGTTCCTCTGCGGTTTCTTCGTTTACGGCCCGGCATCGAGTTTCTGGGCGCTCTGCCCGGACCTGGTCGGCGCAAAGCGAGCTGGCACGGCAACCGGTGTCATGAACTTCTCGTCCTATCTGTTCGCCGGCCTGGCGGAACCGCTGATCGGCAGTATGCTCGACAGTACCGGCAATACTTCATTGATCTTCATCGTAGTCACCGCTGCATGCCTGTGCAGTGCGGTGGTCGCGTTGTTCATCAGACGCTGATTACACAGCATGGATGCTTGTAGACAGGCAACGACTCAGGAACAGGACCTTCTATGTACCAGTACCACAAGTGGTTACGTTCCTTTCATGCGGTGGCGAAGACCGGCAGTTTCACCCTCGCCGCCGAGTACCTGAGCGTTGGTCAGCCGACTGTAAGTGAACAGGTCAACGCGCTGGAGAAGAAGTTCTCCGTGGAACTCTTTCATCGTCGAGGCCGTTTTATCGAAATGAGTTCGGCGGGACACAAGCTCTATGCGATCACCCAGGGGCTATTCGGCCAAGAGGATGAAGCCGTGCAACTTCTGCAAAGTTTCAAGCAGCGCAAGACAGGCATGCTGCGCTTGGGGGCGGTCTCTCCTCCCATTGCGATGAACCTGACTTACGAATTGATGCAGCGGCATCCGGACATCGAGCTGGAAACGTCGTTCTCTCCTGAAAAAGAAACACTGGATCGTCTCTTCAACTTCGACATCGATGTGGCGATTCTTGCGCTCTCCGAATTCGACCAGCGCTTTGATACTCAGCTTTATCGACGCTATCCGATTATTGCCGTCGTCCGCGACGACCATCCCTGGGCCAGTCAGAAAGAGGTGCATGTCGAGCAGATCAGCAGCGAGAAGTGGGTCCTTCGCGAAAAAAGCTCTCGCACACGCCAACTGGTGGAAGAGAGCTGCAAGCGACTGGACGTCGCCCTGAACTGCGTCATGCAGTTGAACAGTCGTGAAGCCATTGTCCATGCCATCGCCAAGGGCATCGGCATCGGTTTCGTTTCGGCCGTCGAGTACGCCGAAACGCCGGGCACCAAGCCGATCACCTTCGTCAATCATCCGTTTTCGATCGATTACCACCTGTGCTGCCTGGGTATTCGAAGGAACCGGCCAATGATCGCGGAGTTGTTCGACTCCAGTCCGATACCGACAACCTGATTTCGTAACGCGTTTCAACAATCAATAGGCTTACCTCCCGGTGACGAGAGGGACGGCCTACCCATACCCAAAAATGGAGATTCGTCATGCACTACAAACAACCCACTCATCTGCAAGCCGTTGTTCTGGACTGGGCGGGCACCGTCGTTGATTTCGGTTCCTTCGCCCCAACCCAAATTTTCGTCGAAGCATTCGGCGAGTTTGGCGTAGCCGTTTCGCTGGAGGAAGCACGTGGCCCCATGGGCATGGGCAAGTGGGACCACATCCGCACGTTATGCAACCAGCCACAGATCGCCGAACGCTACCGTGCGGTCTTTGATCGTCTGCCGACCGATGATGATGTCACGGCACTTTATGAGCGCTTCATGCCGCTGCAAATCGAAAAGATCGCGTTGCATTCCGCCGTGATTCCCGGAGCACTGGATGCCATCGGTGCCTTGCGCGACAAGGGCCTGAAAATCGGTTCGTGTTCCGGTTATCCGGCCGTGGTCATGGCAAAAGTAGTGGAGCTGGCGCGACAGAACGGCTACGTCGCCGACCATGTGGTAGCGACCGACGAAGTGCCCAATGGTCGCCCGCACCCTGCTCAGGCCTTGGCCAACGTTATCGCCTTGGGGATCAGTGACGTCGCGGCTTGCGTGAAGGTCGACGACACCTGGCCGGGCATTCTCGAAGGCCGTAGCGCAGGTATGTGGACAGTCGCATTGACCTGCTCCGGCAACGCACTGGGCTTGACCTACGATCAGTACAAGGCGTTGTCCTCCGACAAGCTGACCGAAGAACGTGCCCGCATCATCAAGATGTTCGAAGGCTCTCGCCCGCACTATCTGATCGACACCATCGTCGAGTTGCCGGCAGTCATCGAAGACATCAATGCCCGCCTGGCGCGCGGTGAAACTCCTCAGGGTTCCTGACGCCATACGGCGGCTGAAGCTGACAGTGGCCGTCCACGGACGGCCACAACGGAGGCCAACCGATTGCCGAATTCCGGCGCTCCACGGCCGAAGACATCGAAAAGGCCCTGGACGCTGCCCTCGCGGCTGCTGTTGCCTGGGGCGCTTCTTCTAAAAAGCGTGGGCGATGCAGATGTTTCTGCGTCGCCCTTTCAATAGTCATCGCGAGCTTGCTCGCGATGGCCTAATCAGCGTACAACTTTCGCTCCTCACCACTCAACAGGCCGAGCGTTAGCTCGCCTGCAGCTTTTGATCTTGATGCACCGCCCCATCGAGAGGCCGAGTGGAGGTTCTGCGCAGTGGGCAACCCGGCATGGATGCCGGGTTAGCCGCCCCCGGCCATGGATGGCCGATGGCGGCGGGCCCACGGAGCAGGACCGGAGAGAGGGCATGCCGAGCCTAGGCGAGGCACCGAACGAAAGGGGCAAGAACCCTTTGGTTACTTTGGGGTTCTTTTCCAAAGTGACCCGCCGTAAGGGCGGAACCCTAAGCCGCCGTGACCACAGAAACGGATATGTACACAAAACACAAAACACAAGTCGACCGCCTCGCTGTAGCACTCGGTAACATCCGGCGCTGTTACGGTGCGTCTTTTCAACGACTCGACATCACGCGCCCCGCCCTGCAAGGCCAAAAACAGCCATGGCGTAAATTGTGCATCTAAACGCAACCCAATCCTGCTTGAAGCCGCCATGCGCCCCAAGGAACTGAAACTCTGGACCACCGGTGTTGCCCATTTACTGGACCTTCCTCCCGGGCATGCGCGCCTAGCAGGCTTAAGTCACTGGTTGCGGCAAGTATGCCCGGTCGATCACTTCGTTCTGTTCGTCTACGAAGGCAATCATCGGCCGTTGGCGCTGTTCGACACCTTCGCAGCCGACAAACGTGCGGTGTATGTCGATGACTATCAGTGCGGGCCCTATCTACTTGATCCGTTCTACCTGGCATGCACTCGCGGGCAAGCGCCTGGACTGTGGCGTTTGCGCCAGTTCGCCCCCGACCACTTCTACCTCGGCGAGTATTACCTGACGTATTACCAGCAAACCGGGCTGGCTGAAGAAGTGGCGTTTTTCGTCGATCTCGGTGGCGGCGCCATGGCCGTTCTGTCGTTGATGCGATCCACCGCCAGCTGTGCTTTTGGTCGTGACGAGATGCAGTTGATCGAGTGCGCGCAGGCCGTGGTTGAACAGGTCATCAATGAAGCCTGGCGTTTGCGTCAAGCCCAGCAACCGCGCCCGGCGCAGGACCTGGACTTCAAGATCCGCGAAGCCTTCGATCAGTTCGGCGCACACATCCTCACCCACCGCGAACAGGAGATTGTGCAGTTGCTGCTACGCGGTCACTCCAGCGCCTCGGTCGCCGAACAACTGAGCATCAGTCCTGGCACGGTGAAGATTCACCGCAAGAACATCTACGCCAAGCTCGGCATCGGCAGCCAGTCCGAATTGCTCGGGCTGTTTATCCGCGACCTTACCGGCCAGGAACTGGTCGTCGAAGCCTGACACCTGAAACCGACTCTATCCCCCAAGGGATATATACAGCGCAAAACCCCGATTGCTAGTTTGGCCCCCGACGCACTGATTCATCACTGCAAGGGAGCCCGCCTCGTGAACAACAGCGTGAACGACACTTCGCCAAGCGATATCGAATTCTGCAACGTGGTCAAACGCTATGGCGAGGTGTCAGCCGTCAATGGCCTGAACTTCGCGGTGCGCCGCGGCTCATTCCATTCCTTCCTCGGCGGTTCCGGCTGCGGCAAAACCACCACCCTGCGCATGATCGCCGGCTTCGAACAGCCCAGTAGCGGCGAAGTGCGCCTGTCGGGCAAGAACGTTGCCGGAGTGCCTGCGTTTGAGCGGCCTGTGAACATGGTGTTCCAGCATTACGCCCTCTTCCCGCACCTGACAGTGGCGCAGAACATCGCCTATGGGCTGCGTTATCGCACCCCGCGACCCGACAAAAAAACCCAACTGCGCATGGCTGATGAAGCGTTGGAAATGGTGCGCCTGAGCGGCTTCGGCCAACGCAAGCCGAGTGAACTTTCCGGCGGCCAACAGCAGCGTGTGGCCCTGGCCCGGGCGCTGGTCAACAAGCCGACCGTGTTGCTGCTGGACGAGCCGCTGGCGGCGCTGGACCGCAAGCTGCGCAAGGAAATGCAATCCGAATTGCTGCGCCTGCAACGCGAAGTCGGCATCACCTTTGTGCTGGTCACCCACGATCAGGAAGAAGCCTTGTCGATGAGTGACAGCATCAGCGTGATGCGCAACGGTTCGATCATCCAGACCGCCACCCCGGAACAACTGTATGAAGCGCCGGCCAGCCGTTACGTGGCCGACTTTATCGGCGAATCCAATCTGTTCAACGGCACGGTTCGCCAAATGCAGGGCGATTCAGTAGTGCTGCGCACCGAGCAAGGGCTGGAACTGACCAGCCCACTGACGCCCACCGGTAACGCCTTAAGCGCAGACGCCGCCGGTTGCATCGCGGTGCGCCCGGAGCTGATCAGCATCGCCAGCGCCAACGCCGACATGACCCGCGAAGTGAAACTGCAAGGCCACGTGGAAGACCGCATCTACCTCGGTAACTCCACCGAATACCGCGTGCGCACCCAAGCCTTTGGCGTGGTTTGCGTGCGTGTGCCGCGCCAGCAGGACCACGGCGCCAATGCATTCGAACACGGCGCTGCAGTGAGCGTCGGCTGGGATCACGCCAATGGCCTGGCCATGGCGTTGTAAATCATCGATTCGTTTCATCAACCGAATGTGGAGCGTGCTATGGACCAGAAGACGTTTATCAAAACCTTGCGTAGCTGGCAGAACGGCTCGATCAGCCGCCGCGAATTCCTTGGCCGCACAGGCCTGGGAATTGCCGCAGCGGTGGTCGCAACCAACATGCCCGGCCTGCTGACCTCCACCGCCGAGGCCGCCGAGCAGGCCAAGCTGGGCGATCGCCTGTCGCTGGCGACCTGGCCGAATTACCACAGCCAGGAAAACCTCGACACCTTCGCCAAAACCACCGGTGCGCGCGTTTCGATGAGCGTGTTCGGTTCCAACGAAGAGATGCTTGCCAAATTGCAGGCCGGTGGCAGTGGCTGGGACGTACTGGTGCCGACCAACTACACCATTAGCACTTACGTTGGCCTGGGCCTGATCGAACCATTGGACCTGTCGCGCATTCCCAACTTTGAGGCGTCGGCTTTCCAGCAAAAGTTCATGGCCCAGGGAACGGTGGACGGCAAGGTGTATGCGGTGCCGAAAAACTGGGGCACTACCGGCATGCTCTACGACGCCGGCAAACTGAAGAACGGCCCCGCCAGCTGGAAAGAATTCTGGGCAGCAGCTCAAGGCCCCGCCAGCGGTCGGACGATGGTTCACGACTACCAACTGACCGCCATCGGCAACGCGCTGAAAAGCTTCGGCTATAGCTTCAATTCCCTGGACCCGAAAGAGCTGGCCGATGCCGAAAAACTGCTGATCGAGGTCAAGCCGCACCTGTTCGCCATCAACTCCGACATCCAGCCGTCAATGCGCAGCGGCGATGCCTGGCTGGCCATGTCCTGGACCGGCGATGCCTCTCAGTTGCACCGCGACAACGCGCAGATGCAGTTCGAACTGGGCAAGGAAGGTGGCGAATTGTGGAGTGACTTCTATGCCATTCCCAAAAGCTCGGAGCACAAGGACGCGGCCTACGCCTTCATCAACTACCTGCTCGATCCGCAGCACAACAAGCTCGAAGTGTTGAGCCACGGCTACCCGAGCGGCGACAAACGCGTCGATGCGTTGCTCCCCACCGCCATGCTCGACGATCCGATCATGTACCCGGCCGCCGAAGCGCTCAGTCCTCTGGAGTTCGGTGCCGCGGCGACGCTCACCAGCCCGGCGCGCGCCGAACTGATGGCTCGCTTCAAGTCCGCCTGATCGCCTGGCCATGGCCAATGAGGAGTCCCCCATGAACGCCACCACCCATCCGCAAACGGTGCAGCCGGGCAATGCCCTGTCGGTCGAGGTTCGCCAACGGCGCAGCCTCGGCCGGCGGATCACCCTGCTGATGCTCTTGCCCTCGACCTTGTGGTTCCTGCTGCTGTTGTTGATGCCGCTGGTGATCATCCTGGTCTTCAGTTTCGGCGAGCGCAGTGCCGTGGGCGGTTACGCCGGTGGCTTCACGCTGGCCAACTACCTGAACCTCGGTTCCCGTGGCGCGGCGTTCAGCAACACGCTGATGTTGGCGCCGCTGGGCACGCTGGTGTGCCTGGTGGCGGCTTACCCGCTGGCGTATTTTCTGGCGGTCAAGGTCAGCAAGAATCGCTCGCTGCTACTGACGCTGGTGATTGTGCCGTTCTGGACCAGTTTCCTGATCCGCACTTACGCCTGGATTTTCATCCTCAGCGGCAAGGGCATTCCGGCCTTGCTCGCCAGCCTTGGCCTTGAAGACGTGCGGCTGATCAATACGCCGTGGGCAGTGCTGATCGGCATTGTTTACGGCTACTTGCCGCTGATGGTGTTTCCGATTTACGTCAGCCTGGAAAAACTCGACAAGCGTCTGCTCGAAGCCTCGGCGGACCTGGGTGCCAGCGCTTTCGAAAGTTTCCGGCGGATCACCCTGCCACTCTCCGCGCCCGGAATCATCACCGGGGTGATGCTGGTGTTCATCCTGTTGATGGGCGAGTTCCTGATCCCGGCCATTCTCGGTGGCGGCAAAGTGTTCTTCGTCGGCAACGCACTGGTCGACCTGTTTCTGCAATCGCGCAACTGGCCCTTCGGCAGCGCGCTGGCGATGACCCTGGTGGCAATGATGCTGCTGATCATCGGCGTGTATTTGAAACTGGTGGCGCGCTATGGCGGCCGCCCTGCCGACGGAGGGTTGTGACATGTGGCTGCGCAGCTATTCGACTTCGCTGTACCTGTTTCTCTACGCACCAATCGCGCTGATCGTGCTGTTCAGCTTCAACGCCGGGCGCAGTGGCCTGGCGTTCGAATGCTGCTCGGTGCAATGGTTTGGTCGCGCGTTTGGCAACCCGTTCATCATGGAGGCGCTGGGCCATAGTGCGTTCATTGCCTTCACTTCAGCGGTGATTGCCACGCTGTTCGGCACGCTCGCGGTGTTCGGTTTGCAACGTGCCGGCGCCAAAGTGCGGTTGCTGTTCGATGCGCTGACCTATTGCGCAATCATCGTGCCCGGGATCGTCATCGGCATCTCGACGCTGATTGCGTTCATTAGCCTGTTCGACCTGATCAACCCGTTGCTGGCGAGCTGGATACCGAGCGTGCCACGGTTGAACATGGGCTTCTTTACCGTGATCGCCGCGCACTCGCTGTTCACCATGGCGTTGGTCATGGTGATCGTGCGCAGCCGCGTCGATTCACTGGACAAGGCCTTGCTGGAAGCCTCGGCCGACCTTTACGCACCGCCAATGCAAACGTTCTGGCGGGTCACCCTGCCGCAGATCAGTCCGGCGATCATGGCCGGGTTTCTGCTGGCGTTCACCTTCAGCTTCGACGATTTCATCATCGCGTTCTTCGTCGCCGGCTCCGAAACAACCTTGCCGATCTACATCTTTTCATCCATCCGCCGCGGCGTGACCCCGGAGATCAACGCGGTTTCGACCGTCATCATCTGCGCGTCGCTGGCGCTGCTGTTCACTTCCCGTCACCTGCAAAACCGCCGCACCGGCGTCCAGGAGTCTCACCATGCGTGATCAGCTTTACATCAACGGCGAGTGGGTCAGCCCGGATCTGGGCGGTTACCTGGACGTCATCGACCCGGCCACCGGACAGGCTTTCCATCGGGTCGCCGCGGGCACCGAAGAAGACGTCGATCATGCGGTGCGCGCCGCCAGGCGAGCGTTCGATAACGGCTGGAGCCAAACCACTGGCGCCGAGCGCGCGCAGTGGCTGGAAGCGTTGGCTGATGAACTGGACAGTGGTCAACAGGCGTTGGCTGAACTGGAAGTGCGCGACAACGGCAAACCGTTGCCCGAAGCGCAGTGGGACGTTGGCGATGCAATCGGTTGCTTTCGTTACTACGCCGGATTGGCCCGCGAACTGGATCAGCAGCAGGATCAACCGCTGGCGCTGCCGGACGAGCGTTTTCGCTGCCGCATCCGTCATGAGCCGATCGGCGTTGCCGGGCAGATCATCCCCTGGAACTACCCGCTGCTGATGGCCGCGTGGAAGGTCGCGCCCGCCTTGGCCGCCGGTGCCACGCTGGTGTTGAAACCGTCCGAACTGACACCACTGACGGCACTGGAACTGGCCGCGGCCGCCGACCGCATCGGTCTGCCGGCCGGGGTCCTGAACGTCGTGACCGGTCTTGGAGCCGACGCCGGCGGCCCGCTCACCGAACACCCTGGCGTGGACAAACTGGCCTTCACCGGCAGCGTGCCCACCGGGGCAAAAATCATGTCGGCGGCCGCTCGCGACATCAAGAACATCAGCCTGGAGCTGGGCGGAAAATCTGCGTTGATTGTGTTCGACGACGCCGATGTCGAAGCGGCGGTGGAGTGGATTCTGTTCGGGATTTTCTGGAACCAGGGTCAGGTGTGCAGCGCCACTTCACGCTTGCTGGTACAGGAAAACATCGCCTCGCGGTTGATCGAGCGACTGGTTGAGGAAACCCGCAAGATCACCATCGGCCCAGGGCTGGAACCCGGCGTGTTGTTGGGCCCTTTGGTCAGCCGGGGTCAACACGACAAGGTCCTCGGCTTTATCGATCAGGGACTGGCCAGCGGCGCACGCCTGCTCACCGGAGGTCGGCAACCGGCGTATCTGCCAGAGGGTTATTTCATCGAACCGGCCATCTTCGACGAGCCCGGACACAGCAGCATCCTCTGGCGCGAAGAGGTGTTCGGCCCGGTGCTGTGCATCAAGCGCTTCAAGACCGAAGAGCAAGCCTTGCAAATGGCCAACGCCAGCCGCTTCGGCCTCGCCGCCGCCGTGATGAGTGCTGATTTGCAACGTACCGCCCGCGTCGCCAACCAACTGCGCGCCGGGATTATCTGGGTCAACTGCTCGCAACCGACCTTCGTCGAGGCACCGTGGGGCGGCATGAAACACAGCGGTATTGGTCGGGAACTCGGCCAATGGGGGCTGCACAACTATCTGGAGGTGAAGCAAGTGACCGAATACGTCAGCGACCAACCATGGGGCTGGTATCTGAAATAACCGGTCGGTGCTTCAGTTCAAATACCTGCCCCAGGCTTCGCCGTTGTATCGGGTGATCTGCTTGGGCCTTTAACTGGCCCTCCAGAACCTGCACAATTGTCGGCTTTTTTCGCGACAGGAAGTCCCCATGCAACGGATTGTAATTCTGGGCAATGCCGGTAGCGGCAAGTCCACCCTCGCCCGTGCCCTCGGCAAGCGACTGAGTCTGCCCGTGGTGCACCTGGACACGCTGTTCTGGGAGCCTGGTTGGGTCGAACCCGATGCTGAGCAGTTCCGCGCACGGGTCCGCGAAGCGGTCGCACCGGATGCCTGGATTTGTGAAGGCAACTATGCGCGGCGAACCTTCGACCTTCGCCTGCCCCTTACCGACCTGATCATCTGGCTCGATACGCCGCGGCTCACCTGTTTCACCCGGGTGATCATGCGCAGCGTAATGAACCGCCCTCGCCCTGACCTTGCAGCAGGCTGTACAGAGAAGCTCGACCGGGCGTTCCTGACCTTCCTGAGCTTCGTGTGGAATTTCGATCGTGGCTATCGCCCGGGTATCGAGGCGGTGCGCCTGGCCCTAGGCCCGCAAATTTCCACGGTGCACTTGCGCGGTACCCGGCAGATTGCTGCATTTCTCGATAGCTTGCCCGCAACGCCTGGAATCTGCCTTGAATAGAGGGAGGGTGAGATCCGAGCGATTGATGATGCTGGATGGCATAATCGCGAACGGTTCATAACAGGGGCGTATCAATGACCGCTGACAGCTACGACCAACTCGCGATCTTTTCGGCCGTGGCACAGGAGCGCAGTTTCACCCGCGCGGCAGCCAAACTGGGCATGTCACAGCCGGCCTTGAGCCGGGCCATGCGTCAGTTGGAGGAACGACTGGGCGTCAGGTTACTTGCTCGCACCACTCGCAGCGTATCCCCCACGGAAGCGGGCGAGCATCTGCTGCGAGTGATCGCCCCCAGATTCGAAGAGATCGACAACGAGCTGGCATTGCTCAGCGAATTCCGTGACAAGCCTTCAGGCAAACTGCGTATCACGGCAGGCGAGCATTCTGCGATCACGATCCTGCATCCCGTGCTCGCAAAGCTGCTGCCCGACAATCCCGATCTCAAGATCGAGATCATCGTCGATTACGGCCTGACCGACATCGTGGCTGAAGGCTTCGACGCCGGCGTCCGGTTGGGTGAGCAGGTCGCCAAGGACATGATCGCGATGCGTATCGGCCCCGACATGCGCATGGCAGTGGTCAGCTCCCCAGAGTATTTCGCTCGGTATCCGAAGCCAAAAATCCCGAGCGATCTCATGCAGCACAACTGCATCACACTGCGCATGCCGACTTATGGTGGCCTCTTCCTCTGGGAGTTCGAGAAGAACGGGCAAGAATTGAAAGTACGCGTGGAAGGCCAATTGGTGTTCAACAACATTGCCATGCGCCTGGAGGCCGCCCTCCAGGGGTTGGGGCTGGCTTATATGCCAGAAGACCTGGTGCAGGAGCATGTTGCACAGGGTCGGTTGATTCGCGTACTCGCGGATTGGTGCGAGCCATTCTCGGGATACCACCTCTACTATCCAAGCCGACGCCAGAGTTCACCCGCCTTTACGTTGCTGCGTGAAGCCCTGCGCTATTCCAGCTGACAGGCCTGCGCGCTTGACCGGTGGCCGATCCCTGACTCACGGCCGCCCGGCCGTTTCAGCCAGATGTTTGTCCAGCGCCTCGCCGGCACGCTTGGCCGCATCAGCGTCACCTTGGTCGGCCAGTACCTGAGCGAGTTGACGCAATTGCGCAGCGCTCAGACCTACCCTCATGCTGGCGGCCATGTGCGAACGCAGTTGCGGCTCCACACCGGGCGTGGCGGCCAGCGCTGCAACCGTAGCCAGTTCACGACTTTGCCAATCGAGGTTGTCTCGCTCGAAGATGTCGCCGAACAAATGCGCCTGCAAATATTGATTGATGACAGGTGCAAAGTCGAACAGCGGGCCCTGGACGGGTGCACCGGAAATGCGGGTCTGATTGGCCTTGCCCACGACCAGCAATTCAGCGCCGGTTGGAATGACACGACCGGGCTCGCGCCCCGGATCATCCTGAATGCCGCGTTGTTTGCGTGCGTCCACCACTTTCATCAGCTCGCCGAGTGCGTTGAGACTGCGAGGGAAGCCGGTGTAAGCGTAGAGCTGCACCAGTATTTCCTTCGCCTCGCTGACGGTCAGCCCCGCATCCAGCCCCTTGTTCAAGGCAGCATTGAGCATGGGCATGTTGCTTGTGGCCATGGAGGCTGCAATCAACGGGATAGCCTGCTGCTTGGCTGACAGCACCTCGGAAACGGCATGTTCGGCAGACGTTGCTTGCGACGTCGCCGAACTTTGTGCGTTGTTTGGGTAATCGGTGACTTTCTCCAGCCATTGCACACTTTTGCCATCCACCACGCCGGTCACAGCCAGGTGAGTCATGGCGCTTGTCGGTGCGGCACCGTGCCAGTGCTTGACGCCCGGTGGGCAGACGATCACGTCTCCCGGACGGATTTCCTGCACGGGCTTGCCCCATTCCTGAGCCAGGCCCACACCTGCGATCACCACCAATCGCTGGCCTGCTGGATGGGTATGCCAGGCCGAACGCGCGCCCGGCTCGAAGGTAACGTAGGCGCCGGATGCATTGATTTCGCCAGTGGCGGGAAACAAGGGATCGACGCGCACCCGCCCGGAGAAATAATCCGCCGGCCCCGCCGTCGAAGCCTGTGTACCGGCACGTCGGATCTGCTGGGCAGCCTGGGACTCACTGACATTGTCTGCTTGTCCGGCGGCGCTGGCGAAGGGCGTCGCGGCGCACATCGCGATCCCCAATAGGGTTTTGTTCATGATGACGGCTCCTTGAATTTAGAGCGTTCTGGCGTAAAACGCGGTCAGCTGGTCCATTGCGACGTCCACATAGGCAGGCACCCAGTAAGTTTCAATATGGGTCGCGCCATCGATCTTGACCAATGACTTGTCTTTCGTACTGGAGGCCTTGGAAAAGGCTTGCTCAGACATGTACAGGCTGTCGGCCTTGCTGCCCGCAATCATCAGCAATGGCTTGTCGATCAGTTCGATCTGGTCCGTTGCATCGAAGCTCATCAAGTCCAGCAAACTGCTCAAGGTGTATCTGAAGGTCGAGTTAGGGTGAGCATGGGTTTTGCCGTAATACTCAAAACCCTGCCGATACAGATCAAACGGCAATTTGGCGATCTGCTCGTCCGTCAGCCTGGCATCCCCGGTGTAGAGAATTTCCTCGCCGGCCGCTTCTTGGGCGCGGGCAGCGGAAGCTTGCTGCAAGCGCTCCTGGACCGTGGACAGTTGCGAATCCCGGTAGCCATTACGGCGAACCAGCCCTGAGTTGAACATGCTCAAGGTTGCGATCGACTGGAATCGCTTGTCGGTTTGCGCCGCCTTCAATGAATAGCCGCCACCGCCGCAGATGCCGAGCAAGCCCAAACGCGTACTGTCGACGCCGGGGTAGCGGGCGATGAAATCCGCCATGCCGTGGATGTCCTCGATGCGATACGCGGGTTTATCGACGTTACGCGGCTGACCGCCGCTGGCGCCCTGATACGCCGCATCCGCAGTGATCGTAATGTAGCCCTGATCTGCCAGGCGCTGGGCATACAGGCCTGCAACCTGCTCCTTCACCCCGCCATTGGGATGCGCCACCACGACAACCGGATATTTCTTCGCCGAGTCATAGTTCGCCGGGGTGTAAACGTTGGCGGAAATGTCCAGTCCATTGAGCTTGTAGGTGACCGGATGGAGGTTGACCTTGCCCGGCTCGTTCTTCGTCAGTGCGCCACCGTAGGTCAATGTGAAGGGGTTCTGCTTGTAGTCCGCGGCCTCAACTTCGGCTGCCGATATACCGATTATTGCGGCCAGAACGGTGGCCTTTATCGTGGTTCGCGTCATATGAATAATCCTGCCTATTGCGACTTCTGAGGAGCTCGGCGGCCATCGCCGGGCTCGTTTTCAATCCAGGTCTTTCTCTGCGAGAAACTTCGAAACCAGATCCGCGATCTCGACATTGTTGAGGTCCGAGAAGGGAAAGTGGGAATTGCCCTTGATCCCGATCTCAGGCAAATGGATCAGCCTTACATCACCGCCATACCGGTTCACGGCGTCTCGCCACAGGCGCGCCATCTCAAGCCGGGCGCGCCAGCTGTCTTGCGCGGGCAGACGCACCGGTTTTTCGGGGATGTTGTCGCCATAGAAGATGACGATGGGGATGCGGGTCAGCGCTTCGAACTGCGCCTTGGATACGACCTGCGCCGAGAGTGTGTCGAATGCACTGGGGATCGGCACCGGGGCTTCACCTTCGGGAAACACGAAGCTGCTGCCCGGCTCGAACGCCACAATGGCCCGCACATTACGGCTCTTGATCGCTGTCAGCCAACCGGGCCCGCCACCTTGCGAGTGGGTAAACAGAATGGCCGGGCCAGTCTTTTCCAGCAGCGCAGACACGCCATCGGAAACCACATCAATGTCATAAGGACCGGTATTGGGCGTCATCGAGCGGAAGAATTGCTCCAGCGCCTCCTGCTCACGTGGAAACTGACTGCCCTCGAAGCTGTTTGGCCACACACCAATGCGGAACTGGTTAAACCACAGTTGCTCGTCCGCCACTGGTTTGATTGTGGTTTCAACCAGACTGCGTCCCGCATCGCCACGGCGCGGCTGGTCGATCAGGTAGGTGGAAAAGCCGCGACGCAGGAAGATGTTCTGGAACCCTTCTCGACCATCCGCCGTCGTCTCCCAGGACTTCGCGGACTGCCCTGCACCATGCAACATGACAATCGGGAGCGGGCGAGCGTCGACCGGAATCTGGTAGAACGCATACACGTGATCGCCATGATAGGTTTGGCCATCAGGCTTCATCGGTGTGTACGGATCAAAGACACCCGGTTGGGTCATCATTCCGCCGCCGGCCATCAGGCTTCCCTGTTTATCGATGATCAGCGGACTGCGATCGCCCGCCTCCACGACCGCAGCGGTGCACAGAGCAAAACAAAGAGTGCCCGCCTTCGCTACGGCGGGCATGCACTTGCGGATGATGTGCTGGGTCATGGATTGCTCTCGGCTTGTATTCGCAGAGAAGCAACTTACCCTTCGACTATTGATTGATAAACAGCACTAATCGGATAGCACTAATATCAGAATCACATAAATGTGATTTATGAGCCAAAACCTTGCCATAAGCAGCAATGGCGGCTGGAGACGGCCCGGGCACTTCCACCACCGCTATCTCACTTTTTTATTGAAACAATCGCCGCTCTGCCACCCTCGACTCGAAATGAAAACGACACTCGGTCTCCTGCCGTCAGCCCTGTCAGCTGATCTTCCTTCACGGAAAAGGCCATGGTCATCGGCGGCCATTGCACAGCTGGAACAGCGCCGTGAGAGATGGTCACCGTATGCTTCACAGTATCGATAGCCTTGATCGTTCCGTCGGCGGTGGCGACTGGAGCCTGCGTTGTTTCCTGCTTCATCTGCATGCCCTCCATTCCGTCCATTTTCATGCCCGGCATATCCTCTGCGTGGGCCGAAAGAGACAGCGTAAATACGGTGCTTGCAACTGCAATCAGGGTCAGTTTCATACGACTTTTCCTTGAGGGTTGATAGGTTCAACCGAGAGGTGCCGGCGACGCATCAGACGATAGGCCGCCGGAATGACAAACAGGGAAAGCAAGGGTGCCGTGACCATGCCGCCGACCATGGGTGCAGCAATTCTGCTCATCACTTCGCTGCCGGTCCCGCTGCCCAGCAAGATGGGTAACAAGCCAGCAATGATGACGGCTACGGTCATGGCCTTGGGTCGAACACGCTGCACGGCGCCTTCACGAATCGCCGCAACCAGACCGCGCTCAGTGCGGTCGCCGAGGTCTTCACGTTCGGCCCAGGCGTTCTTCAGGTAGAGCAGCATGATCACGCCAAACTCGGCGGAAACACCGGCCAAGGCGATAAAGCCGACCCCGGTGGCGACTGACAAATTGAATCCCAATAGATAGAGGAACCATGCCCCGCCCGTGAGAGCGAATGGCAGTGTGGCCATGATCAGCAGGGCCTCATCGAAGCGGGCAAAAGTCAGGTAGAGCAGCACGAAGATGATCAACAGCGTGGCAGGCACCACCAGTTTGAGTCGTGCGTTGGCCCTTTCGAGAAACTCGAACTGTCCCGAGTAGCTCAGGCTCATGCCGGGCTGCAACTTGACCTGCTCGTTGACCACCCTGCGCAGATCGGCGACTACCGAGGCAATGTCCCGGCCACGCACGTCGATGTAAACCCAACCAGAGGGTCGTGCGTTCTCGCTCTTGAGCATCGGCGGACCGTCCGTGACTTTGACCTTCGCCACTGTGCCAAGGGTGATCTGGCTCCCTAGCGGGGTATAGATCGGCAATTGCTCCAAGGCACCGAGCGAGTCACGCCACTCCCGTGGGTAACGCACGTTGATCGGGAAGCGTGCGAGCCCTTCAATGGTCTCGCCGACATTTTCACCGCCGATAGCGCCGGCCACGATGGACTGCACATCGGCGATATTCAGCCCGTAGCGGGCGGCGGCTTTACGGTCGATATCCACATCGATGTAGCGGCCACCGGTCAGTCGCTCGGCCAGAGCCGAACTGACGCCGGGGACTCCCTTGGCCACTCGCTCGACCGCCTGGGTGGCCACATCGATCTCCGTCAGGTTGGTGCCGGCAACTTTCACTCCGATGGGACTCTTGATCCCCGTAGCCAGCATGTCGATACGGTTACGAATCGGTGGTATCCAGATATTCGTCAGCCCAGGGACTCGTACCACTCGATCCAGTTCTTCCACTAACTTTTCCTGGGTCATGCCTGGACGCCATTGCTCGTGCGGCTTGAACTGGATCGTGGTTTCGAACATCTCCAGCGGTGCGGGGTCGGTGGCGGTTTCAGCGCGCCCCGCTTTACCGAAGACGTGTTCGACCTCTGGCACGGTCTTGATCAGACGGTCAGTCTGTTGCAGCAGTTGTGCCGCTTTCTGCGCTGACAATCCCGGCAGAGCGGAAGGCATATAGAGCAGGTCGCCCTCGTCCAACGGGGGGAGAAACTCGCCACCCAAGCGAGACATTGGCCATAGCGCACTGGCAAAAACCAATAGCGCCACCAGCAGCGTGATCTTTGGTCGACGCAAGACTGCATCCAGGGCTGGCTGATAGATCCGAATCAACCACCGGTTCAACGGGTTCTGATATTCACTGGGAATTCGTCCTCGAATCCAGTAGCCCATCAGCACCGGCACCAAGGTCACTGACAATCCCGCCGCTGCGGCCATGGCGTAGGTCTTGGTGAAAGCCAAAGGACCGAACAGCCGTCCCTCCTGAGCTTCGAGTGTGAACACCGGAATGAACGACAGAGTTATGATCAACAAACAGAAGAACAGCGCCGGGCCTACCTCTGCCGCTGCTTCGGTCATTACATGCCAATGACGTTCACCCTTTAGTTCTTCCCCCGGATTGGCCGCGTGCCAAGCCTCAATCTTCTTGTGGGCGTTCTCGATCATCACCACGGCCGCATCGACCATGGCGCCGATGGCGATGGCTATCCCGCCCAAGGACATGATGTTGGCGTTGATGCCCTGGTAACGCATGACAATGAAGGCAATCAGCACCCCCACCGGCAGCGAAATGATCGCCACCAGGGATGAGCGCAGGTGCCAGAGGAAGATCCCGCAGACCAGCGCGACGACGATGAACTCTTCGATTAGCTTGTGGCTGAGATTTTCCACAGCGCGATCGATCAGCTTGCTACGGTCGTAGGTGGTGACGATTTCCACCCCGGCCGGCAGACTGCTTTTCAGTTCGTCGAGCTTGGTCTTGACCGCCGCAATGGTCTCGCGAGCATTCTTGCCGCTGCGCAAAATCACCACGCCGCCGACGGTCTCGCCTTCGCCATCGAGTTCAGCAATGCCACGCCGCATTTCCGGTCCCAACTGAATCGTGGCGACATCGCCAAGGGTTACCGGCACTCCTCCCGAAGCCAGCTTGAGCGGGATCGCCCGAAAGTCATTGAGCGTCTTCAGGTAGCCGGAAGCACGCACGATAAACTCGGTCTCTGCCATCTCCAGCACCGCGCCACCGGTTTCCTGATTGGCCTTGCCGATAGCTTCGGTCACCTCAGCCTGAGTGATACCGAGGCTGGCCAGTTTGAGGGGATCAAGCTGGACCTGGTACTGCTTGACCATGCCGCCCACGGTGGCCACTTCCGCAACGTTGGGCAGGGTCTTGAGTTCGAACTTGAGGAACCAGTCCTGAAGTGCGCGTAGCTGCGCCAGATCGTGTCCTCCACTGCGATCCACCAGTGCGTACTGATAGATCCAGCCCACTCCCGTTGCATCCGGCCCCAACGCCGGCTTGGCGCTGGCCGGCAACCGACTTTGTATTTGGCTCAGATACTCCAACACCCGAGAGCGGGCCCAGTACAAGTCAGTGCCGTCTTCAAACAGCACGTACACGAAGCTGTCACCGAAGAAGGAAAAACCACGCACCGTCTTGGCTCCCGGCACCGAGAGCATGGTGGTGGCCAACGGATAGGTCACCTGGTTCTCGACAATTTGCGGCGCTTGTCCCGGAAAAGGGGTGCGGATGATCACCTGAACATCCGAGAGATCTGGCAGCGCATCGATAGGCGTGCTCTGCACCGACCAAATGCCCCAAGCCGTGACAAACAGCGTCGCCAGTAGCACCAGGAATCGGTTGGCCACTGACCAACGAATCAGGGCAGCGATCATGGCTGGCTCCCCGATTTTTCCAGGAGCTCAACACGCAGGCCGTCGTCGGTCTGACTCACCGCAACCCGAACCTTGTCACCCGTTTTGAAGCCCTGCATCAGCACCGGGTTGGCGAGTGGGAATGTCATCGTCATGCCAGGCATGCCCAGCGTTTTGAAAGGTCCATGAGCGAGCGTGACTTCTTTGTCGTTGATCTCAACGATCTGCCCATCCGCTTCATGAAAGCTGGAGGCTGCTGCGCTGGGTGGTGACTCTTCCTCCGAGCTTGCAACGATGCCCTTGAGACTGGCCTCCGAGTCGAGCAGGAACTGGCCAGAGGTAACCACCCTCTGGCCCTCTTCCAGACCTTTCACTATCGCTGTCTTGCCGTCGCTTTCCTGCCCGAGTTGCACCGCCACGGGACGGTAGCGGCCAGCGTCTTCGGCGAGCATCACCAGAGCACGTCGGCCCGTGCGAATGACGGCCTCGCTCGGCACCCACAACACACTTTTCTCGGTCGAGCGGTTCAGGCGTACCTGCGCGGTCAAACCCGGCCTGAGGCGCCCGTCCGGATTGGGTAGTTCCACCCGCACACGAAGGGTGCGGCTGTCCGGATTGGTCTCGGGCAAAATCGCGCTGATCTTGCCATTGAGCGTTGTCCCTGGGAGGGCTGGCAGACGCGCTTCGACCGCCTGCCCCACTGTGATCGATCCGGCATCCGATTCTGGAACGGCCACCGCTAGCCAGACACGGCTCAAGCCATTGACGCGTGCCAACGTATCGCCAGTCGCCACGGTCATGCCCGCACGTACGTTCAATTCTTGCAGCACACCGGCAATGGGGCTGGTGAGCGTCAGGTAGGGCTGAACCTTACCGCCACGCTCTACCTGAGTAATCAGTGTTGCCGGCATCCCTGTGAGTCGTAGTCGCTGGCGGGCCGCAGCCAACAGGTCGGCATCCCCGTTGCGCTTCAGTGCAAGAAACTCTGTCTGGGCAGCGGCCCACTCAGGCACCAGGATATCCGCCAACGCCGCGTTGGCTTTGAGTACATCGCCGGGAGCATGGGCATAGACCCGCTCCACAAAGCCAGTGGTGCGTGCCTGAATCACAGCGACATCACGTTCGTTGAACGCCAAGACACCGGTTACTTCGAGGCTCGACTCAAAGATCCCACGAGTGACAGTCGCAAAACGCAGACCTAGATTCTGGGTCAGACCTGGATCGATACTGACGGCCGCGCGGTCCCCTGCGCCACTGGCGTATTGGGGAACCAGTTGCATGTCCATGAAGGGGGATTTCCCCGGCTTATCGAACTTTTGCTGCGGGTACATGGGGTCGTACCAATACAGAGCCTTGCCTTCATCCGGTGAATTGAGGCGCTGTTCCGGGGCGGTACCTGGTACTCCGCTCATGCGCTGGTGAGCGAACCAGTAGCCACCGGCAACACCCAATGCCAGCGAGATGCCTACCAGCAATGCCCCGTTCCATTTTTTAAGGATCATTGGCTGGACTCCCCATAAGCAAAATACAGACGCGCACTGGTCAGCGCTCGCTGCTCTTCCACATCGATCTGTTTGAGACGGGCTTCGATGAGTTCACGTCGGGCGGCAACAACGGCGTTCAAATCGCCTTTGCCGGCGCGATAACTCGCCATGCTGAGTTCGACCTTTTCCTTGGCCTGTGGTAACAGGCTTTCCTGGTTTCGGCGTACGGCACGGTTCAGGCGCTCATAGTCAGCCAGTTCGTTTTCCAGTTGCTGGGTGTGCTCGCGTGACAGGGCTTCGCGCTCGGCCTCAAGCTGGCTGAGTTCAGCCTGTTTGGCTGCGATTTTGGGGTTTTGGCGCGAGTCAGGAAACAGCGGTAGATCCCAGGAAAATTGCACGCTGACCATATCGCCAAACTCACGGCCACGGCGCTGGTAATCCAGTTCCCAGCTCCAGTCCGACTGCTTCTCCGACACGGCTTCACGAACCTTGGCTTGCGCTTCGCGGGTCATCGGCGCAAACGCTGCCAACTCGGGATGGTGTGGCAGTTTATGGGAGTAACTTGAGGGATCGACGGGCCATTCAGGCAAGCTGCCCACAGGCTTGTCGTTGGCAGCCGAGCCAATCCAGCGTTTGAGGGCTGCCTGGGCCTGCGTGCGCTGGCGAGTCAGATCGTCCTGTTGCTCCGCCAGTTGAGCCGCTTCTTGCTTGGGCGTCACGGCATCGGCGGGTTGAGCACGGCCACCGGCAATCTGGGCCCGGACGGTATCGCTCAGCAGGCGGTTTTCTTTGTAGACGTCCTGGAACAGCGCATCTTTGCGTTCAACCGAGTAGCTGCTAATCCAGGCCAACGCTGTGGACTGGCGTACCTTCAGACGTTCGACTCGACGCTCCGCAGCGGCGCGATCAATGGCCGCATCGGCGACCTCGATGCGCGCTTTGCGCTTGTCGCTGTTGGGCATTTCTTGCCTGACCCCGACCATTTGCATAGTCATGAAGTCCTGGTCGAAGCTCCAGCGATCCGGACCGCCAATGGGGTAGTTCTGCACACCCAGCAGCAGTTTGGGGTCAGGTAGCTCACCGGCTGGAATAGCCGCGCTGCTGGCAGCCTGAATTTTGGCGTCTTGTGCGGTCAGCGACGGTGCATTGTTTTCGGCCAGCCGCAACGCTTCATCGAGTGTCAATGCGCCAGCTAAGCTCGGCAATGCCAATACGCTTGCCGCCAGACCGGCCACGAGGGACCAACCTGTGCAATAGCACTTGGAGTTCATGTTTACGATTCCTGTGATCATCCACTGCGCGCGGCAAAAGACACGCGCGCAGCTAGTCCATCCCGCTAATGCGGAAAGAGGCTCAATGTGGGACAGGAATCAAACGCGAGGCGGTCGCCATACCCCGGACGGGGTCTGTACGGGTAGGGAATCGCTGAAGAAGGAAATCACAACGGGGCTGAATACGGTTACAGGAGGCTTGAAGATCGAGACTTGCAGCATGCCGCCCGACTTGCACTCCTGGCCCGGCTTGCAAGGTTTGCCGTGCTCGACAGAACTTTTCATGTCGTTGCAGCAGTCCATCCCCATGTCGTCCATCATCGCCATGCCCATCGTCTTCATTGGGCAAGGTTCTGTCGGTGCCTGAACGCCTGCCATCCCGTTGAGGGGAAGCGCCAGGCTAATCATGAAGATGATGCAAAACCGCAGATAGCGTTTCATGGGCTGGAGTGTAGTCTTTGAAAACAGCGGTTACCATTCGAAAAATGTCTTAGCTATCTAGTGAAAGACGCTGAAGAAGCGTGATCTCACCATCGCTTGATTAAGCCAGCGTTACGGATAAAAACCGGAACTCATACAAGCACCGAACGCCGATTTCTCCGGGGTTACAACGCCAAACAAGTGCCGGTATTGCGCGGATCTTCGCCTGCAGATCTCCGCCGCGCCAGATTACTTAGCCTTTGCGCTCTTGATGTCGCTTATTATTTGCTGCGCAATAGCTTCTACCTGCTCTTGAGTCATAGCTGACATGCGGTCGTCAATGAAGAGTCACAACCCTGCGGCTTTCGCCAATCCTGATCCGGTCCAGTGCCCTGTTTAGAGAATCCAGGGCGTCAAGGAGGGCTTTCGCCTCGATCTCTCGACCATCTCCCCAAAGGCGTTCAGCCATTCTGTTCAGGGCTTGGATGGCGTGCTCAATTTCAGTAGCAGTAGCCGTCGCTGCTACTTTACTTTCCGGCTTTTTCTTCGGCATTCAGTAACCCTTCTGCAGGGCATTGCTCTGTCTTTCAATTGTTAGTGCGAATACATCGCCCATCGGAACAAGTGTCGCTCTGAGGCTCGGTGAAGCTGTTGCCGTCGTCCGAGCCCAGGATTAGGCGCGCCCTTCTCGAAATTCTGATCGAGCGCTTTGCAGAAGAATCCAGCAACCTAGACGAATATTTGAGCTGATACTTGCGAATGGTTCAAGCGCTGCGCATCGCTCCTCCAGCAAGCGCACAAACATGGTCAGGCTCTGCGACACAGCATCTCTGCGCCATACCAGCCAGGTGAGAAAATAACGGAAGGATTCCGACGACGGCCAGACGTTGACCGTGGTGCATCCGGGCATGCTTTCGAGCATGCCGGCTGAGTTATACCTGAATGAGTATAAGGAAAATGGCAGGGGCGGCTGGATTCGAACCAACGCATGGCAGGATCAAAACCTGCTGCCTTACCGCTTGGCGACGCCCCTGTATCTGTTGCTACGAGTGCCCAGCACTCTCTTCCTGATTTTGCAGCTTGCGAGCAACATCGAGATGCTGCGTCCTTACGCTATAAGCCCTGTAAGGGCCTTTGCAAGATGCGCGGAAATTTATCAACTTTCGCTTCGCCTGGGAAGATAAAAAACAAAAAATTCGCTACAAAACAGTCACTTACTGTTTATCCAGGTTAGATCCAATCCTCTCCGGGGCTTTTGAGTTTTCCAGCAGTACCACGAAGGTGGCCGGTGACAGTTCCGGCCCCAAGCGTGACCGAGGAAGATCGCAAAGCATTGCTTGGACACAAGAATGGCAGCATCACGAGCCATTATTCTACCGCAGAGCTTGGGCAACTGATCGAAGCGGCAAACAAAGCGTCGACCACGGATTCCCGCGGACAGGCACTGACCATTATCAGGAGGAAAACGGGATGATCCCCCGCAAAAGTCCTTACGCGTAAAAAAGCCGAACTGGCTAGAGTTCGGCTAAGTTACTGATAAATATGGTCGGGACGGAGTGATTCGAACACTCGACCCCTAGCACCCCATGCTAGTGCGCTACCGGACTGCGCTACGCCCCGACTAGGCGTGAAACCCGTTCCTCTTCTCGAAGAACGCTCAAGAATATATCGCAAGCTTTTGAAAACTGGAAGTATTTAAAAGCAGGAAATTATTTCTTGAGCACAACCAGTACATCTTCCAATTCAGCGATCATCTGCCGAATCATTTGCTTGTATTGAGTGGTGTCGTCTTTAGCTTCATCGCCGGACAAACGCAGGCGTGCACCGCCGATGGTGAACCCCTGATCGTAAAGAAGCGCGCGGATCTGCCGGATCATCAGCACGTCTTGTCGCTGATAATACCGGCGGTTTCCGCGGCGTTTGACGGGGTTGAGTTGAGGAAACTCCTGCTCCCAGTAACGCAGCACGTGTGGTTTTACCGCACACAGCTCGCTGACTTCACCAATGGTGAAGTAGCGTTTGCCTGGGATGACGGGTAGCTCGTCGTTATGACTTGGTTCCAGCATAAGCCTCAACTCGGGCCTTCAACTTCTGCCCTGGACGAAAGGTGACCACACGGCGAGCCGTGATCGGGATTTCTTCACCCGTTTTCGGATTGCGGCCAGGCCGCTGGCGTTTGTCCCGAAGGTCGAAATTGCCGAAACCGGACAATTTGACTTGTTCGTTGTCTTCAAGAGCGTGCCTGATTTCTTCAAAAAACAGTTCGACCAATTCCTTGGCTTCCCGTTTATTCAGGCCCAGCTCTTCATACAGACGTTCCGCCATCTCAGCTTTCGTCAGAGCCCCCATACGTCACTTCCTTAACGTGGCGTTCAACCTTTGTTCGAGCGAGGTGAGGATGTTTTGCGTCGTGGTATTCACCTCATCGTCATTAAGAGTGCGCGATGGATGCTGCCAGGTCAAGCCGACTGCAAGGCTTTTTCTATCAGGATCAATGCCTTTACCCTGATACACGTCAAATAGCCTTAGGTCTGTCAGCCATTCGCCTGCATTTTCACGGATTACGTCCAGTACGGCACTGGCCGCAACGTCCGTGGCCGCAATGAGTGCCAGATCACGACGCACTTCAGGAAAGCGCGATAACTCCTGGAATTTAGGCATTTTGCCCAACGCTACTTCGGCCAAAACCAGCTCGAATACGAAGACCGGACGGTCGAGACCGAGAGTTTTCGACAATTCAGGGTGGATAGCACCGACGAAACCGACCAAGCGACCTTCACGTTCGATGCGCGCGGTTTGACCCGGGTGCAACGCAGGGTGTTTGCCCGGTACGAAAGAGAATGAATCCAGTGCACCGGCGAAGCCCAGCACCGCTTCCACGTCGGCTTTGACGTCGAAGAAGTCCACCACATCGCGACCTTGTGCCCAGCCTTCCGGCAGACGGCTACCGCAAACAACACCCGCCAGCATCGGCTCTTGCTTCAGGCCTTCCAGTTGACCGACGAAACGCAGGCCGCTTTCGAACAAACGAACGCGATCTTGCTGACGGTTCAGGTTGTGCTGGAGCGCCTTCACCAGACCCGGCCACAAGGACGAGCGCATGGCGGCCATGTCGTTCGAAATCGGGTTGGCCAACAACAGCGGTTCGACACCTGGATTAAACAGCTCAAACTGTTTCGGATCGATGAAGCTGTAGGTGATCGCTTCCTGATAGCCACGGGCTACCAGCAGACGGCGCAGCTCAGGCAGATCGCTCCGCGCCTCAGCCTTGGCCTGCGGCGCCAGACGAGCTTGCGGGTAGCGAACCGGCAGACGGTTGTAACCATACAGACGAGCCAGTTCTTCGATCAGATCGACTTCCAGGCTGATGTCGAAGCGATGGCTTGGCACTTCAACGCGCCACTGCCCTGCCCCATCGGCAGAAATCTTCAGACCCAGGCCGCTGAGCAGTCGCTCGACTTCGGCCGAATCCATTTCCATACCCAGCATCTGAGTGATGCGTTGCGCACGCAGAGTAACTGGCGCAATCGACGGCAGGTGCTGCTCGCTGACGGTTTCGATGATCGGACCAGCTTCGCCGCCGGTGATTTCCAGCAACAGGCCGGTGGCGCGTTCCATCGCTTCACGAGCCAACTGCCAGTCCACGCCACGCTCGTAGCGGTGCGAGGCGTCGGTGTGCAGGCCATAGGAACGGGCCTTGCCAGCGACAGCAATTTGATCGAAAAAAGCGCTTTCGAGGAAGACATCGCGAGTGGTCGAGGTGTTGACGCCACTGTGCTCGCCACCCATGACGCCGGCAATGGCCAGGGCGCGGGTGTGGTCGGCAATCACCAGCGTATCGCTACGCAGGCTGACTTCCTGACCGTCGAGCAGTACCAGCTTCTCGCCTTCTTCAGCCATGCGCACGCGGATGCCGCCATTGATTTCGGCGAGATCAAATGCATGCAGCGGTTGACCCAGTTCCAGCATCACGTAGTTGGTGATGTCGACGGCAGCGTCGATGCTGCGCACGTCACCACGACGCAGGCGCTCGACCATCCACAGCGGCGTTGGCTTGGACAGGTCGACGTTACGGATCACACGACCCAGGTAACGCGGGCAAGCGGCTGGCGCCAGCACTTCGATCGAACGCACTTCGTCGTGCACGGCTGGCACGACAGCAACCACCGGACGGGTGACTTCAGCAGCGTACAACGCGCCGACTTCACGGGCCAGACCGGCCAGGGACAGACAGTCGCCGCGGTTAGGGGTCAGGTCGACCTCGATGCTGGCGTCGTCCAGGCTCAGGTACTCACGAATGTCCTGACCGACCGGCGCATCGGCCGGCAATTCCATCAGGCCATCGTCGCCTTCGCCGACTTGCAGCTCGGCTTGCGAGCACAGCATGCCGTTGGACTCAACGCCACGCAGCTTGGCTTTCTTGATCTTGAAGTCGCCCGGCAGTTCGGCACCGATCATGGCGAACGGGATCTTCAGGCCCGGGCGCACGTTTGGCGCACCGCAAACGACCTGGAAGGTCTCCGAGCCATTGCTGACCTGGCAAACGCGCAGCTTGTCGGCGTCTGGATGTTGCTCGGTGCTTAGCACTTCGCCCACCACCACACCGGTGAATTCGCCGGCGGCCAGCGTAACGCTATCGACCTCAAGACCGGCCATCGACAGACGAGCAACCAGCTCGTCACGACTTACCTGCGGGCTTACCCAGCCACGCAGCCATTGTTCACTGAATTTCATCCTGCTCTCCTAAGAATTCGTTACGACTAGCGAAATTGCGCGAGGAACCGCAAGTCGTTGTCGAAGAACAGACGCAAGTCATTCACGCCGTAACGCAGCATGGCCAGACGCTCAACACCCATGCCGAAGGCAAAGCCCGAGAACTCTTCCGGGTCGATCCCGGACATACGCAACACGTTCGGGTGAACCATGCCGCAGCCCATGACTTCCAGCCAGCCAGTCTGCTTGCAGACACGGCAACCTTTACCGCTGCACATCACGCATTCCATGTCGACTTCAGCGGATGGCTCGGTGAACGGGAAATACGAAGGGCGGAAACGCACGGCCAGTTCTTTTTCGAAGAACACGCGCAGGAACTCTTCGATGGTCCCTTTCAGGTCGGCGAAGTTGATATCGCGGTCGACCAGCAGGCCTTCGACCTGGTGGAACATCGGCGAGTGAGTGATATCGGAGTCGCTACGGTACACACGGCCTGGGCAGACGATGCGGATCGGCGGTTGTTTCGATTCCATGGTGCGGACCTGTACCGGCGAGGTATGGGTGCGCAGCAACATGTTGGCATTGAAATAGAAGGTGTCATGCATCGACCGGGCCGGGTGATGGCCTGGGATGTTGAGCGCTTCGAAGTTGTGGTAGTCGTCTTCGACCTCAGGGCCTTCGGCGATGCCGTAGCCGATGTGAGTGAAGAACTGCTCGATACGTTCCAGAGTGCGAGTGACCGGATGCAGACCTCCCGAGGTCTGGCCACGGCCAGGCAGGGTCACGTCAATGGACTCGGCGGACAGTTTGGCGGCCAGGTCGGCCTCTTCAAACAGTGCCTTGCGCGCATTGAGAACCTCTGTGACACGCTCCTTGGCAACGTTGATCAGGGCGCCGACTTGCGGACGCTCTTCTGCCGGCAAATTTCCCAGGGTCTTCATCACCTGAGTCAATTCACCCTTTTTGCCAAGGTAGTGAACCCGGATTTGCTCCAGGGCATTGATATCTTCAGCGCTTTGCACAGCCTCTAGAGCTTGAGAGACGAGCGCATCCAGGTTTTCCATGTACAGACTCCAGATACAAAATAGGGGAAGAGCTTGAAGGCTCTTCCCCTATTTATGACGTTTAACACCTGGCCCCACAGATGTGAGGCCGGGTGACTGTCGGGGGTACTTAAGCCAAGGTGGCTTTAGCTTTCTCGACAATCGCAGCAAACGCCGCTTTTTCGTTCACTGCCAGATCAGCCAGAACCTTACGGTCGATCTCGATGGACGCTTTTTTCAGGCCGGCGATGAAACGGCTGTAGGACAGACCGTTGATACGTGCACCAGCGTTGATACGAGCGATCCACAGAGCGCGGAACTGACGTTTTTTCTGACGACGGTCACGGTAGGCGTATTGGCCTGCCTTGATTACCGCTTGCTTGGCAACACGGAATACGCGCGAGCGAGCGCCGTAGTAGCCTTTAGCAAGTTTCAGAATTTTTTTGTGACGTTTACGGGCAATGACGCCACGCTTTACACGAGCCATGAGTTACTTCCTCTATTCTTGACTAAATTAACGAAGGCGCAGCATGCGCTCGACTTTTGCCACGTCACACGGTGCCAGCAAGCTGCTACCGCGCAGTTGACGCTTACGCTTGGTCGACATTTTAGTCAGGATGTGGCTCTTGAAAGCGTGCTTGTGCTTGATACCGTTAGCAGTTTTCAGAAACCGCTTAGCAGCACCACTTTTAGTTTTCATTTTTGGCATGTTCGGATACTCCGCATTCAGTTGATAAACATAATCAGAAGGCCTGCCGTGCCCTATTGATTACTTCTTCTTTTTCGGGGCGATGACCATGATCAGTTGGCGTCCTTCCATCTTAGGATGCTGTTCGACCGAACCGTACTCGAGCAAGTCACCTTCAACTCGCTTGAGGAGTTCCATCCCCAGCTCCTGGTGGGCCATCTCACGGCCGCGGAATCGCAAGGATACCTTGGCCCTGTCCCCATCACTCAGGAAACGTACCAGGTTGCGCAGTTTTACCTGGTAATCCCCTTCCTCCGTCCCTGGACGAAACTTGATTTCTTTAACCTGAATCTGCTTCTGGTTTTTCTTGGCCGCAGCAATCTGCTTCTTCTTTTCGAAGATCGATTTGCCGTAGTCCATCAGTTTGCAAACAGGGGGTACTGCATCGGCGGAAATTTCCACCAGATCCAGTTTGGCCTCTTCAGCCTTAAGAAGCGCGTCTTCAATTGACACAATCCCAAGCTGTTCACCTTCAGCCCCAATTAACCGAACCTCGCGTGCCGAGATATTCTCGTTGATCGGGGCCTTCGGTGCAGCTCGTTTATCTTGTCTCATTTCACGCTTAATAGTAATTACTCCGAATCTGGGCGACCACGCCGGGAAACCGCTTGAGCGAGGAACTCGGCGAACTGGGCGACGGGCATCGAGCCCAGGTCAGCACCTTCACGAGTACGCACAGCGACAGTCTGCATCTCGACTTCCCGATCTCCGATAACCAAGAGATAAGGAACCTTGAGCAAAGTATGCTCGCGGATTTTAAAGCCGATCTTTTCATTTCTCAAGTCAGACTTGGCACGAAATCCGCTTTCGTTGAGAGTTTTTTCAACCTCGGCGGCGAAATCAGCCTGTTTATCAGTGATATTCATGATCACTGCCTGGGTCGGAGCCAGCCACGCGGGGAATGCACCCTCGTAGTGCTCGATCAGGATTCCGACGAAACGTTCGAAGGAGCCAAGGATCGCCCGGTGCAACATCACCGGGTGCTTGCGACTGTTGTCTTCAGAGACGTATTCGGCTCCCAGACGGACAGGCAGGTTAAAATCGAGCTGAAGGGTACCACACTGCCAGACGCGGCCAAGGCAATCTTTCAGCGAGAACTCGATCTTCGGACCATAGAATGCACCCTCGCCCGGCTGCAGATCGTACGGCAGGCCAGCACTATCAAGGGCTGCAGCCAGGGCCGCTTCGGCGCGATCCCACAGCTCGTCGGAACCGACGCGTTTTTCCGGACGAGTGGACAGCTTCATCTCAACGTCTTTGAAGCCGAAGTCGGCATAAACGTCCATGGTCAGCTTGATGAACGCAGCGGATTCGGCCTGCATCTGCTCTTCAGTACAGAAGATGTGGGCGTCGTCCTGAGTGAACGCACGCACACGCATGATGCCGTGCAACGCACCCGATGGCTCGTTACGGTGACAAGCACCGAATTCGGCCAGACGCATCGGCAACTCGCGGTAGCTTTTCAGACCCTGATTGAACACTTGCACGTGGCAAGGGCAGTTCATCGGCTTGATGGCGTAGTCGCGGTTTTCCGACTGCGTGGTGAACATGTTGTCGGCGTAGTTGGCCCAGTGCCCGGACTTCTCCCACAGGCTGCGGTCAACGACCTGCGGAGTTTTGATCTCCAGGTAACCGTTGTCGCGCTGAACCTTGCGCATGTATTGCTCGAGCACCTGGTACAGAGTCCAGCCGTTCGGGTGCCAGAACACCATGCCTGGCGACTCTTCCTGGGTGTGGAACAGGCCCAGACGCTTGCCGATCTTGCGGTGATCGCGCTTCTCAGCTTCTTCGATGCGCTGGATGTAAGCTGCCAGCTGCTTCTTATCTGCCCATGCGGTGCCGTAAACGCGCTGCAATTGCTCGTTCTTGGCATCGCCACGCCAGTAGGCGCCGGACAACTTGGTCAGCTTGAAGGATTTCAGGAAGCGCGTGTTCGGCACGTGCGGACCGCGGCACATGTCGACGTATTCTTCGTGATAGTACAGGCCCATGGCCTGTTCGTTCGGCATGTCTTCGACCAGACGCAGCTTGTAGTCTTCGCCGCGGGCCTTGAACACTTCGATCACTTCGGCGCGCGGAGTGACTTTCTTGATTACGTCGTAATCTTTTTCGATCAGCTGCTGCATGCGCTGTTCGATGGCGGCCAGGTCGTCCGGAGTGAAAGGACGTTCGAAGGCGATGTCGTAATAGAAGCCTTCGTCGATGACCGGACCGATGACCATCTTGGCCGTCGGGTACAGCTGCTTGACCGCATGGCCAACCAGGTGGGCGCAAGAGTGGCGAATGATCTCCAGCCCCTCTTCATCCTTTGGCGTAATGATTTGCAGCGTAGCGTCGCTGCTGATGATGTCGCTGGCGTCGACCAGCTTGCCATCGACCTTACCGGCCACGGTGGCTTTGGCCAGACCTGCACCAATGGATGCGGCGACCTCGGCTACGGATACCGGGTGATCGAATGAACGTTGACTGCCGTCGGGAAGAGTAATAGTTGGCATGGCGCCTCCTCTCCTAGTGGTGACCCCTACCAAAGGTCACGTGGGTTGGGATGAGCCAGTACAAGATCCGATCCAGGCCATTCAATGACGAACGCCTGCCTTACAGCGGCAGGAGCCTTGCGGCCAACCGGAAAACCGAATCAGAGTGACTGGGATTCAAATCAGGGTTATTCGCACATTTGCCGCCACCGGGACTGAAGGATCCGGAGCCTGCAAACGCCCGAGCCAGGCATGCTAGCACAGATGAACGGTCGTCGATGCACCGAGGCTTTGTCTTGGGGCAAATCGGGCAATTTTATGCCAGAGTGCTGAACTAGAACCCTGCTTTACCCCTCAGATAACAAGACATTGACCCACAAGGAGCATCCCAGCATGCATCTGAAACGTTTATTCGCAGTCATCGCCCCCATCGTTTTGCTGCTGCCACTGGCCGCCCATGCCGATTGGCCGAAGGGCGAACGCGAGAAATACATGGCTCAGTGCACAGAAGCGGCCACTCCGCAGATCGGTGCTGCAGCAGCAAAGGCTCACTGCGCTTGCGGCGCCGATGCCATCAAATCGTACCCTGCAAAAGACATCCAGTCCCTGATGGACAACACCGCCAGTGATGCCCTGAAACAAAAAGCACTGACGCAAATTAGCGCGTGCAAAGCCGATAACAAGGCCAAAAAATAAGCCTGACATAGCGCTTTTTGCGCCTGCAACGACAGTTAAAAGCCTCTGAAAACCGCCTTTTCGTACAATTTATTCAGGTTTTACAGGTTTTTTTATTGTCTTTACTTTTGGCTGAAAGCCTTTTAAAACGGGGCTTGCAGCCAAACAAAGCAGCAAACAGAACGCGACTGCAGGGCAAACAACACGTCCGGGGGGCTCCCAAAGCGAACATTTCGACTATGATACCCCGGTGTGCCCAGTTGGCCTGAGCAGCACAGCACTACTGAAAATATATGTTTCTTGGAGATACACCATGTCTAATCGCCAAACCGGCACCGTTAAATGGTTCAACGATGAAAAAGGCTTCGGCTTCATCACTCCTCAAGGTGGCGGTGACGACCTGTTCGTACACTTCAAAGCTATCGAAAGCGACGGTTTCAAAAGCCTGAAAGAAGGCCAGACCGTTTCCTTCGTGGCTGAGAAAGGCCAAAAGGGTATGCAAGCTGCACAAGTCCGCGCTGAGTAATTTTCAGCCGCACTAAAAAAACCCCGTCCACGTGACGGGGTTTTTTATGGGCGAAACAAAAGCCTGAAGCGATCAGCCGCAGTTGACGCGGGTGACGACCCGATTGGCATCGGTATTCAGGTTCAGGCGATCGGAGCGGTACTCCAGGGTCACCATGTCGGTGGGCAAGAGGAACCGTGCATTCTGCGCGCCTGCGCGAGTACGCGCCTGCTCCAGCAGTTCAGGTGAAGCCTTTTTGCCAATGGTGAATTCGGCAGCCTTTGCCTCACAACGGCTGTGACCCGTGTCAGTCGTCGTGACAGGATCTGTTGTCGACTCGGTGGAGGTAGTGCTGCAACCGGCCAGCATGGCAACGGCCAACAAAGTACCCAATGACGCGAGCTTCCAAGGCATGAAGCCTCCTTTTTTCAATAGTTAAGCTGAGATCGTGCGACCGCCAATCTGGCGTTTGGTTTCACAGGGAGCGCTAGGCACCTTGCCCTCTATTCGGACACGCGGCGAGTGTGCCTGAGCATCGCCCTGCCGTTTACCACTCAATCGTGACTGAATATGAATAGCGTTCAATAGACGTCAATGTAGTCGAACGGCGGATTCGGCCAGTTCTCTTTCAGCGCATTGAAAATCTGCATGACCCAGACCTCGTCACTGGCCGCGACCAATCCGACATAACCGGAACCCTTGGCCCACGTCTCCAGACGAAACAACAGCCCGCTGATATCAGTGCCACCCACAACGCCTGACGAAATGTAGGCGATGCCGCCCTTGGTGACTCGCAATTGAGTGTGCTCATCGTCGCTGGCAGAGGCCAGCAACTGACGCACCGCCTCAAGGGTCAAGCCGTCAGGAGTGTTCAAATCGATCTGCACAGCACAGTCCTTGAAAATTCGTCAAAGACCAAGTGTCGCATAGCCCTCTCCTCATGCCTAAGTCGGAGTGCCAAAACCCGCGCAAAATGGTTAACTCGACACTCAGACTTTCCCGACTTCACGAGCGCCATCATGACCACCGTAAGTATCGACGCCGACATCAAAGCCAAGTGGCCACAAGGCCACAGCTCTTACAGCCCGGGCAGCCCGGAAGAGTTGGCAATCATTGGTATCGATCTATTGGTCAAGGAACTGGGGACGCAAGCCGCCCAGATATTCATCGCACAGATATTCGAGAAGTACCCTACCGACTATATTGGCCTGATAGATAGCGACTGAAAGTAACACCCGCAGGCTGGCACCTGCGGGTCTATGGCTTACTTCAGACGAGCCAGACGCTCGGTCAGCAGATCAAAGAAGCCCTGGGCGTCACCGCTTTCTACCCAGAAAGCGTTCTTCGGCGCTTTCAGGCCGTCATACCAGTCGACGATGGTTTGGCCGAACGTCGGACCTTCGCGGCTATCAACGACTACGTTGACTGAACGACCGGTGAACAACTCAGGCTTGAGCAGGTAGGCGATGACCGTCGCGTCATGCACCGGGCCACCCGGAATACCGTAGTGCTCCATGTCGCCTTTGACGTATTCATTAAGAATATCGCCCACCAGCTTGCTGGCATTGTTGTTGATCGCAGCGATCTGCTTCAGACGCGCTTCACTGGTGAGGATCTTGTGGGTCACGTCCAGCGGCAGGTAGGTCAGCTTCACCCCACTTTTCAATACCACTTCTGCAGCCTGCGGGTCGGCGAACAGGTTGAACTCCGCCACCGGGGTAATGTTGCCACCGTTGAAGTGCGCCCCGCCCATGATCACCACCTCCTTGATGCCCTGAACGATCTCAGGTTCCTGGATCAGCGCCAGGGCCAGGTTGGTCTGTGGACCGAGCATGGCGATGGTAATGCTATGGGGCTTGGCGGCTTTCAACGTATCGATCAGGTAATTGACCGCATTGCCCTGGGCCAGGCCTTTCTTCGGCTCATGTACAGTGACACCTGACAGGCCTTCCTTGCCATGGATGTTCTCGGCATAGATCGGCGTGCGCATCAGCGGCTTCGGAGCGCCCGCGTAGACCGGCACCTCCTCGCGCCCTGCCCACTCGCGGGCCAGCCGCGCATTACGCGAAGTCTTGTCCAGACGCACATTGCCGGCGACGGTGGTCAGCGCACGAATGTTCAGCTCTTGCGGCGATGCCAGGGCAAACAGCAAGGCAACCACGTCGTCGGCACCCGGATCGGTGTCGATGATCAAGTCGATCTTTTCCGCCGCCTGGGCGCTTGTTGCGGTAATCAAGGACAAAAGCAGCAGACTCCGGAGCAGGTGGTGCAGTTTCTGAGCATAGCGGTGCATAGCGCACTCCTTGTGCGTGGGACAGCAGAAAGACAACAGCGAGTTAGAACGTAACCCCCGCCACCAGCACGATGTTGCAGTACGGCTGACATTCGCCTGTACGAACAATCGCCCGTGCCTGTCGGCTGAGGACTTTGAATTGGTCATGACTGAGCAGCTCACGCCGACCCAGCGCTCCTTCGGCATTCAGCTCATCGAGCGTCGCCAACGCCGAAGGCTTTTTGTCCAGGATCTCCTGGGCCAATACATGGCTCTCGACCTGCATTTCGCTGAGCACGACCTTCAACGTGCTGACGAAATCCGGGATACCGTGGGTCAGGGCCAGGTCGATCAGTTCAACGCCTGGTGGCACCGGCAGACCTGCGTCGCCGATCACCACCCTGTCGCCATGGCCCAGGGATGCGATCAGCCGCGACAGCGCGACGTTGAGCAAAGGTGTCTTTTTCATGGTGCTTTAAAGGCCTGTACGTCGGACAAGGTGGGGATCGAGGGTTGCGCGCCAGCGCGGGTCACCGACAGCGCCGCAGCGACCTGGCCGAAACGGATCGCGTCGGCTTCGTTTTTGCCGGCCGCCAGCGCGGCGGCGAAACCACCGACGAAGGTGTCGCCAGCCGCCGTGGTATCGACAGCCTTCACCTTCGTCGCAGGGAAATGCTCGAAGCTTTTGCCGTTCGCGAACAGCGAACCTTGAGCACCGAGGGTGATGATGACTTTGCCGGCGCCCAAGGAGATCAACCGGGATGCAGCGGTTTCGGCAGATGCCAGAGAATCCACTGGCAAACCACTCAGCGCCGAGGCCTCGCTTTCGTTGGGTATCAGGTAATCGATAGACGCGTACCAGTCCGCCGGCAGTGGGCGGCTGGCCGGCGCCGGATTGAGAATCACGGTCTTACCCAACTCACGGCCGCGCTTGAGCGCATGACCGACAGTGGCATCCGGAACTTCCAGCTGACAGATGATCACGTCCGCCGCCCGCAAGACTGCGTCGAAACGATCAATCACCGCTGGCGTCAGCGCACCATTGGCACCGGCAACGATCACGATTGCGTTCTGGCTGTTGTCATCGACCACGATCAACGCAACGCCGCTGGAATCGTCGACGGTACTGACTGCCTGGCAATCGATCTGCTCGGCCAACAGCGCCCCGCGCAACTCTTCGCCGTAGGCATCGCTGCCCACGCAACCGACCATCGAAACCTGCGCCCCCAGCCTCGCCGCAGCGACCGCCTGATTCGCGCCCTTGCCACCGGAAACCGTGGCAAACGACTCGCCGATCAGCGTTTCACCGCCACGGGGCAGCCGTGGCGCCCGGGTGACCAGGTCCATGTTCAGGCTGCCTATAACCACTACTTTTGCTGGCATACGTCACTACTCATCAATTCTGTTTCGGCGGTGCTTTTGATTTCAACGGAACTGGGCGAACACGCCGGCCAGCGGCGCAGTCGACTCCCGCAAGACAATACTGGGCGTCACGATCCGTTGATCGGTGGCCATATCCGGTGTGGCGATTCTTCTTAAAAGCACTTCGGCCGCCATCTCGCCGAGTTGCAGGATCGATTGCCCCACGGTGGTCAGCGCCGGGTACACATAGCGGCTCATCTGAATATCGTCGAAGCCGATCACCGACAGCTCCGTCGGCACACGAATATTGCGCTCGGCCGCCGCTCGCAGCACACCGATGCCAATCATGTCGTTACCGGCGAAGATCGCGCTCGGCGGGTTCTTTTCCAGCAGTATCGCGGCGGCGTTGTAACCGCCGGTGCTGGTGAAGTCGCTTTCCAGCATGCGCTCACTGGATACTTCGACACCCGCCTCTTTCAGGGCTCGGCAATAACCGGCCAGACGCATCTGCGCCACGCTGGTACTCGCCGGGCCGCCAATGGTGGCGATGTCCCGGTGCCCCAATTCCAGAAGGTGGCGGGTCGCCAGATAAGCGCCGTATTCGTGATCGATTCGCACCAGGTCGGCATTCACACCTTCCAGTCCACGGTCGACGATCACCATCGGCGTACGCACGCCTGCCAAGCCTTCTGCCAGCCCCGCATCACCACCAGCCGAAGCGACGATCAGCCCGTCGATGCGCTTTTCCAGCAGCACGCGCAGGTAACTGCGCTGCTTGTCCGGGTTGTCATCGGAGTTACAGAGAATCACGCAGTAGCCATTACGCTCGCAGTAATCCTCGATGCCGCGCGCCAGTTCGGCGAAGTACGGGTTGAGGCTGTTGGGCACCAGCAGACCGATGGTCGCCGTGGTTTTGGCCTTGAGGGACCGGGCCACGGCACTGGGCACGTAGTCGAGGGTTTTGATCGCCGCCTCAACCTTGACCCGCACCTCTTCGCTCACCGGCCGGGTCTTGTTCACGACGTGGGAAACCGTGGTGTAGGAAATTCCCGCGAGCGCTGCCACATCCTTGATTGTTGCCATGACTCAGGTCCGCCGGCTTGCGCGCTGACTGCGATAAGTATCAAGCACCACCGCCACCACGATCACTGCGCCGGTGATGATGCGTTTGGTGGGTTCAGTCGCGCCGATCTGCGCGAGACCGGCCGCCAATACGGAAATGATCAGAACTCCGAAGAACGTACTGATGACCGAACCGCGACCGCCCATCAGGCTGGTGCCGCCGATCACGACCGCGGCGATCACTTGCAGCTCCAGCCCGGAGCCGGCATTCGGATCCGCCGCTTCCAGGCGAGAAATCTGAAACAACGCTGCGATACCGGCCAACAGCCCCATCAGACTGAATACCAGAATCTTGTAGGGCTTTGGATTGATCCCTGCCAGACGCACCGCCTCTTCGTTGGTGCCGATGCCGATCAGGTAACGACCGAACACGGTACGCGTCAGCACGGCCTGGGCAATGAAGATAATCAGTAAGGCAATGATGAACGATGGCGAGATGCCGAAGGCGATCGGGTTGGACAACCAAGCGAAGGCATCACCGATGTAGGCCGTGCGCGATCCGGTCATCTGATACGCCACGCCGCGGGCCATTTCCAGCACGCCGAGGGACACGATGAACGACGGAATCCGCCATGCCACAGTAATCGAACCGGTGATGGTCCCGGCCAGTGCTGCCGCCGCCATTCCGAGCAGCGCCGCAGGCAACACGCTCCAGCCCCAACCGAGAATGGCCACGCTAACCGTTGACGCCGCGAGCGCGAGCACCGAGCCCACTGACAGGTCGATGCCGCCGATGATCAACACGAACGTCATGCCGACCGCCAGCACCATCAAGTCCGGAATCTGGTTGGCCAGGGTGCTGAAGGTGTCATAGGACAGGAAATGGCTGCTCAGAACCGAGAACAGCGCGACCATTGCCAGCAAGGCACCGGCCAGCCCCAGATAGGTACCGAGGCCGTAGAAGTTGCCACTACGTTTGCCGGCAGTCACTGCAGTATTCATGCGAGATCCCTAGGCGCTGCTTCATTGAGCAACGCATCACGTTTTTGGTAGCCGGCGAACGCGGCGGCAAGCAAATCATCCTGGGTCCAGCTGTCACGTTCAAAGGTGTCGATCAGACGTCCCGCCGAGAGCACGCCGATGCGGTCGCAGATCAACATCAGTTCACGCAGGTCGCTGGACACCACCACGAGCGCTTTACCTTGACGGGTCAGCTCACCGAGCAAGGCATAGATGTCAAACTTGGCGCCGACGTCGATGCCACGCGTTGGCTCGTCAAACAGCATCACCGAGCAATCACGCTCAAGCCACCGGCCGATCACAACTTTCTGCTGGTTACCACCGGACAGTTCCGACACAAGTTGCGTCGGGCTGGAGCTGCGGATGCGCATGGCGTCGATCTGACGCTGGGCCAGCGCCATCTCGTCACCATTGTTGACGAAGCCACCGCTGGAAATCACCGGCATATTGCCCAAGGCAATATTCGCGCTGATCGATTGGGTCAGCAGCAGGCCTTCGCCTTTGCGGTCTTCGGTGATCAGGGCGATGCCATGACCGACCGCGTCAGCCGGTGACCGGATACTGACAACCTGTGCTGGCGAACCGAGTGCAACCGTGCCGCTGTCCGCTGTATCAGCACCGAAGATCAAGCGCAGCAACTCGGTGCGCCCTGCCCCGATCAAGCCGGAAATTCCGTAGATCTCGCCGGCACGCACCTCGAAGGACACGTCGCGAACCTTGTCGGAACGGGTCAGCCCTTTGACCGTCAAGGCTGGAGCGCCGATCTTGCGCGGGCCCATGTCGATGTGTTCGCCGAGTTCACGACCGACCATCAGCGTCACCAATTGCTCGCTGTTGTAATTGGCCATCGGCTCGACGCAAACCAGGTTGCCATCGCGCAGTACCGCAATACGCTGGGCGACCCGCGCCAGTTCTTCGAGACGGTGCGAGATATAGATGATCGACACGCCGCGAGCTTGCAGACGAGTGATCTGCTCGAACAGCATCTCGACTTCACGGTTCGTCAACATTGCGGTCGGTTCGTCGAGGATCAGCACGTGGCAATCGCCGATCAGGTTGCGGGCGATCTCCACCATTTGCTGGTGACCGATGCCCAATTCGCCCACCAGCGTGTCCGGGTCAATCGCGTCGAGGCCGACCTGGGCCATGGCTTCGATCGCTGCCTTGCGCAATTGCCTGCGACTGATCCAGCCGCCCTTGCTGGGCAGGTTGTCGAGAAACAGGTTTTCCGCCACCGACAGGGTCGGCAACAGATTGAGCTCTTGCATCACCATGCGGATGCCGAGGTCTTCGGCCTGGGTGCGGCTTGCGGGGCGATAATCCTGCCCCTGGAATTGCATGTGGCCGGTGGTCGGTGTGACCAGCCCGCCGATAATCTTCGACAGCGTGCTTTTTCCCGCGCCGTTTTCGCCAGTCAGCGCCAGCACTTCACCGCGCATCAGCGTCAGGTCGATGCCGGTCAGGACCGGTTGGACGTAGGTCTTACCGATACCGCTGACCGAGAGGACAGCGTTCGGGGCGGAAACTGACATAAAAACTCTCCATGCGCTCGCCCGGACGGGCGAGCACCATTGTGTCGACAGAAGGACTACTTGGTGACCAGCTCTACCGGAGTTTCGATCACGCCATTGGTGCCGCTGTCGACTTTCTCACCCTTGATGATCTTCAGCGCAGTCTCGATGCCAAACACGGCTTGCCTGGCTGCAAACTGGTCAGCGGTGGCCAGAACGCGACCATCCTTGAGCATTGGCTTGATGGCGTTGATGTTGTCGTAACCGACCACTTGCACCTTGCCGGCCTTGCCCGCTGCACGCACGGCGGATACTGCGCCGACGGCCATGCTGTCGTTGCCGGCCAGCAGGGCTTTGACTTGCGGGTATTCGCTGAGGATCGAGGCAGCAACCTTGTTGCCTTTGTCGATTTCCCAGTCACCGGACTGCAAAGAGACGACCTTGATCTGCGCCGCTTCCATTGCATCCTTGAAGCCTGCGGTTCTTTGCTGTGCGTTGGTGGTGGTTGAAACGCCTTCGATGATGCCGACTTCGTCTCCGGCCTTCAGTTGCTTGGCCAGGTACTCGCCCACCAGACGCGCACCTTTGCGGTTATCCGGGCCTACGAACGGTACGGTGATGTTTTTGCTTTTGACCACAGCCGGGTCCAGCTGGTTGTCGATGTTGATCACGGTGATACCGGCATCGATGGCTTTCTTGATCACAGGAACCATGGCCTTGGAGTCAGCCGGCGCGATGACCAGCGCATTGACCTTGGCCAGAATCATTTGCTCGACGATGCGTGTCTGGCCAGCCGTGTCGGTTTCGTCTTTGATGCCGTTGGAGATCAGCTCGAAATCGCCGGAGTGATCTTTCTGATAGGCCTTGGCGCCGTCTTCCATGGTCAGGAAGAATTCATTGGCCAGGGATTTCATGACCAGCGCGACTTTGGGTTTTTCAGTCTCGGCGAAGGCCGAAGAGACGGGTAACGCGACGGATGCGGCAGCCAGCATAGCGACAGCGAGAAGACGTCCAGCGAATGGCAGCTTCATGGGTTCACTCCGATCTTATGATTATTGTGAGCAACGCTTGCGCTGGCGTAGGCTTCATTGCACTCGCTGATGGAAACCACCGGGAGCACCGCGCAAACGTTTGCGGAGACCGAACTATGCGAACCCTGCCGACATTTGTCAACGAGCAGAAACGACCATTTATTTGAACTGGCTGGCAAAAGCCGGGCATTCACGTCATGCCGTGGTGTTGACCACCGTTCCGGTGCTGGAACCCTTGGCCAGTTCCTTGACCAGGGCCGCGGACACTTCCAGCAACGCACCATTGGTGTCGGCAATCTGCCCTTGAATTGCCATGACCACCGTGGCCTTGGCTTCCGGTGTCGGATAAGACGCCGCCTGAGCTGCGGCCAATTGTTGCTGTTGCTCGCGCAGTTGCTGTTGTAGCTCTTGCATGCGTTTGAGCAGGACTTTTACCGCCACACTCTGGTTGCTCTCGTCTGGGGTTTCGGTCTGCGCGCCCGCGCTTTTATCCAATCCCAAAGGGCCAGTCTTGACTTGGTTGCCGTCGCCTTCTTTCGTGCCCAGGGTCTTATCGGCAGCCTCTGCGGTGGCGTCGTTCAACGCTTGGATCGTAGCGGCGGACTTACCACCAATGGTGACGCCTGCGGCGTTTGGGATGCCAATGGATAACGACATGTGAACTCCTGAGTAGAAAGATCCTTTAAAGGGACATCGACCGAAGCGCGGGTTTCTTTAGCACTGATTCGCAATCTCGCAAGGCGATTTGTTCTACAGAGGTCGTAGTACTTTTCGGAGAGCCGAACACAAACGCTCAACGCGTTCGGAAACCCGGACAACAGACTGTGTAACCATTCTGACCATTCAAATAAATACTGATATAAATCATCAAGTTAAAAGTTTTTCTCATTCAAAGTACGACTGGTACAGATCCTGCTCATCTCATTCACCCCAAGCGTTCAGATCCGCCTGGGGCGCATCTAGATGAACCTGCATCAGCACCGTCTCACTACTAGAGAGAAAAATAATGACATCTGCTTTCAAGACCTTCGTTCCGGGCGCTTTGGCCCTCTTGCTGCTCCTGCCTACTGCCCTTCAGGCAAAAGAAGTCGAAACCCAACAGAAACTGGCAAACGTGGTGATCCTGGCCACCGGCGGCACCATTGCCGGCGCGGGCGCCAGCGCTGCTAACAGCGCTACCTATCAAGCGGCAAAAGTCGGCATCGAACAATTGATCGCCGGGGTTCCGGAACTCAGCCAGCTGGCTAACGTTCGTGGCGAACAGGTCATGCAGATCGCGTCCGAAAGCATCACCAACGACAACCTGCTGCAACTGGGTCGTCGCGTGGCTGAACTGGCCGACAGCAAAGACGTCGACGGCATCGTCATCACCCACGGCACCGACACCCTGGAAGAAACTGCCTACTTCCTGAACCTGGTGGAAAAAACCGACAAGCCAATCATCGTTGTCGGCTCCATGCGCCCAGGCACCGCCATGTCGGCCGATGGCATGCTGAACCTGTACAACGCAGTGGCCGTGGCCAGCAGCAAAGAGGCACGCGGCAAAGGCGTACTGGTGACCATGAACGATGAAATCCAGTCGGGTCGCGACGTCAGCAAAATGATCAACATCAAGACCGAGGCGTTCAAAAGTGCCTGGGGCCCACTGGGCATGGTGGTCGAGGGCAAATCCTACTGGTTCCGTCTGCCGGCCAAGCGTCACACCATGGGCTCGGAATTCGACATCAAAACCATCAAGAGCCTGCCTGACGTCGAAATCGCCTATTCCTACGGCAACGTCAGCGATACCGCCTACAAAGCGTTGGCTGAGTCTGGCGCCAAAGCCATCATTCACGCCGGTACCGGCAATGGCTCAGTCTCGTCCCGTGTAGTCCCATCGCTGCAAGCCCTGCGCAAGGACGGCGTGCAAATCATTCGCTCGTCCCATGTCAACGCCGGCGGTTTCGTACTGCGTAACGCCGAACAGCCAGACGACAAGTACGACTGGGTTGTGGCGAATGACCTGAACCCACAAAAAGCCCGCATCCTGGCCATGGTCGCACTGACCAAGACCAACGACAGCAAAGAGCTGCAACGGATGTTCTGGGAATACTGATTCGCCCTCGCCCGACCGGTTCCGGTCGGGCACTGCTTTCACCACTCGCCAACCCAGGCGAGTGGCTCACACCCCCTTCCGATATTTCGATAAAAAATTTCCCTTCGTCCTACACCAAACGGAAAAAATTGCTGTCAGAGGATTTTCTTGAATTTTAAGCAGTTGCGAAATTGCTTACAGTTAAATACTGTATGCACGTACAGCTTAATAAGGATAATTCCGTGGCCACCACCTCTGCCTCTCCTGACTCCTATGAACGCATGGGTATGCGCGTTCAAAAAATCATCAACTCCCCCACCGCCCAAAAAGCCAAAGCAGCCTTGATCTTCCGTCTACCGGACGAACCCGTGGATGAGTGGGAACAATTACTCGAAGAAATCGACGAGAACGACAACGTCACCCTCGCCTATCGCGACGATGGCGGCGTGCAGATTTTTTGGGTTGTACCGAAGGAAGATTGAGTCAATGAGTGTCCGCTGGTTTGCTTTGCTGTTTTTGTTCATCACCCTCGGCGTCCAGGCTGGCGCCCCACGCACCTTCAACGAAGCCAAGAAAGTTGCCTGGAAGCTCTATGCACCGCAATCCACAGAGTTCTATTGCGGGTGCAAATACACCGGCAACAAGGTCAACCTCGCAGCCTGCGGTTATGTGCCGCGCAAAAACGCCAAGCGCGCTTCCCGCATCGAGTGGGAGCACATTGTTCCGGCCTGGCAGATCGGCCATCAGCGTCAGTGCTGGCAAGAAGGTGGGCGCAAGAACTGCACGCGTTACGATCCGGCCTACCAGAAGGCCGAAGCCGACCTGCACAACCTGGTGCCGAGCATTGGCGAAGTGAATGGCGATCGCAGCAACTTCAGTTTCGGCTGGTTGCCGGTGCAGTCGGGCCAATATGGCTCGTGCCTGACCCAGGTCGATTTCAAGGCGAAGAAGGTCATGCCCCGCCCGTCCATACGCGGCATGATCGCCCGAACGTATTTCTACATGAGCAAGCAGTACGGTCTGCGCCTGTCGAAACAGGATCGACAGCTCTACGAAGCCTGGAACAAAACCTATCCGGTAGAGGCCTGGGAACGCCAGCGCAACCAAAGCGTGGCGTGCGTCATGGGCCGCGGCAACGAGTTTGTCGGCCCGGTCGACATGAAAACCTGCGGCTAAGCGCTCGCTGAAAACACAAAGGCCTCGGGTTTAACACCCGAGGCCTTTGTTCGTTTCTAACCGTCCACTTTGTTGTAGCGCCAATAGCCCATCAGGTTGAGTGACTCCTTGGCAATGCCGCATTCCTTGATCAAGTATTTGCGCAGACTCATCACTGCAACCGTCTCCCCGGCGATCCAGCCGTAGAAGCCATCACGGGCAGAGTCGGACGTTTCCCAGAGCATGTCTTCGTCGACATCGACTTCCGCCAGTTCCACCGCTTCGAATGCTTTAGCAAATGACGGCAGAGTGGCCCGACAGACTGCGTCGACCATCAGCGAACCCGCGCCAGTCGCGGCGGCGTGATCTCGAATCAGCCACTCCACCAAAAGCCCGGGCCAGTCAGGAACCGGCAACGCATCGCCCAGGCTGTCTACTTCAAAAAACGCCTGGGTTTTCGGTGGCACGGCAAGCGCTGCCAGCTCATCCAGAATGCCGAGCGCCGCGGGCAAGGCCGTGGCATCGGCGACCAGTAACAGATGCTTGAGCTGTTGAGGCGGCTTCCATTCGAAACCGCCCGCGTCTTGCGCCGAAAACTGGCGATCAGGTGCGACGATCTGGATCGGCTCACCCGCCGCTGCATGAATTGCCCAACGGGATGCGGGGCCGGTTTCGCCGTGTAACACGAAGTCGATGTCCACTTCGCCCTGGTCAGCACGCAAATGCCGGATGGTGTAAGTGCGCATCGCCGGGCGCTGGGCAACCGGCATAGAGCGGTAACGTGCGTACCAGCCATCGCCATGAGAGAGCCTGGCAGACGAACCGTCCACAGCCGGAAAGAACAGCTTCACGCGCTGGTCCGGTGCCCAGGTCGCCATTTCGGTAACCATCGGACCGGCCAGAGTGACGCGCATCAAATGAGGACTCAGCGCCTTTTTGCGCCGCAGGACTGCGTCGAATATTTTGTAAGGGGTGGCGGAGGCCATGGGGCGGAACTCCTACTGGGAATCAACAGTGACTACGTCTAGAAACGAGTCAATGTGGATCCCCTTTAAGGCGTTCCGTCGAAATCCCCCTGGAAAAGACTGTTATCGGGTCACGGGATGGTCCACAACCAGCAATTCGATGTTCTGTTTCTTCGCCCGGGTGAGCGCCGCGCGCACTTCTGTCTGTTTGGCCTCGGCCTCGGCTTTCGAACTGAATGGCCCGAGCAGAATCCGGGTCTTGCCATTTTCCTTGACGATATTGGAAACGAAACTGTGCTCAATCAGCCAGCCGCTCAAATCGCTGACCGCCTGAGGTGTTTCGCCTCGAACTTCGAGATCCCATTGTGGCGCGGATACCACCGAAGGTGCAGCCGCAGCTGCCGATTGCGGCTTTTGCGCCTCAACACTCTTGCCCTCACCGCATCCCGCCAGCGCCAATACCGCAATTACCAAGACCATTTTGCGCACAACGCTTCCCTCAGAATGCTTAAAGCGGCGATTTTAGCATCCATGAATACTTCCCGAGTGCCGCAAAATGGGCTCAAAACAACGAGAATGATGGTTGCGGCCTCTGTATAGTTACGCCTTGGGAATTAATGCAGCATCTGCGCGTCAGAAAGAGGCACCCAAACCGTGAGACTTCGCACTAATCTATACATACCACCGACCTCTGCACTGTCCGAATCAGGTGCCCTACAAAGCAATCAAGGAGAAGACCATGCTGATACTCACCCGCAAAGTCGGTGAAAGCATAAATATTGGTGATGACATTACGATCACCATTCTGGGCGTTAGCGGCCAGCAAGTCAGAATTGGCATCAATGCCCCGAAAGACGTTGCGGTTCATCGCGAAGAAATCTATCAACGCATTCAGGCTGGCCTCACCGCTCCAGACAAACCGCAGACTCCCTGAATCCTGTTGCAGTCAGTAGCCAGCCCGTTCGTTACAGCGCAATGGCTGGCTAAAGATTCATGCTCGGCATTTTGCTGAGCTCTCGCCTCCTCCCCCATTACGTGAAGCCGATGCTACCGGCTTCGGCCACGCCGTGGCTGTCAGATTATTCGCTTTAACCCCGACGAATCACGCCATTATTAGCCGAAGGTCACACCGCGTGCCATGCCGGTGGCCGCAATCACCATCAACATCAACAACAGCGCTTCGATATGGCTGATGCGTGCAAACAGCCTGGCTCGGCCCTGGTCAATCGAAGCGCCCCTGCCCAAGGCGATCCGCCACTTGATCAAGGTGATCATGGGTGTCACTTCAAGCAGCAGAATGATCACGAACAGCGTCATCTTCAGATGGAACAACGGCTGATGAAGGTAATAGTCGGTGCCTTTTTCGTACCCACCGAAGGCCCGCATCAAACCTGTGATCAGCAAAACTCCCGCACAGATGCCCCATACGTTATCGGCAACCAGCACGCTGCGAACCTGCGCCGTACCGACGGCCAGGCGGCTTAACGCCGTCCCTCGGGTGAGCACCGCCCAGAGGCCCAAAGCAACAGCCAAGAGGTGGATCGCCGCAAGAAACCAGTGAAACAGCATAGGGATGCTCCTGAGAGGGATAAGGAAATGGGCTTGTCAGTAGTAGTCCAAAATCTGCAAATCTGCCTGCAGGCCGTGACATGACTGGCGAACAGCCAGCTATCTCCCTATCATGCCGCCCACTGGCCCTTGCGTAAGGAGCCAGAGGATAAACATTCAAAAGGGAATAGACGTGAAAGAGTTCGTAATTGGTGTAAACAACATAGTTCTGTACGTCGCACTGGCCGTTATCTGGATCGCCGCAGTGGTCATGATCTTCGTTCAGGGCTTCTGGTCCGGGGCAGGCGTTTTCATTACCGGCACCCTGACGTGGTGCATTATCTCCGGCTTCTGGTTTGTACAGTCGGCGACTTATGAAGAACTGAAGAAGTTGAACGCCAAGTAAGATTGGTTTTAGTTGGTTGGACCTACCACGCAGGTCCGACGTTGTTGAGATGAACCACGCCAGTAGTGATTCGTGCTCTTCATGCAACATTTGTAACGAGGGGGCAATCCCCTCGTTACAGTGCCGTCTTGCGCTGCGGGCCTTCCATTAGGCCGGCGATATCACAGGCCATAACGCTGGCCGACGCCAACGATTCGCAGGCAATGACGAGCAACGTTTCGTCATCCACCGCTGGGTCGATGATGAAATTGGCGCCGGGCTTTCGGGGCGGTATCGACGGCAGAATGGCCGCTCACCAAGGACGGAAGACATGAATCGATCAACTCCCACACTGGTCCTGCTTCCTGGAATGGATGGAACAGGTGAATTGTTCGCAGGAAATCGAAGCACCGCACTGCCTGCTTCAGGTTGCGCCTGAAGAGGCGGCCGGACACATCCGGGAGTTTTTGAAAACGCTGGAAGGTATTTGAGGTACTCGGTGTTAAAGGCGACCAAACCCATTCCCCCTACCTTGCTTGGCAGCAAGCCCCGAGCAACATAATGTTACATCCCGTCTAGACTCCAACCACAAGTGCCGAAGGTCCCTGGAAGCACTTGCCCCAACAGCAAGTCATTCCCATCAACCGACCTGAGTACACAAGATCATGTGTAAATCATGTGATTCAAACCCTGTTCAAAACGCGAGTGGTCGCCGTAGATTTCTTCAGTTTGCCGGACTAGGAGCAGGCGCTCTGCTACTTGCCGGTGCACTGCCCGACACATCCGCTCAGGCTGCCGAGAAAACCGCTGCTCCGCCAAAACCACAAAACTCCATCAGTCCTGACATGGCACTTCAAAGGCTTATGGAGGGAAATGAACGGTATGTTTCCGGCAACTCCAAGACACATGACTTCAAGTCCGAGCGGGAAGCCCTGGTCTCAGGCCAGAACCCGTTCGTGTCGGTACTCGGTTGCTCTGACTCCCGTATCGCCCCCGAGTATGCTTTTGACACTGCACGAGGCGATCTTTTCGCCATACGCGTCGCGGGCAATTTCGTTACCGATGAGGGTTTGGCAAGCCTTGAATACGCTGTCGCGGTGCTCGGCGCACCACTGATCCTCGTACTGGGGCATGAGAGCTGCGGCGCCATCAGTGCAGGTATAAAGGCAGTAAAAGACCACACTGTTTTCCCTGGTCACATCCCGAAATTGACTGACGCACTTAAACCTTCCATCGAGAAAGTGCTCAATCAACCCGGAAGCCTTATCGACAACGCTACAGCGCAGAATGTCAAAGACTCGGTTAACCGCCTTAAAAATGCCTCACCACTGCTGACAGATGCGCTCAGCAAGGGCACGTTGAAGATAGTGGGAGGCGTCTATCGCCTCGCCAGCGGCAAAGTAGACTTGATTGCCTGATTCAGTAGCGCGGCATCAATGCAGAGATCCAGATGTGAAGAGCCCAGCGCGATGGCTGGGCTCTGGTTATTTTCTGTTTTCCATCATCTTGTCGGCGAGAGCTTTGGCCCTTTCAATCAACAGGTTCTGCCTGTCTTCATGAGTAGCCCCTCCGACAACCGGTGCCGTCAGATTGCTTTCCGCAATCAACGCAGCACAGAAGTATTGATCCCAAACAGTTCTGTCCTCAGATACCTGCTTGTTCATTTGGTCGGCGATCATATGCGGCTCCTTTTGATGAGGTAGCACCGCTATCTTACGCCTGAATCACTGGCTCCCGTGCCGCTGAAGCTAATCGGCAAACCGGGTGATCATTGACCGACCCGAGGAGAGCCTGTCACCGCCGTTTCTCGCTAGCCGATGGCCAGCGCACTCAGTCGTCTCTATCGTCACGATCACGATCACGACCGTGATTGCGTTCATACCCCTGATCATTGTCGCGACGATCATATCGGCGGTCATACTCTCGATCATCGTCATAACCTCGGTCGTATCCACGACGGTAATCATGACCTCGATCACGATCTCGACCGTACCTTTCTCCGTCGTCCCAGTGAGGCCCGCAGCCTCCCAGCAGGAGAGAGCCTGAAATGGCCATGAACATTATTACTGCACGCTTCATTTGAACGTCCTGAATGCAAAGGTCAGCGATAGGACCGTGCGGCAGCTCAATGATTCACTGGTCAGATACAGCGAAGTCCAGAACACCGTAGCGCAAAAAATGGTGGACATAGGCGAGGAGATGCCAGGGCCGATGACCCCAGCTAGCACTGCCAAGCGGAGGGGGAAGTTTGACGCGGAGTGCAAGCCGCTAATGAAGACTGCGTGGTGCGAAGCCTATGAAGATCCAACTGCTTGTTAGGCGTAATGCCTTGGCGGTATCAATATAGGCATCCATCATCGAGTTCGGCCCAGAGTCGGGCTTTTCGTATCTGCCCTGTCACGCCTTCGTCACAACCACCCTGCACAATGCAGCCAGCCAAAAGGATTTGGCCCCATCTACAGAGAGCCCGGCCAAGTGCCGGGTTTTTTCGTTCCATCGACATGCTTTTCACGAAACACTCACAGAACGCAGCGCAGATTGAGCAGACAAAAGGATTTGACCCCATACAGAGAGCCCGCCATGCGCGGGCTTTTTGTTGTCAGCCATTCCAGCTGCAAAGCTCCCCACTCCCTCGAATGGAGTCGAAGCTATGCCCTGCGCGCTGACTGCGCCTTTTTCCGATATTTCCATCCATAGATGCCGCGGCGGTGGTCGTTTGCCCAAAAACTCCAAACGTTTGCCCAAACACCAGGCAACAAAAAAGGGCTCACCTTTCGGTGAGCCCTTCTAGACCGCCCAGCAGAGCGGATTTTGTTTGGTAGGCGCGATTGGACTCGAACCAACGGCCCCCATCATGTCAATGTCTGCTTGAGCATGCTGCAAGCCCTGCTGCTCTTGGTTTTCACAGAACGCCCATTCACATCATGAGGCGTCAACAATGGCCAACATTCGCTCACTTCCGTCCGGTAACTGGAACGCTCAGGTACGGGTAAAAGGTAAATCTCCCCAGTCGAAAACCTTCAGCACCAAGGTCGAAGCAGAGTCATGGGCAAACCAGATAGAAGCCGTGACAATAGATCGCAAGCATCACACCGTTTTTACGTTGGGCATGACGTACTGCGAAACGATGCTCAAGGGAAAAGGCAGCTACGACCACGCACTGAAAATCGTCGAGCATCTGGGCAGGCACTTCACTCAGCTTATTTTTCCAGCCTGAATCTGGATCGCTTCAAGAGTTGCACCCCGTTTCGCGGCGGGCCATGGGTTCTGTGGAAAACAGTCTTGGTTATCCCTTGCAGGGAAAGGCGTCTTTGAATGCCAATATCACCACGGTGGTTTGATCCTCATTCAACCGCGCAGGGTTCCTGTCTAGATAGTTGATGGCGATCAGCGCTCCTTGCCCATTGGTCAGGCCGCTTTCAGGCCAGCACACTTGAGTGTCACGAGCAGACATTCCTGTTTGCAGAATTGCGATTGTTTTCTTCACTCCTTCGATTAGTCCTAAGCAAAGTCCCACACTCAGCATGTCGATGCCCGATGGGATTGTGTTCCGACCACTGGCCTTAATCGATTCTTTGCAGTTTTGGTATAGCTCATGCCCTGTACCTGGTTGTGGTGCGGCTAGTGCTAGCGGAGTCACACCACTAGTTGTCATCGCCCCAATCAGTGCCACCACCATCCATGCCTTCATGCTGAATTCCTTCTGAGTGAGTCGGGCATGTTACCGGGTGCAATGATTGGCTGCCATCTGGTCACACCGTTGACCTGGAGCTAGGTCTTGTCCTTCGGCGTGTAGTCCCCATAGGCGTACCCCAACTGGGTCGATCCTTGTTCCCGCTCCCGGCTGTACATGTCACTCATCATCCACTTCAGCCGCTCGTGTTCAATCTTCAACCAACACGCTATTGCCGCCGGACTTGAGGAAGTCGCTTTGTGGATCGAAGCACGCGGCTCCGAGGATACGCACGAGAATATTGTCACCGCATTGGAACGGCTGGATATGAACGCAAACGCTGTCACCACTGCTATAGAGAAGCTCCGTCAAAATCATCAGTAACCCACAGCGAGCCAGAAAGGATCGGCACGGATTGCGATCCACCTCAAATCAGAAATGCTCACACCAACCGAGAAACGCCTCGTCGTTTTGCAGGAAGATGAAAGGCTTTCTGTCGCTCTCGTCGTACTCGTTGATTGTTAGTGCATAAATGCTTGAGCCGACCCCCGCCCCCTGATCCTTCCGCATGGTCGCTACGGCCTTGTAGCTATTCTCAGTCGATCCATAGTCAATGACTTGCGGATCGGTGACGTAAGAGTTCTTCAGGGCGCCTGCCATCAATCCAGTCCGCCTTTCTACGGTGAACTGCTTGCCGATGAAAATTCGGTTTATCGGCTTTTCTTTAGCGGCGACGGTGCTTTCAATCCTGCAACGGAAGTCTTCCGCCGCCCATGCATTTGTTGTCACTGCCAAAGCCAGTAGTGCAACCGCTTTTGTCCACACATTCATACCGATCATTGCTTCTGCATATCTGCAATCAGCAACTCAGTGATGATGGCGTGCTCAATCCAGCCGACAGTTAGCTTAATCAGAAGCTTGAGGTCTTTGATGTCTTTATCAATCCACGTCCTGACGTAATGCGTCTCGTCATTCCCGAGCCAAACGGCTCGCTTTGCACGCTGCTTGATATTCTCGTTATCAACATACACATCGACAACCTGCCCCAGCGGTCTTTTCTTGACGTCATCTTCTTTGTCTGGGGATTTAGTGACGCAATAATCTTTGACAAGGTACTCAAGCGCCTTTCGATATCCAACACCTGCGACTTCTCCCAGACCGAAAGCCTCTGCTTTGCTCGCTTGCGTGAATATCTGTACAAACTGGGGAGATATCTTCGCGACTTCATCCGGGATGGAAGGTGCTACCGGACTAGAAGGGAATGTCGAACGCAAATAAAACCGATCTGAATAGCTCCCCCCTGCATCAGTGCCCTTTCAAATATAGCAATGAACATCCGTGAGCACTTGCGCCTAGGGCATCTGCAGGCTGCGTCAATGACTCTGGTTTCAACAGAAAATATTGACGCTATAAAACCCGGCGTTATCGCATGATGGCAGCACGGGCACTCATCTGGATGCTGATCAACGCCGTAAACAGTTGTATCAACCTTCAACATCTGCGCTCACATTGCCCAGTGTGAACGAACCCGATATTTTGTGAACGTTCTGCGTGAAATCCAAGACGAAAAAAAGGGCCAACCCGTGGGTTGACCCTTTTCACACCGCCCAGCAGAGCGGATTTTGTTTGGTAGGCGCGATTGGACTCGAACCAACGACCCCCACCATGTCAAGGTGGTGCTCTAACCAACTGAGCTACGTGCCTGCTGTGAGGCGGCATTCTACGGAATTCCGAAGGGGTGTCAACACCTTTTTTCGAGCTAACCCTATGAATATGCAAAATATTTAATTTTGCGGCTGCAAAGAAGATTTTGCGGTGGCTGGCGGTCGATTTTTAACTCGGGTAGGATCGATGCACTCGTAAAATATATTAAACAGAGGCTGCAGGATGGCGAACACTCCCTACCCGGAATCCTATTACGCAGCATCGGCCAATGCGGTTCCGCCGCGCCCGGCCTTGCAGGATGACGTAGAGACTGATGTCTGTGTGATCGGTGCCGGTTACACCGGTCTGTCCTCTGCCCTGTTTCTGCTGGAAAACGGTTTCCGGGTCACGGTGCTTGAAGCGGCGAAAGTAGGTTTTGGTGCGTCGGGGCGTAACGGTGGCCAGATCGTTAACAGTTATAGCCGCGACATCGATGTGATCGAGCGCAGTGTCGGTCCCAAGCAGGCTCAGTTGTTGGGGCAAATGGCGTTCGAAGGTGGCCGGATCATTCGTGAGCGGGTTGCCAAATATAATATCCAGTGCGACTTGAAGGACGGTGGCGTATTCGCCGCCATTACCGCCAAGCAGATGGGCCATCTGGAATCCCAGAAGCGTCTGTGGGAACGTTTCGGTCACACGCAGCTTGAACTGATGGATCAGCGTCGCATCCGTGAAGTGGTCGCGTGCGATCAGTACATCGGCGGCATGCTCGACATGAGCGGCGGGCACATTCATCCGCTGAACCTGGTGTTGGGCGAAGCGGCAGCTGTCGAGTCGCTGGGCGGCACTATTTATGAGCAATCGCCGGCGGTGCGCATCGAGCGCGGCGCGAATCCGGTGGTGCATACGCCTCAGGGCAAAGTCAGGGCCAAGTTCATCATCGTTGCGGGCAACGCGTATCTCGGTAATCTGGTGCCGGAACTGGCCGCCAAATCGATGCCCTGCGGGACTCAGGTGATCACCACTGAACCCTTGGGCGACGCATTGGCCAAGAACCTGTTGCCGCAGGATTACTGCGTCGAGGACTGCAACTACCTGCTCGACTACTACCGTTTGACCGGCGACAAGCGCCTGGTTTTCGGCGGTGGCGTGGTGTATGGCGCGCGGGATCCGGCGAACATCGAGGCGATAATTCGGCCGAAGATGCTCAAGGCCTTCCCGCAGCTCAAGGACGTGAAGATTGATTACGCCTGGACCGGCAATTTCCTGCTGACCTTGTCGCGTCTTCCTCAGGTCGGACGCCTGGGCGACAACATCTACTATTCCCAGGGCTGCAGCGGCCATGGCGTGACGTATACGCACCTGGCGGGCAAGGTGCTGGCCGAAGCGTTGCGTGGCCAGGCCGAGCGTTTCGACGCGTTTGCCGACCTGCCCCACTACCCGTTCCCCGGCGGACAACTGCTGCGTACGCCGTTCGCTGCGTTGGGCGCCTGGTATTACGGACTGCGAGACAAATTCGGCTTCTGACCGACCAGATGCAAAAAAGGGGCAACTGCACAGTTGCCCCTTTTCATTTCAACTCAGGAGGTCAGCACTTTCACTGATTGTGGGCGCATGACACGGGTGAATCAGAAGTCGACGGTCGCCGATAGGAGGTAAGTGCGTGGGGTCGACAGCGTCAAGCCAGGCTCGCTGTCATCCGAGGCCCCGGCCGAACTCCAGTAGCGCTTGTCCGCAACGTTCTCGACATTGGCACGCACAGTGACGTTCGTTTCGTCGACCTTGAACGCGTAGCGTGCGCCCACGTCGAAACGCTCCCAGGAGTCGATTTCCTTGTTGTTGGACTGGTCCAGGTACTGCGAGCTGGAGTAAATGCCGCGGCTGGTCAGGGTCAGGCCCTGTACAGTCGGCACGTCCCACTCGGCGCCCAGATTGACGTTGTATTTCGGCGTGGCCGGTGCCCGGTTGCCGTCGAAGGTGCCATTGGTGGTTTTGGTCAGCTCGCTGTCGATGTACATGACACCGCCGAGCAGGCGGAAACCATCGAGCGGTTCACCGAACACACTCAGTTCCACACCCGTGTTCTCACGCTTGCCGTTCGGGCCGAAGACGCGCGTCGTGGCATTGGTCTCGTAAGCCGGCTGCTTGATCCGGAACACGGCGGCGGTGACGGCGAACGCACCGGCGTCATACTTGGCACCGACCTCGGCCTGACGACTGATGAACGGCGGGAAGATCTCGTCCTCGTTCACCGAAGTCGACGGTGCGATCTTGCCCTGGCTCAGGCCTTCCATGTAGTTGGCATACAGCGACAGCTTATCGGTGGCCTTGAACAGGATGCCGCCTGACGGCGAGACCTTTTCCTCGTCGTAGGCGGTGTCGCCTCTGACGTTATCGGTCCAGTCGTCAACCTTCACGCGCTGCCAGCGGGCGCCGAGGGTCAGCAGCAGCCGGTCATCGAAGAAACCCAGGGTGTCGGACAACGCCACACCGGTGGAACGGTTTTCGGTATAGACCTCCGAATCCTGTCGCGTGGGCCTGACCGGCGTTGGTGTTACAACGGGGTTATAAATGTTGCTGTTGGCCGCGGCATACCGGGCGCCGCCGTTTTCAAAGTCCATGTAGTAATAGCTGGCAGCCAGGTTGACTTCATGGCTTACCGGGCCGGTATGGAACCAGTTGCGCACTCCCGCTGTGGCCGTCCGGACATTTTCATCACGGGTGAAGTCACGCGGTTGAACGCTGAAATTGCCAGCGTTGTTGATGACCGAAACGGCATGACGGAGGAAGTCATGGTTACTTTTGCGCGCGCCCACGCCGCCGTACAACATGACGGAATCGTTGACATCGTATTCAGCGTTCACCGTGCCGAACGTGTCGTTGGTACTCGCCTTGCTCCAGGGCTGCGCATAGTTGCGGCGCACATCGCTGGCATGCGGAACCTGAGCGTTAGGGCCAACCTGTACGCGCTCCTGCGGTGCGTCGGTATCACGTTCGGTGCGCCCGATGTCCGTCGAGAGTCGCAGGCGTTCACCACGGAAATCCAGGCCCAGCACGGCCATTTCGCGGTCGACATTCTGGTGATCCCATTCGGTGTCGCCGGACTGCTTCACGCCGTTGAAACGAAGACCGAACTTGTTGTCTTCACCAAAGCGCCGGCCGACATCCACGGCACCGCCGACCTGGCTGTCGGAAGCGTAACTGCCGGTGAATGAAGTGATGGGCTTGTCGGTCGCGCGTTTGGGTACCACGTTGATCCCGCCACCCACGCTGCCCCGCGGCGAGATGCCGTTGATGAGCTGGCTCGGGCCTTTGAGGACGTCGACGCGGTCGGCCATCTCCATGTCAATCGTATAGGTCGGCAGGACGCCGTAGAGGCCGTTGTAGGAAACATCACTGTTGAACAGGCTCAACCCTCGAATGGTGAACTGCTCATAGCGCCCACCCGCCGGGTTGGTGGCGCGAACCGAAGGATCGTTGGCGATCAGGTCGCCCAAGGTACGCGCCTGCTGGTTTTTGACCACCTCACTGGTGTAGGTGGTCATGCTGAATGGCGTTTCCATAAAGTCTTTCGAGCCCAGCAAGCCTTGCGACCCGCGACGCGCGACCTGGCCGCCGACATACGGATCACCGTGCTCCGAGTCAGTGGCACCGACAATCGAGGTGGCGCCCAGTTGCAGGCTGCTGCCTTCTGGCGCCGGCGTCAGGATGTACGCCTCTTCGCCCACCGGCTGCAGTTGCAGACCGGAACCCTGCAACAGTCGGGCAAAGCCCTCCTCGACCGCGTATTCGCCGGAAAGTCCAGGGCTGGTGCGACTGCCCACCAGTGCCGGGTCCACTGACAGGTTGACCCCGGCCAGCCCGGCAAAACGGGTCAGCGCTGCGCTGAGGCTTCCTGCCGGCACCTGGTAACTTCGTCGAGGCGCGTCTTCGGCCCAACCAGCAGTGATGAACAACGGACAGGCACTCAGACTCAACATCAGACTCAAGTGCAACAACGGGCGCAGCCTGGAAGAACCCAGACGCGTACTGCAGGGCATCACTACGGGCATTGAGAATCTCTCTGATTTCGTTTCACTTGCCTTGAATGACAAGCGACGCGAAAAAAGGGGACACACCTCAAACACTATTTTTGCGCGGCAGCAACGTAACCCAGTAACGGGTTCGCCTATGCACCTCCAGCGGCAAGCTGGCCGCCAGCAACGTCAGGATGCGATCGGTGTCTTCCAGACGGAAACTGCCCGTGACGCGCAGTGATTCGAGTTCCGGTTCCCAGCGCAACAATCCCGGACGATAGGTGCTGAGTTCGCGCAGAAAATCGCCCAGGGGCTGGTTCTGTGCCATCAACACGCCGTCGCGCCAGCCTGGGGCAAGCACATCGAAAGGTTCGACGCGTCCGGCCCCCATCGCCTGAAGGCTGACTTGCTGGCCTGCGCGCAATGAAAAGACCAGCCCGCGCAAAGGCTGCAACTGCACCGCGCCTTTAAGCACTGACACCTTGCAACCCGTCTGCCCCTGGCGAACGCACACTTCGCTCTGACTGACGACCACTTGCCCGAAGTGCGTCTGGATCGTCAGCGGCGAAGTCCCGGGCACATTCAGCGCTATTTCGCCTTCCACGAGTGTCAGCCGGCGATTCTTCAGGTCGATATCGACGGCACTTGCGGTATTCAATTGCAGCGAGCTGCCATCGGCCAACTGGACTTTTTTGCCCTCCCCGGTCGCGGTTCTCAGGTCAGCGCGCCAGACGTCCAGAGGTAGCTGCCGGCTGATCAGCCAGGCAGTTGGAACCAGTGCCACCGCCCCCACGGCGCGCTTGAGTACCGTACGCCGACTCGTCTGCGGCCGATCCAGGCTGGCCATGGCCAGTGCCGACGGCAGGTCGGCAAAGCGTTGGCGCAAGAGTTGGGCTTTCTGCCAGGCCTGTTCGTGACTGGGATGGCTGTCGCGCCAGTGCTGCAGATTGGCATGATCGCGCTCATTGGCGGCGCCTGATTCCATGAGTGCCAGCCATTGAGCGGCAGCCCGCACGACTTGCCGGGCTTCTGCCGAAGGGGCCGAACCGATCACAGTTCCACCAGCAGGCAATGCTCATAGGCTTGCGCCATGTAGCGCTTGATCGTGCGCTCCGAGACTTGCAGGCGTTCAGCAATCTCGTGATAACCCAAACCCTCCAACTGGCTCCAGAGAAACGCCCGTCGCACTGCGGTCGGCAATCCATCGAGCAATTCGTCCAGGGCTTGCAGGGTTTCCAGCAGCAACCAACGTTGCTCGGGCGACGGCACACAGTCCTCAGGCAGCAGCGCCAGCGCACTGAGGTAGGCCTGCTCCAGGCTGCGGCGCTTATAGAAGTTGGTCAGCAGCCGCTTGCCGACTGTCGCCAGATAGGCGCGGGGTTCTTGCAGGTCAGCGATGTGCTGGGAGCTGGCGAGTAAACGCACGAACGTATCCTGGCTCAAGTCCGCCGCATCATGGCCATTGCTCATGCGTCGCCTCAACCAGCTTTCGAGCCAGCCACGATGGTCGCGGTACAGGTCGTGGAAGGTTTGCGCCGCCGGCATCGCTGCATCACTCATCTAAAGGAACCCTGCGCGAAGAAATATTTTAAATGCGACTCATTCTAATTAGTGTTGATACTTCAAACCAAGCGCTTAATGCGTTTCGCCCCCAGGAAAAATTTGAATACGCGAATGAAAGACAGGTGTTTCTGCCACGCAGCCACCGGTTGATCAGGGCTGAGCGTTATTGAGGGAAATCGTCGAGAGGAGTAACAATTCGACACACGGCCGCATTTGGCTAGCAGATGCGAATACCCATGGTTGCGGGGAGTAGGAGAGAAAAGCCAAATCGCAGGCACAAAAAACCCCGGTCTTTCGACCAGGGTCTTTGCTATCGACTCGAAGTGGACACTGGCTTTACCAGCAGCTTTCTTCGTAGCTCCAAGGCGTTCAGTGGGCCTTGAGGCAGATATGGCGCAGCGGACGGGACTCGAACCCGCGACCCCCGGCGTGACAGGCCGGTATTCTAACCGACTGAACTACCGCTGCGTATCGCTTTGGACTTGCGTCCAAGTAACTCGTCTGACTGAAAGCTTCGAGGCTTTCAATCTCGAACCAGAATAAACCTGACTCGGAAAATATGGCGCAGCGGACGGGACTCGAACCCGCGACCCCCGGCGTGACAGGCCGGTATTCTAACCGACTGAACTACCGCTGCGCGTCGGTGGAGGCTTTTAAAAGCTTCCATCTTGCTTTCGCAAGACTCTCGGAAGTGGTGGGTGATGACGGGATCGAACCGCCGACATTCTGCTTGTAAGGCAGACGCTCTCCCAGCTGAGCTAATCACCCGTTTGCATCTCCGAGGCCGCGAAATTTACGCAGGTACCGAAGCTAAGTCAATACCCCGCTTGAAGTTTTTCTGAAAAAGACAAAATCATGTCATTTCCCGCAGCGCTGCCCACGGCCGCCTGCAACCTCAAGCCGCCGCTGTCGCGGCTCCTGCTCGAATTACTCGCTGTAAATCATCTTCTTGGTCATGCCGCCATCGACCACGAACTCCTGGCCCGTGACAAAACCGGCGTTCTTCGACAACAGCCAGGCGACCATCGCCGCCACGTCCTCGACCGTCCCTACCCTGCCCGCCGGATGCTGGGCATGATCGGCATCGGTCAGCGGTTCGGCACGACGTGCGGAGGGATCCCGCGCATCGATCCAGCCGGGGCTGACCGCATTGACGCGGATTTCCGGCCCGAGGCTGATGGCCAAGGCATGAGTCAGGGCCAACAGGCCGCCCTTGCTCGCCGCATAAGCCTCGGTGTCGGGCTCCGACTGCCCGGCGCGGGTCGAGGCCAGGTTGACGATTGCGCCGCTGTGAGCGCGCAGGTACGGCGCACAGTGCTTGGCCAACAGCATCGGCCCACTGAGATTCACTGCCAGCACCCGATTCCAGTACGCCAGATCAAGACTTTCAAGGGTGATGTTGTGCGGATCGGCAATCGCCGCGTTGCACACCAGCGCATCCAGACGCCCGAACTGTCCCAGCACCTCGGCGACGCCCAACGCCACCTGGCCTTCGTTCGAGACGTCCATGGCGATGAACCAGGCGTTGTCACCGAGCACCTTTGCCACTTTCGAACCGCGTACTCGATCAAGATCAGTCAGCACCACCTGCCAGCCTTCGCTGATCAGCCAGGCCGAGATCCCCAGACCAATGCCCCGCGCAGCACCCGTGACCAGTGCAACCCGGCCATTGGTGCCAGTGCTTGGCGTGGACAACTCGATCACAAGGCAGCCAACCCGCGCGCCAGATCGGCTTGCAGGTCTGCCACGTCTTCCAGACCGACCGCGATGCGGATCAGGCTGTCACGAATGCCCGCTGCTTCACGCTCTTGCGGCGCCAAACGGCCGTGAGAAGTGGTGCTTGGGTGCGTAATGGTGGTTTTGCTGTCACCGAGGTTGGCGGTGATGGAAATCAGCCGGGTCGCATCGATAAAGCGCCAGGCGCCCTCTTTGCCGCCCTTGACCTCGAAACTCACGACCGCACCAAAGCCTTTCTGCTGACGCAGGGCCAACTCGTGCTGCGGATGGCTTTTGAGACCGGCGTAATGGACTTTCTCGATGCCTTCCTGCTGCTCCAGCCATTCGGCCAGTTGCTGGGCATTGGCGCAGTGCGCCTTCATGCGCAGGCTCAGCGTTTCCAGGCCCTTGAGGAAGATCCAGGCATTGAACGGGCTCAGGGTCGGCCCGGCAGTTCGCAGGAAACCGACGACTTCTTTCATCTGTTCGCTGCGACCGGCCACAACACCGCCCATGCAACGGCCCTGGCCGTCGATGAACTTGGTCGCCGAGTGCACGACGATGTCCGCGCCCATCTTCAGCGGCTGCTGCAACGCTGGGGTGCAGAAGCAGTTGTCGACCACCAGCATCGCGCCTTTGGCATGAGCGATTTTCGACAGCTCGGCGATGTCCACCAGCTCAGCCAGCGGGTTGGATGGCGATTCGACGAAGAGCAGTTTGGTATTGGCCTTGATTGCCGCATCCCAGCCGGACAAGTCCGCCAGAGGCACGTAATCCACTTCAATACCAAAGCGCTTGAAGTACTTCTCGAACAGGCTGATGGTCGAACCGAACACACTGCGCGACACCAGTACGTGATCGCCGGCACTGCACAGACTCATCACCACCGCCATGATCGCGGCCATGCCGGTCGCCGTGGCCACGGCTTGCTCGGCGCTTTCCAGCGCGGCAATGCGCTCTTCGAATGCGCGCACAGTCGGGTTGGTGTAGCGCGAGTAAACGTTGCCCGGCACTTCACCGGCAAAGCGTGCCGCCGCATCGGCAGCGGTACGGAATACGTAGCTGGAAGTGAAGAACATCGGATCACCGTGTTCGCCTTCCGGCGTGCGGTGCTGACCGGCGCGTACGGCCAGGGTGTCGAACGCTACGCCTTCGAGGTCGCTGTCCAGCCGACCGGCATCCCAATCCTGACTCATGCTGTCACTCCTTGCCCTACTCGGTAATGGATACAAAACCGGCCTGTAGGAGCATGGCTTGCCCGCGAAGGGGCCTTTGGGAACGCCAAAAGCTTCGCGGGCAAGCCTCGCTCCTACAGGCCGTTCGTTTACTCAGTTGTTATACAGATCAATGATCGCACTGACTGCCTGCGTCTTGACCTTGGAGGCATCGTTACGTGCCTGCTCGATCTTGTTCAGGTAAGCCTCGTCGACGTCGCCGGTGACGTACTGGCCGTCGAACACCGCGCAATCGAACTTCTCGATCTTGATCTTGCCGCCACCGACCGCTTCGATCAAGTCAGGCAAGTCCTGATAGATTAACCAGTCAGCGCCGATCAGATCCGCCACGTCCTGGGTCGAACGATTGTGCGCGATCAACTCGTGAGCGCTCGGCATGTCGATGCCGTAGACGTTCGGGTAGCGAACGGCGGGTGCCGCGGAGCAGAAGTAGACGTTTTTGGCGCCGGCTTCGCGGGCCATCTGGATGATCTGCTTGCAGGTGGTGCCGCGAACGATGGAGTCGTCCACCAGCATCACGTTTTTGCCGCGGAATTCCAGCTCGATGGCGTTGAGCTTCTGGCGTACGGATTTTTTCCGTGCAGCCTGGCCCGGCATGATGAAGGTCCGGCCGATGTAGCGGTTCTTCACGAAACCTTCGCGGAACTTGACGCCCAAGTGGTTCGCCAGCTCCAGGGCCGCGGTGCGGCTGGTGTCCGGAATCGGGATGACCACGTCGATGTCGTGATCCGGACGCTCGCGCAGAATCTTCTCGGCGAGTTTCTCGCCCATGCGCAGACGTGCCTTATAGACCGACACGCCGTCGATGATCGAGTCCGGGCGCGCCAGATAGACGTGTTCGAAGATGCACGGGGTCAGGGACGGGTTGGTCGCGCACTGACGGGTGTGCAGCTTGCCGTCTTCAGTGATGTAGACCGCTTCGCCCGGCGCCAGATCGCGAATCAGGGTGAAACCGAGCACGTCCAGGGAAACGCTTTCGGAGGCGATCATGTACTCGACGCCTTCGTCGGTGTGACGCTGACCGAAGACAATCGGGCGGATGCCGTGCGGGTCGCGGAAACCGACGATGCCGTAACCGGTCACCATCGCCACGACCGCGTAACCACCGACGCAACGGTTGTGCACGTCAGTAACGGCCGCAAACACGTCTTCTTCAGTTGGCTGCAACTTGCCGCGCTGGGCCAGTTCGTGAGCGAACACGTTGAGCAGCACTTCCGAATCGGAGTTGGTGTTGACGTGGCGCAGGTCAGATTCGTAAATCTCCTTGGCCAGCTGTTCAACGTTGGTCAGGTTACCGTTGTGCGCCAGGGTGATGCCGTAAGGCGAGTTGACGTAAAACGGTTGGGCTTCGGCCGAAGTCGAACTGCCCGCGGTCGGGTAACGCACATGGCCAATACCCATATGACCGACCAGGCGCTGCATGTGACGTTGATGAAACACGTCACGTACCAGGCCATTGTCCTTGCGCAGGAATAACCGGCCATCATGGCTGGTCACGATACCGGCAGCGTCCTGGCCGCGGTGCTGGAGGACGGTTAGCGCGTCATACAGCGCCTGATTGACGTTCGACTTACCGACGATACCGACGATGCCACACATGCGACGCAACCCCTACTTAATGGATCTGAACTGAACACAACTCACTGAGGCGTTTTGGCCATCGGCAAGAGGTGCTCCTTGAACGGTATCTCAGCGGGTACGCTGATACCGCTGGCAAGCCACTGACTGCTCCACCCAAGAATCAGGTTTTTGGACCAGTCTGCGACCAATAGAAATTTTGGCACGAGCTGTGATTCTTTCCACCACCCGTCCTGCTGTACCGGCCCCAGGCTCAACAGCCCGACCGCCACGACCACCAGCAACACGCCACGCGCGGCGCCGAAGGCCATGCCGAGGAATCGATCGGTCCCGGACAGCCCGGTGACGCGAACCAATTCGCCGATAAGATAATTGATCATTGCGCCTACGATTAACGTGGCGACAAACATGATGGCACAGCCCGTGATCACACGGGCCGACGGCGTTTGGATGTATCCGGCGAGGTACTCGGACAATGAACCACCGAACATCCAGGCGACGACTCCTGCGATGATCCAGGTCACCAGCGACAGTGCTTCTTTGACGAAGCCGCGGCTCAGACTGATCAATGCGGAGATGGCGACGATTGCAACGATCGCCCAATCAACCCAGGTAAATGGCACAGTGCAGCCTACAGACGGATAAGGCGGCGCATTTTAGCAGAGCGCATGGCTATCGGTAAGCTGCGATTGTCAGCGCATTTCAAATCGGAGCGATAGTTTTAGCCCTTATCGAAACTGCACTCGCCCCTGTAGCAGCTGGCGAAGCCTGCGTCCGGCTGCGCAGCAGCCGCAAAATCAGGCAATTCGGTCTATCCGGCACACCGTGCAAACAGGGTTTACGGCTGCTTCGCAGCCGGACGCAGCCTCGCGGGCTCGGCAGCTGCTACATAGAGCAGATTGACGATTCGTTAGCCACGCTCAGGCTGGAAACGCACCACAAAACCCTTGAGGTTCTGCTGGCGACTCAACAAGTCACGCAGACGATCGGCTTCTGCCCGCTCGATCAGCGGTCCGACAAACACCCGATTCTTGCCATCGGCAGTACGAATGTAGGCGTTGTAGCCTTGGCTGCGCAGGGATTTCTGCAAGCTTTCTGCACTTGCACGGCTCGACAGGCTGGCCAGTTGCACCGACCAACTGACCGACAGGCCATTGGCATCGACGCGGCTTTGAGTCGTGTCCGGCTTGCCCGGTGCAGCCGAGATGGGCTGGCTAGGTGCTGTCGCAGGCTTGACGACCGGAACAGGAGCCGGAGCGACCGGTTTGGCGGCAGGCGCAGGCGCCACCGGGACACTTGGGGCAATCGCTGTCGACGGTGCCTCTTGCTGAGCGATTTCATCATCACTCGGCACGGGCTCCTGAGGCAGCGCTTGCGGCTCAGGTACTGCCACCGATTCAACCTGAACTTGCGGCACCGCAGGCGCTTGCGGCGCAGCCGGGGCTTCAACCGTCACTTGACGCTGTTCATCCTGACGGGAAAACAGCATCGGCAGGAAAATCACCGCCAGCGCCACCAGAACCAGGGCGCCAACCATGCGCTGTTTGTATGCCTTATCCAGCAATGCCATTTGCCGCTTCCTCCGTGGAGCGCCGGGCCAGCCATTCGAGGGCCTCGGCGACACAATAAAATGATCCGAACAACAGAATCTCGTCGTCGTTCGTCGCCAGCGCGCACTGCCCATCCAGGGCGGCGGCCACGCTGTCATAGGATGTTACCGAGGCGCCAAGGTTCTGCAATGCTGCGTGCAAATCGGCAACCGGGCGCGCTCGCGGTGAATCCAGCGGCGCGACAGCCCATTGCTGGACACTAGCATTCAATTCACCGACAACACCGTCCAGATCCTTGTCCGCCAACAGTCCGAACACCGCCAGACGCTTGCCGGCCGGTGGACGGCTGGCCAGACGGCGAGCCAGATACTCTGCCGCATGGGGGTTATGACCCACATCCAGCAACAGGTTCAGGCGCTTGCCCTGCCAGTCAAACTGACGGCGATCGAGGCGACCGACCACCCGAGTGGCTTTCAGCGCAGCAATAATTTGTGCATCCACCCAAGGCAACCCGAGCAACAGGTAAGCCTGCAACGCCAGCGCGGCGTTTTCCATCGGCAGATCAAGCAACGGCAAATCGTGCAGCTCGACCACACGCCCTTGAGCGTCAAGACCGCGCCATTGCCAGTTGTGATCGGTGATACCGAGGTCAAAATCGCGCCCACGCAGGAAAAACGGGCAATTAAGCTCGCGCGCTTTATCCAGCAGAGGTTGTGGAGGATTCAGGTCACCACACAGCGCAGGCGCGCCCTGACGGAAGATGCCGGCCTTTTCAAACGCTACGGATTCACGGGTATCACCCAGATAATCCGCGTGATCGACGCCGATACTGGTGACCAGTGCCATATCGGCATCGACCACGTTGACCGTGTCCAGACGCCCGCCCAGCCCGACTTCCAGCACCACCGCATCCAGGCTGGCGTGTTGAAACAGCCAGAACGCCGCGAGGGTACCCATTTCGAAGTACGTCAGGGAAGTATCGCCACGGCCTGCCTCGACCGCTGCAAAGGCTTCGCACAGCTCGGCGTCAGTGGCTTCGACGCCATTGACCTGCACCCGCTCGTTGTAACGCAGCAGGTGCGGAGAATTGTAGACACCGACGCTCAGGCCCTGCGCCCGCAGCAATGAAGCCACGAATGCACAGGTAGAACCTTTGCCGTTGGTGCCGGTGACCGTGATCACCCGAGGCGCCGGTTTGCCCAGTCCCATGCGGGACGCTACCTGTTGCGAGCGCTCCAGCCCCATGTCGATGGCCGAAGGGTGCAACTGCTCAAGGTAGGCGAGCCACTCGCCAAGGGTACGTTCGATCATATGTTGGCGGGTACCGGTGGAACAACGATTGGCTCGATTGGCGCGGCGACGAATTTCGGCGTCGGCAGGCCCATCATTTGTGCCAGCAGATTGCCCAGACGCGGACGCAGTTCCTGACGGTGAATGATCATGTCGATCGCACCGTGTTCCAGCAGAAATTCGCTGCGCTGGAAGCCTTCCGGCAGTTTTTCACGCACGGTTTGTTCAATGACGCGCGGACCAGCGAAGCCGATCAGGGCTTTCGGCTCACCGACAATCACGTCGCCAAGCATCGCCAGACTGGCGGAAACACCACCGTAGACCGGGTCGGTCAGCACGGAGATGAACGGAATACCTTCTTCACGCAGACGCGCCAGCACCGCAGAGGTCTTGGCCATTTGCATCAGGGAGATCAGGGCTTCCTGCATCCGCGCACCGCCGGAAGCGGCGAAGCAGATCATCGGGCATTTGTTTTCCAGCGCGTAGTTGGCTGCGCGAACAAAACGCTCACCAACGATGGCGCCCATCGAACCACCCATGAAGGAGAATTCGAAGGCCGAAACCACTACCGGCATGCCCAGCAGGGAACCGCTCATGGAAATCAGTGCGTCTTTTTCGCCGGTCTGCTTCTGCGCAGCGGTCAGGCGATCCTTGTACTTCTTGCCGTCGCGGAACTTCAGACGGTCAACCGGCTCCAGGTCCGCGCCCAGTTCGGCACGGCCTTCAGCGTCGAGGAAGATGTCGATACGGGCGCGTGCGCCGATACGCATGTGGTGGTTGCACTTGGGGCAAACGTCCAGGGTCTTTTCCAGCTCCGGACGATACAGCACAGCCTCGCAAGACGGGCATTTGTGCCACAGACCTTCAGGCACCGAGCTCTTCTTGACCTCGGAACGCATGATCGAAGGGATCAGTTTGTCTACTAACCAGTTGCTCATGCTTTCTTTCTCCAGTACCGGCGGCCCGAACGCTCTGGTTCGCAGCCCCGCGTATGCCCTTGAGCTAAATTCATGTGTGTGGCGATGATCGATGAATGGCCGGGTCAGTGAAGCGTGACCTGCGTACAACCCATCAATCCTCAGCCGTACCTGCTTTGTGCAGCGCAGTGCATTTTGGGACGGCGGCAGTGTGCCAGCCGTCACATCAGCTACGCGCTACCGCGTACTGCTTTAATGAATGCCTGAATCTTTGCGTGATCCTTGATGCCCTTGCTCGCCTCTACCCCACCGCTGACGTCCACCGCGTAAGGCCGAACCCTTGCAATCGCCTCGGCGACGTTGTCCGGCGTCAAGCCACCCGCCAGGATGATCGGTTTGCTCAAGCCTTGCGGTATCAGAGACCAGTCAAACGCTTCACCGGTTCCGCCGGGTACGCCTTCAACGTAGGCGTCGAGCAGGATACCGCTGGCACTTGGAAACGCATCGCACGCAGCCGCGATATCGTCACCGGCCTTGACCCGCAACGCCTTGATGTACGGACGATTCCACTCTTCGCAGTCGGCCGCGGTTTCGTCGCCATGGAACTGCAACAGGTCCAGCGGCACGGCGTCGAGAATTTCCCCCAACTCGCAGCGGCTGGCGTTGACGAACAACCCTACGGTGGTCACGAACGGCGGCAACGCCTTGATGATCGAGCGCGCCTGCTGAAACGTCACGGCCCGAGGGCTTTTGGCGTAGAACACAAATCCGATCGCATCAGCCCCGGCCTCGACCGCTGCCAACGCATCTTCTATGCGGGTAATCCCACAAATCTTGCTGCGAACGGCCGACATGTCGATAGAACCCCAAGGTAAATCCGAGAAAGTCCCGGATGGTAACAAAAGCGTTCGAGGGCGTCAGCCGTCAAGTTCCGAGAAGCCGGTCAGGAAGTGCGGCCCGATGTAACGCTCGGGCAATTCGAACTCGTCGCGGTACTCGACCTGCACCAGGTACAGGCCATACGGATGCGCCGTCACCCCGCCGGACCGGCGAATGCGGCTCTCCAGCACTTCTTTCATCCACTCCACCGGGCGCTCGCCGGCACCGATGGTCATCAGCACGCCAGCAATGTTGCGCACCATGTGGTGCAGGAAGGCGCTGGCGCGGATGTCCAGCACGATCATCTTGCCGTGGCGCGTGACGCGCAGGTGATGCAGCTCCTTGATCGGCGACTTGGCCTGACACTGACCAGCACGGAAAGCGCTGAAATCGTGAGTGCCGACCAGGTACTGCGCCGCCTCGGCCATGCGCTCGACGTCCAGCGGACGGTGGTTCCAGGTGATTTCTTCGTTCAGGTGCGCCGGGCGGATCTGATCGTTGTAGATCACGTAGCGATAGCGCCGGGCAATCGCCTTGAACCGAGCATGAAAATGCGCCGGCATGACCTTGGCCCAGCTGACACTGACGTCGTGAGGCAAATTGATATTGGCGCCCATGACCCAGGCTTTCATCGAACGCTCGACCTGAGTATCGAAATGCACCACCTGACCGCACGCGTGCACACCGGCATCCGTACGCCCGGCGCAGAGCAGCGACACCGGTGAGTCGGCGACTTTGGACAAAGCCTTTTCGAGGGTTTCCTGCACCGTGAGCACGCCAGAGGCCTGGCGCTGCCAGCCGCGATAGCGCGAGCCTTTGTATTCAACGCCCAACGCGATCCGGAAAAAGCCGTCGGCCACCATTTCGGCGGCCGGATTATCTATATTTGCCAAGGAGTGACAGCCTGCTGATGTACGCAAAGGCGGGCATTATAAGGCCGCCGGACGGGGATGCCAGTGCAACAGCGGTTGATCGTTCCCACGCTCTGCGTGGGAATGCCGCCAGGGACGCTCTGCGTTCCTCTTCTGAATGTGACGCAGAGCGTCACGGGATGCATTCCCACGCAGGAGCGTGGGAACGATCTGTCGTCGGCGAAAACAAAAACGGCAGCCTCAATGGGCTGCCGTTTTGTTTACGCCTTACCGATAAATCAAGCCAGACGCGAAAGCATTTCCTTGGCTTCGCTCTTCTGACCTGCATCACCCTCGGTCACCACCTCATTGAGGATGTCCCGGGCGCCGTCGGCGTCACCCATGTCGATGTAGGCCTGGGCCAGATCGAGTTTGGTCGCGACTTCGTCAGTGCCGGAAAGGAAATCGAATTCCGGCTCGTCAGCTGCGGATGCCATGGCGTCTTCCGCCGTGAAGCTCGGCTCGCCAAGACTCTGGGACAGACGATCCAGCTCCGCGTTGACGTCTTCCAGTTCGGCTGCAAACGCGTCCGGCGCGTCTGGCGCGTCCATTTCGTCAGCCAGCGACAGGTCGAAATCGGCTGGCAGCTCCAGATCGTCCAGCGCAACTTCGGGAACAGCCGGCGCTTCAGCGGCAGGTAAATCCAGGTCCTTGACGCCGTCATCCAGGCTCAACAGGAAGTCGTCTTCGGCCAGGGTCGCCGGCGAGGCACCCCCACCGAGATCCATATCCAGGTCGAAGGCCGACAGATCATCGAGGTTTTCCTTGATGTCGGTCTGCTGCTGCAACACCGACTCGAAGCTCAGGTCGTCGTCCAGCGGGAACTCGTCCAGCTCAGCCGCAGACACTGGCTCTGCTTCTGGTTCTGGTTCTGGTTCTGGTTCTGGTGCAACCACCGCCGGAGAGGCAGTTTCCAGATCATCCAGACTCAAATCGAAGGCACTGTCGAGGTCATCGGACTCTGCCTCTGGTTCTGGTGCAACCACCGCCGGAGAGGCAGCTTCCAGATCATCCAGGCTCAAATCGAAGGCACTGTCGAGGTCATCGGATTCTGGTTCTGGTTCTGGCTCAACTACCGCCGGAGTGGCAGATTCCAGATCATCCAGGCTCAAATCGAAGGCACTTTCGAAGTCATCGGGCACTGCCGGTGCCGGCGCTTCAGGCTCGTCCAGCAGCAAATCCTTGACGTATTGCGCGTCCAGTTCGGCAGCGATCGCAGCGGCTGCGATACCACCGGCTGCCGCAATGGCCATGGCCGGGAAGCGGCTCTTGAGTTTTTCGACCTGAGCAAAGTTGTCACCGTTGGCCACCAATTGGCGTTCCTGGGCAACGAATGCATCACGGTCGCCTTGCTGACCGTAAACTTCCATCAGCTTGAGGCGCAGGTCACTGCGTTGCGGCTCTTGCTTGATCCCGTCTTCCAGCAAGGCAGCCGCCTGATTCAGACGACCGGCAGCGATGTGCGACTGTGCCTTGTTCAGTACGTCGCCATCCCGCTCGCCAGCAGGCGAAACCAATGGCGCAGCGATCGGCGGCGTTACCACAACCGGAGCAATAACCGGGGCTGGGGCTGGTGCAGGCGGTGGTGTTGGGGTTGGGGTTGGCGCGGTAGCGAGCTTCACGCTCGGCGGCGCCACGTCCAGGTCTTCGAAGATGCCTTTTGGCAGGTCGAGTTCAGCGGAGAACGCCTGCTCCTCGGCCAAGTCACGGGCCATGCGCAAATGCTTCTCGGCTTCTTGCTGGGCTTTGCGGCGACGCGCCAGCAACAGCAGCAGGAACAGCGCCACCACGGCACCGCCACCTGCCAGACCCAGTAGCCACGGATTGGTCAGCAGTTCTTTGAATTGCTGATCGTCGGACGCTGCCGGCGCTGGCTCGACTGGCTTCTCGGCCGGAGCCGGAGTGGCCTCAGGCGCAGCAGCCTCAGGTGCAGTCGGAGCCGCGTCCGCAGGCGCTGTTGCCGCAGGATTGGCCGCTAGTTCAGCTGACATTGCCGGAGCGGTCGCACCTGGTGCCGGCGCACCCGCCGCGCCTTCAGCCTGCAACTTGGCCAGTTGATTGTTCTTCAGCTCGATCAGGCGTTGCAGCTTGTCCAGCTGACTTTGCAGATCGGTCATGCGACTTTTCAGTTCGGCATTGTCACGACGGGTCGTGTCGAGGCTTTCCTGGGTCACGGCCAGCTTGTTGCTCAAATTCTTGGCATCACCCGCGGCGCCTTTGCCACCGGCCTTGCCGGACTCGGCAGAGACCAGGCTCAGCTTGTCTGTCGCCGTTTGCGACGAAGGGCCTTCGCCGCGAGCGCGTTTGGTGGCATCGAGCTGCTGCTGTCCGGTCCCAGGCTTCGCCACGTAACGACGCCCCTGACGCCACGCGGTGTTCTGCGCGGAGACTTCAGCAATGGCTTTCGGTTGCGGCAGGCTGGTGCTCTGTGCCTGATCCGGCAGACGCAGCACCTGACCGGCTTTCAACCGGTTGATGTTGCCGTCGATAAAGGCATCCGGATTCAACGCCTGGATGGCCAGCATGGTTTGCTGGACCGAGCCGCCAGTGCGCGTCTTCGCAGCGATTTCCCACAGGGTATCGCGCGGCGCAGTGGTGTATTGGGTTGGTTTGGTGCCACCGGTCACCGGTGCGGTGATGGTTTGCGTCGGTGCAGGCTGCGCAGCCGCATCAGCGGTTTGCGGCGAGAATTTGGACGGATCGAGCAGCACGCTGTAATCGCGCAACAGGCGACCGTTGGGCCACATCACCTGAACCAGGAATTTCACCATCGGTTCGGAGAGGGGTTTGCTGGATGTCACACGCAGGATGCTTTTACCGCTGGCGTTGAGCACCGGGGTAAAGGCCAGGTCATTGAGAAACGCCTGGCGGTCGACACCGGCCTTGGCGAAATCTTCGGGCGAAGCCAGGCTCGGCACCACTTCGGCAGCGGTGAGATCCTTGACGTCGAGCAACTCGATTTCTGCCACCAGGGGCTGGTTCAGCGTCGACTTCAGGGTCAATTCCCCGAGCCCGAGGGCATGCGCCATACCGGAGGACAGCGCCGAGGCGGCCGCTATTGCTAACACCAGTTTGCGAACTTGAACCATAGCCTCATCCTTTGTTTGAACATTCCTCGGCCAGCGAGAAGGTGTTGATAGTCGCTGCCGTAAGGCATTGCGCGCGGCGGCGAAGAGTCGTCGCGCGCGATCATTTCATTCATGCCACGCAAAGCCCCGGAGGGAGCCCGCCTTCAGCGGTCCGGCCAAGCATAGCGCCCGGCTGGATTCATTCGACAAATTGTTGCCAAGTATCTTTTACAGCAGGTCTTTTATCAACAATTCAGCCACCTGCACAGCATTGAGCGCTGCGCCTTTGCGTACGTTATCTGACGTCAGCCACAAATTAAGTTCCGACAGGTCGTCGATCCCGCTGCGAACCCGACCAACGTAGACCACGTCCTGCCCTACTGCATCGCCTACCGGTGTCGGGTAATCGCCGGCTTCCACCAGCTCTATACCGGGCGCGTCTTCCAGGGCGGCGTTGACTTTTACCAGGTCGATGTCGCTCGATGACTGCAAGGTCACGTTAAAGCTATCGCCAAAAAACACCGGGGCTTGAATGCAAGTGACGGAAATCTTTAATAAAGGCAGCGCCATAACCTGACGCAGCTCGCGTACCAGGCGTTTTTCCAGCAGCGTGTGACCCTGATCATCAGGCTTGCCCACTTGCGCCAGCAGGTTGAAGGCCATCTGCCGATCGAAGAAGGTCGGCTCCAGCGGACGCACGTTGAGCAGCTCGGCCGTTTGCCGTGCCAGCTCGGTGACAGCTTCGCGACCCTGGGCAGACACGGCCAGGCTGGCGGTCAAATTGATGCGTTGCAGGTCGAGCAAACCGAGCAACGGCGCGAGCACTACCGCCAGTGTGGTGGCCGAAGGGCTTGGACTGCTGACCTGGAACGGCTTTTTCAAGCTGGCCAGCACCTGCGCATTGGCTTCAGGCACGACTTGGGGCGCCTGATCAGCCGGCAACGCGCCGGACAGGTCGATGAGCGAGCAACCGGCGGCCGTGGCACGCGACGCGAAACTCAGGGTTACCGCCGGGCCGGCAGCGAAGAACACCAGCTGGACTTTACTGAAGTCGAACTCATCGACCTCCCGCACCCGCACGTTCTTGCCGCGAAACGGCACCGAATGCCCGGCCGATTCACTGCTGGCGAGCAGGTGCAGATTGCCGACAGGGAAGTCGCGCTCTTCGAGAATCTGCACGAGCGTTTCGCCGACAGTACCGGTGGCGCCGATCACGGCGATATCAAAGGACTGGCTCATGGTTCTACCTCTGGCGAAACGGGGGGAGCGGCACTTTACCGGTCGAGAGATGCCTAGGCAATTCGTCACGACACTGATCGTTCCCACGCTCTGCGTGGGAATGCCGCCATGGACGCTCTGCGTCCGCCGTTGAGGCAGTGACGCGGAGCGTCACGGGATGCATTCCCACGCAGAGCGTGGGAACGATCGGTAGGCAAAAAAAACCCGCACCTCTTTCAAGGCACGGGTTCTTTTATTACTTCAATCGATCAACGCTCAAGCAGGATCCGCAGCATGCGACGCAGCGGTTCAGCCGCGCCCCACAGCAGTTGGTCGCCGACGGTGAACGCGCCGACGTACTGCGTGCCCATGTTCAGCTTGCGCAGACGGCCAACCGGTACGTTCAGGGTGCCGGTGACTTTCGTCGGGCTCAGTTCCTGAATGCTGGCTTCGCGGCTGTTCGGCACCAGTTTGACCCAAGGGTTGTGCTGGCTGATCAGCCCTTCGATGTCGGCGATCGGCACGTCTTTGTTCAATTTGATGGTCAGCGCCTGGCTGTGGCAGCGCATGGCGCCGATGCGCACGCAGATGCCATCGACCGGGATCGGGCTCTTGAAGCGACCGAGGATCTTGTTGGTCTCGGCCTGGGCTTTCCACTCTTCACGGCTCTGACCGTTCGGCAGTTCCTTGTCGATCCACGGGATCAGGCTGCCGGCCAGCGGTACGCCAAAGTTTTCGGTCGGGTACGCGTCGCTGCGCATGGCTTCGGCCACACGGCGGTCGATGTCGAGGATCGCGCTGGCCGGGTCGGCCAGTTGATCAGCGACAGCGGCGTGGGTCGCGCCCATTTGCTTGATCAGTTCGCGCATGTTCTGCGCGCCGGCACCGGAGGCCGCCTGATAAGTCATGGCGCTCATCCACTCGACCAGACCGGCTTCGAACAGACCGCCCAGGCCCATCAGCATCAGGCTGACGGTGCAGTTGCCGCCGATGTAGTTCTTGGTGCCCGCGTCGAGCTGCTGGTCGATGACCTTGCGGTTCACCGGGTCCAGAACGATCACCGCGTCATCCTGCATGCGCAGGCTGGAAGCGGCGTCGATCCAGTAACCCTGCCAGCCGGCTTCGCGCAGTTTCGGGAAAACTTCGCTGGTGTAGTCGCCACCCTGGCAGGTCAGAATCACGTCGAGGGTTTTCAGCTCATCAATGCTGTAAGCGTCCTTGAGCGGAGCAATGTCCTTGCCCACGGACGGGCCTTGGCCACCGACATTGGAAGTGGTGAAAAACACCGGCTCAATAAGATCGAAATCCTGCTCTTCCAGCATCCGCTGCATGAGCACGGAACCGACCATACCGCGCCAACCGATCAGACCTACACGTTTCATCGCAACTACACCTTCTTTAAAAAGTGGGCCGCTGCTTTCAAGAGTGAAAGTTGCAGCGGGCCCGAGAGATTACAGATTCCGCAGCGCGGCGACTACTGCGTCGCCCATTTCCTGCGTACCGACTTTAGTGCAACCGGCCGACCAGATGTCGCCAGTGCGCAGGCCTTGGTCCAATACCAGACTGACGGCCTTCTCGATCGCATCGGCCGCATCCTGCAGATTGAAGCTGTAACGCAGCATCATCGACACCGACAAAATGGTCGCCAACGGGTTGGCAATGCCCTTGCCAGCGATGTCCGGCGCCGAACCGTGGCACGGCTCGTACATGCCTTTGTTGTTGGTATCCAACGACGCCGACGGCAGCATGCCGATGGACCCGGTGAGCATCGACGCTTGGTCGGAAAGAATGTCGCCAAACAGGTTGTCAGTGACGATCACGTCGAATTGCTTCGGTGCACGCACCAGCTGCATGGCGGCGTTGTCGACGTACATGTGGCTCAGTTCGACTTCAGGGTAATCCTTGGCCACTTGTTCGACGATTTCACGCCACAGTTGACTGGAGGCCAATACGTTGGCCTTGTCCACCGAGCACAGCTTCTTGCCGCGCACCATGGCCATGTCGAAACCGACGCGGGCGATACGGCGGATTTCGCTTTCGCTGTACGGCAGCGTGTCGTAAGCCTGACGCTCGCCGTTTTCCAGGGTGCGGGTACCGCGTGGTGCGCCGAAGTAGATACCGCCGGTCAGTTCACGGACGATCAGGATATCCAGGCCAGAAACGATTTCAGGCTTCAGGCTCGAAGCCTCGGCCAGTTGCGGGTACAGGATCGCTGGACGCAGGTTGCCGAACAGGCCCAGTTGCGCACGAATCTTCAGCAGGCCGCGCTCAGGGCGGATATCACGCTCGATGGTGTCCCATTTCGGGCCGCCCACGGCGCCGAGCAGTACAGCGTCGGCCGCGCGTGCACGGTCCAGGGTTTCGTCAGCCAGCGGCACGCCGTGTTTGTCGATGGCAGCGCCACCGATCACGTCATGGCTCAGCTCGAAGCCCAGGCTGTACTTGGCGTTGGCCAGTTCCAGCACCTTGACCGCTTCGGCCATGATTTCCGGGCCAATACCGTCGCCTGGGAGAATCAGAATCTGCTTGCTCATGCTTTCCTCATGTCATCAGTCGGTGCGCCCGTGGGTCACGGGTTAGCCGGGAAAAATTCTATCGCTCAGCGCTTATCGTTCAGCCATCAGCACCAGCACATCGGTACTGAACGAACCATCGGCCTCAATCTCAAAATATTCGCGTACTTCATTACCCATCGATTGCTGCAACTCGAGGATTGCCGCGCGCATCACCTCTGGTGTGCGCATGCGCTCGACCCAGGAGGTGTACTCCAGTCGCAGCCGTTGACGGGTGGTGCTACGGGTATGCAACCCCGCTTCGCTGACCTGACGCAACCACTCGCCGGCGGAATAATCGCGCACATGGCTGGTGTCGCGCAGCACTTCGACGCTTTGCAGGTAAGTGTCGAACAACGGACTGCCCGGTGACAACACGTCGATGAACGCTGCCACGCCGCCCGGCTTCAGCACCCGGCGAACCTCTCGCAGGGCCAGGCCAAGATCGCTCCAATGGTGCGCCGAATAACGGCTGAAGACGAAATCGAATTCGCCATCGGCGAATGGCAGACGCTCGGCGGCGCCCAGCACGGTAGACACGTTGGTCAGACCGCGATCGACGGCGGCACCGGCCACCACGTCGAGCATCTGCTGCGACAGGTCGTAGGCCACCACTTCTTTCACCAGCGAGGCCACGTGAAAACTCACGTGACCGGCGCCGCAGCCCAGATCCAGCACTCGAGCATCGCCCTGCCCTGCCAGTTCAGCCTGTAGCAGCGCAAATTCGGTGCCTTGAGCGTGTACGGCGCTGCTCAGATAGGCCGAGGCTTGCTCACCGAATTGCTTTTGTACAACTTGGCTGTGGGCGGTGCTAGTCATCGTAATGTCCTGATATTTTTGTTGTCTGGGGTGCCGCCATCGCGAGCAAGCTCGGCTCCTACACGGGATCTGTGGCGCTCACATAACCTGTGGGAGCCGAGCTTGCTCCGGGCGGCGTTCCGACGATGGGGCCGCAACTGCCTACAACAATCTCGGATCAATCAAACGTCGCGGAACAACCAAGGCTGGCTCACACGGTGTTTGGCTTCAAACGCCGCAATCGCTTCGTGGTCCTGCAAGGTCAGGCCGATGTCGTCCAAGCCGTTGACCAGGCAATGCTTGCGGAACTCGTCAAGTTCAAAGCTGTAGACCTTGCCGTCAGGTCGGGTCACGGTCTGGGCTTGCAGATCAACCGTCAACTCGTAACCCGGATTGGCTTCAACCTGCAGGAACAACTCATCAACCTCAGCGTCGCTCAAGATGATCGGCAGCAAGCCGTTCTTGAAGCTGTTGTTGTAGAAGATGTCGGCGTAGCTCGGCGCGATGATGCTGCGAAAACCGTACTCTTCCAGCGCCCATGGCGCGTGTTCACGGCTGGAGCCGCAACCGAAGTTCTCGCGGGCCAGCAGCACGCTGGCGCCTTGATAACGCTCGGCGTTGAGCACGAAATCCTTGTTCAGCGGACGCTTGGAGTTGTCCTGGTAGGCATAGCCCACGTCCAGGTAACGCCATTCGTCGAACAGGTTCGGACCAAAACCGGTGCGCTTGATCGACTTCAAGAACTGCTTCGGAATGATCTGGTCGGTGTCGACGTTGGCACGGTCCAATGGCGCGACCAAACCGGTGTGTTGGGTAAAAGCTCTCATGTGCGGTTCCTCAGATCAGTTCGCGAACGTCGATGAAACGACCGTGGACGGCAGCCGCCGCGGCCATGGCCGGGCTGACCAGGTGCGTACGGCCACCGGCGCCCTGACGCCCTTCGAAGTTGCGGTTGGAGGTCGAGGCGCAATGCTCGCCCGACTCCAAACGGTCCGGGTTCATCGCCAGGCACATCGAGCAACCCGGTTCACGCCACTCGAAACCGGCTTCGAGGAAAATTTTGTCCAGGCCTTCGGCCTCGGCTTGCGCCTTCACCAGGCCCGAGCCCGGCACCACTATGGCTTGCTTGATGGTCGAAGCGACTTTACGGCCCTTGGCGATCACCGCCGCAGCGCGCAAGTCTTCGATCCGCGAGTTGGTGCAGGAACCAATGAATACGCGGTCCAGTTGAATGTCGGTGATCGCCTGATTGGCGCTCAAACCCATGTATTTCAAGGCGCGTTCGATGGAACCGCGTTTGACCAGGTCCATTTCCTTCGCCGGGTCCGGCACGTTCTGATCAACCGCCAGGACCATCTCGGGCGAAGTGCCCCAGCTGACTTGAGGTTTGATCTGAGTAGCGTCGAGCTCGACCACGGTGTCGAACACCGCATCGGCGTCGGACACCAGGTCTTTCCAGGCTTCGACCGCCATGTCCCATTCCGCGCCTTTCGGGGCAAATGGACGGCCCTTGACGTAAGCCACGGTTTTTTCGTCGGCAGCCACCAGGCCAACACGAGCGCCGGCTTCAATGGACATGTTGCAGATGGTCATGCGGCCTTCGACGGACAAATCGCGAATGGCACTGCCGGCGAACTCGATGGCGTGGCCGTTACCGCCGGCGGTGCCGATCTTGCCGATGACGGCGAGCACGATGTCCTTGGCGGTCACGCCGAACGGCAATTTGCCCTCGACCGACACCAGCATGTTTTTCATTTTCTTGGCGACCAGGCACTGCGTGGCGAACACATGCTCGACCTCGGAAGTCCCGATGCCGTGGGCCAATGCGCCAAACGCGCCGTGAGTCGAGGTGTGCGAGTCGCCGCAGACCACGGTCATGCCCGGCAAGGTGGCACCCTGCTCCGGACCGATCACGTGAACGATGCCCTGACGCACGTCATTCATTTTGAATTCGGTGATGCCATATTCGTCGCAGTAGTCATCGAGGGTCTGAACCTGCAGACGCGAGACCTGATCGGTAATCGCTTCGATGCCGCCCTTGCGATCAGGAGTGGTCGGTACGTTGTGGTCCGGGGTGGCGATGATCGAGTCGACGCGCCAAGGCTTGCGCCCGGCCAGTCGCAGGCCTTCGAAAGCTTGGGGCGAAGTCACTTCATGGATGATGTGGCGGTCGATATAGATCAGCGACGACCCATCGTCGCGCCGTTTCACTTCATGGGAATCCCAAAGCTTGTCGTAAAGCGTTTTGCCGGCCATCAGACGGTCCTCATCAGCGTGTTTCTATGCCGTGGATTTTGAAAAACTCAATAACCCCTTGGCTTGTGAGGTCGATCCTAGGGGGTTACATTAAATAACTCAAATTCATATTTTTCATGCTTTGGATAACCAACTGGAATACTGCAATGGACCTCGCCAACCTCAATGCTTTTATCGCGATTGCCGAGACTGGGAGCTTCTCCGGCGCTGGCGAACGACTGCACCTGACGCAACCGGCCATCAGCAAGCGCATTGCCGGGCTGGAGCAGCAATTGAAGGTGCGCCTGTTCGATCGCCTGGGCCGTGAAGTCAGCCTGACCGAGGCCGGACGCGCCTTGCTGCCGCGGGCCTATCAGATTCTGAATGTGCTGGATGACACTCGCCGCGCCCTGACGAACCTGACCGGTGAAGTGACGGGTCGCCTGACCCTGGCCACCAGTCACCACATCGGCCTGCACCGCTTACCCCCCTTATTAAGGGAGTTCACCCGACGTTACCCGCAAGTGGCGCTGGATATTCAGTTCCTTGATTCGGAAGTGGCCTACGAAGAAATCCTCCATGGCCGCGCTGAACTGGCGGTCATCACCCTGGCGCCGGAGCCCCACGCACTGGTCAAGGCCACGCCGGTGTGGGACGACCCGCTGGACTTCGTGGTCGCCCCGGAGCACTCGCTGATCAGCCACGGCCCGGTCAGCCTGGCGGACATTGCCCTGCACCCGGCGGTATTCCCCGGCGGCAACACCTTTACTCACCACATCGTCCGGCGCCTGTTCGAAGCTCAAGGCCTGACGCCAAACATCGCCATGAGCACGAATTATCTGGAAACCATCAAGATGATGGTCTCGATCGGCCTGGCCTGGAGCGTGTTGCCGCGCACCATGCTTGATGATCAGGTTGCGCGAATACCTTTACCAGGCATACAACTCACTCGCCAGCTAGGCTATATCCTGCACACAGAGCGGACGCTGTCGAATGCGGCACGGGCCTTCATGGCTTTACTGGATGCACAAATCGATCTGCCAGGGACTCTCGGCTAAGCTGTGCTACGTCTATAGAGCTCGAGTCACTGAACCTGACACCCCACTCAGCCAAGGCTTGCCAATGCCGAAATCTGTTGACCGTATTCCGCCGATGCCGCGTATACAGGCGCTGGACCCAAAACGGTCCGAGCAGAGCTGGGAAAGCGCCCCACAATTGCTGGCCGCCCTCAACGGTGCACGTTTGGGCGCCTGGTACTGGGACATCGAACGTGGGCAGATCAGCTGGTCACGGGGTACCCAGGCGCTGTTCGGCTTCGATCCCCGGCAACCGCTGCCGGCGGATCTGGAATACCTCGACTTGCTGCCGCCAGAGGATCGGGCGAAAACCATTCGCGCCTTCGACGCAGTGATCGCCGGCGCCCCGCTGGAACAGGCGATGCATCACCGAATCCGCTGGCCCGACGGCAGCCTGCACTGGCTGGAGATCAACGGCAGCCTGCTGCCGGACAAACACGGCCGGCCACGCATGATTGGCGTCATCCGTGAAATCACCCACCAGCGCCAGCGCGAACAGGCGTTGAGCAGCTCGGAAAAACGCTTCGCCACGCTGTTCCACCTGTGTCCGAACATGGTGCTGCTGACTCGCCAGGAAGACGGCCTGATCAGCGAAGCCAACCAGTATTTCGAAAGCCTGTTTGGCTGGCCAGTACAGAACGCTATCGGTCGCACCACCCTGGAACTGGGCCTCTGGGTGTATCCGGAGCAACGGGCGCAACTCGTCAAAGCCACCAAAGCCAAGGGCGAACTGATCAACATGGAGGTGCAATTTCGTGCCAGCAACGGCCAGATCCACGACGGCATCCTCAGCGCGCAAAAGGTCGAGCTCGAGGGCCAGCCGTATCTGCTGAGTACATTCCTTGACACCACCGAACGCAAAGCCGCCGAACATGCCCTGAAAGATAGCCAGGAGCGCCTCGACCTGGCACTGGACTCAGCGCAACTCGGCACCTGGGACTGGCACATTCCCAGTGGCATGCTGTACGGCTCGGCACGCGCCGCCCAGTTGCACGGACTGGACCCCATACCTTTCCATGAATCCTTCGACGATTTTTTTGAAGGCGTGCCTGGCGAAGAGCGCGATACCATGCGCGACGCCTATCGCAGCCTGCGAGAAGGTCCTGCCGGCAATTATCAACTGACCTACCGCGTGCAAATGCCGGACGGTAGCTCACGCTACCTGGAAAGCCGCGCCCGACTCTATCGCGATGAAAACGGTGTCCCGCTGCGCATGGCCGGTACCCTGCTCGACATTACCGATCAGGTGGAGCGTGAGCAGCTGCTGGTAGCGTCCGAAGAGAAGTTCGCCACCCTGTTCCAGGTCAGCCCGGACCCAATTTGCGTGACCCGTCAGGACACCGGCCAATTCATTGAGATCAACTCCAGCTTCACCCAGACCTTCGGCTGGAGCGCCGCCGATGTGATTGGCCGCGGCGCCGACGAAATCGGTCTCTGGGACGCCTCGGCGCAAAGCCTGCGACGCATCGAGCAGGTCATCCGCGAACAGGGTCTGAACAACGTGGCGATCCTCGTTCAGCACAAAGACGGGCAAGCCCTGACCTGCGTGATTTCCAGCCGCCAGATCAGCGTCGGCGACCAGCCGTGCATCGTCACTACCCTGCGCGATATCACTCAGCAGCAACGCTCGGAAGCCGCGCTCAAGGCCAGCGAAGAGAAGTTCGCCAAGGCCTTCCACTCCAGCCCCGACGCCATCACCATCACCGAGCGCGACACCGGGCGTTATCTGGAGGTTAACGATGGCTTCTGCCGCCTGACCGGCTACCGCGCCGATGAAGTGGTCGGTCGCACGGTGTATCAGGTCGGCATCTGGGCCGAGGAAAAACAACGTTCGGCACTGCTAGCCGAACTCCAGATCAAGGGCCGGGTACTTCATCAGGAAATGCTCGGACGCAATAAACGCGGCGAGTTGCTGACCGTCGAAGTCTCGATAGAACCGATCACCCTCAACGAAACCGCCTGCCTGCTGCTGACCGCGCGGGACGTCAGCCTGCTGAAAAACGCCGAAGCGCAGATCCGTCACCTGGCCTACCACGACCCGCTGACCAACCTGCCCAACCGCGCCCTGCTGATGGATCGCCTGAGTCAGCAGATTGCCCTGCTCAAGCGCCACAACCTGCGTGGCGCCCTGATGTTTCTCGACCTTGATCACTTCAAGCACATCAATGATTCGCTCGGTCATCCGGTGGGCGATACCGTGCTGAAAATCATCACTGCGCGCCTCGAAGCCAGCGTGCGCATGGAAGACACTGTCGCGCGTTTGGGCGGTGACGAATTCGTGGTGCTGCTCAGCGGGCTCGAAGGCTCGCGCAACGACGTCAGCGAGCAAGTCCTGCAACTGGCGGACACCTTGCGTGAACTGCTGTCGGAGCCGATGTTCCTCGACGGACAACGTCTGCAAGTAACCCCGAGCATCGGTATCGCGCTGATTCCCGATCACGGCTCGACCCCGACCGACCTGCTCAAACGCGCCGACATCGCCCTCTACCGGGCCAAGGATTCGGGCCGCAACACCGCGCAGATGTACCACAACACCATGCAGAAGGCGGCGAGCGAACGCTTGCGCATGGAAACCGACCTGCGCCTGGCCCTTTCCCGGGGTGAGTTCCGCGTGCACTACCAGCCTCAGGTGGACGCCCGGAACGACCGCATCGTCGGCGCCGAGGCGCTGGTGCGCTGGAACCATCCGGACCTCGGCGCGCAATCGCCCACCGAGTTCATCAAGGTACTGGAGGACAGCGGCCTGATTCTGGAAGTCGGCACATGGATCATCGATGAAGCTTGCGCCGCCTTCAAACAACTGATCGCCAAGGGCCTGGTCGATCCGCTGGACTTCAGTCTGTGCGTCAACATCAGCCCGCGGCAATTTCGTCAGAATGACTTTGTCGAACGCATCGAACACAGCCTCGCCAGCTACGGTCTGCCCTGCTCGCTGCTGAAACTGGAAATCACCGAAGGCATCGTGATCCAGAACCTGGAAGACACCATCAACAAAATGCGTAGCCTGAAAAAACTCGGCGTGAGTTTTGCCATGGACGACTTCGGCACCGGTTATTCCTCGCTGACCTACCTCAAGCGCCTGCCGGTCGACACCCTGAAAATCGACCAATCGTTTATCCGCGACGCCACCACCGACCCCAACGACGCCGAGATCATCCGCGCCATCGTTGCCATGGCCCGCAGCCTGGAATTGAAAGTGATTGCCGAAGGGGTAGAGACGCCGGAGCAGCTGGAATTCTTGCAGGGACTGGGCTGCCATTTTTATCAGGGGTATTTGCACAGCCCGCCGCTGCCGGTGGAGGACTTCCAAAAGCTCCTCAAATAACGCCGAAGCGCATGAAACTCTTGTAGCAGCTGCCGAGCAGCGCGAGGCTGCGTCCGGCTGCGAAGCAGTCGTGGATTCAGACGACGCGGTGTTTCAGTTAAAACTCGCTTGCAGGTTTTACGACTGCTTCGCAGCCGGACGCAGCCTCGCGCTGCTCGGCAGCTGCTACGGAACGTGCGTTAAGTTCGAGATGACACGGACACAAAAAAGGGCGCCAGTGGCGCCCTTTTCATTGCTCTGCCTTAGTGCTGCAGCGCTGGCTTTTGCGTCCCGTTGATCGGGATGCGTTTGGCTTTCGCCCCTTCCGGAATCACCCGCAACAGGTCGATGCTCAACAAACCGTTGCTCAGGCCGGAGGCCTTGAAGATTATTTACCGATTTTTTCAGGCTGCTTCGGACACCTGAAGACCCAGTAAACGCGAGACCTGATCCAGTTCGGTCTCACGACGCAACACGGTGAACAGCTCGACTGCTTCGGGATAATTGCGGGTCAGCATTGCCAGCCACTGCTTCAAGCGGCCCGGCGATTGGCGTGCCGTCATCTGCGCCTTGGCTTGCAGCCAGAAGTCCTGAATCAGCGGCAACAGCTCGGCCCAGGTCATCTCAACGACGTCCTCACCGGCCCGCGCCATTGCGATTTGGCGTGCCAGGTCCGGGCGCGACACCAGGCCGCGACCGAGCATGATGTCCTCGACGCCGCTGATTTCGCGGCAACGACGCCAGTCTTCGACGCTCCAGATGTCGCCATTGGCGAACACTGGAACCTTGACCACATCCTGCACCCGGGGGATCCATTCCCAATGGGCTGGCGGCTTGTAGCCGTCAGTTTTGGTCCGCGCATGAACCACGATGTGCGCCGCGCCACCTTCGGCCAGGGCCGTGGCACACACCAGCGCACCGTCCGGGCTGTCAAAACCGAGGCGCATCTTGGCAGTCACTGGAATGTGCGCCGGAACGGCACGACGGACATGTTCGACGATCTGGTTCAGCAGTTCAGGCTCTTTGAGCAGCACCGCACCGCCACGGGACTTGTTCACGGTCTTGGCCGGGCAGCCGAAATTCAGGTCGATGACCTCGGAACCCAGTTCGCAGGCCAACGCGGCGTTTTCCGCCAGGCATACCGGATCGGAACCGAGCAGCTGTACCCGCAGCGGCACGCCGGATGCGGTGCGGGCGCCGGTCAACAGCTCCGGGCCGAACTTGTGGTAATAGGCAGGCGTAAGCAGTTGATCGTTGATCCGAATGAACTCGGTCACGCACCAATCGATACCGCCCACACGGGTCAGCACGTCCCGCAGGATGTTGTCGACCAACCCCTCCATGGGCGCCAAAGCAATTTGCATGAAAAACACACTCAACGAAAAACGTGCGGCAGTTTACTGGATTGCGCGGAAAATCTGCAGAACATCGCAGATTCCCCTGTGGGAGCGGGCTTGCTCGCGAAGGCGGCGGCACATCCAACATTGATGTGGCTGACATACCGCTTTCGCGAGCAAGCCCGCTCCCACATTTAGATATTGGTTGTATCCAACATCTGCAACGCCGGGCCGTAGCCTTCAATGAACTCGGCGGGCATGCGCTTGGGCTTGCCGGTCGACAGTTCGATGCAGACGAAGGTGGTTTGGGCTCGCAGCAACGTGGTGTTGTCGCTCGGGCGCTTCAACTGGAAGTGTCGGGTCATTTTCAGACGCTGGTCCCAATCGACGATCCAGGTCGCCAATTGCAACTCATCGCCTTCATAGGCGGCCGCCAGGTAATCGATCTCGTGCCGCACCACCGCCATCGCCCGATCCAGTCGACGATATTCGACCAGATCCAGGCCAAGGCGCTGGGAGTGGCGCCAGGCGCAGCGCTCGAGCCAGGTCACGTACACCGCGTTGTTCGCGTGACCCAGCCCATCGATGTCCTCTGCGCCGACTTCCAGATCAATGATAAATGGCGTTGCCCGATCCCAGCCCATGCCCCACTCCCGGTCAGAAAATTTTCACCGGGGCAGTGTAACGGATGCTCAGGCCGATTGGCGCGATTGCAGACTGCGACCGGCGAGCAACGAGAGGACGCCTTCGATCACCCGAGGGTCAGCCAGCACCCGTTGATGACCACCCGCTTCCAGGCGCAACAGACGGCTGTCGAACCAGGCCTCGTTGATCAGCTGCGATTCCTTGACCGGAACGTAGCAGTCATCTTCGGCGTGAACGATCAGGCCGGGCATGTCGAGCTGATAGTGCGCAACATCCAGCGCCGCAGCGCGCATGCCGACGTCTCTTTCGACCTGACGAATGAACGCCGAGCGGGCTTTCGGTGGCAGCCGCACATAGCGTGCGAAACCGCGCAACACACCGAGAATCCGTGCAGGGGCAGCGATAGTGACCAGGGTTTCGGTACGCAAGCCCAACTGAACGGCGAGCATGGCACTGGCGCCGCCCATGGAGTGGCCGATGACCGCCTGCAGCGGCGGCAACTCGGCAGCGGCTTCAAGCATGGCTCGGGCAAACAGCACGACGTTCGCTTCGTTGCCCGGCGAACGACCGTGAGCCGGGCCGTCCAGCGCAACCACGGTGTAACCGGCATCGACCAACGCAGTGATGAGGCTGGCAAACTGCGTCGGCCGGCCTTCCCAACCGTGCATCAACAACACCGCGGGACCTTGCCCCCAACGCAGCGCCGAGAGGCCGAAGCGCAGGGTGATTCGCTCGGACTTCGCCAGCAGCGGCAATTCCCAATCACGCGGCGGCAGTTCCCGCGGCGTCATGAATGCCAGTCGCATTTTGCTCGCGACCAGTTTCGGTGCGAACCAGCCCAAGGTGCCATTAACGCTACGAACCCACTTCAACGTGCTCATCGCTCTCACTCCTCAGGCTAATGCTTTTAGGTCACAGCACCGCAGACTTGGCGGCGCGCAGCAATCGATCGGACAATTCTCCTGGCCCCAACGCGCGAGCCAAAGCCAAACCACCGACCATCAAGGCCATGTCGGCCAAGGCTTTATCGGTGTCTTCCGGGCTGGCCGCCAACTGCGCGACCATCATTTCCACATGCTCATTCAACGCCACGCGAAACGCGTCCGGCAGGCGCCCAAGCTCACCGACAGAAGCCGGAATCGGGCAGGCTGACTCAGAGGAATCACGGTGTTTGCGTGACAGATAAAACGCAGCAACCAACGCGCGACGTTCTTCGCCGGTCAATTCGGCGTCCATGTCGGCGATCAAGCCACGGCGATGACCGAGCAGTTGCTTGAACGCTTCCAGCATCATCGCGTCCTTGCTTTCGAAGTGCGCATAGAAGCCGCCGACGGTCAGGCCGGCCGCGCCCATCACTTCGCCCACGCTCGGTTCGGCCGGGCCGCGCTGAATCAGCGCTGCGCTGGCAGCCTTGAGGATGCGTTCGCGGGTTTGAGCTTTTTTATCGTTCATCGTTGCCTCCGAATATTACGACTAGAATATTATTCTCATAATAATTTTACGCAAGTCGTGGATGTGACCGCTGGTCTGAAGAACAGTTTGAAAGAATTAGGGGATTTGGCCAAACGCCAGACAAACAAAAGGGCCATTCAATAATTGAATGACCCTTATAAAATCCCGCAGAGCGGGTAATCGTGGCGTCCCCTAGGGGACTCGAACCCCTGTTACCGCCGTGAAAGGGCGGTGTCCTAGGCCACTAGACGAAGGGGACGCAAAACCTTCTATACAACTGATCAGTGCTGAGAGCTGATCGATTCAAGGCCGGTGTGGCCAGACCTTGAACTGTAAAATTGGTGGAGCTTAGCGGGATCGAACCGCTGACCTCCTGCATGCCATGCAGGCGCTCTCCCAGCTGAGCTAAAGCCCCGGATTTTTCGCCTCGCGGCGGAGCGACATCTTGCAACATCGCTTCTGTAAAACTGGCGTCCCCTAGGGGACTCGAACCCCTGTTACCGCCGTGAAAGGGCGGTGTCCTAGGCCACTAGACGAAGGGGACGCAAACCCTTCTATACAACAGATCAACGCTGAGTGTTGATCGCTTCAAGGCCGGTGTGGCCAGACCTTGAAGTGTAAATTGGTGGAGCTAGACGGGATCGAACCGTCGACCTCTTGCATGCCATGCAAGCGCTCTCCCAGCTGAGCTATAGCCCCTCATCGCTGAGGACGGGGCGAATCTTAATGGCGCATCGGAAGGCTGTCAAACTTATTTTTAAAATATTTCAAAGTTTTTTGCCGACATAACAATCACTTACCGCCGAACCCCGTAAATCCGAGGCCATATCCGTCCCTGTAGCAGCTGCCGCAGGCTGCGTTCGAGTGCGCAGCACTCGCGATTCGGCCACCCTGCCCTTTCAGACAGAATGTGTAGCGGCCACAAAGGGCCGCTGCGCAGCCCAACGCAGCCTTCGGCAGCTGCTACACGGGAACGGAGTGGATCAGGCGATATTGCCCAAGAGTTTTTCCCACTCCTTGTTTTCCTTCTTCGACACGCCGCCCAGCAGGTCGATCGCCTGGCGCAGACGGAAACGGGTCAGGTCCGGGCCAAGGATTTCCATCGCATCGAGCACCGACACCGAACTGGCCTGGCCAGTGATCGCGGCAAACATCAGCGGCATGGCATCACGCAGCTTCAGTTCCAGGGATTCGACCACCGCTTGAATCGTTGCGGTGATGCTGTCTTTCTCCCACTGACGCAGGCTTTCCAGCTTCCACAAAATCAACTGCATCAACTGACGCACCTGATCGCCCGACAGCTTCTTGGATTCAAACAGCTTGGCGTCCGGGTTCACGCCACCGGCGAAGAAGAAACCGGCCAGCGGTGCAACCTGGCTGAAGGTTTCAACCCGACCCTGCACGTGCGGCGCGATCTTCATCATGTATTCCGGGTTCAACGCCCATGTTTGCAGGCGCGAAGCGAACTCTTCCACCGGCAGGTCACGCAGCCATTGGCCGTTGAGCCACGACAGCTTCTCGACATCAAAAATCGGCCCGCCGAGGGAGACGCGGCTCAGGTCGAAGTTATCGACCATTTCCTGCAGCGAGAACTTCTCGCGCTCGTCCGGCATCGACCAGCCCATGCGACCGAGGTAGTTGAGCATCGCTTCCGGCATGAAGCCCATGCGCTCGTAGAACGTCACCGAAGTCGGGTTCTTGCGTTTGGACAGCTTGCTCTTGTCCGGGTTACGCAGCAGCGGCATGTAGCACAGCTCTGGTTGCTCCCAGCCGAAGTATTCGTACAGCAGAATCAGTTTTGGCGCCGATGGCAGCCACTCTTCGCCGCGCAGAACGTGGGTGATGCCCATCAGGTGGTCATCGACGACGTTGGCCAGGAAGTACGTCGGCAGGCCGTCGGTCTTCATCAGCACTTGCATGTCCATGCGATCCCACGGGATCTCGACGTCGCCACGCAGCATGTCTGGAACGACGCAAACGCCTTCGCTCGGCACTTTCATGCGGATCACGTGCGGCTCGCCAGCAGCCAGACGGGCCGCGACTTCTTCCTTCGAAAGCAACAGCGCACGGCCGTCGTAACGCGGAGTTTCGCCGCGAGCCATTTGCTCGGCGCGCATCTGGTCCAGCTCTTCAGCGGTGCAGAAGCACGGGAAAGCATGACCCATTTCAACCAATTGCTGGCAGTACTTCTGATAGATGTCGCCACGCTCGCTCTGACGGTAAGGACCGTGCGGGCCGCCAACGTCCGGGCCTTCGCTCCAGTCGATACCCAACCAGCGCAGGGCGTCGAAAATCTGTTGTTCGGACTCGCGGGTCGAACGCAATTGGTCGGTGTCTTCGATCCGCAGGATGAACTCACCGCCGTGCTGCTTGGCAAAGCAGTAGTTGAACAAAGCGATGTAAGCGGTACCTACGTGGGGGTCCCCGGTAGGCGATGGCGCGATGCGAGTGCGGACGGTGGTCATGGCAAGTCTCGAAATGAAGATAAAACAAAGGGCGAATGGTAACAGGCGTTGCCCGCCCGGCTCCAGTGAGCAGGGCATTTAAGCCAAGGTTGCGTCTACAACGGGCTCTAGACTTGGTGAATGGCCGATTATCAGCCGATGGCATTTACCCATCATTCGCTGTATGCCAGATTTGACCACTGATAACTTTCCTTACAATTTCTCGACTACAGTCTGCCCCATGCCTGCCCAACTCAAGCGTCGCCTGTTTATTTTCCTGCTGCTCGTCCTGCTGATTGCCGGGGGCTTTTTCGCCCAGTGGTTCTTCAAGGGGCGATTCTATGAAAGCACCGACAACGCTTACGTCCAGGGCGAGATCACCCGTGTGTCGAGTCAACTGGGCGCGCGCATCGATCAAGTGCTGGTGCAGGACAACCAGCACGTCGAGAAAGGCCAGCTGCTGATCAAGCTCGAAGGCGACGACTTCCACCTCGCCGTCGACCGCGCCAACGCTACCCTCGCCACCCGTGAAGCCGAACGCCTGCAAGCCCGAAGCAAACTGACTCAGCAAGCCAGCCTGATCGCCGCCAGCGAGGCTCAAGTCGCGTCCAGCCAGGCGAGTCTCGGTCGTTCGCAGATCGACTTGTCTCGTGCGCAGACTCTGCGCAAACCCGGCTATGTCTCGGAAGAACGGGTGACTACCCTCTCCGCCGACAACCATATCGCCCGCTCGCAAGTGACCAAGGCCCAGGCGGACGCCCAAAGTCAGCGCCAACAAATCAACTCACTGAGCGCCGAGATCAAACGCCTCGACGCCATGATCGCCAACGCCAAAACCGATCTGGCCCAGGCCGAACTGAACCTGACCCGCAGCGAAATCCACGCGCCCATCAGCGGCCTGATCGGCCAGCGCGCTGCCCGCGAAGGACAATATGTGCAGGCAGGTGCTTATCTGATGTCGATCGTTCCGGATCAGGACATCTGGATTCAGGCCAACTTCAAGGAAACCCAGATTGGCCACATGCAGCCCGGCCAAAAAGCCGAACTGATCTTTGACGCCTACAGCGACATGCCAATCGATGCGCGAGTCGACAGCCTGTTTGCCGCTTCGGGCGCGCAGTTCAGCCTGTTGCCGCCGGACAATGCCACCGGCAACTTCACCAAAGTCGTACAACGGATTCCGGTAAAACTGACCTTCGCCGCGGACAATCCGCTGCAAGGCAAGATTCGTCCGGGCATGTCGGTCACCGCCAAAGTGAACATTAAAGACGCCCCTGACGATGACCGGTGATCAACTGATCCGCCCGGTCGGCGAGCCGACCCGGCGGGACTGGATCGCGGTCATGAGCGTGATGCTTGGCGCCTTCATGGCGGTGCTCGACATCCAGATCACCAACTCGTCGCTCAAGGATATTCAAGGCGCGCTGTCGGCCACCCTGGAAGAAGGCTCGTGGATTTCCACCTCGTACCTGGTGGCGGAAATCATCATGATTCCGCTGACGGCGTGGCTGGTGCAGTTACTCTCGGCGCGACGACTGGCGGTGTGGGTATCCCTCGGGTTTCTCGCCGCTTCCCTGCTCTGCTCCATGGCCTGGAGCCTGGAAAGCATGATCGTCTTCCGTGCCTTGCAGGGCTTCACCGGCGGCGCGCTGATCCCGCTGGCGTTCACCCTCACCCTGATCAAACTTCCCGAACATCACCGCGCCAAAGGCATGGCGATGTTCGCCATGACCGCAACATTCGCGCCGTCCATCGGCCCGACCCTAGGTGGCTGGCTGACCGAGAACTGGGGCTGGGAATACATCTTCTACATCAACATTCCGCCGGGCCTGATCATGATCGCCGGCCTGATGTACGGCCTGGAGAAGAAAGAAGCTCATTGGGAACTGCTGAAAAGCACCGACTACCTGGGCATTCTCACGCTGGGCGTCGGCCTCGGTTGTTTGCAGGTGTTTTTGGAGGAAGGCCATCGCAAGGACTGGCTGGAATCGAGCCTGATCGTGAGCCTGGGCAGCATTGCGCTGGTCAGCCTGATCACCTTTGTGATCGTGCAGACGTCCAAACCCAATCCGCTGATCAACCTCGGCATCCTGCGCAATCGCAACTTTGGTTTATCGAGTATTTCCAGTGTCGGGATGGGTGTCGGACTGTATGGCTCGATCTACCTGTTGCCGCTGTACCTGGCGCAGGTCCAGAACTACAACGCCTTGCAGATCGGCGAAGTGATCATGTGGATGGGTGTGCCGCAGCTGTTTCTGATTCCGCTGGTGCCGAAGCTGATGAAATACGTCTCGCCGAAATGGCTGTGCACGCTGGGTTTCGGGCTGTTTGGATTGGCGAGTTTTTCATCGGGGGTGTTGAACCCGGACTTCGCCGGGCCGCAGTTCAATCAGATCCAGATCATCCGCGCGCTGGGCCAGCCGCTGATCATGGTGACCATCTCGCTGATCGCCACGGCGTACATCCTGCCGCAGGATGCGGGGTCGGCATCGAGCCTGTTCAACATCCTGCGTAACCTCGGCGGCGCGATCGGCATCGCCCTCCTCGCCACGTTGCTGGATGCGCGAACCAAGACTTACTTTGATTATTTGCGTGAAGCGATTGTGCCGACCAACCCGCAGGTGGCCGAGCGCATGGCGTCGCTGACGGATCGGTTTGGCAGTGAGACGGCAGCGTTGGGCAAGCTCAGTGAAATTGCGCATCAGCAGGCGTCGATCATGGCTTACAACGATGCGTTTCACTTTGTCGGGATTGCGCTGGGGATCAGCATGATTGCGGTGTTGCTGACCAAGGCGTTGCCTGCGGGATTGAAGGCTGGCGAAGCACACTAGTTGAACATTGCAGTGCTCATTCGGACGCCTTCGCGAGCAAGCCCGCTCCCACATTTGAACGCGTCCGCCCGGACACCTCGATCTAATGTGGGAGCGGGCTTGCTCGCGAAGAGGCCCTTACTGTCGCTGCAAATCTCAGACAGTGATCAACCGCTCACGCAACTTTCCAATCTCGTCGCGCATCTGCGCCGCTGCTTCGAACTCCAGGTCGCGGGCGAGTTGGTACATTTTCTCTTCCAGCGCCTTGATACGCTTGGCGATCTCGCCCGGCGAGCGCAATTCCGCTTCGTACTTGGCGTTTTCCTCGGCGGCCTTGGCCATGCCTTTGCGCTTCTTGCTGCGCGAACCCGGCACGGTGGCGCCTTCCATGATGTCGGCAACGTCCTTGAACACACCTTTGGGCGTGATGCCATTGGCCAGGTTGAAGGCAATTTGTTTGTCGCGACGACGCTCGGTTTCGCCGATCGCCCGCTCCATGGAACCGGTGATGCGATCCGCGTAGAGAATCGCCCGACCATTGAGATTTCGCGCCGCCCGGCCGATGGTCTGGATCAGCGAGCGTTCGGAACGCAGGAAACCTTCCTTGTCTGCATCGAGGATCGCCACCAGCGAGACTTCCGGCATGTCCAAGCCTTCACGCAGCAGGTTGATCCCCACCAGCACATCGAAAGTGCCCAGACGCAGATCGCGGATGATCTCGACCCGCTCCACCGTGTCGATGTCCGAGTGCAGATAACGTACCCGCACGCCGTGGTCGGCCAGGTAATCGGTCAAGTCTTCAGACATGCGCTTGGTTAGCGTGGTGACCAACACCCGCTCCTCCAGCGCCACGCGCTTGCCGATCTCCGAAAGCAAATCGTCGACCTGGGTCAACGCCGGACGGATTTCGATTTGCGGGTCTACAAGGCCTGTTGGACGGACCAGTTGCTCGACCACGCGACCGGCGTGTTCTGCCTCGTAATTGCCCGGTGTGGCCGAGACGAAAATCGTCTGCGGGCTGATGTTTTCGAACTCGTCGAAGCGCATCGGTCGGTTATCCAACGCGGACGGCAGACGGAAACCGTATTCCACCAGCGTCTCTTTACGCGAACGGTCGCCCTTATACATGGCGCCGACCTGCGGCACGCTGACGTGGGATTCGTCGATCACCAGCAAGGCGTCGGCCGGCAGGTAGTCAAACAAAGTTGGCGGCGCCTGGCCGGATTCACGGCCCGACAGGTAGCGCGAGTAGTTTTCGATGCCGTTGCAATAACCCAGTTCGAGGATCATCTCCAGATCGAAACGGGTGCGCTGCTCCAGGCGCTGGGCCTCAACGAGTTTATTGTTGGTGCGCAGGTAGTCCAGGCGTTCCTGCAACTCGACTTTGATCCCTTCGACGGCACCCAGCAGGGTTTCTCGCGGGGTCACGTAGTGGCTTTTCGGATAGAACGTGAACCGCGGAAGCTTGCGGATTACTTCGCCGGTCAGCGGATCGAAAGCGGACAGGCTCTCCACTTCGTCATCGAACAGCTCGATGCGGATCGCTTCGAAATCGGATTCCGCCGGGTGGATATCGATTACATCACCACGGACCCGGAAGGTCGCACGGGCGAATTCCATGTCGTTGCGGGTGTATTGCAGGTCTGCCAAGCGACGCAGCAACGCACGCTGATCGAGCTTGTCGCCGCGATCAACGTGCAGAACCATCTTCAAATAGGTTTCCGGGCTGCCCAGACCGTAGATGCACGACACCGTGGTGACGATGATCGCGTCTTTGCGTTCCAGCAGCGCCTTGGTCGCAGACAATCGCATCTGCTCGATGTGATCGTTGATCGAGGCATCTTTCTCGATGAACGTATCCGATGACGGCACGTAGGCTTCGGGCTGGTAGTAGTCGTAGTACGAAACGAAGTATTCAACGGCGTTGTTCGGGAAGAACGCCTTGAACTCACCGTACAACTGCGCGGCCAGGGTCTTGTTCGGCGCCAGCACCAGGGTCGGACGCTGAACCTGGGCGATCACATTGGCGATGCTGAAGGTCTTGCCCGAGCCGGTCACACCGAGCAACGTCTGGTGCGCCAGCCCGGCTTCGATGCCCTCGACCATCAGGCGGATGGCTTCCGGCTGATCGCCGGCGGGCTCGAAGCGGGTGACTAGCTGGAATTCAGACATGAAAAACCTCTGGGTTCGCGCCTGTCCGGGCGAACCGGGCAGCAACGGGAAAGACCGCAAACGACCGATGTCGCCCGAGGAAAAAACTGGATTGTGCTCAATGTGGAGCCGATTGCCCGCGCTTTCAAGGCAAACGTCCTACATCGGGTAAAACCTTTGACGATGCCAATCGACTAACGGTCGAGAAATAATCGGAAAAACTTACCGTAAAAGCCGAATCGTCTGTCGCCATCAATCGCAGATGGCCTCTATACTAGCTCCCCGTTTGTGCACCGCTCTAGTGCATTCGGCTGGAGCGCGACACGTCCCTCCACTTTCCATTCAGAGCCGCCGCAAAATGAGCCTGTTCTCCGCTGTCGAAATGGCACCACGCGATCCAATCCTGGGCCTCAACGAAGCATTCAACGCCGACACCCGTACCAACAAGGTCAACCTGGGGGTCGGTGTTTACTGCAACGAGGAGGGGCGAATTCCACTCCTGCGCGCCGTTGTCGAAGCCGAGACGATTCGCGTCGCTCAACACGCTTCCCGTGGCTACTTGCCAATCGACGGCATCGCCGCCTACGACCAGGCTGTGCAGAAATTGCTGTTTGGCAATGACTCGCCACTGATCGCCGCTGGCCGCGTCATCACCACCCAGGCCGTTGGCGGTACTGGCGCGCTGAAAATCGGTGCCGACTTCCTCAAGCAATTGCTGCCGAACGCTGTCGTGGCGATCAGCGACCCGAGCTGGGAAAACCACCGCGCTCTGTTCGAAACAGCCGGTTTCCCGGTGCAGAACTATCGCTACTACGACGCCGCGACCCACGACGTGAACCGTGTTGGCTTGCTGGAAGACTTGAACGCCCTGCCGTCCGGCTCCATCGTTGTCCTGCACGCTTGCTGCCACAACCCGACCGGCGTGGACCTGAGCCCGGCGGACTGGAACAACGTCCTGGACGTGGTTAAAGCCAAAGGTCACGTACCGTTCCTCGACATGGCCTACCAGGGCTTTGGCGATGGCATCGACGAAGACGCCGCGGCTGTACGTCTGTTCGCTGAGTCGGGCCTGACCTTCTTCGTCTCCAGCTCGTTCTCCAAATCCTTCTCGTTGTATGGCGAGCGCGTGGGCGCCCTGTCGATCGTCAGCGAATCGAAAGAAGAAAGCGCGCGCGTGCTGTCGCAAGTCAAACGCGTGATCCGCACCAACTACTCCAACCCGCCGACCCACGGCGCAAGCATCGTCGCCGCTGTACTGAACAGCCCGGAACTGCGCGCTCAGTGGGAAGAAGAACTGGCTGAAATGCGTCTGCGGATTCGCGGCATGCGCATTCAGATGGTCGACCTGCTGGCGAAAAACGCCCCGCAGCGCGACTTCAGCTTCGTCGGTCGTCAGCGTGGCATGTTCTCCTACTCCGGCCTGACGGTTGAGCAAGTGACCCGCCTGCGCAGCGAGTTCGGTATCTACGCCCTGGACACCGGCCGCATCTGCGTGGCCGCTTTGAACCAGAGCAACATCGATGTTGTGACCAAGGCCATCGTTGCGGTGATCTGAGTCGTCGAGCGGTAAAAAAACGGGACGCCAGTTGGCTTCCCGTTTTTTATTTGCCCCAGATAATTCTCAACGCGCCAACCAAGCCCTCTAGACTGCACACATATCAAAAATGTGGGAGCGGGCTTGCTCGCGAAGACGGCAGTACATTCGATGCTGATGCAAGCTGACCCACCGCTTTCGCGAGCAAGCCCGCTCCCACAGGTTTTTGTGTACATCCAAGATTTCTGACGAGAATTCAAATGAAAAACGATGACCTACGCGCCGACCGCGATGAGCTGGACCACTTCGTGCCTCGCACCCCGGCCAAACGCAGTAACAACCTGGTGATGCAAGTCGCTGCCGGCGTGTTTCTCGGCGGCCTGGCCTTGTGGCTGGTGCAGTTGGCCGCAACGATGCTGTACGCCAAACTGATGCTCGCCACCGTCACCTTCGGCGGTTAGGCCAGTTCGGTTGCGCGCTGGCTGGCTGCGTCGTCATAGGCGACGTAGAGCGATTCGGCGACCTGGCTTTTGATGGCCTTGGTGCTTTCCAGGCCCAATACAAAACCTTCCGCCTTGCCACCGGCACGGTTCAATTCATCAGCGGTGCTGGCCTGAGTGATTGCGTCGAACAGTTTTTCGGCGTGAGGGCCTACGCCTTTGGGCAGGCTGATCTGAGCGATGCTCATGCGAACACCCCGTTGTGGCGAGGTGTGCTGGTTGGGTGATTCATGGCGCGTACCTTTTCGGCGAATGGCCGGCAGCGCGTGTAACCACTTCCGGGCGGCCATGGTAGACCTCTGAGGCGATTCTGGTAACCGCCCACGGTCGATAAACCACCGTCCGTCCTCACGAACCCGCCAAGTTGTTAACAGGTGCTTGACTTCTCTTTTTGAATCAGTAACATACACGTCATTCCGCGATAGCTCAGTTGGTAGAGCAAGTGACTGTTAATCACTGGGTCCCTGGTTCGAGTCCAGGTCGTGGAGCCAGACAAGGTTCCAGAGAAAGCTTCTAAAATCTCTGAAACCACCGAAAACCCGCCTTCTGGCGGGTTTTTTTCGTTTTGGCCCTCCGTCGGATTCCGGTGGGCCAGGGTTCAACGACGCGCGGCAGATAGCCCGCCAAACACCATTCTTCCCTGGAGCCAGTTGGCCGGAGCCTCGAAGGGCGCAGCGGGATCAAACTGCTGCGTAATCCGGGCCAACGAGCTCATATCGACTTTTCTTTTTGAGACGATCCAGGCACGCAGGTATCAAGCAACATGAGTGTTCGCTGCAAGCTCATGCGCGAGCTCAGGCTTGATCTTGAACCAGAGGGCGTACATCGCTGGCAGGAACACCAGGGTCAGCACGGTGCCGGCAAACGTACCTCCAATCAGGGTGTAGGCCAGCGTTCCCCAGAACACCGAATGGGTCAGCGGAATGAACGCCAGCATCGCCGCCAACGCCGTGAGAATCACGGGCCTCGCGCGCTGCACAGTGGCTTCGACCACGGCGTTGTAAGGCGACAGGCCGGCTTGCTTATTGGAGTGAATCTGGCCAATGAGGATCAGCGTGTTACGCATCAGAATCCCTGACAAGGCAATCAATCCCACCAAGGCGTTGATCCCGAACGGCTGCTGAAACAGCAGCAGAATTGGCACCACACCAATCAGGCCCAAAGGCGCGGTGGCGAACACCATCATCATTGCCGACATCGAGCGCACCTGAATGATGATGGTCAGCAACATCAGCGCAATCATGATCGGGAACAACGGTAGCAATGCCTTGTTTGCTTTACCCGACTCCTCGATCGCGCCGGCAAACTCAATGCGGTAGCCCGCCGGCAGTTTTTCGATGATGGGCTGCAACTGCGCTATCAAGGCGTTGGAGACATCGGGTGGCTGAAGACCTTCAGCCACGTCACCGCGCACGGTTATTGTCGGCGTACGATCACGACGTCGCAGGATGGGCTCTTCCATGCGCACATCCACCGCCCCTACCTGGGACAGCGAAACGCGCTGGCCTTGGGCGCCGGTCAGCGTGAAGGCGGCAATTTTCGACGGATCCAGACGCGTTTCGCCCGCTGAGCGAGCCACCACCTGAACCGAGCGAATGTCCTCACGCACCTCGGTGACAGGCACCCCCGTAAGCAGGAATTGCAGCTGTTGCGCGACATCGGTCGAGGTCAAGCCGAATGCCTGCAGGCGATCCTGATCCAGCGTGAGATGAAGTGCCAGCGCGCGCTCGCCCAAGTCGGTGTTGACGGTCCTCATCATGGGGCTGGCGGTCATGACCTCACGCACCTGCGCGGCGATATCTCGTAACACCGCGGGGTCGGCGCCCATCACCCGGAAGGCCACCGGATACGGTGAATAAGGACCAAATACCAACTGCGTCACCCGCATCCGAGCTTCAGGCGCCAAGCCATCGGCCGCGGCTTGTCTGAGGCGGAGCTTGAGCGCCTCACGCTCTTGCTGATTCGCGGTCAGGACGACGATTTTTGCGAAGGATGGATCGGGCAGTTCAGGGGCCATCGCCAAGTAGAAGCGCGGTGCGCCCTGGCCAATGTAAGCGGTGACGATCTTGGCCTCCGGCTGCTGAGCCAACCACGCCTCGACCTTGGCCGCCGCCACATCAGTCTGTTCGATAGAGGTGCCGTAAGGCATCTGCACCTCAACCAGCACCTCAGGACGGTCGGACGTTGGGAAGAACTGCTTGTTGACCACGCCCATGCCCAGAATCGCAACAACGAACAAGCCCACGACGGATGTCGCCACCAGGCCTTTACGGCGGATCACACTGCCCAGCAGGCGCCTGAAACGCTGGTAGTTCGGCGTACCGTAAATCGCCGTATGCCCGCCTTCAGGCACCTTGATCTGCGGCAGCAGTTTGACGCCCAGGTAAGGTGTAAACACCACGGCCACCACCCAGGAAGTGATCAGCGCAATGCCAACGATCCAGAACATGTTCGCGGTGTACTCACCAGCGGTCGACTTGGCAAAACCGTTGGGCATAAAGCCGATCGCCGTCACCAACGTCCCCGACAACATCGGCGCGGCCGTGTGGCTCCAGGCATAGGCGGAGGCCTTGATTCGGTCGTAGCCCTCCTCCATCTTCACCACCATCATTTCAATGGCAATGATTGCATCGTCCACCAGCAGCCCCAGCGCCAGAATCAACGAGCCCAGGGTAATTCGATCGAAGTCTTTGCCCGTGGCCGCCATGACAATGAACACGGCCGCCAGGGTCAGCGGCACCGCCGCGGCAACCACAACGCCAACACGCCAGCCCATGCTGAGAAAACACACCAGCAGCACCACGCCCAAGGCAGCAAAAAACTTCACCATGAACTCATTGACGGATGCGTCAATATTCACCGCCTGATCCGTGACCTTGGTCAGGCTCATGCCCAAAGGCATCTGCTCGTTGATCGCTGTCGCCTCAGCCTCCAGCGACTTCCCCAGGTCCAGACCGTTCCAGCCATCGCGCATGACCACGCCGAGCAACAATGCGGGCTCGCCGTTGTTGCGCACCAAGAATGTCGCGGGGTCCTCATAACCGCGCTTGACCTCAGCCACATCGGACAACTTGAGGGTTCTGCCCTGCACCGTCAGTGGGGTATTACGAATCTTCTGCAGGTCATCAAACGCGCCATCCAGGCGGATGAAAACCTGCGGGCCCTTCGCTTCAACTGAGCCGGCCGGCGTTATCATGTTCTGCGTGTTCAACGCACTGAAGATGTCTCGTGCGGAAATGCCCAGTGTCGCCAAACGCTCGTAGGACAGCTCGACAAAAATGCGCTCGGCCTGTTCACCGATGATGTTGACCTTCTTCACACCCGCCACATGCAGCAGACGCTGGCGCAAGCTCTCGGCTTCGCGCACCAACAGACGTTGGGGCTCGCCCTTGGCCTTGAGCGCATAGAGCGCGAAGGTGACATCGGAATACTCATCATTGACCATCGGGCCGATCACCCCAGACGGCAACCCCTTCTGCTCATCCAGGATTTTCTTGCGCGCCTGGTAAAACTCCTCCTGGACGGCTGAGGGTGGCGTGCTATCGAGCAGATAAACCGTGGTGAATGCCAAGCCGGGCCGGGTAAAGGTCTCGGTCCGATCGTACCAACGCAGTTCCTGCATGCGTTTTTCCAGCTTTTCTACCACCTGGTCTTGCATCTCCTGGGCCGTCGCCCCTGGCCAGGCAGATACCACCGTCATTTGTTTAATGGTGAAAGCGGGGTCTTCCGCACGCCCCAGTTTGAAGAAGGCGTACAACCCACCCACAGAAATCAGCAGGATCAAAAACAGGGTGATTGAGCGCTCGCGCACGGCCAGCGCCGAAAGATTGAAGCCGCTCATCGACTCACCTCAACCACCGTTTTTTGCGTGGCATCGGCAAGTTCAGTCCTGACCTTCTCTCCCTCATTCAATAAGTGCGCACCCAATGCGACGACACGATCACCCACTTGGAGATCACCCGTCACGCGCACGCTGGCCTCGTTATTCAGGCTGCGAACCTTGACCGGGCGCCACGCCACCTGCTCAGGTTCCCCGCCCACCACCCAGACACCCGGGCCTCTACCCGCGTCGTAGAGGGCCCCCATGGGCACCTGTAATTCCTTGGCATCAGCAACATCCGTGTCAGCGATAACCACTGAGATCGTCGAACCCAGGGTGGCGTTGGAGAGCGCCCCCTCCAGCACATAACGCGCTTCAAACGTTCGGGTCTGTCGGTCGGCAGAGTCGGACAACTGGCGTAAACGCGCTTTACCTGCAGTCTGGTGCTGGCCGTATAGCTCAACCGTCGCCGCCGAGCCCAACGCAGGACGTAACGTCTCGGGCAACTGGATCACCGCCTCGCGCTGCCCTGAGTGGGCAACACGCACCACCACCTGACCTGCGCCAACCACCTGCCCCGGCTCCGCCAAGGTATCCACTACCACCCCGTCAGCATCCGCCAGCAACGTCGAATAACCGGTCGCGTTTTTCGCCACATCAGCCTGGGCCTGGGCAGCGTTTAACTGAGCTTTCGCCGAGTCGGCAGCTGCTTTGAACCCTGCGTAAGCTGAAGCAGATACCGCTCCGACGGACACCAGATCACGGTAGCGAAGCTCATCATCGGAGGCCTGCCGGGCTCGGGCCATGGCAGCCAGCACCGCTTCCTGCTGCGCCCTCGCGGTCAGCGTCAGGTCGTTGGCATCGATGCGCATGAGTGGCTGCCCACGTTTGACACTCTGCCCAGAGTCCACCAAGCGCTCCAAGACTTTCCCTGGCACCCGAAAACCGAGATCGCTCTGAACTCGAGCCGCGACGATACCAGTGAATACCCGTGCCGCAGGCGCGGAGGGTTGAACCACGCCGATGCGCACCAAGGGCACTTGAAGGCGAGGATCGGCAGGCGTGGCCTCGTTGCAGGCCGCCAAGGCAAATGGCAACAAAACAATGAAAATGAGTGACATGCGATGGCGCTGGATCATAAAGACCTCTCGGTAGCGGATGCACCATGCTTATCCAAGTGACCATTTCTGTCAATAGTCACTACCGAGGCGAATGAACATCGCCCACTTGATCAGGGCAAAGCAAAGAGGCTTGATATCCAGTTTTTTCAGGCGCACACGCTGGTACGGATGCGCAGCGCATCCGTCAGCAGACGTTTAAGGCATCAGGCTGCGCAGAACAAGATTGGAGATGAGAGAAGGGGCTTCTTCAACAAAATCGAGGTTGTACTGCAATAGCAGAGGATTGATGAAGGGCCGCAGAGCGAGATGAATCGCCTCTACCGTCTCGTCCAGCGGTGTCTTGCGTTCAAACTCGCCGAGCTCTCGCCCCTCACGCACGATTTGCAACACGAAGCTCTTGATCTGAGCGTCATAGACTTGTGAGCTCGGCCATCGCTCCGACGCGGAGAACGCTGCGATGTCGTAGAGTTTACGGTCGTTAAAGAACAGGCTCACACCTGTAGCGATTAAGGTTTTGACCAATCGCCGAAAACGCTCAGTCTGCGAGATGCCGTCTGCATTGATGGCCTGCTCCACAGCTGCAACGATTTCCGTCAGGCAATTGGTACAGATAGCGTTACCAATCGCCTGCTTGGATTCAAAGAACTTGTAGATGTAAGCCTTGGAAAAACCGATGGCCTTGGCTAGGTCAGAAACCGTTGTCTTGCCGTAACCGTACTGACTGAAATGCTCGTTGGCCGCCGCGACAATCTGGTCTCGGATGTCGTGATCGGCTGGGCCACGGGCGCTGGGCGAAGAAACTGATGGCTGATTCATGCGAGCAGCTTACTCATCCCAAAGGTGGTTGACAACTTGTGACCAAATTGTAATATCGTCACGAACCGACCCTTCGCAGGTACCGCATGCACCCTCCTCCTCGTTTCGCCGTCTTACTGTGTTTGGGTCTGGTTGCAGGTTGCGCAGTGGGCCCCGACTACTCAAAACCCAGTGTGGAATTGCCCGAGCATTTCTCGGCGCAAACGTCCAAGGCACGACAAGTGGCCGCCGCAAATGCCGATCTCGCCGCTTGGTGGAACGCATTTAATGACCCGATACTCAGTCAGCTGATAAATCGAGCACTTGAACAGAACCTCGATTTAGCCCAGGCAAGCGCAAGGATCGATCAGGCTCGCGCCGGTTTGGGGGCCGCTAACGCAGCCCTCCTGCCGTCGGCCACCGTCAACGGTCAAGCGGCCCGAGCCCGACAGTCATTGGAGACTCCGTTGGGCCAAGTGCTGAATTCAGACCCTTCCTATAATCGCTACGGCAGTGCCTATGAGGCGAATTTGAATGCCAGTTGGGAGCTGGATGTGTTTGGCGGGCTGCGCCGAGGTAAAGAAGCCGCCTTCGCCGATTATCAGGCCTCGCAAGCCGGAGCGATTGCCACACGCCTGGCAGTGGTCGCGCAGACTGCCGATCTTTACATCAGCATCCGTGGCCTTCAAGCACGCCTGGAAATTGCCCGGCATCAAGTAGACACACGACAACAACTGCTCACCACCATCGAACATCTCTACGCAAAAGGCCTGGCAGCTGAACTGCAGCTGAACCAGACCCAAGGCGCACTGAATCAAGCGCAGGCCACCGTGCCGGTACTACAAGCTGGCCTTGACGCGGCAATGAACGCGCTGGATGTCATGCTGGGCAAGGCACCGGGCACTTATAGCGCGCAGCTGACTAAGCTGGCGCCCATCCCTGAGGTGCCAGGCCTCTCGGACATGGGCGCTCCAGCCGACCTGCTGCGTCGGCGTCCAGACTTGATCGTCGCGGAGCGCCGTCTTGCGGCATCCAGCGCGCGCATCGGCGAAGCCATGTCCGAGTACTACCCCAAACTGTCTGTGGCTGCGCTGCTCGGCAGTGCTACATCGGTATCCAGCGCAAACCTGTTCAGCAACGGCGCCAGTCAGGCTTCGGCGGCACTGGGATTACGCTGGCGGCTGTTCGATTTTGGCCGCATCAACGCTCAAATTGATTTGGCGAAGGGCCAAGAAGCCGAAGCCTTAGCCGCTTACCGCCAGTCTGTTCTGCGGGCCTGCGAAGATGTTGAAAGCGCTTTTTCGGCGCTGATCAACCGCGAGCAACAATCGACACAACTCGCCCAAGGCGAGTCGGCGTATGCGAAAGCCCGAGCGACGTCGTTTGTCGCCTATGAAAAAGGCGTGGTCAGCCTGATCGAAGTACTGGATGCCGATGAACACCTTTTAGCGGCATCTGATGGCAGAGCCCAGGCACAAACTGAATCGGCTCGCGCTGCAGTGGCCACGTTCAAAGCATTGGGCGGTGGTTGGCAGCGAAACGACTCAGGGAGGTGAGATTTTCCTGAGGGTCGGGATACACAAAGGAATCAACAAAGGGTTCGGCGTCCGGCATGTTTGGGAAGCCCACAAAGTTGACTTGGGAAAGTATGGTTGCCACACCATCGACGATGTCGCGACTCACATAGCCAAAATGGTCGTACCTGGAGCCCCCATCTACTGCGAATTCAAGGAAATGCGAGGAGACCACAGAGTCGCCGTACTCAAAAACCCCACTGGCTCACTCATTCTCGAGCCGAGGAACGAGCGTCGTGGTTTCGGTTACTACGTCGTGACCTGGTATCCCAAGAGACGTGCTGAAGGCACCTTGGTCGGCACCATTGTCAAACCAGATTCCAGGCAATAAAAAAGGCGTCCCAAAGGACGCCTTCTGAATATTTCGAGGAGTAGTCGCAGCGATTCTTTAGCTCCAGACCACGAATGACCTTGGGTTCAGAATCCGACCGGCATGCCAGTCGTCACTACTTCAGAGGGAGCCAGCTTCTCTGCTGCCAACAAGATGGGGGGCCAATACTGGAGGCCAAGCCCAAGGATGCGCAATTGCAGACCTCGAGTCCGACTTTCAATCATGACTGGAGCGAGTGTCAACCTGCCTCTCGATCCAACCTTGAGTGCAGTCAGACATGCTCACTGCTTTTCGCATGGATGGGGTGGTGCTCGTCTGAGGCATGAGCCACCTCCACCACCGGAATCTCATTCCCGTCGCAGTCACGCAGTTTGCCTTCGCTGAAATAATCCCCTTCGCGCAACGCTGCCAGATCCTGATAACGCAGGACGCGTTCAGTACCGGCCGCGAACACCGACTGCTGATCGGAGTTACCGGCAGTGAGGTGGTTGAAGGTCAGGTTCAGCACGATGGCCATGATCGCCGACGAACTGATGCCCGAGTGGAAGATCGTGGCGAACCAGCTTGGGAAGTGGTCGTAGAAGCTCGGCGCAGCGATGGGGATCATGCCGAAGCCGATGGAGGTGGCGACGATGATCAGGTTGACGTTGTTGCGGTAGTCGACCTTGGACAGCGTACGAATACCGCTGGCCGCCACGGTGCCGAACAGCACGATACCGGCGCCGCCGAGGACAGAAGTCGGTACTGCGGCGATAACGCGACCCATAAACGGCAGCAACCCGAGGATCACCAGAAACAAACCGCCGGTAGCCACCACGAAACGGCTCTTGATCCCGGTCACCGCTACCAGCCCGACGTTCTGGGCGAACGCGCTTTGGGTAAAGGAACCGAAGATCGGCGCGATCATGCTCGACAGCATGTCGGCGCGCAGGCCGTTGCCCAGGCGTTTGGAGTCGACCTTGGTGCCGATGATTTCACCGACGGCGAGGATGTCAGCCGAGGTTTCCACCAGGGTCACCATGACCACGATGCACATCGACAGGATCGCGGCGAAGTGGAAGGTCGGCATGCCAAAGTGGAACGGCGTCGGGAAGCCGAACATTGGGCCTTGAGTGACGGACGAGAAGTCCGCCATGCCAAGGAACACCGCGATCACCGTGCCGATAACCATCGCCAACAGGATCGACAAACGAGAGATGGTCGCGCTGCCGATCTTGCTCAACAGCAGAACCAGCACCAGCGTGACCGCCGCCAGACCGATGTTCGCCATGCTGCCGAAGTCCGGGGCATGGCTGTTGCCACCCATGGCCCAGCGCGCAGCCACTGGCATCAGCGTCAGGCCGATGGTGGTGATCACAATGCCCGTGACCAGCGGCGGGAAAAACCTGGTGATTCGCGAGAACACCGGCGTGATCAGCAGGCCGATCAACGACGCGGCAATCACCGCCCCGAGAATCGATTGAAACCCGCCCTCCCCGCCGCTGCTGACAATCGCCACCATCGTCGCGACACCAGAGAACGATACGCCCTGTACCAGCGGCAATTGGCAACCGAAAAACGGTAAGCCCAGGGTTTGCAGCAATGTCGCCAGCCCCCCTGCAAACAATGAAGCAGCAATCAACAAACCGATGTCCGCTGGCGAGAGCCCGGCCGCCTGGCCGATGATCAAAGGCACCGCAACGATGCCGCCGTACATGGTCAGAACGTGTTGCAGGCCGTAAGCCATATTCGCGCCGACCCCGAGATTTTCATCCTCAGGCCGTTGGTGTGAAACATGGGGCGTTTTCATGGTTTGGGGGGTTCCCTGGTTTTTGTTGTGCGCACACTGTATTCAATACTCAGGACAAATGTCTATAGAGTTGTATACAACTAATCAGTCAGATTATGGACACATGGCCATTCCACACCTGAGACTTGCGCCGCACCTTCCCTGATATGAAGCCAAAACCTCCCGGCAACATGACGCAAGGCAAGACGTGCACTACCTTGATAGAGGTACGCTTTCACCGAGACCACGATAGGACATCGACATGAGCAAGGCTGACCAACTCGCCGCGAAACTGAAGCAAACCCAGCAGTCCAGCGCCGACGAGACACTTCGTGTAGATCACCAAATAGACAGCTGGCCTGCACAGGTTTACGAGCTGTACCACCTCATCGAAACCTGGCTGGCGCCGCTCAGCGAAGCCGGGCTGAACATTCGGCGAGTGCCGACGCACGTCTTCGAGCGTCATCCCGACGGGGCGACCTATGACTACGCCATCGACCAGTTACTGATTGAAGGCAACCACCACAGCATCACCTTCGACCCCGTCGCTCGTTTCACTGAGGACGGTGCCGGGCGTGTCGAGATCCGCACCCAAGGGAAAACACTCTCGATGCTGCGAACCGTGAGCGAACACGGCGAGACGCAGTGGTGGCTGCAGGCGATCGATCAATCCGGGCAACAACCGGATGCAATCGCCATGACCGAAGACAATCTGCTGTCGGTGGTGCAGGAGGGACTGCAGCTGTGAGGCTCAGGGCTGTTGAATCAGCCCTTCAATAACCCGGCGCAATGCCGCCTCCCGCGGCACCCGAATGTCGAATTCGCTGCGCAACAAACCCAGCAATTCATCCACATCCGTCACTTGCCGCCGTTCAGTCTCACTGCCGATCCGATGAATCGCAAAACTGCCGTTGTTCAGCGTGCGGCGCCACCCTTCGCCGGTGCGCGCCACCATCAGCTGCCTGGCAAACGACGATTCGGGATGGGTCGAGACGTACCAGTTGCCGACGGCGTAATCGATGTCTTCCTGGCGCTGCAAATCGAAAATGTACATCGCCCGCCATTCGCCGGCGACGTTGGCGCGCAGGGTGTAGCCATCCTCGTGCGGCTCGATGCGATAGGGTTCGTGAGGTGTGAACTGTTCAGCCGGGGTATCGAGCATCAGCGGTGCGGTGGGCACCATGCCGCCGAAGCCGACGTCGGTGATGTAACGCACGCCGTCCAGGGTCACCAGGCTCAAGCGGTGTGTACGGGCGGTCCATGCGCCTTCGGGCTGGCCCATGACCACTCGGCCGGAGATACCGCGAGCGTCGAAGCCCAGCTCCTGGAGCAAGGCCAGGAACAGGTTGTTGAGTTCGTAGCAGTAACCGCCGCGACCGTCGTGCAGAACCTTTTGCTCGATGGACGGCAGGTCGATGAGCACCGGCTGACCCGACAACGTGGTGAGGTTTTCGAACGCGAAGGCGCCGGTGTGGCGCAGTTGAAGTTGGCGCAAGGTTTCCAGGGTCGGCGCCGGAGGCGCACCGAAGCCCAGGCGCTGCAAGTACAACGCAATATTCGTCAGCTGTGGCTCGCTCATTGCTCGGTCCTTATGCAGGGCGCCGGATTTCTCCGCCGATGGGCGCCATGTATAAGGGAAAAAGCGGTTCGACTGACAATTGATTTAACCAATCGCCGCACACGCCAATATCAACGCAACTTGCGCGAACTCAATCGAATCCACGTCGGCGCATGATCACTCGCGTGGGGCTCGTTGCGAACCCAGGCATCGACTCCGGCCTCCTGCAGATAAGGACTCAGCGCCGGGTTAAGCAACAGATGATCGATGCGCAGCCCTGAGTTCTTTTGCCAGTGCTGGCGAAAATAATCCCAGAAGGTATAGAGCCGATCCTCCGGATACAGATGGCGCAAGGAATCGGTCCAGCCCTGGGCCAGCAGGCGCTGATAACACTCGCGGCTTTCAGGTTGCAGCAACGCGTCTTTCAGCCAGGATCGCGGGTTGTAGATGTCCAGGTCAGTGGGCACCACGTTGTAGTCACCGGCCAGGACCACGGGATGCTCACTGGCCTGAAGCGTCTGCGCGTAATGGATCAGCCGTTCAAACCACGCCAGCTTGTAATCGAACTTCGGCCCCGGCTGCGGGTTGCCGTTGGGCAGGTACAGGCAGCCCACCAGAATCCCGTGCACGGCGGCCTCCAGATACCGGCTATGGGTGTCGCTGTCATCACCCGGCAGGCCTCGACGACTTTCCAGCGGCTGAGCATCCCGAGCCAGAATCGCCACGCCGTTCCACGAAGACTGACCTTGCCAGATCGCGCCGTAGCCAGCGGCCTCAAGCTCGGCGGCGGGGAATGCACTGTCGACTGACTTGAGCTCTTGCAAACAGGCGATGTCTGGCTGCTCTCGCTCAAGCCAGGCCAGCAAGTTCGGCAGCCGGGCGCGCATGCCGTTGACGTTGAATGTCGCGATTTTCAGGTTCTTCATGGGCCAACGCTCGCAACGCAGGGTCGATATCCAGTTGTGACCGGGAGTGCGTCCCGGCAGTTGCCTCTACGAGCGAGACAGGCGACTAAAGGCACGCCCCTACACTGGAAACTCGTCATACGATGCCTTCAGCAACGGCAGCAACGCCTGCTTTTCCATGTGCAATTCACCACCGACGAAAACAACCAGAAGTCACGTAACGCGATCCTCAGGCTCGGCGCGCAGCAGGAAGGCATCGTGCGCCACGAACTGATCATACCGGACGGACGCAAGTGCCCTGTCCTTCACACCAACATCAGGTAACGACTCATCTTTGGATACGCACCATGATGATCATCAAAATGACCTCGCTGTTACTGGCGGGAGTGCTGTCCGCCATGTCCGTCGGCACTTTTGCAGCCCCAGGCGATGGCGCTGATGCGACCGGAATCAAGTCAGGATCAACCGGCGGCTCGACCATGGCGCCCAACAATAACCCTGGCCAACCCTCGAGCGACCATAACGCTAACGGCGGCAATAGCGGATCCGGCTCGTCGGGTGGCGGAAATGGTGGCAATGCCGGGAACAGCGGCTCTGGCGCGGGGGGTGGCACGGGCGCGGCGGGCGGTGGAACGGGCGGTGCCGGTGGCGGGACGGGCAGCTGGACGCGTAAAAGCAGCCGATGATCGTCGGCTGCTTTTTGGCCTGAAACGCGGGATTAGGCTGGCTTGACCGGCGGCGGGCTCCACTTGCCGTTCAAAACCTCGGGCTTGGGCCCATACAAACGCATGGTCAGGTTGAACCCGCCCTTCGGCGCCGGCAGCCAATTGGCTTCAAGGTCCTTGCCGGGGTTTTCGTGCTGGAAGTAGATGTCCAGCGAACCGTCGGCGTTCGTCTTGAACGGCATCCAGCTACTGAACGCAAACCGGTTGAGCGCATTGCCGACCTGGAATCCTTCAGGGTCGTACAAGGTGATCGACCAGAAAGCGTTTACCGGCGGCATTTCACCCTTGTCGAAATGCAGCACGTACTTGTTCGTTCCATCAAGCGGCTTGCCTTCGACATCGCCGATGTTCAGTGGATAAATCGCATCCTCGGGCAAGTTGGCGCCGAGCCCCATCTGCGCAACGATCGCGCGCTTGAGGTAGTAGTTGCCGTAGACGCCCATGGTGTCGGTGTTCATCGACCAGCCGTTGACCACGCGGGCGAGGGTTGGAACCTTCCACGTCATCAGCGCCTGCGCGTCCTTGGGCACGGTCTGAAGTGCTGCTTTGATTTCAGGATCCAGCGCATCCATGTCGAACGATTTTCCGGGTTCGATACCGATACGCTTCATCTGCGCCAGGATCGGTTGATCGGTGATGTGCGCAGGGTGCACTTTGAGCAATTCGGCGGCGTAGGCGAAGTAGTCGGCCGCCGACATTGAGTCGACCTGGATCTTTGGCGGGGTCTTCATGTCCACGGCAGGGTCAATTTTCACGCTGGCTGGCTCGGGACTTTTACCCAGTCGGGACAGCGGTGTCACGGTGTAGCCAGCCTGAATTTTGTGCACGGCCGCGTAGTCCGCAGCGCCGTCGGTCTTGGTGCGGCCAATGACCCAGACAAAGGGCGTAGGTGCCGGCAGATGGTTCAATCCGGCAGGCACTGTCCCGGTCCAGCCCGGCGGCGTCACCAGAAACTGCCCCGCTTGGGTGCCCGTGGTGCGCCAGCCCGGTGAGGCGAACACATCGGTCCACATGTCGAGCATCGGCAACAAGTAAAAACGCCCGGCCGTATCGGGCGCTGCGATCACCAGCGGTTCTTGGGTCAAATCCAGCCAGGCAATGGAATACAAGGTGTCGAAGTTCGAGCGCACCACCCCTTTGAAATTTGCAGGTGGATACTGCGGCACGCTGATAAACATATTCATCGGACCTTTACCGAATTCCTTGCCCGGTTCGATATTGGTGAATTGCTTGCGGGTGATGTCCATGGTCAACAGCGGGTAAAAATAAAGGTAGGCATCCACGCCGATGGCGTGTGCTTCTTCGGCTGTGACTTTCGATTGAGCGTGGCTCGCGAGCGGAAAGATGGCGCAGGCTGCAACGGTTAGAGCAACGGCTGCCAATGCTTGAGTAATCAACATTTTGACGATCATCCGTGCGGTGGGGGGACCTGCCGGGATCGGCAGCGTTACCGCAACTCTAGACGATCAATTGAAGGGGATCTGACAGGCAGACAGCCGGCTGGCCGGGGTGTTGCGCGGGTGAAACACCCTCTCGAGACACCTCAACGATCCGAACGCATCAGTGCCTCGACACCGCCCTCCATCGACAGCACCGCCGAGCGGTTTCGCCCCGAATGCTTGGCTTGATACAGCGCCGCGTCCGCACGTTCGATGAACACTTCCATGCTGTCCCGCCCCGTCGGCACAAACGAATAACAACCCAGACTGACCGTCACGAAGCCCGAGGGTGAACCGCTGTGGATGATGTTCTTGTCCATGACGCTGCGCCGGATCTGTTCGGCAATCACCATCGCGCCGCGAATGTCGGTGTCGGGCAGCAATACCGCAAACTCCTCACCGCCGTAGCGCACAGCCAAGTCAGCTTTTCGATGGCAGCACCCCTTCACCGCCCGCGCCACTTCAGCCAGGCAATGGTCCCCCGCCACGTGGCCGTAAGCGTCGTTGTAGCGCTTGAAGTAATCGATATCGAGCATGATCAGGCTCAGCGAACTCGACTGCCGCGCGCCTCGGCTGAACTCGATGTCCAGCGCCCCCTCGAACAGCCGGCGATTGCCCAGGCCGGTCAGGCTGTCGTGGGTCGCGATCAGCTTCAGCGCTTCCTTTGCCCTGCGCAAATCCGCCTCGACCTGTTCGCCGACACGCACCTGATAAAGGAACATCCTGCCGAACAGCCCCACGCCCAGCACCACCAAGGCAACGATGATCGTGGAGCGAAACGCCGTGTCGTTCCAATCCTTGAGAATCGAATCCCTGGACGAGGCGGCAGACACGACCAACGGATAAGAGTCGAGCTGACGGTAGCCATGCAACCGCACAACACCATCGACCAGCGAGCGGAACATCGCGTTGCCGGAGGGCGCGTTGGGCAGCAATTTCTCGAAGATCTCGCTCTTGGCCAGTGATGTGCCAATCAACGACTCCACAAACGGCCGACGCGCCAGCAGCGTTCCGTCGGTCAACCCCAAAAACATCGAACCGTTGTCATCAATGCTGAAGCTTTTGAAGAACTGATCGAAGTACGCCATCTTGATGCCGGCCAACAAGACGCCCTGGAAATTGCCGTTCTTGTCGTTCACCCGTTTGGATATCGGGATGATCCACTCGCCATTTTCCCGACTGCGAATCGCTGGCCCGATGTGCGCCAGGGACGAGACGTTCTGCTGGTGGAACTTGAAGTACTCGCGATCCGACACACCCGGGCCGCGTGGCAGATTTTCGAAAGAGGTAACGACCCACTGCCCCTTTTGGTCGAACAGAAATATCCCGTGCAATTGATTCAGCGCCTGCACCCGCCGGGCGAACGTTTTCTGCAAGCGTGCCTTTTGAGGCGCGCCGAAACCGTCAGCCTGAATCCAGTCGGCCAGACTGGTCAGCACCAGATCGGCTTGCATGAAGGTGTCTTCGGCCTGCTGCGCCATGGCCCGCGTCAGGTTTGATGACGCCACTTGCGCTAACGCCAGGTCATGCCGGCGCGACTGCTCCAGTTGCAGGTAAAGCAAACCGCACAAGCTCAGGCACACGACCGCGATAAACAGCACCGCTGCTTTGCGCAGAGGTAACCGTTTCAACGTGACGCCGGTGGCGTTGTGCGGATCGTGAAGAGGGATAGGCAAAAGCTCGTCCTGTAAGGGTAAGGCATGGGTAACACCCCGAAACCCTTATTTTTTGTGAGCTTAGTCTACGGGGGGGTATGGGGCAAATGTCCTTTGGCTAGTCGCCGCATAGCGCTGTGCAAATGCGCCCGAGCACTTTCTGCATCTCCCCGGCGCATTTGCTCATAGGCCCGCTGGGCAATCTCATGGGGCACCGGCTTGAGTTCGCGTTGGGTCGCCATCGCCATCAACTGCACCTGGGCGGCACGTTCCAGGTAATACAGATCGTCCCAGGCTTCGGCGATGCTGGGCCCGGCGACGATCACCCCGTGGTTCTTCAAAAAAAGGATGTCGGCATCGCCCATGACGCTGGCAATCCGGTCGCCTTCGGACTCGTCGAGCGCCAGACCGTTGTAGTCCTCGTCCACCGCCGTACGGCCGTAGAATTTCAACGCCGTTTGCCCCAGCCACAACAGCGGCGGACCTTGCAACAGGCACAACGCCGTGGCATGAGGCATATGGGTGTGAAACGCCACTTTCACCCTCGGTAGCTGTTTGTGCAGCCGCGCGTGGATATAGAACGCGGTCGCTTCCGGCAGCCCTTCGCCCACCACGACATTGCCGTGAAAGTCGCAGACCAGCAGGTTGTCAGCGGTGACTTCTTCGAACGCGTAGCCGTAGGGGTTCACGAAAAACAGATCATCCCGGTCCGGCACCATGGCGGAAAAGTGGTTGCAGATGCCCTCCTCCAAACCGTGCAGCGCCGCCAATTGAAAGCACGCCGCCAATTCCGTGCGAGCGGTGATGGCAGCCTGCGAATCGAGATTCAGATCGGCGTAACGCGAGGGACGGGAACTGCCAGCAAGGGTGTGTGCCATGACGACTCCGTGTTTCACCAGCCAAGGGATGTGAACAAGGGCACGACCTGATCCAGCGTGCTTAATATCGCATCGGGTTGATAGTCCGGCAGCAACTGCCGACCCGTACCGCGGTCAATCCAGACGCAGCGAAAATGCATGTCGCGGGCGGCGGTATGGTCCAGCATCGGGCTGGCGCAGATGTGCACCACCTGATCACGACTGACGCCGAGCTGTTCATGAGCGTAGTCAAACAACCGCGGATTCGGCTTATAAGCACCGGCCTGCTGCGCGGTGATGACCCGGTCGATATGCCCACCGAGTTGCGCGACGTTCCCGGCAATGATGTCGTCATCGGTGTTGGACACGATGCACAGCTTGAACCCCATCGCCTTGAGCCGCGCGAGCGTGTCGACCACTTCGGGGAACGGCGGCATCCGCGGGATCGCCCCGGCCAGCCGCTGACTGTCTTCGGGCGCGCTCGCCAGCCCCAACTCCTCCAGGGCGAGGTGCAAACCCTGCGTGCTTAACTGGCGAAACGAGCGATGTAAGGTGCAGGCGTGGATTCAGCCAACGGGGTATTGCCATTGGCGCTGTTCCCGCAGGGTTGCATTTACCGTCAACGGGCCATCCGCCTGCTGGATGTGGCTCAGCGGCCCTGGCGGGTTGCGTTTGGCAGTCATAGCCTGACGGGCATTCAGGCGGCGGTGGCTTCAGGTCTGGGCGTGTCGGTGCTGCCCGCTTCGGCGGTATTGCCTGAGCACAGCGTGTGCACCGACCTGCCCGAATTGCCACCGACGGAGTTGGCATTGATCAGCCGCGAGGGCGCGCTGACCGGGTTGCAACGGGCGTTGGTGGAGTTTTTGCGCGAGGGACTGGGCCAGACATAATCACCAAAAAAATGGGCGCCCCAAGGGCGCCCATCTCAATAAAGCTCGAACAACCTTTAGATCATCTTGTCGATCTCATCCAATGTCACTCGGGGAATGAGCTCACCCGGAATCCTTGAGGAACTGTACAGGTTGTAGACCTGAAAATCTTCACTCACGACGTACTTCGACAAGATCTCGAACGACGGCAGGATTCTCGTATAAAAATGCTGATCGAGCAGGCATGGCGAGGCTAACGTGTCGGCCTCTTCGTAAAAACGGCTTACAGACTGATTAAAGTCGACACCTACCAAAAACACCTTGGTAAACCCCACGTGATACGCAATTTGCAAAGCCAGATAAGCCACGGTGCGGGCATCAAAAAAACCGCGTTTAAGGTTCTTGCTGAATCCGAGGGTTCTATTGCGGCCATTTCCGAGTTTGCGACTTCTGACGAGTTCTTTATCAGCCCTGAAAATCAGGTCCGTCCAGGAGAGCTTGGGTGCTCGGCCGAGTAAATACAGCTCTCCCTCAGGCGCTACCGTCGTATGCCAGATGTGCTCTTGCCACAGTGCAACCCGCTGACTAATACGCATGGCCTGTGAAAACAGTTCGGGCTGCTGTCGGGAAAAACCTTGATCCGTACAGGCATAAAAGAACGGCTTGATACCCGACCCGGTGAACATAGAGATGGCGCCGTTCATCGTGATGAACGGAATGTCGGCATACTTTTCCAGCGGAAAATCTTTAGCGGACGCCCCCGAGGCAATGATAAACACAGCTCCTTTTTGAGTGTTGCGGCACTCATCGAAGTCATGCGCATGAAGCATACCTGTGATGAGTGACGAGTTTTTTTGCGCAACATCCATCATCAATTTCCTATTCCTTGGCATTGAGCGGTGGCAATTTTGCATCGTGATAGTTTTCAACGGGCGAACCAACAACCTGGCTTCAGCACCCCCGGAATCTGCGACGGAGCGCAAAGGTTGACGCAGAGCGCTTGCATCGTAGGTGCATCAATGACCCGCAAGTCCCGCTTCCTTCACGGCCATTACCGGTTTTGCCCCGTCGCCACAGCGGAAGTTCCTGCTCGTCGCACATCCAGAACGGGCAGTTCCGAAGGCAGATTCAACCCCCGTAGTACCGCGGAATCGTACCCGTAGACATCGGGTTTAAACATCACTCGACCATCGTTACTCAGGTCCACCGTCCAGTAAGCCAACAGCACCGGCACCTTGACTGGAAGCCTGATGTTTTCGGTCTTGCCGTTCGCCAGTTGAGCCTGTATCCCGGCGCTGTTCCAGCGAACCGGGTCATTGAACAGCAGCTCTACTAACTGCAGCGGGTTCTCCACCCGTATGCAGCCTGAACTGGTGGCCCGGCGCGATTGCGCAAACAACTCGCGATGCGGCGTGTCGTGGAGGTAAATCGAATACTCATTGGGAAACCGAATGACCACCTGCCCCAGCGAATTATCCGGCCCGGCATCCTGTCGCAGGGTGATACCGCGCGCGTTATCCCAGTCGACGGTCGACGGATCGAGCACATTCCCCTCTCGATCAAGGGCTCTTATACGGTTGGCGGCAAGGTAGCCTGGATCTCGTTGAATCTTGGGCAGCATGTCTTTGACGAGGATCGTCGGTGGCACGGTCCAGGTGGGGTTGAACGTCACGTAAGTAATCTCGGATTGAAACACCGGCGTACTGCGGAACGGCTTACCGACCTGAACCCGGGAACGCCATATCGCCTTACCGTCGCGATAAAGCGCTACCTTGTAACCCGCAATATCAACGATGACAAAAGTGCCCTGAAGTTTGTACAGCAACCAACGCGCTCGCTCCATGTTCACCCGAACCTGGTCTATCCGCGCCTCTACGGGCACATTCAACGCAGCCAGTGTCGCGGCCCCCGCCACGCCATCCGCCCCCAGGTATTGCTCGGTCTGATACTTTTTCACCGCTGCGGTGACGCTGTCGTCGTAATCAGTGCGTTGCTTCTTTGATGGGGCCAGATAACCACCCACCACCAAGCGTGCTCGCAACTGCGCGACCGCGGCGTCATCCATGCCTGGCTTGAGCGATTGGCCTTCGGCAATCTTCGGCCAGCCGCCCGCGTCCCGAATCTTGCGCAGTTGCGCCAGGCCCACGCGCAGACTGCGGTAAACCGCCTCTTGTGGTGGCGCTTCGGCGAAAGCGCGCGCCACGTCATGAGCTTCGAGCGCGGCGAACAAGTTATGCATGTCTCCACGAGGATCGGCGCCGACAGGGTCGAAATTCCAATGGATGTCCAGACGCGAAGGGTCAACCTTGCCGCGCCGCAATTGCAGCAGCGCCGTGATAAAGGTCCGGGTCGCCGCGATATCGAATGCCGCACGTTGCGCCACCGTCGGCTCTGCTGCCTGCATCGACGCTCTGGCGTTCGCCAACTCATCAATATGAAAGTCCGCAGGGTCCAGCCCGTCGGCCCGGGTGTCGCTCAAGCTTTTCAATAACTGAATGACATCGCTGTCGTTCGCCCAGGCCGAGCGATAACTCCGATGCATGTAAAAATCCATGACCACGCGACTCGGATCCACCCGTTGATGACCACGAGAAGTGAGCAAGGGGGGAAACGATGAACTCAATGGCTCAAGTGCCGCCTGAATCGTTTGAGCGACGTAATCGTCAGGTGCCGCGCCAGTTCTGCTGATGACGGCAGATACCGCCTCAATCGGCGAAGTTTCTGCAATCGCTGCGCCGCTGATCAGAAAGCCCATAAAAAAGATGCGGCTTATGACGAATAACCTTGTTAACTGCCCCATGGATAATCCTTAATCGCCCCGTATTCAACGGCTAGCATCCTGCACACTGCTAGACTCGAAACATTAATGTGAGACTTACATATGGCGCTAGACCGCTTTGGTTTTCTATTCACGGCCCTGCTGCTGACGTCAGTTTCGGTACCGGCAGCCTACGCCGATTCGCTTGCAGCCGCGCTGATCAAAGCAGCACCAGGCGCCAACGCCAAAGTCATCGGGCTGGCCGTACGCGCTACCCAATGCAGCTTGGCCCAAGGTAAAGCACCTGTCCAAAGACTTGCTGTCATCGACTACTCACTGCCATCGACCGAACAACGGTTGTGGGTGTTCGATCTGAAGAAACGTAAATTACTGTTCCACGAACTGGTCGCCCACGGTCGCAACAGCGGCGAGAACATGGCGGTCAAGTTCTCCAACCAGAATGAAAGCTTTGCCACCAGCCTCGGTTTGTACCGCACCCAGTCGAGCTATGTCGGCCAGAACGGTTATTCCTTGCGCATGGAAGGTCTGGAGCCAGGCTTCAACGACAACGCATTTGAGCGGGCGATCGTTATTCACGGGGCACCCTATGTCAGCCCTGTTCTTGCCCGAGCGAATGGCCGGATTGGTAGAAGCCTGGGGTGTCCTGCTGTGCGGCCGGCGATTGCGCACAAGTTGATTGATTCGATGAAAGGTGGGCAGTTGTTGTTTTCTTACTACCCGGATCAGCGTTGGCTGAAATCGTCTTCGTATATCAATTGCGGTGGCGGCACTGTAGCCGCAGCGTCAACGCCCGAAACACGCCAATAAATACGGCATGAACCTGACAAAACTGTAATCCCCGCCTCAGCCTGCTGAAAGGCATCGCCCGTTAGCCTCGTCGTCAAGCTCTCTCCACGCTGACGGACCGGGAACACGGCATGCATTCCAACACATCAAGACGCACCTTCGTGAAGGGGCTGGCCGCGGGCGGGCTCCTCGGCGGCCTCGGGTTATGGCGCACGCCTGTCTGGGCGGTCACCAGCCCCGGCGAACCTCAGGTGCTGGCGGGCACCGATTTCGATCTGTTCATCGGCGAAACCCCGGTCAACATCACCGGCAACCCGCGCACCGCGATGACCATCAACGGCGGCATTCCCGGCCCCCTGCTGCGCTGGCGCGAAGGCGACACGGTGACGCTGCGGGTGAAGAACAAACTCAACGCCGACACCTCCATTCACTGGCACGGCATCTTGCTGCCGGCCAACATGGACGGCGTGCCGGGGCTGAGCTTTCACGGCATCGAGCCGGGTGGGATGTACGTCTATCAATTCAAGGTTCGACAGAACGGCACGTACTGGTACCACAGCCATTCAGGCTTACAGGAACAGTCCGGCGTTTACGGGCCGTTGGTGATCGATGCGAAGGAGCCGGAGCCTTTCCAGTACGACCGCGACTATGTAGTGATGCTGACCGACTGGACCGACGAAGACGCCGTCGACCTGATGAAGACGCTGAAAAAACAGTCCGACTACTACAACTACAACAAGCCCACCGTGGGTGATTTCATCCACGACGTCAGCGAGAAAGGTTGGGGTTCCACGGTCGCCGATCGAAAGATGTGGGCCGAAATGAAGATGAACCCCACCGACCTGGCCGACGTCAGCGGCGCAACTTACACCTACTTGATGAACGGCCAGGCGCCGAACTCGAACTGGACGGGCGTGTTCCGACCGGGCGAGAAGTTGCGCCTGCGCTTCATCAATGGCTCCGCCATGACGTACTTCGACGTGCGCATTCCCGGGCTGAAAATGACGGTGGTTGCTGCGGATGGGCTGCACGTCAAACCGGTGAGCGTCGATGAGTTTCGCATTGCGGTGGCGGAGACCTTCGACGTGATTGTCGAGCCGACCGAAGTGGCTTACACCTTGTTCGCCCAGTCGATGGATCGGACTGGCTTTGCACGCGGCACACTTGCGGCGAAGGCTGGTTTATCCGCGCCGGTACCGCCGCTGGACCCTCGACCGCTGGTGACCATGGATGACATGGGCATGGGCGGGATGGATCACGGCAGCATGGCGGGCATGGATCACAGCGCCATGGCCATGCCCGGCATGCAGTCCCACCCTGCGACGGAAAACAACAACCCGCTGGTGGACATGCAAGCCATGACCACCGCCCCCAAACTCGACGATCCCGGCCTCGGCCTGCGCAACAACGGCCGCCGCGTCCTGACCTATTCCGACCTGCGCAGCACCTTCGAAGACCCGGACGGCCGCGAGCCGAGCCGTACCATTGAGCTGCACCTCACCGGCCACATGGAGAAATTCGCCTGGTCGTTCAACGGTGTGAAGTTCTCCGATGCCGAACCCGTGCGCCTCAAATATGGCGAGCGGGTTCGGGTGGTGCTGGTTAACGACACGATGATGACCCACCCCATTCACCTGCATGGCATGTGGAGCGACCTCGAAGACGAAAACGGCGAGTTCATGGTGCGCAAACACACCATCGACATGCCACCCGGCTCCCGGCGCAGCTATCGGGTGACCGCCGATGCGCTCGGCCGTTGGGCCTATCACTGCCATCTCCTGTACCACATGGAAATGGGCATGTTCCGTGAAGTTCGCGTGGAAGAATGAGGCGCCTACCGATGACCAGACTCACTCCAATCTCATTGGCACTCGTGACCGCGAGCCTGACGCTCTCTTCGGCGATGGCCGCCACCGACGACATGCAGAACATGGATCACAGCCAGATGCAGGGCATGGACCATAGCCAAATGCAAAGCATGGACGACGGCCAGATGCAGCCCGCCGCGCCGACCGAAAGTCGCACGCCGATCCCGGCGCTGACCGATGCCGACCGCGCCGCCGTGTACGCCAGCCCAACCGGCCACGGCGTGCATGACACCGCGCTCAACCATTACTTCCTCGCCGATAAACTCGAATGGCAGGACGCTGACGACGGCAGCACCCTGGCCTGGGATCTCTCCGGCTGGATCGGCGGCGACATCGATCGCCTGTGGCTGCGCTCCGAAGGCGAACGCACCAACGGCAAAACCGAAGACGCCGAAATCCAGGCCCTGTGGGGCCACGCGATCTCCCCGTGGTGGGACGTGGTGACCGGCGTTCGCCAGGATTTCAAACCTGGCGACCCGCAAACCTGGGCCGCGTTTGGCGTGCAAGGGATGGCGCTGTACAACTTCGAAACCGAAGCCACCGCCTTCATCGGCGAAGGCGGCCAAACCGCCGCGCGACTGGAAGGCGACTACGACATCCTGCTGACCAACCGGCTGATCCTGCAACCGACCGCCGAACTCAACTTCTACGGCAAAAACGACCCGCAACGGGGTATCGGTTCAGGGTTATCCAACACCGAAGCCGGCCTGCGACTGCGCTATGAAATCCGCCGGGAAATCGCGCCTTACATCGGCGTGACCTGGAACCGCACGTATGGCAAAACCGCCGACTACGCCAACGATGAAGGTGAGGATCGCAGCGAAGCACGCTTGGTCCTCGGTGTTCGCCTGTGGTTCTAAACGCATTAACTCAACAACCAAAAAAACAACCGCTTAAAGCGGTAAGAGGCCTTGCATGCGCATGATTAAAACTACCGCTGTTGTCATTGGGCTGCTCATGAGCGCGCTCGCTCAAGCGCACCCGAAACTGCTCTCCTCCACCCCGGCGGAAGGTGCGGATGGCGCGACACCCGGCAAAATCGAACTGCACTTTTCCGAAAACCTCATGACCCAGTTCTCCGGCGCAAAATTGGTCATGACGGAAATGCCCGGCATGGCGCACTCCCCCATGCCCATGAAAGCCAAAGTCTCTGGTGGTAGCGATCCGAAGACCATGGTCATCACACCGCTTTCGCCACTGCCTGCCGGCACCTACAAAGTCGAATGGCGCGCCGTGTCTTCGGACACCCACCCGATCACCGGCAACGTTACGTTCAAAGTGAAGTGATTGATGAACGACTCGCTCAGCATTGCACTGCGCTTTGGGTTGTATGTGGATTTGATGCTGCTGTTTGGGCTGGCGCTGTTTGGGCTGTACAGCCTGAAAGAACAGGAGCGGGTGTCAGGGGTGGCGCTGCCGCTTCGGTCGATGTTGACGGGGGCTGCGTTGCTGGGCGTGCTGCTTTCTGTCGCCAGCATGGTGATGATGGCGAGCGCCATGAGCGGTGAAACGGACTTTGCCGAGCTGCGTCCGCATATCGAGATGATGGTGTTGGAGACGGATGTCGGGTTGGCCTGGGTCGTGCGCATCATCGCGCTGGTTATCGCCAGTCTGGCGGTGATGCTCAATCACCGTGCGCCCGGATTCAGCCTGCTGATCGCCTCTTTTGCCGGCGCTATCGCCCTGGCCAGCCTGGCCTGGAGCGGTCACGGGGCGATGGATGAAGGCAGCCGTCGTTATTGGCATTTCATCACTGACATCTTGCATCTACTGGCTTCGGGGGCCTGGTTCGGTGCGCTGGTCGCACTTGCCTTGATGGCAAAGATCAACGATCTGCAAACCGAGGAACGCATCAGATTGCTGGCTCGGGCAGTCAGCCGATTTGAATGGGTGGGTGCGGTGATCGTGGCCGTCATCACGGTCACGGGCGTCGTGAATTACCTGTTCATCGTCGGCCCGACGCTCGACGATGTATTGCTCAGTACCTACGGGATATTGCTGTCCATCAAAATCGCGCTGTTTGCCGGGATGCTGGTGCTCGCCGCGTTGAACCGGTTTCACCTGGGGCCGTTTTTGGAGCGGTCGTTGCGTGAGGGTCTGTATCGGGTGGCGGCAATTACGTTGCGGCGCAGCGTGGTGGTTGAATTGGCGGCGGCGGTGTTGATTGTGGGGCTGGTGGCCTGGTTGGGGACGTTGAGTCCGGAAATGGAGATGGCGGGACAATAGTTCTCGCGAGTAATGGTCAGGCTGCAGCAAATCAAGTTCTACAACATCCACGCCAATGTTGAGCGGGGCAGCAGAAAGTAAGTACTCTCAGCCCCCACTCCATCATGGAAGCCGGATAACAATGAACAACCTAAAAAGCACAATGATGCTCGGTGGCCTGCTCGCACTATCGTTTACTGCTCAAGCCGAGCAATCGCACTTGGACAGCGTCATCCAACAGGGCCAACTGCGCGTGTGCACAACAGGCGACTACAAACCCTATACCGTCAAAGCCGAGGACGGCGAATACTCGGGCATCGACATCGCCATGGCCCGCTCGCTGGCCGACAGCCTGGGCGTCAAGGTCGAGTGGGTGCAGACCACCTGGAAAACCCTGATGCCCGATATGCTCGCAGGCAAATGCGACATCGGCGTCGGCGGCATCTCGGTCACGCTGGAACGCCAGAAAAAGGCCTTCTTCAGCACCACGCTGGACGTCGACGGCAAAATCCCGCTGGTGCGCTGCGAAGATCAGGCGCTGTACCAGACCGTCGAGCAAATCAACCAACCTTCGGTTCGCTTGGTCGAACCGGCCGGCGGCACCAACGAAGCCTTTGTTCACGCCTTTCTACCCAAGGCGCAATTGCGCCTTCATGACAACGTGACCATCTTCCAGGAGCTGCTGGACAAGAAGGCTGACGTGATGATTACTGACGCCTCGGAAGCGCTCTATCAGCAGAAACTCAAACCTGGTCTGTGCGCGGTGAACCCGAAGCAATTCATGCAGTACGGCGAGAAGGCTTACTTGCTACCGCGTGATGACATGACTTGGAAGTTGTACGTCGATCAGTGGCTGCACCTGGCCAAAGTCACAGGCAACTACCAAAAAGTTCTGGGCCAATGGATAGCGACACCCGAGCCCAAATAACCGCCACCTACGCAATCCATGTAGCAGCTGGCGAAGCCTGCGTCCGACTGCGCAGCAGTCGCCTCTTCGCCAAAACACACGGCACATCAGGCAAAACGCAAAACGGCGGAAACACTTCCGCCGTTAATCATCGTGCAACAACCCCGAACTGTACTCGCCGAAGCTGTTGCCGAGCGCACTGCCATGGAAATTCATCTTATTGGCGTTGTTGGTAGGCCCCGGACCAAAACCGGCAGACGGCAGGGTGGCTTCCGAATATTCGCTATGGGTGCTTGCACCCGAACAGGCGCTCAATAGCAATGCGCCGGCGATCAGAGCGACTTTGAAGAGGTTCGAGATCATTTTTCAGTCCCTGTGGGTTGGAAGCGCGGTGACCTTAGGGAGTCATCCTATGCCGCAAGCTCGCCAGGAATTATGAAACTTTGCTGGGCGACAGCGTTGGTTCAGGTACTGATTGCTTGAGGCAAAAAAAGGGCGTTCTCCAGACAAACTGTCAAAAGAGCAACGTCCTACACGACTCTGGGAATTGTCCGTACACTTGCGCATTGCCGTGCCTTTGTCACGAGGCCTATAGTCCGATCCGCGTCCAAATGACGTATCGGGTTTGGCGACTCGATGACAACGGTTAAAGAAACCTCCGAGCTCTTCTCGGAGGGTTTCTGAACGCACTTGGCTATCTGTTTTTTGGTGGCTGTGCGTGGGAGACCTTCGGGTCTGCCGGTTTTACCATTGTCCGGTTCGCCAACCCGCGTACAGCTACCACCCTTTTGTTTGGCGACAATTGAGTGGTAGGTCTTCCACCTACAATTGGTAACCACTCATGAAAGAATATATGGCTTTAACCAGCAACGCCGACGACCTTCCCTCGCTGTATGTAAACACCACCCAACCGCTGCATTCACTGCTTAGCACCGCACGCTACCGAATTGGGGCGGTAACACAGATCCTGGAAAACCTCGCGATGCGCGGCGACATCACCACGGACTCGGTGATCCTCAGCGACTTCGCAATGCTTTGCTGCATACCCTTGCGCGATGGCTGCGATGTGCTGGATGTCATTGCCAGACGTATGGATGCTGAACCGTCCTGATGTCACAAAGGGGCGCCCTCCTCGGCCGCCCCTTCGGTCTCATGGAAGCTGGCAGCAAAAAGAAGCTCCGCGTACCGCCTTTTGCGGTTTGCCCGGATACCATCAATCACATAAGCTGGTCAGTATGAATACACATCCTTCGGAGGCTCCGATGGCCACCACTAAAAAAACCGATAAGCCACGCAGAAAGGTTATCCATAAAGAACTGACGTTTCTGGATGTTCGGGAAGCAGCGCGTGATGGGCAAAAAGTGTTCGATACGTTTGTGATCACTGGCAAGCTTCCTATTACAAAGTAGGCCTGGATGCCGGCAGTCAAAATTGCTGCAGTCTTTCAAAAAGTAAAACACTGGAAAACAATTGCCGCACAGTTCTACAACTATAAATTGTTCGGCGATCTGCCTGCCATTTTCGGTAGAGACGAGAAGCTCGACCTGAGCGACATGCATCATATTCATCTCGCAAGTACAGAAGAGACACAGAACCGCTGGGCAAAAATCAGTCGTCAGTATTATCGAACCGCACTGGTCGATGATCCTGACAATGACTTCTGGCTCATCTATGCCTACGACGACTTCAGAGATGAATACCTGTTGCTCGCGGTTACGGGGCCGGATGCTCACAATCGCAAGGAATGGGGTTCGTTCCTTCGGACGATGCGTAGCGATATCGTAGGACCCTGGATTGTTGGAAAGCTCGACTCCCCTGATTTGGACGACCCTTGAACTGCGCAGAAAAAACTGGTGATTGGCCGGCTTATTGCTCCTCGCCGCAGCCAAGCAAACTCGGAAAAATAAATCAGTCCCCTTTTCTGCTATTGAGTCGTTCCACATGGTTGTCGCTCGCTACATCTTGCTGTTCCTAGGGTCGTCCGCCGGGTTGAGGTAGGTGATCCCCCAAGGCCCCGTGCCGTGGAGTTGGAGCACAGTTTCCTGTTCTCGACTGGCGCCGTACATCGACATGCCGACGGGAATGATCAGGGTGTCCCCCGGGTGATAGGCTTTGGCCCGTGCCGAATCGAATTTGTCTCCGGTGGCGAAGTAGAAGGTGCCCGAGATAACGGTTACGCGCTCGGTCACGGGATGGGTATGCACGCCGATTTTCGTATTTGCCGGCAGCTTCAAGCGCAGGGTGAAGGGCTCGGCGGCTTTCAGGTCACCTTCAATCACTGCAATCATCGCGCCGGGCCCCACCGACGGCGCAGCTGTCCACTTGAGTTCGGATGGGGTGGCGGTAATCAAACCCGCTCCCTCGGCCTGGGCGGCAGATGCCAGGAAGGCTGCGCTAAGCAAGGCCAACGAAACAGCGACAGCTTTGTGGGAGCGCATCATGGTTTCCTCGTGTTTGGGGACTGTGGGTGTATCACTGCAGAGGCAAACATAGCTTCAACACACGGTATTAATGATGACGGTAGCCGAATGTTGTAGCGCCGATATAACCAATGTGAACAGCCCTATAACGCAATGGTCTGGACTTGATACTTTTCGGAAAAATGGCGGGGAAAAATGGGGGCAGACTTATTTACTCGTAGCGATCCAGTCGATTTCCTCTCATGCCGTTGCTCAGATGTACTGAACAATCGCAGAAAAGCCCGCCTAAACCCCACAACCCCAATCCTGATAAACTCCCCTCCTCCCAGCCCCACCCATCTCAGAACCGCCAATGCCCCCAATCACCGCCACACCCGCCCCGCTCTCCCGCCGCTTCTCCGTCGCCCCGATGATGGATTGGACCTATTAATCATTCAGCCCTTCCAAATAATGGCCTTCAAGCCAGCCTCCAGCCCCCTGTACCAATTTCGTACCAGCAATATTTACCCATCATTAAATTCTGGCTCATCTCTAACCCCCTGTAGCAAATTTTAAGCAATCATTTTCGGCTCCAATCCCGACACTGTCGCTACTGTCAAATGGCGTTGTGGGTTGGCCTCAACCTCCATCAATCCACCCGCCCCATGAAATTATTAAGCTGCTACGCTTTGCTTTTCACGGAGGAATCGCGATGCCGAACTCAGACCTGCTCCCTTCCCTGCTGTACAAAATCAATGAAAACCAGCTCGCCCTGGAAGCCGCAATTTTGGAGCTTTCAAACTGGATTGAGCAGCGTGACGCGGTTGAGGTTGCTGATAATGTTCGCGGCGCCTTGGCGGCTATCGACCGCAATGAAGAATTCATCAAGCTAACGCTCGCTGTGCTGATGACACCGGATTGATTTCACAGCCAAAAGCGGACGACAAGTAGACTTCAGCGGAGTTTTGATAGGGCTAGTAAGGTGCTGGCAGAATGTAGACGATGCGGCCAAGGTTACGTCCGGGCAACCCGTTCACGCACCATCGATTAATTCTTCCTTTTTTTTGTGCGGGAGGAATAAAGGCATTTGTCATTAATACTATTGCGCAGCACGGGCAATTTGTTAAAAATGATAAATAATACCGAATCAAGTACAAAATAATTTTAAAACTAAAAAATGGCAGGCCCACATATGACGACGCTTTATCACTACACCGACGTTAACGGTTTTTTTAATATTATCAAACACAAAAAATTATGGCTTTCCGGCCCTCACAACCTTAATGATTATCAAGAAGTCCACTGGGCTTATCACAAAATCCAATCAACACTCAACAAGCTGGTGAACGAGTACGACCGTGAGCACATACAATTTATATGGGACCAGGCCAATCTCCAGAAATTAGTTCCATTTACTTGCTCTCTTTCCAGTGACGGCGACTTGTTAAGTCAATGGAGAGCCTATGCGAAAGACGGATCCGGCGTGGCAATCGGGTTAAATAGTGAACTGTTACCGGTCACGGGAGCGTTCCCTCATCTCTCAGCTGCTTTAAACAACAGCATCACCACTATGCAAGTACTATATGATAACGATGTGCAGGATGGCGCAATAGACCAAATTATCAGATCGACCCTTGACTCTATGAAGGGAAAGGAAATCGAGGAATCAGGCGGCATAGTAATTGAAGCAGCCTATAAACTTAGTGGTTTATCCACCATATTTAAAAACCAAGCATTCAAAGAAGAGTGCGAATGGCGAATCATTCACACACCCCAAATTTGGGGGAACACGGCAACCAACAAAACTACAACTACCGCTATCTCTGAGCTATGTCACCGAGCGTCTAATGAAAAGCTTATTTCCTATTTTGAATATGATTTATCCGATTTGATTTCTCAAAACATCATTACCGATCTAATTCTTGGACCTAAATGTGCTATAGAAAAATATGACCTTGAGCTGTTCTTAACCACAAGTGGATTGGAACGACTTAAATTTACTCGATCTTCCGCAAGTTACAGATAGCCCTCGAACCACCCTCCAATAATAAGTTAGGCAAATCCATACAGGCCTTAAATGGCCTGCATGAAAAATCTAACAGTTAGCGTATAGTTTCGATTCAGTATTCCTTCACCCATAAACCCTCTCGTTATTAACTTCCCAAGCTGATAACGAGGGTTCGATTCCCTTCACCCGCTCCACTGTTTTCAAGGCCTCCAGCCTACTCCGCGTCAAGTAGGTGTCTGTTAAGGTGTCTGTTTCTGATTCTCTAAGGTTCAGAACAGATAGAAACAGACACCAGCATCTTTAAGATGCACAGCCTTTCCGAACCATCCCCGCACCGGGCCACGCAATCCCTGCTAATAACTGATCAAGCCAGTTGGTTTTGATTCATCATCCGTGTGCACGCCAATTACGCTGGAATCGCTCGCCGCCCCAACTGGATATCTTGCCCCGATCAGATATAGTCGTAGCCTCATGCCATCAGGAAGCTAGACATGGAAATTGTGACCATCGCGCACGTCGTTCTTCATCGCTTAGGTTCCGCTCAGGGCGGCGGATTTGGCCGCCATAAATCGATAGCGATCACGAAAGAGGTGGTCGACGATGCCCCCGAAACCTTAAGGGAGCTAATCGTTTCTATTGCCGAGAAAAACGGAGAAAGCCGAGAGGCCTTGAGCGGTCTAATTTTAGAGCGAGGCCGGGGGCCGACCCAAAATCATGTTGTGTTCAACATCCAAGGACCCAGCACCAGCTACACCCAACCCTATTCTGAGTGCACGACTTTTACCGCCCTCAAAGCTGGCACTCGATACTTCAAGCTCGAAGAGATCGATACGTAACACGCCAATTGTGCTGGAGTATTTCGGACGCTGAGCCCCCCCCGTGTGTTTACGTGGCTCACCTTGTATTTCGAGCGCATGCATAAATGCATGATTAGCATTGAATGGCATCGTTTGGCGCACGGATTGCCCCATTTTTGCCCCATCCCAACAATTGCTACCAAAGGTACGTAAATTTGGGGAACCAGTGCGTTCCCCTTGCCAGGATCGGACGCTTAATCCAGTTATGGGACACTGGAAAGATTTAGCTCTCTTCGAAACGATGCTCAAGAAACGTCGATTTTATTCACCAGCTCGATACGTTCGAAAGCAAGCTTCTGCATTTCCCTACGACGTCGAAAATCGACGGGATCTGACGCGATTTCTATAACAGTTTTTACTGATCCAGCTTGTGGATCATTTTCCATCATTCGTCCATGCCACTCTCTCCAAGGAGTGATCAGGTACTCTATTGATATCTGCTCAAATGGATCGCGGCCAGCAGCTATAAGATAACCTACGACTACAGCCATTGCATGGTCAAAAACAACATCACCAATGGAACCACTCAATAGAAATTCCGCCACTTCATTGGCACATGAAGCATTTTTAGTATAGCGGCGATAAAGATCCGATTTTTCCTGTCGCAACACCATTAGGGGAATTAATAGAGGCATATCCAGAAAATGATCTTTTGGAATACTACGAAGCACTAGACTTAACCGCACAACGAGCTGATCAATATCTCGCGGAGTATACTTAAATCGACCAGCTAAAAAGCCTAAAACCTCTGAACCATATTCATAGTCATCTCGCCCCGACTTTCGCAACTTGAAATACTCAAGTATATCTGGCTGCTTGATACGAACACTTACATACGCGTTTATATTCACCAACTGAAGTTGATAATCCAGATCGATAAATCTCCTTAAATAATGCAGCCCGTCGAACGACGAACCGTAGACACCTTGCAAACTTTTGCTGAGCTGATCACGATTGATAGCGAGAACAAAAACCAAACGGTCTATATCGAACAAATGTTTGATGCGCTCTAAGACCTCAATTGCATAGGTGGGCTTGCATCGATCCAGCTCATCAACAAAAAGTATCAAGTTTTCTTGCCCTTCTGGCAGCGCATCAAGTGCTTTGCCTAACTGAACTTTAAACCGTTCTAGGGACTTCTGCTTTACGTTGAAACTGTCAACCAAACTACCAACCGCTCCACCAGTCAATTCCGACGCAAGCTTTTCGTATTCTTTATCGAGATCCAAAGCCCCAAAAGTTGCTGCCTTGGCAGCAGCAACTGCTGTGGATTTTAAAATGCCTGGCGCGTAAGTCTTTGCTTTCTCCCACGCGGCCCTAACCCCAGGTTTATTGCTCTGATTACCGAGCCAACGGTCCAACATTGAGAGCATCGGAAGTAGTGGATCTTCAGCAAAATCGCTCTCCCAAGCATTAAGGTACAGGCTGACTTTGCTTTGGTTGGTCAGATAATGCTGCCACAGACGAAAAAAGGTAGTTTTTCCTCCACCCCATGGGGCGTCTACGGCAAAAACTAGGGGGGACTGCGCGCTGAGGAGAACCGGCGATAGATTTTCTATCTCGGCATGCCGGCCCAGCAAATCTTGAGGGCAAGGCCATGTGCCAGAATCAAACTGAAGCTCTTTGATGCGCAACTGTATCGATTTTCGCTCGGCTGGAATCGTGGCGTCCGTACTCAAGGGATTACTCCTATTAGATTAACTGGCTGACGGTAACCAAACACTCGTCAGAGTGTCACCGAAGAGCCTCGATTTGGATACCCTACCCTCTAACAGCTAAGAAATTAGAACTGTCCAGCCCTCACCCAGTTCGCCGACAAACCGGGAGTACAGATATAGACAGGGGTTCAAACTCCTTCGCGCGTCCCTGAGGACCGCTCCAGCCCATAAAATCGGCGCTTTAGATCTCCACCTGTGGCGCACAGCGGCCTATGGCGGCCCTCCATCTGCTCTAAATTTCCCCTAAGAGCTATCTACATGCGAATTGGGGGTTTCCGGTGGCAACCGGGAACCCTAATTATGGTCAATGTAGATGGTCCCGATGGACTGCGTAGGCCGATTCTGTTGTCAACAGGCGCTGCAAAACTAACCAACTCGGCTAGGGTGGTCCGATCCACCGCCCAGCCATCTGAGCGCAATATTTCAGTCGCGCAGCCCTTTGCTGCGGATTCCCATAAATATTCCAGTTGGCGCTACTACCACCGCTCAAGAAAAGTTGGTATGCCGCAAAAATCTCATACGGAATGCCGTTCGACGCGGCCCAACAATCTGCCTGGAATTCGACTTGAGAGTTGTAGGCGTAGGGGGGCAAGAGATGGTGACCTGAAAAAACATGACCAATTTCATGAGCTCTGAAAAAACCACACGCTGGCCCAATCTGCTGGCAAATGCTGGGATTGTATATGATGACAGCCCCATAGAATGGGTCGGGTTTGACCATGGCGATGTCATTAAGAGAGGGGTCGGGAATTTCGGGAACTGCAATCGCTGATGAGCCGAATAGGACGGAGAGTAACAATATAGCAAGGCGCATTTTAACCTCCTGGTCACACGAGTTTTCCTTGTTCGTGCGTAGACTGCTGCCATAAGAGTTAAGCATGGCCGGAGGAGACTGGAGAAAAAATGTAAAGCCGGACAGCCGTTCAGCCTTGAAGATCGAAACGGGATCTAGCGTTTTTACACACTCTGAGCCATCAGCAGACGCCTAGAATAGGGTAAATGGACCCTATCCCTTATTTCATCTTCATTTTGGCGCAGCCTTGCTAAATATAACCTGCCAATAAAAACCGTTCTGAAACGCAATTAGAAACCATATCAAGTAAATTTTTGCCATTCCACTCGAATCTTTCTGCACAAGCGTGCCATGGGGCAAAAAATAACTGGATAAACAAGTATCGGTATCAAAAGGACCGTTGACGACGGCGTCATAGCCGCAGCACTATCCATTTAATCGGCATCTAGTCGATAGCCTTGCCCCCCCTACAAGAGATAGCCCAAGCATTCTGCACGCGACGCAATCAATCGTTGAACGAGGCCTGCAAGATCATTCTCCACACCATAAAATGGCCTCTGTCTAAGAATGGAACCCAAAACGGAAATACATTTGTAAATTACAAAGAGTAATCCGCCGAAATTCTTTCCAAAGTACACTTTAGAAATGGTATGTCGGCACCCACCAATGAGAATCTCGCTTTCAGAAAACTTGAGACTGCCTGCCAATTTTTTTCAATACCCGCAACTACAGATGCGCTATTTGCGTGCACTGTTTTGACACGTTCGATTTCGATGCATTTAAACTCCTGACTTACAACTTCATATACGGAAGCCACTACATCAAATAAATTATGCCCCCTCAAAAACAAATAAACATTATCAGCACTCACTCCAGCAGTTTCTAACTCACTGCAAAAAAGGTCGTAACCCTCTTGCCCGACCGTCAATAGCGCCGAACGCACCGCAGATTCAATATCAGCCACTTCAGCCAAGTAATTATTATACACTTCACACTGATCAAATTCGGAGATGATGACTTTGCCTAGCTTATCCAGCGCATTATTGATAAGTCGCTTAGACAAAGAAAACTCCTTATCCCGCCCAATCACTTCCAAATAATAAATACCGACAAAGGCAGACCATATAGAGCTAGAAACACTGGCAATGAATTTAGACGGCAAAACTTTTAGCTCATGTCCACCTTTACATACTAGCAAACCGAATGCATGATCAACATATTCTGAGTATACAAAAGCATTATCCAAGGCATAAATATTTGTGACGAATACATGATCCCGTGGAAGCTTTTGGGAAACGTAACCAGGCACAAAACTTTTGAGATATGAGTCATCGCTATCAATACAAAAGATGCAACCAACTCCGAGCGTCAAAACGCTTTGCCTTTCCAAGGAGAACAACCTGTCACAGCCGTTTGCCACCTTACCATCAGGAGCTACAGCCTCATCAGGCCCCCGCACGTAAAATTTATACCTGTCGTTAGATTTAAAATAGTCAAGCCAAAAACGCTTATCATCTAAGGCCTCCACCCACACATCAACTGGGAGCGCATCAGAACCATCAATATTAAAAAACCGTAGGCTATCACCAACATCCCCACTTACACCAAAAGAAATATCTTGATCTTCATTCATACCCCCACTTCCTTATACTTTTTTGCCAAGTTTACAATTTCTTCCGATGAAGTATTCATAACCAAGAAAGGGGAATGCGTTCCGATAATGAATTGAGAATTTGGCGCTAACCGCTGAAACGCAGGCAAGAGCATCCGCTGCCACTCTACATGCAAAGACAAATCCGGCTCATCGAACATGAAGAATGCCGTATCCTTGTAGAGATAGACTGTCAACATTAGAGCAAGAAGGGTCTTCTCACCCTTGGAAAATTCGGTCCAATGAATAATCCCTTCATCGGGAACATCCATATGAATAGCTTCATTGACCCATACTAATTTCCGCTTTGTCTTTCCATAAAATTCATTCAACTCATGAAAAACCACGTTATCATCAAATTTCGCATTACCTTTCAGTTCAGATATTGCCGAATCGAGTATTACGCTGACCTCCTTCTCGGTTAGACCTTTCTTATTCTTTGCTTGCTGTACATCCACGAGATCCGAAATCAGCTTTTTTATCTCATCAGCGCCTGCTACTTTCGAAACATAAGCATGAATTAAGGCCCACAAAGTCTTATCTAAACTAGAAGCATCACCCTGACCAGCAAAAACCGAATCTACAACTTTCCGTGGAAAACTAAAAAAAAGCGTTTCATCTATATAAGACACAAGATTAATTTTTTTAGAATAATCCTCGGGACTAATCTCTTTGGCAAGAAGATCGGGAAGCGTGGCCCCACTGCCACAGAAAAAATCCTCAACGTCTTTATTAGAGTCTCCAGAAAATCTAGTTTTAGCTGATGAAGAGCCTAACTTCTCTGCCTCCGCAAAAACCTCCTCCAACTCTAACTCGGACTCAAAGAAACGCTGCATCAGATCATTCACATCTTTTTTTGAAGCGCTTCCCATCTCCCACTTTAACGCTCTAATTTTAACCTCATCAGACAAGGAAGCCTGAAAAGCCCAGCGCGAAATACTAGAGGAAAACTTACCCCCTCGAGTAATCGCAAACGCCTCGTGAATTATCTTTATAATCCTACTTTTTCCGGCACCATTATAACCAGTCAATATATAAAACTGCTTATCTTCACTCAAGTCAAGTACGAGCCTATAATTCCTCTTGGGAGAATTAAAGAACTCGAGTTTGTTAATCCTAATCAAAGCACACCTCAAAACATAGATTTCTCTCGCGAGATTACCATGAAATAAAAACCAAGTCACCAAAAACCGAATCAATGTCGCAAGCACATTCCTTACAGTTTTAATTGGATACTAAATTTATTCCCTCAATAATTAGTACGCACCACATCCACCATGAACAATCTTCAAAACGACAGCGACAACTTATACCGCTAGAATAAACACCCCCCCAAAACTACTCGGCGTCCAATTCAGAATAATGAACTCTCCACTCAAGTCAGCCTTCCCTTGCCGCTGATTGGTATTGCAATACCGAATATTCACCCTCTCAAAATGGAAGGCTTCGAAAACACGCCGGATGTCCGGATGATCGTTGATGCTGACCATCACCTTGCCCCTGCAGCGACGCATGAAGTCAGCCATCCGCTCGTAATTCTCAAACGGAAAATCCACCCCATAGCCGGCGGTCTGCCAATAAGGCGGGTCCATGTAGTGGAAGGTATGGGCACGGTCGTAGCGTTCCGCGCATCCAAGCCAGGGGAGGTTTTCGACATAGATACCGTGCAGGCGCTGCCAAACGGCCGAGAGGTTTTTCTCGATCCGCAGCAGGTTGATCGCCGGGCCAGTGGTGGCGGTACGAAAGTCTGCCCGGTAATCTTGCCGGCGAAAGCATGGTGCTGCAGGTAGCAAAGTAGGGCGGCGCGCTGTATGTCGGTGAGGGTTTCGGGGCGGGTCATTTTCTACCACTCGAATACCTGGCGAGAGCTCAGCTCCTATCTGAATTGGCACACGAACTCTTCGAGGCGGTTCTGTACGACGCGGTACAGCGTCACCAGGTCGCCGTTGATGTCGTTGAGGACTTCGACCGGTGCTGCCGAGGCTTCATGAAGTAGAGCGCGGCACCGCCGGCAAAGACTTCGAGGAAGCATTCGTGTGATAGGAAAAGCGGGATAAGGCGGTCGGCCAGGCGGCGTTTGCTGTCCATCCAAGGGATGATGGGTGTAGACATTGCGAGCAAGACCTTTACTGTATGGATAAACAGGCTCCAGGCTCGCCGCGCTTTGTGCACGGTGTAAGAGCCTTGGCTGGTCTTGCAGGGACGTTCTGCGAGGAAGGCTGCTGAGTTGAATGTTGGACCATTCAACTCAGCAGCTCTTTTTTTATTTTCAACTAAAAATACAAAGTTACGGAAAAATATATCAGCGATATTCTAAAATCTCGGAAGCAAGTCCTCCAGTTGAGCCAAACAAAAGGCAAAATGCGAGTTGAAAAAATTCACTCCTCCTTATAATCCGTGCTAACAACCCTTACTTTGCATCTGTAACCCCCTACCCACCCATTCATAGAAACAAACTCCGACTCGTCTATAGGCCCATTATCAGGAATATCTAGTGCTTGAGCCAGCTTAAAGACTGTACCAAATTGCCTTGTAACAACATCCCCCCCTCTAAGCAGAGCATCCGGCTCACCATAAAATAGAAATTTAAATCCTTTCCCAGAGGAACGGAGTCTAGATATGTATGACTGCTGAGCCAGCTCCACACTGCTATCTATATAAGCATGATCAGTGCTATTAAGAGTATAGAAAAAACAACCTTTATTGGCCAAGTTTACAGCTCTATCATGCTCGACTATTGAGAGCGAACTGCTTTCTTTGTTTTTTGGTTCTTTGCCCATATTTGCATTTATAAGCCATGCAACCATGCCGAACATTCCAGTCAAAAAAGTCAACACTATTACCAATCGCAACAGTTGGTAAGCCTTTTCCTCCGGCAATTGCTTTAAAACTGAACCTTGAATTGCTTGTTTGAATATCGTCAAGACTATTCCCAGCCCAATGCCCGCGACCCCTGCCACACTTGCAAATGTGGTTAATGTACTATCAGCCATGGCCATTCACCTAGAATCAAATCTCACATCAAGCTTAGCACACGACTGAAACACTACAAAAATCGAAAGGAAAAAATCTGAAACTATAGACAGCAATTACACTTTAATAGAAACCTCCATGCCCATTTAACGTATGAGACAAATCCAAGTTACGCTTACTTACACAACCCTTCAACCACAACTCTTAGCTTGACATCTAAATTCTAAGTAGCAATACGATCCTAAAACCTACTGACTTTTTATTTAGCCATCAGTACTTTTATATATTTCTGACACGCAGCGAGGGCAATCAGCCCTCGGTCGCCGTCGTCGGTGACGCCGATAATTCGTTGAGCATGCGCCGGGTCAAGTTCGGCTCTTGTGGGGCCATAAACCACGCTGCCGGTGGTGGCGGTGGTTGGCATCGATCCGTTACCGGCGCTGGTGGTGGCGTCGAGTAGGACTGACAGGCGCAGATCAGCAGTAGTAAGGCGGTCGCGCAGGCGACCTTGATCACGTTGAACATCGCTCAGGACTCGATAATAGGTTTGTTCGCTGGTTGCCAAGCGCTGCTCGAGCGCGAGGCGTTTGTCCTGTTCGGCACGCTGTTGCGCGGCCGAGACCTGGGTCAGTTGGTTGAGGGTTTCGGTGTGGAGCCGGGCCTGCTCGCTGAGGCGACTGCCGTAGCGCCAGCCCTGCACCTTCCAGACCGACGCGGCAGATCCGCCGACCAATGTGGTCAGCAGCACGCCAACGGCTAACAGACGGTACGGCGCGGGGATCAGGTCGACGACACACATAGCACTGCCCTCGCCCGTTTCCACAGCTGCAGCCGATCTTGCAGGCCGTTGAGTCCACCGTTGATCTTGCGGGTGATCGCCTCGAACTCGTCCCGATCCGCCAGGGCATTCAGCTCTCGCACCCACCAGAACCACGCCGCCGACTCGGCCGCCCATTGCGGCTGCTCGAGCAGCTCAGGGGTGCGCAGCAAGCGCTCGTCGCCGAACAGCGCCAGGCTGCAGCGCAGGTAGTTGCTATGGCCGGTCACCTGGATCAGACCGCGCCCGCGATAGCGCTGGCCATCTCCATCCGCCTCTGGGGTGTTGCCCAGTTTCGCGGCCAGGTTGCCGGTGTCGTATTTGCTCAGGTACTGATTGCCGCCCAGCTCGCGGACGTACTGCAGCTGGCCAGACTCGTGCCCGACTTGGGCCAGGAACGCAGCCTGCCGCGTCGGTGTGTTGATCTGCCGATGCGCCATGGCCGTGTTCAGGGCGGATACAAAAACGCCCGCTTGGCGGCGGGCGTTCGGGAGGATTCGTAGCAATTGCTGTTCCGTGATGGACATACAAACTCCTGGTATAAAAAAACCGCTCGCAGCGGGTTAATGGGGATGCGATAGCGTTAGGCGAGACTGACGACCTTGACCGGCTTCACCTCCTTCTTTTTCTTGCCTTTGGCGTTGGCTTTGCCCTTGTTGCCGCCGTTGCATTCGACCGTGGTCGACCAGCCGGCCGGGGTGTAAGTCTGCTCCACCGAATCCGCCAGATACTCGCCATCGAGCCCGACCTTGAAGCCCTGAGCATTGATCGGCCGCTCGGCAAACAGGTCGGTGCGACCGGTCATTTCGAAGCGCACCCCCGCGCCGGAGCGGTTGAACGCGGCCAAGCGCGCCTTGGCCGCCGACTCGGCGGCGGTCTTGTTTGGGTGAATGTGCCGATCGGTATGCACCGAGGGCAGGCCGGCCGGCGCGTCCTCATTGTCCAGGGACACCACCGCGAGCTTGCCGCCCTTCTTGTCTTGGTGCTTGGTGGCCACCTTGCCGTGCGTATTGCGATCGCCCAGGCGGAACTGCCAGCGGCTGACGTCGCTGCGCGTGAGGGTGATCGCGCCGAACGCCTTGCCGCTCGCGCTCTGTCCGCCCTGGCGCGGCATCACCAACAATTTGCCATCGGCGACCTTGGCCGTGCAGTCGTACTGCTTAGCCAGGCGCGTGATGAAATTAAAGTCGGATTCGCTGAGCTGGTCCGCCCGCGGGACCTTGGTGGCCACCGGACAACTCGGCTCCCAGCCGTTACGCGCGGCGATATCGCCCACGATTTTCGACAGTGGCACGTCCTCCCAGCTCCCGCTGCGAATGGTCTTGCCACTGCCGCGCATATCGCTGGCCTTGCCCTTGATCACCAGCGTATCCGGCGGTCCCAATACCGTGATCTCGTCGACCACGTAGCGACCCAAACGGGCCAGCCCCGTCTCGACATAGCCCATGTAGATCTCGATCCCAGCACCGCGCCGGGGCAGCGTCACCAGCCCGTCACGGTCGTCAATGCGTAACTCGAACTCGTCGGAATCCATCCCGGGTTTGTCGGTGGTGCTGAGCTGGATCAGCCGATCATTGATCAGGCCGGTGATGTCGACACCATCGGCGACGACGCGAAACATGGGGGTCATGGGGATATCCAAAAGAGAACCCGCACCAGGCGGGTTTAGGGAAGGGGCGTTACGCGTAACGCCATCGAGCGCCGGCGGCGACTCCGGACAGGGTCAGTCCCAGAGCGTGACGGCCTCGGTGACCGGGCTCGGCAGATCCGGCAGGACGATGATCAAGCCGGTGCGAAACGGCTGCTCCTCCTCGGCCAGCCCCTGATTGGCATCAAGCACCGCCTCGACACTGCCGCTCAGATGGCCGTAGTAGTTGTGGCAAAGGGTGTCCAACAGATCCCCGTCAGACGTTCTGCATGTCGTCGCCATAGCGTCCGAACTCCAGGGTGAACTCTTGTTTACGCGGAATCCCGCCTTGCATCAGCGCGCTTTGATCTTCGTCGACGCTCTTCAGGCACCAGGTGCCCAGCACGTCGCCATAGCCCGTGGTCAGCGTCAGCGGCTGAAGCCGGGCGCCGATCGAGCGCAACGTGTCGAGCTGCTTCAGCCCGCCCTTGAAGCCCGGGAAAATCTGGCCCTTGAGGGTGATTTTCTCGTCGCCCATGCCGACGCCCTGCTGCGCCGGCCGGCGCGACAAACGCTCCTGCGAGGCCCAGCGGAATTCGGTCGAGCGGCGCAACGAGTCAAAGGCCGCCGTGTCGAGGTTGAAGTAATACGGCTGCGCCTTGGGATCGAGCGGCTGAAGGATCAACAGGTGCGGGAACGGCTTCACCGCCTCCGGCGCTGGCGTGCCATCGGTGACAAATGCCCACGACGGCAACACCGTGGTCAACGCCGGACTGACCTTGCCGGCGATCTTGCTGATGGCCGACGCCGCCCGGGCCGCCTGCGCCTTCAGCATCTCCACGCGCTCGTCAATTTGCGACACCGCCCGCGCGGCCTTGTTGTAGGTGGCCACCACCTGCCCGACCTTGGCCTGGGCCGCCTGCACCCCACGCATCACGCGCTGAAGCTTGGCCCCGACCGCCGGCCCGACAAAGGGCAAATCCTCCAGCTCGGACGCCGCCCCGGTGATTTCGCCGATCGCGCCATTCACCGGCCCCAGCATGCCGTCCAGGCTACGCCGGCCGGTTTCCCCGGCCGTGGCCAGGTAATTCAAGCCCGACTGTAACTGCTGCAATGCTGTCTTTTCCTGATCAGACATATGCCCTCCTGATTAAACATGCGGTTCGTCGTACAGCTTGCTACTGCCCACCTGCTTGGCCATGTCGCGATAGTACTGATCGAGCTGCGGCTTGATCTGCGCAAAAAGCTGATTGCCATCCTTCACGTCGCCGTTCACCACCAGCGAAAACGGCGCCTGAATGTCCACTTTCGATTCGATGGTGGTCGGTACCGGCTTCGCCGCCATCGCCAACGGCCCCGCCGGCAGGCCCGCGTCCGCACTGGCCGGGGGCAACATCATGGCCCGGGCGGCGTCACCCGGTTGCGGCGCCGGGGCTTCCAGCCCGGAGCGAATGACCTTGGGCCGACGCAGCTCCGAACCCGGAAAGCGCACCTTGTTGGCAAAGTGCGGCAGCAACATGGCGTCTTTGGAGTCGAGGTCGCGCGGGTCATACGACACCGGCGGCGCCGGTGGCGGCTCAAACGCTTTCGGCGCCGTGTCGAACGATTTGGCGATGTCGCCCATCACCGGCGGCACGTTCTTGCCGGCATTGGCCATCATCAGCGGCCCGGCCGCCGGCATGCTCTTCAGCGCTTCGTCCGTGCCGAACATCGACTTGCCGAGGTAACCGCCCAAGGCGTCGCCGCCCATGTTGCCGAGAACACCGCCAACCAGCCCGCCAATAGCGGTGCCAATGACCGGCAAAAGCATCGTGCCGAGAGCGGCCCCAGCCGCAGCCCCGGATAACGCTCCAGCCAAACCACCCGCCGCCCCGCCATAGCCTTCGGCTTTCTCGTCCCGCGTCTCGGCGTTCTGGTAGGTGTCGTAGGCCTTAAACCCCGCATCCACCACCGCGACCACTGCCGTGCCTTTGACCACGGAGCCGACGCCTCCGCCGCCTCCGCGACCACCACCCTTGCCGCCTTTTTTGCCCTTGCCATCGGTATCGAGGTCGCCGGCGTCCAGGCCGCCACCGCCACCCATGCCCCCCATGTTGGTCACGATCACCTTTTGCGGGATGTTCGGATTGCCCATCAGCGAGCCACGGCCGATGTTCAGTAGGCCCTTGGCGATCTTGAAGGTACTCATGGCCGACTGAAAGGCGATCACGGCCGCGACGACCGCACCGATGCCGGTCACCAACTTAGGCGATTCGTCCGACAGCTTGCTCAGCCCTTGGGTGACGTAGGTCAGCCCGTCCGCCACCTTATCGGTCACCGGCCGGAAGACATCGCCGATCGCGCGCATGGCGTCGTCCATGGACTGGGCCATTTCCGACCACTTTTGCGCCGACGACTGCCGGCGTTCCTCCAGGTTCTTATCTAATATCCCGGTGGCACTCGCCGACTCCGATTTCAGCTTGGCGTACAGATCCTTGTTCTGCATGAACGCGGTCAACGCGCCCTTGACCTGCATGTCGGCGAACAGGTCGCCGGTGCGCAAGGCTTGTTCCAGGGACGCAATCATGGCCTTGGCTTTTTCCGGATCGGTCTCCTGGCTGATCTCGGCCGTGGCCTTCGCCATGGCGGCGGCCTTCTTCGGGTCGGTCGCCGCGATGTACTTCTGGGCCAGCTCAAAGCTGGATTCCAGCGTCGATTTGCCATTCTGCAGGCCGGTGTTCATCGACGCCTGATAGTCAATCCCGGCGTCCTTGTAGGCCTTGACCGTGTCGCCCGAACCGATCTTTTCCATCCAGTTTTTGAGGTTGCCGGCCGCCTCATCCGAACCGCCGGCAGTCTTCATTTGCACCTGAAGCATGGCGCCCAGTTGCGTCACCGAATCCATGCCGGTAATGCCCAGCTTGCCCATACCGGCCAGCAGCTCGGGAAACCAACGCGCCATGTCGGCCGCCTCGAAACTGCCCGCCTGCCCTTGGTAGGCGATCGCCTCCAGCGCCTTCTGCATCATGGCCGGGTCGGAAATCTTGGCGTTCTGCCCCAGGGCATTGATCATGCGCGCCGTTTCGCCGCCATCCGACCCCTGCCCCACGGCGAACTTGGCCGCCGTCGGCGCGTATTGCAGCGCCTTGTCCAGCTCCATGCCGGCGCCCACCAGGGCGTTGACCACCTCGGCCACCTGATTGCGCGCCATGCCGGTATCGCGCGAGGTGTCGACAATCTTCTTCGACAGCTGCGCCTCTTCGGGCTTGTTGGCAATGTTCGACTTGATCGCAATGTCACGAATGATCGCGCCATAGTCCGCGCTGACCTTGGTCGGAATCGCCATCGCCGCCGTGGCGGCCACCGCCTGGCCGACGCTGCTTTTGAGTTTCTGCTTGCCTTCGTCGAGTTGCTGGTGACCTTTGGCCTTTAGCTCGGCCTTGTTCGCCGCCTGACCCATGGCCGTGTAGGCCTTGGTCAGATTGTGGACCTCCACGCCTTGCTTTTTCAGGCTGCTGATATTGCCCTCAAGCTGTTTCAGCAGGGCGCTGGCCCCCTTCTCGCCCGCCATGTGCGCCTTGCGCCATTCATCGCGCAACCGCATGGTGTCGCCGATGGTCTTTTCCAGCACCCGGGCTTTTTGGCCTTCGGCCTCCAGGCGCTTGATGCGACTGGTGACATCCTTGAACGCCGAGCCCACCGTGGAGCTGACCGCCCCGCCAATGACCAGGCCGAGCGCGAGTTTGTTCGCCATGTGCGTGCCCTATACGTCGGGTCAATCAAAGGCGGCTCAATCCGTGAGCCACCACACCATCTCAGAAAACGGCATGGCCTTGATCTCGGCGGCCGAGAAACCAGTCTCTTTTGCCAAGCGTCGGGCCAGTGCCTTGAGGGTGGTTTCGTTACACGTCGTCTTCTTCAACCAGACGAAAATAGCCGGCCTGCAAGCGGTTGTAGTCTTTGATTTTCAGGGACGCCAGATCCGTTTCGGTGGCCATGATCAAGCTGCAAAACAGGTTCTTTTCCATCTTGTCGTATTCGCCACCGCCGGCGGCCTTGGCGGCCTCCATGTCCCTGACGCTGGGCGCGCGCATCGTCACCTTGTCGACGAGAACGCTGCTGATATTGGCCTTGTAGGCCAGCGTGACGGTAACGCCGTCGTCGGTGAGTTCCAGCCACTTCGGCAACGGTTTGTTCAGGCTTACTTGAGTCATGTTCTTTAGTCCTTAGAGGCCGACGGCCGAGCGTTCTGCGGCCAGTTGATCGACACCGTCGATCACCTGAATCATGTTGATCGGGTCGATTTCGTACATCACGCGACCGTCGATTTCGAGCTTGTAGTAAACGGCCTTGATCGCGTGCTTGATTTCCGCCTTGTCGCCCGGCTTCCAGTCGCCCATGTCGACCTCTTTGATACCGCCGCGCAGGGTCACCACAACCGGCGTCACCACCCCTTTTAAGCCCCGGAAGGCGCCACGAAAGACGATGGCGCACGCGGTCTGATCGGCCAAGCCGAAGTACTTCAGCGACTCACGGCGCACGCCGTTGGTGGTAAACGCCGCTTCCAGCTTTTCCAGCCCCATGGCCATTTCGATCGGGGCGGACATGCCGCCGCCCTGATAGTCGTCGGTTTTTTGCGTCAGCTTGGGCAGCGACAGGGTTGGCACGTCGCCGGCGAAACTCACACCGTCGACAAAGGCGTTCATGTTGGAGAGAACTTGAGGAATCATTGATCGGCCCCCTTAGGCTGCTTCAAGAACTTCGGTCGCCCATTGATCGGTGACTTCGAAGAGGAAATTCGGGTTTTCTGCCGGCGGCACATCGGTAAAGCGAATGCGCCAATAGACTTTGCCCTGCATGATTTGGCTGGCCGTGGTCAATTCGTCGTCGGGGTAGACTTCAAAGTTGATGATCGCGCCGGCGTTTTTCTCGTCGCGCATGAACGCCTGAAGCCCCCCGGTCACGTCCGAGACATAGGTCTTGGTGATCGAGCGATCGACCGCCCATTTGTGCCCGGCCTGCACCGCGTCCATGAGGATGTCGCAGGTCCGCACCCGGGTGACGAACGCCCATTTCGGGTCGCTGGACAACGTGCGGTTACCCCACAGGCGATAGCCACCATCCCGGATGATCGTCGCGATGTTCGCGTTGTTCAGCAGGTTGGCCCGGCAGGTTTCGTCGCCGTCCAGATACTCGATCGGGCGCGTGGTGCCGGTGATGCCGACAAACTCCTTGTTCGACGGCGACGCCCAGTAGCCGTAAGTAGCATCGGTCCAGGCGAACAGCCCCGCGACCCAGGCCGAGCCCGGGGCATCGACCGTCGTGCTGAGCACGGTGTCCCAGAACTGCACCCCGGGATCGACCATAAACAGGCGCTTGCTGCCGAACTCCAGGGCGTAGGCCATGGCCGCCTCATCGGTGGTATTCGGCCCGTCGACAATGGCGATCGCGCGCAACTTGCCGGCCAGGGCATCCATGGCGGTGGCCACCGCTTGCGTCGAGGAATGCCCCGGGGCGATCAGCAGTTTCGGCTGGGCGTTGTGCTTGCTCTTGCCGTCCAGCAACGCCTGAAGGCCGGTACGCTGGCCACCGGCGAGAACGCCACCAATGATGGCGGACGTTTGCAGCGCAGCGTCTTCCAGCTTGGGCACGCCGATAGCGACAATCACCGCCTTGGCCTTGGCGTAGATCGCCTGGCAGGCCTTGGTAATCGCCGCACCGGCGCCGAACGCGGCGATGGCTTCACGCTCGGACGTGATCAGCTTCAGCTCGCCGGCCAGGGCTGTGCCGCCGCCGAGCATGCCCGGGGTGAAGGTGTCGCACAGACCGATGATCGACGACGACGGCAGCGAAATAGTCCGCGCGCCGTTGTCGATCAACGTGGTGGTGACGCCGTGAAAGAAACTCATAAGGCTCAATCTCCAGAAACGAAAAAGCCCCGCATAAACGAGGCTGTCAGGGATGTTCGTGTTACGCGTAACGGAAAAGAAAACGCCCCGTCAGTGCGGGGCGTTATTGGGCCAAGCTGGCAATCCATGCCGGGGGCTGGGGGCGGCCTGACTGATCAGGGAACAGCGTCACATCCGGCCAATCGCGCAACGCCTGGCGGTAGGCATACAGGTCGGATCGCTGTTCAGCGGTGATCGGGTAATCCGGCATTGCCAGATAGTCAGTCGCGGCAACCTGTACATTGCGCCACGCTCGCTCGCCCGCTAGCGCCGCTGTAATCTGCGCCGCCTCATCCAGAACCCAATCCCCACCAGCCCACACGTAGAACTGACCCGGCCAGCGTTTGGCGGTCAGTCCTTCAGGCAGATCGCCAAGCTTGGAATACTCCTCCGCGACGCCTGGTACTTCCGTGCGGAAAACCATGCCGCGATAGTCGACCAATTGTTGCGGCTCCCCATCGACCAGCGCCCATACGTGGCCAGCCTCGGGTTGGCTCAGAGGATTTTCCAGCTGGACGGTATTGCCCGGCAGATACTGGCCAAATCCCGGGACCTCTGGAAACTCTGACAACTCAAACGGCCCGGACAGAATGCCGAGCGGGTCAAATAAATAGATATTCATTAGCACCTCAGATCATTTTAATTCGGCCCGGATAGGCGATGTTTTTCGGGACCGTCTCAGAGCCGCCAGCGGCGCCAGTGCTGCCACCAGCCCAGGTGGCATAGGTGACGCTTCCGCCGCCCATCGCCTGCGTGCCGTAGCTTCCGGAACCGACATAGTGGGCGTGACTCTTGAATTCATCGAGACGATAGCTGCCCGCAATACGGCCCGGATCGATCCCGGCAGACTCGTCAAGGGGTCGGAAGAATTTACCGCGCGCATCTGGACAACGGAACGTGGTTGATGCCGCGCGCGAAAAATCGCGCCGACATATGAGATAAATGGCGCGAAAAGTTTTTGCGCCCATTGCAACAGAATATCAAAAACGCTCAGCTTCAACCGTGAGTGTAAACGCGCACCGTATTTGGCATCGTTCTCAAGCGACACCAGCCTGACATTAAGCGCGACCTTTGGCACACCGGAGGCTTTCACATTCCCCATCAAGCCGAAGGGGGCGTCGGCCAATCGATACTCACAGGGAACCCCGCCTGCTGCTCAATATCAGAAAGGTCAATGCGATACCGCTTCCACAGCCTTAGCAACGCGACTTTTTCAGGCGTCTCCATCCCCAGATCAACGGCATCCTGAAGCGGAGCCATAGCCGTTGTGGCCTGGTTCATAAGAGTGTCACGTTTAAGACGAGCGAGCTTTGCCAGGCCAGCCGTTTCAGCAGGCGCATCCAGAACCCAGTCCCCGCCAGCCCACACGTAGAACTGACCCGGCCAGGGTTTGGCGGTCAGCCCTTCAGGCAGATCGCCAAGCTTGGAATACTCCTCCGCGACGCCTGGTGCTTCCGTGCGGAAAACAACACCGCGATAGTCGGCCAATTGTTGCGGCTCCCCATCGACCAGCGCCCATACGTGGCCAGCCTCGGGTTGGCTCAGAGGCTTTTCCAGCTGGACGGTATTGCCCGGCAGATACTGGCCAAATCCCGGGACCTCTGGAAACGCTGACAACTCAAACGGCCCGGTCAGGATTCCGAGCGGGTCGAACACATAGATATTCATTAGCACCTCAGATCACTTTAATTCGGCCCGGATAGGCAATGTTTTTCGGGACTGTCTCAGCGCCGCCAGCGGCGCCAGTGCTGCCACCAGTCGGGGTAGCATAGGTGATGCTCCCGCCGCCCATCGCCTGCGTGCCGTAGCCTGCAGAAGGTGCATAGTGGGCGTGACTCTTGAAATCATCGAGACGATAGCTGCCCGCAGGACGGCCCGGATCAATCCCGGCAGACTCGTCAAGGGGTCGGAAGAATTTACCGCGCGCATCTGGACCACGGAACGTGGTCGCACCATCGCCCGAGGTCCAACCGCCCTCCATACCCCCACGAGCGGCTTCTGTAGTCAGCATTCCCGATTGCTGAGCGTGGTCCCACAACCATGGCCAATCGGCACGAATAAAGACGGCATTGCCCAACGGAGCGTGACCACCCGGATTCAATACGGTCGTCGTTTCAAACACGGGCCGCCCGAGTGCCGTACCGTCTAAGCGCGCAATCGGTATCCAGTTGCCCTTGCCATCACTGCGCAAATGCCAATAATCCCCGGCCCCCATCAGGTAAAAAAACGGATAGCCGGCCGCATTCAGATGGGTATGGAACTTGATTTTGTTGCTACCGGCCGCCTTGATCACCAACCGGTTGATGGTGTTATCGACCCGTCGCACCACCACACCACGAACACCCAGCGCCGAGTTGGCGTCGGGCAGCTCAACCGTCAACGCCCCTGCGCTGGCATCAATCAGGACAAGCCCCAACTCGTTTGCCACCAAGGACTTTGATGTGTTGACCTCCACTAAAGGGATTTGGCCCACGCCGTTAATCAAGTCGATTGTTTCGGTTTTGGTGTAGGCGTCCGTGATCCCATAACCGACCAGCGTTGTTGGATTGCTCCCGCCTGTGACTAATCCTTTTGAGCTGACGGATACCTTCGTGAATGAGCCGGCCACAACCCCACTATCAGCCAAAGACAGCGTGATCTCAGTGTCCGCACTGCCATCGTAGGTGCCCGACCCCGTCGCCGCCCCTGTGAATTTCAGTGTGCGAGCAGTCTTCAGCTGAAGTGCTTTACCGACAACGCTCGTACCAGCAACGATCTTTGCTATCTGATCCTTGAGCCATTTGGTCCGACTTGCCAGCTGTTTGGCTTGCAGGTTGTCGATGCCTTCAGGGCCTCCCAGAACTGGATCAGACGTCTCTAGCTGATAGATGCCTTCCGGCCATTCATTTAATTCGGGTAGATCGGCCATTAGCTGCTCCCATGGTTGTATTGGCCATCGCGCCGCGCTACGCCGTTATGCCGAATGGGGACTGACTGATAGTCGAGTGTCACCAAGCGGCAGCGTGTAGGAGCGACGGAAAGAAGAAGGCGGCGCAGGAGCGCGGCCTGATCATTGGTCATGGCACGTTGAAGAAAGACCCGGTAAAGCGGCCAGGCGGAAGAGTCGCCATGGACGTAAGCGCCATTTCTCGTGATTGACCCATCGTGTATTCGATTGCTCAAGCCTTCCTGGAGCGTTACCTCGCCGAAGCCCAGCAAGCGAATGACCTCGCGAATAGCCCAAGGCGTACCTTTATAGCGATGCAACTGGGCGGCGTTCTTGATCAGATTGCGCTTGGCGTCCTCTGATTCAGCCAGTAGCCAGGCTGCCTCATCGAGCAGGGAGAACTGATCTGCGAGGTGAGGTAGCAACTGGGGCTTAACCAGGTCAACCAGGTAAACCAACATTGCGTTGAGGTCGAGCCCTTCCAGCGTCTCATCGAGCAGCTCACAAAGCACCGCGAAGCGCTCGTCGCTAGCCAATGCCGGTGGCAGTTGCTGACTAGCCATAGACCACCCCGACATCCTCAAGCTGGATCGAGGTGCAGTTCGCCCATTCGTTTCCTTGAAGCTCCCGCAAGATGCTCGGCAGTTCCAAGTCGGCCCTATAAACACCATTTACTTGCAACAACGCAGTCAGCTGCTCCTGGACAAGGTCGCGGCCAAGCCCGGCCCTTCGCTCAATCGCATATGCCTCTGCTGCCGCTTTTGCTGCCTTCATTGCCTCATCACGGCTTGCCATGTCGTAAAAGGTGATGCGCGCCTTAATCTGATAGGAGACTTCGGTTGGTGCGTAGGAGTGAACCGTGTCACACAGCGGGCGAAGCTTCTCACCGCTGACCACGCTTTTGACCCGCTGAAGCAAGTCTTCTGAAGGCAATCCAGTGATGGTCAGTGGGAATAGCGCCACATGCCCATTCGGCTGGCCTTCGTCAGGCCCATGCACGGCGACATCAATGATTGACTGGTGTACGGCCAGAGCGTGGTAGCGATAGGCTCCCCGGCTGCCTGCGTTGCTGAAAGCTTCAGGTGCCAGGATGATCCGCTCACGGTAGCGGTCGTCCTCCTCATCCTCAGCGCCTTCCGCAGTCACGTTGATATTGGTGGCGACAAGGCCATCTGCGGGTGAGTTACCAATGCTGCTGATCTGGCCAATAGCCCAACCATTGCCCAGCTCACCAACAGTCAAACACGTGGCCGTCACGCTGATCTGTGCCTGTCCGGCCGGGATGACAGCGTCCTGGTCAGTCAGAAAAGCTAGTTTGGCGTCTTGGGTGCTGACGCGAGTGCCGGCACGAATAAGCAACACTTGCTGCACGGCGACCGGCATTGTGAAACGCAATGTGCAGCGCGCGGGGACTGCCAACAACCTCGGGGTTGCGACCAGTTCGCCCAGGTAATCAAGAATTGGAGCCTTGGCATAACGTACCAGGAGCTGCTGGCCAGCACTCTGGATCGCCATCTGCAGGCGAGTCTCGGAATAGGCGACCTGGTCTATAAATAGTCGCTCTACCTGCGCGGGATACAGCGTTTTTCCTGTTTTTTCCTCGTATCGAGCGATCAAACTGGCTTCGTTGGCCGCTGGATCAATCTCGACGAATACCGGTTTAGGCAGCTCGCGCATAAGGCACCTCGGTCAACTGGGCGACACCGTCCGCGACACGCCACTGCACGCGCACAACGATGCGCGAGTCCTCAACGAGCACTAGCACCTGAACGACCGAGACTCGGGTTTCCCACCGACGGATAGCGTCGACCGCTTCACGCACCAAGTGCGGGGTCACACGGTTGACGGGCCAGTCGATGTACAGATGAATGTCGCTGCCAAACTCAGGACGGTGAGCGTCACTGCCTTTGGGTGTGGTCAGGATGATACGGATGGCTTGGTCGATATCGCGCAAACCCTCGACCACCTCGCCGGAGGTTCCGAGGGCCGGCTGCCAGTGGGCGGCGGTGATGCTGGTATAGGGAGTGGGCGTCGTCATGCGCCCATAATGCGAAAACCGACGAGCGTCGGCTTTTAATCGAGTTTAAAGACAACCTAGAAAGTCGCTCTATGCTCAACGGAATCAACTGAGACGAAGGATAAGAGCAATTATGGAACAGCAGATCATTTGGATCATCGCTGCAATAGGCGGCGCCACCTTGGCGGGGGTCTTCTGGAAGATGCAAGGAGGGTTCGGACCAATGAACCTTCGAGTCGTAGGCATCGTCCTGATTGCGATTTTAAGTTCGTTACTGGCGGTGGCGAAGACCAGCGATTTCAGTGCCGCGATAGGTATCTTAGGGGCGATTGCTGGATATTTGTTCGGCACTAAAACAGACCAAAAATAGAATATCACCCCGGTTTAGCAAGCCTTAGTGATTGTGGTTACTGGAGTTCCCACCAATATCCATGATTGTTCCTGTGGCGTTGATATTGCCATTCACCTGCAGGTTGCCAATAAGGGCAACCTGAGGAATATCCAAAATCGCCGAGGGCGCCTTCACTACTACCGGCTCACCAGACTCAACGGTCAGATTCCTGGCGCACTTGAGCAAGATGGCCCCGACACAATTCAAGGACATCTCACTGGCCACCTGGTCATACGTGATCACGGTGCCATCCTTGAAACGCACATAGTCCGTGTTTTCATCTATTACGGGCGGCGGTTCAACGGTCGAGTAGATCCCGCCTAGGTACACGCCACCCACGCCATCGGCATCGAGCAGCACCGCGACCTGTTCGCCCAGTTCGGGCATGAGCGGCCTGCACTGTGTGCCCTGCGTATTGCGCTGAGGCACGTTGAGCCAGTAGCTCTCGACCCCATCACGATCATCCAGGCGTACCCGGATGCGACACGTCAGGCAATCCACGGCACTGACTTCGCCGTACTCCAGTTCAACGCCCATTAGTTTGCTGCTCCATTGTTAGGCCACCACTTCGTGCTGAATGCCATAAGTTGTCAAGGCCAGGTCCGACTTGGTGTTCTCCTGGGCCAATGTGATCGAAGGCGCGGAGATGCGGCAGACTGATTTGTCCACGGTGTAACCACTCCGAGTCATTCGATGTTGCGAAGACGTGATCAGGTAATTCCCGCCGAGCTTGCCCGCCGCTACCAAGGTCACCACATTGCCGCTGAGCAGGTTGGGTCGGCCCATAGCGCCCCAACTGCCGGTGGTGCGTTCGCGGTTGGCCTTGGCCAGTTCGGCCTTGGCTTTTGCCTTGGACTCTTCGGCCGAGGCACTGCGCTTGCGGCTCTTTTTGGTATCACCACTGGTGGTGGCCTTGCTCACGCTGCTGGGCACTGCGACGGTTTCGCCATTTTCGACTTTATAGGCAATCAGCTTTTTCTTCGCGGGCTCCTTGTGCTTCACCTCGATGGCCTGAGGGACGCTCTTGATCTGGTCACGCAAGTTCACGCTGCTTAAGTCCTGGAGCACCAGAGTGGCTACCGGTGCGCCCTTGACCAACTCACTGATGGCATGGAAGACCATTCGATCACCGATGACCTTGAAGGCATAGTCGTACTCGGCCGCCAAGTTACGCAGAAAGGTCAGATCGGACTCCTGCTGGGTCAACCGGTCGAGCTTGATCGGCTCGATACTGCCAATCAGCTCCAGCCCCTGACGTGCCGCGATCTGCTGGGCCACGGCATCCAGAGTGGTGTTTTCATAAGCGTGGTGTTCGGTGGTCCGTAATGCCGCTTTAATGCCGGTGGCCAGCGCATGAATGGTGATCGTTGAGGGTGGGCAATTCAGCTCGACCTCATCAATCTCAAATCGCCCAAGTACGCGTAGTGGCCCACCCTCCCAGCCAATGGACACGGTCAAGCTGTCGCCGTGTCCTGGATACCAGGTGTCGCGCCATTTACCCTCGGTGTCCTCCAATTCAACCTCCAGGCTGTCGGCCTGACCGGTGAGGTAGTCGGAATAGGACAAAGAGAGCAAGTGTTGGCTGACGTTCCGCGTGATATTGCTCTGCTGATAGGCCAGCACGAAGCGCGCTTCTGGTACTTGCGTGGGGATCATCGCATCCATGGTGGAAGATCCTCAGCGGTGGCCACAGGCTCAAGGATTGGGATGGCCAAGGTCAAACCCGCCGGCAAAGCAGCGGTGATCGGCACATGCGTGTTGGCTTCAACGATCGGTAAGTAACGATGAGCATCACCGTAATATCGCCAGGCTAACTGGTCCCAACGCTCACCTTCAGTTGTGACATGCGCGATAAACATCAGGACTTCCTCGTCAGGACTTGTGCCGCCAGCCCGGCTAACCGGGTCCGGGCGCCATCCATGGTGGTGAGCGCCTGACCAAGCGACTCTTGTGATGCAGAGAACCGATCAACAATGTTGCCCAGGTCAACCGGATTGAGGGCTGATCGAGCCCCCAACACGCTGCCCAAAACGTTCTCACCCAGTCGCGACAGATCGGCCCCATCCTCTAGTAGTCCGGCCACTGATTTCAGCCCTTGCAGCGGCCCAATAGCCCTGGCTGTAACCCCCAGCAATTGCGGGACTTGACCGAGGATCATCGAGGCGTTGCCGCTCTTGACCGTCTCATACAAGTTCTGGCCTGCCTTCAGGATGTTCCCGGCCCTTTTTGCATAACCAATCACCGACTGGACGGTACTGGGGGTTGGCATCAGCCGCGAGATGAGTCCGGGCTTACCGGCCGTCGCTGCAGATGTACCACTCAAGGCTGAATCGAGCAGCCCCGGCCGGGCGACCTTACGAGTGAAAGCCCCGGCGTATTCCTTCAGGCTCAACTGAACAGTGGCTGCCTTGATCTGACCCACGGCCGTGGTACGACGCATGGCATTGGAGATGTTGGTGATGACGTAGGCACCCAGGTATTCACCGCTTCCCATCACAAAGGCCAGAGGCTCATGTTTGCTCTTGGCCAGGCGCAGGGTTCGTAATCGTTCCTCAGGGTCGCCCAGGACCGGGTGCAGCTCGATGGTCAGGTTGCACTCATCCAGACCTTCACCGATCCATTCCAGCAAGGGTTTCCCCTGGATACGTGCGTGCTCTGCCCAGTCGGCCGATCCGCTTTGCTCCATGCCGCTGATGCCACCGGCCACGGTGAATTCGATGTCACCCAGGATTGCAAACATTAGGCGATCCCCTCATCAGATGGGCCATAGCTACGGCGGCGCTTGTCGTGCGTGTAGCGCTCCATCATCCGCATCCATTCGACATAGCCCGCCTGCAGTCCTTGTTGAACCTGCTGTTGTGTGTCGGCCCCACCAGGTACGGTGATCTGAGGTGAAAAAGTGAAAGACGGTCCGCCGCCCATACCTGAGCCCATTCCAGCAGCGGCGCCTCCAGCGCTCCCCATCATGCTCGCCCTGGAGACATCGGCCGGGTTCGGCGGCGCAAGGTCGACACCCGATTGTGCAGCCATGCCAAGTGCTGCTTTTCGCACCAGGTCAGACTGCGCACTGATGCCAATGGCGGCGCCTTCGCTGATGTTCGCGCCATAGCCCATGAACACACGGCTCGGAGACTGGATGCCGAGTGTCTCGGTAAACCAACCTTTGACCGAAGTCCCGACACCGACAACAGCTTCTTTGGCAGCACCTAAAGCATTGCTGATGCCATTGACCAAACCATCAATGACCATGCCGCCGAACTCGGTGAACTTGCCCGGTAGTTCAATTCCGAAGTAACTCATCACCCCGGCAAAGGCTCTGTAGAACATACCGACCGGAGAAAAGTTAACGAGCAAACCCAAAATGCCGGAAAGACCACCGCTGAAGCCGGCTTTGATCTCCGTCCACAAGCCGGCGAAGAAGCCTTTGATCGGCTCCCAGTAGCGATAAATCAGATAAGCCGCCACGGCGATGCCCGTGATCAGCAGACCGATGGGGTTCATCATCAAGGCTCGACCCAGCCAAAGAATCGCCTGGCCAGCGAGGCGCAGACCAAAAAGCAACTTCCCACCCAGCACCCGGCCAAGCACGGCGCTGCCACGAGCCAGCCAACTCACAGCGCTGGCCCCTTTGCGCATACCATTGATAAATGGCGCGAATTTGCCCATCTGCCACATGCCGCGCAACAAGGTCCACTTCGAGGAAAGTGTCGTAATAGTGGTGCTCATGGCCACGATGGGCGACAGCACCAGGTTGGCCCCATAAGCCACACCGATGAAGGCCATTTTGCCGAGTAAAAGGCCACCGACCAGGCCGATGACGCCTTTGATAAGTTCAGGATTTTCACCGGCCCAAGTGCCGAATGACTGCATTACCGGTAGGACGGCTTGCGTGACGTCGACGAGGGCCGGTAACAGGGTGCTGCCGATGGTGATACCGATCTCCGAAAGATTGATCGTCAGCGCTTTGAGCTGCTCCTTCGGGCTTTCCATCCGTTTTTTCCAGTCTGTATCAAGCCCGCCTTTGTCGGCCGCTTCCGTGCTGCCCTTTTGGATACTGGCAAGTTCCTTTTTGTTGGCCATAGCCGGACGGACGAATGAGAGAACCTGCTGGTCAGCAAACAACTCCCCCAACTTGTAAGCTTCGTTCAATCGATTGAGGGCGATCTGCCGCTCTTCGTCGTCCTTGATCGCCATGGCTTTTTGAAATTTACCGGCGGCCTCAGGCCCCTTGCTTCCTACATACTGAGTGATGACTTCCAGCATCGCCTGGACCGGAGTAAGTCCGTTTCCAACCAGGTTCTTCATTGACGCGGTGAGGTCAATCCCTGCGCCCTCAAAGGACTTTAGAGTGTCCTTCGCGGTCAGTTTCGAAAGGAAGTTTTTAAAGTTGTTAGCCGCTTCATCGTTGCTACCGGCGCCCTTACGGGCGATTTGTAGCGAGGCACCGATCTCGGCAACAGCGCGCTCACCTGTGATCCCCAAGGCCGCAAACTGTGGCGTGAGCTGCGGCAACCATTTAGCCATGTCAGCCAATTCAAACTGACCGCTCTTGCCGGCAAAGGCCAGCATGTTCATTGAACGTTCAAGCCCGGCGGCGCCAATTCCTAGGTTGTCATTCAGTGCGATGGCCACCGAGCCCAGATCGTCCATGCTGGCACGCGTGGCGGTAGCCGTTTTGGCCATCACAGGGGCATAGGCGGCCAGTTCCTTGGCGCTGGAGATCCCGCCAGCGATCAACACCGCTGTGCCTGCGGCAACGTCTGCTTGGGTTTGATTCCACTTAAGTGCGGAACCGCGCATTACATTTCCGAGTTGTTCCTCCTCCGCTGCATCGAAGCCACCCGTGATTGCGATGTCATTGGTCTGGTCTTTGAAGTCGATAGCCGTACGCATGGACTGGACAACTGGAGCGCCAAGCACCGCTGCTGTTCCTGCGGTTTCCATGGCCTGGCCACGCAACTCACCTCGTTTGTTTTTAAGGGTTTCACCACGGGCGATGCTGGTGTTGAGACGCTCTTGCTTGACCTTGAGTTGATCAATCGTACGACCGACCTGGTCATACTGGCGACGCATGCGCTCGATGCCGGTACCACCGCGAGCCAACGACGCCGCCAGCTCGGTGCCGATGAGCTTCTGTTTGGCCGTCAATCCATCAGTAGCACGACCAAGCTGCTGCACAGTCGACTTGGCCGAACCGAATGCGGCACTCAGGCTGCCCGATACAGCGGCCCCGATCTTTAGTCCAACCAGAACTTCATTAGCCATAATTTGCTACGCTGTGGGCATGTTTGAGAAGACCGCTATACGCACCGCTAAAACCCTTTATGCACTGGCCATCGGCGTCGGTGTGGTCTGGCTTGCCTGGCTATGCCTGACGAGCCTGCCGGTGTGGGCTGCGGTTTTGATGTTCTGCCTGGGCCTGCCATTGCTAGCCCTGGTGGCCGCCCCTATTGCAGCGGGCGGCGCGTTGTTGGCGGGAGTGGTGGTCGGGCTGGTGGTAATGATCAGTTCTTCATCTGCTCGGCGAGTTCGATACGACGATTGATCTCGCGCCTGCATGTCTCCACCCAGCGCCAATAGTCCACCATGTCCAGTCGGACGATCTCAGACGGCTGCATCCTCAGGACGAGCAGCAGCGCTTCGTCCCAGGACTGCAGCAAGGTCTCCTCCATTGGACATTTCCCGCAACACCTCGGTGGCTGACTTAGAGTCAGCAATATCGAATTCACCGAGGTCCTCCAGCGTGATGCCCAGCATCTTCGAAACAAGCATGTCTTCCAGATCAGCTTCGTTTTTGACGACAGCCTGCGCGGCGCTGATGTCTTTGCGCTTGAGACGCTTGATAGGCAGCTTCGAGATCGTCTCGCCGCTGGCACTCTTGAAAGGGAATTTGAGGGTGAAGCTGATTGTTTCGGCCATCTTTGTTGCTCCAGGTTGTCGGTCTGATCGACTGCTCTAAATGAGCCCTGAGCATCGCACCCGGTCGTGGTGCTGGCTTTTAATCGAGTTTAAAGAGAAGCTCTATGCCCCTCAAAAGGGGGCAATCCAATGAGAAACTGCAAGGAGCCGATATGGCAGAGCAGGGAAAAAACATAGAGCGCTTCGACAAGCTGTGTCACCAAATCATGCAGGCGCTTGTTGATAATTGTCCTATAGAAATGAAGCTGACAGCTGGGACTTTCGGACTACAGCAACGTGATAGGAATGACCAATACGCTCAACTGACGAATGATGAAGTGTTCATGTATGCGGCCCTAAGATGGTTGGCAGATGAGCAAGTCATTCGCCGAATAGTGGACGGAAAAAACAGTTATGTAGGTCATGTCATTACGATCAAAGGGCTAGAGCTACGTAATGCCGTGCCCGCAAGTTTAAAGCCCCGCATATAGCGTAATGCTGTTCATTTAAGGAAAAAACGCCGCTTACCCGATTGGCAAGTGGCGTTTTTCTTGGACCTCACCAAAGAACCAAAAACCAAAATCTCTCAGTCAGCGGCTTAAATGAGCTGCATTAGGCCATTGTGTCGGGCTTTTTCGTTGTGGTTGATCGAATTCATAAATAGGATGGGTTGCGGCCATCTGATGCCGCGTAATTTTAGGGACGAAAAGATGGAATTTTCCGGCAAAGATCAGTTGCTTTTTACACTGCTCACTGACATTCATAAGGCGCTAAAAATTAAGGATTCTGTTGACGCAGACTTTATCCAGCGCATGATTAACGGTGGGGAAGGATGGGCGTTAGCGCATGCTTACCCGCAGATGTTCCTTCGTGAGGAAACACCGGAGAACGTCAAATATGTGATGGATGTGTTAGATCTGTGGCAACTCCTTGAACTCGGCTATGAAAACCTGACAGAGTCGGAACGCGCTCAGTTGGATTTCTCAGCAGGCGATGTGGTATTCCCTGGTTTCGACGGCAACAATGAGAGTGAGCTGCTTTCTATTGCACGTGTCCTCACCGAGGATCTTGGCAAATGGGCGCACTTCAAGGGCAGGATCAAAAATTCGCATATGCCTACAACAGGTCTTTATGAGCGCATGCTTGAAGAGCTGTCAAAACAACGCGAACCCTACTCGTATGAGCTAACCCTCGATCAGTTGCAGGCGGTTTTGCGGTCACGAACTCATCCAAGCAACCGGTGAATGTGCGTTTGACGCTGCCTTGCAGGTAGCGTCTCATCAAGCGCTCAAGAACCTGCATATCCGGCTAATGCCACTCACTTAAAAAAACGCCGCGTCCCCCTAACGGGAAAGCGGCGTTTTTCTTGGGCTTTACCAAAGAGCCAAAAGCCAAGCTTTTCAGTCAGCGGCTCAAGTGAGCAGTATTACGCATATAGCGGGGTTTCTTTTTTTATGGGTTTGACCAATCCCTGCTGACTGAGTCACGCCTGCCCGATGTTCTGCCTGTACTTGGAAAGCTGATCCTCACCGCCCACGCGGAAGATGTTGGCCAGGTAATCCAGCAAAACCACCTCTTGCCCATCGAGCACCTGACGAACATACGTCGCCGAAAATGGGGTCTCGTACTTGGTCGGGTCTCGCGGCTTGTGATTGCCCAGCTGATACTCCTTGCCGGTGATGGTCATCATCGTGACCAACGCGATCTCGTCAACCAGGCCGCCGTTGTTGAAGACCTGGACGTTGGAGCGGCACTGCAACTGGACGCTTTTGAATGGCGTGACCAGCTTGACTGCGGCGTCGTAGTACATGCTGTTCCAGGTGATCTTGCCTTCCAGTTTATCGATCCCGTCAGGCAGCTCGATCAAGCCAACCATGCCCAGCCCTTGAAAGTCGCTGGTCACGGTTTTGATCGAGCCCAGGTCGATCTCTTCAGCGCGGCCGAAGAAGCTCGCGCCATCAAGATAGATCGCGGCGTTGGAAACGCGGTGTGCACTAAAGCCTGCCATTTATGCGGCTCCCAGGTTGACCAGGTATTCCCCGGTGATTTCAGTTTCAAAGGTGCCACGCTCAAATGGCAACGGCACAGTCAGCTTGTAATTGAACAGGGCATGGCCCAATTCCAGCTCTGTCTGCGGGTTACGTGCAGGGTCATACCAGCACTCGCCACCGACCAACGCCCCGTCGATGGTCAGCTTGCGCAGGAACGAGTTGACGCTTTCCGTGATGCTGTCGATCAGCGAGCTGATGATGGGCATGTCCACGAACTGCAGCGAGCTGTAACGAATCGACTCGTCCACCACGTCCTTGGTGCGCCGCACGTTTTCGAAGTTGCGCATGTGCGTCACGGTCGGCCAGGCAGCGGTTCGGTTGCCCCACAAGCGCAGGCCGGTACCGAACGAATTGAAGACCGTAGTAATGCCATTTTCGTTGAGCAGGTTGACCTCGCTGCCCGCGTCATCCACCCGAGCGGTCAATGGCCGCTCCAGACCGATCACGCCCATCAGTTCCTGGTTGGAACTGCTCCACCAGTAACCCTTGTCGTTGTCGACTTTAGCCCGCAGACCTGCAGCGCGGATCGACAGCGGCTGCAGACGCTCACCATCAGTTGCAGCGTCGTACACTTTGACGTGCGGGTAGCACAGACGCACGCGGTCGCTGCTGGTGTTGAAGTTGATACTGCCAGCCGGCCCGCGCCCGGAGATCACCTGTTGCACCGTGGTGCCAATAGGCGCGTCGATGTAGGCGACACCGCCTACATTGATAGCCTCGGCGGCCAATTCGACACCCACCGAGTTCAAGGTACTGAAGCCTGGCGCGATGAAAATCTTCGCAAAGAAACCCAGCGTGTTGTAGCTGTCCTGGAAGGCCTTCAAACCCGTGCGACGTCCGGCGACGGTGATACCGCCGATGATGTCGGCAGGTGTAACTTTGCTCGGGTCGGCGTGGGTATAGCTGGCTTTCACCTGGCCGTTGGCTGGAATGGCTCCCGTCGCCAGGCGCTTCACCCGACCGGTGAGCAGGGTCACCGTGTAGTCGGTGTCGAGTGCGTACGGGGTAGCACCGTCAGCGGACTTCAGCTGCAGAAGTTGTAACGCTCCGTGCTCCAGCTGCAGCAGGTCGTTATCCCCAAACTGTTTCACCTGGTCAGCGACATTGGTGCGGTGAACCGCTGGATCAAGCACGTTGATCACCAGCACCGTGCCGGTGCCGAAATCATAGATGCCCTCCAGCGCTTCGGGAATGCTGAAGCCGGTGAGGTGTGAGCCGAACTGAGCCGCGTCCTTATCGTTCAAGGACAAGGTCAGCTCATTGACCGGACCGATAGGCGCTGTGCCGACCAGGGCAATCACCGCCGACTTGACCACCCGAATGGCCCGAGGGCCGCGCTCGACCTCGGTGGTTTCAATACCGTGCAAATAGTTGGCTGCCATCGAGCGTTACTCCTGTTCAGTTTTCTGAGAAGCGATTGCTGTCTTGCCCGCAGGTTTCTCGGTAGACGGCAAAAGCACCAGGTGCTTGAGTTCCAACAACACCAGGGTGTACTCGTGATCGGCCGGCAGCTCGACGGGCTTTCCAGGAAGCAGTTGCACTTCAAGCAATTCGCGGGCTTCGCCTACCCGCAGAGAGGCAGCGCTTTGCGGCCCGGTGTAGGTGTAGCGGGTAAGTTTCATAGTGGTTCCTCAAACTGGAGGTTGGGTGGTAGCGCTGGACCGGTTGGGTATGGGGCCTGCACTTGAGTGGCCCGTACGGAGAAGTCCTGCCCGTACTGCCAGAGTCCACTCATTTGGCCGATGAACTGCTCTGCTATAGGACGGCACGCCTGATCGCAATGTGGTGCAAACCATCCCGTCAGACAGGTGCGGATCTGATCCAGGTAACTGATCACCCCATCCTTGCCATTGAGCTGGCGAAACACCAGGGTCAACCTGATGACGATGTTGCGTGCCTGGAACATCGCGTCGCCGGCTTCGGACCCACCGAAGGTTGATTTTCCGTAAGCCAGCAAGATCGCCCCACGTGGATGGTTAAGGCGGTAGCCCGCTGGATTCTCGGGAAACAGCTCGACCATCAACTCCTTGCCGAACTGATCCTGCAGTCGGGCACGCATCGCATCGAGTAGCTGTTCGGTTTGGGTTTTGGGCGGGGCTGTGCTCATCAGTAGCGCTCCCATAGATCGCTACCGAACTGCTGACGGCGTGCGCGAGTACGAATTTCACCAGGTTCTGGCGTGGCTTGGCCGCTGGGCATGCCCAGGGTGACTACGCCATCGCGGATACTTTCCAGGAGCTTGATGGTGTCCTTGCGGCTGTCCTTAACCGCATCGGGCAATGCGCCCTCGGGGCGGCGCTGATACAGCCAGTGCCGCGCCAAGTAGACCACTGCGTCCCGCAGTACCGTCGGCACCGGATCGAGCGGCAGGTTGTAGCGGCCCCGCAGGTAGCCATCCACCAACTCTTCCGCTTGACGTACGCCGTCCTCAATGACGCTTTCATTGGGTAGCTCGGCAGCCGGATCATCGTTGGAGAGCTGAATCAGCGTCATCTCTGGTACGGCGTTGCCGATGTCGGCGCGGGTGCAGTAGCGCATAGGTCAGCCCGCCTTCAGCTCGACCAGGGCTTCTGGGAACAAGCACATGGCGAGCGGGTTGGCCTGGGCTTCCAAATCCCAGCCTTTGCCCAGTTTGCGTTCTTCAGCCTTGCTGTAGAACGGTTGGCCCAAGGTGTTGACGGTTTCGTTGTAGTTGGCCGGGGCGTTGAACATACGGAAAACGCCACGGGCCACCGGGAACACCTGGGCGATATCGGCCGGAATGAAACGCTGGCCGCTGACGGTAACGTCGTATTCGATGAACTCGATGCCACCGAAAGTGAAGCCGGAGCGCATATCTCCGCCGATACGGTCCTGAGCTTCCTGATAGTGCTCGAAGGCCTTTTTGACGTTTTCATGGCCTGTGAAGGCATCGAACCAATCAGGCCCGCAGAAAGAGCGGAAGCCCGTGACCATCACACCGCCCAGCTTGGATTCGGCGTGGCGTTTTGCACCCAGGCAAGCCTTGCGAACATCAGTCTCGGCGTTGCTCAAGGCAACAGTGATTTTTTTCTGTGCAACGTCGAATTCGTCAAACAGATCAAAAAGAACAGAACCGTCCGCATCAAGCAGCTTGCCGCGCAAAGCGCCAACCCGTTGGAATTCGCGGGTGGCCTCAATGCTGTTCTTCAGCTCCTGCAGGTTGTCATTGATCACGGTAGCCACAGGGGCGGCGGAGCTTTCCTCACCGAATGCAGCGATCCCCTGCAACTGGCTCGGAAGGATTGGTCGGCTGATAGGCAGGTGCAAGGTTTCAAAGCTGCGGCGCTTACGTTTGCCACCCTTCATTGGAGCTGGATCATCATTACGCGAAGTGTTGGGCACGAGGACCAGACGACCTTCACGCTCATCAATCACCACGCTGGTGCTGGTAACACCTTTTTCGTCGAACAGCCCCATTGCGCCGACTTTGCCGGGAACAGCCGGGAGTTTGTTCACCGCAGCGGTGAGGTTGGCGACGCTGAACATGTCTTGCAGATTCATGGAGTACTCCTGATCAGAGGGCCGCCCGGGCAACGATGCCCAAGGCGTTGAGTTCGTCCAGGGCGGTGGCCTTCTGGGCTTCGGTGATGCCGGCCGGCCATGCCAGTTCGGCGGAGTCGATGACGGCGCCGCGAGAAACCACTACGCCCGGCTGGTCGCTGGTGGTTGCGTTCACCGCTTCAATCAAAACCGCCGCCGACTTTTTGGCCGCGCCAGTGCCAGCGAGGTCGAGCACCTGGTACTTGCCGGAGACTTTCGCCAGCACCTGGCCGAACGCGTAATTCACCCCGCCCAGCAGGGTGACTTTGTCCTTCGTCCAGCCGGGGCAGACTTCGACCAGCAGCAAATCGCCCGGATCTTTCGGTTGAGCAAACGTGGCCATAGGGCCTCCTATCGTTTAGAGCGGGCTTCAGCGTCGGCCAGCAATGGGTTGGTGGTTTGGGGGACTGTCTTACCGGCGCGGGTTTTGGTGGCGACTTCCGCGAAACTGACGCCGCCGGCCAGGTCACTGAAGATCGCTTTCAGGCCGTCGCTCAACGGCTCGCGGGCGTCCTCTTCACCGAACTCCAGCGGGGTTTCGCTGGAATCGGCGTAGTCCAGCGCCGCAATTACGGCCGGGGCGTGTACGGGCTTCATGCCCGCAGCAACCAGCTTTTCGGCGAACTCGACATTCGCCCCGTGAATGGCTTCCTGCGCGGCAGTGCGGGCGGCCCTGTCCCGCTTGGCGATATCGGCCTTCAGGCGTTTGTTCTCCGCCTCAAGGGCGGTTGGATCTTTGTCGGACATGTTGGTTACCTCGGTGGATCGGGTGGGTTCGGAGAAAGCGGGTTGATCTCCCGACTCAGGCTGTCGGGCGATTTCGGCGAGGCTGTCGATGGCCCACGACGGGGCCACCTGGTCGGCGGTTTCTTTGTCGAATTTGCCGATGAACCACTCGCGCAAACGGCGCCACATGTCGGAGTTGAGTTCGTGGCCGTAGTCGCCGAACTCGACAACGCCTTCTTCGCCGTCGGCCAGTTCAATGGGGCGAAGTCCTTTCACTGCCGGTGGCTGGGCGCCGAGAAAGCCAACATGGCGCAGGTAGTACACGCCGGGCACGGGGTTGTTGGCGGCGTCGGGGTGGTAGAAGGAGGCGGAAATTTTCTTGTAGCTGCCCTTGGCTACTTGTTCGGCGAAAGCCGGGTTGACCTGTTGCGGTTCGGCGACCAGGCCTTGTGCGGTAGCCGTCAGTGACTTGACCCAGCCGGCGGCCGGGGCGTCATGCTTCGGGTGGCCGATGACCATCGGAGCTTCGTGCAGGGCCGGGTCGTATGCGTCCACCGTGGCGGCCAGATCGGACTCGCTAAAGTCGAAGCTGACGCCATTCATTGCGGTGTGGCTGCCGGATTTGAAGATGTGCAGTGGTTTCATGGCTGTGCGCTGCGTCGAGGTGATGCGCACAGCCTGGGCCAATGGGTGGATCAGGACTTTTAATCGAGTTTAAAGAGTACGAGCGCCAAAGCTTGGAGAGCCCCGGTGCCAATGCGATGATCGGGGACGCTGAATACGCTTTGAACTGTTAGCAGGAGTTAGGTATGGATGATCAGGAGGCAGTGGTCTGTTACGGATGTGTTGGCGATGAGTACCTGAAAACGCTCATCAAGAAAGAAGGGGCTGCGGCCAAATGCTTCTACTGCAAGAAAAAAAGGAAAGCCATCACGATAACGCTGCTTTCTGATTGGATCGCCGAAGTGATGTTGTCGTTGTTCGAAAATACCTCCGTTTGGGAAAGAGGAGACGACCTCAATTTCCATGTTGCTGAAATGTTAGGCCGCGATGACACCGACGACGTTTTGGTAGGCGACGTTTGTGGCGAATTAGTAAATTGCTCGCAGTGGGACATCATGCAAGGCGGTGAGGCCCGATTTGATGAGTTCGGCCTCTACATGCCCCGCCATGTACGACCAATCGAGGCCGAGCGCAAATGGCAAGACTTCAAAACCAGCATCATGCACAAAAGCCGCTTCTTTAATCAGAGCGGTAAAGAGTTTCTTGAATGGCTTTTCGCAAATATCGATTCGTTCCGAAACTTCAGAACGACTGATCGTAATGAAGATGCAGTGGTGCGTACGATCAAGGCAACTGACTGCGTAGACTTGTTTCGCGCCCGCGAATGCAAGTCCGTCGATGAAGCACGAGAAATATCGAACAATCCCGCCGATCAGTTAGCCGCGCCACCGAAGGAAAAAGCACGGGCAGGCCGCATGAATCCTGAGGGTGTCCCCGTTTTCTACGGTGCCTTTGATAGAGAAACCTGCGTTGCGGAACTTCGACCCGCCGTCGGAGGAAGCGTCATCAGTGGGCAGTTCAAATTAACACGAGACTTGCGGGTCCTCGATTTCAAGCGACTTGAGGACGCGTACGAGCATGCTCCCTTGAGCCTGTTTGACCCTGAAAGCCGGCTAAAAATAGAGCGTCGAAAATTTCTAACTACTTTTCACGACAAAATTAAAAGCCCTGTTTTGCCGAAACAGGAGCATGAGTACCTGACAACACAAGTGATCGCTGAGTACCTTTCTACGCAGCACACGCCACGAATCGACGGGGTAATTTTTTCGTCAGCGCAAAATAGCGGAGGACTGAACATCGTGCTGTTTGCTCATGTCGTCTCGCTGGAATCCGTAGGGGAGGTAGTGCGACCGCCACACGATCCGAACAAGCCGACTCGCGGAATTGAATACATTCCTGAAACCCTCCGTCGCCACAAGATCACGTCCGTCAAATTCAAATTCGATGATGAAAAGTACACTGGGCATGAATTCGATCCATTTGGCACGTACCTGGATCACGATGAAGATTGGGATTGGTAAGCCAGATACCAGCGGACAATATAGCTGGGCGGCTTTATAAAGCGTTTACAGCGTTGGTGACCAAGGCGGTTCGAAGAACCGCAGCCAATGGGCAACGCAAACGCTTCTGAGGGGGTTACAGGCGTGCGGCTTTTTCCAGGTGATGCAGGGCCAGTTCGAGAATCGCTTCCTCTGCCTCGGGCTGGATGACGCCCTCAGCGTCCATCGGCAAGAACGGCCGACCCGGAATGTCACCCCACAGGTGTGGGAACTCTGATTTTTCCCCACCAAAGTGCATCATCGCCGCATAGGGTTTGTTGCTCCCGACCAACGCTGAGCTGTCGGTTGCAAGGCTGGTGACCGAGGCCGCCAAACCCGCCGCGCTGATCTGTAGTATCTGGCCGGGCCAGTTGCCGCTTTTCTGCCGGCGCTCGGTCGTGGTATCGGACAAGTCGGCCCAGTCGGGTCGACCTTCATTTTCAAAGTTCTCCTCTGTCTGGCTGAGCAGTTCGGCAGCAACACCACGCATCAGCGGTGCGAGATCCCCGACCGCCCATTCCACTTTGCGCAGAGCGTCCTGTAGACGCTGGTGATCCAACTCAACAGTGAACATCTTGCGTCTCCTATGCAGCTGACTCTTTGCGCTTCAAAGCCTCGGCGAGACCGGTGCCCGGCGCGTGATTGAAGCCTGGATCGGTGCGGAACGTGACGGCGCGGCCGGAGGCGTCCGTGGTGCGAATACCGGTCACCGAGGCCGTTCGGATTTCCCCGGTGCGTTTATCTGTTCCGGTTTCCACTGTTTCCGTGAACATACGTCCCTCGCTCGACACAACCTTCAAACCCCGACGTTTCACAGCTGCTTCGCTCAAGGCGACAACACGGCAACGGCAGTTGAATCCGTTGGGCGGGAAGATCGCTGACCAGATGGGGTCATCGTGGCGGAACACTTGACCATGCAGTGCTCGGTGACTCGGTCGGGTCTTGCCATCCAGGATGGCGATGTACATCCAGTACGGGTGGGTATCGGTGGTTTGCTCCATGTCGGCCTTACGGCCTGCCATGTAGGCGCTTTGCAGGTTGGTCTGATAGATCGTCTTGAGCCGGCGCGGGCTACCCAATTGCACCAGCTCGCCGACGCCCTCGCTGTCGACAATGACCTGTTGCCCCCACCAGCCTTGAGCTTCCAGAGTCGGCTGCATGTTCGTGATGAACTGCTTGAGGGTCTGGCCGTCTTGCAGCGCGGTTTCCAGCGCTGCCCGAATATCAGATAGCAGATCGAGGCGCATCGCCTTAGCCACGGTAAAGGCCTGGTCGTGCGCCTGATCAAGCATGTCTTGCCAGTTCCAGGTGATCGCATAACCCTTGAACTTGAGGTAGGCGATGGCCTTTTCGGGCTCAAGGCCAAAGATAGCCTTGAGGTCGGCGGGACTTAGACGTTTATCCGAGGCAGCCATATCAATCCTCCCGGTCAACACTGGCGCTCAACCGGCCCCAGGTGTCAGCAATGAACAACAGGTTGGCAAGCTGTTGCTGAAGCGCCTCGCCGTCCATCTGTGGGAACGCCTCAGCAAGTAGGCCGAGCGCCTCTGAATCATCGCGGGCGCGCTGTAATGCTTCGATGAGTGGCGCTACAGCCTGCTCGGCCTGTTGTTGCAACGCTTCGGCGGGCAAGCTGCCAATGGCCTGATCGAGGGCGATTTGATCCAGTAGCGGCCGTACAGTCGGCTCAGCAAACTCCGGCGATTCGGTGGTGGCCACCGCCTCATTGATGTCGCCGTCCTGCAGGTTGTAAGTGCGTTTCCAGTACGCGCTGGTGAACTTCACCCCGGACTCGGTCAACGCCTTATCGCGTTGGGCCAGTGTCTTGTCGATTTCCTCCTGTTCCCAAAGTTGGTACAACGGCGCCACGACGTCGGTGCCGAAGTTGAGGTCGACGACCAAGCGAATACAGGAATTCAATGACGCGGCAACAATGCCCGCATCACCGTCGCGAATGTCTTTGGTGACTTCGGCGCCAGCTGTCGCGCTCGCGCGGTTGCTATCCTTCTCTGTGGTCTGGTTTTGCCCGAGCATGGCCACGTTGATTTCACTGCGGCAGTACTCCAACAATTCACGGTAAACATCGGCGCTGCCGGCCTTGCCGGCGGCTTCGATGATCTGCACGCTGGAGTCGTCCGGGATGGCGGCGACGGCGTCTTGCACCATGGCTTCAAGGCTGTCGAGCAGCAAATCAGTTTCGCCATCGGTGGCACCGCGTGGGTGTTTACCGATGACCCAGGGGCTGCCGTATTTCTCCGTGAACTGGACCCAGAACTTCAGGCCGCCTTTCATGAAGGTCGCCGGCCAGAAGCACATGCTCAGGTCCGGGAAACCGTAGGGGTTGGCATAAGTCGCGTCCTGCCGGGCCACGATAAAACGCTGTGGGTCGCACAGTTCGCCGTCTTGACCGGCCTCTTTGGAGCGAAAACGCAGCGCGTTGTCCTTGTCGTAGAAGAACCATTCGGCGGGCTTGCCGAGCAAATCTTCCGGCACCAAGTTCATGCCCACCGGCTGCCACATCAGCTCGACCGGCTGATAGCCAAACAGGGGCGCGTCGAGCAGCTCGCGAATGATGCGGTCCAGGTCAAGATCCGTCAGCCAATCGCGAATGAAACTTTCCACCTTGATGGGCGCATCGCCGCGTTTGATTCCGCGCTCCAAAGCCAGCACCGAGGCCTTGCGGCGACGAACGTTGCCGCCAACCAATGCCGAGCTGCGCAGGTCGCGGTACACCGTTATGTCCTTACCCTGGGCCTTTAGGATAGGGTCCGGGTTCGGCAGGTTGGCCCCGCTGGAGCCGCCCGCATTGGACCGCCCACGGGTGGCAATGTGCTGGTCCAGCGTGGAGCTGCTCTTGGCATCGGCAAAGCTGACGAATTCGGTGGGGCTGACCCACAGGCCTCTGTTGTTCATGCGTACCCCTGGGTAATGCGTTTGCCCTGACGGCGGCGACGTGATTTGACGGAGACGGGACCTGAGGCGACTTCCAGCGTGGCGAAGTTGGCAAGCGCACCAGCACCCGCGAAGTCGCCGTGGCGATACAGGTCTGGATCTTTCAGGTCTTGTGAGCGGGCTTTCATGATCATTGGGATGCCGTCGACCATTTCGATGGCGCGCACGTCTTGGTGCAATGAGTCATCGAGCGGCAATGTGATGGTGGCGTCCTCGAACAACTGCACGAACTTGGGCATCCAGGCGCCGTACCAGGAGCGGCTGATCTTCACTTGCTGGATGCGGTTGTGGCCGAACTCATCGGCTGTCTCTTCGGCGAGTGTTTCGCCACTGCCGGTGGCGTCCAGCGCGGCACCGACAAAGCGCGGCAGTCCACGCAGGATGTAAAACAGGACCTGTTTTTGTTGGCGGGTCGGCACCTTGTGCATCTCCACCACAAAGGGCACATCACGGTGTCGAACCTGATCGACCGACATCGGGCAGATGATTGAGAAGTCCCGGTGCCTGGCGTAGTCCATGCCCAAGAAGTGACGCAGGTCAGGCGCCAAAACCTGCTGCATCAAGGGCGTCAGATAGCGCCCGATCCAGTCATCCACATAGGCTTCGCGGCGATACACCGGCTGTTGGGTGAAGTCATCGTCCAACGCCAGGCGCAGTACCACCCGGCCGGGGCGCATGGCCTCATCGATCCACACGCCGGGAATGCACACGCCATTGCCGTCGCGGGGGATCGCATCAAGCTCTTCACGCATCTGCGCCTTGCGTGGCCCGTAGGCGTTGCGGATCTTCTTGTACCAGGCTTCCTTCTCTTCGGCCGTAGCGACCTTGCCGGCCATGAAGCACACCCGCTCAAACAATCCGTTGGCCACAGCGTCATCAAAGGTGGCCCGGTAGACTTCAGCGCTGTCGCCATAACGTTTGTCCCGGATGTCGTTGACCATCTGGTTGAACGCGTTGCCCTTGCCGTTATGTGTGCTGATGATGACGATGCGACCGCCCCAAATCAGCAGCGCCGTGGCGGCGTCGAGTACGGCCGACACGTCACGGTGAAACGCGGCTTCGTCGATGATGACCTTGCCCTGCAAGCCACGCACGCCGGCCGGGTTGCTCGACAGTGCAACGATCTTGAAACCGGAGGCGTAACGAATGCGGTAAGCATTGATCTGGCGGGTGTTGCCGGCTTCGTCCTGGTCATCGAACAGGAACTCCTCGATCTCGCTGACGCCCGATGCCTGAGCCTCAGCCATTACCCGGCTGAACTTGGCGCAGTAGCCAATGAACTCCAGACCTTTTTCCTTGGTGTCACCGATGTAAAAGCAGTCCATGCCGCCCGCGACTTTTTGCGAGGCGGCGGTGATGACCGAGTCCAGCGCTTCGGCAAAGGTGATGCCGGTACGGCGGCCTTTTTCACAGAGTTTGATCTGCGCGTCGATGCCCAGCCATTCCGACTGGTGAGCCATCAGAATCCCGTCATCGAGGGGGTTGTAGCCCTCGGGGATTTCCCGGACGCTCGGCGGCAGTTCGTCCCATTCGATGACGCGCAGCGTACTGGATGAGGGTTTCATCGTTTCACACCCAGAAATTTCTGGCGCCAGAACATGGCCTGGTCTTCGGTCATGCCTTTGGCTTTCACCGCGCTGTCCAGTTCGGCGGCTTGCTCCTGGAGCAAACGGTCGCGGGCCGCTTTTTCGATGACCTGACGTTCCTTCACGCTCATCGTCCGCGCTTCCATGGTGGCCTTCGCGGCGCGGGCCAGGGCCGAGACTTCGGCGATGGTCACTTCATCCTTTTCATGGGCGCCCATGGCAGCCTGGTAGGTCAGCGTCGAGATGGCCTCCACCAACAGCACACCTGTTTTGTCTGAGGCGTCTTCGCCGAACGCGCCCACGAACGCTTCGGCCATTTCGCGCTGCTGGCGGACTTTGTCGGTGAGTTCGTCAAAGCCGATTTTGAAACGGCCCAGCGCACTACGGCTTGGGGCTTTCTCATTGGGGAAGCGCGCCTGAATATCGGCCAGCATGTCGTCCAGGGTCATGCGGTCTTCGCGCAATAGCTTCTGGATGTAGGCCTTGACCATTGAAGGCAGACGATTGATGGAGGACTTGCCTGCCATGGTTACGCCCCCGGCCGTTTGATACCGGGAACACGAGCGCGTCCTGCAGCAATGTCCTGTCCGCGCTCATTGAGCGTGGCTACCAGCACGGGGCCAACATCGGCAACAGTCAATGCGCCTTGTTCGGCCAGCCAGTTCAATTCGGTTTTCACCTGGTCACGGCTGAGGGTATGCCCGTAGCTGTCCAGGGCCATGGTCAACACGGAGCTGTTGGCGCGATAACCGGTCATCTCGGCCAATAGGCGAAGGATCACCAGGCGGATGTCCTGGCGCAGAAAGTCGGCGTATTGGGTCATGTCTTTTCTCGCAGCAAGTAGTCATTGATCCGGTCCAGCGAACGGGCTAAAGGGCCAAGCGCATCCTTGACCCCCGACAGTTCGGCACGTACGGCTTTCATGTCGCCCAACAGATCGGTCACGGCCGTCTGATCTGGAAGGTGTCGGACGTGTTCTTCCAGGGCGACGATGCGGGTGCGCAGCTCCAGCAATTCCTGCGCACTGGCGGCCTGACGTTTGGTCATCCATGTGTAGATGGCGAGTACCGTGACGATCAGCCACTGCACGGTCTGAAAGCCGAAGTTGAGTTCGTTCAAGTTCATTCAAAACCCCGCGTGGCCAAGTGTTCCAAGGCGTCTATGCAATCAAAACAATGTTCGGTACCAGGTTCAGCCTGGCGACGATCTTCGGGAATGGCGTCACCGCACCCTTCGCAGCGGTAAGCCGAAGGACCGGAGCCTCGCCGCAGATCGCTATTACGGACACGCAACTCAGAATCACTGATGGCGTCATTTGTATCGGGCTCCGCTGTATCTATTTCGCTGGTGTCTTCATCTGTAGCGAGGTCAGCTACATCCATAAGCGGTCAGTCCTTTTCCTGGAGATCAAGCAAGGCATTGAGTTGGACGAGGTTGGATCGGGCCCACACGCCGTAGTCCTGGGCGTGGGCAAGGATGTCGGCCGCAGTGACGCCGCTTTCCAGTAGCTCGGCGTCAGTGCCGGTGGCGGGCCAGGCCGCTTTTTCAGAAGTGGTGGCAGCGGTGCCTGGTCTTGGGGTGGGCACACCGAGGGCGGTGTTGTAGTCGCGCAGCCAACCAGCAGTGAACACGCAACGAGGGATAGGCTTAGCAACAGCGCCAGGCGCTGCAATGTATTGGGTCGTGACATGGGGAATGCGCTCCTGGAGCTGGCGTTTTTCTTCTGTAAAACGGTCTAAGGTGTCGAACAGCAGAGCCTCGGCTTCGGTCGCACGGGTGACTTGCTGCAGCAGCTGCACACGATTGGCTGTCTCCGCAGCGAGCATCTGCTCTGCGTGCGTTACCTTGAGATTTGCCTGATCGGTAGCACCCAACGACTGGGCATAACGAAAGCCAAGGCCATAGGCGATTGAGCCGGCGGCCGTCGCACTTATCACGCAGGCCAGCACGGCGACCGTTAACCCTGACGGCAACCGATCAAGCACGCCCATGGTGGTGCCTCATACGGTTACGGGATTTACGCGCACGACGCTTTGCCGCCGCGATGCCGGTCTTGCCGAGACGAGAAGGATGGATAACGGTGGGCTTGATCCAGCTGCCAGCTGCTGTACTGGGAATGGTCCAGCGCCAGGCCCCAATCAAGCCCGCCATCAGTGCGGCAAAGGTTCGACCAAACAGATTCAATCTCATGGCCGAACCTCCTGATCAGGGCCTTGCTTGATCAGGCGAGCGAAGAACAGCAGCAAGCCCAGACCGCTGTTGAACGCGGCGTAGGCCCTGGGTGAAAGCTGTGCCTGCCACAGCGGCAGCAGCTCAAGTTGAGCGAAGCCGAACAAGGCGATTAATACGCCGAGCTGGACGCTGTACAGCTTGTAGCAGCAACGCCAACCACAGATCAGCTTCATGCTGGCACCTCACCTTTGCCATGCACGATGCCGCGTTCGATACCAGCCAGTGCCAAACCTTCAGCAATGATTGAGTCGCCATACCACTGGCCACCTGGTAGAGGGCCAGAACCGTTTTCGTGACGGATAACGACCGGGACCAAGACGCGCATAACTTCATAGTCGTAAACGTCGACGCCTTCAAAATCAGGATCGAGTCCCAAGGCGCGAGCCACGCTCAAGACATAGGCATTGGTGTTGTTTTCGGATGGGGGTGCCCAGCGTTCGATGATCTCGCGGATGCTGTCGATGCGACTGCCATCGGCAGCCAGACGCTTGTCCTGGTAGGTGATCAGTACACGGGCAATGGCCCGGATACCCCAGCGTGGAGCCGTGAACTGGACGAACTCGCTATCGCTCTGGGCGACGGCCATGCCTTGCCAGCGCACACCTTTGGCGTGACGGATGTTGCCGGGGTTGAAGTTGCGGATACCGCGAGGGGATTCGGGTCGCATGGGACGCCTCCTGTAATGACGCCGCCAGTTTCGGACGCCAGAAATACACACGCCGCCATGATGGGCGGCGTGGTGCAGGAGGGCTTTTAATCGAGTTTAAAGAGATGGTGAGTAAAGTATTCCGTAACTGCCGTTCAACTACGCCCAGCCTCGGCTGTGTTGAAAGATCTCTACCGTCGCGATGCTTTCCCGATAGGCATACACCATAGGACCATACTTATTCTGGATTCGTAGGAATAAGAAATACGGCACGATCATCCCGAGCAAAATGGTAGCAAACAGCAACGCAGAGGAGCCAAAAGCAATCCCTGTAAATAACTCTGCAATGAACGTCAAAGCGCCTATAGCCATCCACCCGACAATGGGGTTGAACATTATTTTTTTACGAGCATCTTTCAAGCGTTCGCGCAGATGTGTAAGTAGCTCGGCCACTTCCTCGCGGCTTTTAGTCGCAAGATCATTCAGGTCATAGTTGTAAATATCGCCGCCAGCTACCTGCCCGACATTGCCATTAAATTTCTGGTTTCCCATATGTCCACTCTTGATTTATTTGGCTAAGCGCTTCAATGCGACCTTTATCTACTCAGGGCTGCCGGCTCCCATTCATGGTCCAAAGCCCAGGCATGAATCAGCTTTTGCAGTGGGCAGGCTTGGGCTGCGCAATGACTTCTTTTGTCTCGGGGTCGACCGTAAATACGGTAAGGCACTCTCGACCGCCACCCAGTTTTTTCTTCAGTTCCGCATCGCTTTCGGCATCCGACTTCGCTGACATCACAGGATCTGCAGATTGGAGGCAGTCATCCCGCTTTTCCTGATACTCATCCAGGGCATCTTTGATTGAGCCGGGTACCTTTTCAACACCACCGTTTTGAGCAGCGGCCAACTGTGCATTCCACCAACTGCGGGAAAAGTTACCCGCCGCAAAGCAACTGCCAAGTGGCTCAAAGACTGTGGAGCCGAACTGACGTTTGCCAGACTCCACCAACGAAGAAAAATGCTTGCTGTGAGCACTGATGTTGGCGAGGTCTCCACTCTTCAAAATGGCAATGCCATCGGTCATCGCTTTTCCAAGAGCGCCCATCTGTTTAGTGGCTTGCTCCAACGAATCAGGGCTTGCCTTCGTGAAAGGCTCTGCTTGAGCAGTCACCGATATAAACAACACAAACAGACTGAATATTTTTTTCATTCACAACGTTCCCTGTAAAAATTCCCTGTTAGCTTTCGACAAGTTTCGAAAGGTTTTTCAGAACCAGATCCCGCCAATGAGTACGCCAAGACAAAACAATACCGCTGCGTTCTGTTTATGCATGACCAAGAACTCTTTGATCGACAGTGTACTGGCCCCGATAGGAGTCGCTTTTACCTGACTCGTAGGCTCAAAGCACTGCACAAACTCTAACGTTTGTTGTAGCTGATGTTTCTGAAGGTTTTTTAGCTGAGTGCGGCCAAAGCTCAACTCGCAGAAATTGTTCATCTCCGCCTTCGCGTCTTTTTCGGCGACGGCCCGCAAGACCTTGCCCACCAACCGACGTTTGTCGGCGTCTTCTTGCAGAAGCTCCAGCCGTGCCTGGATGGCACTTCGCGCATTCGCGAACTGCTCTGTAGTGATCTCGCTGATTGATGTCACACCCAGTTGAGCGTGCACTCTGCGCCAGACATCCCGAGGGTCGTCTCCCAGCTCCTCGCACTTGGCGCGCAGCTCATGTAGCTCCTTGCGCTGTGCTGCAACCAAACCACGGCTTTCAGCTTTGTCGGTCAGATTGATATTGATGCCGTAGTTGTTGATGTCACCTTCTGCCACCTGACCTACACCACCATGGAAGTCCTGACTCATGCTTACTTCTTCCCTTTACTGCCACCCACATTGAGCGTGAGGCCAGATTGATTGACCGATCCGTGGATGTATTGGCCGACTTCTTTGAACGTGTGCTGCGAACTTGCAGAGGCCTGTCCGCCAAGCAGTGCACGCAGAGCTTCGTCTTGCTGGACTTCAGTACTACGTCTGAATTGTTCCAGGAACAGCCTCTCCCTTGTAGTCGGAGGGGTTGAACCGCGTAACCCAGTCAACACGTACTGAACATCTGCGCCAGCCAAGGCAAAGGCCTCTAACGCCTCCATTCCTGGTGACACCGACCCACCTTCATAACGACTCCAGGTCTCGCGGGTTACCCCAGCGATAGAACCTGCTGCCGCCTGAGTGAGCTTCAGACGCTTTCGCTCTTCTTTCAAGCGCAAATAAGGTGATCTATCCGTCACAAAATATCCTTGACGATGTGATCTATAGATCACATAATCATTCGCACATACCGCAATTATCTTTGCATCACAGGAGCCACCACCATGGCCACCCATGCCAAAGCCCTAACCGCCGACCAGGTGAAAGAAAACTTCCGCCGGGTAGGCAAAACCATTACTCAATGGGCTCTCGAAAACGGCTACACCCGGAATGAGGTGTACCGCGTTCTCAATGGCCAAGCTAAAGCCAACTATGGAAAAGCACATGACATCGCCGTAAAGCTCGGCCTCAAACCTTGCGTAGCGTTGGCAGCGTGATGGCTACCTCACAGCGCAAGCTAGGCGAGCGTCTCGTGCTTCGGCCAACTGATCACAGAGCCATGCAAGCGTTTTCGTGGCTTCGGCGTCTATCGGTTGACCCGTCCAGTGAACTGGACGCAGGGCATGGTCAATGCGCCCAGGCGTCACCAGCCCTTCAACTTCAAGTATCGCGGCAAGGCGTAACCAGCCCTGCGCCAGCGCGTTCACCTGTGCCTCTAGCCTTTCTATACGGTCGGTCATTTCCCATGTCCACGTTTGCGAATGTACCCGAAAACTTTGCACCCGCAGTAATCCTTTTGCCTATGTGCAAAACGGTTATTTGTTTGGAAGACGCCCGGCCGAGGGCATTCCAATGAATCGCCGTCGCTGGAAAAACACACAACCCACCTCGCTGCGCCACGCCCTGGAGCTGTGCAAGGACTTTGCGAAGGAAGCCCACAACAAAGGTGTGGATCGTATCGCCGATGAAATGGGCGTGTCGGATCACTGGTCAGTCTACAAGTGGTTACAAACTGGTCGCATGCCGGCCAACCTGATCCGCCCCTATGAGCGCGCTTGCGGCTGCGATTACGTCACCCGCTGGATTGCCGCGAGCGCTGGCCGGCTGACCATCGATATCCCAACGGGCAGGCATTGCACCGCTCAAGACACGCAGGCCCTGCAAGAGTTACTCACGACGGCGGCGGGCAAGCTGCTGGCTTTCTACGCCAAAAACAGTGAGGCCGAGGAAACCTTGGCGGCGATCCAAGCTGCGATGGAAGGCCTTGCCTGGCACAGAGGCAACGTCAACCAAACCCAAACCCCACAACTTGAACTGGAGGAGCGGCCATGACGCGCACCGCATCCAGCGCAGGCCGCGTCCTGCGCGTTCTGAAAGCTTTGAAGGGCCATACCGTGACGGGGCTCAGCAATGCCGAGCTGGCACACCTTACGCAAGACAGCCCGAGCAATGTGACTCGGGCGGTGCAGACCCTGATCGAGGAAGGCTTCGCGGTGAAGCTCGATAACGGCCGGTTTGCCCACTCCATCGTAATGCTTCAAATCGCACAGGCCCACGCCGAACACATGGCCCGTCTGACCGGGCGCCTACATGAAATCAATCAGCGCATTGCCGCTGGATCGATGAGCTAAGGAGTACACCCATGGCACGAACCAAAACCCTACCGGTAGAAGTCGCAGAGCTGCCCGCTTTGAACGGTGAAATGCTGACGGCTAACCAGAACGCAATGGCAACCATCCAAGCCTCGCACAGCGATGAGCGCGATATGGTCAACCAGTTACTGGGGCAGGCTCAAATGGCCGGCGCGTTTGAAGAATTTTCCCGCACGGTGCGGACTTCAAAACTGGCGTTCGTCAAAGAAAACAAGCTTTACCGGGCTATTGCCGGGCGCAAAAGTCCGCACGGTGCGGAAATCTTGGGCGGCACTTGGGACGAGTTTTGCGCCTTGCTGGGCCGTTCTGTCGATCAGGTTGACCGGGATATTGCGAACCTTCGGGCATTCGGGGAAGAGGCGCTCGACTCTATGTCCCGCATGGGCATCGGCTACCGCGAGCTACGTCAGTACAGACGCCTTCCAGAAGATCAACAGGCGGCGCTGATCGAGGTCGCCAAGGCCGGTGACAAAGACGCGTTTCTTGACCTTGCCGAGGAGGTCATCGCCAAACACGCCAAGGAAAAACAGGAGCTGACTCAGCGCCTTGATGACGTCAATGCCGACTATGAAGCCCAGGGCGAAGTCATGGCAAAGAAGGCCAAGGAGCTGGATAGCACCAAGCAAGAATTGGAGAAGCACCGCAAGCGTATTCAGGCTGCAACGCCAGACGATGTCATCAGAGACCTGCGTGCAGAAGTTGTCGCCCTGCAATTTGAAGTCGAGGCCAAGATTCTTGGCGAGTTGCGCGAAGGATTCTCCTTGATGGCCGAACACGGCGCCGCCCACGGCGTGGATCATCGGGCTTACAAAGCGGACTTGATCCGTCAACTGGAAGTCACCCTGGCCACTGTGCGAAGTGAGTTCAATCTGCCCGAGCAGTCGGACGGCGGCGCCCCTGTGTGGTTGAACGCAGCCGAGGCCTAACCCCATGAACCCGGTACAGATCCAGCAATTGGCTCAAATTGCCCAACGCGCCGAGAACGCCCCACACGGTCAGCGTACCGCCGTTTACCAGGCAGGCGCGGCAGAGCTGGGTATGTCTGTACAAACCCTGCAGCGCAAGTTGAAGGAGGTCCGCGTGGTGAAGCCCCGTAAACGCCGCAGCGATGCGGGATGCAGCGCGCTGCCTCTCAATGAAGCACGGCTGATCTCGGCCGTGTTACTTGAGTCGATCCGCGCCAACAACAAACAGCTGTCGACTATAGAGCGCGCTGTGGAGCGCCTGCGTAGTAATGGACTGATTTTGGCCGGCCGCCTCGATGAGCAGACGGGTGAGTTCCGCCCGTTGACCAATGGCGCGATCAATCGGGCGCTACGCAGCTACAAGTTGCACCCCGAACAGCTGCTGCATGACGCGCCTGCGGTTTCGCTGGCGAGCAAACATCCCAACCACGTTTGGCAGGTTGACGCGTCGATCTCGACTCAGTTCTACCTGGCGGATGATGGCGCGCAGGTGATGAACAAGGCCGAGTATTACGACGGCAAACCCGGCAACCTCAAGAAGATCGAACGCCAACGGTTGTGGCGGTATGTGATCACCGACCATACCAGCGGCACGCTTTACGTGGAGTACGTGCTGGGCGCGGAGTCCGCCGAAAACCTTTGCAATGTCCTGATCAACGCAATGCAGAAGCGCAGCGAGTCCGACCCTTTTCATGGGGTGCCTTGGATGCTGATGACCGACCCCGGTGCGGCGATGACCAGCGGTATTTTCCGCAACCTCTGCCGGGCCATGTCCATCGACCTGATCATCAACCAGGTCGGCAACGCTCGGGCGAAAGGTCAGGTTGAACAGGCTCACAACATCGTAGAACGGGAGTTCGAAAGCGCGCTCAAGTTTCAGGCGGCTGAAAGCCTGGAGCAGATCAACGCGTGGGCCGGTAAGTGGATGCGTTACTTCAATGCGACGTCCATTCATACCCGCACCCGGCGCACCCGGTACGGTGTCTGGCAACTGATCCGTCAGGAGCAACTGCGCCTCGCTCCAAGCATTGAGGTGTGTAGAGAACTGGCAGTCAGCACGCCGGACTACCGCAAAGTCAGCAACCTGTTGCGTGTCTCGTTCCGGGGCGCTCAGTTCGATGTCAGTTCGGTGCCAGACGTGATGGTCGGCGAAAAGCTGCTGATTACCCGTAACTGCTGGCGCGATAAGGACACGGCCATCGCCGTGTTGGTTGGAGACGACGGCCGTGAGAACTATCACGTCATCGAGCGCATCGGTGTGGACGAATTCGGATTCGCTGAAACCTCCGCCACCATCGGCGAACAGTACAAGCGCCACGCTGAAACGCCAGCCCAGCTGTCGCGAAAAGTGCTGGAGCAGATCGCGACAGGCACCACCAATCAGGCGGATGCCGAAGCGGCCCGCAAGGCCAAGGCCGTTCCGTTCGGCGGCCTGATCAATCCACACAAACACGTTAACGACACTGTGCTGCCGGCCTATATGCCACGACGTGGTACCAGCCTCAACGTCAATGCCCCAACCGTCGAGGTTGCCCCTCTCAGTCACGTCGAAGCCGCGAAGTTGCTGCGCCCGCGACTGGGCAACCTCTGGACGGCAGAAACGTTTGGCTGGCTGCAGCAGCGTTACCCGCAAGGAGTTTCCGAAGAGCAGCTCGACGCCGTCGAGGCTGAGCTGAAACGACCCGTTGAGGTCATGCGCAAACCGTTCAGCCTGGTGCTGGCAGCGGTTGGAGGTGAGTGATGTTGAAGCTGAAGAAAATTCTACAGGACGTGGGCCGACCTCAATCGGCCTTGGCCGAGTCGCTGAGCCTCAGCGGCGCCACGGTCGCCCAATTGCTGAACCACGGCCACTGGCCGCGCAGTCTGGATAGCGACGAACTACAGGGGCGCATTCGCGGGTTCCTGACCGAGTCCGGCGCCAATGACGCCGATATTGCCAACGCATTTGAAGAAGTGGATCTGCCGTGCGCCAACACGGCAGATCCGGCCCTTAAGAAAGAGCCGTCCGGGGAGGACGAACCTATGTTACTGCCAAAGCAGACCATTCAGCCAAATACCCGTAAAGCCTTTGGTTTGTTCCGTGACCCCTTTGATGAGTTGCAGTGCGCCCAGGACATGTGGGTCAGCCCTGATATTCGCTATGTGCGGGAGGTCATGTACCAGACCGCACGGCACGGCGGTTTCCTTGCGGTTGAGGGGGAATCAGGGGCCGGGAAAAGCACGCTCCGGCGTGACCTGGTGAACCGCATCGCCGAAAACAACGACCCGGTCATCATCATTGAGCCTTATGTATTGGCGTCCGAGGACAACGACACCAAGGGAAAATCCCTGAAAAGCACGCATATCGCCGAGTCAATGATGGCGGCCGTTGCGCCTTTGGCCAAACCCAAGAGCAGCCCTGAGGCGCGCTTTGCCCAGTTGCACAAGGCATTGAAAGAGTCGCATGCCGCCGGTTATCGCCATTGCCTGGTCATTGAAGAAGCCCACAGCCTGCCGATTCCAACGCTCAAACACCTTAAACGCATTCTGGAACTGGAGGTCGGGTTCACCAAACTGGTCAGCATCATCATGATCGGCCAGCCCGAGTTGGGCGTGAAGCTCAGCGAGCGCAATGCCGATGTGCGTGAAGTGGTGCAGCGCTGCGAGCGGGTCACGCTGACGGCGATTGAAACTTCCCGCCTGGAGGAGTTCTTGAAGTTTCGATTTGACCGGGCGGGCAAGGCGCTTGCCGAGGTGATTGATGAGGGCGGAATACAGGCCATTGCGGCGCGCCTGTCCCAGCCTAAACGCAGCGGTGGCCGCGACGAAACGGTGTCGCTGCTTTATCCGCTGGCCATCGGCAATTTGATGATCGCGGCGTTGAATCTGGCCGCTCACCTCGGCGCACCCATCGTTACTGCTGATGTGGTCAAGGGGGTATGACATGGCCGCTCTGTACTTGGTAAGCGCACGAGTGGCTCAACCGTTGAGCATTCTGGCGGAAGAGTTCCCGGTGAAGCTGTCGGTTTTCAACGAGCTGACCCGAGACATCCGTGACGTCGGCATTACGGTCAAGCACCTGGTGCTGCTCGACAACAAAATCTTTATCGAAGAAGTCGACGTCGAGCTGTTTCTGCGCCGTTTCGGGCATCAATTGCGGGGGATTCGGTACTCGCCTGCGGGGCGATTTACCTGCAATACCGTGACGGTGCGAGGGATTGATGTTGCTTGGTACACATTGATGAAGGAGCAAGACAAATGAATACCAGTGAGTCTTTCCACCTCATTCCTCTGGCTTGGTCTTGGACAGCCATGTCCTGGAGGCCCCGCAGCCAACCCCGCAACCTGGTCAAGGCTGGCGCCCTGATCCTTGCTGAAGTTGACCGACTCGACCGAGCCACAAACCGAACTCACGCGGAGACGCCCAATGTCTGATCTCAATATTCCTGCGGGTTTCGTCCGCAATGCCGTGGGTCACTTGGTTCCTGTAGACCAGGTGCGCGAGCAGGACAAACTGCGCGACCAGGTGGCCCGCGAACTTGCCGAGGCGGCCAAGGAGCTGAGCCTGGCTTTGAAGAAGTTCAAGAAAAAATCGCTCGGCGATGTGGCCGACTTGATCAGTATTGCCGGTGAGCGGTATGGCGTTCAGATGGGTGGAAAGAAAGGCAACGTCACTATTGCCAGCTATGACGGCAAATACAAAGTGCAGCGCTCCTATGCCGACCGGCTGACGTTCACTGAGGAAATGGAGGTGGCCAAGGTCATGGTTTATGACTGCATCCGGGCATGGAGCAAGGGCGCGGACGGCCACCTGTTGGCAATCGTCGACCGAACGTTTAGCCCGAATCGTAATGGCCAGATTAAAACCACCGACGTTCTGGATCTGCTGCGGTTGGAGATTGACGACGACCACTGGAAGGCCGCCATGCAGGCGGTGAGGGACTCCATCATGGTTTCGGGGAGTGCCGTGTACATACGCGTGTATGAGCGGATCGGCGACTCGGACAATTACAAGGCAATCCCTCTCGATCTGGCGGTGGTGTGACATGGAGAACAATCGCACGCTGGAGAAGATCAAGAAATGCCTGGAGATGGCCAAGTCCAAAACGAGCAACCCTCACGAGGCTGAAACTGCTCTACGACAAGCGCACAAGCTGATGGAGATGTACAACCTGGAAGTGGGCGATGTGCTGGCCAGCATGGCGGGCGAGCATCCGATCCTTGCTGGTTCGGAAGGTTCTCCGCCTGTGTGGCGTGTAAGGCTTGCGCAGGTTTGTGCAGATGCGTTCGGCACCAGGATCATTGTCTCTAACCGCCGATACAGCGCGGCTCGCTTCATTTTTGTTGGCTGCTCAGCTGCGCCGGAGTTGGCTGGTTACGCTTACCAGGTGCTGGTGCGCCAGTTACAGAAGGCTCGCCGCGAATTTCTGGACACGCAAAAGCGCTGCAAGCGCTCGACCAAGGTCGCCCGAGGGGACGCCTTCGCCAATGGTTGGCTGGATGCGGTCAACAGCAAAATCCAGTCCTTCGCGGGGGTCGAGGACAATATCGCCGAGGCGATAGAGGCCTATATGAGCAAACACTACCCGGATCTTGAGAGCGTCGATCTGAAACGCCGTAAGGTCAAAGCGCGTAACGAGGGTGCCACTGATGCAGGCTACGAAGCGGGTCAGTCCGCTCAGTTGCATCAGGCTGTCGGGCATCAACCTCGTGCACGTTTGACGGTGGGGATTTGAACATGGCCTCTACAAGCACAGGCAAGCTCACATCCGGCGTGTTGGAGTTCCAGGCGATCTGCGATCAGTGCGAACGGCCACGTGTCGTCGGCAATCACGTTAAATGCAGCAAGCTCCGGCAACAGATTCATGCCTCCCGGAACGAGCGCAAAGACAGTGCACGCTTGCGGCCTGGGGGTGCCCAGTGAATAAAGCGCCTTCCAATCCAAACCGCCTGCCTTTGATCAAGCTGATCCATGTTGCGCGGCGTGAGCTGCGTATGGATGACGACACCTACCGCCTGATGTTGGCCGGCATGACGGGATTGGACGGCGCGACGTCCACCGCTGACTTGAGCGTTCCAAACCTGCTTCGGGTTTTGGAACAGCTGAAGCTGCGCGGTTTCAAGGTTCGTCCAAGCAAGGGGGGGAAACGGCCGCTGGCTGATGACGAGCAGTCTAAGAAAATTCGCTCAATGTGGTTGACGCTCCACGGCTTGGGCGCGGTCCGCGATTCATCAGAACAGGCGCTGGCTCAGTTTGTTCTGAAGACGACCCGCGTTGCTGCATTGCAATGGCTTAGCGGCGCGCAGGCCAGTCGGGTGATCGAGCACTTGAAACAGTGGCAGCGTCGTGTCGAGCCCAGTACAGGCGCCGCGCAGGAGGATGTATGAGTGAATTCAGAAGTAAAGGCCCTGAGCTTCTGATCGATCTCACTGAGCACATCGCTGTTGCGCTCAATGAACTGGTGTCGATGGATGATGCCAGTGCACGCCATGTCGCACAGGAAGTGGCTGATCGCATGGCGGCTCATTGGGGGGGGCAGAACATCTATTTTCCGATGGGGTTATCGGTCAAATTGAGTCGCCGGGATCGTCAGATCTACGAAGACTTCAATGGCACCAACCACAGCGACCTGGCCCGCAAGTATGCCGTGTCGCTCCAGTGGATTTACAAGATCGTCAAGGCGGTCCGAAAGGACGAGATTGCCCGACGTCAGGTTGATATGTTTGCCCCGCTGACGGACGACTGAGCGGGGCGTCTCTCCTTGCACTGGCTGCAACTCTATTTCACAAACCATCCCAGTCTATGCCAGCCTATCCCGGTATAGCCCAGGTTTACCTCGCTCACCCCTTGGTATTTATCTCAGTCCTAAACACGTGGTCGCACCATCGCCCGAGGTCCAACCGCCCTCCATCCCCCCACGAGCAGCTTCCGTAGTCAGCATTCCCGACTGCTGAGCGTGGTCCCACAACCATGGCCAATCGGCACGAATCAAGACGGCATTGCCCAACGGAGCGTGACCACCCGGATTCAATACGGTGGTCGTTTCAAACACGGGCCGCCCGAGTGCCGTACCGTCTAAGCGCGCAATCGGTATCCAGTTGCCTTTGCCATCACTGCGCAAATGCCAATAATCCCCGGCCCCCATCAGCACCAGGAACGAATAGCCGGCCGCATTCAGATGGGTATGGAACTTGATTTTGTTGCTAACGGCCGCCTTGATCACCAATCGGTTGGTGGTGTTATCGACCCGCCGCACCACCACACCACGAACACCCAGCGCCGAGTTGGCATCGGGCAGCTCAACCGTCAACGCCCCTGCGCCGGCATCAATCAGGACAAGCCCCAACTCGGCCGCCACCAAGGACCTTGAGGTGTTGACCTCCACTAAAGGGATTTGGCCCGCGCCGTTAATCAAGTCGATTGTTTCGGTTTTGGTGAAGGCGTCCGTGACCCCATAACCGGCCAGCGTGGTCGGGTTGGTCCCGCCCACCACCCGACCGAATTTGTCCACGGTCACACTGCGGTACGTTCCGGCATTGACACCGGTGCGCCCGGCCGCCATTTCAAACAGCAGATCCGTCTCGCCCAGGACAATCGGCGCATCCGTCACCAGTTGCCAAATGCTGTCGCCGTTAGTGGTGCCGCGCTCGACATGCACAAACAACCCGGGCGTCATTTCCAGACTGCTATCGGCATCCGCGCTACGCGTCCACACACCCGCCGCCGACACGCTGTACAGGCCGTTGTCCTTGGCTGCGGCCTGATTCTTCACCAACACCCTCGCCTCAGCGCTCAAGGCCACACCATCAATGGTCTGAAGGCCACTGAGCACCACAGGGGCGGTGGTCGCCACCCGCACCGAGTGCTTAAAGTCCTGCTTGCCCAGCTCCTCCAACACCTTTTGATCGACGTAATCACGTGTCGCCAACACCACGCTCGGATCGATCTTAAGCGTGATGTTGCCGGTACTGGTGACAATGAAGTTCATCCGCACAATCTGCGTGCGGCCTGAACCTTGCGACAGGATCGGCTTGAAACTCGGCGCGCAGTTGGCCACCGCGACCAGATCGCCGTCGATGTCGTACAGACCAATTTCGCGAATCCACTTACCGCCCTCATCGGCCGGAATAATCTGCTCGGCGATCAGCACCGCCGGGTTGGCCGGATCAGTCTTGAGCTGATTCAACGGCCGGCGGCGCCATTCGCTGATCAGTTGGGTTTGCGTTGCACTGGGGATCGGGTCGGTGCCGTTAGCATCCCCGACGCCCATTTCGGTGATCTTCCAGGGAATGCCGAGCGCGTCGGCGTTCGCCTGTTTGGCCATCCCCACGTTTGTGAGGATCGCGAAAAACTGCGAATTCGCATCAATCATAATAAACGTCCAGGGTGTCTATGGAGTGTTCGCGTCCTACCACACCGAAGCGGCCCGTGACTTCAATGTCACGCATCACTGGCGGGTACACGTCGAGTTGGTCGCCTTCGGAGAGGGAAACGGCAATGTTCAAAGCGCCTTGGGTTTCCAGGCTGATCGCCAGACCGGTCAGCTTGCGGCTGACGGGCTTGGCGTCATCGATCAGGCGCTCCAGCTCCTGAAACATTTCTTCGGTGATCCCGGTGTCCAGCACGCCGACCTTCAGCGCGAAGGTGCCCGGCTCCCCCTTCGGCACCGTCTTGAACCACTCGATAACTTCGATCAGGTAGCCCAGCGGCTCGACCACGCGGCGCAGAGCGCCGATCGTGCCTTTGCGGGCATGGATGTAATACGACGCGGCAATGGCGCTGCGCTTGGTCGCCTCGGACCAACGATGGTCCCAGCGATCGACCGACCACGCCCACGCCAGATGGGGCAGTAAATGAACCGGACAGGTTTGAGCGTTGTAGAGTGTGCGCAGCGGGATGATCGTGCGCTCGTAAAACGCCGCCTCCAGGGCGCGCTCCAGTTGCGTGCTATTGCTCGGTAACAGGCTGGTCATGTTGCCCCCGCCGGCACCACGGCGTAACCGGTGCAGAACGCCGCCTGCGCCTTGCTCGGGGCCAGGTCCACCCATCCGGTCAGCTCAACCCGGGAGACGCCGGCCACGTGCAACTGCGCGTCTACCGCCGAGCGCGCCACCTCCACGCCCAAGCGCTTGCGCGGATTGATCCAGGCCGCCAAGCGTTTAGTGGCCTCGGTCAGACTCGCGTCGCCCTCCGGCCCGCCGCCGTTCATGTGCAAAATAGCGTCGATGCGGTAGTGAATAATTTCGGCGCTCTGCACCGTCACAAAGTCCGTGAGGGGCCGCACGTTTTCATCATCCAGCTCCGCCGCCACGGTGGCCAACAACTCGGGGCTGGCCAGCCCTTCCCCTTCCGAACTCAACACCGTTACCGTAACGCAGCACGGTGACGGGCTTTCGGCCGAGGCATCCGCCACCAGCCCCGAGGCGTTGCGCGCGTGCAGGATGTAGCTGTTACGCGGCCCCGCCGTAGTCAGCCCCTCAAAGGCTAACTGAATGCGCTCGCGAAACGGATCGTCCTTTTCCTTGATCTCCGGCACCGGCGGCACCGCCAGCAGATCCTCGGCCTGAATCACCAGGCGTTTCAGATTGACGTTGGCCCCCAGGTGGTCAAGGTCACTGCCGATGGCGTGCGCCAGTAGCAAGGCCTTGGCTGCGTCATTAACCCGGGCGCGGTTGCCGAGTTTGATGTAAGCCCCGACCTCGATCACCTTGGTGACCGGGTCGCTCTCCAGCGTGGCGGTCCAGTTGTCGCCCATGTAGCCGCGAAACGTTTCCAGCCCTTCCCCGTAAGTGTCTTCGAAGTCCAGAGGCTCCAGCACTTCCGGCGCCGGCAGCGCCGACAGATCCAAGCCGCTCATACGCTCACCTCCACCAGAAAGCCGTCGCCGAGGTATTCGCCGGCAATGCCCAGATTGATTTTCCCGCCCAGCACCGACAGCACGCGCACGCTCTCCAACCTCAAGCGTGGCTCCCAGCGCCCCAGAGCCCGGGCCGCCTCCGCTTGCACCGAGCTTTTCCAACCGGCGTTAACGGGCAAGTCGACAAAAGAACTGAGCTTGCTGCCGTATTCCGGCCGGTGCCGGCGGCTGCCGAGCGGCGTGCCCAAAATGTCGGCCATGGACTGCCGCAAGTGCTCGATGCCGGAAATGGGTTGGCCGGTGTGGCGATCCATTCCGATCATCTAACTCACTCCAGGGGCTCGAATTCTTTGTGAGCCTTGAGGTAACTCAGGGCTTGCTCATCGGACGCCGACACCGAGACCTCGCCCTTGGCCACCAACAGCGTGCGGCCGGTGGCCGGGATGATCAGGGTGCGCGACGTGTAAAGCGTGTCGCGGAACTTCAGCAGCAGATCCGCCGCCGGCGACTGATCGGCGACAGGCTTTTCGGTGGTCTTGGCCATGTTTTCTCCAGGCATGAAAAAGCCCGCACAGGGCGGGGCCTCAAAGGGTGATTAATTAGTGTGTGTGGTGGTTGTCGCTTGCTCCAGCCGCCATGATCGAGGCCGCACCGGTGACGGCTTGCGTTACGTGTAACGGCCCATCGATTAGCACCGCGCCGGTCAACTTGATGGCCGTCGATTTGACCGCCACCGAATCAGCGGTCAACGCCGCCTCGGTGCCACCGACTTTGGCCGACACGGCGTTATCCGTAACGGTGACCACGGTGCTACCGACCTTGGCCGACACGGCGCTATCCGTAACGGTGACCACGGTGCTACCGACCTTGGCCGACACGGCGCTATCCGTAACGGTGACCACGGTGCTACCGACCTTGATGGTTACCGTACCGGTGGGCAGGGTGATGGTGTAAGTCTTGGCCGCCCAGTCGTAGATCAGCGAGCCGCCATCGTCAAACCGCCAGACTTCCACATGATCGCGGTTATCCGGCTGGCCGCCAGCATCCCCGTACAACCCCGGGATAAAGGTGCCCATGCCGGCCTGACCGCTGGGGTTAAACAACACCCCCTGCTCGGTCAGACTTGGCGCCCGCCAGTGCCGCGCCTTGCCGGCCGCGAGACTGTGCCAGCGCACCCAGGCGCTGGTCCATTCGCCGTTCGACACCCGCACCATCCCCGCCGCCAGATCCACGCCCACCACCACGCACGGCATCAACATGGCTGCGATCATGCGGTCATGCTCTGCACTGGCGTAGCTCACGGCAGATTCTCCGGCGAAACAGGCCCATCCCCCGGTTCAACATCAATCACCAGCGAGCCCGGCGGTTCGTCCGGCCATGGCCATTCCTCAATGCCCAGGTAAATTTGGTGCGTCCACTCCACCAACCAGACCACGTAACCATCCAGCTCCGGCTTGGTCCAATCCTGCATTGCCTGGACAAACTCAGCAGGTTCGACCGCAACGCCCCAGGTTTGCATGCGCAGCAACACGGCCAATTGCGCCGCCAGGTGCGCAGCCTGCTGATGATGGTAAGGCTTGATTGGGTCGACGATGATCCGCGCCTCGAACTTGCAAATCAGGGTTGTCTCCCCGGTGCCGATGTCTTTACCAGGCTCCAACTCGGCCATTTCAATGAACACCACCGGCAGTGCAATCCGATCCTTGATGTTCGGCCAGGCCGTCACCGCTTTGATCCCCGATAGGCTGCTCAGCAGGTGCTGTTCAATCGCCTGGTAGAGCTGATCAAGACTAAAAGGCTCGTCAGACATTGGCCGTCCCCTTCAAATACTTCTGCAGCTCAAAGTTGAACTCCTGCTGCAGGATTTCCAGCAAACGCGCATCAGCGCGTTTGACCCAAGTGTCGAAGTGCGGACGCGCCTGCTCCAGCGAGACCTTGGCCTTGGCCAGCGGAAAGCGATCGCCGTTTTCTGCGACCCATCCCGAACTGGCGCCGCCACCCGACGACACCGTGCTATCGGGATAATCGTCCGAGTTGAAATGCTTGCTCGCCGTGCGAATCCAGATATCGGGCTTGTTGCCGTAAACCTTTTTCAGAAAGGCGCCCTGGTAACGCCGCCCAGCGACCGACACACCGCTGCCAGACTGTCGCGCTCGACCGATCCGGCTGGACTCAATCGCGTTGAGACCGAACCACAACTTGCCGCTGGTGGCCCCCCCGGAGACCGGGTAGCTGCGCAAGCGCTGACGAACCGCCGCAACGGCAATGCGTTCCTGCCGGCTGACGGCCCGCGCAATGTGGGTGCGCAGCCAACCCAACGTTTTATTGATCGCTCGACGTTGAGCCGCGGCGGCTGCTTTGGGCACCACCTTGGCAAACTCCTGAAACGCCTGTAGATCGGCGGCCGATGACTGGATCGAGAGCATCCCGCCACCGGCCGATGGCTTGAAGTAGCTACCGACACTCATGCGCGCATCCTCAGGATCAAGGCGACCAGACCGTCGCCACTCGGCTCCAGTTGCAACAGGTCGTACTCGCCACCGCCGTCCAATGCCGGCAGATCGACGGTGACCAACAGGCCCTGCTCCAGCCCCTGCGAATCGCTGACGCGAATCTCAAACCGAGGCTCACGCAATCCGGTGTTGAGCTTGCCGAACTTCGGCTGCAACCAGGGCGCTGCAAACATGCCGAGGACTGGCTCATCACGACCCTCAATTCGTGCGGAATCGCCCAGCGTTTCGAACACCACCGCGTCAACCTCGGCGATCAGATCGCGAAAGCCCACGGTCAAAGCTCCAGGAGGATCTGTGCACGCGGTCGAGTGCACAGGTGCAACGGGTTGGACTGGGCTTCACCGGCCATGCCTTTGTTGAACGGCAGTGGCTCGATCATGCTGTAGTACGGAATGCCCTGGGTGTTGACCGTCTCCATGTAATCGGCCGGAGCGAACACCGAGATGTACAGATCCGGCACCCCCTCAGGGACCAGCAACGCCTTGTCGTCGTGGACGAACGAGACGCCCGCCACCTTGCCACGGTAGCGTTCCCAGATAATGCCGCCGAACTCGAAGCTTTCTCGGGCATCACCGCGCAACGCCGCTGCTTGCTGGCTGTTGAGGTAGGTTTCCTTGACCGCCTTGTGAACGATCAACTTGTTCCAGAAGTTCTTGCCGCAGAAGGCGCGGGAACCGGTACTGGTCACACTGCCCAGCGCGTCCTCCTGCATATCCAGTGCTTCGCCGCACTTAACCCGCAGCTCAGTGCTCGGGTCCGCCAAGCCCATAGGCAGCTTCTGACGCTGCACACCGAAACGGTCATAAAGGTCCAACAGCACCGTCGAACCATCAGCATCGAGGATCAGGCCATTGAGGGCGCCCATGCGCTGGAACTCATGGGTCGCGTCCAACTGACGGCGCGCTTTGGCCAGGCGGGCATTGACCACATCCTGCACCGCCTGCAGCTCGGTGCGAGTACCGAAAGCACGAATGCCCTGGATCTCGTCGGCCTTGATGGTGAAGCGCTCCGGCAGGTGTACGGTGTTGAACGGGATCAGGTTGCGCTTGCTGGCCGCGACCACCAGGCCAGAGCCACCCCGCTCTCCGGCAGGCACCAGTGCCAGGGTGTCGCCGTCCTTTTCGATCTGTACAGTCAGGGTGGTGATGCCTTCCTCGCGGAACAGACCCAAAGCACTGATGCGCCCTGGCAAATAGGGTTGATCGTTGAGTGCAGCAGTCAGCGCAGTGACGGTGAACGCTTCGTCGTCAAAAATGGCGATCTCGGCCATGGGGTACTCTCCAGAAATGAAAAAACCCGCTCAAGGCGGGTTGGGTAAACGCGGCTGATGGTCTTAGCGGACGATCAGAAAATGAGTGGCCAGGTCCTTTTCAGCCTCAGGATCAAGCCCGGTCAGATGCAATTCGCTGACTTCAGCCAAACGCACCACAGCGCGACCACGGCGCACGATGTCCGACTCTCCCAGCTGCCCGTAGAGGATCGCCACGGCAGCCTGAGTACCGTCTTCGGCGGCGGGGTCATACGGCGCAAACTCGCCCGAGGACGTCACCAGACCGAGTACTTGGCCGGGATTCAGCGCAGGGCCAGCGGCAACGTTGATCGTTTCCCGCGAGATGTTCCCGGCGCCTTCGGAGAGGAGAAATTCACCCGCGTGGATCGGCTCTTTTTTGATGGTCATTGTCTTGCTCCTTTCGCGCCGTGCGCAGTTCCAGATTGAGCCGCTTGTCGCGAAGCCCAGATCGAGGTGGGATCAGGTTGTTTGGCCAACACCTTCGGTGCTGGGTCGTTGTCCAGCGGCAGGCTGTTATCGATTTCAAAGCCCTTGCCGCTGGTGACGATTTTGTCGAACAGACGCGCCCGGACCGCCGCAGCATCCAGCCCCGCTGAAACGTACTCGGCACTGAACTCCGGCAATCGCGCCGCCACGCAAAGGTCATTCACCGCCTTGGCGCGTGCCAGGCCGGCCAGAACAATCTCTTCGCTTTCGAGCTGGGTCGAGTTGAGCAGCGGCTCGACCAGGTTGCTGATGCCCGCCGCCGTGCAACGCTGGGTGATCATCAGTGCCAACTTGGCCGAATCGACCACCACCGGCACCAATGGCGGATCGATCGGCTCCAGCTCCGGATCCGGCTCGGGTGGCTCGTCGAGCTGAGCCAGCAGTTCAGCCGGTGCGTGCTGGTAACGCTGCAACACGCCACCCTGGCCGAGACAGGCCTTGACCTTAATCCCATCGCCAATTTCATCGGCCAAGCCGAGGGCCAAGGCTTCATTGGCGGTGAGCCAGGTTTCAGCAGCGACCAGCCGCCGCAATTCGGCCTCATCAATGTTGGGCGCCTTGGCCTTGTAGGCCGCGATGATGGCTTCCATCGTCTGGTCGAGGACGTCGGCCACCTTGCGGAAGTCTTCGGCGTCACCCGCCGCGTAGGTCCAGGGGTTATGGATCATCAATATCGCGCTTTCGGCGATGACGACCTTGTGCGCGCCGCACACTGCCACGCTGGCCGCACTGGCGGCCAAGGCATCAATTCGCCCGGTGCAGCGCGCGCCCAAGCGCCTCAACGCATTGTGCATGGCCAAGCCGTCGAACAAGTCACCGCCGACGCTGTTGAACGCGGCGATCACCTCCGAGACACCGTCGTCCATGGCGCGCAGGTCCTGCACGAACTGATTGGCGGTGATCCCCCAGGCGCCGATCTCGCCGTAGACGAAGACTTCGATCACTCGCTCGACAGCCTCCCCGCTGGCTTGCACGGCGTACCAGGTTTTGTCCTGCACCTGCACCTGCTTGCCTGCGCGGTTGTAAATGCGCGGTCGCGCTTTCTTGCTCATGGTTGCTCCTTGTCGTCGTTGGTGACGACGGCGTCGAGAGTGTTGTAATTAAGGCCAAGGGTCGTGGCTCGTTGCAGATCAGCAGCGTTTTCCGCGTCGACCGTTTCCGCGTCATAGCCGGTGCGCAGCACCATCTCGCTGCGTGAAGCGAAGCCCGCCTGTACTTCCATGCGCCGCGCCTGTACGTCCTGTACGGGCTGGATGTAGGCCCAACCTTGCGGCACCCAACGAGTACGCAGGTATTCACGGCGCCGCTGGGTGTAGTCCTCCAGCACCAGGACACCCGATAACACCGCCATGTCCATCCATGCCGCCCGCACTGGACGGCAAAGTTGGTGCACGTAGACACTGAATTGCAGCTGCTCAAGCCGACGCCGAAACTCGTTGAGCACCACACGCAGCGCCCGGTCGTTGACCTCGCGCATGTCGCCGGTGAGGATCTCGTAGGGCGTGCCCGTCCCCGCCGCCGCAGCCATCAGCTGCTGCCGCATGAAGTCCGGATAGTTGTTGCCCGCATCCGGCGGTTTGGAGAACTCCACCTCTTCACCCGGCCCCAGCTCCTGCATGGTGCCGGGCTCCAGCGCGACCATCGGCGTGAAGCCGTCGCGGTCGAGATCCAGAAGTTGGCCGGTGACCGGGTCTCGGGGTGTCTGCCCTGAGTCCGGAGCCGGCCGACTGATGAAGCCGGCAAACAGATTGGCCACCTCTTGGCGGAACAACACCGCGTCGTCGTAGTTGTCGAGACTGCGCAGGCGCTTCAGCACCGGTGACAAGCGCGGCACACCGCGCAACTGGCCTGGCTCGACCGGCTCAAAAATATGCAGTACCTGCGAAGCCGGCACGCGCACCAACTGGTTGTAACCGGCGTTCAGCGACGATGCATCACGCGGGTGCGACAGGTACATCCAATACGCCACCCGCTTGCCACCCGGGGTGAACTCAATGCCAGCGCGGATGAGATTGCCGATTTTGGTGGTTTCAAACTTGTCATGCGGTACGAACTCCGGGGCCAGGATCTGGAGCTGCAGCGGTACCGCGAGGCCTTCGTCCAAAGCGCGAGGTCGTAGCCGCACAAAACATTCACCCGAGGTTTCGACCGTGCGCGCCGCCAGCGCCTGCTGGCCGTAGAAGTCGGTGCGCTCATCGGCGTCCGACTCATCGACCCAGTCGTCCCAGAGTTCCTGCAGCAATTTGCGCAGCGCTTCGTCGTCGGTTTTCGGTCGCGGCGTGATACCGGTGCCGATCAGGTTGCTGACGCGCTTATCGATCACGTTGAAGGCATACGGGTCGTTGCGAACCGCTGCCCGGGAACGGGAGCGCAGGTTGCGCAGTGCCGGGGTGTTGATGCTATTGATCCCGTTGTCGGGAGCGTCCCAGCCAGTGGATCGACGGCCCTCGCCGGCACCTTCGTAACTGGCCTTGATGTTCGACGGCAACACGAATCCGTTGCGGGTGAGCGTCGGAAAGTGACGGGCCATTAGAGTCCTTTGCCTCCGTGGGTCAGCCGAACCACCCGCGAGCGCGGCCCGGCTGCGCTGATCAGTGACGTACGGATTTCTTCGCGCGCCTTGAGCAGTTCGTCGATGGTGCGGTACTCCACGGTACGGTCGGTGTAGCGCACGACTTTTTCACCGCGTGCGATGGCCGCCTCAACCGCGTCGAGGTGCTTCTGGGTAAAGGACATATCAGCGTCTCTTCAGATAACCGCTGGTGGAGCTGCGGCGTTGAGGTGGCGGTGCTGCCGGTCGCGATTGCACGATCGGAGCAGTAGGTTGTGGAGCCGATTGCGGCGCAGCAACTGGTGTTGCTGATCCGGTGGCGCGTTCGCCTTGAACAGGCTTGATGCCCAATGCGTCGTCGAACAGACCAGACTGCGCCAGGGACTGACGCACTCGCTCCCAGTCGTGTTCCTTGTAACGGTTGAGGCCCAGGTAATGCGCCATGGCCAGGCAATACACCATCAAGTCGAGTGCTTCGTTACGCTCGGCCTTGCCCTTGACCCACTCAATGCGTTTGTGTCCGCGTATGTAGCGCGCAACCTTGCGCTCCGCGACGCACTGGTCGAAGAAGTCATCCGGTAGGTCATTGGCAAAGTGCAGTGCACCCGGGCCAGATTCGAACGGATAGCGGTTGTAGATCCAGTCCTTGGCCGTGTCGGTACCGACGAACCACAGCTCGGCGCCGTTGCGTTCGGTCTGCCCCTTCCAGGTCACGTCGACCATCGACGGGCGCTGAGCAATCACCGGCTTACCGGGTTTGCTCGCACCCTTGATGGCGAACACATTCCGCCAGCGGCGAACGCGGCAGAACTGGTAGACCTCATCGGTGTGGTGGCCACCGGAGTCGACGGCCACAGCGAGAATGCCAAGACCGACACCGCAGGGATGGCGATATTTAGCCTTGAGCAATTCGTCCAACGCCGCCCAGGTGCGTTCATCTGCGGGATCGCCCGAGACTACTTGGTAGTCCACGACCCAGCGCTCCATGCCGACGCCCCAGCCCATGGCCATGAACTCCAGACGGTTGGCCTGAACGTCCACAGAACCGGTGATCATCAGCACCGCCGCTGACAGCGAGCCGAGGGTAAAGTCTTCCAGCCGCGCTCGCTGTCTAAGCACGTCCGCTTTGGTTTGCTCTTGTGCGCTGTCCCAAACCTTCGCCAACCGGGTGTTATAGAACACCTGCATAGGCTCTAGATCACCTTTGGCCTGGGCCTTTTTCGCCTTCTCGAATTGTTTGGCCAGCGACTTCCAGTCCATCCATCCCAGCGGCGAATACAGCGCATTAAGGTGAAATCCCACCGTCTCCCCGTCGCCTTCGGCATGGGCGCGCCACTCGCCTTTGGCAAGCATTTCGCCCTTGTTGTACTCCTCGATCAACACGTCACACTCAGGCCCAGCGCACTCGTAGTGCACCACGCTGTAGTCCTTCGAATAATGCAGTCGCTCCCACTCCAGGATCTGCATGTGCCCACAGGTCGGACATGGCACGTAGTAATAACGCTGGTCGCTGCCCTCGAACAGGTCGGAGATCCGCGAAGCCCCTTTGATTGTCGGTGAGCTGGAGAAGTAGAACTTCGCGTTACGGCCGAAGGTACTACCTCGGGTTTCCGCCAGTTCGATGGGGTCGCCCTCCTCGCCGATATCCACCTCCCAGCGGTCGATTTCGTCGCCGTACACGTAGCGAGCTGACAGCTCCGAAAGGTTAGCTGCAGAGCCGGCGGTGGTGACGTACAACGAACCGCCCTCAAACTCCTTGGTGTCCATGGTGTTGCGTGAATCCCGTGAACGGCTGGAGGCGACACGCTCCCGCAATACCGGTGTGGCCTTGATCGTCTTGCCAATCCGCGAGGACACCCGCTTAGCCAGGCCAAGGCTCGGCAACAGGGTCAGGATGTTCGACGGCGCCATGTGAATCAGACCGCCGATCCAGTTCAAGGCGATCTGGGTTTTCATCAGCTGCGAGGCCACCATGGTGACCACGCGCTTGCAAGGGTGAGCCGGCGACAGGCAGCGCATGGGCTCGCGAGCATAGGGCGTGCGTGACGTGCGGTACTGGCCGGGTTCGGCGGCACCAGTGTCACGCGGGATGCGCATGTATTCGTCGGCCCACTCATCGACCCAGACATCCGGGTCAGGGTGCAGCCCACGGAAATACGCCTCCCGGTACACCTCTGCACCGTTAGGGATTTCCGTGGGCATGGGCTTAGCTCGGGGTCAGGGCGTGTTCAAGATCCGCCGAGGACAAGCGTTCTGCATCCTCAAGCGAGCGACGGATAGCCGCCGTCAGGTGCTTTTCGATTTGCCAGGGATCCGTCATGACGGCCAGTTCCGGTGCAAGTTGCGGGGTCATGCCCAGCAGTTGGTCCCGCAACAGGCGGCCTGCGTTATAGGCACCGGTTTCTACTGCGACACGCTCGACCAGAGAACCTTGCTGTTTGTGAAAGTTGGCTTGCTCTTGCAGGGCCAGGTAGTGCTCCCGCAGAGCGCGAGACTTTTGAAAGTCCGCCGCCTGCCCGACTTGCGGCACCGCAGGTTCTTCGGCGGCGATTTGAGCTTCCCGCTGAAGGCGAAGCCGTTCGTGCCGGTCGGCGACGGCAGCTTTGCTTGGGTCGGCAGACTCGGCCAGCAGGGCTTCGGTGGCTTCCAGCTCCACCTTGCCATCCTCAGTCAGCACCAACCGATCCTGATTGGCCAACTTGGAAACATACGATTTAGCCCAGCCTCGCCGTGCCGCAAACTCCGTTTTGCTGATTACAGTCATGATGGAATGTCCTGTTCACCTAATGAATACGGTGGGTTCACCTGTTCACCCCAGTTCACTAAGCTGGTGAACTGTCCGCTAACACTTTCCCGCGGGTTTCCGACCCCGTACCCCCCGAATAACCCCAGGGTCCCCGGCGGTTTTCGGCGGCCCGCCGCGGTTCCTCACCCCTGTTCGCCACTGGCAGGTGGCACATCGGAGACGCCCAGCCGCTTGGCGGCCCAGCGTTCATACAACCCGATGGCGACATCAGCGCCGGCCATCGCGGTCAGGCAACCCAAGCTGCCGGCCGTCCAGATCGTCATGCCCGCGCCGATCATCAGCATCATCGCCGACACCCCGCAGACAATGCAGGCACCGGACCGCAGCGCGAGGCGCCGCAACAATGCCCAGCCCCGCGCGCCGTCCTTGTCGGCTCGCCACATTTCCCCGCTCACGCCGCCGACCAGAGCCAGGACGATCACGAGCCAGATCGGCATCTCAGCCAATGCTTGTTGTTCAGTAGTCATGGTGTGCCTCAAAAGAAATAGCTGAGCGCTGGAAAAAGAAAACCCCGCCAGGTCGGCAGGGTTTTCAATGTCCCGGTAAGGGCCGGGGCAGGGTGCACAGCACGTGCTCGGGGAGCGACTCAGGCGCAAATCGCAGATCATGGCGACTTTGTACCTGCCTTCGGAAAAACCGAAAAGCAGTGTTTAACGGTTGGGCCGAGTTCGACCGCAGTTCGACCGCACTTCGACCACACTTCGACAAAACACCCAGACGAACGGTAGAACCGGACTACACAGCGTGACGCAGCGGGGACGCTCGCGTGAGGTTCTTCTCAACTGCCCCACCCTCCCGGACATAGCCCCGGGTAGTGCCGGCCCGCGCCGTTAGAATCGAAAGCACGCGTAAATGAAGACGTTCTACCCAGTTGCGATAAGTCCGGTCAGCCCCTTCGGCGATACCCAGAATTCGCATCTGCTCTCTGACAGGACTCGCCGGAACATGCAGGTACCGAAGTTCAGCCAATTTAGCCAGTCCCTGGCCGCGAACCTTATCCCGCATCAACTCAGCAACCGCCGCGCCGATCTCATTGCCGATGTAGTCCATGCCGGTGGTGGCCCCCATCAACTCTCGCGAACCTGGTGTACCGCGTGGCGCGCAACCACCCCACTCCATAATCGCCCCCATCTGACTGCCCATCCCCCCACCCAGGCCGAGCCGGTGCTGCTGTTCGCCCCAGTGCACCATCAACGCTTCAATTTCCTCAATCATCGCCCCTCCCCCCGAAAAACCGAACCCAACACAGAAAAACCACAACCCAACACAAACCCAACACAACTAAATCCCTTTAAAATCAATATCTTTAACAATGTTGAGTTGAGTGTGTTGGGTTTGTTGGGTTTATCGGTTCTCGCATAAGAAAAAATTCTTACCCTTGCTCTCGATTCAAATAACGTCATGCATGCGCGTGCGCGATACGAAACCCAACACACCCCGCACAACATCCGCAAACCCATGTAATTCAAGGCCTGAAATTGTGTGGGGTCTCCAAAACCAACCCGACACACACCCGACACACCCAACACACTTTTAGGGATAGTCATGCGGCAACCGCCTTGATGTGGTCCCAGCTGTCTACATGCCAGCCCGCCAACTTCGCCTTGGCCCGCCAGTGTTCCACCTGCTTGCCCAGCTCGGCCGCCTTCAGTGATGGGGGTGGGGAAGCATCCGGATCAACAGGAAAGAAGAACGCGCCAAAGCGGCGGTTGTTGCCATCGGTCCAGGGAATGGCCCGGGTTTTATCCACCTCTGAGTTGATGAACAGCGAGAACTTCGTCTGACTCATCACGTGTTCTTTATTGCGCTGGCACCACTCAAGGAACAGCGAATAGAGATCGGTGGACAGACACGGCCCCCAGAGACCGTGGCCCAGCTCGCTGTATTTCCACAGGTGCAGGAATGTCTGCCAACCAGCCCGACTCAAGGCCACTAAGCGCTCACGAGCGTCCGTCGATGGCGGTCGCGTCCGTTGGTTGAAGTCGCCCAGATCGATCGACAACAACCAGCCGTACAGTGCAGCAACACCACCCTGCTCCAGCTCTCGTCCGATCGCCTTTTGCCGCTCGACTGGCAAGGTTTCCATGGGCCACATCACCAGCATTCGCCGATCACTCTCGCTGATGGGCCACGGGAGAATCTCGTTGCTCAGAAACACCGCGTTCATGTGGTTGGCTTCTTCCCAGCCATTGATGAACTTCGATTCCATCCGGACCGTTTTGCCGGTGATCAAGTGCTTGATCTTGCCTACCTGGTTGTACCGCTGATCGCGGCTGACCACCTCTTCGAACACTGACCACAATTTACGGCTTTGCCAGGCATTGAAGTTGCTCTCCAGCTGGGTCTGACCGACCGTCGCGGCGTATTGGCCGTAAAGCATGCCGAGCGCATCAGCAAACAGAAGACTCTTACCCGAGCCCTCCATGATCGAGTGCATCAGTACGGCGGTGTCCATCTTGGCCCCCAAGTGCTGCAGCGGATATGCCAGCCAGCGAATGAGCCAACTGGCAGCCGCTTCGTCGTGGTTGCACAAGAACGAAATCAGCCAACGCAGGTTGGCGCAGGCTTCGTCATCCCGCACCGGTTCCAGTGGTAGGCCATCAAAGGTATTGATGTACACCGCCGGATCCTTGGTCATGGTCGGGTCAAACACAATATGTTCGACGTCCACCGTGCGCCGCTCGCTGCTGTTCAACCACAGCGGATAGGTGTCACCCAACGCCATCTTCACTGCGCCTTCGGCAATGCGTCGTTTCTTCTCCCGGTCCCACACGTCCTTGGTGCCATCGATGTACACATAGCGATCGGTCGGTGGCATGCCTAAGGCACCACCCTTTTTACCCGCCATACGCCGGGTCTGTTCGATGTCGCGGACGTGATCATCAGAGATCAACCGCTTGCCCATGTCATCCAGCCAGGCTTTGGCCAACGGCTTGCCAACCCGCGCTTCGAACGCGGACTTTTTCATCACTCGCGACTGATCGCAGTCCCACACGTGTGTGGTGCCCTCGACCAACGCGAAACGACGAAGCAAATGGTCAAGCGTCAATGCCTCCCCCGCCCCCCCGTCAGATGCAGGAGCAGCCTCGCTAGGCACGTCGGCATCAATAGGGCTCGGCACGCTCGAGTCAGCGGATGGGGTCGGGGGAAGATCACTCGGATCAGGTCGCGAAGTACGCTGCATACCCAACATACGCGCAGCGTCCTTCACCGCCTTCGACTGGTCACCGCCGTGCTCGAGCAAACAGAAAACCTCGAAGGCATCATTCTGATGTCCGTTGGCGAGCGGATCTGCGCCGTGGTGCGAATAGACTTTGCCGTCACTGATTGTCACACCCGGCAGGCCGGTGCTGCTCTGAGGGTACAGCCACTTACCGCCACGCTTGATGTAGCCGTGGGTCCGCAATAGCTCTTCAACGTCATGGCAGCGATTGAACTCATCGATCACCGATGGAGACTTACCAACCCCAGTCGCTGGACGCTTGACGACTTTTGCCGGCGCCGCTGTTGGTTTAATTGCCCACGGGCACGCCGCTTCAGCGTCGCGCTTGAAGATGTCCCAGTTTTGCCAGATGGCCAGCAGGTCGGTGGTCAGCGTCGGCAAACCGTCTGTCGCGTTAGGCGGGGTTTTCCAGGTGTAAGGCTTACCGGTACCCGGATGAATCGAAGGCGGGAATACGTCCTGCACCAGGCCGGCACGCAATTCAAACACCGTGAAGCGCTTGAATGGATCGGCCTCCGCGCGTGCTGCGGCTTCCCCAACAACATCGCCCTGCTCTTTCGCGGCCTTGGCTTTGTCCATCAGGCCTTTGAAAATCGAACCGTCAGGGTCATTTTCATTCGGCCAAGAAAGAGAGTGCCGGGTCAGCTCAACGCCGTCCGGCAACTTGAACAACACCCGAAAGCGCAGCGGGTTACCGACAATGGTCGGATAAACCACCGACATAGCATCCAGATCGACACCCAGCAGCTCATACAACACATGGCGCGTCCACTGAACATCGTCGACGTCCAACGAACAGACGCGACTCGGCCCAAGCACGACACCGAGGTTATGGTTGGGGTTTCGCTGCCAGAATGCTTCAGCCGTGGCGGCATCAGTGATGTAACCGCCGGGCTTGTTCCAACCCATGCCCTTTGGCGCCTTTTCACCTGGCTCGATGGATACCAAGGCAAGGTCGAAGGTATTGATGTAACGCTTTGCCCATGTGGCGATGGCTGTTCCCTTTGCCAGTTCACTCATCGCCGAGCCTCCCGCAACTCCTGACAGGGGACGCAGGTTTCGCAACCTTCAATCTTCTGCTGTCGAAGCAACGGGATAGGATCGTCACAGTCCTCGCAAAATTGAGCGCTGACACGAGTCGAAGGCACACGGCGACTGCGGTGAAGTGCTACATCAAGCAGGTATTGCGCCTGGTCGTTGGCGCGATCGATATCGTCAGCCATTGTCCTGACCCTCCATCGCTTCCCGGGCACCAGCCATGATGCCTAGTACCGCACGGATCACATCAGCTCCGTGCTTCTCCAGCGCGAGGACCTCATGAAGCTCCCAGACGTTGTCCTTGGCAGCTTCATGCATGCTCGATACGAACTCTGCGGTCTCACCCAAAACATTACCAACCGCTTTGAGCGCTTCCGAGGTTGCGGGTACCGGCACTGGCTTGTACCAAACCACCCCGGCAGGACGCATCAGCGCATCCAACAGCAATGGATTGGCCGTCAGCCGGACAACTTCTTCCAGCTCGTCCGGCGTCAGCCAGCGGCGCTCTTCGTCGAGTTTCAGTTTCTTCTGAAGCGCGTCGTTATCCATGACCATGTCGAAAGCCAGGGCTGTGATGCCGCCCCGATAATCACGCCCGGCGCGGTAAAGCGCATGACGCAGAGATAGGACCGGACCAGCGTCCGGCAAAAGATCTGTGCGACTCATAACCGTAAATCCCCTGTTTACGGTGTGGCCGTAGAGTCAAACACGCTCTATTCTACGACCACGACCGATGTGCTGTGCGAATCGTGCTGTGCAGCACGGTTCATCGTTCCAGTCGGCCCAGGGGATTCTTATGGTGAGAGGTCCTGGGCCGACGCGCTATGCAGCGACTTGCATGTACCTTGTGCAGCTCGTTGCTACCGGTCTGGAGTTCCTTGGCGGGAGATGCCAGGCCGGTGCTTCATGTGGCGGAATGTTATGTGCTGCGTATCGCCACGCTGGGCTGGGGAGATTCTTATGGTGAGAGGCCCCAGCACAGCACTTCTCAAGCTTTAGGCACCCCGCTTCCAGCTTCTTTTACTTCATCGTATAAGCGCTCAATCGCCTTTCCAGTTACATATCGAACATCAGCACCTTTAGCAGCACGATTAATAGTCGGCTGCGTTGTTCCCACGCGCTCCGCAATCACCCGCTGGGATAAACCAGCCTCCAGTAACTCCGCGAGCATTTCTTGGATAGTCATCTTGTTCACCGATGCGCCTTCGCATTGGCCGCAACAATACACAAACGTATTGATTCATTCAATACAATCGTCGATACGTTTATGAATCAAGGGCAAAAAAGTGATTGGTGACCGCATCACTCAACGCATGGCTGAACTGAACCTATCCGAGGGTGAACTCGGTCGACGCTCTGGCGTTCCCCAGCCCACAATTCATAGGATCGCTACAAACGCCGTAGCCAGCCCTCGCCAAGAGAATGTTGAAAAAATTGCTAAAGCTCTAAAAGTCAGCAGTACCTGGCTATGGAAGGGAGGCAGCCAAAAGGAACCAGATCCCACCCTTCCCGATACAAACATTGAGCCCGGCCCGGCCATCAAAGGACATGTACCACTGATTTCATGGGTGCAAGCTGGCGCTTGGTGCGAGATATCAGATGTCCGCACCCTTGATGATGCGGAGATCTGGCTGCCATGTGCAGCCTCACACAGCTCCCAGAGCTACGCCCTTAGAGTTCGTGGCCTTTCCATGTTCAACCAACACGAACGGCGCTCTTTTCGAGACGGCGATATCATCTTTGTTGACCCGGCCAAAGATGCCGAGAACGGTTCGCTTGTTATTGCCAAGCTGACGGATAGCCAAGAGGCAACATTCAAACAGTTGGTAATGGAAGGGAGTCGCCGATTCCTAAAACCTCTGAACCCAGCGTGGCCAGACCCGATAATTGAGCTTGATGACAATGCGACGATCTGTGGCGTTGTCTTCTCGAAACTAGAAATTTTCTAATACATCTCTCAGCATCCAAGCCCGCATCTAAGCGGGCTTTTTTGTAATCAGACCAAAAAATCAATACATATTAGTATTGACTGTATCGATACGAATTTGTATCGTTTGCCTCGTACACCTCTCACCAAAGAGTACGAGCCATGCAAACGACACAGCACAGCACCACCCGCTGCCCGGTGTATCTACACCCTGCAGCCTGCACCAGCCCAACAGCTGTTCAAGCTATCCAGCAGAACACTGGCCTATTGGTCATCACCAATCTCAACAGCCGCCCTATGGTTGCCAGCCCTACTCGCCCCGTCCCCTCTGACGACTTCGGGCCTTGGGGAGGTGACGCCGCATGAGCCAACTTCTTATCGGTCTCGCTGGCCGCGCCAGAACAGGCAAGACCACCGCCGCCAATCACTTGGCTAATACCCATGGTCTCGTGGCTTACGCATTTGCTGACCCGCTTCGCGATGGCCTGATGCACATCTTCAATCTGAGCCCGTGCGACTTCGACGACGAACGCAAAGAGCTGACGATCGACTGGCTTGGCCGCTCGCCTCGTGAGCTCATGCAAGCCCTGGGCACCGATTGGGGCCGCCACCAGGTGCACCCGGAACTCTGGCTGTTGTTGGCCGAACAAAACCTTGAGTTTCTGGGCCAGACCAACGACAACGCCCGCGGATTCGTGATCAGCGACCTGCGTTTCGAGAATGAAGCTGACTTCGTGCGCAAGCGGGGCGGGATAGTGGTCCACCTGCTCCGAGCAGACGCCGTCGAGGTCAATCCGCATATCAGCGAAACCGGTATCGGCATTCAGGACAACGATCTGGTCCTGCACAACGACGGCGCTATAGAAGACTTTACCGGACAACTGGACGAGATCTTCGGGGCGCTGTGCGCACGCGCAAACAGCGCCGCAGCCTGAGGTCGGCCGTCATGAATCGCACCCTGGACGCAACGGCAGCCTTGCTCGGCCTTAAACCTCGAACCTTCCGTAAGCAACTACGTGAACTCGGCATCTTGACCCAAGCCGGCGAACTGGCGAGCCAGCACCGCGACCAGGGTTATTTGTTTGTCGACTCCCGAAGCCGCTGGAATCCGAACATCAACACCTTCAGTCATTACGCTGTCGTGATGGTCAAGGAAGCGGGCATTGCCTGGCTGGCAAAGCAACTCGGCATTGAGATCACCACCAAGCACAAGGACGCCGTAGCATGACTCAGAACGCTATTACATCAGCCATTGGCGCCTTGAAGCTGGTCCCAATGCACCTCAATTACCCAACCGTCATCAGCCGCGCCACCTTGATTGGCGCGTCGACTGAGGCTGTCGCGTTACTGGAGGGACTCCCACCAGTGAGCGCGGAACTGGCAGAAGTCTTTCGCTGCGTGGATGCCGTGATCGGCGAAGGGCAGATTGCCTATGTCACCCCCACCAAATGTCCAGAATACCCATACGGCGCTGTTGTCGCGGACAAAGCGGGGAATGTCTGCGCCGCGGCAAAGGGCAAAAGCAAAGAAGGTCTCGCCGAACTGATCCGCCTCAAGTTGCTGCCCCCTACGGAGGGGTTCGGGGAGGAAATGGCGTGAGCGACACCCTTGACCATCTGCGCGAAGAGTTTGCAACACCGTGCCCCGCCTTGGCCGCAGTCCGAGAACGTTACTTCTCTCACATCTCAAGTGACCGCTACCTACTACGGAAGATAAATGCAGGCCAGATTGCGCTAAAGGTTACTCGCTTGGGAGGTCGACAGGGCCGACCGGGAGTCTACCTGCACGACCTAGCCGACTACCTTGACTCGCAAGCGAAGAGAGAGGCCGCCTGATTCATCGGTGGCCCCTGCCGGCCAGGGGCAAACAACCAGCACTCAATGAGGCACAGCACATGAAACCAACAGACACGGCCGAATTCATCGGCGAACTCAATGCAGGCGTCTTCGCCAACCAAATCGGTCACGCCCTTTCCGAAGTGGCGTCGGGCGTGGTGGATAACGGCAAGGTTGGCTCCGTCACGCTGACCTTCACCCTAAAGCAGATTGCCAACAGCCACCAGGTCACAGTCAACCACAAGCTCGCCTACAAGGTGCCGACCAAACGCGGCAGCCGAAGCGAAGACACCACTCTCGACACGCCGATGCACGTCAACGAGGGCGGGTGCCTGACCTTGTTCGCCGAAGCTCCCCGCGCTGGCCAGCTGTTCAACCGAGACGACGCGCCGATTCACGCGAAGTCCTAAAGCGCTCTACTCCATACCTCTCACCAAAAGGAAATAAATCCAATGGAAGCCAAAGCAATTCAGTTGATTCAGGACACCGCCGTTCTGGCCTATGCCAAGCCGCTGAGCACGTTCACCCCGGCGCTGGTGTTGCCGTCCGACCAGAAGATCCACAGCATCGAGAAATTCCAAGCCGCTCGCAGCCGTTTCCGCGGCGCGCTCACCACTCACTCGTTGCTGGACTTCGGCAATTACGTGATGACGCAAAGCGTCGAGATCGTTGCGTCTGGTTTTGTCGACGCCGAAGCAATGGCGTGCACCGTGATTTTCAACCTGGGCGACACCAAGGTACCGGGGCACGGCGACTTCACCGCTACCCTCAACTTGAGAAAAACTGCTGCCTTTCGGGCGCTGGAGCGGGCAGCCTCCATTCAGTTCGCGCAGAAAGACCTGAGCGACTGGATCGAAGATTGGGCATCGAATCTCCAAGCCCTCGCAGCCGATGACAGTCACATCGATTTGCGCAAAGCCGCGAGCGCTATCCGCTCCATCAGCATCGAGCAAGCACGCAAGAGCGAACACATCGTCGGCGACCTGAGCGCATCTCGTTCAGCGATGGACCAGATTGAGGCCAAGTCCTCGGAAGGGTTGCCTGCTGAATTCCTGTTCACCGTCGAGCCATATGAAGGGCTGAAGGTCCAGATCATCCGCCTGCGTGTAGCCGTTCTCACCGGCGGTGACAAGCCCCTGCTACGCCTGCGCTGGATTGGCGAGGAACAATTGCGCGAAGACTTGGCGCAAGAGTTTAAGGACGTCGTGCAAAAGGAAGTCGGGGGCGGCGCTAACTTGACCATCGGCAGTTTCAACCTGGGTTAACCACCACTGCAACACCCCGCCGCCGGCCTCTCACCAAGCATCCCGGCGGCGGGCTCTACTGAGGTACACAGCACATGACAGCAATTCAAATCTGCGCATTGATCACCATCATCATCGCGGCCGCCCTTCTCTACTGGACAGGCTATCGAGGTGGTCTGGCTGATGGTCGCATCCAAGGAAACGACGAAGGCACCAACAGCCAGCGCGCCGACAGTGCCAAAACCATCCGCGAACTAGAAGCATCCCTTCAATTCATTCGAGCCGATCACCAGCACCTTGCCCAACATTGCAAAAAGCTCAAGGACAGCAAAGCACTCGGCGAAGAACACCATCAGATCCTGCTGGACATCGCCGAACAGCTCCGGATCGCCGCCGAGACCTTCAGCGCCTTCCGCACCGGAAAAAAACTCGAACGCGACGCACGTACCCTGCGCGGTGAAGCATTGACCATGGCCGCACTTCTGGAGCCCGCAGCGCAAGAGGTCGCAGCATGAACACAGCCTTCATCCTAATGGCTCAATACAGTGGCCGGGCAATCATCCCTCTGGATCAGATTTGCAAAGACTATTTTACGCATCTAACACCAGAAATGTTCCAACGCAAAGTTCTAGCAGGCCAGATCAAGATTCCCATAACTAGATTAGAAACGAGTCAGAAGAGTGCGAAAGGAATCCATATTACCGATCTCGCTGCCTACCTTGATCTACAGCGCGATGCAGCAGTGAAGGAATACAATCAGCTCAATGGGTTTCGCCGAGCTAGCTGACCAAAAACCAAAACCATGCGCAGGCGCCTAGAAATTTTTCTAAGGCGCTATCTATTTCATGTGTTTAACCAGAGCGATTACAATCAGGCCTTAACTATTCCACATCATCAAGCGCTCAATGATTGCAGTCATTTCCACTGCCAATTCAGGTCGAAATGATAAATTATCCTTAGAAAAATTCTCACTAAATTTTACTGCTTTATGATGTTTATCCGTAAATGAACCGGCTTGAGAAAGATGATTATTCCTCAAATAGTCTTGCACATATTCGTACTCACTGATTTGCGGAAGACCAAACTTTCCATACTCCAATTCAAAACACTCTTTCGGGATATAGTTCTCTATTTCACGGCACCGTGTAACCCATACATATCCACGCCCCCCAGCAACAGCATCAAGAAGTTCAGTCACTCTATTTTTCAGTTTCCCATTCTTGCTTTTCCTATCACTATCACATGCAAAAATAAAATTTCTATTTATCTTAATTGCGCTTACCGCCTCCTGTATGTCTGTATCGGGTGTGCCAGCATCAATATGTGCAAGAACGCTACCTCCATAGTAGATAAATTGATAATGGTGACCCTCCTTGTACGCGCCCTCCCCCCACAGATCGATAAACTTATTTAAATAAACTCTGTCGGAAGGACCTTCCACCCAAATTATCCCATTAGCCTGCAGTATATCACTGGCCTTTGCGCCCAAATCATCTAAAACAGAATAGCCGCGATTCAAATCATCCAATATGACACCCAGCACTTCTCCTTCTTGTTTTTTTACATGAAGAATCTGCGCATCTGCCTCACCGTGAAAAAGGTCTATAGCAACCTGAGAGTGCGTAGTTAGAAATATATGACACCCTGTTGACTGCGCATACGCAAGCAAAAACGAAAATAAATTCCTCTGCAATGTCGGATGTAAATTATTCTCCAACTCTTCAAATGAAAAAATATAATTGTCTATTTTTTTATCGTCAAAATCTGGACGAACGAGAAGATTAAGCAACGTTAGAATAACCGTCTTCAACCCGCTTCCTGACGCCGAAAGCGGAACAAGGCCTTTGCCATCTTCCCCTAGATAAATCTCCCAAACATTATTATCCGAATGAAACTGCACTACAATTTCCGAAAACACTATATCCGGTGTAAAAATATCATTGAGAGCCGTAAGCAACCTTACCTGTACTAACCCCCTATCAAGACCTGAACTATTTATATAGTTCTGTATAATATTGGTTGCACCCGCCCCATTACTCTGTAACGAAAGCGCACTCGAGTAACCCTCTTTTATAAGATCCCTATCAGCATCAAGTCGCACATGACGATACTTCCTGCGCTTAAAAGTAGAAAGCAACGTACCTAAGCGAACTTTTTCAGAATCCATAAGGCGATCCGAAAGATCGAGAACCTGAAGCACCTCGACTTGATTATTGTATTCCCGCCAAACAATACGTTTATCTATAAAGCGTGCCCCATGATCCCACCAATGATTCCCTGGCAGATCCCCGCCTGCATGCTCACCTCTAAAGTTTGACCGTAGCTCTGCTTCTGTTAGCTCACCACCAAATTCTACACTTTCTGCAATTTCATACTGTATCGCATTCTCCCTAAACATATGCTCTACAGCAGCTACCAGACTAGACTTTCCTATATTATTTTTACCCACAATTACGTTAACAGGCTTTACCACATCAAACCCAGCGCCCGCCGATTTAAACCCTCTAAAATCTCGAACCCAAAAACCCATATCAATAGTCATAAACCACCCGATCAATCCTTGAAATAATCATGTAAGCCTAAGCACTACCACTCACCCAACCATTCTTTTCAGCCATTGCCATTCGATATATGGGTCTCCACGCCCTCTTAAATGTGTATAGCGCCTCATGGAATTCCAATCGCGATGACCTGAAACGCTGGCCACTCTCGGTATATCCCAATCCATCTCAAACAACCGGCTGACGCCTTCGTGCCGAAGATCGTGAAAGTGTAGATCGTTGATTTCTAAAAACTTACAGGCTTTTGCCCAGATCGAAGAAATGGTCGCCGAGTTAAAGGGGAAAATTTCAGCTTGAGACTTTGGCATACTCTTTAGAATTCGCCATGCCTCATCTGGGATATAACACCAAACGTCGTTGCCGATCTTCTGCCCTGGATTTTTCATGTCCCGCACCATCACACGCTGACCAGCCTCATCAACGTCTGCCCATAAAATGCGACAGATTTCATCTTGTCGCCGTGTTGAGAATAGGGCGAAACCAGTCACTTTGAGCATATTGATAGAGCTGGGGCGACGCTGCAGGACGCCAGTAAAATACTCAAGCAAATTATCTAGCTCGCCTAATGTAGGTCGCCGCCCCCGCTCACGGCTCTTCATGTTGTATCCCAGCTTTCTCAGCACTTTCCGAGCGTCCGCCATCGCATGGGCATCGACCTCATAACCCCAGGCCGGCCGTGCAATCGAAAGGACAGCGCCGAGATGCGCGAGATCATTACCGGCAGTCTGCGGCTGGACACCACCGCCCTCTTTGCTCATTCGCCAGAGTGCGAAGTCCACTAGCCTTTGGCTATTGATGTCGGAATCAACGGTCTGGCCAAAGTCCGACGCGGCAATGGCATTGAGGGTAGCTTCTTTCGTTTTACCCAGGGGTCGGACTTTCTCCATTTCATCCAGATACTGCTTGATCATGTCCTGGACAGTAATACCTTTGCGGTTCGCTCGCTCAATCGCACCTGGTTGATCGAGGTCTGCCTCGCGTCGGCGCACCCAAGCCTGTGCCGCCTGTTTCCGGGCGAAGGTTTGGCTCTCTTGGTAGACTTGCACTCCGTCGCGCTTGATGCGGATCTGAGCCGTGTAGCTCACAGTCCCATCCGCCAGTTTTCTTGCCCTGATAGTCGCCATATAAAAAAGTGGTACGCGTCAGTTTTGAAGTGGTACATCGTACCACCGAGAATCAAAAAACGCCCGAAAACGCCCCAAAACACGCTAAAAACATGTTGAGCAAAATGGCACAAAACACCCACTACAGCCCAGTAAACACAAGCCCTGCGCTGTCTCGGCGGTTCAGCGTTGCACCCATGATGGATTGGACTGATAGGCATTGCCGTTTTTTCCTACGCCTACTCTCCAAGCACGCCCTCCTCTACACAGAAATGGTCACCACCGGCGCACTCCTCAACGGCGATCACGACCGCTTCCTGCGTCACAACGAAGCCGAACACCCGCTCGCCCTGCAACTCGGTGGCAGTGTCCCGCTGGACCTGGCGATGTGCGCGCGCATGGCGCAGGAGCACGGTTATGACGAGGTGAATCTGAATGTCGGCTGCCCGAGTGATCGGGTGCAGAACAATATGATCGGTGCGTGCCTGATGGGGCATCCGCAGTTGGTGGCGGATTGTGTGAAGGCGATGCGCGATGCGGTGTCGATTCCGGTGACGGTGAAGCATCGGATCGGGATTAATGGGCGGGACAGTTACGAGGAGTTGTGTGATTTCGTCGGCACGGTTCGGGATGCCGGGTGCACGAGTTTTACGGTGCATGCGCGGATTGCGATTCTGGAGGGGTTGTCGCCGAAGGAGAACCGCGACATTCCGCCTCTGCGTTATGACGTGGCGGCGCGGTTGAAGACGGATTTTCCGGAGCTGGAGATTATTCTCAACGGCGGGATCAAGACGCTGGACGCCTGTCACGAACATTTGCAGACGTTCGATGGCGTGATGTTGGGTCGTGAGGCCTATCACAACCCTTATGTGATGGCTGAGGTGGATCAGCAACTGTTCGGCAGCACGGCGCCAGTGATCAGCCGGGCCGAGGCGCTGGCGCAGTTGCGGCCTTATATAGCGGCGCATATTGATGCGGGCGGCTCGATGCACCACATCACTCGGCATGTGCTGGGGCTGGGCACCGGGTTTCCGGGGGCGCGCAAGTTTCGGCAGTTGTTGTCGGTGGATATTCATAAGGCTAAAGAGCCTTTGGTGTTGCTGGATCAGGCGGCGGAGTTGTTGGAGGGGCGGTAACCGGAAAATCCCTAGCTACGTTAATGGAGGTGGCATTGATGGCAACTGCGAGGCTAACGACGCAAGGACGAATTACCATTCCGGTGCAGGTTCGCACCTCGCTCGGGTTGGCCGCAGGTGATCACGTCGAATTTGTAACGTTGCGAGACGGCAGCGTTGAATTTTTGGCCAAGACGGGCTCGGTTCATGCGCTCAAAGGTCTTATCTGCAAGCGGTCCAAGACGATAAGAGTTGTGAGCCCGAACCCGTCGCCGGATCTAATAAAAGGCAATTAGCCTCCAATTGTCAGCAACTACGTCAAAGACGTATGATCACAACCATGCTGACAATCATTGAATCCAAGCTTTTTACAAAACTCTGGCCGGATTACTGGACTGAAGAAGAACGTGGTGCGTTCATGTCCTATCTGGCGAACAATCCGGACGCAGGTGCAGTGATCCCCGGCTCGGAGGGATGCCGAAAAGTGCGCTGGAGCATGGATGGTCGCGGTAAAAGTGGCGCGGTTAGAATTATCTACATCGCGCAACTTGCCAGCGGCGCCTTGGTCACATTGCTGATCTACGGCAAAGGCGCCACAGAGAACATCCCCGCGCATATACTGCGCAAAATCGCAAAGGAGCTGAATCATGCCCCTAACTGAAAAAGAACTGATGGAACGGGATGCCAAACGCAATATTGGCGAAGAACTGTTGGCGTCAATTCTTGAAGTCAAAGCCGGCCTACACGGCGACGTTCACAAAGTTGAAGTAACCGAGGCTGCAGAGGCCCGAAGCAAAACCGGTCTATCGCAACCGAAGTTTGCGGAGCTGCTGGGCGTTTCCGTACGCACTCTGCAGGAGTGGGAACAAGGACGACGGTCCCCTTCTGGGGCTGCACGATCGCTCCTTCATATCGCCGCTATTCGCCCTGACGTTTTCCGAGACGTATTGGCTAACTAAAGTCATGACTGTGGACCTTCTGGGCGCTAACGGTCACCCAGGTTGAACCTGTGGTCTGATTTGGCATCGTATTTACCGATACCGCGCCCCGCCATTCAAACAGCCGTTTTCAGGTTGTTGCCGCTGGGGCCCTCGATACGTACACACACCCTTGAGTGGCTGTCAGCGCTCGGGTAATGTCATTAGACCCATAGGACAGAGCACGCCCATGACTTCCAAGCTGGAACAACTCAAACAAATGACCACCGTAGTTGCCGACACCGGCGACTTCGAAGCTATCGCTCGCGTTAAACCCGTGGACGCTACCACCAACCCTTCCCTGCTGCTGAAAGCGGCGGCCATTCCCGGTTATGCCGAGTTGCTGAACGCTTGCGTCAGCGACTGCAAGGGCGATGTGGGCCTGGCCAGCGACCGTTTTGGCGTTGCGGTAGGGCAAGAAATTCTGAAAGTGATTCCTGGCCGCATTTCCACCGAAGTGGATGCGCGCCTGTCGTTCGACACCGACGCCGTATTGAAGCGTGCGCACCGTCTGATCGAGCTGTACGACAAGGCCGGCATTGGCCGTGACCGCGTACTGATCAAGATCGCTTCCACCTGGGAAGGCATCCGCGCTGCCGAAATTCTGGAAAAAGAAGGCATTCAGACCAACCTGACGTTGCTGTTCTCGTTCGCTCAGGCAGCGGCTTGTGCTGACGCCGGGGTGTTCCTGATTTCGCCGTTCGTGGGTCGCATCTACGACTGGTACAAAAAGGCCAACGGCAACGACTACACCGGCGCGGATGATCCGGGCGTGCAGTCGGTGACGCGTATCTACAACTACTACAAGGCCAATGACTACAAGACCGTGGTCATGGGCGCTAGCTTCCGTAACCTGAATCAGATCGAGCAGCTGGCCGGTTGCGACCGCCTGACCATCAGCCCGGATCTGATTGATAAGCTGGCGGCGGACACTGGCAAGCTGGAACGCAAATTGGCGCCGGGTCAGGCCGGTGAAGCTCGTTTGAGCTTGAATGAAGCACAGTTCCGTTGGTTGTCCAACGAGGACGCGATGGCGACCGAGAAACTGGCTGAGGGTATTCGTCAGTTCGCTCGCGACCAGGAAAAACTCGAAGCATTGCTGCAAGCCAAGCTCTGATCCAGTACGAGCAAACGCAAAAAGGGCGAACCCTCACAGGTTCGCCCTTTTTTATGCGTGGGTGGCAGGGACTGAGTTGGCTTCGCACAGGGTGATTTGGCGGCCGTCAGGACGCCATCGCGAGCAAGCTCAGCTCCTACGAGGGATGTGTGTTGAATCAGTGTGAGAGCCGGGCTGGCCCGCGATGGGGCCAGACCGATCCACACCCATTAGAAGATCAGTGACGCTCGAGCGCGTTCACCAGGTCATGGAATGCTTCACGATTTGAGTCGTTGAGGCCCATGAGGATCTTGTGTGCTTCGAGCACTTTGATCCGCACCACTTCTTCGGACTGATCCTGGTCTGGCAGGTCGGTCAGGCACTCAGGGCACGGGATCGGGCGGTCAACGATGTTGAACACTTGCTCGAAGCCCATGGACTGCAGCAGACGGGTGATGTCTTCGTGGGTGGTGACGACGGTCGGCAGCAAGCCGACCTTTTGCCGCGACAGGATCGACAGCTTGGCCAAAAGGCCAAGGGTGGTGCTGTCGATGCTGCGGGTTTCGGTCAGGTCGATCACGATTGCGTTGAAGTTCAACGCCGTGAAGATCCGCTCAATAGTCGCATCCAACGCCGAACACAGGGTCAGGCGAACTTCACCGACGAACTTCAGGACGAAGGTGCCATCCTGCTCGGCGAACTGGATTCTACCGGTACTCATTAAAGATTCCTGCTCAACACCAACAGGGCGATATCATCCGGCATCTCCCCTAGCGTGGCCAATCCAAAAACCTGCCGCAGACCATCCAGGCTGCCGCCCGCTGCCTTGACCCGCTGGGGCAAAGCCGCTTCTTTTTCTTTGAGTGTAGGTTCTGGCAAAAGGTCCAGAATGCCATCGGACATCAGCGTCAGGCTGAACGTCGGTGGCAGCTCCAGTACGTGGTCTTCGTAGGTGGCTTCATTGAAGAGGCCCACCGGCAGACCACGCCCTTCCAGATAACGAACACTGTCTGGCGTGTACAACACAGGCAACGGCAAATGACCGCCGATGCTATAGGTCAACAAACCTGTCTCCTCGTCGATGACTCCACCGACCATTGTGACGTGTTTACCCAGCTTACAACTGATCAGGCCTCGGTTGATATGACCAAGGACCTCTGAAGGCTTGAATTCCGGCAATGTACCGCTGCGCTTGGATTCGAACAGCAAGCGCGTGGTCATGAACTTCAGCAGCACGGTAACGAAGGCTGAAGAGGCGCCATGACCGGAAACGTCCGCCAGGTAGAAGGCTACCCGACGCTCGTCGACCCGAAAGTAGTCGACGAAATCACCCGACAGGTACAGCGACGGGATGATCTGGTGAGCAAACTGGAACTCGTCGATGGTCCAGGGGCTGACCGGCAGCATGTTCATCTGCACCTGGCGACCGGCGTTCTGGTCTTCCTGGAGCAGGTTCAGGCTGGCGGCGAGCTCGCGATTGGCCTTTTCCAGCTTCTCGCGGTAGCGCTGGTTTTCCAGCAGCAGGCGCGCACGATCCAGGGCCCGGCGCACAGAGTGCTCGAGCACAGCCAGATCTTCGAGAGGCTTGATCAGGTAATCCGCCGCACCCAAGCGCAGGGCTTCGACCGCGTCGTTCATCACGCCCGCGCCCGAAACCACGATCACAGGGGTTTGTGGCGACAGCTCGGTGACCTGGCGAATGAGTTCGAGTCCGCCCATCTGTGGCATGCGCAGATCGCAGATGACCAAGTCGGGCTTGTCTTGCTCGAATACCTGAAGACCCTGCTGGCCATTGCTGGCCTGCAGGACACTGAAACCACTGTCTTCCAAGTAGGCCGCGAGGCTCGCGCGCACTACTTCGTCATCATCGATTATCAGCAGCGTGGCACTGGTTTTTGGCATGTGGGCAAACGGCGCCAGAATTAGGTTGGCGTAGCAGGCAGGGGCTTTGTCCCGGCTCTCACTACTGGATTCGCTTTCTAGCCTCTCTACTGCACTGTTTTCGAGCGTTTGCCCTACACACAGGTACACCAGAGGTGCCCTTCTAAGGCGCAGACGGTACTCCCATCCGCGGGGCGTTTCAAGCTCACGCCGATGGTCGCTTGACGACTTTCGATTTCAAATCACCGGGAGTTATAAGAACAGGCAAAACCGTAACGTAATGGAAGGTTAGAACTCATGAGTCAAACCAGCCACGAAAGCCCAAACGAAAGAAGGCGGCCCACTGGCCGCCTTCTTCGTTTTACCGGTCGAGATCAAAAATCGTCTTCGACCTGGCCGTCTTTGACTTTGAATTCGCGGTTCTGCAAGTACGCATTGCGGATGAAGATGTACTTGTCGCCGGTGATCAGCTTCTCACTCGACAGCAGATTGGCGCGGGTGTCGATGATGTTCAGGCCGAAGATCGAGTTACGCACAGGCACGTCGTGGATGTACGGGTACGGGCCGGTGTAGCCGTCGACATACTTGGACGGCGCGTCACGCAAGGTGCTTGGGCCCAGAAGCGGCAGCATCACGTACGGGCCGCTGCCTACGCCCCAGTAGCCGAGGGTCTGGCCGAAGTCTTCGTCATTGCGTTGCAGGCCCATCTTGGTGCCCACATCGAAGAAGCCCAGCAGGCCGAAGGTGGTGTTGAAGATCAAGCGTGCGGTGTCGACGCCAGCGGCGGCCGGTTTGGCCTGCAAGATATCGTTGGCAAGGTTGGTGACATCACCGACGTTGCGGAACATGTTGTGGATGCCGTCTTCAAGGAATTGCGGCGTCACGAACTGATAGCCCTGGGCCAAAGGCTTTAGCGCATAGGTGTCGAGCACATCGTTGAACTTGTAGATCGGGCGGTTGATGCTTTCCCAAGGGTCGTCTTCCGAGGCTGCCTGGGCAACGAACGGAACCAGCAATACACTGGCAAACACACAAAACTGAGCTAGATGATTGCTCCAGCGCATAGAAAAACTCCTTGGATTGTACTGGCGCGGGCGCTTGGCCCAAGCGTTAAGCGGGCTAGTATAAGACGGAAAAGCCGCTTAAGGCAGCACCGTGCGAGGCAGCCTACGGATCATTCGTGATGATTGTGAGCGATTCACATCAGTGTCACTCAACTGTCACCGTCGCCCCCTAGCCTTGAGGCTATTTCAGGGACGTTGATATGCCGCACGCCGAAACCTTGCCCCACATTGCGCCCAGCCTGACCGCTGTCCTGTTCGGCCTCAGTGGTTGCCTGGTGGATTTCGGTGCCCGCACACGCGCACACGGCATCCCCTCTGCCATACACGCCGAGGCCACGCCCGGCGCGCTGGATAGCCTGCGCAGCTTGCAGCATCAGCAGATTCCCTGTGCCTGGCTCGATGAACTCCCCCCTGCCCTCAGCCATTCCCTGGCGGCTGCCTTGCCTTCATGGATCAAACCCTCGCAACACCCCGAAACAAACAATCCATGGCCGGCACCGCATGCCTGCTGGCAAGCCTTGATGACGTTGAATGTCGAACGGCTGGAGGGTTGCGTGCTGGTCAGCGGCGAACCGCGATTGCTGCAAGCGGGGCTCAATGCCGGATTGTGGACGATTGGGCTGGCGTCCTGCGGCTCACTCTGCGGCCTGGCGCCCAACGAATGGCAGGCGCTGACTCAGCAGGAACGGGAATTCAAACGCGGCAAGGCAACGGTGCAACTGTTCGGCCTGGGTGTGCATTCGGTGATCGATCACCTCGGTGAACTCGACACCTGCCTGGCCGACATCAGCCTGCGCCGGCTCAAGGGCGAAAAGCCCTGATCGAGATCATGCAGGTTGCGCGCGAGTGGATTAATCTAAAGGTCAAGCCATAGACCTTTGGCGTGCTGCTGCGGTCTATGCCAGTGCCTATCGATAAAAGGAAGAACGCCATGCCTGCCCGCGAACTGCAACAACAGCTCAATACTCTGCGCGAGCAATTGGAACAGAATCCACCGCTGACCGAAGCCGAGCGCGAAGACCTGCGCGCGCTGATGCAACAGATCGAACTGGAACTGGAGCTCGAAACCAAAACCCAGGACTCCAGCCTCGCCGACAATGTGAACCTGGCCGTTGAACGCTTCGAAATCGAACACCCGACCCTTGCCGGCACCTTGCGCAACATCGTGCAAGCCCTGGCGAATATGGGGATCTGACCCCCAGATGCAAAAAAGCCCCGCTAGTGATAGCGGGGCTTTTTATTGTCTGCGACTTGCAATGCAATCCCTTGTGGGAGCGGGCTTGCTCGCGAATGCGGAGTGTCAGTCACCATTTATGTTGAATGTGCTGACTTCTTCGCGAGCAAGTCGGATCGCCGCACCGCCGCTCCCACATTAGATCTTCATTGACGGACCAGACGGTGGTTTGGCAGTTGAACGGTTTCGGTGCTGCGATACGGGTTGATGTCCAAGCCACCGCGCCGCACATACCGCGCATACACCGTCAATTTCTCCGGTTTCAACAACCGTTGCAGGTCGAGAAAGATCCGCTCCACGCACTGTTCATGAAAGTCCGAGTGCTGACGGAAGCTCACGATGTATTCCAGCAAACTCGCGTGATCCAGCGCCGCGCCACGGTATTCCACCGCTACGCTACCCCAGTCCGGCTGACTGGTGACCGGGCAGTTGGATTTGAGCAAATGGCTGTGCACGCTCTCCTCCACGATGCGCGATTCATCGCAACGCAGCAGTTCCGGACGCGGATGCTCATAGTTGCTGACGCTGATGTCCAGATCATCAATACACACGCCCGGCAACGCCACGACGCCTTCGGCTTCGACGTCCTTCAGGCTACGAATCCGCACGCCGACCGGTTTACCGGCAGCGGCCGACAGGTCTTTCGCCAATGTCGATTCAAGGCTCGCGGTGTCGGCAAATGGAGTCTGGTTCAGGGAGTTGAGGTACAGCTTGAACGACTTCGATTCGATGATATTCGGCGAATCCGCCGGGATAGTGAATTCGCCAATCGCCACCACTGGCTTGCCGGACGGCAACAGCCACGACAGCTCGAAGCAGTTCCAGAAATCCACGCCCTTGTACGGCAGGGTTTCAGCCGTCAGGCCCAGCTCGGCCCATTTCGCGGTGCGCGGGATCGGGAACAGCAGAGACGGCGTGTAAGTGGCGATGTATTCGCTGGATTTGCCCAGCGGCGAGTGTTCGGCTGCGGGATGCATGGCGGAAACCTGACTGAAGAATCAGCGGATTCTACCAGCCTTTGCTCCCGCCTTTGAGTGCTTACTGACTGACAGTCATCTTGCCGACCATGCCGGCCTGGTAATGACCGGGGATGTTGCAGGCAAATTCCAGGTTGGTGGCCTTGGTGAAGGTCCAGGTCAGCTCGGCGGTTTTGCCCGGCTCGACGAGCACGCTGTTGGGGTCGTCGTGTTTCATTCCATGCCCCATACCGGCCATGGCGCCGTGGTCCATTTCCTTCATACCTGTAGGCATCAGCATGCCGCTCTGCTGCATCTTCATCATTTCCTGCTGATGTTTGGCATGCATTGCCGCGTCACCGAGGTTGAATTCGTGCAACAACTGACCTTTATTCACCAACACAAAACGAACCGTCTCACCGGCCTTGATATCAATCGCCTTCGGCGTAAACGACATGTCGCCCATGACGAATTCAACGCTGCGAGTCGCCTTGGCCGCGGGGGCCGGCTGGCCGAAGTCGTAGGTATGCGCCGGAGAAGCCCACGCCGGCGAGCTCAACGCCAGCAAACACGCAACGCGCACCATTGATTTGCGCAAAAACATAGTCGTACTCCAACAAGATAAGGTTCAGCCTGTGGAAAACTCTAAACTGCTGCGACTGCCCGTAACCTGACAGCCGGATTACAACTTTGTCAGGTTGACCTGTATTAACGCCGCCCACGGTATAAAGCGTTCGTTCCATTTACCTCGAGTCGCCCATGAAACTGCTGATCGTCGAAGACCAACCGAAAACCGGCCACTACTTGCGCCAAGGCCTGACCGAAGCCGGTTTCAATACTGAACTGGTGGCGGACGGCAGCACCGGCCAGCAACTGGCGTTGACCGGCGATTACGCGCTGTTGATCCTTGATGTGATGCTGCCCGGTCGCGATGGCTGGCAGATTCTGCAAGCGGTGCGCGGTGCCGGCCTCGACACGCCGGTACTGTTTCTGACAGCGCGCGACGCGGTGGAGGACAGGGTCCACGGCCTCGAACTGGGCGCCGACGATTACCTGGTCAAACCGTTCGCCTTCTCCGAACTGCTGGCCCGGGTCCGCAGCCTGTTGCGCCGTGGCAACGCCACACCTCAGGAAACCAGCCTGCAACTGGCGGACTTGCGTCTGGACCTGATCCGCCGCCGGGTCGAACGCAGCGGTCAGCGCATCGACCTGACGGCCAAGGAATTCGCCCTGCTGGAAATGCTCCTGCGCAGGCAAGGCGAAGTCCTACCCAAGTCGTTGATCGCGTCCCAGGTCTGGGACATGAATTTCGACAGTGACACCAACGTCATCGAAGTGGCGATCCGTCGTTTGCGCCTGAAGATCGACGATGAATTCCCCAACAAGTTGATTCACACCGTGCGCGGCATGGGTTACGTCCTTGAAGAGCGCCCCGCCTGATGCGCCGACTTTCGTTAAGCAGTCGCCTGGCGCTGCTGTTTGCGGCGTGCACCGCCGTGGTGTCGCTGTTTGCCGGGGTGTTGTTCAGCCGGGCCAGTGAAGCGCATTTCGTTGAACTCGATCAGCAATTGCTGGACGGCAAGTTGATTGGGTTGCGTAGGGCACTTCATGACATTCAGTCGAGTGAAAGCGAAGTCAAACTGGCCGATGAATTGAGCCGACAGGCTGATCTGTCGCTGCGGATCACTGGCAGCGACGGCAAGCACTGGTATGACAGCTCGACGCACCTGCCCCAGGCATTGCCGACCCAACCGGGTTTGTCCACGGTGAGCAGCGAAGGGACCGACTACCGCGTCCTCAACGCTCCGTTGTACCTCGACAAACCTGACTCGCCGCAGTTGACCTTGCTGCTGGACATCACCCATCACCAGCACTTTCTGCAACGCATGCAGCACCTGATCTGGCTGACAGTCGGTTTGTCGGCGCTGGCCACCGCCCTGCTCGGCGCCTGGGCCGCACGCAGTGGGTTGCGGCCGTTACGGCGCATGAGTGCGGTTGCCAGCGGCGTTTCAGCGCAGTCGCTCAATGCACGCTTGCCCGAAGAAAACATGCCGCCAGAACTCGCGGAAATGGCCCACAACTTCAACGCCATGCTCGGACGCCTCGACGACTCTTTTCAGCGGCTCTCGGCCTTCTCCGCCGACATCGCCCATGAATTGCGCACGCCATTGTCGAACCTGCTGACTCACACCCAGGTCACCCTCACCCGCCCACGTCCCATCGAGGATTATCGCGAAGCACTGCATAGCAATCTCGAAGAGCTGCAATGGATGGCGCAACTGGTCAACGACATGTTGTACCTGGCCAAGGCTGACCACGGGTTGTTGATGCCCAAGCGCGAACCGCTGGAGCTGGCGGAAGAAGCGGATCTGTTGCTGGAATTTTTTGCGCCGTTGGCGGAGGACGCTCAGGTCAGGTTGAGTCGTGAAGGCAGTGCGCGCCTGGAGGGCGATCGCAGCATGTTGCGTCGGGCGCTGTCCAATTTGCTGGACAATGCGCTGCGGTTTACACCGGTCGAAGGCGAGGTTCGGGTGCGGATTGTTGATCAGCCTAAGGGGTTGAGCCTGACCGTCGAGAACAGCGGCGATGGAATTGACGGGGCGTTGCTGCCGCGTTTATTTGATCGCTTCTACCGGGCTGATCCGGCGCGCCAGGAAGGCAGCAGTGAACATGCGGGACTGGGGTTGGCGATCACTCAGTCAATCATCCGCGCCCATGGCGGGCAGATTCGTTGCGAATCGGATAACGGGTGGACCAGGTTTGTGATTGAGTTGCCGCGAACTTGATCGTTCCCACGCTCTGCGTGGGAATGCAGCCCGGGACGCTCTGCGTCCCATCCAAAGCCGAACGCGGAGCGTCCGTTGAGGCATTCCCACGCAGAGCGTGGGAACGATCATGGGTGGCTTACGAATACCGCAACGCGGTAGCCGGCTCGACTTTCGCCGCACGCCATGCCGGGTAAACGGTGGCGAGGAAGCTCAGAATGAACCCGGCGGAGCAAATCAGCACCACATCCGCCCCCTGCAGTTCGGACGGCAAGTTGCTGACGAAGTACACGTCTGAACTGAAGATGTGCTGCCCGCTGACCCGCTCCATCCAGCCCACCAGTTCACTGACGTTCAGCGCCGCAATCACGCCAAGCACACCACCAATCAACGTACCGACAACCCCGATCACGGTGCCCTGCACCATGAAGATCGCCATGATCTGCCGCGGCGTGGCGCCGATGGTGCGCAGGATCGCGATGTCCGCACCTTTGTCGTTCACCACCATGATCAGGGTTGCGATGATGTTGAACGCCGCCACGGCGACGATCATCAACAACAGCAGACCGATCATGGTTTTTTCCATCTTCATCGCACTGAACAGACTGCCCTGTGTGTGAGTCCAGTCGTCAGCCTTGTAAGCGGTGCCCAGCCCGCCAGCAATATCGCTGGAAACCTTCGGCGCAGCGTACAAATCCTTTACCGCCAGGCGCACGCTCTGTACCTGATTCGGCGCCCAGTGCTGCATCTGCGCGGCATCGGCCACGTGGATCAGCGCCATGGAACCGTCCAGCTCGGCACCGACCTTGAACACGCCGACCACGTTCAACCGCTGCATGCGCGGGGTGATGCCGCCCGGCGCAGTGCTGACTTCCGGCACGATCAGAGTGATCTTGTCGCCGACGTTCAAGCGGAAGCGACGTGCCGTGATCTCGCCGATCACCACACCAAACTCACCCGGCTTCAAGGCATCGAGACGGCCCTGAACAATGTGCTGGGCAACGATCGACACCTTGCCTTCCAGCGCCGGATCAACGCCACTGACCTGGATCGGCTGCATCGTCCCCTTGTAGGACAGCATGCCTTCCATCTCGGTGAACGGCACGGCGGCTGTCACTTCAGGATTCTTCATGGCCGCAGCGGCGACGGGCTGCCAATCATCGATCGGATTGACGCCGACGATAGTCGCGTGAGGCACCATGCCGAGGATGCGCGAGCTCATTTCGCGCTGGAAGCCGTTCATGACCGACAGCACCACGATCATCGCCAGCACGCCCAGGGCGAGGCCGATCATCGAGGTCATCGAGATGAAGGAAACAAAGCGATTGCGGCGCTTGGCGCGGGTATAGCGCGCGCCGATAAAGATCGATAACGGTCTGAACATTCGCTGGGCACCGTATAAAAATAAAAGACCCGACGTACTGTTCAGTACGTCGGGTTTCGGTCAATCAGATGGGCGTCAGGTAACCTTCCTGCAGATGCAGGACGCGATCCATCTGGCGGGCCAGGTTCATGTCGTGAGTCACCACCAGGAACGCCGTGCGCATCGAGGTGCTGAGCTCCAGCATCAAATCCTGAATGCCCTGGGCGGTGTGGGAGTCGAGGTTGCCGGTCGGCTCGTCGAGCATCACCAGGCCTGGTTTGTTCACCAGGGCGCGGGCGATGGCCACGCGCTGACGTTCACCACCGGACAATTCGGCCGGTTTGTGTTCCAGGCGATGGCCCAGCCCTACCCGCTCCAGCAATGCCGTCGCCCGCTGACGCGCTTCCGGAATAGCCGTCTTACCGATCAGCAGCGGCATGCAGACGTTTTCCAGCGCGGTGAACTCCGGCAGCAAGTGGTGGAACTGGTAAACGAAACCCAGCGACCGATTGCGCAGCAAACCGCGAGCCTTTTCGTTCAGCGCCGACAGCTCTTCGCCGGCCAGCCAGACGCTGCCCTTGGTTGGTGTATCAAGGCCGCCCAGCAGGTTGAGCAAGGTACTTTTGCCCGAGCCCGACGTGCCGACAATCGCCACGCGCTCACCCGGATGCAGCTCCAGTTGCAGGCCAGCCAGAACCTCTACCGACTCCGGGCCTTCCTCGTAGGATTTGCCCAGGTCGCGGCAGCTCAAGATTGCTTTATCACTCATGCCCAACTCACTCATAACGTAGCGCCTCCGCAGGCTGGGTGCGCGCGGCACGCCAGGCTGGATACAGGGTGGCGAGGAAACTCAGGACCAACGCGGCGGCGCAGACCATCAACACATCCTGGCTCTGCACTTGCGACGGCAGGTAATCGATGAAGTACACGTCGGCGTTGAGGAATTTGTGCCCGATCAGACCTTCGAGGGCCGAGATCGCGGCGCTGACGTTCAGCGCGGCGAAGATCCCGACCACGGCGCCGATCAGCGTCCCGACCACACCAATGACGGTGCCCTGCACCATGAAGATCGCCATGATCGAACCCGGCGTGGCGCCAAGGGTGCGCAGAATCGCGATGTCGCCCTTCTTGTCGTTCACCACCATCACCAGCGTGGAAATGATATTGAACGCGGCAACAGCGACGATCAGCAGCAACAGCAAACCAATCATGGCTTTTTCCATGCGGATCGCCTGATACAGATTGCCGTGGGTACGTGTCCAGTCGCGGGCATAGAAATGGTCTTCGCCAAGTTGCTGGGCGATGCTCCACGCCACGCGTGGCGCCTGGAACAGGTCGTCGAACTTCAGGCGGATGCCCTGGACCTGATCCGGTTTCCAGCGATGCAGCTTGGCCAGATCCTGCAGATTGGTGATGCCCAGATAACCGTCCAGCTCACCGGCGCCGACATGGAAGATGCCGACCACGGTAAAGCGTTTCATGCGCGGGAACATCCCGGCCGGGGTCACGGTGACTTCCGGCGCCACAAACGTCAGCTTGTCACCGATCGCCGCACCCAACTTGGCCGCGGCCTTGTCACCAATGACGATGCCGAAACTGCCCGGCGCCAGGTCATCGAGTTTGCCCTGCTGCATGAAGTTATCAATGATCGAGACCTGCCGTTCCAGCGCAGGGTCGATGGCATTGAGCAGGACTTTGGACACCTTGCCGTTGTTGGTCAGCAACCCCTGCATCTGGGTAAACGGCGCCACGGCCGTCACCTGCGGGTTCTGCTTGACCTTGGCGGCCAGGCTTTGCCAGTCGTTGATCGGTTCACCGGACTCGATGGTCGCGTGGGGCACCATGCCCAGCACGCGGGTGCGCATCTCATGATCGAAGCCATTCATGACCGACAGCACCACGATCATCACGACCACGCCAAGGGCGAGTCCGATCATCGAGGTCAGGGAAATGAATGACACAAAATGATTGCGACGCTTTGCACGGGTATAACGCGTGCCAATAAATACGAAGAGAGGTCTGAACATGTCGGGGCTTGTTCGGAGGGAAAAGGAACGTCCTTGTGGCGGGGGTCGATAACCAGCTTTACACTCAGACCACCGCCGCTACCATGGGTTCGCCATGTCGACATTAGATGAAGAAGATCGCCGCGAATACTACCGTATCGAGGACACGATCGCACTGGAAATTCGGCCCCTGTCCGCTCCCGAAGCCGCAGGCCAGGAAGTGTTGCAGGATGCTTCCCCTCTGTTCAACTTGCTCAGCGAACTGCACCTGAGCGAATTCGAGTCACAGCACCTGCTGCGCCAGATCAGTGAGCGCGACCGGAATCTCGCGGCGTTCCTGAAATCCCAGAATAAACGCATCGATTTGCTCAGCCAGGTGATCGCAATCACCGTACTCGGGCAGATCGGCGAGCCGCAGCCGGTGATCATTTCCGAAGGCGGAATCGAATTTCAGCATCCGACGCCCATTGCCGAGGACGCACACCTGTCGGTCAAACTGGTGCTGATGCCGCAAGCCCTCGGACTCCTGTTACGAGCCCGGGTCACCCATTGCGATCGCAAAGGCGACGGCTACGACGTCGGCACCGAGTTCGAGTACCCGACCGATGCCCAGCGCCAATTGCTGGCCCGCTACATTTTGCAGAAGCAGGCCCAGGATCGACGCCTGGCCCGCGAACAAAACGAATCAGGCATTTAATTTAAGGAAGAACCGTGACTCTCATCTACGGCCATCGCGGCGCCAAGGGCGAAGCACCGGAAAATACGCTGACCAGTTTTCAGCAATGCCTCAAGCACGGCGTGCGCCGCTGCGAACTGGACTTGCACCTGTCCATGGACGGCGAGTTGATGGTCATCCACGACCCGACGCTCAAGCGCACCACCGACCGTCGCGGCAAAGTCGTCGAACACACGGCGGCCGAGTTGGTGACCTACGACGCGCGCACTAGCGGACCGGGCTGGATCAAACCGTGCCCGATTCCAACACTGGAAGAACTGTTCGAGAAATGCGATTTCGAGCACTGGCAACTGGAAGTCAAAAGCGCTTCACGCACCCGCGCTGCGACTACCGTGCTGGCGATTCGCGAAATGGCTCAGCGTTTCGGCTTGCTCGACAAGGTCACGATCACCTCGAGTTCGCGGGAAGTATTGAAAGCTGCCCTGGACTTCGTGCCGGATGTGTCCCGCGGATTGGTGGCCGAATACGCCTGGCTCGACCCGTTGAAGGTCGCGCAAAGCTATGGCTGTGAGATTCTGGCGCTGAACTGGACCCTGTGTACGCCGGAACGCCTGCAGAAGGCGCAGCGTCAGGGGCTGCATGTGTCGGTATGGACAGTCAACGAGCCCGCGCTAATGCGCAGACTCGCCGACTTCGGCGTTGACAGCCTGATTACAGACTTTCCCGGTTTGGCCAGCGCCACGCTCGAGAATTGCTGAAATCGGTCTCCCCGGCCGGCTCAGGCCACCGGCCGGAGCCGCTCAAAAAAGCCGGTTGAGGCCATCGTACGCCGCTACCCGATAGGCTTCGGCCATGGTCGGGTAGTTGAACGTCGTGTTGACGAAGTACTTCAGCGTGTTCAGTTCGCCCGGCTGGTTCATGATCGCCTGACCGATGTGAACGATCTCCGACGCCTGATAACCGAAGCAGTGAACGCCCAGCACTTCCAGGGTTTCGCGGTGGAACAGAATCTTCAGCATGCCCTGAGGCTCACCGGCGATCTGTGCACGCGCCATGCCCTTGAAGAACGCCTTGCCCACTTCGTACGGCACCTTGGCCTGAGTCAGCTCCTGCTCGTTCTTGCCGATCGAGCTGATCTCCGGAATGGTGTAGATGCCGGTCGGCACGTCGTTGACGAAGCGCCAGCTATTGTTGTCAACGATGCTGCCAGCGGCCGAACGACCCTGGTCGTGAGCAGCACTGGCCAGGCTCGGCCAACCAATCACGTCACCGGCGCCGTAGATATTCGGCTTGCAGGTACGGTAGGCCTCGTCGACTTCGATCTGGCCACGGCTGTTGACCTTCACGCCGACGTTTTCCAGGCCCAACTGATCGGTGTTGCCGGTACGACCGTTGCACCAGAGCAAGGCGTCGGCCTTGATCTTCTTGCCGGACTTGAGGTGCAGGATCACGCCGTTGTCCACGCCTTCGACGCGGTCGTAGTCTTCGTTGTGGCGAACCGTGATGTTGTTGTTGCTGAAGTGGTAGCTCAGGGCCTGGGAAATTTCCGAGTCGAGGAAGCTCAGCAACTGACCGCGGTTATCCACCAGTTCAACCAATACACCCAGACCGCTGAAGATCGAAGCGTACTCACAACCAATCACGCCAGCGCCGTAAACGATGAGTTTGCGCGGGGTGTGGCCTAGGCTGAGGATGGTGTCACTATCGTAGATACGCGGGTGGTGGAAATCGATGTCCGCCGGACGATAAGGGCGCGAGCCGGTGGCGATGATGATGTGCTTGGCCACCAGTTTTTCGACCACGCCGTTGGCGCAGACCACTTCAATGGTTTGCTCGTCAGCGAAGCTGCCGGTGCCGAAGAACACGTCGACGCGGTTACGGGCGTAGTAGCCAGTGCGCGATGCGACTTGTTTGGAGATGACTTTTTCAGCGCTTTTCAACACGTCCGGGAACGAGAACCAGCGTGGCTCACCAATGGCCCGGAACATCGGGTTGGTGTTGAACTGCATGATCTGCCGGACCGAGTGACGCAGTGCCTTGGACGGGATGGTGCCCAGGTGGGTGCAGTTGCCGCCGACCTGGCGACGGCTATCAACCATCGCCACCTTGCGCCCTGCTTTGGCGGCGTTCATTGCCGCGCCTTCTCCCGCCGGGCCGGAACCCAACACCACCACGTCGTAGTTGTAGACAGCCATGCATACTCCTCAGAACAGGCCGCGGCGCCCTCGGCACCTGCGGCTAAATCACGCCGATCTGCGGCGTGAAGGAACAATTTGGGGCCAGTGTAGAACCCGGACACAGTCTATATAAGCGTCAACGCCGCGCACATTAACCCTTGGTCGCGTCGTAGGCTAGTTTTGCCTGCACTACAACGCCAGTCTTTGCTGCTTGAATCGCCGTGATCACTCGGTTTTTCCGCCACTCAGGCGTTCAAAAGCCTGCGTGGTTCGTGTGACGAATCCTGTATCGGCACGAATCACAAAGAATGCACCGATGTCATGCGTTTCGGCATAGTCCCAACCCCTTTCAGGACCCAGAATCAGCAACAGCGTCGATAGTCCATCGGCCATCAACGCTGAAGGATGAATTACTGTGACTGACGCCAGGGTGTGTAGGACCGGTGCCCCGGTGCGGGCATCGAAGGTGTGGGAATAACGCCGACCGTCCTGCTCGAAATAGTTGCGGTAATCGCCGGAAGTGGAAACACCGTAGCCGTCGACAGCGATAATGCGCTCGGCCACTTGCTGATCGTTACGGGGTTCTTCCAGGGCGATGCGCCACGGTGAACCGTCGAGTTTCTTGCCGGCGGCCTTGAGTTCGCCGGTGGCTTCGGCGAGGTAACTGTCGATGCCCAAGGCCTCGAGCCTCCCGGCGATCCGGTCGACAGCATAGCCAGCGGCGAGACTGTTGAAATCGACTTCCACCGCGGCATCTTTACACAACTGATCGCCGTCGATGCGTAAGTGACCATATCCAACGCGCTGTCGCGTCAGGGCCAAGGCGTCGGCGGTCGGCACTTTTTCTTCCCGGGACTGGGGCCCGAATCCCCACAGGTTGAGCAGCGGCTCCACCGTCAAGTCGAAGGAGCCGTCGCTTTGGGATGACAATTGCTCGCCCACACGGATCAATTCGAGCACAGGGCCAGGCATGACCTGACAGCGACCGGCCGGCAGTGCATTGAAGCGTACGGTGTCCGAGTCGCTGCGATAGGTCGAGAATTGTCGATCCACTTCGGCGAGGATATTTTCTACTTCGACCTGCACCGCTTTCGGCCCGAGCGTGGAGGAATGTCTTACGTATTGAATGGAATAACGACTGCCCATGGTCGGGCCGTCGAAGCGTTCCAGGCTGTCGCCGTTGCCACAACCGGACAAAATGCCAGCCAGCACCAGAAGTCCACTCCACCGTCCAGTTAACAATTCTTCATCCCCCCTCAAAACCGCGCCCGCCATTATGGGCCTCAGAGTGCATGGGAGCGAGGGCTGCCTGTGCCCGTCAGTTTCAAACAAGATTTACCAGCGTGAGTACCTACAAATGTCTTCCAATACGAGCAAAGGCAAAGCGATTTTTCGCGTTGTCAGCGGTAACTTTCTCGAGATGTTCGACTTTATGGTCTACGGCTTTTACGCCACGGCCATTGCTAAAACCTTCTTCCCCGCCGACAGCGCTTTCGCTTCCCTGATGTTATCGCTGGCCACCTTCGGTGCCGGCTTCCTGATGCGCCCATTGGGGGCGATTTTCCTCGGTGCCTATATCGATCGCCATGGTCGACGGAAAGGCCTGATCATCACCCTCGCGATGATGGCCGCCGGCACGGTCCTGATTGCCTGCGTGCCGGGTTACGCCACGCTGGGTGTAGCGGCGCCGCTGATCGTGCTGTTCGGTCGCCTGCTGCAAGGTTTCTCGGCCGGCGTGGAACTGGGTGGTGTGTCGGTCTACCTCGCCGAGATTTCCACCCCGGGCCGCAAAGGCTTCTTTGTCAGTTGGCAGTCCGCCAGTCAGCAAGCGGCGGTGGTATTCGCCGGCCTGCTCGGTGTGGGTTTGAACCACTGGCTCAGCCCGGAACAAATGGGCGACTGGGGCTGGCGCGTGCCGTTTCTGATCGGGTGCATGATCGTGCCGGTGATCTTCGTGATTCGACGCTCGCTGGAAGAAACCCCGGAATTCCAGGCGCGTAAGCACCGCCCTACCCTGCAAGACATCGTCCGCTCGATTGGTCAGAACTTCGGCATCGTCCTCGCCGGCATGGCGTTGGTGGTGATGACCACGGTGTCGTTCTACCTGATCACCGCTTACACCCCGACCTTCGGCAAAGCCGAACTGCATTTGTCGGACCTGGACGCGCTGCTGGTGACGGTGTGCATTGGTCTGTCGAACTTCTTCTGGCTGCCGGTCATGGGTGCTGTGTCCGACAGGATCGGACGCAAACCCTTGCTGTTGGCGGCGACGATTCTGGCGATCCTCACCGCCTACCCCGCCCTGTCGTGGCTGGTAGCAAACCCGAGCTTCAGCCACTTGCTGATCGTCGAGTTGTGGCTGTCGTTCCTGTATGGCTCCTATAACGGCGCCATGGTCGTGGCGCTGACCGAGATAATGCCGGTGGAAGTTCGTACGACTGGATTCTCTTTGGCCTACAGCCTGGCAACCGCGACCTTCGGCGGGTTTACGCCGGCGGCCTGTACGTACTTGATTCATGTGCTGGATAACAAGGCTGCGCCAGGGATATGGCTCAGTGGTGCGGCGGTGCTGGGGTTGATTGCGACGCTGGTGTTGTTCCGGGGCAATCGTCATGAGTTGCGGACTGCGCAAGCGGCAGTAGTCGGCGGCGCCTGATCCATCGCCTTCGCGAGCAAGCCCGCTCCCACATTTGACCGCGTCCGCCGGGACAACTCGATCAAATGTGGGAGCGGGCTTGCTCGCGAAGAGGCCAACACCGACAACACACCTGCAACTGACCAAACCGCACCAAACAAAAACGCCCCGACCAAAGTCGGGGCGTTCTCATGTGCAGCTAACGCTTAGCGCGGGAATGCAGGCGGGTTTACACCGGCCATGTCTTCCATCACGCGGACTACCTGGCAGCTGTAACCGAACTCGTTGTCGTACCAGACGTACAGAACAACGCGGTTGTCCTGAACGATGGTCGCTTCAGCGTCCACAACGCCTGCGTGGCGCGAACCAACAAAGTCGGTGGAAACCACTTCCTGCGAATTGACGTAGTCGATTTGCTTATGCAGATCGGAGTGCAGCGCCATGTAGCGCAGGTACTCGTTCATCTCTTCACGGGTGGCGGCTTTCTCAAGGTTCAGGTTGAGAATGGCCATCGACACGTTTGGCGTCGGAACGCGGATCGCGTTACCGGTCAGCTTGCCGGCCAGTTCAGGCAAAGCCTTGGCAGCAGCGGTGGCAGCACCGGTCTCGGTGATCACCATGTTCAACGCGGCGCTACGGCCACGGCGATCGCCTTTGTGGAAGTTGTCGATCAGGTTCTGGTCGTTGGTGTACGAGTGAACGGTTTCGACGTGACCGTTGATGATGCCGAACTTGTCATTCACAGCTTTCAGCACCGGCACGATGGCGTTGGTGGTGCAGGAAGCGGCGGACACGATCTTGTCATCAGCGGTGATTTCACCGTGGTTGATACCGTGAACGATGTTCTTCAGCTTGCCTTTGCCAGGCGCGGTCAGAACAACGCGGTCGATACCCGGGCAGGCCAGGTGCTGGCCCAAGCCGTCGGCGTCACGCCATACACCGGTGTTGTCCACCAGCAGCGCATTTTTGATGCCGTACTGGGTGTAGTCCACTTCAGTCGGGTTCTTCGCGTAGATAACCTGGATCAGGTTGCCGTTGGCGGTGATGGTGTTGTTGGCTTCATCAATGGTGATGGTGCCATTGAACGAACCGTGCACCGAGTCGCGACGCAGCAGGCTGGCACGTTTGACCAGATCGTTCTCGGCGCCCTTGCGGACAACGATGGCGCGCAGACGCAGGCCGTCGCCACCACCGGTTTTCTCGATCAGGATGCGCGCCAGCAGACGACCGATACGACCGAAGCCATACAGGACAACGTCGGTGCCGGTACGGCCGGAACCATTCTGCTTGCCGACCACATCGACCAGTTCGTCACGGACGAACGCTTCGGCGGTACGGCCATTGCCTTCAGCCTTGAATTTGACTGCTAGCTTGCCCAGGTCTACCGAAGCAGCGCCGAGCTTGAGCTCGCTCATTGCCTTGAGCAGCGGGAATGTTTCGTGGACGGACAATTCGCTGTCATCGGACTGGCGATGGCGAGCAAAGCGGTGAGCTTTGAGAATCGCGATGACAGACTGGTTGATCAGACTGCGGCCATAGATCGAGCTCACCACGTTGTTATTGCGGTAGAGCTGACCGATAAGCGGAATCATCGCTTCTGCGAGTGCTTCACGGTCGATCCATTCACCAAGACACTGGTCGGGCTTCTGAGTCACGGGAACCTTCCACATGTAGGGGCAGAAAAAAGGGGCTACATTATGCCGCCGAGTGCCTCCCGTAGCAATGCGCGCCTGTCGCACGGTCAGTAACAAAATCCGCTTCAAAAAAATGACGCACGGCTCAAGCCCAATAAAACCGTGGCCTGCAGCGCAGTCATTTTTTGGGAGATAACGCTGTCTTGTCTGTAACCCTCCGTAACACTCAGTCGTTTTGCCACTACATATTCAGTCTTTTTTACTAAAAAACGGGCCGATTTTGTCTTTACCACTACATTTCGCCCAACCTGCGTAATAGACACATCTGCAACTGACAGGCGGCACCCGGGACCGCTACAATTACCGACTTTGTCGCAACGCTTGGAGCTCAACCTTCCGTGCCCGTTCTGCGTCTACCGCTTCTCCCTGCCGCGGCAGGTAAACAGCACTGGGGCAACCTGCCCGGTGCCGCCCTGAGCCTGGCCATTGCCGAGGCCGCCAGCGCTGCCAAGCGCTTTACCCTGCTACTGACCGCCGACAGCCAAAGTGCCGAACGGCTGGAACAGGAGCTGAGTTTCTTCGCCCCGGATTTGCCGGTGCTGCATTTCCCGGACTGGGAAACCCTGCCCTACGATCTGTTTTCGCCGCACCAGGACATTATTTCCCAGCGAATCTCCGCGTTGTATCGATTGCCGGAGCTGAGTCATGGCGTTTTGGTCGTGCCGATCACGACGGCCCTGCATCGCCTGGCACCGACCAAATTCCTGCTCGGCAGCAGCCTGGTGCTGGACATCGGCCAGAAGCTCGATGTCGAGCAAATGCGCACCCGGCTTGAGGCCAGCGGCTATCGCTACGTCGATACCGTCTACGAGCATGGCGAATTCACCGTGCGCGGCTCGTTGATCGACCTGTTCCCGATGGGCAGCAAACTGCCTTTCCGAATTGACCTGTTCGACGACGAAATCGAGACCCTTCGTACCTTCGATCCGGAAAACCAGCGCTCCATCGACAAGGTAGAAACGGTACGCCTCCTGCCAGCGAGAGAGTTTCCGCTGCAAAAGGATGCGGTCACCCGCTTCAAGGCGCGCTTCCGCGAGCGTTTCGATGTCGACTTCCGTCGCTGCCCGATCTTCCAGGACTTGAGCAGCGGGATTACCCCGGCCGGTATCGAGTACTACCTGCCGCTGTTCTTCGACGAAACCTCCACGCTGTTCGATTACCTGCCGCAGGACACGCAAGTGTTTTCCCTGCCCGGCATCGAGCAGGCGGCGGAAAACTTCTGGAACGACGTGCGCAATCGCTATGAAGAACGTCGCGTCGATCCGGCCCGTCCTTTATTGCCGCCGGCCGAGTTGTTCCTGCCGGTGGAAGATTGCTTCGCTCGCCTGAAAAACTGGCCGCGCGTGGTCGCCAGTCAACAGGACGTGGAAACCGGCGTCGGTCGCGAGCGCTTCCCCGCTCGGGAGCTGCCGAACCTGGCCATCGAAGCCAAGGCCACCCAACCGTTGGCGGCGCTGGCGGGTTTCCTCGACGAGTTTCCCGGTCGCGTGCTGTTTACCGCCGAGTCCGCGGGCCGTCGAGAAGTGTTGCTGGAGTTGCTGGAACGCTTGAAGCTGCGACCGAAAACCGTCGACAGCTGGCCGGACTTTGTCGCGAGCAAGGAGCGCCTGGCGATCACCATTGCGCCGCTCGACGAAGGTCTGGTGCTTGACGACCCGGCCCTGGCCCTGGTCGCCGAAAGCCCGTTGTTCGGTCAGCGCGTGATGCAGCGCCGTCGCCGCGAGAAACGCGCTGATGCCAACAACGATGCCGTCATCAAGAACCTCACCGAGCTGCGCGAAGGTGCGCCGGTGGTGCACATTGATCACGGCGTCGGTCGCTATCTCGGGCTGACGATTCTGGAAATCGATAGTCAGGCCGCCGAATTCCTGACCCTCGAATACGCCGAAAACGCCAAGCTTTACGTGCCGGTTGCCAACCTGCACCTGATCGCCCGATACACCGGCAGCGACGATGCCCTGGCCCCGCTGCACCGTCTCGGCTCCGAGACCTGGCAGAAAGCCAAACGCAAAGCCGCCGAACAGGTGCGCGACGTGGCCGCCGAGCTGCTCGACATTTATGCCCGTCGCGCCGCTCGCGAAGGTTATGCGTTCGCCGACCCGAAAGCCGATTACGCGACCTTCAGCGCCGGCTTCCCGTTCGAAGAAACCCCGGACCAGCAAACCACCATCGAAGCCGTGCGCACCGACATGCTCGCGCCGAAACCGATGGACCGTCTGGTCTGCGGCGACGTCGGTTTCGGCAAGACCGAAGTGGCGATGCGTGCAGCGTTCATCGCGGTGCATGGCGGTCGTCAAGTGGCGATTCTGGTGCCGACCACCCTGCTCGCCCAGCAACACTACAACAGCTTCCGCGACCGCTTCGCCGACTGGCCGGTGAGCGTGGAAGTGATGAGTCGCTTCAAATCGACCAAGGAAGTAAACGCTGCGGTCGCGGACCTGGCCGAAGGCAAGATCGACATCGTCATCGGCACGCACAAACTGCTGCAGGACGACGTGAAAATCAAAAACCTGGGGCTCGTGATCATCGACGAAGAGCACCGTTTCGGTGTCCGTCAGAAGGAACAGCTCAAGGCCCTGCGCAGTGAAGTCGACATCCTCACCCTGACCGCCACGCCGATTCCGCGAACGTTGAACATGGCGGTGTCGGGCATGCGTGACCTGTCGATCATCGCCACGCCGCCGGCCCGTCGCCTGTCGGTACGGACGTTCGTCATGGAGCAGAACAAGAGCACGGTCAAAGAGGCCTTGCTTCGTGAGCTGTTGCGTGGCGGTCAGGTCTATTACCTGCACAACGACGTGAAGACCATCGAGAAATGCGCCGCCGACCTCGCCGAACTGGTGCCGGAAGCACGGATCGGCATCGGCCACGGGCAGATGCGTGAACGCGATCTCGAACAAGTGATGAGCGACTTCTACCACAAGCGCTTCAACGTGCTGATCGCCTCGACCATCATCGAGACCGGCATTGACGTGCCGAGCGCCAACACCATCATCATCGAGCGTGCCGACAAGTTCGGCCTGGCGCAGTTGCACCAGTTGCGCGGCCGGGTCGGTCGCAGTCACCACCAGGCGTATGCTTACCTGCTGACACCGCCGCGCCAACAGATCACTCCCGACGCGGAAAAGCGGCTCGAAGCGATCGCCAATACCCAGGACCTCGGCGCGGGCTTCGTGCTCGCCACCAACGACCTGGAAATCCGTGGCGCCGGCGAATTGCTCGGCGACGGGCAGAGCGGGCAGATTCAGGCAGTCGGTTTCACGCTGTACATGGAGATGCTCGAGCGCGCGGTGAAGTCGATCCGCAAGGGCGAACAACCAAACCTCGACCAGCCGCTCGGCGGTGGTCCGGAAGTCAATCTGCGAGTACCGGCGTTGATTCCCGAGGACTATCTGCCAGACGTACACGCCCGACTGATTCTCTACAAACGCATCGCCTCGGCCACCGACGAGGAAGGCCTCAAGGACTTGCAGGTGGAGATGATCGATCGTTTCGGCCTGTTGCCGGAACCGACCAAGAACCTGATGCGCATTACCGCGCTGAAATTGCAGGCCGAGCTACTGGGCATCAAGAAAGTCGACGGCGGCCCGCAAGGTGGCCGAATCGAGTTCGCGACGCAAACCCCGGTTGACCCGCTGACGCTGATCAAACTGATCCAGAGCCAGCCCAAACGCTACAAATTCGAAGGCGCCACGATGTTTAAATTCCAGGTGCCAATGGAGCGCCCGGAAGAGCGCTTTAATACTGTAGAGGCGCTGTTTGAGCACCTCATTCCAAAAACTGCTTGAAGGACGCCGCATGCGCCTGTTTCGCTCACTGATCCTGTTGATGACCCTGGTTGCGCCAACGACGTTTGCCGATGACCTGTATCAGATAGAAATGATTCTGGTCCGCCAAAACGCGGTGCCGGCGATCGTCAGCCGCGCCGCACCCGAAGACTGGGCTGCCGGAGCTCAATCCATCAACCCCGACAGCCTGCGTACACCGAGCCTCAATGCTGAAGTGGAAAAACTCACCGCCAGCAATCAATACACGGTATTGCTGCACAAGGCCTGGCAACAGAACCTTGGCGAAGAGGCCAGCAAAGTTGCGATCAGCGAGGGCAAAGAACAGTTCGGCCAGTTCCCGATCGAGGGCACGCTGAGCATGAAACTGGGACGCTTCACCGACGTCGACGCCGACTTCTGGGTCAACCAGATCGACGCCAACGGCATGGTCACCGCCAGCGAACGCATGAAACAGGAAAGCCACACCAAGAACGGCCAGCTGAACTTCCTCGACAACGGCCATCTCGGCCTGCTGATCAAGATCACCTCGCTGACTTCCCCTGCGCCTCGGCCAGTCCCCGATGAAATTCCGGACTGATTGAAGTCCTTATGCCCCCGCCCCTGAGCAAACCCCTGGCACCTTCCTGGGTCAGCCGATTCAAGGAACAGAGCCTGGAGCGTGGCCGCCGCTACGCTTTGGAGAACCGCGTCAGGATCGTCGAGGCCGGCGACGCCACGATCATTGCCGCTTGCGAGGGCTCTGGCGGTAACGTTTACCGTCAGACCATTCGCTTGCGCGAGTCAGCCAAAGCCACGTTGCTGATGATCGATGCCACTTGCACCTGCCCGGTCCACAGCAACTGCAAGCACTGCGCGGCAGTGCTGCTGAAAGTGCAGGAAACCCTGGCTTATCCCGCTGCCGCGCAAGACGCCGAACTACTCGAGAAACTTCAAGCCGTACTGGAAAACCGCAGCCCGAAGGCGCCGCCACAAGTGCTGGTGGATAACGTGCAACCGGTGCCGCGCCTGTGGCTGGCAAGCATCGAGTTCAGCGCCTTCGAACCGCGCAACGGCAAGATGCAGCGTTATATTCAGCATCGCGCGGCGCTGTCTTTCAGCTATCTGGATGAATACGTTTCCGGGCAGAAGAACGCTGACATCCTGATTCGTCAGGAGACGCAAACATTAAGGATAAAACGCCACCCGGAAGTCGAACAGACCTACAGGGAACAGCTGCGAATCCTCGGTTTCAAAGTTGCCACCCGGCAAAGCAAGGCCTTGCCGGAAAGTGCGGGCGAACTGTTCGAGATGGTCAACGACAGCGCCTGGCTGACCTTCACCCTCAATGAACTGCCGAAGCTGCGCACTCAGGGCTGGGAGTTGCAGATCGACGAAGACTTCGGTTTCGACCTGACTACCGTGGACGATTGGTACGCCACCGTTGAACAGGCACCGGAGCGCGACTGGTTCGATCTGGAACTGGGAATCATCGTCAACGGCGAGCGACTGAGTCTGCTACCGATCCTGCTCAACCTGATGCGCTCTCACACCGAGATCCTCAATCCGGAACGCCTCGCCCGACGTCGCGACGACGAGTTGATCCTGGTGAACATTCCCAATCGCCCGAACTCTGAGTACGGCCCGCTGCAAGTCGCCCTGCCCTTCGGCCGATTGAAACCGGTGCTGGCGACCCTCGGCGAGTTCTACCTGCAAGGCCCCGGCGAAACGACGCTGCGCTTGAGCAAGGCCGATGCCACGCGCCTGAATCCGCTGGAAGACCTGCCGTTGCTTTGGGAGGGCGGCGAGCAAATTCGCACCTTTGCCCAACGGCTGCGGGACATCAAGGACTTCACCGCGACCGCACCGGAAGGCTTGAACGCGACCTTGCGCCCCTATCAGCTGGAAGGCCTGAGCTGGATGCAGTCGTTGCGACAACTGGAAGTCGGCGGGATTCTCGCGGACGACATGGGTCTGGGCAAAACCCTACAGACCCTGGCGCACATTCTCTGCGAGAAGAACGCCGGACGCCTCGATCGGCCGTGCATGGTGGTGATGCCCACCAGCCTGATCCCCAACTGGCTGGATGAAGCGGCGCACTTCACGCCGCAACTCAAAGTGCTGGCACTGTACGGCGCCAGTCGCAAAAAGCATTTCGACACGCTGGCCGATTACGACCTGATCCTGACCACCTATGCGTTGCTGCCCAAGGACGTCGAACGCTTGGCCGCGCAGCCACTGCACGTACTGGTTCTGGATGAGGCGCAATACATCAAGAATCCCAACAGCAAGGCCGCCCATGCTGCCCGCGAGTTGAATGCCCGTCAGCGTCTGTGCCTGAGCGGCACGCCGCTGGAAAACCACTTGGGTGAACTGTGGTCGCTGTTTCACTTCCTGCTGCCCGGCTGGCTGGGTGACGTGAAAAGCTTCAACCGCGATTACCGCGTGCCGATCGAAAAGCGCGCCAGCGAAGTACGACTTCAGCACCTCAACGGCCGGATAAAACCGTTCCTGCTGCGTCGAACCAAGGAACAAGTGGCGACCGAGTTGCCGCCGAAAACCGAAATCATCCATTGGGTCGAGCTCAACGAAGCCCAGCGCGACGTGTACGAAACCATGCGCCTGGCGATGGACAAGAAAGTCCGCGACGAGATCACCCGCAAGGGCGTGGCGCGCAGCCAGATCATCATTCTTGAGGCGCTGCTGAAACTGCGCCAAGTCTGCTGCGATCTTCGGCTGGTCAACGATGCCACCCTGCCCACTCGCGGCAGCACGTCGGGCAAGCTCGACAGCCTGATGGAAATGCTTGAGGAATTGTTCGATGAAGGTCGGCGGATTCTGCTGTTCTCGCAGTTCACTTCGATGCTGTCGTTGATTGAAGATGAGCTGAAAAAACGCGGAGTCGATTATGCGCTACTGACCGGACAGACCCGCGACCGGCGCGCCCCGGTCAAAGACTTCCAGAGCGGCAAGCGTCAGATCTTTCTGATCAGCCTGAAGGCGGGTGGCGTCGGCCTGAACCTGACCGAAGCCGACACGGTGATTCACTACGATCCGTGGTGGAACCCGGCGACGGAAAATCAGGCGACTGACCGGGCGTATCGCATTGGCCAGGAGAAACCGGTGTTCGTCTACAAGATGATTGCCCGGGGCACGGTGGAAGAGAAGATTCAGCATCTGCAGAAGGAAAAATCCGACTTGGCGGCTGGTGTGCTGGATGGACGCAAGACCGGGGACTGGAAGTTGCAGAGTGATGATATTGAAGCGTTGTTTGCGCCGTTGCCGGACAAGTTTGAAAAATAGCGGCGATTATTAAATCGTCATCGCGGGCAAGCCTTGCTCCTACGAGATTTGAGTCGATCGCAATATTGTTGGTCAACCTTAAACCTGTAGGAGCAAGGCTTGCCCGCGATGGAGTCACCTCGGATTTCCTGAAAAGACCGGATATCAGGACCTGGGATCAGGCAACGGCGAAAACAGCGCTTCAATGTCGCTCTGCTCAAGCTTCCACCCCCCAGTCGTCCCACCTTCAAGCACAGCCCCGGCCAACGCCGCCTTCTCCTGTTGCAGTGCCTGTATTTTCTCCTCCACCGTGCCCCGGGCAATCATCTTGTAAACGAACACCGGTTTGTCCTGACCGATCCTGTAAGCACGATCGGTGGCCTGATTTTCAACAGCAGGGTTCCACCACGGATCGAAGTGAATCACCGTGTCGGCCGCGGTCAGATTAAGCCCCGTACCACCCGCCTTCAGACTGATCAGGAACAACGGCACCTTGCCGCTCTGGAAGTCTTTGACTGGCGTGCGCCGATCAGTCGTTTCGCCAGTCAATAACGCATAGCCAACACCACGATGCAGCAATTCTTCCTCAATCAATGCAAGCATCGAAGTGAACTGCGAAAACAGCAAAATCTTGCGTCCTTCACTGAGCAACTCCTCCAGCATCTCCATCAAGCCGATCAACTTGCCGCTGCCCGCACGCAGAGCTTTCGCCGTCAGGGACATTTTGACCAGCCGCAGATCGCAGCACACCTGACGCAACTTCAGCAAAGCGTCGAGGATGATGATCTGGCTACGCGCAACGCCGCTGCGGGCAATTTCGTCACGCACCTTCTTGTCCATCGCCACGCGCACGGTTTCATAAACATCACGCTGCCCATCGCTGAGTTCGATCCAATGCACGATCTCGGTTTTTTGCGGCAACTCGGTGGCGACCTGTTCTTTCTTGCGGCGTAGCAGAAAGGGCTTTATCCGGGCTGTCAGGTGCTGCATCCGTTCGCTATTGCCGTGTTTCTCGATCGGGGTGCGGTAGTCGCGATTGAAGGCTTTACTGTCGCCAAGCCAGCCGGGCAACAGGAAGTGAAACAGTGACCATAGCTCGCCGAGATGATTTTCCAACGGCGTGCCGGACAGGCATAAACGCTGCCGGGCCTCCAGACCACGGGCAGCCTGAGCGGCTTTGCTGAGCGGATTTTTGATGTTCTGCGCTTCATCGAGAATCAGCACGCTCCAGACCTGTGGTTGCAAAACCTCAAGATCACGCGGAAATAACGCATATGTGGTCAGCACCAAATCGTATTCGGCAAGGTTGATGAAGTCCTTTTGCCGAGTGGCGCCATGCAGCGCCAAGACTTTCAGCTGCGGGGTGAAGCGTGCCGCTTCGTCGAGCCAGTTGGGAATGAGGCTGGTCGGCATCACCGCGAGTGCCGGAAGATCGAGCCGACCTGCCTGCTTCTCCACTAGTAAATGAGCCAGTGTTTGCAAGGTCTTGCCCAGGCCCATGTCGTCGCCAAGGATACCGCCGACCTCAAGCTCACGAAGGGTCTGCATCCAGTTCAGACCTTCATGCTGATAAGGCCGCAATGTGGCGTTGAGGCCTTCCGGAACAGCAACGTTCCTATGAGTCGACTCACGCAAGCGTTTCGCGAAACTGCGCAAACGCTCGCCGCCCTGCCAGACCAGCGGCAACCCCTCCAACTCACTCAATCGCGCGGCATCAGGGGCACTCAAGCGTAACGAGGCACTGCTGCTCACGCCCAAATACAACTCGCCGAGCGTTGCCATTAATGGCTTGATCCGCCCCAGGGACAACGCAACTTTTATGCCTGGCCTGGCACCCAACTGCCCACTGTTGAGATCGATCAGCACGTGATCGTCATCGTCACGCATGGCCAGCTCTGCCGGGTTCAACAGTTGCGGCTGTCTGCGCAACAATTGCAGCAGGATGGGCAGTAAACTGTGGCGCTCCCCATTGACCACGATACCCAACTGCAGATCGAACCACTCGCGTCCCGGAGATTCCTCGACATCGGCATACCATTCATCTATAGGCTGCAAATTGAAATGAAAGCCCTCGTTGATACGGACCTGCCAATTTGCCTCTCTGAGCGCCGGGACCCCGGATTGCACAAAAGTCAGCCAAGCCGAGTCATCCGGCAAATCGAACATTTCGCCTGCACTATCGGGTAGCGCATCACTTTTACGGGTGGCCTTTTTGAAGCCATGTTTTTGCAAGGCTTGGCGCAAGACTTTTTCAGCCACGGGTTTGCGTTGAATGCGCTGGGTTTCGGTGCCGGACAGTATCAGTACTTCTGAGGATTTTTTGTCCGCCGCCATGTGGCCGTTGTAGGTAAATGCCAATGCTGCGCGATGCTCGGGCTCGTACTGCCAGCGTTTATTTCTCTGCAAATAGCTCGCAAGAGTCAGGTGGGCTTGGGGTTCGACGTCATCGACGACCCGCTCGGTCAGGGCATGCGGTGGAGGCACGACTCGAGTCACAGCACTCATCCGATGGCTGAACTGCATCGCCTGACGTGCGGGAATGTCAGGGACCAATGACAGATGGCAGGCCAGCTTTTCGTCCAGCTCGCTTAGCAGTAGCCCAACCTCCATCCGTTCGCGATCCAGGTAGTACAAAGGCTCCAGCGCAAGAATTGTTTCTTCAGGCGCTTCCTCACTACACCACTGAGGACGGAAGCTGCCGCTGGCTTGCTCGGTCCAGTCAAACTGCGCAGCCCTGCTCTTTCCAGCTATCACCGGCTGCAATTGTTCGAAGTCGAGGTACAGGCGCGAGGTTTTCAATGCCAATTGAAGAACTTCGGCACCACTGCTGCCTTGCAGGGGATAGCCGCTGTAAAACGAATGCTGGGAGTGGACGGCGACCAGCAATCTTGCGATTCGCAGATCAAGCTCGGACAGATAGCCAGGCTCTCGCATCAGTGCGTCTGACGGCGAGTACACCGATTTGATGTCCTGCAGGCGGCCATCCTTGAGCTGACGAGCCTTGTAAATTTCCAGCAACCACTTGCCTGTAGTGGACGTTGCTTTGAGTTTGTAGACCCAGCACGTGCCGGTGCTCTGCGCAGCTCCTTCGCGATCCGGAACGTCGCGAGGAATATCATTGAGCCAGCGCTCCAATTCGCGATTCATTTGGACTGAGGCAGTGCTTTTGAACGAGTCCACGGGGAGTTCTTGCAGGTTAAAAAGCACGGTTGCGCAGTGTTTGCAATTGATCACCACTGGACACGAACAAGAGCAAACCAGCTCAAAATCACCATTCGGGTCTTCAATGAGTTCAATGGCTTGTTCGTAGATATTCCCTTGGGAACCTTTGCAGATGGCGAGAACGAGAGCGTCCTCGATTTCGCGGATTTGTACCCGGTTTTCTACAGCGTATCTGCGAGCCTTATCCAGAGTGCGATGACTGAACTCTTCCGCCCACGACAGCTCATGAAGTTGCTCAATAATTGCCGGCATAAAATCAACGCTTCTGAAAGTGATTGTAGTTCGCAGGTATCAAGACTCAGCCTTTAAGCACCCGAGCCAACGTCGACTTCACCTTGCCCATCCCGTCATGCAACGCTTTCTCGATCTCGGCCATGGTGATCACTGCCGTCGACTTGCCCGCTGCCGGGTTTACTACCAGCGCCAGACAGGCGTAATCCAGTTCCAGCTCACGAGCCAATGCCGCTTCCGGCATTCCGGTCATGCCGACGATGTCGCATCCGTCGCGCTCCAGTCTGGCGATTTCAGCGACGGTTTCCAGTCGCGGCCCTTGAGTGCAGGCATACACGCCATGACTGCTGTAGCCAACACCTTCGGCCGCCAGTGCCGCGATCAACTGCTGACGCAGTGGCTCGCTGTACGGGTAGCTGAAGTCGATGTGTGTGACCTGCTGCAGATCATCGGCGAAATAGGTGTGTTCGCGCCCGCTGGTGTAGTCGATCAGCTGATGCGGCACGCAGAAATGCCCGGTCCCCATCGCGGAATGAATCCCACCCACGGCGTTGACCGCGAGAATCGCTTCGGCACCAGCCTGTTTCAGCGCCCAGAGGTTGGCGCGGTAGTTCACCTGATGCGGCGGAAAACGGTGAGGATGACCGTGGCGCGCAAGAAACAGCACTTCCTTGCCGGCGTACTCGCCGATCTGCACTTCAGCCGAAGGCGCGCCGTACGGCGTGTCCACCGCCAGCGACTGACGAATGCTCAGGCCTTCGAGTTGAGTCAGGCCGGTTCCACCGATAATCGCGTAAACCGCCATAACGAAAAGTCCTCAATCAATCAGTTGAGCTTCTTTGAGCGCGCCCACGGCTGCCAGCCAGCGCGGGTCTTGACGGTATTCAGTGCTGGCGTACGACTGGCCGCGCATCCGCGCGATGCGCTCGGACGGCTTGACCTTCAGACGCTGGGCGGCGCTCAGGGCCAATTCAGCGGCCGCGCGATCGTTGCACACCAGGCCCATGTCGCAACCGGCAGTCAGCGCCGCTTCGATACGGCTGGCAGCATCGCCGACCACGTGGGCGCCGGCCATGGACAGGTCATCGCTGAAGATCACGCCGTCGAATTGCAGCTCGCCACGCAGGATGTCCTGCAACCAGCGACGGGAGAAGCCGGCGGGTTGGGCATCGACTTGCGGATAGATAACGTGGGCCGGCATGACCGCAGCCAATTGCTTGCTCAGTCGGGTGAACGGCACCAAGTCATTGGCGCGGATTTCGTCGAGGCTGCGCTCATCAACAGGGATCGCAACGTGGGAATCGGCCTCGGCCCAGCCGTGACCGGGAAAGTGCTTGCCGGTGGCGGCCATGCCGGCGCTGTTCATGCCGCGAATAAAGGCTCCCGCCAGCAACGCTGCACGCTCGGGATCACCTTCAAATGAACGGGTGCCGACCACGGCGCTGCGCTGGAAGTCGAGGTCCAGCACCGGAGCGAAACTCAGATCGAGGCCGACGGCCAGCACTTCAGTCGCCATGATCCAGCCGCACTGTTCGGCGAGGTACTCGGCATTCGGGTTGTCAGCGATGGCGCGCATGGCTGGCAGTCGCACGAAGCCCTGACGCAAACGCTGAACCCGGCCGCCCTCCTGGTCGACTGCCAGCAGCAGATCGGGGCGAATGGCGCGGATTGACGCGCTCAACTCGCGCACCTGGCGGGGGTGTTCGATATTGCGGGCGAAAATGATCAGGCCGCCCACTTCGGGTTGGCGCAACAATTGGCGATCTTCAGCCGTCAGCCAGGTACCGGCGACGTCCACCATCAACGAGCCTTGCAGGCCAGCAGTCATAGAGATTCCTTGATAACGATAAACCCGGCTCGCACGTAATCGCCGCCATGGGCAATGCCCGGCAGGTCGGCGATACAAATGGGGAGCGGGTTCAGAACGAGAGTCGGCATGGGCGGCTAGCTTAGCGGATGTCAGCTGCCGCGCCCACCCGTGCGCGGTTAAACCTTGGCGGCAACCGGGGTTGATTTGCTGCGCGGACGCAACTGCGCAGTGGCCATGGCCGTATCGGTCACGCCGGTTTCGGCGCGCATGCCCGCTGCCAGGAACGGCACCATCAGACGCATGACTTGCTCAATGGAGGTGTTGACGCCGAAGTCGGTCTCGGCAATTGCGCGCAGAGCCTTGATACCGGACATGCTGAACGCGGCGGCGCCGAGCATGAAGTGCACACGCCAGAACAGCTCAATCGGCGGAATACGCGGTGCAGCTTCGTTGACCAACATCATGTAGCGGCGGAACACCTTGCCGTACATGTCTTCCAGATAACGTCGCAAGTGCCCTTGGCTCTGACTGAAAGCCAGACCCAGCAAACGCATGAAAATCGACAGGTCGTTGCCGCTGCGTGGTTGCACCACCAGGGCTTGCTCGACGAGGATTTCCAGCAGCTCTTCGAGCGTCGGTTTGTTTTCCGGCTTGGCCTGACGCCGCTCCAGCTCTTTATCAAGGCTTAAGCAGAACGGCCCAAGAAAGCGCGAGAAAACTGCCTGGATCAGCGCCTTCTTCGAACCGAAGTGATAGTTCACCGCCGCCAGATTGACACCAGCCTTGCTGGTGATCAGACGCAATGAGGTTTCAGCAAAACCTTTTTCCGCGAACAATTGCTCGGCAGCATCAAGAATGCGTTCAACGGTTTCCGACTGGGCCATGGCTACTCCGCCTGACAAACACTTGTTTGAAACATACGTTTCAGCCCAGGCCTTGTCAAGCCTGACGGTTCGTTTTGGGAATGGTCAGTCATCTATTTAACCATACAACTCGCAAGCGTGAATCAGCAGGCTTATCGACCGTCTGGCGGCCGGCAAAAAAAGGGGCATTGCCAAGACAGTTTCACTGTATATAATCCCAGTCACTGTATAAAAAGACAGAGCGATCAATATGCTAAAGCTGACGCCACGCCAAGCAGAGATTCTGGCCTTCATCAAACGCTGCCTCGAAGACAACGGCTACCCGCCCACCCGCGCGGAAATCGCTCAGGAACTGGGTTTCAAGTCGCCCAATGCGGCGGAAGAACACCTCAAGGCGCTGGCCCGCAAGGGCGCGATCGAGATGACGCCCGGTGCTTCCCGTGGCATTCGCATTCCCGGCTTCGAAGCCAAGGCCGACGAATCCACCCTGCCGATCATTGGCCGAGTGGCTGCCGGTGCTCCGATCCTCGCCCAGCAGCACATCGAAGAGTCCTGCAATATCAACCCGTCATTCTTCCATCCTCGCGCCGACTATCTACTGCGGGTCCATGGCATGAGCATGAAGGATGTGGGTATTTTCGACGGTGACCTGCTGGCAGTGCACACCACCCGCGAAGCCCGCAACGGCCAGATCGTAGTAGCGCGGATCGGCGACGAAGTGACCGTCAAGCGCTTCAAGCGCGATGGCAGCAAGGTCTGGTTGATTGCCGAAAACCCTGAATTCGCCCCTATCGAAGTAAACCTGAAAGATCAGGAACTGGTGATCGAAGGCTTGAGTGTCGGCGTCATTCGCCGCTAAAGGAGGCTTTATGCAGTTCCCACACACATCACAGCAAGCCCAACTGCCGTTGTTCGAGGCTTTCATGGTGCAGCCATTGGCGCCGATCCTGAAAGACGTGGTCGAGTCCCCCTGGAGCGCCGAGCCCGAAGTCTTTAGTGAGCTGTCGCTGCGTGGTGCAGCCGGGAACTGCCTGAACCTTCTTGCGCCGATTCTCAGGGAACTGAGTCAGGACCAGGACGCGCGCTGGCTGACGCTGATCGCTCCACCCGCCAGCCTGACCCAGGCCTGGTTGCGGGACGCCGGCCTTAACCGCGAACGCATCCTGCTGCTGCAACCGCGCGGCACTCAGAGCGCTCAGCAGTTGACCTGCGAGGCCTTGCGCCTGGGCCGCAGCCACACAGTGGTCAGCTGGCTCAACCCATTGAGCACAACTTCACGGCAACAGTTGATCAGCGCCGCCCGGATCGGGGACGCACAAAGCCTGAATATTCGATTGGGTTAACTGACAAACAAAGCGCGCGTTGAACAACGCGGGGCTTCTCCAAGGATAGAGAAGCCAACCTGTAGCGATATCAGCAAAAAACCGACAGGCGGGATCAATGAAGAACCCGAGACCCCTCGTCCGAATTGAAATCGCCTTCAACCAAACGTCCGGCCATCTGAACGCCGACGCTCAACATCGCCTTGGCGACTTCCACGTGCTGGCCCTGCAGGAATGCTTTGGCATCCTCGGAGAAATCCAAAGTAACCAGAGAACCCTCGTCCTCAGCCCTGCGCAGCTCAATACGGCCGTCTGGTAACTCGACAATTTCTAGAAAGGACGTTGGCATAAAGGTCTGTTCTCCACGAAAGGCGGGGATTATATAGGCATCGGCCAGGCTTCGCTCGGGATCTTGACCAGATGCCATTACAAAGAGAAAGGTCCGACAGTTCTCATCCCTGAACGGACAACCCTCCGGGCCATCCATTATTCAGCTCAATCCTTCAGCACTCGTTCAGGCCTTCGCGAAACCGAATCGCCAGCCCCTTGAGGTTCTGACGCCAGCTCTCCAGCTCTTCCCGGCTCAGCTCTTGTGGAGCTTCTTCATCCAGGTTAACGGCCAGGATCAGCGGCTGCGTCACGTCACCCTTAGGCTTGTGCGGCGCCCGTGGCGGCTGAAACAGCGCAGCGTGGGCCGCAAGCAGTTTGGCCAGCCAGGTTTCCGAATTATTGGCCAACTCGACCATCTCGGCCATTTCCGGAATCGCGATGGCTTCAAGCACTTCGCGAGTCAGCAGCAACTCGGCCCGAGGCGCATTGGCCTGAGGCAAGCGATAGAAACCGGCGATTTCATGGCACAGCCCCAGCAACGCACCGTACAGGTGAAACAAGGCTGACTCGCGCCCGGCTTGAATCAGCGCCAGGGAGTTCATCGCCCGCCCCTCTTCGGCTCTGGCGAGCGCTTCCAGCGACAGGCCGGCGAAGTAAATCTTCTGGTTGGTACGGGTATAGAGTTCGTGGGCCATGACGGCAGCCTCCACAACGAAATAATTGCTTCACGCAGGTCAGACAGTGTCGTGGATCAGCTCCGCTTCCCGCAAGCACAAAACAAAAAGGCCGCATGAAAACCCGAGGGTTGTCATGCGGCCTTTTCAGTACAGCACCTGTTAAGCCTTGGCGGTCTTCGCCGGGCGCTTGTCTTCAACCGTCCACTTGCCGCCGTCGTAGTACGCTTTCCAGCCAGTCGGCTTACCCTCGACTTCAGTCTGTACGTACTGCTCTTTGGTTTTACGGCTGTAACGGATCACAGCAGGCAGGCCGTCCGGATCTTTCTTCGGCGCTTCGCAGAGGAAGTGGTACTTCGGATCGATCTCATCCTTGTGCGGCACGATTTCCATGACCAGCGGAGCACGCGTCTCGCGGTTTTTCGGGAATTGACTGGCCGCCAGGAACAGGCCGGAAGCACCGTCGCGCAGAATATAGGTGTCGTTGACCTTTTCGCATTTCAGCTCAGGCATCTTCACCGGATCCATCTTCGGCGGTGCTGCATCACCGCTTTTCAGCAGTTTGCGGGTGTTCTTGCACGTCGCATTGGTGCAACCGAAGAACTTGCCGAAACGGCCGGTCTTGAGCTGCATCTCGCTGCCGCACTTGTCGCATTCCAGGCTCGGACCTTCGTAGCCTTTGATGCGATAAGTGCCCTCTTCGATTTCGTAGCCAGAGCAATCCGGGTTGTTACCGCAGATGTGCAGCTTGCGCTTCTCATCCAACAGGTAAGCGTCCATCGCCGTGCTGCAAATCGGGCAGCGGTGCTTGCCACGCAGCACCAGCGATTCCGATTCACCCTCGTCGTCCGCCGCGATTTCGTCGCCCGGCACCAGGTTGACGGTGGCCTTGCAGCGTTCTTTCGGCGGCAGGCTGTAGCCCGAGCAACCGAGGAACACGCCAGTCGATGCGGTACGAATCTGCATCGGACGACCGCACAACACGCACGGAATGTCAGTCATCACCGGCTGGTTGGCGCGCATGCCACCTTCGGCGCTTTCGGCTACTTCGAGTTTCTTCTTGAAGTCGCCGTAGAACTCGTCGAGTACGTTCTTCCAGTCGCGTTCACCCTGGGCCACGTCATCGAGGTTCTCTTCCATGCCGGCGGTGAAGCCGTAGTCCATGAGATTGGAGAAGCTCTCGGCCAGACGTTCGGTAACGATGTCGCCCATCTTTTCCGAGTAGAAACGACGGTTGTGCAGCGCTACGTAGCCGCGGTCCTGGATGGTCGAAATGATCGCCGCGTAGGTCGAAGGACGACCAATGCCGCGTTTTTCCATTTCTTTAACCAGGCTCGCTTCCGAGTAACGCGCCGGCGGCTTGGTGAAGTGCTGGGTCGGATCAAGCTTGATCAGCTTCATCGCGTCGCCCTGAGCCATATCCGGCAGCACGTCGTCATCGCCAGGCTTGGCAATTTGCGGCATAACGCGGGTGTAACCGTCGAACTTCAGGATGCGGCCTTTGGCGCGCAACTCGAAGTCACCGGCACCGACGGTGACCGTGGTCGACAGGTATTGGGCCGGCAGCATCTGGCAAGCGAGGAACTGGCGCCAGATCAGCTCGTAGAGCCGCTCAGCATCACGCTCCATGCCCGACAGCTTGCTTGGCTCGGTATTGGCATCGGACGGACGAATCGCTTCGTGAGCCTCTTGTGCGCCTTCCTTGCTGCTGTAGACATTCGGGTTTTCCGGCAGGTATTTCTTGCCGAATTCACCTTCAATATAAGTACGCGCCATCGTCACGGCATCGGCCGAGAGGTTGGTGGAGTCGGTTCGCATGTAAGTGATGTAACCGGCTTCGTACAGACGCTGGGCCATCATCATGGTTTTCTTCACACCGAAGCCCAGGCGGTTACTTGCGGCCTGTTGCAGGGTGGAGGTGATGAACGGTGCCGACGGCTTGCTGCTGGTCGGTTTGTCTTCACGCTTGACGATGCTGTAGCTGGAAGCCTTGAGCTTCTCCAGCGCGGCCATGGCCTGAGCTTCGTTGAGCGGCTTGAACGCTTCGCCTTTCTCGCGAGCTACGTCAAAGCGCACGGTTGCGCCCTTGGCGGTGCCGAGGTCGGCGTGAACTTCCCAGTACTCTTCCGGGTTGAACGCGCGGATTTCACGCTCACGCTCGACGACCAGCTTCACGGCAACCGATTGCACACGACCGGCGGACAGGCCACGAGCGACCTTGGCCCACAGCAGTGGCGAAACCATGTAACCCACCACGCGGTCGAGGAAACGACGCGCTTGTTGTGCGTTTACACGATCGATGTCCAGCTCGCCCGGCTTGGAGAAGGCTTCCTGAATCGCCTTCTTGGTGATTTCGTTGAACACCACGCGCTTGTAGCGGCTGTCGTCACCACCGATGGCTTCGCGCAGGTGCCAGGCAATGGCTTCCCCCTCGCGATCCAAGTCGGTTGCGAGATAGATGGTGTCAGCATCTTTGGCGAGCCGGCGCAGCTCTTCGATGACCTTTTCCTTGCCCGGGAGGATCTCGTACTTGGCTTTCCAGCCATGATCGGGATCGACACCCATGCGCGAGACCAGCTGCTTGCGCGCCTTCTCTTTTGGCGTGAGCACCGGACCTTCACCCGCAGCGGCCTTGCCGCGCTTGGCGGCTGGCTCTTTGCTGGCGCTAGCCGAACCGCTGGTGGGCAGGTCTCGGATATGGCCGATACTCGACTTCACCACGTATTGGTTACCCAGATACTTGTTGATGGTCTTGGCCTTAGCCGGGGATTCCACAATGACCAGCGATTTGCCCATGGATCAGAAAATTCCTGAATTCTAGAAGTGAAAGGCGGTTGGCGCCTGACGCGGCACCGCTATATATAGTGGCTACAAGGTGAGGTCAAGCGCAGGGTATTGCGCGCACTCAGCTTATGGCTTGGAAAAAAGGCTCGGTTCGGCTTGCACCAAAGCAAAGCGTGGCACCTGTTCGCCGTCAACCTCGACCGACTCCAGGAACATGCTCAAGGGACGCACCCAAAAGCCGTAATCGCCATACAGGGCTTGGTAGAAGACCACTTCTTCTTCGGTTTCCGAATGCCGCGCAACACTGAATACGCGGTACTGCGGACCTTTGTAATGTTGGTAGAGCCCAGGTTGTATCGGCATGGTTTGGCCCTCGCTCAAATCTTTTCAAAATAAAAACAAAAATAAATTCAGAAAAACAAAAACCGGGGCACTTGGCCCCGGCTTCCTTCAACGAAACGCTTAAACGCGTTCGAAGACGGTGGAGATGCCTTGGCCGAGACCAATGCACATGGTAGCTACCCCGAAGGTGCCGCCATTTTGCTTCATCACGTTCAGCAGAGTGCCGGAGATACGCGCACCGGAGCAACCAAATGGGTGACCCAGGGCAATCGCACCGCCGTGCAGGTTAACCTTCTCGTTCATCTTGTCGAGTACTTTCAAATCTTTCAGCACTGGCAGGGCCTGTGCGGCGAAAGCTTCGTTGAGCTCGAAGAAGTCGATATCGTTAATGCCAAGACCCGCGCGTTTCAGTGCTTTTTGTGTGGCCGGTACTGGACCATAGCCCATGATTGCCGGGTCCACACCTGCCACTGCCATCGAACGAATCACCGCCATAGGCTGAATGCCCAGGTCCTGTGCACGCTGCGCCGACATCACGATCATGCACGAAGCACCATCGGTGATTTGCGACGAAGTACCGGCTGTCACGGTGCCGCCCTTAGGGTTGAACGCTGGCTTCAGAGCCGCCAGGCTTTCCAGGGTAGTTTCCGGACGAATGGTTTCGTCGTAGTCGAACAGTTTCAGGAAACCGTTCTCGTCGTAGCCCTGCATCGGGATGATTTCGTCTTTGAACTTGCCTTCCAGGGTCGCCTTGTGAGCGAGCTGGTGGGAGCGCACGCCGAAAGCGTCCTGTTGTTCGCGACTGATGCCGTGCATTTTACCCAGCATTTCAGCGGTCAAACCCATCATGCCCGAGGCTTTCGCCGCGTACAGGGACATGTGCGGGTTCGGATCGACACCGTGCATCATGCTCACGTGCCCCATATGCTCGACGCCGCCAACCACGAACACGTCACCGTTGCCGGTCATGATCGCTTGCGCAGCAGTGTGCAGAGCGCTCATCGACGAACCACACAGACGGCTGACGGTCTGGCCGGCAGCGGTGTGCGGGATCTGAGTCATCAGGGACGCCATGCGGGCGATGTTCCAACCCTGCTCCAGGGTCTGGTTTACGCAGCCCCAGATCACGTCTTCGACTTCGCTCGGATCAACCTTGACGTTGCGTTCCAGCAGTTTACTGATCAGGTGCGCCGACATGTCTTCGGCGCGGGTGTTGCGGTGCATGCCGCCCTTGGAGCGGCCCATCGGAGTACGACCGAAGTCGACAATCACGACGTCTCTAGGATTCAAGCTCATATATTCACTCTCACTCTAGTTGGGGGCGCTTAACCGAAGAACCGCTGGCCGGTTTTGGCCATTGCACGCAGTTTTGCGGTCGGGTGGTACAGCGCGCCCAAATCAGCGTACTGGTCAGCCAGGGCAACGAACTCTGCAACACCGATCGAATCGATGTAGCGCAGCGCACCGCCACGGAATGGAGGGAAACCAATACCGTAGACCAGACCCATGTCGGCTTCGGCAGCGGTTTCGACAATGCCGTCTTCCAGGCAACGCACGGTTTCCAGGCACAGCGGGATCATCATCCAGTTGATGATGTCGTCGTCAGTGACTTCAAGCTGTTCAAAGACGATCGGCTTGAGCACTTCCAGTACCGACGGATCGGCGACTTTCTTCTGCTTGCCGCGCTTGTCGGTCTCGTAGGCGTAGAAGCCCTTGCCGTTCTTCTGGCCCAGGCGCTTGGCTTCGTACAGCACGTCGATGGCCGAACGACGGTCGTCTTTCATGCGGTCCGGGAAGCCTTCAGCCATCACGTCGCGACCGTGGTGGCCGGTGTCGATGCCGACTACGTCCATCAGGTACGCCGGGCCCATTGGCCAGCCGAATTTTTCCATGACCTTGTCGATACGGACGAAGTCCACACCGGCGCTGACCAACTTGGCGAAACCGCCGAAGTACGGGAACAGCACGCGGTTGACCAGGAAGCCCGGACAGTCGTTGACGACAATCGGGTTCTTGCCCATTTTCTTGGCGTAGGCAACGGTGGTGGCGACAGCCACTTCGCTGGACTTCTCGCCACGGATCACTTCTACCAACGGCATCATGTGCACCGGGTTGAAGAAGTGCATGCCGACGAAGTTTTCCGGACGCTTGAGGGCTTTGGCCAGCAAGGTGATGGAAATGGTCGAGGTGTTGGACGCGAGGATGGTGTCCTCTTTGACCTTACCTTCGACTTCAGCCAGAACGGCTTGCTTGACCTTAGGGTTCTCGACGACCGCTTCAACGACCAGGTCGACGTGACCGAAATCACCGTAGGACAGGGTCGGGCGAATGCCGTTGAGTACTTCGGCCATTTTCGCCGGGGTCATGCGACCTTTATCAACGCGGCCCACCAGCAATTTGGCAGCTTCAGCCAGACCTTGCTCGATGCCGTGCTCGTTGATGTCCTTCATCAGGATCGGCGTCCCTTTGGAGGCCGACTGATAAGCGATACCGCCACCCATGATGCCGGCGCCCAAAACGGCAGCCTGCTTCACTTCTTTGGCGATTTCGTCGTAGGCCTTGGCCTTTTTCTTCAGTTCCTGATCGTTCAGGAACAGACCGATCAAGCTCTGCGCGGCAGAGGTCTTGGCCAGTTTGACGAAACCGTTGGCTTCGACTTCCAGCGCCTTGTCGCGACCGAAGTTCGCGGCTTTCTGGATAGTTTTGATCGCTTCGACCGGTGCCGGGTAGTTCGGGCCCGCTTGACCGGCCACGAAACCCTTGGCGGTTTCGAACGACATCATTTGCTCGATGGCGTTGAGCTTGAGCTTTTCAAGCTTCGGCTGACGCTTGGCCTTGTAGTCGAACTCGCCGGAGATGGCGCGCTTGATCAGCTCCAGAGCAGCTTCCTGCAGCTTCTCGGGAGCAACCACTGCGTCGACTGCGCCGACTTTCAGCGCGTCTTCAGGACGGTTTTCCTTGCCGGCGGCAATCCATTCGATGGCGTTGTCGGCACCGATGATGCGCGGCAGGCGCACGGTACCGCCGAAGCCCGGGTAGATGCCCAGCTTGACTTCCGGCAGACCGATCTTGGCCTTGGTGGACATGACGCGGTAGTCCGCCGCCAGGCACATTTCCAGACCGCCACCCAGGGCGATGCCGTTGATCGCGGCGACAGTCGGGACGTTGAGGTCTTCGAAATCGCTGAAAATCTTGTTGGCTTCCAGGTTGCCAGCAACAAGCTCTGCATCTGGCAGCTTGAAGTTTTCGACAAACTCGGTGATGTCGGCGCCGACGATGAACACGTCCTTGCCACTGCTGACGATCACACCCTTGATCGAAGCATCTGCCTTGATGGTGTCTACGGCCTGACGCAGTTCGTTCAGGGTTAGACGGTTGAACTTGTTGACGGACTCACCCTTGAGGTCGAATTTCAATTCGACGATGCCACTTTCAAGAGCCTTAACCGTGATGGCTTTACCTTCGTAAATCATCAACTGATCTCCACGATATGGAAGCTGAACAGTACACGTCGGACGCAGGCGAATGGCTCGGCAAGGACGTTTAACGTCCATGCTACGCCTATCCACCCGGCACACCCGCCAACGCGATAGTCGGGATTCTGTAGGAGCGGTCTGTAATACAAACGCTCAATTCATACGCCCGTTTGATTTGGGTACGTCACCTTCACGGAATTTCCGACAATTGTCAATCGCCCAAAATACGGGTTGAAATGCGACTTTCCGGTCATTTCCGTACCGCGAAGCCCTGCAACACGCGGCTGCATGTAAGTCCATTCATAGGATCAATAGTTAGAAAAGTCGCCCTAATTCGCTGCAGCCTTTGTTTAACAAGCTACGCTGGCGGGACCTTGAGGAAAAAACATGAACGCTTTTGGCGAATGCCCAGCGTAATATCAGCGCCACACCGAATTACCGGCCTGCCTGGCCAACTCCAGCCCGGTGATGATGTCGGGCTTTTTATTGCCTGTCTGCCAGACGTTTCGCGCCATTGCGGCGCGAAATTTCCGCGATTTATGCCAGCGCCTTCAGCACCGCATCAATATCCTGCAAAACCGTCGATTCGCCCTTCTCGCCCCAATACAACGTGATCATCTGCTTGTCTGCTTCGACCTTGTAAACGTTGTCTGGCAACTTTTCGAAATGAATCAGCAACGCCGGTTCCTCGCAAACCTCCTGCCACTGGTTGACCCATACACCCGGCGCTTTTTGCCAATAACTCCAACACGCCGGCCGATTGCCCCGCCGCGGTCGATGGTATTGGGCGCAAGGGCTCGGCGGCTCCTTGCTCAGCCAGTGCGGCCAGTCCTGAGGCGCCAGTTGCATCGCCAATCCGATGCGTCGCGCCTCCATGCGCAGGGCCATGCGGCCGCTCTGGTGGCGCGACGGCCGCAACCATGCCAGCGGACTCAGTACCACCAACAGGATTGACACCACTATCCAGACCGTCATATCTGTACTCCCGATTCTTGATGGGCGCATTGGGTCACTTTGAAAACAATGCGCTTGAAACCAGCCATACTTACCAATATTGCAACCCTCAGGAGGAGCACCTCATGCCCTACAACCACATTCTGGTCGCTGTAGATCTAACCGAAGAGTGCGATCCTGTAATCCACCGCGCTCGCGAACTGTCGGTGAGCAACGGGGCGAAATTGTCCCTGGTGCACATTGTCGAGCCAATGGCCATGGCCTTTGGCGGCGACGTCCCCATGGACCTGTCACAACTGCAACAACAGCAGTTCGATCAGGCCAAGGAACGCCTCGACCGGCTGATCGTGAAGTATCCGGAACTCTCCAAGGAATACAGCCACCTGACCTACGGCCAGCCACGCCAGGAGATCCACCACCTGGCCAAGGAACAAACCTGCGACCTGATCGTGGTGGGCAGTCATGGCCGACACGGCCTGGCATTGCTGCTGGGTTCGACTGCCAATGACGTGCTGCATGGTGCACCCTGTGATGTGCTCGCGGTGCGCCTGATCAAAAGCTAAACCACAGCTCCTGCGAAAAGCCCGGCGCTCATCACTGAACGCCGGGCTTTTTTTATAGCAGGATTAATCAGGCATCCAGCTCGGCCCAGCGCTCGACCATTATGTCGTGCTCTGCTTGCAACTGCTCCAACTGAGCGATCACTGCAGCGGTCTCGGCAGCAGGACGCTGATAGAAACCGGCATCGGCCATTTGCGCCTCAACGGTAGCGATCTGCTGTTCCATGGTTTCGATCTGGCCCGGCAACATCTCCAACTCACGCTGCAACTTGTAGCTGAGCTTCTTCTTCGCCACCGGCGCTTCGACGACAGCAGCGACTGGCGCAGCTTCGGCTGTCACGACCGCGGAGGTCAGGTCGGCCTTGCCGGACTTGCTCTCGGTCACGCCCAGCAGGCGCGGCGAGCCGCCCTGACGCAGCCAGTCCTGATAACCACCGACGTATTCGCGAACCTTGCCTTCACCTTCGAAGACCAGGGTGCTGGTGACCACGTTGTCGAGGAATGCCCGGTCGTGGCTGACCATCAGCACGGTGCCGTTAAAGGTCAGCAAGACCTCTTCCAGCAACTCGAGGGTTTCGACGTCGAGGTCGTTGGTCGGCTCATCGAGGACCAGCAGGTTCGCCGGTTTGCTGAACAGTTTCGCCAACAACAGACGGGCACGCTCACCACCGGACAGCGCCTTCACCGGCGTGCGGGCACGCTGCGGGCTGAACAGGAAGTCGCCGAGGTAGCTCAGCACGTGACGGCTCTGACCATCGATATCGATGAAGTCGCGACCTTCCGCAACGTTGTCGATTACGGTCTTTTCCAGGTCCAGTTGATGGCGCAACTGGTCGAAGTAGGCCACGTCGATGCGCGTCCCCTCTTCCACTGTGCCGCTGGTTGGTTGCAGACCGCTGAGCATCAGCTTGAGCAGTGTGGTCTTGCCGGTACCGTTGGCGCCGAGCAGACCGATACGGTCGCCGCGCGTCAGGACCATCGAGAAATCCTTGATCAGGAACGGGCCGCCCGGGTGAGCAAAGCTCACGTTATCGAGGACCATAACCTGTTTGCCGGACTTGTCGGCGGTATCCAGTTGAATGTTGGCCTTGCCGGTGCGCTCACGACGCTCGCTACGCTCGACGCGCAAGGCTTTCAATGCGCGGACGCGGCCTTCGTTACGGGTGCGACGGGCCTTGATGCCCTGACGGATCCAGACTTCTTCCTGGGCCAGTTTCTTGTCGAACAGCGCGTTGGCGGTTTCTTCAGCCGCCAGCGACGCTTCTTTGTGCACGAGGAAGCTGGCGTAGTCGCCGTTCCAGTCGATCAGGCCACCGCGGTCCAGTTCGAGAATGCGGGTCGCGAGGTTCTGCAGGAATGAACGGTCGTGCGTGATGAACAGCACGGCGCCCTGGAAATCCTTCAGCGCTTCTTCGAGCCAGGCAATTGCACCGATGTCCAGGTGGTTGGTCGGTTCGTCGAGCAGCAGCAGATCGGGTTCGGAAACCAGAGCCTGAGCCAGCAGGACGCGACGACGCCAGCCGCCGGACAACTCGGCGAGGGTCTTGTCGGCCGGCAACTGCAGACGGCTCAAGGTGCTGTCGACCAATTGCTGCAAACGCCAGCCGTCACGGGCTTCGAGGTCGTGCTGGACGTGCATCAGTTTGTCCAGGTCGGCGTCGGTGACGATGTTCTGGCTGAGGTGGTGATACTGCGCGAGCAGCTCGCCGACACCGTCCAGGCCTTCGGCCACCACGTCGAACACGGTCCGCTCGTCGGCTACCGGCAATTCTTGCGGCAATTCGCCAATCTTGAGGCCGGGTGCGCGCCAAACGGAGCCGTCATCAGGCTTCTGGTCGCCCTTGACGAGCTTCATCATGCTGGACTTGCCAGTGCCATTGCGGCCGATGATGCACACCCGCTCACCACGGGCGATCTGCCAGGACACCTTGTCCAACAACGGCATAGCGCCGAAAGCAAGGGACACATCGCTGAATTTGAGCAGGGTCATGAGCTTCTCCAAAAACCGGGCGCGCATTCTACCTGACTTGAGGCTTCAGAAGGCCGGCAATTTCACCTTCGCGACACTCTGCATGACAAATGTTGCGAACTGATGCTGACAGGCCGGCAAAGCTTTCGCCTGCTGCTGGCAAAAGGCTAAGCTACAGACAATTCAGTGCAGGCCATGCCCGCACTTGTCATGATTTCTCTGCCCGGACGTCTCATGCGCAGCCGCCTTTTCAGTCTCTTATCCTGTTTTCTTCTTTCTGCCACTGCCGTTCAAACCGCCCAGGCGGTGGACCTGTCCACCCAACGCCAGTATTACGATGAAGCCAAGCGTGCCCTCGCCAAGGGGGATACCGGTCCTTATTTCCGTTACAGCCAGGCCCTCAGCGATTACCCGCTGGAGCCGTACCTGGCGTATGACGAACTGACCGCTCGCCTTAAAACCGCGAGCAATGCCGAAATCGAGAAATTCCTCGCCGAGCACGGTGACCTGCCCCAGGCCAACTGGATGAAGTTGCGCTGGCTGCGCTGGCTGGCCGAACGCGGCGACTGGGCGACCTTCGTCAAGTACTACGACCCCAAGCTCAATTTCACCGAACTGGACTGCCTGAACGCGCAGTATCAGATCGGGCATAACCAGAAAGCCGAAGGTTACGCCAACGCCAATAAACTCTGGCTGACCGGCAAATCCCAACCCGCCGCGTGCGATGCGCTGTTCGGTCAATGGGCTGCCGAAGGCCAGTTGACCGAGCAGAAACGCTGGGAGCGCACCAAGCTTGCCGCCCAGGCACGCAACTATCCGCTGGCCAACAGCCTGGTCAACGGCCTGACCACCCTCGCCCCTCGCGGTCGTTTGCTGATCGATGTGGCGCAGAAACCCGAACTGCTCAACCAGCCTTCACGCTTCACCCCGGCCGATGAACCGATGTCTGACATCGTCAGCCTCGGCCTGCGCCGCTTGGCCAAGCAAGATCCGGACAAGGCCATGGCCCTGCTCGACGGTTATGCCAGCAGCATGCACTTCTCCCGTGACGAAAAAGTCGCGATCGCCCGGGAAATCGGGCTGACTCTCGCCAAACGCTTCGACAGCCGCGCGCTGGACGTGATGACCAAGTACGACCCGGAACTGCGTGACAACACGGTTTCCGAATGGCGTATGCGTCTGCTGCTGCGCCTGGCCCGCTGGGACGATGCCTATCAGTTGACTCGCCGTTTGCCGCAGGATCTGGCGACCACCAACCGCTGGCGCTACTGGCAGGCCCGCAGCCTGGAACTGGCGCAGCCGCAGAACCCGGAAGCGCAGACGCTGTATAAGGGCCTCGCCCGCGAGCGTGATTTTTACGGTTTCCTCGCGGCGGATCGCTCGCAGTTGCCCTACTCGCTGAACAACAAACCGCTGGTGCTCAGCCAGGCGCTGATCAACAAGGTCCGCAATACCCCAGGCGTGCGTCGTGCGCTTGAGTTTCATGCTCGCGGACAGATCGTCGATGGTCGGCGCGAGTGGTACCACGTCAGCCGCCACTTCAGCCGCGACGAAATGGTCGCCCAAGCGAAACTGGCCTACGACTTGAAATGGTATTTCCCGGCGATCCGTACCATCAGTCAGGCGAAGTACTGGGACGACCTGGATATTCGCTTCCCGATGGCCCACCGCGAAACCCTGGTCCGTGAAGCCAAGGTCCGTGGACTGCATTCGAGCTGGGTGTTTGCCATCACCCGCCAGGAAAGTGCTTTCATGGCCGACGCCCGTTCCGGCGTCGGCGCCAGCGGCCTGATGCAACTGATGCCCGGCACCGCCAAGGAAACTGCGCGCAAGTTCAGCATTCCACTGGCCTCGCCGCAGCAAGTGTTCGACCCGGACAAGAACATCCAGCTCGGCGCCGCTTACCTGAGCCAGGTCCACAGCCAGTTCAACGGCAACCGCGTCCTCGCCTCTGCCGCCTACAACGCCGGCCCCGGCCGCGTGCGTCAGTGGCTGCGCGGTGCGGACCACCTGAGCTTCGACGTGTGGGTGGAAAGCATTCCGTTCGACGAAACCCGCCAGTACGTGCAAAACGTGTTGTCGTATTCGGTGATCTACGGCCAGAAGCTCAACTCACCGCAACCGCTGGTGGATTGGCATGAGCGCTACTTTGACGATCAATGAACCACGTCTGTAGGAGCCGAGCTTGCTCGCGATGGCGATCTCAAAAACGCCATCGCCGGCAAGCCGTGCTCCTACAGGTGTTAGTGCATCGTCCAAAAAGGGGCGCGGCAGTGCCTACGGGTGTATGTCGAGTTCAGCCTTGCCATCACTGAACTGCAACGCCGCCAACCGCGCATACAGCGCGTTGCTCGCAATCAATTCCTGATGCGTCCCCACCGCCACCAGTTTCCCTTGGTCCATCACCGCGATCCGGTCAGCGTTTTTCACCGTGGCCAGCCGGTGGGCGATGACCAGCGTGGTGCGGTTTTTCATCAGGCTCGGCAGGGCTTGCTGGATCAGGTGTTCGCTCTGGGCGTCAAGGGCGCTGGTGGCTTCGTCCAGCAGCAGAATCGGCGCGTCCACCAGCAGCGCCCGGGCGATGGCCAGGCGTTGGCGTTGACCACCGGACAAACCGAGGCCAGCGTCGCCCAGGTGGGTCTGGTAGCCGTTGGGCATCTGTACGATGAAGTCGTGGGCGTAAGCGATTTTCGCCGCTTCCTGAACCTGAGCCAGGGTTGCCGTCGGGTTGCCGTAGCGGATGTTCTCTTCGATGCTGCCAAAGAACAGCGCCGGGGATTGCGAGACCAGGGCGAAGCAGCGGCGCAGGTCCAACGGATCGAGTTGAGTCAGCGGCACGCCATCGAGCAGGATGAGTCCTTCGGCCGGATCGTAAAAGCGTAGCAGCAAGTCATAAACCGTCGATTTGCCGGCACCGGAGGGGCCTACCAATGCGACTGTTTCGCCAGCATTGATGGTCAGATTCAAACCATCGACCGCATAGCTTTCGCGACGCGACGGGTAGGAAAAGCGCACGTCTTGCAGCACCAGGTCACCCTTCACCCGTTCAGGCAAGGTCACCAGGCCAGTAGTCGGTGACTGGATAATGTTTTCCGAGCGCAGCAACTCGGCTATCCGCTCGGCGGCGCCGGCAGCACGCTGCAGCTCACCGATCACTTCGCTCAACGTGCCGAATGCGCTGCCGACAATCAGGCTGTAAAACACAAACGCTGCCAGTTCGCCCGCGGAAATCCGCCCGGCGATGACATCCATTCCGCCGACCCAGAGCATCACCCCGACCGCGCCAAGCACCAGCACGATCACCAGGGTAATCAGCCAGGCCCGCTGGAAGATCCGCTTGCGAGCGGTGTTGAAGGCCTCCTCCACCGTTGCGGCAAAGCGCTGCTCGTCCTGGACCTGATGGTTGTAGGCCTGCACGGTTTTGATCTGACCCAGGGTTTCGGATACATAGCTGCCGATATCGGCAATCCGGTCCTGGCTCAGGCGCGACAGGCTACGCACCCGACGGCCGAAGATCAGGATCGGCGCGATCACCAACGGCAACGCGACCACCACGATGCTGGTGAGCTTGGGGTTGGTGATAAACAGCAGGACGATCCCGCCGATCACCATCAACAGATTGCGCAAAAACAGCGACAGTGAAGAGCCGATCACCGATTGCAGCAGCGTGGTGTCAGCGGTCAACCGCGACTGGATCTCGGAGCTGCGGTTGTCTTCGTAGAATCCTGGGTGCAGGTAGATCAGATGGTTGAACACCTGACGACGGATGTCCGCGACAACGCGTTCGCCGATCCATGAGACCAGGTAAAAACGCACGAAGGTGCCAATCGCCAGCCCGACCACCAGTAACATGAACAGGCCGATGGACTGGTTGAGCAAATGCGGCGACTGGGTCATGAAACCCTGATCCACCAGCAGGCGAATGCCCTGCCCCATGGACAAGGTAATTCCCGCCGTGACGATCAATGCGAGCAAGGCACCGACGGCCGGCCAGCGATAAGGCGCGATGAAACGCAGGGCCAGGCGCATGGCGCGCCGTTGACGGGATGAGAGGATGGGGATCATTCGATGGCGCAACCAGTAGGGTTTGACGCGTTCAAGCCTACACCGGTCGATGCGCTTGAACGCTGTTAATCATAATGAGTCAGGTTAAATATGACCGCAAAGACTAGGTCCTAGACGGTATTGGTCTAAAGTCCGGGTGGCAACACCGCCGTATTTCTGGTGGACTGATGCGACCGCCCTTGGAAAGATCGCAGGGAGTTGTCACAGCCCGGTCACCTGGCGGTTCTACAGTAAGCACACAACCTGATGAGGAGACAGGCAATGTCCTTGCAAAACAGCAGCGAAGACAAGATTGAAGTGATCCGCACACAGCCAGACCAGTCTCTGGGTTGCTCGATTATCGATAAGGATGGGCGCGAAGTACCGATCACTGAAGACATGATCCAGAAAGCCTGCAGCGAACTGGAAAAGCGATTGGTCAAGCCTGCCGAACAAAAGTGATATAGCCACCGTCTTCTTGACCCGGCCTCTGATGGCCGGGTTTTTTATGGGTGCTGATCCGGGATTTGCGGTGCGGCCTTCGCGGGCAAGCCTTGCTCCTACAGGTTTTATGTCGCTCGCCATATCGTGAACGACGCCCCCCCCGTAGGAGCAAGGCTTGCCCGCGATAGGGCCAGCGCTAATTACGGAATAATGTGCGCACCCAACGCCACCACGATCTTCTGCAATGCCGGCGAATCCCCATCGATCCGCACCGACAAACCATCAATCTCACGCCGCAGCGGATAATGCTTACGCAGTAAATCGAACGCCGCACGCTGTTCGTTCACATTGCCTACAAGGCTGCGACGGAAATCCGCATCGTCGCGGCGCGGGTCGTACACGCCACGGCACAACATGGCCAGCGACCAGGCCGGATCGCTGTTAGCGTTCAAGGTCACTTGCGACAACCAGGGTGCGGGCAGCAAATCGGTCAAGCTGATCTGGGCCGGTTGCCCGAGAAAATCGCAATACGCCTGGTAGATCTGCTCGGTCCCACGCTGTCTGCCGTCGAGGCTGTAACCGGCAATGTGCGGCGTCGCCAGCACACAGAGTTCGGCCAGTGCCACATCGACCTCAGGCTCACCTTCCCAGACATCCAGCACCGCTTGCAGGTCTTCGCGTTGCAGCAGCACCTGGCGCAGCGCGGCATTGTCCACCACCGGGCCACGACTGGCGTTGATCAGCCAGGTACCGGGTTTGAGCTGGCTCAAACGGTTTTTATCGAACAGATGCCAGGTCAACTGGGCACCATGTTTCTTCAACGGCGTGTGCAGGCTTATGACATCGCACTGCTCGATGATCTGTTCAAGGCTGACATAATCGCCACCTTCAGCGGCTTGTCTTGGCGGATCGCAGACCAGTACATTCCAGCCCAGACCTTGCAGAACCTTGACCAACCGCCCCCCCACTTCACCGGCACCGACGACGCCGTAGGTGCGTTGAGTCAGGTCGGCGCCTTCGATTTCGGCCAGGGTCAGCAGACTGCCGAGCACGTAGTCGACCACGCCCCGGGCGTTGCAGCCGGGTGCGCTGGACCAGGTGATGCCGGCCCGCTGAAAGTAATCCAGATCCAGGTGATCCGTGCCGATGGTGCAAGTGCCGACAAAGCGTACCTTGCTGCCTTCGAGCAACGCGCGGTTAACGTTGGTCACCGAACGCACCAGCAGCACATCAGCCTGTTCGACGGTGGCGCGGTCAATGGAACGTCCCGGCACCCGGCGGATTTCACCGAAACCTTCGAAGAAGGCATCGAGCAGCGGGATATTTTCGTCGGCAACAATCAGCATGGCAGGCTCCTTTGGCGGATCGGCAGTGTAGGCGGAGATGGCCAGTGTGAGCCAGCAAGCATTGCACAGCTCCTGTAGCAGCTGGCGAAGCCTGCGTTCGGCTGCGCAGCAGTCGTGAAATCAGGCCGCGCGGTGTATCAGGTAAATCGCGAGCACAGGGTTTACGACTGCTGCGCAGCCGAACGCAGGCTTCGCCAGCTGCTACAGGGTCTGCGGCGCCATAGGGAATCAAAATCCGATTACAAATCCGCAACACAGGACTTTTCCTGACCAGTGCGTCAGGGCGTAGAATGCGCCGCCTTGCGCATCAACATCTTTGGACGTTTCGCCCTTGAATTCCGTGACTGACCGCCCCGCCGCTACTTCCCTCACCCGCCCGGCCCGGGTTCGCCTGGAGCTGAAAAACCTGCTCGGCCTGGCCCTGCCGATCATGATCGCGCAACTGGCGACCACCGCCATGGGCTTCGTCGATGCGGTGATGGCGGGCCGGGTCGGGCCGCGGGATCTGGCGGCGGTGGCGCTGGGCAACTCGATCTGGGTGCCGGTGTTTCTGTTGATGACCGGCACGCTGCTGGCTACTACCCCGAAAGTCGCCCAGCGTTTCGGTGCCGGCACCCACAGCGAGATCGGCCCGATCGTGCGCCAGGCACTGTGGCTGGCGCTGGTGGTGGGGTTGATGGCGACCGGCATGTTGTTTAGCGCCGAACCGATTTTGCACATCATGAAGGTCGATCCCGAATTGATCGGCCCGTGCATGCAATACCTGCATGGCATCGCCAGCGGTTTGCCCGCCGTCGCGTTCTACCATGTGCTGCGCTGTTTCAGTGATGGCCTGGGGCGCACGCGTCCGGCCATGGTGCTGGGTCTGTGCGGGCTGGCGCTGAACATTCCGCTGAACTACGTCTTCATCTATGGCCACTTCGGTGTGCCGGCCATGGGCGGTGTCGGTTGCGGCTGGGCCACGGCGATCGTGATGTGGGTGATGGCCCTGGGCATGGCCGGGTGGGAGCGCTGGGCGCCGGCGTATCAGTCGAGTGAGATGTTCAGCCGTTTCGACTGGCCGCAATGGTCGGTGATCAAACGCCTGCTGGGCATCGGCCTGCCGATCGGCATCGCGGTGTTCGCCGAGTCGAGCATCTTCGCGGTGATTGCGCTGCTGATCGGCAGCCTCGGCGCAACGGTGGTGGCCGGGCATCAGATCGCGCTGAACTTCAGCTCGCTGGTGTTCATGATTCCCTACTCCCTCGGCATGGCCGTGACCGTGCGCGTTGGCCAGGCGCTCGGCCGTCAGGAACCGCGTGAAGCCCGTTTCGCTGCCGGTGTCGGCATGGGCACGGCGCTGGCCTATGCGTGCATTTCCGCGAGCATGATGCTGTTGCTGCGTGAACACATCGCAACGATCTACACGTCTGATCCGACGGTGATTCATGTCGCGGCAATGCTGATTGTGTATTCGGCGCTGTTCCAGTTTTCCGATGCGATCCAGGTGACGGCTGCCGGCGCGTTGCGCGGCTATCAGGATACTCGGGTGACGATGATCCTGACGCTGTTCGCTTACTGGGGGATTGGCTTGCCGGTGGGTTACGCGCTGGGCCTGACCGATTGGTTCGGCGCGCCGAGCGGCCCGAGCGGGCTGTGGCAGGGTTTGATCGTCGGCTTGAGTTGCGCGGCCCTGATGCTGTCGATCCGCCTGACGCGCAGTGCACGCAAGCGGATCCGCATCAGCCATTCGGCGGGTTAAGCGAGTTTCTTGCGGATCCAGTAGAGGTAGGTGCCTGCCTCTTCGTGCTGCGCCACCAGTTCGTGGTCGAGAAACACACAGAACTTGGGAATGTCGCGACGGGTCGACGGGTCGGTGGCGATCACCTTGAGCAGGCCGCCGGGCACCAGGTCACGGATGTGCTGGTGCAGCATCATCACCGGTTCCGGGCAGTTGAGGCCGGTGGCGTCGAGGGTGCCGTCAACCGGCGTATCAATCATTTCACTCATGATTCACTCCTGAAACTTGCCGGCATTGTCGCGCATTGCCGGGGGTCTAGTCACTGGCAGCTGATCGTTCCCACGCTCCGCGTGGGAATGCATCCCGTGACGCTCTGCGTCACATCCAAAGGCGGAACGCGGAGCGTCCCCGGCGGCATTCCCACGCGGAGCGTGGGAACGATCAATGTGCAAGATCAGCGGGACTTGGGTTTCTTTACGTCGATCCGGCGCAAATGGCAGGTCACTTCTTCACGGTCGTGGTACAGCTGCTTGCAGCCGATCTCGACCCGAATGCCGCGTTCCTTGAACCCGTCGGCGATGCGTTCCAGCAAGCGCTTCACTTCGGCGTAACGCTGTTTCATCGGCAGCTTGAGGTTGACCACCGCTTCGCGGCAATGCCCCTCGCCAATCCATTCTTCCAGCATCGCGGCGTTGCGTGCCGGTTTCTCGACGATGTCGCAGACCATCCAGTCCACCGGTTGCTTGGGCTTGAAGGTGAAACCGTCGGCCATCAAGTGTTGCACCAGACCGGTGTCCATCAGGCTTTCGGCCATCGGACCGTTGTCGATTGCAGTCACCAGCATGCCGCGGTTGACCAGTTGCCAGGTCCAGCCGCCGGGAGCAGCGCCAAGGTCGACGCCAGTCATGTCACTGTGCAGACGCTCGTCCCACTGATCGCGAGGGATGAAATGGTGCCACGCCTCTTCCAGCTTCAGCGTCGAACGGCTCGGCGCTTCACGCGGGAACTTCAGCCGCGGAATGCCCATCGGCCACATCGCCGAGTTGTTCGACTCGGCCAGCCCCATGAACACTTCGCGGCCACTTTTGAAAGTCAGCAGCAGACGCGGCTTGTGGGCGTCTTCCACCAGTTTGCCGGCCGCCATCAGCGCTTTGCGCAGGTGGCCTTCGAACTTCTTGCAGAAGTTCGACAGTTCCTTGCCATCGTTGGTGTCGACCATTTCCAGCCACAGGCTGCCGCACAGCGGGAAGTCCGCCATGTGCGCGAGGATCACGCTGATGCGGTCGGTTTCCGGCAGATCGATGAAGATCCCGCGAGCCCACTGCCGCGGGAAGATCAGATCGGCGAAACGCTGGCCACGCATCAGGCGCTCGGCGCCGTCTTCTTCGGTGCAGATGAATTCGGCGCAGGCGCTGGCGGGCTTGGCCTTGGCATAACCGGCCACGTTCAGCCGCGCGGCGTGTTCGGAAATCTCGGAACAGACTTCGCTTTCGAAGCCCGGCCGGCAATGCATAAAGAGGGTGTTCATTCTTACTCCTGGGCAGATGGCGAGAAATTCAACCACTGCGCGATGCCCAGACTTGCGTTGAAGCAAAGCCTGTCACGAAAACGGGCGCATGATAGCCGAGTTCGGAACCTTGGACTTGGCCATAGAGTCCAGTTATTAGCCTTAAGCACCAAACAGGACTAGGTTTAAACCTCTGTTCGTTCCCTCAGTCCGTAGCCGTGCGGACTCAAAGGAGTTATTTCAATGCCGTCCCTCGATAGCCTGAAAACCCTTAAAACCTTACAAGTTGACGACAAGACCTATCACTATTTCAGCTTGCCGGATGCCGCCAAGAGCTTGGGCGATCTGGACAAGCTGCCAATGTCGTTGAAAGTGCTGCTGGAAAACCTGCTGCGCTGGGAAGATGAAAAAACCGTCACCGGCGCCGACCTCAGAGCGATTGCCGCCTGGCTCAAGGAACGTCGCTCCGACCGTGAAATTCAATACCGTCCCGCGCGGGTATTAATGCAGGACTTTACCGGCGTTCCCGCCGTGGTCGACCTGGCCGCCATGCGTGCCGCGATGGCGAAGGCCGGTGGCGACCCGCAGCGGATCAATCCGCTCTCCCCCGTGGATCTGGTGATCGACCACTCGGTGATGGTCGACAAGTTCGCCAGCGCCAGCGCCTTCGAACAGAACGTCGACATCGAAATGCAGCGCAACGGTGAACGTTATGCGTTCCTGCGCTGGGGCCAAAGCGCCTTCGACAATTTCAGCGTGGTGCCGCCGGGCACCGGCATCTGTCACCAGGTGAATCTGGAATACCTGGGGCGCACGGTCTGGACCAAGGACGAGGACGGGCGCACCTATGCCTTCCCGGACACCCTGGTCGGCACCGACTCCCACACCACCATGATCAACGGCCTCGGCGTGCTCGGCTGGGGCGTCGGCGGGATCGAAGCGGAAGCGGCGATGCTCGGCCAACCGGTGTCGATGCTGATCCCGGAAGTGATCGGCTTCAAACTCACCGGCAAGCTCAAGGAAGGCATCACCGCCACCGACCTCGTGCTGACTGTCACTCAGATGCTGCGCAAGAAAGGCGTGGTCGGCAAATTCGTCGAGTTCTACGGTGACGGCCTCGCCGACCTGCCGCTGGCCGACCGCGCGACCATCGCCAACATGGCCCCGGAATACGGCGCCACCTGCGGCTTCTTCCCGGTGGACGACATCACCCTGGAGTACCTGCGTTTATCCGGTCGCCCCAGCGCAACCGTGAAACTGGTCGAGGCCTACAGCAAAATCCAGGGGCTGTGGCGTCTGCCGGGCCAGGAACCGGCGTTCACCGACAGCCTGGCGCTGGACATGGGCAGCGTCGAAGCCAGCCTTGCCGGGCCAAAACGCCCACAGGACCGGGTATCGCTGCCGAATGTCGCGCAAGCGTTCAGTGACTTCGTCGACCTGCAATTCAAACCCACCAGCAAGGAAATCGGTCGTCTGGAAAGTGAAGGCGGCGGTGGCGTCGCGGTGGGCAATGCCGATCTGGCCGGTGAAGCCGACTACGAATACGACGGTCAGACCTATCGATTGAAAAACGGCGCGGTGGTGATTGCCGCGATCACCTCCTGCACCAACACCTCCAACCCGAGCGTGATGATGGCCGCCGGCCTGGTGGCGAAGAAAGCCGTGGAGAAAGGCCTCAAGCGCAAACCGTGGGTCAAGAGTTCGCTGGCCCCAGGCTCAAAAGTGGTCACCGACTACTACAAGGCTGCCGGCCTGACTCAATACCTTGATGAACTGGGTTTTGCCCTGGTCGGCTACGGCTGCACCACGTGTATTGGCAACTCCGGGCCATTGGCGGAGCCGATCGAAAAAGCCATACAAGCCGCCGACCTGACCGTCGCCTCGGTGCTGTCGGGCAACCGCAACTTCGAAGGTCGCGTGCATCCCCTGGTGAAAACCAACTGGCTGGCCTCCCCCCCGCTGGTCGTCGCTTATGCGTTGGCCGGGACGGTGCGAATCGACATCAGCAGCGAGCCTTTGGGTACCGACAAAGAGGGCAATCTGGTTTATCTGCGGGACATCTGGCCAAGCACCAAAGAGATTGCCGACGCGGTGAACCAGGTCAACACCGCGATGTTCCACAAGGAATACGCCGAAGTGTTTGCCGGCGACGAGCAATGGCAGGCGATTGAAGTGCCGCAAGCGGCGACGTATGTCTGGCAGGACGATTCGACGTACATCCAGCATCCACCGTTCTTCGATGACATCGGCGGGCCGCCGCCGGTGGTCAAAGACGTCGCCGGTGCCAGAGTCCTCGCGTTGCTGGGTGACTCGGTGACCACCGACCACATTTCCCCGGCCGGTAACATCAAGGTCGACAGCCCCGCAGGCCACTATCTGCGCGAGAAAGGCGTGGAACCACGGGACTTCAACTCCTACGGCTCCCGTCGCGGCAACCACGAAGTGATGATGCGCGGCACCTTCGCCAACATCCGCATTCGCAACGAAATGCTCGGCGGCGAAGAAGGCGGCAATACGATTTACATTCCCACCGGGGAGAGGATGCCGATCTACGACGCGGCGATGCGTTATCAAGCCTCGGGCACGCCGCTGGTGGTGATTGCCGGGCAAGAATACGGCACCGGCTCGAGTCGCGACTGGGCAGCCAAGGGCACCAATCTATTGGGGGTCAAAGCGGTCATTGCCGAAAGTTTCGAACGGATTCACCGCTCCAACCTGGTGGGCATGGGCGTGTTGCCGTTGCAGTTCAAGCTGGATCAAAACCGCAAGAGCCTGAACCTGACCGGCAAGGAGACACTGGATATTCTGGGTTTGACCGGCGTCGAACTGACGCCGCGGATGAACCTGACGCTGGTGATCACCCGTGAAAACGGCAGCCGCGAGAAAGTCGAGGTATTGTGCCGGATCGATACCCTCAATGAGGTGGAGTACTTCAAATCGGGGGGGATTTTGCATTACGTGTTGCGACAGTTGATTGCCTCGTAACAGCCTGCTGACACAGACACCGCCTTCGGGCGGTGTTTTTGTTTGGGCCGCGAGCGTCCCTATAATCCCGCACTTCTATGTAGCAGCTGCCGAAGGCTGCGTTCGGCTGCGTAGCAGTCGTAAACCCTGAATCCACGATGAATCTGAAAAACCGCGGTGCCTGATTTGCGACTGCTACGCAGCCGAACGCAGCCTTCGGCAGCTGCTACAGATTATCGGCTGACCAAAAGACCAAGGACTTCACATGATTGCCCTGCCATGGATCTACCTGGCCCTTCTTTCTACTGGCTACGGCCTGGCCCTGACCTATGGCCACCTCGGCGGGCTCGCCGGGATTTCCATCGCGTTGCTGCTGACCGCCGGTTTTGCGGTTCGCCAACAGCAGATCCGGATCGGCCACTACCTCGGCCACGGCCTGTTCATCTTCATGGCCCTGGCACTGGCGATGCACTGGCTTCCCGGCTTCTACAACGGTCGCGCCATCGACCCTCAGCGATTCACCGACGATGCCGTGCCGTTTCCCATGTACCTGAATCTGGACAAACCCCTGATCGGCTTCTGGCTGTTGTTGGTCTGTCCATGGATTGTCGGCAGGCGTTCGCTTCGGCTGTCGATCTATGCCACCGCCATGGCCCTGACGATCAGCGCCGTGCTGGCCTTGGGTGGCGCGTTGTTGTTGGGCGTGATCAGTTGGGCACCGAAGTGGCCCGATCAAGCCTGGTTATGGACGCTGAACAACCTGCTGCTGGTGACGCTGGTCGAGGAAGCACTCTTTCGCGGCTACATCCAGGGCGGTCTGACCCGGTGCTTCAAAAACCTGCCCTACGGTGAAAACCTCGCCCTGCTCCTCGCCTCGCTGCTGTTCGGCCTGGTGCATGTGGGCGCCGGCTGGCAATGGGTGTTACTGGCGAGCCTGGCGGGTGTCGGCTATGGTCTGGCCTACCGTTTTGGTGGCTTGGGTGCGGCCATCGCCACCCATTTCGGCCTGAACCTGCTGCATTTCGGCCTGTTCACCTATCCGATGCTTGCCGGGTGACGCAATGGTCGTTTTGCGACGAACCACTGATTATTGAAAAATTATTTCAATAAATTCCCGATCTTGCCGACACCCTGTCAAAGCCTTGCGGATTGAAAAAGCCATGCGTAACAACCAGCCTATTACACAACGCGAACGGACCTTCCCGGCTCAGCAACGGTTGATTTCCACCACCGATGCCAAGGGCGTGATCACCTACTGCAACGACGCTTTCGTCGAGATCAGCGGGTATTCTCGTGAGGAACTGATCCGTGCGCCGCATAACCTGGTCCGTCACCCTGACGTCCCGGCCGCGGTATTCGCGCACATGTGGGGCACACTGAAACAAGGCTTGCCATGGATGGGCATTGTCAAGAACCGCTGCAAGACCGGTGATCACTACTGGGTTAACGCCTATGTCACGCCGGTTTTCGAAGGCAATCAGGTGGTCGGTTACGAATCGGTGCGGGTCAAACCCACCGCCGAGCAGATCCGCCGTGCCGAAGCGCTCTACCAACGCATCAACCAGGGCAAGTCGGCGATTCCTTCAACGGACAAATGGCTACCGGTGCTGCAGGACTGGCTGCCGTTCATTCTGGTCAGCCAGCTGAGCTTCATGATCGGTGCGTCGCTCAATTCCCAATGGGGTTTTGCGTTGGCCGCCGGCCTGTCGGTGCCATTGGGCCTGTTGGGTTTGAGCTGGCAACAGCGCGGCCTCAAGCGCCTGCTACGTCTGGCCGAACAGACCACGTCCGACCCGCTGATCGCGCAGATGTACACCGACAGCCGTGGCGCTCAGGCGCGACTGGAAATGTCGATCCTGAGTCAGGAAGCCCGCCTGAAAACCTGCCTGACCCGTCTGCAGGACACTGCCGAGCACCTGAGCGACCAAGCGAAACAGTCCGACACCCTGGCGCATAACAGCTCCAACGGTCTGGAACGCCAACGCGTCGAAACCGAGCAAGTAGCCACTGCCGTCAACCAGATGGCCGCCACCACTCAGGAAGTCGCCAGCCACGTGCAGCGCACGGCCGATGCGACTCAAGAAGCCAATCGCCTGACCGGTCGCGGCCGCGATATCGCCGGGGAAACCCGCGAAGCCATCCAGCGCCTGTCGGTGGTGGTCGGTGAAACCGGTCTGACCGTGACCCAACTGGCCAAGGACAGCGACGAAATCGGTGGCGTGGTCGATGTGATCAAAGGCATCGCCGACCAGACCAACCTGCTGGCCTTGAACGCTGCTATCGAAGCGGCCCGTGCCGGTGAGATGGGTCGTGGCTTTGCGGTGGTCGCCGACGAAGTTCGCCAACTGGCGCAGCGCACCAGCGAATCCACCGGGCAGATCCACGCCCTGATCGCCAAGCTCCAGCAAACCGCCAGCACGGCGGTGCAAACCATGGAGGCTGGCCATCGCCAGGCCGAAGAAGGTGTGGCGCGGGTTCTGGAAGCGGATCAGGCACTGGTGGGGATCAGCGAAGCGGTGGCCAACATCACCGACATGACCACCCAGATCGCTGCGGCGACTGAAGAGCAAAGTGCAGTGGCCGAAGAAATTAGCCGCAATATCAGCAACATCTCGCACCTGGCGGATCAGACCTCGGAACAGGCGCAACACTCGGCACTGTTGAGTGAAGAGCTGACGAAGACGGCGAATACTCAGTATTCGTTGGTGGAGCGGTTTAACCGCTGATCGTCCCTCGACTGATCGCCTCATCGCCTGATCGTTCCCACGCTCCGCGTGGGAATGCAGCCCGGGACGCTCCGCGTCCCAGAAGCGGACGCAGAGCGTCCGTTGAGGCATTCCCACGCGGAGCGTGGGAACGATCACTTAGCGAAGGAAATCAGCCACCTTCTTTGCCGCAGCCGCCAAATGCTGCTCATGGGTAAACCCCGAAGCCTTCAACGGCTTCAAGTCATGATCCCCCGCGACCAGCCAGAACACCTCGATACTCGGCGCCAACGTGTAAGCCTCGACCGCTTCACGATTCCCCAGCGTATCCCGCTCACCTTGCACGATTAACGTCGGTGTCTTGAGCGCGGCCAAATGCTCAACCCGAGGCTTCTCCGGTTTACCGACCGCATAAAACGGATAACCGAGGCATACCAACGCATCGACCTCCAGTTCATCCGCCAAAAGACTGGCCATCCGCCCGCCCATGGACTTGCCACCAATGGCCAGACGTCCAGCGACATGGCGTCGCACCACGGCATACACCTCACGCCAGCACTCGAGCAGTTTCGGGGCCGGGTTCGGTGGACGTTTGCCGCCATCAACACGTCGTTGCGCCATGTACGGAAACTCGAAGCGCAACACGTTGACCCCAGATGCAGCAAGGCGCGCAGCCATGTCGTTCATCCAGCCGCTGTCCATCGGCGCACCGGCGCCATGGGCGAGAATCAACGTCGCCGATGCCGGCGCTGAGGCGGCATTCCACAACCATCCGTGATCCTGCACACACCGCGCCCATTGATCCCCGTCAATACTGGCCTTGTGCTCTTTGTCCATGCTTGCCTCGCTTTTAGTCTGCCTATAACTCCAGGCGAAGGAAGCGTCTGCCGTGCGGCTTACTCGCAAAGGCAGGCCTTCACTTCGCCTGAACCGTGGATGGGGAACCATGAACACTTCTATCAGTACCGCCTACAACTACAAGGTGGTCCGCCAATTCGCCATTATGACGGTGGTGTGGGGCATCGTCGGTATGGGGCTCGGGGTTTTTCTCGCGGCTCAATTGGTCTGGCCTGAACTCAACTTCAATCTGCCGTGGACCAGCTTCGGGCGCCTGCGCCCGTTGCACACCAACGCAGTGATCTTCGCCTTTGGCGGTTGCGCCCTGTTCGCCAGTTCGTTCTATTCGGTGCAGCGCACCTGCCAGACCCGATTGTTCGCGCCGAAAATCGCCGCGTTCTGCTTCTGGGGCTGGCAACTGGTGATTCTGTTGGCGGCCATCAGCCTGCCGCTGGGTTACACCAGTTCCAAGGAATATGCCGAGCTGGAATGGCCGATCGACATCCTGATCACCATTGTCTGGGTGGCCTACGCCGTCGTGTTCTTCGGCACGATCATGCAGCGCAAGACCAAGCACATCTACGTCGGCAACTGGTTCTTCGGCGGGTTCATCATCACCGTGGCGATTCTGCACATCGTCAACAACCTTGAGCTGCCGGTGAGTTTCACCAAGTCCTACTCGGTGTACGCCGGTGCGACCGATGCCATGGTTCAGTGGTGGTACGGACATAACGCCGTAGGCTTTTTCCTGACCGCCGGTTTCCTCGGGATGATGTACTACTTCGTGCCGAAACAGGCCGAGCGTCCGGTGTATTCCTATCGCTTGTCGATCGTGCACTTCTGGGCGCTGATCACCCTGTACATCTGGGCCGGCCCGCACCACTTGCACTACACCGCGCTGCCGGACTGGGCGCAGTCGCTGGGCATGGTGATGTCACTGATCCTGCTGGCACCGAGCTGGGGCGGGATGATCAACGGTATGATGACGCTCTCGGGCGCCTGGCATAAGTTGCGCAGCGACCCGATCCTGCGCTTCCTCGTGGTCTCGCTGGCGTTCTACGGCATGTCGACCTTCGAAGGGCCGATGATGGCCATCAAAACGGTCAACGCCCTCTCCCACTACACCGACTGGACCATCGGCCACGTTCACGCCGGCGCCCTCGGTTGGGTCGCGATGATCTCCATCGGCGCGCTGTACCACATGATCCCGAAAATCTTCGGCCGCACGCAGATGCACAGCATCGGCCTGATCAACGCGCACTTCTGGCTGGCGACCATCGGCACCGTGCTGTACATCGCTTCGATGTGGGTCAACGGCATCGCCCAAGGCCTGATGTGGCGCGCAGTCAATGAAGACGGCACGCTGACCTACTCCTTCGTCGAAACCCTGGTGGCCAGCCACCCAGGCTTCGTCGTGCGCCTGGTAGGCGGTGCGATCTTCTTCAGTGGCATGTTGCTGATGGCCTACAACACCTGGCGCACCGTGCGGGCCTCGCAGCCTGCCGAAGCCGCCGCTGCCGCGCAGATCGCCTGAGGAGGCCGCCATGAAACACGAAACAATCGAGAAAAACGTCGGCCTGCTGATGTTGCTGATGGTGCTGGCCGTGAGCATCGGCGGTCTGACCCAGATCGTCCCGCTGTTCTTCCAGGACGTGACCAATAAACCGGTGGAAGGCATGAAGCCCTACACCGCGCTGCAACTGGAAGGTCGCGACATCTACATCCGCGAAGGCTGCGTCGGCTGCCATTCGCAGATGATCCGTCCGTTCCGCGCCGAGACCGAACGCTACGGCCACTACTCGGTGGCCGGTGAAAGCGTCTGGGATCACCCGTTCCTGTGGGGCTCGAAACGTACCGGTCCGGACCTCGCCCGGGTCGGCGGTCGCTACTCCGAAGACTGGCACCGCGCGCACTTGTACAACCCGCGCAACGTGGTGCCGGAATCGAAAATGCCCGGTTATCCGTGGCTGGTGGCCAATCAACTCGACAGCAGCCACACCGAAACCAAGATCAAGGCGATGCGCACCCTCGGCGTGCCGTACACCGACGACGACATCGCCGGCTCAGTCGCCTCGCTCAAGGGCAAGACCGAAATGGACGCGCTGGTCGCTTACCTGCAAGTGCTGGGCACATCCATCAAGAGCAAGAGGTGAGCCATGTCCATGCCCTTTGAAATCGTAAGCGTAATGAGCAGTGGAATGATCCGCGGCCTGGGCACGGTCGTGGTGTTCGTGGCCTTCGTCGGCCTGACGCTGTGGGTGTTCAACCGCAAGCGCAATCCGGAATTCGCCGAAGCGCGTTTGCTGCCGTTCGCCGATGAACCCCTATCCGATGACGCCACCCAAGAACCTGAAACAAGGAGTACCCGGCCATGACCACCTTCTGGAGTACGTGGATCTGCGTACTGACCATCGGCAGCCTGATCGGCCTGACCTGGCTGCTGATCGGCACCCGCAAGGGCGAAACCAAGGGCAGCGTCGACCAGACCATGGGCCACAGCTTCGACGGCATCGAGGAGTACGACAACCCGCTGCCGCAGTGGTGGTTCATGCTGTTCGCCGGCACGCTGGTGTTTGCCGTGGGCTATCTGGTGCTTTACCCCGGCCTGGGCAACTGGAAAGGCATTCTGCCGGGTTACGAGGACGGCTGGACCGGCGTCCACGAGTGGGAAAAGGAGATGAACAAGGCCGATGCGAAGTTCGGCCCGATCTTCGCCAAATTCGCGGCGATGCCCGTGGAAGAAGTGGCGACGGACCCACTGGCGTTGAAAATGGGCGGTCGCCTGTTTGCCTCCAATTGTGCGGTCTGCCACGGCTCGGATGCCAAGGGCGCCTTTGGCTTCCCCAACCTGGCCGACAACAGCTGGCGCTGGGGCGGCAACGCCGACACCATCAAAACCACGATCATGGGTGGCCGCATGGCCGCAATGCCGGCCTGGGGTGAGATCCTTGGTGATGCCGGGGTGAAGAACGTCGCGGCCTATGTGCGCCATGACTTGGCCGGCCTGCCGTTGCCTGCCGACAGCGGTGCCGACCTGCACGCCGGACAGCAAGCGTTCAGCACGATGTGCGTAGCTTGTCATGGGGCAAACGGCCAGGGCACTGAAGCCATGGGTGCGCCGAATCTGACGCAACCGGCCGGCTTTATCTACGGTACAAGCCTGGCGCAACTGCAACAGACTATTCGTCATGGCCGCCAGGGCCATATGCCGGCGCAGAACGAACTGCTCGGCAACGACAAGGTGCAACTGCTGGCCGCTTACGTTTACAGCTTGTCTCATGGGTTGAGCACCGAGCGTTTGCAGGCTGAAGGCAAACACGAATAAATCTCGACCGCTCTGCTGCCGCATTCTCCCGGATGCGGCAGTTCCCTGCCCCTTTGCGACCCATTGTCGCACCCCTCCGTTGGTCCTCCTTTCGGTTCCCCAGATTCGGGGCTAAGCTTCCCCCGGTGCGGACTGGCATGAGCCGGTTCCAGGTCGACCCAACCCGATGTGTTCGACGAATCTGCTCGATGACAGGCCGCAAAGGCTGGTAGATACCGGCTGTCGTGCCAATTGCCATCTGTCACCCGATCGTTGTGTTTGAACACACCCCGTTACATCCGACCTGACCCCCTCACCATTTTCGTCTGCTGCGACATTTTGCCCTTGGGCAATTTTGTCCCTACGCGGCGCATGGAAAGGCCGCAGAATCAGCTTTTGAAAGCATTGACCCAGGTCATGGCGCGTTGCAATGACCCCCCGCTTTCTCCATACTTGCGGCCGATTTTTACTCCTAATAAAACACCCAAACCGTGGAACCTTAGAATGAGCACAGCAATCAGTCCGACTGCTTATAACTATAAGGTAGTCCGCCAGTTCGCCATCATGACGGTGGTCTGGGGGATCCTTGGCATGGGGCTTGGTGTCTTCATCGCCTCACAGCTTGTATGGCCGGAATTGAACTTCGGTCTGCCGTGGACGACTTTTGGACGCTTACGCCCGTTGCACACCAACCTGGTGATTTTCGCCTTCGGTGGTTGTGCTCTGTTTGCCACTTCTTATTACGTCGTGCAGCGAACCTGCCAAACGCGACTGATTTCCGACAGCCTCGCCGCCTTCACCTTCTGGGGTTGGCAAGCGGTGATCGTCGGCGCGATCGTTACCTTGCCGCTGGGTTACACCACCACCAAGGAATACGCGGAACTGGAATGGCCCCTGGCTATTCTGCTGGCCATCGTCTGGGTTACTTACGGTCTGGTGTTCTTCGGCACCATTACCAAGCGCAAAACCAAGCACATCTATGTGGGCAACTGGTTCTACGGTGCCTTCATCGTTGTGACGGCGATGCTGCACATCGTCAACCACGCTTCCCTGCCGGTCAGTTTCTTCAAGTCCTACTCGGCCTACGCCGGTGCGACTGACGCGATGATCCAGTGGTGGTACGGCCACAACGCGGTGGGTTTCTTCCTGACCACTGGCTTCCTGGGGATGATGTACTACTTCGTTCCGAAGCAGGCCGAGCGTCCGATCTACTCCTATCGTCTGTCGATCGTGCACTTCTGGGCGCTGATCACCCTGTACATCTGGGCCGGTCCGCACCACCTGCACTACACCGCGCTGCCGGACTGGGCTCAGTCGCTGGGCATGGCGATGTCGATCATCCTGCTGGCACCAAGCTGGGGCGGCATGATCAACGGCATGATGACCCTGTCGGGCGCCTGGCATAAGCTGCGCACCGACCCGATCCTGCGCTTCCTCGTTGTGTCGCTGGCCTTCTACGGCATGTCGACCTTCGAAGGCCCGATGATGGCCATCAAGACCGTCAACTCGCTGTCTCACTACACTGACTGGACCATCGGCCACGTACACGCCGGTGCCTTGGGCTGGGTAGCGATGATCTCGATCGGCGCGATCTACCACATGATCCCGAAACTGTTCGGTCGTGTGCAGATGCACAGCATCGGCCTGATCAACACGCACTTCTGGCTCGCGACCATCGGTACCGTTCTGTACATCGCTTCGATGTGGGTCAACGGCATCACCCAGGGTCTGATGTGGCGTGCAATCAACGACGATGGCACCCTCACCTACTCGTTCGTTGAAGCGCTGCAAGCCAGCCATCCTGGTTTCATCGTTCGCGCCCTAGGCGGTGCGTTCTTCGCCAGCGGCATGCTGTTCATGGCCTACAACGTATGGCGTACCGTACGTGCCTCGAACCCGGCTGAAGCCAAAGCTGCTGAACAGATTGCTGTAGTTGGAGCTCACTGATGAAGCATGAAGCAGTCGAGAAGAACATTGGCCTGCTGGCCTTCTTCATGGTTATCGCCGTCAGCATCGGCGGCCTGACCCAGATCGTTCCGCTGTTTTTCCAGGACGTCACCAACAAGCCGGTCGAAGGCATGAAGCCTCGTACCGCCCTTGAACTGGAAGGCCGCGACATCTACATCGCCAACGGTTGTGTCGGCTGCCACTCGCAGATGATCCGCCCGTTCCGTGCTGAAACCGAACGTTATGGCCACTACTCGGTCGCCGGTGAAAGCGTTTGGGACCACCCGTTCCTGTGGGGTTCCAAGCGCACCGGTCCGGACCTGGCCCGTGTTGGCGGTCGTTACTCCGATGACTGGCAGCGTGCGCATTTGTACAACCCGCGCAACGTGGTGCCTGAGTCGAAAATGCCGGCCTACCCGTTCCTCGTGGAAAACAAGCTCGACGGCAAAGACACCGCCAAGAAAATGGAAGTCTTGCGCACGCTCGGCGTCCCTTACACCGACGAAGACATCGCCGGCGCCAAGGATGCTGTGAAGGGCAAAACCGAAATGGACGCGCTGGTGGCCTATCTGCAAGGCCTGGGCACCATCATCAAAAGCAAACGGTGATTTAGATGGATATCGGGATGATTCGTGGCCTGGGCACCGTTGTTGTGATGGTGGCCTTCATCGGTCTGGCGTTGTGGGTATTCAGTCCCAAGCGCAAGTCGGAGTTTGAAGACGCGACCTTGCTGCCTTTCGCGGATGATCCCGAAGCCATCAAGCACGTCGAGCAAGCTTCTAGGAGTAACAAAGAATGACTACGTTCTGGAGTCTGTACGTCACAGTCCTCAGTCTCGGCACGATCTTCGCCCTGACCTGGCTGCTGCTGTCCACCCGCAAGGGCCAGCGCAGCGAAGCCACCGAAGAAACGGTTGGCCACTCCTTCGACGGGATCGAGGAGTACGACAACCCACTGCCAAAATGGTGGTTCATGCTGTTCGTGGGCACCATCATCTTCGCCCTGGGCTACCTGGTGCTGTACCCGGGCCTGGGCAATTGGAAAGGCCTGCTGCCGGGTTACAACTACCTCGATAACGAAAAGCAGACCGCGTTCGCCAACGGCCAGAGCGGCTGGACCGGCGTTCACGAGTGGGAAAAGGAAATGGCCAAGTCGGACGCCAAGTTCGGCCCGATCTTCGCCAAGTTCGCTTCCATGCCGATTGAAGAAGTCGCCAAGGACCCGCAAGCCCTGAAGATGGGTGGCCGCCTGTTCGCCTCCAACTGCTCGGTCTGCCACGGTTCCGATGCCAAGGGCGCTTATGGTTTCCCTAACCTGACCGACGCCGACTGGCGCTGGGGCGGCGATGCACAAACCATCAAGACCACCATCATGGGCGGTCGTCATGCCGTGATGCCGGCGTGGGATCAACTGAAGGACCAGGGCATTCGTGACGTTGCTGCATTCGTCGTGACCAACCTGCATGGCCGCAAACTGCCAGAAGACGCGAAGGCCGACCCGGCTGCCGGTCAAAAGCTCTTCGCTGCCAACTGCGTGGTGTGCCACGGTCCAGCAGGCAAAGGCACCCCAGCCATGGGCGCCCCTGACCTGACCCACCCGGCCGGCTTCATCTACGGTTCGAGCTTCGCTCAACTGCAGCAGACCATCCGTTACGGCCGTCAGGGCCAGATGCCTGCTCAAGAACAGCTGCAAGGCAACGACAAGGTTCACCTGCTGGCCGCTTACGTCTACAGCCTCTCCCACGGTGAGAAAGCTGCCGACGCCGAGTAAGGCAAACGCTTGACCACAACAACAAACGGCCCCGCCAGTGAGAATTGGCGGGGCCGTTCTGGTTTCAGGATCTGTGCGACTTAGCGCTGAACCGCAATGGTCGACTCAAGCTTGCGACTCGGCCAGTTATTGCCCGTCACGCGGTAGATCATCAACTTGTCCCTTTCCCTGGAGAAGCTCGCAATCAGGTACGTCTGTTGCGAAGCCGCCCCACTCAGGAACAATGGCACGTCACCAAACTCGCTGGAGGCGCTTCTGTATTGGCCACTAAACCAGTGGAAGTGCCCGGCAAACACCGCAGTCACCTTGTAATCCTTGATCATCTTACTGAAGCGACTCAATTGCTGGTCACTGCCATCCCACTTGGGTTTATGCATATTCAGAATAATGATCTGGCCTTTTTCACGGGCGCCCTTCAAATCCTGTTCCAGCCAGTCAAGTGCGTCCGTCAGGTGATAGCTCTTCGGTACAAGCCAGTCATAAGCGGTGAAGCTAACCGAGTAAGTAGGCTCATTATTTAGCTGCACCATATGAACATCTCCAAAATTCCTGGAGTAAGCCAGACTGCCAGACACCCTTTTCTTTACGCTACCCTCCTCCGCCAGTTGAACATCAATGCTGTCGGCCCTGCCATCTTTACCGGTATAGCGTGCCAGAAAGTCCTCAACACTCCCTGCGGCACAATTATTAAAAAGGCAATCATCGACATTATTCTCATAGTCGTGATTACCCAGGCCATAGTCATACAGGCCGAGCAGTTTACTGTCCAGAATCGGCTTGACCACCGAGCGCTGCCAGCCATGGCCATAGGCAGTGATATCGCCGTTGATCATCACCGGCACCTGCGCGGCGCCGCCGAAGTTCTGCCTGAAACTGGCAATGTCATTATATTGGGTTTCGATCAGCCACTTAGAGCGCGAATCCCGATACGAGTCGGTCTGGGTTTCACCGGCATCGGTTTTCTCAGTCCACGGATATTGCGGATCGGAGGTAAAGACCATATCCATCGGAGATACAGTTGTGGGTGCCGAATGCGCAAAAGGGGTCGTGACAGCAAAGGCCAGACACGCCAGCAAACTGCCAGAATTTGATAAGTTCATAGAATTCCATTTCCATCTAACATTGATAATAGAGCGACAGGCATCTTGCCTGAACACGAACATATAACAAACCTCGAACACACACAAACACCCAACACCCGACAATCAATTAACTATATTTCCAACCAACAACTAACGCATCTACAGAAACACCCACAAGTTCCCTTATGCAAGCACTCCAATAATAACAATACGAAGATTAAAAAAACTCATAACAGTCATTGAATCGCCAGCATGCCCTCAGGCTCACCGCAACAGACGGATAGTGTGTTGGAAGGCAGGGCGCGAAAAACCGTCCATACTGAACAAGTCAATTGATCTGTATCACGATTTGTTACATTTGCTACACCATCCACGAATTTTCCCCAACGCGACCAAAGGTCGCACCCTTGAGCTAGAGCGACAGGCGTATCATTGCGCCACTGCAACACCTATTTTTGACCGCGGTCGGCATGTACTGACCGAGGCATTTTTCCACTGCCGTGGGATGCAATGATGAGCAACCAGATTCCGGTACACGACGTCACCCCTGCCAAGAACGCGAACAACAGCGTCGACCTCTACGCCTCTCGAGAAAAAATCTACACCCGCGCCTTCACCGGCCTGTTCCGCAACCTGCGGATGATGGGCGGTGCCGGGCTGTTTCTGTTGTATTTCGGTACGGTCTGGCTGAGCTGGGGCGGCCATCAGGCCGTCTGGTGGAACCTGCCGGAACGCAAATTCTTCATCTTTGGCGCAACCTTCTGGCCTCAGGACTTCATCCTGCTCTCGGGGATCTTGATCGTCAGCGCCTTCGGCCTGTTCTTCATTACCGTGTACGCCGGACGGGTCTGGTGCGGCTATACCTGCCCGCAGAGTGTCTGGACCTGGATTTTCATGTGGTGCGAGAAGGTCACCGAAGGCGACCGCAACCAGCGCATCAAGCTCGACAAAGCTCCCATGAGCGCCAACAAATTCCTGCGCAAATTCAGCAAACACACGATGTGGCTGTTGATCGGTTTTGTGACCGGCATGACCTTCGTCGGTTACTTCTCGCCGATCCGCGAACTGACCATCGACTTCTTCACCGGCGAAGCCGACGGCTGGTCGTATTTCTGGGTCGGTTTCTTCACCCTCGCCACCTACGGCAATGCCGGCTGGTTGCGCGAGCAGGTGTGCATTTACATGTGCCCGTACGCGCGCTTCCAGAGCGTGATGTTCGATAAAGACACCCTGATCGTTTCCTACGACCCGCGTCGTGGTGAAGGCCGCGGCCCGCGCAAGAAAGGCGCCGACTACAAGGCCATGGGCCTGGGCGACTGCATCGACTGCACCATGTGCGTCCAGGTCTGCCCGACCGGTATCGACATCCGCGACGGCCTGCAAGTCGAATGCATCGGCTGTGCGGCCTGCATCGATGCCTGCGACAGCATCATGGACAAGATGGATTACCCGCGCGGCCTGATCAGCTACACCACCGAGCACAACCTGTCCGGGCAAAAAACCAATAAACTGCGCCCGCGCCTGATTGGCTATGCCACGGTGCTGCTGGCGATGATCGCCTTGCTGATGACCGCGTTCTTCATGCGTTCGCTGGTCGGTTTCGACGTCAGCAAGGACCGCGTGCTGTACCGCGAGAACGCCGAAGGCCGGATCGAAAACGTCTACAGCCTGAAGATCATGAACAAGGATCAGCGCGACCACACCTACGTGCTCGAAGCCGCTGGCCTGCCGGACCTCAAGCTGCAAGGCAAGCGCGAGATCAAGGTCGCCGCCGGGGAAATTTTCAGCCAGCCGGTCGAACTGTCCAGCGCACCGGAAAAACTGCCATCGAGCACCAACGAGGTGAAATTCATCCTCAAGGATGCCGATGACGACAGCGTCCACATTGAAGCCAAGAGCCGGTTCATCGGCCCACAAGTTCGTTGAGAGAAGTGATCATGCCCACAGCAACTGCCGCAAGCCCCTGGTACAAGCACCTTTGGCCGTGGATCATCATCGCCATCCTGGCGTGTTCCGTGACCCTGACCTTGTCCATGGTGACGATCGCGGTGAACAACCCGGACAACCTGGTCAACGACAACTATTACGAGGCCGGCAAAGGCATCAACCGCTCCCTCGACCGTGAATTGCTGGCGCAGACCCTGCTGCTGCGCGCCAGCGTGCATCTGGACGGCGTGACCGGCGAAGTCGACCTGCGTCTGAGCGGCAACAGCCAACCCAAAACCCTGGAGCTGAACCTGATCTCGCCGACCCAGCCGGAGAAGGATCGCAAGATCACCCTGGCACGCAGCGAAACCGAACAGGGCCGCTACATTGGCCAGTTGAACGATAAGGTCGACGGTCGCCGTTTTGTAGAACTGCTGGGCGTGCAGGATGACAAGACCTGGCGCATGTTCGAAGAAGAACAGGTCAGCCATGACAAGGATCTGCTGCTGGGTGATGAACCGCTGCAAGGCGCCGAAGACCTGAAGAAGTAAGCCTTACCCTGATCGTTCCCACGCTCTGCGTGGGAACGCAGCCAGGGACGCTCCGCGTCCCAGCCGAAGCGGACGCGGAGCGTCCGGGGAGGCATTCCCACGCAGAGCGTGGGAACGATCATCGGACTACGCCTCATGAACACTCCACTCCCCTGCTACCACTGCGCCCTGCCCGTCCCGGCCGGCAGCCGCTTCACCGCTGCCGTCCTCGGTGAAACCCGCGAGTTCTGCTGCCCGGGTTGTCAGGCCGTGGCCGAAGCCATCGTGTCCGGCGGACTGGAAACCTATTACCAGCATCGCAGCGAGTCATCGGCCAACCCCGAAGCGCTGCCGGTGCAGTTGGTGGATGAACTGGCGCTGTACGACCGCGCCGACGTGCAAGCCCCCTTCGTCCGCCACGAAGGCGAACTCGCCGAAACCACCCTGTTGATGGAAGGCATCAGTTGCGCCGCCTGCGGCTGGCTGATCGAGAAACACCTGCGTGGCTTGCCGGCGGTGGCCGAAGCGCGCCTGAACCTGTCCAACCATCGCCTGCATGTGCGCTGGGCCGATGCGCAACTGCCGCTGAGCCAGGTACTCAGCGAATTGCGCCACATCGGTTACGCCGCGCACCCCTATCAGGCCGACCGCGCCAGCGAACAACTGGCCAGCGAAAACCGCCTGGCCCTGCGCCAACTCGGCGTAGCCGGGCTGCTGTGGTTCCAGGCGATGATGGCGACCATGGCCACCTGGCCGGAATTCAACATCGACCTCAGTCCCGAACTGCACACCATCCTGCGTTGGGTCGCGCTGTTCCTCACCACTCCGATCGTGTTCTACAGCTGCGCACCATTCTTCAAAGGCGCCATGCGTGACTTGCGCACCCGCCACCTGACCATGGACGTTTCGGTGTCGCTGGCGATTGGCAGCGCCTACATCGCCGGGATCTGGACCTCGATCACCGGCGTCGGCGAACTGTATTTCGATGCGGTCGGCATGTTCGCACTGTTCCTGCTGGCCGGGCGTTATCTGGAGCGTCGCGCCCGCGAACGTACCGCCGCCGCCACCGCACAACTGGTCAATCTATTGCCCGCCTCGTGTCTGCGCCTGAGTGCCGACGGCCAGAGCGAGCGGATCCTGCTCAGCGAACTGCGCGTCGGCGATCAAGTGCTGGTGCACCCCGGCGCGATCCTCCCGGCTGACGGCAAGATCCTCGACGGCCAGTCGAGCATCGACGAATCCCTGCTGACCGGCGAATACCTGCCACAGCCGCGCACGCCGGGCGATGCCGTCACCGCCGGCACCCTGAACGTCGAAGGTGCATTGACCGTGGAAGTCCTGGCCCTTGGCCAGGACACCCGACTGTCCGCCATCGTCCGTCTGCTGGACCGCGCTCAGGCCGAGAAGCCGCGACTGGCGGAAATTGCCGACCGCGCCGCGCAGTGGTTCCTGCTGCTGTCGCTGATTGCCGCCGCCGTCATCGGCCTGATCTGGTGGGAACTGGATTCGTCGCGAGCCTTCTGGATTGTGTTGGCGATGCTCGTTGCAACGTGCCCGTGCGCCCTGTCCCTGGCCACACCGACCGCCCTCACCGCCGCCACCGGCACACTGCACAAACTCGGCTTGCTGCTGACTCGCGGCCATGTGCTGGAAGGTCTGAACCAGATCGACACAGTAATTTTCGACAAGACCGGCACACTCACCGAAGGGCGCCTGGCGTTGCGTTCGATCCGCCCGCTCGGCGCGCTCAACAGCGATCAATGCCTGAGCCTGGCCGCCGCCCTGGAAAACCGCTCTGAGCACCCGATCGCCCGCGCGTTTGGTCGGGCGCCGCTGGCCGCCGAAGAAGTCCACAGCACGCCGGGGCTAGGCCTCGAAGGCTTGGTCGGTGAACAACGCCTGCGCATCGGCCAACCGGGTTTTGTCTGTGAACTCAGTGGTGCTGCCGTGCCATCGATGCCGGACGAAGCCGGTCAATGGCTGTTGCTTGGCGACAGCCAGGGGCCGCTGGCATGGTTTGTTCTCGACGACCGTCTGCGTGCCGACGCGCCCGCCCTGCTCGCGGCCTGCAAGGCTCGCGGCTGGCGCACGCTGCTGCTGTCCGGCGACAGCTCACCGATGGTCGCCAGTGTCGCTGCGGAACTGGGCATCGATGAAGCCCGAGGCGGCTTGCGTCCAGACGATAAATTGCAGGTCTTGCAACAGCTGCACAAAGAAGGCCGCAAGGTGTTGATGCTCGGTGACGGGGTCAACGACGTGCCCGTGCTGGCCGCCGCCGACATCAGCGTGGCCATGGGTTCGGCCACCGATCTGGCGAAAACCAGTGCCGACGCGGTATTGCTGTCGAACCGCCTCGATGCATTGGTCCAAGCCTTTAGCCTGGCTCGACGCACCCGTCGGGTAATCATCGAGAACCTGCTGTGGGCCGGGCTGTACAATGGCCTCATGTTGCCGTTCGCCGCCCTCGGCTGGATCACTCCGGTATGGGCCGCGGTCGGCATGTCCATCAGTTCGTTGACCGTGGTGCTGAACGCCCTGCGCCTGACTCGCATGCCAAACACGCCTGCGATCAGCGCCACGCCAGAAACCCGTCCGCTGCCGGCCTGAGCCGCGCGGGCATGGAGTCAAGATGCCAGCTCTCTACGTGATGATCCCGGCCGCGCTGCTGATCGTGGCCATCGCTATTTACATCTTCTTCTGGGCAGTCGACAGCGGTCAGTACGACGACCTCGACGGCCCGGCCCACAGCATCCTGTTCGACGATCAGGACCCAAACCACAAAGCTGCAGTCGACGAAGCCAGCGGCCATCCGGCCAAACCGGACGACAAGGCGCCGCCTCATGCTTGAGTTGGCGCCACTGCTGGTGTCTGCGGTGATTCTCGGTCTGCTCGGTGGCGGGCATTGCCTGGGCATGTGCGGCGGATTGATGGGCGCGTTGACCCTGGCAATTCCCAAGGAGCAACGCAGCCGACGCTTTCGACTGCTGCTGGCCTACAACCTGGGGCGAATTCTCAGCTATGCAACAGCCGGCCTGCTGATCGGTCTGGCCGGTTGGGCGGTGGCCAACAGCCCGGCGGCGATGTTCATGCGCGTCATTGCCGGATTGCTGCTGGTCGCCATGGGCCTGTACCTCGCCGGTTGGTGGAGCGGCCTGACTCGCATCGAAAGCCTCGGTCGTGGCCTGTGGCGGCACATCCAGCCGGTTGCCAACAAACTGTTGCCGGTGTCGAGCCTACCCCGCGCGTTGCTGCTGGGCGCGCTCTGGGGCTGGCTGCCGTGCGGGCTGGTTTACAGCACCCTGCTGTGGTCGGCGAGTCAGGGCAATGCGCTGGACAGTGCGCTTTTAATGCTCGCGTTCGGGCTCGGCACCTGGCCGGTGTTGCTCGCCACGGGGTTGGCGGCTGAGCGGGTCACGGCGTTGTTGCGCAAACGTAGCGTGCGGATGACGGGCGGGTTACTGGTGATCCTGTTCGGCATCTGGACCTTGCCGGGACCGCATCAGCATTGGCTCATGGGCCATTAGATCGGCAGCACACCCTTGTAGCAGCTGCCGAGCCTGCGAGGCTGCGTTCGGCGGCGAAGCCGTCGTAAACCCTGAGTACCAAATTCACCTGAAGCACCGCACAGCCTGATTTCACGACGGCTTCGCCGCCGAACGCAGCCTCGCAGGCTCGGCAGCTGCTACAGGGTGATGTTTGGCAATGACACCGTTGATGCAAATCAAGATGCCCCACCGCCGCGCCCCCTAGACTCGCTGACACTGCCAGCCTATCCGGGGGAATGCCCGCATGATGCTCGACGCCATTCGTTGGGACACCGATCTGATCCGCCGTTACGACCTGGCGGGACCGCGCTACACCTCCTACCCGACCGCGGCGCAATTCGACGGTCAGGTCGGCACGTTTGACCTGTTCCACGCCCTGCGCGACAGCCGTAAAGCCCTGCGCCCGTTATCGCTGTATGTGCACGTGCCGTTCTGCGCGAACATTTGCTATTACTGCGCCTGCAACAAAGTCATCACCAAGGACCGCGGCCGGGCCCAGCCCTATTTGCAGCGCCTTGAGCAGGAAATCCAGCTGATCGCCTGCCACCTCGACCCCGCGCAGAAAGTCGAACAATTGCATTTCGGCGGCGGCACCCCGACCTTTCTCAGTCACGATGAACTGCGCCAGTTGATGGCCCAGTTGCGTAAAAACTTCAACTTGCTGGACGACGATTCCGGCGACTACGGCATCGAAATCGACCCTCGCGAAGCCGACTGGTCGACCATGGGCCTGCTCCGTGAACTGGGTTTCAATCGGGTCAGTATCGGCCTGCAAGACCTCGATCCGGCGGTGCAACGGGCAGTCAATCGCCTGCAAAGCCTGGAAGAAACCCGCGCGGTGATCGACGCTGCCCGCACGCTGCAGTTTCGCTCGATCAACATTGACCTGATCTATGGCTTGCCAAGGCAAACACCCGAGAATTTCGCCCGCACCGTCGATGAAGTGATCAACCTGCAACCGGACCGCCTCTCGGTGTTCAACTACGCGCACCTGCCGGAACGCTTCATGCCGCAACGGCGAATCAACAGCGACGAGCTACCGACTCCGGCGCAAAAACTGGAAATACTCCAGGGCACCATCGAACAACTGACCCAGGCCGGTTACCGCTACATCGGCATGGATCACTTCGCGCTGCCCGACGATGAACTGGCGATTGCTCAGGAAGAATCGACCCTGCAACGCAACTTCCAGGGCTACACCACCCACGGTCATTGCGACCTGATTGGCCTGGGCGTGTCGGCCATCAGCCAGATCGGCGACTTGTATTGCCAGAACAGCAGCGACCTGAATCAGTACCAGAACACGCTGGCCAGCGCGCAGCTAGCCACCAGCCGTGGTCTGCTGTGCAACGCCGATGACCGCCTGCGACGTGCGGTCATCCAACAACTGATCTGTAATTTCAGCCTGGAATTCGCCGAGATCGAACACGCCTTCAACATCGACTTTCAGGGTTACTTCGGCGAACTCTGGCCACAGTTGCAGGGAATGGCCGAAGACGGCCTGATCGAACTGGATAACGAACGGATTACCGTACTGCCCGCCGGACGATTGCTGGTGCGTTCGGTGTGCATGGTGTTCGACGCGTACCTGGAACAGCACAATCGCCAGCGGTTTTCGCGGGTGATCTAGCCATCAATTCACCGGCCGGTCTGCGAAACGCAGGCTTTACGCCCCTGCGACAAAATCGCCGCGTGCCTGAATGTCCTCCCGTGGGTTACCCTTACGGCTTATGTGTGTTTTCCCACAAGGATTTAAGAAATGTCCGAGCCAGTAAAGCTGCGCGCTCATAGTCAGGCCCATTGCAAGGATTGCAGCCTGGCCCCCCTCTGCTTGCCACTTTCTTTGAATCTGGAAGACATGGATGCGCTGGACGAAATCGTTAAACGTGGCCGCCCGCTGAAAAAGGGCGAATTCCTGTTCCGCCAGGGCGACACCTTCGATTCCGTTTATGCAGTACGCTCTGGCGCTCTGAAGACGTTCAGCCTGAGCGATGGCGGCGAAGAACAACTCACTGGCTTCCACCTGCCGAGCGAACTGGTCGGCCTGTCGGGCATGGACACCGAAAAACACCCGGTCTCGGCGCAAGCCATGGAAACCACATCGGTGTGTGAAATCCCTTTCGAACGCCTCGACGAACTGGCGCTGCAACTGCCGCAACTGCGCCGTCAGTTGATGCGCGTGATGAGCCGCGAGATTCGCGACGATCAGCAAATGATGTTGCTGCTGTCGAAGAAAACCGCCGACGAGCGCATCGCCACGTTCCTGGTCAACCTGTCGGCCCGTTTCCGCGCTCGGGGTTTCTCGGCCAACCAGTTCCGCCTGAGCATGTCGCGCAACGAAATCGGCAATTACCTGGGCCTGGCGGTGGAAACCGTGTCCCGGGTGTTCACGCGCTTCCAGCAAAACGAACTGATCGCCGCCGAAGGCAAGGAAATCCATATCCTCGACCCGATCCAGCTCTGCGCCTTGGCCGGCGGCTCGCTAGACGGCTGATTTCGGCGATGGCGGCTGAGCGAAACGGTTCAGCCGCCGTTATACTGCGTCGTTTGCAGCCTGCCAGGACACCCGACGATGGTCTTCGACTCCTTCGACATCAAATCCCTCATCCGCCCTGTGATCGACTTTCCCAAGCCGGGCGTGATCTTTCGCGACATTACCCCATTGTTCCAGTCGCCCACGGCCCTACGCCTGGTGATGGACAGCTTCGCCCACCGTTATGTCGAGGCCGACTTCACCCACATCGGTGCGATGGACGCGCGTGGTTTTCTGATCGGTTCGGTCCTGGCCTATCAGTTGAACAAGCCGCTGGTGCTGTTCCGCAAGCAAGGCAAACTGCCGGCCGACGTGCTGGCCGAGGGTTATGCGACCGAATACGGCGAAGCCTTCCTCGAAGTCCACGCCGACAGCCTGTGCGAGGGCGATTCGGTGGTGATGTTCGATGACCTGATCGCCACGGGCGGGACGCTGATTGCGGCGGCGAACCTGGTTCGGCGCATGGGCGCACGGGTCCATGAAGCGGCGGCGATCATTGATTTGCCGGAGTTGGGCGGGTCCCAGCGGTTGGAAGATATGGGAATTCCGACGTTTTGCCTGACGCAGTTTGCGTTGTCTGATAAGTAACGCGGCGTCTGCACCGACGCCTTCGCGAGCAAGCCCGCTCCCACAGTTGATCAAGTTGTCCAGGCGGACGCGGTCTAATGTGGGAGCGGCGGTGCGACGATTCGACTTGCTCGCGAATGGCAGCACCACCTATCTCAATGTCTGTTAAAGCCCCATCTGCTTGCTGATGATCTCGTTCATCACTTCTCGCGTACCGCCGCCGATCGACAAGATCCGGTTATCCCGATACAGCCGCTCCACCAGGCTCTCGCGCATATAACCGAGGCCACCCAAAATCTGCACCGCATCCGTGGTAATCCGATCTGCCGTGTCAGTCGCAAAATTCTTGGCCATGGAAATCTCCTTGATCACACTCTGCCCCGCCGCCATTTTCGCTGCCTGGCGATAGGTGAATTCCCGTGACACCTCCAGCGCCGTCGCCATTTCGGCAAGGCGATGCTTGAGCACCTGAAACTTGCCTATGGGTTTACCGAATGCTTCACGTTGGCGAGCCCATTTCAGGCTCTCTTCCAGCGCCAGTTGCGCGGTCATGTTGGCCATTAGCGCCAGCGCCAGGCGTTCGCTCTGGAAGTTACCCATGATGCAGGCGAAGCCCATGTTTTCAGCACCAATCAGATTGCCTACCGGCACCCGGCAATCGTCGAAGAACAGTTCCGCAGTGTCCGACGCCCACCAACCCATTTTCTTCAACTGACGGCCGACGGTAAAACCGGGCGTGCCCTTCTCGATCAACAGCAGGCTGATGCCACCGAAACCCGGCGCACCGGTGCGCACCGCGACGGTGTAGAAATCCGCGCGGACGCCGCTGGTGATAAAGGTTTTACTGCCGCTGACCCGGTAGAAGTCGCCGTCAAGCACGGCGCGGGTTTGCAGGTTGGCGACGTCGGAGCCACCGCTGGGCTCGGTCACGGCCAGGGCGCTGATCTTCTCGCCGGCGAGCACTTGCGGCACAACAAGATCGCGGACTTCAGCCCTGGCCCACTTGAGGATCGGCGGCAGGCCGATGTCCAGCGAGCCGAGCCCCGCCACCAAGCCGCCGGAACCACAGCGCATCAGCTCTTCGCTGGCGGCGACCTTGGCGAACAGATCACCTTCATGGCTGCCACCCAGGGCTTCGGGATAACCGATCCCCAGAATCCCCGCTGCGCCGGCCTTGAGGTAGAGCTCACGGGGAAAGCTTTCGGCTTCTTCCCACTGGTCGATGTCCTGCAAGATCTCGCGCTCGACGAAACGTCTGACGCTGTCGCGGACCAATTGGTGGCTGGGGTCGAAGTATTCCTGAAAGGCAGGCATCGGCGAGCTCCACTGAAGGTTCAGCGAAGTTAACCGAGCGCTTGCTTGGTTTTCAACAGAATTGTGTGAATCAGATAAACCCAGGCGCGTCCTTCGCGAGCAAGCCCGCTCCCACATTTGATCTCCAGCGTATACAAGTCAAATGTGGGAGCGGGCTTGCTCGCGATGGCGTCAGTTCAAGCACTACAAGACAATAGGCTTACGCCCGGCAAACGAATGCGCCAGCGTCCCGCCATCCACCAGTTCCAGCTCGCCACCCAACGGCACGCCATGGGCGATGCGTGAGGCGATCAGGCCTTTGTTACTGAGCAACTGGGCGATGTAGTGCGCCGTGGCCTCACCTTCCACGGTCGGATTGGTCGCCAGAATAACTTCAGTGAACGTGCCCGCCTCTTCGATCCGCGCCAGCAGTTGCGGAATACCGATGGCTTCCGGCCCGAGTCCGTCGAGTGGCGACAGGTGGCCCTTGAGCACAAAGTAGCGACCACGGAAGCCGGTCTGCTCCACCGCGTAGACGTCCATCGGCCCTTCCACCACGCAGAGCAAGGTGTCGTCGCGACGGGTATCGGCGCATTGCGGGCAGAGGTCGTCTTCGGTCAGCGTGCGGCACAACCGGCAATGGCCCACCCCTTCCATGGCCTGGCTCAGTGCCAGCGCCAGTCGCGAGCCGCCGCTGCGATCACGCTCGAGCAGCTGCAACGCCATGCGTTGGGCAGTTTTCTGACCCACACCTGGCAAAATTCGCAGGGCGTCGATCAGTTGGCGAATCAAAGGGCTGAAGCTCATGGTGAAAAGTCCGACAAAACAACGAGACGCGGTTTATACCCGCGCCTCTGTTTAGCGTCAATTACTCAGTCCTGGGCGACCCGCACAACCAGTTTGCCGAAGTTGCGTCCTTCCAGCAGACCGATGAACGCTTCAGGTGCCTGCTCCAGGCCATCGACCACGTCTTCGCGGAACTTCACCTTGCCGTCGCGCACCCAAGGCGCCATGGCGCTGACGAATTCCGGCTGACGATCACCGTAGTCGTCGAACACGATGAAGCCCTGGATTCGCACACGTTTGGTCAGTAGCGTGCGCTGCAATTGCGGCAGACGATCCGGGCCGGTCGGTGCTTCGTGAGCGTTGTAGGACGCGATCAGACCGCAGAGTGGAATTCGCGCCTTGGGCTTGAGCAACGGCAGCACCGCATCGAACACCTTGCCGCCGACGTTTTCGTAATAGATGTCGATGCCTTCGGAGCACGCCTTGGCCAATTCATCGGCGAAGTTCGGGCCCTTGTGATCGATGCAGGCATCAAAACCCAGCTCATCGACCACATAACGGCACTTGTCCGCGCCACCGGCCACGCCGACCACGCGCAAGCCCTTGATCTTCGCCACCTGGCCGACCACCGAACCCACGGCGCCGGATGCAGCCGCAACCACCAGGGTTTCGCCGGCCTTGGGCTGGCCGATGTCCATCAGACCCATGTACGCGGTCATGCCGGGCATGCCCAACACGCCCAACGACATTGACGGGCTCGGCAGCCCGGACGGCACCGGAATGATGTCGCGACCGTCGCTGATGCTGTGGCTCTGCCAACCGGTAGAACCGACCACCAGATCACCTTCGTGGAATTTCGGATTCAGCGAACGCTCGACCCGGCTGACAGCGCCACCGGTCATCACCTCACCGATTTCAACCGGAGCGGCGTAGGACGGCGCGTCACTCATGCGTCCGCGCATGTAGGGGTCGAGTGACAGGTAAAGGGTCTTGAGCAGCACCTGGCCGTCGGCCAGGTCCGGCAGCGCAACGCGCTCCAGGCGGAAATTCTCCGGCGTCGGCGCGCCTACCGGGCGGGACGCCAGGACGATACGTTGGTTGAGGGTCAATGCTTGTGGCATGTGAGCTTCTCCTTTGATCGATGAATTCGGCGGTATAGGGAGCAGACCGTTGTGACGATAGCGCGTTCGATGTTTCTGACACACCGGCACTGATCGTTCCCACGCTCTGCGTGGGAATGCAGCCCGGGACGCTCCGCGTCCCAAAGCGTGACGCAGAGCGTCACAAGAGGCATTCCCACGCAGAGCGTGGAAACGATCGGTGTGCCAGAAACAAAAATGCCAGGCGCGATGCCTGGCATTTTTTTGTAGCCCATCCGACGCGCTTTGGCGAATCAGAATGGCAGTTTCATACCCGGTGGCAGTTGCATGCCAGCGGTCATGCCGGACATTTTGTCCTGGCTGTTGGCTTCGATCTTGCGCACGGCATCGTTGACAGCGGCGGCGAACACGGCCTCCAGCATCTCTTTGTCGTCTTCGCTCAAGCCTTCGACCAGGCTTGGATCGATGGTCACGCGCTTGACGTCGTGACGACCAGTCATCACCACAGTGACCATATCGCCACCGGCTTTACCGGTGACTTCGGCGTTGGCCAGTTCTTCCTGCATCTTGGCCATTTTTTCCTGCATCTGCTGTGCCTGCTTCATCAGGCCGGCCATGCCACCTTTCATCATGGGAATCACCTCAAAAGTACTTGGATAAATACAGCGCCCGGCCCTTTTGGCCGAACACCTTCAGTTATTAGCCCTGAGTGACCAGGGTCTCGACAGGTTCAATAGTATCGTTACGGACCACCGCACCGAACTGCTGCATCATTTGCTGGATGAACGGATCACCGTGGATCGACTCTTCGGCCTCGCGCTGACGGTTCGCACGACGGCGGGACGCCGCCTGGGCCGGAGTTTCCTGCTCGGGCTTGATCAACTCCATGCGCAGGGTCAGCGTACGCCCGTGAAACTGGTTCAACGCATCGTTCAAGCGACGCTGTTGAGTCGCGTTGAACAACGCGCTGTGGGCCGGGTCCAGGTGCATCAGCCAATTGTCACCCTCGACGGCGATCAGCGTGCAGTTGGCGGCGATGCTGCCGGTCATGCCGGAGATCGGCAGTTTCGGGAACAACTCCAGCCATTGCGCCGCCAGACCGGTGGCCGGCATGGCGGCCGGTTCAGGTTCGGCTTCCGGCGCTGGCTCAGCGGTGTGTTCGCTGGCCAGTTCATCGAGGTAGCTGTAGGCCGATTCCATGTCCGGCTCGATGTAGTCCTCGTCCAGCGGCGGCTCGTCGTCCAGGTCCATGCCCGGTGTCGCGGCATCGACTTCGGCTACCGACGGCTCAGGAATCGGCGCAGCGGCCCACTCCGGCGCGTCCGGCACTACGCTGTCGGGGGTCGGCAATGGCATCGGCGCCAATTCGGGTTGTTCGCTGGCGATTTCCAGCACCGGCTCGACGGCGGGTTGCTGAACGACTTCGGGTTCTATCGGGTCGTTCCAGGGCAAATCGACGACGGCTTCGGCCGCTGCGGCCTCAACGACAGGCTCGGGCGCAACGACGGGCGCAACCGGCTCAGGCGCGAGCGCTTGCACTGGAGCAACCACCGCCGCCACCGGCGCAGGCGCGACGGGTGCAACTGCCGTAGCGACTACCGGCGCAACAACGGGCGCGGCAGCCACTGAGTTTGCGGAATCAACTGTGGCCTGGCTGATCCCCACTGGCTTTAGCGGTTGCCTCGGGACGTCCTCGGTGTCTGCCGGTCGGAACGCGAGCATCCGCAGCAAGACCATTTCGAAGCCACCGCGCGGGTCCGGCGCCAGCGGCAAGTCGCGGCGACCGATCAGGCCCATCTGGTAATAAAACTGCACGTCTTCGGCTGGCAGAGCCTGAGCCAGTGCCAGCACCCGGTCACGGTCGCCATGACCGTTGTCGACGCCCTCAGGCAGGGCCTGGGCGATGGCGACACGGTGCAGCACGTTGAGAATTTCCGAGAGTACGCCGTTCCAGTCCGGGCCTTGTTCGGCCAGGTGACGGACAGCTTCGAGCAAGGCCTTGGCGTCGCCTTCGATCAGCGCATGCAGAACGTCGTAGACCTGACCGTGATCGAGCGTGCCGAGCATTGCCCGTACGTCGGCGGCCATGACTTTGCCTTCACCGAAGGCAATCGCCTGGTCGGTCAGGCTCATGGCGTCGCGCATCGAACCGTCGGCAGCACGGCCCAGCAGCCACAGCGCGTCGTCTTCGAACGGCACGTTCTCGACACCCAGCACGTGGGTCAAATGCTCGACCACGCGCTCCGGCGTCATGTTCTTCAGAGAGAACTGCAGGCACCGCGAAAGAATGGTTGCAGGAAGTTTCTGCGGATCGGTCGTCGCCAGGATGAACTTGACGTAGGGCGGCGGCTCTTCAAGGGTTTTCAACAGCGCATTGAAGGAATGGCTGGAGAGCATGTGCACTTCGTCGATCAGGTAGACCTTGAAGCGCCCGCGGCTCGGCGCGTACTGCACGTTGTCGAGCAGTTCGCGGGTGTCCTCGACCTTGGTCCGGCTCGCGGCGTCGATCTCGATCAGGTCGACAAAGCGACCTTCATCAATCTCGCGGCACACCGAGCACTCGCCGCAAGGCGTTGAAGTGATACCTGTTTCACAGTTAAGGCATTTGGCGATGATCCGCGCGATGGTGGTCTTGCCGACCCCGCGGGTACCGGTAAACAGATAGGCGTGGTGCAGCCGCTGGCTGTCCAAGGCATTGATCAGAGCCTTGAGCACATGGGTCTGGCCGACCATTTCGCGGAACGAGCGCGGACGCCATTTACGTGCAAGAACCTGATAACTCATCGAAAACCGTCGCAACGAAGGAACAGAAGCGGCTAATGCTATCGGAGCAAGGCCAAAATTGCATCCGGTGCGCTCGTCTAATCTGGCTAAGATGGTCTTTGGGGGGCTTTTATCGGCTCGGGTTTTATCAGCACCGGAGCGTTTATGCGGCTGGCCTTGGGGGCACTGCTGTTGATCAGCCTGAATGTCGCTGGCGCCGAGCCGCCATTGCGCTTCGTGGTGCCCGACAGTTGGGCGATGCCTATGGTGCAACTGGACCGCGGCCGCTCCACTCAAGGCATCCTGCACGACGTGATGGTCAGCCTCGCGACCCAGGTCGGCGCGCCGGCTGAGTTTCACGTGCTGCCTCGCACGCGAGTGCAAAACGCCATGGAGCACGGCGAAGTCGATATCCGCTGCTATGCGGCGCAGTCCTGGCAGCCGAATCCGTCCGGGGATTACATCTGGAGCATTCCACTCTGGTTTCAGCGCGACATGCTGATCAGCCGGGCAGATCCGCTGACCTCAGTGGCGCCTGCGGACTTGTCGCGACAATCCATCGGCACGGTACTCGGCTACAGCTACCCGACCCTGCAACCGCTGTTCGACGCCGACCGACTGCATCGCGAAGATGCGCGCAACCAGGAACAGGTGCTGGAAAAACTCCTGGCCGGACGCTATCACTACGCCGTGAGCAATCAATGGACGCTGGACTGGTTCAATCAGCGCCTGCTGCCTGGACAGCAACTGCAAGGCGTGGCGGTTTTGCAGGAACAGAGTGTCGGTTGCTATATCCGCAACGATCCCAAGGTGCCCGTGCAGCGCATTTTGCGCACCTTGGAGCGAATGAAAATGTCCGGGGAAATCGACGACATTATCCGACTGTATATCGGTGGTCCCGGAGATTTGTAGCAGCTGCCGAAGGCTGCGTTCGGCTCGGGCCGCGATCGGACGCAGCAGTCGCAAAACCAGTGTGCAGGATTTATCGGGAAAAATAAGCGTCTGATTTTGACGACTGCTTCGCAGCCGAACGCAGCCTTCGGCAGCTGCTACATGGACCGAGTTCAGCCTGCTTGATCCAGCACCTGCCATTGCGGCGGCGCGACAAAACCCTCGACCCAGCCCGCCACCTCTGCGGGCGGCATCGGCCGGGCAATGAAATGGCCTTGAGCAACTTCGCAGCCCAGGCGCAGCAGCAATTCACCGTGCTCGATACTTTCCAGCCCTTCGGCGATCACCTGCCGACCAAAGGCCCGAGCCAGACCAATGACCGCCATGGTCAGGGCCAGATCATCCCGATCATTAAGGATGTCGCGCACGAACGATTTGTCGATCTTGATGGTTTGGGTTTGCAAACGCTTGAGGTAGCTCAGGGACGAATAACCGGTGCCAAAGTCCCCCAGTGAAAACTGCACCCCCAGCGCCTGACAGGCCTGTAAACAGGCGCTGACATGCTGAATATTCTCGATCGCCACCGACTCGACGATTTCCAGATCGAGCATCTGCGGAGCCACTTGGGCATGCCGGGCGAGCACGTGCTTGAGCCGGTCGACGAAATCCGCGCGCTGGAAATGTCGTGCCGCAATATTAATGCTGACTGGCCAGCCCTGCCCCGCTTGCTGCCAATGGTGCAACTGCGACAGGACCTGATCCATCACCCACTCACCAATATCGATGATCAGGTCCGTTTCTTCCACCAGCGGCAAAAACTCCCGGGCCGGCACCATGCCGTGTTGCGGATGCTCCCAACGCAACAACGCCTCGAAGCCGACAACCTCACCGCGACGCATGTTCACCTTGGGCTGGAAATGCACTCGCAACTCACCGGCAGCCAGCGCCTGACGTACTCGCTCAACCGTCTGGTGAGTGGCCTTGACCTCCTGATCCCGGGACACGTCGAACAAATGAAAGCGATTGCGACCACGTTGTTTCGCCACGTACATGGCCTGATCGGCATGACGCAACAAGGTTTCGGCATCTTGATTGTCGTCGGGGAACAAGGTGACGCCGATACTGGCAAACACATTGACGCCCTTGCCATGCAACGAGTACGGCGCCGAAATGGCGCCGAGCACCCGGTTCAACGCCGCACGCAGTTCCGGCAGATCCCGCACGTAACGCAACACCAGCACAAACTCATCACCGGCCAGCCGCGCCACCACATCTTCGCCGCGCACAATGGTGCGCAAACGCTTGGCCACCTCGACCAACAGCAGATCGCCACTGGCATGCCCGTAGCCATCGTTGACCGCCTTGAAGCCGTCGAGGTCGAGCATGCATACCGCCAGCGGGATGTTTTCGTGACGGGAGAACTCCAGCGCCTGATCCAGCAAATCCGAGAGGAAGGCGCGATTCGGCAGCCCGGTCAGCACGTCATGCCCCACCCGCCATTGCAGTGAATGCAGCAATTGGTGTTTTTCGCTGATGTCGAAACGAATCGAAAGATAACGGTTAACCCGCCCGGTAGCGTCATCGAGCACCGGCACCATCGTGCTGTCGACCCAATACAGGCTGCCGTCCTTGGCGCGATTACAAATCTCGCCCTTCCAGACGTTGCCCAAGGCGATGGTGCGCCACATGGCCGCGAAGAAATCGGCGGAGTGCAGACCCGAGTTGAGGAGACGATGGTTCTGCCCGAGCAGTTCTTCGCGGCTGTAGCCGGACACGACACAGAACTGATCGTTGACGTGGGTGATCCGGCCGCTCAGATCGGTCTCGGAAAAAATCGCGGCGGCATCCACGGCCCTGCGGTATTTCTCATCCATGAGTCAGGCTCGCTGTGGCTAGCGGTGGTACCGCTCGACCCGTGCAGGATGCCCGGAAGAGGTGTTTTTACAGGTAATGCGCAGCAACACGATATCGCTCCATGAACAGCGTTTGATGGCCTCCTGATAGCAGAGATCAACTAACCTTAAAGGCCCAAAATACCCATTTTGTGCGGCAATTCTACGAAACGCATCACATTTTGCAAAGCAAGGTGATGGATCATGCAGTTGTCTAATGCAAAAATCTATCGTTAAGTTCTTGATTCTAAATGGGAATTAAGCGATGCAAATTTCAAGTTTGGGTGCGGCCATTCGGCGCTACCGCAAGGTCGCTGGGCTTACTCAGGCTGAACTCGGTGAAAAAACCGGTTTTGACCCCAAAACCATCAGCCGCTTCGAAACCGGCACCTACACCCCCAGCGTGGAAGCCTTGTTCCTGTTTGCCGATGTGCTGGGTGTGAAGCTGAAAGCCTTTTTCGCAGATTTAGGCGATGAAGATGAACAGCGGGCGTATCTGTTCGGTGTCATACATAAAGCCACCCCGAAGGATCTGGGAAAGCTGATTGCAGCGGTTGACCAGGCCTTGTCCAAGCCTTAGCGCCAGAAATAAAAAAGGAGGCCGAGCTGTCGCATTCGACAGTTCGGCCTCCTTTTATGTGTTCGCTCTGAAAACCGGAAACGAAAAAACACCGCCCTGGACAAGATCCATGGCAGAGCAACAAGAATGTATTTTTAGACAGATAACGCGAGAGAGGACTCGCGGTGCGTTATGGAGGCAACCCCACCAGCCACACCCCGGCACACAATGTTCCCGCTGTGGCTGCTTCCTTCCGGATCTGACCAGGTTCACGGGTAATCGTTGCGGGGGGACCGATGGGATCACCATAACGACGTTCACCTGACGGCGAACGGCGCCATTGTACCTATCTGAGACGAAGTTACAACCGTTCGATCCAGATTAAAAATATGAATCAGGTCAAGGACATGCACAGGGCGCGGAACACCACTGCCGGTAGCAGCTGTCGAGCCTGCGAGGCTGCGTTCGTCTGCGAAGCAGTCGTAAAATCAGACAGCGCGGTTTTTCAGGTAAATTTCACGAGTTTCGGATCGACGACTGCTTCGCAGCCGAACGCAGCCGAACGCAGCCTCGCAGGCTCGACAGCTGCTACAGGTCTTGCATCACCTCATCCGCCCGGCCGCCCTCTTGCTGGATCACCAGGTGGATGAAGTGCAGCTTGGCGATCACTGTCGGCGGCAGGACGAACGGATAGAAATCCGGCTGCCCCATGCTGCGTGACAGTTCATTCAGCATGCCGGCCAGTTCGATCCACGCATTGACGAACGACAGGAACGCCGCGCCGCCGGGATGCTGTGGATCGTAGAGGGTGCTTGGGGGAAACGGCTGATAGTCGAAGTCCATCTCCCTGGCACTCATCCCGAACCCCAACGCCGTATCTACCGCGTCCATCATGTGCAGGTAGTGAGCCCAGGTTTCGGCCCAATCCTCCCACGGATGCATGGTCGCGTAGGCGCTGACGTAATGTTGCTGCCAGTCGAGCGGCGCACCTTGCTGGTAATGCCGTTCGAGGGCGTCGGCATAGCTGGCGCGCTCGTCGCCGAACAGGCCGCGGAACGGTTCCAGCCAATGGCTGTTGGCGATCAGCCGATCCCAGTAGTAATGCCCGACTTCATGACGAAAATGCCCGAGCAGCGTGCGATAAGGTTCGTGCATCTGCACCCGAATCTGCTCGCGATGAGCGTCGTCGGCTTCTTTGATATCGAGGGTGATCAGCCCGTTGGCGTGACCAGTGGTCGGCGGCTTGCCTTCGAGGTCGACACCGATGAAATCGAAAGCCAGCCCCGTCTCTTCGTCCACGGTTTTGGGAATCACCTGCAAACCCAGGCTGACCAACTGTGCGACCAGACGCCGCTTGGCCGTTTCGACCTTGCGCCAGCGTTCGTGGTTTTCGGCAATCGACAGGTCGGGGATGGTGTGGTTCAGGCTACAGGCGATGCATAACGCATCATGGTCATTGGCGGGCAACAGCCAATTGCACGCGGCCGGGGAATCGAGGTTGGCGCAGCGGCGCCAGACGCCTGCTTCGAGATCGGCGTCGAGCAACCAGGTATCAGCCTGCACGCCGGGCTGCAGCGACGAAAGGCGACTCTCCTCCGGTTGATACCCCAACGCCGCCGAACAGGCCAGGCACTGGCTGTTGCGAAAAAACAGCGACTGCCCGCAGCGACACTGCCAGACCTTGCTGTTTCGCGAGCTTTCGCCGATGAAGGGCGCGGCGATGCGTGAGCTGAGCTGTTCGAAGAAGCGGTACATGACGATCTCTCCCTGAGGCTTGCCAAGACTAGATCATTCCCGCGCGAAGATCGTTCCCACGCTCTGCGTGGGAATGCCACCCCGGACGCTCCGCGTCCGCTGTGACGCGGAGCGTCACGGGATGCGTTACCACGCGGAGCGTGGGAACGATCGACTAAACAGAAATACCGTGCTTCGTCAGGAATTCGACAAACGCCTCTTCATCCAGAACCTTCAACCCCAGCTCATTGGCCTTCGCCAACTTGGAACCTGCTCCTGGCCCGGCGACCACACAATGGGTCTTCGCCGATACCGAGCCCGCCACCTTGGCACCGAGGCTTTCAAGTTTGTCCTTGGCGATGTCGCGGCTCATCAACTCCAGCGAACCGGTCAGCACCCAGGTCTGCCCAGCCAGCGGCAAGCCTTCAACGACTTTCTTCTCGCTCTGCCAATGCATGCCGAAATCACGCAGCTGTTTCTCGGCGGCTTCAGCAATCTGACGATGTTGCGCAACCGCAAAGAATTCCCGAACCGAAGCAGCCTGTTTTTCTGGCAGCGCCTGACGCATATCCAGCCAGTCGGCGTTGAAAACCCCTTCAAGCGAACCAAACTTGTCCGCCAGTTTCTGCGCCCCACCTGGCCCCACCGAGGGAATGTGCAGCTTGTCGAGGAAGCCACCCAACGTAGTGCTGGCGGAAAACTCGGCACCCAGCTCACCCTGATCCTGAATGTGCATGCCGTGCTTGAGCAGATCCTTGATCACCTGCTGGTTATGCGCATCTTCGAAGAAGCTGTGAATCTCGTGAGCCACTTCCAGACCAACGTCCGGCAAATACGTGAGCACTTGCGGCAACGCCTGCTGAACCCGCTCCAGCAAGCCGAGAGAACGCGCCAGCACCTTCGCCGTCTCTTCGCCGACATCGGGAATTCCGAGGGCGTAGATGAAGCGTGCCAGGCTCGGCTGCTTGCTGTCTTCGATGGCGCTGAGCAAGTTCTTGCTCGACAGTTCGGCAAAGCCTTCCAGATCGACGATTTGCTCGAACGTCAGGGCGTATAGATCGGCCGGCGAATTCACCAGTCCTTCATCCACTAACTGCTCGACGCTCTTCTCACCCAGGCCTTCTATGTCCATGGCACGACGGGAGACGAAGTGAATGATTGCCTGCTTGAGTTGCGCACCGCAGGCCAGACGACCGACGCAGCGGTACACCGCGCCTTCGCTGACGGTCTCGCGACCTTTGCTGCGCTTGACCAGTTGCGTGCGCTCGACATGCGAGCCGCAGACCGGGCACTTCTCGGGAATCTGTACGGGTCGTGCGTTGTCCGGGCGGCGCTCGATGACCACTTGCACCACCTGCGGAATCACATCGCCGGCGCGGCGGATGATCACCGTGTCGCCGATCATCAGGCCCAGACGCGCCACTTCGTCCATGTTGTGCAGCGTCGCATTGGCCACGGTCACGCCGGCCACCTTGACCGGTTTCAGGCGCGCCACGGGCGTCACCGCACCGGTACGACCGACCTGGAATTCCACGTCGAGCAATTCAGTGAGCTCTTCCATCGCCGGGAATTTGTGCGCGATCGCCCAGCGCGGTTCACGAGCACGGAAGCCCAGCTCACGCTGAGAGGCAATGCTGTTGACCTTGAACACCACGCCGTCGATTTCGTAGGGCAGCGAATTTCGGCGCTCACCGATGTCGCGGTAATAGTCCAGGCATTCAACGATGCCATGAGCCAGTTTCAACTCATGACTGATCGGCATGCCCCAAGCCTTGAGCTGCTGCAGATTGCCAATGTGCGTATCAGCAATATCGGCCGAAATCTGACCGATGCCATAGCAGCAGAACTCCAGCGGACGGTTGGCGGTGATCTTCGAATCGAGCTGACGCAAGCTGCCGGCCGCCGCGTTGCGCGGATTAGCGAAGGTCTTGCCGCCGACTTCCAGCTGAGTGGCGTTGAGGCGTTCGAAACCGGCCTTGGACATGAACACTTCGCCGCGTACTTCCAGGGTCGCTGGCCAGCCAGTGCCGTGCAACTTGAGCGGAATGTTGCGCACGGTACGAACGTTGACGCTGATGTCTTCGCCGGTGGTGCCGTCGCCGCGAGTCGCACCGCGCACCAGCACGCCGTCCTGATACAGCAAGCTGACCGCCAGGCCATCAAGCTTGGGTTCGCAGCTGTATTCCACCGCCGCGCCGCCGCCGAACAAGTCGCCAACCGGCAGGTCGAGACCTTCCGTTACCCGGCGATCGAACTCACGCATATCGGTTTCTTCGAAGGCGTTGCCGAGGCTGAGCATCGGTACTTCGTGACGCACCTGAGTGAACGCCGACAGCGCCGCGCTGCCGACACGCTGGGTCGGCGAGTCGCTGGTGATCAGTTCGGGATGGGCCGCTTCGAGGGCCTTGAGCTCGTGGAACAACCGATCGTATTCCGCGTCCGGAATGCTCGGCTCGTCCAGCACGTGGTAGCGATAGTTGTGCTGATCCAGCTCAGCACGCAGCTCTAGAATGCGGTTTTTGGCGGCGGTCATGGGTGTTCTCTCATAAAGCAAAAGAGCAGCCGAGGCTGCTCTATCTGTTGATGCGGCTAAAGCTCATTGTAGGAGCTGAGCTTGCTCGCGATGGCGATCCTGAGAACGCTATCGCCGGCAAGCCGTGCTCCTACAGATCAACGCTTCTGGGTCAAGGCGCGACGTTCGAATTCAACGATGCGCTGACGGTAGTGCTCGATCGTCTGGGCAGTCAGTACGCTGCGCTGGTCGTCTTTCAGTTCGCCGTTCAGCTCCTGGGACAGTTTGCGCGCTGCGGCCACCATCACGTCGAAGGCTTGCTTCGGATGACGTGGGCCTGGCAGACCGAGGAAGAAGCTCACCGCCGGTGTGCTGAAGTGGTCGATATCGTCCAGATCGAAAACGCCCGGCTTGACCGCATTGGCCATCGAGAACAGGACTTCGCCGTTGCCGGCCATGCTTTCGTGGCGGTGGAAAATGTCCATCTCGCCGAAACGCAGACCGCTTTCCAGAATGTTCTGCAGAAGCGCCGGGCCTTTGAAGCCAGCAGCGTCGCGGCAGATCACGCTGATCACCAGCACTTCTTCGGCCTGCGGTTGTTCCTTGTCGCTGGCCGAACTCGAAGCCTTGGTGTCATCCGGGAAATCGTCGTCACGGCTGCTGAAACTCGGGCCGCCGTCCAGATCCAGACTGAGGTTCATGTCGCCTTGCGAAGGCTCGCCATGGCTACGCTTGCCGCGCTTGGAACCCGACTCACGCGGCTCACGAGCAGGCATGCTCACGGACGGCAGATCGTGCTCGTCCAGTTGCGGTTCCTTATGCGTGTCCAGCACGCGGGGCGGGCCCAACAGCTCGGCGCTGGTGTCCTCGTCCGGCAAGTTGGACAAACTTCGGTCGAGACGGAATTTCAGTTTCCCCTTGCCGCCGCGCATGCGACGCCAGCCATCGAAAAGAATACCGGCAATGACAATAATGCCGATGACGATCAGCCACTCGCGCAGACCGATTTCCATGTAATCCCGTGCCTCTATAAAAAATGCTGAAAAATAAGGGGTTTACAACTCGCAAACCGCTTTAAAACGTGGCGCCAACTCTATGTTCTGACAGGCGTTTTGCCCACGTATACGAAAAATTGACATTAAACTAGCACGACCAAAGGCAACTTTACACCGTCTGTCACAACGGCTTGCGCGAATATGTCGATTGGCCAGCAAGTCAGGGCAGGTAAATAAGTCCTACAACTCAAAAATACCTCTCCTACAAGCGCCGACTCAGGCATCCACCATCGCCATCGCCTCCTCGACATCCACCGCTACCAGACGCGAACAACCCGGCTCGTGCATCGTCACCCCCATCAGTTGCTCGGCCATTTCCATAGCGATCTTGTTGTGGGTGATATAGATGAACTGCACCGTCTGCGACATCTCCTTGACCAGTCGTGCGTAGCGTCCAACGTTAGCGTCATCCAATGGCGCGTCAACTTCATCGAGCATGCAAAACGGCGCCGGATTCAACTTGAAGATGGCAAAAACCAGAGCCAGGGCCGTCAGGGCTTTTTCGCCACCGGAGAGCAAATGGATGGTGCTGTTCTTCTTTCCTGGCGGCTGCGCCATGATCGTTACCCCTGTATCGAGTAGATCTTCGCCCGTCAGTTCCAAATAGGCGCGTCCTCCACCGAAAACTTTTGGGAAAAGGGCCTGTAAACCGCCATTGATCTGATCAAAGGTATCTTTGAAGCGGTTTCGGGTTTCCTTGTCGATCTTGCGAATCACGTTTTCGAGCGTATCCAGCGCCTCGACCAGATCGTCGTTCTGCGCATCCAGATAACGTTTACGCTCGGATTGTTGCTGGTATTCGTCGATGGCCGCCAGGTTGATCGCACCGAGGCGCTGAATCCGCGCGGCAATGCGTTCGAGCTCTTCTTCGGCGTCCTTTTCATTGGCTTCAGCCGTCAGCGTGGCGAGCACGCCATGCAGATCGTAGCCGTCTTCGAGCAACTGATCTTCGAGAGTCTTGCGGCGCACGGTCAGGGCTTGCCATTCCATGCGCTGGGTTTCCATCTGGCCGCGAATCAATTGCGATTGCTGCTCAGCCTGACTGCGACGTTTTTCCGCGTCGCGCAGTTCACGGTCGGCGTCTTCCAGAGCGATCTGCGCAGTCTTGAGTTCTTCGTCGACGGTCATGCGTTTGTCGAGCAGTTCTTCAAGTTTCAACCGCAGTTCTTCCAGCGGCGCCTCGCCCTCCTCCAGATTGAGGCTGAGCTGTTCGCGCTTCTCGGTCAGGCGCTCGGATTGCATTTCCAGACGTTCCAGCGCCTGACGCGTCGAGTCGTGTTGTGCCTTGAGCGAACCCAGACGCACTGCCAGTTGATGGGCGTGATCCTTGTGCTGCCGGGCTTCCTGCCGCACCCGATCAAGTCGCTCGCGCAAGCTGTCGCGCTGGGCCAGCAGCAACTCGCGCTGCTCGGTGTCCAGCGCCATGCTGTCGAGGGCTTCCTGCAATTGCAGGCGTGCTTCGCCGATATTTTCGTGTTCCAGAGCGCGTTGCTCAGCCAGCTCGGTGAGTTCTTCGTCCAGTCGTGTACGGCGCAAGGTCAGTTGTTCGGCCTTGGCTTTGCCGGCGGACAACTGGGCTTTCAACTCACCTTGCTGACGGGCTTCGTCTTGCAGCAGACGGCGCAGATGTTCGCGACCGTTTTCCTGCTGACGCTGTTGCGCCCTGAGATTCTGAAGTTGGGTTTCCAGGGTTTCGACCGTGGCTTCGCGCTCTTCGCGCTCAAGGCCCAGACGCTGGATTTCCTGGCCGCGGGCAAGCACACCGCTTTCCGCTTCGCTGGCCCGGCGCACGCGCAAAAAGTGTCGACCGACCCAGTAACCGTCGCGGCTGATCAGGCTCTGGCCGGCGGTCAATTGATTGCGCAGGGCCAACGCCTGTTCGAGGCTGTCGACCGGTTTAACCTGCCCCAACCATGGCGCCAGATCGATCTGCGCTTCAACTTTATCGAGCAAGCTGCCGGGCACCCGCACGCCATCAGTGGCGGGGCTGAGCAAACGCAAATCGCCCTGGGCAAAACCGGCCAGATCGAAGTCACTAAAGTCATCCACCAGCACCGCTTGCAGGTCGGCACCAAGCACGGTTTCCACCGCCAGCTCCCAACCGGCTTCGACTTTCAGGCCTTCGGCCAATCGCGGACGGTCAGCCAAATGTTGTTCGCGCAGCCATTCAGCGGTGCCGGTGCCCGGATCGAGCGCGGCTTGCTGCAAGGCTTCAAGGGAGGCGAGGCGACCGTTCAGACGCTGCAAATCGCCCTGAGCCTGTTGCTGATTTTGCAGCGCTAATTGCAATTCCTGACGCAGTTGCTCGAGGCGTTCGACCTGGGCTTCTTCACTGGCCTGCAAATCTTCCAGCGTCGCTTCACTCGCGGCCAATTGCTCGCTGAGTTCCATGATCGCCGCGTCTTCCGGGTCTGCCGAGAGCAACGCGCGCTCTTCGCCAAGACGCTTTTGACGATCGGCCAGGCGCTCCATGCTGGTTTCCAGCTGCTGGATCCGCGACTGCTGAACTTCGGATTGGCGACGCGGCTCGGCGGCCGTCAGGTTGAAAGTGTCCCACTGCTCTTGCCAGGCGTGCATGGTAGTTTCGGATTCTTCCAGCGCGGCGGCGGCCTCTTCGGCGGCGGCGCTGGTGACTTCCTGTTCGGGGGTGAGCATGTCCAGCTCTTCGCCTAGCGTCAGCAGCAACGTGCGGTCGTGGCCCAGGTGAGATTCGGTTTCCAGACGCGCGCGCTCGGCTTCTTTCAGGTCGTCCTGCAATTGGCGCAAACGCTGCTGACCGTGCTGGATGCTCTGCTCGACCCGGGCGATGTCGCCGCCGACCGAATAGAAGCGCCCCTGCACCAGATTGAAGCGTTCGGACAGGTCGTGGTGCCCGTCCCGGAAGCGCTCGATAGCCGCATCGGCATTACGTTGCTCGGCCACCAGCGCTTCGAAGGTGACTTCCTGATTGCCGATGATCGCTTCGCGCTGACCGACCTGTTCATTCAACGCCTGCCAGCGCAGGGCCGACAGTTGGGCCTTGAGCTGACGCTCCTCGCCCTTGTATTCCTGATACTTCTTGGCAGCCTCGGCCTGGCGGTACAAGCGTTCAAGCTGACGCTCGAGCTCTTCGCGCAGGTCGGTCAGGCGAGCCAGGTTTTCGTGGGTGCGGCGGATGCGGTTTTCAGTCTCGCGCCGGCGCTCCTTGTACTTGGAGATGCCTGCCGCTTCTTCAATGAAGTTGCGCAAGTCTTCCGGCTTGGACTCGATCAGCTTGGAGATCATCCCCTGCTCGATAATCGAGTAGCTGCGCGGGCCGAGGCCGGTGCCGAGGAAAATATCCGTGATATCGCGACGACGGCATTTGGTGCCGTTGAGGTAGTAAGTGGTCTGGCTGTCGCGGGTCACTTTGCGGCGAATGGAAATTTCCGCGTAGGCCGCGTATTCGCCGAGCAGGGTGCCGTCGGAGTTATCGAACACCAGCTCGATGCTCGCCTGGCTCACCGGTTTACGGCTGGTCGAGCCGTTGAAGATGACGTCCGTCATCGACTCGCCGCGCAAGTTCTTGGCCGAGCTCTCGCCCATCACCCAACGCACGGCGTCGATGATGTTCGACTTGCCGCAACCATTGGGCCCGACCACCGCCGCCATATTACTGGGGAAGTTCACCGTGGTCGGGTCGACGAAGGATTTGAACCCCGCCAGCTTGATGCACTTTAGCCGCACGCTTAAGCGTCCGTCAGGGCGGAGACCACCAGATCACTGCTGCGCTGGGCATACGCCGTCAGCACAATGCGGATCTGCGGAAAATCACGGGCCAGCACGGCGGCGAGCAAGCGTTCGAACAACTCCAGGAACTCGCTCATCGAGGCCTTGCGCTGTTCCAGGGCGAGGAAATACGCGCGGCTCATCGCCGGCTGCAGATTCTCGACGGTTTCCTGCAAGTACGGGTTGTTGGCGAACGGATACGCGGCGCGCATCACACTGAAGCTGTCGTCGACAAAGGTGCGAATGTCCTGGCGCTCGTAGCTGGCGGTCAGACGCTGCTGGATTTGCACGAACGGCGCCATGTCGGCCTGGACTTGCCAGCCGCTGGCCACTGCATTGCCCAGCAGGATGTAAAGCTCGCTCATCAGCGTGCACAGGCTCTGGACCTTGTGAACCGTGAGCTCGGTCACGTGGGCGCCACGTCGCGGCAGGATCGCGATCAGGTGGCGGCGCTCGAGGATCAGCAAGGCTTCACGGACCGAACCGCGGCTGACATTGAGGGCCAGCGTGACCTTCTGTTCCTGGATGCGCTCCCCGGGCTTCATTTCGCCACGAATGATGCGTTCGGCGAGGTGGTGAGCAATTTGCTCGGCGAGGCTGTCCGGCGCCTTGAACGTCATGGTTGTCCCTTCAAACTCTTCGATCTGCACAAGCGGCGCAGTGTAACGCACATGAAGGGTCATGGCGGAGTGCCCACTCAGCGGTTTTTGGCACGATTCAAGCAAAAAGCAGGCTATCCCGTGAGGGTCAATAATAAAGGAACGAGTCGTTGATCGACAAAATGCTATTTCCTGACCTTTAAGTCAGAAAATCATTGACCACAAAGTCAGACCTGATAAATTCGGTTCAAGTCGGTTAACAACAATAATGAGTCTGCGAGGCCTTCCGTGATCCAGTTTTTACTTAACCAGGAACTCCGTAGCGAGCACGCCCTGGACCCAAACCTGACCGTGCTCAATTATCTGCGCGACCATGTGGGCAAACCCGGCACCAAAGAAGGCTGCGCCAGCGGTGACTGCGGCGCGTGCACCGTGGTCGTCGGCGAGCTGCAAACGGATGACGATGGCCGCGAACACATTCGCTATCGCAGCCTCAACTCGTGCCTGACGTTCGTCTCGTCTCTGCACGGCAAACAATTGATCAGCGTTGAAGACCTCAAGCACCAAGGCGAGCTGCACAGCGTGCAGAAAGCCATGGTCGAGTGCCACGGCTCGCAATGCGGCTTCTGCACACCGGGCTTCGTGATGTCGCTGTTCGCGCTGCAAAAGAACAGCGATCAACCGGATGCTCATAAAGCCCACGAAGCGCTGGCCGGCAACCTTTGCCGCTGCACTGGCTATCGGCCGATTCTGGCTGCCGCCGAACAATCCTGCTGCGGCAAGCAAACGGACCAGTTCGATGCGCGTGAGGCCGACACCATCTCTCGCCTCAAAGCCATCGCCCCTACCGATATTGGCGAACTCAACAGTGGCGACAAGCGCTGCCTGGTGCCGCTGACCGTCGCCGATCTGGCTGACCTCTATGACGCTTATCCACAGGCTCGGCTGCTGGCTGGCGGCACGGATCTGGCGCTGGAAGTCACGCAGTTCCACCGCACCCTGCCGGTGATGATTTACGTCGGCAATGTCGCCGAGATGAAGCGCATCGAGCGTTTTGACGATCGCCTGGAAATCGGCGCCGCCACCGCCCTCTCCGATTGCTATGAGGCCTTGAAAGCCGAGTACCCGGACTTCGGCGAATTGCTGCAGCGCTTCGCTTCGTTGCAGATCCGCAACCAGGGCACCCTCGGCGGCAACATCGGCAACGCATCGCCGATCGGTGACTCCCCGCCCCTGTTGATTGCACTCGGCGCGCAGATTGTCCTGTGCAAAGGCGAAGTCCGCCGCACGATGGCGCTGGAAGACTACTTCATCGATTACCGGGTCACCGCGCGCCAGGAAAGCGAGTTCATCGAAAAGATCATCGTGCCGCGTGCCAGCGCCGAACAACTGTTCCGCGCCTACAAAGTATCGAAACGTCTGGACGATGACATTTCCGCCGTCTGCGCCGCGTTCAACCTGCGCATCGACAACGGCGTGATCGCCGACGCCCGCGTCGCCTTCGGCGGCATGGCTGCTACACCAAAACGTGCCAAGGCTTGCGAAGCCGTATTGCTCGGCGCCACCTGGAACAACGACACCGTCGAACGCGCCTGCGCCGCACTGGCCGAAGATTTCACGCCGCTCTCGGACTTCCGTGCCAGCAAGGAATACCGCCTGCTCAGCGCGCAAAACCTGCTGCGTAAATACTTCATCGAACTGCAAACACCGCACATCGAGACTCGGGTGACCGCTTATGTCTAATCATCACGCTGTAGAGAAGACCCAAGCCGAACTGGCTGAACTGTTCGCCAAGGACCTGACCACCGGTGTCGGCCGCAGCGTCAAGCACGACAGCGCCACCAAGCACGTGTCCGGTGAAGCGCAGTACATCGACGACCGGCTGGAATTTCCGAACCAGTTGCATGTTTACGCACGCCTGTCGGACCGCGCTCACGCGAAAATCATCAGCATCGACACCAAACCTTGTTACGCCTTCGAAGGCGTGCGCATCGCCATCACCCACAAAGACGTGCCGGGCCTGAAAGACATCGGGCCGCTGCTGCCGGGCGATCCGCTGCTGGCCATCGATGACGTGCAATTCGTCGGTCAACCGGTGCTTGCCGTCGCCGCAAAAGATTTGGAAACCGCGCGCAAAGCCGCCATGGCCGCGATCATCGAATACGAAGATCTGGAGCCGGTGCTGGACGTGGTTGAAGCCCTGCGCAAACGCCACTTTGTGCTCGACAGCCACACGCATCAGCGCGGTGATTCGGCTGGTGCTTTGGCGACTGCCGAGCATCGTATCCAGGGCACGCTGCACATTGGTGGTCAGGAACACTTCTACCTCGAAACCCAGATCTCTTCGGTGATGCCAACCGAAGACGGCGGCATGATCGTCTACTGCTCGACGCAGAACCCCACCGAAGTACAGAAGCTTGTAGCCGAAGTGCTGGACGTATCGATGAACAAGATCGTCGTCGACATGCGCCGCATGGGCGGTGGTTTCGGCGGCAAGGAAACCCAAGCGGCAAGCCCGGCGTGCCTGTGCGCAGTGATCGCGCACCTCACCGGCCAGCCGACCAAAATGCGCCTGCCGCGCGTCGAAGACATGCTGATGACCGGCAAGCGTCACCCGTTCTATGTCGAGTACGACGTCGGCTTCGACAGCACCGGCCGGCTGCACGGTATTGCCCTGGAACTGGCCGGCAACTGCGGTTGCTCGCCGGACCTGTCGGCGTCGATTGTCGACCGTGCGATGTTCCACGCCGACAACTCGTACTACCTGGGTGACGCGACCATCAACGGTCATCGCTGCAAGACCAACACCGCGTCGAACACCGCTTACCGTGGCTTCGGCGGCCCGCAAGGGATGGTTGCCATCGAAGAAGTGATGGACGCCATCGCCCGGCATCTGGCCCTCGATCCGCTGGCGGTGCGCAAGGCCAACTACTACGGCAAGACCGAGCGCAACGTCACCCATTACTACCAGACCGTCGAGCACAACATGCTCGAGGAAATGACCGCCGAACTCGAAGAAAGCAGCCAGTACGCCGAGCGCCGCGAAGCGATCCGTCGCTACAACGCCAACAGCCCGATCCTGAAAAAAGGCCTGGCGCTGACCCCGGTGAAATTCGGTATTTCCTTCACCGCCAGCTTCCTCAACCAGGCCGGTGCGCTGATCCACGTTTACACCGACGGCAGCATCCACCTGAACCATGGCGGCACCGAAATGGGCCAGGGCCTGAACACCAAAGTCGCGCAGGTCGTGGCCGAAGTGTTCCAGGTGGAAATGGACCGCGTGCAGATCACCGCAACCAATACCGACAAGGTCCCGAACACCTCACCGACCGCGGCTTCCAGTGGTGCCGACCTGAACGGTAAAGCCGCGCAGAACGCGGCGGAAATCATCAAGAAACGTTTGGTGGAATTTGCCGCGCGGCAGTACAAGGTCAGCGAAGAAGACGTGGAGTTCCACAACGGTCACGTGCGGGTTCGCGATCACATCCTGACCTTCGAAGCGTTGATCCAGCAGGCGTATTTCGCTCAGGTGTCGCTGTCGAGCACCGGGTTCTACAAGACCCCGAAAATCTTCTACGACCGTAGCCAGGCGCGTGGTCGGCCGTTCTACTACTACGCCTTCGGCGCAGCGTGCTGCGAGGTGATCATCGACACCCTGACCGGCGAGTACAAAATGCTGCGTACCGACATCCTCCACGATGTCGGCGACTCATTGAACCCGGCGATCGACATCGGTCAGGTCGAGGGTGGTTTCATTCAGGGCATGGGCTGGCTGACCATGGAAGAACTGGTGTGGAACAACAAAGGCAAACTGATGACCAACGGCCCGGCCAGCTACAAGATCCCAGCCGTGGCAGACATGCCGTTGGACCTGCGGGTGAAGCTGGTGGAAAACCGCAAGAACCCGGAAGACACGGTGTTCCATTCCAAGGCCGTGGGCGAGCCGCCGTTCATGCTGGGTATCGCTGCGTGGTGTGCGATCAAGGACGCCGTTGCCAGCCTGGGCGACTACAAGCATCAACCGAAAATCGATGCGCCGGCGACCCCGGAGCGGGTGTTGTGGGGCTGCGAGCAGATGCGCCAGTTGAAGGTGGCGAAGGCTGTTGAAACCGAAGTTGAGTTGGCTTCGCTCTGATACCGAGGCGCGGCCATCGCGGGCAAGCCTTGCTCCTACAGGATTGATAGTGATCGCACGATCGACGCAAACCTGTAGGAGCAAAGCTTGCTAGCGATGAGGCCCGAACAGACAACAGAGATGTTGAGGTGAAACATGTACAACTGGATCGACGCCCTCGCCGACCTGCAATCCCAGGGTGAACCCTGCGTGTTGGTGACCATCATCGAAGAGCTCGGCTCGACGCCGCGTAACGCCGGCTCGAAGATGGTCATCAGCGCCACCCAGACCTTCGACACCATCGGTGGCGGGCATCTGGAATACAAGGCCATGCAGATCGGCCGCGAGATGCTGGCCAGCGGTAAGCAGGACACGCACCTGGAGCGCTTCAGCCTCGGCGCCAGCCTGGGTCAGTGCTGCGGCGGCGTGACCGTGTTGCTGTTCGAACCGATGGGCCAGGTCCAGGCGCAGATTGCTGTGTTCGGTGCCGGCCACGTTGGCCGGGCGCTGGTGCCGCTGCTCGCCAGCCTGCCCTGCCGGGTGCGCTGGATCGACTCGCGGGATGCGGAGTTCCCTGAACTGATCCCCCACGGCGTACGCAAAATTGTCGCCGAAGAACCGGTGGACGAAATCGACGACCTGCCCGCCGGCAGCTACTGCATCGTCATGACGCACAACCACCAGCTCGACCTCGAACTCACCGCCGCGATCCTCAAGCGCAACGACTTCGCCTACTTCGGCCTGATCGGTTCGAAGACCAAACGGGTGAAGTTCGAACACCGCCTGCGGGACCGTGGTTTCGACAGCGCCGTGCTGCAACGCATGCGCTGCCCGATGGGCATCGGCGAAGTCAAAGGCAAGTTGCCTGTGGAAATCGCCATCTCCATCGCCGGCGAAATCATCGCCACCTATAACGCCAATTTCGGCCAGCACACCGCCAGCGCCGGATCATCGATCGCCAAACTGCTGCCTGCTTCACGCCGCAGCCAAGCCACGAATTGAGAATTTTTATGCCTCTGACTCGCAAAGCCTACCGCGCCGCCATTCTGCACAGCATCGCTGATCCTGCCGAAGTCGGTATTGAAGCCTCTTATGAATATTTCGAAGATGGCCTGCTGGTGGTTGATAACGGCCAGATCAGCGCCCTTGGTCACGCCAGCGACTTGCTGCCGACCCTGCCGGCTGACATCGAGATCACCCATTATCAGGACGCGCTGATCACCCCGGGCTTCATCGACACCCACATTCACTTGCCGCAAACCGGCATGGTCGGCGCCTACGGCGAACAACTGCTGGACTGGCTCAACACCTACACCTTCCCATGCGAAAGCCAGTTCGCCGACAAGGCTCACGCTGACGAAGTCGCGGGAATTTTCATCAAGGAACTGCTGCGCAACGGCACCACCACCGCGCTGGTCTTCGGTAGCGTGCACCCGCAATCGGTGAACTCGTTCTTCGAGGCCGCCGAACAGCTGGACCTGCGGATGATCGCCGGCAAGGTGATGATGGACCGCAACGCGCCGGACTACCTGACCGACACCGCCGAATCCAGCTATGTCGAAAGCAAGGCACTGATCGAACGCTGGCACGGCAAGGGCCGTTTGCACTACGCGGTCACCCCGCGCTTCGCCCCGACCAGCACCCCGGAACAGCTGACCCTCGCGGGTCAGTTGCTCAGCGAATTCCCTGACCTGTACATGCAGACTCACATCAGCGAAAACCTCAAGGAAGTCGAGTGGGTCAAGGAGCTGTTCCCGGAGCGCAAGGGCTACCTGGACGTCTACGACCACTACAAACTGCTCGGCGAGCGCTCGGTATTCGCCCACGGCGTGCACCTGTGCGATGACGAGTGCGCGCGACTGGCGGAAACCGGCTCGGCGATCGCCTTCTGCCCGACGTCGAACTTCTTCCTCGGCAGCGGCCTGTTCAACCTGCCGATGGCCGAGAAGCACAAATTGAATGTCGGCCTCGGTACGGACGTCGGTGGCGGCACCAGTTTCTCGCTGCTGCAAACCTTGAACGAAGCCTACAAGGTCATGCAGATGCAAGGCGCACGGTTGAGCCCGTTCAAATCGCTGTACCTGGCCACCCTCGGTGGTGCGCGTGCGCTGCGTCTGGAAGACAAGATCGGCACCCTGCAACCGGGCACTGATGCGGACTTCCTGGTGCTGGACTACAACGCCACGCCGCTGCTCAGCTATCGCTTGAAGCAGGCCAATAACATTGCCGAAACGTTGTTTGTGTTGATGACGCTTGGGGATGACCGGACGGTGTTGCAGACGTATGCGGCGGGGAATCAGGTGCATCAGCGTTAAGATCTTTGCGCGCTGATCGTTCCCATGCTCTGCGTGGGAATGCCTCTAGGGACGCTCCGCGTCCAGTGACGCGGAGCGTCACGGGCTGCATTCCCACGCAGAGCGTGGGAACGATCTGATACTCAAAAAAAATCCCCCGCAACCGGAAGGCTGCGGGGGATTTTTTATCATCGGTACTTCAGAGCTTCGCGACTGGCCGCCCTGGCTTCTTGGTCTGCAACAAATGCGAGAACACCGCATGCAAATCATCCGACGCACTTTCTTCGTCGAGGTTGAGTTTGCTGTCGATGTGATCCATGTGATGCATCATCAGGTCCACCGCCAGCTCAGCGTTGCGCGCTTCGATGGCGTCGATCAGCTGGGTGTGCTCGTCGTAGGAACAGTGGGAGCGATTGCCGCTTTCATACTGGGCAATGATCAACGACGTCTGGGACACCAGGCTGCGCTGGAAGCTGATCAGCGGAGCATTTTTCGCCGCTTCGGCCAACTTCAAGTGGAATTCGCCCGACAGACGAATACCGGCGCCACGATCGCCACGGGAGAAGCTGTCGCGCTCGTCGTTGACCATCTGGCGCAAGTCGGCAATCTCCTCGGCTGTGGCGTGCTGCACCGCCAATTCAGTGATCGCTCGCTCCACCAGACGCCGGGCCATGAACACCTGGCGAGCCTCTTCGACACTTGGACTGGCGACGACAGCGCCACGATTCGGACGCAGCAGCACGACGCCTTCATGGGCCAGGCGCGAGAGCGCGCGGCGAATGATGGTGCGACTGACCCCGAAAATTTCCCCCAGCGCTTCTTCGCTCAACTTGGTGCCGGGCGCCAGACGCTGTTCGAGGATGGCCTCGAAGATATGCGCGTAGACAATATCGTCCTGGGTACCGCTGCGGCCGGCTTTGCCTGCTCGCGGTTGTTTCTTTAGGGGTTGCAACTGTTCGTTCATGAGCACTCGAGTCGGAAGAACTGCGGCGAATTGACCGTGACTGTAATACGGCACAGTGGGTCGCTGGCAAGTATCGCGTAAAAAACACCGCGATTGTACACAATGGAGGGTGGCAACACGACTGTACGGCTGTTTGTCACTTCCGCTGTATTGCAACGACTGGTTACTTTTGAGTTTAGGCTTGAACGCAGAATCCGCAGCCCGAACACGATCCCTGTAGGAGCCGAGCTTGCTCGCGATGGCGGAGGGTCAGTCAACATTAATGTTGAATGTTAAATCGCCATCGCGAGCAAGCTCGGCTCCTACAAGGGACCACCAGAACAAGGAACACCGCTGTCATGAACGACATCACGCACACGCAGCTCCGCCCTTTGGCCGATACGTCGCCTTCTGCGATCGTCGCCGGCTTCATCGCGATGATGACCGGTTACACCAGCTCGCTGGTCCTGATGTTCCAGGCCGGGCAAGCGGCGGGCCTGACCAGCGGGCAGATTTCGTCGTGGATCTGGGCGATCTCGATTGGCATGGCGGTGTGCTCGATCGGCCTGTCTTTGCGTTATCGCACACCGATCACCATTGCCTGGTCGACCCCCGGCGCGGCGTTGCTGATTACCAGCCTGGGCGGCGTGACCTACGGAGAAGCCATCGGCGCCTACATTACTTGCGCGATCCTGGTAACCATTTGTGGTTTGACCGGCAGCTTCGAACGGCTGGTGAAAAAGATTCCGGCGTCATTGGCCGCCGCCCTGCTGGCGGGGATTCTGTTCAAGATCGGCAGCGAAATCTTCGTCGCCGCGCAGCATCGCACCGCGCTGGTATTGGGCATGTTCTTCACTTATCTGGTGGTCAAACGCCTGTCGCCGCGTTATGCGGTACTCGCCGCGCTGTTGATCGGCACGGCACTGTCGGGATTCATGGGCCTGTTGGATTTCAGCGGTTTCCACCTGGAAGTAGCGACGCCGGTCTGGACCACACCGCACTTCTCCCTCGCCGCGACCATCAGCATCGGCATCCCGCTGTTCGTGGTGGCCATGACCTCGCAGAACATGCCCGGCATTGCCGTGCTGCGCGCCGACGGTTACACCGTGCCGGCCTCGCCACTGATCACCACCACCGGCATCGCTTCGTTGCTGCTGGCGCCGTTCGGTTCCCACGGGATCAACCTGGCGGCCATCAGCGCGGCGATTTGCACCGGGCCGCATGCCCATGAGGATCGCAACAAGCGCTACACGGCGGCCGTCTGGTGCGGGATTTTCTACGGGATCGCCGGGGTGTTCGGCGCGACGCTGGCGGCGCTGTTTGCCGCGCTGCCGAAAGAGCTGGTGCTGTCGATTGCGGCACTGGCGCTGTTCGGCTCGATCATCAATGGCTTGAGCATTGCGATGAGCCAGGTGAAGGAACGTGAGGCAGCACTGATTACCTTTATGGTCACGGCGTCGGGGCTGACGCTGTTTTCCATCGGTTCGGCGTTCTGGGGGATTGTGGCGGGGGTTCTAACGATGGTGATTCTGAACTGGCGCAAGGCCCTGTAGGAGCAAGGCTTGCCCGCGATGGCGATCTCAGGCGCGCCATCACGGGCAAGCCATGCTCCTACAAAAGCAGGCAAAAAAAAACGGCGACCCTTGGGTCGCCGTTTTTTACAACATCAAGCTACCGGATTGATCGGCTTTTCCGGGTACCAGACGTCGATCAGCGGGCTGACGGTTGCTTCAGTCAGTTCGCTGCGGCCTTTGAGCCAGGCTTCAACAGCGGCACGCTGCTCTTCGGACACCGAGCCACGCTTCTGCAGGCAAACCAGACCGAAGTCGTCGCCGCCAACATAGCCCAGACCGTTGGCTTCCATGGCTTCTTTCAGGAACGCGTCGAGGAAAGCATCAATGGCTTCATCAGCCAAATCTTCTTTGAAATCCAGGTTCAGTTCGAAACCCAGCTCTTGAAATTCATCGACGCACAGTTTTTTGCGCAGACGCTGGGAACGGTTAGTCGCCATTGGAACAATCCTCATAAGTAATAACGGGCGGCACTTTAGCAGTTTAAGGCGCCGATTGCCCGTCTCTCTGGGTTGCAAGCCCTACCGTCGGTAAAAAATAGCGGATTAGAAGGCCAGGGCACGGCACAAGCTGCTACACCTTGGGGCATAATGCCGACACTTTCATGACCACTGAGGGAATTTATCTTCATGCCCTCGTTTTTTTCCCCCTCGGCTGTAGGGTTTTATTTCACATGATCAAATCTTTGCGTCCATTGTTACTGGCCGGTTTTCTGCTCCCGCTGGCCTTCTCTGTTTCCGCCGCCCCGATCAACACCGCGCTGTCGCCCAATGTTGAAAAAGCCCTCAAGGCCAGCAAGATGCAGGACAACGCCCTGTCGCTGGTGATGATCCCGCTCAACGGCCCTGGCACCCCGACCATTTTCAACGCTGACGTCTCCGTCAACCCGGCCTCGACCATGAAACTGGTCACCACGTACGCTGCGCTGGAAATGCTCGGCCCGAACCACCAGTGGAAAACCGAGTTTTACACCGACGGCACGCTCAGCGGCGGCATCCTCAACGGTAACCTCTACCTCAAAGGTGGCGGCGATCCGAAGCTGAACATGGAAAAACTCTGGTTGCTGATGCGTGACCTGCGCGCCAACGGTGTGACGCAAATCACTGGCGACCTGGTGCTGGACCGCAATTTCTTCGTACAGCCGCAATTGCCGCAGTTCAACGACGACGGCAATGACGATAACAAGCCGTTCCTGGTCAAACCTGACGCGCTGATGGTCAACCTCAAGGCCCTGCGTTTTGTGGCGCGTAACGACAACGGCCGAGTGCTGGTGTCGGTGGAACCGCCGATTGCCACCATTCGCATCGAAAACCAGGTCAAAGCCGTCAACTCCAAGCAATGCACCGGTGGCGTGCGGTACAACCCGGTGACCCAGGCCGATGGCAGCGTGACCGTGACGGTCGGCGGCCAGTTGGGCGAGGGTTGCAGCTCCCAGACTTACCTGTCGCTGCTCGACCACGCGACCTACACCGCGGGCGCTGTGCGGGCAATCTGGAAGGAACTGGGCGGCAGCATTCAGGGCGTGGACCGTTTGGCGCCAACACCTAAAAATGCCAAGGTCCTGGCTCGGGCCTTCTCGCCGGACCTGGCGGAAATCATCCGCGACATCAATAAATACAGTAACAACACCATGGCCCAGCAGCTGTTCCTGAGCCTGGGCGCGCAGTTCCGCACCGAGGCCGACGGTGACGATGCCAAGGCTGCACAGCGTGTCGTGCGTCAGTGGCTGGCGAAGAAAGGCATCACCGCGCCGCATCTGGTGATGGAAAACGGCTCCGGTCTGTCCCGTGCGGAACGGGTGAGTGCGCGTGAAATGGCCGGCATGCTGCAAGCGGCCTGGAAAAGCCCGTATTCGGCCGAGTTCATCAGCTCGATGCCGATTGCCGGCACCGACGGCACCATGCGCAAACGCCTGAAGACCACTGCAATGCGCGGTGAAGCCCACGTCAAGACCGGCACCCTGAATACGGTTCGGGCGATTGCCGGTTTCAGCCGCGACATCAACGGCAACACTTGGGCGGTGGTGGCGATCCTCAACGACAAGGCACCGTTTGGTGCTTCGTCGGTGCTGGATCAGGTGCTGCTGGACCTGTATCGCCAGCCAAAACTGCCGGAAACGGCTTCGGTGCTCTAACCCCCAACCTGATCGTTCCCACGCTCCGCGTGGGAATGCAGCCCGTGACGCTCCGCGTCACTGGACGCAGAGCGTCCCTAGAGGCATTCCCACGCAGAGCGTGGGAACGATCAGGCTGCCAGCTCTAGTTCATCTCTCCTTCTACCCGATCCCGACCGGCCTGTTTCGCCGCATACACCCCCGAATCCGCCCGCAGCAGCAGCGCATCCGCGCCCTCCCCGACTCGCCAACTGGCAATCCCGAAACTGGCGGTCACTGTCCCGACGCCTTCGATCGGCGAACTGCGCAACCCTTGCCAAAGCTGCAAGGCCAGGACATGGGCATGCTCGCCGTTGATGTCCGGGCAAAGCACCATGAACTCCTCGCCACCCAGGCGACAGAACACGTCGGTGCGTCGCAGCCGATGGCCGATGCGTTCGCACACGATCTGCAACACCCGATCGCCGACAGCGTGGCCATGCTGGTCATTGATGCGTTTGAAGTGGTCGATATCGAGCATGATCACCGACAGTTCGCCGCCACCGCGTTCGACCCGGACCATTTCGGTGGTCAGGCGTTCCTGGAAATAGCGGCGGTTGTGGATCCCGGTCAAAGAATCGGTGATCGATAGCGCCCGCAGTTCTTCTTCCACCCGTTTCAAGTCGGAGATGTCCGAGACATAGCCGTGCCAGAGCACGCCGCCACCGGGCAATTCCTCCGGCGTCGCCTCGCCACGAACCCAGCGCAGGCCGCGCAGGGGCAACTGCACGCGGTATTCCTCGCGCCAAGGGCTGAGGGTGTCCGCCGACGCCCGGATCGAAGCGCGGACCCGGGTGGTGTCCTGCGGATGAATCCGCGTGAAAATCGCTTCGGCGTTGAACAACAGCACATCCGGTTCAAGTTCGTAGATCTCGCGAATACCGTCGCTGGCGTAGATCACGCTGAAGCGCCCATCGAACTCCATCTTGAATTGGTAGATCCCGCCGGGCACATGGGCGCTGAGTTTCTTCAACAACAGGTCCCGTGCCGCCAGGGCCTCGTGGACCCGCTTGCGTTCAGTGATGTCGATACAGATCGCCAGGTGCCCGACCCACAAGCCTTGCTCGTCGAGGACCGGGGTCGCCAGCATGTTCACCGTCAAATGGCTGCCGTCGCTACGCAACAGCGTCCATTCCCGCGCTTCGTGACCGCCCTCCTCGCCGCCCTCGACCAACATCGCCTGGCAGGTCGGAATCGGTTTGCCATAACGCGCGCTCAACTCCGCCGAACGTGCGAGGAGTTCCCGGGGCAGGTGCAGGTTTTCCAGGGTCATGTGGCCCACCACCTCGGTGCTGGTGTAGCCAAGCATTTGCTCGGCACCGGCATTAAAGGTTTGGATAACCCCGCGCAGGTCAGTGGCGATGATTGCCACTTGGGTCGCGGCATTCAGCACGCCGCGCAACTGGCCATGGGTGCCGCGCAACTCCTGCTCGCGGGCGCGCAGTTCCTGGGTTCGTTGCTCGACCATTTTCAGCGCCCGTTGACGCTGACTGACCAGCACATAGAGCAAGGCACTGAGCAACAGACTGAGCAAACTGCCCAGCACCACCAGGGTGGTCACCGAAGAGTGATTGGCTCGCAGGAAGGCATCGCTGGGCTGAATGTCGACTTGATAGTTATGGTCGGCAAGCCGTAGCAGCCGGGTCGCGGCCAACTCACTGGGGGCTGAGGTGTTGGGGGACTCATAAAGCACTTCGTGCTGATCGTCTGTGGATAAGTCGAGGATGCGCACCGAAAGATAGTCACGGCCCGCCTCCGGCAGCCCGTCCGCCAGCAACTGATGCATGCTGATCACAGCCATGACATAACCGTACGGTTTCACCCCCGCCGTAGCCGGACTATTGCGCAGCAACACCGGTGCGACCAGCAGCACGCCACGGGCATAGGCCGGTTCGATACTGACCAGATGCATCGGCTGCGATACCGCCATGCCGCCGTGCTGATCGGCCCGTTCAAGGGTGGCACGGCGCAAGGGTTGAGCCCACAAGTCGTAGCCCAGCGGCGAACCCAGTTTGCTTTGGGTCTGGCTATACAGCACCGCCACATACTCATCCCGTTCGGCCGCCAGTTGCAGTTGGCCGTCGGCATTGAGTTCGCGCAGGGTGAACTCGGGTAAACCCTCTGTACGCACCTGGCGTTCAAATTCTGCTCGTTCGACACCGGTTACCCGCTTGGCGAAGGAATAGGCCTGAGTCCGGTGCAGCAGCGGTTGGGTGTAACCGTCGAACTCCGCGCGGGAGACCGAATCGGAATTGGCAAAGAACCGGCGCAGGCCATCGAGGCGCTGCTCCTGATCTTCGAAGCGTTCTTCGATACGGCTGTAACGTTCACTGGCCAGCAGTTGGAAACGTTGCCGCAATTGATGGTGAAACAGATTCAGCGTCGACCACGCCAGCAATCCCGTGAGAATCCCGCCGACAACCAATACCAGCAATGCGACCAGCCAGGCCGAGACATCTTCACTGATAAAACCCAGGATCTTCGGGCGCACGGCGTGCAACGACATAGACGCAACTCAAAACGCCAGGTGCGGGAAAGCCCATTGGCCATGCGTTGAGTTATAGCTATTAGCCATCAATTTGACCAGCACAGAAAGAAGCCAAGAGCCTTTAAAAATCAAGGCTCTGTGGATCCAATCCCTTCAAGTGTCAACGAGCCGTGATTTTCCAGGCACGGTGGATCTTGCCATTACGGGCGAAATCCGGATCGATGGTCTGGGCGGTGATTTCTTCTACGGCATAACGCTCGGTGAGGTTTTCCTCGAGCTGGAATTTGCGGAAGTTGTTAGAGAAGTACAACACGCCGCCCGGGGCCAGACGCGCCATGGCCAGGTCGATCAATTGCACCTGGTCACGCTGCACGTCGAAGATCCCTTCCATGCGCTTGGAGTTGGAGAACGTCGGCGGATCGATGAAGATCAGGTCGTACTCGTCACGGCAGGCGTCGAGCCAGGCCATCACGTCGCCCTGCTCCAGACGGTTCTTCTCGGAGAAACCGTTCAGCGACAGGTTGCGACGCGCCCAGTCCAGATAGGTTTTCGACAGGTCGACGCTGGTGGTGCTGCGCGCGCCGCCCTTGGCTGCGTGAACACTGGCGGTTGCGGTGTAGCTATACAGGTTGAGGAAGCGCTTGCCGGCCGCCTCTTTCTGGATCCGCATGCGCATCGGCCGGTGATCGAGGAACAGCCCGGTGTCGAGGTAATCCGTGAGGTTCACCAGCAGCTTCACGCCACCTTCGTTGACCTCGACGAACTTGCCCTGTGCCGCTTGGCGTTCGTACTGCTTGGTGCCGCTCTGACGCTCGCGACGCTTGACCACCACGCGGCTCTTGTCGATGTTCAGAGCCTGCGGAATGGCGGCCAGGGCATCGAACATGCGCGCCGAGGCTTTTTCCGGATCGATGGATTTCGGCGCGGCGTATTCCTGGACGTGGACCCAATCCTGATACAGGTCGATGGCCATGGAGTATTCCGGCATGTCGGCATCGTAGACGCGGTAGCAGTCGATGCCTTCACGCTTGACCCACTTGCCGAGGGCCTTGAGGTTCTTTTGCAGACGGTTGGCAAACATCTGCCCGCCTTCGCTCAAGCGCGGCTGCTCGATCACTACCGGTGCCGGTTTGATCGGGTTGCCGTTCTTGTTGTACTTCTCGTACTTGCCGGGTGCTACGTCGTTGTCTGCGACTTCGACTTCGGCTCGAACTTGTTCGCGCTCGACCTGACGCTGTTCCGGGGTGCGGCGTTCGCCGGTGACAAACTGGTCCGGCGTGACTTTGATCAGCAGCAACTTACACGGCAACGCGCCGTTCCAGAACGAATACTGTTTGTGGCTGCGGATGCCCATGCGCTTACCCAGGTCCGGGGCGCCGGTGAATACCGCGGCTTCCCAGTTCAAGCAGGCCTGACGCAGACGTTCGCCGAGGTTCTGGTAGAGATAGAGCAAGCTCGCCTCGTCACCCAGACGTTCGCCGTACGGTGGGTTGCAGATCACCAGGCCTTTCTGGTTCTGGTCCGGACGTGGCTCGAACGTCCCGACTTCGCCCTGGTAGATCTTGATCCACTCGCTCAGGCCGGCACGTTCAACGTTGTTGCGGCCCGGTTGAATCAGGCGTGGATCGGCTTCGTAACCGCGAATCCACAGCGGTGGCTTGGCCAGACCAGCCGCGCAACGCTCAGTGGCTTCTTCGTGAAGCTTTTTCCACAGCGCCGGGACGTGCCCGAGCCAGGCCGTGAAGCCCCACTGCTCGCGACGCAGGTTCGGCGCCATGTCGGCGGCGATCATCGCGGCTTCGACGAGGAACGTACCGACACCGCACATCGGGTCAGCCAGCGCGCCGCCATCGGCCGCAATGCGTGGCCAGCCGGAACGGATCAGGATGGCGGCCGCGAGGTTTTCCTTCAGCGGCGCCGCACCCTGCTGCAAGCGATAGCCGCGCTGGTGCAGGCTGTGGCCGGAGAGGTCGAGGGACAGAATCGCTTCGCCACGGTCCAGGCGCAGGTGAATGCGCAGGTCCGGGTTGAGCTTGTCGATGGACGGACGGTCGCCCTGCGGCGTGCGCAGCTTGTCGACGATGGCGTCCTTGACCTTCAAGGCGCCGAAGTGGGTGTTGTCGATGCCCGAGCCGTGACCGCTGAACTCGACGGCCAGGGTGCCATCGTTGAGCATGTGGTCTTGCCACTCGATATCCAGCACGCCGTGATAAAGGTCTTCGGCGTCTTTCATCGGGAAACGCTTGAGCACCAGCAGCACCCGGTTCGCCAGACGCGACCACAGGCACAGGCGATAAGCGGTTTCCATGGTGGCCATGCCGCGCACGGCAGAGGTGTGCTCACGCGCTTCCTCAAGGCCGAGCCCGATGGCTTCCTCGATGAGCAGGCCTTCAAGGCCTTTGGGGCAAGTGAGGAAGAGTTCGAAACGATCGGACATGGTAATTCCAGAGCCTTTAGCTAAGTGAACCGGCAACGCATTGCCGGCCCGGTTTTCAATCAGGCGCTTTTCTAAAAGAGCGCCCGCGTGGCACGAAGGTGTGCCGTCCCACCCCTGCAAGCTCGGGTTAAAAGAGCTTAGATGCAAAGACAGATAAAAAAGTTGATGCAACAAAATGTCATAAGTCGACCCTTCGTCGAATAGTCCCCCTGCTCAACAGGAGGCATTCTCACTAAAGGATTAAACCCATCATGCAGCGCGGGGCTGATCATACCGGGGTTTTGCCAATAAACACGGGACAACATCGTGTTACTTATCGCCATACCATCTTTATCGTTACATCCTTATGACAAAACGATCATTCCCTCGATGTGACGCATTGGTTAGAACTCAATACAGGTTGACGCCGCAATGACGTCAACACCTTGGCTCGCGACGCCGGCAGCGAGCCCCAACGGCAGGAGTTTTTCTGCCAGACCTCGATTGAGGTCGACGCGATAAATACAGTCAACAAGTGAGGGCAACACCCTATGAGAAGACTTAAGCGTGATCCGTTGGAAAGAGCATTTTTGCGCGGATATCAATATGGCGTTGGTGGCAAATCCCGTGAGCTTTGCCCATTTACTCTACCGTCGGTACGCCAAGCCTGGATTAACGGCTGGCGAGAAGGACGCGGCGACAACTGGGACGGTATGACCGGCACTGCGGGAATCCATAGACTCAACGAACTTCACGCCGTCGGCTAACACAGGGCACACACTCCGACACGACAATCTGATTACGTAACGACTTACCACGCACGCCCCATCCGGGCGGCGGGCTTCGGCCCAGGGGCTCCTTCGAGGAGCCCTTTTTTATGCCCGCTCTCTGGCCAAACACAATCCCTTGTAGGAGCACGGCTTGCCGGCGATGGCGATCTCAAGGACGCCATCGCCGGCAAGCCGTGCTCCTACGGGGGATCAGCGCAAAGCGGCGATGGCGTCTACAGATTCACGAATCAGCGCCGGGCCTTTATAGATGAAGCCGGAATAGAGCTGCACCAGGCTGGCACCCGCAGCGATTTTCTCAGCCGCGTGCTTGCCTTCGGTGATACCGCCCACGGCGATGATCGGCAAGCGACCGGCCAACTCGGCCGCCAACACTTTCACAGTGTGGGTGCTCTTGTCGCGAACCGGTGCGCCGGACAAACCGCCCGCCTCGTCACCATGCTCCATGCCTTCTACACCGACGCGGCTCAGGGTGGTGTTGGTGGCGATCACCGCGTCCATCCCGGTTTCGATCAGCGCTTGCGCGACCTGAGCGGTTTCTTCGTCGGTCATGTCCGGCGCAATCTTGATCGCCAGTGGTACATGTTTGCCGTAGCGCAGCGCCAGTTCTGCGCGGCGCGTGGCCAGGTCGGCCAACAACTGCTTCAGCGAATCGCCGAATTGCAGGCTGCGCAGGCCCGGGGTGTTCGGCGAGCTGACGTTGACCGTCACGTAGCTGGCGTGGGCATAGACCTTGTCCAGGCAGATCAGGTAGTCATCTACCGCCCGCTCAACCGGGGTATCGAAGTTTTTGCCGATATTGATGCCCAGCACGCCCTTGAACTTGGCCGCCGCCACTCGGGCCAGCAGGTGATCGACGCCGAGGTTGTTGAACCCCATGCGGTTGATGATCGCCTCGGCATCCGGCAGACGGAAAATGCGTGGCTTCGGGTTGCCCGGCTGCGGACGCGGAGTGATGGTGCCGATCTCGACAAAGCCAAAACCCAATTGCGCAAAACCGTCGATGGCCGCGCCGTTCTTGTCCAGACCCGCCGCCAGACCCACCGGGTTCGGGAAGTCGAGGCCCATGACGGTCACCGGCATTTTCGCCGGTGCCTTGCACAGCAAGCCGTTGAGGCCCAAACGCCCGCCCGCGCCGATCAGGTCCAGGGACAGATCGTGGGAGGTTTCCGGGGAAAGTTTGAACAATAGCTGACGGGCCAGGGTGTACATGGGCGGGTTTGACTCTGGGCTACGAAAAGTGGCGGCGATTATAGCCGGGCATCGGGGTTGCAGGCGAGGCGCGCGACAAAATCAGCGTGCGATGGCATATGCCTTGCACCGTCACTGACATCAGCACTCATGCCAACGGCGGGATGAGTCGAAAGACAAAGGCGTCGTCACTTGGCCTTGCTCTGGCAAGCAGCCCGGTCCGGCGCTTTTTTATGGAAGGTGTTTACTGATGATTGAAGTTCCAGCCAACCCTCTGGCCTGGGTCAACGGCAGCGATGCCCCGGAAAAGACCGAAATCAACCTCGGCTTCATGGCCCTGAGCGACTGCGCCTCGGTAGTGGTCGCGGCCACGCAGGGCTTCGCCCAACCTTATGGCCTGACCCTGAACCTCAAGCGCCAGTCGTCCTGGGCCAACCTGCGGGACAAACTGGTCAGTGGCGAACTCGACGCCGCCCACAGCCTGTACGGTTTGATCTACGCCGTGCATTTGGGCATCGGCGGTGTCGCGTCGACCGACATGGCGGTGCTCATGGGCCTGAATCAGAATGGCCAGAGCATCAACCTTTCCCATGGCTTACAGACTTTAGGCGTGACCAGTCCTGAAGCACTGGAACGGCACGTGCACCAAAGTCGCCCAAAACTCACCTTCGCCCAGACATTTCCTACGGGTACCCACGCCATGTGGCTGTATTACTGGCTCGCGAGTCAGGGCATCCACCCGTTGCAGGACGTCGACAGCGTGGTCGTGCCGCCGCCGCAAATGGTCGCGCACCTGCAAGCCGGGCGCATCGACGGTTTCTGTGTCGGCGAGCCGTGGTCCGCCAGTGCGGTGCAGCAAAATCTGGGGTTCACGATGGCAACCACCCAGACCATCTGGCCCGATCATCCGGAAAAAGTCCTCGGCTGCACCCGCGCCTTTGTCGAGCAATACCCCAACACCGCAAGGGCGCTGGTGATGGCGATCCTCGAAGCCAGCCGCTTCATCGAAGAAAGTACCGAGAATCGCCGCAGCACCGCGAAGCTGTTGAGCGCCCCGCAATACCTCGACGCGCCACTCGACTGCATCGAACCGAGGTTGCTCGGTGACTACGCCGATGGCCTGGGTCATCGCTGGCAGGACCCGCACGCGCTGCGTTTCCATGGTGGTGGCGAGGTCAACTTGCCGTATCTGTCCGATGGCATGTGGTTCATGACTCAGTTTCGTCGTTGGGGTTTGTTGCGCGACGACCCGGACTACCTCGGCGTGGCCCGACAGGTCCAGCAACTAGACTTGTATCGAGAGGCCGCCACCGCTGTAGGTGTGGCCGCGAGTGATCAGCCAATGCGCAGCAGCCAGTTGATCGACGGCAAGGTCTGGGATGGCCTGGACCCCGCCGGCTATGCCCGAAGTTTCAAACTGCACGCCATGAGCGACAGCTCACCCCTTCTCGCCAGCCGCTGACAGGAGACTACGAATATGTTGCGTATCCTGCTGATCAACGACACCGCGAAGAAAGTCGGTCGCCTGAAGGCGGCCCTGACCGAAGCCGGGTTCGAGGTGATCGACGAGTCGGGTCTGACCATCGACCTGCCCGCGCGCGTCGAAACGGTGCGTCCGGACGTGATTTTGATCGATACCGAGTCACCGAGCCGCGATGTGATGGAGCAAGTGGTGCTGGTGAGCCGCGATCAACCGCGGCCGATCGTGATGTTTACCGATGAACATGACCCCGATGTGATGCGTCGGGCGATCAAGTCCGGGGTCAGTGCCTACATCGTCGAAGGCATCCACGCACAGCGCTTGCAGCCGATTCTCGACGTGGCCATGGCGCGTTTTGAAAGCGACCAGGCCCTGCGCGCCCAACTCAACGCCCGTGACCAGCAATTGGCCGAGCGCAAGCGTATCGAGCTGGCCAAAGGGCTGCTGATGAAAATGAAGGACTGCAACGAGGAAGAGGCCTACACCCTGATGCGCCGCCAGGCCATGAGCCGGCAGCAGAAGCTGATTCAGGTGGCGGAGCAGATCATTGCCATGAGCGAACTACTCGGCTAACTCCCCCCCAACGATCGTTCCCACGCTCCGCGTGGGAATGCATCCCGTGACGCTCTGCGTCACAGCTCGAAGCGGACGCAGAGCGTCCATGGCGGCATTCCCACGCAGAGCGTGGGAACGATCAGCATGAATGTGGCACAGATCTCGCTAGGTAATCACTACAGGTAACCAACGGCGGTTGCCCCACCTACGACAAAGACGTCGCTCACCTCATTTGCCCTTTGGCGAATCCGGTGGCGGCGTTTTTTTGTTTTGGCCCCACAGACCGGGGCCGGTGGTGCGGCCGATGCGGCGCCCCACCTGCAAGCTCATGACTCCTTCTCGAGACTCCTAACAGCTGAGGTGCGCGATGAATTCAAGCTTCTGGAAATCTGGCCATACCCCGACATTGTTCGCGGCCTTCCTCTATTTCGACCTGAGTTTCATGGTCTGGTACCTGCTCGGCCCAATGGCGGTGCAGATCGCCGCTGATCTGCAGCTGACCACCCAACAGCGCGGACTGATGGTGGCCACGCCGATTCTGGCCGGGGCCGTATTGCGCTTTGCGATGGGCCTGCTGGCTGATCGCCTGTCGCCAAAAACCGCCGGGATAATCGGCCAGGTGATCGTCATCTGCGCCCTGTTCGTCGCCTGGAAACACGGCATCCACAGCTACGAGCAAGCACTGCTGCTGGGCCTGTTCCTCGGCATGGCCGGCGCGTCCTTCGCCGTCGCCCTGCCGCTGGCCTCGCAATGGTATCCGCCACAACACCAAGGCAAAGCCATGGGTATCGCCGGTGCCGGTAACTCGGGCACCGTGCTCGCCGCACTGATCGCCCCGGTACTGGCCGCTGCATTTGGCTGGAGCAACGTGTTCGGCTTCGCCCTGATCCCGCTGATCCTGACCATCATCGTCTTCGCCTGGCTGGCCAAAAACGCGCCTGAGCGGCCAAAAGCCAAGTCGATGTCCGACTACTTCAAGGCCTTGGGCGACCGCGACAGCTGGTGGTTCATGTTTTTCTACAGCGTGACCTTCGGCGGCTTCATCGGCCTCGCCAGCGCCCTGCCCGGCTATTTCAACGACCAATATGGCCTCAGCCCGGTGACCGCCGGTTACTACACCGCCGCCTGCGTGTTCGGTGGCAGTTTGATGCGTCCGTTGGGCGGCGCTCTGGCTGACCGCTTCGGTGGCATTCGCACCCTTTTGGGGATGTACACGGTGGCGGCGCTCTGCATCGCAGCGGTGGGTTTCAATCTGCCGAGCTCCTACGCGGCACTGGCACTTTTCGTCTGCACCATGCTCGGTTTGGGTGCCGGTAACGGCGCCGTTTTCCAATTGGTGCCGCAGCGTTTTCGTCGCGAGATCGGTGTTATGACCGGTTTGATCGGCATGGCCGGCGGTATTGGTGGATTTGCACTGGCTGCGGGCATGGGCGCGATCAAGCAAAGCACCGGCAGCTATCAACTGGCCTTGTGGTTGTTCGCCAGCCTTGGCGTTCTGGCCTGGTTCGGTCTGCACGGCGTGAAACGTCGCTGGAGAACCACTTGGGGTTCGGCAGCCGTGACCGCTGCTCGGGTCTGAAGCCTCAATGAGCCTGCAACTGAGTTTTGCCGAAGCGAGCGCCATCGGCCCTCGCGAGGAGAATCAGGACGCCCTGCGCCTGGTGACTCCGGCCCCGGCGCTGGCGGCGAGCAAGGGTTACCTGTTCGCCATCGCCGATGGCGTCAGCCAGTGCGCCGACGGTGGTCTCGCCGCCCGCTCGACGTTGCAGGCTCTGGCGCTGGATTATTACGCCACGCCGGAAACCTGGGGCGTCGCGCAGGCATTGGATCGCCTGCTGCTGGCACAAAATCGCTGGTTGCAGGCCAATGGTGGTGGGCAACCGTTGCTCACCACTGTCAGTGCTTTAGTCATGCGCGGTAGGCGGTTTACCTTGGCCCATGTCGGCGATTGCCGGGTTTATCGCTGGCACGCCGACACTTTGCAGCGAGTCAGCGAGGATCACGTCTGGGACCAACCGGGCATGCAGCATGTGCTCAAGCGAGCGCTGGGGCTCGATCAGCACTTGGTACTGGATTTTCTCGATGGCGAACTGCGGCTGAACGAAAGTTTCGTACTGCTCAGCGACGGCATTTGGGCTGTTCTGGGCGACACCGCGATTGCGGCAATTCTGCGCGATCAACCGGATCTCAACAGCGCTGCGCAGACCTTGGTCAATGCGGCGCATCTGGCCGGCAGCCAGGACAACGCCAGCGCCTTGCTGGTGCGGGTTGATGCCCTCGGTGAAACGAGCATCGGCGATGCGTTGATTCATTTGCAGCAATGGCCACTGCCGCCAGCCTTGAAACCAGGCCAGACTTTCGAGGGTTGGCAGGTCGAAGGAATACTCGGTCAGAGCCAGCAGTCATTGCTCTATCGGGTACGCGATGGGCAACAACAACCCTGGCTGCTGAAAACCTTGCCGGGCGCGTTGCGTGATGATCACCTCGCAGGTCAGGCGTTGCTGTCGGAAGAATGGTTTCTCAAGCGCGTGGCCGGGCGGCATTTCCCTGAAGTCCATGCCGCCAGTCAGCGTCAGCATTTGTACTACGTGATGCGGGAATATTCCGGATCTACCTTGGCGGAACTGCAAGCAGATGTCGGACCGCTGCCTCTGCCCCAATGGCTGGATCTGGCCGAACGCCTGCTACGCGCCGTTGGCATACTGCATCGACGGCAGATTCTCCATCGCGACATCAAACCGGAGAACCTGCTGCTGGGGGACGACGGCGAATTACGCCTGCTGGACTTCGGTCTCGCCTATTGCCCCGGTCTGTCCGAAGACCAGCCTTCTGCCCTGCCTGGAACGCCCAGCTATATCGCGCCGGAAGCCTTTCGCGGGGACGCACCGACACCGCAACAGGATTTGTATGCAGTCGGCGTGACCTTGTACTTCCTGCTCACCGGGCATTATCCCTACGGCGAAATCGAAGCCTTCCAGCGCCCACGGTTCGGGGTTTCTGTCAGCGCCAGTCGCTATCGACCTGACCTGCCGGAATGGATTGCGCAAAGTCTGGAGCGCGCCGTGGCGGCGGATCCGGGTCAGCGCTTTGAAACGGCGGAAGAATGGTTGCTGCTGTTGGAACAGGGCGAGCGACGCAGTTTGAGCGTGCGACCCAGACCGCTGCTGGAGCGCGAACCGCTGAAGGTCTGGCGGACCTTGGCGCTGGTGTCGTTGCTGGTGAATCTGGTGCTGCTGTTTTTACTGTTTCATGGCTGAGGTTTTCACTGCCCCCAAAAGATCAAAAGATCGCAGCCTGCGGCAACTCCTACGGGTGCCCACGATCTCCTGTAGGAACTGCCGCAGGCTGCGATCTTTTGACTTTTCTGCTTCAAAACCGGGCATCGCGCATTGAACCGGTGCACGGAAATACCCTCCTCCCATGCCAAGAGCCCATAAATTCCGCATTTTTGCGACTTGGCACAACCACTGCATTACATCTTTCAACTTACATAAAGCCCAGCCTTCAACGACGAAGGATGCGCTTCCCGAGAGAACGGGACCAGGACAAAGGCGTCCTCGCTAGGCAACTAGCGGGACGCCTTTTTTGTTTGCGCAAAATTTTGTCGAGCAAGACCTGAAAGCCCTGATGAGGCGGGTCCGAGCTCCCCGGAGAACCTGATGAAAAAATTAAAACTGGTGATGATCGGCAACGGCATGGCCGGGGTTCGCACCCTGGAAGAACTGCTCAAGCTGAGCAATGAGCTGTACGACATCACGGTCTTCGGCGCCGAACCTCATACCAACTACAACCGCATCTTGCTGTCACCGGTGCTGGCCGGCGAACAAACCTTCGAAGAGATCGTGCTGAACGATCTGGACTGGTACCTGGACAACAACATCAAGCTGCTGCTCAACCGCAAAGTGGTGGAAATCGACCGGGTCAAACGCCGGGTTATCGCCGAAGATGGCAGCGAGGCCGAATACGATCGTCTGCTGATCGCCACCGGCTCGACTCCGTTCATCCTGCCGATCCCCGGCAACACCTTGGACGGCGTGATCGGCTACCGCGACATCGCCGACACCCAGGCAATGATCGACACCGCGAAAACCCACAAGCACGCCGTGGTGATCGGTGGCGGCCTGCTCGGCCTGGAAGCCGCCAACGGCCTGATGCTGCGCGGCATGCACGTCACCGTGGTGCACATCGGTGAATGGCTGCTGGAACGGCAACTGGATAAAACCAGCGGCCAGTTGCTGCAAACCGCCCTCGAAGCCCGCGGGCTGCACTTTCGTCTTTGCGAGCAAACCCAGGCCCTGCACGATGCCGGCAATGGCCGGGTCGGCTCGGTTGAGTTCAAGAATGGCGACATCATCCCCGCCGACCTGGTGGTGATGGCCGCCGGCATTCGCCCCAACACCGAACTCGCGGAAAAATCCGGCATTCCCTGCAACCGCGGGATTCTGGTCAACGACACCCTGCAAACCTACGACCCACGCATCTACGCCATCGGCGAATGCGCCAGCCACCGCGGCATCGCTTACGGCCTGGTGGCGCCACTGTTCGAACAGGCCAAGGTCTGCGCCAACCACCTCGCTCAATTGGGCTTCGCCACCTACAAGGGCTCGGTGACGTCGACCAAGTTGAAAGTGACCGGCATCGACCTGTTCTCCGCCGGCGACTTCATGGGCGGCGAAGGCACCGAAACCATCACCCTCTCCGACCCTATCGGCGGGGTCTACAAAAAACTGGTGATCAAGGATGACGTGCTGGTCGGGGCCTGTCTGTACGGCGATACGGCAGACGGTGGCTGGTATTTCCGGCAGATCCGTGAGAACCACGCCATCGACGAGATCCGCGATCACCTGATGTTCGGTGAGAACGCCTTGGGCGACGTAGGACATCAGGGTCAGGACAAAGCCATGAGCATGGCCGACACCGCCGAAGTCTGCGGCTGCAACGGCGTGTGCAAAGGCACCATCGTCAAGGCGATTCAGGAGCACGGGTTGTTCAGCGTCGACGACGTCAAGAAACACACCAAGGCTGCCAGCTCCTGCGGCTCCTGCGCTGGCCTGGTGGAACAGATCCTGATCAATACCGTGGGTGGCGCGGCGGACGTCAAACCGAAAAGCGAAAAAGCCATTTGCGGTTGCAGCGACTTGAATCACGGGCAAATCCGCCAGGCCATCCGCGAGCAGCATCTGCTGACCATCGCCGGCACCCTGAGCTATTTGAACTGGCGCACGCCGAACGGCTGCGCCACGTGCCGCCCGGCGCTCAACTACTACCTGATTTCCACTTGGCCGGGCGAAGCCAAGGACGATCCGCAATCGCGCCTGATCAACGAACGCGCCCACGCCAACATTCAGAAGGACGGCACTTACTCTGTAGTCCCGCGGATGTGGGGCGGAGTGACCAATCCTTCGGAACTGCGGCGCATTGCCGACGTGGCCGACAAATACAACGTGCCAATGGTCAAGGTCACCGGCGGCCAGCGTATCGATTTGCTGGGGATCAAGAAGCAGGACCTGCCAGGCGTCTGGAAGGACCTCGACATGCCGTCCGGCCACGCCTACGGCAAATCCATCCGTACCGTGAAGACTTGCGTCGGCAGTGAGTTCTGCCGCTTCGGCACCCAGAACTCCACGCAACTGGGTATCGAGCTTGAGCACGATCTGTTCAACATGTGGTCGCCGCACAAAGTGAAACTGGCCGTCTCCGGTTGCCCACGCAACTGTTCGGAAGCGGGCATCAAGGACGTCGGAATTATCGGCGTGGATTCGGGCTGGGAAATGTACATCGGCGGCAACGGCGGGATCAAAACCGAAGTCGCGGAATTCTTCGTCAAGCTGAAAACCGCCGAGGAAGTGCGCGAATACAACGGCGCGTTCCTGCAGCTCTATCGCGAAGAAGCTTTCTACCTCGAACGCACCGTGCACTACCTGCAACGGGTCGGCATGGAACACATCAAGAAAGCCGTGCTGGAAGACCCGGAGCGGCGCAAGGCGCTCAACGATCGCCTGCAATTCTCCTTATCGTTCGAACAGGACCCGTGGAAGGAACGCCTGGAACGACCGCTGCTGAAGAAAGAATTCGACGTCATAGCAGTGAAGAACCTGGAGGTGTCGGCATGAACTGGCTGGATATCTGCGCACTGGAAGAAATCAATGCCCTGGGCTCGCGGATCATCGCCGGCCCGAAAGGCGACATCGCGATTTTTCGTACCAGCGACGATGAGGTTTTCGCACTCGATGACCGCTGCCCGCACAAGGGCGGGCCACTGTCCCAAGGTTTGATCTACGGCAAACGGGTCGCCTGCCCGCTGCATAACTGGCAGATCGACCTGGAAACCGGCGAAGCCCAGGCCCCGGACATCGGTTGCGCTCACCACCACTCAGCACGGGTCGAGAATGGCCGGGTGTTGCTGGCCCTGCGGGAAGCAAGCTGATGAACCAGATCACCGCTTCCACCTGCTGCTATTGCGGGGTCGGCTGCGGCGTGCTGATCGAGCATGACGGCGAGCGCATTCTCGGCGTCAGCGGCGATCCGGCCCACCCGGCCAACTTCGGCAAACTGTGCAGTAAAGGCTCTACCTTGCACCTGACCGGCGACCTCGCGGCCCGGGCGTTGTATCCCGAACTGCGCCTGGGCAAAGGCCTGGCCCGTAGCCGCACCGACTGGGACACCGCCCTCGATCACGCCGCCAGCGTTTTTGCCGAGACTATCGCCGAACACGGCCCGGACAGCGTGGCGTTCTACATTTCCGGGCAATTACTGACCGAGGATTACTACGCCTTCAACAAACTGGCGCGAGCGCTGGTGGGCACCAACAACATCGACAGCAATTCACGTCTGTGCATGTCTTCGGCAGTGGTCGGTTACAAACGCAGCCTGGGCGCCGACGCACCGCCGTGCAGCTACGAAGACCTGGAATTGAGCGACTGCGTGATGATCGTCGGCAGCAACATGGCCTACGCCCACCCGATACTTTTCCGTCGCCTGGAGGAAGCGAAATCCCGCCGGCCGCAGATGAAAGTCATCGTCATCGACCCGCGTCGTACCGACACCTGCGATCTGGCTGACCTGCACCTGGCGATTCTGCCGGGCACCGATGTCGCCTTGTTCCATGGGATTTTGCACCTGCTGCTGTGGGAAGACTGGGTCGACCGCGACTTCATCAAGGCCCACACCGAAGGCTTGGCCGAACTGAAAAACCTGGTGCGCGATTACACGCCGCAGATGGTTTCGCAGCTCTGCGGGATCAGCGTCGAGCAACTGCAGCAATGCGCCGAATGGGTTGGCACTTCACCGAGCTTCCTGTCGCTGTGGTGCATGGGCTTGAACCAGTCCACCGCCGGCAGCGCGAAGAATAGCGCGTTGATCAACCTGCACCTGGCCACCGGACAAATCGGTCGCCCCGGTGCAGGACCTTTCTCGCTGACCGGTCAGCCAAATGCCATGGGTGGCCGCGAAACCGGTAGCTTGTCGAACCTGCTGCCAGGCCATCGCGAGGCCGCCAATGCCGAACATCGCGCGGAAGTGGCGGCATATTGGGGCGTGGATCAACTGCCTGCAAACACCGGGCTCACCGCTATCGAGTTGTTTGAGCAAGTGCGCAGCGGAAAAATCAAGGCACTGTGGATCGCCTGCACCAACCCTGCTCAATCAATGCCGGATCAAACCGCCGTGCGCGCGGCACTGCAAGCCTGCCCGTTCGTGGTGTTGCAGGAAGCGTTCCGCACCACCGAAACCGCAGCCTTCGCTGACCTGCTGCTGCCTGCCGCCAGTTGGGGCGAAAAGGACGGCACGGTGACCAACTCCGAACGGCGCATTTCCCACGTTCGCCGAGCGATCGTCGCACCCGGTGAAACCCGCTCGGACTGGGCGATCACGGTGGATTTCGCACAGCGCCTGGAAAAATATCTGCGTCCCGATCAAACCAGCCTGTTCGCCTTTGAAAACCCGGCGCAGGTCTTCGACGAATACAAGCAATTGACCCGCGGGCGTGATCTGGACTTGTCCGGCATCAGTCATGCACTGATCGACCGCCTCGGCCCGCAGCAATGGCCCTTCCCCACTGGCGCCAGCGAAGGCACGGCCCGGCTGTACCTGGACGGAATATTCCCGACGGCCAGTGGACGTGCACAATTCGTCGCCGACCCGTACCGCGCCGCCAAGGAACAGCGCGACGCGCGTTTCCCACTGACCCTGATCACCGGCCGCCTGCGGGATCAATGGCATGGCATGAGCCGCACCGGCACTGCCGCACAGCTATTCGGACACGTCAGCGAAGCCGTGTTGAGTTTGCACCCGGATGAACTGCGCCGGCATCGGCTGCAATCGGGCGACCTGGTCAGCCTGAAAAGTCGCCGTGGCGCGGTGATTGTCGCCGTTGGAGGCGACGACAGCGTACGACCCGGTCAGGCCTTTCTGCCGATGCATTGGGGTGACCGCTTTCTCAAGGGCGGCGTAAATACCCTCACTCTTCCCGCCTTCGACCCGCTATCGAAACAGCCCGAACTCAAACACAGCGGCGTGCGCCTGGAACCGGTGCAACTGCCATGGAACCTGTTCGCCCTGATCGAGGGCGATGTTCAACAGCATTTTGAGACGCTACGACCGCTCTGTGAGGCGTTTTCCTACGTCAGCCTCAGCTTGGCTGGCCGCGAACGCCCCGCACTGCTGATACGCGCTGCCAGCGCCGTCGCGCCCGATCCGCAATTGCTGCGCGATATCGATCAATGCCTGGGACTCAACGATGGCCCGGTTTTGGCCTACGACGACCCACGGCGCTCCATCGGTAAACGCGTGCGGATTGAGAACGGCCGGATCACTGCCATTCGCCTGGCCGGTGAAACCCTTGCCCAACACTGGCTGCAAAACCTGTGGCTGGAAGGTCGCGCCGATGAGCAACTGCGGCGCTGGCTGCTGGCACCGCTGAGCGCCCCACCGGGCAACGCCAATACGCCGACCGTCGGTAACAAAACCCTGTGCAACTGCAAAAACGTCAGCCAAAGCGCGGTCTGCGCCGGCATTAGTCGCGGCCTGGACCTGCAGGGCTTGAAACAAGAATTAGGCTGCGGCACGCAATGCGGCTCCTGCGTCCCGGAAATCAAGCGTTTGCTGGCCGCCACTGCGCAGCCGGTCGCCGTCACCTCGTGAGGAAAAACACTATGAGCGCAAAAGTCTGGCTGGTGGGTGCGGGTCCTGGCGATCCGGAATTGTTGACCCTCAAGGCCGTGCGGGCGTTGAGCGAAGCGGATGTGGTGCTGATCGATGACCTGGTCAACGACGCGGTGCTGGAGCATTGCCCGCAGGCGCGGATCATTCCCGTGGGCAAGCGCGGTGGCTGTCGCTCCACACCTCAGGCGTTCATTCATCGCCTGATGCTGCGTTACGCCCGCCAGGGTAAATGCGTGGTGCGGCTCAAGGGCGGCGACCCGTGCATTTTTGGCCGGGGTGGTGAAGAGGCGCAGTGGCTGCGCGAACATGGGGTCGAAGTCGAACTGGTCAATGGCATCACCGCCGGGCTTGCCGGTGCAACACAATGCGATATTCCGTTGACCCTGCGGGGCGTTGCTCGTGGCGTGACGCTGGTCACCGCCCACACTCAGGATGGCAGCAGTCTGAACTGGCAAGCCTTGGCCCAAGGTGGCACGACGCTGGTGGTGTACATGGGTGTCGCAAAACTGAGCGAGATTCGTGAGCAGTTGCTCGCCGGAGGAATGGCGGCAGATACACCGGTGGCAATGATTGAAAACGCGTCCCTGCCACACCAACGGGAATGTCGGAGCGATCTGACAGCGATGGAAGAAGATGCCTACGCCTTTGAGTTGAAGAGTCCGGCCATCCTCGTGATCGGAGCGGTCGCGGCCGGTGCAGAAGTATCTCTGTCGGTGGCTGATTTCCCTTCGAATGCAGCTAATCAGTCAGCCTGACTCTCCCCGCTTCAACCCTGACCTCATCAAATCGCAGACAAAGAAAAGCCCGGCCTAAGCCGGGCTTTTCAGAGCTGCGAGCTAATTACTTAGCGCTAGCTTCAACCTGCGCTTCTACGCGACGGTTTACAGCGCGACCAGCGTCAGTTTTGTTGTCAGCAACTGGGCGGGATTCGCCGTAGCCAACAGACTGAACGCGGGACGATTCAACACCGTACTGGTTGGTCAGAACTTGCTTAACGGCGTTTGCACGACGCTCGGACAGTTTCTGGTTGTAAGCGTCAGGACCGACGGAGTCAGTGTGACCTTCAACAGTAGTGCTGGTGGATGGGTACTGCTTCATGAAGTCAGCGAGGTTTTTGATGTCGCCGTAGCTGTTAGGCTTGACTACCGACTTGTCGAAGTCGAATTTCACGTCCAGCTCAACACGAACAACTTCAGCAACTGCTGGGCAGCCATCAGCGTCAACAGTTACGTTGGCTGGGGTGTCCGGGCACTTGTCAACGTTGTCGCAAACGCCATCGTTGTCGCTGTCGGCGCAGACTTCAGCTGGTGCTGGAACTGGAGCAGCAGGCTTGGAGCCGCCACCGAAGTTCACACCGATACCGACGCTTGGAGCCCACTCGGTGTTGCCCTGGTCGATGTTGTATTGAGCTTCAACGCCAGCACGGGCGTAGAAGTTCTCGGTGAAGTACAGCTTGGCACCGCCGCCAACGTTGGCGAAAGTGGAACGGTCACGACCGCCGGAGCCATTCTGACCGATGCTTTGATCGGAGAAGCCAGCCGATACGTACGGACGCAGCATGTCGCCCGGGTTGTTGAAGTGGTACAGAGCGTCCAGAGCGGTGTTGGCGCCCTTGATGTTACGACCGTCGTCGGAACGCACGTTGTGCACTTCGTCGTAGGCCAGACGCAGTTCAACGTCGTCGGTCAGGAAGTAACCAACCGAACCACCGAAGAGGTTGCCGTTGTTCTTGAAGTTACGAGTGCTGTCGAATTGTTCTTTCTTGGCGAAGCCTTCGATTTCAACTGCGCCTTGGCCTTGTGCCAGAGCGCCGAACGAAGTGGCGGCAATCAAAGAACCAATGGCCAAGCCCAAGGTGTTTTTCAGTTTCATCCGTTAAATCCCCATCTGGTGATTGTGAAGCAGTCCCGCAAACCGGGGGACAACTCGGCGGCAAGTCTATCAGAACTTGCCTACACGTAAGAGATATTTGCGCCGAACTAAGTTTCAGCAATGCCTGCAAATTTCTCACGCAATTTATCTAGAGCACGTTTGTAACGCATTTTTGTCGCACTCAATCCCATATGCATGATATCCGCGATCTCTTGAAATTCCAGCTCTGCGACAAATCGCAGCACCAGAATTTCACGGTCAATCGGGTTCACATACACTAACCAGCGATCGAGTCCACCCTTGTCCTCAGGTTTCGGCGCCTTTTCTTCAGACGCTTCCTCGAGGGGGTCAAGACTCAAAGCATCCATCAAGCGACGCTTTCGCCGTTCTTTCCGATACTGCGTGATGCACTCGTTGTACGTGATGCTATATAGCCATGTCTTGAACTTCGATTTGCCCTCGAAGTTCTTCAGGCCATACAGCACCTTCAACATCACTTCCTGACAGACATCGTCTGCGTCGCGATCGTTCCCAAGATACCGTGCACAGACGTTAAATAATGTTCGCTGGTAACGCCGCATCAGTTCTTCATAGGCGCGAGTTACGTGAAACAGCTCGGTATGCGAGCGCGCGACCAACTCCTCATCAGAGAGCTCGCGGGGGTCGTAGCGCGTGGACAGCGATTGAGCTTTATTCAAAACAAGTCGGGCCGACAGTCAGGTCAATGTCCGCCGCAGCCCTTTTCAGGGCATTTTTGCGGCGGCATACATTAGCAGGGTTTGCCGGGTTAGCGGCTACTCACATGCTGTTCCAGGAGAATCCGATTGGAGAGAGAGACTAGCTCACCCTCATCGGTCAGCAATGTGGTTTTAACCGTGCCGATCTCTTCGATCTGACCTTCGACCTCGCCAACACGCACTTGTTGCCCAACCTGATACAACTCACGCACATAGATTCCCGCAAGAATCTGACCGGCAATTTCCCGGCTTCCCAACCCCATGGCCAGCGCAACCGCCAGACCAACGGTAATCAATACAATCACAATCACGTGGTTGAGCAGGTCAGTCTTGACCTCCAACTGGCTGATTGCGACCGAAATACTGATGATAATCACCAGGCCCTGGGCAATTCGCCCCAGACCCGCAGCGTAGTCCAGCCCTACGCCCTCTGCCGCCCCCCGCACCAGCCCATTGGCCAATTGCGCGAGCAAAACACCCACCAGCAGCACCAGCGCGGCGCCAAATACTTTCGGCAAATACAGCGCAAGCATGTCAAGCGTAGCCGAAACTCGCTCAAGTCCAAGGGATTCTGCGGCAGAAACCAGAAAAATCAGCAGAACGAACCAATAGACAATCTTGCCAATCAAGGTAGAGATCGGCACTTGAAGGCCGGCCCGGGACAGCAATTTGGTCAGTCCGGTGCCGCCCATCAGGCGATCGAGCCCCAGCTTGGCGAGCAACTTGGACAGCAAAGTGTCCAAAAGTTTCGCAACGACGAAACCCAACAGCAGCACAACCAGTGCGCCAAACAGGTTCGGGATGAAATTTGCCACCTTGGTCCATAACGCAGTCATTGCAGTGACGAGGCTCTGAGTCCAGAGATCAAGTTCCATATTCAATCAGCCTTATCAGCAGTGCGAACGGTAGGTTTACGGTGACGGGAAACCGGAGCGACATGGGCCGATCCGTTATTCAAGGCAATCATCAGCGCGGGCAACCAGCGGCCCAGCAGGCTGAACAGATCACCGGCGCCGACCTGGCGGTTGGCGGTTTTCAGTACACGCCCAAGGCACGCATCGTCGTCCCGGGTGGACGGTGATGCCTTGAGCATGTCACGCAAAGACTGTTCAAACGGATCGTGCATACGCACCTCTCGTGATGTCTGTGAAAGACGCGGTCAAATTTGCTCGGGTCACATGGCTCACCCTCAGAACCAGCGCAAACGTCGGAATAACCACCACTGCCCCAGCGCCACCGAGACCATCAGCAGGCACGCGATCAGGAAGCCATAAGGGCTTGCAGAGAACGGAATCCCGCCGACATTGATACCTAAAAGACCCGCCAGAAAACTCATCGGCAAAAAGATCCCGGTGATGATCCCGAAGCGGTACATCGTGCGGTTCATTCGCACGCTCAAACGTCTATCTTCGGCCTCAAGGACCAACCCCACCCGCTCCCGGGTCAATTCCAGCTCCTCGAGATACCGGGTCAGGCTGTTGTTCAATTCGTTCCAGTAATCACCGTCGTCTTCGACGAACCAAGGCAGTTTTATCCGTGTCAGCTGCCCGAATATTTCCCGCTGCGGCGCAAGAAAACGTTTCAGCGCTGCGGCCCTTCGACGGATCTGCAAAACGGCGCCGTGCTCGGGCGTATACCGTTCGTCGGTATCCAGCTTTTCTTCTTCCTCATCGACCACTTCCGAGAGGCAACTGACCAGATCCTGCACCTTGTTGGTGAGGTATTGCGCCATATAAAGGATGAGTTCTGACGCCGTTTTCGGTCCTTTGCCTTCGGCGAGCTGCACCAGCAACTCATCGGTGGCGCGCAACGGACGCAAACGCAGAGAAATAACCCGCTGGGCTGACCCAAAAATCCGCACCGAGACCATGTCTTCCGGCTCGGCGCCCGGATTCAGGTTGACCCCACGCAAAAATAGCAGCAGTTCGCTGTCCGAAAGCTGTAAAAGACGCGGTCGGGTGTTTTCTTCAAGCAAAAGATCACAGCTGAATTCGCTCAGACCACTGGATTTTCGCAACCAGGTCCGGGTTTGCGGATGACTGCGATCCCAGTGCAGCCACAGGCTTTCATGGGCCTGCAGCTGCAAGGCATCGAGTTCAGTCCGGGCTATCGAACGCGCACCGCCTTTACCGTCCAGCACCAGGGCATGCACCAGCCCCCACTGCGCGTTTTCTTCCTCGAACATCCTCACCCCTATGTTGGTGCAGCGCTTATTCAGGCATCGCAAGCGGGCTTGGCGAGATGATCACGCCGTTGTTGTCCGCATAGATGTAGTGACCTGGATGGAACGTCACGCCAGCAAAGGTCACGACTACGTTGAGATCGCCGATGCCACGTTTGTCGGTTTTCATCGGGTGGCTGGCCAGGGCCTGAACACCCAGGTCGGTTTGCGCAATGACGTCGACGTCACGGATGCAACCGTAGATCACCAGCCCTTCCCAACCGTTTTTCGCGGCTTTTTCGGCGATCAGGTCGCCCAGCAGCGCACGACGCAGGGAACCGCCACCGTCGACCACCATCACCTTGCCATTGCCCTTGAGCTCGGCTTGTTCCTTGACCAGCGAGTTGTCTTCGAAGCATTTGATGGTCACGATTTCGCCGCCGAAAGAATCACGGCCACCGAAATTGCTGAACATCGGTTCCAGCACCTGCACCAGCTCCGGATAGGCGTCGCACAGGTCAGGCGTGAGGTAATGATTCATCGAGAAACTCCTGTAAAGAGGAAGACAATCGAGGGTGTCGAAACGTGACCAGAACAGCTCAATGCGTCATATCTTAGCCGCAAGCCGAACAGAGCGAAATGCCCTTGTTAGAGCATCAGGCTCAGACCGCCGCAGCCAGATCCGGTTTTCCACCCAGCAATGGCGTTTGCTGATCTGCCAACCAGCGCGCCACCAGCGGCCAGACTTCAGTCTGGGCGGCTTTGCTGACGAGCATCTCCACATGACCGAAATTATCGCCAAAGCCCTGCTCGCGACCCAGGTTGATGAATTGCTTATGCTCGGAACCCACCTGATCGAACAGCTTGCGACAAGCCCAGGTCGGGTCCTGATGGTCACCGGCGGCACTCACGGCCAATACCGGTAACTGAACGTCGGTCAACCCGACCCACCAATCCTTGTCGGCATCGCCAAAGCGCCCGAACAGGCCATACCAGCGCATGCTTTCCAGGGCCAGGCCAATGGGCTCGTCCTCCGGGCCGCGCTTGAGCCGTGATCCCGACAACTGGGCAAAGCGTTTGAGAATGAAGCGCCCGCTCCACTCCACCGGCGGAATTTTCAACGGCCAGTAGGTGCGACTGATTTGAGTACCAAAAAACGCCGCGGAAGCCACCACCGGCTCGCCGATGTACTCACCACCCAGCGCTGCCGCCAGGGTAATCCCGCCCAGCGAGTGACCGATCCAGTGCGGGATCTGGCCGCTCTGCTCGCGCACGAACGCGCCAATGGCCGGCAAATCGTAACGGGCGTAGTCGGCAACGCGGTTCTTGCGGTAATTCTGGTTGCGCTGGGACAAGCCGTGGCCGCGCATTTCGGGAATCCATACATCGAATCCCAGACGCGTCAGATAGGCGCCCAGCCCAAGCCCCTTCGGGGAAAACCAGAACCGGCGATTGGAAAAGCTGCCGTGAAGCAAAATAACCGGAACGCCACGCGCGTCTGAGCCATCCGCCATGCCCAGGCGCGTCACAGCCAGTTCGACGGTGCCGTCAGGGCTGTTGCCGGGTTTCAGACGATAGACGTCTTCGCTCAGATCGCCGCGCCGCTCGGCGCTGATCAGGGCGACAGGAAATAGGTTGCTGCTGCTTTGCATAATGCTCTTGCACAAAAAAGGGCGGCTTCCAGAGGAGCCCGCCCTACTTGATTCTTAAAGCCTCGGCCACTTGACCGAGGCTTCATTCACATCAAGCCGAAGCTTGACCTTCAGCCAGGAAGAACCAGGTTTCCAGTACGGAATCGGGGTTCAACGAAACGCTTTCGATGCCCTGCTCCATCAGCCATTTGGCCAGATCAGGGTGGTCCGAAGGGCCCTGACCGCAAATGCCGATGTACTTGCCAGCCTTGTTGCAGGCCTGAATCGCGTTCGCCAGCAGCTTCTTGACCGCCGGATTACGCTCGTCGAACAGGTGCGCGATGATCCCGGAGTCACGGTCCAGGCCCAGTGTCAGCTGAGTCAGGTCGTTGGAGCCGATGGAGAAACCGTCGAAGAACTCGAGGAACTCTTCAGCGAGGATCGCGTTGGACGGCAGTTCGCACATCATGATGATGCGCAGACCATTCTCGCCGCGGGCCAGGCCATTTTCGGCCAACAGATCGATCACTTGGCTAGCTTCGCCCAACGTACGGACGAACGGCACCATGATTTCAACGTTGGTCAGGCCCATCTCGTTGCGCACGCGCTTGAGGGCGCGGCATTCGAGCTCGAAGCAGTCACGGAACGCTTCGCTGATGTAACGCGAAGCACCGCGGAAGCCCAGCATCGGATTTTCTTCTTCCGGCTCGTAGAGCTTGCCGCCGATCAGGTTGGCGTATTCGTTGGACTTGAAGTCCGACAGACGCACGATGACCTTTTTCGGGGTGAACGCAGCGGCCAGGGTGCTGATGCCTTCAACCAGCTTGTCGACATAGAAGCCAACCGGATCGTCGTAACCGGCGATGCGCTTGTCGACGCTGTCCTTGATGTCCTGCGGCAGACCGTCGTAGTTCAACAGCGCTTTCGGGTGAACACCGATCATGCGGTTGATGATGAATTCCAGACGGGCCAGGCCCACACCGGCGTTCGGCAGCTGAGCGAAATCGAAGGCGCGGTCCGGGTTGCCGACGTTCATCATGATCTTGAACGGCAGATCAGGCATGGCATCAACGGAGTTTTTCTTGATGTCGAAGCCCAGTTCACCTTCGAAGATGTAACCGGTGTCGCCTTCAGCGCAGGACACAGTCACGCCCTGGCCGTCTTTCAACAACTGGGTGGCGTTGCCGCAACCGACCACGGCCGGGATGCCCAGCTCGCGAGCGATGATCGCCGCGTGGCAAGTACGGCCGCCACGGTTGGTGACGATGGCGCTGGCGCGCTTCATGACCGGTTCCCAGTCCGGGTCGGTCATGTCGGAGACCAGAACGTCGCCTGGCTGGACTTTGTCCATCTCGGACACGTCCTTGATGATCCGCACCTTGCCGGCGCCGATGCGCTGGCCGATAGCGCGACCTTCAACCAGCACGGTGCCGGTTTCTTTCAACAGGTAGCGTTCCATGACGTTGGCCGAGGTACGGCTCTTCACGGTTTCAGGACGGGCCTGAACGATGTAGAGCTTGCCGTCGTCGCCGTCTTTGGCCCATTCGATGTCCATCGGGCACTTGTAGTGCTTCTCGATGATCATCGCTTGCTTGGCCAGCTCGCTGACTTCGGCGTCGCTCAGACAGAAACGTGCGCGATCAGCCTTGTCCACGTCGATGGTCTTGACCGATTTACCGGCCGTGGCCACTTCGCCATAGATCATCTTGATGGCTTTGCTGCCCAGGTTGCGACGCAGGATGGCCGGACGACCGGCTGCCAGCGTGCCTTTGTGGACGTAGAACTCATCCGGGTTCACCGCGCCTTGTACGACGGTTTCACCCAGGCCGTAGGCGCCGGTGATGAACACCACGTCACGGAAGCCCGATTCGGTATCGAGGGTGAACATCACGCCGGCGGTGCCGGTTTCAGAGCGGACCATGCGCTGCACGCCGGCCGACAGGGCAACCAGCTTGTGGTCGAAGCCCTGGTGGACGCGGTAGGAAATCGCGCGGTCGTTGAACAGCGAAGCGAACACCTCTTTGGCGGCGCGAATAACGTTTTCGACACCACGGATGTTCAGGAAGGTTTCCTGCTGACCGGCAAAGGAAGCGTCCGGCAGGTCTTCGGCGGTAGCGGAAGAGCGCACGGCCACGGCCATGTCAGGGTTGCCGGCCGACAGCGTGGCGAACGCGGTGCGGATCTCGGCGTTAAGTTTCTCGGGGAATTCGGCTTCCATGATCCATTGACGGATCTGGGCGCCGGTCTTGGCCAGGGCATTGACATCGTCGACGTCCAGGGCGTCGAGGGCGGCGTGGATCTGATCGTTCAGGCCGCTCAGCTCGAGAAAATCACGATAAGCCTGAGCTGTCGTGGCGAAGCCACCGGGCACCGATACACCGGCACCTGCAAGGTTACTGATCATCTCGCCCAGGGATGCGTTCTTGCCCCCTACGTGCTCTACATCATGGACGCCGAGCTTATCGAGGGAAACTACGTACTCTACCAAGGTGATCTCTCCACTAACTGTGTTGGAAAAGCTCAGAAGCCGGCTGCTCTATGGAGCGTTTGCCAGCTGTATGGCCTGGACCTGGAAAATAAGTGAGAATGCGGGCCACTGGCGGCCAGCAAATCGCGCCTATCATATCCAAGATTCGTCACTAGCTTAAGGCCCAAGGTGCAAATGAAACGATCTGCTTTCTTTATCTCCGATGGTACCGGCATCACAGCCGAAACCCTGGGTCAAAGCCTCCTGGCGCAGTTCGAAAACATTACCTTCAGCAAATTCACGAAGCCGTATATCGACAACGCGGATAAAGCGCGGGTCATGGTACAACAAATCAACAAAGCCGCTGAAAACGATGGTTTTCGGCCGATCATCTTCGACACCATTGTCAATCAGGACATCCGTGAGATCCTCGCAACGTCCAATGGTTTCATGATCGACATTTTCTCGACCTTTCTGGCGCCTCTTGAACAGGAATTGACCGAGCATTCTTCCTACACCGTCGGCAAATCCCACTCGATTGGCAGCAACTCCAATTACATGGAACGGATCGAGGCGGTGAACTTCGCCCTCGACAACGACGACGGTGCGCGCACGCATTATTACGACAAGGCGGACCTGATCCTAGTGGGCGTGTCGCGTTGTGGTAAGACGCCGACGTGTCTGTATATGGCCATGCAATTCGGCATCCGCGCGGCCAACTATCCGCTGACCGAAGACGACATGGAACGCCTGCAATTGCCAGGCACCCTGCGTGCCCACCAGCACAAACTGTTCGGCCTGACCATTGACCCGGACCGCCTCACCGCGATTCGCAACGAGCGCAAGCCCAACAGCCGCTATTCGAGCTACGCCCAGTGCGAATTCGAAGTGCGCGAGGTGGAGAATCTGTTCCGCCGCGAGAACATTCCGCACATCAATTCCACGCATTTTTCGGTGGAAGAGATTTCGGCGAAGATTCTGGTGGAGAAAGGTGTGGAGCGGCGGTTCAAATAATTCTGCGGCGCCTGTCAGGCCGCCTTCGCGAGCAAGCCCGCTCCCACATTCGACCGTGTTTCTTCAGGAATGACGCGGTAAAAATGTGGGAGCGGGCTTGCTCGCGAAGAACGATTACACGGACTCTGTTAATGCCCCCACCAGCGCATCAAATCCTTGCAGCAACAACCGATCATCCCCCACCGAATTACAAACACTCGCCCTGATGAACTGCGGCACTGCCCCATGCCCGACCGCAAACATCTCGGCAGTAGCCACCAGATAATTATTTTCCTTAAGCTCCTCAGCAATCTGCGAGGCCCGCCACGGCTCGGGCACTTCGATCCAGAAGTGCGGGCTATGGGAATGGGTTTTGTACGCCAGGCCCTCCAGCACACCACTCACCAACGCCTTGCGCCGACCGATCTCGGCAATCTGCTGGCCCAGCAACTGCTCGGCAATGCCGTTTTCTATCCACAGACTCGCCACCTCCAGCGACAACGGGCTGGCCATCCAGCACGTCCCGCGCACTGCTGCGCTCAAGCGTCCGATCAACGGTTGCGGCGCATGCAGGTAACCGACTCGCAAACCCGCCGAAACCGCCTTGCTCAGGCTGCCGATCAGCACCGAGCGCTCCGGGGCGAAATGGCTCAAGGGTAACGGTCGCTGTTGAGCCAATACCGCGTGGGCTTCGTCTTCAAAGATCAACAGATTGTGCTGCCGACAAACCTCTGCAATCGCTTCCCGCCGTGCGACGGACATCACTGCAGCCGTAGGATTCTGGATCGTCGGTGTGCAATACAGCGCCGACACACGATGGTTGCGGCAAACCTCCTCCAGGGTATCGGGCATCAGTCCTTCATCATCCATCCCGACACCGATGAGTTTTATCCCTAGCTGGCGTGCGACGCTGATCAACCCCGGGTAAGTCAGGTGCTCCGTCACCAACGTATCGCCCGCCTTGAGCAACCCCATCAAGGCACACAACAGACCGTGCTGGCCGCCGTTCACGCAAACGACCTGCTCGGCACTCGGTACAAACTCTTTATGCCTGAGCCAGTGCGCGCCCGCCGCACGATAGCGTGGCAAACCGACATCGACGGTGTAGCCGCTGATGTGTTGCAACGCCTCAGGATCAAGGGACAACGCTTGCAGGCTCTGACTCAAAAAAAGCGCTTCCTGCCCCGGAATCGGTTGATTGCGGCTCATGTCAAAAAACGCCCGCGGTTCATCACTGACATTGCGAAAGCCACCGTCCCGCGATCGCTCCATCCCGCGCTGACGCACATAGGTGCCGTCTCCTACGCGAGCGACCACCAATCCCACACGCTCGAGTTCGCCGTAAGCGCGGCTGATAGTGCCGATGGTCACGCCGAGGCTATCCGCCAACAACCGATGAGGCGGCAATTTGCAGCCGGGCTCGATCAGCCCTTCAGCGATGCCTTTTTCGATCGCGTCGGCGAGTCGTTTGTATTTCACGCCCAGACCATTGGCGAGGCCGTCGCGCAGGATTGACACCATGGCAATACTTGTTTTGACAGTCATTGCAGCCCCGAATAGCGTGCTTGAAACAGGTTCAATCAGGGATAGACCTTTTGCAGATGAAGGTCAATTCCGAACATAAAAGGAGCTCGCTCATGTCCATTGCCGTCAGTGCACCTTCACGTACTGCCAAACCCTGGCTGGCCGCCCTGATCACCAGCGTATTGTTCCTGATCGTGTGCCTGAGCTGGGGCACGACGTGGCTCGGGATCAAGATTGCCGTTGAAAGCGTGCCGCCGCTGACTGCTGCCGGCCTGCGATTCCTGATCGCTTTTCCGTTGTTTCTCGGCTTCGCCCTGATACGTCGTGAGCCGCTGCTGTTTCCCAGGGAGAGCCGTTGGTTCTTTGTGTTTGTCACGTTGACGTATTTCAGCCTGCCGTATTACTTGCTCAACTACGGCGAGATGCATGTTTCGTCCGGCCTGACGGCGCTGCTGTTCAGCTGCATGCCAGTGTTCATCCTGCTGTTTTCCGCGCTGTTTCTGCGGGAGAAAATCTACCCCTCGCAAGTGCTCGGCATCGCTATCGGTTTCGGCAGCCTGTTCATGATCATCCGCAGCCAGGGGTTGCATCTGGACCATGCCGAATTGTTCGGGGTATTGGCGATCCTCTGTGCGGCGGTGATGCACGCGCTGTGTTACGTGGTGACGAAAAAACACGGCACGGTGATTAGCGTCATTACCTACAACACGCTGCCAATCGGCATCGCCGGGCTGATGCTGTTTGTCGCCGGACTGAGTGTCGAAGCGCCGGTGTTCAATGCCATCACCGCGCGGTCGTGGAGCGCCCTGCTCTATCTGGGACTGGTGGCGTCGGTGGGCGGGTTTATCGTTTACTTTTTGCTGCTCAAGCGGCTGAGCCCGATCATTCTGTCGTTTGTGTTCATCATTTTTCCGGTGTTCGCGGTGATCATCGGTGCCTGGTACGAGGGGCAAGCCTTGTCCCGGGAACTGATGATGTACTCGGCGATTCTGCTGACGGGGTTTGCGATCACCAAATTGCCTGTGGAAAAGTGGCTCATCGGCAAAAAAGCAAACCCCTAGGCGACGGTCAGATCACAAACAAATCCACGAACCGATTCACCGGTGTCGCCTCAAGCGCAGCCTGGTCCTTGCACAACGCAAAGATCTCGGCACATCGCTGGGCGGTGAAGCGCGTCGCCAGGTTGGCCTTGAACTTGTCTTCCAGCAGCGGAATGCCGTCGGTGCGGCGACGGCGATGGCCGATCGGGTATTCCACCAACACGTTTTCGGTGCTGGAGCCGTCCTTGAAGAACACCTGTATTGCATTGGCGATGGAGAGTTTGTCGGCCTCCAGGTATTCGCGGGTGTAGCGTGGATCTTCGACGATGACCATTTTTTCGCGCAGCACGTCGATGATCGGATGCGCCGCGTGGAAATCGTCCTCGTACTGCTCGGCCACCAGATTGCCGAACGCCAGCGGCACGGCGGTCATGTACTGAATGCAATGGTCACGGTCCGCAGCGTTGGCCAACGGGCCGACCTTGGAGATGATGCGGATCGCCGATTCATGGGTGGTGATGACGATTTTGTCGATTTCGTGCAGGCGATTTCTGACTTGCGGATGCAACGTCACGGCCGCTTCGCAGGCCGTTTGCGCGTGAAATTCGGCGGGGAAGCTGATTTTGAACAGCACGTTTTCCATCACGTAGCTGCCGTACGGCCGGGAGAAGCTGAACGCGCGTTTGTCTTCGGGCTTGAGCGCCAGGTCGTTGTTGGTGTGGCTGAACAGTACGTCGTAGAAGCCCCATTGTTTGGCGGTCAGTACGCCGGGGATGCCCATTTCGCCACGCATTGCGATGTCCGCAAGCCGCACGCCCCGACTGGTCGCATCGCCGGCAGCCCAGGATTTACGCGATCCGGCATTCGGCGCATGACGGTAAGTGCGCAGTGCCTGACCGTCGGCGAACGCATGGGACAACGCGGACAACAACTGCTCACGATTGGCGCCCATCAGCCTGGCGGTCACAGCGGTCGAGGCGACTTTCACCAGGATGACGTGATCCAGGCCTACGCGATTGAAGGAGTTTTCCAGCGCGATCACGCCCTGAATCTCGTGGGCCATGATCATCGCTTCGAGTACTGCGCGAACAGTCAGCGGCGCATCGCCATTGGCGAGGCGTTTTTGCGACAAGTGGTCCGCCACCGCGAGTATGCCGCCGAGGTTATCGGACGGATGGCCCCATTCGGCCGCGAGCCAGGTGTCGTTGTAGTCGAGCCAGCGGACGATGCAACCGATATCCCACGCCGCCTTGACCGGGTCGAGGCGATAACTGGTGCCGGGGACGCGCGCGCCGAACGGGACGACGGTGCCTTCCACCATGGGGCCGAGGTGTTTGGTGCATTCGGGGAAGCGCAGGGCCAGCAGGCCACAGCCCAACGTGTCCATCAGGCAGTTGCGGGCAGTGTCGAGGGCTTCGGCGGATTGGATCTTGAAGTTGAGGACGTAGTCGGCAATGTCCTGCAGGACCGTGTCGTAGTCGGGGCGGTTGTTCTGGTCGACGTTGGTGCTCATGTTCGATTCACTCTTGAAGTGGTTCGTTGATGGGACCTCGGTTCAGGGTAATTCCAGTCAGTCACTACTTTCTTATTGTGGAATGCAATCAAACTGTGGGAGCGGGCTTGCTCGCGAAGACGGCGGCACATCCGACATCAATGCAAGCTGACACACCGCTTTCGCGAGCAAGCCCGCTCCCACATGGGTTCGGTGTCAGGGTTAGAAAGAATCGCCGGGAATGCGGACAAATCCTTCCATCAACACCCGCGCACTGCGGCTCATGATGGCTTTTTTCACGGTCCACTCGCCGTTCACCTGGCTCGCCTCAGCACCCACGCGCAAGGTGCCGGACGGATGCCCAAAGCGCACAGCATTGCGTTCGATACCGCCCGCTGCGAGGTTCACCAGCGTGCCGGAAATCGCCGCTGCCGTACCAATCGCCACAGCCGCCGTGCCCATCATCGCGTGGTGCAACTTGCCCATGGACAGCGCCCGCACCAGCAGATCGACATCACCCGCCGCAATCGCTTTGCCACTCGAAGCAACGTAGTCCGCAGGCTTGGCCACGAAGGCAACCTTAGGCGTGTGCTGACGCTTGGCCGCTTCGTCCAGATTCTTGATCAGGCCCATGCGCAATGCGCCGTAAGCCCGAATGGTTTCAAACATCAGCAGCGCTTTCGGATCGCTGTTGATCGCACCTTGCAGCTCGGTGCCGGTGTAACCGATGTCTTCGGCGTTGACGAAAATCGTCGGAATACCGGCATTGATCATGGTCGCCTTGAAGGTCCCGACACCGGGCACTTCGAGGTCATCGACCAGGTTGCCGGTAGGAAACATCGAACCACCGCCACCCTCTTCTTCCGCTGCCGGATCCATGAATTCGACCTGCACTTCAGCGGCCGGAAAGGTCACGCCATCGAGTTCGAAATCACCGGTTTCCTGCACTTCACCATTGGTGATCGGCACGTGAGCGATGATGGTCTTGCCGATGTTGGCCTGCCACACGCGAACCACGGCAACGCCGTTGTGCGGGATGCGGCTGGCGTCCACCAAACCATTGCTGATGGCGAACGAACCGACCGCTGCCGACAGGTTGCCGCAGTTGCCGCTCCAGTCGACGAAAGGCTTGTCGATGGACACTTGGCCGAACAGGTAATCGACATCGTGATCGGCCTTGATGCTTTTCGACAGGATCACGGTTTTGCTGGTGCTGGAGGTCGCGCCGCCCATGCCATCGATTTGCTTGTCGTACGGGTCGGGGCTGCCGATCACGCGCAGCAACAAGGCATCGCGCGCCGGGCCTGGAATCTGTGCCGCTTCGGGCAGGTCTTTCAGGCTGAAGAACACGCCTTTACTGGTGCCGCCGCGCATGTAGGTGGCGGCGATTTTAATTTGAGGTGCGATTTGAGGTGCGTGAGCCATGATGTTCCTTTTAGGATCGAGCGGGACCGCATGGCCCCGCCCGAACTCATCGTGTTAAACGGCAACCGCCGATTCTTCGAGGAAGTCCTGAGCGAAGCGTTGCAGCACGCCACCGGCCTCGTAGATCGACACTTCTTCGGCGGTGTCGAGGCGGCAGGTCACCGGCACTTCGACGCGTTCGCCGTTCTTGCGGTTGATCACCAGCGTCAGCTCGGCACGCGGGGTACGCTCACCGATCACGTCGTAGGTTTCGCTGCCATCGATGCCTAAGGTTTTGCGGTCGGTGCCCGGTTTGAACTCTAGCGGCAACACGCCCATGCCCACCAGGTTGGTGCGGTGAATGCGCTCGAAGCCTTCGGCTGCAATCGCTTCCACACCGGCCAGACGTACGCCTTTGGCTGCCCAGTCGCGGGACGAACCCTGACCGTAGTCGGCGCCGGCGATGATGATCAGCGGCTGCTTGCGTTCCATGTAGGTTTCGATGGCTTCCCACATGCGCATCACTTGGCCTTCCGGCTCGACGCGAGCCAGCGAACCCTGCTTGACCTTGCCGTTTTCCTGAACCATTTCATTGAACAGTTTCGGGTTGGCGAAGGTGGCGCGCTGCGCAGTCAAATGGTCGCCCCTGTGAGTTGCGTAAGAGTTGAAGTCCTCTTCCGGCAAGCCCATTTTCGCCAGGTATTCACCGGCGGCGCTGTCGAGCATGATCGCGTTCGACGGCGACAGGTGATCGGTGGTGATGTTGTCCGGTAGCACCGCCAGCGGGCGCATGCCCTTCAGCGGACGAGCCCCGGCCAGCGCGCCTTCCCAGTACGGCGGACGGCGGATGTAGGTGCTCATCTCGCGCCAGTCGTACAGCGGCGTCACTTTAGGACCGGTGTCTTCGTGGATGGCGAACATCGGAATGTAGACCTGACGGAACTGCTCCGGCTTGACCGACGCCTTGACCACTGCGTCGATTTCTTCGTCGCTCGGCCAGATGTCTTTCAGGCGGACTTCCTTGCCGTCGACCACGCCCAACACATCTTTTTCAATGTCGAAACGGATGGTCCCGGCGATGGCGTAAGCCACGACCAACGGCGGCGAAGCAAGGAAGGCGTTCTTGGCGTACGGGTGGATCCGGCCGTCGAAGTTGCGGTTGCCGGACAACACGGCAGTGGCGTACAGATCGCGGTCGATGATTTCTTGCTGGATCACCGGGTCCAGCGCGCCGGACATGCCGTTGCAGGTGGTGCAGGCGAAGGCGACGATGCCGAAACCGAGTTGTTCCAGTTCGGTGGTCAGGCCGGCTTCGTCCAGGTACAGCGCCACGGTTTTCGAACCCGGCGCCAGGGACGACTTGACCCACGGTTTGCGGGTCAACCCGAGCTTGTTGGCATTGCGCGCCAGCAGGCCGGCGGCGATGACGTTGCGCGGGTTGCTGGTGTTGGTGCAGCTGGTGATGGCGGCGATGATCACCGCGCCGTCCGGCATCTGACCGGGCACTTCGGTCCACTGACCGGAGATGCCTTGGGCGGCGAGGTCCGAGGTCGCAACACGAGCGTGCGGATTGCTTGGGCCGGCCATGTTGCGCACTACCGAAGACAGGTCAAAGGTCAACCCGCGCTCGTATTGCGCGCCTTTCAGGCTATCAGCCCACAGGCCCGTGGTCTTGGCGTAGCTCTCGACCAACTGCACCTGCTCGTCTTCGCGGCCGGTGAGTTTCAGGTAGTCGATGGTCTGCTGGTCGATGTAGAACATCGCAGCAGTGGCGCCGTATTCCGGGGCCATGTTGGAAATGGTCGCGCGGTCGCCGAGGGTCAGCGCCGAGGCGCCTTCGCCGAAGAACTCCAGCCATGCGCCAACGACTTTTTGCTGACGCAGGAACTCGGTCAGCGCCAGCACCATGTCGGTGGCGGTGATACCCGGCTGCAGCTTGCCAGTCAATTCGACGCCGACACTTTCTGGCAGACGCATCCACGACGCGCGGCCGAGCATTACGCTTTCCGCTTCCAAACCGCCGACACCGATGGCGATCACGCCCAGTGCATCGACATGAGGAGTGTGGCTGTCGGTGCCGACGCAAGTGTCGGGGAACGCCACGCCGTCGCGCACCTGGATCACCGGAGACATTTTCTCCAGGTTGATCTGGTGCATGATCCCGTTGCCCGGCGGAATCACATCAACGTTCTTGAAGGCCTTTTTGGTCCAGTTGATGAAGTGGAAACGGTCTTCGTTACGACGGTCTTCGATGGCGCGGTTCTTCTCGAACGCCTCCGGATCGAAGCCACCGCGCTCGACGGCCAGGGAGTGGTCGACGATCAATTGCGTCGGCACCACCGGGTTCACTTGCGCCGGATCGCCACCTTGCAGGGCGATGGCGTCACGCAGGCCGGCGAGGTCGACCAGCGCGGTCTGGCCGAGAATGTCGTGGCACACCACGCGGGCCGGGAACCATGGGAAGTCGAGGTCGCGTTTGCGCTCGATGAATTGCTTCAGGGATTCGGTGAGCGTGGCCGGATCGCAGCGACGCACCAGGTTTTCCGCCAGCACGCGGGAGGTGTACGGCAGAGTGTCGTAGGCGCCGGGCTGGATGGCGTCGACAGCCGCGCGGACGTCGAAGTAATCCAGATGGCTGCCGGGCAGCGGTTTACGGAATTCAGTGTTCATCGTCAGGACTCGGTCACGGTAGTTTCAAAAGGTGGGGCCTGGCACAGCTCCTGAAGTTAACTCGGTCAAATGTGGGAGCGGCGGTGCGACGATTCGACTTGCTCGCGAAAGCGGTGTATCAACCGACATCAATGTTGAATGTCAGTCCGTCTTCGCGAGCAAGCCCGCTCCCACAATGGTCCCGGTTCATTCAGCAACCAGCGCGGGAGCCCACACCATTCAGCGTTGTTCGATTGGCACGAACTTGCGCTGTTCGACGCCGACGTACTCGGCGCTCGGGCGGATGATGCGGTTGTTGGCACGTTGTTCGAACACATGCGCCGCCCAGCCGGTCAGGCGCGAGCAGACGAAGATCGGTGTGAACAACTTGGTCGGGATGCCCATGAAGTGGTACGTCGACGCATGGTAGAAGTCGGCGTTCGGGAACAGTTTTTTCTGTTCCCACATGGTCTTGTCGATGGCTTCGGAAACCGGGAACAACACGGTGTCGCCCACTTCGTCAGCGAGTTTTTTCGACCAGCCCTTGATCACCTCGTTACGCGGATCGTTGTCCTTATAGATCGCGTGGCCGAAGCCCATGATCTTGTCCTTGCGCTCGAGCATGCCGAGGGTGCCTTTGATCGCCTCTTCCGGCGAGCTGAAGCGCTCGATCATTTCCATCGCCGCCTCGTTGGCGCCGCCATGCAGCGGACCGCGCAGCGAGCCAATGGCCGCCGTGACGCAGGAGTACATGTCCGACAAGGTCGAGGCACAAACCCGTGCGGTGAACGTCGAGGCGTTGAACTCGTGCTCCGCGTAGAGGATCAGCGAAACGTTCATCACTTTGACGTGCAACTCGCTCGGTTTCTTGTCGTGCAGCAGGTGCAGGAAGTGGCCGCCAATGGATTGTTCGTCGCTCACGCAGCTGATGCGTTTGCCGTCGTGGCTGAAGCGATACCAGTAGCACATGATCGCCGGGAACGCGGCCAGCAGGCGGTCGGTCACGTCGTGTTGTTCGGAGAAGTCTTTCTCCGGTTCGATATTGCCCAGGAACGAGCAACCGGTGCGCATCACGTCCATCGGGTGGGCGTCGGCGGGGATGCGTTCCAGCACTTCTTTCAGCGCTTGCGGCAGGTCGCGCAGCTTGCTCAGTTTGCTGATGTAAGCGGCGAGTTGTGTTTTGGTCGGCAGTTCACCGTAAAGCAGCAGGTAGGCCACTTCTTCGAATTGTGCGTCAGCCGCCAGTTCGCGAACGTCGTAGCCACGATAGGTCAGGCCTGCGCCCGACTGGCCCACGGTGGACAGTGCGGTTTGCCCGGCTACCTGGCCACGGAGCCCGGCGCCACTGAGTACTTTTGCTTCGGCCATTGCTGTCTCCAATCTTGAATTTGTTAGGGAATCTGCAATTTCTACACGGTTATATTCTTTTCGTAGCAGCTGTCGAGCCTGCGAGGCTGCGTCCGGCTGCGCAGCAGTCGTAAAACCTGCTTACGCGATCGCCTGGCTTGGCGAGTCCTTCGGCCTCGAACGCAGCCTCGCGCTGCTCGGCAGCTGCTACATAAACCTTTACTTCTTCGCCGCGAACAACGCATCGAGCTTCTGCTCGAAGGTGTGGTAATCGATGCGATCGTAAAGCTCCATGCGGGTCTGCATGGTGTCGATGACGTTCTGTTGCGTGCCGTCGCGGCGGATCGCGGTGTAGACGTTTTCTGCAGCTTTGTTCATCGCGCGGAACGCCGACAGCGGGTACAGCACCAGCGACACATCGGCGGCGGCGAGCTGCTCGGTGGTGTACAGCGGCGTCGCGCCGAATTCGGTGATGTTGGCCAGGATCGGCGCTTTCACGCGGTTGGCGAACAGCTTGTACATGTCCAGTTCGGTGATGGCTTCCGGGAAGATCATGTCGGCGCCGGCCTCGATGCACGCCGCGGCGCGATCCAGCGCGGACTCCAGACCTTCCACCGCCAGGGCGTCGGTGCGGGCCATGATCACGAAGCTGTCATCGGTGCGCGCATCGACGGCTGCCTTGATGCGATCGACCATTTCCTGCAGGGACACGATCTCTTTATTAGGACGGTGACCGCAGCGCTTGGCGCCGACCTGGTCTTCGATGTGAATCGCCGCCGCGCCGAACTTGATCATCGACTTGACGGTACGCGCAACGTTGAACGCCGAGGAACCGAAACCGGTGTCCACGTCCACCAGCAGCGGCAGGTCGCAGACGTCAGTGATGCGACGTACGTCGGTCAGCACGTCGTCCAGGCCAGTGATGCCCAGGTCCGGCACGCCGAGGGAGCCGGCAGCCACCCCGCCACCCGACAGATAAATAGCTTTGAAACCGGCGCGCTTGGCCAGCAGCGCGTGATTGGCGTTGATCGCGCCGACCACTTGCAGCGGATGTTCGCTGGCGACCGCATCGCGGAAACGCTGGCCTGGAGTGCTCTTGTTGGAACTCATGACTCACCTCGTTCAGTGGCTGTCTGGTGTGTGCCGTCCTGGTAGTGACGGGCGATATTGCGTTTGGAGGCGCCGATATGGCGGCGCATCAACAACTCGGCTAGCTCACCGTCACGGTCGGCGATGGCGTCGAGAATTCGGTGGTGCTCGGCAAAGGCCTGACGCGGGCGATTGGGCGTGGTGGAAAACTGGATGCGGTACATGCGCACCAGTTGATAGAGCTCGCCGCAGAGCATCTGCGTCAGGGTGCGGTTGCCGCTGCCCTGGATGATTCGGTAATGGAAGTCGAAATCGCCTTCCTGCTGGTAGTAGCCGACACCGGCCTGAAACGCCGCATCGCGCTCGTGGGTTTCAAGGACCCGGCGCAGTTCGTCGATTTCTTCGAGGGTCATGCGCTCGGCCGCCAGACGGCAGGCCATGCCTTCGAGGGATTCGCGGATTTCGTAGAGTTCCAGCAACTCGGCATGGCTCAACGAAACCACCCGCGCCCCGACGTGCGGCACGCGAACCAGCAGGCGCTGGCCTTCCAGACGGTGGATCGCCTCACGCAGCGGCCCGCGGCTGATGCCATAGGTACGCGCCAGTTCCGGCTCGGAGATCTTGCTGCCCGGGGCGATCTCGCCCTTGACGATGGCCGCCTGAATGCGCCGGAAGACGTTCTCGGAAAGTGTCTCTGAATCGTCTTGGGCTATTACCGGGGGATCGAGTTGATCCAGCATATTGTCGACACCTTGAAAGCTGATGCCGCAAAAACTAGCGAATACAGACCTTTTAGTCAAAGGATAAATAGGTATTGTCGACAATCGTCTAATAACCGACTGCACCAGAACGACGCAGCCCTTCTGTTTATAGCCGCCTCCCGGCGCTGGCGCCATAAAACCACCGTGCTAGAATGCCGGCCGCATTTGTTTGTGACATCTGCACTGCTTGTCATAAACAGTTGATAGGCATACGAGGGAGCTTGCGCAGCGATGCCAGGGCCTTGAATCGAAGTACGGACCGCTGCGCACCAGGATTTATGAGACTCAAGCCCTTCCCCACCTTCCTTTATCTTCTTTGCCTGCCCGGTTTCGCCGCGGCGGGGGAAAAGACTGTTTACGGCCTCAACGAGTACGCCGCCCTGGACGGCATCGACCTGGAAGTCGCCGCAAAACTCGACACCGGGGCGAAAACCGCGTCACTGAGTGCCCGTGACATCAAACGCTTCAAACGCAATGGCGAATCCTGGGTACGTTTCTATCTGGCGATCGACGCTGCGCACTCGCATCCAATCGAACGACCACTGGCCCGCGTCAGCAAGATCAAGCGCCGGGCCGGCGACTACGACCCGGAAGAGGGCAAGAAGTACACCGCCCGTCCGGTGATCGAGCTGAATATCTGCATGGGTTCGGCTTTACGCAGTATCGAAGTGAACTTGACCGACCGTAGCGCCTTCCAATACCCGCTCCTGATCGGCTCCGAAGCGCTGAAACGTTTCGATGCGCTGGTCGACCCCAGTCTTAAATACGCTGCTGGCAAACCCGCCTGCGCCACCGACGCTCATACCGCAGAGTAATTCCAATGCGCTCTCTTACCCTTCACCTGAAATTCCTGATCGCCATCCTGGTGGTGCTGGGTATTTCAGTCACGGCCTATCAGATCTTCGTGCTCGGCATCCCCGTGACCGAAGACGCCACCGACGACTTATGGAACATCGACGCCAAAGTCGAGTTCGTCGCCAGTACCAAGGACCCGGTCAAGATCCAGATGTTCGTGCCGCCGCTGAGCCGCGATTACGTCAGCCTCAATGAGAGTTTCATTTCCAATAACTACGGCGTGGCCGTGAACCGTGCCGACGGCAACCGCAAAGTCACCTGGTCGGCACGTCGGGCCAAGGGCAATCAGACCCTTTATTACCGCCTGGTGCTGACCAAGCGCTACACCGGTGAAAAATCCAAGATCAAAGGCCCGACCTTCCGCGACAGCATCGCCGTCGAAGGCGCGGAAAAAGTCGCCGCCGAAGCCCTGCTCGCACCGATCCGCCAGCACTCGGCCGACGTTGAAACCTTCATCGGCGAAGCCATCAAGCGTGTCAACAATCTCAACGACGACAATGTGAAGCTGTTGCTGGGCGGCGATCCGTCCCCCGGGCACAAGGCGAAAATCGTCGAATTGGTGCTGTCCATCGCGCACGTGCCAGTAGAAAAGGTCCACACCATTCGTCTGGTAGCCGACCAGCCGCAAATGCCGGAACTGTGGCTGCGCAGCTTCAATGGCACCGATTGGCTGTACTTCAACCCGGAAACCGGTGAACAGGGCCTGCCGACCGACCGCCTGCTGTGGTGGACCGGCGACGAAAACCTGATCACCGTCGATGGCGGCAAGAAAGCCAACGTGACCTTCAGCCTGAACAACAGCGAAATGAACGCGATTCGCCTGGCCAAGCTGACCGACGAAAACACCGACGCCAACTTCCTCGAATACTCGCTGTACGGCCTGCCGCTGCAAACCCAGCAGACCTTCATGATCATGGTGATGATTCCGATCGGTGTGCTGGTGATCCTGATCCTGCGCAACCTGATCGGCATTCAGACCCTCGGCACGTTTACTCCGGTACTGATCGCGCTGGCGTTCCGGGAAACCCAGCTCGGCTTTGGTATCGTGCTGTTTACGATCATCACGGCGCTGGGCCTGTCGCTGCGCTCCTACCTTGAACACTTGAAGCTGCAAATGCTGCCGAGGCTGTCGGTGGTGCTGACCTTCGTGGTGGTGCTGATCGCGGCGATCAGCCTGCTCAGCCATAAACTCGGCCTGGAACGCGGGTTGTCGGTGGCGCTGTTCCCGATGGTGATTCTGACCATGACCATCGAACGCCTGTCGATTACCTGGGAAGAACGCGGCTCCGGCCACGCTATGAAAGTGGCGATCGGTACGCTGTTCGCCGCGTCGCTGGCGCACCTGATCATGAGCGTTCCGGAACTGGTTTACTTCGTGTTCACCTTCCCGGCGATCCTGCTGATCCTGGTGGGTTTCATGCTGGCGATGGGTCGTTATCGCGGCTACCGCCTGACCGAACTGGTGCGTTTCAAGGCCTTCCTGAAGAAGGCTGACGCCTGATGTTCGGCTTCTGGAAGACCTGGAAGGCCCTGGAAGCCCGGGGCATCATGGGGATCAATCGGCGTAACGCGGACTACGTGCTCAAGTACAACAAGCGCAGTCTGTACCCGATTGTCGATGACAAGATCATCACCAAGGAACGCGCCATCGCCGCCGGCATTCATGTGCCGGAACTGTATGGCGTGATTTCCACCGAGAAAGAAATCGACAACCTCCACGACATCATCGGTGGGCGCAACGATTTCGTGATCAAACCGGCCCAGGGCGCGGGCGGTGACGGCATCATTGTAGTGGCCGACCGTTTTGAGGGCCGCTATCGCACGGTGTCCGGCAAGATCATCAGCCATGAGGAAATCGAGCACCATATCTCCAGCATCCTGACCGGCCTCTACTCCCTGGGCGGTCACCGGGATCGGGCGCTGATCGAGTACCGCGTGACCCCGGACCAGATCTTCAAGAGCATCAGCTATGAAGGCGTGCCGGACATTCGGATCATCGTGCTGATGGGCTATCCGGTGATGGCCATGCTGCGACTGCCAACGCGCCAGTCCGGCGGCAAGGCCAACCTGCACCAGGGCGCCATCGGCGTCGGCGTGGACTTGGCCACCGGCCTGACCCTGCGCGGCACCTGGCTGAACAACATCATCACCAAACACCCGGACACCACCAACGCAGTGGATGGCGTGCAACTGCCCTACTGGGACGGTTTCATGAAACTTGCCTCGGGCTGCTATGAGCTGTGCGGGCTGGGTTATATCGGTGTCGACATGGTGCTGGACCAGGAGAAAGGGCCGCTGATTCTTGAGCTCAATGCCCGGCCTGGGTTGAACATTCAGATTGCCAATGATTGCGGACTGACGTTGCGCACCCATGCGGTTGAAGCGCGAATTGAAGAGTTGAAGGCTCGCGGGGTTGTTGAGACGGTGCAGGAACGGGTTGAGTTTGTTCAGGAAATGTTTGGGCATATTCCTGCCGTCGAGGGCTGATCCAAAACCGAGTCGCCCCCTTCGCGAGCAAGCCCGCTCCCACATTGGATCTTCGACGCTACATAATCCAATGTGGGAGCGGGCTTGCTCGCGAAGACTGACTCCCAATCACCACAACCCTCAACCCTGTCTCCAATCTACCAATCCCCGACATCCCCTCTAGGAGCAATTCCCCGAGGAGACTACAATCGCCACCCCCGCCTCGTTGGCTGATCTGCCCCGCCCATGTTGACCTGTTCCGTACACCCGCTCCCCTATTGCGCCAACCCCGCCGAGTACTTCGCGGCGATTCGTCATGCCCCCGGTGCCGTGCTGCTCGACAGTGGCCGGCCGAGTGCCGAGCGTGGACGTTATGACCTGTTCAGTGCCTGGCCGCTGGAGCAAATAGCGGTATTGCCTGACGAAAGTGGCAGCGATTTCCTGCAACGTCTTCGCGACAATCTGACACGACTCGGTGAAGCAGCTGTTCCTTACGACTTGCCCTTCGCTGGCGGCCTCATCGGTTACCTGAGCTACGACTTCGGTCGGCATCTGGAAAACCTGCCGAGTCAGGCGCAGGACGATCTGCAATTGCCCGACGCACGTTTCGGACTGTATGACTGGGCGCTGATCAGCGATCACCAACTGAGTACAAGTCAGCTGGTCTTCCACCCGTCGCTGATCGACAGCGAACGTCAGCGTCTGATCACGCTATTCAGTAAGCCTACGGCTGAAGCAGTCGAGTCTTTCACGTTGAAAGCCCCGATGAAGGCCGACCTGAGCGCTGACGAATATCGCCACGCTCTCGAACGCATTCAGCAGTACATCCAGGCCGGCGACTGTTACCAGGTCAACTTCGCCCAACGCTTCCGCGCTCAGTGCCAGGGCGATCCATGGGCCGCGTATTGCGCCTTGCGGGCGGCGTGCCCGACGCCGTTTTCCGGTTTCCAGAGCCTGCCCGACGGCGGCGCGGTGCTGAGCCTGTCGCCGGAACGTTTCGTCAAAGTCAGCGAACGCCATGTGGAAACCCGCCCGATCAAAGGCACCCGCCCTCGCGGACTGACCGCTGCCGAAGATGCGGCAAACGCCGCCGAACTGCTGGCTAGCCCCAAGGATCGCGCAGAAAACCTGATGATCGTCGACTTGTTGCGCAATGACCTCGGCCGCACTTGCCGTATCGGTTCGGTGCGGGTGCCGGAGTTGTTCAGCCTGGAAAGCTACCCGAACGTGCATCACCTGGTGAGCAGCGTGACCGGAGAACTGGCGGATGATCGGGACGCACTGGACCTGATCGCTGGCAGCTTCCCTGGCGGCTCGATTACCGGTGCGCCGAAAATTCGCGCGATGCAGATCATCGATGAGCTGGAGCCGACGCGTCGCGGGTTGTACTGCGGGTCTTTGTTGTATCTGGATGTGCGCGGCGAGATGGACAGCTCCATCGCCATTCGCAGTTTGCTGGTCAAGGATGGGCAGGTGTGTTGCTGGGGCGGTGGTGGGATCGTCGCGGATTCAGAGTGGCAGTCTGAGTATCAGGAATCGATTACCAAGGTAAAAGTACTGCTCGATACCCTTCAAAACCTGTAACCGACACACTGATCGTTCCCACGCTCTGCGTGGGAATGCAGCCCGGGACGCTCCGCGTCCCAAAGCGGACGCAGAGCGTCCATTGAGGCATTCCCACGCGGAGCGTGGGAACGATCAGTTAGCGCAATTACAGGCTCAACGCCCGATTCGAAGCCTTGATGAATTCCTGCTTCAGCTCTTCAAAGCTGTGCACCGCCGGGAACTGCGGAAACTCGCGAATCACATTGTCCGGCGCATGGAACAGAATCCCCGCATCCGCCTCGCCCAGCATCGTGGTGTCGTTGTAGGAATCCCCCGCCGCGATCACCCGGTAGTAAAGGCTCTTGAAGGCCAAAACCGACTGTCGCTTGGGATCTTTCTGACGCAACTGATAGCTCGTCACCCGACCGGAATCGTCAGTAATCAGACGATGGCAAAGCAAGGTCGGGAAACCCAGTTGACGCATCAACGGCTGGGAGAACTCATAGAACGTGTCTGACAGAATCACCACCTGAAAGCGCTCACGCAGCCAGTTGACGAACTCGATGGCGCCATCCAGCGGCTTGAGCGTGGCGATCACTTCTTGAATGTCGGTGAGTTTCAAGCCGTGCTCGTCGAGAATCCGCAGGCGCTGCTTCATCAGCACGTCGTAGTCGGGGATGTCCCGGGTGGTAGCCCTGAGGGATTCGATCCCGGTTTTTTCGGCGAAGGCGATCCAGATTTCCGGAACCAGTACACCTTCAAGATCCAGACAGGCAATTTCCACAAGACACTCCCATTTGTATTGATTATTGAGTCGAGCGAGCCAAAAGACTGCCGAACTCTAGCGACTCAGGCTGACCGGTGCAACGCATAGGGCGCGCCAGTCGCTGCAGGATTTTGTTACCATCAGACCCATATAGAGCGCCCAGCGCCACCGACCTGTAGGAAGCCGCCCTGATGAGCCCATCGTTCGATGTCGTGGAACTCGCCACGACCTATGCCAACAAATCCGCCCAGGACATCCTGAAACTCGCGTTCGCCGAGTTTGGCGATGACCTGTGGATATCTTTCAGCGGTGCCGAAGACGTGGTGCTGGTGGACATGGCCTGGAAGCTGAACAAGAACGTCAAAGTGTTCAGCCTCGACACCGGCCGCTTGCACCCCGAGACCTACCGCTTCATCGATCAGGTGCGCGAGCACTACAAGATCGACATCGAACTGGTGTCGCCGGACTACACCAAGCTCGAACCTTTCGTGAAGGAAAAGGGCCTGTTCAGTTTCTACAAGGACGGCCATGGCGAATGCTGCGGCATCCGCAAGATCGAGCCGCTACGTCGCAAGCTCTCGGGTGTGACGGCCTGGGCCACCGGTCAGCGTCGAGATCAGAGCCCTGGCACTCGTAGCGCCGTCGCGGTGCTGGAAATCGACACCGCGTTCTCCACCCCGGAACGCACCCTGTACAAATTCAACCCGCTCGCGCAAATGACCAGTGAAGAGATCTGGGGTTACATCCGCATGCTGGAGCTGCCGTACAACAGCCTGCATGAACGCGGGTTCATCAGCATCGGCTGCGAGCCCTGCACCCGTCCAGTGTTGCCGAACCAGCACGAGCGCGAAGGTCGCTGGTGGTGGGAAGAAGCGACGCAGAAAGAATGCGGACTGCATGCGGGCAACATCATCAGCAAATCCAAGGCGTAATCTTGAGCCTGGCGCTATCCAATGTGGGAGCGGGCTTGCTCGCGAAGACGGACTGACATCCAACATCGATGTCGACTGACACACCGCTTTCGCGAGCAAGCCCGCTCCCACAAGTTCTGTGACCGACCTCCAAAATGTGTACACACGAATGTCACCATAGGTGCCATTTGTGTGTGCACTTTTCATTTCAGCGCCCCAAAAAGTTACACGCCCCTCTCCAGACTTCCCCAGTCGAGCTTTCGCACACATCCCGCTTAAAAATAAATACCTGTTCAAACAGTCAATTTATATCGCCTTTATTTCAGATACTTATCGAAAACAGATAACAAAACGAAATTAGCGACGAATTTCATAGATCGCTGACTGGCATGGATCTGGCTTAAGTGCATACATGTTTTGTATACAATCATATCAAAACATACACACACTTTAGATCCGCAAGCCTGAAGCGCCCTATCCCGTACAGGCTGCAGATGCCCCGTAACCAATGATGCTGACTGCCCGCGACGAAGATTTGTCGAGCCAACGCTCATGCACAGTCATCGCGACGCCAAGCTCGGAGCCTGCCGGAATGCGTACTAGCCTCTCCAACAACAACATCGCGCTGGATCTGCCCTCCTTCCCACCCACTTCAACCCCTCACGACCAAACGTTTCAAGAAGCCGTCGTACTCAGCCCCCGCCTGCACAACAAGGACCTGGCGCCGACCAAAGCCGAAGGTCGACGCTGGGGCCGCTACAGCATCTTCGCCCTGTGGACTAACGACGTTCACAACATCGCCAATTATTCATTCGCAATCGGGCTGTATGCCCTCGGACTGGGCGGCTGGCAAATCCTGCTGTCCCTGGGGATCGGCGCAGCGTTGGTGTACAGCTTCATGAACCTCTCCGGTTACATGGGACAAAAGACCGGCGTGCCATTTCCTGTCATCAGCCGGATCAGTTTCGGCATTCACGGGGCGCAGATTCCTGCATTGATCCGCGCCGTTATCGCCATCGCCTGGTTCGGGATTCAGACATACCTCGCCTCGGTGGTCTTTCGGGTACTGCTGACAGCGGTTCATCCCGGCTTCGCTGACTACGACCACAACTCGATCCTCGGCCTATCGAGCCTGGGCTGGGTGTGCTTCGTGGCGATCTGGTTCGTGCAACTGGCGATCCTCGCCTACGGCATGGAGATGGTTCGGCGTTACGAAGCGTTCGCCGGGCCGGTGATTCTGCTGACCGTCGCCGCCCTCGCCGGGTGGATGTACTTTCAGGCCAACGCGACGATCGCCTGGTCGATCCGCGAACCGCTGACCGGCGCTGAGATGTGGCGCAACATCTTTGCCGGCGGTGCGTTGTGGCTGTCGATCTACGGCACGCTGATCCTCAACTTCTGTGACTTCGCCCGTTCTTCGCCGTGCCGCAAGACCATCAAGGTCGGCAATTTCTGGGGCCTGCCGGTAAATATTCTGGTGTTCGCCAGCATCACCGTCCTGCTCTGCGGCGCGCAATTTCAGATCAACGGCCGGATCATCGAAAGCCCGACCGAGATCATCGCCTCGATTCCCAACACCTTCTTTCTGGTGCTCGGCTGCCTGGCGTTCCTGATCGTCACCGTGGCGGTGAACATCATGGCCAACTTCGTCGCCCCAGCCTTCGTGCTGAGCAACCTGGCGCCCAAATACCTGACGTTCCGCCGTGCCGGGCTGATCAGCGCGACCATCGCGGTGCTAATCCTGCCGTGGAACCTCTACAACAGCCCGCTGGTGATTGTGTATTTCCTGTCCGGCCTTGGCGCCCTGCTCGGCCCGTTGTACGGCGTGATCATGGTCGACTACTGGCTCGTACGAAAAGGTCAGGTCAACGTGCCGCAGTTGTACAGCGAAGACCCTAACGGCGCTTATTACTACAGCCGCGGAGTCAATTTACGCGCTGTCGCGGCGTTCATTCCTGCCGCGCTGATCGCCATCGTCCTGGCGCTGGTACCGGGTTTCGACAGCGTATCGCCCTTCTCCTGGCTGATTGGTGCCGGGATTGCCGGGATGCTCTACCTGATCATCGCCAAACGGCAGCCTCATTACGCAGACGTCAGCGGCGAAGCCATCGCTGTCGATAACGTCAGCCATTAACCCCTTGGCGGCCCGGCACCGTCGGGCCGCAGAACCACCCGCTATAAGGACTTCCCATGCGAATTCTCGTGGTCAACGTCAACACCACCGAATCCATCACCCAGGCCATCGCGCGTTCGGCTCAGTCCGTGGCCGCGCCCGGCACGGAAATCATCGGCCTGACACCCTACTTCGGTGCTGACTCCATCGAAGGCAATTTCGAAAGCTACCTGGCCGCCATCGCGGTGATGGACCGGGTGATGTCCTACGACCAACCCTTCGATGCCGTGATCCAGGCCGGTTACGGCGAACACGGCCGCGAAGGTTTGCAGGAGTTGCTCAACGTGCCGGTGGTGGACATCACCGATGCGGCGGCCAGCACCGCCATGTTCCTCGGCCATGCCTATTCGGTGGTCACCACCCTGGACCGCACCGTGCCGCTGATCGAGGATCGCCTCAAACTGTCCGGACTCTGGGACCGCTGCGCGTCGGTGCGGGCCAGTGGCTTGGCGGTGCTGGAACTGGAATCCGATCCTGAACGTGCGCTGGAGGCAATTATTCGTCAGGCGGAATTGGCCGTGCTGGAAGACAAGGCCGAGGTGATTTGCCTGGGCTGCGGCGGCATGGCCGGGCTGGATGAACAGATTCGCCGACGCACTGGCGTGCCGGTGGTGGACGGTGTGACGGCGGCGGTGACGATTGCCGAGTCGTTGGTGCGGTTGGGATTGTCGACGTCCAAAGTGCGGACTTATGCGACGCCGCGGCCGAAGAAAATTATCGGCTGGTCGGGGCGTTTCGGACGATGAGTTCGCACTGAACCGAGTCGCCGCCATCGCGAGCAAGCTCGGCTCCCACAGGGGATTTGTGAACGCCGTAGATCCTATGTGGGAGCCGAGCTTGCTCGCGATGGCCGCACCTCGGTCTCAAGCCAGACTCAAAGAGCACTAAACCGCTGCCCCAACCCCTGCTCCGCAAACTGCTCAATGACGAAATCCACAAACGCCCGGGTCTTGCCGGGCAGCAGTTTGTGCTCCGCGTAATAAATCGAAATGTTGCCATCGTCGACATACCAGTCCGGCAGCACCCGCTGCAAGCTCCCGGCCTCCAGATAGCCCACGGCGAACGGCATGCTCACCAGCGCAATACCCAACCCTTGGGCGGCCGTGGCGCAGGCTGCCTCTGAATCACTCATGGTCATCCGCGCCTTGAGCACCAGCGGGCTGTGTTGCTGGGTGCGACTGGTCAATTGCCAGGAACGCACACGCCCGGTCTGCGGCGATCGAATCAGGATGCCATCGTGATGCTTCAGATCATCGGGCTCGGCAATCACCTCACGCCCTGCAAGATAGTCAGCTGACGCCACCAACACCCGATGGGCCGGCGTCAGCTTGCGCGCCACCACCCCCTGCGGCAGCTCGAATCCCCCACCAATCGCCGCATCGAACCCCTGAGCGATCAGATCGACCTGACGGTTATCGAAATGCCAGTCCGGGTTGATCGCCGGAAAACGCCGCAGAAACTCCCCGAGCAACGGCACGACATACAACCGCCCAAACACCGTGCCCATGCTGACCTTCAACGTCCCCGCGGGTAGCCCCTCGGCGCTGGCCAGATTGGCCACGGCATTCTGGATTGTGTGAAGACTGGAACTCACTTCGCCGAGAAACCGATGACCTGCTTCAGTGAGCGTCAGGCTGCGAGTGCTGCGCTGAAACAGCCGCACCCCCAGCCGCGCCTCAAGTTTGGCAACACTCTTGCCCACCGCCGCGGGGGTCAGACTCAGACGGCGCGCGGCTTCGGCGAAGCTGCCGACCTCGGCACTGCGCACGAAGCATTCGATACTGCTGAAGGTTTCCATATGCGCCACTATAAACTTTTGGTTTACACAGACTATCGCAATTACCGTCTACACAGCCGGTAATCCTGAATCGATACTAGGCTCCATCAACCGAGACATCTCGCCTCGGGACTTTGGAGATCGATATGACTACTCAGAACCTCAGCGGCAAAGTGGCTTTGATTCAAGGCGGATCCCGCGGTATCGGCGCCGCCATTGTCAAACGCCTGGCCGCTGAAGGCGCGACAGTGGCCTTCACCTACGTCAGCTCCACGGCCAAAGCCGAAGAATTGCAAAACAGCATCACCGGTAACGGCGGCAAAGCCCTCGCGATCAAGGCTGACAGCGCCGACGCCGAGGCCATCCGCAACGCCGTGACCGCCACCGTAAAAGCCTTTGGTCGCCTGGACATTCTGGTCAACAACGCAGGCGTGCTGGCCGTTGCACCGCTGGAAGATTTCAAACTCGAAGACTTCGACCAGACCCTCGCGATCAACGTGCGCAGCGTATTCATCGCCACCCAGGCCGCAGCCAAACACATGACCGAAGGCGGTCGCATCATCAACATCGGCAGCACCAACGCCGACCGCATGCCCTTCGCCGGTGGTGGCCCGTACGCCATGAGCAAGTCGGCGCTGGTCGGCCTGACCAAAGGCCTGGCGCGCGACCTCGGCCCGCGCGGCATCACCATCAACAACGTGCAACCGGGCCCGGTCGACACTGACATGAACCCGGCCAGTGGCGATTTCGCCGAAAGCCTGATCCCGTTGATGGCGGTGGGCCGTTACGGCAAAGCGGAAGAAATCGCCAGTTTCGTCGCCTACCTCGTCGGTCCGGAAGCCGGCTACATCACCGGTGCCAGCCTGACCATCGACGGTGGTTTCGGCGCCTGATGTTCTGAATCACGCATAAAAAAACGCCGGCAACCCTGACCAGGTTGCCGGCGTTTTCATGTACGCAGCTTTAAGCCCATTCGAGCGCTGGCAAACCGCAGGCGCTCGGTTTGAACGCTTTCAGCGTACGAAGAATGCCATCGGCGTGTGCGTATTTTTCATCAGCCATCGCCGCATCCGGGATCGCAATCGCGGTCATCCCCGCCGCTTTCGCCGCCGTGACACCGAACGGCGAATCCTCGAACACCAGGCAATCCTCAGGCGCGACACCCAGGCGCCGCGCGGCCGTGAGGAAAATGTCCGGCGCCGGTTTGGCCGCGCCGACTTCCGGGTCATCGGCCGTCACGATGAAATCGAACAGCGCGAACCAGTCGCGGTGCAAGGTGGTTTTTTGTCCGAACGACTGACGCGAAGAGCTGGTGCCCACCGCGATCGGAATGTTGTTGGCCTTCAGATGCCGAACCAGCTCCTGCGCGCCAGGCATTGCCAATGCTGTAGGAAAACGCTCGCGCATCAGCGGTTCGCGGATCACCAGAAACTCTTCGGCGGTGATCGGCAAGTCCAGCGCCTCGACCACATAGCGCGCCAGATCACCCGCGCCACGGCCGATGATGTTCTGTTTGACGCTCCAGTCGAAGACCCGACCGTAACGCGCAGCAATCATGGACGTGACCTCGGTGTAAATGCCCTCGGTGTCCAGCAACAAGCCGTCCATATCGAAAATCACGGCCTTGATCGGGCCGAATTCATTCAGCGGTGCATTCATCGCATCTGATCCGTTTTCTAATGACATCCCAGAGGCGGCTCAGGTACGGCCGGGTCCGCGATCGATTAAAGGATTCAGCAGCATAGCGAGCGCGGCGGGCATAGGGCAACGGGCAATGCCTGATCGGTACTAAAACCTGCGCCGAAGTGTTCTTCGTCATTTAGCGATTTCCCCTACACCAAACACTTACTTTCCCGACTTCTTTCCCCGCCGATCCCCCGCAAAGTCTCGCGCTCTGAATTGATCCGCGCGAGGGACTGCGAATGTTCATACCTGACAACCTCCTGGCCTTGAACAACACCATCGGGCTGCTGGTGGTCGCCGCCATGAACCCTGAGCAGCCGGACATCGAAGCGCTATTGGGTGATTTTCGACTGTGCCTGAACGACTACGACACCTGGGCTGAAAGCTTCTGGACCGGTAGGGCCCTGGATGTCGAGCAAGTGTTCAAGGTCGGCAATGAAGTCCGTCTAAGCGCGCCGAAGCATTCCACCACACCGGTCAGTTCGACAGTCGCCGCGTGCCCGGCCAGCGGTCCGTTGACCCTGGTGCATATGTTTGAGGCTGCGCGTTTCGTGCCGATCGGCAATACGCCGGTGATGCTTGAACCTTTGCTTTCCGAGGTGGCGGGTGAGCAGACGTTTGGCGAGCCGATCTACAACGAGATCGGCCCCAGCGGCATTCTGGAAATCCCCGATTGCCAGCGCGGCCAGCGTTATCGCATCACCTTCTTTCCCGATGTGTCCGCTGATCACGTCAAAGCACTTTACGCCTCCTATCAGGGCGTCATCAGCGAGTTGGAAGGCTGGTTGCGCAACGAGTGGACGACCGAGTTCGAACCAGCGTGGGCCGGGTTCTCCCAGGCCAGATTCATCAAGCGCTACGGCATGCTGCAACAGGCCGATTGGCGCGGCTTCGAGAACTCGCTGAACGGTTTGTGGGATGACGTGAAACAGATTTACGCCCTGATCGCGGACCTGCAGGCCAACAGCGAAAAACTCCTCGAATACCTGACCCAATCCGAGCTTGAAACGCTGCTGAACGCTTCGGCGGAGTCCATCGCCAAGGTGTTGCTGATGCTGAGCGACGAGCCGTTGATGTTCATTCATCTCGCGGCGTTCACCAGTTGGCTGAGGATGCTGCCGCCGCAGTACATCGCCGAGGTCGTGGCGGAAATTCGTACGGAGATATTGATCAGTTTCCTGCTCATGTGCCTCACCGGTCCTGCGGGACTGGAGTTGCGCCTGAGTGAGAAGGTGCTGTCCAGGATCAAGTCCCCGCAGACCCGGCAATGGCTGGCGGCCGCCAGTTTGCGATTGGCTGAGCTCACCGCCAGGTCCGACCTGACAGCCCACGCTGGCGCGCTCAAACCGCTGATGGTCAATGCCCGGAATGCACCGATCAAACCTGCACCCGCCGTGTCGTTGCAAATCACCGCGGGTGTTGCGCCAGTTTTGTTGGTGAAGAATCCAGTGGCCATTGCTCGCGACAAGTCTGAAGCCATGACCAGGATTGGCAGGCAGGAACATCGCGACGATGCCCCGGATCAGGCGAAAAACCCCAACGGTGACAGCGCCGATTGCGGACCGTTGACCTGTACCAATGGCTGTCCGGTATCGATGGTTACCGGCGAGGAACTGCTGACGCTGACCGATGGTTCGCTGGACGGGATTTTGCCGTTCGACTTCACCCGGCTCTATCGCACCAGCGCGGTGGAGATCGATTGCGGGCTCGGATTCGGCTGGAGTCACAGCCTCGCCCATCGACTGGAAATCGACGGCGACTCCGTCATCTGGATCGACCATGAAAACCGTCGTACGACCTTTCCCCAACCGAATATCGAGCGTCCGACGATTCACAACAGCCTGTCGCGGGCGGCGATTTATCTCGGGGATGAACCCGAAGAATTGATCCTCGCGCAAGCTGGCGAAAAATCGCGTTTTTTCCACTTTCGTGCAGGACGTCTGACGGCCATTAGCGATGCCTATGGCAATCGGCTGACGGTGCAGCGGGACTCTTCTGACAGGATCAAACGCCTCGATAACGGCGTAGGGCGTTCCCTTCTACTGCGCTATGAGCGCCGGCACATCGTCGCCGTCGAGTATCAGCGTTTTCATCCGGCCGACACCCTGGAAGACGCCTGGCGTACCGAGCAAACACTGGTTGCCTACCGCTATGACGCTTGTCATCGCTTGATCGAAGCGACCAATGCCGCCGGTGAAAGCGAACGCTACGACTACGACGATCAGCAGGTGATTCTGCAGCGGCAGTTGACCGGTGGGGCCAGTTTCTTCTGGGAGTGGGAGTGTGCCGGTAAAGCGGCCCGGTGCGTGCGGCATTGGGCGTCGTTTTCGCAGATGGACACACGTTATGTCTGGGACGACAACGGCAGTGTGCTGGTTAAAAACGCCGACGGTAGCGAAGAAATTTACGAGCACGACGAACAGGCACGACTGGTGCGCAAGGTCGAGCTGGATGGTGGCGAACACCTCAAGGCCTACGACAATAAAGGTCGGTTGTTTGCCGAGCAGGATCCGCTCGGCGCCGTCACCGAATACCGTTACGACGAGGTCGGACGGCTGATTGCGCTGATTCCGCCGGAAGACGAACCGACGACCTACGAGTATCGCAACGGTTTCCTGCACGCGCGGTACCGCGGTAAAGCGGTGTGGAAATATCAGCGTAATGCCCAGGGTGACGTCACCGAAGCGACCGATCCCGACGGCCATGTCAGCCACTATCACTACGACGAACGAGGGCAGCTGCTGTCGATCCGTTACCCGGACACCAGTCGGCATGTGTTCGTCTGGAACGCCTTGGGACACCTGCTCGAAGAGACCTTGCCGGACGGCGGTCAGCGGCGGTTTTCCTACGATGCGTTGGGGCGGCAGATTACCCGGCAGGACGAACACGGCGCGATCACCCAGTACCAATGGGATGCCGTTGGCCGACTGATCCAGACGACGCTTCCCACAGGCGCCAGCCGCGCCTTCAGCTACAACGCCTACGGCAAGATTACCGCCGAACGCGATGAACTGGGTCGCGTCACCCGTTACGAATACGTCGACGACCTGCACCTGGTCAGCCGCCGGATCAATCCCGACGGCACCCAGCTGAAGTACCGCTACGACAACGCGCAACTGTTACTCACCGAGATCGAAAACGAGTCCGGTGAAAAATATCTCCTGGACTACACGCCCAACGGCTTGATCCGACAGGAAACCGGCTTCGACGGCCAACGTACGGCGTACGCCTACGACCTCAACGGCCAGCTGCTGGAGAAAACCGAGTTTGGCGAGGACGGTTCGCAGCTGGTGACGGCTTACCAGCGGGATTCGGCCGGACGGTTGCTGGTCAAAACCCTGCCCGATGGCATCAAGGTTGAATACCGCTACGACAGCCTCGGCCGACTGGTCAGCGTCGACGACGGCCACGATCACCCGCTGGAGTTCGAATACGACCGGCAGGACCGGCTGATCAGCGAACACCAAGGTTGGGGCACCTTGCGTTATGGCTACGACGCCTGCGGTCAGCTGAATCGCCTGCGCCTGCCGGACAACAGCAAGCTCGACTACCACCACGCCAAGGGCGGCGCGCTGACGGCCATCGACCTCAACGGCAGTCGATTGACGTCGCATACCTTCTTCGCCGGTCGCGAACTAAACCGCCAACAAGGCTTGTTGCTCAGCGATTATCAGTATGACGACCAGGGCCGTCTGAAAGCCCACGCTGTCAGCCAACACCTCCAACCGCTGTATCGCCGCGACTATGCCTACAGCGCCAACGGCAACCTCGACTACATTGCCGACACGCGACACGGTCAACGCAACTATCAATACGATCCACTCGACCGCCTGATCCGCGTCCGACATTCCCGCGATCAACAACCGGAAAGCTTCGCCCACGACCCGGCGGGCAACCTGCTGATGCAGGATCGTCCCGGCCCGGCCACCGTCAAAGGCAATCGCCTGCTCATGCAAGGCGACCGCCATTACGACTACGACGCCTTTGGCAACCTGATCCGCGAGCGCCGTGGCACCGGGCAAAAACTGGTCACCGAGTACCGCTACGACTGCCAACATCGGCTGATCGGCGCCACCCTGCCCAACGGCAGCCAGGCGACCTACCGCTACGACGCCTTCGGCCGCCGCATCAGCAAAACCGTCGACGGCAACACTGCCGAGTTCTTCTGGCAAGGCGACCACCTCATCGCCGAAAGCAGCCGCGAGCATTACCGCAGCTACGTCTACGAACCGGGCAACTTCCGCCCGCTGGCCATGCTCGACGGCAAAGGCCCACTTCAGGCCTGCCCGTTCTACTACCAACTCGACCACCTCGGCACACCGCAAGAACTCACCGACTACAGCGGCGACATCATCTGGGCCGCCCGATACACAGCCTATGGCCGCCTGACTCGCCTCAACCGCGACACCCATCAGGTGCTTGATCAACCATTGAGGTTTCAGGGGCAGTATTTCGATGCGGAAACGGGCCTGCATTACAACCGGCATCGCTACTACAATCCGGATGTTGGACGGTATTTGACGCCGGATCCGAGCAAGTTGGCGGGTGGGTTAAACGGGTATCAGTACACGCGGAACCCGACGGGGTGGGTTGATCCGCTGGGGTTGAGTGAGTGTCCTGGGGGGGATGGGTGTAAGAAGCCTTCGTTTGGTGATGAGGATCCTGCGGGGAAGGTTGGGGTTGATGAGGGGGAGCCCGGCGCTCCATCCACGAAACCAAAAAATCGGTACTTGTACCGCGGAGACTCCAGAGAAGACTGGGAGATTTTTGAAGCGGGGTTTGAGCCCCTGGGAGACAGCATGGATCTCTACTTACATGCCTTGGACAACCGGAGCCCTCCCAGTTTTTTTGTCAGCACTTCGACCTCGGAAAAGGAGGCCATAAAGTTCGCAACGGGATACGGTTTTGATGATGGTTTCGTCTATGTAATAAAAAACATTCGCGGAATAGATGTGAATAAAAGGCTCGGCATGATTTCGCCTCACAGGAAGGAGGTTGAAATCGCGTTCCCAGGAGGAATAGACAGCCACGACATCCTCGGTGTTACCCCCGTCAACGCCGATGGCAGTTATAAGGGCTACTCAACCCCTAACCCGCGCAGGAAGTGATCATGAAAATAATAGCAATATCTATCAACACCCACGGAGTCATTCAGAAGGCCGCTATCGAATGCGATCGACAAAACCCGACCTTAACTTACATATTGGAGAACGGCTTAAGAACAACATATACAGCCCATGATCTTTACGTATGCCTCGGACTGTTAAGAGCCGATTTTCCAGAAACAAAATTTTTATGTAAAGGGGCCAAACTCAACGTTTACCCCTCACGTATGTCATCGCAAATGTCTGCTGGGGTAGTAGCGTATGAACTACACATGGGCAAGACCGCCGAATCGGAAGATATCGTAAATATTTTCGACTATGAAGAAAACGACATCACACAGGATATTCAACAACAAAGGGATTACTACAAGCGATGGATTGAGTCACTTACAGAATAAATTCGACTTATATCTGAAGGCGCCAAGGTTCACTACTCATTCAGGAATAAAACATGACACACTGGAATGAACTTGAACAGAGCATCTTTTTCAACAAAGTATTTAGCAGCCTCATAAGCATAGGAAAAATAAATCTTTTTTCACTTCAAATTGAAAATGATAGACCCAGCCTCGACATCGGCTTTGACATACAGCAGTTCCCTGACAAATTGCCTGAAAAGTGGAAAAACAAAGGTTACAATATGTGCAGAGTTGGATTGGAATGCTCAGGGATCAGCGACTTATTAATTAAAAACATACCCACATCCGAAATTCTAAATGTCGAAATCGAAAAATCTCACGGATACTTTCAGTTCAGTGCAACATCTGAAACCTCATTAATACAATTCAAAGCTCGTCATATCAGCCTTAACGGGCCAAATGTTTACTTATGCGAACAAAACAGTGCTGATATATTTACAAGCGTGAAACTGTTTTCGCCGCCAATTTCCCAATAGATGTCGCCAAAAATGACGGCAAGCTCTATATTCTGGATGGACATCACCGTGCATCAGCAGCAAGGCAGACATCAACAAGATGTGATCATTAAACTTGTGAGAGATATTGCGGGCCACAGAGGAACTCTGAACAGTATTGATGAAGTTCTAGAGTCCGCGAACAACGCTGAGCATCATCGGCTGGAGCATCGAAGAAGATGAACTATAGGAACGAGAGTCTTGAGCAACTCATATTCGATTTTCTTTCGATGGTCGATAAAGCTACCTCTTTGCTCGAAGAAAAATTCGGCACTCGATACATCCTAAGGTTGTGGCGTAGCAATAAAATAGAGCAGTGTGGAACCGTAATTGGAGACATAACATATGAGCTACATGGAGTCGGCTGTGCTGTTTATTTTCCTGATCTCTGTGTAGATTTTGACTACGGACCTGATGGCAGGACAGATGGATTTGATGTTTGGAGGCTCTATATTTTTGCTTGCGAACTGCCATTAAAATACAAAAAATATACTGACAAAGCCGTTTTGGAGAGTGAATTCAAAGAATACGTTACCTTAGGAAAAATTGAGAAAATGTCGAACTCTACAGGCAAATTTTATTTCTTTAAGAACTACTGTAAATCCAAATAATTGACTGGATTATCGGGGGCCCTATTGAGAAGCCCCCCCTAGAATTGGGTGCTAGGGGCCGAGCATTACGATATTGAAATCATGAAACGAGACGCTTACAAAACTGGCTCTCCTACTACCAACGGAAAATATTGGAAAGTCAAATAATACGAGACTGACATCGGTGCCAGCGAAGGAAAACCCAGTCGATGGATACGCATCGAGCTAAGCGCCAGAACGATCCATGGACATCCAATCTCAGAGACCGAATATAGGAGGCTAATAAAGTGATTGACCTAACATTCATCACGGGAAAAATCACTTACGATGAGCTTTCCGCATTGAGAAATATCGATCTCTCAAATCAGATCGACTTTCTAAAAGAGGACATGCTGCAAGTGGAGTATCACGATACACATTTGCTAGATGCAGGCTGGTACCCATCGTTCGATATCAACGGTTCTTTTCAAATTAGAGTTATCAAGAACTATGACTGGGACATACCACTTGCGTCTTCAAAGGCCGGCACGATTCGACTACTTATCGAAGAAATAATCGCCGCTCAAAATCTTATAACCAAAGATCGATAATCGGACTGTCAAATTTTTTGTGTGCCGGCAGCTCACGTATTCCACCAAAGCCCAGCAAGTTGCTGGGCTTTTATCTTTAAATAACAATTAGCCCCCCGAACCACGTGTTCCGCCACCATTCACACTCGTCCCAGAGCTACCGGATCCTCCAGACCCACTCCCAGAACCGCTCCCACTCGAACCTCCACCGCTCATCGCCCCGCTTCCCTTCTCCGGGCTGGTGCTACTCCCGTTTGCATCACCACCATTCCCACCCTCAATGGTGCCAGGCGGCAACGCCTTCCCGTCCGAGGAGCCCGCATTCATTTCGGAGTACGGCGGCATCCCGCCCTTATCCACAGGTGCATCGTTGCCTGAGGACTGGGCAAGCGCCGACATTGAGCCGGCCAACAACACGCCGATCACCGTCAGGGCCGTCAATTTTGACCTGATCATGGTGTATCTCCTTTAAAAGGTGCGTACCTGATTTCTGGCAGCCATCGCTTTTCAAAGGTGCCGCACAATCGACGAGCGACGCTGAGCCACAGCGTAAACTCAGCTCGGTTCGTTTGACCCGTCGTCACCGGCAATGTCCGGGTCGTCAGGGTGACCTTCCACATCCCCGCGCTTCAGTTCATCAGACGGCAATTGCTCTACAGCGGTGTCGTCATCAGGCGGACGTTGATCACGACTGAGGGGATTGGTCGGTGAAGGCAGCGGATATTCGGGGGTATCGTCGATGTCGGAGTCTTTCGGATCAGCGTTCATAAGGCACCTCTCGTGGGGCCAGAAAAGCAGGCCCTGAAGTTTCGATGTTTGCGCCCCGCATTGCGTTCGATCAGAGAGACGATCGGTCGAGTCCGTCGCACAGCAGGGTCAATCTTCGTCCTCATCCTCATACTCTTCCTCGTCTTCGAACTCGATATTTCCGACGTCGCCCGCATCATCGGAATCATTGAGCGGCACTGTTGCATCATCCATCAGTGAGCCTGGGTCTTCGTTTCCTGGATCGTTAATGAACGGAAGCCCGCTCGGGCCTTTTTCTTCCTTGCCTTCGGTTTCAGGAGTCATGGCATGCCTCACAACGTTCCAGGGTGTATAAAGTTCGAGGCGACCCACGACCAAACGTTCCAGTTTCTTACTACCAGGAACGAAAAACCCGGCGCTTAGCCGGGTTTCTGGTGTAGCTCAATGTCGAATCAGTGATGTTTGTTCTTGTGCTTGTTTTTATGCTTATGATTGTGGCCGCTACCGGAGTGCGAACTGTCGTTATCGTTACCCAAGTTGTTGCCTACCGCACCACCCGCCGCGCCGCCCAGGCCTGCGCCAATGGTCGAACCGGTCTTGCCGCCCAGGCTATTGCCGATCACCGAGCCACCGGCCGACCCCAGACCACCACCAATAGCCGCTTCTGTGCGACTGCCTTTGTTCGCGCCGACCGCGCTACCTGCCGCGCCGCCTACACCGGCGCCAATCGCGGCACCCGTGCTGCCGCCCATTTGCTGGCCGACCACGTTACCTAGTGCACCGCCAATACCACCGCCAACTGCAGCGGTGCCGTCACCGGCGGCCATTGCACCTTGAGCGACCAAAAGTCCCAGAACCAACGTGGACAATGTCAAACGCATGATATGAACCTCTAAATTCCGTATCGGGGGTAAGGGAACGCGTTACGGAGGGCGTGAGTCTAGCTTTTTCATCACGCCAACGCTGATCGTTGGACAGCTGTAAGTTCGAAGAGCGCGAAGAAGAAATATCCAGATACAAAAAGCCCGGCATCAAGCCGTAATGCTGTTCACTTAAGCATTTGAGTCAAAGCCGGGCTTATCCGAAAATCCGATGCCAGACCTCTGGCATCGGATTTTTTATGTCTGTTCAACAGGACCTGCTCGACCTCGGCGACCTTTTCAA
>NZ_FYDJ01000022.1 GCF_900187425.1 Pseudomonas sp. Irchel s3h14
GCTCCTCACCACTCAACAGGCCGAGCGTTAGCTCGCCTGCAGCTTTTGATCTTGATGCACCGCCCCATCGAGAGGCCGAGTGGAGGTTCTGCGCAGTGGGCAACCCGGCATGGATGCCGGGTTAGCCGCCCCCGGCCATGGATGGCCGATGGCGGCGGGCCCACGGAGCAGGACCGGAGCGAGGGCATGCCGAGCCTAGGCGAGGCACCGAACGAAAGGGGCAAGAACCCTTTGGTTACTTTGGGGTTCTTTTCCAAAGTGACCCGCCGTAAGGGCGGAACCCTAAGCCGCCATCACCGCAGAAACGGATATACACCCCAACCTCAAGTGAACAGCATCACGCCCATGCGCAGCGTTTTCATCTCCGTCGCCGTCAGAAACTCGCTTTGACCGACACCATGAAGTTGCGAGGATCACCGTAGTAATTACCGAAGGTCTCGGTACCGATTGTGGCGTAGTAGCGCTTGTCGAACAGGTTGTTGCCGTTCAACGCCACCGACCAGGTGTCGTCGATGCGGTAGCCGATGCGACCGTTCCAAATCGCATAACCCGACTGGCTGATCTTGTTTCCGCTGACCGGAGACACCCGGAAGTTATCGCTTTGCGCGTTGACGCCAGCACCGACGGTGAACCTTTCAAGAGACCCGCTCAGGGCATAATCGCCCCACATGCGCAACACATGCCGAGGCACATAACTGTTGAACGCTGCGCCATTGAGGCTGGTGTCGATGTCGTCGAGGGTTTTGGTCTGAGTGTAGGTGTAACCCGCGAGCAACTGGAGTCGCTCGATGACTTCACCACTGATCTCGGCCTCGAAACCCTGGGCGCGAACTTTTCCGGCGTTGACGTAGCAGTAGCCATCCGATGACGGGCAGGATGAGTTGTAGTCAGTCTGCGCCTGGTCCTTCTGGACAGTCCGGAACAGGTTGAAAGAGCTGTTCAGGCGACCGTCGAACCAGGCGCCCTTGATCCCCAACTCATAGCTTTGGCCTACGAGCGGTTTGAGAGCGGATCCGTCTTCCGATCGGAAATTGCCTTGCGGAGTAAAAATTTCCGAGTAGCTGGCGTAGGCCGTCAGGTTTTCGTTCAGGTCCAGCAACAGGCCGGCAAACGGCGTGACCTGGCCAGTCTCCGTGGTGCTGGAATGTTCCGAAGTGCCGGAATTAATGAACAGGGAATCGGTATCGGAGCTGTACCAACTCACCCGACTGCCCACCACCAAGGTCAGAGGATCCGCCAGCTTCAGGCGCAAAGTGGAGTAGACGCCCTTCTGCCGGGTGACTGAATTGACCGGCCCGCCGCGCGACGAGTTGTCGATGAAGTAACTGTCGTCCGGCTCCGGAATATGCTTGTCGGGGTTGAACACATTCTGTCGCTGCGGCAGAAACGCCACCGAGTAGAAGTCGTCTTTTTTCGAACGGCTGGCGTTGAAACCCACCACTAATTCATGTTGCTGACCGAACGCGCCGAACTTGCCATCCACGTAGGCGTCAAGTCCGTAATCGACCTGATCGTAGTCGTACATGCTCCCGAGCATGCCGGTGGTGCCCACGCCGGGTGTCACCGATCCGGAGGCGAACGCGTATTTGATGTCCTGAGTGTTCTTGGTATAAACGCTGGCGACCTTCAACGCCCAGTCTTCGTTGATCTGATGTTTCAGGTCGCTGAAGACGGTGGTTCGCTGGCTGCGCCAGGTGTTCCAGGAAGGGTCGAGGCAGGTCGAGCGACTGAGTTTCAGATCCCTGCCGTCCTTGTAACGCGGCAGGCCGCCCCAGCAAGGATTGGCGTCAATGTCTTCATAGGCAACGCCCAGACCGAGGGTCGTATCGAGATTCAGATCGACGTCGAGCGCGCCGTAGTACACCTGATCCTTGCGACTGGCGTCGTCAACAAAGTAGTGTCGACTCTGCTCGGCGACGACGGCGCGTCCGCGAATCGTGCCGGACTCATTCAGCGGGCCACCGGTGTCGACCTGTCCGCGATAGTTGTCCCAACTGCCGCCGGACAGCGTGATGTCGGTATGTGGGACGGTCTGACCGCGCTTGCGAACGAAGTTCACCCCGCCAGCGGTGCCACCCGAGCCTTTCATCATCCCCGCAGCACCCCGCAGGATTTCGACGCGGTCGTAATACGCCATGTCACCGCTGAAACTGTCGGCCTGAACATAGAGATTGCCCATGTCCAGCGGCACACCGTCGTACTGGTACTGGCCCGACATCCGGAACCCGCGCGAATAGAAATACTTGCCGCCCATGGTCGAGTCGTAGACGGTAATACCCGGCGTTTTTTCCATGACCTGATCGATGGTGTTGAGGTTCTGGTCATCGAGCATCTTGCGGGTCATCACGGTGACCGATTGCGGCGTCTCTTTCAGGGAGTGCTCACCCTTGCCGATAGTCACCGCTCCCGTGGTGTACGAACCGCTGTTCTCGGTAGTCGCGCCCAGCATCTGCCCATTGATGTTGGTGGCGCCCAACTCCAGTGCCGAACCGGCAGCGGGAACTGGCCGCAGCACGTAGGTGCCGTTGGCCTGGGGCTCGGCTTGCAGGCCACTGCCGCCAAGAATGCGCGCGAAGCCTTCACTGACCCCGAACGCACCTTTGAGCCCGGGGGATTTCAACCCTTCGGTTTGACGCGCATCAAAGGAAAGGGCAGCACCCGCTGCACTGGCGAAATGGCTGAGGACTTCGGTCAGGCTGCCAGGCGCAATGTCGAAGGATTGCACCGAATTTTGCTGTTGCGCCGGCGCCGCGGTCGCTGCAACTGGCCATACGCAAATCGACGTTGCCACGACTAACCCGACCTTCACCGCAATCGCCAGACGACCTGGCGTGTACACCCGAGACATGCTTACCCTCCCCCAAAAACAATCAATAAAAACTCACTGAGGGATGAGCCGAACGATGTGTATGAAAAGTGCAAAGGCAACAAAACTTTTTTGTGCACGGTGGGCGCTACTGCAAATCACCACCGGAAACATTGACCCAATAACGACTGTATCGGCTGACGCGAAGGGAAAAACCGCTCTCCAGTGCGGCCAGCGCCAGGTCTGTGTTATCGATGGGGAACGCGCCGGACACCCGTAAATTGGCGATGCGCGGATCGCAGCGCAGCACCCCGGCGCGGTAGCGCGAAAGGTCGACCAACAACTCGGCCAAGGGACGATCAATGGCGATGATACTGCCTCGCTGCCACGCGCCTGCCGAAGCATCGTTGCGCCGTACCGTCCCCAGCGAGGTGGCATTGAAGCCGATAGTCTGGCCCGCCTCGAGGCGCACTTTCGATCCACCGCCAGAGGTCACCTCCACCGCTTTCTCAAGCACAGCCACCTCGCCACTCTGACCTTGGGACCGGACGATAAAACGCGTCCCCAGCGCCAGCACCTCGCAATCGCGGGTGACCACCTTGAACGGCCGCCGCGAAGGATCGACAGCGGTCGTGACGAGAATCTCGCCCCTCAACAGTTCCAGAACGCGTTGATGACTGTCGAAACGCAGGTTGACCACGGTGTCGGTATTCAGCAGCAATGAACTGCCATCCGCCAAACGAAACTCTCGGCGCTCACCCACGGCGGTGCGGAAATCGGCCAACAGGTTTTGGGTTGTTTCACTGCGCCATCCTGACCACCCCAGCGAACCGGCCGACGCCAACACCAATACACTGCGCAATACCTGGCGACGGGATCGCTCGGCACCCCGCAAGGCCGGCGAAGCCAGCGCACCCGGCACGCTGCTCATCTGCTCGCCGACGGCGGCCATGCGCTGCCAGGCCTGGCGATGCGCAGGGTCAGCTATCAGCCAGTCGTTCCACGCCGCACGATCCGAATCGGTCGCGACGCCGGACTGCAATCGGGCGTACCACTGGGCGGCGATGCTGATCGCCTTTAACTCGGCGGACGACAGGCTCATGCCAGCTGCAACTGAATTTGCATCAGGCAGCAATGTTCCATGGCCTTGGCCATGTGATTATTGACCGTGCGCACGCTGATACTCAGGCGCTCGGCAATTTGCGGGTAGGTCAGGCCATCGAACTGAGACAGGATGAACGTTTGCTTGACCTTCCGCCCCAACCCTTGCAGCAAACGGTCGATTTCCATCAGGGCTTGCAGCAGGATCGCCTGTTCCTCCAACGAGGGCTGTTGCCATTCGGGCATGGCGGCCAAGGCTTCCAGATAGGACTGCTCCAGCGAGCGCCGACGGAACAGGTCGATCAGCAAGCCCTTGGCGATCATTGACAGGTAAGGTCGCGGCTCGCGAATCTCCAGCGCATTGCGCGCCTTGATCACCCGTACGAAGGTGTCCTGCGCCAGGTCCGCCGCATCGTAGGCATTGCCCAGACGTTTGCGCAGCCAGCCTTTGAGCCAACCGTGATGGTCGCAATACAGATCATTGACGGCGCTGTGCAGGGACAAATCGTTGACGGGCATGACAATGGAATAATTCGCGAGTGATAATGACTCGCATTGTCATGTGTACGGGAGGTGATTGGCAATAGCCACCTTGGCCAAAAACCACCCCTCACTCGACGTCTTTGAGCACCTCAAACGTGACTTGATCGGGATAGAACGCCATGTAGCCGCGAATCTGATCGACCGACACTTTGGGGTCTTCATAGCTCCACACCGCGTTAGCGCCCTCATGTCCCGGGACTTGCAGACTGAAATAGCTGGCATCGCCCTTGTAGGGGCAATAACTCGTGTGATCGGTGCGGGCAAAGTATTTTTCATCGATGTCCTCCCGCGGCACGTAATACACCGGAGGATAGTTGGCCTCGAGCAACACCAGCGCCCGTGCGGAAGCGGCCACCTGAATACCGTGAAACATTACAAGCAGGCAGCCTGGCTGCTCTGCAATGGTGATGACAGGACTAGGACCGGTGCTTTTCATGAAATACGTTCCTCATGACGGTGATGAACCTGTGAGAGCGAGGCTTGCCCGCGGTGGGCGGCACAGCAGCCCCAAAACCTGAGACCACGACTTTCAGGTATAACCCAGATTTTGCACTCACGACGGCTTCGCAGCCGAACGGGACGATGCGGCGCTCCGACGAGGCCAAAAACGAAATGCCGATATAAGCGGGCAAACGCTCAAAGCCGGTGAAACATCGTCTACGATCAATAGGATCGTTGACGTCCCTGCTGCCCAGACAGGCAGTCGTGGCATGGCGTGGGGATTTGAGTCTCAGAAACCTGAGGGTCTCACCATGCCCGCCACACAGTTTTCCCTCGACCAGAAAATCATCACCCTCGACGCCCGTCCGGATCGCCTCGACCTGCGCGATCGTATTTTTACTCCACGGGTCCAGTCGCTGCCGCCCTCCTGGCCCGCCGACAAGGACATTGCCTCCGAACTCTCGGGCTACCTGGACAAAAACATGGTGCTCTACCAGGGCAGTGAAGGCGCATGCACCGGGTTCGGACTGGCGGCGGTGGTCAATTTTCTGTTGTGGCGGCGAGACAGGGCCTCCACCAAAACGAGTCCGCGCCAGCTTTATCATCTGGCCAAACTCTATGACGAATGGCCAGGCGAAGATTACGTGGGTTCCAGTTGTCGCGGCGCACTGAAGGGCTGGCACAAACACGGCGTCTGCGCGCAGGAACTGTGGCCCTATACCGTCAAGCCGGACGGATCGGTTCCGGCCTTTGAAGCACCGGCGGAGAATTGGGCGATGGATGCCATGACGCGGCCGCTGGGGGTTTACTACCGTGTCGAGAAGGACGATGTCACCGCCATGATGGCGGCGCTGTATGAGGCCGGCGCGCTTTTCGTCTCTGCCAATGTGCATCAGGGTTGGGCACTGATGCGACCCAAAGGCAAAAAACAGCCGGCGGTGGAATTCAAGAGCATGTCTGCGCTGCCCGTCATCAAATGGCCGGCAGCCAGTGAGGGCGGTCACGCCTTTGCCTTGATCGGGTACACCAGTCAGGGGTTCATCGTGCAGAACTCCTGGTCAACCGACTGGGGATTTTCCGGCTTCGCCATCCTCACGTTCGAAGACTGGCTGGCCAATGGCACCGACGCCTGGACCATGGCCCTCGGGGTGCCGATCGAACGCGGCGCCTTATCGAAAAACGCACGCCCTTCAGGCTCCCGCAACGGTACTCAATCACCGTTTCGTAGCGCGCTGTCCAGTTCCAACGCCAAGCGCGAAGGGTTTTCCCTGTTCACGGCCAGCGCCTGCGAGGCCGATCGCAAAGGGCCGCCGCTGTTGACCAACGATCAGGCTTACGGCCTGACCATCGTGATGGAAAACAATGGCAGCATCGGCCCTCGCCTGACCGACGTGGAAAACGTCCGGGCGGGCGTCAAGCGCATCGTCTACGAGGCGCCTCGCGCCTGGTACGACAAGCTGCCGGCCGCAAACAAACCCCCGGTGCTGCGCATCGCCGTCATTGCCCACGGTGGACTCAATTCCGAGCAGGATTCGATCAATCGAATTTGTGCGATGGCGCCCTACTTCCTTGAAAACGGCATCTACCCGCTGTTTGTCACCTGGCGCACCGGGGCCCTCGAGACACTGGCGAACATCGTCCAGGACACCCTGCCCGGGCTATTTCCCGAAGCCGGCAGCATCAGCGATGCATTGAAGGCCATCAAGGACAAAGCCGTGGAAGGCTTTGATCGCACGCTGGAACTGGCGACCAAAAAACCCGGCGGCGATCAGTGGAGCCAGATGAAACAGAACGCCGAAGCCGCCGCAGTCGTCGGCTTTACCCCGCGTGGGCTGGTGGAAATGGCCGAGTCGTTGAAAAACCTGGTCGCCGACATGGACAAGAAGAATGTCGAGCTGCATTTGATTGGCCACTCCGCGGGTTCCCTGATCAATGGCCACTTGATTCACCTGTTGTGGGCCAGGGGGTTGCCCACCGAAACGTCGACGCTGATGGCCCCGGCCTGCACCCTCGATTTCGCGAACCAGACCTACCGCAAAGTCATCGAAGGGGGAGGCCTCAAGCGCAAGGACTTCCACATTCACCTCTTGTCCGACAGCCGCGAACAGGATGACAACGTCATCGGTGTGTACCACAAATCCCTGCTGTACCTCGTTTCCCGGGCCTATGAAGAACTGCAACGCATGCCGCTGCTGGGCATGGCCAAGAGCCTGGACAAGCAGTGCCAGGACTTCAGCAATCCCGATCTGGCGGAGTGGAACATCGCCGCCAAAAACATGACCGAACAGTGGAACCAGTTTTACTTTGGCAAAACCATTCCGACCGGGTTTGCCGCAACGGGTCGCGGGCTTCCCGAAGCGTTCGCGCAAACCCTGCATATCTTCAACGATCCGAAAATGAACTATGGCGCGGGCACCAAAAAAGACACTTCCCACGGAGGCTTCGATAATGATGTGAACGTGATTACCGCAGCGTTGCTGACCATTCTCAGGCGAGAGCCCGGCGCGAAGCTGGATCAGCCGGTGGTTAACCTGAACTACTGAGGAGCCTGTGCAATGAATCGCAACGCACCGACTGTACATCCATACAGATAAAGATTGCCCCATCGCTCATCAGCCGCCATTCTGTCCGCCTCTCGACAGTTGATGAGCGATGGTGGTTATGCGGCTGTACCTCTGTGAAAAACCTTCCCAGGCCAAAGACATTGCGGCCGTCCTCGGCGCCAGGCGTCGTGGCGACGGCTGCTGGCTGGGAACGGACGTCACGGTGACCTGGTGCATCGGCCATCTGCTGGAAACCGCGCCGCCCGACGCCTATGACGCGCGCTACAAGCGCTGGGTGCTGGCGGATCTGCCGATCATTCCAGAGAAGTGGAAGATGACCGTCAAACCGCGCACGGCCAGCCAGTACAAAGCGGTCAAGCGGCTGCTCGGCGAGGCCGATGAATTAGTGATCGCCACCGACGCCGACCGTGAGGGCGAGATGATCGCCCGGGAACTGGTGGAGCATTGCCGTTATCGCGGGCCGATCCAGCGGTTATGGCTGTCGGCGCTGGACGATGCGTCGATCCGCAAGGCGCTGGCAGCCCTGAAGCCGGGGGCCGAGACCTTTAGCCTTTACCATTCGGCACTCGGGCGCTCCCGGGCCGACTGGCTGATTGGGATGAACATGAGTCGGCTGTTCACACTGCTGGGGCGTCAGTCGGGTTATCAGGGCGTATTGCCGGTTGGTCGGGTGCAAACGCCGACCCTGCGCCTGGTGGTGGATCGCGACCGCAGCATCGCCGACTTCGTGCCGGTCGCCTATTGGGCCATTGATGTGCAACTGCTGCACGACGGCACCACGTTCACCGCCCAGTGGCGTGCGGCCTCTGAGGTTTGCGACGATCAGGATCGCTGTCTGAATCAAGCGTTGGCGCAGCAAGCAGCGGCGGCGATTGGCAGCGCGGCGAGTGCCCGGGTGATCAAACTGCGCACCGAGCGGATGCGCGAAGTCGCCCCCCTGCCCTTCGATCTGGGCACCTTGCAGGAAGTCTGCTCGAGGAAGCTCGGGCTCGGCGCCCAGGAAACCCTCGACATCGCCCAGGCCCTGTACGAAACCCACAAGGTCATCACCTATCCCCGCAGCGACTGCGGTTATCTGCCCGTGAGTCAGCACAGTGAAGCACCGGGCATTCTTGCCGCGCTGAGGCAGGCTGATCCGGCGCTGAACGCCTTGAACGACTTCCTGCAGCCTCAGCGCCGCTCACGGGCCTGGAACGATGCCAAGGTCAGCGCGCACCACGGCATCATCCCCACCGCTGCGGCGAAAAACCTCGAGCGGCTGGCGGGCAAGCAGCGGGCGGTCTACACCCTGATCCGCGCGCGCTACCTGGCGCAGTTTCTGCCCAACCATGAATACGACCGGACCCAGGCCGACTTCGACTGCGCCGGTGAAGCCTTGCGGGCCGTCGGTAAGCAGATCGTCGAACCCGGCTGGAAGCGCGCGCTGCCCGAAGCCCTTGCTCCGGCCAAGGGCCGCGAAGCACCGGCGCCGCAAACGCTGCCGGCATTGGCCGAAGGGCGTGACTGCGCGGTGGCCGACGTCAAGTTCAAGGACCTCTGGACGCAACCGCCCAAACCGTTCACCGAAGGCGATCTGATCAAGGCGATGAAAAACGTCGCCAAACTGGTGGAAGATCCGCTGCTCAAGCAGAAACTCAAGGACACCACCGGCATTGGCACTGAAGCGACCCGCGCCTCGATCATCCAGGGCCTGCTCGACCGTGGTTATCTGATCAAGAACGGCAAGGCCCTGGCCGCCACCCCGGCCGCGTTCAGCCTGATCGACGCCGTACCGCGTGCCATCGCCGACCCTGGGACCACGGCGATTTGGGAGCAGGCGCTGGACATGGTGCAGAGTGGTGAAATGAGCCTGGAAGAATTCGTCACCAAGCAAGCCGCGTGGATGAGCAAACAGGTCACCCGTTGCGCCGGCCTGAGCCTGACCATCAGCGGACCGGCAAGCCCCGCCGGGCGCGGTGCCACACCGTGGAAAAACAAACGCAAACCCGCCAAACGCAAGCCCTCGACGGGCACCAAACGCGCGACAAAACCGGCGACCAAGGCTTGAGGGCACTTCGATTGAGCCAAAAGGGTCTAGTGTTCTTCAAGTCCAGCGACAGCCCCATTTTCTGATAAGGCATCGACCATGATTATCGTGCATCACCTGAACAACTCCCGTTCCCAGCGGATTCTCTGGTTGCTGGAAGAACTGGCCATCCCTTACGAGCTGAAATGCTATCAGCGCGACCCGAAGACCAACCTGGCACCGCCGGAATTGAAAGCGATCAATGCCCTGGGTAAATCACCGGTCATCGAAGACGGCGTGCAGAAGCTGATCGAGTCCTCCGCGATCATCGACTACCTGATTCGCCGCCATGGCGACGGTCGCCTGCAACCCGATCCGTCCACCCCCGCCTATGACGAATACGTGCAGTGGCTGCATTTCGCCGAAGGCTCGGCGATGTTGCCGCTGATGTTGAACCTGTACGTGGGGCGTCTCGGTGAAGCCGGTGCGCCGTTGCATCCGCGGATCAATTCGGAGGTGGCCAACTACCTGGGCTACCTCGACACAGCTCTGAGCCAGTCCGTTTTCCTGTTGGGCGATGAGTTCAGCGCCGCCGACATCCAGATGAGTTTTATCGGCGAGATCGCCAGAGCCCAGGGCAAGCTCGGCAACTATCCTCATATAGCGGCCTGGATTGAACGCTTTCAGGCTCGCCCGGCCTATCAAGCCGCACTGAAAAAAGGCGGGAAATACGATTTCGCCCCCCACTGAGTGATCACGCCCGGGCCAGGGATGGCCTGCACCTCAGGAGCTATCAACATGCCCTTGATCGAACTGCACGCCGCCCAGCGCGACGAACTGGAAACGATTGAAAACCTGATGCAGTTCTACATGTATGACTTCAGCGAGTGGCTGCCGCTGAAGCTCGGTGAGCATGGTTTCTTCAACGCCCAGCCCAAACCGGGTTACTGGCGCAACCCCGCAACCAGGCCGTTTCTGATCAAGGTCGACGGAGAATTGGCCGGCTTCGTGACGGTGGATGATGAAACCCATCTTCACGGCGCCGAGTACAACATCGGCTACTTCTTTGTCAGTCGACGCTTTCGTGGCCAAGGCGTCGCGAAGTTTGTCGTTTCCACCCTCTTGAGCCGGTTCCCCGGTCAATGGCAAATTTTCCACCTTGATGCGAACCCGCCAGCGCGGCGGTTCTGGGCCCGGGTCATAGCCGATCTCACCCATGGCGAGTTCACCCTGCATCAGCTGCCGGTAGGCGGTTATCCCTGCACCGTTTACCGATTCCGGACATCGTTGCCAGCGTCCTGACTGGCGCTTTCCCCTTCCGCTTTTTATTCCAAACGACTTTGTCCGACAATATGTAGTGACCAAAAATAATCACTACAAAACCGTTGACGCCTCCGATTTGCCCTTGCATGATGCAGACGTCTCCCCGATCGGGAGAACAGGCAACACGTTTGAGCAAGCTCGTCTGACCGCCGAGCTGTTTTTCCCGGATACACGCTGCCCACAAGGCAGATTGAAGAAGCTGACCTGGCCTGAACGTCCAGTACAAGGACGAGAAGCGCTGGCGATCAATCCTCATGAAGCTTGTGGTCGACCCTGAAAACGTCGGCAGTGGCCAGAAGGTTTTCGCCGCTTCTCCTCGTTGTGACGCTATTGCGTAGCAGTTATTCAACACGACTACATGCAACAGACGCGGGACCCCGTCATTTTGGCGGCCGACCGCTGACGTCCTGGTTTCGGTGCCAGGGATCAACTAACCGATGGGCTACCTGTATTAGCGAATCAACTTTGAAAGATCACCAAATGGTCAAGGGGCTTACTATGAATCTGAACAATCAACCCACTATCGATGAACTGGCTCGTATCTTCGCTGCGCAAAAAGACAGCCATGACAGCCATATTCTGTGGATCAGCAAGTCGGGCCAGGTGCATATCGACTGCCTGTCGCCTCACGCCCATGAAGCGGAGTTCGACAAGAACAACCAGAACCTGCTCGCCCGACTGAAGATGTACCGTCGCGGCCAAGGCTATGTCGGCAAAAAAGCCGCGGCTGACAAGGACTTCATCGGTAATGTTCTGCAGACGCTGAAACAGGCGTGGGCCTCGATGCAGAACCAGAACGAAGTTCGGGTGATTGACCGGTTCTACTGATGCCCCCACACCCCATCCATAAAAAGGCCCCGCTCGTCATATCGAGCGGGGCCTTTTTGTTTGTCTCGTGCGCACCAAACAACGCTATCGTTAACCGTGTGCACTGGATCAATGGAGGTTTGTGATGAACATACAACTGACAGGCTTGCTGTTACTCGTAATGGCCAGTGCTGCCCATGCAAACAGCATCACCGGCGTTCCGTTGTTCGATGCGGACTGCCCCGGCAAAATCATCGTCCACGCGGATCAGGACGGACCGGTGTTGATCAACAGCAAGGAAGCCGAGACCAAAGCCATTGACGATCGCCGTTTCGAAGCCAAGGGTTCGGGAGTCGTCATCTCGATCCTCCTCTCCGATGACGACTCGGTCACGGTGTCCTCCACGGGCAAGGCGCCCAATGGTGTGTGCCAATTAATAGAAGACTGACGTAGTCGACTCACCTGCAGCCGCACCCAACACCAGCTCCATAAAAGCCACCGACGCTGCGCTGTGATAGTTGTTTTTGCGTCGAAGCAGCGCGGCCCCTCGTCTGGGCGACTCCCCCAATAACGAGATTTTGCGCAACGCGCGGTCCTCGGTGGCAATGGGCTCCGGAAGGACGGTGGCGATAGCCGTGTGCCGAATGACTTCCAGCAAGGTGCTCACCGAGTTGACCTCGATCACCACCTTCGGCGTGATCTGCTCCTGAGCAAAGTACTCATCAATGCGGGTGCGGGTAACGAAGTCCGGGGCCAGCAGCGCAAATTCCAGTTGCGCGACCTCTTGCGCGGACAACGCGACCTGGCTTTCGTATAACGGGTGATCGCGCCCCACCATGACGCCCAACGTCTCGGTAAACGCCGGGATCGACTCGATATCGGCATTTCTGACCTGGGTAAACGCGATGGCGATGTCCAGTGAGTCATCCACCAGCCCGGCCTCGATGTCGTCCATCGACAGCTCGAAAATCTGTAGATGGATGTTCGGATACCGCGCCACGTAATCACGCACCAGCGGCCCCACCAGGTACGCCATGAACGTTGGGGTCATCGCCAGCCGCAAGGTGCCGCGGGACAAATCCTTTACGTCATGCAGCGCACGTTTGCCTGCCTCCAGTTCCACCAGCACCCGACGAGCACATTCGATGTAGGCCTCTCCCGCATCGGTGGGTTTCACCGTGCGCGAGGTTCGGTCGAACAGGCTGACACCCAGGGTTTCTTCCAGTTGCCGGATCTGTTGGGACAGGGTCGGCTGCGAAACGTGAAGCGCCTCGGCGGCGCGGGTGAAACCGCCGTGATCGGCGACCGCCAGCAAATAGCGCAAATGTCGGAGCAGCATGGGGAATCACCATCTATAGGCTGTGCTTATTCGCTGCATTGTATATCGGTCTTGGACGCTATGGATCAATCGGCAGAAGATTGCTCCACACCCAAGCAACCTCACTCCCGACAGGAGAAACACCATGCAACAGTCCCACGCTTACAACGACCCAAGCCTGGCCCTGACCACGTCGATTCTCGATGCAAAAGCGCGCAAAAACCTGTCCTGGCAGGACCTGACCGACGGCACTGGCCTCGGTCTGGCCTACGTCACTGCCGCCCTGCTCGGTCAGCACCCACTGCCGGAAAGCGCCGCCAAAGTGATTGGCGAAAAACTCGACCTGGACGCCGACACCGTGGCCCGCCTGCAAATCATTCCGTTGCGCGGCAGCCTCTCGGGTGTCCCGACCGACCCGACCATCTACCGCTTCTACGAAATGATCCAGATATACGGCACCACCCTGAAAGCCCTGGTTCATGAGCAATTCGGCGACGGCATCATCAGTGCGATCAACTTCAAGCTCGACATGAAGAAAGTCGAAGACCCGGAAGGCGGCTCCCGCGCGGTGATTACCCTCGATGGCAAGTTCCTGCCACTGCGTCCTTTCTAAGCGGATGACAGGCGAGTCGAATTTCCACCTGTGACACGCGATCCCCTGTAGCAGCTGCCGAGCTAGCGAGGCTGCGTTCGGCTGCGCAGCAGTCGCCTGGATCTGCGAGGACTACGTCCTCGAACGCAGCCTCGCGGGCTCGGCAGCTGCTACACAGAACATCCGATACACCCATGAGGAAGTCACTATGAAAGCGCTCATCGAAGGTTTTTTGAAGTTCCAGAAAGACGCCTTTCCGCAACGGACCGACCTGTTCAAACACCTGGCCACCACCCAGCATCCGGGCACGCTGTTCATCACCTGTTCCGACAGCCGCGTCGTGCCAGAACTGCTGACTCAACAAGAACCCGGTGAACTGTTTGTGATCCGCAATGCCGGCAACATCGTGCCCTCCTACAGCCCTCACCCCGGCGGTGTGTCGGCCACGGTCGAATATGCGGTCGCGGTGCTCGGCGTCACCGATATTGTGATCTGCGGGCACTCGGACTGCGGCGCCATGACCGCCGTCGCCAAGTGCAAATGCATGGATCACCTGCCCGCCGTCAGCGGCTGGTTGCAACACGCCGAGTCAGCGAAAGTCATCAACGAATCCCGCCCTCACGCCAATGAAGCGGCGAAGGTGAGTTCAATGGTTCGGGAGAATGTCATCGCGCAACTGGCCAATATCCAGACGCATCCGAGCGTGCGCCTGGCTCAGGAGAAAGGCCTGTTGAATCTACATGGTTGGGTTTACGACATCGAGACCGGTTCGGTCGACGCCCTGGATGCCGAGAGCCACCGTTTTGTGGCGCTCGCCGAGTATCCGGACACCTGCGCCCTTCAAGCCCGATCCATAGAAGCAGCAGCCTGAAGTGTGTATCCATTGGCAGCGAGACGATCGACGCAGCGCTCCCGGCTCACGAGAGCGCTGCACTGACACGATCGACCGGGTTATTTATCGTCCATCTTTGTTGACGATTGAGGCCGAATTTCAGGGGCCTCTTCAGCGTTGGGGGGTTCTGGAATGCTGCCTGGGGTGAACACGTGAGTCAGCAAGTCTTTGGCATCGACTTCAACGACCCCCTGAACCGAACGGGCCAGAGCAACAGCCTGCTCACACTGTTTATGGGTGTTGACGCGGCCGCTCAATGCCACCGTGCCCCCGTGGGTTTTGACATGGATTTGCAGGCCAAGGCTTGGTTCAGCCATTGCCAAGGCTGACTTCACCCTGGCAGTAATCCACGTGTCGTGAACGCCCCTTTCCAGATCATGGGAGTATTGCTGAAAGGAATGAAGTTTCATGGTGTAACCCTCTCTCCGTCATCAGGTGCACTGCCCGTCCATTGGCTGTGCAGCCTTGACTCTCAGGCGAGCGTTATGGACATCTGATTCGTTTTGGAGTGCTCGCCACGCCCATACAGACGCACATTAAGTATAGTGCGGCCGTTGACCGGGGTCGTGGTGCTGGATCAGCGTTTGACCGACAGATCCGTCTGGGTCATGCGACTGCGGATCGTGAACACCCCATCGCCCGAGAGAATCGCGCTGCGAGCAAACAGGCGACCGCTCTCCCAGTTCGAAAGACCCAGTTCCGGCTTGTTCAGCGCGTACTGTCCGTCGACCCAGCGGGTAATCCCGTTACCGACAAAAGGTGCGTTGACCGCGTTGTAGAAGCGTTCCTGAGCCGCGGCATCTTCGCTGATCAACGACACGGTGAACTGCGGGCTATAGCGATTGAACAACGCGATGGCGCTGTCCAGGTCATCGACAATCTTCAGGCTGACTTCCGGGGTTTCTTCCCATTCCCACTCGCGGCCCAACTGATCCTCGGGCAGCGGTTCGGCCATGGCTTCGGTTTGATAGCCTTCGGCGCGGTACACCTCAACGCTTGCGGTTTGCCAATCGGTCGGCAAGTACGGCTCGCTACCTTCGACGATGTGCAATTTGCAGCCCTGCCCGCGTGCGGCGCCGGCCTGTTGCAACGCGTCGAGGAACAGGGGCAGCAGTTCTGCGACACGGTCACGGTGAATCAGGCAGACGTTCATCGTGTTGCAGACTTTGCGATCCAGCGAGTTGCGCACTACCGCGGCAAAGCGCTGGGCATCGGCGTCCTTGTCGGCGATCAGCCAGGCGCCACCGGTGCCGTGCAGGCTGACGGCGGTGCCGGCCTGTTGGGCGATGCTGCCCAATTGGCTGACGGCACGACCCGAACCACGGGCCACCGCCAGCGACAGGCGCCGGTCGGCGAACATCGCCCAGCCGGCCGCGTGATTGACGCTTTCCACCAGCGACACCGCGCCGGTCGGTAACCCGGCGTCGCTCAGTGCCGGATTCAGTGCGTGGGTGACGATGGCTTGCGCCGTGCCCAACGCATCGCTGCCAATGCGCAACACCGCCGTGTTACCCGTGCGCAACACACCGGCGGCGTCGGCGAAGACGTTCGGCCGGCCTTCGAAGACGAACGCGACGATGCCCAGCGGCGAGACCACTTGCTCGACTTTCCAGCCGTCATGCTCGATGCAACTGACCACTTTGCCGCGCGTGGCCGACGCGTCACGCCAGGCCCTGAGCCCGGCGATCATGTCGCGACGCATGCGTTCATCCGCCAGAAGCCGCGTGGTGGAGCGCCCACGGGCCTTGGCCCGCTCGATGTCGGCCAGGTTGGCGGCTTCGATCAAGGCCCAGCAGTCAGGGTTTTCCAGGCGTTGGGCGAAGCGATCAAAGAACTCGCTGATGGCTTGATCGGAAACCGCGGACATCGCGCTGAAAGCCGCTTCGGCACGCTCGATTGCGATGGCCGCCGCTTGCTGGTCAGCCACCGGGATCAGCAACAATTCGCCGCTGACCTGCTCCACCAGCAAATGGTCCCCGGGCTGAAAGCGCGCGGCCAATTCGGGGCTGACCACAGAGACACGATTCCCGGCGAAAGGGATAGGCGTGCCAGCGACTAGACGTTCGAGCGCAAGAGACATGAAGCGGTTTCACCATGCAGTGGGCGGCCGGAAAATGTATAGCAAAATTCCTGGAGCGTCATTAACCGCACGCCTGACCGGTGATCGAAAACCCGGCGGCCCTGCCCCCGGCCCTCCTACGCTGAAAGAGGTACATCAGCGTTTCCTGTTTTCCAAGGAGGCCGTCATGAGCGATGAATTCAGAAGCCATGGAGCGGCCCTTGACGATGAAGGTCTGGCGGCTGCGCTGGACCTTGCCAAAGTCAGTGCCGCGCAACTCTGGGCTGTTTTGGCAGTAGAAACCTCCGGCAACGGGTTCTATCCCGATCGCCGTCCGAAAATCCTTTACGAGCGCCACGTATTCAGTCGGCTGACTCAGCAGAAGTTTGACGCGCAACACCCGGATATCAGCAGCAAAACCCCCGGCAACTATGGTGCAACGGGGGCGCATCAATATGACCGTCTGAACCTGGCCGTCGGCCTGAACAGGAACGCAGCCTTGCAAAGTACATCGTGGGGGCTGGGGCAGATCATGGGATTCAATTTCGCGCAGACCCGCTCGGCGGATGTCGAGACGATGATCAAGCGAATGGTCGAGTCCGAAAACCAACAACTGCTGTGCACCATTGGCACGCTGATCGAAGGCGGCTCAGTCGCGGCATTACGGGCCAAGGACTGGGCCAACTTTGCACGCCGCTACAACGGCCCCAACTACGCGATCAACAACTACGACGTGCGGCTCAGCGCGGCGTATCAGAAGTTCTCCTATGGCGGGACGCCGGACCTGAGAATCCGTATGGCGCAAACCTACTTGACGTACCTGGGCTGGCATCCCGGCCCCGTCGACGGCATCGTCGGTAAACAGACCCGGGATGCGATGAACCTCTTTCAAGCAAAAGAGCACCTGGACATCACCACGGTGCTGGACGATGAAACACTGACGTGTTTGCGCAGCCGGGTCGAAGCGTTGCCGCGCTGACTAGAACACCGACCAGCCAATCCGCTGACTCAGCAACTCCAGCGCGGCCATGCCTGCGAGGGAGTTGCCGGCGGTGTTCAACTCCGGTGACCAGACGCACACCGTGAATTGCCCCGGCACCACCGCGACAATCCCCCCGCCCACACCGCTCTTGCCGGGCAAACCGACGCGATAGGCAAAGTTGCCGGCTTCATCGTAGAGGCCGCTGGTGGCCATGATCGAGTTGACTTGCTGGGTCTGGCGGGCGGTGAGGATCTGTTCGCCGCTGTGTTTGCAGAAACCGTCATTGGCCAGAAAACAGAACGCCCGCGCCAGATCCACGCAGCTCATGCGCAGCGCGCAATGGCTGAAGTAACTGCGCAGCACCGCTTCGACGTCGTTGTGAAAATTGCCGAAAGACTGCATCAGATAAGCCATCGCCGCGTTGCGCGCGCGATGCTGGTATTCGGACTCGGCGACCTTGCCGTCCACCATGACTTGCGGGTTGCCGGACAGCCGACGGACAAAGTCGCGCATCGACAGTGCCGGCGCAGCAAAGCGTGACTGGTTGATGTCGCAGATCACCAGCGCACCGGCGTTGATGAAGGGATTGCGCGGGCGCCCGCGCTCGAATTCCAGTTGCACCAGCGAATTGAACGGTTGGCCGGAAGGCTCGTGACCCAGGCGCTTCCAAATGTCTTCGCCGGAGTGTCCGATGGCCTGCACCAGGCTGAACACCTTGGAAATGCTCTGCACCGAGAACAGCGTGTGGGCATCGCCGGCGCAATACAGCTCGCCGTCATTGCCATACACCGCAATGCCCAGCTGATCGGCCGGCACCGTACCAAGGGCGGGAATGTAGTCAGCCACCTTGCCCTGGCCGATCAGGGGACGTACTGCGTCAAGGATCTCGTTCAACAGCGCTTGCATGCCGGGTTCCGAAGTCACGCCCCATGGGATTGCGGGGACACAGACGCTAGACGCCACTGGTCGGGGCCGGATCACAGTTTTGTACTGTGCCACCGGCTCTCTGTAGCAGCTGTCGAGCCCCAGCGAGGCTGCGTTCGGCTCGGGCCGCGTTCGGACGCAGCAGTCGTAAACCCTGTGCACGCGATTCACCTGGACTACCGAGTCGCTTGGTTTCACGACTGCTGCGCAGCCGAACGCAGCCTCGCTGGGGCTCGACAGCTGCTACAGGTCTGCGTTCTCGATGAGCAATATCAGGGTTACGTATCACAGTGTGTACAGCGCCCCTCCCGACACACCCTGCCCCTAAAACCCCATACCAAAGACACATCGCAGATACACCTGCTTGATGAACTGTGCTTGTCGATTGGCCACGCCGATCTAAGCGCTCAACTCACTCAATGCTACGGAGTATCACCATGTTCAAACTCTCGACTTCTTCTTTGACCCTCGGCCTGATCATCGCTGGCGGCCTGGCCCTGTCCAACGCGGCTTCAGCCTCCGAGTCCGAGGCGTTCAGCATGAAGCAACTGGCCCACGGCTACAGCCAGGTCCAGGCCGACACGGCAGAAAAACCGGCGGAAGGTAAATGTGGCGAAGGCAAGTGCGGTGCTGGCGAGTAACCCAATGTGTGGGGCACCGCGGTGCCCCACTTCCCTGACTGAACGGAGATCAAGCCATGACCACCTCACTCTCTTCGGCTGTGAAAGGCCTGCACCTGAACCTCGACCGTGCCGGTAGCTGGATTGCGCCGCTGACCCTGCGGGTGTTCCTCGCCTGGGAGTTCTTCGAATCAGGCCTGGAAAAATTCAATGGCGAAAACTGGTTCGCCGATATTCAGGACAGCTTCCCGCTCCCCTTCAACCACGTGCCGGCCACGCTGAACTGGGAACTGTCGATGTGGGCTGAACTGATCTGCGCCCTGGCCATACTGGTCGGCCTGGGAACGCGGATCTCGGCAATCATTTTGATCGTGGTCACGGTCGTCGCGACCGCCGCCGTTCACTGGCCAGCCGATTGGTCTACATTGAGTGAGCTTGCCCAAGGTTACGCCATCAGCAACAAGGGTCACGGCAACTTCAAACTGCCGCTGATCTACCTCGCGGCCTTTATGCCGCTGTTGCTCTCGGGTGCCGGCAAGCTTAGCCTCGATGCGCTGCTGGCTCGAGTCTTCTGGCGTCGCGATAACCGCTGAAGCGCCAGGGGCTCGATAACGTCAAGAACCCAGCATCGACGACTTACAGCCCCAACAAGCTTCACCCCACTCACATGCGAAGACAGGAGCCACCATGAGCGTGACCACCCAATGGATCGAGATCGACAGCGCCGACGGTAAATTCGGCGCCTACCTGGCCATTCCGCACACCCGCAAAGGCCCGGGGATCGTGTTGATCCAGGAAATCTTTGGCGTGAATGAACACATCCGCTCGGTCGCCGAACAATACGCCGCCGACGGTTACCTGGTGATTGCACCGGACCTGTTCTGGCGCAGCGGCGCGCGGATCGAACTGGGTTACGACGAGACCGGCTGGAAACGCGCCGTCGAGTTGATGAACGCCACCGACGTCGGCAAGGCACAGACCGACATCGAACTGGCCATCGACGCCTTGAAAGCCCAGCCGGGCCTGGACGGCGGGATCGCTTCGATTGGTTACTGCTTCGGTGGTTTGCTCTCGTACCACACCGCCGCCAATGGGCTGGTGGACGTGGCCATCGCCTATTACGGCGGCGGAATCCAGAATCAGCTGGACCGGGCCGATGAAATCGAAGTGCCGCTGCTGATGCACTTCGGCGAACAGGACAGCCACATCCCACTGGAAGCCGTGGAGAAAATCGCCGAATGTTTCGAGAACAACGATAACGTCGAAATTGTCGTGTACCCGGAGGCCGAACACGGCTTCAACTGCTCGCATCGCGACAGCTACAACCAGCGCGCAGCGGCTGAGGCCCATGGCAATACGTTGATCTTTTTGGGTCAGGAACTGTAAGGCCAGACGAGCAAAAGGGGACTTCCAAAGTCCCCTTTTTGTGTCTGCCGTTTAACGACTGATTTCTTCCACGGTATCGGTCACCGCCAATTTCGGATGTGCACTGCGTTCATGCACATGGCTCGTCGGTGTACGGTCAATCAGCAGGCTCAGCAGTTCCGGGCGGCTGTAGTGACCGCGCGAATCCATCATGCGTTTGCGCTTGTCGATCAGACTCATGTCGAGGTCGACGATCACCTCGCCTTCGCCTTCAGTCAGCGATCCCTGCACCACACCATCCGGGCTGATGATTGCGGTGAAGCAACCACCGGAAATCGGGCCGATGGGGCAACCCGTGTCGGCCATGATTTGTGCCTGTTGCTCAGGGTTCAGCCAGGCCGTGGAGTTGACCACGAAGCAGGCCGCCTCCAATGCATGCTGGCGGATGCTGACTTCCATTTGTGAAGCAAACAACGGCCCCGCAAACGATCCTGGATACATCGCCGCATGGATCTGTTCGCCGTCGGCCATCAAGGCGTAACGGGCCAGCGGGTTGTAATGTTCCCAGCACGCCAGTTGGCCGATGCGCCCAACCGCACTGTCAGTGGCGCGCAGGCCTGAGCCGTCGCCCATGCCCCAGATCATGCGTTCGTGATAGGTCGGGGAAATCTTGCGGCGATGCTGAATCAGGGTGCCGTCGGCATCGAACAACAACTGCGTGTTGTACAGCGTGCCGCCATCGCGTTCATTGACGCCAATGGAAACCACCATGCCGACCTGTCTGGCGGCGGCGCCGATGGCCTCGGTGGCAGCCGAAGGGACAGTGACGGCCTGATCCAGCAGTTTGAGGTGTTCAGCCGCCATTTCGAAAGGCGACTGAACGAACGAGAAGTACGGGTAGTAAGGCACGATGGTTTCCGGGAACACGGCGAACTGCACGCCCTGCTCACCGAGTTCGAGAATCTTCTGCACCACTTTGTCGACGGTGCCTTCACGGCTGTAAAGAACGGGGCTGATTTGTACGGCGGCGGCTTTTACAAAGGTCATGACGGTGATCTCATTGAGGGAGTGGACTTCAACGAGATCAAAATTACGCCAATAATATTTAGACCGAAATGTCGAATACACCACCTTTTAGGACGTCCTGAGCATCACCCACGATTGGCTCGCTGAATGACCTGCGGTGGTTGGCCAAATGCACGGATAAACGCTCGACGCATCCGCTCCCGATCGCCAAAACCGGTATCGGTCGCCACCACGTCGATGGGGTGCCGACCGGTCTCCATCATCAGGCGCGCCGCTTCCACCCGCAGGTTTTCGATAGCCTTGGCCGGTGATTGCCCGGTTTCGGCATGGAATACGCGGCTGAACTGCCGAGGGCTGAGGTTGGCGGCGCTGGCCAGTTCCTCGACCGACAGCGCGGACTTCAGGTTCTGCTTGGCATAGGCCAACGCGGCCTGGATGCGATCGGTCTTGGGCTCCAGTTCGAGCATCACCGAAAACTGCGACTGCCCTCCCGCGCGCCGGTGGTACACCACCAATTGCCGGGCCACCCGCCGCGCCACTTCCGCGCCCAGATCCTTTTCCACCAGCGCCAGCGCCAGATCGACGCAAGCGCTCATGCCCGCGGCCGTCCAGATATTGCCGTCGTTGATGAAGATCCGGTCTTCCTCGACTTTCACCTTCGGGTACGCCTTCTGCAGCGCCGGTGCATGGCACCAGTGAGTGGTCGCGCGTCGGCCATCGAGCAAACCGGCCTCGGCCAGCGCAATTGCGCCGGTGCAGATCGAGCCCAGACGCCGGGTGGTCCGGCTGGCGTTGCGCAAGAACGCCACCATGCCCGGCGATACCGGACGGATCAGGTTGTCGCCCAGCACCAGCAGCGTGTCGAACGAGCGCTGGTCGAACGCCGTGGTTTCCACGCCAAACCCGGCGGAGGTCTGCACCGTACCGCCGCGCTCGGACAGCAAGGCAATGCTGTACGCCGGTTCGTCAGTGGCCATGTTGGCCAACTCGAACGTGGCGCACATGGCCAGGCCCAACACCTGAAACCCGGGGTAAACAATGAGTCCGATTGTGTGCATGGCGGCGGCTTCTTTTGACCTTAAAGGTGGCATGACGGATTTTACCGCCACTGACTTTGCACTGAACCCACTTATTGGGTCTATACATAACTGTAATCAGTTGGCCGAGAACAAGAGGCGCAGGCCATGGACAACAAGGGTTCTGGCACTAACCTGGCCTTCTGGCTGCCAGGCAGTGCGGTCATCCTGAGTCTGGTGGTATCGATGTTCGCCCTCAACCGCGAACCGTTCCTTGAGCCGCGGCCGATCGGTGCACAGTTCCAGGCGCAGTTGCCCATCGAAGCCCGGTTATGGCAAGACCCTTTCGACGCGGTCGAGCGTTATCGCAAGAAGCTCACGGACAGCAAGAACCCGGATGCCGAGCATGTTTGCAGCCCGGATCTTTCTCCCCTGTCCGGAGACAAACCGGCGCCCGACATCATGGTGGCGCTGGTCGAAGGCGGCCCTTACGCCGACGAAGTCGAACGGCGCCGTCGCATTCGTTATGCGCTGTTGGCCGGGTTCAAGAACTCCCACCGGGTGCCGGATCAGGAACAGTACATCCATTGCTTGAGACTCGCCGCCAACCTGTCGCTGGATACCCCGCAGAAAACCGGTTTCGTCGACGCCCCCTATGAAGTGTTCGTCTCCAACCCCTTCGATCCACCGACAGCACTTGAAGGCGCGCCACCGCCGCCTGACCGAACGATCGTGTTCTGGTTCAAACAGGACGCGCTCGGCTCAACGCCGCTGCAATCGCTCGAAACGTTACGCGAGACCCTGAAAAATAAAATGGCTGTGGCGTGCGCTCCGAAACCGTGTTCCGAGCCACCCAACACGGCGGTCCTGAAAGTCATCGGCCCTTCTACCTCAACCGTCCTGCGCGACATGTTCCAGGACCAGGACATCGGCCAGGCCACACCGAAGGTCGAAATCTACTCACCACTGGCCACGGCCGATAACGAGACGCTGGATCGCGGGTACCAGAAGCTGTCGCCGCCGCTGGCGATCAGGCAACCCATGAAGTTGCTGCGCACCGTCAGCGACGACGGCACCATGACGCAACTGATGCTGGAGGAGCTGAAGTTGCGCCGCGTGGACCCGGCCACGGGTGTGCGTTGCAGCGAAGGCAAACTGCGACGGATCGGCTCACCGTGCACCCGCGATCTGCGCCGCAGCGGCAATCGCATCGCCTTGATTTCCGAGTGGGACAGTTTCTACAGCCGCGCGCTGATCGAAAGCTTCAAGACACAGGTGGCCAGGGATGCCCACCTGGGCAGCGACGAAAAAAATCATCGGGATGTGGTCGATCAGTGGATTCTGCGCTTCAGCTATCTACGCGGCCTGGACGGACGCCTCCCGGAAGAGTCCGCGAGCAACGACAAAAGCGCCAGTACCGATCCCGGTAAAAACAAAGACCCCACCCAACTCGATCTCAGTCCACTGGAGAAATCCGACGGCAACTCGCAGCTCGACTACCTGCGGCGCCTCGCCGACCATATCGCCAATGAGGACGCGGCCTATCGACGCAACGGCGAAAGCGGCATCGGCGCGATTGGCGTACTGGGCGTCGATGCCTACGACAAGCTCCTGGTGCTGCAAGCGCTGAAGAGCCGGATGCCGTACAAACTGTACTTTTCCACCGACCTCGATGCCCGCATGTTGCAACGGGGTCAGGCGCAAACCACGCGCAACCTGATACTCGCCGCCCCCTACGGGCTCACGCTGACCCGCGCCCTGCAACAGGACGTGCCGCCGTTTCGCGACAGCCTGCAAAGCGCGGTGTTCATCTCGGTGCTGGCGGCACTGGCACCGCAATCCTTCGACGCCAAGCGCGCGAAGTTCGACTACTCCAAATCGGAGCTGCTCTCGCCGGGCATCTACGAAGTGGGGATCAGCGGCTTCATTCCCCTGGCGAGCCGGCTGACCGCGTCACGCCCGGCAAGCTGCGAAGCACCGACCCAATCGCAGTCCGAACGAGGCGTACGTCCGCATGACCTGATGGCGCTGCGCTGCCTCCAGGACCCCTCACCACCGCCCTACCCTGAACCCTCAAAATCCATCCGCGAGCGCTTCAAGCAAGCTCAATCCTTCTTCTGGGCCGGGCCACTGACGATCACGTTGCTGATACTCGCCGGGTTCATTGTCTGGTGGCGCATCGAGGGCCCGAAAGATGACCATGACGCACGGCTGGCCTGGGTTCGCGGCGTGCCAATAACGCTGTTCATGGTAGCGGCGGCCTGCGCATTCATCGCCACGCGGTTCTGGCACGCGGAGTTTCTCTGGTTCACGTTCGTGCTGATATTGCTCGGTATCATCTCGTCGAACCTGACCCGGCGCTCCGCGAGGCAACTGGCGATGGCCAAGGACTCGACAGCCAGCATGAGCACGGGTTTATACGACTCCCGGGCGTGGTACATCGTGGTCCCGCTCGTCATGTTCATCCTCGCGCTGATGCTGGCGTACCAGATGCGCAGCACACTGACGGACAACGGACTGGGTGAGCCGATGTTTCTGTTTGAAGGCATCAGTGCCTGGCCCACCGTGGCACTGCGATTGCTGGCCGTGCTGATCTCCCTCTCGGCGCTGGCATGGGGCTGGCGCAACCTGCGCATCAACCGGACCGAAATCGAAGCCGCGTACCATTTACACCTGCACATGCGCAAATACGAGATGACCTTGTGGGGCCAGGTTCGACGCTTGATTCGCCGGGGCAAAGGCTGGACATTGCGTCGCTGGTGCAACGAACTGGGGCACTGCCTGCTGAAGATTTTCTTCCCGCTACTGACCGCCAGCGAAGAATGGTCAAAGTCCTGCACACCGGCACAGGCCGCTTGCACGGATGGGCGCAAGATGATCTTCATTGCACGCTTCTGGGGTGAGCACTGCGTCTGCGGCTCCTTCGGCGCCCGAATGCTGCGGGCCATGCTCGCCACGTGGGTTTACGTCGTGGTCACCAGCGTGTTGTTTGTCATCTGGCCCATGGAAGGCATGCCCGTTCGCGGCGCATCGATGTGGTGGAAGATGAGTTGGCTGATCCCCTCCCTGACGTTCCAGGTACTGGTGTTCTGGGTGGTGGATGCCAACTTGCTGCTGACGCGATTCATCCGCCATCTCAGCGAACATCATGCGATCTGGCCTGGCACCTTGCAGATGGAGCACAAGAAAACCTTTGGCATGCTCCGGCACCCGTGCATCGACGAGTGGGTGGATTTGCAGCTGATCGCCAAGCGCACCTCGGCGGTTAACCGTCTGATCTATGCGCCGACCGTGGTCTTGTTGATCCTGTTGGCGTCGCGCAGCAGTCTGTTCGATAACTGGCCGACACCGCCCGGCCTGATCATTTCCTACCTGCTGACAGCGTTGGTACTGCTGGTTTCCGCGCTATCACTGCGGCGCGCAGCGGAAAAGGCCCGCACCGTTGCCTTGCAACGACTCGACGCCTATCTGCTGCAAACACCCGAAACGACGCCTTGCTACACCAAGTTCAAGATGATCCGCGAGCGGGCCGCGACGTTCAATACCGGGTCGTTCTCACGCTACGCGGAAGACCCGCTGATCAGGGCGCTGCTGCTGTCGCTGACCGGTATCGGCGGCTCGGCCATTGTCGATGCGCTGAACTATGCGAAGTTCTAGCAGCAACGGGTATTGCATTTTCCACTGCCGAAACGGGCCTCCTGACGCTCACGGAAAAACGCCGAATAGCTCATGACCGGCTCGCCGGGATGATTGAGCGCCATTTGCGCAACGTAGTTGTCGTAATCGGGCACGCCGACCATTAAACGCGCGCTCTGACTGAGGAACTTCGCGACATGCTGCAGTTTGCTGTACATGGCAATTCTCTCTCTATGTGTGTGTGGGGCTGGCCCATGAAAGCGCACCGATGTATCTGCAATGTGTCAGCACCGGGGCGCTTTGTATCTTCAAGTATCCAACGCCGGGATGCTCAGTACAGGCTTGTTCTCACGCTGCGCTGAAAGCACAAGGGTCAATACTCGGCGACCTGTGGCAACCCATCGGTGATCTCAAACCACGGCGCCTTGCTCGCCACAAACACATGACGCGTTGCGGCCACGCCGGGATCGCTGTCCAGCGTACCCAATGGAAAACCCAGCACCTGCGGATTGGCATCGAATGTGGTGTAGAGACTCGATCCGCAAACCGAGCAAAAGCCTTTTCTTTCGCCGGGTGACGACTCATAAAACGTGATCAGTTGCGCCCCGCTCAGCGTGACCCAATCCTTCGCCATGACTTTTGCCCGCGTGCGAAATGCCGAGGCGTGGAGTTTGCGGCACATCGAGCAATGGCAGTTGAGGACATCAGTCAGTTCACCGTGGATCTGGTAGGTGATTTGACCGCAGAGGCAGCTTCCGTGGTGTGTCATTGGGTTTCTCCCTGGGTGTGTCGGATGGGGGCTTCAGCCTGGGAGGAATTGTGCAGAAGGTTTGAGTTTGAAGCGCACGGGCTCAGGAGACATTAAGCGGTAGGTTTCAGCCAATGTTGAGCCATCAAGGGACACAGCCATCGTCAATGAGTAGCTATGCTTGATGTGTTGCCAGCCCCTGGTAGCCACATCGTGAAAGGAGGCGTTTGAGATGCAACTCATCACGTTGAAAATCGACAAGCCGGAAGCAACGAACTTCATTTTGGGTCAGACCCACTTCATCAAGTCCGTCGAGGACATCCACGAAGCGTTGGTCAATGCCGTGCCAGGTATCCGCTTTGGCGTGGCCTTTTGCGAAGCCTCCGGTAAATGCCTGGTGCGTTGGTCTGGCACCGACACCGCCATGATCGAACTGGCCCAGAAGAATGCGCAAGCCATCGCCGCAGGCCATAGCTTCATCATTTTCCTCGACGATGGCTTCTATCCCGTAAACGTGTTGAACGCCGTCAAAATGGTCCCGGAGGTGTGCCGCATTTTTTGTGCAACGGCCAATCCGACTGAGGTGATTCTCGCCGAGACGGACCAAGGGCGAGCGATTCTGGGCGTCGTGGATGGCTACTGTGCCCGTGGCATTGAAGGTGAAGAGGACATCCTGTGGCGCAAGAACCTGTTGCGGCAGATCGGCTACAAACTTTGAGCACCTTCCGTTATAACCGGGCGCTGAACATCACACCGTTCAGCGCCTCACACCTTACGCCTGAGAGGCTTTTTGGCGGGCTGGCAGCACGGAACCCAGCGCTGAATGAGCAGAGATAACCTCCGCTTGAGCCGTCGCGGGCGCCTCCCCTTCGACCTCACCATTCAACGCCTTGTGCATTTTCACGGTGTCCAGCGCCCCGACCCATTTGGCAATGGCCATTGTCCCGACGCCATTGCCGATGGTGTTGGTGATCGCACGCGCTTCCGACATGAACCGGTCGACGCCCAACAGCAGCACCATGCCCGCCACCGGAATGGTGCCAAGGGACGATAACGTCGCGGCCAGAATGATGAATCCCGAACCGGTGACACCGGCAGAGCCCTTGGAGGTAAACATCAGCACGGCCAGGACGATCAACTGATCCGTCAGGGTCAGCGGTGTGTTCGTGGCCTGCGCGATGAAGATCGCGGCGATGGTGTAGTAGATCGCCTGCCCGTCCGGGTTGAAGGTCAGGCCCGAGGGAATGATCATGCCGGCGACAGGTTTGGAAACACCGGCCTTTTCCATCTTGGAAATCATCTGCGGCAGCACCGACTCCGAAGAGCTGGTGCCGAGGACTGTGAACAGTTCTTCCTTGATGAATTTCAGAAACTTCCACAGGCTGAATCCGCTGTAGCGGCAGATCGGGCCCAGCACAAAAATCACGAACACAGCACAGGTCAGGTAGACACAGGCCATCAGCTTGCCGAGTGAGAACAGCGAGCCAAAGCCGTATTTGCCGATGGTGAAGGCAATCGCCCCGAAGGCGCCGATGGGTGCCAGGCGCATCACCATGTTGACGATGCGAAACATGCCCTGCATCAGGCTGTCCAGCGTGTCGACGAAGACCTTGGCACGAGGTCCGACATGCGCGAGTGCAATGCCCAGCAGAATGGAGAACAGCAATATTTGCAGCACGTTGCCCTTGGCGAAGGCATCCACGATGGTGTCGGGGATGATGTTCATCACAAAGTCCATGAACGACGCATGCTTCACGGCGCTGGTGTAGGTGGCCAGGCTGGACGTATCCAGCGTGGCGACATCGATGTTCATGCCGGCGCCGGGTTTGAACACGTCGACCACCACCAGGCCGACGACCAGCGCCAGGGTGGACACCACTTCGAAATAGATCAGCGCACGAAAGCCGACGCGACCCAGTTCTTTCATGTTCTCCATGCGTGCAATGCCCGTGACCACCGTCAGGAAGATCACCGGGGCGAGGAGCATTTTGATCAGTTTGATGAACGCGTCGCCCAAGGGTTTGAGCGCTGTTCCGGTTTCGGGCACGAACACCCCGACGATAGCGCCGAGGATCACCGCGATGAGTACTTGTACGTAGAGTTTGCCGAATATTCTTTTCATGACGGGGCCCTGATTTTTTATTGTTGTCAGGAAATGCCAAGGGCTCTGATCGGTGATCAGCCCCTTGGCGTTGTGCCGCAGCTTGAATCAGCGTTTGATCAACTCGATGACCGCATCCGTGATCTGACGGGTGGTGGCCGTGCCGCCCAGATCCGGGGTATGCAGACCGCTCTCGGTCACCGCCTCGATGGCCGACATCAGGTGCTTCGCCGCGGCCGCTTCGCCCAGGTGTTCCAGCATCATCGCTGCCGTCCAGAACGTCGCGATCGGGTTGGCGACACCTTTGCCGGTGATGTCGAAGGCCGAGCCGTGGATCGGTTCGAACATCGAGGGGAATTTGCGCGAGGGGTTCAGGTTGGCGGTCGGCGCGATGCCCAGGCTGCCGGACAGCGCGGCGGCGAGATCGGACAGGATGTCGGCGTGCAGGTTGGTGGCGACGATCACGTCCAGCGTCGACGGTTTGAGCACCATGCGCGTGGTCACCGCGTCGACCAGTTCCTTGTCGATCCTGACGTCCGGAAAGTCCTTGGCGACTTCATAGAAGATCTCGTCCCACAGCACCATGCCATGGCGCTGGGCGTTGGATTTGGTGACCATGGTCAGGTGCTTGCGAGGACGGCTTTGCGCCAGTTCAAAGGCGAAACGGTGAATGCGCTCGACCCCGGCACGGGTGAACACCGACACTTCGGTGGCGACTTCTTCGGGCAGGCCCCGGTGGACACGACCGCCGTTGCCGGAGTACTCGCCCTCGGAGTTTTCACGCACCACGACCCAGTCGATCTGATCGCCATTGAGCAGCGGGCTTTTCACCCCTGGCAGTACGCGAGCCGGGCGCACGTTGGCGTATTGGTCGAAGCCCTGGCAGATCGGCAGACGCAGGCCCCATAGAGAAATGTGATCCGGTACGTTGAGCGCACCGACAGCGCCGAAGAAAATGGCGTCGAAGGTTTTCAGCTCTTCCAGGCCACCTTCCGGGATGTAGTAGCCGTTTTTCAGGTAGTTGTCCGAGTTCCAGTCGAAGTGTTTGAAATCCAGTTCGAAGCCGGATTTCGTCGACAAGGCTTGCAGCACCTCAACGCCCGCGGCGATCACTTCTACACCGATACCATCACCTGGAACTGCAGCAATTTTGTATGCGCTCATCATCAACTCCACTCTCGTCACGTTCTTGTTGTGCCTGTCGAACGGGGGTGTTCAATCAGGGTGTGAGCGGAGTATATGTAGTGAACAAATGAGCGTGAGTTACTCCAAATAACTACATAGATGAATTTGAGTTACCAATGAGCCAAACCCTGGATTTGTCTTTTTTCTACCTGCTGGCCAACAAAGGCAGCCTGGCGGCGACGGCTCGCGAGCTGGGCGTCACACCGCCGGCGGTGAGCAAACGCCTGACCGCGCTGGAAGCACGACTGGGCATACGCCTGGTCAACCGCACCACGCGCTCGATGAGCCTGACCTCGGAAGGTGAACTGTATTTTTCCCACGCCGCACGCATCCTGACGCAGATCGACGAGGTCGAGCAGCTGATCAGCAGCAGTCGGGCGACGCCTAAAGGCCTGATTCGCGTCAACGCTTCGCTGGGATTCGGTCGGCGCTATATCGGCCCGGCCCTGGGCGCGTTCTTCGCGCAGTACCCAGAGGTGGAAATACAGCTGGAAATCAGCGACCACCCGCTCGACCTGACGACTCACGGGTTTGACCTGGGTATTCGTTTTGGCACGCTGCCGGACGCCGCCTTCCATGCCCGAAAAATCGCCTCCAATCGCCGTCTGTTATGCGCCTCGCCGCTGTACCTGGAAAAGCATGGCGTGCCCCAACGCCTGGCGGATTTACAGCAACACAACTGCATCTTCCTGCGGCAAAACGAAACGCCCTACGGCGTGTGGAGTTTCACCAATGGCGGGCGCACGCAAAACATCAAGGTGCGCGGCGCGTTAGGCTGCAACGACGGTGAAGTGGCCCTGAACTGGGCGCTGGAAGGTTATGGCATTCTGCTGCGGGCTGAATGGGACATCGCCCGTTACGTGCGCAGTGGCCGCCTGCGCCTGGTGCTGGAGGATCAGACTCCCACCCGCGCTGATGTCTACGCGGTTTACCCGCAACAGTTGCACCTGTCGGCGCGGGTACGCAGCCTGATCGATTTTTTGGTCGAGCGCTTCAAGCACATCGATCACCTGGAGGAACCGGAATCTACGCGGGAAAACAAACGCCCGACAATGCCGGACGCCTGTTCTTAAGGTCTGTACTCAGAAACGATAGTTGGTGCTCAGTTCCAGCGTCCGAGGGGCGCCGGGCGTGATCAGATCCACCGAACCATGCGCCGAAGCATAATAGTCCTTGTCGAAGACATTGCGCAGACGCAGGGCCATGTCCCATTTCGGCTGGTTGTACAGCAGTGCGGCGTCCACTGTTGTGTAAGCCGGCATGACCACATTGTTATCCAGCGCGGTATAGCGATCATCGACATAGTTGGCCCCCATGCCCACACGCCAGGTTTGCGTCAGCGAACGCACCAACCACAGGTTGGCGCTGTGGCGCGGCGTCAAGGTGGGTACCTGGCCTTCGTTGGCGACACCGTTGGTACGGCTGTTGGACTTGGTGATCTCGGCATCCAGATAGGCGTAACCGGCATAGACCTGCCATTTGTCACTCAACCGCCCGCTGGCGGTCAGCTCAAGGCCATCGGTGCGCTGCTCACCCGCAAGCACCAGTTTGGTTGGATTCGCCGGATCGCTGGTTTTCATATTGGTGCGTTCCAGGCGGAACAGCGCCGCCGTCAACGCCAGGCGATTGTCGAGCAGGTCCCACTTGCCGCCGATCTCGAAGTTGGTGGTCTCCTCTGGCTCCAGGTCCTGGTTAGTCGTACTCAGGGCGAACATCTCGGCGGAGGGTTGGTAGGAACGGCTCACCGACACGTAATAGGACTGCACTTGATCAGGCTGGTAAACCAGGCCGACTCGCGGGCTCCAGGTAGTATCGGTGCGGGACAGATTGCTGTGCGTCAAGTCATCGGCGTATTCCTGGTCGAACACGTCATAACGCACACCCAGCAAAGCCTTCCACTGCGGCGCCAGTTCGATCAGGTCCTGTATGTAGAAGCCGGCGGTGTCCTGGGTATTGGTACCCTTGGCGGTTTGCCGGTTGGCCTGGAATGGCACGTCGACCAAGGCATCGCGGTACACCGGCACCCTTGCCACATTGGATTGGCTGAATACGGACTGGTCCTTCACCTGGCGCCCCAGTTCCACACCATAGAGCAGGTTATGGTTCATCCCGGCGAGTACGGCGCGCTGCTTGAGTTCGGTCTGGTTGAACCACCCGTCCTCCTTACGTTGCACGTTGCCGCGGTTGAGTTTTACCAGCAGTTCACCATTGGGAGCAGTGACGAAACGTGTCGGGCTGGAGTCAGCGAGGGTATTGTTGCGATCCAGGTCGTAGTGGTAGTAACGACTGGTATTGCTCAGACTGAAATCGTCGTTGATCCGGTAGTTGACACCAGCCGTGAACGAGAACACTTCGCTGCGGGTGTAGTCATCATCCGGGTCGGCGGCACCGAAGCGCTTGTCGCGGTCCACATCGACCGGACGGGCGCCTCGTGCCGGGATGCCGAAGTCAATCAGGCGCTTGTCATACAGATAGGTAGCCCCCAGGTCCAGCTCCAGATCATCCGAGAGCTTGAAGTAGGCCGAAGGCGCGATGGCCTTGCGGTCGATGTAGCCGTCATCCCGGAAGGTGTCGCTGTTCTCCAGAGCACCGGTCACCCGGAATGCCTTGTCGTTTTGCTGCTGATCGGCCCAACCGGCATCGAACTGGGTGCGCTTTTTGCCCTCACTGTCCACGGTGACACCCACTTCCTGCTTGGGGGTGAAGTTGGGCTTTTTACTGATGCTATTGATCAGGCCACCGGATGAACCGCGGCCATAGAGTACCGCGGCCGGCCCCTTGATCACTTCCACCCGCTCGACGTTGGACAGATCCCGGAAGTACAGCGCATCGTCGCGAATGCCGTCGATGTACATGTCACCAATGGCACTGAAACCACGGATGGTGACCTGGTCGCGCTGACCGTCACCATTGGACAGGCCGATACCGGGGACATTCTTCAGCACGTCTTCCATCGACTGAGCCCCCTGATCCTTGATGACGCTCTGGGGAATCACGTTGACGGTTTGCGGGATATCACGTAGCGGCGCATCGATTTTCAGTGCGCTCCTGCTCTCGATTGGCATGTAGCTCTGCTCGCTGTACTCACTGTTCACAGTGGTCGCAGGCAGGGTTAGAGCAGACGCCGTTTCTGCCTGTAAATCAGGTACAACCAGAACGCCCAGCAACGACAGAGAGGCTGGATAAATGCGCGATCGAGTCACCATGGACACCTTCTTTATGAATTATCGCGCAGATGGTAACGATTATCTTTTGTAAGTAAATACAAATCATTCCGATACACATTATTGGCACTACCCGGAACGGATTGAACGACTGCAACGGGTCGTTTTCAGCCGGTCGCGACACGCCAGCGTTCTGAATTCGGCACACACGCCCGTGCGCTGGCCCGAGCCGCGCTCGAGGCGTCATCGCAGACTATTCTTGATCTGGGTAATTGTGTTCGCGTGAACATTTTTACCCGCTTGCGCAGCAGAAATCGGGAAGGAGTCTAATATTGAATTGCCATAGATCGGTCCATCCCCTATCTGCGTAATGAGGTGACGGATCATTGGCATGCAGGCGGCTTTGGAGCCAATACCGGACCGGTGATGGCTAAATAGATTTCAACTTGGAGGGAACCATGAGCAATCTCATCGCCAGCGGCGAGCCACCTGAAGCCGTCCGCCTCATGGTCAAGGTTTACGCTTACTTGCTGCTCGCAGGGTTTGCGTTTGTTCCGGCCTATCTGATTGGCTACTTATACGTCTTTCAAGACCCCACTCTTATTTTCGAAAACCACCTGTTCCATATCATTGCGATCACGGCAGCCACCTTGGCGGGCCTGTTTGTGACTTACGTCACGTGGCGCTGCTATCAGTCATCGGGAGATCCGCTGCTGCGATGGATGACGCTTGGTTTTCTCGGTTTTGTACTGATCTACGCGCTGCATGGTGCGTTCACCGGGCAAGCACACCACAACATCTGGCTCTTCCTGCTTTATGGACCGGCCTCTCGACTGGTCATGTCGATTCTGCTGTTAGTCGGAATGCTGTCGTACCACCGCCCACCTGATGCCGCGGACCAACGAATGAAGGCCCGCCCGTGGTTGACCTGGATAGGACTGTTCCTGCTGGTTGATGTGGCAGTGGCGTACGTCGCGAATTCACCGATCGCCGGCAATCTCGCGGTGCGCCTCTCGATGGAAGGTGGTGCCCTCGTTCTATCCACATTGACCGTGGCAATACTCCTGCTGCGCCGTATTCGTTCGCCGCTGATGATGATTTTTGTCGTCTCGGTCACCGCGTTCGCGCTGTCATCGCTTGCCTTCATCCTTGCACGTCCGTGGAACCACATGTGGTGGCTCGCTCATGCGATTTTCGCCGGTGGATTCTTCATGTTGAGCTATGGGGTCGTGCAAGCGTTCCTCACCACTCGGTCGTTTTCGAAGATCTACAGCCAAGAGGAGCTGATGGTGCGTCTTGCCGAAGCGATGGCGTATGCCGAGAGCGCCCTGCAGGAACTCCAGCGCACCAATCAAGAACTCGGGCACCTTGCGGCCACCGACCCACTGACTGGCGCTGATAATCGGCGTCGGTTCATGGAGCGGCTCGAAGTCGAAATGGGCCGGACCAAGCGCGGCGGTGAGCCGTTCTCCGTGTTGGCACTCGATCTGGATAATTTCAAGTCCATCAACGATCGCTTCGGGCATCAGGTTGGCGACGACATCCTGAAAGATTTCGTGGAGAAATGCCTCGATTCGATCCGGCCGTATGATGGCGTAGCCCGAGTGGGCGGGGAAGAATTCATGATTCTGCTACCTCAGACTTCACTTGAAGGCGCGCACGTAATCGCCGAGCGTCTGCGAAGCACCGTTGCAAATAATTCTTTTCATGGCCTGCAGCGGTTAACCGTGGTCACAGTGAGCATCGGCGTATCGCAATCCGGCCGCGACGGCGACACCATCGAGGCCATTCTGCGTACAGCCGATCAACGCCTGTATCACGCTAAACACGAAGGCCGTAACCGTGTGGTCACGACCATCAAAACCAGCCTCCAATCGCTGTGAAAGCGTCGGCACCGATACTCAGCTTTGCCCATCGCAACAGGCAGCTAACCGAGCAACCTGGGATTGCCATCATTAATGGTTAGTTGATCGACTCACTATCCAATTCAAGGAATGGAGAAGCAGATTCATGAAAAACCCACACCCTCGAGCCGTTGGCTGTGCGATGTTATTGCTCGCCTCTTTTACATCCACCCTCACCCACGCAACGGACATCACTCCCGCCGAAACGAAAGCCATCGCCGAGGAAGGCTATGTTTACGGTCTGCCCATCGTGATGAACTACGCGATCATGTACGACTACGCGGTGGACAAGAACTCCAGCCAGTTCAAGGCGCCGTTCAACAAGATCCATAGCCTGCATCATGTCGCTACCTACCAGGACACGGCCATCATCTCGCCGAACAGCGACACGCCATATTCCATGATGTTCATGGACCTGCGTAACGAGCCGGTCGTGCTCTCGGTACCAGCGGTAGAGAAACCGCGCTACTACTCGGTGCAGCTCATCGACGGCAATACTTACAACTTCGGTTACATCGGCAACCGTACCACCGGCAATGAAGCCGGCGATTACATGGTGGTCGGCCCCAACTGGAAAGGCGCGACTCCGCCGGGCATCAAGAAGGTATTTCATTCCCGCACGCAACTGCCCTTCGCGATTTATCGAACCCAGCTGTTCAATCCAACTGATATGTCGAACGTCGAAAAGATCCAATCCGGCTACAAGGCACAACCGCTTTCCGCCTATCTCAAGCAACCCGCGCCACCTGCCGCGCCGCCGATTGATTTCCCGAAGATCGACAAGGACCTGGTGAAGACCGACTTCTTCAAGTACCTGGGCTTTGCCTTGCAGTTCGATCCCGCCGCACCGAATGAAGTGGCGATCCGCGAGAAACTTGCCCGAATCGGCGTAGGGAAAGACTTTAACTTCCAGGCTCTTTCGGCCGAGCAGAAGTCCGCCATCGTTCAGGGTATGCAGGCCGGGCATGCGAAGGTCGAGGATGGGATCAAGAATCTAGGCACGAAGATCAACGGCTGGAATATTGCCGGTGCCGGTGGCAACGCTGCCTTTTATAACGGCGACTGGCTGAAGCGCGCTGCCGTCGCGCAAGCGGGCATCTACGCCAACGATGCCGATGAGGCCACGTATCCGATAACCAGTACCTTACCCAATGGCGAGCGACTCGACGGCAGCAAGCACACCTACACCATCACCTTTCCCGCCGGACAACTCCCGCCAGTCAATGCCTTCTGGTCGGTGACGATGTACGACGGCAAGTCGCAACTGCTGATCAAGAATCCGATCAATCGCTACCTAATCAACGCGCCGATGCTACCTGACATGAAGAAGAACGCCGACGGCTCGCTGACGCTATACATCCAGAAGGATTCACCCGGCGCAGACAAGGAAAGCAACTGGCTGCCCGCACCGAATGATCTGATCTACATGGTGATGCGCCTGTATTGGCCAAGGACGGAAACACCGTCCATCCTGCCTCCTGGCAAAGGGACGTGGAGCCCACCGCAGATCGTCAAAGTTACATGACCCGCTAACTACCGTATCCAGCGGACGGCCCTGGCGAGCCGCCGCTGGCCGGGGCATCAGATTGTTACAGCCGATCAAGGAATGGCTGAGCTTCTGGCGGCAACCGATGGCGATACCTGCCGGGATATCTCAACACGCGCCCTCAAAAAATCCCGCCCCAGCCGCTGAGGTGCTCTTTGCGAGTCATTTAATAGCGAATCCATTCACTGATCCGCAGACCCCGTAACGGCGAAAATGTTGCAGGGCACTTGATACAGAACATGCTCCGTCGTACTGCCCACCCATTTGCCCAGTCCTTTGCGATGCGCATTTCCCATGACGATCACATCGGCCCGGTGATGCGCTGCAAAGTCGGCCAGCGCTTTGCCTGGCGGCCCTTCAACGAAGTGTTGTCGCTCAGTGGGCACACCATAGTGGTCAGCCAATGCGATAAATGTCTTTTGCAGTGACTTGCGCACTTCGCTGTTGAAACCTGGCATCGTCACTGCACCAGCGCCTGCGTCGGATATATGTGTCCGTGATAGATCGTAGGCATGCAGCAGATGCAGTTCCGCGCTGCATTGCATGGACAAGCCGTTCGCCGCCTGGATGATGCGGTCGTTGATGCCCGTGATCTGAGTCTCAGGTTGTGACGGATCGACTGCCGCCACTACCACCCGCGGAAGTGGACACCTGACTTCGCTGACCAGATGCACCGCCACCGGACATTCGCGCAACAGGTGCCAATCCAGAGGCGTAATGAAAACGCGTTTGAGCGCTGACTCGTGTTGCACGTCCTTGATAACCAGATCCGGCTGCATTTCTGCGACATGCCGAAGTATTTCTTGCAGCGCGGTTCGCGTAACAAGCACTTCGGTACTCACCATGACCCCGCGCGCGCGTATTAGATCGGTCTCATCCTTCAACCATTTTTCGTTCTCTTGCTGACAGGCCTCACGAAAACGTGCACCCGCGCTCTTCAAACCCAAGAGGTTGGAGTCTTCGATAAACACCGTGATGTGCAGCGCTGCGCCAGTGGCTTCGGCAATGGCGACAGCTCGCTCCAACGCCGGGGTATGACGCATGCCTGGACCGGCTATCAGAAAGAGTCGTTGATATTGGCTCATGTAACACCTCCAAACGTTCCGGGATATCTAGCTCCCCCAGCGCTCTCGCCTGTCACACCACCGACGATTTACTATCGCCTCAACTATCTGGATCGACACTATCAATATACGCCTGGATTCCCGAGTTTGAAGCCATAGGCTTTGAGGATGGCGAAGACCTCGCTCATGCGAACGTCCCTACTTCGCCGACCCACCACGCGGCTTGTAAAAAAGAAACATCGAGGTCTCGGTGGTCTTGATGTATTTCCTGGCCCAAGCGGGTTTTACATTCCGGTCGTGGAAATACATCGCGCCGTGGGTTCGGTCGTTCAGTTGCTTGTTGAGCGCCTTGCGCGCAATTTCCTTTGCAATCGCGTATTGGGTTTCTTCCTGGACCTGATCCGAGCGTCCGTCACACCACCACGAAAACTGGCAATTTTTGGTTTCAGAGCCCTGCTTGACCACGGCGCATACCGTGTCCGGAAAGCCCTCATGGCCCAGGCGGTTCATAACGACGCTGGCGACGGCTTCCATGTCGGCGGACGATTTGCCTTTGGCTTCCCAATAGATGGAGCGGGCCATACAGGTGATTGCATCGTCCAGCGGTGACGCTCCGGCGGGATCGACTGCCTGAACTTCGGAGGTGGTGATGGCTTCGGACTTGGGCACCGGTACATCGGCGCCCTTCTCCGCAGCTTTATGCTCAAGGACCTCGGCCTTGTCCTCAGCTACTTCCTTTTTTTGTTCCTGCTCAGACGCGATGGCGTGGCCGGCGAGAAGGGTTATTGCCAAGCAGGTGGCTATCCAGACAACTCGCATGATCGACCCTTCTGACGGAACCGCAAGCACGCCACACTGGCGACTTTGCTTGATTGTAGTTGCCAGAATTCATTCCAACTGACGGACAAAAAAACTGTCTTGGGGCGTGAAAAGTCATTGCGCTCGCGGGGGTGAAATCGCGCATCATGGGCGCAGTCAGCTCAAGGGGATTTCCATGCGCTTCAAATCATCTGCTATGCGTCTTGCCACGGTGTCACTGGGGATGTTGTTCGCCATGAATGCGTTGGCGGCCGACGAGAAACAACTGATTGATTCGATCAACCTCTACCGCAGTCAGGTGCAGCGCTGCGCGGGTCAGGTATCGCAGGAACTGCCACCGCTGGCCGGCGACCCGCGGCTGGCGCTGAACGCCAACAGCGTCGGCAATCTGCAGCAGGCAATGGCCAGCGCGGGTTATCCGATGAAGAATGTGCAGGCGATCAGCCTGTCCGGGCCGCGCGATGCGCCGTCGGCGATGAAAGCCATTCAGGAAAGCTTTTGCCAGATCGTGCTGGACCCGCAATTCGTCGATGTCGGCGTCAGCCACCAGGACCGCGAGTGGCGCATCGTGCTGGCGCGTCCACTGTTGAGCGGTCGCCTGGGCGACTGGCAGGCGGAAGGCCAGAAGCTGCTGGCCGAGCTCAACATCGTACGCAGCCAGCCGCGCCAGTGCGGCACGCAATCCTTTGCCGCCACCACGCCACTGGCCTGGAACGCCCCGCTGGCGACGGCGGCCGAAGAGCACGCCCGGTCAATGGCCAACAACAATTACTTCGATCACAAGGACCGCGATGGCCGCATGCCGGGTGACCGGGCTGAATTGGCCGGTTACAGCGGCGGGCAGGTCGGCGAGAACATCGCTGCCGGCCAAGACACCGTGCGCAAGGTGGTCGAAGGCTGGGTGTCCAGCGCCGGTCACTGCGCGAACCTGATGAACCCACAGTACCGGGAGTTGGGCGCGGCCTATGCGGTTGATCCGAAAAGTGATCCTGGGATTTACTGGACGGCGATGTTCGGGGCGCAGTAAGTTCGGGACGCCCGATAGAAAAAACCCGGAGCCCTGTCATGGGGCTCCGGGTTTCTTTTTGCAGCGATCGTCAGTGGGTACTCATCCCGGCCGCATGCATCAACAATCGCAATGCCCCCGCCACGACACCCAACGCCAGCACACTGCCCAGCCAGATCAACACAAGCCACCCGAGGCGCCGGTGCCAGCGCGCGGGTTCAGGCTGACGCGATTTAATGGTAGCCATCACCGATCCTCACTTTGCCGCGGAACACGTAGTAGCTCCAGCAGGTGTACATCAGGATGATCGGGAGAATGAACAAGGCCCCGATCAAGAGGACGCACAATGATTCTGATCAGTTTCTTCGCGCGCTATCGCGAGCAGCTGAACCTTGGCGGTGAAAAGCTGCCATTGACCGCCACCCTCAAAAGCATCGACGACGTCCGCCAACTGCTGATCGCGCGCGGCGGTGTCTGGGCAGAGGTGCTGGGTGAAAGCAACCTGATGTGCGCCCTGAATCAGGAGCTGTGCCACCCGGATCAGGCGATCGAGGACTTTGACGAGATCGCCTTTTTTCCGCCGGTAACCGGGGGCTGAAGCATGATGGTCACGCCTCCACCTGCACCACCTCGATCCCCAGTTTTTGATAGTCCTCGACATTGCCCGACGCCACATGACGCTCGGTGATCAGGGTATGAATGCGCTGACACGGCGCAACAACGAACGGCTCCACCGCCCCCAGTTTGTCGGCGGTGGTTACGGCAACGACATGGGAGGCGCTGGCGAGCATCGCCTGTTTGACCGGCACCTCGTCGAAATGCAGGGAGCTGATACCGACTTCCGGGTGAATCGCGCAGACGCCGGTGAACAGCAGATCAGCCTTGATGCCCTCGATCAGCCGCAAGGTTTCATGTCCGCTGGCTGACATGGTCGCGGGGTTGAGTTGTCCGCCGGCCAGAATCACCGTGATGCCTTTGTATTCGGCCAAGGTGATCGCGATCATCGGCGAGGCGGTGACGGCCGTAATGGCAATGTCCAAAGGTAGAGAACGGGCGATTTGCAGCGTCGTGCTCCCCGAATCGAAAATCACAATCTGGCCGTTGTGCACCTGGCGTGCGGCGAGTTGTGCCAGGTGTGTTTTCACCTCATCGGTTTCGCTGACGCGGGTGAAATAATCCTTGCCGGTGTCCTTGGGCCGCGGCAGCGCCCCGCCATGCACCCGCTGCACCAGCCCGGCGGTCGCCAGCTCCGCCAAGTCACGGCGAATAGTATCTTCGGACACCACGAAATGCTGGCTAAGCTCACTGGCCATGACCTTGCCGTCACGTTCGAGAATCAACAGGATTTTTTGCCGGCGCAGATGAGGGAGTTCGGCGGCGGAGTGTGAATCGTGCATGTTTTTGCCCGCTTTTGCGTGTAATTGCGTGTTTGTGCGAGACTAGCCAAAGCGCGGGATAAACACAAACCACCCGGACATCAATTCATTCGATGATTCAAATCATGAAGTCGAATTTTTTATTTGTTTGTGACCTATTCAAGATGGCGCCATCACACATGTTTTGGATGAAAACTTCATGAATCTAAATTTTGCCTTTGCGTGCTTGATCGTGGTCTCGTTCGCGATTGCGTTGGGTCACGCCTGATCAGCAGAAACCAAGGGCCATTCGCTCCCTTCTCCATCCAGAGTCAACTCATGGCCCGCCATGAGCGGTCTATCGCTGCGTTGATGGCGAAAACGCGGCGAGTTGCGCGGTCTTTCATGAAGGCGCCAACGAAGGGGTTGCCGAAACAGAGGTGGTCGAGCGCCTGTCGGTAATCCTTGGGAAAAGCCGGTAGAAAAGCCGTAACCCTTCCCAACATGGTCTATAACCAGTGTCGACATGATTTGGATCAGGGAGCCTTGAAGGCTCCCTCGCTAAATTGATCTCTTGAAAAAAGCCGACAAGTGACTGTCCGCTAGGAGATTCCTCGCATGAAAACCCTGAAAATTGCCGCCAGTGATTCCGCGTTCGATTGTTTCCAGACCTCCCGGGAAGTGATTCCGCTCAATCAAACCGACTACACCGATGTCGCGGTTGCGGTGTTCTCTGTGGAGGATGTGATGGGGGGCGCTTTGGATGTCCTGCAACGTACCGGTTTCGATATCCCCATTTTTCTCGTCGCCTCCCCCGGTTCCGGCAACCGCGCCCGGGACGTCTACAAGCACCTGCAAGATGTTCTGCTTCAGGTGAATGGCATTTTTGACCCCTCGCGCAACAACGCCGAATACCATGGCAACCAATTGGAGACCGCGGCAAAAGCCTATGAAGAAAGTCTCCTGCCGCCGTTCTTCGACGCGCTCAAGCACTACACCGAATCAGCCAACGCGACGTTCGCCTGCCCGGGTCACCAGGGCGGCCAGTTTTTCCGCAAACACCCGGCTGGCCGGCAGTTCTTCGACTTCTTCGGCGAGACCCTGTTTCGCGCCGACATGTGCAACGCCGACGTCAAACTTGGCGATTTGCTGATCCACGAAGGCCCGGCACTTCTGGCGCAAAAGCACGCGGCGCAGGTGTTCAACGCCGACAAGACCTACTTCGTACTCAATGGCACATCGGCCTCCAACAAGGTGGTCACCAACGCGTTGCTCACGCCTGGCGACCTGGTGCTGTTTGACCGCAACAACCACAAATCCAATCACCAAGGTGCGTTGATCCAGGCGGGGGCGACCCCGGTTTACCTGGAAACCGCGCGCAACCCCTATGGTTTCATCGGCGGGATTGACGCCCATTGTTTCGAAGAAGATTACCTGCGCGCACTCATCAGTGAAGTTGCGCCGGACAAGGCCGAGCTGCCACGGCCGTTTCGCCTGGCGATCATTCAGCTGGGCACCTATGACGGCACCATCTACAACGCCAGACAAGTCGTCGATCGCATCGGCAAACTGTGCGACTACATCCTGTTTGACTCGGCGTGGGTGGGCTACGAACAGTTCATCCCTATGATGAAGGATTGCTCGCCGCTGCTGCTGGATCTGCACGAGAACGACCCCGGGATCTTTGTCACCCAATCGGTGCACAAACAGCAGGCGGGGTTTTCCCAGGCGTCGCAAATCCACAAGAAAGATCGCCATATCAAGGGCCAGGCCCGTTATTGCAACCATGCGCAGCTGAACAACGCCTTCATGGCCCAAGCGTCTACCAGCCCGTTTTACCCGCTGTTCGCCTCACTGGATGTGAACGCGCGCATCCATTCCGGCCGCAGTGGCCTGCGCCTGTGGGAAGACTGTGTGAAGTTCGGCATCGACGCGCGCAAGTTGATTCTGGAAGCGTGCACCCTGGTTCGCCCCTTCGTGCCGGACACCATTGACGGTCGCCCCTGGCAGGACCATCCGACTGAGGACATCGCCAACGACATCCGGTTTTTCGAATTCCATCCGAAGGATCGCTGGCATGCCTTCGGTGGTTACGCCGACAAGCAATACTTCATCGACCCCTGCAAGTTACTGTTCACAACACCCGGTATCGACCCGATCGATGGCAGTTACACCGACTTCGGCATCCATGCCGGCATCCTCGCCAACTTCCTGCGCGAGAATGGCATCGTTCCGGAAAAGTGCGACCTGAACTCGATTCTGTTCCTGCTCACCCCTGCCGAAGACTGGGCGAAGATGACTCATCTCGCCTCGCAGATCGCGCGCTTTGAACGCTTCATCAGTGATGACGCGCCAATGAGCCGGGTGTTGCCGGCCATCTATGCAAAGCATCAGGAGCGCTATCGCAACTACACCATTCGCCAACTCTGCCAGGAGATGCACGACCTCTACCGCACCCACAACGTCCAGCAATTGCAGAAGGCAATGTTCCGCAAGGAACACTTCCCGAAAAAGGCGATGAACCCGCAAGCAGCACAGTTCGAATTCATCCGTGGCAACGTCGAACTGGTGGCGCTGGCGGACGCTGAAGGTCGCATCGCTGCCGAAGGTGCTCTTCCCTATCCACCCGGCGTGCTCTGCGTGGTGCCCGGGGAAATATGGGGCGGTGCGGTGCTTAAATACTTCCTGGCGCTGGAGGAAGGTATCAACTCACTGCCCGGCTTCACGCCGGAACTACAGGGCGTGTACTTGAAACAGGAGGGTGATCGCATTCGAGCCTATGGGTACGTGATCAAGACGTGAGTCTTCACACCTCCAGCGGTGTGTCAGCCCGGGGTCGAGCGTGATGGCGAGTGGATATCTGCGCGAAGCCGATTATGCTTCATGAAACCTTGCAGCGATGCGAGGCCGTCAGCCTGTGTGCATGCTTCGCGCAATCCGTAATCCGACGACATCAGTCCCAGGGCCTGGGTACGGCAAAAAAAGTAACGAGGTACTCCGGCCTATAACAAGAACGACGGAGAAGACTCATGGCCACAATCGACAACACTTCCGCGGGCAGCGTGCCCCACCACGGGCTCACCAAGGAGGAGCGCAAGGTCATTTTCGCCTCGTCCCTGGGCACCGTGTTCGAGTGGTACGACTTCTATCTTTACGGCTCTCTCGCCGCAATTATTGCGAAGCACTTCTTCGCCGGCGTAAATGAAACAACGTCCTTCATCTTCGCGCTGCTCGCGTTCGCCGCGGGCTTCGCGGTACGCCCCTTCGGCGCCATCGTGTTCGGCCGACTGGGCGACATGATCGGACGCAAACACACCTTTCTCATCACCATTGTGATCATGGGTATCTCCACCGCCGTGGTGGGCTTTTTACCCGGCTACGCGACCATCGGCGTGGCGGCACCGATCATCCTGATCAGCCTGCGCCTGCTGCAAGGCCTGGCCCTGGGCGGTGAGTACGGCGGCGCGGCGACCTACGTCGCCGAGCATGCACCGAAAGGCAAGCGCGGCTACTTCACTTCGTGGATTCAAACCACTGCAACCCTTGGGCTGTTCCTCTCGCTGCTGGTGATCCTCGCCTGCCGCACGATCCTCGGCACCGAAGCCTTCGAGGCCTGGGGCTGGCGGATTCCGTTCCTGCTGTCGATCCTGCTGCTGATCATCTCGGTGTACATCCGCCTGCAACTCAGCGAGTCGCCGGTGTTCCTGAAAATGAAGGCTGAAGGCAAGTCCTCCAAGGCACCGCTGACCGAATCCTTCGCCCGCTGGGACAACCTAAAAATCGTGATCATGGCCCTGCTCGGCGGCACTGCCGGCCAGGCCGTCGTCTGGTACACCGGGCAGTTCTACGCGCTGTTCTTCCTGCTGCAGACGCTGAAGATCGAAGCGCAGACCGCCAACTTGCTGATTGCCGGCTCTCTGCTGATCGGCACGCCGTTCTTCGTCATATTCGGCAGCCTGTCCGACCGCATCGGCCGCAAGGGGATCATCATGGCCGGCTGCATCCTGGCGGCAGTGACCTACTTCCCGATCTTCAATGCGTTGACCCAATACGGTAACCCCGACGTGTTCGTCGCGCAGGAGAAGAACCCGGTCACGGTGGTCGCCGATCCCGACCAGTGCTCGTTCCAGTTCGACCCTGTGGGCAAGGCCAAATTCACCAGCTCCTGCGACCTGGCCAAGACAGTGTTGGCAAAGCGGGCCATACCCTATGAAAACGTGAAGGCCGAACCGGGCACCGTCGCGCAGGTCCGCATCGGCGACAAGGTGATCCAGAGCTTCGAGGGCACCGGCATGCCGGGCGCCGACTTCAAGGTCAAAAACGACGCCTTCGCTGCCACCCTCGGCACTGCGCTCAAGGACGCCGGCTACCCCGAGAAGGCCGACCCGGCCAAGACCAACTACCCGATGGTGCTGCTGCTCCTGACCATCCTGGTGATCTACGTGACCATGGTCTACGGCCCGATCGCCGCCTGGCTGGTGGAACTGTTCCCGGCGCGCATCCGCTACACCTCGATGTCACTGCCCTACCACATCGGCAACGGATGGTTCGGCGGCTTTCTGCCCACGGTGGCGTTCGCGATGGTGGCGGCCACGGGTGATATCTACTACGGACTGTGGTACCCGATTGTCATCGCGGTGATGACGGCCATTCTTGGCACGTTCTTCCTGCCGGAAACCAAGGATCGGGAAATTCATCACACCTAAGGTTGGTACCTGCCCTCTCCTGCCAGGGAGAGGGCAATCCAGAAACGATCAAACGGTCTACGCTCATCCACATTGTGTCGGGGTTACTTCCCTGCGCACTGATGGAGGGCACCATCATGATCCGTCTGTTAACCGCTTTTATGCTGCTAGCGCTCAGCATCCCGGCGCAGGCCGGGGTGACGCCATTCCCTGCTGCCTTTCGGACTCAGGACATCCCGGTCGAAGGCGTCACGCTGCATGTGCGCGTCGGCGGCAAGGGGCCCGCCGTGGTGCTGCTGCATGGCTTCGGCGACACCGGCGACATGTGGGCGCCACTGGCCGCCGATCTGGCCAAGGATCACACCGTCGTCGTGCCGGACCTTCGCGGCATGGGCTTGTCGTCGATCCCGGACAGCGGCTACGACAAGAAGACCCAGGCCGGCGACATCCGTGCGTTGTTGGCAGTGCTGGGTATCGAACAATCGGTGGTCATCGGCCACGACATCGGCACCATGGTCGCCTTCGCCTACGCCTCGCGTTATCCGCAACTGACCGATCGCCTGGTGGTGATGGATGCGCCTGTGCCGGGCATTCCCCCTTGGAACGACATTGTCCGCTCACCAATGCTGTGGCACTTCGACTTCGGCGGACCGGATGCCGAACGCCTGGTCGCCGGTCGGGAGCGCATCTACCTGGACCGGTTCTGGAACGAGTTCGCGGGCGACCCCACCAAGGTGGATGAAGCCACCCGTCAGCATTACGCCAAACTTTATGCCCGACCCGGGGCCATGCACGCAGCCTTCGCCCAGTTCCGCAGCATTCGTCAGGACGCGGTGGACAACGAAGCGTCGATGGCAACGCGGCTGACGATGCCGGTGCTGGCCGTCGGTGGGGAAAAATCCTTTGGGGAAAATGAAGCGATCGTGATGCGCAATGCAGCGGACACGGTGACCCAAGTGGTGATTCCGGGGGCGGGACATTGGCTGATGGAGGAAGCGCCAACGCAGACCATTCGAGCGATTCGCGAGTTTATCGCGCAGTAATGCAACTCGTACTGTGTAGCAGCTGGCGAAGCCTGCGTTCGGCTGCGAAGCAGTCGTGATGTCAGGCAACGCGGTGATTCAGGAAAACCGTGTGTTCAGGTTTTACGACTGCTGCGCAGCCGAACGCAGGCTTCGCCAGCTGCTACACAGTACGGGGCGCAACTGATCTATTTGTTCGGCTCGTCAGGAACGCAACACGCCGATCGCACGCCGATATTTTTCAATGCGTTCCAGGTCTTCCCACGACGGCTGCGCGATCCGCGACAGATCGCTGTTCTCTTCAAGGTCCGCCAGTTTCACCACCCGGCCTATCGGGTTCTGCGCCGCGCGTTCGACGAAGGCTTCATAGGACTCACCCGCCACTTTGGTCACCGACTCGATGGCCGTCAGAACGGCTTCGCTGAAGCCTTCCTTGCGCAGGTCATCAAGGCTGATGCCACAGTCCTCGACCACGTCATGCAGCACTGCGACGATGCGTTCTTCCAGCGTCGTGACCCGCAACATGACTTTCAGCGGATGCAGGATGTAAGGACTACCGCCCTTGTCGACCTGCCCCTCATGCGCAGCGGCGGCGATGGCAATGGCGCGTTCCAGTGTTTGAGTCATCTCGCAGCTCCCAGGCTTGAATGCCTTAGCGGTCGTTGGGTTAGCTCAACACAAAGCCTTCCTCAAGCGCTGAGGCGACAATATCTTGAGCAGGCACGTTGATCCAGGTTGCAGCATCGATTTCGCCCACTGACGCAAGCCAGCGGCCAACCATCTGATAACCGAGCGTATAGCCAAGCCATTTCGGGTGAGCACCAACACCGAAAAACCACTCGCTGTGATTGTAGTGCGTGGACTCAAGGGTCTTCAGGTCTGCCGGGGAGCGAAGCAGATCGGCATCGGTAACGGCACACTCCCAAGGCTCTGGGTCGCTGCCGAGCAAATGCCGGACAAACTGTCCGGCAAGTCCCTCACTGACCAAGGCTTCACCTAAGGTCCAACCGTAGCCAGGCCCCGCCATGCGCAAGCAATGATGAACCTCATGGATGATTTGTCGATGCAGCGTGCCCGTGCGCAGGCTCGGCAACAAATTCGGGTTGTCTGGATCGATGGTCATCGAGAACATTGAGCTTCGATAAGCTCGCCCCACGAGGCCCATCTCAGGAATGGTCTCGCCAGGGAGCCGCTGGATCAACACATCAAGTCGCGGAGGCGTAATCAGACGGGAGACTGTCTTGTAAGCGGCGTCAAATTCACCGGTCAAATCGGAGCGAAGTTCGCCAAGGCTCCCCGAGGCTTCCAGCCAATGCAGTGTCCATGCGTCCATTCTTACCTCTGAAAAACTGTCACGAAGCCTAAAAACTCAGCCCAACAGATGCTGTGAGATGAGTTTGGAAATCTCGACCATCGACGTCCTCCCAGTGAATTCAAACTTCACTCTGCCCAGCGCCGAGAAGTAGATTTCCAGCTCAGAATCCAGGTCGAAGGTGCCCGAGGTTTCCACGGAGTAAGCGACGATGTTTTTGTAAGGCAATGAAGTGAAGTCTTTTTTGCTGCCGGTGATGCCTTGCACGTTGACCGCAATAATTCGTTTGTTGGTAAACACCACGCCGTCGCGCATGGATTTATAGGCATCAATGACCTGCTCGCCGTCCAGCAGCAGCGCGGTGACTCGCTCCGCGTACTCGTTGTTTTGCTTGAGTTTGAAAAAGCCTTTGTTGTTGAAATCGATCATCCGCCATCCCCTTCCTTAACGAGTGTTCCCTGGATTGCCAGCGCGTGGCGCGGCGAGCATACCATCGGGCCTGCGCTTTTTGCTCCCCCTCCCACAGCGGATCTGAAAAACCAATGGAACCCCGCGCCTCATCGCGTTTTCGAAACCCTATCAGCGCTGATCTTTGATCAAACAAGGCGCCATTGGAGAGGAAATCCCGATGAACAGTAGACTGCTGTTTCTGCTTGCCAGCCTGAGTCCCACCCTGGTCATGGCTGAAGGCTGTGACGTGCTGACCCGCTCTCAAAGCCCTTCCGTGCCGGTGGTCGAAACGCATAGCTGTTATGAGTACGAAGGCATGCCAGTGGGCTCCATCGATTGGTCATGCAGCAACGAGAGCAATGACATGCTGACCAGCACCAAGAAAAAAGTCGAACAATGCGCCGATCATTCTCAGGCCACTTGCATCGCCACGTTGACGCAAGAATCGCTGGCCAATCCTCACTCCACCAGCAAGGACAAGAGCAGCACATCGCTGAATATTCCGAACAATGCCAAGGTCACTACGTATTACTACGGCGCTGAGCATTTGAGTCAGGCGAAAATTGATTGCGAGTCGGGTGGTGGTCACTGGAAAGCGCAGTAGCCGCTCAAGAACGCAAAAGCGCCTTCACCATCGGAATGCAAGCGAGTTGCAGGCCCGAGGGCGAATGGTAAATAGCCGTCTGTTCACCGACGAAACCGCATCGCCGGTAGAAGTCAGCAGCGTTCAACGTAGCATCCAGATTAACTTCCTCCAGCCCCAGATCCCGCGCCAGGCACTCAAGATAATCCAGAATGCGCTTGCCAATGCCCCGCTGCATAAAACCTGGCAGGACAAAGATCGCGCCGATTTCACGCCTCTCCAGATCAAGCATGCCTGTCGCCACAGGTTCTCCCTGAATACACCCCAGATAGAAGCGTTTTTCCATCAGGTCGCAATATCCGTCCTCGGCGGCCCCTGCCGTCCAGATGTCCATTTGCTGCGAGGTATAGGCGCCGATGCATTGATGCCGTATCGCTTGACGGCGAATGTCGAATGCCGCCCGGCAATCGCCGTGATGGGCTCGTTTGATCTCTAACATTTCAAACTCCGTTAGCCATCGGCGGACGGAAACTAAAAAGCCCCGTCCATTTCTGGCGGGGCCTTGGTTAATACGTCAGGTTCTAAGCACGCATGACCTCATGGCCCGCCGGAAGCGGTCATGGAGGAATACATCATGTACGTGCGAGGTGTGTAGATCATGGGCAGATAGTGTTGTTCGAGAAGTGGGTTGTCAATCTTGTGCCCCAAGCAGCGCTGGTTAACCCTTAACAGCCGCTTCAATCGCAGCGATGTCGATCTTTCCCATCTCCATCATGGCGTCGAACGCGCGCTTGGCCGCTGCTTGATCAGGATTGGCTATCGCGGCGGTCAGAACGCGTGGTGTGATCTGCCATGATAATCCCCACTTGTCCTGGCACCACCCGCATACGTTTTCCTGGCCGCCATTTCCGACAATCACGTTCCACAAGCGGTCCGTTTCGGCTTGGTCGTCGGTCGCCACCTGGAACGAAAAAGCCTCGTTGTGCTTGATCGCCGAGCCTCCGTTCAGTCCGAGGCAAGGGATGCCCATCACCGTGAACTCGACCGTCAAGACATCACCCTGCTTGCCCGCCGGATAGTCGCCGGGCGCGCGAAGGACAGCTCCCACAGCGCTGTCCGGGAACGTTTCGGCGTAGAACGTCGCAGCGTCCAGCGCGGTGCCGTCGTACCACAGACAAATCGTGTTTTTGCTGATCATCTTGGTTCTCCAGAATCGGAACGGGGACCTGCATTTTAGCAGCGCATTCAGCGGGACGGCTTTGGCAACTGGCGTTACCCTGGTCTGCCAACTTCAGTAGCTGCTCCGCATCGGAGGCGATAACATCCCGGCCTCGCATGGAGTGTGCGAACACATACTCAAAGGATGAACACATGAGCCGCGCCGACCACATCTGCCTGATGGCGACCTATAACCAATGGATGAACGCAAAGATCTATGGGGCAACCAGGTGCTTGTCCGATGATGAGCTCTCAGCCGATAGGAAAGCGTTCTTCAAGTCTATTCTCGGGACGCTAAACCACGTGGCAATCGGAGACACTGTGTGGCTAAAGCGATTCGCCAAGCATCCAGCGGACCACACGGCACTGGAGCCGGTGAGGCAACTTTCCGATCCGGAAAGCCTCGACCAATTGTTGTTCTCTACTGTGCCAGAGCTCTCAGTGCATCGAGAGAGACTCGATCAGATAATCGTCGAATGGGCTCACTCTATTACAGAGTCCGATCTAGACCACACTCTCCATTACGCCAGCATGAACGGTGTAGTGTCCGATAAGAATTTTTACAGCCTTGTCATGCATTTTTTTAACCATCAAACCCATCACCGTGGCCAGGTTACTACCCTGCTTTCACAGGCTGGTATTGACATAGTTGATACAGATTTAGTCTTTCTCATTCCATCCCAATCCTGCGTATAAAAGCGACAGCTCTGGTTGCTCCTGACAGTCGTTGTCCGGTACTGCCCCTTCAGCCTGGGAACTCTTTTCGTGCACCTTGAAGGTAGAAAACCCCAAGCAATCACCTAAGCTCTAAAGGGAGATTTTGCGCTGCTACAAATTGATAGCACCACACTATGGAACGCGCTCCATTAATGCGATTTCCATGGACTGAAATCCAAGTCATTTGGCCTCAATCGAACCGCGAATCCAGCCGGTAGCCATCCACCCAAAAGGAGCCTCTCATGTTCAAGCCCGGTCACCTGAACCGTACTAATGCTCCTGGCACTCCCGGAGTCCCGGAATACAACATTGATGTCTTCTATGAAGTCCGCCGCGACCCCAAGGAAGGCATGCTGATGCACTTCAAGATGGACGGAGCGGTATCAGGTAAAAGCTTCACTGAAGAATTCGATATGCACCGCGACACGGCCTTCAACTTTGCCAGCCGCGTGGCAAAGGCTGCGGCCAAGCATGGAGTGCCCGCCAATGCCAGTCTGATCATGCGCGGGCACAAGGAATACGACGCGATGTTCGAGGATATTCGCGACAAACTCGGCGTCCAACCGGGCGATCCAGTCAATCTGGATAACGCTGAGAAAGACCGTCGCTGAGTGACGCCAATGCCACTCAGCGCGCCCCATCCACCGGATGGATCACGAGGTAGCTGTCGACGGCATCGTCGATGGTTGGAAAGAACGCCGATTCGCCAAGCCGTGCGAACAGCCCGAATCGCTTCAGCTTGTCCTTGACCGGGTCCTTCATCTCGGCCACGCACAACTTGATGCCCGCCGCGTGCAAGGTGTCGTCCAGTTCAGCCAACACGTCGGCAGAGGTCACGTCCACACTGGTGACGGGTTCGGCCGCAACGACCAACCAGCGCACGGGCGTAGGCGATGTCGCCACTGCGGCAAGCACTCGGTCATTGAACAGTTCGGCGTTGGCGAAAAACAACGGCGCATCCCAGCGAAACAGCACCAGGCCGGGGATAAGGCTCGCGTCGGGATAGCGCTGGATGTCGTGGTAGCCCTTGACCCCCTTGGCTTGCCCCAGCACCGCGGAATACGGCCGCCAGCCATCCCACAGAAATTCGATCACGGCGATCACGATGGCCAGCCCGATGCCCTCGATCGCACCGAACACAGCCACGCCGACGGTGCAGACGATCGACAACCAGAACTCCCAGCGCTGGATGCGATAAATGCGTCGCAGGTCGGCGACTTCAATCAGGCCGATGGCCGACGCGATCACGACCGCTGCCAGTGCGCTGCTGGGCAAACTCTGCAACAGGTTCGGCGCCACCATCAGCAATAAGGCAACGGCCAATGCGCCGACGACCCCTGTCAACTGGGTTTTGGCGCCTGCGGCTTCGGCCACGGGGGTGCGTGACGAACTGCTGCTGATTGGAAAGCCCTGGAAAAATCCAGCCGCCAGATTGGCAAAACCGAGCCCTGCCATCTCCTGGTTCGGGTCCACGTAGGTACGGGTTCGCGCCGCATAGACACGCGAGAGCACGCTGGTGTCGGCGAACGACACCAGGGCGACGGCAAAACCGCCGATGAGCACCGGGACAATATCGGCTTGGGTGATCCAGGGGATGGCGAACGCAGGTAAACCTTGTGGAAGAGCACCGAGGACCGACACACCCGCGCGCGTGCCAAGGTCCAGCACACCGACGGCGACGGTCGCGCCTGCCACGGCGATCAAGATGCCCGGCACGCGCTTGAAGCCCTTGAGCAGCAGGATCACGACCAAGGTGGCTGCGCCGATAATAAACGCGGTCCAGTTGGTCTTTCCTTCCATCACCGCGGTGGCGATAGCCCATATGTTTCTCAGCGGGCCGTCGGACTCAATCGAAAAACCGAAAAACTTGGGTAGTTGGCTGATCAAAACCGTCAGCGCGATGCCGTTCATGTACCCGTAGCGGATCGGCTTGGACAGCAACTCCGTAATGAAGCCCAAACGCATGATGCCCGCCAGGATGCACACGGTGCCTGAAACGATCGCCATCATGCCCGCAAGGGCGATGGCGCGATGCGGGTCGCCGCCCGACAGGGGCAGGACGACTGCCAGGATAACGGCGGCCAGTGAGGAATCCGGGCCCAGCACCAGAATCCGGCTAGGCCCGAACAATGCGTAAGCGAGTAGCGGAACGATGGTCGCGTAGAGGCCATAGATGCCGGGTACGCCCGATGCCACGGCGTAAGCGATGCCGACGGGTACCAACATCGTGGTGAGTACCAGCCCGGCCATGATGTCGTGACGCAACCAGGCAACCTGATATCCGCGCAGCGTGCGAAGTCCAGGAAGCCAACGGCTCCAGCCGGTTTCGTCGCCGGTATCGCGGCGTGCAATCCGGCCCGGTTCCGGGACGGGAGGCGAAGAATCCGAATCGCTCATAAAGCTGTGGCCTATAGGTGTGCAGCGCAGATTCGCTTAAACGTGCCCGTCAGAATTTTTCGGGCACTCGCCGGTGCGGATAATCCGGGTCGCGATAGCCGCCTGGCTTCTGCCGTTTGGGCAATATCACCTCCTCGCGCGGTACATCCTTGTACGGGATGCGGCTGAGCAAATCGGAGATGATGTTAAGGCGCGCCCGCCGTTTGTCGTTGGAATTGGCCACCAGCCATGGGGCATGATCGGTGTCAGTCGCCTTGAACATGTCGTCACGGGCACGTGAATAGTCATACCAGCGGCTGTATGACTTGAGATCCATTGGGGTCAGTTTCCAGACTTTTCGTCCATCCTTGATGCGCTCCTGAAGCCGGCGGGTCTGCTCGTCTTCGCTGACTTCCAGCCAATACTTGAGCAGGATCACGCCCGAGTCGACGATTGCACGCTCCACCAGAGGCGTTGTCTTCAGGAAACTGGCAACCTGCTGTTTAGTGCAGAAACCCATCACCCGCTCGACGCCCGCCCGGTTGTACCAACTGCGATCGAAGATCACCACTTCGCCAGCCGCGGGCAGGTACGGCAGGTAACGCTGGACATACATCTGGCTTTTCTCTCGATCACTCGGCGCCGTTAGCGCCACCACCCGAAAGACACGCGGGCTGACGCGCTCGGTGATCGCCTTGATCGTCCCGCCCTTGCCCGCGCCATCGCGCCCCTCGAAGACGATGCAGAGCTTGATGCCCTTGGCTTTTACCCACTCCTGTAACTTGACCAGTTCGACGTGCAGGGTGCGCAGTTGCTCAAGGTAATCCTTGCTCTTCAGCTTCGGGTTTTCAGCAGATTTACTCTTAGGGGCTTTTTTCTTGTCCTTTGCCATGACCAAGACCTCATAGATGCCAGTCGCCAATAGGTATTCAGCGTAGGTTGCTTTCAACTCACCCGCCGAGCGCGATGATCGCTGTGATCAGTACAGCGCCGATGACGGCCGTCACAAGACCGCCTTGCCACGGTTTTGCGCCGGCGTACTTCGAGAGCATCCAACCGGCGATAAACAGCACCCCGAGTCCGACCAGGTTAGACATGCGCACGGCGAGCGCTGTCTGATCGAGCAACAGAAACGGCACCACAAGCGGGAATGTCGATAGCACCACCAACAGGAAAACGCCGACAGCGCCCCTGAAATCATCCCAGCCGAGGCGCGGCTGTACCGGCATGGATGAATACTCGACCAGGCGGCGACGCAACGATTCCAGCTCTTCAGGGCCCGCCGCTGCTGCGAGGCGCGGGGGCAACGCCTCGGCAATCAGCGCTTGCCCGGCGGCTGCATCCGTCGCACCGAGCAGGTTGGTGCGAAGCGTACGGTTGCGTGTCCGTTCGATCAGGGTTCGCAGTAAATACATCACGGCGTCCGCAAGTCCCCAGGCGAGGTTACAACCCAGCGCGGCAATCATCATCGTGCGTTCCGCCTCCTGGCCAGACGTGGCCACGCTGATGGTTCCGGTGAAGGTCATTGCCATCAGCAGGCCAAAGATGACCTCCGTGACACGATCGACCGGATCAAGTACCCGGGCCCGTTTTTGCTCTCCAGTGCTTTGCATGCGCTCATCCTCACCACGGCTGCGTCAGCGTGGTCCTGGTTTTCAGCCGTGCCAGGATGGCCAAGACCCAGCATCCGCAAGCACATCGAACAGCTTAGTTCAGACTTGACCTGTCACCACGCAATGCATCGACAACGACTAAGCTTTTTCGATTGAGCCTTGTTTCCCAAGGAGATCTCCATGAGCACCGCGCCCCTGTCCGAACTCGATGCCGCCCTGCCCGGTCTGGCCCGCAAGATCCGCGTGCTGGATGCCCTGGCCTGGCCGGAGGGGGTCGAGGAAGTATTCCTGACACGTTGGCGCGCCGGGCAGGCAGAACTGCCCAGGGTTGAACTGCGCCCGCGCGACCACAGCACCGACATCGCCGCCCTCGAAGCCTTTATCGGCCGCTGCGATGAGGGTCATCCGGCCGGGCGCCACCTCGCCATGACGGCGCGCAGCTATGCCACGGCCGGGCTCATGCTCGGTGCCATCGGCACGCCCGCTTTTACGCAGTATTCGTCAGCGCTGTACCGACGCCCGGACTTCTACTACTCGCGCCTGAAACTGAGCATGCTGGACGCGGCCCAATTCTTCCTCAAGACCACCGACGCCCTTCTGGGCGGTGCGCGGATTCCACCGTGCCCGGCAGAAATCCCGGCCGAGGTCTTCGCCGCCTGGATGCAGCCGGAACTCGACCGCTTCTTCGGACCAGGCCGGATCACCGTCGTGCTCGATCCGACTCTGGCCGCCAAGGCCATCGCCGGGGCGAGTCGCATCCGCCTGCGGGCCAGCGCCCTGTTCTCGGAACTGGACAAGAACCAGCTGTTGCAACATGAGGCCTTCGTGCATGTCGCCACGGCACAAAACGGCGCGCTGCAACCCAACCTGAAAAGCCTGGGCCTGGGGGCGCCACGCACGACCCAGACTCAGGAGGGCATCGCCACCCTGGCCGAGCTGTTCACCGGCAGCATGGACATCAACCGCCTGCGCCGCCTCGCCCTGCGCGTGCTCGCGGTCCAGCAGGCGCTGGATGGCGCCGATTTCATTCAGGTGTTCGAAGGTTTTCTCGCGGCCGGACAGTCGCAAGAGGAGTCCTTCCGCTCGACCCAGCGGGTGTTCCGCGGCGCCGACCTGCGCGGCGGATCGGCGTTCACCAAGGATGCCGCCTACCTGACCGGATTGCTCGGCGTGCATACCCTGTTGCGCATCGCGATTCGCGACAACCGGCCGGAACTGGTGGGCCATTTGTTCGCCGGGCGCCTCAGTCTGGGCGATACCGTGCGCCTGGCCCCACTCTTCGAGTCCGGCTGGCTGCGGGGGCCGGTCCATGTCCCGGCCTGGGCCTCCGACCTGCGTCTACTCGCCGCCAACCTGGCCTTCTCCGCTTTTATTTCCCGGATCAAGCTGGATGTACTCGATCTGGAGGTGCTCATGGCCTTCGCCGACGAGCATGAAGCCGATGCCAGCGCCTAGCGTTTAAAGGGAGAGCCATCGAACCAAACGCTCTGCATCAGTTATTTATACTCAAATGCCAGCTTAATAATATTTTACCGATACCAGGGTGATCCCTAGTCTTGACCCCAAGAAATGGCAGGCCGTTACCGACCTAAATCCAACTTCGAAGGGTATTGAGATGACCACTGAAAAAATAAAAACAGATACGCTGATTGTTGGCGCCGGTCAGGCTGGCGTGGCCATGAGTGAACACCTGAGCAAACTCGGCGTACCGCACCTGGTGCTGGAGCGCAACCGTATCGCCGAGCGCTGGCGCACCGGCCGTTGGGATTCGTTGGTGGCCAACGGTCCGGCCTGGCACGACCGTTTTCCCGGTCTCGATTTCGACGACCTCAGCCCCGACGACTTTGCCCCGAAAGAGCGGGTTGCCGACTACTTCGAAGCCTACGCCAAGAAATTCAACGCTCCCATCCGCACCGGCGTGGACGTGCTGAAGGTTGAGCGCAATGTCGGTCGCCCGGGCTTCACCATTGAAACCTCTGAAGGCGTGATCGAGGCCAACCGCGTGGTGGCTGCCACCGGGCCATTCCAGCGCCCGGTTATCCCGCCGATTGCGCCAAAAGATCAGCCATTCCTGCAGATCCACTCCGCCGACTATCGCAACCCGGCGCAACTGCCCGAAGGCGCGGTTCTGGTGGTCGGTGCCGGCTCGTCGGGCGTGCAAATCGCCGATGAATTGCAGCGTGCCGGCAAGAAGGTTTACCTCTCGGTGGGTGCACACGATCGCCCTCCTCGCGCCTATCGCAACCGTGATTTCTGCTGGTGGCTGGGTGTGCTGGGCGAATGGGATCAGGCGGCCATGAAACCCGGCCGGGAACACGTCACCATCGCTGTGAGCGGTGCGCATGGCGGCCGCACGGTGGACTTCCGTGGTCTCGCCCATCGCGGCATGACGCTGGTGGGTTTGACCCAATCGTTCAATGGCGGCGTAGCGACTTTTCAACCGAACCTTGCCGACAACCTGGCTCGCGGCGACGAAAACTATCTGGCGCTGCTCAATGCCGCCGATGCCTACATCGAACGCAACGGCCTGGACCTGCCGGAAGAGCCTGAAGCGCGCATTACCTTTTCCGATCCGGACTGCGTGACTAACCCGATTCTTGAACTCGACTTGGCCAAGGCCGGCGTGACCTCGATCATCTGGGCCACCGGTTTTGCCACGGATTACAGCTGGCTCAAGGTTGATGCCTTCGACGACAACGGCAAGCCGGCGCATCAGCGCGGCGTGTCGAGCGAAGCTGGCGTGTATTTCCTCGGCCTGCCTTGGCAGTCCCGTCGCGGGTCTTCGTTCATCTGGGGCGTTTGGCATGACGCCAAGTATGTGGCTGATCACATCGCCATCCAGCGTTCCTACCTCGACTACCACGATGCCGCGCAGCGCGAGGCTGAAACCGTCCCGGCCGCCCATAAAGCAACTGTCAGCGCTTGAGCCATTTTTCTTTAGGAGCTTCAAATGTCCACGCCAACCCATACCCGCATTCGCATGTTCAACACCAAGGAAACCTACCCGAACCAGAGCCTGGACAATGACCTGTGCCAAGCGGTCCGCGCTGGCAACACCGTTTACGTTCGCGGTCAGGTCGGCACCGATTTCGAAGGCAACCTGGTAGGCCTCGGCGACCCGCGTGCGCAAACCGAGCAAGCCATGCGCAACGTCAAGCAGTTGCTGGAAGAAGCCGGCAGCGACCTCAGCCACATCGTGAAAACCACCACTTACCTGATCGATCCGCGGTATCGCGAGCCGGTGTATCAGGAAGTGGGCAAGTGGCTTAAAGGGGTGTTTCCGATCTCGACCGGGTTGGTGGTTTCGGCGCTGGGGCAACCGCAGTGGTTGATGGAGATTGATGTGATTGCGGTGATTCCTGAGTAAGCAGGTTCACCGCGTCGCGGCCATCGCGAGCAAGCTTTGCTCCTACAGCGGATCTTCAGTGCGACGACTATCCCGTAGGAGCAGAGCTTGCTCGCGATGAGGCCAGCACAGACACCACCTCAGCCAAGGCAAACCAAGGAGCAAAACCATGACCTTCTCCATCGCAGCACGTTGCCCCGAAACCGGTCAGTTCGGCATTGCGATCAGTTCCTCCAGCATCGCCGTCGGCGCCCGCTGCCCCTGGCTGCTGCCGGGTGTCGGCGCCGTTTCCACACAAAACATCACCCTGCCGTCCCTTGGCCCGGAAGCCCTTGCCCTCATGGAACAAGGCCTCACGCCTGCTGAAGCACTGGACAAAGTTCTGACCCGCAACGGCTACAGCCAATACCGCCAGATCACCGCGATTGACCACCTCGGCCAAACCGCACACTTCAGCGGTTCGCAAACCCTCGGCAACCACCACGCCGTGTCCGGCGATCAATGCGTCGCTGCCGGCAACATGCTCGCAGACCGTTCAGTGATCGAAGCGATGGTCGAGGCATTCGAGCATGGCGAGGGCCAACTGACTGACCGCCTGCTCGCGGCCATGAAAGCGGCAATCGCAGCAGGCGGCGAAGCCGGGCCAGTGCATTCGGCGGCGGTGGTGGTGGTCGGCGAGCTGACCTGGCCGATCATCAACCTGCGGGTGGATTGGGCGGATCACGATCCAATCGGTCAATTGGAGAAACTCTGGGACGCCTATCGCCCACAGGTTCAGGACTACATCGACCGCGCCCTGGCCCCCGACAAGTCCCCTGGCTACGGCGTCGCCGGAGACGACCGATGAGCAACAGCCTCGATTTGCTGAAAACGTTGGTGGCGTTCGACACCACGAGCCGCGAATCAAACCTGCACCTCATCGAGTTCGTCCGCGACTACCTCGAACGCTTCGACGTGCCTTGCGAGCTGGTCTACAACGAGCAGCGCAGCAAGGCCAATCTGTTCGCAACCATTGGCCCGGCGGACCGGCCGGGCATCGTGCTGTCGGGGCACACCGATGTGGTGCCCGTCGACGGCCAGCCGTGGACCGTTGCGCCGTTCGAGCTCACCGAGCGCGACGGCAAGCTGTACGGTCGCGGCACGGCGGACATGAAAGGCTACATTGCCTGCGTACTCGCGTTGGTTCCGTCGCTGGTGAACGCCACGCTGCGGCTGCCGGTACACATCGCGCTTTCGTATGATGAGGAAGTCGGCTGCCTCGGTGTGCGTTCGTTGCTGTCGGAATTGGAAAAGCGCCCGGTCAAACCGATGCTCTGCATCATTGGCGAACCGACCGAGCTCAAACCGGTGCTGGGCCATAAAGGCAAACTGGCGATGCGTTGCGACATTCACGGTGAAGCGTGCCATTCGGCGTACGCACCGCTTGGGGTCAATGCGATTGAATACGCCGCTGAACTGATCGGTGAACTGGGGCGGATTGGCAATCGGCTCAAAGCGCCGGAGCATCACGACGCGCGATTCGATCCGCCGTTCAGCACGGTGCAAACCGGCGTGATTTCCGGCGGAAAGGCCTTGAACATCGTCCCCGCCGATTGCCGTTTCGACTTCGAAATCCGTGCCCTGCCCTCGCATGATCCGAGTGAGGTTGCGCAAGAGCTGAAGGCCTATGCCGAACAACAAGTGTTGCCGCGCATGCGTGCGGTGAGTGAACAGAGCGAGATACGATTTAGCGAGTTGTCGGCGTATCCCGGTTTGGCGACTGATGCGCACAGCGAAGCCGCTGAGTTGATTGCTGCGTTCTCAGGCTCCCGAGAGTTCGGCACCGTGGCGTTCGGAACCGAGGGAGGCCTATTCGACGCCGCAGGCATTCCCACCGTCGTCTGCGGCCCCGGCAGCATGGATCAAGGCCACAAACCCGACGAATTCGTCAGCCTCGAACAATTGAACAGCTGCGACGCCATGCTCCATCGAATGCTGCAATCAATCAGCGAATAGCAAAGATTTTGAACCCCCCAAAATCCCCTGTGGGAGCGGCGGTGCGACGATTCGACTTGCTCGCGAAGGCGGAGTGTCAGACAACATCATTGTCGACTGACACTCCGCCTTCGCGAGCAAGTCGAATCGTCGCACCGCCGCTCCCACAGGGTTTTCACCGTTCCCACTGACATACATTTTTTAGCGTCTATACCCACAAACTTACTAATTTATCTCTCACTCCCCACCGCACATCATCAACTCCAACAAGAAAAGCGTCGCCCCCGTGCAGCGCTCACCGAAGTACGTCCACGTACTCACTTTTGCCTTGGAGTCCGTCATGGTTACCGCAGCAACAACCTCCGTCCCGCTCATCGAAAAACACACCATCGGCTACGTGCCGCCCGAAGATCGCCACGGCAAAACCCGCGACCTGTTCACCCTCTGGTTCGGCGGCAACATCGCGCCGCTGCCCATCGTCACCGGCGCTCTCGGCGTGCAAATGTTTCACCTGAACCTGGTGTGGGGCATCGTCGCGATCCTCGTTGGCCACCTGGTCGGCGGCGTGCTGATGGCGCTGCACTCGGCGCAAGGCCCGCAGATGGGCATTCCGCAAATGATCCAGAGCCGCGCCCAGTTCGGCTCGCTCGGCGCGCTGCTGGTGGTGCTGATCGCCGGCATCATGTACATCGGCTTCTTCGCCTCCAACATCGTCCTCGCCGGCAAATCCCTGCACGGCGTGGTCGACAGCGTGCCGGTGCCCGTCGGCATCGTCATCGGCGCCCTCGGTTCGGGCATCATTGGCATCATCGGCTACCGCTTCATCCACGTACTCAACCGCATCGGCACCTGGGTGCTCGGCGCCGGCATCGTGCTGGGCTTCGGCTACATCTTCACCCACGTACAAACCGCCGACTTCCTCACCCGCGGCAGCTTCAACATCTCCGGCTGGCTCGCCACCGTCTCCCTCGCCGCGCTCTGGCAAATCGCCTTCGCACCGTACGTCTCCGATTACTCGCGCTACCTGCCAGCCAACGTGCCCGTGGCCGCAACCTTCTGGACCACTTACCTGGGCACCGTGCTCGGCTCCAGCCTCTCGTTCATCTTCGGCGCCGTCGCCGTCCTCGCCACACCCGTCGGCATGGACACCATGGACGCCGTCAAACTCGCCACCGGCTCCATCGGCCCACTGATGCTCGTGCTGTTCCTGCTCAGCGTCATCAGCCACAACGCCCTCAACCTCTACGGCGCCGTGCTGTCGCTGATCACCCTGGTCCAAACCTTCGCCTACCGCTGGATCCCGACAGCCAAAAGCCGCGCCGTCCTCTCGGTCATCGTCCTCGCCGCCTGCTGCTTCGCCGCCGTCGGCGCCTCCGCCAACTTCATCGGCCACTTCGTCGACATGGTGCTGGTGCTGCTCGTGGTGCTGGTGCCGTGGACCGCGATCAACCTGATCGACTTCTATGCGATTCACAAAGGTCAGTACGACATCGGCTCGATCTTCAAGGTGGATGGCGGGATCTATGGCCGGTACAACCCGCAGGCGTTGTTGGCGTATGCGATCGGGATTGTGGTGCAGATTCCCTTCATGAACACGCCGCTTTACGTCGGCCCCATCTCCGAACACATCAACGGCGCAGACCTGTCCTGGCTTGTCGGCCTGCTGATCACCTCCCCGCTCTACTACTGGCTAGCCAACCGCGACACCGCCTACAAGCGCCGCCTCTCAACCGGAAAACTCGCCAACAGCCTATAACTGAAGCGCACCACAATCCCTGTAGGAGCCAGGCTTGCCGGCGAAGACGTCCTCAAAAACGCCATCGCCCGCAAGCCATTTCCCTTGCCATCACCATCCCTTTTGTAGGAGCTGTCGAGTGAAACGAGGCTGCGATCTTTTGATCTTAAGCTCGCAAGAAACCCAAAATTTAATGAACCCCGCCCACCCCCAATCACCTAACTGAATGACTATCAGGAGGGTGACCAATGCAAACCGAAACCATCTGGATCGTACTCGCCGCAATACTTGTGCTGGTCGAGTTATGGGCAATCAACAAAGTGCGAAAAGCCGAAGGCAAATCCAGCAACAAACTCGTATGGATGGTGGTAATCGTGTTGGTACCGCTATTCGGGCTGATAGCGTGGGCACTGGCGGGACCGAAACACACCGATCACAACCCGCACTCACCGCAGGCCAGACAATGAAGCTGGATGTTGTGCGGTAAGGATTTTGGAACTGCGAAATCACAAACAACAAAGCCCCGATGATTCGGGGCTTTGTTGTTTGTGACCACCTATTACCTGATCGGCGGAGCGGCCACAGCCTGTGATCTTTTTATTTCAGCTCCGAAAATCTTGTAGGAAACCACCCATTGTGGCGAGGGAGCTTGCTCCCGCTGGGCGGCGAAGCCGCCCCAAACCCTGCCGAACTGTTAAACCACACCCAAACCCTGTAGCAGCTGGCGAAGCCTGCGTTCGGCTGCGCAGCAGCCGTAAATCCAGCGTGCAGGGCTAACCTGACACACCGCGACTTCTGATCTCGCGACTGCTACGCAGCCGAACGCAGGCTGCGCCAGCTGCTACAAAACCCAATCCGTCGTCCTACATGCCCGTTTACAGACACCAAAGCCGCCGCATATAGTTCGCCCCGTCGCTGACAGCAGTTAGCGGCAGGGTTTCGCAGCCCTAAAAAGAAGACACCAAGTACCGCCAGCCACAACACAGCCGATTTCCGACTGTGAATTGGTTATGACGGTTGTGATTCATCTTTCTAGGACTAAAACCATGACAACCCAAAACCCGCCCCGCCGCTTCACCCCCATGTCCCAATTCGCCACCGACTACCCCGTCCTCCTCATCGACAGCGACGCCCCACTCCGCGAACTCCACAACTGCGTCAGCGAACGCCTCAGCGCCGTCCTCAAGTACCTCAACCTCATGGCCTGCACCAGCCTCCCCGACTACGCCGAAAACGACATCAACACCGTCACCAACATCGCCCGGATTATGATCCAGGATGTGAGCGATGTGTTTCGGGTGATTGAGCAGCGTGGGTTTGATACCCCCAAAGGCCAGTGATCGAATTTCAGCCAAAAAAAACCCGCATTAATGCGGGTTTTTTATTACTTGATCATATGTTCAGCGAGTCGCTAGTCCAGTGTGCGTTCGGGTTCAAAGCCTGCTGGCGATTTCCTTCCAGATGTAGGCGTAGTTGTATTTCAGCCAGCGAACCAGCACTTTATCGAACTGCCGGCGAAACCAATTACGTTCTCTTGCTACCAGCCTTTCCTCTATCGATTCTCTAAGTATGTCGGGATCGAAGCCCGTCCATACTGGGGGCACCGCGGCCACCAGATTGGTGAAACACACCGGTGCGACTTCTGAATAGAGGATTTCGTACAATATGTCGGGGTCGACGCCTCTGACCTTGCTCGCTACAAAGTCATATTCGACTGGGAAATCGTTGAATGGCTCGGAGAGTGCGGCTCTGACCTTTGTCAGTTGTGGTTCAGTCAGAAGATGTCCCAATGTGTGAATTCCTCCAGCTCTTCATCCAGTGAACTCGCCACTGCTTCGCCTGCGACACCACCGGCGACTGTCCCAGCCAAGACAACCGCAATTGCGCAAATGGGCATGGCAGGGCCGCAAAACGTGCTGACGCCCATCCCCGCGAGGATACCGCCCAACGCACCCGCACCAACGATGATGCCTTGGCGCGCCGCTTCTTTGGGTTTGTTTTCAGCATCCAATATTTGATAGGTCGCCAGAGCGGCGGTCACCAGAACGCCGAGCTTGCCCATGATCAGCATTTTTTTGGTGCCGGTCGTGAATTTGGCATTATCACGGCCCGAGGATTCCAGAATGGTGTAGTGGACCTTATTTTTTTCTACTTCTGAAAGGCTGTCGTAACCCTTTTGGAATAGGCCTTCAGCGTACATATCTAAGAGCGTTTTGAGCCCCTTTCCTTCCTTTTTCTTCCTTTGGACGATAGCCAAACCCTGCGCAGAGGTGAGTTTGCGATGTTCCATCATGATTTTGTTTCGCATCTCATGACTGAACTTCACACCTTCTTGCGCAGTAATCTTTCCAGCTTTCACGTCATCCCGAGTTTGCTGAGACATGCGATTGATGTTCCTGGTGTAGCTTGCCCTGACTTTTTCATCAGAGATGGCATCCAGAGAAAACCTCAGGGCAGTGCCCTCCATCAGCTCTAACGCCCTATCGAGGGGCGAGTCTTGCAAGGCGTGCTCACGCTGAACGACATAGCTGCCGGTGACAATGTACGGCTCTGTCATAGGATGGTCCTTATCCTAGAATTTGGTTCAATAGGCTCTCGGTAAGCGAGGGCGCCTCTGCGGATGCTGGCTCTTCAAACTTGAGCATCACGCACGTCGTGCCCGACGGGTTCGAAAATCTAACAGCGTTGTCCTTATCGAATACGCCGGGGAGCGATGAGCCGTCCTCAAAGTGTGCGGAGCACGATAAGCCCTCATAGCTTTCTTCAGCAGGGATTCTGAAGCCGATCCAGCTCGCGTAACCCGCCAACAACGAGGGAGGAACAAACTCGCAGGCTGCATGGGTACTGCCAATTATCACCGTCCCCGACCCGCCAACTACAACGCCGCCGTGGGTACCACCAGTGTCGATGGTTGCGGCATTCTTGCCGTTGATGAAAACAGTCGAAGACAGCCCTGATGAAAGCGCACTGCCGCACGTGCAGGTGTCGCCTTGCCGTGCTGCGGAAAGTCCCTCGAAAAACACGTCGGGAGAGCCTACCGCAATGGGATTAGTACCGTGCCCCGGCAACGGGCAACTGTATGGATCACTCTTACGCGCTGCTGGCTTAGCCACTATGACCTCCTGTCAAATCCGTGTGAGCGTCGTAACCTACCAGATCAGATCGCCCAATAGAAATCTCCGTGGTGATGGGCGCATGCAATGATCAGCGCTCAGCGCCTGCATGAACGATTTAGCCAATCTGTTGCATCGACCGGTTGAATCCACAGCCGAAAGCGGCCCCATCACTGCCCCCATCAGAAGTTTGCAGGAGTATTCGCACTAATAATCTCCGCCTCATCCGCCCCAATATTCCGAAACCGATGCGGCAGCGTCGTCGGAAAGTAATACCCATCCCCAGCATTCAGCACACTAATCTGCCCATCAACCGTCAACTCAACCGTCCCCCGCGTAACCAACCCACACTCCTCCCCTTCCGAGTGCACAATCGGCTCTTCCCCCGAACTCGCACCAGGCGCGTATTGCTCGCGCAACAGCCGCATCTGCCGACTCGGCACCGAAGCCCCGATCAGCAACAACCGCAACCCATGGCGCCCAAGATCCGGCTGTTCATTAGCCCGGAACACGTATTGATGCTCGCGTGGCGGTTGGTCGAAGGTAAAGAAGTCCGCCAAAGACATAGGAATGCCTTCGAGCAGTTTTTTGAGGGAGCTGACGGAGGGACTGACGCGATTTTGTTCGATCAGGGAGATGGTGGCATTGGTGACGCCGCTACGCCGGGCCAGCTCGCGCTGGGAGAGTTTGTAGCTTTCGCGTACTAATTTGAGTCGTGAGCCCGTGTCCATGACAGCCTTATGCGAGGAATACTTAAGGGTTATGGGGGTGGATGGCGGGCGACTTTTGGCCGCGAAAACACCGCTTCCCTGTCCCGGAAATTTGAAAGGCGGGTATTAAATCACGTTTGGTGGTGTTGCTCAGCAGGTTCGATAAATGGTTGGGTAAAAAGGTTGTTTCGACCTGAAGTTGGGTGGTTTGGCTGTGGAAAGTGTAGGTGCGATTACTGGTTGGCATTGATAGTGACTGGTATGGCCTCATCGCGAGCAAGCTCGGCTCCTACGGGGTAGTGGTGTGTCAGGCAAGATCAATGTTGACAGTGCCGCCGTCTTCGCGGGCAAGCCCGCTCCCACATTTGGCCGGTGGTGTTTTTGGAATCTGTGTATGGCGCCGAATGGTGGTGATTGGGATGGCCTCTTCGCGAGCAGGCTCGCTCCCACAGTTTGGTTCTGGTTGGTCACGGATTTTTTGTGCGCCATACATCTCCTGTAGGAGCCGAGCTTGCTCGCGATGGCGGTGTGTCAGGCGACATCAATGTTGACTGTGCCGCCGTCATCGCGAGCAAGCTCGGCTCCTACAGGGGTTGTGTCGCTTAGATGCCGAACCGGTCGCGCAGCGCGTAGTACGCGGCGCCCATGGCAGTGAGTGGGGCCTGGAAGGTGCGGCCGCCGATCATGGGCATGTGTGGGAGCGAAGCGAAGGCGTCGAAGCGTTCGGCATCGCCGCGGATCATTTCCGAGATGAGTTTGCCGGCCAGGTGCGAGCAGGTGACGCCGTGGCCGCTGTAGCCTTGCATGTAGTAGGCGTTTTTCTCGATGCGGCCGAATTGTGGCATGCGGGACATGGTCAGCAGGAAGTTGCCGGTCCAGCGGTAGTCGATTTTCACGTCCTTCAGTTGCGGGAAGGTCTTGAGGATTTTCGGCTTGATCAGTTGTTCGATGTCGTCCGGTTCGCGGGCGCCGTAGACCACGCCGCCGCCGTACAGCAGGCGGTTGTCGGCGGTGAGGCGGTAGTAGTCGAGCAGGTAATTGCAGTCTTCGACGCAGTAGTTGTTTTTGATCAGACTGCGCGCAACCTTCTCGGACAACGGTTCGGTGACGACGATTTGCGAACCGCAGGGCATGCTTTTGCGCGTGACGCGGTTGTCGAGGTCTTGCGGCAAATAGGCGTTGCCGGCGATCAGCAGGTACTTGGCGCGGACCACGCCTTTGGCGGTGCGCACGGTGATCGGTTCGCCGTAGGTGATTTCCACTGCGGCCGATTGTTCGTAGATTTTGCCGCCCAGGCCGATGATGGCCGAGGCTTCGCCGAGGGCCAGGTTCAGCGGGTGGATGTGGCCGCCCTGCATGTCCAGCAGGCCGCCGACGTAGTTGTCGCAACCCACTTCGCGCTTGATGTCCGCCGCGTCGAGCATTTTCAGGTTTTTGTTGCCGTAGCGTTCCCAGCTGCTTTTCTGCTCGGCCAGGCCTTTGAGCTGCTTTTTGTTCAGCGCGGCGAAGATGCCGCCCGGGCGGTAGTCGCACTGGATGTCGTAGTGTTGTATGCGCTGACGGATGATGTCAGCGCCTTCGAAAATCATGCTGCCGAGGACTTCGGCAGTTTTGTCGCCGTAGCGTTCTTCGATGACATCGACGTCACGGCTGTAGGAGTTGACCAACTGACCGCCGTTGCGACCGCTGGCGCCGAAACCGACTTTGGCGGCTTCGAGCACGGTCACGCTGTAGCCCGCTTCGGCGAGGAACAGGGCCGAGGACAAACCGGTGTAGCCGGCGCCGATCACGCAGACGTCGCAGTCCACCGCTTGTTCCAGCACCGGGAAGTCGCCGGTGAAGTTGCGGGTGGCGGCGTAGTAGCTGTTTACATGCTTTTGTTTAACAGAGTCTTGTTTCATAGGTTTCTCCGATGGCCGCTGGCACCTGCCGGCGACCGCCGTTGTAGAGGTGTTAGAGCTTGATCCAGGTCGCTTTGAGTTCGGTGTATTTGTCGAACGCGTGCAGCGATTTGTCCCGACCGTTACCCGACTGCTTGTACCCGCCGAACGGCGCGGTCATGTCGCCGCCGTCGTACTGGTTGACCCAGACGCTGCCGGCGCGCAAGCCACGCGCGAAGGTGTGGGCCTTGCAGAGGTTGCTGGTCCAGACGCCTGCGGCCAGGCCGAAGATGCTGTCGTTGGCAATCGCCAGCGCTTCTTCCTCGGTGTCGAACGTGATCAGCGACAGCACCGGGCCGAAGATTTCTTCCCGGGCGATGGTCATGGCGTTGGTCACGCCGTCGAAAATCGCCGGTTCCACGTACAGGCCACCGGTGGCTTCGAGGGTGCGGCTGCCGCCGGCGATCAGATGCGCGCCCTGGTCTTTGCCGATCTGGATGTAGCGCAGCACGTTGTCCAGTTGACGCTGATCGACGACTGCGCCGACGGTGGTTTCCGGATCGAGTGCGTGCCCCGGCTTCCAGGCTTGCAGCGCTTCCACCAGCAGCGGAATGAACTGCTCGCGAATCGAACGCTCCACCAGCAAGCGCGAGCCGGCGGTGCAGACTTCGCCCTGGTTGAAGGCAATCGCACCGGCCGCCGCTTGTGCTGCCGCGCGCAGATCCGGCGCGTCGGCGAACACAACGTTCGGGCTCTTTCCCCCTGCTTCGAGCCATACGCGTTTCATGTTGCTTTGCCCGGCGTAGATCATCAGTTGCTTGGCAATCGTGGTCGAGCCGGTGAAGGCCAGCACGTCGACATCCATGTGCAACGCCAGCGCCTTGCCGACGGTGTGACCGTAGCCCGGCAGGACGTTGAACACGCCTTTCGGGATGCCGGCATCCAGCGCCAGTTGGGCGATGCGGATGGCGGTCAGTGGCGACTTTTCCGAAGGCTTGAGGATGAACGAGTTGCCGGCCGCGAGGGCTGGGGCGAACTTCCAACTGGCCATGATCAGCGGGAAGTTCCACGGCACGATGGCGGCGACCACACCGGCAGGTTCGCGGGTGATGAGGCCGAGTTGATCGTGGGGTGTGGCGGCGACTTCGTCGTAGATCTTGTCGATGGCTTCGGCGCTCCAGCGGATCGCGTTGGCGGTCGCCGGGATGTCGATGCTCATCGAGTCGTTGATCGGCTTGCCCATGTCGAGGGTTTCGAGCAGGGCGAGTTCTTCCTGGTTGGCCAGGATCAGGTCGGCGAAGCGAATCAGGATGCGCTTGCGTTCTGCAGGGGCGAGTTTGGCCCAGATGCCGGATTCGAAGGTGCGGCGCGCGACGGCGACGGCCGCATTGGCGTCGGCTTCGTCGGTGCTGGCGACGTTGGTCAGGAAGCGGCCGTCGACCGGGCTCATGCATTCAAAGGTGTCGCCGCTGAGTGCCGGGCAGTATTGGCCGTCGATGAATGCGCGGCCTTCGATGGTTAGGGACTGGAAGCGTTGTTCCCAGTCGCTGCGAGTGTTTGTCATGGTTGTGACTCGACGCAGAGGAATAAGTAGTTGTCGGAGAACCTGTAGGAGCCGAGCTTGCTTGCGATAGCGGCATATCAGGCGACATCAATGTTGAATGTGCCGCCGTCTTCGCGAGCAAGCTCAGCTCCTACAGGGAGATGTGGCGTACACATTTTCCGTGTCCGACACATAGCCCACGAAGGCCCATCAAACGGTGTGCAAGTACCAGTTGTACTCAAGGTCCGAGATGGAGTTCTCGAACTCGGCCAGCTCGCTTTCCTTGCACGCCACGAACACGTCGATGTACATCGGGTCGATGTAACGGGCCATGACTTCGCTGTCGTCCAGCTCGCGCAGTGCATCGCGCAGGTTGTTCGGCAGGCTCTGCTCGTTCTGCTCGTAGCTGTTGCCTTCAACCGGTGCGCCCGGCTCGATTTCGTTGGTCAGGCCGTGGTGAATACCGGCCAGTACCGACGCCATCAGCAAGTACGGGTTGGCATCGGCGCCCGCCACGCGGTGTTCGATGCGCACCGAGTCCGGCGAACCGGTCGGCACACGCACCGCGACGGTACGGTTGTCGATGCCCCAGCTCGGCGAGTTCGGCACGTAGAACTGCGCGCCGAAACGACGGTACGAGTTGACGTTCGGGCAGAGAAACGCCATCTGCGCCGGCAGGGTCTCGAGCACACCGCCGATCGCGTGACGCAGTGCGGCGTTCTGCTCGGGATCCTCGCTGGCAAAGATGTTGTTGCCTTCTTTGTCGAGAATCGAAATGTGCACGTGCAAACCGTTGCCCGCCTGGCCCGGATACGGCTTGGCCATAAACGTGGTGTCCATCTCGTGGTCGTAGGCGATGTTCTTCACCAGACGCTTGAGCAACACCGCGTAGTCGCAGGCCTTGATCGGGTCGTTGACGTGATGCAGGTTCACTTCGAACTGCGCCGGGGCGCTTTCCTTGACGATGGCGTCGGCAGGGATGCCCTGCTCTTTCGCGCCTTCGAGGATGTCTTGCAGGCAATCGACGTATTCGTCCAGGTCGTCGATCAAATACACCTGAGTCGACATCGGACGCTTGCCGGACACCGGCGAACGTGGGGATTGCGGACGACCGTTCACGTTGTCCTGGTCGATCAGATAGAACTCGAGTTCGAACGCGGCGCAAATGGTCAGGCCCATTGCATCGAACTTGCTCACGACCTGACGCAACACTTCACGAGGGTCGGCGAAGAACGGCTGGCCTTCGAGTTCGTGCATGGTCATTAACAGTTGCGCGGTCGGGCGCTTCTGCCAGGGCTCGATGCTGAGCGTGTCAGGGATGGGGAAGCAGATTCGGTCTGAGTCACCGATGTCCAGACCCAGGCCGGTGCTTTCCACCGTAGAACCATTGATGTCCAGAGCAAACAGCGACGCCGGGAGGTTAATGCCTTTTTCGTAAACCTTATGAAGACTGGTGCGCTCGATGCGCTTGCCGCGCACCACACCGTTCATATCCGCAATCAGAAGGTCGACGTACAAAACCTCAGGATATTTCTTAAGGAATGCGTTTGCTTCGTTGAGTTGAACGGTACGCAGAGGGACCGACATGATGCACCTATTAGCTGTTAATTATTATGTTCACTACCTTGTTGCGAGCCCAGTCAACCCGAACGGCAAAGTGAAGTCAATAGCGAACACTTGGCCTCTCAACCTTTATTTTCGGGCCTTTCTTGGGCACGAGAGTGCCAGATCAGTCTTTCGAACCGCGTAAACCCTGAAGATCAGACGTGCGGCGTTTAGAATTTTTTACATGAGAGTTGTTAATTAAAATCAACAAGGCTAAGCTCCAGAAAAGCTCGTTCAAGTGTGAAACTTCGAGGTGATAAAAATGGCATTCAAGCCATTGATCGGTGTTACTGCGTGCGTCAAACAGATTGGCCTGCACCCCTACCATGTCAGCGGCGACAAGTACTTGCGTGCTGTCAGCGTCGCGGCTTTGGGGCTGCCGGTCGTCATTCCTTCCTTAGGCGATCTGACCGAAATCGATGACCTGCTCGCGCAGCTCGACGGTCTGCTGCTGACCGGTTCGCCCTCGAACGTGGAACCCTTCCACTATCAAGGCCCCGACAGCGCCCCCGGCACGGATCACGATCCGCAACGGGACGCCACCACCCTTCCCTTATTGCGTGCGGCCATTGCGGCGGGCGTTCCGGTACTCGGCATCTGCCGGGGCTTTCAGGAAATGAACGTGGCGTTCGGGGGCAGCCTGCATCAGAAGGTCCACGAACTCCCGGGCATGCTGGATCACCGGGAAGCGAATCATCCGGATTTGGCGGTGCAATACGCACCGGCGCATGCGGTCAACGTGCAACCGGGCGGCGTGTTCGAGGCGCTGGATTTGCCGCAGGTGTTCCAGGTCAATTCGATTCACAGCCAGGGCATCGACCGACTGGCGCCCGGCCTGCGTGCCGAAGCGATTGCGCCGGACGGTTTGATCGAGGCGATTTCGATTGAACACAGCCCGACCTTTGCCGTCGGTGTGCAGTGGCACCCGGAATGGCAGGTGCTTTCGAATCCGCCCTACTTGAGTATTTTCCAGGCGTTCGGTGATGCATGCCGGCGACGGGCCGCGCTACGTAACAAGCGCTGACTTCAAACACGATTAATCAATTTACTGCCCCCGTGAGGCTGGCGGATGCGCCTTTGCGCATCCGTGACTCGCGAAAACAACACACTGCAATAACAACAAGTACGACCCAGGCAGCCAGGACGGCGGCGCCGAATAAGCCCGGCCAGTACGGATAAACCTGTAGGAGCCGAGCTTGCTCGCGATGGCGGCCGAACATTCAACATTGATGTCGGTTGTCAGGGCCTCATCGCGAGCAAGCTCGGCTCCTACAGGGACCGTACCCGGCTCGGGCTTGCAATCAACTATTAAGTCAGGCCGCGTTGGCCCGACGACTGAAACCTGTTGGGAGTTTCACATGGCAAACGCCTCCAGCATCTACAGGAAGGCTCTTGAAGGTCACCAGTCACCGAAAAAGGTGCTGGTGAAAGTCGACCGCGTCACCAAGAAATTCGACGAAACCACCGCGGTGGACGATGTCTCGCTTGAGATCCATCAAGGGGAAATCTTCGCCCTGCTCGGCGGTTCCGGCTCCGGTAAATCGACCCTGCTGCGCATGCTCGCAGGCTTCGAGCGCCCGACCGAAGGGCGGATTCTACTCGACGGTGTCGACATCACCGACATGCCGCCGTACGAACGGCCGATCAACATGATGTTCCAGTCCTACGCGCTGTTCCCGCACATGACGGTGGCGCAGAACATCGCCTTCGGCCTGAAGCAGGATCGTCTGTCCGCCAGCGAAATCGACGCCCGCGTTGAAGAGATGCTGCGACTGGTGCACATGACCCAGTACGCCAAGCGCAAACCCCATCAGTTGTCCGGCGGTCAACGTCAGCGTGTGGCCTTGGCTCGCTCCCTGGCCAAGCGTCCGAAGCTGTTGCTGCTCGACGAACCGATGGGCGCGCTGGATAAAAAGCTGCGTTCGCAGATGCAACTGGAGTTGGTGGAGATCATCGAGCGGGTCGGCGTGACCTGCGTGATGGTGACTCACGATCAGGAAGAGGCCATGACCATGGCCCAACGCATCGCGATCATGCACCTCGGCTGGATCGCGCAGATCGGCAGCCCGGTGGACATTTATGAAGCGCCGGTCAGCCGCATGGTCTGCGAATTCATCGGCAACGTGAACGCCTTCGACGGTACCGTGGTCGAGGATCTGGAAGGTCACGCGATCATTCACAGCCCGGACCTGGAGCAGAAGATTTACGTCGGTCACGGCGTCAGCACCTCGGTGCAGGACAAGTCGATCACCTACGCCATCCGCCCGGAAAAACTGCTGGTCAGCACCACCCAACCCGATACCCGTTACAACTGGTCCAGCGGCAAGGTGCATGACATTGCCTACCTCGGCGGTCACTCAGTGTTTTACGTGGAGCTGCCTGGCGGCAAGGTGGTGCAGTCGTTCATGGCCAACGCCGAACGCCGTGGCGCGCGTCCGACCTGGGACGACAAGGTCTACGTGTGGTGGGAAGACGACAGCGGCGTGGTACTGCGCTCATGAAAACACTCAATCAGCGGTTTATGCGGCTGATGCCGAGTGGTCGAAAGCTCGTCATCGGGATTCCTTTCCTGTGGCTGTTCCTGTTCTTCATGCTGCCGTTTTTCCTGGTGATGAAGATCAGCTTCTCGGAAGCGGCCCTGGCCATTCCTCCTTACTCAGAGATCTACACCTTCGCCGAGCAGAAATTTCAGCTGCTGCTGAACATCGGCAACTACTCGCTGCTGACCGAAGATGAGTTATACATCTCGGCCTACTTCGGCTCGTTGAAGGTCGCGTTTTTAAGCACGCTGATGTGCCTGGTGATCGGTTTCCCGATGGCCTACGCAATCACCAAGGCGAGCAAGGAAACGCAAAACGTTCTGCTGTTGCTGATCATGATGCCGACCTGGACCGCGATCCTGATCCGCGTTTACGCGTGGATGGGCATCCTCAGCAACAACGGTTTGCTCAACGGGTTCCTGATGTGGACCGGGCTGACCGACCACCCGATCGAGATCCTCAACACCAACACCGCCGTGTATATCGGCGTGGTGTATGCGTATCTGCCGTTCATGGTGTTGCCGCTGTACGCCAACCTGGTCAAGCACGATCAAAGCCTGCTGGAAGCCGCTTCGGACCTGGGTTCGAGCAACTTCAACAACTTCTGGAAAATCACCGTGCCGCTGGCCAAGAACGGGATCATCGCCGGCTGCATGCTGGTGTTCATTCCGGTGGTCGGTGAGTTCGTGATTCCAGAACTGCTGGGCGGCCCGGAGACTCTGATGATCGGTCGTGTGCTGTGGCAAGAGTTCTTCAATAACCGCGACTGGCCGGTGGCGTCTGCCCTGGCGGTGGTGATGCTGTTGATCCTGATTGTGCCGATTCTGCTGTTCAACCGCAGCCAGGCCAAAGAGATGGAGGCACGGGGATGAAACGCTTCGGATTTTCAAAGTTCATGCTGATTTTCGGCTTGTCGTTTATCTACCTGCCGATGTTGATTCTGGTGATCTACTCGTTCAACGCCTCCAAACTGGTAACCGTATGGGGCGGCTGGTCGTTCAAGTGGTACGCCGGCCTGCTCGATAACTCGCAACTGATGGGTTCGGTGGTGCGCTCGCTGGAAATCGCCTGCTACACCGCGATTGCTGCGGTGGCACTGGGGACGTTGGCGGCGTTTGTGCTGACTCGCGTCACGCGCTTCAAGGGCCGCACATTGTTCGGTGGTTTGGTGACGGCGCCGTTGGTGATGCCGGAAGTGATCACCGGTCTGTCGCTGTTGCTGCTGTTCGTGGCCATGGCGCAGTTGATCGGCTGGCCGCAGGAACGGGGCATCGTCACCATCTGGATCGCCCACACCACCTTCTGTGCGGCGTATGTGGCGGTGGTGGTTTCGGCGCGTTTGCGTGAGCTGGATCTGTCCATCGAAGAAGCGGCCATGGACCTCGGGGCGAAGCCGTTCAAGGTATTTTTCCTGATCACCATTCCGATGATCGCGCCGTCCCTGGCGGCCGGCGGCATGATGTCGTTTGCCCTGTCGCTGGATGACCTGGTGCTGGCGAGTTTCGTGTCCGGCCCGGGCTCCACGACCCTGCCGATGGAAGTGTTTTCGGCGGTGCGTCTGGGCGTGAAGCCTGAGATCAATGCCGTGGCGAGCTTGATTCTGCTCGCTGTATCGATCGTGACCTTCATGGTCTGGTACTTCAGCCGCCGCGCCGAAGCGACCCGCAAACGTGCGATCCAGGAAGCGATGGACCAGACCGCCAGCGAATCCTGGCAGCAACCTAAAAAGCAAATGGCTGGAGCAACGGCTTAAGAGCCTGCAGGACGCACACTTTGTAGCAGCTGGCGAAGCCTGCGTTCGGCTGCGAAGCAGTCGTAAAACCTGCGAATTCAATCTTCCTGAAAGAACCGCAGTGTCTGAATTCACGACTGCTTCGCAGCCGAACGCAGGCTTCGCCAGCTGCTACAAGGGGTGCGCCAAGACTGCAATTGTTTTGCGTATCTGAATAAAAGAGAAATGGAGTTGTACCGATGAAAATGTTTGGCAGGACTCTGCTGACACTGTCCTTATTGGGCGCGATTGCCACCGGCGCCCAGGCCAATGACAAGGTACTGCGCGTCTACAACTGGTCGGATTACATCGCCCCGGACACCGTCAAGAAGTTCGAAGACGAGACCGGCATCCGCGTGACCTACGATGTGTTCGACAGCAATGAAACCCTTGAGGCCCGGCTGCTTGCCGGCAAATCCGGCTACGACATCGTCGTGCCGTCCAACAGTTTCCTGGCCAAGCAGATCAAGGCCGGCGTCTATCAGGAACTGGACAAGTCGAAGCTGCCGAACTGGAAGAACCTCAACCCGGTCCTGCTGAAAAATGCTGCCGCCAGCGACCCGGATAACGGCCACGCCTTCCCGTACATGTGGGGCTCGATCGGCATCGGCTTCAACCCGGAGAAGGTCAAGGAAGTGCTCGGCAGCAACGCGCCGACCAACTCCTGGGACCTGCTGTTCAAACCGGAAAACGCCGCGAAGCTGAAAGCGTGCGGCATCAGTTTCCTTGATTCGCCAACCGAGATGCTCCCGGCCGCCCTGCACTATCTGGGCTATCCGGTGAACTCGCAGAACAAGGATCAGATTGCTGAAGCTGAAGCGCTGTTCATGAAGATTCGCCCGTCGGTGGCGTACTTCCATTCGTCGAAATACATCTCCGACCTGGCCAACGGCAACATCTGCGTGGCGGTCGGTTACTCGGGTGACGTGCTGCAAGCCAAGGCGCGCGCCCAAGAAGCTGGCGATAAGGTGAAAGTCGATTACAGCATTCCCAAGGAAGGCGCGGGCAGTTTCTACGACATGGTCGCGATTCCTCGGGACGCGGCGAACGTGGAGAACGCCTACCTGTTCATGAACTTCCTGATGCGCCCGGACATCATCGCCGAGATCACCAACAACATCGGCTACAGCAACGCCAACGCGGCGGCTACGCCTTTGGTGGATGAAGCGATTCGGGATGATCCGGGCTCGTATCCGTCGCAGGCTGTAATGGCGACGTTATATGCCATTCCGGATATGCCGATTGGCGTTCAGCGGGTGATGACCCGGGGCTGGACGCGGGTGAAGCTCGGAAAATAATTCACTCAAGGCCGCCATCGCGAGCAAGCTCGGCTCCTACAGGGGTCTGTGGTGGAACACAAAATGGTGAGCGACGCTGATCCTGTAGGAGCCGAGCTTGCTCGCGATGAGGGCATAACATCCAACATCAATATCAAAGATTTCCGTTCACGCAGCGCCTTACCACCGCTGCACTCCTATCTGTAGAACGGCCTCACCTGGCTTCCTCGGTTAAGGTGAATTTGGGCGCCCTCCTCGGGCGCCTTTTTTTTATGATGGGACGAGCGGCCATTCGGCCAGCGCTCGGTAGCGGCCCTTATGGGATTCGAACAGGGTGAAGTGATCGGCCCGCAGATAGAACTCGGGCGGCGTCGCGGACTCGGGCACCGGCACTCGGTAATCACGCATCAGCGTCAGATGCGGCCGAAACTCCTTCGGCGAATCCTCAAACCCGAACGGCAGCATGGCCTGCTCAAGCGCATACACCAGCCGCAGCAACTCCGGTGATGCCTGCTCCGGAGCGAGCACCAACACCCCTGCCCTGCGCCAGACATCCAGCCGATCAAGCGCAACCTTCAAAGGCACACCCGGCGTTCGAATATTGGCGGCGGCCGTGCAGATATCGGCGATTTTCGCCACCTCGACAGCGCCCAAAAACATCAGCGTCAGATGAAAGTTTTCCACCGGCACCGGGCGTCCGCTCCTGAGCTCAAGTGCGCTGCGCCATTGGGCAATGGCCCGACGTTGCTCGGGCGTGCAGTTCAGGGCAAAAAACAGCCGTTTTAACGGCTCATGGGATTCGTCGCTCATATCTGGCACCTCCTGACATCCAAGTTATAGTTCATGCAAACGATTCAACTGGAGGGGGCCATGCGCGAGATCATCAGCAAGGAACCGTGGTGGGCTGTGCCACCGAAACCCGGTCAGGATGAGTCCGAGCTGGAATGGGGCTGGCTGGTTCATTACAACGAAGGTGAGCCGCGCTTCGAGTTCATCAAAGAGCGGCCGACGGACAGTGAAATCCGTAATCGCAAGAGTTGCAGGATCACCCCGACACCGGAGTGATCCTGCCGATGGTTTTTCAGGCTTTTACGATCATTTCGAACCCACCAAAGATCAACCGCTGGCCATCGAACGGCATCGGGTTGACGTCTGGTTGCATGCGCGGATCGTTCATGAGTTTTTCCATGCCTGCATCGCGGGTGGCCTTGTCGGGCCAGATGATCCAGGAAAACACCACGGTTTCGTCTTCCTTGAGTTTTACTGCCATCGGAAACGAGGTCACTTTGCCATCAGGGACGTCGTCGCCCCAGCATTCGGCGACGCTGAGGGCGCCGCCTTCCTTGAAAATGACAGCGGCGGTTTCGGCGTGCTTCTTGAATTTTTCGCGGTTGGCGGTGGGTACGGCAGCGATAAAGCCATCAACGTAGGACATGGTCGTTCTCCTTGGGTTATGGGGTGATCTGCTGGTTAGTCGATTCCGTCGGCCCCCAATCGACAGATCCGCTGCCCGAACTGACCGACGGTACTTCGGCGCTCCCCGCCAGATTGCCCTCGATCTGCGCCGCCATGTACAACGTACCGGCCATCACGCCGGTGGTCGGGTTTTGCACCAGCTTCAGCCAGGCCTTGTCGAACGTGTTACCCAGACTGCTGCGAATCAGTGCCTCGCTGTCAGGCCGATCATTGGCCTGGATAATCGCGCGAATCCCCGCCACACCCACGGAAATCAAGCCCCCGGCCAATTTGCCCGCCGCAGCGGCCACCGCACTGGCCGCACCTCGCGGGACCATTTCGGCTTCAATCCGTTTACTGGCACGCTTGGCCACCGGCGCCATGGCGGTGTCTGTCGAACCCACGCCCCTGTCGCCGCCCGCCTTGTGGATCTTCTCGATCAACGCCGCATAGGCCGGCAGTGTGTTCAACGGTTGGGTGTGCACGACCTGGTAAAGCGAAGCATCGCGGGCAGGCGGTGGCCCGAGGGCGATGGCGGGGATTTTCTGGATACGCCCGTTGAGCTGAGCCATCGGCACGCCGTGACGCTGGGAGATTTTCTGCAGTTCTTCCTGAACAATGTCCACGTAGAACGCCGTTGCCAGGCCGAGAATCGCGTCGGGATCGATTTCCACCGCGACCGGCGCCAGCACGCGCTGTTGGTATTGCTCCAACAGATAGGCCGCCAGGCGCTTGGCCGAGGCGTCTTGCTCGCCTTTGGCGTTGATGGTGTACCAGCTGACCTTCATCGACAGCCATTCCTGGGTCCAGTAACTGCTGAACCATGGAATGAAGTTTTCTTCAGTCAGTTGATAGACCCGCGTTCGCCAGTAATCCATGGCACCGCGCGCGTAGATTTTGGTCTGCTCGGTGGCCGATTGCGACGCCGCGACAATCTCCTGGTCGACCATCTGCCAAGTGCTTTGGGAAATAATCACCGGCACCACTTCCACCGGCGCACGCACAGGCGTGGCGCATCCCGCCAACACCACCAAAACGGCGACGATCAGCGAACGCACGTTCAAGATCGCGGTTCTCTCGGGTTGAAATCAGATCAAGGGCTATATGCCTGAGTATAGGTGGCTGCCCACCCCGGGACCGGAACAGTCAGCGATGATCCGACCATCACTTATGTCGATATTCACCATCGCCGCGAATGCCTACCGCTCAAAAACCGTCAGCGTAGGATCGAGCCTAACCCAACGCAAAACCCCGCATCGGAGGGGCGAATCATGATTATCCATCTCCTGACCTGCCTGGCCCTGACGGCCGTCACACTGAGCGTTTTTTCCTGGTACGTCCTGTCCGAGGAGCGCACGTCATGATTCACTCCGTGACCCTGGCCGTGAGCTTTGCGGTGTTCGGCAACAACTACTATTCCCAGTCATTCGTTTCGCGCAAAACGTTCGAACTGGTGTTCGACAAAAACTTCGAGGCGTTGTTGATGCCGTCCGCCGCCAATCACTTCAACAATGAAGTAATCGGGCTCAATGATCAGTTCCGGTTCCTGAGCGATGTGCTGGAGGAGCACCTGCTGGCGACTGAGCTCGCCGCTACCGCCCCCCGGAATCAATACTTCTGAGCAGTTGCCCCAGCCCCTCGGTAAAACAGGTCGGTGAGTTCAAGGAAAAACGCTCAAGCAGGCGACTGTTATCGGCGCGTGAATGTTTGATATCACCAGAACGCGGCGCGTCGTGGTTCAACGTCACGGGTCGTCCCAGGAGTTCACTTAATGTCGCCACGAGTTCGTTAACGCTGGTGGATCGGTTAAACCCGACATTGACCGGCTCGATAATCGGCTCTGACTCTCCGACCGCCTGTACCAGGACCTTTACCAGGTCATTTACATATACAAAGTCCCTTGTTTGCTCCCCATCACCGTAAACCGTGATGGGGAGTTTTTTTTGCGCCCTCTCGCTGAAAATGCTGATGACGCCGGAGTAAGGCGATGAAGGGTCCTGACGGGGTCCGTAAATATTGAAAAACCGCAGAATGACCGGTTCAAGACCATGCTGGCGTCGGTAGAAATCGAGAAAATGTTCGCTGGCCAGTTTGTCGGCGGCATACGGCGTCAGCGGATTCTTGGGTGTGTCCTCGGTAATCGCCATGCCCTCGCCATTGTTGCCATAGATCGCCGCACTGGACGCATAAACCACCCGTCTTACGCCGGCCTGGCGCATGGCTTCGCAGATATTCAGAGTGCCGACGAAATTGCTTTGGTGAGTCGCGACCGGGTCATCGACCGACGCCTGCACCGAGGCCACCGCCGCCAGATGCACCACCGCGCTGCAGTCTTTCATCGCCCGATCCACCGTCGGCGCGTCGGCGACATCCCCCACCACCAGGGTCAAATGGCAGCGATCAATCGGCAAGTTCGACAATTTCCCACTGGAAAGATCGTCCAGAACCCGAACGCTATAACCACTTTCAAGCAGTGCTTCGACCAGGTGCGAACCGATAAAACCGGCACCGCCCGTCACAAGAATTCGTTCAGCAGTCATGATTTATTTACTCCCCGGTGCAGTGGTGGGTGTTCGATCCATTGCAATGAAGTCGCCTATTTGCTCGATGAATTCACGGCTGTTACTGAGCATTTGTTCCCAGTCGGTGGGAAAGCGCACATTCAACGGCAGTTGATCGATTCTCCAGCGCGGCGACAGAGGACGATCAAACCGGGCGGCGACCTGCAAGCCCATTTCGCTGGCAGCGAATGGCCCACGCAACACCGTCGGCGTGCGACCGGCGCTGTCGACGGCCTGGACAACATGGGCCGCCAGCCACTCGCCATCGGGCATGCGAACGCGCAGCGGCTGGCCAATCGCGGCGTAGCTGATGTTCAGCGGTTCCAGATAAATCCACAGCAGAGGCTCTTCCAGCCGCTCAAGGCGCATCAACAACGTACCCGCACCGACGTTTTCGCCGGGCGTGACCAACACCTCCGCCACCCGACCGCTCTGCGTAGCCTTGATCGACAATGCGGCGAGGCGCGTTTTCAACCACTGTTGCTCGACGTTCTGTTGAATAATCTCGCGTTGAACGCTCAACGGTGACTGACGAGCCAATTGCTCGCGGCGCTCGAACGCCAACAGGTCCGCTTTGAAAGCGTCGAGTTCAGACTGGGCGGCCAGCACTTCTCCACGAGAGACGGCGCCTGATAAAACCAGGTCCTCAAGCACCTGCACGCGCTCCTCCGTCCTGCTCACTCGGGTCCTGAGCAACTGACGCTCCCTCGTGTCCAGTTTGGTGTTGGTGGTGGGCACCGCTTTGGTCGGCATCGCGGCGAGCTGCATTAGCCGCGCACGCCATTCGGGATTGTCGAGACTGACCAACGGCTGATCGATCTGGACCTGTTCACCGGCCATGACAAACAGTTGATCGACCCGACCGGCCTCCCGTGCGCGCACCTCAAGAATCGGCAGGCGCAACTGCGCCGGTGCGTCGATCATCATCACCCCGTACGCCAGTTTCCCTCCCAGCCAGATCAGGGGGCTCGCGACCAGGAACAGGATCAAATACCAACGCATGCGAAACGCCATGCGTTTGCCCGGCGCATAGAGAACACTCAAACCGTGCTCCTGGGTCGGGCTCAGTTCTTTGCGACTATCGAATCGAATTTTCATGACGGCTCACCGTTTTGGAAAGTCTCGCCAGGCTTGCCAGTCAATGCCGGCAATTCCCCGTGGTTGCAGCTGTTCGCGCCAGACACTGGTCTGGTGCTGCAACTGCTCAGTCGTCGCGCCGGCCCAGGATTCTGTGGCATCCAGTTGCGGCTCCGTGCTTTGCGCCAGGCGGAACTGCAGATCGGGCCAACGTTGGGCGATCTGTTCTGCCATTCGTGCGCTGTTTTTCGGGTTACGGGTGTAGATCATCAGGCTGACTTGACGCACGCCCGCCTCGGGAAGCGCGCACGGCAGACAGGTTTTTCCGGGTTTTGCCTCAGCGAACCAGCGATGGTGGCTGGAGATTTCTACCGGCCATGGGCTGGCTGCGGAGGCTGCGCGCAAGGTATCGAGCAAGTCCTTCAAGCGCTGATCCGGGACCGGCACGCCCAGTTGTTCGAGTTCCAGGTCCAGGTGCAGGCTGGTGAATGAAAGCCCCTTCAGCTTCGCCAGTAAGTCGGTGAGCTGATGGCGGTCCTGCGGCTCGATCCAGGCCGGATCACCGAGCAACAGGCTGACTTGCACCCCCTTGCCGGCCGCGTCCTGCAGCAATTGCCCCAGCCGTTGGCGCGTCGTGGCAAGGTCTTTCAACTGGGAGGACTTGAGGCCTAGGTAGATCTTGTCCATCCCGGCTTTACGCAGTTGCTCGAGCTCCGCTTTACGTTGATCGGGATCGAGCAACGCTTCGCTGTCCCAGACATAACTGGCCTGGGACCATTGGCTCGACGGCGCCCCCACCGCCTGAGCCGGTAGTGGTTGTGCGGCCAGTATCGTGGGGGGCAACGACAGCGTCAGCAGCAGAAGTATCGATCGCATAATCAAAACCTCGTGGCTCGTTTAAGCACCCACCACGGTGCCATAGAGCTTTCTTCGTGGCCCCGGCGAAAGATCTCGTTGAGCATGGCCACTGCGCTCCAGCACCGCAGGAGAAGCATGAACAGCGGAAAGAAAGGCACCAACAACCCCAGGACCACGTCCTTTGCAGGCCGGTCGGACACCATCAACAACATGGCGCCGAACAACATCGCGGTGATCGTCAGGTACAGCGCATAGATCAGTACAAACAGAAACAACAGCGTCTTGCCCGGCAGAACAAATAACGCCAGCAGGGTGTAGCTGAAGATGAGGAACGGCAGCACCAGCTGAAAAAAGAAGCCGCTGAGCAGGATCATCAGAAAGGTCGGCCAGCCCAACAAGTTGGGGCTTATGTTCTGGTTGTGCTTTCTGATGTACAGAAAAAACAGGTCGCCATCCCAGCGCAAGCGCTGCATCAGAAACTGACTGAGCGTCGACGGTGCATCAGTGTGTCCAATCGCTTCCGGCTCGAAGGGAATCCTCAAGTCGTGTCGCTTGAAGTAACTCTTGATGCGCAACGTCAGGTCCAGATCCTCCGCGGTGTGCGTGTTCCAGCCACCGATCTTCACCAGAAAGCTGCGGCGAAATGCCCCGAAGGCCCCCGAGACGTTATTGACCAGGTTCCATTCGGCCAGACCGATTTTCGACATGTGGATGGACAACAGGTATTCCAGCGCCTGCATTGCGGTCACCCAGGAAGCCCAGACATTGCGCACTCGCAGGCTACCGGCGACCGCAGGCACCGACGGGTCCTCGAAGTGGCGCACGATGGAGCTGACCATGTTGTTGTCGAAGGACGTATCACCGTCGAGCGCCATCACGATTTCACCGCTGGCAAGCGACAGGCCGGCATTCAGTGACGACACCCGCCCGCCCCTCTGCCATTTGGCAATCGGGCGCAAATGGCGTCTGGGGTACAACTGCGGATCCACGTTGAAACTGCGAACGGCGCTGAGCGTCGGCTGGTTCACCGTGGCCCCGTCCACCACCGGAATCATCTCGATGTGGCCGGGGTACGTTTGCTCGCACAGGCTTAACAGCGTGGTCTGAACGTCCATTCCTTCGCTGTAGCAGGTAATGATGCAAGAGACCTTGGGCCGATAGAGACTGATCCTCGGTATACGGGTGCGCCGACGTGCGAACCAGCGCAAAACACCCAGCATCACCATGATCATCAGGGGCAATTCAAAGATCAGAAACAAAGGGAACAGCATGAAAAACACCCGGCTCAAACCATCCGGCCCCATCAGCGAGCTGAGTGCGCTGAGGAGTTGCTCCAGGAAAGGGCTCATGACGGTCACGCCAACTCACTGGCCAGACGGGCCAGTAGTAATTCGCCATCTTCCTGTTCGAGCAGATCCTGAGGCGCCGTGATGCTGACGACACGCAAGGAAATGTCGCTGACCTCCGGTGCTGAAAACAACTCGGCGACCCGGCTCAAGCGTTGTTTGACGGTTTCCAGGCCGTCGCCATCGGTATGGGGAAGCATGATCCAGAAGTACTCTTCGGTACTTCGAGAGCAGCGGTCTGTATCCCTGACGGTTTCCTTCAATCGATCAGCCACGCTATCGATGAAGGCATGGCCGTGGTGTTCACCCAGGCGAGTCAACGTACCGGCCAGGTTGACGAAGCGCAGACCGAGCAGTGAGAAGGCAGGCGACTGGTAGCGGCGTACGACCTGCATCTGCCAGGTCAGCAGGTCATAGAAATCCTTGCCGCCTAACAGATTGAGTCGACCGAAGTGATGGACCTTTTGATCGCTGAACTCCTGGCGGCAGCGGAAACGGCCGGCCTCGGCCAGGCGAAAATCTCTGACCTCGCGTACTCGCAACTTGTCAGGCGTGTGTGACAGGCCGCAATCCAGGCAGCGCGCCTGCACGTCGGCATCGACAAAAAACGCCTGACATGACCGACAGCGATAGTTCTCCATCGGGCGGTCGTAATCAGTGCCGATATGGCGCAACCGGTTCAAGCAGTTGGGGCACAACAACACCCCGTCCTTGAGAAAGGATTCCTGTGGCCCCACATGCCCACAGGTAAAGCAGTGCAATGAAGGCTGCCGTGAAATGTCCAGGGCCTGACATTCGGCACACACATCAATGTAATTGAGCCGGCCCGAGCCACACTCCGAACACAGGCGAACGCGATCGACCAGAACCCCCTCCTCCAGCCAGTCCTGCTGCACCATCAAACTGAGCCACACAAACGAGTTGACCTGCTCGTTATCAGCCAGGGCGTCCAGCAACGGATAGCGATAATGCTGAGGCACCTCCGGGTCTCGAAGGGCATAGATGTGGGCGTTGTCGCGCAACCACAACCATGAAAGCACCCGACTTTCAAAACGCTCGGGGGCAGAACCCTGTTTGAACAACCTGTAGCGTTCTCGCCACACACCCCAGAGGGCTCTTGTTTCGCTGGAATCGACAGGGCACGCGCCATCACCCAAGGCTTCACACCAGCCGTTCTGATCACGGCAGCAGTAAATGAGGCTGTAGCGATAAGGGGGAATGGCGCGCAACTTTCGAAGCACCCGCCCGGCATAAACCGCTGGCAGGTCCAGCAGCAGGACATCAAAGGCGGGTGCAGCCAACAAGCTGCCCATATCGGCGAAGTGCTCAAGCTCCGGAAGATTCAAGCTTGGAACTCTATTACCCAGTATCGCAATCCGTGGAGTTGGAGTCGGCATGACGCACAGCCTCTGCAGACAGACAAGTACGGTTAAGAGGAGTTAGAAACACTAGCACCGCATCAGAAAAACGTCAGTATTATTATGAAGTTATTTTTTGATATATCGACCGCCAATATTTCGCCATCAACTTTAATTGGATCCCGCCTTGCTCACCGCGTTGCGACTGGGTAAATAACCTGTTCATCACAAAAAATAATCAGTTATATTTCAAAAGGTTATACACACTAAGTAACTCAAGCATTACAACTATACTCACTACTAGTTAATGGCCACCATTGATAGCGTTTCGCTAATTAATGGTATCAGTAGTTAATTCCCATTTACACAAAGCCTTTCAGCTACCGCCTGCATATTAATAAGTTCAAAGTATTTTTATACCAAAAGTACTCACTTATAGAACCAGAATAGTCATGCAATAGTTACACGAGTGAAACATCATTGTTTCAATAATGAACATTAGATCAAATCTGACAATTTTTTACTCGGCACAAACCTCACGAAGGCAACCACGCAACCAGCGATGCACAGGGTCGGCATCCAGCCGCGGATGCCAGAGCATGGCGACGGTGAACGCCGGCAGAGACAACGGCAGTGCAAAGCTGTGCATTCCGGCGCGCAGGCTGGCAGTGTGGCGTTCGGGAACGCTCGCGATGAAGTCAGTAGCTCGGGCGAGCGCCAGCGCAGTGGAGAAGCCTGCGACGATGGTTGCTATGTGCCGATCCAGTTTCAGGGGCTCAAGGGCTTCATCAATGGGTCCCTTTTCGAGCCCCCGCCGAGAGACGCTGATGTGGTTGCCTGCCGCATAACGCGCGGGGGTCATCTCGCCTTCACTCAGAGGATGCCCCATTCGCACGACGCCAATAAATCGATCCCGAAACAAGCCCTGGGTACGCAACTCCGGGCCGGCGGCTGTCCCCACCACACCCGTTTCCAGATCGACCGTCCCGTCGCGCAGTGACGCGCTGTCTTTGTCGGGTTTGTGCATGAAGCGCAGCCGCACGCCAGGGGCTTGCTCGGCGACGCGGGCAATCAGGTCCGCGCCAAAATTCTCGACAAAGCCTTCACTGGTGCGCAGCGTGAACGTGCGGCTCAGCTGCTTGAGGTCGGGTTGCTCGGCAGGCCGAAGGACCGCTTCGGCGTCCTGCACCAGTTGACTGACCCGCTCGCGCAGTTCGAGCGCGCGCGGGGTGGGCACCAGACCGCGTCCGGCCCTGACCAACAGCGGATCGCCGGTGGTTTCACGCAATCGCGCCAGTGCCCGGCTCATGGCCGACGGGCTCAGGCGCAAGCGCTTGGCGGCGCGCGCCACGCTGCCTTCAGCGAGCAGCACATCAAGGGTGATCAGCAAGTTGAAATCGGGAGTGGACATGCGGCGCCCCGTGGCAGAGTGATATGGCGTTGAACGCACGTATCAAGTGCAAACGGTGCGCCTTCCGCCATGTTAGGCCGGGGCGTAGATTTCTGATAGCTCCGCTTCGGGAGTGGCCAGAAAAGAGGAACAGCATGAAATCACTCAGTGCAGTCGCAGAGCGTGCGCAACAGACACCGTCGGTTCGGTGGGCGCTGGCCAGTCTTTCGCTGTCGATGCTGCTGTCCTCACTCGGCACCAGCATCGCCAATGTGGGTTTGCCGACCTTGGCCCAGGTGTTCAACGCCTCCTTCCAGCACGTGCAGTGGATCGTCCTCGCCTACCTTCTGGCGATTACCACCCTGATTGTCAGCGTCGGTCGACTCGGTGACATCACTGGCCGTCGGCGGCTGCTCTTGGCCGGCATCGGTTTGTTCACCCTGGCGTCGGCCCTGTGCGGCTTTGCGCCCACGCTCTGGATGCTGATTGGCGCCCGGGCACTACAAGGAATCGGGGCGGCAATCATGATGGCGCTGACCATGGCCTTTGTCGGCGAGACCGTGACGAAGGCCAAAACCGGCAGCGCCATGGGCTTGCTCGGGACGATGTCGGCGATTGGCACCGCGATGGGGCCGTCGCTCGGTGGCCTGCTGATTGGCGGGTTCGGCTGGCGGGCGATCTTCCTCATCACCGTACCGCTGGGCTTGCTGACGCTGGTGCTCGCGCATCGTTACTTGCCCGCCGATCGCCAGAAGCCCAAGACCTATCGCGCCGGCTTCGACCCGCTGGGTACGCTGCTGCTGGCGTTGACGCTCGCCGCTTATGCGTTGGCGATGACCCTTGGGCGAGGCAGTTTCGGTCCGTTCAACATCGCCTTTCTGTTGGCGGCGGGCGGCGGCGCCTGCCTCTTTGTATTCACCGAGGCTCGAGTCACCTCACCGTTGATTCGACTGGCGATGTTCCGTGATCCCGTGCTCAGTGGCAGCCTCGCCATGAGCCTGCTCGTCGCAACAGTGATGATGGCGACGCTCGTGGTCGGCCCCTTCTATCTCGCGCATGGGCTGGGGCTCGATGCCGTTCTGGTTGGACTGGTCTTGTCGGTCGGGCCGTTTGTCGCGGCACTGACGGGTGTGCCCGCAGGCCGTATTGCCGACCGCTTTGGCGCCCCACGCATGACCCTCGCCGGGCTCATCGCCATGGCGACCGGGTGCCTCACGCTGTCGGTATTGCCGGAGACGTTCGGCATCGGCGGCTACCTCTTGCCCATGGTCGTGATAACCCTCGGCTATGCCCTGTTCCAGACAGCCAACAACACGGCGGTCATGGCGGATGTTCAGCCGGACCAGCGAGGCGTCATCTCCGGCATGCTCAACCTGTCGCGCAATCTGGGGCTCATCACGGGGGCGTCCGCCTTGGGCGCGGTGTTCGCGCTCGCATCGGCCTCGGTCGACATTGCAACGGCGCGACCCGAAGCGGTTGCCAGCGGTCTGCGGATCACCTTCGCCGTGGCGCTGGTGCTGATCGCTGTCGCACTGGCCATCGCGTTGGGAAGCCGCGCGCTGGCAGTGCGTCGTGAACGCCGGTAAGCCGACAGGTCGTTTACTTTTCCAGCACTACCAGTGGCGTGTCTTTTTTCACAATGTACGTCGCCAGCTCAGACGCTTTGTTCGTGCCGACGTTCTTCGCGACGTGCGCAGTGCCTGCGGGAATGTACAAGGAATCGCCGGCTTTGAGCGTAATCGGTGGCCGCCCTTCGAGTTGATACTCAAACGTGCCCTCAATCACATAGGCCACTTCCACCCCGGGATGCGAATGCTTGGGAGATGTCACACCTGGCTCGAAATCAACGCGAACCTGGATCACTTCACGCCCGGAGACGTCGAGGTCCTGGCGCAGCAGATCGGTACGGTGAAGACCCGCCTGCCAGCTCTTCACAGGAGGCGCCTCTTCAGCTTGAGCGAGGCCAGCGAAGGCAGTGAGTGCCGCGGCAACGGCGACGCCGAACATTCCAGCGGAGATACGGTGGTTGAAACGGGACATGGCATTTCTCCAATCAGTGCGCGGAAATGCGCGCGGAGCTTGCCGCGGATGCGGTGGCTCTATTTGGAGGCCGCCGTGTATCGCGCAAGTGTCGCCAATGCCCTGGTTTTGTATGCGAAGGTAGCTGCAGGTGCGCGGGATACGTTCCGATACAAACGGATCCCGCGGACACGAAAAAGCCCGCACAAGGCGTAATGCTGTTCACTTAAGCGGAGCAGCCTTACGGTCTACTGGAAACCGGGTCTTTGAGATCTTCACCGTCCTTGGCCTCGAAGGCCTGGGGCGGTGATCCAGAAATAATCCTCCAATACCTGCCC
>NZ_FYDJ01000014.1 GCF_900187425.1 Pseudomonas sp. Irchel s3h14
GCAGGTTGCGCAGGATCGGCGACGGCGTGTGGGTGCCGTAGTAGCCCTGGCCGATGTAGGTCTTGAACAGCTGGTTGTTGCCGGCGATGGACTTGATCAAGGCCAGGGCATCGGCTTCGCTCAGGCCGTCTTCGAGGCCGAGGACGCTGGTGCCCTTGATGCTGTCGGGGATGACGCTGGCGCTCAGGGCTTCCAGGGAATCGAAGCCGAGGCTGTTGAGCATGGCTTGCTCGTCGCCGGCGCGCGGGCCGATGTGGCGGGCGATGAATTCGTTGGCAGTGGTCAGGCTTACTTGGGTCATGTCAGCGCTCCTCAGGCTTCGGCGTTGGCTTTGATCAGACGGTCGTAGGCGTCTTGATCCAGCAGTTTGGCGACAGCCGATGCATCGGTTGGCTGGAAGCGGAAGAACCAGCCTTCGCCCAGCGGATCTTCGTTGACCAGTTCAGGGCTGCTGTCCAGCGCCGGGTTCACTTCCAGCACTTCACCGTCCAGCGGCATGTACACGCCGCTCGCGGCTTTTACCGATTCCACGGTGGCGGCTTCAGCGCCTTTGTCGTAGGACTGCAGCTCAGGCAGTTGTACGAAAACCACGTCGCCCAGGGCGTTCTGTGCGAAAGCGGTGATGCCGACTGTGACGCTGCCGTCAGCTTCGGTACGCAGCCATTCGTGATCTTCAGTAAAACGCAACTTGCTCATGGAAACTCCTAAGGGGGCCAGACTCGTCTGGTGGACGCGATTGAATGCTTGGGCAAAAGCCCTGCTTTATAAGCGGTTACTAAGCAAAATCGCGGCCAATGTTTTTTAATCGTTATAAATCAATAGCTTATATGTTTGTTCGAGGTGCAAGGATTTGCTGGCTGTAGCGAAATCGCTACAGCCCAAGGCGGAGAAAAAAGCCTAAGTGGATCAAAGCCTTGCACAGCGGTGATCGGGAGGGGGTGTAGCGATATCGTTCCGCTGTAGCGCTTTCAGTACAGATGGAGGTCGTTTTTGAGTTGAGTAAATGATCGTTCCCACGCTCTGAGTGGGAATGCCTCAATGGACGCTCTGCGTCCGCTTTGGGACGCGGAGCGTCCCGGGCTGCATTCCCACGCAGAGCGTGGGAACGATCAATCAACCGAGTAGAACCTATGGCTTATTGGGAATGCCGTACTTGCGCAACCGATGGGCGATGGCGGTGTGGGAGGTTTGCAGCCGGCTGGCCAGTTGGCGGGTCGAGGGATAGCTGACGTAGAGTTTTTCCAGCAGGGTCTTCTCGAACTCTTCCATCGCCTGTTCGAGGCTATCGACGTCGCTGTCACTCTGGCGGGCCACGGAGGTGCCAGCGATATCGAGGTCGCCAATATCGACCAGGCTGCTTTCGCAAATCGCCGCGGCGCGGAAGATCACGTTCTGCAGTTGCCGTACGTTGCCCGGCCAGCGGTTTCCCAGTAATGCCGGGTAAGTGCCGGGCGCCAGGCGACAGACCGGGCGCTGGATTTGCGCGCAAGCCTGCTGCATGAAGTAGCGGGCCAGCAGCAGGATGTCCTGGCCGCGTTCGCGCAGGGGCGGGACTTCGACGTTGAGGACGTTGAGGCGATAGAAGAGGTCTTCGCGGAACGAACCTTCGCTGACCATTTTTTCCAGATCGCGGTGCGTGGCGCTGAGGATCCGCACATTGACCTTCACCTCACGATCCCCGCCCACCCGGCGGAAGCTGCCGTCGTTCAAGAAGCGCAGCAATTTTGCCTGCAAGTACGGCGACATCTCGCCGATCTCATCGAGAAACACCGTGCCCTGGTTGGCCAGTTCCATCAGCCCCGGTTTGCCGCCCCGTTGTGCGCCGGTGAAGGCGCCGGGGGCGTAGCCGAACAGTTCGCTTTCGGCGAGGTTCTCCGGCAATGCCGCGCAGTTCAGCGCCAAAAATGGCGAACTGTGCCGAGCGCTGATGGCGTGGCAGGCACGCGCCACCAGTTCTTTGCCGGTGCCGGTTTCGCCCTGGATCAACAACGGCGCATCAAGGGCCGCAACACGCTGGGCACGGGCCTTGAGGGTCCGGATCGCCGGGGACTCCCCAAGCAGCGCATCGAAACCTTCGGCATGGTCATGATGCAGCGCCGACAGGCGTTCGCCGATGCGGTTCGGTTGATACAGGGTCAGCAGGGCGCCGGCGTCGGTAATCGGTGTGGCGTCCAGCAGCAACGTCTGGCCGTTGACAGTGACTTCCCGTAGCGGCAGGCGGAAGCCGTTTTCCAGCAGGGCTTCGAGCAGTGTCGGGTCGGCGAACAGGTCGGCGATGCTTTCGCCGTCAGGTTCGCGACCGTACAACGCAATCAGTGCCGGGTTGGCCAGCAGCACCTTGCCGGCACTGTCCAGCGCCAAAACCGGGTCAGTCATGGCCGCGAGCAACGCATCAAGCTGCAGGTGCCGACGCTGACCGGGAAGAATGTCGACCACCGTCACCGCTTGCACGCCGCGCACGCTGAACAACGCATCGCGCAGCTCTTCGAGGACTTCCGGGCTCAGCGTCGGGGCGTCGATGTAGACGTTGGGCGGAACCATTTCCACCGCATCCAGATTGAGATTGCGCCCACCGAGCAGGGCCAGGACTTCCTGGGTAATGCCGACGCGGTCGATGAAGCTGACGTGGATACGCATGGGGCGTTTTTGGGTTCTGGAATGCGGAGGGTGGCAAGTATGCCTTGGAGGAGGGCTGGGGTGAAATCTTGAGATGTATTGATCGTTCCCACGCTCCTGCGTGGTAACGCCGCCATGGACGCTCCGCGTCCACACTGACGCGGAGCGTCAGGGGATGCATTCCCACGCAGGAGCGTGGGAACGATCAGTGTCATGGCCTTCAGATTCGATCCAGATGCTCAGGTTTGACCGGGTCGCCGGATTTGACGTCGAGCTGCGCCCGCACATCTTCAAACATGGCGTCGTACTCCTTGTGTATCGAGCCGATACTGACCTCTTTGGGCATCCCGTACTTCTGCGCGATGTGTGTGGCATGCCGGGCGAAGTCGAAGGCCTGATCCTTGGGCAGGAAGAATTCTTCCTTCAACTCCTTGTCCCCAACCGTGCCATGCATCTTGAACAGCATGCCTTCGCCTTCCTTGGGATCCTGGCTGACTGCATATTCGATGTGCAGGTTGTAACCGTAATCGTCCTTGGTCAGCGCATGGCGCTCGATGTGCAGGTGACCGGGCTCGAACATAGCCATTTAGCGTTTCTCCTTCAAAAAGGCATTGAATCAGGGCAGACCTCAGGCCTGCCCTCGGAGTTTCTTTTATTGATAGCTTATCCGGGTGTCGCCGTGTCCGAGAGTGGACCGATCACCGCGACTTTTCCAGTCTGTCGGGCGAACGTAATTCATCCTGGTCAGCGTAAATCGGAGGCGTTATGAAGGTGCTGCTGGAGTACCCACCGCCCTATGACTGGTCGGCGATGCTGGGGTTTTTGTCGGCGCGGGCGATTGTCGGGATCGAGGTCGTGGTTGACGGCGTTTACTCGCGCAGCATCGGGTTGAACGGTGTTCATGGCACGTTTTCGATCGAGCCCGCGGCGACGGATGCACTTGAAGTGACACTGGATTTTCCTGATTCAACGGCGGTGCCGGAGATCATCGCGCGGCTGCGGCGGATGTTTGATCTGGATGCGGACCTGGCAACGATTCATCGGCAACTGGCTGTTGACCCCTTGATGGCGCGGTTGATTGCCGAGCGTGCGGGGTTGCGGGTGCCGGGGGCGTGGGATGGCCTGGAGTTGGCGATTCGCGCGGTGTTGGGGCAGCAGATTAGCGTGGGCGCGGCGATTAAACTGGCGGGGAAACTGGTGGCGCAGCATGGCGAGCCGTTGGCTTCGTCGTTGCCCGGCGTGACCCATGTATTTCCTCAGGCCGCCGCTTTGGCATCAGTGGATTTGGCAACGTTGGGGATGCCGAAAAGCCGTGGTCGAACCCTGTCGGGTGTGGCTCAGGCGTTGCTCGATGATCCTTTACTGTTTGAGCCGGATCGTGAGGGCGGCGTTGCGCGGCTGCTGGCGTTGCACGGGATTGGTGACTGGACGGCGCAATACATTGCCTTGCGGCAGTTGCGCGATCTGGATGCGTTTCCACGCGGGGATGTGGGGTTGATCAATGCGTTGGCAGCGCTTGAAGGTGAGGCGGTGACGGCTCGGCAACTGTTGCAGCGCGCTGAAGTGTGGCGACCTTACCGAGGCTATGCGGCGCAGCTGCTTTGGACATCACTGAGTCGAACGGACTGAATATTGATCGAACATCTATGCTGAATGTTCGGGCTCCTTCGCGAGCAAGCCCGCTCCCACACTTAATCGCATTCCATCTGGATGAACCCGGTCAAATGTGGGAGCGGGCTTGCTCGCGAAGGCTATCGGACAGTCACCACCACTGCGCGCGATGGGAACCCAGTTCGCTGGCCGCAAGAGCCCACTGCAACGGCGTCCCCGTAATCTTCAGTGGCACATGAAGTCGATGCGCCGGTCCCCAAGGCGTCTGTTCAACCAACAGCCCTTGATCGTTGTCATCCTCCGCCCGCAACGGCTCATCTGTTCCCGCACCATTTTCAATCAGCAACTTCGCCGTACGCGCCAACGACAACCGCGCCGATCCACTACGCCCCAACAATCGAATCGCACTGGCCGCCATCAAATACCCGGTGGCGTGATCGAGCGCTTGCAAGGGTAATGGCGTCGGCTTGTCCGCGCGTTTCCACTGCATGCCGGCGTCGGCGATTCCGCTGCTCATTTGCACCAGGCTGTCGAAGCCGCGGCGGTTCTGCCACGGGCCGCTCCAACCGTAAGCATTGAGGCTGACGTCGATCAGGCCGGGCGCCAGTTTCTGGCGTTCGGCGACACCGTAACCCAGGCGTTCCAGTGCGTCGGCGCGGTAGCCGTGGAGCAGAATGTCAGCGTCCTTGAGCAGGCTTTCGAACACTGCGCGATCAGTCTTGTCGTGCAGGTTCAGGCGTGTGCAGCGTTTGCCCAGGGTGACTTCCGGCACCACGCCGGGTTCGTTCCAGGTCGGTGGGTCGATGCGCAAAACGTCGGCGCCGAGGCCTGCCAGGAAACGGCTGGCGATGGGGCCGGCGAGCACTCGAGTCAAATCCAGCACCTTGATTCCGGCCAGCGGTTGCGCCACCGAGCCTTGCCACGGTTTCGCGTTCTGGCGGCTGTTTTCAGCAAACTGAATCAGCGGCTCGGCGTTCACGGCCTGACCTTGAGGGTGCGCCTGCCATTGCGCCCAGCTACGCATCTCGGCGGCGCAGCCACCGGCATCGACCACGGCCTGCTCCAGATCGCTTTTGGCCCATTGAGCAACCTTGCTCGCCATCGCTGCACGGTCAGCGCAGGCACCAAGAATGGTTTCGGCAGCGGCGCGGTGATGGGGCGCGTTGGTGTGCAGGCGGATCCAGCCGTCATTGGTCGCGTAGTCACCGGCGACCGGATCCCACAGCGGCGGGACGCTCCAGCCTACCGGGCGGATCGAAGTGGCGAACCAGAAAGAGGCCAGGCGCCGATCGACCTCAAGGCTGGGTAAGCGACCGGTTTGTTGCTGCAACCATTCGCTGACAGCCTGGCCGGCAGCGGCAATGCTGGCGCTTGCCAGGTCGGTGACGGCAAACGCCGAGGGCAGGGCGCCGCTTGAGGTGAACTTGACCTGTGTGTGAGGCAAGCCAAGTGCGGCTTGAATGGACGTGAGTAAATCAGTCATTGAAGGCCCTCCGGGAGAGGGCCTGATCATAGATCAAAAAATTGCCAGGCCGGATGAAATCCCCTTGTGGGAGCGGGCTTGCTCGCGAAGGCGGTGGGTCAGCAACATTGATATCGACTGACACTACGCTTTCGCGAGCAAGCCCGCTCCCACATTGTTCGGTGGCGCCTGTTTAAACCCGAAACTGATCCATCAGTTTCATCTGATGCGAGGTCAACGAGTTGAGGTGGCTGCTGATCTGCGCCGATTCGGTGGCCTGGCCGGTCAGGGTTTCGGTGACGGTGCGGATTGCCGAGACGTTGCGGTTGACCTCTTCGGCCACCGCGCTTTGCTGTTCGGCGGCGCTGGCGATTTGCAGGTTCATGTCGCTGATGACCGTCACCGCGTCGCTGATTTTGCCCAAGGCCTGCACGGCTTGCTGGATCTGCCCGGCGTTGCTGTGAGCCTGGGTCTGGCTCGAATGCATGGTAGCAACCACGCCGCGAGTGCCGGTCTGGATGCGCTCGATGACAATGCGGATTTCTTCCACCGAATCTTGCGTACGTTTGGCCAGGTTGCGCACTTCATCAGCGACCACCGCAAACCCGCGACCGCTCTCGCCGGCACGCGCTGCTTCAATCGCCGCGTTGAGCGCCAGCAGGTTGGTTTGTTCGGCGATGCTGCGGATCACTTCCAGCACCGAACCGATCTGCTCGCTGTTGACTGCCAGTGCTTCGACTTCGGTCACCGCCTTACTGACTTCGTCGGCCAGTTGATTGATGTCGCGGGTGCTGCGTTCGATGATCTGCATGCCGTCGCGGGCCGACTGGTCGGCACCCTTGGCCGCGTTCGCCGCGTTCGACGCACTGTTGGCGACGTCGTGGGCGGTGGCGCTCATTTCGTTGGACGCAGTGGCGACCTGGTCGATTTCGCGGAACTGCACCTGCATGCCTTCGCTGGTCTGGCGGGCGATTTCCGAAGACTGGTCGGCCGTGCCGCGCGCATCGGTGATGCTTTGTTTGATCTGCGCGATGGTCGGTTGCAGCTTGTCGAGGAAGCGGTTGAACCAGCTCACCAGTTCGCCCAGTTCGTCTTTCTTGCTGTAGTGCAGACGCTGCGTCAGGTCGCCGTCGCCGCTGGCAATTGCCTTGAGCATCTCGGCCACGCTGTTGATCGGTCGAGTCACGCCGGACGCCGTCAGCCAGATCAGCAACAGTCCGACCAGACCGGCAATGACAGCGACTAGCACCGCTTTGATCGTGCCGCTTTGCTGGGCGTCATCGAGTACGGCTTGCAACTTGACCGAGTCGGCCAGCAGCACTTGTTTTGGCAGGTCGATCACCACGCCCCAGGCTTTGGACTCGGCAATCGGACTGACCGGGTACACCGCACGGATCAGGTCGCCCTGTTCGAGAATTTTCGGCGTCCCACCGCTGAGCAATTGCAGGACGTCCTTGCCGTCTGCGCCCAAAGTGTCGCCGATGCTTTTGCCGACCTTGCTTGCGTCCACGCTGTAACCGGCGAGCACGCCGCTGCCAGAGACGATCAGCATGTGCCCGGCGCTATTGAACAGATCGCGTTGGGAGTCGACAGCCGCTGCTTGCAGCGCGTCGAGGGCGATGTCCACACCGACCACGCCGATGGATTTGCCATCCACCAGCAGCGGTACGGAAATGGTGGTCATCAGCATTTCCTTGCCGGCGACGGTATCGGCATACGGGTCGAGCAAACAGGTGCGCTTGCTGTCGCGAGGGCAGGTGTACCAGCTGTTATAGGGTGTGCCGCTGAGGCTCAAGGTGGTTTTGGTCATGTCGTCCTCGACCATGATCGTATTGATCCCGACACCGCCAGCACGGCTCCAGTAGCTGGCGAAACGACCGGCTTCGTTGGACTGGCGAGCCGCATCGTTGGCGAATTCGCTGTCCTTGCCGTCGAGGCCATTGGGCTCGAATGCCAGCCAGATGCCGAGTACTTTGCTGTTGCGTTCGAAGGCGGTTTTCAGGCTCTGGTTCAACTCTTCACGCAGGACGCCGGCGTCAAGGGAGCGCTTGCTCGCCATGTTGCGCATGTCCTTGATCTGATCGGCCAGGGCGGTCACCACCAGCAGGCTTTCGCCGAAGGTCTTCTGCACCCGCACCGCTTGCTCGGCGGCCTTGGCCTGGAGCAGGTTCTGCACGCTGGCGGTGAGCATCTTGCTGCTGGAGGCGCTGACCAGTTCATCGTTCTGATCGGTCTGGTAGATGTTCATGCCGACGATCAGGACAACAACGCCAAGCAGGCACAGACCGGACAGCAGGACGATTTTCAGGCGGATGGAGAGAGAGTCGAACATAGGACGAACTCGCGAATGGATGAGGTGTTGGCTGTGAGTCGGGATCGACCCGGTTCGCCAAGTCCATTCAGCGCCATTTAATGCACATCGGCGTGGGCGGAGGTTGCATGAACGCGATGCCGACGAACGGTAACAGGTGAACGTTTGCGCAGGAAAATGCCCTGAAAAGGACGGAAATTCAGGAAATTGTCGGCAACGATTCCGGCCGCGACCAGATCCACAGATTGCCCAGGCTCATGCCGGCAATCGCCAGATAGATCGGCCAGCCATGATCGAGCATCACCAGCATCAACCCGGCGCACAGCAGCATGCTGACGGTGGCGCTGACCTTGGCTCGGCGGGCGATGATTTTGCCGTTGCGCCAGTTGCGCAGGATGGAACCGAACAGCCGATGGTTTTCCAGCCAGGCGCTCAGGCGCGGCGAACTTTTAGTCGCGGCCCAGGCGGCCAGCAGGATGAACTCGGTGGTCGGCAGGCCGGGTACGACGATGGCGATCAGGCCGATGCCCAGGCTGATGTAGGCCAGGAGACCGAAGAGGATTCGGGCGAGTTTTGAAGTGGTGCTCATAAAATTTACGATGCTTTTGTAGGAGCGAGCGATGCGGCGACCCGACTTGCCCGCGATTGGTTCGACGCGGTATGTCAGGCAGACCGCGTTATCGTTCTTCGCGGGCAAGCCTTGCTCCTACAGAAGGGGGGTGTCAGGCGAGTTCTGGGGTGGTGGTGTAAGCCTGTTCCAGCAGTACGGTGAAGCGGTTGAACGCGTCGATAGCGCCTTTATCCAACTCGGCTTCTTCTTGTGCGCTGAGTTCCAGCCCGTCGAGGGTTTTGACGAAGCTCTTCCAGCCTTCAGCGCGGCCACCGGCCGGCTCACCGAGATGACGAGCGCCGAAGGTTTCGCTTAACCCAAGACCCACGGCACGCTTGATCAGGAACGCCGCGCCAAGTTTCGAACCTTCCGACACGAACAGCCAACCCAGCGCCTCTGCTTTGGTTGGATTCTTCACCGCACCGGCGACGGGTGCTGGAACTTCGGTTTCCAGGTCCGCCAGATCTGCCTTGGCCGCTTCAGCACGGCAGCGAGCTGGCAGGTCCGGGACGATGGTGGTCAATTCGGCATCGTTGTACAGCGACACCAGTTCCGACTGAAACAAATACTGAGCCACCACGAAACGCGCGAAGTTGGCCTGGGTTTCGAACGGTGCGTGGGCTTTGACCAAGGCATCCAGCTTGGTATGAGGCTCGTTTGTGATCTGGTTCAAACGTTGCGAACGCAGAGCTGGGCGTTGAGCAGTGTCCTGAGCGGTCATGAGAAGTCCTTGAGAAAAAGAGGCGCTTGGTAACGAGACGAACGGGGCGGCGCCAGACAGTAAAAAAATCCCCCGCGCTCCTATGAAAAGAGCGCAGGGAGGACACTGGGTCAGATATCCCAGACCAGATTGATCGCGAAGTTACGGCCGGGTTGGGTCAGGCGATCGAGGTTGGCCGGTTGAGTCACCGAGGCTTCGCCGACGCTGTCGTAACCGCGCACGTCATCCCACTGCCAGTACTTCTTGTTGGTCAGGTTGTACAAACCGGCGTTGACGGTTACGTCGTCGGTCACCTTGTAGAAACCGGCCAGGTCGAGCACGCCATAGCCCGGGGTTTTGAACTGGGTGCTGGTGCCGTCAGGGGTTTTGAAGCTGGTGCTGTCGACGCGAGTCTTGCGTTTGACCAGTGTCCAGCTCATCAGGGCGCCGTAGTTGTCCTGGTCGTAACCCAGGCCGAACACACCAGTCAGCGGGTTGATGCTGTTAAGCGGCTGGCCGCTGTCATCGTTTCGGCCATACAGATAGGCCACCGAACCTTGGGTGTAGAGACCGGTCGGGGCGCCGAAGCTGTCCAGGTTCAGGCGACCCTTGAGCTCCAGGCCCTTGATGGTGGCGTGCGCGATGTTGTTGCTCTGGAAAGTGGTCTCCGTGTAGCCGGGCGTGATGGCGTTCTCGTCGATGAAGTCGCGGTATTTGTTGTAGAACACCGCCACATCGAAAGTGCCTGCCTCGAACTGGCCGCGCAGGCCGGTTTCATAGCTCTTGCTCTTTTCCGGTTCCAGATCAGGATTCGGTGCGACCTGATAGCCGCCGGCCAGGTTTTCAAAGCGACCGTACAGCGCCTTGGCGGTCGGCGTGCGGAAGCCTTCTGCGTACTGGCCATACCAGGTGTAGTGGTCGTTGAAGCTATAGGTGGTGCCGAATTTTGGCGACAGACGATGCCAGGTCTTGGTGTCCTCGCTCACCACACCGTTGCCGCTCTGGTCGGCGGTGACCAGGAATTCGTCGGTGATGTGCGGCTTGAGCTCGGTGTAGTCGTAGCGTGCGCCGGGCAGGAAAGTCCAGTTGCCCCAACTGATCTGATCCTGGGCGAACAGGCTGTAGCTGTTGATGGTCGGATCCGGGAAGTCGCTGGCGGGTTTCAGTGTGTCGGCGGCGCTGGCGGCACCGATGACCCGGCAAGCGCCGGCCACGGTCAGGCAGGTGCCGCTGCCGGTGCGCAGACCGGTGACTTTGTCCTGTTTGATCGTGGTGCCGTAAGTAATGGTGTGGTCGGTGTCGGCGATGGCAAACGACTTGTCAGCCTGGGCATCGAACACCCATTGGCGATCCTTGTAGGTGGTATCGCGGTTGCGCAGCACCGTGCGCGACGGCGCGTAGATTTCTTCGGTGCTCTGGTCGGTCTTGGCGATCTGGTAATTCAGCGTCCACTTGATGTTGTCAGCCAGGACGCTGTCCAGGCCGAAGCTGTGTTCCAGACCGAAGCGTTCGCGGGTGACGGTGTCGTTGCCGGTACGGGATTTATAGAAGCCGAAACCGCGTCCTGCGTTGAACGGGCCGCCCACTGCGCTCAGCTGGTTAGTGTCGCGGTCATCCTTGTAGTGCTCGTAGGTCAGGCCGAAGCGCGCATCGTCGGCGTAGTCCCAGCCCAGTTTGGCCAGCACGTTGGTGGTGCGCACGTCCTCGGGGTTGGCCTCGGTGCGATTCAGGCCGGTGCCGCCGGTTTCGCCGTAGGACTCTGTTTCATGACCATTGCGCTGACTCAAGTGCAACAGGCCGTCGAAGTCGCCGGTGCGGCCGGCCACGGTGCCGGAGGTCAACCAGCTGTCGTCGGCCGAGCTGTAGCCCGTTTTCAGGCGTGCGCCGACATCCTTGCCCGGTTTGATGATGTCGTCCGGGTCCAGCGTGTAGTAGCTGACCGCGCCGCCGATGGCGTTGCTGCCGTAGAGCACGGATGCCGGGCCGCGCAGAATCTCGACGCGCTTGACGATCTCGGGGTCGACGTAGTTGCGGTTGGTCTGGGCGTAAGGGCCGTTGAAGAAACTGTCGGGCACCTGCACACCGTCGATCTGGGTCAGTACGCGGTCGCCGTCGATACCGCGGATGTTGTAGCCAGTGAGGCCGGCGCGTTGACCGGCGCCGCCCACCGAAACACCGGGCTCGTAGCGCACCAGATCCTTGATGTTATTCACGTTGTTGCGGTCCAGCTCTTCGCGGGTGTGGACGGTGACAGTGCTCGGCACGCTGTTCACGTCTTGCTCCTGGCGGGTGGCGCTAATGGTCACCTGGTCCAGGTTGAGCGCGTTACTGTTGCTGCGCTTCTCCAGCACGATGTTGTTGGTGCCCAGTTTGCGATAGCTCAGGTTGGTCCCCACCAACAGGCGATCGAGGGCTTTCTCTGGCGGCAGCGAACCCCGTACGCCCGGCGAGGCCACGCCTTCAGCCAATTCTGCCGGCAAGCCGACCTGCCAACCGGTCACGGCGGTAAAGGCATTGAGTGCCGAGACCAGCGACTGCTGAGGGATGGCGAACGCGTAATCACCCATGTTGCGGGTCGGTTGCTCTGCAGCGGTGGCAGCGCAGAGTTGCGCGCTGCCGGCCATCAGGATGGCGGCAGTCAGCAGCGACAGCACGCGAGAAGGTGAAGAAGGTTGGCGGGTAAGGCGAGAGGACATCGATAGCGCTCCGTGTCGCACGAATCTTTATAGGTGCTGATCCGAATCAGTAGATGCGAATCAATTGCATTGGCTATAACGAGACGTACGGGGTTTGGCTATCGAGTAAAAATAATTCTCATTTAGTTCAAAATCACCAGCGCCGGGAATTCCTGGAGTCGCGCCGAGGTGATGTGGGCCAGCGAACGAACCACGTCCAATGGCTGGTCGAGGCGGTAATTGCCGGTGACGGCGATGTCGGCCAACTGCTCGTTGTTGTTGATGATCCAGCCTGGGTAGTAACGGCGCAGCTCTGCCAGCACCTGGCTTAGCGGGCAGTTTTCAAACACCAGTCGACCCTGGACCCACGCCAGGTCGGTCGCGGCATCGAGTTTGGCGGGGCGATCGAAACCGTTGGGGCCGATGCGGACGCTTTCTCCGGCGGACAATCGAATTCGCGCGTCATCGCGGGTTGCTCGCAAGTCGACATCCCCACGCTGCACCCGGACCTGTGCCACACCGTCCAGATAACGCACTGCAAACGCGGTGTCCCGAACGCTGGCCTTGACTGGCCCAGCGTCGATTTCCAGCGGCTGGCCACGATTGGCCGCCACCTCGAAAAACGCCTCGCCCTGATACAAACGGGCCACGCGCTGTTGATCGTTGATGGTGCTGGAGAAGGCCGAATTGGTATTGAGCAGGACCTTCGAGCCGTCCTCCAGTTGCAGACGCTGGCGTTCACCGACCACGGTCAGGTGATCAGCCTGCAGGCGAATCGGCAGATTACTGAAACTGAACAAACCGAGGATCAACACGGCGGCGGTGGCCAAAGGTTTCCAGTGCGGGCGCAGGCGCGACAGGACGGTCACTTTCGGCGGCCGGACGGCCAGGCTTTGCGCGCATTGCACGACCTGCGGGCCCTCCCAGATCGCCTGAGCCTTGGCGAACGCCTCGGCATGCAACGGATCGGCGACCAGCCAGTCGTGAAACTGTCGGGTCTGCTCCTCGCTCGGACTGTCCAGCACGATCAGCCAGTCCAGGGCCTGGTCCATCGTGCTTGCGGGGTCCCGCGCCGGGGAGGACGGAGGGGGGGCGGGGGGAGGCACTGGAAGCGTGTCCGTCACGGTGTTTCCTCGGCAGTGTCTTGGCACCGCTGTTTTTTTAGTGAAGCTTGAAAGTGGGGCAAGGGTAGCAAAGCCCGATAGTCAGTGCAGGTCATCCTCACACATAGAGAATTAACCTACAGATTCAGTCGCCGTTTAACCGTTCGGCCACGCCGATGCAGATCGCCATGATCAATTTCAGCTCCTTTTGCACGGTGCTCAATGACACGCCAAGCTTCTCGGCGATCTCCAGATAGCTGTGCCCGTGCAGACGACTGAGGATGAAAATCTGCTGCTGACGGGCGCTGAGTTCATTGAGGCTCACGTTCAAGCGCTCAAGCAGTTGTTCGGCATGGGCGGCGTCCTCGGCACTGCTGGCAGGGGCGGCGACGCTTTCCACCACGTCCAGCGGCACGTCGTCGAGCATCGTGCGCGACTGAATGCGCCGCGCACGCAAATGGTCCAGCGCCAGGTTGCGGGCGGTCTGGAAAACGAACGGTTCAAGGTGATCGATGGCCCGCTCACTGAGCGCCCGGGTCACTCGCAGGTAGGTCTCCTGCAGGAGGTCTTCGGCGGTGCTGTGATTGTTGACCATCCGCTCCAATGTGCGCAGCAGAGACACTCGCTGGGCGATGAAGACGTGATTGAAGCGAGATTGACTCACGGGAGGACCTGATCCATTTCGAGCGAATGATAATGCTTATCATCCGCTCGAGTGGTCAAGTATTGATTTGTGAAGGTTCAGGCGCGGCCCAGCAGATAGGTCGCGTAATCGGGGATCCGATGTTCGTGCGCCTGCTCCATCATCGGGCTGCTGAGCAGGTAGTCGGCGCTGCATTCGTTGCAGGCCACCGGAATGTTCCAGACCGCCGCGACTCGCAATAACGCCTTGATGTCCGGGTCGTGCGGCTGTGGTTCAAACGGGTCCCAGAAGAACACCAGCATGTCGACCCGCTGCTCGGCGATTCGCGCACCGAGTTGCTGGTCGCCGCCCAATGGGCCGCTGATCATGCTTTCCACAGGCAAATCCAGGCGTTGTTGCAACAACAACCCGGTGGTGCCAGTGGCGACCAGTTCATGCTGTGCGAGCCTGTCTTTCTGCCGCTCGGCCCAGTCCAGCAAAAACACTTTGCAGTGGTCATGGGCGACCAAGGCAATACGCTTGCGCGCTGCCATGGTCTTTTGCGTAAAGCTGATACCGATCATCGGTGCTGCTCCTGCTTTTTCACGGCGGCTTATTCAGCGTTGCACAGCGCCAGGCAGTTATCGAGCATGCGGTTGGAGAAGCCCCATTCGTTGTCGTACCAGGCCAGCACCTTGAGCAGCTTGCCGCTGGACTTGGTGTGGTTGGCGTCAAAGATCGACGACAGCGGGTTGTGGTTGAAGTCGCTGGAGACCAGCGGCAGGGTGTTGTAACCGAGAATCTTCGAGTGCTGGCTGGCTTCTTTCAGCAGCGCGTTCACTTCATCGGCCGACGCTTCGCGCTTGAGTTGCACGGTCAGGTCCACCAGCGACACGTTGATCACTGGAACACGCACCGACATGCCGGTCAGTTTGCCCGCCAGTTCCGGCAGCACCAGACCGACCGCTTCAGCCGCGCCGGTTTTGCTCGGGATCATGTTCTGGGTGGCCGAACGCGCACGGTACGGATCGACATGATAGACGTCGGTCAGGTGCTGATCGTTGGTGTAGGCGTGAATAGTGGTCATCAGACCGCTTTCGATACCCAGCTCGCGGTGCAACACCTGGGCCACCGGGGCCAGGCAGTTGGTGGTGCACGAAGCATTGGAAATAATCTGGTGCGATTGGCGCAGAATGTCGTGGTTAACGCCATATACCACCGTGGCGTCGGCGCCTTTGGCCGGGGCGGAGATGATCACTTTGCGTGCGCCGGCCGTAATATGCGCGGCGGCTTTGGCGCGGTCGGTGAACAAACCGGTGCATTCGAATACGACGTCAATCTGCTCGGCAGCCCACGGCAGCTCGGCCGGGTTGCGAATGGCGCTGACTGAAATACGGTCACCGTTGACGGTCAGGGTTTCCTGATCGTGCTGGACATCGGCATCGAACGTGCCGTGAACAGTGTCGTACTTGAGCAGATGAGCGTTCATCGCGCTGTCGCCCAGGTCATTGATGGCAACGATCTGCAGATCCTGGCGATACCCTTGGGTATACAGTGCGCGCAGGACGTTACGGCCAATTCGGCCAAAACCATTGATTGCGATTCGAAGAGTCATTTAACAGGGCCGCCGTCGTTTTGTTGTTGGAATTACAAGATTATTCGCATAAAAATAGAAAACAAGCCTTTTTAATGGCAATATTTTGTTCAATCTACAACGAGTGACCTGAATCAACTGGTCCGACCGATCAAGAAAACCGTCTGTCATCCCATCGACAACGGCTCTTGTTCAGCATAGACAATCAGGTCGCCACATCCGTTAGCCTGGAGTTCTAAACATGCATCCCCGCGTCCTTGAGGTCACCGAACGGCTTATCGCCCGTAGCCGCGCCACGCGTGAGGCTTACCTTGCACTGATTCGTGGTGCTGCCAGCGACGGTCCCATGCGCGGCAAGCTGCAATGCGCCAACTTCGCCCACGGCGTGGCCGGTTGCGGCACCGACGACAAGAACAGTCTGCGGATGATGAACTCCGCGAACATTGCGATTGTTTCGTCCTATAACGACATGCTCTCGGCGCACCAGCCGTACGAAGTCTTTCCTGAACAGATCAAAAAAGCCCTGCGCGAAATCGGCTCCGTCGGTCAGTTCGCCGGCGGCACCCCGGCCATGTGCGATGGCGTGACCCAAGGCGAACCGGGCATGGAACTGAGCCTGCCGAGCCGCGAAGTGATTGCGCTGTCCACTGCCGTGGCGCTGTCCCACAACATGTTCGACGGCGCGCTGATGCTCGGCATCTGCGACAAAATCGTGCCGGGCCTGATGATGGGCGCGCTGCGTTTCGGTCATCTGCCGACGATCTTCGTGCCGGGCGGGCCGATGGTCTCGGGCATTTCCAACAAGCAGAAAGCCGACGTGCGCCAGCGCTATGCCGAAGGTAAGGCCAGCCGCGAAGAGCTGCTGGAATCGGAAATGAAGTCCTACCACAGCCCTGGCACTTGCACCTTTTACGGCACCGCCAACACCAACCAGCTGCTGATGGAAGTCATGGGCCTGCACTTGCCGGGCGCCTCTTTCGTCAACCCGAACACCCCGTTGCGCGATGCCCTGACCCGCGAAGCGGCGCATCAGGTCACGCGTCTGACCAAACAGAGCGGCGACTTCATGCCGATCGGCGAAATCGTCGACGAACGTTCGCTGGTCAACTCCATCGTGGCCCTGCACGCCACCGGCGGCTCGACCAATCACACCTTGCACATGCCGGCGATCGCCATGGCGGCGGGCATTCAACTGACCTGGCAAGACATGGCCGACCTCTCCGAGGTGGTGCCGACCCTGAGCCACGTCTACCCGAACGGCAAAGCCGACATCAACCACTTCCAGGCGGCGGGCGGCATGTCGTTCCTGATCCGCGAACTGCTGGAAGCCGGGCTGCTGCACGAAAACGTCAACACGGTGCTGGGCCACGGCCTGAGCCGCTACACCATGGAACCGTTCCTCGAAAACGGCGAACTGGTCTGGCGCGAAGGCCCGATCGAAAGTCTCGACGAAACTATCCTGCGTCCGGTGGCGCGCGCGTTCTCGCCAGAGGGCGGCTTGCGGGTGATGGAAGGCAACCTCGGCCGCGGTGTGATGAAAGTGTCCGCCGTCGCGTTGGAAAATCAGGTCGTCGAAGCACCGGCTATGGTGTTCCAGGATCAACAGGACTTGGCTGATGCGTTCAAGGCCGGTTTGCTCGAGAAGGATTTCGTCGCCGTGATGCGCTTCCAGGGCCCGCGCTCCAACGGCATGCCGGAGCTGCACAAGATGACGCCGTTCCTCGGCGTGCTGCAGGACCGCGGGTTCAAAGTCGCGCTGGTCACCGACGGGCGCATGTCCGGTGCGTCGGGGAAAATCCCGGCGGCGATTCACGTCAGCCCCGAAGCGTATGTGGGCGGCGCTTTGGCACGCGTCCAAGAGGGCGATATCATCCGCGTCGATGGCGTCAAAGGCACCCTGGAGCTTAAGGTGGACGCCGACGAATTCGCAGCGCGCGAACCTGCCAAGGGCCTGTTGGGCAATAACATTGGCAGTGGGCGCGAACTGTTTGGTTTCATGCGCATGGCCTTCAGCTCGGCGGAGCAGGGCGCCAGCGCCTTTACTTCTGCCCTGGAGACGCTTAATTGAAACTGGCTTTGGTCGGTGACATCGGTGGGACCAACGCACGTTTCGCGTTGTGGAAAAACCAGCAGCTGGAATCGGTCCAGGTGCTGGCGACGGCCGACCACGCCAGCCCGGAAGAGGCGATTGCCCTCTACCTGAGCGGGCTGGGTCTGGCGCCGGGTTCAATCGGTTCGGTGTGCCTGTCGGTGGCCGGTCCCGTCAGCGGCGATGAGTTCAAGTTCACCAACAATCACTGGCGACTGAGCCGCAAGGGGTTCTGCCAGACCTTGCAGGTGGATCAACTGTTGCTGGTCAACGACTTCTCGGCGATGGCGCTGGGCATGACCCGTTTGCAGCCGGACGAGTTTCGGGTGGTCTGCGAAGGTACGCCGGAACCGTTGCGGCCGGCGGTGGTGATCGGTCCGGGGACTGGCCTCGGTGTTGGCACGTTGCTGGATCTGGGCGAAGGTCGTTTCGCTGCGTTGCCGGGGGAGGGCGGTCACGTCGATTTGCCGCTGAGCAGTCCGCGGGAAACTCAGTTGTGGCAGCACATCTTCAATGAGATCGGCCATGTCAGCGCTGAAACGGCATTGAGCGGCAGCGGTTTGCCGCGGGTCTATCGGGCGATTTGTGCGGTGGACGGTCATGAACCGGTGCTGGATTCCCCCGAGTCGATTACCGCGGCCGGTCTGGCCGGCGATCCGATTGCCCTGGAAGTCCTTGAGCAGTTCTGCTGCTGGCTGGGGCGTGTGGCCGGCAACAACGTGCTGACCACCGGTGCGCGTGGTGGCGTGTACATCGTGGGCGGGGTGATTCCGCGGTTTGCCGATTTCTTCATCGAAAGCGGTTTCGCCCGGTGCTTCGCCGACAAGGGCTGCATGAGCGATTACTTCAAAGGCATCCCGGTGTGGCTGGTGACGGCACCGTACTCCGGCCTGGTTGGCGCGGGTGTGGCGCTCGACCAGTCCTGAGACCGAGTCGCCTTCATCGCGGGCAAGCCATGCTCCTACAGAATTGGAGTCGTTCACAAAAATGGCGACCAACCCTATACCTGTAGGAGCCGAGCTTGCTCGCGATGGGGCCATGACAGACAACATAGATTTACGCACGATCAGGCATAATCCGCCCAATTCAAACAACAAGGACGCCGCCCCGTGAGCTCAGTCAACAAGTCGATTTTGTTGGTCGATGACGATCAAGAGATACGCGAGTTGCTGGACACCTACCTGACCCGCGCCGGCTTCCAGGTTCGTACCACGCCTGACGGTGCAGGCTTTCGTCAGGCGATGAACGAGGCACCGAGCGATCTGGTGATCCTCGACGTGATGCTGCCGGACGAAGACGGCTTCAGCCTCTGCCGCTGGATCCGTCAGCACCCGCGTCAGGCGCAGGTGCCAATCATCATGCTCACGGCCAGTTCCGACGAGGCCGACCGCGTCATCGGTCTGGAATTGGGCGCCGACGATTACCTTGGCAAACCCTTCAGCCCGCGTGAATTACAGGCGCGCATCAAAGCCTTGTTGCGTCGCGCGCAGTTCGGCCAGGAACGTTCCGGCAGCGAAGTGCTGGCCTTCGATGACTGGCGGCTGGACATGGTCAGCCATCGCCTGTTCCACATCGACGGCGAAGAAGTGATTCTCTCCGGCGCCGATTTCGCGCTGCTGAAACTGTTCCTCGATCACCCCCAGGAAATCCTCGATCGCGACACCATCGGCAACGCCACCCGTGGCCGCGATTTGATGCCGCTGGATCGCATCGTCGACATGGCCGTCAGCCGATTGCGCCAGCGCCTGCGCGACACCGAAAAACCACCGCGGCTGATCCGTACCGTGCGCGGCAGCGGCTACCAACTGGCCGCCAATGTGGTTGCCAGCAATGGCCACTGAGTTTTTCCGCAAGCTCGCCGCACGGATTCCCGTGCCGCGTTCGCTGCTCGGGCGGATGTTGCTGCTGACGCTGTTGGCGGTGTTGTTCGCCCAGACGCTGTCGAGCGTGATCTGGGTCTCGCAATTGCGCGCCACGCAGCTTGAAGGCCTGGTCACCAGCGCCCGTAGCCTTGCTCATTCGATGACCGCCAGCGTCAGTTACTTCCGCTCTCTGCCGGTCGCGTTTCGGCCATTGGTACTCGACCAGTTGCGCAGCATGGGCGGCACCCGTTTTGTGGTGACGCTCAACGACAAACCCTTGGGCATGGAAGTGCTGCCAATCACCCCGCGCAAGGAAGCCGTGCTCAAAGCGGTGGACGAAGTGTTGCGTCAGTCCCTGGGTCAGGACACGGATATCTCGGTGACGTTCGTCAGCCCCGAAGACCTGCGGATCTTCAACGGTGGTCTGAAACTCGATGAATTGCCTCGCTCCTGGGCGCACTACGCGCTGACTCTGGAGCCGGTAAACCCGCCGGTATTGGTCACGCAAATCCAGATGGCACCGGGCGAGTGGCTGTACATCGCCTCGCTGTTGCCCGAGCCCTACACCAGTCTTGAAGAACAAGGCCTGCCGGCACAACAGGTCTGGTTCATCGTGCTCACCAGCGGCTTTTTGCTGTTGTTCATTGGCCTGCTGGTGCACTGGCAGAGCCGGCCGCTCAAGCGTTTGGCGCGGGCAGCACGGGACATGTCCCTCGGCGCGGAAGTCGAACCCGTGGCGGAGGGCGGCGGCAGTGAAGTGGTCGAAGTCGGCCGCGCCTTCAATGCGATGCGCGAACGTATCAGCCGTTACCTGACCGAGCGCAGCCAGTTGTTCAGCGCGATTTCCCATGACCTGCGCACACCGATTACCCGCTTGCGGTTGCGGGTTGAATTGCTCGAGGACGAAACGCTGCAAGCCAAGTTCGGTCGTGATCTGGATGAGTTGGAGCTGCTGGTCAAAGGCGCGCTGCAATGCGTGAAAGACACCGACATCCACGAAAACATCGAGCCGGTGGACCTCAATCACGTGCTTGATTGTCTGGTGGAGCCGTATCTGGCGCCCAACGGCAATGGTCGCGTTACTCAGCAAGGGCGTGCGCTGGCGGCGTATCCGGGGAAGCCGCTGGCGCTCAAGCGTTGCATCGGCAACCTGATCGACAATGCCTTGAAGTATGGGCAGAAAGCGCATTTGCACATTGATGACGACCAGAGTGCGTTCATCCTGCATGTGGACGATGAAGGGCCGGGCGTGCCGGAACAGCGGATGGAGCAGGTGTTCGAACCGCATTTCCGCCTGGCCGGGCAGCAGCAGGGTTATGGGTTGGGGTTGGGGATTGCGCGAAATATTGCGCATAGCCATGGCGGCGAAGTGAGCCTGCAAAACCTGCGTGAAGGCGGGTTGCGGGTGACGTTGCACTTGCCGCGCAGTGTTGATTAGTGAGACTGCGTTATCGTTCTTCGCGAGCAAGCCCGCTCCCACATTTGGCCGAGTTCATTCAGATGGAATGCATTCAAATGTGGGAGCGGGCTTGCTCGCGAAGACGTCAGACCATTCAGCACATTCATCCAGTCAAATGTCACAAGTCGGTGACATAACTCGCCCCCTTCGTTACAAGCCCGCCACCGCCCGTTGTTTAGACTGCCCCCAGTCATAACAACAAAAAAGGCACCCCATGGACACCTTCCAACCCGCGTTCAGCAGTTGGCTGAACGCACCCGCCCATCAGCACTGGCTCGCCGCCGAAGGCCTGCGCCTGCTGGCGTTTGCCAAGGCTTCGAAGCTTCCCGAAGGTTTCGGCAATCTTGATGAAAAGGGCTGCCTTCCGGTCAGCGCCCACGCCGAAACCATGAACACCGCGCGCATGACCCACAGCTTCGCCATGGCCCATATTCAGGGCTTGCCGGGTTTCGCCGAGCTGGTGGATCACGGCATCAAAGCCCTCAGCGGTCCATTGCGTGACGCCGAACACGGTGGCTGGTTCGCTGCCCCCGAGCATCGCGACGACAACACCGACAAAGCGGCTTACCTGCACGCCTTCGTTGCCTTGGCCGCCAGTTCTGCGGTCGTCGCTCAGCGTCCCGGCGCGCAGGCCTTGCTCGACGATGCCATCCACATCATCGACACGCATTTCTGGTGCGAGGAGGAGGGCGCGATGCGTGAATCCTTCAACCGCGACTGGAGTGAAGAGGAAAGCTATCGCGGTGCCAACAGCAACATGCACGCCACCGAAGCCTTTCTCGCGTTGGCCGATGTCACCGAAGAGAACCGCTGGCTGTGCCGCGCGCAGCGCATCGTCGAGCGCGTCATCCACGGTCACGCCGCTGCCAACGATTACCTGGTGGTCGAGCATTTCGACCGCGACTGGCAGCCGCTTCGCGACTACAACCACGACAACCCGGCCGATGGTTTTCGCCCCTACGGCACCACGCCGGGCCACGGTTTCGAATGGGCCCGGCTGATGCTGCATCTTGAAGCTGCGCGGGTTAAGGCCGGGATGCTCACGCCGGGCTGGCTCGCCACCGACGCGCAGAAACTCTTCGACCACAACTGCCGTCACGGCTGGGATGTCGACGGGGCGCCGGGGATTGTTTACACCCTCGACTGGGACAATCGCGCCGTGGTTCGCCATCGTCTGCACTGGACCCATTGCGAAGCCAGCGCCGCCGCCAGTGCGCTGCTTAAACGCACAGGCGATGCGCAATACGAAAGCTGGTACCGACTTTTTTGGGAATTCTGCGACAGCCATTTCATCGACCGCGAAAGCGGCAGCTGGCGCCACGAGCTCGATCCGCAGAACCGTCCGAGCGCCGATATCTGGGCTGGTAAGCCTGATCTTTATCACGCCTGGCAAGCCGTATTGATCCCGCGATTGCCTCTGGCGCCAAGCATGGCGACTGCCCTGGCACAGTTATCCCAGAGCGCTCCTGTGTAACCATGTGGTGACATTCGAACGTCCCTTCGTTACCTGCGAGGGGATCACTCCTGTTTAAAATCCTATGCAGCGCAAGCACCAGACTTGCATGCATAACAACAAGAAAGGTACTACTAGATGAATGCGATTTCTCGCCTCGCTACTGTCATTTCTCTCGCCTCACTGCTTCCTCTGTCTGCATTCCCGCTGAGTACGCTTGCTGCCGATTCCAAAGGTTCGGTGGAAGTCGTTCACTGGTGGACCTCTGGTGGTGAAAAGGCTGCGGTCGATGTTCTGAAGGCCCAAGTCGAAAAAGACGGCTTCACCTGGAAGGACGGCGCAGTCGCCGGTGGCGGCGGTTCCACTGCCATGACCGTACTCAAAAGCCGCGCCGTCGCCGGTAACCCGCCGGGCGTTGCACAGATCAAAGGTCCGGATATCCAGGAGTGGGGCAGCACTGGCCTGCTCAGCACCGATACCCTGAAAGACGTTGCCAAGTCCGAAGGCTGGGATGGCCTGCTGTCGAAGAAAGTCTCCGACACCGTCAAGTACGAAGGTGACTACGTCGCCGTGCCGGTGAACATTCACCGCGTCAACTGGCTGTGGATCAACCCGGAAGTCTTCAAGAAAGCCGGGATCGAAAAAGCTCCTACTACCCTCGAAGAATTCTATGCCGCTGGCGACAAGCTGAAAGCCGCAGGCTTCATCGCGCTTGCCCACGGTGGCCAGCCTTGGCAGGACAGCACCGTGTTTGAAGACGTGGTGCTCTCGGTCATGGGCGCGGACGGTTACAAGAAAGCCCTGGTAAACCTGGATCAGAAAACCCTCTCGGGCGCCGAGATGACCAAGTCGTTCACCGAGCTGAAAAAACTCACTGGCTACATGGACCCGAATCGCGCCGGTCGTGACTGGAACATCGCGGCCGCCGAAGTCATCAACGGCAAGGCCGGTATGCAGATGATGGGCGACTGGGCCAAGAGCGAATGGACCGCTGCCAAGAAAGTAGCGGGCAAGGACTACCAGTGCGTGCCGTTCCCGGGCACTGAAAAAGCCTTCACCTACAACATCGACTCGATGGCTGTGTTCAAGCTCAAAGCCGATCGCAAAGGCGACATCGCCGCTCAGCAAGACCTGGCCAAGGTCGCCCTGGGTAAAGACTTCCAGAAAGTCTTCAGCATCAACAAAGGCTCGATCCCGGTACGTACCGACATGCTTAACGACATGAGCGGTCTGGGCTTCGATTCCTGCGCTCAAGCGGCTGCCAAGGATTTCCTTGCAGACGAGAAGACTGGCGGCCTGCAACCGAGCATGGCGCACAACATGGCCACTTCCCTGGCCGTGCAGGGCGCGATCTTCGATGTGGTGACCAACTTCATGAACGACAAGAACGCTGACCCGGCCAAGGCCAGTGCCCAACTGGCATCGGCCGTCAAAGCCGCCCAGTAATCCCTGACGCCGCGTGACCCTGTGTGGGAGCGGGCTTGCTCGCGAAGACGGACTGACATTCAACATTGATGTCGACTGACACACCGCTTTCGCGAGCAAGTCGGAGCGCCGAACCGCCGCTCCCACAAGGGATCGCCGTGCCGATTCCATTTCTCTTCACCTGGATTATCCCGATGAGCTCTGTGGCGGTTTTCAGCAAAGCCTCACCGTTCGACGCACTGCAGCGCTGGCTCCCCAAACTGGTTTTGGCGCCAAGCATGCTGATCGTCCTGGTTGGTTTTTACGGTTACATCATCTGGACATTCGTTCTGTCCTTCACCAATTCCAGCTTCATGCCGAGCTACAAATGGGTCGGTCTGCAGCAATACATCCGCCTGATGGACAACGATCGCTGGTGGGTCGCAAGCAAAAACCTCGCGGTCTTCGGCGGCATGTTCATCGGCATCAGCCTGGTGCTGGGGGTGTTCCTGGCGGTGCTGCTGGATCAGCGCATTCGCAAGGAAGGCTTCATCCGCACCGTTTACCTGTACCCGATGGCGCTCTCGATGATCGTCACCGGTACCGCGTGGAAATGGCTGCTCAACCCAGGCCTGGGCCTGGACAAAATGCTGCGTGACTGGGGCTGGGAAGGCTTCCGTCTCGACTGGCTGGTGGATCAGGATCGCGTGGTGTATTGCCTGGTGATCGCAGCCGTGTGGCAAGCCTCCGGGTTTGTGATGGCGATGTTCCTGGCCGGCCTGCGTGGTGTCGATCAATCGATCATCCGTGCCGCGCAAGTCGATGGTGCGAGCCTGCCGACCATCTACCTGAAGATCGTGTTGCCGAGCCTGCGCCCGGTGTTCTTCAGCGCCTTCATGATCCTCGCGCACATCGCGATCAAGAGCTTCGACCTGGTGGCGGCAATGACCGCTGGCGGCCCGGGCTACTCGTCTGACCTGCCCGCGATGTTCATGTATTCCTTCACCTTCAGCCGTGGCCAGATGGGCATAGGTTCGGCGAGCGCCATGATGATGCTCGGCGCGATCCTGGCGATTCTGGTGCCGTACCTGTACTCCGAATTGCGAGGCAAACGCCATGAGTAATCAACTCGGAAAACCGGCGATCAGCTTCAGCCGCATTGCGATCTACGCAACCTTGTTGCTGGCCGCCGCGATCTACCTGATCCCGCTGGTGGTGATGCTGCTGACCAGTTTCAAATCCCCGGAAGACATCCGCACCGGCAACCTGCTGAGCTGGCCGCAAGTGATTGACGGCATCGGCTGGATCAAAGCCTGGGACGTTGTCGGCGGCTACTTCTGGAACTCGGTGAAAATCACCGTGCCGGCGGTCCTGATCTCCACCTTCATCGGTGCCATGAACGGTTACGTGCTGTCGATGTGGCGCTTCCGGGGTTCGCAACTGTTCTTCGGTCTGCTGCTGTTCGGCTGCTTCCTGCCGTTCCAGACCGTGTTGCTGCCAGCCTCGTTCACCCTCGGCAAGTTCGGCCTGGCCAACACCACCACTGGTTTGGTGCTGGTGCACGTGGTCTACGGCCTGGCGTTCACCACGCTGTTCTTCCGCAACTACTACGTGAGCATTCCGGATGCACTGGTCAAGGCTGCACGCCTTGATGGCGCAGGCTTCTTCACGATTTTCTGGAAGATCCTGCTGCCGATGTCGATCCCGATCGTGATGGTCTGCCTGATCTGGCAGTTCACCCAAATCTGGAATGACTTCCTGTTCGGCGTGGTCTTCGCCAGTGGCGATGCCCAGCCAATTACCGTGGCCCTGAACAACCTGGTCAACACCAGCACCGGGGCCAAGGAATACAACGTTGATATGGCCGCCGCGATGATCGCCGGGCTGCCGACACTGCTGGTCTACATATTCGCTGGCAAGTATTTCCTGCGTGGGCTGACGTCCGGCGCGGTCAAGGGGTAGAACAATGGCAACTCTCGAATTACGCAACGTCAACAAGACCTACGGCGCCGGTTTGCCGGACACCCTGAAAAACATCGAACTGAAGATCGATGACGGTGAGTTCCTGATTCTGGTCGGCCCGTCGGGCTGCGGTAAATCCACCTTGATGAACTGCATCGCCGGTCTGGAAAACATCAGCGGCGGCGCGATCCTGGTGGATGACGCCGACATCAGCGGCATGAGCCCCAAAGATCGCGACATCGCCATGGTGTTCCAGTCCTACGCGCTCTACCCGACGATGAGCGTGCGCGACAACATCGCGTTCGGTTTGAAGATTCGCAAAATGCCGGCGGCCGAAATCGACGAAGAGGTCGCTCGGGTTTCCAAGCTGTTGCAGATCGAACACCTGCTCAGCCGCAAGCCCGGCCAGCTCTCCGGTGGCCAGCAGCAGCGCGTGGCGATGGGCCGTGCCCTGGCGCGGCGGCCGAAGATTTACCTGTTCGACGAACCGCTGTCCAACCTCGACGCCAAGCTGCGCGTCGAGATGCGCACCGAAATGAAACTGATGCACCAGCGCCTGAAAACCACCACGGTCTACGTGACCCACGACCAGATCGAAGCCATGACCCTGGGCGACAAAGTGGCGGTGATGAAGGACGGGATCATTCAGCAATTCGGCACGCCGAAAGACATCTACAACAACCCGGCCAACCTGTTCGTGGCGAGCTTCATCGGTTCGCCACCGATGAACTTCATCCCGCTGCGTTTGCAGCGCAAGGACGGTCGTCTGGTGGCGCTGCTTGATAGTGGTCAGGCGCGTTGCGAATTGCCGTTGGGCATGCAGGACGCCGGTCTTGAAGACCGCGAAGTGATCCTCGGCATGCGCCCTGAGCAGATCGTGTTGGCGGGCAGCGAGCCGAATGGTTTGCCGATCATTCGCGCCGAAGTCCAGGTCACTGAGCCGACCGGTCCCGACACCCTGGTGTTCGTCAATCTCAACGAAACCAAAGTCTGCTGCCGTCTGGCGCCGGACGTTGCACCGGCCGTGGGCGAGACCCTGACCCTGCAATTCGATCCATCGAAAGTGCTGCTGTTCGATGCCAAGACCGGTGAACGCCTGGGGGTGGCCGGTCAGCCGCAAGCCGAAACACGGGCTGCCAACGTCACCCAATTCAAAGGCCGCTGAAGATCAAAAATGTGGGAGCGGGCTTGCTCGCGAAAGCGGTGTAACAGTCGGCATCTCCGTTGGATATCAGACCGCATTCGCGAGCAAGCCCGCTCCCACAGGGGGAGTCCGTGGCGGGCGGTCTGTCGCCCGTCGCAACCGATGTCACCGCGTTAAATAAAAACAGTTAATAACAATAAAACGAGGATGTAGGGATGAAGAACAACAACAACGCTCAGCTTATCTGCCAGTTGTCAGCCGTTGCGGCAATGATGCTGGCCGGTAGTGTGCACGCGGCTGACGCGTTCAGCGCCGATTCCGAATGGATGACCGGTGATTGGGGTGGCGAGCGGACCAGGCTGATCGAGCAGGGTATCGACATCAAGATGGACTACGTCGGTGAAGTGGGCGCCAACCTCCACGGCGGCTACAACGACGACAAGACTGCGCGTTACGCCGACCAGTTTGGTCTGGGCGTGGCGCTGGACCTGCAAAAACTGTGGGGCTGGGATAACACCCAGGCCAAGATCCAGCTCACCAACCGTAACGGTGAGAACATCTCCAATGACCGTGTTGGCGACCCGCGTGCCGGCACCTTGAGTTCGTCCCAGGAAGTCTACGGCCGTGGCCATATGGTCCGTCTGACCCAATTGTGGATCAAGCACCAGTTCCTCGACGGTAAACTGGACGTCAAGGCCGGTTACTTTGGCGAAGGCGAGGACTTCAACACCTTCCCGTGCGAGTTCCAGAACCTGGCATTCTGCGGTTCCCAAGCGGGTAACTGGGCGACCAACATCTGGTACAACTGGCCGGTCATGCAGGCTGCGGTCCGCGTGAAGTACAACATCTCGCCTGAGTTCTATGCGCAGATCGGCGCGTACAACCAGAACCCTTCGCAACTGGAGCACGGTAACGGCTTCAAGCTCAGCGGCAGTGGTACCGAGGGCACGGTCTTGCCAGTCGAACTGGTCTGGTTGCCGAACCCTGGCAACCTGCCGGGCGAATACCGTGTCGGTTACTACAAAAGCACGGCCAATGCCGATGACGTCCGCAAGGATGCCGACGGCAATGATGCAGCAACCAGCGGTAACGCCTATCGCAGCCACGATAGCAAGCACGGTTACTGGTTCGTGGCGCAGCAACAACTCACCAGCCATAACGGTGACGCGTCCCGCGGTCTGAACATCGCAGCCAACGCCACTTTCCACGACAAGGACACCAACTTCGTCGACAACTACCAGTCGCTGATGTTTGTGTACAAGGGCCCGTTCGATGCACGTCCAAAAGATGACATGGGTATCGGTTTCGCCCGTATCCACGTCAACGATGACGTGAAGAAAAACGCCGAGCTGGTCAACGCCTCCAATGGTGTTACCGAATACGAGGATCCACTGTTCTCGCCGCTGCGTAGCACCGAGTACAACTACGAGATCAACTACGGCTTCCACGTTACCAACTGGCTGACCGTGCGTCCTAACCTGCAATACATCACTCACCCGGGTGGTGTTGATGAAGTCGACAACGCGCTGGTCGCCGGCCTGAAAATTCAGTCGGTGTTCTAACGCTGTTGCGATAAGCTCCTCTCCATGTGCGCATTTTTGCGGACAGCCCAGGCTGTCCGCTTTTTTTTGGGGGCTGCGCACCCCGGGTGATTTTCAGGACCGTGGCACATGCATGAGCATCCGCTACAACGCTTCTTCAAATCCTTGCGCGAACGTCCGGTGTTTGCGTGGGAGCGCTATCAGAAGCGCGACGTGCTGGTGATCGACCATCCGCTGTGTCAGGCGGTGTTCAGTCGGCAGGGTGCGCAGTTGCTGCACTTCCAGCCAAAGGGCCAGAAACCCTGGCTTTGGTGCGCGGCGAAGTGGCCGCAGGTCGGCGCGATTCGTGGCGGCGTTCCGGTGTGCTGGCCGTGGTATGGCCGTCATCCGAGCGAAAACGCCTGGCCGTCCCATGGCTGGGCACGACTGATCGACTGGAAGCTGCTGGACAGCAGCAGTGACGACGATGGCGTGCGCTTACACTGGCAACTTCAGTTGTGCGACTGGCAAGTGGACCTGCGCGCGCACTTGGGCGAACGCATGGATTTACGCCTGAGCACCGAGCATCAGGACAGCCTGCCGTGTCAATTGAGTCAGGCGTTGCATGCTTATTGGCGTATTGGTGATGTCGGTGAGGTAGCGCTGTCTGGTCTCGACGGGGCGCAGGGTTACGACCAGTTGAACCGTCAGATTTGTCATCAGGAAGGCGAATTGCGGGTAGAGGGTGGCTGTCAGCGGGTGTTCCAGCATGACGGCGAATTACAGATCAAGGACCACGCCTGGCAGCGCGAGTTGTGCATCGATACCGGTGACCGTGCGGACACGGTGGTCTGGCATCCGGGCTCACGGCCATTGCTGGGGGTGAGCTGGAATGAAATTTCCGAGTTTGTGTGTGTGGAAGCGGCGAGCGGCGGGACCGATAGCCTGAGCCTGGCACCGGGGGAGAGGGCGCATTTGAGTTTGCAGGCAAGGGTTGGGGGGATCGTTCCCACGCTCTGCGTGGGAATGCCTCAAGGGACGCTCCGCGTCCAGTGACGCGGAGCGTCACGGGCTGCATTCCCACGCAGAGCGTGGGAACGATCGGCGTGGGTTAATTAAACTCATCCCCAATCGGATACCGACTGGCATTCAAGCTTTCCTTGATCTTGCGCAAATGCGGCTGGAAATCCACACCTCGGCGCAAAGTCATGCCAGTGGCGAGCACGTCCAGCACGGTCAGCTGAATGATCCGCGACGTCATCGGCATATAGATGTCGGTGTCTTCCGGCAGCGGAATGTTCAGGCTCAACGTGCTGGCCTTGGCCAGTGGCGAACCCTCGGCCGTCAGGCCCAGCACCGAAGCGCCGTTTTCCCGGGCAATACGCGCCACTTCCACCAGTTCGCGGGTACGGCCGGTGTAGGAAATGATCACGAACAACTCGCCGGTGTGCGCCACCGACGCAATCATGCGCTGCATCAGCACGTCCGCATGGGCGGTGACCGCCAGGTTGAAGCGGAAGAACTTGTGCTGCGCATCCAGCGCCACCGGGGCCGAGGCGCCGAGGCCGAAGAAGTGGATCTGCCGGGCCTGGATCAACAGGTCGACGGCGCGGCTGATCAGGTTCGGGTCAAGCGCCTGCAACGCACTGTCCAAAGAGGCGATGGCACTGCCGAAAATCTTTTTGGTATAGGCTTCCGGATTGTCGTCAGCCTCGACCGCACGGCTGACATACGCCGCGCCACTGGCCAGGCTCTGAGCCAATTGAAGCTTGAGTTCCGGGTAGCCGCTGACGCCGAACGAACGGCAGAAACGGTTGACCGTCGGCTCGCTGACTTTAGAGGCCTGGGCGAGGGCGGCGATGCTGAAGCGGGTGGCCTGCTCTGGGTTGAGCAGGATTACTTCGGCGACTTTGCGTTCCGCCTTGTTCAGGTCTTCAAGGCGATTCTGGATCTGTTCCAGTAAATTTCGCACGCGGTCCATATATGTTCCTTAGCTCTGCAAACATGAGAGCAATGCAAATAAGGGCCCCGGCTATGCAAATTGGGACTTTGATCGGGCCCGTAACGGTGGCCTATCCTACTGATGGCTCCGACCGTCCACCACTCGGAATCTGTATTTTGCGAAAATGTTGTGGTTATTACTACATTTTCCCTTGAGTGATGCCTTAAAAAAAGGTATTTGTAGCTTAACTTGATAAAAGAACAAACATCATGCCTTCGATTACGGTTGAACCGTGCACCTTTGCCTTGTTCGGCGCCCTCGGCGATCTGGCCCTGCGCAAGCTGTTTCCTGCCCTTTATCAGCTCGATGGCGCAGGCCTTTTGCACGAGGACACGCGAATTATCGCGCTGGCCCGTGAGCCTGGCAGCGAGCAGCAGCATTTGGCGTTCATCGCCTCAGAGCTGCGCCGCTACGTCGTCGCCAAAGAGCTGGACGAAGCCGTGGTCGAACGCTTCCTGGCCCGCCTGAGTTACCTGCACGTCGACTTCCTCAAGGCTGACGATTACGTCGCCCTGGCCGAAATGGCTGGCAGCGCCCAGCGGGTGATTGCCTACTTCGCGACTCCGGCCGCCGTTTACGGCGCGATCTGCGAGAACCTGTCGAAAGTCGGTTTGACCGAAAACACCCGCGTGGTGCTGGAAAAACCCATCGGTTCGGACCTGGAATCCTCGCGCAAGGTTAACGACGCCGTGGCGCAGTTCTTCCCGGAGAACCGCACCTACCGCATCGACCACTACCTGGGCAAAGAAACCGTCCAGAACCTGATCGCCCTGCGTTTCGCCAACAGCCTGTTCGAAACCCAGTGGAACCAGAATTATATCTCCCACGTGGAAATCACCGTGGCCGAGAAAGTCGGGATCGAAGGTCGCTGGGGTTACTTCGACAAGGCCGGCCAGCTGCGGGACATGATCCAGAATCACCTGCTGCAACTGCTTTGCCTGATCGCCATGGACCCGCCGGCCGACCTGTCCGCCGACAGCATCCGTGACGAGAAAGTCAAAGTGCTCAAGGCGCTGGCGCCGATCAGCCCGGAAGGCCTGACCACTCAGGTTGTGCGCGGTCAGTACATCGCCGGTTACAGCGAAGGCAAATCGGTTCCCGGTTACCTGGAAGAGCCGAACTCCAACACCCAGAGCGACACCGAAACCTTCGTTGCGCTGCGTGCCGATATCCGCAACTGGCGTTGGGCCGGTGTGCCGTTTTACCTGCGTACCGGCAAGCGCATGCCGCAGAAGTTGTCGCAGATCGTCATCCACTTCAAGGAACCGTCCCACTACATCTTCGCTCCCGAGCAGCGCCTGCAAATCAGCAACAAGCTGATTATCCGCCTGCAACCGGACGAAGGCATTTCCTTGCGCGTGATGACCAAAGAACAAGGCCTGGACAAGGGCATGCAGCTGCGCAGCGGTCCGTTGCAGCTGAATTTTTCCGACACTTATCGCAGCGCACGGATTCCCGATGCCTACGAGCGGTTGTTGCTGGAAGTGATGCGCGGCAATCAGAACCTGTTTGTCCGTAAAGATGAAATCGAAGCCGCGTGGAAGTGGTGTGACCAGTTGATCGCCGGGTGGAAAAAATCCGGTGATGCGCCCAAGCCGTACGCGGCCGGGTCCTGGGGGCCGATGAGCTCCATTGCTCTGATTACGCGGGATGGGAGGTCGTGGTATGGCGATATCTGAATTGAAACTGCCTCAGGGCGTCAGCGCCCATGCGTTCAAAAGCCCGGTGCTGCTGGCCGAAGGCCTGGCGTTGAATGTGGCCAAGCAACTGAGTGACGCGATCGACGCGCGCGGCACTGCGACCTTGGTGGTTTCCGGTGGACGCAGCCCGGTGGCGTTTTTCCAACACCTGGCCAAGCAGACGCTGGACTGGTCGAACGTGGTGGTCACCCTGGCCGACGAGCGCTGGGTGCCGGTTGAACACGCCGACAGCAATGCCGGTCTGCTCAAGCGTTACCTGTTGCAAGGTCCGGCGGCCAAGGCTCAGTTCCTGAGTCTGTACAGCGCCACTGCCAACCTTGAACTGGCGGCCGAGCAGGCGGATCGCTTGCTCGCGGAATTGCCGTCGATCGACGTGTTGATACTCGGCATGGGCGACGACGGTCACACCGCGTCGCTGTTCCCCAACAGCCCGAACCTGAGCGATGCCTTGAAAGCCGACGGCACACGTCGTTGCTACCCGATGCTGGCGCCGACCGTGCCGCATCAGCGCCTGACCATGAGCCGCGCGCTTCTGGCCTCGGCCAAGACCACCGTTCTATCGATTTCCGGTCAGTCCAAGCTGACCACCTTGAGTGCCGCATTGGCCGGTGACGATGTCGCCGCCATGCCGATTCGCGCGTTTCTGCAACCTACGTTAGAGATTTACTGGTGCCCATGAGCCAAGGAACAGCCGCTATGACAACCCCATCCCCGACCGTTTCCATGGCGGACAAAGTTGCCCTGATCGACAGCCTCTGCGCCAAGGCGCGGATCCTGCCGGTGATCACCATCGCTCGCGAGCAGGACATTCTGCCGCTGGCCGACGCCCTCGCGGCCGGTGGCCTGACAGCCCTGGAAGTGACCTTGCGTTCACAGTTCGGCCTCAAGGCTATCCAGATTCTGCGCGAGCAACGCCCGGAACTGGTGACCGGTGCTGGCACTGTGCTGGATCGCAACATGCTGGCGGCTGCCGAAGCGGCCGGTTCGCAGTTCATCGTCACGCCGGGCATCACCCGTGACCTGCTGGAAGCCAGCGTCAACAGCCCGATTCCGCTGTTGCCAGGCATCAGCAACGCCTCCGGCATCATGGAAGGCTACGGTCTGGGTTATCGCCGCTTCAAGCTGTTCCCGGCGGAAGTCAGTGGCGGCGTTGCGGCCATCAAGGCCCTCGGCGGCCCGTTCGGCGAAGTGAAATTCTGCCCGACTGGCGGCGTCAGCCCGGCCAACATCAAGAGCTACATGGCGTTGAAAAACGTGATGTGCGTGGGCGGTAGCTGGATGCTTGATCCTGAGTGGATCAAGAACGGCGACTGGGCCCGCATTCAGGAATGCACCGCCGAGGCATTGGCGCTGCTGGACTGATCGGCTTTTACCAAACACTTCGTTGTGTGTTCTACGGCTTTACGGTGCGCTTGGTCGGTGCACCGTTTTTTTTTGCCCGATGAAAACCCCTCTTGGCTGTCGACTCGCTCTTTGTAGCAGCTGCCGAGCCTGCGAGGCTGCGTTCGGCTGCGTAGCAGTCGTAAAACCAGAGATTGCGGTACGTCAGGCAGACCGCGTAAGCCGGATTCACGACTGCTACGCAGCCGAACGCAGCCTTCGGCAGCTGCTACAGATCGACATCATGCGATACATAGTTACCGCATCTCGCTGCTCGTCCAGCGTTAACCTGCGTTCATCTTATGGAAGAGAGAACGTCATGGAAGACAACACTCCGGTTTCACCCTCACCCGCGGTTTACCTGCTTTCACCCGAACAGATCGCCGGTCCCTATTTCCGAAATCCAAAATTGATCAGACGGAACATCAGCGAAGGGATGGATGGCATCCCCTTGGTGCTGAGGCTGGCGATTGTCGATGCCATGACCGGTCAACCGGTGACTGACGCGTTGGTGGATATCTGGCACTGCAACGCACGCGGTGCGTATTCGGGTTGGAGCAAGGTCAATCCGGACAAGGAAGTCGACGTCGGCGACATAGGCTCGATCCCACGAACCGACGACGACACTTACCTGCGTGGCGGACAATTCACGGACAAGAACGGCATCGTGCGGTTTACCACGATCTATCCGGGGTTCTACGCCGGCCGTGCCCTGCACATTCACGTCGTCGTACGCATTATGGAAGGCAACAACTACCTGGAAGAGAGGCATGTTGCCTGGGTCGGTCAGCTCTACTTTCCCGAGGTGGCCTCGCGCTCGGTACTCAACGCCAGGGAGTACCGCGGTCGATCCGTCTCGCCACTGACCAACGATCAAGACTTTTTCTATGAAAGCATGGACGGCGAAGCCTCGACCCTGAACGTTCACACCCTGGGCCGAGATTCGAAAGAAGACGGCTTTTTCGGGCGCATGACCATCGCTATCGACACCTTCGCGGTGTCGACGCAGATCAAGCCCGAGGACTTCGACAAATACACCGTGTGACGTCAGCGCAGCTCGGTCAGCGCCCGGGCCAGCAAATCCATGTCTGCAGCCGTGGTGGTGAGCCCCGGCGTTATGCGAATGCACGGACCACTCGCGGCACCACTGCGCGCCACGGTAAACAGGTTGTAGTCCTTGAGCAGCCGCTCGACCATCGCCTGTTGATCGGCATGCCGGGTAAAGCGCATCGAGGTGATGCCGCAATACAGTCGCGGGTCGTCCGGGGTCATGACTTCGATCCCCGGCAACTCGCGTACCGCGCGCACCCAGCGGTTGCGCAGGTAATTGAGCCGAGAGCCCTTGGCGGCGGAACCGCCCATGGCCCGATGCTCCTCGAACACCAGCGGCAGGGTCAGCAGCGCCGGGATGTTGGGCGTGCTGTACGGCGTGCGGGCGCGAATGTCGGTGACCGGGAAATGCATCTCGCCCATGTCCGGGTCGATATCGGTCAGGCGCTCGGGGGCGATGTAAATGAAGCCCAGAGTCAGCGGTGCACCGATCCATTTGTGCAGGTTGTAGCCAGCAAAGGCGATGCCCAGTTCCTCGAGATTGAACTCGAGCTGGCCGAGCGCATGGGCGCCGTCGAGGATCACGTCGATGCCATGTTCCCTGGCGGCTGCGGCAATGGCCTGCACCGGCATCACCAACCCCGAGCGATGGGTGACGTGGGTCAGGGCCATCAGTTTGAGTCGTGGATAACGCACGAAGGCTTCGCGGTAAGTGGCCAGCAAACTGTCGAAACTGGCGGGGTGCGGGTGTTCGATCTCGATCACCTCGACGCCGCGATGACGTGCCAGCCAGCGCATGGCCCCTTTGACCGTGTCGTATTCCAGATCACAGATCAGCACCTGATCGCCCGGCGTCAGACGGTTGTAGTTGCGGATCAGCGATTGCAGACCGTCCGAAGCGTTGCGGGTGAAGGCGACAGCGTCGGCGGGTACGCCCACCAGCTCGGCGAGCTGTTTGCGAATCTCCAGGCTTTCGCCCTGTTCGAAGCGTTGTCGCACATGCACCGAGTTGCTGCGGTTGATCAGTTCGATGTTGCGCTGATACTCCTCGACCACCGTGCGCGACATGCGCCCGAAGTACCCGTTTTCGAGGTTGATCGGGCCGGGTTCAACCGCATATCGGTCGGCAAAGGTTCGCCAGAAGGCTTCGTCACGGGCACGGCGGGTGTTATCGGGCATGGGCTACTCAATCAGGGGCCAGGTATGGGTGTCGGGTCAATGGCGAGGGGCGGGTTTGCCATGTTTGGCGCGTAGCGGTTCGAGCAGCTCCGACAAGCCGTTGTGATCGATTTCCTGCATCAAGGCCAGCAAGCCGCCGAGTTCGCCATGGGGGAAACCTTCCCGAGCGAACCAGTTCAGGTATTGGCCGGGGAGGTCGGCAATGATTCGGCCCTTGTACTTGCCGAAGGGCATTTCACGGGTAATCAACAGTTCGAGCTTTTCAGGGTTCATCAATCAGTCGTCTTGATTCAAACAGTCTGGAAAATACAGGCATTCTGCATGCAGGCCAAATGACAGATCATGCAAAAAAAGCGGATACAGATTTCGCGTTAAACGATAAGCGATTGAAATATAAGTAGTAAGTAGTCAGTTCCAAGCTGGCATGCAGGGTGCAAGACCTATTGCATCTTTCATTAACCGCGAGGAATTGAAAAATGACCGACATGAATAAAGAAGCCATCTCTGTACTCAACGACCTGATTGAAACCAGCAAAGACGGTCAGGAAGGGTTCAAGACTTGCGCTGAAGACATCAAACACCCTGAACTCAAAACCCTGTTCGTTCAGCGCTCCGCCGACTGCGCTGCTGCCGCTGCCGAGCTGCAGGCCACTGTGCGTTCCCTGGGCGGTGATCCGGAAACCTCCACCAGCGTCAGCGGCGATATGCACCGTCGCTGGGTCGACGTGAAGGCGATGTTCACTGGCAAGGATGAAGAGGCAGTGCTGAACGAAGCCGAACGTGGTGAAGACCACGCGCTGAAGGCTTACAAGGACGCACTGGAAAAAATCAACAAGGACAACCTGGTGAGCATTCGTGACATCGTTGAACGCCAGTATCACGGCGTACAACGTAACCACGATCAGGTGAAAGCCCTGCGTAATCAGGCTCGCGCACGCTCATAAGCGTTCGTTATCTGTCAAAAACGCCAGCCAGCCCTGGCGTTTTTTTGTGTTCGGCATTTAACGCTGGACGGAATATACGTGCCCATCACTTTGCAGGCCTTGTTCGCACCTGACCGCCGCGCCTTGCAGTTCGCGATCAAGACTTTGATCGGCGGAGAACTGGCGCTGCAGAGCGTCACTAGTGGGGGTGAATTCTGGACAGCGTAATGGCTACTTAGTAGCATTCGCCGCATACGGATCTTTCTCCTGCACGTCGATCGACGTGGGTCAATCAAGGAATCGAAATGCACGACTTCACCCATGGCGATAAAACCGTTTCTTTCACTGTCTTGAGCGGTGAAGTGGTGGGCAGCGAAAAACTCAGCGAGACCCGCGTGACATCCACGGGCGGCGTTCATGTGAACGGTAACGATGGTGATGTGACGCCTGTGCGCATCAGTTCTGTTTCGATCATCAATCATGAGTTCTGGGTCAGAACCCCGGACGGCGTCGAGCACGATGTAAAGCTGCGCGGCGTGGACATTCCTTTGCGCACAGGTCAGGAAATCTCTTTGATCAGTGCCTTGAAGAAGGATGGTTCGCCGCTGCACACCATTTTGCAAAACCACACGGCGTCCAAGCGCTGGGTGCTGCGTGACGCGAACGCGCTGAATACCGAGTTGGAGCTGTCGCCCTTTAACTGGAAGACGGTGCTGATCGTGCTTGGATTGTGCGTCGCCGGTCTTGCTACAGCCGGGCTAGGCTTCCTGGCGGCGACGGGCTATTTTTGCTACGCGTGGTATCAGGGCTCCCAGCGCAAGAAACTGCTGATTAGCGATTTGAACGCCTACATCGAGAAGCTGGACAATCGGGTCGCCAGTCGCGGCCAGGCGCCAAGCCCTGTTCAAATTGAAAGCCCGGTCCAGGCTGAAATCTCTTTCCAGGTCGAAAGTCCTGCACCGGCGCAACCCCCTGCCGAGACTGAAAGCCCTAAGCTGAACAGTGAGAGCGTGCGCAGGGCGTTATCGCGCAATCTCTGATTTGGCTCAGAGGCAGCAAGGGGGAGCAAGCTCCCCCTTCAGTTTTTCCCGGACACCAGTGACGCGGAGCCTGGGAGCGATCAGCGGACTTGCAAATCAGCCGATGCTGATCGCCGGCAGGGTAGGCAACGTCACCGTCTGCTGCTTACGCGGCGCCAGAATCTCCGCCTCGCCATCCACTACCAATTCATCGCGCTGGTTAAACACGCGAGTGGCAATCCGCACACGAAACTTCGGCAGCTTCTCGAGAATCTCCAGACGCACGGTCAGCGTGTCGCCAATCTTCACCGGCTTCTGAAAGCTCATCTGCTGACCGATATAGATAGTCCCCGGCCCAGGCAACTCGCAGGCAACGGCAGCGCTGATCAGCGCACCGCTGAACATGCCGTGAGCGATGCGTTCCTTGAACATGGTGCCGGCGGCGAATTCAGCGTCCAGGTGCACCGGGTTGTGATCGCCGGACATCTCGGCGAACAACTGAATGTCGCGCTCTTCGACCGTCTTGCTGTAGCTGGCGGTCTGGCCGACTTCAAGGGCCTCGTAAGGGGTGTTGGTAACCTGGGTCATCTGTTTCAATTCCTGTCACGAATAAATAAATTCAAAAAAACTATTCCGATCTGGGCGGTCGACGGTGGCTCAGCGCCTGGGCGATCCAGCTCAACACGTCATTGATCACTTCATCGCGGTTGCTCTCGTTGAACAGTTCATGCCGTGCCTGCGGGTAAATAGTCAGTTGCAGGCTTTGGCTGCCGGCCGCGCGTAGCGCATGGGCCAGATCTTTCAGACGCTTGCCTTCGCTCACCGGATCACATTCACCGCCGATGACCAGCAACGGCAGGCCCGGATCAATCTGAGCGAGATTGGACGCTTTGCTGATTTGCTGCAACCCACCGAGCAAATCGATCCACAGCTGATTGGTGCAGCGAAAGCCGCAGAGCGGGTCGTTGGCGTACAGGTCGACCTCCGCCGGGTCGCGGCTGAGCCAGTCGAACTTAGTGCGCGCCGGTTTGAATTTTTTGTTGAACGAACCGAACGACAACCATTCGATCAGCGCACTGCGACCCTTCGGGCCCTGGCGCAAACGTTCTAACCGCGCAATCTGCCGCGCCGCGCGATAGAGCGCCACCGGTTGGAAGTTCGACCCGCAGAGAATGGCACCGTGCAGGCTGGCGCTGTGGTGCAGCAGATAGGCCTGGGCGATGTAGCTGCCCATGCTGTGACCGAGCAGCACGATTGGCGCGCCGGGATGTTGTTGGCCGATGTGCTGGTTGAGGCTCGCCAGGTCGCCGACCACCTTGCACCAACCGTCATCGTCGGCGAAATGGCCCAGTGTCCCGTTTTCGGCAGTTTTGCCATGTCCACGCAGGTCCGGCGCATACACACCGTAGCCCTGATCACAGAGTTTTTCCGCCAGACGGGCGTAGCGGCCACTGTGTTCCGCCATGCCATGGGCCAGCAGAATCACTGCTTTTAAAGGCGCGGCGGGCAGCCACTGGTTGACGAAGAGGCGGCTGCGGTCACTCGCGGTCAGCCAGAAAGTGTCGTGGATCATGGCGGTTCCTTTGCGCTTGGTCGTTGCATTGTATAGCGCATCCATAGCGTGCCGTCTGATCAGGCCACGCCGTGGCAGCAAGATTCACGCGATCAATGTCGACCGTGCGCATATTTGCCTGATTCGCCATAGCTGCTAGTGTCCGTGAAGCTCCGTTTTTCGCTTTTTCTGCTTTTTGAGGGATAAGAGAGGAAGGACAGAAAAACGGCCCCGGATAGGTTCAGGTAAAGAGGACAAGAATAATGCAACCTGATTTCTGGAATGACAAACGCCCGGCCGGCGTGCCCCTGGACATCGATCAAGGGGCCTATAAGTCGGTGATCGAGGTGTTCGAGCGTTCCTGCAAGAAATTTGCTGACCGCCCGGCATTCAGCAACATGGGCGTCACCCTGACCTACGCCGAACTGGAACGCTACAGCGCAGCGTTCGCCGGTTACCTGCAAGCCCACACCGACCTGGTGCCGGGGGATCGGATTGCGGTGCAGATGCCCAACGTCCTGCATTACCCGATTGCCGTGTTCGGTGCCTTGCGCGCCGGGCTGATCGTGGTCAACACCAACCCGCTGTACACCGCGCGGGAGATGCGTCATCAGTTCAAGGACTCCGGTGCCCGGGCGCTGATTTACCTGAACATGTTCGGGCAGAAAGTCCAGGAAGTGCTGCCCGACACCGACATCCAGTACCTGATCGAAGCGAAAATGGGCGACCTGATGCCCACCGCCAAGGGCTGGCTGGTCAATACGATGGTGAGTAAGGTCAAGAAGATGGTCCCGGCGTACTCCTTGCCGCAGGCCACTTCCTTCAAGAGCGCGCTGAGTCTGGGCCGGGGCCTGGGCATCAAGCCGCTGAAAGTCGGGCTCGACGACATTGCCGTGCTGCAATACACCGGCGGCACCACCGGCCTGGCCAAGGGCGCGATGCTGACCCACGGCAACCTGGTAGCCAACATGCAGCAAGTGCGGGCGTGCCTGGAGCAGTTCGGTAATGACGGCCAACCGCTGTTGCGCGAAGGGCAAGAGGTCATGGTCGCGCCGCTGCCGCTGTACCACATCTATGCCTTCACGGCGAACTGCATGTGCATGATGGTGTCGGGCAACCACAACGTGCTGATCACCAATCCGCGAGACATCAAGGGCTTCATCAAGGAGCTGAAGAACTGGCGGTTCTCGGCGTTGCTGGGACTCAACACGCTGTTCGTTGCGCTGATGGACCACCCGGATTTCAAGACCCTGGATTTCTCCAGCCTGAAACTCACCAACTCTGGCGGCACCGCGCTGGTCAAGGCCACGGCCGAGCGCTGGGAACAGCTCACCGGTTGCCGCATCACCGAAGGTTACGGCCTGACCGAAACCTCGCCGGTGGCCTGCACCAACCCGTACGGCGACAAGTCGCGGCTCGGTACAGTCGGCCTGCCGGTGCCGGGCACCACGCTGAAAGTCATCAACGATGAAGGCGTCGAGCAGCCGCTGGGCGAGCGCGGCGAACTGTGCATCAAGGGCCCGCAGATCATGAAGGGTTACTGGCAGAAACCCGAAGCCACCGCCGAAGTGCTGGATGCCGAGGGCTGGTTCAAGTCGGGCGACATCGCGGTGATCGACCCGGACGGTTTTGTGCGCATCGTCGATCGCAAGAAAGACATGATCATCGTCTCGGGCTTCAACGTGTACCCGAACGAGATCGAAGACGTGGTCATGGCTCACCCGAAAGTCGCCAACTGCGCGGTGATCGGTGTGCCGGACGAGCGGTCGGGGGAGGCGGTGAAGCTGTTTGTGGTGGCCCGTGAAACGGGTGTCAGCCTTGAAGAGCTGAAGGCTTACTGCAAGGAAAACTTCACGGCGTACAAAGTGCCCAAGCACATCGTCTTGCGTGAGTCGTTGCCGATGACCCCGGTTGGGAAAATTCTGCGGCGGGAGTTGCGGGATATTGCTTGATCTTTGAATGGCCGCGCTTCGCGCGGATCGCGGGCAAGCCATGCTCCTACGGGTTCGATGTCGTTCACATGTTTTGTGAACACCACTGAACCTGTAGGAGCATGGCTTGCCCGCGATGCTTTTAAAGGGCGAAAGGCCCGGTTTTACGAGGCTTTCAAGGTCGTATAGAATTTTTGCTCTAAAATGACCGCTTGCTACTCTTGAGTCATTAAAGTGACTGTAGAGGCTTCTTTTGGCTCTGGTCGGCCCTTTGCAAAGCTGCTACTCTCGGCGCGCTTTGTGACTTCTCGGCCTTGTTAAAAGCCAGACTCACCAATAATCAAACACCAATAATAATCGCATCAAATGCGGTATTTGAATTCGCGTTGCTGAGGAGTGGGCTTCCATGATCGAAGACTTTTGGAAGGATAAGTACCCTGCCGGGATTGCTGCCGACATCAATCCGGACGAGTATCCGAATATTCAGGCGGTGTTGAAGCAGTCCTGCCAACGCTTTGCCGACAAACCGGCATTCAGCAACCTGGGCAAGACAATCACCTACGGTGAACTGTACGAATTGTCCGGTGCCTTTGCCGCTTACCTGCAACAGCATACCGACTTGCAGCCGGGCGATCGAATCGCCGTGCAGCTGCCCAACGTGTTGCAGTACCCGGTCGCCGTCTTCGGTGCCATCCGCGCCGGGCTGATCGTGGTCAACACCAACCCGCTGTACACCGCGCGGGAAATGGAACACCAATTCAACGACTCCGGTGCCAAAGCCCTGGTCTGCCTGGCCAACATGGCGCACCTGGCCCAGCTCGTCGTGCCGAAAACCGGCGTCAAGCACGTGATCGTCACCGAAGTGGCCGACCTGCTGCCGCCGCTCAAGCGCCTGTTGGTCAACAGCGTCATCAAGTACGTGAAGAAGATGGTCCCGGCGTATCACTTGCCCAAGGCCATCAAGTTCAACGACGTACTGAGCAAGGGCCACGGCCAGCCAGTCGCTGAAGCCAACCCGGCCAGCGGCGACGTTGCCGTGCTGCAATACACCGGCGGCACCACCGGCGTGGCCAAGGGCGCGATGCTGACCCACCGCAACCTGGTGGCGAACATGCTGCAGTGCAAGGCGCTGATGGGTTCCAACCTCAATGAAGGTTGCGAGGTCCTGATCACGCCGCTGCCGCTGTACCACATCTATGCCTTCACCTTTCATTGCATGGCGATGATGCTGATCGGCAACCACAACATCCTGATCAGCAACCCGCGCGATTTGACGGCGATGGTCAAGGAACTGTCGAAGTGGAAATTCAGCGGTTTCGTCGGGCTCAATACGCTATTTGTCGCCCTGTGCAACAACGAAGGTTTCCGCAAGCTGGATTTCTCGGCGCTGAAAGTCACCCTGTCCGGTGGCATGGCCCTGCAACTGGCCGCGGCCGAGCGCTGGAAAGCGGTCACCGGTTGCGCCATCTGTGAAGGTTACGGCATGACCGAAACCAGCCCGGTGGCCACCGTCAATCCAATCCAGAACATCCAGATCGGCACCATCGGTATTCCGGTGCCGTCGACCCTGTGCAAAGTCATCGACGATGCCGGCGTTGAACAGCCAATGGGCGAAATCGGTGAGCTGTGTGTGAAAGGTCCGCAAGTGATGAAGGGCTACTGGCAGCGTCAGGACGCCACCGATGAAATCCTCGACAGCGAAGGCTGGTTGAAGACCGGTGACATCGCGCTGATCCAGCCTGACGGTTACATGCGCATCGTCGATCGCAAGAAAGACATGATTCTGGTCTCCGGTTTCAACGTGTACCCGAACGAACTGGAAGACGTGCTCGCGACCCTGCCGGGCGTGCTGCAATGCGCAGCCATCGGGGTGCCGGACGAGAAATCGGGCGAGGCGATCAAGATCTTCATCGTCGCCAAACCGGGCGTGACGCTGACCAAAGAGCAGGTGATGGAGCACATGCGCGCCAACGTCACCGGCTACAAAGTGCCGAAAGCCGTGGAGTTCCGCGACGCGCTGCCGACCACCAACGTTGGCAAGATCCTGCGCCGCGAGTTGCGCGACGAAGAGCTGAAAAAGCTCGGCGTCAAAAAGGTAAGCGCGTAACAAACAATAAGCCCCGCAGATGCGGGGCTTTTTGTTTCTGGCCAGGATGTTTTCAGCGTCTGTCAGGACGCTTTCGCGAGCAAGCCCGCTCCCGCATTTAATCGAGTTCATCCAGAAGGAATGCGATCGAATGTGGGAGCGGGCTTGCTCGCGAAGCTTTTGCTTTTAAAGGCGGAACTGCGCGAAATTGACGTTGGTACCCGCCGGGCGCATGTCCTGGAGGTACGAGTCCTTGTCGGCGCTCAGTTCCAGGCTCAAGGCTGCTTTACGCTTGCCTTCGTTGCGCACCACCAGACCTTCCAGCTTCTCGCGCAGGAATACCGTCGGCACTTTCAGGTGCAGCAGTTCGTCGGTATCCGGGGTGTGCATCAGCAGGTGAACCCACTCGTACTGACCAATGGCCAGACGCGCGACCGGAATATCGAACCACCAGATGTTGCGGTTGCGGTTCAATTCGGTGAAATGGCAGTTGTTGACGCCAAGCACAGCACCGCCAAGTTCCTGGTTTCTGCGGGCAATGGCCTGCTTTTTATCGAGTTTCATAACATTCCTACGGGATTGGATCTTCAGCGCCATGGCCTGAATACGTTGCGCATTCTCGGGGGTTGGTCGACAAACATAAAGCCCAACCTGCACTGAACGATGAAATGTCGCCGTGAAAATAAATGAAACTCCGTGCAAACGCCCCCGGTCAACCTTGTGTAACGACTTTCCCATTGAATTGTTCACAGGAGAAACACCATGAGCAGCACTGGCGATAAAGTAAAAGGCATGGCCAACGAAGCCGCCGGCAACGTCAAGCAAGGCGTCGGCAAGGCTACCGGTAACGAAAAAATGCGCACCGAAGGCGTCGCTCAGGAAAGGAAAGGCGAAGCCCAGCAAGCGGTCGGTAAAGCCAAGGATGCGCTCAAAAAAGGCATCGACAAGGCATGATCAGGCCTTTGATGAGCAACAGAAACGGCCATCCGCGGATGGTCGTTTTTGTGTCAGCCTGAACTTGCACAAGGAAATTGTTTCAAACTCGCCAAGTAGGCTACTTTGATGTAGAAAACGGCCCCTGAGTCGCCACGACTTCGAGCAAATTTGCGGCGAAAGGAGACGCTAATGTTTTTCCCACACATGAAAGGTCAGCGCCTGCACCGTGTCATGGTGCGCACGATCACCGAGTTCGTCGACGACGAGATGTCGACCTATGCCTCGGCGTTGGCCTATCAGATGCTGTTCTCGCTGTTCCCCTTCATTCTGTTCCTGATCGCCCTGATCGGTTTCCTGCACCTGCCGGACTTCTTCTCCTGGCTGCGCCTGCAATCGGAACTGGTCCTGCCGCCCCAGGCGCTGGAACAGGTGAACCCGGTCATCGACCAGCTCCAGCAATCCAAGGGTGGCTTGCTGTCGGTGGGTATCGTGATTGCCCTGTGGACCGCGTCCGCGGGTGTGCGGCTGATGATGAGTGCGATGAACGCCGCCTACGACGTGGTCGAAGGCCGTCCGGCGTGGAAGCGTTTTCCGCTATCGATCATCTACACCGTCGGCATCGCCGGCATGCTGCTGATCGCCGCCGCGCTGATGGTGCTCGGGCCGCAGGTGATGGCCTGGATCGCCTCGCAAGTCGGCCTTGAAGATTTCATCGTGACTGTCTGGACCATCGTGCGCTGGCCGGTGGTCGTGATTCTGTTGATGATGGCGGTGGCGCTGATTTACTACGTCATGCCTGACGTCAAACAGGAGTTCCGCTTCATCACCCCGGGCTCGGTGCTGGCGGTGGTGGTGTGGATCATCGCGTCGCTGGGCTTCGGTCTGTACGTCAAGATGTTCGCCAACTACAACGCCATGTATGGCAGTATCGGCGCGATCATCGTGTTGTTGCTGTACTTCTACATTTCCGCCGCCGTGCTGTTGCTCGGCGCGGAGATGAATGCCGTGATCGATCACATGTCGACCGAGGGCAAGAATGATGGCGAAAAAGTCCCCGGCGAGCTCGATCACGAACCCAAACACCACGTGTCGGGACTGGGTCGGGACCACTCGATCAAGCCGACCACTGACGAAGTCATCAAATGATCCGTGAAATCCTGAAAATGGGCGACGAGCGCCTGCTGCGCATTGCCCCGCCGGTGCCTGCCGAAATGTTCGACAGCCCCGAGCTGTGGCAACTGATCGACGACATGTTCCAGACCATGGAAAGCGTCGGCGGCGTTGGCCTGGCCGCACCGCAGATCGGCGTCGACCTGCAACTGGTGATCTTCGGTTTCGAGCACAGCGAACGCTACCCGGACGCCGAAGCCGTGCCACAGACGATTCTGATCAACCCGCTGATTACGCCGTTGAGCCCGGCGCTGGAAGAGGGTTTCGAAGGCTGCCTGTCGGTGCCCGGCCTGCGCGGCGCGGTGGATCGCTATCAGCACATTCGGTACGAAGGGTTCGATCCCAAAGGGCAGCCGATTGTGCGCATCGCCTCGGGATTCCATGCGCGCGTAGTGCAGCATGAATGCGATCACCTGATCGGCCGGTTATACCCCTCGCGCATCAGTGACTTCAGCAAGTTCGGGTTTACCGAAGTGATGTTCCCGGATCTCGATCCGAACTCAGACGATTGACCGAATCCAACCCGAAACCAATGTGGGAGCGGGCTTGCTCGCGAAGGGGCCATATCAGTCAATATTGATGTCGACTGACACGCCGCCTTCGCGAGCAAGCCCGCTCCCACATTAGATCTTCTTAAGGCTTTAGAACGTTATCTGGCCATGTCCAGACCCATGGCGATCATCGGTTTGCTGCGCGCGTAACGGCTCAAGCGTTCTGCCATGGAGTAGGGCAGTGGTGGGTCGAAGGTAAAACCACGACGTTCATAAAACCCGCGCAAGTCCGGATGACAAAACAGCCACACCGGGCCTTCAAGATCCTTCAGCGCCTCGGCGATCAACGCCGCAGCGATGCCCTGTTCACGGCAGGCCGGATCGACAAACAAACCCGTCAGCCAATGCCCGTCCGCCATCGGTCGCAAACACAGTGCGCCAATGATCTCTTCGCGCCTGGCCACCCAGAGTTGAGCGTCGCGGACGGCTTTCATCGACGATTGGTGCGCGCGATAAAACTTGTTCATCAAGGGCCACAAAGGCTCGGCGAGCAAGGTGTACTGGGTGTTGGGCATGGTCTTCGACTGTCGGTGCGCAAAGCGGGCGATTATAAAAGAACGCGCGCGCAGCGATAGGTGTATACCTGATCTCACATCCCGTATGAGTGGAGTACGTATCATGGCCAAAGGCATGGATTCAAAAAAAGCGGCAAAGAAGAAACCGGCAAAAACCGCCGATGAAAAGCGCGCGGACAAGAAGGCCAAGAAGGTGGATGTGTTCGGTCATTGATCCCGCGTTGATTGATCGTTCCCACGCTCTGCGTGGGAATGCAGCCCGTGACGCTCCGCGTCACTGGACGCAGAGCGTCCCTAGAGGCATTCCCACGCAGAGCGTGGGAACGATCCGTAAAGTAATCTGCAAGATTTCCCTGCGCCATTGCACAGAAGGGGATTGGTCCCCGATCTGAGCAACGTCATGCCCCATTACTTCGATACCGCCCACCGTGAAGAAATCGAAACCCTGCGCCAACGCTTGACCGCTCGCACCGAGTGGCCGACCTGGTTGCTGCTGATCGGCGTGTACGTCGGCTGGTTCGGCATCGTGCTCGCCAGTGGTTGGTTGGGCCTGTGGTGGAGCACTGTGCTGTTGATTCCGCTGGTGGTGCTCTGGTTGTCGGTGCAGCACGAATTGCTTCACGGTCACCCCACTCGCTGGACATCGCTGAACAAGATCCTCGGCTACGCGCCGTTCGCCGTCTGGTATCCCTACACCCTGTATCGCGACAGCCATTTGCGGCATCACCGCGATGAAGACTTGACCCTCCCGGGTCGGGATCCGGAAAGCCGTTACCTGAGCGCCGAGCAGTGGCAGGGCAGTTCACTGTTCGAACAGAGTCTGCACTGGCTGAACAAAACCGTACTCGGACGCTTCGCCCTCGGTGCACCACTGGCCTTGCTGGCGCTGGCCCGGGAGGAACTGCAACGTCTAAAAGCAGGTGAGCGGCAGGCCTGGTTGATGTGGTTGAGCCACGGCACGCTGACCCTGCTGATGTTGCTGTTTATCGCCCGCTACAGCGTGCTGCCGGTGTGGCATTACCTGTTGCTGATCAGTGTGCCGGCGCTATCGATTGCAATGATTCGCTCCTACTATGAACACCGTCCCCACGCCGAGCCCGAGCAAAGGACGGTCATCAATGAAGCGGCCTGGCCGTGGCGCTGGCTGTTCCTCAACCTCAATCTGCATTTGGTGCATCACGATTTGCCGGGGCTGCCCTGGTACGACTTGCCCCGCGCCTACCACGCGCGTCGCGAGCAATGGCTGGCGCGCAGCGGCGGGTTTCTGGTGCGGGGTTATGGCCAGTTGTGGCGTCAGCATGGGGTGAAGGCTATCGACAGCCCTCGGCATCCGTTCAGTTGAGAAATCCAATGACTTCAGCCTACGCAGAACTTTTGATGTACGTCGCCCCCGAACCGATCCGCGAGGTCAACGAGCGTTGGCTGACACGAGTGCTCGAGCGACTGGGTACCAGCCGCTGCAACGCCGAGGGCCTTTCGCTGATGGACCTCTGGCTGTCCCCGCACTTGCTGCTGACCCAAACCTGCGGCTACCCGCTGATGACCACGTTGCGCGGTCGGGTCCGGGTCATCGGTCGTCCTCGCTATGAATTGCCGGACGCCAATGGTGGCAACCATTGCAGCCTGTTGCTGAGTCGCACCGATGATCCGCGGCGCAGCTTGCCGGCGTTTCGCGACAGTCGTGGGGTTATCAATGGCGAAGACTCCAACAGCGGCATGAACCTGCTGCGTCATCGGCTGGCGCCTCTGCATCAAGAGGGGCAGTTCTTCGCTAGTGTCGATATCAGCGGTAGCCACCGCGAAAGCCTGCGCGGGTTGCGTGAAGGGACAGCGGACCTGGCGGCCATCGACAGCGTCACCTTCGCCTATCTCGCGCGGCACGCCGAAGAAGAAGTGGCCGGCCTGCGGGTCATTGCGCGAAGTGCATTCAGTCCGACCTTGCCGTTTATCAGCGCCGCGACCGTCACCGATGACCAGGCTGAAGAGCTGCGTCAGGTGATGAACACGACGTTGCAGGAATTGCCCGACGTCGCTGAAGTCCTCGGGCTGCACGAGGTTTTGCCGGCCAGCGAAAGCGACTATCAAATCATTCTCGACTATCAGCAAGAGGCCGAAGCGCTGGGGTATGGGCGATTGCGGTAGGCGGTGTGAAAAGATCGCAGCCTCGTTTCACTCGACAGCTGCTACAGGAAATCGGTGTGCATCTGTAGCAGCTGTCGAGTGAAACGAGGCTGCGATCTTTTGATGTTTAATGCTGTAACGGAATATAAAAATGCTTTTTAAGTATTATTAATGAATAAGGCTCCTTGCTAGGATCGCGTCACCGGATCACCGGACATTCAGCGACCCCTAACCCTTGGAGCCTCTATGTCCGGCACCGACCTTTCCCATCGCAACGACGTGGGCGGATTGTTCCGCGCGCATTACCCCTGGCTGTGCGCACGGTTGCGCCGGCATCTGGGCGCCAGTTCCAGCGTCGAAGACATCGCTGCCGAAACCTTTTTACAACTGCTCGAATCGCCGGGGCTGACCCCGATCCGCGAGCCTCGCGCCTTGCTCACCACCATTGCCCGGCGGTTGATCTATCAGCTCTGGCGCCGCCGCGATCTGGAACGCCAACACCTCGATCAGCTGCAACACCTCGATCAGCCTCTAGCGATCTCGCCCGAAGAACGGGTGCAACTGACCCAGGCCTTGCATGGCCTCGACCGTACGCTTGAGCGCTTGCCGGGCAAGGTTCGCGCAACCTTCCTGTTGTCGCGAATCGACGGTCTGACCTACCCGCAAATCGCCGCCGAACTGGGCATTTCCCAACGTTCGGTCAGCGTTTACATGACTCGTACCCAAGCCCTGTGCGCCCGGCACAGCGCCAACCAATCCTTGAATTCCCTGACCCGGAGGTCCGCATGAGATCGATCAAAACCCTGCTCGGCAGTTCGCTGCTGGCCCTGAGCCTTGTGGCTACCCACGTTCCCGCGGCAGAAAAAACCGCACCGATCCACTTCGGTGACATCACCTGGGAAAGCGGCAGTCTCATCACCGAAATCCTGCGCTTGATTGTCGAGAAAGGTTACGGCTACCCGACAGATACCTTGCCAGGCAGCACCGTCAGCCTCGAAGCGGCGTTGGCCAAGAACGATATTCAAGTGATCGGCGAAGAGTGGGCCGGGCGCAGTCCGGCGTGGGTCAAAGCCGCCTCGGAAGGCAAAGTGTTTGGGTTGGGCGACACGGTCAAAGGCGCCACCGAAGGCTGGTGGGTGCCGGAATACGTGATCAAGGGCGACCCCGAACGCGGCATCAAACCCCTGGCGCCGGAGCTGAAATCCGTCGCCGATCTGGCGCGCTACAAGGACGTGTTCCGCGACCCGGAAGACCCGAGCCGAGGACGCTTCCTCAACAGCCCGACCGGCTGGACCTCGGAGATCGTCAACAGTCAGAAACTCAAGGCCTATGACCTGACCGACAGCTTCGTCAACTTCCGCACGGGTTCTGGCGCCGCACTGGATGCCGAGGTGGCTTCGTCGATCCGTCGTGGCAAACCGGTGTTGTTCTATTACTGGTCGCCGACGCCGCTGTTGGGGCGTTTCAAACTGGTGAAACTCGACGAGCCGGCGTTCGACGCCGAAGCCTGGAAGACCTTGGCCGACGCCAACAACCCGAATCCAAAGGGCACGCGCTCGATGCCGGCAAGCCTGGCGATTGGGGTGTCCGCGCCGTTCAAGGCGCAGTACCCGGACCTGGTGGCGTTCTTCGAAAAGGTCGACCTGCCGATCGATCTGCTGAACCACACGCTCGGCCAGATGAGCGAAAAGCGCCTGCAACCGCGTCAGGTGGCCGAAGCGTTTTTGCGTGATCAGCCGCAGGTGTGGAAGGGCTGGGTACCCGGCGAGGTGGCCACTAAGGTGAGTGCGAGTTTGTAAATTTGTAGTGCCTGATCTTGAGGCCTACACCAACTCAGCGGCCAACGCAGCCTTCACGGCTGGCCGCTGATCAACCCGCGCCTGAAACCCTGCCAACGCCGGCCACTCATTCAAATCGATGGCAAACAGGTGCACCCAGCGCAACACCGTAAACAAATACGCATCACCAATGCTGAACCCGTCAGCCATCAAATAATCCTGGCGCTCCAGCGTCTGGCTCAACACAACAAAACGCTTGAACAATTTCTCCTTGATCAGCGCTTTCACCTCATCCGGGAACTGCGAACTGAACAACCACCCCAGCCCGCCATGAATCTCTGTCGAAACGAAATTCAGCCACTCCTGCAACCGCACCCGTTCGAACGTTCCGCTCGCGGGTGCCAGGTTCGCTTCGGGTCGCAGGTCTGCCAGGTATTGCAGGATCGCCGGGCCTTCGGTCAACACGTGTTCGTTGTCCAGTTGCAGTGCCGCGACGTAACCCTTTGGGTTGATGGCGAGGAAGTCGTCGCCGCTGGCGGTTCGTTTGGTGGTGTTGTCGACGCGGATCAAGTCGAACGGCAGATCCAGTTCGCGCAGCACGATGTGTGGCGCGAGCGAGCAGGCGTGTGGGGCGTAATACAACTTCATCGGCAGGGCTCTGGCTGGGGATTTGCGCCAGTGTCATAGTGCGCGGCACCCTCGGTAAAATTAATCTTTCAGAAAGCCGCCATAAGGAAAGCTACTGCCATGATGAATCTGATGCACTGGCGAATGGTGGTGGCCGTGGCTGACACGGGCAACATTACCCGGGCTGCCGAGCGGGTCGGCATGACCCAGTCCGGTGCCAGCCAGGCGTTGGCGTTGATTGAAGAAACCCTGGGCGTTCAGCTGTTCAGTCGGGAGAGTCGCCAGACCTTGCCGACGGCAATCGGCCAGTCTGTGATCGAACACGCGAGAACCATGCTCGGTGCCCTGGAAAACATCCGCAGCAGCGTCGATGCCACCAAAGACATTCAGCGCGGGACGATTCGCCTGGCCAGTTTCCCCATGGTGTTGGCGACTTTCCTGCCACCGCTGCTGCGTCAGTTCAATCGGCTTTATCCCGGTATTCAGGTGGTCGCGCTGGAAGTCAGTGACGATGAAGTGGAAACGCTGCTCGGCGCCGGGCTGGTGGATGTCGGCGTGGTGTTGAACCCGGCGCCCGAGCGCAATGCCGGTCGCCTGGGACGTGATGCCTGGATGGCGGTGGTGCCTGGTGGCCATCCCTTGGCTCGCCGTTCGAATGAAGAAGGCGTCTCCCTGGCTGAGTTGGCGGAACAACCTTTTGTACTGGCTACCGGCGGTTGTTCGACCAACGCTCGCAGCCTGGCAGAGGATGCCGGGCTGCAACTGCTTGATGTGCGGGTTGAGGTCCGTGAGTGGAGCAGTGCGTTCACCCTGGTGCGGGAAAACATCGGCGTGACGCTGGTGCCGGAGATGACGCTGCCGAGCCAACTTCAGGGTTTGCGCGTGGTGCCGGTGACGCCGCGTATCGATCGCGAATTTGCTTTGGTGGCCGCTGCGAATAAGCCACCCTCGGCGGCGGTGCAGGCGTTGATGGGCATGCTCGCTGAGAAATGACGCATTCCAATGCTGAACCGATTTTGTCCTCAATACTGGCCGACTAGTGGCCTTGCTTACCTGCCTCGCCTGTCTATGCTGACTCGTAACTAACTATGTCGACCGCATGTGAAGGCCGTCATACAGGTTAAAAGTGCGCAACCCAAGGCGCCGACTCTGAACAATACGGAGCTGTCCGGTCAATGGAATGTCTTATCAGAACGTTAGGGCTGGCCCGATTCCGGGCTATCAAGAGAAGGATGTCTTGATAAGAGCGTTGCTGCATGGACTCTCCGATTAAACATCATTGATCACCTGACCAAGTCCTTCCTGTGGAGGGATGCGTGTGCCTGTTCCCTGGAACGTAGTGGTGGAGCTGTTGAAAGAGCAAAGAACTTTCATCAAACAAAAGACCGCGCTGAAGGTGATACGACTATGTTTAATCGACGTCACAAGACTGACCTGCTGGAAATCGAACGATTCAGTTGCGCGCTGACCGAGGCTAACGCGAAGTTGGCCGCGGTCAGCCGCTCGATGGCAATGATTGAGTTCACCCCCGAAGGGATCGTGCTCGATGCCAACGACAACTTTTGCAGTGTCATGGGTTACAGCGCCGAAGAAGTGCGCGGTAAGCATCACCGGATCTTTTGCGAAGAAGCGTTTTATCGAAGCGAAGCCTACGCCAAGTTGTGGCGTGACCTGGCCCGTGGCGAGCCGGTGAGCGGGACCTTTTTACGCTTGAACAGGAGCGGCAAGGAGATCTGGCTCGAAGCCAGCTATATGCCGGTGCTCGGCGCTGATCGTCAGGTTCGGAGTGTGATCAAAGTCGCCACTGACATCTCAGCCAGGGTCTACAAGGAACACGAAAACGAGAGCATGCTCGCGGCGATCGGTCGTTCCATGGCCGTGATCGAATTCACCCCGGATGGCAAAGTCATCACGGCCAACGACAACTTCTTGAAGACGATGCATTACTCGCTCAACGAAGTGGTTGGCCAGCACCACAGCCTGTTTTGTCATCGTGCCGAAGCCGAATCGCAGGCCTACAAAGCGTTCTGGGCCTCGCTCAATCGCGGCGAATATCACTCGCACCGTTTCGAGCGCAAAGATAAGCACGGTCATACGGTTTTCCTGGAGGCTTCTTACAACCCGCTGTTCGACACCAAGGGTCGGTTGTACAAAGTGGTCAAGTTCGCCAGCGACATCACCCAGCAAGTCACCACCCTGCAAACCGCCGCGGAATCGGCCCACAGCACTTCGGTACAAAACGACGCCTGCGCGCAGAAAGGTTCTCAGGTGGTGCAGCAAACGGTGCAGACCATCCAGGACATTTCCAAAGACTTGAACGAAGCGGCGCTGAGCATCGATGCGGTGAGCAAGCAGTCGGACATCATCGGCACCATCGTCCAGACCATTCGTGGCATTGCCGATCAAACCAATCTGCTGGCGCTCAACGCTGCGATCGAAGCGGCCCGGGCCGGGGAACACGGGCGCGGGTTCGCGGTAGTCGCCGATGAAGTTCGCAGCCTTGCGGCACGAACGAGCCAGGCAACGGTGGAGATCGTTGAAGTGGTGCGCAAGAATCACGATTTGTCATTGAGCGCGGTGTCGAGCATGCAGTCCAGTTTGAGTCGAACCGGGCTTGGGGTGGAACTGGCGAATGAGGCGGGAGCGGTGATACTGGAGATTCAACAAGGGTCGCGGCATGTGGTGGATGCGATCAGTCAGTTCAACTCGACCTTGCAGATAAGTTGATAGCGGCACATTGAAAAGGGTCCGCTATCCCTGTAGGAGCCGAGCTTGCTCGCGATGGCGGTCTTACATTCAACACATACGTTGTCTGCCAGTCCGCCATCGCGAGCAAGCTCGGCTCCTACAGGTTCTGCGCCTTAACTGACTGGCATTGCCCTCGAAGGGACCCTTTTTTATTGACTCCCGCGCTGTTAAAGCGAAGCGAGGAACTTGTCGACCACTTGGCTGCTGCCGTTTTCGCTGCTGCTGTTTTCTTTCTCGGCCTGCGCCAGTTTGATCTTGTCTTGCATGCGCTCGGCAATCTCTTTACCGATCGCCAGTTGTTTTTCCGGCGGCATGGCTTTTAGGTCGTCTTCCGTCAAACCCATTTCTTCCAGGATGCTGTCGCGCAACCGCTCCTCCGGCGTTTTGCTCATGTACTCCTTGAAGGCGTCCGTGGCTGTTTCAACATCGGTCGGTAGTTTGGCGGACAGGGCAAGCAGTCCCACGCGGGTTTTGGCGAACGCCTCATCGACGTTATCGCTGATTCGGGTCGCTTCGCTGACCTGTTGCGTGGCGATTTGGGTGGCGGAGTCCTGGACCTGCTTAGTGGTCTGCGCGGTTTGCGCCTGCACATTGTTTTGCAGGGCTTGTGTCATGGCGGCTTGCAGGCCGCCCTGAAGTCCGGCGGCGGCGTCCGAGATCGGTTCGTCGCCGGGACGCTTGGGGAGGGGCGCCACCAGGTTTTGTTTTGCACTGACCAACATGATGAATAGACCTTGTAGGTATTTGCGGTGCAGTGCTTTCAGCAAATAGTGTGCCTTGTTAAAAAATATCAACAAAAACAATTATTTAGGATTTTACAGCTCGGCGAGTGACGAAGGATTTAGGCCAACCTTTGCCGCCGGGCGGCAGAGGTCTACCGCACGGTGGATCAGCGATGGGCTTATGGCGCAATAGGGATATCGAACGTCTGAAATGCATCATCCACAGGCCGGTAACCTAACACCCGCATGGTTTCGCTGATGTCCAGGCGCTTGAAGCGGTTGTTGGAAATGCCGTGGGCGATCAGGTGTTGCACGCCTTCGACCTCCACCGAACGCTGCAGCAACTGCACCGCATCGCGCGGGCTCAGCCAGGCGCTTAGGTCTCGGGCATTGGTCAGTTCATGACGGTCCGGGAATTCGAAAGCGCCGATCCGTATCGCGATGGTAGAGAGGTTGCGTTTGGCAGCATAGAACGCACACAACGCTTCGCCATAACACTTGCTGACGCCATACAGATTGGCCGGCATGACCTGCATGCCCGGGGCGATCTGCCGGTCCACCGGATAGCCTTCGATGGTTTGCGCACTGCTGGCGAACACTAGTCGCTGGCAGCCAGCCGCCGCCGCGGCTTCGAACAGGTAAGTGGTGGCCAGAATGTTATTGGGCAGCAGCTCATTGAAAGTGGCAGTGGCGTGAGGAATACCGGCCAGGTGCACGATGACGTCGATCCCTTTCAATACTTCGCCCATTGCCTCGGGGTCGGACAGGTCCAGGCTGACAAAACGGTGAGGCGCATCGACCGCAAAGTCGGGCTCGATGCGATCCGTCAGGACGAAGGTGTAGCGGTCTTTTGAGGCTTCGAAAAAGGTTTTGCCGATTCTGCCGCAGGCACCGGTCAGCAGTATGTTGAGTCCGTTCATGTGTCTCTCTTTTCAGGGTAGGAGTGTTGCGGGTTTGGCGTTATGGCAGGCCGTTGCAGCCATGTTTCAGAAATCCCGGGCGTTGTGCCAATCGCTGAAAATACTCGTCGATGGCCGGGTAGTCGGGACGCTCCATCGGTGTCATCAGCCAGCGATTGACCGACAGCCCGATGACGATGTCCGCCAGCGTGAAGTGTGGCCCGGCGACATACGCTTTGGTGGCCGCGAGCTGATGCTCGAGGATGCCCATCTTCTGATTCCAGCCATGTACACCGGCTGCAATGTGATGCGGGTCCCGGAATTCCGGATCTTTGCGTACCAACGCCGTGAACGCGTAGCTCCAGGAGGCATTGAGCTCGGTCGCTTGCCAATCCATCCACTGTTCCACCCGAGCGCGCGCCGCCGGTTCGTGGGGCAGCAGATCGGTGTTGTGGTGTTTACCGGCCAGATAGCGGCAGATGGTGTTGGACTCCCACAGCACGCCGGCCTCATCGATGATCACGGGCACCAGTGCGTTGGGATTGAGCCTGAGAAACTCCGGCGTGTGGGTCGACGCATAACCGCCGCCCCAGTCTTCACGTTCGTAGGCAACACCCAGTTCCTCACAGGTCCATAGGACTTTTCTGACGTTGATGGACGAGGCTTTTCCCAGAATCTTCAGTGCATGTTCCATTGAGCTACTCCGTTAGCGATTCGACGCTTCAGGAATCTAACAGACATTCAGCGTTTTCAAACCGGATCAGGCAGCGCCGAAGTTGGCAAACCAAACGTGCGATCAAACAACCAGTTGAAGGCGAAGGTGTAGCACGGGATGAAAATGATCAGCGCCGCGTCCAGCAAGAAGGCTTGCACCAGGCTGATGTTCATCCACCAGGCGATCAACGGGATGAGGAACACTATCAAGGTTAGTTGAAAACCCACGGCATGGGCGATGCGCCGTTTAACGGTGCGGGTGCGCGAAGGCTGACGACTTTCCCAGCGCTCGAACAGCGAGGTGTAGATGAAGTTCCAGGTCACCGCGATGGTGGTAATGATCACTGCCAACGGACCAGTGCTGCCGGGCGAGGTGCCGGACAATAACGCCAGACCCAGGGCCGAGAAGGTCATGCCGATGACCTCGTAAAGGGACACGTAGAGCAGTTTTCGTTTAACGCTTTGCATGGGATTTGCCTCTTTCTGCGAACTTGTAGCCAGGAGCACTGGCGAAGGCGGCGAAAGATAGCTTCAATGTGGATGACAGAAAAAGTCAGTAGCTTTCAGTTTTATTGATAGGACGACAGATGAATTTCAACAGTGACAGCATCGAGTTGTTCCTCGCGGTGATCGAGCGCGGCTCGTTTTCCGCTGCCGCCCGGGCGCTGGGTAAAGTGCCGTCGGCGGTGAGCATGGGCATCGCCAACCTGGAAGCCGAACTCGGTTATCCACTGTTCGATCGCAGCCATCGCGAGCCGGTGCCGACGGCGATGGCCAGCGCATTGGTGCCGCATGCGCGACTGATTGCCGAGCAACTCAAACAGCTGCAAGTGCATGCGGTCGAGTTGTCGCTGGGGCTGGAAAGCAAGTTGTCGATCGGGGTCGTGGCGGACATCGACAAGGGCCGCGTGATGACGGCGATCAAGGTCATCGCCGAGCGACATCCGCTACTGGAAATCGAAATGCTCAGCGCGCCGCAGGATGATGTGCTGGCGATGCTCCACAGCGGCCGGGTCAGCGTTTGCCTGGCGTTCGCCGGGCTGAGCATGAACGTGCTGGAGCGGTTCCAGTTCGTCGGCACCGAGCGGATGATTGCCACGCTGGCGGCGGACAATCCGCTGTTTCAGGGCAAGGATTTGTTCCTGGAAGACTTGGTCCACGTACGGCAAATCATCGTCGCCAGCCGCGACCTGCCGATCAGCGAAACCCGGCCGCTGGTGGCCGAGTCTTACTGGCGCACTGACACGCTGGCCATGGCGCTGGAAATGGTCGAGGCCGGATTGGGCTGGGGTAATTTTCCGCTGTCGGTGGTCCAGCCGTTGCTGGATGCTGGAAGGTTCAAGTGCCTGAGCTTCCGCAACATCGAGAACGGGTTGGTGCTGCCGGTGCATGCGGTGTGGCTCAAGAGCCAGCCATTGCAGAAAGGGGCGTTGGCGTTTGTGGAACTCATTTCCACATGATCGTTCCCACGCTCTGCGTGGGAAAGCCTCAATGGACGCTCTGCGTCCGCTTCTGGGACGCGGAGCGTCCCGGGCTGCATTCCCACGCAGAGCGTGGGAACGATCAAGGTGCCGCGTCAGGTACTCTCGCGCACCTTCAACTCAAACCCCATGTCCTGCACCGGTTTCGCAACCGTATTACCAGCCATCAACGTCAACATCTGCTCCGCCGCGCGCCGACCGATGGCTTCTCGCGGGGTGCTGATGCTGCTCAGGCGCGGGACCATGTGGGCCGAGGCCGGCAGGTCGTTGAAGCCGAGGATCGCCACTTGTTCGGGGATCTTGATCCCGCAGCGCATGGCTTCGAGCAGTGCGCCCTGGGCGAGGTCGTCGTTGCCAAAGAAGATCGCATCGACATCGGGATGACTGGCGAGCAGTTGCAGGAACAGTTCGCCACCAAGGCCGACGGAGGAAGAACGAGGTGTCAGCACTTCCAGGTCCGGGTCATACAAACCGGCCTTTTGCAGGGCTTTGCGGAAACCTTCGCCGCGCAGCAACGTGCGTTGATCGAGTTGCGCGCCGATGTAAGCCAGGCGTTTACGACCGCGTGACAGCAAATGCCCGGCCGCGGTCTCGCCAGCCGCGAGTTGCGAAAAACCCACGCAATTCAGACCGGCGGCGCTGTCCAGTTCCATCATGTACACGCAGGGAATGTTGCTGGCCTCGATCATCCGGCGCGAACTTTCGGTGCGGTCGAAACCGGTCAGCAGCAAACCGCGAGGTTGATACGCCATGTAGTTGCGCAGCAGGTTTTCTTCTTCATCGCGTGAGTAATGGAAGTTCCCGATCAGCACTTCGAAGCCTTTTGGGCGCAAAACCTGATGAATGGCTTCCAGCGTGTCGATGAACAACAAGTTGGACAGCGACGGCACCAAAACCACCACCGAATGGCTCTGGGCCGAGGCTAACGCGCGGGCGGCGGGGTTGACCACGTAGTTGAGTTCAAGCGCCGCTTTCTGCACTTTTTCCACCAGTTCGGTGGCCACCGTGCTGACCCCGCGCAGGGCGCGAGAGGCGGTGATCGGGCTGACACCGGCCAGGCGTGCGACTTCGTTCAAAGTGGGGCGGCCAGTGGTGCGCGTATTTTTATCGTTTTTAGGAGAGATCATCGGACGGCTTGCCAAACAAAATTCGAGGCACTAAGGTAGCGCTGTCTCGACGCAGCTGCAAATGCGTGAGCGGGGTTTGCCTGATCCCCGTTTTTTGGCGTTGGGAACGAACATGCTGCAACCCACAAAAATGACAAGAAGGCGTCGGCAACTTCTGCTTTTTCTAGTGTCATAACTGGCAAAGGTAGCGCTGTCTGCGCGCTGAGGTGTTACATGAATCATCCCATCACCGCCCTGGTCATCATGGGCGTTGCCGGTTGCGGCAAGACTTGCGTCAGCGAGGCCTTGTGCCAACTCAGCGGCGCGACCGCCATTGAAGGCGACACTTTCCACCCTGCCGCCAATATCGAAAAGATGAGCGCGGGTATCCCCCTGAACGACGACGACCGTGCCGGCTGGCTCGACAGCCTGTGCGATGAATTGCGCCGCATTGACGCCAAGGGCGAACGCCCGGTGCTGACCTGCTCGGCCCTCAAACACATTTACCGCGAACGTCTGCGCAGCGCCTTGCCGGGCCTGGGCTTCGTGTTCCTTGAGCTGACCCCTGAAGTTGCCGCCGATCGTGTCTCCCATCGGCCGGGCCACTTCATGCCATCGACCCTGATCGACAGCCAGTTCGCCACCCTTGAATCACCTGTTGGCGAGCCCCTGACCCTGGCTCTGGACGCTTCGAACCACAGCGTCGACCAATTGGCGAAGCAAGCTCATGACTGGTGGCAGGCTCATGGCCTGAAACACGCCGTATGAGTTTTGCCAGAAGAGATAGCGCTGTCCTGATGGCTTGCGAATTCCCCGCTTTAATAACAACAACAACCAGGAGACACCCCTAATGTTTGGCATGTCCCACGAGACGTTCCTGCTGCTAGACGCAGTGGTCACGGTGATCGGACTTATCGTCCTGATTACCAAGTTCAAGTTTCACCCGTTCATTGCCCTGATCATCGCTGCAGCCTTTCTCGGGCTGACCTCCGGCATGCCAATTGGCACCATCATCAAGGCGTTCCAGGACGGCTTCGGTGGGGTGCTCGGGTTCGTCGGGATCATCCTCGCGCTGGGCACGATGCTCGGCAAAATGATGGCCGAGTCGGGCGGGGCGGATCAGATTGCCCAAACCCTGATTCGTGCGTTCGGCAAGGACAAGGTGCAGTGGGCGATGATGTTCGCGGCCTTCCTGGTCGGCATTCCGCTGTTCTTCGAAATCGGCTTTGTGCTGCTGATCCCGCTGGTGTTCATCGTGGCCCGGCGTACCGGCGTGTCGATCATCAAGATCGGTATCCCGCTGCTGGCCGGTCTGTCCGCCGTGCACGGTCTGGTTCCGCCGCACCCGGGTCCGTTGCTGGCCATCGGCGTGTTCGGTGCCGACATCGGTAAAACCATTCTGTACGGCCTGATCGTTGCGCTGCCGACGGCCATCATCGCCGGCCCGATCTACGGCACGTTCATTGCCAAGTACATTCCGGGTCATCCTAACCAGGAACTGGTCGATCAACTGGCGCGTGATGACGAATCTGCCGATCTCCCGAGCTTCGCCATCACCTTGATCACCGTGCTGTCGCCGGTGTTCCTGATGCTGCTCAAGACTTTTGCCGATGTGGTGCTGCCGGATGGCAACTTCTTCCGCACTTTCATGGACCTGATCGGTCACCCGATCTCGGCGTTGCTGCTGGCGTTGCTGCTGTCGCTGTACACCTTCGGTTACAAGCAGGGCATTGGCTCCAACCAGATGCTCAAATGGCTGGATGCCAGCCTTGCGCCAACCGCCGCCATCATCCTGATCATCGGTGCCGGTGGTGGCTTCAAGCAGATGCTGGTCACGAGCGGCGTTGGTAATGTCATCGGCAACATGGCGGTGGAAGCGCAGATCTCGCCAATCCTTCTGGCGTGGCTGGTGGCGGCGGTGATCCGTATCGCGACCGGTTCGGCGACCGTGGCGACCATTACTGGCGCAGGCATTGTGGTGCCGGTGGTGGGGATGATTCCGGGTGTGAACCGTGAGTTGCTGGTGCTGGCCACCGGTGCCGGTTCGCTGATCCTGTCTCACGTCAACGACGCGGGTTTCTGGCTGGTGAAGCAGTACTTCAACATGACCGTGGCGGAAACCTTCAAGACCTGGACCGCGATGGAAACCATCCTGTCCGTGGTGGGTCTGGGCTTCATCCTGCTGTTGTCGTTGTTCGTTTAAACACACTGCACTGATCGTTCCCACGCTCCGCGTGGGAATGCCGCGATGGACGCTCTGCGTCCACTGTGACGCGGAGCGTCACAGGATGCATTCCCACGCAGAGCGTGGGAACGATCAAGCACAAAAAAACCGCATCGCTGCGGTTTTTTTGTGTCTGCTTAATAAATCAGGCGTTGGCTTTCTGAACCAGCCCATCCGCCCGGAACATCCCGCGAATCCCGCGTATGGCCTGACGAATCCGGTCCTGGTTTTCGATCAGCGCGAAGCGCACGTGATCGTCCCCATACTCACCAAACCCTACGCCCGGCGAGACACAAACCTTGGCCTCGGCCAGCAGTTTCTTGGCGAACTCCAGCGAGCCCAAGTGCGCATACGCCTCGGGGATCTTCGCCCAGACATACATCGACGCTTTCGGGTTCTCGACCATCCAGCCCAGTTCATGCAGGCCTTTGACCAGTACGTTGCGACGCTGACGATACTGCTCGGCAATGTCTTTGACGCACTGCTGATCACCTTCCAGCGCCGCAATCGCCGCGACCTGCAGCGGGGTGAACGTGCCGTAGTCGTGGTAGCTCTTGATCCGCGCCAGGGCGTTGACCAGTTCGGCGTTGCCGACCATGAACCCGATGCGCCAGCCCGCCATGTTGTAACTCTTGGACAGGGTGAAAAACTCCACCGCAATGTCCTTGGCGCCCGGCACTTGCATGATCGACGGGGCTTTCCAGCCGTCGTAGACGATGTCGGCGTAAGCCAGGTCGTGCACCACCAAAACGTCGTACTGTTTGGCGAGTGCGATCACCCGTTCGAAGAAATCCAGTTCCACGCATTGAGCAGTGGGATTCGACGGGAAGCCGAGGATCATCATTTTCGGTTTCGGGATCGAGCCGCGAATGGCGCTTTCCAGTTCGGCGAAGAAGTCCACGCCCGGAATCAACGGCACCGAACGCACCTGGGCGCCGGCAATCACCGCGCCGTAGATGTGAATCGGGTAGCTCGGGTTCGGCACCAGAACGGTGTCGCCCTGGTCGAGGGTGGCCAGCATCAAATGCGCCAGGCCTTCCTTGGAACCGATGGTGACAATGGCTTCGCTTTCCGGGTCGATGTCGACCTCGTAGCGATCCTTGTACCAATTGGAAATCGCCCGGCGCAGACGCGGAATGCCCTTGGACGTCGAGTAACCGTGGGTGTCTTCGCGCTGGGCGACGGTCACCAGTTTTTCGACGATGTGCGGCGGAGTAGGGCCATCAGGGTTGCCCATGCTGAAGTCGATGATGTCTTCGCCACGACGACGGGCGGCCATCTTCAGCTCGGCAGTGATGTTGAATACGTAAGGGGGGAGTCGATCTATGCGCGCAAAGCGGCGCGGCGAACCTGGGTTAGCCATTGTTGCCTCGGATAACGTGAGCGCCCGGAACCGTCCGAGCGACGCTGGCCACTGCGGTGGCCTGTGGCGGAATGTAAGGGCTGATGTGGCAAACTGTCCAGCGACTATGTAAACAAATTTATCCGAAGGAAATCGGTTGATGGAATTTACCAGTGGCTTCTTGCTGAGCCTTTCGCTGTGCCTGGACATCGGCGTGGCCAATATCGCGATGATCACGTTGGCGATGCAGCGTGGCTATTTTCAAGGCTTTGCGCTGGGTTTGGGGACCTGTGTCGGCGACCTGATCTACGCCGTGCTGGCCTTGGCCGGGATGACCGTTTTGCTGCAATACGAAACCGTGCGCTGGGTGCTGTGGATTGGCGGTTCGGCGCTGTTGTTGTACTTCGCGGCGAAGATGATCTATTCGGCGATTCACCATGAGGCGGTATTGGCGCAGGCCGAAGACGTGGGACAGAACTCTCACCGGAAGGAGTTTTTCCGCGGGATCTTCCTCGCCATGTCGTCACCCAGTGCCATTCTCTGGTTCGCGGCGGTGGGCGGCACATTGATCGCTCGTTCCGGTGGCGGTGGTGCCCTCAGCTCGGCGTTGTTTCTTGGCGGGTTTCTCTGCGCCGGGTTGCTCTGGTGCGTGGCTTTGTGTTTCGCCGCGAGTCACGGCGGCAAGTTGCTGGGGGACAAACTGCTGCGTTACTCCTATATGGCATCGGCGGCGATCTTCTGCTATTTCGCGGTCTACGTGATCCTATCGGGGTATAACGAGTTTGTCGGCGCAGGTGCTGTCGAGCAGTTGCATGCACTGTAACTGGGCGAATTCGGTTTGGGTTCTATACTCCCAGCCGAACCCACTTTTTTGTTCCAGGAGTTGAGTCATGGATGAGCACGCACGCGTCGAAGTGGTTGAGCCGCGCTTCGAACACGGTCACTTCCTGCTGATTGCAGGGCTTGGTGGACGATTCAGTCAAGCAACCACCCAAGAGATTCCCGCGCTCTGGGATAAATTCATCCCCCATTTGGGCAAAATTCCGGGTCAGAAAGGTGAAGTGACCTACGGCGTCTGTTGCAATTTTGACGGCAAGGGCGGCTTCGATTACATCGCCGGGGTCGAGATCAGCAAACTCGACGATTTGCCGGAAACGTATCGCTGGGTGGAGGTCCAGCCTCAGCTGTACGCGGTGTTCGAGCACAAAGGGTCGTTGGATACCTTACCGCAGCTGTTTCAGTACATCTTCGGCACCTGGCAGCCGCAGTCCGGGTATGAGGTGTTGGATGCGCCGGAGCTGGAGCGCTACAGCGAAGACTTCAACCCGAAGCTCAATACCGGCAAGCTGGAAATCTGGGTGCCGATCAAATCTTAGTGAACCAAGCCTGGAACGGGCACTTCACAGTGCCCGTTCGTGACTGTCGTTGGCCCCTCGCATCACCTCCCGCATACCGCTCGTTTCGCTCGATCTATACGCCGTCTTAATACCGCTGCCCCCAATCAGTGTCCGTCCTTGATACCCCCTCACTTACCCTGCAAGGCGCAGATGAGAGCGCGAATTCAGTGCGTTTTTTGTACTGACGCTCTCAGCCGGTACCCGATTGCGGGTGTCCTTTCGTTTTGTCAGGGGGAGCTGTCTTGTTAACACTCGAGTTCATTTACATCGCCAGCGGCCTGTGTGCCGCCTTGTTGTTTGCCTACCTGGGTTACGCCCTTATCCGTGCAGAGAAGTTTTGATGGCCGCAGTCATTGCGGCACAGGCTTTTTTATCAGCCCGCCAGGGCGGTCTTGAGAAAGGAAATCGGCAATGTACGACCTGATTTTTATGGGGGTTAGCGTGGTTTTTTTTGCTGCGACAGCCATGGTCATCGTCGCCATGGGCAAGATTTGAACGGAGCATCGACATGTTGAGCACTATGCTGGAATTTGCGGTGATTCTCGGGTTGATGACCGGACTCGCCGTGTTGATGGGTAAGTGGCTGACGCTGGTATTTACCGGGCGTAAACATGCCTTGGCGGAGCGCGCTACTTATCGTCTGCTGGGGATCGATACGGCCGAAACGATGGGCTGGGCACGTTATGGCTCGGCCCTGCTGCTGTCTAATGCGGCGATGATGTTGCTGGGTTACATCGTGTTGCGCCTGCAAGTTTTCATGCCGCTCAACCCCTTGGGGCTGAACGCGCAAACCCCTGATCTGGCGTTCAACACCGCTGCGTCTTTTATCACCAACACCAACTGGCAGGCTTATTCAGGTGAAACCAGCCTGTCCAATTTCAGCCAGATGGCGGTCATCACCTTCCTGATGTTCGTCGGCGCAACGTCCGGCGTTGTGGCAGCGGCGGGTTTCATCCGCGGCCTCAGTCGGTCGAACTCCGCTGATATCGGCAACTACTGGGTGGACTTCACCCGAACGCTGTACCGGGTGATGCTGCCGCTGTGTTTTGGCATGGCGCTGGTTTATGTCTGGCAAGGCATGCCGCAAACCCTGAATTCCCAGGCACTGGCCACCACTCTGGAAGGTGCACAGCAGCAATTGATCGTCGGCGCGGTGGCGAGTTTCGAGTCGATCAAACACATCGGCACCAACGGCGGCGGCTTCTTCAGCATGAACGCCGCACACCCGTTCGAGAACCCGACTCCGCTGACCAACATGCTGCATATCCTCAGCATGCTGTTGATTCCGTCGGCGCTGACGTACACCTTCGGCAGCATGCTGATGCGTCGCCGTCAGGGGTGGGTGTTCTTTGGCACGTTCCTGGTGATGTTCGTCGGCTTTCTGAGCATCGTTTACACGGCTGAACAAAGTGGCAACCCGCTGCTGACCCGGGTGGGCGCAGACCAGGTGCTGTCGGCCACCCAGAGTGGCGGCAACATGGAAGGCAAGGAACTGCGCTTCGGGATTGCCGACACCAGCCTGTTCGTGACCACCACCACTGGCGCAACCACCGGTTCGGTGAACGCGATGCATGACTCGCTGACGCCCATGGGCGGCTTCGTACCGTTGGCGCAGATGATGCTCAATTGCGTGTTCGGTGGCGACGGAGTGGGGTTTATCAACCTGATCCAGTACGCGCTGCTGACGGTGTTTCTGGTGGGGATGATGATCGGCCGCAGTCCCGAATTCCTCGGCAAGAAGATCGAGGCACGGGAGATCAAGCTGGTCATGCTTTCGGTGCTGGCGCACCCCATCTGCATTCTCGGCTTCACCGCCCTGGCGACACTCTGGCCGGACACCCTGAACAGTCTCAACAACCAGGGGCCCCATGGCTTCAGCGAGGTGCTTTATGCCTACACCTCGGGCACTGCCAACAACGGTTCGGCGTTCGCCGGATTGAACGCCAATACGCCGTTCTTCAACACCACAATCGGTCTTGCCATGTTGCTCGGACGCTTCTTCACCATGTTGCCGATGCTCGCGGTCGCCGGTTCCTTGGCGATGAAAAAGAACATCCCGGCCGGTGCCGGCACCATCCCGACCGCCACACCGCTGTTCATGTTCCTGGTGGTGTTCGTGGTGCTGGTCGTGGGCGGCCTGACTTTCCTGCCGGCGCTCGCGCTCGGCCCGCTGGTCGAGCAACTGCAGTTGCTGTCTGGCCAGACCTACAAGTAAGGGGGCTGTGATGACTCAAGTACAAACACAAACCAAGACGCAATTTCTGTTTACCGGCCTGTTGCGCCCGGTGCTGATTTCGGCGGCGTTTTTCATGCTGCTGACCGGGCTGGCGTATCCGTTGTTCACCACACTGGTGGCCAACGTGCTGTTCCCGTTTCAGGCCCAGGGCAGTCTGGTTGAACGGGATGGGTTAGTGATCGGTTCGGCGGTGATCGGCCAGCACTTCACCCGTCCCGAGTATTTCCAGGGACGGGCGAGCATGACCCTCGGTGCAGATCCACTGGACCCGAGCAAAAGCGTGGCGCAGCCGTATAACGCAGGTTCCAGTGGCGCCAGCAACCTTGGCCCTACCAGCCAGAAGTTGATCGATGCTGTGGCCGTGCGGGTCGAAGCCTACCGCCGGCAGAACGGCCTGGCGGCAGACGCGCAGGTGCCGGTGGATGCGGTCACCTCGTCGGCTTCAGGCCTGGATCCGCACATTTCGGTGGCCAACGCACAGATTCAGGCGGCGCGCGTCGCACGTCTGCGCCACCTGCCGCAAGCCGATCTGTTGAAGCTGGTGAATACCCACACCGAACAACGCACCTTCGGCCTGCTCGGCGAACCCCGAGTCAATGTGCTGCAACTCAACCTCGCGCTGGATGCACTGACACCTGTGCATCAGCCACCCCTTGCGGCCAGTGAGTAAGAGAAACAACCATGAGTAAGCAAGCTCGTTTGCCTTTGTTCGACCGTGGGTTGTTGCTCACGGCGTGCCTGGATGCCTTCAAGAAGTTGCTGCCCCAGGCGCAGTGGAAGAACCCGGTGATGTTTGTGGTGTACCTGGGCAGCATTCTCACCACGCTGTTGTGGTTTCAATCACTGGGCGGCAAGGGTGAAGCCCCCAGTGGCTTCATTCTCAGCATCACGTTGTGGTTGTGGTTCACGGTGCTGTTCGCCAACTTCGCCGAAGCCCTGGCCGAGGGGCGCAGTCGGGCCCAGGCGGCCAGCTTGCGCGGGATGAAGCGCCAGACCCTGGCCAAGCTGTTGAAGCAACCCCGGCATGGCTCCGCCTGGATGCCGATGCCTTCCGGCGAACTGCTCAAGGACAATGTGGTGTTGATCGAGGCTGGCGATCTTGTGCCCCTCGATGGCGTGGTGATCGAAGGCGTGGCGTCGGTTGATGAAAGCGCGATTACCGGAGAATCGGCACCGGTGATTCGCGAGGCGGGCGGCGACTTTTCATCGGTAACCGGTGGGACAAAAGTGCTGTCGGACTGGCTGGTGGTGCGCATCAGTGTCAACCCGGGCGAGTCATTTCTGGATCGCATGATTTCCATGGTCGAATCCGCGAAACGCCAGAAGACTCCCAACGAGGTGGCGCTGAACATTCTGCTGGTGGGCCTGACATTTTTGTTTCTGCTGGTGATCGTGACCCTGGGTCCATCCTCGATGTTTGCGGTGGCCATGAGCGGAGGCGACGTGGTCAGCGCAACGGTACTGGTGGCGCTGCTGGTTTGCCTGATCCCCACGACCATTGGCGGTCTGTTGTCGGCGATCGGTGTGGCGGGCATGAGCCGGATGATGTCGGCCAACGTCATTGCCACCTCCGGGCGAGCCGTGGAAGCGGCGGGCGACGTTGACGTCCTGCTGCTGGACAAGACCGGCACCATCACGCTAGGTAACCGCCAGGCCAGCATTTTCCTGCCGGCGCCCGGGGTTAAGGAGTCGGAACTGGCCGACGCTGCGCAACTGGCCTCGCTAGCCGACGAAACGCCGGAGGGGCGCAGTATCGTGGTGCTTGCCAAGCAGAAGTTCGACCTGCGGGCGCGGGACCTCAATGCCCTGGGTGCGAGCTTCGTGCATTTCACCGCGCAAACCCGCATGAGCGGCGTCGATCTGGCCGGTGGCCGGAGCATCCGCAAAGGTGCGGCAGATGCCATTCGTCTGCACATCGAGGCGCTGGGCGGCAGCTTCCCGTCCGCGTTGCAGGCCAGGGTCGATGAAGTCTCGCGTCGTGGCAGCACACCGCTGGTCGTATGCGATGGCCAACAGGCCTTGGGCGTGGTGGAGCTCAAGGACGTGGTCAAGGGTGGCATCAAGGAGCGCTTTGCCGAACTGCGGCGCATGGGGATCAAGACAGTCATGATCACCGGCGACAACCGCCTGACGGCGGCAGCGATTGCCGTGGAAGCCGGGGTTGACGATTTTCTCGCCGAGGCTCGGCCGGAAGACAAGCTGCAACTGATCCGCGACTACCAGGCCCAGGGCAAGCTGGTGGCCATGACCGGAGACGGCACCAACGATGCGCCGGCACTGGCTCAGGCAGACGTGGCGGTGGCCATGAACAGTGGTACTCAGGCCGCCAAGGAAGCGGGCAACATGGTCGATCTGGACAGCAACCCGACCAAGCTGATCGAGGTGGTGGAAGTCGGCAAACAGATGCTCATGACGCGCGGCGCGTTGACCACCTTCAGCGTGGCCAACGATGTGGCCAAGTATTTTGCTATCGTACCGGCCGCATTCGTCGCGACCTACCCGCAACTGGGCGCACTGAACGTGATGCACCTGAGCAGCCCGAACTCGGCGATTCTCAGCGCAGTGATCTTCAATGCCCTGATCATCGTGTTTCTGATCCCGCTAGCGCTCAAGGGCGTGACTTACCGAGCCATCGGCGCGGCGGCGTTGCTCAATCGCAACCTGCTGATCTATGGCCTGGGTGGCGTGCTGGTGCCGTTCGCGGGGATCAAGGTGATCGACATGCTGTTGGCCGGGCTCGGCCTGGTTTGAAAGGACTGACTGCACGGCGCCGTGTATGGCGCCGTGCAGTTCAAAAGGATTGCCATGCCCGTTATTGATACGTTCACCGCTTCACGAGACGGCCGCCCTGATCCCGACGCGCTGTTGGAGAAGCTGCAACAGGACGAACAGGCCGCCCTGCGTGGGAAACTGCGCATCTATTTCGGTTCCAACGCCGGGGTGGGGAAAACCTGCGCGATGCTCACCGCGGCCCAACGCGAAGTGACCCTGGGCCGTGACCTGGTGGCTGGCGTGATAGAAACCCATGGCCGCCGGGAAACCGCCGAACTGCTCGCTGGCCTGGAGTTGCTGCCGCGTTATAACGTGATGCATCGCGAGTGTGCCCTCAGCGAGTTCGATCTGGATGCCGCGCTGGCACGGCGTCCGGCGGTGCTGCTGGTGGATGAACTGGCCCACAGCAATGTTCCCGGTTCGCGTCACCCCAAGCGCTGGCAGGATGTCGAGGAACTGCTGCGCGCCGGCATCGACGTCTGGACCACCCTCAATGTCCAGCACCTGGAAAGTCTCAACGATATCGTCAGCGGGATCATCGGCATCCGGGTGCGCGAGACCGTGCCCGACCATCTGTTCGACGGTGCCCATGAAGTGGTGGTGATCGACCTGCCACCCGATGACCTGCTGCGCCGTCTCAAGGAAGGCAAGGTCTACCTGCCGCCCCAGGCCGAGCGCGCGTCCCGGCATTTCTTTCGCAAGGGCAACTTGCTGGCCTTGCGCGAGCTGGCGTTGCGGCGTACCGCTGATCGCGTCGATGCACAGATGCGCGACTATCGCCGCGAGCGGTCCATCAACTCCCTTTGGCCCGCGCGCGAGCGTTTACTGGTTGGCGTGGCAGGGCACCCTTCGGATGAACGTCTGGTTCGTGAAGCGGCGCGTCTGGCACAAAAGCTTGAGGCGGACTGGATTGTCGTTCATGTGCCTTCGGTGCAGCGACGTGGCGCGGGTGCGCACCGCTATGCCGCCGCCATGAAGACCTTGGCACTGGCCGCCGAATTCGGTGCCGACACGGCCACGCTGTCGGGCATGGACGTGGCCGAGGCTTTGGTGGCGTTTGCTCGTGAGCACAACGCCAACCGGCTGGTGCTCGGGCATTTCCCGCGCAAGGTCTGGCAGTTTTGGCACCAGTCGGTCAGTGACCGCATCAGCCGTCGCCATCCCGAGATCGATCAGATTGTCATCGCCCATGGCCCACTGCCTATCGTGGTTGCGGTGGCGGTGAATACAGATACAGCGCTGCCGCCCAGCAGGGTTCCGGCTTATCTGTGGGCCAGCCTGGCCTGTTTTGCCGCCACGGCGGTGGCCGCGTTGCTGTTGCAGGTGTTTGACCTGGCCAACGTGGTCATGCTGTTTTTGCTCACGGTGGTGCTGGTCGCCTTGCGCTTTGGGCGAGGGCCGGGTGTCTGGGCGGCGATGCTGGCGGTGCTGTGTTTTGATTTCTTCTTCGTCCAGCCACGCTGGTCGTTTACGGTCAACGACACCCAGTACTTCTTTACCTTCGCCCTGATGCTGGGTATTGCGTTGATCACCGGGCAGCTCACGGCACGCTTGCGTCATGAAGCCCGCACCGCTGCCAGCCGTGAACGGCGCGCGACTTCGTTGGCCAGGTTGGCTCGCGACTTGTCGGCGGCGCTGACGGTGGAGCAGATCACGGAGGTGGCGCTACGCACCTTCAGCGGCGTATTTGAAGCGCGGGTCGGGCTGACACTGCCGGACGCCGCCGACAGTGTCCACGCTCGTGGCGCGGGTGCATTTGCGATCGATGAAAACATTGCTCAATGGGTTTACGACCATGGCCAACCCGCCGGCCAGGGCACCGATACGCTGGCCGCCGCTCAGGGCCGGTATTTGCCGTTGAAGGCGCCAATGCGCGTGCGTGGAGTGTTGGTGCTCGCGCTGGCTGAGCCCGAGCGGTTGAACGGGCCTGAAGAGCAGCGCTTGCTCGAGGCCTGCATGAGCCAACTGGCGATAGCGCTGGAACGGGTGCATTTCGTCGAAGTGGCGCAAAGCACCCTGGTGCAGATGGAGGGCGAGCGCATGCGCAATACCCTGCTGGCCGCGATCTCTCATGACCTGCGCACGCCGCTGACCACCATAATCGGCGCGGCAGACGCAGCAGCGCCCCATGCGCCGCCCGGACCGCTGACCCAGTTGCTGGGTGGTATTCGCGATCAGGCCAGCTCCATGCAGCGGTTGATCGAAAACCTGTTGGACATGGCCCGAATGCAGGAACGCGGTGTGCGCCTCAACCGGCAATGGCACTCACTGGAGGAAATTGTCGGCAGTGCTTTGCGTCAACTGCGCGAGCCATTGGCGCGGCATGTGGTGCGCACCGCCCTGTCGCCGCTGTTGCCGTTGGTGGAAGTCGATGCGCTGTTGATCGAGCGCGTGCTGGTCAACCTGCTGGACAACGCTGCCAAGTACACCCCGGCCGGAACGCTGGTGCAGGTTGTGGCTCGGCAAGAGGAGGACAGCATTGTGCTGGAGGTGATCGACGCCGGTCCCGGTTGTCCTCAGGGCAGCACGCCTCAGAGCTTGTTCGAACCGTTCACCCGGGGTCAGCAGGAGTCGGCCGTTGCCGGCATCGGCCTTGGGCTGGCGTTGGCAAAACGGATTGTCCAGGCCCATGGCGCAACGATCGAGGCTCAGCCTCAGGCCATCTCGGGCATCCGCTTTGTCATTACTCTACCGGCGGGTCATCCGCCTTCCATGGAATCGCTATGACCAGTGCACGCATCCTCATTGTCGAGGACGAGGCCAACATCCGCCGTTTCGTCGGTATCGCGCTGCAGGACGAAGGTTTTCAGGTGTTCGAGGCCGACAACGTCAAACGCGCCCTGATCCACGCCGCCAGCCGTCAACCGGATCTGGTGATTGTCGATCTGGGCTTGCCCGACGGTGACGGCAAACAATTGATCAGTGAGTTGCGGGGCTGGATGACGGTGCCGATTCTGGTGCTGTCGGCCCGTGATCGTGAAGAGGAAAAAGTGGCGGCACTGGATGCGGGGGCGGACGATTATCTGGTCAAGCCCTTCGGCGTGCCCGAGTTACTCGCGCGTATTCGCGCCCAGTTACGTCGGCATGTGCAGAGCGGGACCGCCGCGGTCACCAGCAAGGTAACATTTGGCATGATCGAAGTGGATCTGGCCACGCACGAGGTCCGGCGCGAGGGCCAATCGGTCCATCTGACACCCATCGAGTATCGCTTGCTTTGCGCGCTGATTCGCGGACAAGGCCGGGTCATGACCCATCGCCAGCTACTGTTGGAAGTGTGGGGCCTGGATTACGTCGATCGTGCTCACTATCTGCGGGTGCACATGGCGCACTTGCGGCAAAAACTGGAGGCCGATGCGGCCCAGCCGCAGCATTTCATCACCGAATTGCAGGTAGGTTATCGCCTGGTGGGGCTGTAAAGCACGGCGGGCGCTGGCTGCAGCGCCTGGCCGTGTGTCGCTCACTTGTCTTTCTTGATCCGGCGCTCGTGCAGGAAGTCGATGTACAGCGTGATGAAACCGAACGAAGAAATGCTGAACAACACGAGTAGGCCGATTTGAGTCGTGCTCATGATCAAAGTCCTGTGGGTGGGACGAGGAGCGCTCAACCTGCCGTGGCTGGGCGTCATTAATCGTCGAGGCACAGATAAATAATACGAACCCGGGGCCTTGGGTAGCGGTTATATGAAAGCTTTACGGCGCTGTCCTTGAACCCTATGCACTTCATACGAGAGGTGGTTATCGGGCGTTCGAGAGCAAGCAAGTATTGCTAGAATCGGCGAGCGTTATCCTGTCATCTCACTTGCCCCAAGGTCTGCGCTGCGCCATGAACTCGTCGAACCCTGTCATCCGAAACGTCCTGCCTGCTGATCTGGACCGCTGCTACGCCATCGAAACCGTTGCCTACGAAGGCGACGAAGCCGCCACCCGCGAAAAAATCGCCACGCGCATTGCCACCTGGCCCGAAGGTTTCATCGTGGCTGAAGCCGACGGCGTCGTAGCCGGTTTCATCAATTCCGGTGCGGCGTTTCAGGTCGAGATGTCGGACGAGGCGTTCAAGGAACTGATCGGCCACGACCCGGCCGGCCCGCACGTGGTGATCATGTCGGTGGTGGTGCACCCGGATTATCAGGGGCAGGGGCTGGCGAAACGGTTGATGGGCGAATTCATCGAGCGGATGCGCGCGTTGGGCAAGACCAGCATCCATCTGATGTGCAAGGAGCGACACATTCCGCTGTATGCCGGGCTTGGGTTTGCCTACATCAAGCCTTCAGCGTCTGACCATGGCGGGATGGCGTGGCATGAGATGGTGTTGGAGTTGTAACCACAATCTCTCGAACACCGCAGAACACCTGTGGGAGCGGGCTTGCTCGCGAATGCGGTGTGTCAGTCAACATCATTCGTGACTGACACACCGCATTCGCGAGCAAGCCCGCTCCCACATTGATTCGACGTTGTGTCAGTAGAGGCTGTTGCGCACTCTGGCCGGCGCTTCCCGGTCATACGTCTCGGCATCGAACTGCCCATCGTTCAACCGCTTGTGAAAGGCACCCGCCGTCGGCAGCGCCGAGCGTTCGAGGTGCTTCTCAGGGTTCCATAAATCCGAACGAACGATGGCCTTGGAGCAGTGGAAGTACGCCGCTTCCACCGTCACCAGCATCACCGTGCGCGCCGGTTTGCCATTCACCGCAAAGCTCTCCAGCAACCCAGGTTCGGCGCTGATCTTTGCCGTTCCGTTAACCCGCAACGTTTCGCCAATCCCGGGAATGATGAACAGCAGCGATACCCGCGAGTCGAGTACGACGTTACGCAGCGTGTCGATACGGTTGTTGCCCGGCCGATCGGGGATCGCCAGGGTGCGATCATCAATGATTCGCACGAAACCCGGCGTGTCGCCCCGTGGCGAACCGTCCATCCCGTCAGGCCCCACCGAGCTGACGATCACCAGCGGCGAGGCGCGGACCATCGCCTGATAGTCCTCGTTCAGAAAAGGGATCTGCTTGCGCACGGCGCGGTCGTGGGGCTGGCCGTAGAGGGCTTCCAGTTCTTCGATGCTGTTGAGCATAACCACCTCAGAAAATCAGCCCCATGCGCCGTTCGTAACCGATGCGGCCCCTGTAGGCTTCGCCGCTGTCGACCCAGCCGAACTTTGCGTAAAGCGCGATGGCCGATGCGTTATCCGCATCCACCGACAACTCCAGCCCCTTTATTTCCGGAAACGCCTGACGCGCTACGTCGGGCAGGGCTTGCAGGCAGGCCTTGCCATAGCCTTTGCCCTGAGCCCGATGATCGACTTGCAGTGCGTGAAGGGTGGCGCTGTGTTCATCGGCCCACGCCGGTAATACGGGCGGGCGTTTGAGCAGCAGAAAGGCCACGGGAACCTCCTCGACCAGTAGCGCAAATCCTTTGACGCCGGGGCCGGGTTTGGACAGCAAGGTGTGCAACGCACCGTGAATGTCGCCGGAGAACCTGATTTGTTCTTTGTGAACTTCAATGGCCTCGACCTGCTGGCGCTGGAGCGCGTTCAGGCTGTCGTATGGCACGAGTCGGGCTGTCACTGGAGTGTCCTTTTTCCAACAAAATGTGTTTCGGATTCTAACGAGTTTGCGTCCATGGATTATTTTTATTTGGACTGTCGATTTGGCTTTTCGCCAGACGACTAAGGGTGTCTTCACAACAAAAACCACGGAGAACCACCATGAACGCTACCCACGAAATCCAGACCCTGATCGATACCTATCGTCAGGCGGTCATCGCCAAGGATGTCGAGAAACTCATGCCCCTGTATGCCGAGGACATCGTCTCCTACGACGCGGTCAAGGCCCTGCAATTTCGAGGCAAGGCCGCCTACCGCGCGCATTGGCAGGAATGCATGGAAATGTGCCAGGGCGCGCACAAGTTTGATTTCGACCATATGAATATCGTGGCAGACGAGCACATCGCCTTCGCCCATTGGCTGGCCCATTGCGGCGGCACCAACGAGAAGGGCGAAACCCAGGCCTGCTGGATGCGCGTGACCGCCTGCTATCGGCGCGACGATGGGCAATGGCGCATCGTCCACGAACACTGGTCGGCACCGTTCGACATGATGAGCGGCACGGTGCTGTTCAACCTGGAACCCTGAGCGTCAGGCCGATTCGTCGGGAATGTCGCGAAAGCGCCAATCAGCAGCCATAGTTGATCCGTTCGATTCAGGAGAGCCCCATGAAGTATTTATGCCTGGTCTACAGCAACGAGCACGAGTTGCACTCGCTGCCCGAAAGCCCGAATGACGCTGAATGCATGGCCTACGCCGAGGCGATCCAGGGCAGCGGCCGAATGGTCGCCGCCGAGGCGCTGGAATCGGTGCAGACCGCGACGACCGTGCGCATGCGCAACGGGAAAATGTCGATCACCGACGGCCCGTTCGCCGAAACCAAGGAGCAATTGGCCGGCTTTTACCTGATCGATGCCAAAGACCTCAATGAAGCCATCCAGGTCGCCGGCAATATTCCGGCGGCGCGGGTCGGCTGTGTCGAGGTGCGTCCCGTTCGTCAGTTGAATCCCGGCGCCTGATGTCGACCGAGTCGGTACGGGCGCGGGTCGAGCAGGTTTACCGCGAAGAGTCACGGCGGATTCTGGCGACCCTGATCCGTTTGCTTGGCGATTTCGACCTCGCCGAAGAAGCCTTGCACGAGGCGTTTTTCGTCGCGGTCGAGCGCTGGCAGCGTGACGGCGTGCCGGACAATCCGCGTACCTGGCTCGTGTCCACGGGGCGCTTCAAGGCCATCGATGTGTTGCGTCGGCGCGCACGCTTCATCGCGTCGCAACCGATGTTGATCGCTCAACTGGAGGCGCTGGAGCAGGCCGACTGGAGTGACGAAGACGTGGAAGACGATCGCTTGCGCCTGATCTTCACCTGTTGTCACCCGGCACTCGCGGCGGACGCCCAAGTGCCGTTGACGCTGCGCGAAGTCTGCGACCTGACCACGGAAGAAATCGCCCGAGCCTTTCTGTCGGCGCCAGCGACCATCGCCCAGCGCATCGTGCGTGCCAAGGCGAAAATCCGTGACGCGAAAATTCCTTATCAGGTGCCGACCCTGGCGGAATTGCCCGAGCGCCTGGACAGCGTGCTGCGGGTGATTTACCTGGTGTTCAACGAAGGCTATTCCGCGTCCATGGGGGCGGAACTGACCCGTGAGGATTTGACCCGCGAGGCGATTCGACTCGGTCGTTTGTTGATGGAACTGCTGCCGGAACCCGAGGTGATGGGGCTGCTGGCGCTGATGCTGTTGCACGAGTCTCGACGCCCGGCCCGGACGTCGGCGAGCGGGGAGTTGATCGTGCTGGATGAGCAGGACCGTTCGTTGTGGGACACCGAGATGATCGAAGAAGGTTGCGCGTTGGTAGAGCGGGCGCTGACGACTCGGCAATTCGGTCCTTATTGCCTGCAAGCGGCGATAGCGGCGTCGCATGCCGAAGCGCCCTCGGCGGCGGAAACGGACTGGTTGGAGATTGTGGGTCTGTATGACGTGCTGTTGCGGGCGGCGCCTTCGCCGGTGATCGAGTTGAACCGTGCGGCGGCGATCTCCAAGCGGGATGGACCGCTGGCGGGGCTGACGTTGGTTGAAGGGATTATGGCGCGGGGTGATTTGCTGGATTACCACTTGGCGCACGCGGCGCGGGCGGAGTTTTGTCGGCAGTTGGGAAGGGTAGAGGAAGCGCGGGCGGCTTATGAGCGGGCGCTTGAGTTGACGCAGCAAGTGCCGGAGCGGCGGTTTATCGAGGCCCGGTTGCGGGCGTTGGAGTGATGTGATCTTGCGGGCCTCTTCGCGAGCAAGTCGAATCGTCGCACCGCCGCTCCCACATTCGACCGCATTTCTGTTGAAGGAACTCGGTCAACTGTGGGAGCGGCGGTGCGACGATTCGACTTGCTCGCGAATGGCAGCACTGCTATTCCAGCATTTTGCCAAGCAACCAACTCCCCGCCGGCCCCGGTGGATGCAGCCGCGACCACAGCGCATCGACGAACACCGGTTTCGGCCAGCCGCGCACGTCCAGTTCCTGCAACGTCCCTGGTCCAAACCGCTCCACCAGCCACCGGGGCAACGGCGCCCAGCCGAACCCGCCCTGGGCCATTTCCAGCAGCATCAGATAACTCGGCGCCGACCAGACGCGTCCCTTCGCGCGGCTTTCATACGGATTGACGATCGTCGCCAGACGCAGCTCCCGGTGTTGTTGCAACACGTCCTGATCGATGTGGTTCAGCGCCGCCAACGGATGCTCGCGGGACACGAACAGGGCAATCTCCGTCCGTTCTTCCACGGTCGAACTGACCAGGTCCGGCGGGTAACTGTCCTGTTTTTCGGCGAAGGCCACATGCGCCCGACCCCGTTGCACCAAGGCCACCAGGTCATCGCATTCAGCGATCAGGCATTCAAGTTCCAGGTCCGGATAACGCTGCTCGAAGGCGCTGAGCGCCGCTTCGAATCGGTCGGACTGATAAGTGTCGGAAATCGCCACGGTCAGCTTCGGCTCGACCCCTTGGGACAGTTGGCTGGCGGTCATTTCCAGTCGGCTGGTGGCGGCCAGAATGTCCTCGGCCCGTTGCAGCATCACGTGCCCGGCCGGGGTCAGGCTCGGTTTGCGGCTGCTGCGGTCGAACAGAGTCAGGTTCAAGTCGATTTCAAGGCTGGCCACGGCGGCGCTGATGGTCGACTGACTGCGGCCCAATTTGCGCGCCGCGGCGGAAAACGAGCCTTGAGTCGCTGCCTGAACAAAGGCCTGCAACACTTCTTGAGAGGCCATGAACTATCGCCTTGATCGATGGTTATTGGTTATGAAGTATCGGTGTGAAGAAGGATCATGGCAACCACAGTCACTCAGAGGAGTCTGGCCATGAGCGCCAACAAATCCATCACTGAACGTATTTTCCAGGCCATCGGTTTCGAATTGCTGGCCATCCTGATCTGTACCCCGTTGCTGGCCTGGATCATGGACAAACCGATGCTCGACATGGGCGTCGTGACCATGGCTATCGCGGCACTTGCCCTGGGCTGGAACGTGGTCTTCAACGGATTGTTCGACCGTGCACTCAAACACTACAACCTCGTGCACAGCGCGTGGGTGCGTGTTGTCCATGCGCTGTTGTTCGAAGGCGGTCTGGTCGCGGTGGGTGTGCCGTTGATTGCCTGGTGGCTGAAGGTCAGCCTGTGGCAAGCGTTCGTGCTGGATATCGGCGTGCTGCTGTTTTTCCTGCCGTATACCTACGTCTACCACTGGACGTATGACGTGGTACGGGAGCGGGTGGTGATGCGCCAGACCGTCTCGGGATAAAAGCAAAGATCTTTGACGGGTTTACTTACAAAAACATCCCGCCCGATGCTTCTACGCGCTGCAGGTTGGGGCAGGTGATCCAGTCCACCACTTGATCGCACCTGTAGGAGCAAGGCTTGCCCGCGATGAACGATAACGCGGTTTCAACTTGTAAACCGCGGCGTCTGCATCGCGGGCAAGCCTTGCTCCTACAGGTCATTTGTTAATCAGAAGAGTTTGGTGAAGAGCCAATACAAACTGCCCGATAACAGAATCGCCGCCGGCAAGGTCAACACCCAGGCCATCAGCAGGTTGCGGATAGTCTTCATCTGCAAGCCGCCGCCGTTGGCGACCATCGTGCCGGCCACTCCCGAAGACAATACGTGCGTGGTTGAGACCGGCAGGCCGAACATGTCCGCCGCGCCGATGGTCAGCATCGCGACGGTTTCCGCCGAGGCGCCTTGCGCATACGTCAGGTGGGTCTTGCCGATCTTCTCGCCGACCGTCACCACGATACGTTTCCAGCCGACCATCGTGCCCAGGCCCAGGGCGATGGCCACCGCGATTTTCACCCACAGCGGAATGAACCGCGTGGCGTTGTCGATCTGCTGCTTGAACAGTTGCAGCTTGCCGTTGGTGTCGGCGTCGAAGTTGCCGACTTTGTTTTTGTCCATCAGGCGAATGGTTTCGCTGGTCAGGTACATGTCGTTACGCACGTTGCCCATGGCCTCGGCCGGGACTTTTGAGAGCGAGCCGTAGCCCTTCACTTCGTTCCCGATATTGCCGGTCAACGCGGCGAGGGCAGGGATCAGTTGTGGTGAGGCTTCCTTGCTGCGCATGTATTCGGACAGCACCGCGCGAGGGTCGGCGGGCGCCGGCAGCGGCGAACTTTTGACCAGCGCTTGCTGGGTGACTTCGGCCACGGCGGCAAATTGCAGCGCCTGGTCCGCCGGCATGGTGCGGTTCAGCGCGTAAGCCATCGGCAGGGTGCCGACCAGAATCAGCATGATCAGGCCCATGCCTTTCTGGCCATCGTTGGAACCGTGGGCGAAGGACACGCCGGTGCAAGTCAGGATCAACATGCCGCGAATCCACCACGGTGGCGGAGTGTCGCCCTTCGGTGCTTTGTACAGCGCACGATTCTTCACGAAAGCACGCAAGGCCAACAGCAACAGCGCGGCAAACACGAAGCCGATCAGCGGCGACAGCAACAGCGCGTAACCGACTTTGGTTGCCTGCGCCCAGTCCACACCGCTGGTGCCGTCGCGGCCGTGCATCAGGGCATTTGCGACGCCAACCCCGATGATCGAGCCGATCAGGGTATGCGACGAAGACGCCGGCAAGCCCAGCCACCATGTGCCGAGGTTCCACAGGATCGCGGCGATCAACAGGGCGAAGATCATGGCGAAACCAGCAGAGGAACCGACTTGCAAAATCAGCTCCACCGGCAGCAGGGCGATGATGCCGAACGCCACCGCGCCGCTGGACAGCAGCACCCCGAGGAAGTTGAAGAACCCGGACCAGGCCACCGCGAAATTCGGCGGCAAGGAATTGGTGTAAATCACCGTGGCTACGGCGTTGGCGGTGTCGTGGAAACCGTTGACGAACTCAAAGCCGAGGGCAATCAACAGCGCCACGCCCAGCAGCAGAAACGGCGTCCAGGTGGTCACCACGGTGCCGAGTTCGTTCATGTCGTGCATCAGGCTGTAGGCGGTGAACAACAGCCCGCTGCCCAACACAGCGAAGAAAATCACGATGGTCAGCAGGCCGGGCTTTTGATCGAGTTGCGGCTTTGCGCTACTGGTGGGCGCCTGGGCGGCGGTGAAGGAAGGAGTAGCCATGACGGACAATCCTGAGGGGAGAAGGAGTGTCGCCCATGATCGTTGCTGAATATTACAGAGAGACTGCCCTGGATCAGTGTTTGGGGTTTTTGCTAATCCGTTAATCCGAATCCCCCCACCGTGATCGTTCCCACGCTCCGCGTGGGAATGCATCCATTGACGCTCCGCGTCAACGCTGGACGCAGAGCGTCCGGGGCGGCATTCCCACGCAGAGCGTGGGAACGATCGGCGGGAAAGGTTCAATAATCCTGGCGCTTGCGAAACGCCCAACGCCCGGCGATCACGGTAAACGTCGCGACCAATGCCACCAGAATCCAGAACCCCTCCGGGTCGCCGGAAAGCGGCACCCCACCGACGTTCATCCCAAAGAAACCGGCGATGATGTTGATAGGCAAGGCCAGCACCGTGACCACGGTCAGGGTGAACAGCGTGCGGTTGCTCTGTTCGTTGAGGTTGGCGGCGATTTCTTCCTGCAACAGCTTGATCCGTTCGCCTAGCGCCGTGAGGTCGTTGATGATCAACGCGAACTCCTCGGTGGACTTGCGCAATTCCTTCACATCCTCCTTCTGCAACCACTGCGGCGGGCGATTAAGCAGGCGCAGCAACGAGCCCGGCTCCAGCGCCAACAAGCGTTGCAGGCGCACCAGCACCCGTCGGTTGGCACCCAGCTCAGCCCGGTTGGTCGACAGCCGCGAGGACAGCAACTCATCTTCGATCTGATCGACACTGAGGCTGGTCTTGCGCACGATCTGGGTCAGCACTTCGCCCTGATCGCGCAGCAGATGCACCAGCAATTCCAGCGGCGAGCGAAAGCATTCACCGGCCTTCACCGACGAGCGCAGCTTGTCCACCGAGTGCAGCGGTTGCAGCCGCGCGCTGACGATCAGCCGACTGCGGGCGCAAACCCACAGCGTCGAAACATCTGAAGAAACCATGCTGCTGAGGTTGAACACCACGTCGTTGACCACCGCCAGCAACGCCGAATCCACATGCTCGATGCGCGTCGAACGCGAACCTTCATGCAGCGCTTCGAAAAATTCGTCGGGCAATTCCAGATGGCTTTTCATCCAGCGCTCGCACGCCGCATGAGCCAGGTTGAGGTGCAGCCAGAGAAATTCGTCGTTGTCGCCGGGTTGTTGCAGGCACTGCAACGCCTTGGCCGAATCGAGCTCCCGGCCGCGCTCACCGGGGCGAAAACTGAAACCGTACAGCAGACCGAACAGGTCCGTGTCGCGATGGCTTTGGTCGATGCTGTGGTTCATGAAGTCTCACTGAAGGAAGCGCTGTCGGTCGCTTTGTGTAGCAGCTGGCGAAGCCTGCGTTCGGCTCTGTAGCAGCTGTCGAGCTTGCGAGGCTGCGTTCGGCTGCGCAGCAGTCGTAAAACCTGAGTGCGAGGTTTTTCTGAAACACCGCATCGTCTGATTTCACGACTGCTTCGCAGCCGAACGCAGGCTTCGCCAGCTGCTACAGGTCGCGTTACGGCGGGTTTCACAGGTTCACTTGAGCCGCATCATCGCAAGGAGTTTTGACGGTTTTGTGACAGAGCAGTGAAGGCGAAATAGTGGCACTGCCGACGGTCGGAATTGATTAAAGAACCGCTCTGGCACGCCGATTACGCTTAGGTTAAGTTGCGCGCCTTCGCCATCAGCCAAGGTCGCAGACAGGGATGTCCGGACTTCTATCACGCCTCACCCGGCGTGCCTCATTCCTGTCATGAGTACCTTCCGATGTTTTTGCAAAAGTCCTTGAGAGCGCAAATTCTCGCCCTGCTGAGCGGCAGTCTGTTCGCGATGCTGTTGATCGCCCTGGCCTGCTTTCATTTTCTGTCCAGCGGTGTTCAGAACTACGCGAATCTGATCGAAGGCCCACTGCACACCTCGCAACTGATCGATGAAGCCAACCTGCAATTCAAAGTGCAGGTACAGGAGTGGAAAAACGTTCTGCTACGCGGCAAGCAGCCTGCGGACCTGGACAAATACTGGAAGCAATTCGAAGGCCGCCAGCGCGACGTGCAGGGCATCCTCGGTGAACTGGCCGGGCAGAAGGGTATCGAGCCGTCACTCAAGACTCGCATCGAACGCCTGCGGGACGAACATCGTCTGTTGGGCGCGGCCTATCAGAAGGGCCGTGACGCCTACGTGGCGGCAGGCGCCGACCCAACGGCTGGCGACACGGCGGTCAAAGGAGTGGACCGCGCGACCAGCGATCAGATGAGTGAGTTGGTCAGCGAACTGCGCAAGCAGGGTGCCGAACAATCGAAGCTGATCAGCGCCGACGCTGACCGCACCGTGTTGCTGGGGATCATTGTGATGCTCGCCTCGGGTCTGTTGATCGGGTTGCTGAGCCTGTGGCTGGTCAACCGCAACCTGGTCGAGCCGATTCGCAAACTGATCGAGTACGTGGCGCAACTCAGCCAGGGTCGTTTCGCCGAACGCGTGGCCAGCACCCGTCAGGACGAGCTGGGCAAACTGGCGATGGCCGCCAATACCCTGCGCGATTTTCTTGCCGAAACCTTCAACCGTTTGCAGCGCAGCGCCTCGGATCTGGACAGTGCCAGCGGTGAGCTGAATTCCATCGCCACGCTGATGGCCAGCGGCACCAACGAGCAGTTCAACCGCACCGATCAGGTGGCCACGGCAATGAACGAAATGTCCGCTACCGCGCAAGAAGTCGCGCGTCACGCAGCCGATGCGGCACGTGCCGCTGACGATGCCGACCAGTCCGCCCAGCAGGGCGAAAAGGTCATGCAGGGCACCATTCACACCATCACCCAAATGCGCGGCGAAATCGCCAATACCGCCACGGTCATCCGTCGTCTGGAAACCGACAGCGGGCGCATCGGCAAGGTGCTGGAAGTGATTCGCGGCATCGCCGAGCAGACCAATCTGCTGGCGCTCAACGCCGCCATTGAAGCAGCCCGCGCCGGTGAAGCCGGGCGCGGTTTTGCGGTGGTGGCCGATGAAGTCCGCAGCCTGGCCCAGCGCACGGCGGCGTCGATCATCGAGATCAACCAGATCATTCAAACGGTGCAAACCGGTGCGGTGGACGCCGCTCAGGCGATTGAAAGCGGTCAGTCGCGCAGTGAGGAAAGTGTCGAGCAAGTGACTCAGGCCGGCGCCATGCTGGAGCGCATCACCCTTGCCGTGGAAGCCATCCGCGACATGAACCGCCAGATCGCCACCGCCGCGGAAGAGCAGACGTCGGTGGCCGAAGACATCTCGCGCAACCTCACCGAAATCACCAGCATCGCCAGCACCAATCTGGACAACGTGCAGCGCACGGAAGCGGCCAGCCACAACCTGCACGGGTTGTCGGGGCAGTTGAATGAAGTGACGGCGCGTTTAAGCGCGTAACGGGAATGGCTGTGTACCGGTTTGCTTACCAAGTCGGTACACAGTCGATCTCAGTCACGGCAACCGCTGAGGCGTCCAGCGACACCTCTCTGGTCAGCACTTCGGCCTGATATCCCGTTCAGTAGGCATGACCGCTGGTCGGATTCGATCTTTCAAACCCGTTGATTTAGAGGGTACCTGTTATTTCTGACAGTAGACGGGACGCATTCCTGACGGCTTGATGATCGGGTCAGCGCAATGGCGCGATTATCCCGATAAGGAGTGTTCCCATGTCTACGCTTGAAGTGTTGGAAAAACTGACGATCCCGAGCATGACGCCGGTCGAAGGTCAGGAGTATGAGGGTGAGGTGTCTTTACTCTCGGCTCCCGGTCTGCGGGCGTTTGTCCCTGGCGAACAGGGTTTGAGCGAAGGGGATCATCTTGAAGTGGTATGGATCACCAACGCAGGCACTGAAACAGTTTTTATGCATAAGATCACCGTGATTGAAGAAGTAAACCCTGTGCATTTCTATGTGAAGGAAACCTTCATCACCCCGGGTTTGGTGACTACCTTTTATGAGGTTGTCAGAGACGACCGAATCTGGCGCTCCAAGCCGTTGATCATTATGGTCAAGTGATTCGAGCCTGGCAGATCACACCGGCAAGCTGAAAGTAAACGTCGTGCCCTGTTGCCCGGTCGAGACCACGTCCAGTTTTCCGCCATGGGACTGCGCAATCTGACTGGCAATGTACAACCCCAACCCGAGGCCGGTCTGCGGTGTTGCGCTGGCCGGTCGCGAGTAGGGCCGGAACAGATGTGGCAGCGCATCCTCGGCAATCAGCCCCTGATTGTTCACGCTCAGCACGAACTGTCCTTCATTGATCTGCGCGCTGATATCAATCGGGCCGTCGGGATCTCCGTGAGCAACCGCATTCGCCACCAGATTGGAGAGTAACTGCGCGACCCGCTCGCGATCGCAATGAACGCTGTGCAAGTCGCCGATGGACGATTGAATGGTGCGGTCGGGATGGACACTCTGAACCTCTGAAATCACATGCCGCAAGGCATCCTCGAGATCCGGGCACGGCTCGATGTTCACGGGAATGCCGCGGCCCAAAGAGCCGCGAGCGAAATCCAGAACGTCATCGACCAGTTTGGTCGCACGACGGGCGCTGGTGAGGATGTGCCGGGCTCGTTGCTGATTCGCCGGATCGGGTAGTTTGCGCAAGAGCATTTCGGCACCGGCGCTGATGGCGAATAAAGGGTTGCGCAGATCATGCCCGAGCACGGCGATGAACTGTTCGCGCAGTTCGGCGGTTTCCCGTTCCTGCCTCAACGCTGCTTCGGTCTTTTGCAGGTTTTCTTCGGCTTCGATCTGCAGCGCCAGCATCCGGGCGAAGGATTCCATGGTGCTCTGGATCGTGCTGGATTTGAGGGGCGCAGGGTTGGGATCAAGGGCGCAGAGGGTGCCGAAAAAGCGTCCGTCGGTGCGGAAAATCGGCACGGATATGTAGCTTTCGAACTGATAGAGGCGAGGGGTGTGGTGATCGCGGTAAAGCGGGTCTTCACTGGCCTTGTCGATGACCACCGAATGAGGCGCCTGACGAATTTCGTGGCACAGGGTCGTGACAAGATCCAGCTCACCGCCGACCTGCAAACCGAAATTCAGCTGATCGAGCACCGCACACGCTGTCCACGAATCTTCGGTGACCCGGGCCACAGCGGCGAAGCGCAGGCCGGTCAGTTCACGGATCACTTGAAGAATCGCCGGCACCGCACTGATCCGACCGATCGTGGCGATATCTGCTGCCGCTGCTTGCCCCATTTCAATCTATCCCTGCATGAACAGTGTGGTGGGATTCTAGCGGGCTGATGCTGCGTTGGTGCGATTTGATTGCTTGAATTTGACGTGCAAAAAAGCCGCACGATCCGAAGATCGTGCGGCTTGGTGTTTGTGCATCAGGTGTCTTGTTTGTCGCTCAGTACTTTGCCGGTTGCGGCATCGAAATCCACGTCCCACTCTTTTCCATCAGCGGCTTTCAGTTCGACTTCGTATTCATAGTTGTTGAAATGGTTGTCCAGATCCGTGTCGGTGATGGTCGCACCCGGATGCAGTTTCAGCGCAGCCTGGTTCATTTCTTCCAATGGCTTGATCTTGCCACTTTTGACCAGCTCAGGGATCTGGTCGACGCGGACATCGGCCTGGGCCAGGCCAGCGGTGAGGGTCAGGGCAGCGGCAGTGAACAGGGCAGTCAGGGTTTTCATGAGGTTCTATCCTTGGGTGATCTGTTTAAGTGGGATCAGGTTAACCGGAGCAACTTAATCCACCCTTAATTCTCCGAACGCGACTGGGTATAAATCGTTCCCACGTTCATCAGTAACCGTTGTTCTGCAGCAATTGAGCAACACTGGCCGCCGCCGGGCGTTTGTAGAACTTGAGCAGTTCGCTGGCGCGGTTGGTGAAGATGCCGTCGACGCCGGCGTCCATGACTTTCTGGTAATCCACGGCATCGTCGATGGTGTAGACGTGCACCAACAAGCCCTGATCGTGGGTGTACTGGTTCATCCACGGTTGCACCAGGTCCGAGTAACTCTGATCGCCACCCTTGGTCAGTGCGGCAGATGGGCCGGTGCCGATCGCGCCCTGGGCTTTGGCGTATTCGACCCATTGTTGGAATTCGGCTTTGTCTTTCGGTTGCTGTTTGGCGTAGTAAGTGGCTTTGTCCTTGTCGCCGGACTCGGCAAACGTCACCTTGGATTTCGGTTCAATACTGCCTTCACCGACCCACAGCAGGAGGATTTTCGGCACTTTCGGCATTTCCTTCTCAAGCAGTTCGAGGCTGCTCTTCTCGAAGGTTTGCAGCACGACTTTACCTTTGCCCTGGCCAACCGCCAGATTGCTCTTCGCCAGTTTCGAACCTGCCGGGCTCAACCAGCCGCGATCCTGAAGTTTTTCCTTGAGGTCGCGCTCGATCCCGGGAAACTGTTTCGGCTCTTTGGTTTCGATGTACAGACCGGGTTTGTGCAGCGGATTGCCTTGGGCAATGTCGATGATTTCGTCTAGGGTCAGGACTTTCAGACCCGCGTACGCAGGACGCGCGCGATCCGGGTAGGCGGTGTTGAACCAGCTCCCGGCATCGAGGGTTTTCAGCTCGGCGATAGTGAACTCGTTGGCCGGGCGGTCCTTGCGCTCAGGGAATTTGCTGGCGACGTCGGTGGTGCGTTGCAGGTTGTCGTCGTGCAGGGCGAACAGCACGCCATCCTTGCTGCGTTGCACGTCCATTTCCAGGTAGTCGACACCCAGATCGCGGGCCAGTTTGTAGGCCGCGGCGGTGGATTCCGGTGCATCGAAGGACGCGCCACGGTGAGCGATCACGGCCGGATGCGGGATGCCCGTGCGGGTTGCCAATGCGGTGGGGCTTGGTTCGCTGGTGGCCTGTGCCTGGCCGAGGCCCAGCATCAGACTCAGCAACAGGGCGCTCTTGGTGAAGGTAACAGGCATGGTCGAGGTCCTTTCGCAGATTTTCAAAGACGTATCTTTTAACAACTGAGCGCCGCTTGCGCTATCGCCAGACCGACATAAACGTGTTTAAAGCTGATTTTTTCAGCGCTTTTGTGCGCTTCTTTGCAGTACTCTTGGCCCCGGCAGTTACCCCGGCAGAGGGAACGCCCATTCGCTTGCCCTGCGTGTAAACCATCGATCACCGGTCCTTTACGACCTTTTGTGAGGTTTATCATGCGCATCACTTCCGAACTCATCTGCCAGGCCGCCGACCAACTCAAAGGCTTCGTCGGCCTCAATCGCAAGACCGGCCAGTACATTGTTCGTTTCAGCGAAGACTCTTTCGGCATGGACGTGGCTGACGACGGCATTATTCCCACCAGCGAATTCGTCTGGGCCCCAGGTTCCGCGCAGGCCATGACGCTCAAGCGTGAATTGATTCAGTTGCTGCTGGATCAGAACATCGATGACCGGATCAACATCACCGAGCCGTTGCGGGTGTACATGAATCGGCGGGAAGTGCCGGAGATTTCGGCGGTTCGCAGTCTGGTGAAGAGCTGTTGCGGTGGCTGTGGTGGTTCTGCAACATAGAATCTCCCACATTGGTCTTGTGATCGACACATAACCCATGTGGGAGCGGGCTTGCTCGCGAAGGCGGCCGGAAGAGCGCCGCATCATTTACTGCTTAAACGCATACGCCCGCTCAACCTTGCACACCCGCGTATGGCAAGACGAATACCAGGTCGACCGCCCGCGTTCGCGAATCTCACTGTGCTCGGGATGATGTTTCCACGCCAGAATCGCCGCTTCGCTGGCCCAGTAGGACACCGTAATCCCGAGCCCGTCTTCACCCCGAGCCGATTCCACACCCAGAAAACCAGGTTGCTCACGGGCCAGTTCGACCATGCGCGTGGCGGCCTGCTCGTAACCGTGATCACCGTCGGTACGCAGGGAGGTAAAAATCACCGCGTAGTAAGGCGCTGGCGGAGTCTTGGCGATCATGACTTCTGCCTCTTGCAGGCTGCGATCAACGCACGGACCAGCGGCGGCAGCTTGCCCTTGAGTGCTGCGCGTTCAGGTTGGAACAGCGTCGCGACGAAGAACGGATGCCCTTTGAGTTCCACCGCCCGCAAGTCGCCGGTTGAGTCGTGTCCAACGGCGCACAGCTGTTGGCTCAACAACTCACGTTCGAACGCTGGATTAACGCCGTAGCGGCAGCGATATCCTTCGACAATATCAGCGCTTTCGTACGCCTGGGCGATCAACGAGCCTTCCACCAGATGAATGCTGTCGACGGCCTCCACCAGCGAGCAGGTCAGTGGCGTGAGCAGCGCTCGCGCCGCATCGGGCGATGTCTCGCCGTGTTCGGCATCTTCCCAGCCCAGAACATTTCGGGCGTATTCGAGTACGGCGTGTTGAAAGCCGCCGCAGGTGCCAAGGAACGGCCGTTGCTGTTCACGGGCAAAACGAATCGCTCGCAACGCACCGTCCCTATCGCGGTAAGGGCTGGCGGGCACGCACCAGAAACCGTCGAAATCAGCCAATGGCGCATCGGCGCTGATGCGGTCGGTGGCCAACCACTGGAACTGCACGTCTGTGCCCGCCTGTTCAGCGGCCATGCCGAGGGCGACGGGAATGGCTTGGTGAGCGGTGACATGCGGGTCGTAATCGCCGATCAGGGCGATGCGGATTGGGCGGGTTTCCATGAGTGCGCTCCACGCTTGTTGATTCCTGGCACCCACTATAGATTGGCGTTCACGCACTCAATATTGGCGTTATCCCAATTGATCAATGCACCGACGCACTATCGACTGGATTACCCCGACCTGTCCCTGATCCTCGCGCTGGTGCGCGGCGGCTCTCTGGCCCGGGCGTCGACGCTGTTGAAGGTCGACGTTTCGACCGTATTTCGCGCCGTGCGCCGACTGGAAGCCGCGCTGGGCCAGCAACTGTTCGAAAAAAGCCGCGCCGGCTATTTACCCACCACCTTGGCGCAAACCCTGGCCGAGCAGGCTGAGCGGGCCGAACAGGCGCTGGAGGCGGCGCGCATTGGCGTGGAGCAGGGCGGTGAAGTCATCAGCGGCACCGTGCGCCTGACCTGCACCGATTCGGTCCTACAAGGTTTGCTGTTGCCAGCGCTCGCGAAGTTCATGCCCTGCTACCCGGCGCTGACCATCGAGCTGAGTACCTCCAACGACTTCGCCAACCTCAGCCGCCGGGATGCCGATATCGCCTTGCGCCTGACCCGCACACCGCCCGAGCACTTGGTCGGCCGGCGATTGGCCCAGGTTTCCTATCGAGTCTGTGCCAGTGAGACGTATCTGAAATCGGTCGATTCCGAAGATTTGGCTTCGCTGACCTGGATCGCCCCGGACGACTTCCTTCCCGATCACCCCACCGTCGCGTGGCGCCGTCAGCAGTTGCCCGGCGTCACACCGGGTTATCGCTGCAACAGCATGTTGTCGGTGACTGAGCTGGTGCGGGCCGGGCTCGGTGTCGCGGCATTGCCGGACTTCCTCATCGGTGAAGGGCTGCAACCGTTAAGTGAGCCGTTACACGGTTACGACACGGCGCTCTGGTTGCTGACCCGCCCGGACTGCCGCGCCTTGCGCTCGGTGGTGACGTTGTTCGATGAGTTGGGACGGGCGCTTCGATTGCCTTGAGCGAGCGCTAAACCTTCGGCTGATCTTTGCGCACGAAGTGCTGATGCATTTCCGACGTCAGGCTTTCGATGCGTTCGGTGAGGGCCTTGGTCATTTCGGTGAGCCGGGTGTTTTGTTCGAGCAACTCCAGCAGTTGCGCGGTGTTCTGCGCCGCTTGCGCCTGACGTTCACTGTTGGCGACGGCCAGGGTTTCGCGGTGCAGGGCGTCGGCGTCGGACTGGGCTTTATCCCGCGCCGCCTGACGGGTCTGGGCCAGCAGAATCAACGGCGCGGCATACGCCGATTGCAGGCTGAACGCCAGGTTGAGCAGGATGAACGGGTAGAGATCGAAGTGCGCCACGCCAAACAGATTGAGGCAAACCCATAACACCACGATCAGCGTCTGCGCACCGAGAAAGGTCGGCGTGCCGAAGAACCGCGCGAAGGCCTCGGCACGCAGGGCAAACTTGTCGTTGCCAAAGGTAGGCGCCAAGTGTGCATGGGCGCGATGAAAACGCAGATGGTCGACGGGGAGGGCGGGTTGAGTGTCGGAAGTCGTGGTGGTCATGGTGCTCTCTGCATGGCGCTGGGACTGAGGCTCACTATAGCCCCAGCGCCAGTTTCATTCTGAAACACATTGCGGAGTTTTATTCCGCGCTATTGATCACCACTAAAGCGGCGGACATTGTCATTTATTGCAACTCGATTTAGAGCTGATAGCAGGCCAGAAACATGTCCAGCGCCGACTCCACAACAGTGGTTTGCATCTCGGCTGACAGGCCGGGCAGGCCCATGGAAATCTGTGGCCAGAACGCAAAGGATTTGAGCATTCCCTGAATCTGTTGTGCAGCGAATTCGGGGGCGACCGGTTTCAAACGGCCATCGGCCTGAGCGGCGCGGATCCACACGGTCAGGCCTTCTTCGCGCTCACCCATTCGGGCGACCATGTTCTGGGCGCGCTCGGGGGAATGGATGGTGGCGGCGATGGCTACCCGCGCCAGGTCGAGAAAATTGTCATCGCCCAGCATCTGCAATTTCGCCATCAACATCCGGCGCATCTGATCGCGCAGCGGCAGGTCAGGGTGGTAGGGCGTTTCCTGTTCTGACATCACCCGCGCCCACAATTGATTGAGGATTTCGGCGAACAACTCTTCCTTGCTGGGGAAGTGGTTGTACACCGTGCGCTTCGACACGCCGGCGGTGGCAGCGATCTTGTCCATGCTGGTGATGTCGAAACCGTTGGCACGGAATTCGGCAATCGCCGCCTGAATGATGGCTTCGCGTTTTCGGTCGGTGAGGCGCTGTGGAGCTGTCATAAGTACGCTTCGGCAGGAAAAAGTGAGAATTACACTTGGCAGTTTACTTGTGATCGGGTTTGATGCAACCTAGAAACTACACTGTGCAGTGTAATGTTTTGTTAATCCTGCGCAGTGAACAATAGATCTCCGGCTGATGCGTGCGTGCCTTGGCCATTTATCGTCCCAAGCGGAAAACCGCGAATCATGTGGTTTTCCTGGAGTCATTCAGTCATGGCCACTTCAACTTCCCCTGCGGACAACGCCTCCACGCCTGAAGCATCCCGTCAGGCAGAAGGGCACTTCCGAAACCATGCGCCCGTGCAACGTGAAGGCTTTCGCAAAATGGTGCGCATCATGTGGAACATGATCTTCCACAAACCGCGTAACACCCGCCCGACGGTGCCTGTCCCGGTGCAAACCCTGACTCAGGCAGCCTTGATCGCCGCCCCCAATCACAGCGTTTACCGCCTCGGCCATTCCACCGTACTGCTGAAACTGCGGGACAAATTCTGGATCACCGACCCGGTCTTCGCCGAGCGCGCCTCACCGGTGCAATGGGCCGGCCCCAAGCGTTTTCACCAGCCACCGATCAGCCTTGAAGAGTTACCGCCGATCGAAGCGGTGATCCTGTCCCACGATCACTACGACCACCTCGATTATCAAGCGGTGCTCAAACTGGCGGACAAGGCCAAGTACTTCCTCACACCGCTGGGTGTCGGTGACACCCTGATCAAGTGGGGCATCGACGCCAGTAAGGTCCGTCAACTGGACTGGTGGCAAGGTACTGAGGTCGACGGTATTCAGTTCATCGCCACGCCATCGCAACATTTTTCTGGTCGAGGTCTGTTTGATGGCAACAGCACGCTGTGGGCCTCGTGGGTGATGATCGACGGCGACACGCGGATCTTCTTCAGCGGCGACAGTGGTTATTTCGACGGCTTCAAACGCATCGGCGAACAGTACGGCCCATTCGACCTGACACTCATGGAAACCGGTGCCTACAACGTCGAGTGGCCTCATGTTCACATGCAGCCGGAGCAAACCCTGCAAGCACACATCGACCTTAAAGGCCGCTGGTTACTGCCGATTCACAACGGCACCTTCGATTTGTCGATGCACGCCTGGTTCGAGCCCTTCGACCGGATTCTGGCGTTGGCCTGGGAGCGGAATGTTTCGATTACCACGCCGCAGATGGGTCAGGCGTTCAATATGATGTATCCGCAACGGGGTGGAGCCTGGTGGTCGGAGATGGAAAACGTTGGCGATCAGGTGGAACCTCAGAACGCTTGATAACGTGCTGCCGGGCCGACCCGCGGGAGCGGCCCGAGGTTCACATCTAAACTAGCTGCGTTCATCCTGTAGCAGGTTTAGATATTCCGAGATCTTTGCCACGGTCAAATCGCGAAATTTTCCGCGGAGCATTTCATTCAGCTCCTCCTGAGACAGTCCGAGCTTTTGTGCCGCCTCAGTCTTACTCAGCCGACCGGTTTCGAGAAATATGCCAATCTTCATAACGTATTCAGATTTGGCCCGCATCTCACCCGCATCGGGATATCCCAGCGCCTCATAAACACAGCTGTCGCTTCCATTGACTTCACTCATTCGCTGACTCCTCACTCAACCATCGCATAATCCGCCCGCCCCACCGGATCAGGCGTCGACCCTTTCACATTCATCCCTCGACCCGGCGCAAACCCCGGGAAGAACACCAACCCCTCCGATTCAAACCGATAAGCCAGCGCCAGCCGCGTAACATCTAGCACGTCGCGTTCATCCTCAAATCGCTGGATAGCGTCCACCGAAACCCCGGATTCCCGAGACAGTTCCTCCACACTCCAACCCAGCATCGCTCGGGCCTGAACGCTATGCGCGGGGGTGAATTGGAAAAGGGCGATACGTTCCAGGGTGATTTTCATCGCATGAGAGGCCATGGTGTTCTCCGGGCTCAAGAGTGCTGATTCAAAAAATACTGTGTTTTTGTACAGTTGTTTTGAGCGCGGATCAACCTCATTTTTTGATCGGTTCTATCTCGTCCCGTCCAGCCAGGTCGTTGGCGCCTGTCCCAGTACGCGGCGGAACATCGTTGAGAACGCTGCCGGGCTGTCATAGCCAAAATCCAGGGCAATCCGCGTCACCGGCTCGCCCACCACCAGCCGCGCCAGAGCCAGTACCACGCAAGCCCGCTGCCGCCATTGGCTGAAACTCAGGCCAGTCTGTTGGCGGAACAGGCGATTGAAGGTGCGCAGACTGATATGCAACTGATCGGCCCATTGCTGTGGCGACTGGTGAGCGTCGGGCCGCTGCACAAAGCCCTGGCACAACGCGAGCAAGCGCGCATCGACGGGCAGCGGAATGTGCAACGGCAGGTGAGTGCTGCGCGCCAGTTCATGCAGCAGCAAGCCGATCAGCGTGCCGTCGCGCCCGCGCTCGTCATACGCCAGCGGGATTTCCACCGCCTCCATCAGCAAATGCCGCATCAACGGCGAAACGCTGATCACCTGGCAGCGATCCCCCAGATCCACCGCTCCCGGCTCGATATACACACTGCGAGTACTCACCCCCAGCATCAGCACCTCGTGCGCCACTCCCGCCGGAATCCACACCGCCCGCTGTGGCGGCACCACCCAGTTGCCGTCGTGCGTGCTGACCTGCATCACCCCGGTGGCGCCGTACAGCAATTGCGCCCGCCGATGTGTATGACGAGGCAACAAATGGCTGTGGGAATAATCCGTACCGATGGCCACCACCGGCCGTGGCGTGTGGTCCAGCAGATCAATCGAAACATTGCGCATCGAGCAGCCCCAGCGGTTGGCGTAAACGCAAACATTATTGGCTGACTTGCTGAAGCAGGCCAAGGCGCATCGTTCTATCGTCGACCGCTCTCAACCAATGGACGACACCGATGTTCTATCTCCTGCTGGCACTCTTCGGCTGCATGACCGGCATCACCGCCGTGCTGTTCGGCTTCGGCGGCGGCTTCGTCGTTGTGCCATTGCTCTACCGCATGCTCATGACCAGCCACGGCACAGACGATCCCGTTAGCCAATCGGCGATGCACATTGCTGTGGCAACCTCGACCTGCGTGATGATCGTCAACGCAACGATCGCTACCGGAAAGCACCGACGCGCCGGTAATCTCATTCGTCATTACCTGTGGCCGTTGGGCGGGTTTATCGGCGTGGGCGCGGTAGTCGGCGCCGTAGCGGCGATGTGGGCAAGTGGCGAGGTGATTCGCTATGCCTTCATCGCGTACCTGGGCGTGACCATCGCGGATTGCCTGTTGCGACGCGGCTTTCTTACAGCGTCCGACACCGCCATCCCACGGCAATTGGGAAGGGCAGAAGTGTCTGGTGGCGGTGTAGGAATCGGCACCATCGCCACGTTTCTCGGCGTAGGCGGCAGCGTCATGACCGTGCCGTTGTTGCGGCGTTGCGGGTTGAGCATGTCCCAGGCGACGTCCATGGCCAATCCGCTCAGTTTGCCCGTGGCGCTGGCCGGGACGCTGACTTACATGGCCATGGCCGGCTTCACCGAGTTTGATCTTGGGCCGTGGTTTGTCGGTTATGTGGATCTGCTGGCGTTTGCGGTATTGACGGTGGGGTCGCTGGTGGGGATTCGATTGGCTACGCCTTGGATCGGGCGGATACCGGATCGAACCCATGCGCGGGTGTATATCGGTTTGCTGGTTTTGGTGATGCTTGGTATGTGGGTCAAGTAGGGTTGGAAGCGACTGGAAGAAGTTCAAGGAACTGCGCAAGATTGCGCTAGATCGTTTTTGCCAAGGTGTTCTTGCCGATGAAAAAGCGATTGCCCAACTAGTGCGGCAGGACTGAGAGTCGCACAACGTATCGAATTAAGGGACCAAGGATGTTGATCTTCAACTGCACCGACGCCGCGAGCAAATTCTTCAGCCGCGTCCACAAGGGCAAGAAAATTACCTCGGTGGAGAAACCACCATCGCCCACTATCGAAGATGATGAGCAAGGTGAGCTCGCCGAGCAGTGGCTGGTCCATGCCATCACCGTGCAACGTAAGCACGTGCTGTTTGTCATCCATGTTGAAACCCGTTACTGCATGATTTTTGCCGATGCAAAAAAGGCCGACGTCGAAGGTTTTGTTCAACGCTTTTCTAGTCGCTGGGTTGATGGCCTGATGCAAGATGCGTTGCACCATGACGTTCTGCAATGGGTTGGTTACGACGGCATGCTGGAGCGCCTCAATGGATGCTGCCGCCAGTACAGGCTATACAAACGCGGCCATCGCAGTGCTCAGGGCCACATAGGCGAAATCGCCTGGATCTTTGAGGATTACGCCGCAGAGTGGGGTTGTTTACCGCCAGACGAGATCATGGCAGGTCGCTTTGACGCGAAGATGAACCGCTTCATTAGAGGCAGCAAAAACGTCAAAGGTTATTTAGTGCCGGATGAGGAGATGATGGCTCACTGGATGCGTCAGTACTGTGGACTCGACGAGCCTGGCATCCAGGCCGCACGCAATCGACGTGATGAAGTAAAACGAGAAATGCGGGAGCTGGAAGCGGCCTACACGAAGCAGGGCCAGCCACCGCAATAATGCTGTGAAGCAAGTTACGTGTCCGCCAACCCCGGCGCTTCCCGAACAATAAAGTGATCCAGGTTCTCAATATTCGCACTGAACACCCCGAACGTCTGCTCGGGGTTTTTCTTGCTCGGCACCTGCTTCAACTCCGGCGTCACACCATAAAAGAAGCAATACAACTCTTTCCCACTCTCACTGGCGTGCTTGATCTCTTCCAGAAACGCTTTGCGCTTGCGGTAGTTGTCGATCAGCTTTTTGCTCAAGTAAACGTTGACTGAATAAGGCTTCTTCTTCGCCTCGTCCGGATGCTTGAACCAGACCTTCTGTTCGAAATCGATACGAAAGCTCTGCGTGTAATCCTTGATCTCCTTGATCTTGCCCCAGTAAATCAGCCCCTTGTTGTCCTGCAAATACTCGATCTTCTTGAAGAACGACCCATAAGGCGCCGTGTGCTCACCAATCTTCAGCGGCATGCGCTTGAGCAACTCCTTGTCCTCGAAGTTCGACACAAAACACTCCACCGGGTGAGCGAAGACACTGGTCTTGTCTGGTGCCGACTCGCGGCTTTCGTGTTCGACATCACTGGCCGCTGAAGGCGGTTTCGGATCGTTCCGCATCACGTCAGCCGCCACCGCCGGGTTCGATGGTTTACGCACATACTCACGCCGCGTCAGCAACAGCTCCGACGGGAAATGCTCCTCGCGACTGTCATCCGTTTCCGCACCGTCCGCGTCCACACCTGACGCCGACGCCTTGAGACTGACATAAGGACAATCCGCCACATGCCGGGTGCTGGGCGTGTTCTTGAAGTGTGGGGTACGGACGTAATTCACGTTTTTGGCGTTGAACGTCGTCAACACATTCGCCGCATCGAATGCCAAACGACAGGCATCGTTGGGGCACTGGAAGTGTTCCTTGGCGGAATCGAAATCCATGGTTTCGTCGAAATTCAAATCGCGCACGTCATAGATCGACAGCTTGTCGTCGAGGCTGAGGCAGTAGGCGAGGTCGAATTTCATGGGGTATCGGGCTCTTTGAGGGGATCGTTTTTATAGTCGCTAAGCGCTCGTCCTGCACAGCTTTTTCAACAGCGCGATCTACTTCTCTGTGCGGCTTTACCAGTGATGGCAATGTAGCTACCGTTGTAGGATAAATTTCCTGCGGCTGTGCGCTATTTCCTACGTCGAGTTTCGGTTTCTGCAACCCGTGTCGACCATGATCGAGCCGCACCCCGCGATGACCATTTGCTCACGTAGCAAGGATAGCGACTCGATGACTTCGCCTGCACTTAACCAAATCTTGTTTGGCCCTCCGGGAACCGGTAAGACGTACGCCACTATCGAGACCGCGCTGGAAATTCTTGCTCCTGAGTTTCTTCGGGCCAACAAAGGCAAACGGGTGGCTTTAAAGAAGTACTTTGATGAGTTAACCGAAGATGGGCACGTTGAGTTTGTCACCTTTCATCAAAGCTTCAGCTACGAGGACTTCGTCGAAGGTCTACGTGCTAAAAGCGGAGAAGATGGGCAATTGCGCTACGAAGTCGTCGATGGTGTGTTCAAAAAAATGTGCACCTCTGCCATGGCCAAGGCAAAGCACCCCGGTGCTCTATTTATAAAGGGGGAGTCATTTGGTTCGGGGTACATAGTCGCGAGTGCATCTGTTGAGTTGCTGAGCTTGGTTAAACCTAATGGTAAAGAGCTACCGATTGGGATGAGTATTCTTCACACGCTCGCTGAATATGTGCGCGCAGGGCGGTTAACCGTCGCAGATGTTCGCAACAAGCTAGTTTTTGACAAAGTGTCAGAAACTAAGCTGGAACCATATCTCATCAACGGCTACAACAATATTTTGCCGGTTTTGGTTCAGCGCATTTTGGATACGTCATCTGAAGACGCAAAGGTCAAGGAGACAGCTCAATCCAGCGACGCACGCGTACTCATCATCGATGAAATAAATCGCGGTAATATCTCTCGGATCTTCGGTGAGCTGATTACTCTCATCGAGCCATCCAAGCGTGCAGGAGCTGATGAGGCATTAAAGGTGACGCTGCCGTATTCGAAGGATCATTTCAGCGTTCCGAGCAATGTCTACCTCATTGGCACCATGAACACCGCTGATCGTTCATTGGCTGGTCTAGATATCGCGCTGCGTCGTCGTTTCACGTTCCGCGAAATGCCGCCTAAGCCTGAGCTGCTGAAAGACGTCACCGTGGGGGAACTCAATGTTGCCCAACTCCTAATAGTGATGAATCAACGAATTGAGAAGCTGTTAGACCGAGATCATTGCTTAGGGCACGCGTATTTCATGCCGTTAGAGAGTGAGCCAACGTTGGAGCGATTGGGCCAAATCTTTCGCGAGCAAGTACTCCCATTGCTGCAAGAGTATTTCTTCGAAGATTGGCTACGGATTCAATGGGTCCTTAACGATCATCGCAAGGCCCCTGAAAACTGCTTTATCGCGCAGGCGCTATTCAACTCAGGATTTTTGTTTGGCGATCAAGTGGTGCTAAGTAACCAAAATAACCAATGGGTAATCAACGAAGACGCCTTTGCTCGGATTGAGTCTTTTTGGGGTGTCATTGATCACCAAGCAGTACCTCCAAAGGTCCAGGAGGCTATCGAAGCTGAAAAAGACGACATTCAGGTTCGTCAGCTTGAAAGCGGATCAATCGAGGTTTTAAAGTCTGGGAAGATCGTCAGCCCATCTAAACCTATTTTGCGAGAGCTTGCCGCAGCGCATGGCCTGACAACCCACCATGCAAGTGGTCTTGAGTTTAATACTCGCCATCTTGGTGCGGCCGTTATCAGTGCATTGAAAGGCGTGACGGTGTGAAACCCGTCATCACGGTCCGAGAGTACGCGAGGCTGACGACAGATAAAATCACTGAGCCGACGTTGGATCTTGCTCAAGTATCGGTTTCCGCCTTTGACTGGCTGTGCAAGTTGAATGCTTCTTTCAGCAATGCTGGAGCTGCACTGGTTCAGCTTGAGAATCGGTGTTTACTCAAACTCGACAACTACGTTGGTGTACTAGAAACACCCTGTGGCACGCGTCTTGAAATTCTCCCCAAACATTTTGAGCGAGAGGACTGCATTAAGCAGAGCAGAGTGTTGTTGCGGCGTATGATCCAAACCTCTCTAAATTTACCCACCCGTGAAGTCGGCGCAGCAGATCTTCAAAATTTCGATGCACCGCTGAGCGAATGGGTCATGGGCCGATTCCTACTGGCTCTGGATCACTTGATCAAGCGAGGTCTACGCTTTGACTACCAGCGCGTAGAGGAGGAACAACGGTTCCTACGTGGTCAATTGGATGTGGTTAAGCAAATGCGCCAACCCCCTGGGCGCCAGCACCACTTCCAAATTCGACACGATATCTATTTGCCCGACCGACCAGAAAATCGCTTACTCAAATTCGCGCTAGATGAGGTCTGCAAAGCAACAAAAGATGCTGGTAACTGGCGTCTGGCTCACGAGTTAAGAAGTGTGTTGTTAGAGGTTCCTACAAGCCGCAATGTGCAGCAGGATTTCAAACAATGGAGTAGCGAGCGACTGATGGCGCACTATGTGCCGGTGAAGCCCTGGTGCGAGCTGATTATCAAGCAACAGATGCCTTTGGCGGTCGCCGGGGAGTGGCATGGCATGAGCTTGTTGTTTCCTATGGAGAAGCTGTTTGAGCGCTATGTAGCTGCGAGTCTAAACCGGGATCTGATGCAAGACGCTCGACTTCAAACTCAAACCCACACTGAATATTTGTGTCAGCACAAAGGCAAAAACTTCTTTCAATTACGGCCGGATTTGATGGTTCACCATAAGAACGAAAGCTGGGTGCTAGACACAAAATGGAAGCGGTTGAACTCCTCTGGGGAGGATAAGAGTTACGGTTTGAAGCAGTCCGATTTTTATCAGTTGTTTGCTTATGGCCACAAATATCTCGCGGGCGAGGGGGAGTTGGTGCTGATTTATCCAAGACGATCTGCGTTTGATGCGCCGTTGCAGATATTCGAGTTTGCACCACAACTCAAGCTTTGGGTGCTGCCGTTTGATATGGAACGTGGCGTATTGTTAGGCGCTCCTGAAGGGTTCCCGCTTCACTCTCAGGAGCTGCAATCGAGTGAACAGTCGGCGTGATGCTCAACGCCCTCAATCAAATGGGTGCAGAAAGCTGCACCCATCTTTAGCGGCTTTCTAAAATAGAAATAGCCGTGAAGCTTTCCTCCACCAGGATGTTTGCTGTTGGGTCGGCAGGATGCAAGGCATGTCCCGCATCCGAATCCATGGTTCATTCTGCCAATGCAGCAAACTCAGTTGCATCTGTGGCCAATCCAAAACGCTCAAGGTCGGCCGCTCAACTGCCCGCGATGGTCTTGCGTCACGCAGTGCAGCTACAACCTGATGCGTCAGCCATTCGCGTAGTGAGCGATATTCCGGGCAATAGTGATAAACCAATAATGCATACACGCCCGATTCGCTGAGCATCAGTCGTTCCTCTGCTACTCCGTGAGCGTGCACCAACAACATCCGTCGCTGATCTGTATCGAGTTTTCGGGACATTCGCTCATCCAAATACTTGCCCATCAGCCGCCCTATATCACGCGCGCAAAACCAGGCTTGGTTTTCGAAGAGTAGGGCGTGGAGATGAATGTCGTGGCGAGTGAATAGGGTGGAGCTAGGGAATCAATCCCAGCTAAGCGCACCGCCGGTTTGGTATTCAATAACCCGCGTCTCAAAGAAGTTCTTCTCTTTCTTCAAGTCCATAATCTCGCTCATCCAAGGGAACGGGTTAGTCGTCCCTGGGTACTCTTCTTTCAAACCAATCTGGCTCAAACGACGGTTAGCAATGAACTTCAGGTAGTCCTCCATCATCGCCGCGTTCATGCCCAACACGCCGCGAGGCATGGTGTCACGAGCGTATTCAATCTCCAGCTGAGTGCCCTGCAGAATCATCTGCGAAGCTTCTTCCTTCATTTCAGCGTCCCACAAGTGCGGGTTTTCGATTTTGATCTGGTTGATCACGTCGATGCCGAAGTTCAGGTGCATGGATTCGTCGCGCAGGATGTATTGGAACTGCTCGGCGACGCCGGTCATTTTGTTGCGGCGGCCCATGGAGAGGATCTGGGTGAAGCCGCAGTAGAAGAAGATGCCTTCCAGAACGCAGTAGTAGGCGATCAGGTTGCGCAGCAGCTCTTTGTCGGTTTCGACGGTGCCGGTTTCGAACTTCGGATCGGAGATCGAACGGGTGTATTTGAGGCCCCAGGTGGCTTTTTTCGCGACCGATGGGATCTCGTGGTACATGTTGAAGATCTCGCCTTCATCCATGGCCAACGATTCGATGCAGTACTGGTAGGCGTGGGTGTGGATCGCCTCTTCGAACGCCTGGCGCAGGATGTACTGGCGGCATTCCGGGTTGGTGATCAGGCGGTACACGGCCAGCACCAGGTTGTTAGCAACCAGGGAGTCGGCGGTGGAGAAGAAGCCGAGGTTGCGCATGACGATGCGGCGCTCGTCGTCGGTCAGGCCTTCCGGGTCTTTCCAGAGGGCGATGTCGGCGGTCATGTTGACTTCTTGCGGCATCCAGTGGTTTGCGCAACCGTCCAGGTACTTCTGCCAGGCCCAGTCGTACTTGAACGGTACGAGCTGGTTGAGGTCGGCGCGGCAGTTGATCATGCGCTTTTCGTCGACCGCCACACGGGCGGAGGCGCCTTCGAGTTCGGCGAGGCCTTCGGCGATGTCGAGGTTGTCCAGGGCAGCTTTTGCACGGGCGATTGCGGCGGAGTCGGACGCGGTTACAGCGCGGGCTTCTTGAGCCGCGACGCCACCAGCGGTGTCGAGGCGGTCCATGTTGGCTTCAGTTGCGTGCCCAGCGTTGGCGCCTTTTACAACGGTTTCGCCGCTGTCTTCTTTGTCGAATTCGTCCCAGCTCAGCATGACGTGTCGTCTCCTGCGTGAGGGCCAGATGCCCGTGTGAAAACTGATAGGTTGGTTTTTCACACGGCCGTACTGGCCGCGTTGGATAGCGTTTTTTGCAGCGGTACACGCAGGCAAATAAACATAATTTTGTACGGGGTTCCGAGAGCCTCTGAGGGGCGCAGAAATCGGTGAGGACTTCGGCGTGGGCTTCAGACTGGCTGTTATCCCTGTAAGGGAATATTGCAGGCCCGTTTAAGCCGGCATTATAGGGAAATTTTTGCGGCCGTGGTGGGGCGAATCCGCGCATGGAGCGGTCGAGAAGGAGGGTTTTTCGGTCGGAGCGAGGGTTTATAGGGCTTTGGCTGGATGTCGGGAGTGAAGATTTTTTTTCATAAATTTTGGCCAGCCATTTTTTTGTTCAAAAAACAGCCAAAAAACTGCGTTTTTCACTACATGTTGTGTTTTGAGTCACTTTTCGATGCCCCCAGACACAACTAAGCCCGGCCGAAGCCGGGCTGTAAAGTCACCCTTGATGATCAGCTGAGGCGAGCGGCACCCACGTGATCTGCGCCATCAGCAGCGACTTTGGCAGCGCCGGTGTGATCAAAACCGTCAGAAGCAAGTTTGGCAGCGCCCGTGTGGTCGGAGCCATCGGAGGCGAAAGACGCCGAACCGGTGTGGTCGTAACCGTCAGAAGCGACAGCCGCTTCAGTGGTGTAAGCAGCCGAGCCAGTGCGGTCGTAGCCGTCAGCGGCGAAGGTATTAGCGGCCAGGACAGAGAGGGTCAGGGCGAGGATCAGTTTGGTTTTCATGGTAGTGGCTCCAGGTTCGTTGGCGTTTTGTGCCTTGGGTGTGGAATTCATACTACGGCCAGCTAATTTGATTAAAAAGCGCAAATAAACGCTTAAATCAATCGTATAAATTGATGTATAGGGTTCGGCGCTTCATCTGCCTTAAGTAGCGGGCGGGTGGGTCGAACCTTGGGAGGGTGAGAGCGGGTGATTAGCCGTTGGAGCAGCCGTTACCCATGACGCTGTAACGAAGAATGTGGCGTTGGCCTTTAGAGTCGTCGTATTCCATTTTCGCCGGAACAACTTCACACACATTCGGGATTTCGCTCATGGAGATAACTTTGGCGATGTCCAGGTGAGTGGAGTAAGTGTATTCCTCGATGGCGGGTTGCTGCTGCGCGACATCAGTCGGGACCTCGTCTGCCATGGCGGTTGCGCACAGGCTGCTGAGGGCCAGAACTAATAAAGCTTTCATTTCAGATTTACCTTTTAGAGGTCGAGTGGGGTCACGCAACCTTTTTGGGGTTGCGTGTAGAACTTAAGTACTAGGTTTTGGATTAACTGCCTTCGTGGGGGCTGCAACTTGGTTAATCACGTTGCCTGGTTGGCGAGGCTGATTTTAGGCGTGGGGTTTACATTCATATAGCCGTGCTTTTGATAAACACTATTGGCAGATCCTGTAACAATCCTCGAAAAGCGACCTTTGGCTCGCTGATGAAGCCAATGTCATAAATGCTCAAAGCCCCTGAAATCACCGGCCTTGAGCGCCTCGGCGGGGTATAGCCACATTTTGTAGGGGCTTGTTACTACCATCGTCGAATGGTTCTATAGGCCCGGCCCGGCTACAACTGGGTCATACAAAAACAACTATTCCACCGAGGTAACAAAGATGAGTGCGGCTTCTCTGTATCCCGTTCGTCCCGAGGTTTTGGCCAACACGCTGACTGACGAGGCGACCTACAAGGCCATGTACCAGCAGTCCGTCGTTAACCCGGACGGCTTCTGGCGCGAGCAAGCCAAGCGCCTCGACTGGATCAAGCCTTTCACCACGGTGAAACAGACTTCTTTCGACGATCACCATGTCGACATCAAATGGTTCGCCGACGGCACCCTGAACGTTTCCTACAACTGCCTTGACCGTCATCTGGCCGAGCGCGGCGATCAAGTCGCGATCATTTGGGAAGGGGATGACCCTGCCGAAAGCCGCAACATCACCTACCGCGAGCTGCACGAACAAGTCTGCAAGTTCGCCAACGCCCTGCGCGGCCAGGATGTGCACCGCGGCGACGTGGTGACTATCTATATGCCGATGATCCCCGAAGCCGTGGTCGCCATGCTGGCCTGTACCCGGATCGGCGCGATTCACTCGGTGGTGTTTGGTGGTTTCTCGCCGGAAGCCTTGGCGGGTCGGATCATCGACTGCAAATCCAAAGTGGTGATCACGGCCGACGAAGGCATTCGTGCCGGCAAGAAGATCCCGCTCAAGTCCAACGTCGACGACGCGCTGACCAACCCGGAAACCAGCAGCATCCAGAAAGTCATCGTGTGCAAGCGCACCGGTGGCGACATCAAGTGGAACCAGCATCGCGACATCTGGTTCGAGGACCTGATGAAAGTGGCGGGCACTGTGTGTGCGCCGAAAGAAATGGGCGCTGAAGAAGCGCTGTTCATCCTTTATACCTCCGGTTCGACCGGTAAGCCGAAGGGCGTGCAACACACCACCGGCGGTTATCTGCTGTACGCGGCGATGACCCACGAGCGTGTGTTCGACTACCGCCCGGGCGAAGTCTACTGGTGCACCGCCGACGTCGGTTGGGTCACTGGCCACACCTACATCGTTTATGGTCCGCTGGCCAATGGCGCGACCACGCTGTTGTTTGAAGGCGTGCCGAACTATCCGGACATCACCCGGGTGGCGAAGATCGTCGACAAGCACAAGGTCAATATCCTCTACACCGCGCCAACCGCGATCCGCGCGATGATGGCGTCGGGCAAAGCCGCTGTTGAAGGCGCTGATGGCAGTAGCCTGCGACTGTTGGGTTCCGTCGGTGAGCCGATTAACCCGGAAGCGTGGGATTGGTACTACAAGAACGTCGGCCAATCCCGTTGCCCGATCGTCGACACTTGGTGGCAGACCGAAACCGGCGGCAACATGATGAGCCCGCTGCCGGGCGCTCACGGCCTCAAGCCGGGTTCTGCGGCACGTCCGTTTTTCGGCGTAGTGCCGGCACTGGTGGACAACCTGGGCAACATCCTCGAAGGCGTGGCCGAGGGCAACCTGGTGATTCTCGATTCGTGGCCAGGCCAGGCGCGCACGCTGTATGGCGACCATGACCGCTTCGTCGATACCTACTTCAAGACGTTCCGCGGCATGTACTTCACCGGTGACGGTGCGCGTCGTGACGAAGATGGTTACTACTGGATTACCGGTCGCGTGGATGACGTGCTCAACGTGTCCGGCCACCGCATGGGCACCGCGGAGATTGAAAGCGCGATGGTTGCCCACCCGAAAGTCGCGGAAGCAGCCGTGGTCGGTGTGCCGCACGACATCAAAGGGCAGGGCATTTATGTCTATGTCACGTTGATCGGTGGCGAAGAGCCGAGCGAACAGCTGCGCCTGGAACTGAAAAACTGGGTGCGTAAAGAGATCGGTCCGATTGCCTCGCCGGATGTCATCCAGTGGGCGCCGGGCCTGCCGAAAACCCGTTCGGGCAAAATCATGCGCCGTATCCTGCGCAAGATTGCTACGGCCGAATACGATGGGTTGGGGGATATCTCCACTCTGGCGGATCCGGGTGTGGTGCAGCATTTGATTGATACGCACAAGACCATGAACGTCGCTTAACCCGCCGTTCTTGAGTCATCGAAGCCCCGCCCGGCATTGCGCCGAGCGGGGCTTTTTCGTACCGATCGTTCCCACGCTCTGCGTGGGAATGCCGCCCGGGACGCTCCGCGTCCCTTACTGCATGTGACGCAGAGCGTCACTGGATGCATTCCCACGCGGAGCGTGGGAACGATCAACGGGCCAACCAATATTTATCGGCTTCTCCCGTAGGAGCATTCCTGTTGTTACCTGCCTTCGTTCAAGTAACTGAATGTGTAACCGCTCGCTCCGATACGGGGCATTGGGAAACGCGAAGTCCCATCATCGGGTCTCCTCAGGCCCTGCAACAAATAAGACACAACGCTACGCTTGCCGGATTAGAAGGGTTTGCCAATAATAGGCCCGCAATTTGCAGCATAGATCGGTTCACTGTCTTTTGCTCTTGCATGAATTTGCAAGGCTGTCAACGCGCCCAAGCGGCTTTCTCGGTGCTTCTGTAATTAGTTGTCGCATTGAAGAAATATCGGCTTCGGGCCTGTCGTTAGAATGCCGATCACTCGCTCGTTGTTGCTCGCGTTGAAAAAAGCGCGCGATTCCTACAACGCAGCACCGCTTTGCGGTTCCACTCATTCGCATATTGGGCTGTCGCTCACTCTGCCGTTTTAGCCCTTTACCGATGGAGTCCCAAGATGAAGAAACTCGTGCTGCTTGGCGCCCTGGCACTGTCCGTGCTGTCCCTGCCGACTTTCGCCGATGAAAAGCCTCTGAAAATTGGTATCGAAGCGGCTTACCCTCCGTTCGCTTCCAAAGCGCCGGACGGCAGCATCGTTGGTTTCGACTACGACATCGGCAACGCTCTGTGCGAAGAGATGAAGGTCAAGTGCGTTTGGGTCGAGCAAGAGTTCGACGGTCTGATCCCGGCACTCAAAGTGCGCAAGATCGACGCGATCCTGTCATCCATGTCGATCACTGAAGACCGCAAGAAGTCCGTGGACTTCACCAACAAGTACTACAACACCCCGGCTCGCCTGGTCATGAAGGCCGGCACTCCAGTCAGCGACAGCCTGGCTGAGCTCAAGGGCAAAAACATCGGCGTGCAACGTGGTTCGATCCACGAGCGTTTCGCCCGCGAAGTCCTGGCTCCGCTGGGTGCCGAGATCAAGCCATACGGCTCGCAAAACGAAATTTACCTCGACGTGGCTGCTGGCCGCCTCGACGGCACCGTGGCAGACGCTACGCTGCTGGATGACGGTTTCCTGAAAACCGACGCCGGCAAAGGGTTCGCCTTCGTTGGCCCGGCCTTCACCGACGTCAAATACTTCGGCGACGGCGTGGGTATCGCAGTTCGCAAGGGTGACGCGCTGAAAGACAAGATCAACACCGCGATCACCGCCATTCGCGAGAACGGCAAGTACAAGCAAATCCAGGACAAATACTTCGCCTTCGATATCTACGGCAAGTAACACGTCCCGGCGACAAGTCCGAAATGGCGCAAGCAACAGGATCTCTGAGGTTTGCGCCATTTTTTCATCCCCCTTTTCGAGGACCTGAATCATGTTGAAAGGCTACGGGGCTGTCATCCTCGATGGCGCATGGCTGACGCTTCAGCTCGCCTTGTCGTCCATGGTCTTGGCCATTGTTCTGGGTCTGATCGGCGTTGCGCTGCGTCTGTCCCCGATTCGCTGGCTGGCCTGGCTGGGCGACCTGTATTCCACGGTGATCCGCGGGATTCCCGACCTGGTGCTGATCCTGCTGATTTTCTACGGTGGTCAGGACCTGCTCAACCGCGTCGCGCCGATGCTCGGTTTTGACGACTACATCGATCTGAACCCGTTGGCCGCCGGTATCGGCACCTTGGGCTTCATATTCGGTGCGTATCTGTCGGAAACCTTCCGTGGTGCCTTCATGGCGATCCCGAAAGGTCAGGCAGAAGCCGGCATGGCGTACGGCATGAGCAGTTTTCAGGTGTTCTTCCGGGTGTTGGTGCCGCAGATGATTCGTCTGGCGATTCCGGGCTTCACCAATAACTGGCTGGTCCTGACCAAGGCCACCGCGCTGATTTCGGTGGTGGGTCTGCAAGACATGATGTTCAAGGCCAAGCAGGCGGCAGATGCCACCCGCGAGCCTTTCACCTTCTTCCTCGCAGTGGCGGCGATGTACCTGGTGATCACCAGTGTCTCGTTGTTGGCATTGCGTCACCTTGAGAAGCGCTACTCGGTAGGCGTAAGGGCGGCTGATCTATGATCTTCGACTACAACGTCATTTGGGAGGCCCTGCCGCTGTACTTCGGCGGCCTGGTGACCACCCTCAAATTGCTCGCGCTGTCGCTGTTTTTCGGTCTGTTGGCGGCCTTGCCGCTGGGGCTGATGCGCGTCTCGAAGAACGCAGCCGTCAACATGTCGGCCTGGCTCTTCACCTATGTGATCCGCGGCACGCCGATGCTGGTGCAGCTGTTTTTGATCTACTACGGTCTGGCGCAGTTCGAAGCGGTACGTGAAAGCTTCCTCTGGCCGTGGCTGTCCAGCGCCACGTTCTGTGCGTGCCTGGCCTTTGCGATCAACACCAGCGCCTACACCGCCGAAATCATCGCCGGCAGCCTGCGGGCCACGCCGAACGGTGAGATCGAAGCGGCCAAGGCGATGGGCATGTCGCGCTACAAAATGTACAAGCGCATCCTGCTGCCGTCGGCCCTGCGCCGGGCGTTGCCGCAGTACAGCAACGAAGTGATCATGATGCTGCAGACCACCAGTCTGGCGTCCATCGTGACCCTGATCGACATCACCGGTGCCGCGCGCACGGTCAACGCGCAGTTCTACCTGCCGTTCGAAGCCTACATCACCGCCGGCGTGTTCTACCTGTGCCTGACGTTCATTCTGGTGCGGATGTTCAAACTGGCCGAGCGCCGCTGGCTGGGCTATCTGGCCCCGCGGAAGCACTGATATGGAACGCATCGATCATTCATTGCCGTGGAGCCACTTGGGCAGCGAACGCCAGATTTCGGTGTTTCGCTTCGGCAGTGGCGAGCGCAAGGCCTACATTCAGGCCAGCCTGCACGCCGATGAACTGCCGGGGATGCGCACGGCCTGGGAGCTGAAAAAGCGCCTGACCGAACTCGAAGCCCAAGGCTTGCTCAACGGTGTGATCGAACTGGTGCCGGTGGCCAATCCACTGGGCCTCGGCCAACTGCTTCAAGGCAATCATCAAGGGCGTTTTGAGGCGGGCAGCGGCAAGAACTTCAACCGGGATTTCGTCGAGCTGAGCGCGCCAGTGGCCGCCGAGCTGGAAGGGCACCTGGGTGATGATCCGCACGCCAATATTCAGCTGATCCGTCAGACCATGAGCGATGTGCTCGCCGCATTGCCGCCAGCTACAAGTCAGTTGCAAGGCATGCAGCGCATTTTGCTGAGCCATGCCTGCACCGCTGACGTGGTGCTGGATCTGCATTGCGATGCCGAAGCGGCGCTGCACATGTACGCCTTGCCGCAACACTGGCCGCAGTGGCGTTCGTTGGCCGCGCACCTGGACGTGAAGGTGGGTCTGCTGGCGGAAGATTCCGGTGGCAGTTCGTTCGACGAAGCCTGTTCGCTGCCGTGGTTGCGACTGTCGCGTCTGTTTCCTGATGCGAAGATTCCCCTGGCCTGCCTGGCGACTACCATTGAATTAGGTGGTCAGGCCGATACCGGTCGCGCTGAAGCCTGCGCTTACGCCGAAGGCATTCTCGCGTTCCTCGCCGAGCAAGGCTTGATCAGCGGCGAATGGCCAAAACCTGCGCAAGATGCTTGCGAAGGCATGCCGTTCGAAGGCACCGAATTACTGTTCGCGCCACACCCTGGCGTGATCAGTTTCTTGCGTAAACCCGGTGAATGGATTGAAGCCGGCGATGAGATTTTCGAAGTGATCGATCCGTTATCGGATCGGGTCAGCACGGTGTGTGCTGGTACGTCCGGGGTGCTGTTTGCCATTGAACGGCTGCGTTATGCCCAACCCGGTTTCTGGCTGGCCAAGGTGGCGGGGCGCGAAGCGCTGCGTCACGGGCGCTTGCTCAACGACTGACTGACTGTTTTTGTGAGAACCGACCGCATGTACAAACTTGAAGTCCAAGACCTGCATAAACGCTATGGCAGTCACGAAGTGCTCAAGGGCGTGTCCCTGAAAGCGGCGGCTGGCGATGTGATCAGCATCATCGGCTCCAGTGGCTCCGGCAAAAGTACTTTCCTGCGCTGCATCAACCTGCTGGAGCAGCCGCACGCGGGCAAGATTTTGCTCAACAACGAAGAGCTGAAACTGGTTGCCAACAAGGACGGCGCGCTGAAGGCGGCCGACCCGAAACAGCTGCAACGCATGCGTTCGCGCCTGTCGATGGTGTTCCAGCATTTCAACCTGTGGTCGCACATGACCGCGCTGGAAAACATCATGGAAGCGCCGGTCCACGTGCTCGGCATGTCCAAGGCCGAAGCCCGCGAGAAGGCCGAGCACTACCTGAACAAGGTCGGTGTGGCCCATCGTAAAGATGCTTACCCGGGCCACATGTCCGGCGGCGAGCAGCAGCGTGTGGCGATTGCCCGTGCGCTGGCGATGGAACCTGAGGTGATGCTGTTCGACGAACCAACATCAGCGCTCGACCCGGAACTGGTCGGCGACGTGCTGAAAGTCATGCAGGCCCTGGCGCTGGAAGGCCGGACCATGGTGGTGGTGACGCACGAAATGGGCTTCGCCCGTGAAGTGTCGAACCAGCTGGTGTTCCTGCACAAAGGTGTCGTCGAAGAAAGCGGCAACCCGCGTGAGGTACTGGTCAATCCACAGTCCGAACGTCTGCAACAATTCCTCTCGGGCAGCCTGAAGTAATCGCTCCCGTTACGCACCAAATTAGGTCATGCTGCGCACCGCGCGCCAGATGGTCTAATTTGGTTGCAGCCGCTTTCGGCTTCTAACAGTGTTTTCGTTTCGGATTGCCCGCCATGACTGCCCATCGAATTGGTTTCCTGATTTGGCCCAGCACTAAAGCACTGACGCTTGCGCTGGCTGAGGAGGCCTTGCGTGTTGCCCAGCGTGTGCATCCGGACGTTGTCTACGAACTGTCGTTTTTGCAGGCCGAACCGCCGACCGAAGGCGCCTGGCAATTGCCGGGTGAGCCGTGGGCCGGCAAGCTCGAAAACTTCCAGAAATTGTTTCTGCTCGCCGATGAGCCACCCACCACACTCGCGCCGGCGCTCAGCAGTGCGCTGAAACAACTGGTGCGTGCTGGCTGCGTGATCGGCGGTTTGTCTGCCGGTGTTTACCCGTTGGCGCAACTGGGTTTGCTCGACGGTTATCGCGCGGCCGTGCATTGGCGCTGGCAGGACGACTTCACCGAACGCTTCCCGAAAGTCATTGCTACCAGCCATCTGTTCGACTGGGATCGCGATCGTCTGACCGCGTGCGGCGGCATGTCGGTACTCGACTTGCTGCTGGCCGTGCTGGCCCGCGACCACGGCGCCGAACTGGCCGGTGCTGTGTCGGAAGAACTGGTGGTGGAGCGCATCCGCGAAGGCGGCGAGCGCCAGCGCATTCCGCTGCAGAACCGTCTCGGTTCCAGCCATCCGAAGCTCACCCAAGCCGTGTTGCTGATGGAAGCCAACATCGAAGAGCCGTTGACCACTGACGAAATCGCCCAGCATGTGTGCGTGTCCCGTCGGCAACTGGAGCGGATCTTCAAGCAATACCTCAACCGTGTGCCGAGCCAGTATTACCTGGAGCTGCGCCTGAACAAGGCCCGGCAGATGTTGATGCAAACCAGCAAGTCGATCATCCAGATCGGCCTATCGTGTGGCTTCTCCTCGGGGCCGCATTTCTCCAGCGCCTACCGCAACTTCTTCGGCGCCACGCCGCGGGAAGATCGCAACCAGCGGCGCAGCAGCAGCCCGTTCGAATTGTCGTCGGTGCCCTCGGAGCGTGGGTGACAGAGCAATCACGTCACCTGCTGAAGACTGATTTATTCCTCCATGTCGGAGCCTTCAGAAGTCGAGATCTCCATCTCACCTCGATTGATCACCTCTTCCACGCCAAAGTCCATGCCCGTCCGTTCGAAGTAGCCGATCAGCCGTAGCAGGCTCTCCCCGGAAAACCGATTACCTCGAAAACTGATGTTTTCAGCGATTTCCACCGGCAGTTCCAGCACGTCGCTGGGGACTTCGGTGATGGCGTTGCCACTGAGGTCGGCCCAGTCCAGCTCTGTCATTTGCAGCAGGCCGTGCGGTATTTCGGTGATGCCGGTGTCATTCAGCAGTACGGTCGCGAGGCCCATCATCTGACTCAGGTCAGGCGTTTGCCCCAGGGGGTTGCGGGCCAGATCGAGATAATCGAGCTGTTCCATTCCCGCCAGCGCACTTGCCGATTCTGCTGACAGTCTGACGCGGCATTCAGGGAGCGACAGCGCCCGCAGTTGACCCATCTTGAACACCGCATCGGGAATGTTGCCCAGATTACAGTCGCGCAGTCTGAGTCTTTTGAGGTTGGGGAAAGACTCCAGAAAATTCCCGGCGCGGGTCACTCCGTCGACGCTGCGTAACTCCAGCGATGTCACATGACTGAAGTCGGCGTTCAGGGTAGGCAGGTCGCCGTTGATGTAGGATTCGAAAGCGAGATCATAGGTGGGCTCCAGCGCCTCATTGAAGTCATCCAGTTCGCTTTCATGCCGCCAGCACTGCTCCAGTGTCTGTTTGAACTGGTCGCGGTTCATGTGCTCGACAAGCTGTTGTTGGGCGGTGAACGGTTCGCCCGTCAACGGGTGTTGGGCCGGAAGGTCGGCGGCCCATGCCGCCAGGTCGTTGCTCAGTTGTGCCAACTCCGCTTCAAGGTTTGTCAGCTCGATCCGGCCGTCTGCCAGTGTGCCTGCCAGTTCATAGACAAACTCGCTCGCCTGTTCAACCTCCAGGTTCGGGTACAGCGCCCTGACTCGGTTGATGTCCGCCTCTGGGGCATAGATACCCAAATCGTATGAGCTGTCGAAGTAGTGATGCTTGATCAGTTGTCGGGCGTTATCCGAAAGCGGATTGTGCGTCAGGTGTATTGCGCGTTTGGCGTACACCGGGCTTTCGAATAATTGCGAAGGCAGCTCACTGATCCTGTTGTGTAGCAGCTTGGCAGTATCAAGTTTGGGGTGGCGAACTACGCTGTCGGGAATGTCGGTCAGGCCGGTACGGCTCAAGTCCAGGTGAACAAGCTCAGGCATGGATTCGACACTGGGCACCATAGTGAACGGGTTCTGGTACAGATCCAGCATGACCAGCTTGTTCAATGAGGACAGTTTCGCCCAGTTGGCTGCATCGAACCTGATTGCGCAATCGCTTAACACCAGCGCATCAAGGTCCGTCATTCGAGGAATGGCCTCGGGGAGGGAGGTTAGGGAAAAGCGTTTTAAATCGAGCCGGCGCAAGCTGGTGAAACGCTGAAGAAACTCGGGAACACCCTGCACAGCATGACTGCCTTCAAGGGACAGCAATGACACATGGGGGAAATCGGCCGTCAGCGTCGGTAGATCGCCAAGGATCGCCCCGGCAAATCTGAGTGCATAGCGTGGCGTGTCATCCGGGCCATTGAAGTCCCGCTCTGATTGTCGGCGCCAACTGCGCTGGATTTCCTGGGCCAGCAGCCTGCGATTGTGTCGAGCGACCTGCCGTTCCAATTCGTTCAGAGGGACCCGGGTTTGCGGGTGAGCAGTGGGCGAGTCATTTATCCAGGTGTTCAGGTCCTGATTCAGTCGCGAGAGTTCGCTGGACAGGCGTGAGAGCTCCATGCGAGCGCCATCGGGATGTGTTTGTAACTGGAGAACAACAGACTGGAGTTCCTCCTCGGAAAGGCTGGGGTAAACCTCGCGAACACGGTCGTTGAGGGACGGCGTCGGGAAGTAACTGCGTCGGTATCCATCCGAGCCGCCAGGCAAGCGCATGGTCGTCGGATCGTAGAACGGTTTTCGATTGGGATTTTTTGCGAACAGCTTGCGCAGTGCCGGTTGGTTCAGTGCATGTTCGGCGATGTGTAGTCTGAGTGCCTGAGCATTTGCGATCGATGGGCTCAACGCATTGCGCTGCGCTTGCGGCAGCGCCTGAAAAAGTCCCTGATAAAAATCACCGGGCGCCGATTCGCTGTCTTGATATACCTGGTAAGTGCCAACTTCAGCGCGCACCAGTGTTTTCACAGTCGGTGCATTGAGTTGGCCAATGCTGTCGCGCACACGTCCGTCATGGGCGTAATCCCTCACTTCAATACGCAGCTCGGCGGGAAAACCGGGCAGCGAATTCAGGCTTTGCAAGGCCAGTCGGTGGGTGTCGGTGTTGTCCAGAGCGTCGGAAAAAAGGCCTTCACAGGCTCGGGCTGCGCGTACGGCCTCCATGGCTTTTAGTGCTGCTTCCTTGAGCCGTTGGGGCGCGCGACCGTTGTGCAGCTGGCGTAACTCGGTCCCGGTTGCATTGCTCACCAGCTCTTGCGCGACATCGGTCGGCAATCCATGCACGTCGTCGAGCAGTCGCTGGACTTGCACGTTGTCGGTTTTCTCCTGTGCGCGATAGCGTGTATCGAACAGCGATTTGTGATGCTTCAGGGCAAGTTCGGCCGTTTGTTTTCTGAAGGCTTTCGTTTGGGTTTCCGGTGCCGGCATTGGCGTGTCGACAGGCCAATCGTCGTAGCTGGTCAGTAATTGATGTTGCAGGATCAGATCGGCCTTGCGATAGCGCTCGGGCTGGTCGCTGCCGATCTGTTCGATAAAAGTTTCAATGTCCCGGTTGATCCTGAAACGCTTGATCGTGTCTGTCAGCAGCGAAGGCGGACGATAATGTTCGACATGCATTTCGCGCACTACGTTGTCGTGGTAACCGCTGACCCGCAGGATCTGTTCGCGCTCAACGCTGCTGAATGGCTCGACGCTATGGCCGAGGCGACGCATGACTTTTTCCCGGTCCCAGTTCAGCGGTTGCTCCAGTTCTGTGTGCCAGGCGCCGTGGTTGTTATGCAGCAGGGGCGGCTGATAAGCATCAGTTCGGTTCGGATGCTTAATCTGAAACGTGCCTGGCACGCGGTCGGGCTTCACGGCATACAGTTTTTCCTCCAGTGGCAGCAGCGTCTTGCCCTCGTATTGATAGAGGCCGAGATGATCGGGTTTTACTCCTTCGGGCAAAATGAGTGCTTGTTCGTAAGGCTTGAGATCCGGCTTCCAGTAGCGGGTTTTTCCTTTGGGCGTTGTGACGGGTTTGAGTGGGTCGACAAGCGCAATAGCTTCACGAGAGAGCAGACGGCTGAGGGTCCGGGCAGCGATGGCGCCGCCCACCGCAAATGTCCCCACCTGAACCACCGTTTCGACGAACGTCATCAGATGCCCGAACGCTTCTGTTTTCAGCCCTTCAGCCAGGTCCACTATGCCTTCGAAGGTTTCGTCGAGTAACTGGTAGGCCATGTAGCCCAGCATCAATTCGCCGAGAAACGGGACGAAAGGCAGTGCAACGAACGTCGCGATTTCAAGGATTGTCGAGGCCACTTTGCTGAAGGCATTCCACAATGCCCATCGCGCGTTGCTGTCGGCAGTGGCGGTGGAGACGGCGAGGGTGCTTGCATCGTTGAGGATCTTGTTCAGCTGTCGCTGATAGAGATGGTTCCACAGGTCCGCTTTGAACGGGATCGCCGAAAACCGCAAATCAGGCTTGTCGATGGGCGTTTCGCGCCAGCTCGGCAGAGGGTCGCCCTGTCGGTGTTGATGCCAGGTCACGCTCTGGAGGCGACGATTGAGGTCCGCGAAAAAATGTCCTCTTTCCTTGTGGTCGACGAAGCGACTGAAGAACGTTTGATAAGCGGGCGAGCGCAGTTTGCGAGTCAGCTCGGCCATGAACGCCAATGTGTTCGGGTATTCCTTGAGAGGATGCTCTGGATCATCGGGAATGTAGGCAATGATCCGTGTGGCCGTGCGTGCGCGCTCCAGGCTCGCCGCGAAAATGACAATGCCGGTCAGCGAGGAGGACATCATTGTCAGGTCGTGACCCAGCAGCGGCTGCCCATCCAGTCGAGCACCCGAACGCCCTTCCAGAATGCGCAGGATCGAGAGATGGGCATCTGCAGGGATATCCTTTCGGACTTGCGCCATTTGCAGCGCAGATTGGAGTGCTGTTTTGTGCGAGACGATCACCTTCGGTTTCAACACCGCACCGGCCACCGGGTTGGACAACCCCAGATTGTCTTTGAGGTAAGCGTTGTACCGGGCGCCGATATCCAGTTCCCGGCATAACCGGGCAAAGGCCGGGATAGTGAGCTTTTGCTTGACCGCCGGCAGCGTATCGAACTGCCCTGTGGGCGAAGGTTTGGTGATGAACGTCGAGGCTGACTCGTAAGCCCCTGCCGCTGTTTCCGATTCCTGAAAGTTATGCAGGGCGGCGTCGAGCATCGACACGGTCCAGGTGCGCGCGGCGCCAGTCTTGATTCCGAAAAGCGGCACGGTTTGAGGGATGTACAGGCGCAGGAAAGTGGTTTTGACGTCCAGATCCAGGTCAAACCGGGTTTTCAGGGCGTCGCTCAGCAGTGGTTCGGCAAAGGCTTGTGCGCTTCGCAGCTTCGACAGCATTGAGTCCAGACGATTTCGATGGGTCCAATGTTCCTGACTGATCTTTTTCAGCGACTGGTGCTGCAGCGGTGTTGCGGTGCCATGCCAGTCCGGCGTCATAAACGTGGCGTTCTTGAGAGCTTGGTGTGTACTGGACGATGCTTCTAATACCCAGACTGGCAGATTGTTGAACAGGTGATGGTAGTGATCGTCCGGCTGCGCAGCGGATTCACTGCCTCCAGTAGTGGAAAGGCGATCGTTCTCGTATCGGCTCATGCGCTATTCCCTTAGCGTTTTGAATGAGCCGCCAGCAAAACAGACGATGATCGGTTCCGTGCGGTACATATTTACCGCACCGCTCGACAACCCTGCCTATAACCTGTGCCGGCAGTTTAAACTGCGCCTTTGCGACGCTATATGTCGCATTGCCGTAAACCCGGCTGAAACCGGGGTTTGCGCTATAAGAAGTTGTCGCTTGGCGGCAAGGCCGGGCTGAAAACTGTCCTTACAATCCCCCCATCGCTCGCCAGTTTCAGGCGAGTGTTCCTCATCAGGAGACTCCGATGTCCGTTGAGCACGCTGCGGTACAACGCGCCGATTTCGACCAGGTAATGGTTCCCAACTACGCGCCTGCCGCTTTCATTCCTGTTCGTGGCGCCGGCTCCCGCGTCTGGGACCAGTCTGGCCGCGAGCTGATCGACTTCGCCGGCGGGATTGCCGTTAACGTATTGGGCCATGCGCACCCGGCGCTGGTCGCTGCCTTGACCGAGCAGGCGAACAAGCTGTGGCACGTGTCCAACGTCTTCACCAATGAGCCGGCCTTGCGCCTGGCCCATAAGCTGATCGACGCCACGTTTGCCGAGCGCGCGTTCTTCTGCAACTCCGGCGCCGAAGCCAACGAGGCCGCCTTCAAGCTGGCCCGTCGCGTCGGTTTCGATCGTTTCGGCAGCGAGAAGTACGAAATCATCGCCGCGCTCAACAGCTTCCACGGTCGTACCCTGTTCACCGTGAACGTCGGTGGTCAGTCGAAGTATTCCGATGGCTTCGGTCCGAAGATCACCGGTATCACCCACGTGCCGTATAACGATCTGGCCGCGCTGAAAGCCGCCATTTCCGACAAGACGTGCGCTGTGGTTCTGGAACCGATCCAGGGCGAGAGCGGCGTGATCCCGGCCGAACTCGAGTACCTGCAAGGCGCCCGCGAACTGTGCACCGCACACAACGCGCTGCTGATTTTCGACGAAGTGCAAACCGGCATGGGCCGCAGCGGCAAGCTGTTCGCCTACCAGCATTACGGCGTGATCCCGGACATCCTGACCAGCGCCAAGAGCCTGGGCGGTGGTTTCCCGATCGCCGCAATGCTGACCACTGAAGACTTGGCCAAACACCTGGTCGTCGGCACTCACGGCACCACCTACGGCGGCAATCCGCTGGCGTGTGCTGTCGCTGAAGCTGTGATTGACGTGGTTAATACCCCTGAAGTGCTGGCCGGCGTCAACGCCAAGCACGACAAGTTCAAGGCTCGCCTGGAGCAGATCGGCGAGAAGTACGGCCTGTTTACCCAGGTCCGGGGTATGGGCCTGTTGATCGGTTGCGTGCTGAACGATGCCTGGAAAGGCAAGGCCAAGGACATCTTCAACGCCGCTGAAAAAGAAGGCCTGATGATTCTGCAGGCTGGCCCCGACGTGGTTCGTTTCGCGCCAAGCCTGGTGGTTGAAGACGCCGATATCGATGCCGGTCTGGACCGTTTCGAGCGCGCCGCGGCCAAACTGACTCAAGCCTGATAGACCCTTCGACGCCTGATCATTCAGGCGTCGAACCCAATTTTTATGCCGGGCCAGATTCAATGTGGGAGCGGGCTTGCTCGCGAAGGCGGACTGACATTCAGCATTGATGTTGAATGTTATGGCCCCTTCGCGAGCAAGCCCGCTCCCACACTGGACACTGAGTAGCTTGAATGCTGGCCCGGTTATTTTTCCTCAAAGAGTTTTTCGAGAAAGGAGTGACACCATGCTGGTGATGCGCCCCGCGCAAATGGCTGATCTGGGCGAGGTACAGCGTCTGGCTGCGGACAGCCCGATTGGTGTCACTTCCTTGCCGGATGACGTTGAACGCCTGAGCGACAAGATCGCGGCAAGCGAAGCCTCGTTCGCCGCCGAAGTCAGCTTCAACGGTGAAGAGAGCTATTTCTTCGTCCTCGAAGACACCGCCACCGGCAAACTGGTGGGCTGCTCGGCCATCGTTGCGTCGGCCGGTTATTCCGAGCCGTTCTACAGCTTCCGTAATGAAACCTTTGTGCACGCCTCCCGTGAGCTGAAGATTCATAACAAGATCCACGTGCTCTCCCAGTGCCACGACCTGACCGGCAACAGTTTGCTGACCAGTTTCTACGTGCTGCCGGAGCTGGTGGGGTCGGCCTGGTCGGAGCTCAACTCCCGTGGTCGCTTGTTGTTCGTCGCCAGCCATCCGGAGCGTTTCGCCGATTCTGTGGTGACCGAGATCGTCGGTTACAGCGATGAAAATGGTGATTCGCCGTTCTGGGATGCCATCGGTCGTAATTTCTTCGACCTCAACTACGCCGCTGCCGAGCGTCTGTGCGGTCTGAAGAGCCGGACGTTCCTGGCCGAGCTGATGCCGCATTACCCGATCTATGTGCCGCTGCTGCCGGACTCCGCTCAAGAGGCGATGGGCCAGGTGCACCCACGGGCGCAGATCACTTTCGACATCCTGATGCGCGAAGGCTTCGAAACCGATCATTACATCGACATTTTCGACGGCGGGCCGACCCTACACGCCCGTGTCTCGGGGATTCGTTCGATCGCCCAGAGCCGAGTAGTCCCGGTGAAAATCGGCGAGCCGGTCAAAGGCGCCGGTCGTCAGTACCTGGTGGCCAACGCCCAGTTGCAGGATTACCGCGCCGTTTTGCTTGAGCTCGATTACGCGCCGGGCAAACCCGTGACCCTGGATCTTGAGGCGGCCGAAGCCCTGGGTGTCGGTGAAGGTGCCAGCGTGCGCCTGGTGGCGGTTTAACACCTGCTGCTACGCCTGGAAAGAATGCTTGGAAAGAATGCCTAAAAAGCAGCGAGTTTCACGGGTGGCGCAAGCGGCCCGTTTGAGGAGATAGCATGATCGTTCGTCCCGTACGCAGCAGCGATTTACCCGCTCTGATCGACCTGGCCCGCAGCACCGGCACTGGCCTGACCACCTTGCCGGCCAATGAAGAGCGTCTGGCCCATCGGGTCGGCTGGGCCGAGAAGACCTTCCGCGGCGAAGCCGGGCGGGGCGATGCGGACTACCTGTTCGTGCTCGAAGACGATGATGGCCGCGTGGTGGGTATTTCCGCCATTGCCGGTGCCGTCGGTCTGCGTGAGCCTTGGTACAACTTCCGGGTTGGCCTGACCGTCAGCGCTTCGCAAGAGTTGAACATCTACCGCGAAATCCCGACGCTGTTCCTGGCCAACGACCTGACCGGTAACTCCGAGCTGTGCTCGCTGTTCCTGCACGCCGACTACCGCACGGGCCTCAACGGTCGCATGCTGGCCAAGGCGCGGATGCTGTTCATCGCCGAGTTCCCGCAACTGTTCGGCAACAAGATCATCGCCGAGATGCGCGGCATGTCCGACGAAGCCGGGCGTTCGCCGTTCTGGGAAAGCCTGGGGCGTCATTTCTTCAAGATGGAATTCAGCCAGGCTGACTACCTGACCGGTGTGGGCAACAAGGCGTTCATCGCCGAACTGATGCCGAAATTCCCGTTGTACACCTGCTTCCTGTCGGAAGATGCACGCAACGTGATCGGCCAGGTTCATCGGGACACCGAGCCGGCGTTGGCCATGCTTAAAAGCGAAGGCTTCAGCTATCAAGGCTACGTCGACATCTTCGACGCCGGTCCTGCTGTTGAGTGTGAAACCGGCAAGATCCGCGCAGTGCGCGACAGCCAGGCGCTGGTGCTGGCCATCGGCACGCCGGGTGACGACGCCACACCGTTCCTTATTCATAACCGCAAGCGCGAAGACTGCCGGATCACTGCTGCTCCTGCACGTTTCGCCGCCGGTACGCTGGTGGTCGATCCGCTGACCGCCAAACGTCTTCAACTCAACGCCGGCGATCAAGTGCGCGCCGTTCCGTTGTCTGCTGCCAGGGAGTCGAAATAATGAATTCGCTATACATCGCAGGTGAATGGCTGGCCGGCCAGGGTGAAGCCTTTCAGTCGCTGAACCCGGTAACCCAACAAGTGCTGTGGGCCGGCGAAGGCGCTACCACTGCTCAGGTTGAATCGGCCGTGCAAGCCGCACGCCAGGCATTCCCGAGCTGGGCCCGACGTACCCTGGAGGAGCGCATTACAGTGCTGGAGGCCTTTGCCGCCGCGCTGAAGAACAATGCTGACGAACTGGCTCGCACCATCGGTGAGGAAACCGGCAAACCTTTGTGGGAAGCGGCGACCGAAGTCACCAGCATGGTCAACAAGATTGCGATCTCGGTGCAGAGCTACCGCGAACGTACCGGCGAGAAGAGCGGCCCGTTGGGCGACGCCACCGCCGTGTTGCGCCACAAACCACACGGTGTGGTCGCGGTGTTCGGGCCTTACAACTTCCCTGGTCACCTGCCGAACGGTCACATCGTGCCGGCGCTGCTGGCCGGTAATAGTGTGCTGTTCAAACCCAGCGAGCTGACGCCGAAAGTCGCGGAGCTGACGGTCAAGTGCTGGATCGAAGCCGGTCTGCCGGCAGGCGTGTTGAACCTGCTGCAAGGCGCTCGCGAAACCGGTATCGCCCTGGCGGCGAACCCGGGCATCGATGGCTTGTTCTTCACCGGCTCCAGCCGCACCGGCAATCACCTGCATCAACAGTTTGCCGGTCGTCCGGACAAGATCCTCGCGCTGGAAATGGGCGGTAACAACCCGCTGGTCGTTGATCAGGTCGCAGACCTCGATGCTGCCGTTTACACCATCATCCAGTCTGCGTTCATTTCCGCCGGTCAGCGTTGCACCTGCGCCCGCCGCTTGCTGGTGCCACAGGGCGCCTGGGGCGACACACTGCTGGCGCGTCTGGTGGCGGTCAGCCGTACGATTGAAGTCGGCGCGTTTGATCAGCAACCGGCACCGTTCATGGGCTCGGTGATTTCTCTCGGCGCTGCGAAAGCACTGATGGATGCGCAAGAGCATCTGCTGGGCAACGGCGCAGTCGCGCTGCTGGAAATGACTCAGCCACAAGCTCAAGCTGCCTTGCTGACCCCAGGTATTCTGGACGTCACGGCAGTGGCTGATCGCCCTGACGAAGAGCTGTTCGGCCCGCTGCTGCAAGTGATCCGCTACGCTGATTTTGAGGCAGCGATCGCTGAAGCCAACGACACCAACTATGGCCTGGCGGCCGGTCTGCTGTCGGATTCCGAAGCACGTTATCAGCAGTTCTGGCTGGAAAGCCGTGCGGGCATCGTCAACTGGAACAAACAGCTGACCGGTGCTGCGAGCAGCGCGCCATTCGGCGGTGTCGGCGCTTCGGGCAACCACCGCGCCAGCGCCTACTACGCGGCAGATTACTGCGCGTACCCGGTCGCTTCGCTGGAAACGCCGAGCCTGACCTTGCCGGCGACCCTGACGCCCGGCTTGAAGATGGCGTGACGCCCATTCGCGAGCAAGCCCGCTCCCACAGGGAAATGCATTCCAATGTGGGAGCGGGCTTGCTCGCGAAGGCCGCGCCTCGGTCTCAAAGAATAGTTACTGATGCCTATAACAACAGATTCTCGTGGAGCCTCGCTGATGAAATCCTATGAAGTCAATTTTGACGGTCTAGTGGGGCCGACCCATAACTACGGCGGTTTGTCCTACGGCAACGTCGCGTCCCAGAGCAACAGCCAGCAGTCTTCGAACCCGAAGGAAGCGGCGCTGCAAGGCCTGGCGAAAATGAAATCGCTGATGGAAATGGGCTTTCAACAGGGCGTGCTGGCACCACAGGAACGCCCGGACGTGGCAGCCCTGCGTCGTTTGGGTTTCGGCGGCACCGACGCTCAGGTGATCGAGCAGGCGGCTAAAGATGCGATGCCGTTGCTGGTCGCCAGTTGCTCGGCGTCGAGCATGTGGGTGGCCAACGCCGCCACCGTCAGCCCGAGCGCCGACACCGCGGATGGCCGTGTGCATTTCACCGCGGCCAACCTGAACTGCAAATATCACCGCAGCATCGAACACCCGACCACCAGTCGCGTGCTGGGTGCGATGTTCGCCGACCAGAAACACTTCGCTCACCACGCCGCCTTGCCGGCCGTGGCACAGTTCGGGGACGAAGGCGCAGCCAACCACACCCGTTTCTGCCGTGAATATGGCGAAGCAGGCGTCGAGTTCTTCGTGTTCGGTCGCAGCGCGTTCGACACCCGTTACCCGGCACCGCAGAAATACCCGGCCCGCCAGACCCTCGAAGCCTCCCAGGCGGTTGCCCGCTTGCACGGCTTGAGTGATGACGGCGTGGTCTACGCTCAGCAGAACCCTTCGGTGATCGATCAGGGCGTGTTCCACAACGATGTGATCGCGGTGGGTAATGGCGAGGTGCTGTTCTATCACGAGGACGCGTTCCTCGACACCGAGCAGATGCTGGCCGAATTGCAGAGCAAACTCGCCAAAGTCGGTGGGAAATTTCAGTCGATCTGCGTACCGCGTTCCGCGGTCACCGTGGAAGACGCCGTTCGTTCCTACTTGTTCAATAGCCAACTGCTGTCGCGTCCTGACGGCTCGATGCTGTTGATCGTGCCGGAAGAATGCCGTAGCAACGAGCGTGTCTGGCAGTACCTGCAAGGTTTGACCAGCTCTGGCGGCCTGATCCGCGAAGTGAAAGTGTTCGATTTGAAGCAGAGCATGCAGAACGGCGGTGGCCCGGCTTGCCTGCGACTGCGCGTCGCGCTCAACGAAACCGAACTGGCGGCCGTCAACCCAGGGGTTATCATGACGGCACCGTTGTACGGCACGCTGACCGAATGGGTCGACAAGCACTACCGCGACCGCATGACCGAAAACGATCTCGCGGACCCGCAATTGCTGCTTGAGTGCCGGACGGCACTGGATGAACTGACGCAAATCCTTAAACTGGGCGCGGTTTATCCATTCCAGATCAATTGAACGTCGAGAGCGTAAAAAACATGAGCGATACCCTGCAGCTGATCCTTGAAGACACCGACGGCACGCAACTGGAAACTTCCTGCACCCGCGTCGCGGTCATGTGGCAAGGCAAAGAGCTGTGGATTCAGCAAGACGGCCGCGGCCAATTGCTGATCGGCGTGGACGTCGAAGAAGGTGACGCTGAATACGCAAACCTGCTGCTGCGCCCATTGGCGACTAATCTGGTAAGTCTGCAACTGGAAATGGAACCGGCTGAAGTCGGTGACGAAGACCACGTGCACGGCCCGGATTGCGCGCACGACCACTAAGGAAACCGCTCTATGCTCGCCCTCGGCAAACTGCTTGAACTGACCCTCGCCGGCCGCGAACCGGCGGAGAAGACTCAACTGACTGTCGAAGGCGTGCGCATGCGCTGGTTGAGCGAAGGTGCGCTGGAAGTCCGGCCACCTGAAGTTCGCGACAACGGCCTGGACCTGCTGCTATCGGCCGGCATCCACGGCAACGAAACAGCCCCGATCGAGTTGCTCGATCGCCTGTTGCATGACATCGCCCGCGGCGACTTGAAGCCGCGTACACGTATTCTGTTCTTGTTCGGCAATCCGGAAGCGATTCGCAAAGGCGAGCGTTTCATCGAGCAGGACGTCAATCGGCTGTTCAACGGCCGTCACGAACAAAGCAGCGGCTCCGAAGCCCTGCGCGCGTGTGAACTGGAGCGGCTGGCAGCGAGTTTCTTCAGCCTGCCGGATCGCAACCGTCTGCACTACGACCTGCACACGGCCATTCGCGGTTCGAAAATCGAGCAGTTCGCGCTGTATCCCTGGAAAGAAGGCCGTCAGCATTCACGCCTGGAACTGGCGCGCCTGCGCGCTGCCGGCATGGAAGCGGTGCTGCTGCAAAACAAGCCGTCCATCGTTTTCAGCTCCTATACCTACGACAAACTCGGTGCGGAGTCCTTTACCCTCGAGTTGGGCAAGGCGCGGCCATTCGGGCAGAACGATGGGGTCAACGTCGATCTGCTGGAAACCCGCCTCAAACAGATTATCGAAGGCAACGAACCAGCCCAGACCGAAGAGGCGCTGGACGGTTTGCAGCTGTTTAGCGTGGCGCGAGAAATCATCAAGCACAGCGATAGCTTCCGCCTGAACCTGCCAGCGGACATCGAGAACTTTTCGGAGTTGGAAGTGGGTTACCTGCTGGCCGAAGACATCGCACAGACCCGGTGGATCATTGAGGAGGAGGGTGCCCGGATCATCTTCCCGAACCCCAAGGTCAAGAACGGCCTGCGCGCCGGCATCCTGATTGTGCCGACTACCGACGAAAACCTCGCCTGACGATCGTTCCCACGCTCTGCGTGGGAATGCAGCCCGGGACGCTCCGCGTCCCAAAAGCGGACGCAGAGCGTCCATTGAGGCATTCCCACGCAGAGCGTGGGAACGATCATCAGACTAGACGGCTACTGCGCGAGGCTCGCTACGACGCAACGCACGCATCTTGTGCAGCGTATCCGCGCACGTCTTCGCCGCTTCCTGGCCTTTATGCACAAAGTGCTCGAAGAAGAACTTCTGATGTTCTTCGCCGGAATGGAAGTGGTGCGGGGTCAAAACCACCGAGAACACCGGCACTTCGGTTTCCAGCTGAACTTGCATCAAGCCGCTGATCACCGACTGGGCGACGAATTCGTGGCGATAGATCCCGCCGTCGACCACCAGGCCCGCCGCGACAATGCCGGCATAACGACCGGATTTGGCCAGCAGCTTGGCGTGCAGCGGAATTTCAAAGGCGCCGCCGACTTCGAAGAAGTCGATCTCCGATTCCTGATAACCCTGAGCAATCATTTCGGCCACAAAGCCCTTACGGCTCTGATCGACGATTTCCTTGTGCCAGCAGGCCTGGATGAACGCAACGCGCTCGCCCTGATGGTTTTTGCTTTTGCTATCGATTGCGGTGGGTTGCATGTTCTGACTCCTGTTTATGTAAAAAACAGGGCATATGAATCGAATGGGATTTAAGGGTACGCACGCTCGCACGAATGCCTGCGGACGGCCCTTTGGCGCCAATCCCGTTCTCTCTTCATCCGGACTATGACCGTCGGCCCCGGGATCACACCGGGTCTGCTGACCTTGTCGCCATCACAGCCATTGCCGTGCCTGTCGCCAAGCGCTCGCGGGCTATGCGCATTGCGCGCAATTACCGCCGGTGGGGAGTTGCACCCCGCCCTGAGAACGTTTTGCCGCCAGATTGTTTGGCGGCGAAGCGTTTTTAACACATATTTCTCACCTGTGCATTGCTGCTATCTGATGATTGCTATCGACTTTTTCGTCGGTTCAGGAAGCCTTTTCCTGCCCAAGGGTTGATTATTCGTCTGCATGACCGCAGTAATTCCTGACTGAAAGGGATTTTCCCTGCTTACCGAGGCCAGATTCATGAGCGTTATCGATCTTCGCAGCGACACCGTCACCCAACCGACCGCAGGGATGCTCGACGCGATGGCCAGTGCGGCCACCGGTGACGACGTTTACGGCGAAGATCCGACGGTCAATCGACTGGAAGCTGAACTGGCAAGACGGCTGGGTTTTGCTGCGGCGCTGTTTGTTCCGACGGGCACCATGAGCAATCTGCTGGGCTTGATGGCCCACTGCGAACGCGGTGATGAATACATCGTCGGCCAGCAGGCTCACACCTATAAGTATGAAGGTGGCGGCGCGGCCGTGCTCGGTTCTATCCAGCCTCAACCGCTGGAAGTACAGGCCGACGGCTCGCTGGACCTGGCGCACGTCGCGGCTGCGATCAAACCGGATGACTTCCACTTCGCCCGCACCCGTTTGCTGGCGCTGGAAAACACCATGCAGGGCAAGGTTTTGCCGCTGGAGTATCTGGCGCGGGCTCGAAGCTTCACACGTGAACATGGGTTGCAGCTGCACCTGGACGGCGCGCGGCTGTACAACGCAGCGGTCAAGCTGGATGTCGATGCTCGGGAAATTACTCAGCACTTTGATTCCGTATCGGTCTGCCTGTCCAAAGGCCTGGGCGCGCCGATCGGTTCGGTACTGTGCGGATCGGTCGAGTTGATCGGCAAGGCGCGACGCCTGCGCAAGATGGTCGGCGGCGGCATGCGCCAGGCCGGGATTCTGGCGGCGGCAGGTTTGTATGCGCTGGATAACAATGTTCAGCGTCTGGCTGACGACCACGCCAATGCGCAGTTGCTGGCCGAAGGCTTGCGAACGGCGGGTTACGAGGTCGAGCCCGTGCAGACCAACATGGTTTACGTGCAGATGGGCGACAAGGCCGAGGCCATCAAGGTGTTTGCCGCCGAACGCGGGATCAAGCTGAGCGCTGCCGGCCGTCTGCGCATGGTCACGCACATGGACGTCAGCCGTGCTCAAATCGAGCAGGTCGTCGCGACATTCGTCGAGTTTTCGCGCAACTGATAGCGTTAGCGGTCCAATTGACCGTTTCTATCGTATAAACACGCTGTACCCCGCGCGCAGGGCCGATATAATGCGGCCCTTTGCCGTCGCTTCGTCTGTTGACGTTTCGCACAGGCCTTTGGCCGCAGCCTCCGTGGAAGAACCTAATGAAAAGCGCAGAAATCCGTGAAGCCTTCCTTCGCTTCTTCGAAGAGCAAGGCCACACCCGTGTAGCCTCCAGCTCTTTGATTCCGGGCAACGACCCAACCCTGCTGTTCACTAACGCGGGGATGAACCAGTTCAAGGACTGTTTCCTGGGCCAGGAAAAGCGCGCGTACACCCGCGCAGTCAGCAGCCAGAAATGCGTGCGCGCCGGCGGCAAGCACAACGACCTGGAAAACGTCGGTTATACCGCCCGTCACCACACATTCTTCGAAATGCTGGGTAACTTCAGCTTCGGTGATTACTTCAAGCGCGACGCGATCACCTACGCCTGGAACTTCCTGACGTCCGACAAGTGGCTGAACCTGCCGAAAGAAAAGCTCTGGGTCACCGTCTACGCCAGCGATGACGAGGCCTACGACATCTGGACCAAGGAAATCGGTGTTCCGGCTGAGCGCATGGTTCGTATCGGCGACAACAAAGGCGCGCCGTACGCTTCCGACAACTTCTGGACCATGGGCGATACCGGCCCGTGCGGTCCTTGCACCGAGATTTTCTACGATCACGGCGCCGACATCTGGGGCGGCCCACCGGGCTCGCCGGAAGAAGATGGCGACCGTTACATTGAAATCTGGAACAACGTATTCATGCAGTTCAACCGCACCGCCGATGGCGTGTTGCACCCGCTGCCAGCGCCGTCGGTCGATACCGGCATGGGCCTGGAGCGGATCAGTGCCGTGCTGCAGCACGTTCACTCGAACTATGAAATCGACCTGTTCCAGAGCCTGCTGATTGCATCGGCCAAGGCCATCGGCTGCACCAACGACGCTCAGGCTTCGCTGAAAGTCGTGGCTGACCACATCCGTTCCTGCGGTTTCCTGATTGCCGACGGCGTGCTGCCGTCCAACGAAGGCCGCGGCTACGTGCTGCGCCGGATCATTCGTCGCGCCTGCCGTCACGGCAACAAGCTGGGCGCCAAGGGCAGTTTCTTCTACCAAATCGTTGCGGCACTGGTCGCCGAGATGGGCGAAGCCTTCCCTGAGCTGAAATCCCAGCAAGCGCACATCGAGCGCGTACTGAAAGCTGAAGAAGAGCAGTTTGCCAAGACCCTGGAGCAGGGCCTGAAAATCCTCGAGCAGGATCTGGCCGAGCTCAAGGGCGACGTAGTGCCGGGCGACGTAGTGTTCAAACTCTACGACACCTACGGTTTCCCGATGGACCTGACCGGCGACATCGCTCGCGAACGCAGCCTGACCATCGACGAAGAAGGCTTCGAGCGCGAAATGGAAGCCCAGCGCGTCCGTGCCCGTTCCGCCAGCTCCTTCGGCATGGACTACAACAGCCTGGTCAAGGTTGATGTGGCCACCGAATTCACCGGCTATGAAGCGACTAAAGGTTCGGCGAAAGTCGTTGGTCTCTATAAAGATGGCCAGTCGGTCGACGTGCTCAGTGAAGGCGAAGAGGGTGTGGTCGTACTGAACCAGACGCCGTTCTACGCTGAATCCGGCGGTCAGATCGGCGACTGCGGTTTCCTTCAGGTCGGCAACGCACGCTTTGACGTACGTGACACCACCAAAACCGGTGGCGCCTTCTTGCATCACGGCGTGCTGGCGTCGGGCAGCCTGACCATCGGCGCTCCGGTAGAAACTCATGTTGATGCCGAAGTGCGTCACGCGACTTCGCTGAACCACTCGGCGACTCACTTGCTGCACGCCGCATTGCGCCAGGTGCTGGGCGACCACGTTCAGCAGAAAGGCTCGTTGGTCGACAGTCAGCGCCTGCGCTTTGACTTCAGCCACTTCGAAGCCATCAAACCTGAGCAGTTGAAGGCGCTGGAAGACATCGTCAACGCCGAGATTCGCAAGAACTCCGAAGTTGAAACCGAAGAAACCGATATCGAAACCGCCAAGCAGAAGGGCGCCATGGCGCTGTTCGGCGAAAAATACGGCGACAGCGTGCGCGTACTGAGCATGGGCGGTGATTTCTCCGTCGAACTGTGCGGCGGTATCCACGCCAACCGGACTGGCGACATCGGCCTGCTGAAGATTATCAGCGAAGGCGGTGTGGCTTCCGGCGTGCGTCGTATCGAAGCGGTCACTGGCGCCGCGGCGCTGGCATACTTGAACGCTGCTGAAGAACAACTCAAGGAAGCGGCCAACCTGGTCAAGGGTAGCCGCGACAACCTGATCGACAAGCTGTCGGCTGTGCTGGAGCGCAACCGTCTGCTGGAGAAGCAACTCGAGCAGTTGCAGGCCAAGGCTGCCAGCGCGGCGGGCGACGATCTGTCGGCTTCTGCCCTGGATGTCAAAGGCGTCAAGGTGCTGGCCGTGCGTCTGGACGGTCAGGACGGCAAGGCGCTGCTGGCGCTGGTCGATCAACTGAAAAACAAACTCGGCCGCGCAGTGATCCTGCTCGGCAGTGTCCATGAGGAAAAGGTCGTTCTGGTTGCAGGCGTAACCAAAGACCTGACTGGCCAACTCAAAGCCGGTGATTTGATGAAGCAAGCCGCTGCAGCAGTGGGCGGGAAGGGCGGTGGTCGTCCAGACATGGCGCAAGGCGGTGGTACTGACGCTGGCGCACTGGATGCGGCATTGGCCCTGACTGTTCCATTTGTAGAGCAGGGTTTATAAGGCAGTGTGTCCGGCCCGCAGTCTAGTGGCGGGCCCGAACGCTGTTTGAGTGATTATTTGGGCGCCCTTCATGGGCAGAGGCGGCTTTGAAATGGCTTTGATCGTACAGAAATTTGGAGGCACCTCGGTCGGCACTGTCGAGAGAATCGAGCAGGTCGCCGACAAGGTTAAGAAATTCCGCGAAGCCGGCGATGACCTGGTGGTTGTGCTGTCTGCAATGAGCGGCGAAACCAACCGTCTGATCGATCTGGCCAAGAAAATCAGTGGCGATGGTCAGCCAGTTCCTCGTGAGCTGGACGTGATCGTCTCCACCGGTGAGCAGGTGACGATTGCACTGTTGGCCATGGCGCTGATCAAGCGCGGCGTGCCAGCGGTGTCCTACACCGGCAACCAGGTGCGGATTCTGACGGACAGTGCGCACAATAAAGCGCGTATCTTGCAGATTGATGACCAGAAGATTCGTGGCGATCTGAAGGCTGGTCGTGTGGTGGTTGTCGCCGGTTTCCAGGGCGTCGACGAGCACGGCAACATCACCACCCTCGGTCGTGGCGGTTCCGACACCACCGGCGTGGCGCTGGCGGCAGCCTTGAAGGCTGACGAATGCCAGATCTACACCGATGTCGACGGCGTCTACACCACCGACCCGCGTGTGGTGTCCGTGGCTCAGCGCCTGGACAAGATTACCTTCGAAGAGATGCTGGAAATGGCCAGCCTCGGTTCCAAGGTGTTGCAGATCCGTGCGGTGGAATTCGCCGGCAAGTACAACGTTCCGCTGCGCGTACTGCACAGCTTCAAGGAGGGTCCGGGCACCCTCATTACTATTGATGAAGAGGAAACCATGGAACAGCCGATCATTTCCGGCATCGCTTTCAACCGCGATGAAGCCAAGCTGACCATCCGTGGCGTGCCAGACACCCCGGGCGTTGCATTCAAGATTCTCGGCCCGATCAGCGCCGCGAACATCGAAGTCGACATGATCGTGCAGAACGTTGCGCACGATAACACCACCGACTTCACCTTCACCGTGCATCGCAATGACTTCCAGGCAGCGCAAACCGTGCTGGAAAACACCGCTCGCGAGATCGGTGCCCGTGAAGTCGTTGGCGACATCAAGATTGCCAAGGTGTCGATCGTCGGTGTCGGCATGCGCTCCCACGCAGGCGTGGCCAGCCGCATGTTCGAATCGTTGGCGAAAGAAAGCATCAACATCCAGATGATCTCGACCTCGGAAATCAAAGTCTCCGTAGTGATCGAAGAGAAGTACCTGGAACTGGCTGTGCGCGCTCTGCACACGGCTTTCGAACTGGACGCACCGGTCCGTCAGGGCGAGTGATGCGTTTGCCGAAGGGCGCGGTCTGACCGCGCCCTTTTGTTTTTTTGAATGGTGCGACCCGAAGCTGTTCTTTTGCTCGCGCTAGTCAATACTCAGGCATGTAGGGCTGCGATCGTTCCGGTTGTAGGTCGAGTGCCTTTTTTTTGCAGACTGTTGTCCCTGAAATGAAATGCGTGAGGAGAAAGGTATGCTGATTCTGACTCGTCGGTGCGCAGAAAGCCTGATTATTGGTGATGGCGAAATCACCGTGACCGTGCTCGGCGTCAAAGGAAATCAAGTGCGTATCGGTGTCAACGCCCCGAAAGAGGTTGCGGTCCACCGTGAGGAAATTTACCTGCGTATAAAGAAAGAGAAGGACGAAGAACCAAGCCATTAATTTTTATCGTTTTTTATGTTTGCAAACGGGGAAGAAGCTGGTTAATATACGCCCCGTGTTGCGGAGAGCTGGCCGAGTGGCCGAAGGCGCTCCCCTGCTAAGGGAGTACACCTCAAAAGGGTGTCGGGGGTTCGAATCCCCCGTTCTCCGCCATTATTTGCGTAGTACGTTGTAATCTGGCTTCTTCGGTAAGTGTTTGAAATTACTAGAAAAAGTGTTTGACATAGAGATTAGACGGCCTATAATGCGCGGCAACAAATGCACTCGTAGCTCAGCTGGATAGAGTACTCGGCTACGAACCGAGCGGTCACAGGTTCGAATCCTGTCGAGTGCACCATTTAAGAGTCATCTGCAGTAATGTGAATGACTTGGCTTCAACCAGTTGTGATCTGGTATAAAAACACAAATGCACTCGTAGCTCAGCTGGATAGAGTACTCGGCTACGAACCGAGCGGTCACAGGTTCGAATCCTGTCGAGTGCACCAAACAACAAAAAGCCCGCGTTTAACGCGGGCTTTTTGCCGTCTGGGATTTGGCTTTTCCTTTGGTGCATCCTCTCTCATCGAACTCGACGTGTGCGCTACGACCTCGCTGGGTGTCGTAACGGTAGCTCGTGGCCGAATTGCGAATACTGATCTTGTCTGGCTTGCCAAGGGCGCTCTCGACGTCCTGCTGGCTCATGCCGGCAACAACCCGCTGATTGATGATCGCTTCTCGGCGTTCTTTGGCGTTGATCAGGTTTCCACATTTGTCCTCGGTCTTGCCGACGACAGTCGGATCTCTCCTTTTGATTTTCATACCTGATGTTTCGCGATTCTCGGCTTCCGGCATGAGAGCGGTCACGCTGCCCGGGGTGAAGGTGCGGACATCCTGAAGCGAAAGGCTGTCTCCGGCCTTACAGCTCAACGTAGTGAAGGTGATGCGCCCGTTGGCCGCCTCGCAGCGGTGAACGGTCGTCGCAAGTGCCCAGGGCGGCGGGCAGAGCAGGGTGATCAACAAAAAACAATGTGCATTCGATGGCATCAAACGTCCTCCATGACGGTCCATCTCAAGGGTAGTCGTTACATTTTTCAGTCGTGGTGTGTTTTCTTTTCTGGATGAGTCGTCGCAGTTTCATGGATCAGGGCGGTGCTCAGGTTTGTCTTGCAAGCGCTTGTTTCAGCCACGATTTTTTAACGTTTAAAACCGTCGGGCGGTGTATCATTGCGCCCGTCAGCCCCGCCGGGGCTTGTGGAATACCTCCATGGACTTACCCAGTAGTTACTCAGTACCCCGTTTTTCCAATCATGAATTGACTGATTGATCCTTCCGGCGTGCCCCGCTGCTGGGAGTGGAGTTCGCCTATGTCTGAAGTTGAAGTAAAGAAAACGCAGGAAAGCTTGCAGGACCGCCTCGCTCAAGTTGTTGAGCTGCTGCAGCGTCAGCGGGTGGTCGAAGACCTGACTCACCGCCAGGAAGGTCCGCATCACGACCGGGTCGAGAACCTGGTTCACCGGCAAAACCTCGTCGAGTTGCAACGCAAGCTCGATGATTTGCACTCCGCCGACGTCGCCTACATCCTTGAAGCCTTGCCGCTGGACGATCGTCTGACGCTCTGGCAATTGGTCAAGGCCGATCGCGACGGCGACATTCTGCTCGAAGTATCCGATTCGGTTCGTGAAACGCTGATCGCCGACATGGATGATCACGAGCTCCTGGCTGCGGCCAAGGACATGGACGCCGACGAACTTGCTGACCTGGCCTCCGAGCTGCCGCGAGACGTCGTCCACGAGTTGATGGAAACCCTCGATGGTCAACAGCGTGAGCGCGTCCGCTCTGCGTTGTCCTACGACGAGGAGCAAGTCGGTGCGCTGATGGACTTCGAGATGGTGACGATCCGTGAGGATGTCAGTCTCGAAGTGGTTTTGCGTTACCTGCGGCGCCTCAAGGAGCTGCCTGGCCACACGGACAAACTGTTCGTGGTCGATTACGACGGCGTGCTCAAGGGCGTATTGCCGATCAAGCGTTTGCTGGTCAACGACCCGGAAAAACAGGTTTCTGAAGTCATGGCCAGCGACCCGGTGAGTTTTCACCCGGACGAAGACGCCTATGACGCTGCTCAGGCGTTCGAGCGTTACGACTTGATCTCGGCGCCTGTGGTCGACAAGAACGGCAAGCTGATCGGCCGTCTGACCATCGATGAAATGGTCGACCTGATCCGTGAAGAGAGCGAAAACGAAGTTCTCAACATGGCGGGTCTTCGTGAAGAGGAAGATATTTTTGCGTCAGTCTGGAAATCCCTGCGTAACCGTTGGGCCTGGCTGGCAATTAACCTGATCACCGCGTTCATCGCATCCCGGGTGATCGGTCTTTTCGAAGGTTCCATCGAGAAATTGGTGGCATTGGCGGCACTGATGCCGATCGTGGCGGGTATCGGTGGTAACTCGGGTAACCAGACGATCACCATGATCGTTCGGGCCATGGCGCTGGATCAGGTCAGTACCGGCAATACTTCGCGCCTTATGCGTAAGGAATTGGCGGTAGGGCTGATCAATGGCCTGGTGTGGGGCGGTGTGATCGGCGTCGTCGCCTATCTGCTGTATGGCAGTTGGTCTCTGGGGGTAGTGATGACCGCTGCCATGACGCTCAACCTGTTGCTGGCGGCATTGGCGGGGGTGTTGATTCCCATGACCCTGGCGCGGCTTGGGCGCGATCCTGCGATGGGCGCCAGTGTGATGATTACCGCCATGACGGACAGCGGCGGGTTCTTCATCTTTCTCGGGCTGGCGACGATCTTCCTGCTCTGACTTATAGACGTTAAAACCCGCCAATCGGCGGGTTTTTTTTGCCCGAATTTCAGGTAAAAAAAAGCCAGCGATTAAGCTGGCTTGAACTTCAGGATGAAATCAGGAAGCGTCTGCGGCAATTTCGGCATCATGCGCAATCAGCGAAACAAGAGCGTTCTGCTGACGGTGGGAGAGTTGGCGGAAGCGTTGCAGCAGTTCGCGTTCGTGCAATGACAGCTCCGGGCTGTCCAGGCGCATGCTCAATTCTTCGCCCAGCGCGCCTTCCTGAATAAGGCTCTGCTCAAGGCGCGCGATGATTTCGGAGTTCATGCTGCGATGATGATTGCGAGCCACCTCGGCAATGCGTTCACGCATTCCGTCTGGCAGACGTACGACGAACTTGTCAGCCGTACGGCTGGAATAAATTGCCTGTTTCAATGGGCGCATATATTTAACCGGTTAGTTCAGGGGAGCGGTTTTCGGGATTGGCCGCAGGATGTCTGATAGGACAAGCGGTCTGGCCAAATGTTCAACCTGAATTGATAGAGGCTCGCATCATGCCTCAAAGTAGCCAGTTCATTGGCGTCAATTCTGTGACAAATATTGAACTGGATAAAGGCGTTATGCCAGCACCAATTATCAGAAATGCGGACTGGTTTGAAAAGCTTGCCCTGGTCCGTATTACTGACCGCATCCTCTTGCCCGGCAGGCGATGCCCTGGGACGCCTGAAGGCGCATGCTGTGCAGATTCGATCAGCGTTCCTTACGTGTACAGGATAGTGGCAATTGGCCGATTTACTAGGGGAAGACGTGCAGTGGGAGGTGATTCAAGATGGATGGCAGGCTGATTTACTTGATGGGGCCTTCTGGGTCCGGCAAGGACAGCCTCATCGAAGCCGCTCGAGAGCCGTTGCAGACGCTCAATTGTGAAGTGGTGCGTCGGGTCATCACGCGGTCGGCCGAATCAGTGGGCGAGGATGCGATTGGCGTTTCCCGGGAAGAGTTCGAGCAACACAGAATCGAGGGCGATTTCGCGCTGAGCTGGAACGCCAATGGCCTGGATTACGGTATTCCGATCGAAATAGATCAATGGCTCAATGAAGGTCGGCATGTCTTGGTCAACGGCTCTCGCGGTCATCTGGCTCAGGCGCTGCACCGGTATCCAACGCTATTGCCGGTTCTTTTGACGGTCAGGGATGAAGTCCTGCGAGAGCGCTTGCTGCGCCGTGGTCGCGAGGGTTTTGCTGAGATTGAAGCAAGGCTACATCGCAATGGGTTATTCACGGCAGAGGGTTCAATCGGTGACACGCAGATCCATCGGCTCGACAATTCAGGCGAACTGTCCACCACAGTTGCCAATCTGCTGGATCTGTTGAGGATTAACGCAGTACCGGATCGAACTTGATCTTGCGCCCGGCAATCAGCGCCAGCACAAACAGCGCACCGAACACGCCGCTGGCGATCAAAGGCAGGGTAAGGACCGTATCCTGGACCACTGACAGATGAAGAATGCCGCTCAGTAAGGCGAGGATGAAAAACCCTGCGGCTGATTTGGACATGCGGTGCTCCTGATGGGGTGATTCAAAATACCAAACGTTCTGAAGACTGAGCCGGCAGCAGAATGCCCTCCTGGCTCACCTCTTGGCTGACAAAGCTGCGCTGGTCGCTCAGAGCCGCCAGTTGAGGTGCTCTTTGCACCTGAAGGTAATGAGGCATGCGTTGAGCAACCGACTCAACACCGCTCTCGGGGACAAATTGAAAGCCCAACAGAATCGCCAGAGCGATCGCGATAGAGAGTAAAAGGGCGCTGTTCATGAGGCTTGCCTCCGTTGTTCTTCGAGAACAGCTAAAGCAGCCCGCATGCCAAGAGTCTAACGGTAATTAAATCCTTTAAAAACAATGAATTAAGATATTTTGTCGAGGTGCCTGCATTGCATTTTGCAATGATGGCTTTTTGCGGTGATGCAATTTGCACGGTAAACAAAGCCACGCTCCTGCGAGGCGTCTGCCTACACTTAAAAAGCCCAACGGACGACATGACAAAAGCAGGCATGCCCGTTAACATGCACGCCGTCCATCGCACCGCGTTTCTTCGTGGTCGATCTGTGTCTCAGTAGCTCAATTGGATAGAGCATCCCCCTCCTAAGGGGAAGGTTGGCAGTTCGAACCTGCCCTGGGACACCATATATTTGAAAGCCCCACGCAGAGTGATCTGGTGGGGCTTTTTTGTGGCTGTCTACAGCGGTGGATTCAACTCCAGCCCAACATCAAGCCGTCAGCGTATGGTCAGCCTCCCCAAACCAGGTGCGCACCAGATCGGTACCGCTCGTGCCCGTGTTGGCAAGAACCGCCACATCGGCGAAGTTCGTACCATTGGCTGCGCCATCGGCATCCACCTTCACGGTGACGTCACTGCCGGACTGCGCCAGTTGGACGAAGTCGGACGCCTGGCTGACACCGCTAACGAAGTTGGCGCTGAGCAGTGCAGAGAGGTCGAGCGCGTCACCTTCGGCGAAGTTGTAGTCGAGGATGGTGTCCCCGCCTTCAGCCACGTTGAGATAGGCGAACATATCGGCTCCCGCGCCACCGCTGAGCGTGTCCTCCCCGCCACGACCTGCGAGGATGTCGTTGCCGTCGCCGCCACTGAGTACGTCCGCCGCCATGCTGCCCACCAGTGTGCCGCTGGATTCGCCGCTGTAACTGACTTGGGTACCGGCCTCGCCGCCGTCGGTGGCCTGGAAGTCATCCGCCGTGTAGTGGCCCAGCAAGTTCACCTCGGCCCGGTGCACGCCGTCGTCCACCGTCAGCAGGCCGCCGGCGCCAGAGGCGTTGGCGCTGTAGGTGAGCTGGGTGTTGGCGCCGAAGGCGAGATCGCCGAAGGTCAGCATGTCATCGCTTTCCAGGCCGAGGATGCCGACCAAGGAACTCGCCGCTTCGGCCTGTGCGATTACCAGTGTGCCCGCGCCTTCGCCGTGGAAGGCGACGGACCCGTGTGCCGCGCCGGAAAAGGTCAGTGTCGCATCGCCGTCGATAGTGGCGCTGCCGTTGCCCATCACGTCGGCCAGTAGGCGCATGTCGCCGCCGTTGGCCCATAAGTGGCCGGAGTTGTCGACTGCACTTGCCACCGTCATGCCGCCTTCACCCGTAGACTCCAGCACCCCACTGTTGGTGATGGTGTGGGTACCGGTGTCGAGCACCAGGCTGTTCAGCCCGCTGGCCAGAATCAGCCCCGCATTAACCAATACCATTTGCCCGGCGCCCAACTGGCCAGCGCCGGAAATGCGGTTGTCGACGTTGGTCAGGACTGTGTCGGCGCTGCCGCCGAAAATCACGTTTTGTGCGCTGTCGGATAGCTGCACCTGACCGCCACCGGTCAAGGTCGCGCCACGGAACAGAATCTCAAGATTGGTCTCGCTGCCGGTGGAGCCGAGTTCAATGGTGCCGCTGTTATGAATGCTGCCACCGAACGGCATGATCGCGCCGTCGGCAATGGTGAGGGTACCGGTATTGGTCATGACCGGATCCACATCGAACTGGAAGTTCGCTTCGCTCAAGTCTGCCGCATCGACACCTTTAAGGGTGACCGACTGGCCGGAGCTGATGCTGACCAGCGCATTGCCGTTGGCGTCGTTAGCGATACTCAAATCAGCAAAGCCGGTGATGCCCGCGAAGCCGATCAAGTCGATCTTGTCCGCGGTGACATCGAAACTGTAGATCTGGTTGTTGCCGATCGGCTGGGCGAAGACGAAAGTGTCGGCACCGGACGAGCCAGTCAGGTTGTCGTCAGCGGACAAGGCGAAGATCGGCGCGTCGGGGGCATAGACTTCGATGTTGTTGAACACATAGGCGCTGGCGGTGCTGCCATCGCTGTTGCTCCAGTACATGTTGACATCAAGTACCAACGCTCCCGCGAAGTCGCTTGGGGTTGTCACCGTCAATGCGCCAGGATCGCTGGTCTGCACGGTCCAGGTGCCGTCGCCGTTGTCAGTTCCCGCATTGAATATCCATCCCGAGGGAACACCGCTGATTGACACCGTTATCGGGCCGCTAATATCGGCCGACGGAGTATCGAGGGCTAGATTGATGGGTTCGCCGGCAACACCTGCCGGAAGGTTTGCACTGCTCCCGGCAGCACCAGCATTACCCGCCAGGTCGGTGTAGCTGTTCGCGGTAACGTCGACTTTCACGCTACCGCCCTGCGTTCTGGTCAGCGTTGCCGTGTAGGTATCGCCGTCTACCTGCGTAAAGTTACTCCAGGTTCCGCGGGGCGTTCCGCTTGTTGTAGTCACCGTGACGTCCGAAAGGTTGAAGCCGCTCACAACCTCACTGAACTGGAATGTGACCGTCGACGTCGAACCGTTCGAACTCCCTAAGGCAGTCCCCGTCACGCTCACTGTCGGTGCCACGGTATCAACTGGAGTCTCAACTACGTTCTGCACGTTCACCGTAATCGACTGGGTGTCGGTTCCGCCATTGCCGTCCGCCACCAGAACGTCCACAGCATAGGCATTGTCACCGTCAGCACCACCGACATCCTGGGCATTCTCGTAATCCGGCGCCGAATTGAACGTCAGCACCCCGCTTGAACTGATCGAGAACTTGCTGAAGTCCGTCCCGGCCGTATTCAGGATCGAGTAGCTCAGGGTTTGCGCCGGCAGATCAGCGTCTGTCGCCGTCACTGTCGTGACCGCCGTGGTGTTCTCCGCCACGTTGACCGAAGCCGTCGCACCACCACCGTTGGAGGTGATCACCGGGTTGTTGTCATTGACCCCCATCACGCTCACCGCGATCGCCTGGTTGTCAAACAACGTGCCGTCCGATGCCCGCACGATCACGTCATAGACGTTGTTCGTTCCTGAATCAGTCGGCGCCTCAAAGTTGGGCGCAGAAACAAAACTCAGCGCGCCCGTGCCTGAAACGATCGAGAACTTCGCGGCGTCCGCTCCGCCAACGATGCTGTAGCTCAGGGTTTGCGCCGGAAGATCGGCATCGCTCGCCGCCACTGTCGTGACTGTCGTGGTGTTCTCCGCCACGCTGACCGAAGCCGTCGCACCACCGCCGTTGGAGGTGATCGTCGGCGAGTCGTTGCTGCCGTTGATGGTCACCGTCACCGCAGTCGCGGTGCCGTCGGCGCTAAGTACCGTGAAGGTGTCGGTCAGGCTGTCGCCGACATTGAGTGTGTCGAAGGCCGAGTTGGCGGTATAGCTCCAGTTGCCCGCGGTATTGATGGCGAAGGTTCCGTTGGCGCCGGCGGTACCGGATTGGGCCTGGAAGGTTTCCGGGTTGTCGACGTCGCTGATGGTGAGGGTGCCAGCTGTGGTCAGCGGGGCATTGGTTTCGGTCAGCGTGACGCTGGCCGAGGACAGCACGGCGGCGTCGTTGCTGCCGTTGATGGTGACCGTCACTGCGGTCGCGGTGCCGTCGGCGCTAAGTACCGTGAAGGTGTCGGTCAGGCTGTCGCCGACATTGAGTGTGTCGAAGGCCGAGTTGGCGGTATAGCTCCAGTTGCCCGCGGTATTGATGGCGAAGGTTCCGTTGGCGCCGGCGGTACCGGATTGGGCCTGGAAGGTTTCCGGGTTGTCGACGTCGCTGATGGTGAGGGTGCCAGCTGTGGTCAGCGGGGCATTGGTTTCGGTCAGCGTGACGCTGGCCGAGGACAGCACGGCGGCGTCGTTGCTGCCGTTGATGGTGACCGTCACTGCGGTCGCGGTGCCGTCGGCACTGAGTACCGTGAAAGTGTCGGTCAGGCTGTCGCCGACATTGAGTGCATCGAAGGCCGAGTTGGCGGTATAGCTCCAGTTGCCCGCGGTTTTGATGGCGAAGGTTCCGTTGGCGCCGGCGGTACCGGATTGGGCCTGGAAGGTTTCCGGGCTGTCGACGTCACTGATGGTGAGTGTGCCGCTGGTGGTCAGCGGGGCATTGGTCTCGGTAAGCGTGACGCTGGCTGAGGACAGTACAGCCGCATCGTTACTGCCGGTGATGTGGACGGTGACCGAAGTGAGGGTGCCATCGGAGCTGCTCACTGCGAAGGTGTCGGTGTAGGTGGTGCCAGCGACGAACTCGTTGTGGGCGGAGTCGGCGACGTAGGTCCAGGCACCGTCAGTGCCGATGGAGAACTGGCCGTAACTGCCGGCGGTGTTGGTCTGGGCAACGAAGGTCGCGGCGCTGTCGACATCGCTGATGGTCAGGCTGCCGCTGGTGGTCAGCGGGGCATTGGTTTCGGTCAGGTTGGCGATGTCGGCGGACAACACCGCGGCATCGTTGGTGCCGGTGATATGCACGGTGACCGAGGTAAGGGTGCCATCGGCACTGCTCACTGCGAAGCTGTCGGTGTAGGTGGTGCCGGCGGCGAACTCGTTGTGGGCGGAGTCGGCGACGTAGGTCCAGGCACCGCCAGTGCCGATGGAGAACTTGCCATAGCTGCCGGCGGTGTTGGACTGCGCGACGAAGGTTGCGGCGCTGTCGACATCGCTGATGGTCAGGCTGCCGCTGGTGGTCAGCGGGGCATTGGTTTCGGTCAGGTTGGCGATGTCGGCGGACAACACCGCGGCATCGTTGGTTCCGGTGATATGCACGGTGACCGAAGTGAGGGTGCCGTCGGCGCTGCTCACTGAGAAATTGTCGGTGTAAGTGGTGCCGGCGACGAACTCGTTGTGAGCGGAGTCGGCGACATAGCTCCAGGCACCGCCAGTGCCGATGGAGAACTTGCCATAGCTGCCGGCGGTGTTGGACTGCGCGACGAAGGTTGCGGCGCTGTCGACATCGCTGATGGTCAGGCTGCCGCTGGTGGTCAGCGGGGCATTGGTTTCGGTCAGGTTGGCGATGTCGGCGGACAACACCGCGGCATCGTTGGTTCCGGTGATATGCACGGTGACCGAAGTGAGGGTGCCGTCGGCGCTGCTCACTGCGAAGCTGTCGGTGTAGGTGGTGCCGGCGGCGAACTCGTTGTGGGCGGAGTCGGCGACATAGTTCCAGGCACCATTGGTGCCGATGGAGAACTGGCCGTAGCTGCCGGCGGTGTTGGTCTGCGTGACGAAGGTTGCGGCGCTGTCGACATCGCTGATGGTCAGGCTGCTGCTGGTGGTCAGCGGGGCATTGGTTTCGGTCAGCGTGACGTTGGCCGAGGACAACACGGCCGCATCGTTAGTGCCGGTGACGGTGACGGTCACCAACTGAGTGTCGACGCCGCCGAGGCCATCGCTGACCTGCACGCTGAACACCTCATCGTGACTTTCGCCAGCCCCCAGCGACTGCACGGCACTGGCAACACCATCGGTGCCATTGGCGAGGGTGTAAGTCCATTTTCCAGTGCTATCCACCGCGATCGAACCGTAGGTGCCGGTATTCGTACCGGCAATGCTCCAGCTGGCCGTCGCAGCGTGATCGATGTCGGCCGAACTGAACTGGCCACTGACGCTGAGCGTGGTGTCTTCCTGCACCACACCGGCATCGTTGCCCGTCACGAAGCTGAGCACGGGTGCGTCGTTAGCGCCGCTGACGGTGACGGTCACCAGCTGAGTGTCCACGCCGCCGAGGCCATCGTTGACCTGCACGGTGAACACTTCGTCATGACTCTCGCCAGCCTTCAGCGACTGCACCGCGCTGGCGATTCCGTCGGAGCCATTGGCCAGGGTGTACGTCCATTTACCGGTGCTATCCACCGCGATCGAACCGTAGATGCCGGTATTCGTACCGGCAATGCTCCAGCTGGCCGTAGCAGCATGATCGATGTCGGCGGAGCTGAACTGGCCACTCACGCTGAGCGTGGTGTCTTCCTTCACCGCGCCGGCATCGTTGCCCGTTGCGAAGCTGAGCACGGGCGCATCGTTAGTGCCGCTGACGGTAACGGTCACCAGCTGAGTGTCCACGCCGCCGAGGCCATCGCTGACCTGCACGCTGAACACTTCATCGTGACTCTCGCCCGCCTTCAACGACTGCACTGCACTGGCGATTCCGTCGGAGCCATTGGCCAAGGTGTAAGTCCATTGGCCGGTGCTATCCACCGCGATCGAACCATAGGTGCCGGGATTCGTACCGGCAATGCTCCAGCTGGCCGTAGCAGCGTGATCGATGTCAACCGAGCTGAACTGACCGCTCACGCTGAGCGCGGTGTCTTCCTGCACTGCGCCGGCATCGTTGCCCGTCATGAAGCTGAGCACCGGCGCATCGTTAGTGCCGGTGATAGTGATGGTCACCGTCTGCGTCGCCGAGGCAGCATTAGCCGCGCCGCTGTCGTCGGTGGCGACCACCGCGTACGAGAAGGTGATGGTTTCACCCGCACCGAGGAAGTCGAGATTCTGATTGCTGCTGTAGTCCCAGCTGTTCTGGTCGACCGAAAAACCAGCCACCAGTGCCGAGGCCACGGTCGCATTGAGCGCGCCGCCACTCCAGGCGATGTCGCCGTTGGCAGTCTGCGACACGGTCACCGTGTCGGTACTGTCCTGATCGGCAAAGCTCAGTGCGCCGCTGTCGCTCAGGGTTGCAGTGCCATTGCCTTCGTTCATCGTGCCGGTGGTGTCGGTAATTGTCAGCGTCGGCTGGTCGTTGGTGCCGGTAATCGTGATGGTCACGGTCTGCACCGCCCCGTCGCCGATCGCCACGTTATAGGTTTGTGTGACGCTCTGGCCTTCGCCGAGGAACTGCAGGGCGGTGTTGTTCACCGCGAAGTTCCACCCCAGCGAACCGTTGCCTGTACCGGTGCTGTCGCTCAGTGGATTGGTGGTGAAGCTACCCAAATAGCCGGAAGCGCCCGGCGTGACGGTAACGCTGTGGGTGTCGATCAGGTCGACGTCGGTGAAGGTGATGTTGCCGCTGGCTGCGTAGTCGCCGCTGTCTTCCTTGGCATCGCCGGCCTGCACGCCGCTGGTGATCTGCACCTGATCGTTGATGCCGGTGATGGTGATGGCCACATTCTGCGTTGTCGACGAGCCATGCCCATCATTGATGGTGACCACATAGGTTTCAGTAACAGTCTGCCCCTGGGCCAGGTATTGGGTTGCCGCATTATTCAGGGTGTAAGTCCAGTTAACGGTGCCGTTGGCTGCGTTGGCCGCTTCAGTCACGGATGCAAGAGTGAAGTTGCCCAGCGCTGTGGTATTGCCGCCCGCCGCCACGAATGAGGCGGTATGCATATCGCTCAGATCCACATCGCTAAACGCAATAGTGCCCGTCGCGCTCAGCGAGTCGGTCGGGCTCGACGTCGTGGTCGCATCTTCGGTAACCGTGCCAGCCTGCACGCCGATGCTCATCGTCACACTGTCATTCATGCCAGCGAACTGCACCTGTGCAGTGGCCCAGCTGAGCGTGCCGTTGCCGAGACGAATCGCATAGGTAAAGGTGTCCGTCAGGGACCCTCCACCCGCCAGCGACTGGAGTTGTGCCTTGAAAGCAGTCGACAACGTAGCGGCGTCGTAGCCGACCTTGCCATCCGACGTAATCCAGATCTTTGCCCCGTTGAAACTGGTGTCAGTACTCGTCGTCTCGATTCTGCCCGTGTCCTGGATCAGGAGGTCGGCCGGCGCATAAACCTTCGTGGCAGTAGAAAGACTGGTCGCGTCATCGAGTGACCACAGTGTCTTTGCGCTACCGCCGAGGTCATTGGACATGACGTCCAGGTATACGACCCCCAACAGGTCTTCAGTGATGGCCGTGGCGCCCGTGCCAATAACACCGGTAGTGAAAATGTCGTCCTGCGCCTGCGGAGTGTTGGAAAGCGAAGTGACGGTGCCGCCGCTGGTAGTTGTGGTGGTAGCCATGTCTTTCTCCCGAAAATGCCATTTTTTTATTTTTAGAATCGCTAGGGACTGCTAACAGGACGATTTCCCGTTCTTGCGCCGCTCAGGTTGTTCTGGGGCGGTGCGAGGCGGCCGTCGGACATCGTCGGCCAGCTGACGGGACAAGCGCTGCCGGCAGAGGCGCGCGGGTATTGCGGGGGTGGAAATGTTCGCCGCGCTTGAGCTGCGGATCGCAGGACAAGTCGGGCGAACGTGGACGCCAGCCTGGGGCTGCGCTGCGTATGGCACGCAATAGACTGAGAGTACCCATGTGGAAGGGTCTCCTGGAGAAAGGCTGGGTGAGGCCGTGTTTTGGGGTAGCACCGACTCAGGGATACGGCCTTTCCTGATATCAGTTTGATGTGTGTTTAGTTGTGGGGTCAGGCTTTGTAAAGGTGTTAAGCGCGGTTAACAGTGCGGCGTGCCAATATTCCGACGGGTGGGTGTTTTGGTGTCAATATTATGTCGATTTGTTTTTGGCGAATGGACCGTGGGCGCTCGACAATGGCGTGTCTCGAAAGAGCTGAAACCCCAATGGGATGTGGGCTGGCTGATTCATAAAACGTTGGGATACCCATCAAATCTCATCGTTCATCTGTTAGAAAAGCCCCGCCGGAGCCTCTGCTTTTGCGGTATTTCCACCAGGCAACGCCAGATCGACCATGCCGGTCTCGATGGCTGCTCGTGGCATACCGTCGAACTCGGCGTATTCCGGCACCTGGCCAAGGTGATACCGACCTGTTCCTTAATGCGCGACAAGCCGACCGCGCCGTCGGAACCGCTGCCCGAGAGCACCAGGCAGAAGGCGCGCTCGAGGTGCACTTGTGCCAGATCGGGCCTCGAACCACGGTAGTTAGGTGTCATGTATGAAGGCGCGCGGGGTAGGGGAGGTCGCACCTTTACGGCCTTGGGGGACTGCCAGTTGTTCGCCGTGCTCGTGGGCATCGGCCAAATAGTGGGCGGTTTCCTGGCGGGCCTGCTCGAGCGTTATCTTACCGACACGGCCAAGGGTGACATTCTTGTTCCGTACCCAGGTGCCCTATAGCTCATGTGCCCCACTGGGGCGTCATATCAAGGAGAGGTATGGGTACGCTGATGAATTCGCTCTGGCCACAATTGCGTCTGCCGCGGGCAGTGCTGTTTTATTGGCCGCCCTTGGATGGTTGTTCAGGACCTGGGTAGGGGAGCGCCTGAACGTTAGCATCAGACCTTGGACGTTTTCATAGTGGCGCCCTAGGCTCCTTGATAAGGAAAAGAATTTTCAGACGGGGGTTGACCGGGTATTTTAATCCTGTACTATTCGCCTCCCGCTAACGAGCAGCTTGATGTTGCTTCTGGCCTAAGTAATTGATTTGATTAAAAAATCATGAGCTTTTAAGGTTGCTACTTGAGGGTGTGTGCTGTAGAGTGCGCTCCTCGGTTGAGACGAAAGATCTTAACCAACCGCTCTTTAACAATTGAATCAAGCAATTCGTGTGGGTGCTTGTGGAGTCAGACTGATAGTCAACAAGATTATCAGCATCACAAGTTACTCCGCGAGA
>NZ_FYDJ01000034.1 GCF_900187425.1 Pseudomonas sp. Irchel s3h14
CTTCCTCATCGAGAGAGTGGACTCGAAGCTCATTGACGCGGTTCAGCTCACGATGGGCCTGGGCGTGATCAAGGTCCCGACGATCGAGTTCATTCAGGAGACCGAGAGCCTGGCCAGCGATCTCCAGCTGCAGTTCAGCGCGACGCTGACCGACAAGGATGGGGACTCGGCGACGAGTACGTTTGACGCCAACCTGTTCGCCAACGACCCGGCCAACGCGCTCTTCGACTTCACGCTGGTGGGTACGGGCGGTGAGCGCGATGCCTTCAACATTGATTTGTCAGTCGATGAGAACCTGTACCAGGTCACCGGCTTCGATGCGGGCCCAGGCCTGCGAGACACGCTGGTGCTCAACGGCGACCAGAACGCCGTTGTCCAATCGATCGACATCTCCGGCAATGACAGCATCGTGACGATTGCCGAGGATGGCGGACAAACAACGACCATCACCTTGGTCGGGGTCGATGTTCTGGCTGGCGACATTGTTTTTGGCGGCGTCTGAGGCATCGCGCGCGTAGTAAAAAAAGGATGCGAGGGTGGCGCAATCCACCCTCGCATTGTTTTTTGCCGTTTCGACACGGTGACGGCCCAGGCGCGCCAACGGGTGTCAGAGCGTCTTGTTTTGACGTGAAATCGAATCCAGTTCCACCCAAGTGGACTCGGGTGGTTAAGCGCTAATGATCTCTTTGATCAGGGGCGGGCACCGTCAAGGCTTGTCGGCGCTCTCATCTGTCCTTCGATCGCGATGGCCAGGTGAGCGAGCTGCTGATCCAGGAAGTCCAATGGATGGAGGCCATAGTTCATTTTCAAGGGAGTCAGGAAAGTAATGACGACCCACAGAAAACCAATACGCGTGATGCTGATCGATTGTCGTCCCCTCGTTCTCATTGGGCTTCACGACTTGATCAATGCCAGGAAGCCTCAGATGGAAGTGAGCGGCCAGGCCACCACCTATACCAATGCGCTGGATCTTGCCGATCAGTTGCGTCCCAATGTGATTTTTTTCAGTTTCTTTCCAGATGCGCTGAACCCGCTGGAGGTCGTCGCAGAACTCACCCGCAGCGCCGAAATGAAAGTGCTGGTGCTCAAGGGCCTGTACGAATCCGTTCCCGTTGCCCAGGCAATAGAGGCGGGCGCACGCGGCATCGTACTGGCGGAAGACCCGACGGAATCGATCATCCAGGCCATCATCACGGTCCACCACCGCGACACTGGACTGGATAGAGCCTGGGCTGGTGGACTTTCCGGTAAACCAGCTTGCCCTTGAGGCCGCCACAATGGAGCTCACGCTCAGGATCGAGCAGCGTGGATCAGGTGACGTTGCCGAGAACGTTCGGGGCTGGGGGCCATTAGCAGGAACGAAGAGTTCATCAATATGACTCTCGCAGTGCTCATTACGCAGGAGTAACTACTTCGCGATAGACAATTTTCGGCCAATAGTTACGTGCCATGAAGGTCTGCTTTGGGTCCAGTCCATGGCACCACCGGATCCATCACAATCAGGAAGCGCTCGCGACGAGCTTGCTTGCGTTTTTCGGCGTACTCGGCATCGAAAAAGGTAATCTGCTTCAGACTTCTCAGCCAGCGAGAGCAGTGCGATTTCATCAGATCGAATAGGGTTTGTTCAGAGGTTCTCTTAGTTGAAAATCAACTAACTCAATCGACCAACTAACTGAACTTTAAGCAGAATAGCCACCATACTTAGACATTGAGTTGAGCGCGCAAAAAAACGCCCACAAGAGAGCAACTCGATTCATTCCACCAAGGTCGGAGGTATTCACCTACGCGTAGTATTCGCGCGGGTGAAAGGCGTAGACAGGCACGGCATTTAACGCGGCAGACGCTCACACGCTTACTTTAGCAGCAGCGCAACCAGGAGGAAGTACGCAGTTCATTCGGCACCGAGTGTACCGGCCGCGTTACAACTCAATATAGATGCAATGGAACAACAGCGCCAGTTCTGTGGAGTCAACTTGCGCAGTTGCATGAGCGATCAGCAGCCGTTCCGGTAATTAATGCCAGTACGATTCGAGCGTCAACAATCGGACTGAGCAGGCAGGATTCGATTTTAGCTGTCGCGTGCATGATGTCGGTAAGTGAGCTTCCGGTTGACGGGCGGACAAGGGTTGGCCTAACGCGTACAACCCACCCGAAAGGGCATAGGCCAAGAACGCCCGTGCCGCCCCACATAAAAACTGTACTCACGCACAGGAAGACACTCATGCACACCATTCGCAACACCTTGGTGGTGGTGGATTCGCAGCAGTCCAAGGACCTGACCCTGAATAGAGCCAAAATGATTGCCAGCGCGACCCAGTCGCACCTGCATCTGCTGGCCTGCGACAAGGGACACCAGCATTCCTCCTACCTGAACGACATGCAAGGCGCCTTGGTACAGGAGGGTTATAGCGTCAGCGCCCAGCAAGCCTGGAATGGGAGTTCACACAAGACCATCATCGCCGCCCAACAGGCGGAGGGCTGTGGCCTGGTGATCAAGCAGCACCTGCCCGACACCCCGCTGATGAAGGCCCTTCTCACCCCCGAGGACTGGAAGCTACTGCGATACTGTCCCTGCCCGGTGCTTATAGTAAAAACTGCAAGACCCTGGACCGGTGGCACCATTCTCGCAGCCATCGATGCTGGCAGCAGTGATATGGAGCATCGCGTCCTGCATTCCGGCATCGTCAGCCACGGCTACGACATCGCCGCATTGGCCGGCGGCACTCTACACATGATGAGCGCCCACCCCTACCCCATGCTTTCGGCGGCCGACCCCGTACTCCAACTCAAAGAGAGCATTCAGGCCCTCTATCGCGAACTGTGCAAAACATTCCAGGCCGAATTCGACGTCAGCGACGAACGCCTGCATATCGAGGAAGGTTCGGCCGATGTGCTGATCCCGTACATCGCGCACAAGCTCGAAGCCGTGCTCACGGTGATCGGTAGCGTGGCCCGTACCGGACTGTCCGGCGCATTGATCGGCAACACCGCCGAGATGATTCTGGACACCCTGGACAGTGACGTACTGGTACTCAAACCGGACGACATCATTACCCACCTGGAGGAACTGGCCGCCCCATCACCCAGTACATCGGCAGATACTGCGGCATCCTCTTGGCCGTATAACCACCATAACCATCGGCCACATACTTAGGAGCTAGTCAACTGCGCTCCAGTTTTTTGGTTTTCTATTGAGTTTCTGAGCTCAACTGCGGCGGTTGAATATTGATGTCCACTTTTTCCAGGGTGCCTGGTAAACGGGAATGGCGCTTCATAGTCGATGGACACCGCCTCACCGGTATCGCGGCCAATGTCGAACGTCTCGGTAGCGCTGTAGCGAATCGGTATTGCGCCGGACATCACCGCCAGACGGATGACTTATCGGGTATCGCTCGATACCCTTACCTCCCCGTCGCCTGACGGTTTCCAGGTCAAGTCCCATTTCACCCAGACGAGCATGTCATGAAATCCCCCGCAGGTTTGCTGCTGTCGGCTATCGAGTTGGACCGTGCCAGTGCCATTCCCCTGTACCGCCAACTGTATCTGCAGATTCGCAAACAGATACTCAACGGCAGACTCCAGGGGGGTGTGCGCCTGCCGTCGACCCGAACCTTAAGCAACGAGTTGGGGTTGTCGCGGATCACCATTCTCAATGCTTTCGATCAGCTGATTGCCGAAGGTTTCCTGGCCTCGCGCACTGGCGCCGGTACGTATGTCGGCACTGAGTGGGAAAGCCGGGGTATCGAAGATGAGCAACCGCGCCAGCCACCGCGCCTCTCCGACTTGAGCCAGTCGATGCTGTCGCTGCGCAGCGATCATTTTCGCGGGGTGTCCTATGCTGACTGGGACCCCGCGACCCCGACATCCTTCCTGCCCAGCCACAGCACCTATGACGCATTCCCGCAGGTGATCTGGCGGCGCCTGATGAACCGTCATCTGCTCAAGCCAACCAAGGCCATTCTGGGCTATGGCGAGTTGCAAGGCTTGCAGGCGTTTCGCACAGCGATTGCCGAATACGTCTTCGATGCGCGTGGCATCGACTGCAGTGCCGGGCAAGTGGTGATCGTTTCCGGCGCGCAGCAAGCGTTCAACCTGCTGGGCATGCTGCTGCTCAATCCGCAGGACAGCGTCTGGATGGAGGACCCGGGGCACATCGCCGCGCGCATTGCGTTGCAGGCCCAGGGGGCTCAGGTGATTCCGTTGCGTATCGATGAACAGGGGATCGATGTCCAGCAAGGCCTGACCGAGTGCCCTGATGCCCGCCTGGTGTTTTGTACGCCTTCGCGCCAGCATCCTTTGGGTGTCACCCTGAGTTATGCGCGGCGCCAGGCACTCATCGACTGGGCTGCGCAACATCAGAGCTGGATCATCGAGGACGATTGCGACAGTGAGTTTCGCTACAGTGGCCGACTCCTCCCGGCGCTGTATGCCATGGACCAGATGGCCCGGGTGATCTACGTCGGAACGTTCAGCAAAGTGTTGTTTCCGTCACTGAGGCTGGGCTACGTGATTCTGCCGCAGGCCCTGGTCGAACCCTTTTGCACCCTGCGCGCGGTCATGGATCGCAGTCCGCCTACCCTGCTTCAGGCGACAACGGCAGACTTCATGATCGAAGGCCACTTCCTGGGGCACATCCGCCGCATGCGTGCGCTGTACAAGGCGCGCCAAGAAGCCTTGATTGAACAACTTGAAAAGCAGATTGGTAGCTTTTTCAGGATCACTCCGACAGATGCCGGCATGCACCTGATCGCCTGGCTGCCCCCCGAACTCAGTGACACCGACATCGCCCGGCAACTGGCCCAGTACAACATCCACACCTATGCCTTGAGCGACTACAGCATCAAACATGCCCTGCCGCCGGCGCTGTTGATCGGCTTTGCCGGCACGCCTGAAAACCAGGCCCGGGAGCGTGTCGAAGAGTTGGCCCAGGCCTTGCGCACATTGGGTTATCTGCCGCCGACCACTTGAAACGAGGCAAGTGGTCTTATCAATTAACTGATAATGGATCTATCGAGAGTTCCTGACTGGCGCGATAAAGGCTGCGCCGGTAGACCCGGTGTCTGAACCAGGAACGACTCTAATGAACAATAAGATCCAGGAACGATTCAACGCCTTGCTGAGCCATAAGGTGGTCGAACACGGGGCTGTTCCCGTGCTTACGGACGCACTGGCCCGGCGGCTGCTTGAACGTCTCGGGCAATTGCGCCTGTTTGCCCACGCCTACCCGCTACTGACCAACCTCACCCACGGTCGTGTCACCCCTGCCGACCTGCTGGACTTCGCCTATCGCCACGAGCTGCAAGGCCTGAGCCTGCACTTGCTCGACGGCGAGGAAAACAGCCTGAGCCAAATGTCACCCGCGCAGCTCCAGGCGTTTGCCGCCAAGGCCAAAGCGCTGGGGCTGGATGTGCACCTGGAGATCAGCAGCACGCTGAAAAAGGATGTCGACCAGGTGATCGTAATCGCCAGGGCCCTGGGGGTGCGCAACATCCGTGTTTACTCACGTTACGAGGGCACGCTGTCGCGGGTCATGGACGTGATCGAGACCGACCTGCTCTACCTCGCACAACAGGCCGACGAACACGATCTGTACTTTGACTTCGAGCAGCATGAAGAACTCAAAAGCGGCGAAATCGCGCAACTGCTCAACCGCCTCAACCACCCTCGCCTGCATGCCCTGTTCGACTTTGGCAACATGATCAATGCCTGCGAACAGCCCCTGCAGGCCCTGCGCAACCTGGCGCCGCACATCCGCCAGACTCACCTCAAGGGTGTGCGCATCGTCCCCGAGCAAAACGGCTTCGGCCATTACGGCGTTTTGCAGGGCAGCGACGAGGACGATCTGCCCAGCGCCCGCATGCTGTTCGAGCTGTTGATGCTCGGCGAAGCAGCCCCGCAGGTGATCGCGTTCATCCTCGAGCAGGAAAACCACTACGTGGCCCCGGCCTTCCGCCAGAGCACTGAGGCGGCCGATCCCTTCATTGCCTACCGGGAGATGAGCGAAACGCCGCTGCCGAACGGCTACTCCCTTGAGCGAATGCTGGCCGACGAACACCGCTGGGCGAACAACCAGGTCGCCTATGTCCGTAGCCTGCTGGCCGAATTGCGCACCCTGTCCGAACTGACCCTGGCCACCTCTTCCAACGCCTGAACCTGACGACCCGACTACGCCCGGAGAACAATAATGACAACTCAAAACAAGGCCAAATGGCTCAGATTCCTGATCCTCATCCTCGGTGGCGGCACCATCTACAAGCTGGCGAACCTCAAGGACGCCTTCTATGTACCCATGCAGGAATTCATGGGCTTGAGCCACACTGAAATCGGCATGCTGCTCAGTGCCAACGCGATCATCGCTACCGCACTATTTGTCGTGGGCGGTCTGCTCGCCGATCGCTACGACACCCGCAAGCTGATCCCCCTCGGCCTGATCGGCACCGGTGGCCTGGGCTTGTACCTGGCGACCTTTCCACCCTTCAGCAACCTGCTGATCGTGTTCAGTCTGCTGGCCATCTGTGCCGACTGCCTGTTCTGGCCCTCGCTGCTCAAAGCCATCCGCAACCTGGGTGACGATCAGGAGCAAGGCCGGTTGTTCGGCCTACTCGAAGGCGGGCGTGGCGTGGTTGACACCCTGGTGGCCTTTTCCGCCCTGGGCGTGTTCGTCGCCATGGGTTCGGGCGAAACCGGCCTCAAGTCGGCAATCCTGTTTTATTCGGTCATCGATATTCTGGCCGGCACCCTGACCTGGTTCCTGCTCAAGAGCGGCAGCGCGCAGTCGGTGGCCAAGCCGAAGAACGGTCTGGCGAACCTGATGGAGGCGATCAAGGTACCGGGAATCTGGCTGGTCAGCCTCAACGTCTTCATGGTCTACATCGTCTACTGCGGCCTGACCTACTTCATTCCCTACCTCAAGGAAATGTACGGGTTGCCCGTGGCACTGGTGGGTGCCTACGGCATCATCAACCAATACTTCCTGAAGATCCTCGGCGGTCCTGCCGGCGGTTTCATCGCCGACAAGCAGTTCAAGAGCACCAGCCGCTACCTGAAGTGGGCATTCCTGGCGCTGCTGCCGTTGATGGGCGTGATCATGCTGATTCCGAAAAGCCCGGACTTCATCTATGCGGGCATGGCCGCCACCCTGTCCTTCGCCCTGATCGTGTTCTCCATGCGCGGCGTGTTCTGGGCCCCCATGGGTGAGGTCGGCATTCCCCAGCACATCACCGGCTCGGCCTTCGGCATCGGTTGCCTGATCGGCTATGCACCCGGCATGTTTGCTTACGTGATCTATGGCGCGATCCTCGACCACTTCCCCGGTCAACAGGGTTACAACTATGTTTTCACCCTGATGAGCATACTGGCCATTGTGGGCTTCATGGTGTCCAGCCTGCTCTATCAAGCGGTGCGCAAAAAATCCAGGGCCACTGGCGGGATGAGCGCTGCGCGAGCCTGATCATCGCCATGGACTCCGGGAGGAGGAATCGTCTACCACGCCGATCCCTCCTCCTGGCCACAACGCTGGAATGAACCGAAGCTTGCGCACAATCTGGATAACGCGTTAACGCGACGGAACGCTTTTTCATCTTATGGCGACGCACCGGCTTATTGGGACGACCGTTAGCACTCTTGATCGGTGGCTTGAGACTGCAGCGTTTCGCGAGAGGCAGAAATCGGCCAATAGGAGTCAGTCGCAAGTGTCCAGCAACAAGATTCGAGGGACCTATATTTATTTTCATTAGTGTCAGGATGCCCCACTACACGGCATAAAAACGTTTGCTCACTGTTGAAAGTCTCCTGGACTGCTCTACGCTCCACGACAGGGAGCCCCGACCAACTCACAGGCCTAGCCTGACGTTGGTGCCCTGTTGTCAGTAATACTCAGCCCCCAAGACTGTACTGAGGCCCTCAGCTGATAACAGGGTGCGCCCTGCCTTTTGACCGCGAATTATGTCAAATGGAGAATTTCAAATACTCGGCCTATAGGTGGTCCCTAAATTGAACGAATTCATTCCTGACGCTGTGCGGTTGTCGCAAATCTTTTCACAAGCAACAGCCCCGACGTTTTTCCTCGGTGCAATAGCTGCGTTCGTTTCGTTAATGACTTCGAGGTTATCAGTTGTCATCGACCGTACACGGGTACTCAATGCGATCCCCGAAGACGACCAGAGGCGTGCGCACCTCAGGGCCGATCTGGAGCGATTGAGGCGGCGGGCTGAATTATTAAACGCTGGTATCCTGTCTTCTTTGCGCGGCGGACTTTGCGCCACCCTGTTGCTCGCGGTCATCTTTTTAACTGAGTTCATGGGCTTCAAGTACGCCTATGGTGCCGGCCTTCTTTTTGTAGTTGCCACATTCTTCCTCGGTGTGGGTCTGTTTCGCTTCGCCCAAGAAGCTAAAATCAGTGTCAGTGCGGCGGATGAACACCTTTGACCGATTCAAATTCTTGGTGCTAAGTCCGGAGCCCCCGAGGCACTGCCCCAGACGCGACGAATTCCCCCTGACTTTGGGGGCATCTCTGATAGTCCGCTATAGGTTCATTACAACCCTTCGTGACAGACTGCAATCGGCCGATTGTGACAAAAAAGTCGGCCGGGCCTGGCTAGCAATGCATTGAACGGTGAAAGCATCTTTTTTTGCACGCGACTACATCAAATCTGGTCCTGAATCTTCGCGCAAGTCTCCGACTTTAATCTCAAACGCGTACTTTTCAGCCATGACAACCGAAGTCGACTTTTTCAACAGAATTGGCTCAATGTGAAGTCTCTCTGGTCATTGCTCGAATCAAAAATACCGTCATGATCCCGTGCAATACGACCACTGGCCACAATAAAACCCCACTCGATTCCCCCGAGATACCAACGTAGGCGAGATAAAGCGCAACGGCTGCGTTATAGATCAACATCCCGAGCATTGCTGGTCCGGGCCAGCAGGCGATGGCCAATGCGGTGAGGGCGATGCCGGCCACGCGGACGATGACGCCCGTCAGTTCGATGCCAAGCAGAAGTTGCCCGATCAGCGACGGGACAAGTATCAGCGCCACACCAGTGGCTGCCTCGATGATCGCGGCGAAAACAAGCAGTCCTTTCATCACATGGGCGCTCCGTCCCGGGCTGTATAGGTGCAAGACTGGACGGTCCTGGGGAATTGGTTAATCCGATTGCTACTAAGCCTTAGTGCTTATCGTGATTAGCCTTGGTGGAAAGTTCCGGTACAGCAGCAATACTCCACTCGGCCGCGAAAACTATTCGCAGTATAGCGTGGGGCAATAAGTCATGAACTTAAGCGTCTGCGAAGCGAAAGAATCTCGACTTTCGTTAATCAAGCGATGCCTTCGCCAGCCGTTATTGCACTTTCTAATCGCCGGTTTTGCACTCTTTGTGCTGTACGGAGGTTTACACCGCTCAACCCTTAATCAAGATCCGCAACGCATCGAAATCACACCTGAAATTGTTCAGCGGATCGCGATTTCCTGGCTGGCGCGATGGCAACGACCCGCATCGGAGCAACAGTTGCAGGGCCTGATTGAGGAATATGTGAAAGAGGAAATCCTCTATCGCGAAGCACTGAAACTTGGCCTGGATAAAGACGACACTATTATTCGCCGTCGACTGGCGCAAAAAATGGATTTCCTTGCCGAGGATGTAGCGTCACTTCGCGAGCCGGCACCCGGTGTACTTGAGGCCTGGTACAACCAGCATCAGGACCAATATGCCCCGCCGCCACTTTTGACCTTCCATCATTTGTTTTTCGCCTTCGACAAACGTGGTGCGGATGCGCAAGCGCAGGCTCAGTCCGCACTAAGTGGGCTGTCTGACAAGAACAGTGGTGAAGGCGATGCCTTTATGTTTAAAAACGCCTACTCAGAACAATCCCGGGATCAGGTGGCGCGGGTCTTTGGTTCAACGTTCGCCATTTCATTATTCAAGCACACGCCAGGTAGCTGGGTGGGGCCTGTGGAGTCGGGGTTTGGCTGGCACCTGGTGTGGATTGATGCGCTGGCCAAATCACCTCCTCCGCCCTTAGAAGCCGTGGCCCAGCAGGTCAAGTCCGATTGGTTGTCCGAACAACGCAGCGCATCGAAACGCGCGAATTTCGATGCACTGAAAGCACGCTATGAGGTCGTGGTGATGATACCTGCTTCCGCCGGTGCGATTGCCGCCACACCCACGGAGCGGCCGTGATGCGGCGCACAGTATGGCTGCTGTTGGTCCTCTGGTTCGTGGGCCTAACGGCCATCGCCCATGAGTCGCGCCCCGCTTACCTGGTACTCAACGAAACGGCCGCCAGGCGCTATGACGTACTGTGGCGCACGCCGGTGCTTTCTGGCATGCGGTTGCCGGTTGCGCTCCGGTTTGCCGAAGGTGTGCGCACTGTCGTGGAACCCGTGGAAAGCGAACTGAACGACTCACTGATCGAGCGTCGGGTCATTGAAGCCGGTCCCGCAGGACTGGTCGGGCAACGTATTGAATTCATCGGCCTGCAAGCGAGCATCACCGATGTGCTGGTGCGTGTCTCGCGCCTGGACGGCAGCCTGACGACCACCCTCGTCCACCCTGCGCAACCCTGGATAGAGATCGCTGCGACGCCGGGAGCGTTCTCAGTGGCCGGTGCATTTCTGCTTCATGGCATCCAACACATCCTGGGGGGCTTCGATCACCTGCTGTTCGTCTTCGGTCTCCTGCTGCTGGTGAGTAATGGCTGGATGCTGGTGAAGACCATCACCGCATTCACCCTCGCCCATTCCATCACTCTGGCACTCGCTACACTGGGTGCGGTGCGGCTGTCCGGCCCTCCTGTGGAAGCGACGATTGCGCTGAGCATTCTGTTGCTGGCAGTGGAAATCGCCCGCAAGAACCGTGACGAAACCAGTTTCACCCTCCAGTGGCCATGGGTGGTGGCGTTCTGTTTTGGCTTGTTGCATGGCTTCGGTTTTGCCGGTGCGCTGGCGGAAATCGGTTTGCCGCAGCGCGATCTGCCGCTGGCGCTGCTCACCTTCAATGTCGGCGTCGAGATCGGCCAACTGATGTTCGTCGCCGTCGCGTTGAGCCTGCGTGCACTGTTGCTGCGTTGTCGACTGCCACGGCCCGCAGTCCTGTATGCCCGACCGATTGCGTCTTACGGGTTGGGTACGCTGGCTGCCTTCTGGTTTTTCCAAAGAGTTTCGAGTTTCTTGTCCTGAGTTGCACCCTGCCATTGCCGTATTCCGGAGACGTGGAATATGAAAAACCCTACACACTTCACCGCGCCAACACTGCTCGGTTGCGCCGTGTTAACTGTCAGCACGCTGGCATTGGCAGAGGGCAACCCGGATCGCGAGGTTTATTTTGGCCAGACCCACTCGCACAGCTCCTGGTCGATTGATGCCTACCTGATCGGCAACCACCAGGTCGATCCCGAGCAGACGTACCAATACTCACTTGGGATGCCGATCAAGCATCCAATGGGGTTTGAAGTGCAGCTCAAGGGTCGCCCGCTGGATTTCCATGGCGTGACCGACCACTCGGAATACGTGGGCGTGATCGCCCTGGCCAACGATCCGCAGTCAGACTTCAGCAAGCTGCCCATCGCGCAAAAGCTGATTGTCAAAACCCCGGAAGATTTCAACCGGGTGTTCAAATGGATCGCCGGCAGCTTGAGCCACCCGATCAAGGAGCTGATTGATCCGAAGGTTGCCGGCAATATCTGGCAGCAGAGCATCGCCATCGCCGACAAGTACTACAAGCCCGGCAAGTTCACCACGTTTGTCGCCTATGAATGGACCTCAGCCCCCAACAATCAAAACATGCACCGCAATGTGTTTTTCCGTGACTCGAAGAAGGTGCCGGACCTGCCCTTCACGGCCCTCGATTCGGACAAACCGGAGGATTTATGGGGCTGGATGGACGATCAACGCAAAAAAGGCAACGAGGTGCTGGCGATCTCCCACAATGCCAACCTCAGCAACGGCCTGATGTTTCCGGTGGACGTAGATGACCGTGGCCGCCCAATTGATGCCGCCTGGGCCGAGACGCGGATGCGCAATGAATCCCTCACCGAAATTCACCAGGTAAAGGGCACCTCAGAGACCCACCCCGAGCTGTCGCCGACAGACGAATTTGCCAATTATGAAATCATGAGTTTCCTGCTCGGCATCGACAACAGCACGTCGAAACTCAATGGCAGTTACATCAGGCAAGCCTGGCAAAACGGCATGGCTTTGCAGCAAGCTCGTGGACTCAACCCTTACAAAATGGGCGTGGTCGGCGCCAGCGACTCGCACAATGGGGTGATTCCTTATTCGCAGAGCTACAACTTTGGCTCCCACGGCTTTACCGACAGCACCCCGGCGGCGCGTCTTTCCGGCAAACAGAACTCGGGCTTGTTGGCCTTGCAAACCAGCACGTCCGGTTTGGCCGGTGTCTGGGCCGAAGAAAACACCCGTGAATCGATCTTCGATGCCATGAAGCGTAAAGAAGTCTATGGCACCAGCGGAGTGCGCATCCCCGTGCGCATATTTGGTGGCTGGGGTTTCGACAGCAGTTTGTGGAATGAAAAAGACTGGGTGCATGCCGCCTACGCCAAGGGTGTTCCCATGGGCGGCGACTTGCCGGCAAAACAGGGTAAACAGACGCCGTCCTTCGTGGTGTGGGCGGTCAAGGATGTCGATGATGGCAACCTTGACCGAATCCAGATCATCAAGGGCTGGACCAAAAACGGCCAGACCTTCGAGAAGATCTACGACGTCGCCTGGTCCGGTGATCGCCAACTGGACGAGGCCACCGGCAAAATCCCACCGGTGGGCTCCACGGTCGATGTTTCCAAGGCGACTTACACCAATACCATTGGTGCCACCGAGCTGAAAAAAGTCTGGGTCGATCCGGATTTCGATCCGGCCCAGCACGCGTTCTACTACGCTCGCGTGATACAGATTCCAACCCCGCGCTGGAGCACCTATGACGCGGCCAAGTTGCAAGTGCCGCCACCGGCCGATGTCTCGGCCACCGTCCAGGAACGCGCGTGGACTTCGCCGATCTGGTACACACCGACAGTTGAGGACAGCAAGCTTGTCGCTGCTGGCAAAACCATCGACCAGCTGAAAACCGAAGGCGCCAAAGCGCTCACTAACGAGCAGTTGCAAGCCTATGTGGTGGGCAAAACCATCAAGGTGCGCAATACCGTCACCGGCCAGACGTTCGAGATCGTCTATGGCACCGAAGGCCAACGCCTGGTCACCAGCCTCGATGGCAAGCCGCCTATGCAAGGGGAATACCTGAACATGCTGCATGACGGCCAGTTTGGCGTGCCGGCCAAATATGAAATCAAGGACGGACATCTAGTGACAACATTCGGCGGCACCCCCTTCGAGGCCACGGTATTCGAGCAAAACGGCAAATACATGGCGGCTCGCAGCAACGAGTTCGGCTATGTGAATTATGAGGTTGAGGAGGTCAAGTAGCGCTGAGGCCAGCACCGATGTTCTGCATCCATCGGTGCTGACAGATTGACGCGGAATGACTGATCAAGAGGGTGCATGGGGGCAACTATTGATCAGACCATCGAGAGGTGGACATCAGCTACGCTCATTCAAAAATGGATAATTGCCGAGGTAGTTATGCAAGCCAGAACAACCACCTTGCCCGTCCTTACGCTCCTTGCGTTTTGCTGTCAGCAAGCGTGGGCTGGCGGCATCATGCTCTACGAAATCGGCACCGATAACGCCGGTGCAGCCGCTCGCGCCCAGGGCCCTTCGACAATCGCCAGTAACCCCGCGGGCATGAGCTACCTGCCGGGCACGCAGATCACCGGCGGTTTGCAAGTGCTTTACGGTGACCTGACCTTCGATCGAGATTCCGGCACCAATGGCCCCGGCAGCGGAAGTGGCAACGCCCTCGATCCAATTCCCGGCGGCAGCTTCTTCATCACGCATGAGATTGACGATCACTGGAGTGTCGGTTTCGGCCAGTACGGCGATTTCGGTCTGGCGGTCAATTATGACAACGACTGGTCCGGGCGTTACTTCGCGCAAAACTCCAGCCTGCTCGGTTTGTCCCTGGTGCCCAGCGTGGCGTACCGCTTCAACGAACAATGGTCGGTGGGCGTGGGCATCAAGGCCATGTACGGCATGTTGCAGGCGCAAACGGCTATCGACCGCTCCCCCTTCGGTTTCACCGACCGCACGGACGGTCAGTACAAATACGAGGATGGCACCTGGGGCTATGGCGCCAACGTTGGGGTGATCTACGCCCCGCAAGCCGGCACGCGCATCGGCCTGACCTATACCAGCAAAGTCGACCTGAACTTCGAAGACCGGCTGGATGTGAAAGGCGACGGCCGTCTGCTGGAGCGCGTCAACAACACCAACACCAACACCAAACTCGACACGACAGTGCCGCAGACCGTGACCCTGAGCCTTTTCCAGCAACTGGACCGGCAATGGGCGTTGCTGGCCTCAGCCAACTGGCAGGACTGGCCGGAGTTCGGCGATATCGGCGTACAGGTCGACACCACCGCATTCGGGGCGCAATCGAAATCGGTCGATGCCGGAAGGACACCTGGCACTTGTCACTTGGCGCGCAGTACCAAGCCACCGAGCAATGGCTGTGGAATGTTGGTGTGGCCTACGACAGTAGCGCAGTCTCAGACAGCAAACGCAGCGTAATCGTGCCCATGGGCGAATCTTGGCGGATTGCCACAGGAGCCACCTATGCTCTGAACAGGGACACCGATGTCAATGTCAGCTGGGCCATCGTCTGGCTCGGCGACATGCCGGTGGACCAGACCAAATCCGTGTCAGGCACTCGAACTTCCGGTCAGTTCGACAATGCCTGGATTCAAGCGCTGACCGGCAACATGACCTGGCGATTCTGAAGCGTTGCTAACAAAAAAAACGACTTCATCCATGGAGCACTTACCACTATGAACCTGTCCCTAAACCTGCTCGCCGGCGCAGCACTGGCCGGGCTGTTGCTTGGCGGTTGCACCTCGCAAGTCACCGAACAAGATCAATACTCCGGTTTCCTCCCCAACTACAACAATCTGCAAGAAGTAACGACTACCACTGGCGAGAAAGCCATGCGTTGGGTGAGTCCGTCATGGAACCCTAATGCGTATGACACAGTAGTGTTCAACAAACTCGAACTCTATCCGGCGCCCAAACCCAACGAGCGGGTCAACCAGCAGACACTCGACGAATTGCAGAACTACATGACCAACAAGGCCAAAGGCGTGCTGGGCCAGAAATACCGAGTGGTATCGAACGAGAGCGCAGCCCCCGTCGGGTCAACCCCTCTGATCCTTCGCGCAGCGATCACCGGGGTGAGCGCTTCGAATGAAGGCATGAAATGGTATGAAGTGGTGCCGGTTGCGGCCGTAGTCGGGGCAACCCAAGCTGCCACTGGTCATCGTGATCAGGACACTAACCTGTTCATCGAAGCCGAGTTCATCGACGCGAAAACCAATCAGACCGTGGCCAAAGGAGTGCGCAAGGTCTTTGGCAGCCAGCTTTCGAACGAGAGCCAGAAAATCACCACGAAGGATTTCAAAGCCGCGATCGATAAATTGAATGCTGATCTCCGGGCGTTTATCGGCAGTTGATTTTTGGCGCAGACGACCGCTTATGTCGGGGGTCGGGCATCCCGCACCGACCCTGCCCAACGAAGCCCAGGTATTACGCACAGAACCGACGCGCCCCAATGTGCGGCTGGGCGAAATCCTGATCGATGCCGCGATCATGAAGCGATTCATCGAAGGTGAGACTCGGACGCAAGTGACGCTTCTGCCGGAGTGCCTGGACGATTACGTAGCCAAAGAAAATACAGTCCGAGTGGTCGACGTTTTCGTCGACTAACTCGACCTGGGTGTACTTGGTTTGAAGGTGTTGACCCTGCTGCAAAGGGGCGTCCGGCCTACCATCCCGCGATCTTGCTGAAGATCTATATCTACGACTACCTGAATCGGATTCAGTCCAGCCGCCGGCTGGAGCGTGAAGCCAGCGTAACGTCGAGTTGATGTGGTTGACTGGGCGATTGGCTCCGAACTTCAAAACCATTGCTGACTTTCGCAATAACAACGACAAGGCCATTCGCAGTGTCTGCTGGCAATTCGTAGTGTTGGCCGTCACGTTGCCATAGAGATCGCTGTAGCCTAGAGCAGGAAATTGATACCTACCGGTGTATTGGCGTAGGACCTGGGTTCGAGATCCTCTGCCACTGCACCGGTGGCTAGCATGATGAGCGAAGCGGATGCGAACCGAACCAGCCTTACGACACAGAGATTGGGTTTCATCCACATTCGCTCGCTTCTGTGAGGACCCCGGAGTTCTATGAGTTGTAGCGCATCTGCATTCGTTTGGCACTTACAGCTGCCACCAGCACTGTGTGGCTGCACTTACTGTTTGATCGGATACTCCAGACCAATCCTTGGGCATACTGTTCATTGGAAGAGGTTTACCCTCACCTAGTTTCGTGGACAACTCGAAGTCTTATAACAAGGCGCGGCAAGAGACAGATCGTCTGGGTTTCCTCAGACGAAATTGACAGGCAGCTGTTGGCCGATTTCTGCCTGTCGCCACCCTCAGTTATGTGGCTTGGGCTGGCGACCAATTAACATTGAGAGCGGTATGGAGTGATGATGTTAAATCCAGTCTGGGATACGACTACCGTACCCTAATGTTTGAGGCTTCAATCGACACGAACCGGTCGGGTGATCCGCGGTAACCGAACGCGGTTCAATGTCAGACGAGCGAACCAAGTGAGAGTGCCCACTTACATCGACTTGACCGACACCACTTCCACAAACCTGAATTTTTTTCTGGCCGTCTTAGTAGCTTCTTGCTCTGCAACTAGAGAGCTCAGCGTATCGGCCTCATGTACCATCTCGCGCATCTTGCCTTCAAATTCATTTCCCACCCGCAGCGTGACTCTCAACCTAGGTGTGAAGCCTTTTGAGACTGTCTTTTTCTTCGCAGCCTTCACCGGTTGCACGATCACAACATCCGGGACTGTGTCCTGCACGTCTGAGTGAATTGCCGGCGCAGAGGGCTCAGGATCACCGAATAGCGCCCGGCGCATCTCATCTTCCATCAATTCTGTATTCATACCATTTCTCAGAAGGGTGTTATCTATAACCTGATCGATTCTATCAGGATGGCCAGACTCTGTTGTAAAGCGTCGCTGGGGTGAGACCTCAAGTGGTAAGGGCCAGCAGATACCGGCGAGCGTCAGCGTCTCCATCTGCCGCCTATCATTGCGGGCAGCTTTCGGCCAGAAACGGACAGTCATCTATGGCCGCTATACGGGGCCACTCGCTTTTTCGCCTCGTACCTGATCCGAAGTTTTTCATATTAGGTAGGGGATGCTGGAAGTTACAACTCGGGTAAAGTGCGGATGCGCCGCTAAGGCTAGTACACCGCATTGATTCGGTGGCAAATTGACTAATGATCACAGGACATAAGGAATTCTGATTGTGGACAGCGTTAATCGCCCGGCGGTATGGCAAATGGTTAGGGAAGCAGCCCAGCAGTTGAGTGGGGAATTTACGTATCAAGCGATTAAAGCAAAAGTCAGGTCGATGTACGGAAATGATATCAATGACAGCTCGATGACATGCAGCATTGTTTCGGGGGCAGTGAATCACCCATCGCGCATCCATTATAGTGAAAACAAAAAACCACGGCTCACCGACACAGCCTACGACTACTTGTTCAGCACTGGTCGCGGTCGGGTTGTTTTGTACCAGCCTGACAAACATGGCGTATGGGAGATTGCGCATGCTGCCGACGGCGCGTTGATCGTCCGTCTCGCGGACGGTGTGGGCGACGATCCTGCGCCGATCGCCGACGCAGTAGATACAAACGATGATGCGTACGGCATGTTCGCTCTAGAGGCGCACCTACGCGATTACCTCGCCAAGAAGCTTCCCAAACTGCTAGGTCACGCTGCGCCACTTACCCTATACCGCACGAGCGATCGTGATGGTGTAGAGTTTCACACGGACGTTGGCCCGATCGATATCCTGGCGATCGGCAACGGCGATTTCTATGTAATCGAACTGAAAGTCGGCCGCGGACCGGACGCGGCCTTAGGGCAAATCCTTCGCTATATGGGTTGGGTCAAAGAGCACCTAGCGGGCGACAAGAATGTGTATGGCATCATCATCGCGTCGGGTATTGGCCAGAAACTACTTTATGCGGCAACACAGGTCCCGAATGTCCGGCTGATGGAGTACGACCTCGCCGTAACGCTTCGCTCGGTAGCCCTAAATGTTTGACAGGGCACTCTTGCGAGCTGGCTATAACAGTTCCGACTCTTCGCCGCTTAACACCCCTGATAGCCGCAGTTGGCGATAGGTCGCTTCACCCCCTGAGGAAGCCAGTCAACCTAAATTCGAGTTCTTGAGGAGCGGTGCCCCATGCCTCCTCAAGGCATTCAAATAGGTGATTTCGTCGTAGGGCGTGATGGCCTACCAGCACTGCTAGATAATCAGATCGCAGGGGTGACCGGCGAACTTTTTGAGTTTAGCTGGGCTAGCTCTCCCGCCTTGCATCCAGTAACTGTGGATTGGAATATTTCCTAGCGAACTCGCCAAGGTCCATGCACATGCCGTCATTTTTGACCCAGTCCGTTGCATTGCTTTCAGCTCGTTTCAGCAGTTCGCGCCACTGCTCAATATCACCGAGGTTTTTCCTGAACCCTGGAATGTAACTCGCCTCAACAAACTGCATGGGACCTTCATATTCCTCTCGAGTGAAGTAAACCGGTTCCTGCGCGCCCTCATCTGAGAAGGCAAACCGCATACGTCCGTCTTTATGGAAACTAATCAGGTAAGCTCGGCGCGGAATGTCTGACCATCCTTGCCATGCATAGGCCGGTTGACCAGTTTCCTCCTTCTTTAGTGCGACGGCAGTATCACCAGCGGCGTCCATGTCAGCAAGATCAACGACTACATACAAATCGCGACCCGTGAACGAAGAAGGATTTGCGATGACCGCTGCAATGAGAGACTCAGAGGAGGTCTGCGGAAGTGACCGGTTAGCATGTCGCTGGCGCCATAACCGTTGCGCCTCGGTAAATTCGTCACTATCTAGATCAATAAGCTTGGCAAAGGACCACAGGTCATTGAACCAGGTGTGCGCTTCTTGAACAGTGGCTGCGTCGGTGGAAACCATACCGAGCTCCCGCCACTGGGTAGCTTCAGCTCCCTCAAGTCCAAGGCCATTCGCCGAGGCGTTTGCACTGCCAACAACAATTTCGGTTTCAGCAAGGTAGGCCTTGGCGTGCAACCGGTCGACGCGGCGAATCATCCCCGGATAGGTGTTGACGAGATCTCGAACTACCGAAGGGTTAGTTGCGCCAGCTGAAAGGTCGAGTAGTACACGCACTCTTCTATCTGATCGATCGAGCCCTAGGTCTTTCAAAGCCCCTGCCCCCCAAAATGCGACCGCGATATCGAGACTACCTTCTTGCTCACGCACCCATTGGCTGAGATGACGCTGGTTGCTAATCAATTGACTCATTGATCCTCCTAACGGTTTTGGGGAATAGCCAAAGACGAATAACCTCTGCTGCAGATTGCCGCGAAGGGCAACGATCGGCCAAAAGCCGCCGCTCAGGGCATCTACCAAAAAGTGGGCGATTCACTTAGCGTCACGCTATCAAGCAACGTCAAACAAACAACGCCAAAAACCCAGTCATTTAGCGAATTCCTCGCGACTGGAATTTTTTCATGGCGTGAAGTGTAAAGTCCAAAAGGTGTCCTAGACTACAGGCTTAAATGGTCTGATTTCTTGAGTTTTTCACCGCTGCAACTACTGGATTTTTATATAAATTCAGACAGTCTTCAGACGCAGCACTGCCTTTATAGAATGCCCTCTATCGACCCAAGAGCGGGATGAAAATATGAACAGTAGTTCCGTAGCGGGTTCTCGATTCAGCGTACTTGATGGATGGCGCGGCATAAGCATCTTGCTTGTCTTGGCATGCCACCTGCTACCACTTAGCCCAAAGGCTTGGCAATTTAATGCCGCCGCAGGCGTTATGGGAATGGCTATATTTTTTACGTTATCGGGTTTCCTGATAACAAACTTTCTGCTCAACAACAGCAGCGTCGTTGATTTTTTAATCCGCAGAATCTTTCGGGTTGTCCCTCTCGCCTGGTTGTACATGCTCATTGCTTTACCTGTCATGAACAGCACTCCGGAGTTCTACATCGCAAACTTTCTGTTCGTTGCCAACTGGCCGCCTATGTGGCTTGGCAATGTAAACGGCCACCTATGGAGTTTGTGCATGGAGGTCCAGTTTTATTTCGCCATCGCTTTGCTGGTAGTTCTGATGAGAAACAAGTGGGTACTGCTGATCCCTGTTCTCTGCATCGCCGTCACGATGTACCGGGTCATGAATGATGTGCATGTCGCAATCAACACTTACTACCGCATTGATGAAATACTTTCCGGATGCATACTGGCACTGATATACAACAATAGACTGGGCAACATCCTTGACAAACTTCCGACACAAACGGCGATCGTGCAAATATTTTTATGCCTCCTGTTTGTCGTGTCCTGTCATCCCGATGCGGGCTTCATGAACTACTTCCGTCCCTATCTTGCCGCAGCAATGGTGGGGAGCACGTTACTCAATAGTCGGACACGAATTGCCCAGTTGCTGAATAATCGCGCTCTATTTTATATCGCCACCATCTCGTACGCGCTCTACGTTGTTCATCCACTGCTAATACATACTTGGCTGGGTAGCGGAGATACCGTCATAAAATATCTGAAGCGCCCTTTGTTGTTCGCCGCCATTTTTATCACCGCGCACATCTCGACCTTCTATTATGAAAAATGGTGGATTGCTTTTGGTAAGAGATTTGCCAAGAAAGTAGCTAGCCAATCTGTTACATCGGCCGGTTGAATCCACAGTCGATTGCGGTCCTTCACGATAGGAAGCAATCCGGCCAAATGCGGACGGTCGTCCCCGCTAAAAAGCCTGTACTTTGGAAGATGTTTTTTTGGTAGATGTCAGGCTTTTTCACCAACTCACATACAGACCTCCTCGAAGTGCTGAATGAGATTTCGGCATTGATGTCCTTCGCGTATGCGCGGCTTGGGCCGATACCCGACGATCATCCACTGTCACAGACAGGCTTTTCGCATCTGTATAGAACGCCTCCTTGGCCGGCTGATCGGCGGCAGCTACCGCCACAAGCAAACGCATGCAGCCGTGGTTAAAGCTACCGCCTGCCCTGCCGATAACTCCGACCATGGACTTGTGTACCTCCGGTACAACGGTCATGACTGACCTTGCGACCCATGCACTCTACCGCTTGGCCGCGTCATTTAAGGAGAAGTGACTGTGATCATTGGTATTGACCTGGGCACCACCAACAGCCTCGTGGCTGCGTGGGATGGTGAACAGGCCCGGATACTCCCCAATGCCTTGGGCAACCTCTTCACGCCGAGCGTCGTGGGTCTCGATGATCATGGCCAATTGGTTGTCGGGGATATCGCTCGCGAGCGGTTGCACACCCATCCACAACTCACCGCGTCGCTGTTCAAGCGCTACATGGGCAGCGCCCGTGAGACGCGGCTCGGTGGGCGCGCCTACCGCGCGGAAGAACTGTCGGCGATGTTGCTGCGCAGTCTCAAGGCCGACGCCGAGCGTGCCTTGGGCGAGCCTGTTCACGAAGCGGTGATCAGCGTACCTGCGTACTTCAGCGATGCTCAGCGCAAGGCGACGCGGGTCGCTGGTGAGCTGGCCGGGCTGAAAATTGAAAAACTGGTCAACGAACCGACCGCCGCCGCATTGGCCTACGGCCTTCAACAGCGAAACGAAACGACCTTTCTGGTGTTCGACCTCGGTGGGGGCACCTTTGACGTATCCATCATGGAGCTGTTTGAAGGCGTCATGGAAGTTCGCGCCAGCGCCGGCGACAATTTCCTCGGCGGTGAAGACTTCGATGAGCTGCTCGTGGAGCATTTCATCGCAAAAATCGGCGCCGCCGACTTGCCGGACACGGCCCTCCCTGCCATTGCACAACGGTTGCGGCGTGAAGCACAACGGGTTCGCCATGTGCTGGGACAGGCACAGACCGCACGCTTTACCCTGCGCGAGCAACCGCGCGAGTGGACCATCGAACTGACCCAGGGCGACCTTGCGGACATCTTCCGTCCCTTGCTGGATCGCTTGCGTGCGCCGATCGAACGCGCACTGCGCGATGCGCGGATCAAAGTCGCGGACCTCGACGAGATATTGCTGGTGGGCGGCACGACGCGTATGCCGCTGGTGCGCAAGCTGGCGGCGGCCCTCTTCGGGCGAATCCCGTCGATGCAGCTCAACCCAGACGAAGTGGTCGCGCAGGGCGCGGCGGTCCAGGCGGCACTAATGGCGCGTCATGCTTCCCTTGAAGAAGTGGTGCTGACCGATGTATGCCCCTATACCTTGGGCATCGAAACGTCGGTTCAGGTGGGGGCGGGTTTTCAAAGCGGCCACTACCTGCCGATCATCGAGCGCAACACGGTGGTGCCGGTGAGCCGTTCTCGCGTTGTGTCCACCCTCACTGACAATCAGAAAGTGGTCAGTCTGGGTATCTATCAGGGCGAAAACCGGCTGGTGAGTCACAATATTTTCCTGGGGCAGTTGGAAATCGCCGTGCCGCCGCGCAAGGCCGGTGAAGTGACCCTGGACGTGCGCTTCACCTATGACAACAACGGTTTGCTCGAGGCGCAGGTGCACCTGCCCATCAACGGCGAAACCCGCAGACTGGTCATCGAGAACAACCCCGGCGTACTGGCTCCAGAAGAAATTGCCCAGCGGCTCGCCGCCCTCGAAGCGCTCAAAGTGCACCCCCGCGATCAGCAGATCAATACGCTGCTGCTGGCCCGACTGGACCGCTTGTACCAGGAAAGCCTGGGCGATGGCCGGCAGCATATTGCCGGGCTGGCGTTCCATTTTCAGCAAATGCTCGACACTCAGGACGAACGTCAGATACGCGAAGCCCGCAGCGACATTACTCAGCGCCTGGGTCATTTCGAGCGAGAGGTTTAAGCCCCCATGAACCATTGGCAAGTACTCAGCCTGACGCCGAACGCGGACGAACGCAGCATCAAGCGAGCCTATGCGCGCTTGCTCAAAACCCATCGTCCAGACGAAAACCCTGATGCGTTCCAGCGCCTGCGTGAAGCCTATGAAGCTTCGCTGGCCGAGGCTCGCTGGCGCGCGAAGGCGGATGAGGAAATCGTTGATGCCCCGTTAGCCGTAAGCGCACTCGCCCCGCAATGCCCCCAGGCGGACGAAGTTCCTTCGCTGGCCATCCCAGTGGACAGCGTCGATCGCTCAACCCGTCCTCCAGAACCGTCTCTTGAGCAGATGCAGCAGTGGCTGGCCGACGGTAAAGACCGGCAGGTAATAGACGCGCTGCGCGCCTGGCTGGCCAGCGACTGGCTTATATCCTTCGAACACCGCCAGCGGTTCGAGCAAGATGTATTGGCTTGGCTCGAGTCCGCCCCGCATTGGTCGCCAGCGTTCTTCGATGGCGTGTGCCAGATCATGGGATGGGACGAAAAACAGGGCACGTTACCGTGCGAATACTGGCGTTGGGACAGGCTGATCCGGCGGTGCGAGGTGCAGGCCATGGAGGCAACCGTGCGCGGCGAGCTGGCCAGATTCGATGCCGAGAAAATCCACGGGCAGGCCGCCGCCTTGCTGCTCAAACCCATGAGTGACCGCCACCGTCGTGCAATGGCCGATTACTTTACCAGCCTCGACTGGCAACGCTTTTCACAGCTCGCCCAGGACATTGAATACCAATACCCCGAGGTGCCCCAACGTCTCGGGCTGCAGCCACTGGACAACTGGCGGGACTGGTTGCCGGCCACCAACTATTCAGGGGTCTACCTGTTCTTGTGGCTGGCGCTCTCTGCTTTACTGGTGGTTTCGCTGCTGGCCGGCTCGTCGAAAAATACCGGGTTGGTCACCACGGTCCTTATGCCGATCTTCATGATGGCGGTGATGTGGGTCGGCCTGAAGGCTTACCAGGTGTGGGCCATGGTGGTCGTGAGGCTGGGGCAGCTGGATGTGCTGCTCAGTGGATGGTTACTCCCGCGGCGTTGGTATCGGCAAGGCGCCGGGCTCTTGGTGCTGCGCCACATCCTCCCCAGTGCAATACCGGCAGTCGTGGCGTACGCCTGGTCCGATCATGTGCCGTGGCTGCAGTGGATGAGCCCCGTGGTGGTGTTCCTGGGCACGATTTATTTCACCAATGCTGCGCTGAGCGGCGGACAGCTCTCGTTGCCCGCTCGGGCATTACGAGCCATCAAGCTGAAAGTCGATCGGTTGCCCTGGCACGTGCTCAAGCACGAAGGTGTTCTCGTTTTGGTGGCCGTGGCGACGATGGCAGGTTGGGTCTATTGGCATATGAAACCAGTGGTTTAGGGTCACGCAGGGCGCAGACAGATGACGCGAATCGGATACCATTTTGACCCGGTTGCAAAACGCTCAGGGAGAGCACCATGCCTGCACAAATCCAACTATCAGAAAATGTAACGGAGGCAGAGCGCCTCGCCATTCTGACCCCGCTGCTGGCCCATAACCTGACTAACGGCGGAGACGACGCGCATGAAACTTTTGCGCTGTTGCTACGAGCCCCTGACAGGGACGAAGTCATTGGCGGGCTGTACGGGAAGATCTCCTATCGATGGCTACTCATCGATCTTGTCAGCGTTCCTGAACAGATGCGGGGCCAGGGTATCGGGGAGCGATTAATGCGCATGGCCGAAGATATCGCGCAAAAGAAGAACTGCATTGGCATTTGGCTAGAGACCTTCAGCTTTCAAGCGCCAGGTTTTTATCGAAAACTTGGGTACTCCGAGTTCGGACGCCTGGCAGATTACCCACCAGGACATACTCGACTCTATTACCAAAAGACGCTGTGCTAGCAGCGTTTTGAGTTGATTTTTGCTCTCGTAGATCCCAAAGCCCGGTGATGTGTATCTCATGCAGCTGCTCTGACCTGCCGGAGAAGATGTCCGGACTAGACTCGCTCATCCTTGCAGCCCTGCCATACTGTTCAACATGACCAGTGCAACCTTCCGCTTCTACGAGGAGCTCAACGATTTCCTGCCGGCCGAACGGCGGCGGCAGTCCTTCACTTGCGAGTGCGCGCGAGCGGCGACGGTCAAGCACATGATCGAGGCGCTCGGGATACCGCACACGGAGGTCGAGTTGGTGCTGCTCAACGGCGAGTCGGTGGGCTTGGAGCGGGTGATTTTCGACGGTGACCGGCTGGCGGTGTATCCCAAGTTCGAAGCGCTGGACATCAGCCCGCTGCTCAAGGTTCGTGCGCAACCTTTACGAGTGCTGCGCTTCGTCGCTGATGCGCACCTTGGCGGGCTGGCCAACCTGCTGCGCATGAGCGGCTTCGACACCCTCTACGACAATGGCTTCGAGGATGGCGAGATCGCCGAGATCGCTGCGCAGCAAGGACGCATCGTGCTAACCCGTGACCGCGAACTGCTCAAGCGGCGGATCATCAGTCACGGCTGTTACGTGCATGCCCTGAAACCGTCGCTGCAGCTGCGCGAGTTGTACGAGCGTCTCGACCTGGCGCGTAGCGCGCGGCCATTCAGCCTGTGCCTTCATTGCAACCTGCCGCTGCACGAGATCAGCCCGGAACTGGCCCGGTCGCAGGTGCCGCCACGCGTTGGCGCCCTCTATTCGCACTTCCTGCGCTGCGACGCCTGCCAACGGGTTTACTGGGAGGGTTCGCACTGGCGCGGCATGTGTGCACTGCTGGCACCTCTGCTGTACCGATAGCCGAGCGCATCGGACCGCCTCTACGACTTGAAGCGCCCCACCAGCCGATTGATCTCTTCGACCACACTAAATAAATCAGTCCCCATTTAATGCATCGCCAAAATCCCAGATTTCAAGGATGGCTTTCCAAACGCCAAAAACACCGATAACGTAATAAGAATTACAAAATAAATAGCGCTCTCTACATGAAAAACTGGCTGACACTGATTCTCGCCTTACCCACGGCGAATGCCACCGAGCGCATGCGAGCCTGGCGTGCTCTGAAAGCCTCAGGTGCGGCGGTTTTGCGCGATGGTGCCTATCTGTTGCCTGATACCGGTGTCTGTCGTGAAGCTCTGGCGTCTGTCGAGCGCGACATCCTTTCTATTAATGGCACTGTTTACATCCTGCCCGTGGTCGATCCGGAGGGTGAGCGCTTTGTCGAGTTATTCGACCGTAGCGATGACTACAGCAAGCTACGCGCAGAGATTGAAGAGTGCCGTGGGCAGCTCAATCCTGAAAACGCAGTGGCCACCACCAAGCAAATTCGCAAGCTGCGCAAAAACCATGATCAGCTCACCCATATCGATTATTTTCCAGGTAAGGCCAAGGAGCAGACTGATTCAGCCTTGCAGGAGCTTGAGACGGCTGTCAGCAGAGCGTTGTCTGCGAATGAACCACATAGCCGCGACGAGCCCATAACGGCACTCAACCGTGGTGATTATCAACGTCGTGTCTGGGCAACACGTAAGCGCCCGTGGGTTGACCGTCTAGCTTGCGCCTGGTTGATTCGGCGCTTCATTGATCCTCAAGCCCGGATCCTCTGGCTGAATACTCCACATGACTGTCCGGCAGACGCGCTGGGCTTCGACTTCGATGATGCGACCTTCAGTCATGTCGGCAATCGCGTGACCTTCGAAACCCTGCAAGCCAGTTTTGAGCTTCAAGAGCCCGGCCTGAACCGCATCGCGGCCTTGGTGCACTACCTCGATATCGGCGGTATTCAGCCTTTGGAGGCTGCCGGCATCGAGCGTGTGCTGGCAGGACTGCGCGAAACCATTGCCCATGACGACCACTTGCTGGCTGCTGCCAGCGCTATCTTCGACGGACTGCTCGCCGAGTTTGTGAAAGAGGAACAACCCAATGAGTAAGGTGTTGCCATCAACGGCTGAAGAGGGTCTATCGAGGCCGGAAGCCATCAGCTTGCGTGAGGCATTCCGGTTCTGGTTGAAGCTCGGCTTCATCAGTTTCGGCGGGCCAGCAGGACAGATTTCGATCATGCACCAGGAACTGGTGGAACGTCGGCGCTGGATCTCCGAACGACGCTTTCTCCATGCGCTCAACTATTGCATGTTGCTGCCTGGGCCAGAGGCTCAGCAATTGGCGACCTACATCGGCTGGCTGATGCATCGGACCTGGGGCGGAGTGATCGCCGGAGTGCTGTTTGTGCTGCCCTCTCTGTTCATCCTCATCGCGTTGTCGTGGATGTACATCGCGTTCGGCGAAGTGCCTGTGGTGGCCGGCCTCTTCTATGGGATCAAGCCTGCCGTGACGGCCATCGTGGCGCAGGCGGCACACAGGATCGGCACTCGGGCGCTGAAGAATAATTGGCTGTGGGCGATAGCAGCAGCTTCATTTACCGCGATCTTCGCGTTCAATGTTCCTTTCCCGCTGATCGTATTGGGGGCAGCGTTAATCGGCTATGTCGGAGGGCGTCTGGCGCCTGAGAAGTTCAGAACCGGGGGCCATAGCGCTGCCAAAAAGTCCTTCGGCCCAGCCTTGATCGATGACGACACCCCGTCCCCGGAACATGCCCGGTTCAGCTGGATGAAACTGGCACTGCTGGCCCTCATCGGCGCAGCGCTGTGGGCGTTGCCGATGGGAGTCCTGACCGCGCTTTTTGGCTGGGAAGGTACCTTGACCCAGATGGGCTGGTTCTTTACCAAGGCCGCGTTGCTGACTTTTGGCGGAGCCTATGCAGTCCTCCCGTATGTCTATCAAGGTGCGGTCGGTCACTATGGCTGGCTTACCCCGACCCAGATGATCGACGGTTTGGCACTGGGGGAAACCACACCAGGGCCGCTGATCATGGTGGTGGCCTTCGTCGGCTTTGTTGGAGCGTACGTCTCACAAGTGTTCGGCGCCGATCATGTATTTCTGGCCGGGGCTGTCGCAGCCACCCTGGTGACATGGTTCACCTTCCTGCCCTCGTTCCTGTTCATCCTCGCCGGTGGCCCGCTGGTGGAATCGACCCACAACGAACTCAAGTTCACTGCACCGCTTACCGCAATCACAGCGGCGGTGGTTGGAGTGATCCTCAATCTGGCATGTTTCTTCGGCTATCACGTGCTGTGGCCGAAGGGCTTCAGCGGTAACCTCGACTGGCCCTCTGCACTGATCGCCATTTTGGCGGCAATTGCCTTGTTCCGCTTCAAACGGGGCGTCATTCAGGTGCTGATGGCTTGCGCGCTTGTCGGCTTGGCGGTGCATCTGCTGCGCTAAGAGAAGATGTGATCGGTCGACGTTTACGGACTCAAGCAGCGGAACAAACGAAAACGGGCGCCTTGTCGGGCGCCCGTTTTGTTTGGGGTTACGTGCTGCGGGTTTTGGTCGCTTGCAACCTTTTCACCCACTGCTGAACGATGCAGACCATCGCAGCCAGCAGCTAAGCTTTATCAGGAGGCCTTCGCGAAACCCGGAAAAGTCAGGAGGCAAACAATGAGCAAACAACCTCAACCCCGGAGCCGCTCCAACCCCCAACCCAGATCTCGCCCGGTAGTGCCTGCCCTGCCCGGTAAGACAGGCACCCAGTCCGGGGACTTGCGCGGTAACTACCCACCGAAGAAGTCCAATTGAGCTCAAGCGTGCGGCAAACTTTGCAGTTGAGTCTGTTGGACTTTCCCATCAGCCCTTATGGCTGATCAGTGCGATTTTTTCGATACCGAAGTCCCGGCTTTGCTCAACCCTTTCGTGTTGTGATCGCCTGGCGTCGAGGTCGAGATTGCACTGGCTTTGCTCACGCCGCGAGTGTCTTTGGAATTGGCGATACCTGAAGTCGTTTGGCCATGACCGCGATCACTATTGCTATCTCTGCCGTAGTGGTTTCCGCTTTCACCACGGTCGCGAACAGCCTTGCCGGCATGATCGCTGCTCAGTCCATTGCCGCGGCCGTTACTGTCAGAGTTGCCGGAGTGACCTGAACCGCTGTGACCGCCGCCTGTACCGCCGCCGTGGCCACCGCCATTCCCGCCTCCGTTTCCGCCCCCATTACCACCACCGTTACCGCCGCCACCGCCGTTACCGCCGCCGCCACCACCACCACCACCACCACCACCACCGTCTTTCGCATAGGCGGAGTTCATAATGGACAGGTCAGCAGGGAGTAATGGGGCGGCCGCCAGCATCAGGGCGCAGGACATTACAGCAATGAGACTCTTATTCTTTAAAAGCATGATGGCTTCCATAGGTTGATATCGCGAATCTTATGACGCTTTAAGCCCCAGACAGTTCAAGTCCTGCGACCGACGGATGCTGCCAGCGCTAGCGTGCCGCGCTCCGGGTACCCGCGAACGCGCTCGTGCCAAGCCAGCGCCACAAACTTTCCGCATCCTTCACCGCGCCATCTACGCGCAGCTCTCGCGACTGCAGAACCTCCCGCGGTGTGCGGTCGCCCGCCCACACCTCGGTCAACGCGCGCACGCTGGAGTCCACGACGAGCGTCAGTTCGCGGCCGGGATCGTCGCGACACAGATCTGCCACGCCCTGTTCAACCACGAGCCACCACGCTTGCTCGCCGGGTCGCGCGTCGCGGAACTTGAACTGGATGACCACCGGTCGGGACGGGAATGTCTCAACGCGCACGAACCGGCGAACGTCCCACATGAGCAGCCCCGCGTCGAGTTCGTCATCGCGAAGGCGACTGCCGATCCAGCGCGCGCCCCAATGCCCTAGCGCCATGATGATGGGGCGCAGCTCCTCGCCCGCCTCGGTCAGGCTGTACTCCCAGACTTTGCCGGTGGCCGTGCGGTGCACGACGCCGATTTCTTCCAAATGGCGCAGCCGCTGTGCCAGCAGGTTGGTGGACATCCGGGGCACGCCGCGGTGCAGTTCATTGAAGCGCTTGCTGCCGCACAGCAACTCGCGCACGACCAAGGGTGTCCAGCGCTCGCACAGGGCTTCAGCGCCGCGCGCGACCGTGCAGAACTGACCGTAGCTTTCGTCCATTGCCTTGGCTCCGCAATTACAACGCTTCAGATTCTGAACTAGCCCCGCCACTTCACCACGCGCACGCTGAAACCTCGAAAGCCAAATACCAAAGGAGCACGCCATGACCAAGGTAGCCATCATTCAGCGCCCGCCCGTACTGCTGGATCGCAGCGCGACGATCGCCCGGGCCGTGCAATCGGTCGCCGAGGCAGCGACGGCGGGAGCCTCGCTGATCGTTTTACCCGAACAGTTCATTCCAGGTTACCCGTCATGGATCTGGCGGCTGGCGGCGGGAAGGGACGGGGCTTTAATGGGCCAGTTGCATGCGCGGCTGCTGGCCAACGCCGTCGATATTGCGAACGGTGACCTGAACGAATTGTGCGAGGCCGCCAGAGTTCACGCCGTGACGATCGTGTGCGGCATCAATGAATGCGACCGGCGCCATGGCGGCGGCACGCTCTATAACAGCGTAGTCGTAATCGGCGCGAACGGCGAAGTGCTCAACCGCCACCGCAAGCTGATGCCAACCAATCCCGAGCGCATGGTGCATGGCTTCGGTGATGCAAGCGGGTTGCGCACGGTCGATACACCGGTCGGCCGTGTTGGCACACTCATCTGCTGGGAAAGCTACATGCCGCTGGCACGCTATTCACTGTATGCCCAAGGGGTGGAGATCTACATCGCACCCACGTATGACAGTGGCGATGGCTGGATCAGCACGATGCGCCACATTGCACTCGAAGGCCGCTGTTGGGTGCTTGGCAGCGGCACCTTGCTGCGCGGCAGCGACATTCCCGATGACTTTCCGGCTCGCATGCAACTGTTTCCCGATCCGCAAGAGTGGATCAACGACGGCGACTCGGTGGTGGTCAACCCTCAAGGCCGGATCACAGCCGGTCCATTACACCGAGAGGCAGGCATTCTGTATGCGGACATCGACGTCTCACTTGTGGCGCCAGCGCGGCGGACGCTCGACGTCACCGGACACTATGCGCGCCCTGACATTTTCGAACTGCAGGTGCGGCGCACGCCTGCTACTGCGGTGCACTACATTGACGAATGACGTCCGGTGGTATCCGCCTGACAATTGATCAAGGAGTCATGCCATGAGCATTGAACGGTCTTACAAAGGCAGTTGTTTTTGCGGCGCAGTCGAGTTCACCGTCAGCGGCGAGCCGGTCGGAATGGGCTATTGCCATTGCGAGTCGTGTCGGCATTGGTCAGCAGGGCCGGTCAATGCCTTCACGCTGTGGAAACCCGAGGCGGTGCAAGTGACTCGGGGTGCTGACAACATCGGTACCTACAACAAGACACCGCAGAGTTACCGCAAGTGGTGCAAGACGTGCGGCGGGCACATCTTCACTGAGCACCCGGGGATGGGACTGATCGATGTGTATGCCGCGGTCATCCCGGATCTTGCGTATTCACCAGGCGTTCACGTCCACTATCAGGAGACCGTGCTGCGCATCAAAGATGGATTGCCCAAGCTGAAGGATGTCCCCAACGAACTAGGGGGATCGGGTATCAGCGTGGACGAATAGCGCTGGTTGCGCCGGTTGCCACCTTCAAATGGGCATATGGATCATGCCCATTAATCAAAAGCACCGTTGAGTACTTCGTAGATGAGCCCGGTTGCCAGCGCGACCAATATCAAGTCGGTGCCAACTTGCTGCCATTCATACCCATCATAATGAGGCAGCCTGCCGATCAACCGGCCGTCCAGTTTTTTGGCAATCCCGGGTGGAAGCGGCTTACCTCGCGCGAGGTTCTTTTGAATGCCGGGTGGCAATGCAGGTCCGGGGCTCCAGTAGTCCCGATACCCACCAATAATTCCAAGAACGCTTCCGTGATTGATGCTTGGGCCATTATCCCAATCGCCGCCTCCGGAATTTTTGCCCTTGCCTCCCTGACTTCCCTGGTTGCCATGAACCTGGCTGTTTTGCGGATTTCCCTTGCCGTTTCCCTGGCCCTTTCCATTACCAGGATCGGCCAATGCAGTCACTGAACCGGAAACCAGCGCAAGGCATGTAATAGCTGCAATCAATGAGCGAGATCTGAGCATGAGTCGTTCCTTCAGCGTGGCGGGACATCTCTCTGTAATTTAGACGCTATCGGTGATGTGGGTTCCATTTCCTCACATCGACACTCTAGCCCCACTGCGCGTCACTTCAGCATTACTTGCCTCTATTTCTGACATTGTTTCCCGCGTTCACCGTCGAACACGGGAGGTGTGATGGCAAACGGCTACTCTCTTCACGGTTTCTCATGTATGCCCCGACATGCCGGAATGACCTGCCTTATTCCGGCTCAATTACATGGAGTAAAAGTGAATGCCTTTGCCCCCTCGTTTTCTTGACCACTACCGCAAGGCCGACCGAATCATGCTGGGCCTGATCTGGCTGATGTTTCTCTTCGCTTTGGGGCTGGCTTACTGGCACGACACCTTTATTCAGGCGTTTGTGGTGGGTGGCGGCACGAGTCTGCTGCTGACGGTGCTTTATCGCGCAATGGGCGGCACGCGATGGATGCGGTGCTGCCTGGGCATTGGCTTGATGGTCATGGCCGCGTTGCATATCAATCAGGCCGAGGGCGTCATTGAATCCCACTTCGGTATTTTCGCGTTGCTGGCGGTACTGACTTTTTATCGCGACTGGCTACCGATTCTGGTCGCCGCTGCCACGATCGCCGTTCATCACGTGGTTTTCCATACGCTGCAACACCAAGGTTTTCCGGTCTACGTCATGGCGCATCATGGTGGGTGGACGATGGTGTTCGTTCACGCCTTCTATGTGGTCATGGAGACGGTCGCCCTGCTCTATCTGGCCGTGCACAGTCAGGCCGAAGCGGTGGAGAGCCAGGACATGCTGGACAAGATGCTCGCGGCCACGTCCCAGCTCGCCGTCGATGCTGGCAAGGGAGACAAGGCCACTGTGCATGTATCGCTCGCGGATCGTTTCGATCAATTCCTGATGCAGATTACCGCCCTGGTTGACGGGGTTGTTCGCGACTCTCACGGCCTGGGTGAGCTGGGCCAGGAGCTTGCCAAGGCGAGCAACACGCTGGAGAAAGGCGCCAAGCATCAGCTGACGGAAATTGCCCAGATGACGGGTTCGATGCAGCGGATGGGGGACGCGATGGGACATATAGCCGTTCACGTCGAACATGCCGTTGAACATGCCGGCCAGGCCAGCGTGCAAATCACCCGAGGACAGGAAAGTGTGAATCGCGCCCAACTGGAAATCACTCAGTTGGCCTCGCGCCTGAAAGGCACCCACTCAACCGTGCAGGTGCTGGCGGGACAGGCGGAGCAAATCGATACTGTGCTGGAGGTCATCAGCAGTATTGCTGACCAAACCAACCTGCTGGCCCTCAACGCCGCCATCGAAGCCGCTCGCGCCGGTGAGCAGGGCCGAGGCTTCGCCGTTGTGGCCGATGAAGTGCGCAGCCTGGCGCAGCGCACCGCCCTCTCCACGAAGGAAATCAGGACGATCATCGAGGCCTTGCAGCAAGGCAGCCGCAAAGCCGTCGAGGCCATGCATGACAGCCTCGAAGGTGTGGAGCGCTGTGTCGAAGACAGTCAGCTGGCGGCCGCGATGTTGCAGTCGGTGGGCAGCGACATCTCGCATATCGATGAACTCAATGGGCGCATTGTCACCACCACCCGCGAACAATCCACGGCAAGCCGCGAAGTGGTCGGGCGCTTGCAGTCTGTGCAGACCATCGCGCAAAGCACCGCAGACGATGTCGAAACCCTTGCCCTGAGCAGCCAGCGCTTGCCACCCATCGCCGTTCGCCTGGATGCACTGGGCCGCACGTTTCATCAGTAAGGCTCAATGCGCAGTAGCCGTTAGTGCCACGATAACTACAGCAATGGTTGTTTTCTGTGGCGCCGCCTCGGTCAAAACAACCCGGTAAATTTTCCACACAGTGCATTTCCCGCATAACCATGAAAGATAGGTCCCAGGCTCATCAGAGGGCCGCAGGCATAAAAGGGTGATGTTAAAGACTGCCCCTGGTGAAGCTTGCAGACGGGCAATTTCAAGGGGATCGGTACGATCACTGCCCAAAGCGTTAAACCACACCACGCTCGCGTGGTCAGGTCGCTATCTGTTTGCTGGTAGGTCAAGGGAATGCGTTCTCTTTCCGGTTCCGGTATGGAAACCACTACCCCGACACAGCCGGTGAGAGACAGGGACATGGCGGCTATGGCAGTGATTATCTTGGTGTGGAACTGGAGAGACATCGTTGGTTTCATCCGTAAATCCAATCGTTAGTCAATGGCAGTCGACAGACCTTGTCGAATCACGTTGAGACCGCTCGCAAGGCTGTCAGGGCACAAAGATGTTCACTGAGCCAGCTCGGGCAGAAAGCCTACGTGCCTGCGACTTAACCAAGCTGCGTGTACGGAAGACGGCTAGCGGGGGAACGTGTAACGATTTAAGTCACGGATGTTTACCTGCAGAGCAGATCCTTATACGATGAAGTCCGCACATACTGCTCTCCATCAGGCCCAAGTAAGCTATGGTTATTATGTATGACAAAGCGGCTTAAAAAATTGCGCTCTATAGTCACGCAAAATTTCGCGCAGACAAACAAGCGAAAGCTGTATACAGATTCAATTATTCCTACAATAACATGCAATATCATTGGGCGCCTGAACGATGAATAAGACTAGTTTCCTGGCTGACAACTCCAAAACCTTCAGCATCGTTATAGTCAATTACAAAACACCAGAAATCACCAAGATATGCTTAGACTTATTGCACCAGCATGTGGGGAGCCACAGCATCCCAATATGGGTAGTTGACAACTATTCCGCCGATGAAAGCACTGAGTACTTACGAACGCTTGACTGGATAAATCTAATCGAGCGCTCTGTTTCTGAACCAGAAGCTGGGCATATCGCGCATGGCAAAGCACTTGACCTGGTTTTGGAGCGAGTTGAAACTGATTATTTATTTCTAATGCACACCGACACATTTGTTTTTGATAAAAATGTTTTCCCGATGATGCTGAATAAATGCTTAAAAAACCAAAAAGTCGTAGCCGTCGGTTGCGTTGAGCAATTAAACCGCGGTACCACAAGAACGCTTTGGCGCTTTAGCTCACGACTATTCAAACACCATTTCAGACGCCTGAAAATCTCCATGGGATTACGCTCCAGAGAACCAAAACCGTACAGAGAAGTCTACTTGAAGAGTTTCTGTACATTGTGGAACTGCAAACTTATCAAACAGCACAACATGCATTTTTCGATGGATGATCGCGTGCCAGGCTACACCCTCCAAGACCGCATGACCGAGCTTGGCTATGCCGTTGAAATGTTATCACCGCGTAAAATTTTCAGTTATCTGGATCACATGCAGTCCGGCACTGTCGCAGCGGCTGGCGGCTATGGAAAGACTCATAGACGAACCAAAATGTACAACGATATCCTTAAGCGCCTGAAGAAAGACGACAGCAAAAGTTAAGCTACGAAGATACGCAATGAGCAGTGCTGCTGGACGCTGCTTAAAGTCATCCACATAGATCAAGTTATTGGAGCGGTAATGGCACCCAACACTCAAGCACTACCTATGACCCTCTCCCCGGCGCTTGATTTCGACCAGAACGCCGCCAGCGCCTTGGGTTCCTCATTGGCCAGTCGCTATACTCAGGCTACGCCATTTCCGCACATCGTCATCGATAATTTCCTGGATGAAGAGCTGATTGCGAGTATCTGCTCGCACTTCCCAATCGAGCCAACCAACAACGAAATGATCTACGAGCGCGGTTATAAAGGTCAACTAAAACGTCAAATCAGTCCCAACGAATGCACCCCCTATTTGAAGACTGTTTTCAACGCCTTTAACTCGGCCCCCATGTTGCAGTTTCTTGAAAAGCTCACAGGCATCGAAGGTTTGATACCCGACCCCTACTTTACGGGTGGCGGCCTGCATGAAACGAAAACTGGTGGTTTCCTGGGGGTGCACTCGGATTTCAGGCTCAACAAAAAGCTTAATGTTGAGCGCAGACTGAATATCATCATTTATCTAAATGAAGACTGGCGAGAGGAATACGGTGGCAACCTTGAACTTTGGGATGTCAACATGAAGACCTGCCTTAAAAAAGTCCTGCCCATTTACAATCGATGTGTCATTTTCAACACAGACAAAGACAGCAATCATGGGCATCCAGAGCCTTTAACAACGCCAGAGCACATCACGCGCAGGTCTATAGCGCTTTATTACTACACCGCAGGAACCCTGGTGATCGATCCCGCACAAAGAAATAAAACCCACTACAAACCAAGGCCCAAAGATCGTTTAAGCCTGAAGTACTACCTGGGCAAACTAATCAAGAAGAAAAACTAAACTACGAAACACCCGCTGAAAGATTTAGCCATCTTTAAGGAAGATCATGGCCATTCGATTGACGGAAGCCAAAGACTGGATGTTTTTGAAGCAAGTCCGTCTCGCTGCGCTTTTGGACACGCCGACAGCGTTTGGTGTGAGTTACCAAACGGCCGCTCAATACAGTGACGAGCAGTGGAAAGAGCGAGCCTCGTCAGCGGCCGGAGCGGAATTCTGGTTGGCCATCAAGGACGATAAACCGGTGGGGATGATCGGTGCCGGGGTCAGTCAAGCGAATCGCTATAACGGTCGCGGTAGGAATGGCAGTCACCTGCCACCCCCCGCACAGATCCGTACGTGCGGAATTACCGCATACGGCTCCTGCCTTGGGTTTTGACGCCGAAGCGGGTTATGGGATGCGGATGCATTGGTAG
>NZ_FYDJ01000016.1 GCF_900187425.1 Pseudomonas sp. Irchel s3h14
CTGCCCCTTTCCCAGAGGCCGAACGCAGGCGTTGCGCAGGGGGCACCGCGGCAAGGATGCCGCGGTAGCCGCCCCCGGCCATGGATGGCCGATGGCGGCGGGCCCCCGGAGCAATGCCGGAGTGAGGGCATGCCGAGCCACAGCGAGGCACCGAATGGCGGGGCAAGAGCCCTTGGTTACTTGGGGCTATTCCAAGTGACTCGCTGTAAAAGCGAAACCGTAATCAGCCATCACCGCAGAAACGGATATGTACCCCAACAACCCTAAGTGAACAGCATCACGGTCTATCAACGAGGGCTTTCCGGCTTGTAACCCAATCGCAAACCACCCCAATGCCGGCCCTTGAGCATGATGGGCACCGAGAGGTCGTGCATAAGCTCACCGGTGTCGCGGGTGTAGGTTTGCAGCAGTACGGCCTGCTGATGGCTGCCGCAGCGGATCCCGGTGCGGTCGGCGAACTTGCGTTTGGTGCGGTTCTGCAAGGTATCGACCTGCGCATCACCGGTCAGTGGTTGGCTGAAGACCTTGTTGTGGGTCGGCACATAGCCCTGCTGCGTACAGGCGATGGCGAACACCAGGCCTTCATGACGCGGCAGCAAGGGTTCCTGGATCGCCGGCAAGACCTGATCGGCGTAGCGATCGAAGCGGGTCTGGTATTTGGCCGGGCTGGTGTTGGGAATGGTTTGGTAATTGCGGTCAAACAGGTCATCGAGGCTGACTCGGCCCTCATCGATATCCGCTTCAAAGCGCGCCGCGATCTGACTCGCGCCTTCGCGGGCCAGGTCATAAATCCGTTGGTGGTAGTCATCCAGCCCGACTTCGGCGAGGCGTTCGCTGATGGTTTCGGCCTGACCTTCCATTTGCACCGCGGCCTGGGCCAGGCGCTGGGTCTGTTGATCACTGATCGCCAAGTCGCTGCGCATCTGTTCGATGGCGTGAAACAGGCTGTCGAGTTGTTCGCGGTTGGTGTCGGCGCCACTGGCGATTTCCCCGACCTGGCTTTCGACGCCGGCAGCCAGACGCGCAATGTTCTCCAGGTGCTGACCGGTGTGCTCGACCTGCTCGACACCGGTGTCGAGATCGCTGGACAGTTGACGGATCTGCTCCACCACTTGCGCGGTGCGTTGCTGAATATCAGCGACCATTTCCCCGACTTCGCCAGTGGCCGTCGCCGTGCGCGCGGCCAGACCGCGAACCTCATCGGCCACCACCGCAAATCCGCGACCATGCTCGCCGGCCCGCGCCGCCTCGATCGCCGCGTTCAATGCCAGCAGATTGGTCTGGCTGGCGATGGATTGGATCACCAGCGTGACCCGCTGGATATCATCACTGCGCAGGCTCAGGGCTTCGATCAGTTCACGGCTGTTACTGGCGCGTTGACTGAGTTGATGCATGCGGGCGATGGACTCGATCAGCTCCGTACGTCCTGCCGCGCTGCTCCGATGCGCCTCGCTGGCCGCACTGAGCGCTTCCCGGCTGAGTGTCGAGGTGGCTTGTTCGGTCGCGATCATCACTTCGGCGTTGCTGACAATCTGCGCCGCGGCACCGAGCTGCGATTGCAGTTTGCCGGCCAGTTGCTTGACCGAAAAGGCCACACCGGCGGCAGACAACGCGTTATGACTGGTGGTGTAGGAAAGATCGCGAGTCAACTCGGCAATCGCGCTGGCGCTGTCGACGGGGGTTGCCTCAGGGATGGCGCGCGTGCGCAAGCGAGGTAGCCAGATCACCAGCACCGCCAATGGCAAGCCAAGGTAAAGCGACCAGCCGCCCAGCGTCATACCGCACAACAAGAGCATCAGGGCGATGCTTTGCAGAGTCGGCGTCAGCCAAAGGTTTTTCGGCAAAAGTACGGGTGCAGACACTGCTGCAACCACAGATCCGTCACGCGTCATCTTCGTCATCCCCCGAGCCATTCTAATTGTTGTATCGGCATTAAACGCCACTACAAGGCCATTATCTATGGTCCATTAGTAGTGGGCATTGCAGCAGATCAATAGAAGTGCGCGGGTTTTTCGCAGACGAAAAAAAGCATCGCGGGCAAGCCTTGCTCCTGACAGGAGTGAGGCTTGCCCGCGATGCGGGGCGTTACGAAATCAGGCCTGACGCTGGTGCTTGTCGATCTGTTCGTGACGCTCTTGAGCTTCGATGCAGTACTTGGTGGTCGGGCTGATCAGCAGGCGCTTCAGGCCAATGGCCTCGCCGCTGTCGTCGCACCAGCCAAAGCTGTCTTCCTTGATGCGTTCCAGAGCCTGTTCCAACTGAGGCAGCATGCGTTGGTCGCGATCGATCGCGTTCACCAGCCAGGTGCGTTCTTCTTCAACAGAAGCTGCGTCGGCCGGATCGGCCGGGGTGTCCAGGCTTTCGATGGCGATGCGGTTCTGTTCGATGCGCTCATGGGTTTCGACTTTCATGTTCTGCAACAGCTCAGAGAAAAAAGCATGTTGCTCGGCATTCATGTAGTCATCCGCCGGCATGGCCAGCAACTTGTCCTTTGTCATTGATATCTCTATAAAAAAACGTGCATTAAGGCGAATTAGGGAGCGTTCCGGCTGACCTGGGTCGGCCATCGGAACGGCGCCGTGTAATTCCAAGCGCCACCCGGCACTCAATTTACGAGGGGCGGCAGTCTAAGGCCGACTTGAGGCCTCAGCAACTGAAAAGACAGCGAATTTGTCCGACAAAGCCCTGAAAGTGCTCTATGGCAGTCTTTTCGGCGGTTATCGGAGTGCGTTTATAGCAAGAAATTCAATCGAGCGGCTGTATATAGAAGACAAACGGCTGCGCCACGCGGGTCAGGCGTGGCGCATTGCTGCTTTATCTGAGGCTCAGCGCTTGAGTTTGCGCTTGTTGCGGTACTGATCGATGACCACTGCGACCACGATGATCAGGCCTTTGATGATGTCCTGAATGTAGGCATCAACGCCGACGAAGGTGAAACCGCTGGCCATGACCCCGAGGATCAGTGCGCCGATGACCGTGCCGGTGATGCGCCCTACTCCGCCGGCCAGGCTGGTACCGCCGATCACGGCCGCGGCAATCGCGTCCAGCTCATAAGACATGCCCATCCCGGCCTGCCCGGTCGCGGCCCGTGCCGACGCCACCACACCCGCCAGGCCTGCCAGCAACCCGGCGATGCTGTAGACGATCACCAGATGCCGCTTGACGTTGATCCCCGAGGTACGCGCCGCCTGCATGTTGCCGCCGATGGCGTAGGTGTATTTGCCGTACTTGGTGTAACGCAGGGCGATGTGAAAGATCACCGCGACCACCAGGAAAATGATCACCGGCATCGCGCCGTGTCCGATCGCCGTGTAGGAATCCGAGAGCATGCTCACCGGTTGGCCTTCGGTGTAGTAACGCGCAAGGCCACGAGCCGAAACCATCATGCCGAGGGTGGCAATGAACGGCGGGATACCGGTAATGGCAATGATGCTGCCGTTGATCGCCCCCGCCAGCAGTCCCACCCCGAGCCCGGCAATCACCGGGATCCACACTGGCAAGTCAGTCAGCGACGGGAACACCGCCCGGGTGAAGTCCGACGTCTGCGCCAGACTGGCAGCGATCATCGCCGACAGCGCGAGCACCGAGCCGGAGGACAGGTCGATACCGGTGGTGATGATGACCTGGGTCACGCCGATCGCCAGCAGACCGATAATCGACACCTGCAGAATCATCAGCACCAGACGCTGGGAGTTCATCAGGAAGCTCTGGTCGCGCACGATCCAGCCAAACACTTCAAAGACCAGGCCGATGCCAATCAGCACCAGGAAAATACTCAACTCGGTCGGAAAGCGCCGGCGACTCTTGACCGGTGCCGTTGCTGGCTTGTTTTCCAGTATCGCGTTCATAAACACTCACCCTTCTATCGCGTCGCCGACGCTGGCCACAACCAGCGCCAGCATCCATTAGTGAACCGCGGACATGCCCGAGGCCAATTGCATCACTCGTTCCTGGGTCGCTTCGCTGCGGTCAAGGGTGCCCATCAGGTCGCCCTCGTGCATGACCATCACCCGGTCGCTCATGCCGAGCACTTCCGGCAGCTCCGAGGAAATCATGATCACCGCCATGCCTTCGCTGGCGAGGTAGGAAATGAGCCGATAGATCTCGGCCTTGGCGCCGACGTCGATACCGCGGGTCGGCTCGTCGAGAATCAGGATCCGTGGATTGGTCATCAGCCAGCGTGCCAACAATGCCTTCTGCTGATTACCGCCGGACAAGGTGTCGATGCACTGCTCCAGCGACGGGGTTTTGACCCGCAGCTTCTTGCACATGTCTTCGCACAGGGCGCGCAGGGCTTTTTGCTGGATGAAACCGTGGCCGGCGTAATGCGGCAACACCGCCATTTCCATGTTCTCCAGCACTGACAGGCACGGGAACAGGCCGCTGAGCTTGCGATCTTCGGTCAGTAACGCGAAGCCCTTCTCGATCGCCATGTGCGGATCGCTGATGCGCACCACTTCGCCGTCGAGACGAATCTCGCCACCGTCGCTCGGGGTAATGCCGAAAATCGCTTCGGCGACGTTGGTCCGTCCCGAGCCCATCAACCCGGCAATGCCGAGGATCTCGCCGGCGTGCAGGTCGAAGGAAACATCCTTGAAAATGCCGTCCAGTTTTAGGTCGCGCACCGACAGCAGCAGATCGCCGATCGGCTGTTCACGCACCGGGAACAACTGGCTCAGTTCGCGGCCGACCATCATCGATATCAGGCTGTCGCCGTCCATGCTGTCAGCCCGCTGCAAGCCGATGTAGGCGCCGTCACGGAATACCGCCACTTCATCGGCGATGCTGAACACTTCGTTCATTTTGTGGGTGATGTAGATGATGCCTTTGCCCTGACTCTTGAGGTCGGCAATGATCGAGAACAGATGCGCAACTTCCTTGTCGGTGATGGCCGAGGTCGGTTCATCCATGATCAGGATGTCGGAATCGTAGGACACCGCTTTGGCGATCTCGACCATCTGCCGTTCAGCGATGCTCAGGTTGCCGACCAGTTCTTCTGGATCGAGGTTGATCCGCAGGCGTTCCAGCAGTTTCGCCGTGCAGCGGTGCATCTCGCGGTGGTCGATCATATGGAAACCGTTGAGCTGCTCACGGCCGATCCAGATGTTCTCGGCGATGCTCATGTGCGGCATCAGGTTGAGTTCCTGGTGAATCATCGCGATTCCGGCCTGAAGCGCAGCCAATGGCGTTTCGAAAACCACCGGTTTGCCCCTCAGGCGCAATTCACCGGCGTCCGGCTGGTAGATGCCGGCAATGATTTTCATCAGGGTGGATTTGCCGGCGCCGTTTTCGCCCATCAAGGCCAGCACGGAACCGGGGCGTACCCGAAGCTGCACATCGGACAAGGCCACCACACCGGGAAATCCCTTGCTGACGTTGATGATCTCCAGCAGGTACGGCTCATCGACAGGTGTTGCAGCTGGCTGGATACCCACCAACGGGGTGCTCGAAGCAGTCGCTGAAGCGAACATGATCAGGTACTCCATCAGCAAGGTCGCGGTCGCAACCTTGCGTATTTATTGTTGTTATTGAACGGACGGGCTATTTGAACGTGTCGACGTTTTGCGGGGTGATCAAACGGTATGGCACCCACACGGCCTGTTCAACCGGCTCGTTCTTGGCCATTTTCACGGCGGTGTCGATCGAACCGTCCGCCTGACCCTTGGCGTCCTGGAACACCGAGACGGCCAGGGAACCCTTCTTCACCGCGTTCAAACCATCGGGCGTACCGTCGACACCGGCGATCAGCACGCTACCCTTTTCGACGCCGGCCTGTTGCAGGGCCATGGCCGCGCCAATCGCCATCTCGTCGTTGTTGGACACGATCGCGTCGAACTTGCGGCCCTGGGTCAGCCAGTCGTTGACCAGGGTCATACCCTTGTCCCGCAACCAGATGCCGGTCTGCTCTTGCTCGATCTTGATGTTCGGGTATTTGGCCAGAACGTCTTTGACGCCCTTGGTGCGGTTGGTGGTGGAGTTGTTCGCGAGGTCGCCCAGCAGAATCACGATGTCGCCCTTGCCACCCATTTTGTCGGCCAGGTACTGCATCTGCATTTCACCGGCCTCCAGATCGTTGGAGGCGACAGTGACCACGCCTTTGGGCAGCTTCAGGTCATCGGGGCGACGGTTGACGTAGACCAGCGGGATGCCGGCCTTGACGGCGGCTTCAGTGATTTTCTTGGTGGCGGCGGTATCCACCGGGTTGACCACGATGGCATCGACCTTCTGGCTGATGAAGCTTTCGACCTGGCTCAACTGCTTGACCACGTCGCTGCGGGCGTCTTCGAATTGCAGCTGCACGCCCTCGGGATAGGACTTGGCTTTCTTGTCCATGGATTCGCGCAGGTAGGTCAGCCAGGTGTCATCGAATTGGGACATGCTGACGCCGATCTTCATATCGGCGAGCGCCGCACCACTGGCGAACATCAGGGACAAGGCAAGTGAGGCGAAGCGGATCTTGGTCTTCATGAAAAGTCTTTCTCCACATTCTTGTTGGTTTTATGGATGAGGCGTGACGATTTCAGTAAGCAGGCAAGCGGGAAAAGGGTTGAAACAGGTAGCGAGGCAGGTCGCTGAAAATGACTTTATTAGAAAATAATTTCTATATCAACTCATTTTAGAATTTTATTCTGATTTTATTCCATGGCTCTTGAACGGGCTCAATTCCACCACTTGATGCCGCTCGGCGCTCAGTCGCGCAGCGTCTAGCACGCGGGTGGTCGCCAGTGCATCACGGGCATCCACAGGCAGTGGGCCACCGCTCTGCAACGCGGTTTGTAGCTGTAAATAGAACTGATTCCAGCAACCGCGCTCGGAGGGAACCCGTTCGCGCACTTCGCCCTGTTCGAACCAGCCCCAGCGGCGATGCTCTTCAACGCCCCAGCGTTCACCTTCGGATTTTGGCGAGAGCCCGGCGAGTGCCGATGCTTCTTGCCCGTCCAGGCCATCGACGCTGTAGCAACCTTGGGTGCCGGTCACCCGAAAGCGCGGGCCGGGGGTGTTTTGCAGGCAACTGCCACCCAGGTGTGAGGTCACACCGCTAGCGTGGGTCAGGGACATAAAGAAGCCGTTATCGAAGACCTGGCCTTTTTCCAGGTAATCCAGTTCGGCGTAGACCCGTGTCACCGGACCGAACAGCAACAACGCCTGATCCACCAGATGACTGCCCAGATCCCGCAAGAATCCGCCGCCACTGCCGTTGTTCACCGCCTGTGGCGAATAGCGCTCGATCCGCGATTCAAAACGGGTGACCTGGCCCAGCGCACCGGACTCGATGAGTTTGCGCACGGTCAGGAAATCCGAATCCCAGCGACGGTTCTGGTAGACGCTGAGCTGCACGCCCTGGCGCTCGGCCATGGTGATCAGGGTTTGGGCTTGCTGCGCGTCAGCGGCGAACGGTTTGTCGCTGACCACCGCCACCCCGTGTTCGATGCCATCGAGCACCAGCGCCGGACGGCCCTTGAGCGGCGTGGACACCACCAGCACATCGATCCCGGCCTCCACCAGTTGGCCGATGCTGTCGAACGCTGGCACCCCAGGGTGCTCGGCCGCCAGCAACTGTCGGCGTTCCGGTGAACGGGTGACCACACCGACGAACTTCGCCGCCGGCAAACTGCTGATCAGCGGAGCATGGAAAAACCGGCCACCATGGCCGTAACCGACAAGTCCGATACGCATGAATCAACTCCTCTAATGATCGTTCCCACGCTCTGCGTGGGAATGCCGCCATGGACGCTCTGCGTCCGCCGTTATGTGACGCGGAGCGTCACGGGATGCATTCCCACGCAGAGCGTGGGAACGATCGGTGTACACAAATTAGCGGTACAGTTCGCTTTTGACGCGTTCAAGCATCATCCGGTTGGACTCATCCGGCCGGTCTTCCCAGGCAAACACCGAGACTGTGGCGATGCCGTCGAACTGAATCTCGCGCAGGGTGCCGAAAAACGCATCCCAATCGACTTCGCCCTGACCGATGTCCAGATGCTGGTGCACGGTGGCAACGACACCCGGCGGGTTGACGATGTAGCGCAAGCCGGAAGAAGCCTTGTGGTTGTAGGTGTCGGCGATGATCAGGTGGCTCAGCTTCGACCCGGCATACTTGAGCATCGAGGCGATATCGCCTTTGCCGTCGTCATAGAAGAAGGTGTGCGGGGCCGCGTAAAGGTAGTTGATCCACTCGCGATCCAGACCGCGAATGATGTCCACCGATTCGTTGTTGCGTTCACAAAAGTCGTAAGGGTGCGCCTGGATATCCAGCTTGATACCTTCGCGCTCGAACTCCGGGATCAGCTCGTCCATGGAGCGCATGAACTGGTTCTCGCACACCAACGGGTTATCTGACTGGCCGGTGAACTCGGTGTTGACCAGCTCGCAATTCATCTCTACGGCAATCTGGATCGCACGCTTCCAGTTGCGTACGGCGGCAACACGCAGGCCTTCGTCGGCAGCGGCCCAGTGGTACATCGGTAACAAGGAAGAGAGCTTGACCCCGGTATCGCTCAGGGCTTTGCGAAACTCCTTGATCCGCGCCTTGTCGACCCGCGGAGCTTTGTAGAACGGCAGGAAATCTTCCCGGGGCGAGAGTTCGATGTGTTCGTAACCGAGTTCGGCGACCTTATCGACCATCTTGCCCAGGGACAGGGTGCGGTACATGTAGGGATCTAGTGCGATGCGCATGTTCTTGTTCTCCTTCACCCGACGCTGATCGTTCCCACGCTCTGCGTGGTAATGCATCAATGGACGCTCTGCGTCCGCTTTTGGGACGCGGAGCGTCCCGGGCTGCATTCCCACGCGGAGCGTGGGAACGATCATTACGGGGGTTAGCCGTAGAAGTGTGGGCGGTCAGGGAGAGCAACTTTGACGATTGCCCCGCTGTTCTGTGCTTCGATGCACGCGTCTGCTGCGACGGCAGCGGCGAAGCCATCCCATGCCGATGGGCCGCCAACTTGGCCAGCGCGCACACCATCGATGAACGCCTGCAACTCGACGTCGTACGCCGCAATAAACCGATCCTTCCAGTCCATCAGAATCGCGTTGGACAACTTCGCCCCGCTGCGCATCTGAACCTGCGACGGCTCGGGCAGTTTGGCGATGCCGGTCTCCCCCACCACTTCGCACTGGATGTCGTAGCCGTATTGGCAATTAACGAACACTTCCACGTCGATGCGCGTGCCCTTGGCGGTTTCCAGCAGCACGATCTGTGGGTCTTTCAAATGCGCGAGGGCCTTGCTGCTCTTGCGCGGGAACACCACTTGCACCGACACGTAATCGTCATCGAGCAACCAGCGCAACACATCCAGCTCATGGATCAGCGTGTCGGTGATCGCCATGTCGGTCTTGTAGTTTTCACCCACTGTCGGGTTGCGGTGCGCGCAGTGCAGCATCAATGGCTCACCAATCTGACCGCTGTCGATCACGGCTTTCAGTGCCCGATAACCTTCGTCATAAGGGCGCATGAAACCGACCTGGACCAAGCGTTTGCCGTGGGCCACTTCGGCCTCGACAATCTTGCGGCAGCCTTCAGCGGTGACCGCCAGCGGCTTCTCGCAGAACACCGGCTTACCCGCCGCAATCGCCGCCAGCACGAACTCTTCGTGGCTCGGGCCCCAGGAGGTGACGAGGATCGCTTCGACTTCTGGCGCCTTGATCAGCGCGTGGCCGTCGGGATAGACCTCGGCGGTTAGTTTCAGGTCTGAAACGACCTTCGCGGCTTGCTGCAAGTTGATGTCGGTTACAGCTACTACCTGGCTATTGAGCAAGGTCTGACTGCAACGACGGATGTGATCCTGGCCGATGGCCCCGGTGCCGATGACGCCGATCCGCAGTGAATTAGAGAGCAATGACATGAAGATTCTCCTGTGAAAATTTGTTGTTGGTTTCAGGGGCAATCAGTACTGACGGGCCTTGGCCAGTCGTTCATTCAGGGTCTTGGCCACTGCATCGGTGCGGGCGCTGGTGGAGACTTGCGCCACGCCGACCCGCCACCACGACAGGTATTTGTGAATCATGGTTTTGGGCAGAACCTTGATGTCGATCAGCGTCGACACCGTCTGCAATCGCGCATCGGCCAATGCCGCTTGCAGTTCTTCAACCGTGTTCACCTTGTAGGTCTTGCAGCCATAAGCCGCCGCGCTCATAGCGAAATCCACCGGCACAAAACCGCCGTCGAGCTTGCCGGTTTCCGGGTTGCGGAACCGGAACTCGGTGCCGAAGCTGTCCATGCCGTGTTCCATCTGCAGGTTGTTGATGCAACCGAAGGTCATGTTGTCGAGCAACACCACGTTGATCTTGCGCCGCTCCTGAATCGAGGTCGCCAGCTCGGAATGCAGCATCATGTAAGAGCCGTCGCCAACCAGCGCGTAGACCTCTCGATCCGGCTCGGCGAGTTTCACGCCCAGCGCGGCGTTGACCTCATAACCCATGCAGGAATAACCGTACTCGACGTGATAGGTGTTCACCCCCTTGCTGCGCCAGCTGCGCTGCAAGTCACCGGGCAGGCTGCCGGCGGCGGCGACGATCACGGCATCATCGGCGAGGGTTTCATTGAGCACGCCGAGCACGCGGCTCTGGGTCAGGCAGGAACCGGTCAGCTCGATGAATTCGCGCAGCACCGCCGGGTCCATGTGGTCGTTGATTTCCGGGATGAAGTCTTTGCTCTGGTATTCGACCTGATAGATACGGTCGACTTCCTCGTCCAGTTGCGCCTTGGCCTGACGCGGTTGATCGCCCCATGCCGAACGGTAATCGCCCAAGGCTTCAGCCAAGGCTTGCAAGCCGACTTTGGCGTCCGCCAACAGTTGCACGCCGTCGAGTTTCAAGGCATCGCAGGGGCTGATGTTCAGGTTGAGAAATTGCACATCCGGATGCTGGAACAGGGATTTCGACGCGGTGGTGAAATCGCTGTAGCGGGTGCCGACACCGATGATCAGATCCGCATCCCTGGCCAACAGGTTCGCGGCCAGGCAACCGGTTTCGCCAATGCCGCCAACGTTCAGCGGATGACTGGACACCACCGCACTCTTGCCGGCCTGGGTTTCGGCGAAGGGAATATCGAAGCGCTCCGCAAACGCCTGCAAGACGGAATTGGCGCCGGAGTATCTGACCCCGCCACCGCAAATGATCAGCGGCTTGCGCTTGCCTTTGAACAGCGCCAGCGCATCACCCAGCATCGCTTCAGTCGCCGGACGACGCTCGATGCGGTGCACGCGTTTTTGCAGGAAGTAATCGGGGTAGTCGTAGGCCTCGGCTTGCACATCTTGTGGCAAGGCCAGGGTCACCGCGCCGGTTTCGGCGGGGTCGGTGAGCACACGCATGGCGTGGATCGCTGCCGTCATGAGTTGCTCGGGACGGTTGATGCGGTCCCAGTATTTGCTCACGGCCTTGAATGCGTCGTTGGTGCTGATGCTCAGGTCGTGGAACTGCTCGATCTGTTGCAGCACCGGGTCCGGTTGGCGGCAGGCATAGACATCGCCGGGCAACAGCAGCAAGGGAATGCGGTTGGCGGTCGCCGTCGCGGCAGCGGTCAGCATGTTCGCTGCGCCCGGGCCTACTGATGAGGAGCAGGCGTAGATCTTGCGCCGCAGGTGTTGCTTGGCGAAACCGATGGCCGCGTGGGCCATGCCTTGCTCGTTGCGCCCCTGATGGACGATCAGGTCGCCGCTGTCCTGCTCCAGGGCTTGGCCCAGGCCCAGCACGTTGCCGTGACCGAAAATGGTAAAGATCCCGGCGACGAATTTGCTTTGAACCCCATCGACCTCGATGTACTGGTTATCGAGGAATTTCACCAGGGCCTGGGCCATGGTCAGTCGTGTCGTAGTCATGCTTGCACCTTCCTTTGAAGCTAAATCCGGTGTGTGCTGTGAAATGCGATCAACTGTGGGAGCGGGCTTGCTCGCGAAGGCTGTGTGTCAGGCGACATCAATATTGGATGTGCCGCCGTCTTCGCGAGCAAGCCCGCTCCCACATTGGATCTCCATCAACCTGATAACAGTGTCAGGCCAGGGATTTTTGCAGGTGTTCCATGCTCGCGCCGATCGCCTGCTGGATATCCGCCAGGCCATGGACGCTGTCGGCAAACGGTTCGAACGACAGGTAGCCGCTGTAACCGCTGCCGAGCAAGGTGTCGATCTGCGCCGCGTTGCCGAGGATGTCGCCCTCGCCCACCAGCACCCGGTGGCCGTCGCGAATGGTCGCCAACGGTGCCTCGGCATCCTCGACACCGGAGATGTGCACCAGCCCGGTCAGCTCGGGGAAGAACTCATGCTCGCTGGCCAGGTGATGGTGAAAGGTGTCGTGAACCAGACGGAATACATCCAGCCCGCCGATGGCGGCGATCGCGTCCACTGCCGTGCGTTTACGGCGCAGCGAGCACTCTTCGAAACCCAGCGGTTCGATGAAACCGAGAATGCCGTGTTCGCGCAGGATCGGCGCCAGTTCAGTCAACGCCGTGCGCAGACCCGAAGCGCGTGCGGCCTCGTTACGCGGGTCGGCACGGTCGTTGAGCGGGCACATGACCAACCCTTGAGCGCCGCAATTACGTGCATAAGCGGCCAGCTTCAAGGCTTGTGCACGGCGCTCGTCATTCCACACATCAAACGGATACAGCGCGTTGATCGACAGCACGGCAATGCCTTTGGCGGCACACAACTCCCGGACGCGCTCGGGCGCGGTGCCGTCTTCGATCTCGATACCTTTAAGGTCGTTGCGAATTTCGATGGCGTCGGCCTTGAGGGTCACCGCCAACTCGATGAACGCCGGCAGGGACAAACGTGGGGCGACCATACGGTTCAGGGCGAAACGCAGGGGTTTGCTCATTATTGTTGTTCTCCGCACAGGTGAATTAGTTGGCCGTCGGCATGCTGAATTCAGGGCCTTTGGCAATGCTGTCAGGCCAGCGCTGCATCACGCTTTTGTAGCGGCTGTAGAAGCGGATGCCTTCTTCGCCGTAAGCGTGGTGATCGCCGAACAGCGAGCGTTTCCAGCCGCCGAAAGAGTGCCAGGCCATCGGCACCGGAATCGGCACGTTGATGCCAACCATGCCGACCTTGATCGTACGGGCGAAGGCTCGGGCGATGCCGCCGTCGCGGGTGAAACAGGACACGCCGTTGCCGAACTCATGGGCGTTGATCAACGCGACGGCGCTGGCGAAGTCCGGCACCCGCACGATGCCCAGCACCGGGCCGAAAATTTCCTGTTGGTAGATGCTCATCTCGGTCGTGACGTTATCGAACAGCGTGGCGCCGACGAAGAAGCCGTTCTCGGCGCCCGGCACCTTGAAGTTGCGGCCATCGACAATCAGCTGCGCGCCCTGGGCCACGCCTTCATCGATGAAACCTTCGACTTTGGCCTTGTGCTCGGCAGTCACCAACGGCCCCATGTCGCTGTCGCCCTTCAGGCCGTTGCCGACTTTCAGTTGATCGATACGCGGTAGCAGTTTGGCAATCAGTTGGTCGCCGACATCGCCCACCACTACGGCAATCGAAATCGCCATGCAGCGCTCGCCAGCCGAGCCGTAAGCGGCACCAATCAAGGCATCGGCCGCTTGATCCAGATCCGCGTCAGGCATGACGATCATGTGATTCTTCGCCCCGCCCAGTGCCTGCACACGCTTGCCGCGGGAGGTGGCTTGCTGGTGGATGTACTCGGCAATCGGCGTCGAGCCGACAAAGGAAATCGCCTCGATGTCCGGGTGTTGCAGCAACGCGTCGACGGCGGTCTTGTCACCCTGAACCACGTTGAACACACCGTCCGGCAAACCGGCTTCGCTCAACAATCGGGCCATCAGCAAACTGGCGGACGGATCGCGCTCGGACGGCTTGAGGATGAAGCAGTTACCGGTGATCAGCGCCAGCGGGATCATCCACAGCGGCACCATCACCGGGAAGTTGAACGGCGTGACGCCAGCGCACACGCCCAGCGGCTGACGCAGGTTCCAGTTATCGATGCCGCCGCCGATGTTGTCGCTGAACTCGGTTTTCAGCAGGTTCGGCGCACCGCAGGCGTACTCGACGATTTCAATGCCCCGGGTGACTTCGCCCTTGGCGTCGGAAAACACCTTGCCGTGTTCGCGGCTGATGATTTCTGCCAGCTCATCGTGATGTTGGTCGAGCAATTCCTTGAACTTGAACATCACCCGCGAACGGCGCAGGGACGATTGTTCGGACCAGGCCGGAAACGCTTTCAGGGCCGAGGCGACGGCTTCGTCTACGGTCTTCTGGCTGGCCAGCCCGACTCGCGCCTGGACGCTGCCGGTGGCCGGGTTGAAGACATTGCTGAACCGTTCGCTGCTGCTGTCTTGCACTTGACCGTGGATGTAATGGCCGATGATCGGGGCGTTGCTCATTGATCGTGTTCTCCGTGCAGAGGTTGGAATTCAGGCTTTTTAGTTCAGAGATCAAGCAGCCAGCTGTGCTGCGGATCGTTATGGAACTGCCAGACACGTTTCGGGCCGGCCATCACGTTCAGGTAGTACGACTCGTAGCCGTACGGCACGCTGACCGGGTGATAGCCCTTGGGCACGACCACGAGGTCGCTGTTTTCCACGGCCATGGCCTGATCGATGCTGCGATCGTCGGTGTAGACCCGTTGGAACACGAAGCCCTGGGGCGGGTTGATCTGGTGGTAATAGGTTTCTTCGAGAAAGCTCTGGTGCGGCAGGTCGTCGGTGTCGTGCTTGTGCGGCGGGTAGCTCGAGGAGTGACCCGACGGCGTACGCACTTCCACCACCAGCAGCGAATGGGCCGGCTCGGTGTCCGGCAGAATGTCGCAGACGTATCGGGTGTTGGCGCCTTTACCGCGCACGCTACGTTTCATGGTGTCGGGTTTGATCAGCCGTGGACCGAGGCCGTTGGTGGTCGAACCGGGCGCGGCGCATACAGCGATTTGCACATCGCTGAGCGCGACCACTTGCGCCTGACTGCCGGGTGGCAAGTACGCGGCGAAGGGTGATTTGTCTTCGAACACCGACTGACGATCACCAATGTTGTCCCAGTCGAACGCACCCTGCCCCGGCGCTTCGCCCTTGATGCTGACTCGACCGCTGAGCAGCACCAGGCACAGTTCTTTATCACCGGCCGACACCGGCAGGGTTTCGCCCAGGCTCAAGCGGTAAGCAGCGAAGCCGACGTATTCCAGCTCACCTTTACCCAGCTCGACCATGGTCCGGCCACGGGCGTTGCTTTTGACCAGCAGGCTCATAATGCAATCCTCTCGTCGAGCAGCGCACGCAAGGTGTCGTAGCCTTTTTTGGCATAGACATAACTCGGCGCCACCGCCGGATCCTGTTCGGCTTCGACCACCAGCCAGCCGTGGTAACCGGCCGCCAGCAGCACGTCGAGCAAGCCGCCGAAATCGATGTCGCCATCGCCGGGCACGGTGAACGTGCCGTTGATGATGCAGTCCGGGAAGCTCCACAGATTGTTGCGCGCCAGTTGCACCACCGGTTTGCGCACGTCCTTGAAATGCACGTGGCAGATGCGTTCGATGTGTTTGCGCAGCACCTGCAACGGTTCGCCGCCACCCATGTAGCAATGGCCCGAATCGAACAGCAGGCCGACTTCACTGCCGGTCAACGCCATCAACTTGTCGATGTCTGCCGGGGATTCGACGTAGGCGCCCATGTGATGGTGGTAGGCCAGGCGCACGCCTTGGGACAGGGTGAAGCGCGCCAGTTCGGTGAGCTTGTCGGCGTATTCCTGCCAGGCTTGTTCGGTGTGGAAACGCGGGCGTTCAACCAGCGGGATGCGCTGACCTTGAATGGAGTCAGCGACTTCACCGTACACCAGCACCTTGGCGCCGTTCTTCGCCAACAGCTCGACATGGCTGCCGATGGCGTCGATTTCTTCGGCCACCGAGCGGCGGGCCAGACGACTGGAATACCAGCCGGACACCAGCGCCAGGTCGTAAGGGCGCAGTACATCGCCGACACCCTTGGCGTCTTTGGGGAATTTGCCGTTGAGTTCGAAACCTTCGTAGCCGATTTCCTTGCCTTCACTCAGGGCGGTGCTCAGCGGCGTCTCGCCACCGAGGGACGGCAGGTCGTCGTTGCTCCAGGAGATCGGGTTGATGCCAATTCGAATAGCGGGCATGGCTGCACCTTTTATTGTTTTACACAAATCAGTAAGACCGGCACGGAACCCCTGTGGGAGCGGGCTTGCTCGCGAAGAGGCCGGCACATTCAACATTTTTGTCGCCTGACACACCGCTTTCGCGAGCAAGCCCGCTCCCACATTGGTACTGCGGTGTTTCTTCAGGCCCGGGCCGTGCGCCAGGCGTCGATCAGTTCGACAAACGTCCCCTGCACCTGGCGGATCAACGTTTCATCGTCGATTTCACCGGCCATCCACGCGCGGCTCGGTTCCTGGAAAATCGTCCGGCCGACTGCAAACCCACGGCAAGTCTGGCTCTGGCTGGCCTGCTGAAACCCTTCGGCCAACGCCGCCGCTGGCGCATTCAGCCCCAGCAACACCACGCCACGGCAGTACGGATCACGCTCCTGAATCAGCTCGTCGAGTTGCTTCCACTCTTCGGCACTCTGCGCTTCGATCTTCCACCACGCCGGGTAAATGCCCAGGTTGTAGAGGCGTTTCAGCGCTCGATACAACACGTCCGAATGGGTCGACGGATGATCCTTGGGCGGGATGATTTCCAGCAGCAGTTCATGACCGCTGACCTGGGATGCCTGATACAAACCCTTGATCTGTGCTTCCTGTTCCAGTCGCAGCAGCGGCTCGTCGTCGGGGTGAAATTGCACCAGGCACTTGATGATCTGTTCCTGCGGCCAGGCAATCAGGTTGCTGCCGATGGAGCGCCCATGTTCGAAGGCCAATGGCCGCGAACCCTGCACTTCCACCGGACGCGCCACCCACCAGCCGCGACCGGTGGCGGCGTTCAGCGAGTCCTGGCCAAAACGTTGATCGGCCAGCAGCCCGACATCGGCGTCGATGCCTTGCTTGCGCAAATCGGCTTCGACCCTCTCCACGGCTTTGATAAACAGTTGCTTGAGTTCGCCGATGGCGTTCAGGTCGCGACCGCCCTTGTGCGCCAGTTCCACCAGTTGCCCGCGATGGTCGAAAGCAAAAATGAACAGTTGCTTCCACTGTTTGCGCGGCACACTGACCTGATGCAGACGCTGCAACACCGCGTCCTGATCCGGCCGAGTAATCGGCACCGGGCTGTTAAACAGATAGTCGAGTTCGGCGCGGGTCGGCATGGCCGGGGCGCAGGCATGGCGCGACACCACCAGACCGCCGCAGGCATTGGCCAACTGGCAGCAGCGCTCGTCGCTCGCATCCTCCAGCCAGCCGCTCAAGAAACCGGACATGAACGCATCGCCGGCCCCCAGCACATTCAACACTTCCACCCGAACGCCGGGGTAAATGGCGCCGTCCTCGAGACGTGCCGGGATCACCCCGTGAATCACCGTGCAGCCTTGCGGGCCGAGCTTGACCACCAGGGTCGCCGCGCTCAGGCGCCGCACATTACGCAGCGCGGTGAGCAAGTCCTCGGAACCGCCGGCAATCAGGAATTCTTCTTCCGTGCCGACGATCAGGTCGAAACGCGGGAGGATTTTCTGCACGTGCTGGCTGACGTTCTGGTCGGCAACGAAACGGGTTTCGCCGTCGGCCTTGCCGGCCAGGCCCCAGAGTACCGGGCGATAGTCGATATCCAGCACCCGTTTGACGTTGTGCTTCTCGGCATAGTCCAGCGCCTGGATGCTCGCCTTGTAGACGCCGTCGGTGGAGAAATGGGTGCCGGTGATCAGCAAGGCTTTGCTGGAAGCGATGAAGGCTTCACTGATGTCTTCAGCCCGCAGCGCCATGTCGGCACAATTTTCACGGTAGAAGACCAACGGAAAGGTTTCACGATCCTTGAGGCCCAGCAGGACCATGGCGGTCAGGCGTTCCGGATCGACCTTGATGCCGCTGACATCGCAACCTTCGCGGGTCAGGGATTCAACGAGGAAGCGGCCCATGTGGTCGTCCCCTACCCGGCTCAGCATCGCCGATTTCAGACCCAGCCGCGCCGTGCCGAAGGCGATGTTGGCGGACGATCCACCGAGGTATTTGGCGAAGCTTGAAACATCTTCCAACCGCGCCCCGACTTGCTGCGCATAGAGATCGACGCCCAGGCGCCCCAGGCAAATCAGATCCAATTGACGCCCACTGGCAAAACGAGTCTGGCCCATGCTGGCTCCTGTTATTTTTATCAGCCTGCGTTCGGGGCGGTGGCCGCACCGAACACTCTTGGTGGATGCAGACTAAAACGTCCGGGACCGAACAATCAATAATTATTCCAAATATTTTTTACGTGGAATATTTTTTCCAATAAGCTTTGGTACAGGCGTTCCAGTGGCAGTGCATCGTTTCAGCACACCTCACACTGCCCGCAAGCTCAAGATTTTATTCCGGCCTACCCTGTAGACTGCGCACAGCCAACCTATTGTCAGGGGATGACGCCATCTGTCCTCCCTATAAGAACAAGCCAGAAGGATTCCTTATGACCCGCACCGATCAGCCGGCGACGACCGAGAGCACGCCCGACAGCGATCTCGCCAGCCCCCCGATCAATGCCGAGCGTCTGCTGCAGCTGATCACCAACGAATACGAAAGCCTGCCGCGCCAGCTCAAACGCATCGCCAGTTACATGAGCCAGCAGAGCGACCGGATCATGGTCGACCGCATCAGCGACATCGCCCGCGAGTGCGAAGTGCACCCGTCGGCGATCGTGCGGTTTTCCCAGCGCTTCGGGTTCAGCGGCTTCAGCGAAATGCAGGCGCTGTTCCGCGAGGCCTACACCCACAAGACCACGCCGGTGCAGAACTACCAGCAGCGCATTCGCAGCATGATCGCCAACAAGTCGCAGAAGGCCAGCGGCGGCGACCTGGCGCGCGAGTGCATCAATGCGACCCTGTCGGGCATCGAACGCCTGGGGCTGGAACTCGATGACCAAGCCTTCGACAAGGCCGTCGACCTGGTGGTGAATGCCGACAACATCTACGTGGTCGGGGTGCGCCGTTCGTTCGCGGTGGCCGACTACCTGGTCTACAACCTGCAACACACCAACAAGCGCATCCATCTGGTTTCGGGGCTCGGCGGCAGCTACCGCGAGCAGATGCGCAGCGTGCGCGCCAATGACTTGGTGATCGCTATCAGCTTCACGCCCTACGGCAAGGAAACCCAGCACTGCCTGCGCATCGCCCAACACCATCAGGCGAAAACCCTGATCATCACCGACAGCAACCTCTCGCCTCTGGCCAAGCGCGCCAACACCGTGCTGCTGGTCAACGAAGGCAGTTCGTTTGCGTTCCGTTCGTTGAGTGCGACGCTGTGCCTGTGTCAGGCGCTGTTTATCGCTGTGGCCTATCGGCTGGAATTGAAGGTCGATGAGATTCACGAGCAGGTCGGCTTCGAAGATTAGCGCCCACGCCGTTTGCAGCTCGCTGAAGCTAAACTAAGGTTGTCCATCCCGAAATGGACATCTGAAGGAGCGGTTCAATGAAGCTGATCGGCATGCTGGATTCACCCTATGTGCGGCGCGTCGCCATCTCTGCCAAACGCCTTGGCATCCCACTGGAACACCAGTCGGTTTCGGTGTTTCGGCATTTCGAGCAATTCCAGCAGATCAACCCGGTGGTCAAGGCGCCCACCCTGGTGCTCGACGACGGCGAGGTGTTGATCGACTCGACGTTGATCCTCGATTACCTCGAAGCCATGGCCGGTCCTGGCAAGAGCCTGATGCCCAGCGATCTCGCGCAACGCCTGCGCTCGTTGCGCCTGATCGGCCTGGCGTTGGCGGCGTGCGAAAAGTCCGTGCAGCTCTACTACGAACGCAACCTGCGGCCGGCGGACATTCAATTTGAACCGTGGGTGGAGCGGGTCGAAGGACAATTGGCGGCCGCCTATTCGGCGCTGGAGCGGGAGCTGGAAATGCAGCCGCTGAAGACTGACGGGACGATTGCTCAAGACGGGATTACGTTGGCGGTGGCGTGGAGTTTCACCAATCTGGTGGTGCCGGATCAGGTGGATGTGAATCGGTTTCCACAGATCAGTGCGTTTACGGCGTATGCCGAAGGGCTTGAGGTGTTTGTCAGTACACCGATCGAATAGATGGATTTTTTGTGCCTTATCCGACCCCTTCGCGAGCAAGTCGAATCGTCGCACCGCCGCTCCCACAGGAGAATACCGTCAACTGTGGGAGCGGGCTTGCTCGCGAAGAGGCAGTCACATTCAACATCAAGGTGGCCGCCAGCCCGCTCACACAAAAACGCCGCTTCCACCAAAGGTAGAAGCGGCAGAGGTATGTGCTCCAGTGGTATCAGGTGAACAGAGCGATCAGGATGATGATCGGGATCGGTACGCCGAGAAAGAACAGCAGTAATGAGCGCATGAGAGTTCTCCTGGGTTAACGAACAGGTACTGAAGTGGTGGATACATAAGCGTCGGTTTCGAGGTACTCGACCGCATCCCGACGACGGCCACCGAAAGTTGCAGCAAGGCTGGCGAAAAACGCGCCAATCAGCAGTGCAATGAACATCCACAGCGAGGTCATTGCAGCCACCTTCGCAGCCGTATCAGCGGCTTGTTGGGCGGCGAGTTTGGCGTCGGCTACGGCCTTCTGGGTGCGGGCATACACTTCATCAACACGACGTTCGGCGTCCGCTTGAGTGAGGTTGGTCCGTTGGGCAACCAGTTGCGCCAGGTAGATGCGGTCTTCGGCAGCCAGTTGACCGTCGTTGCTCAGGCTGCGCACGAAGATGCGCGTCACGGTGCCACGAACGGCGTCATCACTGACCGCCGCCGGGCGATCATCGCGGAACAGGCTGTCGACGAAGTAACCGTACGGGTCACTGTCAGTGTTGCCGACAGCCGTGCCGGCTGCTTGAGTCGCGGCACTCGCGGCGCCACCGACCACACTCGCCCCGGCCTGCACGCCACCGCTGACAATGCTGCTGACCGAACCGACTACCAGCGTCGCCGTCACCAGCGTTGCCACGCACCAGGCCAGAAAGCCATGGGCGGTGTCACGGAAGTAAACCTCATCACCGTGCATGTACGCCCACTTCACCCGCAGACGACCGGCGATGTAACCGCCAAGTCCGGACGCCACGATTTGTGTAGCCGCCAACCAGACAATCGTTGAAATGCCCAGGCCTTTGGCGCTCACCCCTTCATTGGCCCACGGCGACACCGCCGAAAAACCCAGGCCAAAGCCGAGCAACACGAGGATCAGTGACAACGCTGCCGCCGCAGCGGCCCCCGCGAAGATCGCCCCCCAGGACACGCCAGAGAGCGTGCTCGTTTCTTCTGCGACAGGATAGAAACCATCAGAGGATCTATTCATTGTTATATCGCTCCAGGCAGGAAAGATGGTGTTACAACTCTTCAACGGAGGAAGTGCAGTCACCGTGCCAGTCGCCAACTTTAAATAAGACTCTGGATTTCAATGATTTATAAAGTTTGAACTTCCAATGGCCATGCAATTTGCAAGGAACTGTCTGTTGCGGCGGGTTTTATGCATTGACCAGAAACGGTGTTTTAAATGGAAAGATCAAAAGATCGCAGGCTGCGATCTTTTCGTTGTACATGAAGTTTTATTTAGGAAGCCTGCCATCATTTCTTGGCAAAATGCCGCTCAACGTTGAGTACTCCTAATCAGGCCCGCCCTATGCCCCGCATCTTGACCATCGAAGACGACGCCGTGACCGCCCGGGAAATCGTCGCCGAACTGAGCAGCCACGGCCTCGACGTGGATTGGGTCGACAACGGCCGCGAAGGTCTGGCGCGCGCAGTCAGCGGCAACTACGACCTGATCACCCTCGACCGCATGCTCCCGGAGCTTGATGGTCTGGCGATTGTCACCACGTTGCGGACCATGGGCGTGGCCACGCCGATTCTGATGATCAGCGCCCTCTCCGACGTCGATGAGCGTGTGCGCGGCTTGCGCGCGGGCGGTGACGATTACCTGACCAAACCGTTCGCCACCGATGAAATGGCCGCCCGGGTTGAAGTCCTGCTGCGCCGGCAGAACACCGTGACCTCCCAGGTCACCACGTTGCGGGTGGCGGATCTGGAGCTGAACCTGATCAGCCACGAAGCCAGCCGCGACGGTCAGCTGCTGACGCTGTTGCCCACCGAGTACAAGCTGCTGGAATTCCTGATGCGCAACACCGGACAGATTCTGTCGCGGATGATGATTTTCGAAGAGGTCTGGGGTTACCACTTCGACCCCGGCACCAACCTGATCGACGTGCACATCGGCCGGCTGCGCAAAAAGATCGACCCGCCAGGCAATGTCCCACTGATTCGGACCGTGCGAGGCTCGGGTTATGTCATTGCTGAACCCCTCTAACGGCTGGCGCTCATCCAGCAGCCGTTTGCTGGCGCTCTACAGTTCGCTGTTCGTGCTCTGGAGCGGGATTCTCATGGGGGTCATGTACTACGAAGTTTCCGCCTACCTGGATAACCTGGCCAAACACTCGCTGATGCAACGTCAGCATTTGTTTTCGCACTTTCAGGGCGAACAATTGGCGGACGCCCTCGCCGTCAGCATGACCTTCGACATTCGCGGCATCGACGCTTATGGCCTGTTCGATGCTCAGCACCGCTACCTCAGCGGTGCCCTGCGTCACATGCCCAAAGGCCTGCCGCTGGATGGCAAGATTCACATGCTCGGCGACTGCGCCGACTCTGACGACCCAAGCCTGCCCGCCGACAGCTGCGATGCGGTAGCGACCCAGACCAAGGACGGTCGCTGGCTCGTGCTGGTGCGGGATAACGGTTCGTTGTTTGCCGTCACCCGGATCATTCTTCATGCATTGCTCTGGGGTATGACGCTGACCATCTTGCCCGGCATCGCTGGTTGGCACCTGTTGCGGCGGCGTCCGTTGCGGCGGATTCGTGCGATCCAGGCCAGCGCCGAGGCCATCATCGCCGGTGACCTGACCCGTCGCCTGCCATTGTCCAATCGCCGCGATGAGCTGGACATGCTCGCCGCCATCGTCAACGCCATGCTCGAGCGTATCGAACGCTTGATGAACGAGGTCAAGGGCGTCTGCGACAACATCGCCCACGACCTGCGCACGCCGCTGACGCGCCTGCGGGCGCAGCTGTACCGGATTCAGCAACAGGCTGATGAGGGTTCGACGCTGGCGGTGCAACTGGACTCAGTGCTCGGTGAAGCGGACACCTTGATGGCGCGTTTTCGAGGGTTGCTGCGGATTTCCGAGCTGGAAGATCGTCAGCGGCGTTCGGGTTTTGTGCAGCTGGATCCGGTGCCGTTGTTGCAGGAACTGCATGACTTTTATCTGCCACTGGCGGAAGAAGGCGAACTGGTTTTCAAGCTGCAACTGCCTGACGTCTTGCCGCCACTGAATGGCGACCGCGCGTTGCTATTCGAAGCGGTGGCGAACCTGCTGAGCAACTCGATCAAGTTCACACCGCCAGGTGGCGAGGTGATTTTGCGGGGGATCAATGAGGGGGAATTTACCCGGATCGAAGTGCTCGATTCGGGTCCTGGCATTCCGATGGCCGAACGAGAGGCGGTGTTCCAGCGTTTCTATCGTGCCGACGGCGGCAACCAGAAAAGCGGGTTCGGGTTGGGGCTGTCGATCGTTGCGGCGATTGTGAGCTTGCATGGGTTTACGCTTGAGGTGGGCACCAGTGAACTTGGAGGGGCGCGGTTGGTGCTGGATTGCCGGCAGAGTTTGATTCCTCCCGATTGATCGTTCCCACGCTCCGCGTGGGAACGATCAGCGATCAAACGCTGTGCGTGGGAACGATCATGCCAAGCCCACCACTCCTTCTTCATGCATCTGCCGCAACAACACCGCCCCACTTTCCATAAACTCCGACGACCCAGCCATCCCCGCCTCCACCGCCAATCCTTCCAGTTGCTCACGACCATCCAGTTGAGGAAATTCCTCAATCCGCTGCAACAACCGCCAGGCCAACGGGCTCAGTGCAGAAAACTTCACACTCCAGTCCTCAGCCCGGCGCACCAGCAACAATGTCGGCTGAGCCGGCGACGTCTCCGGTTGATAATCCGGCCCCACCAACTGCACCGGCCAGGCATACGCCAACGGCCAGGCCAGCGGCGAAACCTGCAACGGTCGGTCCAGCAACAACCCGGCATCGCTCAGCGGCAACGGTTCGGCCTCGGACTGCTGCAACGCCATCTCGATCCACTCGTAATGCGCCAGTTCCACCATGAACGGCGGCCACGCCCCTTCGCTCAACGCTTGCGGTTCCGAGGCCAGGAACTCGACAAACTCCTGGGCGATCTCGCCGAATTTCGGCGTGTGCGCGCGGTAGTCGCGCAGGAAAATCCGTACCAGTGAACGCCAGTGTTCATCACCGAGAATCTTGATCAGCACCGGAAAGGTCCCGCTGAGCAACGACGACAGGTTCGCGAAAATCAGGTCGCGGTAAACCTGCGCCCGAGTCACGTCCATCCCGGCTGGTGGCGCGCAATGATCGGGATCGCGCAGGTAAAGGCCCAGGGTGTTTTGCTGCTGAAACAGGCTCGGCTTATCCACGGTTCACCCCCTCGGTTTGCAGGCGGCGAATGGTCTGCAACTCGACCACCAGTTCGGAAAATGCCGGAAAGTTGAAATCCCGTTCCAGCAGCGTCGGCTGCGCGCCAAATCGAGCGTAAGCCTCAGCCAGCAACGACCAGACCACCGGTTTCACCGAAGCACCGTGGGTGTCGATTTTCAAGGTGTCGGACTCATCGAAATGCCCGGCCACGTGCATGGCCACCACCCGGTCCGAATCGATGCCGGCCAGAAAGGTCTGCGGATCGAAACCGTGATTGATCGAGTTGACGTAGACGTTGTTGACGTCCAGCAGCAGGTCGCAATCGGCTTCGCGCAGCACCGCGTTGGTGAAGGTCACCTCGTCCATATCCTGTTGTGGCGCAGCGTAGTAGGAGACGTTTTCCACCGCCAGGCGCCGACCGAGAATGTCCTGGGCCTGGCGAATTCGCGCGGCGACGTGATGCACCGCTTCTCCGGTAAAGGGCAGCGGCAGCAGGTCGTAAAGGTGACCGTCATCGCTGCAGTAGCTCAAGTGCTCGCTGTACAGCGGCACGTTGTAGTAATCAAGGAAAACCCGGACTTCCTGCAGAAACCCGACGTCCAGCGGGGCCAGACCGCCCAATGACAGGGACAAGCCATGACAGGACAACGGATAACGCTCGGCCAAGGCACGCAGCGCGTGGCCATGAGCGCCGCCGATACCGATCCAGTTTTCCGGCGCGACTTCCAGAAAATCGAAATCGCCCACGCGGGCTGCTTGAAGGTCTTTCATTAAACCGCGACGCAAACCGAGCCCGACGGTCGCCTTCGCTGAGAGGGTGGGAGTTTGCATGATGTCGATCTCAATGATTGTCAGTGCGGAACCACAGTTAACCGAAAGGGTGTATCGGGTCTGTGTTCCGCCCTGGCAGAAAATCGCAGCGGTTGTATCACCAGCGGGTCCGTACACACTGTGGTACAGACCCGCCGTTGCGCGTTAAGCCAGGTCGTACTTCTCGCGCACCAGATGGCCAATACCGATGCGATCCAGCACGGTCATCGGGCACAGGAACGTTACGCGGACGGTGCCCGGCAAGCGGCTGATGTCGATCGAGCCGGTGATGGTCGCGCGGTTGAGTACTTCGTCGTACGGCAGACCGGTAACCGAGGCGGCGCGTTTCAAGCCGTTCTCCACGGCGACGTTGAGGTTCTCGCCGCTGCCGATAAAGGTGATCGGCCCGCTCTGCTCGATCTCGTGCTGGCCCCAGCGCTCGCCCAGCTCGCGGACTTTCTGCCGCTGCCCGGCATTCATCGGCCGGGCCATGGGCGGCAAGTCGTCAAGGTTTTGCAGCAGGATCGGCCCTTCCAGCGTCAGGTTCTTCACCACTTCCACCACCACTTCGGTTTCCCCGGAGCAGTCGGTGGCATGCCCGGCGATCTCGCCGTTGCCCTGCTGGGCGTGCATGTCGCCCATGTACACGCCGGCGCCTGGCACCTTGACCGGGCAGATCAACACGCAGCCCTCGCGGATCGAGTTGGTGTCCATGTGACCGTCAGTCTTGGCCGCGTGCAGTTCTTCGCGGGTCATGCCGAAACGGTGCGGCGCGCCGATCAGGTATTGGCCGAAATCGGAGCAGTTATGGGAGTCGGGCAAATCACGCGACGGCGTGGTGCCGATGTTGCCGAGGAACGGCCGCATGTGCGCCGCCACGCCGGGGATGTCGGCGCGCGCCAGGGACAGGATCGAATGTTGCGCGGCGAATTCCGGCAGCGCCGACATCTCGGCTGCGTTACCGGCCAGTTGATTGGCGACGTCCTGATTCACGGTCAGGCTGACCTGGTTCTGCGCATCGAACACGATCACGTAGCCGTGGCTGAAACGAAACGCGCTGACTTCGGCGCCACAGTTGTTACAGCGAATCGCGTCCTCGCCGATGCCTTCGACATGGCTGGCCGGATGTTCGGTGCCGCACTTGGCGCAGAATTTGGAGACGAACGGATCGCCGTGGTAGCGACCTTCAACGAAGCTCATCACCCCGGACGAAGTGGCCAGCGAGGTGACGCGCATGCTTTTGATCTTGATCGCCACCGCGTCGCCGATTTCCGCACCGGCAATGGCCACCGGTTGCGTCACTTCGTGGCCACCCTCGAAGGCCGGCGTGATCATCGGCCCCCAGCAGCCCGGTGGTGTGCCGGTGATCAGGGTGCCGCCGTCGGCCAGTGGCCCGAGCATCGGCTGGCTTGGGCCGATGATGCCGCTGGTGTATTGGTCGACGCGCAGGCGATTGACGGGTGTAGATTTCAGGTCGGTTTCAGGCAGGAGCGTGGTCATTGTTGTCCCCTTCACGGTGTATAGGGTGCCAAACGGCCTACGCAGTTCATCGCAGGTTTGTATCTCGCCTGTGTTCGGCAAAGCCTGCTGTTGCAGGGATCTGTATCGAGAAGCCTGTTAGATACAGTGCAATACATGCGGTCCCTGTAGGAGCTGGGCTTGCCCGCGATGAGGCCGGCGCATCCAACATATTTGTCGCCTGACACACCGCCATCGCGGGCAAGCCCGGCTCCTACAGGGGTCAGCGTTGCCGCCACCGGGGCTTTCGTCGCTCAAGGCAGCGCTGCACGGCCCCCGGACTAAACTTAGTGCACGCAGGGCGTGCTTATCGTCCTGTTCATTCCCACGACCACCGTCCAGAGGTGAACGCCTCGAAAAACAAGGCCTCTGGACTGTGATCCTGCTGAAGGAGCACACGTGATGGACGAGGCCAGACTCAATGATTTCATGGGCAAACTGGTGAACGACATGGGCGGCGCGGCGATGCTCGCCAACGTCATCCTCGGCGAAGAGCTCGGACTGTACCGGGCCATGGCCGACAGTCAGCCAGTCACCCCTGAAGCCCTCGCTGAAAAAACCGGCTGCAACCCCCGCCTGATACGCGAATGGCTCAGCGCCCACGCCGCTTCCGGTTACATGGAACACCGCGACGGCCAGTTCTGGCTGCCCGAAGAGCAGGCCATGGCATTGGCGATCGAAGACTCACCGGTCTATATCGCGGGTGGCGTCGGGGTGGTCGCATCGTTTTTCCATGACAAGGACAAACTGGTCAGCGCCATGCGCGGCGACGGTGCCCTCGCCTGGGGCGATCACCATCCGTGCATGTTCAGCGGCACAGAGCGGTTCTTCCGGCCAGGTTATAAAGCGCATCTGGTCGCCGAATGGCTACCGGCGCTCGAAGGCGTGGTCGCCAAACTGGAGGCTGGCGCCAAAGTGGCGGATATCGGCTGCGGCCACGGCGCATCCACCGTGATCATGGCTCAGTCGTTCCCCGATTCGCGGTTCGTCGGTTTCGACTACCACGCGCCCTCCGTCACCGTCGCCACCCAGCGCGCCGAAGAAGGTGGCGTGGCCGGGCGTGCGCGATTCTTCCAGGGCACGGCAAAAAGCTTCCCCGGCGATGACTATGATCTGGTCTGCTACTTCGACTGCCTGCACGACATGGGCGACCCGGTGGGCGCGGCGCGGCACGCTTATGACGCACTGAAACCGGACGGCACGGTGCTGCTGGTAGAGCCGTTCGCCAATGACTCGCTCGACGACAACGTCAACCCGGTTGGCCGCTTGTTCTACGCCGCCTCGACCTTCATCTGCACCCCGAACTCGCTGTCCCAGGAGGTCGGCCTCGGCCTCGGCGCCCAGGCTGGTGAGGCGCGGCTGCGCAAGGTGTTCACCGAGGCGGGGTTCAAGACGTTCCGGCGGGCCACGGAAACACCGTTCAACCTGATTCTGGAGGCGCGTAAATAAACCCGATCCCTGTAGGAGCACAGCTTGCTGGCGATGGCGTATTTGAAATCGCCATCGCCAGCAAGCTGTGCTCCTACAGGGTGGTCGGCCAATGCTACCCTGCAAACACTCATGATCCACCGGAGTGTTGAAATGCTCGACAGCCTCATCCGCGAACAACTCGACCGCCTTCAGCAGTTAATGGCTGACCAGCCGTTTGTGGTCCTGACCGGCGCCGGCATCAGCACCCCGTCGGGCATTCCGGATTACCGCGACAACCAGGGCGTGCGGCGTGGCCGGCAACCGATGATGTATCAGGAGTTTCTCTCCGCGCCCGAATCCCGGCGGCGCTATTGGGCGCGGGCGATGCTCGGTTGGCCGCGGGTGCGCCAAGCCCAGCCGAACGTGGCCCACGAGGCCTTGGCCAGTTTGCAAAGTTCGCAGCAGATCAGCGGCCTGATCACTCAAAACGTCGACACCCTGCACGATCAGGCCGGCAGCCATGACGTCATCGAACTTCACGGCAGCCTGCACCGGGTGTTGTGCCTGGATTGCGGCAAGCGCAGCGAACGGGATTCGATCCAGCAATTGATGGAAGCGCAGAATCCGTATCTGGCCGGCGTGGATGCGGTGCAAGCCCCAGACGGCGACACGCTGCTGGATGCAGCGTTTGAGGCGCGGTTTCAGGTGCCGCATTGCCCGCATTGCGCGGGTGAACGGATGAAGCCGGATGTGGTGTTTTTTGGCGAGAACGTGGCGCAGGCGACGGCGGCCAAGGCAATGGCGGCGGTCGAAAAGGCTGCGGGGTTGTTGGTGGTCGGGTCTTCGTTGATGGCGTATTCGGCGTTTCGGTTGTGCCGGGTGGTGGCGGATCAGGGGAAGCCGCTGATTGCGATTAATTTGGGGAAGACTCGGGCGGATGACCTTCTTGATCTCAAGATTGAGGCTTCGTGCGAGCAGCTTTTACCCCTACTGACGCAACGTCTCTCACTCTGATCGTTCCCACGCTCCGCGTGGGAACGATCAATGGGGGCGTTGGCCGAGGTTTTCGGCTTTAAGAATATCGAACAACGCCTGCGCCGCCGCCGACAGTTCCACACCCGGCTTGGTCAGCACCCCAATCGCCCGCTCCACCACCGGATCGCGCAAGGTAATGCACCGCGCACCCAGTTCCAGCATCTGCCCGACACACAACGCCGGCACCGCACTCACCCCCAACCCGCTCGCCACCATCCGCCCAACCGTCGCCAACTGATGGCTTTCAAACTCCACCGGCAATTTCATCCCGCGCGCCTGCAAGTGCTCTTCGAGCATCACCCGAACCGTCGACGGACGCTGCAAAGTGATGAACGGTTCCTTGAGCAAGGTCTGCCAATCGATGTCTTCCCGTTCGGCAAAAGGTGAATCCTTCGGCACCACGGCAACGAAACGATCCATGTACAACGGCGTGAATGCCAGCGACGAACTCTGATTCGGTTCAAACGCCACCCCCAGCTCAACCTGCCGGTCACGCACCATCTCCAGCACCTGCTCGTTGATCACGTCATTCACTGTGACGTTGACCTTGGGATAGCGCGCGCGGAAGGTTTTCAGGATCGGCGGCAGCAGGTTGCCGGCAAATGAGGGCATCGCCGCCAGTGTGACGCGACCGCGCTGAAGGGTGAATCGTTGCCGCAACTCATCCTCGGCATTGTCCCAGTCGGCAATCAGACGACGCGCCAGTGGCACCAGCGATTCTCCCTCCGCCGTCAGCGCGACATTGCGCGTGTTGCGGGTGAACAGGCGCCCGCCCAGCCCCTCCTCCAGCGCCTTGATGGTCAGGCTCAAGGCCGATTGCGACAGGTGCAACCGCTCGCAGGCCACGGCAAAACTCAAACTCTGGGCCACGGCCAAAAATGCCCTGATCTGCTTGACTGTCATGAGCACTGGCTCCAACGTAGTACGGATGATCGATTGGTGAGTTTTATCTATCAATCAACCTTAAAAATCAACTTAACAAATGAATACTACGGCGAGACACTCCATCCCCATACGGCTAGCCAGCCGCCCACAAAGAATAAAAGAGGTGCATATGGCAGGTTTCGACAAGCGCGTGAGTTCCTACGAGGAAGCCCTTGCAGGTCTTGAAGACGGCATGACCGTGATCGCCGGCGGCTTCGGTCTGTGCGGGATCCCGGAAAACCTCATCGCCGAGATCAAGCGCAAAGGCACACGTGACCTCACCGTGGTTTCCAACAACTGCGGCGTCGACGGTTTCGGCCTCGGCGTGCTGCTGGAAGACCGGCAGATCCGCAAGGTGGTGGCGTCCTACGTCGGCGAGAACAAAATGTTCGAGGAGCAACTGCTCAGCGGCGCTATCGAAGTGGTCCTGACCCCCCAAGGCACCCTCGCCGAAAAAATGCGCGCAGGCGGCGCCGGCATTCCCGCTTTCTTCACCGCCACCGGCGTCGGCACTCCAGTTGCCGACGGCAAGGAAGTCCGCGAATTCCATGGCCGCCAGTACCTGATGGAAGAATCCATCACCGGTGACTTCGCCATCGTCAAAGGCTGGAAAGCCGACCATTTCGGCAACGTCATCTACCGCCACACCGCCCAGAACTTCAACCCGCTGGCCGCCACTGCCGGCAAGATCACCGTGGTCGAAGTCGAAGAAATCGTCGAACCCGGCGAGCTGGACCCGTCGCAGATCCACACCCCTGGCATCTACGTCGACCGAGTCATTTGCGGCACGTTCGAGAAGCGCATCGAACAGCGCACCGTGCGTAAGTGATCCCCTGCCCCCGGACCGAATGAAGGAATAACAACAATGGCACTTTCCCGCGAACAAATGGCTCAACGCGTCGCCCGCGAAATGCAGGACGGCTTCTATGTAAACCTGGGCATCGGCATCCCGACCCTGGTCGCCAACTACATCCCTGAAGGCATGGAAGTCATGCTGCAGTCGGAAAACGGCCTGCTGGGCATGGGCCCCTTTCCTACTGAAGAAACCATCGATGCCGACATGATCAACGCCGGCAAACAAACGGTGACCGCGCGTATCGGCGCGTCGATCTTTTCCTCGGCCGAGTCCTTCGCGATGATCCGCGGTGGTCATGTCGACCTGACCGTGCTGGGCGCCTTTGAAGTAGACGTGCAAGGCAACATCGCCTCGTGGATGATCCCCGGCAAACTGGTCAAGGGCATGGGCGGCGCAATGGACCTGGTGGCCGGCGCAGACAACATCATCGTTATCATGACCCACGCGTCCAAGGACGGTGAGTCCAAGCTGTTGTCCAAATGCAGCCTGCCGCTGACCGGCGCCGGGTGCATCAAGCGCGTGCTGACCGACCTGGCGTACCTGGAAATCGAAAACGGCGCGTTCATTCTCAAGGAACGCGCACCGGGCGTCAGCGTCGAGGAGATTGTCGCCAAGACCGCCGGTAAACTGATCGTGCCGGATCACGTTCCGGAAATGCAGTTCGCTGCCCAGTGAGGAATCATTCCATGCAAGAAGTCGTCATTGTCGCCGCCACCCGCACCGCCATCGGCAGTTTCCAGGGTGCCCTGGCCAACGTGTCCGCAGTTGACCTCGGTGCTGCGGTGATCCGTCAGCTGCTGGCGCAAACCGGTCTGGACGTTGCTGAAGTCGATGAAGTGATCATGGGCCAGGTGTTGACCGCCGGCGCCGGGCAGAACCCTGCGCGCCAGTCCGCGATCAAGGCCGGCCTGCCCTTCACCGTGCCTGCGATGACCCTGAACAAGGTCTGCGGCTCGGGCCTCAAAGCGCTGCATCTGGCCACTCAGGCGATTCGCTGCGGCGATGCCGACGTGATCATTGCCGGCGGCCAGGAAAACATGAGCCTGTCCAATTACGTCATGCCGGGCGCTCGCACCGGTCTGCGCATGGGTAACGCGCAAATCGTCGACACCATGATCAGCGACGGCCTGTGGGATGCGTTCAACGATTACCACATGGGCATCACCGCCGAGAACCTGGCTGAAAAATACAGCCTGACTCGCGAGCAACAAGACGCCTTCGCCGCGGCCTCGCAACAGAAAGCCACGGCCGCCATCGAAGCCGGGCGTTTTGCCGATGAGATCACGCCGATCCTGATTCCTCAGCGCAAAGGCGATCCGGTTGCTTTCCAGGTTGACGAACAACCTCGAGCAGGTACCACCGCCGACTCCCTGGGCAAACTGAAACCTGCCTTCAAAAAGGACGGTTCGGTGACTGCCGGTAACGCCTCGTCCCTGAACGATGGTGCCGCCGCCGTAATCCTGATGAGCGCGGAAAAAGCCAAGGCCCTCGGCCTGCCCGTGCTGGCGAAAATCGCGGCTTACGCCAATGCGGGCGTCGACCCGGCGATCATGGGTATCGGCCCGGTCAGCGCAACTCGTCGTTGCCTGGACAAGGCCGGCTGGTCCATCGACCAACTGGACCTGATCGAAGCCAACGAAGCCTTCGCTGCGCAATCTCTGGCGGTGGCCAAGGACCTGGAATGGGACCTGAACAAGGTCAACGTCAACGGCGGCGCTATCGCCCTGGGCCACCCGATCGGTGCGTCGGGTTGCCGGGTGCTGGTGACCTTGCTGCACGAAATGATCAAGCGTGACGCCAAGAAAGGCCTCGCCACCCTGTGCATCGGTGGTGGTCAGGGCGTGGCACTGGCGATCGAACGGGCATAAGCCTTACATGATCGTTCCCACGCTCCGCGTGGGAATGCAGCCCGGGACGCTCCGCGTCCCAAAGCGGACGCAGAGCGTCCGTTGAGGCATTCCCACGCAGAGCGTGGGAACGATCTACATCAAACAGCGTTCAACAGACGGCGCGGGGACCCACGAATATCCGTTCGCTGTCTGGCAAAACACCCGGTGCGACTCACGTCGCACCGGGTTCTTTTTGTCTGTTCGTCAGGCAAATTTCACCAGATTCAGCACCGGCAGCGGACCTCCTGGAAACTGCACCAGCCGCGCCCCGATGCTCAATTCCCCAAGATCAATCCCGAAGAAACCCAGCTGTTCGATCAGCGCCGCCACTTGAGCTTTCGCATCGGCATCATCACCCGAGAGAAACAGCACCCGCTGTCCGCCCTCCGCCGCCGGATCGCTTTCCAGAAACCGCGCCTGAAGGTGATTGAACGCCTTCACCACCCGCGCACCGGGCACCCACTCAGCAAACACTTCACTGGACGTCCGCCCCTGCAAATCCACCGCCTTGAACGACGGCGCCTCGATTGAGTTGTTGGCATCGATGACAATCCGTCCGCCAAAATCCGGCAGACCGGCAAGCGCGGTCGGCAACTTCGACCAGTTGACCGCAACCAGCACGATAGCTTGTGCGGCGGCCTCCTCGCGGGTTCCGGCACGCGCCGTTGGCCCAAGTTCTGCCACCAGCGAGGCCAGGCTTTGCGGACCACGGCTGTTGGCGATAACCACCTCAATGCCTTGACGCGACAGTGCTCTGGCAAAAGCTGCGCCGATTGCGCCGGCGCCGATGATTCCGATGGTGCTCATGGTTGTTCACTCCGAAGGTTGTCGTTGGAGTGAATACTGCGCTTGCCATTAGCACTTGATTAGCGGGTAATGCCTTGAATGATCTTCAAGCATGACTAGCAGGTGCCTGCCATGGAAACCCTCGCCAACCTCGAATCTTTTGTCCGCAGTGCCGAAACCGGCAGTTTTTCCGCCGCCGCGCGGGTGCTCGCGCTGACCCCTGCGGCTGTCAGCCGCAACGTAGCGATGCTCGAACGCAACATCGGCGTGCGGCTGTTCCAGCGCTCGACCCGCAAGCTGTCCCTGACCGAAGCCGGGGAACGCTTTCTGACGAGTATCGGCGGCAATCTGGAAGCGTTGCAGACAGCGATCAGCACGGTAAGCAGCGACCAAGGCGAGCCGGCGGGCGTGCTCAAGGTCAGTCTGGCGCCGACGTTTGGCATCGGTCATGTCTTGCCGCTGCTGCCGGCGTTCCTGGCACGCTACCCATTGATTCGCCCGGAATGGCACTTCGAAAACCGCCCTGTGGATTTGATTGCCGAAGGGTATGACGCGGCCATTGGCGGCGGCTTCAAGTTGACGCCCGGGGTGGTGTCGCGGACGTTGGCGGCGGCGGATGTGGTGGCGGTCGCCTCTCCCGCCTACCTCGCAGAACGCAGCCTGCCCGACAGTCCGACAGACCTGTCCGGACACACCGGCATTGTGATGCGCGGCACCCGCACCGGGCGGATTCGCCAATGGCTGATGCAAGATGGCGCGGGCAACGAAGCACCGGCCAATCTGAATGAAAACATTGTGCTCAATGACCCGGCCGCCATGCGCGAAGCAGCGATACTCGGCCTGGGCGTGACGCTGCTGGTGTTGCCGGATGTGCTGGCGAATATCCAGCGTGGCGAACTGGTGCGCCTGCTGCCCGACTGGCACGCTGACGCGGGGCCTATTTCGCTGTACTACCCGAGCCGGACGTTAATGCCGGCCAAGACCCGGGTGTTTATCGACTTTGTGGTCGAGGCGTTTTCACCCCGCTGAACTGATCGTTCCCACGCTCTGCGTGGGAATGCAGCCCGGGACGCTCCGCGTCCCTGCCGAAGCGGACGCGGAGCGTCCATTGAGGCATTCCCACGCAGAGCGTGGGAACGATCACTGCAAAAAAACTGCAGAATCTGAAACCTTGATTTTTGTATACAAAATCACGACATCTATAGAGCAATCACTCACCCGCAATGCTAACGTTGCCGCCTCACTCAGGTCGGAGGTGCGTGCGTGCTGATACTCAAACTGCTGGTCATCCCAGGATTTCTCTTGCTGATTTCCCTGGCCGGTAAACGCTGGGGACCCAGTGTCGCCGGTTGGCTGTCGGGGTTGCCGGTGGTGGTCGGACCGATTCTGTTTTTTCTCGCCATCGAACAAGGCCAGGTGTTCGCCGCTCAATCGGCGACGGCAGCACTGTCCGCAATGTTCGCGATGATTGCCTTTTGCGTGACCTACGCTCAGGTTGCACAACGCGCGAAGTGGCCGTGGGCGCTGGTGATTTCGCTGTTGGTCTGGGCCACGGCGGCCGTTGTGCTGTCGTTGATTCCGCCGTCCCTGGTGTTCTCGGTGATCGCCGCCGCGACCGCCCTGCTGGCGGCGCCGTATCTGTTTCCCTCGGTACAGCCGATTGTTTCAGGCCCGGCGCCGAAGTCCGACAAATTGCTGTTGCGCATGATTGCCGGCGCCCTGCTCACCCTCGCGGTCACGTTGTTGGCCAGCACCGTTGGCGAACGCTGGAGCGGCCTGCTCGCGGTGTTCCCGGTGCTGGGCAGCGTGATGGCGGTGTTCTCCCAGCAAACCCGCGGACCGGCGTTTACCGCCGCGTTGTTGCGGGCCACCGCGACCGGGATGTATTCGTTCGCCGCGTTTTGCCTGGTATTGGCGCTGGCCTTGCCAGGCATGGGTCTGACCGCGTTTGCCCTGGGCGTCGCGGTGTCAGTGGGTATGCTCGGGGTGACCAAGCGCTTGTTGGCCAAGCCGGCGAGCCCGGTGCCGGATGCAGGACGTACGGCGATCAAACGCTAAGCTCCTTGATGTCATCGGGCCAGGATGTCGCCCGCTCATCGCGCTGAGCCGATAACACGTTCGATAGTTTCGAACGAGTAAAGCAAATAGCTCGCACGTCATTCGAACAGGTTTACTTCAACATCAGCCTCAGTTCAAAACCAACCACTGACTGAGGCCTACACCATGAAGTTCTTTTTCCACCCTTCGCCCAACCCGATGAAAGTCGCCCTGCTGCTTGAAGAACTGCAAACGCCCTACGAATTGATCGGCGTCGACACCTTCAAGGGTGAGCAACACCTGCCGGCCTTTTTGGCAATCAACCCGAACGCCAAGGTGCCAGCCCTGGTCGATGGCGACGCAACCGTCTTCGACTCCCAGGCAATCCTGCTGCACCTGGCGCAAAAACATCAGCGCTTCCTGCCGACCTCCGTCGCAGGTCAGGCCGAGCTACTGTCCTGGCTGATGTTCATCGCGACAGGGCTGTCACCATTTTCCGGCCAGGCGGTGCATTTCCTGCACCACGCGCCGGAAGACCTGCCTTACGCGAAAAACCGCTACCTCAAGGAAGTCGAACGCCACTATCGCGTGCTCGATCAGCGTCTGGCCGACCATCAGTACCTGGCCGGCGACACCTACAGCATCGCCGACATGGCGCTCTGGGGTTGGGCCAATTACGCGCCGTACATCCTCGGCGAGAACGGCTTGGCGGCGTACCCGAACGTCAAGCGCCTGTTCGATGAAATCAGCGCCCGTCCGGCCGCCCAACGTGCCCACTGTATTAAAGAGAAACTGGTGTTGAAGGCCGAGTTCGACGAAGAAACCCGTCGCAACCTCTTTCCGCAAAACCAGGCGCAGTAACCCATTCACAGCATTCGAAGGTGATGAAATGAGTGATCAAGTCGCGTTTATCGTTTACCTGCCGGCCAAACCGGAACGTTTCGCCGAAATGAAAGAACGGCTGCTGGACGTGGTGCACCAGATGTCGGCCGAGCCGGACTTCGTCAACACCTGGGTCCACCAACTCCAGGACGACCCGAACACCTTGGTGCTTTACGAAACCTGGAACTGCAGCAAGGACGACTTCATCACGCGTCACCTGAGCAAGCCGTATCGACAAGCGTATGAACAACTGCTCCCGCAGTTGCTGGTCAGCGAACGTCGCATTGAGTTTCTGGATGTGATCAAGAGCTATCCGGTGCGACGTGGGGTCTGAACGGACCTTCCAGCGTGGCCACGAGCCGCGTGAATGCTGCGAAACAGCGAGGGCGCAAGCGCCCTCGCTACCCGCCTGGCGACTACCCAGGCTTGTGGTTGTCCAGTAATCGATTGACCGCTAACTCACCCAACATAATGACCCGTTGTAGCACCAGCATCGTTTGGCGTCGTGGGCCGTCCGTTATGTCGGTGAGATCGTTGACCATGGCGCTGGCTGATGCCAACGATTCGCAGGCCTCGACGAGCAACGTTTCGTCATCCACCGCTGCGTCGATGGTGAAAATGGCGCTGGGCTTGCGGGGCGGTATCTGCGTTTTCGACGCCCCGGGGTCGAGGTAGAAGCTGAGTGCGCGGTCGGCCGCCTCTGTCATTTTCTTGGGGTCAAGATCACGAAAGACGTCGTAGGGTACCGGACGGGTATTCGGGGGATTCGGCGTTACTTTGAACATAGATCTGATTTCCAGAGTTGGGGCCGCTACCGCTCTCGACTAAAAGAGGGTGGCGGCTGTACGCAGGTTAGTCGACCGGTGGAATCAGCAAGCCCGGCGCGCCCAAGGGCGCCCTGCGCACAACCACCATCAAGTACAGGCATAGAACGACCTGACTGAATGGCGCTTATGCACCTTACCGATAACCACCGGGCGACTAAACCCGACCACTGATGAGCAGTGGCAGGTAAACGATAGAGGCCGGGGTCAAAGCGCACAAGCCAGCGGATTCTGGCGTACGCGTAGGCAACGACGCAAGGCGTTGTAGCCGTTAGGACGTAACAGCGGGTGTCTTTAAACGCGTCCATTAAACGCATGAAGGCGTTCAAAAAATTGAGGAGGCGTCCGACATTTTTTAGGGGTTGGCTGTCGCAAGCGAGAGGTTTAGTGTGGTGGCGCCCATCAGGTAGAGAGATGGCGCCACGTGGTACTTGGCAGGGGTGCACTTCATCTTGATACCCACGACAACGAGCCACATACCGATGAGATTGCTAGGTATTGATCCCGGAGGGGCACTATGAACGCCGAACTTTCCCCCATCGTTTCAGAGTTTAAAACCGAAGAGCTGGCCGCCAGCTACGACCGTTGGTTCCGTGCCAAAGTGCAGGCGTCGCTCGATGATCCACGCCCGAATATCCCGCACGATCAGGTAATGGCTGATATGCGATCCCTTCTCGAAGCCAAGCGCACTAAGCGCCATGCTGGTTGAGTGGCGGCGCCGAAGCACGGGCTGAACTGTGGCACCAGCTCCACCCAACAGTGGTTGGTTGGAGCTGGCCCAGAAGTAGCCATAGGTAATTGCGCTGGCCAAAGGAACGTGACCGTCCGTTAGACTGCGCTGGAATGCGCCGCAACCTCCATGGGATGATCGCCCCCCACCGCGAGACCGACCATCCCCTGGAGTTCTGAATGTCATTGTTGAGTAAAAAAGCCGCTGTCCTGTTGTTGACGGCGGTTGCCAGTCTGGGAGCGCTGAATGCGCAGGCTGCCAAGGCCACTGCCAGCGATACCGCGCCAGCACAGAAAGTCTCGATGCTCGGCGGCAAGTTCACGTTCACCCTGCCTAAAGGCTTCGTCGCCAACCCGTTGCCTGCTGGCGACGCAGCCACCGGCACCGCCGGGGCAACGGGCACCATGTACACCAATCAGACAACTAAAACCGTGGTGATCGCCGCTGAAAACACCATCCCCGGCGGCGTCAACGTCAAAGACAACGACGGTCAGTTCCTCGACTCCGTGGCGTCTGACTTCGCCACCCAACAAGCCACCGCGCTGCCGGACTTCACCAAGCTCAGCGAAAAAAGCCTGACCCAGAAAGGCACCGGACTGGGGCTGCGGCAGATCGACAGCACCGCCACCCAGGGCGGCGGCAAAACCCTCGACACCACAGTGATGGCCGCGTCCAACACGCGCATGGCGATCGTTCAGGTGATTTCCCGCCTCAGCGACAATGCTGGCCACGAGACGCTGGTCAAACAAATCGTCACCGGCAAGTAAGCGTCAGGGATTGAGACGCTGCAACCAGGCGCTCAAGTCCCGCATTTCGACAGCACTGATGCTGTGACCGACGCCAGGGTAGGCATGAAACTCAGGCTTGAGTGACAGGCTCTGCAACAGGCTGTCGGCGTCCGTGCCGTCATTGTAGGGAAGGAGTGTGTCCGCGGTGCCATGACCAATGAAAATCGCCAGCTTCTGGCGTTTTTCATCCGGTTTCAGTCCGGACTTGAGCACCGGCAGAATCCGCCCGCTCAACGCTGCGATCCCGCCCACCGCCTCGGGGTGACGCAGGGCCACCTCGTAGGACATCATCGCGCCCTGGCTGAAGCCCACCAGGAATACCTTGTTGGGTTCGGTGTGATACTTCTTCGCCGCCTGTGCGACAAAATCCAGCAATACGGCGCCGCTGGTCTTCAGATCATCCGTCTCACCGTCGTAGGCGCCATCACCTTTCTGGCGGAACCACTGATAACGGCCCTCCTCTATCACCATCGGTGCCCGCACCGACAGGTAGTTGTAGGGCGCGGGCAACTCATCCTTGATGTCGAACAAGTCCTCCTCGTTACTGCCGTAACCGTGGAGGAAAATCACCAGGGGCTGATTGCGCGATTCGGGGCTGGCCTGCTCCAGGTACTTGAGCGGCAGATCGGTTTGCAGCGGAGTTTCAGCGTGGACGGCGGCGGACGCCAAGAGTGTCAGCAGAGCGAGAAACTTCAACATAAACCTTCCTTCACAAGTGCAGGATTCGGGGCAGAGCCTAACACTATGAGAGACAGCTTGATCGTTCCCACGCTCTGCGTGGGAATGCCTCAACGGACGCTCCGCGTTCGGCTTCTGGGACGCGGAGCGTCTCGGGCTGCATTCCCACGCAGAGCGTGGGAACGATCGGTGAAAAAGCCCCTTAGTCGTTAATCAGTTTCCCAACCCGAATCGGCTCGCGCCCCGCGACCTTCGCCTGCCAGGTGCCCGGCTGGGTGTAGCGCCCACGATCGATGGCAAACAACACGCCACTGGTCCCGGCGCAAACCGTGGTAACTCGATCATTCAGCGGGTCGACCACTTCAAACAGCGCATCGCCCTTCTCCACCCATTCACCCGAATCGCGCAGGAAACTGACGACCCCGTGATGCGGCGCGAACAGGCATTGAGTGCCTTCGAACGGCATGCCTTCGCAGCATTCGCTCGGTGCCGCGGGCCAAGTGCCTTTGATGAAACCCTGCTCGGCGAGGAAGCCGAGAATCGCCTCGCAATTGGCTTGAGCCTGATCGACTCGTGTATCACCCATGCTGCCCAGCTCCAGCGTCGTCGCCAGGTTGGCCGGCGGGATCGCGGCCTCAGGGAAAGCCCTGGCCAGGCGCAACCACGGCGTTGAACACGACTCATCAAATGAGCTGCCGCCGGAGTCTTCACAGAGCAACGCCACCCCAGCCTTCAAACGCGCCGCCAGGGATTGCCACTGCGGCCAGTGTTGCGGCAAGGCATACAGATGAATCGCCGCGTCGAAATCACAATGCAGGTCGAGGGTGATATCGGCCTCACAGGCGTGGCGCAGAAGCAAACGGTGCATGGCTTCAAGCTGCGAGGTCGATGCCGGCAGGCCGTCGAGTACCTGTCCCATGGTCTGGCGAATCAGCGCGATGTTGGCAGCCGCGTCACTGCCCAAGCGATCACCAACCAACTCGGCCACCGGTGCGCTGAGTTCGACGAAGGAGCGGTTGAAGTTCTTGCCGCTGCCCAGCTCGAAGCGACCCATGTGGCTGCCTTGCAGGTGTTGATCGAGGCCGATGGGATTGGCCACCGGGACCAGTTCGATCACGCCCTGCAACTGACCCTGGGTTTCAAGTTCGGCCAGACGCTTCTTCAGCTCCCACGCCGTGCGCATGCCCGGCAGTTCATCGGCGTGCAGGCTGGCCTGGATGTAGACCTTGCGAGTGCCCGCGCCATAACGAAACACGCTGAGGGTGCGTTCGGTGCCCAAGTGGCTCCAGGGCAGTGAATGGTCGATGCGTTGCATGGGGTGCTCCTGTGTTCGCGTGCTGCGCAGAATAAATCATCAAGGCATAAAAAAAGTGGCAACCGCGTCAACGGTTGCCACTTTTTTGAACGGCGTGATTACTGGCCGTAAACGTCAAAGTCGAAGTACTTGTCTTGCACTTGCTTGTACTTGCCGTTGGCGCGGATTTCGGTGATGGCGGTGTTGAATTTCTCTGCCAGGGCGGTATCACCCTTGCGCACAGCGATACCGGCGCCGCCGCCGAAGTACTTGGCGTCTTCGAAGGTCGGGCCTACAAAAGCGAAACCTTTACCGGCGTCGGTTTTCAGGAAACCGTCGTCCAGGTTGACCGAGTCGGCCAGCATCGCGTCCAGACGACCGGCGACCATGTCCAGGTTGGCTTCCTGCTGGGAACCGTAGCGAACCAGATTGATACCGGCCGGCACCAGCACTTCAGTGGCGAAGCGGTCGTGGGTACTGGCACGCAGCACACCGACTTTCTTGCCTTTGAGTTCGGTCAGCGGGTCCTTGATGTCGGAGCCTGCCTTCATCACGAAGCGCGCCGGGGTGTGGTAGTACTTGATGGTGAAATCGACGTTCTTTTTACGATCGTCGGTGATGGTCATAGACGACAGGATCGCGTCGATTTTCTTGACCTTCAGCGCTGGGATCAGGCCGTCGAACTCTTGCTCGACCCAGGTGCACTTCACTTTCATCTGCTCGCACAGCGCGTCGCCAATGTCCACGTCGAAACCGGTGAGTTTGCCGTCAGGGGTTTTCATCGAGAATGGCGGGTAACCGGCTTCGATACCGAGGCGGATCGGCTTGGCGTCTTCGGCCACAGCCGTCAGGGACAACATCGACAGTGCCAGGGCACCGAACATCACTAGCTTCTTCATTTATAACTCCTGTGTGCGGAGGCTTTTATTGGCAGCTTTCGGTAGGTGAAGACCGAAGTGGCCGGCAGTCTAGAGCGGCTCACGGAGGGTCAATTGTATTTAAGCGACAAATAGTTATAGAAAAGTGGCCGACGGATTCAAGTCCCTTGAAGCGTGCGCCAAGCCGGTGCAAAGACTGTAGGACAAGCCCTTTTTTCAGACAAAACCTACAAGCAAAAACTACAAGAGAGCCCTTATGCCCACGTTGAACCTGATCCAGCACCACCCCGCCGAAGGTCCCGGCGCCATTGCCACGTGGGCTGCGTCCCGAGGTTTGACCCTGGACGTGTTTCGCGCCGACCTCGGCCAGTTGCCGCCAGTGAGTGCAGCACCCGTGATTCTGTTGGGCGGGCCTTATGAGTCCAACGGCGGGCCGGCCTGGCTGGAAGCCGAACGTCAGTGGTTGGCGGGCAGCCTGGATCAAGGCGCGGCGGTGTTTGCGATTTGTCTGGGGGCGCAGTTGCTGGCGTTGAGTCTGGGCGGGAATGTGCGGCGGATGGATCGTACGGAAACCGGATGGACGCCCGTGACCTTTGTCGATGGCCAGACGTTGCAGGTGCTGGAATGGCACGAGGACGCCATCGACCTGCCGCAAAACGCGCAGTTGCTGGCCAGCAGTGATCAGTGCGAGCAGCAGATGTATTGCGTCGGGCCGACGCGGGTGGGTTTGCAGTTTCATCCCGAGTGGACGGCTGAATCGGTGGCCACGCTCAATGAACACTTTGGCGACGAATCACCGCTGCCTCGGGGTCAACAGAACAGCGCCGCCTACGCAACCGTGTTCGAGTGGTTGCAGGCGACGCTGGATGGTTGGTGGTCAGCGCAGGTCTCGGCCCGATCAGCACTCACAACCGATCACGGCACTCACTGACTGTTGCACCCTCACACTCAACTCAAACCCTTCATCCAGCCACCCGGTCACCCCGCCGATCATTTCCTTGACCGGGTAACCCAGCGCCGCCAGTTTCACAGCAGCCTTGTTGGCGCCGTTGCAGTGGGGCCCGGCGCAATACACTACGAACACGCTGGTTTTCGGGTAAGCCGCCAGACCTTCAGCGCTCAGCAGTCGCCCCGGAATATTGATCGCTCCCGGCACATGGCCACGCTCGAACGCGAGCGGGCCGCGCACGTCCACCAGGACAAAATCCACTTCGCCGGCCTGTTGGCTGCCGTGAACGTCGGAACAGTCGGTTTCGAAGGTCAGACGGTTGCTGAAATGCATCAGGGCGATGGCCGATGGGGCGGCGGGAATCTCGCGAACCAGGCTGGTCATGGGCTGTACTCCAAAGTCTGTGTGGGTGTGAGAAGACTTTATCCGCCCGACGCTTGCGGCTACAGTGGCGCACAAGACACTCACCGGGAACTTTCCGCCAAATGCAGCCCACCCCTGGCTTGGTCGCGATTCTGGCCTACGACGGCCTTTGTACATTCGAATTCGGCATCGCTGTGGAGATCTTTGGCCTGGCACGTCCAGAGTTCGACTTCCCCTGGTACGAGCACCGGATCGCCGCCGTTGATCAAGGCCCGATGCGCGCCATGGGCGGCATTCAGGTATTGGCCGATGGCGGCATGGAACTGCTCGAGGACGCCCGGACCATCATCATTCCCGGCTGGCGCGATCGCAGCGCCCCGGTGCCTGAGGCATTGATCGCGGCCCTGCGCCAGGCCCATGCGCGGGGTGCGCGGCTGCTGTCGATCTGCTCGGGGGTGTTCGTGCTGGCGGCCACCGGTTTGCTTGACGGTCGCGGCGCCACCACGCACTGGCGCTACACCGCTGAGTTGGCCGAGCGTTTTCCGAACATTCTGGTGGACCCGGACGTGCTCTATGTCGATTCAGGTCAGCTGATCACCTCGGCCGGCAGCGCCGCCGGTATCGATGCCTGTCTGCACTTGGTGGCGCGGGACTTCGGTACGCAAGTGGCCAACTCGGTGGCGCGGCGGCTGGTGATGTCGCCGCAACGCACCGGCGGTCAGGCGCAGTTCATTCCGACACCGGTCAGTCCTACGCCGCGTAGCGATTTGTCGCGCGTCATGCAGTGGGCACGCGAGCGTTTGCACGAACCGCTGGAGGTGCGTGAGCTGGCGAGTGAGGCGGCCATGAGCGAACGGACGTTTCTGCGCCGCTTCACTGAAGCCACCGGTATGCCGCCCAAGGCGTGGTTGCAGCATGAGCGCCTGGGCCGGGCTCGAGAGCTGCTTGAGAGTACGAGCCAGAACACCGACCAGATTGCCCAGCGCTGCGGTTATCGCTCGGTGGAGAGTTTTCGGGTGGCGTTTCGCAGCGTGGTCGGCGTGCCGCCGTCGGTGTATCGGGAGCGGTTTGGGCGGGAGGTAAAAGCGATTTCTTGAGGTGTTCTTTAGGGCCTCTTCGCGAGCAAGCCCGCTCCCACATAGACCGCGTCCGTCAATACAACTCGGTCAACTGTGGGAGCGGCGGTGCGGCGATCCGACTTGCTCGCGAAGGCGTCAGCCCAAACACCGCTGCTCTCAAGGCTTGCGCAGCAGATACGTATCCATAATCCACCCATTGGCCAACCGGGCCGCCTTGCGCACCCGCTCGATCTCATCCGCCACATCCTTGAGCTTGCCGCTGATCAGAATTTCATCCGGCGTCCCCAGGTAGGCCCCCCAGTAAATCTCTGTCTCCTGATCCGCCACCCGATAGTAGGAATCTTCTGCATCCAGCATCACCACCAAACTGTCGGCATCGCTCACCTGCCCCGCCGCCAGCCGTCGACCCGTGGTGATTTCAATCGAGCGGCCAATGCGGTTCAGCGGCACCTTATGCTGCGCCGCCAGCGCCTGAACACTGGTGATACCGGGGATCACTTCAAATTCGAAGACGCATCGGCCCGACGCCAGAATCGCCTGCAAGATCCGGATCGTGCTGTCGTACAACGCCGGATCACCCCACACCAGAAAACCGGCGCACTGGTCATCAGTCATTTCCTCGCTGATCAACCGTTCGAAGGTCTGCTGCTTGGCCAGATTCAGCTCTTCCACGCTGGCCTTGTAGTCCACATCACCGCGCTCGCGCTCCGGGCTGTGGGCTTCGACGAAGCGGTAGTCGCGATCGGTGATGTAGCGCTCGCAGATCTCGCGGCGCAGGTCGATCAGTTTGTCTTTGCTCTGGCCCTTGTCCATGAGGAAAAACACGTCGACGAGGTTCAGCGCCTTCACGGCCTGCATCGTGATGTAGTCGGGGTTGCCGGCGCCGATGCCGATGACCAGAAGTTTTTTCATCAACGTGTTTCCTCAGGGTCCGTGCCCAGCAAGCGTAAGCGCCAGCGGCCGTTGAACCGCAATTCGATGGCCGACAGCGGTTCAACGTCGATCAGGTTAAACGCTGCGCCTTGCAGCACCTGCGTCAGCGCGGCGCGCATGACAAACGGATGGGTGATGGCAACGATGTGTCCTGGTTTGGCCTCCAGTGTTTTCAGCCAAGCGGCCACCCGTTCACCGAGTTGCACCACCGACTCGCCACCGTGGGGCGCCAAGCTTGGGTCATCGAGCCAGATCTGCAGCGCTTGGGCTGCGGATTTTTGCAGATCGTCAATCCGCGCGCCTTTCCAGTTCCCGAAATCGCAATCCCTCAATGCCTCGACAATCTCCACGTCGCTGCCGAACAGCTCGGCGGTTTGCCGGGTTCGCAGTTCAGGGCCACACATCAGTCGCGGCGTCCCCTTGAACTGAGCACGACGCGATCCCTTTGCCGATTGCCAATCCATCTCTATGGGCTCATTCGTAGGAAAACACGCCAATTTTTGTGCGAAGGTTCGAGCGTGGCACATCAGGGTCAAACGGGTCGCCTGCACGAAGGATCACTCTGTCGATGGAAATTGAAACGGCGTCACGCCGAAAATAATTGCCCAATTGTGCCGCAAGAAGCGCGATCCAGGGCGTTTCGTTTGATCCGGCCATACAGGTTCTAAAACTTAATACACCTGAAAAAATCGGCGATATCCGACACCACTATGGGCAATGGCCTACAACCTCAGTCGACATCCATGTAGCCCAAGCCCCACGGGCTTTTCGCCCTGTTTTGGGGCTTTAAAAAACCATGGAAAAATTCACTAGACATGTTGAGTCCGCTACATAAATACTGTTTTAGCAATTTATGAAATGAAACCGACATATCCATCCAGCAGGAGCCCGGATGCCTTCTCTCAGAGACCTGATCACCGATCCCGGCCTGGACCTTACGCCGTCGGAACGCAAAGTCATCCGTGCCTTGCTGGACCAGTACCCGCGTAACGGACTGGGCCCGATGTCACGTTTGGCCGAACATGCCGGTGTCAGCGATCCCACCATCGTGCGACTGGTCAAAAAACTGGGTTTCAGCGGTTATGCCGATTTCCAGGATGCCCTGCTCAGCGACATGGACCACCGCCTCCGCTCCCCCAGTGCCCTGTTGCAACCTCGTGCTCATCTTCAGAAAGGCGACGCCTGGAGCCATTATCTGGCAGACAGCCATCGAGCGCTGGTGGACACCCATGCGCTGACCCAACCCGAAGATGTGCGGATTCTGGTGGAATGGCTGCTCGACACCCGCCATCAGGTGCATTGCTTCGGGGGGCGCTTCAGCAGCTTCCTCGCCAATTATTTGCTCAACCACTTGCGCCTGCTGCGTCGGGGCTGTTTCGCCCTGGAAGACAACGCGCAACTGCCCGACCGATTGTTCGACGTGCAGCGTCAGGACGTGGTGCTGGTGTTCGACTATCGCCGCTACCAGTCACAAGCCCTGCGCGTGGCCAATGCGGCGAAAAGTCGATATGCACGCGTGGTGTTGTTCACCGACATCTATGCTTCACCGTTGCGGGAAATGGCCGACCTGATTATCAGTGCGCCGGTGGAATCGGTGTCGGCCTTCGACTCCATGGTTCCGGCGCTGGCCCAGGTCGAGGCGCTGATTGCCTGCCTGACCCTGCGCAGTCCGGATCTGGCCGATCGCCTGGAGGGCATCGACGCCCTGCGGACCGACTTCGACACCCACCTGCTGGAGGATAAATAAGGATGTTCACGCTCCCCCACCACTCGCCTCGGGATTTGCCATTCGTCACCGATCACACCGCGCTGTTGCTGGTGGACATGCAACGCGCCTGGCTTGAACCGCAGTTTGACCCGCACCTCAACGGACCGGACGCCGAGTACTTCCTGACCCGCACCCACATGCAGGTGGTGCCCAATCAACGCCGGTTGCTCAGCGCCTTTCGCAGCGCCCGGCAAAACGTACTGCACACGATCATCGAAAGCCTCACCGCCGATGGCCGCGACCGCTCGCTGGACCACAAACTCTCGGACATGCACTTGCCCAAGGGTAGCCCGCAAGCGCGGATCATCGACGACCTGACCCCGGCAGAAAACGAAATCGTGCTGCCCAAGACCTCGTCCGGAGTCTTCAACTCCACCAACATCGACTACGTGCTGCGCAACCTCGGGACGCGGCACCTGATCATCGCCGGCATCGTCACCGACCAGTGCGTGGACATGGCCGTGCGTGATGCCGCGGACCGCGGTTATCTGGTGACGCTGGTGGAAGATGCCTGCGCGACTTACACACCCGCGCGGCATCAGGCCTGCCTGAATGCAATCAAGGGTTACTGCTGGATCACCGACACCCAGACTGTGCTCGGCCGGTTGCAGGAGATGCAGCCATGAGCGAGCGCCTGTTGCCACTGCCCATGACCACCCTCGTCACCACCGACCTGATCGGTGTGACACGCGGGCGCTCCTTTCCCACGGACGAACTCGAGCACTATCAAAAGACGGGTTGTGGCTGGGTGCCGGCCAACAGCGCGCTGACCCCGCAAGACATCATCGCCTACGCCAACCCGTGGGGCGCTTATGGAGATTTGCGGCTGATGCCCGATCCGGTCAGCCGAGTGACGGTCAGTAACGGCCCGGATGCCAACGCGCCGGCGCTGGATTTTATTCACAGCGACATCCGCGAAACCGATGGCCGCCCGTGGGGTGCCTGCCCGCGAACGGTGTTGCGCAACGAGGTAGAACGTTATCGCGCCGAGTTGGGCTTGCAGGTCAATGCAGCGTTCGAGCATGAATTCAACTTGAACACCGGCGGAGTTGAACACCTGGCGTTTTCGCTGCAAGCCCAGCGTCAGGGTGCCGAGTTTGGCGGTTGGCTGCTCAGCGCCCTGCGTGCCGGTGGCGTCGAGCCGGAAATGTTCCTGCCCGAGTACGGCAAGCATCAATACGAAATCACCTGTCGCCCGACCCTTGGGGTGGCCGCTGCCGACCGCGCGGTGAACGTTCGTGAAATCACCCGCGAGATCGCCCGGCAAATGGGCCTGGCGTTGAGCTTCGCGCCCAAGACCTCGGAGCACGCGGTGTGCAACGGCGTGCACCTGCACGTCAGCCTGCTGGACCTGGCTGGCCAACCGGTGATGTACGACGCCGGCACCACCAATGGCTTGTCGACTCTCGGCCAGCACTGGGCCGCCGGCATCCTGCATCACCTGCCCGCACTCTGTGCGTTTACCGCGCCGACGCCGGTGTCCTACGAGCGTTTGCAGCCCCATCACTGGAGCGCGTCCTATGCTTGCCTCGGGCAACGCAACCGCGAAGCGGCGCTGAGAATCTGCCCGACGACAAGCCTGGGCGGCAAATCGGTGGCGTCGCAATACAACCTGGAATTTCGCGCCATGGACGCCACGTCCTCACCGCACCTTGCCATGGCCGCGCTGCTGATTGCCGGTCGGCTGGGCATCGAGCAGCGTCTGGCCTTGAACGCAATCACCGATGAAGTCCCCGACTCCCTGAACGAAGAACAACGCCAGGCGCGCGGCATCGTCGCCCTGCCCGCGTCCCTTGCCCAGGCCCTGGATTGCCTGCGCAACAGCGAGGCACTGATCGAAGCCCTGCCGAGCGCGTTGCTGGATACCTACTTCGCCCTTAAAACCGAGGAACTGACACTGACGGAACAACTGTCGTCCGCCGAACGCTGTGAACACTATGCGCGCCTGTACTGAATCTGCAGAGCTCGGTCTATACACCGAGCCCGCGTACACCCTGAGCCGGGAAGACTCCGGCCACCCGTTGATTCTGGTGTGCGAGCACGCCAGCCGTTTTATTCCGGCCGGGTTAAATAACCTGGGCCTGAGTCACGAAGCGGCCCGCGAGCACATCGCCTGGGACATCGGCGCCCTGGCGCTGGCTGAGGGTTTGTCCCGAGCATTGGGCGCAACCCTGTTGGCGGCCAATTATTCGCGACTGTTGGTCGATCTCAACCGACCGCGCCAAGCGCCGGACAGCATTCCGGCGCAGAGCGAGATTTATCAGATACCGGGCAACCGGGACCTGGACAAAGCCACCCAAGAGTACCGTCGGCAATCCCTGTTCGAGCCGTTTCACTCGCGCCTGACAGACTTGATCGACGAGCGTGTCGCTCAAGGCCGGCCGGTGCGGGTGGTGGGGATTCACAGTTTCACGCCGGTCTATCACGGCCAGCCCCGCGTGCTTGAAGTTGGCGTGTTGTATAGAGAGGCCAAGGAATATGCCCAGCGATTGATCGATGGCTTGAGCCAGCATCCATTGAAGGTTGCCGGCAATGAGCCGTACAAAATCAACCCGCTGGGCGACATGACCGTGCCGGTCCACGGCGATGCACGCGGCCTGGAATCAGTGTTGATCGAGGTGCGCAACGACCTGCTGCGCACGCCTGAAGACGTCACTCGCTTTACCGAATACCTGGCGCCGCTGTTGTAAAACAATCGCTTCAAACTCGCAGCGTGCAGCTGCTTTCATCCCAAGGAGAAGGGCTTCATGGAAATAGAAGAATTCGGCTACAAGCAAGAGTTGAAACGCAGCCTGTCGCTGACCGATCTGGTGGTGTACGGGATGATCTTCATGATCCCCATCGCACCGTTTGGTGTTTATGGCTACGTCAACGCCGAAGCCCCGGGGCTGGTACCGCTGGCCTACATCATCGGCATGGTGGCGATGCTCTTCACGGCCCTGAGTTACGGCAGCATGGCTCGGGCCTTTCCGATTGCCGGTTCGGTTTATTCCTACGCGCAACGGGGCCTGAACCAGCACGTAGGATTTATCGCCGGTTGGCTGATGCTCCTCGATTACCTGCTGATTCCGCCGCTGCTGTATGTGTACGCGGCCATGGCCCTGAATCATTTGTACCCGGACATTCCGAAGGTCGGTTTCATCCTGGCCTTCCTGGTCAGCGCGACCTTCGTCAATTTGCGGGGAATCACTTTCACCGCGCGGATGAACATCATCTTTCTGCTGGCGCAACTGGTGGTGCTGGGGATCTTCCTGTTTTACGCCTGGAACGCGCTGCACAGCGGCGGCGGTAACGGTCAGCTGACACTGGCGCCGTTGTACAACCCCGAAACGTTCAACTTCGTCCTGCTGATGCAAGCGGTGTCGATTGCGGTGCTGTCGTTCCTCGGTTTCGATGCGATTTCCACCCTCGCCGAAGAGATCAAGGGTGACCCGGGCCGCAGCGTCGGCAAGGCCGCGCTGATTACGCTGGTGGTCATGGGCGTGATCTTCGTCGTGCAGACCTGGATTGCGACAGATCTGGCGGCCGGCATGGGTTTCAAATCGGCTGACACGGCGTTTTATGACATCGCTGAACTCGCGGCCGGCAGCTGGCTGGCAACCCTGACCGCCGTGGCGACGGCGCTGGCCTGGGGTGTGGCGGTGGCAATCACCTCCCAAGCGGCAGTGTCTCGTCTGCTGTTCGGCATGGCCCGAGACGGCAAGCTGCCAAAGGTACTGGCCAAGGTTCACCCCAAACACAACACGCCGTACGTGAGCATCTACCTGGTGGCCGTGCTGTCGCTGGTGATCTGCTACCTGTTCATCAACTCGGTGGACACCCTCACCTCGCTGGTGAATTTCGGCGCACTGAGCGGTTTCATGTTGCTGCACCTGACGGTCATCAACTACTACTGGCGGCGGCAGAAATCCGGACAGGTAATCCGTCACCTGATCTGCCCTGTGATTGGCTTCATCATCGTCGCGGCGATCATGTACAACATGGGCGTCGATGCACAGAAACTCGGCCTGATCTGGATTGCCCTGGGCCTGGTCTACCTGTTTGTACTCAACAAACTGGGCGCCAGCACGGTACTGCCCGACCCAAGCAACGGCTGACAAGAAAAAGAGCGGCGTCTGACAAACATTCAGGCGACCGCCGATGTATTGCGTGGAAACCGACAGTGATAGTCAGGTTCGGTGCCAACCGCCGAACCCTTTGATACAGGAGTGCATCCATGCTGGTCTTACGCCCAGTCGAGTTAACCGACCTGCCCCAGTTGCAGCAACTGGCGCGCGAAAGTCTGATAGGCGTCACGTCCTTGCCGGACGACACCGAATGCCTGCGCGAGAAGATTCTCGACTCCTGCGCCTCATTCGAAAAAGACGTTGAGGGTCATGGCCCGGAGAACTACTTCTTCGTGCTGGAAGATCTGACCCGAGAGCGCTTGGTCGGCTGCTCGGAGATCCTTGCCACCGCCGGTTTCAGCGAGCCGTTCTACAGCCTGCGCAACCGGCACTTCACCAGCGCCTCGCGGGAGCTGAACATCGAGCACGGCGTACCCGCGTTGTCGTTGTGCCACGACCTCAGCGGCCATACCTTGCTGCGGGGTTTTCATATTGACGCAGCGCTGGTGCGGACACGGTTCTCTGAACTGCTGTCCCGGGCGCGGCTATTGTTCATCGCCGCCCACTCGCAGCGCTTTTCGGAAGCCGTCATCACCGAAATCGTCGGCTTCAGCAGCGATGAAGGGCACTCGCCGTTCTGGGATGCGGTGGGCAAGCATTTCTTCGACCTGCCCTACGCCGAAGCCGAGCGACTTTGCGGCCTGGAAAGCCGAACCTTCCTCGCCGAACTGATGCCGCAATACCCGATCTACGTGCCGATGCTGCCCAAGGCGGCGCAGGACTGCATCGGCCGTATCCACCCCGATGGCCAGGAGGCCTTCGATATCCTCGAGCGCGAAGGCTTCGAAACCAACAGCTACATCGACCTGTTCGACGGCGGTCCGACGTTGTATGCGCGCACTCCCGGCATCCGCTCTATCGCCCAGAGCCAGACCGGCACGGCAAAACCGGGTGCGTCCATCGATGCCCTTGGCAGCTATCTGGTGAGCAACGATTCGCTGAAGGACTATCGCGCCATCGTCGCCGATCTGGATTACCAGGCTGGGCAACCTGTGGGGTTGAGCGCCGAGATGTGCGCCGCCCTGAACGTCACCGAAGGCAGCCCGATCCGGCTGATCGCCCTGTGAGCATCACCCGGCCCCGTGCCCAACGACAGCGCCCGAGCAGGCGTGCAGAAGGAGTTGCATCATGATTGTCCGCCCGGTTCGCGTAACCGACCTGCCCGCCTTGCTGAATCTGGTGCACCAGGCTGGCCCCGGTTTCACCACCCTGCCGGCCAACGAGGAACGCCTGACCCACCGGGTACGCTGGGCCCAACGAACCTTCGCTGAACAGGTCGAACGCGCCGATGCCGATTACCTCTTCGTACTCGAAGACGACGATCAGCAGTTGGTGGGCGTCAGTGCCCTGGTGGGTGCCGTGGGCCTGCGCGAGCCCTGGTACAACTATCGGGTCGGGCTCACGGTCAGTTCGTCACCGGACCTGGGTATCCAGCGACAGATTCCGACGTTGTTCCTGAACAATGAAATGACCGGCCAATCGGAGATTTGCTCGCTGTTTCTGCGACCCGATCAACGCCAGGGCAGTAACGGTCGATTGCTGTCGTTGGGGCGTTTGTTGTTTGTTGCCGAGTTTCCGCACCTGTTCGGCGACAAACTCATCGCCGAACTGCGTGGCAGTGCCGACGAACAAGGCTGTTCACCGTTCTGGGACAGCCTGGGCCGGCACTTCTTCAAGATGGATTTCAGCCACGCCGATCACTTGTCGGGCCTGGGCAGCAAGTCGTTCATCGCTGAACTGATGCCACGCCAACCGCTCTACACCTGCCTGCTCACCGAACAGGCCCAGGCCGTGATCGGCAAGGCGCACCCGAACACGGAACCGGCACTGAAAATCCTCACCGCCGAAGGGTTTGCCCATAAGGGTTACATCGACATCTTCGACGCCGGCCCGGTGATCGAAGCCCCGATCTCGAATATCCGCACCGTGCGCGACAGCCAACCGCTGCTGCTGGCCATCGGCACACCCGACGAGCAGGCCCCGGTGTGGCTGATCCACAACCGTCGCCTGGAAAACTGCCGCATCACCGCCGCCCAGGCCAGGCAAGTGGGCAACAGCCTGATTGTCGACCGCCTCACCGCCAAACGCCTGCAACTGCAACCCGGCAACTCGGTACGCGCCGTGCTGCTGCTCAATCAACAACAGCAGTCGGTGGCGGCGTGACCGACGGTGGTCCATCCGCCTCTGCAAATTCGTCATCATCCTTCCTCCGCTCGCGTGATAGCCTTTTGTTCCTTCGGCGTTGACACTTTTGCTCAAGCCCTTCCATTCCCATTGCAGTGGTGGAACTCATATGTCCAGGCTTTCTCATCAAGATTTGCGCCGTAACTTTCGCGAGCTGTTCGCTTCCAACGCCTGCTACCACACGGCGTCGGTCTTCGATCCGATGTCGGCCCGCATTGCCGCTGACCTGGGTTTTGAAGTGGGGATCCTGGGCGGTTCAGTCGCATCGTTGCAGGTACTGGGTGCGCCTGACTTCGCCCTGATCACCCTCAGCGAGTTTGCCGAGCAGGCCACTCGCATTGGCCGTGTTGCCCAACTGCCGGTCATCGCCGACGCCGACCACGGCTACGGCAACGCGCTCAACGTCATGCGCACCATCGTCGAACTCGAACGCGCCGGTGTGGCCGCCCTGACCATCGAAGATACGCTGCTGCCCGCCCAGTTCGGCCGCAAGTCCACCGACCTGATCGGGGTGGCGGAAGGCGTCGGCAAGATTCGTGCGGCGCTGGAAGCACGGGTCGACTCGGAAATGGCAATCATCGCCCGCACCAACGCCGGGATTCTGCCGGTGCAGGAAGTCATCAGCCGTACCTGTCATTACCAGCAGGCCGGTGCGGACGGGATTTGCATGGTGGGCGTGCGGGACTTCGACCACCTCGAACAAATCGCCGAGCACCTGAGCGTACCGCTGATGCTGGTCACCTACGGCAACCCGCTGCTGCGCGACGATAAACGCCTGGCCGAGCTGGGGGTGCGGGTGACCATCGACGGCCATGGTGCCTACTTCGCCGCGATCAAGGCCACGTATGACAGCCTGCGAGAACAACGGCAGATCTTTACTCAGGCGTCGGACCTAAGCGCTACCGAATTGACTCATACCTATACGCAGCCTGAGGAATACATCCGTTGGGCGGAAGAGTTTATGAGCGTTAAGGAGTAACTACAGCGAGATTGTTTACCGGTGGCGACGGAGCTTAACTCCCTCGCCACAGAACTACTCGCCTGTCAGGCCGGAGTCTTGAACTCCACCTCCCGCTGCAACGCCCGCGCCTGAACCACATTCAGCATCGCGCAGCCTTCGCGCATCAGCAGATGAACCGCCCGGGTAACGCGCGTCAGATCGCAATCGGAAATGTCTTTGAGGTTCAGGCTGGACAAGGTGTCCGCCAGATCGCGAACCACGGTGAAGCGATGTGCAGCACAAGCGGCGATGTCGCTGAGTTCTTCGTGGGTGTTGATGAAGAGCACCGGGGTTTCGGCGTCGTAGGTGTCGATGGGGAGGTAACGAGGCATGACTTGGTCGAACATGGAAACATCTCCTGATAAATAAGGATTCCTGGGATTCGACCGGCCAAAATCGTCGCGGGATTGACCGCGAGCCGGGATCATAAAGGGCCAACTTGCAGCACTGCAACGAGCAGTTCTGTGGGAAACGTCTTGGAAAGTTGTGCGCCACAAGTTGATCGTTCCCACGCTCTGCGTGGGAATGCAGCCCGGGACGCTCCGCGTCCCTTCCGAAGCCGAACGCAGAGCGTCCGTAGAGGCATTCCCACGCGGGAGCGTGGGAACGATCAGCGGTGATGATTAGTGCTTAGCCAACTCCATAATCATCCGCGACAACAAGTAAATCCGCGGCGCCACACTCTCAACCTCCGCGTACTCCTCCGGCGTATGAATATTCCCGCCAACAATCCCGAATCCATCCAGCGTCGGTGTGCCCACACCCGCGGACAAACTCGCATCCGCCGCCCCACCACTGCCCTCTTCCGTCAACTTACGGCCAATCTCCCCGTAAACCCCCTGAGCCATGGCCATCAACCGATCGGATTCCGGCGTTTGCGGCATCGGCGGCAATCCGCGCTGAAGTGTGGTGGTGACTTCTGTGTCAGCAATCAGCTTGTCTTTCGAAACCCGCGCCAGGTCCTTCTCGATCCGGTCAAACTCTTCCGGCACCGCCGCCCGCACGTCTGCCTTGGCGGTGGCTTGATCCGGAATGACGTTGGTGCGGTCGCCGGCCTTGAGCACGGTGAAGTTGATGGTGGTTTTCTTCTCGGCGTCGCCCAGTTTGCCGAGCTGCAAAATCTGGTGCGCCGCTTCCATGGCGGCGTTGCGTCCCAGCTCCGGCGCGACACCGGCATGAGCGGCCTTGCCCTTGACCTCGACCACGGCGGTGGCACTGCCTTTGCGCCACACCACCAGACCATCCGCCGGGCGGCCGGGTTCGAGGTTGAGGGTGACGTCGTGGGCCTTGGCGGTTTTCTTGATCAGGTCGGTGGCGATGTCCGAGCCGGTTTCTTCGCTGGCGTCGAGCAGGAAGGTGATTTGCGCGTAGTTCTTGAAGTCGAGGTTTTTCAGGACTTTGAGCGCGTAGATCCCGGCAACGATGCCGCCCTTGTCATCCATCACGCCCGGCCCGTAGGCGCGGCCGTCCTTGATGTGGAACGGACGCTCGGCGGCCGAACCTTCCTTGAAGACGGTGTCCATGTGCGCCATCAGCAAGATCTTTGCCTTGCCGGTGCCTTTCAGGGTCGCGATCACATGGCTGCTTTTGTCCGGGGTATTGGGCACCCGTTCGATGGTCGCGCCGAGTTTTTTCAGTTCGTCGATGGCGATGTCACTGACTTTCGTCAGGCCCGGTTCATAGCCGGAACCGGAGTCGATGTTCACCAAACGTTCGAGTAACTTCAGGGCTTCGTCCTTGTACTGTTCGGAATCGGCGAGGACTTGTTTGTGCGGTTCGGCGGAAACTGCGGGAGCGAAAACGCCGAGGGCGAGGGTCAGGCCAAGGCTGGTGGCCAGCAGGGAGCGAGGGCGGTTGAACGTCATGAATCGATCCTTGTTTCGTGTCGGGGGTGAAAAACACCCTACCTGACTACGGCGCAAGGCTCTAGACCGAATGCGACACTTGAAACGCCAAGAGCGGACGCGGAGCGTCCATGGCTGCATTCCCACGCAGGAGCGTGGGAACGATCACGTTTCACACCGAATCAAGTATTTCGTGATGCGATCTGCCATCGCCGCAACAGATGACGCGGTTGCGGCCGGTGGCTTTGGCTTCGTAGAGCGCCAGGTCGGCGTCGTTGAGCCACTGGGTCGCGTCGGTGTGTGCCGGGTTGAAGGCGGCCAGGCCGATGCTCAGGCTGACTGTCAGCGCCGGGCTCTGCTCGTAGCCCAAGGTGACGAAGCGATCACGCAGGGCATCCATGGCGGCTGCAGCGCTCGTGAGCGGAAGGTCCGGGAGGATCACGCAGAACTCGTCGCCACCGTAGCGCCCGGCAACATCCGCCGCGCGCAGGTTCTGCTTGAGCATTTTGCTCAACTGACGCAGCACGATGTCCCCGGCAACGTGGCCGTAGGTGTCGTTGATAGATTTGAAATGGTCGATGTCGATCAGCGCAATCGCCCCGCCCTGCTGCTGACGTTTGCAACGCTGGAATTCGACCTCCAGTTGATCCTTCCAGGCGCCGTGGTTCAGCAGGCCGGTGAGGCTGTCGGTGCGGCTCAGGGCCAGCAGTTCACGCTTTTGTCGGCCGAGGGTGTGGGCCTGGCGGAAGCAGATCCAGCCCAATGCCAGCGGATACAAACACATCAAGGGCAAACAGGCATACATCTGCAGTTGGCTGGTTTTCGGGATGAAGGCGGGGGAGAAAATCAGCAGTCCGACGCCCATCCCGAGAATCTGCGCCACGGTTCCCGCCAACAGGAAACGTAAGCCGCCAATGGCCACATTGTTCATCGCCATCATGGCCAGGGTCGTCGCACCGGGCAGCGGATTGAAATGCATGGCGGCGACCCAAAAGCCGCCGAGAAAGGCGTCCACCAGCAGGTTGCGGTGTTCGGCGTGATAAGGCACTGGCGCGCGGCGCGCCCATTGATAAGCCAGGTGCGGCCAGACTACGGCGTTGAGCAGCATCACCACCCAGACCCACGGTGCAGGGTTGAGTGGATACATCGCTGCGCTCACGAGCAACAGCCCCAAAGCCAGACCCAGGGTTCGCGATGTATAGAGCCTCCTGGCCAGTGAAAGTCCTTTTCCTCCCGTTTTTTCCATAGAGGCCTCTGCGCCACTGCACGGAACCTGAAAACACAAGGGTTTCAAGTGTGGTGAGAGTCTATCAGGGCAACGGCAAATAGCCATCACCGGCTGGCGGTCTGAATACCAAGGCATAGCCATGAGGCGAGCGCCCAATGTTTGGCTATACATGAAAGGAGGGTTCGATCAATAACGATAAAAAAGGAGGCCCATGCATAATGCCGATCAGTTAGCCAAAACGCGATCCGTAGCAGCTGGCGAAGCCTGCGTTCGGCTGCGCAGCAGTCGTGAAATCAGACGATGCGGTGTTTCAGGAAGACTGCAAACTCAGGTTTTACGACTGCTGCGCAGCCGAACGCAGGCTTCGCCAGCTGCTACGGATTGTGTCGTTCCTTAACTGATCGGTATTAGGCCCATGCAGACCTTTCAAGTGTTGATCATCGGCAGCGGATTTGGCGGCCAGTGCGCGGCGATCAATTTGCTCAAGGCAGGCATCGACGATTTCCGCCTGCTGGAACGCCGGGACTTTTTCGGCGGTACCGGTGCCAAAACACCTACCCTGGTGCCGCGGTCGACGTGCCCTCGCCGCTCTATTCGCTGCCCTTCGCGCCCTACCGCTGGACGCAAATGTTCGCCGAACAGACCGAACTGCACCACTACACCCAGTACGTGGTGGAGCACTTCGGCCTGCGAGACAATTCCAACCATTGCCCCGGATGTCGAGCATTTGCATGTGTTCCAGCGCACGCCTCACTGGGTATTGCCTCGTGCCGACCGTGCCTTTGGGCCATTCCAGCGTTGGTTACTGGGGCTCAAACCGGCCTACAAACTGTTGCGCTGGATGATCTACTGGCAGTTTGAAACCCGGGTGATTGCCTTCAAGTATTCGAAACCAGCGATCCGCTTGGTCCAGCAACACGCCCTGCGCTTTCTCAAACGGCAAGTGCCCGACCCCCAATTACGGCAAAAACTGACACCCGACTACGTCATCGGCTGCAAACGGGTGATCATCTCAAGCACCCTGTACCCGGCGCTGGGCCGCAGTAACGTGAGCCTGCACAGCCGCGAGCAAGGCATCGCCGCCATCGATGAAACCGGCATCGTCACCCGGGACGGCCAACACATCGACCTGGACCTGATCGTCTGGTCCACCGGTTACGACGCCACCGACGGGGTGATTTCTTACCCGGTCACCGGCAAAAACGGCACACAACTCAAAGATTTCTGGGCCCGGTACCCGCGGGCCTATCTCGGCACCAGCCTGCCGGACTTCCCCAACCTGTTTATCGTCACCGGTCCCAACACGGGCATCGGCCACACCTCGGCGCTGTTCATCATCGAGTCTCAGATGAACTACATTCTGGATTGCATCCGCACGTTAAAAGAACACGGTTTGCGCAGCATCGAAGTACGCCCCGAAGCAGAACGTACCTACACTGAAATGATCCACCGGGAGATGGAACGCACGGTATGGAAGTCCGGGGGCTGCCACAGTTGGTATCAAAGCAAGAGCGGTCATGTGATTGCGATGTTTCCGGGGTTCAGTTTCAGCTATCACCGGTTGACCAGGGCGCTGAAACCCGCTGATCACATTCTGTCCTGATCACGTAAAAGGAAGATGCCTGATGCTTTTGTTGGTTGTCGCAATCGCAGTTTTCGTGGCCTGGAGCTGGTTGAGTTACCCGGCCATCGGTCATTGGCTCTATGCCTTGAACATGTCGATAGAGGCCAAGCTGTATGGACTGCACAAAATTGTCGTGCCTATCGCCGAAATGACCGTCTCGACCTGGCAAGGCGGGCCGTACGAAGCGTCCAGCAGCGTGCTGATGCTCCATGGCTACAGCGCCGACAAGAACATCTGGCTGCGCTTTGCCCGGCACTTTGTCGGCAACTATCGGGTGATCATCCCCGACATCGCCGGCCATGGCGAAACCGGCTTCAAGGCGGGCGGCGGCTACGACATTCCCTTGCAGGCCAAGCGGATGATCCAGTTGCTCGATGTCTGCGGCGTCGAGAAAGTCCACGTGATCGGCAACTCGATGGGCGGCTACATGGCAGCGTGGCTGGCGGCCACGTACCCGGATCGCATTGTTTCGTTGGCTCTGATCGACCCCGCGGGTGTCACCGCCCCCGAAGCCAGCGACCTGGAGCGGCATTTGGCCAAGGGCCACAACCCGTTCCTGATTCATTCACGGGAAGAATTCCAGCGCTTCTATGCCATGACCATGGCCGAACCGCCGTGGGTACCCAAGGTGGTGCTGGACGCCATCGCTCAGCGCTATGAACAGCAACGCGAGGAGCTGGAAGAAATGTTCAGGGACTTGCGCGCCAGCCCGCCGATGGAGCCAAAACTGCCCGACATCAAGTGCCAGGCGCTGTTGCTGTGGGGCCACAAGGACCGCTTGATCGATGTCAGCAGCGTGGCGATCTGGAGCAAAGGCATCGCCGATCTGCGAGTGGAAGTCTGGGACCACACCGGCCATATGCCGATGGTGGAACAACCGACGAACACGGCGCGGCTGTATCGGGAATTTTTGGCATCGCTGCGTTCTGAACTTCCTGTGTAGCAGCTGCCAGACACCGCGCCCCTGTAGCAGCTGCCGAGCCTGCGAGGCTGCGTTCGGCTGCGAAGCAGTCGTGAAATCAGCCACTGCGGTGTGTCAGAAGGAACGTGCATACAGGGTTTGCGACTGCTCCGCAGCCGAACGCAGCCTCGCAGGCTCGGCAGCTGCTACAAGCTGCTACAACCAGCAGTCCTTTGCAGAATGAAGTTCGTAAGATTCTTCGTTTGTCGGCGCCGCGCAAGGCTGCGATCTTTTCCCGCATCCTCTACATCACCGCATCAGGAATTCTTTCATGAGTCACCCGAACTTCGTCAGCCCTGACCTGATCCGCCAACGCTTTTCCAAAGCGATGTCCGACATGTACCGCGAAGAAGTGCCGCTGTACGGCGCGCTGATGGAACTGGTGGAACAGACCAACCACCACGTACTGGACAGCGATCCACAGATCGCCCGACAGTTGAATAGCACCGGTGAAATCCAGCGCCTGGACCTGGAGCGGCATGGCGCGATCCGTGTCGGCACCGCCGATGAACTGGCCACCCTCGCCCGGCTGTTTGCGGTGATGGGCATGCAGCCGGTGGGTTATTACGACCTGACCCCGGCCGGCGTGCCGGTGCACTCCACGGCTTTTCGCGCGGTGCATGAGGCGGCGTTGCAGGTCAGCCCGTTCAGGGTGTTCACCTCCCTGCTGCGCCTGGAACTGATCGAGGACCTGGAACTGCGAGCGTTCGCCCAATCGGTGCTGGATAAGCGTTCGATCTTCACGCCCACCGCGCTGACCCTCATCGATCGCGCCGAAACCCGGGGAGGCCTCACCGAACAGGAGGCCCAGGACTTCGTCGAGCAGGCGCTGGAAACGTTCCGTTGGCACCACACCGCCACCGTGACCGCCGAGCAGTACCGCAAACTCAGCGCCCAGCATCGTCTGATCGCCGACGTGGTGGCGTTCACCGGCCCGCATATCAACCACCTGACGCCGCGCACCCTGGACATCGACATCGTCCAGGCGCAAATGCCTGCCCACGGCATCACCCCCAAAGCGGTAATCGAAGGCCCGCCCCGCCGTCAGTGCCCGATCCTGCTGCGCCAGACCAGTTTCAAGGCGCTGGACGAGCCTGTCGCCTTCACCGATCAACCCCAGACTCACGGCAGCCACAGCGCTCGTTTTGGCGAGATCGAGCAACGCGGCGCGGCGCTCACGCCCAAAGGCCGGGCGCTTTACGACCGTTTGCTCAACGCTGCCCGGGATGAATTGAAAGACTTCCCCAATGAGGCCAATGCCACACGTTACAACGCGCTGATGGCGCAGCACTTTGCAGAATTCCCTGACACCGTTGAAGGTATGCGCCAACAGGAACTGGCGTACTTTCGCTACTTCGTCACGGAAAAAGGTATGGGGGCCGACGAGTTGAAATCGTGGTCGCTGGAAGATCTGCTCAGCGGCGGGTATTTGCAGGTTGAACCGTTGGTGTACGAAGATTTCCTGCCAGTCAGCGCTGCGGGGATTTTTCAGTCGAACCTGGGGGATGCGGCGCAAACCCACTATGGCGTGCAATCGAACCGGCAGGTGTTTGAGAAGGCGCTGGGTCGATCGACGATCGATGAGTTGGCGTTGTATGCCGAGACGCAGCGGCGCTCGATCGAGGAATGTTTCGCGCATTGAGCCTCGCTGTCTGAGGCGTGGCACGAACCTGTAGCAGCTGGCGCAGCCTGCGTTCGGCTGCGAAGCGGTCGTTGTATCCGCCGCCGCGGTCTTTCAGACAAACCGTGTTTGCCGGTTTTACGACTGCTGCGCAGCCGAACGCAGGCTGCGCCAGCTGCTACACGTCAGACTTAGCGGAGCTTCGCCAACAGTTCTTGTGCCGCCGCTTCAGAGGAAGCCGGATTCTGACCGGTAATCAGCAAACCATCAGTGAGCACATAACTCGCCCAGTCAGCACCTTTGGAATAGACACCACCCTTCTCCTTAAGCATGTCCTCCACCAAAAACGGCACGACCTTCGTCAGTTGCACTGCCTCCTCTTCAGAATTGGTAAACCCCGTCACGCGCTTGCCTTTGACCAGCGGCTGGCCGTCCGCGCCCTTGACGTGACGCAACACACCCGGCGCGTGGCAGACGGCCGCGACCGGTTTGCCCGCCTGGGAAAACGCCTCGATCAGAGCAATCGAAATTTTGTCTTCGGCCAAATCCCACAGCGGGCCATGGCCGCCCGGGTAGAAAATCGCATCGTAATCTTCAGCCCTCGCGCTGCTTAGCAGAGCGGTAGATGCCAATGCTGACTGGGCGGCGGGGTCTTTGCGAAAGCGCTCGGTGGCCGCAGTTTGCGCGTCCGGCTCGTCGCTTTTTGGGTCCAGCGGTGGTTGACCACCCTTGGGCGAGGCCAGGGTCAACTGAGCGCCGGCGTCTTTAAAGGCAAAGTACGGTGCGGCGAATTCCTCCAGCCAAAAGCCGGTTTTCTTACCCGTGTCACCCAATTGATCGTGTGACGTTAGAACCATCAGGATTTTCATGTCGTTCTCCTTGAGTTCGCAGTTGTTCATTCATCTCGGCGCTGAGTTTGACCTCCAGGCTGCAGCATTCGTTGCACCTGTCACCCTAGCGGTTCTGCTACCGGTTTTCGGCAAATCAGACGATGGGTCACCGAATGATGGCTAACCGCCTTGATGCGCAAGAAGTTGCGCACTCAACGCTGCGAAAGCCCTTCCCGCGACGCTGATCGCCCGGCCCGTCAGGCGCTCCAGCCAAGTGCGCAAGAAGTTGCGCAGTACTGCGCAACTTCTTGCGCACATTCACCGGCGATCGCTGCCGAACCTTCTCCGCGAGATCTAAAAAACCTCTCAACCGCCTGATTTATATAGCCTTAACCGCTTCTGGCACGGACCTTGATAACAGTCAGGCACCCACCGGGCGATACCGCCTCCCGGGCACCCTTAACTTTTAGCAAGGAGCACATCCATGGCTACACCAGCGTACATGTCCGTCACTGGCGAGAAACAAGGTCTGATCACTGCCGGCGCGTTCACTGCCGACTCGGTTGGCAACACCTACCAGGAAGGTCACGAAGACCAGGTCATGGTTCAGGGTTTCCAGCACGAAGTGATCATCCCGCGTGACCCGCAGTCCGGCCAACCTACTGGTCAGCGCGTTCACAAGCCAGTTGTCATCACCAAAGTGTTCGACAAGGCTTCCCCACTGCTGCTGGCTGCCCTGACTTCGGGCGAGCGCATGACCACTATCGAAATCAAGTGGTACCGCACCTCGGCTCAAGGCACACAAGAGCACTACTACACCACCAAACTTGAAGACGCGATCATCGTGGACATCAAGGACTACATGCACAACTGCCAAGATCCGGCGAACTCGCACTTCACCCACCTGGAAGACGTGCATTTCACCTACCGCAAAATCACCTGGACCCACGAAGTATCCGGTACTTCGGGTTCCGATGACTGGCGTTCCCCGGTCGCTGGCTAAGTCTGGCCGACCGTTTCAAGCATCGGCCAGCTCTGCTGGTCGATGTTGTTTCCGCCCTTCCAGAATTTTGCGTCTGCTGATTCCTGTTTCAGGTATCGGTTTACGCCGCTGCACTGCACGAGGAACAAGGGATGTTCGCGCCGGCCAATCAAACTCACTTTGCCCTGACCATCGAAGGTCTTTCCAACGACTTCCAGGTTCTTTCCCTGCAAGGTCGGGAAGCCATCAGCCAGCCTTTTGTGTTTGAGGTGGAGCTGGTCAGTGAACAGCCGTCCCTGGACCTCGAGACCCTGCTGCACAAACCGGCCTTTTTGCAGCTCTCGCCCGACGGCAGCGGCATTCATGGCCAGATCTACCGCGCCGCCCAAGGTGATTCCGGCAAACGCCTGACCCGCTACGCGGTGACCCTGCGCCCGCAACTGTCTTACTTGGCGCACCGCATCAACCAACGCATCTTCCAGAACCTTAACGTGCCGAAAATCATCGGCAGCGTCCTCGAAGAGCACGGCATCCAAAGCAACGCCTATGAATTCAAAGTCGGGGCGATTTATCCCGAGCGCATTTACTGCGTTCAGTACGATGAATCGGACCTGCAGTTCATCCAGCGTCTGTGCGAGGAAGAAGGTATCCACTACCACTTCCAGCACAGCGCCACGGCCCACAAGCTGGTATTCGGCGATGACCAGACGGTGTTCCCGAAACTCGCGCCCGTGGCCTACCAGCAAGACTCTGGCATGGTCGCCAACGACCCGGTGATCAAGCGCTTCGACCTGCGCCTGGAAACCCGCACCAGCCGCACCACCCGCCGCGACTACGACTTCGAAAAACCGCGCCTGACCCTGGAAAGCGAGAACCGGGGCGACGCCCTGCCCGACCTCGAAGACTACGACTACCCCGGTCGCTTCATCGACCGCGAACGCGGCAAGCACCTGGCCAAACGCGCCCTCGAACGTCACCGCAGCGACTTCCAGCTCGCCGAGGGCAAAAGCGATCAGCCGTTGCTGGTTAGCGGCCACTTCCTGGCCCTGACCCAACACCCGAAAGCCAAATGGAACGACCTGTGGCTGCTCACCGAAATCCTCCACGAAGGCAAACAGCCACAAGTGCTGGAAGAGTCGGTCACCAGCGACACCACCAACCTGAAAGACGATTTCCACCAGGGCTACCGCAACCGCTTCCAGGCCACCCCATGGGACGTGCCGAACCGCCCGCCGCTGACGCAAAAGAAACCGCGCATCCTCGGCAGCCAAAGCGCCGTGGTCACCGGGCCCAAGGGTGAAGAGATCCACTGCGACCAATACGGTCGCGTCAAAGTGCAATTCCACTGGGACCGCGAAGGCCAGGCCGACGACAAGACCAGCTGCTGGCTGCGCGTCTCCTCCGCCTGGGCCGGCGCCCACTACGGCGGCATCGCCATCCCGCGCATCGGCATGGAAGTGCTCGTCACCTTCCTCGAGGGCGACCCCGACCAACCGCTAATCAGCGGTTGCCTGTACCACAAGGAAAACGTCGTCCCATACGCCCTGCCGGCGAACAAAACCCGCAGCACCTTCAAAACCCTGAGCTCCCCCGGTGGCGGCGGTTACAACGAACTGCGCATCGAAGACAAAAAGGGCCAGGAGCAAATCTTCCTGCACGCCCAGCGCGACTGGGACGAAAACGTCGAGCACGACCAGAAAATCCGCGTCGGCAACGAACGCCACGACACCGTCGAGCAAAACAGCTACAGCGAATTCAAGGCCGAAGAACACCACACCGTCTACGCCGACCGTAAAGTCGAAACCCGCGCCAACGACCATCTCACCGTGGGCGTCAACCAGCACATCAAAGTCGGCACTGGCCAGTTCATCGAAGCCGGCCAGGAAATCCACCTGAGCAGCGGCATGAAAGTCGTTCTCGAAGCCGGCAGCGAACTGACCCTCAAGGGCGGTGGCAGCTTCATCAAGATTGACGGCAGCGGCGTCACCCTGAGCGGCCCGGTGATCAACATGAACTCCGGCGGCGGGCCGGGTAGTGGGACGGGGGCGGCGCCATTGTTGCCGGGGCCGTTGAAGCAGGCGGATGCGGATAAGGCCGGCCAATTGTTGGTGCCCGCTCAGCGGCAAGCGTTGATGCAGAAGAAGCCAATCTGCGCGATCTGCGAGAAGGCCAAACTGGAGGCGCAAAATGCTTAAGTCCGAGTGGCCGCTGGAAAATGGGTTGCCTCAAGGCCTGCCGTGGAGTGGCACCGTCGGTTTGCTACTGGATGGTGTCAGCGTCGAGAAACTGCCCCAGCACCTTTATCAATGGTCGGATAATCCGGTTTTCGAGCCACTCTACCTCGGCACCCCGTGGGCTGAATTGGGCGACGTTTCGCCGTGCCTTGTCCAGATAAACACCCAGAACAATCCCATTCTCGCGAAGTTTCTGGCTGAGCCCCGCCAGGAGTGGGGCTACCTGGTGTTCAGCGATCAACCCTGGGCACAAATGGTCGAGCACTTCCGCTGGCTGACCAGCGTCATGCACCCTCAGGGTGAAGAAGTCCTGCTGCGCGTCGCCGACCCTGCCGTGGCCCACGCATTGCTCAGCCACGCCGAGAGCATCAAGGACCCTACCCTGTTCGGCCCGTGCTCGCAGATCGTCACCGCCGACGCGGCTCTGGGCTGCTGGCACATCAACCAGCGACCGGGCAAAGCTCCCGAGCCCAGCCACAGCAAACGCTACCGCTTGAGCGACGAACAACTCAGCCAACTGGATGAAGTGAATTTCCGCAGCATCGTCCTGCGCCTCGACCAACACATGCACGAATACTTTCCGTCCTATCAGGCACAATCGATGCCGTTGCAGCGCTGGGAACACCTGCATGCATTGGCCTTGACCTCGTATGATCGAGGCTTCAACACCGAACTCGACATCACCCTCTACGCCAACATTCACGGGTTTCTCGGTGAGCGAGCGCTGGAAGAACATCCGGACCTGGATGCGATACTTAAAACGCCATCGGAACAAACGCCCGCGCAGCGACTCGAACAGGTCGCTGATATTGCCCAGGAACGGGCTGAAACCCTGCTAAGGAGCCAAGGATGACAACGCCCACATCGACCGGCAAAAGCCCGAACAACGTTGCAAAAAGCCGGGACGACGGCAAGTGTGCCTTGGGCGGCTGCTCGCTGATGAAGGCCAAAATCCAGCTCATCCCTCTCCGTTACGGCCTGGTCGAACGCCTCGACCCATCCAGCGCACTGGCGATGCCGTACAAAACCACTTCCCGCCCACTGGGCATTCGCTTGATCCGCGACGGCTGGCTCTACGTCATCGTCGACAAGAAACCTCAAGCCGTCATGCACGAATACCGAATCCAGAACGGCATCGTGACCCAACTGCTGTGGGAAAAAGGCGAAATCACCGCCAACAAACGCGAAAGCAACGTGGGCGAAGCCGTGCTGGTCTTCCCGCGTTTGAGCAAACTCTACGTCAACTACTCCGAAGTGCAATGGACCGCCGCCAAATGCGCGCAGGTCATCAAACACAAGTCCGAGCGTGAATACTTCATGCAGGCAGTGGACCTGACCAAGACTGATCCGGAGAAAGGCGCGGCTAATCTGTTGACGCCAAGTCAGGCGGAAAAATGGATTGCGGAGGTTGCGGAGCAGCCGAGTAAAGGGCCGGCGGTTACGGGAGCCAAGCCTGAGGAAAGCCAGGACTATCTCTGGGAGCAAGCGTCGCACTTCAAGAAAACTCAGTTGGGCGCGCTCAAAAAGCAAGTCAAGGCAGAAAATGAGCGTGACCATCTGTACTTGGTCTTACAGGATGACTTGGGCGTGCTGCGCGATCTCGCCGAGCATCAGGATTTGGTCACTGGCTGGATCAGTAACTGGAGTGACGCTGAAGCCAATCAAAAGAAGTATGTGTTTGGTTGCTACATCGAATCGTTGTACACCGTAACCGGCGAAACCATACTGAATGCCGCCCAAGGCGACCCTCGTTTTGCCAAACTCAAGGACGAAACAAGCGAGGACCAGCGGCAATCGATCGTCGATTACGTCAACGTTAAAAATCAAACCCAATATTCCGGTGCCGGTACGCATCGTGGGGCTATTGCAGCTTCAAAGTCGCGTATGCGTACGAGTCTTGGACCTTTGCATTCCAAGTACGAAGACCTGATCGAGACCATCGAAGACAACGCGGATGACGCGCTCGACGGCGCGAAAATGGGACAACAGGGCATTAACGATCTGATCGATCGGCCCGCAATGGAAGCTTTTCTGAAACAGCAACGCGCCCAACTCAGTCGTTGGAACAAACGTCTAGATCTGATCAGTGACGATCGCGCGAATCTGATCAGTGAAGAACGCTTCCAACGCTCAGCCTGGTATTTCGACCCCAAATTTGGCGATCAACTCGACACAACTCTCGCTACTGAATATGCCTGTATGAGAGACATTTGCCGGACAGATAAAGCGACTGAAAAGCTTGCCGATCTGATGGAAAAACAGCCGGGTTTTACCGTACCAACCTTCTTCACATTGAGCTTGACTGATCAGAAGGACATGCACGCCAAGGTCACATCTTTCATCAAGTCCCTGCGCGATACCTATATGGTCAAGGACGACTATCAGGGTGCCCAGGCACTCAGCGGAAAATTTGGCAATTTGCTCACTCAGAATCTCGCAGCAGCAATGCAATTGAGTGAAAACGGCATTGTGCTCGGTCAGTTGCGCGACACGGCGTATGAGCCGGCAAAGCAATTGCGCCTTGCAGGAGCGCTGGATGAGGCCATGCAAGCGCTACGCAGTGGCCAGCCGCTAGATCCAGCAAAAGTATTGCGCCGAATTCCTGGCTCGGCCTGGATAGATGTTCTGCGTGCCTTTGGTAAGGGGGGTATTACGTTGGAGTTTGCCTCTGCAAATCAAATTGCCGCGTTCAAAGCTGATATGGCCAAACTGACAGATCTGCGCCAGCAAATGACTTCGCTGAAAAAACAGATTCGGCAAACCCTGGCTGATGAACGTAAAGGCCGGTCACCAAAAGGCGGTTACAAAACCTTGGTATCTCGCCGCAAAGCCATTCAACAAACTGTCGCTCCACTTGAAGGGCGGGTAGCTCAGGCCATGAGTCCTGTTGGTGATGGGCCGGGTAAGGCTGCCTTCAAAATCAAAGGGCTTAACAATGCACAGGTGCTTGAGTTTGAGCGGATGGCCGATGACTATCGGCTCAAGCGACCGTATAAAGGTTTGACTGGAGAAGTTTTCAAATCAGTGGGTGGCGATGTGTTTGCTTCGGCCGCATTTGTCATGCAAACGATAAATTTCTACCAAGTATTTATCGAAGTACGTTCTAAATTAGTGTGGGATAGCGCAGATACCCTATCTTTCTTTAACGCCCTCTTTTCTACGGTTGGAGGCGGTTTGGCTGCTGCACAGGGCATTGCCATAACAAGTCTTTCAGTAGCTATCAAAAATTACACAAGCGCCGCCGGCAAAATTAAATTGGCCGCTAAGCTAGGAAAAATCACCGGGGCATTGAGCCCATTTGCCTACATATTCAGTGCAGTTGCCGCAGGAACAGGTATGTATGGTGAAAAAGGATCGGCTGCCAAATGGACAGAGGCGTTACGTTCAGGGAATGGTGCCAAGTTGACAGGCGCCAGCATGACATTAGCAGGAGACTCTGGACAACTTGCGCTCAATGGATGGGCCTTCGCCAGGAGTGGCCAATCCATTTATGAGGCGTTTACCACCGTAAATCAGGCACGTGCGCTGGTTTGGGTCAAAGCGGGTGGCCAACTGTTGAGCATTGCTGCCAAAGCAAATTTGATTGGCCTGGTGCTTACCGGCCTGCAATTGGGCGGAGAATGGCTGTATAACCGAAACAACAAAACAGATTTGGATACTTGGTTGCAAAAAGGCCCTTGGGGTACGCAGAGCGCCAACCGCAGTCTGACTGAGGAGCGCCTGCTGCTTGCCGACATAACGGCATCACCGCAGGTTGCGTTGCAGACTATAAACAACAAGGCTATGGCGGTACTGCGCATACCAGGAATCACTGCTCGTGAACTAAATGATGTAGAGTTTGGCGTGAGCGCTTACTGGCTGACAAACCACCAACGAAATGATTGGGAGGCATGGAGCGAGCCGCTGCTTTATCAATTCAACTTGCTCAGTGCTCCGGATGAACCGCTTAAGTTAGGCATGGACATTTTCCAACATGAAGCCAACGCCCAACATGGTTTGGCTATCGTCCTACGCTATCACCCCGTTGCTGGCGATAAATCCTTCCGAGAGAAACGCTTCGAAACTACGACGTTGAACGCGCAAAATGGCAAGCTATTTTCGGCTGTCTCTGTTTTAAAGTCGCGCAAAACCGATGCCCCGTGGCTATTGGTCAACAGCGACTTCCTGTAGGTGCCCGACTCACCACTTTTCGGTTGAATTACATGTCATCCAAATCAACAAATAACGACGAACTTCATCTCAAGCATCAGCGCCCCGTCGCTGGTGAATCTCGACGTTTTACTACTGGTGAAGCAGTGTTTTTCTCGCCACTACCCGTCCCTACCGGCCAGATCCCAATGGATTTGGGGGGAAGCTTTCTTGATATCAACGACACTTACCTAGACGTAGGTAGCAGTAACGTCAATAAGGCATTCCAAACCAGGGTTATGATCGCAAGCAGCATGCTCATACTGATTGTGAGTTTAATAATCGGCCCCTTCATCGCCGGGCTAATGAGTTTTGGTGATCCCTATGGCAGAACATTTACACATATTTTCATAGAGTTTTTCCCCACTGGTGCTGCAATCGGAGCTTGGGGAGCAGCAGGAGCCACAGCTCTGGGACTCTATGTTGTCATCAGCACTACTCTAGCCAAAGTCCGTACCCGCCCGATACGCTTCAATAGGCAACGTCGCGAAGTCTGTTTTTTTGCTAATGGGTCTGACGAGCCGGTCATCCAACCTTGGGAAGAAATGGTGTCCTGGCTTTCTGTCAGTACTGGTGTAACTGGGGTCGGCGTCATGAGTACTTATACCTTTGGCATGGCATTTGATGACCCTAAAACTGATACCGTTCATTTTGTGAACCAGGGAGTAATGACTCCAGTTCATGGTTTGGGTAAATGGGAGGCGATACGTGTTTACATGGAAAGAGGGCCACAACACTGCCCCGGTAAAGCACCGTACGAAGGCCGCCATACATTTGATAAAGAGCACGGAGATATGCTTGAGGAGTACCAACACAACGAGCGCTCCGCGTTAGGTGTTGGCTGGTGGTATTTCACTCATGTAATCACTTTATGGCGCTTTCCGTACTGGGTTGCTGAATGGGACCATCGTTTCAGCATGAAATCTCTACCTGATTCCATTGCTGAGTGGTCAAAATCTCTACCGACTGAGCAGTGGGCCAAGCCGAGCCAAGCGTTGAAAGAGCAAAGCGCCAAGATCGAAAAGGCTTTTGCTCAGGGACAAGATTTCATGACGTACTTCAAGGCGAACCTAAATGAAATCAAGACAGAAGAATCGATAAATAATTGAATGGAAACGATGAGCCGCGTCCTTGATGCATAAATGTAATCGACTACCTCATGCCGGAGATGCACTTTATGGTTATCCTGCATGACACCTACCTCTCCGCAGTACGACGAGCTCGATATTCGACAGCAGCGCCCCGTCGCTGGGGAAACTCGTCGCTTCCCCACAGGCGAAGCATTGTTCCTTTCACCTCTACCTGTTCCTACCGGGCAAATCCCAATGGATCTCGGCGGAAGTTTTGTTGAAGTCAACGACACCTATCTGGACTTGGGTAGCAGCAATCTCACCAAGTCTTTCCAAGCACGATTAGCTGTATCACTCCCTACAGTCGTAGTTATCGTTTGTCTATTTGTTCTCCCAACCTTGATGGGCTTCGCAGCATTCATAAATCCATTCGGCAGAAAATTTTTGTTTTACTTCAACGATTTTTTTGAGTTTGGAATATCACTAGCGCTCTGGTGTGGAGGGGGAGCAGCGCTGATTGGCCTGTACGCGATTATCAGCACCACAAGAAGCAAAGCCCGCGCCCGACCCATCCGATTTAACCGTCAACGCCGAGAGGTCTGTTACTTCCCGAAGGGCTCCGACGAACCCGTGATCCAGCCTTGGGAAGACACGGTTGCGTGGATCTCAGTCAGCACCGGATTCACCGGAGTAGGCGTAATCAGTAGCTACACCTTTGGCATGGCCATAGATAATCCCAAGGCCGATACGGTGCACTTTCTTACACAGGAGGTCGTGACTCCTGTTCATGGACTAGGCAAATGGGAAGCCATACGTGCCTACATGGAAAAAGGACCGGAGTTTTGCCCTGGTAAAGCACCATACGAGGGTCGCCACACTTTCGATCAAGAACGACAGGACATGCACGAGGAATACCAGCACAACGAACGTTCCGCTTTAGGAGTTGGTTGGTGGTACCTGACACACCTGATCACTTGGTGGCGTTTTCCGTACTGGGTAGCGGAATGGGACCACCGTTTCAGCATGAAATCTCTACCTGAATCCATTGCTGAGTGGTCCAAACCTTTTCCTTCGGAACAATGGGCCAAACCAAGCGCCGCTCTGAAAGAGCAAAGCATGAAGATCGAAAAAGCCTTTACTCAAGGACAGGATTTCATGACGTACTTTAAGGCCAACCTAAACGAAACCAAGGCAGAAGAATCAACAAATGATTGAATGGAACTGATCAGCCGTGTCCACGATACATGAATACAGTCGACTACCCCGTGCGGGAGACTTTGTGGAAAAAGGGGGAAAGGGGACGGAAAAAAGGGGAGTGATTTATTTTTTTGTCGGAAGTGATCACGTTTCGAGCGCAAAAAGCAGATGCACCTTAGGTCATAGTATCAAGCGACATTTTAAGCCTTCCGGAAACCGCTGCCACCACTGGTAAAACTTGATGTTCTCCAAGAGAAAACACGGTGATCTCGACATAAATAGCCAGCGTCCAAAAGCTGGAGCCACGAGGGTAATGCCCACAGGAGACGCACTTTTTCTTTCGCCACTGCCAGTCCCCACAGGTCAATTGCCGGTGGATTTAGGCGGAAAATTTATCGAAGTCAATGACACCTATCTTGACATCGGAACCAGTAATTCCGGAAAAGCGTTTCAAGCGCGGATCATGATAGCCAACACCATGTTCATTGCGTTTTTCTTTTTTATATTTGCGCCGTTTATAGCGGGTACAACAGCGTGGGGAAACCCCTACGGAGTGACCTTCTGGTCTAGAGCAGAAGTCATATTTGATTATGTTTTTTATCTAGCACTTGGATTAACGGGAATCACCGCTTTAATTGCGATTTACGTAGTAGCAGGCACGACCCTTAAAAAATCCAAAACAAGGCCCGCTCGGTTTAATCGTCAACGACGTGAAGTTTGCTACTTTCCTGAAAGATCAGACACACCGACAATTCGCCCTTGGGAAGAAACAATAGCTTGGCTATCAGCAGGAACAGGCACAACCGGGGTTGGAGTCCTTAAAACCTTTACCCTTGGAATCGCCATAGAAGATAAAGCCAATGGAATAGCCTACTACCTTAACGATACTGTTCCGTCTCCGTTTCATGGGCTAGGACAGTGGGAGGCCATACGAAGCTACATGGAAAATGGCGTTGAGCATTGCCCGGCAAAAGCAGTCCATGAAGGCCTACATACTTTCGAAAAAGAACGCGCCGGCATGCAAGAAGAAGTCAATGCTGGGGAAAGAAGTTTAATTGGAAAATATTGGTGGGTGCTCACACACATTGTTTCTTGGTGGAAGATCCCGTACTGGATAGCAGAGCGGGATCATAAATACAGTATGAAGGCTATGCCGGAAAGTATTACTGAATGGTCTACGCCGCTGCCAGCCGAACATTGGTCGAAACCTAGTTTAGAACTAAAAGAACAAAGTTTGAAAATTCAAAAAGCTTTCTCCAACGGACAAGACTTCATGTCGTACTTCAAAGCAAACGTTTCAATGTGAAATTTACAGAACCAAAATAGGGGACAGATTTATTTTCCACGCAATCACGAAAATAAATCTGTCCCCTTTTGGAAGTCACTATCTTGCCGGAGAAGTAACAGTGCTAACCGATCTAGAGGCGCGCGTAGCGCTCAAAGAACTGATTGAAAAATACCTCAAGGGAAGAGATCCCGATTACGACCGTCTGATCGAAATTGTTCAGGATCCTTCGCGGCAAGTTCCAATCAGAGGAGTGCTTGAGGACATTAGACGGTACAACAAGGTCCAGTACACGCAGCAGGAGCTTGAGCTGATCGACGACCTTTTGTACATGTATGGGTGAGTCGCTTACACGCTCGCGACCGTGCTGATCCTTACGGCGCCAACTTTCTGTGGTTACTACCTGGTCAGGCTCCAAAATAGGCAAAATAGGGGACAGATTTATTTTCCACGCAATCACGAAAATAAATCTGTCCCCTTTTGGTTGAGAAGCAGTACACCCTTACGGACATAGCCAACACCCAGATGCGCCTGTAGATAGGGAACTCTTTAAGAAAGAAGTCCCACAATATTGGAAAGACCGAGCAGCAGAGACCGCGAAATGATCCCGAATGAGCTGATCCAACTTATTGAAAAGCAACCTGGTGATATCCATCGGACAGATAAACGCTCCGTTACCGAAGCACTAACAGCACTGAATATAAGTTTAGATAGTGAACTATCAGAGTTTTTTTTAAATTACACGATAACTTTTTTCAGAAGTAACTCTTCGGATGAAGAGCTATGTGACATCGCCGCCCCAAGCAATGAGATAGAAGTTATCACCAACTTTATTCATGAGGTATGGGAGCTACCAGAAAATTTCATTTGCCTCACAAGTGTTCAAGGTGAAGGGTGCTATCTATATGACAAAAATAGCGGGGAGGTTTTAGATTTTAGCCTTGCTAACCGAGATGATTTTTTAGCTGGAAAACAGCAGCTAAAATGGAGCGGCTTCTTTGAGTTTCTTACTTGGTACTTATCTTAAAAATAAAACCAGCCGGAGCAACTTTATATAGGGCAATGAGTCTGGGTGTCGGGCTCATGTGTCGCTGGCGAGTAGTCACTAGCCGCGGGGTTGACCAAGTTGAAGTGTAAAGACATTACTCTGCAGCTAATCCCGGAGTTGCCATCCACAAGTGTCAGCTAGGGGGCGCGCGGGTTAGAAACAAAGGGGACAGATTTATTTTCCACGCAATCACGAAATTAAATTTGTTCCCTTTCGGTTCCTTTTGGTTCTCTCCAGCCACTGCCCCAGAGAAACGTTGGTGCCCCCTATTGGTCCTTCAACCAGCGCTTTCACCCCGGACAGGAGTCCACCACATGCCTTACCCCGATCTGCAAAACGCTGTTCAACGTGCCGGGTTCACCATCACTGATTACTCGGATCAACGAGCCTACTTCGGCTGTTGGTCGCTAACCGTCGAAGGTCATGGGCACACCTATTTAATCGTCAACGAAGGTCGAGACGGTTGGCTGATGTTTTATCGCGCAGACGCGGCGGGGACAATGACTGAGTTAGACAAGAAAGAATCGGCCTGGATGGATGACGCCGACAAGGCAACCCAATGCCTGATCTGGCTTTCTGACAGCCGCCCTGCCCCACAGCCTCACAAAGTCCGCGGTTACTACGTGATTGCGGAAAAGGATCTTGTACCGCTGCAGCCCCATAGTTCTGATTGGCCAAAGTTGATCGGCTACTGCTACGACGATGCTTATTTCTTGCTTTTTGAAGGCAAGGGTCATGGTCTGGGTGGGACAGCAATACCGGTTAGCGAAGCGAAAAGACCTGAGTGGCTTGCGATATTCACGGCGCTGGATGTGGAGTGGTTTCTGGATTTTCTGGAAACGTCACGGTTCACGTCTGAAGAGGCATTTGTCCTAACGTTGAGCGCAAAAGTTGGCTCGCTCAGCGTGTGTCGATATTAAGTGAGGACAGTCAGTGGAAAAACATTCAGTCAGAAAACAAAGGGGAGCTTTGACGAGGCGGTCGAAAACAAATGGTGAACCGAATGAAAAAGATAAAATTTTCTGATGTTCTTTCTGATACTGCGAACCTAGATTGGGAAGACGCACTTTATTTACCAAAAAGTAAGAAAGAATGGGGTCTGAATTGCGAAGCGATTATCGAAAATCCGGATAATTTCGAAGATTATGATGTGGATGACAATCCAGTAGACATGTCAAAAATCAATTACAGGTTTGTGTTACTTTGCGACGACCTATCATCCATCATTAAAGACCTACGAGAGCAGAACGCCTCGTATGATTTGGATATGGCTTACAAAGCATTTATTTTCTACTTCGAGAATGACAGCTTTATTAAATTGAATGCTTAAGCCAGAACGGTCGATTGCTTGGTGTCTCTTGCCCATCGTTTTGGGCAGTGCATTAGAAAAAAGTGGTTCCCCTTTTGGCTGGGAGCATTAACGATGAAATACAATAAAACTATCAAGCTTACTGACCTAATCGATGTTTTAAAAATACAGAAAAAAACCTTACCTATTGCGTTTATGGCAAAGGACCATCGAACCAAGCTACCCTGGAAACCGACTGTGTGATTGATGAATACTCGGAGATCACCGATGACGACGAAGAGATTTTTCCAGAGAGCATTACTCAAAACAATTTCGAGTTTTGGTTTACCGATGAGCTTTTGGAAGATGTTACGTTCAACGCACTGAAGAAAAAAATATCTGCTACAAATGAAGAAATACTAAAAGCCATAAAATATTATAATGAGCGCGACAGTTTTATGGACCTATAAAAACAGCATGAACGACGCGCCACTCCTCAAAAAACTTAAAAAAGGGGACAGCCATTACTTTCTCCGACTGGAGAAAAGAGGCCTGAAGCGCTGTAGTTAAATATGCCTAGAAATGGAGGACTTATTTTTAAACTTAAACAACTCCCCCGTTTAGCTTTGAGACAGCCATAAATAGTGAGCGGAGCTCCTTTGAAGATGATATTCAACGACACAAAAACAAATACAGATGAGCGTTTCACGATTGGTATCGAAGAGTCATCAGGAAAATCTTACGTTTCAATACCCGTAAGCAATCGCATGGTGGACTATGATGAGTACTATCAGATAGATAGAGCTTCTTATGATTTGTACCTAACCGACCTAACTGCCGCGCTGGAGTTCGTTAAACGCTGCAGAAATCGTGAGTTAGACGAGTTACTATTTTGCAAACCGGGGTCAGATCGTGGTGTGGCCACATAAAAGCCTGAAAATATAGATGGTTTACACTTAGCGGCTTGGGATATTCACGATTAGGACACCATGTGAACAAACACAGGATCACCCTTTCAAACGGCTGGATAGCGGAATTTGAAAACCAAGGCGAATTCAGAATGTCAGCCGAAGGCTGGAATCTGGTTTTGCAAGGACCGGATCAGAGCAGCATCCAATACTTCAAAGACAAGATCGTCGTCGTGAATGACGACGACGGCTCTCAGGCTAAATCGTGTATCCGCCTTTCAAGCGACGGCGTTTACGGTTATTTGACCACGGGACTGGATCACGGCTGGGTGATTGACTTTGCGCGAGGCATGATCGCTCCACATCGGGTAACGATCTCTCACCGCCACGACGGTTACGATGAAAGCATTTCGATGTACGAACAACCTGCCTTCAAACGCGCGCGCCAGTATATAAGCGTGACAGGCAAGCATATTTATCTGACGTTCCCATTCGCCAAGGATGAGGATTTCCCCAAGGTCTGGGAGGAATACCTGCTAATTCGGAGACGACAACTGGATGAGCTTTATTTCCGAAACTGAACCGTCAATATTGTTGCAATACTGCCGCTGCAATCTCAGCGAGCAGTTTTGACAGACCGAACACGATCAAGGCATGCAACTACCGCTTTGCGGTTCCGTTGATTCAAGAGCTTCACCATGAAAATTTTTCCACCCGACGCCCCCAAAAAAACGGGCGATCTAACGATCATCCGTTTTTTTATGCACTTCAAGTCAGCAACCTTTCCTCAACCTCATACTTAACCACCACCCGATTCTTATAAAGCCGCTCACTCTTCAACACCTGACTCTCCTGCCCCTTGCTCCTGACCTCCCGCCATATCTCGTTCTCCCGAAAAACTCGTCCACCGTCTCGCACAAACCGATGCCCAAGTTGATAAACGTGATACCGAAACTCTCTCGCCTGATCGCACAACAACTCCCCTTCCAACTGTTGCTCGGCGACATTGAGCTTCAATTGAAAATAACGATCGGTTGGGTTATGCAGCACCAGGTCAATGTAGTTGTAAAAGATCGCGGCCCCGGAGCCGAATGGCAGTACCCGCCCTTCGTCAGGAAAGGGATCGAAGCTGTGGTTCGACCGCTCAACCACGACCAATGGCGAGTGAATCGCCATCCAGTGAATCAGGTTGCTCAGTTGGCAGATCCCGCCGCCGATGCCGCTGCGGGCTTCACCAAATGACAGCTCCATGCCTTCGACATAACCGCGTTTGCGGGTGGGTCGACCCACGAGGCGGCAGAATGAAAAATACTCGCCAGGGCCGATGACGACGCCATTCATCGAAGCGACGGCCAGTTTCAGGTTGATGACTTTGTTGTGTTGCAGAGCAAGATCGGAGTTGCCGAGTTTGCGGATCAGTTTGGAGGTGTGCTTGAGGTAGCGAAATGGCAATCGGGAGACGGTGTTCAGCGAAACAGTGTATTGCTTGCGGGAGAAGTGCCAGGCCAGTTGGCGGAACAGTCTTTTTTGCCACACGCGGAGCCAGTAGAGCACCGGGTGGTAGAGGGAGAGTGGTTTCATCCGTGTCAGAACGGCGGCAGCCGTTTTCTTCCTTGAGCTGCAAAATGCCACGAATCTTAACGTATTGCTTCAGGTGTGTATCGCACGTCGATAAGGTGTTCGCCCAGTGTAATGGCCTGGCAATCCATGCACCGGTAAAGAGCCCTGACACTGGGCGAACGGGAAGTATTTTAATTGAAGTTCTCGAATATGTCCGCGTATATGAACATGAAATTTATCGAAACAACTATCGATTAAATGTCGGCCCAAATACTATTTTACAGATCAGCAAACTCACCAGTTAGACCATTAAAACTGATTGTTCTTATACAGAAAAGATGTACAAGAACAATCAACATATAGAGCTAATACTCAACTTCAGTGCTTGCTGGTCACTGTCAATATGTCGGTATAGGTGACAACGACACTCTGTCCAACTTTCAGGTCTTTCAATTTCGCTTGAACTTCTGGTCTTACGACGTCAACAGTCTTGGACTGGCCGGCGGGGTTTTCGAAGGTTACCTGGTTTTTCTTCACGTCGATTTTGGTGATTTTCAGTTGGACCTGCACCTGACGGTAGGCTTCGCCGCCCGGGTTGTCGCTGCCGGGGGCTGCGCGGACTTCGCCAGTGCGTTCGACGGTGCCTGGCAGGCCTTTGTCGACATCGGTGTCGAGGTAGGCGGCGACAGAGCTGGTAACCGTGACGTCGACTTGGTCGCCGACTTTCAAGTTGCCGAGGTTTTTGGCCTTGTCGGTCAATTGCACATGGACCTGACGACCTTCCGGCCCCTCCAGTACGACCTGATGTTTGGCAGCATCGACCGAGACAACTTTGGTGGTGACCTGATCCGCCTCAACAACGGCAGACAGCGGAATGTCCGCAGCCATGGCGCTTAGGCTGGCGGCAGACAACAAGGTAGCGAGGGTGATGGCTTTAGTCAGTGCGTGAAGTTTCATAAGCGGTACATTCCCTGTGAATTGGAGGCAGCAAAGAGCGCTGAACCACCGTCCAGCGCCCTCTGTGCAGATGAGCATAGACGCTGATCCGGGAGTGTTCGCAGTTTCTTGGAGAACTCCTCAAGCCTCGGGATCGTCAACCTCTTGGGCGACGGGCCATCGCTCTGCCGGGAGTTCCGACTTAATACCCGGTCATTTCCAGATAACCCTGCCCACCATGGCTGCCGCTCAATTGCACCGGCCCTTCCCAATAGGGAATGCGCAAAGCCATCCACGCATTGGGGTTGAGCGCGTTGATCGTGATGTCGAGGTGTTTGTCGGGGATTTTGATCGACCAGCGCACCGGCATCGAACGTCCGGCGACGTTGGCGGTGTCTTGCGGTGTGAGGCTGATGTCGGCGGCGTGCAATAGCTGCGTTTGGCCCTCAGCGTCGATCCAGGTGCCGGTGAGGTAAGGCGCGCCGTCCTTCTGTCGCATGCGGTAGAGCATCACCTGCTCGCCGCTGTCCAGGTGCAGGGAAAACCAGTCCCAGCCCGTCTGGTTGGCGGTCAGGGGCTGGCTGCTCCATTCGCGGTCGAGCCAGGCCGGGCCGTTGACTTGATACGTTTTGCCATCGATTTCCAGCGTGCCATTGGCCCGAAAAAACGGCTGACTGTAGTAATACGACGCCTGCCCTTGTTCGGATTTCTGACTGAAGCCTTTGTCGCCCTGAAGCACCAAGGGACGTGTGGAGGTCAGCCGCAGTTGATAGCCAAAATCCTTGTCCCGGGCGCTGAGTTGAAGCTCCGCCATAGGGTCGGAGCCCTGACTGCTGAAACGCCAATCATCGATCCACGCGTTGAACGGCGCCAGGCTCACGCCAGCCTGACCAACGCCCCCACGGGCGTAACGCTCGGCGGCGTGATGCACTGTCGCCGAGGTCACCGCCGCGTGGCCAAGCCAGATGATTTGATTACCCCAGCCTGCCACTTCGGGCGTCGCTTTCAAGGCGCTGCGAAACAATGTCCACTGCGCGCCGAACTCGCGCCCCTGATCGTCCTTGAGGTTGGCGGTGACGTACCACCATTCGATGCGAAAACCGTCATGAGGACCGTGATCCGCCGGAAAGCTGAACACTCGACCGGGCACCACCGGCGTAAACGCGGCGGCCTGATGACCCAGCCCCGCGAAGCCTTTTTCAACAGGCGCCGAGTTATCGCACCCGCTCAATAACGCCAATAGCAACACGCCGACCTTAATCTTCATGAGCAAACGTCCTCAGCAGATCCGCCGGTTGCGTGCGGTACAGCGAGTACAGCGGCCACGCCGACGCCAACAAAGTCGCCAACAGCGCCAACCCCATCAACTGCAACAGCTGCAGCGGAAACACCCGCAGCGGCAAGCGCCAGCCGAAGGCCTGGACGTTGATCACCGTGTCCAGGCACCACGCCAGCGCGATCCCCAACGGCAACGCCAGCACCAGGGTCAGCACTGCCAGCAACCAGGTCTGCCCGAGATTGAGCAGCATCAGTTGCCGACGAGTCACGCCAAGCGCCCACAGGGGGGCGAGTTGCCCGAGGCGACTCTGACTTTGCGTCAACAGACTGATGAACAGCGCCACGCCCGCGACACAGAGGGTCAGGCTGTTGAGCGCGGCGGTCGCGGCAAAGGTGCGTTCGAACACTTGCGTGGACCAACCCTTGAGCCGGGCCTGGTCAACGATGCGGCTGTCCTCCAGCGTGAAGCGCGTTTGCAGCGAGGTCTGGAAGGCAGGGATCAACGTCGGGTCGATGCGCAGGTTGAAACGGCTGGGGGTCAGCTGCGGCCAGCCGCGCAGCAGATGGTTGACGTTGACCAGAATGTGCCCCTTGGGATTGCCGTAATCGGCGTAGATGCCGACGATCCGTGGCGACCATGTGCCGTTCGGTGTGGAAATCGTCAGGTGATCGCCAAGGCGCACCTTCAGCCGACGGGCCAGTTGTTCGCTGAGCATCAGTGCGTCGTCCTTGGCCAGTCGGTCCCAAGGGTTGTCGCCCAAGGCTTCCAGCAACGGCCAATGCTGGCGATACGTCGGGTGATCGATCACGCCGAAGACGTCCGCTGGCCAGCCTTGCAACTGGATCGACACTTGCCAGTTGGGCAGCACCGCCGTGAGCCCAGGTTGCTGCTTGAGCCAGGTTTGCAGCTCTCTGGCCTGGGCCGGATTTCGCGGGTTAACGTACAGTTCGGCAGTCAGGCGTTGTTCGAGCCAATCGCTGAAGGTCTGACGAAAACCGGCCGTCATGCTGCCCGCTCCAATGTTCGCCGCCAGTGCCAACAACAGCGCCATCAACGCCAGACTCAGCGCCGGCAGTTGCTGACGGCAGTCGGCGAGAAACCATTGGCCGAGCACCGAACGACTGCGATGCAGCACCCGATTCAACACCCAGTTGAGCACCACCGGCAACGCCAGCGCAGCGCCGATCAACAGTGCCCCCATCAACACGAAGCCACTGCTCAGGCTGTCGCCAAAGATCAACGCCAGCAGCGCGATCACCGCAGCAATCGCGGCGACCCAACCCTGGCGCCGCAACCAGCGCGCGTGAGCCTGATGCCAGGCTTGCGGGTCGGCCAGGGCCAGCAAAGGCAGGCGCGCGGCCCGCAACAAACTGTTGGCCCCCGCCAACAACGCGCCCAAAAGACTCAGGCCGACGCCGCTGAGCCACCACCACGGACTGAGGCTCAACTGCCCCGCCACTTCGGCGCCGTACAACCCGCGCAGGCTGGCGGCGACGTCCGGCAACAGCACGCTGGCCAGCAGGTAGCCGCTGGCGACGCCGACCAGTCCGCCGATCAACGCCAGACCACCCAGTTCAACCGCCAGACAGGCAATCAACATCCGTGCACTGACGCCGCAGGCGCGCAGGGTTCTGAGCAAGCCACGGCGTTGCTCCAGCGCCAGGCCGATCGCGGCGTGGACGATGAACAGGCCGACCACGAATGACAGAAAACCCAGCGCATCGAGGTTCAAGTGAAAGCTTTCGGTCAGACGCGACAAATTGTTCTCTTCGCCGCTGGTTTTGAGCTGCAGTTGCCCCTTGAATTGCTCAGGCAAGGTCGCGGTGAAATCCTTCGGCAGCAGCAGGCGTGACAGCTGATCCGGCAGGCCGAGAATCTGCTGGGCGAAGCCGATATCCACCAACAACACACCGGGGGCCATATCGGATTGGGCATGCAGCGGCGGCAATGCCTGACCACTCAAAGTCAGCGGACGCTCGCCCTCGTGCAGACCCAGTGCCTGCAACGTCTGCGGCGAGATCCAGGTACTGCCCGGCGGGCTGAAAAACTCGACAATCTGCTCAATCGCCAACGCCTGCCCGGCCACCGAGGAACCGGCGGGCAGCGACACCGGCTCGATCCCCATCAGCTGCAAGCGCTGGTCTTCATGACCCTTGAGCGTCACCCGACCTTGCAGGACCGGCGACACCGGCCAACCCGCACGGCGCAGGTCGACAAACACGTGCTGGGAGAAGGTCGCACCACTGGGCGCGCTGAGGCTGGCCTGGGGTTCGCCGCCGATCAACTGACTGGCCCGGGCATAGCTTTCACGCGCCTGGCTGTTCAGCGCCTGCACGCCGGTCAGCAGGCTGGTGGCGAGCCAGAGGCCGGTCAGCACACTGAAAAACTGCACCGGATGCTGCCGCCAATGACTGAGCAGCGCCCGCAGCGTCTCGCGAAAGACCCGCACCTCAGCGCTCGTCCAAGCCAGCCAGACGACCACCGTGGAGCACCACTTTTTCGGCCAGCCGCGCGGCAACCCGTGGGCTGTGGGTGACCATCAACAAGGTGGTTGGACTGTCGTCGAGCAACTCCAGCAACAACTTCAAGACCTCATCGCTGGTGGCTTCATCGAGGCTGCCGGTAGGTTCGTCGGCCAGCAGCAATTTCGGCTGCGACGCCAAGGCACGGCCCAGCGCGACCCGTTGCTGTTGACCGCCGGACAGCTGTTCCGGATAACGCTGTAACAAATCACCCAAGCCCAGACGTTGCACCAGATGCGCCTGCCAGCGCGGATCATGGCGCCCCGCCAGTCGCGCCTGAAAGGCCAGGTTGTCCTCCACGCGCAAACTGCCGATCAGGTTGAACTGCTGAAACACCAGGCCGATTTCGGTCCGCCGCCAGTTCGCCAGTTGCCCTTCGCTCATCAGCTCCAGCCGATGTTCGCCGCTGCGGATGCTGCCGCGATCCACCTTGTCCAGCCCGGCAATCAGGTGCAGCAAGGTGCTTTTGCCACTGCCCGACTCCCCCATCAACGCCAGGCTGCTGCCGGGTTTCAAGGTGAGGTCGACACCTTGCAGAACCGGTAGTGGGCCCTGGGGAGTGGCGTAGCTTTTGAAGACGCCTTGGACCGAAAGCATGGGGAAAACCGTTCGATGTGCGTGGAGCAAGGATAGCGGACGGCAGCAGCACCGCGAATAGGTCCGCTCAGACAGCTCATGGACCACACATTTCAGGGAAAAAACATACACAACCAAGGAATTGCCTGACTGCTCATTCGTATCCATATGGATACATTTGAGCAATGAATTATCTTATTCAACAAACTATGATCTTCGCGACATGGCATGCATCAGTTCGTGACTTGCAGGCGAAGTTAGCCATCGCTCGTCGCATTGATCGTGCCTCTGCGGGTAATCTGGGCGATATCAAACCGGTGGGTGATGGTGTTTCCGAAATGCGCGTGGACGTCGGTGCAGGCTATCGGGTCTACTTCACTATGCGAAATAGCGTCGTCATTGTGCTGTTGGCGGGTGGTGACAAATCTTCGCAAACCGCCGACATCAGGCGGGCGAAAAAATTGGCGAAAGAGGTTTAAACATGAGCCAGACTTTGACTACTTTCGATATGGCGGCTCTGCTGGACAGTGACGAAGCCATCAGCGAGTACCTTTCGCAAGTGCTCGCTGACGGCGACAACGAAGAATTTCTTCGCGCTATCGGCTATGTGGTGAAAGCGCGTGGAATGACACAGATAGCCAAGGATTCGGGTATGGGCCGCGAAAGCCTGTACAAGGCCTTCGCGCCAGGTGCAAAACCACGTTTCGATACGGTTTTAAAGGTCATTCACGCCCTTGGCATTGATCTCTGCGCGCAACCGGGTCATTCGGTCAATCACTCGACGCTCTGAGAGACTCTTTTGACTAGACTGCTCGCTTCTGCGCCACCCACGTAAAACACAACGGCAGCTGCGCCATTTGCTGCTCATACCGATCATAGAGCTCCTCGCGGTTGGAGTGCGGGTACTCCTTGAAGTGGCTGATCTGCAATCCGGCGTCGATGGCGCCAGTGAAGATGGCGCCCAGGGTGTGGACGAACCAGTAGGACGGAGCCGCCTGCTGGTCGACTTTGCCTTCGTACACGATCGGCTGGTCCTGCACGAAAGGCTCACTGCGAAAGTACGAGCTGTCCGGCCGATACGGATCGGCTGACTCGGGGTCGAACATTTCGAGGAAGGGATGGGTTTCGTACACCACCAGGCTGCCACCGGGCTTGAGGGTTTGCGCGACGTGGCGGAAGAATTCGCCGATGTCCGGCATCCAGTTCAACACGCCGATGGTGATCAGGGCCACGTCGAAGCGGCCATGAAGTTCAGTCGGCAAGTGATGGATGTCTGCCTCGATGAACTCCGGCGCATGGGGCGAGCGTGACGCCAGTTCCCGCGCCTGATCGAGGAAAGCCTCGGACTGGTCGACGCCTACAACGCTGCGGGCACCCAGCGCAAACAACGAAAGGCTTTCGCGGCCGTTGTTGCAGCCCAGTTGCACCACGTCTTTGCCGTCGACACCCACTTGTTCCAGCAAACCTCGGAGGGTGTCGTCCAAGCAGCAAAAATCCCTGTCACCCACAGCCGTCAAACGGGCCTGCCATTCGGGAGTGTCTTTGTGGTGTCGGGCAGAGTCATTCCACGCATCGCGGTTGCTGGCGATGGCTTTTTCTTTTGTCGGCATTTCCATTGCGCGCTCCAGACTGGGGTCTTGATTGACCGGCACGAGTTTAGATCAGGGTTTTGAAAAACCCCATTGAGTCTTTGTTCAAATCTTGTAACCCGGGGGTGTCAGCACGTTCAGGGGACGCGGTAGTGAGGTCTGTGGAGTCGATGCCCCACGGGGGACGGGCCGACCTCCTTACAACCCACCCTCAGCCTGGTCCAGCCGCTCCCGCAAAAACTCGATCAGCGCCTGCACCGGCCGTGAACTCTGGCGGTGCTGCGGATACACCGCCGATAACGTCAGCGGCTGCGGACGAAACTCATCCAGCACCGGCACCAGCCTGCCGTCCTTCAACGCTGAACCGACAATGAAGGTCGGCAAGTAAGTAATCCCCATGCCGGCAATCGCCGCGTCCCTGAGCAATTCACCATTGTTGACCCGCATCCGCCCGGTGACATTGACCACCAACGGCTTGCCCTGCCCTTCGAAACGCCATTGCACTTGACGCCCGTGGCCGTAAGGCAGGCAGTCATGGCTGTGCAAGTCTTCGGGTTTGAGCGGCGTGCCGCGCTCGGCCAGGTAAACCGGGCTGGCGCAGTACACCCGCTGGATGGAAGCGATGCGTCGGGCGATCAGCGTCGAGTCCTCCAGAATGCCGATGCGCAGCGCCAGGTCATAACCCTCACTGAGCAAATCCACCGGCCGATCACTGAGGTCGACCTCCACCGTGACATCGCGATAACGCTGCAAAAACACCGGCAGCAAACAGCCCAAATGCGCCACCGCAAACGACAATGGCGCGCTGATACGAATAGTGCCGCGGGGCTCGGTGGTCTGGCCGGCGATGCCCTGTTCCACTTGCTCGACTTCACCGAGCAGGCGCGAGGCTGACTCGTAATAACTCTGCCCCAGTGGCGTGACGTCCAGTCGCCGCGTGGAGCGATTGAGCAGACGCACACCCAGACGCTCTTCGAGTTGCATCAAGCGCCGGCTGACGAACTGCTTGGACAGGCCCAATTGATCGGCCGCCGCGGTGAAGCTGCCGGAGTCCATGACCTGGCAAAAAATACGCATATCTTCGAACGGGTTCATTGTCACGCCTTGGTTGACAGTCAAACATTTTATAGCCGCTTTTTCCTTTTTAGGCACCTTATTAATCTGTGTCCACGGTGCAGCGACAGCCGCTGCTTCTAAACCCAAACCGAACACACAATTAAAAAGGAATTAACCATGAACATCGTGAAAAAAACCCTGACCGCTTCCCTCCTCGCCCTGGCCGTAGGCAACGCCTTTGCCGCTGGCAGCCCGGGTGTCGAACACAACACGCAAGCCTTCCTCGAAGCCCTCGCTGCCGGCGGTGGCCTGCCGCTTGAGCAACTGAGCCCGAAAGAGGCCCGTGCAGTACTGACCGGCGCGCAAAACTCAGTGAAGGTTGATCTGGCGGGTGTGGACGTCAACGACCGTACAATCAAGGTCGATGGGCAAACCATCAACCTGAAAATCGTGCGGCCGGCCAAGGTCAAAGGTGAATTGCCGGTGTTCATGTTCTTCCACGGTGGCGGCTGGGTGTTGGGCGATTACCCGACTCACCAGCGTCTGATCCACGACCTGGTGGTCGGCTCCGGTGCCGTCGCGGTGTATGTCGATTACACGCCGTCGCCGGAAGCGCACTACCCGACCGCGATCAACCAGGCTTACGCCGCGACCCGTTGGGTGGCCGAGCATGGCAAGGACATCGGCGTCGATGGCAAACGCCTGGCCGTGGCCGGCAACAGCGTCGGCGGCAATATGGCGGCGGTCGTGGCCTTGATGGCCAAGGAACAGAAAACTCCGGCGCTGCGCTTCCAGCTGTTGATGTGGCCAGTGACCAACGCACAGTTCGACACCGGGTCGTACCGGCAATTTGCTGAAGGCCACTTCCTGACCAAGGGCATGATGAACTGGTTCTGGGACAGCTACACCACCGACACAGCCGAGCGTGCGCAGATCCATGCCTCGCCGTTGCAAGCCAGCGCCGAACAGCTTAAAGGTCTGCCAGCGGCCCTGGTGCAAACCGCCGAGTTCGACGTGTTGCGCGACGAAGGCGAAGCCTATGCCCGCCACCTCGACGCGGCCGGGGTGCCGGTCACGGCCGTGCGCTACAACGGCATGATTCACGACTTCGGTCTGCTCAACCCACTGAGCCAGATTCCGCAAGTGAAAGCAGCGGTTCGCCAGGCGGCACTGGAACTCAAGACGCATCTGAACTGAGCCCCCTCGCCTCGCCACACAGAAATGCGTGGCGAAGCTGCTACGCGATCGAAAGCAATCTTTAGCCGGAGTTTCCCCATGTCCTTTTTCCTTGCCCATCTGCTGTCGTGGAGTGCCCTGATGCTGGTGATCGACGCCGTGCTCTGGCACCTCGCGCCGTTCAAGCATCGCGTCACGCGGGTCGGTGTGCGTCTGACACTGTTCGTGATGTTCAGCGCACTCGCGATCAATGCCGGCGTGAGTCCGTTGCAGGCGCCGCTGTTCGCCGAGGATCGCGTGGCGCAATCGGGCGCCACGGCGCTGGGGATTCTCTGGTGGCTGTACGCCGCACGGGTGCTCACCGAAGTCATCGGTCTGGTGCTGATGCGCCGCATCGGTCACAGCGGTCGGTTGCTGCAGGATGTCATCGGCGCGCTGGTGTTTCTGATCGCCATCGTCGCGGCGGCCGGTTATGTACTGGAGTTGCCAGTGAAAGGTTTGTTGGCGACTTCCGGCGTCGTGGCAATCGTCGTGGGTCTGGCGTTGCAAAGTACCTTGAGCGACGTGTTTTCCGGGATCGTGCTCAACACCACCAAGCCGTATCAGGTGGATGACTGGATCATGATCGACGGCGTCGAGGGCAAAGTGCTCGACATCGACTGGCGCGCCACCCACCTGCTGACCAGTGCCGGCAGTACCGCAGTGGTGCCGAACTCGGTGGCGGCCAAGGCAAAAATCGTCAACCTCAGTCGGCCGAACAACCTGCACGGTGTGTCGATCAGCATTAAGGTGCCTAACCACATTCGCCCGCGTCGGGTGCTGGATGCACTGGACCGCACGCTTCAGGGCAGCAGCAGTTTGCTGCTCAACCCGGCACCGAAAGCAGTGCTGAAAGAGTCTGGCGAAACCATGTCCGAATACGTAGCCAGCGGGTTTATCGCCGAGCTGGGTAAAAAAAGCGAAGTGCGCAATCAACTGTTCGACCTGGTGCATCGGCACCTTGAAGCGGCGGGGATTTCCCGGCAACTCGATGGCGTGATTGAACCGACGACCCGCGCACGGGCGTTGCTCGATGAAGTGAAAATCTTCCGTTCCTTGAGCGAGGATGAGCGTGATCAGATCGCCCAGTCGATGGTCCCGCAGCAGTACGCGGCAGGTCAGGTGGTACTGGAATTGGGCGAAGTGCCAGACAGCTTGATGGTGATCGCCACCGGCGTGGTCAGCGCCACCGTGCCCAATGGCACTGGGCAAACCGAAGCCGGGCGTATGGGGCCGAGCGAAGTCATGGGCGAGCAAAGCATTCTCGCCGATACGCCCTCGCAGGCGACCTTCACCACATTGACCTCGTGCATCATTTACCGGATCGACAAATCTCTGACCCGTAACTGCATGGAACAACGCGTCGAAGTGGGTCGGGCGCTGAACAAGCTGCAGGCGGTCAGACAGCAGAGCAGTCGGTTGGCGTTGATGACCACACCGGTGCCGATCAGGAAAAGCGGATTCCTGAGTTGGCTGCAGAAACGCCAACCGGTGTAACGGGCCACACGGTCCATGTAGCAGCAGCCTCGCAAGCTCGACAGCGGCTACAAAAAGCTCATTCGCCAGACGCAAAAATGCCCGCACATTCGCGGGCATCTTTCTGTGCGATCGCAAACTTACTTCGAAGAAAGCACCGAGTAGCTGTTCATCAAATTGCGGTAGTTCGGAATGCGCGGTGACAGCAGGTTCGCCAGGCCTTCCATGTCGTTGCGCCAGTCGCCCTGCAGCTCGCAGGCCACCGAGAACCAATTCACCAGTTGAGCACCGGCCGCCGCCATGCGCGCCCAGGCTGCTTGTTGCACGGTTTCGTTGAAAGTACCCGAGGCATCGGTCACCACGAACACTTCAAAGCCTTCAGCCAGCGCCGACAGCGTCGGGAACGTCACGCAAACGTCGGTGACTACACCGGCGATGATCAGTTGCTTGCGGCCAGTGGCTTTAACGGCTTTGACGAAATCTTCGTTATCCCAGGCGTTGATCTGGCCTGGACGCGGGATATACGGCGCGTCCGGGAATTGCTCTTTCAACTCGGGAACCATCGGGCCGTTCGGGCCGTTTTCGAAGCTGGTGGTCAGGATGGTCGGCAGCTTGAAGAACTTGGCCACATCGCCCAGGGCCAGTACGTTGTTCTTGAATTCATTCGGCGAGAAATCCTGAACCAGCGAGATCAGGCCCGTCTGGTGGTCGACCAACAGGACAACAGCGTCATCTTTGTTCAGGCGTTTGTACGGAACGTTGCTCATGTGAAACTCCTCGGTGGTTGGGTGTTACATGCGGCGACGACGTGAAGGGTCGGCGCTTTTTTTTTGATCGTCAGAACGCGAAGCACGAGCAGCCAAACGCGCCCCAGAAACCCGCGAAATCGCTGACCGGCGCATTCGACAACCGCGCCTTTTCATGGCTATGGGAATGCACGCCGCACGGCCCGCTGCAATGGTGAACCTGCGCCTGCATCGGTGAGGTCGGACGCCAGTGCCCCGGCACTTTCACCACCGGCGACCAGTCCGGCAGCACCGGTACGCTGGCCGGCCCGAGTTTTTCGAAGTCACCGGCGGCGTACACCACCTTGCCGCCGACCACGGTCAACACCGACTCGATCCACTTGATCGCTTCTTCGTCGACGCTGAAAAAATCCGCGCTCAAGGCTGCGACGTCAGCCAGTTGGCCGACCTTGATCATGCCTTTCTTGCCCTGCTCGGAAGAGAACCAGGCGCTACCGTGGGTGAACAGCTCCAGTGCGGTTTGACGAGACAAGCCCTCGGCATGCAGTTCCAGGCCACCGACCGTGCGACCGCTGACCATCCAGTACAGCGAAGTCCAGGGGTTGTAACTGGACACTCGCGTGGCATCGGTGCCGGCGCCGATCGGTATACCTTCGGCCAGCATGCGTTTGATCGGCGGGGTCGCTTCGGCGGCTTTGGCGCCGTAACGCTCAACGAAATATTCGCCCTGGAATGCCATGCGATCCTGAATCGCGATACCGCCACCCAGCGCCCTCACCCGCTCAATGTTCTGCGGTGTAATGGTTTCGGCGTGGTCGAAAAACCACGGCAAACCGTTGAACGGAATGTCGCGATTGACCTTCTCGAACACGTCGAGCATGCGGCTGATGGATTCGTTGTACGTGGCGTGCAAACGGAACGGCCAGCGCTGCTCGACCAAGTGGCGCACCACCGGCTCCAGCTCGTCTTCCATGGTTTGCGGCAAGTCCGGACGCGGCTCAAGGAAATCCTCGAAATCCGCCGCTGAAAACACCAGCATTTCCCCGGCGCCGTTATGCCGCAGGTAATCGTCGCCCTGATGCAGGGTCACGCTGCTGGTCCAGTTTTTGAAATCGGTCAGCTCTTCCTTGGGCTTCTGGGTGAACAGGTTGTAGGCGATGCGAACGGTCAGCTGCTGGTCCTTGGCCAACTGCTCGATCACCTGATAATCGTCCGGATAATTCTGGAAACCGCCGCCGGCATCGATGGCGCTGGTCAGGCCGAGACGGTTGAGCTCGCGCATGAATTGGCGGGTGGAGTTGACCTGATACTCCAGCGGCAACTTCGGCCCCTTCGCCAGGGTCGAGTAGAGAATCATCGCGTTGGGCCGGGCGACCAGCATGCCGGTCGGTTCACCGTTGGCATCGCGCACAATCTCGCCACCCGGCGGGTTCGGCGTGTTGCGGGTGTAACCGGCCACGCGCAACGCGGCACGGTTGAGCAAAGCGCGGTCGTACAAATGCAGGACAAATACCGGTGTATCCGGCGCGGCCTGATTGAGTTCTTCGAGGGTCGGCATGCGCTTTTCAGCGAACTGGAATTCGTTCCAGCCACCGACCACACGCACCCATTGCGGCGTCGGCGTGCGGTCGGCCTGATCCTTGAGCATGCGCAGCGCGTCGGCCAGTGAGGGGACGCCTTCCCAGCGCAATTCGAGGTTGTAGTTGAGGCCACCACGGATCAGGTGCAAGTGCGAGTCGTTGAGACCGGGAATGACGCAGCGACCCTTGAGATCGATGACCTGTGTGCCCGAACCGCGCAGGGCCATGGCGTCGGCGTCGGTGCCGACTGCGACAAAGCGACCGTCGCTGATCGCTACAGCGCTGGCGCGTGGGTTTTCACGGTCAACGGTATGAAATTGGCCATTGAATAAAATCAGATCGGCGTTCATCGCGTTTCCTTGGGCTGAGTGGAAGAGGACAGCCAGGGCGCGAACAACCGCGTCGCCATCGGCATGAACAGGTACACCACCGAAACGACGATGGTTAGCGTGATCAGGAACGTCGCGACCACGTAATTGGACAGCAAGGTATTGAGCTGCAGCAGCGGCCCCCAGATCAGCGGCACCAACAAGGTGTGCGGCAAAATCACCAACAACGTCACCACGGCCTGCTTCCAGCGCGGCGGTGGCGGCGAAGCGGCGTCGGCTTGCGGCGCGAACCAGAATTCGTTGACCGGATTGACCTCGGTCTGGTCGCCGTCAGCGAGCATCGGCGTGGCTTCGTTGACCAGTCCCAGCCGTTGCGGCGAATCGAGCCAGCGCTGCATCGATTCGGTCGAGCAGAAGCGCAGCACGCAGGTGTACAGGTCAAGACCGGCACTCTTGCCGCGAATCACATCGACGCCCAAGTGCCCTTCCTGCTGCCCGGCAATGCTGACAATGTTGCGCAACCAGGCTTCGTAGGGCACTTCAAACCCCGCCTTGACCCTGTGCTTGATGACCAGTGTCACGACTTCCTCGAAACGATTGGATTCAGGCATAACGCAAAGCTCCAGGGAAACGGACATTGAGCGCCAGCCGTCCCGGCCCGGCGATAAGAAGGCTGGTGAACAACATCATCAGCAGCCAGCCGAACTGCCCTTCATCGAGGCTCCATTGCGGATGCACAATCAACAGCGCGATCAGCAGCACACACAGAATCGGCAGGCACGCCAAACGCACAAACACCCCGGCGACGATCAGTAACGGACACAGCACCTCGGCGAAAATCGCCAGTATCAGCGTGACGTTCGCGCCCAGGTGAAACGGGTCTTCGATGGTTTGCAGTTGAGTACTGTAGTTAAGCAACTTCGGCAAACCGTGCACCCACAGCAGAAACAAACCACCGCTGACCCGCAAAAAAAACAGCCCGAGATCCTGGGCTCGTTCATCCCATCGCGAAGCGTTCATGGGCTACCTGCACTAATGAAAAACCACCGGCAGCGATGTGCCGGAACGTCATTCGATAGTGCCGGTGCGAGGAGGGGAAAAATTGGATGTACGTGCTCTTTTTGCGACCGTGCGCCGATCTACAGTGGAACTTAAATCGGCTGTGAGATCGCCACGTTCAAGCCGAAATCGGCAAAGGCCTCGACATGAACTCACTGATCCGCGACCGCAACCATCGCTCCGCCGGATCGTTGTCATGCACCCCGCTCCAGGCCATCGAAAGCTGCGCCGCTTCAATCGGAAACGGCGGGTCTTCGGCCCGCAACGCACAACCCTCGACCAGCGCGCACGCTGCGTAATCCGGCACGGTAGCGATCATCTCGGTCCCGGCCAGCAACGCCCGCAACCCACTGAACTGCGGAACGCCCAACACCACCCGCCGACTTCGTCCGATCTTCGCGAGATCAAGATCAATGTTGCCGCTCAAGTCCCCCGAAAACGACACCATCGCATGCGGTCGTTCACAGTACTCATCCAGCGACAGAGATCCCGCCCGTTTATCACCGCGCAGCACCTTGCACGGAATATCCCGTAACGTCTTGCGCTTGGCGTTGGCCGGCAGATCCGTGGTGTAACTCACCCCTACCGAAATCTCACCGGACGCCAGCAACGCCGGCATCAGCAAATAATTCGCCCGCCGCACAACCACGATGATCCCTGGTGCCTCTTCCCGAAGCTGGCTCAACAATGGCGGAAACAAACCGAACTCGGCGTCGTCCGACAGGCCAATGCGGAACACATCGCAGCTTGTAGCGGGGTCGAATTCCTTAGCTCGGCTCACCGCCCCGGAAATCACATCCATCGCCGGTTGCAGTTCCTTGAGGATCGCCAGTGCGCGCCCCGTCGGCTCCATCCCGCGACCATTGCGCAACAGCAGCGGATCGTCGAACAGATCCCGCAACCGCCCCAGCGCCGCACTCACCGCCGGCTGCCCCATGAACAATTTTTCAGCAACACGGGTGAGGTTTTTTTCGAACATCAACGCTTCGAAAATCACTAACAGGTTCATGTCGACGCGGCGCAAATCATTACGGTTCACAGGCAGATTCCCTCGTGTGTTCAGCCAGGTACCAAGCGGTGGACTTCATTCGATCAGCGGTACGTTGGCCGCGCGTTTGTAAGGACCGTACTCCGCCGGTATCCATTGGAAATGCTTGCCTTCTGCCGCGATATGGCCGATACCCGGAAACGGCAAATGCGCCGCCGTTACCCAGACTTTGCTCGCCGCTGCATCGCTGAAAACCTTGGCGCGACTCTTGATCGCTTGCTGACTGTTGACGTCAAAGCCAATCGACACTTCAGGGTGCTCGAACTGCACCGCGAGGTTATGCACCAGGTCGCCCATGAACAAAATGCTCTGCCCCTGCGAGGTGAAGCGGTACGTGGTGCTGCCCGGCGTGTGACCGGCCTCGAGAACCGCCTCCATACCCGGCACGGGCGACTGACCGGCATCGAACGTCTTGAAGCGACCCGCCGCGACGTAGGGCGCGGTCGAGTCCTGGGCGATTTTGAAGTACGGCTTGGCACCCTCGGGCGCCTTGGCGAGGGCTTGGGGATCAAGCCAGTAGTCGGCTTCTGCCTTCGCAGCAAAGACCGTGGCGTTGGCGAAAATCGGTTTCTGTTGGCCGTCGACCAGTCCGCAGACATGGTCCAAATGCAGGTGGGTCAACAAAATCGTATCGACCTGCGCAGGCTCATAACCGGCGGCTTTCATATTGTCTGACAGCATCCCGGCTGTAGCACCAATGCACTGGCCGGCGCCGGTATCGACGAGGATCAACTGCTTGCCAGTGTTGATCAGAAAGGCGTTGAACGCGGTTTGTACGCCCGGCGTTTCAATCGAACGGCGAGCCAGCAGCGCGCGGATCTGACTTTGGGTCAGGCCCTTGAGCAGTTTGGGCGACAGATCGTTGTAGCCGTCGAACAACGCCGTCACCTCGTAATCGCCCACCGCCAACCGGTAGTAACCCGGCACTTGTGTGCCGACTTGCGCCGGTGCCTGAGCCGAGGAAATGCCGGACGCCAGCGCTACCGCGAGCCCCAGCGCGCAAACCAGAGAATGTTTCATGCCACCACCTTGGTCGAGTCAGAAGAGCGGCCACGCACAACGCCGCCAGATGACCTCGATTTTGCACGGCTCGCCCCCGTAGAAATTGCAGCAATGTGCTGAGTTAGCGCCGTTGGTTGCCACCTGCACGGACGGAATTAACAACGTTTAACTCGCCTGCCAGAGCCCTGCTGCCAAAAATGAAGCTCACCGACACGGACATTTGTCATGGCCCATTCTCAGCAAAACGTCGCCCGCGCGACGGCCACTGAAACGCGAAAGAAAAACACCGGTGGCCTGACCCCTTGGCGCGAAAACCTGGCCAAGCAACTGATCCTCGATCGCCTTGGTGAAACCGTTGAAGTGACCGAACTGGCCCGCGCCTGTGCCCTTTCGCGCAGTCATTTCTCCCGCGCGTTCAAGTGCAGCACCGGGCTCTCACCTCAAGACTGGATTCGCAACCAGCGCATCGCCCGCGCCAAGCAATTGATCCAGAGCACCGACCTGACGCTGACGCAAATCAGTCTCGAATGCGGCTTCTGCGATCAGGCTCATTTCTGCCACATCTTCACTCGCAATGAAGGCATCACTCCGTTTGCGTGGCGTTGCCGCGCTGTGCGCGCCCAGCCCCAACGCCCCGCCTACACGGCTCAACTTAACGCGCCGTAGACCCGCTAACACATTTCCTGTAGCAGCTGTCGAGCCCGGGCGAGGCTGCGTTCGGCTGCGAAGCAGTCGCAAAATCCGAGAACGCGGCCTACCTGGAACACCAGGGTGCTGAATTCACGACTGCTTCGCAGCCGAACGCAGCCTCGCCGGGGCTCGACAGCTGCTACAGAGCTTCCATGGCATAGGATCGTGGGGCCAGGGATTAACGCTTAGTCCTTCAAAAACGCCAGCAGATCAGTGTTGAGCTGATCCTTGTGGGTATCCGTCAAGCCATGAGGAGCGCCGGGGTAGATCTTCAACGTAGATCCTTTCACCAGTTTTGCAGACGCAATGCCCGCCGCTTCGATCGGCACCACCTGGTCAGCATCGCCATGCACCACCAGCGTCGGTATGTCGAACTTCTTCAGGTCTTCGGTGAAGTCGGTTTCGGAGAACGCCTTGATGCAGTCATAAGCGTTTTTATGGCCGGAGGTCATGCCTTGCATCCAGAACCAGTCGATCATGCCCTGAGATGACTTGGCGTCCGGTTTGTTGAAACCGAAGAACGGACCGCTAGCGAGGTCGATGTAAAGCTGAGAACGGTCGGCCAGGGATGCCTCGCGAATGCCGTCAAACACTTCGATCGGCAGGCCTCCGGGGTTGGCTTCAGTCTTGAGCATCAGCGGCGGCACCGAAGAAATCAGCCCGGCCTTGGCCACGCGCCCGGTGCCGTGACGACCAATGTAACGCGCCACTTCGCCGCCGCCGGTGGAGAAGCCGAACAGCACGACGTTTTGCAGATCCAATAACTCGATCAGCTGCGCCAGGTCATCGGCGTAGGTGTCCATGTCGTTGCCGGTCCATGGCTGGCTGGAGCGGCCATGACCGCGGCGATCATGGGCGATCACCCGGTAGCCTTTGGAGGCCAGGAAGATCATTTGCGATTCCCAGCTGTCGGCGTTCAACGGCCAGCCATGGCTGAAGACAATTGGCTGACCGGTGCCCCAGTCCTTGTAATAAATCTCGGTGCCGTCTCGGGTCGTGAACGTACTCATGCGTTATCTCCTTAGCGAGGGGTGGGGTGAATCAAACCGGTGAGTGGCTCATGCGTTCAGCCAGCCGCGCCACTCGCTCGCCCAGATGCGCGGCGGTGCAGCGGTCTTCGGGGGGCGGTGCGCATTCGGGGGACTGTTCGACATTCGACTGCGCCATGGCGCCGAGCGAGCTACCCAGGCGATTCATTTGCATAGCCACTGTGAAAGACCACCACCACGTTGCTCATTCCGACGTTCTCATGACATGTTTAATCCCTGTAGGAGCTGTCGAGTGAAACGAGGCTGCGATCTTTCGATCTTGTTTTTAAGAATCAAAGTCAAAAGATCGCAGCCTCGTTTCACTCGACAGCTCCTACAGGGGAGAGTTTTGAGCGTAGACCAGACGCAGGACGAGTTAAACGTTGTTAATTTTCCCTGGTGCGCCAAAAGGCTCAGCGATACCTTCAAGAGCGTCGCGCCCAATAAATACGGAACTCATGAACAGGGGCCGCAAACCAGCGGTCCAGGCGGACATTGCAGAGTCATCCGGCCAGCGCATTGCGCTACCGTAAAAACCTGACGAATATGCTCGGAAACCGCGTACCAGACGGCGGCAAGCAGGAGTGACACGTTGACCCTTCCCCCCGAACAAGCCATCCATTTCGGCCCCTACCGGATCTATCCCGGACAACGTCTGGTCATGGAGGCCGACCAGCCCCTGCGCCTGGGTCGGCGTGCCATGGACATTCTGTTGATCCTTTTGGAACACGCCGGGAAGGTGGTCAGCAAACAAACCCTGATCGCCGGGGTCTGGCCCAAAAGCGTGGTGGAAGACATCAACCTGCGGGTGCACATGGCCGCATTGCGCAAGGCCCTCGGTGACGGCCAGGCCGGCCAGCGTTACATCGTCACTGTGGCGCAGCGCGGGTACAGCTTTGTGGCGCCCTATTCGCTGGAGCACATCGAGCACCCTCCAGGGAGCGAAGCGCCCGCGCCGAGCGGTCACAACCTGCCCGTTCGTCGAACCCGCATGATCGGTCGCCAGTCCCTCGTCGACAACCTGATGGTCCAGCTGTCACGCCAGCGTTTCATTACCCTGGTCGGCCCCGGCGGGATCGGCAAGACCACCGTGGCCCTGCGTGTCGCCGAACAACTGATCGGGCGCTACCGGGATGGCATTCGTCTGCTGGACCTGGCGCCGATCAACGATCCGTCGATGATCACCGTTCACCTGGCGACATTGCTCGAACTGTCCTTGCACGACGCAGAGCCGATGAGCGGCCTCGCCGCGTTCTTGCGCGACCGGCAGATGCTGCTGGTGATCGACAACTGCGAACACCTGGTCGACGCCATCGCATTGCTGAGCGAGAGCATCCTGCGCGCCGCGCCAGAGGTGCACATCCTGGCCACCAGCCGTGAGAGCCTGCGGGCCGAAGGTGAATGTGTTCAGCGCCTGGAGTCGCTGGACTGCCCTCCCCCCATCGCCGTACCAGACCGCGCTCAGGCCCTTACATTTTCCGCCCTGCAGTTGTTCGTCGAACGCGCGATGGCCAGCCACGACAGCTTCGAACTGACCGATGACGAGCTGCCGCTGGCGATTGAAATCTGCCGGCGTCTGGACGGTATTCCACTGGCGATCGAATTGGCGGCCGCGCAAGTCAGCGGCCTCGGATTAAGCGGATTGCTGACCCAACTCCAAGGCAGTTTTCGCCTGCTCACCCAGGGTTGTCAGACCACGCTGGGCCGACACCAAACCCTGCGTGCCACGCTGGACTGGAGCTTCGAGCTGCTGAGTGCCTGCGAACAAACCTGTCTGCGCCGACTGGGTGTGTTCAGAGGCGGATTCACCCTGGAATCGGCGGCGGCGGTGATCGTCGGCGAACACATCGAACCGCAGGCCGTGTTTGGCTCGATTACGCAACTGGTGGCCAAATCGCTGCTGAACGTGGAAGTGGGTGACGAAGAGGTGTTCTACCGATTGCTCGACACCACCCGCAGCTATGCCCTGGAAAAACTCGACCAGGCCGCCGACCTGCCCGATACCCGCAAACGTCACTCCGAACGCTGCCTGGCGTTGATGAATCAAGCCCGGCACGACTGGGAGCTGATCCCGACAAGCACGTGGATCGAGCGTTATGCCCGCAATCTGGAAGACATTCGTTCGGCCCTCGACTGGGGCTTGAACGCACAAGGACCGCAGGCATTGGCGATCCGCCTGACGGCAACTTCCGCGCCGCTGTGGCAGGAACTGTCGCTGCTCAAGGAGCACGGCCTGTACGTGCGCAAGGCGCTATCACTGCTCGATGCAACGGCCGATCCTTGCCCGCAGCTGAAAATAGCCCTGCATCTCGCCCTTGGCAGCGCCTGCTATCACACTCAGGTCGGCACGACGGAAACCGTCGAGGCGTTCGTCAGCGCCAGAACCCTGGCCAAACATTGCAACGATTTGGCCGGTCAGTTGCGGGCGGTGTCCGGGCATATGGCGGTCAACCTCTGTAGCGCCAACTATCAAATGGCCCTGGAACAGAGCCGACAATTCGATCGGCTGGGGCTGCACGGCGATGCGGTGTTGTCCCTCAGCACGCATCGCTTGCGGGTGCTGGCGTTGCACTTTGCCGGGGACCAGCAGCAGGCGCGGGTGAATGCCGAACAGGTCCTTCAGCGCATGGCCCAGAGCGGCCACCTCAACCGCTTCACCTACGGTTTTGGCGTGCACTACGATCAGAGCGTCGCCGCCCTGACGATTCTGGCGCGCATCCTCTGGTTGCAGGGGCAACCGGAACAAGCCTGGCGCACCGCCCGGCAAGCGCTGGACATTGCGATCCAGATCAACCACGGCACGTCCATCTGCTACACCCTGGCGCTGGCCGGTTGCCTGATCGCTCACTACAACGGCGATACCCGTACCGCTCGTGAACTCTTGCGCCTGCTGCTGGAACAAGCACAGAAACACTCGGTGCTGCTGTTCTACACCTGGGCCCGGCACTATGCGCAGGTGATCGACCGCACCGAGGCGCACTTGCCTCTTCAGCCAGGCGTGGGGCTGATCAAGGACATCATGGTCACGCTGGATAGCGGTTTCGTCGATGACGCCCTGTTGCAACGGGCCGACACCGGTACGGCCGGCTGGAGCACGGCGGAAGTTCTGCGGGCCCGGGCTGATGCGCTGCTGGCCGAGAATTGCCCACTGAAAACCGAAGCGGCGGAGGCCGTGCTGATCAGGGCATTGAACGTGGCGAAACATCAGGGCGCCCTGGCGTGGGAACTGCGAAGCGCCACCTCGCTGGCGCAACTTTGGCAGCGTCAGGGCTTGTATCAGCAAGCACATGAGCTGCTGGCACCGATCTACCATCGGTTCACCGAGGGATTTTCTACGCCGGACCTGAGCAAAGTCCGTCGATTACTCGATGAGCTCCATGGGCAACTGCACGCCTGAGACCCAGCGCGCCCGGCTGATGTAGTGCGAATAGCGCCGCTCAAACGTCCGCAGATGGCCACTGTGTTCGAGCTTCTCAAGGGCATACGTGCGCGTGGTGTTGAGTAAACGATAACGAGCGGTGCCGTTGACCTGATCCATCGAGAGCAACGATTTGGCGACCAATCGCTTCACCAGTTCCGCCAGTTGATTGGGCTTCAGCTCCACGCAACTGCACACGCCAATCGCGGCATCGAGGGTGAAGGACATTTTCAACACCGACAGGCGCTGCAACACGGTTTGTTCCTGCAGGCTCAGCCGCTCATAGCTCCAGTCCAGCGCAGCTTTGAGCGTCTGATGTCGGGGCACCGCCGTGCGCCGGCCGTGGGTCAGCAGCTGAAGACAGTTATCCAGCTGAGCTTGCAAACCGACCAACGCCAGCGCGTGGATCTGCGCCGCTGCCAGTTCAATGGCCAGTGGCAACCCATCGAGCCGCCGACAAATTTCACGGACCGCCTGGAGGTCTTGTTCGCGCAAGGCAAACCCTTGTTGACGGGTTCGGGCACGACTGACGAACAGCTGCACCGCCGAATACCCCATGGCTTCGGCGACACTGTGCAACGCCGACACGGGCGGCACCGTCAGAGACGGCAGACGCTGGACCGTTTCTTCTGCCGCCTGCAAAGGCTCGCGGCTGGTCACCAGAATGGACAACCGAGGCGCCGACATCAGCAAATCCTCGACCAGGGTTCGGCAGTGTTCCAGCAGGTGATCGCAGTTGTCGAGCACCAGCAACGTGTGTCGGTTTGCCAGTCCGTCCAGCGTCGTGCCGATCTCCCGTTCAAGGGTCTGGGTCAGATGATCGATCACTCGAGTGGGATCATCGATCGCCGCGAAATCAACCAACCACACGCCATCTTCATAGTGCTGCAACAGCAGTTCGGCGACACGCAACGCCACCGTGGTCTTGCCGATGCCGCCGGGGCCAACCAGCGTCATGAGACGCCGAACCGGCAACTGCCGGACGAGACTGCCGACCATCGAATCTCGGCCGGTCACCGGCGTGAGTCGTGCAGGCAGGTTGTGCTGATGTTTTTGAACGGTCTCGATCAAGACCTGCGTGCCCGCGGACGCAGGCTGCACCGAGGCGATAAAGCTATAACCGCGTTGGGGAATGTTGACGATGTAGCGCTGGCCATTCTGCCCGTCGCCAAGCGCCCGACGCAGGGCCGCAATGTGCACGCGCAGGTTGATTTCCTCGACCACGGACGTCGGCCAGACATGAGCAATCAGTTCGTCCTTGCTGACCACGTTGCCGGCGCGCTCGACCAGCACCTGGAGGATATCCAGTGCCCGACCGCCCATGCGCAGCGGTCGATCACCGTCAAGGATCAGCCGTTGCCGCAGGTGGAATGCATAGGGGCCGAATCGCAGCACCGCATCGCTGTTCAAATCTCTGAGGCTGTTCATGCACATTCACGTGCTGAAACCCGGCCCGGCTCACAGTGCAGCAACATCCCTTGCACCCGCCTTCCAGGCTCCCGCACCTCCATTGCAAAGAGTTCAGGGTATCTTGGCAGGCATCAGTGACGGTACAACTGCTACGGTGGGAGCGTCACAGCCATCACGGTGCGCATAACGGACAAGAAGGCTCTAGCTGAACTGTTCGCGGTATTGGGTCGGCGTCAAACCGAGCTTTTCACTGAACAGAAAACGCATGTGCCGCACGCTGCCAAAGCCACTTTTGAAAGCCACGGTCTTGAGCGGCAAGTCGCTGGTTTCCAGCAAATTCCTGGCGCAATCAATTCGCGCGCTTTGCAGAAACTCCATGGGTGTCATGTTCACTTCCCGGGCAAACATCCGGGCGAAGTGCCGTGTACTCATGTTCGCGAGACTGGCCATGCGTTCAATGCTGAAGGCTTCGTCAAGATGCTCAAGCACATAGATTTGTACTCGGGTCATCGGCGTTTCATGGGGCGCGACGGCAGCCATCAACGGACTGAACTGCGCCTGGCCACCCTGACGTTTCATCACCACCAGCAGCACTTTGGCCACGTCCTGGGCGACTTTCTTGCCATGGTCTTCGGCCACCACCGACAACGCCAGGTCAATACCCGCGGTGACACCGCCGGACGTAATGAGATTGCGGTCCTGCACGTAAATCTGATCAGTCTCGACAGTGGCCTTGGGAAAGCCCTTGATCAGGCGTTCGGTGTAGTGCCAGTGGGTGGTGACGCGATAACCATCCAGTAAACCGGCATGTCCCAGCACAAACGCACCGGTGCAGATCGAGCCATAACGCTCGGCGCGACTGACCGCGGCTTTGAGCCAACACAACAACAGTGGATGTTTTTCGTTGTAGGCACCCGGACCGCCCGGCACCAGCAACAGGTCAAACGCCCGATCCGCCTGATCGATGTGCAAATCGGCCTGGACGCTGACGCCGTTGGAGGCACGCAGTGCGCCATGCTCGGTGCCAATGGTCGACAACACATAATGCTCATCCGCTGCCAGATAGCGATTGGCGATGGAAAACACTTCCATGGGACCGGCCATATCGAGCAGCAGAAAGTCCGGGAACAACACCATAGCCACGGTTTTCATGGGTTCAAATCACTGAAGTCATAAGAAGGTCCGTCTGCCAAACACCGGCATCCGAAGAGTGCTGTGCATTATGGCCAAATGTGGCATCAGCGTCGGAGAAGAATACCTGATCGCCAGTCGATTACTGTCAACCTCAAAGGGACAGTATTTCAATTTCCATCTACTTATTGCATCAGTCGTTAACCATTAACCTTCTCCTCACTCGGACGAATCAACGTCCCCACAGGAGATTTCATCATGCTGACCCTTCGCAAAGCTTCCGATCGCGGCGCGGCCAATCACGGTTGGTTGAAGTCGTTCCATACCTTTTCCTTCGCCAACTATCGCAACCCGAAAGAGCAGGGTTTTTCCGACCTGCTGGTGATCAACGATGACCGGGTTGCCGCTGGTAAAGGTTTCGGTCAGCACCCGCACCGCGACATGGAGATTTTCTCTTATGTGCTCGAAGGTGCTTTGGAACACAAAGACACCCTGGGCACCGGCTCGGTGATCCGCCCCGGTGACGTGCAGTTGATGAGCGCCGGCAGCGGTGTGGCGCACAGTGAGTACAACCACTCGACCACCCGGCCGGTGCACTTCCTGCAAATCTGGATCGTGCCGCAAGTCAGCGGTGCCAAACCGCGTTATCAGCAAGAGCACTTCAGCACGCAGAAGAAACGCGGACGTCTGCAACTGATCATCTCCCCCGACGGGGAGAAGGGTTCGCTGAAGGTGCGTCAGGATGCACGGGTGTATGCCGCGTTGATCGACGGCAAGGAAAGCGCAACGCTGGAGCTGGCCGCCAATCGCTATGCTTATGTGCATGTGGCCCGCGGCAGTGTTGAACTCAACGGCGTGCCTTTGCAGGAAGGTGATGGTGTGAGGGTTCGCGATGAACAGGTACTGGCCCTGAGCAACGGCGTGGATGCCGAAGTGCTGGTGTTTGACCTGCGGCCCCAAGAGCTGCCGGAAATGCCATAAAGATCAAGAGATCGCAGCCTCGTTTCACTCGACAGCTCCTACAGGTGTACGCAAATCCCTGTAGGAGCTGTCGAGTGAAACGAGGCTGCGATCTTTAGCTTTAGTCCCGAGTGCCAGAAAACACCGCAACAATCTCATCAATCACTACCCGGACTCTGGCGGTATGCCGCAGGTCTGCGTGGGTCACCAGCCACACGTCATACGGCACGGATCGCGCGCGCTCCGGCCACAACCTGATCAGCCCGTTTTCATACGGCTGTCGAAATTGTTCCCGCCCCCGGCACGCATCTGTTAAAAACCGTGCTTTCCCGCTGATCTTCCGGACCGCCGCCGAATGTTTTCGAATGTGATGAGCCGCTTAAGCCGACGCTGGCTGCCGATGCTGTGCATGGCCGTGCTAATCGTCGGCTTGCCGGTGAGCTGCGGCGTACTCAAGTACACAGAGCGCGAGCTGCTGTTTCGTATTGAACCGGGCAACGCTGGCTGGTATCGCGGTCTGCCGCAGGACGTTCAGGAATTCGACATCAAGCCCGCCAGCTTCAAGGCCGGGCAAAGCTTGCATGCCTGGTGGTGGCCGGCCGCGCGTCGCGATGCGCCGTCGATCCTCTATCTGCACGGCGTGCGCTGGAACCTGACGGGCCACGCGTTCCGCATCGAGCAATTGCGCGCCATGGGCTATTCGGTGCTGGCCATCGACTACCGCGGGTTTGGCCAGAGCAAGGGTGATCTGCCGTCGGAAGCCAGTGTTTACGAGGACGCGCGAGCCGCCTGGGAGCGCTTCACCCAGATGCAACCGGACGCCAACAAGCGCCTGATCTACGGCCACTCCCTCGATGGCGCGGTGGCTATCGACCTGGCGGCAGACTTGGCCGCACAGGCGAAAAAGGACCATGGCGCGGTGCCGGTGCGCGGTCTGGTGATCGAGTCCACCTTCACCTCGCTGGGCGATGCCGTGGCGCAAGTGGCCGACAGCAACCTGCCAGTGAAATGGTTGCCGGTGCGCTGGTTGCTGTCGCAGAAATTCGATTCCATCGACAAGATCGTCGACATCAACATGCCGTTGCTGGTGGTTCATGGCTTGGCCGACCCGTTCATGCCATCGCGATTCAGCCAGCAGTTGTTCAATGCCGCCAACGAACCCAAGCACCTGTTATTGGTGCCCGGTGGTACGCACAACAACAGCATGAGCCGGGGCGGCACCCAGTATCGCCAGGCACTCGACGGTTTGATGAAGACAAAACCATCCCAGATGGCCGGGCCGGCAGTGGATCGAGTTTCTCGGGAGTCTTGAGCGCTATCGGTAACCGCGGGCCTGCAAATCAAACAACTGCGCATAGCGCCCGCCCGCGGCCACCAGACTGTCGTGATCGCCCCGCTCAAGGATCGCTCCCTGGTCCAGCACGATGATGTGGTCGGCATTGCGCACGCTGGAAAACCGGTGAGAGATCAGCAACGTCATCCGGCCTTCAGTGTGCTCACTGAAGTGCTCGAACACCGCTGCTTCCGCTGCCGGGTCAAGTGCCGAGGTCGGCTCATCCAGAATCAGGATATCGGCGTTGCGCCGCATGTAGGCACGCGACAACGCGATCTTCTGCCATTGCCCGCCGGACAGCTCCTGCCCCCCGGCGAACCACCGTCCCAATTGCGTGGCATACCCTCGATCCAGCCCTTCGATAAAGGGTGCGGCCATGCCCTCGGCGGCAGCCTCCTGCCAGCGCTTTTCATCGTTGAACGCCAGCGTGTCACCGACGCCGATGTTCTCGCCGACGGAGAATTGGTAGCGGATGTAATCCTGAAAAATCACCCCGATGCGCCGTCGTAGCGTGTCTTCTTCCCACGCTTGCAGATCGCTGCCGTCCAGCAGGATACGGCCCTGATCAGGACGGTACAGCCGCGTCAGTAATTTGATCAGCGTGGTCTTGCCCGAACCGTTCTCCCCCACCAGCGCCACACTGTGCCCAGGCACAAGGTGAAAATCGATGCCTTCCAGCGTGGCGCGACTGGCACCCGGATAACGGAAACCGACGTTCTCGAAACGCAGGCCATCGCCGGGTACCGCGCCCACGGTGAGGTTGCCGGTATCCGCCACAACAGGCTCGGCCAGGTATTCATAGAGACTGGAGAGGTAAAGGCCATCTTCGTAGAGACCGCTGATAGCACTCAAGCTGCTGCTCACCGCCGTCTGCCCCTGCTTGAACAACACCAGGTACATGGTCATCTGCCCGAGGCTGATATTGCCATGAACGGTATCGACCACGACCCAGGCATAGGCCAGATAAAACGCGCCGGTGCCCAGTAGACCGAGGACAAATCCCCAGCCATCCCGACGTAGTGTCAGGCGCCGGTCTTCGGCATAGAGACGCGCGAATGTCTCGCGATAACGCTTCAACAACAGCGGCGCGAAGCCGAACAGTTTGACCTCTTTGATGTAGCCCTCGTGGGAGAGCAGCGTTTCGATATAATTCTGTTGTCGACTCTCCGGCGCGCGGCGGGTGAACAACCGAAAAGCATCGCCGGAGAAATGCGCTTCGGCGAAGAACACCGGCAACGCGCCGACCACCAGCAGCACCAGCGCCCAAGGCGAAAAATGCACCAGCAACACGCCGAAGCTGATCAACACGATCAGGTTCTGAATCAGCCCCAACGACTTCATCACCAGCGCCAACGGCCGGGTCGAAGCCTCGCGGCGCACACGAACCAGCTTGTCGTAGAACTCGGAATTCTCGAACTGCACAAGCGATAACGTCTGGGCCTTCTCCAGAATCATCGTGTTGACCTTCTGCCCCAACTGCACCCGCAATAGCGATTGCTGGACCGACAGCGCCCGCTGAGTCCCGGACAGCAACGCGAGTACGCCCGCTTCAAACAGCACGTAACGCACGACCGGCCACAACGGCGCACTGCCCTGTTGTGCTTGCAACTGCATGGCGGTGACGACCGCATCGACGATACGCTGGCCTAACCAGGCCGCCAGCGCTGGAAGCACACCGGCGATCAGCGTCGCCAGCACCAATCCCAGAAACAGTCCGCGTGACGTTGCCCAGACCAGCAGCAAGGCGCGTCTCGCCTGGTCGAGTAACGAGGTGAAACGATCAAGAACAGGGGTCACTCCGTGAGTTCTCCCTGATACCTCGCCCGATACCGTCCCGGACTTTCTCCCGTCCACTTCTTGAACGCCCGATGGAACGCACTCGGCTCCTGAAAGCCAAGCTGCTCGGCAATGTCACTGATGCTCGCTCGGCTCTGGCGCAGCTGTTCGAAGGCAACGCCACGCCGCACCTCGTCCTTGATCTCCTGATACGAACACCCTTCACGCTCCAGCTTTCGGCGGAAGGTGCTGGGGCTCAGGTGCTGTTCCAGGGCGAAGGCCTGCAAGGTCGGCCATTGGCTGTAATGGCTGTTGCGCAGGCGCTGATGGACCTGCGACGCCAGGCCATGCTGATTACGAAAACGGATCACCAGCCATTGAGGCGCAGTGCGCAAAAACACTTTCAGCGATGCCAGATCCTGAACCACCGGCAGACGCAGATAGTGGCTGGCGAATTCGATTTCGGTGCGCTCCGCGCCAAAGGTCAGATTCGGTCCCCAGAGCAAACGGTCGTCGCTGAGCGACACACGCTCATGGCGAAAGTCTGCGCGATCGATAGGAATGCGTCGGCCGCCGAGCCAGCAGAGCAGACTGATCATCAACACCAGAAACGTCTCCTCGCCTAAACGACTGACGTCGCTGTTTGGCGAGTGGTTCTGCAGGCTGATCACCGCACGTTTTCCGCGCACCGTCAGCGTGCCGCGAAAGTCGTGGAGGAATAGCGCGAAATTGGCCAGGCACTGGCGCATGGCTTTGTGCAGGTCAGGTTCCTGAATCAATGCCCGGCAGATCAGGGCGAAACCGCCCGGCGGCATGCCATGAGAGTCGAGCCCGAAGAACTCATCGTTGAGCTCGCGGATCTGAATCAACCACAACGCGGCAAACGCACTCGCCGGTACACGTGCGGTGGGCTGCTCCAACAACGCAGGATCGATGCCCGCCTGTTCAAGCGCAGCCCTCTGACGTTGCGGATTGTTGCCCAGCCCATGGATCATTGCCTGCACGAAGTAGGCAGAAACCGAGTCCTTTTCCCGCATGTGAACGCTTCTCTCCCCATCACCCGAATGGCAAAAAACACCAGTGCCGTTGAACAGTTTCGGCATAGGACAACCGCCCTGCCGGCTCTAGACTCGCGGCCAATAGTACGCCTTCGGCCACTACGGCGGCCAAGGTATCGCGGGATTTGATCGGAAGGACAGAACATGAATCTGCAAAACATTGGCGTGATCGGCGCAGGCACCATGGGCAATGGCATTGCGCAAGTCTGCGCCTTGGCCGGTTTTAACGTGACCTTGCTCGACATCTCCGAGAGCGCTCTGCAAAAGGCCCTCGCAACAGTCAGTAAAAACCTCGATCGACAGGTTGCCAAGGAAACGCTGACGCAAGAGCAAAAGCTTGCCGCTCTCGACAAGATCCGCACCAGCACCGACTACAGCAACCTGCAGAACGTGCAACTGGTGATCGAAGCGGCGACCGAAAACCTCGAGCTGAAACTGCGCGTGCTGCAACAGATCGCCGCGCAGGTCAGCGACGATTGCGTGATTGCCTCCAACACGTCTTCGCTGTCCATCACCCAACTCGCTGCCAGCGTGAGCCAGCCTGAGCGCTTCATCGGTCTGCACTTCTTCAACCCGGTGCCGGTGATGGGCCTGATCGAGGTGATTCGCGGTTTGCAAACCAGCGACGCCACCCACGCCCTGGCGCTGGACATGGCGACCACTCTCGGCAAAACCGCGATCACCGCGGGCAACCGTCCGGGTTTCGTGGTCAACCGGATTCTGGTACCGATGATCAACGAAGCGATCCTGGTGTTTCAGGAAGGCCTGGCCAGCGCCGAAGACATCGACGCCGGCATGCGCCTGGGCTGCAATCAGCCGATCGGGCCATTGGCGTTGGCGGACCTGATCGGCCTGGACACCGTGTTGGCGATCCTCGAAGCCTTCTACGACGGCTTCAACGATAGCAAGTACCGCCCTGCTCCACTGCTCAAGGAAATGGTCGCCGCCGGTTACCTGGGGCGCAAAACGGGGCGTGGCTTCCATGCCTATGGCTGAGCGTTGCTCGCGCTTTGCCGAGTACCGGGACAAGGTGCTGGAGCTGTTCGCCTGCAAAGGTTTCGGACAGGTCGGCATGCGTGAGCTCGCGACCTGCCTGGGGCTCGCTCCCGGCTCGTTGTATCACCATTACCCCAGCAAACAGCACTTGCTGCTCGACCTGATCGAAGAGTTCTACGAAGAGCTGCTGGCAACCTTGGGGCGGATCGAGCAAAAGGCGCCGGCAAAACGAGACAAACTCCATGCCCTTATCCGAGCGCATTTGAACCTGCATCAGGAGATGCCCTGGCATTTTCGCCTGGCAGAGCGTGACAGCGGCTGCCTGAATGAAGAGCAACAGGAACGGGTTCGGCAGCTGCGCGAGCAATACGAGCGCAAATTGCTGCTGATGCTCGGAGCCCGATCCCGCTTCAGTGAACAGGGTTTGCTGGCCGCCGGACATGCAATCGCAAACTTACTCAACAGCGCACCCGGCTGGTTGGCGCAACATTCGCTGGATGAGCGAGAGCGCGTTGAGCTGTTGGAGAGTCTGGTGAGTGGAGCCATCGAACGTTTGCTACGCCCCGCGGCTCCACGGGCAGTAGCTTGAGGAACCGGGATCACTACTGAGGCGCTAGAAGCCATAAGCCACGCCGCTTCAATAGAAAAAACATCTAAACGATTCCTGCCAATCACGACATCTAACGCTTTGCTAAAGGGAGCCCAATCACTGCGGAGCCGGAGGTGAATTCAGCCTCCCTCCGCTTCTTCGTTACCGGGAGCAAAGCATGAAAATCAATCCCTACCTGATCTTCAACGGCGACTGCAAAGCCGCCTTCACCTTCTATGCCCAAAGCCTGCCAGGCCAGATCGAAGTCATGATGACCTTCGGCGAAAGCCCTGCGCGCGAGCACTTTCCGGCGGACTACCACAACCTGATCATCCACACCCGCCTGCTGGTGGGCGATCAGGCGATCATGGGCTCGGACACAACACCTGATCGCCCTACTGACGAAATGAGTGGCTGTTCGGTTTCGCTGAATGTCGACAGCATTGCGGAGGCTGAACGGGTCTTCGCTGCATTGTCGGAAGACGGCAGCGTTCAAATGCCACTGGAAGCGACGTTCTGGGCAGCACGCTTCGGCATGTTGGCTGATCGGTTTGGTGTGTCGTGGATGGTGAACTGCGAAAAGGATCAGTGAAACTCACTTTCTCAAGGCATGAAAAAAGCCCAACCTGGAAAGGTTGGGCTTCTGGCAACTGCCGGGCCGTCTGCTACCGTCAACACGCTACCTCGTACAGCGGCGGATTGTTCGGAGGAACCTAACTATGCCTGTCCATGATGTGCCTTGGTCTACTCGTTTCAAACTGTCACTGCTGGCCGGAGGACTCACCGCCACTCTGCTCGCGCTGAGTGGGTGCGCCACCGTCGACGCCCAGACCACCGCCTATGTGGGCGTGGAGCATCCCGCACCGACGCTCGCCAGCGAGGTCGTAGTGCTGCGCACCGAGCCTCTTCGCCCTCACGTCCGATTGGGTGAGGTGGTCATCGACGCGAGCGTCGAGCCTGCTCCTCCCATCACTCAAGTAGAAGAAAAACTACGCGAAGAGTCCGCCAAGCTCGGCGGCGATGCCGTGGTGGTGGTCTACGACCATATCCAACCGGTGGGCGCCTATGTCAACGGTCCACTGTGGGCTCGCGACGTAAAAACCATCGAAGGTCGGAAACTCAAAGGGATTGTGATCAAGTACCGGTAATGTCCGCTCGCACTTTCCTGCGGGCAAAACAAAACCCCTACCTGCATACGCAGATAGGGGTTTCGGAATTTAATCTTGACGATGACCTACTCTCACATGGGGAAACCCCACACTACCATCGGCGATGCATCGTTTCACTGCTGAGTTCGGGA
>NZ_FYDJ01000028.1 GCF_900187425.1 Pseudomonas sp. Irchel s3h14
CTTCCTCATCGAGAGAGTGGACTCGAAGCTCATTGACGCGGTTCAGCTCACGATGGGCCTGGGCGTGATCAAGGTCCCGACGATCGAGTTCATTCAGGAGACCGAGAGCCTGGCCAGCGATCTCCAGTTGACGTTCAGCGCGACGCTGACGGACAAGGATGGGGACTCGGCGACGAGTACGTTTGACGCCAACCTGTTCGCCAACGACCTGACCAACGCGCTCTTCGACTTCACGCTGGTGGGCACGGGCGGTGAGCGCGATGCCTTCAACATTGATTTGTCAGTCGATGAGAACCTGTACCAGGTCACCGGCTTCGATGCGGCCCCAGGCCTGCGAGACACGCTGGTGCTCAACGGCGACCAGAACGCCGTTGTCCAATCGATCGACATCTCCGGCGCAGACAGCATCGTGACGATTGCCGAGGATGGCGGACAAACAACGACCATCACCTTGGTCGGGGTCGATGTTCTGGCTGGCGACATTGTTTTTGGCGGCGTCTGAGGCATCGCGCGCGTAGTAAAAAAAGGATGCGAGGGTGGCGCAAACCACCCTCGCATTGTTTTTTGCAGTTTCGACACGGTGACGGCCCAGGCGCGCCAACGCGTGTCAGAGCGTCTTGTTTTGACGTGAAATCACATCCAGTTCCACCCAAGTCGACTCGGGTGGTTTTTCGTTGTTGGAGAGCCCGTGCTTCAGCGCATACATCAGCAAGTCGATGCGGTTGATGAGATTTAGCTTTTGATAGATGTTGCTGAGGTGGTTGTGCACGGTGTGCTCGCTGATGCCCAGGCGCCCGGCGATGCTGATGTATTTGGCAGACGGATCCCCCACGATGGCGCGAATCAGCTCCCTCTCGCGCAGCGTCAGCCGTGCCTGTTTCGCCTGCTCCAGATTGCATTTCAAGTGTATATTCCCGGTCGCGGCATAGCCGGACAGCCCACCGGCCCAGGCTCTATCCAGTCCGGTGTCGCGGTGGTGGACCGTGATGATGGCCTGGATGATCGATTCCGTCGGGTCTTCCGCCAGCACGATGCCGCGTGCGCCCGCCTCTATTGCCTGGGCAACGGGAACGGATTCGTACAGGCCCTTGAGCACCAGCACTTTCATTTCGGCGCTGCGGGTGAGTTCCGCGACGACCTCCAGCGGGTTCAGCGCATCTGGAAAGAAACTGAAAAAAATCACATTGGGACGCAACTGATCGGCAAGATCCAGCGCATTCGTATAGGTGGTGGCCTGGCCGCTCACTTCCATCTGAGGCTTCCTGGCATTGATCAAGTCGTGAAGCCCAATGAGAACGAGGGGACGACAATCGATCAGCATCACGCGTATTGGTTTTCTGTGGGTCGTCATTACGTTCCTGACTCCCTTGAAAATGAACTATGGCCTCCATCCATTGGACTTCCTGGATCAGCAGCTCGCGCACCTGGCCATCGCGATCGAAGGACAGATGCGAGCGCCGACCGCCCTGAGGGACACTAGCGTCACCGGCTGGAGTTGCGGACGTTTCCAAAACCCGGGCAAGCCATCGAGACAACATAAATAAGAACAGCAATCAATAGCTTGCGCATGTGGATGAGCTCCCTCGAGCCGCTGAACTGAGTCTAGGCCAGCCCAGCGCGATGCCAGCCCGCCCATCCGTCAGTCATCGGCTCAAGCCTCATGCGGGTAGCCCGGTCGATGTTCCCAAGAGGTGCCCTCAACCCCAAGAAATCAAGGTCTTAGGCTCGCCACGGGCGACCTGCGACCAAAACTGACTCCGATCAAAATCGTCAACTAACCGACAAATGGCGTGAAGCCATCACAGAATAAACTCTGGCGTCAATTTTTCGGCGAAACCTGCCTCGCCGGGTGTTCAGTTGGGGCGGGGATACACAGTCGGTATGCGGCAGGATCAGGGGGTTGTGAGGCTTTGGCTGAAGCTGCCGGAGCTCAACCAGGCATTAACACTTTCGACACTCTCGGCAGGCGGCTTTCCCGCCCAGCGATTGAGCGTGAGGACATTGGTGACGAATTCGTATTGCGTCTTGAGCAGGTCACGCCGAGCGCGGAATTCGTTGCGTACGCTGGTCAGTACATCGACGGCATTGACCATTCCGTAATCCAGCGCTTTCTCTGCTGCCACTCTCGACAACTGTGCCGAAGCCAGGGCATTTCGGCTCGCACTGATCTTTTCTCCGCTCGAGTTGGCGGTCAGGTAAGCGCTAGTGATCTCTTTGACCACCCGGCGCCGGATCGCTTCCAGTTCCTGCTCGGCGGTAATCTGATCCTGGTAGAGCCCACGAACCCGCGCCGAGGTCGAGCCGCCGCTGTACAGCGGCACCTGCACGCCAATACCGGCGACATAACTGTCGGTGCGCGGCGCCAGGGCATTGTTGTAGCCCTCGTTGGTCTGCTGCGCGCTCAGCGTAAGGCTCAGGGTCGGATAGTGCCCGCCCTTGCCGCTGCGCAACGCAGCGCCCGCCGCTTCTACACCGCTTTCGGTGGCCTTGAGCGCCGGGTTTAGCGCTATACCCTCGCGCACCCAGGTTTCAAGGCTCTGCGCCGAAACCCGTAGTTGCACGTCATCGCGAATCCGGTTGAGCTTCTCCTTGACCGGCCGGCCGACGATCTCCGCCAGTGCCTCGCGACTGATACTGGCCTGGTTGCGGGCATCCAGTTCCAGTGCCGCGAGCAAATCGACCCGGGCCTTGAGGTCGAGCTGGTCGGTAATCAATGCCAACTGCTTTTCGTACAACGCATTGACTCGGTCCAGACTCTTTTGCGTGGTTCGACGCTCCGCCCTCACCAACTCCAGCTCATCCTCGGCCGCCAACGCGGTGAAGTAACGCCGGGCCAATTCGATGGTGGCTTCGGCCTGGGCTTCCAGCGCTTCCGATTCGGACTGCCTGGCCAGGCTTTTGAATTTCTGGTAGTTCTCCCATGCGACCTTGTTGTAGAGGTACTGACGCAGCACCAGGCTGTAGTTTTCGCTATCGTAACTCTGCTGCACCAGGTCGTTTTCCTGGTGAATCCGGTTCTGGCCGGCGTTCAGCGATACTTGCGGCAACAGCGCCCCCATGGCCTCGCGCTGATGTTCCTGGCCCGCCTGCGCTTGCGCATAGGAGGCCAATACCCGCGGATCCTCCAGCCGCGCCTCGCGATACAACTGCATGAGGTCGGTGGAAAACGTCGAGGCACTGACCCCGGTCGGTGTTGCTGCAGGGGTTTGCGCCAGCGCGGCACCCGCTGCAAGCATCAACAGACCACCCCGCAGAACTGCCGACGTGCGCACGGTTATTCCTCGATCATCGATTGAGACAGGGCATCGCGGGCCGGCTGCACCAAGTACTGCAACAGCGTGCGTTGCCCGGTGATGATCAACACGTCCGCCGGCATCCCCGGCAGCAACTTGCGCTCTCCCAAGGTCTGCGCACCGGCTTCGGTGACCCGGATCCGCGCCAGATAATAAGCAGCCCCGGTCTTTTCATGGGTCAGCCGGTCAGCCGATACGCTGCTGACCTCGCCTTCGATTACCGGAGTGGTCGAGCTGTTGAACGCGGCGAAACGGATATCGGCACGCTTGCCGATGGCGATGCGATCAATATCCATCGGATCCACCTGGGCCTCTATGACCAGCTCGGAAACCGATGGAACAATGTCCAGCAGCGGCGTTGCCGGGCGCACGACGCCACCAATGGTGTGCACAGTCATGCCAATCACCATGCCCGCGTCGGGTGCGCGGATGACGATACGACTGAGCCGGTCTTCCAGGGCCGAGGTTTTCTCCTGCAGGTCGTACATCCTGGTCTGCACCTCGGCCAGTTGCTTGACGACCTCGGCATTGAAATCCTTGTCGATTTGCAGAATCTGCAGCTGTGTTTCGTTGATCTGCAGACGAGTCCTGTTGATAGTGGAACGGTGATCGGCCACTTCCGACCTGAGCATTCCCAGCTTGCGTTCCTGCTCGATCAGACGTTGTTTGTCAACGAACCCTTGCTTAAGCAGGTCGGTCAATTCAACGATTTCACCGCTGTAGGATTTCTCCAGATGAGCCTTGGCAGCGATCATCGATTCCAGTCCCTTGATTTGTTGACGCAACTGGCCAATGCGCTCCTGCAGCACCGAAATCTGGCCCAGTCTCGAGCCCTGCCGGGCATTGAATACCTGGGTCTCGCCTTGGCGCGCTTCCACACCTCGCAGACTGGAGGGGTCGGCTATCTCCCCAAAGCCGATCGCCGACAGCGCGTCGCGCTCCGCCCTGAGTCTTGCCTCCATGGCTCTGGCCGCGACGAGCTGGCTTCGGGTCATCTCGTATTCGAAGCGCAGCTGGGCATCATCGAGAATGATCAGCGGATCATCCCGCTTGACGATGTCACCGTCATGGACGAATACCGCTTTGACGATGCCCCCTTCCAGATGCTGGACCGTTTTGCGGTAAGCCTGCACGGTGACCACGCCAGGCGCGTAAGCGGCACCGTCCAGCGGCGCGAGCGCCGCCCAGGTGCCGAACAGGCCGAAGATCACCCCGACAATGCCAAAACCCAGGCGACGGATTTTTCGATCGGATACCGGCAGGTCGGCGAAGCTATCAATTTGACGACTGGGCATCGTAGGGTCCATCGGCATCGTCCTTGCTGGTAGCGACCGAAGCCATGTTGGCGCCGGCTTGCGCGGTGTGCTTTTGTACCTGCTGCTGCGCGTTGAGTTTGGCCAGCACTTGCTCGCGTGGCCCATAGAGATTGATAACGCCGTCGGTCATCACCATCAGCCGGTCAAGTTGCGACACGATGTTGGTTCGGTGGGTAATCACAAACAGGGTCGCGCCAGTCCGCTTGAGCTGCTGCATGGCTGCTGCCAGGGCGCGATCACCGACTTCGTCGAGATTGGAATTGGGCTCGTCGAGAATAATCAGCCGCGGGTGGCCATACAAAGCGCGGGCCAGTCCTATGCGCTGGCGCTGCCCTCCCGACAGCATGACGCCCTCGCTGCCAATGACGGTGTCGTAGCCATCGGGCAACAGCAAAATCATTTCGTGAACGCCAGCAGTCCTGGCGGCCAGAATGACTTTCTCGGAGTCGACCTCGGCGAAGCGTGCAATGTTCTCGCTGATGCTGCCTTCGAATAATTCAATGTCCTGGGGCAAGTAACCGATATGTGGCCCAAGCTCATGTTTGTCCCATGCGCTGATGTCGGCACCATCCAGGCGGACCACCCCATGCTGCGGTACCCATACCCCCATCAGTGCCCTGGCCAGGGTTGACTTGCCCGCGGCACTTGGGCCAATGATTCCCACCACGCAGCCGGCAGGTACGCTGAAGCTGATGTTTTTGATGATCGGGGTTTTCGAACCAGGTGCCGTGACTATCAGATTCTCCACCTGCACGTGCCCCTGAGGCGCAGGCAATGACATACGCTCGGGCTGAGCCAGTTGTTTGTCGAGGATGTCGTTGAGACGGTTGTACTGCGAGCGGGCCGCAATAAAGCCCTTCCAGCTGCCGATGATCAGATCGATGGGGGCCAATGCGCGCCCCAGCAGCACGGACCCGGCAAACACCAGGCCTACCCCCACCTGCTGCTCCACGGCCAGGTACGCCCCCAGTCCAAGGACCAGTGATTGCACAAGGATCCGGAAGGACTTGGAAAGCGTACTGATTATGGCCCCTCTATCGCTCGCCCGGGACTGCAGCAACAGGACGTTCCTTTGCCGACGCCCCCAACGGTCCATCAGGGTTTCAAGCATGCCCATGGACTCGATGACTTCAGCGTTGCGCAGATTTTTCGTGGTGTAGAGCGTCGCGCCAATATGCTCCTTGTTGGCCTGGGCCAGTGCCGGCCCCGTCAGCTTCTCATTGATAAACGCGAGTAACAGCAACACCAGCGCACTGCCCGTCGCTACCCAGCCAAACCAGGGGTGAAACAGGAACATCACCGCGATATAGATCGGCAACCAGGGCGCATCGAAAAAGGCGAACAATCCATTACCGGAGAGAAACTGTCTCAAGCCCGTCAAGTCGTTGAGCGACTGGGCCGAGGCATCCATGCCGCCACTGTCCAGAGCCCGTTTGAAACTGGCCTTATAGACCTGGCGACTGAGCAACACATCCAGCCGGGTACTGACCCGGACCATGATCCGTGAACGAACCCACTCCAGTGAGCCGAGCGTGACCACCAGCAAGGTCATGATCAGCGTCAGCATTACCAGGGTCGTCAGACTTCTACTGCTCAGCACTCTCCCATACACCTGAAGCATGTAGAAGATAGGAACGAGCATTAGTGCGTTGATGAAAAGGCTGAAACAACCCACAGAAATGAAGCTGTCTCTACAGGCTTTCAACGCATTTTGCAGGCTGTTTTCAGGTGTGCTTCGCATTGAAACCCCTGCTCGAGAAGCCGTACATTGAGGAGCTTAGATCATGCCGAACGACTGCGTGCAGCAATCGGCCGGATCGCCTCAGGCAACGAGTATTACCCCTCCAACAACCCGGCGGTGAAGAACGCGCAAGATACCGACGACGTCGAGGCCAAGATGAATTTCAGTGGTTCCCGCCGGAACGAAAAAAGGACCCGAAGGTCCTGATTTCAATGATTTACAGAATTCAATGGAGCTCTGTAGATCTATATTTGGAGCGGGAAACGAGGTTCACCTGTATGTGGCAAGCCTCAAGCGTTTCAGCTCCAGGGACGATCTCCATTTTCGTCCTTGATGCGGGTCGGCAGGCCCATCACATCCAGCGCCTTGAGGAACGGCTCAGCCGCAAGCTCTTCGACGTTGGCCATGCGCTGCACGTCCCACACGCCGCGGGCGACCAGCAGGGCTGCTGCCACGGGCGGCACGCCTGCGGTATAGGAAATGCCCTGGCTGTCAGTTTCCGCGTAAGCGTCTTCATGATCAGCCACGTTGTAGATGAACACCTCGCGCGGCTGGCCATCCTTGGTGCCCTTGACCAGATCGCCGATGCAGGTCTTGCCGGTGTAGCCGGGCGCCAGCGAGCTCGGATCAGGCAGCACGGCCTTGACCACTTTCAGCGGCACGACTTCCAGGCCTTCGGCGGTCTTGACCGGTTGCTCGGAGAGCAAGCCGAGGTTCCTGAGCACGGTGAACACGTTGATGTAGTGCTCGCCGAAGCTCATCCAGAAACGCACGTTGGGCACGTCGAGGTTCTTCGACAGCGAGTGCACTTCATCGTGGCCGGTCAGGTACAGGTTCTGCGCGCCTACGACCGGCAGGTCGTCGGTGCGTTTGACTTCGAACATCGTGTTGCTGGTCCACTGACTGTTCTGCCAGCTCCACACTTGTCCGGTGAATTCGCGGAAGTTGATTTCCGGGTCGAAATTGGTGGCGAAATACTTGCCATGGGAACCGGCGTTGACGTCGAGAATGTCGATCGAATCAATGCGGTCGAAATACTGTTGTTGCGCCAGTGCTGCATAGGCGTTGACCACACCCGGGTCGAAGCCCACGCCGAGAATGGCGGTAATGTTCTTCTCTTTGCACTCTTCGAGGTGATTCCACTCGTAGTTGCCATACCACGGCGGCGTCTCGCAGATTTTGCCCGGCTCTTCGTGAATGGCGGTGTCCAGATAGGCCACGCCGGTATCGATGCAGGCGCGCAGCACCGACATGTTGAGGAAGGCGGAACCGACGTTGATGACGATCTGCGATCCGGTTTCGCGGATCAGCGCCTTGGTCGCTTCGACATCCATAGCATTCAGCGCGAAGGCCTGGATATCGGCGGGCACTTTGAGGCTGCCCTTGGCCTTGACGCTGTCGATGATGGCCTGGCACTTGGAGATGTTGCGCGACGCGATAGCAATACGACCGAGTTCATCGTTGTGCTGCGCGCACTTGTGGGCCACCACCTTGGCGACACCTCCTGCACCAATGATAAGCACGTTCTTCTTCAATTTTTCTCTCTCTCCTTCTCTGCCAGCTTACGAAAGGCTGGACATGTAGTCGTTGTAACCAAACTCACGAACCACCTCGACAGTACCGTCGAGTTGTTTCACTACGATGGACGGCATTTTCAGGCCGTTGAACCAGTTCTTCTTGACCATGGTGTAACCCGCTGCGTCGATGAACGACAGCCGATCCCCGATCGCCAGCGGACGATCAAATTGATACTCACCGAAAATGTCTCCGGCCAGGCAGGATTTGCCGCACACCATGTACGTGTGCTCGCCATCGCTGGGCGCCAGCTTGGCATTCAGGCGATAGATCAGCAGGTCGAGCATATGCGCTTCGATGGAGCTGTCCACAACCGCCAGGTGCTTGCCGTTGTAGAGGGTGTCGAGCACGGTGACTTCCAGCGACGCGCTCTGCGTGATGGCCGCTTCGCCCGGCTCCAGGTAGACCTGCACGCCGTATTTTTGCGAGAAGCTCTTGAGACGCGCGCAGAACTCATCGATTGCGTAGCCTTCACCCGTGAAATGGATACCGCCACCGAGGCTGACCCACTCGACCTTGTGCAGCAAGTCGCCGAAGCGTTCTTCGATGGTGCACAGCATCTGGTCGAACAGGCCGAAATCACCGTTCTCGCAGTTGTTGTGGAACATGAAGCCCGAGATCTGCTCAATGACCTGTTCGATCTTCACCGGATCCCACTCGCCCAGACGGCTGAACGGCCGCGCGGGGTCGGCCAGCAGGTAATCCGAGCTGCTCACCTGCGGATTGACCCGCAGACCGCGCACCTTGCCTGCTGAAGCTTCAGTGTAGCGTTGCAACTGACCGATGGAGTTGAAGATGATCTTGTCGCAGTTGTCGAGCATCTCCTCGATCTCGTCGTCGGCCCAGGCCACGCTGTAGGCATGGGTCTCGCCAGCGAACTTCTGTCGACCGAGTTTGAGCTCGTAGAGCGACGACGACGTGGTGCCGTCCATGTATTGCTGCATCAGGTCGAACACCGACCAGGTGGCGAAGCACTTGAGTGCCAGGAGCGCCTTGGCCCCGGATTGTTCGCGCACATAGGCGATCTTCTGCATGTTCGCCAGCAGCTTTTGTTTATCGATGAGGTAGTACGGCGTTTTGATCATTTCGAGGCGCCTCCGGCAAGGCCAGCCAAAAAAGGATGCGCATTGTGCCTTCACTCGCTACATATCGAAAGAGCAGGAAGCCCTCTCCACGCGAAACGTGACTCAATTTTAGTCCCAGGCACCCAGCAAGCCAGAGTGACGGTCTTTGTCCCCAGGCCCCGTCACATCGCCGCGCTACTGTTCCCGCCACAGATTCGCTACTATGTTTGACCGTCAGCTTTCCTTAATCTGGAGCCCGAATGCCTAATCAAAAGGACATCGCCGCCGAAAGCGGCGCACCGATGATTCCTGAACAGCGCCGTGAATTGATGCTGCGACAGTTGCGCAAGCATCAGGTGCTGAGCGTTCATCAGTTGATGGAAATGTTCGACTGTTCGCACATGACCATACGTCGCGATATCGCGCTGCTGGAGCAGGAAGGTCGTGCTTACTCGGTAACGGGTGGGGTGCGGATCGCCAGCCAGCTCCATAGTGAGCCCAGCCATCAGCTCAAGGCGGTGGTCGAGTTGCCACAGAAGCAATCCATGGCCAAGCTCGCCGCCCGGCTACTGCATGCCGATATGACGATTTACCTGGATGCGGGAACCAGCACGCTGGAAATCGTCCCCTACATCAAGGCGCTGTCCGGCATGACCGTGGTGACTAACGACTTCGGCATTGTCCAGGCGCTTATCGAAGCCCCCCAAGTCACGGTGATTCATACCGGCGGGCAGCTGGATCACTCCAATCAATCGTGCGTCGGTGGCCTGGCGGTGGCCACCTTGCGCCAGGTCGTCACCGACATCGCGTTCATATCGACCAGCTCATGGGATTTGCGTCGCGGCCTCACCACGCCTTCGGCGCTGAAGGTGGAGGTGAAACAAGCCGCGATGCAATCGGCCTCGCAAGTGGTGCTGGTGGCCAGCAGTTCGAAATACGGCACATTCAGCATGTACAAGATTGCCGGGTTAGAGCAGTTCGACATTATTCTCAGCGACGATGCGTTGACCCCGGCCGCGGCCGATGGCATTCGCAAGCAGGGAGTCGAACTGTTGCTGCCTTCTGATAGCAACGCGTAAGGCGTTAGCGCGCCTTCCAGTCACGCAGCCACTGCAAGCCGGCAGACGTGTTGCCACGTGGCCGATATTCGCACCCTACCCAGCCGTCATAACCCAACTGGTCGATTAACTCGAACAGATAGGGATAGTTGACTTCTCCCAGGTCCGGTTCATGCCGGTCCGGTACGCCGGCGATCTGGATATGGCCGATACCATCGAAGTCCCGACACAGTTTGGTGGCCAGGTCGCCTTCAACGATTTGGCAGTGATAACAGTCGAACTGAACCTTCAGGTTACTGGCGCCTACTTCCTTGCAGATGGCCTGGGCCTGGTCCTGCCGGTTGAGGAAAAAGCCCGGCATGTCTCGTGTATTGATCGGCTCCAGCAGCACCGTGATACCGACCTTGGCCGCCTGGGCGGTGGCATAGGCCAGGTTTTCCAGATAAATGGCGTGATGCCGTGCCCGATCACTCTCGGACGGAAGCAGGCCGGCCATGACATGGATGCGCGAGTTACCCAGCACGCCGGCGTATTCCAGGGCACGATCAAAACCGCTACGAAATTCACTCTCACGGCCCGGCAACGACACCGTGCCCCGCTCGCCCGCCGCCCAATCACCGGGCGGTGCGTTGAACAGTGCCTGCACCAGGCCGTTGTCGCTCAAGCGTTGCTTGAGTTCTTCAGCGCTGTAGTCGTAGGGAAACAGGTATTCCACCGCTTCGAAACCATCGGCAGCCGCGGCGGCGAAGCGATCCAGAAACGCATGTTCCGGGTAGAGCATGCTGAGGTTGGCAGCAAAACGAGGCATGGTAGCTCCTATAGATGACTTTTGTAGGAGCACGGCTTGCCGGCGAAGGCGATCTCAAGGACGCCATCGCCGGCAAGCCGTGCTCCTACAGGTCGACAGTTCGTTAGACAAATGGCCAGATCAGCAGGGTAATACAGAAACCCAAGGTGCCGAGCAAGGTGGTCAACACCGTCCAGGTGCGCAAGCCGTCGGCCACGTTCAGTCCGGACAACTTGGTGAAGATCCAGTAACCGGCATCGTTGATATGGGACATCGCCAACCCGCCACCGCCCATGGCCAGGCACAGCAGCGCCATGTGATTCGCAGTGAGATCGAGGGTCGCAATCAGCGGGCTGATGATGCCGGCAGTGGTCACCAGCGCCACCGTCGTCGAGCCCTGCACTGCGCGCAACAGCATGGTCAGCAGAAAGCCCAGCGCCAGCACCGGCAGACCGGTGGTGCGCAGCATGTCGGAGACCACGGCGCCGATTCCGGTATCCACCAGCACCTTGCCAAACACCCCTCCGGCACCGGCAATCAGGATCACCATGGCCACACCGGGCAAGGCCGAACCGATCACGTCGGACACCTGAGTACGGCTCCAGCCCCGACGCGAACCCAGCAACCAGGCACACAGCAAGGTGTCGATCAGCAGCGCCACCAGCGGTGCGCCGAGCACGGTCATGATGCCGCGCAGGGTCGATTCGGCAGGCAGCAACGAGGTGGACAGCGTTCCCAGCAGAATCAGAATGATGGGCAGCAGGATCAGGCTGACGATCAGACCAAACCCCGGAGGGGGTGCCGGCGGCAACTTGGAAACGATGCTGCTGGTGGACTCTTCCAGGCCCATGTGCGACACGGCCACAGCCGCTCGCTCAGCGCTCTTGTCGTTGCCATTGGACCAGGCGGCCAGATCCTCGTTGGTGACATGCGGGCCATAGACCTCGGCACGAATATCGTCGGTCATCGGGAACACCCGACGGGTCATGCGCCCGGCCACGCGATAGCCGACATAGCAAAGGAACGCAGTCAGCGGCAGGCCGAACATCAGCACGCGACCGAGGTCGGCGCCCAACTGGCTGGCAGCGGCCACCGCACCCGGGTGTGGCGGCAGGAAGGCGTGTACGGTCAGCAACGCAGCGCACATCGGCAGCGCGAACACCAACAGCGGCTTACGCGCACTGCGCGCAATGCCATAGGCCAGCGGCATCAGGATGATCACGCCGACCTCGAAGAACACCGGCACCCCGACCATGAACCCGGCAATCGTCAGTGCCAGCGGTGTACGCCGGTTGCCGAAACGAGTGATCAGGGTCTTGGCCAGCGCCTCGGCACCACCGGAGAGTTCGATGATCCGCCCGATCATCGCGCCCAAGGCAATGATGATCGCGATATGGCCCAGGGTCTTGCCCATGCCGCCTTCGATGGTTGCCACCAGATCGGCCGGTTTCACCCCGGCCACCAGCGCCACCAGAATGCTCACCAGCATCAACGCTACGAAGGGCTGGAACTTGTACTTGAGCACCAGGAACAACAACAGCGCGATGCCCACCCCTGCGGTAATCATCAGGACTAAAGGGCTCATTTCAGAACCCCTCCACGCCGGGTAAACGAAACGGTTCTGCCACTGAATCTGAAAATACCGCAGTGAAAGTGAGTCATGCTTGGATTTCCTGTTGTTATTGTTTTTTCAGGCAAGCCGGGTCCGTCGAGAGTCGCTACGCGTCTCATGTACAGGGCCTGCTGTATCGATTTGTGGTGTTAAGCCAGCGCTTTACCAGGTCGCGCCGAAGGTCTCTCGCAACTCGTCCAAAGCCGACTGGTCGAGAGGTTCCGGTTTGGGATCGCTCATCAGCCAGAGCCGCGCTGTTTCCTCAAGCTCCTCCAGGGCGTAACTGGCCCTGGAGACCGAACTTTCCCAGACCACCGGGCCAAGTCGTTCGAGCATCACGCCGCGAACACTATTCGCCAGTTGCGCGACTTGCTCGGCAACCTTCGGCGAACCGGGTCGCTGGTAGCCAATCAACGGGATATGCCCGACTTTCATGACCTGATACGGCGTCAGCGGTGGCAGGATGTCGTCCGCCTGCCAGACACCGGCCAGCGTCAACGCCACCAGATGAGTGGAATGGGTATGCACCACGCCGCCGACACTCGGGTTGCGGTCGTAGACCTGGCGGTGCAGCGCCAGGGTCTTTGAAGGCTTGTCACCGGACACCCATTCGCCAGCCAGGTTGACCTTGGCGATAGTCGCCGGATCGAGGCGCCCGAGGCAGACATCGGTCGGTGTGATCAACCAGCCGTCGTCCAGGCGCGCGCTGATATTGCCGGCGCTGCCGACGGTGTAACCGCGCTGGTAAAGGCTACGGCCAACCTCGCAGATTTCCTCACGCAGGGCGCTTTCGTTACTCACTGCGCAGCTCATTGTGCACCCCCGGCCTGGGCAAGTTGGTGCAAGGCTTTGCTGAAGAAGTCGCGGCCACCGAAGTTGCCCGATTTGAGTGCCAACGCCAAAGGTTCGTCAGTACTGCTGACGGTCGCCGGCACACCCGGATCGATCTGCGCGCCGATCTGCAGCAGCTGTACGCCCAGCGCCTGAACCACAGCACCCGAGGTTTCTCCGCCGGCGATCACGAAGCGGCGTACGCCGCTCTGGCGCAGACCTTGGGCAATTTCGCCAAAGGCGTTTTCCACCAGACTGCCAGCCTGCTCGACACCCAGTTGCTGTTGCACCGACTTGACCTCATCCGGTGAGCTGGTGGCGTAGATCAATACGGTTTGATCGTTATCACGGGCGAAGGTCAAGGCTTGCGCCACCACCGGTTCGCCCGCAGCCAAGGCCAACGGATCAATCCGCAGGGCCGGCCGCCCGGCTTCGAGCCAGGCCGCCACTTGTCCATTGGTGGCGATCGAAGCACTGCCGGCCAACACCACTTCCCCGCCGAATACCACCGGGAGCTTCGAGGCATCGAGGTCGCGCAGCTTGCCGGCGCGACGGAAATTTTCCGGCAAACCCAGCGCCAGCCCCGAACCACCCGTCAACAACGGCAGATCGGCACAGGCGGTACCGAGGGTGTACAGATCGCTGTCCGACAAGGCATCAGCGATTGCCATGCCGACACCTTGAGCCCTCAGCTCTGCGATTCGCGCACGCACGTGCTCAGTGCCGCGGGCAATGATGTCGTAGCGCAACAGGCCGACATTCAGACCGGTCTGCGATTGCAGGACCCGAACCAGGTTGGCATCGGTCATCGGCGTCAGCGGGTGATGCTGCATGCCCGACTCGCTGAGCAGTTGATCCTGCACAAACAAGTGGCCGCGAAAGACTGTCCGGCCATTCTCCGGGAACGCCGGACAGGCCAGGGTGAAGTCGCTGCCCAGCGCGGCCAGCAGCGCTTCGCTGACCTGGCCGATATTGCCGGCCGCGGTGGAGTCGAACGTCGAGCAATATTTGAAGAAGATCTGCTCGCAGCCTTGTTCGCGCAGCCACGCCAGCGCGGCGAGGGACTGTTCGACCGCGTCGGCGACAGGAATGGTGCGCGACTTCAGGGCAATGACGATCGCATCGGCATCAAGCCCGGCGGCTACGTCTGCGCTCGGGATCCCGATGCTTTGCACGGTACGCATTCCGCCGCGCACCAGCATGTTGGCAAGATCCGTGGCACCGGTGAAATCGTCGGCGATGCAGCCCAGCAGCGGGCGTGCGGTGGAGGTAGTCATGGAGTGTTCCTCAAACGGGCTCGGGCTTCAAACGGACTGGGGCTTGGCAGTCGGCAATTCGATGCCCGGGAAAATCTTGATCACCGCCGAATCGTCCTCACGGCCGAAGCCGGCACTGGACGCCTGCATGAACATCTGGTGAGCGGTGGCCGACAGCGGCAGCGGGAATTTGCTGGCCCGGGCGGTATCCAGCACCAGGCCCAAGTCCTTGACGAAAATATCCACCGCGGACAACGGTGTGTAGTCAGCCTTGAGAATGTGCGGTACGCGGTTTTCGAACATCCAGGAATTACCGGCGCTATGGGTGATCACCTCATACAGTGCATCGGCATCGACCCCTTCACGCAGGCCCAGCGCCATGGCTTCGGCAGAGGCGGCAATATGCACCCCGGCGAGCAGCTGATTGATGATCTTGACCTTGGAGCCCAGGCCATGGACGTCACCCAGGCGATAAACCTTGCCGGCCATGCCCGCCAGGATTGACTCAGCCTTGGTATAGGCGTCGGCCGGCCCCGAGGTCATCATGGTCATCTCGCCAGCGGCAGCCTTGGCGGCGCCACCGGAAATCGGTGCATCCAGATACAGCAGGCCCAGCGCAGCCAGGCGCTGGCCCAGATCCACCGCGTAAGTCGGGGCTACGGTCGCGCAACCGATCACCAGACTGCCCGGCCGCAGTGCGGCCACGGCACCACCCTCACCAAACAATACGGTTTCGGTCTGCTCGGCGTTGACCACCACGGTCACGATCACGTCGCACTCAGCGGCCATGTGCGACGGCGAAGAGCAAGCCACACCGCCCTCCCCCGCAAACTGTTCAGTCACCGCAGCCCGCACATCACAGGCATGCACATTGAAACCGCTGCGCAACAACGAGCGAGCAATGCCCAGGCCCATCGCGCCCAGACCGACAACACCGACATTCTTGTTATTCATGGGGTACTCCAGTGGAAAGCAGCGACTGCTTGCGCGCCTGCAAGGCGCAGACATTGGCCGCGTTGTAGAGAGGGCTGCGGTAGACAGGATCAGCGCCGAGCGGATAAACCCGCTGAGGGGCACTGCCATTCAGCACATGAGTCGGGATCTCGTCGAACATCAAGGCAATCCTGTTTTTGTCGTGTTATCAGGTTGTCATACCGGCTGACGGAGATCATCTACCAATGATCAGATTATGTGAAGTATTTTTTTAATCTAACATTTTTTAACATCGCTTCCGCCACGCAAAAAAGAGAGATGCTGCTCTCCGTGCGGGAGACACCCGCTTGCCGCCGGGAGTGGCAAGTTTTGAGCACTGACTTACACTGCGATACACCCAATGCGAACGAATGAATGTTCAATAGACCGATAGGTTCCATGGCAATCCGGGGATCACGTCATGATCTGGGTGAAGCCAACATGAAAACGGTCACGACCCTTTTCACCTGTCTGCTCGCTGCCAGCGTTTGCGCGGCGACGAGCCCCTGCGCAAATGCTGCGTCGTTCAAGACCAGCTTCGACTGCGCCACGGCAAGGGCATCCGTCGAAAAGCTTATCTGTCGCGATCGGCAACTGGCGCAGATGGATATCGAACTGACGCGTCTTTATCGCCTGGCGCTCACGGATGAACGTTCAGTACCGCGGCCAGACAAAGTCTTGATCGACCAGGAGTTCTGGATCGACTCGCGTAATCAGTGTGCGTCCACGTCTGAACCCAAGGCGTGCACAATCCGAAGTTATGCCGAGCGCGCGCACCAGCTACGCCAAGGCTCGGCCATTGTGAGAACCAAGGATCCAGACAGGCTCACCGAAGGCCCCCTGGCTTTTCGTTGCACAGGGATTAACGCGCTGATCGCCGCTACCTTCTTCAACACGCAGCCAGGTGTCGTGTACCTGAAATGGACGAATACCTCGATCACCCTGAACCAGGTGCCGAGTGATTCGGGAACCCAATACATTGGCAAGGATTCCCAAGGGAACTACCGCTTCTGGCAAGACGGCAACGGGGTCATTTTCCAGAAGCCAGGCTCAGGGGCGATGAGTTGTACGGCCGAGCCGGTCAGCTGATTTTTTGGCGCAAGGCCGGAAAATCCAGCGCCGCTGTTCCGATATTTCAGCCGAGACACTTTTGTAGCAGCTGCCGAGCCCGCGAGGCTGCGTTCGGCTCGGGCCGCGATCGGACGAAGCAGTCGTGAAATCAGGCAGTGCGGTTCTTCAGGACTACCTCGCAGGCAGGTTTCACGACTGCTTCGCAGCCGAACGCAGGCTTCGCCAGCTGCTACAAAGTATGCGCTGCAACTGAAATTGCTTAATTGACTGGCATTAGGCAGAGCGCCGGCCCTCTCTCATGTATTCGGTGATTTATGCCACGGATAGCCTTTCGCGCTGAGTTGAAAGGCGTAATCGAACAAGCGCTTCATGTACTCGCCATCGAATTTATGAGCGCGAGAAGTATCAAAATCCGAGCCGATGTACGCCAGATTGAAGTCAGCGCCATCCTGCTGTGCAATTCGGTAAATGCGATCCAGATCGCTGATCCCCTGAGTCTGGATCAATGCGCTGATGGCGCGACCGCCGATGCTCAAGGTGCGGCGCTTGGTTCCGGACCACTGCAACTCCAGTTTGCCGTTGCGAATGACATAGAAATGCCGTTCATCACGCAAGCGCGCCCCGGTCACGCGGTTCAGCGCCATCACAGTGCCTGGTGGGTAAAGGAACACCTGAGTCAGGACGCCTCCGTCCACGTGCATTTCCTGAAACTGTTGGCCGTCAACCTCCACATCGATCATGACCGGTGAAACGGCGCCGGGAATACTCATCGACGCGACCATGATGTTGCGAAACAGGTCGAGCGCGCCCGGTGCCTGGCTGGAGGCAATAGCGCCCATGTTCCAGGTGACCGGGCGCCCTGAATCAAGGTCGGTGGTGCCGATCATCAGCAGTCGTCCTTTGGCGTATTCCGACGCGATCGCCGCAAGAACCTCGGCAGTGATGTGCTGTGCAATCAGCCGCGACAGTGGCTTGCTGTGCGCGATACCGTCGCTGGCAAGACGGGTCAGCACATTGCGCGCATGGAAAATGTCTTTTGGACCGACTGCATTGCAGATACCCAGAATGACACCGTCGTACTGGGGCCCCAGGTAGGCGAACGGGGCGACCAGGGCGCCAGCGCTGATGCCGGTGACGACTTTGAACACCGGTCGAGACCCATGCAGGGTCCATCCCGCAATGATGCCCCCCGCGAATGTGCCTGCATCGCCGCCCCCCGAAACCGCCAACATGCTTGCCAGCGGCAGGGTGTCATTGGGCATCCCTGCGCTGGCGAGCGCCTCGGCCTCTCGAAGGTTGGCCTGACTCACATCCCGAATGAACGGCGTCAGATCCTGGTCCAGCCAGTAACGGGCATCCGGAATGCCAGGGATGAGCGCTTTTTCGGTTAACGTTGGCGGCACCGCATCTCGGCGTTGCAGGCACGCTTGACGCAACATGTTCAGCGTTGAGGCGCTAGGTCTGAGCAGGAATGTTTTCACAACGCCGCCTCCGGCCCCTGCAATCGACAAAGAACGCGCTCAATGCAACGGCAAGACGCCTTGCCGATCACGCACGCTCCACACACCCATGACTGGTTTCTCAATCAGGCGCCGGTCTTCTGAAGACCAGCAGTTTGCCGGTGGCTCGCTGCACGACCTTGTCGTTTTGATTGAGTGTTTCCATGAACAGGGTCAACACACCCCGGTCTGGCTTGGTGCTGGATGGATCGATGGCCTGCACGGTGCATTGCAGACGCAACAGATCGTCCGGGTAGGTCGGCGTCGGCCAGCTCAACTCGATGCCCAGGCCGATGATCCCGTCTGCCAATGGCACGCTTTCCACCAGCAGCTTCATGGTCAGGGCGGCGGTGTTCCAGCCACTGGCTGCCAGGCCACGGAACAGGCTCAGCTCGGCGGCTTCAGGATCGAGGTGAAACGGTTGCGGGTCGAACTCCTGAGCAAAGGCCAGCATCGACGCTCGATGGACACGCAGGCTGTCGCTTTCGAACTGCTGACCCAGGCTCAGGTCATCGAGGTAGAGTTTTTCCCAGGAATGGATGGTCATGATTCAACCCTCTTTAGGCGTAGCTGATGTCGCTGAGGTCGATAGCCACCAACAAGACATCCTTGTCTGGCTGCCCGTCTGCGCCGCGCCGATAGGCTCGCCGTTTGCCGGGCATGCGCAGCCCGTCTGCTTCAACGTAGTCATGAACATACTGCGCGGCAGGCAGGCCGCCACTCACGTCCACGTTGTAGTCGTGTCGACGAAGCAGGAAGTCCTCGCCGAAGTAGAAATCCTGCACCGCGCAGTGGGTGGCGATGTTCTCGGGAAAGGTCACCCGTAATCGTTGCCAGCGCTGTGTTCCCTCTTGCCAGGGCTCGACTTCCTCGGTCAGGACACCCGGCAAGGTGAACAGGAAAGGCATGGTCAGGTAGGACCAGAGCGCGTAACCGTTGAAGTACGCTCGCTGAAGTGGGTCCCAAGGGGTTGTTTCCCCGTGGCCGCGAAAGGATTCCCGGGGCGCTGATCGCTCGGCAATCACCTTGCCCTCGGTGGTTTCGATGGCGATGCGGTCCGGCGTGTAGGCCGTCCGTTGATCAAGCCCACCGAATGGCGTCACCGAAGCTCGCTGTTCGTGCAGCCAAACGGTCATCTGGCGGGGGGTGCTGTCCTGCGTCAGCCCTTTCATGCCCCATAGCGAGCCGCCGGTCACGAGCGTGGCGCGAACTTTACTGAAGTGGTTCCAGCGTTCCAGACCACCATGGGCGGTCAGCACCTGGTCCAGCAGTTGATGACTCTGTGTCGTCATGGTGGCAGCCCTGCTCGTCAGGGCGAATGGCCTGAACATCTTTCATGCTAGCGCATGCCCGGTCAGTCATAACGTCGGCGGGACGTCCGGTCTGTTCTGCGGCTGATCCTCCACCCATTGCCAGAACAACTGATAGCCGACCGCAAGCACTACCGGACCGATGAACAGACCGAGGATGCCGCTGGTGACCATGCCACCCAGTGCACCGATCAGCACCACCGGCATCGGCACATCGACACCGCGCCCCAGCAGTAAGGGCTTGAGTACGTTATCCACTAGGCCGGCAACGAACACATAGATGGCGAAGATGATGGTCCACGTGCTGGCCCCCTCGGTGGCGAATACAAAGGCAATCACGGGCAGCGTAATCAGGGTTGCCGGCAATTGCATGATGCCGAGCAGCAGCACCGCCAAGGCCAGCAGACCGGCACCGGGGACACCCATGAGCACGAACCCGATGCCCACCAGCAGCATCTGGATGAAGGCGATGCCGACCACCCCCAGCGCGACCGCACGGATCGTTGCGGTACACAGTTCGGCGATTTTCGGCCCCTTGCCCGGGTCGCTGACGCGGGTCGCGATCTGTACCGCGCTGCGGCTGCCGGCCTCGCCGTAGGCCATGAAGATGCCGGCGATGATCAATGCAAAGATAAAGGTGAGGAACCCCATGCCGACGCCGGCCAGTTTGCCCAGGAAACTCACGCTGAAATGTTTTATCTGTGGCAGGTACTTCTCTGCCAGGTCGGGAAGATCGGTTGAGGCCTGCAGCCATAAAGCAGAGACCGGCTTGCCCACTAACGGCCAGTCAGCGACTGAGTCAGCGGGTGGCGGAATATGGAAGCTGCCGTCCTTGACGGTGGTCATGGCATGCGCGACCGAATCGGCAATCGAGGTGACCAACAGATAGATCGGCACCATGAGCACTACGATAGCGATCAGCACAATCAGCGTCGCAATGTGGCCGTCTTTCTGACCCAGCGACCCCTTGAGCCGCTCTTGCAATGGATAAAGGGTGATCGCCAGGATCAGCGACCACAGCATGAGGTCGCGGAACGGGCTGAAGATCTCAAAGCAGAACAGCACCAGTACGGCAATCAGTCCGGCACGGATCAAAACATCGAGCAGACTACGTGTGAACGCCTTCTCGGAACTGGATGTGGGCACCATTGCTGTCTCCTTGCAGATCGCTGCAAAGGTAAGAGATCGGTTAGCCCAGCATAGACGCTGATTAGAAAACGCGAGCAATCACCGCAACTTCAGCGGATCCACCAGTTCAGCGGCGATGGCCATGCCCACCAGGTCCGGCAAGGTATTGGCCTGCATGCGTTTCATCACCCGCGAGCGATACAGGTCGACGGTTTTTGCGCTCACGCCCAGTTGCTCAGCGATTTCACGGGTGGTGTAACCCTGGACCAGCGGCAGCAAGACATCGCGCTCCCGTGGGGTCAGTGTCAGCAAACGTGCCTGCAAGGCTTCGTGGCCCTGATTGCCCGAGCGGTTTGCCGCGCAGTTGCTGAGCGCCTGTTGCACGCTGTCCAGCAGCAATTGCTCGTTATAGGGCTTCTCGATGAAGTCATGGGCGCCTGCCTTGAAAGCGCGAACCACGATCGGCACGTCCGCATGCCCGCTGACGAAGATGATCGGCAAGTTCAGCTCACGCGTGCGCATTTCTTCCTGCACGTTCAAGCCGCCCATGCCGGGCATGCGAACATCGAGCAGCACGCAGGCATCGAGCGTGGCATCACAAGCATTGAGAAACTCCACGCCACTGGTAAACGGCAAAGCCTTGAGCCCTACCGATTCCAACAACCAGACCGTTGAATCGAGCATGCCTTGATCGTCGTCGACCACATACACCACGTGCTCCGCCACACCTGCCATTACGTTATTCCTGTTGTTGTTTTGTTGGGCCGGCCAGCGGCAAGCGGCAGCACATCAGCAGCCCGACAGGTTGGCGTCGGGCCTGCAATTCGCCACCGAAACCTTCGATGATGCTGCGGCTCATGGACAAGCCAAGTCCCAGGCCATCGGGTTTGCTGGTATAGAACGGGGTAAAAATCTGCTCCAGTTCGGGCTCGCTGACACCCGGTCCCTGGTCTTGCACACTGATTTCCACGGTTGTACCACCGCCCTGCCCTGCGGCCATCACAATCAGTGACGGCTGCCCCGGATGTTGTTCGCGGTTGGCATCGATGGCATTGCGCAACAGATTGAGCAGCACCTGCTCCAGCAGCACTCGGTCGGCATAAATCGGCGGCAGATTATCCGGCAGGCGATCCTCGATTGTCACTTGGCAATTACTTGCCTCCCAGGCACACAAACGCACGGCCTCGCGGGCGACGTCAGTGAAATTCAAGGCCTGCATCCGACGTTGTCCCTTGCGCAGAAACGCGCGCAAACGTCTGATCACTTCCGAGGCATGCGTGGCGTGATGGGTAATGCGTTCCAGCCCTTGCGCCACTCGGGCGGCAGCCTGGGGATTGGAATCCAGGGTCTGTAAATAGCGCTGGCTGGCATTGGCGTAATTGACCACCGCCGCCAACGGCTGGTTGATTTCGTGAGCGATGCCCGAGGCCAATTCACCCAGGGTGACCAACCGCGCGGTGTGCGCCAGCTCGTCCTGATGGCGGCGCTGTTGCACCTCTCGCAGTTCACGTTCGGTCATGTCCCGCGCCACCAAGGAGTAATAGCGCTCGCCACCGGCCGAACGGTGCGCCAGCAACACCAGCGATACCGGCACTGAAGTGCCGCCTCCCGGTGGCTGCAATCGCGCATCGGTGCTCCAGACACCGTCGCGTTCGGCGCTGCTCCAGCCATCACGTTGCAGACGTGCCAGGTCGGCGCTGGCGAACAATTGCGCCAGGGCTGGCATCGGTTGTTGTTCGTCGATCCCGAGGATCCGCCGCGCCGCTGGATTGAGGTAAGTGACCTGCCCCTCGGGGTCGATGAACAACACCGGATCGGTGTTGGCCTCGACCACCTCCGCCAGGCGCCGCTTGTTCTCCTCGGCTTGCACCCGGGCGGTGATGTCCCGGGACACGCTGACCACTTCGACCACCGTCCCGGTGTAGGTCTCACGAATCGCCCGGCTCGCGGTTTCGAACCACAGGTAATGCCCGTCTCGATGACGAATGCGATAGGTCATCGTGTGATAACCATCCTGCTCCAGGGCATCCCGTGCGCGCTGCACCAGGCTGGCCAGGTCCTGACCATGGAACAAACCCTGGGCCATTTGCCCGCGCAACTCTTCCGGCCAGTAGCCGAGCAATGTCCAAGACGCGGGCGAGGCATCCAGAAAGCGCCCGTCCGGAGTGTGTCGGGAAATCAGGTCGGTGGTGTTTTCGATGATCAGCCGGTACAAACGGCGTGCGGTGGCGGCTTCACGCTCGGCCAGCACTTGTGCCGTGGCATCGCGGCAACGGGCGAGCACGCGGTTGTCCTGGGGATCGGGGATAAACGTCCAGATCAGGATCTGCGCTTCGAACTGGGCTTCGACCCCATCGATGGCGCGTTGCTGGTCGAGGCAGGCACGGACCAGCACCCGGTGATTGACCGGCAGAAAACCCAGCACATCAGCCAGCGGTTTTTCGGCGAGCAGTGCCAACAGCGCGGCATTGAATTCCAGCGGTCGGCCTTGGGCATCGAGCAACAGACTCGGCTGTGGATCGTGACCCAACAGCGGTGAGCCGCGCAGCATGCCGTTGACGCTGCTCAGCAAGGTCGTCAGCAAGTCCTGCACCCAACCCAGCCAATCAAGACTCACGCCCTCGCACACTTCCACCAGCAATAACCCCGGCTGCCCCGGTTGCAAGGCCAGATCAAACACCTGGCCATGGCTGATAGCGGCCCGACGCAATCGACCGGACAACCAGCAATCGAGTTGCCGCACTTGCGCCAGATCCAGGCGCCCCGCCTCGACCAGCCGATCAAACAGCAACTGATCGCTGGCCAGCGACGGGTCACCCAAACCCGGTGGAAAATGCTGGGCGGCGCCCTCATGGCTGTAAATCCGCGCATTGGCTTGCCAACTCAGATAAACCGCCCGGCGCACCTCGGGACACTCCTGCAACGCACGGCACAACGCATCGGCCCGGGCGGCCAGAGACACACCCTCGCGCTGCAGGCGCAACCAGCTGTGCAATCGAACGGGAGTCAGGGTCATCACAGGTCCGCTTCGTTGGGGAAGCCAAGGATATACCGGCCTTGGCGGTGTGACTGTATTGATTTAGACCGGCCAGAATCAAATATAGTACATATCCTATATGACGTAGGTTGTACTTCCATATCAGTGGCTGGATGTTATATAAAGCAAACCGGACATAAAAGGTGCCCTCAGCGGCGACGCTGCAAGGGTCACCTATAGAGCTAACAATCAGCCACCGAGTACCCGTACATGTCGATCTATGAACAAGGGCTAGGCCCTGCGGCTGTCAATCATATTGCCTTGTCTCCGCTCAGCTTCATCGAGCGCACCGCCAGCGTTTATCCGGACTACCCCGCCGTCATCCATGGTTCTATTCGCCGCACCTGGGCGCAAACCTACACCCGCTGCCGCCGTCTGGCTTCGGCACTGGCCGGTCGCGGCATCGGCAAGAACGACACGGTGGCGGTGATGCTGCCCAACATTCCCGAGATGCTTGAAGTGCATTTCGGCGTGCCAATGATTGGCGCGGTGCTCAACCCGCTCAACGTGCGTCTGGATGCCGAAGCCATCGCCTTCATGCTGCAGCATGGCGAAGCCAAGGTGCTGATTACCGACCGCGAATTCCATGATGTGATTCACGCGGCGATCGGCATGCTCGATCACCCGCCGCTGGTCATCGACGTCAATGATCCGGAATACGGCGAAGGTCAGGCGGTCAGCGATCTGGACTATGAAGCGCTGTTGGCCGAAGGCGACCCGGCCTTCGCCTGGCAGTGGCCGGCGAACGAATGGCAAGCCATCTCGCTGAATTACACCTCAGGCACCACCGGCAACCCCAAAGGCGTGGTTTACCACCATCGCGGTGCTTATCTGAACTCGTTGGGCAACCAGATGACCTGGGCCATGGGCAACCACCCGGTGTACCTCTGGACCCTGCCGATGTTCCATTGCAACGGTTGGTGCTACCCGTGGATCATCACCGCCATGGCCGGTGTGCATGTGTTCCTGCGCCGTGTCGATCCACAGAAAATCCTCACGCTGATCCGCGAGCATCAGGTCACCCATCTGTGCGCTGCGCCGATCGTCCTCAATGCCTTGGTCAACATGCCGGAATCGGCTAAAGCGGCGATCGATCACCCGGTCAACGCGATGGTCGCCGGTGCCGCGCCACCGGCCAAAGTGATCGGTGCCGTGGAAGAAATGGGCATCAAGGTCACCCACGTGTATGGCCTGACCGAAACCTACGGCCCGGTGACGCTCTGCGCCTGGCATGCCGAATGGGATGAGTTGCCGCTGGACGAACGGGCACAAATCAAATCCCGTCAGGGCGTGCGCTACCCGACACTCGAAGGCGTGATGGTTGGCGATTCGAAGACACTGGAGCCGACCCCGCGGGATGGTCAGACCATCGGTGAGATCTTCATGCGCGGTAACACCGTGATGAAGGGCTACCTGAAGAACCCGACCGCCACGGCCGAAGCGTTCGAAGGCGGCTGGTTCCACACTGGCGACCTGGCGGTGTGTCACCCGAACGGTTACGTCGAGATCAAGGACCGACTCAAAGACATCATCATTTCCGGCGGCGAGAACATTTCCACCATCGAACTGGAAGGTGTGCTCTATCGCCATCCAGCCGTCATGGAAGCGGCCGTCGTCGCCCGCCCCGATGAGAAGTGGGGCGAAACGCCCTGCGCCTTTATCACGTTGAAGGCTGATCACCAGGACGTTCGCGAGGCCAACATCATCAGCTTCTGCCGCGAACACCTGGCCGGTTTCAAAGTCCCGCGCACGGTGATTTTCACCCTGCTGCCGAAGACTTCAACCGGCAAGATCCAGAAGTACGTTCTGCGCGACAGGGCCAAAGCGCTCTAACCGAATCGACGTTGTACCCGTCAAGCGGCCGGTGTTTTTACCGGCCGCTTCGGGCTCGTGCAGGCCGGATTCGGCTCTGCCCTGCCCCTAATACCAAAAGCACCGATAACAACAACAAGGTGGAGCCACCATGATCGACATCCATTCAACCGATACCCAACGCTGTGAACGCATTCGGTCCAATCCGAAATTCCTTCAATTGGTGAGCAGCCGTTCGCGTCTGGCCTGGTCACTCAGCGCTGCGGTGCTGGGCACTTACTACGCGTTCATGCTAGTGGTGGCGTTTGCACCGCAGTGGCTGCATGCGCCGCTCGCCGAGCATCGGATGTTGACCCTGGGCATGCCGGTTGGCGCGGCGATCATCATTTTTTCCTGGCTACTGACCGGTTGGTACGTCTACAGCGCCAACACGCGTTTCGATGCACTGGGCGCCGCCATTCTCGAGGAGAGCAAGTAATGAACCTGCTCCGTAAACTTCTCCTCGCCGCTGCCGGGCTCTTGCCGGCCTCCGTTGTACTGGCTGCGCCCGCGCTGGGTGCGGTGGAAAAACAACCGCTCAACCTGCATGCGATCGGCATGTTCTTCGTCTTCGTGCTGGGCACGCTGGCCATCACCTGGTGGGCCGCGTGGCAAACCAAATCCACGTCGGACTTCTACACCGCGGGCGGTGGCATCACCGGATTCCAGAACGGTCTGGCGATTGCCGGTGACTACATGTCCGCCGCCACGCTGCTGGGGCTGTCCAGCCTGGTGTTTGCCAAGGGCTACGACGGCTTCATCTATACCATCGGCTTCTTCGTCGGCTGGCCGATCATCACCTTCCTGATGGCCGAGCGCTTGCGCAACCTGGGGCGCTACACCTTTGCCGACATCGTGTCCTATCGACTGGACCAGAACAAAGTGCGGATTTTCGCCGCCTTCGGTTCGTTGACGGTGGTGTGCTGCTACCTGATTGTGCAGATGGTCGGTGCCGGTCAGTTGATCAAGTTGCTGTTCGGCCTCGACTACCCGGTTGCGGTGGTGATCGTCGGCGCGCTGATGCTGGTGTACGTGATCTTCGGCGGCATGATCGCCACCACCTGGGTGCAAATCATCAAGGCTGTGTTGCTGCTTGCCGGCGGCACGACCCTGGCGTTGATGGCCATGTCGCAATTCGGCTTCAGCTACGAAACCCTGGCCAGCAAAGCCGTCGAAGCCCACGCCAGCGGCTGGAACATCATGGGCCCTGGCTCAATGCTCGCCGACCCGATCAACACCGCTTCGATGTCGCTGGGCCTGGTGTTCGGGATTGCCGGTCTGCCGCACATTCTGATGCGCTTCTTCACCGTGCCTAACGCCAAGGAAGCGCGCAAGTCGGTGTTCTACGCCACAGGCTTCATCGGTTTCTTCTTCCTTGTTGTCTGCACCCTGGGCTTTGCCGCGATGGTGATCATCGGCACTGACCCGCAGTACTACGTTAATGGTGAAGTCGGCGGCGCCTTGATTGGTGGCGGCAACATGGTTGCCATGCACCTGGCCAAAGCAGTCGGTGGCAACCTGTTCTTCGGTTTCCTCTCGGCCGTGGCCTTCGCCACCATTCTTGCGGTGGTCTCCGGGCTGGCGCTGGCCGGTGCCTCGGCGATATCCCACGACCTCTACGCCACAGTATTCAAGAAAGGCAAAGCCACCCAGAAGCAGGAAATGCGCGTGACCCGCATGGCCACTGTTGGCCTTGGCATCATCGCGATTCTGCTGGGCATTCTGTTCGAGAAGATGAACGTCGCGTTCCTGGTGGGCCTGACCTTCGGCATCGCCGCATCGACCAACTTCCCGGTGCTGATCATGGCCATGTACTGGAAAGGCCTGACCACCAAAGGCGCGATCATCGGTGGTTTCGCCGGCCTGATCTGCGCACTGGTGCTGGTGATCCTCTCGCCAGCCGTCTGGGTCACTGTGCTCGGCCATGCTCACGCGATCTTCCCGTACGACCACCCGGCGCTGTTCTCCATGCCGCTGGCGTTCTTCGTGATCGTCGCGGTGTCGAAACTCGACCGCAGCGTGCGGGCCGACAAAGAGCGTGACGCTTACGCCGACCAGTTCGTTCGCGCCCAGACCGGCCTCGGCGCCGCCAGCGCTTCCGCCCATTGATAGAAAGGGCACGGCCTGCTCAAGCGGCGCCGTGCCCATCGCACAACCTTTTGAGGTTCACGTTATGCCCGAATTCAACGCCCCGCTGCGCGACATGCGCTTTGTCTTGCATGAAGTGTTCGACGCCCCGGCCCTGTGGGCACGCCTGCCAGCCCTGGCTGACAGTGTCGACGCCGCCACCGCTGACGCCATTCTTGAGGAGGCGGCCAAAGTCACCTCGCACCTGATTGCGCCATTGAATCGCAGCGGCGACGAGGAAGGCGCCCAGTGGGTCGATGGCCAGGTCAGCACGCCAATCGGTTTCAAACAGGCTTATGCCACCTACATCGAAGGCGGCTGGGTGGGTCTTTCCGGTAACGCCGACTTCGGCGGCATGGGCATGCCGAAGATGCTCGCCGTGCAGTTCGAAGAAATGCTCTACGGCGCCAACTCAAGCTTTGCACTCTATTCAGCGTTGAGTTCCGGTGCCTGCCTGGCACTGGATGCCCACGCCAGCGACACCCTGAAAAACCTCTACCTGCCGCCGATGTACGAAGGCCGCTGGGCCGGCTCCATGTGCCTGACCGAAGCCCACGCCGGCACCGATCTGGGGATTATCCGCACCCGCGCCGAACCTCAGGCCGACGGCAGCTTCAGCATCACCGGCAGCAAGATCTTCATCACCGGTGGCGATCAGGACCTGACCGAAAACATTGTCCATCTGGTGCTGGCCAAATTGCCGGACGCACCGGCGGGGCCGAAAGGCATCTCGCTGTTCGTCGTGCCCAAAGTGCTGGTCAATGCCGACGGTTCCCTCGGCGATGCCAACGCCGTGAGTTGCGGTTCGATCGAACACAAGATGGGCATCAAGGCCTCGGCCACCTGCGTGATGAACTTCGACGGCGCCAGCGGTTGGCTGGTCGGCGAAGCCAACAAAGGTTTGGCGGCGATGTTCACCATGATGAATTACGAACGCCTGTCCATCGGCATCCAGGGCATTGGCTGCGCCGAAGCGTCCTATCAGAGCGCCGTCGCCTATGCACGCGAACGTGTGCAGAGCCGCGCGCCGACCGGTGCCATTGCCCCGGACAAAGTGGCCGACCCGATCATCGTTCACCCCGACGTGCGCCGCATGCTGCTGAGCATGAAAGCCATGACCGAGGGCGGCCGCGCGTTCGCCAGCTATGTCGGGCAGCAACTGGACCTGGCGAAGTTTTCCGATGACGCCAAAGAACGCGACAGCGCGCAAACCCTGGTCGCGCTGCTCACGCCGGTAGCCAAGGCTTTCTTCACCGACACCGGCCTGGAAAGCTGCATCAATGGCCAGCAAGTGTTCGGCGGCCATGGCTACATCCGCGAATGGGGCCAGGAACAATTGGTCCGTGACGTGCGCATCGCACAGATCTACGAAGGCACCAACGGCATTCAGGCCCTGGACCTGCTCGGACGCAAAGTGCTCGCAGACAAGGGCGTTGCGCTGCGCCAGTTCACCGCTGAAATCCGTCATTTCACCCATCAGCCTGACGCGCCCTACTCCGCTCAACTGTTAGATGCCGTACAGCGTCTGGAAGACCTGAGCGACTGGCTGCAGGATCAGGCCGCGACCAACCGAAACGAAGTCGGCGCCGCGTCGGTGGAGTATTTGCATCTGTTCGGTTACGTCGCCTACGCCTGGCTTTGGGCGCGCATGGCACAGGTTGCCAAGCAAAAGCTGCACGAAGACGAAGGGTTTTATGGCGCGAAAATCGCTACCGCCGACTTCTATATCCGCCGCTTGCTGCCGCGCATTTTGAGCCTGGAGCAATCCATCCGCGCGGGCAGTGCCTCGTTGTTTGGCCTGAGCGCCGAACAGTTCTAACGATTGAACCGCACGCGGCGTCACGCTCCTATCTTTTTGGCGTTCGCGTTTTTTTATTGATAAGCCCTCGCCCACCTGGCGAGGGCCGCGGGACCTGTCTTTCCATAATAAAAACAAAGGGGCTTCACCATGGACCGCAACACCCGCATCCTCGCTACCCGACTGTTGCTGGCCGGCGGCGTCATCAGCCTCTCGGCCCCCGCCGCTGCTGACTTTGTCAAAGACAGCAAGGCCAGCCTTGAGCTGCGCAACTTCTATTTCAACCGTGACTATCGCCAGGACAACGCTCCCCAATCCAAACAAGAGGAATGGGCGCAGGGTTTCCTGCTGCGCTATGAGTCGGGATTCACCGACGGTTTGATCGGTGTCGGTTTCGATGCCATCGGACTGCTGGGCGTCAAGCTCGATTCCAGCCCTGATCGCGCAGGCTCCGGCCTGCTCAAACGCCACCGCGACACGAGCAAAGGTGCTCAGGACGAGTACGGCGAACTGGGCCTGACCGCCAAAGTGCGTGCATCAAAAAGCACACTGAAACTCGGCACGCTGCTGCCGAAACTGCCGACGGTCCTGGCCAACGATTCACGGCTGTTGCCACAAACCTTCAAGGGCGGTCAGTTGACCTCGCTGGAACTCGAAGGCCTGACCGTGGATGCCGGGCGACTGACGCAGGTCAATCAGCGCGACTCCTCGGACTACGAGGACATGGGCATCACCCGCACCGGCGCCAAGGGCATCACCACACGTCATCTCGACAGCGACAGCTTCGATTTCGCCAGCCTGAACTACAAATGGACCAGCAACCTCGCCACCGGCTACAGCTACGGCCATCTCGACAACTTCTACAGCCAGCACCTGGTCAACCTGACCTACGTATTGCCGGTGACGACGGGCCAGTCGCTGAAGACGGATCTGCGCTTCGCCCGCTCCACGGACGATGGCGGCAGTAATGTCGATAACAATGCCATTGGCGCGATGTTCACCTACAACCTCGGCGGGCATGCGTTGGGCCTGGGTTATCAGGGCATGAGCGGCGACACCGGCTACGCCTACGTCAACGGCACCGACGCCTTCCTGGTGAACTTCGTGCAGATCGGCGACTTTGCCAGCAAGGACGAAAAGTCCTGGCAGGCGCGATACGACTACAACTTTGCGGCCATCGGTGTTCCGGGCCTGACCTTCATGACCCGCTACATTACTGGCGACAATATCGATCTGGGCGGCAATCGTCCGGAAGGCAAGGAATGGGAACGTGATACCGACATTGGTTATGTCGTGCAGAGCGGGCCGTTGAAGAATGTCGGGGTGAAATGGCGTAATGCGACGGTTCGCTCGACCAACTTCGGCAGCGACCTGGATGAAAACCGCCTGATCGTCAGCTACACCTTGCCGATCTGGTAAGCACCGCAATGATCGTTCCCACGCTCTGCGTGGGAATGCAGCCCGGGACGCTCCGCGTCCCAAGAGCGGACGCAGAGCGTCCGAGGATGAATTCCCACGCAGAGCGTGGGAACTATCGGTACGCGGAGCGTGGGAACGATCACCCGCGGCAGTGGCCAGAGTAGGTTAAGATGCCTGCAAACCAGGCCCGCCGCGAGACGCCCCGCATGACTGATACCACCCCCCGCCTGATCAAGAAGTACCCCAATCGCCGACTGTATGACACCCACACCAGCAGTCATTTGACGCTGGCGGACATACGCCAGTTGGTGGTCGACAAAGTTGCCTTTCAGGTGGTCGATGCCAAGAGCGGCGAGGATCTGACGCGCAGCATCCTGCTGCAAGTGATTCTGGAAGCCGAAAGCGGCGGTGAGCCGATCTTCACCAGCGAAATGCTGATGGGGATTATCCAGTTCTACGGCCCTTATCAGGGTGTACTCGGCAGTTACCTGGACAAGAGCATTCAGACCGTGATCGACATCCAGTCCCAGACCGGCGCGCAGTCGTCCGAGGCCTGGAGCGACTTCATGCATCAACAGGCTCCGGTGATGCAGGACCTGATGCGCCAATATGTCGATCAGTCGAAGGCGTTGTATCTCAATACCCAGAACCTGTTTGGCATGTTTGGCGGTAAACCCGGCACCGATAACGGGCCGAAAAAAAATGGCAATGGGGAATAAACCCATCGCCATTGGTGCCACTTGCTTGACGTGACTTACTTGTTACCGCTGGTAGCCTTGGCGCTTGCTTCTGGAGCCGCTTTGGTGGCCGCTGCAGTCGCTGCGTCAAAACTGCTCTGAGCCACATCGGCAGCCTGTTTTACGGCTTTCTGTGCGCTTTCAAACACTGTACCGGCATTCGCCAAACCCGACTTGAACGCTGCTACAACAGGCTCGGAGCCGGCCGGTGCATTCTTGCTGATCGCTTCAACGAACTCTTGCACCTGTTGGGTGCCCGCTTCGACCTGACTCGAGGTCAGTTTGGCGATGTCCGACTGAGTACCGACGATCAGCGCTTGAACCTGACGATTGAACTCGGCCAGACGTTCGGTCTGTGCGCTCGGCTGGGTGAAAGAAGCCTGCAGATCGGCGAAACCTTGTGGGTCACGAACGGCCAGCAGCTTGCGAACACCTTCGAAGTGCTCTTCGGTGGAGTCGCGCAGTGCCTTGAACTGCAACTGGCTGAGCTGTTCAACGCTGGCGAAGACTTTGCCGCTGATTTGCTGCAAAAGATCGAGGTTGGCTTTCTGAGCGGATTGCAGTTTTTCCGAATTGAAAAAAGACATGCTTGAATCTCCTGGTACTGGAAGGCCCTGATGGACCTGAGGACGCGATAGCGATCCGGCCAGTCATCGCGTTAGCCTTGATATTGCAATGCACAAAACCATTTGGCAACGTCTATTTTTGTGCGGTGCAAAATACCCTTTGCTAAAGCCCTCCTTATTCGCTGTAAACTCCTGCTCATCGAACGGCCAGGCTAGCCCTCTTTAACTAAAGGGGCCTGATGGGCCGGTTCCCATGCACTGCGTCAGGAGATCACGATGGGTCAGGAATTAAATATTGCGCTGCAAGATGAAGAGTCCTCCGAACCCGCCGGCTTGTTCGAACACCTGAATCATCTGCAACGCCTCAATACCCGCAACGTCCTCGACGCCGTGCAGAAGCGCCAGGCAAAAACCTTCGCGCCTTTAAGCCTTGGTCAACTCCGGCAGCCAACGCCTGCTGACTGGCAGGAATACTTCACGGACCTCGGCCAACGCAGCGTGTTGTTCTGGGACACCTTGCGTCAGCGCGGCGACAACACCCTGGCCCACGAACGCGCAGGGTATCCGCTGCTGCTCAAGTTCAATCATGAAACGCTGGTCGCCGGTGAAGACCTGCCCCGCCCGGTCAATTACTCGCTGTTGCAAATCCTCGGCGGCCCCGGACAACAGATTGACAGCAAAAAACAGCCGGTGATCATCATTGACCCACGCGGCGGCCACGGCTCAGGGATCGGCGGTTTCAAACAGGATTCGGTCATCGGCGAAAGCCTGAGGGCCGGCCACCCCACCTACTTCGTCTCCTTCAGTCACTCGCCACGCCCTGGGCAAACCCTTGCCGATATCACAGAAGCCCAAGCGAAGTTCATCGAAGTCGTCAGCGCCCGACACCCCGACAGCACCAAACCCGTGGTAATCGGCAACTGCCAGGCGGGCTGGGCGTTAATGGGCCTCGCGGCCACCCGTCCGGAGCTGCCGGGGCTGATCATCGTCAACGGTGCGCCGTTGTCGTACTGGGCCGGCGTCAATGGTCGCAATCCGATGCGCTACACCGGTGGTTTGTTGGGTGGTGGCTGGATGGCGCGCCTCGGTAGCGACCTCGGTAATGACCGTTTCGACGGCACCTGGCTGGTCAGCAATTTCGAAAACCTGGACCCGGCCAACACCTGGTGGGGCAAGTACTACCACCTGTTCAGCGAAGTCGACAGCGAGGCCGCACGCTTTCTGGACTTCGAACGCTGGTGGGGCAGCCCGACCCTGCTCAATGGCGAAGAGATCGAGATGATTGTCGACGACCTGTTCATCGGCAATCGGCTGTCCGGTGGCCTGGGGCGCAAGAGCAGCGGGCTTGATCTCAAACTGATCGAAGTGCCGGTGGTGGTGTTCTGCTCGTATGGCGACAACATCACCTCCCCGCAGCAGGCACTGGACTGGATCACCGACGTCTATCCCAGCGATCTCGCGTTGCAAAATGCCGGACGTACCATCGTTTACCTGCGGCACGCGAGCATCGGTCACCTGGGCATCTTCGTGTCCGGTGAAGTGGCGCGGCGTGAGCACCGTGAATTGCTCGGTGCGGTCGATGCGATCAATGCGCTGTCGGCCGGGCTGTATGAAATGCTGATCGAAGACCTGCCGGAGCACTCGGCGACGCCATATGCCGTGCGTTTCGAACGCCGGCGTATCGCCGACATCCATGGCGAAGTTCAGACGCTCCGTGATGACGATCGCGAATTTGCGCTGGTCCAGCGCGCGTCCGACGTCAACAACAGTGTGTACGACGAATTCATACGCCCATGGTTGCGCCAGCTGATCAACGAACCGAGCGCTGAACTGCTGCGCCGGGCACATCCTTTCCATCAGCAACAAGTGGCCTGGAGCAGTTTGAACCCGGCGCTCTGGTGGCTGGCAGGCAGTGCCGCTCACGTGAGCAAGGATCGTCACCCCGCCAGCCAGAACAACCCGTTGCTGGTCTGGCAGGAACTGTTTTCCAACCAGGTGCAGGACGCCTTGAACGGCTATAGGGATCTGCGCGATGCGGCTCAGGAAATGTGTTTCTACGGTGTGTATGGCGTACTCAACAGCCTCGCCGGCAATGCACCCGGGCGTAATCTTCAGGAACATGCCGAGCAGCACGACAAGGTTTTGATCGAGCGCCTGCAGGATGCCCTGCCCCTTGGCGGCCTGATGGAAGCCTTGATACGGATCCTGTTCCTGCTGGGCCGCGACAGCGACGAGCCGGGCAAGGAAAGCGTCGAAAAATTGATCCTGCAAATGCAGGTGCTGCTCCAGGATTACAGTGCCGAGCCGCTTGATTTGCGCGAAACCCTGCGCCTGCAAAAACTGCTGGTCGCCACCCATCCGCAAGAAAGCCTGCACAGCCTGCCCGTGATGCTTGCCGAGGTCGAAGAACGCCAGCAAGTGCTGGCGGCCGTCGCCAATTTGCTGCCGGAACTGCTGACCAGCGGCGCAGACAACCCATTCTGGTGTGAGCTGCACACGCTGCTCGACGTGCCGCTGCCAGGTTTCAGCCTGACCCAACCACTCGGTGAGGCCGATGCCATCGAAGAGAAAGTCCCGGCAATAATCCCAGAACCGATCAAGCAGAAAATACCCGCTGTGACCCCTGACTCCGTCGCCAAGGTTGCGAGTCCAGTGCGCAAACCTGCCAAGGGCAAGAAAGGCGTGAAAAAACCTCCGGTGAAATAACGTTTAACGCTGAGGAGAACCGCGTCATACCGGCGCGGCTTCCACGATTCCAAGCGATTAATCGGCCCGATACTTTCCGGGTGTCATGCCAAACCAGCGGCTACAGGCTTTGTTGAAACTGCTGTGGTCATGAAAACCAAGGAGATACGCGACATGCTTCATGTTGAAGCGAGAATTGCGCAGGTAGAAATCGGCCAATTGCCGGCGCACGGCATTCTGCACGTCCTTGAATTGCGTCCCGTCTTTTTCCAGGGTGCGTTGCAGCGTTCGCTTGCTGATGTTCAATGCGGCCGCGATTGACTCCATATCGCACACCCCCTGGCCCTGACTCAAGCGCTTGGTAATCAGTGCCCGAATTCTGCCGACGATGGTGCAGCCAAACAGCGAAACCAATTGAGCTTCGGCAAAACTGTCATGCAGTACCGCCAGTTCTTCGTTAGCCATGCTCAGCGGACGCAGAAGCTCCTGCCCGTCAAACAGGATGCTGTCATAGGCAGTCCCAAAATGCAGGTCGCAGCCAAACAGCCTTTGATGCTCGGACGTGTCTTCAGGTTCTGGATAGGCGAACTCCACACTCAACGGTTGCGGTAAGTTGCCTCCCGCCAGCCAACGGCAAAAACCCAGCAATGAAGCCATGCCTGCATCCGAGTACTGCCGGGGTTTGACCGACCCCTTTTGCTGATGATCAAGCGCCGCCAATCGATAATGCTGTTGCTCCGGCAAAAAGAAGAGGCTGAATCCGGTGCTGATCAAAGGGCTGAAACGCACCAGGCGTTCAAGTGCTTTTTTCAGATTCAAACTGGACATCATGGTGTAGCCGACGATCTGAAGGTTACCGGGATGGAAGTTTCCATAGGCCTTCAAACCGATGTCTGGATCGCCAGCGGCCTGGGCTCCCAGTTCCCATAGCCGATAAATAGCCCCTCGTTCGCAGTACGCTCCCAGGTTGTTAACGGTCTCCATGTCCATCCCAGCCTCCCGACACAGACTGGCAACATCCAGCCCTTGTGCCGAGAGCGTATTCACCAGCACGCTGGCATAACCTGAACTGATTCTATACATGCCGTCCTCAATGACCTGCGGAGCCGAACATCCTGTCCGGAGCCATGACTAACCTGCGTTGAATCGAATACTAACTGACTAATAAGTCTCAAATATTGATCCCAGTATAGGCACTCGTCATTTTTTGCCAGTGGTCCGAAAAAATCTGCATGGCACCGTTGGACACCAGACCGTCACCTCTCAACACTTCCGCACACCCCGCCTATGCCGAACAATCCCCCCATCTTGCAACGCAAAACACAAAAAGGAAGAAAGTGTATGAAGTCACTTGGTCGTATTGCGTTGGTCACGGGTGGTATGGGTGGGATTGGCACTGCGATAAGCCAACGCCTGTACAAGGAAGGATTCAAGGTCATCGTGGGCTGCAGCTCAGATTCCGCCCGCAAGAAAGAATGGATGGCGAGCCAACTGGAGGCGGGTTATCAATTCGAATGCATCTATGGCGACATCACCGATTGGGAATCAACGCGCAAAGCGTTCGAGATGGCACGTGAGCAATTCGGCCCGATCGATGTCTTGGTCAACAACGCCGGGATCACGCGTGATGCGTCCTTTCGCAAACTGACGCCCGAAGACTGGAACGCGGTCATCGGCACCAACCTGAGCGGCCTGTTCAACACCACCAAACAGGTGATTGAAGGGATGCTGGCCAAGGGTTGGGGACGGGTCATCAACATCTCCTCGATCAACGGTCAGCGCGGCCAGTTCGGCCAGACCAACTACAGCGCGGCCAAGGCCGGCATCCATGGTTTCACCATGGCCCTGGCCCGGGAAGTGTCCGGCAAGGGCGTGACCGTCAACACCGTTTCCCCAGGGTACATCCAGACCAGCATGACCGCGGCCATCCGCCCGGACATTCTCGACACCATGATCGCGGCCACACCGGTCGGGCGTCTCGGCCAACCTGAAGAAATCGCTTCCATCGTGGCCTGGCTGGCTTCCGATGAATCGGCCTATAGCACCGGGGCCGACTTCTCGGTCAACGGCGGCATGAACATGCAGTAGACCTGTCAGGGCATGAATGCCCTGCTTGCACTCGACAAAATCTTAATGAGGTCACGCATGAACGAAGTCGTAATCGTTGCCGCAACTCGTACCGCCATTGGCAGTTTTCAAGGTGCCTTGTCCGCGATTCCAGCCACCGAGCTGGGCGCGGCGGTCATTCGCCGTTTGCTGGAAGAGACCGGTCTGGACGGCTCGCAGATCGATGAAGTGATCCTCGGACAGGTACTCACCGCGGGCTCGGGACAAAACCCGGCACGCCAGACGGCGATCAAGGCCGGCCTCCCCCATACCACCCCTGCCCTGACCCTGAACAAGGTCTGCGGCTCGGGCCTCAAGGCGGTTCAGCTAGCGGTCCAGGCCATCCGTTGCGGCGACGCCGAACTGGTGATTGCCGGCGGTCAGGAAAACATGAGCCTGGCGCCGTATGTGCTGCCCAAGGCCCGCACCGGTTTGCGTCTGGGTCATGCGCAACTGCAAGACAGCGTGATTCAGGACGGTTTGTGGGACGCCTTCAACGACTACCACATGGGCATTACCGCCGAGAACCTGGCAGAGAAGTACGAGCTCAGTCGCGAAGACCAGGACGCTTTCGCCGCGGCCTCGCAACAGAAAGCCGCTGCTGCCATCGAAGCGGGCTACTTCAAGCGTGAAATCACCCCGATCCTGATCCCTCAGCGCAAGGGTGAGCCGCTGGTCTTCGACACCGATGAACAACCGCGTCCAGATAGCACACTGCAGGCGCTGGGCAACCTCAAACCTGCGTTCCAGAAAAACGGCAGCGTGACCGCCGGTAACTCGTCGACCCTCAACGACGGCGCCGCCGTACTGTTACTGGCCAGTGCCGCCAAGGCCCTGGCCCTCGGCTTGCCGGTTCTGGCACGCATCAAGGCTTACGCCAGCGCTGGCGTCGACCCGTCGATCATGGGCATCGGCCCGGTGCCGGCCACTCGTTTGGCATTGACCAAAGCCGGCTGGAGCCTGGACGACCTCGACCTGATCGAAGCCAATGAAGCGTTCGCCGCGCAATCACTGGCAGTCGGCAAGGAACTGGGTTGGGACACCAGCAAAGTCAACGTCAACGGCGGCGCGATTGCCCTCGGTCATCCGATCGGTGCATCGGGCGCGCGAATTCTGGTGTCGCTGTTACACGAGCTGATTCGTCGCGACGGCAAAAAAGGCCTGGCCACGTTGTGCATCGGTGGCGGCCAAGGCGTCAGCCTGGTCATCGAGCGCTAGAAACACAGGAGTGTTTGCTTTAGTTGCTGACGCGGCGCCGAAGTCCGGCGCCGCGGTTTTTTTCGGCCCGGTTTACGGATGTGGGCAAGGAGTTCCATGGACAATAACGCGCATACCTTCAACACCTTCTGGTCAGGCCAGGTTCCGTTCATTGCCTCCTTTGCAGTGCAACAATTACGTCTCTGGGTCAGTAGCAATCCGTGGTTTACCGGCCAGGAATACAACGAGTGGTTTGACCTTCCGCGCGGCACCCTGGACAGCCTTCAATCGGATTACCAACAGCAATGGTGCGAACTCGGCCAGCAACTGCTGACCGGTCAGCCATTCAGCTTCGACGATCGACGTTTTGCCAGCGGCAACTGGAGCCAGCCACTGTTCGGCTCGCTCGCAGCGTTTTACCTGCTCAACGCAGGGTTTCTGCTGAAGCTGCTGGACACGTTAGCGATCCCGGACAAAAAGCCGCGCCAACGTCTGCTCTATCTGGTGGAACAGGCCATCGCCGCCGGCGCGCCCAGCAACTTTCTGGCCAGTAATCCCGATGCGCTGCAACGTGTCGTCGATACCCAGGGAAGCAGCCTCCTCACAGGCTTGCTGCACCTGGCCAGCGACCTGCAAGAAGGCAAGATGCGCCAGTGCGACGCCGGTGCCTTCAAAGTCGGTGTCGATCTCGCCAACACCCCGGGCGAAGTGGTGTTCGAGAACGAACTCTTCCAGCTGATTCAGTATTACCCGCAAAGCGAAACCCAGTACCGGCGCCCGGTGTTTGTCGTGCCGCCGTCAATCAACAAGTACTACATTCTCGACCTGCGCCCGGACAACTCGATGGTTGCCCATCTGTTGAAACAAGGGCACCCGGTGTTTCTGATGTCGTGGCGCAACTTCGACCAGGAACACGCGGGTACCACCTGGGATGACCTGATCGAAACCGGCATCATCAAAGGCCTGCAAGTGACCCGTGAAATCAGCGGCGAGCAGCGGCCCAATTGCGTCGGCTTCTGCATCGGCGGCACCTTGTTGAGCTCGGCGCTGGCCGTCCTGGCGGCGCGCGGCGACCGCGAGATTGGCAGCGTGAGCCTGTTGACCACCTTCCTCGACTACCTCGATACCGGCCCTATCGACATCTTCGTCGACGAACAATTGGTGGTCTACCGCGAGCGCACCATCGGCGGCCAGGATGGCCCCATCGGCCTGTTCAAGGGCGAGGACATGGGCAATACCTTCTCGCTGCTGCGCCCCAACGACTTGTGGTGGAACTACAACGTCGACAAATACCTCAAGGGCCAGAAACCGATTCCCCTCGACCTGCTGTTCTGGAACAACGACAGCACCAACCTCCCGGGCCCGATGTACTGCTGGTATTTGCGCCACACCTATCTGCAGAACGACCTGAAATCCGGTGAGCTGGACTGTTGCGGAGTCAAGCTGGACCTGCGCGCCATCGATGCTCCGGCGTACATCCTCGCCACCCATGACGATCACATCGTGCCGTGGAGAAGCGCTTACGCCAGCACCGAATTGCTCTCCGGGACCAAGCGCTTTGTACTGGGCGCGTCAGGGCATATCGCCGGAGTGATCAACCCGCCGGCCAAGGAAAAACGCCATTACTGGACCAACAACCGGGTCACCAAAAACCCGGAAACCTGGTTCAAGAACGCCCAGCAACATTCCGGTAGCTGGTGGAATGACTGGTTCGTCTGGCTGGCTGAACAGGCCGGCGAACGCCAGCCCTCGGTACTGCATACCGGTAACGCGCAATACCCGGCGATCGAGTCGGCGCCGGGGCGTTATGTGATGCAGTGATCGACCACCCTGCACGGCGGCTGGCGCTGTAGCAGCTGTCGAGCCTGCGAGGCTGCGTTCGGCTGCGTAGCAGTCGTAAACCCTGAGTACGCGGTGAGTCTGACGCACCGCATTGTCTGACCTTACGGCTGCTACGCAGCCGGACGCAGTCTCGCAGGCTCGACAGCTGCTACAGAGCCGAACGGCCACAGAGGATCGTGACTACTCAGATGGGTCGAGTCGATCCAGTGCTCGGTTCACCACCCACTCGGCCAGCATGATGACTTGTGAAGTACCCAGCAGGGTATTACGACTTGTCCCCTCTATACGATCCGCCAAATCCATGGTCATTAAACACGCGATCTTGACTGTGTGGATTTGGCGTCGGCGCAGGTCCCACAAGCGGCGTCGAAAATCAAAAAATCGAGGATTTGTCCCACATGTTTTTCCGGTTGGCCGTCGGACGCGCGACGTTTAACGTGGTGGCTCCAGTCAGGCAAGAGAGAGCGCCTGGCGCCCGGCAGGCTTGGTTTCATGCTGTGAGCACGTAACGTGCGGGAGCATTACTTTCGCCGACAAACTCAATTGCGCAGGTTGCGACATTTGGCGCTATGATTGCGTCAAATGTCGTATGGAGGTAATCGGTATGCCCGCCGCGAATCAAGCAGACAAGCCTGCCGTCAAATCCACAGGAAAAACAGTCGTAGCGACGGAGACAAAAAGTGTCACCCGAAAGCCGACTGAGGTGCTGTTACATGGCCGCGAAGGTGATACGCGCATGTTGATCATCCGATACACAAAGGAAGGCTTTGACCTGAGCGACGTCAGGGACATGCTTTCTATATCCGATCTTTACATGGCGCACGGCCTGGTTCAGCGCATTACAGGGAAGTCCCTCAGGACTGTCCAGCGCTTGGCGAAGGAGACCAAACCAGTGCGGCTAAACCAGCAACAAAGTACAGTCGCCTTCCAGTATGCGCAGGCTCTGGAGCACGCCATCAACGTGTTTGGCAATCAGCAGTTGGCTGAGGATTGGTTGAAGAAACCCTGCAAATACCTGGACGGAAACATCCCGCTGGAGCTGATCGACAACTCGCTTGGCTTCCAGGTAGTCGAAGACTATTTGACCCGGATTGAACACGGGGTTTATCAATGAATCCTTTGCCCTGGGATGGGAAGTGGCACGCTTGGCGCCTTGACCGCGAGGTCTTCAAGGACACCTGGGACAGTGGCATGGGTGCGCAGCAATCCGGTGGTCGATGGAACCCTCCCGGCCGCCGGGTTATTTACGCTTCGGCCGATCCGTCCACTGCCATTCTGGAAGTCGCAGCCCACGCAGGCTTCGATACGCTGGATATGGTGCCTCACGTGTTGACGTGCTTCGAAGTGCTGGATTCGAATTCCATCAAGGTTGTTCAGCCCGAAGATGTGCCAAACCCCAATTGGCTTATCCCGTCTCAACTCTCGCCCAATCAGCAGCTGTTTGCTGATGATCTGCTGGCCGAACATCCCTTTCTGCTCATCCCGTCTGCAGTCACCCGTCATTCGTGGAATCTGTTGGTGAGCTGCGACTTGGCCGCGGATCAGTTCAAACTTGTTTCTCAGGAACGCTTTGGGCTGGATACCCGGTTGCTCAAGTGAAAGGAAAAATGGCGGAAGGCAGCCGGAGTCGAACCTGCCCGGGAACGGATGCCGTCCCCAACCGGGTTTGAAGCCCGGCCGCGCCACCGGGCGCGATTGCCTTCCTTGAAGTCAGTGCTCGGTGCGTTGGGCCAAGGCATTGTCGAGGCGGATATGGCGCTTGTCGCCAAACCGTCGCGTCAGGCCGATCCGGTCGAAGTATTCGAGGATCTGGATGCTGCGCTTGCGACCCAGGCCCACCGCATCACGAAACGCCCTAACCTGAATCACCGGGTTTTGCGCGGCCAGTTGCACAAGCATAGCCGCCAATCGGCGGATCATCGTGTCGGTGTAGAACAGGTCACGGACGACTTGATGCACCAATCCCAGCCTCGCCATTTTGCATAGCAGCAAGCGCACGGCCGCCTCGTCATGGTCAAGGTTGCGCACCCACGGCGGATCAAAACCAGCCTGTTCGAACAACGGTTGCAAGTGTTGCCACAGGGCTTCGTCGTCTTCGCTCAAACGCACCTGATGATCGGGCAAATGCAACCATGGCCCGCTGGCGGCAATCGCGCCACTGGCGAGTAATTCGTCGAGCAGACTGATGAACGTCGGACGGTCCAGCGCTGTGCCGGTGAACCGTCGGAGGCGATCCCGGTCCGGGCCCATTTGATCCGGTTCCAGTTGATGAAAACGTGCGAGGTGTTCCAGCAACGGGGCTTTCAGCGCTTCCCAGCGGGCCGCACTGAACAGCAATGGACCTTGGCGGGTGTCGATCAGGCGCACCTCATCAGGCAAAACCCACGTGTTGCGGGGGCGGTTGAACTGACGCTCCAAACGCTGGGGATCGAGCCCGGTGTCGCTATTGGCCAATAACGCCGGCAGGCTGTCTTCCAACTCTTTGCGTGTGGCAAGAGCATGTAGCTGCGCCAGCCGCTCGGGACTTCGGCGTTGTCGGGTCGGCGCAAACGGGTCGAGCACCCGCGCGCCGCCGAGGGTGCGTTGGGCGCTCTGGTCACGCAGGATCAACGGATCGCCCTTCACGGCCTGCACCGGCATATTCAGCAGCAGTTGCGCGAACATCCGTTCACCCGGCGCCAGGCGAGTGCCTTCCAGCAACGCCACCCGCCCGGTCACATCTTGAGTTCCCACGTGAACGTGCACGGGTTGAAAGTGCTCGAAGGCTTTGGGTTCGCTGGCTAACAATTGCAGGTCGACATCCACTCGCTGGGTCGGCGCATACAACCACTCGGCCAGCAACCAGTGACCGCGATGAATCTGCTCCAGGGCCAAGCGTTCGGCACTCAGGTTCAACGCCACTCGCTGTCCGGCCATTGCGACTTCGGCAGCCCGATTCTGTGCATGTAGGCCGCGCACACGCACGGGTTTGCCCTGCGGGCCAAGCATCAGCGTATCGCCCACCGCCACCACGCCGGACAACGCAGTGCCGGTCACCACGATGCCGACGCCGGCCACACTGAAGGCACGATCAATCGCCAGGCGAAAACCGCCGGTGGTGCTGCATTGAACGACTTCACGCTGCGCCGCGAGCAAGGCTTGTCGCAGGGCCTCGATGCCCTCCCCGGTCACACTCGACAGCGCAATCAGCGGCGCGGTTGCATAAGGCCCCGGGGCCAGCAATGTCTGGATCTGATCGCGAACGGCTTGCACTCTGGACGGTTCGACGCGGTCGCATTTGCTGATCGCCACCACAGCCCGAGGGATTCCCAGCAGTTCAACGATGGCCAGGTGTTCGCGGGTCTGCGGCATGACGCCGTCGTCGGCCGCGACCACCAGCAACACCAGATCAATGCCCTGGGCACCCGCCAGCATGTTGTGGGTGAAGCGCTCATGACCGGGCACATCGATAAAACCGGTCAGGGGCGCTTGCGGTTCCAGCGCCGCGTAAAGGTAACCGAGGTCGATGGTCATGCCGCGTTCACGTTCTTCCCGGCGACGGTCGCCGACCTGGCCGGTCAGGGCCTGGAGCAAGGCAGTCTTGCCGTGGTCGATGTGCCCGGCGGTGCCGACGATCACTCTATGGCTCCTGCAATTTGATCGAGTTGCGCCAACCACGCCGGCTCATCGTCCAGTTGCCGCAGATCCAGCCACAACGCATCGTCATCAATGCGCCCGAGCACCGGAATCGGCAACGCTCGCAGGGACGTTTCCAAACCATGCAGCTGCCGTCCACGAAGACGTTTGGACGCGTGCGGTCGCAGGCATAAAGCCGCACTCGGCAAGCGCGCCACCGGTTGGCTGCCGCTGCCGATCATGCTCAGCGCCGGTACTGCACTGACGCTCCAGCCGTCGCCCAAGACTTTGGCCAGCAAGGGTTGCAGACGCTCAGCCTGGGCGAGGATGTCCGCCTGGGGCCGGGTCAGCAGGCGCAAACTCGGCAGCCGCTCAGCCAGTCGATCAGGATCGCGGTACAGGCCCAACACCGCTTCGAGGGCAGCCAGGGTCAGTTTGTCGACCCGCAAGGCGCGCTTGAGCGGGTTCTTCTTGATCTTCGCGATCAGGTCTTTGCGGCCGACGATCAACCCGGCCTGGGGGCCACCCAGTAACTTGTCGCCGCTGAAGGTGACGATGTCGGCGCCATCGCTCAGCGCCTGGCGCACCGTCGGTTCGGCGGGCAAGCCCCAGCGCGTCAGGTCCAGCAGGCTGCCGCTGCCGAGGTCTTCAAGCAACGGCAAGCCGTGTTTATGCGCGAGTTGCGCCAACTCGGCGGTCGGCACCCGTGCGGTGAAGCCTTCGATGTTGTAGTTGCTCGCATGTACGCGCATCACCAACCCGCTGCGTGGGCTGATCGCGGCTTCGTAATCGCGGGCATGCGTGCGATTGGTGGTGCCGACTTCGTGGAGCCTGACCCCGGCTCTGGCCATGATGTCGGGAATGCGGAACGCGCCGCCGATTTCGATCAGTTCGCCCCGGGAAATGATGCCTTCCTTACGCGCGCCCAGGCTGTTGAGCGCCAGCAATACGGCGGCGGCGTTGTTGTTGACCACCGTCACCGCCTCGGCGCCGGTCAGCTCGCGGATCAGGCCTTCGATCAGATCATCACGGTCGCCGCGTTTGCCGCTGTGCAGGTCGAATTCCAGATTGAGCGGGTAGCGTGCCGCGAGTTGCACGGCGTCGATGGCTTCCTCCGGCAACAACGCTCGCCCCAGATTGGTGTGCAGCACCGTGCCGGTGAGATTGAACACCCGGCGCACGTTGCTGCGATGCTGAATGGCCAAGCGTTCACCTGCCCTGCCGGCTAACGCTTCGGGTGCGATTTCAATGGCGTCGAGTTGCCCCGAAAGCACCGGTTCACGCAAGTCATCAAGCAATTGGCGCAAATTCGCCAGCAGCGCATCACGCCCGTAACGCTCAGCCAATGGCTGGCAGGCGGGATGGCGTAGCAAACTGTCGATGGAAGGCAGCCGCAGAGTTTGGCTGGCGGATCTGGAAGACATCAGGCGCTCCCGCAAACGTTGACCGTCGCGCCTGAGTGTAGCTGTTGAGTTTAAAGGGAGTGCTCAAAGGGATAGCTCAGCCACCTCCGGGGGCCAGCAGAAGATTAGGCGCCGGACGCTGGTAGCCTTCCTGTTCCAGGCGCATGTCCAGCAGCAGGCTGGTCAGGTCCGTCGAGAGCGCTTCGGCCTCGGCGTCGTTTTCCAGGTAAAGCAGCTTCAGATAGCTATGGCAGCCAGGACAGACTTCCGCGCGTGTCGGTGCCTGATTGGCAGCGTGGCGGTCGTCATCGAGGCTGACGTATTCAAGGCCTTTGCTTTGTTCGCAATACACGCATTTGACCCGCACCACATGCCATTCGCAGGCACACAACGAACACACCAGATACCGCAAGCCGTTGTACTTGCCGCGATGGCGAATCACGCCGGCCATGGCCGGCGAACCGCAGGCCGGGCATTGGCTGAGACTGTCGCCGGGCTTCAGCGCAAGGTCCGCTGTACTCAGTAACCAATGACTCCAGGCCACCTGCAACGCTGCGCCGAGAAACGGCACCACGGCGGCGGGCAGCAAGGCGAACTGGCCGCTGACCAGCGCAATCGCCCAGGGCTTGAGTTGCCCGACGTGGGCGTTGCGCAAGGTCGCCACGGCTTTTTCCACCGCTGGTTGCGGCGGTGGCTGGTAACGCTGCAACAGCGCTTCGAGGAACGGCAGCCAATCGTCTTCGCGCACCAGACTGTCAGCGGCGAACGGCGGCAAGCCGTGTTGCTGGCACACTCGCAGGCGTTCGGCATCGGGCATGGTGGCCACGGGCGGATCGTCCATCACACACTGCTGCACGTGGCACAGGCCGGTCACCAGCCGCAGGTAATCGGCCAGTGGATGGCCGTCGACCAGACGCTCCAGGCGCAAGGCGCGCAAGGTGAACAGGTTTTTCGGTGGCAGGTGCAGAAACGGCGGCGAGCTCGCCGCCGCTTCGATCTCGCCAGGCTCAAGAATCGTCGCCAAGGGGCTATCCTTTTTTGCTGATCGGCCGGTCGGGGTGTTCGTCGCGGGTCACTTCGCGGTACCAGAGTCCATGGTGTTTTTTCGCCCAGGCGCGGCTCACCCCGCCATGCACCATGGCGCTGACCGAACCCTTGATCCAGATGCCGGCGTAGATGTGCACGATGATGCTCAGCACCAGGATGAAACCCGCCAACGCATGCAGCAGCATGGCCCAACGAATGCTGGTGATGCCGAAGTACTCGCTGAAATACGCGCGCCAGATCACCAGCCCGCTGAACAACAACACCAGCATGCAAATCAGCAAGGTCCAGAACAGCAGCTTTTGCCCGGGGTTGTACTTGCCGATGGGCGGCACGCCCTCCTCCTCATTCTTGATCACCCGCCCGACTCGCCTCAGCCATAGCCGATCGTTGGTGATAAAGAAGTTCGCCCGAAAGAATTGAATCACCAATCCCAGGAACAGCACAAACATCACCACGCCCATGAACGGATGCAGGATGCGCGTCCACGGGCCGCCGCCAAACAGGTTGCTGAGCCAGAACAGCGCCGGATGGAATAACGCCAGCCCCGACAGTGCCGCCATCAGAAACAGAATCGCTACCAGCCAATGGTTAGTGCGCTGGTTTGATGTGTAGCGAAGGATCGGTTTGTCGTTCATGGCCTGTCCTGCCCCTTCGGATCATAGGTATGTACCGATGGATCGATTTCATGCACGGCGGGATCGGGGATAGTCGGGTGTTCGTCCTCCTCGACCAGCTGCGGCCCGATGCGCACGTAGTGGAAGAACCCGGCCAGCACCGCCAAGCCCATGGCCAGCAACCCCAAGGGTTTGCTCACGCCTTTCCACAGGTCGACCAGCGGACTGATCGCCGGGTGATCCGGCAACCCGGCATACAACCTGGGCGTGTCGGCATGGTGCAGCACATACATCACGTGAGTACCGCCGACGCCACTCGGGTCGTACAGACCCGCGTGTTCGAAGCCACGGCTCTTGAGGTCGACGATCCTTTCGGCCGCATGGTCTTTCATATCGTCCTTGGTGCCGAACACAATCGCGCCCGTCGGGCAGGTTTTGACGCAGGCCGGTTCGAGCCCCACCGCCACCCGGTCCGAGCACAACGTGCATTTGTAGGCCTTGTGATCCTTTTGCGAGATGCGCGGGATATTGAACGGGCATCCGGTGATGCAATACCCGCAGCCGATGCAATGGTCCTGGTCGAAATCGACGATGCCGTTGGCGTGCTTGATGATCGCTCCCGGACTCGGGCAGGCCGCCAGGCAACCGGGTTCTGCGCAGTGCATGCAGCCGTCCTTGCGAATCAGCCACTCCAGATTGCCGGCGTCGGTTTCATGCTCGGTGAAGCGCATCAAGGTCCAGGTATCTGCGCTCAGGTCTTGAGGGTTGTCGTAGGTGCCGAGGTTGTGGCCGACCTCGTCGCGCAACTCGTTCCATTCCGAGCAGGCGACCTGACAAGCCTTGCAGCCAATGCATTTGGTGGTGTCGATCAGCTTGGCCACTTCCTCTTGATTGCGTACCGAGGACGGGACGGTCGTGGTGGCCGAACGGGCGATGATGTCTTGGCTGGCCATTTAGACTTTCTCCACATTGACCAGGAATGACTTGGATTCCGGGGTCTGAGTGTTGCCATCGCCGAGGAACGGCACCAGGGTATTGGTCAGGTAACCGTGGCGCGTGAGCCCGGTAAAACCCCAGTGCAGCGGGATACCGATCTGGTGCACCACCTGATTGTTGACCTGCAGCGGTCGAATCCGCTTGGTCACCACCGCCACCGCTTCTATATGCCCGCGCTTGCAACTGACACGGACCCGGTCGCCCGCCACGATGCCTTTCTCCTTGGCCAGCACTTCACCGATCTCGACGAACTGCTCGGGTTGGGAAATCGCGTTGAGCTTGCAATGCTTGCTCCAGAAGTGGAAATGCTCGGTCAGCCGGTAGCTGGTCGCTGCATACGGATAGTCCTTGGCCACGCCTAAGGAATCCCATACCGAATCGAAGATCCGCGCCGCCGGGTTGCTGGTGGCTTTCTTGTTTTCCGGGTGCAGCGGATTGATGCCGATCGGCGTTTCGAACGGCTCGTAATGCTCAGGGAAAGGCCCTTCGTTCATCTTGTCGACGGCAAAGAATCGCGCCACGCCTTCGGGGTTCATGATGAACGGATTCATCCCGGCTTCCGGTGGCGAGTCGGCCTTGAAGTCCGGCACATCGGTGCCAGCCCAGACTTTGCCGTTCCACCACACCAGGCGTTTTTTCTCGTCCCACGGCTTGCCTTGCGGGTCGCACGAAGCGCGGTTGTAAAGAATCCGCCGGTTCGCCGGCCAGGCCCAGGCCCAGCCCTGGTGTTGCTTCATGCCATATGGATCGCTGTTGTCGCGCCGGGCCATCTGGTTGCCCGCCTCAGTCCAGCTGCCACAGAAAATCCAGCACCCGGAAGCCGTACTGCCGTCGTCCTTGAGCAGACCAAAACCGGCCAGTTGCGCGTTGCCCTTGATCGCCACGCCGGTAGCGTCGGTGAAGTCCGTGGTGGCATAGCCGTTGATTTCCTTGGCCAGTTCTTCCGGCGAAGGCTCTTCGGCAACTTTGTACGGCCAGGACAGTTTGAGAATCGGCTCGGCATAAGCGCCGCCGTTGGCCTGGTAACGCTGGCGCAGACGGATAAACAGCTCGCTCATGATCCGCACATCGGTGCGCGCTTCACCAGGGCCATCCGCGCCTTTCCAGTGCCATTGCAGCCAGCGGCTGCTGTTGACCAGCGAGCCGTCTTCTTCGGCGAAACAGGTGGTGGGCAGGCGAATCACTTCGGTCTGGATGCCAGCGGTTTCGACATCGTTGTACGGCCCGACATTGCGCCAGAACTCCGAGGTTTCGGTGGACAGCGGGTCCATCACCACCAGCCACTTCAGCTTGGCCAGCGCCGCCATCACTCGGTTCTTGTCGGGTAGCGCGGCAATGGGGTTGAAGCCCTGGCACATGTAGCCATTGACCTTGCCCTGGCCCATCAGGTCGAACACTTTGAGGATGTCGTAGTTCGGGATGTCGAGTTTCGGCAGATAGTCATAAGCCCAGCGGTTTTCGAGCGTGGCATTCGCGCCGTACCAGGCTTTCATCAGGCTGACGTGGAACTTGCCGTAGTTCTGCCAATAGGATAACTGCCCCGGACGCAACGGTTTTTGCGTCCGTTTGACGATGTAAGCGTTGTAATCCTGCTCCGCATCCTGCGGCAAGGTCAGATAGCCCGGCAGCGAATTGGACAGCAAGCCGAGGTCGGTCAGCCCCTGAATATTGGAGTGCCCGCGCAAGGCATTGACGCCCCCGCCCGGCATGCCGACGTTGCCCAGCAGCAATTGCACCATGGCCGCGCTGCGAATGATCTGCGAACCGATTGAGTGCTGCGTCCAGCCCAGCGCGTAGAGAATCGTCATGGTCTTGCCCGGTTGCGAGCAGGTGGCGATCTCTTCCCAGATTTTTTGCATGGCATCCACCGGCATGCCGCAAATCTGGCTCGCCAGTTCGATGTTGTAGCGGCTGTAATGCTGCTTCATCAATTGATAGACGCAGCGCGGGTCTTGCAGGGTCGGGTCGACCTTGACGAAGCCGTCATCACCGAGTTCATAACCCCAGCCGGACTTGTCCGTGTAGCTGCGTTTGGCCGCGTCGTAGCCGCTGAAGATCCCGTCCTCGAAGCCATAACCGGCTCTGACGATGAACGACACGTCGGTATAAGCGCGTACGTACTCGTGCTGGATCTTGTCTTCGGTCAGCAGGTAGTTGATCAGCCCGCCCATGAAGGCGATGTCGGTGCCGGTGCGAATCGGCGCGTAATAGTCGGCCACCGAGGCGGTCCGGGTAAAACGCGGATCGACCACGATCAGACGTGCCTTGTTGTGCGCCTTGGCTTCGGTCACCCATTTGAAGCCGCACGGGTGCGCTTCTGCTGCGTTGCCGCCCATTACCAGGATCAGATTCGCGTTACCGATATCGGTCCAGGTATTGGTCATGGCACCACGGCCGTACGTCGGGGCAAGACTTGCCACCGTCGGGCCGTGTCAGACACGCGCCTGGTTATCGAACCCCAGCATGCCGAGACTGCGAACCACCTTATGGGTGATGTAACCCGCTTCGTTGGACGCCGCCGAGGCCGCGAGGAAACCGGTGGTCAGCCAGCGGTTCACCGTTTGGCCCTGGGCATTCTTCTCGATGAAGTTGGCGTCGCGGTCGGCCTTCATCAGGTCGGCGACGCGATCGAGCGCCTCATCCCAGGAGATACGCGTCCACTCGGTGGTGCCGGGTTTGCGCACCTGTGGGTATTGCAGGCGGCCGGGGCTGTGAATGAAGTCCAGCAGGCCTGCGCCTTTGGGGCACAGGGTGCCGCGATTGACCGGGTGGTCGGAATCGCCTTCGATGTGGATGATGTTTTGCGCGACATTCTTGGCGGCATCGCCCTGGCTGTACATGATCAAGCCGCAGCCTACCGAGCAGTACGGGCAGGTGTTGCGGGTTTCATGGGTGTGGGCAAGCTTGAAGTGGCGCACCTGCTCGGCGAAGGCAGTCGCGGGGGCCATGCCCAGCGCGCCGAGGCTCGAGCCCGCAAGGCCGATACCAGCGACCTTGAAGAACTGACGACGGTTGAGGTCCATCGTGCACTCCTGTCAGGTGGAGACCCGGTAGTTTTGCCGGGTTTTTCTGGACAATCACGGTTGCGGCAGTCTGGCTGCCGACACTTAAAACTGTAGACAATGTTAGAACTGACTGTGTGAAAACCGACCATCGGGCAATACCTGGGTCCAGCATCACACACAACCTTGTGGGTGCTCGCTCCCACAGGGGCTTGGCGTTTATCATGACCGTCGGATTTACCCTGCCCTTTATGAGACTGAGCATGACTTTCGATTTTGATCAGGTGTTCGACCGCCACAACACCGGCAGTACCAAATGGAGCCGTTACCCGGCCGACGTGTTGCCTATGTGGGTGGCCGACATGGACTTCTCCGCACCGCCGGTGATCATCCAGGCCCTGCAAAAACGTCTGGAACACCCGATGCTCGGCTACAGCGTGGCCCAGGATGACTTGCGCGATGCCATCGTCGCCGATCTGTGGAACAAGTACGCCTGGCGAGTATTGCCTGAGGAACTGATTTTCCTGCCGGGCGTGGAGTCGGGGTTCAACATGGCGCTGAATGCGCTGGTCCAGCCGCAGCAGAACGTCGTGGTTCAGGTCCCGAACTACCCGCCGCTGCGTCATGCGCCGGGTCACTGGGGTTTGAATAAGGTTGAACTCGAATTCGACGCGTTGGCGGACGGCACTTACGCCACGCCACTCGATGCCCTGAATCAGGCGCTGACCGGTGGCGGTGCGCTGCTGCTGAGCAACCCGCACAACCCGGTGGGCAAAGTCTTCCCGCGGGAAGAACTGCAAGCGGTTGCCGACATCTGCCTGGAACAGGACGCCTGGATCATCTCTGACGAGATTCATGCCGAGCTGTGTTTCGACGGGCGCGTGCACATTCCGACGGCTTCCCTGAGCCCGGAAATCGCCAAGCGCACCATCACACTGATGTCGGCGAGCAAGGCCTACAACATTGCCGGGCTGAAAACATCGTTCATGATCATTCAGGACTCAGTGTTGCGTGCGCGGGTCAACCACGCCCGCTGCGGCATGGTCGACAGCGTCAACCCGTTGGGCATGGAAGCGACGCGCGTCGCCTACAGCGAAGGCGGCCCTTGGCTGGCCGGGTTGAAGGCGTATCTGCAAAGCAATCGGGATTATCTGGTGGAAGCGGTCAACACGCGCCTGCCGGGTGTAACCATGAATATTCCGCAAGGCACGTATCTGGCGTGGCTCGATTGTTCGGCGCTGGGACTGGATAACCCTCAGCAGTTTTTCCTTGAACAAGCCAAGGTCGGGTTGAGCGCGGGTCTGGATTTCGGCGATGACAGCAAACAGTTCGTGCGCCTGAACTTCGGCTGCCCACGGTCGTTGCTGGAAGAAGGCATTGCGCGGATGGAGCGCAGTTTGCTCAATCGCAACGCCTGACCTGTGATGATCGTTCCCACGCAGAGCGCGGGAACGAGATCGCCTTCGCCCGTGAAGGCGCGGATGTCGTCGCCTACCTCAATGATCCTGCTATGGTTCAACGTATTAACGCCTGAATACCTGCGCGCGACCGTCGGTTGATCGCCAAAGGCTCTACATCACGGCACGCACCCGACGAGTACCGAGCATGAGTTTCATTTTGTGGGTGGCGGTGCTGGGTGCCGTGCTGATGACGCTGGCACTGACCTCGTCGTACCTGCGATGGATGCCGGTGACTACGTCGGCGGTGTGCCTGGTGCTGGGTGTAGCCATCGGGCCCGCGGGGTTCGGGCTGTTGAAACTGGACACCGATGATGCGTCCACCTGGATGGAGCACCTGACGGAAGTCGCTGTGCTGTTTTCGTTGTTTGTCTGCGGTTTGAAGTTGCGCTTGCCGCTCAGAGACAAAAACTGGCGCATTGCCTACGGTCTGGCCGGCCCGGTCATGGTGTTGACCATTGCCGGTGTCAGCCTGTTGCTGCATTACGGTTTCGAGTTGTCCTGGGGCGCGTCCGTGTTGATCGGTTCGATTCTGGCGCCCACCGACCCGGTGCTCGCCGCCCTGGTGCAAGTCAACGACGCCCGGGATGACGACAGCGTGCGCTTCGGGCTGTCGGGTGAGGCCGGGCTCAATGACGGAATCGCCTTCCCGTTTGTCATCCTCGGCCTGCTGCTGGTGCAACACGACGGCAACCCCGGCTGGCTGAGCGACTGGGTGCTGCGCAGTCTGTTGTGGGCAGTCCCGGCCGGTTTGCTCACCGGCTACTGGATGGGACGCGGCATTGGTCGCCTGACCTTGTTAATGCGCATCAAAAATGACGACAGCACCCTTTCCCCGAATGATTACCTCGCCCTCGCCTTGATTGCCCTGGCGTATGTCGGGGCCGAGTCGATTCACGGTTACGGCTTTCTGTCGGTGTTCGCTGCCGGCCTGGGTTTACGCCACGTAGAAGTCAAATCCACGGGCGACGACGCGCTTCCCGCCGAGCATCTGGTTCAGCCCGTCGTGGGACATCAGAACGTCGAGCCGCAACATGCGGTTCATGGTGATACCGCAAGCCTTGAAGATGCTCAGGTCGCCGCGGGCATCATGATGGGCGACATGCTCGCCTTTGGCAGTCTGGTGGAACGCGCCATGGAGGTCTTTCTGGTGACGCTGCTCGGTGTGGTGCTGATGGCTCACTGGGACTGGCGCGCATTGCCGATCGCCGGCGTTTTGTTTTGTCTGATAAGACCACTGAGCGTCGTCGCCATGCCTTGGGGTGGTTTGCTCAACGGGCACCAGCGAATGCTGATTGGCTGGTTCGGCATACGCGGCATCGGCAGTCTGTATTACCTGTTTTATTCGTTGAACCACGGCCTGAACCAGTCGGTGGCAACGCTGTGCATCAACCTCACGCTGTCTGTCGTCGCATTGAGCATTCTGTTCCACGGGATCAGCACTCAACCCCTCCTCGCGCGATATGAACAACGCAAGAATAAAGATAGCTGATGCTCACCGCGAACTGCATGAGTCAATGTTCGGACTCATGCAGGCTGCATGACCTCAGTTCGCCATCAATCACTTCAACTTATTGTTTTATAAACAAGTTATTGCACCGGCAAATCGGCACGACAAATGCTCCAGGACAATGAGCGACTTTCGGCTTTAGACCGTTCGCGCTCACCCCTGACTTGTTGGAGAGACTCGACCATGAACGCCATAGACTTGTTGAAAGCCGACCATGAACGCGTAAAAGGCATCCTGACCCAGTTAAGCGAATCCACCGAGCGTGGTGTTAAAAAGCGCGGCGAGTTGCTGGCCAAGCTGGAAATGGAGATCGCCATCCATACCCGTCTCGAAGAAGAAGTCTTGTACCCGGCGTACAAGAAAGCCGGGGGTAAGGAGCAGGACGTCATGTATTACGAAGCCAAGGAAGAACATCGCACCGTTGATTCCCTGGTGCTGCCAGACCTGAAAGTCACTGATCCGTCCACCCCGGAATTCGCCGGTCGCGTGAAAGTGGTCAAGGAACTGCTGGAACACCACATCGAAGAAGAGGAAACCGAGATGTTCCCTCAGGCCAAGAAGCTGTTGGGCAAAACCACACTGGAAGAGCTGGGGGCGCAAATGGAAAGCTTGAAAGCCCAGTACAAGAAAGAGATGAGTGCAGCCAATCTGGCGGCTTGATGCAGGTGATGGGACAACAAAAGGCCCGGCATATGCCGCAATGCTGTTCATTTAAGGTTGGGTACATATCCGTTTCTGCGGTGATGGCTGCTGGCGGTTTCGCTTTTACAGCGAGTCACTTGGAACAGCCCCAAGTAACCAAGGGCTCTTGCCCCGCCATTCGGTGCCTCGCCCAGGCTCGGCATGCCCTCACTCCGGCATTGCTCCGGGGGCCCGCCGCCATCGGCCATCCATGGCCGGGGGCGGCTACCGCGGCATCCTTGCCGCGGTGCCCCCTGCGCAACGCCTGCGTTCGGCCTCTGGGAAAGGGGCAAGCAGATCAAGATCAAAAGCCA
>NZ_FYDJ01000003.1:0-150889 GCF_900187425.1 Pseudomonas sp. Irchel s3h14
CTCACCACTCAACAGGCCGAGCGTTAGCTCGCCTGCAGCTTTTGATCTTGATGCACCGCCCCATCGAGAGGCCGAGTGGAGGTTCTGCGCAGTGGGCAACCCGGCATGGATGCCGGGTTAGCCGCCCCCGGCCATGGATGGCCGATGGCGGCGGGCCCACGGAGCAGGACCGGAGCGAGGGCATGCCGAGCCTAGGCGAGGCACCGAACGTCAGGGGCAAGAGCCCTTGGTTACTTGGGGCTCTTCCAAGTGACTCGCTGTAAAAGCGAAACCGATAGCTGCCGTTACCGCAGCAACGGATATGTACACAATCAAACCGCCCAACAAAAAATGCCCCGATCTCTCGACCGGGGCATTTCTGTTTAACGCAGCTTATATATGCAAGCCTGAAGCCTTAGTGAGCAACCGCCCCACTTGCCCCCAAGCCCGTCTGCGAACGAACAAATTGCGGGTAGAACAGCGCTCGCTCATTGTCAGCCGCCTTGGACTTGTCAGTGATCGAGAAGAACCAGATCCCTACAAAGGCAATGATCATCGAGAACAGCGCCGGGTACTCATACGGGAAGATAGCCTTCTCGTGATGCAGGATCTGCACCCAGATGGTTGGCCCAAGCACCATCAAGCCAACGGCACTGATCAGACCCAACCAGCCACCGATCATCGCACCGCGAGTGGTCAGCTTCTTCCAGTACATGGAAAGCAGCAGCACCGGGAAGTTACAGCTCGCCGCGATGGAGAACGCAAGGCCCACCATGAACGCGATGTTCTGGCTTTCGAACAGAATGCCCAGACCGATCGCCAGCACCGCCAAAGCGATAGTGGTGATTTTCGAGACACGGATCTCGTCCTTCTCGTTAGCCTTGCCTTTCTTGATCACGCTGGCATACAGGTCGTGAGACACCGCCGAAGCACCGGCCAGGGTCAGACCGGCTACTACCGCCAGAATGGTTGCGAACGCTACCGCCGAGATGAAGCCCAGGAAAATACTGCCACCCACCGCGTTGGCCAGGTGCACCGCCGCCATGTTGTTGCCGCCCAACAGCGCGCCAGCCGCATCTTTAAAGGCCGGGTTGGTGCTGACCAGCAGGATCGCGCCGAAGCCGATGATGAAGGTCAGGATATAGAAGTAGCCAATGAAGCCGGTTGCATACAGCACGCTCTTGCGAGCTTCTTTTGCGTCGCTCACGGTGAAGAAGCGCATCAGGATGTGCGGCAGGCCAGCGGTACCGAACATCAGTGCCAGGCCAAGGGAGAACGCCGAGACTGGGTCTTTCACCAGACCGCCGGGGCTCATGATCGCTTCGCCTTTGGCGTGAACCTTGATCGCCTCGGAGAACAGCGTGTTGAAGTCGAAGTTGACGTACTTCATCACCATCAGCGCCATGAACGAAGCGCCGGACAGCAACAGCACCGCCTTGATGATTTGCACCCAAGTGGTCGCCAGCATGCCGCCGAACAGCACGTACAGGCACATCAGGACACCGACCAGGATCACCGCTATGTGGTAATCCAGACCGAACAGCAACTGGATCAGCTTGCCGGCACCCACCATTTGCGCGATCAGGTAGAACGCTACCACCACCAGCGAACCGCAAGCGGACAGCGAGCGAATCTGGGTTTGCCCAAGGCGGTAGGACGCCACGTCGGCAAAGGTGTATTTACCCAGGTTACGCAGGCGCTCGGCGATCAGGAACAGAATGATCGGCCAGCCCACCAGGAAGCCGATCGAGTAGATCAGGCCGTCGTAGCCGGAGGTGAACACCAGGGCGGAAATACCCAGGAAGGACGCCGCGGACATGTAGTCACCGGCAATCGCCAGACCGTTCTGGAAACCGGTGATCTTGCCGCCGGCCGCATAGTAGTCGGCCGCCGAGTTGTTTTTCTTGGAGGCCCAGTAGGTGATATACAAAGTCGCGCCGACGAACGCCACGAACATCAGGATCGCGGCGACGTTAAGCGGTTGTTTTTGGACGGCGCCAGTCAGGGCGTCAGCCGCCCAGGCACCCGGTGCGAATGCTGCAACACTCAATAGAGCCAATAGACGCCGGATCATTGCTGAGCCTCCTTGAGAATCGCATTGTTCAGGTCGTCGAATTCGCCATTGGCGCGTCGTACGTAGATTGCAGTCAGGACGAAGGCCGAGAGAATCAGCCCGACGCCGATCGGTATGCCCCAGGTAATCGATGACTCAGGGCTGATTTTCGCGCCCAGAATATGCGGCCCGTAAGCAATCAAAAGGATGAATCCGGAGTAAAGCCCAAGCATGATCGCCGAAAGAATCCAGGCGAACTTTTCTCGCTTACTAACCAGCTCCTTGAAGCGCGGGCTGTTTTGAATCGAGAGGTAAATGCTGTCGTTCATTGTTTTTATCCTCGCAGCACAGATGAAGTTGGAACGTTATCCACTCTATGCGGCTACGGAACTGGTTCCAGACGACCTTAGTATTAGAACGACATGACAGTTTTGCTTCCTGTAGGAGCACGGCTTGCCGGCGATGGCAATCTTGAGGGCGCCATCGCCGGCAAGCCGTGCTCCTACAGAAAAGCAAAAAGCCCCTTGGCATAACTGCCAAGGGGCCTTGAGAAGTGCTGACCAGACGCGTCAGCTCAAATCATTTGGTCCAATCTGCAACACGTTCCGGGTGTTTGGCCACCCAATCCTTGGCGGCGGCTTCAGGTTTGGCGCCATCCTGAATCGCCAACATGACTTCGCCGATTTCGTCTTTCGACGCCCACTGGAAGTTCTTCAGGAACTTGGCAACTTCCGGAGCCTTGGTTGCCAGTTCTTTGCTGCCGATGTTGTTTACGGTTTCAGCCGCGCCATAAACGCCTTTCGGGTCGTCCAGGAAGCGCAGTTTCCACTTGGCGAACATCCAGTGCGGCACCCAGCCGGTGACGGCAATGGATTCGTTTTTCTTCTCGGCACGGGTCAGCTCGGCGATCATGCCGGCGCCGGAACTGGCCTTGAGTTGATAGCCGGTCAGATCGTAGTCCTTGATGGCCTGCTCGGACTTGAGCATCACGCCTGAACCGGCGTCGATGCCGACGATACGATTTTTAAAGCTGTCGTCGGTTTTCAGATCGGCAATACTTTTGGCTTTGACGTACTCCGGCACGATCAGGCCAATTCTCGCGTCCTTGAAGTTCGGACCGTAATCGACGACTTGATCTTTATTCTTGGTCCAGTATTCACCATGAGTCACAGGCAGCCACGCAGACATCATGGCATCGAGTTTGCCAGTAGCCACACCCTGCCACATGATCCCGGTGGCAACTGCTTGCAGTTTCACGTCATAACCGAGTTTCTGCCTGATCACTTCAGCGGCCACGTTGGTCGTGGCGACACTGTCCGACCAGCCGTCGACATAACCGATAGTCACTGCCTTGCCTTCGGCACTGGCTACAGTAGAACTGATCGCCAGCACCAAAGCGGCACCTGCGCCCAAGAGTCGTCGCATCTTCATCGTTACTTCCCCGAAAGTGCTGCGCTCGACGGATGCCGAGTCGCGTCAACGTATTGTTATGGTGCACAGCGCGCCCATCACGCCCACCGCAAACTCATCCGAACATCAGCGCGATTTATCTATGAGAGCACTGACGCGTCGATAATCAACCTCACGACACTGGCGACCTTCTCTGCCAGCGACCTCAAGGCATCGAGAAACGACATCAGAACGCCATTAATTTAGACCACCGGAAGTCCGCCCGCCAATCCGCCCAAACTTTGCATGTCAAAAGTATGCAGGCCACCAAGCACGTGGCAAATGAAGGTAACATGCGCGGCTTTGCTCCCAGACGGCCTGACCATGCCCGCGACATCCCGCTTTCCTTTTTTTGCTTATCTATTCGCCTGCCTGCTGGGGCTTTTTGCCCTGGGTGGCTTCTGGTATGGCCTCGGCAAACCGGTGCTACTGCCGGACGTGGCCAGTGCGACGCACAAGTTGCAATGCGCCTCCTACACCCCGTTCGACAAGGACCAATCGCCGTTCGATCAGCCGTTCAAGCTGCGCCCCGAGCGCATGGACGCCGACCTCGCGCTGCTGGCCAAAAGCTTCGAATGCATCCGCACCTATTCCATGACCGGTCTCGAAGCCCTGCCCGACCTGGCGCGCAAGCACGGGTTGAAGTTGATGATCGGCGCCTGGGTCAATAGCAACCCGGTGGATACCGCCAAGGAAGTCGACCTACTGATCGCCTCGGCCAACGCCAATGCGGACGTGGTGACCTCGGTAATCGTCGGCAACGAAACCCTGTTGCGCAAGGAAATCACCGGTGCGCAGTTAGCCAAGCTCATTAACAAAGTCAAAAGCCAGGTCAAACAGCCTGTCACTTACGCCGACGTCTGGGAGTTCTGGCTCAAGCACCCGGAAGTTGCCCCGACGGTGGATTTCCTGACCATCCATTTGTTGCCTTACTGGGAAGATGACCCGTCGAATATCGATGCAGCCCTGCAGCATGTGGCCGAAGTACGTCAGGTGTTCGGCAACAAGTTCGCGCCCAAGGACGTGATGATTGGCGAAACCGGCTGGCCGAGTGAAGGCCGTCAGCGTGAAACGGCCCTGCCGAGCCGGGTCAATGAAGCCAAGTTCATTCGCGCTTTTGTCATCATGGCGGAGCAGCAAGGCTGGCATTACAACCTGATCGAAGCCTTCGACCAGCCGTGGAAACGCGCCAGCGAAGGTGCGGTCGGTGGTTACTGGGGGCTGTTCGATGCCGATCGCCAGGACAAGGGCGTGCTCTCCGGTCCGGTGTCGAACGTGCCTTACTGGACGCAGTGGCTGGTGGTGGGTGGTTTGATCTTCCTCGGCACACTCATCCTCGGTGGACGTGTCCGCAGCACTCGCGCAGCATTGGTTCTACCGCTGCTGGGTGCGCTGGCCGCTTGCTCGATCGGCGCCTGGGGCGATCTGGCCCGCGTCACCACGCGGTTTACCAGTGAATGGTTATGGGTCGCTTTGCTGACGGCGTTGAACGTGTTGGTGCTGGCCCATGCGGCACTGACCCTGAGCGCTCGCACTGGCTGGCGTGAACGGGCGTTCAATGCGCTGGAACGTCGGGCGGGCTGGTTGCTCGCTGTGGCCGGGTTTGCCGCTGCGGTGACGATGCTGGAGCTGGTGTTCGATCCGCGTTATCGCAGCTTCCCGAGTGTTGCATTCATCCTGCCGGCGCTGGTCTATCTATGCCGCCCGGTGAGCGTGCCGCGTCGGGAGATTGCCCTGCTGACTTTCATCATCGGTGCCGGCATTGCGCCGCAGCTGTATCGTGAAGGGTTGCAGAATCAGCAGGCCTGGGGTTGGGCGCTGGTGAGTGTGTTGATGGTTGCAGCGTTGTGGCGCAGTTTGCGGGTTCGCAAGGGGTAATCTTCATTGCGGCTACCGGCCTCTTCGCGGGCAAGTCGGGTCGCCGCATCGCTCGCTCCTACAAGGTTCATGTGATCCATTGTAGGAGCGAGCGATGCGGCGACCCGACTTGCCCACGAAGGCTGACTGTCAGGCGCTACGAGACGCTCGAACCAACCGCAATCCAGCAATCACCACCGCAAAAACAGCCAAAGTCGTGTTGTACAACGCCAGCGCCGGAAACCCGAACACCAGCGCCAGCACGGCCAACCACCACCCTGCCCGGCCCGGTAGCACAAACCCGATAACGGCTGCCGCCAATGCCGCGAAGCCCAAGACGTTGAAGTGAATCATCAGGCCCAGGCTCGAACGAACCTGGCATTCCCAGCGGCTCGCTTCGTCCACGCAGATGCCGACCCATTGAGCATCCTCCATAAAGCCATAACGCGCGCCATAACTGGCGGCCAGCCATAACGGCAGGAGAACGAGCAGCAGAATCACAGGCAGACGGCGGGACATGAAGCACTCCAATAAACGAAAACGGCGGCCAGCTTAATCCCCCGCCAGCGGTAAGCAAACGCGTGTAAGAGATAATTGGTCACGAAATCGCTGCAAAGTGTATCGTCCAGCTACTATTACTCCGAAATTAGGCCTGATTGGTGCCGATCCATGGCACTTTGGCGCAAACCCCGTGGTCATAGCCTGCGAACTTCATTTGGCACCTTTCTCTAAGGGATCTAGTCATGCTCCGTTCCTTGCGCTTCGCCGCCCTGTTTGGCGGCCTTATTTTGAGTGCGTCCGCACTGGCCGTCGATATCGACGCTGCCAGCTATGGCTACCCCTTGACCAACCCGTTCGAGGCGACCATCGCGACGACACCGCCGGACCTCCGTCCGGACTTGCCGCTGGACGATGACATCGATCAGGAAACCCGCAGCGTCAGGTTACGCCCGGAGCGTGAATTCGATTTGCCGGACAACTTCTGGCCGGTGAAGAAACTCACCTACCGCATCGCCATCCAGGATAAAGCCGCTCCGCTGATTTTCCTGATCGCCGGCACCGGCGCGCGCTATGACAGCAGCCATAACGAATACCTGAAGAAGCTCTACTACAAGGCCGGCTACCACGTGGTGCAACTTTCATCGCCCACCAGCTTCGACTTCATGAGCGCCGCCTCACGCTTTGCCACACCTGGTATCACCAAGGAAGATGCCGAAGACATGTACCGGGTGATGCAGGCCGTGCGGGCACAAAACCCGAATGTGAACGTTACCGATTACTACCTGACCGGCTACAGCCTGGGCGCCCTGGATGCGGCGTTCGTCGCGCACCTGGATGAAACCCGCCGCAGCTTCAACTTCAAGAAAGTCTTGCTGCTCAACCCGCCGGTCAACCTCTACACCTCGATTACCAATCTGGACAAGCTGGTCCAGACCGAGGTCAAAGGCATCAACAACAGCACAACGTTCTATGAACTGGTGCTGGACAAACTGACCCGCTACTTCCAGCAGAAAGGCTACATCGACCTCAACGATGCGCTGCTCTACGACTTCCAGCAGTCCAAGCAACACCTGAGCAATGAACAGATGGCCATGCTGATCGGCACCTCGTTCCGCTTCTCGGCAGCCGACATTGCCTTCACCTCGGACCTGATCAACCGTCGCGGTCTGATCACTCCACCGAAATACCCGATCACCGAAGGCACCACCCTCACGCCGTTCCTCAAACGCGCGCTGCAGTGCGACTTCGACTGCTACATCACCGAACAGGTCATTCCGATGTGGCGCGCCCGCACCGACGGCGGCAGCCTGCTGCAACTGATCGACCAGGTCAGTTTGTACGCGCTCAAGGATTACCTGCACGACAGCCCGAAAATCGCCGTCATGCACAACGCCGACGACGTGATTCTCGGCCCTGGCGACCTTGGTTTCCTGCGCAAGACCTTTGGCGATCGCTTGACCGTTTATCCACTGGGCGGCCATTGCGGCAACCTGAATTACCGCGTCAACAGCGACGCCATGCTGGAGTTCTTCCGTGGCTAAATACCTCCTGCTTATCGCAGCGCTACTCTGCGCAGGCGTCGCCAATGCCGACAACAGCAAAGCCAACGCACCGGTTGTGATCGACAGTGACGGCTTCAAGGAGCCGCTGAGCAAACTCAAATTCAACCCGGGGCTGGATCAGCGCGAGTTCGAACGCTCGACGCTTAACGCGCTGAACATCTACGACCCGCTGGAAGAGTGGAACCGCCGCGTCTACCACTTCAACTACCGCTTCGACCAATGGGTGTTCCTACCAGTGGTCGATGGCTATCGCTACATCACGCCGAGCTTCCTGCGCACTGGCGTCAGCAACTTCTTCAACAACCTCGGTGACGTGCCGAACCTGTTGAACAGCCTGCTGCAGTTCAAAGGTCAGCGCTCGATGGAAACCACCGCGCGCCTGCTCCTCAACACCACCGTCGGCATCGCCGGCCTGTGGGACCCGGCCACCGCCATGGGGCTACCGCGCCAGAGCGAAGACTTCGGCCAGACGCTGGGTTTCTACGGTGTGCCCAGCGGCGCCTACTTCGTATTGCCAATCCTCGGTCCTTCGAACATCCGCGACACCGGCGGCCTGGTGGTGGACTTCAGCGCGGAATCGGCGATCAACTTCCTGAACGTCTCCGAGGTCAGCTCCAACCATCCTGAGGTCTGGCTACTGCGCGGCGTCGACAAGCGTTACCAGAACAGCTTCCGCTATGGCCAGCTGAACTCGCCGTTCGAGTACGAGAAAGTGCGCTACGTGTACACCGAATCGCGCAAGTTGCAGATCGCCGAGTAACTCCATCGGCAACAAAAAAGGCCATTCGATGCGAATCGAATGGCCTTTTTCATGCCCGATGGATCAGACACCACCCTCTCCTGTAGGAGCCGAGCTTGCTCGCGATGGCGGCGTAACAGCCGACATAGATGTTGAATGTTATGGCCTCATCGCGAGCAAGCTCAGCTCCTACAGGTTCAGCTTTTGACTGCACGCCAGATTTTGCTCGCAGCCATCACGCCGGCCAACACCACCGCCCCCGCCACAATCCCCGCCACTGCATTCAGCAACGTCGGCACGACAAACCCGGCACCGCCCGCCCCTGCGCTGACACTCTCAATCCAGTGATGAACCACCGGCACGCCGTGGGTGAGAATTCCGCCGCCCACCAGGAACATCGCCGCCGTGCCGATCACCGACAGGCTTTTCATCATGTACGGAGCAGCACGCAGGATTCCGCCGCCGATGCTTTTGGCCATCTGTCCAGGCTTCTGAGTCAGCCACAGGCCGAGGTCGTCGAGTTTGACGATGCCGGCCACCAGGCCATACACGCCGATGGTCATGACGATGGCAATGCCCGAAAGCACGATGACTTGTTGGGTCAGCGAGGCATCCGCCACGGTGCCCAGGGTGATTGCGATGATTTCTGCAGAGAGAATGAAGTCGGTGCGGATGGCGCCTTTGATCTTGTCCTGCTCGAACGCCACCAGATCGACCGCCGGATCAGCCACGGCCTCGACCAGCTCTGCATGCTCAGCCTGGTCTTCAGCCTTGCTGTGCAGGAATTTATGGGCCAGTTTTTCGAAACCTTCGAAACACAGGTAAGCGCCGCCGATCATCAACAACGGCGTGACCAGCCAGGGAATGAACGCGCTGATGGCCAACGCCGAGGGCACCAGGATCAGCTTGTTGAGAAACGAGCCCTTGGCCACTGCCCACACCACCGGGATTTCCCGCTCGGCACGCACACCGGAAACCTGTTGGGCATTGAGCGCCAGATCGTCGCCGAGCACGCCGGCAGTCTTCTTGGCGGCCATTTTGGTCATCAACGCCACATCGTCGAGTACCGCGGCGATGTCGTCGATCAGCAACAGTAAACTGCTTCCTGCCATGAATCAGGCTTCCTTCTTGAATGGATGCCGCGCAGCATAACGCGGCCGGGTGCCCCATGGGGCATTCTTGAGCGCCGCGCGAGGCCGGTGCTACCATGCGCAACCGCCAGAACAGGCAAGGAACCCCCTGGTTTATGAGCACCATCCGCGAGCGCAACAAAGAACTGATCCTGCGTGCCGCCAGTGAAGAATTTGCCGACAAGGGCTTCGCTGCGACCAAAACCAGTGACATCGCAGCCAAGGCGGGATTGCCCAAGCCCAACGTCTACTACTACTTCAAATCCAAGGAAAACCTCTACCGCGAGGTCCTGGAAAGCATCATCGAACCGATTCTGCAGGCCTCGACACCGTTCAACGCCGACGGCGTGCCCAGTGAAGTGCTGAGCGGCTACATCCGCTCGAAAATCCGCATCTCCCGCGACCTGCCCTTCGCCTCCAAGGTGTTCGCCAGTGAAATCATGCATGGCGCGCCGCACCTGAGCGCCGATCTGGTTGAACGGCTCAACGGCCAGGCCAAGCACAACATCGACTGCATCCAGACCTGGATCGACTGCGGCCAGATTGCCCCGATAGACCCCAACCACCTGATGTTCAGCATCTGGGCCGCGACCCAGACCTATGCCGACTTCGACTGGCAGATTTCCGCGGTGACCGGAAAGGCCAAGCTCGATGAGGCCGACTATGAAGCGGCGGCGCAGACGATTATCCGGTTGGTGCTTAAAGGGTGTGAGCCGGACTGATACACCGCTGCGCCCTCTTCGCGAGCAAGCCCGCTCCCACATTGGAATTCTGGCGTTCACAAATCTCCTGTGGGAGCGGGCTTGCTCGCGAAGGGGGCAACGCAGTCCTGAGACTAAAACCAAATGGCGTCCCAAAGCGGATAGTCGCCAAGCTTCTCCACCAGCCCCGCCCGCAATGGGTTGGCGACAACATATCGAGCAAGCTTCACCAAATCCTCCTCTCGCCGCACCGCATGATCATGAAAGCTCTGCTGCCAAAGACTGCCTGCCCTGCCGGTCACCGCATTGATAGATCGAGTACTCAACGATTTGGTCTGGCACATCAATTGCCCCAGCGACCCTCTTTGTAGCTGAATCAACCAGTGAAAATGATCGGGCATAACGACAAAGGCCAAAGAATCAGCAAAACCTTGCTCCTGAGCTTGTTTGAATTGCTGTACGACCATCCTGCCCAAGGTGTAATCCCTGAAAACAGGCTCTCGTTTGAGGGTATTGGCAGTCAGAAGATAGATGCGGTTTTGCTCGGCATATCGGCCGATGCGCAGACGGTGCGAAGCTGACAGCTCAGGCATTCCTTTGCCTCTCTCATGGATGAATTCATGAAAAGGCTAGATCAGTGAATTGAAGACTGAGGGGCGGACTTTTAGCTGGATGTGCCCGGGAGATTGCCTTCGCGAGCAAGCCCGCTCCCACAGTGGGTTGGCGGTGTTCAGACATTTTGTGTCTACCACCGAACCAATGTGGGAGCGGGCTTGCTCGCGAAAGCGGTAGATCAGTCACTACAAAATCAAGCAGTCACCCCAGCATCCGCCTGCAACCCCAACGCCTCAATCGCGTTGATCGCACATTGCTCATCAACATCGGAAAGGTCACCGCTGATACCAACAGCCCCCAGCACGTTCCCGTCCTGATCCCGAATCAATACACCGCCCGGTGCCGGCACAACGCTGCCCTGCCCCAGACTGTTCAAAGCGGCGATAAACGCCGGTCGTTGTTGTGCGTCCAGCGCCAGCAGGCGTGAGCCTTTGCCCAGGGCGATGGCGCCCCAGGCTTTGCCGATAGCGATCTGCGGGCGCAGCAGGCTCGCGCCGTCTTCACGCTGCAGGGTGACCAAGTGTCCACCCGCATCCAGTACTGCGATGGTCAATGGAGCCGCCGAGATTGCACGCCCTGCGGAAATAGCCTGATTGGCCAGGTTGACTGCGACTTTCAAGGTTAAAGCGCTCATGGTGCCGTCCTCATTTTGTTATAGGGAAAGCTGCTGGACTGCGTTTTGTTCAGAAGTCCGATGCAACAAATAGAACACAATGAGTTATTTTTTTGTATACAATAATTTTCGAAAAGCGCCACATGCGACGAAAAGCCACAGTAGATCGGGCTTCCGACGAATGAAACGGCCGCTTGAGAAAATGGATTGACCTGCGCCGTCCGCCGTGAATACACTCTGCGCAAAGCCACTTGTATACAATTACAAAACGTAAGAGGCACAAAACCATGAGCAAAATGAGAGCAATCGAAGCCGCCGTTCTGGTGATGCGCCGTGAAGGGGTTGATACCGCTTTTGGCATCCCCGGCGCCGCGATCAACCCGCTGTACTCCGCCTTGCAGAAGGTCGGTGGCATCGATCACGTCCTTGCTCGCCACGTTGAAGGCGCCTCGCACATGGCCGAGGGCTACACCCGCACCAAGGCCGGCAACATCGGCGTGTGCATCGGCACTTCGGGACCTGCCGGTACCGACATGGTCACCGGGCTCTACAGCGCCTCGGCCGACTCGATCCCGATTCTTTGCATTACCGGCCAGGCACCCCGCGCCCGTATGCACAAGGAAGACTTCCAGGCTGTCGACATCACCTCGATCGTCAAGCCAGTGACCAAGTGGGCAACCACCGTCATGGAACCGGGTCAGGTGCCTTACGCGTTCCAGAAAGCCTTCTACGAAATGCGCTCTGGCCGTCCAGGCCCGGTGCTGATCGATCTGCCGTTTGACGTGCAGATGGCTGAAATCGAATTCGACATCGACGCCTACGAACCACTGCCGCTGGCCAAGCCAACCGCTAACCGCGTGCAAATCGAGAAGGCGCTGGCCATGCTCGACCAGGCCGAGCGTCCGTTGCTGGTGGCCGGTGGCGGCATCATCAATGCCGACGCCAGCGAGTTGCTGGTGGAATTCGCCGAACTGACTGGTATTCCGGTGGTCCCGACCCTGATGGGCTGGGGCACCATTCCGGACGATCACCCGTTGATGGTCGGCATGGTCGGTCTGCAAACCTCGCACCGCTACGGCAACGCCACGATGCTCAAATCCGACCTGGTGCTGGGTGTCGGTAACCGTTGGGCCAACCGTCACACCGGTTCGATCGACGTTTACACCGAAGGCCGCAAGTTCATTCACGTTGACATCGAACCGACCCAGATCGGCCGCGTGTTCACCCCGGACCTGGGCATCGTTTCCGACGCCGCTGCCGCGCTGACCGTGTTCATCGAAGTCGCTCGCGAATGGCAAGCCGCCGGCAAGCTGAAAAACCGCAGCGCCTGGTTGCAAGACTGCCAGCAGCGCAAATCCAGCCTGCAGCGCAAGACTCACTTCGACAACGTGCCGGTCAAGCCGCAACGCGTTTACGAAGAAATGAACCAGGTGTTCGGCAAAGACACGTGCTACGTCAGCACCATCGGTCTGTCGCAGATTGCCGGCGCGCAGTTCCTGCACGTCTACAAACCGCGTCACTGGATCAACTGCGGTCAGGCAGGTCCTCTGGGCTGGACCATTCCGGCAGCGCTGGGCGTGGTCAAGGCTGATCCGACCCGTAAAGTTGTGGCGCTGTCGGGCGACTATGACTTCCAGTTCATGATCGAAGAATTGGCGGTGGGCGCGCAGTTCAAGCTGCCGTACATCCACGTGGTGGTGAACAACTCGTACCTGGGGCTGATTCGTCAGGCCCAGCGCGGTTTCGACATGGACTACTGCGTGCAGCTGTCCTTCGACAACCTGAACGCTCCGGAACTCAACGGTTACGGTGTCGACCACGTCGCGGTCGCCGAAGGCCTGGGCTGCAAGGCGCTGCGTGTGTTCGAACCGAGCCAGATCCAGCCTGCCCTGCGCCGGGCTCAGGAGCTGATCGAAGAGTTCAAGGTGCCGGTCATCGTCGAGATTATTCTGGAGCGTGTGACCAACATTTCCATGGGCACCGAGATCAACGCCGTCAACGAATTCGAAGACCTGGCGCTGGTCGGCAACGATGCGCCAACGGCGATTTCGTTGCTCGATTAAGTTGACCTGATACCTGTAGCAGCTGTCGAGGAACGAGGCTGCGTTGCGTGTCCGCAGGACCGCCGTCGGGGGCCGCTTCGCAGCCCAACGCAGCCTCGTGCCTCGGCAGCTGCTACAGGTACATATTTTTAACGGGAGACCACCATGCCGCGTTTCGCAGCCAACCTGTCCATGCTGTTCACCGAGCAGGATTTTCTTGCCCGTTTTGAAGCTGCCGCCAAGGCCGGCTTCAGTGGTGTCGAATACCTGTTCCCTTACGACTTCAGCTCTGCCGAGATCAAAGCCAAGCTCGATGCCAATGGCTTGACCCAGGTGCTGTTCAACCTGCCGGCCGGTGACTGGGCCAAGGGCGAACGCGGTATCGCGTGCCTGCCGGACCGGGTTGAAGAGTTCCGTGCCGGTGTCGACCTGGCGATTGCTTACGCGAAAGTGTTGGGCAACACCCAGGTCAACTGCCTGGCCGGTATTCGTCCACAAGGCATCGACGATGCCACCGTGGAAAAAACCTTCGTCGCCAACCTCAAATACGCCGCCGACAAGCTGCAAGCGGCGGGCATCAAACTGGTGATGGAAGCGATCAATACCCGCGACATCCCGGGTTTCTACCTGAACAACACGGCGCAAGCCCTGTCGATTCGCGAACAGGTCGGCAGCGCCAACCTGTTCCTGCAATACGACATCTACCACATGCAAATCATGGAGGGCGACCTGGCCCGCACCATGGCTGCGCACCTGGGCGAGATCAACCACATCCAGTTGGCCGATAACCCTGGGCGCAACGAACCAGGCACCGGTGAAATCAACTACCGCTTCCTGTTCGAACACCTGGACCGCATCGGTTATCAGGGTTGGGTTGGCTGCGAATACAAGCCGCTGACCACCACTGAAGCGGGTTTGGGCTGGCTCAAAACCCATAACGCAATCTGACGCAGATCCCTGTGGGAGCGGGCTTGCTCGCGAATGCGGTGTGTCATTCAGCATTCACGTCGACTGACACACCGCATTCGCGAGCAAGCCCGCTCCCACACAAAGCGCTCCCCTATTTGCTTGCGAGCAACACAAAACAAGAGGATTTTCTCATGGCTAAAATCGGATTTATCGGCACCGGCATCATGGGCCACCCAATGGCGTTGAACCTGCAGAAAGCCGGTCACAGCCTGTTCCTGTCGGCGCACCACGACCCTGCTCCTGCTGACCTGATTGCCGGTGGCGCCGTCGCCCTGGCGAACCCGAAAGAAGTCGCGCAAGAAGCCGAATTCATTATCGTCATGGTCCCGGATACCCCGCAGGTCGATGACGTGCTGTTCCGCGCCGACGGTGTTGCAGCCGGTGTTGGCAAAGGCAAAGTCGTGATCGACATGAGCTCGATCTCGCCAACCGCCACCAAAGCCTTCGCTGCCAAAATCAACGAAAAAGGCGCTCAGTACCTCGACGCGCCAGTGTCTGGCGGTGAAGTCGGCGCCAAGGCCGCAACCCTGAGCATCATGGTCGGCGGCGATGCCGATGCCTTCGAACGCGTTCTGCCGCTGTTCCAGGCGATGGGCAAAAACATCACCCTGGTGGGCGGTAACGGCGACGGTCAAACCGCCAAAGTGGCTAACCAGATCATCGTGGCGCTGAACATCCAGGCCGTGGCCGAAGCCCTGCTGTTTGCGTCGAAAAACGGTGCCGATCCAGCCAAGGTCCGTGAAGCGCTGATGGGCGGTTTCGCATCCTCGAAGATCCTCGAAGTGCACGGCGAGCGCATGATCAAAGGCACCTTCGACCCAGGCTTCCGCATCAGCCTGCACCAGAAGGACCTGAACCTGGCCCTGGCCGGCGCACGCGAACTGGGCATCAACCTGCCGAACACCGCCAACACCCAGCAAGTGTTCAGCACCTGCGCGGCGATCGGCGGCAGCAACTGGGACCACTCGGCGCTGATCAAGGGCCTGGAACACATGGCGAATTTCTCGATTCGCGATAACTAAGCAGCCCCGCACAAAACCCTGTGGGAGCGGGCTTGCTCGCGAAAGCGGTGTGTCAGTCAACATCTCTGTTGAATGTGAAGCCGCCTTCGCGAGCAAGCCCGCTCCCACAGGGAACCGAGTCGCCCTCCAATAACAAGAAATCCGGGAGCCCGCCATGTCGGTCAATCCGCAACAATTCCTGCGCGAGCTGTTTGCCACAGCTATCGACGCGGCCCATCCGCAGCAAGTCCTCGAAGCCCATTTGCCCAAAGACCGCAGCGGTCGGGTGATTGTCATCGGTGCCGGCAAAGCCGCCGCGGCCATGGCTCAAGTGGTGGAGCGTTGCTGGCAGGGTGAAGTATCAGGTTTAGTGGTGACGCGTTACGGTCACGGCGCCCCGTGTGAAAAAATCGAAGTGGTCGAAGCCGCTCACCCGGTGCCCGATGCTGCCGGTCTGGCAGTCGCCAAACGCGTGTTGGAACTGGTCAGCAATCTGACCGAAGACGACCGCGTGATCTTCCTGCTCTCGGGCGGTGGCTCTGCCCTGCTGGCGTTGCCCGCGGCCGGTATCACCCTGGCCGACAAGCAGTCGATCAACAAAGCCCTGCTCAAATCCGGCGCCACCATCGGCGAGATGAACTGCGTGCGCAAGCACCTCTCGGCGATCAAGGGCGGCCGTCTCGGCAAAGCCTGCTGGCCTGCCACTGTTTATACCTATGCGATTTCCGATGTACCGGGCGACCTCGCCACGGTCATCGCCTCCGGCCCCACCGTGGCTGACCCAAGCACCTCCGCCGAAGCCCTGGCGATCCTCAAGCGTTACGCCATTGAAGTCCCGGTCTCGGTGCGCAACTGGCTGCAGAGCCCGGAATCAGAGACAGTCAAACCCGGCGATCCGAGCCTGGCGCGCAGTCACTTCCAGCTGATCGCCCGCCCGCAGCAGTCGCTTGAAGCCGCTGCGGTGAAAGCGCGTCAGGCCGGTTTCAGCCCGCTGATCCTCGGCGACCTGGAAGGCGAATCTCGCGATGTGGCCAAGGTTCATGCCGGTATCGCCCGTCAGGTCGTGCTGTACGGTCAGCCACTGGCGGCGCCCTGCGTAATCCTCTCGGGCGGCGAAACCACGGTCACCGTGCGCGGCAATGGCCGTGGCGGACGCAACGCCGAATTCCTGCTGAGCCTGACCGACAGCCTCAAAGGCCTGCCCGGCGTCTACGCGCTGGCCGGCGACACCGATGGCATCGATGGCTCCGAAGACAACGCCGGCGCAATCATGACCCCGGACAGCTACGCCCGCGCCGCAGCCCTGGGCCTGAGCGCCAGCGACGAGTTGGACAACAACAATGGCTACGGCTATTTCGAAGCGCTGGACGCGCTGATCGTCACTGAGCCGACCCGCACCAACGTCAACGACTTCCGTGCCATCCTGATTCTCGAGAGCCCTAAAAATGACGCCTGACAAGAAGGTTAAAATCCTCGCCACCCTCGGTCCTGCCACTAACGGGATCGACGACATCCGTGAGTTGGTGCAGGCCGGGGTCAACATCTTTCGCCTGAACTTCAGCCATGGCGATCACGCCGACCACGCTCAGCGCTATCAGTGGATTCGTGAAGTCGAGCGCCAGCTGAATTATCCGCTGGGCATTCTGATGGACCTGCAAGGCCCGAAACTGCGGGTCGGCAAATTCGCCGAAGGCAAGGTGCAATTGCATCGCGGTCAGGCACTACGCCTGGACCTTGACCCGACGCCGGGCGATGAACGCCGGGTCAACCTGCCTCACCCGGAAATCATCGCCGCACTCGAACCGGGCATGGACCTGCTGCTGGACGACGGCAAGCTGCGTCTTCGCGTGGTCACCAAGTACTCCGACGCCATCGACACCACCGTGCTCAATGGCGGCGAACTCTCGGACCGCAAAGGTGTGAACGTGCCGCAAGCGGTGCTGGAACTGAGCCCGCTGACCGCCAAGGACCGTCGCGATTTGAGTTTCGGTCTGGAGCTGGGTGTGGACTGGGTCGCACTGTCGTTTGTGCAGCGCCCGGAAGACATTCGCGAGGCGCGCGATCTGATCGGCGACAAAGCGTTTTTGATGGCTAAGATCGAGAAGCCATCGGCCGTGACGCAACTGCGCGAAATCGCTGAGTTGAGCGATGCGATCATGGTCGCTCGCGGTGACCTGGGCGTGGAAGTGCCCGCCGAAAGCGTGCCGCAGATTCAGAAAAACATCATCACCATCTGCCGTCAGCTCGGCAAACCGGTGGTGGTGGCGACCCAGATGCTCGAGTCGATGCGCTTCTCCCCTGCCCCGACCCGTGCCGAGGTGACCGATGTTGCCAACGCCGTGGCCGAAGGTGCGGACGCGGTGATGTTGTCGGCGGAAACCGCGTCCGGTGAGTACCCGCTGGAAGCTGTGCAGATGATGAGCAAGATCATTCGTCAGGTGGAAAACGGCCCGGACTATCAGGCGCAACTGGACGTCAGCCGACCAAAGGCTGAGGCGACTGTTTCCGATGCGATCAGCTGCGCGATTCGTCGCATCAGCAATGTGCTGCCGGTGGCGGTGCTGGTGAATTACAGCGAGTCCGGCACCTCGAGTTTGCGTGCGGCGCGGGAACGGCCGACGGTGCCAATCCTCAACCTGACGCCGAACCTGCAAACCGCTCGCCGGTTGACGGTGGCGTGGGGTGTGCACTCGGTGGTCAATGATCGGCTGCGGCAGGTGGATGAGGTGTGCTCGACGGCGCTGGAGATTGCCCAGGCGCAGGGCATGGCCAAGCGTGGCGACACGTTATTGATCACGGCGGGTGTGCCGTTTGGGCAGCCGGGTTCGACTAATTCACTGCGTATCGAAACATTGATTTAGCGCCTGTACCGGCCTCATCGCGAGCAAGCTCGGCTCCTACGGTTCGTGGAGGACCTGTAGGAGCCGAGCTTGCTCGCGATGCAGGCAACTCGGTCCCTTTGACACACAGATAAAAAATGCCTGCCAACCACTTCAACACCCACTGCCCCGACTGGGCGACTGCCCTGCTCAACGGCTTCAGCCAGATCTTCCTCCAGCGTCATCCGCTGTGCGGTCTGCTGTGCCTGTTGGCCATTCTTTTCACCGCGCCCGCCCTGCTCGGCGGTGCACTGCTGGGCGGTGTCGCCGGGTTGCTCACCGCGCAACGACGTGGCTATGCCAAGGCCGATCGACAGGCCGGGCTCTTCAGTTACAACGGTGTTTTGCTCGGTTTGCTGCTGAGCCTCTACTTCCCGTGGTCAGCGATGTCGCCGCCGCTAATCATTGCCGCGGGCGGCCTGAGCGCGATGTTCACTCAACAGTGGCTCAAACGCGTCCGGGTCAGCCAATACCTGCCTGCCTATACGGCGCCCTTCGTGGGGCTGGGCTGGTTGCTGCTGTGCTTCGCCACGCCCTCGACAAATACGCACTTGATCGAAATCAACACACTGAACATGCTCACCGCACCACTCAAAGGCCTTGGCCAGGTGATGTTCCTCGGTCATCCGCTGGCCGGTGCGCTGATTGCCGTGGGTTTGCTGATCGCTGATCGCCGCGCATTCTGCTGGGCGTTGTTGGCGTCTGCCGCGGGCATGGGCTGGAGCATGCTGCAGCACGACTTCTATACTGCATTGATCGGCCTCGGTGGCTATAACGCCGTACTCGCCGCCCTCGCCTTCAGCTCACAGCGCCAGAAGCCGTGGCTGCCACTGGTCGGTATTGCATCAGCGCTATTGCTGACGCCAGTGTTTGCCGCCATCGGTCTGCCAACGCTGACCGCGCCGTTCATCCTCTCCTGCTGGCTGATCCGTACGATTGTTCAAATGCTCGGCAAGACCACTGTCGCCCGTACGCCTTGCACTCTGGAGGAGAATCAACCTAGGCTTCGCTGATCATTGGTTCAGGCGGTATCCATGGACAGCAGCAAAAACTGGCGTGAAGAGCTTTACGTCATGGTTTTCCAGAGCGACACCAAGGCCGGCCGGCGCTTCGACGGCATCCTGCTGTTGATCATCCTCGCCAGCATTGTGATCGTGATGCTCGACAGCATCGACTCCATTCACCAGAACTACGCCAACGTGCTGGCGTACATCGAGTGGGGCTTCACGGTCATCTTCGCCATCGAATACGGCCTGCGGCTGTACTGCTCACCCAAGCCGTTGCGCTATGCGTTCAGCTTTTATGGACTGGTGGATTTGCTGGCGATCGTGCCCGGCATTCTTGCGCTGTATTACGCCGATGCGCAGTACCTGCTGATTATCCGGATCATTCGGATGCTGCGGATTTTCCGCGTACTCAAGCTCAGCCCGTATCTGAAGCAAGCCAACTATCTGATGTCCGCATTGCGCGGCAGCAAGCAGAAGATCGTGGTGTTTCTGGTCAGCGTCTGCACCCTGGTGACGGTGTTCGGTACGCTGATGTACGTGATCGAAGGCCCGGAGCACGGCTTCACCAGCATTCCCAAAGGCATCTATTGGGCTATCGTCACGCTGACCACCGTGGGCTTCGGCGACATCGTGCCTAAAACGCCGCTGGGTCAGGTGATTTCGTCACTGGTTATGATCACGGGTTACTCGATCATCGCCGTGCCGACGGGGATTTTTACCGCCGAACTGGCCAACGCCATGCGTGGCGAGCAACTGCAAACCGATTGCCCGGTGTGCAAGAAAAACAGCCACGAAGCGGGTGCCGCGTTTTGTTCTCGGTGCGGTAATCAGTTATTCAAGAAACTGGAATAAGCAAAGTGCTTTTTAATCTTTAAAGGACTATGCGAGCCCGGCTATAGTCGCTGGCAAATTGCCTCACTTTTAATAAAAACACCTATTCAGAACAAGGACTGCGCAGTGAAAAAACTCTTTGGCGCCTCACTTCTGGCCGCTGGCCTGGCTCTGTCCAGCGTGGCTCAGGCCGCACCGACCCTGCTTAACGTTTCCTACGACGTGATGCGCGATTTCTACAAGGACTACAACACTGCCTTCCAGAAACACTGGCAAGCCGAGCACAACGAAAACATCACCCTGCAGATGTCCTTCGGCGGCTCCAGCAAACAGGCGCGTTCGGTGATCGATGGCCTGCCGGCTGACGTCATCACCATGAACATGGCCACCGACATCAACGCCCTGGCGGACAACGGCAAACTGGTCCCGGACAACTGGGTCACCCGCCTGCCGAACAACAGTGCGCCATTCACCTCGGCCACGGTGTTCATCGTCCGCAAAGGCAACCCGAAAGCCCTGAAAGACTGGCCCGACCTGCTCAAGGACGGCGTGCAGGTGATCGTGCCTAACCCGAAAACGTCGGGTAACGGCCGCTACACCTACCTCTCGGCCTGGGGTTATGTGCTGAAAAACGGTGGCGACGAAAGCAAAGCCAAAGACTTCGTCGGCAAGCTGTTCAAACAAGCGCCGGTGCTGGATACCGGTGGCCGCGCAGCCACTACGACCTTCATGACCAACCAGATTGGTGATGTGCTGGTGACCTTCGAAAACGAAGCGGAAATGATTGCCCGTGAGTTTGGTCGTGATCAGTTCGAAGTGATCTACCCAAGTGTTTCCGCCGAAGCCGAGCCGCCAGTGTCGGTGGTCGACAAAACCGTCGACAAGAAGGGCACCCGCGCTGCGGCCGAGGAGTATTTGAAGTACCTGTGGTCGCCGGAAGGTCAGGAAATTGCGGCGGCGAACTACCTGCGACCGCGTGATCCGGCGGTGTTGGCCAAGTACACCGATCGTTTCCCGAAAGTGGATTTCCTTTCGGTGGAGAAGACCTTTGGTGACTGGCGGACTGTGCAGAAGACCCACTTCAATGATGGTGGGGTTTTTGATCAGATTTACAGCGGTCAGTAATTCCTGAGCCCAATGAAAAAGGCGACCTGAGAAGGTCGCCTTTTTTGTGCGCGCCAGCAATGTCGAGCGTCAATACTCACGCCACGGGATTGATAAACGGGCCGCCGGTGAACTGCACGTACAGCTTGCGATACTCCTCGTTTTCAGAATTGATGATCAACGCCTGGCGCAAAAACTCTACGCCTTCCTGGACATTGTCCAATTGGCAATTGAGCGCGAAGGCCAGATACAGGTGATTGGCGTTGAAGAAGTCGAATGACAGGGCAACCTTGACCATCTGCAACGCGCCGCCAAGGTCTTGTGCAGCCAGCCGCACATTGAACGCTTCGTTGAACCGGGCGACGTCTTTATAAACCGAAGCGGACAACCCGAGCTGCTTTCTCAATACAACCGTGTGTCCGTTGCCGACTTTCGAATCCCTCTCTTCGACGCACTCGATCAGCCAGTGACCAAGTCCGACGTTGTTGATCAGGTTGATCGCCCGCAGCATGCTTTGCAAAGAAAACACCTGGTAGTGACCCCGCCACGCCTGCTCGCTCATGTTGCTCATATCGACGCGATTTTCGTAGGCATCGACCATCTGCTCGAGGGTGGTCAGCGCACGCATCTGATCGGTAGGTTCGGCGTTTCTGTTCGGAAAAATGCAGAAGAACACACCACCGTCCTTCACCACACGGGAGGACTCGACATACGCCGCGAACAGGTTCGGTACGTGCTCGATCACATGCGAGGTGATCAGGTAATCGAAGGTGTCGTCGGGAAAAGGAATCTCCATGAAGTCGCCCAGCGCATCCACTTTGGCGGCTTCGGCCTGATAGTTGGCCTGTTCTTTTTTGTAGCCGTTGTAGTCCAGCAGATCCAGAGGATACAAAAAAGACTCGCCATCGCAGGGGGCCAGGTTGAGGCAGTTCGGCAAATAGAACGCGTTGTGCGCGGCAGCACCGATTTCCAGACCTGCACCCTGACAATACTTGCTGGCCAACGCCATGCCCTGCACTTTCATATCGACTCCAAGTCTCTGGAACACAATTCCAGACATCATTTGAGAAATAAACGCGAAGCCAACAACCGATCCGCGCACTCACGCTATCGGCTGGCGCATAAAAATATTGAGCCAGAATCGGCCGACCTGATGCTACTCGGTGATGGCGATCTGGCGGCCGCTACATCGGCGGCGTGACCCCGTCCTTACCCGCCGCAATCGATTGGGCGGTGAGCGTCCCGTCGGCACTCTGAGTGACGAACGTCACAATCTTCACCCCCACCTTCAGCAAGCTGCGATCACCCGGCACCAGGTTCACGATCGGCACATCCTCCGGCACCAGAATCTTCTGCTGACCGCCCTTGTAGTTGACGGTCAAGACCCGACCATTGCTGACCACCAGATCGCCCACGCTGCCATTGGTCATGCTGCTGCCCTTGGCCAGGTCGAACGGCCGATGGCCGTCGCCGCTGCCGGCCAGTTCCGGTGGGAAGACGTGGACTTCCAGTGCCTTGAGGGTTCCGTCCTCCTGCGGTATGGCAGCCGAACCGATGTAGCTGCCGGGTTTGATGTCTTCGATATTGGCCAGGGTGACAGCGCGGACCTTGGTGTCTTTGGTCAGGTTGATGACCACGTTTTCACCACTGTTGACGTGGACTTTCAGCACGTCGGGGCTGACCCCGGTGATTTCGCCGCGAACGCCGATGCGCATGCCCGGCGCGTCAGCAGCCTGGGCAAGACCTGCCGTGAACAAGCCGATCAAGGTAACCACTGAAGCGCCGCGAATCAGGTGACGAAACATCGCATTCATGAAAGTGCCTTCCGTTTAGGAAATGTGAATAGAGAACATAAGCACGCTATCGAACAGGATGTAAGTGAATGTATCATCGGACCTCGATATTTTGACGCAAGGCTCCTCGATGGACATCACACACGTCCGTCACTCATTCCGCAACGGAATGAGTGCTATCACTCCAAACCCTCTTCTGCCCATTCCGATAGCCCATTAGCCTGCGCGCATTCTCTTTTGCTCAGCGAGACCCGTTATGAAGCCAGCGACCCAGGTGCCCCACGGCACCGCAACAATGACCCGAGGCATGGTGCTGCTATTCGCCTTCTGCTGCGGCGCCATCGTTGCCAACATTTACTACGCCCAACCGATCATCGGCCTGATCGCGCCGGACATCGGCCTGACCAGCACCATGGCCAGCCTGATCGTTTCGCTGACCCAGATCGGTTATGCGTTGGGTCTGTTCTTCCTGGTGCCACTGGGTGATCTGCTGGAAAACCGCCGTTTGATGATCATCACTACCGTGGTGGCGATTGCCAGTCTGTTGGGCGCTGCGTTCACCGATCAGCCAAACGTGTTTTTGCTGATCTCGTTGCTGGTGGGGTTCAGTTCGGTGTCGGTGCAGATCCTGATTCCACTGGCCGCGCATCTGGCGCCGGAAGAGTCTCGCGGGCGTGTGGTCGGCGGGATCATGGGCGGTTTGCTGTTGGGAATTCTATTGGCGCGACCAGTGTCCAGCGTGGTGGCTGACCATTTTGGCTGGCGTGCGATGTTTGTGATTGCAGCGGTGCTGATGGCGGCGATCAGCATCGTGCTGGCGCTGACGATTCCCAAGCGCCAGCCTGATCACAGCGCTTCTTATGGTCAGTTGCTGGGCTCTCTGTGGACTCTGTTGCGTCAACAACCGGTGTTGCGTCAGCGCGCGTTTTACCAGGGGTGCATGTTCGCCACCTTCAGCCTGTTCTGGACCGCCGTGCCGCTGGAACTGGCGCGCAATCATGGCTTGTCGCAAACCCAGATCGCGATCTTCGCCCTGGTCGGGGCCATCGGCGCCATCGCCGCCCCCATTGCCGGTCGACTGGCCGATGCCGGCCACACCCGCATTGCTTCACTGCTGGCCCTGCTGTTCGCCAGCCTGAGCTTCCTGCCCGCCTTCATCCACCCGGTCTACAGCGTCATCGGCCTTGCCGTCACCGGCGTGGTGCTCGACTTCTGCGTGCAGATGAACATGGTCCTCGGCCAACGCGCGGTCTATGCCCTCGACGCTAAAAGCCGCAGCCGCCTGAATGCGTTGTACATGACCAGCATTTTTATCGGCGGCGCGTTTGGTTCCTCGGTGGCCAGTGCGGTGTATGAACATGGCGGCTGGTTGTGGATCGTGATTGTGGGTAGCGCATTTCCGCTGTTGGCGTTGTTGCGGTTTTTGAGTGTTTCAGAGAAGCGTTCGTTGGCGACGGCATAGTCCACCAATAGCTTCGCGGGCAAGCGTTAGGCGCCCGCGAAGGCAATGGTCTCGATTTCACTCAGTGCCTGACCAACTTCTCCATCGCCGCATCTGCCAGAAAGGAAGAGCGGCTTTTGACATTGTGCTCGCGCACATATCGATCAATGCGCTGGATCACGTAGCCGGGCAGCGTCACGTTGACCTTCTCGGTTTTGCCCATGTACGGCGCGATGTCCAGCTCAAGCATTCCCCAGCCCATGTCGGCAAAGTCCGGATTGCCACGGTGAGCGGCAGCAGATGTAGGCATGGGAATCGATTCCCCGTCAGCCGCAATCTCCTGAAGCATGATGTGGGCAATCTCGACCGCCGCGTTGTAGGCGTCTTCAAACGTATCCCCGGCCGTTACGGCGCCTGGAATATCGGGGATCTGAATACCGATGGCGGTGTTCTCGTCGCCCCACTCGATACAGATTGGATATTGCATTATGGATCTCCTGCGTAACTGGCTCCCGGGCAATACAACCCGGCTCGCCTCCTGATGCTTTTGACCGTCCCGATCGGCAAATCCTTTTTCGGATGAGGGACGGGTATCGTGTACGGGTTGTATCGGTGTTTGAAGATGTGATGGCTCCCGGTAATCCGATCCAGTATCCACCCGGCCTCCTCCAACTCCTTGATCAATAGCCTGCTCTGCACCACTCGCCTCCTTGCTCAGGCCCAAACAAAAGTAACCCTAGAGTTATCTTTACTCAAGCACAAAAATCCGGAACGCGACGCTCGGTTGTTTTACAGAGTGTGATTGCGGTCCGTGGCATTCTTCCCAAGAATGAATACTTTCGCTCAGCCTGCTCCGTTACGCCGAGGTCAACCCGGATTACACTCAGCGTCCTGAGCCTGACGCGATGCTGGATGCGATTCGCGGCTGAACCGATCAAATGCCGCCTGAGCCGCGGCATGTTCTTTCAAGGAGTGTGTAATGACCCGACGTACCTTCCTCATCACCGGCGCCAGCAAAGGCATCGGCCGCGCGGTCGCCGAGCACCTGGACCGCGCGGGTCATCGGGTGGTCGGAATCGCCCGATCGCCCGACCTGAGCTTTCCCGGCATTCTGTTTCCGCTGGATCTGAGCGACAGGGCACTGACTCAGGAAGTGCTGGCGGAGCTGGCCAGGACTTATGAGTTCGACGGGCTGGTGAATAACGTCGGCCTGGTACGCCCGCAAGTCCTGGGGGAAATCGATCTCGACACGTTCGACGACGTGATGCGGGTCAACCTGCATTCGGCATTGCAGGCTACTCAGGCACTGCTGCCGAGCATGCGCGCCAAGGCCTGGGGTCGGGTGGTGAATATTTCCAGTCTGACCGTGCTGGGTATCACGCAGCGCACCGCCTACGCGGCGGCCAAAGCGGCGCTGATCAGCTTCACGCGATCCTGGGCGCTGGAACTGGCGCAAACCGGCGTGACAGTAAACGCCGTGGCGCCGGGGCCGACTGAAACCGAACTGTTTCGCGCCAACAACCCACCGGGCAGCGAAGGTGAAGCGCGGTATCTGGCCGGTGTGCCGATGGGGAGGTTGGGGCAACCGCAGGAGATCGCGGCGGCGATTGCGTTTTTGTTGTCCGAGCAGAGCGGGTTTATCACCGGGCAAACCTTGTTTGTCGACGGTGGGTCTTCGATAGGCAAAGCGGCGTTCTAACCAACAACACCAATCAAATGTGGGAGCGGCGATGCGGCGATCCGACTTGCTCGCGAAGACGGACTGACATTCACCATTGATGTCGACTGATACACCGCTTTCGCGAGCAAGCCCGCTCCCACAATTTGATCTCCACAAGGACTCAAAATGGACCGCCTCGCCGCAATGGAAACCTTCGTCTACGTGGTGGAAACCGGCTCGTTTTCCGCCGCAGCACGGCGCCTGAATATCGGCCAGCCCGCCGTCTCGAAAACCATCGCGCATTTGGAGGCACGCCTCGCGGTCAGGCTGCTGTTGCGCTCGACCCGAGGCCTGACACCCACCGAAGCTGGCCTGGCCTTTTTCGAACGGTCCAAGCGTGCCATCGAAGAGGCTGATGAAGCTGACAATGCCGCTCGCGGTGCCGCCAGCGGCCTGACCGGCAACCTGCGCATCTGCGCCGCCGTAACCTTTGGCCGACTGCACATCGTTCCGCACCTGGGGCCATTTCTCGATCAGAACCCGGACCTGAACATCGACCTGATGCTGGACGATCGCAACATCAATCTGGTGGAAGAAGGCGTCGATGTCGCCCTGCGCATGGGCGCCCAGAGCGACTCCGGCCTCACCGCCCGCAAGATCGCCGAGTGTCGTCGCATGGTGCTGGGCACGCCCGCTTATTTCGAAAAACACGGCGAGCCTACCTGCCCTGCCGATCTGAGCAAACATCAAGCAGTCGTCTACACCTTGGGTGGCGGTGCCAATTGGCAATTCCACAAGGCGTCGGAAGAACAGGCAGTGATCATCAACGGGCGAATTCGCGTCAACGCCGCCGAAGGCCTGCGTGCAGCCGTGCTAGCCCATCAAGGACTGACCATGGCGTCCGAATGGATGTTTGCACCGGAACTGGCCAACGGCGCAGTCAGGGAAGTGATGAAGGATTGGACGTTGCCGAATCAGGACCTTTGGGCGGTGTTTCCCACCGGCAGAATGGCCAGTGCGAAGGCTCGGGCGTTTGTGGAGTATGTGCAGGGGTTGCTGACAAAGGAGGTCTGAGAAACGCTCAGAAAGCAAAACGGCAATCCTGAGATCGCCGTTTTTGTTTACTGCCCGAATTGCCGTCCCAACCCGCCCGGCACGCCTTGGATATCCGTTTCTTCCCATGGCCCGTTCGGGCTGATCGACCGGCTCCAGCCGTTATCCCAGCGGTAGTACGTGCGCTGGCGGTAGAAGGTGTTGGTCTGATCATCGAGAACGTACACGCCTAGCTTGGCATCCCAATGGCTGTTGCCACCCGGCGGCGGCGCGAAGCTGGCGGAGGTGCGTGGCAGCGGTTTGGCGGGCTTGGCCGGAATGCTCGGTTTGCTCGGAGTCGGTGTCGGGGACGGCGTCGGACGCGGCTGCGACGGTGGGATCGGTGGCAGCCGTTCAGGCTGCTGCGGTTGGACCACGCAAGCGCTTAACCCCAAAACCATACTGAGCAGGGTGATACGAGCGATGGCGGTCATAGTGGCGTTTCCTGTCATTTGTCCGGGCTGTCGATGGTCAGTGTTTGCTGTGCAGTGGTGCTGCTGGCCAGAGGCTGGCTGCGACCGATCCATTCGCCGGCAGTGGGTTGGCCGGCGCGGGAGATGCGTGCAACCAGTTGGACTTCAGGGAAGTTCGACAGTTTCAACTGCGGCATCATTGCGTCGGCGTCGCCCAGCTCAACGGTCGCCGGCAAGTCGGCCACGGTCAGGCGCTTGGCGGCCAATGGCGCAGGAGGCCCTGCGGTGGCGCGGGCAAAGATGAATACGCTGTCGCCCGGCTGGACCTTGGCTTTCAGCTCTGGCGCCAGATCCACGCGCACCTTGAGCAATGCCGCCACCTTGGCGGCGGGCGCCTGGGCCACCTTGCCGCCGCTGGCTTCGAGTTTCTCGGTGGCCCGAGTGATCCCGCCTTGCAGCGCGGCACGGGAACTGTCCTCCGGTGGCAGTTGCACCAGCAGGCGATTCCAGTAGTCGATGGCGTCCTGATAACGCTGGCCTTCAAAGGCAGCAATACCGAGCAAGCCAAGACTGGTGACTTCTTTCGGATCGGCTTTGAGTGCTTCGTCGGTCAGGGCCTGAACCTTGTCCGACCACTTCTTGCCGTCGGCGAAGTACTGGGCCTGCGCCCATTGGCCCAACAGTTCCGGCTGACGACCGGCCAGGCTCACCGTGCGTTCGAAGATTTTCGCCGCATCGCCAGGGCGATCCTGAGCCATGTACGTGCGACCGAGGAAATACAGGCCTTCAGCCGAATCCGGCTGAGCCGCGACTGCACGCTCCAGACGACGGGTCATCTCTTCCATCGACTGCGGCGCCTGGGAGAATTCGCGGGTCAGTTCGACCTTGTCGCTCGCCCCGAAATGCAGGTACAGGCCGAGGCCCAACACCGGCACCAGAATCGCCGCCAGCAAGGGCCACGGTTTGCCCAGGCGGGATACGCGTGGTGCCTCGACGCCTTCGGTATCCGCGAGCAATTCACGGGCGGCTTCGGCGCGACCGGTGTCCATTTGCACGGCGTCGAGAACGCCCTCTTCCTGCTGAGTCTGCAACTCAGCCACGCGTTCCTGATACAGCGCGACGTTCAGGGCCGTACGATCTTCCTCAAGCTGGGCGCGACGACCACGCAGAACAGGGATCAGCAGAAAACTCAGGGCAACCAGAAGTAGCAGACCTGCAGCGAGCCAGAAATCAATCATTCTTGGTTTTATCCAACAGGTGGTCGAGGCGCTCACGCTCCTCGGCGGAAAGCTCATCCTTGGTGTCGGCGCGTTGCACGCGACGACGGCGGACGATCACGGCGATGATCACAAAACCGCCCAGCAACAGGCCGGCAGGGCCGAACCAGAGCACAGCAGTCTTGGCGTTCAGAGCGGGTTTGTAGCGGACGAAATCACCGTAGCGGTCGACCATGAAGTCGATGATCTGCTGATTGTCCTTGCCCTCGCCGAGCATGCGAAAAATCTCTTTGCGCAGGTCAGCGGCGATCGGTGCATTGGAATCGGCAATGTCCTGATTCTGGCACTTGGGGCAACGCAACTCTTTGGTCAGCTCGCGAAAACGCTCGCGATCACCTTCTTTGGCGAACTCGTAGGTATCGATGGCTGCGTGCGCCACACCGGCCATGCTCAAGCCCAACACCGCGGCGGCTATCCAGCGCTTCATGGCTTGGCCTCATCAACCAGCGCCTGATACTTTGCGGCCAGTTTTTCGCGCCAGACCTGTTCGTCGATCACGCCAACGAACTTGTCACGGATGATGCCCTTGGCGTCGATGAAGAAGGTTTCCGGAGCACCGTACACGCCCAGGTTCAAACCCAATGTGCCTGCGTCGTCACGGATGTCCAGCTGGTACGGATTGTGGAATTCCACGAGCCACTTCAAGGCGTCAGCGTTGACGTCCTTGTAGTTTATGCCGTAGATCACCACGCCCTTCTCGGCCAGTTTGTTCAGCACTGGGTGCTCGACCCGGCAGGAAATGCACCAGGTGCCCCAGACGTTAACCAGCGCTGGTTTGCCCAGAATGTCCGCCTTGGTCAGGGTTTTGTCGCCCTGCACGGCCGGCAGGGAAAACTCCGGGAACGGCTTGTTGATCATCGCCGAGGGCAACTCGGCCGGGTTCAGGAACAGACCGCGATAAAGGAAAACAGCCACCACCAGGAAAATCACCAGGGGCAACAGCATCAACCAACGTCTCATGCCGTGGCTCCCGTCATGCCCAGTGCTTCACGCACACGGCTGTTCACCTTGACCCGGTAACGGCGATCGAATGCCGCCAGCAACCCGCCCAAACCGGTGAGCAGCCCACCGAACCAGATCCAGCGTACGAATGGTTTGACGTGGACGCGAACGGCCCAGGCGCCATCGCCCAACGGTTCGCCGAGTGCGACGTAGAGGTCGCGGGTGAAACCGGCGTCGATCCCGGCTTCGGTCATCACCGAATTCTGCACGGTGTAGAGGCGTTTTTCCGGGTGCAGCACGCTGACTTCCTTGCCGTTGCGGATCACCCGAACGGTGCCCTTGTCGGAGGTGAAGTTCGGGCCTTCGAAGTGCTTGGCGCCTTCGAACACAAACTGGTAACCGCCCAAGTCCATGGACTCGCCCGGCGCCAGGCGCAGGTCGCGCTCGGCACTGTTCTGGCTCGACAGCACGACGCCGAGGGCACACACGGCGATGCCGAGGTGAGCGACCTGCATGCCCCAATAACTGCGGGTCAGGGTCGGCAGGCCTTTGATCAGGCCTTTGTGGCGGGTCTTGTCGAAGATGTCACGCACACCGGCCAGCAACACCCAGGCGGCGAGCATGAACGTCGCAATCACTGCCCAATTGAAATCGCCATAAGCGACACCGGCGACCACGGCCAGCGCGGCGCTGCCGAGCAACACCGGGGTCAGCATGCTCAACAGCCATTTGACCGGGGTGTCTTTCCAGCGCACCAACATGCCGACCGCCATCACCACCATCAGCAAGGCCATCAACGGAATGAACAGTGCGTTGAAGTACGGCGGGCCGACCGACAGCTTGGCGCCGGTCATTGCATCGAGGATCAGCGGATACAAGGTGCCGAGCAGAATCATCGAAGCCGCCACCACCAGCACCAGGTTGTTACCCAGCAGCAGGGTTTCCCGGGACCAGAGGTTGAAGCCAACGTGGCTCTTCACCACGGGAGCGCGCAGGGCGAACAGCGTTAGCGAGCCACCGACCACAAACAGCAGGAAGATCAGGATGAACACGCCGCGTTCAGGATCGGACGCAAAGGCGTGAACCGAGGTCAGCACGCCGGAACGCACGAGGAAGGTCCCCAGCAAACTCAACGAGAACGCGGCGATGGCCAGCAACACGGTCCAGCTCTTGAACACGCCACGTTTTTCCGTGACCGCCAACGAGTGAATCAGCGCCGTACCCACCAGCCATGGCATGAACGAGGCATTTTCCACCGGGTCCCAGAACCACCAGCCGCCCCAGCCGAGCTCGTAGTACGCCCACCACGAACCGAGGGTGATACCGATACCGAGGAAGGCCCAGGCGACGATGGTCCACGGACGGGACCAGCGAGCCCACGCAGCATCAAGACGACCGCCCAGCAGTGCAGCGATGGCGAACGCGAACGCCACGGAGAAACCGACATAGCCCATGTACAGCATCGGCGGATGAACGATCAGGCCGATGTCTTGCAACAGTGGGTTGAGATCACGACCGTCCGCAGGAATCTGCGGCAGGATCCGTGCAAACGGGTTGGACGTGAGGATCAGGAACAGCAGGAAACCCGTGCTGATCATGCCCATCACCGCCAGCACGCGAGCCAGCATCACTTGCGGCAACTGCCGGGAGAATACCGACACCGCGAAGGTCCAGCCGCCGAGAATCAACGCCCACAGCAGCAATGACCCTTCGTGAGCGCCCCACACCGCGCTGAACTTGTAGTACCACGGCAACGCGCTGTTGGAGTTGCTGGCAACGTAGGCGACGGAGAAATCGTCGGCCATGAAGGCGTAAGTCAGGCAACCGAAGGAGAACAGCAGAAACGCGAATTGCCCCCAAGCCGCTGGTTGAGCGAGGCTCATCCACAAGCGGTCACCGCGCCAGGCACCGAACAACGGCACCACGGCCTGAACCAGCGCAAAACACAGCGCCAGAATCATGGCCAGGTGGCCGAGTTCAGGAATATAGAGTCCGGACGTCATCGATCAACCCTCCTTCGCGGGCGTTGGAGCAGATTGACCACTGTCTTTCAAAGCCTTGGTCACTTCTGGCGGCATGTACTTCTCGTCGTGCTTGGCCAGCACTTCGTCGGCCACCACCACGCCGTCGGCGTTGAGCTTGCCCAGGGCAACGATGCCCTGCCCTTCGCGGAACAGGTCCGGGAGGATGCCGCGGTAGCTGATGGTCACGGATTTTTTGAAGTCAGTGACGATGAATTTCACGTCCAGCGAATCGCCGGAGCGTTGCAGCGAACCTTTCTCGACCATGCCGCCAGCGCGGATCCGCGTGTCTTGCGGGGCTTCGCCGTTGGCGATCTGGGTCGGGGTGTAAAACAGATTGATGTTCTGCTGCAGGGCGCTCAGGGCCAGGCCGACGGCAGCGCCGACACCGACCAGGATCGCGAGAATGATGATAAGACGCTTTTTGCGCAGCGGATTCACTTGCCGTTCTCCCGGCGCAGACGACGCGCCTCTTGTTGCAGATACCGCTTGCGGGCCAGGATCGGCGCCGCCACGTTGAGGGCCAGCACCGCCAGGCTAATGCCATAGGCTGACCAGACATACAGGCCGTGATGGCCCATGGCGAGGAAGTCGCCGAATGAAGCAAAACTCATCGAGCGGCCTCCAGACTGTTCTGCACTTCGGCCTTGACCCAACTGGCGCGGGCTTCGCGCTTGAGCACTTCAAGACGCATGCGCAGCAGCAACACCGCGCCGAAGAAACAGTAGAAACCCAGCACCGTCAGCAGCAGTGGCAGCCACATCTCGGCGGGCATTGCCGGTTTTTCGGTGAGGGTGAACGTCGCGCCCTGGTGCAGGGTGTTCCACCACTCCACCGAGTATTTGATGATCGGGATGTTGATCACGCCGACAATCGCCAATACCGCGCAGGCCTTGGCGGCACTGTCACGATTGCTGATCGCATTGCCCAGCGCAATAAGACCGAAGTACAGAAACAGCAGAATAAGCATGGACGTAAGTCGTGCATCCCAGACCCACCACGAACCCCACGTCGGTTTGCCCCAGATCGCGCCGGTGACCAGCGCCACGGCGGTCATCCAGGCACCGATGGGCGCCGCGCATTGCAGGGCGACGTCGGCCAGCTTCATCTTCCACACCAGCCCGACGATGCCGCACACGGCCAGCATCACGTAGATGGACTGGGCCAGCAGGGCGGCCGGAACGTGGATATAAATGATGCGAAAGCTGTTGCCCTGCTGGTAGTCCGGCGGCGCGAAGGCCAGGCCCCACACTACACCAACGCTGATCAGTAGCAACGCCGCGACACTCAGCCACGGCAGCAGTTTGCCGCTGATGCCGTAAAACCATTTGGGCGAGCCGAGCTTATGAAACCAAGTCCAGTTCATTACTGTTTCCATCACGGTTGCTGCTCGCCATCACGAGCAGCGCAGGGTCTTTACTGATCAAAATTTGATCAGACCTCATTATTCGCCGACGCTGATCTTCAGGCCAGCAGCTATTGCAAAAGGTGTCAGGGTTATCGCCAGGGCGGTCAGGCTACCAAGCCACAGGAGATAACCGGTCGCCGGCATGCCCTGCAATGCCGCCTGCAAGGCGCCACTGCCGAGAATCAACACCGGGATGTACAACGGCAGGATCAGCAGCGCCAACAACAGGCCGCCACGCTTCAATCCCACCGTCAGGGCTGCGCCCACCGCACCGAGCAGGCTCAGCACCGGTGTACCCAGCAACAACGAAAGCAGCAACACCGGCAGACAGGCGGTTGGCAAACCGAGCATCAAGGCCAGCAATGGAGCGAGCAAAACCAATGCCAGGCCAGAGAAGGACCAGTGTGCCAGTACCTTGGCCAAAACCAGAAGAGGCAGGGGGTGCGACGAAAGGACCCACTGTTCAAGCGATCCGTCTTCGAAATCACTGCGGAAAAGCCCGTCCAGCGAGAGCAAAACCGATAAAAGGGCCGCTACCCAGACCAGTCCCGGAGACAAGGTTTGCAACAATTGAGACTCGGGTCCGACCGCCAACGGGAACAGGGAAACGACAATCGCGAAGAATACGAGCGGATTGGCCAACTCCGCCGGACGGCGGAACAACAATCGGGCTTCACGGGCGACCAACAGGCCGAAAACACTCATACGGCCCAATTCCCCAGATCAATGTCGCGATAGCCGGCTGGCATCCGGGTCAGCGTGTGGTGAGTGGTCAGGACCACCATGCCACCGCGCTCGCAGTGTGCGGCCAGGTGTTCTTCGAGTTGCGCCACGCCTTGTTTGTCGAGCGCGGTGAACGGCTCATCGAGGATCCATAGCGGCGGGCTTTCCAGGTACAACCGCGCCAACGCGACCCGGCGTTGCTGCCCGGCAGACAACGTGTGGCAAGGAACATCCTCGAAACCGCGCAGTCCGACAGCCGTCAGCGCCTGCCAGATCGCCTCATGGGAGGCCGGTTGATGCAGGGCGCAAAGCCAGCTCAAGTTCTCTTCCGGCGTCAGCAGATCCTTGATCCCGGCGGCATGGCCGATCCACAGCAGGTTGCGCGCCAGCTCAAAGCGTTGCTCGTTCAGTGGCTGGCCATTGAGCAGCACCTGACCGGCAGTCGGCTGCATCAGACCGCAAAGCAGACGTAAAAGGCTGGTTTTGCCACTGCCGTTGGGGCCGCTGATTTGCAACATTTCGCCACTGGCCAGTCTCAATTCGAGATTTTCGAAGAGCAGCCGAAGGTCTCGCTCACAGGCGAGGGCAACGGTTTGCAGGACAGGACTGGTCAAGAGATCACGGGCCTTTTGGGTTCAAGTCGGCAGTGGAGCGGCCGTTAAAGATATGCAGGATAAATGCATTGGCGGCCCGTTCTAAGGAGCTGGATCAAGTATTTGAAATGTTTTCAGCGCCCCGGATACAACGGGGCGGCATTATACATGCCATGCCCTACTCTAAAGAGGGCAATTTCCTCAGGTTGTGACCGCGTATGACAGGCGAAATGAACATCCTCCCGCTACCGCAGACCACCCCCGCGACTTCGCGGCCGCTGGTGGTGAGTGGCGACCTGCTGAAGTTGCTGACGCCGATGGAGGGCCTGATCACTGCGGGCCAGACCGCCAAGGCCGAAGTGCTGTCGCTCAAGCAGGCGGATCAGACCTTTCAACTGTTGCTCAAGGTCACCCTCGACAGCGGCCGTCAGACCACGGTCCAGGCCACCAGCAGCCAACCGCTGCCTCAGGGCACCAGCCTGGCGATCACCCAGCCGTCGGCGGGTAATCTGGCCGTCACCGTGCAACAGGCCATCGCCTCCAGCGTTGCCACCCTCACCCGTATCGACACGGCGCAACTGCCGGTCGGCACGCTGCTGCAAGGCAAAGTGCTGACCTCTCAGGTGTTGCCGCAGGTGCCGGGCCAGCCGACGGTGTTTCGCTCGATGGTGAGCTTGCTCAATACCGCGTTGAGCGGCAGCACCCTGAGCATCGACAGCCCGACGCCGCTGCGCATCGGCACCTTGCTGAGCGCCCTGGTGCAGGACACCCAGACGCTGAAGTTCGTGCCATTGAGCAGCCGCCAGGAGCAATTGGCAGTGACCCAACAACTGGTCAGTCAACAGAGTCGCCAGGGCTCGTTGGATGGCCTGCTCAAGCTCCTGCAAAACCTGCCGTCCTCGAATCAGACCTCCAGTGAGCTGCGTGCTGCCGTCGACAAGTTGCTCGCCGGCCTGCCCGATGTTCAACAACTCAGCACGCCAAAGGGACTGGCCCAGGCACTGGCCAATAGCGGCCTGTTCCTTGAAGCCAAACTGCTCATCGGTCAGAACCCGACTCTGGCCCCGGACATGAAAGGCGATCTGCTCAAGCTGATCGCACAATTGACGCCAGGCCTGCCGGCCAACACCAATCTCAACGCGATCATTGCCGCCAACACACTGGCCCAGGCCATGCCGAACTTCGTGCGCAGCGCCCTCGGCATGCTCGGTCAGGTCAGCGCCAAACCGCAGCCAACCAGCTTCCCGCTGCCCGAGCGCCTGCTAAAGAGCATGGACGGCGAAGGCGATCTCGAGCACTTGTTGCGTTTGGCAGCAGCGGCTGTTTCGCGCCTGCAAAGTCATCAACTGTCGAGCCTGGAACAGACCGGCGTCACTGACGACGGCCGGTTGATGAGCACCTGGCAACTGGAAATTCCGATGCGCAATCTGCAGGACATCGTGCCGTTGCAGGTCAAGTTCCAGCGCGAAGAAGCGCCCGAGAAAGAACAGCAAAACGAACGCCGCGACGAGCGCGAACCCAAACAACAGTTGTGGCGAGTGGACCTGGCGTTCGACATGGAGCCTTTGGGCCCATTGCAGATTCAGGCACAACTGATCAAAGGCAGCCTGTCCAGCCAGCTGTGGGCCGAACGCCCGTACACCGCCAGCCTGATCGAAAGTAACCTGGCCGAACTGCGCCAGCGGCTGCTGGCGTCCGGCCTGAATGTCGGCGATCTCGATTGCCATCTCGGCACACCGCCACAAGGCCCTCAAACCCGTCTCGAACAACGCTGGGTCGACGAAACCGCATGAAAAACCCCAACACCCCGCGCCAGGCCATCGCGCTCAAGTACGACGGCACCCACGCCCCTACCCTCACGGCCAAAGGTGACGAAGCACTGGCCGAAGCCATTCTGAAGATTGCCCGCGATTATGAAGTGCCCATCTACGAAAACGCCGAGCTGGTGAAGCTGCTGGCGCGGATGGAATTGGGGGAGAGTATTCCGGAGGAGTTGTATCGCACGATTGCCGAGATTATTGCGTTTGCGTGGAATTTGAAGGGCAAGTTCCCCAAAGGGCAAGATCCGGATGCGCCGATGGTCGAGAAGGACATCACCGAGCGCGGCGACCACTACTGATCGTTCCCACGCTCCGCGTGGGAATGCAGCCCGTGACGCTCCGCGTCACATTCAACAGCGGAACGCGGAGCGTCCCAAGAGGCGTTCCCACGCAGAGCGTGGGAACGATCTTGGGTAGGCGTCAGTTCTTGTGCAACTTGCTCATCAACTCCGCCTCAGCCTGGGTCAAGCCACAAGACTGAGTCAGTTCATCGACGCTCGCGCCCATACCGACCAGTTTTGCCGCCTGTGCAAACGACAGGCTCGACGGATCGCGCTGTTCCAGCTGAGCCAGTTTGTCCGGCAACGGGCCAACCACCGCGCGCAGTTCGTGCAGGTCTTCACCCATGCGCACGTTGCCGTTCTGATAGTCGTCGACGCGCTTGCCCAGGTCCTTGATGCGCTGATCGCGCAGCGCATCGCCCTGGGCCTGTTGCGCGGCGATCAGTCGTTGGCCTCGTATGTACGCCAGAAACATCGCCAGCGTGCCTGCCCAAAAGAGGAACAGGACAATGACCGCTACCTCAAGAATCAATCAGATGTTCTCCAGGTCCGACCATTCTTCTTCGCTCATCATCTTGTCCAGCTCGACCAGGATCAGCAGTTCGTTGTTCTTGTTGCACACGCCTTGAATGAACTTGGCGGATTCTTCGTTACCGACGTTCGGCGCGGTTTCGATTTCCGACTGACGCAGGTAAACCACTTCGGCCACGCTGTCGACCATGATCCCGACCACTTGCTTGTCGGCTTCGATGATGACGATACGGGTGTTGTCGCTGATCTCGGCATTCATCAGGCCGAAGCGCTGACGGGTGTCGATCACGGTGACCACGTTACCGCGCAGGTTGATGATGCCCAGCACGTAGCTCGGGGCACCCGGGACCGGGGCGATCTCGGTGTAACGCAGGACTTCCTGAACGCGCATCACGTTGATGCCGTAGGTTTCATTGTCCAGTTTGAAGGTTACCCATTGCAGGATCGGATCTTCAGAACCTTTTGCATTCGTCGCTTGATTACTCATACCCTGACCCCTCGAAAAACCGCTTCTGGCGGTGTGTGTTCTGTTGGCGGCATTCAACAATGCCGTCGCATACTTGTTATGTCGGCAGCTATGTCGGTTTGTGTAGCGGCTTGATGCCGCCCATGTGCTTTGCCCCGCCGCTGGCGATCAACTCGGCCAGGGCGGAAACGTCCAGCAGCGCACACATGTGCTCTATCACCGTGCCAGCGAGCCATGGCCGCTGACCTCGATGACTTCTCCATTTGATTTCGTTCGGGTCCAGGCGCAACGAGCGGCTGACCTGATGCACCGCCAGCCCCCATTCGTAGCCCTGAACCGAAATAACGTATTGCAGGCCCTGACGGAAATCGTCGCGGTAGCGGTCCGGCATGACCCAACGCGCGGTGTCCAATACTTTCAGGTTGCCGGCCTGGCTCGGCAGGATCCCGAGGAACCATTCCGGCTGACCGAACAGCGGTGTCAGCTCGTGACCGGCCAAAGAATAAATCGAGCCCAGGCACACCAGCGGCACCGCCAGGGTCAACCCGGCAACATCGAACAACAGGCATTCGAACGGTTCGGCGGCCCAGGACGGACGACCATCGGTTTCCACTGGTGGTGGCGTGTTGCTCGGTGGCAGGTGGACTTCGACCACCGGCGGCACCAAGGCTTGCAGCAGGGGGGCGATGGTCGAGACCGGAGCAAGAACCGGCGCTGGTGCTTCGATCACGGCTACCGGTGCTTTCGCCACGGGCGCTGCTACCGGCGCGGCAACCATGGCGGGTTTCTGCGCATCACGGGCCTGCTCTTCGAGCACAGCAGCCTGGAACTCGTCCAGCGCAGCTTCAACTTCGACCGCTTCAACAACCTCAACGATTTCAACCAGCGCTTCGATTTCCGGCGGCAACTCTTCAGTCGCCTCCATCAGCAAGCTGTCCAGATAGGACTGCAGCGCCATTTGCGGACGCGAGGTGATCTTGACCGGCCGATTCATGTCAGGCCACCGCCGGGACAAGTTGTGCGGCCAGCAAATGCTTGAGCAACGCGCGATAAGCCAGCACCCCACGGCTCTTGCCGTCGAACTGCGAAGGCGTCACCCCTGCCCGGCTGGCATCACGCAAGCGGGTATCGACCGGGATGTAGCCCTGCCAGATTTCTTCCGGGTATTTGTCGCGCAACACCCGCAGCGTGCCGAGGGACGCCTGCGTGCGGCGGTCGAACAGGGTCGGCACGATGCTGAACGGCAGCGCCTGTTTACGCGAACGGTTGATCATCGCCAGGGTATTGACCATGCGCTCCAGGCCTTTGACCGCCAGGTGTTCGGTCTGCACCGGAATCACCAGTTGCTGGCTCGCCGCCAAGGCATTGACCATCAGTACGCCGAGCAACGGCGGGCTGTCGATCACGGCGTAATCGAAGTCCTGCCAAAGTTGCGCCAGGCTCTTGGCAATCACCAGGCCCAGGCCACTCTGACCCGGCGACTGGCGCTCGAGGGTCGCGAGTGCGGTGCTCGATGGCAACAGGGAAATACTCTCGTGGCTGGTGGGCAACAGCAACTGACCGGGCAGGTCTTGCGGAACACTGCCCTTGTGCAGGAACAGGTCGTAGCTGCTGTGTTCCAGGCTGTCGGGGTCGTAACCGAAGTAGCTGGTCATGGAGCCGTGAGGGTCGAGATCGACCACAACCACGCGCTTGCCCGCCTCAGCCAGTAAACCGGCTAAAGCGATAGAGGAAGTGGTTTTACCAACACCACCCTTTTGATTGGCGACTGCCCAGACTCTCATTCGGATTGTTCCTCCCGGTCGAAATGGTCGACCGAGGAAAAGCTCAACGTATTAATGCGGGTGACGGAGAATTGACGGCACTCTCTCGTCCCGGCGACTTGACCGGGGTCGGTGCAGTTTGTGTGCCAGCACGCTTCAACGCGGCATCCGGTTTCGCATTGGCGGTTCCGGTACCGGTGAGGCTGCGGCGTACATCGAGATTTCGCGACACCACCAGCACCACGCGACGGTTACGCGCCCGGCCTTCGGCAGTCGCGTTGTTGGCCACTGGCTGGAACTCGCCGTAACCCACCGACGCCAGACGACCGGGGTTCACACCCTGCATTGCCAGCATGCGCACGATGCTCGCCGACCGGGCCGAGGACAGCTCCCAGTTGGTCGGGTATTGCGCGGTGCGGATCGGTTGATCGTCAGTGAAGCCTTCGACGTGAATCGGGTTGTCGAACGGCTTCAGAATCGCCGCAACCTTGTCGATGATGTTGAACGCGATGTCGCTGGGCATGGCGTCGCCGCTGCCGAACAACAGGCTGGAATTGAGTTCGATCTCGACCCACAGTTCGTTGCCGCGAATGGTCATCTGGTTGGAGCTGATCAAGTCGCCGAACGCCGCGCTGATGTCGTCGGCGATGCTTTTGAGCGGATCGCTGGCACCCGCGATACCGGCGTCGACCTGCTCGGCGTCTTTAACCAGCGGCTTGGCCGGGGTCACGGTCTTCGGTCGCTCGTCGCCGATCGGGATCGGCTTGAGGGCGCGATCGGAGTCGGTAAACACCCCGATCAGCGCTTCGGAAATAACCTTGTACTTGCCTTCGTTGATCGAAGAGATCGAGTACATCACGACGAAGAAAGCGAACAGCAACGTAATGAAGTCGGCGTAGGAAACCAGCCAACGTTCATGGTTTACATGTTCTTCAGGTTGGCGACGACGTGCCATGGTCCATGTCTCCCATCAATCCATGAAGCCCTGAAGCTTCAACTCAATAGAGCGAGGGTTTTCACCTTCGGCGATCGACAGGATGCCTTCCAACAACATTTCGCGATAACGCGACTGCCGCATAGCGACGGACTTGAGTTTGGCGGCAATCGGCAGCAGCACCAGGTTGGCACTGGCCACGCCGTAGATGGTCGCGACAAAGGCTACGGCAATGCCGCTACCCAGTTGCGATGGATCGGCCAGGTTGCCCATCACATGGATCAGCCCCATCACCGCACCGATGATGCCGATGGTCGGCGCGTAGCCGCCCATGCTTTCGAAGACTTTGGCGGCTTCGATGTCGCGGCTTTCCTGAGTGTAGAAATCCACTTCCAGGATGCTGCGAATCGCTTCCGGCTCGGCACCGTCCACCAGCAGTTGCAGGCCTTTGCGCGAGTAGTTATCCGGTTCAGCGTCGGCCACCCCTTCCAGACCGAGCAGACCTTCCTTGCGTGCGGTCAGGCTCCAGTTGACGACGCGATCGACGCCACCGGCGAGGTCGATGCGTGGAGGGAACAGGATCCAGGCCAGAATCTGCATGGCGCGCTTGAAGGCGCTCATCGGTGACTGCAGCAGCGCCGCACCGACGGTTCCGCCGATAACGATCAACGCCGCCGGGCCGTTGGCCAGGGCGCCGAGGTGGCCGCCTTCAAGGTAGTTGCCGCCAATGATGGCGACGAACGCCATGATGATCCCGATGAGGCTTAAAACATCCATCAGATACAAGCCTCGACCAGATGCTTGCCAATATCGTCCAGACCGTACACCGCGTCAGCGAGTTCGGCTTTGACGATGGCCATCGGCATGCCGTAGATCACGCAGCTGGCTTCATCCTGAGCCCAGATTGCACTGCCGCCCTGCTTGAGCAGACGCGCGCCTTCGCGACCATCGGCGCCCATGCCGGTCAGCACGACCGCCAGAACTTTGTCACCGTAGGACTTGGCCGCGGAACCGAAGGTGATGTCCACGCACGGCTTGTAGTTCAGACGTTCGTCGCCCGGGAGGATTTTCACCGCGCCACGGCCGTCGATCATCATTTGCTTGCCACCCGGCGCCAGCAACGCCAAGCCCGGACGCAGGATGTCGCCATCCTCGGCTTCCTTGACGCTGATGCGGCAAAGCTTGTCCAGACGTTCGGCGAAGGCCTTGGTGAAGGCGGCCGGCATGTGCTGGATCAATACGATCGGTGCGGGGAAGTTGGCCGGCAATTGGGTCAGAACCCGCTGCAAGGCAACCGGGCCGCCAGTGGACGTACCGATGGCGACCAGTTTGTAGGCTTTGCGTTTCGGCGTTGGCGACGACGAGGCTGGCGCGTGCGTGCGCGCCGGAATCGGAGCCGGAGCCGGACGCGCAGGCGCGCTGCTGCCGTAGCTGCTGACGCTTGAAGGTGCAGGCGTCGGGGCGGGTGCGGCGACAGGTGCCGGAGCGCTGTAGGTGTTGGCGCGACGGTTACTGCGCGAAATGCTGAGAATCTTCTCGCACAGCAGTTGCTTGACCTTCTCCGGGTTACGGGAGATGTCTTCGAAATTCTTCGGCAGGAAATCCACCGCGCCAGCGTCCAGCGCGTCGAGGGTTACCCGAGCGCCTTCGTGGGTCAGCGAGGAGAACATCAACACCGGAGTCGGGCAGCGCTGCATGATGTGCCGCACCGCCGTGATGCCATCCATCATCGGCATCTCGTAGTCCATGGTGATCACGTCTGGCTTGAGGGCCAGCGCCTGATCAATCGCCTCTTTTCCGTTGGTCGCCGTGCCGACGACCTGGATATTCGGATCCGCTGAAAGAATTTCCGAGACGCGGCGGCGGAAAAACCCCGAATCGTCCACCACCAGGACTTTAACTGCCATAAACACTCCGTTAGACGGAGCGAGGCTCAGTCGCCCCGCTCCACCAGAATCAAATACGCCGTGCGGCGTAACGCTTGAGCATGCTCGGAACATCGAGAATCAGCGCAATGCGGCCGTCACCGGTGATGGTGGCGCCGGACATGCCCGGGGTTCCCTGGAGCATTTTGCCCAATGGCTTGATGACCACTTCTTCCTGGCCCACCAGTTGATCGACGACGAAGCCGATCCGCTGAGTGCCCACCGAAAGGATCACCACGTGGCCTTCGCGCTGCTCTTCATGAGCGGCGGAGCTGACCAGCCAGCGTTTGAGGTAGAACAATGGCAGCGCCTTGTCCCGCACGATCACCACTTCCTGGCCGTCCACCACGTTGGTGGTCGACAGGTCGAGGTGGAAAATTTCGTTGACGTTCACCAGCGGGAACGCAAACGCCTGGTTGCCCAGCATGACCATCAGCGTCGGCATGATCGCCAGGGTCAACGGGACCTTGATGACGATCTTCGAGCCCTTGCCCTTGGTCGAATAGATATTGATGGTGCCGTTGAGCTGGGCGATTTTGGTTTTCACCACGTCCATGCCCACGCCGCGTCCGGAGACATCGGAAATTTCGGTCTTGGTCGAGAAACCCGGCGCGAAGATCAGGTTGAAGCAATCGGATTCGCTGAGGCGATCCGCGGCATCCTTGTCCATCAAGCCTTTCTTCACGGCAATGCCGCGCAGAACATCAGCGTCCATGCCCTTGCCGTCATCGGAGATCGACAGCAGGATGTGGTCGCCTTCCTGTTCAGCGGACAGGATCACCTTGCCGCTGCGAGGCTTGCCCATCGCTTCACGCTCGGCCGGCTCTTCAATACCGTGGTCGACCGAGTTGCGCACCAAGTGGACCAGCGGGTCGGCCAGGGCCTCGACGAGGTTCTTGTCGAGGTCGGTTTCTTCGCCGACCAGTTCCAGGTTGATCTCTTTCTTGAGCTGGCGAGCCAGGTCGCGAACCAGACGCGGGAAACGTCCGAAGACCTTCTTGATCGGTTGCATCCGGGTCTTCATGACCGCGGTTTGCAGGTCGGCCGTGACCACGTCGAGGTTCGACACAGCCTTGGACATGGCTTCGTCGCCGCTGTTGAGGCCCAGACGGACCAAGCGGTTACGCACCAGTACCAACTCGCCAACCATGTTCATGATTTCGTCGAGACGCGCGGTATCGACCCGCACGGTGGTCTCGGCTTCGCTGGCCGGTTTTTCCGGTGGCGGCGCAGCCGGGGCACGGGCCGGAGCCGGTGCAGCAGCAGCGGCAGGCTTCGGCGCTTCGGCTTTAGGCTCGGGCGCTTTGGCTACGGGTTTCGCAGCCGGTGCTGGCGCCTTGGCGACAGGAGCAGAAACCACTGCGCCAGTGCCAACCTCGGTGAACTTGCCTTTGCCGTGCAATTCGTCGAGCAGTGATTCGAACTCGTGATCGGAGATCAGATCGCCGCCGGCCGCTTTAGCGGTTGGCGCAGCCGGGGCTGGTACGGCGGCAATCGCCGACTCCAGCGCATCAACAGCAAAGTTGCCCTTGCCGTGCAGCTGATCGAGCAGTGCTTCGAACTCGTCGTCGGTAATATCGGAGCTGTCGCCTGCCGCTTTCGGGGCAGCCGGTGCGGCTGGCGCCGGGGCTACCGCATCGACGGCGAACTGGCCTTTACCGTGCAGTTGATCGAGCAACGACTCGAACTCGGCATCGGTGATTTCGTCGCTGCCCGCCGCATTGCTGCTCGGCGCTGGCACAGCTGCCGGGGCTTCTGCCTGAGCCTTGACGGCGTTCAGCGAGTCCAGCAGTTGTTCAAATTCGTTATCCGTGATGTCGCCCGATTCTTCAGCGGCAGGTTCTTCCACCACCTCGGCGACCGGTGCCGTTTCATCGGCGGTTTGCGGCTCGGCCAGACGGGCCAGTGCCGCAAGCAATTCTGGCGTGGCAGCCGTAATCGGGCTGCGCTCGCGGACTTCGGTAAACATGCCGTTCACCGCATCCAGCGCTTCGAGAACCACGTCCATCAGTTCCGAGTCGACGCGACGTTCACCCTTGCGCAGGATGTCGAACACGTTCTCGGCGATGTGACAGCACTCCACCAGCTCGTTGAGCTGGAGGAAGCCGGCGCCTCCTTTTACAGTGTGAAAACCGCGAAAAATTGCATTGAGCAAGTCCGCATCATCAGGTCGGCTTTCAAGCTCGACCAGCTGTTCGGACAGTTGCTCTAGAATCTCGCCGGCCTCAACCAGGAAATCCTGAAGGATCTCTTCATCGGCGCCGAAGCTCATTAAGGGGGTGCTCCTAAAGGTCTAAAAACCTAAAAACCTAAAATCCAAGACTGGATAGCAAATCGTCCACATCGTCCTGACCGGACACAACGTCTTCTCTTTTATCGGCATGAATCTGCGGACCTTCACCCTGAGAGAGATGTTTTTGCGGATCTTTTTCTGCAAGCATCGCTTCACGGTCATGTTCGATGCCCGCAAAGCGGTCCACCTGACTGGCCATAAGCACGAGCTTGAGCAGGTTGCTTTCAACTTCGGTGACCAATTGGGTCACACGCTTGATCACCTGACCGGTGAGGTCCTGGTAATCCTGAGCGAGCAGGATGTCGTTGAGGTTGCTCGACACAACGCGATTGTCTTCGCTGCTGCGTGTCAGGAAACCGTCGACTCGCCGGGCCAGCTCGCGGAACTCTTCAGCCCCGACTTCGCGACGCATGAACCGTCCCCAGTCGGTGCTCAAGGCCTGGGCTTCGTTGCTCAGGCCATTGACCAGCGGCGTGGCGTTTTCCACCAAGTCCATGGTGCGGTTGGCGGCAGCCTCGGTCAGCTTGACTACATAACCCAGACGCTCGGTGGCATCCGTGATCTGCGAGACTTCCTCGGCTTGCGGCATGTGCGGGTCAATCTGGAAATTGACGATCGCGCTATGCAGTTCGCGAGTGAGCTTTCCCACTTCCTGATACAGGCCACGGTCACGGGTCTGATTGAGCTCATGGATCAGTTGCACAGCGTCGCCAAACCTGCCTTTTTCAAGGCTTTCGACCAGTTCGACCGCGTGTTTTTTCAGAGTCGATTCGAAATCGCCCTGTGAAGACTCGTTATGCTCCATAGCTCCCCCGTGGCGCAGTGGCTTCGCACATCAACCGATGCGTTCGAAGATCTTTTCAATCTTGTCTTTCAACGCCTGAGCCGTGAAGGGCTTGACCACATAGCCGTTAACACCGGCCTGGGCTGCCTCGATGATCTGCTCGCGCTTGGCTTCAGCGGTCACCATCAGCACCGGCAGGTGCTTGAGCTTTTCATCGGCACGCACGTGGCGCAGCAGGTCGATACCGGTCATGCCAGGCATGTTCCAGTCTGTTACCAGAAAGTCGATGCTGCCGCTGTTGAGAACCGGAATGGCTGTAGTGCCATCGTCGGCCTCGACCGTGTTGGTGAACCCAAGGTCACGCAACAGGTTTTTAATGATCCGCCGCATCGTTGAGAAGTCATCAACGATGAGGATTTTCATGTTCTTGTCCAATTCGACCTCCAAGCAGTCTTAAACGCGCCCAGGACCTGGACGCGCCATTTCAATCAATCCGGCAAAGCACTCAATGACTGTCTGGAGCACAACAGATCGGGACCGGTAAGGATCAACACCCCACCAGCCGCGTTCGCAGTGTCCCCACACTGCCTTCAGCGCGCTCGCCACTCCCCCAAACGCCCCCGCAAACGGGCCGCGCACTGGCTGTGTAACTGGCTGACCCGAGATTCGCTGACCCCCAGGACCTCACCGATTTCCTTGAGATTCAACTCTTCGTCGTAGTACAGCGCCAACACCAGTCGCTCACGCTCCGGCAAATTGGCAATCGCGTCCGCCAGCGCCGCCTGGAAGCGTTCATCTTCCAGATCGCGTGACGGCTCGAGATGAGCACTGGCGCCATCCTCGTGCAGCCCTTCGTGTTCGCCGTCCTGCAACAGATCGTCGAAACTGAATAACCGGCTGCCCAGGGTGTCGTTCAAAATCCCGTAATAATCGTCGAGACTCAATTGGAGTTCGGCCGCAACCTCGTGATCTTTAGCGTCACGGCCGGTTTTAGCTTCAATAGAGCGAATGGCGTCGCTGACCATCCGGGTATTGCGGTGGACCGAACGTGGCGCCCAGTCCCCCTTGCGTACTTCGTCGAGCATCGCGCCACGGATTCGTATGCCCGCGTACGTCTCGAAACTCGCGCCTTTGCTGGCGTCGTATTTGGTCGACACTTCAAGCAGGCCGATCATCCCGGCCTGGATCAGATCTTCCACCTGAACACTGGCTGGCAGACGCGCCAGCAAGTGGTAGGCAATGCGTTTAACCAGTGGCGCGTAACGCTCGATCAGCTCGTACTGCGCGTCACGTGCCGACTTCTTGTAGAGGTTGTAGCCACTGGCTGTCATAGCACAGGTCCTGCGGTTTGTTGCACGAGACGCTCGACGAAAAACTCCAGGTGCCCACGCGGGTTGGCAGGCAGCGGCCAGGTATCGACCTTCTGTGCAATGGCCTTGAACGCCAGTGAGCACTTGGACCGAGGGAAGGCTTCGTAGACGGCGCGCTGCTTCTGCACAGCCTTGCGCACACTTTCGTCGTAAGGCACCGCGCCGACGTATTGTAAGGCGACGTCAAGGAAGCGATCCGTGACCTTGGTCAACTTGGCGAACAGGTTGCGACCTTCCTGCGGGCTCTGGGCCATGTTGGCCAGGACGCGGAAGCGGTTCATGCCGTAATCGCGGTTCAGCAGTTTGATCAGTGCGTAGGCATCTGTGATCGAGGTCGGTTCGTCGCAGACCACCAGCAAGACTTCTTGCGCTGCGCGAACGAAACTGACGACCGAGTCACCAATGCCCGCAGCGGTGTCGATCACCAGCACGTCGAGGTTGTCGCCGATATCGCTGAACGCCTGGATCAGGCCGGCGTGTTGGGCCGGGCTTAAATGAACCATGCTCTGCGTGCCGGACGCGGCCGGGACGATGCGGATGCCGCCGGGGCCCTGCAACAGTACGTCGCGCAGCTCGCAGCGGCCTTCGATCACGTCGGCCAAAGTACGTTTGGGTGTCAGTCCCAGCAGGACGTCGACGTTCGCCAGCCCCAGATCAGCGTCCAGCAGCATGACGCGCCGGCCGAGCTCAGCTAGAGCCAGGGACAAGTTCACTGACACGTTAGTCTTCCCGACGCCACCTTTGCCGCCGGTCACCGCGATCACCTGTACGGGATGCATGCTGCCCATGAATTTTCTTTACCTTGTCTTACTTAGACGGAGGCCACATTACTGGCTGCGCGCTCACTAACTGAACAATGCATGGCAGACCATCGATGTAGGTACAAAAACTGTTCATTAATACCTCAGCCGACCTGCTTGGTCGGGCTGTGGTAAATATCAGCGAACATGTCAGCCATGGCTTCTTCGCTGGGTTCTTCTTGCATTTGCACGCTTACGGCGCGACTGACCAACTGATGACGACGCGGTAGATGCAAATCATCCGGAATCCGCGGGCCATCGGTCAGGTAGGCCACCGGCAATTCATGACTGATGGCCAGGCTCAACACCTCGCCCAGACTTGCCGTTTCATCCAGTTTAGTCAGGATGCAGCCAGCAAGCCCACAACGCTTGTAACTGTGATAAGCGGCCGTTAGAACCTGTTTCTGGCTGGTGGTTGCCAAAACCAGATAATTTTTTGATTTGATGCCACGACCGGCCAGGCTTTCGAGCTGCATGCGCAGTGCCGGATCGCTGGCCTGAAGGCCCGCGGTATCGATCAGCACCACGCGTTTGCGCAACAAAGGCTCCAGCGCCTGCACCAGCGATTGGCCCGGATCGACATGCGTCACCGACACATTGAGGATCCGGCCCAACGTCTTGAGTTGTTCCTGAGCACCAATACGGTAGCTGTCCATGCTGACCAGCGCGATATTCTGTGCGCCGTACTTGAGCACGTAACGGGCAGCGAGCTTGGCCAGGGTGGTGGTCTTGCCCATGCCGGCAGGGCCGACCATGGCAATCACGCCGCCCTCTTCCAGAGGCTCGACTTCCGGTGTGACGATCATCCGTGCCAGGTGTGCCAGCAACATGCGCCAGGCCTGACGAGGTTCTTCAATATCGGTAATCAACGCCAGCAAATCACGCGACAACGGGCCGGACAGACCGATGCGTTGCAGGCGACGCCAAAGATTGGCCTGGGCCGGACGGCTGCCTTGCAGCTGATTCCAGGCCAGGGAGCCGAGTTGCACTTCCATCAGTTCGCGCAAGCTGTTGAGTTCGAAACGCATCGAGTCGAACGCCCGTGGGTCGACGCCACCGGAGGCAGGTGCCGCAGCGGGTGCAGGACGACGGGGTTCGGTGTAGGTCGGTTCGATCAGCGGCTCGGCGGCGGTCAGTGGCAGGCCGGCGAACAATTGGCGATTGGTGGACTTATCGCTCTCGCCGTCGCTGCGCAGGCTCAGTTCAGCCTGGGCGGTGACGATCCGCGATTGGGTCTTGCGCAGCTCGTCTTCGAGTTCCATGTTCGGAACGCGCGGAGCCAGCGCCGACAACTTGTAATCCAGGGCAGCCGTCAGCTCGACACCACCGGCGATCCGGCGGTTGCCAATGATGGCGGCATCAGCGCCAAGCTCATCACGAACCAGTTTCATGGCCTGACGCATATCGGCGGCGAAAAAACGCTTAACTTGCATAAACCACTACCTCAGCCGTTGGGCCCTACTGTCGCAACGATGGTCACTTGCTTGTTGTCAGGAATTTCCTGGTAAGCCAACACATGCAAACCCGGGACTGCCAATCGGCCGAATCGCGACAGCATCGCGCGAACCGGACCGGCTACCAGCAGAATCACCGGCTGACCTTGCATTTCCTGACGCTGCGCCGCATCGATCAACGAGCGCTGCAGTTTCTCAGCCATGCTTGGCTCCAGCAGAACACCCTCTTCCGAGCCTTGTCCTGCCTTCTGAAGACTATTGAGCAATATTTGTTCCAACCTTGGCTCCAGGGTGATCACTGGTAGCTCGGAGTCAGTCCCTACAATGCTTTGGACGATTGCGCGAGATACGCCGACGCGCACCGCGGCCACCAGCGCGGCAGTATCTTGACTCTTGCTGGCATTGTTTGCGATGGCTTCGGCAATGCTGCGAATGTCCCGTACTGGCACCTGTTCGGCCAGCAATGCCTGCAATACTTTGAGCAGCTGCGACAGAGACACCACACCAGGCACCAGCTCTTCGGCCAGTTTTGGTGAGCTTTTGGCCAACAATTGCATGAGTTGCTGCACTTCTTCGTGACCGATCAACTCGCTCGAGTGCTTGTACAGAATCTGGTTCAAGTGGGTTGCCACTACCGTACTGGCATCGACCACGGTGTAACCGAGGGATTGCGCCTGGGCACGCTGGCTGATTTCGATCCAGACCGCCTCCAGACCGAAAGCCGGATCTTTGGCGGTAATGCCGTTGAGCGTACCGTAGACCTGCCCCGGGTTGATCGCCAGTTCGCGGTCCGGGTAAATTTCCGCCTCGGCCAGGATCACCCCCATCAGGGTCAGGCGGTAGGCGCTCGGCGCCAGGTCGAGGTTGTCACGGATATGCACAGTCGGCATCAGAAAGCCCAGGTCCTGGGACAGCTTCTTGCGCACGCCCTTGATCCGCGCCAGCAACTGACCACCCTGATTGCGGTCCACCAGCGGAATCAGCCGGTAGCCGACTTCCAGGCCGATCATGTCGATCGGGGTGACGTCATCCCAGCCAAGCTCCTTGGTTTCCTGAGCGCGAGCCGGCGATGGCAGCAGCTCCTGTTGACGCTTGACCTCTTGCAGGGCCTGAACCTTGACCACGTTCTGCTTCTTCCAGAACAGGTACGCGCCGCCAGCCGCCAGGGCTGCCATGCTGAGAAAGGAAAAGTGCGGCATGCCCGGCACGAGGCCCATCACCGCCATCAAACCCGCCGCCACGGCCAACGCTTTGGGCGAGGCGAACATCTGGCGATTGATCTGCTTGCCCATGTCTTCCGAACCGGAAGCACGGGTCACCATGATCGCTGCAGCTGTAGATAAAAGCAGTGATGGCAATTGCGCCACCAAACCGTCACCGATGGTCAACAAGGCGTACACCCGACCGGCATCGCCGAAGGTCATGCCGTGCTGGAAGATACCGACCGCCATGCCGCCGATCAGGTTGATGAACAGAATCAGCAGGCCGGCAATGGCGTCACCGCGAACGAACTTGCTGGCACCGTCCATGGAACCGTAGAACTCGGCTTCCTGGGCCACTTCCATCCGGCGCAGTTTGGCCTGGTTCTGGTCGATCAGGCCGGCGTTCAAGTCTGCGTCGATGGCCATTTGTTTACCGGGCATCGCGTCGAGGGTGAAGCGTGCACTCACCTCGGAAATCCGCCCGGCACCCTTGGTCACCACGACGAAGTTGATGATCATCAAAATCGCGAAGACGACGATACCGACCACGTAGTTGCCGCCGATCACCACCTCACCGAACGCCTGGATCACCTTACCGGCGGAGGCGTGACCGTCCTGACCGTGAAGCATCACCACCCGCGTGGAGGCCACGTTCAGCGCCAGGCGCAACAGAGTCGCCACCAGCAGAATGGTCGGGAACACCGCGAAATCCAGCGGCCGCAACGCGTAAACACAGACCAGCAACACCACGATCGACAAGGCAATGTTGAACGTGAAGAACACGTCCAGCAGGAACGGCGGGATCGGCAACATCATCATCGCCAGCATGACCAGCAGCAACAGCGGCACACCCAGATTGCCCCGACTTAAGTCGGCAACGTTTGTGCGTGCAGTGTTGAATAACTGAGAGCGATCCACCGGTTTTCCCCGTTCCTTTAAAGCAAACTTTTGACGCCGAAAGCAGGCGCAGAGCGGCTATTGCAAGAAGCCTTCCAACTTTTGCCGAGGCGGGAAATAGAGGGGTGTAATGAGCTTTTGTAGCAGCTGTCGAGCCTGCGAGGCTGCGTTCGAGCCGGGGTCACGCTCGACCGAAGTCCTCGCAGGATTTAACGACTGCTTCGCAGCCGGACGCAGCCTCGCAGGCTCGACAGCTGCTACAGGTTTCAGGAATCGCGCCGCAAATCCGGCGGGATCGGCAGGTCGTCCTTGAGCGGATCCGGGCGTTTGCCCTTGCCGGCGCGGTGCTGGCGGATCTGGTAGACGTAAGCGAGCACCTGGGCGACGGCAAGGTAGAGCCCGCCGGGAATTTCCTGGTCAAGCTCGGTTGAGTAGTAAATCGAACGCGCCAGTGCCGGCGACTCAAGCAGGAGCACTTCGTTGGCCACAGCGATTTCACGGATCTTCAAGGCAAGGAAGTCACCGCCCTTGGCAATCAGCATCGGCGCCCCACCCTTGTCCGGATCGTACTTGAGCGCTACGGCGTAGTGAGTCGGGTTGGTGATCACCACATCAGCGTCGGGGATCGCCGCCATCATCCGGCGTTGGGACACTTCGCGCTGCAACTGCTTGATCCGTTGCTTGACCTCCGGCTTACCTTCCGAGTCCTTGTATTCGTCACGCACTTCCTGCTTGGTCATCAGCAGTTTCTTGTGGCTTTCCCAAAGCTGCACCGGCACGTCCACCGCAGCGATGATGATTAGCCCACAGGACATCCATAACGTACTCCAGCCCACCACCTGCAAGCAGTGAATGATGGCCAGCTCCAACGGCTCGTGGGCGATGCGTATCAGGTCATCAATGTCTGACGACAACACCATCAGCGCCACGGCCAGGACGATCAAAAACTTCGCAAACGCCTTAAGCAGCTCCGCCACCGCCTTGAACGAAAACATTCGCTTGAGGCCGGCGGCAGGGTTCATCCGACTGAATTTCGGCGCCAGGGAACCCGCTGCGAATAGCCATCCACCAAGGGAAATTGGCCCGATCAACGCTGCCAGCACCAGGGTGATCATGATCGGCTGAATCGCCAGCAAGGCTGTCAGCCCCGAATTCAACAGGTAAATGCTCATGGAGCGCTGATCGAGAATGACTTCACGCGACAGTGAGAAACTCTGCCGCATCAATTCCATCAAGTCTTGCGCCAGCGCCCCGCCGAAAATCAGCAGCGCACCGGAACCTGCCAACATGATCGCCAGCGTGTTGAGCTCTTTGGAGCGCGCAATTTCGCCTTTCTCGCGAGATTCCTTTTTACGCTTCTCCGTGGGGTCTTCTGTTTTGTCCTGACCGCTTTCGCTCTCAGCCATGACTCAGCGCGCCCGTGCCAGTTCGCGTAACAACTGCAAGGCCTCGGAGGCCAGCGGTTGATACTGATTAATAATGTCCGCCAGTCCGACCCAGACGATGAACAGCCCAAGCACCAGCGTCAGCGGGAAGCCTATAGAAAAGATGTTCAGCTGTGGCGCAGCCCGGGTCATCACGCCAAAGGCAATGTTGACCACCAGCAACGCAGTGATCGCCGGCAACACCAGCAACAGCGCGGCACCGAGGACCCAGCCGAGCTTGCCGGCCAGCTCCCAGAAATGATTGACCATCAACCCGCTACCGACCGGCAGCGTAGTGAAGCTTTCGGTAAGGACTTCGAACACCACCAGATGGCCGTTCATGGACAGGAACAACAGCGTCACCAGCATGGTGAAGAACTGCCCGATCACCGCCACCGAGACGCCGTTGGTAGGGTCGACCATCGAAGCGAAGCCCATGCCCATCTGAATGGAAACGATCTGACCTGCGACCACAAAGGCCTGGAAGAACAGCTGCAAGGAGAAACCCAACACTGCACCGACGAGGATCTGCTCGGCAATCAGCAGCAACCCGCTCAAGTCCAGCGCATTGACCGGCGGCATCGGCGGCAGGCCGGGAGCGATGACCAACGTAATCGCCAGGGCGAAGTAAAGGCGCACTCGCGTGGGCACCAGGCTCGTGCCGAAAACCGGCATGACCATCAGCAAGGCACCGATACGAAACAGCGGCAGCATGAACGTCGCGACCCAGGTACTGATCTGGGTATCGGTCAGCTGGAGCAGCGACATGGTTTAGCCGATGACCTGAGGAATACTGCCGTACAACTGCAGGATGTATTCCATGAAGGTCTGCACCAGCCACGGACCGGCAACAATCAGCGTCACCAGCATCACCAGCAGGCGCGGCAGGAAGCTCAGGGTCTGTTCGTTGATCTGCGTAGCGGCCTGGAACATCGCCACCAACAGACCCACGAGCAAACTCGGAATCACCAGCACGGCAACCATCATGGTGGTCAGCCACAGTGCTTCCCGGAAGATGTCTACCGCAACTTCTGGCGTCATGGCGATACACCGCCGAAGCTGCTCGCCAGCGTACCGATGATCAACGCCCAGCCATCCACCAGCACGAACAGCATGATCTTGAATGGCAGGGAAATGATCAGCGGCGAGAGCATCATCATGCCCATGGCCATCAGGACACTGGCCACGACCAGGTCGATGATCAGGAACGGAATGAAGATCATGAAACCGATCTGGAACGCGGTCTTCAGCTCGGAGGTGACGAACGCGGGAACCAGAATCGTCAGCGGTGCCTGATCCGGCGACGCGATATCAGTGCGCTTGGACAAGCGCATGAACAACTCCAGATCGCTGCTACGAGTCTGGGCGAGCATGAAATCCTTGATCGGCACCTGAGCCTTGGCCACGGCATCTTGAGCGGTGAGTTTCTCCGCCAGATAGGGCTGCAAGGCATCCTGATTAACCCGGTCGAATACCGGCGCCATGATGAACAGGGTCAGGAACAGCGCCATGCCCGTGAGGATCTGGTTCGACGGCGTTTGTTGCAAGCCGAGGGCCTGACGCAGGATCGAGAAGACGATGATGATCCGGGTGAAACTGGTCATCAGCATGACGAACGCCGGGATAAAACTCAGCGCTGTCATGATCAGCAGGATTTGCAGGCTGACCGAATACTCCTGAGCGCCGTCGGCATTGGTACCCAGGGTAATCGCCGGGATCGACAACGGATCGGCGGCGAACGCCAACGGCGCGGCCAGCATCAGGGCCAGCGTCAAGACGATGCGTAGCGCACCCATTACTTCTTATCCTTATGATCCTTGCCCATCAGTTCCATCAGGCGCTGGGCAAACTCGGGGGTCGCTTTTTCAGTCCCGCTGGGTACTTGCACCGGCTCCTTGAGCACGTGCAACGCGGTGATGGTGCCGGGGCTCAAGCCAAGCAGAATCTGCTCGTTGCCGACCTGCACCAGCATCAGACGGTCACGCGGGCCCAGCGCGCGGGAACCGATCAGTTCGATCACCTGCCCTTTGCCGGCCGGTCCGGCCTGCTGGACCCGTCGCAGCAACCAGGCGAGGAAGAAGATCAACCCCAGCACCAGCAGCAAACCAAACACCAACTGCGTCAATTGCCCGGCCACACCGCTGCTGACCGCGGGCGCAGCGGCGCTGGCAGCCGTCGCCACCGGCTCGGCAGCCATAACGCTGAACGGCAACGCCAGCACAAACCCCAGAACCTTTTTCACTCAGCGCAGCTTCTTGATGCGTTCGCTTGGGCTGATCACGTCGGTCAGGCGGATGCCGAACTTCTCGTTGACCACCACCACTTCACCGTGAGCGATGAGCGTGCCGTTGACCAGCACGTCCAGCGGTTCACCGGCCAGACGATCGAGCTCGATCACCGACCCCTGGTTAAGCTGCAACAGGTTACGGATGTTGATATCAGTGCTGCCAACTTCCATGGAAATCGACACCGGGATATCGAGAATCACGTCCAGGTTCGGACCGTCGAGGGTGACCGGATCGTTATTTTTCGGCACGCTGCCGAACTCTTCCATCGGCAGACGGTTGGACGGCGAACTGGCGGCGTCGGCAGCCAGCAAGGCGTCGATGTCGTCCTGCCCGGCGTCGCCGGTTTCTTCCAGGGCCGCAGCCCATTCATCGGCCAGCGCCTGGTCGTCCTGGGTGTTCATATCGTTAGCCATCAATTTGTCCTCGGCGGGCATCCATTCAATCAGGAGCCCTCAGTTAAAAGCACAGGGGGTTTTGGAGCGCCGGTCAGCGGCGCTCGATCGGCTCGATCACTTGCAACGCGAGGTTGCCTTTGTGCGACCCCATCTTGACCTTGAACGCAGGCACGCCGTTGGCGCGCATGATCATCTCATCCGGCATCTCGACCGGGATAATGTCTCCCGGCTGCATGTGCAAAATGTCCCGCAGGCGCAACTGGCGACGGGCAACTGTGGCACCGATCGGTACGTCAACGTCCAGCACGTCCTGGCGCAAGGCATTGACCCAGCGCTCGTCCTGATCGTCGAGGTCCGACTGGAAGCCGGCGTCGAGCATTTCGCGCACTGGCTCAATCATCGAGTACGGCATGGTCACGTGCAGATCGCCGCCACCGCCATCGAGTTCGATGTGGAAGGTCGACACCACAATGGCTTCGCTCGGACCGACGATGTTGGCCATGGCCGGGTTCACTTCCGAGTTGATGTACTCGAAGTTCACTTCCATGATCGCCTGCCAGGCTTCCTTCAAATCGACGAATGCCTGCTCCAGCACCATGCGCACCACACGCAGTTCCGTGGGGGTGAATTCACGCCCTTCGATCTTCGCGTGACGGCCGTCGCCGCCGAAGAAGTTGTCTACCAGTTTGAACACCAGTTTGGCGTCGAGGATGAACAACGCGGTGCCGCGCAACGGTTTGATCTTGACCAGGTTGAGGCTGGTCGGCACGTACAGCGAGTGCACGTATTCGCCGAACTTCATCACCTGCACGCCACCGACGGCAACATCCGCCGAGCGGCGCAGCATGTTGAACATGCTGATGCGGGTGTAACGGGCGAAACGCTCGTTGATCATTTCCAGGGTCGGCATGCGTCCACGGACGATGCGATCCTGGCTGGTCAGGTCGTAGCTTTTGACACTGCCGGGTTCAGCAGCGGTATCGGTCTGTACCAGACCATCGTCGACGCCATGCAACAGCGCATCGATCTCATCCTGGGACAGCAGGTCCTGCACGGCCATGTCGTGTTCCTACTGCAGTACGAAATTAGTGAAAAGCAACTGTTCGATGACCACTTTGCCGAGTTCTTTCTGCGCCACTTCCTGGACGCTGGCCGTGGCTTTCTGACGCAACATTTCCTGGCCGACCGGCGACGCCAGGGTGGCGAAGTCTTGCCCGGAGAACAGCATGACCAGGTTATTGCGGATGACAGGCATGTGAACTTTGAGCGCTTCCAGATCGGCTTGATTGCGACCCTGCATGGTGATGCTCACCTGCATGTAGCGCTGACGACCGTTCTGGTTGTAGTTAGCCACGAAGGCCGGCGCCATGGGCTCGAAAATCGCTGGCTGCTTGCCGACCGGGGCGGTTTCAGCCGCGGCGGCAGGCTTGCTCTGGGCGCTGTGCATGAAGAACCAGGTCGCCCCCACGGACAAGCCGATCGCCAGCAGCAGGGCCACCACGATCACAATGATCAGCTTGAGTTTGCCTTTGGTTGCGGGGTCTTTTACTGCTGCTTCGCTCTTCGCCATGCCAATAATCCGTCACTATTCGGGTTTTCACAGTCGCACGGCAAGGCAAGAGCAAGTGTTATGCCAGAAGTGTCTGAAGGAAAACTGGAAGGACTGTTTGATCGTTCCCACGCTCTGCGTGGGAATGCAGCCCGTGACGCTCCGCGTCACATTGCAAGAGCGGACGCGGAGCGTCCATTGAGGCATTCCCACGCAGAGCGTGGGAACGATCGGACACAGGGATCGGTGTCGGGCTTTATCAGGCGTAGTAGTCGACGGCGCTGGAGCCAATCACGCTGGTGGTGCTGGCCGCTACTTCGGCAGCTGTTGGCGCAAGCTCTTCGTCCATGGAATCGAGACGACCACCGCTGGCGTTGGTGCGTCCCCCCTGGCTTTGGCCCTGCTGAGCCTGTTCCTGCCCTTGGCCCTGCCAGCCACGGGACTGGTCGGACACATTGACGTCAACCTGGCCCATGCCCTGCTGCGCAAACATGTCACGCAAGCGATGCATCTGCCCGTCCAGCGCTTCGCGAACACTTGGATGGGCGCTCATGAACGTCACTTGGGTCTGCTGATCCGGAACCATATTCACCCGAATGTCCAGCCGCCCCAGTTCAGCCGGTTGCAACTGGATGTCGGCGGCCTTGAGATTGGCACTGGACAGGTACATGACCCGATTCACTACCTCTTCGGTCCAGCCGCTCTGATGCATGGCGATCGGTTGGTTCACCGGCAATGCGTTGGCGGTTTTCGGCGTCGCCGCCTGGGTCAGCGCCGCCAGACGGTTGGCGAAATCGTCGACCCGGGTATCGCTGCTCGCGGACTTCAGGTCCTTGAGACCGTCATCGATAAGACCACCAAAAGCCTTGTCGCCGCCCTGGCCGGTGCTGTCCTTGTCGGCTTGAACATCGAGCATGCTCGCCATGCCGGTGGCGAAATTCTGCGCCGAGGTCGGCTCGCCGTCGGCCTGGGCCTGGGCAGAGGTCGGTGCCGCTTTGGGCTGAGCCTGACTCGCAGCCGAAATATGGCCGCCCTGCTCCATGGCCATACGCACGGCCGGCAACGCATCGAGAGGATCCGCTTCGGGATCGAAATCGCTTTGCGCCGTTGCAGCAGCAACTGGCGCCGCCGTCACTGCCACAGCAACAGCAACAGGCGCTTCGACCTGCGGCTGCACGGTGACGACCACTGGCGGGGCTTCCTGAACGGGGGTTGCCACCACTGGCTGTAACGGTGGCAGTAACGAAGGATCAAGGGTTGGATCAACCGGTGCGGTGTCGACTACCGGCGTTTCGGCAGCCTCCGACGCATCATCGCTGGCAGTCTTGTCGTCAGCCTGCGCCGGCTTATCGGCGGGCAAGGATTTGCCGCTATCGGCAACCGCAGGTTCCGGGGCGGCAGACTTGTCGTTGCTGACGTCCTTTTTGTCGGGGCTGTCCGGCGCTTTATCGCGTATCGGCTTGGCCGATCCATCACCCACCGTAGAGGGTTTGTTCCGGGCTTGATTGGCGTAGACCTGAGCGAAGCTGGATGCCTTGTCCCCAGGCTCAGCGACCAGCGCCGGTGTATTGGCGGAAGCGGCTTGAGTCTTGGCCTGCGCGGCGGCCTGAAGAAGCATATTGGGGGTAACGGGCATGGAACGGTCTCCGCTGCACTGGGATCGTAGTTACAGTTGACGGAGATTAGTGCAAAGGTCGCGCCAGGTTTGAGTGACAGGCGCTAAAAGCGCCGGACGGTCTCATTGGCAGAGAGGGAACGCTGACGCTCCGCCTCATAGAGAGGTCGGACGATGGCGAATTCGCCGTCAATTTCCTCGATCAGCTTTTCGATGCCAGCGAGGTTTTTTTGCTTGGCGCGTTGCTCTAGCTCATGGCACAGCTCAGCCAGGCGAATGGCGCCCATGTTGCTGCTGCTACCCTTGAAACTATGGGCAGCATTCATGAGTTGCGCGGCATCTTCAGCCTTTCGCAAGATGCGTAAACGCTCTTCGGAATCGGCGAGAAAGGTATCCAGCAACGTCGGATACTCATCCTCCATGACCTCTTGCAACGCGTTCAGTATGTCGCGGTCCAGGTGTGTGTCAGCCACTTGCTCACTCCTTGATCAAGAATGCGTGGATTATGCCAGAGCCTCCCAGAAAAACTCCACGCGGGCACTTCGACCATCGTCGGACCAACTCGCATTGTGGCCCAGTTGACGGATCAGACTGACGCCACGTCCCGACAGACGGACACCATCGACGGGCAGCTCCATCACTCGCGCAACATCGAAACCCTTGCCGCTGTCTTCAACCCGAATAGTCAGGCACCCGCCCTCGCCCTTGGGTGTCACCTGCAAATGCACCCGCACGAAGCCGTCCTGCAACTCGTCCAGGCGTGTATTGCGTTGTTGATAATAGCGGGTAAAACCCGAGGCATCGCGCTTGAGCGCCGAATCCAGCCCCAGCACTCCATGCTCCAGGGCATTGGAATACAGTTCGGCCAACACACTGTAGAGCGCCCCGCTCTGAGCCCGCAGACCGTGGACCTCAAGCAGCAATTGCAGAAGATACGGCAGCGGATTGAAGCGTTTGAGCGTGGCGGCGCGAAATTCGAAACTCACTGACCAGTCCAGCGGGCAGGACTGACCACTGTCGGAATACACCAGCGCCGGCGGGCTCAGTTGTGCGGCCTCCAGCAGACTGACCTCGACCATGCTCACGTCATCACGGGCCTCGCCGCGAAAGTCCCGTAACGCCTGTTCGATCTCTTCGAACAACTCATCAGGCTGACGATTGGCCGCAAACACCTGCTGCAATCGCTCCACACCAAACAACTGTTCGTTGGCATCGCAGGTATCGATCACCCCGTCGGACAACAGGAAGACCCGATCCCCGACCGCCATCGGAAACACCTCGGTGCGGTCATCAAAGGATTGCGGGCTCAGCACGCCGAGCGGCAAATGCCGAGCCATCAGCGGCGTTCGCTCACCGCTGGCGATGCTGTGCAGATAACCGTCCGGCATCCCGCCGTTCCAGACCTCCACCGAACGTCGCTGAAAACTCAGGCACAGCAGCGTTGCACAACAGAACATGTCCACCGGCAGGATGCGCTTGAGCTTGGCATTCATTTCGCGCAGGGTTTCGGACAGCCCGTAACCCTTGGCGGTCATGCCATAGAAGACTTCGGCCAGGGGCATGGCACCGACCGCGGCCGGCAAACCGTGACCGGTAAAATCGCCGAGCAGCACATGCATGTCGCCAGCCGGGGTGAACGCGGCCAGCAGCAGATCGCCGTTGAACAACGCATAGGGCGATTGCAGGTAGCGAATATTCGGTGCACTCAGACAGCCGGAGTGGGCCACCTTGTCGAACACGGCCTTGGCCACGCGCTGCTCGTTGAGCAGGTACTCGTGGTGCCTGGCGATCTGGTCGCGCTGCTGCAACACCGTGGCCTGCAACCGTCGCAAGCGATCCATCGCCTTGATCTTGGCGGCGAGGATCACCTGGTTGTAGGGTTTTGCCAGAAAATCGTCGCCCCCGGCCTCCAGACAGCGGGCCAGCGCTTCGCTTTCGGTCAGCGAGGTGAGGAAGATGATCGGCACCAGGGTTTCCCCGGCCAATACCTTGATCTGCCGCGCCGCCTCGAAACCGTCCATCACTGGCATCATCGCGTCCATGAGCACCAGTTGCGGTCGCTGCTGGCGAAACGCTTCAACGGCTTCAGCACCGTTGGCGGCCGTTAGCACCTCATGCCCCTGGCGACGGACGATGGTCGACAGCAGCATGCGATCAGCCGCGCTGTCTTCGGCGATCAGGATCGTCAGCAGTTCGAACGGCGACTGCATGCCGTTCAACTGATGTCGAACAGTTTGTCGAAATTGGAGATGGCGAGGATCTTCTTCACGTCGGTACTGCTGTTGACGACGCGAATATCGGAATTGTCGCCACCAGCGTGATCACGCAGCAAGAGCAACATGCCCAGCGCCGAACTGTCGAGGTAGGTCGCTTCTTTCAAGTCGACGACAACTGCGGAGAGTTTCTTGTCCTCATAGGACTCGCGAAATTCCTGATGCTTGGCGAAATCGAATCGTCCCTTGACCGATATCGTCAGCTTTTGCCCATCTTGGGAGACTTCTGTAACGACTGGCATTTAACGGCTTCCTTGTCATTGGTGAACGTACGTGTACAAGGTTTAGCACTTGGCTGGGGCTGGAGCAAGATCAAAAGATCGTCCGAACGCGGCCCGAACCTGCGGCAGCTCCAGAACCGGGTTTGCACGCGTTCAATGTAGGGGCTGCCGCAGGCTGCGATATTTTCGAAGGCACCACTCAATAAGGATCCTGACGCGGCAACCGCTGGGACAACTCATCCAGCAGCTTTTGCTCGCGCCGGTCTTCCAGCCGCCGCGCCTCATCCATGTAGCGCAACACCAGTTTGCGCAAGCCTTCAACCCGTGCAAACGCCTGCTGCCAGGATTCCCGCGCCTTGTTCAGGTTGTTTTGATGCCATACCAGGCTTTGTCGCTGCTGGTCGATGGCGGTCCCCAGTTGCGCCAGGAAGCCTTGATAACCCAGCAGCCATTGGCCAGACACGCCACTGCTGCCGCGCACGATCCACTGCTCTTGATAGTCGAGACGAAAGGCTTCGAGGTCGGCGAGTTTGCTTTCGGCCAGACGGACTTGCCCCTGGAAGTGCCCCAGACGCAGGACCGCGGTTTTCTCGGCCTTTTCGGCCATTTCGACCACGGGGGCCAGGCGCGAGGCTCGGCTCTGGGCCATGGCCGGTTAGCCGCCGGCCGCGGGAGCGAAAATCGTGCCGAGATAGGCTTCGCTTTCGCCCAGGCTGATGCTGTCGTTCAGGCCCTGGCGCAGGTATTTCACCAGCTGCGGCTGCAGGGAGATCGCCAGGTCGGTTTCCCGATCACCACCGGCCACATAGGCGCCGACGCTGATCAAGTCACGACTCTGCTGATAACGCGACCACAGTTGCTTGAAATACTGGGCGCGCATCATGTGTTCCGGCGTAACCACCGACGGCATGACCCGGCTGATGGACGCTTCGATATCGATGGCCGGGTAATGACCTTCCTCGGCCAGGCGCCGGGACAGCACGATGTGCCCGTCGAGCACGCCTCGCGCGGCGTCGGCAATCGGGTCCTGCTGGTCATCGCCTTCGGACAAAACGGTGTAGAACGCGGTGATCGAACCGCCGCCCTTCTCCGCATTACCGGCCCGCTCCACCAATTTTGGCAGTTTGGCGAACACCGATGGCGGATAACCCTTGGTCGCTGGCGGCTCGCCGATGGCCAGGGCGATTTCCCGCTGGGCCTGGGCGAAACGGGTCAGGGAGTCCATGAGCAACAGGACGTTCTTGCCCTTGTCGCGGAAATACTCGGCGATTCGTGTGCAATACATCGCCGCGCGCAGACGCATCAGCGGCGCATCGTCCGCCGGGGACGCCACCACGACCGAACGCTTGAGCCCTTCTTCGCCGAGGATGTGCTCGATGAATTCTTTAACTTCACGACCCCGTTCACCGATCAGCCCGACGACGATGATGTCGGCCTCGGTGAAGCGGGTCATCATGCCCAGCAGGACACTCTTGCCCACGCCGGTACCGGCGAACAGGCCAAGACGCTGACCGCGACCGACCGTCAACAAACCGTTGATGCTGCGAATGCCCACGTCCAGCGGCTCGCTGATCGGTTCACGCTTGAGCGGGTTGATGGTCGGGCCGTCCATCGGCACCCAATCTTCGGCCTTCATTCCGCCCTTGCCGTCCAGCGCACGACCGGCGCCATCGAGCACCCGCCCGAGCATGCTCATGCCCATCGGCAGACGGCCGGTATCAGCCAGAGGAACCACACGGGCACCGGGAGCGATGCCGGCAACGCTGCCGACCGGCATCAGAAACACCTTGCTGCCGGAGAAGCCCATGACTTCGGCTTCGACCTGCACCGGGTGATAACTGTCGTCATTGATGACCATGCAGCGACTGCCCATGGCGGCGCGCAAACCCTCGGCTTCGAGGGTCAGGCCGACCATGCGCAGCAAGCGGCCCTCAAGGATCGGCGCGCCTTCCAGCTCCGTGGCCTCGGCGTAGCTGCCGAGGCGCTTGGCGAAGCTGGTGCGATCAAGGCGCATCGGGAACGCCCAGTTCAGGTTCGACCGGCACGACCGCTGGCTTGTCGCTGATCGGCAGTTCCAGGCTCAGATCCGGTTCGGCCGGGTGCAAGGCCTGTTCGTGCAATTGATCGAACAGTTTGTCCATGACCCGCGCAACGCGGGTTTCGACCGTGGCGTCGATACGGCTGTGTTCAGTCTCAACCCGGCAACCGCCGGGCAACAACGCCTCGTCCTCGACGATGCGCCAGGTTTCTTCATGGCGTTCGCGCAGGGCTTTGACCTGTTCGAAATCTTGCGGATTGATGTACAGCCGCACATTGCCCACACCCAGCGGCAAGAGCTTGAGGGCTTCACGCATGACGTGTTCGATCTGCGTCGAGTCGATCGCGAGTTCGCGCTGAATCACCTGTTTGGTGATGTGCTGCACCAGGTCGACCAGGGACTTTTCGATCAGGGTGTCCTGCTCGGCGATAGGCTCGAACAAATGCCCCATCAACTGCTCCAAAGCAGCAATCTTGGCGGCCAGCGCCACCTCGGCTTCCTGACGGACCTTGAGCGTGGTGCTGTGGAAACCTTCTTTTTCGCCCGTGGCGAAGCCTTCGTTGTAGGCCTCCTGACGAATGCTTTCGAGTTCTTCGAGGGTCAGTGGCTGGACTTCATCCAGTGGCACTTCTTCCATTTCCGGCGGCTCGGGTTCCGGCTCAGGCTCGGGTTCCGGCACGAACGGATCGAAACTGGGCAGCGACCAGACGTCGAAACCAGCGACGTCCTTGCCACGGATCAGGTCGGTGTTGGACTCATCATGTTTGGACGACATAGTGACCTTAGATCATCTCTTCGCCGCCCTTCCCGCCGAGAACGATTTCTCCGGCTTCGGCCATACGGCGGGCAATGGTGAGGATTTCTTTCTGCGCGGTTTCCACGTCGCTGACGCGCACCGGGCCTTTGGCCTCGAGGTCGTCGCGCAACAGTTCGGCCGCCCGTTTGGACATGTTCTTGAAGATCTTCTCTTTGACGCCTTCGTCCGAACCCTTGAGGGCCAGCACCAACACGTCGGAAGACACTTCGCGCAGCAGCGCTTGAATACCGCGATCGTCGACATCGGACAGGTTGTTGAACACGAACATGAGGTCTTCAATCTGACCAGACAGGTCTTCGTCGACTTCGCGGATCGAGTCCATCAGCTGACCTTCGATCGAGCTGTCGAGGAAGTTCATGATGTCCGCCGCGCGCTTGATGCCACCCAAGGTGGTGCGCGAGGCATTCGAGTTGCCGGAGAACTGCTTCTCGAGAATCTGGTTGAGTTCTTTCAGGGCCGCAGGCTGCACAGTGTTCAGCGAGGAGACCCGCAGAATGATGTCCAGACGCACCTTGTGGTCGAAGTTACCCAGCACTTCGCCGGCCTGGTCCGGATCGAGATACGCCACCACGATCGCCTGGATCTGCGGGTGCTCGTAACGGATCACGTCGGCGACGGCGCGCGGTTCCATCCACTTCAGGCTGTCGAGGCCACTGGTGTTGCCACCCAGCAGGATCCGGTCGATCAGGCCGTTGGCCTTGTCTTCGCCCAGGGCCTGGGTGAGCATTTTGCGCACGTAGTCGTCGGAGCCGACGCCGAGGCTGGTCTGGTCGCCGACGATGTCGACGAACTCGCTCATCACCTGCTCGACCTGCTCTCGGTGCACGTTACCCATCTGGGCCATCGCCACACCCACACGCTGGACCTCTTTAGGCCCCATGTGGCGCAGCACTTGGGCGGCGTCGGTTGAACCCAGGGACAGCAGCAGAATCGCGGCTTTGTCGACCTTGGACAGTTTGGCGGCAACGGCTCGGTTATCACTCATCTGCGTTAATCCACTCTTTCACGACCTGGGCCACGCGACCCGGATCTTCTGCCACCAGACTCTTGATTGCGTTCAACTGTGCGTCATAGCCTTCGCTCGGGCTCGGCAACAGAATGCTGGTCGGACCACCGAGACTGACGCGGTCGTTGGCCAGTTCGCCGTCCAGGCCGCCCATGCCACCCAGCTCGACGTCGCTGCCGATGCCCAGCTGTTTGTCTTTGCCGCCGCCGGTGATGTTGTTGAGCACCGGACGCAGCACACCGAACACCAGCACCAGGATGAACAAGACACCCAGCACTTGCTTGACGATGTCCCAGAACCACGGCTGGGAGTAGAACGGAATTTCGGCAATCACTTCACCGCGCTCGGCGGAGAACGGCATGTTGATCACGCTGACGCTGTCGCCACGGCTGGCGTCGAAGCCGACGGCGTCCTGTACCAGGCGAGTGAAGCGCGCCAATTCATCGGCGGTCCACGGCGCACGGGTGGTTTCACCGTTGGCCGCGTTGATCTTGACCTGGTCATCCACCACCACCGACACCGAGAGGCGATTCAAGCGGCCCTGCTGTTGTTTGGTGTGGCTGATGGAGCGGTCGAGTTCGAAGTTCTTGGTGGATTGTTGACGTTTGTCCGCCGGGTACGGTGCCAACATCGGCTGGCCGGTGGCCGGGTCCATGATTTGCTGACCGTTGGCATCCAGCAGTGGCTGGCCTGGTTGCACCATGCCGGCCGACGCGGTAGCGCCACCGGTGGTTTGCGGTGCGGAGGCAGGCGACGGCGGCTGGTTGCTCAGGGCACCCGGCACACCTTGCGGGCCATTGCTGGCGGTACGTTGTTCGTTGACCGACTGCTCGCTGCGCAACGCCGGTTGGTCCGGATTGAACTGCTCGGAGGTCGACTCGACGGCACTGAAGTCCACATCGGCCGAGACTTCGGCTTTATAGCGATCGTTGCCCAGCACCGGTTGCAGAATGTTGTGCACGCGCTGGGTCAGCATGCTTTCCATGCGACGGCTGTAATCGAATTGCTTGCCGGCCATGGTCAGTTCGGAATTTTCCGCCTGATCCGACAGCAGGTTGCCCTTCTGGTCGACGACAGTGATCTGGGATTTGCTGAGTTCGGGAACGCTGGTGGCCACCAGGTTGATGATCGCCAGTACCTGGCCAGGCTCCAGCGAGCGACCGGAGTACAGTTCCACCAGGATCGAAGCGCTCGGCTTGCGCTCGTCGCGCACGAACACCGAACTTTTCGGAATCGCCAGGTGCACGCGAGCACCCTTGACGTTGTTCAGGCTGGAAATGGTGCGGGCCAGTTCGCCTTCGAGACCACGACGATAACGGGTCGCTTCCATGAACTGGCTGGTGCCCAGACCCTGATCCTTGTCGAGAATTTCAAAACCGATGTTGCCGTCGCTGGGAGTGACACCAGCGCCCGCGAGTTTGATTCTCGCACGGGACAGGTCATCGGCCTTGACCAGCAAGGCACCGGAGTTCGGTTCAACGGTATAGGGAATGTCGGCTGCGGCCAGAGTATCCATGACCTGTTTGGCGTCCATACCGGCAAGACTGCCGTACAGAGGCCGGTAGTCCGGCTGCTGGGACCACAACACCACGGCAAAGCCAATCGCCACGCTCGCAGCCAGGCCGACCAACAGGCCCACCTGACGCAACATGGTCATCTCGGAGAGGTTTTCCAGGAAGGACAACCCGAACAGCGGCGGTTTGCCGTCTATTGGAGTGGCCTTGGCTGGAACATTATCGGCGACTGCTTCTGCCATGACTCAATTCGTCCTTAAACCGGCATCTGCATGATGTCTTGGTATGCCTGAACCAGCTTGTTGCGTACTTGGGTCAACGCTTGAAAAGACACGCTGGCCTTCTGCGAGGAAATCATCACGTCCGTCAGGTCGACACCGCTCTTGCCGATCTCGAAGGCACTGGCCAACTGACTGGACGCCTGTTGGGTGTCGTTCACTTTGTTGACGGCCTGACCGAGCATGTCGGAAAAGCTGCTGCCACCCAGTTGAGGGACTGCGGCAGTCGATTTCGACGCAGACATGGCATCCATTTGCATGGAGCGCATGTCCAACATCAATCGATTAAATTCAATACCTTGGCTCATGGTCTACTCTCTCTGGCGACCCGCAATTTTTTGACACTCACTCGGCGGGTAGTGAGGTGTTAGCAACAAGGGTGCCAGCTCCGTGGTCGCTCTAAACAAAAGCCCATCCTTAATGCAATCTGTAGCAGCTGGCGAAGCCTGCGTCCGGCTGCGCAGCAGTCGTCAAACCTGAACACTCGGTCTTTCTGAAACACCGCGCTGACTGATTTCACGACTGCTGCGCAGCCGGACGCAGGCTTCGCCAGCTGCTACCAAAATCGAATCAGGTGGCGAACAAATAAGCTTCCACGTCCATTCCGGCATCACGCATCTGCGCCAGCTTGTAACGCAGGGTGCGCGGGCTGATGCCCAAGCGCTCGGCAGCCTCTTTGCGACGACCGCGTTCGGAGCGCAAAGTGTCGATGATCATCTGGAACTCACGGCGACGCAGGTCATCACCCAGCGCCCCGCCCGACTCGGATTCGACCTCCACGGTTCGCACGGACGTTGGCACCAAGGCTGGCAACGGCGCACAGGCGACCGGCCCGGCCAGACAGAAATCCTCAGGCTGTATCAATCCACCCTGCTGCAGGATCAGCGCCCGCTGAATCGCGTTATCCAGCTCACGCACATTACCCGGCCATGGATAACCGATCAGGCACACCTGAGCCTCAGGCGACAGCCTTGCCGCGGCATGCTTCATTTTATTGACGTACTTGGCCAGAAGACGCTCGGCCAATGGCAGGATGTCGGCGGTACGTTCGCGCAACGGACGCCAGGCCAGCGGAAACACCGACAGGCGATAGTAAAGGTCTTCCCGAAAACGCCCCGCCGCCACTTCACCCGCCAGGTCACGGTTGGTGGTTGCCACGACTCGAATATCCAGCGTGATCGGCTTGCGTGCGCCGACTCGCTCGACTTCGCGTTCCTGCAAAACTCGCAGCAACTTGGCCTGGAGCCCGAGGGGCATTTCAGAAATTTCGTCGAGCAGGATAGTTCCGCCATCAGCCTGTTCGAACTTGCCGGCCTGCGCCGCGATGGCGCCGGTGAACGAGCCCTTTTCATGACCGAACAACGTGGCTTCGAGCATGTTGTCGGGGATGGCTGCGCAGTTGATCGCAATGAACGGCTGACTGGCACGATGGGAGTGCTGATGGATGTACCGCGCCAGTACTTCCTTACCGGTCCCTGACTCGCCGGAGATCAATACCGTGGAATCACTGCGCGCTACCCGCGCGGCCAGTTCCAGTAATTGCGCACTGGCCGGCTCGAACGCTACAGGCCCCTCGCCCTCGGCCGCACCGAGACAGCCCAGCGCATGACGCGCCACCAGATCGAGCAATGCCTTGGGCTCGAACGGTTTGACCAGGTAATCCGCTGCGCCCTGGCGCATCGCATCGACTGCCCGCTCCACCGCGCCGTGAGCCGTCATCAGCAACACCGGCAACTGCGGCTGACGAGTGCGCAGCAATCCGAGCAGTTGATGGCCGTCCATGCCCGGCATGTTGACGTCACTCAGCACCAGGTTGAACGCCTCATTACCAACCGCCGCCAGCGCTTCTTCTGCCGAGCCTACCGCCGTGTAGTCGTGCCCCGCGAGCAGCAGCGTATCCGCCAGTGCTTCGCGTAGCGCGCGGTCATCCTCGACCAGTAAAACCTTGATTGCCATGTCCTTCACTCCGCTCCCTGAGCGTGGGGCTTTTCACCGGAAAAAAGCGGCAGGATGACCTGCGCGCAAGTGCCGCGACCCAGCCGCGAGCGCAGCTGCAATTCTCCCTGATGGGCACGGGCTACAGCCTTGACCACGGTCAGGCCAAGGCCGGTCCCGGTGGTTTTAGTGGTAAAAAACGGCTCGCCGAGTCGTGCCAGCACTTTCGTATCGATGCCACTGCCGCTGTCACTGACAGAGACGCGCAAATTGTCGTCACGGGTATAAAGGTGGACCTTCAAGCGGACGTCTCGGGTACTGGCCTGGATCGCGTTCTCGATCAGGTTCAGGATCGCCCCGACCAGGGTGTCGCGATTGCACAGCAATTCACCTGCGTGACTGTCGCACTGCCAGCGAATCGGCAGGTCCTGCACATGGGTCAGTGCTGCCGCCTGCAGTGACTGCATCAGCACTTTGGGTGTGACGCGATCGGTCAGCGGCAGCTCGCCGCGCGCAAACACCAGCATGTCGCGAACCTGATGCTCCAACTCATGCAGACGCTCTTTCAGGCGTCCGGCAAAACGCTGCTGGGTTTCGACCGGCAACTCTTGCTCAGTCAAATGACTGGCGTAGAGCAAGGCGGCGGACAAGGGTGTACGAATCTGATGAGCCAGCGAAGCGACCATTCGGCCGAGAGACGAGAGTCGTTCATGGCGGGCCAACTGATCTTGCAGATGGCGGGTTTCAGTCAGATCGTTGAGCAACACCAACTGACCGGGCTCGGCATCCAGCGAGCGAGTGGAGATCGACAAACGCCGACCGTCCTTGAGCGAGATTTCGTGACCGTCGTCTTCACGGGGCGCAAAGCAGCGAGCAATGACATGACGCCACAGCTCGCCTTCGAGGGGCAGACCGAGCAGTTCGCAGGCAGCGGGGTTGGCTTCGCGCACAATACCTTGGGCGTCGATGACGATGACGCCGCCGGGCAACAGATCGAGGAGGTTTTGCAGCCGGTTGGCCAGGCGTTCTTTTTCCGCCAGTTCCTGCATGCGCTGAGCGCTGACCACTGCCAGCTCACCCTTGAGCTCGGTGACCCGGGCTTCGAGCATGCTGTAGGAATCGGTCAATTGGCTCGACATCTGGTTGAACAGCGCAAACGCCTGCTCAAGGCCATGCCGGCCCGCCTGCTCTACGGACGACGGTTGTCCCGAAGCGTCGGGGACAGGAGACATCTGGGCGGCTTGGGGCATCGTGCACTCTCGCTTGGCTGACCGTCAGTTAAACGGAACGTTGCGAGGGATGTAGCAATACCCGTGCCTAAAAAAAAACCGCCTACAAATGAAGGACTTGAAAAACAGGCGTCAATCATCCGCCTGTTCATCACCGTCACGACGGCTCATGCCGTACTTGCGCATCTTTTCCACCAGCGTGGTGCGACGAATGCGCAGCCGCTCTGCCGCGCGCGCCACGATGCCATTGGCATCATCCAGCGCCTGCTGAATCAGCCCTTGTTCCAGGCCACCGAGGTAGTCCTTCAGGTCCAGACCTTCCGGCGGCAGCATGGCACCGGCAGAGAAGTCCGGAGCATGACCGTTGATGGCTACGCGCTCTTCAAGATCGCTGCGCAAGCTGTCGACCAGTTGCTCGTCTTCATCGTCGACGTAACGGAATTTCTTCGGCAGCTCGACCACGCCGATCACCCCATACGGATGCATGATCGCCATGCGCTCCACCAGGTTGGCGAGTTCGCGGACGTTGCCCGGCCAGCCGTGGCGGCACAGCGACATGATCGCCGCGGAGTTGAAACGGATCGAACCACGCTTCTCGTGCTCCATGCGCGAGATCAACTCGTTCATCAGCAGCGGAATGTCTTCGACACGTTCGCGCAGTGGCGCCATCTCGATCGGGAACACGTTCAGGCGGTAGTACAAGTCTTCGCGGAAGGTACCGATCTCGATCATGCTTTCGAGATTCTTGTGCGTCGCGGCAATGATACGAACGTCGACGCTTTGGGTCTTGTTGCTGCCCACGCGCTCGAAGGTGCGTTCCTGCAATACGCGCAGCAACTTGACCTGCATCGGCAACGGCATGTCACCGATTTCATCAAGGAACAGCGTGCCGCCATTGGCCAGTTCGAAACGCCCGGCGCGGCTGGTGATTGCCCCGGTGAAGGCGCCCTTTTCGTGGCCAAACAGTTCGCTTTCCAGCAACTCGGCCGGGATCGCCCCGCAGTTGACCGGTACGAACGGCGCGTCACGACGCTTGGAGTGATAGTGCAGGTTGCGCGCGACCACTTCCTTGCCGGTCCCGGACTCACCGAGGATCAGCACACTGGCGTCGGTGTCGGCGACTTGCTGCATCATCTGACGGACGTGTTGAATCGCCCGGCTGGTGCCGACAAGACTGCGGAAGAGATTGGGTTCACGGTGACGGCCGCGCTCGCGGGCCTGGTCGTACATCTCGCGATAGACCTGGGCACGGTGCAGGGAGTCGAGCAATTTGCTGTAGCTGGGTGGCATTTCGAGGGTCGAAAGCACTCGGCGACGCTGATCTTCTGGCAAGTCAACGGAAGAATTATCGCCCATTAACAAAACCGGAAGGAACTCATCCCAGGTTGAGAGTGTCTTTAACAAGCCCACGAGTGCACCAGGAGCATTAACCGTCCCGATGAGGACACAGATTACTTCACGACTTGATGACAATGAGCCGACAGCCTGCTGCCAGTCATGGCTACCGCAGGGTAAATTTTCTTCGCCAAGAAAATTTAAAATCACCGCCAAGTCGCGGCGGCGGACGCTATCGTCATCAATCAGCAGAATTTTGGTTTCACGCCACATGCAATAGCAACTTCCCTAGTCAACTCAATGCCCAAAATGATGGGGCAAGCTAGACGCTTGCAGACACGTTATGCCTGTAGACGCCTGAAATCTGGAACCAGCCACTAGTTAAGTCAAAAAACCGTGCACAGTCAAATTTATGGCGCACTATGTTTGGATTAACCGAGGATTAACTAACCAAACAGATGGTAAACCTTTGCCGCGCTCTGTGCTTGGTGGATCTGCGACATCTCGTCAACTATCGCTTGCCGCTCCCCCGTAGCCGCCTCAAGAAGCTGTTTATACACCCCCAACAACTCCTCAAGATTATCGCGTAACGCGGCCTCGTCCACCGAAGCTTCACTCAAGACGTCTTCCATGCAGGAACGGCAAGCCAGGTCCAACTCACCAATGGCTTCCCAGTTACGCTCAGCCAATGCACCGACCAGGCCTTCACGGGTTTGTTCGATTCGCTGCAATACAAGACTCATGGTGATCTCCTTAAAACTGCGGACCCGGCACGGCGATAGCATCCCAGCCGTCTTTGACGGTGCGAAGCAAATCAGCGACTTCGTCGAGAATCTTTGGATCGGCGCTGACATTGGCCTCGGCGAGGCGCTTCATCATGTAGGTGTAGAGGTTATCCAGCTCACCGACGCTCTCAAGGGAATTCTCAAGATCGAGCCCTTCGCGCAAACCACCAATGATGCCAATGGCCTTGCCGATGAAGATGCCCCGGTTGGGAACATCCTTGCGCTCCAGGGCGCCTTTGGCTTGAGCAATACGGTCGAGACCACCTTCCATCAGCATCTGCACGAGACGGTGAGGACTGGCTTCGGAGGTTTGCGCCTGAGCGCCAATCTTCTGGTATTGGCGAAGGGCTAACATTGGATTCATGTTGTACCTCATCAAAAATCTGTAGTTCGTATAAACAATATATCGACGACGCGTCAAAAAACTTTAGTCGCGAAACACAAAAGCCCGGAGCGTTGAACGACGCTGCCGGGCTTTTGGCGTTACTGGGCTATCAGCTGTTCTTCTGCTGCGCGGCCATTGCTTCGAACATCGAAGTGATGTTGCTGGCAGTGGCTTTCAGCTTACCGACCAGGGTATCCATGTCGTTGTATTTTTTGGTCAGTACAGCGGTCAGGGATTCGATCCGACGATCCAGCGCGAGCTGGTCGTTAGCCAGTTTGGTCTTGGTTTTGGCCAGCGCGGTGGAACGGGTATCGAGAACTCCGCCCGTTTCGGTGTAAGGCGAAATCGCCTTGTTCATGCGCGCAAGTAGACCGTTGTCACCCGAGAAAAGATTCTGTACTTCCCCGCCGAGCTTCTTGTCGTTCATCGCAGCGGTGAACTTGGTCGAATCGAAGTTCAGAGCACCGGTTTTCTGATCGGTGGTAATCCCCAACTGCGACAGCACGGTGAGTTTATCACCCGTACCAGTCTCGGACAGCGGCCCGCGCATGGCCGCCAGGATCGAACGCGGCATGGCGTCGCCAGTCAGCGCTGCAGGAATGGTCGGGTTGCCGTCATCATCGAGCGAAGGCTTGGTCAGCGAGCTGATCGCGTTGGCCACTGCGTTGTAAGCATCGACGAATTTCTGGATCGAGGCTTTCAAACCATCAGTGTTGGTCGTTACGAGCACCTGCGATTTGCCCTCGGTAAGCAGCGTCATCGACAAGCCCGAGACAGTGTTATCCAGCTTGTTGGTAGGACTGCTGACCGCCAGACCGTCCACCGTGAACTTCGCGTCAACAGCGAGCGCGCCCACCGAGCCAGCCGAGGTCTTAGTCGAGATCTCCGGAATCACCTGGGAACCATCGACATCCAGGCCGACACCGCTGAGCGAAATATCGGTGCCTGCACCGGTGTTAGACGAGCTCACCACCAATCGGGAACCGAAGTTATCGGTCACGACGTTGGCGCTGAAGCCGCTGAACTGATACTTGTCGTTAAGCGCTTTGGCGACAGACTCGAGGGTGGAGTCCGCCGGCACGTCAAGGTTATAGGTTTTGGCTGTTCCGCCAGGTACGCCCTGAGAGATGACCAGAGTGCCTGCAGCACCGCCATTGACGGAAGCCTTGGAGCCACCATCAAAAGCAGCCGTGGCGACTTTCGAACCAGTGGCAAGCTGCGTGACATTGATCTTGTAGATGCCGGCGACGGCGGAGTTGTTGGCAGTAGCCGTGAGGACCTTGGGATCGGAAGAGCTGGCAGCGAAACCGGTGAACTGAGGCTCAGTGGTATTGCCCAGCGTCTTCATGGCCGCCTGGAACGTGGCGAGCAGCGACTTCAGGGTGCCGACACCGGAGATGGACGCGGTGTTGGTCGTGGTGCCACGGTCGATCTGACCTTGCTTGGCCGCTTTGTCAGCGTTGACCAGTGCCTTGACGATAGCACCGGTATCAAGGCCCGAGCCTAAGCCCGTACCCGGTAGAATTGGACTTGCCATGTAGATCTCCCTTCAGTGTCTCGCCGGTCTTTTGACCACTACAACGCCCAAAAGAACATAGCAACAAATTTCGTGCCAGCTGTCAGACTTTGGCGCTGAACAGCAGACTGCTTGCATCATTCAAGCTATTGGCCAGTTTCAGGACTTCTTCGTTGGGGATCTGACGGATCACCTCACCGGAGTCGCTGGCAATGACTTTGACGATGACTTTGCCTGAAGGCTCATCGATAGAGAACTCCAGGTTACGCTTGACCGACTGGACGAACTTTTCAATTTCTTGAACGGCCATCTTCAGTTTGTCCTGCTCACTTACTGCATCCTTGGGCTCATCCTTGACCAATGCCACTGGCGCAGCATCGGCTCGAGGCTTTTCCGCAGCGGCATCAGCAACGGGTATCGCCGGCTTCGCCGCAGGATAAGACAAGTTCAGCTTCACGCTCATATCCATGTCCATCACCTCTTTTAATCAAAAAAGCGAGAGAGCGCGACAAGCGCACTCCCCCGCCAAAAACTCACCAGCTATTACTGAAGCAGTTTCAGTACAGCGGATGGCAGTTGGTTGGCTTGAGCCAGAACTGCGGTGGAAGCTTGTTGCAGAGTTTGTTGCTTGGTCAGCTGTGCAGTTTCAGCAGCGAAGTCGGTATCTTGTACGCGACCCAGTGCAGCACTGGCGTTTTCGTTGATGTTTTGCAGGTTGGCGATGGTGCTGGTCAGACGGTTTTGTGCAGCACCAAGGTCAGCACGGCTGGCGTTGATGGTTTCCAGAGCCTTGTCGATTGCAGTAACGGCAGCCGAGAAGTTGGTTTCCGAAATGGCCGAAGTCGAACCGGCGATGGTGATTGCCGAGCCAACACCCAGGGTGTTTGCGTCGAAGCTGGCGCTCAGAGTCAGAGTGATCTGGTTCGAGGTGCCAGTGTTGGAGCCGACCTGGAAGGTCATGGTGCTGGCAGTACCGTCGAGCAGGTTCTTGCCGTTCAGGTTGGTGCTGCCGGAGATCCGGGTCAGTTCAGCCGACATTTGGGTGAACTCTTTGTTCAGAGCGTCACGGTCGGTAGAGCTGTTGTTATCGTTGCGGGACTGAACAGCCAGTTCACGCATACGTTGCAGAATGTTGGATTGTTCCTGCATCGCGCCTTCAGCGGTCTGAGCGATGGAGATACCGTCGTTGGCGTTTTTGATCGCCACGTTCTGACCACGGATTTGCGAAGTCATGCGGGTAGCAATTTGCAGGCCGGCGGCGTCGTCTTTGGCGCTGTTGATTTTCAGACCGGAAGACAGGCGAGTCATCGAAGTCGACAGGGCATCGGAAGCCTTGTTCAGGTTTTTCTGAACGTTCAACGATGTAACGTTAGTGTTTACGGTTAAAGCCATGACGAATTCCTCGTTGGTTGGGTACTGCGGCTTCCGGCCCTGGCAACCGCCGGGTGTGGCCTAGAGAACCTTCGTAATAGTTATCGTCGTCATGGCAGGTTGCTTGAGGGCTTTTTTTAAAAAAATTACTAGCAGACTGCCACCCCCAGCAAAACAAGGGTTTAGGTGGCCTTACCCCATTAAAAAATGACGTCAAAAAAGCCGCCAACAAAAACTCCGGGCAAAAAAATAGCGCTACCGGACTGCCGGTAGCGCTATGAGAAAGTCTTTTAGAGATCAGCCGCGATAGAGAATCGCCGACCCCCAGGACAAGCCAACGCCAAAACCGCTGATAGCCACGCGACTCCAGTCAGAGCTCAGAACGTGTTTTTCCAGCAATAAAGGGATGCTCGACGAAACGGTGTTGCCTGTTTCGACCATGTCCTTGATGAACTTCTCTGGCTCGCCTTCGAAACGCCGGGCCACTGCGTCAACAATGGCCGCGCTGCCCTGGTGAATGCAGAACGCATCGATGTCGCTGGTTCTCAGCGCCGACTCGTCGAGCAACTCGTGCAGGTGGGCGGGCACTTTCAACAAGGCGAAGTTGAACACCTGACGACCATTCATATAAAACACACCGTCGCTGACCTTCAGGTGCGGCGCACCGGAACCGTCAGTACCGAACTTGGCCTTGCCCAATTGCCAGTGCGCGCCCTCGCCCATCCAGGTCGCCGTAGCAGCGTCACCGAAAAGCATGGTGGTGTTGCGATCTTCTGGATCGACGATTTTCGAGTAAGGGTCGGCTGTAATCAGCAAACCGTTCTTCAGGCCTGCGGCTTCCATGAAGCCTTTCATGGCGTAGATGCCGTAAACGTAACCCGAGCATCCCAGGGAAATATCGAATGCCGCCACATGGGTCGGCAGACCGAGCTTGTCCTGAACGATGGCAGCCGTGTGCGGCAGCCCTTCCTCATCACCATTCTGGGTGACAACGATCAGCGCATCGATAGACTCGCGCTTGAGGTCGGGATTATTGGCAAACAATGCATTAACAGCTTCAACACACAGGTCCGACGTTTCCTGCTCAGCGCCTTTGCGCGGCAGGAAAGCCGAACCGATCTTGCCCAGGATGAACTCTTCATCTTTGGCGAATTTGGCACCCTGAGCGTAGTTATCCACACCGGCGGCCGGCACGTAACTCGCTATGCTTTTTATGCCAATCATCATGGCTTCCCGATCATAAACAGCGACTAGGTTCACCCCGAAAAGCTCAGGGGCGTATCAAAATGGTTGATTTCCCGGGGCAGACTCACCGCCCGCTCCCAGGAACACAATACAGTGAAGATGCACTTTATGACCTATGCGTCACGCCGTTAAGCACATGAATGCGATTTTTCACGTCCGGCGAGGGGAAACAGTGCGCCAAAAAGCTTACTTCAGTGGTTGGCCAGCCTCTCGAATCCACTGCGCCATACGGTCAATCGAGTGATCCAGGGATGTCCAGTCATCGAGTCCCAGGGTCCTGGCCTTTTGAATGTCAGGGACATAATAGGAACGAGCCTGCGCTGCATGGTCTTGCCCAAGAATACGAACGGGTTTGCCCGGCGCAATGCGGGCAACGACCTTATGCGCCAGTTCGGCGATCGTCAGCGCTTTATCCGAACCGACGTTGTAGGCGTTTGCAGCAATACCGCGTACCAGCAGCGTCAACAACCATCCTGCCAGGTCAGATCCGTGCAGATAGCTTCGAACAGCGCTGCCACTGGATTTCAACACCAGTTCTTCATGCCACAGGGCATCCCGGACGAAATTGCCAAAGGCAAAATGCTCATTCAGTGAGATCCCCGGTCCTGAAAATGCGAAACATCGCGTGGACACAACGTCCAGTCCATACCGCTCGGCATAAATCGCCGCCAATGTTTCCTGCGCGCGCTTTGCTTCGGCATAAGCACTGCTGGCCAGAAGACTGTCGCAAGAACCCTTGCTGGCTTCCGTTACTGGTAAGCCGAACTCAAGCGCACCGTACTGCGCCCCGCTCCCCGTGAACAACACACGCCTGGCGCCCGTTCGTACAGCAAGATCCAGTACGTTTCGGGCGCCGTTCAAAACGGTGTCGTAAATTCGCAACGGATCTGCCTGAGCGCTGGCCAGCGTATCGGTGGCCGCATGTATGATCAGATCGAAACAGCGCCCGGCTGAAAGAGTGATCGCCACCTGTACATCGCTTTTCAACCAGGTTATCCAGGCTTCATCGGCGTATTCGGGGTACTCACGCAGAAATGCCTCGGGTGATCGCGAAACAGCCGTGACTTCGATGGCTGCGCCGTCCTGGTTCAAGCGTGCCAGTGTTGCGAGCAGCCATTTGCCAAAAAAACCGGTACTTCCGGTGAGCAAAAGACGCTTGCCCGCCAGAAGCCGTCCGAGATCCAGGTGGCCGAGGACTCGTTGAATATCGGCGGCCACGACGGGCGATTCCAGGGTTACGCGCACGTCTTATTGTCCCAGCCAGTTATCGCGCCATGCAGCAAGAGCGGATCCGTCCAGCATCCAGTCGTGACGTACGCGGGCCTGCAAATAGTCGCCTAATGCGGCGGCGGCATCGAGGTCGTTGGCATGCGCGCGGATCGCATCGGCCCAGCTTTCGAAGCGGTTTTCAACGCGTTTGACGGGCAGCCCATCACGATAAGCTTCGAGGTTGCTGCAGATAACCGGGTAGCCACACGCGCCATACTCAAGCAACCGCAAATTGCTCTTGCAGCGATTGAAGAGGCTGTCTTCAAGCGGTGCCAATGCAAGATCAAGGTTCAATGAAGCCAGTTTTGCGGGGTACAGATCGATGGCGACGCCCTGATGGAACTCATGCACAAAAGGACGCAGGTGCTCAGGGCATGCACCCAGGATTACCCAGTGAACTTCGTTCGCCAACTCTTTGATCACGTCGGCGACCACTTCCAGTTCGCCGATATTGTTCAGGCCCCCAGCCCAACCGACGCGAGGTTTATCGGCACAACGGCGCTTACTGGGCAGGCCATCCCAGCAACGAGGATCGAGACGGTTTTTGACCACCCGGATATCTGCATTGAACCCCTCAAACACCTGCGCCATGAATTCGGTCGGGACCAGCAAACGATCCATGTACGAAAGCCCTGTGCGCAGCGATTCGAGAACATCGTCGGGCGACTGGCTGTTCATCGTAAGGTCTGGCAAGTAGGCATCCAGGTCATAAACCTTGAAGGCACGGGAGAAGGCTTTCATCCGGCGCATTGCGTCCAGCGCCCCGTCACCGATCTGCCGCTGAAGCAGAATAACGTCCGGGTTGTAACGCTCCAGCTCCACCACCGACAGCAAGTCGGCAGTCAGAACACCTTCGATCAAGCCTTCGTCACGCAGCGCATTGAAAGGTTGAATGATGCGGTGCTGGCCACTGCTGCTGGCAAAGTCCGCCGGGTGTGCGACCACGATGGGGACAGACTTGCAGGTCGACAACGGGCGCCAGGACAGTGCCGAGTCGGTGAAGGCGAATGCGCCAGCACGGACTCTGGAAAAATTCGGATTACCTGCGCGATCCCGGGCCAACACAGGCAGCCAACGTTCATAGAACCGGTCTTCCTGTTCTGGCGTAGCAGGCGTCGTGTCAGACTCGCCAATCAACAGTTGCACTCTTGGGGTCCACACATTCAGATAGCCGGCTTGTTGAAGCTTGATGCACAGATCGACATCCGCCCAAGGCTGCAGCTGCTCATCGAAGCCGCCGACCGCAGCAAACAACTCCTGGCGCAGCATCAGGCATTTCCCACTCAGAGCTGTGTAGTTCTGATCGACTTGCAAGCGCTGCATGTAACCGCCGGCATCGGCCGCCATGCCACTGAAAGGATTGGCAACAGGCATGCCCAACCCCAACAACAGTCCGCCATGACAAACCTTGCCATCTGCGCCGATCAGCTTGGCACCCACGCCGCCTACCTCTGGGCGCATTCCATGGTTCAACAGTTGTTCCAGCCAATCGCTTCCGATCACGCCGATACTGGCATCCAGAAACAGCAGGAACTCTCCACGAGCTTCAGTGGCCGCCTGATTTCGAATCATTTGCGCAGACAGATCGCCCGGGAATCGCAAGACCCGAAGATGTCCCGCTCCCAGCTGATTGATACCGGATAGCCAGTTGACAACCAAAGGGGCTTCGTTGCCGCGATCGAGCAACAACAACTCAAAATTGTTGTAGCCCGTGTTTTCCAGCAGGCTCTCAACGCAGCGCTGCGCGTGCGCCAATTGACCGTCTACCACAATCAGGATGCTGACCGGAGGGGACGTCGAGTGCCCGTAATCCAGCTCATAGCGCCCTGCCAATCGGGAACCGACCTGCGGTGTTTCGAAGCCGCGCGCGCGCAAGTGGCGCTCGATCACTGCGCGCTCTTGAGCATTGTCTTGCAGCATCAACGCGTCGGCGATGACCAGCGGTTCGCTGATATGCCCCAACCCTTCGAACCCGGTCGTCTCGATCAGACGCAGAATGAATTCAAGCTCGAATGCATCCTGATACTGAGCGTCGAACCCCCCCATGTCCTGCCACACGTCGCGTCGGAACAACCAGTGCCGCGCCATACTGGACGGGAAGCTCAGCAACAGATCGAGATTGATATCCGGACGCAGCAGCAAATCGAGATTGCCGTCTTCGAAGCGCATGACTTCATCGGCGTAGACCGCCCGCAATCCGGGCGCCCCACTCAGTTCCAGTACGGCGCTCAGAAGCCCTCCCGCCGTAAACTCTTCCCCGGCATGGGTGATGACAAACAGATCGCATGTGCATCCCGAAATGGCCCGATTGATCGTCCCGACATAATCTGACGGGTCGAGGATGAAGACGTGATCACTGGCGTTGGCATTGGCAACGTTGGCAGTGGTCAGCACCAGCGGCCTGAATGTCGCCTTGAGATTGCCGTGTTGCGCAAGGCTTTCGATGGTTTTGGTCAGGTTCTCGATCGACCCGTCGGGGTCGAGAATGACTACTGCAAATTCTGGAACATCAAGGCGCTGAAGATGCTGGTCAACCAGCCTGTTTTGCGCGGCACTCAGGACTCGACGTTCAAGCCAGTAGGCGGCAGTGGATTTGATGCCGTGGATGCCGTATTCGGTGGCGGCGGTTTGCGTGACTTCAACAAAGTGGTCGAGTGCCGGCCAGAATTCGGCCTCATGGCTTTCGAGGTTTTCTCTCAACAGCGGCATCGTCTGACGTGCTCGCTCGACCTCTTCCGGCGCCAGCCCCCAGGCCACTCCGTAGCTGCCGTTTTCCGCAATGGAAAAGTTTACCGGAGCCCCTTCGCCGGGAATAACAACACTCACGCAACCACACAGCACCGCTTCGGCAGACAGTGCTGACGTGGAGGATGAGTAAAAAAATTCGCAAGTTTGAAATATCGCGACAAGCTCATCCCGGCTGGCCGGATAAACATGAGTAATCTCGATAGAGTCGTCAGCCAATAACGCCTTGTCGATGCCAGTTCCGCTACGTCCCTGGAAGTAACAAACCTTGCCAGGAACACGCACGGACGGATCGGCAGGGGGCTGAAACAATCCCAGATCAACGGGCTGTAAAAACAAAACATTCTGTTCCGGCATGCCGGGGAGCAACAGCCCCTTTGTGTACCCAAAGAGAATATCGCCCTCTCCAAAAACCCCATCCCCTCCGATAAAGCCTGGCTTGTTAAGCAGGTAACGAGCGACGACGTTAGCGGCCATGGGGTTTCCCGAGACGACTTCCGGGTACACCGCTATGGGCTCGATCTTCTGAGCCTTGTGCAGGGCAATCACGTCAGCCGTCAGCCGCGGAGTCATTAACCTCGGACTGAGAACGTTCGCTGTAACGTAGGCCTCATAGCCGGATCTGATCAGCGCATCACAGAGCATGTGCATGACCCGAATGCCGGCAGAGTTCTGCCGGTAATCAGGTGCAACGAGGTAATAAGGACTCGGGCGAGTGGAATACAAAGAGCGAATCATGAACTCTCCTTCAACGCATCAAAAACAATAAATTGCTGTAAAAACACTCACCGAAAATTTGATACGTCAGAGACTCCATCAAACACTCGCCCGCCCGATAAACGCAGGATGCTTAGTAAAAGTACAAAGTGATGTCGTGAAGAATGTCGGCATAGTGGCGAATGCCAATGCGGTAATCCGGGCGAATGGCCGTGACCGCATCGATCAACTTCCAATAGTCATCGGCGCGATGATAGGCACACACAGCCAGCACCGGCTTTTCGCGCTGGATGACCGCAGCCGCACCGCGCAACGCCCGCTCTTCCATGCCTTCGATATCAAGCTTGAACAGGCCGACCTTGCCCTGAACCAGCACGTCCAGCGGCGTGCCCTGAATAAAGGACACAACACTCGGCGAGATCGGCCCTCTGATTTCATCCAGAGAATCGCAGGAAAGCTCCGGACGATAGTTGGCACGAGACGCCACGGCATCGAGGCCCATATTGAAGATCAACACGTTTTCCCGGTCAGAGAAACGTTTGAGGGCTTCGTAATACGGTGGCAGTTCCGGCTCAAACAGATAGGCCTGTTTCACAGGACCGAAATGCTGTTCAAGACTGGCCAGAGTGTCGCCGGTGTAGGCACCTGCATCCACGAAATACCGGGCATTTTCGGCGGATACAAACTCCGCATCGAAATACTCATCGGCAAAAGGAGACTTGGTGTCGGCCGCTGATTTGATGGACAGCGTCGTGCGCATCCCGATGAGCCCGTTATAAACCTCTCTTGAGCGCTCGTCCGCCAGTCGCAGAAACACAGAGATATAACGCAAGGCCTCATCAATCGGCTGATGGGCAAGGTTGGCGAAGTGTTTTTCCGGACCATGGGCGGAGTCTGTGGCGTACAGGAACTCACTCATGTTCACGATTTTTTTGCACTGCCCGGCCAACTGCTCGTGTATCTGATTGCTGTAACGACCACTGGCAATGACCACGGCTGCGGCGCCCAGGTCTACGGCTGCCGGACTGAATACTTCAAAGCCGTCAAACACAGTGCCATGTTTGGAGGCGTCATTATCGAGGAAGCCTTTGACTTTCACGCCCGCTTTAGTCGCTTCAATCGCTACATAGGCGCCGACCTTGTAGGCACCAAAAATATAAACACCTTCCGCGAGCCAGTCGTTCAGCACATCCTTGCGCTCACGCAAGGCACTCAAGAGTTTTTCACTGTTGAGCAAGTTATAAACATGAGGATATTCATGCAGACGACCAAGCACCTGCAAATCATCGACGGAACGCAGCAGCACTGCGTCGGTGGCCGATGACAAAGGGGCCCCGCTCAAGAGGACAGGTACGGAGTGCGTGTCAGACAACATCAATGCATCCGCAACACCCTCTTGCAGCTCTGCCCTGCCGGAAACCAGTTTAAAACTCATATTAAGAATCCCGTATTCAATCTGATATTCACGACCTGCCGGCCGCAGCATGATGAAAAATCTGCAGAGTGCTCAGCTAACCCGTTACGTGTTCAGGTGTGATGGCATACAAAACAGTGTCGAAAGTACTTCTTGCATGGCAGCGCAAATAGAAGCGGTAACCCAGTCCGTACCCTTCTATCTGTTCCAGGATGCTCCACAGGTGCTCGGCCCGGTGATAGATGCTGATGGCCAGGTTCGGCCGGTGCTCCAACAGCATGGCCCTGGCACCTTCAAGCGCCGCAGGCTCTTCCCCTTCGATGTCCATCTTGATCAGGTTGGGCGCAAAACCCGGTAACGCGTCATCCATGCGAACGCAGGTCACGGTCACGCCACCCGACTCGACAAGGTGGCCACCAGCGCCCAGCGCGCCGTCAAAGCCGACCCGCCGATTACCATCGGAAACGCCACACGGAAAGTTCACCGCGTTGAGATCGCTCAGGCTCTTGACGAGCACGGCGTAGTTCTCAAGGTTGGGCTCGAAAGTGGCCACGGCTTCGAAGGTCAGGCCAGCGGCACGCATCTCTTCCACGGTATCGCCGGTGTAGGCGCCGCAATCGATGAAACGCAATGGCTGCGGCCAGGCCGGCAAATCTTCAGGGAAGTACTGGCGAGGCGTCGGCGCAGGCAAGCGCAGGTAGTCACCGGTGATTCTGAAATCAACGATGCGGTCGAGCAGTTCGCGACTGGTCTCGTCGGCCAGTTGTTCACGCATACGAGCGATGCGGTCGGCATGCGCTTCGTAATAGCTCGGTTCAACCAGCCAATAGCGGAAGGGTTGTCCCTTGGGGTAATGACGGACAAACTCGACGAGGCTTACGACACGGCCATAACCCAGTTGCTGCAACTGGGTAACGACTTCGCCAACATCCACGTAGTTGTTGAACAGGCCGATGATCACGCAGGCGCTGGCAGGGTCATGCGTTGCCGCCCAGTCCGGGGCGGTGGCGACATGGATCCCGTCCACTTCCTGGAGTGAAGCGTCGCGATCCAGAAACGCATCGACCTCGACGCCCTCGCCCGCCAGATAGGCCTGAACCCGTTGGCCGGCCAAACGTGCGCCGTAGACAAGCACATGCTTGAAGCGCTGCCCATCAAGCATGGCTGGCTCCCGAAGCAATGCGCACAAGTACGGCATGCCCGTTGAGGTTGTGCAGGAAGCGGAAGTCCTGGTTTGCGGCAGTGAACTCGTTCACCAGCCTGGTCACGCCTTCGCAGCCGTAAAAACCATAGTCATCGAACACGACGACCGCGCCGGCAACAAGACGAGGCAACGCCCACTCCAGCACGCTGCGTGCAGACTCATAAACATCCACATCGATATGCAGGAAAGCCAGCCTTGGGCCAACGTGCTCGGCGTTGCGCTCCGGGAACATGCCTTCAAGCAGATGAACTCGATCAGTCACACCGCAACGCGCGGCGAGCGCCGCGACCAGTTGGATATCGGTGTCGCTGTGTTCACCGCCCTCGTAGCGCGTATCAAGGCTGCCAGCCTTTACCACACCCGTAAACGTATCGGCGAGGAACACCTTGCGCCCCGGCCGCTGGCTGGCCAACGCCAAAAGGCAACCCGAACCGCCACGCCAAACGCCGACTTCAAGGAAGTCACCGTCCACGCCATCCAGTTGCCGGGCCAGCGACCACAGTTCGAACAACCGGTACTTGTCCACCAGCGTATTTTTCTCGACCAGGGCCAACGCTTGCTCGAAAGCCTGATCACCGCACCACGGCGCGTAGCTCGAATAAGGCAACAGCCGCTCATGACGAATCTCGGGCGACTTGGCGTGCGCCCACGAGACGGTGCCGCGCAAGTAGCGATAGCTCATGCCGGTCAGCTTTCTTTTCAGCCAGGCCATTTCAGTTGCGCTCCGAAATCGCCATCTGCTCGTTGAACTCGTCACGCGGCAGGAACGGATACAGATCCTCCAGCGCACCGGTTTCCGGTTTGCCTTGTTCGTTGATACGGGTCATGACGCGCGGCACCCGCGCCTCTTCGACCTGAACCAGCACTTCGCAGATCACCGGGCCGCTACGCTCAAGCACTTCGCTCAATGCGGCGTCCAGCCCCTTGTGCGCATCGATGCGTGCGTAGCCAACGCCATAAGCCGCAGCCAATTGCTGCAGGTCAGGCAGTTTCAGGCCGCTGGTGTCGTCGGCGCCAACCAGCAATTTGAAGTGCATGTTCTGCGAGGTACGGATCGAGGCATAACCCTGGTTGTTGATCACAAAGCATTTGACCGGCAGGTTCTGTGCGGCCAGCGTCGCCAGCTCCTGAATGTTCAGTTGCACGCCGCCGTCGCCTTCGACACAGATCGTTTGCTTGCGACCCGCCGCCAGGCAAGCGCCGATGGCCGACGGAATGCCGAAACCCATCGAGCCGGTCCCGCGATTGTGGAAGCAGCGCTGGTCTTTTTTCAGGCGCAGGTTCAGCAGGAACAGTTCGGAAGCAAAACCGGAGCTGCCAGGGGCAATCACGTCGCCTTCGTTCAGTAGCTCGGACAGACGATCAGTGAAGTGATACATGCTCACGCCTTCACTGTCATCGGCATGCTCAGGTTGCAGCAGCGGATAGCGTTTACGCCAGGCAGCGATCTGCGACAACCAGCCGTCGAACGCTGGCAAAGGTGTGGCTTTGATACCCGCTACCAGACCTTCGATGAACGGCTTGACGTCAGCCACCACCGCCACTTCGACCGGCATCTGCAATTTGGCGATTTCCGCCGCGTCGATATCGACCACGACTTTCTTCGCATGTGGGGCGAAATGCGCGTGGTTGTAGGCGGTGAGCGCCATGTCCAGGCGCGAGCCGAGCACGATCAGGAGGTCGCAGTTTTGCAGAGTGAAGTTGGCCCAGCGCGGTGCAATCGAACCTGGACGACCGCCATACAGCGGATGCTCATCCTCGATCACGTCCATCGCCAGCCAGGTCGGCATGATCGGGACACCCGCGCTTTCAACCAGCGCATTGAACGCATCGACGGCGCCGGCCATACGGATGCCGCTGCCGGCAATGATCCCCGGGCGCTTGGCGGTTTTCAGCAACTCCAGAGTGCGGGCCAACGGCTCGGCAAGGTCGACAGCCGCTGCCACCGGTGGCAACTTCGCCCGGCGCAGCTGCGAAGGGTCGATCTGTACCGCCTGCATATCCAGCGGTACGTCGAGCCAGACCGGACCACGACGGCCGGTCAGCGCCGCATGTTCCAGTTCATCGAACACTTCAGCGATCGCCAGCGGGTCGGTCAGGGTCACGGCACGTTTGGTGATCGAGGACACGATGGAGACGATGTCGGCTTCTTGCACACCCAACATGCGCAAACCGGTGCCGGCCTTCAAATCGGCGGTCTTGACCTGACCCGAGATGAAGAACACCGGCGTAGAATCGAGCCATGCGCCGAGGGTTGCCGTCACCGCATTGGTGGCGCCCGGCCCGCAAGTGGTCATGCAGGCACTCGGTCCACCGGTGAGTTTGCCCGCCGCTTCAGCCGCGATGCCAGCGGCCTGTTCATGCAGGCACAGGATTGGCTCGAGGTCGGGATGACGTCCCAGGGCATCGTTCAAATGCATGGCGCCGCCACCTGGCAGGAAATACACCTGCTTGATGCCCAGCTCCGCCAGTCGATTCATGATGTAGTCAGCTACACGCATTTTGGTACCCATCGTTCAAACCCCAGTTCGCCGAGCGCTCGGCTCAATTCAATTGATTCAGAAAATCCAGCGCCGACCAGAACCCGGCACCGTGATCCTTGTGGCCTTGCCACACTTCCGGAATAAAGCTCACTTGCGGATACGCCTTGAGCTGCGTCCACGTCGCAGGCCAGTCCACATCGCCGGTGCCCATGATCACGCCCTCGCCGTTGCTGCCCTTGGCATCGGCCACGTGCAGGTGCGCCGAGTGCGGCAGCAGCAGCGCCAGTGCCGCCTGGAAGTCCAGGCCGAAATGGAAGCAGGCCATTTGCAGGTGCGAGAGGTCCAGGCACAGACGCAGGTTCAGGGCTTTGGCTTGTTCGGCCAACTCCTGCGGCATCATGAAAATGTTCTGGTGACGCTGCCCGCCGAAGTGCCACGGGAACGGCGCCATGTTTTGTGGAATCAGCTCGGTGCGACCGAAGTCGACCTGCGCACAGGACTCCTGGAAGCGTCGGTACAGCTCCGCACGCTGACTGACCGGGAAAGGTTCATCGGCCGAGAAGCCACCGATGTTCGCGACGATCAGCAGCGAGTCGGCGTTCGGGAAGAACTCGGCGATTTGCAGGGTGGCATCGACCACCCGTTGCAGGTTGGCAATCGAGCGCTGGCGGTATTCCATATCATCGGCCACCAGGTCCAGCAGCTCGCTGTTCTCGAAAAGCTCCGGGGCATGCACCACCAGACGCGAACACTCGACCTGACGCAGATAAGCCTGCGGCGCCACGCTCAAGTCACGATAGGACAAATGGAATTCGAACAGGTCCGGTTTGATCCACTGCTCGTATTGCAGGAAATCGTGATACCGCACCGGCACGCCCCAAAGAATCGGCATGGCGAATTCGCGGCGCACTTCGGCTTGCTCGGACAGATCGCTGTCGAACAGGAAGTCGCCTTGCGGGATTGCGCGCCCGGCTTTCTTGCCGAGCAGATCGATCAGGCGATACGGCGGCAGCCCCTGGCCCGGACTGGCCACGCGCAGCATGTTCTGTTCGAACACTTCACCGGGCTCGATGGCTCGGGCGGCGATCACGCTCTTGCCGAGGTTCTCGCGGTTGAGCAATTCTCCCTGGCTGGCGTGGCGGCCCGGGCCGGTCCATGGCAAGGCCTTCTCGACCTGTCGAATGCCTTCGACCAGTTGACGGAACTCCTCCGGCTCCAGGCTGGCCAGGTGGTCCGGCCCTTCCATGCCGCGGTCGAGGGTAATGTGACGCTCGATCAACTTGGCGCCCAATGCCACAGCGGCAATGCTGATCGCAGTGCCACGCTCATGACCGGAGTAACCGATCAGGCCGTGCAGCTCGCGCAAACGCGCCAGGTAACCGAGCTGAATATCGGTTTCCGGCGCCGGGTAAGTGCTGTTGCAATGCAGCAAGGCGAATGGCACGCCCAAACCATTCAACTGCTCGATGGCGCGGACGATTTCATGCTCCAGCGACATGCCCGTCGACAGAATCAACGGCTTGCCCAGCTTCGCAGCCTTGGCAATCAGGTACGGGTTGCACAGGTCGGCCGAGGCGATTTTCAGCGCCGGCACGTCAAAATCGGCGAGGACTTCGACGCTCGGTTCATCCCACGGCGTGCAGATGTAGCTGATGCCTTTTTGCGCGCAGTACTGACGGATTTGCAGGTGCTCATCGACCGTCAATTCGACCTTGTCAAGCAGGTCCTGGATGTACTCGACACCCAAATCCTCGGCCCGCGAACCATCGGCCTTGCGGCGATAGAGGGCTTCACGGTTGCGCAGCTGGAACTTCACGCAATCGGCCCCGGCCATGATCGACGCATCGACCAGTTTTTTTGCCAGTTCTACCGAACCGTTGTGGTTGTTACCCACTTCGGCGATGACGAAGGTGTGGTCGCCACCGATGACAACGCCATCGATGCTGAAAAATTGCTCATTCATTGAATTTTGGTCCGCCAGGAAGTGACACCGTTGGATTCGAAACGGAAATCAGTGGTTCGGCAGCCAAGCTCGCGGACCTTTGCGGTCACGGCCTGGCGATGCTGGGGCTGCACGAAAAACAGGAAGAAGCCCCCGCCTCCGGCGCCAAGTAATTTGCCGCCAAGCGCGCCTGCGGCCAGCGCGCTGTCGTAAATCTGGTCGAGCACGCCATCGCTGACGGCGCGGGAAAACTGTCGTTTGAGCATCCAGCCCTGATGCAGGCAACGGCCGAAATCATGCAGCTCGCCGCGAATCAGGTGGTGGTGCATGTGGCGGCACAGCGCCACGCTTTCGGTGATGAGCAGGCCCTGGGCATTTTTGCTTTCCATTTCTTCGCGCTGCTGCTCATGCAGCTTGCCGGAGTCATGGGAGATACGTGTGTCACAGAGCACCAGACACTCTTCAAGCTCGTTGCAGATCGAATCTTCCAGTCGAATCGGGTGCACCAGATTTCGACCTTCCTTGAACTCGATCAGGTTGAAACCACCGAAGGCCGATGCGTACTGATCCTGCCAGCCACCCGCGATGCCGAAGCACAACCGCTCGGACTGAAATGCCAGTTCGGCCACTTCGTAGGTGCTCCAGCGATCGCGGCGCAACTCGTTGAATGCAGCGATGACCGCCGTTGTAACGGCCGACGAGCCACCCAGGCCGGAACCCACGGGAAAGTCGGAACGGATATAAAGATCCAGTCCGTAATTGGGCTGGATCACCGAGACGATGGTCGCCAGCAAACCTTTGTCGCCATGGGCCAGCAAGTCCGAGAGGGAAGCGTAATGCTCTTCGGTGCCGAGGTCTTCGGAAAAAATCTGGATGACGCTGTCGGTACGCGGAATCAGCGTGGCATGGGAATACAGGCCGACCGTGCAACTGAGCACCGCGGCCGGGTTTTCCACGAAGTAATACGTGAGGTCGGAGCCGCCGCCGCTGAAACTCATGCGCACCGGTGCCCGAGCTCGTGCCAATACCGGCACTTCCTGATTGGCCGCCAGCCGCGCAGGCGTGACCACGTCGACCAGAAAGCCATCGACATCGACCACCGGGATCGCGTTGTAGCTCAGATCGAAGATCTTGAGCATTTCCTCGCGCGCCGCGCCGAGCTTCACCGAGCGGTAGTTGGTGTTCATGCACTCAGTGACCGGCACGGTCGTCGCGCCGCCTTGCAGCAGGTAGCGGCGCAAATCACCGTTGGTCAATACGCCGGCCAGACGCCGTTCATCATCCACCACAAAAACGATTTGCAGGGCGCCCGACTCAATGCATTCAACGGCATCGAGAATGGTCTGATGGGTATAAATCGTCTGGCTTCTTACCAACTGATTCATGCGCTCGCGACCTCTTGAAAGCCCGACTTGAATGCACTCAGCGAGTCCGGCGTTCCAATATCAATGAAGGGTCCCGAGTATTCGCCGACCTTCAGCGATTGACGGGCAATCAGTTGCGGCAAAATTTCCTGTTCCATCGAACAGGCCTGCAGCGCACACCCGTCCAGCGAATCGACGGCAAAGCCGTAGACGCCCGCATTCACCAGGCCAGGCCCGCAAACGCCCTTCTCGTTCAGCGCCAGCAACTGCAAGCTGTCCGAGCAGCTCAGGCTGCCGTAACGCGAGCGGTCTTCGACTTTGACGCCAACCAGTACATCCTCTGTCGCATTCATCGCCAGGTGATAGGCCGAGTGATCAAGCCAGGTATCGGCGTTGAGCACCAGATAACGGCCACCCGGCGGCACTTCGCGCAACGCCTGCAATACAGCGCCACCCGTGCCCATCGGTTGCTCTTCGACCACCAGCGCCAGGGCCAGACCGGAGTCGGCCGACAGCGTCGGCAACAGCTCGGCCAACTGATCGGCACGGTAATGCGCGCACAGCACCGCGTCGCTGATACCGGCCTGCTTGAGTTGCGCCAGCACCAGTGCGAGGAATGGCCGGCCATGGATGTCGACCACGGCTTTTTGCGAGCCCTGGAGCACGGCGCTCAAACGAGTGCCAAAACCACCGCAAAGGATGTAGGCGCGCATCAGCGTGCCAATCCGAAAAACTGCTCCAGGCAGCGTGCGACATGGCCAAGGTGTTCTTCACCGAGGCCCGGCCACACACCGATCCAGAACGTATCGTGCATGATTTTGTCGGTGACGGTCAGCTCGCCGCTGACGCGGAAATTGCGACCGAGCATGTACGGCTGACGCACCAGATTGCCGGCGAACAGTAGACGTGTGCCGATGCCCTGGCTGTCGAGAAACTGCAGCAATTCAACGCGCTTGATACCGCAGCCGTCGCGCAGGGTCACCGGAAAACCGAACCACGAAGGGTCGCTGTTGGCGGTGGCCTGCGGCAGGATCAAGTAGTCGGCGCAATTCGCCAGACGCTCGCTGAGCCAGCGGAAATTGCGTTTGCGCGCCTCGGTGAAGTCCTCCAGCCGATCCATCTGCGCCAGGGCACAGGCGGCCTGCATGTCGGTGATTTTCAGGTTATAGCCGAGGTGCGAATAGGTGTACTTGTGGTCGTAACCTTCCGGCAACTGCCCCATCTGCTTGCAGAATCGCTGCTTGCAGGTGTTGTCCTGGCCGGGCGCGCAATAGCAGTCGCGACCCCAGTCACGGAACGATTCCATGATGCGGCTGAGCAACGGGCTGTTGGTGAAGACCGCGCCGCCCTCGCCCATGGTGATGTGGTGCGCCGGGTAAAAACTCAGGGTGCCGATGTCGCCGAAAGTGCCGACCAGTTGACCGTCGTAGGTCGAACCGAGGGCATCGCAGCAGTCCTCGATCAGCCACAGTTTGTACTTGTCGCACAGCGCCCGGATGACCTTCAGGTCATAAGGATTGCCCAAGGTGTGCGCGAGCATGATCGCCTTGGTTTTCGGGCCGATGGCGGCTTCGATCTTGCTCGGGTCGATGTTGTAGTGCGGCAGTTCGATATCGACGAACACCGGCACCGCACCGAACTGAAGAATCGGGTTAACGGTGGTCGGGAAACCCGCCGCGACGCCGATCACTTCGTCGCCGGGCTTGATCGCGCGATCGCCCAGTCGGGGCGAAGTCAGCGCGGAAAACGCGATCAGATTGGCCGACGAACCCGAGTTGGTGGTCAGCACGCAGCGTCGGCCCAGGTATTTGGCCAGGCGTTTTTCGAAAGCATCGTTGAAGCGTCCGGTGGTCAACCAGCCATCCAGCACCGCTTCGGTCATCGTCTGCAGTTCGCCTGCACCGATCACCTTGCCCGCGGGCGGCACAGGGCTCTGGCCGGCGACGAAGACTTTGGGGGCCAGTTCCAGCTGCGCATAACGCCCAACCAACTCGACAATTTGTTGGCGCAACTGATCCGCAGTACTTTCACTCATGGGTATCGCCTTGGTAGTCCGCTATCTGCTTGCGGGTAAAGGTGTGCATGTCTTCGCCGCGTTGCCAGGCGAGGTTCCAGGCCAGCGTGCGTTCGAGGGTGTCGGCTAACGACCAGCGTGGCGTCCAGCCCAGTTCCAGGCGTGCCTTGCTTGAATCGAGCGCCAACAACCCGGCTTCATGGGGTTGCACCTGGGTATCGACCGACCAGCGCACCGCAGTCGGCCACCGCTCGGCCAGTTGGCCGACAATGGTTTCGACGGTGGCGACGCTGCTGTTGTCGGGGCCGAAGTTCCAGGCGCTGGCATATTTCTCGCCGTCCTCATACAACGCGCGGGCCAGCATCAGGTAGCCCATCAGCGGCTCGAGAGCGTGCTGCCACGGGCGCGTTGCGTGGGGATAACGCAGGACCACTTCTTGATTGTTTTGCCAGGAACGGAAAACGTCCGGGATCAATCGCTCTGGCGACCAGTCGCCGCCGCCGATCACGTTGCCCGCCCGCGCAGTGGCCAGTGCAGCACCGCACGCTTGCAAAAAAGAGTTGCGGTAAGACGCACACAGCAATTCAACGCAAGCCTTGCTGTTGCTGTACGGATCGAAGCCGCCGAGGGCGTCGTACTCGCGATAGGGCAAAACCCATTCGCGGTTTTCGTAGCATTTGTCGGTCGTGACCACCACCACCGCGCGAACGCTCGGGCAATGGCGCACGGCTTCCAGCACATTGACGGTGCCCATGACGTTGATGGCATAGGTTTCGACAGGTGTGCGATACGCCTCGCGCACCAGCGGTTGCGCCGCCAGGTGGAAGACCACGTCTGGCTGAAAGGCCTGCAGCGCCTGAGCGACCGCCGCCTCATCGCGAACATCCGCCATGTCACCGGCAACCAGACGGTCCAGACCGGCCACCGTCCACAGCGCCGGCATGGTCGCGGCGGGCAAGGCAAAGCCGCGCACATCTGCGCCCAGTTGCTGCAACCACAACGCCAGCCAGCCGCCCTTGAAGCCGGTATGGCCGGTCAGGAAAACTTTTTTACCTGCCCAGAATCCGTTCACTGCCAGAGCTTCCATTCGGCGTTGCCGCTGCTCCAGCGCTCTTCAAGGAAGACGCGGTCACGCAACGTATCCATCGGTTGCCAGAAGCCACGGTGCAGATGGCTCATGAGTTGCCCCTGGCGTGCCAGGTTGCGCATCGGTTCGTATTCCCAGGTCGTCGAATCATCTTCAATGCCATCGAGCACGCTCGGCTCCAGCACGAAGAATCCGCCGTTGATCCAGCCGCCATCACCCTGGGGTTTTTCCTGAAAGCCTCTGACGCAAGCACCTTCCAGCTCCATCGCGCCGAAGCGTCCCGGTGGCTGCACGGCCGTGACCGTGGCCTGCTTGCCGTGTTGACGGTGGAATTCGATCAGTTCGGGAATGTTGACGTTCGACACGCCATCGCCGTAGGTGAAACAGAAGGTTTCGTCGCCCAGGTAGTCGCGCACGCGCTTCAGGCGCCCGCCCGTGCCGGTGGTCTCGCCGGTATCAACCAGCGTGACGCGCCATGGCTCGGCCTTGCCCTGATGGATTTGCATGCGGTTTTCGGCCATGTCGAACGTCACGTCCGACATGTGCAGGAAGTAGTTGGCGAAGTATTCCTTGATGATGTAGCCCTTGTAGCCCAGGCAGACCACAAAGTCGTTGATGCCGTAGTGAGAGTAGATCTTCATGATGTGCCAGATGATTGGCTTGCCACCAATTTCGATCATCGGCTTGGGCTTGAGATGCGATTCCTCACTGATGCGAGTTCCCAATCCCCCTGCCAGAATTACTGCCTTCATGTGCTTCTCTCAACTGTGGGCTACATCGACTTCATTGAAGCGCTGGCCGTTGGCAAGGAACGCCAATAATTCGGCGTCTGCGCGTTTAACTCGGGCGCAGACACCAGAAAGCAATATTGGTGCCATAGGAAAAAACCCCGGAAGAGCCCCGTTATGACGGGCCTCCGGCACCTGGAACACATAAAAAAGGCCCACCGTGAGGTGAGCCTTTTTTATTGGCGCGGATGGCTGTCGAGCCTTGATCCTTAGGCTTTGGCCTGCTTGATCAGGGCCGACCATTCAATGCCGGTCACCGGTCCGAGCTCGAAGCCAGAGCCGTTGGAGGCGAGGTTCTTGTTGTAGAACCGATCATGCGCCAGCGCCTCGGACCACTTCTCGCCCAGCGCCTGACGAGCCGCTGACGACTGCGCCAATACGCCTGACTGAATGACCTGCACATGCGGGGTCCACACCGTCAGATAACCGGCCTGACCGACGCGCAGGCACAGGTCGACATCACCGAACGCCTCGGCGAAGTGTTCGAGATCAACGCCGTCAGCCGCTTCGAACAACTGCTTGGAGATCATCAGGCAGGCAAAGGACACCGCCGAGCAGTTCTGCTCCACCACCAGCCGGTTCATGTAGCCCGTGGCAGTCTTAGGCTGCCCCACGAACGGCGAACCGACACCCTCGTTAAAACCGAGGATCAGGCCCGCCTGAGTGACAGATCCGTCACGGTCGATCAGCTTGGCGCCGACCACACCGACCTCTGGACGCTGAACCTGATTGAGCAGGGTTTCGATCCAGTTGACGTTGACCACCTCGCCGTCAGCGGCCAGCGTCACCAGGTATTCACCCTTGGCCTGCTGACTGGCGACATTGATCAGCGTCCCGGTCGCCAGACCCGCTTCGGCACTGAACAGACGAACCCGGTTGGCTTGCTGGCCCTGGCCATCCAGCCAATGACCCAATTGCGCCGCGTAGGCCGAATCGTCAGCTACCAGTACTTCGTAGCGCTGGTAGCGGGTCCGTTGCAGCACACTGAGAATGCAGCGCTGCAACACCGCCAGATCACGGACGCCATGCAGGATGACCGACACCATAGGCCGTTCGATGAAGCGGTAATCGATCTTGTGCGTACCCGGCACCAGCGAACTGACGTCGGCCTGATATCCACGGGTGGCGAGATGGCGCAGCAAGGTCTTGCGCTCATCGGCATTGGTTTCCTCTTCCGGTGCCTGGCAGATCAGCAGCGGTTCGTCCAGATGCGCAAGACCGTGCAGCCCGTCCTGCTCGATCAGACGCAACAGCAAATCGAACTCAAGCGCCTTCTTGAATTCACGCGAGTAACCACCGGCCTGAACCATGACATCCCGGCGTACCAGCCAATGGCGTGCCATCAAGGCCGGGTTGTTTTGCAGCAGGTCAAGGTTGAAGCCCGGGCGGAAGACATCGGCCAGCGTTCCGTTCTTCTGACGCTGAAACTCATCCATGGCCACCGCACGGCAGTGCGGCGCGGCGAGCAACTCCAGGCTCGCCTGGTACAGACCGCTCGGCGTCAGCTCGTCACCGGCTTCGACCAGCACCATCCAGTCGCAATCAGTCTGGCTGACCATCTGATTGATTTTGTCGACGTAGTTGCTCTCGTTGACCTTGACGAAATGCAGGGTGTTTTGCAGCGTGGTTTCGGCCGGCAGGTCGCCGGTGGTGAACACGATAATCTTGAACGCTCGGCAGTAGCTGTTCATCACGCTGTCGAACGTCGCCTGCAGCTTGAAGATGTCGGCGTCCAGGTCCAGCAACAGGATGCCAAACGTCGGACCGCCAGCATGGCGGGCCAGATGCCGGGAGATGTCCTTTACCTGGCTCTCGCTCGGGTTGCGCGCCTCAAGCCAGTTCAGCAGCTGGCCGGAACGCGTGGCATCGAACAATTCGGCCTTGCTGTCCAGCGTCGCAGCACCAAGTCGCTCGCCCCATGCCAGGACTTTTTGTGCCTGCGCCAGCTCCCCCTCGCCCTTCAGCGACCGAGCCAGTCGCTCCACCACTTCCTGGTTGAAGGCGTAGAGCTCAAAGGATTTGAGCAGTCGATCATGGAGCGGTTCTGCACTGGTATTGCGATGAATGCGCGACAGCTCTTTTTGTTTGAGCATCGCCGCCTCGAGTTCTTCCAGTTGCAGCCGACCGGTCGGCACTGCGTGCAACAAAAACTCGAGCGCCGTCAGCACCTCGAAAAAGACCTGGTTGTAGAACGGCAGTTCAATGTATTGCGTCGGTTCGAAACGACGAACCGGCTCGCCTGCCAGGGAATCCCAGGTCGACTCGAACAGCTTCTCGGTAATTTCGACAAACGTAATGCTTCGGCGCTCGTGCAACGCATACGGAACTGGCAGCAGGCGCACCTTGCCACCAGCCGTCAGCCCGTCGGAATAGCCATTTGCGTGCAAGTTCGGATTGAAATCCGAGGCCAGCGATGCATACCAGCGCTGAATGATTTGGGTGCGAGTAACGGCACTGGCCAGGGACGGGCAATCCCGGTTCAAAACCGCCACACGAGCGTCAGCCGAGTCGTCGCTGTAGTCTTCGCAGCCCTTACGGTCACGCAGGTAATAATCGACGCGATCGGCATGCGCTTCGTACGCAAGGCTGTAACCCTGGCAGGTGCCGTATTCGGCGTTGGACTCCAGGAAGGCGAGCGATTGATCAATCGCGGCAGACAGCAGGAAACTTTCGACTTCGGCCACAGCCATGTATGGCGTGGTGATCTGCCCGATCACCTGACGAACTCTGAAGCTGAAGTGTTCGGCACGTGGCGCGGGCACATGCAGATACTGCACACCGGCGAACGTTGCGACGATGTCGGCATCTGCCTCAAGCGATGAATCGACGACCAGTACTTTGCAGGGCCAGGCGCTGTAGTAGTGCAAGGCACGGCGAACCGCACGAGGCTGGTTGTGAGTCAGCAGCACCAGGGTAAACCGCTCATTCAACGGAGCAGACGATCCATTCGGGAAATTGCTTTGCATATGAATTCCTATAACGAGCGGGTAGCCGGATCAGCGGCATTACGTTGTTCTGACGGTTCGACGTTGAAACTCATCAATCGGGCAGCCAGCCATCGGCCCAGTACTGCAGGTTATCGCCGCGCAACATGAAGTCGCGCAACACCACTTCACGCAATTCGTCGCCCATCCGATAGCTGGCAGCGGGATCGGACAGGTGCATGCGAATCGCCTGCAGCCATTCGTCCGTGCTGTTGGTGAATATCCGAGTGCACGGCAGATGTCCGCGATAGGCCTCGGTGTCGGAACAAATCACCGGATAGCCGCAGGCGCCGTACTCAAGCAAGCGCAAGTTGCTTTTACAGTCGTTGAAAATATGGAACTCCAGCGGCGCCAGAGCCAGGTCAAGGTTGAGGCTCGCGAGCTTCTGCGGGTACGCGGAAAGGACGACACCCGAATGGTACTCATGCACATACGGCCTGAGCGAGTCAGGGCACATACCGAAAAACACCCATTCCACTTCATCCGCGAGCTCGCGCACAACGTCGGCGATGAGATCAAGGTCGCCACGATGACTGGTGCCACCGCCCCAGCCGATTCGCGGCTTGCTTGAAGCACCACGTCGGCTGGTGAGGTTGCCGAACAAGTACGGTGCCAGCATATTCGGCACGACACGAATATCGTGGTGCATGTCCGACATGGCATCCCCCAGCGCGTGGGTCGATACCACGACCCGGTCACACATCCCTACGCCACGGCGCAACAGTGCGGGAAGGTTGCCGGGCATGTTGCGGATGTGATCATTCTTGCTGGGAATGTCGGCAATGTAGTCATCCAGCTCAAAGATACGCAGCGCATTCGAATAGGTTTTCACCTGAACAATGTCTTCAATCTTGTTCATGTTGTAGCGTCCCTGCAGCACGATCACATCCGGCGATTGACGCTCGATTTCGATTATCGACGGCATGTCGTACGACAGGCGACCGACGATCCGCCCAGCCCCCTGCAATTCGAACAATGGCTGGCTGACACGGTAGTGTCCGATTGCCGAGCTGTTGAGCGCCAACCCCAGGATCGACGGCATGCTGCGGGTGCTCAAAGGGTTCCAGCCGGTACGCGGGCCCGGCTCCAGACCGAAGCTGGGTCCGTTCAGTTTCAGGTTGCGATTGTAAGCGGGATCGTTGGCAATTTTGGGCAGCCAGCGCTGATAGAACGCTTCCTGCTCGTGCTCCAGTCGCTCTTTCCACGCCCCTTCGCGGGGTGTATCCGCCGCAGGCACCAGCACAATGCTCGAGTAAGGCGTGGTCACAATCAGATAACCACTGTTGCCAACTCGCAGGCACAACTCCAGGGAGTTGATGCCCTGCGTACTGATGGCCTCCTCGAAACCACCGACACTCTCCAGCACTTGCCTGCGCACCAGCAGGCAATGGCCGCTGACGGCACTCCAGTTCTGCACCATTTGCAGCCGCTGCATGTAACCGCCGGAGACCACCGGTTCGTTAACATACGCCCGTCCCGCCAGCCCGCCCAGACCAAGCACGAGCCCGGCGTCGATCACGTCGCCTTGCAGGCTGAGGGTACGCGGTCCGACGATGCCGACTTCGGGACGCCGCCCGTGATTGAGCATTTCATCCAGCCAGGCAGCGTCGTGCACGACGCAGTGAGGAGTAAGGAACAGCAGATACTCGCCACGCGCCTGTTGCACCGCGAAATTCCTGATGACCGCCTCGCTACCACCCTCGGCGTACGAAAAAATCCTCAATGTGTCGCTGCCCAGCTCGGCCATGGCGTTCAGCCAATGCCGGACATCGGGACTTTCGCTGGCGTTGTCGACAATGATGATTTCGTAGTGGGCGTATCCTGTATTGCTGATCAGACTGTTGATGCAACGCTCCAGCGCGCTCAACTCGTCTTTGATACTGACAATGATCGAAACCAGAGGCCGCTCCGGGTACAGGTACTCGATGCGCGGCACCAGCTGCATCAGCGGGCCAGGATGAAGCCGATGCTCGACGCCGATCCGCTGTAAATGGGCCGAGATCAGCCGAGGGTTTTGCTCGACCACTTCAGGCAGGGACAGCCATTGAGCGAAGGTGAAAGTCGACTCGACCTGCACTTCGGCGATGTGCGCGATGGTCTGCGGTCCGTCCGTTTCCACCAGCCGCCAAATCAGGTCATGAGGTGCCAGCTCACCCAGCGTTGAATCGAAGCCGCCCATCTCGACAAAGCGCTGGCACTCGAAGGCCAGGGTGCGACCGACGTAGGGATAACCGCGCATCAAGTCGAAGTTGAAGTCAGGTTTGAAGATCGGCTCGGCAGGCTTGTCGTTTACCAGCGCGCCTTCGTCGCTGTAAACACATGTCGTGCCCGGCACGCCGACAATCCGGTCGGCCAGCACCAATAGAGCGGATTCCGTCAGCCGGTCACCGGCACGCAACAGGTAAAACCAGTCCACGCCTTCCATTTGTGGCAGCAGAGCGTTGAGTTGCCGTGGCCAGTCAGTTTGCAGCGCAACCCGCAGCACATGGTGATCGACAGCCTGTTGTCCGCAGGACAACAACACCACCGATTCGCAGCCATACAACTGACCTGCGAGGCTTTGTAACGTGATGTCCAGTGCGTGGACGTCCTCGTCTGCATCGATGATGACGGGAACGATCTTCGGCCGATGCGCCCAGCGCGCAATTTGCTGCGAAAGCACCTGCTGCCGCGTCGGACTGAAACGCCGGGAAGCGAGCCATTGCGCATAGAGGTCAGCGTAACTTTCAGTGTCCGTGCCCACCTGAAACAGGATGATGGCCTGTCGTGCCGCCATGGCGTAATAGAGGTTCAGCTCTTCCCATTCACGTGGCACTTTCGTGGTGTCTTCTTCCAGTGCCAGATAGCGTATCCATCCGCTGGCCGGTGCCGGTTCGCCACTGCGTTGCTCGAGCATTTGTGCCAGCCACGTCCATTCCACAATGGAGGTCGAAACAGTGTCGGGCTGACGGGTAAGGCGCTCTGGATACAACCGCTCAACGCTGCCGACATTGTTCAGCGCAACCAGATTGCCGCGGCGCAGCAAGCAAATGAACAAAGCGAAATCGAGCAACGCCACAAACCCCGCACCGGCCTGCGCCAGCGCTGGCAGCAAGGTGACGATGTCGGCGCGGCGCATCAACGCGCAGCTGAACCCGCCGAGAATGTTACGTGGTGTCTTTTCAAAGCTGGCCAGCAGGTCTTCACCCTTGAACACGGCATCGAACTGGGTGAGGCCAACGTTCTCCATGCGAATGGGCAACACATAACTGTCGGCATCGACGAATTGAAACCTGTTGACCACCAGCAGCACGTCCGCATGCTCGGCCAGAATTTCAGCCTGCTGGCTGACGGTATGGACCAGTAACTGATCGTCGTCACACAGGAACTTGATGAACTCGCCACGGCACTCGTCGAAGCAACGCAGAATGTTTTGTTGGAAGCCCAGGCGGACAGGGTTGCGCAGATACCGCACCACCACATTCGACTCTACGCTCAGGGACTCGACGATCTGCTCGATCTCGTCCGTGCGGCAATCATCGCAAATGACGATTTCAAGGTTTTCGCAGGTCTGGTCGAGTGCGCTTTGCAGCGCTGTACGGAAGAAGCGCGGGTTGAACGCAGGGATGGCAATGCTGACAAGAGGAGTAGGTTTCACACGCGTGACTCTCGACCGGCCGGCGTCAACTCGCGCGAGAGCAGAACGTCCTGAACCGTAAAAAGAAGAAGGTCAGGGATCGCATCAAGTCATGCGATCCCTGCACTGAATCAGACCTTGTTGAACAGGCCCAATTGCGCAATCTTGCTGAACGCCAACTGCGAGGCCTGCAACATGGTTTGCTGCAAGGTCAGGCGAGTCATTACTTCGGCAGGATCGGAATCACGGATCGTCGACTGTGTTTGCGCGTTCGCCAGCACCATCGCCTGGTTGGTATCACTCTGAGTATCCAGCGCCGAGCCGCGACCGCCGACCGAGCTCAAGCCGGCGGACAATTGATCGATGCCGCTGGCGAGGTTACCCATCCCCGATACCATCGCCGCCAGTTGCTTCTGGGTCGCGACGGCGTTACCTGTGGTCGGCGTGTTCAGTGCGGTTTTCAACTGGCTCACGGTGTCCAGAATGTTCTGGGTCTCGTGGGTGTTGACCGCCACGTTGAACTGATCGCCTGCCAACAGTGGATTGGCCGGGGTGTCATTCAGCGTGAATTCCACACCCGATGCCGTGGCGGTATTACCCACCATCGTTCCACTGGAGACCGGCTTGCTGTCGGCGGTGATGGGTGCGGCGTACAAGTCGAACGCGCTGGCGCTGGTGAATTTCAGCACCGCCGAGCCACTCGGGAAGCTGGCGTGGTACGCGGCCGGGTTGGTGATTCTGGTGCTGGTCGCCTGGACGGTGCTCGGGTTGCCCGGTCCACGGGAAACGTTGAACGTGTCCGGCTTCGCTTCCAGCTTGAACGTACGCCCGGCCAACGCAGCGTTGGGGTCATTGAAGTTCAGGGTCAGGTCGACACCGCGAAAGCTCACACTCTGGTTCTTGCCGTTGGTGATGAGGCCGCCCTGAGTGGCTTCATTCGTCACGTCGTTGCCGCCCGCATCAGTAATCTTCAACTGAGTGCCACTGGTAAATTCCACCAGGTACGGCTCGCCGCCGCGGAATTTATTGTTGTATGACACGCTCGACGACACTTGCCCGTCGGACAGAGTCACAAGACCGTCATTCATCGACCCGGTAACCTGGGTGCGGCTGGTGTTGATCGCTTGCTGGAACACTTCCCAACCGGTGCTGTTGGTGGCCATCGACATGCTGTCGCCGATCGGCAGGTTCAGGGTCACCTGGTCGCCGTTGTAGCTGTAGGTGCCATCGGAGTTGCGTGAGAACGGAGCCGTATCGCCCTTGGAGCCGGCGAAGATGTATTTGCCGTTTTCATCCTGGCTGTTCATCAGGCTCAGCAGCTGCTCTTCGATCTGGCCCAGTTCCGAGGCGTTGGCCTGACGGTCGGCATCGGTGTAACCGGCGTTGTTGGCACCGATGGCCAGTTCCTTGGCACGTTGCAACACGTTGTTGATGCTGGTCATCACTGACTCGGCCTGACCCAGGGTCGCCTTGATCGTGTTGGTGTTGGCCTTGTACTGATCAAGCATCGAAGCCTGCTGACCCAACTGCAACAGACGCGAGGCGCCGACCGGATCATCGGCGGCCGTGTTGACGCGAACCAGGCTGCTGGCCTCTTCGCTGCTCTTGACCACGTTGGCGAAGTTCTTCTGATAGTTCGCAGCCGAGGACTCGTAAAACTGGGCGGTAGAAATGCGCATGGGCTACGACTCCTTAAATGCTGTTGATCAATGTGCTGAAAATTTGCTGCGCAGCCTTGATGATCTGCGAAGAGGCGGTGTAGTACTGCTGATACTTGACCAGGTTGCCGGTTTCCTCATCGAGGTCGACACCCGAAAGCGAGTCGCGCGCACCTTTGGCGTTCGCCAGGATGGCTTCGGTCGCGGCGCTGTCGAGCTTGCCCTGGGCGGCCTTGGAGCCAACGCCTTCGACCAGTTTGCCGTAAGCGTCGTTCAGCGAAATACCTTTGCTGGCGGAGCCGGTGTCCACGGTTTGCGCGGTCTGCAAGCCGGCCAGTGCGGTGCCGTTACGGTTGTCCAGGCTGCCCGGCTGACTGAGCGAGACGTTGATCCCGGCGCCGTTGCTGGGGGAGCCGGCGATGGTCATGCTGAAGGCCGCGGTGTACTGAGTCGCAGGCGCAGGCGGGATCGGCGCACCCGTGGCATCCTTGAGCGGAATACTCAGGTTCAGGGTGTTGCTCTCACCTGGCTTGATGGTGCCGCTGCTGATCACCCCACCCTTGGCATCCAGAAACTGGTAGGCCTGGCTGGTGCCGTCGGCGGACACCGCACCAAATACAACCTTGGTCGGCGTGGAGTTTTTCAGGCCGTTTTGCATCGCGGTTTTGGTGGCCGCGTCGTAGATATCGAATTGGGTGGTCAGGGTCGGTTGGCCGCTGGCCGGAATGGTCAGGGTGCCATTGCCGCTGCCGCTGGCCGCGATGGCCGCACCCAACGGTGCCGCGATGGCCAGACGTTTGGAGTCGGTCATCTCGGTCTTGATGTTGGCGGCCGCGTTACGGGTCGGGGTGATCTTGAAGGTATCGCCTGCAGCGGCGGTGCCACCGGTTAGCTTCAAGGAGAAACCTTCGATCACCGGCGCGGGTGTGGTCGTCGTGCTGTAGCTGCCGCCCACAGACGTATTGTCTGGCAGGCGCTGCACGGTGTAGTCGGTGGCGCTGGTGAACGTCACTTTGTAATCGTTGATGGTCAGCTTGCCGGTGTCTTCGATGCTGACATCGAAGTTGCCCGAACCCACGCTGTTATTGCCGGAGGCGATGCTGCGCTGAGCCATCTGCGCGGCACTGTTGACGCTGTTGAACAGGTTCGAACCGAAGTCACCGTTCTTGTCGATGCCCTGGGCCTGAATACTGTTCATCTGATCGGCGACGACCAGAGCGACGCGACCCAGTTCGTTCATGGCAGGGTCGAGCACGGTGCTGCGATAGCGCAGCAAACCGCCGATTTCGCCACCGGTCATGATCGACGTGATATCGATGGTGCTCGAACCACGATTGAGTTGCAGCGACAAGCGGTTCGGGTCGTCTTTGCCCGGCACGACTTCGAGTTTGTTGACGGTGTTGCCCATGACCAACGGCTGGCCGCTGCCCAAGTAGATATCGACGTTACCTTCACGTTCAACGATCTGCGCGCCGGTAAAGGTCGAGAGCTGGCGTACCGTCTCGTTACGGGCGTCGAGCAGCTCGTTCGGCATGCCGCCGGAGCTGGAAATCTCGGAAATCTTCTGGTTCAACTGCGCCACGGTGGCGGCCAGTTTATTGACCTGATCGGCCATGCTCGTCAGGTTGCCATTGATGTTCGCGTTCTGCGCGTTCAACTGGCTGGACACCGAATTAAAACGGTTGCTCAAGGCCTGGGCATCGCTGAGCAGCAACTGGCGTGAAGCGTCGTCACCCGGTTTGGCGTTGACGTTCTGTACCGAGGCGAAGAACTTGGTCAGTGCGCCATTGAGGCCGGTGCCGCTGTCCGACAGCAGTTTGTCCAGCGGCGTGACCTGACCCAGGTACGCGGCCGAATCACTGTTGAGCGACGTGGTGGTCTGCAGTTGGGCGTCAAGGTAGCTGTTGTACACCCGACGTACATCGGCCAGGGTCGTGCCGGTACCGATGTAGACATTGCCGAACTGCTGCGAGGCTTTGGTGCCCTGCACGGTCTGCTGACGCGAGTAACCCGCGGTATCGACGTTGGCGATGTTGTTACCCGTAGTCATCAACGACGATTGGCTGGCTGACAGCCCCGACATCCCGATGTTGAGCAAACTCATGGTTCAGACCTTATAGCTTATGCCTATAGAGGCGTGGTGGTAGCGCCCGCCGCAGCGTAGTTCTGGTAACTCGTCATCTGCTTGGCTATCTGCGAAATCTTGCTTGCGTAGTCCGGGTCGGTTGCATAACCGGCCTTTTGCAACTCGCGTACAAACTGTTCTGGGTTATCGGCCGACTTCACAACATCTTGATAGCGATTGTTGGTTTGCAGCAGCGTCACAAGGTCATGGAAGCTGTCCTTGTAAGAGTCATAGGAACGGAACTGAGCCGTCTCCTTGACCATCTCGCCATTCCTGAATTCGCTGGTGATTGCCCGCGCCGATTCGCCCTCCCAACTGCTGCCGGCCTTGATGCCGAACAGGTTGTGACTGCTGCTGCCATCCTGGGCGCGCATGACCGATTTGCCCCAACCGGTTTCCAGGGCGGCCTGCGCCACCAGGTAACGCGGATCGACACCAATGCGTTCGGCGGCCTCTTTGGCCATCGGTAGCATGGTGTTGACGAATTCGTCGGCGGAACTGAACGCTTTCTTCGCCGGTGCCAGCGGTATTTGCGCCATGGCACGACCATAAACCTGCAGGCGCCCGCTGGATGTCGTATCCGTTTGCGAAGCCAGCCAATCGCCGTTGTACAGGGGACCGGCACCGGTCTTGGTGCTCTGCGGCATTTGGATGTTGTTCTGCGCCGTCGCGGCGGTCGCGGCAGTGGTCGATGCCGACGGCACCAGCCCTGCGAGCAAGCGATCGGCCAGTTTCGGCGGCAGCGCCAGGCGTCGCTGATTGATCAGCGCCATGTCATTGCGATGAGTGCCCTCGCCCGCACTGGCCGACGACATCACCGAGCGCGAAGCCCACAACGGACGCTCGCCATTGAGGCGCGACAGCGGCCCGTTGGTGGCGACCGTACCGGCGGCAATCGGGGTTTCCACGGCGGCTTTCGCGGCAGCTTGCTTGGCGGCTGACGCAGCAGCAGCCTCGCCCGGGGCCAGCGGTTTGTTCTTCGACATCTGACGCATCAGCACGTCAGCCAGACCAATGCCACCGCCCTCACGGGACATGGAAACGGCCAACTGCTGGTCGTACATTTCCTGGTATTGCTTGGCTGCCGGCGTGTTGAGCGGATTGTCCTGGCCCAGCGCGTCGGTGGCCGAGCGCATGGACTTGAGCATTTCACCGAGGAACAGCGACTCGAATTCCTGCGCAACCTTGCGCATGTTCGCGTCACTGTCCTTGTCGCCGACCTTGAGCTGGTTCAAGCGATTCAGGTCCGAGTAGGAACCCGAATCGTTGCTGCTGACTCCCAATCCGCCCTTGCGCATATCCATGGTCGCCGTCCTCAGATCACGATCAGGTCGGCTTGCAACGCGCCGGCCTGTTTCAGTGCTTCGAGGATGGCCATCAAGTCACCCGGCGCCGCGCCGACCTGGTTCACCGCACGCACGATTTCGTCGAGGGTGGTGCCCGGACCGAACTTGAACATCGGCTTGGCTTCCTGCTGGGCGTTGACCCGCGAGCGCGGCACGACCGCCGTCTGCCCATTGGACAGAGGGCCGGGCTGGCTGACGATCGGGTCTTCGGTGATGGTCACGGTCAGACTGCCGTGGGTCACGGCGGCCGGGGAAACCTTGACGTTCTGGCCGATCACGATGGTGCCTGTCCGCGAGTTGATGATGACTTTCGCCACCGCCTGACCCGGGTCGACTTCAAGGTTCTCGATGATCGACAAATAGTCGACGCGCTGACTCGGATCGAGTGGCGCACTGACGCGAATCGAACCGCCGTCGATGGCCTGGGCAACGCCAGGACCGAGCATATTATTGATCTTGTCGACGATGCGCTTGGCCGTGGTGAAGTCCGAACGATTGAGGTTCAGCGTCAAGCTGTTGCCCTGGTTGAACCCGCTCGGCACCGAACGCTCAACCGATGCACCGCCCGGGATACGACCGGCCGACGGAACGTTGACAGTGATCTTCGAACCGTCACGACCTTCGGCATCAAAACCGCCGACCACCAGGTTGCCCTGAGCGACCGCATAGACGTTGCCGTCGATACCCTTGAGCGGCGTCAGCAGCAAGGTGCCGCCGCGCAGGCTCTTGGAGTTACCGATGGACGATACAGTGATGTCGACCTGTTGACCCGGCTTGGCGAACGCCGGCAAATCAGCACTGATCGACACCGCCGCAACGTTCTTCAACTGCACGTTACCCGAACCCGCCGGCACCTTGATGCCGAACTGCGAGAGCATGTTGTTGAAGGTCTGCAGGGTGAACGGGGTTTGCGTCGTCTGGTCACCGGTACCGTTAAGCCCGACCACCAGGCCGTAGCCGATCAATTGGTTGGAACGTACGCCGGAAATACTGGCGATATCCTTCAGCCGCTCGGCTTGCGCGTTGAACGCTGCAGACAGCATCAGGGCGGCCACCATCAGGTGTTTAAGATTCAACGTAGCCACCTAGAAAGGGAACAGCGGGCTGAGGAAGAAACGGTCGAACCAGCCTGGCTGACTCGCATCGGCAAACGAACCGGTGCCCGAATAGGTAATGCGTGCATCGGCGATACGGGTCGACGAAACGGTGTTGTCAGTCGCGATGTCATCGGCGCGAACAAGCCCTGCAATCCGCACCAGTTCATCACCGGTATTGAGGGTCATCCACTTCTCGCCGCGTACGGCGATGATGCCGTTGGGCAACACGTCGGCGACGGTCACGGTGATCGAACCGGTCAGGCTGTTGCCCTGCCCGGCCTTGCTGTCACCCTTGGTCGCGCGGTCGCCGCTGTAACTCGCATTCAGCGTCAGGTCACCGTCACCCAATGGATTGGTGACGTGAGGAATTGTGCCGAACAGCGACGTCAGGCCAATGCCGGCCTTACTGTTCTTGGCCACTTGCGAGTTGGCATTTTTACTGGCCTGGGTTCTTTCGTTCAGGGTGATGGTGATGATGTCACCGACCCGGAACGCCTTGCGGTCGCTGTACAGGTTCTGTTCGAAACCGGCCTGGTAGATCGAGCCGTTATTCGCGGCGGCGGGCAACGGCGTACGCGGCAACACCGGGGCGTAGTAAGGGTCATTGGGCTTGGGCGTCGGACCGACGCAACCCGCCAGCGCGGCGACGCCACTCAGTGCCAGAACAGATACAAAGCGATTCATGACCCTACCTCACGGTGTTGCAGGCGACCTCATAGCCGCCTCATAGACTTGATTACAGATTCTGCGTTACGAACGAGAGCATCTGGTCGGCGGTGGAGATCACCTTGGAGTTCATCTCGTAAGCGCGCTGAGTGGTGATCATGTTGACCATCTCTTCAACGGTGCTGACGTTCGAGGTTTCCAGGGTGTTCTGCAGCGTGGTGCCGAAACCGGCCAGACCCGGGGTGCCGACTTGCGGCGCGCCGCTGGCAGCGGTTTCCAGGAACAGGTTGTTGCCCACAGCCTGCAGACCGGCCGGGTTAATGAAGTCGGCGGTTTGCAGGTTGCCGATCACCTGGGATGCCGGGTTGCCGGCAACGGTGATGGACACGGTGCCGTCGCGACCGACCGTGAAGGTCTGGGCATCGTTCGGGATGACAATGGCCGGTTCCAGGGCGAAGCCGTTGGCGTTCACGATCTGACCGTTGGAGTCCAGGTGGAACGTACCGTCACGGGTGTAGGAAGTCGTGCCGTCCGGCTGCAGAATCTGGAAGAAACCGCGACCGTCGATGGCCATGTCCAACGGCTGCTCGGTGGTTTGCAGGCTGCCGGCGGTGAAGTTTTTCTGGGTGCCGACAATGCGCACACCGGTACCCAATTGCAGACCCGACGGCAGTTCACTGTCCTGGGTCGACTGGGCGCCTGGCTGGCGTTTGATCTGGTAGAGCAAGTCCTGGAACTCGGCGCGGTCACGTTTGAAACCCGTGGTCGACACGTTGGCCAGGTTGTTGGAAATGGTCGTCAGGTTGGTGTCCTGGGCGGACAGGCCTGTTTTGGCAACCCATAGAGCCGGAAGCATTCGATTCTCCTCGTGCGCCTGTTTTACGGCGCGACGTTCTGATAATTAGCTGATCTGCAAGACCCGAGCCATGGCCTGGTCGTCTTCTTTGGCGGTGTTCATCATCTTGATGTGCAGCTCGAACTGCTTGGCCAGGGCCAGCACCGAGGTCATCTCTTCCACGGCGTTGACGTTGCTCGACTCAAGGAAACCGGACACCAGTTTGACGTCGGCATCGGCTTGCGCCGGCTTGCCGTCCTTGGTGTGGATCGAACCGTCCAGGCCTTTGGTCATGTTCTTGAAGTCTGGGTTGACCAGTTTGATGCGGTCGACTTCCGCCATCACGCGAGGACCTTCGCCCATCGCACGAATGCTGATGGTGCCGTCCTCGCCCACTTCGATTTGCTGCTCGGGTGGCACGGCAATCGGCCCGCCATTACCCATCACCGGCATACCGTTGCCGGCCCGCAGCACGCCCAAGGCGTCGACGTTCAGGCTGCCGGTGCGCACGTAGCTTTCGCCGCCGTCCGGGTTCTGCACGGCGATCCAGCCATTGCCTTGCACCGCGACATCGAGGTCGCGACCGGTTTCCACCAATGCGCCAGGGGAGAAGTCGGTGGCCGGTCGTTCGGACAGGGCAAACGCACGCGCCGGAAAGCTGTCACCGAACACCGGCATCGAACGCGCCTGCTCCAGGTCTTTCTGGAAACCGTTGGTGGAGATGTTCGCCAGGTTGTTCGCATGAGCCTTCTGCGCCAGTGCATTCTGGCTGGCGCCGGTCATTGCCACATAAAGGTACTTGTCCACACTCTTTCCTCTGCATGCCGGACGTTTGCCGCCCACTGCTGTACTGCTGAGCCATAAGCAATTTGCAGACCAACTTTTTTCTGGCGGCGCAGGGCCCGGCAAACAAAGGACTTGAGGGATTCAGAGGGGATTGGAGGATTGTGTCGAAGACGAAAAACCGGCGGTGTTATGCCGCTTCACGGCAAGTGCCGACCTCTTCGGCTCAACACCGACCTCGTAGCAGCTGTCGAGCTTGCGAGGCTGCGTTCGGCTGCGAAGCAGTCGTGAATCCGGTGCTCGCGGTCATCCTGAAACACCACAGTGTCTGAATTAACGACTGCTTCGCAGCCGAACGCAGGCTCGACAGCTGCTACAGGGACCTATGCGCTGCCGTGTTCTTTACCAACTTCGTACTCACGCAATTTATTGGCAATGGTCGTATGCGAAACCCCCAGCCGCTTGCCCAGTTGGCGACTGCTCGGATGCTCGGAATACAAGCGTTCAAGCACCGCTTTCTCGAAACGCCCGACAATCTCGTCCAGCCCGCCCTCGAGCGAGAAATCGCCAAGCGGCTGACGCACGCCGTAGTCCGGCAGGCGAATATGTTCGGCCTTGACGGTCCCGCCCTCGCACAAGGAAACCGCCTGGAACAACACGTTCTCCAATTGCCGAACATTGCCCGGCCAGTGGTAATGACTGAGCCGCTCCATCGCCGCCGGCGCCAGTTTTGGCAGCGGGCAACCGATCTGCCGACTGGCCTGATCGAGGAAGTGTTCCACCAGCGGCGTCAGACCATCGAGGCATTCGCGCAGTGGCGGGATGTGCAGCGAAAGCACGTTCAAGCGGTGATACAAATCCTGGCGAAATTCACCCCGCGCGCACAACTCGGACAGGTCGACCTGCGTCGCGCAGATCACCCGCACATCCAGATAAACCTCTTCATCACTGCCCACACGACGGAAGCAACCGTCCTGCAGGAAACGCAGCAATTTCACCTGCAAACGCGGGCTCATTTCCCCGACACCATCGAGAAACAGCGTACCGCCCGCCGTCAGTTCCAGCAGCCCGAGTTTGCCTTCGGCCCGCGCCCCTTCGAAAGCGCCGGGACCGTAACCGAACAGCTCCGTCTCAGCCATGGATTCCGGCAGACCGGCGCAGTTGAGCGCCATCAACGGCGACTGCCCCCGCGGACTCGCCAGGTGGCAGGCGCGCGCCAACAACTCTTTACCGGTGCCGGTTTCACCTTCTATTAATAGCGGCGCATCCAGCGGCGCCATGCGTCGAGCTTCGCGTACCACCGCGGCCATCACCTTCGAGCTTTGGAAAATGCTGTCAAAACCGCGCAGCTCCTGCTTGCGCACGTTATAGATGCGTTCGCCGACCCGGTCGGCGCGGTGCAGCGTGAGAACCGCGCCGGCCATGGCTTCGCTGTCGTCATGCTCCGATTGCAGTGGCGCGATGTCGGCGAGAAACACGTCGCCCTTCACCTTCACCCGCAACCCGTTGATCCGCGACTTGTTGGCGCGCACCAATTCTGGCAAGTCGAAATCCTCGGCGTAACGCGACAGCGGAATCCCCGGCACCTCATCCACCCGCACGCCGAGCAACTGCGCCGCCGCGCGGTTGGCCGCGACGATCGAGCCGCCCATGTCGATCGACAGCACCGGAAACTCCAGGGCGCCGAGCAACGCATTGAGTTCCATGTGCCGACGCTCGCTGGGCATCAGCCCTACGCGCTTGACGCCGAAGACCCCGGCAATCGATTCGAATTTCGGACGCAATGCCTGAAACTGAATGTTGATCAGGTTCGGGCAATGCAGGTAGATGGCATTGCCTTGCTCACCGCCGACCTCGCCGCGAGCGACGTTGATCCCGTACTCCACCAGCAGGTTGAGAATGTCGCGCAGGATACCGATGCGGTTCTGGCAGTGGACTTTGATACGCATATAAAGGCCCGAAACAGGAGAGATCGAGGGCCTGAGCCAGGAATTTTCTGCACAGGCGCCAACTTAGTCGTCAAGATTATGTGACACCTGCACACCATTTCAAACCCGGAAATCTCAATCCCTGCGCCATAGCGGCTGATCCGTAACGAAAACTTTACGAAAATCGACGAATTTTCCTACGCACGACGCGACTCGCGTGCTGCAACACTGCATTTCTTGAGGTATTTCTAGGTCCATAGCAGGACATAACAAGAACGAAATCCCCTAGCAGGAGAGCAGCATGAAGCAGACGCAATACGTGGCTCGCGAGCCCGATGCGCAAGGTTTTATCGACTACCCCGCCGAAGAACACGCGGTGTGGAACACGCTGATTACTCGCCAACTGAAAGTGATCGAGGGTCGTGCGTGCCAGGAATACCTGGACGGTATCGAAAAACTCGGCCTGCCCCACGACCGCATTCCGCAACTCGGTGAGATCAACAAGGTCCTCGGTGAAACCACCGGCTGGCAGGTCGCCCGGGTACCCGCACTGATCCCCTTCCAGACCTTTTTCGAATTGCTCGCCAACAAGCAGTTCCCGGTGGCGACGTTTATTCGTACCCGCGAAGAGCTGGATTACCTGCAAGAGCCGGACATTTTCCACGAGATCTTTGGCCACTGCCCGCTGCTGACCAACCCTTGGTTCGCCGAATTCACCCACACCTACGGCAAACTCGGCCTACAGGCTTCCAAGGAAGAACGCGTGTACCTCGCGCGCTTGTACTGGATGACCATCGAGTTCGGCATGGTCGATACACCAAAAGGCCTGCGCATCTACGGCGGCGGCATTCTCTCCTCGCCGAAAGAAACCGTTTATTGCCTGTCGGACGAACCTGAGCATCAGGCCTTCGATCCGCTGGAATGCATGCGCACGCCGTACCGCATCGACATCCTGCAACCGCTGTACTTTGTCCTGCCGAACCTCAAGCGCCTGTTCGACCTCGCCCACGAAGACATCATGGGCATGGTCAAGCAAGGCATGCAGCTGGGCTTGCGCACACCAAAATTTCCGCCAAAGGCTGCGTGATCCGCAGCTTTTAGAATCAAGTGAGCCTGTCAGGAACCGACGCTTTGGTTTAGCGTGGTGAATTGACGGCCGAATTCCAATAATTCGATTTCAGGAACCCATCATGTCCACATTGAACCAAGCCCATTGCGAAGCCTGCCGCGCCGATGCCCCTCAGGTCAGCGACGAAGAACTGCCGGTACTGATCAAGCAGATTCCTGACTGGAACATTGAAGTGCGCGACAGCGTGATGCAGCTGGAAAAAGTTTTCCTGTTCAAGAACTTCAAGCACGCGCTGGCGTTCACCAACGCCGTCGGTGAAATCTCCGAGGCTGAAGGTCACCACCCAGGCCTGCTGACCGAGTGGGGCAAAGTCACCGTGACCTGGTGGAGCCACTCCATCAAGGGCCTGCATCGTAACGACTTCATCATGGCCGCGCGCACTGACGAAGTGGCCAAGGACGCCGAGGGCCGCAAATAATGCATTTCGACGCCATCGGTCGAGTACCCGGCGACCCGATTCTCGGCCTGATGGAGGCCTATGCGCAGGACCCCAACCCGCGCAAATTCGACCTCGGCGTGGGTGTCTATAAAGATGCCCAGGGCCTGACACCGATTCCCCAGTCCGTGAAGCTCGCCGAGCAGCGTCTGGTGGATCGTCAGACCACCAAGACCTACATCGGTGGTCACGGTGAACCGGCGTTCGGCAAGGCCATCGTTGAATTGGTGCTGGGTGCCGATTCGCCGCTGATCGCCGAACAACGGGCCGGCGCAACGCAAACGCCGGGCGGCACTGGCGCGCTGCGCTTGAGTGCCGACTTCATCGCCCAATGCCTTCCGGGCCGTGGCGTGTGGCTGAGCAATCCGACCTGGCCAATCCACGAAACCATTTTCGCGGCGGCCGGGGTCAAGGTCAGTCATTACCCGTACGTCGGCAGCGATAACCGCCTCGACGTCGAAGCGATGCTCGCGGTACTCAATGAAGCGCCGAAGGGTGATGTGGTGCTGCTGCACGCCTGCTGCCACAACCCGACCGGGTTCGATCTGTCCCATGACGATTGGTACCGGGTGCTGGACGTGGTGCGCAGTCGCGATTTGGTGCCACTGATCGACTTCGCCTACCAAGGCTTCGGCGATGGCCTGGAACAGGACGCCTGGTCGACCCGGTTGTTCGCTGCCGCGTTGCCGGAAGTGCTGATCACCAGTTCCTGCTCGAAGAACTTCGGTCTGTACCGCGACCGCACCGGCGCGCTGATTGTCTGCGCGAAAACCGCTGACAAGCTGGTGGACATCCGCAGCCAACTGGCCAACATCGCCCGCAACCTGTGGTCGACACCGCCGGATCACGGCGCGGCTGTGGTGGCGACGATCCTCGGTGATCCAGAGCTGAAAAGCCTCTGGGCCGACGAAGTGGAAGCCATGCGTTTGCGTATCGCCCAACTGCGCAGCGGTTTGGTCGAAGCGCTTGAACCTCATGGTTTGCGCGAGCGCTTTGCGCACATCGGCGTGCAGCGCGGGATGTTTTCCTACACCGGTTTGACGCCGGATCAGGTCAAACAACTGCGTGATCATCACAGCGTTTACATGGTCAACTCAGGCCGGGCCAACGTGGCCGGGATTGATGCGACGCGTCTGGATCTGCTGGCTGAGGCCATTGCCAAGGTTTGCAAATAACCCCCGCCTTACGCTGAACGTTCCCACGCTCTGCGTGGGAATGCAGCCCGGGACGCTCCGCGTCCCTTCCAGAGCCGAACGCGGAGCGTCCGTTGAGGCATTCCCACGCAGAGCGTGGGAACGATCATCTGCGTCACTGCTGCAGACCTGTCTAGACAATCCCATCCGTCGCAACAATTGGATATAAAAGTCTGTTTGTCATTTCTTCTGCTGTATCCTCCCCAAGCTTTTTAAAAGCGCGGATCTACCAGATCTATCAACAGACTTTGCGAGGAGCGCGATATGCACGAGATACCTAATCTCCCCTTCCCAAGCCTGCACGAAACTGAGCAGACGCCCACGCAACAAGCCGGTGCCCAACAGCCCGAGCCAAAAGAAGCCACTGAACGCCGCAAGGCCGACAGCGAAGACTGATTCACCTGCAATGCCAGACCGTGTGGAAAGCGCTAACATGCGCTTTCCACACCGCCTGAACCCTTGAGCCCCACCATGACCGACGACTTCACCCCTCCTTTTGATGAAGAGCTGCAGGCCAGCGTTCTGATCGGCACCACCGAGAAGATGATCGAGATCTGGAATCGCCTTTCCCCCGAGAAACGCGCCGCGCTGCTCGCCCGTTTCGGCAGCGAAGAAAACGCCTTGGCCGCCCTGGTCACCACGCACCTGGTCGCTCCCGCCAAACCCTGATTCATCCCCGCCCGGCAAATAGTTTTACTTTTTCCACGACCCGTAGCCGCTCGCGCCGCTATCATAAGCAGCCTATCTATCCTGCTTTCCCGTGGATCTTTACCCATGTCTGAAAACCAGCGCCCCCTGGCGGTCACGCTGCAAGTCGTTTCCATCGTCCTGTTCACCTTCATCGGCTACCTGAATATCGGCATTCCCCTGGCCGTGTTGCCGGGCTACGTCCACAGCGATCTGGGTTTCGGCGCGATCATTGCCGGCTTGGTGATCAGCGTGCAATACCTGGCCACCCTGCTCAGCCGTCCGTATGCCGGGAAAATCATCGACAACAAGGGCAGCAAACTCGCCGTGATGTACGGCCTCGCCGGCTGCGGTTTGAGCGGCGTGTTCATGCTGATTTCGGCCTGGACCCAGAGCCTGCCGACCTTGAGCCTGATCAGCCTGTTGATCGGCCGTCTGGTGCTCGGCAGCGCGGAAAGCCTGGTGGGTTCCGGTTCGATCGGCTGGGGCATCGGCCGGGTCGGCGCGGCGAATACCGCCAAGGTCATTTCCTGGAACGGCATCGCCAGTTATGGCGCACTGGCGGTCGGCGCACCGCTGGGCGTGCTGCTGGTGAATCAGCTGGGCTTGTGGAGCATGGGCGTGAGCATCGTGTTGCTGGGCGTCCTCGGTCTGGTGCTGGCCTGGCCGAAAACCGCCGCACCGATTGTGGTCGGCGAGCGTTTGCCGTTCATGCATGTGCTCGGTCGGGTGCTGCCGCACGGTTGCGGTCTGGCGCTGGGCTCCATCGGTTTCGGCACTATCGCGACTTTCATCACGTTGTATTACGCCACGCAGCATTGGGACAACGCGGTGCTGTGCTTGAGCCTGTTCGGTGCCAGCTTCATCGGTGCGCGGCTGCTGTTCGGCAACCTGATCAACCGCCTCGGCGGCTTTCGCGTGGCGATTGCCTGCCTGTCGGTGGAAACACTGGGGCTGTTGCTGCTGTGGCTGGCGCCGGACGCTCATTGGGCATTGGCCGGTGCGGCGCTGAGCGGGTTCGGTTTCTCGCTGGTGTTTCCGGCACTGGGCGTGGAAGCGGTCAACCTGGTGCCGGCCTCCAGTCGTGGCGCGGCAGTCGGGGCTTATTCGTTGTTCATCGATTTGTCGCTGGGGATTACCGGGCCACTCGCGGGTGCGGTTGCCGCCGGATTCGGCTTTGCCTCGATTTTCCTGTTCGCCGCGATTGCCGCGTTGAGCGGTTTGGCACTGAGCGTTTACCTGTACCGGCAGGCGCCGAAGCACCTCAATGAAAAGTACCGGGAAGAACGCCAAGCCCGCTAAAAATCGACCTTGCCACGCCCGGCCTTGATGCTGCCGCGTTTGGTCTTGGATTCGAGCCGACGCTTCTTCGAACCGAGGGTCGGTTTGGTCGGACGACGTTTCTTTTCGACCTTGGTGGCACTGAGGATCAACTCGGTCAGCCGCTCCAGCGCATCCGCGCGATTGGCTTCCTGCGTGCGGTATTGCTGGGCCTTGATGATCAACACCCCTTCGCTGGTGATGCGACTGTCGCGCAGCGCCAGCAGCCGTTCCTTGTAGAACTCGGGCAAGGACGAGGCCGGAATGTCGAAACGCAAGTGCACCGCGCTGGAGACCTTGTTGACGTTCTGCCCACCGGCGCCCTGGGCACGGATGGCGGTCAACTCGATCTCGGCATCCGGCAGATGCACGTTGTTGGATATCACCAGCATGGAAAAGCGTCCGGATTCAGGGCGCTCAGGATACCGCGAATCAGATACTCAGCACGTCAAAGATCCCCTGTGGGAGCGGGCTTGCTCGCGAAAGCGGTGCATCAGGCAATGTTGATGTCGACTGACGCACCGCTTTCGCGAGCAAGCCCGCTCCCACAGGGGATTTGTGTAGATCCCGAAAACTACAAACCCGGCACATGGCCGGGTTTGTTGTTTCTGCGCTTTGCACTTACTTGGCAGCGGAACCCGCAGCCTGCAGCGCATGCCGGTCACGACGCTTGTTCTTGATGCCGTAGCAAATCCACATGAACGCGACCCACACCGGAATCGCATACACCGAGATCTGGATGCCCGGGATCAGCAGCATCACGCCAAGGATGAACACCACGAACGCCAGGCAAACATAGTTCCCGTACGGGTACCACAGGGCCTTGAACAGCGGCGTCTGTTTGGTCTTGTTCATGTGCTGGCGGAACTTGAAGTGCGAGAAGCTGATCATCGCCCAGTTGATCACCAGGGTGGCAACCACCAACGACATCAACAGTTCCAGCGCGTTTTGCGGGATCAGGTAGTTCAGCAATACGGCAATCAATGTCACCGCCGCCGAAGCAAGGATCGAACGCACTGGCACGCCGCGTTTATCGATCTTCGACAAGGCTTTCGGCGCATCGCCCTGCTCGGCCATGCCCAGCAGCATACGGCTGTTGCAGTAGGTGCCGCTGTTGTACACCGACAGCGCCGCGGTCAGGACCACGAAGTTGAGGATGTGCGCAGCGGTGTCACTGCCAAGCATCGAGAACACTTGAACGAACGGGCTGCCGCTGTAGGAATCACCCGACGCGTTCAGGGTCGCCAACAGGCTGTCCCATGGCGTCAGCGAAAGCAGGATAACCAACGCACCGATGTAGAAAATCAGGATCCGGTAGATCACCTGGTTGATGGCTTTCGGGATCACGGTTTTCGGCTTGTCGGCTTCCGCTGCGGTGAAACCGAGCATTTCCAAACCGCCGAAGGAGAACATGATAATCGCCATGGCCATCACCAGGCCGCTGACACCATTCGGGAAGAAACCGCCGTGGACCCACAGATTGGTCACCGACGCTTGCGGGCCGCCGTCGCCGCTGACCAGCAGGTAGCTGCCGAGCGCAATCATGCCGACGATGGCCACGACCTTGATGATCGCGAACCAGAACTCGGCCTCACCAAAGACTTTGACGTTGGCCAGGTTGATCAAGTTGATCAGGACGAAGAAGCCGGCTGCCGAGACCCACGTCGGGATGTGTGGCGCCCAGTAGTGGATGTATTTGCCGACCGCGGTCAGCTCCGACATGCCCACCAGAATGTACAGAATCCAGCAGTTCCAACCCGACAGGAAGCCGGCGAAACCGCCCCAGTATTTATGGGCGAAGTGGCTGAAGGAACCGGCCACTGGCTCCTCGACGATCATTTCACCGAGCTGGCGCATGATCATGAAAGCAATGAAGCCGCAGATGGCGTAGCCGAGGATCATCGACGGGCCGGCGGATTTCAGGACGCCGGCCGAGCCGAGGAACAGCCCGGTACCGATCGCGCCACCGAGGGCGATCAGTTGAATATGGCGATTTTTCAGGCCGCGTTTCAGCTCGCCTGAATGCGAGTTTTGTCCACTCATGAAAAGGGTCTCACGCAAGGTTTGATGATGTTCGTTAGACGTTGCTGCTCGGTTGCGATTTCAAGCAGCGCCGATCAAACCCCAGCGAAGGCAAAAGGAGTTCAGCGTTTTTACAACGGTCATGCGTCACCTGTTTGTTTTTATCTGTGACGAAATCGAACCCGACACGCTTGTGGCGCGGCGGAGTGAACAAGGCGGATAGCCTTGAGGTTTGCGCAGATGCGCAGGAGGTCACAGTTAAAACGCGGCGCATTGTACACCTGTAACCCCCTGCTGCCAGACACCACTGGATCAGCGTGTCATTTGCCGGGATTGCCTGTGTCCGCCTCGAGGGTCTCGGGCGACTGCAAAATTAGAGTCAGACCTTTGCAGGTCATCGACGGGAGCGACGGAAAAATCGCTCCACGGGGAGAGATGGAGATGAGTCACGGCGTACATTGCGCCTCCTTCTTGTTATGCACCTGCACGACAGGCATGGGGCGCATCTCACCCTTCAACCGCGCCTGAAACAAGCGCGCCAGAGCCCTGCGCAAGGGCTAATTGGCTGTTGGGCGGAAGGTTTTCCTTACATCCCTTCCGCAAGCGTCAAACCATGGGCTTTGAGACTTGATTTCGTCAGGTTTTCTTTACATGCCGTAACGTAAATTTGCCGAATCAGATCTGGCTGTAGGTTGACTGCAAATTGACGGTAGGACGTTTCCTTAGGAAAAGGTCGAGTTAGTTTTTTGTTTTTTATCAACTAATTGCCTAAGTAAAAATAGAATAAAAAGTTCAAACAAATCTTATTTGATTATTTTTTTGCATTTTGAAAACCTCTGAACTAGGTTTTCAGCGACTTGCCGAGACGCATCAATCAGCAAGTTGGCGGGTTATTCAATGACTGAAAACGCGCCGCAGCACTTACCGAAAAAGTCATCAAGGAGATTCACAATGCAAGCACTTGAAAAAGACTTGGAAACTGAACTGCAACTGGACGATTGGTTTGAAGCACCGACCCATGAAGCCGCCGTTGAAATGATGCAAGCCGATGCGGTTGTTCCGTTCGGCACGGCGATGTGGCCTCTGTAAGACATCCCGGCAGGCACGATCCGGCCGGTGGTGCCTGCCACTTTTTCTCGGTTTGTCAGGGAGGACTACATGGATAAGCAACGCGCCATTTCGCATTTCCTTTACTACCTCGAACATCACCCCGCCCTTGCCGGTATCAACCCGGCGAAGGTCTTGCTCGGCCACACGGCTGATTACCAGGCACTGACGAGCGCCATCGCCGAACAGGCCGGTGACAGCCCACGGTTCAGCTTCAGCGCAATGCGACTGGACCTGGAACCTACGGAATTGCTGGCCCAGGCGATTGCCGACAGCGATCTGTATATTTTCTTCTACGACTCTTCCACCCTGCCCAAGCCACGCCCCGACGGCCCGGAATTTGTCCGTGCGCTGCAAGGCGTCATGGCCGAGAACTGGAAGAAGTCGCTGCTGTTCAAGGATTACGGCGATTACTTCTACGACACGTTCAGTGTCACCCCGCAGCGCATTGCCGGGTTGAACAGCCACTTGATCCAGCGCATGTCCCACGCCACCACGTTAAGTTTCAAAGATGATCACGGTTCGTGGTTCGAAACACCGTTGAGCAGTATCAAGAAGTGGACCGACATCAACGGTGTCGGCAACTTCGATCTGGCGCCTGGTGAAATTGCCACGCACAGCGAGGCCATTAACGGCCGGGTCAAGTTCATGGGGACTTTTCTCAGCACCATCCCATTTGCCCGCAAATACGGGGTACTGGAGTCGCCGCTAGAGTTGTGGATCGAGAACTCGACCATCAGCAAAATCGCCACCGATGTGCCGGGGCTGGAACATGACTTCAACAAGTACCTGGAGGCCAATCCATCCAATCGGCGCATCGAGGAGTTGGGGATTGGCACCAATGAAGGCGTTAAGGCGTTGTATGCGCGTAATGCAGGGTTTGAGGAGCGCCATTGCGGGCTGCATCTGGGATTGGGGGGTGGCGCGAAGGGTAGCCATCATCTGGACCTGATCTTCTCCAGCGGCGTGTTGGCGCTGGATGATGAGCCGGTGTTTGATGGGCGGTTTGTGTTCTAGCGGCCGACGCTTTCGCGGGCAAGCCTCGCTCCTACAAGGACACCGCCGATCCTGTAGGAGCGAGGCTTGCCCGCGAAGGGGGCCGCACAAACACCACAGAGCTTATGCCGAGGCAAAAAAAACGCCAACCCGAAGGTTGGCGTTTTTTTATGGGGCGCTTACCGATTACTCAGGCTTGCGACGACCGAAGCCCGGACGCTGGCCCGAACCGGCTGGCGCACCACGGCGTTTGCCCGATGGCGCGTCTTTGTCGACCAGAACGATGCCTGGACGCTTCTTCGCTGGTGCCTTGGCCGGGCGCTTGGTGTCGGAAGGACGATCTGCCACCGGCGTACCGCGACCCGACTCACCACGAGACTCGCCACGACCGGCTGGAGCACCGCGATCGCTACGACCACCGCTTGGTGCACCACGGCCTTCGCCGCGCTCGGTGCGACCATTGGCCGGACGTGGCGTGCGTGGACCGCGCTCGCCGTCAGCACGAGGTGCTGCTGGCTTGCGGGCTGGACGCTCGCCTTCGATATGCGGTTCACGGGTATCACGCGGCGTAGCAGCGGTCTGGTTACCGATGGCTGGACGCAACGAACGCACGCGCTCGGTCTTGCCCATCGGACGCGACGATTTACGCTGCATGCGGTCGAGCTTGTCTTTGCTCTTGGCATTCATCTGCGGCATGGCCACAGGCGTCAGGCCAACTTCAGCACTCAGAATGTCGACTTCGTACTGGCTCATTTCGCGCCAGCGGCCCATCGGCAGGTCGGAGTTGAGGAACACCGGACCGAAACGCACGCGCTTCAGACGGCTGACCACCAGGCCCTGGGATTCCCACAGACGACGGACTTCGCGGTTGCGACCTTCCATCACCACGCAGTGGTACCAGTGGTTGAAACCTTCGCCACCTGGCGCCTGCTTGATGTCGGTGAACTTGGCCGGGCCGTCTTCGAGGACGACGCCTGCTTTCAGACGCTCGATCATCTCGTCATCGACTTCGCCACGCACACGTACCGCGTATTCACGGTCCATTTCGTAGGAAGGGTGCATCAGGCGGTTGGCCAGTTCACCGTCGGTGGTGAACATCAGCAGGCCGGTGGTGTTGATGTCCAGACGACCGATGTTGATCCAGCGACCCTCTTTCGGGCGCGGCATCTTGTCGAAAACGGTCGGACGGCCTTCCGGATCAAGGCGGGTGCAGATTTCGCCGTCCGGCTTGTTGTACATGATCACGCGGCGTACCGACTCGGCGGCTTCTTCGCGCTTGATCACCTTGCCATCAATGGTGATGGCGTCGTGCATGTCGACGCGCTGCCCGAGGGTGGCGTCTTTGCCATTGACCTTGATGCGGCCGTGGCTGATCCAGGCTTCTACGTCACGGCGCGAGCCGACGCCGATACGGGCGAGGACTTTCTGCAGTTTTTCGCCTGCTGGGCCGATTTCCTGGTCGTCTTTCTGGTCGTTGATACTCATCTGGGCACCTCCCGGTGTGGTCTGTTCAGGCCTGGCCTGAAGAGTTGAAAGCTGGTTCTCGGGCGAAGGGATCGCCGGAGGGTCGCGAATCATACGCTCATGGGAGCGTTCGCGCATCAGAGACTAGCTGATCAATGGCGACTTACCTGTATTTCCGCCGACCGGCTTTGTGTAGGAGCCGAGCTTGCTCGCGATGACGTCGGCACATACAACATCAAATTGACTGGAAGACCGCTATCGCGAGCAAGCTCGGCTCCTACAGTTTTGGGGTGCAGGCCACTCTGCGTGGGAACGATCAGTCATGTTAATCGTCTTCGAATTCACGGCGTTCGGCCTCGATCGCTTCGGCGAGGGCCCGGGCTTCGGCTTCTTCGTCGCTCAGCTCGGGCTCGGGCTTGTGTTGTTCAAGGGCGGCAACGGCGGCCAGGAGTTTTTCGCGAGCCTCGGCAACGCCAAGCACATCATCTTCTTGCTCTTCTTCGACCGTGGCTTCGGGCTCGACCTGAAGTTCAACTTCGATGTCAGGTTCAGATTGATCCACGACCTCTTCGGTCTCGCTCACCTCACCATCGCGCAACAGATCATCGAAATCGGTTTTGAGCCCCTCCTCCATGGTGTCCAGTTCCAGCAACAACGTGTGGAAACTGGTTTCTTCCTTCGGCTCTTCCGGCTCGGCGCTGGCATCCGCCAGTTCCTGCAACCCGGCAGGCACTGGTGCGTCATCAAAGTCGAGCACCGGATCAGGCTCCAGCTCGCGCAATTCGGCCAGCGGTGGCAAATCGTCGAGGTTTTTCAGATTGAAGTGATCGAGAAACGCCTTGGTGGTCGCAAACATCGCCGGCTTACCCGGCACGTCGCGGTAGCCGACGATGCGGATCCACTCGCGCTCCAGCAAGGTTTTGACGATGTGACTGTTGACCGCCACGCCCCGCACGTCTTCGATCTCGCCCCGGGTGATCGGCTGGCGATAGGCGATCAGCGCAATGGTTTCGAGCATGGCGCGGGAATAGCGCTGCGGCCGCTCTTCCCACAAACGTCCTACCCACGGCGAGAACTTTTCGCGGATCTGCAAGCGATACCCGGAGGCCACTTCCTTCAGCTCGAAAGCCCGGCCGTCGCAGGACTTGGCGAGAATCGTCAGGGCTTTCTTGAAGACCGGCGGCTCCGGCCGCTCGCCCTCTTCGAATAGTTCGAACAGGCGTTCAAGCGATTGCGGTTTTCCCGAGGCCAACAGAAAGGCTTCAAGCAGTGGCGCCAGCTCGCGGGGTTCAGTCAGGTTCATGATTCAACTCGTTATTCGGCTCGGGCCCGCACGTGGATCGCTGCGAACGGCTCATTCTGCACCAGCTCGACCAAGGATTCCTTGACCAGTTCGAGAATCGCCATAAAGGTTACCACCACCCCCAGACGTCCTTCTTCAGCGGTGAACAGCTCGGCAAAGGGCACGAAACCGCCGCCCTTGAGGCGCTCCAGCACATCGCTCATGCGTTCGCGCGTGGACAGCGCTTCGCGGCTGACCTGGTGACTTTCGAACATGTCGCCACGGCGCAACACTTCTGCCATGGACAACAGCAGCTCTGAAAGACGCACGTCTGGCAACAGCTTGCGTGCCCGGGCTTCCGGGGCGTCGAGCTTGGGGACTACCACGTCACGACCCACACGGCTCAGGCCATCGATGCCTTCGGCTGCAGCCTTGAAGCGTTCGTACTCTTGCAAGCGGCGGATCAGTTCGGCGCGGGGATCGTCTTCTTCGGCCTCGATTGTTTCGGCACGCGGCAACAGCATCCGCGATTTGATCTCGGCCAGCATCGCGGCCATGACCAGGTACTCGGCGGCCAGTTCCAGACGCACCGATTGCATCAACTCGACATAGCCCATGTACTGACGGGTGATTTCCGCCACCGGGATGTCGAGGATATTGATGTTCTGTTTGCGGATCAGGTACAGCAGCAGGTCGAGGGGGCCTTCGAAGGCTTCAAGGAAGACTTCCAACGCGTCCGGTGGAATGTACAGGTCCAGCGGCATTTCCATGACCGCCTGGCCATAGACCATCGCGAAGGGCAGCTCTTGCTGGGCTCCGGCCTGACTGTCGACAACGGGTTCTACTGCAGACATCTACGCCTCAGCCATGAACGGCGTCGGGTCGCCGCAACCAACGCGGATCACTTCCGGCTCGCCGTCGGCGAGGTTGATCACGGTGGACGCCTTGATCCCGCCGAAACCGCCGTCGATGATCAGGTCGACCTGATGCTCGAGCAACTGACGCATTTCGTAAGGATCAGTCATCGGGTCGGTGTCGCCGGGCATGATCAGGGTCACGCTCATCAGCGGTTCGCCGAGTTCTTCCAGCAGCGCCAGGGCAATCGGATGGCTCGGCACGCGCAGGCCGATGGTGCGTTTTTTCGGGTGCAACAACAGCCGCGGGACTTCGCGGGTGGCGTTGAGAATGAAGGTGTAAGGCCCCGGCAGGTGAGCTTTAAGCAGGCGGAAGGTGCCGGTATCGATCTTGGCAAACAGCCCCAGTTGCGACAGGTCGCTGCAAATCAGCGCGAAGTTATGCTTTTCGTCCAGCTGTCTCAACCGGCGCACGCGCTCCACGGCATTCTTGTCGCCGATCTGGCAACCAATGGCGTAGGACGAGTCTGTGGGGTAAATCACCACCCCGCCGCTGCGGATGATCTCGACAGCCTGTTTGATCAGGCGCGCTTGCGGGTTTTCCGGATGAATCTGGAAAAATTGACTCACATTCTCTACCTGTTCAGACGGCGGCAATAATTGGGTCATGTTTGAATCGACACCACAGTGGTGGCAGATCCTCCGGAAGCGGGCGGTATTCACCGATCTCGGACCAGCCTCCAGGGCCATGAAAATCACTGCCGGCGCTGACCAGCAGACCGAATTCACGGGCGAGAATCGCCAGGCTGCCCACTTGCTCGGCGGGCTGATGGCCATTGACCACTTCGATAGCGTGGCCCCCTGCTTGAATATAGTCGGCAATCAGCCGGCGACGTTTGCTGCGAGTGAAATCGTAGTGCCACGGATGCGCCAGGCTGACCCAGGCCTTGGCGGCGCGCAGGGTTTCGACCGTGTCTTCCAGGGTCGGCCAGTGTTGCTTGACGTCCCCCAGCTTGCCGGCACCCAGCCATTTGCGGAACGCTTCGGCGCGATCCTTGACGAAACCTTCACGCACCATCCAGTCGGCGAAATGCGGGCGGGCCGGCGCATTGCCGCTGTCGCCCAGTTCCTGCTGGATGGCCCGAGCCCCTTCCAGCGCGCCCGGCATGCCTTTCAATGCCAGTTTTCGGCTTATTTCTTCGGAACGTAGCCAGCGGCCATCGTGCAATTTAGCGATGGCCTCGACCAACGGCGCGGCGTTGACGTCGAAACCATAGCCCAGCACGTGAATGGTCGCGCCGCCCCAGGTGCAGGACAATTCGACGCCGTTGACCAGTTGCATCCCCAGCGCGGTCGCCGCACTGCGAGCCTCGTCGAGGCCCTCGAGGGTGTCATGATCGGTCAAGGCCAGGACTCGCACGCCTTTCTCGAACGCACGCGCAACCAGTACTGCAGGCGCGAGAGCGCCATCGGAGGCCGTGCTATGGCAGTGCAAATCAACATTCACAGGACTTTTTTACCTCAATTCAGCTGGCGCTATCGCGCGCCCATATGTTTGTTATTATGCCGCCACATCCTGCTTCTGGCTGCCACTGTGAAACAATTCATCGATTTCATCCCGCTTCTGCTGTTCTTCATCGTCTTCAAACTCGATCCACAGGTCGTCGATATCGCCGGTCATGAGTTGACTGTAGGCGGTATTTACAGTGCCACCGCCATGCTGATCATCAGCTCCCTGGTGGTTTACGGCACGCTGTTCATCAAGCAGCGCAAGCTCGAGAAGAGCCAGTGGCTGACCCTCATCGCCTGCCTGGTCTTCGGCAGCCTGACCTTGGCGTTCCACAGCGAAACCTTCCTGAAATGGAAAGCCCCGGTAGTGAACTGGCTGTTCGCCCTGGCGTTCATTGGCAGCCACTTCATCGGTGAGCAACTGCTGATCAAACGCATCATGGGCCACGCGCTGACCCTGCCGGAGCCGGTCTGGACCCGTCTGAACATCGCCTGGATCGGGTTTTTCCTGTTTTGCGGTGCCGCCAACCTGTTCGTCGCGTTCACCTTTCAGGAATACTGGGTTGACTTCAAAGTCTTCGGCAGCCTGGGCATGACGCTGCTGTTCCTGGTCGCCCAGGGCATTTACCTGTCCCGCCACCTCCACGACGCCGATACCACAACGCCAAAAACCGAGGACTGACATGCTTTACGCAATCATTGCCACAGACGTCGCCAACTCCCTGGAAGCCCGCCTGGCCGCAAGGCCTGCACACCTTGAGCGCCTGCAAGTGCTCAAAGGTGAAGGTCGCATCGTTTTGGCCGGTCCACACCCGGCGGTCGACAGCAATGATCCGGGCGCTGCGGGTTTCACCGGCAGCCTGATCGTCGCCGAATTCGACTCCCTGAGCGCCGCCCAGGCCTGGGCCGACGCCGATCCGTATATCGCTGCAGGCGTCTACGCCAACGTTTCGGTCAAGCCGTTCAAGCAAGTCCTGCCTTAATATCCCTCCAGCGCGATGAACCTTATCGGTTCATCGCGCTCTCAACGCTCATTATTCTCGTTTACCGGCCGACAACCTGCCCAATACTCGTATTGGAATCAGGAGTGGCGATGCGCAAAGGTCCGTTGTGTCTGATGTTGGTGACGTTGTCGATTGTGGCCCCTGCTCACGGTGAAGAAAGCGCCGAGGGCGGTAATTCCACACCACTGTCCCTGAGCGCCGGCAGCCAGATCACCGAGTTGCAACAGCGCTTGAAGGTAAGCGAACAGCAACGAGAAGAACTGAGCAAACAACTGCAAAATACCGATGCCGAACGCGAAAGCGCTCAGTTGAGCCGGTTGCGCCAAGAGAATCAGCGCCTCAAGCTGCAACTCAAGGAAGCTCAGGCCAGCAGCCCGCTGCCGCGTCTGTTGACCGATCAGCAACAGTGGTTCGTCATTGGCGCCGGAGTAGCGCTATTGGCGCTGCTCTGCGGTATCTTCGCCAGTGGTGCCACCAGAAAACGTAGGCAATGGCTAAATTGAGTGAGTCATGAGCGAGCTGTTATTAATTGATGATGACCAGGAGCTGTGTGAGCTCCTGAGCAGTTGGTTGAGCCAGGAAGGCTTCCAGGTCCGCGCCTGCCACGATGGTCAGAGCGCCCGTCGCGCACTGGCCGAAACATCGCCGGCAGCCGTGGTACTGGACGTGATGCTGCCGGACGGCAGCGGCCTGGAGCTGCTCAAGCAATTGCGCAGCGATCACCCGGACTTGCCGGTGCTGATGCTCTCGGCTCGCGGCGAGCCGCTGGACCGCATCCTCGGCCTGGAACTCGGCGCCGACGATTACCTGGCCAAACCGTGCGACCCACGGGAACTGACAGCCCGCCTGCGCGCCGTGTTGCGCCGCAGTCATCCGGCAGCAGTCTCCAGTCAGCTCGAACTGGGCGACTTGTGTTTCAGTCCGGTGCGCGGCGTGGTCAGCATCGATGAACAGGAATTCACCCTCACCGTCTCCGAAAGCCGTTTGCTCGAAGCCCTGCTCAAGCAACCCGGCGAGCCGCTGGACAAACAGGAACTGGCGCAAATCGCCCTCGGCCGCAAGCTGACGCTGTACGACCGCAGCCTGGACATGCACGTCAGCAACCTGCGCAAAAAGATCGGCCCGCACCCCGACGGCCGCCCGCGCATCGTGGCCCTGCGCAGCCGCGGCTACTACTACAGCCTCTGAAATCCAACGCAAACCTTCGTAGCAGCTGTCGAGCCCCAGCGAGGCTGCGTTCGGCTGCGCAGCAGTCGTGAAATCAGCCGCCGCGGTTCTTCAGGAAAAACCGCGCTCTCAGGGTTTACGACGGCTTCGCCGCCGGACGCAGCCTCGCAGGCTCGGCAGCTGCTACACGGGTCATGTGTGTCCAAAAGGTGGTGGAAGTGTCAGGTCGATGCAAACTCGTCTTTACCCAAGCTTTACGCTTCGCTGACCGCCGCTGACCTTGATCTCCGTAATCTGTACTCATCCGGAACGTACCGGGAACGAGACAAGGAGATTCACCATGCGCAAGACTCTTATCGCTCTGATGTTCGCTGCCGCCCTGCCGACCGTTGCCATGGCCATGCCTGAAGGTGCCGGCCCGATGGACGGCTCACGCCATGGCGGTCAGATGCACGGCATGCACGGCAAAGGCCCGTACAGCCAGCTGGACCTGAGCCGCGAACAGCGCGAACAGATCCGCAAAATAATGGGCGAACAGATGCATGAGCGTAAGCAAGTGGTCGACAAGTACCTGGAAAAACTCTCGCCAGCCGACCAGAAAGCCATGAAAGATGAAATGGCGGCCAACCACAAGAAAGCTGAAGCCGACGTGCGTGCCTTGCTGAAACCGGATCAACAGAAGCAATTCGACGAGATCCAGAAAAAACAGGCTGAGCGTCGCGCCGAATGGGCCGAGTTCAAGGCCTGGAAAGCGCAACAGCCGCAAAAGGCGCAATAATGCGTTAACCCCGGACCCGAACGGCTAACACCGTTGGGTCTGATTCCACTCAGTTTAATGTGGGAGCGGGCTTGCTCGCGAAAGCGGTGTGTCAGATACGGAGATGTTTACTGATACACCGCTTTCGCGAGCAAGCCCGCTCCCACATTGGATTTGTGTTTGTTTGAGGATTTTCTGTGCGCTCATTGTTCTGGCGTATTCTGGCCAGTTTCTGGTTGGCCATCGCTCTGGTTGCAGGGCTCTCCATTCTGCTGGGGCACATGCTCAATCAGGACGCGTGGATTCTCAGTCGCCATCCCGGCCTCAATACCTTGGCCGAACAGTGGACCCAAACTTACGAATCACAGGGTGAAGACGCGGCCCAGGACATTCTGGAACAGCGCAAGCGCCAGTATCACATCGACGTTCAAGTGCTCAACGAGAGCGGTGATCCGGTAGTGCGCGGCACCTTCCCACGCAGGGCGGCTGCCTTCGAAGCGCGGCAGAACAACGATGATCGCCGCCTGCCATGGCGTCGTCTGACCGCGGAATACACCAGCGAAAAAACCGGCGACACCTACCTGCTGATCTATCGAATTCCGCACCCGGAACTGGACTCATGGCATCGCGAAAGCCTGCTCTGGCCATTGAGTGCGCTGGGGATCGCGCTGGTGGTGCTGACCTTGTTCAGCCTGTTCGTGACGATGTCTATTACTCGCCCACTCAACCGCTTGCGAGGCGCGGTGCATGATCTGGGGCAAACCACCTACCAACAAAACAGCCTGGTAAAACTGGCCAACCGGCGCGATGAGTTCGGCGTGCTGGCCAACGACTTCAACCGCATGGGCGCGCGCCTGCAAAGTTTGATCGGCAGCCAACGGCAGTTGCTGCGGGATGTGTCCCATGAGCTGCGTTCACCGCTTGCCCGGTTGCGCATTGCCCTGGCTCTGGCCGAGCGGGCCAACCCGGAAGAACGGGAAAAACTCTGGCCGCGCCTCACTCGGGAGTGCGACCGGCTGGAAGCGCTGATCAGCGAAATCCTGGTTCTGGCGCGGGTCGATGCCGACAACGCCAGCGCTGAAGAGGTTGATCTCAATGCGCTGCTCAACACGCTGCAAAAGGATGCTCAACTGGGTTCGCCGGAGCAGAACGTACACCTTGAGGCCGAGCCGCAGCTGAACCTTAAAGGCTGGCCGACGATGATCGAGCGCGCCGTCGACAACCTGCTGCGCAATGCTCAGCGGTTCAACCCGGTGGGGCAATCGATTGAAATGCAGGCGGTGCGTCAGGGCGAGCGGATTGTGGTCAGTGTGCGTGACCATGGACCGGGCGTAGAGGCTGCGCATTTGAGCCAGTTGGGTGAGCCGTTCTATCGGGCGCCGGGGCAGACGGCGGCTGGGCATGGTTTAGGGTTGGCCATTGCGCGTCGTGCGGCGGAGCGTCATGGCGGGAGTCTGGTGCTGGCCAATCATCCCGATGGCGGGTTTATCGCCAGCCTGGAATTGCCGTTAGTGCCGGGGGCGGTGGTCCAACCCTGACCCCCTGTGCGAGCAAGCCCGCTCCCACATTTGAACGGTGGTGTCAGGCTTTTCCGGGCCACACGCTGACGAACTCGGCCAAATCAACCTTCTCCGCCACGCGCGGTTCCTTCTGCGGCGTGCCGAGATAAAGAAACGCAATCACCTCTTCCCCTTCAGCCAGCCCCAAGCCCTTGGCCACATGCGCCGAATACGCCAGTTCACCAGTGCGCCACACCGCGCCAATCCCTTGCGCATAAGCCGCCAGCAAAATCCCGTGAGCCGCACAACCCGCCGCCAGCAATTGTTCGGACTTCGGATATTTAACGTGATCCTGCAACCGGGCGATCACCACAACCACCAGTGGCGCGCGCAGTGGACCGTTACGCGCCTTGTCCAGCGCGGCCTCGGACACCTCACTGTCCTGCAGCTTCGCCGCTTCTGCCAGCAACTCGCCCATTTGCTCGCGCGCCGCGCCTTCGACTGTCAGGAAGCGCCAAGGCTGCAAGTGGCCGTGGTCTGGCGCTCGCATCGCAGCGCCAAACAACACTTCGCGTTGTTCTGCGGTCGGTGCCGGTTCGAGCAGTCGTGGAACGGAAACACGGTTGAGCAAAGCGTCGAGAGCCTGCATCGGCCACCTCCTGAAAAAAATGTTTGGCTATTCTAGCTGCAACTGCGCAGGCGGCGCCGGTTTACATGCCCTGCCTCACAGGTAGAATGGCGCCCTTCCCTATTTCAGCCCGAGCGGACTTCATGGCGTTGCCGACCTTACGGATTATTGGTTTCATCATCGGCATCTTCCTGATCACGCTGGCCATCGCCATGGTCGTGCCCATGGCCACGCTGGTGATTTTCGACCGCACCAGCGACCTGCCGTCGTTCCTCTGGGCGAGCATGATTACCTTCGTCGCGGGTTTGGCCCTGGTCATCCCCGGTCGTCCCGAACACATTCACCTGCGTCCGCGAGACATGTATTTGCTGACGGTCAGCAGCTGGCTGGTGGTGTGCATCTTCGCCGCGCTGCCGTTCCTGCTGACCCAGCACATCAGCTACACCGACTCGTTCTTCGAAAGCATGTCCGGCATCACCGCCACCGGGGCGACGGTGCTCACGGGCCTGGACACCATGTCCCCTGGCATTCTGATGTGGCGCTCATTGCTGCACTGGATCGGCGGCATCGGCTTTATCGGCATGGCGGTAGCGATTCTGCCACTGCTGCGCATCGGTGGCATGCGGCTGTTTCAGACCGAGTCGTCGGACCGTTCCGAAAAAGTCATGCCCCGCTCGCACATGGTGGCGCGTTTGATCGTTGCGGCCTACGTCGGCATCACCATTATCGGCAGCCTGGCGTTCTGGTGGGCCGGGATGAGCCCGTTCGATGCGATCAACCACGCGATGTCAGCGATTTCCACCGGCGGTTTCTCAACGTCCGACCAGTCACTGGCCAAGTGGCCGGAGCCTGCAGTGCATTGGGTCGCGATCGTCATCATGATTCTTGGTGCCCTGCCGTTCACCCTGTATGTAGCGACCTTGCGCGGTAACCGCAAAGCACTGATCAAGGATGAACAGGTTCAGGGGCTGCTCGGCATGTTGCTGGTGACCTGGCTGGTGCTCGGCACCTGGTATTGGTGGACCACCCAGCTGCATTGGCTGGAGGCGTTGCGGCATGTGGCGCTGAACGTGACCTCGGTGGTGACGACCACAGGATTTGCGCTGGGGGACTACAGCCTCTGGGGCAATTTCTCGCTGATGCTGTTCTTCTATCTGGGCTTTATCGGCGGCTGCTCGGGCTCGACCGCTGGCGGGATCAAGATTTTCCGCTTCCAGGTCGCGTACATCCTGCTCAAGGCCAACCTTAACCAGTTGATTCACCCGCGCGCGGTGATCAAGCAGAAGTACAACGGTCACCGTCTGGACGAAGAAATCGTGCGTTCGATTCTGACCTTTTCCTTCTTCTTCGCCATCACCATCTGCGTGATCGCGCTGCTGTTGTCGCTGCTCGGCGTGGACTGGATGACCGCCCTCACCGGCGCGGCCGCCACGGTGTCCGGCGTCGGTCCGGGACTGGGCGAGACGATTGGCCCGGCGGGCAACTTTGCCACCCTGCCGGACGCCGCCAAGTGGATTCTCTCGTTCGGCATGCTGCTGGGCCGACTCGAGATCATTACGGTGTTTGTTCTATGTATTCCGGCGTTCTGGCGTCACTGACAGGCGCAGCCGCGCCCATCAGCCGCGTCCGGTACTCGCCGGGGGTGGCATCGAACCAGCGTCGGAAAGCGCGGAAGAAGTTGCTCGGATCGGCGAACCCCAGCAGGTAGGCAATTTCCAGCAGGGTCATGGTCGGCTGCGCCAGGTATTGCTCGGCCAGTTCGCGTCGCGTGTCGTCGAGCAACGTCTGAAAACTCGTGCCCTCTTCCTGCAAACGTCGCTGCAAGGTGCGTTGCGACAGGTGCAGGATTTGCGCCACGGTATCGCGCTTGGGTTCGCCCTGGGGCAGCAAACGGCATAGCACCTGCCGCGCCTTGTGGGTCACGCGACTCTCGGAAAACCGTGCCAGGTACTCACCGGCAAACCGGTCATGCAACAGCGCCATCGCCTCGTTGGCGGTAGGCAGCGGTGCTTCCATGTCCGCGCGCTCGAAAATCAAGGCGTCATACGGCGCGTTGAACACCAGCGGCGCATGGAAGGCTTGTTTATAGGGTTCGAGATCGACGGGTTCATCGCCCTGCACCAACACCTTGCGCGGTTGCAGGGTGCGCCCGGTCAACCAGCCGCACAGCGCCAGGGCACAGGCCAGTGACGCTTCGGCACTCTGCCGGGTCGGTGGCAGATGGTCGCCGTGGACCGTCAGAATCAGCGCATAACCCTCATCCAGCAATCGGAAACTCAGGTCGGCACTTTCCGCAATGATTCGCTGATAACGCACCAGCCGTTGAAAGCCTTCGGCCAGGGTCTGGCTGGACATCAAGGCGTAGCCCGCCACATGGAAGGAGGCCGGTCGCACCACCTTGCCCATGTTCAGGCCAATCGCAGGGTTGCCGGACAGCTCAACCGCGCGCTGCCACAGGCGTGTCATGGAATCTTGCGGGAAGCGCGCGTCCGGATCGTCCAGTGCCGCGTAGTCGAGCCCCAGCTGTTTGAACATAACCCGGCAATCCAGGCCGTCCATCTCCAGTGCTTTGACAATCCCCATCGCCCAGCTTGCAGAAGTCGTTCGTTCGCTCATGTCGCCCACTTACATGATGAGCCGCATGCTACGGCCAATTTCCGAAGGATACTAAAGTGGCGCCCATTGTCACTGGCTGATGCCAATGATCACTCTAGACTCAAATAAGCTACCCGCAGAACAACTTGCAGTCAGAACAATAACCACAGAGATCGCAGTCGTGGAAAACATCAAACGTTTCAACAGCTTCGCTGAGTTCTACCCGTATTACCTCAGCGAACACAGCAACAGTATCTGCCGACGATTGCACTTTATCGGCACGACGCTGGTTATTTTCATTTTTGCCCTGACCATCGGCAAAGGCGCCTGGCTGCTGTTATGGGCCCTTCCGCTGGCAGGTTACAGCTTCGCCTGGGTCGGACATTTCTTCTTTGAGAAGAACCGTCCTGCGACCTTTCAACATCCGTTTTACAGCCTGCTCGGCGATTTCGTCATGTACCGAGACATGATTTTGGGTCGCGTGCCGTTCTAGGTGCAATGAACCACAGGAGGACAGCCGATGAATGCCAATGCCCGTTTCACCCACATGCAGGACGGCACGCAGGAAGACTGGGCGATCATCGCCGCAGACTTCAGTGCCTATGCGAGGCAATTGCCGACTCGGATTGTGGCGCACCTGAAATTACTGGAGGGCGATTTTGGCGGCTTCCCGGTGGATCGTCTGACCCATTCCCTGCAAACCGCCAGCCGTGCCTGGCGTGATGGCCGCGATGAAGAATACGTAGTCTGCGCGCTGCTTCACGACATCGGCGACACCTTGGGTTCCTACAACCACCCGGACATCGCTGCGGCAATCCTCAAGCCGTTCGTCAGCGCCGAGAACCTGTGGATGGTCGAGAAGCACGGGATTTTCCAGGGGTATTACTTCTTCCATCATCTAGGGATGGACCGGCATTTGCGCGAGCAATTCAGCGGGCATCCGCAGTATCAGGCGACCATTGAGTTTTGCGCCAAATATGACGCAGCGGCGTTTGATCCGGCGTATGACACGCTGCCGCTGAGCTTCTTTGAACCGATGATGGAACGGTTGTTTGCACAGCCGAAGTATTCAATTTACAAAGCGGCGATGGACGAACATTCGCCAGCCTGAAAACTGCTGAGGACTGCTGCGCAGTCCATTCGCGAGCAAGTCGAATCGTCGCACCGCCGCTCCCACAGTTGACCGCATTCTCAAGTTAGACAAAGTCCAATGTGGGAGCGGGCTTGCTCGCGAAGAGGCCTATCCAGACACCACATCTCTAGCGACTTAAGCGGGCTCTGCGATTTTGATGGCCTTCAACTCCGCCTCCCGCGCCTGGGCATCCGCCAATCGATACAACTCGATCGATCCGTCCCAATGCTCGATCAGCGCGGTGCATGACTCCACCCAATCCCCGCAATTGAGGTAATCCACCCCGCCGACCTTGCGAATCTCGGCATGGTGAATGTGCCCGCACACCACGCCGTGCAACTCGCGTTTGACGCATTCGTGAGCGATAGCTTCTTCGAAATCGCTGATGAAGCTGACCGCGGTTTTGACCTTGTGCTTGAGGTAGGCCGACAGCGACCAGTAACCGTAGCCATAACGGGCGCGCCAATGGTTGAGCCAGCGGTTGAGGGTCAGGGTGAATTCGTAGGCCGAGTCGCCGAGAAAGGCCAGCCAACGGTGATACCTCGTGATCACGTCAAACTGGTCGCCATGAATGACCAGCAGATGGCGACCATCGGCGGTCACGTGCACGGCTTCATCCACCAGTTGGATATTGCCCAGAATCAGCTTCGAATAGCGGCGCAGGAATTCGTCGTGGTTGCCGGTGACGTAAATCACCTCGGTGCCGCGCTTGCTCATGGTCAGCAAGCGGCGGATCACATTGGTGTGCGCCTGAGGCCAGTACATGCCGCCGCGCAGCTTCCAGCCATCGATGATGTCGCCGACCAGGTAGATCTTGTCCGCGTGGTAGCCCTTGAGAAACTGCGACAGGTGTTCGGCCTGGCAATCCCGGGTGCCCAGATGCACGTCGGAAATCCACAAGGTCCGCACACGTTGCTTACGACTGGGTTTGGCGAGCTCGGCGCTGGTCATGGGCAACCCTCTGCAAAAGTTTTTGCAACTTTGCGCCGGTCGGGTTAATTGCCCATGACAGTGGCGAGTCAGTCCCGTGACAGCGCCCCACGATTGCCCTCGGTGTAGACTGGCAGCCTTGCCCGGGAGACCTGCGATGAGACCGATCCTCACGCTACGCCAATACACGCATGACCTGATCGTCCATAGCCACGACCACGCGCAGCTGGTGTTCGGGCTGTCGGGTGCACTGGATTTCGAGGTCGACGGGCGTGGCAGCCAGGTGGTCCAGCAGAGTTTCGTGGTAGTGCCGTCCGGTTTCCATCACGCCTGCGGTAGCGCCAATGGCAGCCGTTGCCTGGTACTGGATGTGCCCAGCGACCAATGGGTTTCTCAGTCTCTGGGGGATCACGCCGATGCCAGCCGTCGTTTGCTCGACAACGCCGGTCGCCTGCTGCTGGATGCCGGGCAAAGCCAATTGGTCAGTTGGTTGGCGGGCAGTCAGGTCAACGATCCATTGATCGCGCAACAAGGCGCGGTGTTGTTGCTGGCCAGCCTCAACAACGCCAAACCCGAGATCGTCGGCGGTCGGCGCCTGCCTTATGCGGCGCTGAATGCGCATATCGATCAGTACGCAGCCTACCCACTTCAAGTTGCCGATCTGGCGCGCATCGCTGGTCTGTCCAGCGCTCGGCTGCATGCACGGTTCGTTGCTGAATGCGGGCAGACACCGATGGATTACATCCGCAGTCGACGTTTGCACATGGCCGTGGGTTTGTTGCGGGATTCGGCGCTGCCGATCGGCGAGATTGCCAGTCGGGTCGGTTACAGTTCGCAGAGCGCCTTCGCGGCCGCGGTGTTGCGGGAGTTCGGTGCCTCACCCGGCAAATTGCGGCGCGAGGTTGGCGACAAAAGGCAATAGTTTGCCGACAGACACAACTGGGGGTTTCACGGTTCAATGCAGGAGCTGCCGAAGGCTGCTCCTACATCTTTGTTCGCTTGTTGTTAAGGATTGCAATGACTCCCCGTACCGCCCTTGGCGCCCTGCATATCGGCGCACTGATGTTCGGCTTGACCGGAGTGTTCGGCAAACTTGCTGCGGCTTCCCCCGCCATTATCGTTTTTGGTCGTGCCGCGTTCGCCGTGCTGGCGTTAGCCGTTTTTGCGCGGTTCGCCAGCACTACTCGCTGGCAGAAACTCGAGGCTGTGGACTGGCGCCGACTGTTGCTCAGCGGCTTACTGCTGGCCGGACACTGGGTGAGTTTTTTCATTGCAGTGAAGGTCGCAGGCGTGGCAATCGCGACCCTGGGTTTCGCCAGCTTCCCGGCGTTTACCGTGATCCTTGAAGGGTTGATCTTCCGCGAGCGAATTCGCGCCAACGAAATCCTGCTGGTGGTGCTGGTCAGTGTCGGGCTGGTGCTGGTCACCCCTGATTTCGATCTGGCCAGCGGCGCCACAATGGGTCTGCTGTGGGCGGTGGGCTCAGGTTTGCTGTTCTCTCTGCTATCGCTGACCAACCGCGCCAGCTCTGGGCGAATCCCGGCGGTGCAGGCTGCGCTGTGTCAGAACGTGGTGGTCGCGTTGTGCCTGTTGCCGGTGGCGGCACCGCAGTTGAGCGAAGTGCGCGCCATCGACTGGCTGTGGATCGGTCTGCTCGGGGTGTTCTGCACCGGCGTCGCTCACAGTCTGTTTGTTGCCAGCCTGGCGGTGATCAAGGCGCGGACCGCGGCCGTGGTGTTCGCCATGGAGCCGATTTACGGCATCACCGTGGCCTGGCTGCTGTTTGATGAAAACCCGACACTGCGCATGCTGATCGGTGGCGCGCTGATCATCGTGGCGATCGTGGTTTCCAGCCGACTCTCGGGAGGCTCAAGCAAGAAGACCGTTGCGGCAGAAGCCGCCTCTCACTGAGTGCGGTCGTTGTGCCCCAGATCGCGGTCCGGATCAATTTGATCCCGGACCCGCTGCTTCAGCACTTTGGCCTCCGGGAAACCGCCATCAGCCTTGCGCTCCCAGACCTGCACATCGTCACAGAAAATGTGAAATACCCCACCGGTGCCGGGCACCAGCGACACTTTGCCCAGGTCGTCACCGAAGGTGCTGAGCAGTTCCTGGGCCAGCCAGGCAGCACGCAACAGCCACTGGCATTGCGTGCAATACGTGATGATGATTTCCGGTTTGCGTGCAGTCATGATCGGCGAAACTCCTGAGCCAGAGGGCGCCGCTATGATAGCCCGGCGAGCAGGTTCCGGGCTGTCTGCTTCAGCGGCTCGTTATCATCCTTGAGCAACTCGTTGAGCAGTTCGATGGCGCTGTCCATATCACCTTCATCGATGCAGGTCTGGGCTTGTTCCAGTTTGCCGGCGCTGCTCGGTTCGGCCGGTTCCAGATTCAGCGGTTCCAGCTCCAGCGACTGGCCGGGATCGCTGAACTCGTTGAGAAAAGTGTCATCCAGAGACTGGGAATCAGGCTCGGCAACCCATTCAAGTTCGGGTTCGTCCAGCGTCGAGTCGTCCGGCATTTCAAATACCTCGGGCAAGACGTGCAGGTTCGAGACAAACGGCGGCTCGACCGGCGCGGATTCGCTCGATGGCTTCGCGGCGGACGGCGAGTGCTCAAAAGGGCTGATCAGGTCCCAACTCGAATCCATCGACAGGTCATCGAGGTTCAACTGGAACTCATCGTTGGGTGCTGCTTCGGCAACCGCAGCCTTGGGCGGGATGATTGACGCTGCAACGGCCAACGGTGCCGCACTGCTCAATTTCGGGTGTCGAGCGCGAATATTCTGAAGTTCTTGCAGGTCATATCCGGCGTCACGCAGGTTGTTTTCCTGTGTCTCATAGGCGGGTACGTCGCCCTGTTTACCCAAGACCTCCAACAGCTGAACGGCCAGATCCGTGCGCTGCGGCTCCTTGATCAGTGCCTCTCGCAACAAACCGGCCGCTTCGGAAAAACGGCCATAGGCCAGATAGATACCCACTCCTTCAAGCACATCGCCTGCGGGCGACTCTTCACCCGATTCAGTTGCCGGTTGCAACTCGGAAGATTGGGCAACCGGCTCTGCAGGGCGATTGAGCGCCGGTTCATGCCGTGACGGCAAAACAGGTAAAGCATCGGGCAATGCCTGAACCTGTTGTCGTTGGCGCCGAACGAACAACCCCAGCAACACCAGAGCCACCACCGCCAGCAACCCGAGCATCTGCAGCCAATTAGTAGACTCAGGCTCTTCAACAACGGCCGGTGCTGGAGCCGCAACGACAGGTGCAACCGGCTCCACCGCTGCGGTCTTGATTTCCGCCAATTGGGTTTGCAGTTCAGTCACCTGCTTTTTCTGACCGGCGATCTGCTCCTCCTGGGCCTGAAGCTTCGCAGTCAATTCATCGATGGTTGCTTGCAGCTGCTGGTTTCGCAGCACGCTGGCGGCCAGTTGTTCGGCAACCGGATCACCCACGGGCGCTGCGGCAGGTTGATCGACGCGAGGAGCAGGAGGTTTTTTGCCCTTCGCCACAGGTGGCTTCGCAACGGCCGGCTCAACCGTCGGGAATCCGGAGGACTGAACGTCGGTCACTGGTTCGTCAGTGACGGGAACAATCCCTGGCGAACCCGGCGGATCAATCAGCACGGTGTACTCGCGCAGCACACGCCCGTTGGGCTGATTGAGCTGCACCAGGAAATTCAGGAAAGGTTCATTGACCGGTTTGCTGGAGCTCACCCGGATCAGGCTGCGGTTGCCTCGCAGGATCGGCGTGAATTTCAGATTATTGAGGAAGAACACCCGATCGATGCCGGCGCGGCTGAACTCCTCCGCTGTCGCCAGGCTGACCGAGAGCTCGCCCTCCTCCAGACCGGCGGCATCTTCCAGGGCGATGTCAGCGCGCAACGGCTGATTCAGCGCCGAATGCAGGGTGATATCACCCAAGCCCAACGCGGGCGCCAATGCCGAGTAAGTGACAGCACCACCGACCAGAAGCAGCCTGGCGCAACACCGTAAAACCATGTGCCAACTCTCGAGCATGAGCATCCCTTAGATAACCAGAACCATCTTGTACGCGTTCGCACATCCGGTACGAACACGATATTACCAAGTAGTTCTTTATAGTCTGCCCAACGGGGTCTCTCAAAAGTCCAGGGTACGTTTATGCCTCAAGACTTTTCCAGGTTGGCCAGAATGTGCCCGTGGACACGCATGCAGATCTTCAAATCCGCCTCATCGACGCCTTCGAACAACTCATGGCGCAGTTGGGTGGCAATGGTTTCAATTTGTTCGATCAAGGGAAGGGCCGGGGCACAGAGGACGATTTTCTTCGCCCGGCGGTCTTCCAGCACCGATTGACGTTGCACCAGTCCCTGGCTTTCGAGGCTGTCGAGCAGTCGGGCCAGGGTCGGCCCTTCAACGCCGACGCTTTGCGCCAGTTCGCGTTGGGTCGGGGCATCGTCGAAACGCGCCAGGTGCAGCAGCACCAGCCAGCGCGCCTGGGACAGACCCAGGCCAGCCAGACGGCGGTCCAGTTCGGCACGCCAGCCGCGCGACATCTGGGCCAGCTGCATGCCAAAGCGGTGTTGATCGGTTAACGGCATAAAACACTCATGATTAGACTGAAATAAAGAAAAACTAATTATTAGTCAGCTAAGCATGACCCTTGGCCAGAGGCAAGGCTTGCTCTGTACTGAATCGTTACATCTATGTGGCAGATCACCTAAATCTCGAATTCGGATTGCAGCGCCGCTCGAACACAATACAAAACGCCTTCCGGCACTCTCCCGGCAAACAGTGCAGTAATCTCCGACACGGGCGGCAATTCACCCTCGCCGTCGAGGAACGCATCCTGAATTTCGCCCATCAACTCTTCGGGCAGATCCAGCGCTTGCTCCAGCGACAACTGCTGCTTGCCAATCGCTTCGGCAAGCAGGGTGTAGACGTTCTTTTCCGAGCATTGCAGCTGACCGGCTATCTGCAACGGTGTCATGCCGGCGCGGGCCAGGGTGATCAGTTCGTGGCGCAGGTCGGCCACCACCTTCGGCGCCTCGACCTGCCCGCCGAGGACTTCGAGGAAGGCCTCGCCGTAACGCTCCAGCTTGCGCGCGCCAACGCCGCTGACCGTGGCCATTTCCGACAGCGAGGTCGGTTGGCTGCGGAGCATTTCCAGCAGCGTCGAGTCGGGGAAGATGACGTACGGCGGCACACCATGCTCTTCGGCGAGTTTTCGACGCAGGGCGCGCAAGGCTTCCCACTGTTCGCGCTCTTCGCCGCGAACCAGTTGGCTCGCCTGGCTCTTGCTGCTTTTGGCCGTGGTTTGCGGCTTGAGGTCGCGACGCAGCTCCAGGGTTACTTCGCCCTTGAGCAGCGGTCGACAGGTGTCGCTCAGGCGCAGGCCGCCGTAGCCTTCCAGGTCGATGTCCGCCAGGCCGCGGGCAACCAGCTGACGGAACAAGGAGCGCCATTCGCTCTCTCCCATCGCCTTGCCTACACCAAATACCGACAGATGTTGATGGCCGAAGTTGCGGACCTTTTCGTTGTCCTTGCCCAGCAATACATCGACCAAATGCCCGACACCGTAACGCTGGCCGGTGCGGTAGATCGCCGAAAGTGCCTGACGCGCCGGCTCCGTGGCATCCCAGGTCTGCACGCCATCGACGCAGTTGTCGCAATGGCCGCACGGCTCGGGCATGTCTTCGTCGAAGTAGGCCAGCAACGTCTGGCGACGGCAGCGGGTTTCTTCGCAGAGCGAGAGCATGGCGTCGAGCTTGTGCTGCTCCAGACGCTTGTGGCGTTCGTCGCCCTCGGAGTTCTGCAACATCTGCTTGAGCATCACCACGTCTTGCAGGCCGTAAGCCATCCAGGCGTCTGCCGGCAGACCGTCACGGCCGCCGCGACCGGTTTCCTGGTAGTAAGCCTCAAGGGATTTTGGCAAATCGAGGTGAGCGACAAAGCGCACGTTGGGCTTGTCGATGCCCATGCCGAACGCCACGGTGGCGACCATGATCAGGCCTTCCTCGTTGAGGAAACGCTTCTGGTGGTGAGCACGGGTATCGTTGGGCAGACCGGCGTGGTACGGCAGCGCCGGGAAGCCTTGTTCGCTGAGAAACACCGCCACTTCGTCGACTTTTTTGCGCGACAGGCAATAGACGATGCCGGCATCGCTACGCCGCTCGGCGAGGAACGCCAGCAACTGCTTGCGCGGCTGCTCTTTGGGCACGATGCGATAGAAGATGTTGGGGCGGTCGAAACTCGACAGGAAACGCTCGGCATCCTGAAGATGAAGGCGGTCGACGATTTCTTCCCGGGTACGCTTGTCGGCGGTCGCAGTCAGGGCGATACGCGGGACGTTGGGGAACAATTCCGCCAACTGGCCCAGTTGCAGGTATTCGCGGCGGAAGTCGTGGCCCCATTGGGACACGCAGTGGGCTTCGTCGATGGCGAACAGGGAAATTTCCAGACTTTGCAGGAACGCCAGCATCCGTGGCTGAACCAGACGCTCAGGCGCGAGATAAAGCATTTTCACTTCACCGCGCTTGATCCGTGCCGCCAGATCGCGCTGCTGCTCGGCGCTTAGCGTGGAGTTCAATGCCGCCGCCGCGACGCCCAGCTCCTCGAGGGTAGCGACCTGGTCGTCCATCAGGGCGATCAGCGGCGATACCACCACCGCCAGGCCTTCGCGCAACAGCGCCGGCACCTGGAAGCACAAGGACTTGCCGCCACCGGTAGGCATCAGCACCAGGGCGTCGCCGCCACTGGCCACGCGCTCAATGATTGCACCCTGACGGCCACGGAAACTGTCGTAGCCGAAGATGTCCTTGAGGACGCGTTGAGCCTGTTCGAGCATAGAAACTCCAAAAATCACAAAAACATCCCTGCAAGGCTGGTTCAGAACCACGAAGGCTGCACCGACTAATCGTAAGTGCGCATTGCATGACGCTTCACATTTCAGCCGCGACGCCGGCAGGGCATCACAAAACGCGCGAGTATACCCGAGCCCTCCTCTTCACAGGGTGCCGCTGATAAGACACACGAAGGTCAATGCACTGCAGACCTTGTGGGAGCGGGCTTGCTCGCGAAAGCGGCATGTCAGTCGACATTAATGCTGGCCGGCACACCGCTTTCGCGAGCAAGCCCGCTCCCACAGGGATTGCGGTGTTCCATACTCCTGCATGGGTCCAAATATGCTGCGCGGCTGGCCCAAGCGCTCAAGAAGGCCTAGAATTCCCGCATCTGTTTAATTCCCAAGGTAGCCCTTTAATGTCCTTCGCTGAGCAACTAACCCGCCTGCAAGTCTTCCTCGACGCCGACGAACTGCATGACGAGGCGCTGGACTACGTGGCCGCCCACGGCTACCTCACTGCGCTGTCGATCTGTTCCGAAACCGTTCCCGACCGTGAATGGATCGACGCCCTCTTCGCCGAAGAGCCGCATTACGCCGACGACACCGAGCGTGAAGCGATCGAATCCACCCTGTTGGCCCTCAAGGCTCACATCGCACGCCAACTGGCGTCCGATGAAGAGTTCGAGTTGCCTTGTGACCTGGACCTGGGCGAAGAGCCGGATGACTCCGACCTGCGCGGCTGGTGCATCGGTTTCATGGAAGGCGTGTTCCTGCGCGAAGCGGCCTGGTTCGAAACCGCCGAAGACGAAGTCAGCGAAATGCTTCTGCCGATCATGGTCGGTTCGGGTCTGTTCGACGAACAGCCTGAGTTCGAAGACATCGCCAAAGACGCCAACCTGATGGACGACATGATCGTACAGATCCCGGAAGCGCTGACTGCGCTGTACCTGCTGTGCCAGGCGCCAGACGAAAAACCGGCGATCCTCAAGCCTCGTCACCACTAAGGTTTTGCCTATGGACAACCCCATAGGCAACCGCTCCCTGATGTTGCGTTACGTGCTGCTGACCATTGGCTGGCTGAGCGTAACGCTGGGGGTGATCGGGATTTTCCTGCCGGTGTTGCCCACCACGCCCTTCCTGCTGCTGGCGGCCGCCTGCTTCGCCCGCAGTTCGCCGCGTTTCTATCATTGGCTGGTTGAACATCCGCGGCTTGGGCCGTGGGTTCGCGATTACCTGAGCGGCAACGGCATCCCGCTCAAAGGCAAGGTCTACGCCATCGGCCTGATGTGGGCGAGCATCCTGCTTTCCTGCTACCTGGTGCCCCTGCCGTGGGCGCGGGGGTTCATGCTGACCAGCGCCGTTCTGGTGAGCGTCTACATCCTCAAACAGAAAACCCTGCAAAAGCCCTGAATTCACCACGCTCCCTGTAGCAGCTGCCGAAGGCTGCGTTCGGCGGCGAAGCCGTCGCTAGTCCATCCGCTGCGGTCTATCAGGTAAACCGCGTGTGCAGGGTTTACGACTGCTTCGCAGCCGAACGCAGCCTTCGGCAGCTGCTACAAGTCCGCGTACCAACCGACGATTTGTCCTGCCTCGCTGAAAACACCGCCTAGACTTCAGGCATCTGCACCCGAGCGGCCAGACATGTCCCGCAGTCTGCGTAGTCCAGGATGGTCAACGCTCCGACTTCGGCTCGGCGGATGGCTGTTGCTGATCACTTTTCTGTTGGCCGGGCTGAGCAGTGTCTGGGCCAACTGGAGTTTTACGCAGATTCTGCAAACCGCCGAGCAACGCTACGGCACCCTCGGCCCGGGACGGGGAAGGATCGAGGCCTGGAGTCAAATGCTCAGTAGCGAAGTCAACGCGCCCGAGCGCGAGCAACTGAACGCGGTCAATCGCTTCTTCAATCAGCAACTGAGCTTTCTGGACGACACCCGCATCTGGCATCAGACCGATTACTGGGCCACGCCCGTCGAATCCCTGATCAAGGGTGCCGCTGACTGCGAGGACTACGCCCTGGCGAAATATTTCAGCCTGCGCTACCTGGGAATTCCCAGCGAAAAACTGCGCATCACCTACGTGAAAGCCCTGACCCAGAACCAGGCGCACATGGTGCTGACTTTCTACAACAGCCCCACGGCCGATCCGCTGGTGCTGGACAACTTGATCGGCGAGGTCCGCCCCGCCTCCCAACGCAAAGACTTGCTGCCGGTGTACGCCTTCAACGCAGAAGGCCTGTACTTGCCGGGAGCCAATGGCGGCAAACGCAGCAGCGACTCGAAAAAACTGTCGCGCTGGCAGGACGTACTAAAAAAGATGCAGGCCGAAGGGTTCGCCGTGGGCGACGGCTAGCCACCTGAGCAAGGAGCGATTTATGTCACTGCGTAAACAGTTGTTTCTCGCCATTTGCCTGTTCTTGCTGGTGGCGTTCAGCGGCAATTTTTTTGTCAGTCTGGAAAGCTCTCGCGACCAGATGCTCGGCCAGTTGCGCTCCCACGCCCAGGACGCCGCCACCGCGTTGGGTTTGTCGTTGACGGCGCAAATCGATGACCCGGCGATGATCGAATTAATGGTCAGCTCGATTTTCGACAGCGGTTATTTCAGCAGTATTCGAATCATCAACATTGAGGATGCGCAGGTGCTGGTCGAGCGCAGTGCGCCGGGGCAAATCGACGGCGTTCCCGCCTGGTTTGTGAACCTGGTCAACCTGCACCCACCCGGTGGCGAAGCGCTGATCATGCGCGGCTGGGTCCAGGCGGCACGGGTCGAAGTGTTGAGCAATCCGCAGTTCGCCCTGGCCAAACTCTGGGACAGCACCCTCGGCAGCCTGATCTGGTTGCTGGTGTGCGGCCTGCTCAGCGCCGTGTTTGGTGGCTGGTTGCTGCGCCGGCAATTTCGTCCACTCGACACCATGGTCAAACAGGCCGAAGCCATCAGCAAACGCGAGTTCCTCAGCCTGCCGAAACTGCCGCGCACACCGGAGTTGAAACGCGTGGTATTGGCCATGAACCAGATGGTCGAGAAGCTCAAGGCGCTATTCGCCGAAGAGGTCGCGCGCAGTGAAAAGCTGCGGGTCGAGTCCTATCAGGACAGCCTTACAGGCCTGGCCAATCGACGCTTGCTGGATGAAGAGTTGGCCGACGAGCTGCTGGTCTCCGAGCAGAGCAGCGACGGCCATTTGCTGATGCTGCGAATCAACGATCTGGTCGGTCTCAACCAACGTTTGGGCGGCCAGCGCACCGATGCGCTGATCAGCGCCGTCGGTGAATTGCTCAAACGCCTGACCCAGCCACCGGAACGTCGCACCTGGCTAGCCGCGCGTAATCGCGGCGGTGAATTCAGCCTGCTGACGCCAGGCCTGGACAGCACCGACGCCGCACGCCTGGCCAGCGAAATCAGCGCCACCCTGGAAAACCTGCGCCTGACCGGCGCCAGCGACGCCATGCCGGTGGCGCATTTGGGGATCGCCCCTTACCACCCCGGTGAGCCGGCCGGTGACGTGCTGACGCGACTGGATCAGGCGTTGACCGAAGCCCGGCAACATCCCGAGCGCCCATGGGTTCACTTGGCCGATTCCATCACCGCGCCGACCCCGTCCCAAAACGACTGGCAAACCTGGATCGACGACGCCCTGAACCTAAGCAAGATGCAACTGTATTTCCAGCCGGTGGTGCAATGCGCCGACACCAGCCAGGTGCTGCATCACAAAGTCCTCGCGCGCCTGCTCGACCCACAGGGCGAGGCTATTGCCGCCGGGCATTTCCTGCCGTGGATCGAGCGACTCGGCTGGTCGGCGCGGTTTGACCTGGCCATGCTCGAAGCCACCCTCGACTACCTCATCGTCAATCGTTGGCCCCTGGCGTTAAGCCTGTCCGGCAGCACCCTGCGCGATCCAGCGCAGTTGCAACACATCCTCGACATGCTCGAATCGCTGCCGGAACTCGCGCCCCTGCTGATTCTGGAAATCGACGAACGCCAACTGCCACCTCAGGAAGAACTGCAACGCCTGAGCCACAGCCTGCTCAACACCGGTTACCGCATCGGTCTGCAGCATTTCGGCGGCAGCTTCGGCCAGATCGGCAACCTGACTCAACTGGGCCTGGCTTACTTGAAAATCGATGGTGCTTACATCCGTCACATTGATGAGCAGAGTGATAAAAAGCTGTTCATCGAGGCTATTTTTCGGGCAACGAACAGCATTGATTTGCCGTTGATTGCGGAGATGGTGGAGACCAAAGGGGAGTTGGAGGTGATCAGGGAGTTGGGATTGTTTGGGGTGATGGGACGTTTGATTGGGCCGCCGGAGCCTATGTAATTGGCTCGACCGTTCGTCTTAAACGTGGGTGTACCTGTCATATATGACAGTAGGCAGAGGCTGGAGCACGTTATCTAATCCGACCGTATCGGTGCCGCCCCTTCGGGAAGCCGGGCACCTCTTATGGAAGGTACACATTCATGAACAGCCCAATGACAAACGCCGGCCCTGCCTCCATTCAACAAATCGTTGTATTCCCGCCCGATCGCGGCATCGGTGTGCTGGCCGTCGCCCCGCCCTACCCGGTTGGTTTCAAACCGCAAAGCGACGGTGCCTTGGGGATCAACATCAACATGGTGCACGGCGATCGTGACGGATTGCTGGTTTACATCCTGGCCTATCTGAATATGGCCATCGGCGACAACATCAAGGTTTACATCGAAACAAAAAACGCTCCTGTCGCTGAATTTTCGGTCACCGACGCGCATTTCGATGCTGAAGGTAAAGCGAAAAACATTCCCTTCTATATTTCAACCAAAGACATGGAAGCCAGGTTTCTGCCTCTGCAGCCAGAGAATAAGGCCTTCTGGTTCGAGGTTCTGCGCGTGAGCGGTAACGGCACCGAAGAATCGTCGTCGCCTGTTCCGATGTTCTACAAATACCCGGCGCCGGGCGAAGCGGATACCGACGGCGGCAAGCCGTTCAACCAAGGCCTGAAGCTGCCAATCGCCTCGGAAAGCGTCGTCGATCAAACAGTGATCAATGACGGTATGTCCGTGACCGTGATGAAGTACTTCAATCAGTCTATCGGTGACGTGGTGGTGCTTGCCTTTGGATCGCTGCTCCTTGAGTTCACGGTCACTGAGTTGGGTGACATTGCCTTTTACCTGACACCGGAAATGCTCGCCACCCTGGCACCCACCAACAGCCTGGTGGTGCGCTGGGAAGTGTTCGACGTGGTGGAAAATTCCAGCGGCTGGTCGGATGCGCTCACCCTCACGTTCAAGCCCGGCATGGTGTTGCTGGCCGCACCGATTTTTGAACAGGCCGATCCGGACAATGTGGTGAATCACGATGGGCTCGCGGGCGGTGCCATGGTGATCCTGGTCACCGGGGTATTTGCAAAAAATGATCTGATTGAATTAACCCTGGAAGGGCTCACCCGAGGTGGCGACCCCGCCACCCACACCTTCAGCGTGACGCTGGCTGCAGCGAGCAGAACCGTGGACTTTCCGGTGTTGAACGAGTGGGTACGCAACCTGATTGGAGGTTCGGCGCGAGCCACCTACACATTGACCAAAGCAGGCAAGACCCAGCGCTCGAAACCTGCCGATGCTACCTTCTCTGGCACGTCCCAGCCATTGGGCTTACCGATTGTCGAACCGCTGGTAGACAACAAACTGCCCGTCGACACCGCCATGGCCACGGTGCGGGTCGCCGATTACTGGCCCTTGAAAAAAGGAGCGAACGTCAAACTCAAATGGCAAACCACCGATCAGGGCGGGATTAAGGCGCGGTTCATTTTCCAACAGATCGTCGTCGACCCAACACAACCTGTCATCTTCCAGGTGCCTGCCAAATACATCGACGCCTACGCCAGCACCCCTTTGGCCGTGCAATGCACGGTGACTAACCCGGGAGAGGTGGAGGTGTTTTCGCAACTGCTGCAATTGATGTTTGGCGATGCGGCGCAAATTGTATTGGAGCCGCCGTTTCCGGTACCGCCAGCCACCCACCTGATTGACCCGCTGGGTGATCTCCCGACAGTGCGGGTCGAATTCCTGGGGGCGATTGCAAACGACAGGGCGAGGCTGGTGGAAATGAAGGCGCCGGTCGGCTCCGAACCTTTTCCGCTTATTCCTCTGAACCAGAACAAACGCGCCAACTTTCCGCTGAGCCGGGCGTTTATTGTCGCCCGCCAAGATCAGTCGTTTGCAGTGTTCTGGAACTTGAATCGTGGTGGAAAGAAAGTCGCGTCATCGGAATCATTGGCGTTGACGGTCAAACCAATTGCCGCCGAGGACCCACGGTTTCCGACGCCCGAGATCGAGGGTGCCTCCACGGTTCTGGACATAACCACCTTGTCGCCCACCGCACTGCTTGTCGTGACCGAATGGTTGGGCCAGGTCAGTGAGCAACCGGTGTGGTTGCGCTATGAGGGGGTCACCAATGCCGGGCCGGCTATCCCCTATAACGACCGCGCAGGTGAACCACACAATCAGGGGCCAGGTCTGAAGCGTCTGGTGCCGTTGGAATGGTTGAAAGCACTCAAGGATGGAAGTGAGCTGAAAATCAGCTTTTGGGTGAACCTGAACAGGAAGGCGAATTTTGCGACTGCGGTACTCTTTCCAGTGCGCAAATATACGATCAGGTCATTTGTAGTGAAGACGCCCATCATCAACGTCCTGAACGACCGTCAAGGTGTCCCGGTACTTTCAGGTGAAAGAACGACGGATAGCGTCTTGACAGTGACGGGGTCAGGTAGCATCAAACAAGAAATTGAAATTTTAAACAATGGCGCTCCAATTGCTACAGTAGATACCGACGATAATGGTCAATGGGAACGTTCGGTTACGCTACCGTTAGGCACTTGTAATCTCACGGCCAGAGGAAACTATGGAGATAAACCGGTCTCCACCCCTCCCTATACCGTTATTGTAGGAACCAAGGTTTTCGGTGAAAACTTTCAAAGTGCACCTTTGCATAGAATTAGCCGAGGCCAATCTTTCGACCTTCAAAGTATGAGAGTGACCTTGGTTAATGGTAATGACTACTGCGGGATATTTGATACATCTGCCACTAGAACTCTCGGATTGTGCCATGATGTTGGGTCGGGCTATCAGTTGGTTCGCTTAAAGTTTTGGAGTAATTGTTCGAGCGTTTCATTTCGACTGATATATGTTCACCATCCAATGACCATTGTCTACCTCGACGGTTTTGGCAATCCAGTTTCACAACTAACATACGGCCCCGTAGATTTCGGTAATTTTAGTTTTTCAGCCCCTCCTGGTCGTCATATTCGATCTATGGAGTGTCATGCGTACGATTACTTGTTTATGGATGATTTTTCCTTCGGTGCCTTATAAATATCTGAAAAAGAGGACTGATCCTGTACTTACCGGCCCAAGTTGTTTGGCCGAGTTACATCGACCTGAAAAATCGCGTGAAACTCAGGTTTTTGAGTGTGTTTCATAACTTGAGCCACGCACGGTCAGTCCCCTCTCCCTCTGGGAGAGGGTTAGGGTGAGGGATGGATTCCGAACTGAACGACGAACCCACAAACAACAAAAAACCCGCCATCCCTTTCTACGGGGATGGCGGGTTTTGTCATTTCAGATCACACCGTATCCACCTTCAACGAATGGTCATTAAGCATCCCGTTGATGATGGTTGCCGTGTCCGCGCCACCGGCAATGACGCCGCCCGCGCCCGGTGTGACGCCGTAGTGGGTCGCGAGATTGACGCCCGCAAGGTCGATGGTCTGGTTCGGCGCGGCGCCAGCCATGGCGCTGACGTCAATACTGGTGACCAATGAATCGCCGCTGCCGGTGACTTTGAATTGCAGGTAGTCATCCAGCGACGCCGCCGTGCTGTTTTCCCCTTGCAGCAGTTGCGACAGGTCGAGTTTGTCGATGCCCGGCGTGAAGTCAGTGACCACGTCGTGGCCGCTGTTGCCCTTGAGCCACTGGAAGGTGTCGGCGCCGCTGCCGCCGGTGAGGGTGTTGTTGCCCAGGCCGCCGATGAGGAAGTCGTCGCCGTCCCCACCGTTGAGCATGTCGTTACCCAGGCCGCCGTTGATGATGTTGCTGTTGTTGTCGCCCGTCAGGGAATCGTTGAAGTTGGAACCGGTGAGGTTTTCGATCGCCGTCAGGGTGTCGGTGCCGGCGCCGACGGTGTTCTGCGCCCCGAGCACGCCCAGATTGACCGTGACCCCTGCCGTAGCGTGGGCATAGCTCGCAGTGTCGACGCCGGTGCCGCCGTCGAGCAGGTCGTTGCCCGCACCGCTGTACAGCAAGTCATTGCCAGCGCCGCCGTGCATTTCGTTGTTGCCGGAACCGGCGGTGAGCACGTCGTTACCGTCACCGGCATTGATCACGTTGTTACCGGCGCCCGCCACCAGTACATCATCCCCCGCCGTGCCGGTGAGGGTGTGGCCGTCCTGATAGGTGATGGTCACGGCGGCGTTGTCGCTGCCGCCGTGGCTGTCGCTGGCGGTGTAGGTGCCGTGGGCATCTGGCGTGATGTGGGCTCCGGCGTAGTTGACGGTCATGGTCAGCTCGTAGTTTTCCGCCCCCTGCCCGCTGTTGCCCGGACCACCGTTGTCGATGTTGGTGATGTGGATCTGGTAGGTGCTGTCCGACGTTGCGGTGAGGGTTTGCCCGTCCGCGAGGGCGATCCATGCGCCGCCGTTGATTGAGTACTCCATGGCGACATGACCGGCCGCCAGATTGTGATCCAGGTTAAGGGTTTCACCCTGTTTGAGGTCGACGGTGATGCGGTCGTCATCGTGGGTGGTGCTGCTAACCGGTCCCAGCGCCCCGCTGACGACCAACACCGCCGTCATGGCTGCGGTGTTGGCGACGAATGCACTGCGGGCGAGGGTCACCGCCTGCGCGTTACCGACGGTGAAGCTGACGTTTTGCTGGGTGCCGGTGAAGTCCGCGCCTTTGGCAATCCAACCGGTGCTGATGGTGGTCGGCGACGCGGTCAGCGGATCGCCATTCGGATCGGTGTCGTTGGCCAGCAACAATTCGCCTGGCACCACGACACTGCCCGACAGCACGTTGGTGATGATGTGGTCATCGACCGCCACCGGTGGCGCGTTCGGGATGACTGGGTCCGTCAACGTCGAACTATTGTTCACGTCGATGGTGATGGTGGTGGTGCTTTGGTCGCCGTCGGCATCGCGCACGGTGTAGGTGAACGTGTCGGTCGCGCCGGGGCCGCTCACGGCGTTCGGGTTGCTGTGGTAGACGGCGTTGCCATTGGCGTCCAGCGTCAGGTAACCGTAGGTGCCATTGATCTGAGTGTTGAGGCCGCCAACGGCCGAGGTCGAGGTGTCTGAACCGGCCCGCACACCGACCACTGCGCCCCCTGCAGCGAGGCCATCGGCACCGCCGACGTCGTTCCACAGCACGTTGCCGCTGACGATGTCGCCCTCTGCGACCGCGGCCGAGTCGGGGGTAGCGGTCGGCTGATCATCGACGATGTTGACCACGATGGTGCTGGTGGTGCTGTTGCCCAGGGCATCGGTGGCTTTGTAGGTGAAGCTTTCGCTCAGGGTGTTCGGCCCGTCGTTGGCGTTCGGCGCGGTGCTGGCCGGCGAGGTCAGGGTGTAGGTGTAGGTGCCATTGGGGTTGAGCAGGATTTGCCCGTAGGCGCCGGTGGCGCTTCCGACCAGGGTGTAGGTGATTGCGCCGGCCGCGCCGCTGACCGAACCGACCAGCGTGCCACTGGCGGTTTCGCCGGTGCCCGGCTGGCTGCCGGTGACGGTGCCGGGCGCCAGATCCTGGTCATCCTGGTTCAGGTCGAGGGCTTTTTCGTAGACGGTCACGTCGCTGTCACTGACCGCGCTGATGCAGCTGTTGTGCACGTCGATGGTGATGGTGGTGGTGCTTTGGTCGCCGTCGGCATCGCGCACGGTGTAGGTGAACGTGTCGGTCGCGCCAGGGCCGCTCACGGCGTTCGGGTTGCTGTGGTAGACGGCGTTGCCATTGGCATCCAGCGTCAGGTAACCGTAGGTGCCATTGATCTGGCTGTTGAGGCCGTCAACGGCTGAGGTCGAGGTGTCTGAACCGGCCCGCACACCGACCACTGCGCCCCCTGCGGCGAGGCCATCGGCACCGCCGACGTCGTTCCACAGCACGTTGCCGCTGACGATGCCGCCCTCTGCGACCGCGGCCGCG
>NZ_FYDJ01000003.1:150986-537541 GCF_900187425.1 Pseudomonas sp. Irchel s3h14
TGAGGTCGAGGTGTCTGAACCGGCCCGCACACCGACCACTGCGCCCCCTGCGGCGAGGCCATCGGCACCGCCGACGTCGTTCCACAGCACGTTGCCGCTGACGATGCCGCCCTCTGCGACCGCGGCCGAGTCGGGGGTGGCGGTCGGCTGATCATCGACGATGTTGACCACGATGGTGCTGGTGGTGCTGTTGCCCAGGGCATCGGTGGCTTTGTAGGTGAAGCTTTCGCTCAGGGTGTTCGGCCCGTCGTTGGCGTTCGGCGTGGTGCTGGCCGGCGAGGTCAGGGTGTAGGTGTAGGTGCCATTGGGGTTGAGCAGGATTTGCCCGTAGGCGCCGGTGGCGCTGCCGATCAGGGTGTAGGTGATCGCACCGACCGCGCCGCTGACCGAACCGACCAGCGTGCCACTGGCGGTTTCGCCGGTATTGCCCGGCAGGCTCCCGGTAACGGTGCCGGGCGCCAGATCCTGGCCATCCTGGTTCAGGTCGAGGGCTTTTTCGTAGACGGTCACGTCGCTGTCACTGACCGCGCTGATGCAGCTGTTGTGCACGTCGATGGTGATGGTGGTGGTGCTTTGGTCACCGTCGGCATCGCGCACGGTGTAGGTGAACACGTCGGTCGCACCGGGACCGCTCACGGCGTTCGGGTTGCTGTGGTAGGCGGCGTTGCCGTTGGCGTCCAGCGTCAGGTAACCGTAGGTGCCATTGATCTGGCTGTTGAGGCCGCCAACGGCCGAGGTCGAGGTGTCTGAACCGGCCCGCACACCGACCACTGCGCCCCCTGCGGCGAGGCCATCGGCACCGCCGACGTCGTTCCACAGCACGTTGCCGCTGACGATGCCGCCCTCTGCGACCGCGGCCGAGTCGGGGGTGGCGGTCGGCTGATCATCGACGATGTTGACCACGATGGTGCTGGTGGTGCTGTTGCCCAGGGCATCGGTGGCTTTGTAGGTGAAGCTTTCGCTCAGGGTGTTCGGCCCGTCGTTGGCGTTCGGCGTGGTGCTGGCCGGCGAGGTCAGGGTGTAGGTGTAGGTGCCATTGGGGTTGAGCAGGATTTGCCCGTAGGCGCCGGTGGCGCTGCCGATCAGGGTGTAGGTGATCGCACCGACCGCGCCGCTGACCGAACCGACCAGCGTGCCACTGGCGGTTTCGCCGGTATTGCCCGGCAGGCTCCCGGTAACGGTGCCGGGCGCCAGATCCTGGCCATCCTGGTTCAGGTCGAGGGCTTTTTCGTAGACGGTCACGTCGCTGTCACTGACCGCGCTGATGCAGCTGTTGTGCACGTCGATGGTGATGGTGGTGGTGCTTTGGTCACCGTCGGCATCGCGCACGGTGTAGGTGAACACGTCGGTCGCACCGGGACCGCTCACGGCGTTCGGGTTGCTGTGGTAGGCGGCGTTGCCGTTGGCGTCCAGCGTCAGGTAACCGTAGGTGCCATTGATCTGGCTGTTGAGGCCGCCAACGGCCGAGGTCGAGGTGCCTGAACCGGCACGCACGCCGACCACCGTCCCCTCTGCGGCGAGGCCATCGGCGCCGCCAACGTCGTTCCACAGCACGTTGCCACTGACGATGCCGCCCTCTGCGACCGCGGCCGAGTCGGGGTTGGCGGTCGGCAGGTCATCGACGATGTTGACGTTGATTTGCCCGGTCGCCGAACTGCCGTCCGTATCGGTGGCGACGACGTCGACATTCTCGGTGATGCTGTTGGCGCCGTCACCGGCCGGATGGGTTTCATTGTCGTTGAGGGTGTAGCTGTAACTCACAACCCCCGTGGCCGGGTTGTAGCCGGTGACGGTCAGGGTGTTGCCCAACGGGGTGGTGATCGACTGCGGGAAGCCGGCAGCAACGCCACCGCTGATCACGTTGATCCCACCGATGCTCAGGCTGGTCAGCCCGTCAGGAGCAGACACGCTGAACGTGCCGGTCTTGGTCAGTGCCTCAGGGTTGGGGGCCGAACCGTCGGCCAGGTTGGCCTCATTGAGGGTCAGTTCGCCCCCTGCCATCGACAGGCCGGTGAGGGTCACCGGATTGTTCGGCACATCAGGAACTACTGGTGTTACAGGAACATCGCCTGACCCTCCTGAACCACCTGAACCGCCTGCACCACCTGAATCACCTGCACCGTTGTCGCCGTTGTCCGGGTCACCGGCCACCCGTTCCAAGGGAACCACGGGAATGCCGTTGAAACCTGCGGTAGGAAAACCAATGGTCGGATCGACCCGCCCGCCCACCTCTTCAAGCATGACAAACGTGTGGCCGCCGCCCAGTGCACCAGGTGCGCCGCTCGAACCCGGTCCGGCCGCCGTGGCTTCCGCAGTCTGGGTCGGGTCGTCGCCGGCAGCGATCGCTTTTTGCAGTTGCTCGACATCGGTCAGTTGCGCCTGAGTTGGCGTCACCGCTTCAGCGGTGTCCACATGGGGCGCCTGATGCGCGAGTAACTGAGGCGTCATCTCCATACTGCTGCCGCGCCCGAGGGTCAGTTCCTGGCCATTTTGCAGATGCACCGCCACCGCGCCTTCGGCCCCGGTGACCAGTTGATCGCCGGCGAATAACCGGTCCCCCTCGACCAGCGCGCGTCGGGTGCCATCGCTCGCAACCGCGAACACCTGACCAATGACCTTACTGACAATACCGATGAGCGTAGCCATGTGCACTTCCTCCGCTGCCAACCGCTGTCGGCATCCTGTTTTTGCGAAGAACGTGCTCCTGGCTCCAACGGGTTGCCTGGCGGAATCGCCTGCTGGCAGCGGTTACCTGAAGTAAGCCGCTGCCCTGGCGCCGTTCTCGCCAAGCGTGCCGCTCGCGGGCGACGTGTCTGCTGCGGGATAAAAACCCTCTGCAATCAATGGCATCGGGATCCAATTGCGCAACAAGTCGTCCTTTGAGCGATGCGTAACGGTTTTGATCCACCAAGGTGACAAAAAACCGTCACCTCAAAACCGTCCGCTTCCCTCCCCTCCAGCACTTCCCCGCCCTATATCGATATGTGGTTTGGAACTTTCCTCAAGCCCTGTTAAGCGCCCTAACGCTCATAAATCAAGGGCTTTCGGAGTGAACAATGTGCTGGATTTTACGGAGTGCATAAGTTTTTTTTGGCATAAGTCTTATGAAAAATTCTTCTATGGTTTTCCCCAGAATGTTCTTAGCTCTGTTGTTACAAGCATGAAACGGTTTTCACTATAAATGCCGTCAAATATTTGGCGACTAATAAGCACCATTAGGAATCAGGGAGAGGCACCCATGCGCGTATTAACCCCGCTCTGCAGCGCAATTCTGTTGGCCATGGCCTGCACTTCTCAGGCTCAAGCCATGTCATTGACGGAGGCAATCCAGAGCACCATCGCGACCCACCCGGAGTTGGCGTCGCGTGTAGACAGCCGCCTCTCGGCCGATGAGCAAGTGAAAGTCGCCAAGGGAGGATTTTATCCATCGGTTGATCTGAATGCCGCCTACGGGCGCGGGTACAGCGATAACACCAGCACCCGGGCATTCGGTAATCACCACACCGAAATCCTGACCTACACCCAATCGGAATTGCGTCTGCGGCAGATGCTCTTCGATGGCTTCAACACCTCCAACGAAGTCCAGCGCACCAAAGGTGTGGTCAATTCCCGGGCCTATTACGCTCAGGGCACTGCTCAGGATCTGGCCCTGCGCACCATCGAGGTCTACCTCGAAGTGCTCAAGCGCCGCGAACTGGTGACCTTGGCCAAGAACAATCTGCAAGCTCACATGCGGGTCAACGATCAGATCGGTCTGCGCACCCAGCGTGGTATCGGCAGCACCGCCGACTCCGACCAGTCCGTCGCTCGCCGGGCACTGGCGCAAAACAACCTCGATACCGCTGAAGTCGATCTGGCGGATGCCGAGTCGAACTTCTACGCCGTCGTGGGGCGCCTGCCCGATGAACTCGAAGCCCCGCCCTCGACCCGCGGCGAACTGCCCGCCACCCTGCCGGAAGCCCAGCAAAGCATGGTGGAAAACAACCCGTACCTGAAATCCGCCCAAGCCGATGTGCAATCGGCCGAGAGCCAGTACGAAGTTGCCAAGTCGCCGTTCTACCCTCGCTTCGACGCCGAAGCCGCCGTGGGTGCGAACAACAACGTGCAGGGCGATGAAGGCCACGACAACGAGTGGCGAGTCGGCGTGGTGATGAACTACAACCTGTTCCGCGGTGGCAGCGACAAGGCTCGCCTGGCCTCCAATGCGCACCAGATCAACCAGGCGATGGACATCCGCAACAATGCTTTGCGCCAACTCAACGAGAACATTCACCTGGCCTGGAACGCCATGGTCAATGCCAAGAAACAAACCCCGACCGCCCGCGAATACGCGGATACCAGCCAACGCGTACGCGTGGCGTATCAGGACCAGTTCGGCCTCGGTCAACGCACCCTGCTCGACCTGCTGGACAGTGAAAACGAGCTCTACAACGCCAACCGCCGCTACACCGAAGTGCGCTACACCGAGGAGTTCTCGATGTACCGCGTGCTGGCGAATATGGGTCAGTTGCTGAGCAAACAACGGGTGGTGTTGCCCGCCGATGCGATCGCCTCCACGGAAGTAAAAAACGAAGCCCGTTTGCCTGAACTGAAGTAGGCCTGTGGAGAGATCAATGTGACCAGCATGGAATCCGGCAACATCGGTGTCGATCCGCGTCTGAGCTTCGATGACCCGCTTCTGGACGGTCTGTTGATCCTCTGCAAACTCCATGGCGCGACGGTCAGTCGCGCCAGCCTGAGTGCCGGGCTGCCCCTGAACAAACAGCGATTGAGCCTGGACCTGCTGCCTCGCGCAGCGGCCCGGGCCAGTTTGCAGGCGCGATTGCTGCGCCGGGAACTGGCGGATATTTCCGCCCTCAACCTGCCGGTGATGCTGATCCTCAACAACGGCCGTACGGCCGTTCTACGACGCTTCGGCGATGACGGGCAGTTGCTGATTTTGCCGAGCGAAGCCGACGGCGGTGAGCAATGGGTCAGCACGGACGAACTGGCCGAGAATTACAGCGGCCAAGCCTTGTTCGCTCGGCCGCGGCACGAACTCGAAGACTTGCGCTCACCACTGGTGCCGCGGGTGGAGGCGTGGTTTCGCGACACTTTGAAGCTGTCGAAGTGGCTGTACAGCGATGCGATTCTGGCGAGTTTTCTGATCAACCTGCTGGGGTTGATGGTGCCGCTGTTCGTAATGCAGACCTACGATCGGGTGGTGCCGAACCAGGCCACGTCGACGTTGTGGGTGCTGTCCATCGGCTTGCTGATCGGCACCGGTTTCGAACTGGTGTTGCGGGTGGTCCGCGCGCACCTGCTGGACACCGCCGGGAAGAAAACCGACGTGATCCTTTCGGCCACGTTGTTCGAACGCATTACCGGCATGTCGATGAAAGCCCGGCCGGCGACCATCGGTGGTTTTGCCCAAAGCATTCACGACTTTCAGGGCCTGCGGGAATTCCTCACCGCCGTGACCCTCACCAGCCTGATCGATCTGCCCTTTGCCGTGCTGATGCTGGTGGTGATCGGCCTGCTCGGCGGCTGGCTGGTGGTGATTCCGTTACTGGCGTTTCCGATCACGATCATCTTCGCGATGGTGATCCAGGTGCGCCTGCGCGACACCGTACAGAAAAGCCTGACCCTGGGCGCCGAACGCCAGGCGCTGCTGATCGAAACCCTCGGCGGTCTGGAAACCCTCAAGGCCTGCAGCGCCGAAAGCGAACGCCAGCACAAATGGGAAAGCACCCACGGCGCCCTCACCCGCCTCGACAGCCATGCGCGCAACCTTTCGGCGCTGGCCACCAACGGCACGCTGTTCATCCAGCAATTCTGCGGCATGGCGACCATCGTCGCCGGGGTCTACAGCATCATCGCCGGCAACCTCAGCGTCGGCGCGCTGGTGGCGACCTACATGCTCGGCAGCAGGGTGCTCGCGCCGCTGGGGCAGATTGCCGGTTTGATCACGCGCTATCAGCAAGCGCAACTGACCATGAAAAGCACCGATGCGCTGATGTCCTTGCCGCAGGAGCGCGACGCCAAACAACGGCCGCTTGAACGCACGCAACTGCAAGGCGCGATAGACGTCAGCAGTGTGACGTTCCACTACAACGGCCAGAACGCTCCGGCCCTGGCCAACATCAGCTTCAGCGTGAAACCCGGCGAGCGGATCGGCATCATCGGTCGCAGCGGCTCGGGCAAAAGTACGTTGGCGCGGCTAGTGATGGGTTTCTACGCGCCGGAAGAAGGCCAGCTGCTGCTCGATGGCCTGGACCTGCGGCAACTGGACGTCGCCGATCTGCGTCAGCAAATCGGTTACGTCGCCCATGACCTGCCGCTGTTGGCCGGCAGCCTGCGCGACAACCTGACCCTTGGCGCACGCTATATCAGCGATTCACGGATGCTCGAAGTCGCTGAACTGACCGGTGTCACCGAGCTGGCGCGTCAGCATCCGCAAGGCTTCGACCGGCCGGTGGGTGAACGCGGACAACTGCTGTCCGGCGGGCAACGTCAGACGGTGTTGCTGGCCCGCGCCTTGTTGCTGGATCCGCCGATCATGTTGCTCGACGAACCCACCAGCGCCATGGACAACAGCAGCGAAGACATTCTGCGGCAAAAACTCCACCGCTGGGTCCAGGGCAAAACTCTGCTGCTAGTCACCCACCGCACCTCGATGCTCAGCCTGGTGGATCGGCTGGTGGTGCTGGACAACGGGCGGATCGTCGCCGACGGTCCAAAAGAAGCGGTCATCGATGCACTGCGCAAGGGCCGTGTCGGCTCTGCGGCTGTCTAGGAGCTAGCCATGGCCCGTTCATCATCCGACGCGTCGCGCTCTGATTCGAAGCCGCGCGGCTACTTCGGCAGTTTCAGCAAAAGCGCCGAAAGCGAATTCATGCCGGAAACCGCGGGTGCCTCGTTGCAGGACTCACCACGCTGGTCGCGGATCACCGTGTGGCTGGCGGCCGCGCTGATTATCACCGCTGTAGTCTGGGCCAAGTTTGCGGTGCTGCAGGAAGTCACCATGGGCGAAGGCAAGGCGATTCCGTCGAGCAAGGTTCAAGTGATCCAGAACCTGGAAGGCGGCATCGTCACTGAGATCTTCGTGCGCGAAGGGCAAATGGTGAACAAGGGCGACACCTTGCTGCGCCTCGATGACACTCGATTCCTGTCGAACAAGGGCGAAAGCGAGGCGGATCGTTATGCGCTGACCGCGCAGGTCGAACGGCTGTCGGCTGAAGCAGAAGGCCGGCCGTTCAAGCTCTCCCCCGAAGTGATCGCCAAGGCGCCGCAAGTGGCCGAAGACGAGCGCTCGCTGTACGAGCAACGGCAACGGCGACTGGCCAGCGAACAGCGCACCTTGAGTGAGCAACTTCGGCAAAAAGCCCAGGAGCTGGCAGAATTCCGCTCCAAGCAGGGCCAATACAGTTCAAGCCTGGCGCTGCTGCAACAAGAGATGAACATGTCCGCGCCGCTGGTGGGCACCGGGGCGGTTTCGCCGGTGGAAATCCTGCGACTCAAACGCAGCGCGGTGGAGATTCGCGGTTCATTGAACGCCACGACCCTGGCGATTCCCCGTGCGGAATCGGCGATCAATGAGATCAAAAGCAAGATTGATGAGTCCGAACAATCCTTCCGCTCCGACGCGGCGAAAGAGCTGAATGAAAAACGCACCGATCTGTCGAAAATCACGGCATCGAGCATTGCTATCGATGACCGCGTAACCCGCACCACAGTGGTGTCGCCGGTTCACGGGATTATCAAAGTGCTGAAGGTCAACACCATCGGCGGCGTGGTCCAGCCGGGCAGCGACATGGTGGAAATCGTGCCCATTGAAGACAACTTGCTGATCGAGGCCAAGGTCCGGCCGCAGGACGTGGCGTTTCTGCATCCGGGGCAGAAAGCCATGGTCAAGTTCAGTGCTTACGACTACACGATTTATGGCGGGTTGACTGCGAAGCTGGAGTTGATTGGGGCGGACACGATTACGGATGACAAAGGCAACAGCTTCTATTTGATTCAGGTGCGCACTGATAAGAATCACTTGGGCGGGGATGTGAAACCGTTGTTGATCATTCCGGGGATGGTGGCGACGGTGGACATCATTACCGGGGAGAAAAGTGTGCTGGATTACTTGCTCAAACCGGTGCTTAAAGCCCGGACCGAGGCGATGCGCGAAAGATAGACAGTGATCGTTCCCACGCTCCGCGTGGGAATGCCGCCCGGGACGCTCCGCGTCCCTTCCCGAATGTGACGCAGAGCGTCACTGGATGCATTCCCACGCAAAGCGTGGGAACGATCATCGGTGGCCGTGATTCTTTTGGTAGGTCTCCTCCCCCATCGCCGCAATCTGCCCCTCGATCAACGCTTCGAACGGTTTTAACAACGGCTCGAAAGTGGTCGGTGCTTCGAGGGTCTGCAACGCCTGGACAATCGCCTCTACCGTCGACAACGCGCCCGGCCCCGGTGCTTTGCGCAATCGATATCTCGACACCCCGCCCTGCGCCAACGTCACCCTCGGCAACGCCGCCAGCAATGGGTTGAGGTGCAGCATCTTGCGCGCCTTGCGCCAGGTGCCGTCCGGGACGACCAGCAACAATGGTTGATCAGTTGCCGTGTAAGCCTGCAACGGCTGCGCATCATCGGCAGGAAACAGCAGCCGCGCCTGATAACCCGGCTGATTCAACAATGCCGGCAAATCCTCGAACACCTCGCCCACTATCAACTCGGCATTCTTCAACCCCAACGCCGCCAACCGCGCGGTGTTCAGCGCATGGTTCACTTCGCTCGGATGCTGCAACAACAGCACTCGGGTGCGGCTGTCGAGGCTCGGAATCAGCGAGCACAGGCAATGGGTTTGCGGACGCAGGCAGCGCGGACATTGGATTCTGGACATTTCTTCTTTTTCCGTTAAGCAGCCTGATTCAGTTGCGCTTTGAGCAAGTCGCGGAAGGTCTGGATCAGCGGCTCGCGGCTGCGGCCACGACGCACGATCATCGAAAACGGCGCCTGATAGCCGAAAGTCGCCGGCAGCAGCACGCGCAAATCACCCTTGTCAGCCCACGCCTGGGCGTAATGCTCCGGCAGGTAACCGATGTAGGCGCCGGACAGCACCAGAATCAGCTGCGCCTCCATACTTTCCACCGTCGCCGCGCTGTGCTTGAAACCGTGGCGTGCCAGCTCCGCCTGGCTCCAGTAGCCGCGGCCAACCATGCGTTGCTGAGTGATGACTTGCTCGGGAATGCGCCGCTCGGTGAACAGCGGATGACGACTGCTGCAATACAACCAGTGTTGTTCGCGGTACAGCGGCATGTAGACCAGACCGCTCATGCGCGTGGAGAACGCGCCGATGGCCAGGTCGAGACGGTTGTCCTGCACGCCGAGTTGCAGCTCGTAAGGGCTCATGACCGACAAATGCAAATGCACGGCCGGGTGTTCCTGGCTGTAAGCGCCAATGGCTTCGGCGAAGGGCAAGGCCTTGTCGCTGACGGTGGAGTCGATGACGCCGAGGTTCAAGGTGCCGCGCAGTTCGCCCTTGAGCGCCGCAGCGTATTGCTCGAAGCCTTCGAGTTCGCCGAGCAGACGCAGGGTTTCCTGGTGGAACAGTTCGCCCTTGCTGGTCAGGCTGAAACCACCGCGACCGCGATGGCAGAGGACCAGGCCGAGGGCGGCTTCGAGCTGGCTCATGTAAGTGCTGATGGCCGAGGTCGAGAGGTTGAGCTCTTGCTGGGCGTTGGCAAACCCCTGATGGCGAACCACGCTGACGAAGATGCGCAACAGTTTCAGGTCGGGTAATGCGTTGGCCATGGTGACTCCATAGATCGTTCCCACGCTCTGCGTGGGAATGCAGCCCGTGACGCTCTGCGTCACATGCACAAAAGAGCGGGACGCGGAGCGTCCGTGGATGCATTCCCACGCAGAGCGTGGGAACGATCGTGCGGAGAAGTCTATCGCCGCCGCGACCATTAGTTTAGAAAAATCTGAACTAAGTATTTGTCCGTAGCGATTCTTCCCGGCCACTACATTTCGCAGAATCGGCCCACAGCGGTGCCTGCGTCTCCCCGACCTGCGCAACCGACATAAATAAAACAACGACGATGAGGCCCTACCCGTGGACAAGATTCTTCACCAACCACTGGGCGGCAATGAAATGCCGCGCTTCGGCGGCATCGCCACCATGATGCGACTTCCCCATGTGCCAACCGCTGCCGGTCTGGATGCTGCCTTCGTTGGCGTCCCGCTGGACATCGGCACCTCGCTGCGCCCCGGCACCCGTTTCGGGCCTCGCGAAATCCGCGCTGAATCGGTGATGATCCGCCCGTACAACATGGCTACTGGCGCAGCACCGTTCGACTCGCTGTCGGTTGCCGACATCGGTGACGTGGCGATCAACACGTTCAATCTGCTGGACGCGGTACGGATCATCGAAGAGTCCTACCACAAGATCCTCGAACACAATGTGATCCCCCTGACCCTCGGCGGCGACCACACCATCACCCTGCCAATCCTGCGTGCGATTCATAAGAAGCACGGCAAGGTCGGCCTGGTGCACATCGACGCTCACGCTGATGTGAACGACCACATGTTCGGCGAGAAAATCGCCCACGGCACCACCTTCCGTCGCGCTGTCGAAGAAGGCCTTCTGGATCCGGACCGTGTGGTGCAAATTGGCCTGCGCGCTCAGGGCTACACCGCTGACGACTTCAACTGGAGCCGTAATCAAGGTTTCCGTGTGGTTCAGGCCGAAGAGTGCTGGCACAAATCCCTGGCCCCGCTGATGGCCGAAGTTCGCGAGAAAGTTGGCGGCGGTCCGGTGTACTTGAGTTTCGACATCGACGGCATCGATCCCGCGTGGGCGCCAGGCACCGGCACCCCGGAAATCGGTGGTCTGACGACCATTCAGGCGATTGAAATCGTTCGCGGTTGCCAAGGCCTCGACCTGGTCGGCTGCGATCTGGTAGAAGTCTCGCCCGCTTACGACACCACCGGCAACACCTCGCTGCTGGCCGCCAACCTGCTGTACGAAATGCTCTGCGTACTGCCTGGCGTAGTCCATCGCTGAGGATTGGTCGTGAACGAACGTGATCAGGTACTCCAGGCCGCTGCCGATCTGGTAGCCGCCTTCGCCCGTAATGATCGCGAAGCCTATTTCGGTGCGTTCAGCACCGACGCCAGCTTCGTGTTCTACACCCTCGAGCAACCCCTGCTGTCGCGCGATGCCTATCAGGCGTTGTGGGACACCTGGCGCTCGGAGGATGGCTTCGAGGTGCTTTCGTGCACCTCGAGCAACGCCTTCGTCAGCCTGCAGGGTGACGTGGCGATTTTCATTCATGACGTGGCCACCGAGCTGCGCATGCAAGGGGAGCAACACTTCAGCCAGGAGCGCGAGACGATTGTGTTTCGCCGACAACAACAAGGCCTATGGCTGGCCTGCCACGAACATTTGTCCGCGATGCCGGAAGGGCTGCCAACCCCTTAGCCAAACAGGTGACGCTCACACACGATGAGCGCGCCTTTATGATCGGAGCTGATCATGAATAACAACAACAAAGACCAAAGCCTTACGCACATTGAAACCTACGGGGTCGAACAGATCCCGGACAGTGAACGCACCGCAGGCCCGACGGATTTGTTCCGGATGATCTTCGGTGGTTCCAACACTTTTGCCACCGCCGTGCTCGGCAGTTTCCCGGTCCTGTTCGGCCTGTCTTTTCAGGCGGGCGTCTGGGCGATTGTGCTGGGCGTGCTGCTGGGCTCGCTGATCCTTGCGCCAATGGGTCTGTTCGGCCCGATCAATGGCACCAACAACGCCGTGTCTTCCGGTGCGCACTTCGGCGTGCACGGACGGATCGTCGGTTCGTTTCTGTCATTGTTGACCGCCATCGCCTTCTTCTCGCTCTCGGTGTGGAGCTCGGGTGATGCGCTGATCGGTGGCGCCAAACGCCTGATCGGTCTGCCGGAAACCGACCTGACCCTGGGCCTGGCCTACGGTCTGTTCGCGATCCTGGTGCTGACCGTGTGCATCTACGGTTTCCGCTTCCTGCTGTGGGTCAACAAGATCGCGGTGTGGAGCGCCAGCCTGCTGTTCCTGCTGGGCATCTTCGCCTTCGTCGGTCCGTTCGATGTGAACTACGCCGGCACCGTCAGCATGGGCCAACTGGGTTTCTGGGCAGCCTTCATCGGCGCGGCGCTGGTAGCCATGAGCAACCCGATTTCCTTCGGCGCGTTCCTCGGTGACTGGTCGCGTTACATCCCGCGTGAAACCTCCAAGCGCCGCATCATGGCCGCCGTGGTGATCTCGCAAATCGCAACCTTCATCCCGTTCCTGTTCGGCCTCGCCACCGCCACCATCGTAGCGATCAAGGCACCGGACTACATCGCCGCCAACAACTACGTCGGCGGGTTGCTGGCCGTCTCGCCGAGCTGGTTCTTCCTGCCGGTGTGCCTGATTGCGGTGATCGGCGGCATGTCCACCGGCACCACCTCGCTCTATGGCACCGGGCTGGACATGTCCAGCGTGTTCCCTCGTGTGCTGTCGCGGGTCAAGGCCACGCTGCTGATCGGCGTGATGTCGATTGCCTTCATCTTCATCGGACGCTTCGCGGCGAACCTGGTGCAGAGCGTGTCGACCTTCGCCGTATTGATCATCACCTGCACCACCCCGTGGATGGTGATCATGATCATCGGTCTGCTGGTGCGTCGCGGCTTCTACTGCCCGGATGACCTGCAAGTGTTCACCCGCGGCGAGAAAGGTGGTCGTTACTGGTTCACGCATGGCTGGAACTGGCGTGGGCTGGGTGCCTGGATCCCGAGTGCTGCGGTGGGCTTGTGCTTTGTGAACCTGCCTGGGCAGTTCGTGGGTCCGCTCGGTGAACTGGCCGGCGGCATCGACATCAGCTTGCCGGTCACCCTTGGCCTGGCATCGTTGGTGTACCTGGCGCTGTTGAGCCTGTTCCCGGAATCGGCCGCGGTGTTCGGTCCAAACGATCCACGCAGCAAGGGCACGGATTCGCTCGCTAAACCGGCGATGGTGTAGGAGCGAGCGATGCGGCGACCCGACTTGCCCGCGAAGAACGATAACGCGGTCGGCCTGATCGACTGCGGCGCGCCCATCGCGGGCAAGCCTTGCTCCTACAGAAAAGTTTGATTTTCGCCTCACCATAAAAAAGACAATCGGAGACACGCCATCATGGCTTTGGATTTATTCGTCGTACTCATCTACGCCGCCGCGATGCTGATACTCGGCTACTACGGCATGCGCAAGGCCAAGACCAACGAAGACTTTTTGGTCGCCGGTCGTAACCTCGGCCCGAGCCTGTACATGGGCACCATGGCCGCTACCGTTCTGGGCGGCGCATCTACCGTCGGCACCGTGCGCCTGGGCTACGTCCATGGCATCTCCGGTTTCTGGCTCTGCGCGGCCCTCGGTTGCGGGATCGTGGCGCTGAACCTGTTCCTCGCCAAACCGCTGCTGAAACTGAAAATCTACACCGTTACCCAGGTGCTGGAAAAACGCTACAACCCGATGGCCCGCTCCGCGAGCGCGGTGATCATGCTGGCGTATGCGCTGATGATCGGCGTGGTCTCGATCCTGGCCATTGGCACCGTGCTGCAAGTGCTGTTCGACCTGCCGTTCTGGCTGTCGGTATTGGTCGGCGGTGGCGTGGTGGTGATTTATTCGGCGATCGGCGGCATGTGGTCCCTGACCCTGACCGACATCGTCCAGTTCGTCATCAAGACCGTGGGCCTGATGTTCATCCTGTTGCCAATCTGCCTGTACCGCGTCGGTGGTTGGGATGAGTTGGTGTTGAAACTGCCGGCCACCGCCTTCAGCTTCACCGCGATTGGCTGGGACACCATCATCACCTACTTCATGATCTACTTCTTCGGGATCCTGATCGGCCAAGACATCTGGCAGCGTGTGTTCACCGTCAAGAGCGCCAAAGTGGCTCAGGTCGCCGGTACATTCGCAGGCTTCTACTGCATCCTTTACGGACTGGCCTGCGCCCTGATCGGCATGGCCGCTCATGTGCTGATCCCGGACCTGGACAACGTCAACAACGCCTTCGCCGCCATCGTCAAACTGTCCCTGCCGGACGGTATCCGTGGCCTGGTGATTGCGGCTGCCCTGGCGGCCATGATGTCCACCGCCAGCGCCGGCCTGCTCGCCGCCGCCACCACCCTGACCGAAGACCTGCTGCCGAAACTGCGCGGCGGTAAACAGTCGACGCTGGGCATCAACCGCCTGTTCACCCTGTTGACCGGCATCGTGGTACTCGGCATCGCTCTGGTCGTGAATGACGTGATCAGCGCCCTGACCCTGGCGTACAACCTGTTGGTGGGTGGCATGCTGATCCCGCTGATCGGTGCGATCTTCTGGAAACGCGCAACCACCGCCGGCGCTATCGCCAGCATGGGCCTGGGCTTTGCTACCGCGCTGGTGTTCATGATCAAGGACGGTATGGACGCCAACACCCCGATCTACTACAGCCTCGGCGTAGGTCTGGTGAGTTTCGTGGTGGTCAGCTTGCTGTCCCCTCGCCCTGCAGTGGTGGCCAGCGCCGCCTAAGCTGAACATAACGACTTGATGCTTTCTTCGACGGGTGTGGCGTCGGTTGCCACACCCGTTTTTTTTCGTCTGGAGAAAAACCTTTGATGAAGATTGTTTCTCGCGATCAATGGTTCGAGGTGAAACAGCTCAGTGACGGCATTCGCCTGATTCACGAGCCTTACATCCGCCCCTTCTATCGCTGCAACCTCTGGCACATTCAGGGTCGCGACAAGGACTTGCTGCTCGACAGCGGTTCCGGGCTGGTCAGCCTGCGCGAGCAACTGCCGTGGATCACCGAACGGCCGCTGGTCGCCGTGGCCAGTCATTGCCATTTCGACCACATCGCCGGGCACCACGAATTCCCTGAGCGGCTGGTGCATCCGGCTGAAGCGGACATCCTCGCCGCACCCGACGGCGACAACGATTTGAGCAAAGCCTTTGTCGGCGACGACATGTTCGAGGCTCACCCCGACTGCCCGTTGTGCTACGCCGAATACCGGGTCAAAGCTGCGCCAGCCACCGGCCTGATCGAAGAAGGCGACGTGCTGGATCTGGGCAACCGCACGCTGCAAGTGCTGCACACACCGGGGCATTCACCGGGCGGCATCAGCCTTTACGAAGCGGCGACCGAGACCCTGTTCAGCGGCGACATCATCTACGACGGGCCACTGATCGAAGACGCCTATCACTCCAACCTCGACGACTACGCCCGCAGCCTGCAGCGTTTGCGCGAGTTGCCGATCCGCACGGTGCACGGCGGGCATTTCGGGAGTTTTTCCGGAGAGCATTTGCGCACGATGATTGACGAGTGGCAGCGCTCGCACGCCTGAAGCCTGCTGGAGATTCAGGATGACTTCGACGACAACGCGAGCCTGGCGCAATTGGGATTGGATAAAGAAGATATCGAAGAGCTGATCTTCCATCTGGAAGATCAGATGCTCAAGACCGCCAGGACAGCGAATGACTTGAGTCGGTTTTTAATGGAGATCGGGCGGCATTGAGTTTGCCACCCCTTGAGCTCGCGCGCCCCTGTAGCAGCTGCCGAGCACCGCGAGGCTGCGTTCGACTGCGAAGCCGTCGTGAAGTCAGACGATGCGGTGTGTCAGGAAAATCCTGCACGCAGGGTTTACGCCTGCTCCGTCCGAACGCGGCCCGAGCCGAACGCAGCCTCGCGGTGCTCGGCAGCTGCTACAGCAACGGCTGCGTTACGCTTACCGGCGGCGCTGCTGGCGTCGGCGTTGTTCGTCGTCAGTGCGAATAGGCACAGGTTGCAGAGGCGGTTCGATCAAACCGAGTGCAACACCCAGGTCGTGCAGCCAGTTTTGGATTTTCTCTTTCATGGTGCCCCCTTCAGGGTAGTGCCGAGTGGCGAAAATTCTGTAGCCACTTCGCACTGATAATAGTCCGAAGTCCTACGCAATGCTCGCCCAAAGTCGCAATGATCTGTTACTGAATTGATCAAAATACCTGACCGATAGTTCAAGCCATCGCCCGAGCCTGACTCGGCGCCGACGGATAGACCAATTGTTGCTGCTCAAGCCACGCGTTCAAGTTCGCCCCAACCATGCCTTTGCGCCACATCAGCCACGTGGTGGCACTGGCAAACGGCTCCGCCAACGGATGCACCGCCACGCTTTCGCGGCCCGGCAGGCTGGCGAGCATCGACTCCGACATCAGCGCCACGCCTGAGCCGGCGATAACGCAAGCGAGCATCCCCGGATAAGACTCGATTTCCATCGCCCGGCCCATGGCCGCGTGGTAATGGGAGAACCAGGCTTCCAGGCGCATGCGGTAGGAACAACCCTGCCGAAACGTGAACACCGAGCGCCCTTCCACATCCAGCGCGCTGAGGATCGGCGGGTGATCAACCTCGCTGATCAACACCAGCCGTTCGTCGCACAACGGCACGCCGTCGAGCCCGGCCAGTTCCAGCGGACCGTCCACCAGCGCCGCATCGAGACGCCCGGTGAGCAAACCTTCAAGCAGCTCGCCGCTCGGCCCGGACTGCACTTGCAGGTTCACCGCCGGGTAAGTGCGGTGATAACGCGCCAACAACCCCGGCAGATGAATCGCCGCCGTGCTGTACATGGTGCCGAGTACGAAGTCCCCGGCCGGTTGCCCGCCCTGCACCGCCGCTTGAGCTTCGTCGCGCAGATTGAACAGCTTGGCGGTGTAGTCCAGCAGGACTTTTCCCGCAGGCGACAACTGCAAACGCTGACGTTCACGCACGAACAGTTCTACGCCGAGTTGTTCTTCCAGCTGTTTAAGCCGGGTCGACAGGTTCGATGGCACCCGGTGCAGGCGTTCGGCAGCACGGGTGATGGAACCCTCCTCCGCTACCGCCTGGAAAATCCGCAATTGGCTGAACTCCACGCCATTCTCCAAACCAGAACAAGTTACTCACTATTATTCATTTTAAAAGAAAGTCAATCAGTCCTAGCCTGACGGTCATTGATCCTCTGCTGGAATTCAGACTATGTCTCCTCTGATTCGCTTACTCGCCAGTTTCATCGCCCTGATGATGGCCATGGGCATCGGGCGTTTCGCCCTCACGCCTCAGTTGCCGCACCTGCTCAGCGAAGGTCAGATTGACCTGACCGCCGCCGGTCTGATTGCCGCGGCCAACTACCTCGGCTACTTCGTCGGTGCGGTGGACGCGATGTTCTCTCGCCGCCCCGAGCAAGTCCGCCGGCGTTTGTTGGGCGGTTTATGGCTCTGTGTATTGCTGACGTTGGCCTCGTTCTGGGCCAACGGGTTTTGGTCCCATCTGGTGCTGCGGTTCGGCACCGGCGTGGCCAGCGCCTGGGTACTGGTGATGATCACCGCGTTGAGCCAGCCGTTGGCCGCGGCAGCCGGTCGTCCACGGCTTGGCGCCCTGGTATTTGCCGGACCGGGTCTGGGGATTTTTCTGACGGGCTTGTTGGCCTTGGGATCGAACCTGCTGGGGCAGACTTCTGCAGCCTTGTGGCTGGTGTATGCCGGCGTCGGGCTGGCGATGCTGCTGGGGATTCTGCCGTTCCTGCCGCAGCCGGCCACGACCGTGGCCGCCGCCCCCAGCGTCGCTGGCTCGGGCAATCATGGCATCGGCCGTTTAAGCGTGGTCTATGGGTTGTACGGTTTGGGCTACATCATTCCGGCCACTTTCCTCTCGCAAATGGCTAACGCGCAGTTCCATGGCCAATGGCAGGCCGATCTGTTCTGGCCTTGCTTTGGTCTTGCTTCGGCCATCGGGGTGGTGCTGGTGAGTTTGCGTCGACAACACCCGCAGGGCACTCGCTATTGGCTGATGGCGACGTTGTGGCTGCAAGCTGCCGGGGTCTTCGCTTGCTTGTTGGGCAGCGGCCCAGGCCTGGCCTTGGGCGTGATCCTCTGCGGCACGCCGTTCCTGGCCTGCATGCAATTGGTGATGCAACGTTCCCGGGAACTGGCGCCCTACGCCACCCAGCGCAACGCCGGGCTGCTGACGGCGTGCTTCGCCGTGGGCCAGCTCAGCGGACCGTTGCTGGCCTCATTGAGCAGCCACTTCAGCGGTGGTTTGCAGCCCGCGCTGGTGTTCGCCGGCAGTGGTTTGATTGTCGCTGGCGGTCTGCTATTGCGTCCGGTCAGCTCTGCCCAAGGGCTTTGCGCAAGCGACGGCGCACCCACTGCTCAGCGCTGACAAACGTGATGCCCAACAACACCAGCACCGCGCCGACAACGAAGTTGAAGCTCAGCTCTTCGCCCAGCAGCACCACGCCGAACGTGACGCCGAACAGCGGCGTCATGAACGAAAACACCGCCAGGTTCGCCGCCAGATAACGGCGCAACAGCCAGAACCAGGTCAGGTAGCTGAAGAACGACACCACCAATCCCTGAAACAACACACTGGCCACCGCGACGGTGGTCAGGCTGACGTGGGTGACCTGGCCGCTGAGGATCGCGATCAGCAACAGGCCAACGAAACCGACAATCAATTGATAGAACAGCGTCAGCGTCACCGGCGCTTCCGACAGGCGCGAAGCGCGCACCACCACCGTGGTTGCACCCCATGACGCGCCAGCCAGCACGCCCAGCGCATCGCCCATCAACATGCGGTGATCGAGGTTGTCCCACGACACCCCGCCGGCAAAGGCGATGGCGATCCCGACGAAGGCGAGGAAAATCCCCAGCCACTGGACCGGTCTTAAACGCTCACTCGGCAACAGCCAATGAACGCCCAATGCGGTGAAGATCGGCGCGGTGTAAAGGAACACCGACATGTGCGCGGCCGTGGTCAGTTGCAAGCCTTCGGAAATGAAGAAGAACTCCAGGCCAAAAAGCGCGCCAGCCAGTAGTCCACCGCGCCAGGTGTTGCCCACTTGATCCCAGCCGCCCTTCCAGCAGATCAACAGTCCTACGAGTAACGCGGAAATACCCGAGCGCCCGGCGGCCTGCATGACCGGCGCGATGTCTGGCGCCGCCCACTTGATCATCACCTGCTGAACACCCCAGATCAGGCACAACCCAATCATCACTTGCAGGGCAAACCCATCGGCGCTGCGCCGGGTGGCGCTCACCGGAACACCTCGACAACACAAAACATGGCAGAAACTCGGCAGTCAAAAAACAAAACCCTGCATAGGGAAAGGCCGATCAGTCAAGGAACGCCCCCTGTAGCAGCTGTCGAGCCCCAGCGAGGCTGCGTCCGGCTGCGTCCGGCTGCGTAGCAGTCGTAAGTTCAGACTTTGCGGTGTTTCAGAAAGTCCGCGTGTGCAGGATTTACGACTGCTTCGCAGCCGGACGCAGCCTCGCTGGAGCTCGACAGCTGCTACAGGCTGCTAGCTTGGCTGGACGGCACAGGGCCGGTTCGGGGTCAGCTCAGTTCAATGCGATCGGCGTGAATAACGATCTGGCCGTTCTTGTACAACGCACCGATGGCCTTTTTGAAGTTGCCCTTGCTCACGCCAAACATACTGCTGATCACCGTCGGGTCGCTCTTGTCGCTGACCGGCAGGCTGCCATTGTTGTCGCGCAACTTGGCGAGAATCTTCGAGTTCAGGCTGGTGGCGGCTTCTTCGCCGACCGGTTGCAGGCTCAGGCTGATCTTGCCGTCGGCACGGACTTCTTTGATAAAGCCCTTCTCTTCTTTACCGGCGCGCATGAACTTGAAGATTTCGTTCTTGTGAATCAGCCCCCAGTGCTTGTTGTTGATGATTGCCTTGAAGCCCATATCGGTGGCTTCGGCGACCAGCAAATCAACTTCCTGGCCAGGGGTGTAGTTGGCCTGGGTCTTGTCGAGGTAGCGGTCCAGACGGGCCGTCGCGGTGATGCGGCGGGTGTGCTTGTCGAGGTAGACGTGCACCACCACATACTCGCCGGCGGTCATCTGACGCTTTTCTTCGGAGTACGGCAGCAACAGATCCTTCGGCAAACCCCAATCCAGGAAAACACCGATGCTGTTGACTTCAACGACTTTTAAACTGGCGAATTCACCGACTTGAACTTTCGGCTTTTCGGTAGTTGCGATGAGTTTGTCATCGCTGTCCAGATAAATAAAAACGTTGAGCCAGTCTTCATCTTCGCTGGGAATATCTTTGGGAATATAACGATTAGGCAGGAGGATTTCGCCATCCGCGCCACCGTCCAGATATAAACCGAAGTTAGTGTGTTTAACCACTTGCAAACTGTTGTAGCGCCCGACTAAAGCCATTTCCAATACCCTCATTGCGTGGGCGGCATTCTACCCGGTTTTGCGGGTCGCGTTCGCTGGCCAGCCCGGTGGCGCAAGAAAATCCTCCGAAGGGCTTAATTTTCCTGGGTTTTACCGCACGCGCCAGGCCGCTCGTCAGGCCGTTCTGGCGATTTTCACACCTGTCCGCCGGGTGGAAAACTGTAATTTTTCATGATCGTTCTTAGTTAAAACAGCAGCTTAGAGGCCTATTCAGAATAATAACTTGTGATTAATTCTTCATCTGCCCTGTGTATTTCGGGGGGATATTTACCAAGCAATTGTCAAGTATTTCCTGTACGATGCCTGGCCAAGTTAATTTTCTATAGGTTAATGGCCGCCATGCGTGTAAAAGCATCCAACAGCAAAGCAAAGCCAGCTCCAGCCGTTGAAACCAGCGAATCGATCAACAACCAGATTGCTGCGTTCCTCAAGTCCGGCGGAGAGATCCAGCAAATTGCCAAAGGCGTCAGCGGCCAGACGTTCGGCCCGTCCAAGCAGATCACCCTGGGCAAGAAGTAACTTCCCCAAGATCCGCCGCGTCACCTGGTCCCTAAGCGCTTTGAGCTTCGAAGCGCTTGGACTGGAACCCACCTCGCAACACCCCCGCAAACAAACCAATATTTCAAAAATCGACGAACGGCCCTCGATGCCGAGCATTCGCCGGTATGCTTGCACACGTCTAGATCAAGCGTTTCAGTAGGTTTTTAGTGCCTACAGCTCGCTGTCATGGAGTGACGCATGCTCAAACCCTCCTATTTATTGCTCGGCACCCTGCTGTCGTGTTCGGTCGCCAACGCGCAAATCTTTCAGCGTGAACTGGGCGACTTCGATCTCAAACTCGGCACCACCTCCAGCCGCAGCATGGCCCAGGGGCTGGTCAAACCTTCCAGCACCGGCTCGTTCCACGGCGGGCTCGATCTGAGTCACGACAGCGGTTTTTATGTAGGCCAATGGGCACCGAGCATGGGTTTAACGTCTGGGGCCAACCTTGAAGTCGACTCCTACATGGGCTTTAAACAGCCTTTCGATAATACCCTCGGGTACGAAGTCGGCATGATCCGTTACAGCTACCCGAAAGTGGACACCCTCGACAGCCAGGAGCTTTTCGGTGGCCTGACCTTTCTGGGCAGCCGTTTCGGCGCAGCGTTCAGCAACGATCCGGACAAACAGAACAGCACCGTATTCGCCGACCTGGGCGGCAATCAGCCGTTCGGCATCGGGATCAGCATGAAATACACCACCCACCAGCTCAACACGCCGGTGTCCGTCGACGGCGGGTATGTAGGCAGTTTCACCGATTGGTCAGTGCAACTTTCCCGCCCGTTCATGGGCGTCGATCTGGACCTGATCTACAGTGACTCCAACTTGAGCGGCAACAGCTGCTCCGCCTATTCCGGGCACAACAGCCAATGCGACGGGCTAATCACCCTCAAGGCCGAACGCGCCTTTTATTGATCGGCTGAACTGCGAGGCTCATCCTGCGTTCACATAAAGAAGCCCATTAAAAAGCCAGGCCTTCGCAAAGGATTCGCCCATGTCGCGCTGGTTGAAGTGTCTCGCCGTCGTTATCACCCTCAGTCTCGCCCTCGGTGCGTGCAGCCGCGTGGGCCTGGCCTATCGCAACCTCGACGTGATCGTTCCGTGGACGCTCAGCGATTATCTGAACATGAACGGGGAACAGAAAGATTGGTTCAACGAGCGCCTCAAGGAGCACCTGAGCTGGCACTGCACCACGCAACTGCCGGGCTACCTCGACTGGCTGGATCGCTTGCAGGTCATGGTCGAGACCAACCAGGTCACCGACGCCGCGCTGCAAACCCGCATCCAGGAAGCCAAACAAGCCATCGCCCAGACCGCGAGGGAAATCACCCCGTCGGCCATTGAGCTGTTACAGGGGCTGAATGACCAACAAGTCGCGGAAATGAACGAGGCCTTCACCAAGGACCAGCGCAAACGCCAGGAGCAATACCTCAAACCGTCGCTCGATCAACAGATCAAGCAACGCAGTCAGCGTATGGAAAAACGCCTGAATGATTGGCTCGGTCCGCTCAGCGCAACCCAGCAGCTACGCGTTGTCGCGTGGTCGAACACCTTGGGCGACCAGAATACGCAATGGATCGCCAACCGTGCCCACTGGCAGAAACAGTTCAGTGCGGCGGTTGCGCAGCGCCAGAGTCCAGAATTCCCACAGCGAATCGAGACGCTTCTGGTCAATCGCGAGAGTTTGTGGACGCCCGCTTATCGCCAGGCCTACGCCAGCACCGAAGCCCAGGCACGGGCGTTATTTGTGGACTTGATGGCCGAAAGCACGCCGGAACAGCGCCAGCAGTTGTTGAAGAAAATAGAAGGGGTGCGCAAGGACTTCAATGATCTGAAGTGCCTGAAGGCAGCGCAACAGAGCTAAGCGCAACACAAATTCAATGTGGGAGCGAGCCTGCTCGCGATTGCGGTGTATCAGTAAACAATGATGTTACTGGTGTACCGCAATCGCGAGCAGGCTCGCTCCCACACTGGGTTAGGGGGTGATCGTCAGGCAATCTGTGCCCTCGATGCGATCTCATCAAACCTCACCTCTTCCAGCGCATCGTCCTGCTCATCCAACACCTGCCGCGGATGGTCATTGCCCGGAATACTGCTGTCGATCAGGCTCAACAAACTCGAGCCCCGAGGCGTCAAAATGTAGTTCGAACCGTTGCCACCTTGATCCTCAGGCCGAGGCTCAATATAGCCGCGCGCCAACAGTAACTTTTCATACTCACCGGCCACTGTTTTCAGATGATCCAGGTTCTCAATCGCCTCGCCGTTCGCCGCTTTCTCCGCCGCGTACTGTTCGGCGTAGGGCCGTGGCGTAAAGCTGTGGCCGGCGCTGTTCTGCACCTCGTGCAGCAAGCGTTCAATCAAATCCCAGTTATAAGTCGTCATCCTGATACAACCTCCAAATCCAGAGAGTGAGATGGCCTTCATAAGTTGTGACCGGCGCGGTTCGCAGCCGTTCAGCCGAGGTTTTGAACAGCATCGACCAGCGGTATGTCGAATTGGGCGTAGGTCAAACGACTAGGTTGTGTAAGTCACCTCCCAGCACCCCGCAGGAGAATCCCAATGAACATTCAGAATCATCCCGTCGTCTCCCGAGAAGAATGGCTCGCCGCCCGCAAGCAACACCTGGCCCACGAAAAAGCCTTCACCAAAGAACGAGACAAACTCAGCGCCGAACGCCGCGCCCTGCCCTGGGTGAAAATCGACAAGGACTACCACTTTCAGGGCCCGAACGGCGAACTGAAACTGGCGGACCTGTTCGGCGGCCGTAACCAGTTGGTCATCTACCACTTCATGTTTGGCAAAGGCTGGGACGAAGGCTGTTCCGGCTGCTCGTTCCTGTCCGACCACATCGACGGAGCCAACCAACACCTGGCCCACCATGACGTCGCCGTGGTGGCGGTTTCCCACGCACCGTTCGCCGAATTTCAGGCCTTCAAACGGCGCATGGGCTGGAAATTCGATTGGGTGTCGTCAGAAGGCTGCGACTTCAACTATGACTTTGGCGTTTCGGCCCGAGCAGAAGACGTCGTCGCCGGTAAGGCCACCTACAACTACGAAAAATCCGACGGCGCCGAAGAAGAACTCCCCGGCCTTAGCGTGTTTTATCGCAATGAAGCTGGAGAGATTTTCCACACCTATTCCACTTATGCCCGCGGTCTGGACATGTTGGTTGGGGCCTATAACTACCTCGACCTCACCCCCAAGGGGCGTAATGAAGAGGAAATCATGGAGTGGGTAAGGCTTCACGATCAGTATGAAGACAAGGTCTCGGCCAGCTGCTGCCATGGGGAGTAGAGCATCTGCCGGATACACTATCCCCAAACACCGCAAATCCACTGTGGGAGCGAGCTTGCTCCCACAGGTGTTGGCAGTGTTTAGTCATCGGCAATTTGCCGGGTGACTGTCCGAGCGCACCAGGATACTCCCCCTACATCAAGTTCAGAACCGGCGCTCTGTACCGCTGGGTGGCTGATCCTTATAGTCAAACCGTCGTCCAAAAGGCGACCGGGTTTGGCGTCTCTGAACTTTTTACGCCCTTCAACCCTCAACCGGATAACCCGCCTTAACCGGAAATGAGGCCCACCCCAATGAAAACCCTGCTGAAGCTCACCCTCGCCGCCACCCTCGCCTGCGCCCTTCCCGTTTGGGCTTGCCCACCCGAAGAAGCCACCATTAAGCGCGAACAACTGGCCAAGGAAGTGGCCAAACTCACCGAGCAGAACCCAGCCAAGGCCAAGGAGATCAACGATGAGCTGCAGAAAATGGATCTGGAGACGGCCAGCAAGGATCTGCCGGACAAGTGCCAGTTGATCGATCAGCGATTGAAGGAACTGAGTTCGGCGGAGAAGAAAGCCGAGAGTTAATCAAACTCAGGAATTTCAGGCATAAAAAAAACCGGACATTTGTCCGGTTTTTTTATGGGGCGCTAAAACTGCTTATTCAGCAGCTGGCGCTTCCGGCTTGCGGCGCTTGAGCGGCGCCATGCCGTCCTTGCTGACCAGCGACAGGGCGTCGGTCTTCGGGCGGTTGGCGATTTTGCGTTTGGTCGGGGCCTTGGCGCCGGTTTTCTTCTTGTCGCCTTTGGCGTCGACTTTTTTCTTCTTCACGCCAACGGCTTTGCCTGAGGCCTTGACCTTTTTTGGTCCGCCGTAGGTGCCTTTGACTTCCTTGATGGTGCGGCGCTCGAAGCTCTGCTTGAGGTAGCGCTCGACGCTCGACATCAGGTTCCAGTCGCCGTGGCAGATCAGCGAGATGGCCAGGCCATCGTTGCCGGCGCGACCGGTGCGACCGATGCGGTGAACGTATTCGTCGCCGCTGCGCGGCATGTCGAAGTTGATCACCAGGTCCAGGCCTTCCACGTCGAGGCCGCGAGCGGCAACGTCGGTGGCGACGAGGATTTTCACGCCGCCCTGCTTCAGACGGTCGATGGCCAGCTTGCGATCCTTCTGGTCTTTGTCACCGTGCAGGACGAACGCTTTGTATTCCTGCGCCACCAGGCGGCCGTAGATACGGTCGGCCATGGCCCGGGTGTTGGTGAACACGATGGCCTTCTGGTAGGTCTCGTTGGCCAGCAGCCAGTTCACGATCTGTTCTTTGTGCTGGTTGTGGTCAGCGGTGATGATCTGCTGACGGGTGGTCGCATTCAGATCGCTGACGTTGTTGAGCTGCAGGTGCTCAGGGTTGTTCAACACCTTGGCGACCATCTCGCGCAGGCCCGAACCGCCGGTGGTGGCAGAGAACAGCATGGTCTGCTGGCGGTTGGTGCACTCTTCCACCAGACGCTGGACGTCTTCGGCAAAGCCCATGTCGAGCATGCGGTCGGCTTCGTCGAGGACCAGTACTTCGACTTCTTTGAGGTCGAGGTTACCGGCGTTCAGTTGCTCGATCATCCGGCCCGGCGTACCGATCAGGATGTCCGGCACCTTGCGCAGCATGGCAGCCTGGACCTTGAAGTCTTCACCGCCGGTGATCAGGCCGGACTTGATGAAGGTGAACTGAGCGAAACGCTCAACTTCCTTGATGGTTTGCTGGGCCAGCTCGCGGGTCGGCAGCAGGATCAGGGTCTTGATGCTGACGCGGACTTTAGCCGGGCCGATCAGACGGTTGAGGATCGGCAATACGAATGCAGCGGTTTTGCCGCTACCGGTTTGCGCTGTCACCCGCAGGTCACGCCCTTGGAGCGCCAGCGGAATAGCCGCTGCTTGCACTGGCGTTGGCTCGACAAATTTAAGCTCGGCCACGGCTTTGAGCAGGCGTTCGTGCAGGGCGAATTGGGAAAACACGGGTGCTACCTCGAAGAAATACAAAAAAACAGCTGCATAGGGTAACGGTTTCGAGCGCTCAGGCCGAGTTTCTTTATACAAACGGCGCTAAACAGTGGTTTTTTTGTTGCGTCTTTTGTCCTGAAACGTCATCCAAAGCGTCTTAAATGCTCTAATCGCCCCGTCGCGTCCTACAGAAGAACCGTTTTTACCCATGGATATCAAACAGCTCTGGCTCAACGTCCAAGACCTTTGGGGTGCCCTTGATCAGCACCCTCTCCTGCATTCCAGCCTGGCATTGGTGCTATTGCTGGTGGTTGCGCTGGTCCTCGGACGAGTGGCGCGCTACCTCATTCTGCATGCGACCAAAATGCTCGGTCGCCAGCCGGCATTGCACTGGATCAATGACTTTCGGCATAACAAGGTCTTTCATCGTCTGGCGCAGATCACACCCTCGCTGGTGATCCAGTTCGGCTTGCACCTGGTGCCGGAGTTGGGCAAGACCAGTCTGATCTTCCTCGGTAACGTCGCGCTGGCATTTACCATTCTGTTTTTGCTGTTGGCGGTCAGTGCCCTGCTCAGCGCTCTGCTCGACATCTATGCGCGCACCGAACATGCCCGTACCCGCTCGATCAAAGGCTACATACAACTGGCGAAAATGGTCTTGTACGTATTTGGCGCGATCATCATCGTCGCCACGCTGATCGACCGTTCGCCGCTGTTGCTGCTGTCGGGTCTGGGTGCCATGTCGGCGGTGATTCTGTTGGTCTACAAGGACACCCTGCTGTCGTTCGTCGCCAGCGTGCAGCTGACCAGCAATGACATGCTGCGGGTCGGCGACTGGATCGAAATGCCGCAAGTCGGCGCCGACGGTGATGTGGTCGATATCACGCTGCACACGGTCAAGGTGCAGAATTTCGACAAGACCATCGTTTCGATTCCGACCTGGCGCCTGATGTCCGAGTCGTTCAAGAACTGGCGCGGCATGCAGCAATCCGGTGGACGACGGATCAAGCGCAGCCTGTTCATCGACGCCAGTGGCGTGCGATTCATCCGCGATGACGAAGAGTTGAAACTGTCCCAGGTGCATCTGCTGACCGACTACATCAGTCGCAAGCAGGCTGAACTCAAGGCCTGGAACGAAGCCCAGGGTAATGTGGCGGCGATGTCGGCCAACCGTCGGCGGATGACCAATATCGGTACCTTCCGCGCCTATGCACTGGCGTATTTGAAGAGTCACCCGGAAATCCAGCCAAACATGACCTGCATGGTCCGCCAGATGCAGACCACCGCTCAGGGCATTCCGCTGGAGATCTACTGCTTCACCCGCACCACCGCGTGGGCGGATTACGAGCGGATTCAGGGGGATATTTTTGATTACCTGCTGGCGGTGCTGCCGGAGTTTGGCTTGAGCCTTTATCAACAACCGAGTGGCGGGGATTTGCGGGCGGGGTTGTTACCGGCAATGTTGGGCGCAAGCCATATTCCCGAGAATGAAAAACACGTCATGTAACACCTCGCTCCCGCAGGAGTTTAAGGGCTATTTTCCAAAGAGCCGGCGTACCTGAACGGGATCGGCATTACCGCTTTGGTCAAGCGCAAGGAAGTATTTGAGCTGCCATTGCTGCGTTTTCACAGCTTGTTTGGCGACGGGCCTGGACCACGGAGGATAGACGCGAATCGCTCGCTTGCCGCCCTCACCATCAATCGACATGACCCCTTTGGCGGCCAGTATCTTCTGGTCAAACACAAACTGCCCGCGATGGGGTTCATCAGCAACGCTCACCACCACAAAGGCGACGCCATCGCCGCTATCGAGCGGTGCAATCTCGCTGGTCGGCGTTGGCCGCTTCCACAGCGTGACGAACTGACCCATCTTGGTCGGCGTGATTTTCGCCACTCGGAAGACAATCACCTGCCCATCGAGGCCGAAGCGGCAGGCGCCGTATTCGGCACTCTCCTCCTCGCGCCGAGCTTCATCCGTTAACGTCATACCTGCGGGCTTGTAGATCTGCTCGATGGCGGCGATCAGGTCCGTCATGGCCGTTCCCGCAACGGCAGCACTTCTCGCCTGACGCCCAACCGACTGATCCACACCGCCATCAAAATCACCGATCCACCGAGGAACAACCGCCCCAACTCTTCATGCTGATTCCAGATCAGCAAGTTGATCAGTAACCCCACGGGCACATGCAGGTTGTTCATCACCGCCAGCGTCCCGCCATTCACCAGGCAGGCGCCCTTGTTCCACCAGTACAACCCGAGCGCAGTCGAGACCAGGCCGAGGAACACCAGCACGCCCCATTGCAACGGTGCTTCGGGCAGGAAGTTCTGTTTGCCAAACAACAGAAACGCCGGCAACGCCACCGCCAATGCCCCCAGGTAGAAGTAACCAAAGCGCCGGTAATGCGGCAAATCGCTTGGATGGCGGGCCACCAGATGCTTATAGAGCACCTGCCCGGCGGCGTAGGTGAAGTTGGCCAGTTGCAGCAGCAGGAAGCCCATGAAGAAATCGGGGTTGATCCGGTCGTAGCGAATCACCGCCGCACCCATCACCGCCACCAGTGCCGCGACCAATGCCCACGGATTGAAGCGTCGGTTCAAAGCATCTTCAATCAAGGTCACATGCAACGGCGTGAGGATGGTGAACAGCAACACCTCCGGCACAGTCAAAACCCGAAAGCTCAGGTACAGGCAGACGTAGGTCACGCCGAACTGCAACGCGCCGATCAGCAGCATGCCGCGCATGAACGCCGGTTCAACCGAACGCCAGCGGGTCAACGGAATGAACACCAGCCCCGCCAGCACCACTCGCACCAGCACCGCGAAGTAACTGTCGACATGACCGGCCAGGTATTCGCCGATCAAACTGAAGGAAAACGCCTGAATCAGCGTGACAAAAAGTAGATAGCCCATGCTCGCCTCGTTTCGAATGGCGGCGACGATAGCGTTTTTTGCCCGTTATCGCGAGAACACACAAATCCCTGTAGGAGCTGAGCTTGCTCGCGATAGCGGTGTGTCAGCCAACATCAATGTTGAATGTGATACCGCTATCGCGAGCAAGCTCGGCTCCTACAGAATTGCGTGCAGCCCATCAAATCGCAGGCAAAAAAAAGCCCGATCTCGCTAAAGCGTTCAATCGGGCTACAGCACTCAGGAGCAACAAGTGCAAAGGGAGGTTCGATGCGCGTAAAGCCATGAAGGGGTTGCGCCAGGTCACTTGAACATCAAGGGATTATCTGGCGATTAAAACCTCAGGCGACGAGGGAAAGCTTGGCGTTGGCCTGGCTCAGGCCTTTCTCCTGGAAGTCACCGCCCAGGTTCATGCCTTCGGCGTGAATGAACGTCACGTCGTGGATCCCGATGAAGCCCATGACCTGACGCAGGTACGGTTCCTGGTGATCCGCGGTGCTGCCGGCGTAGATCCCGCCGCGCGCAGTCAGCACGTAGGCACGCTTGCCGCTGAGCAAGCCTTGCGGGCCGGTGTCGGTGTACTTGAAAGTCACGCCGGCACGCAGCACATGGTCGAGCCAGGCTTTGAGGGTGCTCGGGATGGCAAAGTTGTACATCGGCGCGGCCAGGACCAGTACATCGGCGGCCAGCAGTTCGTCGGTCAACTGGTTGGAGCGTTCCAGGGAAACCTGTTCGATGTCGTTGCGCTGCTCGGCAGGTTTCATCCAGCCGCCCAACAGGTTGATATCCAGATGCGGCACCGGGTTGACGGCCAGGTCACGAACGGTGATCTGGTCGTTCGGGTGCGCGGCTTGCCACTGGCTGATGAAGGTCTGGGTCAGTTGACGCGAAACCGAGTCTTGCTGACGGGCGCTGCTTTCGATGATCAGAACGCGGGACATGGGATGTAGCCTCCATCTGAGAATGTTGTAAGTCGATGGAGTGAAGGTTAAACAGAGTTAAATCGATGAAAAAGCGCAAATAACTGCTATAAACCATCAATAAATTCGTTTATAAGCGGAGCATACCCTGTGGGAGCGGGCTTGCTCGCGAAGAGGCCGTGTCAGTCGACATCAATGTTGACTGACATACCGCTTTCGCGAGCAAGCCCGCTCCCACACGGTTGTAATGTCATTTTGGGGTGCAGGTCAATTTGATACGCATCTTGATGATGCTCCGGTTGAACTTGGCGGTGGCATTTTTGTGTTTACCAGCGGCCACTTCGATATTGCGGGTGCGTGGCGCTTCCGGGCCATTGTTGAAAACTACCTTACAGGCCGCATCGGTGGTGCCGTAGTTGTTCACCTGAATGGAGGCGATGTCGCTATCCGTGTCATACGCGTTGTAGTCGATGCTCAAGCCGTTCAGCTGTTTTTCAACGTCGATCGGATAGGCAAACGCAGTAAGCGGCAGCATCGCCAGCAGCACACAACCCGATACCACACAACAAAGCTTTTTCATTCAGCAGTCTCCAATAAGGACTGCCAGCTTAGGACAAGAGGAGCTATTCATGAAAGCGCCCCGCGTGACCCTTGATCAATGGCGAACGTTACAGGCCGTGGTCGACCACGGCGGTTTCGCCCAGGCCGCCGAAGCGCTGCACCGCTCGCAATCATCGGTGAGCTACACCGTAGCGCGCATGCAGGACCAACTCGGCGTGCCGCTGTTGCGCATCGACGGCCGCAAAGCGGTGCTGACCGAAGCCGGCGGCGTGCTGCTGCGCCGCTCGCGGCAATTGGTGAAACAGGCCAGTCAGCTGGAAGACCTGGCCCACCACATGGAACAAGGCTGGGAGGCGGAAGTTCGGCTGGTGGTCGACGCCGCGTATCCGAGCGCCCGCCTCGTCCGCGCCTTGACCGCGTTCATGCCGCAAAGCCGTGGCTGCCGGGTGCGTCTGCGCGAAGAAGTGCTGTCGGGGGTAGAAGAAGTCTTGCTCGAAGGCGTGGCCGATCTGGCCATTACCGGCTTCAGCATTCCCGGGTATCTGGGCGCGGAATTGAGCGACGTAGAGTTTGTGGCTGTCGCTCACCCCGAACACCCGCTGCATCGTCTGAACCGCGAACTGAACTTCCAGGATCTGGAATCCCAGATGCAAGTGGTCATCCGCGACTCCGGTCGCCAGCAGCCACGAGACGTCGGCTGGCTCGGCGCGGAACAGCGCTGGACCGTCGGCAGCCTGGCCACCGCGGCAACTTTTGTCAGTAGCGGCCTGGGTTTCGCCTGGTTGCCTCGGCACATGATCGAACGGGAACTCAAGGAAGGTCTGCTCAAGCTGCTACCGTTGGACCAGGGCGGCAGCCGCAACCCGAGCTTCTACCTGTACTCGAACAAGGACAAACCCTTGGGTCCGGCCACGCAGATTCTCATCGAACTGCTGCGCACTTTCGACACTGCGCCGCTGGATGCACCTTTCGCCGCCCCTGAACAAGCCTGACACGGAGTGTACGCATGGCCTATTTCGAACACGAAGGTTGCAACCTGCACTATGAGGAATATGGCCACGGCACGCCGTTGCTGCTGGTCCACGGGCTGGGTTCCAGCACCCTGGACTGGGAAAAGCAGATCCCGGCGCTGTCGGCCCGCTACCGGGTGATCGTGCCGGATGTACGCGGCCACGGTCGCTCCGACAAACCCCGCGAGCGCTACAGCATCGCCGGGTTCAGCGCCGACATGATCGCCCTGATTGAACACCTGAACCTCGGCCCCATTCATTACGTGGGCCTGTCCATGGGTGGCATGATCGGTTTTCAACTGGCCGTGGATCAGCCGCAATTGCTCAAAAGCCTGTGCATCGTCAACAGCGCGCCCGAGGTCAAACTGCGCAGCCGCGACGATTACTGGCAGTGGTTCAAGCGCTGGAGCCTGATGCGCGTCCTCAGTCTGGGCGCCATCGGCACGGCCCTGGGCGGCAAGCTGTTTCCCAAACCCGAACAGGCCGATCTGCGACAAAAAATGGCCGAGCGCTGGGCAAAAAACGACAAACATGCTTATCTCGCCAGCTTCGATGCAATCGTTGGCTGGGGGGTTCAGGAACGACTTTCGAGGGTCTCCTGTCCAACCCTCATCGTCAGCGCCGACCGTGACTACACACCGGTCTCGCTGAAAGAAACCTATGTAAAACTGCTGCCCGATGCGCGGCTGGTGGTGATCGCCGATTCGCGCCACGCCACCCCGCTGGATCAACCCGAAATGTTCAACCAAACGCTGCTCGAGTTTCTCACCGCAGTCGACACCACCTCACTCAGGATCACTGACCCATGCTGAAAAAAATCGCCCTCGTCGCTGGCTCCGTTCTGTTTGCCGCCAACCTGATGGCCGCAACGCCCGCCAAGGCGCCGCACGTGCTGCTGGAGACCACCAATGGCCAGATCGAAATCGAACTGGACCCGGTCAAGGCGCCGATCAGTACCAAGAACTTCCTTGATTACGTCAACAGCGGCTTCTACAACAACACGATTTTTCACCGTGTGATTCCGGGCTTCATGGTCCAGGGCGGTGGTTTCACTCAACAAATGCAGCAGAAAGAAACCAAGGCACCGATCAAGAACGAGTCCAAAAACGGTCTGCATAACGTCCGTGGCACGCTGTCCATGGCCCGCACCTCTAATCCTGATTCGGCCACTAGCCAGTTCTTCGTGAACGTCAAAGACAACGACTTCCTCGACAGCGGTGACGGCTATGCGGTCTTCGGTAAAGTCGTGAAAGGCATGGACGTGGTGGACGTCATCGTCAACTCGCAAACCACCACCCGTGGCGGCATGAAAGATGTGCCAGCCGACCCTGTGTTCATCAAGTCGGCCAAAGTCATCGACTAAGCTACACAGGAAGTCTTGAGCGGCTGCCGGAGTGCGCCGCTCACACTGTTCAAAGGAGAGCCCGTGCGCGGGCGGAGAACTGATGCTTTATCGCCGTTTCGAGAAACTGATCGACATTTTCCGCGAGCCCCCGACGGCCGCTCCGCCGGATCGGGTTCTCCCTTTTTATACCTATTACTTGAAGCAGGTCTGGCCGAGTTTTGCCGTCCTGCTGTTCGTCGGTCTGATCGGTGCGCTGATCGAAGTGGCGCTGTTCAGTTACCTGAGTCGCATCATCGACCTGACCCAAGGCACGCCTAACGTCGATTTCTTCAAGGAACACGGCATCGAGCTGGCCTGGATGGCGGTGGTAGCCCTGGTTTTTCGGCCGATCTTTGTTGGCCTGCACGACTTGCTGGTGCACCAGACCCTGAGCCCCAGCATGACCAGCCTGATTCGCTGGCAGAACCACAGTTATGTGCTCAAACAGAGCCTGAATTTTTTCCAGAACGACTTCGCCGGGCGCATCGCCCAACGCATCATGCAGACTGGCAACTCGCTGCGCGATTCGGCCGTGCAAGCGGTGGACGCGTTGTGGCACGTGCTGATCTACGCGATCAGTTCGCTGGTGCTGTTCGCCGAAGCCGACTGGCGCCTTATGATCCCGCTACTGACCTGGATCGTCGCCTTCATCAGTGCCCTTTACTACTTCGTGCCACGGGTCAAGGAACGCTCGGTGGTGTCCTCCGATGCGCGCTCCAAACTCATGGGGCGGATCGTCGACGGCTACACCAACATCACCACCCTGAAGCTGTTCGCCCACACCAACTTCGAGCAGCAATACGCTCGCGAAGCGATCAAGGAACAAACCGAAAAAGCCCAACTGGCCGGCCGGGTGGTCACCAGCATGGACGTGGTCATCACCAGCATGAACGGCTTGCTGATCGTCGGCACCACCGGCCTGGCCTTGTGGCTGTGGACGCAGTCGCTGATCACCGTTGGCGCGATTGCCCTGGCCACCGGCCTGGTGATCCGCATCGTCAACATGTCCGGCTGGATCATGTGGGTGGTCACCGGGATTTTCGAAAACATCGGCATGGTTCAGGACGGTTTGCAGACCATTTCTCAACCGGTCAGCGTCACCGATCGCGAGCAGGCCAAACCGCTGACGGTCACCCGCGGCGAGGTGCGTTTCGAGCACGTGGATTTCCACTATGGCAAGAAGAGCGGGATCATCGGCGACCTCAACCTGACCATCAAACCCGGTGAGAAAATCGGCCTGATCGGCCCGTCCGGTGCAGGCAAGTCAACCCTGGTCAACCTGCTGCTGCGCCTCTATGACGTGGAGGGCGGACGCATCCTCATCGACGGCCAGAACATCGCCGAAGTCGGCCAGGAAAGCCTGCGCGAGCGCATCGGCATGATCACCCAGGACACATCCCTGCTGCACCGCTCGATCCGTGACAATTTGCTGTACGGCAAACCCGACGCCACCGACGCCGAACTCTGGGAGGCGGTGCACAAGGCCCGCGCCGACGAGTTCATCCCGTTGTTGTCGGACTCCGAAGGCCGCACCGGTTTCGATGCCCACGTCGGTGAACGCGGGGTGAAACTCTCCGGCGGTCAGCGTCAGCGGATTGCGATTGCTCGCGTGCTGCTCAAGGACGCGCCGATCCTGATCATGGACGAGGCCACCTCGGCGCTCGACTCGGAAGTCGAAGCGGCGATCCAGGAAAGCCTCGAAACCCTGATGCAGGGCAAAACCGTGATCGCCATCGCTCACCGGCTCTCGACCATCGCCCGCATGGACCGGCTGGTGGTGCTGGAAAAAGGCAAGATCGCCGAAACCGGCAGCCACGCCGAGCTGCTGGCCCATGGCGGGTTGTATGCGCGGTTGTGGCAGCACCAGACGGGTGGATTTGTCGGCATCGACTGAACCTTCTTGCCTGATCATTCCCACGCTCTGCGTGGGAATGATCAGGCCCCCCTCCCGATTGCTGGAAATCCGCCAAAACCCTGCTGTAATCAGCCAAGGTTCTGGAGATGAACCTGTCGTAAATGTGCAGGATGCATCACTCGATACAGTCTCGATAGGAAGCCTATCAAGGACGCTCTCATGTCTCTGTTCAAACGTTCAGTCACTGAGTTGTTAGGTACGTTCTGGCTGGTGTTGGGGGGTTGCGGCAGTGCGGTCCTGGCCGCGTCTTCTCCGCTGGGGATCGGGGTGCTGGGTGTGGCCCTGGCCTTTGGTCTGACGGTACTGACCATGGCATTCGCCATTGGCCATATTTCCGGCTGCCATCTCAACCCCGCCGTTTCGGTCGGTTTGTTCGTCGGCGGTCGATTCCCCGCCAAAGAGCTGCCCGCCTACATCATCGCTCAGGTGATTGGCGCGATTATCGCGGCGGCCTTGATCTACTACATCGCCAACGGCAAGGAAGGCTTCGATCTCGCCAACGGTCTGGCTTCCAACGGCTACGGCGAGCATTCTCCCGGCAAATACTCGATGGCCGCAGGCTTTGTCTGTGAGCTGGTGATGACGGCGATGTTCGTGCTGATCATCCTCGGTGCCACCGACAAGCGCGCTCCTGCCGGGCTGGCGCCGATCGCCATCGGCCTGGCCCTGACGCTGATCCACCTGATCTCGATCCCTGTCACCAACACCTCGGTCAACCCGGCCCGCAGCACTGGCCCGGCGCTGATCGTCGGTGGCTGGGCCATCGCGCAATTGTGGATGTTCTGGGTAGCGCCGCTGCTGGGCGCGGTGATCGGCGGCGTGACGTATCGATGGTTAGGCAAGGAAGGCAGCTGAAGCCCAGGGCGAGGATCAGTCTTGCCGGTAAGGCAAGGCCGTCCTCGCTTCCTCGGCATACGCCAGCACGCCAACGCGCTCTTGCTGCAGGAAGTCTTTGACGGCCGCTTTCAGGCCGGGATGACGCAAGTAGTGCCATGAATGAGTGATCACGGGTTCGAACCCGCGAATCAACTTGTGTTCGCCCTGGGCACCGGCATCGAATCGCTGGAAGCCGTTGGCAATTGCGTAGTCCATGCCCTGGTAGAAACAGGTCTCGAAGTGCAGACGGTCGAACTCCGCCAGACAGCCCCAGTAACGACCGTAAAAGCTGTCGCCGCCCACCAGACTGAACGCCATGGCCACCGGCCGTGAGCCTTGCTTGGCCAACACCACACGAATCGACTCTGGCATGCGCTCGGCCAGCAAACTGAAAAACTCCCGCGTCAGATACGGCGCTTGCCGACGCACTGCGTAGGTATTGGCGTAGCAGGCATAGACAAAATCCCACTGCGCCTGATCGAGTTGCCTACCTTCAAGCCATTCGAAATCAATGCCCTGCCCCGCCACTTGTTCGCGCTCCTTGCGCATCTGCTTGCGCTTGCGCGAACTGAGGACGTCGAGGAAATCCTGAAAATCCCGATAGCCGCGATTCTGCCAGTGGTACTGACAGCCGATTCGCTGCAACCAGCCTGGCTGCTCGGCCAAGGCCGCGTCAGTGAACGGGTCGGTGAAGTTGATGTGGGCACTGGAGAGTTGTTCGATTTCAAGGTAGCCCGGCAGGCTTTTCAACAGTTCGAAACCGTCCTCGAGCGTGGCCGCCAGCAAACGCGGGCCACTGACCGGACTGAACGGCACAGCCGTCAGCAATTTTGGGTAGTAATCGATACCGGCACGCTCACAGGCATCGGCCCAGGCGTGATCGAACACGTACTCGCCGTAGGAATGCCATTTGCGGTAACTGGGCAGCGCGGCAATCAGGCGATCGCCTTCGATGTGCAACAAATGCTCGGGTTGCCAGCCGGAATGAGGGCCGACGCTGCCGCTGTCCTCCAGCGCGCTGAGAAAGGCGTGGCGCAGAAAGGGCTGATTCTCGGGCACCAGGGCATCCCACGTCTGCGACGCGATTTCGGACAGACTTTCCAGACGTTGCAGCGGCATCAGTTCTTCCCTATTTCTTTGCGTTAAAGCCCGGCGAGTATCGCCCATCGCCAAAAAATCCACACGAGCAATCCGCCGACAGGGCTCTGGATAAGGGTGTACGCCATATTTGTATCGTCATCGAGACGCCATCACTTTGCCACTGCTCTGTCATAAACCATCGCGATACTGGCGCCTGTTTTTAGAGCGCCGGGTACTAAACCTGGTCACTGTTTTCCGTCCGTCAACGGTCGGTTGTGTCCTGGATGGCTCAGTCATCCCATTACATCTTCGGAGATTGATATGCGTCTTGCTTCCACGAAAACTGCGGCGGCCTTGTGTGGTGGGTTGCTGCTGGCCATGAGTGTTCCGGCCAGCGCCGCAGTTGACGCCAAACTGCTCGACATGCTCAAGGCAAACGGCTCGATTTCGCCTGCGCAGTACACCGAACTGCAAGCCGAGCTGGCCAAGGATCAGAAAGACCAGCAAATCGCCCGCCAGGCTCAACAAGAGACTAACGAGCAGATCGCAGCGACTGCGAAGAAAACCAATGAACTGAGTACCTTCGACCAGAAACTGGCGTGGGCTGCCAAGACCCAATTCAAGGGTGACGTGCGTTTCCGTCAGGAAACGGTCAAGAACGATGGCGTACCAAACACCGGTGACCAGGATCGTCAACGTATCCGTGTCCGCCTGGGTGCCTACACCGAAATCAATCCACAAGTGGACACCGGCATTCGTATAGCCACTGGCAACAACAACGATGCTCGCTCCACCAACCAGAGTCTGGAAGGCAACTTCTCCAAGAAAGATATCTGGCTGGACCAGGGCTACGTCGACTACCACCCGACTGCCATCAAGAACCTGCACTTGATCGGCGGCAAGATGCCGCAACCATGGGTGAGCATGGGTGACATCATCTGGGATAACGACATCAGCCCGGAAGGTCTGGCCCTGACTTACAAATACCCGCTAGGCAGCACGGCCGAGCTGTTCGGTAGCGCCGGCCACTACACCCTCCAGGACAACGTCGACGGCGAAGGCAAGCAGTTCCGTCACGACCTGCGTCTGTACGCAGGCCAGTTGGGCGCGCGCTTCGCTATCACTGACAACCTGAAAATGACGCTGGGTGGCAGTGTCTACGCTTACGACAACGACGAGGACGCCGCTACACTGGCCATCAACGGCAACAGCCCGGGCGAAGAGTTCAAAGTGTACGAAGGCTTTGGTCAGATCGATCTCGGCGGCCTGCCGATGCCGTTGTCGCTATACGGTCAAATTGTCAACAACGACAGTGCGAGCAACGATCAGGACATGGGCTGGCTGGCTGGCGTCAAGACCAAGTTCTACGGCTTCGGAGTGGACTACAACTACCGCGACGTACAGCGTAACGCCGTGGTCGGCGCCTTCACCGACTCCGACTTCGCCAACGGTTTCACCGGTTCGCGCGGCAGCAAGCTGAAAGTGAGCTACGAGATCGACAAGAACTTCGCCCTCGGCGCGACGTACTTCATGGCTGACTCCGACTACACCAACGCCACCCTGCGGGATTCGAAGATCAACACCCTGCAACTGGACGCAGAAGCGAAGTTCTGATTCCCCGCTACACGACTCGGGCAAGGAAACCCGAGCCGCTTTTACAAACTCGCGTTGTGGTATCGGTCCCCATCATCCGTCCGATATTGCAGCGCGAGTTTTTTTGCGCAAAAAAAGATCGCAGCCTTCGGCAGCTCCTACACCGACCGCATTCCAACCGCGATATCGCGTTGAAATCCAATCCCGTGTGGAGCTGCCGCAGGCTGCGATCTTTTAAGGCAAACTCAGCGCTTGCGCAGAATCACGCTACCAATCGAGTAACCGGCGCCGAACGAGCTGAGCACTGCCAGCGAACCGGCGGCCAGATCGTCCTGGTTTTTGTGAAACGCGATCACGGAACCGGCGGAGCTGGTGTTGGCGTAGGTGTCGAGAATCACCGGGGCTTCTTCTTCGGTGGCTTCGCGGCCCAGCAGCTTCTTGACGATCAGGTGGTTCATGCTGAGGTTGGCCTGGTGCAGCCAGAAGCGTTTCACGTCGCTGATGTTGAGCGTGTTCTCTTCCAGGTGCGTAGCGATCAGCTCGGCGACCATCGGGCAGACATCGCGGAACACCTTGCGGCCTTCCTGCACGAACAGTTTGTCCTTGGTACCGATGCCCTCTTCCGCCGCGCGGTTGAGGAAGCCGAAGTTGTTGCGGATGTTGTTGGAGAACTTGGTCAGCAGCTTGGTGCTGACCACATCGAACTGATACTTGGACGTTGCCAGGTCAGCACGTTCGATGATCACCGCGGTAGCCGCGTCGCCGAAGATGAAGTGGCTGTCACGGTCGCGGAAGTTCAGGTGACCGGTGCAGACTTCCGGGTTGACCATCAAAATCGCCCGGGCCTGGCCCAATTGCACGCTGTTGGTCGCCGCCTGAATGCCGAAGGTCGCCGAGGAGCAGGCGACGTTCATGTCGTAACCGAAACCCTGGATGCCCAAGGCTTCCTGGACTTCGATGGCGATGGCCGGATAGGCCCGTTGCAGGTTGGAGCAGGCGACGATCACGCCGTCGATGTCCGCGGCGGTCTTGCCGGCACGCTGCAAGGCTTGCTCGGCGGCACCGATGGCCATTTGGCAAAGTACCGACCACTCGTCATTCGAGCGTTCCGGCAGGCGTGGCGCCATGCGTTGCGGGTCGAGGATGCCTTCTTTGTCCATGACAAAGCGGCTTTTGATGCCAGACGCCTTTTCGATAAACGCCGCGCTGGACTCGGTCAACGCTTCGATCTCGCCGCGCGCGATGGCGTCGGCGTTGTCGGCGTTGAACTGCGCGACGTAAGCGTTGAAAGACTGCACCAGCTCTTCGTTGGAGATGCTGTTGGCCGGGGTGTACAGGCCGGTGCCGCTGATGACGACGTTATGCATGGTCGTTTCTCTAATCTGTTCAGGCAGAAAGTGTTGGCACCGACGTACCAACACACAAAGGATCTGCTCCCGTCAGGGGGAGCAAACCTGGCATCGCTTTATTCCGATCCGCCCAGACCTGTGAAGGCTCAAAACCGCGGGGCCGGCGTTTATAGGCGCGAAGTTTGCCATAAACATTGGGTTTTGGCGCCTTTTGCGAGAGTAACGCATACCTAATGTGGGAGCGGCGGTGCGACGATTCGACTTGCTCGCGAAAGCGGTGTATCAGTCAACATTGATATTGAAGCTGACGGCCCCCTTCGCGAGCAAGCCCGCTCCCACAGGGGTTACGGTTCGACCTGGGTCCATTGCTTGTTCAGGCGCTTGTCGGAGATCGGCACCTTGGTCCCCAATTGTTGGGCGAACAGGGAAACCCGGTATTCCTCCAGCCACCAGCGATAGAGTTCCAGCTGCGGATCGCGTTTGCCTTCCTGGGCATGTTTGTTGGCGCGGGTTTGATATTGCGTCCACAAGCCAGACAACTCACCACTCCAGACCCGATCCCTTTGCACCTGAGCGCCGATTTTCTCGAAGCGCTGCTCGACCGCTTTCAGATAGCGCGGCAGCTCCTTGAGCCACTGCATCGGGGTTTCACGGACGAACCCCGGATACACCAGATGACTGAGCTGCTGCTTGATGTCGTTCAGGGCCACGGCTTGCGCCAGGTCGATCTTGCCCTTGAAGCGTTTTTGCAGGCCGTGCCAGAGCTTGAGGATTTCCAGCGTCAGCTTGGCCAGGCGCTCGGCGTGCTCGGTCCAGCCACCGCGCTTGCGTTCGGCCAGTGAGGCCAACCCGGCGCCATCGCGAGGCAACGGATCTTCGCCATCGAGAATGCAGCTGTCGAGGCTGGCCAGCAGGATGTCTTCGACCAGACTGTCGATGCGCCCCATGTCGCGGTACATCAGGCCCAATTCGGTCAGCCCCGGCAACTTGCTGCGCAGGAACTTCGCCGGTTCGGCCAGTTGCTGCATCAGCAAACGCTGCAAGGCGCGGCGATGTTGAAACTCTGCCTCAGCCGGCGTCGAGAAACGTCCTTCCTTGACCGTGCCGCTCTCTTCCACCAGCGCCGGATACACCGTCATCGATAGCCCGGCGATCTTCTGCTGGGTTTTCTCGGCAACGGCGGCAAACACTTTCGGCTCCACCGGTTGCTGATTTTTCGCAGTTTGCGGCACAGCCAACGCGGCCTGACTGGCTTCGGCAAAGCGTGCGGTCAGTTCCGCCAGATCACGCCCTTCGCCAAGGAACTTGCCCTGGCCGTCGACGATTTCCAGGTTCATCCGCAAATGGCTGTCGACCTGCTGCGACGCTTCGGCCCAGGCTTCATCGCTGACCCGCGCACCGGTCATGCGCAACAGTTCGCGACCCAACGCCTGCGGCAACGAGCCCTCGGCGAAAGTCATGCGTTGCAATGCGGCTTTGACGAAGTCCGGCACCGGCACGAAGTTCTTGCGCAGGGCTTTGGGCAGGTTGCGCACCAGCGCGATGCACTTGGCCTCGATCACGCCGGGCACCAGCCATTCCAGACGTTCCGGCGGCAGCATCGGCAACAACGGCGCCGGCACTCGCAGGGTTACGCCATCGCGTGGATGGTTCGGTTCGAAATGGTAACTGAGCGCCAATTCCAGATCACCGATGTGCAAGGTGTCCGGGTAATGCAGCGCGGTGACTTCACTCGCCTCGCGGGCCAGCACGTCTTCTTCGCGCATGATCAGCAGTTGCGGGTCTTTCTGACTGTTGACCCGATACCAGCTGTCGAAGGTCGCGGTCTGATGGATCTCCGCCGGCAGTCGCGCATCGTAGAAGGCGAACAGGGTTTCTTCGTCAGCCAGAATGTCGCGACGGCGAGCCTTGGCTTCCAGTTCGTCGAGCTGTTCCAGCAGTTGCGCATTGGCCGACAAGCACTTGGCTTTGGACTGAATCTCGCCGCGCACCAGACCTTCACGAATGAAGAACTCACGAGACACCACCGGGTCGATCGGCCCGTAATGCACCGGTCGGCGACCGACCACGATCAACCCGAACAAGGTGATTTGCTCGAACGCCACGACTTGACCGCGCTTCTTCTCCCAATGGGGTTCGAAGTGGTTTTTCTTGATCAGGTGCCCGGCCAGTGGCTCGATCCAGTCGGCGTCGATCTTGGCGACCATACGCGCGTAAAGCTTGGTGGTTTCCACCAGTTCGGCGGCCATCAGCCATTGCGGACGTTTCTTGCCGAGGCCCGATGACGGGTGAATCCAGAAACGCCGCTGACGCGCACCGAGGTAATCGCCTTCATCGGTTTTCTGACCGATCTGGCTGAGCAGCCCCGAGAGCACGGCTTTGTGCAGTTTCGGGTAATCCGCCGGCTCTTTATTGAGGCTCAACTGCATGTCGCGGCAGATCAGGCTCAGTTGACGGTGAGAGTCGCGCCATTCGCGCAGACGCAGGTAATTCAGGAAATTCTTGCGGCACCAATTGCGCAGCGGGCTGGCGGTCAGGGCCTGACGCTGTTCTTCGAAACCACGCCACAGATTGACCAGCCCGGCGAAGTCCGAGTCCACGTCTTTCCATTGAGCGTGAGCCTGATCGGCCGCTTGCTGACGCTCCGGCGGACGCTCGCGCGGGTCCTGAATCGACATGGCGCTGGCGACAATCAGCACTTCCTGCAAGCTGCCGAGTTTCGCCGCTTCCAGCAACATGCGGCCCATGCGCGGGTCCACCGGCAGTCGCGCCAATTGGCGGCCAAGCGGTGTCAGCTGGCTGTTGCGGTCTACCGCCGAGAGTTCTTGCAGCAGGTTGAAACCGTCGCTGATGGCTTTGCCATCCGGCGGCTCGATAAACGGGAAATCGGTGATCTCGCCAAGGCGCAGATGCAGCATCTGCAAAATCACCGCTGCGAGGTTGGTGCGCAGGATTTCCGGGTCAGTAAATTCCGGCCGGCCAATGAAATCTTCTTCGCCGTATAGACGAATACAAATACCCGGCTCGACCCGCCCGCAACGACCTTTACGCTGGTTGGCGCTGGCCTGGGAAATGGCTTCGATGGGCAGGCGCTGGACCTTGGCGCGGTAGCTGTAACGGCTGATGCGCGCGGTGCCGCTGTCGATCACGTAACGAATGCCCGGCACGGTGAGCGAGGTTTCGGCGACGTTGGTTGCCAGGACCACGCGACGGCCTGGGTGCGACTGGAAAATCCGCTGCTGTTCGGCCGGGGACAGCCGTGCGTAGAGCGGCAGAATTTCGGTGTGTTTGAGCTGGGCCTTGCGCAGCATGTCGGCGGCGTCGCGAATCTCACGCTCGCCGGGCAGGAACACCAGCACATCGCCGGGGCTCTTGCGTTCGCTGCGTTCGAACGCGGCGATTTCGTCGAGGGTGGCGAGGATCGCCTGATCCACCGTCAAGTCATCCTCGACGCGGTTGCCCTCTTCGTCTTGCTCCAGGGTCAGCGGGCGGTACCAGGTTTCCACCGGGAAAGTGCGGCCCGAGACTTCAACAATCGGCGCATCGTCGAAATGCTTGGAGAAACGCTCCAGATCGATAGTCGCCGAGGTGATGATGACTTTCAGGTCCGGACGACGCGGCAGCAGGGTTTTCAGGTAACCGAGCAGGAAGTCGATGTTCAGGCTGCGTTCGTGGGCTTCGTCGACGATGATCGTGTCGTAGCGTTCGAGGTAGCGGTCGTTCTGGGTTTCCGCCAGCAGGATGCCGTCGGTCATCAGTTTGATCAGGGTGTTGGAATCGCTCTGGTCCTCGAACCGCACCTGATAGCCAACCAGCGCACCCAACGGCGTCGCCAGTTCTTCGGCGACACGGCTCGCGACGCTGCGGGCGGCGATTCGACGCGGCTGGGTGTGGCCGATCAGACCATGCTGACCGCGACCGATTTCCAGGCAGATCTTCGGCAACTGGGTGGTTTTACCCGAACCGGTTTCACCGGCAATGATCAGCACCTGATGCTTGAGCAGCGCTGCTTTGATTTCGTCGCGCTTGGCGGCGATCGGCAAGCTGTCGTCATAGCGAATCACCGGCAGGCTGGCCCGCCGCGCCAGCACCTGATCACAGGACGCCTGCGTGCGCGTCACCCACTGGGCCAGCTTGGCCTCGTCAGGTTTCTTGCGCAGCTCAAGCAACTGCCGCCGCAGCCGGTGGCGGTCGGCGAGCATGGCGTGATCGAGGTTTTTCAGCAGTTTGTCGATGGAAGGCGATTCGTCAGTCATCAGGTACGCAATAAGTCGTCTAGTGGCGCAGGGGGCGGATTGTCGCAGATTTGCGCCTTGCTGTGATCGTTCCCACGCTCTGCGTGGGAATGCATCAATGGACGCTCTGCGTCCGCTCTTGGGACGCGGAGCGTCCCGGGCTGCATTCCCACGCGGAGCGTGGGAACGATCAGTGCGTTACTCGTTATCCAGACCTTTACGGCGGTACGGAAACACATCAATCACCTTCCCGGCACGGATGGCGTCCTGAAGGCTTTTCCAGTAGTCAGCGTTGTAAAGCTCACCATGCAACTGATCAAACAACTTCCTTTGCCCCGAATCAGCAAACAAAAACGGTGGAAACTCTTCAGGAAACACATCCAGCGGTCCGATCGAATACCAAGGCTCCGACGCCATCTCATCTTCCGGCGTGCGCGGCTGCGGGATGTGCCGGAAGTTGGCTTCAGTCAGGAAGCAGATCTCGTCATAGTCATAAAACACCACCCGCCCGTGACGGGTAACGCCGAAGTTCTTCAGCAGCATGTCGCCGGGAAAGATGTTCGCCGCCGCCAGCTGCTTGATCGCCAGGCCGTAATCCTCCAGTGCCTCGCGGACCTGAGCGTCGTTGGCGTTCTCCAGATACAGGTTCAACGGCGTCATCCGCCGTTCGGTCCAGCAGTGGCGGATCAGGACGGTGTCACCCTCTACCGACACGGTGGACGCTGCCACTTCGAGCAATTCTTCCAGACAGGCCGGGTCGAACTTGCTCAACGGGAAACGGAAGTCGGCGAACTCCTGAGTGTCGGCCAGGCGCCCGACCCGGTCGACGCTTTTCACCAAACGGTACTTCTCGATCACCGTGGCGCGGTCGACGTTCTTTGACGGCGAGAAGCGGTCCTTGATGATTTTGAATACGGTGTTGAAGCCCGGCAGGGTAAACACGCTCATCACCATGCCACGCACACCCGGGGCCATGATGAACTGGTCGTCGGTGTTGGCCAGGTGATTGATCAGCGCCCGGTAGAACTCGGATTTACCGTGTTTGTAGAAACCGATCGAGGTGTACAGCTCGGCGATGTGCTTGCCCGGCAAAATGCGCTTGAGGAAACCGATGAACTCCGCCGGTACCGGCACGTCGACCATGAAATACGAACGGGTGAACGAGAAGATGATCGACACATCCGCTTCATCGGTGATCAGCGCATCGATCTGAATCCCGCGACCTTCGCGGTGCAGCAGCGGAATCACCAGCGGCCATTGTTCGTCCTGGGTGTAGATGCGCCCGACCAGGTACGCGCCTTTGTTGCGGTAAAGCACCGAGGAAAACAGCTCGACGCTCAATTCCGGGTCCTTGCAGACCCAGTCCGGCAGGTTCTCGCGTAATTGCCCTTCGAGACGACTCAGGTCGCCCGCCAGGTTGGCGTAATCCTCGCTGAAGCGGTAGTCGGCAAAAATGCTCGCCAGCATCCCGGACAATTGGCCGTGGGGCTTGTACGTGCGGGTTTGTGCGGCGCGGGCACGGCGCAGGCTCGGTCGGGTGGTGTGGATGAACATGCAGCCGTCGCTGATCAGGTCGTGGCTGAACAGCCCGCAGAAGATCGAGTTGTACCAGGTCTCGGAGAGTTCATCGTCGAAGCGCAGGTCGATCAGCGCGATGTAAGCGCTTTTGACCAGCGGCCAGCAGCTGACATCCAGCGTGTCGTCGTCGAAAGCGATGTGTAGCCGCCCCACCGTTTCGCCGACTTTTTCTTCGTAGAGGTTGATCCGTGCGGCCGAGGCCGATTGCGTCTCCTGCCATTTGGCCTGCTCGAAACGAGCCCGGGCGCCGTCGGTGATCTGGCGGAAATGCTCGCGGTAATCGTCAAAGCCATCGAGGATCATTCGGGCGATGTCGGCGGCTGGCCATTGCTGCGGCATAGGTAAAACCTCGGCGGCTGATTCTTATCGTGGGGCCTGAGCTTAGTGGCCCTTTGTTACGCAACGCAACCATTGCCTTGCGTCCTGACTGGCGCGACACTTGCGACCCAATCAAGGAAGGAAAGCGCTGTGAACCCCGTCGATACTCTGCGTTTGTTGTCGCTTGCCGCCATTTGGGGCGCGAGCTTTCTGTTCATGCGCATCATCGCCCCGGTGATTGGCACAATCCCCACTGCTTTTTTCCGCGTGTCGATTGCCGCGGCCGGCCTGCTGGTGATCCTCGGGCTGATGCGCATCAGCTGGGATTTCAAAGGCAAACTCAAAACCGTGATGCTCCTCGGAGTGATCAACTCCGGGATTCCGGCGACCCTCTATTCGGTGGCCGCGCAAGTGCTGCCGGCTGGTTACTCGGCGATTTTCAACGCCACCACGCCACTGATGGGCGTGCTGATCGGCGGTCTGTTCTTCCATGAAAAACTCACCGCCGCCAAACTTGGCGGCGTGTTCCTTGGGCTGTTGGGCGTGGGCATCCTGACCCGAGCCGGTCCGGTGGCGTTCGACATGGAACTGCTGATGGGCGCCCTCGCCTGCCTGCTCGCCACGACCTGCTACGGTTTCGCCGGGTTCCTCGCGCGACGCTGGCTTGATCAGGCCGGTGGTCTCGACAGTCGTCTATCGGCGGTGGGCAGCATGCTCGGCGCAACCTTGTTTTTGCTGCCGCTGTTCGGTTACAGCGTGATCAGCCAGCCACCGGAGAGCTGGGGCGGCTGGAGTGTCTGGTTGTCGTTGCTGGGTTTGGGACTGGTATGTACCGCGTTGGCGTACATTATTTACTTCCGCCTGCTCAGCTCGGTCGGGCCGGTGAAGTCGATGACCACGACCTTTTTGATCCCGCCGTTCGGGGTGTTGTGGGGGGCGTTGTTGCTGGATGAGCCGTTGTCGATGGCGCACATCTATGGCGGGGTGTTGATTGCGGCGGCGTTGTGGTTGGTGTTGAAGCCTACGGTGGTGAAGGTTGTTGGGGTGGCTGCCAAGTAGATTTGCGGTGCGGCTGATGACCCCTTCGCGAGCAAGCCCGCTCCCACATTGGATCTCCTGTGAACACAATATTTGTGAACACTGAGATCAACTGTGGGAGCGGGCTTGCTCGCGAAGGCGATAGTCCAAGCAGCAAAAATTACAGCACCTGGTTACTCACCTCGCCATCCACCAACCGCCGAATCCCCAGCGGATTGGCGTTCTGCAACGCCTCGGGCAACAACGCATCCGGGTAATTCTGGAAGCACACCGGCCGCAGGAAACGATCAATTGCCAGCGTACCGACCGACGTCCCGCGCGAGTCAGACGTCGCCGGATACGGCCCGCCATGCACCATCGCTTCACAGACTTCGACCCCAGTCGGGTAGCCGTTAAGCAAAATCCGCCCGACCTTTTCCTGCAGCGCCTCCGCGAGCCAGCGGTACTCCAGCAACTCCTCGGCCTCGCCAATCAACGTTGCCGTCAGTTGCCCGCGCAGGCCATGCAGTGCCGCCGCAAGCTGCGCCCGGTCTTCGACTTCAATGACGATGGTGGTCGGCCCGAAGACTTCTTCCTGAAGCAGTTCATCGCCCGTGAGCAACAGGCTGACGTCAGCCTTGAACACTTGCGGTTGAGCCTGATTGCCCTGTTGCGGTTTGCCCGCCAGATGCGTCAATCCCGGATGCTCGTACAGCTCGCCCAGACCTTTGCTGTAGCTGACGAGCGCGCCGGCATTGAGCATGGTTTGCGCCGGTTGCTGGTTCATGCTGGCGCAAAAGCTTTCCAGAAACAGGCTGAACTGCGGCGAGCGCAGGCCAATGACCAACCCTGGATTGGTGCAAAACTGCCCACAACCCAGCGTCACCGATGCGGCCAATTGCGCAGCAATTTGCTCACCACGCACCGCGAGTGCTTTGGGCAGCAGGAACACCGGGTTGATGCTCGACATCTCGGCAAACACCGGGATCGGCTGCGGCCGGGTCGCGGCCATGTGGCTCAGGGCATTGCCGCCCTTGAGCGAACCGGTGAAGCCCACGGCCTGAATCGCCGGGTGCTTGACCAGCCATTCACCGACGCCACCGCCATAAATCATGTTGAACACGCCGGCCGGCATCTCGGTACGCTCGGCGGCACGGAGGATGGCGTCCGCCACCCATTCGGCCGTCGCCATGTGCCCGCTGTGGGCTTTGAACACCACCGGGCAACCGGCCGCCAGCGCCGAGGCGGTATCACCACCGGCCGTTGAGAACGCCAAGGGAAAGTTACTGGCGCCGAACACCGCGACTGGCCCGAGGGCGATGCGGTACTGACGCAAATCCGGACGCGGTAACGGCTGGCGATCCGGCAGGGCCCGATCAATCCGCGCACCGTAGAAATCGCCGCGACGCAGAACCTTGGCGAACAAACGCATCTGGCCGCTGGTGCGTGCACGTTCACCCTGTATACGCCCCACCGGTAATGCGGTTTCGCGGCAGACTGTGGCGACGAAGTCATCGCCCAATGCATCGATTTCATCGGCGATGGCATCGAGGAATGTCGCGCGTTTTTCCGCGCTCAGGTTGCGGTAAATCGGATACGCAGCGGATGCGGCTTTGGCGGCGGCGTCCACTTCGGTTTCGGATGCCTGGAAGAAGGTGCCGGGCAGCGGCTCGCCGGTAGTCGCGTCGAGGCTTTGCAGCTGCAACGTGCCGTTGGCGCTACGGCGACCGCCGATGTAGTTGTGTCCGAGTAGCGAAGTCATGACTGATTCCTTGACCGGCCAACAGCGCCGGAGGTTAAAGACTTAAAGCGCACGAACCTGACCGATGGCCAACGGCTGGGCACTTTCGCCGATACCGTTTTCCAGTGGAGCGCCGAACTCATCGAGGCTGATCTGGAAGCGATCGCCCGGCTGGGTTTTCACTCCGTCGGCAAACGACAGCGTGGCGGTGCCGAAGTAATGCACGTGGACATCGCCCGGACGCAAAAACTGCGCGTATTTGAAGTGGTGAAATTCAAGATTGGCGAGGCTGTGGCACATGTTGTCTTCGCCGCTGAGAAACTCTTTTTCCCAGATCGTTTCGCCATTGCGTTTGATGCGGCTGGTGCCGGCCAGATGCTTGGGCAATTCACCGACGCGCAGCTCCGGACCGTAGGCGCAGAAACGCAGTTTCGAATGGGCGAGGTACAGGTAATTGCGCCGTTCCATCACATGGTCGGAGAACTCGTTGCCCAAGGCATAACCGACGCGGTATGGCTGGCCGTCATCGCCGATCACATAGAGGCCAGTCAGCTCCGGTTCTTCACCGGCGTCATCGGCAAACGGCGGCACCGGGAAGTCCGCGCCGGGGCGCACGACGATGCTGCCGTCACCTTTGTAGAACCATTCCGGTTGCGCACCGACCTGCCCGGTCGCTGGTTTTCCGCCCTCCAGGCCCCATTTGAAAATGCGCATGGTGTCGGTCATGCCGGCTTCGACTGCGCCGTCCTGCTGGTGCATTTTGTCCCGCGCAGAAGCGCTGCCCAAATGAGTCAGGCCCGTGCCGCTGATCAGGCAATGGGCCGGGTCTTCGTGATCCAGCGGCGGCAGGACTTTGCCTTGCTGCAACAGTTGTGCGTAGTCCGGGCCTGGCCCTGTGCCGCGCTGGGCGACTTCTTCTTGCAGGCTGCGCCGGGCGCGGATCGCCGCCAGGGCCAATTCGCGGGTGCTGCGAGTGTCGCGCAACACCTGGACCTGTTGACCTTCGACGAGGCCGACCTGGCGTTCACCGACAGTGTTTTCAAATTGAATCAGGCGCATGACGGCCCTCCAGAAAGTCGTGATTTGTGGCGAGGGGTCACTCGATGATGTTGAAGTCGCTCAGGTATTCATCGGAGATTTCCAGGCCCAGGCCCGGCGTGTTGTCGTCGAGCTGGATGTAGCCGTTGACCGGTTGTGGCTCACCCTTGAACACGTAGTAGAAGAGTTCGTTGCCGACTTCGACGTCGAACACCGGGAAGAACTCGGCCATCGGCGAAGCGGTGGTGGACATGGTCAGGTGGTAGTTGTGCATCTGCCCGGCGTGCGGGATCACCGGCACCGACCAGGCTTCGGCCATGGCGTTGATCTTGCGCGCAGCGGTGATGCCGCCGACGCGGTTGGTGTCGTACTGGATCACGTCGACGGCGCGGCGTTCCAGCAGGTCTTTGAAGCCGTAGGAGGTGAACTCATGCTCGCCGCCGGAGATCGGCATGATCCCCATTTTTTTCAGCTCGATGTAGCCTTCGATGTCGTCGGCGATCACCGGTTCTTCGAGCCAGCGCGGTTCGAACTCGGCGAGTTTTGGCAACATGCGGCGAGCATATTCCAGGGTCCAGCCCATGTAGCATTCGAGCATGATGTCGATGTCGGGGCCGGCCAGGTTACGCAGCGCCCGCACTTGCTCGATGTTCTTGCGCATGCCTGCCGGGCCGTCTTTCGGACCGTAGCCGAAACGCATTTTCAGCGCGGTGAAACCCTGGTTCAGATAACCCTGGGCTTCTTCGAGGAACAGGTCGAGGTTGTCATTGGCGTAGAGCTTGGAGGCGTAGGTCCAGATCTTTTCCTTGGTCCGGCCGCCGAGCAGTTTGAACACCGGTTTGTTCACGGCTTTACCCATGATGTCCCAGATCGCGATGTCGATCGCCGAGATCGCCGCCATGCCGATGCCTTTACGGCCCCAGGCGTGGCTCTGGCGGTACATCTTCTGCCAGATGTATTCGTTGTCGAACGGGTCTTCGCCAATCGCAATAGGTGCCAGATAGGTGTCGATGATTTCCTTGGCCACGCGCGGCGCCAGGGCGCAGTTACCGATGCCGACAAGACCGGTGTCGGTCTCGACTTCCACCACCAGCCAGCCATGAAAACGGAACGAGCCCATGGCGTCGCCGCGCTCGAACAGGATGTCACTGGCGTTGGTGCAGAAGTGCGCTTGAGGGGGGACGACTTTGCCTTTCCACTCGAAAACGCGGGTACGGATTGCTTTGATTTTCATGAATACAGTTCCTTGCGCTGCCGGCTTTTTGTAGTTGTTGAGTCGCTGCGCGGAGCCGCTCGGGTGGCCGGTTCCAGGCATTCGATGGAGCGACTTTAGCCAGCGCTCGGGGGGTGCGGATAATCACTTATGCGTATCCGGCGATAACCTGGGGTGATCGCATAAAGGGGTTATTGGCTGGATGAGGTTATGGGTACACACAAAACAAATGTGGGAGCGGGCTTGCTCGCGAACGCGGTGTGTCAGACGGCATAAATGTCGACTAACACGGCCTCTTCGCGAGCAAGCCCGCTCCCACATTTGATTTGCGTTGTTTTATCGAACGCGGTTAGTAGTTGTTGACGCCCATCCGACACGCAATTTCGAACGCCTGCCGTATCGCCCCGACATTCGCCTTGCCCTGCCCTGCGATATCAAACGCGGTGCCATGCGCCGGTGTAGTAATCGGAATCGGTAAACCACCCTGCACCGTCACCCCACGGGAGAAGCCCATCAACTTGATCGCGATCTGCCCCTGGTCGTGATACATCGTGACCACCGCGTCAAAGGCACTGGCATCGCCCTGAACCTTGAGGAAGATCGTGTCGGCCGGATACGGTCCTTCGGCCGCCATGCCCAGCGCCTGAGCCGAGCGCACGGCCGGGCCGATGATGTCCAGTTCTTCGCGACCGAACGAGCCGTTGTCGCCGTTATGCGGGTTCAGTCCACACACACCAATGCGCGGTTTTTCCAGGCCATTGCGTTTGAGCGCGGTGTCGATCAACTGGATCGCTTCCACCACCCGCGTCTGACTGAGCATTCCCGGCACATCGGCCAGGGCCACATGGGACGTCACACGCGAAGTCCAGAGGTTGTCGAGCACGTTGAATTCGCAGAACGGCCCATGGAAATCCAGCAGCTCCGCGAACCAGTGCAGCTCATCGCTGTGGGCCATGCCGGCCATGTGCAGCGAAGTCTTGTTCAGCGGCCCGAACAGCACCGCGTCGGTGGTGCCGGCCTCGGTCAGGCGCAGGGCTTTTTCCAGGGTATCGAGGCTGTAGCGGCCGCCGATGACACTGGCTTCACTGCGAGGGAATTCACCGAGGGTGTCGCCACGAAAGTCATAGAACAGCGGCGTGTCATCACGAAAATCCAGCTGATCCAGCGACTCGACGCGCCGGTAAGGAAACTCCACCCCGGCGATGCGCATGCCGCGGCGCATTTCCGCTTCGTCGGCGATCAAAATCACATTGGCCTGACTGCGCACTTCGGGCTCGCCGAGCAGGCGTGCGATCAATTCCGGGCCGATGCCCGCCGGGTCACCCAGGACCATCGCGATGGTTGTCTTGTTCATGCTTCACTCCTCAAGGGTTCAGGCCATGTCCGCTCAATGGCGCAAGGCTCGCAGCGATAAACCCGCTGCGCGTTGCTGTAGAAAAGACGCTCCTGATCGGCGCTGGGCAGATCAGCAACGATGGATTTGAAACCGCTGTAGATGTCGTCGAATGAGCCGCACAGGCTGTCCACCGGAAAGTTGCTGGCGAACATCGCCCGATCAGTGCCGAACATGGCAATCACTTCACGCACGATCCAGGCGTTGTCTTTGGCGCGCCACGCCTGGCCGGCCTGGCCCAGGCCGGAAATCTTCACCTGCACGTTCGGCCACTCGGCCAGCCTTGCCATCGCCAGACGCCAACCCGCCAGGCCTTCGGCACTGCGGTCGTTGGGCAATCCGGCGTGGTTGAGAATCAGCGTGGTGCCGGGAAAGTCCCGGGCCAGCCGTTCGGCCTCGTGCAGGTTCCACCAGGGTGTCTGCAAATCGAAATGCAGGCCTAAACCTTCGAGCGCGGCGAAACTGCGACGCCAATATTCGTCGCTCATCAGGCTGCGAACGTGGCCGACCTGCGCAGGCGAAGTCGGTCCGCCAGGTTTGTGGCGAACGCTGCGCACACACTTGAAACTGGCTTGCTCGACGAGTACTGCGATAGCGTCCGGACGGTCGAGCCAGGCTTGCGCGACGACGGCATTCGGCACGCCGTATCGGGCGGCCAGTCCCTCGATGAACAGGGTTTCGCCAATCGGGTCTTGCGGGTCCCATTCGGTCTCGACGTATACCGTTTGCACCACCCGATGCGGGCCGACGTCAGCAAAATAGTCGTCAGGAAAATAGCGGCGCTTGATCGCGCTGTAATCACCGTAACGAAACGGGATGCTGGTTTCGGGCGCCAGCCACGGATGGTCATTGATCGACGGGTCCCAGAAGTGATGATGGGCATCGATGATCGGGCCGTTCCACACATTAACCATGACGCACCTCGTCGAGGCTGATGAACAACGTCGCCAACACAAACACCGCCGAGCACACCGCAAAGAACCCCAGCACCGGCGCAAAACCACCGGTCATTTGCAGAATGATCCCCACCAGAATCGGCACCGCGATGCCGCCGGTGCTGCCGGCCATGTTCATCACGCCGCCGATCAACCCGACTCTCGCCGGTGCCGCCAGCAACGCCGGGAAGCTCCAGTAGAGGCTGCCCCACATAAGAAAAAAGGCGGTCAAGGCCAACAGCGCCACGGCCGCAAAAGGATTGCTCAGGGTCGGCAGCAACAGGAATGCGCCGAGGGCCACCAGACCGGAAAACGCCAGCAGGCTCTTGACCGCCACGCCACGGCTGACGCCTTTGCGGATCAGTCCGTCGCAAAGGAAACCACCAGTCAACGAACCCAACGCACCGCACACAAAAATCACGAAGGTCGCGGCGCCAATGCCCTTGATATCGAAGCCGCGAGCCTGCGCCAGATAACTCGGCCCCCAGGTCAGCAAACCGAAATACACCATCGCCCAACTGGCTCGGCCGATCAGCAATCCGCTCAAGGAGCGTGCCGCGATGCCCAGGCCTTTGACCGGCACACGCGCAGCTTCGGCAGCAGGCGTCGCGCGCCCGGCGTTGATCTTTTCCAGTTCTTCGGCATTCACTTGCGGGTGACTGGCCGGGTCATCGCGCAGATAACGCCGCGCCAGCCAGGCCAGCACCAAGGTCGCGATTCCGGCGATCACGAAGGCCAGACGCCACGAATCCAGCGAAGCAATCAGGTAGGCAATGATCAACCCGCCCAGCGCCACGCCCAACGGACTGCCGCTGTCCATCAGCACCGCGCCGCGACTGCGCTCGCTCGGTGCCAGCCACAGGGAAATCAACTTGCCGCCAGATGGAAACAACGGTGCTTCAGCAGCACCGAGGGCGACCCGGGCGAACAGCAATGACAACCCTCCGGTCGCGAACGCTGCCAGTACCTGAAAAGTCCCCCACAAGCCGGTGGACCAACTGATGACCCGGTGCGGCCCGAAGCGATCGATCATCCAGCCGCCGGGAATCTGCAACAGCGCATACGCCCAGAAGAAGCTGCTGAGGATCAGCCCTTGCGTACTCGGCGACAGGGAAAATTCATGGGCGATGGTCGGCATCGCGATGGACAGCGAGACCCGATCGATCAGGTTGACCATGGTCAACGCAAAGATGATCGCGAAGATCCGCCAGCGCACGCTGCTGGCTTTGGTCGTGCCGGTCAGCGGTGTGGCCGCAGCCGCCGCTGGCTGGGCAACTGCGCCAGGCAGTTGCAGGGAAGCACTGGAACGAGCCATGGTGCGTACCTCGTTTTATTATTGTTGTGGATGGCAACTTTGCCGCTTCATGGCGGCGCTGGTGAGCACTATCGAAGGCTGCGTGATAACCGTCTAATCAAAACTTGAAATAAGGCGATAGCCTCGGGTTATGGCATGCCCTGCTTTCAGGGAGCTTTCAACGTATGACGCAAATCCCGACTTTCCTCGTAAAAGGCTCTGGCGCAAAGCCTTCAGCGATAACGGCGATTTTGTCCGTCCAGACCTATAACCGCAGGCTATCGGTGTATGTATTGTTTTGACTAGACGCGGGGTCCGAGGCTTCACACACTCACTCCAGGCTTGCAGCTTTTGAGCACGACAAGTCACTCATAACAACTACAAAAACGAGGCCTTCCATGCGAAATGCATTCGTCCGTCGCACATCCCGTCTGTTTCTCGGCTGCACGCTGGTCGCCGCCGGCGCCCTTCCCGCTCTCGCCAACGCCGCTTGGCAGCCGGACAAGAACGTCGAAATCGTTGTCGCTGGCGGCCCCGGTGGCGGCACCGATCAACTCGGTCGGCTGATCCAGTCCATCATCACCACGCACAAGTTCCTCGACGTTAATACCATCGTCCTGAACAAGGGCGGCGGCAATGGCGCCGAAGCCTTTCTCGACCTGAAAATGAACAAGGGCGATCCGGAAAAACTGGTGATCGGCACCAACAACATCTACCTGTTGCCGCTGGTATCCAAGCTCGGTTACCAATGGCAGGAGCTGACCCCGATCGCGGCAGTGGCCGAGGACGACTTCATTCTCTGGAGCTATAAGGGCGCGCCGTGGAAGGACGCCAAAAGCTTCTACGAAGCGGTCAAGGCTGACCCATCGAACCTGCGCATGGGCGGTAGCCAGTCCAAGGATGTCGACCAGACGTTGACCCTGCTGCTGAACCAGACCACCAACAGCAAACTGGTGTACATCCCGTTCAAGAGCGGCAGTGAAGCCGCGACCCAACTGGCCGGCAAACATATCGCCGCCAACGTCAACAACCCCAGCGAAAGCATCAGCCAATGGCGCGGCGATCAGGTCGAACCGCTCTGTGTGTTCAGTAAAGAGCGCATGAGCTACACCGAAAAGGTCGCCGGCGAAAAATCCTGGGCCGACGTTCCGACCTGCCACGAACAGGGTCTGGGAATCGATCAATACCGCTTCCCACGCACCGTGTTCATGCCCGGCGAAGTCACCGCCGAACAACGGGCGTTCTATGTCGAGCTGATGCGCAAAGTCACCGAGACCCCGGAGTTCAAGGCCTACGTCAAACAGAACGCGCTGGTGCCCACCTTCCTCGAAGGCGAGCCACTGACTGCCTACATTGAGAAAGACACCGCACGCGTTACGCCGGTGTTCAAAGAAGCCGGCTGGCTGAAAAACTGAGTTGTTCACGGCCGTCCGCCTGCGCACGGCCGTCACCTCTGGAGGTGCTTTGATGTCCCATTCTTCGGATTCACCAGCGCTGGTCGGTACCCGCTGGGTCGAACTCGGCCTGGCACTCTTCACCACGCTGATTGGCGTGGTGGTGATGTTCGGCAGCGTCGAACAAGGTATCGGCTGGGGCGATTCCGGCCCCGAGCCGGGTTACTTCCCCTTCTACATCGGGCTGATGTTGAGCGCCGCTAGCGTGGCCAACGGCGTGTTGACCGTGGTGCGCTGGCAAGCGTTGAGCATTTCATTCGTCAGCCGCAGTGCATTCAAGCAAGTGTTGTCGGTGTTCATCCCGATTGCGCTATTCGTCGGTGCGATGCCGTTCACCGGCATCTACGTGGCTTCGGCGTGTTTCATTGCCTGGTTCATGTGGCGTGACAAAGTCCGCGCCAAGCCTTACGGCAAACTGATGATCGGCAGCGTGTCCCTTGGCGCGGTACTCGCCAGCTACCTGATTTTCGCGTTGTGGTTCAAGGTCCCGCTGGATGCCGGCCCGATGGGCGACTGGATTGCCCTGGCCGGGAGAAATTTCAAATGAGCGAGTTCGATTCCCTGCTGCAAGGCATGAACCTGATCCTGACCCCGGGCCACATCGGCCTGATGGTGATCGGCGTGCTGCTGGGTATTCTGGTCGGCGTGTTGCCCGGCCTCGGCGCCCCCAATGGTGTGGCGTTATTGCTGCCGCTGACGTTCACCATGTCGCCGGTGTCGGCGATCATTCTGCTGTCGTGCATGTATTGGGGCGCGCTGTTCGGCGGCTCGATCACCTCGATTCTGTTCAACATTCCCGGTGAGCCCTCATCGGTGGCGACCACCTTCGACGGTTACCCGATGGCCCGCGAAGGTCGCGCCGCCGAAGCCCTGACCGCCGCGTTCAGCTCGGCGCTGATCGGCGCGCTGGCCGGGGTGTTGTTGCTGACGTTCCTGTCGACAAAGATTGCTGCGTTCGCCATGTCTTTCAGCTCGCCGGAGTTCTTTGCGGTGTACCTGTTGGCGTTCTGCACCTTCATCGGCATGAGCAAAAACCCGCCGCTGAAAACCGTGGTCGCCATGATGATCGGCTTCGCGATGGCCGCTGTCGGCATGGACACCGTATCCGGCAACCTGCGCCTGACCTTTGACCAGCCGACGCTGATGACCGGCATCAGTTTCGAAGTAGCGGTGATCGGTCTGTTCGGTATCGGCGAAATCCTTTGCACCGTCGAGGAAGGTCTGGTGTTCCGCGGCGAGCATGCGCGCATCACGCCGATGATCATCCTGCGCACCTGGGCCAAGTTGCCGCGCTACTGGTGGACGATAGTGCGCAGCACATTGGTCGGTTGCTGGATGGGCATCACGCCCGGTGGGCCAACGGCGGCGTCGTTCATGAGCTACAGCCTGGCGCGGCGTTTCTCGAAAAACCGCGAGAACTTCGGCAAGGGCGAACTCGAAGGCGTGATCGCCCCCGAAACCGCTGACCACGCTGCCGGTACCAGTGCCCTGCTGCCGATGTTGACGCTGGGCATTCCAGGGTCGGCGACGGCAGCGGTGATGCTCGGCGGTTTGATGATCTGGGGTCTGCACCCTGGCCCGACGCTGTTCGTCGAGCAGCATGATTTCGTCTGGGGCCTGATCGCCAGCATGTACTTGGGCAACGTCGTCAGCCTGATCGTGGTGTTAGCCACCGTGCCGCTGTTCGCTTCGATCCTGCGGATTCCGTTCTCGATCATCGCGCCGATCATCATCATGGTCTGCGCCATCGGCGCCTACTCGGTACACAACTCGTTCTTCGACGTGGTACTGATGCTGGGCTTCGGCGCGCTGGGATATCTGTTCAAGAAACTCGGTTATCCGATCGCCCCGCTGGTGCTGGCAGCGGTGTTGGGGGACAAGGCTGAAGATGCATTCCGTCAGTCGATGCTGTTCTCCGATGGTCACCTGGGGATCTTCTGGTCCAACCCATTGGTGGGCAGCCTGACCACCGCGGCGCTGCTGATGCTGTTCTGGCCGTTGATTTCCAAGGCGCTGCAAACCCTGATGGGCCTGCGCAAACCCCACGTCGCCAAGCCAAAATCGGTGCTGTGACACAGCAATGCTGGCAACGCCTGACATTTGTTGTCAGGCTTGCCGCAGTCCTTTTTGCGAGCATGGCCCATGACCCGAATTCCTGAAGCCAACGTGATCCACAGCCGACTGCGTCTGCGCCAACTGCGGCTGATGCTGGCGTTGCAGGAATTCGGCTCATTGCGCCGCGCCGCCGACCACATCGGCATGACCCAACCGGCGGCAACCAAGATGCTGCACGAGGCCGAGGACCTGCTCGGCGTCGAGCTCTTCGAACGCCTGCCTCGGGGCATGCGCTCTACCCCCTTCGGGGAAACCGTCATCTACTACGCGCGCATGGTGTTCGCCGAACTCAGCGGCATGCGTGAAGAACTGGTCGCGCTCGAATCCGGCAACCTTGGCCGGGTCGCGGTCGGTGCGATTCCGGCGCTGGCTTCGGGGCTGTTGACCCGAACCATCGCGACCTTGAAACAAAGCCATCCACGCTTGTCGATGAGCATCCAGGTCGATACCAGCGACGTGCTGGTGCAGGCACTTTTGCAGGATCAACTGGATATCGTATTGGGCCGGATTCCGGCAGGTGCCCGGGCCGAAGAATTGCTCTTCGACAGCCTCGGCGAAGAAGCTTTGTGCGTGATCGCCGGCGCGCAAAATCCACTGGCGCAGGAGACGCAGCTGAGCTGGGCGGAATTGCAAAACATGACCTGGGTGCTGCAACAGCATCCAAGCCCGATGCGCGCGATCATCAATCAGGTGTTCCACAATGCGCGGGTCGACATTCCCAGCAGCATCGTTGAAACCACGTCGATCATGACCTTGCTCTCGTTGGTGCAGCAGACCGACATGCTCGGTGTCACGCCGGTATCGGTGGTGGAGGATTATCCTGGGCGTGATTTGCTGGCGGTTTTGCCGATCAAGTTCGAAGCGCGGTTGCCGCCGTTTGGGCTGATCACTCGGCGTCATCGTATTCAGTCGTCGGCGATGCAGGCGTTCATGAATTCGGTGCGGACCGAGCATGCGCTGGCCAAATAAAAAAGGCCTGGAACTCATGCCCCAGGCCTTGTTTTGTTTCAGGCGTTTTTACGGAATACGAACACCAGACCGATGATGATCAGCAACATGCCAAGCATGCTCAACGCCGCCAGCCGGTTGCCGAAAATCAGGTAGTCCATCACCGCCGTCACCGCCGGCACCAGGTAAAACAGACTGGTGACATTGACCAGGTTGCCCCGGGCGATCAAGCGATACAGCAGCAAGGTTGCCAGCACCGACACCACCAATCCCATCCACAACACCGGCACGATGAAACCGGCGCTGTGTTCGAAATGAAAGGGTTGGAACGGCACGAAGACTCCGCAGAGCAACAGCCCGGCCAGGTACTGCACTGGCAGCGTGCCGAGTGGATTGTCGGTGATGCGCTTCTGCATGATCGAGCCGAACGTCATGCTCGCCAGCGCCAGCAAACCGAAGAGCATACCGGCCAATGACATACCGGCCAGACCAATGCCCTGATAGACCACCATGATCAACCCGGCCAAACCCAGCGTCAGACCAAACATTCTGCTGGCTGAGCGCTGACGCTCCATGATCACCACCGTGAGAATGGGCTGCACGCCCATGATCGTCGCCATCACTCCCGGGGTGACTTTCAGGTCCAGGGCCAGCAGATAGAAAATCTGATAAGCCCCCAGCAACACCACGCCTGTGGCCATCGCATACACCATCGGCTTACCGCCCTTGGGCAGTTTCAGCTTGAGCAATGGCACCAGCAGCACCAATCCGCAGATTGCGATAGCGAAGCGAAACAGCAGAAAGGCAAAGGGTGACGCGTGGGCCAGGCCCCATTTGGAGAAGATCGCCCCGCTGCTCCACAGCAGAACGAACAGGCTCGTGGACACCGCCGCGAGCGCGGTTTTTTTCGAAAGGACAAACATGAATACCACCTGTAGTCAGGCAAAAAGCCAACTCAGCCGAAGCTGAAATTCAGTAGTTTTTTCAGGCGGGCACTTTTTAGACGGGCATGGAAACAGCAGAAAAAAGCTGATCAGCCCGAGAAGCCAACGCCTGGCGGTGATACGACTGCGCACACCGGCGTGCTACTGACAGGTGGAGGGTAATGACTGATCTGCGCAGGCTGCTGATTCCCGCACGGCACGACGCCAGCGTTGACCGCTGAATCGACTACCGCGTTGATGAGGGAAGCTGGCATGGGCTGATCTTTTTTGAAGGGTGGAACGGCGGGTTGGAAAACACCGAGCGCCGACTATAACCAGCGACTGACATGGATTGCAATGGCCAGTAAAAACAGCTCGCTGCAACGCGACCTGTAGCAGCTGGCGAAGCCTGCTGCTACAAAAGAGGGTGTTTCGCTTGATATTTTTCTGTGTTCGGAATCACCCAAACAACCAATACCCCAACAATGTCAGCACCACCACCGCCAACACCGGTCGCAGTACACGGTAGGCCTTGGGATTTCGACGCTTCCATCGTTTGATCACACCGCTGAACTTGTCACTGGAGGTCTTGCTCCAGGCGTAAACCTGGTTAATCCCGCCAACACGTTCATCATCAAGATTCTGCGGTGCAGTGGCGCGACCCAAAAAGCCGCTGATCCCGCGGTTGATGCGGGTCATGAGGCGGTTGCTCAGCGGTCGTTCGATGTCGCAAAAGAGGATGACCCGAGTCTTGTCGGTTTCATTCTTGACCCAATGCACATAGGTTTCGTCGAACATCACGTCTTCGCCATCACGCCAGGCGTAGACCTGACCGTCGACGAAGATCCGGCAATCGTCGGAGTTGGGCGTCGACAGCCCCAAGTGATAACGCAGGGAACCGCCGAACGGATCACGGTGCGGGTTGAGGTGGCTGCCGCCTGGCAGCAACGCGAACATGGCGCCTTTGACGTTGGGAATGCTGCTGAGCAGTGCCACGGTTTTCGGGCACAGGGCTTCGGCCGATGGCAGTGGTTTGTCGTACCACTTGAGGTAAAAGCGCTTCCAGCCTTTCTTGAAGAACGAACCGAAGCCGGCGTCGTTGTTCCTTTCGGCGGCGCGGATGTAACCTTCGTCGAACAAATGCATCGCTTCGTCGCGGATGACTTCCCAGTTGTCCTTGAGCACATCCAGTTCCGGGAACTTGCTGCGGTCAAGATAGGGTTTGGATGGCACGCTGGAGAACAGGTACATCAAGGCGTTATAGGGCGCGAACAAAGCCGAGTGGTTGACGAACTGGCGCAAGACCGGCAAACGCGCCTTGCCGCGCAAATGCACAAAGAGAGTGCTGCCGAGGAACAGCAGCAAAAGCGACGCCTTTGCGGCAAGGGAAACGGTCATCAACAACTCCTTGATAGTAGACAACTTTGCACCACGCCATTTACCCGACGTGGCAGCCGGCCATCATAAACACTACCGGCCTCGGGAAGAACCCGCATAACTCAACATTCAGTGTTAAGGATTACGCAATAAAGCACTTCTTAACATAAGGTTCCTGAACGGGGGCTGACCTGAATCACCCCCTCCCACTGGATCAAAAAATCGAAACGCCTATTGCTGATTCTCCTGCTCGGTAAACAGATCACTGAACAGCATGCTCGACAGGTAGCGTTCACCAGAGTCCGGCAGGATCACCACGATGGTCTTGCCCTGCATTTCCGGGGTTTCCGCCAGGCGGACGGCCACCGCCATGGCGGCGCCGCAGGAAATGCCGCTCAAAATCCCTTCTTCCTGCATCAGACGCAGGGCCATGGCCTTGGATTCCTCATCGCTGACCAACTCAACCCGATCGACCATCGACAGATCAAGATTCTTCGGCACAAAACCGGCACCAATACCCTGGATCTTGTGAGGGCTCGGCTTGATCTCCTCTCCGGCCATTGCCTGGGTGATGACCGGCGACACCACTGGCTCCACCGCCACCGAAATAATCGGCTTGCCCTGAGTATTCTTGATGTACCGCGAAACCCCGGTAATGGTTCCACCCGTTCCGACGCCTGCCACCAGTACGTCGACTGCACCGTCGGTGTCGTTCCAGATTTCCGGACCGGTGGTTTTTTCGTGGATGGCCGGGTTGGCCGGGTTTTCAAACTGCGACGGCATGAAGTAGGTAGCCGGGTCGCCGGCGACAATTTCAGCAGCCTTTTCGATCGCTCCTTTCATGCCTTTGGCCGGTTCGGTCAGTACCAGTTCGGCCCCCAGTGCCTTGAGCACTTTGCGTCGCTCGATACTCATGGACGCCGGCATGGTCAGCATCAGCTTGTAACCGCGAGCCGCAGCGACGAACGCCAGGCCGATACCGGTATTGCCTGAGGTCGGTTCGACGATGGTCATGCCAGGCTTGAGTTTGCCGGTGCTTTCGGCGTCCCAGATCATGTTCGCACCGATCCGGCACTTGACCGAGTAACCGGGGTTACGCCCTTCGATCTTGGCCAGGATGGTCACGCCGCGCGGGGCGATACGGTTGATCTGCACCAGCGGCGTATTGCCGATGGAATGGGCGTTGTCAGCGTAGATACGGCTCATGGCTGGGTCCTTATACAGCGTTAAATAAGCTCTCCAAGGTATGCCTGTTGCCCTTGGTCGTCCAGTCAGTCGAACGTCCGCTTGCCCCAGCAGTCAATCGCTTTATACCGCCAGAGATTTGCCGCCATGAAGCGTCGATACAGTTGGCCCCTATGGACCCTCGCCGGCCTCGTTCTGCTGCTGGTTGCCCTGCACATTGCCCTGCCCTACGTGGTGCGCGATCACCTCAACGAGAGATTGGCGAACATGGGTGACTACCGCGGCCAAATCACCGACGTAGACCTGGCCCTGTGGCGCGGCGCCTACAAAATCAATGGACTGAAAATCGTCAAGGTCAATGGCAAAGTCCCCGTGCCTTTCGTCAACGCGCCATTGATTGACCTTTCCGTCAGCTGGCACTCGCTCTGGTATGACCACGCAGTGGTGGCCGAGGCGCAGTTCGACAAACCCGAGGTGAACTTCGTCGACGGCGGTGCCAACAAGAAAAACTCCCAGACCGGTCAGGGCACCGACTGGCGGGCACAATTGGAAAAATTGCTGCCGATAACCCTGAACGAAGTGCGGATCAACGACGGGCGGGTCACCTTTCGAAACTTCAATTCAAAACCGCCCGTGAACATGAATGCCACCCAGGTCAATGCCAGCATTTACAACCTGACCAACGTGGTCGACACCAAAGGCAAACGCGACGCTCGCTTCGACGGCAAGGCGCTGCTGCTCGGGCACGCCCCACTGGAAACCACCGCCACCTTCGACCCTTTAAGCAACTTTGAAGATTTCGAGTTCCGCCTGCGGGTCAAGGACATCGAACTCAAACGCATGAACGACTTCGCCTCGGCCTATGGCAAGTTCGACTTCAATGCCGGTCACGGTGATGTGGTCATTGAAGCCGAGGCTAAAAAAGCGCAATTAACGGGTTACATCAAACCGCTGCTGAAGGACGTCGACGTGTTCAATTGGCAGCAGGACGTCGAGAACAAGGACAAAGGGATTTTTCGCTCCATCTGGGAAGCACTCGTCGGGGGCACCGAGAATGTGTTGAAGAACCAGCCGAAAAACCAGTTCGCCACTCGCGTCCAGCTAAGAGGCAGTGTGCATCAGCGAGATATCAGCGCATTCGAGGCTTTTTTGCAGATTTTACGCAACGGCTTCATCCAGGCGTTCAATGCCCAGTACGAACGGCCAAAACCGGATGCGGGCTAGGGTTTTCGGGTGACGATGTAGCGACCGGTTTCTTCCGCCGCCCGCGCCGGGTTCGATTGCTGCTGCAAGAAGTCCCAGCCCAGGCAGGCCAGTGCCAGCGATCGCGGAACGGCTTCACGACCACTGCTATAGCGCGTGATGCTGCGGGCACTGACCCCCAACGCTTCGGCCGCCTGATTGAGCGGCAGCCCGGTACGAGCGCGCCAGCCGATGAAGATCCGGGTGTTTTCGTCCGATGCATTTTGTGCAAGCGCATCCAGATAAAGAGTGTCTGCGCCGATCTGGATGTCCAGTTCGGGCCACTCAACGCTCCAGCCTTCATCACCCAGCGTTGCCCCTTCGAAAGCGCCAGCCTCCAGCAATGGCTGCAACCCTGGATAAGCGCGCAAGTCCCGACTCAAATCGAGGTTCAGTTGCTGACCGTCGATAAAGGTCAGCGCCAAGCGGTGATCCGCCAACGCCTGCACGGCCGACAGCCGTGGTCGCTTCATGGGTAACATCGTTTCCAATCCTCCAGCAATTGCACCTGATGGGCCCTGACCCACTCCAGCGCTTCCTTGATAATCAGCGGCGGCGCCTTGCCCACCATCACTTCGACGGTCTCAAGGCTGAGCATGACGTCCAGCCCGCCACCGGTCAGGTGGACATGGGGCGGCGGATGATCCTTCTCGCGCAACTGAATGCGGTACGTATCGCGAAACCGGTATTTAGTAGACATGCCCAGCAAGCTATCGCCAAAATGGCGATAGCTCAATACTGGCTAGCGGCCGAGACTGAGTCAAGATGTGACGCCCCATTCAGAGACTGAATAAGCCGTCTGCGTTCACAGTCGACCGGGCACCGCGTTATAGTCGGGTACTACAATTATTGCGCCCCGCCCTGCCTCGTTCAGGTCGGCGTTACCGTTCGAGGATTAGCAGATGAAGTTCGAAGGCACCCAGGCCTACGTCGCCACCGATGACCTGAAGCTGGCGGTCAACGCCGCCATCACCCTGGAGCGTCCGCTGCTGGTCAAGGGCGAACCGGGCACCGGCAAGACCATGCTCGCCGAGCAACTGGCCGAGTCCTTTGGCGCCAAACTGATCACCTGGCACATCAAATCCACCACCAAGGCGCATCAAGGCCTGTACGAGTACGACGCGGTCAGCCGTCTGCGTGACTCGCAACTGGGCACGGAAAAGGTTCACGACGTCCGCAACTACCTGAAAAAGGGCAAGCTCTGGGAAGCCTTCGAATCCGAAGAGCGGGTGATCCTGCTGATCGACGAAATCGACAAGGCCGACATCGAGTTCCCGAACGACTTGCTGCAAGAACTCGACAAGATGGAGTTCTACGTTTACGAGATCGACGAGACCATCAAGGCCAAGAAACGCCCGATCATCATCATTACCTCCAACAACGAGAAAGAACTGCCGGACGCCTTCCTGCGCCGCTGCTTCTTCCACTACATCGCCTTCCCGGATCGCACCACGATGCAGAGGATCGTCGATGTGCACTACCCGAACATCAAGAAAGACCTGGTCAGCGAAGCGCTGGACGTGTTCTTCGACGTGCGCAAGGTGCCGGGCCTGAAGAAAAAGCCGTCGACCTCCGAACTGGTGGACTGGCTGAAGCTGCTGATGGCCGACAACATCGGCGAAGCGGTGCTGCGCGAGCGCGATCCGACCAAGGCCATTCCGCCGCTGGCCGGCGCTTTGGTGAAGAACGAACAGGACGTGCAGTTGCTTGAACGTCTGGCGTTCATGAGCCGTCGCGGCACTCGCTGATCCCTCTTTTAACAAGATAGAGGGCGATAGCCATGCTGCTTAACCTGTTCAATGAAATGCGCGCAGCCAAAGTACCGGTCTCGGTACGGGAGCTGCTGGACCTGATCAACGCGCTAAAGCAGCGCGTGACCTTCGCCGACATGGACGAGTTTTATTACCTGTCCCGGGCGATTCTGGTGAAGGACGAAAAGCATTTCGACAAGTTCGACCGGGCGTTCGGTGCCTATTTCAACGGCCTGGAAAAACTCGATGATCACCTTCAGGCATTGATCCCGGAAGACTGGTTGCGCAAAGAGTTCGAGCGTTCGCTGACCGACGAAGAGCGGGCGGCGATCCAGTCCCTCGGCGGCCTGGACAAGTTGATCGAGGAGTTCAAGAAACGCCTCGAAGAACAGAAAGAACGTCATGCCGGTGGTAACAAGTGGATCGGCACGGGCGGCACCAGCCCGTTTGGCTCCGGCGGCTTCAACCCGGAAGGCATTCGGGTCGGCGATGCAGGCAAACGCCAGGGCAAAGCGGTCAAGGTCTGGGATCAGCGCGAGTACAAGAACCTCGACGATTCGGTGGAACTGGGCACGCGCAACATCAAGGTCGCCCTGCGGCGGCTGCGCAAATTCGCGCGCCAGGGTGCGGCAGAAGAACTGGACATTGATGGCACCATCGACCACACCGCGCGCGATGCCGGACTGCTGAACATCCAGATGCGTCCGGAGCGACGCAACACCGTGAAGTTGTTGCTGCTGTTCGACATCGGCGGCTCGATGGACGCCCACGTAAAGATCTGCGAAGAGCTGTTCTCGGCCTGCAAGACCGAGTTCAAGCACTTGGAGTACTTCTACTTCCACAACTTCATTTATGAATCGGTGTGGAAGAACAACATGCGCCGCACCTCCGAGCGCACTTCGACCCAGGATCTGCTGCACAAATACGGCGCCGACTACAAAGTGATCTTCATCGGTGACGCCGCCATGGCGCCGTACGAAATCACCCAGGCCGGCGGCAGCGTCGAGCACTGGAACGAAGAAGCGGGTTATGTGTGGATGCAGCGGTTCATGGAGAAGTACAAGAAGGTCATCTGGATCAACCCGTATCCGAAAGATACGTGGGGCTATACGTCTTCGACCAACATCGTGCGGGACTTGATTAACGACCAGATGTACCCGCTGACGTTGCGGGGGTTGGAAGAAGGGATGCGGTTTCTCTCCAAGTAATCTTCGTCGTCTGTCCTGACGCTATCGCGGGCAAGCCTTGCTCCTACAGGTTTCGGTGTTCGTGCGTCATGCATTAACCCTGTAGGAGCAAGGCTTGCCCGCGATGCTGTTAGCGCTCTAAAAACCGGCGTAGATACTCGATTTGTTCCCGATGCGCGACATCCTGCACCACCGGTTTCAATCGCACCGTTACCCCCGGCAAACACTGCGCCAGTCGCGCCAACGCCAACGGCGTCAACGCCCCCAATCGCGGATAGCCACCGATGGTCTGCCGATCATTGAGCAACACAATCGGCTGCCCGTCCGGCGGCACCTGAACCGCACCCAGCGGGATGCCTTCGGAAATCATCGGCTTACCCTGATACTGCAACGCCGTTCCCAGCAAGCGGATGCCCATTCGGTCGGCACGGCTGTCGAGGGTCCAGACGCTGTTGAACGCATCAAACAAACTCTGTCCACTGAACTCGCCGATCTGGGCACCGAGCACCAGGTCCAGCGGCGCGTTGAGTTTGAAATCCGGCACCTGTTCGCGCGCCAATTCCCGCAGCAGGAGCAGTGAACTCCCCGAGTAGCTCAACTGCGCATCTTTGGCCAACGCCCGGCCCATGCCATCCAGCCCGCCGAGTTCCTCACGGACCACCGTTGCGCTACTGCCCAACACCTTTGGCGCATCAAATCCGCCCGGGGCTGCCAAATATGCCCGAGCCCCAAGCAGCGGTTGAGTGAATTGCAACTGCTGGCCTTTGTTCAGCCTGAAACTGCGCCACGGCGCCAACGCCTCGCCATCCACCTGCGCCCCAAGATCTGCCCCGGCCAACGCCAGCACGCAATCCTCTTCGGCAACGACGGCGAACCCGCCGAGGGTGATTTCAATCACCGGTGCATCCAGGCCATTGCCCAGCAACCAATTAGCCCACGACATCGATCGCCAATCCGCCGCCCCACCCTGGGTCACGCCCAGATGCCGCACGCCAAAACGGCCAGCATCCTGCAACAAACACAGCGGCGTACTCGCTTCTATTAATAGACGGCTCATACCTGCGCCTCCAACGGCGTGTCGTCACCGCCCAGATTGATGAATTCGGCATGGCTGACGGCTTCGAAGCGCACCGTGTCGCCTGGTTGCATCAGGCTGTAGCCGTCGCGTTCGCGGTCGAACAATTTGGCCGGGGTGCGGCCGATCAGATTCCAGCCACCGGGGGACACCACCGGGTAAGCGGCGGTTTGGCGTTCGGCGATGCCGACGCTTCCCGCAGCCACTTTTTTACGCGGAGTGTTCAGACGCGGCGCGGCCAGCGCTTCTTCCACCAGCCCCATGAAGGCGAAACCTGGCGCAAAACCCAGGGCGAACACCTGATATTCGCGCTCGCTGTGGCGACGAATCACTTCATCCACGGCCAATCCGCTGAGCTGGGACAACAGGTTCAACTCCGGGCCAACGCTCAAGTCATACCAGACTGGCAGCACATGACATTTGCCGCGGGTGCAGGCGTTGGGCGACAGATCGATCAAGGCCTCGGCGATCAGCTCCCGAGCCTGGGCCGGACTCAACGCGGTCAGATCGTAATGCACCATCAACGTCGTATAGGACGGCACCAGATCGATCAGATGCCCGGCGAACGCAGCACGCAGACTTTCACTGGCTGCGAGCATCCACGGCATGTTCGCTTCGGCAATCTCATCGAACAGGCGCACCATCAGGCAATCCAGCGCCACCACTTCTACCCGCAATTTCATGGCGCGCTCTGCTGATCAAGTGCTTCGCGAATACGCCGCACGGCGGCTACCGAACTGGCATTGTCGCCGTGTACGCAAAGGGTGTTGGCTTGCAGGTGCAAGGCACTGCCATCGCTGGCAGTGAGGTTGCCGCCGCGGGCAATGGTCAGCGCCTGTTCGATGATCGTTTCGGGATCGTGATGCACCGCGCCTGGCAGTTGCCGTGAGACCAGCATTCCCGCGCTGTCGTAAGCGCGATCGGCGAAGGCTTCGAACCACAGGGTCACGCCGTATTCATCGCCCAATTGCTGGGCTGCGCTGTTGTCGCGAGTGGCCATCAACATCAGCGGTAACTGGCGATCATAGGACGCCACGGCCTGAAGCACGGCGCGCAATTGCGCCGGGTTGGCCATCATGTCGTTGTACATCGCGCCGTGTGGCTTGACGTAACTCACCCGCCCGCCCTGAGCCCGGCAAATGCCGTCGAGGGCACCGATCTGGTAATGCACAATGTCCTGAAGTTCCTGGGCGGTGTAGGCCATGGAACGGCGGCCGAAGCCGACCAGATCCTGATACGCCGGATGAGCACCGATCTGAACCCCGTTGCTCAAGGCCAGGCTGACGGTCTTGCGCATGATGCTCGGGTCGCCGGCATGAAAACCGCAGGCGATGTTGGCGCAATCGATGAAGGGCATGACCTCGGCGTCCAGACCCATGGTCCAGTTGCCGAAACTCTCGCCGATGTCGCAGTTCAATAGCAGGCGGCTCACGGTGAACACTCCTTTCAGCTTTATTCTTTTTAGTGCGGGACACTTTTTGTAACGGCAGGCCCGCAGATTATCAGTTGCTGGGCATTAAGTTATTGGGCTTCGAGTTGCTTGCCACGGGTTTCCGGCAGGCTCAGGGCCGCAAGGATTACCACCCCGTAGGACACCGCCGCAAAAGCACCGATTCCCACACTCAATGGCACTTTCTGGCTCATCAAGCCGATCAACAGTGGGAACAACGCCGCCAGCGCCCGGCCGATGTTGTAGCAAAAGCCCTGACCCGAACCGCGAATCCGCGTTGGAAACAGCTCGGTCAAAAACGAGCCCATGCCACTGAAAATCCCCGAGGCGAAGAAGCCCAGAGGAAAGCCCAGCCAGAGCATCACGCCATTGCTGACCTGCAATTGGGTGTAGAGCAGAACGATGGTGAACGAGCCGACCGCGAACAGAATGAAGTTCTTTTTACGCCCGAGGATGTCAGTCAAATACGCGCTGATAACGTAACCGACGTAGGAACCGACGATCACCATCGCCAGATAACCGCCCGTACCGAGTACGCTCAAACCGCGTTCGTTCTTCAGAAAGGTCGGCAACCAGGAAGTGATCGCGTAGTAACCGCCCAGAGCACCGGTGGTCAGCACCGAAGCGCGAATCGTGGTGAAAAGGATGCCGGGGGCAAATATCTCGTAGAATTTTGCCGGGTTGCTGGGTTTTTCCTTAGCCTTGGCTTCGCGATAGATTTCCGGGTCTTTTACCAGTCGGCGGACGAAGATCACAAAGATCGCCGGCACGATGCCAAGGAGGAACAGAGCGCGCCAGGCGTCTTCCGGCGGCAGTACCGAGAACAGCAGCGCATACAAGATCGCCGTCATTCCCCAACCCAATGCCCAGCCGGATTGCACCATGCCAACTGCCTTGCCGCGGTCCTTGGCGCGAATCACTTCACCCATCAGCACTGCGCCGGCGGTCCATTCGCCACCGAAACCGAAGCCCATCAGCGTGCGGCTGATCAGCAGTTGTTCGTAGTTTTGGGCGAAGCCGCAGAGGAAGGTGAAGAAAGCGAACCACAGAACGGTCAGTTGCAGAGTGCGTACGCGACCGATGCGGTCGGACAGAATCCCCGCCACCCAACCGCCGATGGCCGAGGCGATCAAGGTGCTGGTGTGAATCAGCCCGGCCTCGCCGGTGGTGATGCCCCACATCGCAATCAGGGTCGGCACCACGAAGCTGAGCATCTGCGTGTCCATGCCGTCCAGGCCATAGCCGATCTTGCAGCTCCAGAAGGTGCGACGTTCCTGTTGATTGATGTTGCGGTACCAGTCGAAAGGTCCTGGACGAACCGTGGCTTTGGGGATGTCGAGCGTGTCGGGCGCACTCATGGCAAATCTCCGCGCTAATTTTTATTGGTATTGTTCTGAGACCCGACGACGCCTATCGTGGGAACCGGATGGCCTGATTTTTGGGCTGCCGGCCCTGTTACGTCCAACTAATAAAAACCCGCTCTAGACATAAGAAAAAATTGTCCCTATGAACCTGAAGTTTCTCGAGACCTTTGTCTGGGTCGCCCGACTCAAGAGTTTTCGCCTGACGGCAGACAAGCTCTTCACCACCCAGGCGTCGATTTCCAGCCGCATTGCGGTGCTCGAAGGCGAGCTCGGGGTGAAGCTGTTCCTGCGCGATTCACGTGGCGTGAGCCTGACGCCCGAAGGCTTGAAAGTGCTCGAGTACGCCGAGCAAATGATGGACACCATGCAAGCGCTCAAGCAGTCGATCGAAACCCGTTCGAGCAAGGTCGGGCGGGTTCGCATTGGCGTGATGGACACGGTCATCCATACCTGGTTGAGCCCGTTGGTGGCGCAAATGATGGATCACTATCCGCTGGTGGAAATAGAGTTAGTGGCCGATACCGCGCTCAACCTCTGCGATCAGCTGCAAAAAGGCTTTCTCGATCTGATCCTGCAAACCGACCTGTTGCGTCAGGAAAGTGTGCGCAGTCTTGAGCTGGCCAGTCACCCGATGGGCTGGATTGTTGCTACTAATTCGATCTACAACCGCGAGTATTCAGGCATTGCTGACCTGGCGCGGGAACGGATCATTACCTATTCGAAAAACTCCCATCCGCATCAGGAGATTCTCGCCCTGATGCAGGCCAACGGCATCATGACGCCACGGTTGAACTGCGTGAACTCGGTATCGGCGATCACCCGGTTGCTGCGGGACGGTTTCGGTATTGGCGCGCTGCCGCCGGTGCTGGTAGCTGAGGAACTGGCGCGAGGGGAATTGACCTTGCTGGCCATCGATCAGCGGCCACCGAATTTGCAGGTGGTGGTGTCGTGGCGGGTTGGCGTGGAGTGGGTCGAAGAAATCGTGGCGTTGTGTCAGCAAGTCGTGGAGCGCTATGCGCAGAAAGTGGGCGAGCACTACATCGTTTTGAGCAAACCCATGGCAGGGATCTGAAGGACACTCCCCAAGCTTTAAATATGAACTACTATCATTTGCATTATTTTTTCAGGGCGGTATTCTCTGCGCGCTTTCAGCTAACCAACCGTCCAGAAGGATTCGGACTTGATGCGCGCCTACACGCAAAAACAGCAGCAATTGCTCACTCACTGGAGCGATGCCCTCGGCACTGAGGCGATCCAGTCCCACCGCATCATCCTCGATCATTTAAGCAATACGCTGGAGCCCGCCGCCCAGCGCTGTTTCCAACGAAGCATCGTCCTGCACACCCCCGACAGACTGCCCCACAAAATCCAGCTGCCCAGCGGATTGCTCGCTCACCTCAGCACTCAGCTCAACCCGCCAGCCTCACCGCAGGTACTGGAACGTCTGGCCCTGGAACTGGATGACAGCTTCAGCAACGACACCCTGTGCCCGTCGCCTATGCACTGATTGCCAACACCATTTCCATAACCCGGCAGGGCTTCGCGCTCGGCCTCGGCAACAGCGCGGCAAAGGCTGGCGCTCTGCTCGGTGTCACGGTATCCGCTGGGTGCGGTCGTTCAACTCCGCGCCTGACCGCTCGCCCTTATCGCCACACACTTACCACAACTAAAAAAGACCACGTCATGACCCGAACCAAACTCTCCCTGCTGATCTCGCTGCTCAGTACCTTCAGCGCCCAGACCTGGGCCGAGGATACCGAGCAGCAGCCCGGCACCTTGAACCTGCAAGCCACCGTCGTCTCCGCTACTCGCAGCGAAGCGACCATCGCCTCGATTCCAGGTTCGGTCCAGCTGATCGACGAACAGCAGATCCGTGAGCAAAGCGGCGCGGGTCGCCGGGTCGCCGACATCCTCGGGCAATTGGTCCCCGGCCTTGCGCCGTCGAGTGGCGGGATGAGCAACTTCGGTCAGACCCTGCGCGGACGCAACATGCTGGTGTTGATCGACGGCGTATCGCAGAACGCCACGCGCGACAACTTCCGCCAGCTCAACAGCATCGCCCCGGCCAGCATCGAACGCATCGAAGTGATCTCCGGCGCCAGCAGCATCTACGGTGCCGGCGCTTCAGGCGGCATCATCAACATCATCACCAAGCGCAATCAGGGCCAGGACATTGCCTACAGCAGCAAACTGGGCCTGACCAGCGGCAACAACCTCAACCGCAAAGGCTTCGCCTACGAAGCCTTTCAGAGTGCGACCGGGCGCAAGGATGCCCTGGACTGGTACGTCTCCGCCGACCTGACCCAGCGCAACGATCAGTACGATGGCAACGGCAACCGCATCCCTCAGGACACCTCCCAGGGCAGCAACATGGACACCGAAACCTATGACCTGCAAGGTCGTTTCGGTTACGAACTGGATGCCGACAAAAAACTCAGCCTGTCGCTGCAGGACTACAAGGATCAACAGGACACTGGCTACACCAAAGACCCGACAAACCGGCAGCAAGCCGTGGCAGTCAAAGGGCTGAAACTCGACGACCAACCCTATACCCATAACCAGTCGGTCAACCTCAATTACACCGACAAGGACTTCTACGGTCAGGGCCTGCAACTGGAAAGCTACTGGCGTCGCGCCGATGCACTGTTCTTCCCGGACCTGTCGCGGGGCAAGGCCGGGATCTCCGACAACAACAGCGTGCAGGATGTCTACGGCCTGCGCGCGGCCATCGACACGCCGCTGCCGGCCATCGGCAGCGCCACGGGTAACCTGGTCTGGGGCGCCGACTATGATCATGAGCGCTCCCGCCAACGAGGTGATCAATACACGCTCAAGGGCCTGACCTACACCAAGACCGGCACCACCTACGAGCTGGGCCCGGACATCGAAACCACCACCAAATCGCTGTTCGGGCAGATGTCCTGGGACATCGGTGACTGGACCTTGCGTGGCGGTGTGCGCCGTGAATGGATCGAAAGCGACGTCTCCGACAGCATCGCTTATGGTCAGATCGTCCAGACCGGCGTACGCGCAACGCTGCCCGGCGACACTCTCAAATACGATGCCACGCTGTATAACCTGGGGGCGGTCTACCACCTGAGTGAAAACCAGGACGTCTTCGCCAATTACAGCCAGGGGTTTTCGCTGCCGGATATCCAGCGCTTCATGCGTGACGTCAGCAGCACTTTCGACATTCAGAGTCTCAACGCCCAGGCCATCAAGGTCGACAGCTATGAGCTGGGCTGGCGCGGTGACTGGGACCAGTGGCAGGCCGACGTCACCGTGTATGAAAACACCTCGGACGTGACCCAGTTCTACGATGCGACTGATCGGGTATTGCGCCTGATCAACCAGAAAGAACGCGTTCGCGGCATCGAAAACAACCTGACCTACCGCGTGACCGATCAATGGTCGGTGGGTGGCACTTACGCCTGGGCCAAAGGCGAGACCGAGCAGAATGGCAAATGGATAGATCTGCCGGCCACGCGTATCTCACCGGCCAAGACCACGCTGTTCGTCGGCTATACCGAAGACGACTACACCCTGCGTCTGCAAGGCATGCATTTGTCCAGTTACAACGCCGCCGCCAAGGACAATAACGGACGCGACATCGAAGGCTATACGCTGGTGGACCTGCTCGGCTCCGTACAACTGCCGGTCGGTCGTCTTGAAGGCGGGGTGTACAACCTGACCAACCGCACCTACCAGAACCTGTTCACCCAGGCCAATGCCAGAGCGCCGTACGCCAATGCCGAAGGTCGGACATTGAGCATGAGCTACTCGGTCGACTGGTAAAAACAGGAGCCGGCTTGCCAGCGATGCGAACTGCCAGACATACCGTGTCGCAGCAATCGCCGGCAAACCGGCTACAGGCTTAGAGGCCGCGCACATCCCGATCTTCGATCGGCCGGCTCTGGCGCAGGCGTTTGCCGCCCAGCACCACCCAGTCGATCAGACGGAACAGGCATTCAATGCCGAACGACAACAGCAACGCCCCGCTCATGCCCCAGATCATCGCTTCCGGCGTCAGCAGGATCTGGTAGCTGTAGCCATTCCAGGTTTCCTTGCGAATATCCGGATCAGCCGCCAGTGCAACCTGCAGGAAGCGGATGTACCACGGGCCCTGCATGGCCTGGAACTGTTTATCGAGGGCCAGTTGACGGGTCAGCAAGGTGCTCAGGCTGTCGGCATCGCTGCGAAAGATCGGGTCTTCGCTGGCGCGGTAATGGGCCACCAACGCCAGCATGTCACCCTTGAAGAACTGAATCGCCGTGCCCTGAAAACCGCTCAGACCGGTCTGCGCCTCAATCAGATGCGCTTCGACCCGTTTGGCATAATCGCTGATGAACCCTGGCACCTGGACACCGATCAACAGGCCCGCCGCGAACAACACCAGCCGTAGATAACTGAGCAACATGAAGGGAAATCCTTATTCGGTCTTGCCCTGGCTGACGCATTCACCGCGTCGCCAGAGGCTCCATTGGCCCGGTTCGTAGCGGGTCCAGGTTTCGTTTTCGGTCAAGGGTTCGGTGGCGATCACCGTGACCACGTCGTTGGGTGTGGTTTCGGCCTGGAAATCGACGATCACATCGACGTCCTTCAAGCGCGCCGGGCCAAAGGGTGCACGACGAGTGATTTGCGCCAGTTTGGTCGAGCAATAACAGAACAACCAATCGCCATCGCTGAGCAGGCAGTTGAACACGCCTTTGCTGCGGTACTCGGCGCAGGCGGCCACCAGATCTGGCAGCAGTTCTTCGACCTCTACCGGCTCCGGGAACGCGGCGCGCACGCGGTTGAGCAAATCGCAGAACGCCGCTTCGCTGTCGGTATCGCCGACCGGGCGGTAAAAACTCTTGATCGGTTGAAACTCCGCGAGCTGGCCATTGTGGGCGAAACACCAGTTACGCCCCCACAGCTCGCGCACAAACGGATGGGTATTGGACAGGCAGACCTTGCCGACATTGGCCTGACGGATGTGCCCGATCACCACTTCGCTCTTGATCGGATAGCGTTGCACCAGATTCGCGACTTCGGACTCACAGCTCGCCGCCGGGTCCTGAAACAGGCGCAGGCCACGGCCCTCGTAAAAGGCAATGCCCCAGCCGTCACGGTGCGGACCGGTGCGGCCGCCGCGCTGCATCAGCCCGGTGAAGCTGAACACGATATCGGTCGGCACATTGGCGCTCATGCCCAATAACTCACACATGCTCGGATTCTCGCTGAAAGGCAGGGGCAAGGTTACAGACGCGGTTCGACCCGCAATCGCTGAGGGTTGCTCGGCACCGGTGGGCGACCGTAACGATCATCACCCGCACCGCCGAAAGGATGTTCCTCTTCAGCTTCATCGGCCCGGGCCGCAGCCTTGGTAGCGGCAACCTGTTCCTTGCGAGCGTTGGACGCCCGTTCGATAGGGAACCGGATCGCCACGAATACCAGGTAAATGCCGAAGGCGATCATGCCGTACATGAACAGGTCGGACACCGCCCGCCAGGCGTTGTTGCCGACCTTGAACAGCAGATCGAGGGCCGTGATGGCGATGGCCGGAGCGACCTTTTCCTTCACCGGATCAATGATGGTCGGGCTGAACAGCAACACAGCAACCAATAGCCGCAGCGGCTCACGCAGCCAGCGCCACATCCAGCGGGTGATACGCATCCACACCAACAGGCAGCCCAAAGCGGCGAAGGCGTAGAGGCCCCAAGCGATCAGATAGTCGTTCTCGGTCATGGTGTCCATGGCAAGGCAGGCAAAGAGGCGCTTATAGTAACGACTTTTCGCACGTCAGGCTGCCCCAATACCAGTCTGTAAAGCGCAACCCCTGTGGGAGCGGGCTTGCTCGCGAAAGCGGTGGGTCAGTCAACCGAGATGTTGAACGTGCTGGCCTCTTCGCGAGCAAGCCCGCTCCCACAAGTTGCGAAGCCCTTATTCTGTACATTGCTCGAGAGTCCTTCATGCCCCTTTCCGTCAACGTTTCCGACGCTCCCATTGCCCGCAAGGCCGAAGGCGACGACCCGTATGCCTGGCTGCAGGAGCGCGACACCGACGCGGTGCTCGACTACCTGAAAGCGGAAAACCGCTACCAAGAGGCGCAAACCGCCGATCAGGCCGGGTTGCGTGAAACCCTGTTCGAAGAGATCAAGGCCCGGATTCTCGAAACCGACCTGTCCTTGCCCTCCCCTTGGGGCCCTTACCTGTATTACACGCGCACCACGGCCGGTGATGAATATGCCCGTCACTACCGCTGCCCGCGCCCTGCCGATGACAGCCTGCAACTCGACGAAAGCCAGGAACAGCTGCTGCTGGACCCAAATGAACTGGCCAAAGGTGGCTTCTTTTCCCTGGGCGCCTTCAGCATCAGCCCGGACCACCAGCGTCTGGCCTACAGCATCGACGCCACGGGCGATGAGATTTTCACGCTGTTCGTGAAGGAATTATCCAACGGCCGTGTCAGTGAACTGGAATTCCAGGATTGCGACGGCAGCATGACCTGGGCCAATGACAGCCTGACGCTGTTCTTCGGTGAGCTGGACGACACCCATCGCCCGCACAAACTGTTCCGCTATCGGCTGGACGGTACGGCGGCTGAAGAAGTGTTCCATGAGCCGGACGGTCGATTCTTCATGCATTGCTATCGCTCCAGTTCCGAGCAGCAATTGCTGCTGTCCCTGGGCAGCAAAACCACCAGCGAAGTCTGGGTACTCGACGCGTTCCAGCCGCAGCAGGCGTTTACCTGCATCGCACCGAGGGTTGAAGACCATGAGTACGACGTCGACCACGGCGCGCTCGACGGTCAATGGACCTGGTTCATTCGCACCAATCGCGACGGCATCAACTTTGCCCTGTACCACGCCGTAGACACCGGCGTGGCGCCGACCGAGGCCGACTGGCAGAACCTGATCCCGCACAGCGACACGGTGATGATCGAAGGCATGAGCCTGAATGCCGGAGCCATGACCCTGAGCCTGCGTGAGGGTGGATTGCCGATCATCGAAGTTCATCCGCAAGACCTGCCGAGCTACCGCGTGCAATTGCCGGATGCGGCCTACAGCCTGCACGTGCAGAACAGCCTGGAATTCGTCAGCGACAGGATCCGTCTGCGCTACGAAGCGCTGAACCGTCCGGCGCAAATCCGCCAACTGGTATTGGGCAGCGGCGAGCAGAAAGTCCTCAAGGAAACCCCGGTGCTCGGCCCGTTCGACGCCGATGCCTACGTCAGTCAGCGCCTGTGGGCGACGGCACCGGACGGTACGAAAGTGCCGATCAGCCTCGTCGTCAAACGCGAAGCCCTCGGTAAGCCGACGCCGCTTTATCTGTACGGTTATGGCGCCTATGGTGAAAGCCTCGACCCGTGGTTCTCCCACGCTCGTTTGAGTCTGCTGGATCGTGGCGTGGCGTTCGCCATCGCTCACGTGCGTGGCGGCGGTGAACTGGGCGAGGCCTGGTATCGCGCTGGCAAGCAGGAACACAAACACAACACCTTCAGTGACTTCATCGCCTGCGCCGAACACCTGATCGCCAATGGCTTCACTACTTCACAGCAACTGGCGATCAGCGGCGGCAGCGCCGGTGGTCTGTTGATCGGCGCGGTGCTCAATCAGCGACCGGAGTTGTTTGCTGCTGCGATTGCCGAAGTGCCGTTCGTCGACGTGCTGAACACCATGCTCGACCCGGATCTGCCGTTGACCGTCACCGAATACGACGAGTGGGGCAATCCTGAAGAACCGGACGTCTATGATCGGATCAAGGCCTATGCCCCGTACGAAAACGTCACCGCGCAAGCCTATCCGGCGACCCTGGTGATCGCCGGCTACAACGACAGTCGCGTGCAGTACTGGGAAGCGGCCAAGTGGGTGGCGAAATTACGCGCGACCAAAACCGACACCAATCCTCTGCTGCTCAAGACCGAATTGGGTGCCGGGCATGGCGGGATGAGCGGTCGTTATCAGGGATTACGTGACGTAGCACTCGAATACGCATTTGTTTTCAAGGTTTTGGGCATCGCCTGAGGAACTTGGCCCGGCGTGTCGGTCTTAACACCGAACACCGGGCCCGGTACGACACATACACCCTGTGGGAGCGGGCTTGCTCGCGAAGAGGCCATCACATTCAACATCAATGTTGTCTGACACACCGCCTTCGCGAGCAAGCCCGCTCCCACAAGGGATTTGTGATTGACCCAAAAAACCGGAACAGCAACAGACACAAGAAAAAGACCGTGACGACATGTCAGAACCGACCTTACTGAACAACGAAATTCGCGACTGGCTGATGGACTGTGGCCTGTTCGATCAATTGCTGCCGGCGGACTTCGCCACGGCCTCGGGCTACTTCAGCATCAGCACCATTGCTCAGGGCGAAGAGATTTTCCATGAGGGTGATGCCGGCAGCTTCATGTGCATCATCCACACCGGCCAGGTGGCGGTGCAGAAAACCAACAGCGACGGGCACCTGGTGACCATGGCAACGTTGCGCAGCGGTCGGGCGTTCGGCGAAATGGCCGTACTCGACGGCGAACGCCGCTCGGCCAGTTGCGTGGCCGCGAGCAATTGCCAGTTACTCAATCTGGGCAAGGACTCGCTGGAAAAGATGCTCAACGATGCGCCGAAAATCGCCGCCAAAATCATCCGCGCCCTCGCCGTCTCCCTCTCCAAACGCTTGCGCATGGCCGATGGGCAACTGCTCTCGCAGCAGGTTTAACCGCCGGGCGACTTAATCTTCGTGCTGTTTGGCTCAAGGCCCGGCAACGGTTGATCCTTGGTCGGAGGACTGGGCATCTCGATCGGCACCAGCGGTGGGCCGCCACTGCCAGTTCCGGCCTTGGGCAAGGTGGTCGGGGTAATTTTCGGGTACGGCGCCGGGGTCGCGGTGCCGGGCGAACCGGGCAGCGGCGCAGGGCTGGTCGGAATGGTTTGCAACTGCTGGGCCTGCACTGCAGTTATCGAGAGCGCGGCCAAGGCAATGACCGTTAGAATGGTGCGCTTCATCAATGGCTCCGTTGGCCTTGTTGTCTTTTTGCAGGCTACTCCCAACTGCGCGTGTTTGCCTTCCTCCTCTTATGCCAATTTCTCCTCAAGTGAGCCCCATGAAACGTTTCGTTCTGCTCGACACCACTCCAATTCCTGAAAATGGCGGTGCCTTGTGCCTGTTCGAATACGGCGAGGATTTCGTCATCAAGATCCAGGGTGGCGACGGCGGGCAACTGATGAACACCCGCATGCACGGCTCGGAAGACGCTCTGGCGGAGATCCCGTGCCGTAAAGTGGCCGGCCGGCCAAATTCGCGCGTGCTGATCGGCGGCCTGGGCATGGGCTTCACCCTCGCCTCGGCCCTCAAGCATCTGGGCAAGACCGCTGAAGTAGTGGTCGCCGAACTGGTGCCGGGCGTGGTGGAGTGGAACCGTGGGCCGCTGGGCGAGAAAGCCGGGAACCCGCTGCTGGACCCGCGCACCGTCATTCGCATGGAAGACGTGGCCAAAGTCCTGCAAGCCGAGCCGCAAGGTTTCGACGCAATCATGCTCGACGTCGACAACGGCCCCGAAGGCCTGACCCAGAAGGCCAACAGCTGGCTCTACTCCGCTGGCGGCCTGAGTGCCTGCGCCAAGGCCCTGCGGCCCAAAGGCGTGCTGGCCGTCTGGTCCGCGAGCGCTGACCGACAGTTTTCCGACAAACTGAAGAAAGCCGGCTTCAAGGCCGAGGAAGTCCAGGTCTTCGCCCACGGCAACAAAGGTACCCGCCACACCATCTGGATTGCCGAGAAGCTCAAGGGCTGAGCTAAACTGCGATTAATACCGTCATTAGTCTTTTTACAAAGGTGAACCCATGAGTTCGTCAACACCTCCAACCAACACGTCGAAACTGGATCGCATCCTTGCCGATAACCAGCGCGACAAGGAAATGGGTTACCGCGACAAGGCCCTGAAAATGTACCCGCACGTGTGCGGCCGCTGCGCCCGTGAGTTTTCCGGCAAGCGCCTGAGCGAACTGACCGTGCACCACCGCGACCACAACCACGACAACAACCCTCAGGACGGCTCGAACTGGGAATTGTTGTGCCTGTATTGCCACGACAACGAACACTCGCGGTACACCGATCAACAGTATTTCGGTGAAGGCTCGCTGAGCTCGCCGAAAATCGCCAAGGCCACGCATAACCCGTTTGCCGCGTTGGCCGGCCTGATGAAGAAAGACGAGTAATATCTTCAGCGCCTCGACCGGCCCCTTCGCGAGCAAGCCCGCTCCCACATTGATCTGTGGCGTACGCCAGTAGTGTGTTCACCTGAGATCGAATGTGGGAGCGGGCTTGCTCGCGAAGACGGCCGACCAAACACCACCAATCTCAAACCGAACACCCCTCCCCCAATCCCCGTATAATCGCCGTTTTTTCCCCGAAGGCACCCGCTCGTGGCAGATAAACGGTACAGCTGCATTGGTTTGTATAACCCCAAATCACCGGAGAACGTCGGTTCGGTGATGCGCGCCGCTGGCTGCTATGGCGTGGCGTCCGTGTTCTACACCGGCAAGCGTTATGAACGCGCCGCCGACTTCGTCACCGACACCAAGCGCGTTCACTACGACATTCCGCTGATCGGCATCGACGACCTGAAAAAAATCCTGCCGCTGGGCTGCGTGCCGGTTGCTGTGGAACTGGTGGACGGCGCCCGTTCGCTGCCGGAATACACACACCCGGACCGCGCGCTGTACATCTTCGGCCCGGAAGACGGTTCGCTGGATAAAGAGATTCGTGACTGGTGCGAAGACGTGGTCTACATCCCGACCACCGGTTGCATGAACCTGGCGGCCACCGTCAACGTCGTGCTCTACGACCGCATGTCCAAGGGACTCAACACCCGCTCCGGGGCGAAATTTCGCTGATTCACCGCACATCCGATGGAACAAGCCGCCCGCCTCGGCAGTCAGCTTAATTATCTATTCTTGAAAGCCATTCCAGCCAGGAGACAGATCATGAGCGAACTCAAACGCGTAGAACGCATCGAATCCACCCCGTTCCAGACTCACACTGAGCAGAACGTGCAGGGTTGGGAACGCATCGGTTCCCTGGCCGGCGGCGTGGTGATGGTCGGCAAGGGCCTGCGTCGCGGTGGGGTGTTCGGGTTGATTCAAGTGGCGATCGGCGGTGTGGCCCTGGCGCGTGGCATTACCGGGCACAGTTCGGCGAAAAGCCTGCTGGAGAAAAGCCGTCAGGACATGAACAACGTAAGGGCGAAGATTCAGCGGGCGGGGGAAGAGTTGAACCGGTTGAAGGCGAATGCTGAAGCGGCGACCAATACCGCTACGGTGACCGGTAATGATTCGTTGAAGTCGCCTAAAACCGGGGTTTGATCCAGGAAATTCGATGAGGCTTAGGGCCTCTTCGCGAGCAAGCCCGCTCCCACATTTGATCGTCAGTGGACACTGGTTATGTGTACGACAGAGATCTAATGTGGGAGCGGCGGTGCGACGATTCGACTTGCTCGCGAAGGCGGTATTACTGAAGCAACCCGGTATCGAGGACTTGGGAAGATTCACCGATGATGCTTTCGGCGAGCTGAACAAATTCCTTGGTATCCACGCTCTCCAGATGCATCGCCCCGCGCAACACTTCATCCAGCGAACGCTTGTTGCGGGTCTTCAGGCGAATCTCGCGATCCAGTTCCTGCAATAACACGACCGCTTTCGACACCTGCGCCGGGCTGACCTGCTCGGCGCGCAAGGTCGTGACGTTCTGGCTGTCCTTGGCCAACTTCTTCTGCAAACTCTCATACCGCTCATCGCTCATGCCGCCAGCGCGGCGCACCAGCTCGATGGCGTAATACTCGGCAAACCCTTCGCTGATCCAGTCACTGCGCTGCTGGTCGTTGATCCGTCCGAACACCTGCGCCAACTCCCGCACCAGCGCACTGCTGCCGCTTTCGCTGACCAGCGGCAGACGCGTGTTCAGATAGATCGATTCGCGCGCGCCCAGGCTGCCGCGCCACATCGGGTCGTTGGCGCCGACGATCAGCAGTTTGACGGGATGTCGGGGGTACACCGCCTGCACTTGCGGCCAGACAAAAGTCAGCAGTGTCAGCACATCCATGCGGCGCATGCCCTGGCCCTGAGGCGAGGCGACGGTGACTTCGGTTTCCCCAAGCCGCGTGCGACGGCTGCCGAGGTGTCCGGCGAGCATCCAGCCCGTGGGCCGGTCGAACAAGCGAGAAACGTTATCGACCCGGAATTTGTTCTTGCCGATACGCGGCCAGGCGGTTTCAACGCTTTTCCAGCCGGTGGGCAATTCGAATTCAAGGCGTGAAACCAGCTCGATGCCATCCTGCTGATCGAGTTTGGCTGCCGGCACCAGATCGTCGCCGCGCAGCAGCGCCCAGGTCGGGGTCATGCGCGTATCGAAGCTGCCGCTCTTGCGTCCGTGGCTGATGCGTACGCGGTAGGTCAGGCTGGCCTTGTCGGCGGCCGGACGCCAGATACCACGGGCCTGCTTGCCCGGCGTGAGCTGCCATTGGCCGTCGGCCTTGAAGTCGCTGTAGTGACTGCCATCGCCCAGGTCGAAATCCAGACTGCGTACCGCCGAACCCTGAGCCAGAGTCAGGCGCACTTCAGCTTGATCGCTTTGCGGCAACAGGCGCACGTGGTAATCCAGATCAACCTTCTTCGCTGCCCACGCGGGCGAACCCAGGACTAATAGTCCAAGAGTCAACGCCAGCCGCAATCCCACAGCCATACACACTCCTTCGTGAAACGTTAATACGCTTGGCGTTTAACCCGCCCGAAAAATCAGATGGTCTTCCCAATCGTCTTCGGCCACGCTGCCTTCGGCGAGCATGCGCCCGGACTGGGAAATACGTTCGTGGTGCACCGCATCGCGATCACCGCACACCAAGTGATGCCAGAGCGGCAGGTCCTTGCCTTCGCTGACCAGTCGATAGCCACAGGTCGGCGGCAACCATTTGAATTCGTCAGCCTTGCCCGGTGTGAGCTGGATGCAGTCGGGGACGAAATCGCGGCGGTTCGGGTAATCGGTGCACTGACAGGTTTTCAGGTCCAGCAGTTTGCAGGCGATACGCGTGTAATAGACGCTGTTGTCGTCTTCATCTTCGAGCTTTTGCAGGCAGCACAGGCCACAGCCGTCGCACAGCGATTCCCATTCCTCTTGATCGAGTTGATCGAGGGTTTTGCGTATCCAGAACGGTTCGACTGTGGCGGCCATGGCTCAAGCATCAACATCAGGTGGTGAAAAGGCCGCCAGTCTAGTGCCAAGGCCCTTGTGGGCCAAGCGTTGGCGACTGCCGGTAGAACGAGCTTGTCAGTTATTGCGCCGCCCAGTAGGGTTTTGCGTCGCCCCTCACCTTCGAACGTAGCAAGGAATCTCTTGATGAGTGCCAATCCACGCGTTGCCGACTATGCCATCCACCCTCAGTTCACCGACCGCTGGTCGCCCCGCGCCTTCACCGGCGAAGCGATCTCCGAAGAAACCCTGCTGAGCTTCTTCGAAGCCGCACGCTGGGCGCCATCGGCCTACAACTCGCAGCCTTGGCGGTTTCTGTATGCGCGTCGCGACACGCCGAACTGGGAGCGTTTCCTGGGCCTGCTGAATGAGTTCAACCGCGGCTGGGCGCAACACGCCTCGGCACTGGTGATCGTGATCTCGAAAACCACCTTCGCGGTGCCTGGCGCCACCGAAGAAACCCCGGCGTTGTGGCACACCTTCGACACCGGTTCGGCCTGGGGCCATCTGGCGCTGCAAGCGAGCATCAGCGGCTGGCACACCCACGGCATGGCCGGTTTTGACCAGGAGCTGACCCGTAAGGAGCTGAACATTCCTGAGGGTTATGCGCTGCACGCGGCGGTAGCGGTGGGCAAACTGGGCGACAAGGCGACGCTGGCGGACTACCTGCAAGCACGTGAAGAGCCAAGCCCGCGTCGTCCGCTGAGCGAGTTGGCCGCCGAAGGCGACTTCACCCTCTAAGCCACACCGAAGATCTACTGTAGGAGCCGAGCTTGCTCGCGATGGCCGTCTCACAGTCAACGATGATGTTGAATGTGATGGCCTCATCGCGAGCAAGCTCGGCTCCCACAGGTTCATAGGGTGATTTCAATACCCGCGATTGAAATCCACTTCCCCGCGCAATGCCTCACCTGCCTGATACGCCCGCAGGTTCTCGACAAACAGATTCACCATCATCGATGGCGAGGTCGGTGCCGAGCTGTGGCCGGTCAGCAGCAGGCCCCAAGCGGTCCAGAACGGATGACGTTGCGGCAGCGGCTCCTGACGGCAGACGTCGATCACGGCGCCGGCCAGATGCCCCTCTTTCAAAGCTTCCACCAAGTCCGCATCGACCACTGCCACGCCGCGCCCGACGTTGATGAACAACCCGGTCGCCTTGAACTGCTTGAACAGCGCCGCGTCGTACAGGTCATGGGTGTTCGGTGTATTGGGCAGCAGATTGATCACGTAATCGACTTCACCGACCAGACGCGGCAGATCAGCCAGCGACCCGACTTCGACAAACGGCACCTGCTCGCGGGCTTCGCTGGCGATGCCGTACAACTCGACGCCAAACGGCACAAGGAACTGCGCCACGGTCTGGCCGATGTCACCGGTGCCGACGATCAACACTTTGCGCCCGGCCAGGCTTTGGCCATGCCGACTGTCCCACTTGCGCTCGACCTGGCTGACCAGTCGCGGCAGCACTTCGCGTTCGTGGCCGAGCATGTAAGTCAGCACGTATTCGGCCATGACCTGACCGAAAATCCCCACCGCCCGAGTCAGGCGATAGTGCCGAGGCAAGCCGTCGGCCAGCAGCGGCGTAATGCCCGCCCAGGTCGATTGCAGCCATTGGGGCTCGTGGCCCTGACGCAGCAAGGTCGCCAGCAGGTCCGGCTGACCGAGCCAGATCGGACAATCAGCGGCCTGGCTGGCCAGTTCGGCGGAGTCGCCGCTGGTCAGCACTTCCAGGTCGGGCGCTGCTTGACGCAACAGCTGGGCGTACACCGGGTGGTCGTGTTCAGCAATCAGAACGCGCATGGTTCAAACCTTTCAAAAACAGTGCAGACGGCCGCCGACGGAGTATCGCTCCATCGTCCTGGCCATCGCCAAAATCATTCCAGTGTTTCATAAAGGCTCTGAACAGAGCCTGTCTGCCGGTCACATGGGATCGTTGCGGCGCAGCAATTCTTCCGGCAAGTGTTCGATGTACTCGTCTTCGGCCGGCGGCATTTGCAAGTGGTAACCCTGCTTCTCAAGGTTTTCCAGCACCACGGTGATGTCCTCGCGCGACAATTTGCGCTCGGGGGTCAGCACCAGGTCGAAGGCGTGATGCGGTTTGCCGAAGGCGGCCATCAGACTTTCCGGGACGCGCTCCAGTGCATCGCTTTTGAGCACATAGAGGTACATCTCGTTTTTCTTCAGGCTTCGATAAATGGAGCAAATACGTTTCAAGGCTGTTCTCCGGCGGTGGCCAGGCTGTCGAGCAGCGCCTGGCCCATCAATTCGCGGCGCCAGCCACGCAGCGAATCAGGCAATTGGTAAGGACCGTTGGGATAGCCGCTCTTGAGCAGCGCTTCCAGGGTTTTCTTGCGCAGCATCAGCTCTGGCGCAATGTTCAGGCGTTCGGCTTCGGCCTGGCCGATCGCACGCAGCTGTTTGATCAGCGTGGCGGCGTCCATCGGCAACGGCTCCGGCACCGCAGGCGGCCATTGATCAGGCGACACACTGCCAGAGCGCTTGATCAGATCAAGCAGAAATTCGCCGTCCTGACGCACGGTACGTGGGTGCATGTCTTCGATTTTCGCTAGCGCGCCGAGGTTGTCCGGCTGAGTCCGCGCCAGCGGCCACAGCGAATGCTCACGGACGATGCGGTTGCGCGGCAGATCACGGGCGCGGGCCTCGCGCTCGCGCCAGGCGCACAGTTCACGCAACACGGCGAGCTGGGCACGGGAAAGCTTCCAGGCCAGCTTGGCTTCGCGATAGACCTCATACGGATCAACTTCGCGGCGCAGGTTGGCCACCAGCTCGGCGCCGTCTTCCAGGACCCAGGCGTACTTGTCGTCAGACAGCTTCGGACGAAGCTGTACGAAAACTTCCGCCAAGTGCAAAGCATCTTCAGCGGCGTAGCTGATTTGGGTGTCGGAAAGCGGACGTTGCAGCCAGTCGGAACGGGTCTCGCCCTTGGGCAGGTCGATGCCCAGCACTTCCTGCACCAGCCGCGAATAGCCCATGGAGAAACCCAGGTTCAGGTAAGCGGCGGCCAACTGAGTGTCGAACAACGGCGCCGGCAGGCTGCCGGTCAGGCGCAGCAGGACTTCGAGGTCTTCGCTGCACGCATGGACGACTTTGACCACGGCCGGGTTTTCCAGCAACGCGGCCAGCGGCTGCCAGTTATCGATGCTCAGCGGGTCAATCAGGTAAGCGCGTACGCCATCGCCGATCTGCAGCAGGCCTGCAATCGGATAAAAGGTGTCGACCCGCATGAATTCGGTGTCGAGGGCAACGTATGGCAGCTGCTGCCACTCGGCGCAAAACTGACCGAGGCTATCGTTGTCGCGAATCCAGTGAATATCGATGGCCACACGGCTCTCCCTTGAAGAATGGCGCGCAGTATATATCGCCCCCGGCGTTTTCCGCGCATCCACTGAACAAGAGCTTTAGCGAAAATGCCTGCCAAACAGCAAGAAATGTCTGACAAGCGGAGACTAACTGGCCTTACGCAGTACGTAGACGCGCATCCGCGCACAGCCGGGCAGGAAGTCCTGATGACTGAGCAAGCGCAAACCTGCGCGCTTGAACTCGGCTTCCACGTCGGCCTTGCTGGCCAACGGTCGGGCCGGAACGCCCTGTGCATCCGTGTGCCGGCCTTTGAAATGAGCATCGACCCGTACCGCCACAATCACCGTATCGCGACTGACCCGATGGAACTCCTTAAGCATGGCCAAACGATGCTCGGGGCAGGCGAGGTGTTGAAACAGCTGCATGCAAAAAATGCAGTCAACCGCATTCGCCGACAAGCCGATGGTGAACGCTGAACTCTGAAAGGTCTTGACCCGTTTCAGCAGGTGCTGCGGATGGTGGGTGCGGGCATGATCGAGTATGTCCTGCGACGGATCGGCCGCGAGAATCACCCGGTTGGCATGCTCGGCCAGTACCGGCCAGAAGCGCCCGACACCGCAAGCCAAATCGAGAACCAGGCCCGGCTCGCCAGCAGCCTTTAGCGCGTTGCGCACCAGTTGCTCGTCACGCCAGAACGTCAACCGCCCGGCCAAGCCACGCGATCGCGGCTGAAGACAGACGCGGGCGTGTTCCTGATCGTAGCGCCGGGCTATCTCAAGCTCGATGGCGGATAGGGGTTGAGCGGACATGTGCAATGGTTCTCGGGGGGAAGCTCTACCGGCCGCAGGTTAGCGGCCGGGGAGTGAAAAAAGGTTGAAGCACTCACTCTTTGGCCAACACGCCGTCGATCACCGCACCGCGACATCCGGCAAATATATCCAGGTCCTGGTGGTAGACCTTGCTATTGACCTCCAGCAAACCGAGCATCGAATGGAACAGGTTGTCCTGGCTCAAGGGCTTTTCGCGACTCAGTTGCAGGCAATGGGTATCCACCGAGAACGACTTTTGATAGCTGTCGGAAAACCAGGCCAGCATCGCGACATGCTTTTGTTGTTCCGGCGCCAGCATGTAAGGCGTGCCATGCAGGAACAGGTTGTACTCGCCCAGAGATTCGCCGTGGTCCGACAGATAGAGCATCGCGGTGTCGACTTTGTCCTGATTGTTGCGCAACAGATCGATCAGGGTGGACAGCACGTGGTCGGTATACACCAGGGTGTTGTCGTAGCCATTGACGATACTTTCGCGACTGCAATTGTTCAGGGCGTTACTTTCACAAACCGGGGTGAAGCGCTCGTATTCTTTCGGGTAACGCTTGAAGTATTCCGGACCGTGACTGCCCATCTGGTGCAACACCAGTACCGTGTCTTTATCCAGGGTATCGATGAAGTGCTGCAAACCCTGCAGCAGGATTTCATCTCGGCATTCGCTATTGGCGCACAGCACCGGGTCTTTCAGGTTGCTGACGTCGTCGAGGGTGACCCGATCGCAAGTGCCTTTGCAGCCCGATTGGTTATCGCGCCAGATCACGTCGAGACCCGCGCGTTTGAGTACATCCAGCAGGCCTTCCTGGTTCTTTGCCTTGCTGGCGTTGTAATCCTTGCGGCCCATGTCGGAGAACATGCACGGCACCGACACCGCTGTTTCCGTCCCGCAGGAATGCACGTCGGTGAACGCGATCAGGCCAGCCTCTTTATCCAGTTTGGGTGTGGTGTCACGGTCATACCCCAGGATGCCGAAGTTCTCGGCCCGGGCACTTTCGCCCACCACCAGCACGGTCAGGGATTTGCGGCCGTGGGTTTGCCAGGCGGGATTTCGCTGGGCATCTTCGCCCAGCGTGACGAAGGGTTGCCGCGCAGACGCGACCTGCTCACGCAGATAGCCGGCCGAGGCGCCGATGTAGTTGCTCGGCACCACCATCAGGCGCAACTCATGGTGATTGCGAAACAATGAGGACAAGCCTTGATAGTTAACCAGTGCGACACCACCGATCACAGCAGCTGATGCGACACTCACGAGAACTTTACTGAGTAGTTCACGGTGCCAGCGACGGTAACTAACCGGCGTCTTCCATAACAAACAGGACGGCAAAACACCGAGCAAAACAATATAAACAAGCAACTTGATCGAGAGTAAGTCACGCACTTCCGTCGCATTGGTTTGAGCAAAGTTACGCAACATGCCGGTATCAATCAAAACACCATATTGGCTCATGAAGTACGCCACACCAGCACTGACCATGAAGATCAGCGTCAAGACCGGTTTCATCACGGGCCGGAAAGCCAGCAAGGTCAGCACAATGTTGAAGGCGGCCAGGATCATCAACCCGAAAGCCACGCGCACGACGATGCCTTTACCGTCCGATGCCGTGATTTCAAACAGGTGTTGCCAGAGAACAAAATTGAAACCCGTTAATAGAAAGGCACTGGCAATCAGTGTCACCCACTCGGGGCGCACGGCTTTAATCTTCAACATGATGATCGGCTGTTCCTGAAAAGAAGTGCCTTCGGTAAATGTGAAAATTTCATTTACCGAGACAGCACTAACTTTAGGCAGCCAACCATCAATTTTTTGTGAAAAAGAAGCCAACGATTAGTTGGCTCATGGCACTAGGCCAAAACTTTTAACTTATTTGAGAATGGTTCAGGTTCTGTTCAGGCTTGATGCAAATACCAGCGCCAATCCTGTTCGCCGACCTCGCCCATGAACTGTCGATACTCGGCACGTTTTACCGCCAGGTACACGCCGAGGAACTCACCGCCGAACGCTTCCCGCGCCCAGCTCGAACCTTCCAGCGCCCGCAACGTGGTCAGCCAGTCAGTCGGCAACAGTTCCGTGGCCTGGGCGTAGCCATTGCCCTCCACCGGCGCACCAGGATCGAGTTGTTCACGAATACCGCGATGGATCCCGGCCAGAATCGCCGCAGCCGCCAGATACGGGTTGGCGTCGGCGCCACAGATGCGGTGTTCGATATGCCGGGAAAACGCCGGCCCGCCGGGCACACGCAAACTCACGGTGCGATTGTCCACACCCCACGTGGGTGCCAGCGGCGCATAGCTGTTGGTCTGGAAACGACGGTAAGAGTTGGCGTTCGGACAGAACAGCAGCAATGAATCGAGCAACGTACTGAGCATCCCGCCGACCGCCTGTTTGAGCAGTGGCGTGCCGTCCGGGGCTTCGCTGGCGAACAGGTTGTTGCCGTCCTTGTCCGCCAGGCTGACGTGCATGTGCATGCCAGTGCCCGCCAGGTCATCGAACGGTTTAGCCATGAAGCACGCCGTCATCCCGTGTTTGTGGGCCACGCCCTTGACCAGCCGTTTGTAGCGCACCGCTTCGTCCATCGCCTGCAAGGCGTCGGTGCGGTGTTCGAGGGTGATTTCCACTTGCCCCGGCGCGTATTCGGAAATCGCCGTGCGCGCCGGAATGCCCTGGAGTTTGCAGGCGCTGTAGAGATCGGCCAGAAACGGTTCGATTTGCTCCAGCTCACGCAAGCCATAGACCTGAGTGCCCCGCGGTCGTCCGCCATCGACATCCCGCGCCGGTTGCGGCCGACCGTTGCTGTCGCGCTGCTGATCCAGCAGGTAGAACTCCAGCTCTGCCGCCATCACCGGGTAATAACCGTCGGCCTGCAAGCCCTCGATGACTTTCGCCAGCAGATGCCGTGGATCGGCAATCGTCGCGGGCATGCCCTCCTTCGGGTGCATGCTGACCTGCACCGCCGCCGTCGGAATCAGCCGCCACGGCATGCGCGTCAAACTGCCGCTGATCGGGTACGCCCGGCAGTCGATATCGCCAACGTCCCAGACCAGGCCGGAGTTTTCCACGTCATCGCCATTGATGGTCAGGCCAAGAATGGTGCTCGGCAATGGCCGCCCGCTTTCGTACACCGCCAGCAATTCATCGCGGTGCAGCAACTTGCCCCGAGGTACGCCGTTGTTGTCGAGGATGAACAACTCGAACATCTCGATATCCGGGTTCTGTTCCAGAAAGGTCAGGGCTTCTTGCTTGGAGGCAAAAGATGTCGTGGCAACACTCATGGGAATTCTCTTATTTCCGCGTCAGGCAAACGCACAGGCGTCGCCGCTTTGATCCCGGCGCATTGCGCGGGACCTGTAAGAACAATCAACGAGGAATGCAGGAATCCGGTGGGCGCGCGTGACGACAGTGCCACAGCGCCCAAAAGGCTAATTCGGAGGGAAGTGCGACGGGACAACCGTCCATAGAAAAAACCGCAGAGAACAGGTGAGCAGCAGCGTCACACGGGAGGTTAAGTCGTTAAATCAGGATTTGAAGAACTTTGGTTGCAGGTTGGCTAAACAATCAATCTCCAAAACACTTATCCAATGTGGGAGCGGGCTTGCTCGCGAAAGCGGCGTGTCAGTCACATGAGTATCAACTGGCACACCGCTTTCGCGAGCAAGCCCGCTCCCACATGTGTCTCTCGGCAGAACTATTTAATTTCTAAATACCACTCCGGACTTTCTGATTTGCGACCCATAGGCCTCGCGCGCCTAATCGGCTTCTTGTCATCCAAGGTCCGATAGATGGAAAACGTTCGTGCAACCTCCCGCCCCGCCCTCTGGCTGATGTTCAGCATCATTCTTGTCGCCCTGAACCTGCGACCTTCCATGGCCGCCGTTGGTCCTTTGCTGTCGGCGATTCGCGGTGACATAACACTGAGTTTCAGCCTGGCCTCGCTGCTGACCATGCTGCCAGTGATGGCGATGGGGCTGGCGATGTTCTTTGGGCTGAGCGTCAGCCAACGAATCGGCGAACAACGCACCGTGGTGCTCTCGCTGCTGATCATCGGCGTGGCCACTGTGTCGCGGTTATTCCTCGATTCAGCGGCCGAACTGATCCTCAGCGCCGTGCTGGCGGGTATCGGTATCGCGCTGATCCAGGCGTTGATGCCGGCGTTGATCAAATCCCGCTTCAGCGACAACGTTTCCGTGTGCATGGGGCTCTACGTCACATCGATCATGGGCGGCGCAGCGATTGCGGCGTCGTTTGCGCCGCTGGTGATGATCCGCACCGGCAGCTGGCGTGTAGGCCTGGCGATTTGGGCGGCGTTGGCGCTGGTAGCGTTGCTGTTTTGGTGCATGCAACGTGAACGGATGCCGGCGCAGCCTGCTCAAGCGCAGCGCAATGGCTCCTTCTTCGGCAATTCCCGCGCCTGGTTACTCTCCATCTTCTTCGGCCTGGGCACGGCGTCCTACACCTGTGTGCTGGCCTGGCTGGCGCCGTACTACGTGGAAAAGGGTTGGAGCGAACAAAACGCCGGGTTGCTGCTGGGTTTCTTGACCGCCATGGAAGTGTTGTCCGGCCTGCTGACACCGGCCATCGCCAACCGCAGCCGTGACCGGCGCGTGGTGCTGGTGGTGTTGCTGGCGCTGATCATGGCCGGTTTCTGCGGGCTAATTCTCAGCCCGCAGTACCTGAGTCTGTTGTGGCCATGTCTATTGGGGCTCGGAATCGGCGGACTGTTCCCGATGAGCCTGATCGTGTCCCTGGATCATCTGGACAATCCCCAGCGTGCCGGTGGCCTGACCGCGTTCGTTCAAGGCATCGGCTACCTGATCGCCGGTCTATCGCCGCTGATTGCCGGGTTGATCCGCGATCAGCTCGGCAGCTTCGAATGGGCCTGGTGGTCACTGACCGGCGTTATGGCACTGATGATCCTGATGGTCTTGCGCTTCGATCCGCGGCATTACGCCCAACACATTCACTGACCCGGCCCCCTCACCATGAAACACACCGGTTTTGTCGCCGCTCACGTCGGCATGCTGCTCTGGGCATTGTTGATCGCTGCTTCGTTTTCTGCGGCAGCACAGGTCAGTCAGGCCATCGACCCGATCCTGCTGACCGGTTTGCGCCTGCTGTTCTGTGCCCTGGTATTTTTGCCGCTGCTGCTGATCAAGGGCGATACCGCCATGACCGCCCGCGGACTGTTTGGCCATGCCGTACTCGGCTTGCTGCTGGCGGTGTATTTCGGCTCGTTGTTCGAGGCATTGCGCTACACCTCTGCCGTCAATACCGCAACGATGTTCACCTTGGTGCCACTGCTGACATTGCTGTTCGAAGCCGTTTTGATGCCCGACAGCAACCTGAAACAGCGGGTGCTGCCGATGCTGATTGCCGCTGCCGGGGCCGTGTTGCTGGTTTTGAAAGGCGCAGGCCCTGGTGAGCTGCCTTCGCTGTATGCAGTGTCGGTGTATGGCGTCGGTTGTCTGGCGATGGCGCTCTACTCGCCCCTGAGTCAACGGCTCAAGGCCAGCAGCCTCAAGGGGCGCGACCCGGTGGGGATGACTTTCTGGAACATGCTGTTCGGCGCGCTGTTTCTGCTGGCATTCTGTGGGTTCAGCGGCGGCTGGCGATCGGCGTCATTGCTGACCGTGAGCGATTTCTGGTGGCTGATTTACCTGGCGGTGTTCGCCACGCTGGCGACCTTCTGGCTGCTGCATCGGGCCATCGGCGTCATCGCCCCTTCCTCGGTCATTTCCTACATTTACCTGAGCACGCTGCTCCTCACATTGTTTCACTGGTTCTGGTTACGTCAGTCGCCACTGCCGCTGGAAATCATCGGCGCGCTGCTGGTGGGAGTCGGTATGTGGGCACTGCTGATGTCCAGCCGCCGCGGGGTGCCTGCAGCCGTTCAGGGCTGAAGGACTCTGGAACCGCCCCACAACTTTCCATGAAAACTCCTACAAGGCATTCTCCTGGCACCATCGTTCCGTTAGGATCGCTCGCACAAGTTTGCGCACAGTCAGCGCAAGGAGCACAGCGAGACGAAGCGGATGTTGAACAGTAACTTGCTTAGAAAGCTCGATATGCAGGACCTCATGGTATTTATCGCCGTGTATGAGCAAAGCAGCGTCAGCGGTGTATCCGAGGCGCTCTGCGTCAGCCAGTCCACCGTGAGTTACTGCCTGAAAAAGCTGCGTACCAGTTTCGAAGACGAACTGTTCATCAATACCCGCGCGGGTATGCGCCCCACCTACAAAGCCAGCACCATGTACGTCCACGTGCTGAAGATCCTCGAAAGCATCAATCTGTGTCACGCCGGTGCGCCAGCATTCGACCCCACTCTGCAACCAGTCACCTTCAATATCTGCGCACCGGAGTACTTCGAGCAGTTGATCCTGCCGCGCCTGTTGAAAAGCTTCGATTTCGCCGACCTTCCAGTGATGGTCAACATGCACAAGTTCGAAACCGACATCCCGGCCGAAGAGCTACGCGACGGCAGCCTCGACCTGGTGATTTGCTTCGGCCCGAACTTTCATCGCAATCACGGTGATTTCAAATCCCGGCTGCTGCTGGAGGACGACCTGGTCTGTGTCTTCGATAAACGCGCCACACCGCCGGAGCCGCGCTTAAGCCTGCAAGCCTTCGTCGAACGCCGGCACGTGTTCCCGACACCCTGGACTTCCACCACCAACATGGTCGACGGCTGGCTGGCGCAGCAGGCGCAAAAACGGCAGATCGTCGCGCGTTCCAACAGCTACAGCGCGGCACTGAAGATGATCACCGGCACCGACTTCATCCTGACCCTGCCTCGGCGCATCCAGCAATTGCTGGCCAACGACGCGATCTTCAATCACTGCGAAGCGCCCAACGGCTTGCCGGGTTTCAGCCTCGACATGCAGTGGAGCCAGAATGTCGATCAGGACAGCGCCAACACCTGGCTGCGCGAGCAAGTGGTCAAGGCCTGCACCGAGCAGGAAATGGCCTGAAACTCAGTGGCTGATGGCAATCTTGGTGTAGGACTCTCGATCGATGTCGAGGATTTCCACGGCCAGCTGGACTTCAATGTCCGTCGGCCAATCACACAGCTCCTGCACCACGGCCAGCAAACTTTCGGACAACTGCTGCTTGATCTGCGGTGAGCGACCGCTCAACAGCGCCAGTTTCACATGCACAAAGGCTCGCTCACCTGACACCGTGCCGACCTTGAACGTCTCAACCTTCACCGCTCGGCTCTTGATGTCGTATTCGGCAGCAAACTGACCGGAAGCCACCAACGCATTGTTGAGCCGAATCAACGCCACGTCGGCATTGAGCTCGGGCAGGTTGGCGGTGTATTCCATGTGCAGGTGAGGCATGACTGAGCTCCTGAAAGTGGGCAGAAAGGTCGTACATATAACACAGCATCGCCCTATTCAACCGGGCGGTAAAAGCGCGCGTTCACTCATGAACGCCTCCAGCCTCGACCTCAACCAGCGCTCGGCCGGGTCGGTATCGACATGGCTGAGCCAGACCATCGACAGATCCAGAGTCGGCGCCTTGAACGGGAACGGTTCCTTGAACAGCTGGCCGGACGCGGCCATCGCTTCGGCGGCGTAATCCGGCAGACTGGCGATCAGATCGGTCCCGGCGAGCAAGGCCGGTAACGAGCTGTATTGCGGCACGGAAAGGACGACTTGGCGCGTACGACCAATCTCCGCCAGCCACTCATCGGCGTAACCACTGACATTGGCGGTGTGGGAAACCAGCACGTGCGGTCGCGCGCAATATTCATCGAGCGTTAGCGGTGTGTCCGATGCGTCGGCGCGCAAAATGTTCGGCAGGATGTGCCGCAATAACTTGCGCTTGGCGTTGGCCGGCAGCCCGCGAGTCTGGCTGATACCAACGGTGATATCGCCGGACGCCAGCAAATCCGGAATCCGCCAGTAATCGACATGCTGCACCACGAACACCACCTTGGGTGCTTCCTGGCGCAAGGCACGCAGCAACGGCGGCAGCAGGCCAAACTCGACATCGTCCGACAGCCCGATACGAAAGGTCATGGTACTGCTGGCGGGGTCGAAATCATGGGTCAGGCTCAACGCCACCGACAACGAATCCAGCGCTGGGGACAGGTGCAGAATAATCTCCTCGGCCCGCGCCGTCGGCTCCATACGATGCCCGACACGTATGAACAGCGGGTCGTTGAACATCGCGCGCAAGCGATTGAGCGCCGAACTGATGGTCGGCTGACCGAGAAACAACTTTTCCGCCACCCGGGTGACGTTGCGTTCGAGCATCAGCGTTTCAAACACCACCATCAGGTTGATATCGGCCTTGCGTAGTTCGTTACGATTCATCCACTGACCCCGCTCCCCCAAATCTGCTAACAGTTTAGGTAGGTGTCGCAATCGGCGTCTATGCGACTCGAGCAGTTTACGTTTAATCCAGATTCAGGCAGCGGCGCTCACAACCGTAAGACCGCCCGTTGAAACGAAGCTGCTCTGACCGAGCAGCTTCACCACCTGAAGCCTAGATTTCCTTGACCGGGGTCTGATCGTGGGTCCCTTGAATCAAGCTGATGGCATGCACACAATCAGACTTATTGACGTAAGCCTCCCCGCTGGCAATCGTTTCATGGTTTCCCGCCCTCAAACGCCACCGCCATTGACCTTTGCCGGTCTGTGCGATGCCACGGGTTTGCCTGTAAATCTCAAAATACATTGCTCGCTCCTTGCGATTGCTGATGACGGCAGATCAGTGATCTGCGAAACGAGAGTAGATGAGGATTTTTTGCAGCAGGGTCTTTCAATGTCAGGGGATGTTTCGCAGATCCAGCCTTGATTTGCGGGACGACCAATAGATTCGGGGGGCGGTAAATTGGGTGACTGCGCTGAGTAACTTTTCCCTTGAAGATGCATATTTTTCTTACGCTGCGATGCTGTCTGCTCCGACGCAAAAACTCTGATTCGAGCCTTTGGTGATCGCCCGGTAATCCATGCCATACAGACTGTTCACTGATTTTTCTGCTGAGTTGAATCGTCAGCTGACAGGACCAAAGGCTGTTCTTCCATCAGCACGGCATCTTCCTCAAGTTCTGTTTGAGGTTGAGCCGCTACCGTGGTGGTGACTGGGTCAGGATGGGGCAGGAAACCCCGCACAGCCCTTTCAATCAGTGAAAGGACCCCATAGGTGATGAAACCAAAGATCAGTCCAACAACCAAAATGCTCAAAGGGTGCATCTGCGCTGCGTCGGGACTTTCCAACATGTAGTTAAAAGCCTGAACAGCAACGGCCACGCAGGCGGCAAATGCTGCCAGCAGCTTCACAAACACCCAAATCCGTCGCCATCTGTTCATGCACTCCCCCGTCACCCGCTGATTTGCTCTGTATTGCATGATAGCTAATGACCAGGGTTACACCGAAAGCCATCGCTGGCAGAAAGGCGACTCTCTTCAGCAGATTGCGCAACTGTTTGATCGAAATCACTCATCGATACAGCGTATCTTGGCGGAGGTAGCGGCAACGCGGCAGCAGGGGTGCGAGGCGCTATTAGAGGCCCATGCCAAACAGGCTTTCGAGGCTCATGATGAAAACCACTGACAAGTCGGGTGGCACTTCGGTTACTGCGCCAATCGAGAAGGCGTCAACCGCCAATGTCTGGCGCACCATGCCTGGCGGCATCTGGGCGTTGGGCTTCGTCTCGATGCTGATGGACATCTCCTCAGAGATGATCCATGCATTGTTGCCGCTTTATATGGTCACCGTACTGGGTACCTCCGTTCTCGCGGTGGGTCTCATCGAAGGCATAGCCGAGGCTACGGCCTCGATCACCAAGGTATTCTCCGGGGCACTCAGTGATCGATTGGGCAAGCGCAAACTGCTCGCGGCGCTGGGTTATGGGCTGGGGGCACTGTCCAAACCGATCTTTCCTTTGGCGGGCTCGCTGGACTGGCTGATCGGGGCGCGTTTTATCGACCGCATTGGCAAAGGTATTCGCGGCGCCCCGCGCGATGCGTTGGTCGCCGACATCACGCCGCCCGAGATACGGGGGGCAGCTTTCGGCCTGCGGCAAACTCTGGATACCGTGGGTGCATTCCTGGGACCGTTGCTGGCGATCGGATTGATGTGGCTAACCGCGAACCACTTCCAGACTGTGTTCTGGGTGGCCGTCATCCCGGCCTTCCTTGCCGTCGCGGTGCTGCTGGTGTTCGTTCATGAGCCCAAACAAGTGGAAGGGACACGCCGGGTGCGTGCGCCTTTGAGCCGGCGGGAATTATCCCGACTGGGCGCTGGATACTGGTGGGTGGTGGGTGTCGCTGCGGTGTTTACCTTGGCGCGTTTCAGCGAAGCCTTTCTGATTCTGCGTGGTCAGGCCGTCGGGCTGGCGCCGATGTGGGCGCCGGCGGTGCTTGTCCTGATGGGGGTGGCGTACTCACTGTCAGCCTATCCCGCCGGAGCCTTGTCTGATCGTGTCAGCCGTGTGGCGGTGCTCGGCGTAGGTCTGATATTGCTGATTGCTGCCGACCTGACTCTGGCGTTCGCGCCGGGTATCGGTGGCCTGGTCGTCGGCGTCGTTCTATGGGGGCTGCACATGGGGTTTACCCAAGGGATATTCGCCGCCCTGATCGCCGATTGCGCGCCGGCTGAACTGCGCGGAACGGCATTTGGCATGTTCAATCTGTTGACCGGGTTGGCCTTGCTGCTGGCCAGCGTCATCGCTGGGGCGTTGTGGGACACAGTAGGCTTCCAGGGCACTTTCTTGATGGGCGGGGGCTTTGCTGTTCTGACTTTGCTGGGATTGTGGGTGATCCAGGCGAGAGTTCAGGTTCGATAGTAAAGAGCGATACCGCCTGTGTTTCGCGAGAAAGTCGTACCGCTCTCCAGGAAAACCTATTTCACTTGTCGATCATCAGCCTTCGGACTAAAAACGCCCAGTCAGCCTTGCACTCGCGCATGAAGTCGACCTTATGCTCGTAATTTTCAAACGGAAAATCCACCCAGTAGCCAGCGGTCTGTGCAAGCAGTTCGCCAAGCCCCACATCTGAGCCACCTTTGTTAGTTGCACGTATCTTTTGAATGGGGTCGATAAACTCTGCTTCGGTGCAATCAGAAGCGCAGTTCTTCAAAATCATTGATTGTTTTCCCTGAGAATTTCAGTCTGTGCCTAATTCACGAGAAACCGGGGGGGGGCAGCTCCTGGAAATCTCGCCAGTTACATGTTGCGAATGTCTTCGTCCGCGTTGAGCACGAACTCGAATCCGATCCCCACTTCCTCTAGCGTCTCAGTAACGCGGCCAATAAAAAACTCGCCTTGTTCTGGCAACTCATACAAACCAAGAACACGAATGATGGGGTGTTTACCGAGCGCACCAGGAATCTCGGTATAAATCTCACCGCTTTCGATGAAGGCTATATATGTGTTGATTTTCTCTTGAAGCAACAGCAGGTGCTCGCCTTGTTCGGCTTTGTCGCCCCATTCGAGGTGGTCAGTGATAATCAGTACCATGTTGTTAGGCTCCCACTTTGGGACTCCCCAGATATCAATTACCTTTGGATTTGTGATGGACATGCCTGCTCACTCAGAAGATCGGATTCTGGAAAATATCGCGCCTTGGTCGTCACACCTTTTCCCAAGAGTTTGAAGTCACTCGCCCTTGAACCCCTGCCCCCTATGTAACACTCGAAAAATAGGGGCCAGGTCCTGGGAACATTTGCCTAAGGCTTGGCTCGGTCCCACTGACACTCTTTCAACCTGTCTACGTCAGTACCACTCTCTTTTCGCATGTCGATGTTGCCATCTGCGTCTAGGTAGATATCGGTGTTAGGCCACTTCGGTGTGATGCTGATGCAATGATTACGCCCTTCTTTTTTGCTCCACCACGAAAACTCCATGAAGAATTCGTCGTCTGGGAAGAGCACCCCATTATCAACCGCACCACCTCCAGGAAGCATTCCACCTTTGTAAATCCGGTCTTGGACGTTCCAGATGTACCGGAACTCATCTCGCCCAGCTTTAGAGTAGTGAACATTCACGGTCGGCAAAGCTATGTCCCAGTGAGTGACCACTAAATACAACACAGGTATCCACAGTATCCGTATGTACCATGTCCGACGCTTACTGGCATTTGTGGGCACGGATTCCATCCCCCCAATTCGCTGGTGGTACTGCTAACACTTCATCCATGATCATCTTCGCGGTTACTCCCCCTGTCGGATGCTGCTTGGCGAGCTTCATCCCAATTTCAATGGATACCCTATCGGCAACGTCGTCCCATGATCGCGGTTCAGTCCATGGACTCGCCGTAGTATGTGGACCGGGATGCACTCTCTCCGCTCCAGGTTTGCTCATCTCGCCAGTTTTGGTAGCGGCGTCCGACAAAAACTGTGCAGCGCCAGCGCCATCCAGTAGCTCGCTCTCTGACAAGCCACCTATGATTCCTACGTATCCATAGTGGATGTTCGACCAGATGTCGTAAAAGTACTCGTAAGCCCCCTGTTTATGGTGCAGGCCAACAAACAGCTTACGAAGCTTCGGTTTGTGATCCCAGTCCATCCTTGGGCCCACTTTACTTGCCCAGATTACCCACGATGTAGCTGTGTCTCTGTACTTGCTCAGGGCGCGTGCCGCTGGTCCGCCCAAGCCTGAGAGTTGTGGAGGCTCCCTGTCTGCCGCAGTGGGATCATAGTTGTTAAGTCTTTGCATCCTTAAAACTTCCGGGCTCTGTATGTTTCGGTTCATCTCATCAGCGATGTAGTTGGCCAGCCCTTCCATTTCGTCGGGGTGATTGCAAACGGCGGGGTCCGCTCCTGGTTCAGGCTTCGCGTCCGGCCGTTTAGCAGCGGCCTTAGGATCTACAAGAGCATTTGCAGCGGTTGCCTTCTCTGTCAGCTTTGGATCAGCCAGCAGTGTGGCCATTTTCTCATCGTCCACAGTGCCATCTGGCCGGAATGCTCCGAGCGCCATGAAGTTGATGATTGTTGCACCACCAGCATCCCCCATGACAAAGCCGCCACCTACATCGCCTGACCCGGTGATGATGGTTCCGCCATGGCTGGTAGGACTACCCAAGTGAGCCATAGGGCGTCCGTTCACTTGAATCGAGGGAAACCCGGTGGTGATAACAGCGCCACAGCCACAGGTATCGCCAACACGGGCAGAGCCCATGAAGTTGATGTTTGTGTCAGCGGAGGCAGAGGCTATCGGGGTGGTGCCATGACCGGGCATTGGGCAGACATGCTTGTCACCCAGTCGCGCAGAAGAAATCATGAATCGTCCTTGAATCGTTGTGAAGAATTCCAGCCTGTAGCTGGGCAGCATCGACCTTACCGGGAAGCTCAAGCGCTGGCTTTAGGACAATTCCTAATTGCAGTGCTGAATGCTCCCTGTTCCGTGTCATTTGCTGGGCTGCACATGGTAACCGCTCTAGCACGACGGTATGAATGGCGGCATTTGGCCACAGCTTGGTTCGATCCAAGCTTAGCAAGCCATTATTTTTTAAACTGAACACCCGATAACTCGGAGATATTAGGACCGCTCACCGACGCGTAAGAATCAACTGTAGTGGTCAACTAATCCCGGACGACGTTAAGTTTTTTTTCGGCTCAATCTGAGTGGTGGCCTCACCGTACTGGCATCTAACAGTTACGGTTCGAGGCTCGACAATGACCCTAGCGGTGTACGTTTTCCCTTTATGTACCGTTGATACGCTCGACTCTTGATGTGCCATTTCCTACCTCAGAATGTACCGATCAATCGTTCAGCTTAGACACATTCATCGCATGACGGCCAACTAGCATTTTTACTTTGATTTAACGGCCGGTGTCACTGACATCTCATCGAAATCCGATAGACCTATAGACGTGGGTAGACCTTTGATCGGGCCTACGATGATCTCGTCTACTCCGTTCTCGCGATTGAAGCTGTAGATATTCTGTCCACCCCACTTGTCTGCGTTAGGAAGCATTTGCCCGTTCTGTTTGGCTACCCAGCTTGCCCGATACTTCCCATATAGAGAGCCCGAGTAATTGACCTTGAGAGCCTCGTCCACCTTATTTTTGAGTTCTTCTGGTGAGCATTCAATCGTTGGATTGAAGAACCCCCGGTTTTGGCACGACATACGAAAAAGGACGGAAGCCAACTTTACTGCATCGACTTCCACGAGAACAAAAAAGGCGTCTTGCAGTTCGAAGTGGTACTCGCTTTTGGGAGTGCCGGGGCTGTATAGGAGAGAGCAACAATCCTTGGGATACTTCATGGGCTCCCCGCCCTGGGCCAAAAGCTGCTTGTAGGTAAGGCCTTCGGCGGAGCGGATTACCCCACCAGGTGCTTCCGCAAAGCTGGTGCTGGTAACAGAGAGAATCGCCAGTGCGCTGAAAATCGATAGCAGGTGCCGCATCATCAAATCCTTATGATTGATTAGAAGGGATCAAAAATAGCTGCACATGGGTGACTTGCACCATCACATGCCCCCAAGCATTGGCCATTCTTGCCCTAAATTTGCCCTAAAACGAAATGCCAGAAACGAAAAAGCCCCTGAAATCTTTAACAATTTCAGGGGCTTAGTCTTATTCAATAATGGCGGAGAGATAGGGATTCGAACCCTAGGTACCGGTGAAGGTACAACGGATTTCGAATCCGTCCCATTCGGCCACTCTGGCATCTCTCCAACGGCGCGCATCATAACAACACTTTTGCCGGAAGCGAACCCCCTAAGCGAAATTTTTCCGTGCTATCAGATGCTTGCGTCGATTAAAGCGGTACGCCCAGACGATTGGCGACTTCTTCATAGGCTTCGATGACGTCACCGAGGCCCTGACGGAAGCGGTCCTTGTCCATTTTCTTGCCGGTGGCCTTGTCCCACAGACGGCAGCCGTCCGGGCTGAATTCGTCGCCCAGGACGATGGAGCCGTCGGAAAACACGCCGAATTCCAGTTTGAAGTCGACCAGCAGCAGGCCGGCGTCGTCGAACAGTTTGCTCAGGACTTCGTTGACCTTGAGCGACAGTTCTTTCATGCGAACCAGTTGCTCGGCGGTGCCCCAACCGAATGCCACGACGTGGGATTCGTTGATGAACGGGTCGCCCTTGGCGTCGTCCTTCAGGAACAGTTCGAAGGTGTAAGGGTTGAGCTTCATGCCCTCTTCAACGCCCAGGCGCTTGACCAGGCTGCCGGCGGCGTAGTTACGCACGACGCACTCGACCGGGATCATGTCGAGTTTTTTCACCAGGCATTCGTTGTCGCCCAGCAGTTTGTCGAATTGAGTCGGCACGCCGGCTGCTTCGAGTTTCTGCATGATGAAGGCGTTGAACTTGTTGTTCACCATGCCTTTGCGGTCGAGCTGCTCGATGCGCTTGCCGTCGAACGCCGAAGTGTCGTTGCGAAACAGCAGGATCAAGCGGTCAGCGTCGTCGGTCTTGAAAACCGATTTGGCTTTGCCGCGGTAGAGTTCTTCACGTTTTTCCATGATGGGCTCCGCTTGCTAAGTAGGTGGGCTAGGCGATGTGTCGCCAGTCGAGCCCTGAATCTTGATCGGCCAGTTGCAGCCAGTCCGGGTCGCACCCGAGGGTGTCGACAAAACATTGCCGGGCCAGCTGCGGCAGGTTGTTCTTGCTGCTCAGATGGGCCAGGACCAGGTGTTGCAGGCCTTGCCAGCCCAACTCGGACACCAGGAATGCCGCCTGATGGTTGTTCAAATGCCCCAGTTCACCGCCTACCCGCTGCTTGAGAAAGTACGGGTAGTGACCGCGAGCCAGCATGTCACGGCAATGGTTGGCCTCGATCATCAACGCATCGAGGTCCCGATAGCCGTCCAGCACCTTGTTGCAATACGAGCCCAGGTCGGTCAACAGGCCAAAACGCCGCTCACCGTCACTGAAGACATATTGCGTCGGCTCCTGTGCATCATGGGCCACGGCAATGACGCCGATGCTCAGTGCGCCGATCTGCAGTTGCTCGCCGCCGGCCAGAAGGCCAGCCGGTTCAATTGGTTTGCGCATCCCGCGCAGGGTACCGCGACTGAGGTAGACAGGCAGATTGTAGCGCCGAGACAGCAAACCCACGCCATGCACGTGGTCGGCATGTTCGTGGGTCACGAGTATCGCGCTCAGCTGCGCAGGGTTCACACCCAGGCGCAGCAGGCGTTTTTCGGTTTCCCGCAGGGAGAAACCACAATCCACCAGCACATACGTGTCAGCGCTGGCTATCAGCGTGCCGTTCCCTTGGCTACCGCTGCCGAGAACGGCAAAACGCATGTGATCAGCCCAGGTTGTCCTGAATCACGCTCAATACCTTGCGCGCCACATCTGCCGGCGCCACGGTGTTGATGTTTTTCTCGACGGTAACCTGGACGTTTTCGCCAACCTTGCTCAGGCGAACCTGATAACGCTCGGCACGGGCTTCAACTTCTTCCTTGTCCGGCTTGCTGCCGAACAGACCACTGAAGAAACCTGGCTTCTCGTCCTTCTTCTCGGCTTTTTCGGCCAGGTTGATGTAGTACAAGCCCAGGCTGCGGTTGATGTCTTCTACGCGCCATTCGCCCTGTTCCAGCGCACGACCGACGCTCGACCAGGCACGATCCAGATCGGTGCCGACGTTCAGGACAGGGTTGCCGCTGCCGTCTTCGCTCAGGCTGACACGACTTGGCGTATCGGAGTCACGCGAGGCCAGCATGGAGACCGAACCGCCCTTCTCCGAGGTGCGGCTCATGCTCGCGAGCATGTCGTCGACCAGTGCCGCGTCCAGGCCAGTGTTGACCGAACGGTTGGTGAAGGCCACGTCGGAGGTGCTACCAGCAGGACGCTCGGCGCTGACCACGTAGATTTCACTGGTGTTGCGCTGCACGCCTGGCTCGATGCGGACCCGCACGCGGGTTTCGCTGTCGGCACCGACACCGGCTGCGCTCAGGCGCTTGGCCATCGCAGCGGACAGTTCGTCGGAATGCTGCCAGGTGGTGGTGAATTCGCCGGTTTGCGGACGCTGTTCGTCCAGACGGAAACCGTTGTCCTGGAAGAACTGCACGGCCACTGGCCAGGCTTCGGCTGGCGGGTTCTGAGCGACGATCCAACGCGAATCACCGGTCTTTTGCAGGGAGTAGGCGCTGGCGTCAGCCGCTGCCGACAACGGCTGCGGACGAGGAACGATGTACTCACCCTTGACGCTGTCATCGGCCACGTTGCGCGGGATCGGCAACAGCGGATCCAGACGCTTGGCGGTGCTGACATCCGGCGGCAGTTGCATGGGTGCAGTCTGTTGCGCTTCCAGGTAATCGCTACCGCGGTCACGGAAATAACCTTCCGGGCCCCAGACCCATCCGCAGCCACTGGTGCTGGAGATGATCAAGGCAAGTGCGGAAAGTCCGGCCAATCGCTTCATGCGTAGTACTTCCTCAATTAAACCAGGACGCTGCACTGGCGCAGGGCCGTGCGAAGCGTTTCATGACAAGGTGCGCTCAGCCAGGTCAGCGGCAGGCGAATGCCTTCGTGCATCAGGCCCATTTCGACCAAAGCCCACTTCACCGGAATCGGGTTGGCTTCGATGAACAGATCCTTGTGCAGCGGCATCAATTTTTTGTTGATTGCCCGTGCAGTCTCGGCGTCGCCCTTGAGCGCGGCCTCGCACAGGTCAGCCATTTCGCGCGGGGCGACGTTGGCGGTGACGGAGATGTTGCCCTTGCCGCCCATCAGGATCAGCTCGACAGCGGTCGGATCATCGCCGGACAGCACGATGAAGTCCTTGCTCACGCCATCAAGGATTGCCTTGGCACGCTTCATGTCGCCGGTGGCTTCCTTGATACCGATGATGTTCGGCACAGTGGACAGGCGAATCACGGTCTCGGCCTGCATGTCGCAGGAGGTGCGGCCAGGAACGTTGTAGAGGATCTGTGGAATGTCGACCGCTTCAGCAATGTGCTTGAAGTGCAGGTACAAACCTTCCTGGGTCGGCTTGTTGTAGTACGGAACGACCAGCAGACAGGCGTCGGCCCCGGCCTCTTTGGCGTTGCGGGTCAGTTCTACGGCTTCGCGGGTCGAGTTGGCGCCGGTACCGGCGATGACCGGAATGCGGCCATTGACCTGCTTGACCACGGCCTTGATGACGGCGATGTGTTCGTCTACATCGAGGGTTGCCGACTCGCCGGTAGTACCGACTGCGACAATGGCATGGGTGCCGTTTTCAAGGTGGAAGTCCACGAGTTTGCTGAGGCTGTCCCAGTCAAGACGCCCTTGTGCATCCATGGGTGTGACCAGTGCCACCATACTGCCCGCAATCATGAAACCGCTCCTGCCGGAAAAAGAGAGCGGTAATGGTACTGGCGCCAAGATGCTTGTACAAGCGAAGTACTGCGCTGCTGCCATTCCCCTTGGCGCTGCTTTTCGCTACCCTTCAGACTTTGATCGGTACTGATAAGCTCGTACGCCGGGTTCCAGCCTCCATTTTCGGCATCACAAGCCCCGATCCAGCGTTGCCACCCTTCGCTCTTGCCACTCTGGAGCACGTTGCAACCTTGCGGCTCGGGTTTTTTGAATTCGCATCCGCAGGCTCGCTCCCGGTAAAAAAAGCCCGTAGAAGTATCGACCGCTCATCGCTTTAGGAATGCTGCATGTCCACCCCCACAGTTCGCGAACAATTCCTTGTCATCAGTGCCCTCGGCGCCAACCCCATGGAGCTGACTAACGTCCTGTGCCGCGCCAGCCATGAAAACCGCTGCGCCGTGGTCACCTCTCGCCTGACGCGTCATGGCGAGTGCAGTGCGTTGATCCTCGAGATCTCCGGCAGCTGGGACGCCCTGGCGCGCCTCGAAGGCAGCCTGCCGAGTCTCGCCAAGAAGCACGCCTTTACGGTCAATGTGGTACGCAGCGCGGCGCTGGAGAACCGTCCTCAAGCCCTGCCATACGTCGCTTATGTCAGCTCGGCTTACCGCTCGGACATCATTAACGAGCTGTGTCAGTTCTTCATGGACCACAACGTCGAGCTCGAGAACCTGACCTGCGACACCTATCAGGCTCCGCAAACCGGCGGCACCATGCTCAATGCCACGTTTACCGTGACCTTGCCGGCCGGCGTGCAAATCAGCTGGCTGCGCGATCAGTTCCTGGATTTCGCCGACGCGCTGAACCTGGATGCCCTGATCGAACCGTGGCGCCCACAAAACCCAATGTAAGGAAGCTTTCATGGCCGTTGCCATCGACCAACCGGTTGCCGACTTCGAAGCACCCGCCACCAGCGGGCAGACCGTCAACCTCGCGAGCCTCAAAGGCAAGCAGGTGGTGATTTACTTCTATCCGAAGGACAGCACGCCAGGCTGCACCACTCAGGGTCAGGGCTTTCGTGATCAGCTTGATGCTTTTAAAGCCGCCAACACTGAAGTCTTCGGCGTGTCCCGCGACAGCCTCAAATCCCACGAAAACTTCAAGGCCAAGCAGGCGTTCACCTTCGAGCTGATCAGCGACAAGGAAGAAGCGCTCTGCCAGCAGTTCGACGTGATCAAGCTGAAAAAGCTCTATGGCAAAGAATATATGGGCGTTGATCGCAGCACGTTCCTGATCGACAAGGACGGTGTGCTGCGTCAGGAATGGCGCGGTGTGAAGGTGCCGGGTCATGTGGATGCGGTATTGGCTGCAGCTCAGGCGCTGAACAAGGCCTGATTATTTGGCTTCTATTCGGACGTCTTCGCGGGCAAGCCTCGCTCCTACAAGATTTCAGATCCTGTAGGAGCGAGGCTTGCCCGCGAAGAGGCCCTCAAGTCTAACAATCACAGCAGCGGCGCCACCACCGGCTCTTTGCGCGGCCAGGCGTCCAGCACAGCCTTGAACAGGGTCGCCAGCGGAATCGCAAAGAACACACCCCAAAAGCCCCACAACCCTCCAAACAACAACACCGCGCAGATGATCGCCACCGGATGCAGATTGACCGCTTCCGAGAACAACAGCGGCACCAGCACGTTGCCATCCAGCGTCTGGATGATCCCGTAGACCGCCATCAAATAGATGAACTGATCGCTCCAGCCCCACTGGAACAGCGCAATCAGCATGACCGGCACGGTCACCACCACTGCGCCGACGTAAGGCACCACCACCGACACGCCCACCAGTAATGCCAGCAGTGCCGCGTAGTTGAGGCCCAGAACAACGAAACCGATGTAGGTCACGCCACCGCAAATGAAAATCTCGATGACCTTGCCGCGAATGTAATTGGCGATCTGCCGGTTCATCTCATGAGCGACGCGGGTGATCAGCGCTCGCTCACGGGGCAGGTAACCCCGCACCCACTGACCGATCATCTCCCGGTCCTTGAGAAAGAAAAACACCAGGATCGGCACCAGCACCAGGTAGATCATGATGTTCACCAGCAACGGCAGACTTGACAGCGAGAACGTCAGCGCCCACTGACCGAACTTGCCGATCTCGCCCCGCGCCACTTCGATGGCCTGCAGCACCTGCTCGTCGGACACCAGATGCGGGTAGCGTTCAGGCAGCAGCAATAACAGCGACTGCCATTTGGCTAGCATGCCGGGTAATTCGTTGAACAGCGTGATCAGCTGATGCCAGAGCAACGGCACCACGACGATAATGAATACCAGTAAAACGCCCATGAACAAGGCGAAGACCAGCCCCACCGCCACCCCGCCCGGCATGCGCAGGCGCTCTAGAGTGACGACCAAGCCTTGCATCAGATACGCCAGCACCATCCCGGCCAGCACCGGTGCGAGCATGCCGCCCAGCGTTAGCACGGCGGTAAACGCCAGAAACAGCAGGACCGCCAGCACCACGGCCTCTTCATCGGAGAAGTAGCGCTGAATCCAGTCGCGTAACACCTTGAACATCAATAATCCTTAGAAACGAACGCAGTAGAATTCAGGCTTTTTTCAACCAATAGCGGTATACACCCGCTTCATCTTCTTCACGAAGCAGCGTATGACCCGCCAATCGGGCAAAGGTGCGGAAGTCGCGCTGCGAGCCCGCATCAGTGGCAATTACCTTCAGCACTGCGCCGCTGGCCAGTCGATTGAGTTCCATCTTGGCCTTGAGCAACGGCAAGGGGCAGTTCAGGCCGCTGGCGTCGAGCTCGGCGTCATGGGCTACAGCGTCGGTCATTGCATCACTCCGGGGTCTGGTGGTCGAGTGGCTAGAATATCTGGTCCGAAGCGTAGTGTCCGGCTACAGTAAGGTCTTTGTCGACTAAGGCTTTGTGCATGACTTTTTTGCGCCCTACCCTGCTGACGCTCGCTTGCCTGCTCGCCTCACCGGGCTTCGCCGACGACCTGCCGTCACTCGGCGACGCCAGTTCTGCCATCGTCTCGCCGCAACAGGAACATCAGTTGGGCCGTGCCTGGCTGGCGCTGTTGCGCAGCCAGGTTTCGCAACTCAACGATCCGCAGCTCAAGGACTACGTTGAATCCAGCGTCTACAGGCTGGTCGAGACCAGCCAGGTCAATGACCGGCGCCTGGAGTTCATCCTGATCAACAGCCCGCAACTCAACGCCTTCGCGGCACCAGGCGGCATTGTCGGGGTTAACGGCGGCTTGTTCCTCAATGCCCAGACCGAAGGTGAATACGCCTCGGTACTCGCTCACGAATTGGCTCACTTGTCGCAGCGCCACTTCGCCCGTGGCGTCGAAGCCCAACAGCGCATGCAGGTGCCGATGATGGCCGCGCTACTGGCCGGGATTGTGATTGCCGCAGCTGGCGCCGGCGACGCCGGGATCGCGGCCATTGCGGGCACGCAGGCGGCAGCCATTCAGGAACAGCGGCGTTTCTCTCGCCAGAACGAACAGGAAGCCGACCGCATCGGCATCCTCAATCTGGAAAAGGCTGGTTACGACCCGCGCTCGATGCCGACCATGTTCGAGCGATTGGCGCGCCAATACCGCTTTGACGCCAAGCCACCGGAATTTCTGCTGACTCACCCGGTGACCGAGTCGCGGATCGCTGACACGCGCAACCGCGCCGAACAGGCAAAACCCGGCGGCATCGAAGACACGATGCGTTATCAGCTGATTCGTGCACGGGTCCAGTTGATCTACGAAGAAACCCCAGGCCTGGGCGCCAAACGCTTTCGCGCCCAACTTGATGAAAACCCGAAAAATGATGTCGCTCGCTATGGCCTGGCCATCGCCCAGATCAAGGGCGGCCAGCTGAATGAGGCACGGGAAAACCTCAAGTTGCTGCTGGCCAAGTCGCCGAACGAGATCATCTACAACCTGGCGCAGGTCGATCTGGACATTACCAACAATCGCCTGCCGGACGCCCAGTCCCGGGTTGACCGGATGTTGACGCAGTATCCCGGCAACTATCCGCTGAATTCTGTGCGTGTTGACCTGCTGCTCAAACAGAACCGTGCGCCCGACGCGGAAAAAGCACTGGAGAATCTGCTCAAGAGCCGTCCTGACGATCCAGACGTCTGGTACATGGTGGCCGAGACTCGCGGCCTGTCAGGCAACATCATCGGCCTGCATCAGGCCCGCGCCGAGTATTTCGCCCTGGTCGGGGATTACCGTCAGGCCATTCAGCAACTGGACTTCGCCAAGCGCAAGGCAGGCACCAACTTCCCGCTGTCATCGCGAATCGACGCACGGCAACGTGAGCTGATGGAACAGGAGCGCATGATCAAAGACATGATGGGCTGACGCTTGTCAGAAAAAATTTCAGACATAAAAAAACCGCCTCTTTCGAGGCGGTTTTTTATTCAGCCAACAACCGGATTATTCAGCCAGTTTGAAGGTGATGAAGCTGGCGCGTCCTTGACGCAGAACCCGCATCGACACCGAGCGGTTCTTCGGCAGCGCCTTGGCGATATCCGTGAACTCCTTGGTGGAACCGATTGCCTGATTGTTCAGGTGAGTGATCACATCGCCTGGCTGCAGGCCAATCAGAGAAGCAGGACCGTCCTGGACTTCCTTGATGACGACGCCGCCTTTGAGGTCGTAGGTTTTCTTTTGTTCATCCGTCAGCTCGACCACGGAAACACCCAGCCGGTTGCTGCTGCGCTCAGTGGTAGATTTCGGCAGCGCATCCAGCTCTTTGCCTTCTTCCGGGATCGCGCCGACTGTCAGCTCGACATTCTTGCGTTTGCCTTCACGAATCACTTCCAGATCAGCTTTCGAGCCGGCCTTCAGCGCGCCCACCAGATGCGGCAGATCGGCGGACATGACGATCGGTTGGCCGTTCATGCTCAGGATCACGTCACCGACTTGCAGGCCACCCTTGGCTGCCGGGCCGTCATCCTGGATCTGAGCCACCAGCGCGCCGGCTGGCTTATCCAGACCGAACGACTCGGCCAGGTCCTTGTTCACTTCCTGAATCACCACACCCAACCAGCCACGGCTGACTTTGCCGCCGCTTTTGAGCTGATTGGAAACGTCCATGGCTACGTCGATAGGGATCGCGAACGACACGCCCATGAAGCCGCCGGAACGGGTGTAGATCTGCGAGTTGATGCCCACCACTTCACCGGCCAGGTTGAACAGCGGACCACCAGAGTTACCCGGGTTGATCGGCACGTCGGTCTGGATGAACGGCACATAGTTTTCGTTCGGCAGGCTGCGACCGATGGCGCTGACGATACCTTGGGTCACGGTATGGTCGAAACCGAATGGCGAGCCAATAGCCACGACCCACTGGCCGGCTTTCAAATCCTGGGATTTTCCGAGTTTCAGGACCGGCAGATCCTTGCCTTCGATTTTCAACAGCGCTACGTCGGAACGTGGATCGGTGCCGATCAGCTTGGCTTTCAATTCGCTGCGGTCAGCGAGGCGGACGAGGATTTCGTCTGCATCGGCAATCACATGGTTGTTGGTCAGGATGTAGCCATCAGGCGAGATGATGAAGCCCGACCCCAGGGACTGGGCTTCGCGTTTACGATCGCCGCGTGGCGTACGCGGCTGTGGCGGCATACCGCGCTCGAAGAACTCGCGCAACATGGGCGGCAAGCCTTCAAGGTCGGGCATCTGCTCGTTCACTTTGCGGTCTGGCAGTTTCTGCGTGGTACTGATGTTCACCACCGCGGGCGAGGCCTGCTCGACCAACTGTGTGAAGTCCGGCAACTCGGCCGCCTGAACAGCGACCGCCTGACCAAGCACCAGCACGGTGGCAAAAATTGAGAGATAAGACTTCAAGCGTGGTATCGACATACGGCTCCCGTTACGACGAGCATGGTTAAGCGATATGGAGCAAGGAACACCGGGAACGATACGCCGGTATTTTTGTTCCGGGAACAACAAACAAGGCCAGAGCCGAGGGGCTCTGACCTATAGAAAAAATCGGGGATATTTGCAAGTTGAAATGCTCACCAAACATTTCGATTTCAGCTCACTACTTGGTTGCAGTGGCGTCGCTGCGCATGGATAGCGCAATCCGTTCAGCGGTGCCAATCGGAATCTCACCGACCACGGTCACCATCATCTCGCCTTGCGGGGTAGTCAAGCGTCGGGAAACTGCAACGGTCGGCCCCAACTGGGTGCGAGTGTCAGTAATTGTTGCGCCATTCAACGGTTCAAGGAAAACCGAGAAACGGGCCAGACCATCGTCATACATCAGACTGTTGACTTGGGTTTTGGTCTCTGGATCCTTGCGGGAGGTACTGCTGGTCAGCTCGAAACCAGGTGGTAACCAGTCCGAACGCCATACTTGCGCTGCCTTGATTGCAGAAGCCTTGTCGCTGTCGAGGGCAACCGTTTTGCAATCGGCGCCAGGCTGCAAGTCGCTGTCGGACGGACCATCGGTGGTAAGTTGTGTGAACTGGAATCGCTCCAGCAACTGCCCTTTTTCATTCAGAAGCAATGATTTGAGAGGCAGGCCGGTTTCTTTATCCAGATGCAATTCAAAACCGTAGCGGTGTTGATCGCGAGGTTTCAGTGAAACGATTACTGCCGGACGCCCGGCCACACGCGACTTGCCAATGACGGCAAGGTCATACCAATTCTTTAGCTTTTGTGGATCGAGTGCACGAGCTGCGGAGCTAGGAGTATCTCCAAGCCCTGCTATCAGAATGCCGCTGACGCATTGAGTACGCCCATCAATGCGCACGACTTCCTGTGCCGAGCCGTCGAGCTGGAGTAACCGCTCGCGGACCTTGCCATCCTGGACGCGGTGCCAGATGTTGTGGGTAGAAAAACTACCGTTACGCTCGTAGACGAATGTACCGTGAAAGCTTTGCTGTTGCTCGGCTTGGCCCAGACGGGTCAACCAGTCCTGGGCTTCATCAGCATGGGCTGGAACAACAAACCAGCCACCGAGCAGAAGCGTAAGTAGAGGGATGGCGCGCATGATCCTCCTTAACGGTTTTCCAGACTTGCTGCACGAGCGTAAGGCAGAGCGCTCTCAGTACCTTTCAGTGCAGCCTGTTGAGCATGTTGGCGCAAGTAGCCTGGTAGACGCTGATCGTGCCAGCCTGGCTGACCTTGCAATACGCCGTTGGCCATAGGGCCAGTGGCTTCCGAACTCTCATTGTAGCCTGCTAATACAGCTGGACCCTTGACCTGAGGAACGGCCAGACCTGGTTGACTGGATTGTTGAGCCAGTTCGACCCCAGCGATCTCGTCCTGGTTATACAGACGAACACCAGCCAGTACGGCGAGGGTTACCGAAGCAGCGACCGCCAGACGACCCAGGCTGCGCCATGGACCACGGGTGGCTTTTGCAGGTACAGCTTCGTCAGCCAGCGCAGCAGAGACTGCCGCAGCGATATCCAGACGTGGAAGCAGCAAATCCTTGTGCATAACTGCCCGAGCGATTTGATAACGAGCCCAGGTATCACGGGTTTCAACATCGTCAAAGGCATTCAATACCCGACGCAATTCCAATTCGTCCGCTTCGTTATCCATCACTGCGGACAGCGATTCCTGCAGGGCTTCACGACTCATGGCGTTCCTCTCTTGGCTGTCGCCGCTGTCTCAGTTTTCCTGCAACAACGGCTGCAGGGCTTTATCGATGGCTTCCCGAGCGCGGAAAATCCGGGAGCGCACGGTACCCACCGGACACTGCATGACGGCCGCAATGTCCTCGTAACTCAGACCATCGAATTCACGTAAAGTTAAAGCCGTACGCAAATCTTCTGGCAGTTGCTGAATGGTTCGATGGACGGTGCCTTCGATCTCATCCCGCAGCAAAGCACGTTCTGGCGACTCGAGATCCTTGAGGCCATGATCGCCATCGTAGAACTCTGCATCCTCGGAACTGACATCGCTATCCGGCGGCCGACGGCCGCGTGAAACCAGATAGTTTTTCGCCGTGTTGATGGCGATGCGGTAAAGCCACGTATAAAACGCGCTGTCTCCGCGAAAATTTCCAAGTGCACGGTATGCCTTGATAAAGGCTTCCTGCGCCACATCCTGGGCTTCATGGGTGTCGTGCACGAAACGCACGATCAACCCGAGAATTTTGTGCTGGTATTTCAGCACTAGCAGATCGAAAGCTCGCTTGTCGCCGCGCTGAACGCGCTCGACCAGCTGCTGATCCTCTTCCTGGGTTAGCATGAACACTCCTCGATAAGCTCGGAGGAGGCTTGCATAACTAAACAACCAGACTTGCAAACATAGACTCGGGCTTTTCGCAAAAGTTCTCCCCCTCCAAGCAAGTTTCCTGCGGGCTCTGATTTGGCACGCACGAAAAGCGCAGCGCGGGTCAACCCGGCTGCGCGAATAATCTTGTCATCGGATTCGCCGGCAAGGATCAAATCACAGATCCCGCGTTGAAGCCGACACTGTCCCTTGAATCAGGCAACGGTCTATTGATCTTGGGCCTTTGGCAAAAGTTCCAAATATTTATAGCTGCGCAAGACCGACATTGTGCAACCGTGAATAGAAAAAGACTGTTAAATCGTTGATACAGTCGTCTTGTCGCCGAACCGACCGAAAAACCATCCGACGAAGCGTCAGGTATTTTCCGTCACAGTAGTTTCACAATGCCATGTGTGCTCGGCTATTGTGCCGCTCCCCCCCTCTATATACTAGTGGGCTGTGTGGCTGTCTTGACTCGCCGATCCAGGTGTCTTGCGCCAACCCCGACCCGGGTCGCTTTGAGCGGAATCCTGAAATGAGCCAACAGTTTCAACATGATGTTCTGGTCATTGGCAGCGGCGCTGCCGGTTTGAGCCTTGCGCTGACCTTGCCCGGTCATTTGCGCATCGCCGTACTGAGCAAAGGCGACCTCGCCAATGGCTCGACGTTCTGGGCCCAGGGTGGCGTCGCTGCCGTCCTGGATGACACCGACACCGTTGAATCACATGTCGATGACACCCTCAATGCCGGCGGCGGCCTGTGCCACGAAGACGCTGTGCGCTTTACCGTTGAGCACAGTAAAGAGGCGATTCAATGGCTGATCGACCAAGGTGTGCCTTTCACCCGCGATGAACAGTCCGGCACCGAAGATGGCGGATTCGAGTTCCACCTGACCCGCGAAGGCGGTCACAGCCATCGGCGCATCATCCATGCCGCCGATGCCACGGGCGCAGCGATTTTCAGAACCTTGCTCGACAAGGCCAGGCAACGACCGAACATCGAACTGCTGGAACAGCGGGTCGCGGTCGACCTGATCACCGAAAAGCGCCTGGGCCTTGAAGGTGATCGCTGCCTCGGCGCCTACGTCCTCAATCGCGGGACCGGTGAAGTCGACACCTACGCCGCTCGCTTTGTGATCCTCGCATCCGGCGGCGCGGCAAAGGTCTATCTCTATACCAGTAACCCCGACGGCGCCTGCGGTGATGGCATTGCCATGGCCTGGCGTTCGGGCTGCCGGGTGGCGAATCTGGAATTCAACCAGTTCCACCCCACGTGCCTGTATCACCCGCAAGCCAAGAGTTTCCTGATCACCGAAGCCCTGCGCGGCGAAGGCGCACACCTGAAGCTGCCCAACGGCGAACGCTTCATGCAACGCTTCGACCCTCGCGCCGAGCTGGCCCCGCGCGACATCGTCGCCCGGGCCATCGACCATGAAATGAAGCGCTTGGGCGTCGATTGCGTCTATCTGGACATCAGCCACAAGCCGGAAGCGTTCATCAAGACTCACTTCCCGACGGTGTACGAACGCTGCCTCGAATTCTCCATCGACATCACCAAGCAACCGATTCCGGTGGTTCCGGCGGCGCACTACACGTGCGGCGGCGTGATGGTCGATCAACAGGGTCGTACCGACGTGCCGGGGCTATATGCCATTGGCGAAACCAGCTTCACCGGCCTGCACGGCGCCAACCGCATGGCCAGCAACTCGTTACTCGAGTGTTTCGTTTACGCGCGCTCGGCGGCGGCGGACATTCTTGAACAACTGCCGCAGGTTTCGATTCCGATCGCCCTGCCCGTCTGGGATGCGAGCCAGGTCACCGATTCCGACGAAGACGTGATCATTGCGCACAACTGGGACGAACTGCGGCGATTCATGTGGGACTACGTCGGCATTGTGCGCACCAACAAGCGCTTGCAACGGGCACAGCACCGCGTGCGTCTGTTGCTGGATGAAATCGACGAGTTCTATAGCAACTACAAGGTCAGTCGGGATTTGATCGAGCTGCGCAACCTGGCCCAAGTGGCCGAGCTGATGATCCAGTCAGCCATGGAACGCAAGGAAAGTCGCGGCCTGCATTACACCCTCGACTATCCGAACATGCTGCCGGTTGCCCTGGACACTATTCTGGTGCCGCCCACCTACGTCGACTGAACGTGAGCCGAACCCGCAGGCGCCGGTGCAGATCCGTCGCCTGCGAGTCGCGGGGAACGCAGATTGATCTGACCCGCCGCTCGTCTCGCAGTCGAAAACGCAAAACAACGAGCAAAGGTAGCGCCAGGCTGTCCGGTCGTAGCTGCACCGATTGCCAACCCTCCTCCTGATTCCACAACTGCCAGCCATCGGCATTGCGACGCAAGCCGCGAAATGCCCTTGGGTGTGTCAGCAGAATCTGTCGCGGTAACGCCCAAGCGCCGTGAGCCAGACAGCAAAAAGCGCCGAGCAGACTGGCCCAGACCGGTATAGAGAGAAGGCACAGCGAACCCAGCGCGAACAGCTGGGCCAGAAGATACGCCGCCAGCAATTGCCGCGAGGCATGCCAGCGGCATTCGAACGCATTACTTGGGCTGGACACGATCCAGAATCATGCGAACCATGCGCTGAAGCTCCGGATCTTCCGATTCGGCGCGTTCCATGAACCAGCCGAACATGTCCTGATCTTCGCATTCGAGCAGCTTGCGGTAGCAATCGCGGTCGACATCATTGAGGTGCGGATAGACCTCTTTCACGAACGGTACCAGCAACACGTCAAGCTCAAGCATGCCGCGGCGGCTGTGCCAGTAGAGGCGATTCAGTTCAACATCTTCGACCATGGAGCGCTCCTCAAATAGGCGGCAAGTATACAGCCCCAGGCACAGTCGAACACTCGGCTTTGGTCGGCCACCAACGATCCTTTGTGAACTACCCATTTCGAGAGCGCACCCTTATGATGTCCCCCAGACTCTTTACCCTGCGATGACCCATGGCCGATTCTGCTTTTTTCTGCACCCTGTCTCACGAAGGCGTTCTCGCAGTACGCGGCGCGGATGCCGGCAAATTCCTGCAAGGCCAATTGACCTGCAACCTCAATTACCTGAGTGACACCCAGGCCAGCCTCGGTGCCCGCTGCACGCAGAAGGGCCGGATGCAGTCGAGTTTCCGCATCCTGCTGGAAGGCGACGGCGTTCTGATGGCCATGGCCACCGAACTGCTGGAACCGCAACTGGCGGACCTGAAAAAGTACGCGGTGTTTTCCAAATCCAAACTGACCGATGAAAGCGCCGCCTGGGTCCGCTTCGGCGTGGGCCATGGCGATGCGGCACTGATCAGCCTCGGTCTTGATCTTCCGGCCGACACCGACAGCGTCGCGCGCAATGACGGCTTGATCGCCATTCGCGTCTCGCCGGACCGCGCCGAACTCTGGGTCGCCGCCGACCAGGCCGACCTTATCAAGGGCAAGCTGTCCGCGGTATTGGCCGAAGGCGATCTGAATCAATGGCTGTTGGGCCAGATCCGCGCCGGGATCGGTCAGGTCATGCCGAGCACTCGCGAGCTGTTCATCCCGCAGATGCTCAATCTGCAAGCCGTGGGTGGCGTGAGCTTCAAGAAAGGTTGCTACACCGGCCAGGAAATCGTCGCGCGCATGCAGTACCTGGGCAAACTCAAGCGCCGCTTGTATCGCCTGAAACTGGATGCCAACGAGTTGCCTGAACCTGGCACACAATTGTTTTCCCCTACCCACGGCAGCTCGATCGGCGAAGTGGTGCTGGCCGCCAACGCCGGGCAAAACATTGAACTCCTGGCCGTGCTGCAAGCCGAAGCAGCGGAAGGGGGGGATATCCATCTGGGCGCGCTCGAAGGGCCAGCCCTGCACCTGCTCGACCTGCCTTACGAACTGGATCGCGATCGCGAAATCCAGCGTTAACAGCAGCATTTGTCGCAATACCTAGAGAAACGAAATGAGCGAGCTGGCGGAAAAGGTCCAACAGGATTTGGTTGAGGCCATCGATAACGATGACCTGGTTCTGCCAACGTTACCGGAAGTGGCCCTGCAGATTCGCAAGGCCGCTGAAGACCCGGAAATCAGTGTCAGCACCCTGAGCAAAGTGATCGGCCGCGATACCGCGCTGTCGGCGCGTCTGATCAAAGTGGTCAATAGCCCGCTGTTGCGCGCGACCCAGGAAGTCACTGACCTGCACACGGCAATCACTCGATTGGGCATCAATTACAGCAGCAACCTGGCCATCGGTCTGGTCATGGAACAGATTTTCCATGCCCGCTCCGAGGTGGTAGAACAGAAAATGCGCGATGTTTGGCGCAAAAGCCTGGAAATCGCCGGGATCAGCTATGCATTGTGCCGCAGATACACGCAACTCAAGCCCGACCAGGCAGCCCTTGGTGGACTGGTGCACCAGATCGGTGTGTTGCCGATCCTGACCTACGCCGAAGATCACTATGAACTGCTGGCTGACCCGGTCAGCCTCAACCATGTGATCGACCACATTCATCCCCTGCTCGGCGACAAACTGCTCAGGGTCTGGGAGTTTCCGGAAATGCTGGTACAGGTGCCGGGGCTTTATCTGGACTTCAATCGACAGTCCGAGCGGGTCGATTATGTCGATCTGGTGCAAGTGGCCAGCCTGTATTGCCACAAGGACACCGACCATCCTCTCGCGCGCATCGACGCATTCAGCGTGCCGGCGTTCAAAAAGCTGGGGATCGATCCGGAGAACGAGGCGATGTGCCGCGATCTGGAAGAGTCGCGGTCGATGTTTTACTGATCAAGAGACCGCGTCGCACCCTTCGCGAGCAAGCCCGCTCCCACATTCGACCCGGTTCTTCCAAGAGAAATGCGGTCGAATGTGGGAGCGGGCTTGCTCGCGAATGGGCCAGTCCAGACACCACAAAACTACCCGGCGATAAAACTCACCCGCACCTTCAACCCGGCCTGTTCGCCATCGTGCAGGCTGATTTGAGCCAGGTGTGCGCGGCAGATCTCACCGACAATCGCCAGCCCCAACCCCGAACCGGCCACCTGCTGGTTGCGCCGGTAAAAGCGCTCGAATACCCGATCGCGCTCTTCAAGAGGAATGCCTGGGCCATCGTCCTCAACCTCCAACACGGCCGGTGCCGTGACCCGAAGAATCACGTTGCCACCCGACGGCGTGTGCGCCAGCGCGTTATCCACCAGATTGCTCAACAGTTCGTTCAACAGCGTTGGCTCGCCGCGCAACCACACCGGTTCGTCCGCTTCCAGCGCCAGCGCCACACCGCGTGCGTGGGCCAGCGGCGCCATGGCCATGCCGAGTTCGCGCGCCAGCTGACTGAGGTCAAGCAACTGCGCCCCGCCCTCGGCGATGGCCCGGGCACCATTTTCGACCCGTGCCAGCGAGAGCAATTGATTGGCAAGGTGGGTCAATCGGTCCGTGCCTTGGGCGGCGGTTTCCAACGTATTGCGCCAGGTTTCCGGTTCGGTCGAGCGCAAACCCAGCTCCAGTCGTGCCTTCAGCGCCGCCAGGGGAGTACGCAGCTCATGGGCGGCATCGGCGATGAACTGCGCCTGACGCTCGAACTGCCCGCGCAGGCGCTCGGTGAAGTGATTGAGCGCGCGCACCAGTGGCCATAATTCGTGCTGCACTTCCACCAACGGCAACGGCCGCAGATCGTCCGACTGACGCTCTTCCACCGCGGTGCGCAAGCGTTCCAGCGGACGCAACGCGGCGCTGACCGCAAACCACACCAGCAACAACGCACCGATCGCCAGCATGCCCAAACGCAACAGAGTGTCCGCTGCAAGGCTGCGGGCCATGCTGACCCGCGCCTCATCGGTTTCCGCTACGCGGATTTCCGCCATGCCGTTCATGTTCGGCTCGCTCACGGGTTTGAGCAGGCTCACCACGCGTACGTTCTGCCCCTGGTACTTGGCGTTATAGAAACGCGCCAGTGCCGGATAGTCATCGGTGCGCGGGGTTCCCGGCGGCGGTGGCGGCAGATTTTCGTAGCCCGAGATCAGCTTCTGATTGATGTCGTTGACCAGGTAAAAAATCCGTCCCGCACTGTCGTAGGCGAAGGTGTCGAGGGCCACGTACGGCACGTCGGCGCTCAGCGTGCCGTCGCGCTGGGAGACGCCCGCCGCGATGGTCCGCGCCGAGGCTAGCAAGGTCCGGTCATAGGCGGTGTCGGCAGCTTCGCGACCGTTCCAGTAAGCGCTCAAACCACTCGCCAGCATCAACACCACCAGCAACAGCGCCAGATTCCACAGCAACCGCCAGCGCAGGCTGCTGGGCTTATGCATCGCGGCTTTCCAGCAAGTAGCCGAGACCGCGGAAGGTCACGATGACCACCGGTTGGCCGTCGAGCTTTTTGCGCAGGCGATGGACATAGATCTCGATGGCGTCGGGGCTGGCTTCTTCGTCCAGGCCGAATACTTGCGAGGCCAGTTGCTCCTTGCTCATCACTCGACCGGGACGGGCGATCAGGGCTTCGAGCACTGCCTGCTCGCGGGAGGTCAGGGTCAGCAATTCTTCGCCGAGGGTGAAGCGCCGAGTGTCCAGGTCATAGGCCAGTACGCCGCAGCGCTGCAGGCGTTCACCGCCGAGCACACTGCGGCGCAGCAAGGCTTTGACCCGGGCTTCGAGTTCGGTCAGTTCGAAAGGTTTGGCCAGGTAATCGTCAGCGCCGAGGTTCAGGCCGTGGACCCGATCCTTGACGTCGCTGCGGGCGGTCAACATCAACACCGGCAGGTTCTTGCCCCGCGCCCGCAGGCGCGCCAGCACTTCGAAGCCATCCATGCGCGGCAGGCCGACGTCGAGGATCGCCATGGCGTATTCCTCGCTGCTCAACGCCAGGTCGGCCGCCACGCCGTCGTGCAGCACATCCACGGTCAACCCGGTGCTCTTGAGCGCCTGGGCGACACTTTCGGCGAGCTGCAGATGGTCTTCGACGAGCAGAACACGCATGGATCTTTACCTCATTCAGGGATGGTCGACGCCATTCTTTGGCGCGGAGTTTACAGCCGCAACCGCCGCTGTGAAGCCCGAAAACCGTGAAAGTCAGCTGAAAGGTTAGCGAAAGGTTGGCCGGTTAGAGTCCAGCCACGGACAGTTTCGACTGCCCGTCGCTACCGCACATAGCGTACGAAAAACGCCTCGAAGCGTTTTCGCCAATAAGAACAATAAACGGAGTACTTCAAGATGCTGTCCATGCAGCTACAGGCTTGCCCGCCTGCTCGCTTTTCCCGCCTCAGCCACACCGCCCTTGCCAGCGCCGCCGCCCTCGCCGGCTTTTCGCCGTTGAGCCAGGCAGCCTTCTTCGAAGACAGTACGGCAACCCTCGAAACCCGCAACATGTATTTCAACCGCGACTTTCGCGACGGTACCAGCGCCCAGCAATCCAAGCGGGACGAATGGGCTCAGGGGTTCATGCTCAACCTGCAATCGGGTTACACCGACGGCACCGTGGGGTTCGGTGTCGATGCGCTGGGCATGCTGGGGGTCAAACTCGATTCAAGTCCGGATCGCACTGGTACCGGCCTGTTGCCGACCCATGACGACGGTCGCGCGGCGGATGAATATTCCAAGCTCGGCCTGACCGGTAAAGTAAAAATCTCCGCCACGGAACTTAAAATCGGCAGCCTGATTCCGGAACTGCCGATCCTCAAGGCCAACGACGGGCGCATCCTGCCGCAGACCTTCGAAGGCGGCCTGCTGACCTCCAAAGAGATCAAGAACCTGACCTTCACCGGCGGGCGTCTGGAGAAAGCCAAGGACCGCGACAGCACCGACTTCGAGGACATCGCCCTCAACAACAAGAACAGCCGCTTTGCTGGTACCGCAGCCGGCAAGCATTTCGACTTTGGCGGCGTGGACTACAAGTTCACCGACAAGATCACCGGCAGCTACCACTTCGCCCAACTCGATGAGGTCTATAACCAGCACTTCCTCGGCATGGTGGCCTCGGAAAAATTCGGCCCCGGCACTTTCGGCACCGATCTGCGCCTGGCCATCAGTGATGACCAGGGCGCGGCCCGTGGCGGCAATATCGACAACAAATCCCTCAACGGCTTGGTGAGCTACGCCTTGAGCGGGCATAAATTCAGCGCCGGCTATCAGCACATGTCCGGCGACAGCGCGTTCCCTTATGTCGATGGCAGTGACCCGTACCTGGTCAACTTCGTTCAGATCAACGACTTTGCCGGCGCCGAAGAACGTTCCTGGCAGGCACGTTACGACTATGACTTCGCCAAACTCGGCATTCCGGGTCTGAGCTTCATGAGCCGTTACCTGAGCGGCGACAACATCAAGCTCAAGAACGGTGACGAAGGCAAAGAGTGGGAACGCAACACCGAGATCAAATACGTCGTACAAAGCGGCGCGCTCAAGGATGTCGCCGTGCGCCTGCGTAATGCCACTTACCGCTCCAACTACTCCGCTCGCGATGCCGATGAAGTGCGTCTGCTGGTGAGCTATAGCGTTGCCCTTTGGTAAACATCACGTTCAATAACAATAATGAATGCCCGTGGAGACTCAAATGAACTTATCACTGCGTAAAGTTGCTCTCGCCGCCAGCTGTGTACTGTTTGCCAGCCAATTGATGGCCGAACCGAAACGCCCGGAGTGCATCGCCCCGGCCTCGCCAGGCGGCGGTTTCGACCTGACCTGCAAACTGGCGCAAAGCGCGCTGGTGAATCAGAAACTGCTGACCAAACCGATGCGCGTGACCTACATGCCCGGCGGTGTCGGCGCGGTGGCGTACAACGCGGTGGTCGCTCAGCGTCCGGCCGACGCTGGTACGCTGGTAGCGTGGTCCAGCGGTTCGCTGTTGAACCTGGCCCAAGGCAAGTTCGGCCGTTTTGATGAAAATGCCGTGCGCTGGCTGGCGGCGGTTGGAACAAGCTACGGCGCCATCGCGGTGAAAAGCGATTCGCCTTACAAGAACCTGGACGATCTGGTTCAGGCGTTGAAGAAAGATCCGAGCAAAGTGGTGATCGGCTCCGGCGGCACCGTCGGCAGCCAGGACTGGATGCAGACCGCCCTGATCGCCAAGGCTGCCGGGATCAACCCGCGCGACCTGCGTTACGTCGCCCTCGAAGGCGGCGGTGAAATCGCCACCGCCCTGCTCGGCGGCCACATCCAGGTCGGCAGCACCGACATCTCCGACTCCATGCCGCACATCCAGAGCGGTGACATGCGCCTGCTGGCCGTGTTCTCCGAGAAGCGTCTGGACGAGCCGGAAATGAAAGACATCCCGACCGCCAAAGAGCAAGGCTACGACATCGTCTGGCCAGTGGTTCGCGGCTTCTATCTCGGGCCAAAGGTCAGCGACGAAGACTACGCCTGGTGGAAAGACGCTTTCGACAAGCTGCTGGCTTCCGAAGAGTTCGCCAAGTTGCGCGATCAGCGTGAACTGTTCCCGTTCGCCATGACCGGCCCGGAGCTGGACACCTACGTGAAGAAGCAGGTCACGGACTACAAAGTGCTGGCCAAAGAGTTCGGCCTGATTCAGTGATCGCCTCTGTCTAGCGGCTGCGGCCCCCGTTCTGGAGGGCTGCGGCACAGGAGTTTCCCATGCTCTTACAACGCATTTTTGCTTCGATGCTGTTGGTGGCCTGTCTCAGCCTGGTGCTGATGGCCTGGCCCTACCAGGCACCTTTTTCCTACGAACCAATCGGCCCACGAGCCTTTCCCCTGTTGATGCTGGGGCTGATGGGCCTGGGGTTGGTTTACATGGTGTATCGCCCTTCGCCGATCAAACACACCGATGAAGATCCGCCGATGGATCGCGAAACCCTGAACAAAATCGGTATTTGCGTGCTGTTGTTGCTGATCTTTGCCGGGCTGTTCGAACCCCTGGGTTTCATCCTCAGCAGCATGCTGATTGGCATTCCGATGGCGCGCCTGTACGGCGGACGCTGGTTGCCGAGCGCGGTGATCATCAGCCTGATGAGCATCGGTCTGTACCTGCTGTTCGACAAAGTCATGGACGTGCCACTGCCTCTGGGCCTGCTCGACGTTCTGGAGAACTGATATGGATACGCTTGGTTATTTGAGTCACGGCTTCGGCGTCGCATTGACCCCTTACAACCTGGTGACCGCACTCAGCGGCACCCTGATCGGCACCGTCGTCGGCCTGCTCCCCGGCCTGGGTCCGATCAACGGCGTGGCGTTGCTGATCCCGATCGCCTTCGCCCTCGGCCTGCCACCGGAGTCGGCGTTGATCCTGCTGGCCGCGGTTTATCTGGGTTGCGAATACGGCGGCCGGATCAGTTCGATTCTGTTGAACATTCCGGGCGAAGCCTCCACCGTGATGACCACCCTCGATGGCTACCCGATGGCCCGTCAAGGGATGGCCGGGGTTGCGTTATCGCTTTCGGCGTGGAGTTCGTTCATCGGCGCCTTCATTGCGACCTGCGGGATGGTGGTGTTCGCACCGATTCTGGCGAAATGGGCGATTGCCTTCGGTCCGGCGGAATATTTCGTACTGATGGTGTTCGCGATTGTCTGCCTCGGCGGCATGGCTGGCGATCGACCGCTCAAGACGTTTATTGCGGCGCTGATCGGTCTGTTCCTGTCGACGGTCGGCATTGATGCCAACAGCGGTGTCTACCGCTTCACCGGTGACAACATCCACCTCACCGATGGCATTCAGTTCGTGGTGCTGGTGCTGGGTCTGTTCTCGATCAGTGAAATTCTCCTGCTGCTGGAAAAAACCCACCGTGGCCAGGAAGCGTTCCAAGCCACCGGTCGCATGATGTTCAACTTCAAGGAGGCCGCTTCGGTGTTCTGGGTGAACATACGTTGCGGTGTGCTCGGCTTCATCATGGGCGTGCTGCCCGGTGCTGGCGCGACACTGGCCAGCGCCGTGGCTTACATGACCGAGAAACGTATCGCGGGCCCAAGCGGAAAATTCGGACAAGGCGACAAGCGTGGTCTCGCCGCTCCGGAAACCGCCATCGGCGCTGAAGCCTGCGGCGCTCTGGTGCCGATGCTGACGCTGGGTGTTCCGGGTTCGGGCACGACGGCGGTGATGATCGGCGCACTGTCGCTGTACAACATCACCCCTGGCCCTCTGCTGTTTCAACAGCAACCGGACATCGTCTGGGGCCTGATCGCTTCGTTGTTTGTCGCCAACATCATGCTGGTGATCCTCAACATCCCAATGATCCGCATCTTCACCCGCATCCTCGCCGTGCCGAACTGGGCGCTGGTGCCGATGATCGCGATCATTACCGCCATCGGCGTTTTCGCGGTGCATGCCACCACCTTCGACCTGTTCCTGATGATCGGCATCGGCATCTTCGGCTACATTTTGCGTAAGCTGGATTTTCCGTTGTCGCCAGTGTTACTGGGCTTCATCCTCGGAGGCTTGATGGAACAGAACCTGCGCCGAGCCTTGTCGATCTCCAACGGTTCGCTGGAGATTCTCTGGTCGAGCGGGATCACCATGGGTGTCTGGGCGTTGATCGTCGTGATGCTGCTGGTGCCGATCCTGCGGATCTGGCGCAAACGTTCGGTCGCCCGGCGCGTTATCGCCGATGTCTGATCGAACACCCTTCAAAGCCTGGTGGGGAACCCCGCTGGTCGGTCTGCTGGGCGGTTACCTGGCCAGCCAGATCGGCTGGCCACTGCCGTGGATGGTCGGCTCGTTGCTGGCGATCATCCTGGTGCGTTGCCTGACACCCTGGCAATTGGCGGAAATCCCTGGCGGCCGCAAGTGCGGCCAGTGGATTGTCGGCATCGGCATCGGCCTGCACTTCACCCCGGTGGTGATGGAGCAGGTCCTGAGCCACTTCGGTTTGATCTTCTTCGGTGCGTTGGTCACCAGCCTGTCGGCCGTGGTCGGGGTCTGGTTGATGCGGCGTACCGGTGAAGATCGCGCCACCGCGTTCTTTTCCAGCATGCCCGGCGGCTCCGGGGAGATGGTCAACCTCGGCGCGCGTAACGGCGCTGTGCTCAGTCGTGTTGCGGCGGGGCAAAGTCTGCGGGTGTTGGTGGTGGTGCTGTGTGTGCCGGCGGCGTTCAAGTATTTGTTGGGTGACGGTGCGCCGTTGTCCCATGCCACTTCCGTTGACTGGCGCTGGCTGGCGATTCTGTTCCCGGCGGGCGCCCTGCTTGCTTGGGGCTGGCAGCGGTTGCGTCAACCCAATCCGTGGCTGTTCGGGCCGTTGCTGGTGAGTGCGGCGGTGAGTATTGGCTGGGATCTGCACATCAGTTTGCCCAACGGCGGCAGCCAGATCGGCCAATGGCTGATTGGCAGCGGATTGGGGTGTCACTTCAATCGGCAGTTTTTCCGGCGTGCGCCTTCTTTTATGGGGCGGACCTTGATTGGCACGGTGCTGACCATGTTGATCGCCACGCTGGCGGCATTAGGGTTGAGTGCACTGACGCACCTGGATTTGCGTTCGCTGACGTTAGGCATGATGCCCGGCGGGATTGCAGAGATGAGCCTGACGGCGGAGACATTGCAGTTGTCGGTGCCGCTGGTGACGGCGATGCAGGTGATGCGGCTGTTGTTTGTGTTGTTTCTGGCGGAGCCGTTGTTCAAGTATTGGAATCGGGTTCCGGATTCCCCCCGATAGACCGAGTCGCCTCATTCGCGAGCAAGCCCGCTCCCACATTTGACCGAGTTGTCCAGACAGACTCGGTCAAATGTGGGAGCGGGCTTGCTCGCGAAGGGGCCCTTTCGGTCAACGCATCAAACCGGAGGCAATCGCCACTCGATCGGCGTTTCGCCATTCTGCTCCAGATACTTATTGGTGCGACTGAAGTGCCCGCACCCTAGGAAGCCGCGATAGGCGGACAACGGTGACGGATGCACCGACGTCAGCACCAGGTGCTTGGTGGCATCAATCAGTTTCTGCTTGCTCTGGGCATGCGCGCCCCACAGCAGGAACACCAGATGTGGCTGGTGTTCGCTGACCACTTCGATAATCCGATCGGTAAAGTGCTGCCAGCCTTTGCCCGCATGAGCGTTGGCGTTGGCGCGTTCCACGGTCATGGTGGTGTTGATCATCAGCACGCCTTGGTCAGCCCAGCTTTGCAGGCAACCGTGGCTCGGGATGTCGATGTTCAGATCGCGTTTCAATTCTTTATAGATGTTCACCAGCGACGGCGGCGCCGGTACGCCCGGTTGCACCGAGAAGCACAAGCCATGGGCCTGTCCCGGGCCGTGGTACGGGTCCTGGCCGAGGATGACGACTTTGACTTTATCCAGCGGCGTCGAATTGAGCGCGTTGAAAATCATCGGTCCTGGAGGGTAGATTTCCTTGCCTGCCGCGCGCTCCTCTTGCAGGAAGTCGCGCAACTCTGCCATGTAGGGCTGGTCGAATTCGGCACGCAGTGCCTCCTTCCAGCTCGGTTCGAGTTTGATACGGTCGTCAGCAGTCATGGTCACATCCGGCAAAAACAATGGGGCGAACCCTAGGAAAGCCCATCACGCTTGTCAATTGATCTGACGCAGATCCGGCACTTTCCTACATAGCGATCATACTGAACGCTCAAATTCCCGATCGAGGTCACGATGAATCTGCACTTCGAAGAACTCACCGGCACCGACGGCGCACGCATCGGAGTCGCCAGCCTGGATGCCGAAAAGTCCCTCAATGCCCTGTCCTTGCCGATGATCAACGCCTTGCGCGATCAACTGGACGTCTGGGCCAAAGAACCGCAAATCGTCTGCGTCGTGCTGCGCGGCAACGGTGCCAAAGCCTTTTGCGCCGGTGGCGAAGTCCGCAGCCTGGTGGAAGCCTGTCGCGCTCATCCCGGCGAAGTGCCGCCGTTGGCCGCGCATTTCTTTGCGGCGGAATATCGCCTGGACTTCAATCTGCACACTTACCCTAAACCACTGATCTGCTGGGGGCATGGTTATGTGCTCGGCGGCGGCATGGGGCTGCTGCAAGGGGCGGGCATCCGGATTGTTACGCCGAGCAGCCGTCTGGCGATGCCGGAGATCAGTATCGGTTTGTACCCGGATGTCGGGGCCAGTTGGTTTCTGTCTCGCCTGCCCGGCAAGCTCGGATTGTTTCTCGGCCTGACCGGCGCCCATATAAACGGTCGCGATGCGATCGATCTCGACCTGGCCGACCGTTTCCTGCTCGATGAACAGCAGGAAGAGCTGATGGAAGGCCTGCTGCAGTTGAACTGGCAGGAACAGACGCCGATGCAGCTGAACAGCCTGCTCAAGGCCTTGCAGCAGGAAGCGCTCGCGCAAATACCCGAAGCCCAGTGGTTACCGCGACGCCAGCAGATCGATGAGCTGCTGGATGTCAGTGACGTGCGCTGCGCCTGGAAGGCCATCAGCCAGCTGCGCGACAACACGGATCTGCTGCTCAGCCGTGCTGCGAAAACCATGAGCGAAGGCTCGCCCCTGACCGCTCATCTGGTGTGGGAACAGATCGCCCGCGCCCGGCACATGTCGCTGGCTCAAGTCTTTCAGATGGAATACACCATGAGCCTCAACTGTTGCCGTCATCCTGAGTTCAGCGAAGGCGTGCGCGCACGATTGATCGACAAGGATCAAAAACCACATTGGCACTGGCCAGACATCAATAATCTGCCGGATGCAGTGGTAGACGCGCATTTCCACAAGGCCTGGGAGGGCCGGCATCCACTGGCCGATCTGTAGGAATACTGAAATCCGGGCATAAAAAAGCGGCGCTTCATGCGCCGCTTTTTTATGAGTGTTTAACGGTGGCCGCCTCGGCCGTCGTGATCGCCGCGACCGCTGTGGTCGCCCCTTCCGCCACGGTGGTCGCGTCCGCCATGGCCGCCGCGATAGTCGTTGTTTCCACCGCGGTTACGGCCGTCCCAACCGCCACGGTTATGGCCATCCCAGCCGCGATTCTGATGAGCCCGGTAATCGGCTCGTGGCGACGACTGGTAATAGCGTGGTGCCGGTTGATAAACCCGCGGCTGATGGTAGTACCGCGGTGCCGGTTGATAAACCCGCGGCTGATGGTAATACCGCGGCGTTGGCTGGTAATACCGCGCTGGCGGGGCGTAGTACCGGCGTGGTTGCGTGTAATAACCGCCGTCTGAGTAGTAAGGCCCACCACCGGAATAATAGGCTGGCGAGGTATAGACCTCGGAACTGTAATAGCTGGCTCCTCCATCGGAATAGGGCACGCATGCACCAAGAGACAATCCCAATACAGCAATCAGAAGAATTCGCAGATACATGGCGGCCTCCTGGACCGCGAGTGAGCCACACCAGCGACGCTGGCAGGCGACAGTCAATTATTCGGTGACTGTCGAAAGATCAGACATCGTTTTCCAAATCTGGTGCGTTCCAGAAACAGATTGAAACAAGTCGCCGATGAAAGGTTTTTCATCCATTCACCCACTGATTAATGGTGGCCACCGCGATATCCACCACCGTAATGACGTGGCCCGTGGCCGCCCCAATAGTAGTAGCGATAGCCACCATAAAAGCGCGGTCCGTTGTAATAGCGCGGTCCGTAATAGTAGGAATAGGGGGAATAGCCGGGGTAGTAATAAGGCGCGGAGTACACATCGTAGCCACCGGCATAGTAGTAGCAGCCGGATATCCCAAGACCCAGAACAACACCAAGCAACAGTCGACGAAACATGGCGGCCTCCTGAAAGACCCACAACCGGAACAGGCCGGCTGACACCTGTTTTGACTGGCAATGCTGCGCCGAGTGCCGAGCCGCCTGGACCTTCAGATCAGCGGCCGACCCGATCCATTGCGGTGCACCCACGCACCATCTCAAGGCAGCGCCGCCACCTCTTCCCAACGCACCAACTGCGTAATCGCCCACGCTAGAGCGCTCAAGCCGACTTGGCACGGCTCTCGCTTTAGCAAACACGTGCAGGAGTCATCACAGTTCGCGGCACCACAATTTGCAATGGCTGACTAGGGTTCCGGCTCGCTAAGGCGAGTGTCTGGTCCGAGAGTTGGCGACCTCCAGTTGAGGTTACACGGCGGGATAAAAGCCCGGGAGACAAGCCACCGTTCACGGTGCCGCGTTGACTCCTGCCCGCCCTTGATCAACTGGAGAACCACCATGCTCAAGCTTCGTTTATCCGCCCTGCTCGCCGCTGCATTCGCAGCCTTCGTGAGCGTCTCGTCCCAGGCCGCACAGAAAGACCACTTCAGCGTCTGCTGGACCATCTACGCCGGTTGGATGCCCTGGGAATACGCCGGCAGCCAAGGCATCGTCGACAAATGGGCGAAGAAGTACGGCATCAAGATCGATGTGGTGCAGCTCAATGACTACGTCGAATCCATCAACCAATACACCGCCGGCCAGTTCGATGGATGCACCATGACCAACATGGATGCGCTGACCATTCCGGCGGCTGGCGGCGTCGACAGCACAGCGCTGATCGTCAGCGATTTCTCCAACGGCAACGACGGCATTGTGCTCAAGGGCGACGGCAAGAAAGTCACCGACCTCAAAGGCATGGACGTCAATCTGGTGGAGCTTTCTGTCTCCCACTACCTGCTGGCCCGGGCGCTGGATTCGGTCGATCTCACCGAGAAAGACCTGAAAGTGGTCAACACCTCCGACGCCGACATCTCGGCTGCCTTCAACACCGATCAGGTCAACGCTGTCACCACCTGGAACCCGATGCTTTCGGACATCAAGGCCAAGCCTGCGGTGACCGAAGTGTTCAACTCCAGCCAGATCCCCGGCGAAATCATGGACATGATGGTGGTCAACTCATCGACCCTCAAAGACAACCCGGCGCTGGGCAAAGCGCTGACCGGCGCCTGGTTTGAAGTGGTCGAGTTGATGAACGCCAAAAACGCCGCCAGCAAAGCCGCCCTCGAACACATGGCCAAAGCTTCCGGCACCGATCTGGCCGGTTTCCAGTCGCAACTGGACACCACCAAATTGTTCGCCACCCCCAAAGAAGCCCTGGCGTTCTCCACCAGCAAGCAACTGCCGGAAACCATGCGCAAAGTCGCCGAGTTCTCGTTCCAGCACGGCTTGCTGGGTGAAGGCGCCAAGGACACTAGCGCGGTCGGCATGGCGTTCGCCAACGGCGTGACCAGCGGCGACAAGACCAACCTCAAGCTGCGCTTCGACCCGACCTACGTGCAGATGGCCGCCGACGCCAAGCTGTAATCAGGAGGACCTGGCCATGCGCCTGATCAATCGCCACCCGGATCGTCCGAGTCGCCTGCTGTTGGTGATCCTGCCATTTGCTCTGGTGCTGTTCGCCTACTTCATGGGCTCGGCCGAGCGGCTGACGGACAACCCCAATGACAAGCTGCTGCCGAGCGCCGTGCAGATGACTGACGCGGTGAAACGCCTGGCGTTCACCGCCGACAGCCGCACCGGCGACTATTTTCTTTGGCAAGACACCGCGTCCAGCCTTCGACGCTTGGCCATCGGCCTCGGCATCAGTGCGCTGGCCGGGCTGTGCCTGGGCATCGCCGCCGGTACCCTGCCGCTGTTCGGTGCGCCGTTGTCGCCGTTGCTGACGGTGCTGTCGATGGTGCCGCCGCTGGCGATTCTGCCGATTCTGTTCATCGTGTTCGGTTTGGGGGAATTGTCGAAAGTAATGCTGATCGTGATCGGCATCACTCCGTGCCTGGCTCGTGATCTGGAGCAACGCGCCCGGGAAATTCCCGTCGAGTTGCTGATCAAGGCCCAGACCCTCGGCGCTTCAACCTGGACGCTGATGCTGCGCGTGGTGCTGCCGCAATTGCTGCCACGGCTGCTTATCTCGTTGCGGCTGATGCTCGGCTCGGCGTGGTTGTTCCTGATCGCTGCCGAAGCCATTGCGTCCACCGACGGACTCGGTTACCGGATTTTCCTGGTGCGCCGCTACCTGGCGATGGACGTGATTTTGCCGTACGTGGTCTGGATCACTCTGCTCGCCTGGCTGATGGATTGGGGCCTGAAACGCCTGACCCAACGGGCGTTCCCTTGGTATGAGGGGGCCCGCGCATGAGCTTCATCACAGTGAAAAATGTCTGGCAGCAATACGCCGATCAGGTGGTGCTCGAAGGGCTGAACCTGAACGTCAACGAGGGTGAGTTCTGCACCTTGGTCGGTGCGTCGGGTTGCGGCAAGTCGACCTTCCTGCGGTTGTTACTGGGCCAGGAGCGCGCCAGTCGAGGCGAGATTCTGTTGGATGGCCAAGCCCTGGCCGGCGAGCCGGATGCCAGCCGTGGCGTGGTGTTCCAGCGCTACTCGGTGTTCCCGCATTTAACGGTACTGGACAACGTCGCCCTCGGCCTCGAACTGCCGCGCTCGCCCCTGCTCGGGCGCCTTTTCGGCAGCGCAAAAAAAGACGCACGCGAACAAGCCTCAGTGCTGCTGCACAAAGTCGGCCTCGGCCATTCGCTGGACAAGTACCCGGCGCAACTCTCCGGCGGCATGCAACAACGACTGGCGATTGCCCAGGCGCTGATCATGAAACCGCGCGTGCTGCTGCTCGACGAACCGTTCGGCGCCCTCGATCCGGGCATCCGCAAGGACATGCACGGTTTGCTGCTGGAGCTGTGGCGCGAGACGCAACTGACGGTGTTCATGGTCACCCACGATCTGTCCGAAGGCTTCAGTCTCGGCACCCGCCTGCTGGTGTTCGACAAGGTCCGCGTTGATCCGCACGCCCCCGGTGCCTATGGCGCACGCATCACTTACGACATCCCTTTGAACAGCGACCGCCGCACCAACCGTGCCGCCGTCGACGCCTTACCGGCTGAGCTGGCAGGCACGCTTCGTACCGCTTAGAGGATTTTTGAAATGACTGATTCGACCCAACTGTTCCCGCCCTTCGCCGAAGAAATGCTCCCCGGTGGCGGCCATCGCTCCTTCGTGTTGAAACGCGGCCAACTGCTGCGCCTGACCGACCTGCGCGGCGGTGCCAACGTCAGCCTGACGCTGCTTAACGCCAATGAAAAAACCGAACGCCTGAACCTGCCCGACAGCCTCAAATGCCAACACACCGCCAAACTCACCACCGGCCATTGCCTGTATTCGGACATGGGCCGCGTGCTGGCCGCCATCACTGCTGACACCTGCGGCTGGAGCGACAGCCTCGGCGGCGTGCTCTGCGCTGAAGAGGTCGCGGAAAAATACGGCGCGGGGCGCTACCAGGAACTGCGCAACGGCTTCTTCCGCAACGGCACCGACAACCTGTTGGTGGAGCTGGGCAAGTGGGGGCTGGGCCTGTCCGACCTGCTGATGACGCTCAACCTGTTCAGCCGGGTGAACGTCGATGAGGCCGGGCATTTTCACTTCGTCGAAGGCAATTCCAGGGCCGGCGACTACATCGAGTTGTATGCGCCGATGGACACGCTGGTGGTGCTCACCGCCCTGCAACATCCGATGGACCCTTCGCCTGAATACGCACCGAAACCGCTGAAGCTCAGCTGGATGAACGCTGACGCCAGCGTCGCCGAACACTGCCGCACCTCGCGCCCGGAAAACCAGCGCGGCTTCATCAACACCGACCGTCTGTTCGCCTGAGGATCGCTACCATGTCACTCGCAATCGCTACCGCTCAACAGCTGCCCGAAACCGCGATCTACCGCGCGACCATCCCGGCCGGTGAACCGTGGCTGATGGAGGTCAAGGCCGGCCAGACCTTGCGCATCCTCGATCTGGAAGGCAACCAGGCCGTCGACACGTTGTTCTACAGCGTTGCCAATCCGAAGGAACGCTATGACGTGCAACGCACGTTGCGCCGACAGAACAGCGTCTACCTGAGCACCGGCAGCGTGCTCTATTCCAACCTCGGCAAACCGATGCTGACCATCGTCGCCGACACCTGCGGTCGACACGACACCCTCGGCGGTGCCTGCGCGCAAGAGAGCAACACCGTGCGTTATGCGTTGGAGAAACGCTACATGCACAGCTGCCGCGATAACTACCTGCGCGCCTGCGTCCACGACGGGCGACTGGGCAAGGGCGACATCGGGCCAAACATCAACTTCTTCATGAACGTGCCGGTCACGGCGGATGGCGGGCTGACGTTTGAGGACGGGATTTCGGCGCCGGGCAAATACGTTGATCTGCGGGCCGAGATGGACGTGATCGTGCTGATCTCCAATTGCCCGCAACTGAACAACCCGTGTAACGCCTACAACCCCACCCCTGCGGAGCTGCTGGTATGGAACTGAAATTCGCGCGGTTGCGTAGATGGTTGTTCACCCTGTGCCAGGCCCGTTCCGGCCAGTGCCTAAAAAAGTAAGAACACCCTAAATCCAATGTGGGAGCGGGCTTGCTCGCGAAGGGGCCGTTACATTCAACATTAATGTCGACTGACACTCCGTCTTCGCGAGCAAGCCCGCTCCCACAAGGGTTCGGTGGTGTTCTGGGGTGAACTGTGTTTGCCGTCGGGGACGACCTCGGCGCTTATCGAAAACTGCGGGACGGCCCGCATCCCAGGTCGAGGCTGATGCGCTATCGCCTCCGGGGGTTATGCCATGTTCGAAAAAGTCCTGATTGCCAACCGTGGCGCCATTGCCTGTCGCATCCTGCGCACCCTGCGTGAATTGCAGGTCCAGGGCGTTGCTGTTTACTCCGAAGCCGATGCCGCCAGTTTGCACATTCTGCAGGCCGATGAAGCCCACAGCCTCGGTGAAGGCGCAGCCGCCGGCACCTATCTGGCGGTCGACAAAATCCTCGCCATCGCCAAATCCACCGGCGCCACGGCGATCCACCCCGGCTACGGTTTCCTCTCGGAAAACGCCGCGTTCGCCGAAGCGTGCGAAGCCGCCAACATCGCCTTCATCGGCCCGACGCCAGAGCAGCTTCGAGTGTTCGGCCTCAAACACACCGCGCGCGCCTTGGCCAAGCGACACGGCGTGCCGATGCTCGAGGGCACCGAGTTGCTCGACAGCCTCGACGCAGCACTGATTGCCGGCGAACAGGTCGGCTACCCGGTGATGCTCAAAAGCACCGCCGGCGGTGGCGGTATCGGCATGCGCGTGTGCCGCAGCGCTGCCGAATTGAGCGAATCCTTTGAGGCCGTCAAACGCCTCGGCCAGAACAACTTCAGCGACGCCGGGGTGTTCATCGAGAAGTACATCCAACGCGCCCGTCATCTGGAAGTGCAGGTGTTCGGCGACGGCCTGGGCGAAGTGATTGCCCTCGGCGTGCGCGACTGCTCGGTGCAGCGCCGCAACCAGAAAGTCCTCGAAGAAACCCCGGCGCCGAACCTCCCCGAGGGCATGGCTGAAGAGCTGTGTGCGGCGGCGATCAAACTGGCGAAAGCGGTGAATTACCGCAGCGCCGGCACCGTTGAATTCGTCTTCGACAGCGAGGCTCAGCGTTTCTACTTTCTCGAAGTGAACACCCGTTTGCAGGTGGAGCACGGCGTCACCGAGCAAGTCTGGGGCGTGGATCTGGTGCGCTGGATGGTGGAACTGGCCGCAGGTGATTTGCCGCCGTTGAGCGAGTTGAGCCGAGACTTGAAAGCCTGCGGCCATGCGATTCAGGCACGGCTTTACGCCGAAGATCCGGGGCGCGATTTTCAGCCGAGCCCGGGGTTGCTGACCGCCGTGAACTTCCCTGCCGCCGATGGCAAACACTTGCGTATCGACACGTGGGTCGAGGCCGGTTGCGAGATCCCACCGTACTTCGATCCGATGATAGCCAAAGTCATCAGTTGGGCGCCGACCCGCGAAGAAGCCGCTGCCGATTTGCATCAAGCGTTGGGCGACAGCCTGCTGTACGGGGTGGAAACCAACCGCGATTATTTGCGGCAGATTTTGCTCGATATGCCCTTCGCCAGCGGCCAGCCGTGGACGCGTTGCCTGGAAGGTTTGGTGTATCAGGCCAACACGTTTGAAGTGCTCAGCGCTGGCACTCAGACCAGCGTTCAGGACTATCCGGGCCGCCTTGGGTATTGGGCCGTGGGCGTGCCGCCGTCAGGGCCGATGGACAGTCGCACGTTGCGTTTGGGCAACCTTTTGCTGGGTAACGACGAAGGCGCCGCTGCGCTGGAAATCACCATGAGCGGGCCGCTGCTGCGCTTCAATTGCGACGCGGTGGTGGCGGTGACCGGGGCAGTGATTCCACTGACCCTTAATGGTGAAGTAGTGCCGATGGACACGGCTTTGCTGGTACCGGCGGGCGCTACTTTGAGCCTTGGAACGATTGCCGGAGTTGGCGCTCGCAGCTATTTGTGCCTGCGCGGCGGCCTGCAAGTGCCGGATTATCTGGGCAGCAAAAGCACCTTCACCCTCGGCCAGTTTGGTGGGCATGGCGGGCGTGCATTGCGTGCGGGCGACGTGTTGCATCTCCCTGCTTTGAACGACCGCAGCGCCGGTCAACAACTGGCTGAAGAACAGGTCACCGAGTTGCCCGTTCTGCGGCAGATCCGGGTGATCTACGGCCCTCATGGCGCACCGGAATACTTCACCGAAAACTACATTGGCACCTTCTTCGCCACCCAGTGGGAAGTACATTTCAACTCCAGCCGAACCGGTGTGCGGTTGATCGGGCCGAAGCCTGAATGGGTGCGTGCCGATGGTGGCGAGGCGGGTCTGCATCCGTCGAATATTCATGACAATCCGTACGCCATTGGGGCGGTGGATTTTACCGGTGACATGCCGGTAATCCTCGGTCCCGACGGCCCTAGCCTCGGCGGATTTGTCTGCCCTGTGACGGTGATCGAGGCGGATCTTTGGCAGCTGGGCCAGCTCAAGGCTGGGGACAAAGTTCAGTTCCTCCCGGTCGATATCAAGACCGCCCGCAACCTCGCCCTGAATTGGAATACCCCCTGTGGGAGCGGGCTTGCTCGCGAAAGCGGTGTGTCTGTGTCATCAACGTCGTCTGACACGACCTCTTCGCGAGCAAGCCCGCTCCCACAAGGGATTGAGTCGCCGGTGGTGTTGGATTTGGGTCAGGACGATACGCGGCTGGTCGCGAGACTGTCGGGCGACACTCATTTGCTATTGGAGATCGGCGCCCCCGAACTTGACCTGGTCCTGCGCTTTCGCGCCCACGCCTTGATGCAGGCCCTGGAAAGCCAAAACCTGCACGGCGTCATCAACCTCACGCCAGGCATCCGCTCGCTGCAAGTGCACTACCAACCTGAACAACTGCCGCTGACTGATCTGCTCGGCATCGTCGCCGGCGAATGGGACGCCGTGTGCGCCGCCAAGGACCTCCAAGTGCCCTCGCGCATCGTCCATCTGCCGCTGTCCTGGGACGACCCGGCCTGCCAGTTGGCGATCGAAAAATACATGACCACCGTGCGCAAGGACGCCCCGTGGTGCCCGAGCAATCTGGAGTTCATACGGCGCATCAACGACCTGCCAAACCTCGATGAAGTGCAGCGCACGGTGTTCGACGCCAGCTACCTGGTGATGGGCCTGGGCGACGTCTACCTCGGTGCGCCGGTCGCCACGCCACTCGATCCGCGTCATCGCTTGGTAACCACCAAATACAACCCGGCCCGCACCTGGACCGCGGAAAACTCGGTGGGCATCGGCGGTGCTTACATGTGCGTGTACGGCATGGAAGGCCCTGGCGGTTATCAGTTCGTCGGCCGCACTTTGCAGATGTGGAATCGCTATCGCGAGGTCGCTGCATTCGATGGCAAACCGTGGCTGCTGCGCTTCTTCGATCAGATCCGTTTCTACCCGGTCAGTGCCGATGAACTGCTGCGCATTCGACGGGATTTCCCACTCGGGCGCTTCGATCTGAACATCGAGCACAGTCAGCTGAATCTGGCGGATTACCAAGCCTTCCTGACGAAGGAAGCCGAGAGCATTGCCGCGTTTCGCGATCAGCAAAAATGTGCGTTCAACGCCGAGCGTGAGCGCTGGATCGCCAGTGGCCAGGCGCATTTCGACAGCGAAGAACTTGTCCCGGAAGTGACCGAGGACGCACCGCTGGCCAGCGGTCAACAGAGCGTCGACAGCCACATCGCCGGCAACCTTTGGCAGGTTCAGGTTGAAACCGGCAGCCGGGTTGCCGCGGGTGATGTGCTGGTGATTCTGGAGTCGATGAAGATGGAAATCCCATTGCTCGCACCCATGGCCGGGGTGGTCCGCGAGATTCGCGTGCAACCGGGTTCGGCGGTGCGCGCCGGACAGCGCGTCGTGGTGCTGGAACTTGAGTGAACCCACTTTGAAAAGGATTAACGCCATGAACATCAATCTGCAACTCGACGCCCTGCGCAGCGCTTACCGCGACGGCAGCACCACGCCTCGAAAACTGTTGCTGAGCCTGCGCGATAAAGCCGCGGCGCTGAACCCGGATTATCACCTGTTCATCCACTTGCTCAGTGTTGAAGAACTGGAACCGCACCTCGCCGCACTCGACGGTCGCGATATCGAAAGCCTGCCGCTGTACGGCGTGCCGTTCGCGATCAAGGACAACATCGACCTGGCCGGCATTCCAACGACCGCGGCGTGCCCTGCATTTGCCTATGTGCCGGAGCGCTCGGCGACCATCGTCGAGCAGTTGCTGGCGCTGGGCGCGATTCCGTTGGGCAAGACCAATCTTGATCAATTCGCCACCGGGCTTAACGGCAGTCGCTCGCCGTATGGCGCGTGCCCGAACAGCGTATTGCCGGAGTATCCGTCGGGCGGTTCCAGCGCCGGGTCTTCACTGGCGGTGGCGCTCGGTGTGGCGAGTTTTTCCCTGGGCACGGACACGGCGGGTTCCGGGCGTGTGCCAGCGGCGCTGAACAATCTGGTGGGGTTGAAAGCCAGCAAAGGGTTGATCTCCACGGCCGGTGTGGTTCCGGCCTGCCGCACCCTCGATTGCGTGACCACGTTCACCGCGACTGCTCGGGAAGCCAGTCAGTTGCTTGCGCTCACTGCGCATCTAGATCCCCGCGATGAATACAGCCGTAGCAATCCGTTGTGGAATGACGGCTCGGCGTTTGGTGCTCCTCGCCCCTTCCGCTTTGGCGTGCCGCGTGCTCAGGATCTGGAGTTCTTCGGCTGCCCTGAAGGCCCGCTGTTGTTTGGTGATGCCATCGATCAGCTCAAGGCTTTGGGCGGTGAAGCGGTGGAGCTGGATTTGTCGCCGTTCCTTGAAGCGGCGCGTTTGCTCTATGAAGGGCCGTGGGTGGCTGAGCGCTACAGCGTGGCCGGCGAGTTGATGGAGAAAAATCCAGAAGCTGTGCTGCCGGTGATTCGCGCGGTGCTGGCCAAGGCTCCAGCGGTGAACGGCGTGCAAACCTTCCGCGCCCAGTACCGTCTGCAAGCGCTGAAAGCCCTGTGCGACGAGGCGCTGGACGGCCTCGATTGCGTGCTCACACCCACCATCGGCCGCCCCGTCACGCTGGCGGAACTGGACGCCGAACCGGTGCTGCGCAATTCGGAACTGGGCTACTACACCAACTTCATGAACCTGCTCGATTACGCCGCCGTCGCCGTGCCCAGCGGTTTCATGGGTAATGGTTTGCCTTGGGGCGTGACGTTGTTCGGGCGGGCGTTTACTGATCAGTATTTGTTGGGTGTGGCGGATGCGTTGCAGCGCCAGCAAAGTTTAATCGCGCCTGCGCCGACGGCTGCCGCGCGTAATGACCGGGCGCGGTTGGTGGTGTGTGGGGCGCATCTGGATGGGTTGGCGCTGAATTGGCAGTTGAAGCAGCGCGGGGCTCGACTGGTCGAGACGACGTTCAGCTCGCCGGACTATCAACTGTATGCCCTGGCCGGCGGCCCACCGTTTCGCCCCGGGATGGTTCGCGTGAAGGATGGAGGTGTGGCGATTGCGGTGGAGGTTTGGGAATTGCCGAGCCGTGAGCTGGGTTCGTTTTTGACCGGGATACCGGCACCGCTGGGATTGGGCAAGGTGCAATTGGCGGATGGGCGCTGGGAGAGCGGGTTTATTTGTGAGGCTTATGGGTTGGAGGGGGCAGCCGATATCAGCCATTTAGGCGGATGGCGTGCTTACCTCGCCAAATGATCGTTCCCACGCTCCGCGTGGGAATACCGCCAGTCGCTGTACCTCAACCTGGCCTTGCAGCTGACCGTGAGCATCGGCCTGACCACCCTGCAGACCGATGACACCTTGCACACGCTGCTCTCGAGGGCTGATCATGCGATGTACCGGGCCAAGCAAGCCGGCCGTAACCGCACCTGCGTGGAAATGCCTCACTCCAGTTATGAATAACCCTACATGAATAAGCCAGATTTCTGCCCAGCCTGCGGCGCCTCCAACGACTGCACCCTGGCCGACCCGCGAACCGCCGATCGGGCCTGCTGGTGCTACGGCGTCAGCATCGACCCGGCGGTGCTCGAAGCGCTGCCGCCCGAACTGCGCGACAAATCCTGTTTGTGCCCACGCTGCGCGCAAGTCGAGGCGCAGCTGTAAGCAACCGCACAACCGATCACGTAAGATACGCGCCCCTTCCCTACCGATCCCTCGTCATGCGCATTGACCGTTTCCTCAGCAACCTGCCGCGCTTCAACCGCAAGCAGGTGCGTCTGTTGCTGGTGGAAAAGCGCGTCAGGATCGACGGAAAAATCGTCAGCGACCCTCACGCCGACGTACTGGAGTTCAGCCGCGTGGAAGTCGACGATGAGCTACTGCAAGTCGGCAAGCCTGCACGCTACTTCATGCTGCACAAACCGCCTGGCTGCGTCAGTGCCACCCGCGATCCGCAACACCCGACCGTGCTCGACCTGATCCATGAGCCGGACAAGGAGGACCTGCACATCGCCGGCCGGCTGGACTTCAACACCACCGGCCTGATGCTGATCACCAATGATGGCAGCTGGTCGCGACGCCTGACCCAGCCGCAAACCAAACTGCCCAAGGTCTACTACGTAGAAACCGAGCAAGAGATTGGCCCGGAATACGCATTGAAATTCACCGAAGGCCTGTACTTCGCCTTCGAAGACCTCACCACCCAACCCGCCGAGCTGGCCGTACTCGGCCCAACGTCCGCACGACTGAGCATCGTCGAGGGCCGTTATCATCAGGTGAAGCGGATGTTCGGCCATTTCGACAACAAGGTGCTGCGCCTGCACCGCGAAAGCATGGGCCCGCTGGTGCTCGACAGTGCCCTGAAACCGGGCGAGTACCGCGCATTGCGCACCGAAGAGATTCAATTGATCTAAGCAGGCGACCGCTCAGCAGAAGTTGTCGAACAATTTTCCAAAGATACTTGCGCGATGACGTGACCCCTGCTTGAATCAGGACGTCGGCCGAAATGTGACCGATGAGTCACAACATACTTCTAAGAAACTTTTTGCCGGTAGAGAACCCTCAGGTTCCGCTTTCCCCCGGCAGACTGCCCGCCAATAACAATACCCGTCGACCGGACTGCAATGGATCGACATGGGCCTCTCAAATTCCAGGCGTATGCCTACCTGTCACAAAGCTCGTGCAATCTGATTTGCACGCATACCCGCTTGCCAGGAGTCTTATGACATGAGGCCAGAAATCGCTGTGCTGGATATACAGGGTCAGTATCGGGTTTACACGGAGTTCTATCGCGCAGACGCCGCAGAGAAGACCATTATTTTGGTCAACGGCTCGATGGCCACGACTGCGTCGTTTGCACAAACCGTGAAAAACCTTCACCCGCAGTTCAATGTGGTTTGCTACGACCAGCCCTACGCGGGCAAGTCGAAAGCCCACAACCTGCACGAGAAATTGCTGACCAAGGAAATCGAAGGGCAGATCCTCCTGGAGCTGATCGACCACTTCGCCGCCGAACACGTGCTGTCGTTTTCCTGGGGTGGCGCCGCAACCCTGGTCGCCCTGGCCCACCAGCCACGACGCATCGAAAAAGCCGTGATCAGCTCGTTCTCTCCGGAGATCAACGCGCACATGCTCGACTACCTCGAGCGCGGCATCGATTACCTCGGCAGCCGGGACGGTGACCGGGTTGGCAACCTGGTGAACAGCACCATCGGCAAACACCTGCCGACACTGTTCAAACGCTTCAATTATCGGCACGTCAGTTCCCTGGCCGAGCATGAGTACGGGCAGATGCACTTTCACATCAGCGATCTGCTGCAGAGTGATCGCCAGTGCTTTTTCAAAGCCGCGGAGAAAGTCAACGTGCCAGTGCTGTTCATGAACGGCGAATGGGACGAATACACCGCTGCCGACGGCGCTCAACTGTTCGCCAACCATGTACAACACGCTACTTTCACCACCCTGCAGGCCACCGGCCACTTTCTCGACATGGAACACAAAGCCGCTTGCCGAGATAGCCGCAACGCATTGCTGGGCTTTCTGAAACCTTCGCAACACGAAAGTCGACCGCGTTATCACTACGTCCAGGACCAACATGCATTGGCCATCTGAAACAGCGTCATCGCGAGCAGGCTTCGCCCTGTAGGAGCAAGGCTTGCCCGCGATAGACCGTCACACGGTCCTAGCTGTTGTTCCACCCGGCGCTAAAGCCGTCCCACGCAAAGAAAAACTTCATTTCCACGCCCACATCTGGTACAAAGTCAGCCGCTCTGAGCGGGTGTCGTATAATGGCATTACTCCAGCTTCCCAAGCTGATAACGAGGGTTCGATTCCCTTCACCCGCTCCACTATTTTCAAGGCCTCCAGCGCAGTCCACGGACATCCAATAGCGTCTGGTGACAGTTTCAGTGACAGTTTCTAAGAATCCACCTCCCCCCATGCTTACGCGAACCAGCAGCATGGTCGGACCGTGAGAGCCTCGCCCGTCAGATACCCTCCCCGCCGGACAGATTCAATTTTTCCGGTTGAAGTTTAAAGTGACTATTAAAGCTATTTAATTTTCTCTTTACTCTACAACCCAGATAGATCAAGGCTTTCAGAGCTTTCAACAAACCTATTTTTCAGGTCACCCCAACTATTTATGGGGCTATCAGGAAAGCTATTTACCCACCCCCACCAAGTAGCTGATTTATAAGGGTTTTGTATTTAAATACCTTTTTAAATAGCCCACCTGTCCTCCTGATCGCCATGTGTCAAAGCCACGTCCCACGCGGGTTGCAGAGCATTAATTGCTCCGTTTCGAACAGGGTGGCGAAAAATAGCCACTTTTTTAACCGCCCCGGAACTCCCCCAGTGGGCTGCCCCTTTTTTTATCTGAAGCAAAATTACGACATGAAGCAGATACCTGAGCGGGCACTGTCTATGCTTGGATTTCACGAAAGGAGTCGACCTATGCTCAGCGAATATTCGTTAACAGACATGCTTGAAAGAATGTATGTAAATCAGTTGGCGCTAGAAGCTGCTGTGATGGAACTCACTCTGCGAGTAGAGCAACAGGGGGCAACGGAGGTGGGTGAGAACGTTCGAGGAGCACTGGTGGCAATCACTGAAAATGCGGGCCACATCAAGCAATGCCTGGCCCGCCTCAGGGGGCCCGGAATCGGTTGACTCGCACTTGTTACGCCTGGTCAAACTGCGAAACGTCGTAACTGCGCTGAAATCCTTGTAACACCTGGCCTGCATGAAATTTTCGCCAGCTCCGTGTGCAGGCCAAATCCTTTCAAAAAAGATCGATCACGATTTTGAAAACACACTTATTCGGATGTTTTTGGCATTTTTTCCTAATGAAACCGGGCACTCCAGCAACACTCCCTCCGTGACCGCCTCTGTACCGCTGTGCAATCGCGCTGCATTTCTTTGCAAAACCTCTCACAAAATGAAATCGCCGATAGCCTGCGGAGCCCCACGGCCCGCCTGGGCTGCAGGTTCGTTTGCACTACATCCGGATTTGCACAAAAAAGAGACACAAAGCCCGTCGGCGGGAGGGGGATAAGTGCTTTTTTGAGCGATTTTTCTTTGCTGGATGATTTTCGGCTTTGGCTTTACCACTATCTCCCAGCTTCTCATCGGACGGATGTAGCCAAGAGACGGCGATCGATATACTGTTTATTTATACAGCTATCGGCGACGTTTTTTGGGAGGTGTGATGATCGAGAGGAATGTTGAGGCGCCGCCTGAGAAGGCGATCGCACTAGAACAATGGAAAGTGTTGCTACACGACGAGCCCGCATTACTCAAAGCACCTGGTGCTCATCACAAGGCCCTTTTGTCCTTGGCCCATGCGCTGTACAAAAGAGGGGAAATCGACACCGATGATCTCAGCGACTTACTAGAGCAGGCGGACGGCGCGTTAGCTTATGCAATCGAATCACTTCTCGACATTGATCAAGACGAATAGGTGACCCAATGCATGTGCTGGTTACCCCAATGCGGTCACGTGGTGTCCCAATGGATGTCAAAGCGCGGCGCCGCTACCCCGCCATCAGAGGCAATGTCCTGGTTAGTTCTACGATCTGCAAAGAGCTGGGCAGAGCCTCAAACATCGCCCGAGTGGAAGTGGGAATGCCACTCGACCCGGATCCCTTGCCGCCACTGCTAGATGCTACTCTCGCAGGTATGGCTGTAACCGGTTTCGTTCTGAGTGGTATCGAGTACATTGATGGTTGCGCTTATGCACAATCTTGGTGGTGTCGCTTAGAATAGACACTCCAACTTAAACATAATAAGGATAGGCAAGGAATGTCTGAAAAAAAAGTTAGAAGCGAATGCACAAAATGTCAAAGAACTACAAACCAAGAGGTTCAAGGCTCGCATTTTTTTGAGGGCAACCCCGAGGACTACCATTACACTGAGACCCACGAAATAATAAAGTGTTGCGGTTGTGATTTTGTTTCATTCAGAAGAGTAATTAAAGATATTGAGGCCGCATATTTTATAGACGAGGACGTAGAATGGGTCGTACCTACAGACACTTTTATTTACCCCAAAGCCAGCATAGCGAAATTAGATGGAGATAAGCTTCCTGATATAGTGGGCTCTATTTACTCTGAAGTGTGTACCGCTTTCGAGGCTGGCTCATTAACACTGGCAGGCATAGGGCTACGGGCAACGATTGAAGCCATCTGCAATGATCTAAAAGTAACAGGCAGAGATTTAAACTCAAGAATCAACAGTCTTGCGAGCAAGGGCTTTATATCAAAAAAAGATTCAGTCCGACTTCACTCAATCCGATTTATGGGCAATGATGCAGCCCATGAAATAATAACGCCAAGCAAAAAATCATTGCAAGCAGCACTTGTTATTATTGAACACCTAATCACAACAGTCTATCTACTCGATAAAGATTCAAAAAAGCACCTACAACTTCTAATTGAAGAGTACATGGACTTTGAGAAATTACTACTATCAAAACTAAATGATTACAAAGCCGGGGATGAATATCCGTTAGCTAAATATCTAGGTAAAGATATGAGACTGATCGCAGGAAACTTAAAAAAAATCACATCAGAACTAAACAGAAAAATTGGAAAAAAGGAATTCACAGCCTTGTCGTTTGGCAAAGATGACAAATTTATGGGCTCAGACGAAACCCTCCTTCACTATGTCGTAACGTAATTAACCTTTGCTGCGTCCCACGAAAAACCTACCACCTACCACGCGGTTGGCTAGAGAACAAATTCATGCACTATGAAAAGAAGTGGCTCTATAAAACATCAAAGCAAAAGATGCTGGCAAATGCAGCACTGGCCATAGCCGCATTAACTGTAATACTTTTACTGTTATACATTCATGCCCCCCATGATTTTTGGTGGCCCATAAAATTCATTGACATCATAAATGTCATTGCCCAGCCAGCAACAGCAGCTGCTTTTTTTCTAGCCATCTACCAATACAAGAAAAACAGCGATTCAGAAAGACAAAAAGTTTTAATAGATGAGGCGAGAACTCTCATCACAAAAATGAAAACAATTTCTGAGTCCTTCTCAGGAATCGAAGGGCCGTCTCGAAAGCAGGCAATGTCATTCATGAATGACATGACGAGTCACGCCGGAAATTTCAATGCGATCTTTGCGGCATTAAACGAGGGAATTCACAAAGCCATTATCAGGATGCATTGGCAAGACATGTATTTCAAGGAACTTCACAACGCAATCCAGTACTTTAACGCTACAATTGATATCACCAAATTTAAAGTCCACCAAACAGAGCACTTAAAAGCCCTTTCAAAATTCAGCTCTTTAGAAAACAAAAATGGGCCCGCCCCTATTTTTTCCAACTACATAATGCTGCAATACATAATTAACATTAGCTTCATCAAAGAAAAAATTCAAATAGACAAGGACGACCACTTAACATTATATATTTTTGAGAAAACCTTCCTTGATAACGACGCCCTCAAAGACCACCTATTTGGGTGTCTGAACCATATTGATATACGAGTACGCGCACCTCTAATTGCCGTTATAAATGAGCGGTATTCGATACAACCTCAAACACGCGACTCACAGGCATACAAAGCCTTTTATCCTATTCCAGCTTAGTTACAACGTAATGAGTTTTAGCTTATTTGACAGAAAATTTGCTTGAGTAGCTTTAGCCGTGAATGCCGCCGCATCGGCCGGGTTTGGTGTTGGCCCAGGTACGTGCGTGTGTGCTGCCAGTTGGGTGTTCATCTGCTGCAGCAGATCAAGCATGTCGCACACCACCTGGAACAGGTTCACACCGCTCGACCCTATCCAGTTCTTTGGCGCCAGCATCTGCTGGCTGACCCCGGCCACGCTCTTGCGCAGCCCCTGGATCTTCTCCTGCATGTCGCCGCCCACCGTAGCGTTGTGCTTCTGCCCCACCACCAGGTTCAGATCACGGCCAGTGGCCTGGTGCAGATCGTCGACTGCCGCCAGACTCGCGGATCCGCCCGACAGCAGCTTGAGTGCGCCCAATGCCTCGATCTTTTTGATGCCGCCCACTGACTCGGTCGAATGGTCGTCCACCGTCCTGGTGTGATTCTGAAAGCTCTCGGTATTGTCCAGGGCTTCGACTTCGCGCTCGATCGCTTTGTCCTGAATCTTGCCATCGGTCTGGCGCAGCCAGTTGCCGTCGGCATCGACGCGCTGCTGACAGGCCTCGCTGTGCTGCCACACCTGGTCGCCTTTCGGCACCCGGGGCAGGCTCAGTCCGTGCGGCAGGATCTGCGTGATAAAGGGTTTGTTCGGCAAGCCATAGGCGAAGCTGACCACTACGGTGGTGCCCTCTTCCGGAAAGCCGAACATGCCGGCTTCTTGTCCGCCCATCGGTGCCGGCAACGGTAAGCTGGTGAGGATCGGCAGATCCGGATCCGGCTCGCCATCGGGCAGCAGCACTTCGACGTCGACGCCAAAGCGCGGCCGGAAGTCGTCACATAGACCTGGTGCTGCAGGCGCATCAGGAACGGCCACGACGCGGCCAAAGCGCGGCAAGTGATAACCACCGCTGAGTTCAGGGAATTGCCGATCTACTGCACGGCGGATTGCGTCTTCCATCGGATGGCCATCTGGTTGCCGGCGAGCGTCACGGACGTGATTCGATCGCCTTGGTTGAACGATGCACCAGGACGCAACCCGGGAAGGGCTGCGACCATGGCGCTCTGATTACTCTGGTAGCCGTCGAACAGCTCGACCGGCAGCTGCAGCGGTTCGCGGACTCCGAAAAAGCTGTCGGCCCAACTGCCCACAAACACCTCGCCGTTGCCCTGCTGCTGCCAGATAAAGTCGGGAATGCTGAACACGGTGGCCAGGCTATCCATCGCCTGATAACCGGCGGCCAGGCTGTAGAAGAACGGCGCCTTGACCTTGGCGTAAGGCTTGTCCGGCACCCGGAAGCGCAGCCCAGTTTTGGTGCTGACCTCGGCCAGCACCGCCTGCAGATCCACATGGCGCAGGTTCAACGGCAACGGGTTGGCCAGGATCGCGGCGAGCTCGCGACAAAACAGCACCTGCTCCAGACTCGAGGACGTGGTCGAGCGTTCGACGTAGCCGATGAAATGGCGCTGCAACGGGCTGTCGTTGTAACCGACATCGAGCATCACCAAGCCTTTCACGGCGGTGCCGGCCTTGATGGTGAACGTCGCCCGCCCGGGGCTTTTGAGATCGAGCCGAACGTCGTCGTTGACCAGCGGGCAACACCGTCTGCAGCAGGAACATGGCGATGCTTTTAAAACCCGTCCAGTTCAGGAGCTTCCAGACGGTGACCAGCGACAGCCAAACCATCTTGCTCAGCTGTCGGCCGCGTAGCTCTCCAGCACCGCCAGTTGACCGGCCATCGACTGCTTGGCGGCCTTGACCACTGTGCAACGCTCCAGGGGCAGCGATTGCCAGCGCGGCAACCGCCTCTATTGGTTCAAGTTGGACATGGAGAAATACAACCGTGCCGTCCAGGACCTCGAGGACAGCGAACAGCACGACGATCAGCTGCTGAACCAAGCGCAAATGCGAGAAAAGGCACTGCAGCAATCCGGCAGCGTGGTGGAGATCGCCAACTGCTACCCGCAAGCCCTGTACTTCCAGCGGAACGAAGTCACGGACGAGTCCTGGTACTACCTGCGAGTGGACTTCCCCCATGACGCCGGCAGCGTCAAGAACACCTTCACCAGCGGCCAGCTAGCCGCCGCCAGCGAATTCAAAAAGCGACTGCTGGGGATGGCCGCTGGCGCCATGTACACCGGCAGCGGCCAACAACTGGACAAGCTCATGAAAGACCAGCTCTACGGCATCAAAACCGTCTCTACCATCGACTACGTCGGCTACAGCAAGGAATACGAGTGCTATATCTACGGCGACGTGGCCATCAAGAATGGCAACGTTTACCCGGTGAATAGCGAAGACTATTTCGAGTTCGGGAAAATGCGCCTCAAGACCCTGCAGAAGGGCGTTCCGGTGCAGCTGCAGCGCGATTCGAAAGGCTACGACGAGGAGTGGCTGCGCCTGCTCTGGATCTGCTTTGGCACCCAAGGATTGGCGGCGCTGCTGTTCTTCTTCGGTTCGTTGTTCTGCGAGCAGATCCGTGCACGCTACCAGTCGTTTCCATTCCTGGAAGCCACCGGCGAAGCCGGCGCCGGCAAGACCACTTTGCTCAACCTGCTGTGGAAACTGCTCGGTCGTGAAGGCTACGAAGGGTTTGACCCGATGAAGTCCACCAAGGCCGGACGGTCGCGCTTGATGGGGCAGGTGTCCGGTATGCCGGTCGTGTTCCTCGAGGCCGACCGCCATAGCGAAGACAAGGCGCACGCCAAAACCTTCGAATGGGACGAGCTGAAAGACTTTTTCGGCGGTGGCACGCTGGCGACCAAGGGCGTGAAGACTGCCGGCAACGAAACCTACGAACCGCCGTTTCGCGGCACGATCGCAATCAGCCAGAACGCAGCAGTGGTTGCCCACGAAGCGATCATGACGCGCATCGTGAAGCTGCACTTCATTCGCCCAACTGTCACCCCGGAAAGCCGCGCTGCAGCGGACAAGCTCAATGCCCTGGACGGGAAGACACTAAGCCACTTCCTCCTGCAGGCGGTGCGCAAAGAGGCAGAGGTGATGGACCTGTTCAGCAAGCGTTTTCCTGAACACGAAACCAAGTTGCGCCGCCTGCACACGCATTGCTTCGCATGTGACACGCAATTCAACGGAGACGGTGCCTGCCGTAAGTGCGGTAACGGCCTGCGGGGCTATATCGGTGTCGAGCGGATCATCAAAAACCACGCTCAGCTGTTCGCCCTTCTGGATGCCATCCGACTGGTTGCCACTCTGACCGAGGTTCAAGTCAGCTCCACACGCCGGCAGATCGTCGAAATGGCGCTCGAGCGGCAGAGCACTACCAACGCAGACCACAGTGCTGTTGCCGAGTTTTGGCAGGTTTATGACTATCTGGAATCGATCTACGACGAGCCCCTGGTTAATCACAGCAAGAACCCGGACATCATCGCCATCAACCTTAACGAGTTTGCCGAGCGTGCCGCAGAGCATCGCCAAAAGTTAGCCGACGTCACTACGCTGAAAGACCTGCTTAAAGAATCCCGTAGTCATAAGTTCTTGGATTACAAGGCTGTCGATAGCGCCGTCCGCTCTGCACAATCAGCTAAGAACCCCATGATCAACCGTTGCCCCACTGTTAAGTGCTGGATTTTTAAAGCCTGAACTAGGAGTACACCCATATGCGAAACCAGAACATCGTATTCGAGCAAAAGGCCAGAGTAAGACAGGAGGAAATGTAAGTGACCAAGCTGGATCGTTTTATGCGTGAAAAGGACGTTATTGAAGTAACGTCACTTTCTCATTCGACTATATGGAGAGCTATGAAGGATGGGAGATTTCCCCGCCCCGTACTGATATCTCCGGGAAGAGTAGGATGGAGGGAGTCAGCGATTATCGCTTGGCAGAAAAACCCCACACAATGGAAATCCACAAACGCCGCGTAAGCGGCGTTTTCTATTTATTCACCCATGAAATATATTTGGAGGTAGTGCGGTGCAATGCCTTTTTCCCTACACCACAAATCAAACCTTCCGACTTCTGAAGCGACGAAACCCGTCTCATCTTCGTTAGTTATTACATATGTTTGCCGATGTATTGGCCTAATATTATTTCCATCTCGCATGAACTGACGCGTGAAAACAAGATTTTCAGCAACTTGATCGACTGTTACCCCATGCTTCTCAATGAGATAATTATTCATACCTTGATCCAGCGCCAAATAACCGCCCCGCATTACCATAAGATTTATAGCGGTTATCTCAGCCCGACCGAGTTCTGACGGCACCCAAACATTGTCATCATCACGTACCAAATCCTTTTCTTTTGGCTCCACAGTGATGTATTCCCAACCGACAGCGTCTTCCCTCACAATGGCCTTAGCAATTATCAACGGATGGGCATTATCCATGTGAAGCCCATCATCCCAAGGCATTTCAACGCCAAAATAATTACTTATTTTCGTCCAAATTAGTTCAAGAATTAACTTAGCAGAGTTATGGCGCGTTGAAAGAACAGCCACCCACTCATCGTCATTCTGTACAACTAAAAACGGTGTACCGTTCCCTTTAACAAGGCAGTATTCGTTAGAGGTCACAAGAGTTGGAAGCTCTAGAACCCCAAGCCCACCTTTACCTTTCTTCCACTCGTCTTCGAGAATATCCGCGAACGCAGTCCTAAGACCGCCTTCTTTTTTATACCCACTATACCCATGAATTATTGTAATCGGTGCTAGTGACTCCTGGATCAAGGCACTAAACAACATTGCATCCTCGCCGGAGAGCGACCAAGATCCCGAAATTTTTTCAGGCGCAATGTTACCTGTAACTTGTGAAAAACGCTTTCTTGCAGCAGTTATATCAGGCTCATACCCCAGACTCACTCGCTCTTCCAAGTTCGAGGAGAGTTTTTTCCTGATCTTTGCCAGATGCTGAATAGCATCAACAAAATCACTTCGCCTTAACGTTTTCTTAACCTCAAAAACACAAAGCACCTTGTCAATATCGTAAATATATTGATCAGTTAGACCATACTTCACCCCTTCACCGTGAACGAGCATACAGTCTATCTGCTCGTTAAGCATTTCACCCCCAACAGAGATAAATCCGGATACGACTCTCAGATCCAAATTTTTTGGAATCGCAAAATCTTGGTAAATACCTTGTTTAGTAATCTCTTCGTAAGCACTACCAAGTGTTGGCATATGGGGCATTTTGACCCCATCAAGCTTACGCGTTTCAGCTTTTATAAATTGCTCAAGTAATTCGGATGCTTTGCGAATCATGCAACGTCCCCACCGTTAATATCTAAAATATTCTTTTGCAGCCATAATGACCAACGCTGAAGTCCACGCTGTTTTTCTTTGAAGTAATCGTACCGATCGTAATGTTTAGAAGATACATCATTAAAAGCGTGTCCTTGGATACGATCACGCAATTCTTTCTCCAGGCCGGCTACTCCCATTAGAGTTTTACAGGTCCGCCGAATATCGCGGAGTGTGAATGGCCCATCGAACAGTTTTGTGTGCCTGCTGTAGAGCTTCGTCACTGCCCTGGACAATGACTGCGTGTGCAGCGGCTTGTCTTCCATCTTCCCCATGAACCGATAGACGCTCGTTTCGCTTATCTCATCCAGCATCTTCAGGCTTTGGCGCATGAGTTTATTGTAGGGCACCGCGTGCAAGGTGCGCTCACCATCGACGCCCTTGAGGTTACGGATGACCAGGTGATCGTCGAAGTATTGCTTGCGCGTGGTGCCCAAGAGTTGCTGGGGGCGCTGACCACCTGACGCTATCAGGAATTTAAGTAGCTCAGAAGTCACCAGCGAAAGCTGCTCGGGGAGTAGGTTCCACAGTGACTTGAGCTCAGCAACGGACAACGCCCGATTACCCGGTTGCTCCCAGTCGGCCTGCACAGGAATGCTGGCCACCGGATTGCTCAGCAGTCCGAACTGGACCTTGCTCTGCAGATAGTTGCGCGGGTTGTGCTCTTGCTCCAAACCAAGCTGGAACGCAGCGTGCAGTTGCGATCTCACGCGGTTGCAGTAGGTAGTAATACCGTTGTCGATCATCCTCGCGATAACAGTGCGGATCTCGACCGGCCCAATCATCCCGACCGGGCGCTGGACCATATGTGGAAAAGGCCGAGTCACATAGCGTTCAAACGAGCTTTTCACGTCCTCGACTGACGCTGCATTCTCGGCCCGCAGCTTCGCGATGTAGTTATCCATGAGCTGCTGGAACGTACCAGCTGAAATCACCAGTTCCTTTTCTTCCCGGCAGTTGTCCCTGGCATCGGTCAGACTCAACCCTGGCCACGTGCCCAGCTTTGTTAGCTTCTTCTTGCCGCCAACGAAACGTTGAAAATAAAACTCCTTCGTGCCGTTCGGGCGGATTTTGAGCAGCAATACACCCTCCCCCCTCGCGCTGCGCCCATCCGACATGACGTATGGTTTTTCCCGTAGCTGCAGCGCTCGTATTTGCTTGTCCGTGAGCATCGGTGTCTCATACTGGTAGTTGGTGACAGTTCGTGGTGACAGTTCGCCGGAACCAATGTGGCCCGAGCTGAACAAGCACTGAATACCTCACCACGCTGAAAGGCACGATTCTACTGGGCTAAAGGGGGTCAATGATATTCCCCGGCCGATGATGGCATTACGCCAATAATAGTTTCCCAAGCTGATAACGAGGGTTCGATTCCCTTCACCCGCTCCAATCAATTTCAGTCTCACGTCAGGATGGTTTTGACGGGAGACGCAGGAACACAAAAACCGGTCCGTTGTGACCGGTTTTTTTGTGCCCGGAATTTGGGGTGCCGGGGCACCTGCCGGGAGCATCAGACCGCATGCTTCCCGTCCCCATGCCTGAATGATATGCAGTGCTATACTTTTTTATGCTTTGAATGAAGCGTACAGCGTTGCCCACGGGTACTGATACCGACTGCAAATCTCGACTGGCAGCTGTAAGACAAAGGAGGTCTACGGCAAGCACGAGATGGGAGGTGTGGCATGAATCGACACTATTACATCAGCAACAATCTCGACGATCTTGAAGCCGTTGAAAATGAGCTGGAAGCCAGCGGTATCAATTCCGAACAAATTCATGTGCTCAGTCAACACGTTGCCGATGTTGAACAACATCACCTCCACGAGATTAACTCGTTAATGGAACAGGATGTTGTCCGCTCTGGCGAAATTGGTGCAGTGATCGGTGTGCCACTCGCGGCGCTGGTTCTTGGCGTCGCCTATTGGCTGGGCTGGACCGAATCCGCCGCAGGCTGGATGCCTTTTATCTTTCTTGCCATTGTTGTATGTGGCTTCTGCATCTGGGAAGGCGGTTTTTTTGGTATCCAGGTGCCAAACACTCACTTCCGCAGTTTTAAACAGGTGGTAGAAGAGGGAAAACATATTTTCTTCGTCGATGTCGAGCCGGATCAGGAGTCGGTATTGGACGGGGTTATCGAACATCACCCAACGCTGGAGATTGCCGGTACGGGAACGGCTGCCCCCCACTGGACAGTCGCCTGGCAGCACAAATGGCATCAGTTCAAGCGAGTGATATCGGGTTAGCCCTGGAGACTCAAGGCCACCGGAAGTCGCTTATTGACCGAAGGAAATGACCCGGCTGAGGAAAACATAGTCCGCCTCGGTGGCCATCAGTCCGACGAGTACCAGCAAACACAACGGTGGCACGAGTATGGCGTAGACCATGGCCAACCGCTCCCAGGCCATGTGCATGAAGATGGAGACAATTAAACCTGCCTTCAACAACATGAAAGTGATAATCAGGGACCACCGAAGGTAACCATGAAAGTGGAAATAGTCGACAAGGTACGACAGCGTGCTGAGGACGAATAACAGCCCCCAAATTTTAAGGTACAAACTGATTGGATGTTGCTGACCCTGAGCATGTGCCATCACCAGTGCTCCTCTACCATAAATAGAAGAAAGCAAAAATAAACACCCACACCAAATCCACGAAGTGCCAGTACAGCCCCGCTATCTCGACGTTCTGATAGTTTCCGGAGCGCTCATAATCTCCTCGAAATACTTTCATCGCCACAATGCTGAGATAGATCGCGCCGATTGACACATGCAGTCCGTGGAACCCGGTAATCATGAAAAAGCTGGCACCAAACTGCGCCGCCCCCATAGGGTTCCCCCAGGGACGCACCCCTTCTGCGATCAGCTTGCTCCATTCAAATGCCTGCATGCCGACGAAGGTCACCCCCAAGGCAGCGGTCGCCAGCATCAGGGCAGCGGTTTTCGCACGATCACGGCGATAGGCGAAATTGACTGCCATGGCCATGGTGCCGCTGCTACTGATCAGCACAAAGGTCATGATGGCGATCAAAATAAGTGGGATCGCCTGACCGCCGATCGTCAACGCGAACACTTCACTGGGGTTCGGCCAGGCGGTGGTGATGGTCATGCGTACCGACATGTAGCCGGTCAAAAAGCAGGTAAATACAAAAGTATCGCTAAGCAGGAATATCCACATCATCGCCTTGCCCCAGGGGACCTGCTTGAAGGCCTCCTTATCCGAGGACCAGTCGCTGGCGATGCCCTGCCATCCTGCAGCAGGCGGCAAGCTGGGTGGATTGGATGAACTGGACTCGCCGGGGGCAATTGGATGCGATGCCATGGCTTTTCACCTCAGGCCGCAGAATCTGGCGATCGCTTCATAGGTTTCCGGTGTGCTGGTCAGCAAAGCGAATAGCACGAACCAAAGACCCAGTAAGTAATGCCAATAGATGGCACACAGCTCTACGCTGGCGCTGAGTTGCGGCAACGGCACGCGATGCAGGAATTTAGCAACGATTATGCCCCAGGCTATCAGCCCGCCCAGCAGGTGGAGCGCATGCAGGCCGGTCAACAGGTAGAAGAAGCTGTTGGCCGGATTGCTGGCGAGAAAGTAGCCCCAGGCGACAAACTGCTGCCAGACCCAGAGCTGTCCCGCCAGAAAAGCAATGGCGAATACGCCCCCCAATGCAAAACCAATCACAGTTGCACCCAGTCGCTCCCGTCGGGCGGCCATACGCGACCACTGCAGTGCGATGCAACTGAATACCAGAAAAGCCGAATTCAGCCATAGCTGCCAGAGATTGGCTAACGGTGCCATGGGCTCTGTCAGGGGTAGCCAGTCGGTCATTTGTGAACGGGCGATAAAGGCGAGCAAGAAGAGAAAGAATAACGAACTCACCACGACCAGAAATAAGCGCAGACCTGTTCTTGCGATTTGGTTTCGATCGGCACCCTCGCCGGCCTGAATACCCTCCGGATCGCGATTCCAGCTGCCGCCGGGGTCTGCGCCGTCGGCGTTTCTCAATAGCAATCGGCTCATGTTTTAACGTCCGCTATCTTGGTTCCGGCACTCAGTTGCCGCATCTGCTCCAACTCCTCGGCGGAGACTGTTTGCGGAACGAAATCCTGCTCTATCCCCGGCACACTGTAGTCATAGGCCCAGCGATGCACGACCGGCAGCTTCGCTCCCCAGTTACCGTGTATCGGCGGGGTGTTCGGCGTTTGCCATTCCAGACTGGCCGCGCCCCAGGGATTACTGCCTGCAGGTTTGCCTTTAAACGCACTCCAGGCCAGGTTAAACAGGAACAGCAGCTGGGAAACGCCGACGGCCAATGCGACCACCGTAATGAAGGCATTCAAATCTTGCGCCGACTGCGGGATGAACGCGTAGTTTTCATAGGCGTAATAACGGCGTGGCATGCCCTGGAAACCCAGGTAGTGCATGGGGAAGAAGATGGCGTAGGTGCCCAGGAAGGTAATCCAGAAATGCAGCTTGCCCAGGGTGTCGTTCAACATGCGCCCGGTGACTTTCGGGAACCAATGATAAATGCCGCCGAACACCACCAGTACCGGTGCGACCCCCATGACCATATGAAAATGGGCTACGACGAAATAGGTGTCCGAGAGCGGAATATCCACGATCACATTGCCCAGAAACAAGCCGGTCAGACCGCCGACCAGGAAGGTGACGATAAAGGCCAGGGCAAACAGCATCGGCACGGTCAGATGGATGTCGCCGCGCCACAAGGTCAGCACCCAGTTGTAGACTTTCAGTGCGGTCGGCACCGCGATGATCAAGGTGGTGACGGCGAAGAAAAAGCCAAAGTACGGGTTCATTCCGCTGACATACATATGGTGCGCCCAGACCACAAAGCTGAGTACGCCAATCGCAATAATGGCCCACACCATCATTCGGTAGCCGAAGATATTTTTACGCGCATGCGTGCTGATCAAGTCGGAGACCAGACCGAACGCCGGGAGAGCAACGATGTAAACCTCCGGGTGGCCGAAGAACCAGAACAGGTGCTGGAATAATATAGGGCTACCCCCCTGGTGATCGAGCTGCTGTCCCAGCGAGATCATCGCCGGCATAAAGAAGCTGGTGCCCAACAGCTTGTCAAACAGCATCATGACCGCACTGACAAATAACGCCGGGAATGCCAACAAGGCCATGATCGAGGCCATGAAGATTCCCCATACGGAGAGCGGCATGCGAAACAATGTCATGCCGTGCGTGCGTGCTTGCAACACCGTGGTGACGTAGTTCAACCCGCCCATGGTGGCGGCGACAATAAAAATCGCCAGTGAGACGAGCATCAGGACGATGCCCCACTCGACCCCCGGTGTCCCCTGAGTAATGGACTGTGGCGGATAGAGCGTCCAGCCCGAACCAGTGGGTCCGCCAGGGACAAAGAAACTGGAGAGCAACACCACTACCGCCAGCAGGTAGAACCAGTAACTCAGCATGTTGACGTAGGGGAACACCATGTCGCGGGCGCCCACCATCAGCGGGATCAGATAGTTACCGAAGCCCCCCAGAAACAAGGCCGTCAGCAAGTAAATGACCATGATCATGCCGTGCATGGTCATCGCCTGATAGTAAGCACTGGCGTCCATGAACTCCAAACTGCCGGGGAAGCCAATCTGTATGCGCATCAAGCCGGACAACACCACGGCGATAAGACCCACGAACAGAGCCGTCAAGGAATATTGAATGGCTATGACCTTGTGGTCCTGACTCCAGATATATTTGGTCAGGAAGCTTTTGGGTTCGTGTAGTGCCTCTGTTTCGGCTTGCTCCGCATAGGCCATCACGTCATCCTCCAGTTCGAAGTTTCGGTGCATTCCTGGCTGCTTTACGGCTACTTCCCTGGCTCCGCCTTGCTCGCATCAGCGTCGGCTTTCGCTTTGGATTTGATAAAAGCGATCAGTGCGTTCAGCTCCTGATCACTCGGGGTAAAGGCCGGCATGACGGCCGCATAGCCTTTGACGATTTTGGCGCCGGGATTAAGAATCGAATCTTTGATATAGCCCTCATCGGCCTTTATCGTCGAACCGTCGGCAAGGGCTACGCTCTTGCCATACAGGCCCTGCCAGCTGGGTCCGACGCCCTTGCTGCCATCGACACTGTGGCAGGCCAGACAGCCGAGCGACTCGGCCAGCCGCTGTCCCTGCGTCACCAGGTCGTCACCTCTGTCCAATTTTTCGCTGGCAGAAGGTTCTTGCTGCGCGGCACCCAGTGATTTGATCAGGGCGACGACAGCACCCATTTCATCTTCAGAGAGAGTATAGGCCACCATGACTGGCGGGTAGCCCTGTACCAGTCGGGCCTTCGGATCGAGGATCGACTCTTTCAGGTAAGCCTCATCGACCAGCGCACTGGTGCCATCGGCAAACTGTTCAGTGCGGCCGTACAGCCCCTTCCATCCCGGGCCGAGACTGGCACTGCCATCCTCGCTATGGCAGGCACCGCAGCCGTATTTTTCGACCAACAGGCGACCTTTTTCCAGCACGCTGTCCTGACTGGGTTTGGTAGCTTTCGTTAATGTCTGCGCAAAGGTCGGTTGGCTGTTCAGCCATTGAACGAAGGCGGCCTGGTCCTCCACGATCATATGACCGCGCATGTTGTAATGACCCAGGCCACAATACTCAGCACACAGGACTTCATACTTCCCGATTACAGTGGGTGTAAACCAAAAGTACGACACCATCCCAGGCACCATGTCCATCTTGCTGCGAATCTGCGGTACATAGAAATTGTGCAGTACATCTTTTGAACGCAATAAGACTTTTACCGGTTGATCGAGCGGAAGGTGAACTTCATTACTTCTTATAAGTACATCGTCCTGCCCGAGAGGATCCTTGGGATCAAGACCGAGAGGATTGACCGAATCAACAAACTTAATATCCGATTTACCCATCTTTCCGTCCTGGCCCGCAAAACGAAAAGCCCATTGCCACTGCTGGGCAACCACTTCAAGTTCATAAGCATTTTTCGGCACCCGGATGAAGTCACTGTAAACAACCAGACCTGGCGCCAACATCGCGGCAATACCTACCGAGGTCACGATAATCAACCATGTTTCCAGTTTTTTACTTTCTGGCTGATAGTGCGCCCTGGAGCCCTCCTTGTGACGATAACGCATCACGGCCACCGCCATGAATACGGTGATGGCGATGAAAAATATTCCGCTGATGATCAGGGTGATGAACAGGGTGGTGTCTATTGACCCCCAGTTGGACGCTGGCGGTGCCGCATGCCAAGGCGCTAGTATATGGAACAGCACAGATGCAATAACGATTAGTACAAGAATAATTGCCATTGCCATTTTGCTTTCATCCTATTCCTGTTACTCATCGGTATGCCTAAGCATCGCCACAGAACAACATCGTCAAATCAATACTAATCTGACGCCAAAACAGGCTAGACAAATACCATCTATCTTCGTGGCAAAGTCCGCAGGAAGTATAGTTCATGACCAGAGCAAGCGCTTTTCCTGAAAAGCCTGGCTGCCTGGATATTCCGACTTCAGCATCAACTTGATCACTTGAAACCTATTCGCTATATATAACTGTAACTATTAAGCAACACACCTCGCCTGAACGACACGTCGAGCAAGCGAGGCCCGGTTGCCAGCTATAATTAAAATCTGATTACGGAAGGCAAAGATCGGCTAAAAGCGCTCGCGAAGATCCTTGCCTATGCAAAGCGGTCAGACAAGTGACGGCCAAGAGCGATAGCGTCCAGCCGTCCACAACGGAGATTTCGTCATGAGTGCCTTGACGATCGAAGGCTGGTGCAAAGTCAACGGACAACAAAAGTCGACCCCGATGGGTGAAATTCATTTTTACGTCGATGGCCCCCTCCATAAGGGTCTGGAGGACGCTGAAGAACGCCTGCAGAAGACCCATGAGCGTGAAGCCATGGTCGATGTCGACATGAGCACTCTGGAATTGATCTTGCCGGAGGGATACGGACCTTTGTCCGACTGCCAAATGCGCGTTTATATACACAACGAGCGCGGTCAGTTCCATCTGGTCGGGCATCGAGCGAGTGATGGAAGCTTGATCTATAGCAACGCGGTTTTGATTGATCAGCTGCTTGATTAGCTACGACGGGATTCTCGGCCATCAGTACGCGAAAGGGACAGACGAAAAGAGTGGGACCTGTCCCTTTTTCATTAATGCATCAGCGCGTCGCTACGATAAACAACCGTGGGAATGGCAGCAGCACTGAACCATCGGCCAACGGCGGATAGGCCAGCTCGATCGCCGCTTGATACTGCTTGAGATACTGCGCCCGCTCCGCCTCATCCAGCGGATCAAGAAACGGTCGCAATCCGCTGCCCTTGAACCACTCGACCACACCAGACGCGCCGCCAGCAAGCGGATGATGGTAAGTCGTGCGCCACACATCGACACGGGAACAGTGGGCTCGCAGCATCGAATAGTAACCACTGGCATCTGCCATCTCCGTCCGCTGCCCGGCGGCGCCCGCCAGTTTGCCAACCCATGGGCCATCGGCTGCAACTTCGCGCATCAAGCGATGCGAAGGTTCGTTGAGATTGTCCGGCATCTGGATCGCCAGGCTGCCACCGGGCGCCAATTTGCTCGCCAGTGCAGGCAGCAACTTCGCGTGATCGGGCACCCACTGCAACACCGCGTTGGCGAAAATCACATCAAACGGGCCGTTTTCATTCCAGGTATCAATATCAGCCGTATCGAATTGCACCTGCGGCAAGCGCTTGCGGGCGGCCTCGATCATATCGGTCGAACTGTCCAAGCCACGCACCGTGGCATTGGCGAAGCGCTCAACCAGCAACTCGGTCGAATTACCGGGGCCGCAACCGATGTCGATTGCCGAGCGCGCGTCCACAGCTGGGATCGCGGCCAGCAGATCACGGGCGGGGCGTGTGCGTTCATCTTCAAAAGCGACGTATTGTTTGGCGGACCAACTCATTGCGTTCTCCTGTCGGTGCGTTGTTGTAGCAAGAGGCGGAAAACCGGTTCGCTACGATACCTCGACCGGTGCGCTCTGCCCTATCCGACCTATGGCGAAAGAGGTCAGTTAACCCACGGGACCAAACGTACAAAGAGAATTTGAATGAGCATTTTTTATCGCAAAATCTTCTGAAGTCATAACCAGATCGACCGTTCGCCGAACTAGAAGCCAAGCAATTTTGACAGCCTAAAATTCACATCTATAGTCCAATCGCGGCCCGTCGGAAGGAACCCGAACCCGTTAGTTTGCAAGCAAGGAGCAAGGCCAGCTCATGCCCGTGACAGGTGGGTTCCGCCCGTAGTGTGTTCGCAACGGCCGTAAGGCAAGCAAGCGTTGTTGTGCCTGGAAGATGCCAGGCATTCACTATGAACAAGGAGCTTTACTATGTCTCGAGTCACGGATGTACTTGTTTCGATCGACACTGAAACCATTCTGAAAAACTACCCGAACATCAGCAAAAACCCTGCCGCGCCGACGTTAATCGACGTCAATCATGTGTACATGGTGACTAATCAGAACAACGTGGTCAGCGGCCAGGCCGGTGGCGAACTTAACTTGAAAGCCCAGGTAGGCGACTTGATTCGCTGGCGTGAAACCAGTCTGTCGCAGAGCTTCGAGACTGCAGTGATTTTCTACAAGTTTGTTGGCAACGTCGGCAACGAGTTGATCTCCACACCTACGCCCCGCAAGGCTACAGCGTGCGTTGCCGTTCCCAACACCAGCAACCCGTCGGTGCCGAGCTGCCAGAAAGTCGATAACCATTACTGGTCTTCGGAAACACTTTCGTGCGGCAGTGTGACCTACCACTTCCATTTCCTGATCGTTGATCGCGACTGCAAGATTGTAGGCTGCTGCTCGTGGGATCCGTTCATTACCATCCGTAACTGACGATGACCAGGCCCCTTGGCGACGAGGGGCCTACCGAGTTCGTTGCCGCTTTCGGCCGGGACGGGATGTCTTGCTTGAACCGATGCGGCTGCCGTTTTGAATCAACATCATGAAAGGAATCCATGATGACTTCCGAACCGATTGCCTCCCCCTCGACGAGTATCGCGCCAGCCAATAACGTGCTGCTGATCGTCGATGCCGAATCGCTGCTTTCACATTATCCGCAACCCAGTCTTGAGCCGCAAAACCCGACCGGGATTGAGGACGGGTTCATCTTCGCCATCAGCGGCACCAAAACAACACAAAGTACAATAAATGACAGCCTTATGACATTTGTTGCCAGTAACGGAAAGGACTTCCATATCCGTGGCAGGACCGTCAGCTTGCTCGCCGAACACAGCGTGGTGTTCTACGAGATGTCTGTCGGTGATACCGGGGTACTTTCACCGCCTGAACTGGTGGTCCACGCAAACCTGACAGTCCCCGCACCCGATCCCGAAAACCCGACCCAACCGGGCAGCCACACGGCCGATGATCATTACTGGCACTGCACGCAATTGGCGGCTGGGGTGGCGGCATGCGAACTGAAATTCATGCTGATCAATAAAAGTTGCGAGGCATTGGGGTACTTCAGTTGGTCGGTGGACGTGAAGTTGGCGGAGTGAATGGACTCCAAAAAAACCGGCCTAAAGGGCTAATGCCGATCAGTTAAGGAGCGACACAATCCGTAGCAGCTGGCGAAGCCTGCGTTCGGCTGCGCAGCAGTCGTAAAACCTGAGTTTGCGGTCTTCCTGAAACACCGCGTCGTCTGATTTCACGACTGCTTCGCAGCCGAACGCAGGCTTCGCCAGCTGCTACGGATTGTGTCGCTCCTTAACTGATTGGCATTACCCTCAAGGGCCGGTTTTTTATTGAATTGAATGAGAGGGCATATCTGTTCGCGCGTTGTTGATCAAATGCCCACAAAAAACCGGCCGCGATGGCCGGTTTTTTTTCACGCCGAGCAAGCTCGGCTAGTCGTAATATCCAACAGTCTTCTTCAAGTGATCCGAGTATTCGTAGATATCGTCTATCGAGTTGATTGCGTGCCGGGTTTCATTTTTCTCTTCGTCAAAAATCCCGATGTACTTCTGTGAACGATTGAAGTGCAGACGACAGATAGGTTTGCGGTTGTTGTCGTCGAGCAGAATGCCGAAGTAACTCTGGGTGTCGCGCTGAACAATCCGCTTCGCATCGACAACAGACCGAACGACGGCACGGACGATGTGATACCCCTCCAGTTCTTCCAGCGTTGTCAGAACCTTGTCCTCTGACTCGTCTCGCAAATCCGGCTGCTCGGTACCACCGGAAGAAACCGGCAAAGAAGCCAACGCTGGTTGAATAGCACCGCTCATGGCCGACTTGAGCCTGTCGTTGATTTGGTCGTTGAGAAACTGCACCACGGCCTTTCTCGTTAGCTCATGGAACTGTTCACGGACTTTCTGAGTAATCACCCCGTCGTATACACGCGACGCGAACACCTTCACAAAGTCGTCATCAGGCTTACTGACCTGCGAAGCAATGACCTTTTTGATTTGGCTGACGTACTTCAGCTCACCTGCGGCGCTGATGATCGAATCCACATCGAAGCCTGACTTGGTGAGCTTGACCAATTCGGGGACGGAATACTCGTCGATATCCAGAAGGTCGAGTTCGAGAAATGGCTTCTCATCCATCTTGTTGGGCGCATCCAGGTCGGTGAAAAACTTGTAGACCTGACCGTTGGTAAGGATAGAGATTCGGGCGCTGGTAACGTGGAAGTAGCGAAACAACTGGGAAGCGTGATTGATGTGCAACGGCTCGCCTATTTTTTTGCACTCGATGAGGATTTGAACCTCTCCTCCCTTCATGATTGCGTAATCAATTTTTTCTCCCTTTTTCGTTCCGATATCGCAAACGAATTCGGGAGTCACTTCGGTCGGATCGAAGACATCGTAGCCCAGCACAGTACTGATAAAGGGCATGACAAACGCGTTCTTGGTCGCTTCTTCCGTTTGGATTGCAGCGCTCTGCAAACGAACTTTGGCGGCTAAGCTTGCTAACTTTTCGAAGAATTCCATGAGTGGCCTCTTATCTGGTTCGATCCGTGTGTTTGCATGCTGGCAAATTGATTGCCTTTGATACTAGACACAAACCGGCACAAAGAAAGAATCCAACCAAGAAGCATTTGAAGGTCGATGAGTTGCTGCGGGTGACGAAGGAAGCGCAGAACGCGATGCTGGGGCTTGAGGCGCTGGATCTCAAGCAGCTGGAAGCGCTGAGAAAGCAGTATCGGCAACTTGGCGAGGGCGAAACGATTTCCCTGGACGGCACCGTCGTCCAGGAAAAAGGTAAGCAGGATTTGAATGAATGCTGATCGGGACATCGCGGGTGGCCCGAGGTCACCCGCGTACTTCGTGGGTTAGCGACTGGCTTGCAGCGCCTTGGCCATTTCCAGGTGGTTCTGCAGTTTGGGCAGGGTTTCTTCGGCGAAGGCTTTGATTTCAGGCACGTCGGTGGTCTGCGCTGCCTGTTGAAGCTGTTCGATGGCTTCCTGGGTGGTTTTCACCTGACTGGCCGCGTAGGCCTGGTCGAAGCTCGCGCCGTCCTGCACTTGCGGCATCAAGGCTTTGGCTTTATCGACTACCTCTTCGCGCGGGGCCACCGGCAAATCCAGTTGCTTGGCGATTTTCGCCAGATGCTGGTTGGCGGTGGTGCGGTCGTTGATGACGACGATGGTGTAGTCCTTGACCTGTTTGGATTCGGTTTTCTGGTGCGCCAGGCGGCTGGCTTCGATGTCGGCCATGCCTTTGGCCGATGCATCGTTGATGAATTCGGCGGGAGACTGGGCAAAGGCACTGCTGGCGCACAGGCCCAGTAACGTGGCAAAACTGGCATTGCGTAATCGGGTGGCCATCCGGCTCATGGTCGCGCCCTCCTCGTAAAAAATTCAAACGGGAGCTTACGCTCCCGCCTCTCGATCAAAACTACCTTCACCGCTACTTCGATTTCTGACCACCTTTGCGGCCCATATCGGGTTTCGCAGGGTCTTTATCGACGGTCGTGGTGGTAGTTTTCCCACCTTTGCGACCGGCTTCAGACGCCTTCGTTCGATCGTTGGCGAAGTTTCCCGAGTTCGAGTTTCTTGAATTAGGCATGATTCTCTACCTCTTGGTGATGATCGCGGCGAGCAGGAGCCCGCATAGAATCAGAATTTCGATCACCGCAAAGGTTTAGAAAAGTTGAAATCGCCGCGACGAACGGTGGCAAATTTTTCAGGCCCCGAGCCGCTGGTGATGTTGGCGCTTGGCAGCGTACATGGCCTCATCGGCATGCCGGAACAACTGCTTTTCTTCGGTTCCGTGGTCGGGGTATCGAGCAACGCCGATGCTCGTCTGGATGATCAGGCTGTGGCCGTCCAGACGCAGGGGTTGAGCCAGGACCTGTCGGATTTTTCCCGCCACGCTGTCGGCGTCTTCCGAGGCGTGGATGCTGTGCAACAACACTACAAACTCATCGCCGCCGATGCGCGCCACCGTGTCGGTTTCTCGCACGCAGCCTTTGAGACGATTGGCGACCGCTTGCAGCAGCATGTCGCCGACCGCATGACCGTGGGTGTCGTTGACTTCCTTGAAACGGTCGAGGTCGACATACAGCAATGCCATACGCCCGGAATCCGCCCGAGCCAGCGTCAGTGAGTCTTTAAGCCGCTCACGGAGCAACTCTCGGTTGGGCAGCTGAGTCAGTTGGTCATACTGGGCCATGCGCTGCAGCCTGGCATGCAATTGCTTGCGCTCAATCGCTGTGGCGACCTGGGCGCAAACGTATTGCAGCAGCTCCTTGTCCTGTTCGGTGTAGCGTTCACCACCGGGCACGCTTTTAACGATCAGCGCACCGATGGTGCCGTTTTGTGAACTCAACGGCACGCCCAGCCAGCAAGGCGAATGCTGGTTTGCGACCAGCGCCTCAAACCCCTCAAGTGGATTGTCCTGATCCGGGGTCAGCAGAATCGGCTGGCCGCTGCGAATCACCTCGGCGCAGAGGCGTCCGGTGATCGTTCCGGGCTGCTCGGGTTGCAGCTCCAGGTCGTCCACGTGATAAGGGAAATTCAGCTGCGCACAGTGTTCGTCATACAGCGCCACGGAGAAATTCAGCGCCGGCAGCCATTCACCGATGATCAAATGGATGCGTTTGAACAGCGCCAGTAAATCTTCCGCCGCGTGGGCCGCTTCGGAGATCGCATACAACGCCGCTTGCCGGGATTCGGCCTGCTTGCGCTCAGTGATGTCGCGCGCCACGGCGATGCGCAGTTGGTCGACCTCCGACCAGCGCGCCGACCAGAGGATGTGAGCCACTCGGCCATCGTTGCGCAGGTAGCGGTTTTCGAAATTGAGCTTGGGGTCGCCGCCCATGATCTCCCGCGCGGCATCGAGGGTGCGCTGACGATCGGCGGGGTGCACCAGGTCGATCATCGGCTGGCCGATCAGCTCTTCGGGGGTATAACCGAAAATACGCTCGCAGGCCGCGCTGACAAATACGAAGCGACCTTGTTTGTCGACCGCACAGACGGCGTCCAGCAAGAGATCGATGTAACTCGCCAACGGCGCGGAATTTCTGGTTGCCATAGTGCGGTGAGCGTGTCCGGACAATGCAGCAATAAAGAACCTTCCCTGCCCCCTCAATACGTCTGACGCTTCCTTGCAATCAGCCTCACGCCTTGTTCGTCACCAACCCCGGCAATGCATGCGCCAGGGCGTTGATGGCGAATCCGATAAACATCACCCCACACAGCCGGGTGATCAACAGCTCATGGCGCTGGTACAAGCTGCGCACCTGCCGCGCGCCGACAATGCCAATGAGGATAGCGTAGGCCATAAGGCCACCGACGAAGCTCAGGACAATCAGCCACGGCAGCATCGACCAGTGCAGCAGTTCGGCACGGCTGGACAACAGCGCCGTAAAAGTCGCTACCGCCACCGGGTAAGCCTTCGGATTGGTCAGGCCAAACAGAATGCCGTGCCAGAACGGCTGCCGCGCCGGGCCTTGAGGTGCTTCGGCACTGCTGCGACGGGCACGAACCGCGCGCACACCGAGCCAGAACAGATACAGCCCGCTGAGCACGCCCAGCACATCGAACGCGGTACTGCCGATTTGCCGCGCACCGACAATCGCGATCAGCGCAGTGCTGCACCAGACCACATCCCCCAGCAAATGCCCGCAGAGAAACCCCGCCCCGGCCCTCCGACCACGCGCCGCACCGATGCCGAACACCGCCAACACACCCGGCCCCGGCGTGATGCCGTAGATAAAGCCCGAGGCGAGAACAGCCATTAGCAGCGATGGGGTCATTGGAAGTCCTGTTGAGCCTTGGTGAATGCACGCAAGTCTATCTCAGGTTCCCGGAACCCGACTTACAGATCGTCGAAGAACTTCATTCCCACATAGGGCCGCTGCCGACAGGCCGTCAGTCGTGACGCCAGATCGCCAACATGGGCTTCGAGCTTGTGCCCGTCTGGGTCGAGGAAATAGAAGGATGCGCCTTCGCTCCGGTTATCACGCCATTCCCGGACGTCGGCGGATCGCAGGCGTTCGACGAAGAGCGGGAAGTCTGTTGCATTAATGCTAAAGGCGAAATGGGTGTAATCGGCGGCGGGTTCGGAGTTGCGCAGTCGATCGAGGGAAAGGCACAACCACAGACCCGGCAGCGAGAGATAGGCGCCGGTGTCCCACGTGGCTTCAAGCTGAAGTTGCAGCAGATCGTGGTAGAACGCCACGCTGCGGTTCAAGTCGGTGACGGCAAGGGTCAGGTGGTTGAGGCCAGTGAGCAATTTTTTTACCTCAATCGTTAATTGATGAGCCAGTGGTTTGGTCGCCACGCACTATCCCCTCCCCAATCCGCCCATTCAACCAGTTCAACGCCTGATCCCCGCCCCGCCGCTTGTGCCAAACCAACACAAACGTAAACGACGGAATGTGAAACGGCGGCGGGACCACGATCAACGACTGCTCATCGATATTGAGTAACCCTCGGGAAGCGACGGTGAGGATCAGGTCGGTGCCACTGATGAACTCCGGGGCGACGCTCCAGTGAGGCAGGCTGATCGCCACTCGACGGCGTTCACGCAGGGCTGTCAGGGCCCGTTCGATTTCCGGGGTGCCGCTGCCGCGCATTTCCAGCAGGACGTGGGGTCGGGCGAGGTAGGTCGGCAGGTCGAGCACGCCATCGGCGGGCAAGCTGTTGCGGTCGACCAGACAGGCGTAGTGCTCTTCGAACAGCGGGGTGCTGCGCAACTCGTTCGGCAACTCTGGAAAGACGCCTGCCGCCACGTCGATGTCGCCGTTGAGCACTCCCTCGAGCATGCCTTCGCGGCTGGCATGGCTGATTTGCAGATCGATGCCCGGTGCTTCCCGGCGCAAGGTCCGTATCAACCCCGGCAGGACGATTGCAGCGCCATAGTCGGACATCGCCAGTCGAAACGTGCGCTTGGCAGTGGCCGGATCGAAGGTATTCGGTGCCAGCAGCGATTGCACCTGAGCCAGGGCTTCGGCCAACGGAGCCATCAACTCCAGGGCTCGCGGGGTTGGCACGAGGCTGGCGCCCGCCCGAACCAGCAAAGGATCGCCGAGCAGATCCCGCAACCGCGCCAACGCATGACTGACGGCTGGCTGACTCAGGTGCAGGCGCTCGGCGGCACGGGTCACGTGTTGCTCGCTGAGCAAGGCGTCGAGGATCACCAGCAAATTGAGGTCGACGCGCCGAAGATCATTCATCTGATGCATGTTCTGGATAGCTATTTGGAATTTAAATCTGCGCGACGAATACTCTAGAGTCCAGCAAAACCTGCTGGAGAATCTTCATGAGTACGTTGCATTGGGCCGGGCTGTTGCTACTGGCCGTGATAGCCGGGGCGGTGGTGCCTTTTCAAAGCACAATCAACGCCAACCTCGGGCGCGGTTTGGGCCATCCGTTGTGGGCGACCCTCGCGTCGTTGTTGGTGAGTATTGTGGTGTTGTTGCCGGTTATGTTGGCGCTGCGTTTGCCGTTGCCATCGCTGGCGTTCATCAGCAAGGCACCGCTGTGGATGTGGACCGGTGGCGCGTTTGGGGTGTGCTTTATTTCGTTGGCGTTGATGCTGCTGCCGAAACTTGGGGCATCGGGGTTTATTGCTTTGGCGTTGGCGGGACAGGTGGTGGCGTCGCTAGTGCTGGATCACTTCGGGTGGTTTGGGTTGGTGGAACGGCATTTGACAGTGCCGCGGGTGTTTGGGGCGGTGTTGTTAATGGCTGGAGTGGTGTTGATTCAGTTCGGTGGCACATTGGAAAAAGCGATAACAGCAACGTCTTGATCGTTCCCACGCTCTGCGTGGGAATGTAGCCCGTGACGCTCCGCGTCACTGGACGCGGAGCGTCCCTTGAGGCATTCCCACGCAGAGCGTGGGAACGATCATCATCTTGCGATCGCAGCCTTCGCCAGCGCCTGCAGTGATGCGTGGTCAATGCAGGAACCGGCGTAGCCTGCGAAACTTTTAAAACTTGTCGAGCGTACGCAGCTTCTGCGGCAACCCCCACAGCAGCAGTGCGACAGCGATCAGCGCAGCGACGCCGATGACATACAGCGCCGGCGTGGTGCTGCCCGTCAGGTCTTTGATCCGTCCCACCATCACCGGGCTGACAATGCCGCCGAACTGGCCGAGGGTGTTGATCACTGCGATCCCGCCCGCAGCCCCTGCACCAGCACCGGCCAGCAGTTTTGGCGGCAGGGTCCAGAAGCTCGGGATAGACGCGATGATCCCGGCACCGAGCAAGCCCAGCGCGACAATCAGGAAGGTCGTGTGGTTAGCGAAAATCCCTGCACAGAAGAACCCCACCGCGCCCACCGCAACCAGACCTGCGACAAACTTGCGCCGTTCACCGGTCGAGTCGGACAACCGCCCGATCACCACCATGCTGATGGCGCCGCAGATGTAAGGGATGGCGGTCAGCAAACCAATCATCACCGGGCTTTCGGTGCCAGCGCTGCGAATCAGTTGCGGGGCCCAGAAGTTCAAGCCGTAGGACGCCACCTGAATCAAGAAGTAGATCAGCCCGAGAGTCAGGAAACCCGGAATCCGCAGTGCGGCGAGCAACGAGCCGCCACTCTTGTGTGGTTCATGGTGAGCGATACGGCTGGCCAGCAGCGTTTTCTCCGACGGCGTCAGCCAATGGGCGTCTTCGATGCGGTCCTTGAGCAACGTCAGCACCAGCAAGCCGAGGCCAATGCAAGGCACGCCGCCGAGCAAAAACAGCCAGTGCCAGCCGCGCATATCCATAAAACCGTCGAGGTGTTGCAACACCAGCCCGGAGAACGGTGCGCCGACCAGACCGGCAAACGCCGACGACAGAAACAACATCGAAGTGATGCGCCCGCGATAGTGCTGCGGGAACCACAGCGTCAGGTAATACAACACACCCGGCGCAAAACCGGCCTCCATCGCGCCAATCACAAAGCGCAGCGCGTAGAACTGCCATTCGCTATTGACGAAGACCATGGCCGCAGTGGCGAGGCCCCAGGACATCATGATCCGGGCGATCCAGCGCCGGGCGCCGACCTTGTACAGCATCATGTTGCTCGGCACTTCGAAGATCACGTAACCGACCACGAACAACCCGGCGCCGAGGCCGTAAGCGGTGTCGCTCAGGCTCAGGTCGGTCTGCAGCTGGAACTTGGCGAAGCTGATGTTGATGCGGTCGAAAAACGCGAACAGGTAGCAGACCATGATCAACGGCATCAGGCGCCAGGCGACTTTGCTGACCAGGGCTTTTTCTTCGTCGTGGCTAACGGACGGGCTCGCGCCCGCCTCCAGTACATTAAGGCTCATGATGGTTCTCCAGGCGGACTGCCCGTGGGTGTCCGATTGTTTTTGTTGTCTGGTTGAGATGCTGCTTTCTGTAGGAGCCGAGCTTGCTCGCGATAGCGGTGGGTCAGTCGACATCAATGTTGGATGTGACTCAGTCATCGCGAGCAAGCTCGGCTCCTACAGGGGTTTGTTGGAGTCAGGACGGCGTCGGATGCAGATCGCAACTGCGTCCGGCCTTGGCCAGTTGACCGGGCACTTCGTGGCCCAGCAGCGCGGGTAACCCTCGTGACAATTGCAGCAACAGCGGCAGATCGATGCCGGTGTGAATGCCGATCTCATCGCACAGGTTGACCAAATCTTCGGTGCAAATATTGCCCGAGGCACCCGGCGCGAACGGGCAACCGCCGAGCCCGCCGAGTGCCGCGTCGAAACGACGGGCACCCGCCTCATAGGCGGCCAGCACGTTGCATAAACCGAGGCCGCGAGTGTTGTGGAAATGCAGGGTCAAATCAGCCGGCGAAACCCGCTGCAAGACACGCCGCACCAGACGATCAACCTGCCGCGGATTGGCCATACCCGTAGTGTCGGCCAAGGTAATGCCCTGGATCCCAAGCTCCTGATAAGCCTCGACGATTTGCAGCACGCGATCCTCATCGATCTTGCCTTCAAACGGGCAGCCGAAGGTGGTGGCGATGCTGCCGTTGAGTCGCACCGTCGTCCCGCGAACGTATTGCACGATCTCACCGAACGCAGCCAATGAGGCTTCGCAACGCATGCGCATGTTGGCCAGGTTGTGGGTCTGGCTGGCGGACATCACCAGATTCAACTCGTCGGCCCTCGTTGCCAGCGCCCGTTGCGCGCCTTTCAGGTTGGGGATCAACGCGACGTAAATCACCCCCGGTTGCCGGGCGATGCCCTTGAACACCAGCTCACCATCGCGCAGCGCCGGTATCGCCTTGGGCGAAACGAACGAGCCGGCTTCGATGCGGCTGAAACCAGCCAGCGACAGCTGATCGATCAAGGCAATCTTGTCGACGGTTTCGACCCAGGTCGGCTCGATCTGCAAGCCGTCGCGGGGGGAGACTTCCTGAACAATCAGGGCCTCGGAAAAATCAGTGATCATTGCACCACCCCTGCAGCTTTCAGCCGTTCGATGTCCGAACCGGTAAGGCCCAGCTCCGCGAGGATGCCGTCGGTGTGCTGGCCCAACGTAGGTCCGGACCAGTTCACGCCACCAGGGGTTTCGGACATTTTCGGCACAATGCCGGGCATCTTCACCGTGGCGCCGCCGGGCAGGTCGGCGTTGAGCAGCATGTCCCGCGCCTGATAGTGCGGATCGGCGACGATGTCGGCGACTGAATAGATGCGCCCGGCCGGGACTTCGGCAGCTTCCAGTGCCGATAACACCTCGTCGATCGGCAGGCTGCTGGTCCAGTGAGTGATCGCCGCATCGAGCACGTTGCTCTTGGCGGCACGCCCGTCGTTATGAGCAAACTCCGGCGCATCGGCCAGATCACGGCGACCGATGACGTCCATCAAGCGCTTGTAGATCGGGTCGCTGTTACCGGCGATCACCACGTAGGCGCCATCGGCCGTCAGGTAAGTGTTGGACGGCGCGATGCCCGGCAAGGCGCCGCCGCTGCGCTCACGAACATGGCCGAGCATGTCGTATTCCGGCACCAGGCTTTCCATGACGTTGAACACACTTTCAGCCAGCGATACATCGACCACTTGCCCACCGCCCTGCCCGGTCTTGACCCGCAGCAGCGACATCAAGGCACCGATCACCGCGTGCAGCGAAGCCAGGGAATCGCCGAGGCTGACGCCCACCCGTGCCGGTGGAGAACCGGGTGTGCCGGTGGTGTAGCGGATCCCGCCCATGGCCTCGCCGATCGCACCGAACCCAGGACGATCGCGGTACGGGCCGGTCTGGCCATAACCGGAAATACGCACCAGCGTCAGGTTAGGGTTGAGGGCGTGCAACACGTCCCAGCCCAAGCCGAGTTTTTCCAGGGCGCCGGGGCGCAGGTTTTCGATCAGCACGTCGGCGCTGGTCGCCAGTTGCTTGACCAGTTCAATGCCTTCGGGGGATTTGAGATTCAGTGCAAGGGACTTCTTGTTTCGCGATTGCAGGTACCACCACAGCGACGTGCCTTCGTGCAGCTTGCGCCATTTGCGCAGCGGGTCGCCCTGACCCATGGCTTCGATCTTGATCACTTCGGCGCCGAACTCGGCGAGCATGCGTGCGGCGAACGGCGCGGCGATCAGCGTGCCGATCTCGATCACTTTGATTGCACTCAAGGGGGCAGTCATCGCGGGGTACCTCATGTTGTTCTTGGAATATGAGCCAAGGCTAGAGGACCACGGGTGAAGGAATCCAACCTTCAGTTGGCAACGAACGTTCGCGAAACGCGAACGCCTTGAGAGTTACCGCGATCTCAAGTCCGCCTTCGCGAGCAAGCCCGCTCCCACAGGGGTTTTGTGTACGCTGCAGATCAGTGTGGGAGCGGGCTTGCTCGCGAAGGGGCCGGCCTAGCCAATAGAGAACTGTCAGACCACCCCACGCAACTGCTCGAACAACATCCGGCTCACCGGCGACAGCGCCGCTTCATCGCGCACCACCAGAACCAACGCGCGATCCGACCAGTCATCCGTCAACGGCACCGCGTGCAAGCCCAGCGCCCGGCCAAACAGTTCATAGGCCTTTTGCGGCAGGATGCCGATGCCCATGTTGGCCTGGACCATCCGGCACATGGCGTCGAAACCCGGTACATGAATCCGTAGCCGCAACACTTTGTCGGCCTGGCGCGCGGCTGCGTGGGTACGCATATTGATCGAACTGGCGGAATGCAGACCGACGTAATCGCTGCCCAGCGTATCGGCGAAGGCCAGGCTGGAACGACTCGCCAGCGGATGATCGGGCAGCATCAACACCACCAGTTTGTCCTGTCGATAAAGCACGCTGTGCAGACCTTTGACGTCGCTGTCACTGGAGCAGATCCCAAGGTCCGCCACGCCATCCAGCACACCCTGAATCACCCCGCTGCTGGGGCGTTCTTCGAGGTCGGTCTTGACCTGAGGATGACGCTCGGAAAAGTCCCGCAGGTCTTCGGGCAGAAACTGAATGATCGCCGACAGGTTGGCGAGCATCCGCACATAGCCGCGGATACCGTGGCTGTGTTCGCCCAGTTCGAGCCCCATTTTCTCAACGTTGAACAGCATCTGCCGGGCATGGTGCAACAAGGTTTCACCGGCCGGCGTCAGGGTCATGCCCTTGGCCTGGCGCACGAACAGACTGATGCCCAACGCTTCTTCCAACTCCATCAGCCGCTTGCTGGCCGCCGACACGGCGATGGCTTCACGCGCGGCGGCACGGGTCAGCGTGCCCTCCTCATGAACGGCGACAAACAGTTGGAGAGTGATCAGGTCGAGGCGGCGGATCAGGCTTTTTTGCAGCATGGAGGGCTCGATGACTTCTGTTCGACTGAGTCGGCAGGATAGCCCGGTTTCTACGCGACTCGGCAAAGCAAATTGCCCACAACATCACGAGGCATCGCCCTACACATAAATCTCTTGTAACACTCAGCCGTACCGGAAACAGCCGATTCAAAGCCTTCGCCGCGCTCTGTAAAGTCTGGAAACACACACGAACTGCAACAAACCCATGGATCGTTTCACTCAAGGAAAGTCATTTTCATATGGACCAGACAGCACACGCGGCAAACCGCTACACCAACTACCGCAAAGTCATCGCGTTGGCCGATCACGATTGGGAGAGCGCTGAAGCCGGGAAAATTTCGGGGCTTAACGTCGAAATCAAAAGTGCCAACCGAATGCTCGATCAGCACGGGCGCGCGTTTCATCATTTCTGCACGACGTCGTACCTGGGCCTGGATCACCATCCCGACATTCTCGACGGCGCCATGAATACCCTGTGGGAAACCGGCACCCTACGCGTCGCCAACTCAAAGAACCGCTGCAAGCTGGCCATTCTGGAACAGTACGAAACCGAACTGTCCGAGTTGTTCGGCGCCAGCTGCCTGAGCACCTTGTCGTGCAGTGCAGCGAGTGCCGGAATCCTGCCGTTGCTGGCCAGCGGCGTGTTCACGGAAAACCGCCCTCCCGTGATGGTCTTCGACCGGTTGGTGCACTACTCGATGAATCACCTCAAAGCCGCCTGCGCCGATGAAACCACGGTCGTGACCTGCCCTCATAACGACATGGATTTTCTCGAGAAGCAGTGCCAGCAACACCGCACCGTCGCGTATGTCGCCGACGGTGCCTACAGCATGGGCGGGGTCGCAGACCTGGACAGTCTTTTGTATCTCAAGGACCGCTATGGGTTGTTTCTCTATCTGGACGATTCCCACGCGCTGTCCGCCGTCGGAACATTCGGCGCTGGCCTCGTGCGCCCCAGGTTGCACACCCTGGGGGATGACTGCCTGATCGTCGCCTCGCTGGCCAAGTCGTTTGGCGCCAGCGGTGGTCTGGTGATGCTGGGCAATGAACGGCAGAAGAGGCTCATTGCCCGTTACGGTGGCCCCAGCAATTGGTCGCAAAGCCTGAACAGTGCAGCCATTGGCGCGGGCAGAGCGTCCATCCTGCTTCATCGCACGCCGGAATTTGCCGCGTTACAGGAAAAACTTCAGGTTAATATCCGGCTGTTCGACAGCCTCATCCGCACCGATCAACACAACAGCAACATGGCCATTCGACTGGTCAACTGCGGCGAAGCAGCGCTGGCCAACAACATCGCGATGGAACTGGCCAATCACGGCTTCTTCACCTCGGCCGTGTTTTTCCCGGTGGTCGCACAGGGCAAGGCAGCCATCAGAATCACCCTGCGCGCCGACATGGAACCGACGCTGATCCGCCACTTTTGTGAACTCATTACCGAGCTTTTACGCACTCAAGACCGGGACATCGGCTGTTGAACTGAAATCAGGGAAGATTTAATGAAGAGCAGCACCACCCTCCTCGTCACCTGCTGCACGGTTTTCCTCGCCCAGTTGGGCATGAGCATTTACCTGCCGGCGCTACCGAACATGGCCCGGGATCTGTCCGCCGACGCCTCGCAGGTGTCCTGGGGGCTGGCGGTGTATCTGATCGGCATGGCGTTGCCAATGTTGTTCTGGGGCAGCCTGGGCCAGCGCATCGGTCGCAAACCGGTGCTGCTCGCCGCGCTGGGTATCTACGGGTTGGGCAATCTGGCCCTGCCCCTGAGCCAGACGCTTGAATCGTTCCTGGCGTTTCGACTGGTTCAGGGCATTGGCGCCAGCGGTATTTCGGTCATGGCCCGAGTGCTGATCCGCGACAATTTCCGCGGTGACCTGCTGGCCAAGGCGTTGTCCTGGATTTCGATTTCCTTTGTGGTGGCGCTGGGGATCGGCCAGTACCTGGGGTCGATCATCCAGGTGGCGCTGGGCTGGCCAGCGATTTTCTACCTGTTGGGTGCTGTGAGTCTGATGATGGGGCTGGTTGTGGCCCGGGTCAGGTTCCCGATGCTGGCCGAGGAGAATGCCCCCTCATCCGCCTGGCCGAGCTACTGGCGCATTTTGCGTCATCGAGCCTTTCTGCTGCCGGCCCTCACCGGCGGCCTTGGGTACGGGGTGATCGTTGCGTTCAACACCGCAGCGCCGCTGATTCTGCAAGGACCGTTCAACTGGTCGGCCGTGGAATACGGGTTGTTGGGCTGGCCGATCAGCGCGGCGTATTTTCTGGGGGCTTTGGCGGTCAATGGCTTTGTACTTCGCACCGGTCAACGCGGGTTGATGACGGCGGGTGTGGGGCTTGTGCTGGCAGGCAGCGCGGTGATGTGGCTGGGGAGTCTGGCGGGTACTTCAGTGGCGCTGCTGTTCTGGTTGCCCTATTGCGTTGCGGTGTTCGGCCAGTCGTTGACTTACCCGATCAGCCTGTCCCTGGCCAATGACGGTTCGCCGGTCGGCGGTGCGTATGCTATGGCGTTGAGCGGTTTCATTCATCAACTGATGGCTGCCGTTATCGGCGGGATCGCCAGTTTGATCGCGAGCCCGCAAGCATGGCCGTTGTCACTGTTGTGTACCTTGCTGGCGTTGGGCGCGATGCTCTGCGTAATGCTCGCGCCCGGTCGAAAAACCTCCTAAAACGCGCTGCGGAAAATCTCCTCGATCTGGCGCTGATCCGCCACGCGAGGATTGGTCAGGCCACACGCGTCTTTCAAGGCATTGGTGGCGAGGATCGGGATGTCGTTGAGCTTGGCGCCGAGCTCACGCAATCCGGCCGGAATTTCCACGTCTTTAGACAGGCTGCGGATCGCCACGATGGCCGCCTGGGCGCCTGCTTCCGGGGTGAAACCACGAACATCGGCGCCCATCGCAAGGGCGACATCGGTGAGGCGATCGGCGCAAACCAGCGCATTAAAGCTTTGCACGTGGGGCAGCAGGACCGCGTTGCACACACCATGAGGCAAGTCGTAGAACCCGCCCAACTGGTGAGCCATGGCGTGGACATAACCCAGCGATGCGTTATTGAACGCCATGCCGGCGAGGAACTGCGCGTAGGCCATGTTTTCCCGCGCGGCCATGTCACTGCCGTCGCGGACGGCCAGGCGCAGGTTGTTGCTGATCAACGTGATCGCCTTCAGTGCGCAGGCATCGGTGATTGGATTGGCCGCCGTGGAAACGTAGGCTTCGATGGCGTGAGTCAACGCGTCCATGCCGGTGGCAGCTGTCAGGCCCTTGGGCATGGCGACCATCAGCGCCGGGTCGTTGACCGACAGCAGCGGCGTGACGTTGCGATCGACAATGGCCATTTTTACGTGTCGGGATTCATCAGTGATGATGCAGAAACGGGTCATCTCGCTGGCGGTGCCGGCGGTGGTGTTGATGGCGATCAGCGGCAGTTGCGGCTGGGTGGATTGATCGACGCCTTCGTAATCGCCAATCTGCCCGCCGTTGGTTGCGCATAACGCGATGCCTTTGGCGCAGTCATGGGGCGAACCGCCGCCCAGGGACACCACGAAATCACAGCGGGTTTCCTTCAGCAGCCCCAGACCGCTCTCGACGTTGGCGATGCTCGGGTTAGGTTTGGCGCCGTCGAAAATCACCGAATCGATGTCCTGCATCGCCAGCTTCTCGGCAATCATCTTCGCTACACCCGCCTTGGCCAGCCCGGCGTCGGTGACGATCAGCGCCTTGCGAAAACCGTACTTGCGAATGGCGTCCATGGCTTCGTCGAGGCAACCAATGCCCATGATGTTCACGGCGGGGATGAAAAACGTGCTGCTCATGAGCGAGTCTCCTGGCTGAGGCCGAATCGGCAGCGCCGATCCAGCGGGGACCCACAGGATCGACCTATCGGTTAGGAAGTAACTTGATCTGGCTCAAGTCTTGGTCGTGATAAAGTCGCCGCCCACCAGACCTTTTGCTTTGAGACTTTGACCGCAATGACCGATTTCCAGGATGTTGATGCCCAACTTGAAGACTGGAACGCCTTGCGCGCCACCGCCTCGTTCAGCGGCCTGCTGGTGGGCAACGGCGCCAGCCGTGCCGTGTGGGACGACTTCGGCTACGACTCGCTGTTCGAAAACGCCCGTAACGTCGAAGAAAAACCCCTGAGCCAGTCCGAGCTGAGCGTGTTCGACGCCCTGCAGACGCGCAACTTCGAGCAGGTGCTCAGCGCACTGAAAACCACCAGCCGGGTCAACAAGGCCCTGGCCGTGAGTTCCGCCGCGCCACGTAATCGTTACTACGCAATCAAGGAAGCGCTGATCAACACCGTGCACGCGGTGCACATCCCGTGGCGGCTGGTGGTGCCTTCAACGCTCGCGGCGATCAATCAGGAACTGGGCCGCTACCGGACCGTGTTCACCACCAACTACGACTTGCTCAACTACTGGGCGATCCAGCACCAGCCTGATGCGATCAGCGACCTGTTTCAGGGTGCAGAATCAAGCTTTGATCTGAGCGCCACGGCGACCGATAAAACCCGGCTGCTTTACCTGCATGGCGGGTTGCATCTGGTGCGAAATCAGGACGGTACGGCGCGCAAACTGATATCGACCGAGGGCACGTTGCTCGGCAGTTTCGCGATCAACAACACGATCAAGACCCTCGACGACGTGCCGCTGTTCGTCAATGAAGGTCCGGCGCAGGACAAGCTCAAAACCATTCGCAGTTCGGACTATCTGTCGTTCTGCTACGACCAGCTACTTGGCCATGGCGATGGGTTGTGCCTGTTTGGTCATGCCCTGGGTGAGCAGGACAGCCACATCATCCACGCCTTGCGCCAGGCGAAACCGCCGGTGGTGGCGATCTCGATTTATCCGCGCAGCAAGGCGTTCATTCAGCACCAGAAGCGGCATTACGCGAAGGTGTTTGAGGGGACTGGGAGTGAGTTGCGGTTTTTTGATTCGAAGACGCATGCGTTGGGCAGCCCGAAGCTGACCGTGCCGGTCGAGGTTTAGCGGCGACGCGGCTGACGCCTTCGCGAGCAAGCCCGCTCCCACATTGGAATGCATTCCCCATGTGGGAGCGGGCTTGCTCCGGGCGGCGTTCCGACGAAGGCGTCAGACCAATCGACTCATTCCTCAGCGCTATGCACCACCACCAGCAACTGCGCCTGAACCTCGCCCACTGACCGTATCCGGTGCGGTTTCTGCGCATTGAAGTGCAACGCGTCCCCTCGATTGAGCAGCACCCGCTCGTTCATGAAGTCCACTTCCACCTGCCCCTCATGCACGAACAGAAACTCCTCCCCCAAATGTTCCTTGAAGGTCTTGTCGGCAAACTCGGTCGGCGGGTAAATCATGAACGGCAACAGGCTGCGTTCGCTGACCTGATGGGCCAGCACCGCGTAACCCGGGCTGTCATCGTTGGCCGCCAGTGACTGGCGCTCATCGCTGCGCACCAGGCTGTAACTGTCGAGGCTGACATTGTCTTCGGAGAACAACTCCTCGACCTTTACGTTCAGTGCCTTGGCCAGTTTCAGGGCGGCAGCGATCGACGGGGTGTTCAACCCGCGTTCGACTTTCGACAGATAGCTCTTGGTCATGCCGGACTTTTCGGCCAAGGCCTCCAGCGTCACGCCGAGTTTTTTTCTCAGTAATTTCAAACGGATAGACATGTAGAGCGTTTAATCCATCAAGGGAGCAACGATTGTTCCTTGCCAATGACACAAAGTGTCATATAGCATCACTTGTGTCATTTGCATTCACCCATGACCTTGCGAGCAACGAGTGAACGGCAAATCCGACGTCCATTGAACCACCCAAAGGACACCAATATGGCCAAGACCTTAGCACTACCCAAAGAGCAACTGGTCAAGCAAGCGCTGACCCAGATGCAAAATACCCTGGCGGATAATACGTGGACCGACCGGCAAAAGCTGGCCCTGACCTGCCGGATTCTGTTTGAGAACGGCCACGACTCTGGCCTGGCCGGGCAGATTACCGCCCGCGGCCCGCAACCGGGCACCTACTACACTCAACAACTGGGCCTGGGTTTCGACGAAATCACCGCCAGCAATCTGCTGCTGGTCAACGAAGACCTGGACGTGCTTGAAGGCCACGGCATGCCGAACCCGGCCAACCGTTTCCACAGCTGGGTGTACCGCGCGCGGCCAGACGTGAACTGCATCATTCACACGCACCCGACCCACGTTGCCGCGCTGTCGATGCTCGAAGTGCCGCTGCAGATTTCCCACATGGACCTCTGCCCGCTCTACGACGATTGCGCGTTTCTCGAAGGCTGGCCGGGCGTGCCGGTGGGCAACGAGGAAGGTGAACTGATTGCCGCCGCCCTGGGCGACAAACGGGCGATCCTGCTTTCGCACCACGGCCAATTGTCCACAGGCGCGACCATCGAAGAGGCCTGTGTCATTGCGCAACTGATTGAACGAGCGGCCAAGCTGCAATTGCTGGCCATGAGCGCCGGGACCATCAAGCCGATCCTGCCAGAGCTGGGCCGCGAAGCCCATGACTGGATCGCCAGGCCGAAACGTCACGCCGCCGCTTTCAACTACTACGCTCGGCAGAACCTGCGTCAACACGCCGATTGCCTGAACTGAAACCACTCATTTTCAAGAGGAGAGTCGCCATGTCGACCCCAACCATTCACGGCATCATCGGCTACACCATCACCCCGTTCACCGCCAACGGCGAAGGCGTTGATCTCGACGCGCTCGGGCGCTCCATCGACCGCCTGATCGACGGCGGCGTCCACTCTATCGCACCGCTGGGCAGCACCGGCGAAGGCGCTTACCTGAGCGACGCGGAGTGGGATCAGGTCAGCGAATTCAGCATCAAACACGTGGCCAAACGCGTGCCGACCATTGTCAGTGTGTCTGACCTGACCACGGCCAAAGCGGTGCGCCGCGCACGTTTCGCCGAAGCCCAAGGCGCGGACGTGGTGATGGTGCTGCCGACCTCCTACTGGAAACTCAGCGAAGCGGAAATCCTCGCCCACTACCGCGCTATCGGCGAAAGCATCGGCGTACCGATCATGCTCTACAACAACCCGGCGACCAGCGGCACCGACATGTCGGTTGACCTGATCCTGCGGATTTTCAATGCCGTGGACAACGTGACGATGGTCAAGGAAAGCACCGGCGACATCCAGCGCATGCACCAGCTGCAACGGCTGGGCGAAGGTCAGGTGCCGTTCTACAACGGCTGTAATCCATTGGCGCTGGAAGCCTTTGCAGCAGGCGCAAAAGGTTGGTGCACGGCGGCACCGAACCTGATCCCGCAGCTCAATCTTGATTTGTATGAAGCGGTATTGGCCAACAACCTGGGCAAGGCACGCGAAGTGTTCTATCGCCAGTTGCCGCTGTTGGATTTCATACTGAAGGGTGGCTTGCCGGCGACGATCAAGGCCGGCTTGCGCGCCACCGGACTGGAAGTGGGCGATCCGCGGTTGCCGGTGTTTCCACTCGGCGACGCGGGTTGCAGTCAGTTGCAGGAATTGTTGAAAGCATTGCGCTGATCCTGCGTTAACTGATCGTTCCCACGCTCTGCGCGGGAATGCCTCAAGGGACGCTCCGCGTCCAGTGACGCGGAGCGTCACGGGCTGCATTCCCACGCAGAGCGTGGGAACGATCTCGGACTGTCAGAGCACCGGCAGGGTCTTGTCCTTGATCACCGTGGTCGGCCCGTTGACCTTCACGCTGGCGATGCCTTTCTCCAGCGCGGCAGCGGAGGTGTAAGCCTCGCTGCTACCGATGATCTCGTGGTTACCAGCCTTGAGGTTGAAGTAAGGATGGCCATCCTTGGTGGTTTTCTTCTCGTAGCGTTCATCCTTCGGGCTGTTGCTCTGAACCGACACGATGCCTTTGTCAGCGGCAGCGCGAGTGGTGTACAGCTCGCTGGTCAGAATGGTTTCCGCGTTGGCGGCCTTCAGTACAAATTTGAACTGACCATTACTGCTTTTGCTCACTTCATACCATCCAGACATGCTCTTTCTCCTTGGCAATTGAGAGGTTTCGCGCTTCAGAGTAAAGACCAACCTGCCCTACTTCACCACCGCACGCACCACTGATAACTCCGGTGACTGCACCCGTCGCTGACTCAGGTACCGCGTACAACTGACCCGCAAAAACGAGGCGAAATTCACCACCTCGCCGCGGTAGTCCATCACCTCTTCATACAGCTTGGCGATCAACTGGTTGGTGGTCATGCCGTCGACCTCGGCGATTTCGCTGAGGATGTCCCAGAACTGATTTTCCAGCCGCAGGGTGGTGACCACCCCGCAGATGCGCAGCGAGCGGGAGCGCGATTCGTAGAGAATCGGATCGGCTTTGACGTAGAGCTCGCACATGGAAAGGTCCCTCGTTACAGCGTGATTTTGGTGCCCAGCAACCCGAGGAAACCGGCGAGCCAGCTCGGGTGCGCCGGCCAGGCTGGCGCAGTGGCCAGATTGCCTTGTACGTGACCTTCCGTCACCGGGATATCGATGAACGTACCGCCCGCCAGACGCACTTCCGGGGCGCAGGCCGGGTAGGCGCTGCACTCGCGACCTTCGAGAATCCCCGCGGCCGCCAACAATTGAGCACCGTGACACACGGCGGCAATCGGTTTGCCGGCCTTGTCAAACGCGCGCACCAGTTCCAGGACTTTTTCGTTCAGGCGCAGGTACTCCGGCGCACGACCGCCCGGCACCAGCAGGGCGTCATAGTCCTCGGACTTGACCTTGGCGAAGTCGAAGTTCAGGGCAAACAGGTGACCGGGTTTTTCGCTGTAGGTCTGGTCGCCTTCAAAGTCATGGATCGCCGTGCGTACGGTCTGACCGGCGGTTTTGTCCGGGCAAACGGCGTGCACTGTGTGGCCAACCATCAGCAGCGCCTGAAACGGCACCATCACTTCGTAGTCTTCAACATAATCGCCGACCAGCATCAGAATTTTTTTAGCCGCCATGGGGATGACTCCTCTGGGAAATACGTGGGCCTGCAGGAGTATTCAAAGTAGTCCTTATCTGCGGGGCCGGGTAATAACCAGCTACTACCTGATAGACCGCGTCATCGTTCATCGCGGGCAAGCCTTGCTCCTACAGGTGAGAACGACACCGGACATGTAGGAGCAAGGCTTGCCCGCGATGGCGTCCTCAAACTGTACGGATAACTCTGCACCTAGCTGTAACAGAGCAACGACCCAGGTTTATGGCTAGATGAAGGTCTTCCCGTCACCCTGGATTCTGGTTGCCATCATGTCCTCGCGCGAAAACACCGGCATGGCCCTCGGCCTGCTCGGCGTTGTGATCTTCAGCCTCACCCTGCCCTTCACACGGATCGTCGTGCAGGAACTCCATCCTCTGCTCAACGGCTTGGGCCGTGCGCTGTTCGCGGCAGTTCCGGCGGCGATGTTGTTGCTGTGGCGCCGGGAAAAGTGGCCGACCTGGAAACAGGTCAAAGGCCTGACCCTGGTGATTGCCGGGGTGATCCTCGGCTTCCCGGTGTTGTCGGCCTGGGCGATGCAAACCTTACCGGCGTCTCACGGAGCACTGGTAAACGGCTTACAGCCATTGTGCGTAGCGCTGTACGCCGCATGGTTGTCCCACGAACGACCGTCGAAAGCCTTCTGGGCCTGCGCCGCGCTGGGTAGCGCGCTGGTGTTGGGTTATGCGCTGATCAGCGGGGCCGGCAGCATTCAGGCGGGTGATTTGCTGATGCTCGGGGCGATTGCCGTGGGCGGTTTGGGGTACGCCGAGGGCGGCCGATTGGCCAAGGAGATGGGCGGCTGGCAGGTGATCTGCTGGGCGTTGGTGCTGTCGACGCCGTTGCTGATCGGGCCGGTGGTGTACCTGGCGCTGCAACATCAGGGCGAGATTTCGGCCAAGACCTGGTGGGCCTTCGGTTACGTCTCGCTGTTTTCGCAGTTCATCGGTTTCTTCGCCTGGTACGCCGGGCTGGCGATGGGCGGCATCGCCCGGGTCAGTCAGATCCAGCTGTTGCAGATCTTCTTCACCATCGCTTTTTCGGCGCTGTTCTTCGGCGAACACATCGAGCCGATCACCTGGCTGTTTGCCGCCGGGGTGATCGTGACCGTGATGTTGGGACGCAAGACCGCGGTCAAGCCAGCGCGTGTGGCCACCGCCTAAACCTGTAGGAGCACAGCTTGCTGGCGATGGCGTCTTTGAAATCGCCATCGCGAGCAAGCTTTGCTCCCACAGGGATGGTGATCAGAGGTAACCATCGGCCCGCAGCAGCGTTTCGAGGCAATGTTCGCTGATGTGGTAGAAATCCTTCAGCTCCTGAATCTTCACCAACAGCTGGGCCGGATCAACCGGTTCGGCACGTTTGACCGCCAGGATCATCTTGTTCTTGTTGGTGTGGTCCAGTGAAATGAACTCGAACACCTTGGTCTCGTAACCACAGGCTTCCAGAAACAACGCGCGCAAACTGTCGGTGACCATTTCCGCCTGCTGGCCCAAATGCAGACCGTATTGCAGCATCGGCTTGAGCAGCGCCGGGCTCTGGATCTGCAGGCGGATCTGCTTATGGCAGCACGGCGAGCACATGATGATCGAGGCGCCGGAACGGATGCCGGTGTGAATCGCATAGTCGGTGGCGATGTCGCAGGCATGCAACGCGATCATCACATCCAGCTCGCTCGGCGCCACGCTGCGCACATCACCGCACTTGAACACCAGCCCCGGATGCTCGAGCTTTGCGGCCGCGGCATTGCACAAATCCACCATCTCTTCGCGCAACTCGACGCCGGTCACAACGCCTTCGGCCTTCAAGGTATTGCGCAGGTAGTCATGAATCGCGAACGTCAGGTAACCCTTGCCCGAGCCGAAATCCGCCACCTGAACCGGCTTGTCCAGCGCCAGCGGTGAGGTAGTCAGTGCATGGCTGAAGACCTCGATGAACTTGTTGATCTGCTTCCACTTGCGCGACATCGCCGGGATCAGCTCATGTTGCTTGTTGGTCACGCCGAGGTCGGCGAGGAACGGCCGGCTCAGGTCGAGGAAGCGGTTCTTCTCGCGGTTGTGCTCGGCGGATGGCACTTCACGTAATTGCTGAGGTTTGCTCTTGAACAGCGAAGACTTGCCCTTTTTGCTGTATTCCAGCTGAGCTTCATCCGTCAGCGACAGCAAATGAGCATTTTTGAACGATGCCGGCAAGAGTGCGACGATGGTCGCTACGCCCTCGGCAATCGGCAAATTCTTGGTGATGTCGCGCGTCTTGTAGCGGTAAACGAAGGACAGGCAGGGCTGATCCTTGACCGTCAGCTGCTTGATGATCAGCCGCTGCAAGTCCACTTCAGTGCCGACGTACTTGGCCAACACCAGTTTGATGAAGGCGTTCTGATCAAGGCTGGACTGCAGCAGGTCGATGAACTGGGCATGGTGATCCGGCGCGAGGCTGGCGGGAGTGGCGGTGACAGACATGGGAAAAACGGCCTCGGGCGGTGCGGATCAGGGAATGGCGGGTATTTTAGGGGGGATGTGGATGCAGGGCACGGGTAATTTCCCGAACGGTGCGATCTGTAGCAGCTGGCGAAGCCTGCGTTCGGCGGCGAAGCAGTCGTAAAACCAGCACACGCGGTGCATCAGGAAGACCGTGAATACCGAATTTACGACTGCTGCGCAGCCGAACGCAGGCTTCGCCAGCTGCTACAAGGGATGCGTCGCGGCTGAGATCAGCCTAAAACCACCAACCGATTCGGCAACTCATTCCTCACATGCGTCACCGGCACATGCACCTTGAGCAACTCGCCGCACGCCTCCACACACGTCACAAACCCCTGCAACGTCTGCCCCTGCTTCACCTGCTGAGTGAACGTCGCAACAATTGCATCCCAGTTCGTGTTGTCCAGCCGTTTCGAAATCCCTTCATCCACCAGAATTTCCACATAGCGTTCAGCCTCGCAGACGAAAATCAGCATCCCGGTGCTACCCGCCGTGTGGTGGAGGTTTTGCTCCAGAAACTGCCGGCGTGCCAGGTTCGAGGCGCGCCAGTGACGCACCGAGCGCGGAATCAGGTGCGTGGTGATTTTCGGAATACGGAACACCAGGCACAACACGATGAACGTGATCCATTGCACCAGCAGCAAGCTGTGCATGGTCAGCCAGCCTGTCAGGTAATGCACGACACCCGGCACGACCAGCGCCAGCAGGCTGGCCCAGAGCAGCGGGATGTACGCATAGTCGTCGGCGCGGGCCGCGAGTACGGTCACCAGTTCGGCGTCGGTGTCGCGCTCGACCCGGGCAATCGCCTCAGCGACTTTGCGTTGTTCGTGTTCGGTCAGTAATGCCATGTCTAAGAATGCCCACTCGCTATTGTTGTTTGATCACCAGCCGCCCGATGAACCGCCGCCCCCGAAACTGCCACCGCCGCCGCTGAAGCCCCCGCCTCCACCGCCGCCAAAACCTCCACCACCGAACCCGCCGCTCGAACCACCTCGGCCTCCGCCGCCGCTGGGCAGGATCCCGAGCATCTGGCAGACAAACATCGTCAGGATGAACAGCATCACCAGAAACACGAAGATCCCCGGATGCCGTGAGACGAAGTCGCTTTCCTGATTGTCGCCGGAGTCATACACCGTGGACGGTTCATCCAGTGGATTGCCGCCCAATACCACGAGCATTGCCGCGACCCCGTCGCTGATGCCCTTGCTGAAGTTGCCGGTCTTGAACGCCGGGGTGATCACCTGATTGATGATCACCGAGCTCTGCGCATCGGTCAGCCGATCTTCCAGGCCATAACCGACTTCAATCCGCAGCTTGCGATCGTCACGCGCAACGATCAGCAGTGCGCCAGTGTTCTTGTCCTTCTGGCCGATGCCCCAGTAGCGCCCCAGTTGATAACCGAAGTCCGCAATGTCGGTGCCCTGTAAATCCGGCAACGTGACCACCACCAACTGCTCGCCGGTGGATTTTTCATGGGCCTGAAGCTGTTGCGTCAGTTGCTCACGCACCGCAGGTTCGATCATCTGGGCGTTATCGACCACCCGCCCGGTCAGTTCCGGAAACTTCAACGCAGCCTGGGCCGTCAGGGCAAACACCCAGAGCAACAGCACCAGGCCAACTTTCAACACACGCATTGGCAACCTCATCCTTGGTGATGCTTCAAGCCCCTTGCGGCGCTTACTGGAACTTCACTTGAGGCGCTTTTTCCGCATCGGGGCTGGTGGCCTCGAAGGTTTCGCGGATCGGCAAATCGCTGTACATCACGGTGTGCCACAGGCGACCGGGGAAGGTACGCAGTTCCGTGTTGTATTTCTGCACGGCGAGGATGAAGTCCCGACGCGCCACGGCAATGCGGTTCTCGGTGCCTTCAAGTTGCGATTGCAACGCCAGGAAGTTCTGGTTGGCCTTGAGGTCCGGGTAACGCTCGGACACCACCATCAAACGGCTCAAGGCGCCGGTCAGTTGATCCTGGGCTTGCTGGAATTGCTTGAGCTTTTCTGGATTGTCCAGCGTGCTGGCGTCCACCTGAATCGACGTGGCCTTGGCCCGGGCTTCGATCACCGCGGTCAGGGTTTCCTGCTCATGCTGGGCGTAGCCCTTGACGGTTTCCACCAGGTTGGGAATCAGGTCGGCACGTCGCTGGTACTGGTTCTGCACCTGGCCCCAGGCGGCCTTGGCCTGTTCGTCGAGGGTCGGGATCGTGTTGATGCCGCAGCCGGCCAGCAGTGTGGTCAGCAACATCAAGGCTGCAACCTGCAGGCTCGACCGATAGTGGTGTCGTACATTCATCTGGTTGATGCTCCCTTGCACATTCAGTTGAAAAACAACCTTCGAACTTTGAGCCCGGCTCTTGGGGCATAATCTGCCGCCGCCACTGGATTGCATCGAGCCAATGGGCTAAAAGATGCCCCAGCGCAAAAACACTGCCGAAGTGTGCTGCATTTACCTGAACAACAATAGTCGCTCCCTAATTTTTGGCTGACCGGCGCGTATTCACTGCCGTTTAGGCTTTTGAGAAAACTATTCATGAAGAAGCTGTGTTTGCTGGGCCTGTTCGTCAGCCTGGCCAGTCATAACGTATTGGCCGCCACGACCCCCGCACCTCTGGAAAACAAGGACGCTTTCATCAGCAACCTGATGAAGCAAATGACCCTCGATGAAAAGATCGGCCAGTTGCGCCTGATCAGCATCGGCCCGGAAATGCCACGGGAGATGATCCGCAAGGAAATCGCTGCCGGCAACATCGGTGGCACGTTCAACTCGATCACCCGCCCGGAAAACCGTCCGATGCAGGACGCGGCCATGCGTAGCCGGCTGAAGATCCCGATGTTCTTCGCCTATGACGTGATCCACGGCCACCGCACCATTTTCCCGATCCCGATTGCCCTGGCCTCAAGCTGGGACATGGACGCCATCGGCCTTTCCGGGCGCATCGCCGCCAAGGAAGCCGCGGCTGACAGCCTCGACATCACCTTCGCGCCGATGGTCGACATCTCTCGCGATCCGCGCTGGGGCCGGACTTCCGAAGGCTTCGGTGAAGACACGTACCTGGTGTCGCGCATCGCCGGAGTGATGGTCAAAGCCTTCCAGGGCACGGGCGCGAACGCGGCCGACAGCATCATGGCCAGCGTCAAGCACTTTGCCCTGTACGGCGCGGTCGAGGGCGGTCGCGACTACAACGTCGTCGACATGAGCCCGGTCAAGATGTTCCAGGACTACCTGCCACCGTACCGTGCGGCTATCGACGCCGGTGCTGGTGGGGTAATGGTCGCGCTGAACTCGATCAACGGCGTGCCGGCCACCGCCAACACCTGGCTGATGAACGACCTGTTGCGCAAGCAATGGGGCTTCAAGGGCCTGGCCGTCAGCGACCACGGGGCGATTTTCGAGCTGATCAAACACGGCGTCGCCCGTGACGGTCGCGAAGCCGCGAAGCTGGCGATCAAGGCCGGCATCGACATGAGCATGAACGACACCCTTTATGGCAAAGAGCTGCCGGGGCTGTTGAAGGCGGGAGAGATCCAGCAAAGCGACATCGACAACGCCGTGCGTGAAGTGCTTGCCGCCAAGTACGACATGGGCCTGTTCAAGGATCCGTACCTGCGCATCGGCAAGGCTGAAGATGATCCGGCCGACACTTATGCCGAAAGCCGCCTGCACCGCGCCGAGGCCCGTGACGTCGCGCGCCGCAGCATGGTGTTGCTGAAGAACCAGGGCGAAACCCTGCCGTTGAAGAAAACCGCGAAAATCGCCCTGGTCGGCCCGCTGGCCAAGGCACCGATCGACATGATGGGCAGCTGGGCCGCCGCCGGTAAACCCGCGCAATCGGTGACCCTGTTCGACGGCATGACCACTGCACTGGGCGCACAATCGACGCTGATCTACGCTCGCGGCGCCAACATCACCAGCGACCCCAAAATCCTCGGTTACCTGAACTTCCTCAACTTCGATGCCCCGGAAGTTGTGGATGATCCGCGTTCGGCCCAAGTGCTGATCGACGAAGCGGTGAAAGCCGCCAAGGATGCCGATGTGGTGGTGGCAGCAGTGGGCGAGTCCCGTGGCATGTCCCACGAGTCGTCGAGCCGCACCGACCTGAACATCCCGGCCAACCAGCGCGATTTGATCAAGGCGCTGAAAGCCACCGGCAAACCGCTGGTGCTGGTGTTGATGAACGGCCGTCCGCTGTCGATTCTCGAAGAGAAGGAACAGGCTGACGCGATCCTGGAAACCTGGTTCAGCGGCACCGAAGGCGGCAACGCCATCGCCGACGTACTGTTCGGCGACTACAACCCGTCGGGCAAATTGCCGATCACCTTCCCGCGCTCGGTAGGCCAGATTCCGACCTACTACAACCACCTGAGCATTGGCCGGCCGTTCACACCGGGCAAACCGGGTAACTACACCTCGCAGTATTTTGATGACACCACAGGTCCCCTGTTCCCGTTCGGCTTCGGCCTGAGCTACACCGATTTCAGCCTGAGCAACATGGCGCTGTCGTCGACCACGCTGAACAAAACCGGCAAGCTCGACGCCAGCGTCATGGTGAAAAACACCGGCAAGCGTGACGGCGAAACCGTGGTGCAGTTGTACATCCAGGACGTGACCGGCTCGATGATCCGCCCTATCAAGGAACTGAAGAACTTCCAGAAAGTCATGCTCAAGGCCGGCGAACAGAAAGTCGTGCACTTCACCATCACCGAGGATGACCTGAAGTTCTTCAATACCCATCTCAAGTTCGCTGCCGAGCCGGGCAAGTTCAACGTGGAGATCGGCCTGGATTCACAGGACGTGACGCAGCAGAGCTTTGAATTGCTGTAATCCCTGCGCGGACTGATCGTTCCCACGCTCCGCGTGGGAATGCAGCCCGTGACGCTCCGCGTCCCTAGAGGCATTCCCACGCAGAGCGTGGGAACGATCTGGACGACGACTATCCCCGTCGGTCCAGCAGATTCACCACCAGCCGATCCACCCATCCCCAAATCCTTTGCTTCACCCGCCGCCACAGCGGCCGGCGTTGCCATGCCTCCAGGCTGACTTCCTGGCTCTGCGCAAAGTCCCTCTCGAAACTCGCCGCCACCGCTCGCGTCAGCCCAGGGTCCAGCGCCTCAAGGTTGGCTTCCAGGTTGAAGCGCAAATTCCAGTGATCGAAATTGCACGAGCCGATGCTCACCCAGTCATCGACCAGGACCATTTTCAGGTGCAGGAAACACGGCTGGTATTCGAAGATCGTCACCCCGGCCTTGAGCAATCGCGGGTAGTAGCGATGCCCGGCGTAGCGCACCGACGGGTGATCGGTGCGTGGCCCGGTCAGCAGCAGGCGCACATCGACACCGCGGGCGGCAGCCCGGCGCAGTGAGCGGCGGACTTTCCAGGTCGGCAGGAAATACGGCGTCGCCAGCCAGATCCGCTGCTGGCCGCTGTTCAACGCGCGAGTCAACGATTGCAAGATGTCCCGGTGCTGGCGGGCGTCGGCATAGGCGACCCGGCCCATGCCCTCGCCCATGGACGGCACGCGTGGCAGACGCGGCAAGCCAAAATGCGAAGCGGGTTTCCAGGCGCGCCGATGGCGGTTGGCGATCCATTGGCGGTCGAACAGCAACTGCCAGTCGATAACCAGGGGACCGGTGATTTCCACCATCACTTCGTGCCATTCGCTGGTGTCTTCGCCCGGCGTCCAGAATTCGTCGGTCACCCCGGTGCCACCCACCACGGCCATGCTCTGATCGACCAGCAACAGCTTGCGGTGATCGCGGTAGAAGTTGCCCAACCAGCGCCGCCAGCTCAGGCGATTGTAGAAACGCAGCTCCACGCCCGCCGCCATCAAACGCTGACGCAAGTTCAGGGTGAACGCGAGGCTGCCGTAATCATCGAACAGGCAGCGCACGCGCACGCCGCGTTCGGCAGCCTGGACCAACGCCTGAACCATCGCCTCGGCACAGGCACCCGCCTCCACCAGGTACAGCTCCAGCTCGACCTGCTCTTCGGCGCGGGCAATCGCCACCAACATTCGTGGAAAAAACTGCGGACCGTCGATCAACAGTTCAAAACGGTTGCCTTCACGCCAAGGGAAAATCGCGCCGGCCATGTCAGCGCGCCGTGAAAATCAGTACCGCACTCACCGGCACTGACAAACTGATGGCCGACAAACCGGCGACCTTGCGCAAACTTTCCAGGCCGGGGACCAGGTCGAAATCCGCGGCATTGATTATCAGCGGTTCGAGGGTCACCACCTGGAAGCGCCGGTCATCAAGACGGGTTGCCAGCAGTTCGGCGTTGTATTCGTGTTGTTTACCGTGGAGGTTGACGGTCAGCGACAGGCGCAATTCAAGTTGTGCGCCGGGTGCGAGGTCGTTGATCGGCCGCAGATCGATCTGCGCGGTGATCAGCGCTTCGGGGAAGGTCTGGATTTCAAACAGGTCCTTGCGCATGCGTTCATCGCGCAACGGAATGCCGCTGTTGACCGAGTCCAGTTCGACTTCGACCTGCGCCAGCCCCTTGGGATCGACCTTGCCGTGCAGCACCAGAAAGCGCTGCACTTCGGAAATGTTGGTGTTTTTGGTGCTGATGAACGACAGCCGCGAGGACTCGCCATCCAGATACCAATCGGCGTGAGCCGACAGCGTGGCGCTGGCCAACAGCAGGAAGGCGAGGGTTTTGCAGAGGAAGCGGTTGAACATAGAGACTCGTGGGGCAGATAAACCTGCACGAACCTTAACCGCCCCTGAGCCAATTGCAAACGTGTAGCAGCTGGCGAAGCCTGCGTTCGGCTGCGAAGCAGTCGCCAATCCTGCCACCTCGTTTTTACTGAAACACCGCGGTGCCCGGTTTTACGACTGCTTCGCAGTCGAACGCAGGCTTCGCCAGCTGCTACAAGGGCAGTGGTGTTCAGGGATTCAGGCGGCAGCCTTGGCGTTCGCCGACCCAGTTGGCGTTATTGCTGCGGCCCATGCCGCTGACGGTGACGCGCTTGCTGGCGGCGTCATCGGTAAAGCCACGGGGCGGCAGCCACTGTTTCACATAGTCGTGGCAGTACTCGGCCGGGTTGTTCATCACGTAACGGCACGAACAATATTCCTTGGCGGTGTAGGCACTGATGATGTCCGGGAATGCCCACAGCGCCACGCGCTCCTGCCAGATCCAGCCAAGCAAGGCGATCAGCAGGATCAACAACAACGTGCTGAACGGTCGACGACGAACAAGGCTGCGACGCTTCATGGCTGCACCTTCGCGGCAAATGCCTTGAGCGCGAGTTTGAGCAAATCGTTGTGCCGGTAGCTGCCGTCGCGGTCATCGCCGTAGCGCACAATCACCAGGTTTTCGCTGGGAATCACGTACATCGCCTGGCCCCAATGACCCAGCGCGGCGAAGCTGTCGGCGGGTGCATCGGGCCATGGTTTTGCGGCGCCTTCCACCGCGCGGTTAAGCCACCAATGGCCGCCGGGCACGGCGTCGTCTTGATTGGCTTGATAGCGGGCGAACGGTTCGCGGTTGAAAGTGACCCAGTCCTTGGGCAGCAATTGGTGCTCGCCCCAACGACCGTCGCGGGCCATCAGCAGACCAACTCGGGCCAGATCCCTGGCGGTGAGGTAGGCATAGGACGAAGCGACGAAGGTTCCCGTGGCATCGCTTTCCCAAACGGCGTGGCGAATCCCCAAGGGCTCGAACAGAGCAGTCCATGGATAGTCCGAACAACGGCTCGGGCCGACGATGGTTTTCAGCGCGGCGGACAACAGATTGCTGTCGCCACTGGAATAACGGAATGCCTGACCGGGTTTGGCGTATTCACCGTGATCGGCGGTGAACGCGGCCATGTCCGGGTGACCGCGGGTGTAGAGCATCGCGACCACCGAGGACTTCAACGGCGCGTATTCATAGTCTTCCTGCCAGTCCAGGCCCGAGGCCCAGTGCAGCAGATCGGCCATGGTCATCGTCGGGTGTTTTTCCAGCGGTGGATAAAATTTCTGCGCTGGATCCTGAAGCTTGAACAGGCCTTCGCCATAGGCCACGCCGAGGACCGCGGCCATCAGGCTTTTGCTGATGGACCAGGTCAGGTGCGGGGTGTCAGCCGTGGTCGGGCCGGCGTAGCGTTCGTAGATCAACTGGCCGTCGCGGATCACCAGCAAGGTGTCGGTGCGGATGCCTTTTCGGGTGGCCTCATCACGGGGTGGAAAGGCGTAAGTCTCCAGCGCTTGAAGCGCCGGCCCGGTGACTGTCGGGCCGGTCGGCCATTGCTCGGCAGGCCAGTATTCGGCGTGGGCCGTGAGGCTGAGCAACAGCCCGAAAATAAGAGACAAGCCTTTGAACATGGTGGGGGCTCGGAAGGATGAACCTGCTGAGCCTAGTTCAGGTTGATGACAGTTCCGGGATTTGTGTCATCAATGCGGCCGCCTTCGCGAGCAAGCCCGCTCCCACATTTGAAATGCATTCCCCCTGTGGGAGCGGGCTTGCTCGCGAAGAGGCCAGTCAGCCCACTGAAGATCCCGCGAGTGCCTTGGCCAACCGCTTCCCCCGCGCACCCGCCGCCAAATCCAACACGCCCTGATCGCGTTGCCACATCGCCGCCCAATGCTGCGGACCATCGGCCAGTGCCTGTGCCACCTCGGCCTTGAGCCCATCGAACTGCGCAAACAAGCCACCGAGCAACACATGCCCGGACGGATTATTCGGCGCCTGCCGGCTGACTTCCGCACACCCGGCCAGTAGCGCCAGTAAACGCAGTTGCAAGGCTTGCGGCCAGTCGCTGTCCTGACCGACGCCGTACAACCAGGCGGTCATGGCGCTCAGCACATAGATGTCTTCAAGGGTGCGGAACGGTTTGATGTAAGCATCCCAGCCATCCCCCGCCAACAGTTCGCACTGAGCGTTATCGAGAAACAGCCGGCCATGGCTGATGTCTGGCATCAACGGGATCGCCGGCAGTTTTTCCAGACGCACGCCCGGTTCATCGGGATAGACCACCGCCAAGCTCAGGCGCGGCTTTTCGTCAGGCGCTTCGCTGCGAGCAGCGATCAGCAGCCAATCGGCGGCATCGCCTGCGGTGACAAAATCCTTGCGCCCGCTCAGACGCAAATCGTGCAGACGGGTCTGCATGTCCGTCACCCGCAGGCTGCGCTGTTCGGTCGCGCACAAGGCGCCGAGGCTCAGCGGTGCGTTCGGCCAAAGCATGCGCAACGCCGCCTGATAGCCCACCAGAAACGCCAGTCCCGGCGTCGACATCAAACGCCCGCCGGCCACCGCCAGTTCGAACGGCGTGACGTTGCCCAACTGGTGCAACAAGGTCGCGAAACCCTCGCCCAGGTCCGGGTTGGTGGGTAAGCGATCGCGGCGGCGCAGCAGGTTTTGCCAGGGCATAAGAGGCTCCTCGTGGGCTGTCATATAAGCATCACCAAAGCTTCATGGCGATGACACCGGGGCTACATAGCCTGACTTTGCACAACACGGCTGCATAAAGAAAGTCGATCGGCTGCAACCCAAGACGGGTGACCGGCCCGTATGGAGATTCGCAATGACTCAGATCGCCCGCATCAGCGACACCGGCAATGAACGCCGCCTGCAAGCCGAACGCCTGGTGGGCGCCGAGGCCTTGCAGGAAGCCCAGGCCTTGCGCTTCAACGTGTTCAGCGGCGAATTCAACGCCAAGCTGAAAGGCGCGGAGCTGGGTCTGGACATGGATGACTATGATGTTCACTGCGCCCACATCGGCGTGCGTGACTTGAACACCGGGCGTCTGGTGGCGACTACCCGTTTGCTCGACCACACAGCCGCCAGCAGCCTGGGCAAGTTCTACAGCGAAGAAGAATTCAGCTTGCATGGCCTGGTCCATCTCAAAGGCCCGATCCTGGAAATCGGCCGCACTTGCGTCGACCCGGCCTACCGCAACGGCGGCACCATCGCCGTACTCTGGGGCGAACTCGCCGAAGTGCTGAACCAGGGCGGCTACAGCTACTTGATGGGTTGTGCGAGCATCCCGATGCAGGACGGCGGCATTCAGGCCCACGCGATCATGCAGCGCCTGCGCGAACGCTACCTGTGCACTGAACACCTGCGGGCGGAACCGAAAAAACCGCTGCCGAGCCTCGACATCCCGTCCAACGTCATCGCCGAAATGCCACCGCTGCTCAAGGCCTACATGCGTCTTGGCGCGAAGATCTGCGGCGAGCCGTGCTGGGATGAAGACTTCCAGGTCGCCGACGTGTTCATTCTGCTCAAGCGCGACGAACTCTGCCCGCGTTATGCCAAGCACTTCAAGGCGGCCGTGTGATGAGTCGGTTACGGGTGTACGCGCGGATTGCGCGAGTGTTGGTGGTGGTGGCGCTGGGTTTGAGTATGGCCAGTGTGTTTGGGCTATTCGAGCGTTTGGGGATTGCTCATTCGATGGTCCGTCGCCAGCGCTGGTCGCGATTTTTCATGGCGCGCCTGAGCAATGCCCTGCCCTTTCGCGTGACCCTGCACGGTGAATTGCCGAAGGCGCCGATGCTCTGGGTCAGCAATCATGTTTCATGGACCGACATTCCGCTGCTGGGCATGCTCACGCCGCTGTCGTTCCTGTCCAAGGCCGAAGTCCGCACCTGGCCGGTGGCGGGCTGGCTGGCGGCCAAGGCCGGCAGTTTGTTCATTCGTCGCGGGTCGGGTGACAGCCAGTTGATTCGCAAACAGATGACCCGTCATCTGGAGCAGGAACATCCACTGCTGATGTTCCCGGAAGGCACCACCACCGATGGCCGTTCGTTGCGCACTTTCCACGGTCGATTGCTGTCTGCGGCGATCGACTCCGACGTGAAGTTGCAGCCGGTGGCGATTCGTTATCTGCGCGACGGAAAGCTCGATTCACTGGCGCCGTTCATTGGCGATGATGATTTGCTCTCACACTTGATGCGCTTGTTTGCACATGATCGGGGTGAGGTGGAGATTCATTTGCTCAAGCCGATCGCGTGTGAAGGTCGCGAGCGTGCGGCACTGGCATTTGAGGCACAGCAAGCGGTGCAGAAGGCGTTGTTTGGGGAAGTGGCCAAACCGGCGGAACCACAACATGCCGGCGAACTCATCGCCGCGTAACCCCGCTTCTGTAGGAGCCGAGCTTGCTCGCGATGAACGATAACGCGGTCATCAGGTAAATCGCGGTGACCCTATCGCGAGCAAGCTTTGCTCCTACAGGGATGGGTGTCAGCGGTTTTTGGCGAAGTCCTGAAGCTGCGGATAGAACAAACGGAAGTCATCGCTCAACGGTTCATACAACACCCGCAATTCCTGCATCGCTGCAGCCAGCTCCTCCGGTCGCGTCAGTCTCCGTGAAATCCCTCGCAGCACCTGCTCAAGCACCGCAAACTCCCGATAAGAACCCAACCAGTCATTGGCCACCATGTACGGCGCAATCTGCGCCAGCCGTTCCGGCAATTGCGCCTCGGCGGACAACACCCGATACACCCCCGAAGTGAATTGCTCCAGTGGCTGATCCGAGTAAAGCGTCCAGTCCCGGGCCAGGCAATGGTCGAAAAATACGTCGAGCACGATCCCGGCGTAACGCCTGCGGGTCATGGAAAACCGTGACAACGAAACGTCCACCAACGGATGGCGGTCGGTAAAGACATCGATGCTGCGATGCAGCTGGATGGCCGCTTCGATCTCCGGATCAAACTGCCCTTGCAGCCGCCCTTTGACGAAATCGCCATACAGACTGCCGAGCAATTGACCGGGGCGCTGGCCACCGAGGTGCAGATGTGCGAGATAGTTCATGCGCGCAGCTTAGCACTGCGGCTTTGTATCGTTACACCCAGCATATCGTTATAACTCGATATACCGAATTACTCGGTCATCAGACCAAAATCATATTGGTATATCGCGAAGTATCGATTTAAAGTTCGCCTCATCGCGATATAGCGTTTTACTCATCACGAGCCCAAACCATGACCATCGACCTCGACGAAATAATAAAAGCCCTGGCACACCCAGTACGCCGAGACATCCTCATCTGGCTGAAAGACCCCAAGGTCCAATTCCCGGAACAGATCCACAACCACGAGTACGGCATTTGCGCCGGACAGATCGATCAACGCTGCGGCCTGTCGCAGTCGACCGTGTCCGCCCATTTGGCGAACTTGCAACGTGCGGGACTGATCAGCAGCCAGAAAGCCGGTCAATGGCACTTCTTCAAACGCAACGAGGACGTGATTCAGGCGTTCCTCGACGCCATCGTCAAGGAGCTCAGCGCTCCGGCAAGGAATTAACAATGCCCCTCTCGCTACTCATTCTGGCCTTGAGCGCCTTCGCCATCGGCACCACCGAGTTCGTCATCATGGGTTTGCTGCCCGATGTGGCGGCCGATCTCGGCGTGTCGATTCCCGGCGCCGGCTGGCTGGTGACCGGTTACGCCCTGGGCGTGGCCATCGGTGCGCCGTTCATGGCACTGGCCACCTCTCGATTGCCGCGCAAGGCCGCGCTGGTAGCGTTGATGGGGATTTTCATCATCGGCAACCTGCTCTGTGCAATGGCTACCGACTACAACGTGCTGATGTTTGCCCGTGTGGTCACCGCTCTCTGCCACGGTGCGTTCTTCGGTATCGGCTCGGTGGTGGCGGCGGGTCTGGTGCCGGCGAACAAGCGCGCTTCGGCCGTGGCTCTGATGTTCACCGGCCTGACTCTGGCTAACGTGCTCGGCGTTCCGCTGGGCACCGCGCTCGGTCAGGAAGCCGGCTGGCGTTCGACCTTCTGGGCGGTGACCGTGATTGGTGTGATCGCATTGATCGGCCTGATCCGCTTCCTGCCGGCCAAGCGCGATGAAGAGAAACTCGACATGCGCGCCGAACTGCGTGCTCTCAAAGGTGCCGGGATCTGGCTGTCCCTGAGCATGACCGCGTTGTTCGCTGCTTCGGTATTCACCCTGTTCACCTACGTCGCCCCGCTGCTCGGCGATGTCACTGGCGTCTCGCCCAAAGGCGTGACCTGGACCCTGATGCTCATCGGCCTGGGCCTGACGGTCGGCAACATCATCGGCGGCAAGCTGGCTGACAAAAGCATGGCCGCAACGTTGATCGGCGTCTTCATCTCGATGGCCGTGATCTCCACCGTACTGACCTGGACCAGCGTTGCGCTGATTCCGACCGAAATCACCCTGTTCCTCTGGGCCACCGCGTGCTTTGCCGCCGTGCCCGCCCTGCAAGTGAACGTCGTGACCTACGGCAAGGCCGCACCGAACCTGGTGTCGACCCTGAACATCGGCGCTTTCAATATCGGCAACGCACTGGGTGCCTGGGTCGGTGGCAGCGTCATCGCCCACGGTTTCGGCTTGACCAGCGTTCCTCTCGCGGCAGCCGCACTGGCGGTACTCGCCCTGCTGGTGACCCTGATTACTTTCCGTCAGAGCGGTAATCCCGAACTGGCTCCTGCGACTAACTGATACCTCACGAGGGTTGTACTGAAATGACGACTATTTTCGATCCGATCAAACTGGGCGACCTCGAGTTGGCCAACCGCATCATCATGGCGCCGCTGACCCGCTGCCGCGCCGACGAAGGCCGCGTGCCAAACGCGCTGATGGCCGAGTACTACGTACAACGCGCCTCGGCCGGCCTGATCCTCAGCGAGGCCACGTCGGTCACGCCGATGGGCGTCGGCTACCCGGACACCCCGGGTATCTGGTCCAACGATCAGGTGCGTGGCTGGGCTAACGTCACCAAGGCGATCCACGGCGCGGGCGGCAAGATTTTCCTGCAACTGTGGCACGTCGGTCGTATTTCCCACGGGTCGTACCTGGGCGGTGAAGCGCCGGTCGCACCGAGCGCCATTCAGCCAAAAGGCCATGTCAGCCTGGTTCGCCCACTGGCCGACTTCCCAACCCCACGCGCCCTGGAAACCGCTGAAATCGCCGACATCGTCGACGCCTACCGCGTCGGTGCCGAGAACGCCAAGGCCGCCGGTTTTGACGGTGTGGAAATCCACGGCGCCAACGGTTACCTGCTCGACCAGTTCCTGCAAAGCAGCACCAACCAGCGCACCGACAACTACGGCGGTTCCGTGGAAAATCGGGCGCGCCTGTTGCTGGAAGTGACCGATGCCGCGATCGAAGTCTGGGGCGCGGGCCGCGTGGGTGTGCACCTGTCACCCCGTGCCGATCTCCATGACATGGGCGACGACAACCTGTCCGAAACCTTCACTTACGTCGCTCGCGAACTGGGCAAACGTGGCATCGCCTTCATCTGCTCCCGCGAGAAAGAAGATGGCGATAGCCTGGGTCCACAATTGAAAGAAGCATTCGGCGGCCCGTACATCGCCAACGAGCGTTTCACCAAGGACAGCGCCAACGCGTGGCTAGCCAGCGGCAAGGCTGATGCAGTCGCTTTCGGCGTGCCGTTCATTGCCAACCCGGACCTGCCGGCACGTTTGAAGGCCGATGCGCCGCTGAACGAGCCACGTCCTGAGCTGTTTTATTCCAAGGGCGCGGTCGGCTACATCGACTACCCGGTGTTGTAAGCATCCATCCTTGAAACGCAAAAGCCCCGACTCGAAAGAGCCGGGGCTTTTTTGCAAGCGGGTTACTCACAAAATCCCTACAAATCAGGTAGCTCACTACCTATCAACCTGGCGAGCGTACGTATATAAAAGCAACCCATTGCGGTGTCGAGATGATCTTCGCCCGACTCAAGTGTTGACACTACCGGATCCAATTACGCATTTTGTTTCATTTGCACAGGCTGGGGCTCAAGCGCAGCATGTCCAACCCTGTATCGACCCAACGCTCGGCGTCGATGTGCAGTTCAAAGCTGTCGGGCGCCAACAGCCACTGATACAGGATGCCGTCGATGTACGCATGCAGGCTGATGGCTGCGCGGGCCGTATCGAGGCTTTCCGGTAACTGCCCCCGATTGACCGCATTACTCAGCGCCAGAGCGATTCGCACATTGCAATCAAGGCTGACCGCTCGACGCTGCTGGCGCAGGTCGCACATTTCATCGGTGAATTCGCACTTATGAAACAGAATCTCATTGATGCGTCGGGTTTTCGGATCCAGGGCAACTTGATGAAACAAATGAATCAGCAGCTTGCGCATGCAGCCGAGGGGGTCGAGTTCATCCTCGCTTTCGCTGGCCTTGGCCATTTCTTCCAGCGGCTCATGCAAGGTATCCAGCATGGCCTGCACCAGATCCGCCTTGTTGCTGAAATGCCAGTAGATAGCGCCGCGCGTGACCCCGGCCAGGGTAGCGATATCCGCCAGTGTCGTGCGCGCCACGCCCCTTTCGTAAAAGGCTTTTTCTGCCGCTTCCAGTATCTGGCTGCGGGTTTCTTGAGCTTCCTCTTTGGTACGACGGACCATGGCAGTACAACCTCAATCAGGATGCTTCAGCGATGCCTGAACATCCGCTGAATAAAAGTGGGGCGAGCGTTCTTGGGCGTCGTCCCCGGCCTACAATTCGAACCCTTGAACGGCTTTTGTAATGGTGTGGATACACGGCCAAGGTATTTACAAACAACCATGAACGTAAGTATATTCCTTAGCAAGCTACTTATCCACTCAGCGCACATTTTTTACCTTTCCACATTTCTAGTGCGCAATTTGCGCGCCTGACCCGAGGTTTTTCATGCAATTCAAGCCAGCTGTTACCGCTCTGGTCACCGCCCTCGCCTTGGCATCGCTGCTCAGCGGATGCAAAAAGGAAGAGGCGGCACCTGCCGCACCACCCCCTCAGGTCGGCGTCGTTACTCTGCAACCTCAAGCCTTCACCCTGACCTCCGAGCTTCCGGGCCGTACCAGCGCGTACCGCATCGCCGAAGTTCGCCCTCAGGTTAACGGCATCATTCTCAAGCGCCTGTTCAAGGAAGGCGGCGACGTCAAGGCCGGCCAGCAGCTGTATCAGATCGATCCGGCCGTTTATGAAGCCACCCTGAAAAGCGCCGAAGCCAACCTGCAGCAGACCAAGTCGATTTCGGATCGCTACAAGCAACTGGTCAACGAACAGGCCGTGAGCCGTCAGGAATACGACACAGCCCTGGCCAACCGGTTGCAATCGGAAGCCGCCCTGCAAAGCGCCCAGATCAATGTGCGTTACACCAAGGTTTACGCGCCACTCTCCGGCCGTATCGGCCGCTCGACCGTGACTGAAGGCGCGCTGGTCACCAGCGGTCAGGTCGACGCGATGGCAGTGATTCAGCAACTCGACCCGATCTACGTCGACGTCACCCAGTCTTCGGTAGAGCTGCTGGAACTGCGCCGCGAACTGGAAAGCGGTCGTCTGCAAAAATCCGGCGACAACGCGGCCAAGGTCAAGCTGACCCTCGAAGACGGCAGCCAGTACAAACAGGAAGGCAAACTCGAGTTCTCGGAAGTCTCGGTAGACAAGACCACCGGTTCCGTGACCTTGCGTGCGGTATTCCCGAACCCTGATCACACCCTGCTGCCAGGCATGTTTGTACACGCCCAATTGCAGGCCGGTGTGAACAACGCGGCGATCCTCGCCCCGCAACAAGGCGTGACCCGTGATCTCAAAGGCACCCCGACCGCGCTGGTCGTCGGTCCGGACAACAAGGTCGAACTGCGTCAGCTCAAGGCCAGCCGCACTGTCGGCAACCAATGGCTGATCGAAGACGGCCTGAAGGCCGGCGATCGTCTGATTACCGAAGGGCTGCAATACGTCAAACCTGGCGTTGAAGTAAAAGCCAGTGAAGCGACTAACGTTGGCGCAAAGAACCCGGCCCCCGCACAGGTAGCTAACAAGGCTTCCAGCGGCAAAGGGGAGTAAACCATGTCCAGATTTTTTATCGACCGTCCGATTTTTGCCTGGGTAATTGCCCTGGTCATCATGCTGGTCGGGGCACTATCGATCCTCAAACTGCCGATCAACCAATACCCAAGCATTGCGCCTCCGGCCATTGCCATCTCGGTGACCTACCCGGGCGCGTCTGCACAAACCGTGCAGGACACCGTGGTGCAAGTGATCGAGCAACAGCTCAACGGTATCGATAACCTGCGTTATGTCTCGTCGGAAAGTAACTCTGACGGCAACATGACCATTACCGCGACCTTCGAGCAGGGCACCAACTCCGATACCGCGCAGGTTCAGGTCCAGAACAAGCTGAACCTGGCCACCCCGCTGCTGCCGCAAGAAGTGCAGCAACAGGGTATCCGCGTGACCAAGGCAGTGAAAAACTTCCTGATGGTGATCGGCGTGGTGTCGCGCGACGGCAGCATGACCAAGGACGACCTGTCCAACTACATCGTGTCGAACATGCAGGACCCGATTTCGCGCACCGCCGGTGTCGGTGACTTCCAGGTCTTCGGTGCGCAGTACGCGATGCGGATCTGGCTCGACCCGGCCAAGTTGAACAACTTCAACCTGACCCCGGTGGACGTGAAAACCGCCATCGCGGCTCAGAACGTCCAGGTGTCGTCCGGCCAACTCGGTGGTTTGCCTGCCGTCGCCGGCCAACAGCTGAACGCGACGATCATCGGCAAGACCCGCCTGCAGACCGCCGAGCAGTTCAAGGCCATCCTGCTCAAGGTCAACAAGGACGGCTCGCAAGTGCGTGTCGGCGACGTGGCGGAAGTCGGTCTGGGCGGCGAAAACTACTCGATCAGCGCCCAGTTCAACGGCGCCCCGGCCTCCGGTCTGGCGGTGAAACTGGCCAACGGCGCCAACGCCCTCGACACTGCAAAAGCCCTGCGCAAGACCATCGAAACCCTGAAGCCGTTCTTCCCGGAAGGGATGGAAGTGGTGTTCCCGTACGACACCACGCCGGTGGTGACCGAGTCGATCAAGGGTGTGGTTGAAACCCTGGTCGAAGCGATCGTGCTGGTGTTCCTGGTGATGTTCCTGTTCCTGCAAAACTTCCGCGCCACCGTCATCACCACGATGACTGTGCCAGTCGTATTGCTGGGTACCTTCGGGATCCTCGCGGCGTTCGGCTTCAGCATCAACACCCTGACCATGTTCGGTATGGTGCTGGCCATCGGTTTGCTGGTGGACGACGCCATCGTCGTGGTGGAAAACGTCGAACGGGTCATGAGCGAAGAAGGCCTGTCACCCAAGGAGGCCACCAAGAAATCCATGGGGCAGATCCAGGGTGCACTGGTCGGTATCGCCCTGGTGCTCTCGGCGGTACTGCTGCCGATGGCGTTCTTCAGCGGTTCCACCGGTGTGATCTACAAGCAGTTCTCGATCACCATCGTCTCGGCCATGGCCCTGTCGGTACTGGTCGCGCTGATCTTCACCCCGGCGCTCTGCGCAACCATGCTCAAGGCGATTCCGAAAGGCGAGCACGGCACGCCGAAACGCGGCTTCTTCGGCTGGTTCAACCGCAATTTCGACCGTGGCGTCAAAAGCTACGAGCGTGGCGTGGGCAACATGCTCGCGAACAAGGCCCCGTACTTGCTGGCCTACCTCGTCATCCTGGTCGGCATGATCTGGCTGTTCACCCGCATTCCAACCGCGTTCCTGCCGGAAGAAGACCAGGGCGTATTGTTTGCCCAGGTGCAAACCCCGGCCGGTTCCAGTGCCCAGCGCACGCAAGTGGTCGTGGATGAAATGCGCGAATTCCTGCTGCGTCCGGGCAAGGACGGTGGTGAAGGCGACGCGGTGGCCTCGGTGTTTACCGTGACCGGCTTCAACTTCGCCGGCCGTGGTCAGAGTTCGGGTATGGCGTTCATCATGCTCAAACCGTGGGACGAACGTAACGCCGAAAACAGCGTGTTCAAAGTCGCGGCCCGTGCCCAACAGCATTTCTTCACCTTCCGTGACGCCATGGTGTTTGCGTTCGCACCGCCGGCGGTGCTGGAGCTGGGTAACGCCACCGGTTTCGACGTGTTCTTGCAAGACCGTGCCGGTATCGGTCACGACGCACTAATGGCTGCACGCAACCAGTTCCTTGGCATGGCGGCGCAGAGCAAGGTGCTGTCGCAAGTCCGCCCGAACGGTCTGAACGACGAACCGCAATACCAGCTGGAAATCGATGACGAGAAGGCCAGTGCCCTGGGCATCACCCTCACCGACATCAACAACACCCTGTCGATTGCCTTGGGCAGTAGCTACGTCAACGACTTCATCGACCGCGGTCGGGTGAAGAAGGTGTACGTGCAAGGCCAGCCGGGCGCGCGCATGAGTCCTGAAGACGTGAAGAAATGGTATGTGCGCAACAGCGCCGGCACCATGGTTCCGTTCTCGGCGTTCGCCAAGGGTGAGTGGATCTACGGTGCACCGAAGCTGTCGCGTTACAACGGCGTCGAAGCAATGGAAATCCTCGGTGCCCCGGCACCCGGTTATTCCACCGGTGAAGCCATGCTCGAAGTCGAAGCCCTGGCCAAGAAACTGCCGGCCGGTGTCGGTATTTCCTGGACCGGCCTGTCATACGAGGAACGGTTGTCCGGTTCGCAAGCGCCAGCGCTGTACGCCCTGTCGCTACTGATGGTGTTCCTGTGTCTGGCGGCGCTGTACGAAAGCTGGTCGATCCCGATCGCGGTGATGTTGGTGGTGCCGCTGGGGATCATCGGTGCGCTGATGGCGACCAGCCTGCGCGGCCTGTCCAACGATGTGTATTTCCAGGTGGGCCTGTTGACGACCATTGGTCTGGCGGCAAAAAACGCCATTTTGATTGTCGAATTTGCCAAGGAACTGCATGAACAAGGGCGTAGCCTGCGCGATGCCGCGGTCGAAGCCTGCCGGATGCGCTTGCGACCGATCATCATGACGTCGCTCGCTTTCGTCCTCGGTGTGGTACCACTGGCAATTTCCACGGGTGCAGGTTCGGGTAGCCAGCATGCGATCGGTACCGGGGTGATTGGCGGTATGCTCACGGCCACGATCCTGGCGATCTTCTGGGTCCCACTGTTTTTCGTCACTGTGTCGGCCATGGGGCAGCGCAAAACCGCTGACCAGGACGACGCTATTGAACCTTCTAAAGAGGCTGGCTAATGAGCAAGTCGCTACTCTCCCTGGCTGTTGCCGCTTTCGTGCTCGGCGGCTGCTCGCTGATTCCCGATTATCAGCAGCCTGAAGCACCGGTGGCGGGCCAGTACCCGCAAGGTCCGGCGTATTCGCCGGCCCAGGCGCCTGCCCAGGCTGCCGCCGAACAGGGCTGGAAGCAGTTTTTCCATGACCCGGCGCTGCAACAGCTGATCCAGGTCGCCCTGGAAAACAACCGTGACCTGCGTGTCGCGGCGCTGAACATCGACGCCTTTGCGGCTCAATACCGCATCCAGCGTGCCGATCTGTTCCCGGCCGTGTCGGCCAACGGCACCGGCAGCCGCCAGCGGGTCCCGGCTCGGGCCTCGCAGACAGGCCAAGCGGACATCACCAGTTCCTACTCGGCCACGGTTGGCATCAGCGCCTATGAACTCGACCTGTTCGGTCGGGTTCGCAGCCTGAGCGAAGAAGCGCTGCAGAAATACTTCGCCACTGAAGAAGCGCGCCGCAGTACCCAGATCAGCCTGGTGGCCAGTGTGGCCAACGCCTATCTGACCTGGCAGGCCGACAAGGAACTGCTGAAACTGACCCAGGACACCCTGGCTGCGTTCGAGGAGAGCTACAAGCTCACCGCCCGCAGCAACGAAGTGGGTGTGGCCTCGGCCCTGGACCTGGCCCAGTCTCGTACCTCGGTGGAAAACGCCCGCGCACAAATGGCCAAGTACACCCGTCAAGTCGCCCAGGATGAAAACATCCTGGTGTTGCTGCTCGGCACTGGCGTCCCGGCCAATCTGCAAGCGGCCAAGCCATTGGCTGATGACCTGCTGAGCGACGTGCCGGCCGGTCTGCCATCGGACTTGCTGCAACGTCGTCCGGACATCCTTCAGGCCGAATACAACCTGAAAGCCGCCAACGCCAACATCGGCGCGGCGCGGGCGGCGTTCTTCCCGAGCATCAGCCTGACGGCCAATGCCGGGACCCTGAGCCCGGACCTGTCCGGTCTGTTCAAGGGCGGTTCGGGCACCTGGCTGTTCCAGCCGCAGATCAACCTGCCGATCTTCAACGCCGGCAGCCTGCGCGCCAGCCTGGATTATTCAAAAATCCAGAAAGACATCGGCGTGGCCAACTACGAGAAGTCCATTCAAACGGCCTTCCAGGAAGTCGCCGACGGCCTGGCTGCCCGCCAGACCTACACCGATCAGTTGAAGGCCCAGCGTGATTTCGTCACCGCAAACCAGGACTACTACCGTCTGGCCGAGCGTCGTTACCGCATTGGTGTCGACAGCAACCTGACCTTCCTCGATGCCCAGCGCCAGCTGTTCAGTGCCCAACAGGTACTGATCACCGACCGTCTGGCGCAACTGGTCAGTGCCGTCAATCTGTACAAGGCACTGGGCGGTGGCTGGAACGAGCAGACGGCGAAGAACGAGCCGTTGAAAGAAGAAGCGCCGAAGATGAAGTTGTTCTGATAGCGCTGTAGAACAAGAAGCCCACCTTTTGGTGGGCTTTTTGTTGTCTGCGGGAAAAGGGGAGGTGTCTGGTCTGGCCCCTTCGCGAGCAAGCCCGCTCCCACACTCGACCGCATTCTTTCTGGAAGAACCCGGTTAAATGTGGGAGCGGGCTTGCTCGCGAAGGGGCCAGACCAGACAACACAAACTCTTGCCAATCTTATGTTCGATAATCGCCCAAAACCCGCTTTCGCCGATTGAACCATCCCGCCCATCCCCCGCACCATTCGTCGCACAAGACCAATAACAACAGGTTCGACACCATGCCCCCGCGCCCTGCCCTGTCCGGCTGATCCCGTTCGTTTTTATCCCGAACTCAAATTTTTGTCTGCAACCCCCCAAGTTGCGGCAGCGCCCCGTTTCACGCCTAAAAACTAGAGAGACCCGAGCACATGACACCTTCCAATACTCAATACTGGTTCCCCAGCCTCATCGCCGTTGCACTGGCCAGTACGGCTCTGCCCGCCATGGCCGAGGAGTCAGGCTTTGTCGAAGGTGCCAAGGTCAACCTGAACCTGCGCAATTTCTACATCAATCGCAATTTCACCAACCCGACCAAAACCCAGGGCAAGGCAGAAGAATGGACACAAAGCTTCATCCTCGACGCCAAGTCCGGGTTCACTCAGGGCACCGTCGGGTTCGGCATGGATGTGCTGGGGCTGTACTCGGTGAAGCTCGATGGCGGTAAAGGCACGGGCGGTACGCAGTTGCTGCCGCTGGATCACGACGGTCGCCCGGCGGACAACTTCGGTCGCACCAACGTGGCGTTCAAAGCCAAGCTGTCGCAGACCGAAGTGAAGGTGGGCGAATGGATGCCGGTGCTGCCGATCCTGCGTTCGGACGACGGTCGTTCCCTGCCGCAAACCTTCCGTGGTGGTCAGATCACCTCGAAGGAAATCAACGGCCTGACGCTCTACGGCGGCCAGTTCCGCGCCAACAGCCCGCGTGACGACAGCAGCATGAACGACATGTCGATGACCGGAAAACCAGCGTTCACTTCCGACCGTTTCAACTTCCAGGGCGGCGAATACGCCTTCAACGAGAAGCGCACCCAGATCGGTGTGTGGAACGCCGAACTCAAGGACATCTACAGCCAACAGTACGTGAATCTGATCCACAGCCAGCCCATCGGCGACTGGACCCTGGGCGCCAATCTCGGTTTCTTCTACGGCAAGGATGACGGCAGCGCCCGGGCCGGCGAGCTGGACAACAAGACCTGGTCGGGCCTGTTCTCGGCCAAATACGGCGGCAACACCTTCTATGTCGGCCTGCAAAAGCTCACCGGCGACAACGCCTGGATGCGGGTCAACGGCACCAGCGGCGGCACCCTGGCCAACGACAGTTACAACGCCAGTTATGACAATGCGAAAGAAAAATCCTGGCAGGTACGTCATGACTACAACTTCGTCGCCCTCGGCATTCCCGGCCTGACCCTGATGAACCGCTACATCAGCGGCGACAACGTCCACACCGGCACCATCACCGACGGCAAGGAATGGGGCCGCGAAAGCGAACTGGGCTACACCGTGCAGAGCGGCGCGCTAAAAGACCTCAACGTCAAATGGCGCAACTCGACCATTCGTCGCGACTTCAGCAACAACGAGTTTGATGAGAACCGGTTGATCGTCAGCTATCCGATCAGCTTGCTATAGCGCTTGCTATAGCGGAGCTCAGGCAGCGACCGCAGGATGAAAACGGTCGCCTGCCTCTCACCGCTGGTCGGTACAAACTAGCGCTTTGTGTGTTCACAGATACAGTCAGGAAGCGTGTTTAACTCTCCATTCCGATGTAGGAGCCCCTTTTTTCTTCCGTTATCTCCGGATGCTGTACGCGAAGCTGCCATGACCACGGAGGTCAGGTATGAGCAAGCGAATAGTTATCGTCGGTGGCGGCGTAGGTGGAACCATGTTGGCCAATCAACTGGCCAGCAAGCTGTATCCAGAAATCCTGCGCGGCGAAGTCTCGATTGCACTACTGTCCAATTCCCCCGATCACTACTACAAACCTGCGTTCATGTATGTGGCGTTCAATCAGTTCTTTGAAGAAGAACTCAAGCGCCCGGAACGTTCACTGTTGCGCCCGGAAATCAGCTTTTACGTCGAAGAGGTCACGCGTTTCGATTTCCCCGGACAATGCCTGAAAACCCGTAGCGGCAAGCGTTATGGCTATGACTTTCTGGTCATTGCCACCGGTTGCGTGCCCGCGCCGGAGCGCATCGAAGGCTTGAAAGAAGCCGGCGACCACTTCTACCAATATCAGCCCGCCCGGCAGTTGGCAGAACGGCTGAGCACGATCAAAAAAGGCCGGATTTTCATCACGGTGTCTTTCCCGCAGACACCCAACGTGCCGCACCAATGCGGCATTGCGCCGGTAGAAACGACGTTGATGCTCGACGACTTCCTGCATCGTCGGGGTGTGCGGGACCAGGTGGAAATCGTCTACACCTACCCGACCACGGCTCAGTTGCTGCGTAACTGCCTGTTTCTGCAACGCCCCACCGGGGAAATCCTGCCCGGCATTTTCGAGCAGAAGAACATCCGCTTCCAACGCGGCTTCACCCTCAGCCGTGTCGATCCCGAGCGAAAAATCGCCTACTCCGAAGAAGGCGAAGAGCAACCCTTCGACATCCTGATGGCGACTCCGCCGATCCGCGCTGTCGATGCGGTGCTGGAGTCCGGAGCGTCGCAAGCGCCCAACAACGAAGGTTGGCTGCCGCCCCACCACGAGACCTTGCAGGTCTACGGCCTGGAACACGTCTACGTGATTGGCGACACCGTCGATCTGCCGGTGAGCAAGGCCGGTGGTGCCTGCCATAACCAGGCGCCGGTCATCGCCAACAACATTGCCGCCGAGATTCGCCTCGGCGCGCCCAACAGCGTCTACGACGGACGGGTTCAGGCCGTGGCGCAGATGGGTCTCAACGCCGGTATGCCGCTGTGGTACGACTACGCCCATGACGTCCTGCCGACACCGCCGACCAAGCTCGGCGGTCTGCTGAGAAATGGTTTCAATCGTGGCCTGTACTGGGCGGTTGCTCGTGGAATGCTTTGATCTGCCCAGGGAGGCGTAAACCGTGACGAACCTATCAGATGAAACACTGGCGACCAGCGCTGCCGGCATGCCAGTGACGCCGGGACTCACCGCCTTGATGGCGAAAATTCAGCCGCTGATCGACGGCGGTCGACTGGACAACATTGTCGATGTGCTATCGCTGGTCTCGGACATGACCGACCTGCTGGACGCAGCAATGGTGGAAAAACTGGCGCGGCTGTTCGAAAACGCTACGGCGGCCACCTGGACAGTCAGTAACGCCGTGCGCCTGGCCAAGGCCGAGGTCGCCGCCGCCCCCGAGCCGCCGGGAGCCTATGCGTTGATCAAACTGCTGAACGAGCCGGACACGCGCAAAGGCGTGGCCGTTGTCCTGAAAACACTGAACGTCATCGGAAGACAACTGTAGCCGCCAGAGAGGACCACCTCATGAGCGTCAAACTTGAATCGGCAAGGAAAGCCTGCACCGACTGGGACGCCAAGGCGTACCAGCAGTTTTCCCGTCTCAGGCAACGACCGGTCAATGAATTGCTCGACCGTGTCGAACTCAAACAGCCCAAGCGCATCTACGACCTGGGATGCGGCACCGGCATCGCCACGCAACTGTTGGCCAAGCGTTGGCCTCGAGCGCAGTTGCAAGGCATCGACAGTTCCGGGCAAATGCTGGACGAGGCCCGTTGTCTGCCGATCAAGGCGTTGTGGAAACAGTGCGATCTACTCGACTGGCACCCCGAACAACCGGCGGACCTGCTGTTCGCCGCCGCCGTACTGCACTTCGTCAGTGGTCACGAACAGTTGTTGCCGCGACTGCTCGGCCAGCTCAATCCGGGTGGATGCCTGGCGGCGCACATGCCCGACTGGCGGGATGCGCTGTGGTATCAACTGATGCTCGACACCCTTGAAGAGGCAGGCCCCGGCGGCAAACCACTCGGCACCCCGCAGCTGCGCGAAGCCATGGCTGCACGGCCGCTGTTGTCTTTGGAAAGTTATTATCGGTTGCTCTCACCGATCACCCGGACACTGGATATCTGGGAGACTGAGCAGCTACAGGTTGTCGACGGCAAGTCGCCGATCTATGACTGGGTCAAAGTCTCGGCGCTAAGGCCGGTGATGCAGGGACTGATGGATGATGAGCAGGCGCGGTTCATCTACCACTACCTGATGCGCGTACATGCGCATTACCCGCCGGAGAGCGACGGGCACACGTTGTTTCCGTTCAAGCGGGTTTTTATAGTCGCCACCGTTGATTAAGTATCAAGGCGACTACCGTCTTCGCGAGCAAGCCCGCTCCCACATTCGACCGCATTCTCCCAGGAGGAACTCGGATAAATGTGGGAGCGGGCTTGCTCGCGAAGGCGTCAGCTCAGACACCTGAAACCGCCAGGATCACTCCCGCGATTCAACCCCCAACTCATCCCACACCGACTCCGCGAGATGGAACGTCGCATTCGCTGCCGGAATGCCGCAGTAGATCGCGCTCTGCATGATCACTTCCTTGATCTCGCCGCGGGTCACGCCGTTGTTGGCGGCGGCGCGCAGGTGCAGTTTGAGTTCTTCGTTGCGGTTCATGCCGATCAGCATCGCCATGGTGATCAAGCTGCGGGTATGACGCGGCAGCCCCGGACGGGTCCAGATGTCGCCCCAGGCGTGACGGGTGATCATTTCCTGAAACTCCGAGTTGAACTCGGTCAGCGCGTTCAAGCTGCGGTCGACGTGAGCGTCACCGAGCACGGCACGGCGGACTTTCAGGCCTTCGTCGTAACGTTGTTTCTCGTCCACAAAAAAACCCTCAATGACCTGACAAAAACGCCAACACGCGCTCGCTGAACGCAGCGCCAGCCTGGACGTTGGACAGGTGCGCCGCATAGAACTCGGCGTACTCGGCGCCCTGCACGTGTTCCTGAATGAAGTGCCCGCCGGACGGCGGCGTCACCGCGTCCTCGGTGCCGGCGATGACCAGCAGCGGCACCTTGATCGAGGACAACTGATCTCGGAAATCGGCATCGCGCACGGCGGCACAGTTCGCGGCATACCCTTCAGGCGAGGTGGCCGCGAGCATGTCAGTAATCTTCTTCGCAGCAGCAGGATTGGCTTCAGCAAAATCCGCAGTGAACCAGCGCGCAATCGACGCATCACGCAAGGCGACCATGGCAGCCGGGCCGTCACGCAGCACGGTTTCAATGCGTGGGTCCCACACCGACGGATCACCGATTTTCGCCGCGGTGTTGCATACCACCAGTTTGTTCAGGCGATCACCAGCGTTGATCCCCAGCCACTGGCCGATCAAGCCGCCCATGGACAGGCCGCAGAAGTGTGCGCGCTCGATGTGCAACGCATCCAGCAGCGCCAGCACGTCATGGCCCAGTTGCTCGATGCTGTACGGCCCCGGCGTGACCAGCGATTGGCCATGACCCCGGGTGTCGAAACGCAACACGCGGAAATGCTCGGTGAACGCCGCAATCTGCGCGTCCCACATATGCAGGTCGGTGCCCAGCGAGTTGGACAACACCAGCACCGGCGCATCCGCCGGGCCATCGAGTTGCGGCCCTTGAATTTGGTAGTGCAGTTCGCCCTCGGCGAGTTGTACGAAAGCCACAGCAATCTCCTTCAGGCAGTCAACGCAGAATGTTCAGCCACCGCTCGCTCGACCCAGGTATGGGCCTGGCCGAGGTAATGGGCAGGGTTCAGTAGATGATCGAGTTCAGCATCCGACAGTTCGGCGGTCACTTGCGGCTCGTCGCCGAGTACCGCTCGCAGATGACGTTGTTCGGCCACGGCACGCTTGCAGCATTGCTCCAGCAAATGGTGCGCAGTGTCGCGCCCCACTCGCTGGGCGAGGACGATGCTCACTGCTTCGGCGAGCACCAGGCCTTGGGTCAGATCGAGGTTGCGGGCCATGCGCTCGGCATCCACTTCCAGTCCGTCCGCCACCAGCCGCGCCTGTTTCAGGCTGCCGGACACCAGGCAGCAAATCTCCGGCAGGGTTTCCCACTCGGCATGCCACAGGCCCAGGCTGCGCTCGTGTTCTTGAGGCATCGCGCTGAACAGGGTCGAGAGCAAACCGGGTACGCGAGTCGCCGCACTGATCAGCACCGCCGCGCCTACCGGATTGCGTTTGTGCGGCATGGTCGAAGAACCGCCCTTGCCCGGCGCAGAAGGCTCGAACACCTCCCCCGCCTCGGTCTGCATCAACAGGCTGATGTCGCGGCCGAGTTTACCTAGGCTGCCGGCGATCAATCCCAGTACCGAGCCGAACTCCACCAAGCGATCTCGCTGGGTGTGCCAAGGTTGATCCGGCAGTGTCAGTTTCAATTCTTCAGCCAGCGCCTGGGCAATCGGCATCGCCTGCTCGCCGAGGGCCGCGAGGGTTCCAGAGGCGCCGCCGAATTGCAGCACCAACAATCGTGGTTTGAGTTCCAGCAGACGTTGGCGGCTGCGGGTCACAGCACCCAGCCAACCGGCGATCTTCATGCCGAGGGTGACGGGTGTCGCGTGCTGCAACCAGGTGCGCCCGGCCAGCGGTGTGGCGACGTAGCGCAACGCCTGGGTCGCCAGCGTTTCACCCAGTTGCGCCAGATCGCTTTCAATCAGTTCCAAAGCACGGCGCAGTTGCAACACCAGTCCGGTGTCCATCACGTCCTGGCTGGTCGCGCCCAGATGCACGTAACGCTCGGCTTCGGCATGCTTGGCCGCGATCTGTTTACCCAACGCCTTGACCAACGGAATCGCCGAATTGCCCGCCGTGGCAATCGCCTCGCCGAGGGCGACAAAGTCGTAATGCCCGGCCTGACAGGCCGCTTCAATCGGCGCGACAGCCGTCTGCGGGATCAGCCCGACTCGCGCCTCGGCCCGCGCCAGTGCTGCTTCGAAATCAAGCATCGCTTGAACCCGACCCTGATCGCAGAACACTTCACGCATGTCGCGGGCAGTGAAATAGGCATCGAACAATTGATTGCCCGGTCGCTCGTTCATAAACAGTCCCTGGAGGCGTGGGCCGGTCAGGCCCACGGGTAAAGATCAAAGGTCGTTTTGCAAGTACTTCGCCTGTTTCGGCAGGCGCAGGCTGAACAGGAACGCCACCGCCATCATCACCGTCACGTACCAATAGAAGGAGTTTTCCATGCCCACGGCCTTGAGGCTCAGAGCCACATATTCCGCCGAACCACCGAAGATTGCATTCGCTACCGCGTAAGCCAGGCCGACACCCAATGCGCGCACTTCCGGCGGGAACATTTCGGCTTTTACCAGGCCGCTGATGGAGGTGTAAAAACTGACGATCGCCAGCGCCACGGTAATCAGCACGAACGCCAGGAACGGACTGCTGACACTTTTCAGGCTCAGCAGGATCGGCACGGTGAACAACGTCCCCAGAGCGCCGAACCACAGCATCGAGTTACGTCGGCCGAACTTGTCCGCGAGCATGCCGAACAGTGGCTGCATGCACATATAAAGGAACAGTGCGCCGGTCATGATGTAACTGGCGGTCTTGGCGTGCATGCCGGCGGTGTTCACCAGGTACTTCTGCATGTACGTGGTGAAGGTGTAGAAAATCAGCGAGCCACCGGCGGTGTAACCGAGCACGGTAATGAACGCAGCCTTGTGGTCGCGGAACAGCGCACGGATGCTGCCGGCGTCCTTGTTTTCGCGCATTTCCTTGCTGGTGGTTTCCTTGAGCGAACGGCGCAGGAACAGCGAAATCAACGCCGCCGCCGCACCGACGACAAACGGGATCCTCCAGCCGTAGGCACGCAATTCATCCTCAGTGAGAACCTGTTGCAGGACCACCACCAGCGACACCGCCAGCAGTTGCCCACCGATCAGCGTCACGTACTGGAACGAGGCAAAGAAACCGCGCTGGCCCTTGAGGGCCACTTCACTCATGTAGGTCGCAGTGGTGCCGTATTCACCGCCCACCGACAGCCCCTGCAGCAAGCGGGCGAACAGCAGCATGATCGGCGCCCAGACGCCGATGTCCTTGTAGGTCGGCAGGCAAGCGATGAGTAACGAACCGAAGCACATCATCAGAATCGAGATCAACATCGAATTCTTGCGCCCGTGCTTGTCCGCCAGCCGGCCGAAGATCCAGCCGCCGATGGGCCGCATCAGGAACCCGGCGGCGAATACGCCAGCCGTATTCACAAGCTGCACAGTCGGATTATCGGACGGAAAAAAGGCAGGGGCGAAATAGATCGCGCAGAAGGCGTAGACGTAGAAGTCGAACCATTCGACGAGGTTGCCGGACGAGGCACCAACGATCGCAAAGATCCTTTTGCTGCGCTCTTCACCGGTGTAGAGCGCTGTAGTAGCGGTGCTAGTTGTCATTGTTTTTCACTCAATGGGGACTGTGAGAGTCTAGACACACTTTGCAACAATCCCGTTCCACAGATGCAGTCTTCACACCGATCGTTCCCACGGTCCCGTGGGAATGCATCCCGTGACGCTCCGCGTCACAGTGGACGCGGAGCGTCCATGGCGGCATTCCCACGCAGAGCGTGGGAACGATCAGGTTGAAGTCAATAATCGAAGAACACTGTCTCGGCATCGGTGCCCTGCAGGATCACATTCCACTGGTACACACCGGACGCATCCTTCTTCGCCAGCAAGGTGCCGCGGCGTTCAGCCGGCACACATTCCAGCAGCGGATCCGCCACATTGGCCGGTTCGCCATCAAAGTAAATCCGCGTCAGCAAGTGCTTCACCAACCCGCGAGCAAACACCAGCACCACCAGATGCGGCGCCTGAGTCGTGCCTTTCAAGCCTTCCACCGTGCCCGGCTTGATCGTGGTGAAGCGGAAGCGCCCTTCTGCATCCACCGGCACCCGGCCAAACCCTTCGAAGTTCGGGTCCAGGGGTTTGTCCTGATCGTCTTCGGGGTGGTCATACTTGCCGGCGGCGTTGGCTTGCCAGACTTCCAGCATCGCGTCGTTGACGACGTCGCCGTTGCCATCGATGACTTGCCCGGTGATCGCCACGCGCTCGCCCAGGGTTTGTTCGACGGTCAGGTCTTCGCGGTTCAGCCAGGTCAAACCGATGTGGTAATACGGCCCGACGGTGTGGGACGTGGTCGCGTTCAGCGTCATCTTATTTCTCCATCGGCGTGGCTTCGCGGCCGCGCAAGACGATGTCCCAGCGATAACCGAGGGCATAGGAAGGGATGGTTTTTTCCAGGTCGAAACTGGCGATCAAGCGTTCTTTGGCGCTGGTATCGGGTACGCAGTTGTAGATCGGGTCGTAGGCCAGCAACGGGTCGCCCGGGAAATACATCTGCGTGACCAGGCGCGTCAGAATGCTCGGCCCGAACAGTGAGAAATGGATGTGCGCCGGGCGCCACGCGTTGTGGTGGTTGCCCCACGGATAGGCGCCGGGCTTGATGGTCTGGAACTGGTACCAGCCATCGGCGTCGGTCACGGTGCGGCCGGTGCCAGTGAAATTCGGGTCCAGCGGTGCATCGTGCAGGTCGCGGTCATGGTTGTAGCGACCGGCGGCATTGGCCTGCCAGATCTCCACCAGAATCCCCGGCACCGGCAAGCCATCTTCATCCAGCACGCGGCCGTGAATGATGATGCGCTCGCCCAGTGGCTCACCCTTGTGCTGGGCGGTCAGGTCGTTGTCCTTCTCCTGCACACGCTCGGCGCCGATGGTCGGACCGGTAATTTCCGACAGCGAATGGGGCAAAAACACCAACGGCTTGGACGGCGAGCGACGGTTGGTGGATTGATAGGCCGGGTGCAGGTATTCCGGCTGGGTGCCCTCTTGCGGGCGGCGGTAACCAGGCTTGTCAGTCATGAAGCATTCCTCCGTTCTTGTTCATCAACGCTGCGCGTCAGACCCGTTCGATCGCCAAGGCCAGACCCTGGCCGACGCCGACGCACATGGTCGCCAGGCCTTTCTTGCCGCCAGTCTTTTCCAGCTGATGCAGCGCGGTCAGTACCAGGCGGGCGCCACTCATGCCCAACGGATGGCCCAAGGCAATGGCGCCACCGTTCGGGTTGACCTGGGCGGCGTCATCCGCCAGCCCCAGTTCACGCAGCACCGCCAAGCCTTGGCTGGCGAACGCTTCGTTGAGTTCGATCACATCGAAATCGCTGACGGCCAGACCGAGACGCTCAGTCAATTTGCGCACCGCCGGCACCGGGCCGATGCCCATGACCCGTGGTGCAACACCGGCACTGGACATGCCCAGTACTTTGGCGCGAGCCGTCAGGCCGTGCTTTTTCACGGCGTCGCCGGAGGCCAGAATCAACGCCGCCGCACCGTCGTTCACCCCGGAAGCATTGCCGGCGGTGACGGTTTTGTCGGGACCGTTGACCGGTTTGAGTTTGGCCAGGGTTTCCAGCGTAGTGTCGGCGCGAGGATGCTCATCCTGGCTGACGACACTTTCACCCTTCTTGTGGGCAATGCGCACTTCAACGATTTCTTCAGCGAAGAATCCTGCGGCCTGCGCGGCGGCTGTCCGCTGCTGACTGCGCAGTGCGAAAGCGTCCTGATCCTCGCGGGAAACTTCGTAATCGTCAGCCACGTTGTCGGCCGTCTGCGGCATCGCATCCACGCCGTATTGGGCTTTCATCAACGGATTGATAAAACGCCAGCCGATGGTGGTGTCTTCCAGCTTCATGTTGCGCGAGAACGCCGCATCAGCCTTGCCCATCACGAACGGTGCACGGGACATCGACTCGACGCCGCCAGCAATCGCCAGCTCCATCTCGCCACTGGCGATGGCGCGGAAGGCAGTGCCGATGGCGTCCATACCCGAGGCGCAGAGGCGATTGAGGGTCACGCCCGGAATGGTTTCCGGCAGGCCCGCCAGCAACAACGCCATGCGCGCCACGTTGCGGTTGTCTTCGCCGGCCTGGTTGGCGCAACCGAGGAACACCTCGTCCACTGCGCTCCAGTCCACCGACGGGTTGCGCGCCATCAGCGCCTTGATTGGCACGGCGGCCAGGTCGTCGGCGCGAACAGCCGACAGGCCACCGCCGAAACGGCCGATGGGGGTGCGAATCGCATCGCAGATATAAACGTCACGCATCAGGCTTCTCCGGGTGCTTGGCCGTGGGCGGCTGCGGTGCGGGCTTCCAGATCCCTGAGTGCCTTCAGTTCGACATCCGTTGGCTCGGCTGTGTTTTCAACATTTTCTGCAAAACGAACAGCCCAACCGGTAGCCGCGGTCACTTGTTCACGGGTCACGCCTGGGTGCAGCGCGGTGACCACGAACTCATGGGTATCCGTTTCCGGCTCCATGATGCACAGGTCGGTGATGATGCCGACCGGACCGGCACCCGGCAGGCCGAGACGCTTGCGCGAATCACCGCCCTCGCCATGGCCGACCGAGGTAATGAAGTCGAGTTTGTCGACAAAGGAACGCGCCGACTGCTTGAGGATGATCAACACGCTTTTGGCCGAGCCAGCGATCTCCGGCGCACCACCGGCACCCGGCAGGCGAACTTTCGGCGCGTGGTAATCGCCAACGACCGTGGTGTTGATATTGCCGAAGCGGTCGACTTGCGCGGCACCGAGAAAACCGACGTCGATGCGCCCGCCCTGCAACCAGTAGCGAAAAATCTCACCGGTCGGGACGACGGTGTCGGCGGTTTCCGCCAGTTCACCGTCACCGATCGACAGCGGCAGTACGCTCGGCTTGGCACCGATCGGACCCGATTCGTAGATCAGGACGACATCCGGCGAGGAAGTCAGACGCGCCAGGTTGGCGGCTTTCGACGGCAGGCCGATGCCGACGAAGCACACCGAACCGTTTTTCAAACGGCGGGCAGCGGCGACGGTCATCATTTCATTGGTGGTGTAAGTCATTACTTGGCCTCCGAAGCAGCGGCCAGTTTGGCCTGGAACTCGCTGAAGTCAGCGCAGCCGTGGATGTACTCGTTGATCCACGCGGTGAAGGTTTCACGGTCGCGGGCAATTGGGTCCCAAGCCTGGTAGAAACGGTTATCACGCTCGTTGTAGCCGTGAGCGTAGGACGGATGCGCACCGCCGGGGACGTGGCAGACCGCGCTCAAGGCCCAGGTCGGCAGAACGCAGGAGTTCATCGGTGCATTGAGGTCGTCGACGATTTCCTCGACGGTGACGATGCAGCGCTTGGCGGCCAGTGCCGCTTCTTTTTGTACGCCGAGAATGCCCCACAGCAGCACGTTGCCTTTGCGGTCGGCTTTCTGCGCGTGAATCACGGTGATGTCCGGGCGCACCGAAGGTACGGCCGCCAACACTTCACCGGTGAACGGGCAGGTGACGGTTTTGATCAGCGGGTTGACCTTCGGCAGGTCGGAGCCGGCGTAGGCGCGCAGCACCGCGAACGGTAGGCCGGAGGCGCCAGCGACGTAGGCATTGGCCAGGTCGGCGTGGCTGTGCTCTTCGATTTCCAGCGCGTGCGGCCACTGCTTCTCGACGGCGTCACGCAGGCGATGCAGCGAACCGACGCCCGGGTTACCGCCCCAGGAGAAAATCAGTTTGCGAGCACAACCGGCGCCGATCAACTGGTCGTAGATCAGGTCAGGCGTCATCCGCACCAGGGTCAGGTCTTTCTTGCCCTGGCGAATGATTTCGTGACCCGCCGCCGTAGGGATCAGGTGAGTGAAGCCTTCGAGCGCGACGGTATCGCCGTCGTTAACGAATTGCTTCACCGCGTCGTGCAGCGAAAGGATTTCAGCCATGGGGCAGGCTCCCGTTTTGTTATGAACCGACAGTGGAAGAAAAAGGCGCGATGCGCAGCGCCGGAATGACTGAAGAGTAAGCCCCTGAAAATCGTCAAACAATCCGATAATCGACTGAGTGTTCGTTTATCGAACACATTGTTGCCTGCCTACCGATCTCCACACTGATCGTTCCCACGCTCCGCGTGGGAACGATCATCACCAGCCCTCAAGTCGCATCCGCATGACTGACCATGCCCTTGATCACCACCGCCGTGGTCGCCAATGCCGCTGGAATCACCAGCGCCGTGAGCACCTGCTCGAAGTTCCAGCCCAGGCCCAGCAGCGTTGCGCCCATCCACGCACCGAGAATCGCGCCAAAGCGACCAATCCCGAGCATCCACGACACCCCGGTCGCCCGCCCCTGCGTCGGATAAAACCGCGCCGCCAGTGAAGGCATCGCCGATTGCGCGCCGTTGACGCACATCCCGGCCACCAGCACCAACGTCGCCAATAGCGTGATGTTGCCCAGGCTCTGCCCTACCGCGTAGGCAAACACCCCGGCGAATAGATAGAAAATGCCGATAACCTTGTGCGGATTGAACCGGTCCATCGCCCAGCCCACGCCCACCGCGCTCAATACCCCGCCAAACTGGAACAACGCACCGATGAATGCCGACTGCTCCATGCTCGCGCCACTGTCACGCATCAGCGTCGGCAGCCAACTGGTCAGCAGATAAACGATCACCAGCCCCATGAAGTAGGTCAGCCATAGCAACAAGGTGCCGGTGCTGTAGGTGCCGGAGAAGATCACCGCGAACACGTTGCGGGCCTTCACGGTTTTCTGTTCTGGCACGCTGAAGCTGGAAGCCTGAGCGACGACGATTGGATCGATGGGCGCCAGAGTCTTGCGCACTTTGTCAGTGCCGCGATTGCGGACGACGAGGTAGCGCGCCGATTCCGGCAGCCAGAACAGCAATACGACGGCGAGGATCAGCGGCAAAATCCCGCCGATCATCAGCAGACTGTGCCAGCCAAACGCCGGAATCAGTTTGGCGGAAATGAAACCGCCGCCCGCCATGCCGAGGTTGAAACCGCAGAACATGCTGGTCACCAGCAGGGATTTCTTGCGCTCCGGGGTGTATTCGGACAGCAGCGTCGTGGCGTTCGGCATGCCGGCGCCAAGGCCCAGGCCAGTGAGGAAACGCAGCACCAGCAGTTGATCGACGTTGGTGCTGTAAGCCGAAGCCAGGCTGAACGCGCCAAACAACAACACCGCGCCCACCAGTACGATTTTTCGCCCGAAGCGGTCAGCCAACGGGCCAGAACCCAGTGCGCCGAAGACCATGCCGATCAACGCCGCGCTCATCACCGGGCCGAGACTGGCGCGGTCGATGCCCCAATCCTGAGACAGGGCGGGCGCGATGAAACCCATGGCCGCCGTGTCGAGGCCATCGAGGAAAACAATCAGGAAACACAGGATCACCACTCGCCATTGGTAGCGCGAAATGGGTTGAGCATTGATGAAGGACTGCACGTCGAGGCAGTTTCCTACAGCAGACTGGGGCTGGTTCATTATTTTTATTCCACGCAAAGAACGCAGTCGAACAGGTGCCAGCCGAGGCTGACGCTGTCACAAGAAAGAGGTGTCGGGATCAGGCGATGCGGTTCCGGCAAGGAAACCGTTGGGAACAGCGACAGTCGGGAAACGTACGCATGGGAGGTGCCTCTTCTCATTATTATTGGGGTCATCGCCCGGCAATGGAGCGAGAACAGCAGCGCCGGATGACGCTGCCGCGACATTAATGATCCAAGGGAAAGAGCGTCAATTCGATAAACGCGACTCTGTGCGTTTATCGAACAGCTTAGGCGAAGAGTTGCGCGCTGAGGTCGCGACTCGCGCTTAGAAGGCCAGGCAGGAAACGTTGTTCCAGCTCGTTGCGGCTGACTCGGCCGGCGTGGGTACTGACGTTTAACGCCGCGACCACTTGGCCGGAAGCGTCGTACACCGGAACGGCAATCGAGCGCAGCCCCTGCTCCAGTTCCTGATCGACGATGCACCAGCCTTGCTGCCGCACCTCTTGCAGGCATTCGAGCAACGCCTCGGGGGTGTGCAAGGTTCGGCTGGTCTTGGCTTGCAACTCTGCATGGTCGAGGTACTCGCGCAGCGACGTATCGTCCAGCGCCGCGAGAAGAATCCGACCCATCGAGGTGCAATAGGCTGGCAGACGTCCACCCACCGACAGGTCGACCGAAATCAGTCGCTGGGTGGTGGCCGAACGAGCGATGTACAAGATGTCATCGCCTTCCAGAGTGGCCATGTTGCAGGCTTCATGAAGTTGCTCGCTCATGCGGTCCAGGTAGGGCTGAGCGGAAACCGCCAGCGGCGTCGAGGACACATAGGCATGGCCAAGCGTCAGTACTTTGGGCAGCAGCGAATACGTGCGGCCGTCGGTGGTGGCGTAACCAAGTTTGATCAGCGTGTGCAGGCAACGTCGCACAGCGGCGCGGGGAATTTCCGTGCGGTGACTGATCTGAGCGATGGTGAGGTGACGTTTGCGCTCCTGGAACGCTTGCACCACAGCCAGGCCACGGGCCAGGGAGGTCATGAAATCCGGGTCGCCGGTCAGTGCCTGGATCCGTTTGGCGGGCGAGGCCACGATCGGCGGCGCCACTGAAGCGAAGGAATTGCGCATTTGATCGTTCATATAAGGTCCTTTTCCCACACGGTTCAGTGGCTATTACAAGCGGCAGCCGGCCCCTCACACAACCCCGGGCAGCCAAGACTGTTCGATTATCGAACCGTCGACCGATAATCGCAATCGGATCAGCCGATTATTGAACGTGCTTGTACCTGTTTTTACACTGGCTCTGACGCAGACTAGAAGGGCCGATGTAATTGTCCTAACTTGTTCGACTGAATGGCGTCAGAAAGACATCACTGTAACGTCGTGCCGCCGAACGACCTAGTTAGCCGTATAAAGTTGCGAGTAACAAAACAATCACACATCAAGACCCACTTTTAACTCTTTGGCGATAGTGTTCTTCGAATCGACCGCTATAATGAAATTCAGTGGTGACCGGTTTTTAATTGCCGACTCCGCCACCCGGTAACGCGATGTTCCATCGCCGTTGCCCGCAGCAAGCGCCTGACACTCATTTCATATGCTTGGCCAAGGTGTTCGCTGAAACAGGAAACTGATGCTGCGTCAGCTGTTTATCTCTGGTGTCGTGGCCGCCTGCAACATGGAAGTAATTGATCGCAATGCCGTAAAAAATGATGCCTTTGCAGGCCTTGTCCATTCGGCGAGCGTGGTCAAATACATTTGATGCAGCGCGTTTCACCAGAATTCATCTCAACTCAATCAGGTAGCACTGTGACGAAAGACGAACTGCGCGCGGAACTTGAGCGCCAGGAACAACGTTACAAGGAAGTTTACGGCGGGGAAGTCACCACCTACGCCGCTCAGCCCGAACCGGAACGCAAACCCTGGCGTAAACGCGCCACCGTTCAGGATCAGGCTTTCACTCAAGAATTGCAGAAAATGGAAAAGGAACTCAAAGCCGAAGAGCCATAAGCCCTCGGCCTGAATCCTTTCAAGGGTCTGCGTCTGCACCCGTTAAAAACGGGATGTATCGATGATGCCTTTCGCGCCCGCTACCAGCGGGCAGCGGCCACCTCACCCACCGGATGAGGCAAATGGCTCATGTCTGGCCCTCTTTTCAGATATTTCACACAAGCGTTCAAACCTCTTGCTCCTACGAGAGGACGCCTTGTGGCTGCGGCCTTTTCAAAGAAATTCAATGACTTGCAAAACCCAGTAAAAACCTGGGGTTTTGGCTGCTGCCACAAATTAATTCGTTGAAGAATGTTACCGATGAGCAGCAAGTGCATTGATTAGCAGTCTTTTCTGGCATAATCGCGCCCCCTTACGACCGGGTCAGAAAACCTTCATGATCGATTTATTCAGCGGACTAGATGCTTGGGTGCTTGTGAGCCTCTTGCTCGCCCTGGCCTTTGTCCTCGCCTTCGAGTTCATCAACGGCTTTCATGACACCGCTAACGCGGTGGCCACTGTTATCTACACCAAAGCCATGCCGCCCCATCTGGCGGTGTTCTTTTCCGGTGTGTTCAACTTTCTCGGCGTGCTGCTGGGCGGTGTTGGCGTGGCGTATGCCATCGTCCACCTGCTGCCGGTAGAACTGCTGATCAATGTGAACACCGGTCACGGGCTGGCCATGGTGTTCTCGCTGCTCGCCGCCGCCATCACCTGGAACCTGGGCACCTGGTACTTCGGTATCCCGGCCTCCAGCTCCCACACGTTGATCGGGTCGATCCTCGGTGTCGGCCTTGCCAACGCCTTGATCAACGATATTCCGTTGGCTGATGGTGTGAACTGGCAGAAAGCGATCGATATCGGTGCGTCCCTGGTGTTCTCGCCAATGGCGGGCTTCCTGGTCGCCGCTCTGATATTGATCGGCCTTAAATGGTGGCGTCCACTGTCGAAGATGCACAAGACACCGGAACAGCGCCGCAAGATCGATGACAAGAAACACCCGCCGTTCTGGAACCGCCTGGTGCTGGTCATTTCGGCCATGGCCGTGAGCTTCGTGCACGGCTCCAACGATGGCCAGAAAGGTATCGGCCTGATCATGCTGGTGCTGATCGGTATCGTGCCGGCGCAGTTCGTACTCGACCTGGGCAGCACAACCTACCAGATCGAACGGACTCGCGACGCGACCCTGCACCTGAGCCAGTTCTACAAGCGCAATGCCGATACGCTGGGTGAATTCCTGGCCCTGGGCAAAAGCATGGAAGGTGATCTGCCGGAGAAATTCCGTTGCAACCCGCAACAGACCGAACCGACCATTACCGCCCTGCTCGGCACCCTTAAAGGTGTAGCCGACTACCACTCGCTGCCGTCGGAAAGCCGCATCGAAGTGCGTCGCTACCTGCTCTGCCTGGACGACACGGCGAAGAAAGTCAGCAAGCTTCCTGGTCTCGCTGCCCGTGAAAAGGCTGACCTGAACAAGCTGCGCAAAGACCTGACCACTACCACCGAATACGCCCCGTTCTGGGTGATTCTGGCGGTCGCCCTGGCCCTCGGCCTGGGTACCATGGTGGGCTGGAAGCGCGTGGTTCTGACCATCGGCGAGAAGATCGGCAAGCAGGGCATGACTTACTCCCAAGGCATGTCGGCTCAGATCACTACCGCAAGCCTGATCGGCATGGCCAACATCTTCAGCCTGCCGGTGTCCACCACCCACGTCCTGTCCTCGGGCGTGGCCGGCACCATGGTCGCCAACAAAAGCGGCCTGCAAGGCGGTACTGTCAGAACCATCCTGCTGGCCTGGGTCCTGACCCTGCCAGCCACAGTGGCCCTGTCGGCCGGCCTGTTCTGGCTGGCGTCGAAGGCACTGGGCAGCTGATACATAGCCGCACAAAAAAGGCGTGTTCCGTAAGGTTCGCGCCTTTTTTATTACTGCTGGAAAGTAGATCGTTCCCACGCTCTGCGTGGGAATGCAGCCCGGGACGCTCCGCGTCCCTTTCGAGAGCTGGAACGCGGAGCGTCCCTTGAGGCATTCCCACGCAGAGCATGGGAACGATCAGGCGCGTATTCCGATAGATTTTCAGACACAAAAAAAAGGGCAACCGAAGTTGCCCAAAATGCCTTGCGTGCTCATTGCTTCCAGAAAGACCTACGGTTTGCGCTTATGCGAATCCTTCCAGATGAAATATCCAAACCCTGCAAAAAACAGAACCATGAGGCCGACTGTCAGCACTCCGGCGATCACCACGTTGTCGAAAAACATGACTGGCCTCCTGCACTTGCCTTGTTGCGATAGGGCTAAGTTAACCAATCAGGCAGGAGAAAAAATTGACCGGGATCAATGTCGCCCGAGACTGGGCGTAAAGGAGGGGAATAACTGACCTGCATCAACCAATGCAGGGTGTTTCAACGCTTTTTCGGTTTGTTCTTCGGCTTCTTCTTCGCTTTACCCAACGGCATGGCGTGTTCGAACGCCTGGCGCACTTCGTTCAGGCGCTTTTCATTAAGGTCATGAACCCGCTTGGCGCGTTCGGCGTTGAGATCAATCAGCTTGTCATCTTGGCTCATGGTGCTCAGTGCATCGCTTGAAAGGAAATTCAGTTGCCGCATTTGCAGGCAAGGATGTGCCAATAATGCGGTCTGATGGCCGCGCTGACCAGCCGTGAGCTCAAATCTGAATATCGACCCACAAACCCTGTCGTGGCTGATCTTCCATCAATGGCGCCACCGGCACGGTATTGTCGGCATTGAGTTCGTCACCGGGAATCGCCAGGTGTTCTTCAGGATCTTCATCGGCTTCACGGCGGCGTCTTTGCTGTTCCTGCTTGCGGCGCTGTTCCTCGCGCAGCTGAAACGCCGCCTCTTCCGGATCGCGCTGCTGCAGGTCGATGGTGCTTTCGTTGGAGCTTTCCTGCACCGGCACCACGGGGGGAATATCCGGCCGCTGGCGAATCGGATCCTGCTGTGAGGTGATTGGCACGGCACTCAAGGGGAGCATCGGTGGCAGCATAATTATTAGTCTCCTGTCAGCAGGCTGTCGGCTGCGGGGATGCCGACTTGAGCCATCGGTCGCAAACTGTGACCCGTTTGGCACGAATAGGTGCCCCGACCTGCAAGCGCTGCATCGCTGTACTAACGTAAGACTTCGGGTTTTTATGAGAGTCCTTTGGCCCTGAAGCCCTCATTCCGTTAAGATAGCCCGCTTTTTCAAGGTGGGAGTCAGGCAGCATGGCGCAGCAGTATCAACCGGGGCAACGCTGGATCAGTGACAGCGAAGCCGAGCTGGGTTTAGGCACCGTTCTGGCACAGGACGGCCGCTTGTTGACCGTGCTCTACCCGGCCACTGGCGAGACTCGCCAGTACGCGCTACGGAATGCGCCCCTTACCCGCGTGCGGTTTTCGCCGGGTGACTCGATCACTCACTTCGAAGGCTGGAAACTGACCGTACAAGAAGTCGACGACGTCGACGGCTTGCTGGTTTACCACGGCCTCAACGGGCATAACGAAGTGGTTACCCTGCCGGAAACCCAACTGTCGAACTTCATTCAGTTCCGTCTGGCCAGCGATCGTTTGTTCGCCGGGCAGATCGACCCGCTGGCCTGGTTCTCCCTGCGATACAACACCCTGGAACACACCAGCCGCCAGTTGCAGTCCGCGCTTTGGGGCCTGGGTGGCGTGCGTGCGCAACCGATCGCGCACCAGCTGCACATCGCCCGTGAAGTCGCCGACCGCATTGCACCGCGGGTTTTGCTGGCAGACGAAGTGGGCCTGGGCAAAACCATCGAAGCCGGTCTGGTGATCCATCGCCAACTGCTCTCGGGCCGCGCCAACCGCGTGCTGATCCTGGTTCCAGAGAACCTGCAGCACCAGTGGCTGGTGGAGATGCGCCGCCGCTTCAACCTGCAAGTTGCGCTGTTCGACGAAGAACGCTTCATCGAAAGCGATGCCGCCAACCCGTTCGAAGACACCCAGCTCGCGCTGGTTGCACTCGAGTGGCTGGTGGAAGACGAGAAGGCCCAGGACGCACTGTTCGCCGCCGGTTGGGACCTGATGGTCGTCGACGAAGCCCACCACCTGGTGTGGCACGAAGACAAGGCCAGCCCGGAATACTCGCTGGTTGAACAACTGGCCGAAGTCATTCCCGGCGTCCTGCTACTGACCGCGACCCCGGAACAACTGGGTCAGGACAGCCACTTTGCGCGTCTGCGCCTGCTTGACCCGAACCGTTTCCACGACCTGCACGCCTTCCGTGCCGAAAGCGAAAACTATCGCCCGGTGGCCGAAGCCGTTCAGGAGTTGCTGGACAAGGGGCGCCTGTCGCCTGAAGCGCACAAGACCATTCACGGTTTCCTCGGCAACGAAGGCGAAGCCTTGCTGACTGCGGTCAACGATGGCGACACCGAAGCCAGTGCCCGCCTGGTGCGCGAACTGCTCGACCGCCACGGCACCGGCCGCGTGCTGTTCCGCAACACCCGCGCCGCCGTGCAGGGTTTCCCGGAGCGCAAGCTGCATCCGTACCCGCTGCCATGCCCCGACGAATACCTCGAACTGCCATTGGGTGATCACGCCGAGCTGTACCCGGAAGTCAGCTTCCAGGCCCAGCCGGACGCCAACGAAGAAGAACGCTGGTGGAAATTCGACCCGCGCGTCGAGTGGCTGATCGATCAGCTGAAGATGCTCAAGCGCACCAAAGTGCTGGTGATCTGCGCCCATGCCGAAACCGCCATGGACCTGGAAGACGCCCTGCGCGTGCGTTCCGGCATTCCGGCCACGGTCTTCCACGAAGGCATGAACATCCTCGAGCGTGACCGCGCCGCGGCCTACTTCGCCGACGAAGAATTTGGCGCGCAAGTGCTGATCTGCTCGGAAATCGGCAGTGAAGGTCGTAACTTCCAGTTCTCGCACCACCTGGTGCTGTTCGATCTGCCATCGCACCCGGACCTGCTGGAGCAGCGTATCGGTCGTCTGGACCGGATCGGCCAGAAGCACATCATCGAACTGCACGTGCCGTACCTGGAAACCAGCCCGCAAGAGCGCCTGTTCCAGTGGTACCACGAAGCGCTGAACGCGTTCCTCAACACCTGCCCGACCGGCAACGCCTTGCAGCATCAGTTCGGCCCGCGCCTGCTGCCGCTGCTGGAAAATGCCGACGACGGCGAGTGGCAAGCGCTGATCGACGAAGCCCGCGCCGAGCGAGAGCGCATGGAAGCCGAGCTGCACACCGGCCGCGACCGTTTGCTGGAGCTCAACTCCGGCGGCGCTGGCGAAGGTGATGCACTGGTCGAGGACATCCTTGAGCAAGACGATCAGTTCGCCCTGCCGATCTACATGGAAACCCTGTTCGACGCCTTCGGCATCGACAGCGAAGACCATTCGGAAAACGCGCTGATCCTCAAACCGAGCGAAAAAATGCTCGACGCCAGCTTCCCGCTGGGCGACGACGAAGGCGTGACCATCACGTACGACCGCAACCAGGCGCTGTCTCGCGAAGACATGCAGTTCATTACCTGGGAACACCCGATGGTTCAGGGCGGCATGGACCTGGTCTTGTCCGGTTCCATGGGCAACACCGCCGTGGCGCTGATCAAGAACAAGGCGCTGAAACCTGGCACCGTGTTGCTGGAACTGCTTTACGTCAGCGAAGTGGTTGCTCCGCGCTCGCTGCAACTGGGCCGCTACCTGCCGCCGGCCGCCCTGCGCTGCCTGCTCGATGCCAACGGTAATGACCTGTCGACCCGGGTGTCGTTCGAAACCCTTAACGATCAGCTGGAAAGCGTGCCGCGCGCCAGCGCCAACAAGTTCATCCAGGCCCAGCGCGATCAGCTGACGCCACGGATCAACGCCGGCGAAGAGAAGATCTTCCCGCGTCACGCCGAGCGCGTGGCTGAGGCGCAGCGTCGCCTCGCGGCTGATACCGAGGAAGAACTGGCGCGCCTGACCGCGTTGCAAGCTGTCAACCCGACAGTGCGTGACAGCGAACTGGTTGCCTTGCGCAAGCAACGCGAGCAAGGCCTGGCCATGCTCGACAAGGCTGCGCTGCGACTGGAAGCGATTCGGGTGTTGGTGGCGGGTTAACTCCCCTGCTCTGCCCCGCTAAAACAAAGAAGGCCCGCAGCGATGCGGGCCTTTTTTTGTCTGCCGATCGTTCCCACGCTCTGCGTGGGAATGCAGCCCGGGACGCTCTGCGTCCCTTTCGAGAGCTGGAACGCGGAGCGTCCCTTGAGGCATTCCCACGCAGAGCGTGGGAACGATCATTTGGCGATCATTACGCAGTGACCGCCGGAATCTGCGGCTCGACCACCGCCACCAACCCTTCCTTCATCCGCTTGGCATCGCGCACAAAACACCGTGAAGCCAGGAACAGAAACACCATGGTGAAAAACAGCGCCACCGGGATCAAATACATCGCGTCATGCAAACCGACAGCCTTGAACGCCTCGGTCATCTGTTCAGCACCGGCCGAGAGCATCGCGGTATGCGCAAAGTGGTCGGACAATGCGCCCACCACCACCGGCCCCAAACCACCACCCAGCAAATACAACCCGGCAAAGAACAGCGCCATGGCCGTAGCCCGCAAGCGCGGCTCGACTACGTCCTGAATGGCGGTGTAAACGCAGGTGTAGAAGTTGTAGGCAAACAACCAGCCCACACTGAACACCGCCACAAACACGCCGATCTCGATCCGCCCGGAATGCAGCGCCCAAGCCGTGCACACCGTCGAGATGATCAAGCTGAACGCGGCAAACAGCAGTCGCCCATTGGCCACCCGCTGGTGAATCTTGTCAGCCACCCAACCGCCCAGTGTCAGGCCGAACAACCCGGTGACGCCGACGATCACCCCGGTCGCCACCGCCGCTTCCTGCAACGGCATCAGGAAATAACGCTGCAGCATCGGCACCAGAAACGAGTTGCAGGCGTACGTGGCGAAGTTGAAACACAGCCCCGCCATCACCAGCCACAGGAAAGTCGGCACCGCCAACACCCGACGGATCGGCCGGTCTACGCGTTCCTGAGAAACCTGCACACTCTCTGCGGCGCCGCGTTTCGGTTCCTTGATAAAGAACATGAAGACCGCCAGGATCAGCCCCGGCACTGCTGCGATAAAGAACGGCGCGCGCCAGCTGTCGAAGGCCTTGACCATGGCGCCGATGGTGAAGAACGCCAGCAGCAGCCCCAACGGTAGCCCCAGCATGAAGATACCCATCGCCCGCGCCCGGCGGTGGGCCGGGAACAGGTCGCCGATCAGCGAGTTGGCGGCCGGTGCGTAACTGGCTTCACCGATGCCGATGCCCATGCGCACGATCAGGAAAGCCCAGAAACTCCCCACCAGTCCGTTGACTGCTGTCAGCCCGCTCCACGCCGCCAGGCCCCAGCCCATCAATTTGCTGCGTGAACCGGTATCGGCCATCCGCCCCAGAGGCAGGCCGGCAATGGCATAAACGAGGGTGAATGCGGTACCGATGATCCCCAGCTGAAAGTCGCTCAGGTGCCATTCCATGCGGATAGGTTCGATGATGATGGCTGGAATGGTGCGGTCGAAGAAGTTGAACAGGTTGGCCAGGAACAGCAGGAACAGAATGCGCCAGGCATTCGCCGCTTGGGTCGAGTTCTGCATGGGTCCGTCTCTTTTATTGTTATTGGGGCTTCACTGCCAACGCATCCGAGCCCGGAACCTGCAATCTAGTCAGGCCCGCCAGAGCTGTCTGTCATTATTTGTAAAGCTGATATCCGCCCATGGAAGATGTCGCAGCTGATACAACATTTATTTCCAAACGCTCTAACGCCCATTCCAAAATGGTTAGGGCCGATGTGCCACTATCGTTTGCACTCTAAACATGCCTTCTATACTCCAAAGCATTCGCCAGCGTTCATGGCGCCAGCCAGGATGACAATGGGGCATGCTATGGAGTGGCTTGGTTTGCGTTCCATTACCGAGCTGACGGCGAACGGCCAGGTAATACTCAACTGCACACATGACCCTTTTCTGGTACTGCTGGCCTATTTGGTCGCCTGTGTCGGCAGCTTTGCCACATTGGACATGGCCGAACGGGTCGGTCACGTGGAAAAACCCGCCTCGCAGCGGCTCTGGCGCTGGGTCGGCGCCAGTTGCCTGGCGGGCGGAATCTGGGCCATGCACTTCATTGGCATGCTAGCGTTTCAGGCGCCGATCGACATTCAATATGATCTACCCATTACTCTCCTTTCTCTGTTGATCGCCCTGCTCGCCTCGTGGCTGGCCATGCATACACTCAGTCATCCCCGCCTGAGTTTTTGGCAATATCTCCAGGCTTCGATCTGCATCGGCCTGGGCATCGCCACCATGCATTACGTGGGCATGACCGCCATGCGTTCGAGTGCGGTGGCCTATTACCAACCCACGCTATTCGCCCTCTCCATTGTGATCGCCATCGGTGCCAGCCTTGCAGCCCTGCTGATATCAAGTCATCTGCGCGACGGCACCGGCCTGTTCCATCAACTGCTCAAATACAGCGCCAGCCTGGTACTCGGGGCCGGTATCGTCAGCATGCACTTCACCGGCATGGCTGCCTTCAATCTGGTGCTGCCCGCCGACAGCCTCCTACCGCTGCCCGGCGTAAACAATCATCTGCAACTGGGCCTGACGGTGGCGATCATGACGCTGCTGATCATCGGCAGCAGCATCAGCGCGGCGCTGGCGGACAAGAAGCTGCAAAACAAGGAGCGCGACCTGCAACGGGTCAACGCCCTGCTCAGTCAACTGGACCAGGCGAGGATGTCGTTGCAACAGGTGGCGCACTACGACCCCCTGACCAACCTGATCAACCGTCGTGGCTTCAACCAGATTTTTGCCGAGAAACTCATCGAGAAAACCAACGAAGGCGGCATGCTGGCGGTGCTGTTCCTGGACATCGACCATTTCAAGCGGATCAACGACAGCCTCGGCCATGATGCCGGCGACGAATTGCTCAAGGTCCTGGCCAACCACATAAAGGTTTCGGTGCGCAGCCACGAAGATGTGGTCGCGCGCTTCGGAGGCGACGAGTTTTGCATCCTCATCGGCCTGTATGATCGTGAAGAAGCGCGGCATATGGCCCAGCGCATCATGGCGAAAATGAAGGAGCCCATCGAGCTGTCCGGGCGGCGCATGGTCATGACCACCAGTATTGGCATCAGCTTGTTTCCGGACGATGGCAAGACCTGTGAAGAGTTGCTGAAAAACGCTGACCTGGCGCTGTATCAGTCCAAGGACAGCGGGCGCAATGGCCTGAACTTCTTCAGCGAAAACCTGAAAACCCGTGCGACGCTGGAACTGCAACTGGAAGAAGAACTGCGCCACGCCCTACGCGAAAACACCGGGCTGATGCTCTATTACCAACCGATCTACGATCTGAAAAACGCTCAGGTCAGCAAACTTGAAGCGCTGGTCCGCTGGCAACATCCGGTTCACGGACTGCTGGTACCGGACCGGTTCATTGCCATCGCCGAAGCCAACGGCCTGATCGCCGAACTGGACAACTGGGTCCTGCGCAAAGCCTGTGAGGATCTGGGCGAGTTGTCGCGTCAGGGTTGCGAAGAACTCCACATCGCCGTGAACTGTTCGCCCCTGAACCTGGCACGCGAAGAATTGGCCGATGAAATCGAACACGCGCTGCGGGTCGCCGGAGTGGCGCCGCAGCGGCTGGAACTGGAAGTGACCGAAAATGCGCTGATGGGCAACATCGCCGATACGTTGGTGTTGCTGCGCCAGATTCGTGCCCTCGGCGTGTCGCTGTCGATTGATGACTTCGGCACCGGTTACTCATCACTGGCCTATCTCAAACGGCTGCCACTCAACACGCTGAAGATCGACCGCTCGTTCATCCAGGACATTCCCAAGGCCACCCAGGACATGGAAATCGTTCAAGCGATCATCGTCATGGCCCACACGCTGCATTTGCAGGTGGTGACCGAAGGCGTCGAAACCCTTGAGCAATACGAGTTTCTGGAGCGTAACGGCTGCGACTTCGTGCAGGGCTACCTGCTCAGTCGTCCGGTACCGCTGGCGCAATTGCGTCCCGTGCTGAACGAAATCAACCAGCGCAGACACTCGTCCATCGTCAGTTCTCTGAGTCTGGTTCGCGGTACAACTGCACTAACGTCGACGGATCTTTTTCCAGAAAACCCTGGCCCCCATGCAGGCGCATCAGTTGTGCGGCCAGTCCACTGATCGGCGTGGCCGAGCCTTGCTCACGGGAAAACTTCACCGCGGTGTCGAGGTCCTTGAGCAGCGTGCGCACATGCCATTTCACCGGTTCGAAACGGCTTTCGGCCATTTGCGGGGCAAGGATCTGCAACGGCTTTGAATCGGCGAAACCACCGGCCAGAGCCTCGGCGATCAGACGGGCGTCGACGCCGGAACGCTCGGCCAACGCCACCACTTCGGCGATCACCAGCGCGTTGCAGGCGACGATCATCTGATTACAAGCCTTGGTCACCTGCCCCGCTCCGACGGCGCCCATGTGGGTCACGCGCTGGCCGAGGCTCAACAGCACTGGCCTGACGCGCTCAAGATCCGCCGTTTCACCGCCCACCATGATCGCCAGGCTGCCGGCCTCGGCGCCGACCACTCCGCCGGACACGGGTGCATCCAGCCAGCTCATGCCGGTTTGGCTGACCAGCGCGGTCGCCATTTCCCGCGTCGCGGTAGGTTCCAGGCTGGAAAAATCCACCAGCAATTGACCGCTTTTCGCACCTTGCGCAATCCCTGCCGCGCCAAACACCACCTCACGCACCACCGACGTGTCCGCCAGGCACAACATCACCACGTCGGCGTGCCGACACAGCTCAGCCGGCGTGGCGACCTGTCGTGCACCGGCCTCGACCAGCGGCGCGCACTTGGCTGGATTGCGGTTCCACACCGTCAGCGGATAACCCGCTGCCAGCAAGCGCCGGCACATTGGCAAGCCCATCAGGCCGACCCCGGCAAACCCGAGTGAAGGTAACGATGACATCATTTGGCCTCCTTTTGATTAAAGATCATCGAATATTGGCCGATTCATCATGACTTAGGAAAGGATTCCCCCGAGCGATGCTCAGGCCAAGGCCCTGACGCTTGGGCCACATACGCGCTGAAAAAAGACGCGAGATCCCATCCGTGATGGTTCGACGACATCGTGTCGCCCAACCAACCAGCCCAGGTAAATGGCGCACAATGACTTCTAAAAACAATCCGGCCACTGCGATATCCGATCTGACGTTGAGCCCCGCGGCAAACAGCCCCGCACCGTCGAAGCCATTGACGCCATCGCGCCCGCTGGCAACTCAGCAATACCTGTACTTCACCGAAACCAATACCGATCGCATCCTCGATAATCTCGACGGTCTGCGCGACATGGTGTTCCCGCGCCCACCGCATCTGGAAGGCGACAGTGAACATCACAGCGATCAGGAATTCCCGTCGGTGTGCCTGATCGGCCTGGGCCGCTGCGGTTCGAACATCGCGCTGGACGTCGCCGAGCTGGTGTACAACGCCCGCAAGTTCTACCTCAACGAATTCAATAACGAAGATCGCCTGTCGCCGGACAAGCGCTTCGCCGAAAAGGGCTACAGCCCGGCACAGTGGATTCGCAACAACCTGCGCCTGGGACCGAACAAGGCCAGCAAACCGGTATTCCTGGTCGAGCCGCTGGTGATGCTCGGCGACCTGGACAAAGACATCGCCGGCCGCATCCGTTTCTCGCGCAAGGGCGAAAAAAGCGGTTTCCTGCGCGACTACAGCAAAATGAAGATCATGGACTTGTCGGAAGTCCACGCCGGTGGCGCCGGTAACGCGCCGATCCTCGGCCAGTACCTGGCCAAGATCATCCTGAACAAGGACACCCAGCGTTTCTCCAGCCCTGACTGGAAGATGATTCACTCGTACCTGATCGACAGCTGCGGGATCAAGGCCAACCAGTCGCGCCTGTACTTCTCGATCTTCAGTGCCGGCGGCGGTACCGGTTCGGGCATGGCCTCGGAATTCGGCCTGGCCCAGCAGCACTCGTACATGAACAAGACGTTCGATACCAAGCCGATGGACGAGCACGACAGCAAGAGCGGTCATTCCTTCGTCTTCGAACCGATATTCACCAGCGGCATTTGCGTGTTGCCGAACATTTCCGATCACCGCAGCGAAATGTCTGAGGCGTTGCACATCAACGCCGGTCGTCTGCTGTGTAAATACCTGTCGGAAGAGTGGGACTTCTCCTACAACTTCGCCAACGAAGACAGCAGCGAAGCCAGTGTCATGGGCCGTATCCGCCCATGGAACGCCATGATGCTGATCTCCAACGACATCATGCGTTATGCCGAAGAAAGCGATGACGGCAACATTCAGAACATCGACGTCAACGCGATGGAAAAGCACGCTAACCAGTACATCTCACAGCAGATCTTCAACATTCTGACGGCTCAGGCGGTTACAACCGACTACGACCAGAACTATTTCCGTCGCGCCGGCATCGACATTGGCGAAACCATTCGCCTCGACGCCAACGACCTGTTCATGAGTCTGGCCGGCCCCGTAGCGATTGCCTACGCCGAGTCCGTGGTGCCGGAAACTCCGCCGCCGAGCAGCGACAAGTTCAAGGTGTTCGAGAAAGAACCGCAGCGCCTGAACATCGACGACCTGTTCTTCCGCTCCATCGACTTGCCGCACTTCAACAAAGTGACCCAGGCGATTGAAGGCATCAGCCTGTTGCCAATCGAATCCAAGCGCTATCGCGCCTCGCTGGAGCAGTACAAGAATTCGGGATACGACGCGGCCGCGTTGCACGACCTGCACTTCTTCAAGAACTGCTCGTCGGTGGTCTCGATTGTTTCGTTGCCGAAGGACTACAAGCTGTCCTACATGGACTTGAACCGGTTGAAGACCCACCTCAACAGCCTGTTCCCGAACACCACGCTCAAGCGTTATGCACTGGTCATCGGCGCCTCGGCCAACCTGTCGCTGACCACCCTGATCGCCAAGAGCCCGTGCCTGTCGGACGACTTCCTGACGCTGATCGTGGCCTTCATCAAGCGTTGCTTCGCGAAAAACCCGTACCGCTTTGACGAGACCCTGGATAACTCGATCCTGGACTTCATCATTAATGAAGAGTTCGACGAGGACCGGATCGACGAGTTGCTTAATGAGTTCGAGAACCCGGCGAAGATCCTCGATACCAACTGGTACGCGATCAAACCGATGTACGAGAAGAAGTACCGCGAGCTGATCAACGACAAAGACAAGTTCGTCTCGATCAATGACATTCGTCTGTCCCGGGATTGCGTGAAGAAGGCGATCAAGTACTTGCGCGAGATTTACCGTCACCGGATTGGCAAGACCAAGGTTATTTCCCTCAATAACCATACCGGCAAGACTGCTTAACTCACCGACTGTCGATCGTTCCCACGCAGAGCGTGGGAACGATCACATCCAGAAACAATTAAGCAGCCATCAGGCTGCTTAGTAAACTGTTCCCGTTACGTTTACGTCACCGTGATGCTGGCCCGCCTGTGGCCTTTCTCTACGGCAACATGCCATCACGCTACTCGGCTACACACTTTTGCCCGACAAAGTCACGCACCAATAGAGTGCACATCTTCAGCTCGTCGCCCTTTCCTGGATCAGAATCCACGGCGAAACGACCACTGCCCACAGCTCCGGATCGCGTTCGAAAAGATCCAGCGCCCGCGTTTCAGACAGCTTGGCAACCTTGTCGGCGGCCAGCCAGGCAGCCACTTTCTCGCCTTCGTCGGTCGCGACTGCCTCCGCTGCAGCAATCAAATCCAGACCGGGATCGACCCACAATAGGGCACCCCTGGCGAAGAACGGCTCAAGCTCCTTCCAGGTAATAGATGCGGTTTCACCAAGCAGCTTGGCATAGAGGGTGCTAGGTTCTTGAGTCATGGGTCCTGTCCGGAAAAGAAATCGACGTAATCATAACGTTGGTGGTCTGGCAGAAAAACCCGGATGCAACTGAGTTACCGATTGAAAACAGCAGGAAAGCCAAGGATTGCTGATATTTCAGCTATAACCCCCGCCGCCATTCTGTCTTTTTCTTTCAAAAAAGCGACACCCTCTGATTTTGCCCCCTGGCGCCAGCTTCCCAGGCTAACAATTGGCGCTCTACACTGTACCGGTACAGTTGCCGGGGGCATTTTCCGGAGGATATCGAAGATATCTGACCCGGTTCTGCTGCTACGGCGCCAGGACTATAAAAACTACAACAGTAAGAGTGGAGCACTATGACTAAGGCTACTAAGCAGATTTCCAAACTGTTTGCCGCTATGGTTCTGGCCGGGGTTGCCAGCCATTCGTTCGCAGCTGACACCATCAAGATCGGCATCGCCGGCCCTAAAACCGGCCCTGTAGCCCAATACGGCGACATGCAGTTCAGTGGCGCCAAAATGGCCATCGAACAGATCAACGCCAAAGGCGGCGTAGACGGCAAGAAACTCGAAGCCGTTGAATACGATGACGCCTGTGATCCAAAACAAGCGGTAGCGGTCGCGAACAAAGTCGTCAACGACGGCGTCAAGTTCGTGGTCGGTCACCTGTGCTCCAGCTCCACCCAACCCGCTTCGGACATTTACGAAGACGAAGGCGTGATCATGATCACCCCGGCTGCTACCAGCCCGGACATCACCGCCCGTGGTTACAAAATGATCTTCCGCACCATCGGTCTGGACAGCGCCCAGGGCCCTGCCGCCGGTAACTACATTGCCGACTTCGTAAAACCGAAAATCGTTGCCGTGCTGCACGACAAACAGCAATACGGTGAAGGCATCGCCAGCGCCGTGAAGAAAACCCTGGAAGGCAAAGGCATCAAGGTTGCCGTGTTCGAAGGCATCAACGCCGGCGACAAAGACTTCTCTTCGATGGTCGCCAAGCTCAAGCAAGCCAACGTCGACTTCGTCTACTACGGCGGCTACCACCCGGAGCTGGGTCTGATCCTGCGTCAATCCCAGGAAAAAGGCCTGAAAGCCAAGTTCATGGGTCCGGAAGGCGTGGGTAACGACTCCATTTCGCAGATCGCCAAAGACGCTTCCGAAGGTCTGCTGGTAACCCTGCCGAAATCCTTCGACCAGGATCCGGCCAACATCGCCCTGGCTGATGCGTTCAAAGCCAAGAAAGAAGACCCGAGCGGTCCATTCGTGTTCCCGGCCTACTCGGCTGTGACCGTAATTGCCGACGGTATCAAGGCTGCCAAGAGCGAAGACTCTGCCAAAGTGGCTGAAGCCATCCACGCAGGCACCTTCAAGACTCCGACTGGCGACCTGAGCTTCGACGCCAAAGGCGACCTGAAAGACTTCAAATTTGTGGTTTACGAGTGGCACTTCGGCAAACCAAAAACTGAAGCCAAGCCTCAGTAAGGCGTTGCCTGACTGACTGCCAATAAAGCCCACGGCGTGCCGTGGGCTTTGTTTTACGAACGTATTGGGCCGCGCTGGCGTGATCCGCCAGTCTCCCCACCTGAAAATCTCAAAACCGTCATCAGCGGTTCGCTGGCAAATCTCGAATTCGAAGTGGGTGCAGATCCACGGGGCTCGAGCGGGAAAATGACTCCACCAGTGAAATGCGTATCAGGTTTTTAGGAGCGCTGTAATGCCTGACATCTATCACTTCTTCCAACAGCTGGTTAATGGTCTGACCATTGGCAGCACATATGCCCTGATCGCCATCGGCTATACGATGGTTTACGGCATCATTGGAATGATCAACTTCGCCCACGGCGAGGTGTACATGATTGGCTCCTATGTGGCGTTCATTGCCATTGCGGGCCTGACCATGATGGGACTCGACAGTGTTCCACTGTTGATGACCGCTGCTTTTCTCGCGACCATCGTCGTGACCAGTGCCTACGGCTACAGCATCGAACGGATCGCCTACCGCCCCCTGCGCGGCAGCAACCGTCTGATCCCGCTGATTTCCGCCATCGGCATGTCGATCTTCCTGCAGAACACGGTTCTGCTGGCGCAAGACTCCAAGGACAAATCCATCCCCAACCTGATCCCCGGTAACATCTCCTTCGGGCCAGGTGGCGCACATGAAGTGCTGATTTCCTACATGCAAATCGTGGTGTTCGTGGTGACCTTTGTCGCCATGCTCGGCCTGACGTTGTTCATCTCCCGCTCTCGCCTGGGTCGCGCCTGCCGCGCCTGTGCCGAAGACATCAAGATGGCCAACCTCTTGGGTATCAACACCAACAACATCATCGCCCTGACCTTCGTCATCGGTGCCGCACTGGCAGCCATCGCGGCTGTGTTGCTGAGCATGCAATACGGCGTGATCAACCCGAACGCCGGTTTCCTGGTCGGTCTCAAGGCCTTCACCGCAGCGGTACTGGGCGGTATCGGCAGCATCCCCGGAGCCATGCTCGGCGGGATCGTGCTTGGGGTGGCGGAAGCCTTTGGTGCCGATATTTTCGGCGACCAATACAAGGACGTCGTGGCGTTCGGCTTATTGGTTCTGGTGTTGTTGTTCCGGCCAACCGGCCTGTTGGGCCGTCCGGAGGTTGAAAAAGTATGACTAGGAATCTTAAACAGGCGTTGTTCAGCGCCTTGCTGGTGTGGGCCGTTGCCTACCCGGTACTCGGTCTGAAACTGACCATTGTCGGCATCAACCTCGAAGTACATGGCACCAGCAACGCAACGCTGATCACCATTGCCGTGTGCTCGGTGCTGATGTTCTTGCGGGTGTTGTTCGATCAGCAGATCAGCTCGGCCTGGAAATCCTCGCCGAACATGCCGGTGATGCCGGCCAAGGCCAGTACGTTCCTGACCCTGCCGACCACTCAGCGCTGGATCATCATCGCGTTGATCATCGGTGCGCTGGTCTGGCCGTTCTTCGGCTCCCGCGGCGCGGTGGATATCGCCACACTGGTGCTGATCTACGTGATGCTCGGCCTGGGCCTGAACATCGTGGTCGGTCTGGCCGGTCTGCTCGACCTCGGTTACGTCGGCTTCTATGCCGTCGGTGCCTACAGTTATGCGCTGCTGTCGCACTACTACGGTCTGAGCTTCTGGATCTGCCTGCCAATCGCCGGGATGATGGCGGCCACCTTCGGCTTCCTGCTCGGTTTCCCGGTCCTGCGTTTGCGTGGTGACTATCTGGCGATCGTGACCCTGGGCTTCGGTGAGATCATCCGTCTGTTCCTGCGTAACCTGACCGAGCTCACCGGCGGCCCGAACGGCATCAGCAACATCGAGAAACCGACGTTCTTCGGCCTGACCTTCGAACGTAAAGCTGCTGAAGGCCTGCAGACGTTCCACGAGTACTTCGGCCTGGCATACAACTCGATCAACAAGGTGATCTTCCTTTACCTGGTGGCGTTGTTCCTGGCGTTGTTCGCGTTGTTCGTCATCAACCGCTTGCTGCGCATGCCCCTGGGCCGTGCCTGGGAAGCGTTGCGTGAAGACGAAATCGCCTGCCGTGCGTTGGGTCTCAATCCTACGGTCATCAAGCTGTCGGCCTTCACCCTCGGTGCTGCGTTCGCCGGTTTCGCCGGTAGCTTCTTCGCCGCGCGCCAAGGTCTGGTGACACCGGAGTCCTTCACCTTCATCGAATCGGCGACCATCCTCGCCATCGTGGTGCTGGGTGGCATGGGCTCGCAGCTGGGCGTCGTACTCGCCGCCACGGTGATGATCCTGTTGCCGGAAATGATGCGTGAGTTCAGTGAATACCGCATGTTGATGTTCGGCGCCTTGATGGTGCTGATGATGATCTGGCGTCCTCAAGGACTGCTGCCCATGCAACGTCCTCACATGGAGCTGCGCAAATGAGCCGCGAGATCCTTAAAGTCGAAAATCTGAGCATGCGCTTCGGCGGTTTGCTGGCGGTCAACGGCGTAGCCCTGAGCGTGAAGGAAAAACAGGTCGTGGCACTGATCGGCCCGAACGGCGCCGGCAAGACCACCGTGTTCAACTGCCTGACCGGTTTCTATAAACCGAGCGGCGGCAGCATCCTGCTGGACGGCGAGCCGATCGAAGGCCTGCCCGGCCACAAGATTGCCCTCAAAGGCGTGGTGCGCACCTTCCAGAACGTGCGGCTGTTCAAGGACATGACGGCGGTCGAGAACCTCTTGATCGCCCAGCACCGTCATCTGAACACCAACTTCCTGGCGGGCCTGTTCAAGACCCCGGGGTTCCGCAAGAGCGAACGCGAGGCCATGGAGTTCGCCGAGTTCTGGCTGGAAAAGGTCAACCTCAAGGCGTTCGCCAACCGGCCGGCCGGCACCCTGGCCTACGGTCAGCAACGTCGTCTGGAAATCGCTCGCTGCATGATGACCCGTCCGCGGATCCTCATGCTCGACGAACCGGCCGCCGGCCTGAACCCGAAGGAAACCGAAGACCTGAAGGCGCTGATCAGCATGCTGCGTGAAGAGCACAACGTCACCGTGCTGCTGATCGAACACGACATGAAACTGGTCATGAGCATTTCCGACCACATCGTCGTGATCAACCAGGGCACGCCTCTGGCCGACGGCACGCCGGAACAGATCCGTGACAATCCCGAAGTGATCAAAGCCTACCTGGGGGAAGCGTAAATGCTGCAATTCGAAAACGTTTCCACCTTCTACGGCAAGATCCAGGCCCTGCACAGCGTCAACGTGGAAATCCGTCAGGGCGAAATCGTCACCCTGATCGGTGCCAACGGCGCGGGCAAATCCACCTTGCTGATGACGCTTTGCGGTTCGCCGCAAGCCCACAGCGGCAGCATCAAGTACATGGGTGAAGAGCTCGTGGGGCAGACCTCGGCGCAGATCATGCGCAAGAGCATCGCCGTGGTTCCGGAAGGTCGTCGGGTGTTTGCCCGTCTGACCGTGGAAGAAAACCTCGCCATGGGCGGGTTCTTCACCGACAAGGGCGATTATCAGGAACAGATGGACAAGGTTCTCGGACTTTTCCCACGCCTGAAAGAACGCTTCGCCCAACGCGGCGGCACCATGTCCGGCGGCGAACAGCAAATGCTCGCCATCGGCCGTGCGCTGATGAGCAAACCCAAGCTGTTGCTGCTCGACGAACCTTCGTTGGGTCTGGCACCGATCATCATCCAGCAGATCTTCGACATCATCGAACAGCTGCGCAAGGACGGTGTGACGGTGTTCCTGGTGGAGCAGAACGCCAACCAGGCGCTGAAAATCGCTGACCGCGCGTACGTTCTGGAGAACGGCCGGGTGGTGATGACAGGCACTGGGGAAGCGTTGCTGACCGATCCGAAAGTACGTGAAGCGTACTTGGGTGGTTGAGTCTTCGCGGTAAACAAAAAACGGCCTTCGGGCCGTTTTTTGTTTTTACATTCAACGACGATGACCGATCGTTCCCACGCTCTGCGTGGGAATGCCTCACCGGACGCTCTGCGTCCATTTGGGACGCGGAGCGTCCCGGGCTGCATTACCACGCGGAGCGTGGGAACGATCATTTTCTAGCGCAGCCGATCCAGCGCTTCACCGCTGCGCTTGAACCAGCCAATCAGATAATCCGCCAGCACTTGCGTACGTTTCGGCAAACCGCCCTGATACGGGTGAACCAGGTACATCGGCATGCGGCGGGTCTGATAGTCACGCAGGAGCCATCGCAATCGCCCGTCAGCCAATTCCGCTTGCAGCAAGTAGGACGGCAACCGCGCAATGCCGGCGCCGGCCAGTGCCGCTTTCTTCAGCAGGCTGTAATGGTTGCTGGCGAACGGTCCCGACACGCGAACCCGCAACAACTCGTGTTGCTGGTGATAGAGCCACTCTTCGCGACCGCTGTAATGACTGTTGAGCAGACAGCGGTGTTCGGCGAGTGCTTGAGGCGTCAAGGGTTCGCCGTACTGCTCAAGGTAAGCCGGGCTGGCGCAGGTCATTTCGTGCCAGGCTAAAAGCGGTCGGGCCACCAGACGCTCGTCATTGCCCACCTCGGAGCGAACCGCGAGATCAAACCCGTCGCGGGACAAATCACGGTAGCTGTTGCTCAGGTCCAGCTCGATCTGCACCTCGGGATATTTGCCGGAAAACTCCAGCAACAAGCCATCGAAGAAGGTTTCCCCCAGCGATACCGGAACCGTCATACGCACCGGGCCGGCCATGTCGTCCTTCAGCCGCGCCAATGCCTGACGCGCCCTCTCGACCTGGACTACGAGCGCCTGGGCTTGCGGCAACAGCGCCGCACCTGCGGCCGTCAGGCTCAAACGGCGAGTGGTGCGTTGCAGCAGCACCACTGAAAACCGTGTTTCCAGCAGGCTGATGCGCTTGGACAATTGGCCCTTGCTACAGCCCAATTGTTGCGCCGCCAAGGTGAAACTCCCCGCCTCGATCAACACCGCAAACGCTGCCAGATCATCCATTTCGCTCATGGATTGTTTCCATTTGAAAACCAAAGGTTGCCTATTAGCACGCTTCTCGATGGAAAAAACCACTCTAGACTTCAACCTCGTTTAACCACTTCGAGGAACAGCACGATGAAAATTCTTTTGATAGGCGCAGGCGGCACCATCGGTTCGGCGGTCGACAAGGAGCTGTCCGAGCGTCACGAGATCATCCGCATCGGCCGCAACAGCGGGGACTTCCATGTGGATATCAGCGACAGTGCGTCGATTCGCAAGCTGTTCGAGAAAACCGGCAAGTTCGATGCACTGGTCTGCGCCGCCGGCAACGTGACCTTCGCCCCCCTCGGTGAAATGACCGAAGAAAGCTTCGCGCTGGGTCTGAAAGACAAGTTGATGGGTCAGGTCAATCTGCTGCTGATCGGCCGCGAGTTCGCCAATGATGGCGCCTCGTTCACCTTCACCACCGGCGTGCTCAGCCACGACCCGATTCGCAGTGGCGCCTCGGCAGCGCTGGTCAACGGCGCCCTTGACAGCTTCGTCCGCGCCGCCGCCATCGAACTGCCTCGCGGCCTGCGCGTCAATTCGGTGAGCCCGAACGTACTGGTCGAAGCCATGGACAAATACGCGCCGTACTTCCGCGGCTACAAACCGGTTCCGGCAGCGGATGTGGCATTGGCCTACGCCAAAAGCGTGGAAGGCCTGCAAACAGGTCAGACCTTTCACGTGGGCTAAACCGCCGCAACCTGTAGGAGCACGGCTTGCCGGCGATGGCGTCCTTGAGATCGCCATCGCGAGCAAGCTTTGCTCCTACAAAGTGATCGACAACAGGACGCTAAAAGTCGGTGGGGTTGTGATGAACGGTCAGGCTGAGTAACGTGGCGGCACTTGTCTGGAGACTCAAAGATGCGTGTTGCCCGTTCCTTAGTCCTTGTTGCCCTGCTTCCGTTGTTCGCCGCTTGCCAGTTGCTCGATGGCCCGCGTGAAAGTGCCTCCCACGTGGGCCAGACCCGCATGCAGGGCCAGTTGACGGCGGCCGACGGCAAGCTGTTGTTCCAGCCGTGCAATGAGCAGCGCAGTTATGTGGTCAACGACACCGGCGGCACCAGCGTCCTGCAAGAGGCCGCGACCTTGGCCGATGCCCAGGGCAAGCTGTTTGCCGACGTACGTGGCCGGATCGTTGCCAATGGTACCGACAGCCGCCTCGATCTTGCGCAGCTGTACCGCGTCGAGCGCTCGGGCACCGCGTGCAACGATCCGAATTTCAAAGTGCTGATTCTGCGCGCCGCCGGCCATGGGCCTGAGTGGAACGTGAAAGTCAGTGGCAAAGGCATGGTCATCGAGCGCGCCGGTCAGCCGCCATTGGCCTTGCCCTACGTTGAAGAGCAATTGGGCGATGGCCGCTTCAACCTCAGCACCGAAGCCAATAACCAGCACATTGAACTGTGGGTCGCGCCGCAACGTTGCGTCGACAGCACCACCGGCAGTGTCCAGCACATGAGCGCCGAACTGCGCGTCGACGGCCAGGTTCAGCGTGGTTGCGGGTATTTCGGCGGATCGCGTAACGACTGATCGTTTTAGCCTCACGGGAATCATTCGTTGAGGCTTATAATCGCGGGCTTCAAACGCCTTGGCGCAGTTGTGCGCCCCGCGAACCGGATCCTGTCATGTTACGAATCACCGAACTCAAGCTGCCGATCGACCATCCCGAAGAAGACCTGCGCCCTGCCATCGTGCAGCGCCTGGGCATCAGCAGTGATGACCTGCTCGACTTCACCTTGTTCAAGCGCAGCTACGATGCGCGCAAAAAGTCCTCCGAACTGTGCTTCATCTACACCATCGACCTCAACGTTCGCGATGAGGCGGCGGTGCTGCACAAATTCGCCGATGACCGTAACGTCAACGTGGCGCCGGATGTCAGCTACAAAGCGGTCGGCCAGGCGCCGGCTGATCTTGAGCAACGTCCTGTCGTCGTGGGTTTCGGCCCGTGCGGGATTTTCGCCGGGCTGCTGCTCGCGCAAATGGGCTTCAAGCCGATCATCCTCGAGCGCGGCACCGAAGTGCGTCAGCGCACCAAGGACACTTGGGGCCTGTGGCGTAAAAGCGTGCTTAACCCGGAATCCAACGTGCAGTTCGGTGAAGGTGGCGCGGGGACATTCTCCGACGGCAAGCTCTACAGCCAGATCAAGGACCCGAAATTCATCGGTCGCAAAGTCCTGCACGAGTTCGTAAAAGCAGGCGCGCCGGAAGAAATTCTCTACGTCAGCAAACCGCACATCGGTACGTTCCGTCTGACCGGTGTTGTGGAAAACATGCGTGAGCAGATTCGCGCGTTGGGTGGCGAAGTGCGCTTTCAGCAGCGCGTTACCGACGTGTTGATTGAGGACGGCCAACTGGTCGGCGTCGAGCTCAATGGCGGCGAGCAGATCCATTCGAAACACGTGATTCTGGCCCTCGGTCATAGCGCCCGGGACACCTTCCGCATGCTCCACGGCCGTGGCGTGTTCATGGAAGCCAAACCGTTTTCGGTGGGTTTCCGCATCGAACACCCGCAATCGCTGATCGACCGCGCGCGTCTGGGCAAGTACGCCGGCCACCCGAAACTCGGGGCCGCCGACTACAAACTGGTGCACCACGCCAGCAACGGACGTTCGGTCTACAGCTTCTGCATGTGCCCGGGCGGCACCGTGGTAGCGGCGACGTCCGAGCCGGGCCGCGTGGTCACCAACGGCATGAGCCAGTACTCGCGTAACGAACGCAACGCCAACTCCGGGATCGTTGTCGGGATCACCCCGGAAGTCGATTATCCGGGCGGCCCGCTAGCGGGTATCGAGTTGCAGGAACGCCTGGAATCCCACGCCTTTGTGCTGGGCGGCAGCAACTACGAAGCACCGGCGCAACTGGTCGGCGACTTCATTGCCGGCAAGCCGTCCACCGAGTTGGGCAGCGTAGAACCCTCCTACAAACCGGGGGTTGCCTTGGGTGACTTGGCGCTGGCCTTGCCGGCGTTCGCCATCGAAGCCATTCGCGAAGCGTTGCCCGCGTTCGAGAAGCAGATTCGCGGTTACTCGCTGCACGATGCGGTGTTGACCGGGATCGAGACCCGTACGTCGTCGCCGCTGCGGATCACCCGTGACGAGTCGATGCAGAGCCTGAACGTGAAAGGCTTGTTCCCGGCAGGTGAAGGCGCGGGTTACGCGGGCGGGATTCTGTCGGCGGGTGTCGACGGGATTCGGATTGCAGAAGCTGTGGCCCGCGACATCCTCGGCCTCGAAGCCTGAGATAGATCGTTCCCACGCTCTGCGTGGGAATGCAGCCAGGGACGCTCCGCGTCCCGAAAGCGGACGCAGAGCGTCCGGTGAGGCATTCCCACGCAGAGCGTGGGAACGATCGTCGGGTTAAATATTGGCGCGCAGAACGCTGGCCGGCAGCGGCTCGCCGCGCTCGACACAACCCGCCACGGCATCCATCAAACCACTCAACTCATACCCCTGGGCCTTGAGCCAAACCTGATCGTAATAGGTGGTCGCATAGCGCTCGCCGCCATCACACAAAATCGCCACGATCGACCCCGACTCCCCCGCCGCCGCCATCTGCTGGGCCGCCATCAAGGCGCCGATCAGGTTGGTCCCGCTCGACCCGCCCACCCGACGTCCCAAACGCTGCGCCAGGTAATGCATGGCCGCCAGCGACAACGCGTCCGGAACCTTGACCATCGCATCGATCACTTTGGGCAGAAACGACGCTTCCACCCGAGGCCGGCCAATGCCTTCAATCCGCGAACCGCAATCCAGGCGCAGACTGGCGTCGCCGGTCTGGTAGTAATCGAAGAACACCGAGCGCTCGGCATCGGCGCAGAGCACGCGGGTGCAATGCTGGCGATAACGCACGTAACGGCCCAGCGTCGCGGTGGTGCCGCCGGTGCCGGGGCTGGAAATCAGCCAGCTCGGCTCGGGGTGCAGTTCGAAGCGCATTTGCTGGAAGATCGACTCGGCGATGTTGTTGTTCGCCCGCCAGTCGGTAGCGCGCTCGGCATAGGTGAACTGATCGATGAAATGCCCATCGTGTTCGCGGGCCAGGCGCTCGGATTCGGCGTAGATCTGCGTCGGATCATCGACCAAATGACTCTTGCCGCCGTAGAAAGCGATCTGCGCGATCTTCTCTTTGGAGGTGGTCGCCGGCATCACCGCAATGAACGGCAAGCCCAGCAAACTGGCGAAGTATGCCTCGGAAATCGCCGTCGAACCGCTGGACGCTTCAATCACCGGCGCACCGGGTTTGAGCCAGCCATTACACAGCGCATACAGAAACAGCGAGCGCGCCAAGCGGTGCTTCAGGCTGCCCGTGGGATGGCTGGACTCATCCTTGAAATACAACTCGATGCCCGGAAAACCCGGCAGCGGCAAGGGAATCAGGTGGGTGTCGGCGCTGCGCTGGAAGTCGGCCTCGATGATCCGGATGGCTTCGCGGGCCCACTGTCGGTTGTCGCTCATGGTGGTTTTCTCGTTGAGTCGGCCTTGTTGCAAGGCTCAGCTAACAAGCTTAGGAAAAAACCTACATCACGCACAGGTACAGCTGAGGTTCAATACGCCCGACAACTGCTAGGCTCAGGTCCCTGCTGGTCGTTCACGTTGTAACGGCATATAACAAAAAAGAATATAACTTTTGTTTTAACAACTAACGGTACGGGTTAGGGTGTGCCACCTTTTGAATTCATCGATGGAGAGCGACCTTGCCTCTGCGTAGCACTTTCACGCGTTTCTTCCAGTTGGAAGCTGCCAGCGGTCTGTTATTGATCGCCGCTGCGGCCCTGGCTTTGATCATCAACAACTCCCCGCTGTCGTGGCTTTACAGCAGCTTTCTGGACACTCCGGTCGTGGCCCAGGTCGGCGCGTTGCAAATCGCCAAACCGGCGCTGCTGTGGATCAACGACGGCCTGATGGCCCTGTTTTTCCTGCTGATCGGGTTGGAAGTGAAGCGCGAAGTCCTTGACGGTCAACTGTCGAAACCGTCGCAAATCGTCCTGCCCGGCGCGGCGGCGATTGGCGGCATGGTGGTTCCGGCGTTGGTCTACTGGTTTCTGAACCGCGAAGACCCGGCAGCCCTGAGTGGCTGGGCCATCCCGATGGCCACCGACATCGCCTTCGCCCTCGGCGTACTGGCCCTGCTGGGTAAGCGGGTACCGGTGTCGCTGAAGCTTTTCCTGATGACTTTGGCGATTATTGACGACCTAGGCGCAATCATCGTCATTGCGATCTTCTACTCGGGTACGCTCTCGACCCTTTCGCTGTCTCTGGCCGCGACGTGCATCGTGGCCCTGATCGCGATGAACCGGCTCGGGGTGGTCAAGCTCGGGCCGTACATGATCATCGGTTTGATCCTTTGGGTTTGTGTGCTCAAGAGCGGCGTCCACGCGACACTGGCCGGTGTGACCTTGGCCTTCTGCATTCCACTGCGCACGAAAAACGCCGAACCTTCGCCGCTGCTGACCCTCGAACACGCCCTGCATCCATGGGTGGCCTACGGCATCTTGCCGCTGTTCGCGTTCGCCAACGCTGGCCTGTCCCTGAGCGGCGTGACCGTCGAAAGTTTCACCCACCACGTGCCGATGGGCATCGCGGTCGGCCTTCTGCTGGGCAAAACCCTCGGCGTCTTCGGCCTGACCTGGCTGGCCGTGAAAATCGGCATCGCCGCCCTGCCCCAAGGCGCCAACTGGGGCCAGGTATTGGGCGTGGCAATCCTCTGCGGCATCGGCTTCACCATGAGTCTGTTTGTCGGCTCCCTGGCGTTTGTACCGGGTGTCAGTGAATACGCCGGGATGGACCGGATGGGGATTTTGACCGGGTCGATACTGGCGGCGCTGATTGGTTATGCGGTGACGGCGGCAGCGAGTCGCAAGAGCGCCGTTCTGCAATCCTGATAAACAGAGACAACTCTTAGAGTCATTGAAGACTCGTCCTACAGCCACGATCAGCCTCGTTCGTTAACGTCGCACAGCCCCTTTTTTGGGGGCTGTCGATGTTCGAACACAAGGAAGATCAGTGGCTGGCAATAAGGACATTCCCCGGGTTCAGAACCCTCCGTCAGGCGACGGTCATCACGTCACTCACCGCTTTATGACGGCTACCGAACTGGCCGCGCGGGATGCCAGACAAAACGCTTACGACGCCATGCTCGCGAGGCAAGACGCCTTCGAACGGAGTCGTGAGGTCGTCGCGAAAAAGCACGAGGCCGTTCGCGCAGGATGCGTATTCGCCAAGTCCTGCAAGCTTCCCGACGCCATCATCGATTACTCGAATCCTTCGGGGATGGTGCCTACCGACAGCCTCAAGGACTACGGAGAAGTCGCCTGGCTCGGTGCTCGTGAGGTAGACGATGCCGGGCTGCTGAATCTTGAAACGATCAGTGGCAGTACTGTCTCGCTCGGCATCGGCCGAATGGCTCTTCGCACACCGACTCTCGCCGTTCCCACCGCAGCACTCAGTGCTGCTGGAACCGCCATATTGGCCGGCCTGGTCGCGTTTTTCTGGACGCCGAGCCTGGGCGACAGCGCGCTCTATACCGAAGATCAGTTGCGCGCGCTGAAACAGGCTCGAACTCGTGTTCGGCTAAGAGTCGAGCAACAGGCTGACGGCAGCCTCAAGGGATACGGTTTCTACACCGGCAAGAACCGCGATTGGGAAATGGTCGATGTCGTGCAGTTCACATTGCGCGGCAGCCAGCAGGTGGCGGTCCTGGGGGATGGTGTTGAACTGATCTGGACACCGGCCGTGGATGGTTCAGACATCCTCGGTATTCCAGCGCTGGAGGCTGCGCCGCAAGCACCGCATATTTGGGTTTATCCGCCGACGAAAACGGCTGACAGCATCATCGTGAATCCGGTTTACCCGCCTGAGTACAAGGATTTCATTCTTGTGTTTCCGGCTGGTTCCGGGGTGTCGCCGCTATATGTTGTGATCAGCGCTCCTCGTAAAGGCTTGCCAGCAGCTGGTCACAATTATCATCCAGCACCAAAAACCGAAGAAATCACTGCATTCCCGGGCCTTAAAAAGGCCAAGAAAAAGAATCCCATCGTGGGAGGTGGAGGACTTAGAGAGCGCTGGATTGATGCAAAAGGCAAAACCATCTACGAGTGGGACTCTATGCATGGGGAGCTGGAAGCTTATCGCGCAAGTAATGGGAGTCACTTGGGAGCATTTGATGCCAAAACGGGTGAGCGGCGCGATGATGCTAGAAGCGAACGAAACATCAAGAAAAAATATCTGTGAGGCAACGATGGGACTGAAGCTAAGGCTGGAATGGTATGACAAGCAAACTGAAATTTGTGAGGGGGAAGAGTCCTCCAAAGATTTAGGCGACGATGAGTCAATACTTGATGCTCTCGGCATCCCTGTCGAAAACAATATTAACAATGGAGGTTTTAATGTTGGCAGCCATTGGGTCGCCATTATTCAACCCTACTTTCGCCACATAATTGACCTGGCCGCCTACGATCACCAACTATCTTTCGATTACCGCGAGAACTGGTAACCCCCGAGACACTTGACTTACCGCTAACTGCGGTGGTCAGCCAATTTCGTTAACGTCACGAAGCCCTTTTCGGGGGGCTGCGAAGCCAGGTAGAAAGCCCTCAAAATGACTGAAGATAAAAAACGTGCGCTATCTATCCATCACCGGTTTTTACCCTGATGAAAAACAAGATGATTCATTGCAGTTCCAATTGACTATCAAAAACTATGAATTGAACCAGGCATTGGCTCAATTGACCGAGTCAAAAAAACTGGAAGAAATAGAGCCTGGAGAGCTGGAGCTAACAGCTGCTCAAATCCTACAGGTTGCAGAACTACTAGAAGTCGACTTCCCCGAGGGGCTGGAATATTTTATAGGTCCCCGCGCCGCGTCGTGACAATCCTTAACAAACAAAACCCCGACCAGTCACCTGATCGGGGTTTTCTTTTACCTGTATTCCCGCTTAATGCGAAACGCGGCTAGTCCCATCAACAGTAGCAATCCGCACCCGCTCGCCAACACGGAATACTTCATTCTCCTGAACCTGTTGCACGTAGGCGCGCATGCTGCCGTCGTCTTCGCGCACGGTGATTTCCACGCCTTGGGTGCGGGTCAGGCCTTCTTCTGTGGCCGAGCCGATCAGGCCGCCAGCAACGGCGCCGATAACCGCAGCAACGATGCTGCCGCGACCGCCACCGATAGCGCTGCCGCCAACACCGCCAACCGCCGCACCGGCAAGGCCGCCGATCGGGGTTTTGGTGCCTTCGATTTTGACCGGGCGCAGGGATTCGATGGTGCCCATACGAATGGTCTGCACGCGACGCGCTTCGTCACGGGAGTAGGAGTCACCGGTCAGGCTCGATTGGCAGCCAGTGAGCAACATCGCCATCGTGGAAAAGGAAGCAACCAGCAGAACAGACTTACGCATAGCATCAACTCCAAAGGACAGGTATTCATTAAACTCCGCAGCTTGACGCCTGTCACTGCATCGCCCGGATAAAATTGGTTTGATTCAGGCCCGGTACAGGCACCTCCACGAACTCACCACACAGTAGCGGCAAATTCCGCAATCTGCGTCGCTGCCCCAAGGATTGTCATGGATTACTTCATCATTGTCGTCACTACCGTTGCCGGATTGTATTTCCACGGGTGGCTATACGTGAGGATCAAACGCTGGATGGACCGCGATCTGGCGTTGGCACTGGCGGGTAAAGACGAGCAGAAAAAGGCGTTCATGCTCCAGCAACTGGCGAACGCTCAAGCGCAGAAGATCAAGCGCCGGGAGCTGCCCCAGTGGCTTGAAGCCGCTGCGGCAGGTTATCCCGATCGGTAGACGGCTTAAGGTGCCAGACGTTCAAGAGTCCAGTCGGCGCCCTGGAAGCGGTAGTTGAGGCGATCGTGCAGGCGGCTCGAACGGCCTTGCCAGAACTCGATGCGCTCCGGTAACAAACGATAACCGCCCCAGTGCTCAGGGCAATGAGGTTGCGTGTCGCTGAAACGTTGCTCGGTGTTCTTGAGCAGCGCTTCCAGTTCGGCGCGATCGGCGATTACCCGGCTCTGGGGCGAAGCCCAGGCACCTAGGCGACTGCCCAGCGGCCGGACCTGAAAGTAGGCGTCGGACTCTTCAGGCGTGACTTTCACCACCCGCCCTTCGATGCGCACCTGACGCTCCAGGGCCGGCCAGAAAAAGGTCATGGCCGCGAACGGGTTCGCGGCCAGATGCTGGCCCTTGGCGCTGTCGTAGTTGGTGAAGAAGGTGAAGCCCAGCTCGTCCAGTCCCTTGAGCAGCAGAATGCGGCAATGCGGCCGACCGTCCTGATCGACGGTGGCCAGGGTCATGGCGTTGGCTTCCACCGGTGCCTGCTCGGTTTTCACCGCGTCGGCGAACCACTGATGGAACAGCGCGAATGGCTCGGCCGGGGCTTGCGCCTCGGTCAGGCCATCACGGGTGTAGTCGCGACGCATATCAGCCAGGCCCTGGGTCATGGCGCATTCCTTTTGGTTAACGAATCACTTTTTTACAGTATCGGCGGCGTCGGCGACTTTTTTCGTGTCGGCAGCAGCCTTGGCCGGAGCAGTCTTTTTCGCAGGGGTCGCGGTTTTAGCCGGTGCCTTCTTGGCGGCGGCTTTCTTGGCCGGGGCTTTTTTCGCAGCAGGCACAGCCGCTTTCTTCGCGGCTGGCGCCGGGGTGACCGGTTTGACCACTGGCTTGACGTCCTGGGTAGCGACCAACTTCACTGGCGCAGGGGCCGGCATGTTGTACTTGCTCAGCAACGCGACCATGGTGTTTTGCGGGGTCACCAGCAGTTCGACGCGACGGTTCAAGGCACGGCCTTCATTGCTGTCGTTGGCAGCACGCGGGGCTTCGCCGCCCATACCGCGCAGCATCAGACGATCACGCTGCAGACCGCTGAGGCGGAAAATCGCTGCCACGGACTGGGCACGCTCCTGGCTCAGTTTCACGTTGGCCGGTGCGGCACCCGACGTATCACTGTGGCCGAGAACCAGCACGGCAGTCTTTGGATCGACTTCAAGGATTTTCGCAACGCGAGTGAATGGACCGAGGGTCACCGGCAGCAGCATGGCTGGACGGTCAGGGTTGAACGAACCTTCTACCGGCGCGGTAACGACCAATACGTTTTCACGACGCTCGAGTTGCAGATTGCTGTCCTTGATCGCTGCGCGCAGACGCGGTTCGTAATCGTCGAGCCAGGCTTGGGTAACTTTAGGATCAGGCATCGGCACGGCTTTGGCAGTGCTTTGCTCTTTACCGCCGAACGGCCACCACCAATTGCCACCTGCATCGGCCTCAGCCTTGGCCTTGGCCACCTCGACCGGTTTGGCTTCAGGCTTGGCTTCAGCTTTCACCGCTGGCTTCTTGTCGAGAACTTCATCGGAACCGAATGGCCAGTACCAAGGGTTGGAGCTTTCAGCCTTGGCAACCGGAGCGATCGCGGCAGGTTTCAAAGGTGCCGGGGCTGGCGTAGGGGCCCGAGCCGGGTCTTTAGTGGCGACTTTGTCGGAGGAACCGAACGGCCACCAGCTGCTGCCATCCGAGTCATTTTGTGGAGTTTGTGCGCAACCGGTAATAGCGAAGCACAGGGCCAAAGCGAGAGTTTTATTGGATGACATTGGATATCCACAAAATGAAGTAATGAAAAATCAGACCGGGTTGACCCGGATAAACAGACGCTTGGAAACCATAAAGGCTTTGGGGTTCCGGCCCTGGAACCCCTGAGCGCGTTTTACAGACAAGTGGCCAGTGCGCGCGCAAGCTTTTGTGCGCGCGGGTCCATCAAGACGTACGGTCCTAAGGTATTTGTCACAAAGCCGAAGGCCACATCGTGTTCCGGGTCAGCAAAACCGGTGGAACCGCCGGCACCCGGATGGCCAAACGCACGAGGGCCGAGGCCGTAGGTGGCGTTGGGGACGTCCGGTTGATCGAGCATGCAACCCAGGCCGAAACGGGTCCGGGTCAGTAAAGTCTTGTCCTCGCCGAGGCTGTGCTCGCGCGTCAGTTCCTCGAGCATTTCGCTTTCCAGCAAGCTGCCATCGAGCAGACCGGCATAGAACCCGGCCAGGCTGCGGGCATTGCCGTGGCCATTGGCGGCCGGCTGCTGCATGCGTCGCCACTCGGGTTTGTTGGTGCTGGTCATGATCGACGGCGGGTTAGTGAACGCCCTCGTGGTCATGGCGGTCGGCTCGCGCATGGTCACTTGCAGCAAGCGCTGAGCCGCGGCATCGCCGACATTGCCCTTGCCACGGGCGATGTGCGCCACGCGATGGAACTCCTGGTCCGCCAGGCCGACGTGAAAATCCAGCCCCAAAGGCTTCGCGACTCGCGCCACGATGGACTCACCCGGCCCACGACCGTCGGCACGGCGCAGCAACTCACCGACCAGCCAGCCGTAGGTGATCGCGGCGTAACCGTGACCAACCCCCGGCGTCCACCACGGTTCTTCGGCGGCCAGGGCGTCAACCATGGTTTGCCAGTCGTAAAGGGCTTCCGGGGCCAATAGCTCACGCAGCGCCGGCAGACCGGCCTGATGGCAGAGCAATTGACGCAGGGTCACGGACTCTTTGCCGGCGGCGGCGAACTCGGGCCAGTAGCGGGCAACCGGGGCATCCAGTTGCAACTTGCCTTCGGCCACCAGTTGCAGGGCGGTCACGGCGGTAAAGGTCTTGGTGCAGGAGAACAGGTTGGCGATGGTGTCGCTGTGCCAGGCTTCGGTACCGTCCTTATCAGCGCTGCCGGCCCAAAGGTCGACCACGGTTTCACCGCTGATCTGGATGCACAACGCTGCACCACGTTCCTGAGGATCGTCGAACAGCGCCGCGAAAGCTTCACGCACCGCTTCGAACTTCAGCTCGTAAAAACCCTGAATCTGCACCCGCAACTCCCCGGATATAAAGCTCTACAAAGTGGCCCGCATTGTTCCAGCCCTAGAGGGTTTTGGGAACTGTGGCGGGCTGGGCGGCGTAGCCGCCCATAGATTTGTTCAGAAAACCTGTGGTGAATCCGAGGGCGCTATCGCGGGCAAGCCTTGCTCCTACAGGATCTCCACAACCCCTGTAGGAGCATGGCTTGCCCGCGATGAACGATCACTCGGTCTCAATGCTTAATCAGCTTCGTGACCGGCTTTATCCGCCTCAGCCTTGGCCTTCTCGGCTTCTTTACCGAGCTGATCGACGGTCTGCAAATTGCTCTTGCGTACGCTGTCGACGAACCCCTGGAACGGCAGATCGGTAATGCCCACCAGCCCGAAGTGACCGTTCTCACCATCCAGCAGACGACCGGTCACCGGTTGATCGAGGTATTGGAACCAGTGAACGCCGACGATCGACGGTTCGCTCATCGCCTGTTTGAGGAAACTGGCGTAAGCCGGCCCACGGTCCTCTTCCTTCGCCAATTGCGTCACGCCGCCCCAGAACGGGCCGCGATCCGCGGAGCCGAAGTTGAACTCGGTGATCAGCACCGGTTTATCCAGGCTGCGCAGCTTGGCGAAGTCGTAACCGTCCTGCGGTTGCAGGGTGTACATGTTGAAGCTCAGCACATCGCAATACTGGGCGCAGGACTCAACCGCTTCCGGGGTGCTGATGGCAAATCGGCCACCCAGCAACAGCTGATTCGGCGCGTGCCACTTGAGCGAGTCGGAGAGGGTCTTGAAGTACGTGTCGGCGAAGACCTTCTGGAAGTATTTGAAGTCGGCTTCGATTTCCGGGTACTCGGCGCTTGGCAGCGGCGGCACGAAGCCCGGATCTTCCATCAATTCCCAGGCCGGCAAATCAATGCCCCAGGCTTTGGAAAGGCCCGCCTGATTTCGGTACTTGTCCCGCAATTGCTTGAGGAATGCGCGCTTGGCCGGCACGTCGGTGGTCATTTTCAAGGTGCCGTAGGCCAAGGCGTAACGGGCTCTCGGGTCGTCGCCGGGACCGGCCCAGGCCAGTTCGTTATCGGCGAAGTAGCCGATCAGCCATGGATCGTCGCGATGGTCGCGCGCGGCGATGGCCACAGCACGTTCGGTGGCCATGGCGAAACGCGGGTCAAACGGATCGGGCATGCCGCCCCACCAGTCGGTGCCGGTGCTGATGCTGGCGTAATCGCCGACGATCGACAGCGGCAAGGTGTACGGCACGCGATCAGCGTTGGCCAACGCCGGAGCGCTCCAGTTGCCGATAGTGTTGAAGCCCCAGGCTTGCAGGCGATCAAGGGTGTGGCTGGCCCAGCGCTGTTCATCAACCACCGCTTTGCAGGGTTCGGCAGCTGTTTGCTCAGCTGCTTTCGCGGCGGTCGCTTCAACGGCGCCGGTCTTGGCGGCTTCGGCGACACCGGATTCGGCCGTCGAAGGCGCAATAGGTTGCTCAGAGGCCTTCTCGGCTGTTGCCTCAACGGCGTCGGCCTTGGCGGCTTCGGCGACACCGGCCTTGGTTTCACTGCCCGGTGCGCAAGGTTCGCCATACAAGCGCTGCAAGTTGGCGCCATAGAAGTCGTACCAGCGACCGGCATTGTAACCACGGCCCTGATCGGCGCCGTTGCCGCCTCGGTTGTCGCCTTCGCCAAAATGGCTGGCCAACGGTTCGTCGGGTTTGGGCAGCGATTCAAACATCCACTCGCGGCCGGCGACGTAGGTCTGGTCGACGTCCGGGGTGACAGTGTTGACCCCGAGCGAATAGAACGGATGGCCTTCCGGCGTCACCAGGTACCAGCGACCGTCGCGCTTCTCAGTGCGGAAAAAGCCGCTGGCCTTGAATACCGGGCCTTTGTTCCAGCCACCGAACTTGTCCAGGGACGACTTCTCGCGCTCGGCCAGCCAGGTTTTCAGTTGCTGCTGTTCCTTGGCGGCGGCGCTTTTCAGTTGCTCGTCGCTGCTGACTTTCTCTGGCCATTTGGCCCGGGTCGACTGGCCATAGGCGTCTACTAGGCCGCCAAAAGCCGCTTGGGTAACCGCATCGCCGTCCTGCACGCCAAAGCGTTCCAGCAGAATGCTTTGCGCGACTTTCGGCTGATCCATCGACAAGGTCACCGACACCACCTGGCTGCGCTCCAGCTCACCGGCGCTGCTGGCCAGCAATACACGCTGCCCCTCAAATGTCATCGGCATCTGTGGGCCCGCTTTCAGGCCCAGGCTCAATGGCGTAAAGGGCTGCAGCGGCACCAATAAGGTTTGCGCAGGGCCGGCCGGCAAGTCGACGCGGCTAACCAGTGTCTTGCCGTCGTTGCTCTGGATTTTCACGTACAGGGTCACGGCCCAGTTCATTGCGCTCTGAATCCGCAAACTCATGAAGCCCGACTGCGACCAGTCCCAGGCGCCCGTCTGCGGGGTCAGACGCAAGGTCGGTTGTGCCACCGGGTTGAACGTCACCCGACGCAGCACTTCGCCTTCGGCCGTTTGCTCGGCATTGGATTGCGGCAGGCTGGCGTCCTGAGTCGCCACCTGGACCACATCGGCGGGGCGCACAAAGTTGAACAGCGTCTGTTGGCCGGCAGGAGCCGCCAGCAAAGGGGCTGCGAACATCAGGGCGAAAACGGCAGGTAACGAACGGCGCAGCGAACGGTGAATCATGAGAACGAAATTCTCCCTAACGACCTTCAATGGGCCAGTGGAAAAGCGATGGCAGAGAGATAGACAACGCGGTGGGCAAATTTGCCCACCGGTGTATCAGGAAATTTCACGCCGGAAGGGTGGCAACGCATTGAGGATCGCTTTGCCATAACGCTGGGTCACCAGACGTCGATCGAGCAAGGTGATGGTGCCGCGGTCTTCTTCGGTGCGCAGCAAGCGACCGCAGGCCTGGACCAGCTTCAGCGAAGCATCCGGCACGGAGATTTCCATGAACGGATTGCCACCCCGAGCCTCGATCCACTCGGCCAGGGCCGCTTCGACCGGATCATCGGGCACCGAGAATGGAATCTTCGCGATAACCACGTGCTCGCAGTAAGCGCCGGGCAAGTCGACCCCTTCGGCGAAACTCGCCAAGCCGAACAACACACTGGAATCGCCGCCATCGACCCGCGCCTTGTGCTTGTTCAGGGTTTCCTGTTTCGACAGGTTGCCTTGAATGAACACTTGCTTGCGCCAGTCGCGGTCGAGACCGTCGAACACGTCTTGCATCTGTTTGCGCGAAGAAAACAGCACCAGGGTGCCGCGCGAACCTTCCACCAAGGCTGGCAAATCACGGATGATCGCCGCGGTGTGGGCCGGCGCATCACGCGGATCGGCCTTCAGGTCCGGCACTCGCAGCACGCCAGCGTCAGCGTGATGGAACGGGCTTGGAACCACCGCGGTCACAGCTTTTTTCGGCAGGCCGGCGCGCATGCGGAAGCGATCGAAGGTGCCGAGCGCGGTTAGGGTCGCGGAGGTCACCAGAGCGCCGTAGGCCACATTCCACAAATTGCGACGGAGCATTTCCGCCGCGAGGATCGGGCTGGCGTTGACCTCGATGTCGAAGAGCGAGCCGCTTTCGGCCAGGGTCAGCCAGCGGGCCATGGGCGGGTTGTCTTCCGGGTCTTCGGCGGTGAACGCGACCCACAATTCCCAGTTGCCCGAAGAGCGGGACAACAGGCTGCCGAACAGCGGGTACCACTCTTCGGCCTGGTTGCTGGCGATGCCGATGTTGACCTCGCCGTCCATGCCTTCCTTGAGCAGTTCGGTGAGCCGGGTGAACAGGTCGGTCAGACGGGCAAAGCCCTTCTTCAGCTCGATGCCCATTTCGCGCATGTGCTCGGGAATCACCCCGCCGACGAAGCGATGACGCGGCCGCTCGCGACCTTCGACGTCTTCGCCGGGTTTGAAATCGGCGACCTGCTCGCAGGCGCTGAACATGAATTGCTGCTGGGTCTTGATCTCCCGTGCCAGTTCCGGCACTTGTTCGATCAACTTGCCCAGGTCGCCCGGCAGCGGATGCTGGGCCAGCAACTTGGTGAGGTTCTTGGCGGTGGTTTCCAGCCAGTCGGCGGTGGAACGCAGACGCGTGTAATGGGCGAAATGGCCGATGGCCTTGTCCGGCAGGTGGTGGCCTTCGTCGAACACGTAGATGGTGTCGCGCGGGTCCGGTAGCACGGCACCGCCGCCCAGCGCCAGGTCGGCCAGGACCATGTCGTGGTTGGTGACGATCACGTCGACTTTGCCCATGCCTTCGCGGGCCTTGTAGAAGGCGCACTGACCGAAGTTCGGGCAATGACGGTTGGTGCATTGGCTGTGATCGGTGGTCAGTCGCGCCCAATCGGCGTCTTCCAGGGCGGTGGACCAACTGTCGCGGTCGCCGTCCCACTTATTGCCGGCGAGTTTCTCGATCATGCTGGTGAACAGTTTCTGACTGGCCTCGTCGACCTCGATCTTGAAACCTTCTTCTTCAAACAGCTGCGCTGTGGCGGTTTGCGCGTGACCTTCCTGGAGCAACATGTCGAGTTTGGACAGGCACATGTAGCGCCCTCGCCCCTTGGCCAGGGCAAAGCTGAAATTCAGCCCGCTGTTGCGCATCAGGTCGGGCAAATCCTTGTAGACGATCTGCTCTTGCAGGGCCACGGTGGCCGTGGCAATCACCAGACGTTTGCCGGCAGCCTTGGCCGTGGGGATGGCGGCCAGGCTGTAGGCCACGGTTTTGCCGGTACCGGTGCCGGCTTCCACCGCGACAATCGCGGGGTCGCCACTGCGCCGGCCTTCGTCGTCGGTGTCGATGTCACCGAGGACCTTGGCAATTTCGGCGATCATCAGGCGTTGGCCGTAGCGCGGCTTGAGGCTCTTGGCTTCGAGAAAACGCGAGTAGGCGCCCTGGATCGTGGTTTTGAGTTCGGTGCTGATCATGGATTGTCGGGCGCAAAAAACGCTGGATAAATTTTCAGTGGTTCGGTTCGGCCGCTATCATACCCCGCTAATTAATCCCGCGCAGAACGGAGTACCTCAATGACACCTTTTGGCATCCTTTACACCCTGCATGTCTTGTCAGCCCTGGTCTGGGTTGGCGGCATGTTTTTCGCGTGGATGGTCTTGCGGCCCGCGGCGATGAAGGCTCTGGAGGGCCCTGCCCGCTTGAAGCTTTGGGTAGAAGTGTTTCAAGGTTTTTTCCGCTGGGTCTGGGTCGCGGTGGTGCTATTGCCGGTCAGCGGTGTGGGCATGATTCATTTGCAGTACAGCGGTTTTGAAGCGGCGCCGCGGTATGTGCAGGTGATGATGGGGTTGTACGTGGTGATGACGGCGTTGTTTATCCGGATTCAGGCGTTGATGTTGCCGGAGTTACGCACGGCGGTGGCGGCGCAGGACTGGCCGACCGGGGCTGCTACGCTTGGGAAAATTCGCAAGTTGGTGGGGATTAATCTGATTGTCGGGTTGGTGCTGGTGGCGATTGCCTCGACCCGACCGATGTTCTAGGGCTTCATGATCGTTCCCACGCTCTGCGTGGGAATGCAGCCCGTGACGCTCCGCGTCACTGGACGCGGAGCGTCCCTTGAGGCATTCCCACGCAGAGCGTGGGAACGATCGGTCAGAGGTTACAACCGTTGAACAGTCACCGAACCCGCCGCACCGGCAGACCCCGGCTGACCATCAACACCCGGTCTGCCGTTCTTGCCGCCATCGGCCTTGTAAACGAAACAGCCCTTGGCCTTGCCACCCGCGCCCGGTTTACCGCCAGGCCCGGCCAAACCACCGTCGCCGCCGGCCACCTGAACCTTGATCAGTTCCGCCGGGTAATCGCGCGGCACTTCCAGACGAACCAGTGCACCCGGCGCGCCCGGCTGACCGTCACTGCCATCACTACCATCGGCACCGCGACCGGCCTGGCCCCAGGTACAACCCGGTGCCTGACCGTTGGCCCCATCGAGACCGACGAAACCCGGTGCGCCCGCGCCGCCGCGAGCGTCCACCAACAACAGCGGCGCACTCAGTGCCTTGATCTGCAAGTTCAGGTTACGCCCGGAGCGGGCGGCCTTGAGATACGTCCCCGGCGCGCCGCGAGCCGTGATCTGGCTGCCTTCCGACAACTGCGCACGAATGACCTTCAGCTCAAGCGGCTGTTCGCCGGGGACGATGGCGATCCGCGCTTCACGACCCAGACGCAATTCGCCGACGGACACCTCGGTCACATTCGAGGGAATCAACAACGTGCCGTAGTCGGCCACTTCCAGGCGTTCCAGTTGCAAGGTGCTGGCGGTGTTGGGCAAGCGCATCAAGGAGTTGGTTTCGACGTTCACCACCTGGGCGCAGGCCAACGGGCTGATGAGTGCAGCGAGCAGACAGAGTTTACGCATGGGAAGCCTTAGACGCGGTCGGAGCCGGGATGGTTTGCAGGTGATAAACACCGAAAAAAAGGATCTTCAGGCGATCAAGCCAAGGATGAGCGCGACCTCTGAGGCTGCGGAAACAGAACACCGCCTCAAGAAGATGAAGGCATGCCAGCAGGCCGCCGGCCAGATCAACCAGCAGATGCAGAGGATTGACAAACGGCATGAGCTGATTGACCAGCACCACCAGCCAGAACAGCAGGGTCAACAACTTCCCCAGCCCCCAAAACACGTTCATACGCTCCCCCGTTGAGAATTATTCTTTGCGCGCACAGTACCGGCTTCCACGCGGGATAAGCCAGAGGGCAACGGAAAATTCTTCATGAAGGCCGCCGAATGGCCGCCGGACCGACTTAAATTGTCGCCCGACGGCTCTATCTCGGGGCTCAGCGATTGACGTGCAACTCCACCCGACGGTTTTTCGCCCGTCCTTCTTCCGTTTCATTATCGGCCACCGGCTGACTTTGGCCCTTGCCCTCGCTGGTGAGCTTGTTCGGCGCCAGGCCCTGGCTCAACAGGTAGGCTGCCACGCTACTGGCGCGACGTTCCGAGAGTGCCTGGTTATAGGTGTCCAAACCTACGCTGTCGGTATGCCCGATCACCTTGATGCTCACCACATCGGCGCTTTGCAGTTTGGGCATCAGCGAATCCAGCTGAACCTGCGCGGCTGGGGTCAGGTCGGATTGGTTGAAGGCAAACAGTACGTCGCCAGCGTCGCTCAGGGTGATGACCTCCGATTGCGCAGGTTCGGGCACGCTGACCGGGTACTGCGGCAATGGGCAACCATGATGCTCAACGGAAGTATTGGCGGGCGTATCAGGGCAGCGATCACGTCGATCGAAGACACCATCGTCGTCTTCGTCGCCATCCTGGGCATAACAGATCAAGCCACCGGTCAAGATACCAAGCGCCGCCCCACCGGCCGCCCAACCGCTACTTTGGAGAGCGCCCAAACCGCCACCCACCAGGCCGCCGATAACGCTGCAGATTGGCCAGGTTCGTTGATTGAGGGGGGCGGTGCCATCGCTGTGAGTCGCGCAACCGGTCAACAGGCTGCCAAGCAGCACAACCGGCAAGACAGTCCGTGTGAGAACACTCATGGTGAAAGCTCCTGTGTTACCGGCCAATGCCGGTCACACAGGAGTAAAGACCCGCATCCGCGACTGCACAAGCCGCGGAGTACGAGGGGTTTAGCGGTTGATTTTGATTTCCGTGCGACGGTTCAACGCGCGGCCGTCAGCGGTTTTGTTATCGGCAACCGGCTGGCTTTCACCGGCACCGGTGACAGAGACGAAGCTGCTGCGTGGCACGCCTTCCTGGATGAGGTATTCAACCACCGAGTGAGCGCGACGATCTGACAGTTTCTGGTTATAGGTATCGCTGCCCACGCTGTCGGTGTGACCGGTTACAGTCAGTTGGGCGTTAGGCGCTTCCCCTTTCAAGCGAGTGGCGATTTTATCGAGTACCACTTTGTCGGCAGGGGTCAGCGTGGCCTTGTCGAACTGGAAGTGAACATCGCGAATGACGATGACTTCTTCTCTAACCACGGCTGCTTCTTCGACCACTGGCGCAGGCACCGGTGGAGGGCAACCGTCGGCATCGACGCGCACGCCTTTAGGTGTTCCCGGGCACTTGTCGCGGCTATCCGGCACGCCATCGCCGTCTTCGTCGCCATCACCGTGAACCCAGCAATAGGCCGCAGCCGTGCCGCCGACGAGCAGCGCGCCATACCCCGCCCATGCCGAGCTCTCGGTCGCGCCGAGACCTGCACCCACGACACCACCGACCGCCGCACAGGTCGGCCAGTCGGTTTTCTGCAAACCTGCGCAACCAGTCAACACACTGGTTAGCAGAACCAAGGGTAATGCTGTGCGAACTATGCTCATCTAGTTTTCTCCTGAGGGATCGGCTTAGAACCGATTCAGGTAGTAAAGACCCGAGTTTTAATCTCCGCCAGCAATAGGCCATTGCAGTTTTAACCCGTGTTCACGGCACATCGGCGCTTTTGGGACAAACCAGCTCTAGGCCCGGCCCTTTGAGCAGGCTAGTCTTGGCAGCTCTGATTGAGGATCTTCGATGATTGCAGGTATTTCTTCGCGCACGCCCCAGCAGGCGTTGGCCGCTTTGCTTGATCGTTACGCCCCCGCGCGCCTGTTGCTGATTGGCGCCAGCGAGTTCCCCGCGCTTGAAGCTTTCAAGCTGGCGCACCCGGACACTTGTGTGGCCCATGCGGCACCTGGACCGTTGCCTGCTGAATTGGCGGCGCGCCGGTTTGACCTGGCGCTGGTGGTCGATTGCCTCGAACACTTGCCCAAACGCGATGGCCTGAATCTGCTTGGCGGGGTGCGTAACCTCAACGCCAGTCGCATCGCGGTGCTGGCCGACTTGCCGGCCAGCGGCTGGCAGGAGACCGATTTTTTCTCCCTGGCCCTGCAAGCCAGCGAACGCTTCCAGCGCGACGATCAAGTGCTGACCCTGTTCACCTATGATCTGCTTGATTACAAACAAGTCCCCGACTGGCTCAACTCACGGTTCTGGGCCAATCCGGAAAACTTCGGGAAATATTGGTGGTAACGCCATGAGTACATCCATTTGCCCCTGCGGCAGCGGCACCCTGCTGGATGCCTGCTGCGGCCATTACCATGCCGGTCATCCGGCGCCGTGTGCCGAAGCCTTGATGCGTTCGCGCTACAGCGCCTACGTACTGGGGCTGATCGATTATCTGGTGGCGACCACCCTGCCCGCACAACAGGCAGGCCTGGATCGGCAGTCCATCAGCGACTGGAGCGCCCAAAGCACCTGGCTGGGCCTTGAAGTGGAAAGCTCCGAGGTCTTCGGCGGTCAGCCGGAACATGCCTTCGTGACCTTTACCGCGCGCTGGCACGACGGCAGCGGTGAACACAGCCACCGCGAGCGCTCGTCGTTCGTGCAGAACGCCGGTCACTGGTACTTCATCGATCCCACCGTACAACTCAAGGCCGGGCGCAATGATGCGTGCCCTTGCGCCAGCGGGCAGAAGTTCAAGAAGTGTTGTGCGGGTTATTTCAGCAGTTGAGGTGAGTGACCTGTAGCAGCTGGCGAAGCCTGCGTTCGGCTGCGAAGCAGTCGCAAAATCAGAACTCGCGGTGCCTCAGGCAGACCGTGCAAGCCGGATTTACGACTGCTTCGCAGCCGAACGCAGGCTTCGCCAGCTGCTACAAGGGAAGGAGTCAGTCCATGCTCAGTCAGCGGCGCGTCTTTCAAACCCTCACCCTGCTCCTGTTTCTGGGGCTCGGCGGCTGCGCGTCCTGGTTCGGCGATGATCTGCCTGAGCCGCAGGTGCATCTGGTCAAGGTCGAAGTGGTCCAGGCCAAACTGATGCAGCAGCGATTCCTGCTGCACTTTCGCGTGGACAACCCTAACGACAGCGACCTGACGGTGCGGGGCATCGAGTACCGCATTCACTTGGGCGACATGCTGCTGACTGAAGGTGAGCACGAACACTGGTTCACCGTTGGGCCCAAGCGCAGTGCCTACTTCAAAGTGCCGATCCGCACCAACCTGTGGCCCAAGGTGCGGGATCTGGTGAAACTGCTGAAAAAACCCGACCAGCCGATTCCCTATCGTCTGGAAGGTGAACTGGAAACCGGTTTATTCATCGCGCACTACGTGCACCTGGCGCGCAATGGCGTGATAATCGCCGCCGATTTAATTCCGGAGCAAAACCGATGACCCAGCAACCCCATGTCCATGGCCCTGACTGCAACCACGATCATGACCATCACGACCACCATGATCACGACCATGGCCATGTCCACGGCCCGAACTGCGGCCACGCCCACCAGGAACCGGTGCGCAACGCCCTGAAAGACGTCGGCCGCAACGACCCTTGCCCATGCGGCAACGGCAAGAAATTCAAGAAGTGCCACGGCGCTTGATGCTTCGGGTGGAGATGTTCTTCGCCTGTTGAATCGCTATCGCAATTTGTTGCGTAGCAGATCCCTGTAGGAGCATGGCTTGCCCGCGATTGGGTCGCCGCGGTGTATCAGATGGACCGCATCATCGTTCATCGCGGGCAAGCCTTGCTCCTACAAAATCTGTGCGGTGCTGACGACCGTCGCATATTCCCCATGCAGATTGCCCAACGACATCGCATGCACTTCTTCAGCTGAATGGGCGTTGCCAAAATAATCGGCCTTGTCGAACGTAAAGCACGCATCCTCCGCCACCCACGTTTCAAACCCCAGATTCCCGGCCGTTCGCGCCGTGGATTCCATCGAGTTGTTGGTCGCTACGCCGACAATGACCAACTGATCGATCCCTGCCTCTCGCAAACTCGCTTCCAGCCCCGTCGCACAAAACGCATCCGGCACCTGCTTTTGAATAAGCTGCTCACCGGTCTGTGGCAGAAACCGCTCCTGAAAGTCCACCCCCGATTGCTGCGGCCAGAACACTGAGTCGGGAGAACGGGACAGGTGCTGTACATGAATGACCGGTCGCCCGGTTCGACGCCAATGCCCTAGCAAATCGAGGATTCGCTGCTCGGCCTGAAGATTATTTCGGCGACCGAGTTTGGGATGCAGGATGCCTTTTTGTTGATCGATGATGATCAGCGCCGCGTTTGTTTTGAGCTCCATGCCGTTTTTTCTCATGCGGGGTCATTGAATTCCCCACACTTCAGCATCACCTCCTCCTACAGGCAAGCTATCGAACGCAAACAGGACGACCTGATGCCGGCGTTTGCTGTCCGCAAGTAACGACATCTTTTGATTTGGAGTACTCCATGATCGACCTGTATTACTGGACCACCCCCAACGGCCACAAAATCTCGATATTCCTGGAAGAAGCCGGCCTGCCCTACAACGTTCACCCGATCAACATCAGCCAGAACGACCAGTTCAAACCCGAATTTCTGAAAATCTCCCCGAACAACAAAATTCCGGCCATCGTCGATCCCGAACCGGCCGATGGCGGTGAGCCATTGGCACTGTTCGAGTCCGGGGCGATTCTGTTGTACCTGGCAGAGAAAACCGGCAAGTTCCTGCCCAAAGACTTGCGTGGTCGCCAGCAAGCGCTGCAATGGTTGTTCTGGCAGATGGGCGGTCTGGGGCCGATGGCCGGGCAGAATCATCACTTCAGTCGGTTCGCGCCGGAGAAAATCCCCTACGCGATCAAGCGCTACATCGACGAGACCGCCCGCCTCTACGGGGTACTCGACAAGCAGCTGGCCGATAAAGACTTCGTCGCCGGCAGCGAATACAGCATTGCCGACATGGCAATCTACCCGTGGATCGTTTCCCACAAGTGGCAGAACCAGAACCTGGAAGACTTCCCCAACGTGCTGCGCTGGTTCAACCACATCCAGAGCCGTCCGGCGACGGTGAAGGCGTATGCCCTCGCGGCCAAGGTCAATCCGCCTAAATCCTGACCCCTTCCTACGATCGTTCCCACGCTCCGCGTGGGAATGCAGCCCGTGACGCTCCGCGTCACATCTACAGCCGAACGCAGAGCGTCCGTTGAGGCATTCCCACGCAGAGCGTGGGAACGATCACTGAAGAAATAACCCCGCCGCCGCTTGCGCGGGCACCTCCTGCTCACTAACGTAGCGCCTTTATTGCGCCTCTACCCCCGCAGGAGCTTTGCCATGGCCTCGCCAGCCCTTACACATTTTCTTCCCCGGTTCGGCGTTGCCGCAGCAGTGGCCGGTGTTTTGAGCCTGACCGGTTGTCAGACCTGGAACACCCAGGACACCCTCCCGCCAACCACCGGTGTGCAGCCGCTCAAGGGCTTGGCGCAGAACGTTTCGGTGCGCCGCAATGCCATGGGCATGCCGTTGATCGAAAGCAACACCTTCCACGACGCGCTGTTCACCCTGGGTTACGTCCACGCCACCGACCGCATCACGCAGATGGTCACTCTGCGCCTGTTGGCTCAGGGCCGTTTGTCGGAGATGTCCGGTTCGGACCTGCTGGACGCTGACCGCTACATGCGCGCCGTCAACCTGAAGAAAAGCGCAGGCGAGCTGTACAAGGCGTCTTCGCCGCGCCTCAAACGCTTCTTCGAAGTCTATGCCCGCGGCGTCAACGCCTACCTGTTCCGCTATCGCGACAAACTGCCGGCGGACCTCGCGGCCACCGGCTACAAGCCTGAATACTGGAAGCCGGAAGATTCGGCGCTGATTTTCTGCCTGCTGAACTTCAGCCAATCGGCGAACCTGCCGGAAGAGATTTCGTCGCTGATGCTGGCCCAGACCGTCAGCACCGACAAGCTCGCATGGCTGACCCCGTCCGCTCCCGATGAAAAGCTGCCGCTGGCCGAAGCTGAAAAACTTCAGGGCATCAAGCTCAACGGGCAAATCCCGGGCCTGGCCGAGATCAGCAAAGCCACGAGCCAACTGTCCGATCTGAACCTGCTGGGCGCCACCTCGTCGAACAACTGGGCGATCGGCCCGCAACGCAGCCGCAGCGGCAAAAGCCTGCTGGCCAGCGACAGCCATGGACCACTGGGCGTGCCGTCGTTGTTCAGCTACGTGCAGATTCGCGCGCCGAAGTACCAGGCTTCTGGTGTGACAATTGCCGGTTTGCCGATGGTGCTTGGCGGTTTCAACGGCAAAGTGGCCTGGAGCATGACCACCGTCATGGGTGACAACCAGGACCTGTTCCTGGAAAAAATCAAACGCCAGGGCAACAGTCTTTCCTACGAGGTGGGCGGCAAATGGCAGCCGGCGATCGTGCGAAACGAAACCTACTTCGTCAAAGGCCAGCGGCCGATTCGCGAAGTGGTGTACGAAACCCGCCATGGCCCGCTGCTTAACAGTGCCCAAGGCACGACGCTGGCTAACGGTTTCGGCCTGGCCTTGCAGTCGCCGAACTTCACCGATGACAAGACCCTGGACGCGTTTTTCGACCTGTCCCGCGCCCAGACCGTCGAGAAAGCCTCGGACGCCAGCCGCGAAATCCGCGCCATCGCGCTGAACCTGGTATTCGCCGACGCCAGCAACATCGGCTGGCAAGTCACCGGTCGCTTCCCGAACCGTCGCGAAGGCGAAGGCCTGCTGCCGTCGCCGGGCTGGGAAGGTCGTTACGATTGGGATGGTTACGCCGATCCGATGCTCCATCCCTATGACCAGGATCCGGCCCAAGGCTGGCTCGGCACTGCCAACCAGCGCGTCATTCCCCATGGCTACGGCATGCAGTTGTCCAATTCATGGTCGGCGCCGGAACGTGGCGAACGCCTGGCCGAACTGGCGGGAGTGGGAAAACACGACACACGCAGCCTGATCGCCATGCAATACGACCAGACCACCACTTTCGCTGCCAAGCTGAAGAAAATGTTCGAAGCACCGGGCATGTCGCAACCGCTCAAGCAGGCCATTGAAGCATTGCCTGTGGCGGATCGCGGCAAGGCTCGCGAGGCGTATACCCGCCTGATGGCCTTCGACGGAAAACTCAGCCCGACCTCGACCGATGCGGCGATTTATGAGCTGTTCCTCCAGCAAAGCACCCAGCAAATATTCCTCGACGAACTGGGCCCGGAAAGCAGTCCGGCGTGGAAAGCCTTTATCGCCAACGGCAAGTTGTCCTACGCGGCCCAGGCTGATCACCTGCTGGGGCGTGAGGACAGTCCGTTCTGGGATGACGCTCGCACACCGCAGAAAGAAGATAAACCGGCGATTCTCGCTCGCTGCCTGGCAGCCGCGATCAGCGCGGGCGACAGCCAGTTGGGCGGCGATCACAAAGCCTGGCAGTGGGGCAAGCTGCACCGCTACGAATGGAAAAACGCCAGTGGCCAGACGGTGCGCGGTCCGCTTGCGGCCGGCGGCGACCACACCACGCTGAATACAGCTGCATTCGCCTGGGGTCAGGATTTCAACACCACCCTGGCACCGGCCATGCGCTTTATCGTCGACTTCGGCCAGGCCGAACCGCTGATGGGGCAGAACGGTACCGGGCAATCCGGTAATCCGGCGAGTCCGAACTACCTCGACAGCATTGATCCGTGGCTGAAGGGGCAATACATGAGTTTGCCAATGCAGCCGCAGAACTTTGACAAGGTGTATGGGAAGACGCGGTTGACGCTGACTCCTGGCAAGTAATTCCGCCTCCACCTGATCGTTCCCGCGCTCCGCGTGGGAATGCAGCCCGTGACGCTCCGCGTCACTGGACGCGGAGCGTCCCTAGAGGCGTTACCACGCAGAGCGTGGGAACGATCTGAATCCCTGAAAAATTAATAGAACTTCTAGCCTCGCGCAAACCTCATAGCAAACAAGTCCCTCCATTTTGGTAACAACATGGATCTTGTTATCGCGCGTCCTGAAGGTCATGGCGTCACCTTGAGTTTTCACCCCCGCCGGCAATGTCCTCGGCTCGGCACAGGTGCGTCTGGAATACGGCGGCGAAGTCTGGGTCGCCTCGGGCGACTACAAGATCGAGCCCGACGGCACCTGCGCGCCATTCGAACCGGTGCGCTGCGATACCTTCATCACTGAATCGACCTTCGGCCTGCCGATTTATCGCTGGCAACCCCAGGCGCACGTCTTCGCCGAGATCAATCAGTGGTGGCAAGCGTTTGCGTGGCACGCGGCGGCGACGTGGAGTGGATCGTGGCTTCGTACTGTCTGACCACGCCGACTGGCCCGGCCTGCTCTGGGCCATCGAACAGACCGGTGCTGAGCGAGTGAGGGTGACCCACGGTTCGGTCGGGGTACTGGTGCGCCATCTGCGCGAACAGGGCCTCGATGCCATGAGTTTCAGCACCGAGTACGGCGACGATGAGGAAGAAAACGCAGCCGTCGAACCCGAGAGCGCCGAGGTGCTGCCATGAAGGCGTTCGCCGATTTGTATGCCGAACTCGATGCCACGACGTCGAGCAACGCCAAACTGGCGGCGATGCAACACTACTTCGCCGAGGCCGCGCCGGAAGATGCCGCATGGGCTGTTTACTTTTTGTCCTGCGGGCGACCTCGACAACTGGTGCCGGTGCGCATCCTGCGAGAGTTGGCGGTGGAGATCTCCGGCCTCGCGCCGTGGCTGTTCGAAGAGAGTTATCAGGCGGTCGGCGATCTGGCGGAAACCATTTCGCTGGTGCTGCCCGAGGCGCTTCACAGCTCCAACGATGGATTGGCGGTGTGGATTGAAGACAAACTGCTGCCGCTGCGCGGTGAAACCCCGCAAGTCCTCGCCGAGCGACTGCCTGCCCTGTGGTCGCAACTGGACCGCCAGAGCCTGATGCTGTGCATCAAACTGATCACCGGCAGCTTCCGCGTCGGGGTCTCCAAGTTGCTGGTTACCCGCGCCTTGGCGGCCATGGCCGGGCTCGACAGCAAACGCGTCGCCCAGCGACTGGTGGGTTACACCGACCTGTCCAACCGCCCGAGCGCGTTGGGTTATTTGAAGTTGATCGCCGCCGAATCGTCTGACGAACATGCCAAACGGGGCGGTCAGCCTTACCCGTTTTTCCTGGCCCACGCGCTATCACAACCCGTTGAACAATTCGAAGCCCTGCTCGGCCCGGCCAGCGATTGGCAAGTGGAATGGAAGTGGGATGGTATTCGCGCCCAGGTGGTCAAACGCGACGGGCGACTGTGGATCTGGTCGCGAGGTGAAGAGCTGGTCACCGAGCGCTTCCCAGAACTCGACAGTCTGGTTCACTGCTTGCCCGAGGGTACGGTGATCGACGGTGAAATCGTTGCCTGGAAAACCGAACAACCCACCACCGGGGATGCCTTCAACCCTCATCCCCCGGCTTCACTCGCGGTAAAGCCTTTCGCGCTGCTGCAACAGCGGATCGGCCGTAAAACCCTGGACAAAAAAATCCTCGAAGAAGTGCCGGTGGTGATCCTCGCCTACGACCTGCTGGAATGGCAGGGTGAAGACTGGCGTAATCAGCCTCAGTCCAGGCGTCGCACTCAACTGGAGCACGTCGTCACCCGCTGCAACAACCCGGTATTACTCATCTCACCGGTGCTCACCGGCGAAGACTGGTTCGACCTCGCCCGACAACGGCAAGCCTCCCGCAAGCTCGGTGTCGAAGGCATGATGCTCAAGGCCTGGGATGCGCTGTATGGCGTCGGGCGGACCAAGGACATGGGCGTCTGGTGGAAATGGAAAGTCGACCCGTTCAGCGTTGACGCGGTGCTGATTTATGCGCAACGCGGCCATGGTCGTCGCGCCAGTCTCTACAGCGATTTCACCTTCGCCGTGTGGGACGGGCCGCCTGACGCGAGCGAACGCGCACTGGTGCCGTTCGCCAAGGCTTATTCGGGGCTGACCGACGAAGAAATGCGCCAGGTCGACAGCATCGTGCGCAAGACCACCGTAGAGACATTCGGGCCGGTGAGCAGTGTGACGCCGAGTCTGGTGTTTGAACTGGGATTTGAAGGTATCGCTCTGTCCAAACGACACAAGAGCGGGATTGCGGTGCGGTTTCCGAGGATGCTGCGCTGGCGGCAGGATAAGTCGGTTGAGGAAGCGGACAATTTAGGAACGTTGCAGGATTTACTCGGCTGACGATCAGTTAGAACCCTTCCAGATCGTTCCCACGCTCCGCGTGGTAACGCAGCCCGGGACGCTCCGCGTCCCAGATTGGACGCAGAGCGTCCATGGAGGCATTCCCACGCAGAGCGTGGGAACGATCAGTTACGCCCCTTATCGGTGCAGCTGTTTTCCGGCGCCCGTTTTCGTGCACAAATCCCTCCTTGCCATTTCTTGAATCACCTTTTAAAACACTTGTTCGGGACTCTGGTTCGGAAATTGCTACTTTCATAGGGTCTTACGCTTTCCAGTAACAATAATTCTGCGCCACAAGCGCTCATATTGGTTTTTAGGGATTGAATAATGAAAAAAGCATTGCTGACCCTTTCTGCACTGGCGTTGTGCATGGCAGCCGGTTCCGCGCTGGCCAAGGAATACAAGGAATTGCGTTTTGGCGTTGATCCTTCCTACGCTCCGTTTGAGTCAAAAGCGGCTGACGGTAGCCTGGTAGGCTTCGACATCGATCTGGGTAACGCGATCTGCGCCGAGCTGAAGGTCAAGTGCAAATGGGTCGAAAGCGATTTCGACGGCATGATTCCGGGCCTGAAGGCCAATAAATTCGACGGTGTGATCTCTTCGATGACCGTCACCCCGGCCCGCGAAAAAGTCATCGACTTCTCTGACGAGCTGTTCTCCGGCCCAACCGCCTACGTATTCAAGAAAGGTTCCGGCCTGACCGAAGACGTCGCTTCGCTGAAGGGCAAGACCGTCGGCTACGAGCAAGGCACCATTCAGGAAGCCTATGCCAAAGCCGTTCTGGACAAGGCTGGCGTGAAAACCCAGGCCTATCAGAACCAGGATCAGGTGTATTCCGACCTGACTTCCGGTCGCCTCGACGCGGCGATTCAGGACATGCTGCAAGCCGAACTGGGCTTTTTGAAGTCGCCAAAAGGCGAGGGCTACGAAGTCAGCAAGCCGGTGGACAGTGAATTGCTGCCAGCCAAAACAGCTATCGGTATCTCTAAAGGTAACAAAGACCTCAAAGACCTTTTGAATAAAGGTATCAAAGCGTTACACGACGATGGCACCTACGCCACCATTCAGAAGAAACACTTTGGCGATCTGAATCTGTACAGCGGCAAATAATGCCCGGCGCCCATCTTGCGATGGGCGCTTTTTTCATCCGATCAGGTTGCTGATTTATGTTCGAAAACCTATTACAAAACCTGGGGCTCTCAGCCTTCAGCCTCCAGGGCTTCGGTCCGTTGCTGATGGAAGGCACCTGGATGACCATCAAATTGTCGGTGTTGTCGCTGTTGGTGGCCGTATTGCTCGGGCTGCTCGGCGCCAGTGCCAAGCTGTCAAAAGTCAAACTGGTGCGAATACCGGCCCAGCTCTACACCACGCTGATTCGCGGTGTGCCGGACCTGGTGCTGATGCTGTTGATCTTCTACAGCCTGCAGACCTGGCTGACGTCGTTTACCGACTTCATGGAATGGGAATACATCGAGATCAACCCGTTCAGCGCCGGGGTCATCACCCTGGGCTTCATTTATGGCGCGTATTTCACCGAAACCTTCCGTGGCGCGATTCTCTCGGTGCCACGGGGCCAGGTCGAAGCGGCGACCGCGTATGGCCTCAAGCGCGGCCAGCGTTTCTGGATCGTGGTGTTCCCGCAGATGATGCGTTTTGCCCTGCCGGGTATCGGTAACAACTGGATGGTGATGCTCAAGGCCACCGCACTGGTCTCGATCATCGGCCTCGCCGACCTGGTCAAGGCGGCGCAGGATGCCGGTAAAAGCACTTATCAGCTGTTCTACTTCCTGGTGCTTGCAGCGCTGATTTACCTGCTGATCACCAGCGCCTCCAACTTCGTCCTGCGCTGGCTCGAACGCCGCTATGCCGCCGGTTCCCGGGAGGCCGTACGATGATCGAGCTCTTGCAGGAATACTGGAGACCTTTCCTTTATACCGACGGCTACAACATCACCGGCCTGGCCATGACCATGTGGCTGCTCAGCGCATCGATCTTCATCGGTTTCGTGGTGTCGATCCCGCTGTCCATCGCCCGGGTTTCGCCGCACTTCTACATCCGCTGGCCGGTTCAGTTCTTCACCTATCTGTTCAGGGGTACGCCTCTCTATATTCAGTTGCTGATCTGCTACACCGGGATTTACAGTCTGGCCGCCGTGCGCGCCCAACCCGTACTGGATGCGTTCTTTCGCGATGCGATGAACTGCACGATCCTGGCCTTCGCCCTGAATACCTGCGCCTACACCACGGAGATTTTCGCCGGGGCGATTCGCAGCATGGCGCATGGTGAAGTCGAAGCGGCCAAGGCTTACGGTCTGACAGGCTGGAAGCTGTATGCCTACGTGATCATGCCTTCGGCCCTGCGTCGTTCGTTGCCTTATTACAGCAACGAAGTGATTTTGATGCTGCACTCAACCACCGTGGCCTTCACCGCGACCATCCCGGACGTATTGAAAGTCGCGCGGGACGCCAACTCGGCGACCTTCCTGACCTTCCAGTCGTTCGGCATCGCTGCGCTGATCTACCTGACCGTTACCTTTGCGCTGGTCGGCCTGTTCCGCCTCGCCGAACGCCGATGGCTGGCCTTCCTCGGGCCGACCCACTAGGACCCGCTTTAGGAATAAAGAGACATGCGCCACCAGATTCATGACCTGCTGGCCCCGCTGCCGGGGACCGCTCGACAGATTCACAGCTTTCACTTCGGCCCATCAGCGGCCAAAGGCAAGATTTACATCCAGTCGTCCCTGCACGCCGACGAAATGCCGGGCATGCTGGTTGCCTGGCACCTCAAGCAGCGTCTGGCGGAACTCGAAGCCGCTGGCCGTCTGCGCAGCGAAATCGTGCTGGTGCCGGTGGCCAACCCGGTAGGCCTCGAACAAGTGCTGATGGATGTGCCACTGGGCCGTTACGACCTCGAAAGTGGGCAAAACTTTAACCGCTGGTTCGTCGATCTGAGCGAAGCCGTTGGCAACGAGATCGAAGGCCTGCTCGGCGACGATCCGCAGCACAACCTCGAACTAATTCGCAGCAGCCTGCGCAATGCCCTCGCCCAACAGACTGCCAGCACGCAACTGCAATCCCAGCGCCTGGCTCTGCAACGGCTGGCCTGCGATGCCGACATGGTGCTGGACCTGCATTGCGATTTCGAAGCGGTCGCCCACCTTTACACCACGCCCGAGGCGTGGCCGCAGGTCGAGCCGCTGGCCCGGTACATCGGTGCCGAAGCCAGCCTGCTGGCCACCGATTCCGGCGGTCAGTCGTTCGATGAATGCTTCACCCTGCTCTGGTGGCAGTTGAAGGAACGCTTCGGCGAACACTTCGATATTCCGCTAGGCAGTTTCTCGGTCACCGTCGAGTTGCGCGGTCAGGGCGACGTCAATCACCCCTTGGCGAGCCTCGATTGCCAGGCGCTGATCGATTACCTGATTCACTTCGGCGCCATTGCCGGCGAACCCACGTCGCTACCCGAGCTGCCCTACCCGGCCACACCGCTGGCCGGCGTTGAACCGGTGGCAACACCGGTCGGCGGACTGCTGGTATTCATCGCGCTACCAGGGGAATACCTCGAAGCCGGGCAACTGATCGCTGAAATCATCGACCCGATCTTTGACCGCGTCACCCCCGTTCATTGCACCGTTGCCGGGTTGATGTACGCCCGTTCGCTACGGCGCATGGCCACTGCCGGCATGGTGATCGCCCATATTGCGGGCACCGAAGCCTATCGCAGCGGCTACCTACTTTCGCCTTGAGGATGCATGCCCCATGTACAAACTGACCATTGAAGGCCTGCACAAAAGCTATGGCGAACATCAAGTACTCAAAGGCGTTTCGCTCAAGGCCAACACCGGCGACGTCATTAGCCTGATCGGCGCCAGCGGCTCGGGCAAAAGTACCTTCCTGCGCTGCATCAACTTTCTCGAACAACCCAACGACGGCGCCATGAGCCTGGACGGCCAGAACATCCGCATGATCAAGGATCGCCACGGCATGCACGTGGCTGACGCCGATGAACTGCAACGGATCCGCACCCGCCTGGCGATGGTGTTCCAGCACTTCAACCTGTGGAGCCACATGACGGTGCTGGAAAACATCACCATGGCCCCGCGTCGGGTGCTGGGGTGCAGCAAGCAGGAAGCCGAAGACCGTGCCCGGCGCTATCTCGACAAGGTGGGCCTGGCCTCGCGCGTGGCGGATCAATACCCGGCGTTTCTTTCCGGAGGTCAACAGCAACGCGTGGCGATCGCCCGGGCACTCGCGATGGAACCGGAAGTCATGCTGTTCGACGAACCGACCTCAGCGCTCGACCCGGAACTGGTGGGCGAAGTACTGCGCGTGATTCAGGGCCTCGCTGAAGAAGGCCGGACCATGATCATGGTGACCCACGAAATGAGCTTCGCCCGCAAAGTATCGAGCCAGGTGTTGTTTCTGCACCAGGGGTTGGTCGAGGAAGAAGGCGCGCCAGAGGATGTGCTGGGCAATCCGAAGAGTGAGCGGTTGAAGCAGTTCCTGAGCGGTAACCTCAAGTAAACCTAAAACCCTGTAGGAGCGAAGCTTGCTCGCGAAGGCGGTGTGTCAGCCGACATTATCGTGCCTGACACACCGCCTTCGCGAGCAAGCTTCGCTCCTACACGCCATTCGTTTTTCGCAGGCGGCGATCAAACAACGGGCGCTGGAGGCGGCTCGTCCGGCAAGGTGGGCTCACCAGGCTCGGTGGGCTGTTCGTTGGGGGTATCGGGATCAGGCTGACCGGGGATGCCCCCTGCCATGTTGATAGGTGGATGTGCCAACAAGGACCAGGCCAAAACGCCAACCTGATTGGGCTCAAGCCTTGCCAGTTCGGCACTTATTCGCGGATCGATCTTCATAGGGCACTCCTGAGCGATGGCCCGTCCGCATTGCGCGAACCGGGCAGTACACCCAATAGAGTGTCCACCCGCTCAAGAATTCCCACGACTTGCCTGACGAACGGATCAGGTGCGTGGCAGGGTAACGCCGCGCTGGCCCTGATACTTGCCGCCACGGTCCTTGTAGGACACTTCGCACTCTTCGTCGGATTCAAGGAACAGCATCTGTGCCACGCCTTCGTTCGCGTAGATTTTCGCCGGCAGATTGGTGGTGTTAGAGAACTCCAGGGTCACATGACCCTCCCACTCAGGCTCAAGCGGCGTGACGTTGACGATGATACCGCAGCGCGCATAGGTGCTTTTACCCAGGCAAATGGTCAATACATTACGCGGAATGCGGAAATATTCGACGGTGCTGGCCAGGGCGAAGGAGTTCGGCGGAATGATGCACACGTCGCTGTGGATGTCGACGAAGCTGCCGGCATCGAAGTTTTTCGGGTCGACGATAGCCGAATTGATGTTGGTGAACACCTTGAAATGATTTGTGCAACGCACATCGTAGCCGTAGCTTGACACGCCGTAGGAGATCACACGGCTATCGTCGCTGCCGCGCACCTGGCGCTCTACGAAGGGCTCGATCATGCCGTGCTCTTGCGCCATGCGGCGAATCCACTTGTCCGATTTGATGCTCATGGCGGGTGTCCTGAATAGCGAGGTGGAAAAAATCTGTCCGGCATCTTACCGGGCGCGCGCTTCGGGTTCAAAGTCCGGGTCACAAATCTTGCCGATCCCCCGTAATTTCCGGCTCTTGCGGGTAAACCGGCGGACCGTCAGTCATGAAAACAGAGAAACCTTCGTCGCAAGCATTGGCACGTTCCGGAAAAAGGGTTAAGGTGGCGCCACTGTGCTGCTTGTGTCACTGAGAATCTCTACACGATATGTTGAATTTCGATCCAACCATCTACAAGAATTTTTCCTGCTCTTTGCACTCAGTCTCGGCCAGGGTTCTTCCTGCGTCGCAGTTATCTTTGTTCAAGGAGTTACACCATGTCTAATCGCCAAACTGGTACCGTTAAGTGGTTCAACGATGAAAAAGGCTTCGGCTTCATCACTCCACAATCCGGTGACGACCTGTTCGTTCACTTCAAAGCTATCCAATCCGACGGCTTCAAAAGCCTGAAAGAAGGCCAACAGGTTTCTTTCATCGCTACCCGCGGTCAGAAAGGCATGCAAGCTGAAGAAGTTCAAGTTATCTAACTTGTACTTGCTTTAGTAAAAAGCCCCGCCCTCAAAAGCGGGGCTTTTTTGTGCCTGTCTGTTTTGCAGGCAAAAAAAAAAATCGCAGCCCATGGCTGCGATTTTTTGCGTCTTACCAAGCCACGCCAAACCCTGCGGTGTAGCGCGTCTTGTCCAAATCAGCATCGTCGGTGCCGCTGATGATGTCTCGTTCGGCCTTCAGGTTAAGCGACGCCCACTCGGTCACCTTGTAGCGCAAGCCCATTTCGGCATCGAGCGCGTAATCCGCCACGCCCGACAACGGCTTGCCCACTTCGCCGTTCGTGAAGAACTCCACCTTCTTACCAATCAGGTAGCGGTTGTAATCCCACTTCATCGCCAGGGAATAGAAGTTTTCTTTGCCACCGTCAGCGAACTCATAGTCCGTGCGGTTGACCAGCGAGCCCAGCGAAAATGCGCCCAGCTCGTCATCCCAGAACTGGTAACCCGGACCGGTACCGACGGTGCGCTGGCGGGACAGCTCTTCGACCTTGTCGCGCTTATAGACCGCGCGCCCTTGCCAGAACCATTTTTCGGTCAGGAAGCGGTCGAGCGAGTATTCGCCCCGCCAGTTGTCGGTAGTGACCACGTCATCCTGAAATTCGCGGTTGTACTCGCCTTCTGCGGTGTGTCGCCATCTGCCATGACGCGCAGTGGTCTTGAAATCGATATCGTAATCGTCGGTGTCTTTCTCGGCCCGCTGATAATCCAGCGCTGCATCGACATTACCCTTCCACACCAAATCCTCCACCACCGGCTTGGGCTTGAGGATCTGCTGAATGCTGGCCAGTTCGACGGTCTTGGGACCGTCGCCATTGGCCAGGGTGACCTTGCCGTCTTCTGCCGCATGCAGTGCCTTGGCCTTTTCGCCGGTGTAGGCATCCTGCTTGACCAGCAACTGCTGATCGCTTTCCAGGGTTTTGACCTGCTTCCAGTCGATCGGGACGGCACCGGCGTATTCGGTCTGGATCAACAGCTTGCCGCCATCGAAAACGGTGATCTTGCCGCTCAGCTTGTCACCGTTCTTCAACCAGACAGTATCGGCGAGCAAGGGCGTGGAGGCACTGACGACAGCGAGGCACAGCAGGGTTCTGGACAACATAAGCAAATACAGGCTCAAGCTTGCGAAAAAAAGTCGGCATTATCCATACGAATAAGGCCCTAACAAGGACTGACCCGACTATTTCTATTGAGTTCATTTCTCAATAGGCGATCCAGGATTTACTCTACAGACGGTAAGGCGAACTTTTTCAGGAACTGCCGACGTGACCGACTCAACCACTGAAACCGATAGTCCGGCGCAAATCCGACGCACGGCGCTGTACCTGACACTGGCGCAAGTCCCGGAGGGCAAAGTCGTGAGTTACGGTCAGCTCGCCGAGTTGGCGGGACTGGGTCGCGCCGCCCGCTTCGTCGGGCGGACACTGAGCCAACTGCCGGGCGACAGCAAATTACCCTGGCACCGCGTGCTCGGCGCCGGCGGGCGTATCAGCCTGCCTGCAGGCAGCCCTTCGGGGGATGAACAACGCGCGCGTTTGCGCATGGAGGGCATCAGTATCCTGAACAATCGTGTTGATATTCAGCGCCATGGCTGGCGCCCGGTAGAGCACAGCGGTTAGAGTGCGCGCTTTGTTTCCGTATTTCTTGAGGCAGACTCCAGCCCATGCCCCGTAAAACCTGGCGCGCCGCGCTCGCCGCCTATGCCAGCCCCTCGACGCTTGTACTGTTGCTGCTTGGTTTCGCCGCCGGCCTGCCCTACATGCTGGTGTTTTCGACACTTTCGGTCTGGCTACGCGAAGCCGGCGTGGCTCGCGAAACCATTGGCTATGCAAGCCTGATCGGCCTGGCCTACGCCTTTAAATGGGTCTGGTCACCGCTGCTCGACCAATGGCGCCTGCCTTTTCTCGGCAAGCTCGGTCGCCGACGTTCCTGGCTTGTGCTTTCCCAGGCACTGGTCATCCTCGGCCTGATCGGGATGGGTTTCTGCGACCCGCAAAAGCATTTGTCCTGGCTGATCGCTATTGCCGTGGTCGTTGCTTTCGCCTCGGCGACGCAAGACATTGCAGTTGACGCCTATCGCCTGGAAATCGCCGACGACACCCGCCAGGCCGCGCTCGCCGCCAGTTACATGTCCGGTTATCGGATCGCCGCACTGCTGGCCACCGCCGGCGCCCTGTTCTTCGCTGAGGGCTTCGGCTCGACCGGTTTCAACTATAAGCATTCGGCATGGGCCGGCACCTACATCCTGTTTGGTGCCTTGATGGTTCCGGCGCTGCTGACTTCCTTTTTCATGCGCGAACCGCCGGTGCCGCTGCGCACGCAGCTTCAGGCCGGGCGCTACAGCTTTGTGCACCAACTGGCATCGGTGTTTGTGCTGATCGTGCTGCTGGTTTCCGTGCCAGCCATGTTCACTCAGCTGTACAACACCGATTTCGCCAGCGTGCTGTTCGAAGGCGCGAGCGTGCTCGACCTGCTGCTAGAAGACCGCGCGTTCCTGCGAGCGATCCTCTACACCACGCTCACTGCCATGTGCCTGTCGGCCATTGGCCGCCGTGGCCTGGCGCCGGTGCTGACGCCGATCAACGACTTCATTCTGCGCTACCGCTGGCAAGCGTTCCTGCTGCTTGGGCTGATCGCCACCTATCGGATGTCCGATACGGTCATGGGTGTGATGGCCAACGTGTTCTACATCGACCAAGGCTTCACCAAGGATCAGATTGCCAGCGTCAGCAAGATCTTTGGCCTGATCATGACCCTGGTCGGCGCCGGCATGGGCGGCCTGCTGATTGTGCGCTTCGGCATCTTGCCGATTCTGCTCATCGGCGGCATTGCATCAGCCGGCACCAACCTGCTGTTCCTGATGCTCGCCGACATGGGCGCCAACCTGAACATGCTGATCCTCACCATTTCCCTGGATAACTTCAGTTCGGGCCTGGCGACCTCGGCGTTTGTCGCCTACCTGTCGAGCCTGACCAACTTGAAGTTCTCCGCGACCCAGTACGCCCTGCTCAGCTCGATCATGCTCTTGCTGCCACGCCTGATCGGCGGCTACTCGGGGGTCATGGTGGAGAAATTCGGTTATCACAACTTCTTCCTCATCACCGCCCTGCTGGGCGTACCGACGCTACTGTTGATCGCGTTGCACTGGTTCCAGGAGAGCCGCCGCGAAGGCCCGACGCCAACGCCGACACCAGAACCGGTTCCGACCCAGGTCGCGGAAGAATCGTAGGTTCTTCACCAGGAAGCAGAGCCGAGGGCGCGGGGATTCCCGCCCTCCCGCCACACCCCGCCGACCGCACGCCTGTACGCCAGCAGATCTCGCCCGTACAATGCTCCGTCATTTCTCGTCATCAGCAACCGACAACGGCCAACCATGCGCACCAGTCAATTTTTGCTCGCCACACAGAAAGAAACGCCTTCCGACGCGGTCGTGATCAGCCATCAGCTGATGCTGCGCGCGGGCATGATCCGCAAACTCGCCTCGGGCCTGTACACCTGGCTGCCGATGGGCTTGCGAGTGATGCGCAAGGTCGAAGCCATCGTTCGTGAAGAAATGAACGCCGCGGGCTCTCTCGAAGTGTTGATGCCGAGCACCCAACCGGCTGAGCTGTGGCAGGAATCCGGTCGCTGGGAAGAATACGGCCCTGAATTGTTGCGCTTCAAGGATCGCCACGGTCGCGATTTCTGCGCCGGCCCGACCCACGAAGAAGTCATCACTGACCTGATGCGCAACGAGTTGAGCAGCTACAAACAGCTGCCGATCAACCTGTACCAGATCCAGACCAAATTCCGTGACGAAATCCGTCCACGCTTCGGTTTGATGCGCGGTCGCGAATTCATCATGAAGGACGCCTACTCCTTCCACGCTGACCAGGCATCGCTGCAGGTCACCTATGACCGCATGCACCAGGCGTATTGCAACGTGTTCACCCGTCTGGGCCTGAAATTCCGCCCGGTTGAAGCCGACAACGGCTCGATCGGTGGTGCCGGCTCCCACGAGTTCCACGTGCTGGCCGAATCCGGCGAAGACGATATCGTCTTCAGCAACGGTTCCGACTACGCGGCGAACATCGAGAAAGCCGAAGCCGTGCCACGCGAGACCTCCCGCGCCGCGCCTGCCGAAGAGCTGCGTCTGGTCGACACGCCGAACGCCAAGACCATCGCGCAACTGGTCGAAGGCTTCAACCTGCCGATTGAAAAGACCATCAAGACCCTGGTGGTTCACGCAGAAGAGAAAGGCAAGCTGATTGCCCTGATCATCCGTGGCGACCACGAGCTGAACGAAATCAAGGCCGGCAACCAGCCTGGCGTTGCCAGCCCGCTGGTCATGGCCTCCGAAGCCGAACTGCGCGACGCCATTGGCGCCGGCGCCGGCTCCCTCGGCCCGCTGAACCTGCCACTGCCAATCATCATCGACCGTTCCGTCGAGCTGATGAGCGACTTCGGCATCGGTGCCAACATCGATGACAAACACTATTTCGGCGTGAACTGGGAGCGCGATCTGCCGGTTCCGACCGTTGCCGACCTGCGTAACGTGGTCGCCGGCGACCCGAGCCCGGATGGCAAGGGCACCCTGGAAATCAAGCGTGGCATCGAAGTCGGGCACATCTTCCAGCTGGGCAACAAGTACAGCAAAGCGATGAAGTGCGAAGTGCTGGGCGAGAATGGCAAGCCAGTCACCCTGGAAATGGGTTGCTACGGCATCGGCGTTTCCCGCGTGGTGGCTGCAGCCATCGAGCAGAACAACGACGCCAACGGGATCATCTGGAGCGACACGCTGGCCCCGTTCCAGATCGCTCTGGTACCGCTGCGCTACGAAACCGAACAGGTTCGCGAAGCCACCGACAAGCTGTATGCAGAATTGACTGCCGCCGGCTTCGAAGTACTGCTGGACGACCGCGACAAGAAAACCAGCCCGGGCATCAAGTTCGCGGACATGGAGCTGATCGGCATTCCTCACCGGATCGTGGTCAGTGACCGCGGCCTCGCCGAAGGCAATCTGGAATACAAGAGCCGCACCGAGCCCGAAGCACACGCGCTGCCGGTCGCAGACGTGCTGTCCTTCCTTCAGTCCCGTATCCGCCGCTGACACCAGATAGAGAAGTCATGTTCAAGCGAAACACCTTAGGCCTCGGTGGTGCCGCCCTGTGCGGCACCCTGCTGGTCAGCGGCTGTGCCAATCACATGTCACAACGCAGCGAGCACGAGGAACGTGTCGAGCGTAAATTGCTTGATCACAGCCTGCAGATTGATGTCGGCGAGCCAAAGGTGCTTGAGCTGCCGCAACGTCGGGTGAAGATCCACGAGCAGAAGACTTTCGAAGTCACCGAATTCGAAGTCACACGCCACTACGACCGCTACACGCCTTACCAACCCTGGCGGGAGGCTTACGAGATCCCGCTGGGTGCGGTGGCCGTGGTGGCCGGTGTCGGTGCGAACGTGGTCAACGTGTTCGCTCTCGGCAACCTGCCGGACAGCGTGACGAAAGATTGGTTGAGCTATGGTTTTGCCGGGCTCAACCCGTTCATGAACGTGCAGTCTCATGGTCGCGCGCAGCAGAACCTGGCGGGAATCGACGAGATCCAGCTCGACAAGCGCACCGAATACTCGAGCCTGCCATGGAGCGAGCGTCCGGTTGAGGTCAAGGCCGGCAAGGAAACGTTCGAGCTGAGCACCGACAAAAACGGTGTATTGCGCGTGAACCTGCTGGACAGCCCGTTCGCCGAACATGACATCAATCATCTGAGCCGGCTGCTGATAAGTGTCCAGGATACTCAGGACGACGTGCACACTAATTCGTCCCTGGCGGTCAGTAGTTCCTTGCGTGGCAAGCTGCTCGAAGCTCACGGGCTGATTTACGACGACCTCGAGGACGACGAAGTGAGCCAGTGGGTACACCGGGTCAAACGCTTGTCGGAACTGGGTCTGGAAGAAGAAGCCACCGAGCTGGAACAAAGCCTGATCGAACTGACGCGCAACGATCCTGAGTTGCAGACCGAATTCCTCAAGTCATTGACCAAGGATGCCGGGCGACTGGTAGCGGATCCGGGACCGAATTAAAGCTAAAAGCTAAAAGCTTCGCGAGCAAGCCCGCTCCCACATTAGACCGCGTTCGCCTGAACAACTCGGTCAACTGTGGGAGCGGGCTTGCTCGCGAAGAGGCCGGAACATTCACCACTGAACTACCGTTCAAACAACTCCATCTGCTCAAACCCGCCCCGCAAATCCTCCAGCCGCACTCCAATCCCCAGCAACCGCACCGGTTTCCCGCCGCGATTGAACGCCTGGGTCAGCAACAACTGATAGCTCCCCAAATCCCGCCCTGCCCCGGCCTGCTCCAGAGTGGTCTGGGTGAAGTCATGGAATTTCACTTTGACAAACGGCTTGCCCGGTCGATAGCTGCTGTCGATTCGCGCCATGCGGCCGGCCAGGGTTTCCAGTAACTCGGGTAATTTATCGAGGCAGCTCACCAGGTCCGGCAGATCCACGTCGTAGGTGTTTTCGACACTGATCGACTGCCGACGACTGTCGTTGTGCACCAACCGGTCATCAATCCCACGGGCCAGGCTCCAGAGTCGCTCGCCGAAGCTGCCGAATTCGCGCACAAGCGCCAACTTGTCCCATTCACGCAGATGCGAACAATCGACGATGCCAAGCCTGCCTAATTTGTCCGCGGTCACTTTGCCAACGCCGTGCAACTTGCTCACCGGCAAACCACTGACAAAATCCTCGACCTGATCCGGCGTAATGACGAACAAGCCGTTGGGCTTCTTCCAGTCGCTGGCGATCTTGGCCAGAAACTTGTTCGGTGCAACGCCAGCCGAAACAGTGATGTGCAGCTGATTAGAGACGCGACGGCGAATGTCTTGGGCGATCCGCGTGGCGCTGCCACCGAAATGCGCACTGTCCGACACGTCGAGGTAGGCCTCATCCAGCGAAAGCGGCTCGATCAAATCGGTGTAATCGCGAAAGATCGTGTGAATTTCCTTAGACGCTTCTCTATAGGCCTCCATGCGCGGCTTGACGATGGTCAGGTCCGGGCACAGCTTCAAGGCATGCCCGGAAGACATGGCCGAGCGCACCCCATAAGCCCGCGCTTCATAATTGCAGGTAGCGATCACGCCACGCCGATCCGCCGAACCACCCACTGCCAAGGGTTTACCGGCCAGGCGCGGGTCGTCACGCATCTCGATGGCAGCGTAGAAGCAGTCACAATCGACGTGGATGATTTTTCGCTGCGTCATATAAAAGCAGTGTTCATGGTGAAGAAATGGCGTACTGGCGAGTCAGATCGGCAGTATCTCACTGACACCTGTATATAGCACCAGTGGTCTGAATGTTCTTTTCCACCCGTAGGAAAAGTGCCAGATGAATTTATTTTTTCAATCGAAAAGCTTCACCCGATAGAGCTGAAAGCCTTGCCACACCGACCTTACAGCCATCCACCCTGCCCTGTTTTAAAGCTAAGCGATTGAACGGGAAGAGGTTTTCTCTGGGTTGAAGGTTGACAGCCCGCCGATCCTCTGTAGAATGCCGACACACAGACGCGGGATGGAGCAGTCTGGTAGCTCGTCGGGCTCATAACCCGAAGGTCGTCGGTTCAAATCCGGCTCCCGCAACCAAACATCAAAAAAGGCTACTCGAAAGAGTGGCCTTTTTTGTGCGCGTCTCTTTTGTAAACACGAGATAGAAAGAGCGGGTAACGGCTGACATGCAGGATTGAGAAATCGTTCTGATTCAGAAACTTAAGTCTCCCCCACTACCGTTCGCCGCTCATTTACGCTTATTTGACCCTATTCAGGATTAACGGTAGACACTCCGGCGTTCACCTGTAGAATGCCGCCACACAGACGCGGGATGGAGCAGTCTGGTAGCTCGTCGGGCTCATAACCCGAAGGTCGTCGGTTCAAATCCGGCTCCCGCAACCAAACATCAAGAAAGGCTACTCGAAAGAGTGGCCTTTTTTGTGCGCGTCTCTTTTGTAAATATGAGCATAGATACGAGCGGGTTACGTCTGACGGCGCAGAAACGAGAAATCGTTCTGATTCCGAAACTTAAGTCTCCCCCACGACCGTTCGCCACTCATTTACGCTTATTTGACCCTATACTGGATTAACGGTTGACACTCCGGCGTTCGCCTGTAGAATGCCGCCACACAGACGCGGGATGGAGCAGTCTGGTAGCTCGTCGGGCTCATAACCCGAAGGTCGTCGGTTCAAATCCGGCTCCCGCAACCAAACATCAAAAAAGGCTACTCGAAAGAGTGGCCTTTTTTGTATCTGTTGAAAAAGTCCTTTCGCAACAATGATCTGCCACTGTGTAGCGAGCCGCTCGGGATCACCCATGCTCCGAGCCCAGACGATGCTGAGCCACAGACAGAACCCTCTACGACTGATGACGCACCCATCGCCGATACCCGGTGAGAGGCGTTAAAATTTGTAATTATTTTTTTCTACAGGGATTGGTAACTTGGCTGGATACCCCCATCCTGTCGCGCACAATCCAAGAGGTGATTGATGCGCGCCAACTCGTCTGATCCACAAGACACCGTCACAGCGACACAACCGATCAAGGCCGAGCGTCTGCGCTTGCTTGATCGAATCAGCAAATACCGCCAGCCCATCGGCCTGGCAGTCACTTTGCTGTTGTTCGCTATCGCGCTGATTGCCTGTCGCCACCTGCTGAGCGAACTCGATCTGTACGCTCTGCACGACTCGATTCTCGACGTTCCGAAACCGGCATTATTGGGCGCGCTGGGCGCGACCGTGGTCGGTTTCATTATCCTGCTGGGCTACGAATGGTCGGCCAGCCGCTACGCAGGCGTGACACTGGCGCCGCGAATCCTGGCTCTGGGTGGGTTCACCGCATTCGCCATCGGCAATGCCATTGGCCTTTCGATGCTGTCGGGGGGCTCGGTTCGCTACCGTTTATATGCACGTCATGGCCTGGGCGCTTCTGAAGTCGCGCACATGACGCTGTTCGCCAGCCTCTCGCTCGGCTGCGCCCTGCCCCCTCTGGCCGCCCTCGCCACCCTCAGCAACCTGCCTGGCGCCGCTGCCGCCCTGGGCTTGTCCGAGACGTTGCTGGGCGCGATTGCCGTGGCCGTACTGTTGCTGTTCACGGTACTGGCCATCGGGATTTACCGCCGCCGCCTGCCAGAGCAACCTTACCCGGACAACCTGCTGGTCAAGGTCGGACGCCGCACCTTGCGCCTGCCGGGCCGTCGCCTGACGTTCCTGCAACTGATCATCACGGCCCTGGACGTCGCCGCCGCGGCGACCGTGCTTTATCTGCTGCTGCCGGAAGCACCACCCTTCGGCGCGTTCCTGCTGGTGTACCTGCTGGCCCTGGCCGCCGGTGTGCTCAGTCACGTTCCCGGCGGGGTCGGGGTGTTCGAAGCGATTCTGCTGGCCGCCTTCTCCGACACACTCGGCGCTGCGCCACTCGCTGCCGCGCTGCTGCTCTATCGCCTGATCTACGTGGTGCTGCCGTTGCTGGTGGCCTGCGTACTCCTGCTGATCAACGAAGGTCAGCGCCTGTTTCAATCGCGTCAGTCCTTAAGAGTAGCGTCCGGCCTGGCCGCGCCGATTCTGGCGGTACTGGTCTTTCTGTCCGGCGTGGTGCTGTTGTTCTCCGGTGCCACCCCGGAAATCGACACACGCCTGGAACACATCGGCTTTCTGATCCCGCATCGACTGGTCGACGCCTCGCACTTCGGTGCCAGCCTGATCGGCGTGCTTTGCTTGCTGCTGGCTCAAGGGCTGCGCCGCCGACTGTCGGCCGCCTGGATGCTGACCACCATCTTGTTGCTGGTCGCCGCCCTGCTCTCTCTGCTCAAGGGCTTCGACTGGGAGGAAGCCTGCTTGCTGACGCTGACTGCGAGCCTGCTGGGAGTTTTCCGCAGCTCGTTCTATCGCCCCAGCCGTCTGACCGAGGTGCCGTTCTCGCCACTGTATCTGGTGGCGAGCCTGTGCGTACTCGGTGCGTCGATCTGGCTGTTGCTGTTCGCCTATCAGGACGTCCCGTACAGCCATCAGCTCTGGTGGCAGTTCACCCTCGACGCCGATGCCCCGCGTGGCTTGCGCTCGCTGCTCGGCGCCGCCGTGCTGCTGGTGGTGGTGTCGCTGACCTGGCTGCTGCGCACCGCGCGCCCGGTGATCCATCTGCCAACGCCCGATGAACTGGGCCGCGCGGTAAAGATCCTGATGGCCTCCGCACAACCGGATGGTGGCCTCGCCCTGACGGGTGACAAGGCGCTGCTGTTTCACCCCAATGACGAGGCGTTCCTGATGTACGCACGTCGTGGTCGCAGTCTGGTGGCCTTGTATGACCCGATCGGCCCGACTCAGCAACGGGCCGAAATGATCTGGCAGTTCCGCGACCTTTGCGACATCCACCACGCCCGTCCTGTGTTCTATCAAGTGCGCGCCGAGAACCTGCCGTACTACATGGACATCGGTCTGACCGCGATCAAGCTCGGCGAAGAAGCCCGGGTCGATCTGCTTCGCTTTGATCTCGAGGCCAAAGGCAAAGAGATGAAAGACCTGCGCTACACCTGGAACCGCGGCACTCGCGATGGCCTGTCGCTGGAGATCTTTGATCCGGGGCAAGCGCCGATGGATGAGCTCAAGGTGATTTCCGATGCCTGGCTGACCGGCAAAAACGTGCGCGAGAAAGGCTTCTCCCTCGGCCGCTTCAGCGATGACTACCTCAAACATTTCCGGGTCGCGGTGATTCGTTTCGAAGGGCGCCCGGTGGCGTTCGCCAACCTGCTCGAGACTTATGGCCATGAACTGGCCAGCCTCGACCTGATGCGCGCGCACCCGGATGCCCCCAAGTTGACCATGGAGTTCATGATGGTCGGCCTGATTCAACATTATAAAAATCATGGATACGCGCGCTTCAGCCTGGGCATGGTGCCGTTGTCGGGGTTGCAACCCCGTCGTGGCGCACCACTGACCCAGCGCCTGGGCTCGATGGTTTTCCGCCGTGGTGAGCAGCTCTACAACTTCCAAGGCTTGCGCCGCTTCAAAGACAAATTCCAGCCTGACTGGGAACCCCGCTATATGGCCGTGCCCGCCGGACTCGATCCGCTGGTTGCCCTGGCCGATACTGCCGCCCTGATTGCAGGCGGCTTGACCGGATTGGTGAAACGCTGATGATTCAACGCTCCTTGCGGTACGTACTGGCCACACTGGTAGTGCTGGCCCTGATTCTCGGTGGTGGTTACTGGTACCTGAAACGCCCGGCACCCGAACCGACCCTCGAACAGCTGACGCCGGCCGATGGCGCCGCGATGACCCGCGTCATCCCCGGCAATACGCCACGCGCCCAGGTGCTGGTGGCGGTCAATGAAGACCAGAAGCTCAGCAACAAACAGTTGATGACCCTGAGCCGCAGCGGCTCGGCGCAGATTGTTCAGGTGATCCTGCCCAAAGACTGCCTGCTGCAAAGTCGCGCCCTGCAATCGGCCCTGAGAGAACTCAAAGGTCCGGCGACCCTGGTCAGCGGCATCGGCCCTGGCGCCGTGCTGGCGTGGCGCTGGTTGTCCGAGCAGAAGGACGACAAGGCTCAAGCCATCTCGGTGGACCTGGCCCTGGAAAAACCCGGCTGCACGCACCTGCTACCGAAAAGCGCCGCTCACGGCCACTGGCTTGTGGCCTGGAACGACAACCCGGACGACACCAGCGCCGGTTTCGTGCGCGACCAACCTAACGCCGAAACCAGCATCAGCGACTACGACATCAACCTGCCGCAAGTGCTGAACAACGAACTGCGCAAGATCCTCGTCGGTGGCGACAAAGCCGCCGGCGGCCTGCAGATCCCGGTAGTCGAAGTGCCCGCCGGCCAAGCCAAGGACACCGTGACCCTGTTCCTGTCCGGTGACGGCGGCTGGCGCGACCTGGACCGTGATGTCGCGGGCGAGATGGCCAAGCTCGGCTACCCGGTCGTCGGCATCGACACCCTGCGCTACTACTGGCAACACAAGAGCCCGGAGCAAAGCGCCCTGGACCTCGCCGAGCTGATGCAGCACTACCGGCAGAAATGGGGCACCAAGCGCTTCATCCTGACCGGTTACTCGTTCGGCGCCGACGTCCTGCCCGCCATCTACAACCGCCTGGAGCCATCGGAACAGCAACGGGTCGATGCAATCATCCTGCTGGCCTTCGCCCGTACCGGCAGCTTCGAAATCGAAGTCGAAGGCTGGCTCGGCAACGCCGGCAAAGAAGCTGCCACCGGCCCGGAAATGGCCAAGCTGCCGCCGGAGAAAGTGGTGTGCATCTATGGAGAAGAAGAAGTCGACGAGAGTGGCTGTACCGACAAGACTGCGGTAGGCGAAGCGATGAAACTGCCTGGCGGCCATCACTTCGACGAGAACTATCCGGCGCTGGCCCAGCGGTTGGTGGATGTGATCGAGAAGCGTCAAGCGAAGGAAACGGCGGCTCAAGAGTGATCTGATTTCCGCCCACAGAAAAGCCCCCGCAGCCTTAAGGTCGCGAGGGCTTTTTTCATTCCAGCAAACGCCACAAATCCCCTGTGGGAGCGGGCTTGCTCGCGAATGCAATCTATCAGCCGACATCAATTTTGAATGTCAGACCGCTTTCGCGAGCAAGCCCGCTCCCACGGGATCCGCGTGCTGCCTGTGCGGATGCGTCTACTGCCCTCGAGACTGGCACTTAGTCTTTCCTGGCGTACCGTGCCCTCATATCGTCGTGACAAACTGCATTGGCCTGATCAAAAGCGGTCAAGCGCTCCGCAGCCGCTGCTTCAACGCGAAGATCCTTAAGCTCGTCGAGCATTTCCTGATAGGCATCGACATTGATAATGACCGCTGCTGGCTGATTATTTTTGACAATGACGAAGCACTCAAGGGCACGGCTAGAGATCTCCTTGAGTCTCGTACTGAAGCCCCTGACCATTGCAGTCGTCGATACTGCTTGGACAGCACGCACTGATGATGCCGTCATACTCACCTCTCTTCACATCGTGCAAATCTGAACACGCAGCTCAACGTATCTTTTACTTAAGGTGTCGAAATATCGGATGACGCCCGCAGACCTTGTAGGCAAACTCCGAATCGTTCTTTTTGGGCACTTTGATGCCTTGTTGCGCTTTTCTTCGACGGGATACTCTCCGGACGTCGCTGACCATTCAGCGATCGGGTGTGGTAACCCGGTTAGGCAAAGTGCAACACCGCTCCCATCACGGTTCGTGCGTTTTTACGTCTGTAATCCCGTGTTATGGCGGCTGTGCGTGGGAGACCTTTGGGTCTGCCGGTTCCTTTGCTCCTCCGGTTTACCACCCTGCGTACAGCTGCCACCCATTCGTGTGGTAACGAATGCGGCAGCTCCTCGTTTTAAGGAGCGAAACAATGAGCAAAACAGATCCGCCCACACCCTCAGAACTGAAAACCATCGGCCTCACCCCCTTCATCTACTGCTCAAACAAGGCACTGTTCCGTGTCAGTGGAGACGTCCCCCTCGGTGATGCGCTAGCCATGGCCTCTGATTTTCTGTTCCTTGCCAAGGAGCTGACTAAAGATGCTGCCTACGCCCAAGACACCGACCGACACGCTTGGGCCGCGCATTACCTGACGGCAATGAGCAAGGCCGTAATTGATGATGCGGTGAAGGTACTGATGCCGCCACCTCCAGCTGCTCGGACAAAAGCCGAATCTAAAAAATAGCTGCCTGAGCGCAATTAAAGGCACCGCGACACCAGACACAAAAAAGCCCCCGCTACCACAATGGCAACGGGGGCTCTTTGATGTTGCTTACATCTCTACCTGCGTCCCCAACTCAATCACCCGATTCAACGGCAGATTGAAGAATCGCAGGTTGCCGTTGGCGTTCTGCAACATAAAGGCGAACAGCGTCTCACGCCAGCGGGCCATGCCTTCGAGTTTGGAGGCGATGACCGTTTCGCGGCTGAGGAAGTAGGTGGTGCGCATCGGGCTGAAATCCAGGTCATCGAGATGACACAGCTTCAGCGCTTGCGGCACGTCCGGCTCGTCGACGAAGCCAAAGTGCAGGATCACCCGGAAGAAACCTTCACCGTGGGACTCAACCTCGAAACGCCGCGATGCTGGCACCCGCGGGATGTCTTCGTACACTACCGTCAGCAGCACCACTTGCTCGTGCAGCACCTGGTTGTGCAGCAGGTTGTGCAACAGCGCGTGGGGCACGGCGTCCGGGCGCGCGGTCAGGAACACGGCGGTGCCCTGAACGCGATGCGGCGGTTGCACGGCGATGCTGCTGATGAAGATCGGCAGCGGCAATCCACCCTCGTCGAGACGATCGACCAGCAGTTGCTTGCCGCGCTTCCAGGTGGTCATCAGCACAAACAACACGATACCGGCAATCACCGGGAACGCCCCGCCCTGAATGATTTTCGGCACGTTGGCAGCAAAGTACAGACCGTCCACCAGCAGGAAACCGAGCAACAGCGGAACCGCGAGGACCGGAGGCCATTTCCACAGCAGCAATATCACCGCCGACACCAGAATGGTGGTCATCAGCATCGTGCCCGTTACGGCCACGCCGTAAGCCGCAGCCAGCGCGCCAGAGGACTCGAAGCCCAGCACCAACAGGATGACGCCGACCATCAACGCCCAGTTCACCGCGCCGATGTAGATCTGGCCTTGTTCGGCACTGGAGGTGTGCTGAATGTGCATGCGCGGTATGTAACCGAGCTGAATCGCCTGACGAGTCAGGGAGAACGCACCGGAAATCACCGCCTGAGAAGCAATGACCGTGGCCAGGGTCGACAACCCCACCAACGGAATCAGCGCCCAGCTCGGCGCCAACAAGTAGAACGGGTTGCGAGCGGCTTCCGGATCACCGAGCAGCAACGCGCCTTGGCCGAAGTAGTTCAGCACCAGCGCCGGCAGCACGAGGATGAACCAGGCGCGTGCGATCGGCTTGCGACCGAAGTGGCCCATGTCGGCGTACAGCGCTTCGGCACCGGTCAGCGCCAGCACCACCGCGCCAAGAATCGCCACGCCCATGCCCGGGTGCACAATGAAGAAGCGCACGCCCCAGACCGGGTTCATCGCTTGCAACACTTCCGGGTGCTGCATGATGCCGTAGACGCCCAGCGCCCCCAGCACCACGAACCAGGTGACCATGATCGGGCCGAACAGAATGCCGATTCGCGCGGTACCGTGACGTTGTATCAGGAACAGCGCCACTAGCACGATCAGCGACAGCGGCACCACCCAATGGTCGATGCCCTCGAAAGCCAGTCCCAGGCCTTCAATCGCCGAGAGCACAGAGATCGCCGGCGTGATCATGCTATCGCCATAGAACAGCGCCGCGCCGATCAGCCCGCAGACCACCAGCAACGTGCGCAACTTCGGATGCCCGGCCGCAGCCCGCCGAGCGAGGGCGGTCAAGGCCATGATCCCGCCTTCGCCCTGGTTGTCGGCACGCAGCACGAACAGCACGTATTTGATTGAAACGACCCAGATCAGCGACCAGAAAATCAGCGCCAGAATCCCGAAGACTCCATCATGGTTGACCGGAACCCCATAGTGTCCGGCGAAAACCTCTTTGAGGGTATACAGCGGGCTCGTGCCGATATCGCCATAAACCACACCGACCGCCGCGACCAGCATGCCGATCGGCTTTGCCGCCGAATGCTCAGAGCCCGCCGTCTGACTACTTGCCTGCCCCATCCAAAACTCCTACTACTCAGACCCGGACTTCTTATAAGCACTATGCTTTGCCGTGCAGCATGCGCTGTTTTACTTGAGGTTACAGACGTTTTGTTGACTGTAAAAATTCGGTAAAGCGTAACCGCGCGAAGCATAGCGCAGCACTCGTCGTATTTCCCTGCATAAAGCTGGTCAAGTGCGCCTCTCATCGCTAGAATTGCGCACTTTTTGATCAGAGGCGCAGAAAACGTCCTTTCTCGCGAGTCACTGCTATTTTTTGACGAGTCAAAAAGCAGCGTATTCACGAGACAGAACGTAAGCGCCCGTCTGTCGCCTTGCCGTCTTCGGCTGGAGGCGTCACAAATACCGAGGTTAGACATGTCCACCACTCCTGCGCCGGCCAATCCAAAGGTTGGCTTCGTATCCCTGGGTTGCCCCAAAGCACTGGTCGACTCCGAGCGCATCCTTACCCAGCTGCGCATGGAAGGCTATGACGTTGTGTCCACTTACGAGGACGCCGATGTCGTGGTGGTCAACACCTGCGGCTTCATCGACTCGGCCAAGGCTGAGTCTTTGGAAGTGATCGGCGAAGCCATCAAGGAAAACGGCAAGGTCATCGTGACCGGCTGCATGGGCGTCGAAGAAGGCAACATTCGTAAAGTGCACCCAAGCGTGCTGGCCGTGACCGGTCCGCAGCAATACGAACAAGTGGTCAACGCCGTGCACGACGCCGTGCCACCGCGTCAGGATCACAATCCGCTGATCGACCTGGTGCCGCCGCAAGGGATCAAACTGACCCCCCGCCACTACGCCTACCTGAAGATTTCCGAAGGCTGCAACCACAGCTGCAGCTTCTGCATCATCCCGTCGATGCGCGGCAAACTGGTCAGTCGTCCAGTCGGTGACGTGCTCGACGAAGCTCAGCGCCTGGTCAAGGCCGGCGTCAAAGAGCTGTTGGTGATCTCGCAAGACACCAGCGCCTACGGCGTCGACGTGAAATACCGCACCGGTTTCTGGAACGGCGCGCCGGTGAAAACCCGCATGACCGAACTCTGCGAAGCCCTGAGCACCCTCGGTGTCTGGGTTCGTCTGCACTATGTTTACCCGTATCCGCACGTCGACGAGCTGATTCCGCTGATGGCCGCCGGGAAAATCCTGCCGTACCTGGACATCCCGTTCCAGCACGCCAGCCCGAAAGTCCTGAAAGCGATGAAACGCCCGGCCTTCGAAGACAAGACCCTGGCCCGCATCAAGAACTGGCGCGAAATCTGCCCGGACCTGATCATCCGTTCGACCTTCATCGTCGGCTTCCCCGGCGAAACCGAAGAAGACTTCCAGTACCTGCTGAACTGGCTGACCGAAGCGCAACTCGATCGCGTCGGCTGCTTCCAGTATTCGCCGGTCGAAGGCGCACCGGCCAACCTGCTGGACGCGGCCATCGTGCCGGACGACGTCAAGCAAGACCGCTGGGACCGCTTCATGGCGCACCAACAAGCGATCAGCTCGGCACGCCTGCAAATGCGCGTCGGCCGTGAAATCGAAGTGCTGGTCGATGAAGTCGACGAGCAAGGCGCGGTCGGCCGCTGCTTCTTCGATGCCCCGGAAATCGACGGCAACGTGTTCATCGACAACGGCAGCAACCTGAAACCAGGCGATAAAGTCTGGTGCAAAGTGACCGACGCCGACGAATACGACCTGTGGGCTGAACAGATCTAAACGCAAAAAATACGAAAAGCCCTGCTCTCTTGACGAGATGCGGGGCTTTTTTACGTCTATCGTTTTGTGGGAGAAAGGATTCGCATCATCAACTGCAAAAGGGGCAGCCGGCCATGCGCCAACATTCGGTCATCCACACGCCGAAACAGAGCGACTACGAAGAGCTCACTCAAGTCTGGGAAGCCTCGGTGCGCGCCACTCATGACTTTCTGCCGGACAGCTACATTGAACTGCTGAAGAACCTGGTGCTGACCCGCTACCTCGATGCTGTGATGCTGATCTGCACCAAAGACCCGCGCCAGCGCATCACCGGGTTCGCCGGGGTCGCAGCGGGCAAGATCGAAATGCTCTTCATCGACCCGGCTCACCGCGGCCAGGGCTTGGGCAAGCAGTTGCTGCGCTATGCGATGGAACACCTGAATGCCGATGAACTGGACGTCAACGAACAGAACCCGCAAGCCCTGGGTTTCTACTTCAAACAGGGCTTCGAAGTGATTGGCCGTTCGGAAGTCGATGGTATGGGCCAGCCTTATCCGCTGCTGCATATGCGTTTGCGCCAAAACCAGAAACACTCACAACACGGCTGACACCACACAGAACGAGTGTGGGAGCGGGCTTGCTCGCGAATGCGGTGTGTCATTCAACAGATAAATTGACTGATCTACCGCCTTCGCGAGCAAGCCCGCTCCCACAAAAAGCTTTACGGCGCAAATGGAGCCGGGATTAACCGGCGCCAGGCAGGTACAATGCCCACCCCTTTTTTGTTACGGCCCTGTCATGACTGACCCGATTCGTCTCTCCAAACGCCTCATCGAACTCGTCGGCTGTTCCCGTCGGGAGGCTGAGCTGTTCATCGAGGGCGGCTGGGTCACCGTGGACGGTGAAGTCATCGACGAGCCGCAGTTCAAGGTCGAGAACCAGAAAGTCGAGCTTGATCCAGAAGCCAAGGCCACTGCGCCGGAACCGGTGACTATCCTGCTGAACGTGCCCGTGGGTATGGATGCGGAAACGGCGATGGCAACGATCAGCGCCGAGACCTTGAGCGAAGAACACCGCTTCAGCAAACGTCCGCTCAAGGGCCACTTCCTGCGCCTGACCGCCAGCACCGACCTGCAGGCCAACGCCAGCGGTCTTTTGGTGTTCACCCAGGACTGGAAGATCCTGCGCAAACTCACTGCCGACTCCGCCAAGATCGAGCAAGAGTATGTGGTCGAAGTTGAAGGTGACATGGTGGCTCACGGCCTCAACCGCCTGAACCACGGCCTGACCTACAAGGGCAAGGAACTGCCGCCGGTCAAAGCCAGCTGGCAGAACGAAAACCGCCTGCGTTTTGCGATGAAGAACCCACAACCGGGTGTCATCGCCCTGTTCTGCCAGGCCGTAGGCCTGAAGGTCGTCGCCATCCGCCGCATCCGCATTGGCGGCGTGTCCATCGGCAAAGTGCCGTTGGGCCAATGGCGTTACCTGTCCGGCAAAGAGAAGTTCTAAGACTTTTCACGCCGCCACACATTTTGGCGCCGCTGTTTATGCGGCGCCCACTGCTGAATATCAGGACTGCACACCATGATTCATAACGACGTACTGCGCAGCGTGCGCTACATGCTCGACATCAGCGACAAGAAAGTCATCGAGATCATCAAGCTCGGTGGCATGGACGTGACCCTGGAAGACCTGGTGACGTACCTCGACAAGAAAGAGGAAGACGAGGAAGGCTTCGTACGCTGCCCGGATGAAGTCATGGCGCATTTCCTCGACGGCCTGGTGACCTTCAAGCGCGGCAAGGACGAAAGCCGTCCGCCACAGCCGATCGAAGTGCCGGTGACCAACAACATCATCCTGAAGAAACTGCGTGTGGCTTTCGAACTGAAAGAAGACGATATGCACGCCATCCTCAAGGCCTCCGAGTTCCCGGTGTCCAAGCCTGAGCTGAGCGCGCTGTTCCGCAAGTTCGGCCACACCAACTACCGTCCGTGCGGCGACCAGTTGCTGCGCAACTTTCTCAAGGGCCTGACCCTGCGCGTTCGCCCTCAGTAAATCGCCCCACCCTGTAGGAGCACAGCTTGCTGGCGATGGCGATCTTGAAAACGCCATCGTCGGAACGCCGCCCGCAGCAAGCTGTGCTCCTACAAGGGGACGGTAGCTCAAGGCTCTATAGCGCTTCATTCCTCGCAAAAATAGTGGCTCCGCTTCCGGCGGCTGACGACTAGGGTGTATTGACCCTCAGCTCTCAGGATTCGCCATGCACCCGTACTTTTCCCTGCAAGGCCGCACCGCTCTGGTGACCGGCGGCACCCGTGGTATCGGCAAAATGATCGCCAAGGCTTATGTCGAGGCTGGCGCCACCGTGTACGTCTGCGCCCGGGATGCCGAAGCCTGCCAGCAAACGGCTGATGAATTGAGCGCATTCGGTCGTTGCCACGGAATGGCGGCCAACCTGGCCACCGAAGAAGGCGTACTTCAACTGGCTACGCGACTGGGCGAGCAGATCACTCATCTGGATATTCTGGTGAACAACGCTGGCACCACGTGGGGTGCGCCGCTGGAGAGCTACCCGGTCAAGGGCTGGGAAAAGGTCATGCAGCTCAACGTAACCTCGGTGTTCAACTGCATTCAGCAGTTTTTGCCGTTGCTGCGTAAGGCCGGTTCGGCAGCGAATCCGGCGCGAATTATCAATATCGGTTCAGTGGCGGGCATTTCGTCCTTTGGCGAACAGGCTTATGCCTACGGGCCGAGTAAAGCGGCCCTGCATCAACTGTCACGGATTCTGGCGCGGGAGCTGGTGAGCCAGCACATCAACGTCAACGTCATTGCGCCGGGGCGTTTTCCGAGCAAGATGACTCAGCACATCGGCAATGATGAGCAGGCGTTGGCCGACGATACGGCGTTGATTCCAATGAAGCGCTGGGGTCGGGAGGAAGAGATGGCGGCGCTGGCGATCAGTCTGGCGAGTACGGCCGGGGCTTACATGACCGGGAATATCATCCCGTTGGATGGCGGATTCAGCCTCTGATCTCCTCCCACTGATCGTTCCCACGCTCTGCGTGGGAATGCAGCCCGGGACGCTCCGCGTCCCAAGAGCGGACGCAGAGCGTCCATTGAGGCATTCCCACGCGGAGCGTGGGAACGATCTTGGGGTGGGTTATCATGCCCGCCTCACCCCGCCTCGACCCCAGACCATGACCTACAGCGTTTCCCCCATCGGCTTTGTGCGCTCCTGCTTCAAGGAGAAGTTCGCCATCCCGCGCCAGCCCCAACTGGCCCCGGCCGCTCGAGGCGTACTGGAACTGGTGGCGCCGTTCGATCAGGGCGATGCGGTGCAAGGTCTGGAACAGGTCAGCCACGTGTGGCTGCTGTTCCTGTTTCATCAGGCACTGGAAGAAAAGCCACGGCTGAAAGTCCGCCCTCCTCGTCTCGGCGGTAACAAATCCATGGGGGTGTTCGCCACCCGAGCGACGCATCGGCCCAATGGCATCGGCCAATCCGTGGTGAAGCTGGACAAGGTTGAAGCCAATCGCCTGTGGATATCCGGCATCGACCTGCTGGACGGCACGCCGATTCTCGACATCAAACCCTACGTGCCTTACGCCGACATCATCGATACAGCCTCCAACAGCATCGCCAGCGCTGCGCCGCAACTGATTCCCGTGCAGTGGACGGATTCAGCACTGCAACAGGCTCACAGCCATGCTCAGCGCCTTGAAGAACCGCTGGTGGAGTTGATCGAGCAATGCCTGGCACAAGACCCACGTCCGGCGTACCAGATTCCTACACCCGAACGGGAATACGGCGCACAGTTCTGGGACCTGGACGTACGCTGGCATTACCCCGAGGCCGGGGTAATCCGTGTCCTGGAAGTCATCCCCGCCTCCAATTTGTAGGAGCAGAGCTTGCTCGCGATGGCGATCTCAAGGACGCCATCGCCGGCAAGCCGTGCTCCTACAGGATTGCGTCGGGCATAAAAAAGCCCCATTGCCTGCAAGGGCAATGGGGCTTTTCAGTGATGCGGTATGTTTACTTCTCGACGAACGCACGCTCGATCAGGTAATCACCCGGCTCGCGCATCCGCGGCGAAACTTTCAGGCCGAAGCTGTTCAGCACTTCGCTGGTCTCGTCGAGCATGCTCGGGCTGCCGCACAGCATGGCGCGGTCGTCCTGCGGGTTGATCGGTGGCAGACCGATGTCGCTGAACAGCTTGCCGCTGCGCATCAGGTCGGTCAGGCGACCTTCGTTCTCGAACGGCTCGCGGGTCACGGTCGGGTAGTAGATCAACTTGTCACTCAGGGCCTCGCCGAAGAACTCGTTCTGCGGCAGGTGCTCGGTGATGAACTCGCGGTAAGCGACTTCGTTGACGTAACGTACGCCGTGGCACAGGATCACTTTTTCGAAACGCTCGTAGGTTTCCGGGTCCTGAATGACGCTCATGAACGGCGCCAGACCGGTACCGGTGCTGAGCAGGTACAAATGTTTGCCAGGCTTCAAGTCATCCAGCACCAGCGTGCCGGTAGGCTTTTTGCTGATGATGATCTCGTCGCCTTCCTTCAGATGCTGCAGCTGGGAAGTCAGCGGGCCATCAGGCACCTTGATGCTGAAGAACTCGAGATGCTCTTCCCAGTTCGGGCTGGCAATCGAGTAAGCGCGCATGAGCGGCCGGCCGTTGGGCTGTTGCAGGCCGATCATCACGAACTGACCGTTCTCGAAGCGCAGGCCCGGGTCGCGGGTGCACTTGAAGCTGAACAGAGTGTCGTTCCAGTGGTGAACACTGAGGACACGCTCGTGGTTCATGTTGCTCATGTACGTGGGACTCCTGGAAATTTTGTCTGCGCGTGCTCTGCGCCTGCTCTGCGAAAAATGAGCTGCTGTGCGCAATTGCATCGCATTCTAATGGCAGCGACAATATCTGTTAACTGGATTATTAAGATAAGGGTTATCGGTTATATCGATATGCGATTTACTCTCCGTCAACTTCAAGTATTCGTCGCCGTCGCCCAGCAGGAAAGCGTATCCCGTGCTGCGGGTCTGCTCAACCTCTCGCAATCGGCGGCGAGCACCTCGATCACCGAGCTAGAGCGTCAGTCCAGCTGTCAGCTGTTCGACCGCGCCGGCAAACGGCTGAGCCTCAACGCCCTCGGCAAACAGCTGCTGCCGCAAGCGGTGGCGCTGCTCGACCAATCCAAAGAAATCGAAGACTTGCTCAACGGCAAATCGGGATTCGGCTCTCTGGCGGTCGGCGCGACCCTGACCATCGGCAATTACCTGGCCACCTTGCTGATCGGCAGCTTCATGCAGCGCCATCCGGAAAGCCAGGTGAAGCTGCACGTGCAGAACACTGCCAACATTGTGCAGCAGGTTGCCCACTATGAAATTGATCTGGGTCTAATCGAAGGTGACTGCAGCCATCCGGACATCGAAGTGCAGAGCTGGGTCGAGGATGAACTGGTGGTGTTCTGCGCGCCCCAGCATCCACTGGCCAAGCGCGGCACGGCGACCATGGAAGAGCTGACCCATGAGGCCTGGATTCTGCGGGAACAGGGCTCCGGCACGCGACTGACCTTTGACCAGGCCATGCGTCACCATCGCAGCTCGCTGAATATCCGGCTGGAACTGGAACACACCGAAGCGATCAAGCGTGCGGTGGAGTCCGGGTTGGGGATTGGCTGCATTTCGCGTCTGGCGCTACGCGACGCGTTCCGCCGTGGCAGCCTGGTGCCGGTGGAGACACCAGATCTGGACCTGGCGCGGCAGTTTTATTTCATCTGGCACAAACAGAAATATCAGACGTCGGCGATGCGTGAATTCCTCGACCTGTGCCGCGCTTTCACCGCTGGGGTTCAGCGCAGCGACGAGATCGTTCTGCCCACCATCGCTTAAAGCAGGATGACTGCCCAGACCAGCGCGATCATGCTCAAGGCTACGAACTGAGCTGCGCTGCCCATGTCCTTGGCGTTCTTGGACAGCGGGTGCAACTCAAGGGAAATGCGGTCGATGGCCGCTTCCACTGCCGAATTGAGCAATTCGACAATCAACGCCAACAGGCAGACTGCAATCAGCAACGCCTGCTCGACGCGACTGACGTTCAGGAAGAACGACAGCGGGATCAGTATGACGTTGAGCAACACCAGTTGCCGAAAGGCCGCTTCGCCGGTGAAGGCTGCGCGCAGACCGTCCAGCGAATAACCGGAGGCATTGAGGATGCGTTTTAGGCCGGTTTGGCCTTTGAAAGGTGACATAAAGTAGGCAACTGACCAAAAAGGAAGTGGGAAAGCTAGAGTAAGCAAAGTCAAAAAAGCGTGAACGCGCCGCGCCTGATCAGCTCGAAATTGACTCAAGTTGTTGCAGAAGCAACGCCGCCTGGGTCCGGGTCCGCACATTCAGCTTGCGAAAAATCGCCGTCACATGCGCCTTGATCGTCGCTTCGGAAACGCTCAGCTCGTAGGCAATCTGCTTATTCAACAAGCCTTCACAGACCATGGTCAAAACACGAAACTGCTGAGGCGTCAGGCTTGCAAGGCCTTCGCTGGCAGCCTTGGCTTCGGCGGAAACGCTGACCGCCTCGAACGCCTGGGGCGGCCAGAACACATCACCATCGAGCACCGCGCGTACGGCTTTCTGGATGACGCTCAGATCACTGGATTTTGGGATGAAGCCGCTGGCGCCGAACTCGCGGGACTTGACCATGATCGAGGCTTCTTCCTGGGCCGACACCATGACCACCGGAATCTGCGGATACTGACCGCGCAACAGCACCAGCCCTGAAAAACCGTAGGCCCCCGGCATGTTCAGGTCCAGCAGCACCAGATCCCAGTCGGACTTCTCATCCAGACGGGTTTCCAGCTCGGCAATGCTTGCCACTTCCACCAGACGGACTTCCGGGCCCAGGCCCAGGGTCAACGCTTGATGCAGGGCGCTACGAAAAAGAGGGTGGTCATCGGCAATCAGGATTTCGTATGTGGCCATTTTTCTAATGATCCTGTTTTTCAAACAACTCGAGGTACAGCCACGGAGCTGTACCAACAGGGCACGTTCAACGCCAATCACGTGGCTATCCACGTAAAGAATACGGCGTATCAAACTTTGGCCGCGCCCTAATCGGCGCCAAGCATGCCCAGCGAAACCGGGGTGGTCAAGGTGCATGGCCGGTACAGTTCTTTGCAGTATGGGCGACAATCAACGCGTGACAGGGACGCCGATTTACACAAAAGGCATCAGCTCGGCGTGTGCCGGTGTTGAAACATTCATTTCAAGCTGATGTTTGGCATCAAGGTAATGTTGGCTGAACACGTCGAAATAAGCGTCCAGTGCCGACGCAGCCTCGGTATCACCCGCCAGATCGAGACACAACGCCGCCACTTCGGCGGTGCATAAATGCTCGCTGCGGGTCGATCGGCGCAATCGATACCGCGACAGTTTCTCGGGCAACAGGCTCAGGATCGGAAGCCGATCAAAGTAGGGGCTTTTGCGGAAAATCTTCCGGGCTTCTGTCCAGGTGGCATCCAGCAGAATGAACAGCGGACGCTTCGAACGATCGGCATCGACGCTGTTTGTGACACGCTCGGGTTCGACGTACTCACCCGGAAACACCAGATAGGGCTGCCATTGCGGGTCTGCCAGCAGCGCCAGCAATTGCTCATCAACCTCCGTACGCGACCAGATGAATGCATGGTTGTCGCGCACCACATCGGCGATCAGCCAACCGGTGTTGCTCGGTTTGAACACTTCCTTGTTGGTCATGATCAGGCACACGCCAGAACGGGCCTCGACTTGCGGGCGCCAGGCGCACAGGCAGTGGCTCTCGATCACGCGGCAGGCTCGGCAACGCGGTGCCCTCCAGCCTCGGGCCTGAATCGGCTTGATGCCCTCTTCCTCTCGCTCATCGCGCAAGCGGGCTACTGCGTTTGCAGCAAAGCGTGGGGGTGCAGGGTTCATCGCAGGCAACGCCGGCAGGGGAAGAAAATCGACACGAAAAACACTCGGCAGGGCAGAAAGTGGCGGCAGTTTATCAGAGCAGCCGGCGCAAGCCTGTACCGTCCAGGCCTCGTCCCCTATAATTCGCCGCCACTGAACGCACAGTCATGTGACAGGTCGAACCACCAGTCACTGAACCAGGAGAGTTTCATGCTGCGCCTTATCGTTCCCACCGCTGCCATTTTGCTGGCGTCGTCCTTCAGCGCTCAGGCTGCTTCCTTGAGTGAGCAGAATCTCAACAGAGAGCTGCGAAACGTCGCCACACAAAGCAGTGTTGGTACTCCACGGGCGATCAACGAAGACATTCTTGATCAGGGCTACACCGTCGAAGGCAACACGCTGATCAACCATCTAAGCGTACAAAGCAGCCACGCCAACAAGATGCGTGCAGACCCGAAAGCCGTGTATTTCCAGCTTGGCGCCTCTGTATGCAACAACCCATCGTTCCGCAAACTGATGGCCAAGGGCGCAGTCATGCGTTACGACTTCACAGAGGTGAAGACCAACCGCTCAGTCGGCTCTGCCAGCTATCAGGAATCGGACTGCCCGAAAGCGGCTCCGACCAAGAAGAAGTAATCATCGGGAAGTGGCGCGCCGCTGTTCATCCTCGGCGCGCAGTTCTGCCAACAACGCCTGCAAATAACGTGAACGTCGGTCGGCGCCCTCCAGACGTCGGCAACACTCCTCTTCGAGACTCAAATGATTGGTCTCGGCCGATGACTTCAGTAATCGATACAATTGCGTATCGATCTCCAGAATGACTCTGGCCATAGCTTCCCGCCTCCCTGCACCTCGCCCTTGCTTGAGCGATAAAATCCTTGAACCGCTTGTAACGTGCGTCCTGCCTTTGACGCAAAGTTGTCGTGTCGTGCCTGTAATTTAGTAAATCAGACTGTCGGACACTCGCCTTGCGTTCAGACGAGCGGTGAAAGCACCTTGCGAATCGCCAATAAGCGGTTGCCAGGAAAGACTTTGCAGCGCAATGATCAAGTCAGCGAAAAACGCTGCGAGGGTCTAGATTCATAGAGTTCACGTTCACTTTTCAGGGCAGGAAAGGGGCTGCCCATTGCGCGTCTTATTGTGCGAATGTTTCCTTCATCCAAGGGAAAAACAGAGCCTGTATGGAAGGAGAAGTTGATGCCTTACCAACCGAATGACCTCCTGAGCCGTCATTTTGAAGAAAGCGGCCACGACCTCATCAGCAAGGTCGAAGAGCAACTCAACCTGGTTTCACCCAACAGCCCGAACATCCCGATCTACCGCGACATGATCCTGACCGTGCTACGCATGGCCCAGGAAGATCACAACCGCTGGAATGCCAAGATCACCCTGCAAGCCCTACGCGAACTGGAACACGCCTTTCGGGTACTCGAGCAATTCAGGGGGCGCCGAAAGGTCACCGTTTTTGGCTCGGCCCGAACACCGATAGAACATCCGCTGTACGGTCTGGCCCGGGAACTTGGCGCCGCGCTGGCGCGCTCAGACCTGATGGTCATTACCGGTGCCGGTGGCGGCATCATGGCCGCGGCCCACGAAGGTGCCGGCCTGGCACACAGCCTGGGATTCAACATCACCCTGCCCTTCGAGCAACATGCCAATCCCACCGTGAACGGCACTACCAACCTGCTGCCCTTCCACTTCTTCTTTACCCGCAAGCTGTTCTTCGTCAAGGAAGCTGATGCGCTGGTCCTGTGCCCTGGCGGTTTCGGTACCCTGGATGAAGCGCTGGAAGTGCTGACACTGATCCAGACTGGCAAAAGCCCGCTGGTGCCCGTGATATTGCTGGATGCTCCCGGCGGCAAGTTCTGGCAAGGCGCGTTGGACTTCATCCACCATCAACTGGAGGAGAATCGCTACATCCTGCCGACCGATATGAAACTCGTCAGTCTGGTCTACAGCGCGGAAGAGGCTGTGGAGCAGATCAACCAGTTCTACAGCAACTTCCACTCCAGCCGCTGGCTCAAGCATCAATTCGTGATCCGCATGAATCACAAGCTCAGCGACCAGGCGCTCGAACACATGCAAGAGGCATTTGCCGACCTGTGTCTGAGCGATCATTTCCATCAACACGCCTACAGCGGAGAGGAACACGACGAACCGCAGTTCAGCCATTTGGCGCGACTGGCCTTCACCTTCAATGCCCGTGATCATGGACGCCTGCGGGAACTGGTGGACTACATCAACCTGCCGGAAAACTGGGCGCAGTCCAAACCCCAGGTGCAACAGCGCACGCGGGAACCGTCCAAGGTTTCGTAGACAAAAAAAACGGCCCGCTATCGAAATAGCGAGCCGTTTCAGTCAATCGTCCATCCCTCGGCCGCTGAACAAGCGGCTGATCATTTCCATGGAATATCCCCGATAACTCAGGAACCTGCCTTGTTTGGCACGTTCCCGGGCGTCTATCGGCAAATGCCCGGAAAACTTTCGCCGCCAGGTGTCTTCCAGTTGTTCCTGCCAGTTGATACCGCTCTCGCGCAAAGCAAGTTCGATGTCGGTACGTTGCAGGCCCCGCTGGCTCAACTCTTCGCGAATACGCAAAGGGCCATAACCGGAACGGGAACGGTAGGAAACAAAGCTTTCGAGATAACGGGATTCGGACAGCAGGCCTTCTTCCGTCAAACGGTCGAGTGCCGTGTCGATCATTTCAGGGAGGGCGCCGCGTTGACGCAGTTTACGCGTCAACTCGACTCGACCGTGCTCGCGTCGCGCGAGCAGGTCCATTGCGGTTCGCCGCACCGCGACGAGTGTATCGAGTACGGCGGTCATCGGATCAATCAGATATCAGCGTCAGCCAGGTCATCAGCAGTCTCTTTGACTGGAGATGCTTTAACGTCTGGCGCCGGGGTCAGCAACTTGTCACGCAGTTGCTTCTCGAGCTTGGCGGCGATTTCCGGATTGTCTGCCAGGAACTTGGCCGAGTTGGCCTTGCCCTGACCGATCTTGGTGCCTTCATAGGCATACCAGGCGCCGGACTTCTCAACAAAACCGTGCAGCACGCCCAGGTCGATCATCTCACCGTTAAGGTAGATGCCTTTGCCGTAAAGAATCTGGAACTCGGCCTGACGGAACGGCGAAGCCACCTTGTTCTTCACAACCTTGACGCGGGTTTCGCTACCGACAACCTCGTCACCTTCTTTCACCGCGCCAGTACGGCGGATGTCCAGACGAACCGAAGCGTAGAACTTCAGCGCGTTACCACCGGTGGTGGTTTCCGGGCTGCCGAACATCACACCGATTTTCATACGGATCTGGTTGATGAAGATAACCAGGCAGTTGGCGTTCTTGATGTTACCGGTGATTTTACGCAGCGCCTGGGACATCAGACGGGCTTGCAGGCCCACGTGCATGTCACCCATTTCGCCTTCGATTTCAGCCTTTGGAACCAGAGCTGCCACGGAGTCGACGATGATCACGTCAACCGCGTTGGAACGCACCAGCATGTCGGTGATTTCCAGGGCTTGCTCGCCGGTGTCCGGCTGCGAAACCAGCAGGTCGTCGACGTTGACGCCCAGTTTGCCGGCGTATTCAGGGTCAAGGGCGTGTTCGGCGTCGACGAATGCGCAGGTCGCGCCGGCTTTTTGAGCCTGGGCGATCACCGACAGTGTCAGCGTGGTTTTACCGGAGGATTCAGGACCGTAGATTTCAACGATACGACCTTTTGGCAGACCGCCAATGCCGAGCGCGATGTCCAGACCCAGAGAGCCAGTGGAGATAGCCGGGATCGCCTGACGGTCCTGATCGCCCATACGCATTACGGCACCCTTGCCGAATTGACGTTCGATCTGACCCAGGGCCGCAGCCAAGGCTTTCTTCTTGTTGTCGTCCATTAAAGTCCTCACGTAATCAATAAGGCCTGACGGCCAACACCTGTATAAGTAGCCAGTATTATTCCACAGCGTTTCAGGATCGCCTACCCCTGATTTGAGATTTCTCCAGCAGCATGGCGCAGCAGCCCCTCTAGCGCGGCCTTCACCGTTTGTCGGCGGACCTCGTCACGGTTGCCGGGAAAGTATTGCACCTCACTGAACACCTGTTCACCAACGCCCCAGGCCAGCCACACGGTGCCCACCGGCTTGCTCGGCGAACCGCCATCCGGTCCCGCCACACCGCTGACCGCCACGGCAAAATGCGCCCGGCTTTTTTGCTGCGCGCCGCGGACCATGGCCTCGACCACCTCGCGACTGACCGCCCCCACCGTCAAAAACAACTCGACCGGAACATTCAACTGCTCGGTTTTCTGGCGGTTGGAGTAAGTGACATAACCGGCCTCAAACCACGCCGAACTCCCCGAAATACGGGTGATCGCCTCGGCAATCCCGCCACCGGTACAGGATTCGGCGGTAGTGACGTGGGCATTGAGCACCTGCAAGCGTCTGCCAAGTTCAGCAGCCAGCTGAGTGATATCTTTCACGGTCATCTCCTGAGCAAGCGGAATGAGAACTACCGTACACGAGCGTAACGCGCTTGCAAGGCGCAGGATCAATCAAAATGTTAGCGAGCGAGGGCTCTGACATAGGCCTGACACGCCTGCAGGGCAATCAGTCCGCTATCGCCTGCGTCGGTGATGGCGATAATTCGCTGAGCATGCGCCGGGTCAAGTCGGGCGCGCGCGACTCCATGATCCACGCTGCCGGCTCCGGAGGCGGTTGGCATTGCACAGACAGAGGCGGTGTCATGGGCATCGAGGAGGACTGACAGGCGCACATCAGCAGTGGCAAGACGATCGCGCAGGCGATCTTGATCACGTTGGGCATCGCTAAGCGCTCGGTAATGGGTTTGTTCGCTGGTCGACAGTCGCTGTTCCAGCGCCAGGCGCTTGTCCTGCTCGGTCTGTTGCTGCGTCGCGGCTGCCAGGGTCAGCTGATTCAGCGCCTCGGCGTGCACTCTCGCCTGTTCCGCCAGTTGCCCGCCATAACGCCAATCCTGAAAACGCCAGGCCAACGCCGCTGAACCACCGGCCAACACAGCCAGAAACACAACAACGCCAATGACGCGGTAAGACATCGGCATCAAACCGAAGGCTGGCATAACACCGCCCTCGCCCGCGCCCAGAGTTGCAAGCGATCCTGCAAACCGTTCAGGCCGCCGTTGATGCGGCGGGTGATGCTGTTGAACTGGTCGCGGTCGGCCAGTTCATTGAAGCCATTTTGCTCCCAGAACCACGCGGCCGATTCGGCGGCCCACCGAGGCTTTTCCAAAAGCCCTGGCAAAAACAGTAAACGATCATCACCGAAGAGTCCGAGACTGCACTGACGGTAATTGTCGCGACCGGTGATCTGAATCAGGCCTCGGCCACGGTATTTTTGACCGTCGCCGTCGGGCTCTGGCGTATTACCCAGGCACATAGCCAGTGCGCCAGTGTCGTACTTGCTCAAGTATTGAGCGCTGCCCAACTCACGCACGTACTGTAACTGCCCCGACTCGTGACCGACTTGCGCAAGGAACGCAGCGATGCGTTTCGGGGTGTTGATGTTCCGGTGGGTCATGGCGGTGTTGAGTGCATAAATGAAAACGTCCGCTTGGGAGCGAGCGTTGGGCATAACGATCTGTAGTTGTTGCTGCGTAACGGTCATATAGCCTCCAGAATGCCGGCAGCCACGCGATTGTCGAGGGTTGGGCAGTGATCACGCAGCTGGGTAATCAGGGGGGTGATCTTCATGGTGTTTTCACCGGGCAATAAAAAACCCGCTGGTTGGCGGGTTTAAGTGAAAGGTACTGGCCTTGGGAAACCCGCGTCCTTGCGGGTCGGATGCCGGTCGGCACCGCTGCTCGCCATTCCATTGGGCTTGATGTTCAGTGATCCTGGCGGGTATCTCGCGGCGGCACTTCGCAAACGCCAATCCGCTTGGCCGCCCAGCGTTCATAAAGGCCAATGGCAACATCTGCCCCGGCCATCGCTGTAAGGCAACCGAACGCGCAAGCCGTCCAGATCGACACGCCGGCGGCATACAGCAGCATGATGGCCGAGACCCCGCAGACCATACAGGCCCCGGATCGCAAGGCCAGACGCCGCAGCAATGACCAGCCGCGGGCGCCCTCCTTGTCGGCGCGCCACATTTCGCCGGACACCCCGCCCACCAGGGCGAGGACAATGACGAGCCAGATCGGCATGTCCAGCAACGCTTGTTGCTCGCTTGTCATGTCACGCCTCCTGGGGGTGAGTGGCCCAAAACGGAAAAGTCCTGCGCAATAAAACAAGACGCCCTGCCACCTGGCAGGGAGTCCTTGTCTCTACCCTTAAAACTCCCAACCGATATGACCGTAAGTTGGATACGGTGCAGTACCGTTATGCTCGGGACTTGTGGTGTTCGGGTAGTAGATTTTTCGAGCGCGAATGGTCGGCGTATAGCCGAAACGCGCCCAGACAGGCACATCCTGGACGATCGCCAGGCTGCCATTGGGTTGAAGGCGCAAAGAAGCCCCCGGACGGCCACCGGTTCCCGAATTCCAAAGCGGAACGTCATTCGCTGCATAAACAACGAAGTTGCCGTCTGCCTGGAACACCGCCTTCACCGCGCCTTTGTTCTGCGTATAACTGGCCCAGCGAACACTCCAGTTCGGGCCGTAGTTCACAACGTTACCGTCGCCCTGGAAGATGATGGCGCCGTCACCGGCAAAGTAAGGCTGCCCTCTGACCAACTCGGAGGGGCCCGGGAAAATGACCGCGGCGCTTCCCGTCACGACAGGAATTGACGGAGTACCATTCCAGAGCGTCTGCGAGTCGATGATCACAATGTTGCCGTCGTCCTGCACTTGAAGATAAGTGCGATTCGCGGCTGCCTCGACACTGTCCACTGCCGTGGTATTGACCGTCGTCCAGCAACGGTTACGGGTGTGGTCTACAAGAACCCCGCTGTAATACACGTAGAAACAGTTAGGCACCGCTGCTACAGGATTGAGGGTGTTCGTGTAAGCGTTCCCGTCCGCCACCCAGGCAAGTGCGCCATTATCGTAGAGCGCCAGGTTCATGTCCGGTTGCAGCAGCAGTTTGAACCGCTTGCTCGGCGACTCGAGATACTGACCCGGGCTCATCGAGTTGCGCGGTGGCAACACCGGGCTGCCATTGTTTGTGAACTGAATACGGGGTGGTCCTAGTGGTCCTGCCATTTTTATCGCCTATTGAGTCGAATGGTTTGGTGCGCAGGATTGCGCTTTCATGTCGCTCAATGGCGATCGCTCAAGGCTCGCGGCCTTCACATGATTCAATGTTCCGCATCGGGAGCATTTGATCTGGAGCTCGGTGTACTCACCCACTCGGGCGAGAAGTCTTTTGCACTGCCCACATCTGCAGTCTTTCAACATTGAGATGCCTCCTGGCTTCTGCCGGATCCTTTCTGTAGTTGAGGTTGATAAACCTCGGACGAGGTAGGCATTCCAAAAAGCCCGGCGCTTGCCGGGCTTTTCAGTAATGCGGTCCTTCGCGTTGACCTTTCGGCGCTACTGGCGCGGTACGGATCGATTCAAATTGTTTTTCCGACCGCGGTCCCTGCCCGCCGGATAACTGCTTGTGGTGCTTTACGCTGCACACCCGGGTCAGTTGCCAACCCTCTGAACCGTTGAGGCCGGTTCATCGCTGCCTTTGTGGTGGAACTAAAGAGCTTCGTTTCGAGCTGCTTTTGAGCTGCTTGAGACAAAGAATATGCATGGATGCATATACAGTCAATGCATAAATGCATTTATTTGTGCATTGAAAATGCATTGCCGCATGAAAGCCCCGCAGGCAAAGGCGCTGACGGCTTTTCGACAGGCGAAAAAAAACCCGCTCAATGGCGGGTTTTATCTGACAGCGGTGAGGTTAACGGGCGTACATGCCCCACCAGAAGACGTGACCGAGGATGACAATCTGCTCTTCCTGGATTTCCTGGAAGGTGTAGTCCTCGTCCGGATGTTCATCGCGATTGAAGCTGCGCAGGCGTATCCCGGTAGGCAGGCGATAAAGCTGTTTCACCCGCAGCTGGCCGTTATGGTTGATGGCATAAAGGTCGCCATCCACGATATCGCCGATCCCGCACTTGCCGGCGTTAACGCCGACGGTGGCGCCGTCGCGCAGTACCGGCAACATACTGTTGCCGCGCACCGTCACGCATTTTGCCTGGTCGAACTGAACGCCGTTGTGGCGCAGACTCCGCTTGCCGAAGCGCAGGCTAGAGCGTTCGCTCTCTTCGATGACGAACCTTCCTGATCCTGCAGCCAATTCAACCTCGCGAAGAAAGGGGACCGATACCTCGTCATCATCGACAGGCGTATCGTCGTCCCACAGACTTATGTCCTTGAGTTCCGAATGCGATTGATCGCGCCCGGTGCTGGCTGCCGACGCGACATCCGCTCGGCCCCGCAACTGGTCGGTGCTGACGGCGAAGTACTCGGCGATCTTCGAGATGTGTTTATCCGAGGGATCGACGATCTTCCCGCTGAGGATCCGCGAGAGAGTGGATTGAGGCACGCCGGTGCGACGGTGAAGCTCCGTGGGGGAGATCCCGTGCTGATCGAGCAGCGCTCTTAGTACGGTAGAAACATTGCGTTTTTGCATAAAGCGCATAGTGCTTGTTCTTTTCACGGAAGACAAATGCCAAATTGCATAAATTGCGCATATGCCGTGCATAGACAGAAGAAATGTATCGCAGGGCTTTCATGCCTGCGTCGGGTGGACCGCCCATGTTAACCTTGCGCCCATCGCGGAAAAGCCGGGCCGATGCCCCTCCTTTGCCCTACACCTTTCAACGAATTTGCCTGATTATCCGATGAATAAAGCCCTCTCCGATCTGTCCTCGCACACGCCAATGATGCAGCAGTACTGGCGCCTGAAAAACCAGCACCCTGACCAGCTGATGTTTTACCGCATGGGCGACTTCTACGAGATCTTCTACGAAGACGCGAAGAAGGCCGCCAAATTGCTGGACATCACCCTGACCGCCCGTGGGCAGTCGGCGGGTCAGGCGATTCCGATGTGTGGGATTCCTTACCATGCTGCGGAAGGTTACCTGGCGAAACTGGTGAAACTCGGCGAGTCGGTGGTGATCTGTGAGCAGGTCGGCGACCCGGCGACCAGCAAGGGCCCGGTGGATCGTCAGGTGGTGCGGATCATCACGCCCGGCACGGTCAGCGATGAAGCGCTGCTGGATGAGCGTCGAGATAACCTGATCGCGGCGGTGCTGGGTGACGAGCGTCTGTTCGGTCTGGCGGTGCTGGATATCACCAGCGGCAACTTCACCGTGCTGGAGATCAAGGGCTGGGAAAACCTGCTGGCGGAACTGGAGCGCGTCAATCCGGTGGAGCTGATGATCCCGGACGACTGGCCGAAGGATCTGCCGGCGGAGAAACGTCGTGGGGTTCGTCGCCGTGCGCCGTGGGATTTCGAACGTGATTCGGCGCTGAAAAGTCTCTGCCAACAATTCTCGACCCAAGACCTGAAAGGTTTCGGCTGCGAGAACCTGACCCTGGCCATCGGTGCCGCGGGTTGCCTGCTCAGCTACGCCAAAGAAACCCAGCGCACCGCCCTGCCCCATTTGCGCAGCCTGCGTCATGAACGCCTGGACGACACCGTGGTGCTGGACGGCGCGAGCCGTCGCAACCTGGAACTGGACACCAACCTGGCTGGCGGGCGCGACAACACGCTGCAATCGGTGGTCGATCGCTGCCAGACCGCCATGGGCAGTCGTCTGCTGACCCGCTGGCTGAACCGTCCGCTGCGGGATCTGACCGTGTTGTTGGCGCGCCAGACCTCGATCACCTGCCTGCTCGACGGTTACCGCTTCGAGAAACTGCAACCGCAGCTCAAGGAAATCGGCGACATCGAGCGGATCCTGGCGCGGATCGGCCTGCGTAATGCCCGCCCTCGTGACCTGGCTCGCCTGCGTGATGCGCTCGGTGCATTGCCTGAGTTGCAAGTGGCGATGACTGAGCTGGAAGCTCCGCACATCATTCAACTGGCGAAGACCACCAGCACCTACCCGGAACTGGCGGCCCTGCTGGAAAAAGCCATCATCGACAACCCGCCGGCCGTCATCCGTGACGGTGGGGTATTGAAAACCGGCTACGACGCTGAGTTGGACGATTTGCAATCGCTCAGCGAAAACGCCGGGCAGTTCCTGATCGACCTCGAAGCCCGCGAGAAGGCCCGCACCGGCCTGTCTCATCTGAAAGTCGGTTACAACCGCATTCATGGCTACTTCATCGAGTTGCCAAGCAAGCAGGCTGAGTCGGCGCCAGCAGACTATATCCGTCGCCAGACGTTGAAAGGTGCCGAACGCTTCATCACGCCGGAACTGAAGGCGTTCGAAGACAAAGCGCTGTCAGCGAAGAGCCGCGCCCTGGCGCGCGAGAAGATGCTCTATGAAGCACTGCTCGAAGATTTGATCGCCCAGTTGCCACCGTTGCAGGACACCGCCGCGGCACTGGCCGAGCTGGACGTGCTGAGCAACCTTGCCGAACGTGCGCTGAACCTTGATCTGAACTGCCCGCGCTTCGTCAGTGAGCCGTGCATGCGCATCAGCCAGGGTCGTCACCCGGTGGTCGAGCAAGTGCTGACCACGCCGTTCGTGGCCAATGACCTGAACCTCGACGACAACACCCGCATGCTGGTGATCACCGGTCCGAACATGGGCGGTAAATCCACCTACATGCGCCAGACCGCTCTGATCGTGCTGCTGGCACACATCGGCAGCTTCGTGCCAGCAGCCAGTTGCGAGTTGTCTCTGGTGGACCGGATCTTTACCCGGATCGGCTCCAGCGATGACCTGGCCGGCGGGCGTTCGACCTTCATGGTCGAAATGAGCGAAACCGCGAACATTCTGCACAATGCCACCGAGCGCAGCCTGGTGCTGATGGACGAAGTCGGTCGCGGCACCAGCACCTTCGACGGTCTGTCCCTGGCGTGGGCTGCGGCCGAACGCCTGGCGCATCTGCGGGCTTATACGCTGTTCGCCACCCACTACTTCGAGCTGACCGTATTGCCAGAAGCCCAGCCGTTGGTAGCCAACGTGCACCTTAATGCCACCGAGCACAACGAACGCATCGTGTTCCTGCACCACGTGCTGCCAGGGCCTGCCAGCCAGAGCTACGGCCTTGCGGTTGCACAGTTGGCCGGCGTGCCGAGCGAAGTGATCGTGCGCGCTCGCGAACACCTGGGCCGGCTGGAAGCGACCGCCCTGCCTCATGAAGTTCCCAAGACTGCCAAAGGCAAACCGGCCGCGCCGCAGCAAAGCGACATGTTCGCCAGCCTGCCGCATCCGGTGCTGGATGATCTGGCCAAACTTGATCTGGACGACATGACCCCGCGTCGCGCGCTCGAAATGCTCTATGCACTAAAGACACGGATCTAACGCACTTGCCTGCAAGCTGTTAGAATCTCGCGCGGTTTGGGATGCTGCTGGCTTATAGCCTGACCAGCAGACTATCGCTCCCAAACCTGGCGACCCCAACGTGAAGGGGCTCCGCTGCCGCCGCCTGAGGAGAAAATTAGAAATGACCTTCGTCGTCACCGACAACTGCATCAAGTGCAAGTACACCGACTGCGTAGAAGTCTGTCCGGTGGACTGCTTTTACGAAGGCCCGAACTTCCTGGTGATTCACCCGGATGAGTGCATCGACTGCGCACTGTGCGAACCAGAATGCCCTGCCGTGGCCATCTTCTCCGAAGATGAAGTCCCGGAAGACATGCAGGAGTTTATTCAGCTGAACGTTGAGCTGGCGGAAATCTGGCCCAACATCACCGAGAAGAAAGTATCGTTGCCCGATGCCGAAGAGTGGGATGGCGTCAAAGGCAAGATCAAAGATCTCGAACGCTGATTACCCCCGCGTTCTCGAAAAGGCCCCTTGTGGGCCTTTTTGCTTTTCTGCAGGCAAAAAAAGGGGCGGTTTGACCCGCCCACATTTTTTCCCTATTCCCTGTGTTCCTTTTCATCGTCCTGATGAATCGCTTCCTGCGATGTCCTTCCCCCTCATCCTTGAAGGGCGTGTCTGTCCGTCGACACAGTTCAGATACTAGAGAGTTCCCTACCAAGAGCAATCACCCCCGTTAGCTGAAACTGGCTGTCACACGCTATTAATCTTAAAAAATAAACATACAAATCAATCAGTTAATCATCTCTCACGTAGGAATATGTACGACTGCTACTCATTGAATTAGCGAACACTTACGAAAGAGTAAGCAAACACTTACAGCGAGAGACTACAAACCTGAGGTGATGACGGAGGGAGCTTCCAACCTGTCTCTGAGGCAATAAAAAACCCCGAACCAGTCGGGGCTTCCTAATGCCAGCCAGCAAATTACTTATTGAAACAGCGACTCGCTCGACAGGCCATTCTTCTCGAGAATCTCCCGAAGACGCTTCAGGCCTTCAACCTGAATCTGTCTGACCCGCTCCCGGGTCAGGCCAATTTCCAGGCCTACATCTTCAAGCGTGCTGCTCTCGTGACCGCGCAGGCCGAAGCGGCGTATCACCACTTCACGCTGCTTGTCGGTCAGCTCCGAGAGCCATTGATCGATGCTCTGGGACAGGTCGTCATCCTGCAACAGTTCACATGGATCGGTTGGACGGTCATCGGTAAGGGTGTCCAGCAGGGTTTTATCCGAATCCGGACCCAGCGAGACGTCGACCGAAGAAACCCGCTCGTTCAGGCCGAGCATGCGCTTGACCTCGCCCACTGGTTTTTCCAGCAGGTTGGCAATTTCTTCGGGCGAGGGTTCGTGATCGAGTTTTTGCGTCAGCTCCCGTGCAGCCCGCAGGTACACGTTGAGCTCTTTGACCACATGGATCGGCAACCGGATGGTCCGGGTCTGATTCATGATCGCGCGCTCGATGGTCTGACGAATCCACCAGGTCGCGTAGGTCGAAAAGCGGAAGCCGCGTTCGGGGTCGAACTTCTCTACCGCCCGGATAAGACCGAGGTTGCCCTCTTCGATCAGGTCAAGCAGCGACAGACCACGATTGACGTAACGCCGGGCGATTTTCACCACCAGCCGCAGGTTACTTTCAATCATGCGTTTGCGCCCGGCCGGGTCTCCACTTTGCGACAAGCGCGCAAAATGAACTTCTTCTTCGGGGGACAGCAGAGGGGAAAAGCCAATCTCATTGAGGTACAGCTGCGTGGCATCGAGTGCACGCGTGTAGTCAATGTACTTGTGTTGCTTTAACGAGGCGGAGTGTTTGGATTTGGCACGAACGGAAGGTGGAGCTGCCCCTTCATCATTCGACATCGAATCCGTCCCGATGCCGCTCTCCATCAGGAGAACCTCATCGTCGATGTCAAACTCCGGCACTTCTTTACTGAGAGCCATTGTTATAGTCCTTTGGTGAGTTCGACCTCAGGCTCAAGCGGCGCCTATATCCTTGGCAACGCTGGAGCCTGTTCCCTCTACGTGACGGAACAGGCTGGAAAGCGATCAACGACGTGGCAGGAATTGCAGCGGATCTACAGGTTTACCTTGTCGGCGAATCTCAAAATGCAGCTTCACCCGGTCTGTACCCGTTGACCCCATTTCGGCAATTGTCTGTCCGACTTTGACCTGCTGCCCCTCCCGAACCAACAGCCTGCGGTTATGTCCGTAGGCACTGACGTAGGTATCGCTGTGTTTGATGATGACTAATTCGCCGTAGCCCCTTAAGCCACTCCCGGCGTATACCACCGTCCCATCAGACGCAGCTAAAACAGGCTGTCCCAAATCCCCGGCGATATCAATTCCTTTATTCAAACTGCCGTTTGAAGAGAATTTTCCAATGAGAATGCCATTAGATGGCCACCCCCAGCCGGTCGGGGCCGGACCGGCAGGAGGCATCGGAGCAGGGGTCGGCTTGCTGGCGACGGACGGTGCAACCACTGCTGTGCTGGTGGTTGCGCCATTCGCCTGGCGCCGGATAACCGTGGTTTTCAGCGACGAAGAAGGCGTTGAATCAATGGAGCTGGCCACCGGCGTCGGCGTTGAACCGGTGCGACCGTCAAAGCGAATCGTCTGACCCGGATGGATCGTATAAGGCGTAGGAATGTTGTTGCGTGCCGCGAGGGCTTTGTAGTCCCAGCCGTAGCGAAAGGCGATGGAGAACAAGGTGTCTTTAGGTCGGACGACGTATTGACCCGTGGTCACTGCCGGACGCTGGGCGACGGCTTTGTTGCGATCGACGACGCGTACTTCGCTCGATTTGTTGCTGGAGCAACCGACTAGCAAGGTGCTCAAGACAAGGCCAGTCACCAGGCGCTGAAAGCTCGTTTTACCCATTCGCTGCGCAATGACTGTGAGACTCACCCGCCGCTCCCTTTGTGGTGGCTGAAAATTTGGATTGCCGTGTTCTGGCATGAAATGTCGCAAGTATAACGGGCCGTGCAGGCTTTACCTTTAATGAAGCGAAATGGCTTCGCGCACACGTTTGCTGCCTGACGATGAATCCCGTTTAACTGATCGATGCCGCTGTAAGACAGGAGCAATCGAAGAGAATTCAGCGCCCTGAAACAAATGCTCAGGCGAGCGGCCCATTGAGTAACGGGACGAAGCGAACAGCCCCCAGAACACGCCTGGAAAAGCCCTGCTCTTCCCGGATGATCAGCATCAATTGTTGAACCTCACCCGATCCGACCGGGATCACCAGCCGCCCTCCCGGCGCCAATTGATCAAGCAACGCCTGAGGTACATCGGTCGCCACCGCGGTCACGATAATGCCGTTGTACGGCGCCAGCGCCGGCCAGCCTTCCCAACCATCGCCCCAGCGGAACACCACGTTGCGCAGGTTCAGTTCCATCAGGCGTTCCTTGGCCCGGTCCTGCAGAACCTTGATGCGCTCGACGGAAAATACCCGCTCGACCAGTTGCGACAGCACCGCCGTCTGGTAGCCCGAGCCGGTGCCGATTTCCATCACCTTGTCGAGAGGACCTGCCTCCAGCAGCAACTCGCTCATCCGAGCCACCATATAAGGCTGCGAGATGGTCTGGTTATTGCCGATCGGCAGCGCCGTGTCTTCGTAGGCACGGTGAGCCAGCGCCTCGTCGACGAACAGGTGACGCGGTGTACGGCGAATGACTTCCAGCACCTTGGCGTTGCAAATGCCCTCTTCATACAGGCGCTGAATAAGGCGCTCACGGGTCCGTTGCGAGGTCATCCCGATGCCACGACGTAGAATATCGTCTTGTTCACGAGCCATTAGTTCAGCCCCTCCAGCCAGCCATCGAGACTTCTGAAGGCATCATTAAAGGTGCGATCCAGTTGCAGTGGGGTGATTGAAACATAGCCTTGCATCACCGCATGAAAATCGGTACCCGGGCCGCCGTCTTCGGCATCCCCCGCCGCCGCAATCCAGTAACCGGATTTACCGCGCGGATCGACCACTTTCATCGGCGCTGCAGCACGTGCGCGATGTCCGAGGCGGGTCAGCTGAATACCGCGGATGTGGTCCAGCGGCAAATTGGGAATGTTCACGTTCAGTACCGTACGCGGTGGCAGTTCAAGGTCCGCGTGAGCCTCTATCAGTTTGCGCGCAAAGTACGCGGCTGTGGGAAGGTTCTCCACTTGCCGTGAGGCCAACGAAAAGGCAAACGAAGGACGCGCCAGGAAACGTCCCTCAAGGGCCGCCGCCACGGTGCCGGAATACAACACGTCATCACCCAGGTTGGCGCCGAGGTTGATGCCCGAAACCACCATGTCCGGCTCGCGCTCCAGCAAGCCATTGAGGCCCAGGTGCACGCAATCGGTCGGTGTGCCATTGAGGCTGATAAAACCGTTGGCCAGGGTTTGCGGGTGTAACGGACGGTCGAGCGTCAGCGAGCTGCTGGCGCCGCTTTTGTCTTGGTCCGGGGCGATAACCACACATTCGGTGTAATCCGCCAGCGCAGCATAAAGCGCGGCGAGACCGGGTGCGGTTACCCCATCGTCGTTAGAAATCAGAATACGCATGGGCTGTCCGTCTGCCCCACCGGCACCAGATCAACAAGCTCGCGCACCAATACGGTGGCGAAGCATCCGGCCGGGAGGACGAATTCCAGTTGCAGAATGTCAGGCTCGGGATAATGCCACGTCAACCCACCAATGGGCAGCCGCAGGATGCGACGTTCGTGGCTCATACCGGCGTTAATCAACCAATCACGCAAGTCCGCTTCGCGAGAGGCGATTGCCTGCTCCAGTTCATGGACAGCGCCCGTCGTCGGCGAGTCACCTTCACCCCACTGCGGACCGGTCGGGTGCAGATCGAGAATTGCCAGACGCGGGTCGCTGCACTCGGCTTCACCGGCCGGAAAGAAGCTGCGGCTGTCGGTGAAGGCCAGCAGATCGCCAACCTGGGCACGCTGCCAGCTGCCATCGGCGACACGCGCCGCCAACACCTGATTAAACAGAAAACTGCGCGCCGTAGAGAGCAGACGCGAACGCACGTTGCGCTGTTCCGGCAACGCTTTACGCGCCGCCCAGGCACGGGCATCGACCACGTTACCGCCGTCAAACCCAAAACGCTGGGCGCCGAAATAATTGGGAATACCTTGCTTGGCGATCAGTTGCAGACGCTCCTCGATCGCCGCTTTGTCGCCAGCGAATTGCGTCAGTCGCAACGTGAAGCCATTGGCCGAGTGGGCACCGCGTTGCAGCTTGCGTTTGTGCCGGCCGGTCTTGAGGATCTTCAGCGTATCGTTTTCCGCCGCCGACAGATCAGGATCGGCCTTGCCCGGCAGCTGCACGCTGAACCACTGGCGAGTCAGCGCCTGACGATCCTTGAGGCCCGCGTAACTGACGGTGCGCAATGGCACGCCCGCTGCCTTGGCGATCCGCCGTGCCGCTTCTTCGGTATTCAGACCGCGCTTTTCCACCCAGATCCACAAGTGTTCGCCATCACCACTGAGGGGGATATTGAGGACTTCATCGACCTGAAAATCTTCCGCCGTGGCTTTCAATACTGCGGTGCCGAGGGCTTCGCCATAGGCCCGAGGGCCGAGCAATTGCAGTTCGTTCATGCGCGCAGCAACAAGGCAACGGAGTGCACGGCAATGCCTTCTTCGCGACCGACAAAGCCGAGCTTTTCGGTGGTGGTAGCTTTCACGTTCACTTGATCCAACTCAACTTGAAGATCCGCGGCAATCAGCGCGCGCATCGATTCGATATGCGGGGCCATTTTCGGCGCCTGGGCGACGATGGTGTTATCGACGTTGCCGACTTTCCAGCCTTTGGCGTGGATCAGTGCGACGACGTGACGCAACAGCACACGGCTGTCAGCGCCCTTGAATGTCGGGTCGGTGTCCGGGAAGTGCTTGCCAATATCACCCAGCGCAGCGGCGCCGAGCAAGGCATCGCTCAAGGCGTGCAGCAGGACGTCACCGTCGGAGTGAGCGAGCAGCCCGAAGCCGTGTGCAATCTGCACGCCGCCCAGAGTAATGAAATCGCCTTCAGCGAAACGGTGCACATCATAGCCGTGGCCAATACGCATAAAAAAACGCCCCGATTTTTGTCAGGGCGTGATTCTACCTGCTTTGTCGAACATTAGGCGCTTAGAGCGCGCCCATGATGTTGCAAGTGTTCGTCGATGAAACTGGCGATGAAGAAATAGCTGTGGTCGTAGCCGGGTTGCAGGCGCAACGTCAGCGGATGACCGGACAGTTTGGCGGCCTGTTGCAAGGCTTCAGGCTTGAGCTGGGTGGCCAGGAAATCGTCGCGATCACCCTGGTCGACCAGCAGCGGCAACTTCTCATCAGCCTCGGCAATCAACGCGCAGGCATCCCACTCGCGCCATTTCGACCGGTCTTCACCCAGGTAGCGGGAAAAGGCCTTCTGCCCCCATGGGCAGTCCATCGGATTGTTGATCGGCGAGAACGCCGACACCGACTGATAACGCCCCGGATTACGCAACGCGCAGACCAAAGCACCATGGCCACCCATGGAGTGACCGCTGATGCCGCGCTTGTCCGACGCCGGGAAATGGGCTTCGACCAATGCGGGCAATTCCTGCACGACATAGTCATGCATCCGATAGTGTCGGGACCAGGGTTCCTGCGTGGCATTCAGATAAAACCCGGCACCGAGACCGAAGTCCCAGGCGCCATCCGGATCACCCGGAACATCGGGACCGCGAGGACTGGTGTCCGGTGCAACGATGATCAGCCCCAGCTCGGCGGCCATGCGCATGGCGCCGGCCTTTTGCATGAAGTTTTCGTCGGTGCAGGTCAGGCCGGACAACCAGTACAGCACCGGCAACTTGCCGCCCTGCTCCGCTTGCGGCGGCAGGTACACGGCAAACACCATGTCGCAGCCGAGCACATCGGAGCGGTGCCGATAGCGTTTGTGCCAGCCGCCGAAGCTTTTCTGGCAGGAGATATTTTCCAGGCTCATGACCGACCTCAGAAATGGATGACAGAACGGATGCTCTTGCCTTCATGCATCAGGTCGAACGCCTTGTTGATATCTTCCAGGCCCATGGTGTGGGTGATGAAAGTATCCAGCGGGATTTCGCCGGTTTCAGCCATCTCGACATAGCTTGGCAACTCGGTACGGCCACGCACGCCACCGAACGCCGAACCGCGCCAGACGCGACCGGTCACCAACTGGAATGGACGCGTGGAGATTTCCTGACCAGCACCGGCGACGCCGATGATTACCGACTCGCCCCAACCCTTGTGGCAGCACTCAAGTGCAGCGCGCATCAATTGCACGTTGCCGATGCATTCGAAGGAAAAGTCGACGCCGCCATCAGTCATGTCGACGATGACTTCCTGGATCGGACGATCGAAATCTTTCGGGTTCACACAATCGGTTGCACCCAATTGCTTGGCGATCTCGAATTTGGCCGGGTTGATGTCGATGGCGATGATCCGCGCAGCCTTGGCTTTGACGGCGCCGATCACCGCCGACAGACCGATGCCGCCGAGGCCGAAAATGGCGACGGTATCACCAGGTTTTACCTTGGCGGTATTGAGGACTGCACCGATGCCGGTGGTGACACCGCAACCCAGCAGGCAGACTTTTTCCAGTGGCGCTTCTTTTGGAATTTTGGCGACGGAGATTTCCGGCAGCACGGTGTACTCGGAGAACGTCGACGTCCCCATGTAGTGGAAAATTGGTTGGCCCTTGTAGGAAAAGCGCGAAGTGCCATCCGGCATCAGGCCTTTGCCCTGAGTCGCGCGAATTGCCTGACACAGGTTGGTTTTGCCCGACAGACAGAATTTGCACTGGCGGCATTCCGGGGTGTACAGCGGGATCACGTGATCGCCGACTGCGACGGAGGTCACGCCCTCGCCGATCGCCTCAACCACCGCGCCACCTTCGTGACCGAGGATCGAGGGGAAGATGCCTTCCGGGTCCGCGCCCGACAGCGTGTAGGCATCGGTATGACAAACACCGGAGGCAACCACTCGCAGCAGAACTTCGCCGGCCTTGGGCATGGCGACATCGACTTCAACGATCTCGAGGGGTTTCTTGGCCTCGAAGGCAACGGCAGCGCGCGACTTGATCATGTGGGTTCTCCAGTGAATAAAAACGAGACAAAGAGTGTAATACACCGCCTGACGGTGAATAATCCGGACAAAAGCAAAACATTATTGCCATACAGGGATAATCCTCGATGTCCGAAAACCGCTGGGAAGGTATCGACGAATTTGTCGCCGTGGCCGAGTGCAGCCAGTTCACGGCTGCCGCGGAACGCCTCGGGGTTTCTTCCTCGCACATCAGTCGACAAATAGTACGCCTCGAAGAGCGCCTTCAGACGCGACTGCTTTATCGCAGTACCCGCCGGGTCACTCTGACCGAGGCAGGGCAAACCTTTCTGCAACATTGCCAGCGCCTACAGGATGGTCGCGAAGAAGCACTGCGAGCGGTGGGTGACCTGACTAGCGAACCCAAAGGCATGCTGCGCATGACCTGCGCCGTGGCGTATGGCGAACGCTTCATCGTGCCGCTGGTGACCCGTTTCATGGGGCTCTATCCGCAACTGCGCATCGACATCGAACTGAGCAACCGCCAACTCGACCTCGTGCATGAAGGCCTGGATCTGGCAATCCGGCTCGGCCGCCTGCAAGACTCACGACTGGTGGCGACACGTCTGGCGCCACGACGCATGTACCTGTGCGCATCGCCGTCCTACCTGGAACGGTATGGTCGCCCACATAGCTTGTCGGAACTAAGCCGCCACAACTGCCTCATTGGTAGCTCGGATATCTGGCAACTGGAACAGAACGGGCGGGAATTTTCCCAGCGAGTGCAGGGAAACTGGCGTTGCAATAGTGGGCAAGCAGTTTTGGATGCGGCTTTACAGGGTGTGGGTTTGTGCCAGCTGCCGGACTACTACGTGCTCGAGCATCTGAAAAACGGCGAATTGATTTCGCTGCTGGAAGCCCACCAACCGCCGAACACTGCCGTGTGGGCGCTTTATCCACAGCAGCGGCATCTGTCACCCAAGGTGCGCAAGTTGGTGGATTACTTGAAGGAAGGGCTGGCCGAACGGCCGGAGTATCGAACTTAGAAAAATCTACCGGTGTGCCTGCCTGGGATTGATTGCTTGAACTACCGCTTTCGCGAGCAAGCCCGCCCCCACAGTGGATCTTCAGTGAACATATTATTTGTGCTCGTCCGAGATCAGGTGTGGGAGCGGGCTTGCTCGCGAAAGCAATCTGACAGACACCACAGCAGTCAGTGGCGGTTGGCCCAGCGCTGGCGCAACCACTCAAGGTCTTCAGGGCGAGTTACTTTGAGATTGTCGGACCGACCTTCGATCAAACGTGGCGCCAGGCCTGCCCACTCCATGGCCGAGGCTTCGTCGGTGATGACCGCATCGGCCACCAGACTGTCGGCCAACGCCCGATGCAGTGCACCAAGGCGAAACATCTGCGGCGTATAGGCTTGCCAGATCACACTGCGATCCACGGTTTCGACCACACGACCATGCTTGTCGACCCGCTTGAGAGTATCGCGTGCCGGAACCGCCAACAGCCCACCGACCGGATCATCTGCGAGTTCACCCAGCAACTTGTCCAGATCATCACGGCTCAGATTCGGCCGCGCAGCATCGTGAACCAGCACCCAATCCTCATCGTCAGCGCCTTGCGCATGCAAATGCAGCAACGCATTGAGGACCGACCCGGAACGCTCGGAACCGCCTTCAACCCGCTGAATTCGCGGATCGCTAGCACACGCCAGGTTCGGCCAATAAGGATCATCAACAGCAAGACTGACCACCAACCCTTTCAGGGAAGGATGATCAAGGAAACAGCCGAGGCTGTGTTCGAGAATTGTGCGCCCGCCCAGTTGCAAGTATTGCTTGGGACGGTCCGCGGCCATACGGGCACCGACGCCCGCGGCAGGAATTACAGCCCAGAAGGCCGGTAACGAGGGGTTCATTGAGCCAACTGGTAAAGGGTTTCACCGTCCTTGACCATGCCCAACTCATGACGAGCCCGCTCTTCAACGGTCTCCATGCCCTTTTTCAATTCACTGACTTCAGCGTCCATCACCCGATTGCGCTCAAGCAGCCCCTCGTTCTCAGCGTGTTGATCTGCGATCTGCTGAGTCAGTTCGGCCACTTGCGCCAGACTGCCATTACCCACCCACAGGCGGTATTGCAGGCCAGCCAGCAGCAGGAGCAAGACGAGGAACAACCAATTGGGACTGCGCATCGAATATCAGGTATCCAGTGAAAAAAGACAGCCATGCCAAAACTTTGAAGCTTCTGATAGCACGAAGCCTGGAAGACCCAGGCTTGTGCTTATAAGGCATCAGATTAGTGGCAAATCCATCGCTGTCGCGATTTTTCCGACACAATCCGGTGTCTTTTTACCAATAAACGATTAACCGCGGAATTCGCTACGACCGTTGTACTTGGCTTTGCCATTCAACTGCTCTTCGATACGCAGCAGTTGGTTGTACTTGGAAACACGGTCGGAACGGCACAGGGAGCCGGTCTTGATCTGGCCAGCCGCGGTGCCCACAGCCAGGTCGGCAATGGTCGAATCTTCGGTTTCGCCGGAGCGGTGCGAGATCACGGCGGTGTAACCAGCGGCCTTGGCCATCTGGATGGCTTCCAGGGTTTCGGTCAGGGTGCCGATCTGGTTGAACTTGATCAGGATCGAGTTGGCGATCTTTTTATCGATGCCTTCTTTCAGGATCTTGGTGTTGGTTACGAACAGGTCGTCGCCTACCAGCTGAGTCTTCTCGCCGATCTTGTCGGTGAGGATTTTCCAGCCAGCCCAGTCGGACTCGTCCAGGCCGTCTTCGATCGAGATGATCGGATAACGCTCGGTCAAGCCTTTCAGGTAGTCAGCGAAACCTTCAGCGGTGAACACCTGGCCTTCGCCGGACAGGTTGTATTTACCGTCTTCGTAGAATTCGCTGGCCGCGCAGTCCAGCGCCAGGGTCACGTCAGTGCCCAGCTTGTAACCGGCGTTGGCCACGGCTTCGGAGATCACTTTCAAAGCGTCTTCGTTGGAGGCCAGGTTCGGTGCGAAACCACCTTCATCGCCCACTGCGGTGCTCAGGCCACGGGCCTTCAGAACAGCTTTCAGGTGATGGAAAATCTCGGTGCCCATGCGCAGACCTTCCGAGAAAGACTTGGCGCCTACTGGCTGAACCATGAATTCCTGGATGTCGACGTTGTTATCGGCGTGCTCGCCACCGTTGATGATGTTCATCATCGGAACCGGCATCGAGTAAACACCCGGGGTGCCGTTCAGGTTGGCGATGTGAGCGTACAGCGGCAGGTCCTGATCCTGTGCGGCTGCCTTGGCGGCTGCCAGGGAAACGGCGAGGATCGCGTTGGCGCCCAGGGAACCTTTGTTTTCAGTACCGTCGAGCTTGATCATCGCGTGATCCAGCGCTTTCTGGTCGCTTGGGTCTGCACCTTTCAACAGGTCGCGGATCGGACCGTTGATGTTGGCGACGGCTTTCAGCACGCCCTTGCCCAGGTAACGGCTCTTGTCGCCATCACGCAGCTCGAGCGCTTCACGCGAGCCAGTGGAAGCACCGGACGGCGCGCAAGCACTGCCGATGATGCCGTTATCGAGAAGCACGTCCGCTTCCACGGTGGGGTTGCCACGGGAGTCGAGAACTTCACGACCTTTGATGTCGACGATTTTTGCCATTGTTGTAAACACTCCAAAGTTGACGAAAACGCTGTAGGAGCACGGCTTGCCGGCGATGGGGCCCTCAAGGACGCCATCGCTGGCAAGCCATGCTCCTACAAGAGCAGTGCGGCCAGCGGGCCTGAGCATTAATTCGTGCGGTACTTTACCGGAGAAATGAGGATTACGCGGTTTCTACCGTCGGAAAACTCTTCACCAGTTCGTCCAAAGCTTTGAGCTGGGCCAGGAATGGCTCCAGTTTGTCCAGACGCAAGGCGCAAGGGCCGTCGCATTTGGCGTTGTCCGGGTCCGGGTGTGCTTCGAGGAACAGGCCAGCCAACGACTGGCTCATACCGGCTTTTGCCAGGTCGAGGACCTGGGCGCGACGACCACCGGCAGAATCGGAGCGACCGCCGGGCATTTGCAGCGCGTGGGTCACGTCGAAGAACACCGGGTATTCGAACTGCTTCATGATGCCGAAGCCGAGCATGTCGACGACCAGGTTGTTGTAGCCGAAGCTCGATCCGCGTTCGCAGAGGATCAACTGATCGTTACCCGCTTCCACGCATTTGCTCAGGATGTGCTTCATTTCCTGAGGCGCGAGGAACTGGGCTTTCTTGATGTTGATCACTGCACCGGTCTTGGCCATCGCGACCACCAGGTCGGTCTGGCGCGACAAGAAGGCCGGCAGCTGGATGATATCGCAGACTTCAGCGACGACCGCAGCCTGATCAGGCTCGTGGACGTCGGTGATGATCGGCACGCCAAAGGCTTGCTTGATCTCCTGGAAAATCCGCATGCCCTCTTCCAGGCCGGGGCCACGGTAAGAGGTCACGGAGGAACGGTTGGCCTTGTCGAAGCTGGCCTTGAACACGTAAGGGATACCGAGTTTCTCGGTGACCTTTACGTATTCTTCGCAGACCTGCATCGCCATGTCGCGGCTTTCCAGCACGTTCATGCCACCGAAAAGCACCATTGGCTTGTCGTTGGCAATCTCGATATCGCCTACGCGGATGATCTTCTGGGCCATCGGATTTACGCCTTCTTCTGGTGTTGAACCAAAGCTGCTTTAACGAAACCGGTGAACAACGGGTGACCGTCACGTGGTGTCGAGGTGAACTCAGGGTGGAACTGGCAAGCGACGAACCATGGATGATCCGGAGCTTCAACCACTTCTACCAGGGCGCCATCACCGGAACGACCGGAGATTTTCAGACCGGCTTCCATGATTTGCGGCAGCAGGTTGTTGTTCACTTCGTAGCGGTGACGGTGACGCTCGACGATCACGTCCTTGGCGTAGCAATCGTGCACCAGGGAACCCGGTTCCAGCAGGCAATCCTGAGCGCCAAGGCGCATGGTGCCGCCCAGATCGGAGGTTTCGGTACGGGTTTCGACGGCGCCGGTGGCATCTTCCCACTCAGTGATCAGACCCACGACCGGGTGACCGCTTGCACGATCGAACTCGGTGGAGTTGGCGTCTTTCCAGCCCAGCACATTACGAGCGAACTCGATCACGGCCACTTGCATACCCAGGCAGATGCCCAGGTACGGAACCTTGTTTTCGCGAGCGTATTGAACGGCAGTGATCTTGCCTTCCACGCCACGCAGACCGAAGCCGCCAGGTACCAGAATCGCGTCGACACCTTCCAGCAGCGCAGTGCCCTGGTTTTCGATGTCTTCGGAGTCGATGTAGCGCAGGTTGACCTTGGTGCGGTTGCTGATGCCGGCGTGACTCATCGCTTCGATCAGCGACTTGTAGGCGTCCAGCAGTTCCATGTACTTGCCGACCATGGCGATGGTGACTTCATGCTCAGGGTTGAGCTTGGCGTCGACCACGGCTTCCCACTCGGACAGATCGGCGCCGCCACATTGCAGGCCGAAACGCTCGACAACGAAATCATCCAGGCCCTGGGCGTGCAGAATGCCCGGGATCTTGTAGATGGTGTCGGCGTCTTCCAGCGCAATCACCGCACGTTCTTCAACGTTGGTGAACTGAGCGATCTTGCGACGCGAGGAGATGTCGATCGGGTGATCGGAACGGCAGACCAGCACGTCAGGCTGCAGGCCGATGGAACGCAGTTCCTTGACCGAGTGCTGAGTAGGCTTGGTTTTGGTTTCGCCGGCAGTGGCGATGTACGGCACCAGTGTCAGGTGCATCAGCATCGCGCGCTTGGCGCCGACTTCGAAACGCAATTGACGGATCGCTTCGAGGAACGGCTGGGATTCGATGTCACCCACGGTGCCACCGATCTCGACCATGGCCACGTCGGCATCGCCGGCGCCCTTGATGATCCGGCGCTTGATTTCGTCGGTGATGTGCGGGATCACCTGAATGGTGGCGCCCAGGTAATCACCACGGCGCTCTTTGCGCAGGACGTGTTCGTAGACACGGCCGGTGGTGAAGTTGTTGTTCTGGGTCATGGTCGTGCGGATGAACCGCTCGTAGTGGCCCAGGTCCAGGTCGGTCTCGGCGCCGTCGTGGGTGACGAACACTTCACCGTGCTGGAACGGGCTCATGGTGCCCGGGTCAACGTTGATGTACGGGTCCAGCTTCAGCATGGTGACCTTAAGTCCCCGCGCCTCCAGGATGGCCGCCAATGAAGCCGATGCGATGCCTTTCCCCAATGAAGAAACAACACCGCCCGTGACGAATATGTAGCGCGTCATGAAAAACCCTAGAAGTCTGCGTTAAAGCGGTCCGAGCCGCCGGGGAAAGCGAAGGAAGGCCGAAGCCCCCGATCACCTGCATTAATCACAGTGCAACCTTCGAAAAAACCGCCGCGTTGGGACAGACCGGAAGATGAAACACCGGTACGTTGCTCGCTACACATTTTTTGGAATCGCCCAGCAAAGACTGCTTGGTAATCGGCAACTCCTGCAATTCAGGCGAATCCACAGAAGTTGTATCAAGAAGGGAGCGTAGTCTACCGGAAAGCCCCTTTCAGCTCAAACCTAGATCTTCGTGCGGCGGCTGCCAAAGCAAATTCCAACGATCCTTTGCACTGCCGTCCAAGCCCGGCAGGTTGGCCACGGCCAGTAATTGCTCGCCTCGGTAGAGCAGCGGCAATCTGCCACGGACAAAACCCGGCACGCCGCGTTCATTGAGCAATCGCTTCAGATCGCGATGGCCGCGACCGGGCAAATTCATTACCTCACCTCCCTCACGATAGCGGATATGCAGCAGGCCATCGGGGATTTGACCGGTGAGTGTGAGCACGCCGTTGTCCGGCAACACCAGCGATAGCAAGGGATCAAGCCAGTTTCCGACGGCGGGCGACGTGCGCAACCAACTGCCGGACAACCACCAGATACGCCCACCCGCCCGATGCAGTTCGCCATCCGCCAGCCGCCAGATCGGGCAGGCATCGCCGGTGGCATCACGTAAATTCTCCCAACCCGACCAATGGTCACTGTCCGGCAGTCGCGTCAGCGGTTCGAGCCAATGACTTAAGGCATTACGCTGACGAGCAGCAGACAGTTTTTCCAATGCCGCCAGCTTCAGGGACGGCAATCCCAGCCAATCAAAGTCGTTGGCAGTGCTAGCGTCAGCCAGGTCGATTTGCGCAAGCTCATCGAGCAACCCCTGCGCTTCGCTCAGATGCGCAGCGCTTCGGGCCATGGTCGTTACCGCTTGCGGCCAGCGCTCGGTCAATACCGGGAACACCTGATGGCGCAGGTAATTTCGCGAGAATTGCCGATCCTGGTTCGATGGGTCTTCAATCCAGCCAAGCCGATGCTCGGCCGCATAGGCTTCAAGTTCAGCCCGCGCGACATCGATCAATGGCCGAAGCAACTGCCCTTTACCGAGCGGGCGCTGGCGTGGCATCCCTGACAATCCCCTCACCCCTGCCCCACGCAACAGCCGAAACAACAACGTTTCCGCCTGATCGTCACGGTGCTGGGCGGTCATCAACACTTCATTGGCCTGAGTCGCCTCGATGAACGCGGCATATCGCGCATCCCGGGCTGCACGCTCAAGGCTGGCGCCGGGTTGAACCTGCACGCGAACAACCTGCAACGGCACACCCAGCGCATCACAGACCGACTGACAATGGTCCGGCCACGCATCAGCCACAGCCTGAAGGCCGTGATGAACATGGATGGCGTTTAGCGCCGGCAGGGATTCGGTTTTTGCGAGGTGTACGAGAAGGTGCAGCAGAACGGTGGAGTCGAGACCACCGGAGAAGGCGATACGCCAGGTTGCGGCGTTGCGCCGTGGAGCAAGTTGCTTGAGCAGTTTCGCTTGAAGTGACATGGACACACCAAAACCTGTAGGAGCCGAGCTTGCTCGCGATGAACGATAACGCGGTCGGTCTGTTAAACCGAGGCGTCCCAATCGCGGGCAAGCCTTGCTCCTACAGGGTGATGCAGGAGCGATCGATCAGAGACCGTAGCTCATCAGACGCTCGTAACGGCGAGCCAACAGCGCTTCGTTATCGAACTTCTTCAACATCGCCAGCTGCGAGCTCAGCTCGGCACGGATCGATGCAGCCGCAGCGGCCGGATTACGGTGCGCGCCGCCCAAAGGCTCGCTGATCACTTTATCCACAATACCCAGGCCTTTCAGGCGCTCGGCAGTGATGCCCATGGCTTCGGCAGCGTCCGGCGCCTTCTCGGCGGTCTTCCACAGAATCGAAGCGCAACCTTCCGGCGAAATCACCGCGTAAGTCGAGTACTGCAGCATGTTCAGTTGATCGCAAACGCCGATCGCCAGAGCACCACCGGAACCACCTTCACCGATCACGGTGGCGATGATTGGGGTCTTCAGGCGCGCCATGACGCGCAGGTTCCAGGCAATCGCTTCGCTCTGGTTGCGCTCTTCAGCGTCGATACCAGGGTAAGCGCCCGGCGTGTCGATGAAGGTCAGGATCGGCATTTTGAAACGTTCGGCCATTTCCATCAGGCGGCAGGCCTTACGGTAGCCTTCTGGACGCGGCATGCCAAAGTTGCGACGAACTTTCTCGCGCACTTCACGGCCTTTCTGGTGACCGATGATCATCACCGGCTGGTCGTCCAGACGGGCAATGCCGCCGACGATCGCAGCGTCGTCGGAGAAGTGACGGTCGCCGTGCAATTCGTCGAACTCGGTGAAGATGTGTTCGATGTAGTCCAGGGTATATGGACGTTTCGGGTGACGCGCCAGACGCGCGATCTGCCAGCTGGTCAGCTTGCCGAAGATGTCTTCGGTCAGCGTGCTGCTTTTGTCCTGCAGGCGGGAGATCTCATCGCCGATATTCAGCGAATTGTCATTACCGACCAAGCGCAACTCTTCGATCTTGGCTTGCAGGTCGGCGATCGGCTGTTCGAAATCTAGAAAATTCGGGTTCATAGGCGTCCGTCTTGGGTCGACATCCAAGAGAGCTTGGGCCGGCCGGTTGTCTATTCGCGCCCTACCTTAAGGGAGAGGCGCGTTCAGGTCGAGATTAAAAATTCAGGTCGAGATCAGGCCCTAACTATAGGGCCTGACCGTCAACGGTATTGGAGGAAGACGTTGTCTCGCCCGAACTGGTCACGCAGGGCTTGAATCAAGGCATCCGCCGGGTCAATCCGCCAGGTCTCGCCGAACTGCAGCAAGGCCTTCGCATCGGGACTGGTGTATTCCATGGTGATCGGGCACGCCCCACGGTGACGCTTGAACAACTCACCGAGCCAGCGTAGCTGATCGCCTTTCAAATCCTGGGTCTGCAGCTTCAAGCGCAGGCTTTCGGCCAGGTTGGTGCGCGCATCTTCCATGCTCATCACCCGCTTGACCCGCAGCCGCAAGCCACCGGAGAAGTCGTCGTTGCTGACTTCGCCTTCGACCACCACCATCGCATCGGTCTGCAAAAGCGATTGCGCGGAATGGAATGCTTCGGCGAACAGCGACGCTTCGATCCGTCCAGAGCGGTCGTCGAGGGTGATGAAACCCATCTTGTCGCCCTTTTTGTTCTTCATGACTCGCAGGGCGATGATCATGCCCGCGACGGTCTGGGTATCACGGGCCGGTTTCAGGTCGATGATGCGCTGACGGGCGAAACGGCGGATCTCGCCTTCGTATTCGTCGATCGGGTGACCGGTCAGGTACAGGCCCAGGGTGTCTTTCTCCCCTTTCAGGCGTTCCTTGAGGGTCAGCTCCTTGGCTTTGCGGTGATTGGCGTAGACATCGGCGTCTTCTTCGACGAACAGGCCGCCAAACAGGTCGACATGACCGCTGTCGTGGGTACGCGCGGTTTGTTCGGCCGCCTTGATCGCCCCTTCCATGGCGTTCAGCAAGACCGCCCGGTTGCGGTCGATATTGGCCTGATAGGCTTTCTGCTCGTCATGGAAGTAAGGCCCCAGACGATCCAGCGCACCGCTGCGGATCAAACCGTCCAGGGTGCGCTTGTTGATACGTTTGAGATCGACACGGGCGCAGAAGTCGAACAGATCCTTGAACGGACCTTCCTGACGCGCCTCGGTGATGGCTTCCACCGGACCTTCACCCACACCTTTGATCGCGCCGAGGCCGTAAATAATCCGGCCTTCGTCATTCACCGTGAACTTGAACTCCGAAGTATTCACATCCGGCGCGTCGAGACGCAGCTTCATGGTGCGAATTTCTTCGATCAAGGTCACGACCTTGTCGGTGTTGTGCATATCCGCCGAAAGTACCGCAGCCATGAACGGCGCCGGGTAGTGCGTTTTCAGCCAGGCGGTCTGGTATGACACCAGGCCATAAGCGGCGGAGTGGGATTTGTTGAAGCCGTAACCGGCGAATTTCTCTACCAGGTCGAAAATGTTACCGGCCAGGTCGGCGTCGATATTGTTGGTCTTGCAACCGTCAATGAAGCCGCCGCGCTGCTTGGCCATTTCTTCGGGTTTTTTCTTACCCATGGCTCGACGCAGCATGTCCGCGCCGCCAAGGGTGTAACCGGCCATGACCTGGGCAATCTGCATCACCTGTTCCTGATACAGGATGATGCCGTAAGTCGGTGCCAGAACCGGTTTGAGGCCTTCGTACTGGTAGTCCGAGTGCGGGTACGCGAGTTCGGCGCGACCGTGCTTACGGTTGATAAAGTCGTCCACCATGCCCGATTGCAATGGACCCGGACGGAACAGGGCCACCAGTGCGATCAAGTCTTCCAGGCAGTCGGGCTTGAGCTTTTTGATCAGCTCTTTCATGCCGCGCGACTCAAGCTGGAACACCGCGGTGGTTTCGGCTTTTTGCAGCAACTGGTAAGTCGGCTTGTCATCCAGAGGGATGAACGCGATATCCAGCGGCGGTTCATCGACCTTGGCGCGATCGCGGTTGATGGTTTTCAGCGCCCAGTCGATGACCGTCAGGGTCCGCAGACCGAGGAAGTCGAACTTCACCAGGCCTGCGGCTTCAACGTCATCCTTGTCGAACTGGGTGACCAGACCATCACCGGCCTCATCGCAATAAATCGGAGAGAAGTCAGTCAGCTTGGTCGGCGCGATCACCACACCACCGGCATGCTTACCGACGTTACGCACAACGCCTTCAAGCTTGCGGGCCATTTCCCAGATTTCAGCGGCTTCTTCATCGACCTTGATGAAGTCACGGAGGATCTCTTCCTGTTCGTAGGCCTTTTCCAGGGTCATGCCGACTTCGAACGGAATCATCTTCGACAGACGATCCGCCAAGCCGTAGGACTTGCCCTGCACCCGCGCCACGTCACGGACCACAGCCTTGGCCGCCATGGAACCGAAGGTGATGATCTGGCTTACCGCGTTGCGACCGTATTTCTCGGCCACGTAATCGATCACGCGGTCGCGACCATCCATGCAGAAGTCGACGTCGAAGTCGGGCATGGATACCCGTTCCGGGTTAAGGAAGCGTTCGAACAGCAGGTCATATTCCAGCGGGTCGAGGTCGGTGATCTTTTGCACATAGGCCACCAGCGATCCGGCACCCGATCCACGGCCTGGACCTACCGGCACGCCGTTACTCTTGGCCCACTGGATAAAGTCCATAACGATCAGGAAGTAACCGGGAAACCCCATCTGGATGATGATATCCAGCTCGAAATTCAGCCGGTCGACGTAGACCTGACGCTTGGTTTCGTAGTCTTCGGTGGTGTCCTTGGGCAGCAGAACGCTGAGGCGATCTTCCAGGCCATCGAAGGAAACCTTGCGGAAATACTCGTCGATGGTCATGCCATCGGGGATCGGGAAGTTGGGCAGGAAGTGAGTGCCCAGCTTCACTTCGATGTTGCAGCGCTTGGCAATCTCGACGGTGTTTTCCAGCGCTTCGGGAATGTCGCTGAACAACTCAGCCATTTCCTCGGCGCTTTTGAGGTATTGCTGATCACTGTAATTCTTCGAACGCCGCGGATCGTCGAGGGCACGGCCCTCACCGATGCAAACGCGGGTTTCATGAGCGGCAAAGTCTTCCTGCTTGATGAAGCGCACGTCGTTGGTCGCGACCAGCGGCGCACCGATTTTTTCAGCGAGGGCCACGGCACCGTGCAACTGTTCTTCGTCGTTGGGGCGGCTGGTGCGCTGGATTTCCAGGTAGAAGCGATCCGGGAACACGGCCATCCATTCGCGTGCCAGGTTTTCCGCTTCGGCCGGGTTGCCACTGAGCATCGCCAGGCCGATCTCGCCTTCCTTCGCCGCCGACAGCATGATCAAGCCTTCGCTGGCTTCGGCCACCCACTCACGCTCAATGATGACCGAGCCATTGCGCTGGCCGTCGATGAAGCCGCGGGAGATCAGTTCGGTGAGGTTGCGATAACCCACGGCGTTCATCGCCAGCAGGCTGATCCGGCTCAGAGCGTTATCCGGATCCTTGTTCGACAGCCACAGGTCGGCGCCACAGATCGGTTTGATCCCGGCGCCCATGGCGGCTTTATAGAATTTGACCAGGGAACACATGTTGTTCTGGTCGGTAACCGCTACGGCAGGCATGTTCATGCCGACCAGGGTCTTGACCAGCGGTTTGATCCGCACCAGACCGTCGACCAGGGAATACTCAGTGTGCAGGCGTAGATGAACGAATGAAGCCGGCATAGTGATCCTGTCTAGAAACTAGAAACGTGAAGACAACAAGGCCCGGATTGTACCGGGCCTTGGCAAAAACATCAGCCTTGCGACTAACTCTCGATCAGGTTTTCCCGCGCCTCGTACGCCAGGCGTACCGGGGCGAACGAGCGACGGTGAATCGGCGTTGGCCCCAAGCGGGCCAGCGCCTCCAGGTGAACGGGCGTCGGGTAGCCTTTGTGACCACCGATGCCGTAACCCGGGTAAATCAATTCGAATGCAGCCATCTCACGGTCGCGGCTGACCTTGGCCAGAATCGACGCTGCAGCGATGGCCGGTACCTTACCGTCGCCCTGCACCACTGCTTCGGCACGCATCGACAGCTTCGGGCAACGATTGCCATCGATCATCGCCAGTTTTGGCGTGATGTGCAGGCCTTCGACGGCGCGCTGCATGGCCAGCATGGTGGCGTGCAAGATGTTCAGCTCGTCAATTTCTTCGACTTCGGCGCGAGCGATGCACCAGCTCAGGGCCTTTTCGCAGATCTCGTCGTAGAGCTTTTCGCGGCGTGCTTCGGTGAGCTTCTTCGAGTCGTTCAGGCCCAGAATCGGACGGCTCGGATCGAGGATCACCGCTGCTGTCACCACGGCGCCACAGAGTGGGCCGCGACCGACTTCGTCAACACCGGCGACCAGATCTTCAACTTCGGCGACCAAGGTGAAATCCAACCCCATTTGCATGCTTGTTTTACTCATTGTACTTGGCCGATCAGGTTCAGCACTGCATCTGCTGCCTGGTTGGAGGCATCCAGACGAAGGGTCCGGTGGATTTCATCGAAGCCGCGGGTCTGTTCTTCACCGCCTTCGATCAGTGGCGACAGCGTCTGGGCCAAGGCTTCAACGGTCGCATCGTCCTGCAACAACTCGGGCACCAACAGGCGCTGGGCCAGCAGGTTCGGCAAGGAGATGTAGGGACTTTTCACCATGCGCTTGAGAATCCAGAACGTCAGCGGTGCCAAGCGGTACGCGACCACCATCGGCCGTTTGTACAACAACGCTTCAAGCGTCGCGGTTCCGGACGCGATCAGCACAGCGTCACAGGCTGCCAGGGCCAGATGGGATTTACCGTTGAGCAATGTCAGCGGTAGATCTCGGCCCGCCAACAGCTCTTCAAGCTGCTGGCGGCGCTCGGGGCCGGCGCAAGGCATGACGAACCGCACACCAGGGCGCAGGGCTCGCAGACGCTGGGCCGTATCGAGGAACAACGCACCTAGCCGGCCAACTTCGCCACCACGACTGCCGGGCATCAGAGCAACCAGCGGCCCGTCGGGCAAGCCGAGTTCAGCCCGCGCGGCGGCACGATCGGCCTCCAGCGGGATGGCGTCAGCCAGGGAATGCCCGACAAACCGCACCGGCACGCCCTTCTCTTCATAGAATTTCGCTTCGAACGGGAACAGCGTCAGCATCAGATCGCAGCCTTCGCGAATCTTCAGCACCCGTTTCTGCCGCCACGCCCAAACCGACGGACTAACGTAATGCACGGTCTTGATCCCGGCCTGACGCAGCTTGAGTTCGATATTGAGGTTGAAGTCCGGGGCATCGATACCGATGAACACGTCCGGCTTCTCGGCGACAAGGTCGGCAACCAGCTTCTTGCGGCGTGCCAGCAACTCGCGCAAGCGACCCAGCACTTCCACCAGGCCCATGACCGAAAGACGTTCCATCGGGAAATACGAAGTCAGGCCTTCAGCCTGCATCAGCGGGCCACCGACACCGATGAACTCCACCGCCGGGTGCTGAGCCTTGAGTGCGCGCATGAGACCCGCGCCAAGAATGTCGCCGGAAGCTTCACCCGCTACCAGCGCAATACGCAGATTAGCCATGATTAACGAGTGATGCCGCGGGTCGAAGACTGGATGGAATCACGAAACACCGCAACTTCCGGGAACTGATCCGAAGGCTCGGCCAGTTCGGCGAGCGCCTGTTCGACCGTCAGGCCCTGGCGATAAACCACCTTGTAGGCACGACGCAGCGCGTGGATCGCATCTTCGCTGAAACCGCGACGACGCATGCCTTCGAAGTTCATGCTGCGGGCTTCGGCCGGGTTGCCGAACACCGTGACGTACGCCGGGACGTCCTTGCCGATGGCGGTGCCCATACCGGAAAAGCTGTGGGCGCCGATATGGCAATACTGGTGAACCAGGGTAAAACCGGACAGGATCGCCCAGTCTTCAACGTGCACATGGCCTGCCAACGCGGTGTTGTTGACCAGGATGCAGTGGTTGCCGATGACGCTGTCGTGGCCGATGTGGGCATAGGCCATGATCAGATTGTGGTCGCCCAGGGTCGTTTCAGAACGATCCTGAACGGTCCCACGGTGAATCGTCACGCCTTCACGGATGACGTTGTGGTCACCGATGACCAGACGGGTTTCTTCACCCTTGTATTTCAGATCGGGCGTGTCCTCGCCTACCGAAGAAAACTGGTAGATGCGGTTGTGCTTTCCGATTCGGGTCGGGCCCTTGAGAATCACATGCGGCCCGATCACTGTCCCCTCGCCGATTTCCACACCTGCACCGATGATCGACCAAGGGCCGACCTCGACGCCGTCGGCCAGGATAGCCGCCGGATCGATGATTGCGCGAGGGTCAATCAAACTCATAGTTTGCGTTCCGCGCAGATGATTTCAGCAGAGCAGACTGGCTTGCCATCGACCGAAGCCTGGCACTCGAACTTCCAGATCTGACGCTTGCAGCTGATGAAGCGGGCTTCGAGGATCAACTGATCGCCTGGGGTGACGGGCTGGCGAAAACGCAGCTTGTCGGAGCCGACGAAGTAGTAGAGCGTGCCGTCGGCAGGCTTCACGTCGAGCATTTTGAAGCCAAGGATGCCGGCAGCCTGAGCCATCGCTTCGATGATCAGTACGCCCGGCATGATTGGATGCGCAGGGAAGTGACCATTGAAGAAGGGTTCGTTGATGCTGACATTCTTGTAGGCGCGAATGCGCTTGCCTTCCACATCCAGATCCACGACCCGGTCCACCAGCAGGAACGGGTAACGGTGAGGCAGGTATTCGCGAATCTCGTTGATGTCCATCATTTCGGGGGGAAGCCTATGTAAAGATTGGGAGGCGCGACTGACGCGCACCCCTCTAGCAAATCAAGGAGGCAGTCTAGCGGCTGTGCACACTTGATATGGAAATGGTATCAGCCATCTGATGAAGCATTACCGTCAGGGGTCACTTCCCCTACACGCTTTTCCAGCTGTCGCAGACGCCGCGCGATGTCATCGAGCTGACGGATACGGGCCGCGCTTTTGCGCCATTCGGCTGCCGGTTGCATGGCTGTACCGGAAGAATAGGAACCCTTTTCGGTAATCGAATGGGTCACCATGGTCATCCCGGTGATGAAAACGTTGTCGCAAATTTCGATATGCCCCACCAGCCCTACGCCACCGGCGAGCATGCAATGCTTGCCGATTTTGGTGCTGCCGGAGATTCCCACGCACGCCGCCATGGCGGTGTGATCACCAACCTGCACGTTGTGGGCGATCTGAATCTGGTTGTCGAGCTTCACACCGTTACCCAGAACGGTATCGGCCAGTGCACCGCGATCAATAGCGGTATTCACGCCAATCTCCACGTCGTCACCGACCAGCACACCACCGATCTGGGCGATCTTCTGCCAGACACCTTTCTCGTTGGCAAAACCGAAACCTTCGCCACCGAGTACGGCACCCGATTGAATCACCACCCGCTTACCGATGCGAACATCGTGGTACAGCGTGACTCGCGGGGCCAGCCAGCCGCCCTCGCCAATCTCGCAGCGGGCACCGATGAAGCAGTGCGCACCAACGGTCACACCCGCAGCAATACGCGCGCAGCTTTCGATCACCGCAAAGGCACCAATGCTCGCCGCCGGATCGACCACTGCATCCGCTGCCACAACGGCTGTCGGATGAACACCGACAGCGGCCTTTGGCTTGGGATCGAACAGATGGGAAATCCGCGCGTAGGCCAGATACGGATCAGGCACCACCAGCGCATTACCTGCAAAACCTTCAGCGTCAGCGGCCTTCAGCAACAACGCTGCGGCCCGGCTGTCCGCCAGGTATTTACGGTATTGGGGGTTTGCGAGAAAGCTCAACTGAGCTGGGCCAGCCTCTTGCAAAGTGGCTAGCCCAGTAATTTCTTTCTCCGGGTCGCCACGCAGTGTGGCGCCGAGGAACTCGGCCAATTGGCCGAGCTTTATAGTCGCTGTCATGGTTACTTCAGCTGATTCATGCGCTCGATAACCTGGCGAGTGATGTCGTACTGAGGTTTGACATCAATCACTGCGCCACGCTCGAAGACCAGGTCAAAAGCACCTTTCTTGATGACTTCTTCCACAGCGCTGTCCAGTTTCGGCTTGAGCTGCTTCAGCATTTCACGGTCGGCAACGGCTTTGGCTTCGTTCAGTTCCTTGGACTGGAACTGGAAATCACGGGCCTTCTGCTTGAACTCGAGTTCCAGGCGTTCACGCTCGCCTTGCTGCATCTTGTCGCCGCCAGCCATCAGACGATCCTGGATACCTTTGGCACTGCTTTCCAGAGTCTTGAGCTTGGACAGCTGTGGACCGAACTTCTTCTCGGCATCAACGGCGTACTTCTTGGCCGCGTCGGATTCCAGCAGAGCCATCTGATAGTTCAGAACGGCGATTTTCATGTCGGCAAAAGCCGGACCTGCTACCAGTACGGTCGCCAGGAGAACCAATTGAGTCAACTTACGCACGATGCACTCCTACAAAATCCATTGTCGTTATCTTGGGTCAGACGCTTAGAACGTCTGGCCGAGGGAGAATTGGAACACTTGAGTCTCAGCGTCATCCGGTTTCTTGATCGGCATGGCCAACGCGAAGCTCAGAGGACCCAGTGCGGTAACCCAGGTCACGCCTACACCGACGGAGCTGGCCACGTTGCTGAGGCTGATTTCGTTACACTCTGTTTGAGCGGTTGAACCGACATTTGCGTTCGTGGTTTTTTCGCAATTGGAGTCGAATACGTTACCCACATCCCAGAATACCGAAGTACGCAGGGAACGCTGATCCTTGACGAATGGCAGCGGGAACAGAACCTCGACACCACCCTGAATCAAAACGTTACCACCGAACGGCAGCGGATCCTGGTCCGGGTCGGCGAGCGTACCGGCGTTACCCGTCACAGCCGCACCGCGACTTGGGGTACTGCGAGGACCGAGGGTGCTGTCCTTGAAGCCACGAACCGAGTTGAAACCACCAGCATAGTAGTTTTCATAGAACGGCAAGCCATCGGTAGAACCATAACCATCGCCATAACCCAGTTCGGTGTGCAGGCGCATGGTGTAGTTTTCAGACAATGGCTGGAACAACTGGCCACGGTAATCAAGCTTGAAGAACGACAGGTCGCTGCCAGGCGTAGTGGTTTCCAGTGTCAGGCTTTGGGAATGACCACGGGTCGCCAATACACCTTTGTTCAGTGTGGATTCGGACCAGCCGGCCGAAGCCTTGAAGTTCAGGTAGTTATCGCCTTCCTTGTTAACGAAGTCGAAGATCTCGTCAACGGTGTATTGGCCGGTCTTGATCTTGTCTTGTTGCGCAGTCAGGCCGAAGGTCAGACGCGAAGTCTCGCTGATCGGATAACCGACGCTCACGCCTGCACCCAGGCTGTCTACGGCATAGCTGGCTACATCGACGTCGAGGTCGTCGTAGTCAGTGGTGCGATAGAACGCGTTGTAACCCAGGCTCACGCCATCAGCAGTCCAGTACGGGTCGACATAACCGAAGTTATAACGGCTCTGGTATTCACTGCGAGTCAAGCCGACGCTGACCTTGTTACCCGTACCCAGGAAGTTGTTCTGGGTGATCGAACCACCGAGGATCAGACCGGCGCTCTGGGCAAAACCAACGCTGGCGGTAATCGAACCGGAAGCCTGTTCTTCAACGCTGTAGTTCACGTCTACCTGGTCGTCGACGCCCGGCACGGCCGGTGTTTCGACGTTGACTTCCTTGAAGAAGCCCAGACGTTCAAGACGAGTCTTGGATTGGTCAATCAGGTAAGTCGAAGCCCAGCCGCCTTCCATCTGACGCATTTCACGGCGCAGCACTTCGTCTTCGGACTTGGTGTTACCACGGAAGTTGATGCGGTTCACGTAAGCACGCTTGCCCGGATCGACGGCGAACGTGATGTCGACGGTATTATCTTCATCGTGAGGCTGAGGCACGCCATTGACGTTGGCGAAGGTGTAACCCTCGTTACCCAGACGGCGGGTGATCAGTTCGGACGTGGTGGTCATCAACTTGCGCGAGAACACCTGGCCTTTCTGGACCAGCAGCAGAGACTTGACCTGGTCTTCAGGGACTTTCAGGTCGCCGCTCAGCTTGACGTCACGGACGGTGTACTTCTCGCCTTCATTGACGTTGACGGTGATATAGACGTGTTTCTTGTCCGGAGTGATGGAGACCTGGGTCGAAGCGATATCCATGTTGATATAGCCACGGTCCAGGTAGTAGGAGCGCAGACGCTCCAGGTCACCGGAAAGTTTTTCACGAGCATACTTGTCATCGTTCTTGAAGAACGACAGCCAGTTGGTGGTCTTGAGTTCAAACAGGTCGATCAGGTCTTCATCGGGGAAGACGGTGTTACCCACCACGTTGATGTGCTGGATAGCAGCAACGGTGCCTTCGTTGATATTGACCTTCAACGCAACGCGGTTACGCGGCTGCGGCACCACTTCAGTGTCGACGGTAGCCGAGTAGCGACCCTGAGCGACGTATTGGCGCTGCAGCTCGTTACGCACACCTTCGAGGGTGGCGCGCTGGAAGATCTCGCCTTCGGCCAGACCGGATTGCTTGAGGCCTTTCATCAGGTCTTCAGTGGAGATCGCCTTGTTACCCTCGATCTCGATACTGGCGACCGACGGGCGCTCGACTACCGTGATGACCAGGACGTTGCCATCGCGGCCCAGCTGGATATCTTGAAAGAAACCGGTTTTGAACAACGCACGAGTGGATTCCACCAGGCGACGATCATCCGCCTGTTCACCGACGTTCAACGGCAAAGCACCAAAGACGCTACCCGCGGAGACCCGCTGGAGGCCATTGACGCGAATATCAGAGATAGTGAAGGACTCGGCGTGAACTTCGGCGATCATCAATACGGTGAGAACCGCAGTTAGCAGCAGACGTTTCATGAAGTCCTTTCTTATTCCAACTGGCAATAAACAAACTGCCGCAAAATGCGGCAGATTCGCAATTCAGCGAAGCGTTACAGTCGACCCAGATCATTGACAAGAGCAAGCAACATCACCCCGATCACCAAACTGATACCGATCTGTATCCCCCAACCCTGCACCCGATCCGACAAGGGGCGACCACGCGCCCACTCGATCAGATAAAACAACAAATGCCCCCCATCCAGTACAGGAATGGGCAACAAATTCAGAACTCCCAAGCTAATACTCAGATATGCAAGGAAATTCAGGAAATCAGCGACACCCGACTGGGCAGAAGCGCCCGCCACTTTAGCAATGGTTATCGGTCCACTCAAGTTTTTTACCGAGAGCTCACCGAACAACATTTTCTTGAGCGAATCGAGGGTCAGTACGCTCATGGTCCAGGTGCGTCGAGCACCCTCCCCAATCGCTGCCACAGGACCATAACTCACTTCGCGAATCATCTCTGGCGGCCAATCAACTGCCTTCACGCCAGCTCCCAGATAACCACTGGGTGCCTTCTTCTCGCCGCGAGCGGCCAGCGTCACAGGGACGTCGATTTGAGCACCATCACGCTCGACGCGCAGCATGATTTTGGTATCAGGGTGCATACGGACCGTGTCCACCACCTGCTGCCAGTCATCAAGCGACTTACCGTCCAGAGCCAACAGTCGGTCACCGGTCTTCAGGCCAGCAGCCTGTGCCGGGCCTTTCGGGTCAAGTTCAGCCAGGACCGGTGGCAGCGCCGGACGCCAAGGGCGTAAACCCAGCGAACGAATCGGATCTGGCTCATCGGCACCCTTGAGCCATTTATCCAGCATCAGTTCACGGGGCGAATCCACTGTGGAACCCTGATCACGGACCAGCAACTGCAGGGAACCGCTCTCCCCAAGACGACGGACCAACTGCAGGTTCACCTCGGCCCAGCCGGAAGTTGGCTCGCCATCGATGGCAATGATTTCCTGGCCTGCGCTCAAACCAGCCTTGGCGGCGATGCTGCCGGATTCGACTGCGCCAATGACCGGGCGCACTTGCTCGCTGCCGAGCATGGCGAGCGCCCAGAAAAAAATCATCGCCAGTAAAAAGTTGGCAATCGGACCCGCCGATACGATAGCGATACGCTGGCGGACAGATTTGCGATTGAAGGATTGATCAAGCTGATCGGCCGACACTTCGCCTTCGCGCTCGTCGAGCATTTTCACGTAACCGCCCAGCGGGATCGCGGCAACGACGAACTCAGTGCCTTTCTTGTCGTGCCAGCGCAGCAACGGCATACCGAAGCCCACGGAGAAACGCAGCACTTTGACCCCACAGCGACGTGCGACCCAAAAATGGCCGAATTCGTGGAAGGTGACCAGCACACCCAAAGCCACCAGGGTGCCGACAATCATATAGAGCGCGCTCATCTACTTTCTCCGCAATCCTGTCCAGTGCCGCATGGGTCAACGTATTGCAGCACTTACCGCCCGTGACGACTCAACCATTGTTCGGCCAGTACTCGCGCTTTCGCGTCGGCCGTGAACACTGCCTCGAGATCGTCAACCGCAACCACGGGCTCGAGATTCAACACTTCTTCGATGATACTCGCGATTTCCGGATAGCGAACCCGCCCGTCGAGAAAGGCCGCGACCGCCACTTCATTCGCCGCATTCAGCATGGCCGGCGCGCTATTGCCGGATTCAGCCGCCTGACGCGCAAGGCGCAGACAAGGGAATCGCTCTTCATCAGGCGCCTGGAAGTCCAGCCGCGCAATTGCAAACAGGTCCAGCGGCGCAACACCCGAGTCGATTCGCTCCGGCCAGGCCAGCGCGTTAGCGATCGGCGTGCGCATGTCAGGGTTACCTAACTGGGCCAATACCGAACCGTCGATATAATCGACCAGCGAATGAATCACGCTTTGAGGATGAATCACCACTTCGACCTGGGACGGCTTGGCATCAAACAGCCAGCAGGCTTCGATCAGCTCCAGCCCCTTGTTCATCATGCTGGCCGAATCCACCGAAATCTTGCGCCCCATGGACCAGTTCGGGTGGGCACACGCTTGCTCAGGGGAAACATGCACCAGTTCAGCCATAGGTGTCTGTCGGAACGGACCGCCAGAGGCCGTGAGTAAAATCCGACGCACCCCGACGGCACCCAGCCCACGAGCGAAATCCTGTGGCATGCACTGGAAAATCGCGTTGTGCTCGCTGTCGATCGGCAGCAACACCGAACCACTCTTGCGCACCGCCTGCATGAACAGCGCACCGGACATCACCAGTGCTTCTTTGTTGGCCAGGAGGATTTTCTTGCCGGCTTCGACCGCCGCCAGAGTCGGTCGCAAGCCCGCAGCGCCAACGATGGCCGCCATGACCGCATCGACCTCAGGATCGGAAGCAACCTGACACAGGCCCTCCTCACCCACCAGCACACGAGTCGACAGACCTGCGGCGTGCAAGTCGTCCTGCAAGCCTCGGGCGGCACCCGCCTCAGGTACCACGGCGAACCGCGGCGTATGACGAACACACAGCGCCAACAGCTCACTCAGACGAGTAAAACCGCTCAAGGCGAAAGCCTGATAACGCTCGGGATGGCGAGCGATGACGTCAAGCGTGCTCAGACCAATCGAACCGGTCGCCCCCAGAACGGTAATCTGCTGCGGGCGGCTCACGGTGCCGCCATCCACAGCAGCACGGCAAACACTGGAATCGCTGCAGTCAGGCTGTCGATTCGGTCCAGCACGCCGCCGTGACCCGGCAGCAGATTGCTGCTGTCCTTGATCCCGGACTGACGCTTGAACATGCTTTCGGTGAGATCACCTACCACCGAGATAAACACGATGATGGCTGCACCCATCAGACCTTTGAACAGCTGCGCCACCGTCCAGTCTCGAACCAGACCGACAATGACAGTAATGACCAGACTCACCGCGAGGCCGCCGTAGACGCCCTCCCAGCTTTTGCCGGGACTGACCTGTGGCGCCAGCTTGCGCTTGCCAAAGGCCCGGCCAGAGAAGTAAGCACCGATATCAGCACCCCAGACCAGCACCATCACCGCCATGATCAGCCAGTTGCCCAAAGGCTCCTGCTTGATCTGAACCAGACCTTGCCAGGCGGGCAGCAGGATCAGCAGACCGATCACCAGCTTGCAGGCAGCGCTGGACCAAAGTTCGCTGGAGCGCGGATACGTCAGCACCAGATAGGTTGCAACACCCCACCAAAGTACCGACGCGCCCAATACCCAAGGCGCGAGCCCAGGCAGGATATGCATGACAAACAGCATCAACGCGACGACAGCCGCATAGGCAACGCGGATCGGCTGCTCAGTGAAGCCCGCCAGACGAGCCCACTCCCATGCACCGAGGGTCACGACCAGCCCGATGAACAGCGCAAAACCGGTGCCTTCGAGCAGGAAAAACCCGCACAGGGCAATCGGCAGCAGGATCAGCGCGGTGATGATTCGTTGTTTAAGCATTAAAACCGGGCTCCAGCCTCGACCTGCTCGCTCGTTTTACCGAAGCGGCGCTGCCGAGAAGCAAAATCGGCCAGCGCGGTACGCATGGCATCGTGTTTGAAGTCCGGCCAGAACAGGTCGGAGAAGTACAACTCGGCGTAAGCCAGTTGCCACAGCAGGAAGTTACTGATGCGGTGCTCGCCACCGGTACGGATGCACAAGTCCGGCAACGGCAGATCGCCGGTAGCCAGACAGGTTTGCAGCAGTTCCGGGGTAATGTCCTCCGGACGCAGGTGCCCGGCCTGAACTTCCCGAGCCAGACGCTGTGCGGCCTGCGCGATATCCCACTGTCCGCCATAGTTGGCAGCGATCTGCAGAACGAAGCGATTGGTGCCCGCCGTCATTGCCTCAGCTTCACGCATGGCAGCCTGAAGCTCTGGATGAAAGCGTGAACGGTCGCCAATGATGCGCAAACTGATGTTGTTTTCGTTCAGGCGCTTGGCCTCGCGACGCAATGCCTTGAAGAACAGATCCATCAAGGCGCTGACCTCGTCGGCCGGGCGCTGCCAGTTCTCGCTGGAGAAGGCGAACAGGGTCAATACTTCGACCCCGGCCTCAGCACACACCTCGATCACCGCACGAACCGCATCCACGCCCGCTTTATGACCGGCGACACCCGGCATAAAGCGCTTTTTCGCCCAGCGATTATTACCATCCATGATGATCGCGACATGGCGCGGCACCGCGGACGGCGCAGTCTGCTTGGTCTTTTCCATGAAAACGCGACCCTTATACGGCCATCAGGTCTTTTTCTTTCTGCGCCAGATTCGCGTCGATTTCAGCCACGTACTTTTTGGTCAGATCATCGACCTCACCAGTGGCGCGGCGCTCTTCGTCTTCGCTGATTTCTTTTTCCTTGACCAGATCCTTGAGCTGGCTGTTCGCGTCACGACGGATGTTGCGCACCGCAACACGGGCATCTTCAGCGACATCGCGAGCCTGCTTGGTGAAGCCCTTACGGGTTTCTTCGGTCAGGGCCGGCATGGAGATCAGCAGCAATTCACCCAGGTTGGTCGGGTTGAGGTTCAGACCCGCGCTACCGATGGCTTTGTCGACAGCACCCAGCATGTTGCGCTCAAAGGCAACGACTTGCAGGGTACGGGCGTCTTTGACGGTGATGTTCGCCACCTGCTTGATCGGAGTGTCGGAACCGTAATACGGCACCATCACGCCTTCCAGAATGCTTGGGTGCGCCTGGCCAGTACGAATACGGCCGAAGTTGTGCATCAGCGATTCGACGGATTTCTGCATACGCTCTTTAGCGTCTTTCTTGATTTCGTTGATCATTGTTGGCCTTCCTCGATCAGGGTCCCTTCAGCGCCGCCATGCACGATATTCAGCAGGGCGCCGGGCTTGTTCATGTTAAATACGCGCAACGGCATCTTGTGGTCGCGGCACAGGCAAATGGCGGTCAGATCCATCACACCCAGCTTGCGATCCAGCACTTCATCGTAAGTCAGATGATCGAACTTCTCGGCATGCGGGTCTTTGAATGGGTCAGCGGTGTAGACGCCATCGACCTTGGTCGCCTTGAGCACGACATCGGCATCGATTTCGATTGCACGCAAGCACGCCGCCGAATCCGTGGTGAAGAACGGATTGCCGGTACCGGCCGCGAAAATCACGACTTCCTTGGCGTTCAAGTGGCGCATGGCTTTGCGGCGATCATAGTGATCGGTTACGCCAACCATGGAAATGGCCGACATCACGATGGCCGAGATATTGGCACGTTCCAGCGCATCGCGCATGGCCAGGGCGTTCATCACAGTGGCCAGCATGCCCATGTGGTCGCCGGTGACCCGATCCATGCCGGCCGCGCTCAGCGCTGCACCGCGGAACAGGTTGCCGCCGCCGATCACCAGACCGACCTGAACACCGATGCCGACCAGTTGGCCGACTTCCAGCGCCATGCGATCCAGAACTTTCGGATCGATCCCGAACTCTTCCGAGCCCATCAGGGCCTCGCCGCTAAGCTTGAGTAGAATGCGTTTATAGCGAGCCTGATAACCACTGCCCTGCTGAGCCATTGCGAATCTCTCCTGCGGCGTATTTTAAAAATTCTTTGCGAGCTGTTTACAGCTGGCGTTCACTCTAACTTGGCGCTGCTTCAGCGCCATCGGAACATGGCTTTGTAAGCCAGTTCCAAAAGGAAACCAATTAAAAATTGGTGCCCCATCTGAAAAGAGGCTGCGCGCGTGAGCGGGCAGCCTCTTCAGGGCGACAGTTAAAAAACCGTCTTATTGCTTGGCGGCAGCCAGCTGGGCAGCAACTTCTTCAGCGAAGTTGTCGACCGGCTTCTCGATGCCGTCGCCTACTTTGAAGTAGGTGAAGGAAACGATTTCAGCACCGGCTTTCTTGGCCAGTTCGCCAACCTTGATTTCAGGGTTCTTGACGAACGCCTGCTCAACCAGGCTCGCTTCAGCCAGGAACTTGCTGATACGGCCTTTGACCATGTTTTCAACAATGTTTTCTGGCTTGCCGGCGATCTTGTCAGCGTTGAGGGTCAGGAACACGCCCTTCTCACGCTCGACCGCTTCAGCGGAAACTTCCGATGGCAGCAGGAATTCAGGGTTGGTCGCCGCTACGTGCATGGCGATGTCCTTGGCCAGCTCAACGCTGCCGCCTTTAAGGGCAACCACAACACCGATCTTGTTGCCGTGCAGGTAACCACCAACAACGCCACCTTCAACGCGAGCCAGGCGACGGATGTTGACGTTTTCGCCAACCTTGCCGACCAGAACCAGGCGATCGGCTTCTTGAGCGGCGATCAGAGGAGCAACGTCTGTCAGTTTGTCAGCGAACGCTTTTTCAACGCTGGAAGCGACAAATGCCTTGAAGTCGTCCTGCAGAGCCAGGAAGTCGGTCTGCGAGTTCACTTCCAGCAGAACGGCGGATTTACCGTCTTCCTTCAGAGCGATTGCGCCTTCAGCAGCCACGTTGCCTGCTTTTTTGGCAGCCTTGATGGCGCCCGAAGCACGCATGTCATCAATGGCTTTTTCGATGTCGCCGCCGGCCTTGGTCAAGGCCTTTTTGCAGTCCATCATGCCTTCGCCAGTACGCTCGCGCAGTTCTTTGACCAACGCTGCAGTAATCTCTGCCATTTCAAAATTCCTCTTGGATAGGTTTTCAACCATTCCACCCGATCGAACGGGCGATCAATTCTTCCCGAACCACCCTTGCTGGCTGCTGCAGGTTACAAAGGCTGTAACTGCGCTGCCGACAAACGGTTTTCGAGGTGGCAAAAAGGGGGCCAAGCCCCCTTTTTGCTTACTGAGTCAACGCCAAGGCGTCAATTACTCAGCTGCTGCTACCGGAGCTTCTTCAACGAACTGCTCGGTGCCGCCAGCAACGTGATTGCGACCGCGGATTACAGCGTCAGCCATCGAACCCATGTACAGCTGGATAGCGCGGATTGCGTCATCGTTGCCTGGGATGATGTAGTCAACGCCTTCCGGGCTGCTGTTGGTATCGACTACGCCGATAACCGGGATGCCCAGCTTGTTGGCTTCGGTGATCGCGATGCGCTCGTGATCAACGTCGATAACGAACAGAGCGTCTGGCAGACCGCCCATGTCCTTGATACCACCCAGGGAACGATCGAGCTTCTCAAGATCGCGAGTGCGCATCAGCGCTTCTTTCTTGGTCAGCTTGGCGAAAGTACCGTCTTCGGCTTGCACTTCAAGGTCACGCAGACGCTTGATGGAAGCACGGATGGTTTTGAAGTTGGTCAGCATGCCGCCCAACCAGCGGTGATCGACGTACGGCGAACCGCAACGTGCTGCTTCTTCAGCAACGATCTTGCCAGCGGAACGCTTGGTGCCGACGAACAGGATCTTGTTTTTGCCCTGGGCCAGACGCTCTACGAAAGTCAGAGCTTCGTTGAACATTGGCAGGGTTTTTTCAAGGTTGATGATGTGGATCTTGTTACGCGCGCCGAAAATGTACTTACCCATTTTCGGGTTCCAGTAACGGGTCTGGTGACCGAAGTGCACACCGGCCTTCAGCATATCGCGCATGTTGACTTGGGACATGATAGTTCCTTAATAAGTCGGGTTTGGCCTCCACGTATCCCAATGACCAACCAGCAGCATCAGCTGAAGGCACCCAGGTCATCGTGTCGACACGTGTGTGGATTTAGGCTTTTCAGGGGATCCCCGGAAAGCGGCGCATTTTATACCACAAGGCTGAAAAAAACGGAACCCGGATTGTTAAATCCTGGTGCGAGCCTTGGTTCCGTCCCTTGGAATCCTCCAAGAATGCTCCATTCTATAAGGAGAAGCGATGCACAGAGGCTCAGATTTGCGCTGCTCGTCTGTTAGAATCGCGTTTTTCAGGGCCGCGAAGATCGACCGCGCAACGCCCATTCCGTTTTAGAAGGCGCCATCGAGCGCAGAGAGAGCCTGTATGACCGTCACCCTCAAAACCCCAGAGGACATCGCAAAAATGCGCATCGCCGGCAAACTGGCCGCCGATGTGCTGGAAATGATTGCCGAACATGTCAAGCCGGGCATTACCACTGAAGAACTGGACCGCATCTGCCACGACTACATCGTCAACGAGCAGAAAGCCATCCCTGCCCCGCTCAACTACAAGGGCTTCCCGAAGTCGATCTGCACCTCGATCAACCACGTGGTCTGCCACGGCATTCCGAACGAGAAGGCCTTGAAGGATGGCGATACGCTGAACATCGACGTCACCGTCATCAAGGACGGCTACCACGGCGACACCAGCCGCATGTTCCATGTCGGCACGGTGCCGGTCTGGGCCGAGCGCCTGTCGCAAGTGACCCAGGAATGCATGTACAAGGCCATCGAAATCGTCAAACCCGGCTGCCGCCTGGGCGACATCGGTGAAATCATCCAGAAACACGCAGAGAAAAACGGTTTCTCGGTGGTTCGCGAGTTCTGCGGTCACGGCATCGGCAAGGTGTTCCACGAAGAGCCGCAGATCCTGCACTACGGCCGCGCGGGCACCGGCATGGAACTGAAGGCCGGCATGACCTTCACCATCGAGCCGATGATCAACCAGGGCAAAGCCGACACCAAGGTATTGGGCGACGGCTGGACCGCGATCACCAAGGACCGCAAGCTGTCGGCACAGTGGGAACACACCCTGCTGGTAACCGAAACCGGTTACGAGATTTTCACCCTGCGCGCCGACGACACCATCCCGCGCGTTTCGGCCTGATCCGGGCGCGCAGCTCCTCAGCCTTATAGACAGGAAAGCCAATCGATGCCGCAGGTGGATCCCGAACTCTTCGACCGTGGTCAGTTCCAGGCTGAACTGGCCCTGAAGGCAAGCCCGATCGCGGCCTTCAAGAAGGCGATTCGCCAGGCCCGCGAGGTGCTCGACGAGCGCTTTCGCAGCGGCCGCGACATTCGCCGGTTGATCGAGGATCGCGCCTGGTTCGTCGATAACATCCTGCAAAAGGCCTGGGAGCAGTTCAACTGGAGCGAAGACGCCGACATCGCGCTGGTCGCGGTCGGCGGCTACGGTCGCGGCGAGTTGCACCCTTATTCCGACATCGATTTGCTGATCCTGCTGGACAGCGCCGATCACGAAGTTTTCCGAGATTCCATCGAGCGTTTTCTGACGCTGTTGTGGGACATCGGCCTTGAAGTCGGTCAGAGCGTTCGCTCCGTGGACGAATGCGTCCAGGAGGCCCGCGCCGACCTGACGGTCGTCACCAACCTGATGGAAAGCCGCACCATCTGCGGCCCCGAGCGCTTGCGCCAGCGCATGCTGGACGTCACCAGCACCGCGCACATGTGGCCGAGCAAGGACTTCTTCCTGGCCAAACGCGCCGAGCAGAAGGCCCGTCACCACAAATACAACGACACCGAATACAACCTGGAACCCAACGTCAAAGGCTCTCCCGGCGGCCTACGGGATATTCAGACGATTCTGTGGGTGGCCCGTCGCGAGTACGGCACCCTGAACCTGCGGGCCCTGGCCGGCGAAGGTTTCCTGGTCGAGAGCGAAAACGCGCTGCTGGCCTCCTCCCAGGAATTTCTGTGGAAGGTTCGTTACGCCCTGCACATGCTCGCCGGCCGTTCCGAAGACCGCTTGCTGTTCGATCACCAGCGCACCATTGCCGGGCTGCTGGGCTTCAAAGGCGATGATGCCAAGCAAGCCATCGAAAACTTCATGCAGCAGTATTACCGGGTAGTCATGAGCATTGCCCAGCTCAGCGACCTGATCATCCAGCACTTCGAGGAAGTCATCCTCGCGCCGGAAGACCAAGCGCCGCCGCAGCCGATCAACTCGCGATTCCAGCTGCACGACGGTTACATCGAGGCGCGCAACGACAACGTGTTCCGCCGAACTCCGTTCGCCATGCTGGAAATCTTCGTACTGATGGCCCAGCAGCCGGAAATCAAAGGCGTGCGCGCCGACACCATTCGCCTGCTGCGAGAACACCGTCACCTGATCGACGACGATTTCCGCAACGACATCCGCAATACCAGCCTGTTTATCGAGCTGTTCAAGTGCAAGATCGGCATCCATCGCAATCTGCGACGGATGAACCGTTACGGCATCCTCGGACGCTACTTGCCGGAGTTTGGCTTCATCGTCGGGCAGATGCAGCACGACCTGTTCCACATCTATACGGTCGACGCTCACACCCTGAACCTGATCAAACACCTGCGTAAGTTGCAGTACACCCAGGTGTCGGAAAAATTCCCGCTGGCCAGCAAGCTCATGGGCAAACTACCCAAACCTGAGCTGATCTACCTTGCCGGTCTGTACCACGACATCGGCAAGGGTCGGCATGGTGATCACTCGGAAATCGGTGCCGTGGATGCCGAAGCCTTTTGCCAGCGCCACCAGTTGCCGGTGTGGGACAGTCGCCTGGTCGTCTGGCTGGTGCAGAACCATTTGGTGATGTCGACCACTGCCCAGCGCAAGGACTTGTCCGACCCGCAAGTCATTCACGATTTCGCGCAGATCGTCGGCGACGAAACTCACCTCGATTATCTGTACGTGCTGACCGTCGCCGACATCAACGCCACCAATCCGACGCTGTGGAACTCCTGGCGCGCCAGCCTGTTGCGCCAGCTCTACACCGAGACCAAGCGTGCCTTGCGCCGTGGCCTGGAGAACCCGGTGGACCGCGAAGAGCAGATTCGCCAGACCCAGAGCGCAGCACTGGACATTCTGGTGCGCGGCGGCACCGATCCGGACGACGTCGAGCAGCTGTGGTCGCAATTGGGCGATGACTACTTCCTGCGCCACACCGCTGGCGACGTGGCCTGGCACAGTGACGCGATCCTCCAGCAGCCGGCCGATGGCGGGCCGCTGGTGCTGATCAAGGAAACCACCCAGCGCGAGTTCGAAGGCGGCACCCAGATCTTCATCTATGCGCCGGATCAGCACGACTTCTTCGCCGTGACCGTGGCTGCAATGGACCAGCTCAACCTGAACATTCACGACGCCCGGGTTATCACCTCCAGCAGCCAGTTCACCCTCGACACCTACATCGTGCTCGACACCGATGGCGACTCGATCGGTGATAACCCGGCGCGGGTCAAACAGATTCGCGAGGGCCTGACCGAAGCCCTGCGCAACCCGGACGACTACCCGACCATCATTCAGCGTCGGGTACCGCGCCAACTCAAGCATTTCGCGTTTGCGCCACAGGTGACGATCCACAACGACGCCCAGCGTCCGGTGACCGTGCTGGAACTCAGCGCCCCCGACCGCCCAGGCCTGCTGGCACGCATCGGCACGATCTTCCTCGAGTTCGATCTGTCGTTGCAGAACGCCAAGATCGCCACCCTCGGCGAGCGCGTGGAAGACGTGTTCTTCATCACCGACGCGAACAACCAGCCGTTGTCCGACCCATTGCTGTGCAGCCGCTTGCAGGATGCAATCGTCGAACAGCTGACCGTCAGCAACGAACCCGATATCAAACTGTCGCGCATCAGCATCTGATTGCGCGTCAGGATTCAGCAGCTTTGAACGAGACCCCGTACCGATGAACAACGCTCTGACCCAGCTCCAGCCCTACCCGTTCGAGAAGCTCCGCGCCCTGCTCGGCAGCGTCACGCCAAACCCGGACAAGCGTGCCATTGCGCTGTCCATCGGCGAGCCGAAACACCGTTCGCCAAGCTTTGTCGCCGAAGCCCTGGCAAGCAATCTGGATAAGATGGCCGTGTACCCGACCACCCTCGGAATTCCGGCCCTGCGTGAAGCCATCGCCGCGTGGTGCGAACGTCGTTTCAGCGTTCCGAACGGCTGGCTCGACCCGGCGCGAAATGTGCTGCCGGTCAACGGCACTCGTGAAGCGCTGTTCGCCTTCACCCAGACCGTCGTCAACCGTGGCGACGATGCACTGGTGGTCAGCCCGAACCCGTTCTATCAGATCTACGAAGGCGCAGCGTTCCTCGCCGGTGCCAAGCCGCATTACCTGCCATGCCTGGACGAAAACGGCTTCAACCCGGATTTCGACGCCGTCTCACCGGACATCTGGAAACGCTGCCAGATCCTGTTCCTGTGCTCGCCAGGTAACCCGACCGGCGCCTTGATCCCGGTCGAAACCCTGAAGAAGCTGATCGCCCTGGCCGACGAATACGACTTCGTGATCGCCGCGGACGAGTGCTACAGCGAACTGTATTTCGACGAACAAACCCCGCCGGCCGGCCTGCTCAGCGCCTGTGTGGAACTGGGCCGCAAGGACTTCAAGCGTTGCGTGGTGTTTCACAGCCTGTCCAAGCGCTCCAACCTGCCAGGTCTGCGTTCAGGCTTCGTGGCCGGTGACGCGGACATTCTCAAAGGCTTCCTGCTCTATCGCACCTACCACGGCTGCGCGATGCCGGTTCAGACCCAACTGGCCAGTGTTGCCGCGTGGAATGACGAAGTGCACGTGCGCGCCAACCGTGCGCTGTATCGCGAGAAATACGATGCGGTGCTGGAGATCCTCAGCCCGGTGATGGACGTGCAGCGCCCGGATGGCGGTTTCTACTTGTGGCCGAATGTTGAAGGCGACGATGAGGCGTTCTGCCGTGATCTGTTTGTGGAAGAACACGTGACCGTGGTGCCGGGTTCTTATCTATCTCGTGAAGTTGATGGCTTCAATCCGGGCGCCGGACGCGTGCGCCTGGCACTGGTCGCGCCACTGGCCGAATGTGTGGAAGCGGCCAAGAGAATTCGCGAGTTTATTACCCGCAACAAGTAAATATCCCAGCCCGCACTGTGCAACGCAGTGCGGGCACTCTTATATAGCCAGTTACATTTCGTCCACAATTAAAGCTCACCACACTGCAAAGCTCCCCTTACTCTCATGCAGCACATAATTGTGTGCACTAATAAACCTTTACACCCACTTCATGGAAGAAGTAACGAATGAACTGCATTGAAAACTGTTCTCTTATCCAATGGCCTGATGATCAGCAATCCTACGATGCTGCCGTCAACGAAAACCCCGCAAACGCAAACTCCTCCAGCCGTACTCGCCGCAAGCGCTCGCTGATCAATTACTCAAAACTGTGGGCTAACGGACGGACGCTCAAAATCGCCTTTATCGACGGCCCCGATGATGAGCACAAACAGAAGATCATCGACGCTGCCAGCCAGTGGCTGCCTTACATCAATCTGAGGTTCGATTTTGTCGATGGACTTGAAGGTGACATCCGGATTGCGACAAAAAACAACGTCAACAGCTCAATGCTGGGCACCGATGCGCTGTTGATTCATCCGGACTGGCCGACCATGGATCTGGGGGTCAACCCTGAACATGAAGATTTCGCCGTGATCGTGACTCATGAGTTTGGACATGCCTTAGGCGCCATGCATGAACACCAACACCCTGAGGCTAATATTCCCTGGGATAAACCGAAAGTGTATGCGTTCTACCAGAATCGAGAAATGAATCCGCTGACCATAGAACAAGTCGATAGGAACCTGTTTCAGCCCTTCGATACAATCGAAGCGATTTATACGCCGTACGACAGAAAGTCGGTCATGCACCATCCAGTGGCGAACACCCTGACATTGGGTGATTGGGAAATCCCTATCAACCGAAAGATAAGTAAAAAAGATAAAAAACTGATGAAGTTGCTTTATCCAAAACGTTATCAATCAAGCTATCCATAGATTTTAGTGAGCATGGCTAGACTATTTAACTAGCCCAAGATTGGCCTCACTCAAATCCAGTTCACCCAACACTTCTCGTAACACGTCATCACCAATCTGGTGATGACGACTGAGCTTATATAACTCCAGACGCTGCGCTCGCAGCGCCTTCAACCAGAGACGCCGCGCCAGCAAACCCATCTGAAACGCCAGCGCCTGGGCTTCAACCAAATCATTGAACACTTCCAGTTGATGACGATACTCGGACATGATCCGCACCTTCAGTTCGGCGGCCAACGCAGTTTGGGCGGCGGACGATGTGCATAAAGCGCGTTTTCCAGGCAATCGACAGCATTGAAGCGCCATATTAGCCGCTTAGACTGCGGGCGAGCCGTTACACCAATGTCGCACGCAACAGATGATCGGCATGACCTACAGACAAACCCGACCACGACCGACGCGAAACCGTCTGGTCATGGCATAATCCGTCACCATTAATTTCCAGCACCTGCAAAGGGGGCAATTCCTTGACCGTTTCAAGCAAAACGTTGCACCTTTTCGGCATCAAAGCCTGCGACACCATGAAAAAGGCGCGCACCTGGCTCGATGAACACGCTGTCAGCTATAACTTCCATGATTACAAAGCGGCCGGAATCGACCGTGAACACCTGACCCAATGGTGCGACGAGCACGGCTGGCAAGTGGTGTTGAACCGTGCAGGCACGACCTTTCGCAAGCTCGACGACGAACGCAAAGCCGATCTCGACCAGCCGAAAGCCATCGAACTGATGCTCGCACAACCCTCGATGATCAAGCGCCCGGTGCTTGATCTCGGTGACCGAACCCTGATTGGCTTCAAGCCAGATATCTACGCGGCAGCGCTCAAGTAAGGCAGCCCGTTCCATTTTTTAGAGGTATCAACATGTCCACTACCCTGTTCAGCCTGGCCTTTGGTGTCGGCACTCAAAACCGTCAAGGTGCATGGCTGGAAGTGTTTTACGCGCAGCCACTGCTCAACCCGTCGGCCGAACTGGTCGCTGCCATCGCGCCGGTTCTGGGCTACACCGAAGGCAATCAGGCCATCGCGTTCACTACCGCTCAGGCGTCGCAACTGGCTGAAGCGCTGAAAAGCGTCGACGCTGCCCAGGCTGCCTTGCTGACCCGTCTGGCCGAGAGCCACAAGCCGCTGGTCGCGACCATTCTGGCCGAGGACGCTCAGCTGACCTCCACCCCTGAGGCTTACCTCAAGCTGCACCTGCTGTCCCATCGTCTGGTCAAGCCGCACGGCCTGAACCTGGCCGGTGTGTTCCCGCTGCTGCCGAACGTGGCATGGACCAGCCAGGGCGCAATCGACCTGGCCGAACTGGCCGAACATCAACTGGAAGCCCGTCTGCGTGGCGAGTTGCTGGAAGTGTTCTCGGTGGACAAATTCCCGAAAATGACTGACTACGTGGTTCCGGCCGGCGTGCGTATCGCTGACGCGGCACGTATTCGTCTGGGCGCTTACGTCGGCGAAGGCACCACCGTGATGCACGAAGGTTTCGTCAACTTCAACGCCGGCACCGAAGGCCCGGGCATGATCGAAGGTCGCGTTTCCGCTGGTGTATTCGTCGGCAAGGGTTCGGACCTGGGCGGCGGTTGCTCGACCATGGGCACCCTGTCGGGTGGCGGCAACATCGTGATCAAGGTCGGCGAAGGCTGCCTGATCGGCGCGAACGCCGGTATTGGCATTCCGTTGGGCGACCGCAACACCGTTGAGTCGGGCCTGTACGTGACCGCTGGTACCAAAGTGGCGCTGCTGGACGAAAACAACGCACTGGTCAAAGTCGTGAAGGCCCGTGAACTGGCCGGTCAACCTGACCTGCTGTTCCGCCGCAATTCGGAAACCGGCGCGGTGGAATGCAAAACCCACAAATCGGCGATCGAACTGAACGAAGCGCTGCACGCTCACAACTAAGCAGAGCGTCGAACGATCACCTGACCTGTAGGAGCGAAGCTTGCTCGCGAAGCTTTTGGCGCCAGTGATGACGCCTTCGCGAGCAAGCTTCGCTCCTACAAGGTCAAGGTCAGGCGTACATCCGCCCATGTTTACCAGGGCCGAACAACATGATGATTCCCTCTCCCTGGCGCGCCGATTTTCCGGCCATCGCCGCATTGCAACGGCAAGACCAGACGTATCTGGACAACGCCGCCACCACGCAAAAACCTCAAGCCCTGCTGGATGCCCTGGCGCACTACTACGCCAACGGCGCGGCGAACGTGCATCGGGCGCAACACTTGCCCGGCGCCCACGCCACCCAGGCGTTCGAGGCCAGCCGCAGCAAAGTCGCCCACTGGCTCAATGCCGGCGATTGCGGGCAGATCATCTTTACCCACGGCGCAACGTCTGCGCTGAACCTCCTGGCTTACGGCCTGGAACATCTATTCAATCCGGGCGATGAAGTTGTCATCAGCGCCCTGGAGCATCACGCCAACCTGTTGCCATGGCAGCAACTGGCCCATCGTTGCGACCTGAAGCTGGTGATCCTGCCACTGGACGCCGACGGTTTGATTGACCTTGATGCTGCCGCGCAGCTCATCGGTCCTCGAACCCGCTTGCTGGCGGTCAGTCAGCTGTCCAACGTACTCGGCGCCTGGCAGCCGTTGCCCGCCCTCTTGACGATGGCCAAGGCGCATAACGCGCTGACCGTGGTCGATGGCGCCCAAGGCGTGGTTCATGGCCGGCACGACGTGCAGGCGCTGGGCTGCGACTTCTATGTGTTTTCCAGCCACAAGCTCTACGGCCCCGATGGTCTGGGCGTGCTGTTCGGTCGCAATGAAGCGCTTGAGCAACTGCGCCACTGGCAATTCGGCGGCGAAATGGTGCTGGATGCGGATTACCACAGCGCACGGTTCCGCCCGGCGCCACTGGGTTTCGAGGCGGGTACGCCGCCGATTGCCGGTGTGATTGGTTTGGGGGCGACGCTGGATTATCTGGCGGGGCTCGATCAGGACGCGGTTTGCGCCCATGAAGCAGCGCTGCATGACTATTTGCTCAAAGGCCTTGAAGCACGGAACGGCATTCGGCTGTTGGGCAAGCCGCAACTGGCGCTGGCCAGTTTTGTCGTCGAGGGTGTGCATAACTCTGATTTGGCGCATTTGCTGACCGAACAGGGGATCGCGGTGCGCGCCGGTCATCACTGCGCCATGCCGTTGCTCAAGCGTTTTGAGCTGGCTGGGGCCATCCGGGTGTCGTTGGCGCTGTACAACGATTCCGAAGATTTGGAACGGTTCTTTGAAGCGCTGGATCAGGCGCTGGAGCTGTTGCGATGAACTTGCCTGCCGATGCCGCTACGGCGCTGGAGACTTTTCAGAAGGCTGCCGGTTGGGAACAACGGGCGCGGCTGTTGATGCAATGGGGCGACCGTCTGCCCGCTTTGAGCGATGTGGATAAAGTCGACGCCAACCGCGTGCATGGCTGTGAAAGCCAGGTGTGGTTGGTGGGTGCGTTAGAGGATGGTCACTGGCAGTTTGCCGCGAGCAGCGATGCACGGTTGATTCGCGGGTTGGTGGCGTTGCTGCTGTCGCGGGTTAACGGGTTGTCAGCGGTTGAGTTGCAGCAGGTGGATTTGCCGGAGTGGTTTGATCAGCTTGGACTGAGTCGTCAGCTCTCCCCGTCGCGCAGCAATGGCCTCAACGCCGTGTTACAGCGAATGAATGAGTTGGCTGGTTAACCGCCTTCGCGAGCAAGCCCGCTCCCACATTTGATTTGAGGTGCACCTGGATTTTGCATCCGACGCAGATCAAATGTGGGAGCGGCGGTGCGACGATTCGACTTGCTCGCGAAGGGGCCATCTGCAGCCCCCTAAACCTCAGGTTTAACCCGATCCGCGGGACGCCGCACTCCGGCAACAATCTTATCCACAGCCTTGGTCGCCGCGACCATGCCAAACGTCGCCGTCACCATCATCACCGCACCAAACCCTCCGGCGCAGTCGAGCTTCACACCGTCACCGACAAAACTCTTCTGCAAGCAAATGCTGCCATCCGGTTTCGGGTAGCGCAGTTGTTCGGTGGAAAACACGCACGGCACGCTGTAATGACGGGTCACGGTGCGTGAGAAGTTGTAATCCCGGCGCAAGGTCGAGCGCACTTTCGAAGCCAGCGGATCATTGAAGGTCCGGTTCAAATCGCACACTTGAATCAACGTCGGATCAATCTGCCCGCCCGCACCGCCGGTGGTGATGATCTGAATCTTGCGGCGCTTGCACCAGGCAATCAGCGCCGCCTTGGCATTCACGCTGTCGATGCAATCAATGACGCAGTCGATGTTCGGCGTGATGTATTCGGCCATGGTCTCGCGGGTGACGAAATCCGCCACCGCGTGCACGGTGCAGTCCGGGTTGATCCCGCGCAGGCGCTCGGCCATCACGTCAACCTTGGGTTTGCCGACGGTGCTGTCCAGCGCGTGCAACTGACGGTTGGCGTTGCTGACGCAGACGTCGTCCAGGTCGAACAGCGAAATCTCGCCCACGCCACAACGGGCGACGGCTTCCGCCGCCCAGGAACCGACGCCACCAACGCCGACGATCGCCACGTGGGCCGCGCGCAAGCGCTCCAGGCCGTCGATGCCATACAAACGGGCGATGCCTGCAAACCGCGGATCTTCTGTACTCATGACCATTACCCCAAAAACCGGCGCGCATTATAGGGCCGTCAGCGGCCAAGAGCATCTTTGGGCTATGAACGGGCGTCTTGACCTATTTAATCAGCCTACACAGAACCAAGATTTAACCTACAAGGTCCAACGAAAGAACTTAAACCGAGTTGGATTGCCCAACGTCCGGCATTTCCCTGTCCGCTGTACGGTCAGTGAACGCCCGGTGTAGGATGCGCGCCCCCAGCCTCTTGGCAATCGGCCGCCGACCGTTCCTTCGTTCAGCAGCCCCTGGAACCTGAAAAAGCTATGTCATCGCGTAAATTTGGACTCAACCTGGTCGTGGTGCTCGCCATCGCAGCCTTGTTTACCGGCTTCTGGGCGCTGATCAATCGCCCGGTCACCGCCCCCAACTGGCCTGAACAGATCTCCGGCTTTTCGTACTCGCCGTTCCAGCAAGGGCAGTACCCACAAAAAGAGCAATATCCGACCGACGATGAAATGCGTCGCGATCTGGAGATCATGAGCAAGCTGACGGACAACATCCGTACTTACTCGGTCGATGCCAGCTTGGGGGATATTCCCAAGCTCGCCGAAGAATTCGGTTTGCGCGTGACGCTGGGTATCTGGATCAGCCCGGATCTTGCGCGCAACGAGCGTGAAATCCTGCGCGCCATTGACCTGGCCAATACCTCCCGCAGCGTGGTTCGCGTGGTGGTGGGCAACGAGGCGATCTTCCGTAAGGAAATTACCGCCGCCGAACTGAGCGTGATCCTTGATCGCGTCCGCGCGGCAGTGAAAGTACCGGTGACGACCTCCGAGCAATGGCACATCTGGAAAGAAAACCCGAGCCTGGCCAAGCACGTCGACCTGATCGCCGCCCACGTCCTGCCGTACTGGGAACATGTTCCGATGGAGCAGTCCGGGCAGTTCGTACTCGACCGCGCCCGGGACCTGAAAAAGATGTTCCCGAAAAAACCGCTGCTGCTGTCGGAAGTCGGCTGGCCGAGCAACGGCCGTATGCGCGGTGGCGCCGACGCGTCGCCGGCAGACCAGGCAATTTATCTGCGGACCTTGGTCAACAAGCTCAATCGCCAGGGCTTCAACTACTTCGTGATCGAAGCCTTTGACCAACCGTGGAAGGCCAGTGACGAAGGTTCCGTGGGCGCTTACTGGGGCGTTTTCAACGCCGCGCGCCAGCAGAAATTCAACTTTGAAGGCCCGGTCGTCGCGATCCCGCAATGGCGCGTGCTGGCCATCGGTTCGGTGGTATTGGCTCTGCTGTCCCTGACCCTGCTGATGATCGACGGCTCGGCCCTGCGCCAACGTGGCCGCACCTTCCTGACCTTCATCGCATTCCTCTGTGGTTCGGTGCTGGTGTGGATCGGTTACGACTACAGTCAGCAATACAGCACCTGGTTCAGCCTGACGGTGGGCTTCTTACTCGCGCTCGGCGCACTCGGGGTGTTTATCGTGCTGCTGACCGAGGCGCATGAACTGGCCGAAGCGGTCTGGACTCACAAGCGTCGACGTGAATTCCTGCCAGTGGTCGGCGATTCGGACTACCGACCGAAAGTCTCGATTCACGTGCCTTGCTACAACGAGCCGCCGGAGATGGTCAAACAGACCCTCAACGCCCTGGCCAATCTCGATTATCCGGACTTCGAAGTCCTGATCATCGACAACAACACCAAGGACCCGGCGGTCTGGGAGCCGGTGCGCGACTATTGCGAAACCCTCGGCCCGCGCTTCAAGTTCTTCCACGTTGCACCACTGGCCGGCTTCAAGGGTGGCGCGCTGAATTACCTGATTCCGCACACCGCCAAGGATGCCGAAGTGATTGCGGTGATCGACTCGGACTACTGCGTCGACCCGAACTGGCTCAAGCACATGGTGCCGCACTTCGCCGATCCGAAAATCGCCGTGGTGCAGTCGCCACAGGATTACCGCGACCAGAACGAAAGCACCTTCAAGAAGCTCTGCTACGCGGAATACAAAGGTTTCTTCCACATCGGCATGGTTACCCGTAACGACCGTGACGCGATCATCCAGCACGGCACCATGACCATGACCCGGCGCTCGGTGCTCGAGGAACTGGGCTGGGCTGACTGGTGCATCTGTGAAGACGCCGAGTTGGGTCTGCGCGTGTTCGAGAAAGGCTTGTCAGCGGCGTATTACCACACCAGCTACGGCAAAGGCCTGATGCCCGATACCTTTATCGACTTCAAGAAACAGCGTTTCCGCTGGGCTTACGGTGCGATTCAGATCATCAAGCGTCACACCGCCAGTTTGCTGCGCGGCAAGGACACCGAGCTGACCCGTGGCCAGCGTTACCACTTCCTCGCGGGCTGGTTACCGTGGGTGGCGGATGGCATGAACATCTTCTTCACCGTTGGCGCGTTGTTGTGGTCGGCGGCGATGATCATCGTGCCGCAGCGGGTCGATCCACCGTTGCTGATTTTCGCAATCCCGCCATTGGCGCTGTTCGTGTTCAAGGTTGGCAAGATCATCTTCCTGTACCGCCGTGCGGTCGGGGTCAACCTGAAGGACGCTTTCTGCGCGGCATTGGCAGGGCTGGCGTTGTCGCACACCATCGCCAAAGCGGTGCTGTACGGCTTCTTCACCAGCAGCATTCCGTTCTTCCGCACCCCGAAAAACGCCGATAACCACGGCTTCTGGGTGGCGATTTCGGAAGCTCGCGAAGAAATGTTCATCATGCTGCTGTTGTGGAGCGCGGCGCTGGGGATTTTCCTGGTGAACGGCCTGCCGAGCAACGACATGCGCTTCTGGGTGACGATGTTGCTTGTGCAATCATTGCCATACCTGGCGGCGCTGATCATGGCGTTCCTGTCTTCGCTGCCGAAACCTTCGGTCGAGGCCGAACCGGCACCGGCGGTCTAAATCGTTCCAGATGCACTAAACGGCGGCCAATGGCCGCCGTTTTGCTTTAAGATAACCGCCATTTTGCAGGGCTTGGCGTGATATACGGTCTTTCTGACCGTACTCAAAACCTGTGGGAGCGGGCTTGCTCGCGAATGCGGTGTAACAATCAACTTTTATGCTGACTGACACACCGCATTCGCGAGCAAGCCCGCTCCCACATTTAGCCCGCGCCCATATTTTATGTTTTCGGAGTTTTCCATGACGGCCCACGCCGACCTTTCGCCGACCCTTCAACTCGCCATCGACCTGATCCGCCGTCCGTCCGTGACGCCGGTCGACGCCGATTGCCAGAAGCAGATGATGCAGCGCCTGGGCGATGCCGGTTTTGCGCTTGAGCCAATGCGCATCGAAGATGTGGATAACTTCTGGGCGACCCACGGTAAACACGACGGTCCGGTACTGTGCTTCGCCGGCCACACCGACGTGGTGCCGACCGGCCCGGTGACCGCGTGGCAGATCGACCCGTTCAACGCGGTGATCGACGAACACGGCATGCTCTGCGGCCGTGGCGCGGCGGACATGAAAGGCAGCCTCGCTTCCATGACCGTGGCGGCTGAGCGTTTCGTCACCGACTACCCGGATCACAAGGGCAAGGTCGCTTTCCTGATCACCAGCGACGAAGAAGGCCCGGCGCACCACGGCACCAAAGCCGTGATCGAACGCCTTGCCGCCCGTAAGGAGCGTCTGGACTGGTGCATCGTCGGCGAACCGTCGAGCACCACCCTGGTGGGCGATGTGGTCAAGAACGGCCGTCGCGGCTCCCTCGGTGCCAAGCTGACCGTGCGCGGCGTGCAAGGTCACGTGGCGTATCCGCACCTGGCGAAGAACCCGATCCACCTCGCCGCCCCGGCGCTGGCCGAACTGGCCGCCGAGCACTGGGACCACGGCAACGATTTCTTCCCGCCAACCAGCTTCCAGATCTCCAACGTGAACTCCGGCACTGGCGCGACCAACGTAATCCCGGGCGACCTGGTGGCGGTGTTCAACTTCCGCTTCTCCACCGAATCCACTGTGGAAGGCCTGCAAAAGCGCGTCGCTGACATCCTCGACAAGCATGGCCTGGACTGGCACATCGACTGGGCGCTGTCCGGTCTGCCGTTCCTCACCGAACCGGGTGCGTTGCTGGATGCTGTCGCGTCGAGCATCAAGGACATCACCGGTCGTGAAACCAAGGCGTCCACCAGCGGCGGCACCTCCGACGGGCGCTTCATTGCGACCATGGGTACTCAGGTTGTTGAACTGGGCCCGGTCAACGCGACGATCCACCAGGTCAACGAGCGTGTGTTGGCTGCCGACCTCGACGTGCTGACCGAAATTTACTACCAGACCCTGATCAAGTTGCTCGCCTGATGCTCGCCTGCCCGATCTGCAGCGAACCGCTGAATGCGGTGGACAACGGCGTGGCCTGCCCCGCCGGGCATCGTTTCGACCGTGCGCGCCAGGGTTACCTGAACCTGTTGCCGGTGCAGCACAAGAACAGCCGCGACCCTGGGGATAACCTGGCGATGGTCGAAGCCCGACGCGACTTTTTGAACGCCGGCCATTACGCGCCGGTGGCCAAGCGTCTGGCGGAACTGGCCGCTCAGTACGCACCGCAGCGCTGGCTGGACATCGGTTGTGGCGAGGGTTACTACACCGCGCAAATCGCCGAGGCTTTGCCGAACGCCGACGGTTACGCATTGGATATTTCCCGGGAAGCGGTCAAACGCGCCTGCAAACGCAACCCGCAGCTGACCTGGTTGATCGCCAGCATGGCGCGGGTGCCGTTGGCCTCTGGCAGCTGCCAGTTTCTCGCCAGCGTCTTCAGCCCGCTGGATTGGGAGGAAGCCAAGCGCCTGCTCAGCCCCGGTGGCGGTTTGATGAAAGTCGGGCCGACCAGTGGCCATCTGATGGAATTGCGCGAGCGTCTGTACGACGAAGTCCGTGAATACACCGATGACAAGCATCTGGCCCTGGTGCCGGAAGGCATGACGCTGCAGCACAGCGAAACCCTGGAGTTCAAACTGACGCTGGAAAAGGGTCAAGACCGTGCGAACCTGTTGGCCATGACGCCCCACGGCTGGCGCGCCAGTGCTGAACGCCGGGCGGCGGTCATCGAACAGGTCGAGCCGTTCGAGGTCACTGTTTCAATGCGCTACGATTACTTCGTACTTCAATAATTTTTAATTTTTTGGTCTTCGGCATTTGCCGTAGGCCGGCTAAATCCGCGAATGGATTTTTCAGACCCGCAGTGAGGACATCCATGCGCCAACCCGATATCGAGATTTACCTGAAAGACGCCGACGTCGACTACAAGGCCGTCGCGGCCTGGCTCGGCACTGCTTTGGGCCCATGCACCGACTGGGTCCAGAAAGGCCAGACCTACAAGTGCAAGGCCGGCAACGTGTCGGTCACCTGGCTGCCGAAAGCCGTGGGCAAATGGAACAGCCTGTTCCTGGACAGCGACCAGACCCCGTGGGAAGACGACATCGCCTGCGCCCGCGCCGCGTTTGCCGCGCTGAACGTTGAAGTGCGTTGCGCACCGGGTAGCTGGGTCGAGGAAGAAGGTGAAGAGACAGCTGATCGCTGGATGCGCATCAGCGCTGATGGTGAAGAAGAAATCACCTGGAAAACCGTCTGACACGCTGATCGTTCCCACGCTCCGCGTGGGAATGCCTCAACGGACGCTCTGCGTTCGGCTTGAAAGGGACGCGGAGCGTCCCGGGCTGCATTCCCACGCAGAGCGTGGGAACGATCTTTACAGGCCTACAACATCCTCAGCCTGCAAACCCTTCTCGCCGGTCACCACGCCGTATTCAACCTGCTGACCTTCAGCCAACGAGCGGTGCCCTTCGCCGCGAATCGCGCGGTAATGCACGAACACGTCTACCCCGTCCTCGCGCTGAATGAAGCCGTAACCCTTGGCATCGTTGAACCACTTCACATTGCCGGTTTCGCGCGTAGCCATGTCAGTACCCCCTTGTTTTTATTTTGAACGGCCGAGTATATGACAGCCGCCAAAACTCTCAACTCAAGTTTACTTAGCCGCTTTTTTGCCGATTTTCGGCGAATACGGCACACTATCGGCCGCCCGAGCAAACGCTCGGTTTTATTCACTCATGCAGATGCCGTATGACCCGTTCCCCGTTCCGCCGTCTTGTGTTTGGCACCCTGCGCCGACTGCTCTACCTCTGGGTTCGCTCGGAGACGATCAATCAGTCGTCGTTCACCCTCAACCTCGACCGCAGCCGTCCGGTGTTCTACGTCCTGCAAAACCCTTCGCTGACCGACCTGGCCGTGGTCGATACCGAGTGCAGCAAGGCAGGTTTGCCGCGCCCGGTGTTGCCGGTATCGGTAGGTACGCTGGAGGAACCCGCGGCGTTCTTTTACCTGACGCCAGAGCCCGATTGGCTCGGCCGTCAGGACAAGCGTGGTGCACCGCCGACATTGACTCGTCTGGTCAGTGCCCTGAGCCAAAACGCCGTCGAAGACGCGCAGATCATCCCGGTCAGCGTGTTCTGGGGTCAGTCGCCAGACAGCGAATCGAGCCCGTGGAAACTGCTCTTCGCCGACAGCTGGGCGGTCACCGGGCGCCTGCGTCGGTTGTTGAGCATCATTGTCCTGGGGCGCAAAACCCGGGTGCAGTTCTCCGCGCCGATCCATTTGCGCGAGCTGATCGACCACAACAAGGGCCACGAGCGCACCGTGCGCATGGCCCAGAGAATTCTGCGGGTGCACTTCCGCAACCTGAAAGCGGCGGTGATCGGTCCGGACATTTCCCACCGTCGCAACCTGGTCAAAGGCCTGCTGAATCAGCCGCTGGTCAAGCAAGCGATCCTCGACGAAGCCGAGCGTGAAAACATTTCCCCGGAGAAAGCCAAGGCCCAGGCCCTGCGCTATGGCAACGAGATCGCCTCCGACTACACCTACACCGCGATCCGCTTCATGGAAGTAGTGCTGAGCTGGTTCTGGAACAAAATCTACGACGGCATCAAGGTCAACAACATCGAAGGCGTGCAAAAGGTCGCCCCGGGTTACGAAGTGATCTACGTACCCTGCCACCGCAGCCACATCGACTACCTGCTGCTGTCCTATTTGCTGTTTCGCAACGGCCTGACCCCGCCGCACATTGCCGCCGGGATCAACCTCAACATGCCTGGGATCGGCGGCCTGCTGCGTCGCGGCGGTGCGTTCTTCATGCGCCGCACCTTCAAGGGCAACCCGCTGTACACCTCGGTGTTCAACGAATACCTGCACACCCTGTTTACCAAAGGTTTCCCGGTGGAGTACTTCGTCGAGGGTGGCCGTTCGCGCACCGGGCGCATGCTGCAACCAAAAACCGGGATGCTGGCAATCACCCTGCGCAGCTTCCTGCGTTCGTCGCGGATGCCGATCGTTTTCATCCCGGTCTACATCGGTTACGAGCGTGTGCTGGAAGGCCGGACCTACCTCGGCGAACTGCGTGGCGCGACCAAGAAGAAAGAATCGATCTTCGACATTTTCAAAGTCATCGGCGCGCTCAAGCAGCGTTTCGGCCAAGTGGCGGTGAACTTCGGCGAGCCGATCAAACTGGCGGAATTCCTCGACAGCGAGCAGCCGGACTGGCGTAAACAGGAACTCGGCCCGCAGTTCAAACCGGCCTGGCTCAACGAAACTACCAACCGGTTGGGCGAGAAAGTCGCGCAGCATCTGAACGAAGCGGCGGCGATCAACCCGGTCAACCTCGTGGCCCTGGCGCTGCTGTCCACCAGCCGTCTGGCGCTGGATGATCGCGCTATGGCGCGGGTGCTTGATCTGTATCTGGCGCTGTTGCGCAAGGTCCCGTATTCGCCGCACACCACGCTGCCGGAAGGTGACGGCCGGGTGCTGATCGAGCATGTGAAGGACATGGATCTGCTGTCCGAGCAGAGCGATGCCCTGGGCAAGATTCTGTACCTGGACGAGCAGAACGCCGTCCTGATGACCTACTACCGCAACAACGTTTTACACATCTTCGCCCTGCCGGCGCTGTTGGCAAGTTTCTTCCAGAGCGCCTCGCGCATGAGCCGCGAACAGATCCTGCGCTACACTCGCGCGCTCTATCCGTACCTGCAATCGGAGCTGTTCATTCGCTGGTCGATGGACGAGCTGGATGCGGTGATCGACCAATGGCTTGAAGCCTTCGTCGAGCAAGGTCTGCTGCGTTTTGAGAATGACGTCTACCTGCGTCCGGCGCCGAGCTCGCGGCATTTCGTGCTGCTGACCTTGCTGTCGAAGAGCATCGCCCAGACTTTGCAACGCTTTTACATGACGGTCTCGCTGCTGCTCAACAGCGGTCAGAACAGCATCAGCGCCGAAGAGCTGGAAGACCTGTGCACGGTCATGGCCCAGCGCCTGTCGATCCTCCATGGACTCAACGCCCCGGAATTCTTCGACAAGAGCCTGTTCCGCCACTTCATCCAGACCATGCTGGACCTCGACGTGCTCAAGCGCGACGAGGCCGGCAAGCTGAGCTATCACGAATTGCTCGGCGAACTGGCCGAAGGCGCGGCCAAGCGAGTGTTGCCGGCGGAGATTCGCTTGTCGATCCGTCAGGTCGCGTTGCATCGCAGTGAGGATGCGGCGGATCAGGTCGCCACACAGCCGGAGGCTTAATGCAATACCTGTGGGAGCGGCGGTGCGACGTTTCGACTTGCTCGCGAAAGCGGTTTAACTTTCAACATCTCTGTTGTCTGACACACCGCCTTCGCGAGCAAGTCGAAACGTCGCACCGCCGCTCCCACATTTACTGGAGATCTGCGATGAAAAAACTCTCTCTATTGGCCATGACCACCCTGCTGGGCGCCTGTCAGTCGATGCAACCTGCCGCCAAAACCAGCCTCGATGGTGAAGTCTTCTACCTGCAACGCATTGCCCTGCCGCCGAGCGCTACCTTAAGCGTCAGTTTGCAGGACGTTTCCCTGGCCGATGCGCCTGCCGTGGTCCTCGACGAACAGAAAGGCCCGGTCAAGGGCCAGGTGCCGTTGCCGTTTCATCTGAGTTACGATCCAACGCAGGTCAAACCAGGCCATCGTTATTCGGTCAGCGCACGGATCGAAGTGAATGGCGAACTGATGTTCATCACCACCGAACATCACGCCGTGCAGCTTGATGGCAGCGACCCGCAGCCACTGAAAATCCGCGTCGACTCCGCCCGCTAATTCTCTATTTTGAACAAGGAAGCTGCCATGTTCCGCCCTACCCTTCGCTTCGCCGGCCTGTGCGCAGGCTTGATGATCTCTGCCAGCGCACTGGCGCTGTCGCTCAACGACCTGTCGCAAAACGACGCCACCGGCGGCCTCAAGGATGCCCTGACTCAAGGTGCGCAACTGGCCGTGAAACAACTCGGCACGCCGGGCGGGTTCAGCAACAACCCGGACGTGAAAATCGAACTGCCGGGCAAACTGGGCAAAGTCGCCAGCAAGATGAAACAGTTCGGCATGGGCGACCAGGTCGATCAGCTGGAAACCAGCATGAACAAAGCGGCTGAAACCGCCGTGACCCAGGCCCAGCCAATCCTGGTGGACGCGGTGAAGAAGATGAGCGTGGAGGATGCCAAGGGCATTCTCAGCGGCGGCAAGGACTCGGCCACTCAGTACCTGAGCAAAACCAGCCGCGAACAGATCCGCGTCAAGTTCCTGCCAATCGTCAAGCAAGCTACCGACCAGGTGGGCCTGGCCAAGCAGTACAACTCGTTCGCCGGACAAGCCGCGACGATGGGTGTGGTGGATGCGAAGAGCGCCAACATCGAAAGTTATGTGACCGAGCAGGCGTTGAACGGTTTGTTCGAAATGATTGGTAAACAGGAAGAAGCCATTCGCCAGAATCCTGCGGCGGCAGCGACGAGTTTGGCGAAGAAGGTGTTTGGCACCCTCTAATACACTCTCCCGCTGATCGTTCCCACGCGCAGCAAAGGAATGCATCCCGTGACGCTCTGCGTCACAGCGGACGCGGAGCGTCCGTGGCGGCATTCCCACGCGGAGCGTGGGAACGATCAGAGCGGGGTTGTGTTTTGAGCCCGCAGAAAGAACACCCACTCCCGCCCCATCTTCCGCTTCTCAAACACCTCCAATTCGACCAGCCCATTCAATGTGGCCGACGCGGTGTTGTAAGAACAGTCCAGATTCTCCTTCACATTGACCGCCGTAAACTCCTTGGCCATCCCGCTCTTGGCCACTTGGAACACGGCTCGCTGCTTCTCGGTCAATCGGTCAAAAAAGCCGGACTCCAACAACCAGCGATCAAAGCTTTCGGCATACGCCAGACTTTTCCGATATGCCTCGGTGAAACCGCTGACAGCCCGCAGGATCACCGAGCATTGAAAGTCGATGAAATAAGTCAGATCGAGGTCATCAGCCTCAGTGTTCAGATAAGACCGTCCGTATTTCACCGGCGCACTACGCAGCAAAATGCTGATCGCAATGTAGCGAAAGGCAGAGTAGTCATTCTTGAACATGAACCAATAAAACAGCGCCCGCGCCACCCGGCCGTTGCCGTCGCGGAAAGGATGCTCATAGCCCAGTGCAAAATGCAGTGCGATGCCTTTGATCAGTGGATGAAGGTAATCCACTTGATCGGGATCGTTGTGGGGCTGATTGATCCACATCGACAGCACCCGCAATCGTGACACCAGCCCTGCTGCGGGCGGCGGTGTATGCACGGTGTTGCCCTCGCCGTCCTGCACCACTACATCATCGTTGCCCCTGAACGCCCCCGGCGAATATTGCGTGTCATCAATGCCCTCGACACCCACCCGGTGCATGGCTGAAATCAGTTCGACACTCAGGGCGTCATGACGCTTTTCCCAGGCGAAATTCATCATCTTGAAGTTGCCGATCACCATTCGCTCATCCGGCGTGCGCGGCAGGCGATTGCGCTTGAGCATGTCCTTGGCCACGCGCGTGGTGGTCGCCGCGCCTTCGAGCTGGCTGCTGCTGATGGCTTCGTCTTCGATCAAATCGTTGAGCAGATAGCTGAAGTGCGCGTGCTCACCAATCTGACTGGTCATGTACTCCAACGCGGCCGTTGTGGCTTGCCGATCGACGGCGGAAATAGCTTTCTGCGCCAACGGCGTGAGCATGAATTTGCCCCATTGAAGCGGCTCGCCCAGCGGCAAAAGACTTGAGTACTGCGCAGTCCGGGCTTTCTTCACCAGCGCCCAGCACAGATTCGAATCCAGCCCCGGCGCCCAGCGGTAGCGCAACTCATCGAAAGGCAGATAGCGCCCCTGATCGTCCAGCGGCTTGAGCAGGCCAAGGTAGTCCGAGAGGCGTTCCTTGTGGGGCGACTTCCCCAACAGGTCGAATACCGGGTCGGTCCTTCCCCTCAAAATGGGCGGCTTTTTCATTATTGCTGTCTCAAAAACTCGTAAAACTGAGTCTTGAGTACAGCACTCAGACCTCTCTGACTCAATATCAGAAGGTTCTGAAATAACTGTAGGAGCAAAGCTTGCTCGCGATGCAGGCGCCTCGGTTCAAATGTTTGACCGAGGTGCAGCCATCGCGAGCAAGCTTTGCTCCTACAGAGGTCAGGCTGGGTCTTTCTTGATCCGGAACCACGCCGCATACAGCGCCGGCAGAAACAGCAATGTCAGCGCCGTCGCCACAATCAACCCGCCCATGATCGCCACCGCCATCGGACCGAAAAAAACGCTACGCGACAGCGGAATCATCGCCAGCACCGCCGCGAGTGCAGTCAACACAATCGGCCGGAAGCGCCGCACCGTGGCTTCAATAATCGCCTGCCAAGGCTTGAGCCCGGAAGCAATGTCCTGCTCGATCTGGTCCACAAGAATCACCGAGTTACGCATGATCATCCCGGACAGCGCGATCGTCCCGAGCATGGCGACGAAACCGAACGGCTGACGGAACACCATCAGGAACAAGGTCACACCGATCAAACCCAAAGGCGCCGTCAGAAACACCATGACCGTGCGTGAGAAACTGCGCAGTTGCAGCATCAGTAACGTCAACACCACCACGATGAAAAGCGGCACACCGGCCTTCACCGAATTCTGCCCGCGAGCCGAGTCTTCCACCGTGCCACCGACCTCCAGCAAATACCCGTCCGGCAGTTCGGCGCGAATCGGATCGAGGGTCGGCATGATCTGCTTCACCAGCGTCGCCGGTTGCTCCTTACCGTAGATGTCGGCACGCACCGTCACGTTCGGCAAGCGGTTGCGGTGCCAGATGACGCCTTCTTCGAAGCCGTATTCCAGGGTCGCAATTTGCGACAACGCTACGCTGCGACCGTTGTCAGTTGGCACCGCCAGGCTTGGCAGCAGCGACAGTTCGGTGCGTTCGTGCAACGTGCCGCGCAACAGAATCTCGATCAACTCGTTGTCTTCACGGTACTGGCTGACGCTGGAACCGGTCAGAGAGCTTCGCAGGAACGTCGACAGGTTCGCAGTGCTCACGCCAAGCGCCCGTGCGCGGTCCTGATCGATGTTCAGATAAACGACTTTGCTCGGTTCTTCCCAATCCAGATGGACGTTGACCACGTGCGGGTTCTCGCGAACCTTGGCCGCGACTTTACGGGCCAGCGCACGGACTTCCTCGATGTGCTCACCGGTCACCCGGAACTGCACCGGATAGCCAACCGGTGGCCCGTTCTCCAGACGTGTCACCCGCGCGCGCAGGGCCGGGAATTGTTCCTTGAGGGCTTCGATCAGCCAGGTGCGCAGGACTTCGCGCTCCTCAATGGTTTTGGCCAGGACTACAAACTGCGCGAAGCTTGCTGCAGGAAGTTGTTGATCCAGCGGCAGGTAAAAACGTGGCGAACCGGTGCCAACATAAGCGACATAGTTGTCGATACCGGCGTGATCCTTCAGCAGTGCTTCGAGGCGTTTGACCTCATCGCGGGTGTTGCTCAACGAGGCGCCTTCCGCCAGTTTCAGATCGACCATCAACTCCAGGCGACCCGATGCCGGGAAGAACTGTTGCGGCACGAAGCGAAACAGGATGACAGAACCGATAAACAACACGGCCGTAAGGACAATGACCGTCTTGCGCCGCCGTACGCACCACTCCACCAGGCGTCTGACGCGCTGATAGAACGGCGTGCCGTAAGGGTCGGGCTGGCCGTCGCCGGTGCCATGTTTGGCTGCATGAATCTTCGCCAGATCCGGCAGAAGTTTTTCCCCCAGATAAGGCACAAATACAACGGCGGCAACCCACGAGGCCAGCAACGCGATGGTCACTACCTGGAAGATCGAACGGGTGTATTCACCCGTGCCCGATTGCGCAGTGGCAATCGGCAGGAAGCCAGCGGCGGTGATCAGCGTACCGGTGAGCATCGGGAATGCGGTGCTGGTCCAGGCGTAACTGGCCGCCTTGATCCGGTCGAAGCCCTGCTCCATTTTGATCGCCATCATTTCCACGGCGATGATCGCGTCATCCACCAACAAACCCAGCGCCAGTACCAATGCCCCGAGGGAAATTTTGTGCAGGCCGATTCCCAGGTAATACATGCAGGCGAACGTCATCGCCAATACCAATGGAATCGCCAGCGCGACCACCATGCCGGTGCGCACACCGAGGGAGAAAAAGCTCACTAACAGAACGATTGCCAGCGCTTCCACCAGCACCTGAACAAATTCGCCGACACTACTTTTCACAGCGGCGGGCTGGTCGGAGACCTTGCGCAGCTGCATACCGGCAGGAAGATTTTTCTGGATCCGGTCGAACTCGATTTCCAACGCCTTGCCCAGCACCAGAATGTCGCCACCGTCCTTCATGGCCACGGCCAGACCGATGGCGTTTTCCGCCATGAAGCGCATGCTCGGCGCCGGCGGATCGTTGAAACCCCGACGCACATCCGCCACATCGGCGATGCGGAACGTACGATCACCGACGCGGATCGGGAAGCTCTTGATCTCTTCGACGGTCTGAAAATTCCCCGAGACGCGTAGTTGCAAGCGCTCACTGCTGGTTTCAAAGAACCCGGCGGTGGACACCGCGTTCTGCTCTTCAAGGGCCTGCTGCACCGCCGACAAAGGCAGGCCGAGGGTGGCGAGTTTGACGTTGGAGAGTTCGATCCAGATCTTCTCGTCCTGTAACCCGAGCAGATCGACCTTGCCCACATCCTTGACCCGTTGCAGCTGAATCTGCACGCGGTCGGCGTAGTCCTTGAGTACCGCGTAATCAAAACCTTCGCCGGTCAGCGCGTAGATGTTGCCAAACGTTGTGCCGAACTCATCATTGAAGAATGGCCCCTGGATGCCCGGTGGCAGGGTCTGACGAATGTCGCCGATCTTCTTGCGAACCTGATACCAGAGGTCCGGGATTTCCACCGAGTGCATGGAATCGCGGGCGACGAACGTCACTTGTGATTCACCCGGACGGGAGAACGAAACGATGCGTTCGTACTCGCCGGTTTCCATCAGCTTCTTTTCAATGCGCTCGGTGACCTGGCGCGATACCTCTTGCGCCGTGGCCCCCGGCCAGTTGGTCCGAATCACCATGGCCTTGAAGGTGAACGGAGGGTCTTCACTTTGGCCGAGTTTGGTGTAGGACAGTGCGCCGACAACCGCCAGCAAGAGCATCAGGAACAGTACGATCTGGCGATTACGCAGCGCCCATTCGGAAAGATTGAAACCCATCGGGGATTACTCCTTGCCCGCCAGATTGACCACGCGGTTGGAGCGATCCACCGGACGCACCTGTTGTCCTTCAAGCAGCACATGGACGCCAGCGGCCACCACCCAGTCGCTGGCATTCAGGCCTTCGAGCACCGGTACGGTTTTCTCGCCGAAGGCTCCGACCCGTACCGGGGTTTTCTTCAGGGTGTTGTTGGCGTTGACGACCCAGACGTAGGTCGCGCCGTTTTCTGCGGTCAGTGCGGAAAGCGGCACCGACAGCGGCACCACATCGGAGGTCTGAACGAACACCCGGGCACTCTGGCCAAGTTCAGCGGGGACCTTGCCGGCAGTGAAGGCGATGCGGGCGGCAAAGGTGCGCGATTTTGGATCGGCAGCGGGCGACAGCTCACGGATGCGCCCGGCGAAACGTTGGTCAGGTTGGGTCCAGAGTTCGACTGACACTGGCTGACCGACCTTGAAGCGGCCAAAGCTCTGCTCCGGCAAGCTGATCAACACTTCACGTTCGCCATCGGTGGCGAGGGTAAATACGGTTTGCCCCGCCGCCACCACTTGCCCGACTTCAACCGCGCGTTTAGCCACAACCCCATCCTGAGGCGCACGCAGCACGGCATAACTGGCCTGATTGGTCGAAACGTTGAATTCGGCTTTGATTTGCTTGAGACGTGCTTCACCGGATCGGTAAAGGTTTTCGGAATTGTCGTACTGCGAACGGCTGACCATCTGACGGTCCATCAGGGTCTTGTAACGATCACGTTCGGCGCGCACCAGGCTCAGATTGGCCTCGGCAGCGGCGACCTGGGCACGGGTGGCTTCCAGTTGCAGGCGCACGTCTTGAGGATCGAGCTCCGCCAGAGGTTGGTCGGCCTTGACCCGCTGCCCCTCTTCGACCAGTCGTCGACTGACTTTACCGCCAATGCGAAACGCCAGGTCCGGCTCATACCGTGCGCGGACTTCACCGGGAAAACTTTCCATCGCCTGGGCCGAAGGCTCTGGCTGCACGACCATGGCCGGGCGAACGGTGACTTGAGGCGCCTCTTCGTGACCACACGCAGACAATAAAAACGCCAGACTGACCGGCAACGCGAGGGGCAAGGCATAGCGGAACATGGTGAAGGACCTTTCGCTAATGGTGCTTGGAATAATTATACTGAGCAGTATGTTATTAATAGCAAACTCACCAGTCCAGTAATAAAAGCGCATATGCCTAACAATCTTTCAGTACCCAACGGCCCGGGCCGTCCCAAGGATCTGGCCAAGCGCCAGGCGATCCTCGATGCGGCGAAAATTCTGTTTCTGAGCAAGGGTTATGCGAATACCAGCATGGACGCCGTCGCGGCCGAGGCCGGTGTGTCGAAGTTGACGGTCTACAGCCATTTCAACGACAAGGAGACGCTGTTCTCCGCCGCTGTGATGGCCAAGTGCGAAGAGCAATTGCCGACGCTGTTTTTCGAATTGCCGGACGGCACTGCCGTAGAAACCGTGCTGTTGAACATCGCGCGTGGCTTTCATCAGCTGATCAACAGCGACGAATCGGTCAACCTGCATCGGCTGATGATGACGCTGGGCAGCCAGGACCCGAAACTCTCGCTGATCTTCTTCGAGGCCGGGCCTGAACGCATGCTGCATGGCATGGAGCGGTTGCTGACCAAGGTTGATCAGAGCGGCGCGTTGAGCATCGACAAACCGCGCAATGCGGCCGAGCACTTCTTCTGCCTGCTCAAGGGTGCGGGGAATTTCAGGCTGCTTTATGGCTGTGGCGAGCCGCTGACCGGGGATGCGGCCGAGAGCCATGTGCAGGAAGTGGTGGAGTTGTTTATGCGGGCGTATCGGCCAGAGACAGCCTGATGGATTTGTAGCGCCAGGACCGACGCCATCGCGGGCAAGCCTTGCTCCTACAGGTTTGAAGCGATCACAAAATGTGTAAACGACATCAATCCGTAGGAGCAAAGCTTGCTCGCGATAGGGGCGACTCGGTCTTAAGGCTTCAGCGCTTTTTTCGGATAAATGTCATACCGGCTCGATTTACCATCCAGCGCATGACTCGGTTTCGGTCCTTCGATGCATGGCGCCTTGCGCGGGCGCTTGACCACCACTCGATGGCTGGCCAACGCCAACGCCGCTTCGAGCAGTGCCGGCGCATCCGGGTCATCGCCTACCAGCGGCCGGAACAGGCGCATTTCCTTCTTCACCAAGGCCGTTTTCTCACGATGGGGAAACATCGGATCGAGGTAGATCACCTGCGGCGGCTCGCCTTCCCAATTGCGCATTACCTCGATCGAGTTGCCCTTGAGCAAGCGCATCCGCGCCACGATTGGCGCCACCTCAAAGTCTTCCGCGCCGCGTGCCAGGCCATCTTCAAGCAACGCACCAATCAGCGGCTGACGCTCGATCAGGCTCATCTCGCAGCCCAGGCTCGCCAGCACGAACGCATCTTTGCCCAGCCCCGCCGTGGCATCCAGCACGCGCGGACGCACGCCTTGGGCAACCCCGACAGCCTTGGCGATCATCTGACCGCTACCGCCGCCGTACAAGCGGCGATGGGCCGCACCGCCCTCGACAAAGTCCACCCGCACCGGCCCCGGCGCGTCCGGGCCCAGTTGCTGCAGCTGCAAACCCTGGTCGCCGACCTGCAAGGCAAACTCACCGTCATCCACCTGCATCGGCAAACCCAGGCGCTCGGCCCATTGTTCGGCCTGTGGCTGAAAAGTCGCGGCCAAGGCCTCGACGTGGATGCGGCAGGCCGCAGGTTGCTCAATCATGAGAAAACACACTCAAAAAATTAATGATCGGCAAAAACGGCCGATAACAAAACTATCGAGCATTTTGCCAGAGCTGAGCGTCGACCGAGAGAAATGTCAGACATTCAACGCACATCGATAGGCTACATCTCGCCCCACGGCGATTTTGGTCTACGAAACTCCCAAGCACTGAGCGGCGTCAGTCACCTGTGGCAGGATTTCTTTGCCCAGGCCCTGGCCGATCAGTCGGGCGATGTCGTACCGGCTTCTCTCAACTTTCCACCGGTCGATCTCGACAGCCCGGTCGAACCCACCGTTGGCAGCGAACTGCTGGCGCACATCATTTCCCAGCGCGAATGCGATGTGAAAGAAACCGAGGTCCGCCCGCCCGAGCCACTGTTCCTGCCGATTGCCGAGTTCGAAATGGACCTGGCCGACAAACCTTTCCCACCGTTCCCGGCACAAGAAATCGTCGCTCAACAGAAGCAACAGGACTTCGAAAGTCGCTGGGTGCGCCCGATCGTGCTCACCGCAGGTCAGCCTGTGCCGGAAGCAGGCCCGGCGCCGCAACCGCGTCCGCTGCACCTGCCGATCGCCGAATTCGAACTCGATCTGCTGGACAAGCCCTTCCCGCCGTTCTCGCCCGAAGAGCTGGTGGAGCAACAGAAACAACTCGATTTCGATAACGGCTGGGCTCGCCCGATCGTCCTGCAGAACCTGCGCATCGCCGCCTGACTTTCAATAACAAGCCCTCAGCGACACACCCACCATGGCCCGACATCCACATGAAAGTGATTGCGATGGGCGGCGTTGTAATCCGGGCTCAAGACCACACTGAACATGTCGCAGGCGCCATCGCGGACCTGACGTAAAAACCGCGCGCCCTGATTATCCTTCGGCCAATCCTTGAGCACGTTGATGGAGCGGCCATCGGCCAAGCGAAAACCGGCGATATCCAGCGCATCGGCGCTGGCATGCTGGCTGCGTCTGCCATTTTCGCGGCTGTAGACGTTGCGACAGGCAAAGCTGCCGAGATGGTCGACGCGCGTTACCGCTTGACCGTACACCGCCTGTGCCGCTGGTTGCAGGGCGTGGTGTTCGAACAGGGCGAACGACACCGCCAGGCGGCAACTGGCGAGGAAGCTGCTGCTCAGCGCCACCTCGCCGCCTTGTACACGCAGGGTGTTGATCAACGGGCACGTCACGTCGGGGCTGTCGGCCTGATGGGTTACGCGCAATCCAGAGCTGCTCAGGGCTTGATCGCACAACTGCGGATCATCGCTCAAGCGCATCAGTTTGTAGCGGGTCAGAAAATTGGGCGCCGCTTTCACGTCCAGCGGCGCCCAAGGGTTCCACTGTGGTGGCAGTGAGATCCAGCCGCGCCAGACGCTCACCGCCGCCGTGCCGATGATCAACAGCATCAACAGCAGCCACCACCGAAACCGCATCGTCAGCCTTTGAACAATTGATTGGCCTGGGCGTACGGCATGGATCGCGATGTGAAGCCGAACGTGCCCGACGTCTTGATCTCTTCGGCAGCGCGGAAGAACTCGCCATACGCCGCCAGGGCCAGTGCCGAACCGACACTGATACGTTTGACGCCCATTTCGCTCAACTGCTCGACCGTCAGTTTGAGCCCACCGGACATCAACACATTGACCGGTTTCGGCGCCACGGCACGAACCACCGCCAACACATCTTCAGCACTGCGCAGACCCGGCGCGTACAACACGTCGGCACCCGCCTCGGCAAACGCCTGCAAGCGGCGAATGGTATCGGCGAGATCAGGATTGCCGTGCAGAAAGTTCTCCGCGCGAGCGGTCAACATAAAGGAAAACGGCAAGCTGCGAGCCGCTGCCACGGCAGCCTCAATGCGCGCGACAGCATGCTCGAAGCAGTAAATAGGGGATTCTTCACGGCCGGTGGCATCTTCGATCGAGCCGCCGACAGCGCCGGCCTCTGCCGCACGCAAAATACTCTGCGCGCATTCGGCTGGATCGTCAGCGAAGCCGTTTTCCAGATCGACGGCGACGGGCAGATCAGTTGCCGCGACTATCGCCCGAACGTTTGCCAGGGTGTCGTCCAGCGTCAGCGCGCCATCGGGGCGGGCGTTGGAAAAAGCGTAACCGGCACTGGTGGTCGCCAGCGCTTCGAAACCAAGGCTGGCAAGCATTTTCGCCGAGCCGGCGTCCCACGGGTTGGGAATGACAAAAGCCCCCGCGCGTTCGTGCAGTGCTTTGAACGTTTGGGCTCGAAGGGTTTGCGCATCCATTGGCAGGCTCCTGAAAAAGACAAGGAATCCGCTTCAGAGCAGGCCAAGTTGCTCGGCAGCGGGCTCTCTGTATAGCTCAGGCAGCGGCGGCAGGCCAGGCAAACGCAGCATCAGTTTTGCGTGAAAACGTTGCGCCAGTTTGGCGGCCAGCAAATTGTCGGCGGTGTGCAGGAAGATATAAGGCGTACGGCCCTCTTCGATCCACACGGCGATTTTCTCGACCCACGGCACCAGGAACGGGTCGTTGGCCTCAAGCTGCGGATGGCCGATGAAGCGCACCTGCGGACATTGCGTGAAGGCGGCCGGACGCGGCGGCACCCGGGGCTTTTTCGATTGGGCGTGAAGTACCGAGGGATCGGTCGATGTGCAGCTGAACAGCGCGCGGGGATCGAGGCAGATACGCTCGACACCGCGATCCAGTAGCAGGCGATTGAGCATTTTCTCGGCATCGCCCTTGGCGAAAAACTCGTCATGCCGCACTTCAACCGCCAGAGGCCGGTCCACAGCATCAATAAAACCGGCAAGCTCCGACAGCCGCTGCGGCGTGAAGCTTTTGGACAGTTGCAGCCACAGCGGTGAAACCCGTTCGCCGAGGGGGCTGAGCAATTGCAGGAAGGTTTCGGCCGCGGTCAATTGTTCGCGCAGGTCGCCGCTGTGGCTGATGTCGCCGGGGAACTTGGCCGTGAAGCGAAAGTGTTCGGGCATGGTCTCAGCCCAACGCTGCACGGTGGTCGCAGCCGGGCTCGCGTAGAAGGTCGTATTGCCTTCCACGGCATTGAACACTTGGGAATAGAGACTCAGAAATTCGGCGGGTTTTGCGTCTTGCGGATACAGGTAGTCGCGCCAGGCGTTTTCACTCCAGGATGGACAGCCCAGGTAGTAAGGCAGCCGCATCAGATGTACAGATCGAGGCCCAGTACATCCGAATCCCAATCGACAAAACCGGCGGTGCTCAGGTAGCTGGCCAGGGCCTTCGCGACACTGTTGCTCATGGCTCGGTGATAAAGCATGTCTTGTTGACGGGCGGGGAGATTGCTCAAGCGTTGCGCAGAGGCTTTGGCTGCGCGGGCAGCCATTTGCTCTTCGGATGGAATTTCCAGCTCGCCGTCGATATCGACGTAGTCGTCATCCGCCACAGGCCCTTTGCGAGGCTTGCGTTTGATGGGGTAGGACTGAGAGGGAACGCCGTCTATACGCATGAGTACATGTCCGGTATCAATGATGGCAGTTTAGTGGCGCATAGCCCACTTCGCAAACCGCCGAGTGATAACTAGAACACAGAAAATGGAAAAGGTTTAAAAGCTGGGGATACAAAACGACGATTGGCTGCGTTGGTACACTTTGTGGCGAGGGAGCTTGCTCCCTCGCCACAAAAGCAATGCGGATTATCGTGCTTTCGGCGTCGCCACTTTATCGCGCAAATACACCGGCTGAGCCTCATCAGCCACGATCGCCTCGCCTCGCGCCCAGGCAAAACGCGCCAGGGTTAGCAGGTCCTCAGCGTGAGGCAGCATGCCCGCATCCTGACCGGTCAGGCTGACGGCGATTCGCTCGGCATAACCCCAGCCAGTGCCGGCGCCAAACCACTCACCGCTGGCGTCAGCCGGCAACGCGGCCACTTCCGGTGGCAGCACCGCTTCATTGCCGACCAGCCGCATCTCCCCCGCTGTTTCGCGGTAGCAACCCCAATACACTTCGTCCATGCGCGCATCGATGGCGGCCGCGACCTGGCTCACGCCATGTTCGCGATAGGCCCGCTGCGCCAGCACGGCCAGGTTCGACACCGGCAACACCGGACGATCCAGCGCAAACGCCAGCCCCTGCACCACGCCGATGGCGATCCGCACGCCGGTGAACGCACCCGGACCACGTCCGAACGCGATGGCATCGACCGCTTGCAGGGTGGTCCCGGCATCCGCCAGCAGTTGCTGAATCATCGGCAGCAGCTTCTGCGCATGCAGGCGCGGGATCACCTCGTAATGGCTCGTGACTTTACCGTCATGCAGCAAGGCAACGGAGCAAGCTTCAGTCGCGGTGTCCAGGGCCAGCAAGGTGCTCATCGATGTTTCCGTAAGAGAGGTCAGAAAAAGTGCGCCAGTATAAACAACTACGGCCCGCAAGCGGGCCGTAGAAGATGAAGCGATTCAGACTTTTCAGCTCAGCGCTTCAAGCACCTTGCCGGTGATCGCTTCAACCGAGCCAACACCTTCGACGTGGCTGTACTTCGGTTTGCCTTGAGCGGCGGACAGCTCCTGGTAAAACTTCACCAGAGGCTCGGTCTGGGCGTGGTAGACCGACAGGCGATGACGCACGGTTTCTTCAGTGTCGTCTTTGCGCTGCACCAGCTCGTCGCCGGTGATGTCGTCTTTACCGGCAATTTTTGGCGGGTTGTAGACGATGTGGTACACGCGGCCGCTGGCCTCGTGAACACGACGGCCAGCGATACGCTGAACGATGTCTTCGTCTTTAACGTCGATTTCCAACACGTGGTCCAGCTCGACGCCGGCCTTCACCAGGGCTTCAGCCTGAGGAATGGTGCGCGGGAAACCGTCGAACAGGAAACCGTTGGCGCAATCAGCCTGGCTGATGCGTTCCTTGACCAGATTGATGATCAGGTCATCGGAAACCAGACCACCGCTGTCCATGACGCTCTTGGCGATCAGGCCCAGCTCGGTGCCGGCCTTGACCGCGGCACGCAGCATGTCGCCGGTGGAGATTTGCGGAATGCCGAATTTTTCGGTGATGAACTTAGCCTGAGTACCTTTACCGGCCCCGGGAGCTCCCAGCAGAATGACGCGCATCGATGTGCTCCTCAATTTTTTATATGGATAACGTCAGATTCGCCTCGTGGGGCCAATCTCAAAATAAGGGTCGTGACCGCCCAAACGGTCAAAGGCTGATCAAGATACACAGCAGATCCTACGCACACAAGCCGCCGAAAGTCGGAGAAACCCACGCCTGATGTGACCTTTCGTCGGGGTAACCCTAGTCGCAACCCCATCACTAACTGTCGCCTGGCAGCACTTTTCAACCCCCTCGCCCACAGGCACCCGACGCTCGCGCCGAGTGCCTTGTCCCACGACGAAAACCTTAGCCGGTATTACGCAAACCGGCGGCAATCCCCGCCACAGACACCAGCAGCGCCTGTTCTACCGGGCTGCCCTGCGCCACTTCCTGTAGTCGCGAACGCGCCAACAACTCAGCCTGCAATAGATGAAGAGGGTCGAGGTAAGTGTTGCGCAAGCGGATGAATTCAAGCGTGGCTGGGCTATGTGCCAGTAGCTGCGACTGACCAGTCAACCCAAGGACCACCGAGCAGGCCTGCGACAATAGGTCGCGTAAATGCGCACCCAAAGGGAGCAGTTCCGGCTCGACCAGACGCTCATCGTAGGACCGGGCGATATCGGCATCGGCCTTGGCCAACACCATTTCCAGCATATCGATGCGCGTGCGGAAGAACGGCCACTGCTCGCGCATCTGCCCCAGCAACTCGCCTTCGCCGCGCTCCAGCGCCTTGCTCAGCGCAGCTTCCCAGCCGAGCCACGCTGGCAACATCAGACGCGTCTGGGTCCAGCCGAAGATCCACGGGATCGCTCGCAGGCTTTCAATCCCGCCGGCGCGGCGCTTGGCCGGGCGACTGCCCAGCGGCAAGCGTCCCAGTTCCTGCTCTGGAGTGGACTGGCGGAAATATTCAACGAACTGCGGGTTTTCCCGCACCACGGCGCGATAAGCGCTGACACCGTCGGCGGCCAATTCGTCCATCAGATTGCGCCAGGCTGGCTCTGGTGGCGGTGGCGGCAGCAAGGTCGCTTCCAATACCGCTGCCAGGTACAGATTGAGGTTTTGTTCGGCGATGTCCGGCAGGCCAAATTTGAAACGAATCATTTCCCCCTGCTCGGTGGTACGGAAACGCCCCGCCACTGAGCCCGGCGGCTGCGACAGAATCGCCGCGTGTGCCGGGCCACCGCCGCGACCCACGGTGCCACCGCGACCGTGGAACAACAGCAGTTCCACTTGCTGCTCGCGGCAGATGTCGACCAAGCGCTCCTGCGCCCGATACTGCGCCCAGGCCGCCGCCGTCGTGCCGGCGTCCTTGGCCGAATCGGAGTAGCCGATCATCACTTCCTGCGGCCCTTGCAGGCGCGAGCGATAACCGGGCAGCAGCAACAGTTTTTCAATCACCGGGCCGGCGTTGTCGAGGTCGGCAAGGGTTTCGAACAGCGGCACCACGCGCATCGGCCGCAACACGCCAGACTCTTTGAGCAGCAGTTGCACGGCCAACACGTCGGAAGCGGCGCCGGCCATGGAGATCACATAAGAACCGAGCGATGCGCCCGGTGCGGCAGCGATTTCCCGACAGGTCGCCAACACTTCGGCGGTGTCGGCCGATGGCTTGAAGTACGCCGGCAGTAACGGCCGGCGGTTGTTCAGTTCGCGCATCAGGAAAGCGATGCGCTCTTCCTCGCTCCAGTCCTCGTACCGCCCCAGGCCCAGGTAATCGGTGATCTCGGTCATGGCAGCGGTATGTCGCGTCGAGTCCTGACGCACATCGAGCCGCACCAGGAACAACCCGAACGTCACCGCCCGGCGCAGGCAATCGAGCAGCGGACCATCAGCGATCACGCCCATGCCGCACTCATGCAGCGAGTGGTAGCACAACTCCAGCGGATCAAGCAGCTCGCGGTTGCTTTGCAACACATCGGCAGGTGCCGGCGTGGTCGTCGTCAAAGCGGCGTGAGCCCAGTTACGCGTCGCGCGCAGGCGTTCACGCAGCTGTTTAAGCACCGCACGGTAAGGTTCGGCGCTGTCCCCGGCCTTGGCCCTCAAGTCGTCGCTGGCCTGCTGCATCGACAACTCGGCCGCCAGGTGATCGACATCGCGCAGGTACAAGTCCGCGGCCATCCACCGCGCCAGCAGCAAGACTTCACGGGTCACGGCAGCGGTCACGTTGGGGTTGCCGTCCCGGTCGCCGCCCATCCACGAGGCAAAGCGAATCGGCGCTGCCTCCAGTGGGAGGTGCAGGCCAGTGGCGTCATGCAGGGCTTTATCGGCCTTGCGCAAATAATTGGGGATCGCCTGCCACAGCGAATGTTCGATCACCGCGAAGCCCCATTTGGCTTCATCCACGGGGGTTGGGCGGGTGCGACGGATTTCTTCGGTGTGCCAGGCTTCGGCGATCAGGCGCTGCAACTTCGTGTGGATCTGCTCACGTTCGGCAGTGGTCAGATCGCGATGATCCTGGGCGGCCAGTTGAGCGGCAATGGCGTCGTACTTCTGGATCAGCGTACGGCGCGCCACTTCGGTCGGGTGCGCGGTGAGGACCAGTTCGATCTCCAGCCGTCCCAGTTGCCGGGCCAGGGATTCGGCGCCATGACCTTCAGCACTCAGGCGGGCGAGCAGTTCCGGCAGTACCCGCGCTTCGAACGGCGCAGGCTGTGACTCTTCGCGACGGTGAATCAGCTGATATTGCTCGGCGATATTGGCCAGGTTGAGAAACTGGTTGAACGCCCGCGCCACCGGCAGCAACTCTTCTTCGCTCAATTGATTGAGGCTGGCGCTCAGTTCAGCGTCCATCGAACCGCGACGGTCGGCCTTGGCGCCTTTGCGGATCTGCTCGATCTTGTCGAGAAAACCGTCCCCGTACTGTTCACGAATGGTGTTGCCCAGCAGCTCACCCAATAGGTGAACGTCCTCGCGCAAGCGTGCATCAATATCGGTCATCAGCAGTTCTCCAGCGAAAATCCGGGTGACTTGGTGTCCATGCTCTTGAGTTAGAGAGTGCCGCTGTAAAGCGGTTCTTACAAGCAGACGACGATGGGAATGCTGTTCGCCCGAGAAAGTTTTGGGATTGGGGATTGGGATTGGTGGGGTACATATCCGTTTCTGCGGTTATGGCTGATTACGGTTTCGCTTTTACAGCGAGTCACTTGGAAAAGCCCCAAGTAACCAAGGGCTCTTGCCCCGCCATTCGGTGCCTCGCCTAGGCTCGGCATGCCCTCACTCCGGCATTGCTCCGGGGGCCCGCCGCCATCGGCCATCCATGGCCGGGGGCGGCTACCGCGGCATCCTTGCCGCGGTGCCCCCTGCGCAACGCCTGCGTTCGGCCTCTGGGAAAGGGGCAACAGATCAAAATCAAAAGCAA
>NZ_FYDJ01000038.1 GCF_900187425.1 Pseudomonas sp. Irchel s3h14
CTCACCACTCAACAGGCCGAGCGTTAGCTCGCCTGCAGCTTTTGATCTTGATGCACCGCCCCATCGAGAGGCCGAGTGGAGGTTCTGCGCAGTGGGCAACCCGGCATGGATGCCGGGTTAGCCGCCCCCGGCCATGGATGGCCGATGGCGGCGGGCCCACGGAGCAGGACCGGAGCGAGGGCATGCCGAGCCAGGGCGAGGCACCGAACGAAAGGGGCAAGAGCCCTTGGTTACTTGGGGCTTTTCCAAGTGACTCGCTGTAAAAGCGAAACCAATATCCGCCGTGACCGCAGAAACGGATATGCACACTAGCCTGGGGGGTTTAAACGGCTTTCTTGATCAGTGTCAACCGCATGGCCCGACGGTCTCTGTAGTCTCAAGAGACCGACAGCCAGTGCGCTCACCCCAATGTTCGCCGTAGCGCGGGTTGCCTTGACCCAAGGCGAAAACACCATGATCTATCCGCTGATTCTGACCTTGCACCTGTTTGCCGCGCTGATCTTCATCGGCACGGTGTTCTTCGAAGTCCTGTTCCTGGAAAACATCCGCAAACAGTTACCCGCCAGGGTGATGCTGCTGGTGGAGCAGGGCATCGGCCGCCGGGCTCGCTCGCTGATGCCGTGGGTGCTGCTGGTGTTGTTCGGTGCCGGTCTGGGCATGGTCTGGTTGCGTTACTTGCCAGCCCTGGCCTCACCACTGTCCTCATCGTTCGGCACATTGCTGGCGTTGAAAATCGCAGTGGCCGTGAGCGTGCTGCTGCATTTCCTCGGCGCGATGTTTTTGTTCAAAAGCGGCCGGATGAGCCCGCGATACCTGCACTTCATCCACGGCAGCCTGTTTTGCCACATGGTCGTTATCGTGCTGCTGGCCAAGGGCATGTTTTACCTGACGTGGTAATCGGGGCTGACCGGTGGTCCGTTGTGCAGACACTTCGCTTGCGCTTGACGCAAATCAAGGAGCATTGATGGTTAAACCCGGAGACTGTAAATCCGCAGCCAGTCTCGGAGACCGTCATGCTCGATTTATTTCACAACCCAGGCGAGATCGCCCGGTGCGATCAAGGCGTGCTTGACCCTAACTGTCATGCCGACACGCAAAAATTTCATGACGGTATTGGCTCTCTGGACCTGCTCCGTGCGCTGCGCGTCAGCCGCCAGAAGTGCCGTCCGCTGTCCCTGAACGTGCAACTGCCTTCCAGCCTCAAACCGTCGTCCTGTTCCCCGCGTGATGTCGCTGGCGAGCACAGCGACATCGAGCAGTACCTCCAGCACTTGGAGCGTGAAATCGACCTCGTCGGTTGCCACCTGGGTGCGGAGCAACGGGTCGAGCAGTTTCATCTGGGGGGTGGCACTCCCGCGCCTGCCCATCTGGAGCGGCTGATGAGTCATCTGCGTGGCCGGTTCAACTTTCTCGAACATGAAGGCGGCGACTACAGCGTCGAGGTCGATCTTCACCATACCGACTGGTCAACCATGGGGTTGCTGCGTAACCAGGGATTCAATCATGTGAGCATCGGCGTTCCGGATATCGACGCCGACTGTGACAGGTCGGTGGCCTGCTACCAGAACCCGGCGCCGATCCAGTCGCTCATGGATGCCGCGCGCACCTTTGGTTTTCGATCCATCAACGTCGATCTGGGTTTTGGCCATGCCTGGCAGACGCCAGACAGTTTTGCGCTGAAGCTGGCGAGCATTATCGAGCTGGAGCCGGACCGGCTGATGGTGTTCGATTATGCCCGGCCACCACGGCGCTATCGGCCGGTGCTCGGCGACAAAGTCAGAGCGCTGTGCAGCCAGGACGATAAAGGCGCGATGCGCCAGATCTGCTTTGATCAACTGCTTGGCGCGGGTTATCACTACATCGGTCTGGGGCAGTTTGTCCGGCCTGATGATGATTTGGCAGTCGCCCAGGAGCGAGGCCGGTTGCGCCGTACCTGCGAGGGTTTCTCCCGTCACGGCTATTGCGATCATGTTGGATTTGGTCTGGGTGCAATCAGTCAGATCGACGATTTGTATACGCAAAACACCGACGAGATTGAACGCTATCAGCAACAACTGGACATGAGGCAATTGCCGACGTGTCGAGGCTGGCGCTTCGAGGCGGGGGATCAGATCCGGCAAATGGTCATGGAGCGTCTGGCCTGTGATCAGGAACTGGATATTCGCGCCATCGAGCGGCGCTACGGGCTGGTTTTTTCCAAGTATTTCTCCACCGTCTGGCCGTTGCTGGAGCAATTGAGCCGGGATGGGTTGATTGAATTGTCAGACCGTTTCATCAGCATCCTTCCCGCCGGTCGGCCGGAAGTGGATGCCATCTGCAACCTGTTTGAAAAGGATTTGGGCGGTGCAAGGCATTAACCCCATTTGCGAGTTGATCGATCATGAACACGACATTTGATTTCAATCGCGCCCTGGTCGAAAAGTACGACCGCCCGGGGCCGCGCTATACCTCTTACCCCACGGCGCCGCAGTTTCACCAGGCGTTTGCCGTTGACGACTATCAGCGTGCCGCCCGTGACAGCAATCAGGTGGCCGCGCCGAAACCGTTGTCGGTGTACATCCACATCCCGTTCTGCAAAAGCCTTTGTTACTACTGCGCCTGCAACAAAATCATTACCCAGAAAACCCATCGCGCCGTCGAGTACCTGAAGTACCTCAAGCGTGAAATCGCGATGCAGGCGGCCTTGTTCGACAACACCCGCAAACTCACTCAATTGCACCTGGGGGGCGGCACGCCGACCTATTTGACCAGCGAGCAGCTGGCGGACCTGATGGACTGCCTGCACCAGGCGTTCAACATGGATGACAGCGATGACCATGAGTTTTCCATCGAGGTCGACCCGCGCACCATCAGCACCGAGCAGATCCAGTCGCTGCGCCAGTTGGGCTTCAATCGCCTGAGTTTCGGCGTGCAGGATTTCGACCCCGACGTGCAGGCGGCGGTCAATCGCCAGCAAAGTGAAGAGCAGATTTATGCGCTGGTCGCTGCGGCGCGAGAGGCGCAATTCAAGTCGATCAGCGTCGACCTTATCTACGGTCTGCCCCTGCAAACCGTGCAGAGTTTCGACGTCACCCTGAGCAAGATCATCGCGCTGCGTCCGGACCGGATTGCCGCCTACAGCTACGCGCATCTGCCGGAGATGGTCCGCGCGCAACGGCTGATTCGCCCCGCCGACATGCCGCCACCGGAGCGCAAGCTGGAACTGCTCGAGCTGACCATCCGCCGTCTGACCGAGGCCGGTTATGTCTATATCGGCATGGACCATTTCGCCTTGCCGAATGACGAACTGGCGCTGGCCCGGGCCAATGGCACGTTGCAGCGCAACTTTCAGGGCTATTCCACCCATGCCGACTGCGATTTGATTGGCCTTGGGGTGTCGTCGATCGGCAAGGTCGGCGACAGCTACAGCCAGAGCGTCAAGGAGCTTTCGCAGTACTACGCGCGTATCGATCAAGGGTTGCTGCCGGTGCATCGCGGTTACCGCTTGAACGCCGACGATCTGCTGCGCCGCGAGGTGATCAGCGACCTGATGTGCCATGGCCGTATCGCGTTCGACAAGTATGAAGCGCGGCATGGCATTCGCTTCACCGAGTATTTTGCCGAAGCGCTAGCGCAACTGGGCGAGCATGTGCACGATGGATTGCTGCAGATTCACCGCGACGAATTGGTGCTGCTGCCACAAGGGCATTTGATGATGCGCAGTGCTGCAATGGCGTTTGACGCCTATCTGGGTGGTGAGCAAAAAGGCCAGTTTTCACGCACGGTTTGAGACCCTGGAACCTAATGCTGATCAGTTAAACCATTTCAGCCGCAACGCAAATTCTGTAGCAGCTGGCGAAGCCTGCGTTCGGCTGCGCAGCAGTCGTAAAACCTGAATGCACGGTGAGTCTGACACTCCGCGTTGGCTGATTTCACGACTGCTGCGCAGCCGAACGCAGGCTTCGCCAGCTGCTACAAGGTTTGCGTGTGACTTGGCTGATCGGCATTACCCTAGAGTCTGTCTTCCGGGGCTAATTTTTTAAGTTGATTTCAATCAAGGGCAGGGGGCGCAACGCTCCCTAACATGACCGAAAGCCCTTTTGAAATCAGCGAACCCATGACAATCCATCAGCCTTCGATACACGCCAACCTGCGCGCCTGGGGCGTCGGGCTGGTGGTTCTGCTGATGCTGATGCTCGCCACCTTCGAAGGAGCGCAGGCCAAGCAATACGGCGACATCGAGCAGCAGCGCATCGAGAAAACCTTCCCTCAGACCGATTCCGTTTCCGCCCCCGAAGGCCGGTTCAAGGTGCGCACGCTGTCCGCCGCCGGCAAGGTCATCGGTTATGTGTTCCAGAGCCTGGACGTGGTGGATATTCCGGCCTACTCGGGCAAACCGATCAACACCCAGGTGATTCTCGACACGACCGGCATGATTCAGGATGCCTATGTGCTGGAACACCACGAGCCGATTCTGCTGATTGGCATTCCTGAGGCAAAACTTCACGGTTTCAGCGCCAAATACAAAGGCGTCAAAGTCAGCCAGCGGGTCGTCGTTGGCCATTCCAGTGACCCGAACGCGGTTACCGTCGATGCGATTGCAGGGGCCACCGTCACGGCGATGGTGGTCAACGAGGTCATCATGCGCGCTGCCCACGATGTGGCCGTATCGCTCAAGCTGATCGAGGACACGGCCGGTGTGGCGCGCAAGCCTGCCACCGTGCGCCAGGACTTTTTCGAGCCCGCCACCTGGGAACAACTGACCGGCAACGGCGCCATCCGCCGTTTGAACCTGACCCGTGGGAAAGTCGACGTAGCCTTCAAGGGCACCGATGCCGAAGGCGTCGACAACGCCGCCGCCGATCAGGTTGATGAGACCTTTATCGAGCTGTACACCGCCGACCTGAATCCGCCGACCATCGGCCGCGCGCTGCTGGGCGACAATCAATATCGCTTCCTCATGCAAGACCTCAAGCCCGGCGAGCAGGCCATCGCGGTGCTGGGCCGTGGGCTGTTTTCCTATAAAGGCTCGGGGTATGTGCGCGGCGGGATCTTCGATCGGGTGCAATTACGCCAGTTCGGGAATGTCATCAGCTTTCGCGACATGGACCATCAGCGGCTCTCGGATGTGTTTGCCAAAGGTATGCCCGAGTTCACTGAGATGTCGATTTTCATCGTGCGCGAACCAGCGAAGTTTGATCCGGGATCGCCCTGGTCTCTGGAGTTATTGGTACGTCGCCAGACCGGCCCGGTCAGCGGGACGTTCAGCAGCTTCGAACTGGCCTATCAATTGCCCGAGCCCTACCTTGAGCGCCCACTGCCCAGCGCCGAAGAACTGGCCGCCCTCGAGGAAGCCAGCCGGCCAATGTGGTTGAACATCTGGTACCAGAAATCCTTCCAGATCACCGTGCTCGGGACTGCGTTGCTGCTGCTGACGGCGATCCTGTTCCTGCAGGACACCTTCACCCGCCGGCCGCATTTTCTGCACTGGCTGCGTCGCGGTTACCTGGTCTTTACCGTGGTGTTTATCGGCTGGTACGCGCTGGGGCAGTTGTCAGTGGTCAATGTCCTGACCTTCGCCCATGCGCTGTTCGATCACTTCCGCTGGGAGCTGTTTCTCACCGATCCGCTGATCTTCATGCTCTGGGTCTTCGCCGCCGCCAGCATTCTGCTGTGGGGGCGTGGCGTGTTCTGCGGCTGGCTGTGCCCGTTTGGCGCCTTGCAAGAGTTGATCAACGAGGCCGCGCGCAAGCTGAAAGTCCCCCAATACGAATTGCCCTTCGCGGTGCATGAGCGCTTGTGGGCGATCAAATACATCATTTTGCTGCTGCTGTTCGGCATCTCCCTGGAGTCGATGTCCACCGCCGAACTGTTCGCCGAGGTGGAACCGTTCAAGACCGCCATCACCCTCAGGTTCGACCGCCAGTGGTGGTTCGTGCTCTACGCGGTGGCGCTGCTGGTCATCAATATTTTCACGCGCAAAGTCTATTGCCGCTACATCTGCCCGTTGGGTGCGGCGCTGGCGATTCCGAGCAAATTTCGCCTGTTCGACTGGCTCAAACGCCGCAAGGACTGCGGCACGCCCTGCCAACTATGCGCCAAGGAATGCGAGATCCAGGCGATTCATCCCGATGGCCGGATCAATGCCAACGAGTGCCACTACTGCCTCGATTGCCAGATGACGTACCAGAACGACAACAAATGCCCGCCGCTGATCAATAAGCGCAAGAAGCGCGGCAAAGCGGCACCCGCCGCTGTGCAACTGATACCTGTCGTGGAAGTGACCGCTCTGGAATGAATCCCGCGAGCGCCTGTCCGCAGTGACCGTTTTTATCCCTTCAAGGAAAACACCTGATGAACGACACAGAATCCAAAAAAGTAGCTGAAGTGCCGGAATCGACCGGCCTCAGTCGTCGCGGCTTCCTGGGCACCAGCGCGGTGACCGGCGCGGTACTGGCTGGCGCCACGGCCCTTGGTGGCGCAGTGTTCACCCGTGAGACATGGGCGGCAGCGGCCAAGGACGCGCAACTGAAAACCCACGTCGGGCCGGGCGAGCTGGACCAGTACTACGGTTTCTGGAGCGGCGGCCATCAGGGTGAAGTGCGGATCATGGGCATTCCGTCGATGCGCGAGTTGTTGCGTGTTCCGGTGTTCAACGTCGACTCCGCCACCGGTTGGGGCCTGACCAACGAAAGCAAACGGATCATGGGCGACAGCGCGCATTTCCAGAATGGCGACTGCCACCACCCGCATTTGTCGATGACCGACGGCAAGTACGACGGCAAATACCTGTTCATCAATGACAAGGCCAACAGCCGCGTTGCGCGTATCCGTCTGGACATCATGAAGTGCGACAAGATGCTCACCGTGCCCAATGTGCAGGCGGTTCACGGGCTGCGCCTGCAAAAAGTGCCGCACACCAAGTACGTATTCGCCAACGCCGAATTCGTGATTCCGCACCCCAATGACGGCAGCACCTTCGACCTGCAAGACAAGAACAGCTACACGATGTTCAACGCCATCGATGCCGAGAAGATGGAGATGTCCTTCCAGGTCATCGTCGACGGCAACCTCGATAACACCGACGCCGACTACACCGGCAAGTATGCCGCTTCGACCTGCTACAACTCGGAGAAGGCCTACGACCTGGGCGGCATGATGCGCAACGAACGCGACTGGGTGGTGGTGTTCAACATCCCGCGCATCGAAGCGGCGATCAAGGCCGGCAAGTTCATCACCCTCGACGGCTCGAAAGTGCCGGTGGTCGACGGTCGTAAAACCGAAGGCAAGGACAGCGCGTTCACCCGTTACATCCCGGTGCCGAAGAACCCCCACGGCCTCAATACCTCGCCCGATGGAAAATACTTCATTGCCAACGGCAAGCTCTCGCCGACCTGCACCATCATTGCCATCGCCAAGCTCGACGATCTGTTCGACGACAAATTCAAGGACCCGCGCGACGTGGTGGTCGGCGAACCGGAACTGGGTCTTGGCCCGCTTCACACCACCTACGACGGCCGCGGCAATGCCTACACCACGCTGTTTATCGACAGCCAGGTGGTGAAGTGGAACGTGGAAGAAGCCATTCGCGCGTACACCGGCGAGAAGGTCAACTACATCAAGCAGAAACTCGACGTGCAGTACCAGCCGGGCCACAACCATGCCTCGCTGACTGAAACCAGTGAGGCCGACGGCCAATGGCTGATGGTCCTCAGCAAGTTTTCCAAGGACCGCTTCCTGCCGACCGGCCCGCTGCACCCGGAAAACGATCAGTTGATCGATATCTCCGGTGAAGAAATGAAACTGGTGCACGACGGCCCGGCCTTCGCCGAACCCCACGACTGCGTCATGGCCCGCCGCGACCAGATCAAGACCAAGAAAATCTGGGACCGCAACGACCCGTTTTTTGCCGAAACCGTGGTCATCGCTGCGAAGGACGGGATCAAGCTGGAGACCGACAACAAGGTCATCCGCGACGGTAACAAAGTCCGCGTCTACATGACCTCGATGGCCCCGGCCTATGGCATGCCGGAGTTCACCGTCAAACAGGGCAACGAGGTCACGGTGACCATCACCAACATCGACCAGATTGAAGACGTGACCCACGGCTTCGTGATGACCAACCATGGCGTCAGCATGGAGATCAGCCCGCAGCAGACGGCATCGATCACCTTCATCGCCGACAAGGCTGGCCTGCATTGGTACTACTGCAGCTGGTTCTGCCATGCGCTGCACATGGAAATGGTCGGCCGCATGAAGGTCGAGAAGGCCTGACCGTTGCCCATCGACAGGAGCGAAGCAATGACTGATAGCAAGGGAAACCCGGTGAAGGTCATTGCGCTTGCGCTCCTGCTGATGTCCGGCAGCGCGCTGGCGGTGCAACCCATCACCACATTGCCGTTGCAGGTGGACGCCGATCAACGCTGGCACCTGCCGGCGGGGGAATACCGTGGCTCGTTCAGCGTCGATCAATCGATGCAGATTGTCTGCGAGCCCGGCGCGGTGTTTCTGGGCGAGGGGCAGGGCAACGGTTTGATCATCAGTGCGCCGGATGTCGGCATCGAGGGCTGCACCTTTCTGGACTGGGGGCACGACCTCACCGCCATGAATGCGGCGGTGTTCATCCAGCCCAAGGCCCATGGCGCGGTGATCAAAGGCAATCGCCTGCAGGGTAAGGGCTTCGGTATCTGGGTCGATGGCACTCCGGATGTGAGCCTGATCGACAACCGCATTCAGGGCGATCCGACGATGCGCTCGCAAGATCGCGGCAACGGCATTCATCTGTATGCGGTGCATGGCGCCAAGGTCATTGGCAATCAGGTGCGCGACACTCGCGATGGCATCTACATCGACACCTCCAACGGCAACCTGCTGCAGGGCAATACCCTGGAAGACCTGCGCTACGGCGTGCATTACATGTTCGCCAACGATAACCAGCTGATCGGCAACACCACCCGACGCACCCGCACCGGCTACGCCCTGATGCAAAGCCGCAAGCTCATGGTGATCGGCAATCGCTCCGAACAGGATCAGAACTACGGGATCCTGATGAACTACATCACCTATTCAACCTTGCGTGACAACTTCGTCACTGACGTGCGCGACGGCTCGACCGGCGACAGCATGATCAGCGGCGCCGAGGGCAAGGCGTTGTTCATCTACAACTCGCTGTTCAACAGCATCGAACACAACCACTTCGAGCACAGCGCCGTGGGTATTCATCTCACCGCCGGCTCGGAAGATAACCGCATCGCCGACAACGCTTTTGTCGGCAACCAGCGACAGGTCAAGTACGTCGCCACCCGCTTGCAGGAATGGTCGGCGGATGGCCGGGGCAATTACTGGAGCGATTACCTGGGCTGGGACCGCAACAACGATGGCCTCGGCGATATCGCCTACGAACCCAATGACAACGTCGACCGTCTGCTGTGGCTGTACCCGCAGGTGCGCCTGCTGATGAACAGCCCCGGCATCGAGTTGCTGCGCTGGGTGCAACGGGCCTTTCCGGTGATGAAATCGCCGGGGGTGCTGGACAGCCATCCGCTGATGAAGTCATCCACTCAAACCCTGACCCAGGAGCCCAACGCATGAACGTCATCGACCTACAAGGCGTGAGCCAGCGTTATGGGCACGCCACCGTGTTGCATCAGCTCAACCTCAGCCTGGCGGAAGGTGAAGTGCTGGGTTTGTTCGGGCACAACGGCGCGGGCAAGACCACCAGCATGAAACTGGTGCTTGGCCTGCTCCAGCCCAGCGAAGGGCAGGTCAGGGTGTTCGGCCGTTTGCCCAGCGATCCGCATGTGCGGCGCCTGCTCGGTTATCTGCCGGAAAACGTGACGTTTTACCCGCAACTGAGCGGTCTTGAGACCTTGCGCCATTTCGCGCGACTCAAAGGTGCTGCGTTCGCCCAGGTGGACGCACTGCTGGAGGAAGTCGGCCTGGGCGGTGCGGCGCATCGGCGGGTCAAGACCTACTCCAAAGGCATGCGTCAACGCCTGGGGCTGGCGCAAGCGCTGCTCGGCGAGCCGCGTTTGTTGTTGCTCGACGAACCGACGGTCGGCCTCGATCCCATCGCGACCCAGGACCTTTATCGGTTGCTTGATCGCCTGCGCAGCCAGGGTACCAGCATCATTCTCTGCTCCCACGTGTTGCCGGGCGTCGAGGCGCACATCAACCGCGCAGCGATTCTGACCCAGGGCCGTCTGCTGGCTCTCGGCAGTCTGCGCAGCTTGCGTGAGGAAGCCGGGTTGCCGACGCTGATTCGCGCCAACGGCCTGAAGCACGCCGGACCCTTGCAGCAACGCTGGAACAACGCCGGGCACATCACTGAACGCTGGGGCGTCGAAGGGCTTGAAGTGGCCGCGCTCAATGGCAGCAAGCTCGGGCTGTTGCGCCAACTGCTCAATGAAGACGAACCGGCCGACGTGGAAATCCATCAGCCGTCTCTGGAAGATATTTACCGCTACTACATGAGCCGGGCCGGTGCGGCGCCGATCGGGGAGGCCGTATGAACGCTGTCTGGAACATGGCCCGCAAGGAATTCAGCGACGGTTTGCGCAATCGCTGGTTGTTGGCGATCAGTGTGTTGTTCGCGGTGCTCGCCATCGGCATCGCCTGGCTGGGCGCCGCAGCTTCCGGGCAATTGGGTTTCACCTCAGTGCCGGCCACCATCGCCAGCCTCGCCAGTCTGGCGACGTTTTTGATGCCGTTGATTGCGTTGCTGTTGGCCTATGACGCCATCGTCGGCGAAGACGAGAGCGGCACGTTGCTGTTGTTGCTGACGTACCCCTTGGGTCGCGGGCAGATTCTGCTGGGCAAGTTTGTCGGTCACGGGCTGATCCTGGCGCTGGCGACACTGATCGGTTTCGGCTGCGCCATGCTGGCCATCGCGGTGCTGGTGGACGATGTCGAACTGAGCCTGTTGCTCTGGGCCTTTGGCCGGTTCATGGCGTCGTCGACGTTGCTGGGCTGGGGGTTTCTGGGGCTGGCCTATGTGCTGAGCAGTGTGTCCGCCGAGAAATCCACGGCGGCCGGGCTGGCGCTGGGTGTCTGGTTTTTCTTCGTGCTGGTGTTCGATCTCGCGCTGCTGGCGCTGTTGGTGCTCAGCGAAGGGCAATTCAACCCCAAAGTCCTGCCCTGGTTGCTGCTGCTCAATCCCGCTGACATCTATCGCCTGATCAACCTCTCCGGTTTTGAGCCCGGCGCCAGTACCGCGGGTGTGCTGACGCTGGGCAGCGATTTGCCGATGCCGGGCTCGATGCTCTGGCTGTGCCTGTCGCTGTGGGTGGCGGTTCCGTTGGGCTCAGCCTGGCTGTTGTTTCGTCGCCGGGCGACATGAATTTTCACTTTGATAGTTTTGGAGCAGTTGACGATGAGTACGTTTTACCTGACGACGATGCGCGCGGTGGCGGGCCTGATGTTGTGCCTGTTGCTTACGGCTTGTGACAACCCGGCGCAAGCCACTTACAGCGACACCGCCGCAGTCTTTCATCCCAGTGATGAATGCCATGTCTGCGGGATGATCATCAACGGATTTCCCGGGCCCAAGGGCGAAGTGGTCGAGCGGGCCGGGGTCAAGAAGTTCTGCTCCACGGCGGAAATGATCGGTTGGTGGTTGCAGCCGGAAAATCATCATGGCGATGCAAAACTGTATGTCCACGACATGGGCCACAGTCCTTGGAACGCGCCGGATGACGCCCAACTGATCGATGCCAAAGACGCGTTCTACGTGGTCGGTACCCAACTCAAAGGCGCCATGGGCGTGGTGCTGGCGTCGTTCTCCAGTCGGCAGGCTGCTGAAAAGCTTGCCGCTGAACAGGGCGGTCGCTTGCTGCGGTTCAGCGAGATCACTCCGGCGCTGCTGCAGCAACACTAACGCCGTTGAAAAAGCCTGATCGCCGTCAAGTCGTTTTTTCTTCTCCTGTTCAAAGATAGGGCTCGCTATGTTCCCAGTGCTGGCATCCGCGATGCCCAGGAGAAAATGATGAAAACCGAGTTTCAGGATCGTTTGGCGGTGGTCACGGGTGCCAGCTCCGGGATTGGCCTGGCACTGTGCGCCGCGCTGTTACCGCGCGGTGTCAAGGTGCTGGCGATGTCACGGACCCTCGGTGAATTGCCGGCGTTGCAGCAGATCTACGGCGAGCGTTTGCAGTGGTTTGCCGGGGACGTTACGAGTCAGCAAGACCTGCGCGAGTTAGCCGAGCGCGCGGCGGCGATTGGTCCCGTGGACTATCTGGTGCCCAATGCGGGGATCGCCGAAATGGCTGATAGCCTGGATATGCAGGCTTTTCAGCGCCAGTGGGCGGTTAATGGTGCCGGGGCGTTGAATACGCTGGCGGCGTTGCGGGGGGAGTTGGCGAACCCGGCTTCGGTGGTGTTTGTCGGGAGTTTCCTGACCGGTTCGAGTTTTCCGGGGTTGGCTGCGTGCATTGCCAGCAAGGCTGCGCTCGCGGCTCAGGCGCGGACGTTGGCGGTGGAGTTTGCTAGCTTTGATGTGCGCATTAATCTGGTCTCTCCGGGGCCGACTGCGACGTCGATGTGGGACAACCTGGGGTTGAGCGAGGGGGAGCTTGGCGATGTTGCTGACACCCTTGGTAAACGTCTGTTGCCGGGTCATTTTCTTGATGCGGCGGCGGTGGCCAATGTGATTGTTTTTCAGCTGTCGCAGGGGGCTCGGGGTGTTTATGGTCAGGACTGGAAGGTTGATAACGGTTACACCTTGGGCTGAAGGGTAAATATTTACGTTCGGCGTACATATCCGTTTCTGCGGTAGCGGCTGCTATTGGTTCCGCTTTTACAGCGGGTCACTTGGAAAAGCGCCAAGTAACCAAACGCTCGTGCCCCTGACGTACGGTGCCTCGCCTAGGCTCGGCATGCCCTCGCTCCGGTCCTGCTCCGTGGGCCCGCCGCCATCGGCCATCCATGGCCGGGGGCGGCTACCGCGGCATCCTTGCCGCGGTGCCCACTGCGCAGAACCTGCGCTCGGCCTTCCGACGGGGCAGATCAAGATCAACAGCCAAAGCAAGATCAACAGCCAAAGCAAGATCAACAGCATTCAGCGCTCACCCATTGATCGTTCCCACGCTCCGCGTGGGAATGCCGCCAGGGACGCTCCGCGTTCCGCTGTCGACGCAAGACTTGAGTCCTGCGCACTGGTGACGCGGATCGTCACGGGATGCATTCCTTTGCTGCGCGTGGGAACGATCAACGGTTACACCTTGAGCTGAAGCCACTACACAATCTGTAGCAGCTGCCGAAGGCTGCGTTAGGCTCGGGCCGCGATCGGACGCAGCAGTCGTAAATCCTGCATCCTCGGTAAACCTGACACACCGCAGCGTCTGATTTTGCGACTGCTTCGCAGCCGAACGCAGCCTTCGGCAGCTGCTACAGGGATGTGCGTGACGGCAGGAGGCCTAGTGCGAAGTCCCCTCGGCAAACTCAATCTTGTTCCCCACGTTGTACTTGCCCGAAGGCTTGTTCATCGGCAGGCGTTTGATCTCCTTGAGAGAGTTGCTGTCGTAAACAATCAGCGCACCGTCGGTGGCCCAAATGCTCAACAGCAGGAAACGGCCATCCCGAGTGAACTCAACATGAGCGGCAGTTTTCCCGGGCATCGGGCGAAAGGTGTGGGCGATCTCCAGGGTCTGTTTGTCAATCAGGTGGATCGCATCGTTGTCCGGCCCAAAGAACACATCGCTCCAGGCATACCGTGAATTGACATGACTGCGCATGAAAAACCCGGGCCCCAGGGTCGGGATTTCCTTGATCAGTTTCCAGGTCTTGAAGTCGATGACCGAGATCAGCCCCTTGCTGATATTCGGCGTGGCGAACACCCACTCACCGTTGCGTTTCCAATAGGTCCCCGAGCCCAAATGCGGCATGCCCGGCAGCGGGATGTCGGTGACCACCTTGCCGCTGTCGAGGTCGATCACCTGACCGCCCTGGGCCTTGCGCGATGTGGCCAGCAGCTGTTTGTAGTCCGGTGAAAAGGAGAAATCGTCGAGAACATCCCCGGCAGGGATCCGTCGTGGTTCGAAATCCGGTGTGCCGGCCCAGGACAGTTCCCAGACTTCCTTCACGTCCTTGAGCGCCACGATGAAACTGTCGCGCGGCGGGGCGGAGTAGACCGCGCTGACCCTTGACGCGGTACCGTCCTGACCGATCGTGGGAATGGTTTTGACCAGCGACAGATCGCGGGCATCGAGCACCACCACGTTGCCGGGCAAGTAGTTGCCCACCAGCACCCAGCGTCCATCCTTGCTCACCGCCAGGTTGCGGGTGTTGAGACCGGCGCGAACCTCGGCGATCAGTTTCAGGTTGTGCAGGTCATACAGACTGATCCAGCCGTCACGGGAGGCGAAGTAGACGAAGCGCCCGTCCGGCGAGAACTTCGGCCCGCCATGCACGGCGAAGTGCGAAGCAAACCGCGCCAGCACCTCAAAGCGGTCACCGTCGAGGATGTCGATGTGATGGTCGCCGGCCTCCACCACCACGAACAGGTTAAGCGGATCGGCGCCGTGCTGGGGCTTGGTGGGCAGCTTGCTGAGGTCTGCGAGCATCGAGTGACTGCCGAGAATGTCGTCATTGCTCCAGGTGGGCGGAGTGGCGGGCGGTTGCTGAAGGTAATCCACCAGTGCGTCGATCTGCGCGGGGCTGAACACGTTGGCATAGCCGGCCATCTGGCTCGCGGGGCGGCCGTTCTGGATCACGCTGCGGATTTCATCGGGTTTGATCCGGCTGAGACTCTCCGGCAACAACGCCGGCCCCGCACCACCGAGACGGTTGATTCCGTGACAGCTCTGGCAATGCTGCTGATAGTTTTCCGCGGCGTGTTCCAGTGCCGGAACCGCTGCGCCGGCATGCGCCGCACTGACCCATAACAAGGGGGCAAGGATCAGACGCCTCATATCGCCACCTTGGCATGGCGTTGCAGCGCTTTAGCCGGGTAAAGCCGCGCCGGGTATTCCAGTTGTTCTGCTGCAAACAGATCGACCACGGTGCCGATCACCGTCAGCGTCGGAATGCCCGGTGGACAATCCAGCGCCAGGGTTGGCAATTGGTGCAACTTGCCTCGGGCGACATGCTGGTCGGGACGCGTGCCGTTGCTGATCAGCGCCGCCGGTGTATCGGCTGACAGCCCGGCTTCGATCAAGCGTTGAGCGATGATCCCGAGGTTCGACAATCCCATGTAAAACACCAAGGTCTGGCTACTGTCGGCAAGGCTGCTCCAGGGTAGCGACAACTCGCCATCGCGTTGCAAATGGCCGGTGATGAACCGGCAGGAATTGACCAGGTCGCGGTGGGTCAACGGTATGCCCGCGTAGGCGCTGCAGCCGGAAGCGGCGGTGATGCCCGGGACCACCTGGCAGTCGATGCCGCGTTGCAGCAGGTACTCCAGCTCTTCGGCGCCCCGACCAAAAATGAACGGGTCGCCGCCCTTGAGCCGGACCACGCGCTGCCCTTGATCGGCGAGGTCGGCGAGCAGTTCGTTGATCTGTTCCTGGGGCAGGCTGTGGCAGCCGCTGGCCTTGCCGACGTAGTGGCGGGCGCAGGTCAGGGGAATCAAGCTCAGCAGTTCGGAGCTGATCAGTCGGTCATAGACCACGGCGTCGGCCTGCATCAACAGGCTCCAGGCGCGCAGGGTCAGCAGGCGTGGATCGCCGGGGCCGGCGCCGACCAGGGCAACTTCGCCCGGCCGGAACGGGGACTCAAGTGTGGCCGGTATAGCAATCGATGGAGGCATGGGACGTCCTTGGTGCTTCATCAGGTTGACCGGCCCCAGCCTTTGTCAGGTGGTTGGCCGGACGGGCTATTCAGTGGGTGATGCAAGGGATGTTTACTGACGGCGGAATTCCGATTTCGTCATCGCTGAGGTGGCAACCGGGGTCCTGGCCCCACAAGTCACCCTCGGCCCAGGCGCGGGTTCGGGTGTTGCCATTGCAGATGGGCAACCAGCGGCATTGCGCGCAACGGCCACCGACGGCTCGGGGATGTTCACGCAGACGCGATAGCAGGGCATCCGGCTGATCCAGCCACAACGTGCGGAACGGCGTGCGCCGGACATTGCCCACCGAGTGCTGCCACCAGTAGGTGTCCGGGTGTACTTCGCCGGTGTTGTCGATGTTGGCAATGCCGCTGCCCGATGCGTTGCCGCCCCAGGCGCGGAGCATTTTTTCCAGGCGTGGGTAATGCTCAGGCAGACGAAGGCCTGCCCATTGCAGCAGGAGAATGGCGTCGGCATCGTTGTTGCCGCTGACAAAATCGCTGTCGCGGCCCTGTTGGATGTCTGCCCAGGCGCGCTCGAAGATCAACGTCATGGCCTCGCGGCTCATCTGCTGGTGCGCATCGAGTTTGCGACTGCGTTTGCCGCGACCGCTGTAGTTGAGGTGCGACAGATAAAACTTTTGCACGTCGTACTCGCGCATCAGCGCCAGCAGTTGGGGCAACTGTGGGTGGTTCTGCTGGGTCAGGGTGGTGCGCAGTCCGACGCGAATGCTCTGTTCGCGACAGAGCCGGATCGCCTGCATGGAACGGGCAAAGCTGCCCTTGAGTTGGCGGAAGGCGTCATGGGTGGCTTCCAGACCATCGATGCTGATCCCGACGTAGTCGAAATTCGCCGCACTGATCTGCGCGATGTTGTGCACATCGATCAGCGTGCCGTTGGTGGACAAGGCCACAAAGAAACCCTTGGTCCGGGCGTAGGCGCTGAGCACAAACAGATCCTCGCGCAACAGCGGCTCGCCACCGGAAAGAATCAACACCTTGACGCCGGCATCGTGCAGATCGTCAATCACGGTCAGCGCGGCGGCCGTATCCAGTTCGTCGCGAAAGACACTGTCGGCCGAGGTGGCGTAGCAATGTTTGCAGGTCAGGTTGCAGCGCCTGAGCAGGTTCCAGATCACCACCGGCGCCCGATTGCTGCCCGGTGGACTGGTTCTGGGTGCAGGCGCCTGGCCGGCCAGCGCACGCAGGTATTGGCTGATCCTCAACATGCAACTCTCCTTGAGTCAGGGTGTGTTCAGCGCGAAGCGGGCGGCAAACGTAAGCCTAATGCCCGTAGCAGCTGTCGAGCTTGCGAGGCTGCGTTCGGCTGCGCAGCAGTCGTAAAACCTGTGTGCGAGGTTTATCTGAAACACCGCACTGCCTGATTTCACGACTGCTGCGCAGCCGAACGCAGCCTCGCAAGCTCGACAGCTGCTACAAGGTCTGCGTTGAACTGACTGGCGTTAAGCGCAAGCCGGTTTTTTTCAGGATGCGGCTGCTCACCAGCATCTCGTCGGCCCCACAGGCGTCGCCCAGCAAGTAGCGCAGGTGCTCGCGGTAGTTGTTGATTTCATCGCTGCTGCGGCCATGCACCATGGCGAACAGGTTGTAACGCCAGTCGGGTCGGCGCGGACGGCGATAGCAGTGGCTGACGAAGGGTTGCGCGCCGATCAGCGCGCCGAGGCGCGGCATGTCGGTGTCGCGCACATCCCAGACCGTCATGCCGTTGTGGCGATAGCCCAGTCGGTAGTGATTGGGCACGGCGGCGATCCGCCGAATCGCGCCCTCGGCCTGCAAGCGCTTGAGCAGATCCAGGGTGGCTTCGATGTTCAGCCCCAGCTGTTCGGCGAGCCATGCCCACGGGTCGTCCAGCAGCGGCAGACCGGCCTGGGTCAACACGATCAGGCGCTGGACGAGGGTGTCTTCAGGCCGGGAAATACAGACCGACATGGTAGGTCTCCTCTTTGGGCAGGTTGAGCGGCGGCAGGCCGGTCAGGGTTTCGATGCGCTGCAGCGTCTCGGTGATGGCGTGTTCGGTCGCGCAGCCGAGCACGAACCACATGTTCCAGGCGTGCTCGCGTCGATAGTTGTGCGCCACTTCAGGCAGGCCCTGCAGTTGCTCGGCGACGTCTTCAAAACGTTCTTCCGGGACCGCCAGCGCGGCGAGGGTGAAGGCGCCGCCCAGCCGTTCAATGTCGAACATCGGGCCGAAGCGGGTGAGCACGCCGTCATTGAGCAGGGCATGCAGTCGGTCGAGCAGTTCAGTGCTGCTGCTCTCCAGTTCGGCCGCCAATACCCGCCAAGGGTGGCGCACCAGAGGCAAGCCCAGTTGCAAGCGGTTGATCAGGCGACGGTCGAGGTCATCCATGGGTCGTTGCTCCTGTTCGCGAGGGCGCAAAGCGTCCGCCGCACTGCTTGAAGACCTGGGTGCTGAACAGCAATTGATGGGGCAGGTCGCTCAGCAGATGCTCCTCCAGCAACGCCTGGATCTGCGCCTCGACCTGGTCACGTTGACGCCCGTGCACCATGCAAAACAGGTTGTACCGCCACTGCGGCAAGCGCCGGGGCCGCTGATAGCAGAGGTTAATGCCGGGCGCTCGCCCCAGGCGCTGGCCGACTTCGTCGATCAGCGCATCGGGAATATCCAGCACCAGCATGGCGTTGGCGGTAAAGCCCAGCGTGCGATGGTGCAGCACCAGGCCGATACGGCGAAACAGCCCTTGCTCGCTCCACTGGCGCATTTGCTCGAGCACCTGGTTTTCGTCGGTGTTTATCCGTTCGGCGAGTTCCTGATAGGGGCGCGCTACCAGCGGCAATCCGCCTTCGAGGTGCCGACGCAGCGCCAGCGCTTGTTGGGGGCTCAATCCGGGCTTCATGATTTTTCTCCCAGGGCAAAGCCGAGGTCGATGCGGTAGGCGGTCAACATCGGCAGGTCCAGCGGCATGAGGCCGGTGTCGTTCTCCAGTTCCTTGAGCACGCGGTCGATGTGTTGGCGATCAGGGGCGGTCAGCACAAACCACAGGTTGTAGAAATGCTCCCGTGCGTAGTTGTGATTGACCTCCGGGTACTGACTGACGCGATCGGCCACCTGTTGCAGGCGTTCGGCGGGCACGGCGAGGGCGGCGAGGGTGCTGGCCCCGGCGCGGCTGTGTTCGAACACCGGGCCGATGCGTGAGAGGGTGCCGGCCTGATCCATTTCTTCCAGGCAGGCCATCACTTGCGATTCGCGGCAACCGAGAATCCGCGCCATCTCCTTGTACGGTGACGGGCACAGCGGCATGCCGTGCTGGAAGCGGTCGATGAGTTGGCGACTGAGCAGCTCAAGGTTCATTTCAATACCCCATTTTCTGCGCGCGACTGCTGAAGAAGATGCCGCTCGGCGCACTGGCGGGCAGGGTGCTCAGCAGCTTCAGGCGGTACGGATCCCAGACTTGCACCTGATTGCCGTCGCGTAACGACAGCCACAGCTGGTCGCCGCGTGCGGTGAATTCCATGTGCAGCACTCCCGGTCCCGGGTGCAGATCGGCGACCACGGCGTGGGATTCGGTGTCGATGACCTGAACCCGATCGTTGTCCGGGTAGGCGAAATTGACCCACAGCTGCCGACCGTCCGGGCGCGACGTGACGAACACCGGTTGGCCAGCGACCGGGATCACAGCGGTCTGCTGCCAGGTGCGCGAATCCATCACCAACACCTGATGACGGCCAACGGCGGGCACGAAGGCCTGGTTATCGGCGACGGCCCAGCCTTCCAGGTGCGGCATCTTGTAGACCGGGAGTTTCGCCTGGCCGCGTCCGTAATCGCCGAGTACCCGCTGCACCCCGCGCTCTGGATGCCAGAGGTCGAGTTGGGCCATGCCGTCTTCACCGAACAGGCCGGCCATGTAATAGCGCCCATCGGGAGTAATCAGGGCGTCGTAGGGTTGCTGGCCGATGCCGGTGAAACGGCTGATCTGCGGTGTGTTGCCCTGACTGAAATCGGCGGTCCAGATCTCGCCGGTATCGAACAGGCTGAAGACAAAACGTTGCCCCGGCGCGTCGACCAGGCCGACCACCCGGGAGCGCTTGGTGCCATCGGCCAAGGGCGTGGCCGGAATATCGGCCACCTGCTGCAGGGTGTCGGCATCGAACACCTTGACCCCACCGGGCACGTAGTTCGATACCGCGATCAACTTGCCGTCCTGACTGATGGCGCCGCCAATGCTGTTGCCGCCCTGGATGACGCGATGATCGATACGCCGGGCCAGCAAATCGATTTTGCTCAACCCGCCGTCGCGCCCGAATACATAGGCGAAACGCTGGTCACGCGAGAACACCACCGAGGCATGGGACAGGTCGCCGAAACCCTCGAGTCGGGCCAGCGCGGTGTGGGTGTCGCTTTCGATGATTTGTACGCTACCGGTGGCGCGCTCCACGACCACGCCCAAGTCGCCAGTGCCGCGCAACGGTGGTTGAACGCAAGCGGACAACAACAGCCCGGTCGCCGCTGACAGCAGGATTGAACGGATCATGGTGCGGGATTTCCCTGGAGAAGAAGATCGACCAGCCAACGGATGTCGTCAGGGCTGAGCAACGGGGCCCAACCGGGCATCGCGGTGCCGGGCCGGCCTTGGGTAACGGTGGCAATCAGGCTGTCCCTGGACTTGCCGGCCAGCGCTGCGCGCGTCAGTTCCGGGCCCAGCCCGCCAGTCAGGTGCAGCCCATGGCAGGCGCCGCAGTCCTGGGTCAGCAGGTGTTCGAGTTGCGCCTGACGCTGGGCGTCCGGCGCTGCAACCGCGGTTGCGCAAATGAGGAGGAGGGCCGCCAGAATCACAGCGTGTCGATAAACCATCATGACGCCCTCCAGGCGGTTATTTGAGTGTCAGTACCCAGGTCGCGAGCACTTTTGCTTCTTCATCCGTTACCGGGTTGGCCGGCATTGGCATCGGCCCCCAGTTGCCTTGTGTGCCGTTCTTGATGTGCCCCGCCAGGGTGTCCACGGCCCCGGGTACGCCAGCGTTCTTGGCAGCCACTTCCTTGAGCGAAGGGCCGACAATCTTGGTGTCGATGGAGTGGCAGGCTGCGCAGGGTTTGCTCTTGAACAGCTCCAGCGCGTCTTGGGCCATGGCCGGCTGCACACTCAGCGCAGCGGTCAGGGCGAACAGTGAGAACAGAGTATTTTTCATGGTGTTTCCTTGCATTGATGGAGCTCAATAGATGTCGTGTTGGGTGTTGTAGACGTTGAACTTCCCGGTGGGTGTGATCAGTCGTTTGTCCTTGATGACTGACTTGAGCTTCAGGGTTTTGTCGTCGATCACCACCAGCGCCGACTCGTCTGCCTGGCCGCTCCACACGGAGAACCAGACTTCATCGCCGGCCTTGTTGTATTCCGGTTGCACGACGCGCATGGCGCCTTGCTTGATGCCCGCGTATTCAGCGATGGGCAGCACGGTGTAGCCGGCGTCGAGCTTGTCGAGGTTGAACACCGCCACCGATTGGCTGAGCTTGGCGTCCGGGTTGAGGGTGGTGTCGACGTACAGGTGGCGAGACTTGGGATGGGTTTTGATAAACAGCGAACCGCCGCCCTGGCCCTTGAGTGAGCCGACTTGCTTCCAGGCGTATTGCGGGTGTTTGGTCGGGTCGGTGCCGATCAGCGAGATGCCGTCATCACCGAGGTGGCTGGTGGCCCAGACCGGGCCGTAGGTCGGGTGATTGAAGTTGGCGCCGCGACCCGGGTGAGGGGTTTTGCCGACGTCCACCAGCGCAGTCAACTTGCGCTCCTTGGAGTCTATTACGGCGACCTTGTTGGAGTTGTTGGCGGCGGTCATGAAGTAGCGGTGCGTGCTGTCCCAACCGCCGTCATGCAGGAAAGGCGCGGCGTCGATGTAGGTGACGGTGAGGTTTTTGATGTCCTGGTAGTTGACCAGCATCACCTTGCCGGTTTCCTTGACGTTGACGATGAACTCCGGCCATTCGTGGGAGGCGATGATCGCCGCGACCCGGGGTTCCGGGTGATATTCCTGTTTGTCGACGGTCATGCCGCGGGTCGAAACGATCTGTTTCGGCTCCAGGGTTTCGCCATCCATGATGGTGAATTGCGGTGGCCAGTAAGAACCGGCGATGGTGTATTTGTCTTCGTAGCCCTTGAACTTGGAGGTCTCGACCGAGCGGGCCTCGATGCCCACTTTGACTTCGGCGACCTTGGTCGGCTCGACCGGCCACAGGTCGATCATGTCGATCCGCGCGTCTCGACCAATCACCAACAGATAGCGACCCGAGGCAGAGATCCGCGAGATGTGCACCGCGTAACCGGTCTCGATGAGTTTGACGATTTTCTTGCTGTCACCGTCGATCAGGGCGATCTTGCCGTCATCGCGCAACGTCACCGAAAACAGGTTCGGCAGGTTGAGTTTGCTCAGCTGCTTCTTCGGACGGTCCTCGGGTTTGACCAGCACTTTCCAGGTTTTCAGCGTCTCGGCCATGCCCCATTCCGGTGGCGTCGGCGGCGTGTGCTGAATGAACTTGGCCATGACCGTGATCTGATCCTTGGTCAGCGCATTGGACGTCCCCCAGTTCGGCATGCCCGCCGGTGAACCGTAGGTAATCAAGGCTTCCAGAAACGGTTGCCCGCGGTTCTGGGTAATGTCCGGTGTCAGTGGTTTGCCCGTCGCCCCTTTGCGCAGAACACCGTGGCAGCCTGCGCAGCGCTGGAAGTAGATTTCCTTGGATGAGTCGAACTCGGCCTGGCTCATGTCGGGAGCACCAGCGGTTTTGACCATGGGCGGATTGGCCGCAGCGGCGGCGGGCTCTTCAGCGCTGGCGGCATGGCTCACCGCCAGGGCCAGTGCCGAACACAGCGTGGTCAGGGTCAGGGCAAACGTTTTTCTATTGCTGATCAGCATTCCATTTCTCCTCAGGCAAGACCTTTGCGATGTGCTGAAACGGCAGCACAGAACGCAGGTTCTTAGTGCCGTGCAAGGCTATGCCCGAGCAGGCCAATGTTCGCTTGACGACGATCAAGTTTGCCGGCCATCTCACTTGCCAGGTTGTCGCAGGGGCCCGTAGCGTGTTCCTTGAATCCGCTTTTGGAACAGGCAGCCCATGGACCGTACCCAGTCTTGCGAACACCCGATCGAACCCTTCTACCAACCGCTGAATAATGAGGAGGCGCTGTTCGAACAAGCCTGGCGACACGGCATGCCGGTGCTGATCAAAGGCCCGACGGGCTGCGGCAAAACCCGTTTCGTCCAGCACATGGCCCATCGGCTGAAACTGCCGCTGTACACCGTGGCTTGCCATGACGATCTGAGCGCGGCCGACCTGATCGGCCGCCATCTAATCGGTGCCCAGGGCACCTGGTGGCAGGACGGGCCGCTGACCCGGGCGGTGCGTGAAGGCGGCATCTGTTACCTCGACGAAGTGGTCGAGGCGCGTCAGGACACAGTGGTCGTACTGCACCCGCTGGCCGATGATCGTCGTGAGTTGTTCCTGGAGCGCACTGGCGAAGTGCTGAAGGCACCGCCGTCCTTCATGCTCGTGGTGTCTTACAACCCCGGTTACCAGAACCTGCTCAAAGGCATGAAACCCAGCACCCGCCAACGCTTTGTGGCGATGCGCTTCGGCTATCCGCCGGTGGCCGATGAGGAACGCATCGTTGCCCGGGAAGCGCAGGTGGACAGCGCGCTGGCGGCACAAGTGGTGCGGCTGGGCCAGGCGCTGCGCCGGCTCGATCAACATGATCTGGAGGAGGTCGCCTCGACGCGACTGCTGATTTTCACGGCGCGGATGATCCGCTCCGGCATGAGCCCGCGTGAGGCCTGCATGGCCTGCCTGGCCGAACCGCTGAGCGATGATCCACTGACCGTAGCCGCGCTGATGGACGTGGTTGATGTCCACTTCGGCTGAGTCCACGGGCGTTACGCGCCGTCACTTGCCGGGCGATCTGGCAATGTGGTTTTTCATTCTGGCCGAGCTGTCGGTGTTCGCCATCCTGATCCTGGCGTTCGCCGTGACCCAGGCGCTCAAGCCGCAGATGTTCAGTGAAAGCCGTCTATTGCTGAACACATCAACCGGCTTGGCGATGACCCTGAGCCTGCTCACCGCGGGGCTGTTCGCCGCGCTGGCGCAGGAGCAAGTCAGGCGCTCACGGTCCCGCCACGGCGCGGTCTTTCTGCTGATGGCGTTGCTCGCCGCCAGTGTCTACGTAGTGCTGAAATTCACGGAATACCGGCACTTGCTGGCCTCGGGGCTGGGCATGGAGCACAACACGTTTTTCACGTTGTACTGGATTCTCACCGGGTTTCATTTTCTCCACGTAGTGCTCGGCATGGTCATTCTCGGGTGGCTGGCCGAGCGCTGTCGCCGTGGCCTGTACGACGCCAACACGCGTAGCGGGTTTGAATCCGGCGTGTTGTATTGGCACATGGTCGATCTGATCTGGGTCGTGCTGTTTCCGCTGGTCTACGTGCTGAGTTGACGAGGTTCTCATGTCTGTTTCCAGGGTTTTGCTCGTCTGTTGGGCCGCGCTCGCGACGTTAAGCGTCTGCACCGTGGTGCTGGCCCAGGCCGGTGCAACGTGGTTGCTGTCGATTGCCATCTTGCTGGTGGCGGTCGGCAAGGCGTGGCTGATCACCGATGGCTTCATGGAGATGCGCCATGCGCCGCGACTGTGGCGCCGGTTGATGTTGAGCTGGGCGCTGGTGTTGGCGGCGGTGGTAGGCCTGACATTGGTGTTGTTCCGCTGAAGGAATACAGCCCGTAAAACAGCGCAACTCCAATGTGGGATCGCCGCACCGCCGCTCCCACATTGGATCTTCGTCAGTCATACGATCTATACCCGACCCAAACCATCTGACTTTCTTGATCGCCATCAAGCAGGTTTCGACCCTTCGCTTCCTATGATGGACGGGCCTAGCAAAGAGGAAGCGACCATGTCAGACACCTTCACCAAAGGCATGGCCAGGAATATCTACTTCGGGGGAAGCATCTTCTTCTTCCTGATATTCCTGGCTTTGACCTATCACACGGAACAGACCTTTCCAGAGCGCAGCAATGAAGCGCAGTTAACCGAATCAGTGATTCGCGGCAAGACGGTCTGGGAGCAAAACAACTGCATCGGCTGCCACACGCTGTTGGGCGAGGGCGCCTACTTCGCGCCTGAGCTGGGCAACGTGTTCCAGCGGCGCGGCGGAGAGGCGGGTTTCAAACCCTTCCTGCACGCCTGGATGAAGATGCAGCCACTGGGCGTACCGGGCCGTCGCGCGATGCCTCAGTTCAAGTTGAGTGACCAGGAGGTGGATGACATCGCCGAGTTCCTCAAATGGAGCTCGAAAATCAACACCAATGGCTGGCCGCCAAACAAGGAGGGCTAAGCGATGAGCATTGCTAATCCGCATCTGAAATTCGCCTCGCAATCCGTGGCCAAACCGTACTTCGTGTTTGCACTGATCCTGTTTCTCGGTCAGATACTGTTCGGTTTGATCATGGGCCTGCAATACGTGATCGGAGACTTTCTCTTTCCGATCATCCCCTTCAACGTGGCGCGGATGGTGCACACCAACCTGCTGATCGTCTGGATATTGTTCGGCTTCATGGGGGCTGCCTACTACCTGATTCCAGAAGAGGCTGACCGCGAACTGCACAGTCCGAAGTTGGCGATCATCCTGTTCTGGGTATTCGCCGCCGCTGGTGTGCTGACGATCCTCGGTTACCTGCTGGTGCCTTATGCCGGCCTGGCCAAGCTGACCCACAACGAGTTGTTGCCGACCATGGGCCGGGAGTTCCTGGAGCAGCCGACCATCTCCAAGATGGGCATTGTGGTGGTCTGCCTGGGCTTTCTCTACAACATCGGCATGACCTTGCTCAAAGGGCGCAAGACCACCGTCAGCATGGTCATGATGACCGGGCTGATCGGGCTCGCGGTGTTCTTCCTGTTCTCCTTCTATAACCCCGGCAACCTGGCCCGCGACAAGTTCTACTGGTGGTGGGTGGTGCATCTTTGGGTGGAAGGCGTGTGGGAACTGATCATGGGCTCGATGCTGGCCTTCGTCCTGATCAAGATCACCGGTGTGGACCGGGAGGTCGTGGAGAAATGGCTCTACGTGATCATCGCCATGGCGCTGATAACGGGGATCATCGGTACCGGTCACCACTTCTTCTGGATCGGTGCACCTGAGGTCTGGTTGTGGGTCGGTTCAATCTTCTCGGCACTCGAGCCGCTACCCTTCCTGGCGATGGTGATATTCGCCTTCAGCATGGTCAAGAACCGTCGGCGGGACCACCCGAACCGCGCCGCCACGCTGTGGGCCAAGGGCACCACGGTAACCGCTTTCTTCGGCGCTGGCGTCTGGGGTTTCCTGCACACCCTGGCACCGGTCAACTACTACACCCACGGTTCGCAGTTAACGGCGGCTCACGGTCACCTGGCCTTCTACGGTGCTTACGCGATGATCGTGATGACCTTGATCAGCTATGCCATGCCGAAACTGCGAGGGCTCGGCGAAGCAGCGGACGAGCGTTCGCAGCAACTGGAGATCTGGGGCTTCTGGTTGATGACCCTGTCGATGGTCATGATCACGCTGCTGCTCACCGCTGCCGGTGTCGTGCAGATCTACCTGCAACGCTGGCCGGTGGATGGCGTCGCGTTACCGTTCATGGCCACTGTCGATCATCTGCAAGTGCTGTTCTGGGCCCGTCTGGGCGCCGGTCTCGGTTTCTTCGCAGGGCTGCTTTGCTACCTGTCCAGCTTCAAGCGGCGGGTGCCAGTGGGGATCACAGCGACTGCCGCATCCGCTGTTCGTTCGTGAGTCAATAACAACCTGAAGGAGGACGGCCCGGCTGGTACAGCGGGCCGTTTCACATTGGTTTTCAGAGGAAAAAAACCATGGCCTTTACCGTCGAACTGGAAGAGTGGGTCGGCAGCGTCTGGCATCGCTTCATCACCCGCCGTGCCAGCCCGGACTTTCCCGAGGCCCGGGTCGAACTGATCCACCAGCAGCGACCGCTGGCGTTGTTGTTTCGCGCCATGGGTGGCGCCAATGGCGTCGGCGTGGAAGCCGCCAGCGACCGCGATCTGCTGTTGCGGCGCAACGTGTTGCAGCAGATCGCCGGCACCTGCAAGCAAGTGCCCTTGGCGTGGTGCGACGAGACCAATCTTCGTCTGCCGTCGAGCCTCGCGGTGTTTCCTGAAGTCGCGCTGAACGAGGAACTCTATCGTTGGCTCGCGTTACTGGCGGCCCAGGCCGGTCAGATGCGGCACTGGGGTCGGGACAATCAACGCTGGACGCAACAGTTGTTGCGGCGCTATCCCGCATTGCGTGCCCGGTACAAACGTTTGGTCGATGCCCATCTGCAACTACGCCCGGATCCGGCAACATTGAATCCCGGTGAAGCGGCCTTGGAACGAGCGTTATGCCAGGCGCTACGCGAGCCCGGCAGTGTCGAACATTTTCCCCGCAGCGAACGGGCCGCCTGGCCGTTGCCGCTGTGGTTGTACCCGCCGCAAAACCTCGCCAGCCCGCAGGCTGCCGACCTCGGTGACGAGTCGGAAGAATCGCTGACGACTCCGCCCGGTGAGCAGAAAGGCGGAAGCAAACGCGCCAAGCGGATCGATGAAGGCAGCCGCGATGGCGGGTTGTTGATCGTGCGCTTGGAGAACCTGTTCAGCTGGACCGAACACGTCGACCTCGATCGCTGGTCAGACGACAGCGAAAACCCTGACGCGGCCAGAGTCGCCGAGGACCTCGATGAGTTGAGCCTGTCGCGCACCCGTCTGCGCAAGGGCGGCGGCCTCAAGCTGCACCTGGATTTGCCACCGGCCGATGTTGACGATATCCCGTTGGGCGAGGGCATCAAGTTGCCGGAATGGGACTATCGCAAACAGCAGATGCAGGACAGCTTCGTTAATCTGCAAATGATGGTGCCCCGCGACTGTGAGGCGCAGCCATTGCCGCCACGGCTGAAGGCCTCGGCGCACCGACTGCGCCGCCAGTTCGAGCACCTGCGCAATGATCGCCAATGGTTACGCCAGCAACCCCAAGGGGCTGAACTGGACATGCAGGCCTGGCTGGATTTTCACGTTGAACGCGAGCATGGCCAATGTGCGGAACGCGGTCTGTTCATGGAACAACGGCAGACGCGCCGCGACCTCGCGTGCCTGTTGCTGGCCGACGTGTCGATGTCCACCGACGCGCACTTGAACGATGAGCATCGGGTGATTGATGTGATCCGCGACAGCTTGCTGCTGTTCGGCGAAACCCTGTCGGTGCTCGGTGATGATTTCGCCCTGTACGGGTTTTCCTCGCTGCGTCGTCATCAAGTGCGCATGCAGGAACTCAAGTCCTTCACCCAGCGTTATGACGACAACACCCGCGGTCGCATTCAAGGGCTCAAACCGGGTTATTACACCCGCATGGGTGCCGCCATCCGCCACGCCACCCAACTGCTGGGCAAGAGCAAACGCCGCAGCAAGCTGTTGCTGCTGCTGACGGATGGCAAACCGAATGATCTGGATTTGTATGAGGGGCGCTACGGTGTTGAAGACACCCGCGAAGCGGTGCTGGAGGCGCGGCGTCAGGGGTTGACGCCGTTCTGTATCACGATTGATCGCGAGGCAGGGGATTACCTGCCTTACATGTTCGGCGCCAATGGCTACACCCTGATCCGCCAGCCCGAGCAATTACCCCTGCGCTTGCCGCAGTTGTATCGCCAGCTGACCCAGCCGTGATGAACACGGTCTGTAGCAGCTGCCGAGCCTGCGAGGCTGCGTTCGGCTGCGAAGCAGTCGTAAAACCATTCACCGCGGTGTATCAGTTAAACCGCGGGTTCAGGGTTTACGACTGCTGCGCAGCCGGACGCAGCCTCGCAGGCTCGGCAGCTGCTATGTATGGACTCGCCCCCACTGTCTACCCGCTTTTAAAAAAACTGCCGCCCCGTTGCATCTATGTATCAGGCCTACTCGAGGAAGCCGTCGTCGGCTTCTGGCCAAAATTGGAAGAGCT
>NZ_FYDJ01000012.1 GCF_900187425.1 Pseudomonas sp. Irchel s3h14
TCCCGAACTCAGCAGTGAAACGATGCATCGCCGATGGTAGTGTGGGGTTTCCCCATGTGAGAGTAGGTCATCGTCAAGATTAAATTCCGAAACCCCTATCTGCGTATGCAGGTAGGGGTTTTGTTTTGTCCGCAGGAAAGTGGCTTTCAGTTAAAGCACAAATTTGCACAGTTATTTTCGATCCATGACACTAGAATAGGTCCAACTTTTTCGGAGCCAGAGCCTTTATGCCAGATCCGGTTGACGCCCCTGGGCTGTCAGAATTACCGCTGGACGACTTGGTAGCGTGTCATGAGTGCGACTTGCTGATGCGCAAGCCCGAACTCGCCCATGGCGAGAAAGCGCTCTGTCCGCGCTGCGGTTACGAGCTCTACGCCCATCGGCATAACGTCGTACAGCGCAGTCTCGCGTTGGTTCTCGCCGCTCTGTTGTTGTATATCCCGGCGAACTTTTTACCCATCATGCAGCTCCATCTACTCGGGCAGTCATCGCACGACACCGTCTGGAGCGGCGTTGTTGGCCTGTTCGATACCGGAATGCAGGGCGTTGCAGTCGTGGTGTTTCTCTGCAGCATGGGAATCCCGCTGCTCAAGTTGCTTTGCCAACTGGTTGTACTGCTGAGTATTCGTTTTGATATCGGACGCAGTTACGGCCTGTTGCTCTACCGCATTTATCACCATTTACGCGATTGGGGGATGCTCGAGGTCTACCTCATGGGCGTACTGGTGGCGATCGTTAAACTGGCAGATATGGCAGCAATTACCGTCGGGCTTGGCCTGGCGTGCTTTATCGGTTTGTTGTTGGTTCAGGTCTGGTTGGAGGTTGTGATGTCGCCCCATCAGATCTGGCAGGCTTTATCAGGAGAGGATGCCCATGCGGGCGATTGATGCAGGCATTCTGATTTGCGCCGAATGCCATGAATTGAACAAGCAGGAAGCCGACACTGACGAGCAGGTCTGCACCCGTTGCGGTGCGCTGGTTCACGCCCGTCGCCCGAACAGTGTGATGCGTACCTGGGCGTTGCTGGTTACCGCGGCGGTTCTCTACATCCCGGCCAATGTGCTGCCGATCATGACCGTCAGTTCACTGGGGCAGGGCGATCCCAGCACTATCATGTCCGGTGTGATTCAACTGGTTCAACACGGCATGATTCCAATCGCCGCCGTGGTTTTCATCGCCAGTATTCTGGTACCAACGTTCAAATTGGTGGGCATCGCACTGCTGCTGTTTTCCGTGCAGCGGCGCCAGCCACTGTCGGCTCGCCAGCGCATTTGGATGTACCGCTTTATTGAGTTCATTGGCCGCTGGTCAATGCTCGATATTTTTGTGATCGCCATCCTGGTGGCGGTTGTGAATTTCGGACGGCTTGCCAGCGTCGAAGCCAATCTTGGCGCCATCGCTTTCGCCAGTGTGGTGATTCTGACGATGCTTGCCGCAGTAACTTTCGATCCCCGACTGATTTGGGATAACACGGAGTCGGACGACGACCATGACTGATTTGCCTACAGCAAAAACCCGACCGGCCTCGAACTGGTCAGCTATTTGGGTGTTGCCCCTGATCGCCCTGATCATCGGTGGCTGGCTCGGCTGGCGTGCCTACAACGAGACCGGCATCGAGATTCAGGTGCGTTTCGAAAGTGGTGAAGGCATTCAGGCCAACAAGACCGAAGTTGTCTACAAAGGCATGTCGGTGGGTAAGGTAAAGACCCTCAAACTCGATGACGAAGGGAACTCCAAAGGCGTGATCGCCACCGTCGAAATGAACAAGGACGTGGAGCCATACTTGAGGACCAGCACCCGTTTCTGGCTGATCAAGCCGAGCGTGACACTGGCCGGTATCACAGGTCTGGAGACACTGGTCTCGGGTAACTACGTCGCGATAAGCCCGGGCGAGGGTGAGCCGACGCGCAAGTTCAAAGCTCTGGCCGAAGAGCCGCCGCTGTCGGACGCCCAGCCCGGTTTGCACCTGACCATCAAGGCTGATCGCCTTGGCTCGCTGAATCGCGGCAGTCCGGTGTTCTACAAGCAGATCAAGGTTGGCCAGATCAAAAGCTACTTGCTCTCCGAAGACCAAAGCACCGTTCAACTCAAAGTTTTCATCGAGCCCACGTACGCCAAACTGGTGCGTAAACACACGCGTTTCTGGAACGCCAGCGGCATCAGCATCGACGCCAACCTGTCGGGTGTGAAGGTGCGCAGCGAATCCCTGGCGAGCATCGTCGCCGGCGGTATCGCGTTCGCCACGCCGGAGAACCGCAAGGACAGCCCGCCCACCGACCCGAGCCTGCCGTTCCGTCTCTACGAAGATTTCGATGCAGCCGCCGCCGGTATTCGGGTCAAGGTCAAACTCAGCGACTTCGAAGGAATGCAGGCTGGTCGCACACCGGTTATGTACAAAGGCATCCAGGTCGGCAATCTGAAAGCGCTCAAGATCGATCCAGATCTATCCAGTGCCACCGCAGAATTGACCCTCGATCCTCTGGCTGAAGATTACCTGGTCGAAGGCACCCAGTTCTGGGTGGTCAAACCGTCGATCTCGCTTGCCGGTATCACCGGTCTCGAAGCGTTGGTCAAAGGTAACTACATCGCCGTGCGTCCAGGAGACAAAGGCGCCGCACCGCAGCGCGAGTTTGTGGCGCGGCCGAAGGCACCGCCGCTCGACTTGCGTGCGCCAGGATTGCACCTGGTGCTGTTCACCGAAAACCTCGGTTCGCTGGAGGTTGGCAGCCCGATTCTCTACAAACAGGTCAAGGTCGGTTCGGTCCAGAGTTATCAGTTCTCACGCACCAAAAAGCAGTTGGTGATTGGTGTACACATCGAGAAGGAATACGAAGGGCTGGTCAACGCCTCGACACGGTTCTGGAATGCCAGCGGCATCACGCTCACGGGGGGATTGACGGGTGGAATCCAGGTCAAAAGTGAGTCGCTGCAAAGCCTGATGGCAGGCGGCATTGCCTTCGAAACCCCGGAAGCCAAGGCACCGTTGCAGAAGCGGATTCCGCGTTTCCGTTTATTCGCCAGTCATGATGAGGCGACGCAAAAAGGCGCCGTGGTAACGATCAGGGTTGATCGCGCCGATGGTTTGCGCAGCGGCACGCCGATTCGATTCAAAGGCCTGGATGTCGGCAAGATTGAAGACGTCGATCTGAGTGATGACCTGCAATCGGTTCTGCTGACGGCGCGAATCACCGAAGTACCGGAGCGTATTGCTCGGGTGGGCAGTCAATTCTGGGTGGTCAAACCTGAACTGGGCCTGATCAAGACATCCAACCTCGAAACGCTGGTCACTGGCCAATACATCGAAGTGCAACCTGCCGCGAAAAACCTCGGCCCGCAGAAGAACTTTGTGGCCCTGACCAATCCGCCGGAAACCGCTAAACAAGAAGCCGGTTTGAGTCTGGTGTTGAGCGCTGCCCGCCGTGGTTCGCTGAAAACAGGTGTGCCGGTCACTTATCGCGAAATCACCGTGGGCAAGGTGACAGGCTATGAACTCGGCCAGACGGCGGATCGTGTGTTGGTGCACATCCTGATCGAACCGAAGTACGCGCCGTTGGTGCGCAGCGGCACGCGGTTCTGGAACTCCAGTGGTTTTGGCTTTGATTACGGCTTGTTCAAAGGGGCCACGATGCGTACCGAATCGCTGGAGACGCTGATTCAGGGCGGCATCGCTTTCGCCACGCCGGACGGCGAGCGCATGGGCAGTCCGGCGCGAGCTGAGCAAACGTTCCCGCTGTTCGATAAGTTCGAAGACGAATGGCTGACCTGGGCGCCGAAGATTTCAATCGGCAAGTAAGCCCAAAAAACAGGCATGAAAAAGGCCGCGATCCATTGGATCGCGGCCTTTTTTATTGCTGTCGATTAATGCAAATCAGACCGCATCCAGCTCCGGTTCATCCGCTTTAACGGTAGCGGTAGCCTTCACCTCATCGTGACGACGGATGTACTTCCAGTCCGCCTCGTCGATGTAGATCCCGTTCGGGCCGCTCCCGCCTTCCAGGTCGATGGCGACACTGGCGCAGACCTGCGGCTTCACACTCGCCAGGATCGGCACGAAGCCCAGTTGCAGACTGGTTTCCAGCAGCGCTGCCTGGTTCTTCTCGTCGATGTCCGCTGCCTCGTCGAGGTAGTACGGCAGGCGCACGCGACCGGCCTGGTCACGGTCCATCAAGTGCAGCAACAAGTACATGTTGGTCAGCGCTTTGATGGTCATGGTCGTACCGTTGGAAGCGGCACCATCGATGTCAGTGTGGATAACCGGCTGACCGTTGACCTTGGTGATCTCGAACGCCAGCTCGAACAAGTCCTTGAGGCCGAGCTGGTTGTGGTTCGCTGCTACCAGGCGCGCCAGATATTCCTTGGCTTCTTCGTTCTTGTTGTCCTGATCGGCGCTTTGGCTCAGGTCGAAGACGGAGAGGGTTTCGCCTTCTTCGTATTGGCCGGCGCTGTGGATGATCTGGTCGATGTGCTTGAGCGCTTCCTTGTTCGGGGCCAGCACGATGCGGAAGCTTTGCAGGTTGGAGACCTGACGCTTGTTGATCTCGCGGTTGAACAACGCCAGTTGATGCTCGAGGCTGTCGTAGTCGCTGCGGATGTTGCGCAGGGTCCGGGCGATATCGGTAACGGCCGCACGACGCGCCTTGCCGAGGGTCAGGGCTTCGTCGGTGCGGTGTGCGTAAGCGTTGATCAGCAGTTGCAGGCGACGCTCCATATCGTCTTCGCTGTCGAACTTGGCCACACCCTTGAGGCGCACCTGCGCATACAGCGCCTCGATCTGACCATCGCTGCGCTGCAAACCCTGCCAGCTGTCCTGATAGTCATTGAGCAGCGGCAACAGGTTGTCCATGGAATCGTCGATCGGGTCCATGAACGGCGTGCCGAACGGCAGGTCTGCCGGCAACAGCTGACGGCGGCGCAGCGCGTCGTCGAGGGTGCGTTGCTTGGCTTCCATGTCGCCGATCTGCCGGCCGACCAGTTGCAGTTTGGCCGACAGTTGCTGGACGCGTTCGGTGAAGGCGTCGCTGGAACGCTTCAACTCGTCCTGCGCCGCTTCCATCTGCGCCAGTTGTTCCAGCTTGTCGCCTTCCTCGGCGCTCAGGGTTTGCGCGCGGCGGAAATCTTCCAGCGCTTTCTGCGCATCCAGCACTTGCTGGTACAGCGCTTCGGTCTGGGTCTTGCTCGCAGCGCGGTCGGCGGCCACGGCTTGCTGGGTTTTCAGTTGCTTGAGTTCTTTATCCAGACGCTCTTTCTGATCGCGCAACGCGGCGCGGTCGGCCAAGGCTTGCAGGGCTGGCGGTTCGATGTGCGAGATGTCGATGGACAGGCCCGGCACTTCGAAACGCTCGCCCTTGAAGCCGTCAAGGATCAGCTCCATGGATTTGACCCACTGACCGTCCTCGTCCAGCGTAATACCGTGCTCACCCAACGGCAGGCTGAACAACGCGCTGTTGAACAGGCGCATCAGGCGCTCGACATCCTGTTGCGAGAACTCTTCACGCAGACGGGCGTAGCTGTTGTTGTCGGCGTGATCGAGTTGCTGTTTCACCGACTTCAGGCGTTTTTCCAGATCCCGCAGACGCTCTTCCAGATCTTCGGCGCTGAACTGCCGTGACTGCGCCAGCGCACCGGCCAGTTCATCGTGCGCGTCCTTGGCCGCGAGCAGTTGCTGCTCAAGCACTTTGACGTCATCGACCAGTGCGAAGCGATGCTTGAGCACCGACAGCTCGCCGAGCCAGCGCTGGATGCCGGTGATTTCCCGCTCCAGGCGCATCAGTTCCTGAGTACCGCCACGTTGATCGTTTTGCAGTGCGTCTTGTTCGTTGCGGTAGTGCTCGGCCTGAATCGTCAGCTCTTCTTTGCGCGCACTGGCGTAGTCCGACCAGGTGCCAAGCAGGGAATCGAGCAGCGGCGAGATGCGGTGCAGTTTGCCGCGCAGGATATTGCGCTGGGTCACGCCTGCCGCAAGGGCTTCGACCAATGGGCCGGCAGTGACCAGCGAGTTGTAGTCCTGCTCCATGCGTCGTACATCGCGGAACGCTTCTTCGCACGCGGCGATGTAGTCGACGCTGCCGGAACGCAGGCTGTGTTCGAACGCATCGAGAAACAGCTGCTTGAGCTTGGCCGCGGTGATTTCGCGCATGTGCAGCAGGTTGATGAACAGCGCGCGAAAGGTCTTCAGGCTCTGCTCGCTGGTGGAGCGCAGCGGGATCAGGGTCAGGTCGAGTGGAATTGAGGTGTGACCGCCGACCAGCAAACGACGCAGCTCATCAGGCTTCAACTCGTAGGCTTTCAGTCCTTCGCGCTCAAGGTTGGTGAACAATTCTTTCTGACGCAGACAGGTGTCGTTTTTCTGGTAATGGGCCAGATCCAGTTTGCCGGCGTAGGCAAAGAACTGGTGACCGAAACCACCGCCCGGGCCGCGACCGACCACGCCAATGACGTGAGGACCGTGGGGCAGGGACACTTCGACCAGGATGTAGCTGGTGTCCGACGCGAAGTAGAAGCGCCGGGATTGTTCCAGGCTGTACTTGCCGAAACTCATGTCCGACATGCGCGCCAGGATCGGGAACTGCAAGGCGTTGATCGAGGCGGATTTGCCGAGGTTGTTCGCGCCGTAAACCGACAACGGTTCTTCCAGCGGGAACAGGCCGAGGCTGTAACCTGCGGTGTTCAAAAGGGCAAAGCGGCGAATGCCGTAGCGTTCCTTGCTCATGCGTCGGTCTCCTGTTCTTCGGCAATGGCGCGGGCCATGGCGTCTTCTTCGCTTTCTTCAGCGAAGTCGCTCAGATCGAGCGGGTCATCGGTTTCCAAAAGCTTTTCGTCGCTGTCGTCATCGATCAGCACTGGCACCGGCAATGGCAACACACTGTGCAGACTGGCTGCCAGGTCGCGGTCCTGCTGGACCGACAGGCAGACATCGAGGAAGCGGTGCATCGGCGGCAGGAAACGGTAGATGCCGTTTTCTTCGCCAGCAAAACCGAGCTGAGTCATGCGGCGCATGATTTTTTCTTCGAGTTCTTCGACGGTCTGCACTTCGGCCTGGATAAACAGGTCGCGGTACTTTTCCAGCAACGATGGCAACTCGTCGCGGCCGAGGCTGCCACCGTCGAGCACGGCGACCGGGTCACGGCCCTGATCGGCCAGATGCTCGACGAGGATGAAGGTGAACAGCGCCAGACGTTGTGCGGTCTTGTTCACTGCTGCAGCGGCGAGGTCCGGCACGAAGTAGTAGAAACCACGGGTGTCGCAGACCAGTTCAAAGCCCAGCGCCTTGAACAGCGTGCGGTACTGGTCCTGGAAGTTCGATAGTTGCGCGTACAGCTCAGGGTCGCGGCGGCTGACGTGGTAGCCCTTGAACAGCTCGCGAAAAATCGGCGCCAGCTGGGACAGTTCGTTTAGATCAAGATGCATGTGGGGTGCTCGCAGAATCCTCGGCGGCGGTGTCGCGGGCCGAGAGCAGGGCGAAGGAGCGCAGGCTGACCTGGTGCTCGTGAGTGTGGTAATTGCGGCGTTCCAGACGCTCGCGTGTGAAGCGCTTTTCCCGCGACAGGCGCGAGAACCAATAAAGCAATTCGTCGGTAGCGCCGTCCGGCTCCTGCTCCAGCAGCCAGGTCATCAGGTCCGGCATCGGCAAGGCGTCTTCGCAGCGTTCGAGCATTTCCCGAACCGTGCGTGGCGCGCGCGGCGCTTCGCCTTTCTGAGTCTTGTGGGCCTTGGGGAAGCGCGCCGGTTTCGGCTCGAAACGGGCCAACGCGTAAACGTAGGCTTCGACCTGACTGGCACTGCCGAGGAAGGTGCTTTGCGGTCGGGTGAACATCGGCATCGCCGCTTGTGGCACCGCATCGATGCCTTTACGACGGATGGCCGACAGGGCCAGCGCCGCGCCACGGGTCACGGCGTTGTGCCGACGGGCTTCTTCACGCAGCGGCAGCAACAGCTCGCGGGCGTGACGCAACGTCAGCTGGGCGCTGGTCTGCATTTCGAGGATGCGCGCGTGGGTGCGCAGCAGCATGTCGTCATCGACCAGATGGCCAAGGCGCTGCTGCTCGGTGAGCATCTTCAACAGCACGTTCTCGACCTTGCGCACGCCTTGTTCAAAGGCGCCGTCGGCGTTCACCAGCTGAATCATCGGCTCGACGTATTCGTCCCAGGTCGCCAGTACTTCAGCGTAACGCTGACGCAGCGGAATCTGTCGGTCGCTGGTCTTGGCGCGCTCGGCGACGGCCACCAGGGCCTGTTCGTCGTTGGCGAGTTTTTTCAATACGTCCCGTACGCGCATGTCGAGCAGGCGCAACTGGCGCGCCAGGTCGTGGCCGTCGCGGATGTCGAAGGCGTCCTGGATATAACCGGCCAGACGCTCGAGATGGCGCAGATAGGCTTCGATCTCCAGGCACAGGCCCAGACGGTGCTCACGGCGCAGGTAAGCGAGGAAGTCGTGGATCTGCGCATTGAGCTCGAAACGGTTCGGGCTTTTCGCCACGGGAACCAGAATGTCGAGGCGGATCCACACATCCAGCAGGCTGGTGATGTCCTGCGGCGTACTGTCCAGTTGCTGGGCGGCCAACTGTGAACGCAATTCGTTGAGGCTCAGGGTGCCTTGGTCGAAGTGCTCGCACAGTGGCTCCAGAAGTGCCCAGTGTTCAGCGAGGGCGCGCAAGACGCGCTTGGGTTCGATCATCGGAATGGCCGGCTGGTTGGCGATTAAAAGTCGCGATTGTACTGCATCACGCCCGTTGCGATTCACTCTCGGGACGGACAGTTGGCTTTCTATCGATCAAGCGTGGGCGATCTTGAGCGAAGGGCGGTAGAATCACCGCACTTTAGTTATCCACAAGTGGCCGACCTTTGCTTATCGAGTCCCGTCGCCGCGCTTATTTGACCGCCATGCAGGTGGTCAACTGGCTGCCGCGCACCGAATTGCCCTTTGCTGCGCCCTCGCGCCCTGAGTTGCTGGAGATGCCCGAGCCGTTGGTCGTCGCGCCGGTTGCTCCGGTTGCTCCGGTTGCGCCCGTGCCTGTGGCTGATTCGCCCGTGGAACCGCTGGTCAAACCGGTCGAACGGGTGAAAATCGAGGTGCCGCGGCCATCGCTGGCCAGCACGCGCACGAATGCCAAGGTTGAAGAAGAGGCCGCTCCGGTTGTGGCCAAGGCGCCAGTCGTGCCGCCACCGCGTTTCGCCCTGCAATTGCTGCGGGCCGGGCGTTGCCTGCTGTTGGTGGAGTTACCCACAGGCGAATCCTTCCAGACCCGCGACCCTGCCTATCTATTGCTCAAAGACATGCTGCGCGCCGCCGGTCTGCCGGACAGCCCGCAAATCGTCGGCGAGCCGGTGCGTTGGCCGCTGTTGTCTCGGGGCACCATGGATCAAGGCCGGGAAGCGGCTCGCGACTTCGTGCAAGGTTTTCTCTCGGCCCGGCTGGAAGACGCACCGTGTGTCTGCGTGTGGCTGATCGGCCTGCCAGCGGTGCGTTTCGCCGGTGAGGCGAACGCCGAATCCTTCAACCGTGAACTCCAGGTCGAAGGCCTGGGCTCGGTCTGGGCCCTGCCGGGTCTGGAATTATTAATGGAAGAGCCACAGCGTAAGGCTGATGTCTGGCAAGCCATGCGTCGGCTGATGGCGCGCTGGAAAGAATCGAATGAGTGACGCTGTATCGTTCCGCCCGATGACCGAGGCGGACCTGGACACTGTACTGAAAATTGAATACGCGGCTTACAGCCATCCCTGGACTCGCGGGATTTTTCTCGATGGGCTGGGTAAATATCAGATATGGCTGATGTTTGAAGGCCAGCAGCAGGTTGGCCACGGGGTGGTGCAGATCATCCTTGATGAAGCGCATCTGTTGAATATCACCGTCAAACCGGAGAACCAGGGCCGTGGCCTGGGCTTGACGTTGCTGGAGCATTTGATGTCCCGGGCGTATGACGCCAAGGCGCGGGAGTGTTTTCTGGAAGTGCGCGACAGCAACCGTGGCGCGTTCAAGTTGTATGAGCGTTATGGGTTTAACGAGATTGGTCGTCGACGCGATTACTACCCGGCGGTAGGTGGGCGTGAAGATGCTGTCGTCATGGCCTGCACTTTGGTCGACTGAGCCTTAAAAGCTTCGCGGGCAAGCCATGCTCCTACAGGTTTGGCGTCGAACACAAAATGTGTGAGCGCCACCAAACCTGTAGGAGCATGGCTTGCCCGCGATGGCGTACTGTCAGACGCTAGAGAATCAACGATTACCGTCCATCGGATCCCGCCGCGCCAGTTCCTCTTCATCCAGCCCATTGCCCCCGCCGATGTCGTCTTCATCGACAATGCTCAAATCCCAATCGGCCTGGCCACCTTCACCCGCTTCGTGGGCGTCCCGTGCGCCGTCTTCACGGATCAGGGTTTCCGGGCTCATGTCGTCGTCGGTGGACTCATGGTCATCGGTCGAGGCCCCGGTCATGCCGGCTTCACGTACGCGTTGCCGAGGCATCAGGCGTTCACGCTCCGTTTGCGTCAGCTCGTCGCCAATTTTGGCGCTGGGTTCTTCCTCGTCGAAATCCAGCTCATGCATCGAACCCATGCGGTCTTCGTTGTCATCGATGGGCTCGGGTTGCACCGCATCGTACGGACGTCGTGATTCAGTCATGGCAATTCCTCATACTGTAGGCCTTACTAGGGTGGACCCCCTGGGCTGCTGAGAATTCCTCCGGCATGGAAAACCGGGTTTCTGCATCTGGCGCGTGACCCCGACAGATGGTTGTCTGTCATAGAAGCGCATCATTCTCGAGGCTTCATTGCATGAACGAATTACAAGATCTGATTGATAACAACGAGCGCTGGGCTGACGCGATCACCAAAGAAGATCCTGATTTCTTCGCCAAGCTGGCCCGTCAGCAAACCCCGGAATACCTGTGGATCGGTTGCTCCGACGCCCGGGTGCCGGCGAACGAGATCGTCGGCATGCTGCCCGGCGATCTGTTTGTACACCGCAACGTGGCCAACGTGGTGCTACATACCGACCTCAACTGCCTGTCGGTGATTCAGTACGCGGTCGACGTGCTGAAGGTCAAACACATCCTCGTTACCGGCCACTATGGCTGCGGCGGCGTGCGCGCCTCGATGCAGGACCGTCAGCTGGGCCTGATCGACGGCTGGCTGCGCTCGATTCGCGATCTCTATTATGAAAAACGCGAAGAACTCGCCAAGTTGCCCACCGAAGAAGAGCGGGTCGACCGCCTCTGCGAATACAACGTGATCCAGCAAGTGGCCAATGTCGGGCACACCAGCATTGTGCAAAACGCCTGGCACCGCGGGCAGAGCCTGTCTGTTCACGGCTGCATCTATGGCATCAAGGACGGTCGCTGGAAAAGCCTGAACGCCACCATCAGCGGTTTCGAGCAATTGCCGCCGCAATACCGTCTGCGTCCGGTCGAGGCGTTGTAACGCCCTTCAGCAGAGACTCCGCCGGCGCCAGTGTTGCAGAAACAACTGGCCGTCGGCGTTCGGCGGTTCATCGTAGCCGGTGATCCAGCCTCGGCAGTCGAACGAGCCGCACTGGCAGGCGAACTGACGCAAGAGTTTGTCTTCAGTGGAAGCGTAGTCCATCGTCAGTCGGTCGCCTTTTTTGATGTCCTTCAGCGCCCACAACCACAGCTCGCTCATGTCGAGAAATACGTTTGGGTCGCAGGAGTGTCGCAGCAGCCCGCAGAAGCGCGGGTCGTAGACATGGATGCCACGGGCCAGTTGCCGGGTATGCCGACACCGATAAGGCAGCAGATGCCCCGACGCCCGACAAATTCGGCTGATGCGTGGAAAATCCCGAAGTACTGCGACGGCTGCCGCCGATCCGTTGGTGTTGTCGATAATCTCGAAGTCGGCCCTGGAGGGGAATCCAAGGCGAACGGGCAACTCCTTAAATGGATAAATCCCATCGGGTGGTTGCGCAAGCGTCCCGTGCAGGGTCTGGGCTTTCATAACGGTCCTTGTCGGCTGGGTGCTGCGACCTCCATCAGCTGACGATCCTGTCAGCTCTGCAACACATGGGTACGACTCAAGCCTCTCGCAAATGAAACGGCGGGTCTACTGTCAGTTATGACAGTAGACCCGCCGTTCATCGTTTTACAGAGGAGGGACAGGGATCGCAGTCGCGGGTACCGGAGCTTTCAGCTGTTTGAGCTGAGATTTGATCGGTGCCGTCGCGCACTTGGCCACGGCTTTTTCGGGCGTCAGGTTGCGGATCGAGGTGTAGAACAGCTCGCAGGTTTTTTCTGACTGGGCCACTTGCCAGGTTTGGGTGCAACTTCTCAGTTCAATGTCGGGATTACTGTCCGGTTGGCGGCCCATGGCGGCCTGCCAGCACGAGGCACTCAAATCCTGGCCCATGACTTTAAGGCCAGCGGCATCGGCCTTGGCCTGGGCATCGTTGCCGGTATAGCTTTCCGGGTCGGCGGCGTACCAAATGTAGCTTGGGTGGTTGGAACCCAGCACTGGCACTTTCACCCCGTCGCTCGGACTGATGCTGACCAGGCCCAGCACGTTCACGGTTGGCCCGTATTGCTGCTTGATCCAGTTACGCACTGGCGCGCCGAAGGCGACCATCGGCAACGCCGTACCACTGGCGTTCTGGCTGAGTTGCTTGACCATCGTGGTCTGGTAGTCCTTGAAGTAGTCGTAGACGCCTTCCAGATCCTTGCCGGCGTTGGAAGGTGCGGCAATCGGTGCGATGTCGATGATGGTCTGGTAGCCCGGCGTCTGGTCGGCCGGGATTCCGTTGACAGTCAGCAGTGTGGCCCAGCGATCGGTGGTGGCGGATCGCAGGTAATCCTGAGCCTGGGTCAACGAATAGTCGGGTGGGAAGTGCAACAGTTCAACGCTTTTGCGGTTTTCCAGGGCCATGCCCAGTGGCAGGAACAGATACCAGCTGTAAGCCCACTTGCCATCGGCATTCAGCTTGCTGGCGCCGGTATAGGCCAGATCACCGGCATCGAGCAACGCCGCCAACGGTTTTTCATAGCCACGAGGTACGCCGGTGATTTCGGCGTAGAGCTGATTGTTATCGGTTTTGACCAGCACTTTCGCCGCGCTGTAACCATCGCGCTGCACGCTTTGGGTCAGGTAATGCTCGACCGTTTGTTCCAGCGTCCAGTTGCGAAAACAAATCACGTTGCAGTTGTTGGGGTAAGCGAACAGGCGGGTGACGCGTTCGGTACTGCCCAGCTTCAGGCCGACATCGGCATGGGCGGCGGCGCTCAGGGTGAGGGCCGCGAGGGTGAATCCTGCGAATTTGAACATGCTCAGATCCTTTTCAGCGTGGTCCCGTTGATTGGGGTACGCGCCATACTGGATCAGCGGCGTTTTACAGAATAGTGTTTGCGTGTAGTTTTTTTTGCGTAGAGCCTGCGGTGTGTCTGCCAGGAACGCTCGGTTATGGAGTCCGGCCCGGGCTTGATGTCTATGGGCCGGACGGAGGTTGAAGCGTTACAACAGCTTTAGTGCCAGATGAGTACCGGCGCGCAAGTACTCGACCTGTGCAAATACGGCATCCTTGACGATGGCCTCTCCTGTATCGGTCAGTTTGGCTTTTTTGGCATCAATGATGGACGTTTGCGTTAATTGCATGACTACATCCATCGCTTTTTGTAGAGCGGTCAAATTGTTGTGCTGGCCGAACTCGCGGACGACAGCGTCCATACGGCGATCTGCATCATCACGCAGCTTTTTATATTCAACGACTGAAACCCTACCGTCCTGGTAAATCTCGTTAATCATCTCTTCCAGCGTTTTCGATATTAAAGACATGTGTTTGTTCATCCTTGGTCAGTGCTGTCTTGCTTTGAAAAGTTTGTGAGCTGTCGGAGTTTACTCAGCGCTTTTTAGATTGGAGATAAGAACTCTCCGGGTTTCATGTCAGGCGCAATCGAGCCTGTTTGTAGGATAAATCCAGGCGTTTGTTTCATGCTCAAGCAGGGTGAATGTTACGGCATGACCGGTGCCGTATACGTCAGCGTCGTCCCCAGCGCCCACAGCAGAAACAGCACCAGCGGCGTGTGCACCAGCAGTTGCACGAACGAAAACCCGATCAGGTCCCGCGCCTTCAACCCGAGCACGCCCAGCAGCGGCAGCATGTAGAACGGGTTGATCAGGTTCGGCAAGGCTTCGGCGGCGTTGTAGATCTGCACGGCCCAGCCCAGGTGGTAGTTCAGGTCGGTGGCCACTTGCATGACGTACGGCGCTTCGATGATCCATTTGCCCCCGCCGGACGGGATGAAGAAACCGAGGATCGCCGAGTACACGCCCATCAGCAGCGCGTAGGTGTCGTGGGACGCGATTTGTACGAAAAAGGTCGAGATGTGGTGAGCCAGCGACTGAGCGTCAGTCCCTTTGACGGTGGTCATCAGCGCGGCGATCGAGCCGTACAACGGGAACTGAATCAGTACGCCAGTGGTGGTCGGCACCGCACGGCTCACCGCGTCAAGGAAGCTGCGCGGGCGCCAGTGCAGCAGGGCACCGAGCATGATGAACAGGAAGTTGTAGGTGTTCAGCCCGGAAATCGCACTGATCGCCGGTTTGGTCGAGAACTCATGGAACAGCCATCCGGCTGCCAGCAGCACCAGCAAAATCGTCAGCAGCGGGCTGTGCTCCAACCATTCGCCGGGGCGGGTGCGCGGTTGCAACGGCGGCAGGTTAAAGCTTGGATCGATGCCGCAGGCTTCGGCATCACGGGCCGAGCTCGGGCCGGGTGCAGTAGCGTAGGCAATGATCAGCGAGATCACGATCAGCGCCAGCAACATCACGCCGGATTGCCAGAGAAAGATCGTTTGCGTGAAAGGAATCACCCCGGTGATCGACAGAATCGACGGCGGCAGGCTGGCCGGGTTGGCCTGCAATTGCGCGGCGGACGAGGACAGGCCCAAGGCCCACACCGCGCCGAGACCCAGATAGGCGGCGGCACCGGCGGCACGGTAATCCATTTTCAAATCGGTACGGCGGGCGAGGGCGCGCACCAGCAAACCGCCAAACACCAGCGACAGCCCCCAGTTCAGCAGCGAAGCGACCATGGAGATCAACGCAACCCAGGCCACGGCCGAGCGGCCGTTTTTCGGGATCCGCGCCAGCCGGTCGATCAGTTTCACCGCCGGTGGCGAGCTGGCAACCACATAACCGCCGATCACCACGAAAGCCATCTGCATGGTGAACGGGATCAGGCTCCAGAAGCCGTCACCGAAGGCCATGGCGGCGTCGGTGGGTTTGGCGCCCATGAACAGAGTGGCCACGGCGACGATAATCACCGCCAGTGCGGCAAACACCCAGGAGTCGGGAAACCAGCGTTCGGCAAAACTTGAGCAGCGCAGGGCAAAGCGGGCAGAGCGGGTATCTTCGATATCAGCGGCCACGGGTGTACCTCGAATTATTATGTTTGTTGTGGTCTTCCGGGCCGCAAAGGCCCGTCTAGAGAGGTGCCAACAGTAAAACAATCGGTTCTATTTTGTGACCAGGTTTTACGAATCTAGGACTTTGGTCTAACGGGTTGTCCGTTGGCGCGTTTGCGTAGACCATGGGCGCCTTGGTTTTTTGCCTATGCCAGAGTTCTTTTCATGACTGCCAACATCCACTCGCACCCGACGCCGTTCACCCGTTCGGACTACAAGACTCTCGGCCTTGCGGCCCTGGGCGGCGCGCTGGAAATCTACGATTTCATCATTTTCGTATTTTTCGCCCTGACCCTCAGCCAGTTGTTCTTCCCGCCGGAAATGCCTGAGTGGCTGCGACTGCTGCAAAGCTTCGGGATCTTCGCTACCGGTTATTTGGCGCGGCCGTTGGGCGGGATTCTGATGGCGCATTTCGCCGACCGACTGGGCCGCAAGAAGGTCTTCAGCCTGAGCATCCTGATGATGGCGCTGCCGTGCCTGCTGATCGGCATCATGCCGACCTACGCCCAAATCGGTTATTTCGCACCGCTGCTGCTATTGGCGCTGCGAATCCTCCAGGGCGCGGCGGTGGGCGGTGAAGTGCCGAGCGCCTGGGTGTTCGTCGCTGAACATGCACCCGCCGGGCATCGCGGTTATGCCCTCGGTTTCCTGCAGGCCGGGTTGACGTTTGGTTACCTGATCGGCGCCCTGACGGCGACGTTTCTGGCACAGGCATTTACCCCGGCAGAAATCCTTGATTACGCCTGGCGTTACCCGTTCCTGCTGGGCGGCGTGTTCGGCGTAATCGGCGTCTGGCTACGCCGCTGGCTCAGCGAAACCCCGGTGTTCATGGCCATGCAGGCGCAACGGGATGCGGCCGTCGAACTGCCGTTGCGCACGGTCTTGCGTGAGCATCGCCTGGCCATGCTGCCGGCGATGATCCTCACCTGTGTACTGACCTCGGCGGTGGTGGTGTTCGTGGTGATCACCCCGACCATGATGCAGAAAACCTTCGGTATGACCGCCAGTCACACCTTCGCCCTGAGTGCCTTGGGCATTGTTTTTCTGAATATCGGCTGTGTACTCGCCGGACTGCTGGTCGACCGCATTGGCGCCTGGCGCACGGTGATGCTCTATAGCCTGCTGCTGCCATTGGGCATTGGCGTGCTCTATACCTGCCTGATCATCGGTGGCAGCTGGATCGGTCTGGCGTACGCGGTGGCCGGCCTCGGTTGCGGGGTGGTCGGCGCGGTGCCGTCGGTGATGGTCAGCCTGTTCCCTGCGCGGATTCGTGTCTCGGGGATTTCCTTCACCTACAACATTGCCTACGCCGTCTGGGCGAGTATCACACCGTTGTTGCTGATCGGTCTGATGCCGTGGAGCCCATGGATCTGCGTGATCTTCTGCGCGGTGATGGGGGCTGTGGGGGTGAGTTGTGCCGCGTATTTTGGGGCGCGGATGCCTAATGTCGGGAACCGCAGCGTGGCTTCAAGCCAGGGCAAATCGTTGAAAGACTGCGTTAATCCGTAACAGGCATCCATATCCCGCGTAGCGGGGAGCGGAAAAAAGAATGGGCACGCCAACCAGGTTGAGTGCCCATTTTTTTATGGGGTGGCGGATTAGATGACGCGGCTTTGTTGCTTGGCGAAAATCGCCGCTATCTCGGGTTCATCCAGATGATCCAGCATTCGCTCTACCAACAAATGCACCCCGTCAGCCATGCGGCTGAGCGCCAGGGCTACGGAGCGGCGTGAGCCGTCCACATCATCGGCGAGGTTGGCGGCAATAGCGCTGATGGACAGCAAATCTTCCGAGGCATTGGCGAGAAGGGTTTCAGGGTTGATACCCGGGCAGACGCTGAAGAGCTGGCCGTTGCGTTTTGGTGGTTTGGGGTCGGCTGGCGGGAAGTGATGGTCGAGGGCGCGCTCGGCGGCTTCGTGGAGCTTGTTGGAGTCGAGTGATTCGTAGGGCGATGCCGGATCGGTTTCCGGCGGATTTGGTGTGACCTTGAACATTGGCTCAATCCTCATATGAGTGAGGCTGCAACCCGTTCGCTACTAAACGTAAGGGTGGCAGCTGTGCACAGGTTAGTAGACCGATGAGCCAAGAAATCGGCGCGCCGAAGCGCCCTGCACACAACCGCCATCAAATGCGGGCATGGGCTGCCTGCTAGATAGAGACGTTGTGCGTCTTGACATCGACGGGCTACTAAACCCGATCACTGATGGGCAGTGACAGGAACCAAGTTACCGACCACCCCCAAGGCGCACAAGCCGGCGAATTCTGGCGTAGCTGTAGGCAACGACGCAAGGTGTTGTAGCTTGCAGGAAGTAACCTTGAGCCGTTTTCAACAAGTGCTGTCGAGCGGTGTTTAATTTCCGGAATTGTTGGGAAGAAACGATGTTCGACAACCATTCGGCTTCTGGCGACAAGACGCGCATCAACATGCCTAACTATTTTTGTAGGACAAGCCTGAAACACTCTTCAGAAAACATCCCCCAAGCCGATGGCTAGGCTGCATGCCGCTTTTTATCCCTGTCCATCGGTGTATCCCCATGTTCAACAAACGCTTGAAGCAGGAGCTGTCGGCTCTTCGCGAAGAACTCTCCAGCCTCCAGCAAGTGAAGGAAAGTCTGGAAAGCGAGATGCTGGTCCTGACCCTCGACACCGATGGGCGGATTCAATCGGTCAACCAGAACTTCATCGGCGAGATGCTTTACAAAAGCAGCGACCTGATAGGGCGACACATCGAAGACATCGTCCCGGCCCATGTGAAGCCGGACGAATTCCACCAGCGCTTCAAGGTCGCGTTGACCCGTGGCGAGCACTTTGCCGGCACGGTGCGTTTGTTGCGCGGCAATGGTCAGGAGGCCTGGCTGCGCTCGATCGTGCAGCCGGTTCGGTCCGCGGACGGCCGGATCAAGCACTTCTCGATTTACTCCAGTGACCTGACCCGCACCATCGAGGCGTCTCGTGAGCATGAGAACCTGATCGGTGCGCTTGTGCGTTCCACGGCGGTGATCGAGTTCGACCTCAATGGCAACGTGCTGGCGGCCAACGAACGGTTCCTCAGCGGCATGGGTTACAGCCTGGCGCAGATCAAGGGCAAACATCACCGCATGTTCTGCGAACCCGAGGAATACAACAGCACCACGTACCAGGACTTCTGGCGTCGCCTGAATGCAGGCGAGTTCGTCGCCGCTCGTTTCAAGCGCATCGACAGCCACGGTCGCGTGGTCTGGCTGGAGGCTTCCTACAACCCGGTGGTCGATGCCAACAACAAGCTCTACAAAGTGGTGAAGTTCGCCACGGTAATTACCGATCAGGTCAATCAGGAGCAAGCCGTCGCCGAAGCGGCCAACATTGCCTACAGCACCTCGCAGCAAACCGACAGCAGCGCGCAGCGCGGTAACGCCGTGGTGACTCAGGCGGTCAATGTGATGCGTGACCTTGCCACGCACATGCAGGCCGCCGGTGAAGGCATCGAAGCGCTGAACGAGCAGTCGCTGGTGATCGGAACCATCGTCAAAACCATCAGCGGGATTGCCGAACAGACCAACCTGCTGGCGCTCAACGCGGCCATCGAAGCGGCTCGGGCCGGGGAACAGGGGCGTGGTTTCGCGGTGGTGGCGGATGAGGTCCGGCAATTGGCTTCGCGCACCAGCCAGGCAACCGATGAGATTGTCGGTGTAGTGCGTCAGAACCAGGACATGGCGCGCAACGCCGTGGCGCTGATGACCGAGGGTAAACTCCAGGCTGAACAGGGGCTGGCGCTGGCGGCAGAGGCGGGGACGGTGATTGTCGAGATTCAGGACGGTGCACAGAAAGTGGTGAACGCGGTCGGGCAGTTTGCCAATCAGTTGGCGACTTGATGCCTGCCTTCGCGGCGTAAATCGCTACAATCGGCGATTTCCCCAGGAGCAGCCATCATGAGCGTTTCTCACCGCCGTCCGGTTCCCTTGTCCAAGGCGTATCGATTGCTCAATCATGGCCCGACCGTGCTGGTCAGCGCGGCTCATGATGGCCAGCGCAACATCATGGCGGCGGCCTGGGCCATGCCGCTGGATTTCGAGCCGCCGAAAATTGCCGTGGTGCTGGACAAGTCCACCTGGACACGACAATTGCTGGAGTCTTCGGGCACGTTTGTGCTGAATGTTCCCTGCGCCGCCCAGGCCGATATCGTCCAGACCGTTGGCTCGACGTCCGGCCTGGAATTGACCCGGGACCAAGGCCGGGACAAGTTCCAGGTCTATGGCTTGACGACCTTCAGCGCTGAATTGATCGATGCGCCGATGCTCGAAGGCTGCGTCGCCTGGCTGGAATGCCGACTGCTGCCGGAGCCCGGCAATCACCAGCAGTACGATCTGTTCCTGGCCGAAGTGATTGCCGCTCAGGCAGACGAGCGCGTGTTCAGTGACGGTCGCTGGCACTTCGAAGGGCAAGACGCGTTGCGCACCTTGCACCATGTGGCTGGCGGGCATTTCCTGAAAATCGGCGATCCAGTGGACGGCAAAACCTTGCAGCCATAAGCAGCCGGCCTTTCACACCCAGACGTCATTCTGCGCAGTGCGCTCGCCACCTTCGTTACCCGTGTTCAGCACACCCTTGGGCTCGATCAGCAGGAGTTTCACCTCCTGCTCGGCGAACGGTTTGTGCTCGACACCCTTTGACACCACATACATTTCACCGGCGTTCACCAGCACGTGACCATCGCGAAAGTCGATGCGCAGTTGCCCTTCGAGGACGATGAAGGTTTCGTCGGTATCAAGGTGATCGTGCCAGATGAAATCCCCCAGCAGTTTCACTACCTTGAACTGGTAGTCGTTCATTTCGGCGATGACCCGAGGCGTCCAGTACGGGTCGATCCTGGCGATTTTTTCAGCGAAGTTCAGGCTTTCGTAAGCTTTCATGAAGCAGCTCTCGTGGTTGATCGTGCATCCACGATAGCCGGCACATCGGCGTGCTTCTTGAACGATTGTGCGTGGCTCAGCGGCGGTGCATTTTCATCCAGCGGGCTGGCGACAGGCCGTAGGTTTTACTGAACTGCCGGGTCATGTGGCTCTGATCGGTGAAGCCGGCGATCAGCGCAGCGCTGACCAGTGACTGGCCCTGAATCAGCAGCGAGCGGACCAGGTCGAGGCGGCGCATGGTCAGGTATCGATAAGGGCTGGTGCCGAACAACAGGCGAAAATCCCGCGACAGACTCCAGCGATCGCGGCCGCTGTGTTGCGCCAGTTCTTCCAGCGTCACGGTGCGATCCAGCGCGCTGTGGATGAATTCCCGCGCGCGTTCGGCGGCCACGTAGTCGAAGCTCTGGCGAGTGGCAGGCACTCCGGAAACGCTGTTCAAGGCTTGTGCCAGATCGAACAGCGCATCCTGCTCTTCCAGAGGATCGAGGGGGCAATCGAGGCTTCGCAGCAGCACGGCGGTCGCGGCGAACAACCGTGGATCGGCCGACAGGCCGGTCTTGATAAATGGCAACGGCTGCCCACCGAGCATCTGCTGGATCAGTGCCGGCTCGATGTACATCATTCGGTACTGGAACCCGGTCTCGGTGCCGGCTTCGCCATCGTGAACTTCGTCCGGGTGCAGCACCATGGTCCCGCCCGGCAGACTGTGGCGCCAGCCACCGCGGTACTGAAAACTCTGCACACCGGCCAGTGTGTGGCCGATGGCGTAGGTGTCGTGGCGGTGAAGGTCGTAGCCGTGGCCTGCAAAAAACGCCTCGAAACGCTGAAGCCCGCCGACGTCGGGCGCGCGGTGGAACCAGTCGATGGGGGGCATGTGCTTGGCCATGGTGGTGTTGCCTTGAACTCGATGCTGAACACGTTACCCCACTGACCAACCGCCTGTCTGCTGCCGTTCGAATCACCCGGCGGGTAGAAAATCCCGGACTAATGTTGCAAGGTGTTGCATATTTTTTAAGCCACGAAGGCGCCCCACATTATGGAAATGTCCCACCTGAGTTACGCCGCTCCGTTGTTGTCGTTGGCGCTGTTGTGGACGGTTGCAGTGGTGACGCCGGGGCCGAACTTCTTCAACACCGCGCAACTGGCTGCCAGTTGCTCCCGGCGCCACGGGGTTGTCGCCGCACTCGGCGTGGCCACGGGCACGGTGCTGTGGGGGTTGGCGGGTGGCCTGGGCATCAAGTCGCTGTTCAGCGCTGCGCCGACGCTCTACCTGAGCTTCAAGATTGCCGGCGGTTGTTACCTGATCTATCTGGGATTGAAGCAGTTCAAGCGCAAACCACCGAGTGTGCCGGGCGATAGCCACTCGCTGAACGGAGCAGGTCGCACGCTGCTATCGGCTTATGGCCGGGGCTTTGTGGGCAACATGACCAATCCCAAGGCAGCGCTGTTCGTCGCTACTATTTTCGCCACGGCCATGCCGGCCTCGCCGCCACCGATGTTGCTGGCGCTGGCCGTGCTGACCATGGCGACCTTGTCATTCAGTTGGTATTGCAGCGTGGCGCTGCTGTTCGCCAGCCGTCGGGTTGCGGGTGCCTATGATCGTTCGCGTAAATGGCTGGATCGCTTCGCCGGTAGTTGCTATCTGTTGTTCGGCGCACATCTGGTGGCCAATCGTTGAGGAGTTCTGAATGAGCAAACTGCGGGTAGGCATTATTTTTGGCGGTCGTTCGGCCGAACACGAAGTGTCGCTGCAATCGGCGAAAAACATCGTCGATGCGCTGGATCGTTCGCGCTTCGAGCCGGTGCTGATCGGCATCGACAAGCAAGGTCACTGGCATCTGAACGACCCTTCGAACTTCCTGCTCAACCAGGAAAACCCGGCCCTGATTGCTCTTAACCAGTCCAACCGTGAACTGGCCGTCGTGCCGGGCAAGGTCAGTCAGCAATTGGTGGAAACCTCCAGTCAGGAAATGCTGGGGCACGTCGACGTGATCTTCCCGATCGTCCACGGCACCCTGGGCGAAGACGGTTGCCTGCAAGGTTTGCTGCGTATGGCCGATCTGCCGTTTGTCGGCTCCGACGTGCTCGGTTCGGCCGTCTGCATGGACAAGGACATCAGCAAGCGCCTGCTGCGTGACGCCGGGTTGGCGGTCACGCCGTTTGTCACCCTGACCCGCGCCACCGCGGCGCGTACCGGATTCGCCGAGGTGCAAGGCAAACTCGGTCTGCCATTGTTCGTCAAACCGGCAAACCAGGGATCTTCCGTGGGCGTGAGCAAGGTGAATGACGAAGCCGAGTACGCGGCAGCAGTAGAACTGGCCCTCGGTTTCGATGAGAAAGTCCTGGTCGAGTCCGCCGTCAGCGGTCGCGAGATTGAATGCGCAGTGCTCGGCAACGAAAACGCCATCGCCAGCGGTTGTGGCGAGATCGTGGTGCGCAGCGGGTTTTACTCATACGACAGCAAATACATCGATGCTCAAGCGGCGGAAGTGGTGGTGCCGGCTAACATCAGCATCGAAGCCAGTGAACGCATCCGTGCCCTGGCCGTCGAGGCGTTTCAGGTGTTGGGCTGTTCCGGGCTGGCGCGGGTCGACGTGTTCCTGACCGACAGCGGCGAAGTGCTGATCAATGAGATCAACTCGTTACCCGGCTTCACCCGCATCAGCATGTACCCCAAGTTATGGCAGGCCACCGGTATGACTTACAGCGAGCTGGTCAGCCGTTTGATCGAGCTGGCGCTGGAGAAGCATCAGGTGCGACAGGCGCTGAAGATCTCTCGCTAGGCTGAATACGACTGGCACCTGATCAACCCTGCTTTATCGGCTTGATCAGGCTTTGCGCGGGTATCCCGAACAAATCGTGAAGTTTCCAGATCATCGGAAGCGTCAACGCACGTTTGCCATTGAGCACTTCATACACTCGGTTTGTGCGGCCAATGGCGGGTGCGAGGTCAGCAGCAGACAGACCGGACTGCTCCATACGAAACTTGATTGCATCGATCGGATTGGGCAGATCCACCGGAAACTGCTTCGATTCATAGGCTTCAATAAGCGTGATCATAATGTCGAAGTAATCACCCTCAGGGGTGCCAGGCTCTGGTTCGTTGTCGAACAGCGCTGACACGTTCTTAAGGGCTGCACGATAGTCCTCGTCAGTGTGAATGGGGCGAATGTTCATGGGTTACTCCATCTCGACGGTATCAGCGTCGATTGCGTCGTACTGTTTGTGAGTGCCAACTCTATCCAAGAAGCAGTCACTTGCGGGTAGGAAAAGGCTGCGTGAAATGGCCGATCAGGATTTATCAGGTATAAAAAAGGGCCTACCTCTCGGTAAGCCCTTGCTCATTCCCACGTAGGACTCAATCCCCCAACGCTGCCCCCTCACGCCGCGGATCGGCCCCGCCCGCCAACGACGCTTTCCCCTGCGCATCCTTCACCCGGACAATCGCCTGGGTCCCGCTGGTCATGTCGATCTCGTTCACACTGTGGCCTTTGTCTTTCAGCGCCTGAATCAGTGTCGGGCTGAACTGCCCCTGTTCCAGCTCCGTCGGGCCATTGCGGCTGCCGAAGTTGGGCAGGCTGATGGCGGCTTGTGGGTCGAGGTTCCAGTCGAGCAGGCCGATGGTGGATTTGGCGACGTATTCGATGATCTGCGAGCCGCCGGGGGAGCCGATGGTGGCGAGGAATTCGCCGCTCTGGCGGTCGAAGATCAGCGTCGGTGCCATGGACGAGCGTGGGCGTTTGCCGGGTTCGATGCGGTTGGCAACCTTCTGGCCATTCTCTTCGGGGATGAACGAGAAGTCGGTCATCTGGTTGTTCAGCAGGAAACCCTGAACCATCAGGTGCGAGCCAAACGCGGATTCCACGGTGGTGGTCATGGACACGGCGCCGCCTAGATCATCCACCGCCACCACTTGCGAGGTGGAGATGCGCAGCGGCGAACGGTCCGGGGCGTAGGCGACCTGAATGCCCGGCGGGGTGCCGGGTTTGGCCGTGCCCATGCTGCGATCGCTGATCAGCGCGGCGCGGCTGGCCAGGTAAGTCGGGTCCACCAGACCTTTGACGGGGACGGGCACGAAGTCTGCGTCGGCCACGTACTGTGCGCGGTCGGCGTAGGCCAGGCGCTCGGCCTCGGAGATCAGGTGAACGGCTTCAGGCGTCGGCTCAACGCCCGCAGGTTGGCTGTTCTTGATCGGTTTGAGTGGCGCCAGGGCAAAACGCGGGTCACGGGTTTCCAGAGCCTGCAAGGTGCCGAGGATCTGCGCCACGGCGATCCCGCCTGACGACGGTGGCGGCATGCCGCAGACCTGCCAGCGTTTGTAGTCGGTGCACAGCGGCGCGCGCTCCTTGGCGCTGTAGCCGTTGAGGTCGTTCAGCGACAGGCTGCCGGGGTTGGCGTGGCCTTGAACCTTGGCGACGATCTCCTGTGCGACGGGGCCTTTGTACAACGCATCCGGTCCTTCCTTGGCGATGCGTTTGAGCACCGCGGCCAGTTCCGGGTTTTTCAGTTGCGTGCCTGCGGCTTTCGGGCTGCCATCGACGTTCAGGAAATAGGCCGCCATGTCCGGTGAACTTCGTATGGATGAGTCCGAGGCGATCAACCGGTGAAGGCGTGGCGAGATGGCGAAGCCTTGCTCCGCGAGTTTGACCGCCGGTTCGAACAGCTGCGCCCACGGCAGACGACCGTGTTTCTGATGGGCCAACTCAAGCGCTCGCAACACGCCCGGTGTCCCCACCGAACGACCGCCAATCTGAGCCTGGGTGAACGGCATTGGTTTGCCGTCGGCTTGCAGGAAAAGCTTCTCGGTGGCGCCGGCCGGAGCGGTTTCGCGACCGTCATAAGTGCGCACAGCCTTGCCATCCCACAGCACGACAAACGCCCCACCGCCAATGCCCGAGGATTGCGGCTCGACCAGGGTCAGCACGGCTTGCATCGCAATCGCGGCATCGATTGCCGAACCGCCCCGACGCAACATCTCCCGCCCGGCCTCGGCCGCCAGCGGATTGGCCGCGGCCGCCATGTGTTTTGAGGCGTATTGGGTTTGCAGGTCAGCGCGATAACCCGACGCGACTTCCGGCGCAACAGGCAGTGTCGAAGTGGTCGGGGCGCTACAGGCTGCGAGGGTTAATGCAGCGGTGATCAGCGAAAAGGCTGACAGGCGATAGTGGCTCAAGTGGAAGGTTGAGAACACGTGGGGGGCACTCCGTCCGTGGGAAAGATCAGGGGACTTTATCGGCCGAAAGGGAGTGACGCAAACCAAGGCCTACAGCAAAGTTGCTTTTGCCCTTCATGACTCCACGGATTTTCTGTAGGGTCGAGGGCAACAGACTGGCCAGAAGATCAACAAGAGGCAGACATGCAGACCGAGTTCCCCACCCAGCCAAGTTACCGTACCCAGCGTGATCAATTCCTGGCCGTCGCGACCGCGGCCGGTGCGACGCTGACCGAGTACCCGCATCCGCTCAAAGGGCCGTTCGGTGAGCCGTTGAGCACCGATGTGGCCGTGCTGGGTGATCCGCGCGCCAAGCGTTTGCTGATTGCGCTGAGTGGCACCCATGGCGTCGAAGGCTTCTATGGTTCGGGATGCCAGATCAAGTGGTTGCAGGAGTTGGGCAAGCGTTCGCTGCCGGCCGATGTCGCGGTGGTGATGATCCACCTGATCAATCCGTGGGGCACTGCATGGCTGCGTCGGGTCAACGAAGACAACATCGACCTGAACCGCAATCACCTGAACTTCGACCACGCATTGCCAGATAATCAGGCCTACGCAGCGCTGCATGAAATCTATGCCTGCACGCAATTGCAGGGCCCGGAGCGTGATCGCGCCGATGCCTTGCTCAATGAGCAAATCGCCGAACACGGCTGGCCAGCGGTGATGTCGATTGTCGAGGGCGGCCAGCACCGTCATCCCGAGGGTTTGTTTTACGGCGGATTGGCCCCGAGCTGGTCGAACCGCACGTTGCATCAGATCATTCAAAAACATGTTTCCCATGCCGAAGTGGCCATGTGTTTCGACTTGCACACCGGCGCCGGGGAGTACGGTCATCCGATGTTGCTGACCATCACCGAAGCGGCGTATCCAGCGCTTGCAGATGCGCAGGCCATTTATGGTCCCTGGCTCTATACCTTGCACACAGGGGCCGACACGCTGAGCGAAACCGGCGTTGCAGCCACCGCCACCGGTTACACCTCGCAAGCGTTGATCAACGCGCTGCCACACGTGCGGTTGATGCCCTTTGTGATCGAGTGTGGGACGTATCCCGGCGCCGAGGTTCATCGTCATCTGCGCGATGATCACTGGCTGCATCTGCATGGCAATCCGAGTGATGCCGTGGGGCGCGGGATCAAACTGAATCTGGTGGAGCAGTTCTATCCCGCCGACAGCGACTGGCAGGCGATGGTCTGGCTGCGCACCTGGCAGATTTGGGAACGGGCGTTGTCAGCATTGCCGGCAATTCGTTCCTGACGTGATTTACGGGGAAGTGGCCTCTGGTTGCCCGAACTCATGCGGTTCAAATCTTCCTGCAACCGCAGCATGCTTTCTTCGCCGACGCGGATGAAGCCGCTGCGGGGCTGATCCAGGTCGAGGATGACGGTGAAGACCATGGCAATCAGGATCGCGAAGACGGCCGTCGAACCGTGCCGTCGACGGTGGCCCAGGCCATAGCTGTAAGCGATCAAACCCAGCGCACCGATGGCCACGACGAACAGCAGATTGATGACGGTTGCCGGGACATGATTGTCCTGCGCGGCGCGGCGCTTTTCATTGACGTTGTAGACGTCGGTCAACGACTGGATCACCAGGTTCATGGCGGCTGTCGCTTCGCCCTGGGCCTCGGCGGTGGCAGCCAGATTCCATAACTGGTCCTCGATCGTCCGGGACGATTCGCTGGCCGCCTTCAACAGTATCTCGTCCGTGCCGGCGCGCATGAATTCAATCCGCGCCGAGACGTAATCCTTGAGCAGCGCCGACATCTTCCCGCGCAGATCAGACGGCAGTAGCTTCGCCCGCAAATAGGTCGAGCCGATCACCGTGACTTCATCTTGAATCAGTGTTTTGCGCGCTTCGAAACGTGAGGTGGCCATGGCGAAGTTGAAACCCAGCAACAACGCGAGCAGACCGAGGAGGGCGGTTTGCAAAACGGTGAGGTGGGATCGGTTCGAATCACTGCTGTGGGTTCGGTGATGACGGCCGAGACGAAAAGCGAGTTCCAGCACCACGCAGAAGATGGCGACCACGATGAAAAACAGAATGATCTCGTCCAGGCCCCAGTGCATAGGGTGGTCTCTCTGCGTTTAAGCTTTGGCATTAACTGTAGGAGAGAACCGCGAAGAGCGGGCATTAACCGCTCTGTGGGCCGGGAGCACTTTTCTCGAGGCATAAAAAAACGGCCTACCTTTCGGTAAGCCGTTTTTAGTACTTGGTGGCTACACAGGGACTTGAACCCCGGACCCCAGCATTATGAATGCTATGCTCTAACCAACTGAGCTATGTAGCCAAGTGGCGCGCATTATTGGCTCGTAACTGAGATGTGTCAAGCGTAAATCTAAAATATTTCTCTACGCTTTCAACCGCTTATCCACCTGACCCGAAAAAACGGGCCAGGGGAGGGCGTCAACTGAGCTGAAATCTCCCGGTATTGGCACTCAAGGCCTTGCTGCCCTGGCTCAAAGTGTCCGCCGCCAGATTCACCGCCCGCGCGCCTTCGAGCAAGCGTACCGCCGCCTGATCGACTTGCTGGATGTTGCCGCTGACCTCGTCGGCGGTGGTCGCTTGCTCGTCGACCGCTGTGGCGATCTGCGCCAGGGTGTCGGTGACACTTTGCACAGCACTGGCAATTTCCCCCAAGCGTTCGCCGAGGCCAGTGACGGCCTGGGCGTCGGACTGAGCCTGGCCGCAAGCGGCTTCCATCAGGCTCACCGCTTCGTTCACGGTACTGCGCAGGCTGTCGACAGTGCCGGCAATCTGTGCGGTGGAGGATTGGGTGCGTTGCGACAGGCTGCGTACTTCATCGGCCACCACCGCAAAGCCACGACCTTGCTCACCCGCGCGAGCGGCCTCGATGGCGGCGTTAAGTGCCAACAGGTTGGTCTGCTCGGCCACCCCGCGAATGGTGTCCACCACCAACTGAATCTGCTGCCCTTGCTCACTGACCCGGCCCAGTGCCGCAGCGGTGTCATTCAAGCGTTGATTGAGTTGCTGAATGCTCGCCGTCGTGCGCTGGCTGTCACGGCTGCTGTCGGCGGCGATGCGCTGGGTGTGCTGAGCGCTGCCAGAAGCCTGTTCGCAACTCTGGGCGACCCCTTGCGAGGTCGCGGCCAATTGCGTGGCCGCCGCCGCGATCTGGCTGATCTGCAACTGCTGAGCTTCGACTTCCCCAAGGGCGCCGCTGGAGTGATGGTTGAGGGTGCGCACCGCGTTGCTCAGTTGCAAGGTTTCATGATCGACCCCCAGTAAGCTGTTACGCAGTTGCACCACCGCGACGTTGAGGGCGGTGCTGATGGCGGCCAGTTCGTCGCGGCCCTCCACCGGTACTTGCAGACTCAGATTGCCGTCGCGCAAGGCTTCGGCCAGCAGGGTAATGCCGCTGGTGCTACGGCGAATCGAGGCTTGCAAGCAGATGAACAGATACAGCGCGGCCAGCAGCAGGCAGCCGAAAATGGTCGCTACCAGGATGAACTGGCGGATGGCAGAACCGTGGTAATAGTCCAGACGTTGATCCAGTGACACCAACGACTGCTGACGCAACGAAGCGAGGTCGGAGAGGAGGCCGTCGAGACTTCGTTCAAATTCTTCCGGCTTGAGCTTGATACTGCCGCCGAACACGCCGTCATCGAGGACTTTCAATTCGGCGTCCAGGTGCTTGAGGCTGTCATGGTATTGCCCGGCCCAGGCTTGCAACGCGCTGGGCAGTCGCGCTTCCAGCAGGCTGGCGGTTTTGACCAGCTGCTCCCGGGCATCACCGATGCGGCTGCGTAAGTCGCGCAATTGCAGGCGGCTTTGCAGGGTGAACTGCCCGGACACTACAGAGGCCTGGCCGACGCTGGCGAGACGGCCGACTCGCTCAATCAGGTCTGGCGCGTGTTGCGTGGAGATTTGCGTCAGCAGATAGGTTTCCAGCCACGGCGCCAGCGTCAGGCGATTGTCCATGGCGATCTGCTCGCGCAAGGCTTGCAGCGCACTCAAGGCATTGGTGAAACGATCGTAACCGTCCGGCCACCAACCGACGCTGCTCAAGCTTTTCGAGTCGAGGCCGTTGAGGGCGGTTTGCAGGGCTTGATAACGGGCCAGGGTTTCGCCCTCGGCGCCTTCGGTTTGCAGTGCGTTGCCGAGGTCCGAGGTGGCTTGGGCGACGGCTGGCTGAACCGTATCGAAAGCAGCCATCGCCGCGATCGTCGCGGGTGTCGGCTGACGATTGGTTTCCGTGGCGCGCCAGCGAGCCGCGCGGTCACGCTGGGCGGCGAGCAGATTATCCAGTGCATCGAGGGCGAGCAGTTGCCGAACCCCGGCACGTTCGCCGGAGATCAGGTTCAGTTTGTCGCGATAGTCCTGACCGATCATCCACAGACTGCCCGCCAGCGGCAGGATAAACAGTAGAAATAACAGCTGAAATTTGCGTGCGAAGCCAAAACGCCCCAGTAACCCGATCCCCGGTGATAAAAAAGCCTGCATGCCCCATGACTCCTCTGGACACCACGCGCCATTGGCGTGCGTCGAGACCGTTGCGGCCGCGACCTGTGCCCTTTTAAAAGGCCTCGAAAGTTCACCCTCGCCAGCTCTGTAGGCCGGCTCTGTAGCGAAACTTCCCATTCTCGGTCCCCTTTGTAAGGGGCCGCGTTGAAGCGGATTACCAAGGCAAGATTCAGACCATGGCGTTGCGCTATCACCTTTTCAGTGATGAAAATCGAAGTCGTTAGCAGGCTAAGGGGATGGCGCTGCTGCACCGAAAAATGGCACATTGACGCACCTGCCTGTGTGCACCCATCTGTTGTACGGAAACTCTTATGGCTATCAGCAATGTCCAGACCGGCGCGCAGCCGGCATCCGCGACTTCACAAAGCAGCCCTTTGGTCATGCGCATCATCGGCGCCGTGGCGCTGGCGCATTTGATCAACGACTTGATCCAGTCGGTGCTGCCGTCGATCTATCCGATGCTCAAGGCCAACTATGGCCTGACCTTCACTCAGGTTGGCCTGATCACTTTGACGTTCCAGCTGACAGCTTCGCTGTTGCAGCCGTGGGTCGGTTACTACACCGATCGGCACCCCAAACCCTGGCTGCTACCGGCCGGGACGGTTTGCACACTGATCGGCATTTTGATGATGTCGGTGGTCGGCAGTTTTCCGATGATTTTGCTGGCGGCAGGGTTGATCGGTATCGGCTCCTCGACCTTTCACCCGGAAGCTTCTCGCGTGGCGCGATTAGCGTCTGGCGGGCGGTTTGGTTTGGCGCAGTCAACGTTTCAGGTCGGCGGCAATGCAGGCTCAGCCTTCGGTCCGTTGCTGGCTGCGGCGATCATCATTCCTTTCGGTCAGGGCCATGTGGCCTGGTTCGGATTGTTCGCGGTGTTTGCGCTGTTCGTGCTTTATCGAATCAGTCGCTGGTACGCCAATCACTTGAGCCTGTTCAAACTCAAGCAAGGCCAGGCGGCGACGCATGGCTTGTCGAAGAACCGCGTCATCAGTGCACTGGTGGTGCTCGGGCTGCTGGTGTTCTCCAAGTATTTCTACATGTCCAGCCTCACCAGTTATTTCACCTTTTACCTGATCGAGAAATTCGACCTGTCGGTGGCGAGTTCGCAGTTGCACCTGTTCCTGTTTCTCGGAGCGGTAGCGGCGGGGACCTTCTTCGGTGGGCCGATCGGCGACAAGATCGGGCGTAAGGCGGTGATCTGGTTCTCGATCCTCGGCGTAGCGCCGTTCACCCTGATCCTGCCTCATGTGGACCTGTTCTGGACCAGCATCCTCAGCGTCGTGATCGGCTTCATCCTGGCGTCAGCATTTTCGGCGATCGTGGTGTATGCGCAGGAACTGGTGCCGGGCAATGTCGGGATGATTGCCGGGGTGTTCTTCGGATTGATGTTCGGCTTTGGCGGGATTGGTGCGGCGTTGCTTGGGCATTTGGCCGACATTCATGGCATCGAATACGTGTACTTCCTGTGTTCGTTCCTGCCGTTGTTGGGTGTGCTGGCGATCTTTCTGCCAAGAACTAAAAAAGCCTGAAAACACGCGGTCCCGTAGGAGCAAGGCTTGCCCGCGATGAACGATGACGCGGTGCATAAGGCAAATCGCGTAACGGCCATCGCGAGCAAGCTTTGCTCCTACAGGAATTTCATGTCTAGTCCTGAAACAGGTGTAAACCTTATTCAGGACGCGACAAGTGTTAGAACGTCGGGGTGTACTTCACGCTGAACATCACGTTGCGCGGATCACCGTAGTTGTTGTTGCCATTGATCTGGTTGTAGGCCGCAGTGAAGTACGTCTTGTCAAACAGGTTGTTGGCATTCATCGCCAGCTCGATTTCCGGGGTGAGCTGATAACCGACACGGGCATTCCACACGGTATAACCCGGAACGTTGACGGAGTGGTCGTAACCCACCGTGTGGGTCTGGGCGGTAAAGCCCAGGCCGGTACTCACACGACTCCAGTCGCCGCTCAACTGATAATTGCCCCACACACGCAGCATGTGTTTAGGCGTCCACCAACTGAAGATTTTGCCCTCGTTGTCAGGGTCATTCAGGTATTTGGTGGTGTTGTAGGTGTAGCCGGCAAACAGTTGCAGATTGTCGATCACTTCACCGCTGATTTCAGCGTCAAGGCCCTGGCTGCGCACTTTCCCCGATGCCGTCGAGCAATACCAACCGTTGCAGATTTGCTCACCCTGCCTATCGAGAACAGCACGGTTCTCCTGATCGTAACGGAACAGGGCCAGGGATGTATTGATCCGACCCTCCATCAACTCGCCCTTGAGACCAATCTCGTAGTTACTACCGATAATCGGTTTAATGACCGAACCGGCTGTATCGCGTTCGGTCTGCGGTGTGAATACGTCGGTGTAACTGGCGTAGACCGACCATTCGCGGCTCAGGTCATAGACGATACCGGCGTAGGGTGTGACTTCCCCGGTTTCGTTGGCGGTGCTCTCAGGATTGACGGTAGTGCCAGACAAGGTTTCGGTAGACGATTTGTAGCTGTAGTCGTACCAGCTGACCCGGGAGCCGAGCACCAGGGTCAACTGCTCGATCGGCTTGACCCGCCAGCTGCCGTACAGGCCTTTCTGGCGGATGTCGTATTGGCTGGGAACCCCACGGCCACCGGAATCGATCAAACCCTCGTAACTGATGTCGGGACGGTCGTGATCAATGTCGAAGATGCTGTCGGTGCTGTTGTTGAAGGTTCGGGCGAATTTGTCGTCCGAGGTGTATTTGGAATAGCTGCCGCCCACCATGATTTCCTGCTGCATGGACAAGGCTTCGAACTTGCCGATAACGTTCATGTCCAGCGCGACTTTGGTGGAGTCCAGGTCCGTCACGAAGTCAGCGTACTGCACGCCGGTACCATCGGGTCTGATGCCAGAGCCGGAGGATTGCACCCGCTGGTTCTTCGCCTTGTTGGTTTCAGTCATGCGCACGGCGCCGACCTTGAAGGCCCAGTCGTCGTTGAAACGGTGTTCCAGATCGGTGTAGAGCGTGGTGACGTCGATATCCGAATGGTTCCACTTCGCCCCGGTGTACGTCTTGCGCGACAGGTCGATGGGTTTACCGTCGGAATAACGCGGGAAGCCACGGACATTCGAGCGCGATTCGCCGTCGGACTGGCTGACCGCCACGCCCAAGGTAGTGGCTTCGCTCAGATCAAAGTCCAGCGCACCGTACAGTGAGGTGGTCTTGTACCATTCGGAATCGACAAACGAGTGGCTGTCGTCCTGGTCGGCCAGGAAACGTCCACGGATTGTGCCGCTCTGGTTCAGCGGCCCGCCGGCATCCAGTTGCAGACCGTAGTGATCCCAGGAGCCGGCCTTGCCGGTAAGGGTTACTTTCGGTACGGCCTGACCGCGCTTGCGCACCAGGTTGACGGCGCCGCCGGGGCTGCCGGTGCCTTGCAGTAAACCGGATGCGCCACGCAGCACTTCCATGCGATCGAAGAAAATCAAATCCTGCGTGGCCCAGTTGCCCAGCGCATAAGTGTTACGCGGGATCGGCACACCGTCGTACTGCCAGTCATCGATCTGGAAACCGCGCGAAGAGAGGATCAAGCCTCTGCCGACGCCTTGGGCGCCGACCAGGCCGGTGGTCTTGTTGGCCGCATCCTTGAGATCGACGATATCCTGATCGTCCATTTGCTTGCGGGTCATCACCGTGACCGACTGCGGAATTTCCTTGAGGGTGTGGGTGCCTTTGCCGATGGTCACTGCCCGCGCGGTATAGGAACCCGAGTCTTCGGTAGTGGCGTCGGTGCTGCGTTCAACGATGTTGGTGGCACCCAATTGCAGTGCTGCGCTGTTCTCCGGGGTCGGTTCAACGCTGAAGTTGCCTTGATCCGTCACGCGTAACTGCAAGTCGCTGCCCGACAGTGCCCTCTGCATCGCTTCCTCGGCCGGCATCTGGCCGATCACCGATGGCGCCTGTTTGCCCTGCACCAGCGATGGATCCAGCGAGATGATTTGCCCGCTCTGGCCGGCGATCGCATTAAGCGTGCTGGCGAGTGGACCGGCCGGCAGATTGAAGGTCAAGTTTTGCGCCAGGGCAGGGCTCGCCAGGGTTGCCAGGGCAACGGCGACGGAAAGGGCGTGGGGCCATGTGTTAAACACAACATTCTCCTGTTTGTATGGAAGTCTCAGGAGATAGGTGGGATGAGAAATGAGAACCGGACACAAATAAGATCGATTTTCAAAAAAAATCACCGCTTTACTTCGAACCAATCAACGTCAGCCAAGGGCTGTAGCGATCCACCCGTATAGGCAGGGTTTCTGCCAGAGCACTGAACGCCCGGTCGGGATCGTCAAGCGGGAACATACCCTGGACGCGCAAGCCTCGAACCTCGGGAGCCACGCGCACAAAACCGCGACTGTAAGGGCGTAGGGCGTCGACCACGTGCTCAAGGGATTCGTCCAGCACATTCAGCCTCCCGCTCAACCAGTCGGCACGCTGGCGCTGATCGCTGCTAACGAGGGCAATTTGCCGGGCGTGCATCAGAACCGACTGACCTTCTTGCACAACTTGCACTGTGCCGTCGAACAACCGTGCTTCGACCGAATGCTGTAACACCACCACTCGGCTGGCACCTTGCTCCTGGGCAACGAGAAACCGGGTACCCAGCGCGCGCACTTCACCTTCAGCGGTGCGCACGCGCAACGGACGGCGGGGATCGGGCTGCACCTCAATCACCAGTTCACCGTGGCGCAGGATCACCAGCCGTTGCTTGTCATCGAAGCGCAGATCCACTGCGCTGTTGGCGTTTAAGCTCAGGCTACTGCCGTCGGCCAGTTTGAAGTTTTGACGCTCGCCGCGCCCGGTGTGCAGATCAGCCAGCAGCGCGTCACCCAGCTGGCTCCTGGCGCCTAGCCACACACCGCCTCCGAGCAGGCCCAGACCGGCGATCACGCGCAGGGCGTCGCGGCGCGAAGCATGAGGCTGCAAGAGCACTTGGCGGGCTTCGCTGGCGTGACCGGGCAAGCGTCGATCCAGCGCGCGAACCGTGTTGAACGAACCGCCGAGACGGTCCTGCAATTTTGTCCAGGCCTGTCTGTGCGCACGATCCATCGCCAGCCACGTGTTGAAACGTTCCTGCAGTGCAGCATCGGGCGTACCGGCGCGAAGCTTTACCATCCAGTCGATGGCCTGCTCACTGATGGGGTCCAGGCGCGGCTTGCTCATGGCGATATTTCGCATAGATAGCACTGACGCAATGCCTGTTTCATGTAACGACTGACAGTGCGCTCCGACAGCCCCAGCTTTTGCGCAATCGCGACATAGCTCAGACCATCCAGTTGGCTATAGAGGAAAGTAGCCTTGACGACCATTGGCAAGCCGTCGATAGCCCGGTCGATGGCCACCAGGGCTTCGATCAACTGCAGCTGTTCTTCGGGGGAGGGGGCCAGCGCCTCGGGCAGAATGGACAAGCGCTCAAGGTAGGCCAGCTCCAACTTGCGCCGACGATGACGGTCAAAAATCAACCGGCGAGCAATGGTCGAAAGGTAAGCACGAGGCTGTTCGATGCTGTCGGGATCGACGCGAGCCACCAGCATCTGGCAAAAAGTATCGGCGGCGGTGTCCTCTGCGTCCGCGTGATTGCGCAGGTGGCGATGAATATGCTGCAGCAGCCAACGATGATGATCGCTGAAAAAGAATCCCAGCTTACTGGACGGAGGAGATTGCACTGGTCGGCTTCCCAGATGTTAGTGTGAATCGTTCTCAATGGTACCTGTGTGATGAGCGACAGTGCAATCCTGTCTGAAACGGATCAGCGTTTAGTTAAAGGCGCTGCATATCTGGAACGAGCGACGGCTATTGGCTATGGATTCAACCGGTCGACACAACGGATGAGCCTGGTGGTGCTTAAACGCGAAACCCCCGTATCACCTAGTGATTACGGGGGTTTCGAGGACTATCAAGCTCCGTGGTATTCCACGGAAGCTGTTACACGTTGAAACGGAAGTGCATCACGTCGCCGTCTTTAACGATGTAGTCCTTGCCTTCCAGACGCCATTTACCGGCTTCTTTGGTGCCGGCTTCGCCCTTGTACTGGATGAAGTCGTCGTAGGCGATGACTTCGGCGCGGATGAAGCCTTTTTCGAAGTCGGTGTGGATCACACCAGCAGCTTGTGGTGCGGTGGCACCGACGCGGACGGTCCAGGCGCGGACTTCTTCGACACCGGCGGTGAAGTAGGTCTGCAGGTGCAGCATTTCGTAGCCGGCGCGGATTACGCGGTTCAGGCCAGGCTCTTCGAGGCCCAGGGCTTCGAGGAACATGTCTTTCTCTTCGCCGTCTTCCAGTTCGGCGATTTCGGCTTCGATCTTGTTGCAGACCGGAACCACCATGGCGCCTTCTTCTTCGGCGATGGCTTTGACGATGTCCAGCAGCGGGTTGTTCTCGAAACCGTCTTCAGCGACGTTGGCGATGTACATGACCGGCTTGGTGGTCAGCAGGTGGAAACCACGAATCACCGCTTTGTCGTCGGCGCCCATGGTCTTCATCAGCGTACGCGCAGGCTTGCCGAGGGTGAAGTGAGCGATCAGTTGCTCCAGCAGGCCTTTCTGGACCACGGCGTCCTTGTCACCACCCTTGGCGTTACGGGCAACTTTCTGCAGTTGCTTCTCGCAGCTGTCGAGGTCGGCGAAGATCAGTTCCAGGTCGATGATTTCGATGTCGCGTTTCGGGTCGACGCTGTTGGAGACGTGAATCACGTTCTCGTCTTCGAAGCAGCGGACTACGTGCGCGATGGCATCGGTTTCACGGATGTTGGCGAGGAACTTGTTGCCCAGGCCTTCACCTTTCGAGGCGCCAGCCACCAGGCCAGCGATGTCGACGAATTCCATGGTGGTCGGCAGGATGCGCTTGGGATTGACGATGGCCGCCAGGGCTTCCAGACGCGGATCCGGCATCGGCACGATACCGGTGTTCGGTTCGATGGTGCAGAAGGGGAAGTTCTCGGCCGCGATCCCGGATTTGGTCAGGGCGTTGAATAGGGTGGACTTGCCGACGTTAGGCAGGCCGACGATGCCGCAATTGAATCCCATGGTGTTTTCCCCGAGGAGTGAGTCAGGCCTTCTGGCTGTGCAGGTTTTTCATCGCGCGGTTCCATTCACCGGCGAGGATATCCGGCAGCACGCCGAGGGCAAAGTCGATGCTGGCATCGAGTTTTTCCTGTTCGGCGCGTGGCGCACGACCCAGGACGAAATTTGAAACCATACTGGCAACGCCCGGGTGGCCAATGCCAAGCCGCAAGCGGTGAAAGGTATTCTGATTGCCCAGTTGCGCAATGATGTCGCGCAACCCGTTGTGACCGCCATGGCCGCCGCCCTGTTTGAGCTTGGCTACACCCGGTGGCAGGTCGAGTTCGTCATGCGCCACCAGGATTTCTTCAGGCGTAATGCGGAAGAAGCCGGCAAGTGCCGCGACGGCCTGGCCGCTGCGGTTCATGTAGGTGGTGGGGATCAGCAGACGAACATCCTGACCTTGATGCGAATAGCGCCCGGTCAGGCCGAAATATTTGCGATCCGCCACAAGGTTTACGCCTTGTGCGTTCGCGATGCGCTCAACAAAAAGGGCCCCTGCGTTATGCCGGGTCTGTTCGTATTCAGCGCCTGGATTTCCCAGGCCAACGATCAGTTTGATGGCAGTCACGATAGGGGCCCTTCCTTGGAGTGGTGGATAACATCGCCGCGACAGTTGTGTGCGGCGAAAGTGGACGACAAGTGCTCATTTACCATTATGTAAACTCCGCGTTCTCGCCCGCTTTCTCGCTACGCTCTAGTCCGCGATGTTTCCGGTCACTCCGGCGAACAGAGTGAAATTACTCTGCTGCGCCTTCAGTAGTAGCTTCTGGAGCAACACGTGGAGCGTGGACGTTGGCAACAGCCTTGTCATCGCCGTGTGCCAGAGCAACAAACTCAACGCCTTTAGGGGCTTTGAGGTCAGACAGGTGAATGATCGAACCGATTTCGGCGTTAGCCAGGTCGACTTCGATGAACTCAGGCAGGTCTTTCGGCAGGCAGGTCACTTCGATTTCAGCAACAACGTGCGAAACTTCGCCGCCTTTCTTGATCGGCGCTTCTTCACCAACAAAGTGTACAGGCACGATAGCGGTCAGTTTCTGGCCAGCTACAACGCGTACGAAGTCAGCGTGCAACACGTGGCCTTTGGCCGGGTGACGCTGCAGAGCTTTGATGATTACGTTTTGCTTGGTGCCGCCAACGTTCAGCTCGATGATGTGGCTGTAAGCCGCTTCGTTTTCGAGCAGTTTGGCAACTTCTTTAGCCAGCATGCTGATGGATTCAGGGGCTTTTTCGCCACCGTAAACTACAGCAGGTACCAGGCTTGCGAGACGACGCAGGCGGCGGCTCGCACCTTTCCCCAGGTCGGAACGCACTTCAGCATTCAGAGTAAATTCGTTCATGTTGTATCTCCAAAATAACCACATTCGCCCCAGCGTTTGCGACCAGCGCTAAAGGCGATATGGGCAAAAAAGCCCCGCCCCGACAGGAATGCCGGGGCGGGGCGCTTTTCGTCAACGAGATATTCGAGAAGGGCAGGGCCCTTAGCGGAACATCGCGCTGATCGATTCTTCGTTGCTGATGCGGCGAACCGCTTCGGCAACTACCGGCGCGATATCCAGTTGACGGATACGCGAGCAGGCTTGAGCAGCAGCGGACAACGGGATGGTGTTAGTCACCACCAGTTCGTCCAGCATTGAATTTTCGATGTTTTCGATCGCCCGACCGGACAGCACAGGGTGTGTGCAGTAGGCGAAAACCTTGGCAGCGCCATGCTCTTTCAGGGCCTTGGCCGCGTGGCACAGAGTGCCGGCGGTATCGACCATGTCATCGACCAGAATACAGGTACGCCCTTCGACATCACCGATGATATGCATCACTTCAGAGTGATTGGCTTTCTCACGGCGTTTGTCGATGATCCCGAGATCCACACCCAGGGATTTGGCAACAGCACGTGCACGCACGACGCCGCCAATGTCCGGGGACACGATCATCAGGTTTTCGAAGCGCTGATCTTCAATGTCATCCACCAATACTGGGGAGCCGTAGATGTTATCTACCGGAATATCGAAGAAACCCTGGATTTGGTCAGCATGCAGATCAACCGTGAGAACACGGTCGATGCCGACTACGGTAAGCATGTCAGCAACGACTTTCGCGCTGATAGCCACACGTGCGGAACGCGGACGGCGATCCTGACGGGCATAACCAAAGTAAGGAATAACAGCAGTGATACGAGTAGCCGAGGAGCGGCGGAAGGCATCAGCCATCACTACCAGTTCCATCAGGTTATCGTTGGTCGGAGCGCAAGTCGGCTGAATAATGAAGACATCTTTACCGCGGACGTTTTCATTGATCTCGGCTGTAATTTCGCCGTCGGAGAACTTACCGACAGAGATGTCACCGAGAGGGATATGCAGCTGACGTACAACACGCCGAGCCAGATCGGGGTTAGCGTTCCCCGTAAAGACCATCATCTTGGACACGCGCAGTACCTAGAGGCTGAGGGTAACCTGGATGAGTATAGAAAATGGCAGGGGCGGCTGGATTCGAACCAACGCATGGCAGGATCAAAACCTGCTGCCTTACCGCTTGGCGACGCCCCTGTATCTGTTGCAACGAGTACCCAGTACTCGATTCCTTTTAGAGCAGACTTTGCAGCTTGCGATGCAACATCGAAATGTTGCTTCCCTTTGCTACAAACCCTGTAAGGGTCTCTGTAAGAAGGGCCGAGACTTTATCAGCTTCAGCTTTGCTTGGGAAGCCCCCAAACACACAACTTCCAGTTCCGGTGAGTTTTGCTTCGGTAAATTTACCTAACAAATTCAATGCGTTACGTACATCTGGGTAACGCCTTGCTACCACCGGTAAGCAGTCATTTCGACTGTTTCCCTTGGGAACGGGGCGCACTTTAATGGGAGAAGAGTTACGTGTCAACAACGGATCTGAAAAAATTTCTGCTGTACTTACAGAGACTTGCGGCACAAGCACGAGATACCACGGTTCTTCGGGGTCTACAGGGGTCAGTTTCTCCCCCACGCCTTCGGCAAAAGCCGCGTGCCCACGCACGAAAACCGGGACGTCGGCGCCAAGCGTCAGGCCCAGCGCGGCTAGTCGATCCTCATCCCAACCCAGTTGCCAGAGATGATTGAGGCCGAGCAAAGTCGTCGCGGCATTTGAACTGCCGCCACCGATTCCACCGCCCATTGGCAGAATTTTTTCGATCCAGATGTCGATACCGAGCGAACAACCGGATTGCTCCTGAAGTTTTTTTGCGGCTCGAACAATCAGATTGCTGTCGTGAGGAACGCCATCGAATTCGGTGTGCAGTCGAATCACACCGTCATCACGAACGGCGAACGTGATTTCATCGCCGTAATCGAGAAACTGAAAAATAGTCTGCAACTCGTGGTAGCCGTCTTCACGGCGACCGAGGATGTGCAGCATCAGATTGAGTTTGGCCGGGGAGGGCAGGGTCAAGCGCGGAGCGGTCATGTTCACTGCCCCAATTTGCGTGGTTGCCATTCCTTGATCACCAGCGTGACGTCAAGGTCGGTGCCGTGCAGTTTGATTCGCTCGGGCAGCCAAATACCATTTTGCTCGGCATAGCTGAGGTATTCGACCTGCCAGCCATCCTGCTCAAGATTAGCCAGGCGGCTGTCGGCATCCAGCGTCAGACGGCTTTTGCTATCCGGAGCCGGGAGCCCGCGAACCCACCAGGCCAGATTGGACACCGGTAACTTCCAGCCCAGCTGTTCTTCGACCAACACTTCAGGCGTCGGCGCTTCATAGCGGCCCTGGTTGGCGACTTCCAGCGAGACCTTGCCGGGGCGACCGGTCAGGCGTGCTGCACCGCGGCCCAAGGGGCCGGAGAGGCGAATGTCGTAGTAATCCTGTCGCTGCAGCCAGAACAGTGTGCCGCTGCCCGAGTCTTTCGGGGCGCGAATGCCGATCTTGCCGTTGATCTGCCAGCCGTCGAGGCTGGCCAGTTGCTGTTTGTACTCGCGCCATTGGGCCGTGTTGCCTTTACCCTGGACTGATTCGCGGGCACCGAAGCCCGCGCAACCGGCGAGCAGGGCGATGAAGCTGAAAACGATGAGGTGGCGCAAAAACATAATCTTAAAGAGTCTCTGATCCGGTCAGGCGCTTGATGGTGCTGCGCAGGATGGGGCTGTCGGGCTGATCCTTGAGGAACTTGCTCCAGATTTGCTTGGCTTCCCGTTGCTTGCCATTGGCCCACAGGACTTCGCCCAGGTGCGCGGCGACCTCCTGATCGGGGAAGCGCTCCAGCGCCTGGCGCAGCAGGCGTTCGGCTTCGTCGAGATTGCCCATGCGGAAGTTCACCCAGCCGAGGCTGTCGAGTACCGCCGGGTCTTCCGGATTGATCTTGTGCGCCTGTTCGATCAAGGCCTTGGCTTCGGCGTAGCGCGTCGTACGGTCGGACAGGGTGTAACCGAGGGCGTTAAGCGCCATCGCGTTGTCCGGGTCGCGCTTGATGATCAGGCGCAGGTCTTTTTCCATCTGCGCCAGGTCATTGCGTTTTTCCGCTTGCATGGCGCGGGTGTACAGCAGATTCAGATCGTCCGGGTATTGCTGCAAGGCTTGCTTCAATACATTCCAGGCCTTGTCGGGCTGTTTATTGGCGGACAAGGTTTCGGCTTCGATCAAATACAACTGGATCGCGTAATCGGGCTGCTCATCGCGCTCCGCAGCCAGACGGCTTTGGGCTTCGGCGGTCTTGCCGTTGTTCATCAGGATATCGGCCTGACGCAATTGCGCCGGCAGGTAATCGTTGCCCGGGCCGACCTGGGCGTACTCGATCAGCGCGCCTTGAGGGTCATTGCGCTCTTCAGCTATACGACCGAGGTTCAGGTGCGCCGAATCGACGTGGCTTTCCCGGGCAATCAGGTCTTCCAGATAGCCCTTGGCCTCATCCCAGGCCTTGGCTTCCAGGCAGACCAACGCCAGGGAGTAACGCAGTTCGTCGTCTTCGGGGTACTGCTGAACCAGTCTCGAGAACTCGGTTTTGGCGTCGTCCATGCGGTCCTGTTCAACCAGCATGCGCGCGTAAGTCAGGCGCAGGCGTTTGTCGTCCGGGTATTTCTTGATGCTTTTTTGCAGCAACGGCAAGGCTTCATCGCCACGACTGAGCGTCTGCAGCAGGCGTGCGCGCAGCAGGATGGGCGCTATTTCGCCTTCGTCCGGAGGATTGTCTTCCAGCAGGCCCAGCGCACCCTTGGCGTCACCGTCCTGTTGCAGCAGCAAGGCTTTGCCGAAAATCAGCTGACTGTTGTTCGGATGGCGCTGCAATAAACGGTCAAAACTTTTCATCAGGCCGTTGCGCGTGTCTTGGTCGGTATCGGCCGCAGACAGGGCGAGGAAGTCGAAATGCGTGTCGCCCTTGCCTTGCAGGACTTTCTCCATATAGACCATGGAGTCGTCGTAACGCCCGGCACGAGCCAGTTGCACGGCAGCGGCCCGTTGCGCCTCAAGGTCTTGCGGCGCGTTTTTCGCCCAGATCAACGCGGTGTCCAGGGCAGCCTGATCGGCGCCCAGGTACTCGGCGATACGGAATGCCCGCTCGGAGATGCCCGGATCCTGAGTATTGATCGCCTGGGTCACGTAGTTGTCCAGGGCAATGTCGAAACGATTGCGCTGGCCAGCCAGTTCGGCACTCAACAGGCTGAAGATGGTTTCTTCACTGAATGAGCTGTAAACCTTGGGCTTTTCAGGGGCCGGAGTGCTGTCTTCGACCGGCGGCGTACCGTCCGACGAAACGGGTGCCAAGGCCTGGCAGCCGCTGAGGAAGACAAAAGCGAGGAGCAACGCGGAAGATCTATTCATATAGGAAGAGGACGACTAACCTGCGGTCGGATCATCATGACACAAGCCTTCGGCCAAACATAACCGAGTCTCAATTGGTGTCTTTATAGAGGCAGGTCATTGGGACAATAGTCAGCGGTAGTTGTTCTGGCTCTGTCGAAGTAGGACAATTGCCGGCTTCACGTCACCATCAGCGACTTTGAATGGCCTTCCTTGCACTCGGTATTAACCACAAGACTGCTTCAGTAGACGTCCGCGAGCGCGTGGCCTTTACCCCTGAGCAGCTGGTGGAGGCCTTGCAGCAGCTCTGCCGACTCACCGACAGCCGCGAAGCTGCGATCCTCTCCACCTGCAATCGCAGTGAACTCTATATAGAACAGGATCACCTTTCGGCTGACATCATATTGCGCTGGCTGGCCGATTATCACCATTTGAGCCTCGAAGAGCTGCGCGCGTGTGCTTATGTGCACGAAGATGATGCGGCAGTTCGTCACATGATGCGGGTGGCCTCCGGGCTCGATTCGCTGGTGTTGGGCGAACCGCAGATTCTCGGACAGATGAAATCGGCCTACGCCGTGGCCCGCGAGGCCGGCACCATCGGTCCGTTGCTCGGGCGGCTGTTCCAGGCCACGTTCAATGCGGCCAAACAGGTGCGCACCGACACTGCCATTGGCGAGAACCCGGTGTCCGTGGCGTTTGCCGCAGTCAGTCTGGCGAAACAGATTTTCAGCGACCTGCAACGCAGCCAGGCCTTGCTGATCGGCGCCGGCGAGACCATCACCCTGGTCGCCCGCCATCTGCACGAATTGGGTGTAAAGCGCATCGTCGTTGCCAACCGCACCCTGGAGCGCGCGAGCATTCTGGCCGAGCAGTTCGGCGCCCACGCGGTGCTGCTCTCGGACATCCCGGCGGAACTGGTGCGCAGCGACATCGTTATCAGCTCTACCGCCAGCCAGTTGCCGATCCTTGGCAAGGGCGCGGTGGAAAGCGCCTTGAAACTGCGCAAGCACAAGCCGATCTTCATGGTAGACATCGCTGTCCCCCGGGATATCGAGCCGGAAGTCGGCGAACTGGACGACGTTTACCTTTATAGCGTCGACGATCTCCATGAAGTGGTCGCCGAGAACCTCAAGAGTCGCCAGGGTGCAGCCCAGGCGGCGGAAGAGATGGTCTCGATCGGTGCCGAAGATTTCATGGTCCGCCTGCGTGAACTGGCGGCGGTGGATGTGCTCAAGGCCTATCGCCAACAAAGCGAGCGCATGCGCGACGAAGAATTGCAGAAGGCCCAGCGCATGCTGGCCAACGGCAGCAGCGCCGAAGACGTGCTGGTGCAACTGGCGCGGGGCCTGACCAACAAACTCTTGCACGCACCGAGCGTGCAGTTGAAAAAGCTCTCTGCCGAAGGCCGCCTCGATGCGCTGGCCATGGCCCAGGAACTCTTTGCCCTGAATGAGGGCTCATCGGATAGCTTTTCGGATAAAAAACCGCAATGAAAGCGTCACTGCTCAATAAGCTGGACATCCTCCAGGACCGTTTCGAGGAATTGACCGCCTTGCTTGGCGACGGCGAAGTCATTTCCGATCAGACCAAATTCCGCACCTATTCCAAGGAATACGCGGAAGTCGAACCGATTGTCGAAACCTATAAACAGTTGCTCAAGGTACAAAGCGATCTCGAGGGTGCCCAGGCGCTGCTCAAGGACAGCGACCCGGACATGCGCGAAATGGCCGTGGAAGAAGTCCGCGAAGCCAAAGAGCAACTGATCGACATCGAAGCCAGCCTGCAACGCATGCTGCTGCCCAAGGATCCGAACGATGGGCGCAACGTGTTCCTCGAAATCCGCGCCGGCACCGGCGGTGACGAGGCGGCGATTTTCTCTGGCGACCTGTTCCGCATGTATTCGCGTTACGCCGAGCGTCGCGGCTGGCGGGTGGAAATCCTCTCGGAGAACATCGGTGAACACGGCGGCTTTAAAGAAGTCATCGCTCGCGTCGAAGGCGACAACGTCTACGGCAAGCTGAAATTCGAATCTGGTGCGCACCGCGTGCAGCGGGTTCCGGCTACCGAATCCCAGGGGCGCATCCACACCTCGGCCTGCACCGTAGCCGTGTTGCCCGAGCCGGACGAGCAAGAGGCGATCGAGATCAACCCTTCGGATTTGCGCATCGATACCTACAAATCCTCCGGTGCCGGTGGTCAGCACGTCAACAAGACGGACTCGGCGATCCGCATCACGCACTTGCCGTCCGGTATTGTCGTCGAGTGCCAGGAAGAGCGTTCCCAGCACAAGAACCGCGCCCGGGCGATGTCCTGGCTGTCGGCCAAACTGAACGATCAGCAGACCAGCGCCGCCGCGAACGCTATCGCCAGCGAGCGAAAATTGCTGGTCGGTTCGGGCGATCGCTCGGAGCGGATCCGCACGTATAACTTTGCCCAAGGGCGGGTCACCGACCATCGGGTCAACCTGACGCTGTATTCCCTCGACGAAATCCTCGCGGGTGGCGTCGATGCGGTGATCGAGCCGTTGCTGGCCGAATACCAGGCCGACCAATTGGCAGCGATAGGTGAGTAAATGACGATCATTGCCAGTTTGTTACGCGCCGCCGACCTGCCGGATTCGCCCTCCGCGCGCCTGGATGCCGAATTGTTGCTGGCCGCTGCGTTGGGCAAGTCCCGCAGTTTTCTGCACACCTGGCCCGAGCGCATCGTTCCGAGCGAAGCGGCGCTGAAGTTTGCCGAGTACCTGCAACGCCGCCGTGGCGGTGAGCCAGTGGCCTACATCCTCGGTCAGCAAGGTTTCTGGAAGCTTGATCTGGAAGTGGCGCCGCATACGCTGATCCCGCGCCCGGACACCGAGTTGTTAGTGGAAGCGGCGCTTGAACTCCTGCCAGCCACACCTGCCAAGGTCCTCGATCTCGGCACCGGCAGCGGCGCCATTGCGTTGGCCCTGGCCAGCGAGCGTCCGGCCTGGAAGGTTACCGCCGTGGATCGCGTGCTCGAAGCCGTGGCCCTGGCCGAGCGCAATCGCCAGCGCTTGCACCTGAACAACGCCACCGTGCTGAGCAGTCATTGGTTCAGTGCGCTGGAAGGTCAGCGTTTTCAGCTGATCATCAGCAATCCGCCTTACATCGCCTCAGCCGATCCGCATCTGGTGGAAGGCGATGTGCGCTTCGAACCGGCCAGTGCCTTGGTGGCCGGCATCGACGGGCTCGACGATCTGCGTCTGATCGTCGCCCAGTCGCCGGATTATCTGGAGGCGGGCGGTTGGCTGATGCTTGAACACGGTTACGATCAAGCCACTGCGGTACGCGATTTGCTGCTGACCCGCGGCTTTGAAGAAGTCCACAGCCGCACCGATCTGGGCGGTCACGAACGTATCAGCCTGGGGCGCCTGCCGTGCTGAATGATCAGGAATTGTTGCGCTACAGTCGGCAGATTCTGTTGCAACACGTCGACATCGACGGCCAGTTGCGACTGAAAGAAAGCCGCGTATTGATCGTCGGTCTCGGCGGCCTCGGCTCGCCGGTTGCGCTGTATCTGGCAGCCGCCGGCGTCGGCGAGTTGCATTTGGCGGACTTCGACACCGTCGACCTGACCAACCTGCAACGTCAGATCGTTCACGACACCGACAGCGTCGGCCTGAGCAAAGTCGACTCGGCGATCCGCCGACTGACTGCAATCAATCCCGAGATTCAGTTAATCGCCCATCGCACCGCGCTGGACGAAGATTCCCTGGCCGCCGCCGTGGCCGCGGTGGATCTGGTGCTGGACTGTTCCGACAATTTCTCCACCCGCGAAGCGGTCAACGCTGCGTGTGTCGCCGCCTGCAAACCCTTGGTCAGTGGCGCAGCGATTCGGCTGGAAGGGCAGTTGTCGGTGTTTGACCCGCGCCGTCAAGAAAGTCCGTGCTACCACTGTTTATATGGTCACGGCAGCGAAGCCGAACTGACGTGCAGCGAAGCCGGCGTCGTAGGGCCTTTGGTTGGCCTGGTGGGCAGCCTTCAGGCGCTGGAAGCCATGAAGTTGCTGGTGGGTTTCGGCGAGCCGCTGGTGGGACGCCTGTTGTTGATCGATGCCTTGGGCTCGCGCTTTCGCGAATTGCGGGTCAAGCGTGATCCGGGCTGCAGCGTCTGTGGTTCGAAGCATGCGTGAAGCGCCGATTGGCGTGTTCGACTCCGGTGTCGGTGGGCTTTCGGTGCTGGCCGAGATCCAGCGTTTGCTGCCCAACGAGTCACTGTTGTACGTCGCCGATTGCGGGAATATTCCCTACGGCGAGAAAACCCCGGAATTCATCCGTCATCGCTGCAGCGTGATGGCCGGTTTTTTTCAGCAGCAGGGCGCCAAGGCCTTGGTGCTGGCGTGTAACACGGCGACGGTCGCTGGCGTTGCAGACTTGCGGCGCGATTATCCCGAGTGGCCCATCGTCGGAATGGAGCCGGCGGTCAAACCGGCCGCTGCCGCCACCCGCAGTGGTGTGGTCGGTGTGCTCGCCACCACCGGCACCTTGCAGAGTGCCAAGTTCGCCGCGTTGCTCGACCGATTCGCCACCGATGTGCGAGTCATCACCCAACCGTGCCCCGGCCTGGTGGAGCTGATTGAAAACGGCGATCTGCACAGCGAGGCATTGCGCCAGTTGCTGGCCAGGTATGTCGAACCGCTGCTCGGCGCCGGGTGCGACACGATAATTCTTGGCTGCACGCATTATCCCTTCCTAAAGCCGTTGCTAAAGCAGATGATCCCCGATGACATCAGCCTGATTGATACCGGCGCCGCTGTAGCGCGGCAACTTCAGCGTCTATTGGTCGAGCGTGAATTACTCGCCGAGGAGCCTGCTCGTGCTGCACAGTTCTGGACGAGTGCCGATCCGGAGCATTTCAGAAATATCTTGCCGATACTGTGGAATACCGCTGGCGTTGTGCGAAGCTTCAAGGAGTAAACAAGACTCGGGGCAAGCGAGTAATTGGGGTGAACTTCTGATTAAGCGTCGACTTCTATAGCGTTAAGCAACAAAAAAACCATACGAAATCGTTCGGAAAAGGAAGTTTCTAATGAAGCGACTATTCTGCTTGGCCGCGATTGCGGCCGCACTGATGGGGCACAGTTTTACCGCACAGGCGGCAGGCGTGGAGTTCGCGGTCGGCCAGACTAGCGAGTCGACCATGACCTATCGACTGGGCATGCAGTTCGATTGGGACAAGAGCTGGTTGCAGAGTGATATCGGTCGTTTGACTGGTTACTGGAGTGGTGCCTACACCTATTGGGATGGCGAAAAGACCTCCAGCAACCACAGCCTGTCGTTCGCGCCGGTGCTGGTTTACGAGTTTGCCGGGCAGACCGTCAAACCTTATGTTGAGTTGGGGGTTGGCGTAGCGGTGTTCGCCAATACCGAAGTCGAAAACAATCAACTCGGCAATGCCTTTCAGTTTGAAGACCGGTTCGGTTTTGGGCTGCGCTTTACGGGCGGACATGAAGTCGGGATTCGTGCGACGCACTATTCAAATGCCGGGCTGAGCAGCCCGAACGATGGTGTAGAAAGCTACGCGCTGCATTACACGATGCCGCTCTAAGCGCACTGCCAATCAATGTGGGAGCGGGCTTGCTCGCGAAAACGGTGTGTCAGTCAACGATGATGTCAGCTGACAGTCCGCTTTCGCGAGCAAGCCCGCTCCCACATTAGATCTTCGGTATTTTCTCGATCACCGATACGCCGTGGTAATCCCTTGGCGTTCGTCGATGCATTCCGGTGCGCCCATCTCGAATTCCCGGCAGATCAACGGGCGTTTTTCATAGATGGTGCACATCATCGTGTTGCGATCCAGCGCGGCGCACCAGCCGTCATCCAGGCGCAGCATGACCTCCCCACCCCAGTCATCGGTATCGATAAAACGTTCGGGCACGCCCGTGTCCGTGATCAGCATGACTTCGAGCTGACAGCAGCAAGCTGCGCAGGTCGAGCATGTGACCGCAGGCTCGGCGATTTGCGTATGGGGAATGGTTTTCATGACGCCCAGTGTAAGGCAGTGGGCCCACGCTGTGTGAAAGGCCTGACGGACGCTTGGTCGCCGGGCTCGAACAGGGTGATCTCATGGCTGGTCCTTGATCGGCGGATTGCTGCGTACCATGCGTTTGCCGATCGCCAGTTTCCCTCGGTTGGGTATTCTCGACAATGGCCAGAGGTCGGCCATGAACAACGCCGGAAAGGCTATCTCCAACGGACGATTTTTGAGTTCGGCAAAGATGTAGCGTGCGGACTTGTCCACCGGCCAGCTGAGTGGCATGGGGGCGTTTTGCGCCGGCAACGGCGTCTCGACAAACCCCGGGCTGACCACGGTGACTTCGATGCCTTGCGGTGCAAGATCAATTCGCGACGATTCAAACAGGTAACGCAACCCGGGCTTTGAGGCGCCATGAGCCTCTGACCGCGGCAGCGGCAGGTAGGTGACCGAGCTGGCGACGCCCACCAGATGCGGCGCGGTGCCGGCGCACAAGAGTGGCAGGGCAGCCTGGATGCAATAGCTGCTGGCAAGCAGGTTGGTGCGCACTACGTGCTCGACGATCGACGAATCGAACTGCTGAACGTCGACGTATTCGCAAGTGCCGGCGTTGAGGATCACCGTGTCCAGAGCTCCCCACGCCTCAGCGATCTGCTCGCCGATTTCTCGCACGGTTTGACTGTTGGTCAGGTCACCGGCCACCACCAGCACTTGTCCCGGATAACGCTGGGACAAGACTTTGAGTGGCGCCACCGAGCGAGAGCTCACCGCGAGGTGAGCACCGGTTTTCAGTATTTCTTCGGCCAGCGAGGCGCCAATGCCGTTGCTGGCGCCAGTCAACCAGTATCGCCGTGGAGGTGTAAAACTCATCCCATTCTCCTTTTCAGTCAGGCAATTGCCCGGCAGGTTGTCGTGATGGCAGGTTCTTGAACGCGGCCAGCGCCCGTTGGCGAGAGCTGCTCAGATTGACGATCGGCGACGGATATTTCGCCACGCCGAACAGGCCGCCGAGGTTGGCCGGGTTGTGCACTTCTTTCTTGTTCAGCTTGGCCAGCTCCGGCAGCCAGTGCTTGATAAACAACCCCTCGCTGTCGAATTTCTCCGACTGGCTCAGCGGGTTGAAAATCCGGAAGTAGGGCGCCGAATCGGTGCCAGTGGACGAGCTCCACTGCCAGCCACCGTTGTTCGCCGCCAGGTCGCCATCGATCAGATGACGCATGAAAAAACGCTCGCCTTCACGCCAGTCGATCAGCAGGTTCTTGGTCAGGAACATCGCCACCACCATGCGCAGGCGGTTGTGCATCCAGCCGGTTTCAAGCAATTGGCGCATGGCCGCGTCGATAATCGGCAGGCCGGTACGGGCCTCTTGCCAGGCCAGGAGTTCATCCGGGGCATCGCGCCAGGCGAGGGCTTCGGTTTCCGGGCGGAAGGCGCGATGACGCGAGACCCGTGGGTAACCCACCAGAATGTGTTTGTAGAATTCGCGCCACAGCAATTCGTTGATCCAGGTGATGGCGCCGACCTTGCCACTTTCGAACTCGCCCTGATTGCTTTGCAGTGCGGCGTGCAGACACTGACGGGGGGAAATCACTCCGGCGGCGAGATAGGCCGACAGCTGACTGGTGCCCGGTTTGGCCGGGAAATCGCGTTCGTTTTTGTAGTCGTCGATCTGGGCATCGACGAAGGTGTCGAGGCGGCGCTGGGCTTCGGCTTCACCGGCAGGCCAAAGACTGCGCAAGCTGTCGCTGGGCGTTGCGAAGCCTTCTACGTTTGATGGGATCTTGTCGTTGCTGATCGCCAGCGGCGCCTGTACGGCGGGTGCGGTGACCCGCCTCGGTAACGACCCGCGCAGGCGGTCGTAGCACACCTTTCGGAACTGGCTGAACACCTGGAAGTAAGTGTCCGTTTTGGTCAGCACGGTGCCCGGTTTGAACAGCAGTTGATCAAGGTAGCTATAAAAGTCGATGGCATTGGCTTTCAGTGTTTCGGCCACAGCTGCGTCACGACGGCATTCATGGATGCCGTACTCCTCGTTGACGTGCACCGCGTCAATCTTCAACTGTTGGCAAAGATCGAGCAGCACCTTGGGTGCCTCATCCCAGTGAGATGCCTTGCGGATCAACAAGGGAATGTTCAGCTCACCCAACGCGCTGCGTAACTCGCTCAGGTTGCGCAGCCAGAAATCCACTTTGCACGGCGCGTCATCGTGCTCCAGCCATTGCTCCGGGCTCAGCAGATACACCGCCACAGTCGGGCCGCGGGCTGCGGCGGCCGAGAGGGCGGTGTTGTCATGGAGGCGCAAGTCGCTGCGCAACCAGATCAATTGCAAAGAGGAATCCGCACGATTCATTGAAAATTCGCCATTAAATGAGCCCACGCTGAACCAGGCCCTGATGCGCCGCTAACGGATCTTCAGCCAGGAGCAAATCAGTAATCTTGAACGTTCGTGCGGACAACTCGGCGTGGTGGATGCATACCGTGGGTCCGGCAATCATTTTTGGGCAACTGACACCATTCAAAAGTTTCGGTAGCTGCGAAAGGTTTATGGCTTTGCTGGAATACAGCAGTACGCCGCGGGCTTGCAGATGATCGACCGCCAGCGCGAGTTCGCCGGCGGGGAGTGGCCAGTCGAACACCTCCACCGGGCAATCGGCGCTGCTGATCAGCCAGGCGGTCAGCCACAGGTGAGGTTCCAGTGGCAGGTCCGATTGATTGATCAACAACAGTGGCGCGGTGCGTAACTGACGGTTGTTATGGTAGATGCGTGCGCCAAATTTGCTGCGTAACCAGGAGTAAAAAAACCCCCGCTCCATCTGCGCGCCGAACTGACCTTGCCAGCGTTGCTCCAGTTCAGCCAGCAATGGCATCAGCAGTTGTGCGCACAAGGTCCGTGGTGGATATAACGCCATGGCCTGATTGACGGTGTCATCGAGGGTGCGCTCGTTCAGTTGAGTGACCGCTTGCAGCAGCGTAAGACGCATCACTTGCCAATCGTTTTCGACGGACTCGGTAAAGGCCTGCGGGGTGTCGAGCAGTGGCTTGACCTGGCTGACGGCCACGCCGCGGTTGAGCCAGGTGAGGATCGTCAGGATGCGTTGAACGTGTTCGACAGAGAACAGCCGATGCCCCTTGGGCGTGCGTTGCGGCACGATCAGGCCATAACGCCGTTCCCAGGCCCGCAAGGTGACGGCGTTCACGCCGGTCTGCCGCGCGACCTCACGGATCGGCAGCCAGCCTTCGTCGAGGGCTTTCTTGAAGTCGGCGCCGAGGTCTTCGCTGGCGCTGGTGTCGAGTGGGCTTTTCATTGGATTGTCATTAGATCGCGTTTCGCAGACTGAGATTTTCCGGGTGCGGTTGCAGGTAAACCTGTTGCGCAATGTAGGGATCCGGGTGTTGACGGAAGTAGTGTTTGAGCAGCGTCAACGGCACCACCAGCGGTACGATGCCGTGGCGGTACTGACCGATGACGTGCTGCACTTCCTGTTTGTCTTCAGGACTGATCGTCTGTTTGAGATAGCCACTGATGTGTTGCAGGACGTTGGTGTGGGTGCGGCGTGTGGCACATTTTTTCAAGGCCGCCATCAGCTCGCTGAAATAGCGTGGACCGAGCTCGTTCGGGGCGGTCTGGCCCATGTTGCCCAACAGGTTGCCCAGGGTTTTGTATTGCACCGGGTTGTGGGCCATCAGCAGGTATTTGTAGCGCGAGTGAAAGTCCGTGAGGCCACGGCGAGTCAGGCCGTCGCGCAGCAACTGCTGCCAGGCGCTATAGGCGAACACGCGGGTGAGGAAGTTTTCTCGCAGCACCGGGTCGTTGAGTCGGCCGTCTTCTTCCACCGGTAAATCCGGATGCTGCGCGCAGAACGCCTGGGCGTAGATGCCACGGCCACCACCGTCCACCGGCGCACCGTTGGCGTGGTAGACCTTGACCCGATCCAGGCCACATGACGGGGATTTCTGCATGAAGATGTAGCCGCAGATGTCACCCAGTTCCGCGGCCATTTTCTGACCGTACTCGGCCAGCGGCCGGGTGACATTGAGTGTTGGGTTAACGGTGCCGATGGCTTCTGGATCTTGTGGATCGCCCACCAGACGGATCGGTTCGCGGGGAATGCCGAGACCGATGGCGACTTCCGGACAGACCGGGATGAAATCGAAATAGTCAGTAAGGGTGCGACTGCACAGCCGCGACGCCTTGTGCCCGCCGTTGTAACGCACTTCTGCGCCCATCAGGCAGGCGCTGATGGCGATCTTCGGTTTCACGGTGACGTGGGGCATCGGAGCACCTCGAATCCAAACCTGTACAGACTGCTCGGTCTGTACAACATAACTTCATCATAGATTCAAAGGTGTACAAGTCAAATTGTTTGTATAGGTTTTCGCGAGTAAAGATCGTTCCCACGCTCTGCGTGGGAATGCCTCATTGGACGCTCTGCGTCCGCTTCGGCTGTGACGCAGAGCGTCACGGGCTGCATTCCCACGCAGAGCGTGGGAACGATCATTAACACCAACGTGAGTCATCCAGCACCGTGCCTTCTTCGTCGCGGAAGAGTTGGGTGACCAGAAAATGTTTTTAGCGGTTTTGCGGGAGGGCTGCTGTCCATTTTGACAGCAGCAATTGACTCGGATCGATGCGGTTCACTGCAGATGGGCATGCAAGCGGCGGGCGGCTTCCTGGCCGCTGAGCCAGGCGCCTTCCACACGACCGGACAAGCACCAGTCGCCACACACATAGAGGCCCAGATCGGCATCGGCCAGGGCTCCCCATTCATGGCTGCTGGCGGGCCGGGCGTAGAGCCAGCGGTGGGCGAGGCTGAAGGTCGGGGCGGGCATGGCGTCGTGCAGCAGCTCGGCAAATGCGCCGTGCAATTGCTCGATCACCGCTTCCTTGGACAGGTCGATATGTTGCCGGCTCCAGGCGCTGGTGGCGTGCAAAACCCAAGTGTCCAGCGTGTTGTCACGTCCCGGTTTGCTGCGGTTGCGAGCCAGCCAGTCGAGCGGGCTGTCCTGTACGAAGCAGCCTTCCATGGGTGTATCCAGTGGTGTTTCGAACGCCAGCGCGACAGCCCAGGTCGGGTCCATTTTCACCCCGGCGGCGGCACCGGCGAGTTTCGGCGCGGAGGCCAGCAGTGCAGTCGCCTGAGGCGCCGGCGTGGCAATAATCACATGACTGAACGGGCCGTGGGTGAAGCCTTCGGCGTCCTGCAGATGCCAGTGCTCCTCGCCGCGATAGACCTCGGTGATGCGGCAGGCGAAATGCACTTCCAGGTCGCCGAGCAGGCCACGGGTGATGGCGCTCATGCGCGGCGTGCCGACCCAGCGCGTCTGTTCGTCCGGCGACAGGCTGAGCTGGCCGCCATGGTAGGTGTAGAGCTGCGGCATCCATTCGGCAACCCAGCCGTTGCCTTGCCAGCGCTGGACTTCAGTGACGAAGCGACGGTCGCGGGCAGTGAAATATTGCGCGCCCAAGTCCAGAGCACCCGCATCGCTGCGCTTGCTCGACATGCGTCCGCCACTGCCGCGGCTTTTATCGAAAAGTTGAACGACATGCCCGACCTCTGTCAGGGCCTGGGCGGCTGAGAGCCCGGCGATGCCGGTGCCGATGATTGCGATAGGTACAGTCATAGGGGCCTCGTTTACCTTTCTGTACAGACTACGCCGTGGTTGAAACCTGTACAATATTGTTTTTTGGTATAACTTTTAGCGTTCTCGTTCTGACAGCTTGGCCTATTGTTAATCACAGAGCCTGCCCGATACCAAAGATCCCTGCTTATAAAAATAGACTAGTGATCAGGGTAAAACGCTACGCGAGGAAGTAGTCATGCACATATTGCTGACCGGCGGTACTGGTTTGATAGGACGTCAACTCTGCCGCCTCTGGTTGAGTCAGGGTCATCGCCTGACAGTCTGGAGTCGCAAGCCTGAAAAAGTTGCGAAAATCTGCGGTGCCCAAGTGCGCGGAGTGGCCCGCCTCGAGGACATCGGCCAGGAGCCGGTGGATGCGATTATCAACCTCGCGGGTGCACCGATTGCCGATCGCCCCTGGACAACCAGACGCAAAGCGCTGTTGTGGAGCAGCCGCATCACCCTGACCGAAACCCTGCTGGCCTGGCTCGAAACCCGTGAACAAAAACCGCAGGTGTTGATTTCGGGGTCTGCGGTCGGTTGGTACGGTGACGGGGGCGAACGGGAATTGACCGAGAAGTCTCCACCGGTCATCGATGATTTCGCCAGCCAGTTGTGCATCGCCTGGGAAGAAACCGCCCAGCGTGCCGAAGGCTTGGGCATTCGCGTAATCTTCATTCGCACCGGGCTGGTGTTGTCGGCCGAGGGCGGCTTTTTGTCGCGGCTGTTGCTGCCGTTCAAAGTGGGGCTGGGCGGGCCTATTGGCAGTGGCCGGCAGTGGATGCCGTGGATCCATATCAACGATCAAATCGCCCTGATTGATTTTCTTCTGCGTCAGGAAGACGCCAGTGGTCCTTATAATGCCTGCGCACCCAAGCCGGTGCGCAACCGCGAGTTTGCCAAGACATTGGGCAGCGTGCTGCACCGCCCAACGTTCATGCCCATGCCGGCCCTTGCGTTGAAGGTGTGTCTGGGCGAATTGTCGTTGCTGTTGCTGGGCGGCCAGAAGGCCGTACCGGCTCGCTTGCTGGAAGCGGGTTTCACTTTCCAGTTCACTGATTTGCGCGCGGCTCTGGACGACCTTTCCAGCCGCCTTTGAAATAGGACGTTGCATGACCGATCACGCATTGCTTCTGGTCAATCTGGGCTCACCGGCCTCCACCTCGGTGGCGGATGTGCGCAGTTACCTCAATCAATTTCTGATGGACCCGTATGTAATCGACCTGCCATGGCCGGTGCGACGTTTGCTGGTGTCGCTGATCCTGTTCAAGCGCCCGGAGCAGTCTGCCCACGCCTACGCCTCGATCTGGTGGGAGGAGGGCTCTCCGTTGGTGGTGCTCAGCCGTCGCCTGCAACAGGCCATGACGGCCCAGTGGACCCACGGTCCGGTGGAGTTGGCGATGCGTTACGGTGAGCCGTCTATTGAATCGGCGCTGGTGCGCCTGGCGGCTCAGGGTCACAAGAGGATCACGATCGCGCCGCTCTATCCACAGTTCGCCGACAGCACTGTGACCACAGTGATCGAGGAGGCCAAGCGGGTGGTGCGTGATAAGCAGCTGGATGTGCAGTTTTCGATTCTCCAGCCGTTCTATGATCAACCGGAATACCTCGATGCGTTGGTGGCCAGCGCCAAGCCGCATTTGCAGCAGGATTACGATCACTTGCTGTTGAGCTTCCACGGTTTGCCGGAACGACACTTGAAGAAGCTTAATCCGGGTCACAGTTTCGAAGGGGGCGGCGATTGCTGCGCCGGTGCGCCGCCGGAAGTGGTCGCGACCTGTTATCGCGGGCAGTGCCTGCGTACCGCGGCGGAATTTGCCAAACGCATGGGTTTGCCGGACGGTAAGTGGTCAGTGTCGTTCCAGTCGCGTTTGGGGCGGGCCAAATGGATTGAACCCTACACCGAAGCGCGCCTTGATGAGTTGGCTGGAATGGGCGTGAAGAAAGTGCTGGTGATGTGCCCGGCGTTCGTTGCCGATTGCATCGAGACGCTGGAAGAAATCGGTGATCGCGGCAAAGAGCTGTTCCGCGAGGCGGGAGGGGAGGAGTTGGTGCTGGTGCCGTGCCTCAACGACGATCCGCAGTGGGCGCGGGCGTTGAATGCCTTGTGCGAAAGAGCACCGTTGGCGCTTTAAAAGCATCGCGGGCAAGCCTTGCTCCTACAGGATTCAAGTCGTTCCACACTAATGTGATCGACACAAAACCTGTAGGAGCAAGGCTTGCCCGCGATAGCAATCTCAAGATCGGCTTACAGCAGTGACTCATTCGCCTTCTTGTGCTTCCAGCTGTCATTACCCGGCAGCAACAAGTTCAGCGCAATCGCCGTCACCGCGCACAGTGCGATGCCTTTGAGGCCGAAGTCGTCCGGCCCAGTGCCGGTGCCGACCAGTACGCCGCCAATCCCGAACACCAGGGTCACCGAGACAATCACCAGATTGCGCGCTTCGCCCAGGTCGATCTTGTGGCGAATCAGCGTGTTCATGCCCACCGCCGCGATCGAACCAAACAACAGGCACAGAATCCCGCCCATCACCGGCACCGGAATGCTTTGCAGCAACGCGCCGAACTTACCGACGAACGCCAGGCTGATGGCGAAAATCGCCGCCCAGGTCATGATCTTCGGGTTGTAGTTCTTGGTCAGCATCACCGCGCCCGTCACTTCGGCGTAGGTGGTGTTGGGTGGGCCGCCAAACAGGCCGGCTGCGGTGGTGGCAATGCCATCGCCGAGCAGGGTGCGGTGCAGGCCGGGTTTCTTCAGGTAATCGCGACCGGTCACGCTACCGACTGCAATCACGCCGCCGATGTGTTCGATGGCCGGAGCCAGGGCCACCGGAACGATGAACAGAATCGCCTGCCAGTTGAATTCCGGCGCGGTGAAGTGCGGGATCGCAAACCACGGTGCGGCGGCAATTTTCGCGGTATCAACGACGCCAAAATAGAACGCCATCGCAAAACCCACCAGCACGCCAGAGATGATCGGCACCAGGCGGAAAATGCCCTTACCGAACACCGCGACGATCAGGGTGGTCAGCAGCGCTGGCATCGAGATCAGCATTGCCGTCTGATAGTGAATCAGCTCGGTGCCGTCGCCAGCCTTGCCCATCGCCATGTTGGCGGCGATTGGCGCCATGGCCAGGCCGATGGAGATGATCACCGGGCCAATCACCACCGGTGGCAGCAGACGGTCAATGAAACCGGTGCCTTTGATCTTCACGGCAAGGCCGAGGAAGGTGTAGACGAAACCGGCCGCCATCACGCCGCCCATGGTCGCCGCGAGGCCGAACTGGCCCTTGGCGAGAATGATCGGGGTGATGAAGGCAAAGCTCGACGCCAGGAACACCGGCACCTGACGCCCGGTGACGATCTGGAACAGAATCGTCCCCAGGCCTGCGGTGAACAGCGCCACGTTCGGGTCGAGGCCGGTAATCAGCGGCATCAACACCAAGGCGCCGAAGGCCACGAACAGCATCTGCGCACCCGACAGCACCGTGCGCCAGAGCGGATCGTTGAACTCTTGCTGCATGCTCAAGCGTCCTTCTGCTTGGTACCGAAGATCTTGTCACCGGCATCGCCCAGGCCTGGAATGATGTAACCGTGTTCGTTGAGTTTCTCGTCAATGGAAGCGGTGTAGATGGTCACGTCCGGGTGAGCCTTCTCTACGGCGGCAATGCCTTCAGGGGCAGCCACCAGCACCATCGCGCGGATATCCCGGCAACCGGCCTTTTTCAGCAGGTCGATGGTCGCGACCATGGAGCTGCCGGTGGCGAGCATCGGGTCGATGATCATCGCCAGGCGTTCGTTGATTTCCGGAACCAGTTTTTCCAGGTAGGTGTGGGCCTGCAGGGTTTGTTCGTTGCGGGCCACGCCGACGGCGCTGACTTTGGCGCCCGGGATCAGGCTCAGCACGCCTTCGAGCATGCCGATGCCGGCGCGCAGGATCGGGACTACAGTAATTTTCTTGCCGGCGATTTTCTCGACCGACACCGTGCCGCACCAGCCTTCGATGTCGTAGCTTTCCAGCGGCAGGTCTTTGGTGGCTTCATAGGTCAGCAGGGCACCGACTTCCTGAGCGAGCTCACGGAAATTCTTCGTGCTGATGTCGGCGCGGCGCATAAGGCCGAGTTTATGGCGGATCAGCGGATGGCGGATCTCGAGGATGGGCATGGGAAAGGCTCCGGCGGCGGGCAAAAAAACCGGCCTAGATTAATCTATCCGAGGGTGTTGTCCTATAGACATACAGAACGTTAGTCCACAAACGCTTGATCTGGCCTCGCTTGATGCGTACCTTTGCCCGCTTTTCCTGAATCCGCCACCCCCTGGAGAGCGCCATGTCCGCTGATCTCGAGCATATCCGTCAAATCATGCGAGAGGCTGACTGCCTGTACACCGAAGCTGAAGTCGAGGCGGCCATCGCCCGCGTCGGTGCACAAATCAACGACCAGCTGGCTGAAAGCAATCCGGTGGTGTTCTGCGTGATGAACGGTGGGCTGATTTTCTCCGGCAAGCTGCTGACCTATCTGAACTTCCCGCTGGAAGCGTCCTACCTGCACGCCACTCGTTATCGCAACGAAACCAGCGGCGGCGATCTGTTCTGGAAAGCCAAGCCGGAAGTGTCGTTCATCGACCGTGACGTGCTGATCATCGACGACATCCTCGACGAAGGTCACACCCTGGGCGCGATCATCGACTTCTGCAAACACGCCGGCGCCCGTGCTGTGCACACCGCCGTGCTGATCGACAAGGACCACGACCGCAAGGCTCGCCCGGACCTGAAAGCCGATTTCGTCGGCCTGCCATGCATCGACCGTTACATCTTCGGTTACGGCATGGACTACAAAGGCTACTGGCGTAACGCCAACGGGATTTTTGCTGTTAAAGGAATGTAAGCCCGGATAGCAAACCCTTGTGGGAGCGGGCTTGCTCGCGAAAGCGTCGGTACATTTAACATAAATGTGTCAGTCAGACCGCTTTCGCGAGCAAGCCCGCTCCCACAGGGAACTGTGTTCACAGATCCACTTTTGTGCACCCATGCTAGAGTGCTCGGCCCCGCCCTTCGGAGCCCGTCATGAGCTTTTTGATCCGCAGCTGCGCCGCCCTGTTGCTGACCGTCAGCCTGCCTCTGGCTGCCGCCCCGGCGCCGATGCACGCGCAGTTCCTGCCTCCCGATGAACTGACCCTGCGTGACGCGGAGCCCGAGCAGCAACAGCTGTTGCAGGTCACCGAGTACTCGGTGGTGGTCGGCAGTCAACGCCAGTCCAACCAGCAGCCGATTCCGGTGACCTCACCCTTGCTGATCCGTCTCAAGGGCAAATCCTTGAACAAGGGCGCGACCATCAATCAGGTACTGGTCAATTTCGATGGCGAAAGCAAAAGCCTGAAAAAGCCGATCTACGACGACAAAAGCAAAACCCTGACGCTGTTTTACCCGATGGCTCAGTCCCGGGTGGTGATCGACTTGTTGCGCAATGACACGGTGTATTGCCAGTTCCTCAGCTACGCCAACGGCCATGTCTGGGCCGATCTGCACACGGGCGCTGTTCGTCCGCGTTGAGCCCTATGCCCGGGGAGGGGTAAACTGCCTGCCCCGTGAAATGTCTGCGAGCTGGAGTCGGCAATGCGTAAAGATAAGAAGCAAGTGATTGGTGACGAGATCGGCGATGAGCAGATCAAGCTGTTCCTCGATTTCGAACCGGTCGACGCCACGTCGCCGTCGCTGCACAAACTGATCAAGGCCTATCGCGGCCTGCGCATCGACGACTTCGAGCGTTTTCTGACGTTCTTCGTCGAAGCCGGTCTGGATCTGGACGGCAAGGATGAGCACGGCAATGACTTCGTCGCCCTGATCAAGGATCAGCGTAACGCGGCCGAGTACATCGAACTGATCGAAAAGGCTCGCGGTTAAGATCAACAGATCGCAGCCTCGCTACGCTCGATAGCTCCTACAAATGGTTCGCTCATTCCTGTAGGAGCTGTCGAGCGTAGCGAGGCTGCGATCTTTTAAAGGCACAAAAAAACGCCCCGCTCTCAATGAGAACGGGGCGTTTTTTATGCGGCCGAATCAAGCGTAGCTTTCGGTCTCGTTGCTGGCTTCAACCAGTTCCAGCGCGACGTTGTTCTGCACGTTGATCTTGCGATACAGCGCAGCATCGGTTTCCAGAACCTTTTCCCGAGCCGGGAAGATTTCCGCGAGCTTGGCAGCCCATTCACCAGAAGTTTTGTTCGGGAAGCATTTCTCGATCAGCTCAAGCATGATCGAAACAGTCACCGATGCACCTGGCGAAGCGCCGAGCAGGGCAGCAAGGGTACCGTCCTTGGCCGCGACCAGTTCGGTACCGAACTGCAGAACGCCGCCCTTTTTCGGGTCTTTCTTGATGATCTGCACCCGTTGGCCGGCCACTTCCAGGCGCCAGTCTTCGGCTTTCGCTTCAGGGTAGAAGCGACGCAGGGAATCCAGACGCTGTTCCATCGACTGCATCACTTCGCTGACCAGGTACTTGGTCAGGTCCATGTTGTTTTTCGCCACGGCCAGCATCGGGCCGATGTTGCCGGCGCGAACCGACATCGGCAGGTCCATGAAGGAGCCGTGCTTGAGGAACTTGGTGGTGAAACCGGCGTAAGGCCCGAACAACAGGGACTTCTTGCCATCGACTACGCGGGTGTCCAGGTGCGGCACCGACATCGGTGGCGAACCCACGGCCGCCTGGCTGTAAACCTTGGCCTGGTGGTGCTTGACCACTTCCGGGTTGTCGCAACGCAGCCACTGGCCGCTGATCGGGAAGCCGCCGAAGCCTTTGCTTTCTTCGATGCCCGAAGCTTGCAGCAGCGGCAATGCCGCGCCGCCAGCGCCGAGGAACACGAATTTCGCGTCGACGTCACGGGAATTGCCGCTGTTGACGTCCTTGATGCTGACGGTCCAGCCGTTGCCGTTACGCTTGAGGCCGGTCACGCGCTTGCAGTACTTGACCTGGGCATCGGGTGCGCTGGTCAGGTGCTTGAGCAGTTGATTGGTCAGGGCGCCGAAGTTGACGTCGGTGCCGTTCATGACGCGGGTGGCGGCGACGACTTCGTCGGCCGGCCGGCCAGGCATCATCAACGGCATCCACTCGGCCATGGTGGCCTTGTCTTCGGTGTATTCCATGTCCGAGAAGGCGTGGTGCTTGCTCAGTGTCTTGAAGCGTTCCTTGAGGAAGGAAACGCCATCGTCGTTCTGGACGAAGCTCAGGTGCGGCACCGGGCTGATGAACGTCTTGCACGAGCCGAAGGTGCTTTTCCTGGTCAGATAGGACCAGAACTGCTTCGACACCTCGAACTGGGTGTTGATGTGCACGGCTTTCTTGATGTCGACGGTGCCGTCGGCGGCCTGCGGCGTGTAGTTGAGCTCACACAGCCCGGCGTGACCGGTACCGGCGTTGTTCCACGGGTTCGAACTCTCCGCGGCACCGGAATCCATCAGCTCGACGACTTCCAGCTTGATCGCGGGGTCGAGCTCTTTGAGCAGTACAGCGAGGGTGGCACTCATGATGCCGGCCCCAACCAATACTACGTCGACTGCTTCGTTATGCGCCATTTAACGCGTCTCCAAAATCTGCAGCACCAAATTGTCGGCATGGCTGCCAGGTGTTCAGGGGCGTGTCAGTGATGCCCCAGGTACCCATGGCAGTAATCGCCATGTCCGAATCTTCGCAATTTTTCGCAACTTCGACGGACGCTACCGGCCGGGTCTAAAAGAGTTACATGAACTCACTTCGACGCGCGGCTGACAATTCGACTTATGGTCGATACATCCGTTTGTGCAACCAAATCCGTAGAGGACAGGCTTCAGGATCCGGTATTCGAGGCGTACTCGGTCCTGTGTCGTTGGGCTGTTTCAGACGCTAATGGTGCATGTTCAGACGCAAAACTATTCATTTGCTCGCCACACTCTTGTGAAGTTGTGAAAACCCGTTTTTTTCACGCTCTTTTGAAGACGTGAACCTCAAAAAAGGGCTGCCCCAGCCTGGCACCGTGCCCGGATGGATTGCCGCCATGGGATACATGACAGGCAAAACGGGCAAACAGCTCAGTGACCGAGCGTAATGACAGCTCTGCAGATTCGCGAAAAGTGGGGGTTTTGCTCAAGGAACAGCAAGCGCGCCAGCTTCACTCGATCTGTGTGGGCGGCTCTCTGTAGGGCGGTGCGGGGTGTCAATACAAGCGCATTGACGATGCTGCGAGGCCCGATCAGGAGACGTCCTTATAATCGGGGGGAGATTGTAGCGAAGAAACGCAGGGAAATGGTCGTGTTTAATGACTTTTATTAGGTGTTCGGTCAGGTGGTCAACAGTTGCTGAGCCCGTGCACGTGGCTGGCGCTGGCTGACACGGGCGCTAGGGGGTAGGGGATGGTGTAACCAGTTGAGACGGATTTCTTCGATTTCGACCCAGTCATCACCCATCGGCTGGAGGCTGCACTGTTTGAATGCCTGGCAATGGCCGTTGCGGTCGAGCAGGGCGAAGCAGCGATGCAGAGGGCGTGGGGTGAACAGCGAGATGAGATAGCGCATGGCGAAGTACCGTGTGGGGTGACTGCTGTGAAGGTTGCCAGCGAGCCGTGACGAGCAAGTGTATGGGCGGTGACATCTCTGTGACAGGAACCGCGGTCTGAAGGGTTTGTCAGAGATTTCAGTAATCACTGTGAGGTGCTAGTTACCCGCAGTGGCCCACCGCTATACTGCGGGCCTGTTTGTGCCTGATTCTGGAGAGAAGAGCATGTTGCAACGCCTGTTGTTCGGTTTGATCACTGTGACCAGCTTGACGCTGGTCGGCTGCGCCCACAGCCCGCAACAACTGAACCCGGAACCCAAGCTGACGGCTCAGCTGGCACCGGTCGGTCATGGTCAACCGGTGGTGGTGCGTGTGGTGGACGGTCGTCCGTCGCCGACGTTGGGCACCCGTGGTGGCCTGTACCCTGAGACCAGCGCGATCACCGTGCAGGGCGCGCAGATTCTGCCGAAGTTGCAGGCTCAGGCCGAAGCGGCCGTGCGGTTGCTGGGTTTTACGCCAACCAAAAATGCACCGAATGCACCGCAAATAACCGTGACCCTGGCCGAGCTGAAGTATCAGTCGCCTAAAGAAGGCATGTACGTGACCGAAGCGACCATCGGCGCGACGTTCCGCTCCGATGTGCAGAATGCCAATCGTCGTTACAGCGGTCGTTACGGTGCGTCCCTGGATCAACGTTTTGGTATGGCGCCGAATCAGGAAACCAACACCAAGTTGGTCAGTGATGTGCTGAGTGATGCGTTGACGCGTCTGTTCAAGGATCCGACGATTGGTCAGGTTCTCGGCGAATAAACATTCGCTGGATTCAAAAAAGCCCGGTGCCAGCAATGGCCCCGGGCTTTTTCATGCCTGTCGATTTCCCACGGACCTGCACTGAACAACTGTGGGAGCGGGCTTGCTCGCGAAGGCGGTGTGTCAGTCAACATCAATGCAGCTGACACACCGACTTCGCGAGCAAGCCCGCTCCCACAAGGGATCCGCGGTGTCAGGCGGCTTCGGAGTAGAAGTCCAGCACACTCACGCCCGTCAGCAAATCCGTCTCCGGCAAATCCGCATGCTGATGCCCACCCAATGCGCAATACACCAGCCAGTGGCGGTCCTGGACGTTGAAGGCGAGGCTGCCAACGAGGTTTTGTTGTTCGTCGCTTTGGGCAATGAGGTAGAGGCGATCCTGGTTTTCGGCGTGCAGCATGACGGTTTCCATGTCGGTTTCGAGGGGCGCCAGACTGGCGTATTCAGATGACGGCGCCGTGACACAGGACAGGAATCGGTCAAATGGTTCGTTACTTGTCGGAAAGCAAGGGCACGAAGCGAGGCTTTCGGTAGAATCCGCGCCGCGGTCGTCGGTTCGGCGTCTGCCACACCTGTTTTGCCGAGGTTCGTGATGTCGTTGCATTTGATTTCGCTGTTTACCAACCATCCCGCCAAGTTGATCAACCTGTTGGCCTTGTTGTTTGCCTTTCCGGGCGGCTGGTTGCTGCATGCCACTCGTCGTCGCGAACAGCGCGCGTTGGCCATTCTCCAAGCGCAAAGCCAGAGCCGTCGTATCGATGAACCGACGTTGATGCTGGATGGCGCGACCTTGCGCATGAACCGGTTTTTCTATGGATTCGGTTTTGCCTGCCTGGGATTGGCGCTGCTGGTGTCGTGGATCAGCACACGCTTCTGACAGCAAAGTACGCAGCAATGAAAACGGCGCCCGAGGGCGCCGTTGTCGTATCCAGCCAAAAACCTTACAGCGGCAAACCTGCTTTCACACGGTACTGATTGCGCACCGGCGTCGCGTATTGCAGGACCATGAACGGACGATGCTCCTCAGGGCACGCGTCCAGACGCTGTTGCCATTGCTCCTGAGCCTTGGCCAGTTCGTCGGCCGCAAACACCTCAGCGGCTTTCGGCACCTGCAATTGCGGGTCGGCATCTTTCCACTGGGCGTAGGCCAGGTAGTGCACCGGGAACAGGCGGTAGCCGCCGAGGATCTGCCGGTCCATCTCGATCGCCAATTGCTTGGTGTCATCGAACAGCTCGGTGATCGGCGAGGCGAAGTTCACATGCACGCGGCCCTTGTAGCCGGTGATGCCCTTGGCAATGCTTACATCGTCCTCGCCCGGCACTTTGGTGTAGCTGCCGGTGGTGGCGCGGATGAACAGCTCGCGAGCCTTGGCTTGATCGCACGGGTCGTATTCATAGCTGATCGACACCGGGGTGAGGTTCAACGACTGAATGACTTCGCCAAACGGCTCGTCCTTGCGGCTCATGTGGAACATCTTGAGGATGGCCGACTCAGTGCGGTCGTCGCCGTCTTTGGCCCGGCCTTCGGCCTGGGCGATCCAGATCGAGGCGCAATCCTTGCGGATCGAGTGGTTGATATAGGCCGACAGCAACTGGTACGCCGCCATCTTCTCGCGTCGACCGGCGATCGAACGGTGCACGATGAAGCTCTTGTTCAGGCGCATCAGATCGCTGACGAAGGGCTTTTGCAGCAGGTTGTCGCCGATCGCGATGCGCGGTGTCGGCAGGCCGGCGTGGTACACGGCGTAGTTGACGAAGGCCGGGTCCATTACGATGTCGCGATGGTTGGCGATGAACAGGTAAGCGCTGCCGGACTTGAACTGCTCGACGCCGGTGTACGTCACACCGTCCGTGGCTCGTTCGATGGTGTGGTCGACGTACATCTCGACTTTGTCCTGCAACGTGGCCACCGATGTAACGCCGGCGAACTCACGGCGCAGCCGATGAGCTATAAGAGGTTTGAGCATCCAGCCGAAAGCACCGGCAAAACGCGGGAAGCGGAAGTGGATGAGGATATCTAGAAACGCCTTGTCGCCGAGCAGCCGGTCCAGCACTGCCGGGACTTCGCTGTCATTGTAAGGTCGGATGGCATCGAATTCGCCCATCATGCTCTCTTGTTAGAAACGGCTAGGGTAAGTAAAGGTTTTGATCGAAATCCAACGGGGTACGGTCTGAAAAGTTAGCCAGACAAAAATAGCCCTGCAAATAGACCGGCGATTATACGCACAAGTCACCTGGGAGACCGCGATGCTGGAAACCGAGCGCTACGAATGTCCGTATTGTGGTGAAGAGGCTGAGGCTGTTCTGGACTTGTCCGGTGGCGATCAGACCTATATCGAAGACTGTCCGGTGTGTTGTCGCCCCATCACGTTTGTTCTGCAGACTGACGGTCAGGAATGGTTGCTCGAAGTTCACAGCGAAAACGAATGAAAGGGGCACCCCATGCAGCGAATCTACGAGCCGGAAAACCTCATGGAAGGTGAGTTGCTGCAAAGCATGTTGGCCAGCGAGGGCATTGAGGCCCATTTGGTGGGCCGCGATTTACTCGGTGGCAGCGGCGAATTGCCGATCTTTGGCCTGCTGGGCCTGTCAGTCGATAACGACGAGGCCGAGTACGCCCGGGAGTTAATCAGCGCGTACAATGCCGCGCTGCCACTGCCCGGCGATGAACCGGAAAGTTTTCCCGGCACGCTGGTCTGTTAGGCTGGTGTTCGTTTTATCAAGAGTCGTGTTGCCCCATGTGTGGACGTTATGCCCTGTTTCGCTGGAACCCCGCCTTCGCGGCCCTGCCTGGCTTCCCCGCCGATCAGCAGGCCCAGTGGAATATTTCTCCCAACGATTCGGTGTTGATGCTGCGCGCGGGTGTTGACGGTCAGCGCGAGTTGGCCCGTGCGCGTTGGGGGTTGACGCCGCCATGGCTGACCGATTTGTCTCGCACGCCAGCTCATGCCCGGGCCGAAACCGTTGCCGAACAACCGATGTTTCGCCAGGCCCTGCGCGAACGCCGTTGCCTGCTGCCGGCCAACGGTTTTTACGAATGGCGCGGCACGACCCGCAAGCGTCCGTATTGGCTGACACCGGGGGAGGGCTCGACGCTGTTTTTTGCTGCGATCTGGGAAGCGTATCCGGTGCAAGAGCAGGTGTGGCTGAGCACGGCGGTGATCACGCAGCCGGCGGCGAGTCAGCGCCGGCCATTGATTCTCGATGCGGCGGGGCAGGAGGCGTGGCTCAATCCAGAGACTCCGTTGCATGCCTTGCAGGCATTGCTCGCCAGTGAACCCGCGGCGTTGCGCGAGCGGGTGTTGGCGAATCTGGTGAATGATCCGAAGCTCAATGGGCCGGAGTGTATTACCCCCGGCTAACCTCGAAATGATCGTTCCCACGCTCTGCGTGGGAATGCCGCCATGGACGCTCCGCGTCCACTGTGACGCAGAGCGTCACGGGATTCATTCCCACGCAGAGCGTGGGAACGATCAAGCTATTTTTAAACCTTGAACTGATTGATCAACCGCCGCTGCTGTTCAGCCAACTTGGTCAGGTCCGCACTCGCCGCACTCGACTCATCCGCTCCGCCCGCCACTTCATTGGCCACTTGCCCGATGTTGATCACGTTCCGATTAATGTCGTCTGCCACCGCACTCTGTTCCTCTGCCGCACTGGCAATCTGGGTGTTCATGTCGTTGATCACCGACACCGCCTGAGTAATCGTCTCCAGTGCCTCGGCCGCTTTCGCCGCGTGCTGCACGCTTTCGTCGGTACGGTTCTGACTGTCCTCCATCACCCGCACCACATCGCGCGTGCCTTGTTGCAGCTGCTGAATCATGGTCTGAATTTCTTCAGTGGCTTTCTGAGTCTTCTGCGCCAGGTTGCGCACTTCATCGGCTACCACCGCAAAACCACGTCCTTGTTCGCCAGCGCGGGCCGCTTCGATGGCCGCGTTCAAGGCCAGCAGGTTGGTCTGTTCGGCGATCCCGCGAATCGCTGTCAGGATCGCATTGATGTTCTCGCTGTCCTTGGCCAAGGTCTGCACCACGCCGACAGCCTTACCGATTTCTATCGCCAGCACGCCAATCGAGTTCGACGTATCGCGGACGATTTGCATGCCTTGCGCCGCTGCCTGATCGGCATGGCTGGCGGCTTGCGCAGCCTGGGTCGCGTTGCGCGCCACGTCCTGGGCGGTCGCTGTCATTTCATGCACCGCAGTGGCGACTTGATCAATCTCGGCCATTTGCTTGTGCACACCGATGTTGGTGCGGATGGCGATATCGGCAGTGTGTTCCGATGAATCGCTGACGCTCTGCACCGAAGTCACCACCTGGGTGATCATCACCTGCAACTTGGCCAGGAAGGTGTTGAAGCCTTTAGCGATAGAGCCCAGTTCGTCGGCGCGGTCGCTGGTCAGGCGGCGAGTCAGGTCGCCTTCGCCCTGAGCGATGTCGTCGAGCATCGCGACCATCTGCTTCAGCGGCCGGGCAATGCCGTGGCCCACCAGCCAGATCACCAGCAAGCCGATACCGGCAATCAACAAACCGACCATGGCCATGCCGAAGGTGTCGGACTTGCGCTGAGCATCCAGATCGCCCTGAAGCTTTTGCAGGTCGGCCATCACCGCGTTCAACGGCAGTTGCAGCATGAGGGTCCAGCGAGCGTCGGTCTGGCCGATGCCGAACGGCAGGTACAACTCGATCCGGCCCTGGGCCTTGTCGACGGTATAGGTGACTTCGCCGCGCTTGAGATTGGCCATGTTGGCGATCTGCTGGCTGTCGAGGATGTCGCTGACCTTCTCGCCGAATTTGCTCGGGTCCTTGGTGTAGGCAACGATCCGACTGTTGCCGCCAATCAGGGCCATTTCACCAGCGCCGCTATACAACTTCTGATTCGCGCCGAGGAGCATTTCCTGGATGAAGTTCACCGAGAGGTCGGCGCCGACGATGCCCTGGAAGGCCCCGTTGAGCATGATCGGTTCTATAAAGGAGGCGAGCATGACGATCTTGTCGCCGACCTTGTAGGGCGCCGGATCGATCACGCAGGATTTTTTGGTTTCTTTCGAGCACAGGTAGTACTCGCTGGCGCGTACGCCGGTGGACAGGGTTTTCTGGTCGTCGACGTCCACCAGTTTGTCCAGGCCCAGGCTGCCGTCTTCGTTGCGGAACCACCACGGCAGGAAGCGGCCGTTGCTGGCGTCGATGCCGGCAACCTGGGTGTCGACGTAGGCCGCGTCGTTGTGATCGAGGGCGTTTTTTTCCCAGCCGATGTAGGTGCCGAGAATTTTCGGGTTCTTGACGACGTTTTCCTTGATCAGGCTGATCAATTGCTCGCGGCTCAGGTTCAATTGTGGCTGGCCATCGGCGCCCGGTGTGCCGATCAATGCGTTGACTCGCACCAGTCCGCCGGCAATCAGCAGTGGCGCTTCGAGCTCGCGCTGGATCTGGCTGACCTGGGTTTGCGCCAGTGACGTCAGGCGTTGTTCGATGACTTGCTCGAATTGTGCCTGGGTCCGCTGCTGGACCATGTCTTGTGTCCGTGCGCCGGAAAACAGCGCATACAGCACCAGGGCTGCCACGACACTAAGAACGATGGCGCCGGCGAGGGCCGCCACGGAAAACTGGATCGACTTGAATTTCATGGGTGCTCCGCACGCAAGAGGACGTCTGCGGTGCTGTATCGGCAGGGGTGTCGATGGCCATGAGCGGAGGTTGGCGAATTGGCTGTTTTGGAGGGTTTGATGTCGCAAACGAATCATTGCGGGCCGTTATCGACCGCGGTGGGCACCGTTATGTGAATTTTTTCCTACGTCCATGAGAGCTTTGTCTGAAATGTGCGTCTACACCTCTGTTGTATCTGGCGTCGATACAATTCCATGCCTAGGATACGCGGCATGTTTTCAGGGGGTTTTTTGATGAACAAGACATTGGTTTTGTGTGTGCTGAGCGCAGGTTTGCTGCTCGCCGGTTGTCAGTCGGTCAACACCACCAGCGGTGGCGCGGTGGGCGTTGAGCGTAAACAGTACATGTTCAGCATGCTGTCGACTGACGAGGTCAACCAGATGTACGCCCAGTCCTATCAAAAGACTATCGGCGAGGCGAACACCAAAGGCGTGCTGGACAAGACCAGTAACGAGGCCAAACGTGTCCAGATCATTTCCGACCGCCTGATTGCACAGGCGCCGATTTTCCGCCCGGATTCGGCCCAGTGGAATTGGGAAGTCAACCTGATCAAGAGCGACGAGCTGAATGCCTCCTGCGGGCCTGGCGGTAAGATCATTTTCTACAGCGGGTTGATCGACACTCTGCAACTCACCGATGACGAGATCGCCGCCATCATCGGCCATGAAATCGCTCACGCCTTGCGTGAGCACGGTCGTGAAGCGATGTCCAAGGCTTACGGCATCGAAATGGCCAAGCAGGGCGCCGGTGCCTTGTTCGGTCTGGGTCAGGGCAGCCTCGCGCTGGCGGACACCGTGGCGAAATACGGCATGACCTTGCCCAACAGTCGCGGCAATGAAAACGAGGCGGACCTGATCGGTCTCGAACTGGCGGCCCGCGCCGGTTACAACCCGAACGCGGCGATCACCCTGTGGAACAAGATGAGCAAAGCCTCGAATGGCGCGCCGCCAGAATTCTTGAGCACTCACCCGGCGTCGGCCAGTCGTATTGCTTCGTTGCAGGCGGCGATCCCGAAAGTCATGCCGTTGTACGAGAAAGCCAGGAAATCCTGAGCCAATGATCGTTCCCACGTCGAGGCGTCGAACCGTCCGCGTGGGAACGATCAGTGTCCCGAGTTACACCCAACCGCTGCTCTGCATCGCCTTGTACACCGCGACAATGGCGAGGATGAAGAATGCCGACGCCGCCAGGCGACGAATTAACGTCAACGGCAATTTATCCGCCGCAAAATTACCCGCCAAAACCACTGGCACGTTGGCAATCAACATCCCGACGGTGGTGCCGATGATCACCAGCCACAGTTCCGGGTATTGCGCGGCGAGCATCACGGTGGCGACTTGAGTCTTGTCGCCCATCTCCGCAAGGAAAAACGCGATCAGCGTGGTCAGGAACGGTCCGAACTTGCGGGCGGTGCTGGCTTCGTCATCGTCCATCTTGTCCGGCACCAGGGTCCACAATGCCGTCGCGGCGAAGCTCGCGGCGAGGATCCAGTGCAGCGTCGCATTCGAGAAGAAACTACCGACCCAGGCGCCTACCGCACCGGCTGCCGCGTGGTTGGCCAGGGTTGCAGCGACGATGCCGGCGATGATCGGCCAGGGTTTGCGAAAGCGAGCGGCGAGAATGAGCGCGAGCAGTTGCGTCTTGTCGCCGATTTCGGCCAAGGCAACGATTGCGGTGGGAACGAGAAGTGAATCCAGCATCAGGGTTTTCCTAAGGGGCGGGTCGACACGGCTATGACACGTACAGCCTTCCCGCCCCGGGTAAGGTGTTCGTGTCATAGGTCTTGTCAAACCCTGCGATCCGTCTGATGCGGACGCTTGGGTCGCATACGCCATGGTCTGTTGACCAAGTATGTTGACGTATGCCGGACGAGCATGGCGCTCGTGGGAGACTACTCCCCTAGGACGGAGCGGATTCTGCCTAGGCAAAATCCGTTAGGCAAGCACTTATTTATCAGCCGCGTTTGGCCCGATAGATTCTGAAACCCTGTCCCTCAGCCTTGATTGCGCACACGCCGAGGTGCTCTTCGATCAGCGGTTGATACTTCAGGAAGCTGTTGGCTACCAAACGCAGTTCGCCACCGTTTTTCAGATGTTTTGCTGCTTTTCGCAGCAAGTTCTCGGTAGCGAAGTAGTCAGTGTGAACCCCGACATGGAACGGTGGGTTGCTCAAAATCGCACTCAAGCCCATCGGTGCTGCGTCGATACCGTCACCGGTAATCACATCAGCTTCCAGACCGTTGGCAGCCAATGTCAGGCGACTACTGGCAGCCGCAAACGCATCCACATCAAGCAAGGTGACCTGGTTGTGTGGATAACGACGTTTCACCGCTGCTCCCAACACACCGGCGCCGCAACCGAAGTCCAGCAAATGGCCGCTCGGCAATTTGTCCAGATGCTCCAGCAACAGCGCGCTGCCGCGATCCAGCCGACCGTGGCTGAACACGCCCGGCAGACTGATGACTTTTAGCGGACCTTCGGCCAGCGGCAACTCATAAGTCTGGGCCAGGCTTTCCAGCGACTTGGCTTCTGGCGCAGTGGCCACGGTGACCTGCCACAGCTGGCAATGCCGCGCGCTGTCGAGCTTGCGCGGTTTACCGAAGGGGTTCAGTTGCTTGGCCGCGCCTTCGATGCCGCTGCGTTTCTCACCCACCAGATACAGTTCACGACCGGCCAGTCTGGAGGCGAGGGCGTTGAGGATGTAGTCGGTCAGGTCCTTGGACTTGGGCAGAAACACCACGGCGGTGTCGAACGCGCGCTCCGGTGCATTCACACCGAAATGGCTGCGCTCGGCAAAGCGGGCATCCAGCGCTGCTTGATCGCCGGCATGCCAGCACCAGCCATGAGCGTCGGGCAGGCGGCCTAGCAGGTCATCGGCGGGCAAACCGGCCAGCAGCACCGAACCCTGGAATAACTCGGCCTGACGAAGCAGTACTTCACTGCGCGGATCCATACTCTGCTCCTGTGAAAAAAAGTGCCGCAGTCTATCAACTGACGACCCGCAGTGCTTTACCGCTGAAGTATCCCTGCGCGTTTTCGGTCAACTGGCCCACGATCCGCTGGCGTGCCTCGCGACTGCCCCAGGCGTTGTGCGGGGTGACAATCAACCGTGGAATGTCATGGGCCAGCAGCGGATTGCCAGCGGTCGGTGGCTCGACGCTCAACACGTCGGTGGCCGCGCCACCCAGGTGACCGTTGCGCAAGGCATCGGCCAGCGCCTGTTCGTCGATCAAGCCACCGCGTGCGGTATTGATCACGAACGCACCGGGTTTCATCGAGGCCAGTTCACGGGCTCCTATGAAGTGGCGGGTGTGTTCGTTGAGCGGGCAATGCAGGGTCAGCGCGTCGATCTGCGGCAGCAGCTCATCCAGTGGCAAACGATCCGGCCGGGCAGGGCGCCCAGGAATTTGACCGAGCAATACGCGCATGCCAAAGGCTTCGGCCAGTCGTGCGACCGCGCCGCCCAGTTCGCCGTGACCGAGCAGGCCGAGGGTTTTGCCTTCCAGTTCGACAATCGGGTAATCCAGCAGGCAGAACTGTTTCGCCTGCTGCCAGCGACCTTCGCCGACAGCCTTTTGATAATCGGCCAGGCGCGTTGCCAGGTTGAGCAGCAACATGATCGTGTGCTGCGCCACCGACGGCGTGCCGTAACCCTGGCAATTGCAGACGGTAATACCGTGGGCGCGGGCGGCGGCAAGGTCGACGTTGTTGGTGCCGGTGGCGGTGATCAGAATCAGCTTCAGCTCGGGGCTGGCAGCGATGGCGGCGGCGTCGATCAGGATTTTGTTGCTGATGGCAACGGTGGCGCCCTTGAGGCGTTCGATCACCTGGTCCGGCGTGGTCTGGGCGAAAAGCTGTAAGTCGCTGAAACACTCTTGCAGCGGGCTGAGGTCGAGGTCGCCCAGGTCCAGGGACGGGTGGTCGAGAAAAACGGCGCGGAGAGTGTTCGTCATCAACTGTACCTTTTGTGCAATGAACTGAAGGCGTAATCTGCCGAGCCTACCAGATGAAACAAACAGTTACGCTTGGCCAAAAGGATCCCCCATGTACTGGACAGAGTTTTTGACCGTTGCCCTGATTCACTTGCTGGCCGTGGCCAGCCCCGGCCCGGACTTTGCCGTGGTGGTGCGTGAGAGCGTGACCCATGGTCGTCGCGCTGGCACCTGGACGGCGCTGGGTGTCGGCACGGCGATTTTCCTGCACGTCGGCTATTCGTTGCTCGGCATTGGCCTGATCGTGTCCCAGTCGATCGTGTTGTTTAATGCCCTGAAATGGGCGGCCGCCGCATACCTGCTGTACATCGGCTTCAAGGCCCTGCGAGCACGGCCGGCCCAACCTGCGGCTGACGATCTGCACAAGGAAGCGGGCGAGCGCACTGCTCGCGGCGCCTTCACTTCGGGTTTCGTGACCAACGGCCTGAACCCGAAAGCGACGCTGTTCTTCCTTTCGCTGTTCACCGTGGTGATCAATCCGCACACGCCGCTGGCGGTACAGGCGGGCTACGGCATCTACCTCGCGGTGGCCACCGCTGTGTGGTTCTGCCTGGTGGCGATGCTGTTCAGCCAGCAGCGCGTGCGCGCAGGTTTTGCCCGGATGGGCCACTGGTTCGATCGGACGATGGGCGCGGTACTGATCGCCATCGGCGTGAAACTCGCGTTTACCGAGATGCATTGATCGCGCTACGCGTCATGGATAAGAAATACCAGCAGGTGCTGGCGCAACGCTAGCATTTGCACGACTTTGCAAATCATTCCTTTGGCTGATTTGGCTGGCGTCCAAGCGCACTAAAGTGCTTACTTTCAGCCACGACCGTGCAGTCAGAAAAGGGACTCTTATGTTGCAGACTCGCGTTATCCCTCCAGCCGAAGGGGCTTACCAGTATCCGCTGCTGATTAAACGGCTGCTGATGTCCGGCGCTCGTTATGAAAAAACCCGCGAGATCATTTACCGCGACCAGTTGCGCTACAGCTATCCGACCCTGATCGAACGGGTCGCGAGGCTGGCCAACGTGCTGACGGCGGCCGGCGTCAAGGCCGGGGATACCGTGGCGGTGATGGACTGGGACAGCCATCGTTATCTGGAATGCATGTTCGCCATCCCGATGATCGGCGCGGTGATCCACACCATTAACGTGCGCCTGTCGCCGGAACAGATTCTCTACACCATGAACCACGCCGAGGACCGCTTTGTGCTGGTCAACAGCGAGTTCGTCGGGTTGTACCAGGCGATTGCCGGACACCTGACCACGGTGGAGAAAACCCTGCTGCTGACCGACCTGCCAGAGAAAACCGCCGACCTGCCGAACCTCATCGGCGAGTATGAGCAGTTGCTGGCGGCGGCGAGCACTCAGTACGACTTCCAGGATTTCGACGAAAACTCGGTCGCGACCACGTTCTACACCACCGGCACCACCGGTAATCCCAAGGGTGTGTACTTCACCCATCGGCAATTGGTGCTGCACACCATGGGTGTGTCGACCATCATGGGCGCTATCGACAGCGTGCGGTTGCTGGGCACCAACGATGTTTACATGCCGATCACCCCGATGTTCCATGTGCACGCCTGGGGCCTGCCGTATGTGGCGACCATGCTCGGGCTCAAACAGGTCTATCCCGGTCGCTATGACCCTGAGTACCTGGTGGAGCTGTGGCGCAAGGAGAAGGTCACCTTTTCCCATTGCGTGCCGACCATCCTGCAAATGGTCCTCAATTCCAAAGCGGCGCAAGGCACGGATTTCGGTGGCTGGAAAATCGTCATCGGCGGCAGTGCGCTGAACCGTGCGCTTTACGACGCGGCCAAGGCCAAGGGCATTCAACTGACCGCCGCTTACGGCATGTCGGAAACCGGGCCGTTGGTGTCGTGTGCACACCTCAACGATGAGCTGATGGCCGGCACCGAAGACGAACGCACCACGTACCGGATCAAGGCCGGTGTGCCGGGGCCATTGGTGGAGGCGGCGATCGTCGACACCGACGGCAACTTCCTGCCCGCCGATGGCGAGACCCAGGGCGAACTGGTGCTGCGTGCACCGTGGCTCACCGAGGGCTATTTCAACGAACCGCAAAAGGGCGCCGAGCTCTGGGCCGGGGGCTGGCTGCACACCGGTGATGTTGCGACCCTGGACAGCATGGGTGTGATCGACATTCGCGACCGGATCAAAGACGTGATCAAGACCGGCGGCGAGTGGATCTCCTCCCTGGACCTTGAAGACTTGATCAGCCGTCACCCTGCGGTACGCGAAGTAGCAGTTGTGGGCATCGCCGATCCGCAGTGGGGCGAACGTCCGTTCGCACTGCTGGTGGTCCGCGAAGGCCATGAGATCGGGGCCAAAGAACTGAAGGAACACCTCAAGCCGTTCGTGGAACTGGGGCACCTGAGCAAGTGGGCCATCCCGAGCCAGATCGCCCTTGTTACTGAAATTCCCAAGACCAGTGTCGGCAAACTCGACAAGAAGCGTATTCGCGTCGACATCACCGAATGGCAAGCCAACAACAGCACCTTCCTCTCGACGCTTTAAGCGTCACCTGGCGTGCCCAAAAGGGCACGCCAGCCCCACCAAGCAAGCGCTTGGCTTGTCAAATCTGAAATTTCAGCCATCCTTGCCGTGCCGACGGGTGTCGGCTTGGCAAAGGACTGTTCCAGAGTGGTTGGCAGCTGCAAATCACACTTTAGAGGGATCAAGCAGTACTACCTGCTGGCTATAGTCCGCTCAAGGATTTTTAAGAACGGAGCAAACGCACAAACCGGGGCGATGCAACTTTGGCATGACTTAGGGACACCTTGGCTCCCAGTCATCCACAGCGTTTTTAGAAGTGCTCACTGCCATAACAATAATGCACATGGAGTAGCGTCGATGACATCAGTAAACCAGTTCTGGCGCCGGGCAAAACTGCCCCTGGCGGTCAGTCTTGCCTCTACGCTCGCCGGGCCAGCATTCGGCGTCAGTTTCAACGTTGGTGAAATCGAAGGTCAGTTCGACTCGTCCCTGTCGATCGGTGCCAGTTGGTCGACTGAAAGCGCCAACAAGAACCTCATCGGCGTCAACAACGGCGGCCGCGGCCTGTCCCAGACTTCCGACGACGGTCACCTGAACTTCAAGAGCGGCGAAACGTTCTCCAAGATCTTCAAGGGCATCCATGACCTTGAATTGAAATATGGCGATACCGGCGTTTTCGTCCGTGGCAAATACTGGTACGACTTTGAACTCAAGGACGAAAGTCGTCCGTTCAAGGACATCAGCGACAGCAACCGCAAGGAAGGCGCCAAGTCCTCCGGCGGCCAGATCCTCGACGCCTTCGTCTACCACAACTACTCCGTTGCCGATCAGCCGGGCTCCGTGCGTCTGGGCAAGCAAGTAGTGAGTTGGGGTGAAAGTACTTTCATCGGTGGCGGTATCAACTCGATCAACCCTATCGACGTGTCCGCGTTCCGTCGTCCAGGTGCCGAGATCAAGGAAGGCCTGATCCCGGTCAACATGTTCTACGTGTCCCAGAGCCTCACCGAGAACCTCTCGACCGAAGCCTTCTACCAGCTCGAATGGGACCAGACCGTTACCGACAACTGCGGCACCTTCTTCTCGCAACCGGACGTGATTTCGGATGGCTGCGACAACAACCTGGCCGTACTGCGCACCCGTAACGGGCTCAACAGCGCACTGGCGGCTGCGGGGCTGCCGGCTTCGTTGCGTAACGCCAGCATCAACACCCTGGCTGCCAGGGGCGTGACCTGGGGTGACCCGGATGAAGGCGTCATCGTTCGTCGCGGTCCGGATCGCGATGCCCGTGACAGCGGTCAATTTGGCGTGTCCTTCAAATACATGTTCGATCCGCTGGACACCGAGTTCGGCGCCTACTTCATGAACTACCACAGCCGTGCGCCGATTTTCAGCGGCCAAGGTGCTCCGGCGAGCGCTTACAGCGCGGCGGGCCTGGTGGGCTCGCTGGTGGCCAGGGGTGTTCCTCTCGCTGTCGCGCGTAACCTGGCACCGACCTTGTTGCCATTGAATGTGGCCGGTAACTCCAGCTACTACGTCGAGTACCCTGAAGATATTCGCCTGTATGGCTTGAGCTTCTCTACCACGTTACCGACAGGTACTGCGTGGAGTGGTGAAGTCAGCTACCGGCCGAATGCTCCGGTTCAGCTCAACACCACCGACATTCTCTTTTCCGGTCTGACACCTCTGAACCCTAACGTTTCCGTGCTCCAGGGTACGCCAGGGGAGGATCAAAAAGGCTACCGCCGCAAGGAAGTGACCCAGCTCCAGACGACCCTCACTCACTTCTTCGACCAGGTGATGGGCGCCGAGCGACTGACCCTGGTGGGCGAGGTCGGCTTTACTCACGTTGGTGGTCTGGAAAGCACTAACAAAGCGCGTTACGGCCGTGACCCGAGCTACGGCCCTGGTCCATTGCCAGGTGGTCAGTGCCAGACATTGAACACTGGCACCCTGGCAGGCGGACCGCAAAACAACGTGAGTCGCTACTGCGAAAACGACGGGTTCACCACTGCAAACTCCTGGGGTTACCGCGGTCGTGCCATCTGGGAATACAACGACGTATTCGCCGGTGTGAACCTCAAGCCGAACGTGGCCTGGTCTCATGACGTGGAAGGCTACTCGCCTGGCCCTGGCGGCAACTTCGAGGAAGGTCGTAAAGCGGTGAGCCTGGGCGTCGATGCCGAGTACCAGAACACCTACACCGCGAGCCTGGCTTACACCAACTTCTTTGATGGCAAGTACACCACCGTCGATGACCGCGACTTCGTTGCGCTCAGCTTCGGCGTGAACTTCTAAGCACTGCATTATCAGGACGAACACACCTATGAAAATAACAAAGAGTCTGTTCCACGTCGGTGTTCTGGGGCTTTCGCTGCTGGCGACCGGCGTCATGGCGGCGGTCCCTGCGGCCGAAGCGGACAAACTGGGCAAGAGCCTGACCCCGATGGGCGCGGAGATGGCGGGCAACGCTGACGGATCGATCCCGGCCTGGAAGCCGATGGCGAAAAATGCCGGCACCGCCGACAGCAAAGGTTTCCTGTCCGACCCGTTTGCCAGTGAAAAACCACTGTTCACCATCACGGCGCAGAACGTTGACCAGTACAAGGACAAACTCGCACCGGGCCAGTACGCGATGTTCAAGCGCTACCCGGAAACCTTCAAGATGCCGGTCTACCCGTCCCATCGCGGCGCGACCGTGCCGGATGCCGTGTTTGCCTCCATCAAGAAAAACGCCACCGCCACTAACCTGGTGTCCGGCGGCAACGGTCTGGAGAACTTCGAAACCGCAATCCCATTCCCGATTCCGAAGACCGGCGTCGAAGTCATCTGGAACCACATCACCCGCTATCGCGGTGGCAGCGTGACCCGTCTGGTGACCCAGGCCACGCCGCAGCCGAACGGCTCATACAGCCTGGTGTACTTCCAGGACCAGTTCGTGTTCCGCGACAAGATGAAGGATTACGATCCGGCGAACCCGGGCAACATCCTGTTCTACTTCAAGCAGAAAGTGACCGCGCCGGCACGTCTGGCCGGTGGTGTGCTGCTGGTGCACGAAACCCTCGACCAGGTGAAAGAGCCGCGTTCGGCGTGGGTCTACAACGCCGGTCAGCGTCGTGTGCGTCGCGCACCACAAGTGTCCTATGACGGGCCGGGTACCGCAGCCGATGGCCTGCGTACCTCCGACAACCTGGACATGTACAACGGTGCACCGGATCGTTACGACTGGAAGCTCGAAGGCAAGAAAGAGATGTACATCGCCTCCGACGCCTACAAACTCGACTCGCCGCAACTCAAGTACGACGACATCATCAAGGCCGGTCACATCAACCAGGACCTGGCTCGTTACGAGCTGCGTCGGGTCTGGCATGTGGTGGCTACCTTGAAGGAAGGTCAGCGCCACATCTATGCCAAGCGTGACTTCTACATCGACGAAGACACCTGGCAAGCGGCCGTGATCGACCACTACGACGGTCGTAATCAACTGTGGCGTGTGGCGGAAGCTCACTCTCAGAATTACTACAACGTTCAAGTGCCGTGGTACACCCTGGAAACCTTGTACGACCTGCAATCGGGCCGCTACCTGGCACTGGGCATGAAGAACGAAGAGAAATCGGCGTATGACTTCGGCTTCACCGCCACCACCAGCGACTTCACTCCGGCCGCTCTGCGCCAGGATGGTGTTCGCTAAGCTGCCCTGAACAGAGGCCGCATCCTCGAGAAACGCCCCGACTGGTTCGGGGCGTTTTTTTTGTGGGAGCCGAGCTTGCTCGCGATGGCGTCCGTATCACCACCGCATGATTGTCGATACACCGCGTCAACCGCAATCGCGGGCAAGCCATGCTCCTACGGTCTTTTTGTAGCCATTTGTAGCAATAACCTTCATTCCCTCTTCGTTTACCGCTAGGCTGCGGACATCTGCAACGCCGCCAACCGCCATTCAAACAAGAGCCGGCCATGACTGATCTGTCCCCACACCCGGGCCCTGCAAGCGTTGCCGTCGCGGCACTGGACGGGCGTTTTTTTCGGCCTCCGTTGCCCGACGGCCATGTGCTGCGGCCTCGTCTGTGCGAGCGCCTGAGTGCGGGCCTCGGTGGCAGGCTGTTGCTGGTCAGCGCACCGGCGGGGTTTGGCAAGAGTTCGTTGGCGGTGGAGTTCTGTCAGGGCTTGCCGGCTCACTGGCAAAGTCTGTGGCTGGGGTTGAGTCCGCGAGACAGCGATCCCGGACGTTTTCTCGAGCGGTTGCTCGAAGGCCTCCAGGACTTTTTTCCGCAACTGGGCAGCAAGTCCCTGGGCCTGCTGAAAATGCGCCAGCGGCATCAACCGTTTGCCTTTGAAGAATGGCTGGACGGTTTGCTCGATGAGTTGGCCGTGCACCTGTCTGCGAGTACGCCCCTGCTGTTGGTGCTGGATGACTACCATCTGGCACAGGGCCCGGTTCTCGATCGCTGCCTGCAATTTTTCCTCAATCACCTGCCTGACGGTTTGCTGGTCATGGTCACCAGTCGGCAGCGACCGGACTGGCATCTGGCGCGCCTGCGGCTGTCGCGGCAACTCCTCGAGTTGAATGAACAGGACTTGCGCCTGACTCACGATGAAGCCTTGACCCTGCTTGATCGGCACAGCAGTTCCTTGCGCGGCGAAGCGCTGGAGAGCCTCATCCAGCGCAGCGAAGGTTGGGTCGCCGGACTGCGTTTCTGGCTGCTGGCAGCGTCTGAAGCGGGCTCCCAGGGTGCTATGCCGCAGGCCTTGCATGGCGGGGAAGGGCTGATCCGCGATTATCTGCTGGAAGAAGTCATCGATTGTCTGCCCGCCGAGGTGCAGTCATTCCTTTACGACACAGCACCTCAGGAACGCTTTTGCAGCGAACTGTGCGACGCCGTTCGCGAAGCCCATGACAGTGCCGAGATCCTGCGTTTTCTGCTGGCTCATCAGGTGTTCCTGGTGCCACTGGATGAAAACGGTCACTGGTATCGCTACCACCATTTGTTTTCCGACCTGTTGCGCACCCGGCCCACCGCGCAAGCGATAGTACCGGCGGCCAGCCTGCACCTGCGCGCCTGTCGCTGGTTCAATGCCCAGGGGCTGCTCGACGAGGCGGTTGAGCAGGCATTGCGTGCCGGGCACCTCGACGTCGCGGCGAACCTGGTGCAGAACCTCTCCGAAGAACAACTGTTGGCCGAACAGAACGTCGGCATGTTGCTGCGCTGGAAAATGGACTTGCCCGACAGCCTGCTGATCAGCACGCCACGGCTGATCGTGCTGTACAGCTGGGCGTTGGGGCTGGCCTGTCAGCTGGACGCCGCCGAGGAGCTGGCCAGTCATTTGAGCCGCTTCCTGCCGGCCCCGTCGGCCACTGCGCAGAAATCCATGCTGGCGCAATGGCTGGCCCTGAGCGGGATCATCGCCCGCGGGCGCGGCAATCGTGAGCTGACGCTGCTCTATTGCACCGAAGCGCAGGAGAGCCTGCCCGCCAAACGCTACGGGCAACGCCTGATGTGCCTCTCGACCCTGTCTAACCTGGCCATTGCCGACGGCGACTTGTGGCGTGCCCGCGGGTTGAACCGTGAATCTCTGGAGTTGGCGCAACGGGTCGGCAACCCGTTGTTCGAAGCGCTGGCCCACTACGACCGCGCTCGCGTGCTGCAAGCGCGAGGGGAAATCCTTCGTGCGCAGGATGAGGTGCGCCAGGGGCTGCAACGCCTGCAAGGGTTATCCCCGCAACGGCTGTATGCCGTCCGCGCCCGACTGACTTTGTACGAAGGCTTTTTACTGGCCCTGCGCTTGCAGCCCCAAGCTGCGCGGGCACGCTTGCAAGCCGGTTTGAATGAAGCACGCGCCTGTCGTGATATCAGCGTATTGATCGGCCACTGCGTGATCGCCAGGCTTGAGGGCATCAGCGGCGAATTCGCCAAAGCCTTCGCTGAACTCGCCGAAGCCGAGCGCCTGATGCACATCTGGGACGTGCCACCGATCTACTACCTGGCGATGATCACCCTGGTCAAATGCGAACTCTGGCTGGCGCAGGGGCGTACCGATCTGGCCGAAGCCTGGCTTGCTCGCTTGGGCCAGACCTACAACGGCGAACACGCCGCAGCCCCTCCGGAGTTCCATCCGCAACTGCCGCTGCATATCGAGTTGCAGCAAGCCTTGCTGGAGGTCATTCAGGGACAGCCGATGCTGGCCGAAGGACGATTGAACGCGTTGCTTGAGCATGGGCAGCAAACCGGCAGGCAGCTGCTCAGCGTGATGGCACTGACTCAGAAAGTGACGTTATTGCTGGGGTGCGGACGCGAACCCGAGGCCCGCAAGGCCCTGAGTCAGGCGCTGGAAACTGCGGCCGGTGGAGTGCTACAACTGTTTGACAGGTTGTTGGCTGAACATCCGGACTGGCTGCGTGGACAACTTCAACTCGGTGCGCCGACGCCCGTTTCACAGAGTCTTTCAGAGCATCTTCCGACAGTGGCAGCCCGTCCCGCAGCGGAGTCATCCGCCGCCGCGGAACAACTCAGTACGCGGGAAATGGCTGTCCTGCGACTGATCGCCCAAGGTTGTTCGAATCAAGAGATCAGCGATCAGCTGTTTATTTCGCTGCACACTGTAAAAACTCACGCCAGCCATATCAACAGCAAGCTTGGGGTGGAGCGGCGAACGCAAGCGGTCGCCAGGGCGAAAGAGTTGGGTGTATTGCAGTAATCGCCGTTTGAAGACCTCCGAAGCAAGTTGGGTCTTGCGATCAGAGGTTTTCGGTCATGTCTCCTCTGAGACAGTTACTCCGGATGTCTGCCCCACGTCGATGGAGCGCTTCAGGATCGACAGTAAGCCGATGGAGCAGTCATCTCCGGTCTTACTGGCAATGGACTGTTGCAAGTTGTCACCCAACACTTCCCTCATTTTTTTTCTGGGCAACGTTGCATTCCACTCCAGCAGCTTTTGGATCGCTGGGGCAGGGACGCCACTGGATTTGTCATAGAGACTTTGCGCGGTGCCGTCGCTCATGATCGCGAAGCCCGTCGTGGCTTCGATTTGCCCACGGTACAACCTGAGCCGCGACGCCGCTTTATGGTCAGTCAGCAACGGGGCGGTATTGGCCGACTCACCATTTTCTGGATGAGAAAGGGCCTGAAGTTGTCCGTCCGCATCAACGCTTGCGATGACGCCATCGCCCAAGTGACCTGCGAGGTAGCGGCCTCGTGAGTAAGCGACGAACGACAAGGTACAGGCCAGGTCGTTGATATCGCCGCCAAGCTTTGCAGCTTTGCGTCTGAACGCGTCCAGGCAGCGATTAACCAGGCGCTGGGCTGCCTTCGCGTTGTGTTTGTCCATGTTTTGCCAGAGGCTTTCAAAGTTTTTGCAGACAAAGGCCAGGGTGGCCGTGACCGCTACTTGGGCGCCGATTTCGGAACTGGAGCCAGCCCCAACCGCCAATGAAATGCAGGTCACCTCGTTGGACTCTCTGGCCGCGGCATAGTCCTGGCAAGGCGTTTGAGTTCTGAGGTGTTCGCGTCCTGCCACAAACGCGCAGGCCGTTTTACAGCTGAAGTCTTCCGGAATCTCAGGCATGGTTCAGACCTGTGCCCAGGCTTCGATACCTTTAATGTCCTGACGAAGGAGATAGTCTTCTTGCATGGGATTATCCTTTTGGGCTGAGCGTTACAAAAAACGCTTCAAGAGTCGTTTGAACCAGGCATTGGCTTCCTGCCGTCCTGTTTCAAATAGGCGCGGCGCGAGGATAACCTATCAATTTTGCGGATCATAACCGCAGTACCCAGCCTTGGCACCAGGATTAAACCCATGCAAACCCCGAATACAGCCCTCATCCGCGAAACCTTCCCCGTCGGCCCTTTGCAGTGCAACTGCACGATCATCGGCGATCCGATCACCAAAAAGGCCATCGTGGTGGATCCGGGCGGTAATCACGAACTGATCCTCGCGCGGCTCGACGCGCTGGGCTTGAAGGTGGTCAGCATCATCCATACCCATGCACACCTCGATCACTTCCTGGCTTCCGGTCAGTTGAAGGAGAAAACCGGCGCAACCCTGCACCTGCATAAAGAAGATCAATTTCTGTGGGACAACCTGGAAATGCAGTGCCAGATGTTCGGTGTGCCCTACACGCCGGTGCCACCGCCGGATCGCTGGTTGGCCGATGATGAAGAACTGGCCTGCGGCTGTGGCGTGGCGTTGCACACGCCGGGTCATACGCCGGGCTCCATGAGCTTTTGGTTTTCAGAGGCTAAGCTGCTGATTGCCGGTGACACGTTGTTTCGTCGCGGGGTAGGGCGCACGGATTTGTGGGGTGGCGATCAGGCGACCATCGTGCGGTCGATCAAGCAGCGGCTGTACACCCTCGACGAAGAGGCGACGGTGGTGACCGGGCATGGTCCGGACACCCGTCTGGGCGATGAAATGCGCGAGAACCCTTTTGTGCGGGTGTGATATCTAGCGTTGTGAGGGGCGTGGCGGAATTATTTTCATCCGCAATGATCCAACGCCCGCAAAGGTTTAATGCCTTAGTCCGTTGCACCACAGAATGCAAAAACCAGGAGCTCTTCATGTTCACCAAGCAGCGTTTGATTATTGTCGCTACGGCTGTGGCCTTGCTGTCTGGCTGCGCCTCGCCTAACCCTTACGACAACCAGGGCCAGGCCGACGGTGGTTCCACGGGCATGAGCAAAACCGCTAAATACGGTGGCCTCGGCGCTCTGGCCGGTGCTTTGGCCGGTGCCGCCATCAGTCACGATAACCGTGGCAAGGGCGCGCTGATTGGCGCTGCGGTGGTGGGTGCTTCCGCCGCCGGTTACGGTTATTACGCCGACCAGCAAGAGAAAAAGCTGCGCGCCAGCATGGCCAACACCGGGGTGGAAGTGCAGCGCCAGGGCGATCAGATCAAACTGATCATGCCGGGTAACATCACCTTCGCTACCGATTCGGCGAACATCGCGTCGGGTTTCTATCAGCCGCTGAACAATCTGGCGGGCTCGCTCAAGGAGTTCAGCCAGAACCAGATCGAGATCGTCGGCTACACCGACAGCACCGGCAGCCGCCAGCACAACATGGACCTGTCCCAGCGTCGCGCCCAGAGCGTGGCGACTTACCTGACGTCGCAGGGCGTGAGCGGTGCCAACCTGTCGGCTCGCGGTGCCGGGCCGGATAACCCGATTGCCAGCAACGGTGACGTCAATGGCCGGGCGCAGAACCGTCGGGTCGAGGTCAACCTGAAGGCGATTCCGGGTCAGCAGTATCAGCAACCGACCCAGCAGTACCAGTAACAGCCTGACTGAACTCCAGGCGTAAAAAAGCCCGCCCGATCCTCAACAGATCGGGCGGGCTTTTTTGTGTCGCGCGAAACCTGATTACTTCTTCAGGCCGTAATGCTCATCGAGCATGCCCGGTGCGTTCGGGGCTTTGGGGGCGTAGTCGCGAGGTGGCTCCTGATTGCGCGGCGGCGTCAGGCGTTCCCGTGGGGCGGCTGCCGCATCGGCGTGCAGCGAGGCCAGCAGGCGTTGGCGGGTTTGCTCGTCCAGGGCCAGGCGGTTGGCACCCTCGGCGAGATGATCCTGCACTTCCTGATAGCTCGCAGTCAGTTTCTTGACCAGGGTTGCAGTGCTGTTGAAGTGGGTGACCACCTCGTTCTGATAACTGTCGAAACGTTCCTGAATGTCATCCAGCTGACGTTGTGTGCTGCTAGGCGCGGCATTCGGCACCAGGCGAGCGATCAGGAAACCAATGGCGACACCCACAACCAGGGCAAGAGTCGGCAACAACCAAACTAAGAGCGAGTGTTCCACGAGTCCTTCCTCTATAAACGGCTTTGCTTTACGTTAACGGCTCGAACCTGCGCTGTATACCGCGATTCACTCGCAATAGATTGGCACAGACAATTTGCTAGACGAGTCGACCCGATTTGAGGTCACGGAGTTCCTTCCTTGCTTATGCGCGAAACCCCTGTAGTGATTGATGGCCCGGTCGGCCAACTGGAAGCCCTTTACCTGGACAATGAGCAGCCACGCGGCATTGCGCTGATCTGCCACCCGAACCCGGTGCAGGGCGGCACCATGCTCAACAAAGTCGTCTCGACCTTGCAGCGCACCGCGCGCGACGCCGGTTTGATTACTTTGCGTTTCAACTACCGTGGCGTCGGTGCCAGTGAAGGCACTCACGATATGGGCACGGGTGAAGTCGATGATGCCCAGGCCGCCGCCGAATGGCTGCGGGCCAAGCACCCGGAATTGCCGCTGACGCTGTTCGGTTTCTCCTTCGGCGGTTTTGTTGCCGCCAGTCTCGGCGGACGCCTGGAAGCGAAGGGCGAACAGCTGAAACATTTGTTCATGGTCGCGGCTGCTGTCACTCGCCTCAACGGTTATGACCTGTTGCCGGTCAACTGCCCGTTGACCCTGATCCAGCCAGAAACCGACGAAGTCATCGACCCGCAAGCCGTCTACGACTGGTCCTCGAAACTCGAGCGCCCCCATGAGCTGCTGAAAGTGGCAGAATGCGGACACTTTTTTCATGGCAAGCTGACCGATCTCAAGGATCTGATCCTGCCGCGTCTTTCGAATTGATTGCAGTCTGACAAGCGATTACCCATGACGACTCGTACCCGTATCCTCACCGGCATCACCACCACCGGCACGCCGCACCTGGGCAACTACGCCGGCGCCATCCGTCCGGCGATCATCGCCAGCCGTGACAGCAATGCCGATTCGTTCTACTTCCTGGCCGACTACCACGCCCTGATCAAATGCGATGACCCGCTGCGCATCCAGCGCTCGCGTCTGGAAATCGCCGCGACCTGGCTGGCCGGTGGCCTGGATGTGGACCGCGTAACCTTCTATCGCCAGTCCGACATCCCGGAAATCCCCGAGCTGACCTGGCTGCTGACCTGCGTCGCCGCCAAGGGCCTGCTCAATCGCGCCCACGCCTACAAGGCTTCGGTGGACAAGAACGTCGAAACCGGCGAAGACCCGGACGCTGGCATCACCATGGGCTTGTACAGCTACCCGGTGCTGATGGCCGCGGACATTCTGATGTTCAACGCCCACAAGGTGCCGGTCGGCCGTGACCAGATCCAGCACGTGGAAATGGCCCGTGACATCGGTCAACGCTTCAACCATCTGTTCGGTCAGGGCAAAGAGTTCTTCACCATGCCTGAGGCGCTGATCGAAGAAAGCGTCGCCACGCTGCCAGGCCTCGACGGTCGCAAGATGTCGAAGAGCTACGACAACACCATTCCGTTGTTCAGCAGCGCCAAGGAAATGAAGGACGCCATTTCGCGGATCGTTACCGACTCCCGTGCACCGGGCGAGGCGAAAGATCCGGACAACTCGCACCTGTTCACCTTGTTCCAGGCCTTCGCCACCCCGGCGCAGTCCGACGAATTCCGCAGCGAACTGTTGCAGGGCCTGGGTTGGGGTGAGGCGAAGAATCGTCTGATCCAGCTGCTCGACAGCGAGCTGGGCGAGTCCCGCGAGCGTTATTACCAGCTGATCGAACGTCCGGCAGACCTGGAAGACATCCTGCAGATCGGCGCCAAAAAGGCTCGTTCGGTGGCGACACCGTTCCTCCACGAACTGCGTGAAGCGGTTGGCCTGCGCTCTTTCGTCGCTCAAACTCAAGTCGCTGCCACCACCAAGAAGAAAGCCGCGAAAGCCGCGCGTTTCGTCAGCTTCCGTGAAGACGACGGCAGTTTCCGCTTCCGTCTGCTGGCGGCCGACGGCGAGCAACTGCTGCTGTCGCGCAACTTCGCCGACGGTAAAACCGCAGGCCAGGTGACCAAGCAACTGCAATCGGGTCAGCCATTGGACGTGCGCAACGAAGACCTGAGCTTCAGCGTCTGGCTCGAAGGCGAGTGCGTTGCCGACAGCCCGGCCTTTGCTGACAGCGCCGCTCGCGATGCTGCCATCGAGACCCTGCGGGTTGCTCTGACGCCGGTTCAGGAATAAATCAGCGGCTCGGCCCGACCAAGGGCCGATTGCCATTCCCACGGGCCGTCGCTACAGTGACGGCCCGTTTTTGTTGCCTTGCTAACGAATTATGACGCCCCTAGAACGATATCAAGCTGATCTGAAACGCCCGGAATTCTTCCATGACGCCGCGCAGGAAACTGCGGTGCGCCATTTGCAGCGCCTGTACGACGATCTGGTCGCGGCCTCGCACAGCAAACCGGGTCTGTTCGGCAAACTGTTTGGCAAGAAAGACGCGGCACCGGTCAAGGGTCTGTACTTCTGGGGCGGCGTCGGCCGTGGCAAGACCTATCTGGTCGACACCTTCTTCGAAGCGCTGCCGTTCAAGGAAAAGGTCCGCACTCACTTCCACCGCTTCATGAAGCGCGTGCACGAAGAGATGAAGACCCTCGGCGGCGAGAAAAACCCGCTGACCATCATCGCCAAGCGCTTCTCCGATGAAGCCCGGGTGATTTGTTTCGATGAGTTCTTCGTGTCTGACATCACCGACGCGATGATCCTCGGCACGCTGATGGAAGAGCTGTTCAAGAACGGCGTGACCCTGGTCGCGACCTCGAACATCGTGCCGGACGGTTTGTACAAGGACGGCCTGCAACGTGCGCGCTTCCTGCCAGCCATTGCGCTGATCAAGCAGAACACCGAGATCGTCAACGTCGACAGCGGCGTCGATTATCGTCTGCGTCACCTTGAGCAAGCGGAGCTGTTCCACTTTCCGCTGGATGATGCGTCCCACGAAAGCCTGCGCAAGAGCTTCCGCGCCCTGACGCCGGAATGCACGGCAGCCATCGAGAACGATGTGTTGATGATCGAGAACCGCGAAATCCGTGCCGTGCGCACCTGCGATGACGTGGCCTGGTTCGACTTCCGCGAACTCTGCGACGGCCCGCGCAGCCAGAACGACTACATCGAACTGGGCAAGATCTTCCACGCCGTGTTGCTCAGCGGTGTCGAGCAGATGAGCGTCACCACCGACGACATCGCCCGACGTTTTATCAACATGGTCGACGAGTTCTACGACCGCAACGTGAAGCTGATCATTTCCGCTGAAGTCGAGCTCAAAGACCTCTACACCGGCGGTCGCCTGAACTTCGAGTTCCAGCGCACCCTCAGTCGTCTGCTGGAAATGCAGTCTCACGAATTCCTGTCTCGGGCACACAAGCCGTAGGACATTTCGGTAAATGAGAAAGGCCTGCATTGCAGGCCTTTTTTGTGCGCTGTAGATCCCTACTGGCTGCTGTACCCCTGTGTCAGTCTTCCAAGAGATACCGCGCCAGTTCATCTTGTCGCTGGCAGCCAATGAGCAGCCACAACAAGACCCGGGCTTTGCGCGGGCAGAGGAATCCGGCCATTGATGCACCTTTACGAATCAGGTCCATCTCGCCGCCAATAAAACCGTAGGAAGATTGCGCGGTGGAACCGGAACCGGTCCGGGTTGCGATGATCACCGGAATCTTCTTGGCGATGTGCTTGATAACCTCGGCCCAACGCTCCGAAACATGTCCGGCACCGAAACCGCCGATCACCAGTCCGTCATAGCCAAGATCGAGAATGTTCTCCAGTAACAGCGTGTCGGCAGAGAGCGACGCCTCCAGCATCGCAACCTTCTGTGTGGTCTGTTGCGGCAACGGCAAAACCGTTCGCTGGGCCGGTGGGCGCACATAGCGGACGGCGTTTTCGACGAGCATGCCGGCGGGGCCAAAGACTGGAGAGGAAAACGCCTGCACTGCCAATGAATCGGTTTTACGCACGCGGCATGCCGGGTGAATCTGCCCGTTCATAACCACCTGAACGCCTCGCAGTCGACTGTCTTCAGCCAGTGCGACTCGGCAAGCATCCAGCAGATTTGCCGGGCCATCGGCTCCCGGCTGGGCTGCCGAGCGCATGGCACCGGTCAGGACCAGCGGTTCTTCGTGGTCCCACAAATGGTCAAAAAACGTGGCTGATTCTTCAAGTGTGTCCGTGCCCTGGGTAATGACGACACCGACGGCACCTTGCTTGATCTGGAAATTCGCCCAGGAAAGGACGCTCAGCAAAAAGTCGAAATCCAGTGAGGCGCTGGGCAACAGTCCGAGCGTTTCTACGGTGACCCGTGCCAAGGTCGCCAACTCTGGCACCGAGGCCAGCAGGGTTTCGCCGCTGACGGTCGGGATTACCCCTTCGCCAGCGTTCCTGGCTTGCATGCTCACGGTGCCGCCGAGCGCTGCAATGGCCAGTTTGGGCAGGTCCATGTGATACCTCATTAGCGTGTGATGAGAGGTGGCTGTATCCGGATTTGAGTCCGTGATACAGCCCGGTCGCGACGTTCGTCAGCGGGCTACCAGCAGTCCAATAAACGGAATGATCAGCAACGTGCTGATGGCCATGGCCAGTACATTGCCGATGAAACCGTGCATGTCGGCCGGCAACCGCTTGGCAATCGCGCATGCCAGTGGTGGCGCAATCAATGCCCCCAGCAGTGCGCTTGAGGCGATAACCTGCCAGCTGCCGCCGTACGTCAGAACGGCCGCCGGTACGACTGACACCAACGGAACGTAGGTGGGATACCAGCCGCGCAATATCCATTGCTGACGCCAGATCACTACGCCTAACGCCGAGGTCAAGGCTTGCGCGGCGATCAGTTGGGGCAGCAAGCCCGTGCCATACACCGGGCTTGTGGGGTTCAAGGTGTAAGCCATCAAGGCGCCCGCGATCAAACCGAGACTGGCCCATTCATTGCCAAAGAACGGCGCTTCCGAAAAGTCGGCCAACACCCGGCGCAGGCTCCACACGACACCATAATCGGGCGTTTTGGTGATGGCGGGTACGGGCACAGGGGGGGACGGTTTCTTGGGTGGGTCGGACTTCACCAGGCTCGGCAGGTAACGACAGAGCAGAAAAGCGCCGACGCTGGCGACCGCCATGCCCGTGACATTGCCGATCACCGCCGGCAATCCGAGGGGGTTGCAGACGTAATTGACGATCAACAAGCACATCGGAGTGACGAACACGGCGCCCATGATTGCGCCATTGATTGTGACCTTCCAGCCGCCGCCAAACATCAGCACCATCGCCGCCGGCAGCGAAACAAACGCCGCAAACGTCGGTTGCCAACGGGTGGCCGTGACCGTCCAGCCCCACAGCAGGTTGCTCAACAACAGGCCCAGCAACGAGCTGGTGACGAGCCACGGCCATAATCCCGTCCCGTAGGAGATGGCAAAGCCTTGCCAGGCTTTTCCCGTTCTATTCGCCCAGTAGGCCAGGTAGGCGCCTGCAAGCAACCCGATCGAAGCGAACTCATGTTTGTAGAACGCCACCTCGCTGATGTCTCCCAAGACCCAACGCAGCCAGGCACTGGGCTCCGGGAGGCTCGACACCATGTGACTGTAGTCTGGCCAATGGGCTGACCAGGATGTCCGGTAGGTGAATGAGAGCCAGATGATCAACAGAGTCGTGCTGAGCATCAGCCAGATGATCGCCATATCCAGCCGCGACCTGGCGGCAAGCCGGTTTTGCGGTTTTTCGTTTGTGGTTTCCATCAGTCATTCCCCTTATCAGCGCGGCAGACAAGGGTGCTGGGTGTAACCGAGCATTTGATCGTAGAGGTCGGTTCGACGATCGCGATGCAAATCGTTCAGGTTGTTCCAGATGGGCGCGCTGCGCGAGCTGGTCAGGTCGATGTCGGCAAACAGGATTTCCTGCTTGTCTGCTGAGGCCACCAGGCCAATCGGCCAGCCGTTGGTGCCCGCGATCAGCGAGCAGCCCAGGTAACGTGCACCTCGCTCTTCGCCGATCCGGCTCGCCGCCGCAATAAACACATTGTTGACGTGAGCTGCCGTCATCGTCAGGTACGACGCCATGCACTTGCCGGCGTCATCGAACAGCGGCGGAGGCGTCCACACCCAGTTGTTCAGGCTGCAAATGATGTCCGCGCCTTGCTGACTGAGGATTCGCGGCACTTCCGGGAACCAGATATCCCAGCAGATCAACAATCCGATACGGCCAATAGGCGTATCGAAAACCGGAAAGCCCTGATCTCCCGGTGTGAACCACAGCTTCTCCAGGTTCCACAAATGGGCTTTGCGATACTTGCCGATAAAACCGTCAGGCCCGACCAGAACGCCGGTGTTGAACAGCCGCATGCCATCGCGCTCGGTCAAGCCGGCCACCAGGTAAACCTTGTGCTGGCGGGCGAAGTCCACCCAGATTTGCACACTCGGCCCGTCGGGAATCACCTCCGAATGGTCGAACGCGTCTTGCCGATTGCTGAAGAAATAACCTGTGCTGCAAAGCTCGGGCAGCACGATGAGATTGGCACCGCCGTTTACCGCTTCCAGGGCCAACTCCAGACCATGACGCAGATTACCTGCGCGTTTCTCTTTGCCGACTTGTGGGTCGAATTGCACGACGGCTACACGAACAGGACTTGTTGGCTCGCTCATTCTCGATGACCTCTTTTTTATTGTTTTTCACGCTGTTTAGTTGCGTGTTTATAAGAGTTGAAATGGCGTTTTTACGTAAGTCAGCGGCTTCCGTTTGAGCTGTAGTCCGTGTCCGAAGATCGCGCAGGGCAGAGCGCCCGAATACTTCTGTCGGGGCGCAAGGTGGCGTAATAGAGCGGTTACGCAGAGACAGAACCAACGCGCAGGGCGCATTGGTTCCGAGATGGAGCCGGGTGTCAGTTGCGGATGCGGTAGTGCGGGTAGTCGCTCATGCAGAATCCGCCGTTGAATACCGCTGCGGTTTTATTGCAGATATGAATCACGGCATCCACGGCGCCGCGAAAGCAGGGCTCTGTCCAGCCGGCATCGACTGAAAACGATTCGCCGGAAAAATACAGGCCGGACACAGGCGAGAAATCCCGGTTGTACTTCATCAGGCTCACCGCGTCGTAATAAGTGCCGGGCCTGTATAGCTTTGCGCAGCCCAAAGCGTTTCTGTCCGTCATCCAGCGTTGGACCACGGCATGTTCAGTTTTAATGTAGGGAGAAATCTTCTGCTGGATATTGGCGGAATTCATCAGTATCCGGTCGAGTTCCTCCACGCACTTCGTCACCAGTTCCTGGTCGTTAAACAGCGCCAGTTTGGTGGCGTCATCCTCCCATGTGTAACTTAATAATATGCAGTCGTATGGATAATTCTCGTTATAGCGATAGCTGTATACGTCGTGAATGAAACTGTCGGTCACAATGGCGTGGGGGATTCGGGTTTGGCTTGAAAGGAATGATTTGTTCAAGGGGGCGTACACTTTGCAACTTGTTTCCCAGTGCGCTGTTTTGTAAGCGTTGATCATCGCGAATGGCAGCATCTGCTGATTGAAGTTTTCGAGCCGGATACTTGTTTCAATCAACCATGAAGGCAGGGTCATGATGACAGCGTCAAAGTCATCGAACAGTTCCTGCGATTGACAGGGCTGGCTGAATTTCCATGTGTAGTAGACGCGTACTTTTTGATCGTCCAGCTTCTTCAGTTTGTTGACGGATGAATCGGTGAAAAAACCGTCGCCTCTTTCAAGACAATGTTCGTAGAACGACGTGTGCGCGCTGTCGGTGTTCATGAACAGCAGGCATTCGTCCAGCGCCGCGAGGCCGATGTAGCGCGGGCTGTCGAAAGGCAGGCCCTTCGCATCGAGAACAGCGTCGCTGTGCAAGTAAGGCGCGGGAAGCGGTTCGCCGCACGAATCGACCCGACCGTGAACCAGTTGCAGGCGACTGCTGAATCCGAAAATGGCGGTACGCAGCGGGTAGAGTGCGCACACGTCATAAAAAGCGCCCCAGCTGCCATCGCCGATGCCGATCGAATAGAACAGGGTTGATTCATGCGAAGTCATTCCGACTCCGCCGAAATCCCCGGGTTTGTCCTTGTTCCAGGTTTCCAGCACCGGCATGCAGACCAGGTCGCGAAACGAAACACGCTCGTACCTATCGACGATGGCCGCCCAGACGGCTTCCCACTCCTGTGTGGCGTAGATCAGCGCAATCTGGCGAGTCATCCTGGCGGCAAAGGCTTTCCACTTGGCATAAACCGTTTGCAGCGCCTCGTCGGGTGGAGGCGTCAAGCCGTCTTCATTCGTCCAGATCAACATGTGCGGATCCGCGCGACCACCCAGGCTGCCTTCCTGAAGATAAATGCCTGTCGAACTCACCCACTGACTTCCCGGATTGGGGAAGTCCGATAACGTCAGGTCAAATGCCTTGGCGTAGTAAGCCATCAGCGATCGACCTTCTTTGGGTGGCTCGTTTTCTCTATTGAAGAATGGCAGGCGCATGGCGCCCATCTCGAAAGGTGTATGACTTTCTTTTATTGGATGGCTGCCATGGACGGTCAGGTGCCTGCCGCCAATGCGTGTCGATTGTTCTATCAGTGTCACGTCGGTAAAACCGCAACGATAAAGTTCTCGGGCAGCAGTGAGTCCGGTAACGCCTGCGCCAATGATGCATATTTTATGGGTGGGATCAGTTGCCTTTGCTACGCCGTGTTCCTGTTCAATTAACGCCCGGTAGTCAAAGCATAAGTCTGGCGGATTTGGGAATCGGCCTGACCATTTATTTTTAGCCTGGAGATTTTCGGTCTTGTCGTTAAGTGAGAGAAGCTGGGAACTTGTATCTATTGTCATTGTTGATCTTCCCTGAAATGCAGTTCAGCTGGCGGGAAGAATAGAGTGGGTTTTCGGTCAGCGGCTCGCAAGCGTCCAAAGGACTAGTTCGGTACTCCGCATTCCGTTTTTCATGTAAGGGAAATAATCACTCGATCGTTAACTTTAAACGTTGTTGGTGTTTGCAGTTTAATTCTGAAGCAGGCGCCGCTCGGCAATTCCGTGGCGACGCCTGTATCAACAGTTATGCAGCCTGTTGAAACTGCTGCCGATACTGGTTCGGCGACAGCTCGGTATGCTGGCGGAACAGCCGAGCGAAGAAGCTCGCATCGTCGTAACCGACTTCATAGCTGATGGTCTTGATGCTCTTGCGGCTGCCGGAGAGCAGACCCTTGGCGGTTTCGATGCGCAGTCGTTGCAGGTAATGCAGCGGCTTGTCACCGGTGGCGGTCTGGAAGCGCCGCATGAAATTGCGGATGCTCATGCCGTGTTCGCGAGCCACGTCTTCGAAGCGGAATTTGTCGGCGAAGTGTTCTTCGAGCCAGTGCTGGATCTGCAGGATGATCACATCCTGGTGCAGCTTCTGACCGCCGAAACCGATTCGTCCTGGCGAGTAGCTGCGCTGCACTTCATAAAGAATGTCCCGCGCCACGGCCTGGGACACGTTGGCGCCGCAGAAGCGTTCGATCAGGTAAATGTAAAGGTCGCAGGCCGAGGTGGTGCCGCCCGCGCAATACAGGTTGTCGGCATCGGTCAGGTGCTTGTCCTGATTGAGCTGAACCCGCGGGAAGCGTTCGGCAAACGCATTGAAGAAGCGCCAGTAAGTGGTCGCTTCCTTGCCGTCGAGCAGCCCGGCCTCGGCCAGCCAGAACACCCCGGTGGCCTCGCCGCACAGTACCGCGCCGCGAGCATGTTGCTGACGCAGCCAGGGCAGGACTTGTGGATAACGTTGGCAAAGGGTGTCGAAATCGTCCCAGAAGGCTGGAAGGACAATTATGTCGGCGTTTTCCAGGCCGCCGTCCACCGGGATGATCACATCGCTGAAGCTGTTCACCGGTTTGCCGTCGGGGCTGACCAGGCGGGTTTCGAACGCCGGAGTCAAGCCTTGGCCCAGTTGTTTGCCGTAACGCAGGCTGGCCAGGTGGAAGAAATCCTTGGCTTGCATGAGGGTGGAAGCGAAAACCCGGTCGATAGCCAGGATGCTGACGCGCCGCAAGGGCGTGGAGACTTGGTTAGACATAATTCAACTTTATTCTTATAGGGGAAAGTGGTCACCAGACGGCTGGATCGTCTTATTTTTTGTCGGATGTGTCCAGTGTCCTGTATCGGATGCAGGGCATAGTCTCTGAAGGTCAATTCCGGCTAACAATAACGACAGGTGCCGCATGATCCCCAGAACCTTGTTCAGTTCCGAGCACGAACTTTTTCGCGACAGCGTGCGAACGTTCCTCGAAAAAGAGGCCGTGCCGTTCCATGGGCAATGGGAGAAACAAGGCTATATCGACCGCAAACTCTGGAACAAGGCAGGGGAGGCGGGGATGCTGTGTTCGCATCTGCCGGAAGAATACGGCGGCCTGGGGGCGGACTTTCTCTACAGTGCGGTGGTGATCGAAGAGGTCGGTCGTCTCGGCCTGACCGGTATCGGTTTTTCCCTGCATTCGGACATCGTCGCGCCTTACATCCTGCATTACGGCAGTGAAGCGCTGAAACACAAATACCTGCCGAAACTGGTGTCTGGCGAGATGGTCACGGCGATTGCCATGACAGAGCCGGGTGCCGGTTCCGACCTGCAAGGGGTGAAAACCACCGCGGTGCTCGATGGCGACGAGTATGTGATCAACGGTTCGAAGACGTTCATCACCAACGGCTTTCTCGCTGACCTGGTGATTGTCGTGGCCAAGACCGATCCGAAGGCTGGCGCGAAAGGCACCAGCCTGTTTCTGGTGGAAGCCAACACCCCAGGCTTCGCCAAGGGCAAGCGTCTGGAAAAAGTCGGCATGAAGGCTCAGGACACCTCGGAGCTGTTCTTCCAGGACGTTCGGGTACCCAAGGAAAACCTGCTGGGGCAGACCGGGATGGGCTTCGCTTACCTGATGCAGGAATTGCCTCAAGAGCGTCTTACCGTTGCCATCGGCGGGCTGGCTTCGGCTGAAGCTGCGTTGCAATGGACGCTGGATTACACCCGCGAGCGCAAGGCATTCGGCAAGGCGATCGCCGACTTCCAGAACACCCGTTTCAAACTGGCGGAGATGGCGACCGAGATTCAGATCGGTCGGGTCTTCGTCGATCGCTGTCTGGAACTGCACCTGCAAGGCAAGCTCGACGTGCCGACCGCGGCGATGGCCAAGTATTGGGGCACTGACCTGCAATGCAAGGTGCTCGACGAGTGCGTGCAGTTGCATGGCGGCTACGGTTTCATGTGGGAATACCCGATCGCCCGGGCGTGGGCGGATGCGCGGGTGCAGCGGATTTATGCGGGGACCAACGAAATCATGAAGGAGATTATTGCGCGGTCGCTGTAATGCAGCGTTGATCGTTCCCATGCTCTGCGTGGGAATGCCGCCATGGACGCTCTGCGTCCGCTTTGGAAGTGACGCGGAGCGTCACGGGATGCATTCCCACGCAGAGCGTGGGAACGATCATTGTCGTAAGTTACGGAGCAGGGTTCGGGTGATCCTTGTGAATCGCCTCAATCCCCTCCAGTACTTCATCCGACAGCTTCAACTCGAAGCTCGCTAAATTGCTTTCAAGCTGCTCCATCGTCGTCGCGCCAATGATGTTGCTGGTCACAAACGGCTGCTGCGTAACGAACGCCAGCGCCATTTGCGCCGGGTCCAGGCCGTGTTCACGCGCCAGTGCCACATAACGACTGCACGCTGCTTCCGATTGCGGGTTGAAATAGCGGCTGAAGCGGCTGTAGAGGCTCAAGCGGCCTTTGGGCGGACGCGCGCCACCTTCGTACTTGCCCGACAGGAAACCGAACGCCAGCGGCGAATAGGCGAGCAGGCCGCACTGTTCGCGGATGGCAATTTCTGCCAGACCGACTTCGAAGCTGCGGTTGAGCAGGTTGTACGGGTTCTGGATCGACACCGCGCGCGGCCAGCCACGGGCTTCCGCCAGGGCGAGGAAACGCATGGTGCCCCATGGCGTTTCATTGGACAGGCCGATGTGGCGGATCTTGCCGGCCTTGACCTGCTCGTCCAGCGCTTCGAGGGTGTCCTCCAGCGGCGTGAGGTTGGCTTCGGTCTGGTGTTTGTAACCGAGTTGGCCGAAGAAATTGGTGCTGCGCTCCGGCCAATGCAGCTGGTAGAGGTCAATGTAGTCGGTCTGCAAGCGCTTGAGGCTGGCGTCCACGGCTTCGGTGATGTGCTGGCGGTTGTGTCGCAGGTTTTTGTCGCGGATGTAGTCGATGGTGTTGCCGGGGCCGGCGATCTTGCTGGCCAGGATCCAGTCGGCGCGATCACCACGGCTTTTGAAGTAATTGCCGATGTAGCGCTCGGTGGTGGCGTAGGTTTCGGCCTTGGGCGGCACCGGGTACATCTCGGCGGTATCGATGAAATTGATCCCGGCACTCTTGGCCCGTTCAATCTGGGCGAAGGCTTCAGCCTCGCTGTTTTGCTCGCCCCAGGTCATGGTTCCGAGGCAGATGGCGCTCACGTTCAGATTGGTTCGGCCTAGCTGTCGATAGTCCATCGGGTGCTCCTTGGGCAAAACAATCATAAAAGCAGGTTGAATTATTTTTCGCAATCTGCATAATTGCGCACCTCTTTCTGCAGTGGAAGTGATGCGCCGCCGCCGAAGAATCTTGCCGTTGAACGGACGCGCCGACCCGAGCCCCCGAAAGCGTCTGTATCCGGCTGCCTTTGACTTGTCAAAGTACGCACTATTCAGTAAGATCCGCCGTCTAATTTACAGGGCGGCCCCTGAGGCTATAAAGAATGAAAACTTTTACTGCTAAACCGGAAACAGTACAGCGCGACTGGTTTGTCGTCGACGCTGCAGGTCAGACCCTGGGTCGTCTGGCCACCGAAATCGCGAGCCGTCTGCGTGGCAAGCATAAAGCTGAGTACACTCCTCACGTTGACACCGGCGATTACATCGTCGTTATCAATGCCGAGCAGATTCGTGTAACTGGTGCTAAAACCACCGACAAGATCTACTACTCCCACTCCGGTTTCCCGGGCGGCATCAAGTCGATCAACTTCGAAAAGCTGATCGCTAAAGCCCCTGAGCGCGTGATCGAGACCGCGGTCAAAGGCATGCTGCCTAAGAACCCGCTGGGTCGCGACATGTATCGTAAGCTGAAAGTCTATGCGGGCGCTGTACACCCTCATACTGCTCAGCAGCCCCAAGAACTGAAGTTTTAACGGAATAGTTCATTATGTCGGCGACTCAAAATTACGGCACTGGCCGTCGCAAGACCGCAACCGCACGCGTTTTCCTGCGTCCGGGTACTGGTAACATCTCCATCAACAACCGCACCCTGGAAAATTTCTTCGGCCGCGAAACTGCCCGCATGGTAGTTCGTCAGCCGCTGGAACTGACTGAGACTGTCGAGAAATTCGACATCTACGTCACCGTGATCGGTGGTGGTGTAAGTGGTCAAGCTGGCGCAATCCGCCACGGTATCACTCGCGCACTGATGCAGTACGACGAAACCCTGCGTGGCGCTCTGCGCAAAGCTGGCTTCGTTACTCGCGATGCACGTGAAGTTGAACGTAAGAAAGTTGGTCTGCGTAAAGCGCGTAAGCGTCCGCAGTACTCGAAGCGTTAATTCGCTTTTACGTTCAAAAAGAACGCCCAGTTTCCTCGCGAAGCTGGGCGTTTTTTTATGGGCGCGATTTATCAAAGAATTGCTCTGTGACAACTTGCCACAGCCGTAGAAGCCCTATACTGCAAGGCTTGGCAGTGGAGCCCCTCGGTAATTACCTTGTCAGAATTGGGGCTTTTCATTACCATTCGGCAAAATTTTTATAAGTTCAGATTTTTACTTAGTAGACGCCTGATTTAACAGGCCACAAAGCTGATGGGAGAGGACTGAATGAGCAATGACGGCGTGAATGCAGGCCGGCGTCGCTTCTTGGTAGCAGCCACATCCGTGGTGGGTGCTGCAGGAGCGGTGGGGGCTGCGGTCCCGTTCGTGGGGTCATGGTTTCCCAGTGCCAAGGCGAAAGCCGCAGGTGCACCGGTGAAGGTGAATGTCAGCAAAATCGAGCCAGGCCAGCAGATGATTGCTGAGTGGCGCGGTCAGCCGGTGTTCATTGTCCGCCGTACTGAGGAAATCCTGGGGAATCTGAAAAAGATCGAGGGCCAGCTGTCTGACCCGACCTCCAAGAACTCGACACAACCGACTTATGTCGACCCGGAAACGCGTTCGATCAAGCCAGAGGTTCTGCTGCTGATCGGTATCTGCACGCACCTGGGTTGCTCGCCGACCTTCCGTCCAGAAGTGGCACCTGCGGATCTGGGCAAGGACTGGGTAGGTGGTTATTTCTGCCCTTGCCACGGTTCCCACTACGATCTGGCTGGCCGCGTCTACAAGTCGCAACCTGCGCCTTTGAACCTGCCAGTTCCCCCGCATTCCTATGAGACCGATGACATCATTGTCATTGGCGTCGATACGGAGAAAGCGTGATGAGCAAGTTCATGGATTGGGTTGATGCGCGCTTTCCCGCGACCAAAATGTGGGAAGACCATCTCAGCAAGTACTACGCCCCGAAGAACTTCAACTTCTTCTATTTCTTTGGTTCCCTCGCGCTGCTCGTTCTGGTCAACCAGATCGTTACCGGTGTCTGGCTGACCATGAGCTACACCCCGTCGGCGGAAGAGGCATTTGCTTCCGTCGAATACATCATGCGCGACGTCGAGTACGGCTCGATCCTACGTCTGCTGCACTCCACCGGCGCCTCGGCGTTCTTCATCGTGGTCTATCTGCACATGTTCCGTGGCTTGCTCTACGGTTCGTACCAGAAGCCGCGTGAGCTGGTGTGGGTCTTCGGTATGCTGATCTATCTGGCGCTGATGGCTGAAGCCTTCATGGGTTACCTGCTGCCGTGGGGTCAGATGTCCTACTGGGGGGCCCAGGTGATCATCTCGCTGTTCGGTGCGATCCCGGTCATCGGCAACGATCTGACTCAGTGGATCCGTGGTGACTACCTGATTTCCGGTATCACCCTGAACCGCTTCTTCGCCCTGCACGTTGTGGCCTTGCCGATCGTGATCCTCGGGCTGGTGGTGCTGCACGTTCTGGCGCTGCACGAAGTCGGGTCGAACAACCCGGACGGCGTGGACATCAAGAAATACAAAGACGAAAACGGCGTACCGCTGGACGGCATTGCCTTCCACCCGTACTACACCGTGAAAGATATCGTCGGCGTGGTGGTGTTCCTGTTTATCTTCTGCTCGATCGTGTTCTTCTTCCCGGAAATGGGCGGCTACTTCCTCGAGAAGCCGAACTTTGAAGTGGCGAACGCCTTCAAGACGCCAGAGCACATCGCTCCGGTCTGGTACTTCACCCCGTTCTACGCGATTCTGCGGGCGATTCCGGACAAGCTCCTGGGCGTTATCGCCATGGGCGCGGCTATCGCTGTGCTGTTCGTCCTGCCATGGCTCGATCGTAGTCCGGTCAAGTCGATGCGCTACAAAGGCTGGATGAGCAAGATCTGGCTCTGGGTGTTCTGCATCTCGTTCGTGATCCTGGGCGTGCTGGGCGTATTGGCTCCAACTCCAGGCCGTACGTTGCTGTCGCAGGTATGTACCTTCCTGTACTTCGCCTACTTCATTCTGATGCCGTTCTACACCAGGCTCGAGAAGACCAAACCGGTTCCGGAAAGGGTGACTGGCTGATGAAAAAGCTATTTGCTGTACTGATTCTTGCGGCGATGCCTGTGTTCTCGTTCGCCTCGACAGCTGGCGCTCCCGAGTTGGAAAAGGTCGATATCGACGTCTCCGACAAAGCGGCCATGCAGGACGGCGCACGTACGTTCGCCAACTATTGCATGGGCTGCCACAGCGCCAAGTTCCAGCGCTACGAGCGTGTGGCCGATGATCTGGGCATTCCTCATGAGCTGATGCTTGAGAAGCTGGTGTTCACCGGCGCCAAGATTGGCGACCACATGAGCATCGGCATGCAGCCGGCTGACGCCAAGACCTGGTTCGGTGCGGCGCCGCCCGACCTGACCCTGGTCGCCCGCGTTCGTGGCACTGACTGGCTCTACGGTTACCTGAAGTCTTTCTACGAAGACCCATCGCGTCCTTGGGGCGTGAACAACAAGGTGTTCCCGAACGTCGGGATGCCTAACGTTCTGGTCGGCCTGCAGGGTCGTCAGGTGGTAGGCTGTAAACAAGTTCAAATCGTCGAAGACGGCAAGAAGCAATACGATCCGCTGACGGGCACGGCTTTGACTCATGAAGCCTGCGACCAGCTGACCGTGCTGCCGAAAACCGGCACGCTGAACGAAGAGCAGTTCGACGAGAAGGTCAAGAATCTGGTGACCTTCCTGGCCTACTCGGCCAACCCGGTGAAGCTGCAGCATCAGCGCATCGGTACCTATGTGTTGCTGTACCTGGCGTTCTTCTTCGTATTCGCATACTTGCTCAAGCGTGAATACTGGAAAGACGTCCATTGATATTGCTGTAAAATTGCTGTCAATCGCGCGCGCCCAAGGGCGTCTCTGAAGGTGTAACGAGCCTGGTGATCCAGGCGTTACGAGAGGCGCCCTCTGGGCGCGCGCGTTTTTCCGTTTCCGATAATTTCAACAAGCGAGGAGGACCGCCATGGGCGTGACCAATCGGTTGGCCTGTTACTCCGACCCCGCCGACCACTATTCCCACCGAGTGCGTATCGTACTTGCAGAGAAGGGTGTCAGCGCCGAGATCATTTACGTGGAAGCTGGTCGCCAGCCGCCTAAACTGATTGAAGTGAACCCTTACGGCAGCTTGCCCACCCTGGTCGATCGTGACCTGGCGTTGTGGGAGTCGACCGTGGTGATGGAATATCTGGATGAGCGTTACCCGCACCCGCCTTTACTGCCGGTTTATCCAGTGGCGCGTGCCAACAGCCGTCTGCTGATTCATCGTATTCAGCGTGACTGGTGTGGTCTGGTGGATCTGATCCTGGATTCCCGGTCCAAGGAAGCAGCCCGTGTCGTGGCTCGGAAAGAGCTGCGCGAAAGCCTGACCGGCGTGTCGCCGTTGTTCGCCGACAAGCCGTTTTTCCTCAGTGAGGAACAAAGTCTGGTGGATTGCTGCCTATTACCAATACTCTGGCGATTGCCGATTCTGGGTATAGAACTGCCGCGGCCTGCCAAGCCGCTGCTTGATTACATGGAGCGCTCGTTTGCGCGTGAGGCTTTCCAGGCGAGTCTGTCTGGTGTCGAACGCGATATGCGCTAAGGCTTAAGGAGCCGCTATGAACTCCAGTCGACCTTATCTGGTCCGCGCGCTCTACGAGTGGATTGTGGACAACGATTGCACCCCGCACATGCTGGTCAATTCCGAGTATCCGTCGGTGCAGGTGCCTCAGGGTTTTGCCAGTGACGGACAGATTGTCCTGAACGTATCGCCGGCAGCCGTGCGTCATCTGCACATGGACAACGAAGCGGTCAGCTTCGAAGGGCGCTTCGGTGGCGTGCCGCACACCCTGTTCGTGCCTATCGCATCGATCCTGGGCATCTACGCCCGGGAGAACGGTCAGGGCATGGTGTTTGATCTGGAATCGCCTATGGAAGACGAGGAAGAGATCGAGCCGGATGACGATATTCCGCCACCCGACAGCGAGCCGCCGCGTCCCAGCGGTCGACCGAGTTTGAAGGTGGTGAAGTAATAAAAAAGGCGATCCGCAAGGATCGCCTTTTTTATTACGTGTAGGAGCACGGCTTGCCGGCGATGGCGATCTTGAAGGCGCTATCGCCAGCAAGCTGTGCTCCTACGGGTCAATGGCGATCTCAAGAGTGCCATCACCGGTAAGCAAGTATCAGTCGATGTACTCGAACAGTTTCACGATCTTCTGCACCCCGGAAACGCCTTGCACCAGGTTGGTGGCTTGGGCAGCTTCCTGCTTGGTCAGCAGGCCCAGCAGGTAGACGATGCCGTTCTCGGTGACAACCTTGATGCGCGAGCCCGGAATGTTCGGATCGGTGAGCATCTGGGTCTTGATCTTGGAGGTCAGCCAGGTGTCGTTCTGGCGGGCAAGGAAGCCGGAAGGTGGCAGGACTTGCAGTTCGTTGTGGACTGTCTTCACCCGCTGAACAGCCGCAGCGGCCTGTTCGGCCTTGGCCTTGAGGTCGGCACGCGGGGTTTGCCCGGCGAGCAGCACGACACCGTTGAAGCTGGTGACGACGATGTGTGAGTCGTTGTCCAGGGCAGGATCGGCCTTGGCGATGTTCACGCCGACCTTGGTGTCGATCAGAGAGTCGTCGATCTTACTGCCGAAGGTGCGGGTGCCGCGGTCATCTTCAATCGGTGCTTCACGGCTGGCGTTAACCACCGAGGTGCAGCCGCTGATGCCGAGGCACAGGGTCAAGGCCAGAAGGCCTAGGCGATTAGGGGTCATTCTTCACTCCCGAACAGTTGGCTGTCGATCAAATCGCAAAGGCAATGGATCGCCAGCAGGTGGACTTCCTGAATACGTGCGGTGACGTTGGCCGGTACGCGAATCTCGACGTCCTCGGGCAATAGCAGCGACGCCATGCCGCCGCCATCGCGACCGGTCAATGCTACGACAATCATTTCGCGATCATGTGCGGCCTGGATCGCTTGAATAATGTTTGCCGAGTTGCCGCTGGTGGAAATCGCCAGCAATACGTCACCCGGCTGGCCGAGGGCGCGGATCTGTTTGGAGAAGATTTCGTTGTAGCTGTAGTCGTTGGCGATCGAGGTGATCGTCGAGCTGTCGGTGGTCAGCGCAATCGCTGGCAGGCTCGGACGCTCGCGCTCGAAACGGTTGAGCAGCTCGGACGAGAAGTGCTGGGCATCACCGGCAGAGCCGCCGTTGCCGCAGGACAGCATTTTGCCTTCGTTGAGCAGGGCGTTGACCATCACTTGGCTGGCTTGCTCGATGTGCGGTGCAAGTACGTCCATCGCCATTTGCTTGGTATCGATACTGGCCTGAAAAAGCTGGCGAATTCGGGATTGCATGTCCATCTGTGTGACCTTAATTAGCGCGGCTACTCGGCACATGAATGTGCAGCCCGCAAAGCAAAGAGCAAAAGTGTTGGGTGAAAGTGTCCGGTTCGGGGTGCTCGCGATCAACTGTCGAAGGCATTCTGCAACCAGTTCAACTGATCGAGGTTGCTGTCGATGGCAACCACGTCGAAACGGCAAGGGGAATTGGCCCAACGCGACTCGCGCTGAAGAAAATACTGCGCGGCAAAAATCAGTTTCTGCCGTTTGCGCTCATCAATGCTATCGAGCGCGCCACCCCATTGAGTGTTTTTTCTGTAGCGGACTTCAACGAATACTACTGTATCGCCATCAAGCATGACCAGATCAAGCTCACCGCGTTTACACAACCAGTTCTGCGCCAGCAGGCGCAGACCTTGTTGTTGAAGATGCTCGAGCGCATGGCGCTCGGCATCTTTACCGCTTTGCTGGCGTGATCTGTCGGGCATCAGCGCGGGGTGTCCGGCAGGCGTTGAACCTGGCCGCTGACGAACTGTGCCCACGGCAACTGGCGGACCACACGTTGGTTCTGAGTCATGCCCAGGCTGCCCGATTGACCTTCGATGCGGCTGTCCGGCAGAGCCTTGAGTTGACCCAGGCGTGGTGCCAGGCGATAGGCATCAACACCCATCGCGTACAGACGACCTAGGCTGCCAGCAGCCTGTGGCCATTGTGCAGTGACCTGTTTGCGCAGTGGATCATTGGCCTCCAGCAACCATGGGGTTTCGCAGAAGCGAATGCCGTTCATGTCGTTGTACTGGTTCACATCGCCGCTGGCGCTGAACACGTGGGAGGTGGCATAAACCGGCACGTCGCCGGCGTACTGGAAGTTCAGGGTCGGCTTGATCTGCTGGGCTTGCTGAGGCGTTGCAGCCAGGAAGATGAACTCGATGTCCTGACGGCGCGAAGGCTGGGCGGCTACCTGCCCGCCAACGGTGCTTTGCAGGCTCTTGGCACGACCTTCGCTCTGACGGAGCTGGAACATGTCGGCAATCTGCTGGGCCAGTTGAACCGGTTGATCGACGCGTTCGGTAGCGACGATGCTGCCACCGTTAGCCTGCCAATCCTGGCTGAATGCTCTCAAGACGCGATCGCCCCATTCGCCTTTCGGCACCATGATGGCTGCGCGATGCAGGCCATCGGCGCGAGCACGGCGGGACACTTCGCGGGCTTCGTCTTCAGCCGCAAGACCGAACTGGAACAGTTGGGCCGGACCTTGTGCGCCTTCGCTGTAATTCAGCGCCAGGGTGGTGATCGGCAGTTGCGGGCGAGCGCTGAGCTGTTTGACCAGCGGTTTCTCCAGCGGGCCAACGACCAGTTGCACGCCGTCGGCCTGAGCCTTGCGATAGAACTCGTCGAGGGACGTCAGGCGCGAGCTGTCATAGAACTCGATGGCTGGCGGCTTCTGCCCGGCTTGTTGGGCCTGGTAGTGAGCAGCCATGAAACCTTCGCGCAGTGCTTTGCCGACCGACGCCAGCGGGCCGTCTTGTGGCAGCAGCAGGGCGATTTTGCTCAGAGGCTGGCTGGCCAGTTCCTTGAGTTTGGTCAGTGGCAACGGCAGCTGGATGGCAGCCGGGTGCTTTGGATTCTGTTCGCGCCAGTTGTCGATCGCGGCTTGCTGCTGTTCCAGGGTGCCGGCAGTTTTCACCGCCTGCGCCAGGCCCATCCAGCCGCCGAGGTCGTCGGTAGCGGTTGGCTGCAATTGATCAGTCGGCAGCGAGGCGATCAGGGTCCAGATCGCTTCGTGGTTTTTGCTCGCGGCTTCACCTTCAAGCATTGGCGCGATGAAGATGCGCTCCCGTGCGGCGGCCAGCGTCTGGCCATCAGCTTCAAGGGCGCGGGCATGAACAGTGCCGGTGCGAACCTGTTGCTCAACCGGCAATTCACTCAGGCGTTGCAGGCTCGGATGACTCAAGGCAGTCAGCGCCGCTTTGGGCTGATTGCGAACCATGGCCAGTTCAGCCGCCAGGGTACTGGCGAAAACCTGTTGGCCAGGCTTGAGTGTTTCGACGGGGACTTGTTGCAGGATTTGCGCGGACTGGCCGGCATTCCCCTGACGATAGGCCAGGTCTGCCGCACTCAGGCGCAACAGAGAGGCTTTTTCCGGGTCTTTGCTTTGAGCAGCCTGTGCGAGCAACTGCTCGATACTGGCATCCGGGGTCCGTGGAAGTTCGCCAAGGCTGGAGGAGGGCGAGCTGGCGCAAGCCGCCAGCAAGGCAGCGAGGCAGAGGGCAGTGAGCAGCCGCAGGCAAGCGATCATGTAAGTGTTCCTGATACTCGATCAAATTAGCGTGGAATTGTACCCAAGCACTGGCCGGGGCGCGATGTTACTGGTGTGAATCGATCAATTTAGCTCGTGCAAATGTTGCGGCACTGCACAAAAGGCTGCAAAACCGAGGGTTGCTTGCGCGTATCGCGAACCTCACGACGCGCTACAATGGCGGCTTTTACCGATCATGAGGTGTGCGCTTTGACTGCTCCAGGTGCTTTGAATTCCGCTGCTGGCTCGCTTTATGTGGTGGCGACACCCATCGGCAACCTGGACGACATCAGTGCGCGTGCGCTGAAAATCCTGCGCGACGTCGCGCTGATCGCCGCCGAAGATACCCGTCACTCTCAGCGATTGATGCAGCATTTCGGCATTCCTACGCCGCTGGCGGCCTGCCATGAACACAATGAGCGGGATGAAGGTAGCCGCTTTATCACTCGCTTGCTTGCCGGCGACGATGTGGCGCTGATTTCAGATGCCGGCACGCCGTTGATTTCCGATCCGGGTTATCACCTTGTGCGTCAGGCTCGTGCTGCGGGTATCAATGTAGTGCCGGTTCCGGGCGCCTGCGCGTTGATCGCAGCGTTGTCAGCGGCGGGGTTGCCGTCGGACCGTTTCATCTTCGAAGGCTTCCTGCCGGCCAAGGCTGTCGGTCGACGCGCCCGTCTTGAGTTGGTAAAGGAAGAACCGCGCACGCTGATTTTTTATGAAGCCCCGCACCGGATCCTTGAATGTCTGCAAGACATGGAACTGGTGTTCGGTGGGGAGCGCCCGGCTTTGCTGGCCCGTGAAATCACTAAAACCTTTGAAACCCTTAAGGGCTTGCCGCTGGCCGAGTTACGCGAGTTCGTCGAGTCGGACAGCAATCAGCAGCGCGGTGAGTGCGTGGTGTTGGTGGCGGGTTGGTCTGCCCCCGAGACCGAGGACGCCGTCAGCAGTGAGGCGATGCGCATTCTGAATCTGTTGCTTGAAGAGATGCCGCTCAAGCGAGCTGCAGCGTTGGCGGCGCAAATTACCGGCGAGCGCAAGAATGTGCTCTATCAGGTCGCGCTGGATAAACAGAAGGGCGAGTAAAAACCGACGTGCAGGCGTAGCCCGAGGCGTTTAGCGCTTGTCCTTCGGCTGCTCTGCCGTTAATCTTCGCGGCGGAGAGTCGATCGGACAGTCGCTGCCCTCTATGAAAATTAGGGGGGGGAGGAAAGTCCGGGCTCCATAGGGCGAAGTGCCAGGTAATGCCTGGGAGGCGTGAGCCTACGGAAAGTGCCACAGAAAATAACCGCCTAAGCGCTTCGGCGCCGGTAAGGGTGAAAAGGTGCGGTAAGAGCGCACCGCACGTCTGGCAACAGTTCGTGGCTTAGGTAAACCCCACTTGGAGCAAGACCAAATAGGGTCCCAAGGCGTGGCCCGCGCTGGGACCGGGTAGGTTGCTAAAGATGTCCAGTGATGGCCATCGTAGACGAATGACTGTTCAAGACAGAACCCGGCTTACAGATCGACTCTCCACCTTTTTCCCCTCCCTGCTTTAATCATTGAGCAGGGCGCCTGTAGTAGCAATTTCCCTCCTTACAGAATCAACAGCAGAAGCACTTTCGTAATACCAAAAAAATCTTACTCTTAACAAATTACTTTAACTTTCGAGCGCAGCCATCAGTGCTGGTTCAAGTTATTGAGCGGGATTACACGTCTGATTCTCCTTACCCCTCCTAATACGCTCCTAAATCTCAGTTCTGTAAGGCTTTTCCTTTAATCCGCGCCTTGACGGTGCGGTGGCCGCATTCCTATAGTGTGCACAAGTGGCGGAAAGTGGCATGAAGTGGGTTTTTTGAGCTCAAAACGCTAATATTTGGAGAAACGCTGACGTGTTTCGCGGAGCTAACGCTATCAGTCTCGACGCAAAGGGCCGTCTCGCTATGCCGAGCCGGTACCGTGACGAGCTCGTTTCGCGTAGTTCCGGTCAGTTAATCGTCACAATTGATGCCGTTGATCCGTGTTTGTGTGTTTACCCCCTCGATGAGTGGGAAATTATTGAAACCAAACTGCGCACACTCCCTTCGTTTAGCGAAGAGAGCCGCCGCCTGCAACGTTTACTGATTGGTAATGCCGTCGACCTCGAGCTCGATGGCAGTGGTCGTTTTCTGGTTCCACCGCGTCTTCGTGAATATGCCAAGTTGGATAAGCGCGCGATGTTGGTAGGCCAACTGAACAAGTTCCAATTGTGGGACGAGGATGCCTGGGATGCGGTTTCTGCCGCTGACCTGGCTGCCATTCAACAACCGGGCGCCATGCCTGATGAACTGCGTGATTTGATCCTGTGACTATTGATAGCGGCTTTAACCACATCACCGTACTGCTTGACGAAGCCGTGGAGGCTCTCGCCGTACGTCCTGATGGCTGCTATCTGGACGGTACGTTCGGGCGCGGCGGCCACAGTCGGTTGATCCTGAGCCAGCTCGGCCCTGATGGCCGGGTACTCGGATTCGACAAAGATCCTCAAGCGATTGCCACCGGGCAAACGCTAGCGGCCGAAGACGGCCGCTTTGTCGTTGTACAGCGCAGCTTTGCCGAGCTCGGTTCGGAAGTTGCCGAACGCGGTCTGGACGGCAAGGTCAGCGGCGTTTTGCTCGATCTCGGCGTGTCCTCGCCGCAGCTCGACGACCCTGAGCGCGGCTTCAGTTTCCTCAATGATGGCCCGCTGGACATGCGCATGGATCCGTCCCGCGGGATCAGCGCTGCCGAATTCGTCAACACGGCCCCCGTGGAAGAAATCGCCCGGGTGTTCAAGCAATACGGCGAAGAACGTTTCTCCGGCCGCATGGCCCGTGCCGTGGCCGAGCGTCGCGACATCAAGCCGTTCGAGCGCACTGCCGATCTGGCTGAAGTCCTGAAAGTTGCCAACCCTGCATGGGAAAAGGGCAAAAACCCGGCGACCCGTGCGTTTCAGGGCCTGCGTATTCACGTCAACAACGAACTGGGTGATCTGGAAGCCGGCCTCGAAGCCGCACTGGAATGCCTGGAAGTCGGTGGACGTCTGGTCGTCATCAGCTTCCACTCGCTGGAAGACCGCATCGTCAAACTGTTCATGCGCAAACTGGTGAAAGGCGAAGCCGACAACTTGCCGCGCAACCTGCCGGTACGTCACGTCGCCTTCGAACCAATAATCAAAATCCATGGCAAAGCGCAGTCCGCCTCCGAGGCCGAACTCAAAGCCAACCCACGTTCCCGTAGCGCCGTCATGCGCGTCGCGGAGAAGCTGCGGTGAGTAAGCTTTTCGCCAAGCCACTTCCCGGCGGAAGCTTTTTCATGTTTCTGCTGTTTATTGGCGTGCTCGTGTCGGCCATCGGTGTTTCCTATAGCGCCCACTGGAACCGTCAACTGTTGAACTCGCTGTACAACGAGTTGAGCGTGCGCGACAAGGCGCAAGCGGAGTGGGGCCGTTTGATTCTCGAGCAGAGCACCTGGACCGCCCACAGCCGTATCGAAGTCCTGGCGAGCGAGCAACTGAAGATGCGCATTCCCGGCGCCGCTGAAGTGCAGATGGTGGCGCCATGATGAAACTCGAGGGCGCACTCTTTCCATGGCGGTTCCGCCTGGTGGTGGGTTTGCTCAGCGTCATGGTCGCAGCGATTGCCTGGCGCATTATCGATCTGCAAGTAGTCGACCGTGCCTTTCTTAAAGGTCAGGGCGATGCGCGCAGTGTTCGTCATATTCCGATTCCGGCTCACCGTGGTCTGATCACCGACCGTAACGGCGAGCCTTTGGCCGTGAGTACCCCAGTCACCACCCTTTGGGCCAATGCCAAGGAAATGCAAACGGCCAAAGAGAAGTGGCCTGCACTGGCAGCTGCCTTGGGGCAGGACCCGAAAGCCCTGGCCGAACGTCTCGAGGCCCAGGCCAACAAAGAATTCATTTATCTGGTGCGTGGGCTGACCCCCGAACAGGGCCAGTCCGTGCTCGATCTGAAAGTGCCGGGCGTTTATGGCATCGAAGAATTCCGGCGTTTCTACCCGGCCGGTGAAGTCACTGCCCATATGGTCGGTTTTACCGACATCGACGACCACGGTCGTGAAGGCGTCGAGCTGGCCTATGACGAATGGCTGGCCGGGGTCCCCGGCAAGCGGCAGGTGATCAAGGACCGGCGTGGCCGGCTGATCAAGGATGTCCAGGTCACCAAAAACGCCAAGGCCGGAAAGCCCTTGGCGTTGTCCATTGACCTGCGTCTGCAATACCTGGCCAACCGTGAACTGCGTAACGCGATCATCGAGAACGGCGCCAAGGCCGGCAGCCTGGTGATCATGGACGTGAAGAGCGGCGAGATCCTCGCCATGGTCAACCAGCCGACCTACAACCCGAACAACCGTCGCAACCTGCAACCGGCGATGATGCGTAACCGCGCGATGATCGACGTGTTCGAACCGGGTTCGACGATGAAAGCGATCTCCATGAGCGCCGCGATTGAAACCGGGCGCTGGAAGCCGACCGATACCGTTGAGGTGTACCCGGGCACTTTGCAGATTGGTAAATACACCATCAAGGACGTCTCCAAGAGCGAAGGTCCGGTGCTCGACCTGACGGGCATCCTGATCAACTCCAGTAACGTCGGCATGAGTAAGGTCGCCTTCGATATCGGCGGCGAAACGATTTTCCGTCTGGCGCAAAAAGTCGGCCTCGGCCAGGACACCGGCCTGGGCTTCCCGGGCGAGCGCGTCGGCAACCTGCCGAACTACCGCGAATGGCGCAAGGCTGAAACCGCCACGCTGTCTTACGGCTACGGTATTTCCGTGACCGCGATCCAGTTGGTCCACGCCTTCTCGGCCCTGGCCAACAATGGTCGCCTCGCGCCGCTGACCCTGATCAAAACCGACAAGGCGCCGCAAACCACACAGGTATTGCCGGAAGCTGTCGCGAAAACCATGCAAACCATGCTGCAACAAGTGATCGAAGCCCCGCGCGGTGTATTCCGTGCGCAAGTGCCGGCGTATCACGTGGGCGGCAAGTCGGGTACCGCACGTAAAACGTCGGTCGGTACCAAAGGCTACGCCGAGAATTCCTACCGCTCGCTGTTCGCCGGCTTCGGCCCGATGAGCGATCCGCGCTACGCCATCGTGGTGGTGATCGATGAACCGACCAAAGCCGGCTACTACGGTGGTCTGGTATCGGCCCCGGTGTTCAGCAAAGTGATGTCCGGGACCTTGCGTCTGATGAACATCACCCCGGACAACCTGCCACCTACTCAACAAGCGAACGCAGCACCGGTCGTTCCGCTGAAAGCCAATGGAGGGCGAGGCTGATGTCTCTGAGTCTGAACAAGATTTTCGCCCACGCCGGCCGCGATCTGTTGATCCGCGAACTGACCCTGGACAGCCGCAACGTGCGGGCTGGCGATCTGTTTCTCGCCGTCCCTGGCGGCAAATTCGACGGTCGCGCGCACATTGCCGACGCCCTGCAACGCGGCGCTGCCGCTGTGGCGTATGAAGTCGAAGGTGCGACCGTATTGCCGATTACCGATGTTCCGCTGATTCCGGTCAAAGGCCTGGCGGCGCAGCTGTCGGACATCGCCGGGCGTTTTTACGGTGACCCTAGTCGTCACCTGAACCTGATCGGCGTGACCGGCACCAACGGCAAAACCAGCGTGACGCAGTTGGTTGCGCAAGCATTGGATTTGCTCGGCCAGCACTGCGGCATCGTCGGCACGTTGGGCACCGGTTTTTACGGCGCGCTCGAAAGCGGCTTGCACACCACGCCGAACCCGATCGCCGTGCAGGCAACCCTCGCCGACCTGAAAAAGGCGGGTGCCAAAGCCGTCGCCATGGAAGTTTCTTCCCACGGTCTGGATCAGGGCCGCGTTACCGCACTGGCGTTCGATGTGGCGGTGATGACCAACCTGTCCCGCGATCACCTGGATTATCACGGCACCATGCAAGCTTACGGCGAAGCCAAGGCCAAGCTGTTTACCTGGAACGATTTGAAGTGCCGGGTGGTTAACCTCGACGACGAATTCGGCCGCCAACTGGCAGCCGATAAACGCGAGTCACGCTTGATCACCTACAGCCTGGAAGATGCCAGCGCTTACCTTTATTGCCGTGAAGCGCAGTTCGATGACGAAGGTGTGCGCGCCACGTTGGTCACGCCGCAGGGTGAGCATCACTTGCGCAGCACCTTGCTCGGTCGCTTCAACCTGAGCAACGTGCTGGCCGCGGTCGGTGCCTTGCTGGGGCTGGACTACGCGCTGGACGAAATCCTCAGCGTGCTGCCGAAACTCGAAGGCCCGGCCGGACGCATGCAGCGCCTCGGCGGCGGTACTCAGCCGCTGGTCGTGGTCGATTACGCCCACACACCGGATGCGCTGGAAAAAGTCTTGATGGCCCTGCGTCCTCACGCCAAAGGCCGTTTGCTGTGCCTGTTCGGTTGCGGTGGTGATCGCGATCGCGGCAAACGTCCGCTCATGGCTGAAGTGGTCGAGCGTCTGGCAGACGGCGTGCTGGTGACCGATGACAACCCGCGCACCGAAGACCCAGCAGTGATCTTCGACGACATCCGCGCCGGTTTTACCGCTGTGGATAAAGTCACCTTCGTCGCTGGCCGTGGCCAGGCGATTGCCCAATTGATCGCCAACGCTTCGGCGGATGACGTGATTGTCCTGGCCGGTAAAGGTCACGAGGACTATCAGGAAATCAACGGCCAGCGTCACGCTTTCTCTGATCTGGTCGAGGCCGATCACGCCTTGACCGCGTGGGAGGTGGCCCATGCTTAAAGCCTTGAAACTGAGCGAACTGACCGGCGCGCTGAATGCCCGCTTGGTCACTGCCGATGCCAGCTTCGACGGCGTCAGCATCGACAGCCGCGCTATCAAACCAGGCCAGCTCTTTATTGCCCTGACCGGCCCGCGCTTCGATGGTCATGACTATCTGAATGACGTCGCCGCAAAAGGCGCCGTAGCGGCGCTGGTCGAGCGCGAAGTCGCCGACAGCACACTGCCGCAATTGCTGGTGAAAGATACTCGTCAGGCGCTGGGGCAACTCGGCGCGTTGAACCGTGCGGCTTACACCCATCCCGTTGCGGCCATCACCGGTTCCAGCGGCAAGACCACGGTCAAGGAAATGCTCGCCAGCATCCTGCGCACGCGCGGTCCGGTGTTGGCGACCCGTGGCAACCTGAACAATGATCTCGGCGTTCCGCTGACCCTGCTCGAACTCGCACCGGAACATACCGCTGCGGTGATCGAACTGGGTGCTTCGCGGCTCGGCGAAATTGCCTACACCGTCGGCATGACCAAGCCTCATGTGGCCGTGCTCAACAACGCAGGGACCGCCCACGTCGGCGAGTTCGGCGGGCCGGAAAAAATCGTTGAAGCCAAGGGCGAGATTATTGAAGGGCTGGATGCCGATGGCGTCGCCGTTCTCAATCTTGACGACAAGGCGTTCGACATCTGGAAGACCCGCGCTGCCGGTCGCAAAGTGCTGACCTTCGCCTTGAGCAATGTCAGCGCCGATTTCTACGCCAGCGATCTGGACCGCGACGCTCGCGGTTGCCCGGCGTTCAACCTGCACACTCCTGCAGGTATGGAGCGCGTTCAACTGAACTTGCTCGGCACCCATAACGTCGCCAATGCCATGGCCGCCGCCGCTGCCGCCCATGCGCTGGGCGTGTCGCTGTTCGGCATCGCCACCGGCCTTGGTGCGGTGCAGCCGGTCAAGGGCCGCACCGTCGCGCAACTGGCCAGCAATGGCATGCGCGTAATCGATGACACGTACAACGCGAACCCCACCTCCATGTGCGCCGCCGTTGATATACTCGCCGGCTTTTCCGGTCGCACCGTTCTGGTGCTCGGGGATATCGGCGAGTTGGGCGATTGGGCGGAGCAGGGGCACCGCGATGTGGGCGAGTACGCCCGCGGCAAGGTTTCCGCGCTTTACGCTGTCGGGCCAATGATGGCTCACGCCGTGAACGCTTTCGGTCCACAGGCCTTTCACTTCAGCACTCAGGCTGAACTGATCAAGGCCCTCGGCGCCGAGCAAGACACAAACACCACCATTTTGATCAAGGGATCGCGCAGCGCTGCGATGGAAAACATCGTCGCCGCTTTGTGCGGGACCAGCCTGGAGAAACATTAATGCTGCTGCTGCTAGCGGAGTATCTGCAACAGTTCTACAAAGGCTTCGCGGTCTTTCAGTACCTGACCCTGCGCGGGATTCTCGGTGTGCTGACCGCGTTGGTTTTGTCGCTGTGCTATGGCCCGTGGATGATCCGCACTTTACAGAACCGTCAGATCGGTCAATCCGTTCGTAACGACGGTCCGCAATCGCACCTGTCCAAATCCGGCACCCCGACCATGGGCGGCGCGCTGATCCTGTCGTCCATCGGCGTCAGCACGTTGCTTTGGGCTGACCTGAGCAACCGTTACGTGTGGACCGTGCTGCTGGTGACTTTGCTGTTCGGCGCCATCGGCTGGGTCGACGACTACCGCAAAGTGATCGAGAAGAACTCCCGTGGCTTGCCGAGCCGCTGGAAGTACTTCTGGCAATCGGTGTTCGGCCTGGGCGCGGCGATCTTCCTTTATATGACTGCAGCGACGCCGGTGGAAACCACCCTGATCCTGCCGATGCTCAAGGACCACAGCATTCCGCTGGGCATAGGCTTCGTCGTCCTGACCTACTTCGTGATCGTCGGCTCGAGCAACGCGGTCAACCTGACCGACGGCCTCGACGGTCTGGCGATCATGCCCACCGTAATGGTCGGCGGCGGGTTGGGCATTTTCTGCTACCTGTCGGGTAACGTGAAATTCGCTGAATACCTGCTGATTCCGTATGTCCCGGGCGCAGGCGAGTTGATCGTTTTCTGCGGCGCCTTGATCGGCGCGGGCCTCGGGTTCCTCTGGTTCAACACGTATCCGGCTCAGGTGTTCATGGGCGACGTCGGCGCACTGGCGCTGGGCGCGGCACTGGGCACCATTGCGGTGATCGTCCGTCAGGAAATCGTCCTGTTCATCATGGGCGGCGTGTTCGTGATGGAGACCCTGTCAGTCGTCATCCAGGTTGCTTCCTTTAAGCTCACCGGTCGCCGTGTGTTCCGCATGGCACCGATACACCACCACTTTGAACTCAAGGGCTGGCCCGAGCCACGCGTGATCGTCCGTTTCTGGATCATCACCGTGATTCTCGTGCTGGTTGGCCTTGCCACCCTGAAGCTGAGGTAGAACGAGTGTCTCTGATCGCTTCTGACCACTTCCGCATCGTTGTCGGCCTCGGCAAGAGCGGCATGTCCCTGGTTCGCTTCCTGGCGAACCGGGGCACGTCGTTTGCTGTCGCCGATACGCGGGAAAATCCACCGGAACTGGCCACGCTCAAACGTGACTATCCGCACGTGGAAGTGCGTTGTGGCGAGCTGGACGTCGAATTCCTGTGCCGCGCCGACGAGCTCTACGTGAGCCCCGGTCTGGCGCTGGCGACCCCGGCCCTGCAGGCCGCCGCCGCCCGTGGCGTGAAATTGTCCGGTGACATCGAGCTGTTCGCGCGTAACGCGAAGGCGCCGATCGTTGCCATCAGCGGTTCCAACGCGAAAAGCACCGTCACCACGTTGGTGGGCGAGATGGCCGCAGCGGCCGGCAAGCGCGTCGCCGTCGGTGGCAACCTCGGCACGCCGGCGCTGGACCTGCTCAGCGACGACGTCGAGCTGTACGTGATGGAACTGTCGAGCTTCCAGCTCGAAACCACCGATCAGCTCAACGCCGAAGTGGCGACCGTGCTCAACGTCAGCGAAGACCACATGGACCGCTACAGCGGTCTGCCGGCCTATCACCTGGCCAAGCACCGGATCTTCCGGGGTGCCAGGCAGTTTGTGGTCAACCGTCAGGATGCTCTGAGCCGTCCGCTGATTGGCGAAGGTCAGCCATGCTGGACCTTCGGTTTGAGCAAGCCTGATTTCAAGGCGTTCGGTATCCGCGAAGAAGACGGCGAGAAGTACCTGGCCTTTGAATTCCAGAACCTGATGCCGGTGCGCGAGTTGAAAATTCGCGGCGCACACAACCAGTCCAACGCCTTGGCGGCATTGGCGCTGGGTCACGCCGTCGGCCTGCCGTTCGACGCCATGCTCTCGAGCCTGCGTACCTTTACCGGGCTTGAGCATCGCTGCCAATGGGTCCGTGACCTGAATGGCGTGAGCTACTACAACGATTCCAAAGCCACCAACGTCGGCGCCGCACTGGCTGCCATCGAAGGTCTGGGCGCGGACATCGACGGCAAGCTCGTGCTGATCGCCGGTGGCGACGGCAAGGGTGCCGAGTTCAAGGACCTGCGTGATCCGGTGGCGGCCAACTGCCGCGCCGTGGTGCTGATGGGCCGTGACTCCGAGCTGATCGCTCAGGCCATCGGCGATGCCGTGCCACTGATTCGCGTCAACTCGCTGATCGAAGCGGTCGAGCAATGCCGCGCCATCGCAGAGACAGGCGACGCTGTGTTGTTGTCGCCTGCTTGCGCCAGTTTCGACATGTTCAAGAACTACGAAGACCGTGGTCACCAGTTCGTCCGCGCTGTGGAGGATCTGGTATGAGCCTGATGAACATCATCAAGCCCTATCCGTCGCCGATCATCACCGGGCGCGGCATCGACCTCGACTTCCCGATGCTCGCCGGCTGCCTGGCGTTGATCGGCCTCGGGCTGGTGATGATTGCATCGGCCTCGACCGAAGTGGCGGCTGTGCAGTCGGGCAGCGCCCTGTATTACATGATTCGCCACCTTATCTACATCGTGCTGGGCCTGGGTGCCTGCATCGTCACCATGATGATTCCGATCGCCACCTGGCAACGCCTGGGCTGGCTGATGCTGATTGGTGCGTTCGGTTTGCTGGTGATGGTGATCATCCCGGGGATCGGCCGAGAAGTGAACGGTTCGATGCGCTGGATCGGCTTCAGTTTCTTCAACGTTCAGCCCTCCGAGATCGCCAAGGTGTTTGTGGTGATCTACCTCGCCGGTTATCTGGTGCGTCGCCAGAAAGAAGTGCGTGAAAGCTGGATGGGCTTCTTCAAGCCGTTCATCGTTCTGCTGCCAATGGCGGGTCTATTGCTGATGGAGCCAGACTTCGGTGCCACGGTTGTAATGATGGGCGCAGCGGCGGCGATGCTGTTCCTCGGCGGAGTCGGGCTGTTCCGTTTTTCCTTGATGGTTGTCCTGGCGGTCGCGGCGGTGGTGTTGTTGATTCAAGTGCAGCCGTATCGAATGGCGCGCCTGACCAACTTCGCGGATCCGTGGGCCGACCAGTTCGGTGCCGGCTATCAGTTGTCTCAAGCGTTGATCGCTTTTGGTCGCGGCGAATGGCTGGGCGTTGGCCTGGGCAACAGCGTGCAGAAACAGTTCTACCTGCCAGAAGCCCACACCGACTTCGTGTTCTCGGTCCTGGCCGAAGAACTGGGTGCCGTGGGTTCTTTGTGCACGGTAGCGTTGTTCGTCTTTGTTTGTATCCGTGGCATGTACATCGGTTATTGGGCCGAGAAGGCCAAGCAATTTTTCGCCGCCTACATCGCGTACGGCTTGTCGTTCCTGTGGATTGGTCAGTTCCTGATCAACATCGGGGTGAACGTCGGCCTGCTGCCGACCAAGGGTCTGACCCTGCCGTTCCTCAGTTATGGCGGTAGCTCGTTGGTGATCTGCTGTGCCTGTCTCGGCTTGTTGCTGCGCATCGAGTGGGAAAGTCGAACCCACTTGGGCAGCGAAGAGATGGAGTTCCATGAGAGCGACTTCGCTGAGGAGCCGACCCATGGGCGCTAACGTATTGATCATGGCCGGCGGCACCGGTGGCCACGTGTTCCCGGCGCTGGCGTGTGCTCGCGAATTCCAGGCCCGTGGTTACACCGTGCATTGGCTCGGGACCCCGCGTGGCATCGAGAACGAACTGGTTCCAGTGGCCGGTATCGAGCTGCATCGAATCAATGCCAGCGGTCTGCGTGGCAAGGGCAAGCTGTCCCTGCTCAAGGCACCGTTCATGTTGCTCAAGTCGATCTGGCAGGCGCGGGCGATCATTCGTCAGCTGCGGCCGGTGTGTGTCGTCGGCTTTGGTGGTTATGTGACCGGTCCTGGTGGCGTTGCAGCCAAACTGGCCGGCGTACCGGTGATCGTTCACGAGCAGAACGCCGTGGCCGGTACCGCCAATCGGTTGCTGGTGCCGTTGGCCGCCCGAGTCTGTGAAGCGTTCCCCGACACCTTTACCCTGTCGGGCAGCCGTCGGACCACCGGTAACCCGGTGCGCACCGAGCTGTTCCTCGAAACACCGCGACAGGCCCTGGCCGGTCGCAAGGCGCGTTTGCTGATCCTGGGCGGAAGCCTGGGCGCAGAACCGTTGAACAAGTTGCTGCCTGAAGCCCTGTCGCAAGTCGCCCCCGACCTGCGCCCGGAAGTGTTTCATCAGGCTGGCAAAAACCACGATGAAGTGACTGCAGAGCGCTATCGCGCGGCTGGCGTCGAGGCGCAAGTGCAGCCTTTCATCAAAGACATGGCCCAAGCCTATGGCTGGGCCGACCTGGTGGTGTGCCGCGCAGGCGCGCTGACCATCAGTGAACTGGCCGCCGCCGGTCTGCCCTCGATGCTGGTGCCTTTGCCCCACGCGATCGACGATCACCAGACCCGCAACGCCGATTATTTGGCCCGTGAAGGCGCTGCCTTCCTGATGCCGCAAAGAACGACTGGCGCAGCGGATCTTGCCGCACGCCTGACAGAGGTCCTGATGCAACCACAACGACTGACCGACATGGCCACCGCGGCACGCCGCCTGGCCAAACCCGATGCAACCCGTAACGTGGTCGATACCTGCCTGGAGGTGGCCCATGGTTGAGAATCAGAAAGCCATGCCGCAACCGGAAATGCGCCGCATCCGTCGCATCCACTTCGTCGGAATCGGCGGCGTGGGCATGTGCGGCATCGCCGAAGTGTTGCTGAACCTGGGCTATGAAGTGTCCGGTTCCGACCTGAAAGCTTCGCCGGTGACCGAGCGTCTCGAGTCCTTCGGCGCCCAGATCTTTATCGGCCACCGCGCCGAGAACACCGCGAACGCCGATGTACTGGTCACCTCCAGTGCCGTGAACACCTCCAACCCGGAAGTCGCCACCGCCCTGGAACGCCGCATTCCGGTGGTGCCTCGCGCTGAAATGCTGGCTGAGCTGATGCGCTACCGCCACGGCATCGCCGTCGCCGGTACCCATGGCAAAACCACCACCACCAGCCTGATCGCTTCGGTGTTTGCCGCCGGTGGCCTGGACCCTACATTCGTCATCGGTGGCCGTCTGAATGCCGCGGGCACCAATGCTCAGCTTGGCACCAGCCGTTACCTGATCGCCGAAGCCGACGAAAGCGACGCCAGCTTCCTGCACTTGCAGCCGCTGGTGGCCGTGGTCACCAACATCGACGCCGACCACATGGCGACCTACGACGGTGACTTCAACAAGCTGAAGAAAACCTTCGTCGAGTTCCTCCACAACCTGCCGTTCTACGGTCTGGCGGTGGTGTGCCTGGACGATCCGGTGGTGCGTGAAATCCTGCCGCAGGTGAAGCGTCCGACCGTCACTTACGGCTTCGGCGACGACTGCGATGTACGCGCAATCAATGTGCGTCAGCAGGGCATGCAGACCTTCTTCACCGTGCTGCGTCCTGATCGCGATCCGCTGGATGTCTCGGTGAACATGCCGGGCAACCACAACGTGCTGAACGCACTGGCAACCATCTGCATCGCCACCGACGAGGGCGTCAGCGATGAAGCCATCGTCCAGGGTTTGTCCGGGTTCCAGGGGGTCGGCCGACGCTTCCAGGTCTACGGCGAACTGCCGGTAGACGGTGGCAGTGTGATGCTGGTCGACGACTACGGTCACCACCCGACCGAAGTTGCCGCGGTGATCAAGGCCGTGCGCGGTGGCTGGCCGGAACGCCGTCTGGTGATGGTCTACCAGCCGCACCGTTACAGCCGGACCCGCGACCTGTACGACGATTTCGTCAATGTGTTGGCCGACGCCAACGTCCTGCTGCTGATGGAAGTCTATCCGGCCGGTGAAGAACCGATCCCCGGTGCCGACAGCCGCAAGCTGTGCAACAGCATCCGTCAGCGCGGTCAGCTCGACCCGATCTACATCGAGCGCGGTGTTGACCTCGCGCCCATCGTCAAGCCGCTGCTGCGTGCCGGCGACATCCTGCTGTGCCAGGGCGCCGGTGACATCGGTGGTCTTGCTCCAAAACTGTTGAAAAGTCCGTTGTTCGCAGGCGCCGTTGCTGCGCCGAGTGTGGGGAAGTTGAAATGACTGCTGCTTACGCCAACCTCGTCTCCACTATTGCGCCGAAAGATTTCGGCCGCGTCGCCGTGCTCTTCGGCGGCAAGAGTGCCGAGCGTGAGGTTTCTCTCAAGTCGGGTAACGCGGTTCTCGACGCGCTGCTAAGCGCCGGTGTGGACGCGTTTGGTCTCGACGTGGGCGACGATCTTTTGCAGCGTCTGCTGAACGAAAAAATCGACCGCGCCTTCATCATTCTCCACGGTCGTGGCGGTGAAGACGGCAGCATGCAGGGCCTGCTGGAATGCCTGGGTATTCCGTACACCGGCAGCGGCATTCTGGCCTCGGCTCTGGCCATGGACAAGCTGCGCACCAAACAGGTCTGGCACAGCCTCGGTATTCCGACGCCACGCCATGCCGTGCTGAGCTCCGAGGCCGATTGTATTTCGGCGGCGACGGAACTGGGCTTCCCTTTGATCGTCAAACCGGCCCATGAAGGTTCAAGTATCGGGATGGCCAAAGTGACCTCCGCGTCGGAGTTGATCGATGCGTGGAAAGCGGCCAGTACCTACGATTCGCAAGTGTTGGTCGAGCAATGGATTCAAGGTCCGGAGTTCACCATCGCCACCCTGCGTGACCAGGTGTTGCCACCGATCGCCCTGGGCACGACGCACAGCTTCTACGACTACGACGCCAAGTACGTGGCTTCCGATACCCAGTACCGGATTCCGTGTGGCCTGGACAGCAACAAAGAAAAAGAACTGATGGACCTCACGGCGAAAGCCTGTGAGGCGCTGGGTATCGCCGGTTGGGGCAGGGCTGACGTGATGCAGGACGCCGACGGGCAGTTCTGGTTCCTGGAAGTCAACACCGCGCCGGGCATGACCGATCACAGTCTGGTGCCGATGGCGGCTCGTGCTGCCGGTCTGGATTTCCAGCAACTGGTTCTGGCGATTCTGGCCGCAAGCATTGAGCCGCGAGGTTAAGAGCATGCAAGGCGCACAGCTGAGACATCAGCCCTCCGCACCGCCCGGCCGCAAGCCGGTACCGCGGGGTGCCAGCCGAATGGTGGCCAAAGAGCCGATGTCTGCGCGCCTGCCGAAAGCCAATTTTGGTTTTCTGAAATCCGTGTTCTGGCCGGTGCTGTTGGTCGCACTGGGTTTCGGTACTTACGAAGGCGCGCAGCGTTTGTTGCCGTACGCCGACCGGCCGATCACCAAGATCAACGTGCAGGGCGACTTGAGTTACATCAGTCAGCAAGCGGTGCAGCAGCGGATCGCCCCGTACGTGGCGTCGAGCTTCTTCACCATCGACCTGGCGAGCATGCGCACCGAGCTTGAAACGATGCCATGGATTGCCCACGCCGAAGTGCGTCGGGTGTGGCCGGATCAAGTGGTGATCCGCCTGGAAGAACAACTGCCGGTGGCCCGTTGGGGCGATGAGTCGCTGTTGAACAACCAGGGTCAGGCGTTCACCCCGCGTGAGCTGGCGAATTACGAACACTTGCCACAGCTGTTCGGCCCACAACGGGCCCAACAGCAAGTGATGCAGCAATACCAGGTGCTGAGCCAGATGCTCAGGCCGTTGGGCTTCTCGATTGCACGCCTGGAGTTGCGTGATCGAGGCAGCTGGTTCCTGACCACCGGCGCCGGTAGTGCGGGCCCGGGAATCGAACTGTTGCTGGGACGCGGCAACCTGCTGGAAAAGATGCGCCGCTTCATTGCCATCTATGACAAGACGCTTAAAGAACAGATTACGAACATTGCGCGCATCGATCTGCGCTACGCCAACGGCCTCGCTGTTGGCTGGCGGGAACCTGTAGCGCCCTCGACAGCCCAACCCGCTGTCGCGAAGAATTAAGAAGAGGCAGGACCATGGCAAACGTGCAAAGCGGCAAAATGATCGTCGGTCTCGATATCGGCACCTCCAAGGTGGTGGCGCTGGTCGGCGAGGTCTCGGACGACGGCACGCTGGAAATCGTCGGGATCGGTACCCATCCGTCCCGTGGCCTGAAGAAAGGCGTGGTGGTGAACATTGAGTCCACCGTGCAATCGATCCAGCGCGCGATCGAAGAGGCGCAGCTGATGGCTGGTTGCCGCATTCACTCGGCGTTCGTCGGCGTGGCTGGCAATCATATCCGCAGCCTGAACTCTCACGGCATCGTGGCGATTCGTGATCGCGAAGTCAGTTCCGCCGACCTCGAGCGCGTTCTCGACGCCGCCCAGGCTGTAGCGATCCCGGCTGACCAGCGCGTGCTGCACACCCTGCCGCAGGATTACGTGATCGATAACCAGGAAGGCGTTCGTGAGCCTCTGGGCATGTCGGGCGTACGTCTGGAAGCCAAGGTTCACGTGGTCACCTGCGCCGTCAACGCCGCACAGAACATTGAAAAATGCGTGCGTCGCTGCGGCCTGGAAATCGACGACATCATTCTCGAGCAACTGGCTTCGGCCTACTCGGTCCTGACCGACGACGAGAAAGAGCTGGGCGTGTGCCTGGTGGACATCGGTGGCGGCACCACCGACATCGCGATCTTCACCGAAGGCGCGATCCGTCACACCGCGGTGATCCCGATTGCGGGCGATCAGGTGACCAACGACATCGCCATGGCGTTGCGCACTCCAACCCAGTACGCCGAAGAAATCAAGATTCGCTACGCCTGCGCCCTGGCCAAACTGGCCGGTGCCGGTGAAACCATCAAGGTTCCAAGCGTTGGCGACCGTCCACCGCGCGAGCTGTCCCGTCAGGCCCTGGCCGAAGTGGTCGAGCCGCGTTACGACGAGCTGTTCACGCTGATCCAGGCCGAGCTGCGTCGCAGCGGCTACGAAGACCTGATCCCGGCCGGCATCGTGCTGACCGGTGGTACGTCGAAGATGGAAGGCGCGGTCGAACTGGCCGAAGAAATCTTCCACATGCCGGTCCGCCTGGGCGTGCCGCATGGCGTCAAGGGCCTGGACGATGTGGTGCGTAACCCGATTTATTCCACCGGCGTTGGCCTGTTGATGTACGGCCTGCAGAAGCAGTCCGACGGGATTTCGTTCTCGGGCATCAGCAGCCGCGACAGCTACAGCAATGAAGAACCGAAAGTCGCCTTGCTCGATCGCTTCAAGAGCTGGGTGCAAGGCAACTTCTAAAGATTTACCGCAGCACCGTTGTAGATACAGGCAGTAGGCGAAAAAACTAGAGAAATGAAAGGAGAGGGAAAATGTTCGAACTCGTAGACAACATCCCCGCAAGCCCGGTTATTAAAGTTATCGGTGTTGGCGGAGGCGGCGGCAACGCCGTCAACCACATGGTCAAGAGCAACATTGAAGGCGTTGAATTCATCTGCGCCAACACTGATGCCCAAGCGCTGAAATCCATCGGCGCGCGGACCATCCTGCAACTGGGCACCGGCGTGACCAAAGGTCTCGGCGCTGGCGCCAACCCTGAAGTAGGTCGTCAGGCCGCTCTCGAAGATCGTGAGCGCATTGCCGAAGTCCTGCAGGGCACCAATATGGTGTTCATCACCACTGGCATGGGCGGTGGTACCGGTACCGGTGCTGCGCCGATCATTGCTGAAGTGGCCAAGGAAATGGGGATTCTCACCGTTGCGGTGGTGACTCGTCCGTTCCCGTTCGAAGGCCGCAAGCGCATGCAGATCGCCGACGAAGGTATCCGTCTGCTGTCTGAAAGCGTCGACTCGTTGATCACCATTCCCAACGAGAAGCTGCTGACCATCCTTGGCAAGGACGCAAGCCTGCTGTCCGCATTCGCCAAGGCCGACGATGTACTGGCCGGTGCCGTTCGCGGTATCTCCGACATCATCAAGCGTCCGGGCATGATCAACGTCGACTTTGCCGACGTACGGACCGTGATGAGCGAAATGGGCATGGCGATGATGGGCACTGGCTGCGCCAGCGGTCCGAACCGTGCACGTGAGGCCACTGAAGCGGCCATTCGCAACCCGTTGCTGGAAGACGTGAACCTGCAAGGTGCACGCGGCATCCTGGTGAATATCACCGCCGGTCCTGACCTGTCCCTGGGTGAGTACTCCGACGTGGGTAGCATCATCGAAGCCTTCGCTTCCGAGCACGCGATGGTCAAGGTCGGTACCGTTATCGATCCGGACATGCGCGACGAGCTGCACGTGACCGTGGTTGCTACTGGTCTGGGCGCGAAAATCGAGAAACCTGTGAAGGTCATCGACAACACCATGCACACGTCCGTGGCTTCGCAACCGCAGCAACAAGCGCCTTCGCGTCAGGAAGCGCCAGCGGTAAACTATCGTGACCTGGACCGTCCGACCGTCATGCGCAACCAGGCTCAGGCCGGTGCTGCGACTGCCGCGAAGATGAATCCGCAAGATGATCTGGACTACCTGGACATCCCGGCTTTCCTGCGTCGTCAGGCCGATTAATGGAATGTATCAGGGCTATGAAGGTGATTGGTGTTCAGCAAAGGTCTGGTCTGCTATCATCGCCAGCCTTTGTTGATACCAGTTCGCAATTTGCGCTGAAGCGGCCCAAGCCATGATTAAACAACGCACACTGAAAAATATTATCCGTGCTACAGGTGTAGGCCTGCACTCCGGGGAGAAGGTATACCTGACCCTCAAGCCCGCACCTATCGACACCGGCATTGTGTTTGTTCGTGCCGATCTCGACCCTGTGGTGCAGATTCCTGCCCGCGCGGAAAACGTTGGTGAAACCACGATGTCGACCACATTGGTCAGTGGTGACACCAAAGTGGATACGGTGGAGCACTTGCTCTCGGCCATGGCTGGCCTGGGCATCGATAACGCCTACGTCGAGCTCTCCGCGTCTGAAGTTCCGATCATGGATGGTAGCGCTGGACCTTTCGTATTCCTGATCCAATCGGCCGGCCTGGAAGAACAGGACGCTGCCAAGAAGTTCATCCGGATCCTGCGGGAAGTGACAGTGGAAGACGGCGACAAGCGCGCCACTTTCGTCCCTTTCGAAGGTTTCAAAGTGAGCTTCGAGATCGATTTCGATCACCCGGTTTTCCGTGACCGCACACAAAGTGCAAGCGTGGATTTTTCCAGCACTTCGTTTGTAAAAGAAGTCAGCCGCGCCCGTACCTTTGGTTTCATGAGTGATATCGAGTACCTGCGCAAGCACAACCTCGCACTCGGCGGCAGCGTTGAAAACGCTATTGTGGTCGACGCGGATGGTGTACTGAACGAAGACGGCCTTCGCTATGAAGACGAATTCGTGAAGCACAAGATCCTCGATGCAATTGGTGACCTCTACCTGCTGGGCAATAGCCTGATTGGTGAGTTCAAGGGCTTCAAGTCCGGACATGCATTGAACAACCAGCTGCTGCGCAAGTTGATTGAGCAGACAGATGCTTGGGAAGTCGTGACTTTCGAAGACGCCAGCACTGCACCGATCTCTTACATGCGTCCAGTTGCGGCCGTGTAAGTAAAAAACCTCTCTAGTTTTTTAAAGGCTACCTTCGGGTGGCCTTTTTTTATGCCTGCAGAATGATCGTTCCCACGCTCTGCGTGGGAATGCAGCCCGGGACGCTCTGCGTCCCATCGAGAGCCGAACGCGGAGCGTCCGTTGAGGCATTCCCACGCAGAGCGTGGGAACGATCATCCTGCGACCACCCGATTCCTGCCCGCTTCCTTGGCCTGATACAGCGCCTTGTCCGCTGCAAACAATAGCTGTTCCAGACTGATCTCGGCGGAGGTGGTCCAGGTACTGATACCGATACTGACAGTAATCGGCGACTCGGCACCTGCCACCAGCGGCAATTGCTCCACTGTCGCTCGGATGTGTTCGGCAATCTGTTGCGCACCCTGGCTGTCGGTTTCCGCGAGAATGACCGAAAACTCCTCACCGCCGTAACGGGCGACCAGATCCGCTGGTCGCCTCACATTGTCGGAGATCACCTTGGCCAACGAGCGCAAGGCATCATCGCCACCCTGATGCCCATGACGATCGTTGAACGCCTTGAAGTGGTCGGCATCAATCATCAGCAGCGACAATGGCTGGCCGGAACGTTGAGCGCGGAACCACTCATGACGCAGGACCTGATCCAGCGTTCGGCGGTTGGCCAGGCCGGTCAAGGCATCGGTGGCCGCCAGTTGCGCCAGCTCCTGTTCAGCGTTGTGGCGCAGGCGCAGTTCCCGGCTGAGCAGCCAAGTCAGCCAGAGCAAGCTGATGCACAGCGCAACCGTCGCAACGCTGACCACCACCGCCGTGCGCTTCCACGACGCAAACACTTCATCACTGGACAGTGCAACGATGACGATCAACGGCAAGTTGCCCACCTTGGAGAACGTGTACAGACGTTTGTCCTTATAGCGGCTTGAATCACCGGTGAAGCTGCCATTGCCTTCTTTGACGATGCGCTGGAAATTGGGGCGGTTACTGAAGTTCTTGCCGATCAGCTCTTCGGCCAGACGTGGTTGCTGAGCCAGAAGAATCCCGTCCTTGCTAATCAGATTGACCGTGCTGTCGCGGCCGATGCTCAAACTGTTGAACAACTGATCGAAGTAACTCAACCGCATGGCGGCTTCGGCTACGCCCAGGAACTCACCTTGGGAGCCGTTCACCCGCCGGCTGAAACTGATACGCCAATCCTGTTCGGGTGCCCTGGCTCTGAAAGGGGGACTGATGAACATGCCCGGGTCCGGGTTGTTCACGTGAGACTGGAAGTATTCGCGGTCGGCATAGTTGCCCTGCCTGGGCTCCACCGAAGCCGAGTCGGCGATCACGTCGCCCTTGTTGTCGAGCAACAAAATGTTGCCCTTGTACGGCGCGGCGGTGGCGCGGTCGAAATAGGCCAGATGGCGAATGGCTGGAGAAACGCTCTTGAGGTCTTCTCGTTGGGAGGCAGCGATCAAACCTTGCAGGGACACATCATAGAGTTCGACATTGCGCAGCACGTCGGCGTCAATCAATTGCACGATATTGGTTGCTGCGCGAGTGGCAGACTGTTCAGCATTGGCGCGTTCGCGAATTAGCAGGAACGCCACGATGCTCAATATCGCAATCACCAGCAACAAACTGCCGAGAACCAGAAGCCGCTCCGATCGCGTCGACCGGATCGGATGGTGAGATGTTGCACTGCTCACACTCATGGTTCTGACTTCTGCTAATGAGGCGTTATGAAAGTGTTTTGCAAGACTCGGGCAGAATCCCGGAAACCGTTTGCGTTCGGAGCGCCTGTATAAATCCCGGATAAAAAAAAGGCCAGCAAAACATGCTGGCCTTTTGCTTATTGAAGCTTAGAAGACATTGAGCGGGTAGTCGACGATCACCCGGTATTCATCGGTGTCCTGATCCAGCGCGCCGTAGCCGTTGCCGCCACGGTTGGTCGCCCATTGCAGGCGCAGTGCGAGGTTTTTGGCCTTGCCGCCCTGAACCACATACTTGAGATCAATGTCGCGTTCCCAGTGCCTGGCGTTTTTGCCGTCAGCGCTGTACCACGAGGCATAACCGGGGCTGTCCGGGTCAACCTTGGTCAGGTCCAGCTCGCCCTTGGAGTAAGAGACCGCCGAGGTCAGGCCGGGCAGGCCGAGCCCGACAAAGTCGTAGGCGTACTTGAGTTTCCATGAGCGTTCGTTCGGGCCGTTGAAGTCCGAATACTGCTGGGAATTGTCGAGGTAGACGCTGTCACCCTGGCTGATGTAGTCGAACGGCGTGTTGCCGTTGACCCGCTGATACGCGGCGGTAACGCTGTGATTGCCCACACCGACGGTGAAATGCAGGCTGTACGTGTTGTTGTCGATGTTGCCCAGCAGCGCATTGCCGGTGTCTTGCGTGTGATAGGCGTGCAGACCCGGGTTGAGGCTGACCAGATCATTCAGCGCGTAGGTGTAGTCCAGATCGTAGTAATACTGGTTCCAGATGTCCTTGAGCTCGGAAGCATAGAGACTGCTGGTCAACCCCGGTAGACCGCTCCAGGCCACGCCGGCCCAGTTCAGGTGCCGGCTTTCGTCGCCGTCGGCCAGGCTGCCGTAGGACGTGCCGATTCGGGTGTGTCCACTCTGGTTGTAAGGCTTGGTGAAACTTGCCTGACCACCTTCAATCATCCAGCCGTCAAAACTGTGGTTGGTCAGGCTGACGCCGCGAAAGGTCTGGGGCAGCATGCGGGTTTCGCCGCCGGCGATCACCGGGTTGGTGAGGAACAAGTCACCGGCCTTCAGTTCGGTATCGAAGGCACGCATTTTCAGGGTGCCGCCCGCCGTCGAGAACGAACCAGGTGCTTTGCCGTTGCCATCGCTGACCGGCAGGATGCTCGAATTATCAGTGCCGCCACCGCCGTCGAGCTTGAGCCCGAGCATGGCGTGGGCATCAACACCGAAACCGACGGTGCCTTGGGTGTAACCCGATTCGAAGAGGCCGAGGAAACCCTGGCCCCATTCAATGTTGTCGTCCGTCTGCTGCAGGCGGTTGCGGTTCATGTAGTAGTTACGGGCGTTGAGGTTGAGGCTCGAGCCTTCAATAAAACCTTCGGCGTTTGAGTCGTCTGCGGCGTGAGCAGCAGGCGCCACCGTTGCAGCGATTGCAATGAATAACGGGCTGAATCTAAGAGGGAAACGCACTAGCGGTAAAGCTCCTTGGGTCAACTAAGAGCCTCATTGTTTTGAGACTCCGGATGTTTCTTGTTAGGGAAGACGAACTGAAGCTGTTTAAAACCACAACGAAAAAAAGCCGCTGATAGCAGCGGCTTTGAAGACAATTTTTCAAAGGAAAGAGCCGATGAAAAGTGTCGAGGGAAACAGAGCGATACTTAATAGTCAGCTGTCTTTCTCAACCCGTTGCTGGGCTTGAGTGGTGGACGCTTGAGGGGTTTGCGCAGCTTCCTGAGCCTTGGCCGTCATTTCGCTCTGATACTGTTCGAATGCAGCAGCGCGTGCGGAATTTTGCGCGACGAACGTCTGCGACTCTTCAGCGATGGCGAACGGAGACAGAAACAAAGAGGACAAAACGAAAGCGCTGGCAATACCCATAGTGTTGGACATCTTTAAAACCTTCTTGCTTGGCAAGTGCTGTTTGGTGCGGCAAAGATAAGGGGGATTGGAGAGTGGAAAAAGAGCGGATTCATGAAAGGACTGTTGCGCTTAAGGCAACAGTGGCGCGCTGATCGTTCCCACGCTCTGCGTGGGAATGCCTCAACGGACGCTCTGCGTTCGGCTTGGGATGGGACGCGGAGCGTCCCTGGCTGCATTCCCACGCGGAGCGTGGGAACGATCAATCTAAACGGGGAGGTGGATACCGAAGGTATTCATACCGTGATCACTGCGCACAAACACATCCCCGCCGTGCATCAGTGCAATCGCCTTGACGATCGCCAACCCCAACCCATGGTTGTTGCCACTGTTGCTGCGCGACGCATCGACCCGATAAAAACGCTCAAACAACCTCGGCAAATGCTCGCTGGCAATCGGCGACCCTGGGTTCGCAACCCCGATGCTGACCTGATGCTCCTCAACTTCGATCCGTACCTCAATCACCTGCCCAGGCTCGGTGTGCTGAACCGCATTGCTTAGCAGATTAATCAACGCCCGGCGCAGATGAGCAATCTCGATCCGCACCTGCGCGTCACCACTGACCTGCACCTGAACCTGCGCGTCTTCAAGAATGAAATCCAGATACTCCAGCGTCGTCGCCACTTCGTCAGCCAGCGAGGTGGAGGTCAGTTTGGTGGCTTTGCTGCCCTGGTCCGCGCTGGCGAGGAACAGCATGTCATTGATGATCGAGCGCAGTCGCTCAAGCTCTTCAAGGTTCGATTGCAGCACTTCAAAATAGTGTTCGGCGGATCGCCCGCGGGTCAGCGCCACCTGGGTCTGGCCAATCAGGTTGGTCAGGGGCGAGCGCAGCTCATGGGCCACGTCCGCATTGAACGACTCAAGGCGCGAGTAAGCCTGTTCGACCCGCTCCAGTGTCGAGTTGAACGAGTTGACGAACTGATTCAGTTCCGGCGGCAGCGGCGACAATTGCAGGCGGCCGGACAACAGCGGTGGGGCCAGCCGCTGGGCTTCCTGGGACAATTTGATCAGCGGTTTGAGGCCGATCCGCGCCACCCAATAACCGAGGGCCGACGCCAGCAACACGCCGATGATCGCCAGGCTGATCAGGGCAATCAGCAGATGATGTTGAGTCTGCAGAAACGTCTCGGTGTCGATGCCGATCATGAAGCGTAACGGCGGGCGTTGATCCTTGGCCGGGAATTGGCTGACCAGCACTTTCAGTGGATAAGGCTGATCCGGCAATTGCATGTCGCGCATGCCCAGCGGGCCTTCGGCAAAGGCGCGGATTTGCGGCGTCAGGTTGCCGTACTCATAGTGCGGATCACCGCTGATGATCCAGAAGCTGATGCGCTTGTCTTCTTCTCCGAGCAGCTTGAGCTTGTTGTTGATCTTCACCCAATGCTCGGGCGTGCCGTAACGCCCGACGGTGGATTCGAGCACGCTGTAGCGCGCGTCCAGTTCAGCCTCGGGCAACAAACCCAGACCTTTATCGACCTGTTGATAAAGCGCCCAGCCGATCAACAAAAACACCAAAAGCGCCACCAGCGTGAACATCCCGCTCAGGCGCAGCGCAATAGAATTACTGGACACTACGGCTCTCCAGCACATAACCCATGCCACGAATCGTGTGCAGCAGTTTCTCTTCGAACGGCCCGTCGAGTTTTGCTCGCAAGCGTTTGATCGCGACTTCGACGACGTTGGCATCGCTGTCGAAATTGATGTCCCAGACCATTTCTGCGATGGCGGTTTTCGACAGGATTTCACCCTGACGGCGGGCCAGTACACTCAGCAGCGAGAACTCCTTGGCGGTCAGGTCCAGGCGCGTGCCGGCGCGGGTGGCTTTGCGGCTGATCAAATCTATCCACAGGTCGGCGATGCTCACCTGCACCGGTTCGTGACCACCGCTGCGACGCGTCAGTGCTTGCAGGCGTGCCACCAGTTCGAGAAAGGAAAACGGTTTGCCGAGGTAATCGTCGGCACCGTCGCGCAGGCCTTTGATGCGATCTTCCACACGCTCGCGGGCGGTGAGCATGATCACCGGGGTTTGCTTGCGCGCACGCAACGCGCGCAGTACGCCGAAGCCGTCGAGGCCCGGCAGCATGACGTCGAGGACGATCACCGCGTAGTCGCTTTCCAGCGCCAGGTGCAGGCCTTCGACGCCGTCGCGCGCCAGGTCCACGGTGTAACCCTGTTCCGTCAGGCCGCGGTGCAGATAATCCGCGGTTTTTTCTTCGTCTTCGATAATCAGAACGCGCATGACCCCGCCTCAGTCTGTGGTCGCCAGTGCCGGCAATGGCTCTGGTTTGGGCCTATGGAATAGCCGCTCAAGCCACAAGTATATGACCGGAGTGGTGAACAACGTCAGCGCCTGGCTCACCAGCAAGCCGCCGACCACCGCGATTCCCAAGGGCTGGCGCAATTCGGCGCCGGTGCCGTAACCGAGCATCAGCGGCAGGGCGCCGAGCAGGGCGGCGAGGGTGGTCATGATGATCGGCCGGAACCGCGTCATACACGCCTCATAGATCGCCTCTTCGGGAGGCAAACCACGGTTGCGTTGGGCGTCCAGCGCGAAGTCGATCATCAGAATGCCGTTCTTCTTGACGATCCCGATCAGCAACACCAGCCCGATCAGCGCCATGATCGAAAAGTCCTGGCCGCAGATCCATAGCATGATCACCGCCCCGAGCCCCGCTGAGGGCAGGGTCGAGATGATCGTCAGCGGGTGCACGAAGCTCTCGTAGAGCACGCCAAGAATGATGTACACCGCCACTAGCGCCGCCAGAATCAGCCACGGCTGGCTGGCCAGTGAACTCTGGAACGCCTGGGCCGCGCCCTGGAAATTACCGCTGATGGCCGTCGGCATGCCGATGTCGGTCTTGGCCTGGTTGAGCATGATCACCGCATCGCCCAACGCGACGCCGGGCGCGAGGTTGAACGACAGGTTGGCCGCCGGGAACATCCCGTCGTGAGCGATGGACAACGGGCCGATGGTTGGCGCATCGAATTTCGCCAGGGCCGACAGCGGCACCATTTCCCCGCTCAGCGGCGAGCGCAGGTAAAAATAGTTGAGGCTTTCGGCCTTGCCGCGCTGCTTGGTGTCCAGTTCCAGAATCACGTTGTACTGGTTGGTCTGGGTCTGGAACTCATTGATCTGCCGCTGGCCGAAGGCGTCGTACAACGCTTCGTCGACATCGCTGGCGGTCAGGCCGAAACGCGCGGCGGCGCTGCGGTCGATGCTGATGTGGGTGATGCTGCCACCCAGTTGCAGGTCGTTGGAAATGTCACGGAACGCCGGGTTGGCGCGCAGTTTTTCCGTCAGGCGCTGGGTCCAGGTGCTCAGGAGTGCCCCGTCGTTGCTCTTGAGCACGTATTGGTACTGCGCGCGGCTCGGACCGGAGCTGAGGTTGATGTCTTGCCCGGCACGCAGATACAGCACGATGCCCGGGACTTTCATCAGTTGCGGGCGAATCCGGTCGATGAACTGGCTGGCGGACACATCGCGGTCACCGCGTTTTTTCAGGGAGATCCAGAAGCGGCCGTTGGCGATGGTCTGGTTGCTGCCCGAAACGCCAACCGAATGTGAGAACGTCTCGACAGCGGGGTCGGCGGCGACGATCTCGGCCATCGCCAGGTGTTTTTTCACCATGTCGCCGTAGGAAATATCGGCGGCTGCTTCGGTGGTGCCGAGGACGAAACCGGTGTCCTGTACCGGGAAGAAACCTTTCGGAATGAAAATGTACCCGGCGACCGCCAGACCGAGGGACAGGCCGAACACACCGATCATCAATTTCTGATGGGCGAGGGCGCGGCGCAGGCCTTTCTCGTACAGCGCCAGCAAGCGTTCGCCAAAACCCGGTTTGCCGTGGGCGTGATGCACCGGCGCGCGCATGAACAACGCCGCCAGGGTCGGCGCCAGCGTCAGGGACACCACCACGGAAATCATGATGGTCGAGGTGGCGGTCAGGGCGAATTCCTTGAACAGCCGCCCGACCACGCCGCCCATGAACAACAGCGGAATGAACGCCGCCACCAGCGAGAAGCTGATCGAGACAACGGTAAAACCGATCTCGCCGGCACCCTTGATCGCCGCCTCGCGCATGCCGTCGCCGGCCTCCAGGTGGCGGTGAATGTTTTCCACCACCACAATCGCATCGTCCACCACAAACCCGACGGACACCACGATCGCCACCAGTGTCAGGTTATTCAGACTGAAGCCCATGATGTACATCAGAGCAAAACTGGCGATCAGCGACACACCGAGCACCGACGCCACGATCAGGGTCGCCGACAACTGCCGCAGGAACAGCGCCATCACCGCCACCACCAGCAGGATCGCGATCAGCAGGGTGACTTCCACTTCATGCAACGAAGCGCGGATGGTCTGGGTGCGGTCGATCAACACTTTGACCTGCACCGATGCCGGCAGCATGGCCTCCAGCGTCGGCAGGGCCGCTTGAATACGGTCGACGGTCTCGACGATGTTGGCCCCCGGTTGCCGGAAAATCACCAGGTTCACCCCCGGCTGACCGTCAGCCCAGGCCTGGATGTAGGCGTCTTCCGAACCGTTGACGACTTTGGCCACATCCTTGAGATGAACCGGTGCGCCGTCCTTGTAGGAAACAATCAGCTGACCGTATTCCTGGGGGTGGAACAATTGGTCGTTGGTGGACAAGGTCGAAATGCTCGACTCGCCGTACAGCGCACCCTTGGCCAGGTTGAGGCTGGTCTGCTGGATCGCCAGGCGAATGTCCGCCAGGGTCAGGCCAATGGCGGCGAGTTTGTCCGCCGAGGCCTGCACGCGGATCGCCGGACGTTGCTGACCGGTGATGTTGATATTACCTACGCCGTCGATCTGGCTGATCTGACGGGCGAGCAGGGTTTCCACCAGGTCACTGACCTCGGTGCCGGGCATTTGCGGCGAGTTGATGCTGAGGATCAGCACCGGGCTGTCGGCCGGGTTGACCTTCCTCCAGTTCGGCAGGTTTGGCATGTCTTTGGGCAGTTTGCCGGCGGCGGTGTTAATCGCGGCCTGGACTTCCTGCGCGGCGGTGTCGATGCTTTTGTCGAGGGTGAATTGCAGGGTCAGAATGGTCGAGCCCAAGGCGCTGCTCGAGGTCATCTGAGTCATGCCGGGAATGGCACTGAATTGCACTTCAAGCGGCGTGGCCACCGACGAGGCCATGGTTTCGGGGTTGGCGCCGGGCAGTTGCGCAGCCACCTGGATGGTCGGGAATTCCGCTTCCGGCAGTGGTGCAATCGGCAGCCGCGGAAAAGCGATTACCCCGAGCAACACCAAGGCAAAGGTCAGCAGGACCGTCGCCACCGGATGATCGATGCACCACGCGGAAACCGAGCCATGTCCCTTCATGGTTTCGGCTCCGATTGCACCACTTGCGGTGGGTCGGTCACTACCTGCACGGTCGAGCCAGGTTTGAGCCGCGACTGGCCGTCGCTGACCAGCACATCGCCCGGTTTCACGCCTTTGATGAGGTCCTGGCCGCTGCCTTGATAAACCATCTGCACCTGAACGGCTTCGACCTTGTCGCCATTGACCCGGTAGACGAAATGTTGATCGAGCCCGCGTTGTACGACAGTGGGTGGCACCACCAGCGCATCCTTATCCAGCGCCGTCTGAATCTTTACCGTGACCAGCAGGCCCGGCCAGAGCTTCTGCCCGGGGTTGTCGAATTCAGCCTTGGCGCGAATGGTCCCGGTGTTGGCGTTGATCTGGTTGTCGATCAGGGTCAAATGACCTTCGCCGAGCAGATTGCCGGTTTCGCCGTCAGTGTCGGCGCCGATGTAGGCCTTCACTTTTGCACGTTGTGGGTCGCCGATCAGCCCCTGCAGGGTCGGCAGCATGTGCTGTGGCAGGGAGAACTCCACGGCGATCGGGTCGATCTGGGTCACCGTGAACAGGCCTTGAGCGTCGGTCATGCGCAGGAAGTTGCCTTCGTCCACCGTGCGAATACCGACGCGACCAGTGACTGGAGAGCGAATCTGTGTGTAGGAGAGCTGCACCTGTGCGGCGTCGATCGAGGCCTGGTTACCTTGGGCGGTGGCTTTGAGTTGGTTGACCAACGCCTGTTGCTGGTCATAAGTCTGTTTGGAAACGCCGTCGTCCACGCTCAATAGCTTGTAGCGTTTGAGGTTGACCTGCGCGACTTGCAGTTGCGCCTGGCTTTCGCCGAGTTGCGCTCGTGCCTGATCGAGGCTGGCGCGGATCGAGCGGTCGTCGATGGTGGCGAGCAGGTCACCTTTGTTCACCAGTTGGCCTTCCTTGACCAGGATTTTGGTGAGGATGCCGTCGATTTGCGGACGCACTACCACGCTGTGCAGCGACAGCACCGAGCCGATGCCGCTGACGTAGCGGGGGACATCTTTTTCGACGACGTTCACTACCCGAACGGGGATCGCAGAGGGCGCGGTCAGTTTGGTGGTAGCGGGCTTGATGGCGTACCACAGGCCCAGCGCTGCCAGAACGATCAGAAGGGCTGCGAGCAGGGCGGAGTTTTTCTGAATTCGCATGCGAGTGGGGCGCCGGGGCTGGGTGGTTGGAGCTTTTTCAGGTTTATACCTTCCTTTATAAACCTGTTCGCCCGTCAGGAAGGTGACTGCTAACTGACGGCACTGTCAGTTTGGACCTCTGCAGATCGACGCCGATCCCTTGTAGCTGCCGGAGGCTGCGATCTTTTGATCTTGGCGGCAGGTAGCCGACCAAGACACAAAACCCGACGGACTCGCTTACGGCTTGAAGCTTGCTGCTTCCGACACAGGTATACTGCCGCCTTTCGCGGCTCGCTGACCGGGCCCGACTCTATTGCATCACCCGGAGCTTTCATGACTTCCCCGACACAACCGCCGGTTGCCGACGCTTTGAGCGACGACCAGGCAGACCTGCCAGACAGCGTCGACTCCAGCGCAGACAGCGAAACCAAGGCCGCGATCCCGGCGTTCAAGTTCCCGTTCAAGCCGGGCGACCTGGCCGCAGCGAAGAACGCCAGCCAGCCCTGGTACAAGAACGGCGCCAAGAACGGCCATACCAAGACCCCCGGTGCAGCGCCTCCTGGCACTCGTCGCTCAATGGGTAAACGCTGACTGTCAGGCGTTTTGTTGACCGGTAATTGTTCCTACTGTCATTGAGATAGTTCCCACAAGGATGAGCGATTCGTCCTCTGGGAAAGTCGGTGGCCACTCGTCGAAGATTCATGCCCATGAATTTTTGATGAAGGCCGCCGAAATGTCCCTGGTAAAAACCCTCTCTCTACTGTCGCTGGTGGCCCTGACCACTGGCTGCATGTCGTCTGTGCCCGATCCACAGATCCGTTTCGGTGTCGAAGCGCTGGTTCCGCCGTTCGAGAGCCGTAACGACAAGGGTGAGCTGGTCGGATTGAATATCGAGTTGGGCAATGCACTGTGTGCCGAACTCAAATCCCGCTGTGTCTGGGTTGATCAGGATTACGCGACCAATATTCATGCCCTTGAAGCCAACCGTTTCGACGTGATCATGCCGATGACGGCAACATCGGCACGTCGAGATCGGGTCGATTTCACTGAAAATCTTTACCCCCTGAGCAGCCGTCTGGTGGCGCGCAAAGGGGCGAATCTTCAACCGGATGTGCAATCGCTCAAGGGCAAGCGTGTCGGCGTCCTGACAGGCACCAGCCGCGAAGCGTTCGCCAAGTCCCGTTGGGCTTCGGCCGGAGTGACGATTCGCAGTTTCGCTCTCAACAATCAATTGGTCGACAGCCTGCTGGCGGGTGATATCGATGCAACCCTGCAAGACTCCATTGAAATTACCCAGGCGCTTTTAAGTCAGCCTCAGGGGCAAGGTTTCGATTTTGTCGGTCCGGCGCTCAAGGACCCTATGCTGGGCAGTGGCGTGGCCATGGCTGTGCGAAAAACCGACACCCTGCTGCGCGATAACCTGAGTGCGGCGCTTGAGCGTCTTAAGCAAAATGGCCAGTACCAGGCGATTACCCAGCGTTATTTGCCGCCCGCAGCGCCAGACTCACCACGCTACTTTCCGAATGAGGAAGGTCTGGCATTCTCCGATGCGGTGCAGGTCGGCGAGACCATTTACTTTTCCGGCATGCTCGGCCTCGGGGCTGATGGCGAACTGGTGAAGGGTGGCATCGGCCCGCAGACGACCCAGGCCATGGAGAACTTGCGTACCGCGCTGCAACGCAACGGTTCGTCCCTGGCTCAAGTGGCCAAATGCACGGTCATCCTTGCCGACATAAGGGATTTTTCCACCATGAATGCTGTGTATCGCGGTTTCTTTCCGGCGGATCGTTTGCCCGCACGTACGACGTTTGCCGGCAAGTTGGTCGAGAACGCGCAGGTAGAAGTGGAATGTCTGGCGGTGACGGCCAGCTAACCCTCTTGATGACGAATCACTGCGCAACGGGATTGCGCAGTGGTTCCGAAGTCTTGCGTCTCAGGCTGCCCGCAACGAAATGAACGCGTAATTCTCGGGAGCATCCGTCGCCACGTGCGCCCCGGCCGCCTGCACTTGCCCGGCAATGTCCTCGCCCGACACATGAAACAACCAGTCAGCGCCTGGCCCGGCCACAGGCTGCGTCGCAACCTGATCGATGACCCTCGCAAACGCGGTCATGTCCGGCAGATAAGCGGTGAACCCATCACCCTTCAACGCTGTAGTCCGAATCCCCAACAGCGCGCAAATCGCATCCTTGGTCCGAATGTCATCGCGATCCGCCTGACGGGAGCGCTGGATTAATCCGACCAGTTCCTGATCCACCAATTCACCACCCACTATCAGATCCGGTCCCTTTTCCCACGACTCGGACGGACATTCCTTTACGGCAGTGTTCAGGGGAATGTGCGGATTGATTTCCATCGGGTAGATGCGGCACACCAGCGGCCGGCGTTCGTAGATGCGGCAGAGGTTGTCTTCGTCAAGATTCCGGCAAGGACCGACGTTGTAGGCGGCAAAGGTGATGGCTATGTACGCCTCGGATGCGCCGCTTCGAACCCTCACCGAACGGCGTTCGGCGTGTTCGCGTTGCTGCATGGGCAGGCCCAGGCCATTGCTCAGGAAACCTTCTGCCAGCACGATCACCTGACCGCCATCGGCCGCCCACATCCGGGCTTCGGGCAGGGTCAGGGGCACGTGGTGGTCGTTGCAGCATTTGCCACAACCTACGCAGGAAAACGTCGTATTCATTGAACGGCCAGTCGCATAAAAGGACATGAAACGGCGACAGAATGCCGCCGCAAAGGCCGCTATCGAAGCAAGTTATGCGCCAGTCACTGCGCCTTGGCGGTTGGGCGGATGGAGTCCCATTCGGTGACGTAAGCGGTTTTGCTTTTCTTGTTGTAGAGACACAGTTCGGTGTCTTGCTGGCCTTTCATGTGTTTTTGCGGGTATTGGCCTTGCAACATAAGTGCGGTGTAGCCAACCCGGTCGTCGAACTGCGCGGCGTTGCCCACGGGTTTGGCATTCGTCAAACCGCTGGCCTTGGTGCAACTGGCGAGCACGGCTTTGTCGTAAGCCGCCCAGGCGTCGGAGCTGGAGGCGTGAGCCTGGGAGGCGAGGGTGGCGAGGCAGAGGAGGGTAAGGGTCGAGGCTTTCATGTTCGGCATCCTTGGGCAGGTATTGACCAAGTCTGAGTATGTCAGGCCGGAACCGGTTCCCGGCGGATCACACGCATTCCGGCGTTTTCATACAAACGCTGCGCCCGAAGGTTGTCTTCCAGCACCTTCAGATCCACAAATCCTTCGCGCCGCTGCTGAAATATCTTGAAAGCATGTAGCAGCAACGCGCGTCCTGATCCTTGCCCCTGAGCCCGTGGATGCACCACCAGGTTTTTGATATAGGCGCTGGTCCAGCACTGGCACACGCCGACGATACCTTCGGCATCCAGAGCGATAAAGCACAGGCTCGGATCATATTCAGGATCGGTTTCAAAACGCTGTTGCCAGACATCCAGTGCCGGCACGCGACCGCCACCTTGCTGATAACCCAGTTCCATCAAGCGATGAACGGCTTCTGCCAGGTCGGGGCGGTATTCACTGAGGACGATTCCCTGAGGCCAAGTGATCGCAGGCACAACTTCAGCGAGGTTGCGCCGCATCAGAAAGCAGAAGTCCTCGCTCAAGCCTCAATGACCTTGTTCAGCGACAGCCTTGGCTGCTTCGATCAGGCATTTGGTCAGTTCTGGCGAGGAGAACTTGGTCAGCACCGCGTTCGCGCCGGCAAGACGGGCCTTTTCGCTGTTCATCGCACTGTCCAAAGAGGTGTGCAGCAGAACATAAAGGTGCGAAAAGTCCGGGGTTTCGCGCAGGGTTCGAGTAAATGCGTAACCGTCCATCTCCGACATTTCGATGTCCGAGACGATCAGGTTGATCTGCTGGGCCGTGCCTTGCAGGTCCAGCAGGCAGTCGATGGCTTCCTTGGCACTGCGCGCGGTGTGGCATTGCAGGCCGAGGTTGCGCAGGGTGTACACCGATTGCTGCAACGCCACCTGACTGTCATCGACCACCAGAATCCGTGCGTTGCCGAGTACTTCGGCGTCTTCCATGCTCAGTTCGGTCGGGGCCGTTTCGATCTGGGCCGGGGCTATGCCATGAATCACTTTTTCGATGTCCAGCACCTGTACCAATGTGCCGTCGACCGAGGTTACGCCTGTGATGTACGAACGCACGCCGCCAGAGCCAAAGGGCGGCGGACGGATGTCGGTGGTCAGGCAGTGGACGATCTTGCTCACCGCTTGAACGTGCAAACCCTGCTTGGAGCGGCTGACATCGGTGACGATCAGGCAGCCACCGTTCGGGTCTTCCAGCGGCCGTTCGCCGATGGCACGGCTGAGGTCGATCACCGACAACGAGGCACCGCGCAGGGTGGCGATGCCTTTGACGTGGGGATGCGACTCCGGCAGCTTGGTCAGCGGCGGGCAGGGAATGATTTCACTGACTTTCAGCAGGTTGATCGCCATCAGCTTGCCGCTGCGCAAGGTAAACAGCAGAAGCGAAAGTGAATCTGCGCGGGCTTTGTTTGAAGACATAAAAACCTTCTGTGGAAAAAGGTGATGGGCGACCGCGAGGATCGCCAACAGCTATCGATGCCGGGTTATCGACTTGTTGTGGGCAGGCTTTAGGGTTATTCCGTCGCCAGACCGGTCAGTGCGATCCCTGTAGCAGCTGCCGAAGGCTGCGTCCGGCTGCGAAGCAGTCGTAACTTTGGCGAGGACTGCGTCCTCGGACGCAGCCTTCGGCAGCTGCTACAGGGGATCGTGTTACTTCATGCCCAGGCGTTTGGCCATTCGCCCAAGATTCGCCCGATCCAAGCCTAGCTCACGCGCCGCACTCGCCCAATTGTTATGGTGCCGTTCCAGACAGGCGTCGATCAGTCGACGCTGATAATCCTCGGTCGCCGCCCGCAAGTCTCCCGAGACCAAAGCAGCAGGGCTGGCAGGGACTGGCTCGGTTGCAAGCTCAACGCTGCCATTGGGCAAATCCAGATCCGCCGCGCTCAAACTCAGAATCTTCGGCCGTTCCTTGCAATTACCCAGCGCCTTCAAGGCGCTGCGGCCAATCAAGTGCTCCAGCTCCCGCACATTGCCCGGCCATGCATACGCCAGCAATGCAGCCTGCGCATCGCTGTTCAGACGCAGGCTGTTGAGGCCCATGCGAGAGCGGTTTTGCTCCAGGAAGTAGCCGCTGAGCAGCAGCACATCTCGTCCACGATCACGCAGTGCTGGCACCAGCAACGGATAAACGCTCAGGCGGTGATAGAAGTCGGCACGGTAGCGGCCGCTGCGCACTTCCTCGGCCAGGTCGCGGTTGGTCGCGGCGATCAAACGTACGTCAACCAGGTGCTCTTTATCCGAGCCCAATCGCTGCAACTGACCGCTTTGCAGGACTCGCAGCAATTTGGCCTGGACGGTCAGGGACAGCTCACCGACTTCATCGAGAAACAGCGTGCCGCCATTGGCCAGTTCAAACTTGCCGCGCCGATCGTTCATCGCGCCGGTGAAGGCGCCGCGGACGTGGCCGAACAATTCGCTCTCCACCAGCGTGTCTGGTAGCGCGGCGCAGTTGAGGCTGATGATCGGCTTGTCGGCCCGGGGCGATGCGGCGTGGATGGCTTGGGCGACCAGTTCCTTGCCGACCCCGGTTTCGCCGGTGATCAGCACGGTCAGATCGCTGCCTCCCACCAGATTGATTTCTTCCACCAGCCGTTTGTGGGCCTTGCTCTGGCCAATCATCTCGCGGTTTTGCTGGCCGCTGGCTTGTCGGTAAACCTCGGCACGCTGATGTTCGTCTTCGACACGATTGGCCAGGCGTTCGATGCGCTCAGCGGCGTTGACCGTGGCGGCGGCGAGACTGGCGAAGGCTTCCAGGGCGTCCAGTTCGATCGGTTCGAAGCGCTCTGGATCGAGTGCGTCGAGGGTCAGCAAACCCCATGGACGCTCGTCGATAAACAGCGGGCAACCCATGCAGTCGTGGACTTCCAGATGATCATCGAGGCCATCGACCAGGCCGTCGTAAGGGTCGGGCAATTCGCTGTCGGCGGCGAAACGGGTCGGACCGTGGCTGCTGAGGAGCGCTTCGAAACGCGGGTGTTCGCTGACTTTGAAGCGTCGGCCGAGGGTGTCGGTACTCAACCCGTCGACGGCCAGTGGCACCAGCCATTCGCCATCCAGGCGCAGCAGGGCAGCAGCATCGCACGGGAGCAGGGCGCGCATGGCTTCGAGCAAGCGCCGATAACGCTCGCCTTCGGGGAGTTCGCGGGACAGGTCGGCGACCAGTGGCAGCAGGGTGGTGAGCAAGGCTTTTGCAGTCATAGTGACTCCATGTAGTCGGTATGACTATAAGTCAGTGTGTGTCGATATGACTATAAAGAATTTAACATGTTGATTTATAAGGTTTTATTTTGTGGCACGAAAACTGATAAGTACAAGGCAGTCAGTTAGCAATCCAAGTAGATCAGGAGTCGCCTTATGCTTAGCGTTCAAGACCGTGCAATCGTCAAATCCACCGTGCCCTTGCTGGAAAGCGGTGGCGAAGCATTGATCACTCATTTCTACCGCATGATGCTGTCCGAGTACCCGGAAGTTCGCCCGCTGTTCAACCAGGCCCACCAGGCCAGCGGTGATCAGCCGCGCGCCCTGGCCAACGGTGTCTTGATGTATGCGCGGCACATCGACCAGCTCGACCAGTTGGGCGACCTGGTGGCCAAGATCATCAACAAGCATGTGGCCCTGCAAATTCTCCCGGAACATTACCCGATTGTCGGCGCCTGCCTGCTGCGAGCCATCTCCGAAGTGCTGGGCGAAGAGATCGCCACACCTGAAGTGATGGCCGCCTGGGGGGCTGCTTACGGTCAATTGGCCGACATCCTGATCGGTGCCGAAACCAGCATCTACGATCAAAAGGAACAGGCACCGGGCGGCTGGCGCGGGGCGCGGGAATTCATCGTGGTGGCCAAGGTCGAGGAGAGTGCGGAAATCATCTCGTTCTACTTCGAACCGGCGGACAAAGGCCCGATTCTGGCAGCAGACCCCGGCCAGTACATCGGCATGAAACTGATTCTTGATGGCGAAGAGATTCGTCGTAACTATTCACTGTCGGCCCTGGCCAACAAGGGCCAGTACCGGATCAGCGTTAAACGTGAAGCCGGTGGCCGCGCCTCAAACCACCTGCACGATCAACTGCATGTTGGCGCAAGAATTGAGTTGTTCCCGCCATCGGGCGAATTCACCCTGACCGACAGCGATAAACCGCTGGTGTTGATCAGCGGCGGCGTCGGCATCACTCCGACGCTGGCGATGCTAGAAGCGGCGCTGGCGACTGAACGGCCGGTACACTTTATCCACTGCGCGCGTAACGGTAGCGTTCATGCTTTCCGCGACTGGATCGATGGCTTGGCCGAGCGTCATCCGCAACTCAAACGCTTCTATTGCTACGACGAAGATGATGGCGTGAGCCCGGCGGCGCACAAGGTTGGCCTGTTGAGTCAGGAGCAACTGGGCGAGTGGTTGCCGCAGCAGCGCGACCTGGACGCTTACTTCCTCGGACCTAAAGGCTTCATGGCGGCGGTCAAGCGTCACCTGAAAGCGCTGGGTGTACCGGAGAAGCAAAGCCGTTACGAGTTCTTCGGGCCGGCTTCGGCGCTGGAGTAACCGCTGATCCTGTAGGAGCACGGCTTGCCGGCGATGGCGATCTCAAGGACGCCATCGCCGGCAAGCCGTGCTCCTACGGAGGTGTATCGGTCTTTCAGCCCTTCAATTCCTTCAAATGTTTGTACACCGTTGCCCGCCCCATGTTCAGCACGTTCGCCACATAGTTGGAGGCGCTTTTGCCTTTGAAGGCGCCTTCGGCGTGCAGTGCCAGCACCAGTTCGCGCTTATGGTCACGGGTCAGCAGGTTCAGGCTCAGCTGACGTTCGCGCAGCCAGGCGTGGAGGAAAGTGTTGATCCGCTCCTGCCAGTCATCGCGAAACAGCGAGTCCGGCTGCGGAATCAACTTGCTCGGCGACAGGAATAGATCCAGTGCAGCCTTGGCATTTTCGAACAACGAAATATTCAGATTAATGCACAGCACCGCCAGCGGATGACCTTCGCTGTCGCGCAGCACGCTGCTCAGGCTGCGAATCTTCTGGCCATCCCAGTTGAGCTTTTCGTACGGCCCGATGTTTCGTTCGCTGATCTCTTCGCTGAGCATGTCCTCCAGCGCCGAGTCGTCACCGATTTCCCGTTTGGACAGGTTGTTGGCGATGTAGTCGACCTTCTGCGTGCGCAGATCGTGCAGCACCACCTCGGCGTGAGGAAAGAACAATGTGGCGATGGCATCGGCGATCGCACGGAAGTTGTCCAGCGGCGAGCTCTTCAACGCAGAGTCATCACCGGCTGGTTCTTGTTCTTGGGCGTTCATAAAGTGGAGCTCCAGACAGCATCAGCGCCCCGTCAAAAAAGGGCGCTGGAAGTTTGCCGCAATCGTGTCGACACGTCACCTTCGTCCGAATGTCAGCCCAGTCGCGACGGGGAGAGCATCTGGGTGTTCAGACCGAAGCGAGTCAGTTGCTCGGGCAGGGCTTCACCGCGTACCAGTGCAGCGCTGGCCTGGCCCATGGCCGGCGAGGTCTGGATGCCATAACCGCCTTGTGCCGCTACCCAGAATAACCCCGGCACCTGCGGATCGAAACCGGACAGCAAATCACCGTCGCTCACGAAACTGCGCAAGCCGGCCCAGGTGCGGGTCGGACGGCGGATGGTCAGGGTGGTGGCTTCTTCGATCTGGTAGATGCCCATTGCGATGTCCAACTCTTCGGGCTGCACGTCGTGCGGTTCCACCGGGTCGGCGTTGGCTGGCGAGCCGAGGAACATTCCGGCGTCGGGCTTCATGTAGAAGGATTCGTCGAGGCTGACCAGCATTGGCCAATGGTGGATGTCCACGCCCTCGGGGCCAGCGAAGATGAACGCCGCACGGCGCTTGGGTTGCAGGCCCAGTGGTTTGGCACCGGCGAGCTCACCGATTTTGTCGGCCCAGGCGCCTGCTGCGTTGATGATGATCGGGGCGCTGAATGTCTGACCGCTGGTTTGCACATGCCACACACCTTCGGCGTCCCGGGTCAGGCCCATGACTTCGCTGTCGGTATGAACTTCGCCTTTGTTGCGTCGGATACCGCGCAGGTAGCCCTGGTGCAAGGCATCGGTGTCGATGTCGCTGGCAGTCGGGTCATAAATCGCACCATGGACTTTTTCCCGGCGCAGAATCGGCAGGTGCACGCAGGCCTCGTCGGCGCTGAGCAGCTGCATCTCCGGCACCGTGGCTTTGGCACTCAGGTATTGATTGTTCAGTTCGGCCGGGTCGCCGGTGAAGTCCACGGTCATCTCGCCACGCGGGGTCAGCAGCGGGTGTTCGCAGAAACCGGCCGGCGGCGCGTCGAAGAAGTCGCGACTGGCTTGGGTCAGCGCCCGAACTTGAGGCGTACCGTAGGCGGCGGTGAACAGTGCGGCTGAACGTCCGGTGGAGTGGTAAGCCGGATGGGACTCGCGTTCGAGCACGATCACTCGGGCGTGCTGCGACAGCCAGAAACCGGTGGAAGCGCCGGCAATCCCGCCGCCGATGATGATGAAGTCTGCCTGGCTCATGAACGTCTCCTGATGGGGCGTAAATGCCGAAATTGTAGAGATCCTCTGTAGGAGCGAGGCTTGCCCGCGAAAGGAACGCCGCGGCCTGTCAGGCACACCGCGTTATCGTTCTTCGCGGGCAAGCCTTGCTCCTACAGGGTTTGCTGGTGTTAGTGCTGTAGGCGGTAGATAGCGTTGGCCAGCGCGATGTCTTCCAGGCCCAGGCCAATGGAGCGGAAGAACACATGACGGTCGTAGTCGGGGCGCTGGACTTTTTCGCTGAGCAGATCGGGCAGGTCGCCGATGATCGCGCCCTTGTCCCAGCCATGTTGTTCACCGGCAATCAGCATCTCGCCGGCCGAGCCTGGGGTGGTCAGACGATAGTCGCAGAACACTTGCATGTCATTGAGGCTCTGCGGCGGTACTTCGTGGGCACGTGGCGCGTTGGTACTGATGGAGGTGATCAGTGCCGGTTTGCTCAAACTTGAGGGATCGATCACCGGGCCTGCGGAAGAGGTGCAGAGCATGATGACATCGGCGTCTTGCACGACCGCTTCACGACTGTCGACGATGGTCAGGCGTGGATCGAGGCTTTTGAGCTGCGCCAATACCTCGGGATTCTTGTCGCTCAGGCTCGGTGAGTAGAGGCTGATGCTCTGCCAGTCGCGCAGGCCTTTGACGTAGTGCAGGTGTGCCTGGGCGACCTTGCCGCTGCCGATGATCGCCAGGTGTCGGGCCTTGAGCGGGGCGAGGGCGTCGACCGCCACTGCTGTGGTTGCAGCGGTGCGTGCCGTGGTCAGTTCACCGGCATCGCAGAGCAGCAACGGCTGACCGGTCTGCATCGACATCAGCAGCGTCCAGGCGGTCACCAGCGGGCCTTGTTCACGCACGATGTATGGCGAAGTCTTGACCCCGTAAACGCCGTCTTCGGCCAGCACGCCCAAGTAGTTGATGAAATCGCCAGCGCCCTGTGGAAACTCCACTAGCTGCTGCGCCGGTTGCACAGCTTGCCCGGCGGCCAGGTCGCGGAACAGTTTGCGCAGGATCTGCGGCACGTCGACTTGCGCCAGCAGCTCGCGGGCCTGAGGTTGGGTGATCACGTAAGGCGTACTGGACATGGTCGGCTCCGGGAGCTGGAAGTAAACTAATTTGTCCATTATGGACTTTTAGTTGTCTCGATCAATGTCCGGACGAAAAAAAAGCGCAGTCCGTTTCCGGCTGCGCCTCTTTTAATGCGACCCGCGTTACGGGCGCTTGCGCTCAACCGCCCGCAGCAGATGCGTCGGTGGCGTTTCACAGCTGATCTTGCGACCCAACAGCGCCTCGATGGACGGTAGCTGGTAGGAGTCATCTTCACCGGCAAAACTGATGGACACGCCATCAGCGCCGGCACGACCGGTGCGGCCGATACGGTGCACGTAATCGTCCGGGACTTCCGGCAGGGTGAAGTTGATCACGTGGCTGATGCCGTCGATGTGAATGCCGCGACCGGCCACATCGGTGGCGACCAGGACGCGGATCTTGCCTTCGCGGAAACCTTCCAGGGTCTTGATGCGCTTGTGCTGCGGCACGTCGCCGGACAGCTGCGCGGCGTTGACGCCGTCACGCACCAGGCGTTCTTCGATGCGCCGCACTTCATCCTTGCGGTTGGCAAACACCATCACCCGCTCCCAACCGTTGTCGTTGACCAGGTTGTAGAGCAGTTTGTATTTGTCGGCGCCGGCCACGGCGTAGATGTGTTGTTCGACGTTTTCGCTGGCCACGTTCTGCGACTCGATCTCGACGATCGACGGGTCGGTGGTCCATTGCTTGGCCAGGTTCATCACGTCTTCGGTGAACGTCGCGGAGAACAGCAGCGTCTGACGCTCGTTCTTCGGCGGAGTCTGGCGAATGATCTGACGCACTTGTGGGATGAAACCCATGTCGAGCATCCGGTCGGCTTCGTCCAGGACCATGACTTCGACCATGTCCAGGTGCACGTCGCCGCGCTGGTTGAAGTCTAGCAAGCGGCCCGGTGTGGCCACGAGGATGTCGCAGTGACGGGCTTCGAGGTGCTTGAGCTGTTTGTCGAAGTCCATGCCGCCGACAAACGTCATGACGTTGAGGCCGGTGTATTTGGTCAGGTCGGCTGCGTCCTTGGCAATCTGCACCACCAGTTCACGGGTCGGTGCAATGATCAGCGCCCGCGGCTCGCCCATATAACGCTCTTTCGGCGGCGGAGTTTCCAGCAACTGGGTGATGATCGAAATCAGGAACGCTGCGGTTTTGCCGGTACCGGTCTGGGCGCGGCCAATGGCATCTTTGCCGGCCAGGGTGAAGCCGAGGACTTGTGCCTGGATCGGCGTGCAATACGGGAAGCCCAGGTCCTGGATGGCGTGCATCAGTTCGGGGGCGAGTTTGAAATCGTGGAATCGGGTTTTGCCTTCCTGGGGTTCGACGGCGAAGTCTTCGAGTTTCCAGGGGATAACCGGTGCTTTTGGCTTCGGTTCGCGACGCGGTCGGGCAGGTTTCGCAGCTTCGCTGCTCGGTTCTTCAGAGGCCTGAGCCTCAACGGGTTGGACGGCCGGTGTGGTCATCGGCTCGTGCTTCGGTACCGCTACGGTTGCGGTCCGGCCAGACTGATTACCGTCGGTGCGGTGGCTGGGATGGTGAGACGGAGCGCTGGAGACTGGCGCGAGCTGCTCAGTCTCGCTTTTACCGAACATTTTCTTGAGTGCTTTGAGCACGGTCATCTCATCGATTGGTTAAGGAATATACGCCGGCCAGTGTAATGCAAGAATCGGGCGCGGCGTAGTGGGATGGATCAATGGGCTGCTTTTCACATAAACAGTTAACGCAAGCGCTCGGCGAGCCAGACACCAATGTCGCGAATTTCCTCGGGTAACACTTCGTGGCCCATTGGGTATTCCTGCCATGTCACGGTGACACCATGCTGCTTTAAATACTCGTAGGCGGTGCGGCCCATGGAGTTTTGAACGACGTCATCGTACTGGCCGTGTAAAGACAGCACAGGAATGCGTTGCTGGCTGGCGGAAAGCTCCAGTTCATCGCTGAAGGTCGGTGCATAGGTCGAGAGGGCAAGTACGCCACCCAGTGGCCCCTGCCATTTCAGAAAGGCTGTGTGCAATACCACCGCGCCACCTTGGGAAAAACCGGCAAGAAAGATGCGCGAGGCGTCTATTCCGCTGGCCTTCTGCTCTTCGATCAAATCAAAGACCCGTTGCGCGGACGCTTCCAGCTGCTCGCGGTTGATCGCGCGCGCGGGGCTCATGGCCAATATGTCGTACCAGCTCGGCATCTCGTAACCACCATTGATGGTCACGGCGCAGGTCGGTGCCTGAGGGAGAACGAAGCGGGTGGTCAGCAGGCTTTCCTGCAACGCCTCGGCCACCGGCAAGAAGTCGTAGCGATCGGCGCCCAGGCCGTGCAGCCAGATAACGCAGGCGTCTGCGGGCTTGACGGGCTGAAGAATCAAGGGCTCGGTCATGGTTGCTCCAATTTTGTGCAGACGCTCTCATTGGGTGCAAGGCCCGAGTGCACGTCTGGTTGATCAGTTAATAAGATGTCGCAAGGCTACAAGTTTTGCTATTGACCTGTCGCGCAATCGCTTCGGCGAGCGGTCTGGTACGGGGTTTGCTATGGGGAAACGGTGCAACCCATCTCGCGCCTTGCGGTAACACTATCAGTGTACTGCTGGCGGTGGGATAGCAAAGAATCCGGTGATGGATGTTCGCCAGTGGCCGCTACGGGCTTCGCGAACGTGAAAGGGCTACAGCCCGTTCGGCCGATTGGTGAGAAGTGAGTTGTCCATGATGTGGATTTTCTCCTACTAGACTCATAGCGCAGGTCTTACGTCGGTTGACCCCAAAAAAGCCAACACGGGTCAACAACGCCTCATAAGGGTGCGACTGGACTCAAGCTCCGACACAACAAGAGCAAAACTGGAGGTTTGAATGAAGATGTTGAAATCCACCCTGGCTATCGTGACTGCAGCCGCAGTACTCGGTGTCAGTGGGTTCGCTCAGGCGGGTGCAACCCTGGATGCAGTGCAGAAGAAAGGTTTCGTACAGTGCGGCGTCAGTGACGGTCTGCCTGGCTTCTCGGTACCGGACTCGACTGGCAAGATCATCGGCATCGATGCTGATGTCTGCCGCGCTGTGGCCGCTGCCGTATTCGGCGACGCGACCAAGGTCAAATTCAGCCAGTTGAACGCCAAAGAGCGCTTCACCGCGCTGCAGTCCGGCGAAATCGACGTGCTGTCGCGTAACACCACCTGGACCAGCTCCCGCGATTCGGGCATGGGCCTGGTGTTTGCCGGTGTGACTTACTACGACGGCATCGGCTTCCTGGTGAACAACAAGCTGGGCGTGAAGAGCGCTAAAGAGCTCGACGGCGCCACCATCTGCATTCAAGCCGGTACCACCACCGAGCTGAACGTTTCCGACTACTTCCGCGGTAACGGTCTGAAATACACCCCAATCACCTTCGACACCTCCGATGAAAGCGCCAAGTCGCTGGAATCCGGTCGTTGCGACGTGCTGACCTCCGACAAATCCCAGCTCTATGCACAACGCAGCAAGCTGGCGACCCCGACCGACTACGTCGTTCTGCCGGAAACCATCTCCAAGGAGCCTCTGGGCCCGGTCGTGCGTAAAGGCGACGAAGAGTGGTTCAGCATCGTCAAGTGGACTCTGTTCGCGATGCTCAACGCTGAAGAAATGGGTATCACCCAGAAAAACGTTGAAGCTGAAGCCAAAGCCACCAAGAACCCGGACGTCGCTCGTCTGCTGGGCGCTGACGGTGAATACGGCAAAGACCTGAAAGTGAAGAAAGACTGGGTCGTGCAGATCGTCAAGCAAGTGGGTAACTACGGTGAAGTGTTCGAGAGAAACCTCGGCAAAGGCACTCCACTGGCCATCGACCGCGGGCTGAACGGCCTGTGGAACAACGGCGGCATTCAATACGCACCACCAGTGCGCTGATGGTTCTATCACCCGGTGGGCCAACCACCGGGTGATGTTCTGTTCCATTATTTGCGGGGCACTTCATGCAAAATTCAATCGGCGCACCAAAGCAGAGGCTCAGCCTCAGCGATCCAAAAGTGCGTGCGTGGCTATTTCAGATCATCACCATTGTGGCGGTGGTCTCGATGGGCTGGTATCTGTTCGACAATACGCAGACCAACCTTCAACACCGGGGCATTACCTCCGGTTTCGACTTTCTGGAGCGCAGTGCCGGTTTCGGCATCGCTCAACACCTGATCGACTACACCGAATCGGACAGCTATGCCCGGGTGTTTGTCATCGGCCTGCTCAACACGCTGCTGGTGACCTTCATCGGCGTGATCCTGGCGACGATCCTCGGGTTCATCGTTGGTGTGTCACGGCTGTCGAAGAACTGGATCATTGCCAAGCTGGCGACGGTGTATGTAGAGGTTTTCCGTAACATTCCGCCGCTGCTGCAAATCCTGTTCTGGTACTTCGCGGTGTTCCTGACCATGCCGGGGCCACGCAACAGCCATAACTTCGGTGACACCTTCTTCGTCAGCAGCCGTGGCCTGAACATGCCGGCCGCGTTGGCGGCGGATGGTTTCTGGCCGTTTGTGGTCAGCATTGTCGTGGCCATTGTCGCCATCGTGCTGATGAACCGCTGGGCGACCAAACGCTTCGAAGCGACCGGTGTCCCGTTCCACAAATTCTGGGCGAGCCTGGCGCTGTTTCTGGTCATCCCTGCGCTGTGCGGGCTGATCTTCGGCGCGCCTGTGCACTGGGAAATGCCGAAGCTGCAAGGCTTCAACTTCGTCGGGGGCTGGGTGCTGATCCCGGAACTGCTGGCGCTGACCTTGGCCCTGACGGTGTACACCGCGGCGTTCATCGCCGAGATCGTGCGTTCGGGCATCAAGTCGGTCAGCCACGGCCAGACGGAAGCGGCGCACTCGTTGGGTTTGCGCAACGGTCCGACCCTGCGCAAGGTGATCATCCCGCAAGCCCTGCGCGTGATCATTCCACCGCTGACCAGCCAATACCTGAACCTGGCGAAGAACTCCTCGCTGGCGGCCGGTATCGGTTATCCGGAAATGGTCTCGTTGTTTGCCGGTACGGTGCTGAACCAGACCGGGCAGGCGATCGAGGTGATTGCCATCACCATGAGCGTGTACCTGGCGATCAGTATCAGCATTTCCCTGCTGATGAACTGGTACAACAAGCGCATTGCGCTGATCGAGCGGTAAGGAAAAGCGCATGACGACTCATACTTTCAAGCCTGACATGCCTCCACCGAGCAGAAGCATCGGTGTCGTGGCGTGGATGCGCGCGAACATGTTCTCCAGCTGGCTCAACACCTTGCTGACCCTGTTTGCGTTCTACCTTATTTACCTGGTGGTCCCGCCGATTCTGGAATGGGCGATCCTCGATGCCAACTGGGTCGGCACCAGCCAGGCTGACTGCACCAAGGAAGGCGCCTGCTGGGTGTTCATCCAGCAACGCTTCGGCCAGTTCATGTACGGCTACTACCCGGTGGACCTGCGCTGGCGCGTTGACCTGACCGTATGGCTGGCGGTCATCGGCGTGGCACCGTTGTTCATCTCGCGCTTCCACCATAAAGCGGTGTATGGCCTGAGCTTCCTGGTGCTGTACCCGATTGTTGCCTGGTGCCTGCTGCACGGCGGCGTGTTCGGCCTGACTCAGGTGGCGACCAGCCAGTGGGGCGGCCTGATGCTGACCCTGGTAATTGCCACTGTCGGTATTGCCGGTGCGTTGCCGCTGGGTATTGTCCTGGCGCTGGGCCGTCGTTCGAACATGCCGGCGATTCGCGTGGTCTGCGTGACCTTCATCGAATTCTGGCGCGGCGTACCGTTGATCACGGTGCTGTTCATGTCCTCGGTGATGCTGCCGTTGTTCCTGCCTGAAGGCATGAACTTCGACAAACTGTTGCGGGCACTGATCGGCGTGATCCTGTTCCAGTCGGCCTATGTCGCCGAAGTGGTGCGTGGCGGTCTGCAAGCGATTCCCAAAGGTCAGTACGAAGCGGCTGCAGCGATGGGTCTCGGTTACTGGCGCAGCATGGGCCTGGTAATTCTGCCGCAAGCCCTGAAGCTGGTAATCCCTGGCATCGTCAACACCTTCATTGCGCTGTTCAAGGACACGAGCCTGGTGATCATCATCGGCCTGTTCGACTTGCTCAACAGCGTCAAACAAGCCGCCGCCGACCCGAAATGGTTGGGCATGGCCACCGAAGGCTATGTGTTCGCGGCCCTGGTGTTCTGGATTTTCTGTTTTGGTATGTCGCGCTATTCCATGCATCTGGAACGCAAGCTCGACACTGGCCACAAGCGTTAGGAGTTCTGTAATGAGCGAAGCAATCAAAAAGCCTGTGAGCCCTGAAGGCATTATTCAGATGCAGGGCGTGAACAAGTGGTACGGCCAGTTCCACGTGTTGAAAGACATCAACCTGAACGTTAAACAGGGCGAGCGTATCGTCCTGTGTGGCCCGTCGGGTTCCGGCAAATCCACCACCATCCGTTGCCTCAACCGTCTGGAAGAACACCAGCAGGGCCGCATCGTGGTCGATGGCGTGGAGCTGACCAACGACCTCAAGCAGATCGAATCGGTCCGCCGCGAAGTCGGCATGGTGTTCCAGCACTTCAACCTGTTCCCGCACCTGACCATCCTGCAGAACTGCACCCTGGCGCCGATGTGGGTGCGCAAGATGCCCAAGCGCAAGGCCGAAGAAATCGCCATGCATTACCTGGAACGCGTCCGCATTCCGGAGCAGGCGCATAAATTCCCGGGGCAACTGTCCGGCGGTCAGCAACAGCGTGTGGCGATTGCCCGTGCCCTGTGCATGAAACCGAAAATCATGCTGTTCGACGAACCGACCTCGGCACTCGACCCGGAAATGGTGAAAGAGGTGCTGGACACCATGATCGGCCTGGCTGAAGACGGCATGACCATGCTCTGCGTGACCCACGAAATGGGCTTCGCCCGCACCGTGGCCAACCGTGTGATCTTCATGGACAAGGGGGAAATCGTTGAGCAGGCTGCGCCTAACGACTTCTTCGATAATCCGCAGAACGAGCGCACCAAGCTGTTCCTGAGCCAGATCCTGCATTGATGCCAGGATGACTGGTTAAACAAACCCGGCCTCGCGCCGGGTTTGTTTTTTGTACTTCTGATGCTCAGGACACGGTGAGCGTTTCATGTTCCTTGTGCACCGTATCCTTGAAACCCCTCAAGTCCGCTCCTTCACCCAGGGTTCTCGCATCCGCGAGCAAGTGCGGGTAGCGATCAAGCAAGCGCATCAGCACCATCAGCGCCTTGGGTGGTAGTAATTCGCCGCGCTCATAGCGCGAAAATGCATTGTGTCCGCCGCCGGACAACAGCAGCACCGCTTCTTTTTGCGATAGATGCAGCTTGCGGCGGATGCGCTTCATCTCGTTGCCGATCATTTGTCTGCCGGCCATGACCAGTTCATCACCTGCGTCTGCATAGCGCTCCACACAACCGGGGTCGAATATCACTTCCCCGCATGCCTGGCACTCCCATCCAGACAAGTCATCGACCCGGCGCTCCATTCCCTTGACGCTCAAGGTTTCGCCGCGACCTTCGAAGTGCCTCATTCCCTCGCGCGCGCCGCAGCTGAAGCATTGTTTTGTAATCATGGGTTTTTCTCCTTGAAGGAGATCACCGGAGGTTCACCGCCTGAGCAATAAGTGACCTTGATGTAAATCTCCAGATCGTGCGAAGTGATGTGGTAGACGTCTTGCCAGATTCGATGATCGTCATAGGTGGTCATCGATTTGTACAACATCTTGCTGTGCAATTCGAAAATGACTTCTTGCATCTCCCTGATGCTGAAGCCGAGGTCCATGCCGCTTTTCAGTGCGGTCTTGGTAAACGCGCCTTTGCCAAGCCGCCTGACATCTGCCTTTATCACCGAGAGATTGTAATGGGGTGTGTTCTTCTCCATAAGAAACCGTAAGTCCTGTCCCTGAAATTACCCTTAAAGGGTAATTTTGACTAATCGAAAATCCCGCTCCATTCCCTCTCTCTGACCGTAGGCGGTTGCCGTCCTACATGAAGCTGACTAACATGTCAGAAAATTCATCCTATGATTGGATGAAAGGGCGAATCTTATGTCAGACATTTCTCCGCTAGTTAAACGGTCCCTGGTCGACCAGGCACTGGACCAGTTACGCCTGCGCATCACCGAAGGCGTGTGGACGGTCGGCCAGCGTTTACCCACCGAGCCCGAGCTGTCCGCCGAGCTGGGCATCAGCCGCAACACCGTGCGTGAAGCCATGCGCGTATTGGCGTTTTCCGGGTTGATCGAAATCCGTCAGGGCGACGGCAGCTATTTGCGGGCGGTGGTCGATCCGCTCGACACCCTGAAGGCGTTGTCCCGCTGCTCCCACGAACAAGCCCGGGAAACACGGCACATTCTGGAAGTCGAGGCCATCGGCCTGGCCGCGTTGCGTCGCACCGACGAAGACCTGGTGGCATTGCGCGAGGCGTTAGGCGTCAGTGGCAGTCACTACCATGGCGATCTCGACACGTATATCGCCTGCGATCTGGTGTTCCACCGCCGTCTGGTTGACGCCGCACACAACCCGACGCTCAGCGAGCTGTACCGCTATTTCTCCAGCGTCGTCGGTGCGCATTTGCGCGAGACCCTGAACATTTCACCCCGACGCCAAGAGGTGTTCGACCTTCATATCGCACTGCTTGATGCCGTCGAACAACGTGACCCGGAACGGGCCAAAGCCCTGTCGAGGCAGTTGATCAATGAACCTTGAAACCGAGAACCCCATGTCCAGCCAGCAGGTCAACAACAGCAGCATCCCCCAGGCCAAGCGCACGGCGGAGCTCGAAGAGCTGCTGATCGACGCCGAGGCGGATGACGAACAGGTCCAGCAAAGTCACCCGATCCTGCGCCGCCCGTGGCTGTTGTTGCTGGGCCTGATTCTGGTGGCGCTGAACCTGCGCCCGGCGCTGTCGAGCATGGCGCCGATGCTCAGTGAGGTTTCGAAAACCCTCGGTTTGTCGGCAGCCCAGGCCGGTTTGCTGACGACGTTGCCGGTGCTGTGCCTTGGCTTGTTTGCACCACTGGCGCCCGTGCTGGCACGACGTTTCGGTGCCGAGCGAGTGGTGTTGGGCATTCTCTTGATGTTGGCCGGCGGGATCATCCTGCGCAGTTCGTTCGGCGAGATCGGCCTGTTTGCCGGAAGCGTGCTGGCCGGCGCGAGCATTGGTGTGATCGGCGTATTGCTGCCAGGTATTGTTAAACGCGACTTCGCGAAACACGCGGGCACCATGACCGGCGTCTACACCATGGCCCTGTGCCTGGGCGCGGCGATGGCAGCAGGGGCGACCGTGCCGTTGAGCGAGCATTTCGACAAGAGCTGGGCGTTGGGCCTCGGCTTCTGGGTGGTTCCGGCATTGGTCGCGGCGATTTTCTGGTTGCCGCAAGTCGGCCAGAAACACGGCGCGCACAACGTCGCGTATCGGGTTCGCGGTCTGCTGCGTGATCCACTGGCCTGGCAAGTGACGCTCTACATGGGCCTGCAATCTTCTCTGGCCTACATCGTGTTCGGCTGGTTGCCGTCGATCCTGATCGGTCGCGGCCTGACGCCGACCCAGGCAGGCCTGGTGCTGTCAGGCTCGGTCATCGTTCAGTTGGCGAGTTCACTGGCGGCGCCATGGCTGGCGACGCGTGGCAAGGATCAGCGTCTGGCGATCGTCATCGTCATGCTGCTGACCCTTGGCGGCTTGTTCGGTTGTCTTTACGCACCGATCGAAGGCTTGTGGGGTTGGGCGATCCTGCTGGGGCTGGGGCAGGGCGGTACGTTCAGTCTGGCGTTGACCTTGATCGTGCTGCGTTCGCGGGACGCTCATGTCGCGGCGAACCTGTCGAGCATGGCCCAGGGCTTCGGTTACACCCTGGCGTCCATGGGCCCGTTCGCGGTCGGCCTCGTGCATGACTGGACCGGCGGCTGGAACGCCCTGGGCTGGATTTTCGGCATCATCGGCCTGGGAGCGATCATCGCCGGCCTGGGCGCCGGACGTTCGCTGTACGTCCAGGTCAAAAGCGAAAAGGTCTGACACCCGCACACTGTCGGTATTCGGCTCACGAATGCCGATAGTGTTCCGCGCCTTTGTTGACTATCGTGCAGGCAATCTTTTGAAACCACTTTGCGCATCTATTTGCACATCCAGAGGGAGCCTGTCCATGAGTGATGCCCACAACGCATTGATCACCCAGTTCTACCAAGCCTTCCAGCGGCTGGATGCCGAGGCCATGAGCGCCTGCTATACCGACGACGTGGTGTTCAGTGATCCGGCATTCGGCGAACTGCGTGGCCGCGATGCCGGCGACATGTGGCGGATGCTCACCACTCGGGCCAAGGATTTTTCCCTGACGTTCGATAACGTGCGCAGCGATGAGCGCACGGGTGGCGCCCATTGGGTGGCAACGTATCTGTTCAGCCAGACCGGCAACACCGTGGTCAACGACATTCAGGCGCGGTTTGTTTTTCGCGATGGCAAGATTTGCGAGCATCACGACAGCTTCGATCTGTGGGCCTGGTCCCGACAGGCGCTGGGTTTCAAAGGGCTGTTGTTGGGCTGGACGCCGGTGGTGAGAAACGCCGTGCACGCGCAAGCCTTGAAGGGCCTGAAGGCATTCCAGGCCAGTCGCTGATAAGATCGCGGCTTGTTTCCTTTCAAGCCTTGATCGTCACGTGAGCACCCCGAGCGAATCTTCCGTCATTACCGCCGAACCGGCGCTGCCAGTCAGCAAACCCTGGTTCGTCTACCTCGTTCGCGCGGCCAATGGTTCGCTCTACTGCGGGATCAGCGATGATCCCGTGCGCCGCTTCGCCACGCACCAGAGTGGCAAGGGCGCGCGTTTTTTCCTCTCCAGCCCGGCCGTGGCATTGGTCTACACCGAAGCCTGCCGCGACAAAAGCGAAGCGCTGCGGCAGGAACGGCTGATCAAAAAACTCAAGAAAAGCGCCAAGGAATGCCTGGTGGCGAGTGCTGTTGCGGGCTTATCAATCTGACTGATAAGTGCCCATCAGGCAGATGGCTGGGCTGCTCAGGGAATGCGCGCTAAGCTGCGGATTCCCTATCCGTGCGGCGGAGCCGAGCATGTCAGAGTTAATTCTTCATCATTACCCGACGTCCCTTTTCGCCGAAAAGGCCCGCTTGCTGCTGGGCTTCAAGGGGCTGTCCTGGCGCTCGGTGAAGATCTCGCCGGTGATGCCAAAACCCGATCTGACCGCGCTGACCGGCGGCTACCGCAAGACGCCGGTATTGCAGATTGGCGCGGATATCTATTGCGACACGTCGCTGATCGCCCGTCGTCTGGAGCAGGAAAAAGCCTTGCCGGCGTTCTTCCCGGAAGGTCAGGAAATGATTGCCGCCACGTTCGCCGCATGGGCGGATTCGGTGGTGTTCCAGCACGCGGTCAGCCTGGTGTTTCAACCGGAATCGATTGCCGTGCGCTTCGGCAATATGCCGCCGGAAGCGATCAAGGCGTTCATTGCCGATCGCGCGGAGTTGTTCAGCGGTGGCAGCGCCACACGGCTGTCGGCAGAGCAGGCCCGGCATCAATGGCCGACCATCATGGCGCGTCTGGAACAACAGCTTCAGCGCGAGCAGGGCGACTTCCTGTTCGGCGAGCCGTCGATTGCCGACTTCGCCCTGGCCCATCCGTTGTGGTTCCTCAAGGCTACGCCCGTCACTTCACCGTTGGTCGATGCTTATCCAGCGGTTTCGGCGTGGCTGGGTCGCGTGTTGGGCTTCGGTCATGGCGCGTTCAGCGAGATGAGCTCCGAGGAGGCGCTGGAGGTTGCGCGCAATGCCACACCGGCCGCATTGCCGGATGAGCAATTCGACGAGCCGAATGGTTTTGAGGCTGGCCAGCAGGTGGTCATTGCCGCCATCGATTACGGCGTTGACCCGGTGGCGGGTGAATTGCTGTTTGCAGGCAGTGAAGAATTGATTCTGCGTCGCGAAGACGAGCGGGGCGGCGTGGTGCATGTGCACTTTCCGCGGTTCGGGTTCCGCATCGAAAAACGCTGAGCCCCACGCCTTTGTAGGAGCATGGCTTGCCCGCGATGAACGATTACACGGTGTGACGGTTACACCGAGTCGCGGCCATCGCGGGCAAGCCATGCTCCTACAGGGATTTGTGTTTACTTCAGTGCGGCCAGGATTTCATCCGGGTCATACCCGCGAATCAACGTCCCGTTCACATCGATGATCGGAATTCCGCCGCCACCCAGCGCTTCGTAGGCCTTGCGCGCCTCGGCATCCTTCTCGATATCGAACTCCTTGTACGGAATGCCCTTCTGATCGAGAAAGCGCCGGGTCAGTTTGCAGTAGCCACACCATTCGGTGGCATAGAGCACAACGTTGGCCTTGGCCTGAGTCTGCTCTGACACCACCTGTGCCGGATGGAACACCCGCTCGATCTTGCCCCAGTTCTGGTAGACCACAACCACCAGCAGGATCAGCAGGAATTTTTTCAGTACGCCGCCGAGCATCAGTTACGTCGCTTGAGCTGATCGGTGAGTTGGGTCGGCAGACCTTTGATGATCAGCGTGCCGGCTTCTTCGTCGTATTCGATCTTTGAGCCCAGCAGGTGCGCTTCGAAGCTGATGGACAGGCCCTCGGCGCGACCGGTGAAGCGGCGGAACTGGTTGAGGGTACGCTTATCTGCCGGAATCTCCGGCGACAGGCCGTAGTCCTTGTTGCGGATGTGGTCGTAGAAGGCTTTCGGGCGCTCTTCGTCGATCAGCTCCGAGAGTTCTTCCAGGCCCATGGGTTCACCCAGTTTTGCCTGGCTGCTGGCGTAATCCACCAGGGTTTTGGTTTTCTCGCGGGCGGATTCTTCCGGCAGGTCTTCGCTTTCGACGAAGTCACTGAAGGCCTTGAGCAGGGTGCGGGTTTCGCCGGGGCCGTCGACGCCTTCCTGGCAGCCGATGAAGTCGCGGAAATACTCCGAAACCTTTTTGCCGTTCTTGCCTTTGATGAACGAAATGTACTGCTTGGACTGCTTGTTGTTCTGCCACTCGGACACGTTGATCCGCGCCGCCAGGTGCAGTTGGCCCAGATCCAGGTGTCGGGACGGGGTCACGTCCAGCTGATCGGTCACTGCAACGCCTTCACTGTGGTGTAGCAGGGCGATCGCCAGGTAGTCGGTCATGCCTTGCTGATAATGCGCAAACAGCACGTGGCCGCCCACAGAGAGGTTCGATTCTTCCATCAGCTTTTGCAGATGTTCCACCGCCACCCGGCTGAACGCTGTGAAATCCTTGCCGCCATCGAGGTATTCCTTCAGCCAGCCGCTGAACGGATGCGCTCCGGACTCGGCATGGAAGAAACCCCAAGCCTTGCCTTGTTTGGCGTTGTAGCTCTCATTGAGGTCGGCAAGCATGTACTCGATGGCGCTCGACTCGGCCAGTTCGGAATCGCGAGCGTGGAGAACTGCTGGCGTGCCGTCGGGTTTTTTGTCGATCAGGTGGACGATGCAATGACGGATCGGCATGGGCTTCTCGGCTGATTGAAGAGAGGAGGGCGTGCTCCCCCAAAAAGTGCCAAGTGTACCGCAACCACTGGTTTTGGCGCGGCACGAAGGGCAATTCGCAGGTGTCCGATGGCGCTTATGCTGTTTTTTACAGTTTTAGAGCAATAAAGCTGACCAAATGGGTAGCTAGAGGCGGATATTTCCCCGTCTCTGTGCTAGTTTTGCCCGGTCTTACGCGAAGTCACTGCGTTAAGCGTGCATTCAGCATTTGTCAGGTCGAACCAAACCCTGATTTCGGTATCTATAACCCCGACTCGTCGTGGTTATAGCCGAGGGTGCCAGATCCAGAAGATCGGGCTCGATGGCTGACACTGCACTCTGCAATCCATATGAATTTGATAGGGAAGGAACATTACATGGCTCTTACTAAAGACCAACTGATCGCCGACATCGCTGAAGCTATCGACGCGCCAAAAACTACCGCGCGTAACGCTCTGGACCAACTGGGCCAAATCGTTGCTGATCAGCTGGAAAACGGCGGCGAAATCACCCTGCCAGGTATCGGCAAGCTGAAAGTGACTGAGCGTCCTGCCCGTACCGGCCGCAACCCTTCGACTGGCGCTGCCATCGAAATCGCTGCCAAGAAAGTTATCAAGCTGGTTGTGGCCAAAGGCCTGACCGACGCTGTTAACAAGTAAGACGCATTAAAAAAAGCCGTGCTCCGGAGTGATCCGGGCACGGCTTTTTTGTGCCTGCGATTTGATTACTGGCCCACAAACACCACAAAACCAGTGTGGGAGCGGGCTTGCTCGCGAATGCGGTGTGTCAGTCGACTTAAATGGTACTGATACACCGCATTCGCGAGCAAGCCCGCTCCCACATTTGATTTGTGTTGGTCAGTTACTCAGCTTTTTTTAACCCAACGTTCGCGCCAGACCTGCTGCTCGGATTTGGTCTGGAAGGTCCAGGCGACGAAGCGGCTTTGCTTCTGGCCCTGAGACATTTCCACAACCTGGCTTTCCAGTACGCCGGCCTTTTTCAGCGCCGTCTGGATCGCCGGCAGGTTCGAGGCTTTCGACACCAGGGTGCTGAACCAAAGCACTTTGTGTTGGAAGTGCGCGCTCTCGGCGATCAATTGCGTCACAAACCGCGCTTCGCCACCTTCACACCACAGTTCAGCCGATTGACCGCCAAAGTTCAGCACCGGCAGTTTGCGTTTTGGATCGGCGCGGCCCAGGGCACGCCATTTACGCTCGCTGCCCTTGGTCGCTTCGTCCATCGAGGCGTGGAACGGCGGGTTGCACATGGTCAGGTCAAAGCGTTCGCCGGGTTCGAGCAGGCCCAGCAGAATGTGCTTGGGATTACTTTGCTGGCGCAACTGGATGGCTTTGTTCAGCCCGTTGGACTGCACGATGGCTTTGGCAGCGGCCACAGCTGTCGGGTCGATTTCCGAGCCGAGGAAGTGCCAGCGGTAGTCGCTGTAGCCGATCAACGGATAGACGCAGTTGGCGCCCATGCCGATATCGAGCACCTTGACCGGCGCGCCGCGAGGGATCTCGCCGTCGTTGACGCTCGCCAGCAGGTCGGCCAGGAAGTGCACGTAATCGGCACGGCCCGGAACCGGAGGGCAGAGGTAATCGGCCGGGATGTCCCAATGGGCGACGCCGTAGAACGACTTGAGCAACGCTCGGTTGAACACCCGCACTGCGTCCGGGCTGGCGAAGTCGATGCTTTCCTTGCCGTACGGATTGATGATCACGAACTTCGCCAGTTCCGGCGTGGTTTTGATCAGCGCCGGGAAGTCGTAGCGACCCTGATGGCGGTTGCGCGGATGCAGGCTGGCCTTCTCACGGGGCTCCACGGCTTTGGCCGGGGTCGCGGAATCAGGCTTTTTGCGCGCAGGTCTTGGTGTGCGGGGGGCGTTCATGGGCGTGGTCGATTCGGGTATGGCTAAAAGTGGCGGGTATTGTCCCACACTTGGTCGGTGTTGCCTGCGATCTGATGACCAATGAGGGGCCAATGTGGGAGCGGGCTTGCTCGCGAAGACGGTTTAACATTCAGCATGGATATTGGCTGACACTCCGCTTTCGCGAGCAAGCCCGCTCCCACATTAGGTTTGAGGTGTTTGGGAGAAAGTGGCGGGCACAAAAAAGGGAGGCCGTTTCGGGCCTCCCGTTTTCATTGCGATTTGCCGTTACAGGCTGGCAATCCGCGCATGCTGCTCGGCCAGCTTGCCCAAAGCCTGTTCAGCTTCAGCCAGTTTGGCGCGTTCCTTCTCGATGACTTCGGCCGGGGCCTTGTCGACGAAACCGGCGTTAGACAGCTTGCCGCCCACGCGCTGAACTTCGCCCTGCAGACGCAGGATTTCCTTGTCCAGACGCGCCAGTTCGGCGTCCTTGTCGATCAGGCCGGCCATCGGCACCAGCACTTCCATCTCGCCAACCAGTGCGGTGGCGGACAGCGGAGCTTCTTCGCCGGCAGCCAATACAGTGATCGATTCGAGGCGAGCCAGCTTTTTCAGCAGGGCTTCGTTCTCGGTGAGACGACGCTGATCTTCGGCGCTGACGTTTTTCAGGAACAGGTTCAACGGCTTGCCTGGACCGATGTTCATTTCGCCACGGATGTTGCGCGTGCCGAGCATCAGTTCCTTGAGCCACTCGATATCGTTCTCGGCGGCCGGATCGATGCGCTCTTCATTGGCCACTGGCCACGGTTGCAGCATGATCGTCTTGCCTTCGATACCGGCCAGCGGCGCGATGCGCTGCCAGATTTCTTCGGTGATGAACGGCATGAACGGATGCGCCAGACGCAACGCGACTTCCAATACCCGAACCAGCGTGCGGCGGGTGCCGCGCTGACGTTCGACCGGCGCGTTTTCGTCCCACAGCACAGGCTTGGACAGTTCCAGGTACCAGTCGCAATACTGGTTCCAGATGAACTCGTACAAGGCTTGTGCAGCCAGGTCGAAACGGAACTGATCGAGTTGACGGGTCACTTCGGCTTCGGTGCGTTGCAGCTGCGAAATGATCCAGCGATCCGCCAGTGACAGCTCGTAAGCTTCGCCGTTCTGACCGCAGTCTTCGCCCTTGTCCAGCACGTAGCGCGCGGCGTTCCAGATCTTGTTGCAGAAGTTGCGATAGCCCTCGACGCGGCCCATGTCGAACTTGATGTCGCGACCGGTGGACGCCAGCGAGCAGAAGGTGAAGCGCAGGGCGTCGGTGCCGTAGCTGGCGATGCCGTCGGCGAACTCGTCGCGGGTCTGCTTCTCGATCTTCTTCGCCAGTTTCGGCTGCATCATGCCCGAGGTGCGTTTCTGCACCAGGTCTTCGAGCTCGATGCCGTCGATGATGTCCAGCGGGTCCAGGACGTTGCCCTTGGACTTGGACATCTTCTGGCCCTGGCCATCACGCACCAGACCGTGCACATAAACAGTCTTGAACGGAACCTGCGGCGTGCCGTCTTCGTTTTTCACCAAGTGCATGGTGAGCATGATCATCCGGGCAACCCAGAAGAAAATGATGTCGAAGCCAGTCACCAGCACGTCGGTGGAGTGGAATTTCTTCAGGAATTCGGTCTGCTCAGGCCAGCCGAGCGTGGAGAATGTCCACAGACCCGAACTGAACCAGGTGTCGAGAACGTCGTTGTCCTGTTGCAGCGCCACGTCCGGGCCGAGGTTGTGCTTGGCACGTACTTCGGCTTCGTCGCGACCGACGTAGACCTTGCCCGACTCGTCGTACCAGGCCGGAATCCGGTGGCCCCACCACAACTGACGGCTGATGCACCAGTCCTGGATGTCGCGCATCCACGAGAAGTACATGTTTTCGTACTGTTTTGGCACGAACGCGATACGGCCATCTTCAACAGCAGCGATGGCAGGCTCAGCCAATGGCTTGGTCGACACGTACCACTGGTCGGTCAGCCACGGCTCGATGATGGTGCCGGAGCGGTCGCCTTTCGGCACTTTCAGCGCGTGGTCGTTGACGCTGACCAACAGGTCGGCAGCATCAAACGCAGCAACGATCTGCTTGCGCGCTTCGAAACGGTCGAGGCCGGCGTATTCGGCCGGGATCTTGCCGTCGATGCTTTCGTTCAGGGTGCCGTCGAGGTTAAACACCTGACAGGCCGGCAATACGGCGGCGTTCTTGTCGAAGATGTTCAGCAGCGGCAGGTTGTGGCGCTTGCCGACTTCGTAGTCGTTGAAATCGTGGGCCGGGGTGATTTTCACGCAGCCGGTGCCGAACTCAGGGTCGCAGTAATCGTCGGCGATGATCGGGATGCGGCGGCCGACCAGCGGCAGCTCGACAAATTTGCCGATCAGGGCCTGGTAGCGTTCATCGTTCGGGTTAACCGCTACGGCGGCGTCGCCGAGCATGGTTTCCGGGCGAGTGGTCGCGACGATCAGGTAGTCCTGGCCTTCAGCGGTCTTGGCGCCGTCGGCCAGCGGGTATTTCAGGTTCCACAGGAAACCTTTCTCGTCGTGGTTTTCCACTTCGAGGTCGGAAATCGCCGTGTGCAACTTGGTGTCCCAGTTGACCAGACGCTTGCCGCGGTAGATCAGGCCGTCTTCGTGCAGGCGCACAAAGGCTTCTTTAACGGCTTCCGATAGGCCGTCGTCCATGGTGAAGCGCTCGCGGCCCCAATCCACGGACGAGCCGAGACGGCGGATCTGACGGCTGATGTTGCCGCCGGACTGATCCTTCCATTCCCAGACTTTCTCGAGGAATTTCTCACGGCCCAGGTCGTGACGATTCTGGCCCTGAGCTTCGAGTTGACGCTCCACCAGCATTTGCGTGGCGATACCGGCGTGGTCGGTACCCGGCTGCCACAGGGTGTTACGACCCTGCATGCGGCGGAAACGGATCAGGGCGTCCATGATCGCGTTGTTGAAGCCGTGACCCATGTGCAGGCTGCCGGTGACGTTCGGCGGCGGGATCATGATGGTGTAGGACTCGCCCGCGCCTTGCGGGGCGAAGTAATTCTCTGACTCCCAGGTGTTGTACCAGGAAGTTTCAATGGCGTGCGGCTGGTAGGTCTTATCCATGCGCGGCGGGACCCTATTGGCATTTATTCAGGAAAAGCCGGCAAGTATAGCGGGGCATGGGGCGTAGGGCGAGTGAGTGCAGACAGGGCGCATCATCAAAAACGACGCAGATCAAATGTGGGAGCGGGCTTGCTCGCGAAGGGGCCATCACCTTCAACATTGATGTTGGCTGATACATCGCTTTCGCGAGCAAGCCCGCTCCCACAGGAGGCTAGGGTTATTCGTATTGGCTGAGGAGACGTTCCATCCGCGCGCTGAGGCGGCGTTTGATTTCGGTTTCGATGTGCGGGGCGAAGTCGTCGATCACGTCTTGCATGATCAATTGCGCGGCGGCGCGCAGTTCGCCATCCAGGTGCAGCAGGTCGTCGGGCCCCTTGCTGGCGGCGGGTGCCGGTTGGGCAGCTGGGGCAGCTGGGGCGGGTGGCGCCGGTTCGAGAATTGGCGGGCTGGCGCCGACGGTATCGAACAGCATCGGAATCTGTTCCTGGTCACCTTCCTCGACCGTGTCGGTGAGCAAGGGCGGTTGCAGGTTGTCATCGCCGAGCAGTTGGCGGATCGACTCAAGGTCATCCAGCAAATGCGCGGACTTTTGCTGCGGTTTTGGAGTGTCCATCGGAATGCTCAGAGTCGCTGTAAACGGTGATCTTGCAGAGGATAGCCCTGTTCGCGGTAGAAACGGAAACTCTCCCGCGCAGCCGTACGAATCGTCGGATCTTCCACCACCACTTCCGCCACGCGGGCGAACTTGTTGGCGAATGCCGGGACTTTCAGGGCGAGATTGACCAACAGGTCCTGATGCGGACCGCAGTCATCACCAAAGCCCAACACAATCAAACCGTCCGGCTCATTTTCAGCGGGGCCGTGAGGCAAAAAGCTTTCGCCCTTGAAGGCCCACAGGCGCGCATCGAGGTCGTCACGCTGGGCGGCATCGCTGCAATGCAGGTAGATGCGGTGGCCCATGCGCCAGGCTTTTTCGGTGAGCTTGCAGGCAAAGTCCAGCCGCGCCGAAGGATCGGCGCTGGGCAGGATATAGAAGTCGACTTTGGTCATTGCGGTTCCTGAGCCAAGGGCGGCGTCACCCGGAAGTGACTCCGCCCAGGGTCATCGGTTTCAGGCTTTGGCGCGGTCCAGCAGGTATTGGGTCAGCAATGGAACCGGACGGCCAGTGGCGCCCTTGTCCTTGCCGCCGCTGGTCCAGGCCGTGCCGGCGATGTCCAGGTGCGCCCAGTTGAGGTTCTTGGTGAAGCGCGACAGGAAGCAGGCAGCGGTGATGGTGCCGGCTTTCGGGCCACCAATGTTGGCGATGTCGGCGAACGGGCTGTCCAGCTGTTCCTGGTACTCATCGAACAGCGGCAGTTGCCAGGCGCGATCGTCAGCCGATTGGCCGGCGCTCAGCAGTTGGCCGATCAGTTCGTCGTTGTTGCCCAGCAGGCCCGACGTGTGGGAGCCCAGCGCAACGACGCAAGCACCGGTCAGGGTCGCGATGTCGATCACTGCTTGCGGCTTGAAGCGCTCGGAGTAGGTCAGGGCGTCGCACAGCACCAGACGGCCTTCGGCGTCGGTGTTGAGGATTTCCACAGTCTGGCCGCTCATGGTGGTGACGATGTCGCCAGGGCGCGAAGCATTGCCGCTCGGCATGTTCTCGGCGCAGGCCAGGATGCACACCAGGTTGATCGGCAGTTTCAGCTCGAGCACGGCACGCAGCGTACCGAATACGCTGGCAGCGCCGCCCATGTCGTATTTCATTTCATCCATGCCGGCGCCCGGTTTCAGGCTGATGCCACCCGTGTCGAAGGTGATGCCTTTGCCGACCAGTGCGTACGGTTTCTCGGATTTCTTGCCGCCGTTGTATTGCATGACGATCAGGCGCGGTGGCTGGGCGCTGCCCTGGCCGACGGCGTAGAACGAGCCCATGCCCAGGTCCTTGATCTTCTTCTCATCAAGGACTTCGACTTTCAGGCTTTTGAATTCTTTGCCGAGGTTCTTCGCTTGCTCACCGAGGAACGTCGGGTGGCAGATGTTCGGCGGCAGGTTGCCCAGGTCGCGGGTGAACGCCATGCCGCTGGCGATGGCGGTGGCGTGGGCCACGGCGCGCTCGACTTCAGCCTGTGCAGCCTTGATGGTCACCAAAGTGATTTTCTTCAGGGTGCGAGGTTCGGCTTTCTGGCTTTTGAACTGGTCGAACGTGTATTCGCCGTCCACCAGGGTTTCGGCCAACAGGCGGGTCTTGCCATAGCTGTCACGGCCTTTGACCACGACTTCGTCCAGGGCCAGCGCTGCGTCGCTGCCGCCGAGGCCTTTGAGGGTATTGAGGATGCCGGCGATGATTTTGCGGAATGGGCGGTCGCCCAGCTCTTCGTCCTTGCCAACGCCGACCAGCAGCACGCGTTCGGCCTTGAGGTTCGGCAGGCTGTGCAGCAACAGGCTCTGACCGACTTTGCCAGCCAGGTCGCCGCGCTTGAGCACAGCGCTGATGGCGCCACCGCTCAGTTCGTCGAGTTGTTTGGCAACGGCGCCGAGCTTGCGGCCTTCGCCGACGGCGACCACCAGAGTGGCGGTTTTCAACGTTTCTGGGCTAACGCTTTTTACAACCAGTTCCATGTCCGGGTCCCTGAATTAATGGTCAACACGCAAGAGCTCGACGGCATGTGTGCGAGCTTGCTTATAAATAGAAAGACGCAGGTCACGGCCCGCGACAAAGGCCGCAGTTTGAACCTCGTGCCCCGAGCCTGACAACCCTCGGTCGTACGATCTTCAGCGCTTTACCCGCCTGCTTGAGCATGCGCAGTGACAGGCGCACCCAATCACAGGATAATGCGCCAACTTTTTCGGCGGCTCTGCCCTGCGGGCCGTCTGATACGTTTGCTTGTTTGGCCGCCTTAGCCTGACAACACTGGAGTGTCTGGTTTGATCGTCTTCCGTTACCTATCCCGCGAAGTCCTGTTGACCTTGAGCGCCGTCAGCGCTGTGCTGCTGGTCATCATCATGAGCGGTCGCTTCATCAAGTACCTCGCCCAGGCGGCCTCTGGCCTTCTGGATCCTGGCTCGCTATTCCTGATCATGGGCTTCCGTCTGCCGGGTTTCCTGCAACTGATTCTGCCGTTGGGTCTGTTTCTCGGGATCCTGCTGGCCTACGGTCGCTTGTACCTTGAAAGTGAAATGACCGTGCTGTCAGCCACCGGCATGAGCCAGCAGCGTCTGTTTGCCATGACCCTTTTCCCAGCCACCCTGGTCGCACTGGTGGTGGCGTGGTTGAGCCTGAGCCTGGCGCCACAAGGTGCCAATCAGTTCCAGTTGCTGTTGAACAAGCAGGATGCCCTGACCGAGTTCGACACCCTCGAGCCGGGTCGCTTCCAGGCGCTGCGCGACGGAACACGGGTGACCTACACCGAAACGCTGTCGGATGACCGCATCAACCTCGGTGGCGTATTCATTTCGCAGAAGAACGTCGAATCCGATAAGAAGGATCGCGGGATTTCCGTGCTGGTGGCCGAGAGGGGGCGTCAGGAAATTCGCCCAGACGGTAACCGTTACCTGATTCTCGACAATGGCTATCGCTATGACGGCAATCCGGGGCAGGCCGACTACCGGGCGATCAAGTACGAGGAGTACGGCGTATTGCTGCCCAAGCCGGACGTCAGCGACGAAGTGACCGACCGTGACGCGATGACCACCCGTTCCCTGATCGGCAGCGATGACATTCGCTCCCGCACCGAACTGCAATGGCGTCTATCCCTGCCATTGCTGGTCTTTATCGTGACCTTGATGGCGGTGCCGTTGTCGCGGGTCAATCCGCGTCAGGGCCGTTTCCTCAAGCTGCTGCCGGCGATTCTTCTATATATGGCTTACCTGTCCATCCTGATTGCCGCCCGCGGCGCCCTTGAAAAGGGCAAAATCCCGCCGGCTCTGGGGTTGTGGTGGGTGCATGCAATCTTCCTGGCCATCGGCCTGGGCTTGCTCTATTGGGAACCCTTGCAGTTGAAGCGGGCGAGTCGCCGTAGCGCGCTGGAGGTGGCTCGTGGATAAGCTCGATCGCTACATTGGTAGCAGCGTGTTCGTGGCAATTCTGGCGGTACTGGGGATCATTCTCGGTCTGGCCACACTGTTCGCGTTCATCGATGAAATGAGTGATGTCAGCGATACCTACACCCTGGTCGACGTGTTGAGTTATGTCCTGCTGACCGCGCCGCGTCGTCTTTACGACATGTTGCCGATGGCGGCGTTGATCGGTTGCCTGATAGGCCTCGGCAGCCTGGCCAGTCACAGCGAGCTGACCATCATGCGCGCTGCGGGCGTATCGATCGGGCGAATCGTCTGGGCGGTCATGAAACCAATGCTGATCCTGATGGTGGTGGGTGTGCTGATCGGCGAATACGTCGCGCCGGCCACCGAAGTCACCGCTCAGGCCAATCGCTCCCTGGCTCAGGGTGGCGGTGATGCGCAGAGCGCCAAGCATGGTTTGTGGCATCGCCAGGGTGATGAGTTTATTCACGTCAACTCGGTGCAACCCAACGGTCTGCTGTACGGCGTCACCCGTTATCGTTTCGACAATGAGCGTCATATGCTGTCTTCCAGCTTCGCCAAACGGGCGAAGTTCGATCAGGATCACTGGCAATTGAGCGACGTCACCACCACGCTGTTCCATGAAAAGAGCACCGAAGTGGTCACCACCCCGGTCGAGCGCTGGAATGTCGCCTTGAGTCCGCAGCTGTTGAGTACGGTGGTCATGTCGCCTGACACGCTGTCGATCAGCGGTCTGTGGGGTTACATCCACTACCTGGCTGACCAAGGTCTGAGCAATGGTCGTTACTGGCTGGCATTTTGGGTCAAGGTGTTGCAGCCGCTGGTCACTGCCGCTCTGGTACTGATGGCGATTTCTTTCATCTTCGGTCCATTGCGCTCGGTGACCCTCGGTCAGCGAGTGTTCACTGGCGTGCTGGTGGGCTTCACCTTCCGTATCGTTCAGGATTTGCTCGGCCCTTCGAGCCTGGTCTTCGGTTTCTCGCCGCTGTTTGCGGTGCTTGTTCCGGCGGGTGTTTGTGCCTTGGCCGGGGTCTGGTTGTTGCGCCGGGCCGGTTGATCAAGGGTTTCTCCTGACTTTGCAGGTCACTCAAAACGCCCCTGTCGCAAGACCGGGGCGTTTTTGTAGGCGCCGTCTGACCTGCGAACGTGACGCTTGCGCCGTGGATCAGGTACAATTCCCGGCTATTTTTCGGCGGGCTATGCCTGCAGCCTTTTTGAGTGTTGATCCGTGAGTGATTTGAGTCATATCCGCAATTTCTCCATCATCGCCCACATTGACCATGGCAAGTCGACGCTGGCCGATCGCTTCATCCAGATGTGTGGCGGCCTTGCCGAGCGCGAAATGGAAGCCCAGGTTCTGGACTCCATGGACCTGGAACGTGAACGCGGGATCACCATCAAGGCCCACAGCGTCACCCTGTATTACACCGCTCGCGATGGCATCAAGTACCAGCTGAACTTCATTGACACCCCGGGCCACGTCGACTTCACCTATGAAGTCAGCCGGTCGCTGGCGGCCTGTGAAGGCGCGTTGCTGGTGGTCGATGCCGGTCAGGGCGTTGAAGCGCAGTCGGTAGCCAACTGCTACACCGCGATTGAGCAGGGCCTGGAAGTGATGCCGGTCCTGAACAAGATCGACCTGCCTCAGGCCGATCCGGACCGCGTGAAAGAAGAAATCGAAAAAATCATCGGCATCGATGCCACCGACGCGGTCGAGTGCAGTGCCAAGACCGGTCTGGGCGTCGACGAAGTGCTGGAGCGTCTGGTCAAGACCATTCCTGCGCCGACCGGCAACTATGAAGATCCGCTGCAAGCGTTGATCATCGACTCCTGGTTCGACAACTACCTGGGCGTTGTTTCCCTGGTGCGCGTGCGCCACGGTCGTGTGAAGAAGGGCGACAAGATCCTGGTCAAGTCCACCGGCAAGATCCACCTCGTGGACAGCGTCGGTGTCTTCAACCCGAAACACACCGCCACCGTTGACCTGAAGGCCGGCGAAGTGGGCTTCATCATCGCCGGCATCAAGGACATTCACGGTGCACCGGTGGGTGACACCCTGACCTTGAGCTCCACGCCGGACGTCGACGTGCTGCCAGGCTTCAAACGCATTCAGCCGCAGGTATACGCCGGCCTGTTCCCGGTCAGCTCCGACGACTTCGAAGATTTCCGTGAAGCCCTGCAAAAGCTCACGCTCAACGACTCGTCCCTGCAATACACCCCGGAAAGCTCCGACGCCCTGGGCTTCGGTTTCCGTTGCGGGTTCCTCGGCATGCTGCACATGGAAATCATCCAGGAGCGCCTGGAGCGCGAGTACGACCTGGACCTGATCACCACGGCGCCGACGGTAATTTTCGAGCTGCTGCTGAAAACCGGTGAAACGATTTACGTCGACAACCCGTCGAAGCTGCCAGACCTGTCCTCGATCGAAGACATGCGTGAACCGATCGTGCGGGCCAATATTCTTGTGCCGCAAGAGCACCTGGGCAACGTCATTACCCTGTGCATCGAGAAGCGTGGCGTACAGCACGACATGCTGTTCCTCGGTACCCAGGTTCAAGTGACCTACGATTTGCCGATGAACGAAGTGGTCCTGGACTTCTTCGACCGTCTGAAATCCACCAGCCGTGGCTATGCTTCGCTGGATTACCATTTCGATCGTTATCAATCGGCTAATCTGGTGAAACTGGATGTGCTGATCAACGGTGACAAGGTCGACGCCCTGGCGTTGATCGTGCACAAGGATAACGCGCACTACAAAGGTCGCCAGTTGACCGAGAAGATGAAAGAACTGATTCCACGCCAGATGTTCGACGTCGCAATCCAGGCCGCCATTGGCGGGCAGATTATTGCGCGGACCTCTGTCAAGGCGCTCAGAAAGAACGTATTGGCCAAATGCTACGGCGGTGACGTTAGCCGTAAGAAGAAACTGCTTGAGAAGCAAAAGGCCGGTAAGAAACGCATGAAGCAAGTTGGCAACGTGGAAATTCCACAAGAAGCCTTCCTTGCAGTGCTCAGGTTGGATAGTTAGGTCCTATGTCACTAAATTTCCCGCTGTTGCTGGTCATCGCCGTGTTCGTCTGCGGCCTGTTGGCGTTGCTCGATCTGGTTTTCCTGGCGCCGCGTCGGCGTGCCGCCATTACCTCCTATCAGGGCAGCGTCAGCCAGCCTGATGGGGTGGTGGTCGAGAAACTGAACAAAGAGCCGCTGCTGGTCGAATACGGCAAGTCGTTCTTCCCGGTGTTGTTCATCGTTCTGGTACTGCGTTCGTTCCTGGTGGAACCGTTCCAGATTCCTTCCGGCTCGATGAAACCGACGCTGGACGTTGGCGACTTCATTCTGGTGAACAAGTTTTCTTACGGGATCCGCTTGCCGGTGATCGACAAGAAAGTCATCGAAGTCGGTGATCCACAGCGCGGCGATGTGATGGTGTTCCGCTACCCGAGCGATCCGAACGTCAACTACATTAAACGTGTGGTGGGCCTGCCGGGTGACCAGATTCGTTACACCGCCGACAAGCGTCTGTTCGTCAACGGTGAGTCGATTGCCGAACAACTGGTCGGCTCCGAGCCGGGCACGTTGGGCAGCGCTGAGCTCTACAAGGAAAAACTCGGCGTCGCCGAGCACCTGATCCGCAAGGAAATGAGCCGTTACCGCGCAACGCCGGACCGTTCGTGGACCGTGCCTGCCGGGCACTATTTCATGATGGGCGACAACCGCGACAACTCGAACGACAGTCGCTACTGGGATGATCCGAGCATTCCCAAGGATCTGCTGGGCATGGTTCCCGACAAGAATATCGTCGGCAAGGCCTTCGCAGTCTGGATGAGCTGGCCGGAACCCAAACTCAGTCACCTGCCGAATTTCTCGCGGGTTGGCCTGATCAAGTAATCACACACGGCGCTGTTGAACACAGCGCCGAATGCATTTCTGGAGTCGGCATAATCGGCGACAGAAGCATGAAAACAACGATATTCAGGACGTTATTTTTGAACACAGCGTTAATTGTCCCAAGCCTGCGCCGCATCACGGCGATGGCGGTGGAATCCAACCACGAACTCAGCGTGGGTAAACCGTGAGCGTCTCCTTAAGCCGTCTCGAGCGTCAGCTCGGCTACACCTTCAAGGATCAGGAACTGATGGTCCTGGCCCTGACTCACCGCAGCTTTGCCGGGCGTAACAACGAACGCCTGGAATTCCTCGGTGATGCCATCCTCAACTTCGTTGCTGGCGAGGCACTGTTCGATCGCTTCCCGCTGGCTCGCGAAGGCCAGTTGTCGCGATTGCGCGCACGCCTGGTGAAAGGCGAGACCCTGGCCGTACTGGCTCGCGGTTTCGATCTGGGCGAATACCTGCGCCTGGGTTCCGGTGAATTGAAAAGCGGCGGTTTCCGTCGCGAGTCGATTCTGGCCGATGCCCTTGAAGCGCTGATTGGTGCGATCTACCTGGATGCTGGCATGGACATGGCGCGCGAACGCGTGCTGGCCTGGCTGGCCGGGGAGTTCGAAGGCCTGACACTGGTCGACACCAACAAAGATCCAAAAACCCGTCTGCAAGAGTTCCTGCAGTCGCGGGGTTGTGAGCTGCCACGTTACGAAGTGGTGGATATCCAGGGTGAGCCACATTGCCGGACGTTCTTCGTCGAATGTGAAATCACCTTACTGAATGAAAAAAGCCGAGGTCAGGGTGTGAGTCGTCGTATTGCCGAACAGGTAGCGGCCGCCGCAGCACTGATTGCCCTGGGTGTGGAGAATGGCAATGACTGATTCAACTGCAACTCGCTGTGGCTATGTTGCCATCGTCGGCCGTCCCAACGTGGGCAAGTCCACGCTGCTGAACCACATCCTGGGTCAGAAACTGGCGATCACCTCGCGCAAGCCTCAGACCACTCGCCACAACATGCTCGGCATCAAGACTGAAGGCGCCGTGCAGGCGATCTACGTCGACACTCCCGGCATGCACAAAGGTGGCGAGAAAGCCCTGAACCGCTACATGAACAAGACCGCTTCGGCGGCGTTGAAAGACGTCGACGTGGTGATCTTCGTGGTTGACCGCACCAAGTGGACCGACGAAGACCAGATGGTCCTCGAGCGCGTTCAATACGTGACCGGCCCGCTGATCGTGGCGCTGAACAAGACTGACCGCATCGAAGATAAAGCCGAACTGATGCCGCACCTGACGTGGTTGCAGGAACAGTTGCCGAACGCGCAGATCATGCCGATCTCGGCCCAGCACGGGCATAACCTCGAAACGCTGGAGCGCGTGATTGCCGGTTACCTGCCGGAAAACGATCACTTCTTCCCGGAAGACCAGATCACCGACCGCAGCAGCCGCTTCCTCGCCGCTGAACTGGTACGTGAGAAAATCATGCGCCAGATGGGCGCTGAGCTGCCGTACCAGATCACCGTCGAAATCGAAGAGTTCAAGCAGCAGGGCAAAACCCTGCACATCCATGCCTTGATCCTCGTCGAGCGCGACGGCCAGAAGAAAATCATCATTGGCGACAAGGGCGAGCGGATCAAACGCATCGGCACCGAGGCGCGCAAGGACATGGAGTTGCTGTTCGACTCCAAGATCATGCTCAACCTCTGGGTCAAGGTGAAAGGCGGCTGGTCCGACGATGAACGCGCCTTGCGTTCGCTGGGTTACGGCGACCTGTAAATCGTCTGGCAGCACATAGATCCACTGTGGGAGCGGGCTTGCTCGCGAAGAGGATGTAACATTCAGCATTGATGTTGACTGTCACACCGCCTTCGCGAGCAAGCCCGCTCCCACATTGGTTTTGGGTTGTCTGAAAAACTGCAATCCTTCATCGAGAGCTTTATGTCCCAGCCCCCCAGCCAACCCGCCTTCGTGCTCCACAGCCGCGCCTACCGCGAAAACAGCGCGCTGGTGGATTTCCTCACGCCGCAAGGCCGGCTGCGGGCGGTGTTGCGCAGTGCTCGGGGCAAGGCCGGAACGCTGGCACGGCCGTTCGTGCCGCTGGAAGTCGAGTTCCGTGGGCGTGGTGAATTGAAGAACGTCGGTCGCATGGAAAGTGCTGGCGTCTCCACCTGGCTCAACGGTGAGGCGCTGTTCAGCGGTCTCTACCTCAACGAGTTATTGATCCGTCTGCTGCCCTCCGAAGATCCCCATCCCGCCGTCTTCGATCACTACGCCGCGACCCTGCTCGCACTTGCCGAAGGTCGTCCGCTGGAGCCTTTGTTGCGATCCTTCGAATGGCGGCTGCTGGATGACTTGGGTTATGGCTTCGCCCTGACCGCCGACATCCATGGCGAGCCCATTGCGCCGGATGGTCTCTACCGTCTGCAAGTGGATGCGGGACTCGAACGGGTCTACCTGCTGCAACCCGGTCTGTTCAATGGCACCGAACTGCTGGCGATGGCCGATGCAGATTGGTCTGCCCCTGGCGCGCTATCGGCAGCCAAGCGATTGATGCGTCAGGCACTGGCCGTTCATCTGGGCGGTCGTCCCTTGGTGAGTCGCGAGTTGTTTCGCAAGCCCTGATCACCCCGTATGCTGTGCGCCGAACTTTCCCATTTTCAGGAGCGCTTCCGTGACCACCAGCAATCGCATTCTTCTTGGCGTGAACATCGACCACGTTGCCACCCTGCGTCAGGCCCGGGGCACGCGCTATCCGGATCCGGTCAAGGCAGCACTGGACGCGGAAGAGGCGGGCGCTGACGGCATTACCGTGCACCTGCGCGAAGATCGTCGGCACATTCAGGAGCGCGACGTGTTGCTGCTCAAGGATGTGCTGCAAACCCGCATGAACTTCGAAATGGGCGTCACCGAAGAGATGATGGCGTTCGCCGAACGCATTCGTCCGGCGCACATTTGCCTGGTGCCGGAAACCCGTCAGGAGCTGACGACCGAAGGTGGTCTGGACGTGGCGGGGCAGGAAGCACGGATTAAAGCGGCGGTGGATCGCCTGTCAAAGATCGGCTGTGAAGTGTCGCTGTTCATCGACGCTGACGAGCGGCAGATTGAAGCGTCCCGTCGTGTTGGTGCGCCGGCTATTGAGCTGCATACCGGTCGTTATGCCGATGCCGAGACGCCGACCGATGTGGCTGAAGAGCTCAAGCGTGTGGCGGATGGCGTGGCGTTTGGTCTGGCTCAAGGCCTGATCGTCAATGCCGGTCACGGTCTGCACTACCACAACGTTGAAGCTGTAGCGGCGATCAAAGGCATCAACGAACTGAACATCGGCCACGCGCTGGTGGCTCATGCGTTGTTCGTTGGGTTCAAGTCGGCTGTTTCCGAGATGAAGGCGCTGATCCTGGCCGCCGCAAAAGCCTAAGCCGAACACAAAACCAAATGTGGTGGTGATCGTTAGAGCTGTGGGGTTTCCTGATTCGGTTTGGTCTTGTCGACCCCCGGCACATGCAGGTTGCCTTCGGCGACCTGATTGCCTTCAAGCTGCGGCTGGGTCACCCACGTCAGGATGTCGTAGTAGCGGCGGATGTTCGCCACGAAGTGAACGGGTTCGCCGCCACGGGCATAGCCGTAACGGGTTTTGCTGAACCACTTCTTCTCGGACAGGCGCGGCAGGATCTTTTTCACGTCCAGCCACTTGTCCGGGTTCAGTCCTTCCTTGGCCGCCAGTTTGCGCGCGTCATCCAGGTGACCGCTGCCAACGTTGTAGGCTGCCAGTGCAAACCATGTGCGATCCGGTTCCTGGATCGACTCATCCAGCTGTTCCTTCACATAAGCCAGGTACTTGGCGCCGCCCATGATGCTTTGTTTGGGGTCCAGTCGGTTGGACACACCCATGGCCTGCGCGGTGTTCTGGGTCAGCATCATCAGGCCGCGCACGCCGGTCTTCGACGTGACGGCCGCTTGCCATAGCGATTCCTGATAGCCGACCGCGGCCAGCAGACGCCAGTCGACTTTCTCTTTCTTGGCGTACGCCTTGAAGTGCTGTTCGTATTTTGGCAGACGTTGCTGCAAGTGTTGGGCGAAGGTGGTGGCGCCCATGTAACCCAGTACATCGACATGCCCGTAATAGCGGTCTTTAAGGCGCTGCAGGGTGCCATTTTTCTTCACCTTGTCGAGGTAGTCGTTGATCTCGTTGAGCAAGCTGTTGTCGTCGCCGGCGGCCACTGCCCAGCTCTGATTGCTGGCGTCACCGAGGTCGAAGGCTACCCGCACTTTGGGGAAGTAGACCTGGTTCATCGCGACTTCGTTTGAATCGACCAGGGTCAGGTCTATCTGATCTTCATCGACCATCCGCAGCAAGTCGACGACTTCAACGGCGTCGGACTCTTCGTATTCAATGCCAGGATATTTCTTTTTCAGCTCCGCCAATTGCTCGGCGTGGGTGCTGCCCTTGAGCACCATGATCTTCTTGCCCACCAGATCCTTCGCGTCGGTCGGCCGCGATTGGCCGTTGCGATAGATGACCTGCGGGGTGACTTCGAGATAGGAGTGGGAAAACCGCACCTGCTTTTTGCGTACTTCGCTGCTGACCAGGCCGGCAGCAGCGATCACCGGGCCGTTGGGCTTGCCCACCTGATTAAACAGGTCGTCGAGGTTGTCGGCGGTTTCGATTTTGAGTTCCACCCCCAGATCGTCGGCGAAGCGCTTCACCAGCTCGTATTCGAAGCCGGTTTCACCGTTGCGATCCTGAAAGTAGGTGGCGGGGCTGTTTCGGGTAACCACCCGCAGCACGCCATCCTCCTTTACGCGCTCCAGCGTGTTGGGTTTATCAACACAGCCACTGAGCACCAGGAAGAGTCCGGTTGCGATCAGCCATTTGGCGAACCGCGGACGCAAAGCCGTTGGGGAAAACATCTGCGCAGTATACGCAAAGGACCACGAGCGCCATATCTCGACAGCGAAGGGCTTGTCTGCTAGGCAACTGAAAACCGCTCCAGAGCCCGCAGGAATGGGCCCGAGCAGCATTTTGTGGTAGAAAAAATAACGCTCGGGGCGCGCCTGTTTGAGGTCCGAACACCCGGCCCGACGCCCGGGTGCAGCCGCCCGTACCGTTTCGGGTGATGTCGCGGCCTGTTTAGGCTAGAATGCACGGCCTCAAAGCACACCCCTTCCCGAGGCTGTCCCGAAGATGTTGATCCTGCGCGGCGCTCCTGCCCTTTCTGCCTTTCGCCACAGCAAACTCCTTGAGCAACTGAGCCAGAAAGTTCCGGCTGTCAGTGGCTTGTATGCTGAATTCGCTCACTTCGCCGAAGTTACCGGCGTCCTGACCGGCGACGAACAGCAGGTGCTCGCGCGCCTTCTGAAGTACGGCCCAAGTGTTCCGGTACAAGAGCCGGCCGGTCGTCTGTTCCTGGTGTTGCCGCGGTTCGGCACCATCTCGCCATGGTCCAGTAAAGCCAGCGATATCGCTCGCAACTGCGGCCTGACGAAAATCCAGCGTCTTGAACGCGGCATCGCCTTCTACGTCGCCGGCCAGTTCAGCGACGCCGAAGCACAGTTGATTTCCGACACCTTGCACGACCGCATGACGCAGATCGTTCTGGCCAACCTTGAACAAGCCGCCGGCCTGTTCAGCCACGCCGAGCCAAAGCCGCTCACCGCGATCGACGTGCTGGGTGGCGGCCGCGCCGCGCTGGAAAAAGCCAACACCGAGCTGGGCCTGGCCCTGGCCGAAGACGAGATCGACTACCTGGTCAACGCCTTCGTCGGCTTGAAGCGCAACCCGCACGACATCGAACTGATGATGTTCGCCCAGGCGAACTCCGAGCACTGCCGTCACAAGATCTTCAACGCCAGTTGGGATATCGACGGTCAGAGCCAGGAAAAAAGCCTGTTCGGCATGATCAAGAACACCTACGTGATGCACAGCGAAGGCGTTCTGTCGGCTTATAAGGACAACGCTTCGGTGATCGTCGGCAACGTCGCCGGCCGTTTCTTCCCGGACCCTGAAACCCGCCAGTACGGCGCGGTGCAGGAACCGGTGCACATCCTGATGAAAGTCGAAACTCACAACCACCCGACCGCGATTGCCCCGTTCCCGGGCGCATCCACCGGTTCCGGTGGCGAGATTCGCGACGAAGGTGCCACCGGTCGTGGTGCCAAGCCAAAGGCTGGTCTGACCGGTTTCACCGTGTCCAACCTGCAAATCCCGGGCTTCGAACAGCCGTGGGAAGTGCCGTACGGCAAGCCTGAGCGCATCGTTACTGCGCTGGACATCATGATCGAAGGCCCACTGGGTGGCGCTGCGTTCAACAACGAATTCGGTCGTCCGGCCCTGACCGGTTACTTCCGTACCTTCGAACAGTCGATCACCACCCCGCGTGGCGAAGAAGTTCGCGGTTACCACAAGCCGATCATGCTGGCCGGCGGTATGGGTAACATCCGTGCCGAACACGTGCAGAAAGGCGAGATCACCGTTGGCTCCAAGCTGATCGTCCTCGGCGGCCCTGCGATGCTGATCGGTCTGGGCGGCGGCGCCGCTTCCTCCATGGCCACCGGCACCAGCTCGGCAGACCTGGACTTCGCCTCCGTACAGCGCGAAAACCCTGAGATGGAACGTCGCTGCCAGGAAGTCATCGACCGTTGCTGGCAGTTGGGTGAACACAACCCGATCAGCTTCATCCACGACGTCGGCGCGGGCGGTCTGTCCAACGCCTTCCCGGAACTGGTCAACGATGGCAACCGTGGCGGTCGCTTCGAACTGCGCAACATTCCAAACGACGAGCCGGGCATGGCCCCGCACGAAATCTGGAGTAACGAATCCCAGGAACGCTACGTTCTGGCGGTCGGCCCGGCTGACTTCGAACGCTTCCAGGCGATCTGCGAACGCGAGCGTTGCCCGTTTGCCGTGGTCGGCGAAGCCACTGCCGAGCCGCAACTGACGGTCACCGACAGTCACTTCGGCAACAGCCCGGTGGACATGCCACTGGAAGTGCTGCTGGGCAAAGCCCCGCGCATGCACCGTTCGGCCGTTCGTGAAAACGAGCTGGGCGACGATTTCGATCCGTCGACCCTGGAGATCGCAGACTGCGTTGAACGCGTCCTGCATCACCCGGCCGTGGCGAGCAAAAGCTTCCTGATCACCATCGGCGACCGCACCATCACCGGCCTCGTGGCCCGTGATCAGATGGTCGGCCCGTGGCAGGTTCCGGTAGCCGACGTTGCCGTCACCGCCACCAGCTTCGACGTTTACACCGGTGAAGCCATGGCCATGGGCGAGCGTACTCCGCTGGCTCTGCTGGACGCTCCGGCGTCGGGCCGCATGGCCATCGGCGAAACCCTGACCAACATCGCGGCTTCGCGCATCAACAAGATCTCCGACATCAAACTGTCGGCCAACTGGATGTCCGCTGCCGGTCACCCAGGCGAAGACGCGCGTCTGTACGACACCGTTAAAGCGGTCGGCATGGAGTTGTGCCCAGAGCTGGGCATTACCATTCCGGTGGGCAAGGACTCCATGTCCATGGCCACACGCTGGAACGACGAAGGCGTCGACAAGACCGTGACCTCGCCGATGTCCCTGATCGTGACCGGTTTCGCGCCTGTGGCTGACATTCGTCAGACCCTGACGCCGGAACTGCGCATGGACAAGGGCACCACCGACCTGATCCTGATCGATCTGGGCCGTGGCCAGAACCGCATGGGCGCCTCTATCCTGGCCCAGGTTCACGGCAAGCTCGGCTCGCAAGCACCGGATGTTGACGACGCCGAAGACCTCAAAGCCTTCTTCGCCGTGATCCAGGGCCTCAACGCCGACGGTCACCTGCTGGCTTACCACGACCGTTCCGACGGTGGTCTGTTGACCAGCACCGTGGAAATGGCTTTCGCCGGCCATTGCGGTCTGAGCCTGAACCTCGACGGTCTGGCAGAAACCTCCGCCGACATCGCTGCAATCCTGTTCAACGAAGAACTGGGCGCCGTGATCCAGGTTCGCCAGGACGCTACTCCAGACATCCTCGCGCAGTTCAGCGCTGCCGGTTTGGGTGACTGCGTGTCCGTGATCGGTCAGCCGATGAACAACGGCCAGATCAGCATCACCTTCAACGGCGAAACCGTGTTCGAAGGTCAGCGTCGTCTGCTGCAACGTCAGTGGGCTGAAACCAGCTACCAGATCCAGCGTCTGCGTGATAACGCCGACTGCGCCGAACAAGAGTTCGACGTGCTGCTGCAAGAAGACAACCCGGGCCTGAGCGTCAAGCTGAGCTACGACGTCAACCAGGACGTCGCCGCGCCTTACATCAAGAAAGGCATCCGCCCACAGGTTGCCGTGCTGCGTGAGCAGGGCGTCAACGGTCAGGTGGAAATGGCGGCCGCGTTCGACCGCGCTGGTTTCAACGCGATCGACGTGCACATGAGCGACATTCTGGCCGGCCGTGTCGACCTGAATGAGTTCAAAGGTCTGGTCGCTTGCGGCGGTTTCTCCTACGGCGACGTTCTCGGCGCCGGCGAAGGCTGGGCCAAGTCCGCGCTGTTCAACAGCCGTGCTCGCGATGCGTTCCAGGGCTTCTTCGAACGTAACGACAGCTTCACCCTCGGCGTGTGCAACGGTTGCCAGATGATGTCCAACCTGCACGAGCTGATTCCGGGCAGCGAGTTCTGGCCGCACTTTGTGCGTAACCGTTCCGAGCAGTTCGAAGCGCGTGTGGCGATGGTTCAGGTCCAGGAATCGAACTCGATCTTCCTGCAAGGTATGGCCGGTTCGCGTATGCCGATCGCCATTGCTCACGGTGAAGGTCATGCCGAGTTCGCCAGCGAAGAAGCGTTGCTGGAAGCCGATCTGTCGGGTTGCGTGGCGATGCGTTTCGTCGACAACCACGGCAAGGTTACCGAAAACTACCCGGCCAACCCGAACGGCTCGCCGCGCGGGATCACCGGTTTGACCAGCCGCGACGGTCGCGTGACGATCATGATGCCTCACCCGGAGCGTGTGTTCCGCGCGGTGCAGAACTCGTGGCGTTCGGAAGACTGGAACGAAGACGCACCTTGGATGCGTATGTTCCGTAATGCGCGGGTTTGGGTTAACTAAGAGCGGGTTAACTGAAGGCTATGTACAAGCTTTCCTTTTTTGTTCCGGCCAGTCATGTGGAACAGGTCAAGAGTGCCGTATTCGCCGCCGGTGGCGGACGGATCGGCACGTACGACCATTGCGCCTGGCAAGTGCTCGGCCTCGGCCAGTTTCGTCCATTGGATGGCAGTCAGCCGTTTATTGGGGAAGCGGGGCAGGTCGAGCAGGTTGAGGAATGGAAGGTTGAGCTTGTCGTGGCGGATGAGTTGATTCGTTCTGTGGTGTTGGCTCTGAAGCAGAGTCATCCCTACGAGACGCCGGCTTATGAGGTATGGCGGTTGGAGGATTTTTGATCTGCCTGCCGCTGAAATGAGAAACCCGCTGAAGTGATTTCAGCGGGTTTTTTGTTGCCTGGGATTTGGAGCGAGGCGGCCTGGAAGCCGGCCTGGCTTTTGTTGATCGAGTACATATCCGTTGCTGCGGTAACGGCTGCTAATGGTTTCGCTCTTACAGCGAGTCCCTTTTGGCAAACGCCCTCCGTGTCAGGCTACCTGTCGCCCTTGTTGATTGACTCAATCATTCAAGAGGGCGAAGGTGAATAACAAATGTCCAAAATGGGCAAGCGATACGAAAGCGACTTCAAAGACTGGGTCGTTCTGC
>NZ_FYDJ01000006.1 GCF_900187425.1 Pseudomonas sp. Irchel s3h14
GGCTTCCTCGAGTAGGCCTGATACATAGATGCAACGGGGCGGCAGTTTTTTTAAAAGCGGGTAGACAGTGGGGGCGAGTCCATACATAGCAGCTGGCGCAGCCTGCGTTCGGCTGCGCAGCAGTCGTGAAATCAGGCGACGCGGTGCTTCAGTAATACCGTGCATGCAGGTTTTACGACTGCTGCGCAGCCGAACGCAGGCTCCGCCAGCTGCTACAGGTTTGCCTTGGATCCGGCATTAGTGCTTTGGCCGATATTCAGAAGCACTTGGCCGGTGCTCGTCGCGACCGATCTCTAGACTCTGGGCCTATCTTAATTAGCCACGGAGTCCGCCATGAGCTACCTCATCTCATTGGTCATCGGTCTGGGCGTCGGTCTGCTCTACGGCGCTCTGGATTTTCGTTCCCCCGCACCACCGGCCATCGCGCTGGTAGGGCTGCTCGGCATGTTGGCCGGTGAGCAGTTGTGGCCAATGGGCCGGCAACTGGTCACTGGCTGGATCTCCTGAACCGTTTATTCATTCGAGGGAAATGCTCATGAAAGCACTGCAATTCGACAAGATCGGTGACCTCTCGGCCCTGCGCTACGTTGAGGTGCCTACCCCTGTGCCCAGCACCGATGAAGTGCTGGTCCAGATCAAGGCGGCCGGCCTCAACCCCAGCGATGTGAAGAACGTGCTGGGGCGCTTTCCCTACACCACACTGCCGAGGATTCCCGGTCGTGATTTCGCCGGTGTAGTCGTTGAAGGCCCGCAGACGCTGATCGGTCAGGAAGTCTGGGGCACCGGCCGTGAACTGGGCTTTTTCGCCGATGGCTCGCATGCGCAATTCGTCAAACTGCCGGCCAATGGCGTGGCGCAAAAGCCGACCCATCTGAGTTTTGCCCAGGCTGCCAGCCTCGGTGTGCCTTACACCACGGCGTGGGATGCGTTGGAACGCAGTCTGGTGACGGCCGAAACCCGGTTGCTGGTGATCGGTGGCGGGGCGGTTGGCACTGCGGCGCTGGCGCTGGCCAAGGTGCGTGGCGCTCAAGTACTGGCAGCGGCGCGGCGGCCGGAGCAGGTCAAGGATTTGCAGGCCCTGGGGTATCAGACGCTGCAACTGGATAAACCCGAGGACCTCGGTGCGCAGGTGAGCGCCGTGTATGCCGGCGGCGCTGATGTAATTTTCGACACCACCGGTTTCTGGCTGCCGGCCTCGGTCCCGGCTCTGGCCGCGTTCGGTCGCATCGCGATCATCGCCGCGCCGGTGGACGGCATGGTGCAATTGCCGGCCTTGGCGCTGTATCGCAAGGGCGGTTCGGTGGTGGGGATCAACTCGTTGCTGTACGGCGTCCAGGCGTGTGCGGCGATGCTTGAGCAGTTCGGCACGTTCTTCGATCAGGGCTTGTTGCCGTTGCCCGAAGGCTTGTTTGAATCGCCGTTGGCCGAAGGTCTGGAGCGGTATGCCGAGGTGAGCCAAGGCAGTGGTGACAAGGTGATTTTGTTGCCGTAACCGGCATTGATGTTGGATGCTCTGGCCTCTTCGTCGGAACGCCGCCCGGAGCAAGCTCGCTCCCACAAGGATGGCGCTGAACCTGTGGGAGCGAGCTTGCTCGCGATGGCGTCCTCAAGCCGAACTCAAACCTCGGGAACACCGTTCTCCCACGCCGACCAATTCTTCAAAATCTCCTCCTGATTCAAACAAAACTTAAAACTGATAACCAACGCCGGCGTAGTAACCCCAGCCGTCGGAACGGGCGCGGAAGTTACCGTCGCCGAAATTCAATTCGCTGCCATCCTCCCAGTTGCCGCCGTTGTGGAAATAACGACCGACCAGGGTGAAACGCAAGTGGGTGAACGAGTACAGCAAGACGTTGGTGGCGACGGTGGCGTTGGCGGTGCGGGCCGGGTTGTCCTTGTGCAGGTCCGAGCCGAAGTCGAAGTTGGTGAACCCGATGTAGGTCAGTGACGCGCCATTGCTGAAGCTGCTGATCGGCACGATGTATTTGAGTTGGGCGCGATAGCCGTCCCACGAATACTCGTTGCTGGCGCCGTAGTTTTCCCACTGGTAGCGCCCATAGAAGTTGGCCGACAGGTTGACCCGCGAATGGGTGTCGATGTCGGTGCCCAAACCGCTGTACAGCGTATTGGCGCGGTTGGCGCTGTTACTGCCGTGGTCGTAGATCCAGTCGAAGGCGACGTACCATTCCTTGAACGGCCCGATGGCCAGGCTGCGGCCGGCGAGGTAGTCGATAGAGATTCTCGGTTCGTGCTCCATGAACACCGGCGAGCCGTGGTCCCACACGCCTTTGTCATGGCTGTTGCCGATGTCGAAGATCTTCGGGATGTCGATGTAGCCATACAACTCGAACGGCCCCTTGCGCCCGAAGTACTCGTATTCCAGGTAGATATCGTCGGCCGGTTGCGGGCCGAAACTGATGTCTTTACTGCCGATGACCGTCAGGTCCTGGTTGAACCAGTCCGAGAGGTACACGCCTTTTTTCGGTGGGCTCGCTTCGGGGCTGAGGGTTTCGCCTTGGGCGGATTCTTCGGCGGGGGCGGGTTGCGCCAAAACGGTGCTGCTGAGTAGTCCTGTAACGCTGGCCAGCAGCAAGGAAACAGCAAAAGTGCGCGAGCAAGTCACGCGGCTGGACGTGCGGTGCATTAAAAGTCCCTTTTCGTGCGGATCGAAGGCCCGGTTCTGCGGGCTTGCGCGGTTATGTAGCGAAAATGCTTGTATCAGCGACACGCAAACGTTTGCACAAGGCATACCAATTTTGCTCAAGGCACGGAAAAGGCTAGGAAATTGGTGGTTTAACTGTCCTTTCGGTCAACGATTCGCGGGACCTCAGGGGAGACGACGTTGATGTAGACTCCTCGGCACTGACTTCACGAGGTGTCCCCCCCCATGAGCGAGCCGATTCGTCTGACCCAATACAGCCACGGCGCAGGATGCGGCTGCAAAATTTCCCCGCAGGTGCTGGAGGTGATTCTGGCCGGCAGCGGGGCGCAGAACCTTGACCCGAAACTCTGGGTCGGCAACGCCTCGCGCGATGACGCGGCGGTGTACGCCATTGATGAAGAACGCGGCGTGGTGTCGACCACCGACTTCTTTATGCCGATCGTCGACGACCCGTTCGATTTCGGTCGCATCGCCGCCACCAATGCCATCAGCGACATCTACGCCATGGGCGGCGATCCGCTGATGGCGATTGCGATCCTTGGCTGGCCGGTCAACGTACTGGCGCCGGAGATTGCCCGGGAAGTGATTCGCGGCGGGCGTTCGGTCTGCGATGAAGCCGGTATTCCGTTGGCCGGTGGGCATTCCATCGACGCGCCGGAGCCGATCTTCGGCCTCGCCGTGACCGGTCTGGTGGAAAAGCGCCACATGAAGCGCAACGACACCGCCACCGCCGGTTGCCTGCTCTACCTCACCAAACCGCTGGGCATCGGCATCCTCACCACCGCCGAGAAGAAGGGCAAGTTGCGCCAGGCCGACATCGGCCTGGCTCGCGACTGGATGTGCACCCTGAACAAACCCGGCAGCCGTTTCGGCAAACTCGAGTGCGTCACCGCGATGACCGACGTCACCGGTTTTGGTCTGCTGGGGCATTTGGTGGAAATGGCCGACGGCAGCAACGTGACCGCTCGCATTGAGTACGATCGCGTGCCGCGTCTGCCGGGTGTTGAGTATTACCTCGACCAAGGCTGCGTGCCGGGCGGGACGTTGCGCAACTTCGACAGCTACGCCAGCAAGCTTGGGCGTATTCAGGAAATGCACAAACGCGTGCTCTGCGATCCGCAGACCAGCGGTGGCCTGTTGGTTGCGGTCACCCCCGAAGGCAACGAACACTTCCTCAAAGTAGCCGCCGAGCTGGGCCTGACCCTTGAGCCGATCGGTGAACTGATCGAGCGACAGACGAACGCGGTTGAGGTGTTTTGATGTCCATCGAATTCACCGATTACCGCGACATTTTCCTCAACGACCGACCGATGATGGATGCCCGTGCGCCGGTCGAATTTCTCAAAGGCTCATTCCCCGGCGTGATCAACCTGCCGCTGATGAATGACCATGAGCGGCAACGGGTTGGCACTTGTTATAAGCAACACGGCCAACAAGCGGCCATTACGCTGGGGCACCAGTTGGTGTCCGGCGAGATAAAAGCCGAGCGCATCCAGGCCTGGGCCGATTTTGCCCGGGCTCATCCTGATGGGTATTTGTATTGTTTTCGCGGCGGTTTGCGTTCGCAGATCGTCCAGCAATGGCTCAAGGACGAGGCGGGCATCGACTATCCGCGAGTGGGTGGCGGTTACAAGGCGATGCGCAGCTTCTTGCTCGACACGCTCGATCAGGCGGTTGCCCAGTGTGATTTCGTCTTGCTGGGCGGCATGACCGGCACCGGTAAAACCGAAGTGCTCACGCAGTTGCGCAACGGCCTGGACCTTGAAGGTCACGCCCATCATCGCGGCTCCAGTTTTGGTAAACGCGCCACCGGCCAACCTTCCAACATCGATTTTGAGAACCGCCTGGCGGTGGACCTGCTGAAGAAGCGCGCCCACGGTATCGAGCAGTTTGTGCTGGAAGACGAGAGCCGCGCGATCGGCAGTTGTGCGCTGCCGTTGCCGCTGTTTCAGGGCATGCAACAGTTTCCGATGGTCTGGCTTGAAGACAGCCTGGAAGGGCGGGTCGAACGGATCCTGCGTGACTATGTGGTGGACTTGTGTGCCGAGTTCATCGGCGTGCATGGCGATGAAGGCTTCGCGCTGTTTTCCGAGCGCTTGCTGGAGAGCCTGAACAATGTGCAGAAACGTCTGGGCGGTGAACGCCATCGGCGGATGCTGATATTGATGGAAGATGCGCTGGCGGAGCAGGCGAGCAGCGGGGCGGTGGACTTGCACCGGGGCTGGATCGAAGGGTTGCTTCGCGAGTATTACGACCCGATGTATGCGTTTCAGCGGGAGAAGAAAGGGGGTCGTATTGAGTTCGCGGGGGAGCGGGTTGCTGTCCTTGAGTATCTGCGAGAGCGCGTTTCCCAGCGAGGATGATGTCGTATTTGCCGGCCCCTTCGCGAGCAAGCCCGCTCCCACATTAAACCGAGTTGCGGCAAAGGTACGCGGTCTAATGTGGGAGCGGGCTTGCTCGCGAAAAGGCCCGATCAGGCACTGCACCACTCAAGTCGGACAGGTCTCCCGCCCATTATCCAGCCCTTGCTTGTAGGCGTGGCTCTGCACACTGGCCTTGCCGTTGTGCCAGGTCAGGGTGAGCACATACAGCGAGTCGTAGTCGCTGGATTCCCAGTCATCGGTGATGTTCTGTTTCTTGCCGACGGCTTTTCCCGCGACCTTGTTGATCAGCTCCGGCAGGTAGCCGTGGGACCAGGCGGTGTAGATGACCGAGTTGTGATACTTGTCGTGGAGCAATTCATCGGCCAGGTCGCTGGTGTCGTTGGCCGAGAAGTTGATGTTCACCGGCAAACCAAGCTTGATCGCGCTGGGGCTGATGGTCATCAGGGGACGGATGTAACTGTAGGAATTGTCCAGTTCGCCTTCTTCGACATTGCGCGTCGGATTGGCGGCAAACACGTAGTTGGCCTTGCCGAATTTTTCCGGCAGCAAGGTGGCAAGGTCGATGGCGCGGTTCAGGCCCTGGCAGTTGAGCTGGCCGAGGCCGCCGGCGGGTTTTTCCGCGTGGCGCAGGAACACCAGCGTCTGGGTGCCGTCCGCCGGTTGGGCGCGGCTTTCGCTGGACTCAAGGGACAGGAACAGCGCGCTGACCGCCAACAGGGAGGGCAGGACAACATACGCGCGATGTTTGAAGCGTTTGGCGAATTTCAAAAGGTTCATCATTTGAATAGGTGATCTTCAGCGCATTCGGTTAAGGCTGACAAACCTTTACACCGCGAGCTCCCAGCTTCGGGTGTTTTCCATGTCGTTGGGCCGGTCCGTTTCCAAAAGGGCAATGCTCAGAGTCCTCTGAAGCCCATTTGGTTCGATCCGAGTGAGTGCGCAGCACTGTAGCGGCAACCTGAGATGGGTTAGTGCAGAGGTTATCGACAGGATGTTGCGGATTTATGGACACAGTACACGTGTCGGCGCCACTGACAGGCTGCGATCTTTTGATCTTGCTCATCAGCAACATTGATAACGCCAAAAAATCGCAGCCTTCGCCAGCCCCTACATTATGATCAGCGTCTATTTTTTCCGTGTGGATGCTTCCCATGACCGATCTGTCCGCGTTCCCGATTACCCAAAAATGGCCGGCTCAATACCCCGAGTGGATCCAGCTGTACTCCTTGCCGACACCCAACGGCGTCAAGGTGTCGATCATGCTCGAAGAGATCGGACTGCCCTACGAGCCGCATCGTGTGGGCTTCGACACCCATGATCAGATGTCCCCCGAATTTCTTTCGCTGAACCCCAACAACAAGATCCCGGCAATCCTCGACCCCCACGGTCCTGGGGACCAACCCCTGGCGCTGTTCGAGTCCGGGGCGATTCTGATTTACCTGGCCGACAAGAGCGGGCAACTGCTGGCCCAGGAATCGGCGGCGCGATACGAGACCATTCAATGGCTGATGTTTCAGATGGGCGGCATCGGGCCGATGTTCGGCCAGGTCGGTTTTTTCAACAGATTTGCCGGCAAGGACTACGAGGACAAACGTCCCCGCGACCGCTACGTCGATGAAAGCAAACGCCTGCTTAATGTGCTCGATAACCGCCTGGAAGGGCGCGACTGGATCATGGGCGAGCGCTACACCATCGCGGACATCGCGGCCTTCCCCTGGGTGCGCAACCTGATCGGCTTCTATGAGGCTGGCGAGCTGGTGGGCATCGAGAACTTCCCGAACGTCACGCGAGTGCTGGAGCGCTTTCTGGCGCGGCCGGCGGTGATGCGTGGGCTGGAAATTCCCAAGCAAAACGCTTCGATTTGATCAAGACCAAGGCAGGCCATGCACTCATTCGATTTCAAGCAAGTAGATGTCTTCAGCCGTGTTGCGCTCAAGGGCAATCCGTTGGCGGTGGTGTTCGGCGCCGATGAGCTCAGCGATGAGCGCATGGCGGCGTTCGCCAGCTGGACCAACCTCAGCGAAACCACATTCATACTCGAACCGCGCGATCCTCGCGCCGATTATCGTGTGCGGATCTTCACCACCCTGAACGAATTGCCGTTCGCCGGCCATCCGACACTGGGCACCTGCCATGCGTGGCTGGAGGCCGGTGGCGTGCCCAGGGGCGAAGAGATCATTCAGGAGTGCGGCGTGGGGCTGGTGCGGGTTCGTCGACAAGGGACAGAGCTGGCCTTTCTCGCACCGCCATTGCTCAAAACCGGGCCGGTGGAGGCGGATGTGGTGGAACGGGTACGGCGGGGGCTCGGGCTGGAATCGGGGGCGATTGTGCGCACTCAGTGGGTCGACAACGGTGCCGGATGGCTGGCCGTGATGGTCGAGGATCGCCAGCAGGTGCTGGACCTGCAACCGGATCACTCGCAAATGCTTGGCCTGGCCGTCGGTGTCATCGCGCCATGGCATCCCGAGCGAGATGGCGATGGCGCACAGTTCGAAGTGCGGGCGTTCATCTCCGGGGATGGCATGCCGGAAGACCCCGCCACCGGCAGCCTGAACGCCGGGATCGCCCAATGGTTGCTCAACGAAGGGCTGGCGCCGGCGTCCTATGTGGTCAGCCAGGGTCTGACCATGGGCCGCGCCGGACGCATTCAGGTCGAGCAAGTGGGCGACGAGATCTGGATCGGCGGCGCGGTGGTGACCTGCATCAGCGGAACCTTGAGTCTGTAGCGCTGAGCGTCGCGGCCTAACGGTTACTCGCCGCCAGTTTGATCCCGAACCCGACCAGCGCCATACCGGCGACGCGGGACGCGATTTTTCGCGCCATGGGGATGGCTTTCAAACGACGGGCCGCGGCATTGCCCAGCAGAACCAGCAAACCCTGATACAGCGCGCTGATGAACGAAACATGCAGCATCATCGCGACCAGGGTCAGGCTGGAGGCATCGGGGCGAATGAACAGCGGAAAAAACGCCACAAAAAACAGGATGACCTTGGGGTTGGTCAGGCTCACCGCCAGGGCAGTGCGAAAGTAAACCCGGGCCGACCGTTTCGGCTCCAGCCCCGCCGAGTCCCGAGCCGCCGGCGTGCGCAGCAATTGCACGCCGATCCAGCACAAGTACGCAGCGCCGAACCACTGCAGCATCTGGAACAACAGGGGATTGGCTTGCATCACGGCCGCCAGACCGATGGCCGCCGCAATCATGTACGTCGCATCCCCCAACAGCGTGCCACCCACGGCGCCGAACCCGGCGCCCAGTCCATTGCGGGCGGTGGCGTTGAGAATGGCGAAGGTGCCCGGCCCTGGCATTAACTGGAAGATCAGAATCGCGGCAATGAAGCTGCCGTAATTTTGGATATCAAACATGCTGCGTCACTCCCTGTGTTGGTTTTGCTCAATCCTGAACGTTGTCTTTAGCTGGCGCAATGAGGTCGGATTATTGCCGGGCCCGTAACAAAGTCTTCCACAATCGATGTTTGTGCCCCTGACCGTTGAGGGAATAAGCTTCGCCCCCTACGACTTTCGTCTCGTCCTCCGTTTTTCAGGAACCCCTCATGTCCAGTCAGTTCCCCGAAGCACGTCCACGCCGTCTGCGCCGCAATGCGAGCCTGCGCAGCCTGTTCCAGGAAACCGAGTTCAGCTTGAACGATCTGGTGCTGCCGATTTTCGTCGAGGAAGAGATCGACGACTTCGTACCGATCAAAAGCATGCCCGGCGTGATGCGTATTCCGGAGTCGAAACTGGCGGGTGAGATCGAGCGTTATGCCCGCGCCGGGATCAAGTCGGTGATGACGTTCGGCGTGTCGCACCATTTGGACGGCAACGGCAGCGACACCTGGAGCGACAACGGTCTGGTGTCGCGCATGTCGCGCATCGCCAAGGACGCGGTGCCGGACATGATTGTGATGTCCGACACCTGCTTCTGTGAGTACACCGACCACGGCCATTGTGGCGTGCTGCACAACCATGAGGTCGACAACGACCAGACCCTGATCAATCTCGGCAAACAGGCGGTGGCCGCGGCCCGTGCCGGCGCCGATGTGATTGCCCCGTCGGCCGCCATGGACGGGCAGGTTCAGGCCATTCGCCGGGCGCTCGATGAAGCGGGTTTCAACCAGACCGCGATCATGGCCTATTCGACCAAGTTTGCCTCGGCGCTCTACGGTCCGTTCCGTGAAGCCGGCGGCAGCGCGCTCAAGGGCGACCGCAAAAGCTATCAGATGAACCCGATGAACCGCCGCGAAGCCGTGCGCGAATCACTGATGGACGAGCAGGAAGGCGCCGACGCGCTGATGGTCAAACCGGCCGGCGCGTACCTGGACATCATCCGCGACATCCGTGACGCCTCGCGTTTGCCGCTGTCGGCGTATCAGGTGAGCGGCGAGTACGCGATGATCAAATTCGCCGCGCAGGCTGGGGCGATCGATGAAGATCGCGTGGTGCGTGAGAGCCTTGGCGCGATCAAGCGGGCCGGAGCGGATTTGATCTTCACTTACTTCGCGATGGACCTGGCCCTGGCCGGGATCTGAAGTCTTGATGTGATCGTTCCCACGCTCCGCGTGGGAATGCCTCCGGTGACGCTCTGCGTCACGCCTTTTGGGACGCGGAGCGTCCCGGGCTGCATTCCCACGCAGAGCGTGGGAACGATCATTAGCTGGCGCCGAAAAACGGCCTGATTCCGTGATCCTGGAAGTACCGCTCGATCACCTTGGGATCGGCAGAATTGTCGGCAATCGCCACATACGTATCCGGCCGCAACAGGTAAAACCCGTTACGCCCCAGGCCAGCCGCTTCAAACGCCGGCCGCCAGTCAAACACATGCAAGGGCAAATGATGTTCGTGGCACCAGTCGATCATTTCGTCGCTGGTGTCGCCATACACATGCACCTGCCAGGTCGGACATTTCAGCGATTCGAAACTGTCCCCCTCACCATCGTGAGCCCAAGGCAGGCGGTCGCCACCGTGAACATGACCGGCAACGCCCGTGCTCAACGGCATCCCGCGATAATTCAGGGTGATCTGCGACACCGTGCGAAACAGGAATTCACGGGACGCCTCAAACGATGCCATTTTCGGAATCACGAACGGCGCCAGGCGCGTGCGCAGTAAATCGGCCATGCGCCCTTCGGCCGTGACGAAACTGAACACCCGATCGGTGGTGGCGACCAGTTTGCGGGCAAACGCGATGCGCTCGGTTTCGTAAGTGTCGAGGAGTTTGGCCTCAGCGCCGCCGCTCAACACCGCCGCGAGTTTCCAGGCGAGGTTGATGGCATCGCCAATGCCGGTATTCATCCCCTGGCCACCGGCGGGGCTGTGGACGTGGGCGGCGTCACCTAATAGAAACGCGCGCCCGGTGTGAAAATGATCCGCCACCCGATGATGCACGCGGTAGGTCGAGAACCAGTTCAGTTGCTCGATCTTTACTTTCATATGCTCGATGGCCCGGCTGCTGACGTCTTCAAATTGCAGGGTTTCGGCTTGCTCGGCGCGCTCGTCGCGTACGGTGCCGATCAAACGGGCGCGGCCTTCACCGGCCAAGGGAAACACTGCGAGAAAATCCGCTTCATCGAGATCCACGTGCAGTTCGCCGTTGAACGTCGGCCCGCTGCCCTGCACGTCGGCGACGTAGAAAATCTGCTGGTAGGTGCCACCGGGAAATCCGGTGTCCAGGGTCTTGCGCACGATCGACCGGGCACCGTCGCAACCCGCCAGATAGCAAGCCTGGCAGGTTTCCTCCTGACCATCGGCCAAGCGCAGATAGGCGGTGATGCCGTCACCGGTTTCCATGAAACTCTCAAGTTCAGTGTTGCGCTCCACCTTGATGCCAAAGGCTTCGAGGCGGTCTATCAGCAGCCGTTCGTGTTCGTCTTGAGGAAAGATTTCGAGGAACGCATAAGGCGTCAGGCCTTCGCCGATGCGGCTCAGCGGCAAGCGCGCCACGGGTTCGCCCTTCACCCAGAAGTTCGCCGCGGCCACTCGATGACCGTTCTGCACCACCGCGTCGCTGAGGTCGAGCTGGCGATACAGCTCCAGCGTCCGCGCCTGGACGGCCAGCGCCCGCGAAGTGGTTCCGGGTGCCGACGTCTTGTCGATGATGCGCACTTGCACGCCAAGTTTGCTCAGCCACAGCGCCAACACCAGCCCGGTCGGGCCGGCGCCGATGATCAGTACGTCGCTACGGTTCATGAGCCTGTCCTCCTCGGTGTGTGGCTCAAGTATGGTTCAGCCGCGACAGACGGGCAGGTTGTCTGCCAAACGGAAAAAGCCCCCGCAGCCCTTATTGCCGCGTAGCAGCTGCCGAGCCTGCGAGGCTGCGTTCGGCTGCGCAGCAGTCGTAAACCCTGCATTCACGGTTCGTCTGAAACACCGCATTGACTGTATTGACGACTGCTGCGCAGCCGAACGCAGCCTCGCAGGCTCGGCAGCTGCTACGGAACAGGGCGCGGCGGCGAGAGTCATAGCCTGCGCCATGCCATTGATCGTATGGTTACCCCGGCTCAACGGATTTGATGGAGCAACATGCAAGCCAATCGATTGATGATGAGCGTCGCCGCGCTGCTGGTGCTGGCGGGTTGCGGTACTCAGCGCACGCAAGAGCTCCCTGCGCGCAAGCCTGCCGAGGTCAAGGCCGAGATCGTGCGCCTGCTGCCGGCCAAAACCACCGATCGCCAGGGCTGGGCTACCGATATTTACGCAGCATTTGCTGCCCAGAACATTTATCCATCCACCCAAAACCTGTGCTCGGTACTGGCGGTCACCGAGCAGGAGTCGACCTTTCAGGTGGACCCACCGGTACCGGGCCTGGGCAAAATCGCCCGCGAGGAAATCGACCGCCGAGCCGACAAAGTCCACATTCCCGGCCTGCTGGTGAGCGGTGCGCTGCAGGTGAGTTCATCCAACGGCAAAAGCTATAGCGACCGACTCAATGCGGCGCGCAGCGAGAAAGAACTCAGCGCGATCTTCGATGACTTCATCGGCATGGTGCCCATGGGGCGGACGCTGTTCGGTGGGTTCAACCCGGTGCACACCGGTGGGCCAATGCAGGTCAGCATCGATTTCGCCGAGCAACAGGCGAAGGCGTATCCGTACCCGGTGGACGGCTCGATCCGTCATGAAGTGTTCAGCCGTCGCGGCGGCATGTACTTCGGAGTCGCCCACTTGCTCGGTTATCCGGTGAGCTACAAACAACCGCTGTATCGCTTTGCCGATTTCAATGCCGGCTGGTACGCCAGTCGCAATGCCGCGTTTCAGAACGCGGTGAGTCGCGCATCGGGCATACCGCTGGCGCTGGATGGTGACCTGGTCCGCTACGATTCGATCATGCCTGGCACCACGGAATTGGCGGTGCGTACCCTCGGCAAGCAACTGGGCATGCGCAACCCGACCATTCGGGACCAATTGGAGGAGGGCAAAAACTTCGAATTCGAGGACACCCAGCTCTATGCACGGGTTTTCGCCCTGGCCGAAAAGGCGGAAGGTCGGCCATTACCGCGCGCGGTGTTGCCGGGGATTGCGCTGAAAAGCCCGAAAATCACCCGCAAACTCACCACGGCGTGGTTTGCCAAGCGGGTCGATGAGCGTTATCAGCGTTGCATGGCCCGAGCCGGCAAGTGACCGAACGCAAAAAACAGGCGTAAAAAAAACCGGCTGATAAGGCCGGGTTTTTCATTGAGTCCCGCGGTAAAACCATTCATTTATACAGCGCGGCTTTCGATCAGGCGGTCCGAACCACCTTCAGCAACGCGGTTCTCGATCAAACGATCCGAACCACCTTCGGCGACGCGGTTCTCGATCAGACGATCCGAACCACCTTCAGCCACGCGGTTTTCGATCAGACGATCCGAGCCGCCTTCGGCAACGCGGTTCTCGATCAGACGATCCGAACCACCTTCAGCGACGCGGTTCTCGATCAGACGATCCGAACCACCTTCAGCAACGCGGTTTTCGATCAGACGATCCGAACCACCTTCAGCCACGCGATTTTCAATCAGACGATCCGAGCCGCCTTCAGCGACAACCGGGTGAGCAGAGGTAGCGGCGAAAGCGTTAACTGCAAAAACCGAGAAAGCGATGCTGAGGATGGTTTGGCGTTTCATGATGGTGTGCTCCGGGGTGTAGTTGTTGGGTCTGGAGCTGATGTTACGCCGCGGATTTTTTATGAGAACTTCATTGCCGTGATGGTGAACATCGACGGCAATGATAGGAAGGACGACGCACCCCACGCGAGCATGATGGTTCAGTTCAACGACTCACGTGCGACGGCGAACAAACTTGCGCCACAACCAGACCCACAGCATGAACAGCGGGAAGGCCAGAATCAGGAAGGGCAGGGCATAGCTGACTTTTTCCAGCGCATCGGCGGCGCCATCGGCCAGGTTGTCCAGTAAATTGCTGAACGCTTGACTCAGGTGCGACGAGCGACTGCTGGCGCCGGTCGGCAGAAACGACAGCGTGACCCGATTGGTGTCCAGTCGGCGCTGGTGTCCGGCGGCGATTTGGGCCAGGGCTTGCAGGTCGTTTTCGATCCCGGCCTGTTCCTTGCTCAAGGTGATCAGATCCGTAACGCTGATGTCTTTGCGGGTCGCCAACTCATCCAGACGTTGCTGCTGAGCCTTGAGCCGCTCTTGACGCCGACGAGTGTCGTCCACAGCATCGGCCAGGTCTTCGGCACTGGTGATCCGTTGACCCAGTTCTCCACCCTCGGCCGCCATCGTGACCAGCGGCTCGACGCCAGCGGGGGCAATGCGCAAAGTGATCTCGGCGCGGCCGGCGCCTTGCTCGATACGCAGAACGTTACAGGCCCCGAAGCGGGCGGTTTCGCAGGCCTCGCGTGTGGCCTGCAAGCGCGGCCCGATTTGCGCCTGGGGCAGCAACAGTTGCAGTTCGTGCTCATAGGCGAGCATGGCGCCACCGCGCCCTTGTTCACCGGCTAGACTGGCCGAAGACGAGTGTTCGCTCGGCGAGCAGCCACTCAGGGCCAGGCCAGCCAGAAGAAACCCATAGAGGCGAAGAAACGGGGCGAGACCGCCATCCTGTTGGCGCATGTTCTTTCCTTGATGTGTGCAGTAGGGCTTGAACCGCGACGGGTAGTCATGAGTGCGGCCCGGGAGGCGTATCTTACCTGTATCGCCCGGCCCAATGGCAGGGAACGTGCCTTGCGCCCAATCGTCTGCTGACTCTATTTTCGTTTCGCCAGGAGCGCGCGATATGTACCAGTTATACGGACACCAGAATTCCGGCGCTGCCGCGATAGAAGCGGCACTGGAGCTTTGCGAAATTCCTTACCGCTTCATCGACGTTGAATCCTCTCCTGAGGCGACCCACGCGCTGGAGAAGCTCAATCCGCTCAAACAGATCCCGACACTGCAATTGCCCGATGGCAGCGTTCTCACCGAGAGCGCGGCGATTCTGATTCACCTGGGGCTCACGTTTCCCAAAGCAAATCTGCTGCCGAAAAACACCGCCGCGCGGGATCAGGCCATTCGCGGCCTGGTGTACATCGTCAGCAATTGCTATTCGGCCATTGGCATCATCGACTACCCCGAGCGCTGGTTGGCCGAGGCGGATGAATCGTCCAGGCAAAACCTCATGATCGGCGCCCGCGCGCGACTGCACAGGAACTGGGAGGTGTTTGCCGATCAGTTTTCGGGCGATTTGTATCTGGGTGACGAGACGCCGGGAGCCCTGGATGTGCTGGCGGCGGTGGTTTCCAGATGGGCGGGCAGCCGGGAACATTTACGCAGTGCAAGGCCCGGGTTTTTCGCGTGGCTTACGCGCATCGACCGGCACCCGACATTGGCACCGGTCTTCGCGCGGCATTGGCCGGATTGATCTATTCGCCGCGAATGTACTGCTCCAACTGGCGAATCAGCTCAGCCTGTTCGGCGATGGCCTCCTTGACCAGGTCGCCGATCGACAGCAAACCGATCAATGTGCCGTTTTCCACCACCGGCAAGTGGCGCAGGCGTTTGTCGGACATGATGCCCATGCAGGTTTCTACGGTTTGATGGGTGTCCACGGTGATCACCGGCGACACCATGATGTCTTCGACTGGCGTGCCGACGGAGGAGCGGCCCTTGAGCACGAGTTTGCGCGCATAGTCACGCTCGCTGATGATGCCGACGACCTCGCCATTTTTCACGACCGGCAAGGCGCCGACGTTTTTCGCGGCCATGACCATCAGCGCTTCCAGCACCATTTGATGCGGTGCAATGGTGTGGACTTCATGGTTCTGTTCAGCCTTTAACTTCAGCAGTTGGGCGACGGTTTTCATGGCAGTTTCTCAGGTGTTGTCGTTGTCCTTGAAGAATCGTAGACACGGGCGCTGAGGGCAAGGCAGAAAGCGGCAGATAACGCGCAAAAAACGCCATTCAGCGGTTTTTCTTCGGTAAACCTGAAAATTTTCACAGTTATTCATTGATCCATGGGCTCCATCAAACCCTGTGGGAGCGAGCTTGCTCGCGATAGCGGTTTGACAGGCAATAGAGATGTCGAATGCTATGGCCTCATCGCGAGCAAGCTCGCTCCCACAGGTTCTAAGTCTGTCCGAGACGTTGGAGCCAGACGGGCTATCGCCTTCGATGACGCGTAGAATTGCGCCTTGAATCAAATCTTGAGGTTGCAGTGGTGGATTTACAGCGGGGCTTCGTCCTGACCCGGCATTGGCGCGATACCCCGGCCGGTACGGAAGTCGAGTTCTGGCTGGCGACCGACACCGGTCCCCAGCGGATCCGCCTGCCTCATCAACCGTCGGTGGCGTTCATCCCCGCCGCCCAGCGCGAGCAGGCCGAAGCGCTGCTGCGCGGCGAAAAGAACGTCGAGCTGCGGCCGTTGGCGTTGCTGGATTTCGAGCACCGTCCGGTGCTCGGTCTGTATTGCCAGCAGCACGGTCAGTTGATGCGCCTGGAAACCGCGCTGCGCAAGGCCGGCGTCGACATGTTTGAAGCCGACGTGCGCCCGCCGGAACGCTACATGATGGAGCGCTTCATCACCGCGCCGGTCCGGTTCAGTGGCACGCCGAACGCCGAAGGCCTGCTGCTCGATGCGCAGATGAAACCCGACCCAGACTATCGCCCGAGCCTCAGGCTGGTCTCACTGGACATCGAAACCACCGCTCAGGGCGAGCTGTATTCCATCGCCCTGGAAGGCTGCGGCGAGCGCCAGGTCTACATGCTCGGCCCGCCCAATGGCGACGACAGCGAGGTGGATTTTCAGCTCGAATACTGCGACTCCCGAACCCTGCTGCTGAAAAGACTCAACGAATGGTTCGCCCGCCATGACCCCGACGCGATCATCGGCTGGAACGTCGTGCAATTCGACCTCCGCGTGCTCCACGAACACGCGCGGCGCCTGGCGGTGCCGCTGAAACTGGGGCGGGGAGGCGAAGAAATGCAGTGGCGCGAACACGGTAGCCGCAACCATTACTTCGCCTCGGCCGCCGGCCGGCTGATCATCGATGGGATCGAATCCCTGCGTTCGGCGACCTGGAGTTTTCCTTCGTTCAGCCTGGAAAACGTCGCACAAACCCTGCTTGGCGAGGGCAAGTCGATCGACAATCCGTACCAGCGCATGGACGAAATCAACCGCATGTTCGCCGAGGACAAACCGGCCCTGGCCAAGTACAACCTCAAGGATTGCGAGCTGGTGACGCGGATTTTCGCCAAGACCGAGCTGCTGACCTTCCTGCTGGAACGGGCCAGCGTCACCGGTTTGCCGGCGGATCGCAGCGGCGGCTCGGTGGCGGCGTTCACGCACCTTTACATGCCGCTGATGCACCGCCAGGGTTTCGTTGCGCCGAACCTTGGGAACAAGCCTGCGCAGGCCAGCCCCGGCGGTTTTGTCATGGACTCGCAACCGGGCCTGTACGAGTCGGTGCTGGTCCTCGACTACAAAAGCCTCTATCCATCGATCATCCGAACCTTCCTCATCGACCCGGTGGGCTTGATCGAGGGGCTTAAACATCCCGCTGACAGCGAGTCGGTGCCAGGTTTTCGCGGTGCGCGTTTTTCCAGAACCCGGCATTGCCTGCCCGCCATCGTCGCCCGGGTCGCCGAAGGTCGTGAAACCGCCAAGCGCGAACACAACGCGCCTTTGTCCCAGGCCCTGAAAATCATCATGAACGCCTTTTACGGCGTGCTCGGTTCCAGCGGTTGCCGCTTCTTCGACACACGCCTGGCGTCGTCCATCACCCTGCGCGGTCACGAGATCATGCTGCGTACGCGCCAGCTGATCGAAGCCCAGGGCCATACGGTGATTTACGGTGACACCGACTCGACCTTCGTCTGGCTGCGCCGTGCCCACGGTCAACAGGAAGCAGCACTGATCGGCCACGCTCTGGTGGATCACGTCAACCAGTGGTGGCGCGAACATGTGCAGCAGCAATACGGTCTGGAAAGTGCCTTAGAGTTGCAGTTCGAGACCCACTACAAGCGCTTTCTGATGCCGACCATTCGCGGCGCCGAGGAGGGTAGCAAGAAGCGCTATGCGGGGCTTGTGACCCGCGCCGATGGCACCGACGAAATGGTCTACAAAGGCCTGGAAACCGTGCGCACCGACTGGTCGCCGCTGGCCCGGCAATTCCAGCAGGAGCTGTACCTGCGCATCTTCTATCGCAAGCCTTATCAGGATTATGTGCGCGACTATGTGCGCAAGACCTTGGCGGGGGAGTTCGACGATCGCCTGATCTACCGCAAGCGCCTGCGCCGCACCCTCGATGACTATCAGCGCAACGTGCCGCCGCATGTGCGGGCCGCGCGAATGGCCGATGATTACAACGACCGGCAGGGCCGTCCGCGGCAATACCAGAACGGTGGCTGGATCAGTTACGTGATCACCGTCGCCGGGCCTGAACCGCTGGAAATCCGCAGCGCGCCCATCGACTACGACCACTACGTCACCCGGCAACTGCAACCGGTGGCGGACGCCATTCTGCCCTTCGTGGACGACGACTTTTCAACCTTGATTGGTGGGCAGTTGGGCCTGTTTTGAGTCCAGCAGCAACAACGTCCAGTCATCCAGGATGCCGTGGAAATACTGGTCCAGCGCTTGATGAAAGTCGCTGTTGGCGCCGGCAACCTGGGCGAACAGCGTCATGGAAGAGTGAAACTTGAGATCGTCGGGGTGGCCGAATATGCCCGCAATAGAGCGCTTTTCGATGTTCAGCACCAACTGCGTGCAGGTGCGCAACCGTGAACCCAGCAGCGGATGATTGAGGTACGCCTCGGCTTCCTCTTTGGAACGAATGGCAAAGTGGCGGGACATCTCGCTGCCGCCCAACCCTGCAAATTGCGGAAAAATGAACCACATCCAGTGACTGCGCTTGTGACCGGCAGTCAGCTCGTCCTGGACCCGTTTGAACACTTTTTCCTGTGCCTGGACAAAGCGTTGCAGATTAAAGGAATCGAGCTGATCAGTGCTTCTCATGCCGAAGCCCTCTGACAGACTGCGATGGCTCAGACCATGGCCAACCGCTGTTTGCGTTGTGGCGCGTGAAACGCCTGGTCCAGCGCCTCCAGATCCCCTGCCTCCAGTTGTAATTGTGCGGCTTGCGCGTTGAGTTGCACGTGTTCGGGTCGGATCGCTTTGGGGATGGCGATCACGCCTTCCTTACGCAGCATCCATGCCAGCGCTACCTGGGCCGGCGTCACACGGTGACGGGCGGCTATTTGTTTGAGCATTGTATGGTTCAGCATAGGCCCACCCTGACCGATCGGACAGTAGGCCATGATCGGCATTCGATGCTGGCGGCTCCAGGGCAGTAAATCAAACTCGATGCCGCGTTCTTCCAGGTTGTAGAGCACCTGATTGGTGGCACAGGCCGGTGAGGCCAGTTCCTCCAGGTCCTCGACGTCGAAATTGGAGACGCCCCAACGACCGATCTTGCCTTCTTCGCGCAGTCGTTCGAAGGCTTCGACCGTTTCTTCGAGGGGATACTGGCCACGCCAGTGCAGCAGGTAGAGATCGATGTAGTCGGTATCCAGCCGCCGCAGACTGCGTTCGCACGCCTGGGGGATGCCTTTGCGGCTGGCGTTGTGCGGGTACACCTTGCTCACCAGAAACACTTCGTCACGCCTGCCGGCGATGGCTTCACCGACCACTTCCTCAGCGCCGCCCTCGCCGTACATTTCAGCGGTGTCGATGAGGGTCATGCCCAATTCGATGCCCAGGCGCAAAGCCGCCACTTCCTGGGTGTGCCGGGAACGATCTTCTCCCATGCGCCAGGTGCCTTGGCCGATGACCGGTACGTTGACGCCGGCCAGTTCGAGGGTCCGCATTCAAATCTCCTTTCTGAATTTCGATCGATACTTCAATGGGCAGCAGAATAGCCCGGTGGTTCCGTCGATGTGTAGCAGCTGTCGAGCCTGCGAGGCTGCGTTCGGCTGCGAAGCAGTCGCCGAATCAAACAATGGGGTGTTTGAACACCGCGTGCGTAGGAATTGCGAGGACTTCGTCCTCGGACGCAGCCTCGCGGGCTCGGCAGCTGCTACGGGATGGCGTTGGGCCGGAATGTTTACTGGGCAGAAAACTTCATCACAGTGCTTTGGGCATAGCCTTACCCTTGACCGAACGGTTGCCAACGCTTACGGACCGTCGGCACTGCACTTTTTCAGGATTCACGGCTCTATTCTTGGCCAGCCTGCGGCGAATCCCCACCGCCGGCCCATGCCCAAGTTCAATAACCCATGGCTCGAGTTTTACCCCTCACCACCACACCCATCCGCCGCCGTTGCCTGCTGTTGGCCTGCTTGTCGATGCTCGCCGCCTCTGGGTGCAGTCAGCAGCAGGGCAGCGACATCGTCAGCCAGTTTCGTGAAGGCAAACCCCAGGAACTCCTCCAGACCAGCGTCGACCGCATGGCGACCCTGGCGATGCGCGACAACCTCGACAGCCTCTACCTGCTGATGAGCAAGCTCTACCTGCGCAACCCGGACGAGCTGAAAAAATCCGGCTTCCTCGATGCCCGCACCGCTGGCAAGCAAGTGCGCATGGCCATCGAACAGCAACAGCCGCTGCCGACCCTGGGTGGCAAAAAAGACCTGGCAGCGCTGAGTTATGCCATGAGCCCGGAGTTTCTCGGCGACCGGGTCGGTGCCTTCATCTATGCCATCGGCAGCATGCTCGTCACCGCCCACGGCAATCGGCTCGAGTTCTACATGACGGATGCGATCAACCCGACGTTCGTCAGCAACGCCGCCCGCAACATCGAGAAAGCCACCTGGATACTCAGTCAGCGGCAAAACAAGAACGGCGAGCCGTTGCTGTTCTCCAACGAAATCTCGGAGGAGGGCAGCAATCTTAGTTTTGCCGTGGAGTTCGGCAAGATCGTTGCGCGGCTGGACCTGCTGACGCAGATGCTGGACGAACGCTACCGCCGGATCGGTTTGAATTACGCGCAGAGTTTGCTGTTTTTGAATTTCTTGCCAGTGCAGTAAGCGAAGAAGTGCATAAAGATAGATCGCATCGATATAAGTGGTTATAAGAAAAATCGCTATGCTGCGGGCCAGATTTTTCATGCGTTTTTTGTGGGCGTGTTAATGGAATTCGGTAATTTCGGTTTAGTCGTGGCAGGTCTGGTGGTCGGCTTTATTGTCGGGATGACTGGGGTTGGTGGCGGTTCGTTGATGACTCCCATTCTGTTGTGGTTCGGCGTCAATCCGGCCACCGCAGTGGGGACGGATTTGCTGTACGCGGCGATTACCAAGTCCAGTGGCGTGCTGGTTCATCGAAAGAACAAGAACATCGACTGGGCCATTACCGGTTGGCTGACCCTCGGCAGTGTGCCGGCGGTGGCGCTGACGTTGTGGTTCCTGAGCACCTTGCAAACGTCGCCCGAGGCGATGAACGCGGTCATCAAACAGGCCTTGGGTTTTGTCCTGTTTGCCACGGCGTTGGCTATTTTCTTCAAGAAACGCCTGCTCGATTTCGCCCACAAACGCGCGGGCGGTCATTACAACCCCAGCGGCAACCGCTTGAATGCGCTGACCGTGATCACCGGCCTGGTCCTCGGCACCATGGTTGCCCTGACCTCAATCGGCGCTGGCGCCCTGGGCACCGTTGCGTTGTTCATTCTCTATCCGCTGCTGCCGACCCGCCGCCTGGTCGGCACGGAAATCGCGCACGCCGTACCGCTGACCCTGGTGGCCGGCCTCGGCCATGCGAGCATGGGCAACATGGATTGGCACGTGCTGGGTTACTTGCTGGTCGGTTCGCTGCCGGGGATTTACCTGGGCAGCCACCTGACTGGCCGTATCTCCGATGAAGTGCTGCGGCCTTGCCTGGCCACGATGCTGGTGCTGATCGGGTACAAACTGGCCTTTTAATCGGGTAGAGGTTCCAGAAACAAACCAGCTTGGCAGGCGCCCTTAGGCCCGAGTCAGAATCTCCAGCAGATGCCCGTCCGGGTCATCGAAATAAACCCGCCGGCCACCGCCGTAATCGTTGATCTCGTTTGGTCGTTGTTTGCCGGGGTCGGCCCACCAGGGTTGCTTTCTGGCTTGCAGGCGGGCGAAGGCCGCATCGAAATCCTCGTCACCGATCAAAAACGCATAGTGCTGGGAGGCAATCGGCGGGTCATTGTCGTAGAAGTCCAGCGACACACCGTTGTCGAACTTGACGATCAGCATCGGGCCGAAGGGTTCGGGGCAGGGCAGACCGAGGATGTTTGCCAGATAGTTGGCTGATGTCTGTTTGTCGCGACACCAGACGATGGTGTGGTTCAACTGAGCGCTCATGCACAGGTCCTCACGGCGGATCAGGGCTTGGTTGTTGAGCTATGAGATTAGCTCAGCCTGTTGCGCAATGACCGCCCTGACCTAAGCTTGGGGCAAGGCGAGACATAATTGCGGGCGTCACCCGGAACGAACGCCGCGATGCGCAATCATTAGAGCGTGGATATCAAAAGGAGATGCGCATGCTCATCAGGTCATTGACCCTGACTACCCTGCTGGCTTTCGCCGGCCCCTTGTTCGCTGCCGATGACGGCTCACCGCTGGATATGGACAAGGGCAGGTCCCGGCCACTGATTGTCATCGCTCCAAGTACGGTCGATCCCACGTGGGTCAGCCTGAAAAAGTCGCTGGATGAGCCGGCCAACCGCAAGGGTTTCACCGAGCGAAACATGGTCCTGTATACCGTGCTCAATTTGATGGGCCAGCGCGAGGGCAAAGACCTGGGGCCACAAGACACGGCGGCATTGATCCGCTCGCTCAAGTTGGGTGCGGGCGCGAAGAGCAAAATCATCCTGGTGGGCAAGGACGGCGAGAAGAAACTTGAGAGTTCGGGGGATGAATCAAAATCAGTCGATTTGAAGAAAATTTTCGACACGATCGACGCCTTGCCAGCGACTGAGAAAGAAGCCGCAGCGCCGACGGTCGCGATGCCTGTTGATGCGGCTGAACCGGTCAATGGTGCAAAGGGCACCAAGGGCGCAAAACCAGGCAAACCGGCGAAACCCGTCAAGCCGCCTGAAATGCCGGATGATTAAACGCAGACTTTTGTAGCAACAATCAAAAATGGGCGACTTCAAGAGGTCGCCCATTTTTTTGCTCGGTAACGGCTACAAAAAACCGGGTGTTTCGGGGTGAGATGTATTGGCTTCTATTAGTCTCGGAAGTTTCCTGCAAGTTCTGTCGGTCTTGATGAACTGGTTTCTGTCAGAGAGCACCGCTAGCCTTCGTCAGCCACCGCAAAATCGCGGTCGGACGTGGGAATCCGCGACACTGAGGGATCCAGGGACGAAAAACACCAATGGCACAAAAAGGAGCCTCGTCTGTGAAAAAGTTCAGCAAGCATCAACCGCAAACCCCAACCGACGCCGATCATCCTGATCCCGCGAACCTGTGTGAAACCGCAAAAGGCGCAGTCACCCGAAGCCCCAGGCGTACCGCCACGACCCAGCAGATTTTCACTGTCGCTCCTGGTGTCGACACACTAACCCTGCTAAATCAGGCCTGCGAAAACCTTGCCTCCCTGACCGTCCTGATTGCGAATTTTGCCGGGAAACTGGAAGGCTCGAACCGCAAGGTGCTGCTGTCGATTCAGCATTTGGCGGCGGTCACCGAGTTGTTGGTGAATCAGGCACGGGAAAATCTTGATCCGGGAAGCGCTGCACCTGACGCTCAGCCGCCGACTCGGCATTGAGCTGACGCAGTAACGACAACGGGCGACCTCAAAGGGGTCGCCCATTTTGTTTGCCTACTGGAGATCTGTAGCAGCTGTCGAGCCTGCGAGGCTGCGAAGCAGTCGTAAAACCTGCAACCGCGTTCTTTCAAAAAAACCGCATTTTCCGGATCACGACTGCTGCGCAGCCGAACGCAGCCTCGCAAGCTCGACAGCTGCTACGAGATTTGCGTTTCTTGGCTACTTCGCCAGTGCGCTCAATATCGTATGAGCAATCTTGATCCGCTCAGGGTTCGGGTAGTTTTTGTTGGCCAGGATCACAATGCCGATGTCTTTCGACGGCACGTACGCCACGTAAGCACCGAAGCCGCTTGTTGAGCCGGTTTTGTTGATCAATACGTTTTCTGGTTGAGGTTGCGGCGGGGTCAGCCACTGGACTTCGTGAGCCTCCATCGCCATCTGCGTCGAGTTACCCGCCAGCAATGTATCGAGGGTGACCGGGTAGTGGTAGAACTCCCAACCCAGCCCCTGAGTCATCTCGCCCACCTTGTAGTAACCGGTATGAGTGGTGGCGATCGCCCGCTGCATCGACGCTTCAAGCCCCGACGGTTTCATGTTCGCCTCAACATACCGAATCAGGTCCGCCGCGCTGGTTTTGACGCCATAAGCCTCCGAATCCAGTGCCCCCGGCCCGACTCGCACCGGTTTGTCTTCCTTGTTGTAACCCTGAGCGTAAAGCCCCATTTCAGCCTGCGGCACTGTGAGGTAGGTGTGTTTCAGCCCGAGTTTCGGCAGCAGGATTTTTTCCATCACGTCATCAAACGGCGCGCCCATGCTTTGGGCGGCGAGGTAGCCGAACAACCCCAGGCTCGGGTTCGAATACTGCCGATGGGTGCCTGCGGCATAAGTCGGTTTCCACTGTTTGAAATAGCCGAGCATCGTGTCCGGTGCATCGGCATCGTCGGGGAATTGCAGCGGCAGGCCACCGGCGCTGTAGGTGCCCAGTTGCAGCACGCTGATGGTGTCGAACGCGCTGCCACGCAGCTCCGGCAGCACGCTGCTGGCCTTGTCCGACAGGGACAGTTTGCCGGTGGCCTGAGCGTAGGCGGCGAGGGTGGCAGTGAAGGTTTTGCTCACCGAGCCGATCTCGAACAGGGTGTCTTCGGTGACGGCTTTGCCGTTTTCCTTCGAGGCCACGCCGTAGTTAAAGTAATGCGGTTGGCCGTTGACGGTAATTGCGATCGCGACACCGGGGATCTGCTGTTGCTGCATCACCGGTTCGATGGCGGCCTTCACGATGGCTTCGATGCGGTCGTCAGCAACGCAATGACCGGCGCTGAGGAACAGTGCGAAAGCGCTGTAGAATGCGAGCTTGTTATGCATGATTGAGTCACTTTCCATGAGGTTCAAGGGTACTAACCGCTACACTCCGAGCGGCTTTTCAATTCGGGTTGCTGATAGGCGAGCCAAATCTATGCAGTCTGCCGAAGTTCGACAACCGATGATATTTCGGACGAGCCATTAGAAAAATTTTGGAGTTGTCATGATCCGGCCTCAATTACCGCTCAATGCATTGCGCGCCTTCGAGGCCTCTGCCCGGCACTTGAGTTTCACCCGGGCGGCCGTTGAGTTGTGCGTCACTCAGGCGGCGGTGAGTCATCAGGTCAAGAGCCTGGAGTCTCAACTTGGCGTGACCCTGTTCAAGCGCTTGCCCCGCGGGCTTATGCTGACCAGCGAAGGCGAAACACTGCTGCCGGTTTTGCGCGAATCTTTCGACCGTATCGCGCAAACCCTTGAGCGATTCGAAGGCGGACATTTTCGCGAGGTATTGACGGTCGGCGCGGTGGGGACGTTCGCGGTGGGCTGGTTGTTGCCACGGCTGACCGACTTCCAGGCGAAACATCCGTTCATAGATTTGCGCCTGTCGACCCACAACAATCGAGTGGATGTGGCGGCTGAAGGGCTGGATTACGCGATTCGTTTTGGCGCGGGGGCGTGGCATGGCATTGAAGCAGTGAGGTTGATCGAGGCACCGTTATCGGTGTTGTGTGTGCCCGAGATTGCCCGGCAACTGAAAACACCGACAGACCTGTTGCAGCAAACGCTGTTGCGTTCCTATCGCACGGACGAGTGGCCCGAATGGTTCCAGGCCACCGGCCTATCGACCCACACAGCGTCGCCCCGAAGCATCGTCTTCGACTCATCGCTGGCAATGATGGAGGCAGCGCTGCAAGGGGCGGGCGTGGCATTGGCGCCGCCGTTGATGTTCGGCCGGCAACTGGCGGCGGGTGCAATCGAACAACCGTTCGCTATCGGGATCACTACCGGCAGTTACTGGCTGACCCGCTTGCAGTCCCGCCCCGAAACATCGGCGATGGAGGCGTTCAAGGGCTGGTTGCTGCAAACGGCAAAACTGAATTAACGAACGCCACTCCTGTGGGAGCGGGCTTGCTCGCGAAGACGGCGGCACATCCAGCATCAATGTGGCTGATAGACCGCTTTCGCGAGCAAGCCCGCTCCCACAAGAATTGCAGTGTTTCTGAACGGGCTAGCGCACCAGACACGGCCGCTTGTTATCGAACTTCCATCCCGGAATCAGAAACTGCATCGCCACGCTGTCATCCCGCGCGCCCAATCCCATGCCTTTGTACAGCTCATGGGCCTTGGCCAGCTGATCCATGTCCAGTTCGACGCCCAACCCAGCCTTCTTTGGCACCTGCACGCAGCCGCCGATGATTTGCAGCGGCGCTTTGGTCAGGCGCTGACCGTCCTGCCAGATCCAATGCGTGTCGATGGCGGTGATTTCACCCGGTGCGGCGGCCGCGACGTGGGTGAACATGGCCAGGGAAATATCGAAGTGGTTGTTGGAATGCGAACCCCAGGTCAGGCCCCATTCATGGCACATCTGCGCCACACGGACCGAGCCCTGCATCGTCCAGAAGTGTGGGTCGGCCAGCGGAATGTCCACTGATTGCAGCTGGATCGCGTGGCCCATTTCCCGCCAGTCGGTGGCGATCATGTTGGTGGCGGTTTTCAGGCCAGTAGCTCGACGGAATTCAGCCATGACTTCACGTCCCGAATAACCGTTTTCCGCGCCGCACGGGTCTTCGGCGTAAGCCAGGACGTGATGCTGATCCCGGCACAGGCGAATGGCTTCTTTCAGCGACCACGCGCCATTCGGATCGAGGGTGATACGCGCATCGGGGAAGCGTTCGGCCAGGGCGGTGACGGCTTCGATTTCTTCATCGCCACTGAGTACGCCGCCCTTGAGTTTGAAGTCCTTGAAACCGTAGCGCGAGTGAGCCGCTTCGGCCAGACGCACCACGGCGTCGGCGGTCATGGCTTTTTCGTGACGCACGCGGAACCAGTCGTTATCGGCGTCCGGTTCGCTGCGGTAGGCCAGGTCGGTTTCGTTGCGGTCACCGACATAAAACAGGTAGCCGAGCATCTTCACTTCATCGCGCTGCTGACCTTCGCCGAGCAGGGCGGCGACCGGCACGTCCAGATGCTGACCGAGCAGATCGAGCAGGGCGGCTTCCAGGCCGGTGACGGCGTGGATGGTGATGCGCAAATCGAATGTCTGTAACCCGCGACCGCCGGCATCGCGATCGGCGAAGGTCTGGCGCACTTGATTGAGGATCTTCTGATACGTGCCGATCGGGCTGCCAACCACTAATGAGCGAGCGTCTTCGAGGGTCTGGCGAATGCGCTCGCCGCCCGGTACTTCACCGACGCCAGTGTGACCGGCGTTGTCCTTGAGGATCACAATGTTGCGGGTGAAAAATGGCCCGTGAGCGCCGCTCAGGTTGAGCAACATGCCGTCGTGGCCGGCCACCGGAACAACCTGCATGCTGGTGATGATCGGGGCTTTGGCGGTTTCTGGTGTGTTCATTGTCATGTCCTTCAAAACAGTGCTCTTACATGAGTGTTCAGGCGTGGTTGGGCGCTGGTTTGGCCAGTGCAGCGGCAGGTGCGGATTTCGGTTTATTGCGTGCGGCGAAGACGATGATCGCGGCGATGATCGAGGTCGCGGCCAAGCCGTACAGCCCGCCCTGAATCGAGCCGGTGCGTTCTTCCAGCAGGCCGAACGTGGTCGGCGCGACGAAGCCGCCGAGGTTGCCCACCGAGTTGATCAGCGCGATCACACCCGCCGCGATCCGTGCGTCCAGATAGGCCTGCGGAATCGGCCAGAACAGCGACGACGCCGATTTGAAACCCAGCGCAGCAAAGCAGATCGCAATGAAGGCGAAGATCGGCCCGCCGGTGGTGGACATGAACATCCCGGCTGCTGCGATCAGCAGGGCCGCGGCGACCCAGGCTTGTTGATGCTTCCATTTGGCTGACAGCGAAGCGAAGGCGTACATGCCGACGATCGACAGCAACCACGGAATCGAGTTGAACAGCCCGACTTGAATATCGCTCAGGTCGCCCATCTTTTTGATGATGCTCGGCAGCCAGAAAGTCGCGGCGTAGATGGTCAATTGGATGAAGAAGTAGATCAGGCAGAACAGGATGATCTGGCGATCCTTGAGCAGCTTGCCCAACGACGGTTTGATCGGCGTCGCGGCTTCACGGGCCAGTTGTTCGTCGTCGATGGCTTTGACCAGCGCGTCTTGTTCGGCGCGGCTCAGCCATTTGGCGTCGTGGGGTTTGGAGTCCAGCCAAAACCAGACGAACACGCACAGCCCCACCGAGAACATCCCTTCGATGAAGTACATCCACTGCCAGCCGTGCATGCCGAAACCGCTGATTTGCAGCAGTAACCCGGACAACGGGCCGGAGATCAGCGAAGCAATCGCTGAACCGCTGAGGAAGATGGCAATCGCCTTGCCGCGTTCAACGCCAGGTAACCAGCGGGTGAAGTAGTAAATCACTCCGGGGAAGAAACCTGCTTCGGCCACGCCCAGCAGGAATCGCAGGATGTAGAAGTGGGTTTCGTTCTGGATGAACGCCATGCAAGCGGCGACCAGGCCCCAGGTCAGCATGATGCGGGTCAGCCAGATTCGCGCGCCGACTTTTTGCAGGAGGATGTTGGAGGGGACTTCGAACAGCGCGTAACCGATGAAGAACAGACCGGCGCCAAGGCCGTAGGCGGCAGCGCCGATGCCCAGGTCATGTTCCATGTGGGCGCGGACGAAGCCGATGTTCACGCGGTCGATGTAGTTGACGATGAACATGATCACGAACAGCGGCAGTACATGGCGTTTCACTTTCGAGATGGCGGATTTCAGGACCGAATCGGCGCCATCGTTCATCCCGGATATGGATGTATTCACTGCGTTATCTCCCACTGATTATTTTTATGCGGGGTGTGACTGGGTGTTGCGATGTTAATAGACATCATACAACTACGTTTTTTCATACCGCAAGAGTGATTGCCCAACAAAATGGCGATTTATGGAGCATTTATTATTCTTTTGCGCTGATGCGTGACCTTTCTGATGGTCTCGAATACCCTATTTGTTGAGTGTTGTCATACAAGCTGGTTGGCGTTTTCCTGAGATTCCCATCGAGCGCAGTGCTACGATTCCGATAGTTCTGCTTCCGGATGATCGCCATGCAAGAAGACCTCGACGCGCCTGCCCGCAAACGCACCCACAACCTGGCTCATGACCTGGTCGCCAAACTGACCCAGAGCATCTTGCTCGGCCAGATGCTGCCCGGGGACAAGCTGCCGTCCGAGAACACGATTGTTCAGGAGCACGGGGTCAGTCGCACGGTGGTGCGCGAGGCGATCTCGAAATTGCAGGCGTCCGGGTTGGTGGAAACCCGGCACGGTATTGGCACCTTTGTTATCGAGCGAGCACCGGAGCAGGGTCTGCGTTTGAACGTCGATACCGCGCTGGGAGTGCGCAGCATTCTGGAGTTGCGCATGGGCCTGGAAACCCAGGCCGCCGCTTTGGCGGCAACCCGTCGCACGGATCATCAATTGGCGCAGATGCGCGAAGCGCTGGACGACTATCAAAGCCTGCTGGCCAACAACGACAGCTGCGTCGAAGCCGACAAGCGCTTCCACCTGCTGATCGCCGAAGCCACCGGCAACGTGTGCTTCACCGAAATCATGCAGCACCTGGGCAGCGCCATGATCCCGCGCACCCGCGTCAATGCCGCCGAGCGCGGCGCAGTGGACTTGAGCAAGCTCGGGCAACTGGCCAACCTTGAGCACGAGGCGATTCTCAACGCGATCAAACGCCAGGATCCGGATGCGGCGCGGGCAGCGATGTGGCTGCACCTGACCAACAGCCGCGACCGGTTTTCGGCCGATCGCTGACCAGCGCCGAGATCCGTGTGGGAGCGAGCTTGGTCTGGGCGGCATTCCGACGATAGCGCCAGACGCCTCGACACAAATCAATGATCAGACGCTAACCACCGAAACCACCACCCGCCGTTCCAGATTCAAGGCCAACACGCTGACCAGCACCACCAGTGCTCCCCCAACGATCATCAACGTCGGTCGCTCGCCCAGCGCAAAAGAGGCAATCGCCATGGCGGTTGGTGGAATCAGATACAGCGTCATCGTTGCACGGCTCAAATCCACATGAGTGAGCACATAGGCCCAGGCGAGATACGCGAGGGCACTTGGAAAAATGCTCAACCCGATGACCGCAAGCTGCACTTCAACCGGAGCGGTGATGACCTGGCTCACCAGCCCCGGGAGATAAACCAACAGCAGCAACGTCCCGAACCAAACCGTGTAACACACCAACGTCAGCCCGTCGTAGCGCCGCGAGTGATGCTTCTGCAAGGCAAAGTAAAAACTCCATGACACCGCCGCCAACACAATCAGCCATCCATGGGCGTCGATGCTCCCCAGTCCGTGATCACCGGCCACCACAATCAACACGCCGATCAATCCCAGGAAAACGCAGCCCCAGCGCCACGCGCTAACCCGGTCCTTGAAGACGAAGCGCGCCAGTAACGTGCTGAACAACGGTGTCGATTGCGCCAACACACTGGAGGCGCCGGCGCTGACACTTTGCTGGCCGAAGTTCAGCGCGACATGGTGCAGGCTCACGGCAAAGAAACCGAGCGCGAACAGCAGCGGCAGGTCACGCCTGTTCGGCAGGCTGATGCCCCGGAGCACCGCGACCACCGCCATGAATGCCGACGCCAGTAGAAACCGCAGCAAGGCCAGATGACCGGGATCATAGGCCTGCAAACCGATGTGAATGCCGGTCGGTGAGTAACCCCAGCAGCCGACCACAAATGCCATGGCCAGGATGATTTTGACGGGAGAACCGGGTGAGGGCGTGAGAGGCTTCATGATCGGGCACCTGTAGGCGGATGCACCCAGTATCAGAAGCCTGACTGTTCGCCACAACTGACTTATAGTGCGTCAACTCTTCACTTTGGGTGATGTATGGAGCTGGCACAGATACGCATGTTCAAGACCGTCGCCGAGGTCGGCAGCATCGCCCGGGCGGCCGAGTTGTTGCATTGCGTGCCGTCGAACATCACGGCACGAATCAAGTCCCTGGAATCGGAGCTGGGCGTCGCGCTGTTTCTGCGCGAGGGCCGAGGGCTGCGAATCAGCCCGGCGGGACAGACCTTTCTGGTTTATGCCTCGAAAATTCTCGCCCTGACGGCGGAAGCCAAGCGCGCGGTGGACCCTTCGGCCGAGCCGTCCGGGCCGTTGCGCATTGGCGCCATCGAGTCGTCGGCGACCGGGCGATTGCCGCGTTTACTGGCGAAATTCCACAAGCGTTTTCCGGCGGTGGCGCTGGAGCTGACCACCGGCACCTGGAGCCAATTGCTCGACGACACACTCAATCACCGGCTCGACGGCGCGATCGTCGCGGTGGATGTCGAGCGCTCACACCTCAAGCGCACGCCGATGTACCGTGAGGAGCTGCTGCTGATTGCCTCGACGTCCCTGGGGCCGGTAAGGGACATCGCAGATTTGCAGGACAAGACCGTGTTCATGTGGCCTCAGGGCTGTCCCTACCGGGCGGCGCTGGAGCATTGGTTGCTGCGGCAGGGCCAGGCGTTGCCGATTGTCAGCCTGGCCAGTTACGGGGCGATTGTCGGCTGCGTCAGTGCCGGGGCGGGTGTCGCGCTGGTGCCAAAAGGCGTGTTTGATCAGTACGCCAAAGGGGCGGGTTGCGCGGGGTATGAGTTTCCCGAGCTGACGGCGATCGACAACCTGTTTTACTGGCATGAAAACGCCGGGGTTCACCCGGCGCGTGAGGCATTTGTGGGGATGTTGCGGGAGGAGTTCGCGTAACGGCTTACCTGTGGGAGCTTACCTGCTCGCGAAAGCGGTTCAACATTCAACAATGATGTTGGCTGAGAGTCCGTCTTCGCGAGCAGGCTCGCTCCCACAAGTTTTGTGTCGCTTGATGATATTCAGCTTACGCTGACATCGCGCATCAACAACCCAAACCGCAAATCCACTGCATCCGGAATCGGCAGATACACCGTATGCCCGTCCCCCGGCGCCACCTCGATCGGCTCGCCTTTAACGTTTTGCAGCTCATGCAAGTCGAATTGGAAGTTGCCCTTGGGCGTCATCAGTTCCAGGTGGTCGCCCAGACCAAATCGATTCTTCACCTTGACCTCCGCCATCCGGTCACGCCGCTCGCCGGTCAGCTCGCCGACAAACTGCTGTCGCTCCGACACCGAACTGCCGTGCTGGTAGTTCTGGTATTCGTCATGCACATGCCGCCGCAGAAAACCTTCGGTGTAGCCGCGCTGGGCGAGGGATTCCAGATCCGTCATCAGGCTGCGGTCGAACTCGCGACCGGTCACCGCGTCGTCGATCGCCCGACGATAAACCTGAGTGGTCCGCGCGCAATAAAAGTGGGATTTGGTCCGGCCCTCGATTTTCAGTGAATGCACGCCCATCTGCGTCAGACGCTCGACATGCTGCACCGCGCGCAGGTCTTTGGCGTTCATGATGTAAGTGCCGTGCTCGTCTTCGAAGGCCGGCATCAATTCGTCGGGCCGATTGGCTTCCTGCAACAGGAACACCTGATCGGTCGGGGCGCCGATGCCCAGGGTTGGTTCGGGCTGGAAGGTCTGCACGATCTCGCCGAGCTGATTTTCCGTGGCCTCTTGCGCCGAATATTTCCAGCGACAGGCATTGGTGCAACTGCCCTGATTGGCGTCTCGCTTGTTCATATAGCCCGACAACAGGCAGCGACCGGAATAAGCCATGCACAAGGCGCCGTGGACGAACACTTCCAGCTCCATCGCCGGAACTTGCTCGCGGATTTCGGCGATTTCTTCCAGGGACAGTTCCCGCGACAGGATGATCCGGCTCAAGCCTTGTTGCTGCCAGAATTCGACACTGGCCCAGTTCACCGTGTTGGCCTGCACCGACAAGTGGATCGGCATCTGCGGATAATGCCGGCGGACCAGCATGATCAGTCCTGGATCGGACATGATCAGCGCGTCAGGCGCCATGGCAATTACCGGCGCCAGGTCTTTGAGGAAGGTTTTCAGTTTGGCGTTGTGCGGGGCGATGTTCACCACCACATAGAAGCGCTTGCCTTGAGCCTGGGCCTCGTGGATGCCGAGGGCCAGATTGGCGTGATCGAATTCGTTATTGCGCACCCGCAGGCTGTAGCGCGGCTGACCGGCGTACACCGCATCGGCGCCGTAGGCGAAGGCGTATCGCATGTTTTTCAAGGTGCCGGCGGGGGCGAGCAGTTCTGGAGGCAGGAGAGTCATGGCAGAGTCGGTCACAAAAGCCGCCGAGAGTAAGCGGCTTGCCCGCGGGGTTCATTGATCTGGATCTATGCTTGATGAACAAACGGATGGCACTCGCGCGAACCGTGGCGGACTAAGCATCAGGACACGACATTGTGTCCTTGCGGACTGACATGGATCGGACATGAACGAAGAGACAGTACAAAACAAATCACTGGTGATTTTGCTGGGGCTGGTCACCGCCGCTTTCATCTGGATTTTGCTGCCGTTTTACGGCGCGGTGTTCTGGGCGGTGATCCTCGGCATCCTCTTCGCGCCCATGCAGCGACGACTGCAACTGAAGTTCGGCTGGGAGCGCAACCTGACGTCGCTGCTCACCCTGAGCATCTGCCTGATGATCGCGATTCTGCCGGTGATCGTCCTCAGTATCTTGCTGGTCCAGGAAGGGGCCGCGGTTTACAAGAGCATCGAAAGCGGCGAACTGGACATCGCCGGGTATGTGACGCATTTCAAACACAGCCTGCCGCCGTACTTCCAGCACTTGCTCGATCGGGCCGGGGTTGGCGAGCTGGACGGACTGCGGGAGAAAATCATCAAGAGTGCGGTGACAGGCAATGAGTTTATCGCCACGAAGGCTTTCAGTTTCGGCCAAGGCACGTTCGAATTTGTGGTGAGCTTTTTCATCATGCTCTACCTGCTGTTCTTCTTTCTGCGGGATGGGGCGGAGCTGGCACGTAAAGTTCGCGCCGCGGTGCCGCTGCAGGAGCACCAGAAACGTCGTTTGCAACTCAAGTTCAATCGCGTGGTGCGCGCCACGGTGAAGGGCAACCTGCTGGTGGCGATCACGCAGGGCGCATTGGGCGGTTTGATTTTCTGGTTTCTGGATATTCCGAGCGCATTGCTCTGGGCGGTGCTGATGGCGTTTCTGTCGCTGTTGCCAGCGGTGGGGGCGGGGCTTGTCTGGGCGCCGGTGGCGGCGTTTTTCCTGTTCGCCGGAGCGATCTGGCAGGGCGTAGTGCTGGTGCTGTTCGGGATTTTTGTGATCGGCCTGGTGGATAACGTACTGCGACCGATCCTGGTAGGGAAGGATACCAAGATGCCGGACTATCTGATCCTGATCTCGACCCTTGGCGGTCTGGCGATCTTCGGCCTCAATGGCTTTGTGATCGGGCCGCTGATCGCTGCGCTGTTCATGTCGAGCTGGGCAATTTTCATTGAAACCAAGCCGCGGGTGCAGCTGCCTTAAGCGCTGAGTTGGCCTTGGCCGATGCGTTGCGACAGTGCCTGGGCGGCCGGCAGCGAGGTGAGCGGACCGCTGATCGGTTCGCCGTCCTGCACCAGGTACCAACAGGCGAGCAATCCTAGCTCTCTAAGCGGTGCGGGAACGGCGCTGCCGATAACGGACATGATCTGAACCTGGGACATAAGTACCTCCATCAATCTGTGGAGCTACCTTACGGACCGGACGCTTGAACGGACAATCAACGCTTTCGATAGTCGTCATTGATGCCAATGAGGCTTCGCTTCAGTCGACCACCAGATCCAGCATATGAACCACTTCCTGCTCGTTGAGCAGGCCTTTTCGCACCAGGTTTTCTGCCAGCAGCGAAAGAAACTTGGCGCTGCGATGGCCTTCCAGGTGCTTGAGTTCGGTCAGTGCGTTGTACACCTTGCTGGAAGTGCACAAGCCGACAATGCGGTGCGGGTTTTGCGTGGGCATGAGGTCGTCCTTGTTTTTATCAACCTGTTGTTAACGGACAGATCCAAGATTGCGGACCCGACATGACATAAATATGACCGTTTTCCCCAAAGTGGGGGAAGGGTGGCGAGTCAATCTTGCCAACTTGCACCGCAAAGACTGTCCCGACAGCGACCTTGGCGAGATTTATCCAGACCTCTGCCGACGGACGGTCACAAAAAAGGCCCCGTTGTTGAGGCGGGGCCTGATGATTGCGTTACCAGCGGCCATAGCCGCGGGGAGGGCCGTAGTAACCGCGCGGTGGACCGTAATAACCACGTGGCGGGCCGTAGTAAACCGGCGGTGGGCCGTAATAGACCGGTTGTTGCACGTAGACCGGTGCCGGCTGGTAATAAACCGGGGGCGGGCCGTAGTAAACCGGTTGTGGTTGAGCGTAAACCGGTTGCTGTACATAGATCGGCCGGTTGCTATTGATGATGGCCGAACCGACGATGGCCGAGCCAACGATCGCACCAAATACCGCCGGCCCTTCCCAACCGTGACCGCCGTGACCGCCGCCAGCTTCTGCCTGCCCTGCGATAGCAAGAGCACCGATCAGCAAGGCTACTGTGGGGATTTTACGGATCATGATAGTTCCTCGGTTCTTCGCCCCGGCGCTTGTGTCTGCAATAGACCCAAGGATTGTCGCGGGGATACTTCTAAGACAGCGTTTTTTTCAAAATCAGCACAGCCGTTGGGTAAATTTTGTGTAAGGTCTGTACTAGCTACTTTACGGTTCAGTGAGGCCGCGTGCAGACACACCGTTATGATCGATCAGACCCGATGGATTGGCTAATCCCGTCCATCTGAAAGTGCTATTCAAGGAGATTTTTCATGCAGATGAACCCCAACAGAGACACCCAGCTGTGCATGTCGCTTTCTGCACGTCCCGGGAACTTCGGCCTGCGGTTTCACAATCATCTGTATGAGCAACTGGACCTGAATTTTTACTACAAGGCTTTCAGCAGTCAGGATCTGCCAGGCGCCGTTGGCGGTATTCGCGCCTTGGGGATTCGTGGTTGCGGCGTGTCGATGCCGTTTAAGGAGGCCTGCATTGCGCTGGTCGATGAACTGGACCCCTCCGCTGCGGCCATTCAATCGATCAACACCATCGTTAACACTAACGGCCATCTCAAGGCTTACAACACCGACTACATCGCGATTGCCCAGTTGCTTGACACCCACCAGGTGCCGAAGGAATTGACCTTTGCCCTGCGCGGCAGCGGCGGCATGGCCAAGGCGGTGGCCAGCGCCTTGCGCGACGGTGGCTACAAAAATGGCCTGATTGTTGCCCGCAACGAGCGTTCCGGACGGGCGTTGGCCGACTCGCTGGGCTATCGATGGCAAGCGGAGCTGGGCTCGGAGCGGCCGCAGATGCTGATCAACGTCACACCGATCGGCATGTCCGGCCCCGAGGCCGATCAGTTGGCGTTCGATGTTGAAACCATCGCTGCTGCCGAGACTGTCTTCGATGTAGTGGCAGTCCCCTCGGAAACACCGTTGATTGTGCGCGCTCGTGCTGAAGGCAAGCGAGTGATCACCGGGCTGGAAGTGATCGCGATCCAGGCGCTGGAGCAGTTCGTGCTGTACACCGGCGTGCGGCCGACCGATGAGCAGTTTCACAAAGCCGTGGAATTTGCCCGCAGTGGCCTTGGCTATCCTGCTGCCCAGCAAGCGAAACCGTGACTGAGGTGACTCATGCATCCTGCCATTCTTAATCTGGATCAGGCCGAACTTGAGCCGCTGCCCGAAGCGTTTGCCCCGACGGGAGACACCGCCGACCGCTATCAGCAACGGCAGGCGCGCATCGGCCAGCAACTGGGCGCGCAGAAGCTGGGTTATCGCCTGTACGCGCTGGAACCGGGGATGCGTGGCAGCCCGTTTCACAGTCATCGGGTCAACGAGGAGATGTTTTACATCGTGGCCGGAGAAGGGGAGATTCGTTTGGGCGCCGAGCGCTTTCCCGTTCGCGCCGGTGATGTCATTGCCTGCCCGCCGGGCGGCCCTGAAACCGCGCACCAGATCATCAACACCAGCAACGCTGAGCTGCGCTACCTGGCGGTCAGCACCCAGCAATCACCCGAGATTTGCGAGTACCCGGATTCCGGCAAGTATGCGGTGATGGACGACTTCAAGGTCGATGCCGAGGGCAATGCCTCGGGCTTCGTCGCCGTCGCCAGGCCGGCCGACGGCGTGGATTATTGGGACGGCGAGTAGAAGCACCGCAAACCTAATGTGGGAGCGGGCTTGCTCGCGAAAGCGGTATGACAGTCACCCATGATAGTGAATGTTATGGCCCCTTCGCGAGCAAGCCCGCTCCCACATTCGATCTTTGTTGTTAGGTTATTCGAGGCGGGCCAGACGCTCTTCCAGCGCCGCAATTCGCGCCTCCAGCTCTTCGATCCGTTCAACCGATACGCCGCCACCCGCGCCACGCTCGGTCGGGTTCTGCCGTGCTGCCAGGATCACTTCGATGTCCGCCGGGTCGCCCAAGGCGTGCATGTAGCGGTCTTCGCGCTGACCGGCCTGGCGCGGGATCAGCAGCGCCAGACCGCGAGCGATCAAGCGTTCCAGTTGATGCACCACCTGCTCGGCATCTTCGAAGTCATGCATGCGGCCGCTGCGGGTCAGCAGTTCATTGACCGTTTGCGGACCACGCAGGAATAGCAGCCCCGCAAGAATGACCTGAGCCGGCACCAGTTCCAGTGCCTTGTCGACTTTGTGTTCCCAGCGATCCGCACGACTGCCCATCACCAGTTTGGTAAAGCCGCGTCCTTCGAGGGCGCGCAGGCTTTGGCCGACCTGACCCTGGGTGAGGTTCATCACCGGCTCGCGGCTGGTTTTCTGGTTACAGGCAATCACCAGCGCATTGAGGGTCAGCGGATAGGTTTCCGGGCTGGTGGCCTGTTTTTCGATCAGCGAACCCAGAATGCGGATTTCCGTGCTGTTGAGTCGCGGCTCGTCGAAGGTCGTTTCTTGCTCAGTGCTCATGATTCTGCATTCCTTCCCGGGTTCATGATTTTCTCCTGCTGGCATGCACTTTAGATTGACGTGTGCCAATGGCAACTGAATTCGTCGCCGTACTTGGGCAATGGTCACAAAACCTAAATCAATCTGTTACGCCATCTTAACAATCAGACGTGCACCGTATGCAGGGCTGCAGATGACTGCGGTTCATCACGGGTACGGCGAAAATTCCCATCGACGACGTCACCGGCCTTATTAATTGTGCAGTGGAGCAAGGCATGAAGCTGACGTGGGTATCGACCCGCAATAATGCGCTGATCGGCGCGCGCCCGCTATGACCGTACTGGTCACCGGCGCCGCCGGTTTCATCGGGTATCACACGGTCAAGCGCTTGTGTCAGGAAGGTCTTGAGGTGGTCGGTATCGATAATCTCAACGACTACTACAGCGTGGAACTCAAACACGCACGGCTCAAGGAACTGAAGCCCTTTTCGGGCTTTCGTTTCCAGACGCTGGATATCGTCGACAAACCGGCCTTGATGGCATTGTTCAAGGATCACGGCTTCACAGAGGTTATCCATCTGGCAGCCCAGGCGGGCGTTCGCTACTCGCTGGACAACCCGGACGTGTATGCGCAATCGAACCTGGCGGGTTTTCTGAACGTGCTGGAAGCCTGCCGGCACCACCGCCCCGAGCATCTGATTTATGCATCGAGCAGCTCGGTGTACGGCACCAACAGCAAAATGCCGTTCAGCGTCGAAGACCCCGTCGATCATCCGATTTCGTTGTATGCCGCCAGTAAGCGTGCCAACGAGCTGATGGCCCACAGCTATTGCCATCTGTATGGACTGAAGGCCAGCGGCCTGCGTTTTTTTACCGTTTACGGACCTTGGGGGCGCCCCGACATGGCGCTGTTCAAATTTACCGAAGCGATCCTCAACGGCAGGCCGATTGACCTCTACAACCAAGGCCAGATGTCGCGCGACTTCACCTACATCGACGACATCGTCGAAAGCATTGCGCGCCTGCGCCCAAGACCGCCGTTATCGGACGGACCTGGCGATGGCGCCAACCGGATCTTCAACATCGGGCGCGGTACGCCAGTGGCGCTGCTGGATTTCGTCGAGTGTCTGGAGTCGGCATTGGACAGGGAAGCCCGGCGCAACTTCCTGCCGCTGCAGGCTGGCGATGTGGTCAAGACCTGGGCGGATGTGTCGGCATTGGCGCAGTGGGTCGATTTCCGTCCACAAGTGACGGTTGAGGCCGGCGTCGCGGAATTTGTGAAGTGGTACCGCCACTTTTATCAGAGATGAAACGTTGGCCCTTGATCATAAAAATCCAGGGTAATAGGGGCCTCTATGAGCCAAGACATATTTGTATCCGTGCTGATTCCGGCAAAGAACGAGGCGAGTAATCTCACATCGCTGCTCGAAGAAATCCGTATCGCACTGGCCGATGAGGCCTATGAAATCATCGTTGTGGACGATGGCAGTACTGACGCTTCCTTGCAGGAACTGCAGCAGACCCGGCACAGCGGCCTGAGCACGTTGCGTATCCTGCGCCATGAGCGTTCGCTGGGGCAGAGCACTTCGCTCTACCATGCGGCGCTCACCGCCCGGGGCCAATGGCTGGCCACGCTCGATGGCGACGGTCAGAACGACCCGGCGGATATTCCCGGCATGCTGGCATTAGTGCGCAGCGAGCAGGGGAGCGTCGACCTTCAGTTGGTGGCCGGGCACCGGGTCAACCGTCGCGATACCGCGAGCAAGCGTTGGGCCTCGCGTTTTGCCAACGGGTTGCGCAGCCGGATGCTCAAGGACCAGACGCCGGACACCGGCTGCGGGCTGAAACTGATCGAGCGGGCGGCGTTTCTGCGCTTGCCGTACTTCGACCACATGCACCGGTTCATCCCTGCGCTGATCCAACGGCATAACGGCCGGATGATCACCCACCCGGTCAACCATCGGCCTCGCACGGCCGGGGTATCCAAATACGGAAACATCGACCGCGCTCTGGTGGGCATTCTCGATCTGATCGGCGTCTGGTGGCTGATCAGGCGCACGCGTCTGCATGCCCATGCGCAGGAGATCGATGGATGAACCTGTCCCGCGAAACCCTGTGGCTGGTGGTCGGTTTCAGTGGCCAGATCGCCTTCACCGGTCGCTTTGTCCTGCAGTGGCTGTACAGCGAATACAAGAAACGCAGCGTAATTCCGGTGAGCTTCTGGTACCTGAGCATCGTCGGCAGTGCGCTGCTGTTCGCTTACGCCATTTACCGACAGGACCCGGTTTTCATCGCCGGTCAGGCGTTCGGCTCCATCGTTTATTTGCGCAACCTGCAATTGATTGCCCGCAGCAAAACCTTGAAGGACTGAACCGTGCGCCGAACCCTGTCACCCAGCGTCGAATGCCTGGGGCTGATGTTGCTTGCTCTGTTATTGGTTGGCGCCGGGTTCGGGCTGCGTCAGCCGCAGAATGTCGACGAGGAGCGATTCCTCGGCGTTGCGCTGGAGATGCTGCACAACGGTTCTTGGCTGATTCCGCACCGAGCCGCGGAGATCTACGGTGATAAACCACCGATTTTCATGTGGACGGTGGCGTTTTTCACCTGGGTCACCGGGATGCCCGCCCTTGCCCTTTATATTCCGGGGCTTTTGTCTGCCACATCGGTCACGGCCATGCTCTACGACCTGGGTCGCCGGTTATGGAATCAGCGGGCCGGACGAACAGCAGCGCTGTTGTACCTGGCCACGTATCAGACGTACAGCATTCTGCGGACCGGTCAGATTGACAGCTTTCTGATTCTGTTCACTTCTCTGGGCCTGTACGGCCTGGCCCGTCACCTGTTGCTGGGGCCCGCCTGGCGTTGGTTCTACGTGGGTTGCGCGGCCATGGGCATTGGCGTGATCACCAAAGGGGTCGGCTTCGTTCCGGCGTTGATGCTGATTCCGTATGCCTACGCGGTGCGCAAAGGCTGGCCTGGCGTGGTGGCCATGCCGGGTGAGGCGCGCAAGTGGTGCCTGGGTTTTTTGTTGGTGCTTGGCGCCGTCGCGATCTGGCTACTGCCCTTGGCGGTGTCCATCGCATTCAATGGCGCCGCTGACGAAATCGCCTACGCACGGGAAATTCTGCTGCGCCAGACGGCGGGGCGCTATGCCGCCGCGTGGGATCACCGAGAACCGTTCTGGTACTTCTTCGTCAACGTCATCCCGCAATACTGGTTGCCGTTGGTGCTGGCCTTGCCGTGGCTCGTGCCCGCCTGGCGCAGGCAGCTGCACAAGCGCGACGGTCGAGTGCTGGTGCTGCTGGGTTGGGTCGTACTGGTCGTATTGTTTTTCTGCCTGAGCAGTGGCAAACGCAAGTTGTACATCTATCCGGCGTTGCCCGGGCTGGTGCTGGTTGCAGCGCCGCTGATTCCATGGCTGCTCAAGCGCTGGTTCGGCAAGCGCCCGCGCGGTCGGCGGGTATTCCAGGTGTTGGCCGTCACGTGGTTCACGTTGTGGTTCGCTCGCGGTTTCATCGACCCGGTCAAGGACGGACCCAATCCCCACGAGGCGCTGATGGCGCAAGCAGCGGCAATGACCCAGGGCGCAGACCTGGTGTTGGTCAACTGGCGCGAAGGCCATTGGTTATTCGCCCGACAACCGATCGTGCATTTCGGGATGATCGGCTCCACGGTCGAGCAGGCCGCTCAATGGCTGCGCGAACACCGTCAGGCGTACGCCTTGGTGCCGGATGAACTGCTGAGCCGGTGTTTCAATCCACAGGCCGCCCATGAGCTGGGCGAAACTTCGCGCGCGCAGTGGTCGATCGTCGGTGCCGATGCTGATAACGGCCGTTGTCATCCCGGACAGCCAGCCAATATCTATCGCTTCACCTGGGACCGCGCATGGCTATAATCGCCCCACGTTTCCCTCCTGTCACAACACGAGACTGCCATGACTATTTCCCTGTACGCCGCTTCCGTCCCGGTTTTCAAACAAATGCTCAACGCCCTGAGCGACGTTTTGAACAAGGCCGAAGCCCACGCCACCGCCAAGAACATCGACCCAAATGCTTTCCTGCAAGCCCGTCTGTACCCGGACATGTTCCCGCTGGTCCGTCAGGTGCAGATCGCCGTTGATTTCGCCAAGGGCGTTTCCGCGCGTCTGGCCGAAGTTGAACTGCCGAAATACGACGACACCGAAACCACCTTCGCCGAGCTGCAAGCGCTGATCGCCAAAGTGCTGGCCTTCATCGGCGAGATCAAACCGGAGCAGATCGACGGCAAGGAAGGCATCGAAATCATCACCCGTCAGGGCACGCCGAAAGAGAAGCGCTTCACTGGCCAGGCTTACCTGCTGAGCTACGGTCTGCCGCAATTCTTCTTCCACGTCACCACCACCTACGCACTGCTGCGTCACAACGGTGTGGAAGTGGGCAAGCGCGATTACATGGGCGCGTTCTAAACCTCCCGGATATACAAAAGCCCGCCAAGGTTCGCGCCTTGGCGGGCTTTTTTGATCCTGCGGATCGGGGGATGTTCGGGATTGGCGGCTCATGCAATACCTGTAGGAGCCAGGCTTGCCGGCGAAGGCGATCTCAGGTGCGCCTTCGCCGGCAAGCCTGGCTCCTACAGATACGCTATGCGAGACGCTCAGCCTTTTGCTCTTCACCCAGGCACGCCGCCGCAGTGAACAATACGTCGGTGGAGGAGTTCAGCGCGGTCTCCGCCGAGTCCTGCAGCACACCGATGATGAACCCGACCGCCACCACCTGCATGGCGATTTCGCTTGGAATGCCAAACAGGCTGCACGCCAGTGGAATCAACAGCAACGAGCCGCCCGCCACGCCCGAAGCGCCACAGGCGCAGATCGCGGCGACGACGCTCAGCAGGATGGCGGTCGGAACGTCCACGGCGATGCCCAGCGTATGCACGGCGGCCAGGGTCAGCACGGTAATGGTGATCGCCGCGCCGGCCATGTTGATGGTCGCGCCCAACGGAATCGAAACCGAGTAGGTGTCTTCGTGCAGGCCCAGGCGCTTGCTCAGTTCCAGATTGACCGGAATGTTCGCCGCCGAGCTGCGGGTGAAAAATGCAGTGATGCCGCTTTCGCGCAAGCACATGATCACCAGTGGATACGGGTTGCGACGCAGCTTCCAGAACACGATGACCGGGTTCATCACCAGCGCGACAAACAGCATGCAGCCCAGCAAAACCGCCAGCAGATGCACGTAGCCGATCAAGGCACCGAAACCGGAGGTGGCGAGGGTCGAAGCCACCAGGCCGAAAATGCCCAGCGGCGCAAAACGAATCACCAAACGCACGATCAGGGTCACGCCGTTGGACAAGTCGCCGAGCACCTCGCGAGTGGTGTCACCGGCATGGCGAATGGCAACGCCCATGCCAATCGCCCACGCCAGAATGCCGATGAAATTGGCATTCATCAGCGCGCTGACCGGGTTGTCGACCACGCTCAACAGCAGACTTTGCAGCACTTCACTGATACCGCCCGGCGCAGTGACCGCAACGTCTTGAGTTGCCAATACCAGGCTCGACGGGAACAGCGTACTGGCGACAACGGCCACCACCGCCGCCGCGAAAGTCCCCAGCAGATACAGAAACAGAATCGGCCGGATGTGGGTTTCCTGGCCGTGCTTATGGTTGGCAATCGAGGCCATGACCAGCACGAACACCAGAATCGGCGCGACAGCTTTAAGCGCCGATACGAAGACTTTGCCGATAAACGCGGTGGACTTTGCCACCTCCGGCGCGAACAGGGCCAGGGCAATCCCGGCGATCAGGCCAATGATGATTTGTGTGACCAGGCTTAAGCGTTTCAGGCGTAACCATAGCGAAGGGGATGAGGCGGTCATAAAACGGCATCTCTGATTTTATTAGGTGCGGGGTATCGCGACATCAATGCCAATCAATGGCCGATGAACAGGGTGTACGTATCGCAGGGCGCGGACTTTATCACAGCGTGGTCTTCATCCTTCAGACCTGTGACGATCTGCCGCCCGAAGGGGCAACGAGATCGGCAGGTTCGTGCAACCCTGATTGGAAACACTCTGTTAAGATTCGCCATCCTCATTTTCAAGTCATGCCAGTGGGCCTTCGGGCTATCGCTGGTGTCGTCGTTTTCTGGAGTTCTGCATGCTGTTGCCCATCCTTCTGTTGTCTGCTGCCGGTTTCACGGTGCTGACCACGGAATTCATCATCGTCGGCCTGTTGCCAGCGATCGCTCGAGACCTTGAAGTCAGCATCCCCCAGGCGGGTTTGCTGGTGACTTTGTTCGCCTTTACGGTCGCCGCATTCGGGCCGTTCCTGACCGCGTATTTCGCAAGGTTCGAGCGCCGCAAATTGTTCATCTCGGTGCTGATCATGTTCGGCCTGGCCAACACCCTCGCGGCATTTGCGCCGAACATCTGGGTGATGTCCGTCGCCCGGTTGATCCCCGCGTTGGGGCTGCCGGTGTTCTGGGCGCTGGCCAGTGAAACCGCGGTGGACATTGTCGGCCCGGACTACGCCGGTCGCGCCATCGCCAAGATTGGTTTCGGCATTGTTTGCGCCACGGTGTTCGGCATTCCGGTGGGCACACTGATCTCCGATGCGTTCGGTTGGCGCAGTGCCTTCGGCATTCTGGCGGTGATCGCGTTTGCCAAGGCGTTGCTGCTGTTTATCTACCTGCCAAAAACAAATCTGCATCAGCATCAGGTGAGCTTACGCTCGCAGTTCAGAATCCTGCGCAGCCCGCTGATGGTGGGGCATGTGCTGCTGTCGATCCTGGTGTTCAGCGGCATGTTCACCGCTTACACCTACCTGGCGGACATTCTTGAGCGACTGGCCGGTTTCAACGGCACGGTGGTCGGCTGGTGCCTGATGGGCTTCGGCGCGGTCGGGTTGATCGGCAACTCACTGGGCGGCCGCGCGGTGGATCGTCATCCGTTGATCGCCTCGATGATGTTCTGCGCATTCATGATCGCCGGCCTGGTGGCGTTGGTGCCGAACATTCATTCGCCGCTGGGTCTGGCTGCGGCGATGGGGATCTGGGGCGTGACTCAGGCGGCGTTGTTCCTGGTCAGCCATGTGCGATTGATGAAGGCTGCACCCGAAGCGCCGGCGTTCGCGGCATCGCTGAACATTGCCGGGGCTAACCTCGGGATCGGCCTGGGCGCGATGATCGGCGGTCGGGTCATCGACGGTGTAGGGCTGCAAGGTCTTGGTTTCGCGGCGGCCGCTTTTATCCTCGCCTCGATCCTCTTGGCCATCGCGCTGATGACCTTCAAGCCCCGCGAAGTCTGCGCCTGACACCTCACAGCTCGGTGAACAGCTCGCGTCGGGCACCTTCGGTAATCGCGACAATGCCGGGGTGCTTGACCTTGCGTTCCACCGAAATGGCGTAGAACGACTCGGTCACCGCGTCGGTCTGGCCAATCAACTCCACACCGTATTGGCGTATCACTTCATCGGCAATCACGCTCGGGCCGATGAAAATCCCGCTGCCGGATTGGCCGAAAGCCTGCATCAAGGCGCTGTCGTCGAACTCGCCGACGATGCGCGGCTGGATCTGCTGCTCGGCAAACCAGCGCTGCAAGCGACTGCGCACCACGGTCTCCGGCCCTGGAATCAGCAGCGGTGCGCCGTGCAGGCTGCGGGGGAAATCCTGACCGTATTGCGCCGCCAGTTCAGCAGTGGCGAAGAAGCTGATCCCGCATTCCCCGAGTTTCTGGCTGTAGCCCTTGATGTCCAGGTGCGAGGGCATCGGGCTGTCGGAGATCACCAGGTCGAGACGCTGGATCGCCAGGTCGGCGAGCAGGCGTTCCAGTTTGTCTTCGCGACAGGTGATGCGCAGCGGCTCGCTCAATTCCATGGTCGGCGCGATCAGGCGATAGACGATGGATTTGGGCACCACGTCGGCCACGCCAACCCGAAACAGAATCTGCTGTTCGTTGGGCTGAGCTCTTAGCATCAGCTCCAGTTCGCCGCCCAGCTGAAACATTTGCTCGGCGTAGGGCAGGGTCTGACGGCCGGCTTCGGTGAGCTCCAGCTGCCGGCCGACCCGGCGAAACAACTCGATGCCATAGGTTTGTTCGAGCAGGGAAATCTGCCCGCTAATGGTCTGCGGCGTCAGGTTCAGCTGTTCGCAGGCGCGCACGATGCTGCCAGTCTTGGCCACCACCCAGAAGTAATGCAGCTGTCGATAGTTGAGCATGGCGACCTACAGTTCGTTAAAACCGAAGTATAACCGCTAAAAATACGAATTTTCCTGAAGTGTTTGCCTCCATAGAATGCCCCGCTATCGACGGGTGGCCTTTTCGCCCTGTCTGTTCTATCGAGGAAAGCATCATGAAGCTTAAAACCACGGCACTGCTGATCACGTCTTTACTGGTATTGGCCGGTTGTGACCAGGCCGAAAAAAGCGCTCAGCAACTGATGGGCAAGGCTGCCGAAACCGCCAAACAAGCGATCGACGACACCCACAAAGCCGCAGAGCAGGCAATCAGTGATGCCACTGGCGGGCTGATCAGCAAAAAAGAACAACCGGGCAAAGAAACGGACAAAACCGAATCTTCGTCCCAGGAAATCTAAACCGTCTTAAAAGAGTCAGGACTGACCCATGGAATACCTTTTAGAACTTGCTGCAAGCCCCACCGCCTGGGTCGCCCTGGCCACGTTGATCGTCATGGAAATCGTGCTCGGCATCGATAACCTGATCTTCATTTCGATCCTGACCAATAAACTGCCCGAGCAGCACCGGCAGAAGGCGCGGCGCATTGGTATCGGCATGGCGCTGATCCTGCGACTGGCGTTGCTGAGCACCATCGCGTTCATCGTCCAGTTGACTGAGCCTGTGATCGATATCTTCGGCCAGACGTTCTCCTGGAAGGACATGATCCTGATCGCCGGCGGCCTGTTCCTGTTGTGGAAGGCGACCACCGAGATCCATCACAGCATGGACCCGGCGCCGGATGATCCGAAGTCGGCGACCTCGGCCGTGACCCTGGGCTTCGCTGCCGCGATCGGTCAGATCCTGATGCTGGACATGGTGTTCTCCATCGACAGCATCATTACCGCTGTCGGCATGACCGAGCATTTGCCGATCATGATCATCGCGGTGGTGGTGTCGGTACTGGTGATGTTGCTGGCGGCTGATCCTCTGGCCAAGTTCATCAACGACAACCCGACGGTGGTGATGCTGGCGCTGGGCTTCCTGATCATGATCGGCATGACGCTGATCGCCGAAGGCTTCGGAGCCCATGTACCGAAAGGCTACGTGTATGCGGCCATGGCGTTCTCGGCAACGATCGAGGGTTTGAACATGATGTCGCGACGGGCGAAGCAGAAGCGTTTAGCCGCTGAAGCTTAACCTGCGTTAAACGAAACGGCCGCCTGCGCTCGAAAGAGCCAGGCGGCCGTTTTTGTTTGGGTACATAAGGGTGTCGGTCAGTGCGCGGTAGCGTGCTGCTCAGCGGTTTTATCGGGTTTCGCCACCGGCGTCGACTGAGCCGGATGATGGTGCCGACGGGTAATACGCAGGACTCCCCATAACATGGCGGCGGCAACGGCCAGCCAGCCAGAAATCAACATCACAATGGTCATTGTCAGGCTCATCAGTGCCTCCTCTTCGCCCTGCTGCGGGCACACACTCTTTGCACATGACAGTCTAGTCGCTGCTGTGTTTCAGACTATTGACCAAAGGTCGGCTGTCACCAATCAGTTCGCTCTATCGAATGCCATCATCTGCCGGTTAAGGCTATACCGCTGCCGCGCGGCGTCCTATGATCGACGGCCAAGCCGGAAGCGCGAATGCCTGGCGTCTAAATCAAGAGAGTGATGATGGTGCGGGTATTTTCTCGAATTCGATCGTTAGTGCTGGTCGTTGGCTGTGTTGCAGGTCTGGCTGGCTGCGCGGGGAGTGTGGCGCCTGAAATCAAGCGTCTGCCGGAGCGAGTAGAGCTCAGTGGCACCTTCTACCGTGGCGTGGCGAATCAGAGTGGGCCGCAAGTGCTGGCCAGCATGTTGTCCCAGCAAGGCATTGTGATTACCCCGGGGTTGCTCGAAAAACCGTTGCATTTGCCGGGTGCCGAAGCCCAGTTGCAGCAGAACATGCAGAACCTCGCTCGCGAGTACGGCATGGTCGTCTATCCCCTCGACAGCAATCTGCCTGCACTGTTGACTCAGGTGGCGGCCGGTTACCCGGTAATGGTGCGTTTCACGGAAGGCTCTGCGTTCTGGGCTGAACCGCGTTACGCCATTCTTGCCGGGTACAACCGTCAGAAGCAGACAGTGCTGCTGCGCTCGGGCATGAATCGTCGGGAGTTGATGGGCTTCGGTTCGTTTGAATCGGCGCTCAAGGATGCCGGTGGCTGGGCCGTGCTGATCCAGAAACCGAATCAACTGCCGGCCAATGTCGATCAACAACGATGGCTCAAGGCAGCGAGCGACCTTGCCCAGGCAGGTCAGGAGCAGGCGGCCGCCAGGGCGAAGAAAGCGCTGAACGCGCAATAAGTCCGTTCGTCATCTGTCGGGCACCCTTGCACTTTGCCGACCTCTAAAGAAGTAGGGCCCGGATTTCTCCGGGTCAGACTCAAAGGAGGCGCCCATGGCACATTCCACTACCCCCGTCGGCCCGCACTCGTCTGAGCATTCTTCGGGTGATGAGTTGGGCTTCGATCCCGATTCGCCGGACCTCGCCGATCCTCAGGTCGACCCCATCGGACCTGCCAAGGCGCCCAGGGATGTGAAGCCGGGCGACAATCCCAAGGCTCCCGCGAAGCCTTACGATCCACTCGCCGATCTGAAACCCTGAGCCTGAGTGAGGTGCGTATGTCTACCGATTCGAGTTTCAACGACAAGCGTCCGGACAGCGTTCCAACCACCCCTGAAAAGGACATCGACCCCGTGATGGATCCGAACGATCCGTTAAGGGATCCCTTGGCGCGTCCGATGGTAGTGCCAACGGAACATCCCCACGGCACGAGAGATCCGAGTGCCGGGGACGGCATTCCAGATGACGACCAGATGCCGCTGCCCAATGACTGACGCCGGACGAAAAAAGCCCCGAATATTCGGGGCTTTCTTTTATCTGTCGTTTAGTTATTTCGACGCTTCAACCACGCCGCTTTGACGATGCTTGAGGTTCTTGTCGGATTTGTACTGCAAGGCTACAGACGGCACGTTCGTGCCCTTGCCGGTTTCCACCCAGCTGCGAATGCGACTGGCATCGGCAAAGTGCGTGTACTTGCCAAAGGCGTCGAGGATGACCAGCGCAACCTGGCGATTGCCCATGCTGGTGACCAGCACCAGGCAGTGACCGGCCTCGTTGGTGAAGCCGGTTTTCGTCAGTTTGATGTCCCAGTTCGGCTTCCTGACCAGATGGTCGGTATTACGGAAACCCAGGCTGTAATTGGGTTTACGGAACGAGACGGTTTTTTCCTTGGTCGTGCTCAGCTCAGTCAATAGTGGATACTTGTGCGCGGCGATCAACAGTTTGCTCAGGTCGCGGGCGGTGGACACGTTGCGAGGGGAGAGACCGGTCGGTTCGACGAAGTGGGTGCTGGTCATGCCCAGTGCCTTGGCTTTGGCATTCATCGCTGCAATGAACGCAACATAGCCGCCACGGTAGTGATGGGCAAGGCTCGCGGCAGCGCGGTTTTCCGAGGACATCAGGGCAATCAGCAGCATTTCCCGGCGCGGCAATTCGCTTTTGAGTTTGACTCGGGAAAACACGCCTTTCATTTCCGGCGTGTCGCTGATGTTGATGGAAAGGTATTCGTCCATGTTCTGATTGGCTTCGACGACGATCAGGCCAGCCATCAGTTTGCTGACGGAAGCGATCGGCACTACCACGTCAGGGTTACTGGCATAGATGACTTTGTTGGTCTGCATATCCAGCAGCAATGCGCTGCCGGACGCGATCTTGAGTTGTGAGGTGTCGCGGGGCGCCGAAGTGGTGTCGGCAGCGTTGACCATTGGCGTGGTGAAAGTCCCTGTAAATGCAAAAAAAAGGCTCAGGATGGAAAGACGGATTTTCACGCTGGCGAACTCATAAGGGTGGATATGCCGTTTTGTTACGGGCTGTTTCTTAAAAACGACGCATTTTAGGAGTATGAGCCACGAAAGCGCTAGGCGCCCGTATGGCGAGAGCATTATATGAAAAAAAATTTAATGTTTTTGATGTCTGCCCTTGGTGAGCAGGCGCCGGATTGACTTACTTTTGATCGTTGCGCCGTGGGTTGGGTTTGCGTTTGGTCAGAGGCACCAGCATTGCGACGTTCTGCTGATAGCGTCGGTATTGCTCCCCAAACAGACCCACCAGATCTTTCTCTTCAAAATGCACCCCAATCAGGATGTAGAGAGTGTTGAGCAGCGCAAACAGTAGATGTCCGGCTGTCATGTCGGGTGTCGCCCAGAACACCATCACAAACCCCAAGTACATCGGGTGGCGAACCAGCTTGTAGAGTAAAGGGGTTTTAAAGGCGGGGTTCTCGGGTCTGGCGGGGTAAAAGGCGTTGAGTGCCTGCTTTATGCCGAACAGTTCGAAATGGCTGATCAGGAACGTCGCGAGCACGACCAGCCCCAGGCCCAGCCAGAATAAAGCCATGAGTAATCCGTGGCTCCATACAGACGTTACGCGCCAGATGGACGTTTCCATGGGTTGCCATAGCCAGAACAGCAGCGCGAGCGGCAGGCACGTCGACAATACGTAGGTCGCGCGCTCGATGGGGGGCGGGACGAACCGGGTCCACCAGCGCTTGAAGCGTTTTCGCGCCATGCCGCTGTGCTGTACGGCAAACAGCGTAATCAGCAAGGTGTCGACGAGGGCAGCCACGGGCCAGTCGAGGCTGGAGCCGGAGTTAATGTCTTTGGGCACTCCGATGCCTGAGAGAAAACCCGTCAGGTAAAGCGCGGTGAGCAGAAAACACAGGTAACAGAAGAGGCTGTAAAGCAGGCCGGCGAGTTTTCCAGTGAAAACGAAAAAGCGATGTTGAGTCAGGCCGCGGGGGTTCATGGATGATGCCTTTTCAGCGTCGCGCGTACCTCCCGATTCGCGTCTACGGTTTATGGGATGTTTCGATAATCAGTCTAGGACGATTTAAGGTTTTCGCCGTTGCTCTGTCTGGCAGTCCTTCAGGGGTATTACTTGTTCCATGGCTGAAAACGAGAAACCCCACCAGCGGCGGGGTTTCTTGTTTGTTCGGCGTAGCCGGTGGAATCAGCTGTGCAGTGTTTCGGCTGCGTACAGCGTGTTTTCCAGCAGGCAAGCGCGGGTCATCGGGCCAACGCCACCCGGGACTGGAGTGATCCAGCCGGCGCGGGGCAGGGCGGTGTCGTAGATCACGTCACCGACCAGTTTGCCGTCTTCCTGGCGGTTGATGCCGACGTCGATCACGATCGCGCCTTCCTTGATCCACTCACCCTTTACCAGGCCCGGCTTGCCGGCGGCGACCACCACCAGATCGGCGCGACCGACGTGGCCTGCCAGATCCTTGGTGAAGCGGTGGGTGACGGTCACGGTGCAGCCGGCCAGCAGCAATTCCATCGCCATCGGGCGGCCAACAATGTTGGAAGCCCCGACAACCACTGCGTCCATCCCGTAGAGATCGACACCGGTGCTTTCCAGCAACGTCATGATGCCTTTAGGCGTGCACGGACGCAGCAGCGGAATACGCTGGGCCAGACGGCCGACGTTATAAGGGTGGAAACCGTCGACGTCCTTGTCTGGACGAATGCGCTCCAGCAATTTGGAGGCGTCCAGGTGTTCAGGTAGAGGAAGCTGAAGCAGAACGCCATCAATCGCCGGGTCGTCGTTCAGGCGATCGATCAGATCGGTCAGCGCTTCTTGAGTGGTTTCGGAAGGCAGGTCGTAGGCTTGGGAAATGAAGCCGACCTCTTCACAGTCTTTACGCTTGTGCGAGACATAAACCTGAGAGGCAGGATCGCTGCCGACCAGGATCACCGCGAGGCCGGGCGTGCGCAGACCTTGCTGGCGACGCTCGTTGACGCGTTTGGCGATCTGCTGGCGCAGGCTGGCGGCGATCGATTTGCCGTCGATTAGTTGTGCAGTCATTGCGCGTGATTAACCATCGAGAGGGGAAAAAAAGAGAACGCATTCTCGCATGTCATGAGGTGAGGGCAAAGGCGCTTGGTCTGCAAATTCCCCTAACCCCTTTAATTAAATGAATTTTTTTTAAAAAAGAGTTGACGACCTTCAGGGTCACCTATAACATTCGTCGCACTTGTCGGGCACAGCCTAGCACTGGTTAAGAAGGTCGAGCAGAGTTGATGTTTAATTCGGTGAGACTGAAAGCACTTAGTTTGTAATCGTCCAAGAATACAGATTAACAAGGCGCCCGTAGCTCAGCTGGATAGAGCATCCGCCTTCTAAGCGGATGGTCGCAGGTTCGAGTCCTGCCGGGTGCGCCATTAGGCAGCTTTGGCACAAGTAACGCAACATGGCAATATGGTGGGCGTAGCTCAGTTGGTAGAGCACGGGATTGTGACTCCCGTTGTCGAGGGTTCGATCCCCTTCGTCCACCCCATATTTAGAAAGGCGCCAGATTAACAGTCTGGCGCCTTTGCTTTAAAAGCTTGATGCGGATGTGGTGGAATTGGTAGACACACTGGATTTAGGTTCCAGCGCCGCAAGGTGTGAGAGTTCGAGTCTCTCCGTCCGCACCATTACAAGTAGCTATTTAATAGCAGAAAACGGCGCAGCACCTGAAAAGGGCTGCGCCTTTTTTGTTTTAGAAGTCTGAATTTTCAAAGCGGCCGCAGGTTCTGGGTCGAGAGGGTGGCTCGGATCGTCGGATTTATGTTTCTCGATGATGCTGATTCGCCCGTTGGTCCCCTTGTGGGGTCGACTGTCAGGGATGGATTGCCGATGCCTTCTATATATAGAAGGATTGGTGCAGAGCCCTGGCATGATTGGCTGTATTTGCTAACAGGGCGAGGCACAACCGTTTGTCCCCGCCTATAAATTGCCTGCTGCTTTTTTACCCGTTTTCAGTAGGGTGACTTCTTGAGTTTGACCCACTAGAATGCATGCCCTTGATTCTGGGGTCGGAAACGGCCGGCTAACGTCTGTGCAACGAGGAATATCCATGCAAGTTTCTGTTGAAAATACTTCTGCTCTTGAGCGCCGCATGAGCATCACCGTGCCGGCTGAGCGCATCGAGACTCAGGTCAACAAGCGTCTGCAGCAGACTGCCCAAAAGGCCAAGATTGCTGGCTTCCGTCCAGGCAAAGTGCCGATGAGTGAAATCAAGCGCCGTTTCGGTGCTGATGCACGTCAGGAAGCTGTTGGCGACGTGATCCAGTCTTCTTTCTACGAAGCTGTTGTAGAGCAGAAGCTGAACCCGGCTGGCGCTCCTTCGATCGAGCCGAAATCGCTGGAAGCTGGCAAAGACCTGGAATACGTCGCGATTTTCGAAGTGTTCCCTGAGTTCACCGTTGCCGGTTTCGAAGGTATCGCAGTTGAGCGCCTGAGCGCCGACGTGGCTGATGCCGATCTGGACAAAATGCTGGAAGTGCTGCGCAAGCAGAACACCCGTTTCGAAGTAGCCGATCGCGCTGCTCAAAACGAAGACCAGTTGAACATCGATTTCGTTGGCAAGGTCGACGGTGAAGTGTTCGCTGGCGGTTCCGCCAAAGGTACTCAGCTGGTTCTGGGTTCCGGCCGCATGATCCCTGGTTTTGAAGATGGTCTGGTTGGCGCTAAAGCCGGCGAAGAGCGCGTTCTGAACCTGACCTTCCCAGAGGACTATCAGAACCTCGACCTGGCAGGCAAAACCGCTGAGTTCACCGTGACCGTGAACACTGTTTCCGAGCCAAAACTGCCAGAACTGACCGAAGAATTCTTCGCTCAATTCGGCATCAAGGAAACTGGTCTGGAAGGCTTCCGCACCGAAGTTCGCAAGAACATGGAGCGTGAACTGCGTCAGGCGATCAAATCCAAGGTCAAGAATCAGGTAATGGACGGTCTGCTGGCCACCAACCCGATCGAAGTGCCTAAGGCTCTGCTGTCCAACGAAGTTGACCGTCTGCGCGTGCAGGCTGTTCAGCAGTTCGGTGGCAACATCAAGCCTGAGCAACTGCCGGCCGAGCTGTTCGAAGAGCAAGCCAAGCGCCGCGTTGTGCTGGGTCTGATCGTGGCTGAAGTGGTCAAGCAATTCGACCTCAAGCCTGACGAAGCCCGCGTTCGTGAAATGATTCAGGAAATGGCTTCGGCTTACCAGGAGCCTGAGCAGGTTGTGTCTTGGTACTACAAGAACGACCAGCAACTGAACGAAGTCCGTTCGGTTGTGCTGGAAGAACAAGTTGTGGATACTGTTCTGCAGAAAGCTAGCGTGACCGACAAATCGGTCTCTTACGAAGAAGCAGTCAAGCCGGTAGAAGCTCCACAAGCCGACTGATCGTTTTTGCGGTAAGAAGTACACACCATAAGCCAGCCTTCGTGCTGGCTTATGCGTATTCAAGACATAACTATTTGGGAGTGACTGCAGAGCATGTTCCGTAATTCGTATATTCAGCAGAACTCTGATATCCAGGCCGCAGGCGGCCTGGTCCCGATGGTTGTCGAGCAGTCTGCTCGTGGTGAGCGCGCCTATGACATCTACTCGCGCCTTCTCAAGGAGCGAGTGATCTTTCTGGTTGGTCCGGTAGAGGACTACATGGCCAACCTGATCTGTGCGCAACTGCTGTTCCTTGAAGCGGAAAACCCGGACAAGGACATCCATCTCTATATCAACTCCCCGGGCGGTTCGGTGACGGCGGGCATGTCGATCTATGACACCATGCAGTTCATCAAGCCAAACGTGTCGACCACCTGTATCGGTCAAGCGTGCAGCATGGGTGCGTTTCTATTGACGGCCGGTGCTCCTGGCAAGCGTTACTGCCTGCCGAACTCGCGTGTGATGATTCACCAGCCACTGGGCGGTTTCCAGGGCCAGGCTTCGGATATCGAAATCCATGCCAAGGAAATCCTCTTCATTCGTGAGCGTCTCAACACGCTGATGGCCAAGCATAGCGGGCACACTCTTGAAGAAATCGAGCGCGATACCAACCGCGATAATTTCATGAGTGCAGAAGCAGCGCGTGAATACGGGTTGATCGATGAAGTGATCAGCCAGCGCCCCGCTTAAATTAAGCAGCTCAAAATAAGGTTGGTCGGCGCGTCCGATCACCAGCGGGCTTGAAAAAGCCTGCAATAGCCTTCATCTTGTGTTGCAAGCCTATCGGATTTGGATCGAACGAATGACTGACACCCGCAACGGCGAGGACAACGGCAAGCTGCTCTATTGCTCCTTCTGTGGCAAAAGCCAGCATGAAGTGCGCAAATTGATTGCCGGTCCCTCGGTCTTTATCTGCGACGAGTGCGTCGACCTGTGCAATGACATCATCCGTGAGGAGGTGCAGGAAGCCCAGGCCGAAAGCAGCGCGCATAAATTGCCTTCGCCTAAAGAAATCAGCGGCATCCTTGATCAGTACGTGATTGGTCAGGAGCGTGCGAAAAAGGTTCTGGCCGTAGCGGTGTACAACCACTACAAGCGCCTGAACCAGCGTGACAAAAAGAATGACGATGTCGAACTCGGCAAGAGCAACATCTTGCTGATCGGCCCGACAGGCTCGGGTAAAACCCTGCTTGCCGAAACACTGGCCCGCTTGCTGAACGTTCCGTTCACCATCGCCGACGCAACCACCCTCACCGAGGCAGGTTACGTGGGTGAAGATGTCGAAAACATCATTCAGAAGCTGCTGCAGAAGTGCGATTACGACGTAGAAAAGGCCCAAATGGGCATTGTCTACATCGATGAGATCGACAAGATCTCGCGCAAATCTGACAACCCGTCGATCACCCGGGACGTTTCCGGTGAAGGCGTGCAGCAGGCCCTGCTCAAGTTGATCGAAGGCACGGTCGCTTCCGTTCCGCCACAAGGTGGTCGCAAGCATCCGCAGCAGGAATTCCTTCAGGTCGACACCCGTAACATCCTGTTCATCTGCGGTGGTGCGTTCTCCGGTCTGGAAAAGGTTATTCAAAACCGTTCCACCAAGGGCGGCATCGGTTTCAACGCGGAAGTGCGCAGCAAGGAAGAAGGCAAGAAAGTCGGTGAGTCCCTGCGTGAAGTCGAGCCTGACGATCTGGTCAAGTTCGGTCTGATTCCGGAATTCGTCGGTCGTCTGCCGGTACTTGCCACGCTGGACGAGCTTGATGAGGCTGCGCTGATGCAGATTCTCACCGAGCCGAAAAATGCTCTGACCAAACAGTATGCCAAGCTGTTCGAGATGGAAGGTGTAGACCTGGAATTCCGGGCCGACGCTCTGAAATCGGTCGCCAAACGTGCCCTGGAACGCAAAACCGGTGCCCGTGGACTGCGTTCGATTCTCGAAGGTGTATTGCTCGACACTATGTATGAAATCCCCTCGCAGTCCGAGGTGAGTAAAGTAGTGATCGACGAAAGCGTTATAGAAGGCAAGTCCAAGCCACTGTATATCTACGAAAACAGTGAGCCGGCTGCCAAGGCAGCGCCAGACGCCTAAGCGTCACGCTGCTGGATTAAAGAAGGGGCCTTCGGGCCCCTTTGCTTTTTGCGCGTTTTAACACCTTCTTTAAGCTTGTTTTTTTTGAAGGTAGCCCCCATCTTGGTTTCAAGCTCACTTCCATCTGTTTACGGCCTTATGGCCGCCGTAGAGGCGAAATCATGAAGACAACCATCGAATTGCCTCTCCTGCCATTGCGTGATGTTGTGGTTTATCCGCACATGGTTATCCCGCTGTTCGTGGGGCGCGAGAAATCCATCGAAGCCCTCGAGGCAGCGATGACGGGCGACAAGCAGATCCTTCTGCTGGCTCAGAGAAACCCTGCTGACGACGATCCCGGTGAAGATGCACTTTATCGCGTAGGTACCATTGCTACCGTTCTGCAGCTGCTCAAGCTGCCGGACGGCACGGTCAAGGTTTTGGTCGAAGGTGAGCAGCGGGGCGCCGTTGAGCGTTTCAGCGAAGTGGACGGCCACTGCCGTGCCGAAGTTTCATTGATCGACGAAGTCGACGCGCCAGAGCGCGAGTCGGAAGTGTTCGTCCGCAGCCTGCTGGCTCAGTTCGAACAATACGTACAGCTGGGCAAGAAAGTCCCCGCTGAGGTCCTGTCGTCGCTCAACAGCATCGACGAGCCAGGCCGCCTGGTCGACACCATGGCCGCGCACATGGCCTTGAAGATCGAGCAGAAGCAGGAAATCCTCGAAATCATTGATTTGTCGGCCCGGGTCGAGCACGTTCTGGCGTTGCTGGATGCCGAGATCGACCTGCTGCAAGTCGAAAAACGCATTCGCGGTCGCGTCAAAAAACAAATGGAGCGCAGCCAGCGCGAGTACTACCTGAATGAGCAGATGAAGGCCATTCAGAAAGAGCTCGGCGACAGCGACGAAGGCCACAACGAAATCGAAGAGCTGAAAAAGCGCATCGATGCCGCCGGTCTGCCGAAAGACGCCTTGGCCAAAGCCCAGGGTGAACTGAACAAGTTAAAACAAATGTCGCCAATGTCTGCGGAAGCGACCGTGGTGCGCTCGTATATTGACTGGCTGGTTCAGGTGCCGTGGAAGGCGCAGAGCAAAGTGCGTCTGGATCTGGCGCGCGCTGAAGACATTCTCGATGCAGACCACTATGGTCTGGAAGAAGTCAAAGAGCGGATCCTCGAATACCTCGCCGTGCAAAAACGCGTGAAGAAAATTCGTGGTCCGGTGTTGTGCCTGGTCGGTCCTCCAGGGGTGGGTAAAACCTCTCTGGCGGAGTCGATTGCTCACGCCACCAACCGCAAATTCGTGCGCATGGCCCTCGGCGGTGTGCGTGATGAAGCGGAAATTCGTGGTCATCGCCGTACTTATATCGGTTCGATGCCAGGAAGATTGATTCAAAAGATGACAAAAGTGGGCGTCCGCAACCCGCTGTTCCTGCTCGATGAAATCGACAAAATGGGCAGCGACATGCGTGGCGATCCGGCGTCGGCGTTGCTGGAAGTGCTCGATCCTGAGCAGAACCACAACTTCAACGATCACTATCTGGAAGTCGACTACGACTTGTCCGATGTGATGTTCCTTTGCACCTCGAACTCCATGAACATTCCACCAGCCCTGCTGGACCGGATGGAAGTGATTCGCCTGCCGGGTTACACCGAAGACGAAAAGATCAACATCGCCGTCAAATACCTTTCGCCAAAGCAGATTACTGCCAATGGTTTGAAAAAAGGCGAGCTGGAATTCGACGCCGAAGCGATCCGCGACATCATCCGCTACTACACCCGCGAAGCCGGCGTGCGTGGGTTGGAGCGCCAGATTGCCAAGGTTTGCCGCAAGGCGGTCAAAGAGCATGCAATGGAAAAACGCTTCTCGGTGAAGGTCACTGCCGAGATGCTGGAGCACTTCCTGGGCGTGCGCAAATTCCGCTACGGTCTGGCCGAATCGCAGGATCAGATCGGTCAGGTGACCGGGCTGGCGTGGACTCAAGTGGGCGGCGAATTGCTGACCATCGAAGCCGCAGTCGTACCGGGTAAAGGCCAGTTGATCAAGACCGGTTCCTTGGGTGACGTCATGGTCGAATCGATCACGGCGGCCCTGACTGTTGTTCGCAGTCGCGCGAAGAGCCTGGGGATTCCCCTGGACTTCCATGAGAAGCGCGACACGCACATCCATATGCCGGAAGGGGCGACCCCGAAGGACGGCCCTAGCGCCGGTGTGGGCATGTGCACGGCTCTGGTGTCGGCATTGACCGGGATCCCTGTGCGTGCGGACGTTGCGATGACTGGCGAAATTACGCTGCGTGGTCAGGTGCTGGCGATTGGCGGTTTGAAAGAAAAACTGCTCGCTGCTCACCGTGGCGGAATCAAGACCGTGATCATTCCTGAAGAGAACGTACGCGATCTGAAGGAAATTCCTGACAATATCAAGCAAGATCTGCAGATTAAACCGGTTAAATGGATTGACGAGGTCCTGCAAATTGCGCTGCAATACGCGCCGGAGCCCTTGCCAGATGTAGCTCCAGAGATAGTTGCAAAGGATGAAAAACGCGAGTCTGACTCTAAGGAAAGAATTAGCACGCATTAGTACGCATTTGCCTGGGTGGCTTGTTGACAGCTTTTTAGAGCCCTTGTTATAAAGCGGCTCTTAAGTGTCTGTAGGCCATTCAGCACTCGTTTTTGCTTTCACCAAAAAACTTAGAATCATACTCAGATAGATATAAGGGGACTTAGAGTGAACAAGTCGGAACTGATTGATGCTATCGCTGCATCCGCTGATATCCCGAAAGCTGCTGCTGGCCGTGCGCTGGACGCTGTAATCGAATCCGTCACTGGCGCTCTCAAGGCTGGCGACTCTGTTGTTCTGGTTGGTTTCGGTACTTTCTCCGTAACTGATCGTCCAGCTCGCATTGGTCGTAACCCACAGACCGGTAAGACGCTGGAAATCGCAGCTGCTAAAAAACCAGGTTTCAAAGCCGGTAAAGCACTGAAAGAAGCTGTCAACTAAGTTCGATTCAGGTTTTTGCCTATCCGGGTCGGGGTCATGCCTGACCTGGCAGCGGAGCGGTAGTCCAGTCGGCGAGTCGCCGATCCGAGACACCGAGGCTCGCAAGTTCGAGTCATCGGTCCGCTCCGCCAGTTACGAGAAGGCGCATCCTCGGATGCGCCTTTCTTCTATCCGGATTCTACCCACGCTCCACGGTTGCCTAATTTTGAAGTTCAACCGTTTCTGGGGGACGCATGCTGCAGAATATCAGGGACAATTCACAAGGCTGGATTGCCAAGACCATTATCGGGATCATCGTTGTACTGATGGCTTTCACCGGTATCGAGGCCATTTTCCAGGCGACGACCAACAGCCAGGATGCGGCCAAGGTCAATGGTGAAGAAATCAGTCAAAACGAGCTGAACCAGGCGGTTGATATGCAACGCCGTCAGCTCATGCAACAGCTGGGCAAGGATTTCGATGCTTCCTTGCTCGATGAAAAAATGCTGCGCGAATCGGCCCTCAAAGGTCTGATCGACCGCAAGCTGCTGCTGCAAGGTGCAGAAGACTCGAAGTTCGCTTTTTCTGAAGCTGCTTTGGACCAGGTGATCCTGCTGACGCCTGAATTCCAGGTTGATGGCAAGTTCAGCCCTGAGCGTTTCGACCAGGTTATTCGCCAACTCGGCTACAGCCGCATGCAATTCCGCCAGATGCTGGCTCAGGAAATGCTGATCGGTCAGCTGCGTGCTGGTCTGGCAGGTAGCGGTTTCGTCACCGACGCACAGGTTCTGGCATTCGCCCGTCTGGAAAAACAGACCCGCGATTTCGCTTCGCTGAACGTCACGGCTGACCCGGCGGCTGTGAAGCTGACCGACGATGAAGTCAAAGCCTACTACGACGAACACGCCAAGGAATTCATGACGCCGGATCAGGTGGTCATTGATTACCTGGAGTTGAAGAAGGCTTCCTTCTTTGATCAGGTCAGCGTCAAGGACGAAGACCTGCAAGCGGCGTATCAGAAAGAAACCGCGAACCTGTCGGAACAACGCCGGGCCGCGCATATTCTGATCGAAGTGAACGACAAGGCGACCGAAGCACAAGCCAAGGTCAAGATCGAAGAGATCCAGGCGCGTCTGGCAAAAGGCGAGAAGTTCGAAGCTCTGGCCAAGGAGTTCTCCCAGGACCCTGGTTCGGCGAACAACGGCGGTGACCTCGGCTATGCCGGTCCTGGCGTCTACGATCCAGCCTTCGAAACCGCGCTGTATGCGTTGGCCAAGGATCAGGTCTCGGCACCGGTCCGCACCGACTTCGGTTTTCACCTGATCAAGCTGTTGGGTGTCGAAGCGCCTGAAGTGCCGACGCTCGCCAGCCTGAAAGACAAGCTGACCCGTGAGCTGAAAACCCAGCAGGTCGAGCAGCGTTTCGTCGAGGCGACCAAGCAACTGGAAGACTCGTCGTTCGAAGCCTCCGATCTGGCTCAGCCGGCGCAGGACCTGAAGCTCACTGTTCAAACGTCCAAACCGTTCGGCCGTGAAGGTGGCGAAGGTGTTGCGGCCAACCGTGCCGTGATCGCTGCTGCGTTCAGCCCTGAAGTGCTGGATGAGGGTGCCAACAGCACCGCTATCGAGCTCGATCCGGAAACCGTGATCGTGTTGCGCGCCAAGGAGCACCTGAAGCCTGCGCAACTGCCGCTGGAAAGCGTTGCTGCCAGCATTCGCGTGCAATTGACCAAGGAGCACGCCAGTGCTGCCGCCAAGACCAAGGCTGAAGAGCTGATTGTCAGCCTGCGTGATGGCAAGACTCCGCTGGACAAGGCGATCGACGGTCAGAGCTGGAAAGTGACCCAGGCAGCCACTCGTGGCCAGGAAGGGGTTGACCCAACCGTGCTGCAGGCGCTGTTTCGCATGCCCAAGCCTGTCGCCAAGGACAAGCCGACCTTCAGCAGCGTGACCCTGGCCGATGGTAGCCTGGTGATTGTGCGTCTGAACGGCGTGAACGAAGCTGCTGCGCCGACCGAAGAAGAGAAGGCTCAATACCGTCGCTTCCTCGCTTCGCGCATTGGCCAGCAAGACTTTGCGGCCTACCGCAAACTGCTGGAAAGCCAGGCTGAGATCAAACGCTTCTGATGCCTGACTGAGTTTTGCGCTACACAAAGACCCCGGCCGAAAGGCTGGGGTTTTTTATGGGTGAAACGAAAGCAGCGCGGGTTACCCGTCGCCTGAGGTATTTACCGCGCGACTTTTTCCTGTAAATGACAGTCAGTAGACTTGTAACTGTTTTAAGACACTAATCGATACTCCGCTAAGCATCGATCTGTTGCACAATACGCCCCGGACCGTTTTCCTCAGGATGTTCAATGTTTAAATCATTTCCCATGCGTGTTGCAGGGCTGGCGTTGGTGCTGGCCGCCGCGGCCGGCTGCTCGTCGAAGAAAGCCCCTATCTACGAGCATGAGAACTTCGATGACTCCGGAACGTTTTCGCGCAGCTACCCGGTGACTGATGCGCAGACGTGCGAAGCCGCCCGTCGGGCGTTGCTCAGCCAGGGCTACATCATCACCAGCTCCGACCCGAAACTGGTCAGCGGACACAAAAGCTTCCAGCAGACCGGCGAGACCCACATGGAGATCAGCTTCAGTGTGGTTTGCGCCGATGATGGCAGTGAAGGGCGCCACGCGACGATGTTCGCCAACGCCCTGCAAGACCGATATGCGCTGAAGAAGACCAACAACTCCGCCAGCGTTGGTGTAGGCGTGCTGGGTTCTGTTTCGATGCCGATCGGCTCGTCCGACGACTCGATGGTCAAGGTCGCCAGCGAAACCGTATCGTCGCCCAAGTTCTACGAGCGTTTCTTCACCCTGGTCGAGTTGTTCCTGCCGCCGGAAGCGAAAAAGGCCGCGCACATCAAGGATAAGCCGAAACCCGATCTCGGCGTGCCTGAAGCCAAGGCCGCACCGGCTCCGTTGGCGCCGACCCCGGCACCTGCGGCAGAACCCGCGCCGGCACCCGCTGAAGCTGCTCCAGCAGCCTCTGAGCCGATTGCACCGCCGCCTGAAGCCGCTCCGATTGCTCCGGCCGAGAATGCCGAGCCGGCATCGACCACGGAAACGGTCACTCCGCCGCCCCAATCAAGCCTGCCTCCACCCACCGAGCCTATTTCGGCCATTCCTGTATCAGGCCAGTAATCGTGCTCTGACGCTGCGGGATCGGGTCAGACGACACCGATCCCGAAGCGGCTTTTAAATTGATCCGCGTCAACCCAGGCCGTTGTCCTACGGCCTGTATCGAAAAAATCCTCCGATAAATTCCTGACGGCCTGCTACGTTTTATCAAGTAGCTGCTGAGCGGCGTGCCTGCGTCATTTTTCTTTCACGTGGGCACTTTATGCTCGGGGCGCTGGTCATTTATTCAGGCGTTTTTTTCAACGAGCTGTGGGGGATTCGAAATGGACGATTATCAAGAAGAGCTGCTCGAGTATCAGGCGTTTGAACTGGACCCACTGGAACCGGCCGAAGACGCTACCGAGCTGTAAGCGTCAAGCGGATTGGCGATGACTGCGGCGAAACTCGCCGGGAGTCTGGCCGCTCCAGCGTTTGAAGGCCCGTTGAAAGGCTTCGGCTGAGGCAAAGCCCAGCAGATAGGCGATTTCTCCGAACGCCAGTTCGGTATCGCGGATGTAGGTCATGGCCAGGTCGCGACGCGTGTCATTGAGGATCGCGCGAAATTGCGTGCCTTCCTCGGCGAGTTTGCGGCGCAAGGTCCAGGTTGGCAGCTTCAGGCGTGCCGCCACTTCTTCCAGGTCGGGTTCCCGGCCACCATTGAGCAATGGCCCCAGTAACTGAGTGATGCGTTCACGCAGGCTGCGGGTGCGTGTCAGTTGCTCCAGTTCCCGCTCACACAGTTGCAGCAAGTGTCGCCAGGTGCTCGGGCAGTGTTCCGGGTTGCGCTGGGCGAGGCTGGCAAGGCTCAAGCGCAGTTGATTGTGCTCGCAGCCAAACTGGATCGGGCAGTCGCCCAACACCTCATAAGCCGTGCGGTAATCCGGCTCATCAAACTCGATCTCGATACGTTCGGCCCGCAACGGGGCAGGGCTTATGCTGGACAATTGCTGCAACCAGCCCGCGATGATCGAATCCACCACGAAGCGGTTGTAGGCGTTGTAAGGGCTGATGGAATAAAACCGCAGCCAGGCACCTTGGGCGTCTTCGTGAAAGCTCGATTGACCGCGATAGTTGGAGCCATACAAGGCTTCGAAGCGAATCAGGCACCGCGCGGCTTCTCGCACTGTTGGCGCCTGAGCGGCCGTGACCCCGGCAAGGCCGACCTGGCTCAGGCGACTGAGCTGACCCATGCGCAAGCCAAGTGCCGGGTTGTCGGTCAGTTGAATGGCGCTGTGGCCCAGGCGCATGTAGCGCGGGATCGAGAGTCGGGCGCTCGCTTCGCTCAGGCGAGCCGCGTCGAGGCCGTATTGTTCGAGCAACGGCTGAGGGTCTGCACCGTGGCTGCGCACGGCGTCGGCCAGGCTATGAACAAAGCCCACCGACAGATCGCCGAGGCGCATCGGTAACGGTTTCATCGGTTACAACCAGAGGTTCAGCAAACGCGCGCCACGGGCATTGCCGTCGGCGAACTGCTGCCCGTTGCTGCTGAGAAAACTTTGACCGGCGCTGCCCTGATCCCAGAACTGACCGCGCAGGAACACGCTCATGCCGGCGATTGCCTGGCTGCTGGGCGGTTGAGCGGTGAGTGTCAGACGATGCCAGGCCTGGCCTTCGCTGAGTTCGCCGGCCTTGAGACTGACCGAGCCAGGCGTCGACAGCCCCTTGTAACCGCGCCACGGTTTGTCCCAGGTGCCGCGCCCGACCACAAACGCCGGGACTGCGACGAACTGCGCACCTTGGTCGTCGAGCTTGCGGTAATTGTCCGGGTACCAGCTGTCGCTGCCGATCAGCACGCCCAGGCGTCCGGCCGGGGTGTCGACGACGTTGAGCGTATGCTCGCCATTGGCGGCGATGACTTCATGTTCATCGAAAATCGGGTGCATCTGGCGCTGGGGTTGGCCGATCGGCAGGCCATCGCGGCCGAACACCACGCTGCTGTTGTACAACGCGCCTCGACCGATTTTCAGGGTGCCGTCGATGATGCTGGGCTCGGGTAGCACGATGGAGCCCGCCACCAACGTCACGTGGAATTCTTTCGCCAGACCACCAAACAGCGCCTGGTAGTCCTTGGCCATGCTTTTGGCCTTCATGCGCAGGTGCGCGTCGTCCAGACGTTTGTCGCCCTTGGCGCTGATCAGTGCGCGGACGAACTTCAGTGGGTTACTGACCGCCAGCCAGTTCATGGCTTCCTTGAGCGTGGTCGCCTGGTAGAGCTCATCTTTCTCGCCGCTGACCATCAACCAGGTGCCGACATGTTCGGGCAGGACGACGATGGTTTTTTCGTTCAGCAGGCCCTGGTCCTGGGCCTTCTGCAAATAGGCCGCCAGCTTACGGTGCAAGCGCTCGGGGCTTTGATAGTCGGTGGGAAACAGTTCGGGCTGGATGCCCAGCAAGTTGCCGCGATCGGCGGGTGTGCCTTGGTCGACCGCTAGGTTGATGCGCAGGTCCGACAGGTAATGACCCACCGGACGGTCCGCGGCCCACATGGCGTAGGTCGTAAGGGCGGCAATCAATGCCATGGAGAAAGTCAGGTACAGAAGTTTGCGCATGGGGAAACAGTCAATGGCCGTGTGCAGGATTCGCGACTAGGGTAGGGCGCATGCCGGCACTTGCCAAGGGGCGCTGCACATTTGGATCAATAAGTTGTCAGTTACGGTCATTGAGTGACAGCGGCGCGACTCTTAGTCTGTCCAACATGACTGACGGGGGCCGAAGAGCTCCTGCACTTTTTCCGTGATCGCTCGATGTGGAGTTACCGATGGCCGCCGCTCATTACCCGCACCTGTTGGCCCCGCTGGACCTGGGTTTTACCACGCTGCGCAATCGTACCCTGATGGGTTCGATGCACACCGGTCTTGAGGAAAAGCCCGGCGGTTTCGAGCGCATGGCGGCGTACTTCGCCGAACGTGCCCGTGGCGGCGTTGGCCTGATGGTCACCGGTGGTATTGGCCCGAACGATGAGGGCGGGGTGTACTCCGGCGCAGCCAAACTGACCACCGAGGAAGAAGCGCTCAAGCACCGCATCGTCACCCGTGCGGTGCACGAGGCGGGCGGCAAGATCTGCATGCAGATCCTTCACGCCGGGCGTTATGCCTACAGCCCGAAACAGGTCGCGCCGAGCGCCATTCAGGCGCCGATCAACCCGTTCAAGCCTAAAGAGCTGGACGAGGAAGGCATCGAGAAGCAGATCAGCGATTTCGTCACCTGCTCGACCCTGGCGCAACAGGCCGAGTACGACGGCGTCGAGATCATGGGCTCCGAAGGTTATTTCATTAACCAGTTCCTCGCCGCCCACACCAACCACCGCACCGACCGTTGGGGCGGCAGCTACGAAAACCGCATGCGCCTGCCGGTGGAAATCGTCCGCCGGGTGCGCGAAGCGGTAGGCCCGAATTTCATTATTATCTTCCGCCTGTCGATGCTTGATCTGGTGGAAGGCGGTAGCAGCTGGGAAGAAATCGTGACGCTGGCCAAGGCCATCGAGCAGGCCGGCGCGACCATCATCAACACCGGCATCGGCTGGCACGAAGCGCGGATCCCGACCATCGCCACCAAAGTGCCGCGCGGTGCGTTCAGCAAAGTCACGGCCAAGCTGCGGGGTTCGGTGAGCATTCCGCTGATCACCACCAACCGTATCAACACCCCGGAAGTGGCCGAGCAGATTCTGGCCGAAGGCGATGCCGACATGGTCTCCATGGCGCGGCCGTTCCTCGCCGACCCGGACTTCGTCAACAAGGCCGCTGAAGGTCGTGCCGATGAAATCAACACCTGCATCGGTTGCAACCAGGCCTGTCTGGACCACACCTTCGGCGGCAAGTTGACCAGTTGCCTGGTAAACCCGCGCGCCTGTCATGAAACCGAACTCAACTACCTGCCGGTGCAGCAGATCAAGAAAATCGCGGTGGTCGGTGCCGGTCCTGCGGGTTTGTCCGCAGCGACGGTGGCGGCTGAGCGTGGTCATCAGGTGACGTTGTTCGATTCGGCCAGCGAAATTGGCGGCCAGTTCAACATCGCCAAGCGTGTGCCGGGCAAGGAAGAGTTCTTTGAAACCCTGCGTTATTTCAACCGCAAACTGCAGACCACCGATGTCGAGGTGTGCCTGAACACCCGCGTCGACGTCGCGCAGCTGGTCGAAGGCGGTTACGACGAGATCATTCTCGCCACCGGCATTGCTCCAAGAACTCCGGCGATTCCGGGTGTCGAGAACGCCAAGGTGCTGAGCTACCTGGACGTGATCCTTGAGCGCAAACCGGTGGGCAAACGCGTCGCGGTGATCGGCGCCGGTGGTATCGGATTCGATGTCTCGGAGTTCCTGGTTCACCAGGGCGTGGCCACCAGCCAGAATCGCGAGGCGTTCTGGAAGGAGTGGGGCATCGATACGCATCTGGAAGCGCGCGGCGGTGTCGCCGGCATCAAGGCTGAACCCCATGCACCGGCGCGTGAAGTGTTCCTGCTGCAACGCAAGAAATCCAAGGTCGGCGATGGCCTGGGCAAGACGACCGGCTGGATTCACCGCACCGGTCTGAAAAACAAGCAGGTGCAGATGCTCAATAGCGTCGAGTACCTGAAGATCGACGACGAAGGTTTGCACATTCGCATCGGCGAAACCGGCGAGCCGCAAGTGCTGCCGGTGGACAACATCGTGATCTGCGCCGGTCAGGATCCGCTGCGTGAATTGCAGGAGGGTCTGGTGGCGGCCGGGCAGAACGTGCATTTGATTGGCGGCGCGGATGTGGCGGCAGAGCTGGATGCCAAGCGGGCGATCAACCAAGGGTCCCGGTTGGCTGCTGAGCTCTGACGTGGATCGTTCCCACGCTCTGCGTGGGAATGCAGCCCAGGACGCTCCGCGTCCCCTAAAGCGGACGCGGAGCGTCCGTTGAGGCATTCCCACGCAGAGCGTGGGAACGATCACTGCGGCTGTTAAGATGCTGGCTCTTCACCCAGAGCCGGCATCGATGCTTCTCCCCCCCAACGACTGGCTACCCCAAGCCCCGCTTCAACCCCTGCAACTCGACTGGCTCAGTTCAGCCGGCATCGAAGTCGCAATCCTGCGCCTCGACCAGATCGACCCACTGATCAGCGGTAACAAGTGGTTCAAACTCATCGAGCACCTGAAAGCCGCTGACCAGATCGGTGCCAAAGGCATCATCAGTCTGGGCGGTGCCCATTCCAATCATCTGCATGCACTGGCGGCGGCGGGTAAGCGTTTTGGTTTTCGCACCGTTGGCCTGCTGCGCGGTCATCCGCAAGAAACGCCGACGGTGAAAGACTTGCAGGCGTTTGGCATGCAATTACATTGGCTGGGTTATGGCGGTTATCGAGCGCGGCACGAGCCGGGTTTCTGGCTGCCATGGCAGGCGCAGTATCCCGATCTGCATCCGGTGCCGGAAGGTGGCGGCGGTTTGCAGGGCGCCAAGGGCTGCCTGCAGCTGAGGACAATGGCCAGCGAGCAACTGAACGCTCTGGGCTGGAGCGACTACGACGGCTGGTGGCTGGCCTGCGGAACGGGCACGACCCTGGCCGGTCTGGTGCTGGCCGAGGCGGGTGAACACCCGGTGTATGGCGCGCGGGCGGTGCCCGACGATCATGGGGTGGCGCAGCAGGTCGAATCAATTGTGCAGGAGGCGGGTTTACACAATCGCGCTTATGAATTGTTCGACGCCAGCCGTGGCGGCTTTGCCAAAGTCGATCCGCTGTTGCTCGAATTCATCGATCAGACCGAACAGGCCAGCGGCATTCCCCTTGAACCGCTGTACACCGGCAAAGCCCTGTTGGCGCTCAAGCAGCAAGTAGACGCGGGAAGATTCGAAAAAGGCTCGCGCCTGATCTTCATCCATACCGGCGGTTTGCAGGGCCGCCGGGGTTTCCAGTGAACGGCTGGATTCACCCGCGCTTGGGCATCATCCGCAGCAAGGTGTTATCGCCCACCACATAGTGGTGATAAATCCCCGCCACGGCGTGCAGGCCGATCAGCCAGTATCCAATGGTGCCGCCGAGTTCATGCCAACCCTCGATCTGCTTGGCCAACGCCTTGTCCTCCGCGATCAGCAGCGGCAGGTCGAAGCCGTAGAACATCACTTGGTGACCTTTTGCGCTGGTGACCAGCCAGCCCAGAATCGGCATGGCGATCATGAAGATGTACAGCGCCCAGTGCATCAGTTTGGCCAACACGGTCTGCCAGTGAGGCGAGGCCGGGAAGATCTGCGGAGCCGGGCCCAGGCTGCGCGCGAACAAGCGCAACCACACCAGTACGAACACTGTCAGACCGAGCATGAAGTGCGATTCAACGATCAGCGTCCGCCCGCCACTGCCTTTTGGAAAGATCCCGCGAAATTCGATACAGGCGTAAACCAGCGCCAGCAGGACCAGCATCAACCAATGCAGCGTGATCGATACGGTGCTGTAGCGTGAGTCGGAGTTCTTCCAGGGCATACGGTGTTCCTCACAGGTCAGGTCGAGCCACCGTTCTTGTTCGACGGTGTGCTTTAACTGTAATCCGCTTTGGTGGATTTGCCTGTGGCTATGTGGGCGTTCAATGCTCTGGATCAAGTGGTTGGCCACAAAAAAGCGCCATTTCCGTTCAGGAACTGGCGCTTTTTTTATGTGGCGACAGGCGCAATCAGTTGGTTTGCGGCATCTCGCCCTTGGCCAGGCGCTGGTTGATATCGGCGATCACTTCCGGCAAATCGGTGATGGTGTCGATCATGTAGTGCGGCCGCGAGCCTTCGAACATCCCGTGGATGCGCTTGCGTTCGCTGTCCAGTTGGTCGCTGCCGAGGGCGCGGTAACCTTCGTAGTCCAGACCCAGCGCGTTGCCCGAGCAAATCAGCGCCACGGTCCACATGCCGGCACGGCGACCTTCGAGAATGCCCGGCACGGTGTCGTCGATCTTCACGCAGGCCGCGACATCATCGATGCCCAGCGCGATAACGTTGGCCAGCGCCTGGGCCGGCCATGGACGGCCGTTGGGCACTTCGTCGGTGGCAACCACGTGATCGGCGACGTAGCCGTTGGTGGCGGCCAGTTCGACCACCTTGTCCATGACCTGTTTTGGATAGCCGGAGCAGGAACCGATCTTGATCCCTTGCTGGCGCAGATTGGCGATGGTGTCCAAAGCGCCCGGAATCAGCGCCGAGTGCTCGGCGATTTTCTCGATTTGCAGCGGCATGAAGCGTTTGTAGATGGCCGTGACGTCATCGTCGGTCGGCGTACGGCCGAACACCTTGCGATAACGTTCGGCCACTTGCGGCTGATCGCACAGGGTGCGGATGTGATCCCACTTGCCCATGCCCATCGGGCCGCGGGCTTCTTCGATGGAAACCTGGACGTCGAACTCGGCGAAAGCTTCGACAAAAATCTGTGTCGGGGCGAAAGAGCCGAAGTCGACCACGGTGCCGGCCCAGTCGAGGATGGCGGCTTGCAGCTTGGTTGGGTTTGCGTAGTTCATGTCTCAAATCCTGTATTTGGGGAATGAAGAGCCGTGTAGCAGCTGTCGAGCCTGCGAGGCTGCGTTCGGCTGCGGAGCAGTCGTAAAAGCCATCCACCTCGGTGTTTCAGGTGAAACGCGTCGACAGGGTTTACGACTGCTTCGCAGCCGAACGCAGCCTCGCTGGGGCTCGACAGCTGCTACAAGTCGTCGTGAATCAGATTTCCAGCACTTCCATCTCGCGCAGTACTTCGGCGATCGCCGCCACGGCCGCGTGCATCTCGTCCTGGTTGACGTGGCCGATGCAGCCGACGCGAAAGGTTTCGACCTGGGTCAATTTGCCGGGGTAGAGGATGAAACCCTTGGCCTTGACGCGTTCGTAGAATTCCTTGAACTGGTAGCGCGGATCTTTCGGTGCATGAAAGGTGACGATGATCGGTGCCTGGATTGCGGCGGGCAGGAAGCTGCGCAGCCCCAATTTGGCCATGTCATCGAGCAGCACCTGGCAGTTGTTGGCGTAGCGCTGATGCCGGGCGGGCAAACCACCTTCTTCGTTGTATTGCAGCAGGGCTTCGTGCAGCGCGGCGACCACGTGGGTCGGCGGGGTGAAGCGCCATTGGCCGGTCTTGGCCATGTAGGTGTGCTGATCGAAAAGGTCCATCGCGAGGGAATGCGAGTTACCCGCGGCATTGGCCAGCGCTTCTTTGCGAGCGAAGACGAAACCCATTCCGGGTACACCTTCCAGGCATTTGCCCGAGGCGGCGATCAGCGCGTCGAACGGCACCTGTTGCGCGTCAATCGGCAGCGCGCCGAAGGAGCTCATGGCGTCGATGATCAGGCGTTTGCCGTGTTGCGCGATGACGTGGGCGATTTCCGGCAGCGGATTGAGGATCCCGGTGCTGGTTTCGCAGTGAATCAGCGCGACGTGGGTGATGCTGGCGTCGGCACGCAGCAGGCGGTCGACGTCGGCGGCGGTGGTCGGCTCGTCTTCGGCGGTTTCGAAGGTGCTGAAGGAACGGCCGAGCACTTCGCAGATTTTCGCCAGGCGTTTGCCGTAGGCGCCGTTGATCAGCACCAGGACTTTGCCGTCGCGAGGTACCAGTGTGCCGATCGCCGCTTCGACCGCAAACGTGCCGCTGCCTTGCAGGGGCACGCAGTGGTGGCTGTCGCCGCCGTTGATGATCGCCAGCAGTTGTTCGCACAGGCTGGCGGTCAGTTGATTGAAGCGGTCATCCCATGAACCCCAGTCGACCATCATCGCCTGGCGGGTACGGGCCGATGTGGTCAGTGGGCCGGGGGTGAGCAGGATGGGTTCGGCAGTACTCATTCTCGTGTCCTCGCAATCGATGGGATGAAGCTACGGGGCTTAAATTGCAATTTGCCGTGCTATCAATCAAATTGTTTGTTGTTATGCCAGCCATCAGCGAGGGTTATTCATGAACCTGTTCCAGCTCCGCGCATTCGATGCGGTGGCCCGCGAGGGCAGCTTCACCCGGGCCGCCGCGCGACTGTTCATCAGCCAACCGGCGGTCACCGGGCACATCAAGGCGCTGGAGGAGCATTACCAGATCACCCTGTTGCGGCGCACCGCGCGACGGGTGGAGCTGACGGAGGAGGGCACCAAACTGGCCGCGATCACCCGGGCGATGTTTGGTCTGGCCGAAGAGGCGCAGGTGATGCTCGAGGCCAACCGGCAGTTGCTGACCGGGCGTCTGGAGGTTGCGGCGGACGGGCCGCACATGGTCATGCCGATGCTCGCCAGCCTGCGCGCGCGGTATCCCGGCATTACCGTGAATCTGCGGCTGGGCAATGCTCAGGAAACTTTGGCGGCGTTGCTGTCGGAGCATGCCGACGTGGCGGTGCTGACCGAGGTCGAACCGCGCAAGGGGCTGCATTTGCAAGACTTAAGCGAATCACGGATTTGTGCGCTGGTGCCCGACGGTCATCCGTGGGCGCAGATGTCCAAGGGGGTGCCGCTCAAGGCGCTGGATCAGGTGATCATGGTGTTGCGCGAGCCGAGTTCGATTACCCGGCGCACCTTCGACGAGGCCTGCGCGGCGGCGTTGGTCAGTCCACGGGTGTTGTTGGAGCTGGACAGTCGCGAGGCGGTGACCGAAGCCGTCGCCGCGGAGTTGGGGGTTGGCGTGGTGTCGTCGGTGGAAGTTAGCCACGACCCGAGGGTGGTGGCGGTGCCGATTCTTGGTGAAGGGTTGGTCAATCGCCACATGATCGGGTGCATGGAACGACGGCGGGATTTGCGCTTGATACAGGCGTTTTTCGATTTGGCGCCATCCAGTTGAACCGCGACGCGGCCTTCGCGAGCAAGTCGAATCGTCGCACCGCCGCTCCCACATTTGACCGAGTTCTTCCTGGAGAAATGCGATCAAATGTGGGAGCGGGCTTGCTCGCGAAGGGGCCGGGCCTGCCTACACCAGACTCTCGCGAACCATCTCCAGAAACGTCGCCACCACCCGCCGCGAACTCTGCTCGCGCAAGCACACCAGCGTCTCGGTCAATCGCCGTTTGCAGTCGGTAATCGGCAACGCGCACACCCGCGAATCTGCACCGAACTCGGCTGCCGATACCACACCAATGCCAATCCCCACGACCACGGCTTCACGCGCCGCTTCCCGACCTTCAACCTGAATCGCCGGCCGAATGCGAAAGCCTGCCTGAGCCATTTCTTCTTCCAGCGTCTGGCGCGTCACCGAGCCGATTTCCCGCAGCACCAAAGGCGTGTCATCCAGATCCGCGAGGCAAATCGACTCGCGGTCGGCCCACGGATGATTGCGCGAAACGAACGCCACCATCGGGTCGTTGCGCAGCGGCAACGAGATCAGACGTTCGTCACTCACCTCCCGGCCCAGCAACGCCAGGTCGGCCTGATAGTTGAACAGCCGAAACAGCGATTCATCGGTGTTGCCGGTTTCGATTTTCACGCTGATGCCGGGGTAGCGCTCACAAAAGCGAGCAATCTGCGGCAACACGTGCACTGGCGCATCCACCGCGAGAATCAGGCTGCCGGACTGCAAGGCCCTGGAGTCATGCAAGAGCTCCTGCGCTTCGGCCTCGATGACGAACAATCGCTGGGTAATGCTCAGCAAACGCTCGCCCAGATCGGTCAGGCGTACCGAGCGTTTATTGCGATGGAACAGCAGCACACCGAAACGCTCTTCGAGCTTGCGCACTTGGTCGGAAATCGCCGGTTGCGTGAGGAATAGCCGCTCGGCGGCTTTGGTAAAGCTTCCGTGCACGGCCACGGCGTGGAAGGCTTTGAGCTGGGCGTGGGAAACCGACATCGAAACCTCCAGTAACAATCCGAGCTTATATTGGAAATACGATAAATCGATTTCACTTATTAATCAGTAATTGTTTTTATCGACCTCAGCCCCGGTGACAGGTCAGTCAAACAGCGTTGGCGGCCATGAGCCTGTGCGTGCAACAGCAGGACTCATCTGACCGATATCGCCTCAGGGAAGCTGCGATATCGAAGTGCTCAACAATAAAAAAAACAGGCGTTATTTCTCAATTTCTGCCGGCACACTCACACGCTGAGGTCAGAACCACAATGAACAAGCACATCGGCACTATCAAGCGTTGGCGCGTGCAGATCTTCGCGATCACATGGCTCGCTTACGCCGCTTTCTACTTCACCCGCAAAGCTTTTTCCGTGGCAAAACTGGGGATCGCCGAAGACCCCACCTTCATGCTCGACAAGATGGCCATGGCCAACCTCGACGCCATCTACCTCACGGCTTACGCCATCGGGCAATTCACCTGGGGCATCCTGGCCGACCGCTTTGGCCCAAGGGTCGTAGTGTTTGGCGGGTTGCTGATTTCAGCAGCGGCAGCCTTGGTGATGGGCAGTTTCGCGACGTTGCCAATCTTCGCCACCTGCATGTTGATTCAAGGGTTTGCCCAGTCCACCGGCTGGTCCGGGCTGTGCAAGAACCTCGGCAGTTTCTTTCCCTCCGAGCAGCGCGGGCGGGTGCTGGGGTTGTGGAGTTCCTGCTACGCCTTTGGTGGGTTGGTGGCTTCGCCGTTTGCTGGCTGGTGGGCGTATACGCTGATCGGCACCTGGCATGCGGCGTTCTTTTCCAGTGCGGCGGTGGTTGGGCTGGTCGCCGTGCTGTTTTTTATTTTTCAGCGCAACAAACCCGAAGACGTTGGCTTGCCGGCGGTGGAGCCGGAGCCGCAACTGACGGCGCAAGAGGCCGACGCGCAAAGCAAGATCAGCATGCTGGAACCGTTAAAAGAAATTCTGCGCAACCGCACCGTGCTGGTGCTGGGCCTGGCGTACTTTCTGCTGAAACCGGCACGCTACGCGATTCTGCTTTGGGGGCCGGTAATCGTCTTCGAGCAGATGCCCTCGGTGGGCAAGGTCGGCGCGGCAATCATTCCGACCGCGTTCGAACTGGCCGGGTTACTCGGGCCGATTCTGCTGGGGCTCGCTTCGGACAAACTGTTCGGCGCCCGACGCATGCCGGCGTGTGTGCTCAGCCTGTTGGCGCTGACCGTGACGCTGGCCTTGTTCATGGGCGCCCTGCATACCGGCAGCGTGATGCTGGTGGTGGCGCTGCTGTTCGTCATGGGCCTGACCCTGTACGGACCGGACTCGATGATCAGCGGCGCGGCCGCGATCGATTTCGGCACCGCCAAGGCGGGTGCCACGGCGGCCGGTTTCGTCAACGGTTGCGGTTCGGTCGGGGCGATTCTCGGCGGATTGCTGCCGGGCTACTTCGACTCGGTCACCGTGTTCATCGTCTTCGCTGGCTGCGCGTTGTTTTCGGCCCTGGTACTGATCCCGCACTGGAACAGCCGCCCGGCTGGCCTGCGTGCCGAAAGCGCCTTCGTGCCTAACCAACCGATCACCGTAAAACCTCAGCGTACTTAAGGATTGACCCATGAGACCTTTCTGGCTGGAACAGGCGCTGGCGGCAGAGTTCCCGGCGGCGGCCGGCAAGGCCGACAAGGGCTGAGTGTCAGGGTGTGAGGTCCGAGCGATTGACCAGCCAATCGAGCAGCAAGTGGCTATCGCGGCGTGGCGCGGGAACAGACCGAGTGCGCGGGTGATGGCCCATGCCGACGCACAGCACCGGCCGGTCCGGGTCGCTGTCGAGAAAACTGATCAGAACATCGCTGCCGGCTTTTGGCAGGCTGGACGGGTCAATCCGACCGTCCGGCGCTGCAAAGGCCACCGGTAACCAGAGACCGGCAGATTCAAGCGGATCCGCTTCCGTCGTTGGCCACAGCCCAACCTGTATTCGACCTCGATCATCCAGCACAGCCGGCTGCCCGGCAGGGCCCAGCACCCGGGCGGGCTGATAGCCCGGGATGCTCGGCCGGGTCTGTTTGAGCGCGGGCCTGAAGACCGTTGACCAGGGAATGGCGGTGAACTGATTGCGGTAATGGCGGACAGTGGCGGGTGTGTCGGTGGCAAGAATCGAAGGTTGTTGCCCCTGATGTCGGGTTTCGGTGAGCAGCCATTGATCGTTGAAATTCGGCAGTGGATGTTCTGACACTTGCACTATCCGTGCGCTGCGCAGTGCGCTCTGGTTGCTTTGACCGTGGATCTGCAGGTACTGGCAACGCAGACGTTCCAGTTGTCGACGGCTTAGTTGATCGCGATGGATGTGCTCGGGAGCGGGGCGGACCATCACGGGCAATGGTTTGCTGAAAGCATGGTTGGCCGCGCCGTCGTCGGTTTTTTGCGAACCTCGGTTCCTGGCCTCCAGTCGCGAGGGAAAGGGCGGCGAGTCATGGCGCTGGAACAACTCACGGATCACCGCTACGTCAATGTCTTCGGGCGCGTCGCCCTGGAAAGGCGTAAGGACGGGTTCCTGAGGGAAACTCAGGCTGTCATCGGCCAGGACCAGCACATGCCCGTCGCGCTGATGTTCGAAGTGATAGTGAATGCCTTCTTCTTCACACAGCCGCTGCAGCAATGCCAGATCGCTCTCCTCGTACTGAATGCAAAAAGGCCGGAGGGGATAGTGCCCGTTGGACAATTCGAAGCGATAGCTCCCCTCGGGCACATCATGTTCCTCCAGGAGTAGGCGCAGGATCATCGGTACGCTGAGGTGATGAAAGACGCGGCGTGAACGCTGCCGGTCGAGCCGTTAAAGGTAGGGCACCAGCACCAGTTTGTAGCCGATCCGGTGGGGGCCGCGATGCTCGCGACTGGCGCTGTGAAGGACGCCGTGAATACCCTGGCCCTCCATCAGGCTGAGGAACACCGGCTGTTGCAGCAATCGGTCGAGGCTCATGGCCGGTGCGAGGCCGATCACCTCGATGTCGAATCGATAGGGCTGGTTGAGGGCTTCTCGACCACTGAACTGCAACACCTGCAAACTCAAATCGCCGTCGAGGAGTGTCAGGGTGAAGGGACTTTCCTTGTCGTTGTGCATCGAACGCGCTTCTGCCATGGAATACGGGCGCAGAGGGTACGAAACCACAGCCCTTTATGGTCACCGCAAATCGAAGTTTCAGAATCGCCCTACAACTGCTGGTGAAGATGTCGATTCATCATGCAGATGAGCAGGGTGGATTTTTTGGTCGATTGCCAACTTTAGGCCGTATAAACTTGCGCCATGCGTCGGCCAATAGATGTCTCGGCGCCACAGATCAAGAGAGTGAGTAATGGGCGCACAGTGGAAGGTTAAACACAAAGAAGCGGCATCTAACGCCAAGGGCAAGATCTTCGGCAAACTGGTAAAAGAAATCACCATTGCTGCCCGCAACGGTGCCGATACTGCCACCAACGCACATCTGCGTCTGGTGGTCGAGCAGGCCAAGAAAGCCTCGATGCCCAAGGAAACCCTGGATCGCGCGATCAAGAAAGGCGCGGGCCTGTTGGGCGAAACCGTGCAATACCATCGCGTGACCTATGAAGGCTTCGCACCGCATCAGGTGCCGCTGATCGTTGAATGCGTGACCGACAACATCAACCGCACCGTTGCTGAAATCCGTGTTGCGTTCCGCAAGGGCCAATTGGGCGCTTCCGGTTCGGTAGCGTGGGACTTCAACCATGTCGGCATGATCGAGGCGTCCCCGGACAGCCCTGACGCCGATCCGGAAATGGCCGCCATCGAAGCCGGCGCCCAGGATTTCGAACCGGGCGAAGAAGAGGGCACGACCCTGTTCCTCACCGAGCCTGCGGACCTGGACGCCGTGCAGAAAGCCCTGCCGGAGCAAGGTTTCACCGTGTTGTCGGCCAAGTTGGGTTATCAGCCGAAAAATCCGGTCAGCGGTCTGAGCGATGAGCAGATGGCTGAAGTCGAAGCCTTCCTCGAAGGCCTCGATAACCACGATGACGTGCAGGACATGTTTGTCGGGTTGGCGGGTTAAACCACTTCGAGCGTGTGATGACCTGTGGCGAGGTTCCTCGCCACAGGTTTGTTTTGGCTTCCAGTGGTTGAGGCCAATACCGCCAGCGTCTGGACAAGCTCGCTGAACCCCGGTCGCTCCAGCACCTGCGGCTGACAGCAGTACTGCTGCAATTGCTCCAGCTGCATACGACCTTCATCGCTCAACCCTGAGTCGATCCGCTCCAACAATTCTCCCAGCAAAACACCAAACGCCCGTACCTCGATCCGTTGCAGCGCACGGCTTTCAAGACTGTCCGAGGTGGCATGGAAAGACGCGGCACCAAAATCCCCCAGCAGGCAATCACCGTGCTCGTTCCACAAAATGTTGTGGCCGTAGAGGTCGCCGTGGGTGATGCCATGCCGGTGCAAATGCTCGGCTGCCGAGGCGATGCCACAGGCGATGCGCAATGCCACACCAGCGCTGAACCGGGTGTCGTTGGCGTAAACGTCGCGGGTGCATGACGCCAGGCTCGGCAGCCCGGACAAATTGCGATAGCTCGGATCGATCAGTTGCATCACCAGCCCGGCCTGGTCTTCTGGATGTCCGACGATGCGCCCTTCAACCCGGATCAGGTTGGGGTGACTACCGGCGGTGATGCAGGCGTTCATTTCGTGCAACGGTGAGCCATCGCTGGTCATTTCGCCTTTGTAGAGTTTGACCGCGACCTGTGTGGCCGGTTGGCTCAGCCGATCCCAATTAGCCCGATGAATCACCCCCGACGCGCCTTCGCCCAGTTGCTGCTCCAGACGCAGTTCGGACCAGGGAATGCGGGGCGTGGCTTCAAGGGCGGCCGCATCGGCTTCGGTTTCCAGCGGGTTACCGGCGTACGCCAGCCAGGTCAGGCTCGGCAGGGCCAGCAGCCACTCGGGCAACTCGGTCAACCGGTTGGCGGCGATGCGAATCAGTTCGAGTCGATGGCAATGACGCAAGCTCCCCGGTAAACGTTGCAAGCGGTTGCCAGCAAGCATGAGTTTTTGCAGATGCGGTCGTTCACCCAGCTCGGCGGGCAGCTCAGTGATGCAGTTATCGGTCAGGATCAGCCAGCGCAGCAACGGTGGCAGGGCGGCACCTGGCACGCGTTCGATGCGGTTGGCCTTGAAGCCGACCATCGTCAGTGCGGCGCATTGGCCCAGGCAGTCGGGCAGTTCGGTGAACAGATTGTCCGAGCAGAACAACACGCGCAAACGGGTCAGGCGGTGCAAGTCATCCGGCAGGCTGCTCAAGGCATTGCCACTGAGGTTGAGGACTTCCAGCGAGTCTGCCAGGTCGAAGATTTCTCGCGGAAACTCCGTCAGGCCGCCGCTGAGGTCCAGGCGGGTAATGCCCGACAGTTGGCCGGCGCGTAGTTGGGCAAGGGTATCCATGAACAGATTCACTTTGATCGGGAGGAGGGCGCGGGGGCCTGGAAACGGGCGACATGATAGCCGGAAAAGTGTGGTGTCTGTCACACCGCCTTCGCGAGCAAGCCCGCTCCCACATTAGATCGCGTCCGTCCAGACAACTCGGTCAACTGTGGGAGCGAGCTTGCTCGCGAAGGCGGTCTGAGCTGCACCACAAAACCTACGGATCCCTGATTTCGACCAACTGCCCCAACCGGCTGCGCGTGCGCGCCAGATCGATGGCATCGCCGTCCAGGCTTTCGCGCAAAGATTGCTGCCCGAGCAGAATCAGGTGCTTGTCCTGGTCGTACAGGACGTCGACCAGGTTGATGAAGCGCTGTTGGGCGGCGATGGAACAATCGGCGAGGCTGGGCAGCTCATCGATGAACCAGTGATCGAAACGTCGGCACAACTCCAGGTAATCCATCACCGCAGTCGGTTGGTCGCACAGATCGCCGAAGGTGAACCCGATGGTTCGCCCTTTGCAGTGTCGGGCTTGAAGGCTCCGTGTTCCGACGGGCAGATGAATGGCCGGCGCGTCGCGTTCGGGCAGGTTCAACGACTGACGCTGCGCCAGCGTGGCCGGCCAGACGTACTGTCCCTGGGTAAACAGCTGCTGGGCGTGGGTTCTCACCTGACTGCGGTAGTCGTGGGGGCCGCCGACCTCCATGACCTGCATGCGTGCGTTGATCAGGTCGATGACCGGTTTGAAACGCGCGTGGTACAGCGGGTTGGGCAGCAGTCCTTCCGGTGGGTAATTGGAAGTGACCAGCAGCAGGATGCGTCGGCGGAACAATGCCTTGAACAGCCGGGTGATGAGCATCGCATCGCCGATGTCATGGACGTGAAACTCATCGAAACACAGCACCCGGCAATCGCGCAGCTGTTCGTCGAGGGTGGTTTCCAGTGCATCGGGCTGATCGCGATGACTGAACATCCCTTGATGAATGTGCGCAAAAAACTCATGAAAATGCAGGCGCTGTTTTTCCGCGATGGGAAGAGCCTGGAAAAATCCGTCGAGCAGCCAGCTCTTGCCGCGCCCCACGGCGCCGTGCAGGTAAAGGCCGGGGAGCGTTTTTGCCGAGGTGCCCGACAGCGCTGCGGCGTGTTGCGCCATGCAGTCGATGACACGCAGTTGGCTATGGCTGAGGGTGTAACCCTGGGTGTGGGCCTTGCGGTGGAAGTAGTCGTGGATGACTCGGCCGGTCGCGCTGTTACCGGCGGATGCAGCCGATGACTTGCCGAACAAGCGGCGTAGCGTGGGCCAGCGTGGTGTGAGTCGCGAACGGTTGGGCGGTCGAACGGCCACTGTGATTTCACCCCGTAATCGTCAGGCAGCTCCCCGAGCTGCCGCGCCGTAGTGTAACCAAAGGGGGAATTTCCATTCCAGTTGTGTCGACCTGTAGCAGCTGCCGAGCCTGCGAGGCTGCGTTCGGCTGCGCAGCAGTCGTAAAACCAAACACCGCGGTCATTCAGGTAAACCGCTGGGAATGGATTGGCGACTGCTCCGTCCGAACGCGGCCCGAACCGAACGCAGCCTCGCAGGCTCGGCAGCTGCTACATAGATAGCGCTATGCCGGAAGTTACCGCTCGATACTGCGATTCCACCGCGCATTCCATGCCGGGCGCTGTTCGTTGACCTGATCCCAATCGATCGCAATGGCCGTGGTCAGGTACTGCTTCATCGCCTCCACCTGGCCGCGAGTTTTGTCGGTGGTCGGGGTATTGGGGTTGGACGGGATCTGGTCGCCGTCTTCAAGCGCGGCGGCCTGCGCTTCCGGCGTCAGCAAGAAGGCTGCGAGTTTCTGCGCCAGTTCCGGCTGAGTGTTGTTGGCGATGGCACACTCGGCCACGTTGAGCACCACGGCGCCTTCCTTCGGTTGCGCATACTCAACCGGCATGCCCTTGAGTTTCAGGGCGGTGACCTGGGTCGGCGTCAGCGGGAACAGCGCGGCTTCGTCGGTCTGAAGCATTTCGGAAATCTTCGCCGAGCTCGGGATGTACTCCAGCACGTTGCGCCCAACGGTGTTTGGCCACGCCTTGAAACCCGGCTCGACGTCGGTTTCGCTGCCGCCCTGAATCCGGTTGAACATCAGGAAACCGTGCAGACCAAAGGTCGAGGAGGCCATCGACTGGAACACCAGTTTGTCCTTGAAACGCGGGTCGGCCATGTCCATCCACGAGGTCGGCGCGGTCCAGCCTTTCTCCTTGAACAGACGCGTGTTGTACGCCAGCCCGGTCACGCCGAGGCTGACCGCCACGGCTTGATCCTTGATGCGGCCCTTGGGCGGAATCTGCGCCAGCGGTGCGCTGTCTTCGAGTTTGTCGCACAGCCCCATGGCGATGGCGCGGTACATGATGCCGTCGTCGAGGAACATCACGTGCATCTGCGGGTTGCCTTTGCTGGCCTGGACCTTGGCCAGAATATCGGCGGAGGTGCCGGGCACAATCACCACTTTGACGTTATTGGCCTTCTCGAAAACCGGCAGCACCTTGTCGGCGTAGAGCCGCTCCATGGTCCCGCCGTTCATGCCCAGGTAAAGCGTCGGTTCGGCCTGGGCCTGGCTGACCGTGAGCAGGGCGCTCATGCAGGAGATACCGAGCAGTGCAGTGCGTTTGACGTTATTCATTGGCGCGACCTTCCTCTATCAAACAACGGAGATGGAGTGAAACCGGGTGATGGAAAACGCATCCAGTGGCGTCTTTGAGGCGCCGCTGCAGATGATTTCAGTGAGCGCCTGGCCCACCGCGGGACCGATCTGAAAGCCCGCACCGGCAAAGCCGAACGCGTGCAACAGACCGGGTTGAGTGCCACTGTGGCCGATCACCGGTTGGCGATCGGGCAGGTAACCTTCGGTGCCGCTCCAGGTGCGAATCGCCTGGGCGCCTTCAAGAAACGGATACAGCTCGACGGCCTGACGCAGGATCTCGATCACCGCATGTTGACCGGGCCGGGCGCGAGCGTCGTCGAGGGCAAAACCCTGACCGCCACCCAACACGCAATTGCCGCGCGCGACCTGACGGGCATAGATACCGCCGCCCTCGACCCCGGTGCTGGCATTCATCACCAGCGGCAAGGGCTCGGTGACCAGCATCGCCGGGTGCCCGGCGTGCATCGGCACCGCCTCACCGAACTGTTCTGCCAGGGTGCCGGCCCAGGCTCCGGCGCAATTCAGCAGCCAGGGCGCCTGCAGCTCCAGACCGGTTTGCGTGCTGATGCGAAAGCGTTGGCCGTCGTGTTCCACCGCTGTCACCGGGCATTGCTCGTGGACTTGCGCGCCATGCCGCCGCGCCGCCCGGGCAAACGCCGGGGAGACCAGTCGCGGGTTGGCGTGACCGTCATCGGGGCAAAACGAGGCACCGACCGCGACCTCGCCGACCCACGGAAAACGTGCGCGTAATTCACTGCGCTCGAGTACCTGCAAATCGAGGCCAAAGCCTCGACTGCTGGCGGCATAGTCCTGCAAGGCGTGCAGATCGTTGAGGCTGCGGGCCAGTTTCAGGTGGCCGCTGCGCTGATACTCACCGTCGATGCCAATCAGCTGCGGCAGTTGCCCCCAGATGTCGTGGGCCCGTTGCGATAGCGGCAGTTGCGAGAGTGGTCGCCCCTGGCGCCGCACGCCGCCGTAGTTCACGCCGCTGGAATGCGAGCCACAGAAGTCCCGCTCCAGCAGCGCCACGCGACGCCCAGCCTTACTCAGAAACAGCGCGGCGGAGGCACCGACAATACCGCCGCCAATGATGACCGCATCGACTTCGATCATGACTCGACCTCCAGACCAAACGGCAGGGGTTTGATGGGGGCCTGAGCCCGAAGCCTGCCGATGTCGGACACGCAGCGCTGGCTTTCGCAGGCAATGATTTCCGCGGCGGCGGCGCCACACATCCGTCCCTGACAGCGGCCCATGCCGACCCGGCAATGCGCCTTGACCCGGTTGATCTCCCAATGACCCTCGCGCACTACTTGGCGGATGTCGCCGGCCCGCACTTCTTCGCAGCGGCAGATCATCACGTCATTCGGGGTATCGGCGGCCCAGCGCTCGGGAAAGACGAAGGCCCGTTCCAGACCTTGGCGGAAGGTATCGATCCGCCCCAGCGCCTGCTCCAATTGCGCCCCACGTTGCGGCGGGATCAGGTAACCGATGTCTTCGAGCAACGCCAGAGCCGCGCGTTCGCCGGCCATTTCCGCCGCGTCGGCGCCCATGATGCCGGCGCCGTCACCGGCCAGGTAAACCTCGGCGACACTGCTGCGTCCGGCGCTGTCACGTTGCGGCAGCCAGGCGCGGTTGAGCGGGTTCCAGGTGAATTCACAGCCGAGCAGATCGGCGAGTTGGGTTTCACTGCGCAGGCCGTGGGCGAAGGCGACGGCGTCGCAATCGAGTGGCTGTTCACCCTTTGAGTTGGACCAGTTCAGCGATTGCACACGTTGTTCGCCATTGATGCGTTTCAGGCTGACGCCCTGATGCACCGGGATGCCATGAGCGGTCAGCCAACTGCGGTAATAGATGCCTTTGGCCAGGGTGGCCGGTTGCGAGAGCAGGCCGGGCAGGGCGCTGGCCTGAGCGCTGAATGGCGAGCTGTCGAGCACAGCGACCACCTTTGCACCGGCCTTGGCGTATTGATACGCCACCAGGTACAGCAACGGACCACTGCCAGCGAACACCACGCGTTCACCGATGGCGCAGCCTTGAAACTTGAGGGCGATCTGCGCTGCGCCGAGGCTGTAGACCCCCGGAAGGGTCCAGCCCGGTACCGGCAGAATCCGGTCGGTGGCGCCCGTGGCGACGATCACCCGGGAGAACGCCAGCCGCGCGGCGTGGCCCTCATGCAAGGTGTCGAGCGCACCGTCCTCGGCGTTCCATACCAGGGTTTCGGGACGGTAGTCGAGTTGCTCGCGCAGCGCGTCGATCGTCTGATGCAACGCGTTGGCCTTGCCGGCTTCGAAGCCATACAGCTTGACCGGTGAACGCTTGAAGTTTGCCGGTTGGCGACGATAAATCTGCCCGCCACCGCGTGCTGCTTCGTCCAGCAGCACCGGGCGAACGCCGTGGGCGACCAATGTTTGCGCTGCACGAATGCCGGCGGGTCCCGCACCGATGATGACTACAGGTTTCATACCCACCTCAAATGTGAACGCCGCTGAACCCCTGTGGGAGCGGGCTTGCTCGCGAAGACTGCGGCCCATTCAACATTGATGCTGGCAGACAGTCCGCTTTCGCGAGCAAGCCCGCTCCCACAGTTGATTGAGGTATGCCGCATTATTTGTGACCCGCTCCCACAGGGGATTGGGTTTCTGCAGGGAGAGTTGGTGTTCATAGGGATCGTCCCGGTTCGCGACTGACCTGCTGCCCGGCTTCGAGCAACGTCGAGCAGGCGCGCACGCGCCGGCCATCGCCCAGACGAACCCAGCAGTCCTGACACGCACCCATCATGCAAAACCCGGCGCGGGGTTCGGCGCTGAAGTCGCTGCCACGCAAGTGTTCGCTGCAGGTCAGCACCGCCGTCAGCAAGGTGTCGCCGAGCAGGCCGGTGGCCGGTGTGCCGTCGAGGGTAAAGTCCAGGGCCGGGCGGTCGCCTTCAGCCAGTCGTTTCAGCAGAGCCATGGCGCCCTCATTGTTTACCCACCAGAACCCGATCCAGGCCGTAGACCCGGTCGAGCAAAATCATCGTCAGCGCGGTCAGCCCAATCACCAGTGCCGACACCGCCGCCATCATCGGATCGATGGATTCGGTGGCGTACACGTACATCCGCACCGGCAAGGTTTGCGTGGCTGGCGAGGTGACGAAAATCGACAGCGTGACCTCGTCAAAACTGTTGATGAACGCCAGCAACCAGCCACCGGCCACTCCCGGCAGAATCATCGGCAAGGTGATTTCCCTGAACAGCGTGAAGCGCCCGGCACCGAGCGATTGCGCGGCGTGTTCGGCGCTGCGATCCAGGCCGATGGCCGACGCCAGCACCAGTCGCAGTACGTACGGTGTGATCACCAGCACGTGGGCGAAAATCAGCCAGGCGAAGCTGCCGTTGACGCCCATCAGCGCAAACAAGCGCAGCAATGCGACACCCAGCACCAAGTGCGGAATGATGATCGGCGACAGGAACAGACCATTGAAAAAATCCCGGCCGGGGAACTCGAAGCGCGTGATCGCCAGCGCCGCCGGCACCGCAATCAGCGTCGCCAGACTGGCGGCGCAGAACGCCAGGATCAGGCTGTTGTAGAACGCATCGACAAAGTCAGCACGCTCGAACACTGCGCGGAACCAACGCAGGGAAAACTCCGTGGTCGGCAGGCTCAGGGTGTTTTCCGGGGTGAAGGCCACGAGGCAAACCACCACCAGCGGCGCCAGCATGAACAGCACCACCAGGGTATGGAACAGCAGGGCGAAAGGACCGTTCTTGGACATGACGAGTTATCCCAATGACTTCTTGTAGCGGCCTTCGATCATCCGGTTCCACGACAGCATGATCAGCAGGTTGAGCAACAGCAGGGCCACGGCGATGGCCGCGCCCATCGGCCAGTTGAGCTCCGACAGGTACTGGTCATAGATCAGCGTGGCGACCATTTTTATCCGGCGCCCGCCAAGCAGGCCGGGAATGGCAAACGAACTGGCGGCGAGACCGAACACGATCAAGGTGCCCGAGAGCACGCCAGGCATGATCTGCGGCAGCACCACTTGGCGCATCACGGTGAAGTGGCTGGCACCGAGAGACATCGCGGCCTGCTCGGCGGCCGGGTCGAGTTTTTGCAGCGAGGTCCAGACCGGAATGATCATGAACGGCAGCATCACGTGGACCAGCGCAATCACTACCGCGAACGGCGTGTACAGCAGCTTCATCGGCGAGCCGCCGAAGGCTTGCAGGGTCTGGTTGACCAGGCCGTCGGCACCCAGCAACAGGCTCCAGCCGAAGGCACGCACCACCACCGAAATCAACAGCGGGGTGAGGATCAGAATCAGGAAAATCGAGCGCCACGGCGTGCCCATGCGGCTGAGGATGTAGGCCTCGGGCACGCCGATCACCACGCAGAGCAGGGTGGTCAGGGCGCTGATCCACATCGTGCGCAGAAAGATTTCGTAGAAATACGGGTCACCCAACAGGCTGCTGTAGTGACCGAGGGTGTAGGCGTCGCTGTTGATCCCCGAGCTGTAGTCGAAGACGTTGAACGACAGCACCAAGGTCAGCAGCAGCGGGATAACCAGCAGGCTGAGGTATAAGGCCAGGGCCGGTGCCGACAGCCAGTAACCCTGGCGTCCCTGGCGAATGGCGACAAGCGTACTCATGCCGGCACCTCGTCGACACTCAGCACCCGCAGCAACGTCGCGTCCCAGTCGAGCCCGACCGCCGTGCCTTCGGTCAGCGGTGCCGAACCGTCGTTGCGGCGCACTACGCTGAGTTCGCCAAGGGTTGTCGATACGCCGTACAACCATTGGCTACCGAGAAAGAAGCGGCTGACGATGTTGCCTTGCAGACGGCCCTGACCTTTGTCCCGCAGATCGATTTTTTCCGGGCGCAGACTCAGGATCAGTTCGCCGCCACTGCGAACCTGGACCACTCCCGCGCCATCACGCTCGCCGGGTAGTAAATTGGCCTTGCCGACGAAGCCGGAAATGAACTCGGTGCGCGGGTGTTCGTAAAGGGTGTAGGGCGCGTCGATCTGGGTGATGCGGCCAGCCTGCATCACCACCACCCGGTCGCTGATGGACAGCGCTTCGGACTGGTCGTGGGTGACCATCAGCGTGGTGATCCCGACTTCGCGCTGGATGCGGCGGATCTCGAATTGCATCTCTTCGCGCAGGTTGGCGTCGAGGTTGGACAGCGGCTCATCGAGCAGCAGCACCGGCGGCTCGATCACCAGGGCCCGAGCCAATGCAACACGCTGCCGCTGGCCACCGGAGAGCTCTCGCGGGTAACGCTCGGCATGCTGGTTGAGGCGCACCAGTTTCAGCACCCGGTCCACTCGCTGCTGCAACTCGCCGTTGGCCACTTTGCGCATGCGCAGGCCGAAGGCGACGTTGTCTTTCACGGTCATGTGCGGGAACAGCGCGTAACTCTGGAACACCACGCCCAGACCACGGCTGGCGGGTTTGGCGTGGGTGATGTCGCGACCGTCCAGCACAATGCGTCCGCTGCTGACTTCAACGAAGCCGGCGATCATTTGCAGGGTGGTGGTTTTGCCGCATCCGGAGGGGCCGAGCAGCGAGACGAACTCGCCTTTCTCGACCGAGAGGTTGGTGGCAACGACGGCGTCGATCTCACCGTAGCGTTTGCCGAGTCCTTCAAGTTGCACAAAAGCCATAACTGCGCTCCACCTGAGATTGTTATGCGTCGCCCGAAGGCGCGCTTTTTTGTATGGGCAGATACGAAAAGGTCTTGCTGGGTGCGTTGGCGCTCGACTTCAGCCGGCTGCCGCTGTTGTTCGAATCGCCCCTGTCTGGACGCAGAGTAGGACGAAGAATAGGATGGGCTCAATGGCCTATTTCACTGAAGCGATGACTATTTTCAGTTTCATTCGGTGAGTAAATTAATACTCGAGAAAACCCATGACAGATTCCATTGAGCGGAATGAAAGCAAAAGTGATGTCGGTGTTGGCGCAGTCTCCAGACTGTTTGCCGTGCTGCGCAGTCTGGGTGACACCGTTGAGGGTGGGGAGCGGGTGACGCAACTGGCCCAGCGCATCGGTTTGTCACAACCGACCACGCACCGATTGCTGCGCAGCCTGATGGATGAGGGCATGGTCGAGCAGGATGCGCGCAGCAAACGCTATCGCTTGAGTCTGGAGTTTTTTGCGCTGGCGGCCCGCGCCGGGAACACCGGAAACCTGCGCGAACTGGTGCGTCCGGCGCTGCTGCGGCTGTCGGCATCGTTGGGGGATTCGTTGTTCTTGCTGGCGCGCAGTGGCTTTGATGCGATCTGCCTGGATCGCAGCGAAGGGCCGTTTCCGATCCGCACCTTTACCGGTGACATTGGTGGGCGGGTGGCGCTGGGTGTGGGGCAGGGTAGCCTGGCGATTCTTGCGTTTTTGCCGGAGGAAGAGCGCGACACGGTGATTCACTACAACTTGCCGCGGCTCAAGGATTTCCACCTGTACGACGAGGTGTTCCTGCGCTCGGAAGTCGAGAATGTGCGCAAACTGGGTTACGCCGGGCGCAACACCGGCGTGTTGCAGGGCATGGCCGGGGTGGCGGTGCCGATTCTGGATCGTGAAGGGCGGGCCGTGGCGGCACTGAGTGTGGCGACCGTGAGTGATCGGCTGGGGCCGGATCGCTTGCCGACGGTGGTCGAAATGCTGAAGCGTGAAGCGGCGCTGATCGGGCCGCGGATCAATCCGTTCGACCCGTTGCTGCGCCGGCCTTCGCAAGTGTTCGGGCAGGGCTGAAACCGCCACAACTCCCACAGGGGGATTGGTGGTGTGGTCAGAACTGGACGGTTTGCTTGAGCATCTGCGCCGCCGGCGTATCGCTCGGACTGACCATCGCGTAGTTATACCCGCCCCCCGACCAGTACTCGGCCTGCAACTCGCCATCGCTGCGACTGCCCCTCGGTAACAGGTAGTTTTTCGGTCCCGGTGGGCGGACGTAGAAGCTGATCTTGTGCCCGCTTTGATCCTCGTAAACCACCATCGCCGCCGGCCCTTGCTCGGTGCTCAGCAAGCGTCCGCTGACCGGTTTGAAACCGGCGCCCGAGAGGTCAGGCAAGCGATTGGCCTGAGTGAAATAGCGGTCGAGCCAACCCTGCATATCACCGTCGTCGCTGACTTTGTAATCGGCCGGCAGGATGCCTTGCTGGGCAATCAGGCGATAGGCCTGCAGGGCATCGGTCATCGGCAGTTGGGCACTGATGAGCGTCATTTCCCGGGCTTGCCAGCCGCTGAACCCGCCGACGCTGACCGCGATCAGCAACACGGCAGCGCTGGTCAGGTGACGGCGAGATTGTCGTTTGAGGCGTTGGCGAATCAGCGCCGGGTCGAGGTCCGGGTTGGCCGGTTGCTGCAGGGCACCGCTCAATGCCGCGCGCAATTGCTGGGCGTCCTGCTGCCAGGCACGCACTTGGGCAGCCACTTCAGCGTTGCTGGCCAGAAAAGTCTCCACCAGACGTCGGTCGGCATCGCTGAGTTGCTGGTCGACGTAGGCGTGCAGGTCACGCTCGCTTGGGGGCATGCTGATCATTTGAGTCTCCGCAGAGAAGGGCGGGTGATTTCGCCGTCGCTCAACTGGCGCAAGGCTTGGCGGGCACGGGACAGGCGGGACATTACGGTGCCGGTGGGGACGTCGAGAATCTCGGCGACCTCTTTGTAACTCAAGCCTTCGACCGAGACCCAGAGCAGCAGGGCGCGCTGTTCAGTGGTGAGTTGATCGAAGGCTTGCAGGGTCGATTGGGCGATCACGGTGCGTTCCACCGACGGCTGTGAATCGTCACGCCCGGTAAAGAATTCGAGCATCCGCGCATAACGCCGGGAGCGCCGGTGAGCATCGAGAAACTGTCGATACAGAATCGAAAACAACCAGGCGCGCAAGTCGCCCTCGGGGCGTTTGTCGCCCCAACTCGACAGCGCGCGCTCAAGGCAAGACTGCACCAGGTCGTCGGCGCTGCTGGGATTGCGCGTCAACGACACGGCAAACCGGCGCAATCTGGGAATGATCTCTCTCAGCTGTTCGTCGATATCGTTCATGAAGTTCTGGCTAGTCACTACGCTAGGGGGTGTCCGATCTCACAAATACGTTTCCTTTTTGGCGGCGTCTGTTGTCGCCATACTGCGTTGCCGCTCCTTGCCTGGCAACAACAGCCACTCGCCAAAAAAGGAACGTATTTGTGAGATCGGACACCCGGGAGACGCCCGGCATTGGAGGTTATTCCACGCCTGAAAAAATAAATACGGCGCGATGGAATAAACCGCAGTGGGGTTCGTCTGCTTGATCCTTCTCACTTGTGGCCGATGGCCCTGGAGTCTTTCATGGTAGATCGCTCATCACCGCCAACCCGGCCACCTTTGAGTGCCGCGAGCCTGACATTACGTCTGGCCGGTATTGCTGTGGTGGTTGCCGTCCTGGCCGGGGCTTTTGCCTACGTCAACGGCACCTTTGACCCACAGCGCCTGACGCCGAAAAAGCTGATCAACGTGTTGGAAACCAACAACGGGGTGCACCCGGGTTTCCGGCGTAACCACTCCAAAGGCGTGTGTGTGATCGGGCATTTCGAGAGCAGTGGCGAGGCGCGCAGCTATTCCAGTGCTCAGGTGTTCAATGTAGCGCGGACCCCGGTGGTCGGGCGTTTCGCATTGCCGGCCGGTAATCCTTATGCGCCAGACAACAGCGTGCCGATCCGCAGCCTGGCGTTGCGATTCAACCAGGCCAACGGCCAGCAATGGCGCACCGGGATGAACAGCATGCCGGTGTTCCCGGTGGGTACGCCCGAAGCGTTCTACCAATTGCAACAAGCCCAGTCACCGGATCCGGCCACCGGCAAACCGAACCCGGCTGCCGTGCCAGCGTTCTTCGGTTCGCATCCGGAAGCTGCACCGTTCCTGGCCTGGATCAAAACCGCCAGGCCGTCGGCTAGCTACGTGACGGAAACCTACAACAGCGTCAATGCGTTTTACCTGGTGAACGCGGCCGGGCAACGGCAAGCGGTGCGCTGGAGCATGGTGCCCGTCGCTCAGGATGCAGCGGGTGCTACGGCGCCCGAAGGGGGGGAATTCCTGGAGAAAGACCTGGTTCAGCGCATTTCCGCAGGGCCGCTGCGTTGGCAGCTGAACATCACACTGGCCAACCCTGGCGATCCGGTCAACGACGCCAGCAAGGCCTGGCCCGAGGGTCGCAAAGTGTTGAACGCCGGCACTCTGGTGCTCGAAAGCACCCAGCCACAACTCAATGGCGAGTGCCGGGACATCAACTACGACCCGCTGGTACTGCCCGCCGGCATAGAAGGTTCCGACGACCCATTGCTCGCCGCTCGTTCAGCGGGGTACGCCACTTCCTACTTGCGTCGTACCAGCGAAGTCAGCCAGTTGCCCGCTGCTAATAAACAGGAGTCTCGTCAATGAGCGCTCAACCGAACCACTTCGCGCCTTTAGCGCGATTGCTGCACTGGCTGATGGCGCTGATGATCATTGCCATGCTGTTTATCGGCGCGGGCATGGCCGCTTCGGTGTCCGAGCGTCATGAGTGGCTGATTCATCTGCACAAACCCTTGGGCGTCGCGATTCTGCTGTTGGTGATCGTGCGCCTGGCCGTGCGCTTCTCCACTCAACAGCCACCGCTGCCGGCGGATCTGCCGGGTTGGCAAGCGCTGGCGGCCAAGGCTTCGCATGTGTTGCTGTACGCCTTGATGCTGATTCTGCCGCTGCTGGGTTGGGCGATGATTTCGGCGGCGGGGGATCCGGTGATGCTCAGCAGTTCGTTGCAGTTGCCATCGATCGTACCGGCGAATGCGCAGGTGTTTGCGTTCCTGCGCAAGGCTCACGGGTATCTGGCGTATTTGTTGTTCTTGACGGTGCTGCTGCATTTGGCGGCGGCGTTGTTTCACGGTTGGGTGCGCCGCGATGACGTGCTGGACAGCATGTTGCGGGGCAAGGATCGCGGCTGATCCCCTGTAGCAGCAGGCTTCGCCAGCTGCTACGTGGATCGGGCCGTCAGCGCAAGGTGTTGACCATATCTGCAACGGTGGTCAGCACATCCTTACCCAACTGCTTCGAACGCTTGCCGGACCAGCCTGTCAGCGCATTCGGCGCATCGTTGTTGTCCTTGAAGGGCATTTCCAGGGTCAGTGACAGGCAGTCGAATTTCTCGCCGACGCTGTTGCACGCCAGGGTCATGTTGGCTTTGCCCGGCTCGTCGCGGGTGTAGCCGTGCTTGGTCTGGAAGTCCTTGGTCAGGTGCTTCAGATGACTGCGGAAATGCTCTTCGAGTTTTTCGATTCGTGGCGTGTACCCCGGATTGCCTTCGCAACCGGCGGTGAACACGTAGGGGATTTCTTCATCGCCATGGATGTCGAGGAACAGGTCGACGCCGTACTTTTCCATCTGCTGCTGAACGAACAGCACTTCCGGACTGATCTCCTGGCTGGCGCTCTGCCAGGCGCGGTTCAGGTCCTGGCCCATGGCGTTGGTGCGCAGGTGACCGTGGAAAGCGCCGTCCGGGTTCATGTTGGGAACCAAATACAGATCGGCGCTGGTCAGCAGTTTGTTCAATACCGGATCGTCGTGTTTTTCGAGACGTTCGATCACGCCTTCCATGAACCACTCGGCCATGTGTTCGCCGGGGTGTTGCTGGGCAATGATCCAGACCTTGCGCTGACCTTCGGCGCCCGTGCCTTTACGCAGCAGCTGGATGTCTCGACCTTCGACGCTCTTGCCGGTGGCCAGCAGTTCGGTGCCGGCCTTGGTCAGCGCTTGCTCGATCAACCAGTCATGGCGACCGCGGCTGTAGGGTTCGAAGTAAGCAAACCAGGCGTGGGTGGCGGTGGCTTCAAGGCTGAAGCGCAGGCAGTCACCTTCGAAAATGGTCGGCACCCGGAACCAGTTGACGTGGTCGTAGGACGCCACCGCCTGATAACCATCCCAGGCTTTGTTGTAGGAGGACTTGCTGGCATTGTTCAGACGAAACCAGTGTTCCTGACCGACGTGCAGACCGCTGGCCTTGAAGTGGAACCACTGAAAGTGTTGGCTGCGGGTGTCTGGCTTGATGGCCAGCAGGGCTTGCAACGGATTGCTGATGTCCAGCACTTCAATGTTGCCGCTGTCGAAGTCGGCACTGATGTCGAAAGAGGATTTAGCCACGGCCATAGTCGATTCCTGAATATGATTTTTATGGCTGCTACTTTACACGCTGGGAAGGGAAAAACCGGGGGAAATTCTGGGGTGAAGCGGGGGGCGTCCTCCTTGACGCCGACGCAGCTTAGAGACTGTGCGATTGATTCTCAAGCGCTATTTTTGATTAGTTTGGGCCAATGATGCCTGGCTTCTCTTGCCAACGGATATTCTTTTGATATCATCCGCGCCATTCGAATTTGCAGCACCTAAAGACTTCATTAGCCTGAAGGTAAAGCCAGAATAACTGGCAAAAAAAAGACCCGGCAAAAAGCCGGGTCAAAAACCGTGATTAGCCTGATGAGGAGATAGTCCAGGAGACCGACCTAAGGTCACTTGGACAATCGACTGATCTCGCGACCAGCTGCATGCAATAATAATCATTCTCGTTTGCAAGTCAAATGCTTTTATCTGCGCGATTGGAAAAATCTTTCCTGTCCTCCTCGCAAGCACCCGTGTCTCACCCGTTCTGATCGCCCTCCAGGGATCGATCAACCATTGCCCTGGCCATGTCGATCATGTGCACCGCCGAAAACGCCAGGTCCCGACTTGCGCCCTGTAAATTGCTGGCTGACTCGTACGCGATGGCGGCGGCACAACGTAGCAAGTCAGTGGCATGGACTAGCGCCTCTTCGCAGCTGATGTTGCGGTTTACGTCAAAGAAACGTTCTTCGACCACTTCCTCTGAAACAGCTGGTTTCAAGTAATAGTCCAGCGCTCGTTGTGCGGCGGCAGAGCCTTTGGGCGAGGTGAGGGAAGTGTCGATTTGCATGTCAGGCAGGTCGTTGCAGGGGATGGACATGGCGATGGCAAACTCCGTGATAGATTCAGATCCGTGAATCAATCCTAGTACGTACTGTATTTATGACGAGAGATTAAATACTACAATTTGTGTTTTGACGGCCGGAGGCGCCCACGTATCGTGCCGCACATGGATAAATGGATTGAATTGGTCAAGGCCAAGATGAGTGAACTCAAAGTCACTCAAGAAGAACTCGCAGATCGCCTCGGGATGTCCCAGGGCGGCGTCGGCCACTGGCTGAACAAACGCCGCGACCCCGGCGTCGTCAACATGAACCGTGTGTTGAAGGCGCTGGGCATGGACTTTCTCGAAGTGGTGCTGGTGATCCGCGAACCACTCATCCTGGAAGAGGAAGAGATGCCTCTGGCGCTGAAGTACAACCCGTACTTCCGCTACCCGGTCAGTGACTGGAAGGAGCCGGCGCAGCTGCGCGATGGTGAGCTGACGGTGTATCGCAAGGAGGAACGCTTCGAGCTGACCGACTACCACGCCCAGGGCCCGGCCTTCTGGCTGAGTGTGGTGGGCGATGCGATGACTGCACCCACCGGTATCAGCATTGCCGAGGGCATGATGATCCTGGTGGACCCGGCCATTGTGCCGGAACCCGGAAAACTGGTGATCGCCCAGTGGCCGGACAGCGCCGAGGCGACCTTTCGCAAGCTGATCGAAGAGGGCGGGCAGCGTTACCTGATCCCGCTCAATCCGACGTATCCGAAAGCCCTTTACACCGAAGAGTGCCGAATTATCGGCGTGGTGGTTCAGGCGACAGCCAGGTTCTAATCAGATCGGTCCTCGCAAGACGTAGGACCGATCTTCATTTCATGCTTCTTCAAACTCGACCAACGCACTGCCTTCACTGACCATCTCGCCTTCCTGGCAATACAGCGCCTTGATCACCCCGGCGTGTGGCGCACGAATGCTGTGCTCCATCTTCATCGCCTCCAGCACCACCAGTTGCGCCCCGGCTTCTACCGTTTGCCCGGCTTCCACCAGTACCCGCACGATGCTGCCATTCATGGGCGCGGTCAGCCCGCCGTGATGGCTGTGACTGGCTTCGACGGCACTGATCGGGTCGTAGGACTCGATGCGGCGCAATTCACCTTCCCATTGCAGATACAGAACATCGCCACGGCGGATTGCCCGATGCTGGCGGCGCAGGCCGTTGTGCTCGATTAGCAGTTGCTCGCCCTTGAGTTGAGCGGTGTGGGCATCAGCGTCGCCCAACGTCAGCGCGCGATCCTGGCCTTCACAACTCAAGTGCAGGGTGATTTCTGTCGGCAGTCCGGCACGGAAACCATTGCTGTTGGCCCAAGGCGAAACCGGGTCATCGGCTCGTGGAGAACTCGGCTGGCTTTGGGCAAACGCCTGGGCGGCGGCTTGCCAGAATTCGTCACTGAGGTCCGAGGCAACTGGCAGCAGTTCTTCCTGATAACGCGGAATGAATCCGGTATCGAGCTCTGCCGCAGCAAACGCCCGATGGCCGACTATTCGGCGCAGGAAGTTGATGTTGGTCTTGAGCCCGCCAATGGCAAACTCATCGAGCATGCTCAGCAGCCGCAATCGCGCCTGTTCACGATCCTCGCCCCAGGCAATCAGTTTGCCGAGCATCGGGTCGTAGAACGGTGAAATTTCATCGCCTTCTTCTACACCACTGTCCACCCGCCGTCCCGGACCTTGCGTGGATTCGCGATACAGCTCCAGTCGGCCGGTCGCCGGCAGGAAATCATTGCCCGGGTCTTCGGCATACAACCGCACTTCGATGGCATGGCCGATCAGCGGAACCTCGGCTTGAGTCATTGGCAGCGCTTCGCCGCGGGCCACACGAATCTGCCAGGCCACCAGATCGAGGCCGGTGATGGCTTCGGTGACCGGGTGTTCGACTTGCAGGCGGGTGTTCATCTCCATGAAGAAGAATTCACCGCGAGAGTCCAGCAGAAACTCCACAGTGCCGGCGCCGACATAGCCGATGGCTTGTGCAGAACGCACGGCGGCTTCGCCCATGGCGCGACGCAGTTCCGGGCTCAAGCCTGGAGCGGGTGCTTCTTCAACGACTTTTTGATGGCGACGCTGAATCGAGCAGTCACGTTCGTTGAGGTAAAGGCAGTTGCCGTGCTGATCGGCAAAGACCTGGATTTCCACGTGACGCGGTTTGAGCAGGTACTTCTCCACCAGCATCCGCGAATCGCCGAACGAGGATTTCGCTTCACGCTGGGCCGAGGCCAGGGCTTCGGCCAACTGGCTGACATCCTCGACCACTTTCATGCCTTTGCCGCCACCGCCCGCGGTGGCCTTGAGCAGCACCGGATAACCGATGCGTTCGCAGGCGTCGCGGAAAGTGTCGAGGTCCTGAGCTTCACCGTGATAGCCAGGCACCAGCGGCACGCCGGCGGTTTCCATCAAGGCTTTGGCGGCGGATTTGCTGCCCATCGCATCAATGGCCGAGGCGGGCGGGCCGAGGAAAATCAGGCCAGCTTCTTCAATCGCGCGGGCGAACCCGGCGTTCTCGGACAGAAAGCCATAACCCGGATGAATCGCCTGAGCGCCGCTGGCCTTGGCCGCGGCGATCAGTTTGTCGATTTGCAGGTAACTGTCGGCGGCTTTGCTGCCACCGAGGTCGACGCGGATATCCGCTTCGCGGCTGTGTCGGGCTTCACGGTCAGTGGCGCTGTGCACGGCCACGGTGGTCAGGCCCAGCGCTTTGGCGGTGCGCATCACCCGGCAAGCGATTTCGCCGCGGTTGGCCACCAGCAGGGTGGTGAGAACAGGTGCGCTCATCAACGCGGCTCCTTGGTGGTGGTTTCGGCTTGCCAGCTCGGCGGACGTTTTTGCAGAAAGGCCCGCAAGCCTTCCTGACCTTCGGGGCTGACGCGAATTCGGGCGATGGCATTTTCGGTGTAGCGGCGTAGTGCCGGGGTCAGCGCGCCGTGGCCGACTTCGCGCAGCAAGTCCTTGCTGGAGCGCATGGCGGCCGGGCTGTTGAGCAACAGGTTGTCGATCCACTGTTCGACTTTCTGTTCCAGCTCAGCGATCGGATAACTCTCCGACAACAGGCCGATTTCCCGCGCTCGCTGTCCGCCGAAACGCTCGGCAGTTAGCGCATAGCGACGTGCCGCGCGTTCGCCGATGGCTTGCACCACGAACGGACTGATCACCGCCGGGGCCAGGCCGATGCGCACTTCCGACAGGCAGAACTGCGCGTCATCGGCGCCGATGGCCATGTCGCAGCAACTGATCAGGCCCAGCGCGCCACCGAATGCAGCGCCTTGCACCACCGCCAGCGTCGGGACTTTCAGCTTGGCGAGGTTGTACATCAACTCCGCCAGTTCCCGGGCGTCGTCGAGGTTGGTGTGGTAATCGAGTTCGGCCGATTGCTGCATCCAGGCCAGATCCGCGCCGGCGCTGAAATGCTTGCCGCGTCCGCGCACTAACAGGAAACGCAGACTGGCATCGCTCGATACTTTGTCCAGGGCGAGGATCAGTTCGCGGATCATTTCGGCATTGAACGCGTTGTTCTTTTCTTCACGGCTGAGCCACAGGGTCGCAAAACCACGTGGGTCGGTCAGCAGTTCGAGGGTGTTGAAGTCGCTCATGATTTTCTCCCGATCACATCCGGAACACGCCGAAGCGGCTCTGTTCGACAGGCGCATTCAGCGACGCCGACAAGGCCAGGGCCAATACATCGCGGGTTTGCGCCGGGTCGATGACACCGTCGTCCCACAACCGGGCGCTGGAGTAGTAGGGATGACCCTGTTCTTCATACTGGTCGAGGATCGGTTGCTTGATCTCGGCTTCCTGCTCGGCGCTGAAACTGTGGCCACTGCGCTCAGCCTGCTCGCGTTTCACCTGCACCAAAACACCCGCGGCTTGCTCGGCGCCCATCACGCCGATGCGTGCGTTCGGCCACATCCACAGGAAACGTGGATCGTAAGCTCGCCCACACATGCCGTAGTTACCGGCACCGAAACTGCCACCGATGATCACAGTGAATTTCGGCACCTTGGCGCACGCCACGGCGGTTACCAGTTTCGCGCCATGCTTGGCGATGCCGCCGGCCTCGTATTTCTGGCCGACCATGAAACCGGTGATGTTTTGCAGGAACAGCAGCGGAATACCGCGCTGACAAGCCAGCTCGATGAAGTGCGCGCCTTTCTGCGCGGCTTCGGCGAACAGAATGCCGTTGTTGGCGAGGATCGCGATCGGGTAACCGTGCAAGTGGGCAAAGCCGCACACCAGGGTCGTCCCGAACAGTGCTTTGAATTCGTCGAACACCGAACCGTCCACCAACCGCGCAATCACTTCGCGCACGTCGAACGGTTGCTTGGCATCCGCCGACACCACGCCGTAGAGCTCGTCGCTGTTGTAGAGCGGGGCGATGGGCGTGCGCTGTTGCACTTCACCGAGTTTGCGCCAGTTAAGGTTGGCGATGCTGCGCCGTGCAATGGCCAAGGCGTGTTCGTCGCTCTCGGCGTAGTGGTCGGCCACCCCGGAAATCTTGCAGTGCACATCGGCCCCGCCGAGGTCTTCGGCGCTGACCACTTCACCGGTCGCGGCTTTTACCAGTGGCGGGCCGGCGAGAAAAATCGTCGCTTGCTCGCGCACCATGATCGCTTCGTCGGCCATGGCTGGCACGTACGCGCCACCGGCGGTGCAGGAACCCATGACCACCGCGATTTGCGGGATGCCCATGGCGCTCATGTTGGCCTGGTTGAAGAAGATCCGTCCGAAGTGCTCACGGTCCGGGAACACTTCATCCTGACGCGGCAGGTTGGCGCCGCCAGAGTCCACCAGGTAGATGCACGGCAAGCGGTTCTGCTGGGCAATGGTTTGGGCGCGCAGGTGTTTTTTCACGGTCAGCGGGTAATACGAGCCACCTTTTACGGTGGCGTCGTTGGCGACGATCATGCATTCGACGCCTTCCACACGGCCGATCCCGGCAATCACGCCAGCGGCCGGAACGTCTTCGCCATACACCTCGTAGGCTGCCAATTGGCTGATCTCGAGAAACGGCGAACCCGGATCGAGCAAGCGATTAATCCGTTCACGGGGCAGCAGTTTGCCCCGCGAGGTGTGGCGCTCTTGCGCCTTCGGGCCGCCACCTTGCTGCACTTTAGCGAGCAGGGTGTGCAGGGCGTCCACCTGTTTGAGCATTGCCGCGCTGTTGGCCGCGAACTCCGCCGAACGGGGGTTGAGCTGGGTATGCAGGATAGCCATGGACAGCTCCGTTTAGCGGGTTTCGTTGAACAGTTCGCGACCGATCAGCATGCGACGGATCTCACTGGTGCCGGCACCGATTTCGTACAGCTTGGCGTCACGCAGCAGACGACCGGCCGGGAATTCGTTGATGTAGCCATTGCCACCCAGGATCTGGATCGCATCGAGGGCCATTCGGGTCGCGCATTCGGCGCTGTAGAGGATTACTCCAGCGGCGTCCTTGCGGGCGGTTTCGCCACGCTCGCACGCCTGCGCTACCGCATAGAGGTAGGCGCGGCTGGCATTGAGTTGGGTGTACATGTCGGCGACCTTGCCCTGGATCAGCTGGAATTCGCCGATGCTTTGGCCGAACTGCTTGCGGTCGTGGATGTACGGCACGATCAGGTCCATGCAGGCTTGCATGATTCCGGTCGGGCCGCCGGACAGGACAACGCGTTCGTAATCGAGGCCGCTCATCAGCACTTTCACGCCGCCGTTGAGCACGCCGAGGATATTTTCTTCCGGCACTTCGACGTCGTCGAAGAACAGCTCGCAGGTGTTGGAACCGCGCATGCCGAGCTTGTCGAATTTGTTGCTGCGGCTGAAGCCTTTGGAATCACGCTCTACGATGAACGCAGTGATGCCGTGGGGGCCTTTTTCCAGGTCGGTCTTGGCGTAGATCACGTAGGTATTGGCGTCTGGGCCGTTGGTGATCCAGGTCTTGCTGCCGTTCAGGACGTAGTGATCGCCGCGCTTGTCGGCACGCAGTTTCATCGACACCACGTCAGAACCGGCATTCGGTTCGCTCATGGCCAGGGCGCCGATGTGTTCGCCGCTGATCAGCTTCGGCAGATATTTGGTTTTCTGTTCGTGATTGCCATTGCGGTTGATCTGGTTGACGCAGAGGTTGGAGTGCGCGCCGTAGGACAGGGCAACCGAGGCCGAACCGCGGCTGATTTCTTCCATGATCACCACGTGGGCCAGGTAACCCAGGCCAGCGCCGCCGTACTCTTCCGGGACGGTCACGCCCAGCAGGCCCATGTCGCCGAATTTACGCCACAGGTCGGCGGGGAACAGGTTGTCGATGTCGATCTGAGCAGCGCGAGGGGCGATCTCTTTGGCGACGAAGGACTGAACCTGATCGCGCAGCATGTCGATGGTTTCACCGAGGGCAAAGTTCAGGGATGGGTAGCTCATGGGTCACCTTTTGGCTTTTTTGTAGGGTAGGGAGGGCCGTGATGTGGTTCTCACCTTTACGTTAACGTAAGCCTGTGACGAATGGCTGTCAATCACCCTTTACGTTAACGTCAACTTGAGCGACTCTGTAGGAGCTGAGCTTGCTCGCGAAGAACGATAACGCGGTCCTACAGCTACACCGCAGTGCTCCTATCGCAGGCAAGTCGGATCGCCGTACCGCTAATTCCTACAATAAAGACAATAGGGGTCGTCATGGATCAACCCAGTGCAAGCCCGCAGCGCAGTTATACCCGTGGTTCCCAGGACAAAGCCTTGCTGGCGATGACCATCGGACAGGCGTTCGATAACACCGTCGCGCAGTACCCGACCGGGGAGGCGCTGGTCGTGCGCCATCAACAGTTGCGCTACACCTGGCAGCAACTGGCCGAAGCCGTGGATTTGCATGCCAAAGCGCTGTTGGCGCTGGGTTTGCAGACCGGTGACCGTCTCGGCATCTGGGCACCGAACTGCGCCCAATGGTGTATCAGCCAGTTTGCCAGCGCGAAAATTGGTGTGATTCTGGTCAACATCAATCCGGCTTATCGCAGCTCCGAACTTGAATACGTGTTGAAGCAGTCGGGCTGCCAATGGCTGGCCTGCGCCGGTGCCTTCAAGACCTCCGACTATCACGGGATGCTGCAGGGTTTGGTGCCTGAGTTGGCGGAGCAATCCATCGGGAAATTGCAAAGCGAACGCCTGCCGGATCTGCGCGGGGTGATCAGCCTCGATGCCCAGCCGCCATCGGGTTTCCTGCCTTGGTCACAATTGACCGATCTGGCGGGCAGCGTGTCGGCCGAGCAGTTGCGCGAACGCCAGGACAGCCTGCATTTCGACCAGGCGGTAAATATCCAGTACACCTCCGGCACCACCGGTTTCCCGAAAGGCGCGACCCTCAGTCACTACAACATTCTGAACAACGGTTACATGGTCGGCGAAAGCCTCGGGTTGACCGCGAGTGATCGTCTGGTCATCCCGGTGCCGCTGTATCACTGCTTCGGCATGGTCATGGGCAACCTCGGCTGCATGACCCACGGCAGCACCATGATTTACCCCAACGATGCGTTCGATCCATTGCTGACCCTGACCACCGTCGCCGAAGAAAAGGCCACCGCGCTTTATGGCGTGCCAACCATGTTCATCGCCATGCTCGATCAGCCCAAACGCGCTGAATTCGATCTGTCGAGCCTGCGCACCGGGATCATGGCCGGGGCGACTTGTCCGATCGAGGTGATGCGTCGGGTCATCAGTGACATGCACATGAGCGAAGTGCAGATTGCCTACGGCATGACGGAAACAAGTCCGGTGTCGTTGCAGACCGGTCCGTCAGACGAACTGGAATTGCGCGTCACCACCGTCGGCCGAACTCAGCCGCAACTGGAAAGCAAAATCATCGACGAGGCGGGCAACCTCGTGCCGCGCGGCACTATCGGTGAGCTGTGCACCCGCGGCTACAGTGTGATGCTCGGTTACTGGAACAACCCGCAAGGCACCGCCGAAGCCATCGACCAGGCAGGCTGGATGCACACCGGTGATCTGGCGAGCATGAACGACGAAGGCTACGTATGCATTGCCGGACGTAACAAGGACATGATCATTCGCGGCGGTGAGAATATTTACCCGCGGGAGTTGGAAGAGTTCTTCTTTACCCATCCGGCAGTCGCGGATGTGCAAGTGATCGGGATTCCGTGCTCGCGTTATGGCGAAGAGATTGTCGCCTGGATCAAATTCCATCCGGGCCACAGTGCTACCGAGCAGGAGCTGCAAGCGTGGTGCAAGGAGCGCATCGCGCACTTCAAGACACCGCGTTATTTTAAGTTCGTCGATGAGTTTCCGATGACCGTGACCGGGAAGATCCAGAAGTTTCGGATGCGCGAGATCAGTATCGAGGAGTTGAAGACCAATAACATCTGACGAAAATCCCATGTGGGAGCGAGATCGCTCCCACATGGGATGGCGCTGCAAATTACAAACGCCAGAAAGCACAAAGGGGAGCCGAAGCTCCCCTTTAATTTTGTCGTTGCGCGTGCTCTTTTTTTATTATTGAGGGGCGGTCTGTTGTTGTTTTTGGAAACCGTGACCCTTTACCGCTTTTTTTTGTCGATCCCCATCCGGGATCAAGAGCAAACGTATTTTTTTGAGCGCTGATCTACTTTTTCGCTAAGCGATCCAACCAGTTCGGGAGCTACCTGAAGGTAGTTTTATTGTTCTCTGCCCGGTTGCGGGTTACTCCGAAAAGCACCCTGAAAAGCACATCCTCTCCAAAAAAATCTGTTAGCTGCGTCTCTGCCGTGTTGTTTTTGTTATGTCAGAGTCGTTACGTCTTATTTTTATTAGGTTTGCCGCTTTTTTTATTCTTGTTATGCAGTAGAGATAGCAGAAGCCGTGCCAACTTTTAAAAAACCTTTAAAATCAATGACTTGTATTTTTATCGGATTTTTCCGTCAGTCAAAACCCGACAATTTGTTTCCGTGTTACTCGCTTGCGCCCCACGTTTCAGACGCAGCGGTAACACCCGGACACATCCGCGCACTCACTGTGCGCTACGAGCCTTGGCCACGCGCGAACCGGTCGGGCGCCCCAGCACCGTGCAAATCTGCTGACCGGCCAGAATCAAGGCGTCCAGGTCGATACCGGTCTCGATACCGAGGCCGTTGAGCAGGTAAACCACGTCTTCGGTGGCGACGTTACCGCTGGCGCCCTTGGCGTATGGGCAGCCGCCGAGACCGGCGATGGAGCTGTCGAACACCGAGATGCCTTCCAGCAGGCTGGCATAGATATTGGCCATGGCCTGGCCATAAGTGTCGTGGAAGTGTCCAGCCAGTTTTTCACGGGGTACATCGGCCGAGACCACCTCGAACATCTTGCGGGTCGCGCCAGCGGTGCCCGTGCCGATGGTGTCGCCCAGGGAAACTTCATAGCAGCCCATCGCATAGAGCTCGCGGGCGACCCGAGCGACTTGCTCGGGCGCAACGTTACCTTCGTAAGGGCAGCCCAGCACACAGGACACGTAACCGCGCACGCTGACACCGTGTTGCCTGGCCGCGTCCATGATCGGCATGAAGCGCTCCAGGCTTTCGCTGATCGAGCAATTGATGTTGCGCTGGGAAAACGATTCCGACGCGGCGGCGAACACCGCGACTTCCTTGACCCCGGCTGCAATGGCGTCTTCAAACCCGCGCAGGTTGGGGGCGAGTGCACCATAAGTCACGCCAGGCTTGCGCTGGATTTGCGCGAAGACGTCGGCGGAACCGGCCATTTGCGGAACCCATTTGGGCGAAACGAAACTGCCGACTTCTATATAGCCGAGACCGGCGGCGGTCAGCGCGTCGACCAGTTGCACCTTGTCCGCAACGCTGATGGGTTGGGCTTCGTTTTGCAGACCGTCGCGCGGGCCGACTTCGACCAGGCGTACGTGAGTGGGTAGGGACATAAGCAATTCACCTGTTCAGTTAGGGATCGTTCCCACGCTCTGCGTGGGAATGCCGCAATGGACGCTCTGCGTCCGCTCTGGATGTGTGACGCGGAGCGTCACGGGCTGCATTCCCACGCAGAGCGTGGGAACGATCATTACGTGTGGTTATTGGATGAGTTCCTGGCTTTTGATGGTCTGTTCCAGCGCCTGGGTGCAACGCTCCTGCGCGGTGTCCAGTTCCAGCTTCATCTGTTCGATGTCGAGCATCTGCTGTTCCAGCTGTTCGCGGCGTTCGGCGATTTTGGTCAGCATGGTTTGCAGCTGTTTCTGATTGCCGCCGGAGGGGTCGTAGAGTTCGATCAACTCGCGACATTCGGCCAGGGAGAAACCAATGCGTTTGCCCCGCAGGATCAGCTTCAGGCTGACCTTGTCACGGGGCGAGTAGATGCGTTCCTGACCGCGTCGCTCGGGGCTGAGCAGGCCTTGCTCTTCATAAAAGCGAATGGCCCGGGTGGTGATGTCGAGCTCGCGGGCGAGGTCGGAAATGCTATAGGTCTGGCTGCTCATGGAAGCGCTCGAAAAAGGTCATGGCGCTAAGCTAAAGGCAGGTTGACGTTTACGTCAAGCGGCGCTGATCTTCGGTGTTCTTACGGGCCTCTTCGCGAGCAAGCCCGCTCCCACATTGGTCGTGCGAACACTGGAGATCAAATGTGGGAGCGGGCTTGCTCCGGGCGGCGTTCCGACGAAGAACGATAACTCGGTAAAAAGCCCTACACCTTGTCGAGCTTCTTCTCATGTGCCGTCACTTGCTGGCACAACTCGATCATCTGCTCGCGCATCCAGCGGTTGGCCGGGTCCTGGTCGGTGCTTTCGTGCCAGTAGAGGTGGGTTTCCACCGGTGGCACATCGTTAACCGGCAGGTTCACCGAGTACAGGTCATGGCGGCGGGCGAAGCGTTCCGGCACGGTCATCACCATGTCGGTCTGCTGCAGCACTTGCGACGCCATCAAGTAGTGCTGGGATCGCAGGGCGATCTTGCGCTGTATGCCCATTTTGCCCAGCGCCAGGTCGACATGGCCCAGACCACTTCGGCGGCTGGAGATATGGATGTGGGTCAGCGACAGGTAATCGTCGAGGGTGAATTTCTCTTTACCCGCCAGCGGATGGCCCTTGCGCATGGCGCACACGTAACGGTCTTCCATCAACTTGACGTGGCGCACTTGCGGATCAGTGTTAAGCGGCGCGTCGACAGCGAAATCAAGACGCCCGGCCGCCAGCTCCTTGGTGGTTTCGCGGCGCTTGGACAGAAAGCTTTCGATGATCACCGTCGGTGCCAGGCGCCGCAGGCGCTGAAACAGTGCCGGCAGGATCACCGCTTCGGTGAGGTCGGTCATGCTGATGCGATACGTCTTGACCGCCTGCAACGGGTTGAAAATACGGCTTTCCTGCACCGACACCCGCAGCAGGGAGAGGGCGTTGCGCACCGGTCCGATAATGTTCTGCGCCATGGGCGTCGGGACCATGCCCTGAGCGGTACGCACGAACAACGGGTCATTGAAGGTCTCGCGCAGACGGGCCAGGGCGTTCGAGACCGCCGGTTGAGTAATGCCGACAATCTGCCCGGCACGGGTCAGGTTGGCTTCGGTGTAGATCGCGTCGAAGACGATGAAAAGGTTGAGGTCGACCTTGCTCAGATTCATTGCGCTGCACTCTTATTGTTGGGCTCTCGATCAGCCGATCATATATCGGTGATGAATGTTAATACACGCCGAGAATAGGCTAGGTAAATTTTCGTAGCTGTTCTAGCATCGATTGCATGACCTGAACAACTCATCAAAACCCTCCATTAAAAGGTAGAGCTGCCCATGGATTTCGCTTATTCGCCCAAGGTGCAAGAACTGCGTGAGCGCGTGACCGCGTTCATGGACACCTACGTTTATCCCGCCGAAGCGGTGTTCGAGCGCCAAGTCGCCGAGGGCGATCGCTGGCAGCCGACCGCAATCATGGAGGAGCTCAAACTCAAGGCCAAGGCTGAAGGTTTGTGGAATTTGTTTCTGCCGGAGTCCGAACTCGGCGCCGGCCTGACCAACCTCGAATACGCGCCGTTGGCCGAAATCATGGGCCGCTCGCTGTTGGGCCCCGAGCCGTTCAACTGCTCCGCGCCAGACACCGGGAACATGGAAGTGCTGGTGCGCTACGCCAATGAAGAACAGAAACAGCGCTGGCTCGAACCGCTGCTGCGCGGCGAGATCCGCTCGGCGTTCGCCATGACCGAACCGGACGTGGCCTCGTCCGACGCCACCAACATGGCCGCCCGCGCCGTGCGTGATGGCGACGAGTGGGTGATCAACGGCAAAAAATGGTGGACCTCAGGCGCTTGCGATCCACGCTGCAAGATTCTGATCTTCATGGGCCTGAGCGATCCCGACGCGCCGCGTCATGCGCAGCACTCGATGATTCTGGTGCCGGTGGATGCTCCGGGCGTGAAGATCGTTCGTCCGCTGCCAGTGTTCGGTTACGACGATGCACCTCACGGCCATGCCGAAGTGTTGTTCGAAAACGTCCGGGTGCCGTACGAAAACGTCCTGTTGGGCGAAGGACGCGGCTTCGAAATCGCTCAGGGTCGCCTTGGCCCAGGTCGGATTCACCACTGCATGCGTTCAATCGGCATGGCCGAGCGAGCATTGGAACTGATGTGCAAACGGGCGGTAACCCGTACTGCGTTCGGTAAACCTTTGGCGCGTCTGGGCGGCAACATCGACAAGATTGCCGACTCGCGGATGGAAATCGACATGGCGCGGCTGCTCACGTTGAAAGCGGCGTACATGATGGACACCGTGGGCAACAAGATTGCGAAAAGCGAAATCGCTCAGATCAAGGTTGTCGCACCGAACGTGGCCTTGCGGGTGATCGACCGGGCGATCCAGATCCATGGCGGGGCAGGGGTGTCCAACGATTTCCCACTGGCGTACATGTATGCGATGCAACGCACCCTGCGCCTGGCCGATGGCCCGGACGAAGTGCACCGTGCGGCGATCGGCAAGTTTGAAATCGGCAAGTACGTGCCCAAAGAAATGATGCGCAGCAGCCACTGATAATGTGGGAGCGAGCTTGCTCGCTCCCGCAGGTTCGGTTCGTCAGTCGACCATTGGCAAGCCGTAGAACGCTCGCGCACACGCCGTGCTGTGAGCGGCCAGATCTTCCTCGCTCTCCCCACGATGCAACGCCACTTCCCGCAACACTTCGGTCAGATACGCCGGTTCGTTGCGACCATTCTTCGGCTTGGGTCGCAGACTGCGCGGCAACAGATACGGCGCATCGCTTTCCAGCATTAGCCGTCCCCGCTTGATCTCTTTCACCAACGGATGCAGGTGCGTGCCCCGGCGCTCGTCGCAGATCCAGCCGGTGATGCCGATGTGCAAATCCAGATCGAGGTAACTGAACAGCGCCTTCTTTTCGCCCGTGAAGCAATGCGCCACAGCGGCCGGTAATTGATCACGGTAATCGCGAAGGATCTCCAGCAAGCGCTGACTGGCATCGCGCTCGTGGAGGAACACCGGCAATTGCAGCTCGACTGCCAACTCCAAGTGCTTTTCCAGGACTTTTTCCTGCTGCGGGCGCGGCGAGAAATCACGGTTGAAATCCAGCCCGCATTCACCTACCGCCACGACGTTCGGCTCTTTGAGCAAACTGCGCAGACGCTGGGCGCTGTCGGCGTTCCAGTCGCTGGCGCAGTGGGGATGAATGCCGGCGGTGGCGAACAGCCGTTGAGCCGTTTCGTCCAGTTGGCGGCACAGTTCCAGCGCCTGCTCGCTGCCTTCGACACTGGTGCCGGTGAGCACCAATTGGCAGACCCCGGCAGCGTAGGCGCGGTCGAGTACAGCCTGGTGTTTGTCGGCAAAACTGGGGTTGGTCAGGTTGACGCCGATATCGATGAGTTGCATGGTGCTACCTCGGACCAAAGGCCGGAAAGCATATCAGAGCTGTAGATTTATAAGAAAAGCCAAGAACTACAATGAGTTAAAGCTGTCTCTTGATGCCGCGAGACAGGTCAGGGTGGCTAAGGTGCCATCACTGTGCCAGTCTTTCGCACTTTGCCAGCGCTCAAGGCGCTCTGTTTCTGTCGTTCGATTTCATGAAAATTCTTGAGATCGGCCCAGTATTCTTTCTGGAGAGTGGATGATACGTCCCTCGGTTTTGCTACTGCTGTGTTGCTCGTTGCTGCTGCCGATGCCGGCGGTTGCGCGTCTGGCCGGGCCGCTGCAAGCCGTGCCTTCGACCAAAGTGCGGGACTTGGCGGAAATCCGCAGCAGTCGTGTGCTGCGCGTGTTGGTCAACCAGAGCCGCAACAGCTCCGGCGAAGTCCAGGGCCAGGCCATCGGTGTTGAATACCACCGCTTGCGTGCCTTCGAGCAATACCTCAACGGCCACGCCCGTGACGGTCAGGAAATTACCCTCAAGATCATTCCCAAGGGCAAGGATCAACTGATCGGCGCTTTGCAGCGCGGCGAGGGTGATCTGGTCGCTCCGGGGGAACTGCTCGACCTGCAACCGGGCCACGCGGTCAGCACCAGTGAACCGATTGCCAGCAACATCCCGTTGATATTGGTCGGGATCAAAGGCGAGCGACGTTACACCCGTCTCGAACAACTCTCTGGTAAAACCCTGGCGTTGCCCACCGGCAGTGCCGCCGGGGACGCGGTCAGCCAGATCAATCAAAAGCTCGCGCTGCTTAAACTGCCACCGGTGAGCATCGAGTGGGTCGATCCCAGTCTGGCGGTCGAGGATGTGCTGGAGATGGTCCAGGGCGGAATCTTTCACCTGACGATCGTCGAGCAACCTATTGCCGAGCGCTGGGGCAAGATCCTGACCAAGTTGCGTTTTGATCGGCAGGTGCTCATCAGTGAGCCGGGCGAAGAATTCTGGTTCGTGCGCCGCGACGCCTCAATGTTGCGTGCGAGCATTGATCGCTTCCTGACCGGTTACAAAAAACCATCGGATCAGGATGCTGCGTTCCTGCGGATCTATCGACGTCTGTATCAAGTGCACTATCCATTGGCCAAGGCTGATCGCCAGCGCCTCGAGAAACTTCGACCGGTGCTGCAGAAACACGCTGAAGCCCAAGGCATGGACTGGTTGAATCTGGCGGCCCTGGCGTTCAAGGAATCAGCCCTGCAACCCAATGCCCGCAGTGGCAGCGGTCCTACTGGCCTGATGCAGATTACCCCGTCCGCCGCGCAGCGGGTGGGGGTCAACAACATTCAGAATCTCGACGCCAATGTGCAGGCCGGGGCGAAGTACCTGGCGATGATTCGTCGCAAGTTTTTTGCCAGCCCCAAACTCAACGAGCGCGAGCGTATGGCGTTCGTGCTGGCGGCCTACAACATGGGGCCGGAGCGGGTTCAGGGCATGCGTGCCGAGGCTCGTCGGCGCGGTTTGAATCCCAATCAGTGGTTCTTCCAGGTCGAACGCATCGCCATGGAGCAGGTGGGAATGGGCGCCGTCAGCTATGTTAATAGCGTGAACAAGTATTACCTGGCGTTCGATCGGGAGCGGGAGTCGTTGGAGCCCCAGGGGCAGAAAGTTGCCTCACGCAAATAATCGAATAAACTGATTGTTATGGCGCATTAATTGCGCTTTTAACATGAGATTTACTGATTAATATAGCGGCCAACCAACACACACTGACAACGGATGACACAGCATGAGCACACTGATCAACAAGGTACTGTTTACCCGCGCTGGCTACGGCCTGACTGTCTTGCGGATTTTCGTCGGCATCATCTTCGCTGCCCACGGCTCGCAGAAACTTTTTGGGGCGTTCGGTGGTTACGGCCTGGCGGGCACCGCGCAGTACATGGAAAGCATCGGCCTGGCGCCGGGCTATCTGATGGCGACGCTGGCGGGCGGTACCGAGTTCTTCGCCGGTCTGGCCTTGATCATCGGCCTGCTGGTTCGCCCGGCAGCCCTCGGCCTGACCTTCCTCTCGCTGGTGGCAATTTTCTCGGTGCACCTCCCTAACGGGTTGTTCATGGCCAACAACGGTTATGAATTCGCCCTGGCGCTGCTCGGCGGCAGCATCGCGGTGCTGATCGAAGGCGCCGGCAAGCTCTCGGCTGACCGCGCTATCGCTGGCTGACCGCTCTGGTTCAATGAAAAGGCCCGCATTGCGCGGGGCCTTTTTTGTTCTCGTCATTCTTGACACTGTCCGGTCAGCTTCTCTAGGATGTTGCCCATGCGCCGATTTAAACAGCTACTTGCGGGGCGCCAGGTGACTCATTCAGTTGCCGATAGAAGCTTGAAACAGGCTTCGAAATACCGCTAAAGCGCTGGTTCGGTGTTGCCTCTCACCTGCCATGCAGACTTTTGAGGCAGAGACACGACACAATGAATGCACTAAGCCCCGTTATACGCCCCGCGCCGATCACGGCACACCTCACCCAGCGCAATCCAAAAATCCTGCTTGGCGGCAAACATCAGCCGACACTTTTGCGTTATCTCGATGGCTGGCCACGTCGCACCGGTGGGCCTGCGGCCTTCCTGATCCAGTTTGTCGAAGAGGGTGAATCGCTGGCTCGATTTGCCAGCGACAGTTTCGATCTGGCGGTGATTCAATCACCCAGCCTCGAGGACGCCCCCGAAGTGATCAAGCAATTGATTCGCGTTGCCCGACAAGGGCTGATTACCCGCCGTTGAGGCGTTGAACGCTGCGGCTCAAAGATACTCGATCGCCACGATATACACGCACTGCTCACCGGTCGGTGTCTGGACTCGAACCTCGGCGTCCAGCGCCTTGCCGATCAGGGCGCGGGCCAGCGGTGAGTCGATGCTGATCAGGCCCAGTTTCAAATCCAGTTCATCCGGCCCGACGATGCGGTAGCGTGACTCCTTGCCGTCTTCGTCTTCGATCGTGACCCAGGCGCCAAAATAGACTTTGTTCGGATCGCTCGGTTTTTCGCTGACGACTTTGAGCGCTTCCAGCCGCTTGGTGAGAAAGCGCACGCGACTGTCGATCTCGCGCAGCATCTTTTTGCCGTAGGTGTATTCGGCGTTTTCCGAGCGATCGCCCTGTGCCGCGGCCTCGCTGACTGACTGTGTCACCTGCGGTCGCCGAACATGCCAGAGTTCATGAAACTCGGCCCGCATCCGCGCTTCACCTTCGGGGGTGATCAGCGCGGTGCCAGCGGTGCGGGGAGGGCGATAACGGCTCATGGCAACTTCTTGTGGTGGAGAGAGCTTGAGTCTATCAACCCTCGCGCAAGACTGTCAGGGGGCTGGCGTTCAGCGCGCGACGTGTGCCGAACACGCCGGCACCGCCGATCAGCACCGCGCCGATCAGTGGCAATACCAGCAACCACGGATGCGGGTGCCACGGCAGGTCGAAGGCGTAGCGGTAGAGCACCATACTCACCAGTTCCGAACCCAGCGCTGCCAATAATCCGCTGACCGCCCCAAGCAAACCGAACTCGATCCGCCGGGCCTTGACCAACAGTTGCCGCTCGGCCCCCAGCGCTCGCAACAAGGCGCCTTGGCGAATGCGTTCATCGAGCGTCGCTTGCAAGCCTGAAAACAACACCGCCATCCCCGCCGCCAACACGAACAACAGCACGTACTCCACCGCCAGGGTGACTTGGGCGAGGATGCTGCGCAGCTGTTCGAGCAAGGCTTCGACTTGCAAGATGGTCACCGCCGGGAAGGCTCGCGACAGATCCACGATCTGCTGATCATGACCTGCCGCCAGATAAAAACTGGTCAGGTAGGTCGCCGGCAGATCCTTCAGCGTGCCGGGCTGGAAGATCATGAAGAAGTTAGGCTGGAAGTTGTCCCAGTTGACCTCCCGCAGGCTGGTGACTTTTGCTTCGCGATTGACGCCGCCCACGGTAAACACCATGTGATCGCCGAGCTTGAGCTTCAGGCTTTCGGCGACTTGGCCTTCCACCGATACGCCGGGAATCTCGTCCGGCGCCTGTTCAGCCCACCAGTTGCCCGCCGTGAGTTTGTTGCCTGTCGGCAAATCCGCCGCCCAGGTCAGGCTCAGGTCGCGCTGGATCGCGCGATCACCAGCCGTATCCTTGCTGACGATTTCCTGCACCGGCTCGCCGTTGACGCTGATCAGCCGTCCAGGTACCACCGGGTACAACGGCGCGGATTGCGCCGACAGTTTGATCAGGCGATCGATGAATGCCTGTTTGTCCGCCGGCAGGATGTTAAGCGCGAAATAGTTGGGCGCGTTTTTCGGTAGCTGGTTCTGCCAGGTGTCCAGCAACTCGCCGCGCAGCAATGCGATCAGCGCCATGGACAGCAGAATCAAACCGAAGGCGAGGGATTGCCCCGCGGCCGCCAGCGGATGACGCAGCAATTGGCCCAGCCCGAGGCGCCATGGCAAAGAGGCACGCGCCAGCATTCGACGCAGGCTCTTCAGAAGCAGCAACAGCAAGCCGCCAAGCACCAACGCCGCGATCACACCGCCACCGAGCAGGGCGAAGGTCAATATCAGGTCCAGGCTCAGGCGCCACATGATCAGCCCGAGGGCGCCCAATGCCGCGCCGTAGACCATCCAGGTACTGGAAGGAATCGGCAGCATGTCCCGACGCAATACCCGCAATGGCGGAACCCGGCCCAGTGCCGCCAGTGGTGGCAAGGCAAAACCGGCCAGCGCCACCAGCCCGGTGCCGATCCCGGCGATGGCTGGAAACAGACCGCCCGGAGGAACGTCGGTCGGCAATAAATCATGCAGCAGCGCGAACAGTCCCAGCTGCGCGAACCAGCCGATAAGGGCGCCGCTGATACTGGCGAGCAGTCCGAGCACCGTCAGCTGCAAACTGAACAGCACCATGGTTTCCCGCCGGGACAGCCCCAGGCAGCGCAGCAATGCACTGGCATCGAATCGGCGGGTGGCGAAGCGCGTCGCCGACAGCGCCACCGCCACACCCGACAGCAGAACCGCCACCAGACTGGCCATGTTCAAGTAACGCTCGGCCTTGCCCAAGGCGCCGCCGATCTGTCGGTTGCCATCACGGGCATCCTGAATACGCTGGTTGGCGGCGAGTCCGGGTTTGATCAATTGACGATAGGTTTCCAGCGCCTCGGCTTTACCGCGCCAGAGTTCGCGGTAACTGACCCGGCTGCCGGGTTGCACCACGCCGGTCGCGGCGAGGTCGCTGAGGTTGATCAGCACCCGTGGCGTCAGGCTGTAGAAATTGCCGGCGCGGTCCGGTTCGTAGGTCAGCACTCGCGCCAGTTTGAGGGTTCGCACGCCGACGTCGATGCTGTCGCCGATTTTCAGGTCCAGCGCGGTCAGCAGTCGTGCTTCGACCCAGGCTTCACCGGGTTTCGGTCCGCCACCGGGTTCTTCCGGGGCGAAGGGCGCCGGGGCACTTTTCAGTTCGCCGCGCAGTGGGTAGACGTCATCGGCAGCCTTGATGCTGGACAACTGAATGCCATTGTCAGTGGCGATGACGCTGGAGAATTCCACCACTTGAGCGTGTTCAAGGCCCAGATCCGTGCCGCTTTTAATCTGTTCGGGGCGCGCGGGAGAGCTGCCTTCGAGCAACAGGTCGGCACCGAGAAACTCGGTGGCGCGCAGCATCATGGCGCCGTTCAGGCGGGCGCCGAAGTAGCCGATGGCGGTACTCGACGCCACGGCCACCAGCAAGGCAAAGAACAACACGCGCAACTCACCGGCACGGGCGTCACGCATTAGTTGGCGGATGGCAAGACTGAACAGGCGTAACAGCGGCAGGCGTGCCATTAAACCTCCAGAGGCGGGACGAGCAGGCCGGCGTCGAGGCGGATCAGGCGTCGGCAGCGATGTGCGAGGCGTTCATCGTGGGTTACCAGCACCAGGGTCGTGCCGCGTTCCTGATTGAGTTCGAACAGCAGATCGCTGATGCGCTCGCCGGTATGGCTGTCGAGGTTGCCGGTGGGTTCGTCGGCAAACAGCACATCGGGCTCGGCGGCAAAGGCTCGGGCAATCGCCACGCGCTGCTGTTCTCCGCCGGAGAGCTGGCGGGGCGAATGGGTCAAGCGTTGACCCAGCCCGACGCGTTGCAGCAGTTCGGTGGCGCGCTCACGGGCGTCCTTGCGCCCATCGAGTTCCAGCGGCAGCATGACGTTTTCCAGGGCGTTGAGGCTGTCCAGTAGCTGGAATGATTGAAAGACAAAACCCACATGCTCGGCGCGGATGCGCGCCCGTTGGTCTTCATCGAGATTGCTCAGGGCTTGACCAGCGAGCGTGACTTCACCGCTGCTCGGCAGATCGAGACCGGCGAGCAGGCCCAGAAGGGTGGATTTGCCGGAACCGGAGGCCCCGACGATGGCCAGACTGTCGCCCTTGTTCAGTTTCAGGCTCAGTTCGTGCAGGATGGTCAGTTCACCTTCCGCGCTGGGAACCACTTTGCTGAGGTTCTTCGCGGTGAGAATGCTTGCGCCCATGGAGAATCCGATGCGTGTGTGGTTTTTGAGTGCTGGCCTGGCCTTGATGTGCATGGCCCAGAACGCAGCGGCGGGTACAGTCCTGATCGTTGGCGATAGTATCAGCGCGGGTTTCGGACTGGATACCCGGTTAGGGTGGGTGTCATTGCTTGAGCAGCGGCTCAAGCGCGAAGGTTTCGACGATAAGGTGGTCAATGCGTCCATCAGCGGCGACACCAGTGCCGGAGGCCAGGCGCGCCTGCCCGCGCTGCTTGCAGAGCATAAGCCGGAGCTGGTAATCCTCGAGTTGGGCGGCAACGATGGCCTGCGCGGATTGCTGCCAACGCAATTGCAACAAAACCTTGCAGCAATGATCGACAGCTCCCGCGCCAGTGGCGCCAAGGTGCTGCTGCTCGGCATGCAATTGCCACCCAACTACGGTGTTCGTTATACCGAGGCCTTCGCGAAGGTCTACAGCACGCTGGCCGAGGAGAAAAAGATCCCGCTGGTGCCGTTTTTTCTCGACGGCGTGGGCGGTCATCCGGACTTGATGCAAGCCGACGGCTTGCACCCGGCTGCCGGGGCTCAGAACAAGTTGCTGGAAAATGTCTGGCCTACACTGAAACCGCTGCTTTGACGCTTTTCTAGCGGCGGTGTTTCGGCTAAGGTGGCGCCCCCGATTTGGAGCCCCCGATGCCGCGTCCTGCCTGGTCACTTTTTGCCTACCAACTGATCGAGCCTGACGAACAGCTGGATCTGTTCGCCTGCCAGGAAGTGCGGGTACATCTGGTGACCCGTCAACTGGAGTTGGGCGGCTCGGCGGACCGGACCTTGTGCGGCAGCCTGTTGCCAGCACAACCGCGCTGGTCGAGTGTCGATCGCCGTGTGTTCCAGGATCAGCGCCTGTGCTCGCTGTGCCGGGCCATTCTGGAATCGCAAAAACGCGGCACATCGCCGATCTGGCCGGAACTGCGTTTCGAGCTTTAGAAGCCGATAGATTGCTTGCTATCGGTCAACTCCCCGATTTTCCAGATGCCGGTGTACAATCCCGTTTTTATACCCTTGTCGATCATGCGAAGGATTTTCCGGATGTTGCCGCGCTTTCCTGCCGTCACCCGCTACCTGTCTCTCGCCGCCCTCTGTGTGGCGGGTCCCGTAGCAGCATTGGAGCTGCCCCTGCCACCGCCCGGTGAAGACATCATCGGTCAGGTCCAGGTGATCAAGGCCAAGTACGAAGATACCTTCGCCGACCTTGGTACCACCTACGATCTGGGCTATTCGGAAATGGTCGCGGCCAACCCTGGCGTCGATCCATGGCTGCCGGGCGCTGGCACCGAAGTGGTGCTGCCGACGCGTTTCATCCTGCCACCAGGTCCGCGTGAAGGCATCGTCATCAACCTGGCCGAGTACCGCCTCTATTACTTCCCGAAAGGCCGGAACGTGGTGTACACCTTCCCGCTGGGTATCGGCCGTGAAGGCTGGGGCTCGCCGATTGCCCATACCAGCATCACCGCCAAGACGCCGAACCCGACCTGGACCCCTCCAGCGTCGATCAAGGCCGAGCACGCCGCCGATGGCGATCCACTGCCGAACGTGGTGCCGGCCGGCCCGGACAACCCGCTGGGGCCGTTCAAGTTCACGCTGGGCACGCCGGGCTACCTGATCCACGGTTCGAACAAGAAGTTCGGCATCGGCATGCGCACCAGCCACGGTTGCTTCCGCATGTTCAACAACAACGTGCTGGAAATGGCGAGCATGGTGCCGGTAGGCACGTCGGTGCGCATTATCAGCGACCCGTACAAGTTCGGTGTCAGTGGCGGCAAGGTGTATCTGGAAGCGCACACGCCGCTGGACGACAAGGGCAACCCTTCTGTGGTCGACAAGCACACCGCGGTAATCAACGCGATGCTCAAGCGTGAGGACATCACCAACAACCTGCGCATGAACTGGGATGTGGTCCGCGACGTGGTTGCCGCTGAAGATGGCCTGCCGGTGGAAATCGGAGTGCCGAGTTCCTCGGCGCCGATGGTGACGAGTGCGCCGATCGACCCGTTGCAGTAATACTTGAAAGGAACCCGCCGATGCTGACCGCGTCGGCGGGTTTTTTATTGCCTGTACGAAATAGCGGGCAATAAAAAAGCCGACCCAAAAAATGGGTCGGCTTGATAACAATCCCGAGGGATTATTACTTGCGGCTAGCTTTGTCCAGCATGCGCAGAGCACGCTCGTTAGCTTCGTCAGCAGTCTGTTGTGCTTTTTGAGCAGCAGCCAGAGCTTCATCAGCTTTACGGTAAGCTTCGTCTGCACGAGCCTGGGAGCGAGCTGCTGCGTCTTCAGTAGCGGTCAGACGTGCTTCGGTTTCTTTCGATACGCTGCTGCAACCGGTAGCCAGAACTGCGGCCAGAGCCAGAGCAGAGAATTTCAGAACGTTGTTCATCGTGTTCCCCTTCAAGGACTTTCTATTAAGTTAGCTGTCTCCTCAGAGTGAGGAAATAGCCGGCGTACATACTACCCATTACTTGTCGTAAGTAAACTGACGTAATGCAAGAAGCCAAAAAAATTGTAGGCGTTGATTCTTTTTCGAGCAACTTTTAACTGCATTGTTTAAAAAATATCCAGCTGGGAGGCCCGAGCTGAGCGAGCCGCCGAAGAAAAGTTCCGCGCGCTCACAGCTCTTTTCCGAGTCTTGGCTAAAGTCTGTCTAGATGGATTCGTCCACACTTTTGTTCGGATTTTGCGTGGCGCCTCTCATATCTTTCTCCATGTTCAGGTGACTTTAACAAAGGGCGCTCGTCTTAAGTCTCAACATCCGGCAATGTTCAGGCTGTCGACCTTCAGATATCTTGGTCGAGCCGTCTCTGCGTAACCCGGAGCAGCACCCCCGCCCCCCCAGCGTGATGACGAGCGTACCTTGAGCATTTCTGCCAATGGTGCCTACTATTTGATACGTGCTCGGTTGCGCGAGATGGGTGCAGTTCTTCTCGGTGTCCATTCAGGCACGGGGTGGCGTAGATGTTCCTTCGCCGGAAAAACATCGGTAAGGTAGGGGTCAGAATTCCAGACCCGCGAGGAGTAGTGATGAGCGAGGCGTTGTCCATCCACCATGACCAGGCTGGTCATCAGTTCGAGACCAATGTGGACGGTCATCGTGCCTACCTGACCTATATGGATCTGGGGAAACAGACCCTGGATATCTATCGCACCTTTGTGCCCAACGCGCTACGTGGTCGCGGTATTGCGGCAGCCTTGACCGAGAAGGCGTTGGAGTATGCTGAAGAAATGGGTTACACCGTCATTCCATCGTGTTCCTACGTGGAACGCTACATGGAGCGCCACCAGCGGCATGCAGCCAAGCTGAGCCAGTAACCTTTCAAAGAATCGAACGCATAAAAAAACGCCGGGTCAAGCCCGGCGTTTTTTTGTGCGGCGAAAAGTGATCAGCTGCGATCGCGTTTCGGCAGCACGTCCTTGAGCTTGGCATGCATGCTGCGCAAGGTGTTTTCGGTGGCGGTCCAGTCGATGCAGGCATCGGTGATCGACACGCCGTATTGCAGGTCGGCGAGGTCTTTCGGGATCGCCTGGCAGCCCCAGTTCAGGTGACTTTCGACCATCAGGCCGATGATCGACTGGTTGCCTTCGAGGATCTGGTTGGCGACGTTCTCCATCACCAGCGGTTGCAGGGCCGGGTCCTTGTTGGAGTTGGCGTGGCTGCAATCGACCATGATGTTCGGCTTGATCTTCGCTTTGTTCAGCGCTTGCTCGCAGAGCGCGACGCTGACCGAATCGTAGTTCGGCTTGCCGTTGCCACCGCGCAGTACCACGTGACCGTAGGCATTGCCCTTGGTGGTGACGATCGACACGCCACCTTCCTGGTTGATGCCCAGGAAGCGGTGAGGGCTGGAAACCGATTGCAGGGCGTTGATAGCGACCGTCAGGCCGCCGTCGGTGCCGTTCTTGAAGCCGACTGCCGAGGACAGGCCAGAGGCCATTTCACGGTGAGTCTGGGATTCGGTGGTGCGCGCACCAATGGCCGACCAACTGATCAGGTCCTGCAGGTACTGCGGGGAGATCGGGTCGAGGGCTTCAGTTGCGGTCGGCAGGCCCATCTCGGCCAGGTCCAGCAACAATTGACGACCGATGTGCAGACCGTCCTGAATCTTGAAGGAGTCGTCCAGGTACGGATCGTTGATCAAACCTTTCCAGCCGACGGTGGTGCGTGGCTTCTCGAAATACACGCGCATGACCAGATACAGGGTATCGGACACTTCGGCCGCAAGCGTCTTCAGGCGCTCGGCGTATTCGTGGGCAGCCTTGATGTCGTGGATCGAGCAAGGCCCGATGACAACAAACAGGCGGTGGTCGGTGCCATCAAGAATGTTGCGAATGACTTCGCGGCCCTTGGTGACGGTGCGCAGGGCAGCGTCGCTCAGAGGGATATCACGCTTGAGCTGATCGGGAGTGATCAGCGTCTCGTTGGAAGCGACGTTTAGGTCGTTGATCGGTAAATCAGCCATCGTTTACTCGTCAGGTCACGGGTGCCGGCCGCCAGCGAACCCGCGCGGCGGAGCACAGCAAATTAAGCGCGTCGGGGAGCAGAACCTTAGCGCGTTACACCGTGGCTCGACAATGGGCAGACACCGGTTTAAGGGGCATTCACAATTAGTTTTCGCGGGGAAACCCATTGAGGATGCCCCGCCTAATCCAGTACAACCTGTACAAATGCCTTGCGAACCGTGTCGTGAGAGAACTCGTCGGCATGCTCCTGGACCCATTCGAGGGCCAGGGCCTGGGTTTCCTGCAGATCGTCATGCGCGTCATGCAGGCGGCAGTAACGTTCGATCTGGCACACCTGCTCGCCCATCCGGGCACTGAACATCATCTGTTCGTCAACAAAGGCAATGCCTACCAGATAGCCGCGCTTTCGTCGCAGGCACCAGGCCACATAGCCCAGAAAACGCATGTCGGGGTTCAAGGTCGGCATGCGTATTTCCAGCGCCGTACCGTGGCGCCACGCCCGGTGATAATTGCAAGCCATGCCCCCGAGGCTGATAGTGTGCAGCTGTTGCCGTGAAATACACTCAGGTTTGAGCAACGTTAATTCGACGGGCACATCGTCAGGGTGAGGAATAAAACGTCCCATGAACACGGACTCCATGTGTCGGCCATCTGACATTGTTTCACCCAGTATAGTGGTCGAATCGGAACTGACTGATTTCGACGCCGACCAACGGCTGCTGGCGATGAGCGGTGTGTCGCTGGTTATTTTCACCAGCGTCGGCTGCGCCAGTTGCCGTTTTGCCCGTGAGCAATTGCCACGACTCGATCTGGACGTCGATCGGTTGTGCTGGATCGATGCCGGGAACAATGGCGGGGTGGTCGAGCGTTATCAGGTTTTTTATTTGCCGGCGCTGTTTGTGGTGCGCGACGGTGAATTCTTCGGGGCACTAAAATCGCGCCTGACCAGCACCGAGCTCAATGCAGCCGTGGGTCAGGCGTTGAGTCGAATTGCAGAGGAGTTGCCATGATGGGGGCAGTGACCAAACCGACAATCGGTATTATCGGAACCGGTGCGATCGGCGGGTTCTACGGGTTGATGCTGGCGCGTGCCGGTTTCGATGTGCATTTTCTGTTACGCAGTGAATTCTCAGCGGTGGCCGAGCGCGGGTTGCAGCTCGACAGTGCGGTGCACGGTGCGCTGACGTTGAATCCGGTTCAGGCCTATTCGAGTGCCGAAGACATGCCGCCCTGTGACTGGTTGCTGGTGGGCGCGAAAACCACCAGTAACGCGCAGCTGGCACCGACGATCATTCAAGCCGCGGCACCGAATGCCAAAGTGTTGTTGCTGCAAAATGGCCTGGACGTTGAAGACAGTCTGCGAGCGTTGCTCCCCGATTCGCTGCACGTGCTCGGTGGGCTCTGCTATATCTGCGTTCATCGCGACGGACCAGGCATCATCACTCATCAGGCGCTCGGTGCGGTGAATGTTGGTTATCACAGTGGCCCGGCAACCGATGAGCAGGCGCGCATGGCGATTGTCGAGGAGGGCGCCGGGCTGTTCCGCGCCGCCGGCATCGACTCCCAGGCCATGGCGAACCTGCATCAGACACGCTGGCAAAAACTGGTCTGGAATATCCCCTACAACGGTCTGTCGGTGCTGCTCGGGGCAAGCACCACGCCGTTGATGGCCGATGCCGACAGTCGGGAACTGATCAAGGCTCTGATGGCTGAAGTGGTTCAGGGGGCAATCGCCTGCGGTCACGACGTACCGGCCGGTTATGCCGATCATCTGTTCATGGTGACCGAGAAAATGCCGGACTATTGGCCGAGCATGTACCACGATTTTCTGCACAAACGACCACTTGAGCTGGATGCGATTTACGCCCGGCCACTGGCGGCAGCCAAGGCCGCAGGGTGCGAGTTGCCGCGAATCGAAGCCTTGTATCGCAGTTTGAGTTTTATCGATCGACGTAACACCTGAGTCGATCATCCTGAGGGGGAAGGGCATGGCAAAGACTATCGACGACAAACTGGTGCTGGCGATTTCTTCGCGTGCGCTGTTTGACCTGAGCGAAAGCCACAAGGTCTATCTGTCGAGCGGCGTCGAAGCCTATCGGCAATATCAGATCGAACACGAAGACGAAATCCTCGAGCCCGGTGATGCATTTCCCTTGGTACAAAAACTCCTCAACTTGAACACCAACCTTGGCCGCGCCCGGGTCGAGGTGATTCTGGTGTCGCGCAACAGTGCCGACACCGGCCTGCGGGTGTTCAATTCGATCCACCACTATGGCCTGGCGATTTCCCGCGCGGCGTTTGTCGGCGGACGCAGTCCTTATCCGTACCTGAAGGCGTTTGGCTGCGACCTGTTTCTCTCGACGCATGCCGAAGACGTGCGCAGTGCACTGGATGCCGGGTTCGCCGCGGCGACCATTCTGTCGGGTGGCGCCAGCCGTGCGGCCAGTGATGAATTGCGCATTGCCTTCGATGGTGACGCGGTACTGTTTTCCGACGAATCGGAGCGCGTCTATCAGTCTGGTGGTCTGGAAGCGTTTCAAGCCAGCGAGCGTGAAGCCGCCCGCGAGCCATTGCGCGGTGGGCCGTTCAAAGGCTTCCTTGCAGCCCTCAATCTGTTGCAGCGCGAGTTCCCGGAAGACGCCTGTCCGATCCGCACCGCGCTGGTGACCGCGCGATCGGCGCCCGCCCACGAGCGAGTGATCCGTACCTTGCGCGAATGGGACATTCGTCTGGACGAGTCGCTGTTTCTCGGCGGCCTGACCAAGTCGGCGTTTCTTGAAGCCTTTGCCGCCGACGTGTTTTTCGACGATCAGGCCGGTCATTGCGAGTTGGCTCGCGAGGTGGTCGCTACCGGCCACGTGCCGCATGGCATAAGCAACGAGCAAAAGGTTTAAGCCCACGGTTCAACGCGTTACGCGAAACGTCGTACTCGCCAAGGCACTGCTAAGCTGAATCAATCTCCGCCATGTCGGCACTCGAGGAGGTCATATGATTCGTTCTATGTTGTACGCCACTGACCTCGGCCTGTACGCACCTTTGGTTATGCATCATGCCTTGGCGCTGGCGCGAACTTTCAATGCCGATCTCTACGTGGTGCACGCCGTTGAACCGATGGGGCTGTTCGCCGAATCGGTGCTTCAGAGTTACCTCGATGAGCAAGCATTGAACGAGTTTCACAGTCAGGGCCTGAATACAGTGATAGCCAATATCGAGCAGCGGGTGCTCGACAGCTTTCGTGAAGAATTGGGGGATGACGGGGCGCAGGATCTGGAGCGGATTCAAGCGGTGCGGGTGCTTCAGGGCGATCCGTCGCAGGTGATTCTCGACCAGGCGCAGAAACTCTCCGTGGATTTGTTGATCGTAGGTAGTCATAGCCATGGTGCTGGCGCGGAAACGCCTTTGGGCCGGACTGCCGCGCGGGTGCTGCAACTGTCTCGGGTGCCGGTCTATCTGGTGCCGCTGGTGGAACGTCGTCGCCAAGGGGATCGTTAGTGTCCTGCCTCGCGTATTCACGAGGCAGGACGCCAGAACACGAATAGTGGCAGTTTGATAAAAAAGTTCTAGATTTATTCTTCAAACCATTAATATAGTTATATACCGTCGCTGATGCCCGTGGCGTCTACCTGCTTTGAGGGATTCATATGAAGCTTCAACAATTGCGCTACATCTGGGAAGTGGCGCACCACGACCTCAACGTTTCCGCTACAGCCCAAAGCCTTTACACGTCGCAACCGGGCATCAGTAAGCAGATCCGTCTGCTGGAAGACGAATTGGGGGTCGAGGTTTTCGCTCGCAGCGGCAAGCACCTGACCCGCGTCACCCCGGCCGGCGAGCGAATTATCACCACCGCCGGCGAGATCTTGCGCAAGGTTGAAAGCATCAAGCAGATCGCCCAGGAGTTCTCCAACGAGAAGAAAGGCACCCTGTCGATCGCCACCACGCACACCCAGGCGCGTTATGCGTTGCCACCGGTGATCAGCAATTTCATCAAGCAATACCCGGACGTTGCCCTGCACATGCACCAGGGTTCGCCGATGCAGATCGCTGAAATGGCCGCTGACGGCACCGTGGATTTCGCCATCGCCACCGAAGCGCTGGAACTGTTCGGTGATCTGGTGATGATGCCGTGCTATCGCTGGAACCGCTGCGTGGTCGTGCCTCAGGGCCACCCGCTGACCAAGCTGTCGAAGTTGACCCTCGAAGCCCTGGCCGAATACCCGATCGTGACGTACGTGTTCGGTTTCACCGGCCGTTCGAAGCTCGACGAAGCGTTCAGCCATCGCGGCCTGACGCCGAAAGTGGTGTTCACCGCCGCCGACGCCGACGTGATCAAGACTTACGTTCGCCTGGGCCTGGGCGTGGGCATCGTGGCGAAAATGGCGGTCGATGCCAAACTCGATAGCGACCTGGTCATGCTTGATGCCAGCGACTTGTTCGAATCCAGCATTACTAAAATCGGTTTCCGTCGCGGCACGTTCCTGCGTGGCTTCATGTGCGACTTCATCGAGAAGTTCGCCCCGCACCTGACCCGAGAAGTCATGGCCAAGGCCATCCAGTGCCACAACAAGCAGGAACTGGAAGAGCTGTTCGACGGCGTCGAACTGCCGGTCCATTAATTGAGTGTCCTGCCTCGCAAATACTGTTCCTTTTTGACGGCGTCTGTTGCCGTCATGCTGCGTTGCCGCTCCTCGCCATAGCGGGCTATGACTCGTCGCGGCGCCTTGCCTGACGACAACAGCCACTCGTCAAAAGAGGAACGTATTTGTGAGGCAGGACACTTCCCGCTATACCACCTCGGTAACAGAAAACTGTTGCCGAGCACCCGCCACCAGAATCTCCACCTCGTCCCCTTCGAACTTGCCCAGCAGACTCTTGCCTAGTGGTGAGCGAGGGGTGATGACGGTAATCCATTGCCCCACCAGGTCGACCTTCAAACCCGCCGCGTCGGGGGCCAGAAACAACCATTGCTCACGACCCTTTTCGTCTTCCAGACCGAGCAAGGCACCGACTTCGATGCCACGCTGATCGTCGTAAGGGCGTAGCGTCAGGTTCTGGCAAAGCGTCAGTGACTGCCTGATTTCCTCCACCCGTCTGGCTTGCCCGGCTGCCAGATAAGACGCCTCCAACCCCAGCGTGTCGTACTTGTTCTCGGCGATGTTTTCTTCGTGGGTCGCGGTTTCGTAAGCGGTTTGTGCGGCACGCTCGGCGATGTCGAGGTCGATCCGCAGCTTGTCGAGAATCAGTTGGTGGACGGTCGGCTTGTGCATAGAGAGCTTCTTGATCAATCGCAGAATTGCAGGACGTTGGCGCGGCTTTTTTCGCTCGGCGCAGTCTGGTCCTGTTGCAGCCAGAACTGGCATTTCGGGTTGGACAGATTGCGGCCGGTGCTGCGGGCCTGATCCATTCGTTGCTGCTGCTCGTTCTTGCGCAGGTTCTCTTCGTACTGTTCGAACAACGGGCTCTGCGGCGGAATATCCGGCACCGGTTGCACCACCACCGGTGGTTTGGCCAGTTGCTGCACGGCCTCAGCCACGGGCGCCAGCTGCTCGCTGAACAACAGTCGAGAGGCGAGCCAGCACGTCAGCGCGATCGCGATAAACCCCAGCCACACACCGAGGGCAATGCTGCCGGTCAGTTGCAAGGCGTTGAGCTGGATCGGCAACGGGCGGCGCGGGTTGGGACGGTAGGGCATGGCTGCCTCCTGGCGGGTGGTCGCGGGCGAGTGGCGAGTGGCGAGTGGCGATTGTCGCATGAAGATTAATCGCCGTCGGCTCTTCTGCACGGGGTAATTTATGAGGACAATCGGCGCCTTTGCCAACGGGAGCCTGGAATGCGTGAAATGAAAGCCCGCTGGGATATTTTCTGCGCGGTGGTCGACAACTTTGGCGACATCGGCGTGACCTGGCGTCTGGCCCGACAACTGGTGGCCGAACATTCGGTGACGGTGCGTTTGTGGGTCGATGACTTGCGAGCCTTCGAGCGCTTGTGCCCGGAAATCGACATCAACGCCTCACAACAATGGCAGCAGGGCGTCGAAGTGCGTCAGTGGGCGGCCGACTGGCAGCCCACTGAAGCCGCTGATGTGGTGATCGCCGCGTTCGCCTGCCAATTGCCGAGTGCTTACATGGAGGTGATGGCCGAGCGGGAAAAACCGCCGCTGTGGATGAATCTCGACTATCTGAGTGCCGAGGACTGGATCGTCGGCTGCCACGGCTTGCCGTCGGTGAAATACAAGAGCGTACAAAAATTCTTCTTCTTTCCGGGGTTTCAGAAGGGCACGGGTGGCTTGCTGCGTGAAAGCGGATTGCTTGAGCGTCGTCAGCAGTTTCAGCAAAACCCCGAGGCTCAACGAGAATTCCTGCAAGGTTTGGGGATTGATCGCGCGCAAGGTGCGCAGTTGATCTCGCTGTTTGCCTACGAAAATAACGGGCTGGCCAGCTGGCTCGAGGCAATGGCGGCCGACTCGACGCCCACTCATCTGCTGGTGCCCGAAGGTCGGATTCTTGGGGATGTCGAACGTTGGCTCGGTGTGGACGGTCTGGTGGCCGGCGCGGTGCATGTGCGCGGTGAATTGACTGTGCAAGTGCTGCCGTTCGTCCGACAGGATCAATACGATCACCTGCTCTGGTGCTGCGATTTCAACGCCGTGCGCGGTGAAGATTCCTTTGTCCGCGCCCAATGGGCGGGCCGGCCGCTGCTCTGGCACATCTATCAGCAGGACGAAGACATCCACCTGGACAAGCTCGACGCCTTCCTCGCTCTGTACACCAAAGGCCTGTCCGAGCCTGCCCGCGAGGCGATCAGCGGTCTTTGGCGAGCGTGGAATGCGGGTGACAATATGACCGGGCACTGGCAATCGACCCGAAAACACTGGCCAGAACTGCAAAAACACGCCGAAGCGTGGTGTCTGGAACAGGCTTTGCAGGCAGATCTTGCCGCGGCGCTGGTACAGTTTTATGTAAATTGGATATGATACGCGGCCTAGATTTTTGTAAATCCCATCCAAATTCGGATATTCGCAATGAAAACTGGTAAAGAACTGAAACCCGGTACCGTGATCCGTCTCGAAAACGATCCTTGGCTGGTTCAGAAAGCTGAATTCACCAAGTCTGGTCGTAACAGCGCAATCATGAAGACCAAGCTGAAAAACCTGCTGACCGGTTACAAGACCGAGATCGTTTACAGCGCCGACGACAAGCTGGACGACGTAATCCTCGACCGCAAAGAAGCGACCCTGTCCTTCATCAGCGGCGACACCTACACGTTCATGGACACCACTGACTACACCATGTACGAGCTGAACGCTGAAGACATCGAAGCCGTTCTGCCTTTCGTTGAAGAAGGCATGACCGATGTTTGCGAAGCGATCTTCTTCGAAGAGCGTCTGGTTTCCGTAGAACTGCCGACCACCATCGTGCGCGTAGTTGACTACACCGAAGGTTCGGCTCGCGGCGACACTTCCGGCAAGGTGATGAAGCCTGCCAAGCTGAGCAACGGTACTGAGCTGCAAGTTGCTGACTTCATCGAAATCGGTGACAAGATCGAGATCGACACCCGCGAAGGCGGTTCCTACAAAGGCCGTGCTAAATAAGCACTGCTTCAGGAATGAAAAAGCCCGACCATTGAGTCGGGCTTTTTTGTATCTGAAGGAAATGTATGGGCCGATGCGCGGCCGATACACAACCCAATCCCTGTAGGAGCACGGCTTGCCGGCGATAGCTGCCTTAAGTACGCCATCGCCGGCAAGCCGTGCTCCTACAGGGGGGGCGATGTTATTTCAGGTGTTGCTTGAGTTCTTCGGACGCTTGCAGCATCGCCGAACGCACTGCTGGCACCTGGCTCACCACGTTGAGCAAACCATAGTCGTGAATCATGCCGTTGTAGCGCACGGCCGTGACCGGCACCCCGGCTTCGTCGAGTTTGCGGGCGTAGGCTTCACCTTCATCGCGCAACACGTCGGCGCCGGCAGTTTGCACCAATGCAGGTGGCAGACCCTTGAGTTGCGCAGCGGTCGCCCGCAACGGCGAGGCATAGATCTCGTTACGCTGTTTGGCATCGGTGGTGTAGTTGTCCCAGAACCACTTCATCATATTTTTGGTGAGGAAGTGCCCCTCGGCAAACTGGTTGTAGGACGCCGTTTCGAAGCTGGCGTCAGTCACCGGCCACAGCAGCACCTGGAACTTGATCGCCGGCGTGCCCTTGTCTTTGGCCATCAGCGCAACCACTGCCGCCATGTTGCCGCCGACGCTGTTGCCGGCCACGGCCAGGCGTTTGCCGTCGAGGTTGATCTCTTTACCGTGCTCGGCCACCCATTGGGTTGCGGCGTAAGCCTGGTTGATCGCCACCGGGTAATGCGCTTCCGGCGAGGGGGTGTAATTGACGAACACCGCCGCCGCCCCCGAACCGGTAACCAAGTCCCGAACCAGACGTTCATGGGTCGGGAAATCCCCCAGTACCCAGCCACCGCCGTGAAAGAACATGAATACTGGCAGCGGACCTTTGACCCCGGCCGGCCGGACGATGGTCAGGTTGAGCGGTTGGCCGTCGACTTGAATGGTCTTCTCGCTGACATCGGCTTTTGGCAGCGTCAGTTTCACCCCGGCCTGCGCGCCGACCAGCACGGCGCGGGCATCTTTAGGGGTGAGTTGTTCCATCGGTTTGCCGGTGCCGGCGTTCAGAACGTCGAGGAACGCCTGGGTGTTGTGTTCAACACCCTCACCTGCAAACGCGCTGTGGATGGACAGGGCGAGAAGGGTACCGGTCAAGACTTTGCTGAAAGTTTTCATGTTCGTTTCCTGGTTCGGGACTGGGAATCAGCGGTTAGACGGTAACGTGCAGGCGCACATCGACGTTGCCACGGGTGGCGTTGGAGTACGGGCAGACCTGGTGTGCAGCATCGACCAGGCTTTGTGCATCGGCTTGTTCAAGCCCCGGCAAGCTGATGTGCAGGTCGATGTCCAGGCCGAAACCGCCAGGGATCTGGCCGATGCCGACGTGGGCAGTGATCGAGGCGTCGTTCGGGATGGTGCGTTTGGTCTGGCTGGCCACGAATTTCAGCGCGCCGATGAAGCAGGCGGAATAACCGGCGGCGAACAGTTGCTCAGGGTTGGTCGCTGCACCGCCGGCACCACCGAGTTCTTTTGGGGTGGCGAGTTTGACGTCGAGAATGTTGTCGCTGGAAACCGCACGACCGTCACGGCCGCCAGTGGAAGTTGCGATAGCGGTGTAGAGAGTTTGCATGGTGTGAGCCTCATTCGGATTTGGTGTTTTGCGCTAAATGTTTGCGCGCTAAGTAAGTGCGAAGCAAATGTAGCGCGCTGATATTTAGCGCGCAAGATAAATTTTGAAAAAAGTTTTGGCTTGGGGGGAGGGCGCTGATTAGAAGTGTTGAGCTAGAGCTGTTGCGGCAGGATTTTCAGCGAAGAATTTTTTTGACGGGGGGGAACGAGACCGGAAGGGACACCACAAAACAAATGTGGGAGCTCGCTCCCACAGGGATTTGTGGTGGTTTGAAGATTACAGGCTGTCTTGTAGATTGCTGCGCAGCGTTTGCAGTTCCGCTTGCAGTTTCTGCAGTCTCTCCAGCGTCATCCCGCTGGCGCCGAGGATGCACTGGGGAATACCGCGCGCGCGCTCCCGCAATGCACGACCCTGTTCGGTGAGTTCGACAATCACCACTCGCTCGTCTTCACGGCTGCGGGTGCGGCTGAGTAAACCTTCGACTTCCAGGCGTTTAAGCAACGGCGTCAATGAGCCAGGATCGGTCAGCAGGCGCGTGCTGATTTCGCCTACGGTCAAACCGTCCTGTTCCCACAACACCATCATCGCCAGGTATTGCGGATAGGTCAGGCCCAGTGCTTGCAACAGCGGCTTGTAGACCTTGGTCATCAGCAGCGAGGTGGAGTGCAGGGCGAAGCAGGCCTGATTATCCAGCAGCAGGTCGTCGCAGTTATCGGGGGTGTTGCGCTCGGTGGTCATTTCGAAGCCTTGATCAGTGATCGTCATAAATCTAGCGGGCGAATCTTTAATGCACCAGACAATTCTAGCCTAGTGCCGGTCGAGGGTACTTTGCAGCGCCAGATCCCACGGCGGGATCGGGCTGAAGCGGGTTTTCAGGTATTCCAGCAACAAGCGGCTGCGGGGATTGGGTTGTTGCTCAAGGCGCAAGGCATAAATGCCGGTCGTTTCCGGTGGTGGCAGGCCGTGTTCGCAGAACAGCGGAAGCAGTTCACCGCGTAGCAGGTATTCGCTGGTCAACCAGGTTGGCAAGTGTGCGATACCCAGCCCGGCCAATGCGCCGCAGACCAAAGCCTCGGCGTTATTGGCACTCATGCGGATGCGCGCCGGGCGGTGCAAGTGCATCTGCCCGTCCCGTTCGAAGCGCCATGCGAAGGGTGGGGCCAGGCCATCCCAGTCGAGCCCGTCATGCTCAATCAGCTGCGCCGGATCGGTCGGCACACCACGCCGTTGCAAATACTCGGGGCTGGCACAGGCGATGCGCACCATGCTCGCCAGCGGCGTGGCCACCAGCCGGGTATCGGCCATTTGCCCGGCGCGTAGCACCAGATCGACCTTGCCCAGATTCAAACCCTGCATGTCGACGAAACTGTCGATCAGGTGCAACTGCACATCGAGGCCGGGGTAGAGCATCAGAAAGTCGGCAATCACCGGCGCCAGATGCCGCCGTCCGAACGCTGCCGGTGCATCGATCCGAATCAAGCCTTCCGGTGCGCTGCTCAAGGATACCGCCTCAGCCCGAGCCAGCCGCAGTTCAGCAACGATCCGCCGCGCGCGCTCGGCAAACGCCAAGCCCGCCGGGGTCGCGCGCACCGCGTGGGTGCTGCGAATGAACAACTGACTGCCGACGGCGTTTTCCAGGCTGTCGATGCGCCGTGCCACCGCCGAAGGGGTTAGCGGGTGGCGGCGGGACGCGGCGGAAAAACTGCCGGTTTCCAGCACGTCGAGGAACAGACCCAGTTGTTCGGTCAATTGATTGGGGTTCATGGTGTTGTCAGCGTTTGTGCGAAGTTGGCACAGCCATTGTGCGTTGCTGTGCGTTTCCCCGCCAGCGCCGACTGCGTAGGATGAATAGCCTGACGTGAAGGGAAAATCGCCTGTGATTGAGTTTTTGATGTACCTGGTGTTTGGCGCTGCCCTGGGAACCCTCGGTGGGTTGTTCGGCATTGGTGGTGGTTTGATTGCGATCCCGCTGCTGGGCGTGTTGTTCGGCCTCGATCAGCAGATTGCCCAAGGCACGGCGCTGGTGATGGTGGTACCCAACGTGATGTTGGCGCTGTGGCGTTATCACCAGCGCAACCGGATTGAATTGCGCCATGCGCTGCCATTGGCTTCGATGGGGTTCTGTTTTGCCTGGATCGGTTCGATCTGGGCGGTGGGCATTGATGCGCAAACCATGCGCGTGGGATTTGTCGCGTTCCTGATTGCCCTGTCGGCCTACAACCTGGTGCGAATGTTCGCCGCCAACGCGCCGGCATCTGCGCAGATGAATTACTCATGGCCATGGCTGAGCGTGCTCGGCGCCGCCTCCGGCACCATGGGCGGGTTGTTTGGCGTGGGCGGGGCGGTGGTGGCAACGCCGGTGCTGACCAGCCTGTTCGGCACCAGTCAGGTGGTTGCGCAGGGTTTGTCGCTGGCGCTGGCGTTGCCGAGTACGGGCGTCACGCTGGTGACTTACGCGGTGCACCATCAGGTGGACTGGATGATCGGCCTGCCCTTGGCGGTCGGCGGCCTGATGAGCATCAGTTGGGGCGTGAGGATCGCCCACGCACTGCCGGAGCGACTGCTGCGCGGGTTGTTCTGTGGTTTCCTGGTGTTCTGCGCGGTGATGCTCGCCCTTAAAGTTTGAAGCCTTCGACGATGTGTTCGGCCAGGCACTCAGTGATCGGCGACGGGTTGTGCAGGTTGCGCACCAGCATGATGCTGGCCTCGGGCAGAATCGGCAGGTCTTCGGCTTCACCGAGAATGCGCATGTCGGGTGTGATCAGGCTTTCGAGTTGCGCGGTGACGGCCAGCCCGGCGCTGACCACCGCCATGATCGCCGACAGGCTGTCGCTGTTGTACGCCACGCGGTAATCGCGACCCATGGCGTCCAGCGCATTGCAGGCCCACAGCCTGCAGAAGCAATCACTGTTGAACATCGCCAGCGGCAGCGGCGTTTGCTCATGAGCGCTGAAACATTGCGCCTCGGCCCAGACAAAATGCTCTTTGCGCAACAACTGGCCGATCTCGTTACCCGGTTCGCGGGTGACGATGGTCAAGTCCAGGTCCTGGCGCAGCAGCAATTGTTTTGATGATTCGCAGTGCACCTCGATCTGGATCAGCGGATACGACTGGGCAAATCGCCGCAGAATTCCCGGCAAAAAACGCATCACGTAATCGTCGGGCGTGCCAATGCGCACCATGCCGACCATGTGCGGCTCGCGCAGCGTATTGAACACCTCACTGTGCAACTTGAGGATGCGCCGGGCATAGCCGAGCAACACCTGGCCCTCAGCCGTCAGCCGCACCTGCCGTCCGTCGCGCTGGAACAATTGACGCTGCAACACATCCTCTTCCAGCCGCTTCATCTGCATGCTCACGGCGGATTGAGTGCGGTTGACCAACTCGCCGGCGCGAGTAAAACCGCCCTGGTCGGCGATGGCGACAAAGGTGCGCAGCACTTCGGTGTCGATACTTGGGAAGGCGGACATTCATCAATCTCCGAGATGTGTTACATCAGAAACATTCGTTGGATTGATCTTAGCCCCAGCGCGACACTTGAGCCATCCAAACGGAGGGCAACAAGATGAAAGGTCAAAAAGGTTATGTCGACGTAGAAAAACACTCGGTGCACCTGATCTCTGATTTGCTGCACAAATTCAATCGCTGGTACGAACTGCACCGTGAACGTGAAATGTTGGCGGGCATGAGTGATGAAGCGTTGAAGGACATCGGGCTCAGTCGTGCGGATGTCGAGCACGAAGCCATCCGCCCATTCTGGGATGACCCGATGCACAAATGAGTCATACACAACTACACAAACCGTCTCCCGGTGAGGTAGGTTGCGAGCAGACAAGGAGATGCTCATGCGCGCAACACTGTCCTTTTCCATCAAACAGGCTCGGCGTCTGGCGCTGGCCGCCCAAGGGTTCAACGGGCGCCAGCCGCCAGCGGCGATCAAACCGGTTCAGCTCAATCGTCTGATCGAGCGGCTGGGCATTCTGCAGATCGATTCGGTCAATGCGTTGGTGCGTTCGCACTACCTTCCCTTGTTTTCCCGCCTCGGCAATTACTCATCCGACTTGCTCGACCAGGCTGCCTGGAGTTCGGGCCGGCGGCGCACGCTCTTCGAGTATTGGGGGCATGAAGCCTCGTTGCTGCCCTTGTCGATGTACCCGTTGATGCGCTGGCGCATGCTGCGTGCGACCCGTGGTGAAGATATCTACCAGCAACTGGCACGTTTCGGGCGTGAGCAGCAGGACACGATTCGCCGGGTACTGGCCTCGGTTCAGGAGCTGGGCGCACTGGGGGCCGGAAGCCTGTCGACCCGTCAGGAACGGGCAGGGCCCTGGTGGGACTGGAGCGCGGAAAAGCATGCGCTGGAATGGTTGTTCGCCGCCGGTGAAGTGACCGTGGCCGGGCGGCGCGGGTTCGAGCGGCTTTATGATCTGCCGGAGCGGGTGATTCCTTCGGCGATTCTTGCGCAGCCGCTGCTGAGTGAGGCCGAGGCCCAGCGCGGCCTGTTGCTGCATGCCGCGACAGCCTTGGGCGTCGGAACAGAAAAAGACCTGCGGGATTACTTTCGCCTGAGTCCCGGTGATGCCCGTCCGCGTCTGGCGGAACTGGTGGAGGCGGGTGAATTGCTGAGCTGTGAAGTCCAGGGCTGGCGGCAACCGGCCTATTGTCTGCCGGAGCCGAAAGTGCCGCGCAAGGTTGAGACTAGCGCCTTGCTTTCACCCTTCGATTCACTGATCTGGGAGCGCAGTCGCACCGAGCGCCTGTTCGATTTCCGCTATCGGCTGGAGATTTATACGCCGCCGGACAAGCGGGTCTACGGCTACTACGTGTTGCCGTTTTTGCACAATGAACGGATTGCCGCGCGGGTGGATCTGCGCGCCGAGCGGGCGTCGGGCAGGCTGGCGGTGCACGCTGTGCATGAGGAAGAGTCGGGGCTGGATGAGGAGGGGATGCTGGCGTTGTCGGTCAATCTGCGGCGAATGGCGGATTGGCTGGGGCTTGAGCGGGTTCAATTGAATTGCCCGCGGGCGAGTGCGGCGCGGTTGAGGGTGGCATTGGCGCAGTTCAGTGGTGATTGAACTGACGCCATCGCGAGCAAGCTTTGCTCCTACAGGGTTTGTGTCGTTCGCCGACGCTGTGAACGACACAAACCCTGTAGGAGCAAGGCTTGCCCGCGAAGGGAGCGCTGCGATTTAGCGGCGAACCTGTTTCAACGTCTCGGCAATAAGAAACGCCAACTCCAGCGACTGATCGGCATTCATCCGCGGGTCGCAATGGGTGTGATACCGATCCGACAACCCGTCTTCGGTAATCGGTCGCGCCCCACCAATGCACTCGGTGACATTCTGTCCGGTCATCTCGATGTGGATGCCGCCGGCATACGTGCCTTCCGCTTCGTGAACCTGGAAGAACTGCTTCACTTCGCCAAGGATCTGCGCAAAGTCGCGGGTCTTGTAGCCGCTGCTCGCCTTGATGGTGTTGCCGTGCATCGGGTCGGAACTCCACAGCACTTGCTTGCCTTCGCGCTGCACGGCACGGATCAGTTGCGGCAGGTGATCGCCGACCTTGTTCGCACCCATCCGCGCAATCAGGTTCAGACGACCCGGATCGTTGTCCGGGTTGAGCACATCGATCAGGCGAATCAGGTCTTCGGGGTTCATGCTCGGGCCGACTTTGACCCCGATCGGATTGTTCACGCCACGCAGGAACTCGACGTGAGCGCCGTCGAGCTGACGGGTGCGGTCGCCGATCCACAGCATGTGCGCCGAGCAATCGTAGTAATCGTTGGTCAGGCTGTCGCGACGCACGAAGGCTTCTTCATAGTTCAGCAACAGCGCTTCGTGGGCGGTGAAGAAACTGGTTTCGCGCAGTTGCGGCGAGCTGTCCATGCCGCAGGCGCGCATGAACGCCAGGGTTTCGTCGATGCGATCGGCCAGGTGGCTGTACTTTTCCGCCAGCGCCGAGTTGGCGATGAAGTCCAGGTTCCACTTATGCACCTGATGCAGGTCGGCAAAACCGCCTTGGGCGAAGGCGCGCAGCAGGTTCAGGGTCGCAGTGGACTGGTGGTAGGACTGGAGCAAGCGCTCCGGGTCCGGCACGCGGCTTTTTTCGTCGAAACCGATGCCGTTGACGATGTCGCCACGGTAGGCCGGCAGGGTTACGCCGTCGATGGTTTCGTCGTTGGCCGAACGCGGTTTGGCGAACTGCCCGGCCATGCGCCCGACCTTGACCACCGGGCAACCGGCAGCGAAGGTCATGACGATCGCCATTTGCAGCAGGACTTTAAAGGTGTCGCGGATTTTCGCGGCGGAGAACTCGGCGAAGCTTTCGGCGCAGTCGCCGCCCTGCAGCAGAAACGCGCGGCCCTGGGTCACTTCGGCAAACTGACGGCGCAACTCCCGGGCTTCACCGGCAAACACCAGCGGCGGATAACTGGCCAGCGTTTGCTCGACGTGCAGCAAATGCGCCGCGTCGGGGTAATGGGGTTGTTGCTGGATCGGCAGGGCGCGCCAGCTGTCAGGGCTCCAGGGTTGGCTCATCACGGTCTCTAGTGTTTTACGCTCGGACTGTCATGTTATCAGCAATTAGTGCGTGACCTGTTCCCGTCGCTTCGCGGACAATCGCGCTTTTGCCGCGCCACTCCGCGGTTTTATTGCGTTGCCGGGCCCGGTGACGATCAGGAGACGAAATGACTGAGGAGCGCGTCGAGCATCTGCTCGCCGAGGTACAGGATGAGTTCGGCGTGATTCGCGTGCTGGAAGTGGCCGATTATCGTTTTCTCGAGTTCGGTGATGCCATCGAGCAGAGCTGCGTGTTCACGGCTGACCCGAGCTGGCTCGAATACGATTACACAAGGGCGATGCTGATTGGCGCGTTGTGCCACGAGCAGCCGGAAAGCGCGCTGTTCCTCGGCCTCGGTGCTGGCACCCTGACCCAGGCCTGCCTCAAGTTCCTGCCGCTGGAAGACGTCGAAGCCATCGAACTGCGCCCCGACGTGCCGCGTCTGGCCATTGAATACCTTGGGCTGGATGACGATCCGCGGCTGTATATCCGGGTGGGCGATGCGCTGGAACTGCTCGATACCGCTGAGCCGGCGGATCTGATTTTCGTCGACCTCTATACCGATGTCGGGCCGGGTGTCGGGCATCTGGCGTGGAATTTCCTGGAAAACTGTCAAAAACGCCTGAATCCGGGTGGTTGGCTGGTGATCAATCAGTGGGCCACCGATGATGGCAAACCGTTGGGCGCCGCATTGTTTCGCGGGCTCTATCACCGGCATTACTGGGAACTGCCGGTGAAGGAGGGCAATGTGATTCTGCTCGTGCCTTCGGAGCTGGATCAGGAGCTGGACATGGACGGCTTGATCGCCCGCGCCGAAGGGTTGGCGCCGCGGTTGGGGTATTCGTTGCAGTCGTTGATCAAGGCAATCCGCCCGGCTACTTGATTTGTTGCCTGTAAGGGCCTCTTCGCGGGCAAGCCATGCTCCTACAGGTTATGTGTTGTTCACGCTGCCGGCGAACGACACATAACCTGTAGGAGCATGGCTTGCCCGCGATGGCGATATCGCTCACAACACACCTCTCAAACCCCTTTGAAGACCCCCGGACGCTTCTCGATCATCGACCGCACGCCTTCCTTGGCATCCTCACTGGCCAGCAACTTCTTCGCCAGCGGCTGCAATCCCTGCGCCGCCGCTGTTTCCCCTTCATAACGCGCCTGTCTTGCAGACATCAATGTCGCCTGAACCCCAAGCGGCGCCTGCCGGGCAATCCGCTCAGCCAGCTCAATCGCCCGTGGCAGCAGATCCTCGCTGGCCATGACTTCCTGCACCAACCCCAGGTGCAACGCCTCATGCGCGTCGAATTCATCACCGGTCAGCAGCCAGCGCATGGCATTGCCCCAGCCAGCGACCTGATGCAGGCGCAACGTGGCGCCGCCGAACGGGAGGAGCCCGCGTTGCACTTCTTTCTGGGCGAAGCGGGTGTTGCTGGCGCACAGGTTGATATCGGCGGCCAGCATCAATTCGATGCCGATGGTCAGGCAGTAGCCTTGTGCGGCGACAATCACCGGTTTGCTGACCCTGGGGCCGGCGAATACACCCCACGGATCGCAGCCGCCGGGCGGTGTCTGCCAGCCTTGCGCCAGGGATACGCTGGCACTGACCAGGTCCAGCCCTGCGGTGAAATGCTCGCCATGGCCGAATACCACCGCCACCCGCGCCTCGCTATCGGCCTCGAACTCGCCATAGGCCAGGCTCAGTTCGTTGAGCAGCTCGAGATCGAAGGCATTGCGTTTGGCCACCCGATCCAGGCCGATCATCAGGACATGACCGTGCCGTTCACGGCTCACACGACTGGAGCAGGGCTGATTCATGGAGCATTTCCTCGGGCGGGAAGGGGGTGTCAGACAGCAGATCTGCCTGATAACGGTGAACCGTTTTAGCGCCATCGCCAGCAGGGCCGGGCCTTTGAAAAATAGACTGTTGCACGATTATCCGCAAAGCCTGTGACACAACGGTGTATCCGTCAGTTTTCCGACAAATAATGCTCCCTTTTTGGGCTAATTCCGGTATAGTGCGCGCCGGCCTTTAACCGGGCCGCGTTTAGGTAGCGCAATTCCCCGAAGTCAGCTTCGGCTGCACGTCCGCACAGCGGACTCTCCCTTGACGAATCTTTTTCATTCATTCGTTTTCGCAAATCCCCGCCGACAAAGCAGCCAGGGCGACTCTTGAGTCTTACACGGCATGCGCAGCTTTGGAGCATGGGTCTTTGCGGATGCACTTAGAGGCAGACCCATGACCCAGGAAACCGGCGGCTTCGCCGCTTTTAATCTTAATCCGAATATTCTTGCAGCCGTCATTGCGACTGGCTACGAAGAGCCTTCGGCTATTCAGCAGCAATCGATCCCGATCATCATGGCCGGTCACGACATGATTGGTCAGGCGCAAACCGGTACGGGTAAAACCGCTGCGTTCGCCCTGCCGATCCTGCATCGCATCGATCCTGCTAAGCGCGAGCCGCAAGCCCTGATCCTGGCGCCAACCCGTGAGTTGGCGCTGCAAGTAGCAACCGCTTTCGAAACCTACGCCAAGCAAATGCCGGGCGTTACCGTTGTGGCCGTTTACGGCGGCGCCCCTATGGGTCCACAACTGAAAGCAATCCGTAATGGCGCACAGATCGTTGTCGCCACTCCGGGCCGTCTGTGCGACCACCTGCGTCGCGACGAAAAAGTTCTGTCGACCGTGAACCACCTGGTTCTCGACGAAGCGGACGAAATGTTGAAACTGGGTTTCATGGACGACCTCGAAGTTATCTTCAAGGCTCTGCCACCAACCCGTCAGACCGTATTGTTCTCGGCCACCTTGCCGCAGTCGATCCGTGCCATTGCCGAACGCCATCTGCGCGATCCGCAACACGTGAAGATCCAGACCAAGACTCAGACCGTTACCGCGATCGAACAGGCTCACCTGTTGGTTCACGCTGACCAGAAGACCTCGGCTGTATTGAGCCTGCTGGAAGTTGAAGACTTCGATGCCCTGATCATGTTCGTGCGCACCAAGCAAGCGACCCTGGACCTGGCCAGTGCCCTGGAAGCCAAAGGCTACAAAGCCGCTGCGCTGAACGGTGACATTGCTCAGAACCAACGTGAGCGCGTGATCGAATCCCTCAAGGATGGCCGTCTGGACATCGTTGTGGCGACCGACGTTGCTGCTCGTGGTCTGGACGTTCCGCGTATCACTCACGTGTTCAACGTTGACATGCCGTACGATCCAGAGTCCTACGTTCACCGTATCGGCCGTACCGGCCGTGCCGGTCGCGAAGGTCGTGCACTGCTGCTGGTGACTCCACGTGAGCGCCGCATGCTGCAAGTGATCGAGCGTGTAACCGGTCAGAAAGTTGCCGAAGTTCGCCTGCCGGACGCTCAGGCCGTTCTCGATGCCCGCATCAAGAAACTGACCAACAGCCTGTCGCCGCTGGTGGCTGATGCCGAATCGACTCACGGTGATCTGCTGGATCGCCTGACTGCCGACATCGGTTGCACCCCGCGTGCACTGGCCGCTGCTCTGCTGCGCAAGGCAACCAATGCTCAAGCGTTGACCCTGGCTGCAATCGAGAAAGAACGTCCACTGGTGCCGAACAACGCACCGCGTGGCGATCGTCCAGAGCGTACCGGTGATCGTCCGGACCGTGGTGATCGTGAGCGTCGTGCTCCGGTTCCATTGGCCGAAGGTCGTGCTCGTTGCCGTACCGCGCTGGGTGCGCGTGATGGTATCGCTGCCAAGAACCTGCTGGGCGCTATCCTCAATGAGGGTGGTCTGGCTCGCGAAGCAATCGGTCGCATCCAGGTGCGTGACAGCTTCAGCCTCGTTGAGCTGCCGGAAGATGGTCTGGAGCGTCTGCTGACCAAGCTGAAGGACACTCGCGTTGCCGGTAAGCAGTTGAAGCTGCGTCGTTATCGTGAAGATTGATCCGCTCTCGGGCTGATTGATCGAACATAAAAAATCCCCGACTGGTTCGGGGATTTTTTTTGCCTGCCGTTTGTAGCAGCTGCCGAGCCTGCGAGGCTGCGTTCGGCTGCGCAGCAGTCGTAAAACCAAACACCGCGGTCATCCAGGAAAACCGCAGGGAATGGATTGGCGACTGCTGCGCAGCCGAACGCAGCCTCGCAGGCTCGGCAGCTGCTACAGGGATCGAGTATCGACGGTCTATCAGTGTCAGCCGGAAGGGTTATTCCACTTCCGTCCCGCCACCTGCCGTGATCACTTGCACGCTCATGCGTGGTGTCGCCAGATCGAGCCCGGCTTCGTCCAGGTGTCGCTTGAGTGACAGGTTGAACGCTCGGGACACTTCCCACTGCTTGATCGGCGCGGTCTTGAACCGGGCGCGAAGAATCGCGTTGCCTGACTCGAAACTCTCGACCCCCTGAATCTCCAATGGCGACCAGATGTTGCGCCGTTGCAGTGGGTCGGTGCGTATCTTCTGGCCGACGTCGCGCATCAATTTGATCGCGTTATCGATGTCCATGTTGGAAGGTATCGCCACCCGGAAAATCGCGTAGCCGAATTCCCGGGAGTAGTTCTTGATGCTTTTGATTTCGCTGAACGGAATGGTGTGGACGATACCGTCGATGTCCCGCAGGCGCACGGTACGAATCGTCAGCCCTTCGACGGTGCCCAGGTGGCCGCCAACGTCCACGTAGTCGTCGATGGCCAGCGAGTCTTCGATGATGATGAACAGCCCGGTGATCAGGTCCGCCACCAGCGACTGTGCACCGAAACCGATGGCCAGACCGATCACGCCGGCACCGGCCAGCAGTGGCGTGACGTTCATGCCCATGTTCGCCAGGGCGACGATCAGCGCAATGATGAAAATCACCACGAACAACACGTTACGGATCAGCGGCATCATTGTCTGCGCGCGGGCATTCGCCAGGCCTTTGCGCGAGCGGGTGAGGGCGTGGTGCACGGCGGTGTCGCTGAGAATCCAGATCAACCAGGCAAAAATCAGCGTGCCGCCGAGGCTGAACAGTTTGACGCTGACTTCATGGCCTTCGCCTTCGGTGAAACGGATCAGCGACATGCCCCAGACCCGCAGGCCGAGTTCGATGAACGCGAGCCACACCACCAAATGAGCGAGTGTGTAGAAGAAGCTTTTCAGGCGCTCCGAATACAGCGCATGACGCTTCACGCCGCGCTGTGGTTTGAGTGAATGGCGGCGCACCAAGCCGTTGATGACCATGCACAACACCAGCAGCACGGTGCAGATCAGCGACTGACGCAGCGCGGTGCTGGTATCGCCGGCCGAGACGAACGTGGCGAACAGGGAAATACCCACCAGCACCAGCGCCGGCATGTACCAAAAGGTGCCGAGAATCTCGATCGTGTCGCTGAGGGCGCGGCGGGTCAGACGTCGGGACAGCGGTTGGTTGCGAATCAAGTGGGCGATGGGGCGACGGAACCGCAGGATGAACAGCCCTGTGGACAATGCCGCCAGTACGTTGGCGACCGTCGCGGCGGTGTGCGCCAGATGACTGCCAAGGCTTTCGACCAGTCGCGGATCGCTCAGGGCTTCACCGAAGGCGGCGAAACTGCCGATCAGCCACAGCGGCCGAAAGGCTTGATGCCGCAGGATGTATAGGGCGCGGTGGCGGTGTGGGCCGTCGAGCAGCGAAAAGGCGATCACGCAGATCGCCGAAAAACAGGTGCCGACCACCAACGCATAAGCCAGCACCATGGCCAGGCTTTTGCCCAGTGACGAGGGCAGGGCGTAGCTCATGTAGACCGTTATGACCAAAGCAATCAGCCACGGCCCGAGTTTGCGCAGGGCGAAGCGCAGCATGTCCAGGGCCTTGGGGTGCTGCGGCAGTTCTTCGGTCAGGCCAAAGCGCATCCGCACCCGGTGGCTGACCCAGATCAGCGCGGCGGCCAGCAAGCTCCAGAGCATCAGGATCATGGCAAAGGCAAAGATGATCGGCAGCCATTCATTGGCCGGCAGCACCAGCGCTGTCAGTTCATCCTCAGCCAGTTTGAACTCTTCGGACCAGCGAGTGAGAGGGCTGTCGGCGCCTGAAAACTGTTTTTCGAAACTGGCGAGGGTGCCACCGATCAATCCCAGGACGCCTACTTCGGTGGCCGGCTGGGCTTTTTTGGTGACATCGCGCAGCTTCTTCAAATCCGCCAGCAATTTGGAGCGTTGCTGATCGTTCTCCAGCGACTTGATGACTTCGTCCAGGGATTGTCCCAAGGGCTCTTGCGCCTCAGGCTGTTTTGCCGAGCTGTTGAGCAGGCCAGGCAAGCCGACCGCCTGGGCCGGCGCCATCGGCAGCAGCGTCATGAGGCAGACAAGGAATAAACACGGCAGGGCAAAAAGACGAGCGAACACTAGGCGGTCAACCTCGGGATGAGCGGATCGACCGAGTGTACGAGCCCGTCAAAATCAATGCGAGCCAGGGGTGAGGATTTATTCGTTGAGTTTGGCGAGGATCTTGAAAATCACGGTGGCGAGGATCGTCAACATGCCGATCCACATCGCGAACACGCCGATGTTCTTGTCGCGAAAATTGAAGCCGATTGCCAGCATGATCATCCCGGAAAGAATCGGGATCAGCATGGCGTGAAACGAAGACAACGAGATCATGAGCGACTGCCTTGTCGAAAGGGGTAGTTGAAGTCTAGGTGGCTTTTGGGCGACCGGTGGTGAACACCTGTAGGAGCATGGCTTGCCAGCGATGGCGTCCTTAAGATCGCCATCGCTGGCAAGCCATGCTCCTACGCGGATTACGGCAGCTCGCGGCAGGCGTAAAACGCGCTCAACACTTTGACCAGATGCGCCAGATCATGGCTGCCGCACAGTTCACGGATCGAGTGCATGGCGAAGGTTGGCAGGCCGATGTCCACGGTGCGCACGCCCAGGTGGCTGGCGGTGATCGGGCCGATGGTCGAGCCGCAACCCATGTCGCTGCGCACCACGAAGCTCTGTACCGGCACTTCTTCGGCCATGCACAGGTGGCGGAAGAACCCGGCGGTTTCGCTGTTGGTGGCGTAGCGCTGGTTGCTGTTGACCTTGATCACCGGGCCGGCGTTGAGTTTCGGGCCGTGGTTGGCATCGTGCTTGTCGGCGTAGTTGGGATGCACGCCGTGGGCGTTGTCGGCCGAGACCAGCAGGGATTTCTGAATGGTGCGGACGAATTCATCACCTTCAGGCAGCAGGCGACGCAGCGTCTGCTCCAGCATCGGGCCATCGGCGCCGCAGGCCGAGCAGGAACCGACTTCTTCGTGGTCGTTGCAGACCAGCACGCAGGTTTCGTCGGTTTCGGCGGTCAGCAAGGCTTGCAGGCCGGCATAGCACGACAGCAGGTTGTCCAGGCGCGCCCCGGCAATGAAGTCGCCATGCAGGCCGATGACCGCAGCGCTTTGGGTGTCGTAGAAGCTCAGCTCATAGTCGAGCACCACGTCGGCGTTCAAGCCATGTTCGCGGGCGAGTTGGTCGGTGAGCACGGCACGGAAGTCCACGCGCTCGTCACCGGCAAATTGCGCAAGGATCGGCGGCAGTTCGGTCTGGGCGTTGATCGCCCAGCCCATGTTGGCTTCACGGTTCAGGTGAATGGCCAGGTTCGGGATGACGGCGATCGGCGCCTTGAAGTCGACCAACTGGCTCTCGACCTTGCCATCACGGCGGAAGGTCACGCGGCCGGCCAGGGACAGGTCGCGGTCGAACCATGGCGCCAGCAGTGCGCCGCCATAGACTTCGACTCCCAGCTGCCAGAAGCCCTGACGTTGCAGTTCCGGCTGGGGTTTGACCCGCAGGCACGGGCTGTCGGTGTGCGCGCCAACCAGGCGAATGCCGCCGTGCAGGGGCGAATGACGGCCCATCTTGAACGCGACGATCGACGAGTCGTTACGGGTGACGTAGTAACGACCGTTGGCTTCGGTGGTCCATGGCTCGCGCTCGTCAAGGCGTTGATAGCCCGCCGCTTCCAGGCGCTGAACAAGGCTGGCGGTGGCATGGAATGGGGTAGGGGAGGCCTTGAGGAAATCGATCAGGCCTTGGTTCAACTCTTCGCGCATAAGTAGCTCCAGACAGCAATGGCGCAAGTTTAACGTATTGGCTCACGGCATTGCAGAGACAATGCCGTTCGACGTACGCCGGCTGCCGATTGGCAAAGCGGATGAGTCAACCGGTGATCAGCTTGCCATTGAGGAACACTTCGCGACGTTGCTTGCGGCCCACATATTCATGTTTGCTCGCGAGGTACACCTCGTTGAATTTTTCCTTCGAGATGCCCGGGATCTGTCGAATGTAGTCGTCCACCAGTCGGTCATAGGCGGCTTCGGTGATGAGCTTGTAGATGTCCCGGCGATAGAAGAAGCCCAGTTGAAAGCCCAAAGTTTCGCTTTGATGGTTTGTCTGGCTGGCAAAGCAGTTTTCAAAGTCGATGGCTTTGAGCGGAGTCTGTGGTGTTTCCGGGATCATGATGTTGCCGGCCCAGAAATCCATGTGCGTGATGTTTTTCCGCGACAAGGAGCTCAGCAGTTCGAAGGCGTCGAGAATGAATGTTTCGACGTTGTCCGGGTTGCGTTTAAGCCATTGCACGCCGTCGATATGATCGTCGAGCAGGCGCGTGATAATGAAATACTCCTGGGTCAGCCCCAGTCGGTCTTTGGTGTAACCGAACCCTTGCAGCGGCGGCATTTGTACGCCACGGCGTTGCGCTTCGAGCGTGTTGATCAGCTCTTCCAGCGGCCAGTCGAATCGACCATTGCGCTGTGGTTTGCCAAAGGTCACGCGCACTTTTGCTTTCAAGGTATCCAGTGGCTGGACCTTGGCAAACAGCGGCGTATCGCCGGAGGCCAGCGGCGCACTCGCACGGCTGAGCTTGTGGGCGCGTCGTTTGTGTATGAGCTGTTCAAGCGCCTGTTGTGCTTCGGTTGAAGGCTGCTCGCTAAAGTGCAGCGTGGTGTTGAACAGGCAGAAGGTGAACGGGTAGTCGTCTTGGAATGTCTTGTTGCTGAGCACGAGGGCTTTCTGCTGGCTGTCAAAGTGTCGGCATTTTACGTTTCATTACAAATTCATGACAATATTTTCACGCCGTTTTTACGTCGTTTTGTAACAAGAAAATAAAAAAACGCCCTTCAATGGAAGGGCGTTTTTTGTTTGGGCGGTTGCTTAAAAAGGAGCAGGACACTCGAAGCGCAAGCGTTCGCCGCTTTGCGGGTGAGTGAAGCTCAGCATGCTCGCGTGCAGGCATAACCGTGGCCAGGCGGCCAGCGCTTGCTCATGGGCATACAGCCCGTCACCCAGCAGTGGGTGGCCGATGGAAAGCATGTGCACGCGCAACTGATGGGAGCGGCCGGTGATCGGCGTCAATTCGACACGACACCAGTCGCCGCAACGTTCCAGTACTCGCCAGAAGGTCAGGGCGTGTTTGCCGAATTCATGGTCCACCACATGGCGAGGCTTGGTCGGCGGGTCGTAGCGCAAGGGCAGATCGATGCTGCCACTGTCCAGTTCCGGTTGTCCCCAGCACAGGGCGGTGTAGGCCTTTTCGGTTTCGCGGTCGTGAAATTGCCGAGACAACTCGCGATGAGTGTCCGGGTCACGGGCCAACAGAATAATGCCGGAAGTTTCCCAGTCCAGACGATGGACAATTCGCGCTTCCGGGTAGCCATTTTCTTGCAGGCGGGTAATCAGGCAGTCCTTGTTGTCATCGGCCCGGCCAGGGACAGAGAGCAGCAGGGTCGGTTTGTTCACCACCAGTACGGCGGCGTCCTGATGGATGATGCGGATGTTGGACAGCGGCATTAAAACAGCCTCGTAACAAACGCCAACGGCGGCTCAGAACCCCCGCACTCTGTAGGAGCCGAGGTTGCTCGCGATAGCGGTTGGTCATTCAACATCGTCGTTGAATGTAAAACCGTCATCGCGAGCAAGCTCGGCTCCTACAAAAGGCAGGTTCTGGGCCGCCGTGGCTCCCGCTGGATCGATTAACGATCTGGCAGGGTGATATTGAGTTCCAGAATCGAGCAACTGCCCTGGTTTTCCAGAGCGACGTGCACGTCATCGGACCCGATATTGACGTACTTGCGGATGACCTCGACCAACTCCTTCTGCAAGGCTGGCAGGTAGTCCGGTGTACTGCGCTGGCCGCGTTCGTGCGCCACGATGATCTGCAGACGCTCTTTCGCTACCGACGCGGTGCTGACCTTTTTGCTGGCACGAAAGAAGTCAAAAAGATTCATTATCTACCTCCAAACAGGCGCTCGAAGAATCCCTTCTTCGTTACATCGAGAAAACGATGCTCCACGTTTTTGCCCAGCAGACGATCGACCGCATCGCTGTATGCCTGACCGGCATCGCTCTGGTCGTCGAGAATGACCGGCACGCCCGAGTTGGAAGCCTTGAGTACCGCTTGGGATTCCGGAATGACACCCAGCAGGGCGACCGCCAGAATCTCTTTGACGTCTTCGACGCCGAGCATCTCGCCGTCACTGACTCGTTGCGGGTTGTAGCGGGTCAGCAGCAGGTGTTCCTTGATCGCCTCTTCGCCCTTTTCAGCGCGGCGCGATTTGCTGGCCAGCAGGCCCAGCATGCGGTCCGAGTCACGAACCGAGGACACTTCCGGGTTGGTCACGATAATCGCTTCGTCTGCGAAGTACATGGCCAGGTGGGCGCCTTTTTCGATGCCGGCCGGAGAGTCGCAGACCACGTATTCGAAGTCTTCTTTCAGCGCCATCAACACTTTTTCCACGCCTTCCACGGTCAGCGCGTCTTTATCGCGGGTCTGACTGGCGGCCAGTACGTAAAGGTTTTCCAGGCGTTTGTCTTTGATCAGGGCTTGTTGCAGGTTGGCTTCGCCGTTTACCACGTTGACGAAGTCATACACCACGCGGCGCTCGCAACCCATGATCAGGTCAAGGTTACGCAAGCCCACGTCGAAGTCGACGATCACTGTTTTGTGGCCGCGCAGAGCGAGGCCGGTACCGATAGCGGCGCTGGTGGTGGTCTTACCCACACCACCCTTGCCGGATGTAACCACGAGAATCTTGGCCAAGGTGTTTCACCCCTAAGGAAAAAGGACTTGTTAGCCCCTGAAAAACATCTCTTTTAAAAACTACTGCAGTCGGACAGCCTTGGCTGGAATTCGGTTTTGAGCGATGCCTACCCCCGGTAAACACTGCTTTTGGCCTTTTTCCTACTTCGTTTGAGCCGTTTTCGCTACGTTTTAGAGATGCTTGGAAAATGCGGCAGTATCCGTTAAAGACGAATGATGTTCAACACATCGCCCGACAGGCTGACCTGTACGCCCGCGCCCCACAAAGGGTCGCGACGCAGATCCTCCGAAACCTTGTAGTGGCCTGCGATGGAGACCAGTTCAGCGCTCATTTGCTGACAGAAAATCCTGGCTTTCGTGTCGCCTTTGACGCCGGCCAACACTCGACCACGCATCGGGCCGTATACATGGATGTTCCCGTCGGCGAGAAGTTCCGCTCCCGGGCTGACCGACGAGATCACCACCAGATCGCAGCCCTGGGCATAAATCTGCTGGCCACCACGTACTGGCGACGTGATGATCTTCGTTGGCTTGATAGTCGGCTCCGGTGGTTTTTCCGGTTTTTTCTTGACTTGGCCTTCAAGCGGGTCAAGCGGACGTTCACGGGCGCCGGACGGTGGCAGCACTGGCAGGTCGACCGCGATGGCCGCGGCGATGTCTTCGATGCGGCTGGCACGGATCGCCAGGGTGCGCAGACCATGCTGGCGGCAGACGCGCATCAGTCCCGGCAGATCGACCGCGCCTTCGCTGGCCGGGAGTTTGTCCAGGGCCAGCACCAATGGCGCGTTACTAAAGAAGTTAGGCGCCTGGGCGACCTTGGCGGCCAGTTGACGATCGAGGTTCTCGAGGTCGTTACGGGCCAGCTCCAGCACCGTAATGGCGAGCATGCTGCCCTTCAACTGGAACACGGGATCTTGGTCTAGCGGTTCGGTTTGGCTCATGGTCGGCATACAACGACTTGTCACTAAAAGTGCCGAGACTTATAACGAGAACGCCCGCGAGCCGCAAGCCGGGTCGAACGATGTAGAATGCGCGGCCATTGTCTTTCCGGAACCTTTAATGGATCGCCCGCGTTTTCGAACAGCATTTCTATCTCCACGTTTCTGGCCGCTGTGGTGTGGCTTGGGGCTGTTGTGGCTGATTGTCCAGCTGCCGTATCCGGCGTTGCTGTCGATCGGTCGCGCCCTGGGTGCATTGATGTATCGAGTAGCGGGCGACAGACGGCGCATTGCCAAGCGCAATCTCGAACTGTGTTTCCCTGAAAAAACCGCTGCCGAGCGCAAGCGCCTGCTCAAGGAAAACTTCGCCTCAACGGGCATCGCGTTTTTCGAAATGGCCATGAGCTGGTGGTGGTCGCGCGAGCGTCTGGCGAAGCTGGCCCATGTCGAAGGGTTGGAGCATTTGAAAAAAGCCCAGCGCGAAGGCAAAGGCGTGATCCTGATGGCCGTTCATTTCACCACGCTGGAAATCGGCGCGGCGTTGCTCGGCCAGCAGCACACCATTGATGGCATGTACCGCGAACACAAGAACTCGCTGTTCGATTACATCCAGCGAAATGGTCGCGAGCGGCATAACCTCGACTCATTGGCCGTGGAGCGTGAAGACGTGCGCGGCATGCTCAAATTGCTGCGGGCAGGCCGGGCAATCTGGTACGCACCGGATCAGGACTATGGCGCCAAGCAAAGTATCTTCGTGCCGCTGTTCGGGATTCAGGCCGCCACCGTCACTGCCACCAGCAAGTTTGCGCGGTTGGGCAAGGCGCTGGTGGTGCCGTTCACTCAGGAACGTCTGGCGGACGGCAGCGGTTATCGACTGGTGATTCATGCACCGCTCGAGGGTTTCCCCGGCGAAACCGAAGAGGCCGATTGCCTGCGGATCAACCAATGGATTGAAGGCGTCTTGCGCGAATGTCCGGAGCAATACCTTTGGGCTCATCGTCGCTTCAAGAGTCGTCCTCCAGGTGAGCCGAAGCTGTACGCAAAACGCGGTTGAACCACCGTCCTTATAAGCACCATGGAGTGTTGCGATGAGTCCTGCTGAACCGGTTACAGGGTTGATTCTTTCCGGCGGCGGGGCTCGGGCGGCTTATCAGGTGGGTGTGCTGGCGGCGATTGCCGAGCTGTTGCCGGTCGGCGCGAGCAATCCGTTTCCGGTGATCGTCGGCACCTCGGCCGGCGCAATCAACGCGGTCAGCCTCGCCAGTGGGGCGATGGATTTTCGTGGTGCGATTCAACGTCTGACAGCCTTCTGGCAGGGCTTTCGCAGTCACCTGGTGCTGCGCAGCGACTGGCCGGGCGTGATCCACCAGGCCAGCCGTTTTGTCAGCCACAGTTTGCTCGGCATTGGCGCTCAGGTGCCGGTGGCCTTGCTCAACAGTTCGCCGCTGCGCGGATTGCTCGACGACAAACTGCAGATGAGCGGGATTGCCGAGGCCATTGCTCAGAAGCAGTTGCAGGCGGTTGCGGTGACCGCGTTCGGCTACGAGTCCGGTCAGGCGGTGACCTTTTATCAGGGCGGCGGCACCATCAATGCCTGGTTGCGCCATCGGCGAATCGGCGTCCCCACGCAATTGACCGTCGATCACTTGCTGGCCAGCTCCGCCATTCCGCTGCTGTTTGCGCCAGTGAAAATCGGTGAAGAGTATTTTGGCGACGGCGCGGTACGTCAGTCGGCACCGATCAGCCCGGCGCTGCACCTGGGCGCCAGCCGAGTGCTGGTGGTGGGCGTCAGCGGCAACCCCCGCGGCGTCGACCCGGAACAACCGCTGCAACGCGCCTACACCGGCCAGCAGCCGAGCCTGGCGCAGATCGGTGGGCACATGCTCAACAGCACGTTCATTGACAGCCTGGAAAGCGACATCGAGTTGCTGCAGCGGCTCAATCAGTTCAGTCATCTGCTGCCCGATGGCACGCCGACGCGCGCGCTGGGTGTGGCGCCGGTGGAGGTGCTGGTGATTTCGCCGAGTCAGCCGATCGATGAGATTGCGGCGCGGCATCGGCAGGAATTGCCAGCGGCGCTGCGCCTGTTTCTGCGCGGGCCGGGGGCGACCAAGACGAGCGGGGCGGGGGTGCTGAGTTATCTGCTGTTCGAGGCGGGGTATTGCAGCGAATTGATTGATTTGGGGCGGCGGGATGCGTTGGCCAAGCGCGGGGAGTTGTGCCGGTTTCTCGGGATAGCCGAGGCAGCGGTCACTGCTTGAGATCGGCGGTGTCGCCATCGCGAGCAAGCTTGTGTCGTTCACATAATTGGCGAACGACACAAAACCTGTAGGAGCAAAGCTTGCTCGCGATGGCGTCCTTACAGACGCCGCCGGATCAGAAGTGAACCTTGACCAGGAAGCTGGTTACGCTCTGATCGGTTTTGAAGCCCTGACTGTCTTCAATACCGTACTTGTTTTTCCAGTAGTCATACTCCACACCCACATACAACTGCTTTTCGCCAAGGTTCAGCGCCTTGCCCAAGTCGTACTTGACCTGTGGATTGAAGTGCAGGTTGGCGTGGTATTCGCCTTTTTTGTTGACGTCGTTGTCGACCACCCAGTCCATGAAACCGTCGACCAGGATGTTCGAATCGCCCACCGGGATGGTGTAAGACCAGACCGGAGTGACCTGCCAGATATTGTCACCTGGGCGGTCGCCTTCGGTATGACGGTTATAGAAGTTCAGCTGGAAGTAATCGAAGCCCGGGATCGCCAGGTCAAAAGCAGGACCGACCAGGTAGGACTCGGTGTCGTCTTCACCGAACTCGTAAGTCATGGCCAGCAGCACATCTTTGATCGGGCCGAACTCGAGTTTCTGATCGAAGATCTTGCCGAACGAAAGGCGCGGGCTGATTTCACCGTAGTAGCTGTTCTCGCCGGCGTAGTAATCTTCCTTGCCGTTGTAGAAAATCTTGTCGATGAACATGAAGTTGTCGCCGTATTTCCAGCCATCGACGTGTTCGAAGGTCACCGTCTGCTGAATGCGCGGGTTGACCTGGAAGTCCTTGCCATACAGGTAGGTCAGGCTGTTGTTCTGCCATTGCAGCAAGTCGCCGGCCATGGCCTGGCCCCCGGCCAGCAAAGATCCCGCCAGCATCAGGCTAGTGCACGTACGTTTCATTCGGTTGCTCCCAAAAAGTAGGTGGTTCCACGTTATTTTTCTAAGGTCGGCGCTCTGGTGTGGCGCCTTTTTCTGTAGCTGTAAAAATCATCCAATCGGTCAGCTTCAGTGCTGTTAGCAAGAGCTGAGCCAAGGCTTTTGAAAAGCCAAAAAACTCCCGTTCGGCGGCTCAAGAGCAGTCGATTGAGAGTGGTTTTGGAGTGCCTTGGTACCGTCCAGAGCCGGGATAAGTTGGCTTTCTGGTCAGGAATTAAATCCGGGCTTTTTTTTAGACCAGATTCGGGCGGCCGCGGAGAATACTGACTCCTTGGCCAGGTCTCAAGTGCCCCGCAACAGCGCACCGACGACAGGTTTGGAGCACCGTTGCGGATCATCTAGAAATGCACCTTCACCAGCAGGCTGGTGGTGTTCTCATTAGCATCGAAGTTGGCGCTGTTCTCGATGCCGTATTTGTCTTTCCAGTAGCTGTACTCGACGCCGACGTACACCTGTTTCTCCCGCCAGCCCAGGGCTTTGCCCAGGTCGTACTTGATCTGCGGGTTGAAGTGCAGGTTGGCGTGGTAGGTGCCCTGTGAGTTCTGGTCGTTATCCACGACCCAGTCGATGTAGCCGTCGATCAACAGGTTCGAGTTGCCTAATGGCAGGGTGTAGGACCAGGCCGGCGTGATCTGCCAGACATCGTCGCCGGGACGCGAGCCTTCGGTCTGGCGATAGTAGAAGTTCAAGGTGAAAAAATTGAAGCCCGGTACCGCGAGGTCGAAACCGGGGCCGATCAGATAGGCCTCGGTGTCGTCTTCGCCATTCTCGTAGGTCATGGCCAGCAACACGTCCTTGATCGGGCCGAATTCGAAACGGCGGTCGAGGATTTTGCCGAAAGACAGGCGCGGACTGAACTCGCCGTAATAGGCGTGAACGCCTTTGTTCCGGTCTTTCTCGCCGTTGTAGTAAGTGCTGTCGACGAACAGGAAGTTGTCGCCGTACTTCCAGCGGTCGGCGTGCTCAAAGGTTATCGTCTGCTGGATCGACGGGTTGACCGCGAAATCCTTGCCATACAGATAGCTCAGGCTGTTGGTCTGCCACAGCAGTAAATCGCCGGCCATGGCCTGACTGGCGGCCAATAGACCACCGCCTAACAGCATGTTTGTCTGTGTCCGAATCATCTGTTGCTCCCTCTTGTTTTTATTGTTTGAGGCGCAGGCATCCACTGACCTGTGGGAGCAGGCCAGCTCCCACAGGTTTTGTGGTTTTAGTCAGTTAATGCGGGTGCGCGTGGCAGTCGTTGATGGCCGCGCGTTCGGCGCCACCGAGGATGTTGAACAGCAGGTTCAGCGACAGCGCACTCAGCGTGGCCATGGCGATTCCGCTGTGGGTGATCGGACTCATCCACAGCGGAAGGTGGGCGAAGAATTCCGGACGCACCACCGGAATCAGCCCCATGCCGATGCTCACCGCCACCAGCAATTGGTTGCGACGGTCACCGATGTCGGCTTCCTGAAGAATCTTGATGCCGGTGGCGGCGACCATGCCGAACATCGCAATCGCCGCGCCGCCCAGTACGGCCGGTGGAATCGAGGCAACGAGGAACGCGGCTTTGGGCAACAGGCTCAACACCACCAGCAAACCGCCGGCGACGATGGTCACCGAGCGGCAACGCACGCCAGTCATCTGCACCAGGCCGATGTTCTGCGCGAAAGAAGAGTGGGTGAAGGTGTTGAAGAACCCGGCGAAGAACGAGGCGCCGGCATCACACAACAACCCGCGACGCAGCATTCGTGGGCAGACTTCCTGGCCGGTGATTTTGCCCAGTGCCAGGAACATCCCGGTGGACTCGACGAAGATGATCACCACCACCAGGCACATGGACAGGATCGGTGCGAGTTCGAATTTCGGCATGCCGAAATGCAGCGGGGTCACGAATTGCAGCCACGGCGCCTGGGCCATGCCACTCAGGTCGACCATACCGATCAGGCCGCAGAGCACGTAACCCAGGCACATGCCGATCAGCACGGAAATGTTGACCCAGAAACCGCGCATGAAGCGGTGGACCAGCAGAATGGTTGCCAGCACCAGCGCGGCGATGGCCAGGTAAATCGGTGAGCCGAATTGAGCGGCGCCAGCACCGCCACCAGCCCAGTTGACCGCCACGGGGAACAGCGACAAACCGATCGAGGTGATGACTGTGCCGGTCACCAGAGGCGGGAAGAAGCGTACGACTTTGGACATGAATGGCGCGATGATCATGCCGAAGAATCCGGCGGCGATGGTTGCACCGAAGATCCCTTGCAGACCGATGCCCGGCATGCCGGCCATGGCGACCATGCTGCCGACGGCGGCGAAACTGGCGCCCATCATTACCGGCATACGGATGCCCATGGGGCCGATGCCCAACGATTGCACGATGGTAGCGATCCCGGCCACCAGCAGGTCGGCGTTGATCAGGAAGGCGATTTCTTCACGAGTCAGGCCAGCTGCCTGTCCGATGATCAGCGGCACCGCGATGGCTCCGCCGTACATCAGCAGAACGTGTTGCAGGCCGACCAGGATCAGTTGCAAAAGGGGTAAACGCTGAATGGCGGGTGCGTCGGGGATGCGCGCTTGGGATAGCTCGGACATGCAACACCTCGGATCTTTTTTATTCTTGTGATTTTCTGCAGCAGGGACCGCGGCGCGGCCAATCGCGGGCAAGCCTTGCTCCTACAGGAGCGAGGCTTGCCCGCGAAGCTTTTCAACGATTAATTGGTTGGAGCTCCTTGAACAATCCAGGCACCGATCAGGTCACGTTCCTGCTGGGTCATCTGGGTGATGTTGCCCAGTGGCATGATCTGGCTGGTGACGGCTTGAGCCTGGATGCGTGCCGCGTTCTGGCGGATCTGCTCGGGGGTATCGAGCATCACGCCGGCCGGTGCAGCACTGAACAGCGGGCTGGTCGGTTTGGCCGAATGGCAGACCGTGCAACGCTCCTGAATCACGCTGTGAACCTTGTCGAAACCGGGGCCGGCGTTGGACGCCTGAGCCGGTGCAGCGGCAGGTGCAGCAGGTTTCGCCGCTTCAGGTTTGGCACCACCACCGAGAGCAGTCTCCGGCAACGGCTGGTACTCGATGGTGCCAGGCGCCTTGGCTACTTCAGGAGCGCTGGGCATCTGCGCCGGGCCAGTCACGTAAGCCAGGCAGATCATGCCGACTGCCGCAACGGGCAAGGTCCAGGCAAATTTGTGGCTGTCGTGACGGGTGTTGAAGTAGTGACGCACCAACACCGCCAGCACCGCGATTCCGGCCAGGATCAGCCAGTTGTATTGGCTGCCGTAGGTGCTCGGAAAGTGGTTGCTGATCATTATGAACAGCACCGGCAAGGTGAAGTAGTTGTTGTGACGCGAACGCAGCAAGCCTTTGGCCGGCAGCGCCGGATCCGGCGTGCGGTTTTCGGCAATCGCGGCAACCAGTGCGCGCTGCGCCGGCATGATGATGCGGAACACGTTGCCGACCATGATGGTGCCGATAATCGCGCCGACGTGCAGGTACGCACCACGACCGCTGAACACTTTGCTGAAGCCGTAAGCGGCGCCAATGATCAGCACAAACAGGATGAAGCCGAGCAGGGCAGGGCGTTTGCCCAAGGCCGAGTCGCAGAGGAAGGAGTAGACGAACCAGCCGACGAACAACGAGGCAATGCCCAGTGCGACCCCTTCAGGGCCGGTCAGGCTGCTGCCCGGTGCCAGCAGGTACAGCGTCGGATTGGAGTAGAACACCACGCACAGCAGCGCGATCCCCGACAGCCAGGTGAAGTAGGCTTCCCATTTGAACCAGTGCAGGTTGTCCGGCATGGTCGGTGGAGCCAGTTTGTATTTTTCCAGGTGATAGATACCGCCGCCGTGGATCGCCCACAAATCGCCCGCCAGACCACTTTTCGGGTTGACCCGATTGAGGTTGTTTTCCAGCCAGACGAAATAGAACGACGCACCGATCCAGGCCACGCCAGTAATCATGTGAACCCAGCGCACGCTCAGGTTCAGCCATTCCAACAGATGTGCTTCCACAGTCTTTACCTCTCGCCTGTCACTCTGTTGTCGAGTGATCAGACCTTCTCTTATTGGTGGGGGGCGAGGATCAAACGCTCATCCTCTTTGAAAAAATGCTCATCGCAGTTGTTGCCTGTGCCACTGCGATCAACCACCAGGAAGTCATCCCGCTTTTCGATCGTCAGCACCGGATGGTGCCAAACGCCGCGATGGTAATTAATGCCCTGCCTGCCGTTGGTGACGAAGGCGCGGACCAAGCCTGATACAGGTTCATCGCCAAGTGGCGCGACCACGATCAGAAAGGGGTTGCCGAGCAGCGGAATGAAAGCCTGGCTGCCCAGCGGGTGACGCTCCAGCATGCTGACGGTCAGCGGCATGTCCTGCGCGTCGGCGCGGAAGATGCTGATGATCGCGTTGTCCTCTGGCTTGGCGGTTTCCACCGTCGCCAGTTTATGGAAGCGCATGGTCGAACCGTTGTTGATCATGAAGTGATCGCTGCCGTCGGTTTCGATTACGTCACCGAAAGGGGCGAAGGCTTCTTTGGTCAGCGGTTCAATCGTCAATGTGCGCATGCTGGTCTTCTTAATCTTTTGAATTTGATCGTTCCCATGCTCTGCGTGGGAACGCCTCCATGGACGCTCCGCGTCCACTGTGACGCGGAGCGTCACGGTATGCATTCCCACGCGGAGCGTGGGAACGATCATCGCAATTTTATTTAGCGACTTTGCCCAAAACGCGCAGGCGACTCACACCACCATCAGGGAACACGTTCAGGCGGATGTGGGTGATCGGGCCCAGCGCCTTGATCTGCTCGGCGAAGGTGTGTTCGGCGTGCATTTCCAGTTTCTGCGCCGGCAGCAATTCGCGCCAGAACAGCGATTGGGTTTCGATCTGGCTGTCGGTGCCGCCCTTCACGAAAGCGCCCTGGATCGAGCACGTGTCCGGGTAGTTGCCCTTGAAGTGCAGGGTGTCGACGATGACTTTCTCGATCTCGCCGGCATGACCCAGCGCGACGATGACCCAGTCATTGCCTGGCGTGCGACGACGTGCGGTTTCCCAGCCGTCGCCCATGTTGATGCCACGGCCCGGGTTGAGGATGTTGCTCATGCGACCGAAGTGTTCGTCGGAGCAGGCGAGGGCGCGGCCACCGTTCAGAGCTGCTGCCAAATCAACTTGCTCGTTGTCGCCGACAGCGGACCAGTCGCGGAAAGGAACACCGTAAACACGCAGACGGGCCACGCCACCATCCGGGTAGATGTTGAAGCGCAGGTGGCTGAACGCTTGGTCGTTGTTGATTTCGTGGAAGTGGTGGCTGTTGCCTTGCAGCTCGACGGCGGACAGCACTTCAGTCCACTGGGTGTTGTCGTCTGGCTCGCCCGAGGCCAGGAAGCACGCTTCCAGGGAGGCCGACGGCGGGAAGTTGCCGGTGAAGAATGAAGTGTCGATGTCCACGCCTTTGATCGAACCCGGTACGCCCAGGCGGATCACGGCGCTGTCGTAGCCTTCGAAGCGCTTGCGGCGCGACTCCCAGCCGTCCATCCACTTGCCGTTGTCATCGAACACGCCCTCCTTCCACACAGCCGGGGTCGGCTGGAACAGGCGGTTGGCATCAGCGAACCAGTCATCGGTGACCGAGATGATTTTGGTGCCCAGGCGGGCGTCGGCCAGGTTGACGAACTTCTCGAAAGGTACGGCGTAAGCTTTCATTCTTCTTGTCTGCCTTTAAATAAGTGGCTTGGGATGCTTGCAGTGCCCTGGGTGTCTTCGCGTTTTAAACACTCGGGCAAGGCTCGCTATAGGGTCAGTAATCGGAACAACGCAATCTTGTTGATCTCCGCCAGCGCGCACTTGAACTCGGTGTCTTCCGGGTTGTGAATGCGCGTTTCGAACGCCGCGAGGATCTGATGCCGGTTGCTGCCTTTTACCGCCATGATGAAGGGAAACTTGAACTTGGCTTTGTAGGCGTCGTTCAGCTCGGTGAAGCGTTGAAACTCTTCGGCCGTGCATTGGTGAATACCCGCGCCAGACTGTTCTTCAGTGCTGGCTGCGGTAAGTTGGCCCTGGACGGCGGCTTTGCCGGCCAGGTCCGGGTGAGCGTTGATCAGTGCCAATTGGCCTTCGTGATCGGCGCTCAACAGGATGTCGCTCATGCGCTGGTGCAGGGTTTCAATCTCGTCGATCGAAGCGTCCTGGCCCAGGTCGAAGGCCTTTTCGGCCACCCATGGCGAATGTTCATAAATGTCGGCGAAAGCGGCGACAAACGCGTCGCGGCTCAGGGTCGAGGGCTTCAGGGTTTGGAACTGGCTCATTTCGCGGCCCCTTGATACGGATGGGTTTCGTGCCAGTGGCGAGCGATGTCGACGCGACGGCTGAACCACACCTGTTCATGACTTTTAGCGTATTCGATAAAGCGCTTGAGCGAGGCCAGACGCGCCGGACGGCCAATCAGACGGCAGTGCAGGCCGATCGACAGCATCTTCGGCGCTTCGGCGCCTTCGGCATACAGCACGTCGAAGGCGTCTTTGAGGTATTCAAAGAAATCGTCGCCCTTGTTGAAACCCTGGACCTGGGTGAAGCGCATGTCATTGGTGTCCAGCGTGTACGGAATCACCAGGTGCGGTTTGCCGGTCGGGTTGTTCGGTTCCCAGTAGGGCAGGTCGTCGTCGTAGGTGTCGCAGTCGTAGAGGAAGCCGCCTTCTTCCATCACCAGTCGGCGAGTGTTCGGGCCGGTGCGGCCGGTGTACCAGCCCAGTGGGCGCTCGCCGGTGATTTCGGTGAGGACGCGGATCGCTTCGAGCATGTGCTCGCGTTCCTGCGCTTCGTCCATGTACTGATAGTCAATCCAGCGATAGCCGTGGCTGCAGATCTCGTGGCCGGCATCGACCATCGCGCGGATCACGTCCGGGTGACGCTGGGCGGCCATGGCCACGGCGAAGATGGTCAGCGGGATGTCGAATTCCTTGAACAGTTTCAGAACCCGCCAGACGCCGGCGCGGCTGCCATACTCGTAAAGGGATTCCATGCTCATGTTGCGCGCGCCTTGCAGCGGCTGCGCCGAGACCATTTCCGAGAGGAAGGCTTCAGATTCTTTATCGCCGTGCAGGATATTGCGCTCGCCGCCTTCTTCGTAATTGAGCACGAAGGACAAGGCGATGCGGGCATTGCCCGGCCAGTGTGGGTGAGGAGGGTTACTGCCGTAACCGATCAGGTCGCGTGGGTAGTCAGCGCTCACTGCAGTCTTCCTTCTTATTCGTTCGACTTATTCAAGGTCAGGTTTGTGTGGCGGCCTGCAGTGTGATGACAGGCTGGCGTCACAGCGATGGGCTGATTGTATACAACTTTATGTCCACTTTGTAAGCCTGTTTTTTTGCATTTTTCAAAACTGTCATCTTCACATGTTATTGCAAGAAACCTGCCTGACTGGTCAGCTAATGGATGGAAGGTCCTCTGATCCTATGGCTCAGTGGCAGATTCGCCGGGAATCCCTGAATGACGGGTATAGCGGTAAATATGTTGTTTTTATTGTGTACAATTTTTCTGAAAAGTGTCTTAATCAGTCGCTCGCCGCAGCTTTTCGTGCTCCGAATCGGTGCGGTCTCCTTTTCAACTGACTTCGGGAGGCGCGAGGTCTGACTGCTCCATGCAGGCAGGCGCGCAGAATCAATGGGACGTTTGACTACACACGTTTTGGACGCTGCACACGGTTGCCCGGGCAGCTCGATCAAGGTCGAGTTGTACCGCGTTGAAGGTTCGCAGCTGGAATTGGTCGCCACTGCGATAACCAACAGCGATGGTCGGGTCGATGCACCGCTGCTGCAAGGTGATGACTACCGTTCAGGGGTCTATCAGGTTCAGTTTCATGCGGGCGATTACTACCGCGCCCGTGGCGTTCAGCTGCCAGAACCCGCGTTCCTGGATGTGGTGGTGCTGCGGTTTGGCATCTCTGCAGAGCAGGACCACTACCACGTGCCATTGCTGATTTCGCCGTACAGCTATTCGACCTACAGAGGAAGCTAGGACTTTCCCCCCAGAATCCTGCGCAAATAGCTTCTTTGGTCTTTCGCCCGCTCACACTGCGGGCTTTTTTTTGCCTGCTGGGAAAGGTGTCGCTTGTGCTGACGCCATCGCGAGCAAGCTTTGCTCCTACAGGTTTGGTGTCGTTCCCCAGCTATGTGAACGACACCAAACCTGTAGGAGCAAAGCTTGCTCGCGATGCTTTTGCTCTTTAGCGGCTCAACAGAGACGCAGCACCGGCACCACTGAACAACCCCGCACTCACCCGGTTAAACCAGTTCTGCCCCTTGCCGCTGCGCAGGTACCGCGCCGCACCATGAGCACCCAGCCCATAAGCCAACTTGCACAGCAAATCCAGCACGGTCCAGGTGGCAATCATCACCAGCAACTGCGGCAGAAACGGTTGCTCGGCACTGAGGAACTGCGGCAGGAACGCAGCGAAGAACAAAATGTCTTTCGGGTTGCTGGCGCCCAACATGAACGCGCGCCCGAACAGTGCGCGAAAGCGTGGAACCGGCGCAGCCTGGGGCACTTCAGCGCCGTGGGAGGGCAGCCGCGATTGCTGCCAGCTCTGCCAGGCCAGGTAGAACAGGTACAGCGCCCCGACGATCTTCAGCGCGCTGAACAACTGTTCCGACGCCAGCAGCAAGGCGCCCAAACCCAGCGCCGACGCACTGAGCAAGCAGATCGACGCAATCACACCACCCAGAAACGCCGGGTAAGAACGACGCAAACCGTAATTCAGACTGTTGCTGATCATCAGCAAAGACAGTGGCCCCGGGATCAGGATTACCACCAGCGCAGCGCCGCTGAACAGCAGCCAGGTTTCCAGACTCATCACTTTCCTCCATTTGCACAAAAGCCTCACCCGACGGGGTGAGGCTGTTTTGAAACACTGCTTTTGAAGCGTAAACGGTTTACAAGAAAATGAACTTGGCGATGAAGATCGCGCAGAGCACCCACAGACTGATGGAAATTTCCTTGTACTTACCGGTGCCGGCCTTCATTACCACGTAAGTGATAAAGCCCAGCGCAATGCCGTCGGCGACCGAGAAGGTCAGGGGCATCATGATCGCGGTAACGATCGCCGGAATGCTGTCGGTCGCTTCGTCCCATTCGATGTGCGCCATACCGCCCATCATCAGCATCGCCACATAAATCAGCGCACCGGCGGTTGCGTAAGCGGGGATCATGCCAGCCAGCGGTGCGAAAAACATTGCGGCAATAAATAGCACACCTACGGTCACAGCGGTAAGACCAGTCCGACCACCAGCGGCTACACCCGCAGCACTTTCTACATAGCTGGTAACCGGCGGAACGCCGACCACCGCACCGAATACGCTGGACGCACTGTCAGCTTTCAAGGCGCGGGAGAGGTTTTCGATCTTGCCGTCGGCGTTCACCAGGCCGGCGCGCTGGGCGACGCCCATCAAGGTGCCGGCAGTGTCGAACATGTGCACGAAGAGGAAGGCCAGCACCACGCTGATCATGCTGACGTTGAATACGCCGGCGACGTCCATGGCCATCCAGGTCGGGGCCAGGCTCGGTGGAGCTGACATGATGCCCTCGTAGTGCACCAGGCCCAGGCCCCAACCGGCGAGAGTCACGGTGATGATGCTGATGAGAATCGCGCCGAACACTTTGTGGTAGCTGAGCACGGCAATCATCAGGAAGCAGATGGCAGCCAGCAGCGGGCCAGGTTCGCGCAGGGAGCCGAGCTTGATCAGGGTGGCCGGGCTGTCGACCACGATGCCCGCGGTTTTCAAGCCTATCAGCCCCAAAAACAGGCCCACACCGGCGCCCATGGCAAAGCGCAAACTGACCGGGATGCTATTGAGCAGCCATTCGCGGATCCGCGAAAAGGTCAGGAACATGAACAACACACCGGACACGAACACCGCGCCAAGGGCGGTTTCCCAGTTGTAGCCCATGGTGCCGACCACGGTGTAAGTGAAGAAGGCGTTCAGGCCCATGCCCGGCGCAAGGCCGACCGGCCAGTTGGCGTAGAGCCCCATCAACAGGCAACCCAGCGCGGCGGCGATGCAGGTGGCGACGAACGCGGCACCGTGATCGATCCCGGCGTCGGCCATGATGTTGGGGTTGACGAAGATGATGTAGGCCATGGTGATGAAGGTTGTCAGACCGGCAATCAACTCGGTCTTCACCGTGGTGCCATGCAAGCTGAGTTTGAAGATGCGCTCCAGCCAGCCATTGCGTAATGGCGGCGAGAGTTCCAGCGTCGGGGCTTCGGATTTGCGGCTTTCCACAGCGAATACTCCTCAAGAGTTTTATTGTTATTTCCAGGGCCGGACCCATGAGGGTGGCAGCGACCCTTTGAGGTACTTGCGAATTTGTTGACCGCTTGGTCAGGAACTCGCACGAAGTGGATTATGCTTTTGTATACAAATAAAGCAAATAATGTTTTTGATTTTGTAGACGAAAAGTTTGGCAATAGGGATATATCGCCTGTTCTGGCCCCTTCGCGAGCAAGCCCGCTCCCACAGGTGATCGGGTTCCTTCAGAGGAATGCGGTCGAGTGTGGGAGCGGGCTTGCTCGCGAAGAGGCCAGATCGGCCACTACAAATCCACCAAGGAAAAACTCAATCAGCAGCCATCTGACTTTTGCCTAGCGCCAGATTCACCGCCAGCCACCCATTCACCGCCGTCTCCCCAGTCTCGGCAAACACCCGCTCCAGCAATTTCACCTGCTCACGCCGTAACGACTGCTCAAACCGCGCACCATCGTCGGTCAGCTCCAGCAACCGCTTACGCTTGTCGGTCTGGGACGCGACACTGTTCACCAGATGCATTTCCACCAATTGACGCAGCGGAATGTTCAGCGCCTGCTTCGTCACCCCGAGCAATGCCAGCAACTCCTTGACGCTCAAGTTCGGGTAGCGCGCGATGAAAAACACAATGCGTTGATGCACCCGGCTCAAACCGCGCCGCTCGAGCATTTCGTCGGCCTTCGCAGTGAACGCCTGGTAACCGAAGAAAAACGCTTCCATCGCTTGTTGCTGAGTCGCGGGGTTTTTAAGGTCAAGCATATTGACGTATCCGTTCGGTCTGTCGTAATTTCGGTCAACCAGTTTGACTCATTTTCCTCAGACCTCGCTACCGGTGACCCCATGGCATTTTCCGAACGTGTCTCGCGCCTTAAAAGTTCTTTGATCCGTGAAATTCTCGCCGCCGCCCAGCGCCCGGAAGTGATGTCGTTCGCCGGCGGCTTGCCGGCCGAAGCCATGCTGCCAAAAGTCGAGTGGGCCGACATGCCGCTGTCCATGGGCCAATACGGCATGAGCGAAGGTGAGCCGGCGCTGCGTGAAGCGCTGGCAGCAGAGGCGCGGGCGCTGGGCGTACCCTGCGAGGCGAGTCAGGTGTTGGTGGTCAGCGGTTCCCAGCAAACCCTCGATCTGGCAGCCAAGCTCTATATCGACAAAGGCACCGAGATCCTGCTTGAAGCACCGACTTATCTGGCGGCGTTGCAGATTTTTCAGCTGTTCGGCGCCGACTGCATCACTGTCCCGCTGGAGGCTGATGGCCCGAACCTGGCGCAACTGCGTACTCGTCTGGAAAAACACTGTCCGGCGTTCATCTACCTAATTCCGACTTTTCAGAATCCTTCGGCTGTGCGCTACAGCGAAGCCAAGCGCGATGCCGTGGCAGCCTTGCTGGATGAGTTCTGCGTGACCTTGATCGAAGACGAGCCTTACCGCGAACTGACTTTCGACGGTGGCAGCGCCACGCCGATTGTCAGCCGCTTGAAAAAGGCCAGCTGGATCTACACCGGCACCGTGTCGAAAACCCTGTTGCCCGGATTGCGAGTAGGCTATCTGATCGCCAGTCCGGATCTCTTTCCGCACTTGCTGAAACTCAAGCAATCGGCCGACCTGCACACCAATCGCGTGGGCCAGTGGCAAGCGCTGCAGTGGATCGGCACCGACAAATTTCAGAATCACTTGAGCGAACTGCGGGACTTCTACCGGGTTCGTCGGGACGCGTTCCAGTCATCCCTGGAAACGCATTTTGCTGATTTGGCGGACTGGAACGTGCCGCAGGGCGGGCTGTTTTTCTGGCTGACACTCAAGCAGCCGCTGGACACGCGTACGTTGCTCAAGGCTGCTCTGGCAGCGGATGTGGCGTTTATGCCGGGCGAGCCGTTCTTTCCCGAACCGGACAGCAATCCGGGGCATTTGCGCCTGAACTTCAGTCACATCGACCCGGCACGGCTGGACGAAGGGCTCAAAAGGCTGGCAGCGGTGCTGCGTCAGGCCCAGGCGGCAAAAGCGGCTTGAGGCTGCTGGTGCGAAGGGTGCAAAAACAAATAAACCGGCCAATGGGCCGGTTTATTTTTATCCGAAATCTGTACGGATTCAGGCTGCCGCGAAACGCTTGTCCAGATAATCGATGATCACCTTGGACTCATACATCCAGGTCGTCTGGCCATTCTCTTCGATGCGCAGGCACGGCACCTTGATCTTGCCGCCCTGTTCCAGCAGGGTCTGGCGATCCTGTTCATTGTTCTTCGCATCGCGCAACGCCACTGGCACGTTCAAGCGGCGCAGGGTACGGCGGGTTTTCACGCAGAACGGGCAGGCGTGGAACTGATACAGGGTCAGGTCCTTGGCGGCCGTCTCGACCTGAGCCTGAGCGGCGGCAGGGCGCTGCTTTTTGCCTGGGCGGGTAATGAAGTCGATGAAGATGATCAGTTGGCCAAGGCCGACACGAAGCGCTTTAACGAACACGGTATAAGCCTCACAGGGGCAAACAGAAGGCGCGCAGCTTACCTGATTTTTCACAGGCGAAAAAAAACCGGCGATGAATGCCGGTTTTCTTCTGCTGCGAATTACTTGATCAGGCTGAGAAATTCGCTGCGGGTGGCCGCGTTTTCGCGGAACTCACCCAGCATCACCGAGGTGATCATCGACGAATTCTGTTTCTCCACACCGCGCATCATCATGCACATGTGCTTGGCCTCGATCACCACCGCAACGCCCAGGGCGCCGGTGACTTGCTGGACCGCATCGGCGATCTGGCGGCTGAGGTTTTCCTGGATCTGCAGGCGGCGGGCGTACATATCGACGATCCGCGCGACTTTCGACAGGCCCAATACCTTGCCGCTCGGGATGTAGGCGACGTGAGCCTTGCCGATAAACGGCAGCAGGTGGTGTTCGCACAACGAGTAGAGCTCGATGTCCTTCACCAGCACCATTTCGCTGTTGTCGGAGCTGAACAAGGCACCGTTGGTGACCTCTTCCAGTGTCTGTTCATAACCGCGGCAGAGGTACTGCATGGCTTTGGCGGCACGTTTTGGCGTGTCGAGCAGGCCCTCGCGGGAGGCGTCCTCGCCCAATTGGCCGAGAATCGCGGTGTAGTTCTGTTCCAGTGTCACAGAGGCTGATTCCATAAGGGTTTCAGAGGGGTACTGTTTCTGTCTGTACCAATTGTGTACCAATCAAGCTCTTTTCAATCTTCCCGGGCTCACCCCAGTCTGTGCTGGCGTTGATCCATCGGGTGTAGGTCGATAGCAACATCTGAACGCTATGACCGAGCTGAGTGGCAATAATCGCAGGGTTCATCCCCGACATGAGGCACATGGTAGCGTATGTGTGCCGGCAGTTGTATTGCCGGCGGGCGCGAATCCCCAAATCGGTCATTTCGGGTTTGCGCATCCCGCTACACCCTGTCGCCAAGGTGCAGCAGTGATGCTTCCCTGAAGCCTGTCTTGCTCATCAGGCCGAGCAGGTCGTATCAGCCGTGAGTGATCGACAGATCGCTGATGATGCAGATAGAACCGTCTAGCGGGTCGGTGGTGTCGGAGTAATCGATCTGGTTGTACACGCCACCGTGAAAGGCGAGAGTTTTCGTGTCCCAGGTGTTGTCGAGACGCATGATCGCGGAAGTGGATTTGACGCCGTTACAACTAGCCGATACAGAGACGGCGCCGCTCGAATTGGCGTGAATGTTTATTTTGAAAAGTGCTCCGAGCGGCACGTTCTCCAACACCGTCGAGTTGACCGGATCGTCCTGGAGGTAGCTTGACCGGAACCCCATGGTGATTTTTCCTTTGTTCCAGAACACCTTTACCGGAGGTCGTTCTGAACCCTTCACATGAATCTGGCCAATCACGACTTTCTGCAGCGAGTTGACCTTCGTCAGTCGCATTTCCTGTCGATTCCAGTGGTCCGCTGCGCTGGAGAACAGCCAGTAACCTGGCTCCTTCCACTCGCAGCGGGTTCGTAGCGTGCTCTTGCTCGAGGCTCCAAGTGTCGGCGCCGTCATCTGCAGCGAACCATCTTCAAGCATTGAGATGACGTCGGGGCATTCGATCAGTGCGCGCCAGCCGATGAGCTCAAGCGCAATCGGGTTGGTGTCGGAGATTGGAAGCGGGGTAGCGATGGTGAAGTTGCTGATGTCTACAGTCATGGTTTTTGCCTCAGTCCATTGATGTCGCGTTTTGCTCTGGTGAGCCTTGCGTTTGATGCAGGCCTACATCCCACTGCCCACTCAGTGAATGGGCAGAAGTGATGCCTGGCAGCTTCCGATCGATTTCCCGTTGGTTTGGATATAAATATGGGTGTTCCCATATTTTGTGTCAATGGGTATTCCCATATTTTATTCCGTGCCTATATTCCAGGTACAAAAAAAGCCCGCGCTTGGCGGGCTTCACATGGATGGGCGTCGAATCACCGCAACTCAGTTCACCGCGAATACATCGCCCACCAAAAGACATGACCCAGGATCGCAATCTGCTGCTCCTGAATCTCAGCGAACGTGTAGTCCTCGTCCGGATGCTCGTCACGGTTGAAGCTGCGTAGGCGGATTCCACTGGGCAGTCGGTAGACCTGTTTCACGCGGAGCTGGCCGTTGTGGTTGATCGCGTACATTTCGCCGTCGACGATGTCGCCCAGCGAGTTCTTTCCGACGTTCATGCCAACCGTAGCGCCGTCGCGCAGTACCGGGAGCATGCTGTTTCCGCTCACCACCACGCACTTGGCGTTGTTGAACTGCACGTTGTTGTGACGCAGGTCTTTCTTGAAGAAACGTAGTCTGGCGCTGTCGTTTTCTGCGATCACGAAACGGCCTGAGCCGGCCGCCAGCTCAACTTCACGCAGGAAGGGGACATAAACCTCATCGTCATCCAGGGGCGTGCTGTCGTCCCAAGGCTGGATGTCTGACATTGAAATGCCTGGAGGGATGCGATTCAACGGAGCAGCATCGGACACCCCTTTAAGCATGTCACCGACACCTTCAGCCAGCCACATCGATGAAACGCCACACACTGAAGCGATCTGGGCAGCAAAGGCTGTTGCCTTCGATTTCCCGCGCTCGAGGTCGGAGATTGAGGTTTGCGTCAGGCCTGCGCGCTCGGCAAGCTCGGTCTGATTGAGCTTGGCGTGTTGGCGGGCTGCTTTGAGTCGTTCTTTAAATTCCATCTGCGAAGTATTACGGGAGCTCCCATATCATTGCAAATCGTTATCCCGATAATTTGCCAGGCGACCGCTTTATTCGTCGCGACCTTCCATCATGGTCCGTTTGAGCATCACATAAACCGCTCCGGCACCGCCGTGTTTCGCTTGGCACGAGGTGAAGCCGAGCACTTGTGAATGTTGGCGCAGCCAGGTGTTGACGTGGCTTTTGATCATCGGACGCTTGCCGTCCAGACGCACAGCCTTGCCATGGGTGACGCGCACGCAGCGGATTTCGAATTTGGTCGCTTCGGCCAGAAACGCCCAGAGGGTTTCCCGGGCCTTTTCCACGCTCATGCCATGGAGGTCGAGGCTGCCTTCGAACGGAATCTGTCCGATCTTGAGCTTGCGCATCTGGCTTTCCTGAACACCGTCACGCGCCCACATCAGCTCGTCTTCCGGGCCAACATCGATAACGAACTGATCGGACAGCCCGTCAACGGTGGTGGCATCGGTGCGCACGGTGGCGGCCTGACGCAACTTGGCGATTTGCGCGCGGTCAGCTTTGGGTTTGCCGGTTTCGGCGCGATCGTGTTTGATCGGCTTGACGCCTTGGATCGCGCTTTTGAACAGGGAAAAATCGTCGTCTTGCATGTCAGCCTCCGCGAAGGGCGGCCAGTTTACCCAACTCGAGGCGAATGCGGCGCGAGAAAACGCGCAGCACTCGGCTCAGTCGTGCTTTTTCATCAAATGCGGGGAGATGTTCAGTTCTTGCGACTGCCGCGAGCGGCGACGGCAGCGACGCCACAGCCACACGCCGAGGTACAGCACGAACAGGCCAATCGCCAGAACCACTGCCGAACCGACCCGGTTGGTGTTCAACTCGCCCAGGGCGGGCGCGTGGCCAAGCAGGCTGGCTATGCCTGCCATCGCCAGCAACACACCGCTCATCGACAGCAAGGCAGCAAATGCCGCGCCGATTCGAAAACGCCAGTTGCGTTGGCCTTTGGGCCGCAAGCGGCGAGCGTCAAAACCATCGGATAACTTCATTCCGACCTTCCTCAATGGGTATCGGCCCTTCGACCGGGAGTTGACCGGGATGTTCCTGAGGCTAAGACAATTACAGCAAATGATAGGCTTTTGCGGATGAGCGGCGGCATGGACCGCTCATCGAGCGTTGATCAGATCAGTTCGTGAGTCAGTGCGAGGGTGGCAAAGTTGTCCGCCATGATCGCCATTTCGGTCTGCTGAACGTGGTCTGCGCTCAATACGCCGCCCTTGTAAGGCAGGTCGCGAGTTGCGCAGGCGTCTTCCACCAGCGTGCAACGAAAGCCCAGGTTCTTCGCGGCGCGCACCGTGGTGCTGACGCTGGAGTGGCTCATGAAACCGCACACGATCAGGTCCAGCGAGCCGAGATTCTGCAGGCGTTCCAGCAGTTCGGTGCCGTGGAACGCACTCGGTAGCAATTTACCGATGATGGTTTCGTCGCCCTGTGGTTCCAGGCCCGGGATGAACTCACCGCGCTCACCTTGTGGATCGAACAGCCCACCGACGGTGCCGAGGTGGCGGACATGGACGATCGGCCGGCCGGCTGCACGGGCAGCGGCCACCAGTTGCTTGATGTTCGCGACGGCAGCATCCATGCCGATCAGGGCCAACGGGCCGCTGAGGTATTCTTTCTGGGCATCGATGATGACAAGGGTCGCATGGCTCAGAACGGCTGCTGCATAACCGCGGCCGCTGAGTTGAAACATCGTTTTTGGAACGGACATTCTGGGGCTCCTTCGAGTGGGGCTTTTGCGACATTGTCCTCTGGCTGAGCGCTTCTGTGAATCGCTACCATCGTAGGCGCCGTCTTTTCTGGCTCGCAGCCTTGTCAATAGGCCCGTTTTGTTCAATAGCCGGCCGAAAAAATAGAATAGTCCTACATTTGCGCCGGTAGTTTTCCCGCGTCGTCGAGACGCGTTTTGGCTGTTAGAATCGCCAGTCGTTTTTTTTGGAGTTTGCCCCGTGATCACTTCCCGACTTCGTACCCTGCGTGACCATATCCGTTGGGCCGTCAGCCGCTTCCATGGGGAGGATCTGTTTTTCGGCCATGGGACCGACAACGCCTGGGACGAAGCGCGTCAGTTGGTGTTGGGTGCCTTGCACTTGCCGTGGGAAATCGCCGACAGCTATCTCGACTGCAATCTTGAAGAAGACGAGCTGGTCAAGCTGCAACGCATGCTCAAGCGCCGTATCGAAGAACGCATTCCTACCGCCTACCTGTTGGGTGAAGCGTGGTTTTGCGGCATGTCGTTCATTGTCGATGAGCGTGTATTGATCCCGCGTTCGCCGATTGGCGAACTGATCGAAAAACGTTTCGCGCCGTGGCTGGGTACCGAACCTGCGCGGATTCTCGACCTGTGCACCGGTTCCGGTTGCATCGGTATCGCCTGTGCCTACGAGTTCCAGAACGCCGAAGTGGTGCTGGCCGACCTGTCGTTCGAAGCGCTGGAAGTGGCCAACCAGAACATCGAGCGCCATGGCGTCGATGAGCGGGTGTACGCGGTGCAGGGCGATGGATTTGATGGTTTGCCGGGTCAGCGTTTCGACCTGATCGTGTCGAACCCACCTTACGTTGATGCGGAAGATTTCGCCGACATGCCGGACGAATACCAGCACGAACCGGAGCTGGGCCTGGCCTGCGGTGATGATGGTTTGAACCTGGTGCGTCGCATGCTCGCCGAAGCGGCGGATCACCTGACCGAGAAGGGCTTGCTGATTGTCGAAGTGGGCAACAGCCAGGTTCACGTTGAGACGCTGTACCCGGAAGTCGACTTCGCCTGGCTCGATTTCGAGCGCGGTGGGCATGGTGTATTCATGCTGACGGCGGAACAGTGCCGCAACCATCAGGCGCTGTTCGCTTCTCGCGTTTAACCCGTAACGATCGTTCCCACGCTCTGCGTGGGAATGCCTCAACGGACGCTCCGCGTTCGGCTCTTGATGGGACGCAGAGCGTCCCGGGCTGCATTCCCACGCGGAGCGTGGGAACGATCAGTCACCGGTGCGTGGCAATCCAGATCAACAATCCCGCCTGAAACACCGCAAACGCCACCAGACAGGTAATGGTAAAACGCAGTCCGGCGTCTTCGCGCTTGTACTTGCTGACTTTTTCTTCGTGTTTCTTGAGTTTGACTTCCTGCTCGGCGAGATTTTGCTCGGCTTGCTGGAGCATCTGCGCCGCCTCAAGAATTTCCACGACCTGAAGTTTTTCCGTACTCCAGTCACCCAACAGGTCGCCGACCTGCACTTCTTTGACGCTGCCCTTCAAATGCTGGGCGTCGGCGTAGATCACATCAAAACCATGCATCCGCAAAAAGTGATCGCGGCGCAGGCGAGTGTCTTCGTTCAGCGCATCCTTGTTGTTCAGGTCTGTGCCGTCGACGGTGTAGCCGGGCCATCTCTTTTTCGCCCAGGTAATGCCCTGAGCGGCCATGAAGCGACCGATGCCACGGTTCATCGGTTCGATCTGCAAACCGCTGTCAGGTCCGAAATGCACGCGCTTGGTGGCGTGATCGACCCACACGTCCAGATGATTCTGTTCCTTGCGCACGCGCTGGCCGGGCAGCGCAATGCTCATGCGCATCAGGCTGTGTTCCTTGTTGTTGCGCTCGGCGTAACCGAACTCAACAAAGCGCAGCGGCCGTCCACCGGTGTTGCGGTCGGTTTGCAATGGCGCCAGACGGAGCATCTTGTGGTGCTCGGCGTGGACGTCCGCCCACGGCAGCTCGACCACTGGTGGTGTGTCTTTTTCAGCGGTGGTGTCGGGTGAAGTCTGGGTATCAGTCATAACGGCGAGATCCTGTCCAAGCTCTGCTTGCCGCCAGTCATAGCGCTGGCGACAAAGGCTTATCGGCCGTTTTTTTCAGTACTGGAGGGTTAGGGGGCGTTCTAAACTAGTTTTCACGCCGCGCCGGGCCTGCTGTTGTGCAGGGCAAGGCGCGAGAAGCGTGGTTTGGTCATTCCAAATAAGCTTCGAGCAACGCAGCCCTGCACAACAGCAGGCCCGGCCCTTCGGGTTGTGCCTTAAAGCGGGCCAGGCTGCGTTGCAGGCCTTGGAAAGGGAACAACCATTACCAGCGGCCTGCGCCTTGCTTGGCCCGCTTTAAGGCGACAACGCGGCGTGAAAACTAGTTGAGAGCGCCCCCTACACCGCTTAACTGGTGCGAAGTCCGTCAATAAACCCGATGATTCGCGCGCCGAGTTCGGCCGCCAGCGGCAATTGCGGATCTTTGTAAGAGGCCAATTGCCGTTTTACATCGTTGGGCACGATGCGCATCACGTGGTTCATGCCTTCGATCAGCGCCAGTTCGGCGTCCGGTTTGGCGGCCTTCAACAGCCTGGCGTCACCGACGCCGACCTGGATGTCATTGCTGCCCTGGATGATCAGCGCCGGCATCTTCAACTTGGCGAACGCCGCCGCCGGGTCCTGGCGGAACAATGAAATCAGATACGGCTGCACGCTCGGGCGGAAAATCACCTGCAACTGCGGCGGAACGTTGTCGTCGGTGTGGCCAGCCTTGAGGCTGTCGAGCAGTTCATTGCTGCGCAACATCAGTGCTGGCGGCAGGCGATTGCTCAATTGTTGGCGCAGCACCTGATCGATCGGCCGGGCGCTGCCGGACATGGAAATGACCGCGGCGGCGTCCAGGCTCGGCGCCGCGAGGCTGGCGATCAAGGCGCCTTCGCTGTGGCCCAGCAGGATCAGTTGGCCAAAGCGCGGATCGGTTTTGAGCTTCTGGCCCCAGGCCTCGGCGTCGGCCACGTAGGCTTCAACCGACAGATTGCGTTCATCCGGGGTCGCCGCAAGGCTCGCCGCCACGCCGCGTTTGTCATAGCGCACGCTGGCGATGTTGTGTTTGGCCAGTACCCAAGCGAGACGCTTGAGGCTGTCGTTGCGTCCGCCGTCGGAGTTGTTTCCGTCACGATCTGTAGGACCGGAGCCGGAAATGATCAGGACAACCGGTACCGGCGTGTCGGACTTGGGCAGCAATAACGAGCCGAAAAGCTCGCCGGTGCCGGTGTCCAACGTGATCGGGCGTTGCAGGACAGTGGCCTGTACAAAGCCGGTAAACAGGGTAAGGCTCAAGGCTATAACTCGCAGCATCATCACGCCATCATGAACAAGATGCCGGTTGGACTCGCAGGCACCCATAAGGTTCGAGGATGAACTAGTTGGGTAGCCTGCGTATACTGGCGCGCATTACGTATTTGGTTCGAATTCACGGAGCGTCCTGCATGTCCGGCAATACCTACGGCAAGCTGTTCACTGTCACCACCGCGGGCGAAAGCCATGGTCCGGCGTTGGTCGCCATTGTCGATGGCTGCCCGCCGGGCCTGGAGATCTCTCTGGAGGATCTGCAGCGTGACCTGGACCGCCGCAAACCCGGCACCAGCCGCCACACCACCCAGCGCCAGGAAGCCGACGAAGTCGAAATCCTCTCCGGCGTGTTCGAAGGGCGCACCACCGGTTGCTCCATCGGCCTGTTGATTCGCAACACCGACCAGAAGTCCAAGGATTACTCGGCGATCAAGGACCTGTTCCGCCCGGCCCACGCCGACTACACCTATCACCACAAATACGGCGAGCGCGATTACCGCGGCGGCGGTCGCAGCTCGGCCCGTGAAACGGCCATGCGCGTGGCCGCCGGTGCGATTGCGAAAAAATACCTGGCCACTCAGGGCATCGTCATTCGTGGCTACATGAGCCAACTCGGCCCGATCGAAATCCCGTTCAAGACTTGGGATTCGGTAGAAGAGAACGCTTTCTTCAGCCCTGATCCGGACAAGGTCCCGGAGCTGGAGGCCTACATGGACCAGTTGCGTCGCGATCAGGATTCGGTTGGCGCGAAGATCACCGTAGTCGCTGAAGGCGTAATGCCGGGCCTCGGCGAGCCGATCTTCGACCGTCTCGATGCCGAACTCGCTCACGCGCTGATGAGCATCAACGCAGTCAAAGGCGTGGAAATCGGTGCCGGTTTCGCCAGCGTTGCCCAGCGCGGCACCGGACACCGCGATGAAATGACCCCGCAAGGTTTCCTCAGCAACAACGCGGGCGGCATTTTGGGTGGCATTTCGTCGGGTCAGCCGATCGTCGCGCACCTGGCGCTCAAGCCAACCTCGAGCATCACCACGCCGGGCCGTTCCATCGACATCCATGGCAACCCGGTGGAAGTCGTCACCAAGGGTCGCCATGACCCGTGCGTCGGCATCCGCGCCACACCGATTGCCGAAGCGATGATGGCTATCGTGCTGATGGATCACCTGTTGCGTCACCGCGGGCAGAACCTGGACGTGCGCGTGAGCACGCCGGTGCTGGGTCAGCTTTAATGGCTGACCTCAAAGCCGCTGTTGTCAGATGACAACAGCGGCGCTCCCGTACTGGCGGCTCTCCAGTTTCTATCTGTTCTATTTCGCCTTGCTCGGTTCGACAGCGCCGTTTCTGGCGCTGTACTTCGATCACTTGGGCTTTTCCAGCGCGCGCATCGGCGAGCTGGTGGCGATCCCGATGCTGATGCGCTGCGTGGCGCCGAATATCTGGGGCTGGCTCGGTGATTACACCGGCCGACGCCTGGCCATCGTGCGCTTCGGTGCGGTCTGCACGCTGCTGACGTTTTCGCTGATCTTCGTCAGCAAGACCTATGCCTGGCTGGCGATGGTCATGGCCTTGCACGCGTTCTTCTGGCACGCGGTGTTGCCGCAGTTCGAAGTCATCACGTTGGCGCACTTGCAGGGCCAGACTAACCGCTACAGCCAGATCCGCCTGTGGGGTTCCATCGGTTTTATCATCACTGTGGTCGCGCTTGGCCGGCTGTTCGAATGGTTGAGCCTGGATATCTATCCGGTGGCGCTGGTGCTGATTATGGCCGGAATCGTGCTCAGCAGTTTGTGGGTGCCGAACGCCCAACCGGCTCAGGGCAATCGAATTGCGGGAGATGGGTTTCTCAAGCAATTGCGCAATCCCGGGGTGTTGGCGTTTTACGGTTGCGTGGCGCTGATGCAGATGAGCCACGGTCCTTATTACACCTTTCTGACCTTGCACCTGGAACGACTCGGGTACAGCCGTGGACTGATCGGCGTGCTCTGGGCGGTCGGTGTGGTCGCCGAAGTCTTGATGTTTCTGGCCATGAGCAAGATCCTCGCGCGTTTCTCCGTACGTCGGGTGTTGTTGGCGAGCTTTCTGCTGGCAGCGTTGCGTTGGTTGTTGCTCGGTTCGTTTGCTGAATTCCTTTGGGTGCTGTTGTTTGCCCAGGTGCTGCACGCGGCGACATTCGGCAGCTTTCACGCGGCTGCCATCCAGTTCGTGCAACGTAGCTTCGGCGCGCGCCAACAAGGGCAGGGCCAGGCGTTGTACGCCGCACTGGCCGGCACCGGCGGCGCACTGGGCGCGTTGTATTCCGGCTACAGCTGGAATGCCCTTGGCCCCGCATTGACCTTTAGTATTGCCAGCCTCGCAGCCTTCGCGGCAGCCGTTATCATTGCCACACGTATGCAAGAGGACAGGCCATGAGCCTTACCCGTGAGCACCTCGCCCAGGAAATCATCGATGCCGGGCGTTTTCTCTATGGCCGCGGTTGGTCGCCGGCCACCAGCAGCAACTACTCGACGCGCCTGTCGCCGACTGAAGCGCTGCTGACGGTGTCCGGCAAGCACAAAGGCCAACTCGGCGTCGACGATGTGCTAGCCACCGATCTGTCCGGCAACAGCCTGGAACCGGGCAAAAAACCGTCCGCCGAAACCCTGCTGCACACCCAGCTCTACCGCTGGCGCCCGGAGATCGGCGCGGTGCTGCACACGCATTCGGTGAACGCCACGGTGCTGTCGCGCCTGACGCCGCAAGACTTCATCGAGTTCGAAGACTACGAACTGCAAAAAGCCTTCAGTGGTGTGTCCACCCACGAATCCCGGGTGCGTGTGCCGATTTTCGACAACGATCAAGACATTGCGCGCCTCGCCGCCAAGGTGCAGCCTTGGCTCCAGGCCCATCCCGATTGCGTCGGCTACCTGATCCGCGGCCACGGTCTCTACACCTGGGGCGCACGCATGAGCGATGCGCTGCGGCAGATCGAGGCCTTTGAATTTTTGTTCGAGTGCGAGTTGAAGATGCGCTCACTCTTGAACCGCCAAGCATGAACCGTTAAGGAGTTGCCCTGATGAGCAGCCTGTCCGTTTACCACGTCTCAAGCCCTGATTTGCCAAACAAGGTGCTGACGCATTTCGAAGACATCGCCTCGACCCTGGCCGAGCAGGGCGTGCGTTTCGACCGCTGGCATGCCGCGGCGAAAATCCAGCCCGGCGCCAGTCAGGAAGAAGTGATCGCCGCGTATCAGGAGCAAATCGACAAGCTGATGACCGAACGTGGTTACATCACCGTCGATGTGATCAGCCTGAACAGCGATCACCCGCAAAAAGCCGAATTGCGCGCCAAGTTTCTCGGCGAACATCGCCATGGCGAAGACGAAGTACGATTTTTCGTCGCCGGCCGTGGCTTGTTCACCCTGCACATCGACGATTACGTCTACGCGGTGCTCTGCGAGAAAAACGACCTGATCTCGGTACCGGCCGGCACCCCGCACTGGTTCGACATGGGCGAGCATCCGCATTTCGTCGCGATCCGCCTGTTCAACAACTCTGAAGGCTGGGTGGCCAATTTCACCGGCGACGACATCGCCAGTCGCTTCCCGCGTCTTGAGGACTGAGGCGATGCCGATCAAAGCGATTCTCACCGACATCGAAGGCACTACGAGCGCGGTGAGTTTTGTGTTCGACGTGCTGTTTCCCTACGCGGCCAAACACTTGCCGGATTTTGTTCGCCATAACGCCGCGCGTGCGGATGTTGCCGAGCAACTGGACGCCGTTCGCCGGGATACCAACGAGCCGAACGCCGACGTCGAGCGGGTGATCGACATTCTTCTGCAATGGATCGCCGAAGACCGCAAAGCCACGCCGCTAAAAGCGTTGCAAGGCATGGTCTGGGAGCAGGGTTATCAGGCCGGAGAGTTGAAAGGCCACGTTTACCCGGACGCCGTTGAAGCGCTCAAACGCTGGCATCAGGACGGCTTCAAACTGTTTGTTTATTCTTCGGGATCGATTCAGGCGCAAAGGCTGATCTTCGGTTGCTCGGAGGCGGGTGATTTGTCGCCGCTGCTCAGCGGCTATTTCGACACCACCTCGGGGCCCAAGCGTGAAGCGCAGTCCTACGAGCGCATTACCCAGGCCATTGGCCTGGACGCTTCGCAGATCCTGTTTCTGTCCGACATCGTCGAGGAACTGGACGCGGCGCGCACGGCGGGAATGGCGACGTGCGGGCTGGCCCGTGACGGCGGGGAGCTGGCGGGGCATGTGACCGTCGACAGTTTTGCGCGGATCAACCCTTCTACCCTGTAACCACATAACTCACATAACCTGTAGGAGCCGAGCTTGCTCGCGATGGCGGTGTATCAGGCGACATTAGTGCTGACTGACACGCCGCCATCGCGAGCAAGCTCGGCTCCTACAGGCCGTGAAGCGAAAGCTCTCACGGCCTGTTTGTTTACAGCTCTGGAACGGTTTAAACCGAGTGATACGTCGGCAGGGCAAACCGCTGCTGGCTTTGCAGCATGGAAATCTGCGGCAGTTCGCTTGCCTGTTCGGCGATGTCACGGCGAATGGCACTGATCACCCAGGACAGCTGATCGCCAGCATGCAATTGCTGGTAGGAAATCGAGCGTTTGAAGACTTTGCCGTCGGTGCTGCTCAAGGTCAGCAGAATGCCGCCGTCAGGACGTGGCTGGGTGGTCACTTCGAAGTTGGAGAACAGGGACGAAAATTTTTCTTGGATCAGGTTCATGTCTATCAGCTCCGTTAGCTCTTGAATGGCAAGCATGCAGAGGTAGTTGCAGTGATTGTGCCAGCACCTGATTTTTTAAAAATCGTTATAAATCAATAAGTTGATCTTTCAGTGATTTTTCGCTTTCGTGCAATCTGCATGAATGGCCATCGTGCATCCTGCATTTTGCGTGGTCGACGTCGATTCGATGGAACCATTTGCCCGGCGCAGGCTCACGATTTCGAATACCGCAGCCGTGGATACAAATCATTTCAAAAACCGCGTGTACAGCTCAGGAACCGCTGACGTATTTTCGGCCTCAATCAACGCCGCCCGAACAATAAAAAGATCGACCGGGAGCAACCATGAGCCGCACGCCGAACGACACGATTACCTGGGGCATGATGCTCCGCAAGCTGCCTTCCATTGCCAAAGCCATTCCTCGCGTGGTGAAGGGCATGAAAGCCGCCAACGTCAAGGACCCGACCCAACCGTGCGGCCTGGGCTGGAGCTTCGAACAAGCGACGTTGCGCAATCCCGATGGCCCGGCATTGCTGCAGGGTGAAGTGGCGCTGACTTATTTTCAGGTCAACCAATGGGCCAATCGCATTGCCCATCACCTGATTGCCCAAGGCATCCGCAAGGGCGACGTGGTGGCGGTCTTTATCGAGAATCGCCCGGAACTGCTGGTGACGATTCTGGCGGTGGCCAAGGTCGGCGCGATCAGTGCCTTGCTCAATACGTCGCAGACCCGCGATACCCTGGCCCACAGCCTGAACCTGGTGGCACCCGCGGCGATCATTGTCGGAGAAGAGCTGGTCCCGGCGTTTTCGGCGGTCCGCGAACGGGTGTCGATCGAGGCGGCGCGCACCTGGTTCGTCGCTGATCGAGACACCTTCAGCCATCCGGGTATTGCGCCCGACGGGTTCATCAACCTGATGACCGCCAGTGCTGACAGCTCCGGCGCTAACCCCGTCAGCAGTCAGCAGGTTTTTTTCGACGACCCTTGTTTCTATATCTACACCTCGGGCACCACTGGCTTACCCAAGGCCGGGGTGTTCAAACACGGCCGCTGGATGCGTAGCTCCGCAAGCTTCGGGCTGATCGCCTTGGATATGCGTCCGGAGGATGTCGTCTATTGCACCTTGCCGCTCTATCACGCCACCGGGCTGTGCGTGTGCTGGGGCTCGGCGATCAGTGGCGCCTCGGGCTTCGCCATTCGCCGCAAGTTCAGCGCCAGTCAATTCTGGAACGACGTGCGCAAGTACCGCGCGACCACCCTCGGTTATGTCGGCGAATTGTGCCGCTACCTCGTGGATCAACCGCCCAGCGCCGACGACAGCAAGCACAGCGTGACGAAGATGATCGGCAATGGCCTGCGCCCCGGCGCGTGGGGCGAGTTCAAGACGCGATTCGGGGTGAACCACATCTGCGAGCTCTACGCCGCCAGCGACGGCAACATCGGTTTCACCAACATCCTCAACTTTGATAACACCGTCGGTTTTTCCCTGATGTCATGGGAGTTGGCCGCGTACGACCACGACAGCGGCGCGCCGATTCGGGATGCCCAGGGCTTCATGCGCAAAGTCGCCAAAGGCGAGCAGGGTTTGTTGCTGGCGAAGATCGACGACAAGGCGCCGCTGGACGGCTACACCGATCCGCAGAAGACCGAAAAGGTTGTGCTGCACGACGTGTTCGAGAAGGGCGACCGTTACTTCAATACCGGGGACCTGCTGCGCAACATCGGTTTCGGTCATGCGCAGTTTGTTGACCGTTTGGGTGATACCTTCCGCTGGAAGGGTGAAAACGTCTCGACCACCGAGGTCGAGAACATCCTTCTGCAACACCCGAATATTTCCGAAGCCGTGGCCTACGGCGTGGAAATCCGCAACACCAACGGGCGTGCGGGGATGGCGGCGATTACGCCAGCCGAGTCCCTGGCGACCCTGGATTTCAGTGAGCTGCTGGCTTTCGCTCGTGAACAAATGCCCGCCTATGCGGTGCCCTTGTTCCTGCGAGTCAAAGTGAAAATGGAGACCACCGGCACCTTCAAATATCAGAAGACCCGCCTCAAGGACGAAGCCTTCGACCCCGGCAAAACCGGCGATGATCCGATCTACGCCTGGCTGCCGGGGACCCAGACTTACGTGCAGGTCACTCCGCAGTTGCTGGCGGATATTCACGGCGGCGCTTTTCGTTATTGAATGCAGCGCTATTGAATGTGGCTATGGCCGTCCATGAGAAAAAAGAAGTGACAGCCTCGGGGCTGCTCGGGAAACTGTCGGCTTTGCGAATAACCGAACGTGGAGTGCCCAATGTCAGACCAAAGCCGCCAGATGTCCCCCGAAGAAGCCGCTGAATTTGCCGAACAGGTATTCAACAAGGCGCGCGAGGGCGATGCGGCCATGATGGCTGCGCTGTTGACCAAGGGCTTGCCGCCGAACTTGCGTAACCACAAGGGCGACACCTTGCTGATGCTGGCCGCTTACCACGGCCATGTGGAGACGGTAAAAGTCCTGCTCGAACACAAGGCTGACCCGGAAATCCGCAACGACAACGGCCAGAGCCCGATTGCCGGCGCGGCGTTCAAAGGTGACCTGGCGGTGGTCAAGGCACTGGTTGAAGGCGGCGCGCAAGTCGAAGGTTCGTCCTTCGACGGTCGTACGGCGCTGATGATGGCGGCGATGTTCAATCGCGTCGAAATCGTCGACTACCTGATCAGCAAAGGCGCCGACCCGAAAGCCAAGGACACCAATGGCGTCTCTGCGCTGGATGCCGCCAAGACGATGGGCGCGGTGGACACCACGGCGCAGTTGCAGAAACTGCTTGGCTGATTTGCACCCTGTAGCTGCCATGTAGCAGCTGTCGAGCTTGCGAGGCTGCGTTCGGCTGCGCAGCAGTCGTAAAACCTGTATGTGCGGTCTCCCTGAAACACCGCATCGCCTGATTTCACGACTGCTGCGCAGCCGAACGCAGCCTCGCAAGCTCGACAGCTGCTACACATACACACCGTCAATACACCCAAACCTCAACCCGCCGATTCTTGATTCGCCCCTCATCCGCGCTATTGGCCGCCACTGGCATCTCGGCGCCAAAACCACGAATCTCGCGAAACACCACGCCGCTTTTCACCAGTTCCCGCCGCACCGCCATCGCGCGCAGTTTCGACAGCAGATCGGCGCGGGCCGGATCACTTTTGGCGTCGCCAAACCCCACCAGCGTCACCTGCCGATTGGTCTTGTCACGCTGCTTTATATAGTCGAGTACCCGCCACAGGTCCTGCCGGGCCTTGTTGTCCAGCGTCGCACTGCCTTCTTCGAAACGGAAATTCACTGTCAGTCGTTGGGCATGGCGACTGAGCGCCTGATAACCCTCAGGCATCAATGCATTCGGCGTGACGGTCATGGCCTGGACGGTCTGGGCGATAAAGCCATTGGCCGCAACAATCGCCTGACCCTTGCTGCTTTGTGCGAACGCCACCAGTGCGTCGGCCCAAGGGTTTTTCCCGTTGGGCGGCAAGTAAAAGAACAGCCGGCGGGACAGCGGATAGTCTTCCGTGGCAATCAGGCTGTTGAGCGGCAACATGGCTTGGGATTGGCCGTCGGCAATCGCCACGGCTTTGGCCTGACGCACATAAGGCAGGCCGATGAAGCCGATACCTTGCGGGTCGAGGCTGACCGCATCGGACAATTGCTCGCTGGATTCGAACCGTTTCGCAGCGCTGCTCAGTGTTTTCCCACGACGGCTGAGGACCAATTCCTTGAACGTGTCGTAGGTGCCCGATTGGTCATCCCGCGCATAGAGATGAATCGTCCCACCGCTGCCGCCGAGTTCTTCCCAGGTTTTTGCCTCGCCGCTGAAGATTCTTGCCAGTTGTTCGGTGTTCAGTTCACTCAACGGATTTTGCGGATGAAGGATGATTGCCAGGCCATCGATGGCGATGACCTGCTCGGCGCCGGGGCTTTTAAAGTCGCCCAGGCGTGCAAGGTCTGTCCGTTCGCTGTCCTTGATCGGGCGCGAAGAGGCGGCGAGGTCGGCGGTGGCGGTTTTCAGGGCGGTGAAACCGGTGCTGGAACCGTGGGCGGCAATGTCCACCGCGACCCGGCGGCCCTGAACGGTTTCGCCGATGACGCGCAGTTCGTTGGCTTTGTCCGGGGCTTCGCTGTGAATCTTCAGCAGGCCCTGTTCGCGCATCAATCCCTCAACCAACGCCGGGCCCAATGCCGCGCCAATGGTGTTGGAACCCTGGATGCGCAGCACCGGGCCAGACTCGGGCGTCGGCAACGCGCCCGCCGAAGTCGTCAGCGGCAGCCAGGCGCACAGCATCAACAGGAACAACACGCGTAGCGTCATGCCGGCACCTTATAAGCCAAAGGAAGTGCCGGGAGAATAAGACAGTAAGGTTTCTGAAAGATGACAGGGTGAGTGATCGTTCCCACGCTCTGCGTGGGAATGCATCCCGTGACGCTCTGCGTCACCTCCAGAGGCGGAACGCGGAGCGTCCCTGGCGGCATTTCCACGCGGAGCGTGGGAACGATCTAAAGCGGGATCAGCTCAGTTCAAGCCAGATCGGCGCGTGATCCGACGGTTTTTCCATCCCGCGCAATTCGTAATCCACACCCGCATCCTTCACGCGTGGCAACAACCCGTGGGACGCCATGATCAAGTCAATCCGCAGCCCACGCTTGGGCTCATCCTCAAAACCGCGGCTACGGTAGTCGAACCAGCTGAAACGGTCGGCCACCTCCGGGTTCAAGTGACGGAAGCTGTCCACCAGGCCCCAGTTCTTCAAGCGAGCCATCCACTCGCGCTCTTCCGGCAGGAAGCTACATTTGCCGGTTTTCAGCCAGCGTTTCATGTTGTCCGGGCCGATACCGATGTCGCAGTCTTCCGGGGAAATGTTCACGTCGCCCATCACCACCACCGGCTGATCGTTGCTGAACTGGCTTTCCAGCAATTGTTGCAGATCGCTGTAAAAGCGTTCCTTGGCCGGGAACTTGGTCGGGTGATCGCGACTTTCGCCCTGTGGGAAATAGCCGTTCATGATGGTCACCGGCACACCATTGGCGTCGGCGAACGTGCCCCAGATGAAGCGGCGCTGAGCGTCTTCTTCATCGGTGGCGAAACCTTTGTGCAGCGCGATAGGTTCCTGACGCGAGAGCAGGGCGACGCCGTAATGACCTTTTTGACCGTGGAAATACACGTGATAACCCAGCGCCTGAACCTCGGCCAGCGGGAATTGGTCGTCGTGAACCTTGGTTTCCTGCAAGCCGATAACGTCTGGCTGATGCTTTTCGATCAGCGCTGCCAGCTGATGCGGGCGAGCGCGCAGCCCGTTGATGTTGAAGGAGACGATCTTCATGGTCGGCAGTCCTGGCAAAAGGGCGATGCTAGCTGACATGTAGGATCGGGGCCAGCGTGGCAGTAGTCCAAATGCGCTGCTAATGTCTGGGGGCGTGGGAACGATCGCGACTGCGCAAGGCTCGTACCAATAAGAACGAGGCCTTTTTGAGCCTCGCCCAGGGGAGAACTACCGTTATGCCCGAAACCTCGACCGTCATCGCCGATATTCACATGCTCGACAGCGGCTATTCCCGCGAAGCACGTTCGTTGTTGTACCAGGCTTACCGGCATGAGCCGACGTTCGGCTACCTGTTCGAAGCGGAGCGTCCCGGCTATGAACAACGGGTCCGCGCCACTGTGCGTGAACTGGTCAAGCAACACTTTTTTCAGGAATTGCCGGCCATCGGCCTGCTGGTCAACGACCGGTTGATCGGCATCGCGCTGATCGCGCCGCCGCAACGCCGCCTGGGCATCACTGAAAGTTGGGCCTGGCGTCTGCGCATGGTGCTCAGCACCGGGTTTCGCTGCACCCGACGTTATCTCGAGTATCACGATGCCGTGATGGCTTGCGTGCCGTCCGACTCGGTGCACCTGCTGCCGTTGCTGGGGGTTCATCCGCAATTTCAGGGCCAACACTTTGGCGAACAATTGCTGCAAGCGGTGCACAACTGGTGCGCAGTGGATGAACACTCCGAGGGCGTAATCCTCGATACCGGGAATCCTCGTTATCTGGAGTTCTACAAGCGTCAGGGTTATGAGGAAATCGGTGAGGTCGCCGTAGGACCGATTCGCGAACACGTGTTTTTCCATGCCAATCCGCAGGTGTTACAAACTGCAACGGCATAAAGGTAGAACTTTCACCGCACGCCAGGCTCTATCACGCTCCCAAGCTCGTGATAGCATCCGCGCCTATGAATTTTCCAGGAAGAATGACCAGCGGCGTGCTGATGCTGATTACCAGCTGCGCGGCGCTGGCGCAAAGTGAATTGGATGTGCGGATCAAACCGTCCAACGATGAACTGAAAGCCAATATAGAGGGCTATATCGGCAGCCTCGGCGATCGTGACGAAGAAGCCTTGCTGCGCTTCAGTCGTGGCGCCGAAGAACAGGCACGCAAGGCCGCCCAGGCCTTGGGTTATTACCAGCCGCAGATCGACTCGGATGTGAAGGGCGGCAAGACGCCGCGCCTGGTGCTGAACATCGATCCCGGCGAGCCGGTGCATTTGCGCAATGTCACTATTCGCATCGACGGCCCGGCCGCCTCCCTCAAATCCTTCCGTGTACCCAAAAGCGATGCGCTGAAAACCGGCGCCGTGCTCAACCATGGCCATTACGAAGACGCCAAACGCCTGATTCAGAATCAGGCCTCGCGCTATGGCTTTTTCAGTGGTTATTTCAGCAGCCAGAAATTGTTGGTCGACCCGCGAGCCGGCGTCGCCGACATCGAACTGATCTATAACAGCGGCCCGCGTTATTCATTGGGTAAGGTCAGTTTTGAAGGTGACACGCCGTTCGACGAAGACCTGCTGCGGCGCATGGTGCCCTTCAAGGCGGGCGCGCCTTATGACTCCGAACTGATCGCCGAACTCAGTCAGGCCATGCAATCGAGCGGCTATTTCGAAAGCGTGCGGGTGGATGCGGCGCCGACGGCGTCCAAGAACGACGTGATCCCGGTGGACGTCAAACTCGAAACCCGCAAACCACGGACCATGGGTCTGGGGCTGGGTTATTCCACCGACGTCGGCCCACGGGTCAAGGCCAACTGGACCCGGCATTGGGTCAACCCTCAAGGGCACAGTTATGGCTGGGAGACTGAAGTTTCCGCGCCCCGGCAGAACGTCGGTGTGTTCTACGACATTCCCCTGGACCCGCCGCTGACCGACAAACTGCGGTTCGCCGGTGGTTATCAGAACGAAGAAATCGCAGACAAGGACTCCCTCAGCAAACTGCTGACCGTCGGCCCCGAGTGGCACAGCAAGTTGCCCAGCGGTTGGCAGCGGGTGGTGTCGCTCAAGTGGCAGCGCGAGGAATACAGGCTCGGCGACGACTCAGGGCTCAGCACGTTGCTGATGCCTGGCGTCAGCTATTCCTACCTGAAAAGTGATAACCGCATCGACCCGCACAACGGTTATCGCCTGGAATTCGAGACCAAAGTGGCCAAGGAAGGTTTGGGCTCCGACACCAACCTGCTTTACGGCACCGCGTTGGTGAAAGGCTTGACCACGGTCTTCGACAAACACCGCTTCCTCGGTCGGGTGCAGGTCGGCGGTAGCGCCACCAATGGCTATAAATCAGTGCCGCCGTCGTTGCGCTTCTTTGCCGGTGGCGATCAGAGCGTGCGCGGGTACGATTACCAGAGCCTGTCCCCGGAGAACTCCGAGGGCGACCGCATCGGTGGCCGCTACATGGTTGCCGGCAGCGTCGAGTATCAGTACTCCATCGCCGAAAAATGGCGAGTCGCGACGTTCATCGATCAGGGCAACTCTTTCAATACCCTCGAACTGCCAAACCTCAAGACCGGTGTCGGTATCGGTGTGCGCTGGGTTTCTCCGGTGGGGCCGATACGCCTCGACCTGGCTCATGCGATGGACGACGACGGCGGCATTCGATTGCACTTTTCCATGGGGCCTGAGCTGTGAAGCGTGGTTTGAAAGTAACGCTGCTGGCGATTCTGGCGCTGCTGATGCTGGTCGTCCTGACCGTGGCCACGGTGCTGGGCACGGCAACGGGCAGTCGCTGGGCGCTGGTGTTTGTGCCAGGTTTGACCGTCGAGAATTTCCAGGGTCGTTTGGGCGGACAGTGGAGTGCCGACCATCTGCTGTGGCAGCAGGACAGTAGTCGAGTCGAGCTGAACAAGGTGATTTTCGCCTGGTCGCCGTTGTGCCTGACGCGCATGACCCTGTGCATCGAGCAATTGAAAGCCGATCAGGTCAGCCTGCAATTTCCGCCCGGCACGGAAGAAGAAAGCAGCGGGCCGATCAGTCTCCCGGATTTGAAACTGCCTTTGGCCATCGAGCTGGGCGATGTCCAGGTCGGCAGCCTGATGTTCAACGGCAGCGAAGAACTCAAGGGCCTGCAACTGGCGGCGCACTGGACGGTCAACGGCTTGCAGATCGACTCCGTTCATTTGCAAAGGGATGACCTGAGCCTGAATCTTTCAGGCCTGCTGCAACCCAGCGGCAACTGGCCGCTCAAGGCCGAAGGCAAACTGACCCTGCCAGCCCCCGGCACCGGGCCTTGGACGCTGGCGCTGAAGGTCGACGGCGATCTGCTGAAAACCCTGAACCTGAAAGCCGACAGCAGCGGTTACCTCAACGGGCAATTGACCGGCGAACTGCAACCGCTGGTGGAAAACCTGCCGGCCAAGGTGCGGATCACCGGTGACGGTTTCAAGCCTAGCGCCGATCTGCCGGACACCCTGCAACTCAACCAACTGGAACTCACCGGCGACGGCGACCTGAAAAACGGTTACCAGTTGCTTGGCAGAGCCACGTTGCCTGGCGAAAAAGGACCCGTCGCGTTGTTGCTGCAAGGCAAGGTCGACACCAATGGCGCTCAGATCGCCGGGTTGGACCTCACTGCCAACGACAAGCAAAGCCTGAAACTCACCGGCAACCTCGACTGGAGCAAAGGCCTGAGCGCCGATGCCAAAATCGACTGGCTGGATTTCCCGTGGCACAGCCTTTATCCACTGATCGACGAGCCCGAAGTGGCGTTGCGCAGCTTCAACGGTGAAGTCTCCTACACCGACGGTAAATACCTCGGCAACTTCAAAGCCGCACTCGACGGCCCGGCCGGGGCGTTCAGCCTTACCAGCCCGTTCAGCGGTGATCTGACGAAAATCTACCTGCAACAAATTCAACTCGAAGCCGGGCAGGGCAAGGCCGAAGGGCACCTGAACCTGCAGTTCGCCGACGGCATTGCCTGGGACACCGCGCTGGACCTGTCGGCGATCAATCCGGCGTATTGGGTCGCGGAGTTGCCGGGCACCCTGGCCGGACCGTTGCGCAGTAAAGGCGAGATGAAGAATGAAAAACTCAGCCTGACCGCTGATCTCGATCTGAAAGGCAAGCTGCGCGGCCAACCGGCAGTGGTCCAGGCCAAAGCCGATGGCGGCGGCGAGCAATGGAACCTCAGCGCATTGCAGATTCGCCTCGGCGACAACAGCATCAACGGCAAGGGCAGTCTGCAACAGAAGCTCGCCGGTCAGATCGATATCAAGCTGCCGCGCCTGGGCCAGCTGTGGCCGCAACTGCGCGGTCAGCTCAATGGTCGCGTCGATGTCGCCGGGACACTCAAGGCCCCGCAAGGCAAGCTCGGGCTGCAAGGCACGCAACTGGCCTTCGAAGACAATCGCCTGCAAAGCCTGAATCTGGACGCCACCCTCGACAGCGCGCAGCGCGCGAAAATCGACCTCAAGGGCAGCGGCATTCAGGCCGGTGAGACGTCACTGGGGACGCTGACCGCCAGCGGCCAGGGTGATATCAAAAACCAGAAACTCACCCTCGACCTGCAAGGGCCGAAGCTGAAACTCGCGCTCGGCCTCGACGGCAATCTGGACCAAGGCAATTGGCGTGGGCGCCTGGCCAGCGGCGATATCCAGGCCGGCGGTCAAGACTGGAAACTGCAAGGTCCGGCGAAGTTGGAGCGGCTGGCGGACGGCAAGATCAATTTTGGCGCTCACTGCTGGACGTCCGGCCCGGCCAGCCTGTGCGGTGAGGATCAGCGCCTGATGCCTGAGCCGAAGCTGCGTTATCACCTCAAACAATTCCCGATCGACAGCCTGGCGCAGTGGTTGCCCAAAGATTTCACCTGGAAGGGCCGGCTCAACGCCGACCTGCAACTGGACCTGCCGGCCAGCGGCCCGAACGGCCAGATCAGCGTCGATGCCAGCGGCGGCACGTTGCGCATCAAGGAGAAGGACCAGTGGCTGGATTTCCCGTACCAGACCCTGAAACTCAACAGCAAACTCACGCCCAAGCGCATCGACACTGACCTCAACTTCGTCGGCGGCAAGCTCGGTGAGCTTATGCTCCAGGCGCAGATCAATCCGTTGCCGAAGGACAAGCCACTGACCGGCTCATTCCGTTTGAATGGACTGGACCTGTCGGTGGCGCGGCCGTTTGTGCCGATGGTCGAGAAACTGACCGGACGCTTGAATGGCAGCGGCACGCTCGCAGGTACGCTGCTGGCGCCGCAGGTCAACGGCAATCTGCTGCTCAGCGATGGTGAGATTTCCGGGCCTGAACTGCCGATGGACCTTGAAGCGCTGCAACTTCAAGCCGTGATCGCTGGCGAAACCGTGCAATTGAACGGCGGCTGGAAAAGCGGCAAGACCGGGCAGGGCACCTTGAGCGGCAACATCGCCTGGGGTCAGGCATTGGTGGTGGATCTGGCGCTCAAAGGTACGCAATTGCCCGTCACCGTCGAGCCGTACGCCAAGCTGGAAGTGGCGCCGGACCTGAAGATTTCGGTGAAGGACGACAAACTGGCGATCACCGGCAAAGTGTTGGTGCCGAAAGGCGAGATCACCGTGCGCGAGTTGCCGCCATCGACGGTCAAGGTGTCCGATGACACGGTGATCGTCGGTCAGCAGACCGAAGAGGGCAAACCGCCGATGGCCATGGCGATGGACATCGATGTGGTGGTCGGTCAGGACAAACTCAGCTTCGCCGGGTTTGGCCTGACCGCCAACCTGCAAGGTCATGTGCACATCGGCGACAACATGGACACCCGCGGCGAGCTCTGGCTCAACGATGGGCGATACCGTGCCTATGGTCAGCGATTGACCGTGCGCCGGGCGCGTTTGCTGTTTGCAGGTCCCATCGATCAGCCGTATCTGGACATCGAAGCAATCCGCCAGACCGACGACGTGATCGCCGGCATTCGCCTGAGCGGCAGCGCCGAGCAGCCGACCACACAGATCTTCTCCGAGCCGGCCATGAGTCAGGAACAGGCGTTGTCCTATCTGGTGCTGGGGCGTCCGCTGAGCACCAGCGGTGAGGACAACAACATGCTGGCTCAAGCGGCCCTCGGGTTGGGCTTGATGGGCAGTTCGGGAGTGACCAGCGGCTTGGCCAAGAACCTGGGGATTCAGGACTTCCAGCTCGACACTCAGGGCAGCGGCAACGCCACCAGCGTGGTAGCCAGCGGCAATATCTCCGAGAAGCTCAGCCTGCGTTATGGCGTTGGCGTGTTCGAGCCGGCCAACACCATCGCCTTGCGTTACAAGCTGAGCAAGAAGGTCTACCTCGAAGCGGCGGGCGGCGTGGCCAGTTCGCTGGACATCTTCTACAAGCGGGATTTCTAAACTCCCGCTCCTCCAAAACCGATTCGCTGCCTTCGCGAGCAAGCCCGCTCCCACATTTAACCGCGTTTGCCCAGACAACTCGGTCAAGTGTGGGAGCGGGCTTGCTCGCGAAGGGCGCGCTGCGGTCATCGATCCGAAGCAACTTTGCCGCGCCATTTATCAACTAAATAGCAAGCAACCTAACTATTGCGTTGACATTCACTGTCTAGGCAGTAACATCTCGACATACATTCTCTGCCTAGGCAGCTAATTGGTGGCCAGATGAAACATTTCACCCCGGACGCATTCCACACTTGCCATCTCGGCCTCCTGCTCGGGCGCGCTGCGTTGCTCAAGGACCGGATCATCGACACGCATATGGAACCCCACGGCATCACCGCCGCGCAGTTCAAAGTGCTGATCATCATGGCCCAGTTCGGCGTCGATACCCCGGCCGAGCTGTGCCGTCACCTGTCGCTGGATAGCGGATCGATGACCCGCATGCTCGACCGTCTGGAACAGAAAGGCTTCCTCGCCCGCCAACGCTCCGAAGCGGATCGCCGTCAGGTTCAGCTGGTGCTGACCGAACAAGGCCAGCGGTTGACTGACCGCCTGCCGGAGATCGGCGCCGACGCGATGAATGAACTGGCTGGCGCGATCACCCCAGAGGAGTTGCAGACCCTCGAACAGATCCTGAAGAAGATTTTGGTGGCAGCCGGTGACTCGATCACCCTGCTGCGGGTAGGTGGCAAATGAGCAGTAAAACCCTGCGTACCGGCTTGAGTCTGGTGCTGGCGGCCATGACCCTGGCCGGTTGTGCCAGCTACAGCGGCCTGACCACTGAAGGCGTCAGCCTCGATGCGAAAAACCTCAAGGCCGGGCAATCCCTTAGCGGCGTGACCCTGTCGCCCGCGGCCTGGCCGAAAAGCGACTGGTGGAAAAGCCTCGGCGACCCACAGCTCGATGGCCTGATCCGCGAGGCCCTGCACGACAGCCCCGACATGCAAATCGCAGACGCCCGCGCCCACCAGGCCAGCGCCGCCGCTTATGCAGCAGATGCCGCACGCATGCCCACCCTCGATGCCAGCGCTGGCGTCAGCCGTTCGCGTCTGGCCCGGGATCAGGACCCGAGAGGCGAGGGCGATGCATACTCCACCGTGCGTAACATCAGTGCCAGTTTCAATTACAACTTCGACCTCTGGGGCGGTCAGCGTGACGCCTGGGAAGCCGCATTGGGCCAGGCCCGCGCTGCCGAAGTCGATCAGCAAGCGGCGCAACTGACGTTATCCGCCGACGTTGCCCGCGCTTATAGCGATCTGGGGCAGGCGCATATCGTTCACGACCTGGCGCAGGAAGACCTCAAACGCACCAAACAAATGCTCGATCTGAGCCAGCGCCGCCTGAGTTCCGGGATCGACAGTCAATACCAGTTCCAGCAAACCGAGAGTCTGGAAGCCACGTCCGAAGCCAGCCTGATCGACGCCGAAAAACGCCTGCAAAGCGCGAAAATCGCCTTGGCCGTCTTGCTCGGTAAAGGCCCGGATCGCGGCAACGAAATCGCCCGGCCGAAAATCCTTCAGGCCAGTGCCGTCGCGTTGCCAACGGTGCTGCCGGCCGAGTTGCTCGGTCGTCGTCCAGACCTGGTGGCCGCCCGTTGGCGGGTCGAGGCCGCGAGCAAGAACATCGACGCCGGAAAAACCCGCTTCTACCCCAACCTCAACCTGAGCGCCGCGGCCGGAGCCGAGTCGTTGCTGGGCGATGCGATGTTCGGTTCGGCCAGTCGTTTCTTCAACATCGCGCCGACCATTTCTGTGCCGATTTTCGACGGTGGCCGCCTGCGCGCCGACCTCGATTCCCGCGACGCCGATTACGACCTCGCCGTGGCGCAGTACAACAAAAGCCTGGTGAAAGCCCTGGGTGATGTCAGCGACACCCTCAACCAGTTGCGCGATATCGGCCGGCAGATCGGGGCTCAGCAGCACGCCACCGACATTGCCCAGGATTCTTACAACACCGTGGTCCAGCGGTACGGTTCCGGCATCGGGAATTACCTGGACGTGCTCAGCATCGAGCAGCAATTGCTCCAGGCCCAGCGTCAGCTGGCCAACCTGAATGCCGAGCAGATCGACCTGTCGATCCAACTGATGCAGGCGCTGGGCGGCGGCTTCCAGGGCGAAACCCTGACCGCAGCCAACGCAACCCCAGCCACGCAGCACAACTAATTCAAGGTACTTGTCATGGCCACTGCCGATTCAACAACACAAACCCCTGACAACGCTCAAGACACGAGCAATCCGCGCAAACGCAAAGTCATGCTGGTCGTTCTGGCTATCGTGGTAGTCCTCGCGGGTGTCGGCGTCTGGGGTTATCACGAATTCTACGGGCGCTGGAACGAAAGCACCGACGATGCCTATGTGAACGGCAACGTGGTGGAAATCACTCCGTTGGTCACCGGCACGGTGGTCAGCATCGGTGCCGACGACGGCGACCTGGTTCACGAAGGTCAGGTGCTGATCAACTTCGACCCGAACGACGCCGAAGTCGGTCTGCAAAGTGCCCAGGCCAATCTGGCCCGCACGGTGCGTCAGGTTCGCGGCTTGTACAGCAACGTCGACGGCATGAAAGCCCAGGTCAACGCCCAACAGGCTGAAGTGCAAAAGGCTCAGGACAACTTCAATCGCCGGAAAAACCTCGCCGCTGGCGGCGCGATTTCCCAGGAAGAACTGTCCCACGCTCGCGACGACCTGACCTCGGCGCAAAACGCCTTGGCCAACGCCAAACAGCAACTGAAAACCACCAGTGCGCTGGTCGATGACACCGTGGTGTCGTCGCACCCGGACGTGATGTCCGCTGCCGCGCAATTGCGTCAGGCTTACTTGAACAACTCCCGCAGCACCTTGATCGCGCCGGTGACCGGTTACGTGGCCAAGCGCTCGGTACAACTGGGCCAACGCGTCCAGCCGGGCACCGCATTGATGGCGGTCATTCCGCTGGATCAGCTGTGGATCGACGCCAACTTCAAGGAAACCCAGCTGCGTGACATGCGCATCGGGCAGCCAGTGGACATCGAAGCCGACCTGTACGGCAGCGACGTGAAGTTCAGCGGCACCATCGACAGCCTCGGCGCTGGCACCGGCAGCGCGTTTGCCTTGCTGCCGGCACAGAACGCCACCGGCAACTGGATCAAGATCGTCCAGCGGGTGCCGGTGCGGATTCACATCAACGCCGAAGAACTGGCCAAGCACCCGTTGCGGGTCGGCCTGTCGACCCAGGTCGATGTGAACCTGCGTGACCAGAGCGGCCCGGTGCTGGCGCAACAACCGCCGCAAAAGGCCTCGTTCAGCACCAACGTCTATGACCGTCAGTTGGCCGAGGCCGACGCGATGATCACTCAGTTGATCCACGACAACAGCGCTGCGGTCAGCAAAACCGTTCAACGCTGATTCGCCAATCCCTCAGCGACGCCCGTTAAAAGGTGTCGCGACAGCCCAGTTTCAAAGGATTCGCGATGAGCAATAACGCGTCTTTTACGCCGCCCAGCCTGCTGCTCAGCACCATCGGCCTGTCGCTGGCGACCTTCATGCAAGTGCTCGACACCACCATCGCCAACGTGGCGCTGCCGACGATTTCCGGCAACCTGGGCGTGAGTTCGGAGCAGGGCACTTGGGTGATTACCTCGTTCGCCGTGAGCAACGCCATCGCGCTGCCGCTGACCGGTTGGCTCAGTCGGCGCTTCGGCGAGGTGAAGCTGTTTCTCTGGGCGACGATCCTGTTCGTGCTGGCCTCGTTTCTGTGCGGTATCTCGACCTCGATGCCGGAGCTGATTGGCTTTCGGGTGCTTCAAGGTCTGGTGGCAGGTCCGCTGTACCCTATGACTCAAACGCTGCTGATTGCCGTCTATCCGCCCGCCAGGCGCGGCATGGCCCTGGCGTTGCTGGCGATGGTCACGGTGGTGGCGCCGATTGCCGGTCCCATCCTCGGCGGCTGGATTACCGACAGCTATAGCTGGCCGTGGATCTTCTTCATCAACGTGCCGATCGGTGTTTTCGCGGTGATGGTGGTGCGCCAGCAACTCAAGGCGCGGCCGGTGGAAACCAGCTACCAGCCGATGGATTACGTCGGTTTGATCACGCTGATCATTGGCGTCGGCGCCTTGCAGGTGATCCTCGACAAGGGCAATGACCTGGACTGGTTCGAGTCGAACTTCATCCTCATCGGCGCGGCCATTTCAGTGATAGCGCTGGCGGTGTTCGTGATCTGGGAAATGACCGACAAACACCCGGTGGTCAACCTGCGGCTGTTCGCTTACCGCAACTTCCGGATCGGCACGATTGTGCTGGTGTTGGGTTACGCCGGGTTCTTCGGGATCAACCTGATTCTGCCGCAATGGCTGCAAACCCAGATGGGCTATACCGCCACGTGGGCGGGTCTGGCGGTGGCGCCGATCGGGATTCTGCCGGTGTTGATGTCGCCGTTTGTCGGCAAGTACGCACACAAGTTCGACCTGCGGCTGTTGGCCGGCCTGGCGTTCCTGGCGATTGGCCTGAGCTGCTTCATGCGTGCCGGGTTTACCAACGAAGTGGACTTCCAGCACATCGCTCTGGTGCAGCTGTTCATGGGGATTGGCGTGGCGCTGTTCTTCATGCCGACCTTGAGCATTCTGATGTCGGACCTGCCACCGAGCCAGATCGCCGACGGCGCGGGCCTGGCGACGTTCCTGCGGACGTTGGGCGGTAGTTTTGCGGCGTCGCTGACGACCTGGATCTGGATTCGCCGGGCCGATCAGCACCACGCCTATATGAGCGAAAGCATCAGCACCTATGAGCCGGCGACCCGCGAGGCGCTGAACAGCCTGGGCGGGGCGAGCAATCCGGCGTATGCGCAACTGGATCATGTGCTGACCAGTCAGGCGTACATGCTCTCCACCGTGGATTACTTCACATTGCTGGGCTGGGCATTCATGGGCTTGATTGTGCTGGTGTGGCTGGCGAAACCGCCGTTTGCGGCGAAGGCGGGGCCGGCTGCCTCCGGCCACTAGAGTCAGGTGAAGAACCAATGTGGGAGCGGGCTTGCTCGCGAATGCGGTGTAACAGTCAACTAAGATGTTGAATGCTAATCCGCCTTCGCGAGCAAGCCCGCTCCCACAAGGGTTTTGTGTTCGGTAGTCAGTTCGCAGGTGCTGCGAGCTGTGGCGGCGGGGCGAAGTCGAACGGTGCCAACGCAAACCCATTCTCATCCACCTGCAACGCCCACCCCTGACGATCCCAATCCCCCAACACAATCCGTTTGGCCGCCTGCTCGCCAATCTGCAATTTGTGAATGGCCGGGCGATGGGTATGCCCATGGATCAAGGTCTTCACGCCAAATGCCTGCATGATTCGCGGCACTTCTTCCGGCGTGACATCCACAATGTCATTGGCCTTCATCCGCGTCTGCGCACGGCTTTCACTGCGCAGCTTGCGCGCCAGCTTATGCCGGGTGCGCAAAGGCAAGTGCCGCAGGATGAACAGGGTGATCGGATTACGCAGATAGCGACGCAGCTTCATATAGGCTTCGTCGCGGGTGCAGAGGCTGTCGCCGTGCATCAATAGCACCGGCTCGCCGTAAAACTGCACGACACTCGGGTCTTTCAGCAATGTGCAGCCGGCCTGTTTGCAGAAGGCCTGGCCGAGCATGAAGTCGCGATTGCCGTGCATCAGAAAAATGGCCGTGCCGCTGTCGCTGAGTTCGCGCAGGGCCTGGCAGATGGAACGCTGAAAGGGCGTCATGGCATCGTCGCCAATCCACGCCTCGAAAAAGTCGCCCAGGATGTACAACGCACTCGCCGAGCGGGCGCGTCCGGCGAGCAAATCCAGAAACGCCCGGCTGATGTCCGGGCGCTCCTCTTCCAGATGCAAGTCTGAAATCAGCAGTATCACTCAATGATCTCGGCTTTCTCGATGATCACGTCTTCTGCTGGTACGTCCTGGTGGCCGGATTTCATGGTGGTGGAAACACCTTTGATCTTGTCCACTACGTCGGTGCCTTCAACGACTTTGGCGAATACGGCGTAGCCCCAGCCCTGAGTGGTCTTGGCGCTGTGGTTCAGGAAGCTGTTGTCAGCCACGTTGATGAAAAACTGGGCGGAAGCCGAATGCGGCTCCATGGTGCGGGCCATGGCAACGGTGTACTTCTCGTTCGGCAGGCCGTTGTCGGCTTCGTTCTGGATGCTTGAGCGCTTGTCTTTCTTTTCTTTCATGCCTGGCTCGAAACCGCCGCCCTGGATCATGAAGTTACCGATGACGCGGTGGAAAACGGTGTTTTCGTAGTGACCGGCTTTGACGTACTCGATGAAGTTGGCCACGGTGATCGGGGCTTTTTCAGCGTTCAGTTCCAGGACGATGTCGCCATGGTTGGTGGTCAGTTTGACTTGGGTCATGATCGGGGACTCTTTTTAAAAAAAGCGTTTTCTGGGAATTCGTGGGTTTCGGGGCGTTGAAGCCCTCAACCGGTCCGGCCAATTTTGGCCAAGATGCGCAGTTTAGCGTGCCAAGCGCGAATTTCGAGGCTGTTTTTCATTTGCATCCGATTAAATGCAGCCGTTTTTTGCCCTGCGCTGTCAGCGACTTGACGGCATCGGCTATGATAAGCCCCTTTGTTTTAACCGCCGCTTTGATTTGGCCAACTGGCCGCGCACTTGTACGTTCAAGGATCCTATGAGCAAGCCCACTGTCGACCCTACCTCGAATTCCAAGACCGGCCCTGCCGTGCCGGTCAATTTCCTGCGCCCGATCATCCAGGCGGACCTGGACTCGGGTAAGCACACGCAGATCGTCACCCGTTTCCCGCCTGAGCCCAACGGCTACCTGCACATCGGTCACGCCAAGTCGATTTGCGTGAACTTCGGTCTGGCCCAGGAATTTGGTGGCGTCACGCACCTGCGTTTCGACGACACCAACCCGGCCAAGGAAGACCAGGAATACATCGACGCGATCGAAAGCGACGTCAAATGGCTGGGCTTCGAATGGTCCGGTGAAGTGCGCTACGCCTCGCAGTATTTCGACCAGTTGCACGATTGGGCCGTTGAACTGATCAAGGCCGGCAAGGCCTACGTCGATGACCTGAGCCCTGAACAGGCCAAGGAATACCGTGGCAGCCTGACCGAACCGGGCAAGAACAGCCCGTTCCGCGATCGTTCCGTGGAAGAAAACCTCGACTGGTTCGCCCGCATGAAGGCCGGTGAATTCAAGGATGGCGCACGCGTGTTGCGGGCCAAGATCGACATGGCCTCGCCGAACATGAACCTGCGCGACCCGATCATGTATCGCATCCGTCACGCTCACCACCACCAGACTGGTGACAAGTGGTGCATCTACCCGAACTACGACTTCACCCACGGTCAGTCGGATGCCATCGAAGGCATCACTCACTCGATCTGCACCCTGGAGTTCGAAAGCCATCGTCCGCTGTACGAGTGGTTCCTCGAGAACCTGCCCGTACCGGCGCAACCGCGTCAGTACGAATTCAGCCGTCTGAACCTGAACTACACGATCACCAGCAAGCGCAAGCTCAAGCAACTGGTCGATGAAAAGCACGTTCATGGCTGGGACGACCCGCGCATGTCCACGCTGTCCGGCTTCCGCCGCCGTGGTTACACGCCGAAATCGATCCGCAACTTCTGCGAAATGATCGGCACCAACCGTTCCGACGGCGTGGTCGACTTCGGCATGCTCGAATTCAGCATCCGTGACGACCTCGACCACAGCGCCCCGCGTGCCATGTGCGTGCTGCGCCCGCTGAAAGTCGTGATCACCAACTACCCGGAAGGCCAGGTCGAGAACCTCGAACTGGCGTGCCACCCGAAAGAAGACATGGGCGTGCGCGTTCTGCCGTTCGCCCGTGAGATCTACATCGACCGTGAAGACTTCATGGAAGAGCCGCCAAAAGGCTACAAACGCCTGGAACCTGCTGGCGAAGTGCGTCTGCGCGGCAGCTATGTGATTCGCGCTGACGAAGCGATCAAGGACGCCGATGGCAACATCGTCGAACTGCGTTGCTCGTATGACCCGGAAACCCTGGGCAAGAACCCTGAAGGCCGCAAGGTCAAAGGCGTGGTTCACTGGGTGCCGGCCGCTGCCAGCGTCGAGTGCGAAGTACGTCTGTACGACCGCCTGTTCCGTTCGGCCAACCCTGAGAAGGCTGAAGACAGCGCCAGTTTCCTGGACAACATCAACCCTGACTCGCTGCAAGTCCTCACCGGTTGTCGTGCCGAGCCTTCGCTGGGCAATGCACAGCCGGAAGACCGTTTCCAGTTCGAGCGCGAAGGTTACTTCTGCGCGGATATCAAGGACTCGAAACCCGGTCATCCGGTGTTCAACCGTACCGTGACCTTGCGTGATTCGTGGGGCCAGTGATTCAAGGAACCTCTAACGTGCTTTCGATCTACAACACGCTCACCAAGAGCAAAGAAGTCTTCAAACCCTTGGATGGCAACAAGGTGCGCATGTACGTCTGCGGGATGACCGTGTACGACTACTGCCACCTGGGCCATGGCCGCAGCATGGTCGCGTTCGACCTGGTGACCCGCTGGTTGCGGTTCAGCGGCTACGACCTGACTTACGTGCGCAACATCACCGACATCGACGACAAGATCATCAATCGGGCCAAGGAGAACGGCGAGTCGTTCGAAGCCTTGACCGAGCGCATGATCGCGGCGATGCACGAAGACGAAGCGCGCCTGAACATCAAGAAGCCGGACATGGAACCGCGCGCTACCGGGCATATCCCCGGCATGCACGCGATGATCCAGACCTTGATTGACAAGGGCTACGCCTACGCCCCGGGCAATGGCGACGTGTATTACCGTGTCGCCAAGTTCATGGGCTACGGCAAGCTGTCGCGCAAGAAAATCGAAGACCTGCGCATCGGTGCGCGGATCGAAGTCGACGAGTCCAAGCAAGATCCGCTGGACTTCGTGCTGTGGAAAGGCGCCAAGCCGGGCGAGCCGAGCTGGCCTTCGCCTTGGGGCGATGGTCGTCCGGGCTGGCACATCGAGTGCTCGGTGATGTCCACCTGCTGCCTCGGCGAGACCTTCGACATTCATGGCGGCGGCAGCGACCTCGAGTTCCCGCACCACGAAAACGAAATCGCCCAGAGCGAAGCGGCCACCGGCAAGACCTACGCCAACGCGTGGATGCATTGCGGCATGATTCGCATCAATGGCGAGAAGATGTCCAAGTCCTTGAACAACTTCTTCACCATTCGCGACGTGCTGGAAAAGTACCACCCGGAAGTCGTGCGTTACCTGCTGGTGTCGAGCCACTACCGCAGTGCGATCAACTACTCGGAAGACAACCTCAAGGACGCCAAAGGCGCACTCGAGCGTTTCTACCATGCGTTGAAAGGCCTGCCGAGCGTGGCACCGGCCGGTGGCGAAGCCTTTGTCGAGCGTTTCACTCAGGTGATGAACGACGACTTTGGTACGCCGGAAGCCTGTGCTGTGCTGTTCGAGATGGTTCGTGAGATCAACCGTCTGCGCGATAGTGATCTCGATGCGGCGGCGGGTCTGGCGGCGCGCTTGAAGGAGTTGGCGAGTGTGCTGGGTGTGTTGCAGCTCGAAGCGGATGACTTCCTGCAGGCCGGCGCCGAAGGGCGGGTTGATGCGGCTGAGGTTGATGCGCTGATTGCCGCGCGTCTGGCCGCTCGTGCTGGTAAAGACTGGGCCGAATCCGACCGCATCCGCGACCAGCTCACCGCCATGGGCGTGGTGCTGGAAGACGGGAAGGGTGGGACGACCTGGCGTCTGGCTGACTGATTGCTTGATTGGCTACAAAACAAAACCCGCCTTGTGCGGGTTTTTGTTTGCCTCACTGATTGATCGTTCCCACGCTCTGCGTGGGAATGCAGCCCGGGACGCTCCGCGTCCCTTCCAGAGCCGAACGCGGAGCGTCCGTTGAGGCATTCCCACGCGGAGCGTGGGAACGATCAGTCGCCTGTCTGGCGCAATCGTTTATAAAGGGTATTTCGGCTAACCCCAAGCCTGCGGGCCAAATGGGAGATATTCCCCCCGGCCGCCTGCAACTGCCGATTCAAATCCTCGGCATCATTCAAATCCACCGCCAACGGCTCCGCCACCCCCACCGGCTCCATCTCCAGATCAACAAAAAAATCATCCGGCAAATGCTCCGGCCGCACCGGTTGCTCCTCGGCCATGGCCAACGCTACCTGCATCACGCTGCTGACCTGCCTTAAATTCCCCGGCCACGGATGACGCCCAAACAACTCCAATACCTCTCTGCTCAAGCCGGCCCATTGGCTCGGCTCGCGGTGTTGCTCCCACAGGCGTTTGAACAGTGCTTCCTTGTCACTGCGTTCGCGCAGAGGAGGCAGTTCCAGGGTCAAACCACCAATCCGGTAATACAAATCCTCACGAAACCGCCCCAACTGAACCTGCTCGCGCAACGAGCGGTTGGTCGCCGAAATAATCCGTATATCCACCGGGAACAACTCGCTGCTGCCCACCGGTTGCACGCAGCGCTCCTGCAACACTCGCAGCAGTCGAGCCTGAGTCGGCAACGGCATATCACCGATTTCATCAAGGAACAGGGTGCCTTTGTCAGCCTTGCGGATCAGCCCGATGCTGCCTTTCTGGTTGGCACCGGTGAATGCGCCTTTCTCATAGCCAAATAATTCGGATTCCACCAATTCGGCGGGGATCGCTGCACAGTTGACCGCAATGAACGGTTGTTTGCTGCGTGAGCTGGCCTGATGCAGGGCTTTGACGAAGACTTCCTTGCCGACCCCGGTTTCGCCGTGGATCAACAACGGAATGTCTTTTTCCAGCAACCGCTCGGCCTGACGCACGGCTTTTTCCACGCGGCTGTCGCCAAAATGCAGGGTATTGAGGCTGATCGCTGTGGGCGCCGGCACCGTGGGTTCAGCAAACACTCGGGCTTGAATCGGCGCTTGTTTTGGCCGTTTCAGCAGGCATTGAAAGCGGTTACGCCCCGAGGCTTGCAGGGCAAACGGCAGGCCGTCCGGCTGGTTCAGCAACTCCAGCAGTGAGACTTTGAACAGACTTTCGACACTGACCCGCGACAGGCTGATGCCCAGCAGATTGTCGGCCCGGCGGTTGGCGGACAGCACCTGACCGGTTTCATCAAAGATCAGCAGCCCGGCCCATTGGCTGTCGAGGTTGTTCAGTCCGGTGTTGAAGGTCAACTGGAAATGCTGGCCATGGAACAGGTTGAGGATCAGCCGGTTTTCCACGGTCTGACTCATCATCTTGACCATGCCGAGGGTGTGGGACGGCGGCAGGTAACTGTCGCTGGACACATCCAGCACCGCGATGACCTTGCGCTCGGCATCGAAAATCGGTGCGGCAGAACCGGTCATGAATCGGTTGGCCTTGAGGAAATGTTCATCGTGCTCGATGTGCACCGCCTGCTCGCAGGCCAGGGCGGTGCCGATTGCATTGGTGCCGCTGCAGCGTTCCATCCAGCTGGCGCCGGCGCTGAAACCGCGGGTCAGGTTCGGCTCGATAAAACGCTGGGTGCCCCAGGACGTCAGCACCTGGCCCTGATTGTCGGCGAGCATGATCAGGCAGTTGGAGTTGCTGAGGATGTTCTCGTAATACGGCAGGACTTCCTGGTGAGTGGTTTGCACCAGTGAGTGCTGGCTCTCCAGCAATTGCGCAATGCCCTCTGCCGGCAGCTGGTCGAACGCCGGGGCGCTCTGATGATTGAGGCCGAACGCGCGGCAACGGGACCAGGAGTCCTGGATGATGGCGTCGTGGGAGAGCGGCAAGGCGGGTGCGGCCATGGCAATCGATCTCTGATCATTATTATTTTTGTTATGAGTAACGCGATTCATGTAGCAGCTGGCGAAGCCTGCGTTCGGCGACGCAGTCGTCGTGAAACCTGTTTGCGCGGTCATCCTGATACACCGCGCCGCCTGATATCACGACGACTGCGTCGCCGAACGCAGGCTTCGCCAGCTGCTACAAGGGCGTGCGCGATTCAGAATTTCCCGCAGTAAAAGCATCCGTAGAGTGTTGTTCACTATTGTTCATTGTCAACCGCCGGATTGTTCAATTGTTCAGTCGCGGTTGTTCATTTCTGTTCAGCAATGAACGCGGTTTTTCTTCCATTTGCAAGATTCTCAAGCCGGATCAACGGCTTGCATTTTCTGGCACGAATGTCGCTCTGTAGCTCCGGTCGCTTGACTCCAATAATAAAAAGGCCGAGCCATGTCATTAACCCTGGAGCACGTCAGCCGCACCGTCGAGGGCCAGACCTGGATCGACGATGCGTGCCTTAGTTTCGAAGCCGGATCCTTCAACGTTTTGCTCGGGCGCACGCTGTCCGGCAAAACCAGTCTCATGCGCTTGATGGCCGGTCTGGACAAGCCCGACAGCGGCCGCATCCTGATGAACGGCGTCGACGTCACCCAGCGCCCGGTGCGTTTGCGCAATGTGTCGATGGTCTATCAGCAGTTCATCAACTACCCGACCATGACGGTGTTCGAGAACATCGCCTCGCCCTTGCGCCAGGGCGGTGTTTCCAATGAGCTGATCCAGAGCAAAGTGCTGGAAACCGCGAAGATGTTGCGCATCGAGAAATTCCTCCAGCGCCATCCGCTTGAACTCTCCGGTGGTCAGCAACAACGCACGGCGATGGCCCGGGCGCTGGTCAAGGATGCCGAGCTGATCCTGTTCGACGAACCGCTGGTGAACCTCGACTACAAGCTGCGTGAAGAACTGCGTCAGGAAATGCGCGAGCTGTTCAAGGCTCACCACACCATCGCCATCTACGCCACCACCGAACCCAACGAAGCCCTGGCGCTGGGCGGCACCACCACCATTCTTCACGAAGGTCGGGTTATTCAGAGCGGCAAGTCTTCCGAGGTGTATCACCAGCCGCAAACCGTGCTGGCCGCAGAGCTGTTCTCCGAGCCGCCGATCAATCTGATGCCGGGACGCATTGCCGGCAACGAAGTCAGCTTCGCCAATTTCGTGCACTTCCCGCTGAACGTCGATCTGCGGCCGGTGGGCGAGGGCGAGTTCCGCTTTGGCGTACGGCCCAGCCATATTTCGCTGGTGCCGAGCAACGACGATGACCTGGAACTGGCGGTGACCGTCGAGGTGGCCGAGATCAGCGGTTCGGAAACCTTCCTGCACGTGCGCAACGAACATTTCCTGTTGGTGCTGCACTTGCCCGGCGTTCACGAATACGACGTCGATGCGCCGATTCGCATCTATATCCCGACCCATAAACTGTTTGTCTTCGATACGCAGGGGCGGCTGGTCCAGGCGCCCGGTCGCCGTATCGCGAGGGTTGCCTGATGGCCGAAATCCGTTTGCAGCACCTTGCCCACAGTTACACCCGCACGCCGACCGGCCCCGAGGATTACGCGATCCGCGAGATGGACCACGTCTGGGAGCAGGGCGGCGCCTATGCCTTGCTCGGGCCTTCAGGCTGCGGCAAGTCGACCTTGCTCAACATCATTTCCGGGCTGCTCAGTCCGTCCCAGGGTCAGGTGCTGTTCGACAGCAAAGTGGTCAACGACTTGACCCCGGAGAAGCGCAACATCGCCCAGGTTTTCCAGTTTCCGGTGGTCTACGACACCATGACGGTGTTCGACAACCTGGCCTTCCCGCTGCGCAATCAGGGCATGGCCGAGGCGAAAATTCACAGCAAGGTGCAGGAAATCGCCGAAGTCCTCGACCTCCAGACGCTGCTGAGCAAGAAGGCGCGCAACCTCACCGCCGATGAAAAGCAGAAAGTCTCCATGGGCCGTGGGCTGGTGCGCGATGACGTGTCAGCGATCCTGTTCGATGAACCGCTGACCGTGATCGACCCGCACCTGAAGTGGAAATTGCGACGCAAGCTCAAGCAGATCCACGAGCAGTTCAACATCACCATGGTCTACGTCACCCACGATCAGCTCGAAGCCTCGACCTTCGCCGACAAGATTGCGGTGATGTACGGCGGGCAGATTGTGCAATTCGGCACGCCGCGAGAACTGTTCGAGCGGCCGAGCCACACCTTTGTCGGCTATTTCATCGGCAGTCCGGGGATGAACCTGATCGAGGTACAGCCACAACCGGGTGGTGTCGGTTTCGCCTCGACACATTTGCCGCTGTCCGATGCTCAGCAGAAACGCGTTGCCGAGTCCGAGTGGAAAACCCTGAAGGTCGGTATCCGTCCGGAGTTCGTGCATGTGTGGGACGAGCCGTTTGATGAGGCGATGCAGGCACAGGTCGTACATGTCGAAGACCTTGGCACCTACAAGATCATGACCCTGAACCTCGACGGCGTTCCTTTGAAAGTGCGCCTGGCCGAAGACAAGCCAGTGCCTGAGGGAACCGCCCACATCAGCTTTCCGGCGCAATGGTTGATGGTGTATGCCGACGAATATCTCTTGGAGACGTAGCCATGAACAAGGTGCAGAACAACAAGGCCTGGTGGCTGGTGTTGCCAGTGTTTTTGCTGGTGGCGTTCAGTGCGGTGATCCCGATGATGACGGTGGTCAACTACTCGGTGCAGGACATCTTCGACCAGTCCAGCCGCTACTTCGTCGGCGCCGACTGGTACAGACAAGTGCTGCTCGATCCGCGCCTGCATGACTCATTACTGCGTCAGTTCATCTACTCCGGCTGTGTGCTGCTGATCGAAATCCCGCTGGGCATCGCCATCGCCCTGACCATGCCGACCAAGGGCCGCTGGTCGTCGCTGGTGCTGATCATCCTGGCGATTCCGTTGCTGATTCCGTGGAACGTGGTCGGCACGATCTGGCAGATCTTCGGTCGGGCGGACATTGGTCTGCTCGGCGCCAGCCTCAAGGCCATGGGCATCAACTACAACTACGCGGCCAACACCATGGACGCCTGGGTCACGGTGCTGGTGATGGACGTCTGGCACTGGACGTCGTTGGTGGCGCTGTTGTGTTTCTCGGGTCTGCGAGCGATTCCGGACGTGTACTACCAGGCGGCGCGGATTGATCGGGCCTCGGCCTGGGCGGTTTTCCGACACATCCAGTTGCCCAAGCTCAAGAGCGTGTTGTTGATCGCGGTGATGTTGCGGTTCATGGACAGTTTCATGATCTACACCGAGCCGTTTGTGCTAACCGGTGGCGGTCCGGGGAATGCCACGACGTTCTTGAGTCAGACCCTGACGCAAATGGCGATCGGGCAGTTCGACCTCGGCCCGGCGGCGGCTTTCTCGCTGGTGTACTTCCTGATCATCCTGTTGGTGTCCTGGCTGTTTTACACCGCCATGACTCACTCTGACGCCAACCGCTGAGGTCTGCCATGAGCAAGAGAAAGCTGATTCCGTTGCTGATCTACATCCTGTTCCTGCTGGTGCCGATCTACTGGTTGCTGAACATGTCCTTCAAGAGCAACACCGAAATCCTCAGTGGCCTGACGTTGTTTCCGCAGGATTTCACCTTCGCCAACTACAAGGTGATCTTCACCGATCCGGCCTGGTACACCGGTTACCTCAACTCGCTGTACTACGTGAGCCTGAACACGGTGATTTCGCTGAGCGTGGCATTGCCGGCCGCGTATGCGTTCTCGCGCTATCGGTTCCTCGGTGACAAGCACCTGTTCTTCTGGCTCCTGACCAACCGCATGGCACCACCGGCGGTGTTTTTGCTGCCGTTCTTCCAGTTGTATTCCTCGATTGGCTTGTTCGATACGCACATCGCTGTCGCGTTGGCTCATTGCCTGTTTAACGTGCCGTTGGCGGTGTGGATCCTTGAGGGCTTCATGTCCGGCGTACCGAAGGAAATCGACGAAACCGCCTACATCGACGGCTACAGTTTCCCCAAGTTCTTCGTGAAGATTTTCGTTCCGCTAATTGGTTCCGGGATCGGTGTGACGGCGTTTTTCTGCTTTATGTTTTCCTGGGTCGAACTGCTGCTGGCGCGAACGCTGACGTCGGTCAACGCCAAACCGATTGCGGCGGTGATGACGCGCACGGTCTCGGCGTCCGGTATCGACTGGGGCGTGCTGGCGGCGGCGGGGGTGTTGACTATCCTGCCAGGCATGCTGGTGATCTGGTTTGTTCGCAACCACGTGGCCAAGGGCTTTGCCCTGGGCCGGGTCTGAGGAACTGATGATGGAATGGATGAGTTGGACCGGCCCTACGGCGGCATTCTTCAGCGTCATTGCCTTGATCCTGGTGGGCATGACGACCTGGGAACTGCGTTCGCCGAGCATCCTTCGGCGTGGTTTGTTGCCGATTGCCACCACCCGTGGCGATCGGTTGTTTATCGGTCTTCTCGGCAGCGCCTACCTGCATTTGCTGGTAATCGGCGTCACCGACTGGAGCATCTGGGTGGCGTTCGCGTTGTCCCTGGTGTGGCTGTTGGCTGTGATGCGTTGGGGCTAGTCGAATCGCTCGGCAAAGTTGCTCCGAAACCTAAACAGGAGGTCTCTATGTTCGACAAAAACAATAAGCTGCGACATAGCGTTTCATTGGCAGCCATGCTGGCACTCAGCGGGTTGAGCGCTGCAGCCTGGGCGGATGCCTATGAAGACGCCGCCAAGAAATGGATTGGCAGCGAATTCAAACCGTCCACCCTGACCGAAGCCCAGCAGCTCGAAGAGCTGAAGTGGTTCATCAAGGCGTCCGAGCCGTTTCGCGGAATGAGCATCAAAGTGGTCTCGGAAACCATCGCGACCCACGAATATGAATCCAAAGTGCTGGCCAAAGCCTTTACCGAGATCACCGGGATCAAGCTGACCCACGACTTGTTGCAAGAAGGCGACGTGGTGGAAAAGCTGCAGACCCAGATGCAATCGGACAAGAACATCTATGACGGCTGGGTCAATGACTCGGACCTGATTGGCACGCACTTTCGCTACGGCAAAACCGAATCGATCACCGACCTGATGGCCAACGAAGGTAAGGCTTATACCTCGCCGACCCTGGACATCAAAGACTTCATCGGCATCTCGTTCACCACCGCGCCGGACGGCAAGATCTATCAGCTGCCCGACCAGCAGTTCGCCAACCTTTACTGGTTTCGCGCCGACTGGTTCGAGCGGGCGGATCTGAAAGCAAAATTCAAAGAAAAATACGGCTATGAACTGGGCGTGCCGGTGAACTGGTCGGCCTATGAAGACATCGCCAAATTCTTCAGTGAAGACATCAAGGAAATCGACGGCAAGCGCGTCTACGGTCACATGGACTACGGCAAGAAAGATCCGTCCCTGGGCTGGCGCTTCACCGATGCCTGGTTCTCCATGGCGGGTGCTGGCGACAAGGGCATTCCCAACGGCTTGCCGGTGGACGAGTGGGGCATCCGCGTCGAGGACTGCCATCCGGTCGGCTCCAGCGTGACCCGAGGCGGCGACACCAACGGCCCGGCGGCGGTCTATGCAACCACCAAATACGTCGACTGGCTGAAGAAATATGCGCCACCGGAAGCGGCGGGCATGACCTTCTCCGAATCCGGTCCGGTGCCGTCCCAAGGCAACATCGCGCAGCAGATCTTCTGGTACACCGCGTTTACCGCCGACATGACCAAACCGGGCTTGCCGGTGATGAACGCCGACGGCACGCCGAAATGGCGCATGGCACCGTCGCCGAAAGGTCCGTATTGGGAAGAGGGCATGAAACTCGGTTATCAGGACGCCGGTTCCTGGACCTTCCTCAAGTCCACGCCAGAAAAGCAAAGGCTGGCGGCCTGGTTGTACGCGCAGTTCGTGACCTCGAAAACCATATCCCTGAAGAAAACCATCGTTGGCCTGACGCCGATCCGCGAGTCGGACATCAACTCGCAAGCCATGACCGACCTGGCACCGAAACTCGGTGGTCTGGTTGAGTTCTATCGCAGCCCGGCCCGTGTGCAATGGACCCCGACCGGGACCAACGTGCCGGACTATCCGCGTTTGGCGCAACTGTGGTGGAGCCACATCGCCGAAGCCGCCAGCGGCGAGAAAACCCCGCAACAGGCGCTGGATGGTTTGGCCAAGGATCAGGACGCGATCATGACCCGTCTGGAACGCTCGAAGGCGCAAGCCACCTGCGCACCGAAAATGAACCCCGAGCGCGACGCGCAGTACTGGCTGGACCAACCGGGTGCACCGAAGCCGAAACTGGCGAACGAGAAGCCTAAAGGTGAAACCGTGAGCTATGCCGAACTGCTGAAATCGTGGGAGGCGGCGCGTAAATAAGCGTCTGTAATGTGAAACGCAAACGGCACCGTAAGGTGCCGTTCTCATTTGTGTCTGCTCCGCCGCCTTCGTCGGATCGCCGCCCGGAGCAAGCTCGCTCCCACATTGAACCGCATTCTTTCTGACAGAACGTGGTCCCCTGTGGGAGCGAGCCTGCTCGCGATGGCGTCATTGAAAACGCAGAGGGCACTTCAGGTCAGCGCCGCCAGTTGTTGAACCGTCTCCGGAAAGCGCTCAACCAGCCGGATCAACGTTGTCGCCTGAGCATTAGGTTTCGCTCGTCCTTGCTCCCAGTTTTCCAGCGTCCGGGTATTCGTACGCAAATACATCGCGAATACCGAACGGGAAAGGTTGAGCTGTTGGCGTATGGCTACCACTTCCTCGGCAGTGATGGGTACCAGTTTTGGCAGTTTGACCTTGTGGCTCCGCAGCGTGACCTTACCTTGGCGCTCGTCGGCCAAGGCTTCGAGGCCCTCCATCAGTTCGGAAAAAATGTCACGTTTCATAGTGAGTTCTCGTATTGATTTCTCTATCCAGCGTTTGTCTGAAAAGTTTTTTCTGGGCTGGCGTCAGGTCGTCCTGCTCGTTTTTGCTGTACACCGTGAACAGCCAGAATTGATCGAAACCTGACCACCAGTAATAAATCACCCGTAATCCGCTGCGCTTGCCTTTGCCTCGTCGCTGGTCGGAGAAGCGGACTTTGCGCAAACCGCCCGTACCTTCCACGAGATCGCCCGCTTCCGGGTTTTTCAGCAGCTCCAGTTGAAAGCTGCGAAACAGTTCGTCGTCCAGGTAGTCATTTCTGTGCTTTTGAAATGCGGGTAATTCGATAAAAAGAGCGTCCATGTTCTGTACGTTACCTGCGTATATTTCTATCACAAGAATCGAATAGGTCAAGGCTTCTGTTCTTGGCCAATTCGGTCAAGTCATTACGTTAAAGTCGAAGGCAGGATCGGGATGTAGGACGAGGCTGATTCACCCGCGAGGCGATTCTGGATATCGGGGAGGAGGAATAAGCGGGCCAGCCTTATGACCCGAAACTTGCGCTTGCTCGGTGAGGTTCAAGACGGTATCTACATTGCATTTTCGTTTTTGGGGAAAGCGAGTCTGAACACGGTCATCGCACCGGGCAGGCTTTCAACTTCGGCCACTCCCTGATGCAAGCTCATGATCGAGCGCACGATGGCCAGGCCCAGTCCGGTGCTGCCTTGTGAGCGGGAGCGGCTGCTGTCGACGCGGTAAAAGCGGTCGAATAGATGCGGCAGATGCTGTGCCTCGATGCCCGCGCCAGGGTTGCTGACCCGCAGCGAAACCTGAGTGGCCTCTTGCTCAATGTGTAGCGAAACCGTTTGCCCTGCCGGGCAGTGGCGCAGGGCGTTGGACAGCAGGTTCGATATTGCCCGTTGAATCATCAAGCGGTCGCCCAGCACGCGTGCGCTGCCGGTCACGCTCAGGCTTATGCGCTTGTCTTGAGCCGACAAGGAAAACAGGTCGGCCACCTTTTCGGCTTCTTCTTCCAGGGCGACCGACTCGTAGGACGTGAGCGCTGCCGGGTTACTGGCCTGCGCCAGAAACAGCATGTCCGAGACAATCCGCGCGACACGCTCCAGTTCTTCAGTGCAAGACACCAAAACGTTTTTGTACGCCTCGGCCGTGCGTTCCCGGGACAGCGTCACCTGTGCCTTGCCCATCAAATTGTTGATCGGCGTGCGCAGTTCATGGGCCAGGTCATCGGAGAACTGCGACAACTGCTGCACACCATTATCGAGGCGATCCAGCATGAAGTTGATCCCCCGGGCCAGTTCACTGAGTTCCTGGGGCATGTCGAGCACCGACAGCCGATGGCCGAGGTCTTGCGTCGAGACCATCGCCGCCACTTTGCGAAACTCGCGCAGCGGCCTCAGCCCCCGCTGTACGGCGGCCCAGGCACTGAGGCCGATGAAGATCAGCAGCAACGGCAAAGCAATCAGCGTCGAGCGCAGATAGGCGCTGAGCAACGCCTGGTTGTGGGCATCGTCCATCGACAGCAGCACCGGGACGCGGGTGCCGTCCTTGATGCGGATTAACCGAGAGGCGGTCAGGTAGCGTTTGTCTTGATCGTCGGTGCTGCCCGAGAACGCCAGTTGTTCGTTGGCGGCCAGCGCTGCCTTGCGCTCAATACGCGGGTCGACCATGCCAGAGCCGGATTTCAACAGCGGCGTACGCAAGTTGGCGCGGTCATAAATCGTCAGGGTGAGGTTGTCATGGCCCATGACCTGATCGAGCAGAATGTGCGGCGCCGAACGAATTTCTGCGGAATCGGCGTACAGCGACAGGCTGTGTTCCACCTGTTCCATCTTCTGGGTCAGGCTGTCCCTGGATAACACGTTCAGTTCATGGGTCAGGGCAAAGAACGCCAATACAGCCAGGAACACCACCAGCACCGCCCCCAGGATGCTGACGGTCAAGCCCAGGCGCAGCGACAGGCTGGCGGGCTTCATTCCCGCGCCTCCAGCACATAGCCGACACCACGCAGGGTATGGATCAGTTTGCTGTCGAACGGGTCGTCGATCTTGGCGCGCAAGCGGCGGATCGACACTTCGACCACGTTGGTGTCGCAGTCGAAATTCATGTCCCACACCAGCGAAATGATCTGGGTGCGGGTGAGCACCTCCCCGGACTGACGCATCAGCAGATGCAGCAGGGCGAACTCCTTGGTGGTCAGGTCGATGCGCTGCTCGCCGCGAAAGGCGCGATGGCGCCCAGGATCGAGTTCCAGATCGGCGACCTTGAGTACCTGTGGCACCGGGATGTTTTCGCTGCGCCGCATCAGCGTGCGCACCCGCGCCAACAATTCGGGGAACTCGAACGGTTTGACCAGATAATCATCGGCGCCCAGATCCAGACCACGAATCTTGTCGGCCAGACGCCCGCGCGCAGTGAGCATCATCACCCGGGTGGAGTGGGTGCGACGCAATTGTTCCAGCACGCCCCAGCCATCGAGTTCCGGCAGGTTTACATCCAGAATCACCAGGTCATACGCCTGCTGTTGCGCCAGATGCAGTCCATCGGCGCCGGTGGCCGCGTGGTCAACGATATAACCACTTTCCGTCAGTCCCTGATGCAAGTATTCGGCAGCTTTAAGCTCGTCCTCGACGACAAGGATTCGCATGATCTTTCACCACTTTTATTTAATGGATATTTAATTAAGGTGGCCGGGAAAGTTGTTGTTTTTGTAGGGGCTTCCGGACGGGTTTTAATAACGACTAGATGTTGTGAGTTTCTGGTTTCCGACAGAGATTTCCCTGTGTGATGGCGTGCAAGGTAAAGGCTGTAGTGGCTACAGAGTCAACTGAAATACTGGGTCTTGAGCCCTGAGAATGGCGATCTGCGACAGCCTGTCGCAGCAGGCAAGCCCGAGTTCCGAAGTGCCGCATTCAGGCAAGTGCTGTTTGGCAGATAACTGCCGTGTATTTGTTTCTGTGTATTGCTATGTCGCACTTCGCACTTCGCATCCTAGACCAAAACAACTTCCACAAACCGTGGATAACGGATTTGTAATGTTCCAGTCACCTTGCCGATAAGTTCAAAACCCTACCGTGGCGGCATCAAAGATTCTTGAATAAAGGAAGTCTTCCATTGCCCGGTTTAAAAGAACTGACGGCGCGATCACGCCTGAAAAAAACAGCGAGGACAGTGACGGCCAGCGTTGTGTTGCTGGCCGGCACGGGTCTTGTGCATGCATCGACCCTGACCCTCGATCAAGCCCTGCAAACGGCATTCACCGGTAACCCCGATCTGGCGGCGGCTCAGTGGGAAATCGGTATCGCCGAAGGGGATCGGCAGCAGGCCAGTCTGATCCCCAACCCCGAAGTGTCGTGGGAGGCTGAGGACACCCGCCGCGATTCGCGAACCACCACCGTGATGCTCAGCCAACCGATCGAACTGGGTGGCAAACGTGGCGCACGAATCGATGTCGCCAGCCGCGCACAGGACGCCGCCGGGATCGAACTGGAGCGCAAGCGCAATGCCTTGCGCGCCGATGTGATTCAGGCGTTCAACAGCGCCCAGACCGCGCAACAACGCTTGCAGTTGTCGCGCCAGTCGCTGCAACTCGCCGAACACGGTTTGCGCGTCGCCCAAGGACGCATCGAGGCCGGTAAATCATCGCCAGTCGAAGGAACCCGTGCGCAAGTGCAACTCTCTGAAGTACGCCTGGAACTGAGCCGCGCCGAACGCGATCAGGCCAACGCCTATCAGCAATTGGCGCAGGTCATGGGCTCACCGTTGCCAACCTCGACCACTGTGCAAGCGGCCACGCAAAGCATGCCCGCCGTGCCACCGCCGACCCGATTGCTTGAGCGCCTGAACGAGACCGCCGAGCTGCGTCTGGCCAAATTGCAGATCGATCAGCGCGAAGCCTCATTGGGTCTGGAAAAGTCGCAACGCATTCCCGACCTGACCGTGAGCATTGGCAGCCAATACAGTGAAACCGAGCGCGAGCGGGTCAACGTGGTCGGGCTGTCGATGCCGATTCCGCTGTTCAATCGCAATCAGGGCAATGTGTTGGCGGCGGCCCGGCGCAGCGATCAGGCGCGGGATCTGCGCAACGCCACCGAGCTGCGTTTGCGCACGGAAATCCAGACCACCCTTGAGCAATGGCAGACCGCCAACGGCGAAGTCGAAGCGTTCAACCAGACCATCCTGCCCGCCGCGCAAAGTGCGGTCGACAGCGCCACGCGCGGCTTCGAAATGGGCAAGTTCGGATTCCTCGACGTGCTCGACGCCCAACGCACCCTGATCAGCGCGCGCAGCCAATACATCCAGGCCGTCAGCGAGGCGACGGACGCGCGAGTACGCATCGAACGCATCTTCGGCGACCTCTTCGTCAGCCCTTGAATTTCATCTTTCAGATCACTGCGCGATGGCATGGCGCAGAGGAGTTTCCATGGAAAAAAAACTGATCGTGGTTGCTGCGGCGACGTTGGCGCTGGGCATTGGTATTGGCTCGATGTGGCCGGGCAATGCGTCCATCGACGCTCACGCCGATGAAGCGGCGGAACACGCCGATCACGCTGAAGAAGGCGCTGCAGCCGACGGTGAACATACAGAAGAAGGGCACTTGGAGTTGAGCACCGAACAGATCACAGCGGCGGGCATTCAACTGGCCGAAGCGCGGGCGCAGAACATCAGCCTCGGTTTGCCGTTCCCCGGCGAAGTGCGCTTTGACGAAGACCGCACCGCGCACGTGGTGCCGCGCGTCCCCGGCGTGGTCGAGTCGGTGTCGGTCAATCTCGGGCAGTCGGTGAAGAAGGGCCAGTTGCTGGCGGTGATCGCCAGTCAGCAGATTTCCGATCAGCGCAGCGAACAGGCTGCCGCACAGCGTCGCCTGACCTTGGCGCGCACCACCTACGAACGCGAGAAAAAACTGTGGCAGGACAAGATCTCCGCCGAGCAGGATTTCCTTCAGGCACGTCAAGCATTGGAAGAAGCCGAAATTTCCCTGACCAATGCCCGGCAAAAAATCAGCGTGCTCAGTGGCAGCGTGGTCGCCACCGGCGGCAATCGCTATGAACTGCGCGCGCCGTTCGACGGCGTGGTGGTGGAGAAACACCTGACGCCGGGGGAGGTGGTCGATGAATCCTCGGCGGCTTTTACGCTCTCCGACCTGTCGCGGGTGTGGGTGACGTTCGGCGTTTCGCCCAAGGATCTGAACAAGGTGCAAGTGGGCAAACCGGTCACCGTCAGCGCCCCGGAACTCAATGCCGAAGTCGCCGGCACCGTGGCCTACGTCGGCAGTTTGCTGGGTGAACAGACCCGCACTGCAACGGTTCGCGTGACCCTGGAAAATCCGCAAGGCTCGTGGCGCCCCGGCCTGTTCGTCACCGCGCTGGTTGCTACCGACAGTCGCCAAGCCAAGGTCGCCGTGCCTGAAACCGCGATCCAGACCGTCGAGGACAAACCCACGGTGTTCGTGCGCACCGACGACGGCTTCAAGGCGCAACCGGTGGAACTGGGCAGTCGCGCGGCCGGTTTGGTGGAAGTCACCCAAGGGCTGGAACCGGGCGTGCAAGTCGCCAGTGCCGGCAGCTTCGTCCTCAAATCGGAGTTGGGCAAAGCCTCAGCCGAGCACTCTCACTGAAGACTCCCACTGATCCGCCCCCTCGACGAGAAGGTCCTCATGTTCGAACGCCTGATCCAGTTTGCCATCGAGCAGCGCATCATCGTGCTGCTCGCCGTTCTCCTCATGGCCGGCCTCGGTATCGCCAGTTATCAAAAGCTGCCGATCGACGCCGTGCCGGACATCACCAACGTCCAGGTGCAAATCAACACCGGCGCGGCCGGGTTTTCGCCGCTGGAAACCGAGCAGCGCATCACCTTCCCGATTGAAACCGCCATGGCCGGTCTACCGGCGCTGGAGCAGACCCGTTCGCTGTCGCGTTCGGGGCTGTCGCAGGTCACGGTGATCTTCAAGGACGGCACCGATCTGTTCTTCGCCCGGCAATTGGTCAACGAGCGTTTGCAGATCGCCAGGGAGCAATTGCCCGAGGGCGCGGAGGCGCTGATGGGGCCGATTTCCACCGGGCTTGGCGAGATTTTCCTGTGGACGGTGGAGGCGCAGGACGGTGCGCTCAAGGACGACGGCACGGCCTACACGCCGACCGACCTGCGGGTGATTCAAGACTGGATCATCAAGCCGCAATTGCGCAACGTGCCCGGTGTGGCCGAAATCAACACCATCGGCGGATTCGCCAAGGAATACCAGATTGCCCCCGACCCGAAACGGCTGGCGGCTTACAAGCTGACCCTCACCGATCTGGTTACGGCGCTGGAGCGCAACAACGCCAACGTCGGCGCCGGTTACATCGAGCGCAGCGGCGAGCAGTTGCTGATTCGTGCGCCCGGCCAGGTAGCGAGTGTCGAGGACATCGCCAACATCGTCATGGCCAATGTCGACGGTACGCCGATCCGAGTGAAGAACGTCGCGACCGTGGACATCGGCCGCGAACTGCGTACCGGTGCCGCCACCGAGAACGGTCGCGAAGTGGTGCTTGGCACAGTGTTCATGCTGATCGGCGAAAACAGCCGAACGGTCTCCCAGGCAGTGGCTACCAGGCTTGAACAGATCAACCGCTCCCTGCCCAAAGGCGTGATCGCGGTTCCGGTGTATGACCGCACGCACCTGGTGGACAAGGCCATCGCCACGGTGAAAAAGAACCTGGTGGAAGGCGCGATTCTGGTCATCGCGATTCTGTTCCTGTTCCTGGGCAACATCCGCGCGGCGTTGATCACCGCCATGGTGATTCCGCTGTCGATGCTGTTCACCTTCACCGGCATGTTCACCAACAAAGTCAGCGCCAACCTGATGAGTCTCGGCGCACTGGACTTCGGGATCATCGTGGACGGTGCGGTGGTTATTGTCGAAAACACCCTGCGGCGCCTGGCCCATGCGCAGCAGCATCACGGGCGATTGCTGACCCGTTCCGAACGTTTTCACGAGGTATTCGCGGCGGCAAAAGAAGCGCGGCGGCCGCTGATTTTCGGCCAGTTGATTATCATGGTCGTGTACCTGCCGATCTTCGCCCTGAGCGGTGTCGAAGGGAAAATGTTCCACCCGATGGCCTTCACCGTGGTCATCGCACTGCTCGGTGCGATGCTCTTGTCCGTGACCTTCGTCCCGGCGGCCATTGCGCTGTTTGTCACCGGCAAGGTCAAGGAAGAGGAAGGCTTGGTCATGCGCGGCGCACGTCAGGTATATGCGCCGGCGCTGGCCTGGGTGATGTCCCATCGAGCAGTGGCCGTGGGCGCGGCGCTCGGGGTGATTGTGCTCAGTGGTGTGCTGACCGGTCGCATGGGCAGCGAGTTTGTGCCGAGCCTCAGTGAGGGCGATTTTGCCTTGCAAGCGTTACGCGTGCCAGGCACCAGCCTGACCCAGTCGGTGGATATGCAGCAGCGTCTGGAGACCTTGATCCTCAACAAGGTGCCCGAAGTCGAGCGCGTGTTCGCCCGTACCGGCACCGCCGAAATTGCCTCCGACCCGATGCCGCCGAACATCTCCGACAGCTACGTGATGCTCAAGCCGAAGGAGCAGTGGCCGGATCCGGGCAAGTCCCGCGAAACGCTGATGGCCGAACTGCAACAAGCCGCCGCGACGCTGCCGGGCAGCAACTATGAACTGTCGCAGCCGATCCAGTTGCGCTTCAACGAACTGATCTCCGGTGTGCGCAGCGATGTGGCGGTCAAGGTGTTCGGGGATGACATGGACGTGCTCAACGCCACGGCGGCGAAGATCGCCGCCGCCATGCAGAAGGTCAACGGCGCGTCCGAGGTCAAGGTCGAGCAAACCACCGGCCTGCCGGTGCTGACCATCAACATCGACCGCGACAAGGCGGCGCGTTACGGGCTCAACGTCGGCGATGTGCAAGACACCATTGCGGTGGCGGTCGGCGGGCGTCAGGCCGGGACACTGTATGAAGGCGATCGGCGTTTCGACATGGTGGTGCGTCTGTCCGATGCCATGCGCAAGGACATCGAAGGCTTGTCGGCACTGTTGATTCCGGTGCCGGCGCCCCTGAATGGCGCTGCCAATCAGATTGGCTTCATCGCCCTCAACGACGTCGCCAGCCTTGATCTGGTGCTCGGGCCGAATCAGGTCAGCCGCGAAAACGGCAAGCGCCTGGTGATTGTCAGCGCCAACGTGCGTGGGCGGGATATTGGCTCCTTCGTTAAAGAGGCCGGCGAGGTGATCGAGCGCGAAGTTCAGGTTCCGGCGGGTTACTGGACCCGTTGGGGCGGGCAGTTCGAGCAGTTGCAGTCGGCGGCAAAACGCTTGCAGATTGTGGTGCCGGTGGCTTTGTTGCTGGTGTTCGGGCTGCTATTCATGATGTTCAACAACCTCAAGGACGGCTTGCTGGTATTCACCGGGATTCCGTTTGCCTTGACTGGCGGCGTCATGGCGTTGTGGCTGCGGGACATTCCGCTGTCGATCTCGGCGGGCGTCGGTTTCATTGCGCTGTCAGGGGTGGCGGTGCTTAACGGGTTGGTGATGATTGCGTTTATCCGCAATTTGCGGGAGGAGGGGCGTTCACTCAGTGATGCGATCAACGAGGGCGCGCTAACGCGGCTGCGGCCGGTGTTGATGACGGCGCTTGTGGCGTCCCTGGGCTTTATTCCGATGGCCCTGGCAACCGGCACAGGTGCGGAAGTGCAACGTCCGCTGGCAACGGTGGTGATCGGCGGGATCCTATCCTCGACCATTCTCACGCTGTTGATATTGCCTGCGTTGTATCAGCTAGCCCATCGACGCGACGAAGACGCAGCTTCAACTAAGTAGGTGATCCCCCTGTGGGAGCGGGCTTGCTCGCGAAGAGGCCGTGTCAGTCAACAAATGCTTTGAATGACACACCGCCTTCGCGAGCAAGCCCGCTCCCACATTCGTTATTTACCCTGATTCAACAGAGTGGCAGCCACATAACGGATATGTAATCTCCACGCCACCGTCACGAAAGGTTCGGATTGTTACCTTGATCCCGTCAGTTAATTAAACGAGGAATCAAACATGAAACTTGCACAACTGAGTGCGTTTGCAGTGGCGTTGGTGATGTCTTCCATGGCATTGGCCGAAGGCGGCGGCGACCGAACTTTCGAAAAAATGATGACCGCCAACGACCGCTCCGTAGAGCTGTTCGTAGCCAAGGAACAGGCCCGCGACCCAGTCGTCGTCAATGAAAAGAAGGACGACAACACCAAAGACTTGTAAGCGTGTCGCACTTGAACAAGCCCGTCGTCGAGTCCCGATGCCGGGCTTTTTTTATGAAGGTATTGAACATGAAACTTATCAAGTTGATGACGTTCGCCGGTGTGATGGCGATGTCCCTGAATGTGCTGGCTGAAGGTGGGGGCGACCGGACGTTCGAGAGAGCGCTCAGTGCCAACACCAAAGCCATGGAGCAATACGCGGCCAACCAGGGCAAACCGGCGCCTGTGGTCAAGGATTATGAATACGGGATGAAGCTGGACGTGGTGAAAGTGGTGAGCGTTGTGCGGCCGCAAGTTGCCTGCGCTGTAGTTCCCACCGCAATGACCTACGAAGACTCGAAGGGCCAACTCAACACCATCAAATACACCGTGGCAGGCGATTGCCGCAATCGCGGCGGCTGACACCAATTCCCCTGTGGAGCTGCCGAAGGCTGCTCCTGCAGTGCTCAATCTACAGGCATAAAAAAGGCGCCCCGAAGGGCGCCAAAAGATTCACCTCTTACCAAAGGAGCAAGGAGCTTCTAAAGGTGAATTTGCATGAGCCGTGAAGTCAGAGAATCGCCAGCGGATACTCGATAATCACCCGCACTTCATCCAGATCCGATTCATACGCAGTGGCTCGGGTATTGGCCTGACGCAGGCGCAGCGACATATCTTTCAACGAACCACTCTGCACCACGTATTTGACTTCGATGTCGCGCTCCCAGCGCTTCTGGTCGGTCAGCGGGTTGCCGTCGGAATCACGGCGCATGTACACGGCGTTGGCACTGGAATAGTCGGCGTCGGTGCCGCGGGCGTAACGGGTCATGAACGACAAACCCGGCACGCCATAGCTGCTCATGTCGAGGTCGTAATGCACCATCCACGAACGTTCCTTGGGCGAGTTGAAGTCGCTGTACTGGATGGAGTTGTCGAGGAAGATCGAGTCGGACTGGCGCAGGTAGTCGAAGTCGTCGTTGCCGTTGTTGCGCTGGTGCGATAACGCAACGGAGTGGGCGCCGAGTTTCACCCCGACCCGGCCGCTCCAGATGTTGTTGTCGAACTTGCCGAGCAGTTGTTTGCCTTCGTCGACCGCCTTGTAATAGTTCAGGCCACCGAACAGCGACAGGTCATCCGACAGTGGGTAAGTCCACGCAGTGCCGGCGTAGTACTGATTCCAGGCATCCTTGAGGCGACTGGAATACAGGCTGAAACTGAGGTTCTTGTTCAGCGCGTAATCACCACCGAAGTAGCCGACCCACGGCGAGTTGACCGGGCCGGCATAGAAGGTCGCGAAGTTCTCGCGCATGTCGCTGGACACCGGTTGGCTCATCGCATGCAGGCGACCGCCCTGTACCGACAGACCTTCGATACTGGTGTTGGTGGCCGTGACACCCCGGAAGCTTTCCGGCAACAGTCGGGAGTCACCCGCCGCAACCACCGGGTTGGCGGGGAACACATCGCCGACCTTCACCACCGTATCGAAGGCGCGCACTTTGGCGGCGCCACCGACCTTGGTGTATTCGTCCCGCGCCTGGCCATCACTGTCGACCGGCAGCACATCAAACGAACTACGGCCACCGTTGCGCCCGTCACCGGTATCAAGCTTCAAACCGATCATCGCAAACGCATCGACACCGACCCCGACGGTGCCCTGTGTAAACCCTGATTCGAACTTGCTGATGACCGCATGGGCCCAGGCCTCGGAATAACCATTGCCAGTGGGGCTGGACTGGCCGTCACGGTGATCACGATTGAAGTAGAAGTTGCGGTTGAGCACCGTCAGGCTGCTGCCCTCGATAAACCCCTCGGCTTTATCTTCCGCAAACACCATGGACGGCCCGGAGCCGACAACCACAGCTAAAGCGGCTATCGACATTTTTGTATTGTTAACCATCAATCACTCCTTGGGTTCGGCAGAACGGGAACGTGCTTCGGCGTAGGTTTTATTGTTCGGCGGGCAAGGGCCCGCCGGCATGGTCGCCGGGTGACATCGTCGCAAGCTGCGGATAACGCCAAGGTGATGGGGGAATTACAATTTCGTCATGTGCATCTGATGTTGCCCGATCAGACCAAAACAGCCAGATCCGTGTACCGGGCAACCAATGGATCGGCGGTGAGGAGTTTCATGGGTTCTGTCATGGCCGTTGCAACAATGAGGCGGTCAAACGGGTCCCGATGGTGATGTTCGAGGTCCTTCACGGCAATGGCGTGTTCTGAGGTCACGGGCAGTTCGATGAACCCGCTGTCGAGGCAGTACTGCCGGATTTCCTCCAGGTCAACGTTCAGCTTTCCCAGCCCGACCTTGATCGCCATCTCCCAGAATGTCGCTGCGCTGATGTAAATGTCGGCAGCGTTCTGAATAAGCGTTCTGGCTTTGCCGGATAGCCTGGGGTCATCGCTGAGCGTCCAGAGCAATATATGCGTGTCGAGCAGAAGCCTCATTCTTGAGTGCCTTCAAAAGCATCAAGCATGTCGTTCGGCAATGGAGCGTCGAACTCTTCGGGCAGTACCAGTTTGCCTTTCATTGCTCCGATACGCTGTGCGCAGGGTTTTCCCACGGGAACGAGGCGGGCAAGTGCCCGACCATGTTTGGTAATCGTGATGACCTGTCCCGCGGCGGCGTCATCGACGAGTTTAGATAGATTGTTTTTTGCTTCTGCCAACGGAACAATGATCATCATGTGTCTCCCGTATTCTGGACAAATATAGCCAGAATTTTTGGGGGCGGCAAAGTTGTGCGGTTCCTCATTGATGACGGAGGCTAGTTTGGCGGCTTTCGCTTTTGGGTGTAGCAGTGAGACTTTTCCTTGGCGCTCAGCGGCCAAAGCATCGAAGCCTTCTACCAATTCTAAAAAGATGTCACGTTTCATTATTCGTTCTCGCCTTGATTGCTCTATCCAGCAGTCACTCAAGATAGAGCCAAGTGCTCAATGCTGGCTGTAGGACGAGGCGGATAGTCCGGCGAGAGCTTTCGGGGATTGCGAGAGGAGGGGAGTGCAGCGGTAACAAATCGTACAAACGCAAAAACGGCACCCGAAGGTGCCGTTTCTGTTTTCTACCAAGTACCGCTTAAGCGATCAACCCGCCAACCCCGCCTGCTGAACCAGAATCAGCAACGGCTGCGGATACAGACCAAGGAAGAACGCCAGTGCAGCGATCGCCAGCAGCATCACGCCGCCTGCACGTTGTTCCCAGTGCAGTTGCGCATCGTGGCGACGCAGGTTTGGTTCGATCAGGAACAGGGTGACCATGACGCGCAGGTAGTAGAAGACGCCGATGGCGCTGCCCAGTACCAGGGAGCCGACCAGCCACCATTGGTGCGACTCGACACCGGTAGCGATGATGTAGAACTTGCCGATGAAGCCCGCGGTCAGCGGGATGCCGGCCAGGGACAGCATCATCACGGTCAGTACGGCGGTCAGGTACGGACGGCGCCAGAACAGGCCGCGGTATTCGTACAGGGCATCCGCGTCACGGCCGTTGTACGGCGAGGACATCAGGGTGATCACGCCGAACGCGCCGAGGCTGGTGATCACGTAGGTGACCAGGTACACGCCGATGGCTTCCACGGCCAGACCCTTGCTCGCCACCAGGGCGATCAGCAGGTAACCGAAGTGAGCGATGGACGAGTAACCCAGCAGACGCTTGAGGTTGCTCTGGGTCAGTGCCAGCAGGTTACCGAACAGGATCGACGCGATGGCGATGATGGTCAGCACGTCGCTCAGTACACCGCTGCTCGCCGCCGGCGAGATCTGGAACAGACGCACCATCACTGCGAACACAGCGACTTTCGAAGCGGTGGCCAGGAACGCGGCCACCGGTGCCGGAGCACCTTCATAAACGTCCGGGGTCCAGAGGTGGAACGGTACCAGCGACAGCTTGAACGCCAGACCGATCAGCATCATGCCCAGGCCCAGTTGCGCCAGCGAGCTTGGCAGACCAGTAGCCGCCAGCGCCTGGCCGATACCGACGAAGCTCAGGCTGCCCGAATCGGCGTAGAGCAGTGCCATACCGAACAACAGGAACGCAGAACCGGCGGCCGACAGCACCATGTACTTGATACCGGCTTCCAGCGAACGCTTGTTGAAGAAGGCATAAGCCACCAGACCGTAGACCGGTACCGAGAGCAGTTCCAGACCGATGAACAACCCGGCCAGGTGCTGCGCGCTGACCAGTACCAGGCCACCGGCGGCGGCCATCAGGATCAGCAGGTAAAGTTCTTCACGGTTGCCCGGGTAACCCGAACCGCCATCGCCGAGGTAGGCGTGGGCGAGGGTCACACAAGCGAGGGTGGCGACCAGGATCAGCGCCATGTACAGGCAAGCGAAGGTGTCGATCTGCAGCAGTGGAGTCACGGCCAGAGGCGCGACTTTCAGGGCTGGCAGGATCGACAGCAACGCCAGGTTCAGACCCGCCACGGAAATCAGGAAGGTCTGCGAGTGGTTGCGGCGCCAGGCAATCGCCAGCATCACCACGATGATCGTGACGCTGGTGATCAACAACGGCGCAAGCGCGATAAAGTGTTGAGTCGTGAATTCCATAGCGCTCTTACCGGGCCGAAGCGAGTTGAGTGAAGGCGGTGCCGAGCCATTGCTGCACGCCATGCATCGTCGCAGCAGAGGTATCGAGGAACGGTTGCGGGTACACGCCGATGTAAATCAGCAACGCTGCCAGACCGACCACCATGATCAGTTCGCGACCATCCATGCCACGCAGCACCACGTCCGATTTGGACGGGCCGAAGTAGGCACGGTGAATCATGATCAGCGAATAGACCGAACCGAACACCAGACCGGACGTCGCGATGATAGTGATCCATGGGGCGGTAGGGAACGTGCCGATCAGGATCAGGAACTCGCCGACGAAGTTACCGGTCGCCGGCAAGCCCAGGGAGGCCGCCGCGAAGAACAGGCTGACGCCTGGCAAGTAGGTGATCTTCGACCACAGGCCACCCATTTCACGCATGTCGCGAGTGTGAGTGCGCTCGTAGAGCTGGCCACACAGGATAAAGAGTGCCGCCGCCGACAGACCGTGCGCGAGCATCTGCATCACCGCGCCCTGCAGCGCCAGTTGGCTGCCGGAGTAGATGCCGATCAGCACGAAGCCCATGTGCGAAACGCTGGAGTACGCGACCAGACGCTTGATGTCAGTTTGCGCGAACGCCAGGAACGCACCGTAGAAGATCCCGATCAGACCGAGGGTCATGGCGAACGGCGCGAACTCGGCCGAAGCATTCGGGAACAGCGGCAGGGCGAAACGCAGCAGACCGTAAGCAGCCGTTTTCAACAAGATACCGGCCAGGTCGACCGAACCCGCTGTCGGCGCCTGGGCGTGAGCGTCAGGCAACCAGGAGTGGAACGGCACCACTGGCAGCTTCACCGCAAAGGCGATGAAGAAGCCGAGCATCAGGATGTACTCGGTGGTCAGCGACATCTTGGTTTTCAACAGGTCGGCGTAGTTGAAGGTAATCACGCCGGTGTCGTCGAAGTTGACCAGGACCAGACCCAGGATCGCCACCAACATGATCAGGCCGGAAGCCTGAGTGAAGATGAAGAACTTGGTCGCCGCGTAGATCCGGGTTTTCTTGCCGTCCGAAGAACTGTGACCCCAGAGCGCGATGAGGAAGTACATCGGCACCAGCATCATTTCCCAGAAGAAGAAGAACATGAACAGGTCGAGGGCGAGGAACACGCCGACGACACCGCCCAGGATCCACATCAGGTTCAGGTGGAAGAAGCCAACATGACGTTGAATCTCTTTCCACGAACACAGTACCGAGAGAACACCCAGCAGACCGGTCAGCATGATCATCAGCAGCGACAGGCCGTCGAGGGCCAGGTGCACGCTGATGCCGAAGCGCTGGATCCAGACATGCTTGAACTCAAGCACCCAGCTCGGGTCGGCGCCAGGCGCCGGGGCAAGTGAATAGTCACCGTTGGCCCACAGCCAGAGGCCGAGGGAGAGCAACAGGGACATGGTGATCAGCGCAATCCAGCGGGGGAGGGTAGCGCCGAAGCGCTCACCCATCCAGCACAGCAGGCCGCCGATGAAGGGGATCAGGATTAGCCAAGGCAGAATCATGACGGGCTCAATTCCTTTCGCAAGTTCGCAAGGTTCATATCAGACCGCTACCAGCACGATGGCGCCGATGACCAGCACGGAGCCGGCTGCCATCGATGCCGCGTACCAACGCAGTTGACCGGTTTCGGTACGGCTCAGGGCGGTATGACCACCTTTGGCCATACGCGGGATCAGACCGATGGTCTGGTCGAGCGGGTCTCTGCGCAGTGCGTGGCTGATCGCAAGGTATGGCTTGACGAACAGTTTGTCGTAAATCCAGTCGAAGCCCCAGGCAGCGAACCACCAGGCCGAAAGGAAGCGGCCGATGCCGCTGTTGGCGATTGCAGTGACGAAACGACGCTTGCCGAGGAACAGCAGCGCGGCCAGCAGGATACCGGCGAGGGCGATGGCGCCCGACGCGATTTCCAGACTGTGCTTGGCTTCGCCGCCGGCATGGCCGACGCTTTCCGGCAGCACGCCGTGCAGCGGTGGAACGATCATCGCGCCAATGGCGGTAGACAATACGATCAGCACCGACAGTGGCAGCCAGTGAGCGATGCCGTGACCGGCGTGCGCTTCGGTCTTCACTTCACCGTGGAACGCGATGAAGATCAGTCGGAAGGTGTACAGCGAAGTCATGAACGCACCGACCAGACCTGCATACAGCAGACCGTGGTTGCCGCTGGCGAATGCTTCCCAGAGGATTTCGTCCTTGGAGTAGAAACCTGCGGTCACCAGTGGCAGGGCTGCCAGAGCGGCACCACCGACGATGAAGCTGGCGTAGGCCAGCGGAAGTTTCTTCCACAGACCGCCCATCTTGAAGATGTTCTGCTCGTGGTGGCAGGCAACGATCACCGAACCGGATGCAAGGAACAGCAGCGCCTTGAAGAAGGCGTGGGTCATCAGGTGGAAGATCGCGCCATCCCATGCGCCAACGCCCAGGGCCAGGAACATGTAGCCGATCTGGCTCATGGTCGAGTAGGCGAGGATACGTTTGATGTCGGTCTGAACCAGTGCGGCAAAACCGGCGAGTACCAGGGTCACACCGCCGACAACGCCAACCAGGTGCAGGATATCCGGTGCCAGGGAAAACAGGCCGTGAGTACGGGCGATCAGGTAGACACCGGCGGTCACCATGGTTGCGGCGTGGATCAGTGCCGAAACCGGAGTAGGACCGGCCATCGCGTCCGCCAGCCAGGTTTGCAGCGGCAGTTGCGCGGATTTACCGACAGCGCCGCCCAGCAGCATCAGGGTGGCCATGACCATCCAGAAGTCGCCAGACTGGAATTTCTGTGGCGCCAGCACCAGCAGTTCCTGGATGTTCAGCGTGCCCAGTTGCGCGAACAGGATGAACAGGCCGATGGCCATGAACACGTCGCCGATACGGGTGACGATGAAGGCTTTGAGTGCCGCGTTACCGTTGTTGCGGTTGCTGTAGTAGAAACCGATCAACAGGTACGAGCACAAGCCCACGCCTTCCCAACCGAAGTACAGGAACAACAGGTTATCGCCCAGCACCAGGAACAGCATGCTGGCGATAAACAGGTTGGTGTAGGCGAAAAAGCGCGAGTAACCGGCTTCACCGCGCATGTACCAGGACGCGAACAGGTGGATCAGGAAGCCGACGCCGACCACCACACCGAGCATGGTCAGGGACAGACCATCCAGGTACAGCGCGAAGTTAGGCGTAAAGCCTTCCACCGCCATCCACTGCCACAACACCATGGTGTAGTGACCGCCTTCAGGTGGCGCGACGTTGAATTGCCAGATCACATAAGCCGTGACGATGGCAGACAAGCCGATGGAACCGACGCCAATCAGCGCCGACAGGTTTTCCGAGAGGCGGCCGCGTGAGAACGCCAGCAGCAGGAAACCTATGAGAGGGAATACGAAAGTCAGATAGAGAAGATTCATCCGCGCATCTCGCTGGCAGCGTCGATATCGAGAGTGTGGAAGCGGCGATACAGCTGCAACAGAATCGCCAGGCCAATACTGGCCTCGGCGGCTGCCAGGCTGATCACCAGGATGAACATGATTTGTCCATCCGGCTGCGCCCAGCGGCTACCGGCAACGATGAAGGCCAGTGCGGAGGCATTCATCATGACCTCCAGGCTCATCAGCACGAAGAGAATGTTGCGGCGGACCATCAGGCCGACCAGACCGAGGCAGAACAGGATGCCGGCGACCGCCAGACCATGCTCCATAGGGATAGCAGGCATCGTCATTGCTCCTTGGCTTCGTTGCGGCCCAAGTGGAACGCCGTGACGGCTGCGGCGAGCAGCAACATCGAGGCGAGTTCGACCACCAGCAGGTAAGGACCGAACAGGCTGATGCCCACGGCCTTGGCGTCTACGGTGGTGTGGCCGATGGCCTGACCGCTGGCGTCGCTGAACAGCACGTACAGCAGTTCAACCAGCAGCAGGGTGCCGAGTGCGACCGGGCCGAGCCAGATGCCGGGCTTGAGCCAGACGCGCTCTTGCTGAACCGAGGCGGGGCCCAGGTTCAGCATCATCACCACGAACACGAACAGCACCATGATGGCGCCAGCGTAGGCGATCACTTCCAGCACACCGGCGAACGGCGCGCCGAGGGCGAAAAACGTCATCGCCACGGCAATCAGCGAAATGATCAGGTAGAGCAGGGCGTGCACAGGGTTGGTGTTGGTGATCACGCGAAGCGTGGACACAACAGCGATACCCGATGCGAAATAGAAAGCGAATTCCATCTTTCTTCCTTAAGGCAGCAAGCTCTTCACGTTGATCGGCTGGGCTTCATTCTGCGCGGCGCCTTTTGGCTTACCGGCAATCGCCATACCTGCAACACGATAGAAGTTGTAATCAGGGTTTTTGCCGGGGCCGGAGATCAACAGATCTTCTTTCTCGTACACCAGGTCCTGACGTTTGAACTCGGCCATCTCGAAATCCGGTGTCAGCTGGATCGCGGTGGTCGGGCAGGCTTCCTCGCAGAGGCCGCAGAAAATGCAGCGCGAGAAGTTGATACGGAAAAACTCCGGGTACCAGCGACCGTCATCGGTTTCAGCTTTCTGCAGCGAGATGCAACCGACCGGGCACGCTACAGCGCACAGGTTGCAGGCTACGCAACGCTCTTCGCCGTCGGGATCGCGGGTCAGCACGATACGGCCACGGAAGCGTGGCGGCAGGTACACCGCCTCTTCCGGATATTGCAGCGTGTCGCGCTTGCGGAAGGCGTGGCTGAAGATCATCACCAGGCTGCGAAGCTGGGTGAAGAAGCCATGCACGATGTCAAATATGTACTTCATGATTCTCTATCCTCACTGAGCCGCGACGGCGGGCGTGTTGAGCAACACGATCGCAGCGGTCACCAGCATGTTGATGAGGGTCAGCGGCAGGCAGAACTTCCAGCTGAAATCCATCACTTGGTCATACCGTGGGCGCGGAATCGAGGCGCGCAGCAGGATGAAGAACATGATGAAGAACGCGGTTTTCAGTGCGAACCAGATGAACGGGATCTGCGGCAGAATGCCGAACGGACCGTGCCAACCACCGAAGAACAGGGTCACCAGCAGCGCCGAAATCAACACGATGCCGATGTACTCGCCGACGAAGAACATGCCCCATTTCATGCCGGCGTATTCAATGTGGTAACCGTCGGCCAGTTCCTGCTCTGCTTCCGGCTGGTCGAACGGGTGACGGTGAGTCACGGCGACGCCGGCAATGAAGAAGGTCAGGAAACCAAAGATCTGCGGGATGACGAACCACAGGTTCTGCGCCTGGTATTCAACGATGTCGCGCATGTTGAACGAGCCAACCTGGATCACGATGCCCATCAGCGACAGGCCCATGAACACTTCGTACGACACGGTTTGTGCCGAGGCCCGCAAGCTGCCTAACAGGGCGAACTTGTTGTTACTCGACCAGCCGGCGAACAGCACCGCGTAGACCGACAGACCGGCCATGGCGAAGAAGAACAGGATGCCGATGTTGATGTCCGCCACACCCCAGGTCGGGGTGATCGGGATGATCGCGAAGGCAATCAGCAAGGCGCTCATGGCCACGACCGGCGCCAACGTGAAGATCACTTTGTCGGCGAACGGCGGGGTCCAGTCTTCCTTGAAGAACATCTTGATCATGTCGGCCGCAATCTGGAACGCGCCGAACGGGCCGACGCGGTTCGGACCGTAACGGTCCTGCCAGAGGGCGAGCAAACGACGCTCGACCCAGCTCAGCAACGCGCCGCACACCACGACGGCGAGCAGAATCACGATGGCCTTGAGGACCGAGATGATCACGTCAATCACTTCAGGCGTGAACCAGGTCATTGAGCTGCCTCCTGCAGACCGTCAACGGATTTGCCAAAGATCGCTGGCGGAATGCCGGCGATACCGGCCGGCAATGCGACCAGACCGGCACCCAGCTCTTCGTTGATGCGCAGCGGCAGACGCAGGGTCTGGCCAGCAACGCTCAAGCTCAGCAAGGCGCCGTCATTGACACCCAGACGGTCAGCTTCGGATTTGGCCAGCGACACGTAAGCGGCCGGGATGCGTTCCTGAACCGGCGCGGCTTTGGAAGAGTTCTCTTCGCTGCCGAACAGGTGGAAGAACGGCACAACCTGCCAAGTGCCCGGAGCCGGGTTGAACGCACGCGGAACACTGGCGAACCAGTTCAGCGAGTCACCGGTGCTTTCGATCAGGCGGGTGCCCGGGTCGCCAGCGCGGATGTGACCACCGACTTCGTCCTGGAACTTGTTCCAGGCTTGCGGCGAGTTCCAGCCCGGAGACCAGGCGAATGGCACTTGCTGACGCGGTTCGACCGAGCCCGAGTAACCTTCCATGGAGAACGAGAACGCGGTGTCGTTGTCCTGGGAAGTACGCGGTTCGTGCACGCTGATGTCGGCGCGCATGGCGGTACGACCAGAGTAACGCAGCGGTTCGCGAGCCAGTTTCAGGCCTTTGATGCGGAACGCGGCGGACGGCGCGGCGCTGACAATGCCGGCCAGTTGCGGAGTGCTGGCGGCACAGGCAGCGGTGACGTGGTCCAGTTGGGTCCAGTCGATCGGCTGGTTCAACAGGGTGGCGCGCAGGGCATGCAGCCAGCGCCAGCCTTCGTGAACCATGATGCTGGCGTCGAGGTAAGTCGGGTCGAAGACCTGGAAGAAGCGCTGGGCGCGGCCTTCCTGGCTGACCAGCGTACCGTCGCCTTCAGCGAAGCTGGCGGCTGGCAGAACCAGGTGCGCGCGATCGCTGGTGGCGGTCTTCTGATGGTCCGCCACGATCACCACTTTCGCGGCGTTCAGGGCAGCATCGACCTTGGCTTTGTCGGTACGGGTGTACAGATCGTTTTCCAGCACGAGGATGGCGTCGGCCTTGCCGTCGATCACCGCTTGCAGGGCTGCGTCGACCGATTCACCACCGAGCATGGCCAGGCCGAGGCTGTTGGCCTCTGGCACGATCAGGCTGATGGAACCGTTCTTCTCGCGCAGCTTCAGGGCTTTGGCGATGTTTGCCGCGGCTTCGATCAGCGCCTTGGAACCCAACGAGGTACCGGCAATGATCAGCGGACGCTTGGCGGCGAGCAGGGCGTCGGCAATGCGCTTGGCCAGCTCAAGGGCTTCAGCGTCCAGGCCTTCAACGGCAGGCGCGCTGGCATCGAGGGCGTGAGCCACGGCGAAACCGATGCGGGCCAGGTCGTCTGGCGCAGCGTGTACGCATTCTTCAGCGATGTCGTCGAGCTTGGTTTCAGCCAGGCTGGCGATGAACAGCGGATTCAGAGCGTTCTGACCGATGTTCTTCACGGCGGCGTCGAGCCAAGGCTGAACGCGCATGGCGTCGGCCATGTCTTCGGCTTTGCCTTTGACCGATTGACGCAGGGACAGGGCCATACGCGCAGCGGTCTGGGTCAGGTCTTCACCGAGGACGAAGATCGCATCGTGGTCTTCGATGTCGCGCATGTTCGGGATCGGCAGCGGGCTGTCTTTCAGCACCTGCATGACCAGACGAATGCGTTCCAGCTCGGCGGCTTCGATACCGGAGTAGAAGTGCTCGGCGCCGACCAGTTCGCGCAACGCGTAGTTGCTTTCGAGGCTGGCACGCGGCGAACCGATACCGACGATGTTGCGACCGCGCAGCAGATCGGCGGCTTTATCCAGCGCTTCGTCGAGCGTCAGCTTGGCGCCGTTGGCCAGCAATGCCTGACGCGGGCGATCCTTGCGGTTGACGTAGCCATAGCCGAAACGGCCACGGTCGCACAGGAAGTACTGGTTTACCGAACCGTTGAAACGGTTTTCGATACGACGCAGTTCACCGTAACGCTCGCCCGGGGAGATGTTGCAACCGCTGGAGCAGCCATGGCAGATGCTCGGCGAGAACTGCATGTCCCACTTACGGTTGTAGCGCTCGGAGTGAGTCTTGTCGGTGAACACACCGGTCGGGCAGACCTCAGTGAGGTTGCCGGAGAACTCGCTTTCCAGGGTGCCGTCTTCAACGCGACCGAAGTACACGTTGTCGTGGGCTCCGAACACACCGAGGTCGGTGCCGCCAGCGTAATCCTTATAGAAGCGCACGCAGCGGTAGCAAGCAATGCAGCGGTTCATTTCGTGGGAGATGAACGGGCCCAGTTGCTGGTTCTGGTGAGTACGCTTGGTGAAGCGATAACGGCGCTCGTTGTGGCCGGTCATCACCGTCATGTCTTGCAGGTGGCAGTGACCGCCTTCTTCACAGACCGGGCAGTCGTGAGGGTGGTTGGTCATCAGCCATTCAACGACGCTGGCGCGAAACACTTTCGCTTCTTCGTCGTCGATGGAGATCCAGCTGCCGTCGGTGGCGGGGGTCATGCAGGACATGACGATCCGACCACGCTTGTCGTTTTCGTCGGTGTACTGCTTGACCGCGCACTGGCGGCAAGCGCCAACGCTGCCTAGGGCTGGGTGCCAGCAGAAATAAGGGATATCGAGGCCTAGCGACAGACATGCCTGTAACAGGTTGTCTGCCCCATCGACTTCGAGCTCTTTGCCGTCTACGTGGATAGTGGCCATGGTTCAAAGTTCTTCGTTGGCCCGGTGTCAGCGGGCGTGGCTAATGGAATCTTGTTATTCGCGTGAATCAACACAGCCGCTTGCGGCGTCATCACACGAAAAGCTGCGGGCACGGACCCTTCGCTTTTTTAAGCGTTTACGCGCCGACTACGATCGGCCTTGCCAGAGGCGGGACGACGGCGCTGGTAGGCGCGATGCCGGCTTCGAACTCATGGCGGAAGTATTTGATTGCGCTGCCCAACGGCTCCACGGCGCCCGGTGCGTGAGCACAGAAGGTCTTGCCCGGGCCGAGGAAACCGACCAGACCCAGCAGGGTCTCGATATCGCCGGCTTGCCCTTCACCGTTCTCAATCGCGCGCAGAAGCTTGACGCTCCACGGCAAACCGTCACGGCACGGGGTGCAGAAGCCGCAGGATTCGCGGGAGAAGAACTCTTCCATGTTGCGCAGCAGGGAAACCATGTTGACGCTGTCGTCCACCGCCATGGCCAGGCCGGTACCCATACGGGTGCCCACTTTGGCGATGCCGCCGGCGTACATTTGTGCGTCCAGGTGTTCCGGCAACAGGAAACCGGTACCGGCGCCGCCTGGCTGCCAGCACTTGAGCTTGTAACCGTCGCGCATGCCGCCGGCGTAGTCTTCGAACAACTCACGACCGGTGACGCCGAACGGCAATTCCCACAGGCCGGGGTTCTTGACCTTGCCGGAGAAGCCCATGAGCTTGGTGCCCATGTCTTCACTGCCTTCGCGGGCCAACGATTTGTACCAGTCCACGCCGTCGGCAATGATCGCCGGCACGTTGCACAGGGTTTCAACGTTGTTCACGCAAGTCGGCTTGCCCCACACGCCAACGGCGGCAGGGAAGGGCGGCTTGGAGCGCGGGTTGGCGCGGCGGCCTTCGAGGGAGTTGATCAGTGCGGTTTCTTCACCGCAGATGTAACGCCCGGCGCCGGTGTGGACGAACAGCTCGAAATCGAAGCCGCTGCCCAGGATGTTTTTACCCAAAAGGCCCGCTGCCTTGGCTTCTTCCACGGCACGGTTCAGGTGCTTGGCGGCGGTGGTGTATTCGCCACGCAGGAAGATGTAGCCACGGTAGGTTTTCAGCGCGCGAGCACTGATCAGCATGCCTTCGATCAGCAGATGGGGCAGTTGCTCCATCAGCATGCGGTCTTTCCAGGTGTTCGGTTCCATCTCATCCGCGTTGCACAGCAGGTAGCGGATGTTGATGGATTCGTCTTTGGGCATCAGGCCCCACTTAACACCCGTGGGGAAGCCTGCACCGCCGCGACCTTTAAGGCCCGAGTCTTTCACGGTCTGGACGATGTCGTCCTGAGCCATGTCGGCGAAAGCCTTGCGCGCAGCCGCGTAGCCGTTCTTGGCCTGGTACTCGTCGAGCCATACGGCTTCGCCGTCGTCACGCAGACGCCAGGTCAGCGGGTGAGTCTCGGCCGAACGCTTGATGCGGTTGGCGGGACCGAAGGAAGTCAGGGTCATACGTAGCCCTCGAGCAATTTGGCAACGCCGGCAGGCTGCACATCACCGAAAGTGTCGTCGTCGATCATCAACGCCGGCGCCTTGTCGCAGTTGCCGAGGCAGCAGACCGGCAGCAGGGTGAAACGACCGTCGGCGGTGGTCTGACCCAGGCCGATGCCCAGATTGCTCTGGATTTCGCTGACTACCGATTCATGGCCGCCGATGTAGCAGACCATGCTGTCGCAGACGCGAATGATGTGACGGCCGACCGGCTGACGGAAGATCTGGCTATAGAACGTCGCCACGCCTTCAACGTCGCTCGCCGGGATGCCGAGGATTTCGCCGATGGCGTAGAGCGCGCCATCCGGCACCCAGCCACGTTCCTTCTGGACGATCTTCAGGGCTTCGATCGACGCCGCGCGCGGGTCTTCGTAGTGATGCAGCTCGTGCTCGATGGCCGAGCGCTCGGTTTCGCTCAAGGCGAAACGGTCTGTCTGGATAAGCGTGCTGTTCATGCTTAGCGGTCCACGTCGGCCATAACGAAATCGATACTACCCAGGTACGCGATCAAGTCCGCGACCATGCTGCCTTTGATCACCGAAGGGATCTGCTGCAGGTGCGGGAAGCTTGGGGTGCGAATCCGGGTGCGGTAGCTCATGGTGCCGCCATCGCTCGTCAGGTAATAACTATTGATGCCCTTGGTCGCTTCGATCATCTGGAAGGATTCGTTGGCCGGCATGACCGGGCCCCACGAAACTTGCAGGAAGTGCGTGATCAAGGTCTCGATGTGCTGCAGGGTGCGCTCTTTCGGTGGCGGCGTGGTCAGCGGGTGATCCGCCTTGTACGGGCCTTCCGGCATGTTGCGCATGCACTGCTCGATGATCTTCAGGCTCTGGCGCATTTCTTCGACACGCACGATGCAACGGTCGTAGGCATCGCCATTGGCCGCCAGCGGCACTTCGAATTCGAAGTTCTCGTAACCGGAGTACGGGCGAGCTTTACGCAGGTCGAAATCGCAACCGGTCGAACGCAGGCCGGAACCGGTGACGCCCCATTCCAGGGCTTCTTTGGTGTTGTAGGCGGCGACGCCGATGGTCCGGCCACGCAGGATGCTGTTGTCCAGTGCGGCTTTCTGGTATTCGTCCAGACGCTTTGGCATCCACTCGATGAAGTCTTTCACCAGTTTTTCCCAGCCGCGCGGCAGGTCGTGAGCGACGCCACCGATGCGGTACCAGGCCGGGTGCAGACGGAAGCCGGTAATGGCTTCGATCACCGTGTACGCCTTCTGACGGTCGGTGAACGTGAAGAACACCGGGGTCATGGCGCCGACGTCCTGGATGTAAGTCCCCAGGAACAGCAGGTGGCTGGTGATCCGGAAGAACTCGGCCATCATGATGCGGATGACGTCGACCTTCTCAGGTACCTTGATGCCGGCCAGCTTCTCGACCGAGAGCACGTACGGCAGGTTGTTCATCACGCCGCCGAGGTAGTCGATACGGTCGGTGTACGGAATGAAGCTGTGCCAGGACTGACGCTCGGCCATCTTCTCGGCACCACGGTGGTGGTAACCGACGTCCGGTACGCAATCGACGATCTCTTCACCGTCCAGCTGCAGAATGATGCGGAACGCACCGTGCGCGGAAGGGTGGTTAGGACCGAGGTTGAGGAACATGTAGTCCTCGTTCGCACCGGAACGCTTCATGCCCCAGTCTTCAGGCTTGAAGCGCGCGGCTTCTTCCTCAAGCTGCTGCTTGGCCAGGGTCAGGCTGAACGGGTCGAACTCGGTGGCACGGGCCGGGAAGTCCTTGCGCAGCGGGTGACCTTCCCAGGTCGGCGGCATCATGATGCGGGTCAGGTGCGGGTGACCGGCAAAGTTGATGCCGTACATGTCCCACACTTCACGCTCGTACCAGTTGGCGTTCGGCCAGATGCCGGTCACGGTCGGCACGCTGAGGTCGCTCTCGGACAAGGCGACCTTGATCATTACGTCACTATTACGTTCGATCGACATCAAGTGATAGAACACAGTGAAGTCGGCGCCGTTAGGCAGCCCTTGACGCTTGGTGCGCAGACGCTCGTCCACGCCGTGCAGGTCATAGAGCATGACGTACGGCTTGGGCAGGTTACGCAGGAAGGTCAGGACTTCGACGAGTTTGGCACGGGCAACCCAAAGCACCGGCATGCCGGTGCGGGTAGGCTGGGCGGTGAACGCCTCAGGGCCAAAACGGTTGTTCAGTTCGACGACCACATCCTGGTCGTCTGCCTTATAAGGCGGGATGTACAGAGCACTGCCTGTAGTCATGGTTATTTATCGCTTTCGGTCAACGTAAAGAATGAAGCCAGTTTCTCGTTCTATAAAAGAAGCAGATCTGGATCAGACTTCGTCGGGGCTGCGCAGGTTGGTGACTGCGATTCGCTGTTCGCGGCGCTGTTCCTTTTGCGAAGGCATCTCGGCGCGGTACACGCCTTGATCGCCGACGACCCAGGAAAGTGGGCGACGCTCCTGTCCAATCGACTCTTGCAAGAGCATCAAGCCTTGCAGAAAAGCTTCAGGGCGGGGCGGGCAGCCAGGCACGTAGACGTCCACGGGCAGGAACTTGTCCACCCCTTGAACGACTGAGTAGATGTCGTACATGCCACCGGAGTTGGCGCACGAACCCATGGAGATAACCCATTTAGGTTCGAGCATTTGCTCGTAGAGACGCTGAATGATCGGCGCCATCTTGATGAAGCAGGTACCGGCGATAACCATGAAATCCGCCTGACGCGGCGATGCCCGGATAACCTCGGCGCCAAAGCGCGCGATGTCGTGGGGCGCCGTGAAGGCGGTGGTCATTTCCACGTAGCAGCACGAAAGACCGAAGTTGTACGGCCACAGGGAGTTCTTGCGCCCCCAGTTGATCGTGCCGTTAAGCACGTCTTCGAGCTTGCCCATGAAAATGTTTTTGTGGACTTGATCTTCTAACGGATCGGAAACGGTTTCCCGTTCGCCAATCGGATACTGCTCGTTAGGAGCATCGGGGTCGATCCTGGTGAGATTGTATTGCATTGCCAAAGCCTCATTGTTTCAGCTTCGCTTGCCGCTTAAGACGAGCTGCCGGAGCCCAGTCAAGGGCGCCCACTCGAAATAGGTAGACAAGGCCTGCCAACAGAATTGCTATGAAAACGAGAGCTTCGACGAATCCGGTCCAGCCGCTTTCGCGGACGGACACAGACCAGGCAAAGAGAAAAAGGGCTTCGATGTCGAAGATCACGAAGAGCATCGCGACCAGATAGAATTTTGCAGAGAGCCGCAGACGGGCGCCACCTGTAGGCAGCATGCCGGATTCGAACGGTTCGTTTTTGCTGCGGCCCCAGGCTTTTGACCCGAGGAGGCTGGAGACGCCGAGCATGAAGGCACAAAGGCCGACGACGCCCAGAAGGAAAATGGCAAAGCCCCAGTTGTGGGCCATGAGTCCTGTCGCTTCGGGCATGCTGGTAATCCTTAACAGAGAGCAAAGGTCTCTGAGCTTGAAAAGAAACAAAGCAGTGACGATATGTCGCAGCAATCAATCCCGCTGATTTTATGGCACAACACCGTGCAAGTAAAATTCCTATAGCGAAATTATTTATAGGATTAAGGACATAGCGCACCTCCAAAACCCCGCAGCCCATGCGGTTCGGGCATTAGCCGGGATTTCATCAATATTGTTTTGTTGGGAATGTAACGAACATAGTTTCAGCTAAATGATAATCAATATTGTTTGCGGTGGTTTTTAAACTGTTTAATGGGATAAGAACCGGGAAGTTGTCTTATATGCGCATTACTGCAAGAAATTGGCGGGGTCGTTTTACCTTCTTTTCCTGATCGAGAAACTGCTCTGGATCAATGATTTTTCCGTGATTTTGCCCCTGTAGGAGCGAGGCTTGCCCGCGAAGAACGATGACGCGGTATGCCTGGAAGGCCGTGGCGTATTCTTCGCGGGCAAGTCGGATCGCCGCACCGCTCGCTCCTACAAGAGCCGATGAAATCGCAGGCAAAAAAACGCCCCGAACCAGTCGGGGCGTCAGATGTGCGGCGTTGCGGTTAGCTTTCTACTCGGTCCGCAACGGCCGTTTGCTCAGGTGAAGCAGATCAGTGGAACTGTTCTTCTTCAGTCGAACCGGTCAGTGCGGTTACCGAAGACGAACCACCTTGAATCACGGTGGTCATGTCGTCGAAGTAGCCGGTGCCCACTTCCTGCTGGTGAGCCACGAAGGTGTAGCCCTTCGAAGCGTCAGCGAACTCTTGCTCTTGCAGCTTCACGTAGGCAGTCATGTCGTTGCGGGCGTAGTCGTGCGCCAGGTTGAACATGCTGTGCCACATGTTGTGAATGCCGGCCAGGGTGATGAACTGGTGCTTGTAACCCATGGCGGACAGTTCGCGCTGGAACTTGGCGATGGTCGCGTCGTCCAGGTTTTTCTTCCAGTTGAAGGAAGGCGAGCAGTTGTACGACAGCAGTTGGTCCGGGTATTCCTTTTTGATCGCTTCAGCGAAGCGACGAGCCTCGTCCAGATCCGGCTTGGCGGTTTCGCACCAGATCAGGTCGGCGTACGGAGCATAAGCCAGGCCGCGAGCGATCGCCTGGTCCAGGCCGGCGCGCACTTTGTAGAAGCCTTCCTGGGTGCGTTCGCCAGTCACGAACGGCTGGTCGTACGGGTCGCAATCGGAAGTCAGCAGGTCAGCCGCGTTAGCGTCGGTACGAGCCAGGATGATGGTCGGCGTACCGGCAACGTCAGCTGCCAGACGAGCAGCGGTCAGCTTCTGTACAGCTTCCTGGGTAGGAACCAGTACCTTGCCGCCCATGTGGCCGCATTTTTTCACGGAAGCCAGTTGGTCTTCGAAGTGAACGCCGGCGGCGCCTGCTTCGATCATGCTTTTCATCAGCTCGTAAGCGTTCAGTACGCCGCCGAAACCGGCTTCGGCGTCCGCCACGATTGGCGCGAAGTAGTCGATGTAGCCTTCGTCGCCCGGGCCTTTGCCGGCTTTCCACTGGATCTGGTCAGCACGACGGAACGAGTTGTTGATGCGCTTGACCACGGTTGGAACCGAATCCACCGGGTACAGCGACTGGTCCGGGTACATCGATTCGGCGGAGTTGTTGTCCGCAGCGACTTGCCAGCCCGACAGGTAGATCGCCTGGATACCGGCTTTAACTTGTTGTACAGCCTGGCCGCCAGTCAGGGCGCCCATGCAGTTGACGAAATCTTTATCAGGACGGAAGGACGGCTTGGCGCCCTGGGTTACCAGGTTCCAAAGCTTCTCGGCGCCCAATTTTGCAAAGGTGTGCTCAGGTTGAACCGAGCCACGCAGGCGGACGACGTCAGCAGCGGAGTAAGCGCGTGTCACGCCTTTCCAGCGTGGGTTTTCAGCCCAATCTTTTTCGAGGGCTGCAATTTGCTGTTCGCGTGTCAGTGCCATGGGGATAAACCTCGTCGCGTCTTTAATCGAAAGTGGTTCTGGGTGGACAATTCCTGCGTGCCAAGTACGCTTTTCAAAGGTGGGCGTAAAAGGCTGCTCGCTGACCAGAAGCTTAGGTGGTCAAGTTGGATTCGGCGGGGATGGCGACGGGATGAACGATGGGCTCGAGGGGAAGTGAGCAGGTAAAGGCGAACTGTCGAGCGCATTCGGGCGTCGTGGGCCTTGGTACGAACTTCAGTGTGGAGCCGGGTTACCTAATTACGCTTCCGTCCCTCGGGACAACTTCGTTCCAGTCGGCAACCTCGTCAAACACACCTTGTGGGCGGTACAGACACGAAGCGGCTCGCGGGGTAGGTGCGAACGGCGCCTCGAAGGCCCTTGCCAGGGCCCCTGATTAGCGGGAGCGAGGCCATCATGCCTTCGCTTTTTTGTATCGTCAAACGTTTTGTAGTGCTTTTTTTATGGCACTACATCTTTGGTCTAATACGACTAATCAGTCAGTTTTCGGTGGTTTAGTCCAAAGTATCGACTTTCACCCGCAGGGTCATGTCATCGCGACCCTGAGTCGAGTAGCTGCGGGTCTGGCCCTGTTTGTCGGCCTGAGTCTGGCGGTTTACGCCGGCCAGGGTGATCCATTCACCCAGGCGTCCCGTGACAGTTGTGTCGGTACTTTGCACATTCACTACATCGGGACGTTCCTGGCTCATTCGGTCACGATTGGTACTGATCGCCAGATGAACGATGTCGCCGGTGACGCTGGCGGTGACGTAGAAACCCTGGGTGACGTTGCGGTATTCGGTCTGGCTGCGCAGGTCGCCGTAGGAATCGGTCTGAGAGCTGGTGAGCGGGACGCTCTGGCCGACCTGGATCAGTGCTGGCGTCCCTTCGCTGGCCTGGACCTGCTGAATCCCGCCGTCACGGCTGTCGGTGCTGCGATTGATGATGCGGGTCTGACTCGGTTTCGCGCCGTTTACCGAGTAGCCCTGATCGCCCTGGAAGTTGTTTTCGTTGGTGTCGACAGTGATCAGCAGACGTTTGGCGGCCACATCGAGTTGCGTGATCAAGGCTTTAAGTTCGTCGATCTTGCGCTGATCGGCATTAACGATCAGTTGGTTTCCGTAGGCGCTGACCTGGCCATCCTTGCCGATAAAATCCTGGGCCATCGGCAGCATGTCGGCACTGGTGCGGTAGTTCAGTGGCACGATCTCGGTGGCTGCCATGGCCGAAAAACTGCAGCTCAGCAGCAGCGTGGTGAGCAGGGTGCGTAGGGACATATCCGTTATCTCCGACATCTTGAAGTGTTGATATTGCCAGTTTGTCGGCCCGGCGTGGGGCAAGTTGAATCGTAGACAGCAAAACGCCCCGGCATCCGAAGACGGCAGGGCGTTTTGTGGTGTTCTTTCGGGCCTCTTCGCGAGCAAGCCCGCTCCCACAGGGAAATGCATTCCAATTGTGGGAGCGGGCTTGCTCGCGAAGGGGGCGACTCGGTATTAAGCCGAATGCCGCACCATGTCCACATGCGGAATGCCTGCTTCCAGGAATTCCTCACTGACCAGGCTGAAGCCCAGGCGCTCATAGAACGCAGTGGCTTGTACCTGTGCGCTCAACATCTGCTGCTTCAGTCCGCGCTTCTCGGCTTCACCGATCACCGCTTGCATCAGCGCATCGCCGACTTTCAAGCCGCGCCAGTCTTTCAGTACCGATACCCGGCCGACGTGGCCATCGGGCAGCAGGCGGGCGGTGCCAATCGGAAAGTCGCCTTCGAAGGCTAGAAAATGCACCGCCGTTGCGTCATCAGCATCCCATTCCAGCTCAGGCGGAACGGATTGCTCGGCGATGAACACCGTCTCACGAATGCGCCGGATCTCGGCGTTGTCCTTTTGCCAGTCTGCGACACGTACGTGAATTTTATTCATCAGCAAACCCCAGGCTTCCTTGCTTGACCAGCTCGCACAGCAGGCCGCGGCCGTCTTCGTCGTTCAGCCAGTCACCGAGGTTATCGGTGTGCAGGGCGTCGGCAGCGCAGATCAATTTCAGCAGCTCGCGCAGTTTGCCCGGCAGGTAACGGCTCTGGCCGCTGGCGAACAGCAGCAGGTCGTCATCGACTTCGGACCAGGCCATGCGCGCGCTCGGGTTGCGGATCAGCACAGCGCCTTGTTCCAGGCTGGCGAGAAAGTCTTCTTCTTCGACTTCTTCCGGGCCGACGACCAGTTCCGGGTAGCGCGGCTCGGTCATGTACTGGCCGAACCAGGTCAGCAGCAGGCGCTCGTCGCTCATGTGCTCGGCCAGCAAAGCTTTCAGGCGATCAAGGGCGTCGTGCTGAATCTGGTGTGGATCGACCGCCGGCAGGGCGTCGGCGTCGGTGTAACGCTCTTCGTCAGTCAGGAACTGGCTGAGGAAGTCGGTGAAGTGAGTCAGCACTTCAGAGGCGCTCGGGGCGCGGAAGCCGACCGAGTAGGTCATGCAGTCATCCACCGCAACGCCGCAATGGGCCAGGCGTGGCGGCAGGTAGAGCATGTCGCCCGGCTCCAGAACCCACTCATCGGTGGCTTCGAAGTCGGCGAGGATGCGCAGGTCCGCGTGTGGCAGCAGCTTGCTCTCGGAGTCGCACATCTGGCCGATCTTCCAGTTGCGCTTGCCGTGACCTTGCAGCAGGAACACGTCGTAGTTATCGAAATGCGGACCGACGCTGCCACCCGGGGCGGCGAAGCTGATCATCACGTCGTCGACGCGCCAGCTCGGCAGGAAGCGAAAGTTTTCCAGCAACTCGCTGACTTCTGGCACGAATTGGTCGACCGCTTGCACCAGCAGGGTCCACTCGGTTTCCGGCAACTTGCTGAATTCGTCTTCGGCAAACGGGCCGCGACGCATTTCCCAAGGACGCTCGCCGTGTTCGATCACCAGGCGCGATTCAACTTCTTCTTCCAGCGCCAGGCCGGCCAGTTCGTCTGGGTCGATCGGGCTTTCGAAATCAGGGATCGCCTGGCGGATCAGCAGCGGTTTTTTCTGCCAGTAGTCACGCAGGAATTCGCGCGCCGTGATGCCGCCCAGAAGTTGAAGAGGAATATCAGGATTCATGTGTAACCTATTGAAAAAATGCACTTTTCAGACGGGAATAAAAACGCCCGGCGCTGCCGGGCGTCTCAAAAGGGTAAAGCGGTCGATCAGATGCGTTTGGCTTGCTCTACAGCGTTACCGATGTAGTTCGCCGGGGTGAGCAATTTCAGCTCGGCCTTGGCGGCGGCTGGCATGTCCAGGCCGTCGATGAAAGTTTGCAGTGCTTCAGGGCTGATGCCCTTGCCACGGGTCAACTCTTTCAGTTTTTCGTACGGGTTTTCGATGTTGTAGCGACGCATAACGGTCTGGATTGGCTCGGCCAATACTTCCCAGCACGCGTCCAGGTCGGCAGCAATCTTCTGAGCGTTGAGCTCCAGTTTGCTGATGCCTTTCAGACTGGCTTCGTACGCGATCACGCTGTGGGCGAAGCCGACACCGAGGTTGCGCAGTACGGTGGAGTCGGTCAGGTCGCGCTGCCAGCGGGAGATCGGCAGCTTGCTCGCCAGGTGCTGGAACAGTGCGTTGGCGATGCCCAGGTTGCCTTCGGAGTTCTCGAAGTCGATCGGGTTGACCTTGTGCGGCATGGTCGACGAACCGATTTCGCCAGCGATGGTGCGCTGCTTGAAATAACCCAGGGAGATGTAGCCCCAGATGTCGCGGTCGAAGTCGATCAGGATGGTGTTGAAGCGCGCGATCGCGTCGAACAGCTCGGCGATATAGTCGTGCGGTTCGATCTGCGTGGTGTATGGGTTGAAGCCAAGGCCCAGCTCGTCTTCGATGAAGGCGCGGGCGTTCTCTTCCCAATCGATCTCAGGGTAGGCCGACAGGTGAGCGTTGTAGTTGCCGACAGCGCCGTTGATCTTGCCCAGCAGCGGAACGGCCGCGACTTGAGCGATTTGACGCTCCAGACGGTAAACCACGTTCGCCAGTTCTTTGCCCAGGGTAGTCGGCGAGGCCGGTTGACCGTGGGTGCGCGACAGCATCGGCACGTCAGCGAAACGGATGGCCAGTTCGCGGATGGCTTCAGCGGTTTGGCGCATCAGCGGCAGCATCACGTCATCACGGCCTTCGCGCAGCATCAGGGCGTGGGACAGGTTGTTGATGTCCTCGCTGGTGCAGGCAAAGTGGATGAATTCGCTGACGGCGGCCAGTTCCGGCAGCTTGGCCGCTTGCTCTTTGAGCAGGTATTCGATGGCTTTGACGTCGTGGTTGGTGGTGCGCTCGATCTCTTTGACACGCTCGGCGTGCTCCAGAGCGAAGTTTTCCGCCAGGGTGTTCAGCACAGCGTTGGCTTCGGCGGAGAACGCCGGCACTTCGCTGATGCCTGGGTGAGCGGCCAGGCGCTGGAGCCAGCGCACTTCAACCAGAACGCGAGCACGGATCAGGCCGTATTCGCTGAAAATTGGGCGCAGGGCCTGGGTTTTGCCGGCGTAGCGGCCGTCAACAGGGGAAACCGCAGTGAGCGAAGAAAGCTGCATGGGGTGTTCTCGGACAGTCGGGCAACGAAATGGGGCGCGTATCATACATGAAAAAATCCGCCGGTCCGTTGCCAACTGACCAGCGTCTTACGCGTTACAAACAACAAACGGTCTTGCGGGCGCGGTTCAGCTGCTGCGCATCAGCGGGTAAAGCTCTTTCAGCAGCTTGCGACGGCTGATCACCAGCTGCCAGCGATGTCCGCCCAACTGCCGCCACAGGCGTGCCGAACGAATTCCGGCCAGCAACAGGGCGCGGATCTTCGAAGCGTTGCTCGGTTGCTGCAGGTTGCGCATGTCGCCATGGACCTGAATTCGTTGGCGCAGGGTGCTCAGGGTGTCCTGGTACAGCGCACCGCAGGCGGCAATCACGTTTTCGTGCGCCGGGCCGAAGTGCTCGACCTGGGACTGAATCTGCGGCAGACGCTTGCCGATTACGTCCAGCATGTCGTTGCGCTTGGCCAATTGACGCTCCAGACCGAGCATCGCCAGCGCATAGCGAAGCGGTTCGCGCTGAAGGGTGCTCGGGTCGCGCTCCAGGGCGCCGATCAATGCGCGGTAACCTTCACGCAGATTGATGTCGTCGCCGCCGTAGACTTCCAGGGTGTCCTTTGGGTCGCGAATCAGCAGGCTGCCGAGCATGCACGTCAGGCCGGCTTCGGTGGTCTGGCCGGTCTTGGCGATCTTGTCGACCAGCACGGCGGCGAGAAACACACCGCCCAGGGCCGTCAGTTGCTCCTGAGTCGGGTTCATTGCTGCTCGCCTTGAGCCGTGCCTTTGCTGGTCCACGGCTCCGCGACTTCAATCACGCCGCCGCCGAGGCAGATTTCACCGTCGTAGAACACCACGGACTGGCCCGGGGTGACCGCGCGTTGCGGGTCATCGAAGGTCGCGCGGTAGCCGGTGGCGGTTTTTTCCAGCGTGCACGGCTGGTCGCTTTGGCGATAGCGGACTTTGGCGGTCAGCCGGCGTGGTTCGCTCAGATCGATCGGGTTGACCCAATAGATGTCTGAAGCGAGCAGGGCGCGGGAGAACAGATACGGGTGGTCATTGCCCTGGCCAACGATCAGCTCGTTGTGTTCCAGGTCCTTGATCAGCACGTACCAAGGCTCGTCGCTAGCGTCTTTCAAGCCGCCGATGCCCAGGCCCTGACGCTGGCCAATGGTGTGATACATCAAGCCGTGGTGACGGCCGATGACTTCACCTTCGGTGGTCTTGATCTCGCCTGGCTGGGCCGGGAGGTATTGCTTGAGGAAGTCGCTGAAGCGGCGTTCGCCGATAAAGCAGATCCCGGTGGAATCCTTTTTCTTCGCGGTGGCGAGTTCGTGTTTCTCGGCAATCGCGCGCACTTCGGGTTTTTCCAGCTCGCCGACCGGGAACAGGGTCTTGGCGATCTGTTCACCGCCGACGGCGTGCAGGAAGTAGCTCTGGTCCTTGTTCGGGTCCAGGCCCTTGAGCAGTTCGGTGCGGCCATCGATGTCGCGGCGGCGCACGTAGTGACCGGTGGCGATCAGGTCGGCGCCGAGCATCATGGCGTAGTCGAGGAACGCCTTGAACTTGATCTCGCGGTTGCAGAGGATGTCCGGGTTCGGCGTGCGACCGGCCTTGTATTCGGCCAGGAAGTGCTCGAACACGTTGTCCCAGTACTCGGCGGCGAAGTTGGCGGTGTGCAGCTTGATGCCAATCCTGTCGCACACGGCCTGGGCGTCCGCCAGGTCATCCATGGCGGTGCAGTATTCCGTTCCATCGTCTTCTTCCCAGTTCTTCATGAACAGGCCTTCCACTTCATAACCCTGCTCGATCAGCAGGAGAGCGGAAACGGAAGAGTCCACGCCGCCGGACATGCCGACAATGACGCGCTTCTTTTGTGTGTCAGAAGGGGCTGGATCACGCATAGGGATTCAATGAGTGTCTTGAAAAAGGACGCGATTCTAACAGGCCGAAGCCCGCAAGGCTAAAGAGAAGGGCGGATCAGTTCGAGACCGAAGTGTTGACCGTCCAGATAATCATCGATACAGCGGATGATCAGCTCACTGCGCCAGTTTGCGCGCTGTGCCAGCAGTTCGTCACGCGTCAGCCATTTTGCGCCGACGATGCCGTCGTCCAGCTGATAGTCGGGGTGATGTTTGAGCGGTTTTGCGGTGAAGCAGACCCGCTGGTAAGTCACGCCGTTACTCGGGGCGGTGTAGAGGTAAATGCCCACCACGCCAGTCGGCTCGACATCCCAGCCGGTTTCTTCGAGGGTTTCACGCACGGCGGCCTCGATCAGGGTTTCGTCCGGGTCCAGATGGCCGGCGGGTTGGTTGAGCACCGTCCGCCCGCCCTTGGACTCTTCGACCATCAGGAAACGGCCGTTGTCTTCGACGATGGTCGCGACGGTGATGTGGGGTTTCCAGTCCATAGGACTTCCTCGATTTCAGGTGTTGCGAAATTTTAATGTGGGAGCGGCGGTGCGACGATTCGACTTGCTCGCGAATGCGGTGGGTCAGTCAATAGAGATGTTGAATGATAAACCGCATTCGCGAGCAAGCCCGCTCCCACATTGGATCTGTGGTGAGTCCGGAAACAGAAACCCCGGCACGGGGCCGGGGCTTCTTTGCATCCTTACAACCTTAAACCAGCGCAGCGATCGCGGCGTTGAAAGTGTTGCTTGGGCGCATGGCCTTGCTGATCAGCTCGGCATTGGCGTGGTAGTAACCGCCGATGTCCACTGGCTTGCCCTGAACGGCGTTGAGCTCGGCAACGATGGTTGCTTCGTTCTCGGTCAGGGTCTTGGCCAGTTCGCCGAACTGCGCTTGCAGTGCAGCGTCTTCGGTCTGGGCAGCCAGGGCTTGAGCCCAGTACAGCGCCAGGTAGAAGTGGCTGCCGCGGTTGTCGATGTTGCCGACTTTGCGCGATGGCGACTTGTTGTTGTCCAGGAACTGGCCAGTGGCCTGATCCAGGGTCTTGGCCAGAACCAGCGCCTTAGGGTTGTTGTACGTCACACCCAAGTGCTCAAGGGAAGCGGCCAGGGCCAGGAACTCGCCCAGGGAATCCCAGCGCAGGAAGTTCTCTTCCAGCAGCTGCTGAACGTGCTTCGGTGCCGAACCGCCGGCGCCGGTTTCGAACAGACCGCCGCCGTTCATCAGCGGAACGATCGACAGCATCTTGGCGCTGGTGCCCAGTTCCATGATCGGGAACAGGTCGGTCAGGTAGTCGCGCAGTACGTTGCCGGTCACCGAGATGGTGTCCTTGCCTTCGCGGGTACGGCCCAGAGTGAAGGCCATCGCGTCGACTGGCGACATGATGCGGATGTCCAGGCCGGAAGTATCGTGATCCTTCAGGTAAGCCTGAACTTTCTCGATCACTACACCGTCGTGGGCGCGCATTGGGTCCAGCCAGAAAATCGCTGGAGTGGCGCTTGCGCGAGCACGGTTGACGGCCAGTTTGACCCAATCCTGGATCGGCGCGTCTTTGGTCTGGCACATGCGGAAGATGTCGCCGGCTTCAACCGACTGCTCCAGCAGAGTGCGACCGGCACCGTCGGAAACCCGAACTACGCCGTTGGCCTTGATCTGGAAAGTCTTGTCGTGCGAGCCGTACTCTTCGGCTTTTTTCGCCATCAGGCCAACGTTTGGCACGCTGCCCATGGTGGTTGGATCGAAAGCGCCGTGCAGCTTGCAGTCTTCGATTACCGCCTGGTAGATGGTGGCGTAGCAGCGATCCGGGATCACAGCCTTGGTGTCGTGCAGCTGACCGTCAGTGCCCCACATTTTGCCGGAGTCACGGATCATCGCCGGCATCGAGGCGTCGACGATAACGTCGCTCGGCACGTGCAGGTTGGTGATGCCTTTGTCGGAGTTGACCATGGCCAACGACGGACGATCGGCGTAGACCGCCTGGATGTCCGCTTCGATCTGCGCTTGCTGCTCAGCCGGCAGGGCTTTGATGCGAGCGTACAGGTCGCCGATGCCGTTGTTCAGGTTGAAGCCGATCTGCGCCAGCACGTCAGCGTGCTTGGCCAGGGCGTCTTTATAGAACTCGGCAACGATCTGGCCGAACATGATCGGGTCGGAGACCTTCATCATGGTGGCTTTGAGGTGAACCGACAGCAGCACGCCTTTGGCTTTAGCGTCTTCGATCTCGGCAGCAATGAAGCTGCGCAGAGCGTTTTTGCTCATGACTGCGCAATCGAGGATCTCACCGGCTTGCACGGTGGTTTTTTCTTTCAGGACGGTGGTGGTGCCGTCTTGAGCGATCAGTTCGATTTTGACGGCGTCAGCGGCGTCGATCAGGGCAGCTTTTTCGCTACCGTAGAAATCGCCGGTGCTCATGTGCGCTACGTGGGACTTGGAGTCCGCAGCCCAGGCGCCCATTTTGTGCGGGTGCTTGCGCGCGTAGTTCTTGACCGACAGCGGTGCACGGCGATCGGAGTTGCCTTCGCGCAGAACCGGGTTCACGGCGCTGCCCTTGATCTTGTCGTAACGCGACTTGGCGAGCTTGTCGGCGTCGCTGGTCACGGTTTCCGGGTAGTCAGGCAGTGCGAAGCCCTGGGCTTGCAGTTCCTTGATCGCGGCTTGCAGTTGCGGAACCGAAGCGCTGATGTTCGGCAACTTGATGATGTTGGCTTCAGGCGTAACGGCCAGGTCGCCCAGTTCGGCGAGGTGGTCGGCTACGGCTTTGTCACCCAGTTGCTCGGGGAAGCTGGCCAGGATGCGCCCTGCAAGAGAGATATCGCGGGTTTCCACGGCGATATCAGCGGAGGCGGTGAAGGCCTCTACGATAGGCAACAGTGAATAGGTGGCGAGGGCGGGAGCTTCGTCGGTGAAGGTATAGATGATCTTCGAGCGGGTGGGCATATTCGGATTAACTCTCTCTTCTTTGCTAAAGCGTGCGCAGAAAAACTCGAGGGGCGCCGGGTAAGCGCGTTCGTTCAAAGTCATCCATGAGCCGAATGTCGAGATTTCTTCGCGGTGATGTTGGGTGCATCAGTCGAGCGTCAAGCGGGTGGGCTGCGGTAACAGCCCGGCTTTTTCGGGCCAAAAGCCTCGTAATAGAGAGGTCGGCCGTCGTGACTCTGTGGTCAGCGGGCGGCATTATACATAGGTAGCTGGCAATCTGCCGATGGTTCATATGCAACGATTGTCGTCCATTGGTCTAAAGGTCGCAGGGGCGAGTGGGGCGTAGAGTCTTGCACCGTGCTTGAGTTTGGCGCTTTTCCCTTTGCTTTCAGGCTTGTACGTCGCGAACTGTGCAGCTTTGCGGCAGATGGATGGAACATAGGGTTTGCGTGCCGATTTAACTGGGGTACGCTCGAACGAAGCCAGATGTTCAATCCAAACAATGGAGTTCAGCATGGGATACAAGAAGATTCAGGTTCCAGCAGTCGGCGACAAAATCACCGTCAACGCGGACCATTCTCTCAATGTTCCTAACAACCCGATCATCCCCTTCATCGAAGGTGATGGTATTGGCGTTGATATCAGCCCGGTCATGATCAAGGTTGTCGATGCTGCTGTTAAGAAGGCTTACGGCGGCGAGCGCAAAATTTCCTGGATGGAAGTCTACGCCGGGGAGAAAGCGACTCAGGTTTACGATCAGGACACCTGGCTACCCCAGGAAACCCTGGACGCAGTTAAAGATTACGTGGTTTCCATCAAGGGCCCTCTGACCACTCCGGTCGGTGGCGGCATCCGTTCCCTGAACGTGGCCCTGCGTCAGCAACTCGACCTTTATGTCTGCCTGCGCCCTGTGCGTTGGTTCGAAGGCGTGCCTAGCCCGGTCAAGAAGCCAGGCGACGTCGACATGACGATCTTCCGTGAGAACTCGGAAGACATCTACGCCGGTATCGAGTGGAAAGCCGGTTCGCCGGAAGCGACCAAGGTCATCAAGTTTCTTAAAGATGAAATGGGCGTCACCAAGATCCGTTTCGACGAAAACTGCGGTATCGGCATCAAGCCGGTTTCGCTGCAAGGCACCAAGCGTCTGGCGCGAAAAGCGCTGCAGTATGTGGTCGACAACGACCGTGACTCGCTGACCATCGTGCACAAAGGCAACATCATGAAGTTCACCGAAGGTGCCTTCAAGGAATGGGCCTACGAAGTGGCAGCTGAAGAGTTCGGCGCGACCCTGCTTGATGGCGGTCCGTGGATGCAGTTCAAAAACCCGAAAACCGGCAAGAACGTTATCGTCAAAGATGCCATCGCCGACGCCATGCTCCAGCAGATCCTGCTGCGCCCGGCCGAATACGATGTGATCGCGACCTTGAACCTGAATGGCGACTACCTCTCCGACGCCCTGGCGGCGGAAGTGGGCGGTATCGGTATCGCGCCGGGTGCCAACCTGTCTGACACCATTGCGATGTTCGAAGCGACCCACGGTACTGCGCCGAAGTACGCTGGCAAGGATCAGGTCAACCCGGGTTCCCTGATTCTGTCCGCAGAGATGATGCTGCGCCACATGGGCTGGACCGAAGCGGCTGATCTGATCATCAAGGGCACCAACGGCGCGATTTCCGCCAAGACCGTGACCTATGACTTCCACCGTTTGATGGAAGGCGCGAAACTGCTGTCTTCGTCTGCGTTTGGTGATGCGCTGATTTCGCATATGTAAGCGAATAGGCATTAAAAAAACCGCCTTCGGGCGGTTTTTTTATGACTGGATGACGGGTTGCGTCAACTCGACGCTGTTTCCTGTTGGGTGGTAGGTGTGGCCTGTTCGTTCTCGGTCGTGGCAGTCCCAATCTTGACTGCGTGCAGCCCTTTGGGTCCCTGGACGATCTCGAAGCTTACGAGTTGCCCGGCCTTGAGAGTCTTGTATCCTTCCATTTCAATGGCCGAATAGTGTGCAAAGAAATCAATAAGATGACCGTCTTCGTCACGGCCTTCTCTGGCGTCGGTGTTAATGAAACCGAATCCCTTGGCATTGTTGAACCATTTCACCTTACCGACTGACATACCCATATCCCTCTGCAACAGACTCCATCACTGGAGTATCATCCAGTTCATCCGCAGTCATTTCCTGGAAATAAGATTGACTCCGCGGACCTTTTTTACCCACTGTGGGCTCTATTGGTTGTAACACCGTTTTCCCGATAGTCAAGGTGACCGGGCAGTCGGAGTTGAAATCGTCCATAGCCGCCCCCACCACTGTATTTGCACAACTGACGAACCTTTCTTTCCATGCATGCAATCAGCCAGATTCGACTAACATTCAATCAGGACCACCCTGATTCACACGACGACGATTCCGCAGGCATTGCTGTTCAGGAGGCAAAGCCTGCTTTACAGGCGCCGCCGATGTACAAGGTGGTTTTGTTCAATGATGACTACACACCGATGGATTTCGTCGTCGAAGTGCTCGAGGTGTTTTTTAACCTGAATCGCGAGCTGGCGACCAAGGTCATGTTGGCCGTCCATACAGAAGGACGGGCAGTATGTGGAGTGTTTACCCGCGACATCGCCGAGACTAAGGCCATGCAGGTCAACCAGTACGCCAGGGAAAGCCAGCATCCGCTACTCTGTGAAATCGAGAAGGACGGTTAATCGCCGACCACTTGGGTATGAGGTGAAGCTATGTTAAACCGCGAGCTCGAAGTCACCCTCAATCTTGCCTTCAAGGAGGCCCGTTCGAAGCGTCATGAATTCATGACCGTCGAGCACCTCCTGCTGGCCCTATTGGACAATGAGGCTGCCGCCACCGTTTTGCGTGCCTGCGGCGCAAACCTCGACAAACTCAAGCACGATCTGCAGGAGTTCATCGACTCCACCACGCCATTGATCCCCGTTCATGACGAGGATCGTGAGACCCAGCCAACCCTGGGCTTCCAGCGTGTTCTGCAACGTGCTGTCTTTCACGTACAGAGCTCGGGCAAACGCGAAGTGACTGGCGCCAACGTACTGGTCGCGATCTTCAGTGAGCAAGAGAGTCAGGCAGTGTTCCTGCTGAAACAGCAGAGCGTTGCGCGCATCGATGTCGTCAACTACATCGCACACGGCATTTCCAAAGTGCCGGGGCATGGCGATCACTCTGAAGGTGAACAAGATATGCAGGACGACGAGGGCGGTGAGTCTTCTTCTTCAGGCAATCCTCTGGATGCTTATGCCAGCAACCTCAACGAACTCGCGCGCCAGGGTCGAATCGATCCATTGGTAGGCCGTGAGCTGGAAGTCGAGCGCGTTGCGCAGATCCTTGCGCGACGTCGCAAAAATAATCCGTTGCTGGTGGGCGAGGCGGGCGTGGGTAAAACCGCGATTGCCGAAGGCCTGGCCAAACGCATTGTCGACAACCAGGTGCCGGACCTGCTGGCCAACAGCGTGGTGTATTCCCTCGATCTGGGGGCCTTGCTGGCCGGGACCAAATACCGCGGCGATTTCGAGAAGCGCTTCAAGGCGTTGCTCAATGAGCTGAAAAAACGTCCGCAAGCGATCCTGTTCATCGACGAAATCCACACCATCATAGGTGCGGGTGCCGCGTCCGGTGGGGTCATGGACGCCTCGAACCTGCTCAAGCCGCTGCTGTCGTCGGGTGATATCCGTTGCATCGGTTCGACCACGTTCCAGGAATTCCGCGGGATCTTCGAGAAGGACCGTGCATTGGCCCGGCGCTTCCAGAAGGTCGACGTGTCGGAGCCTTCGGTGGAAGACACCATTGGCATCCTGCGCGGCCTGAAAGGTCGTTTCGAAGCGCACCACAACATCGAATACAGCGATGAAGCGTTGCGTGCGGCGGCTGAACTGGCCTCGCGCTACATCAATGACCGGCACATGCCGGACAAAGCCATCGACGTCATCGACGAGGCGGGCGCCTATCAGCGTCTGCAGCCAATCGAGAAGCGCGTGAAACGCATCGAAGTGCCTCAAGTCGAGGACATCGTCGCGAAAATCGCGCGGATTCCGCCTAAGCATGTCACCAGCTCCGACAAAGAGCTGCTGCGTAACCTTGAGCGTGACCTGAAGCTGACGGTATTTGGCCAGGATGCCGCGATCGACTCACTGTCGACTGCGATCAAACTGTCCCGTGCCGGCCTCAAGTCGCCTGACAAGCCAGTCGGTTCGTTCCTGTTCGCGGGGCCTACCGGTGTCGGTAAAACCGAAGCGGCGCGTCAGCTGGCCAAGGCGTTGGGCATCGAACTGGTTCGCTTCGACATGTCCGAGTACATGGAGCGCCACACCGTATCGCGTCTGATCGGTGCGCCTCCAGGCTATGTCGGGTTCGACCAGGGCGGTCTGCTGACCGAAGCCATCACCAAGCAGCCTCACTGCGTGCTGTTGCTCGATGAGATCGAGAAGGCGCATCCGGAAGTCTTCAACCTGCTGCTGCAGGTGATGGACCACGGTACGCTGACCGATAACAACGGGCGCAAGGCGGATTTCCGTAACGTGATCGTCATCATGACGACCAACGCCGGTGCCGAAACGGCAGCTCGCGCTTCGATCGGTTTCACCCATCAGGACCACTCGTCCGATGCGATGGAAGTGATCAAGAAGAGCTTCACGCCAGAGTTCCGCAACCGTCTGGACACCATTATCCAGTTTGGTCGCCTCAGCCATGAGGTCATCAAAAGCGTGGTGGACAAATTCCTTACCGAGCTTCAGGCGCAGCTGGAAGACAAGCGCGTGCAGCTGGAAGTGACGGACGCGGCGCGCAGCTGGCTGGCAGCGGGTGGCTACGATACGGCAATGGGTGCTCGACCAATGGCGCGTTTGATTCAGGACAAGATCAAGCGTCCGCTGGCGGAAGAGATCCTCTTTGGCGAACTGGCCGACCATGGCGGTGTGGTTCACATCGATCTCAAGGACGGCGAGCTGACCTTCGACTTCGAGACCACGGCTGAAATGGCCTGACGGTTGATGCTGTAAAGCAAAAGGCGCCGAAAGGCGCCTTTTTGCTGTCCGCCGGATCTACACCGATCCCCTGTGGGAGCGAGCTTGCTCGCGATGACGGCAGCACATTCGACATCGATGGAAGCTGATCCACCGCTATCGCGAGCAAGCTCGCTCCCACAGGTGATCATTGTTGCGGCTGGTAAATCCCGCGCACACAAAAACGCCCGGCATAAACCGGGCGTTTTGTATTGACTTGATTAGCGAGCGCGGTAAGTGATGCGCCCTTTGCTCAAGTCATAGGGCGTCAGCTCGACGCGCACTTTGTCGCCGGTAAGAATACGAATGTAGTTCTTGCGCATCTTGCCGGAGATATGCGCGGTTACGACGTGCCCATTTTCCAACTCCACACGAAACATGGTGTTGGGCAGGGTGTCGACGACAGTGCCTTCCATTTCGAAGCTGTCTTCTTTCGACATGCAGTAAAGCCCTCGGTGTCCAATGAATGGCCCGGTGCAACTGCGCCAGGCAAAAGCGGCGTGCATTGTGCCCGAAAAATGGGGTTTAAGCCAAGGGGTTTACGGCTTGCTCTAGTTCAGGATGACCCAGCGCTGATTAATCAGCAGTTCGATAGGGCGATATTGAGTCTTGTAGCTCATCTTTTTGCAGTTTTTGATCCAATAGCCCAGATAGACGGCTTCCAGCCCCAGACGCTGCGCCTCGGCGATTTGCCAGAGAATCGCATAACGCCCCAGGCTGCGGCGTTCTTCAGCGGGCTCGTAGAAGGTGTAAACGGCCGACAGACCGTTCGGCAGCAAGTCGGTGACGGCCACCGCTACCAGTCGTCCTTCGAGGCGGAATTCGTAGAATCGGGAAAACGGCAGGTCACGTACCAGGAACGTCGCAAACTGATCGCGACTCGGCGGGTACATATCACCATCGGCGTGACGCTGTTCGATATACCGCTGATAAAGGTCGAAATACTCTTCGCTGAATTGCGGCCTGGAAGGGCGCACCTGCAGGTCGACGTTGCGTTTGAAAATGCGTTTCTGCTGGCGGTTGGGCGAAAATTGCGCCACAGGGATGCGCGCCGGTACGCACGCATTGCAATTCTGGCAATGAGGCCGGTAAAGATGATCGCCGCTACGACGGAAACCCATTTCAGACAGGTCTGCATAGACATGCACATCCATGGGCTGACTAGGGTCGAGGAACAAGGTCGTGGCCTGCTCCTCGGGCAGATAACTGCAAGAGTGGGGCTGAGTGGCATAAAACTTCAAACGCGCCAACTCGGTCATGATCAACCCTCGGGATAAGCTTTTGAATTAAGTGTAAGCCACGCGCGCAAAAGTCGCTCAGCAAACCCAGGTCGCGCGGCTGGGTTGGTCCAGATGCTGCGCAAGGTAGTCGGCAAACTCGCGGCGAGGAATTGCTCGGGCGCCGAGGCTGTGCAGATGGTCGGTAGGCATCTGGCAGTCGATCAGCACAAAGCCTGAGTCTTTCAGATGTCGGACCAGTGTGGCAAAACCATATTTCGAGGCGTTGTCGGCGCGGCTGAACATGGATTCGCCGAAAAACAGCTGACCCATCGCCAGGCCATAGAGCCCGCCGACCAGCTCTCCCTGGTCCCAGACTTCCACCGAATGGGCGTAGCCACGCCTGTGCAGCTCGAGATAGGCGTTCTGCATGGCTTCTGTAATCCAGGTGCCGTCGGCGTAATCCCGAGGCGCGGCGCAAGCGCGGATGACCGCGGCAAAATCCTGATCAAAGGTCACTTGATAACGTTGTTGGCGCAGCAATTTGTTCAGGCTGCGCGAGACATGCAGTTCGTCGGGAAACAGTACGGTGCGCGGATTCGGCGACCACCAGAGAATCGGTTGGCCTTCCGAGAACCACGGAAAACAGCCGTGGCGATAGGCCTGAATCAGACGATCGGCGGACAGATCCCCGCCCGCGGCCAACAGCCCGTTGGGATCGCGCATGGCTTTTTCCAGGGGCGGGAAGGTCAGGGTGTTGCGTTGTAACCAAGTCAGCATGGCATCCGGGCTTGCAGAAGGGGGAGGGCGGTGGCGGGCGGGTGGGCCCACCGTGAAGTGTGCCGTCAAACGACTGGAATGTCGTCGAGATACTTCTCGGCGTCCAGCGCGGCCATGCAGCCGGCCCCGGCAGAGGTCACGGCCTGGCGGTAAACGTGATCGGCCACGTCACCGGCGGCAAACACACCCGGGATTTCGGTGCTGGTAGCGTCGCCTTCGCTGCCGCCCTTGACCAGCAGATAGCCGTCACGCATTTTCAGCTGACCCTCGAACAGGTCGGTGTTGGGTTTATGGCCGATGGCGATGAACACGCCGGTCAGCGGCAATTCACTGGTTTCGTCGGTGTGGCTGTCCCGCAGGCGCGCACCGGTCACACCGCTGGCATCGCCCAGCACTTCATCCAGATTCTGGTTCCAGTGCAGGCGGATATTACCTTTGGCGGCTTTTTCGAAGAGCTTGTCTTGAAGAATCTTCTCCGAGCGCAACTTGTCGCGCCGGTGAATCAGGTGAACTTCCTTGGCGATGTTCGACAGGTACAACGCTTCTTCAACTGCGGTGTTGCCGCCACCCACGACTGCGACCACCTGATTGCGGTAGAAGAAACCGTCGCACGTCGCGCAGGCCGACACCCCTTTGCCAGCAAATGTTTCTTCCGATGGCAGTCCCAGGTATTGCGCCGAGGCGCCGGTGGCGATAATCAACGCATCACAGGTGTAAGTGCCGCTGTCGCCGATAAGTTCGAACGGGCGCTGCTGCAACTTGGCGGTGTGGATGTGGTCGTAAACGATCTCTGTATGAAAGCGCTCGGCGTGTTTTTGCATGCGTTCCATCAGCACCGGGCCGGTGAGGCCTTCGACATCACCGGGCCAGTTGTCGACTTCGACGGTGGTGGTGAGCTGGCCACCTGCCTGTATGCCGGTGATGACAACGGGATTGAGGTTGGCGCGAGCGGCATAAACGGCTGCGCTGTAACCGGCAGGGCCGGAACCCAGAATGATCAGGCGGGAATGCTTCGCTTCGCTCATAAAAACACCTCATAAGCCTTTGTCACAAAAGAGAATGCATGCTCAAATTGAACCGCACGTTATGTGCTGTTGGCTATGCTACACCTTGGGTTTCAAGCATGGCATCGGACGAACAAACCCGTACAATGCCTGCCTGTTACAGTGTTTGTAATAAAATAAGCGCCGTGCGCCGTGTTTATAAAAACCGGAGCGTAGTGTTAAAAGTAGTCTCAGTTACGCCTGTTAACTTTTTTACCTGCCTGGATTGGGCAGTTTTTTATAGTCAATCAACAGATGGACGCGCCACAGGCGCAGGAAAAGAAGCGTTTTGAAGAAATCCACCGCAGCACCAAAAACAGTCGTTCCGCTCTGGCGCCAGCAATTGCACTACCGGCTCAAGGAAGGTGCATTGATCGCCATCGGCGGCTTGTGCCTGTTCCTGATGATGGCCTTGTTGACCTACGGCAAGGACGATCCGGGCTGGAGCCATAACAGCAAGATCGACGATGTGCAGAACTTCGGCGGGCCGGTCGGCTCCTACAGCGCCGATATCCTGTTCATGGTGTTGGGTTACTTCGCCTACATCTTCCCGCTGTTGCTGGCGATCAAGGCTTATCAAATCTTCCGTCAACGCCACGAGCAGTGGGAGTGGAGCGGCTGGCTGTTCTCCTGGCGCCTGATTGGCCTGGTATTCCTGGTGCTCTCGGGCGCGGCCCTGGCCCATATTCATTTCCACGCCGCGACCGGCCTGCCGGCCGGCGCTGGCGGCGCCTTGGGCGAAAGCCTCGGTGATCTGGCCAGGAACGCCCTGAATATCCAGGGCAGTACACTGTTGCTCATCGCGTTGTTCCTGTTTGGCCTGACGGTGTTCACCGACCTGTCGTGGTTCAAAGTGATGGACCTCACCGGCAAGATCACCCTCGACCTGTTCGAATTGTTCCAGGGCGCGGCCAACCGCTGGTGGGCCGCCCGTACCGAACGCAAACAACTGGTCGCCCAATTGCGTGAAGTCGACGACCGCGTCCATCACGTGGTGGCACCGACCGTCACCGACAAACGCGAGCAGGCCAAGGTCAAGGAACGCCTGATCGAGCGTGAGCAGGCCCTGAGCAAACACATGTCCGAGCGTGAGAAGCAGGTGCCGCCGGTGATTGCCCCAGCGCCGCCCAAGCCATCGGCGCCCAGCAAGCGCGTGGAAAAAGAGAAGCAGGCGCCGTTGTTCGTCGACAGCGCCGTTGAAGGCACCTTGCCGCCAATCTCGATTCTCGACCCGGCAGAGAAGAAACAACTCAATTATTCCCCAGAGTCGCTGGCTGCGGTCGGCCACTTGCTGGAAATCAAGCTCAAGGAATTCGGCGTCGAAGTCTCGGTGGATTCGATTCACCCGGGCCCGGTGATTACCCGTTACGAAATCCAGCCAGCGGCCGGCGTCAAGGTCAGCCGCATCTCCAATCTGGCGAAAGACCTGGCACGTTCCCTGGCCGTGACCAGCGTGCGCGTGGTGGAAGTGATTCCCGGCAAGACCACCGTCGGTATCGAGATTCCTAACGAAGACCGCCAGATCGTGCGTTTCTCCGAAGTGCTGTCGACCCCCGAGTACGACAACTTCAAGTCGCCGGTTACCTTGGCCCTGGGTCACGACATTGGTGGCAAGCCGGTCATCACCGATCTGGCGAAAATGCCTCACTTGCTGGTAGCCGGTACGACCGGTTCCGGTAAATCGGTGGGCGTGAACGCGATGATCCTGTCGATCCTGTTCAAGTCCGGCCCGGAAGACGCCAAGCTGATCATGATCGACCCGAAAATGCTTGAGCTGTCGATCTACGAAGGCATTCCGCACCTGTTGTGCCCGGTCGTGACCGACATGAAGGACGCCGCCAACGCCCTGCGCTGGAGCGTGGCGGAGATGGAGCGTCGTTACAAACTGATGGCGAAAATGGGCGTGCGTAACCTGTCGGGCTTCAATGCCAAGGTCAAGGAAGCCCAGGACGCCGGTACGCCGTTGACCGATCCGTTGTACAAGCGCGAAAGCATTCACGACGAAGCGCCGCTGCTGACCAAGCTGCCGACGATTGTCGTGGTGGTGGACGAATTCGCCGACATGATGATGATCGTCGGCAAGAAGGTTGAAGAACTGATCGCCCGTATCGCCCAGAAGGCGCGTGCGGCCGGTATCCACTTGATCCTCGCGACCCAGCGGCCGTCGGTTGATGTGATCACCGGTCTGATCAAGGCGAACATTCCAACGCGTATGGCGTTCCAGGTGTCGAGCAAGATCGACTCCCGGACCATCATCGACCAGGGCGGTGCCGAACAACTGCTGGGTCACGGTGACATGCTTTACATGCCGCCGGGCACCAGTCTGCCGATTCGTGTCCACGGTGCTTTTGTGTCCGATGATGAGGTTCACCGGGTGGTCGAAGCCTGGAAACTGCGCGGTGCGCCGGAATACAACGACGAGATTCTCGCCGGTGTCGAAGAGCCGGGTAGTGGCTTTGAAGGCGGCAGTGGTGGCGACGAAGACAGTGAATCCGATGCGCTCTACGACGAAGCGGTGCAGTTCGTACTGGAAAGCCGTCGTGCGTCCATCTCTGCGGTTCAGCGTAAGCTGAAAATCGGCTACAACCGCGCCGCACGCATGATCGAGGCCATGGAAATGGCCGGGGTCGTGACGTCCATGAACACCAACGGTTCGCGTGAAGTCCTGGCTCCGGGGCCGGTACGCGACTGAATTGATTGAAACGCGGTGGCGTAATGACGCGCCATCGCACCCCCACGAATGTTATGAGGACTCCCATGCGTCTTATCCGCATGCTGTTGCTGCCGGTTTTGGCTTTGACCACGCTCTCGGCCCACGCCGATGACAAGGACGTGGCACGTCTGACCCAACTGCTGGAAAAATCCCAGACCCTGACCGCGCGTTTCTCCCAGCTGACCCTCGACGGCAGCGGCACCCAATTGCAGGAAACCGCGGGTGAAATGTCCTTGCAGCGTCCGGGCTTGTTTTACTGGCACACCAACGCGCCGGCCGAACAAACGATGGTCTCCGACGGCAAAAAGGTGACGTTGTGGGATCCGGACCTGGAGCAGGCCACCATCAAGAACCTCGATCAGCGCCTGACCCAGACCCCGGCGTTGCTGCTGTCCGGTGACGTGTCCAAGATCAGCCAGAGCTTCGACATCAGCGCCAAGGAAGCCGGTGGCGTGATCGACTTCACCTTGAAGCCGAAAACCAAGGACACCCTGTTCGACAGCCTGCGTCTGTCGTTCCGTAACGGCCTGGTCAATGACATGCAGATGATCGACAGCGTCGGTCAGCGCACCAACATCCTGTTCACCGGCGTGAAAGCCAACGAACCGATCCCGGCGTCCAAGTTCAAGTTCGACATCCCTAAGGGTGCCGACGTGATCCAGGAATAAAACGCCGTACCTGTGGGAGCGGGCTTGCTCGCGAAGAGGGCGTGTCAGTCGCCATCAATGTTGTCTGACACACGGCATTCGTCGGAACGCCGCCCGGAGCAAGCCCGCTCCCACAGGAACCGATGTGTTCATACTTTATTGATCGGCATCAGGACCAGTGAGGTTTCATAAGTAGTGATGGACCTGTTTCGCAGTGCCCCGATCGCTCAACCTTTGGCAGCACGCCTGCGTGCGGCCAATCTGGACGAGTACGTCGGTCAGGAACACGTGCTCGCTCGCGGCAAGCCTTTGCGCGAAGCGCTGGAGCAGGGTGCCCTGCACTCGATGATTTTCTGGGGCCCGCCGGGTGTGGGCAAAACCACCCTGGCGCGGCTGCTGGCGGAAGTCTCGGATGCGCACTTCGAAACGGTTTCGGCGGTACTGGCCGGCGTAAAGGAAATCCGTCAGGCGGTGGAAATCGCCAAGCAGCAGGCCGGGCAGTACGGCAAGCGGACCATCCTGTTCGTCGATGAAGTGCATCGCTTCAACAAGTCCCAGCAGGATGCGTTCCTGCCGTACGTCGAAGACGGCACGCTGATTTTCATCGGCGCAACCACTGAAAACCCTTCGTTTGAACTCAACAACGCGCTGCTCTCCCGGGCCCGCGTCTACGTGCTCAAAAGCCTCGACGAAGCGGCCCTGCGCAAGTTGGTGCATCGCGCACTCACCGAAGAACGCGGGCTGGGGACGCGGCAACTGACCCTCAGCGATGAAGGCTTCCAGATGCTGCTGTCGGCCGCCGATGGCGATGGCCGGCGTCTGCTCAACCTGCTGGAAAACGCCTCGGACCTGGCTGAAGACAGCAGCGAGATCGGCGTCGACCTGCTGCAAAGCCTGCTCGGTGATACCCGCCGGCGTTTCGACAAGGGCGGTGAAGCGTTTTACGACCAGATCTCTGCGCTGCATAAATCCGTGCGCGGCTCCAACCCCGATGGTGCGCTGTATTGGTTTGCACGGATGATCGACGGCGGTTGCGATCCGTTGTACCTGGCCCGGCGCGTGGTGCGTATGGCCAGCGAAGACATCGGCAACGCCGACCCGCGCGCTTTGAGCCTGTGCCTGGCGGCGTGGGAAGTGCAGGAGCGCCTCGGCAGCCCGGAAGGCGAATTGGCGGTGGCTCAGGCCATCACCTATCTGGCCTGCGCGCCGAAAAGCAATGCGGTGTACATGGGTTTCAAAGCCGCCATGCGCAGCGCCACCGAACACGGTTCGCTGGAAGTGCCGCTGCACCTGCGCAACGCGCCGACCAAATTGATGAAACAACTGGGTTACGGCGATGAATACCGTTACGCCCACGATGAACCGGACGCTTACGCCGCTGGCGAAGACTATTTCCCGGAAGAACTCGAGCCACAACCGTTCTATCAGCCGGTGCCACGCGGCCTGGAGCTGAAGATCGGCGAGAAGCTCAATCACCTCGCGCAACTTGACCGTCTCAGCCCTCGGCAGCGGAGAAAATAGTGATTCCTTTGATCGTTGCCGTTTCTGTGGGCGGTATCGCCGGAACGCTTTTGCGCTTTGCCACCGGTAACTGGATCAACGCTAATTGGCCGCGGCACTTCTATACCGCGACGCTGGCCGTTAATATCGTCGGCTGTTTGCTGATCGGCGTTCTATACGGTCTGTTTTTAGTACGCCCGGAGGTGCCGATTGAGGTGCGCGCCGGGTTGATGGTCGGCTTCCTCGGGGGGCTGACGACTTTTTCATCTTTTTCACTGGATACGGTGCGTCTGCTGGAAACCGGGCAAATGCCGCTGGCCTTTGTCTATGCTGCCATCAGCGTATTCGGTGGGCTGCTCGCTACCTGGGCTGGCCTGTCCTTGACCAAACTTTGATAACGAGAGACCGACATGCTCGATTCCAAACTGTTACGTAGCAACCTTCAGGACGTAGCGGACCGCCTGGCATCCCGTGGCTACACGCTGGATGTCGCGCGCATCGAAGCGCTGGAAGAACAGCGCAAGACCGTCCAGACCCGCACCGAAGCACTGCAGGCTGACCGTAATGCGCGCTCCAAATCCATCGGCCAGGCCAAGCAGCGCGGCGAAGACATCGCACCGCTGATGGCTGACGTCGAGCGCATGGCGAACGAATTGAGCGCCGGTAAAGTCGAGCTGGACGGGATCCAGACTGATCTGGATTCGATCCTGCTCGGCATCCCGAACCTGCCGCACGAATCCGTGCCGATCGGTGATGACGAAGACGGCAACGTCGAAGTGCGCCGCTGGGGCACCCCGACCGCGTTCGATTTCCCGGTTCAGGACCACGTCGCCCTGGGCGAGAAGTTCGGCTGGCTGGACTTCGAAACCGCCGCCAAGCTGTCCGGTGCCCGTTTCGCCCTGTTGCGTGGCCCGATCGCTCGTATGCACCGCGCCCTGGCGCAGTTCATGATCAACCTGCACACCAGCGAACACGGTTACGAAGAGGCCTACACGCCTTATCTGGTTCAAGCGCCGGCGCTGCAAGGCACGGGTCAGCTGCCGAAGTTCGAAGAAGACCTGTTCAAGATCACTCGCGAAGGCGAAGCCGATCTGTACTTGATCCCGACCGCTGAAGTGTCGCTGACCAATATCGTCGCTGGCGAAATCGTCGATTCGAAACTGTTGCCGATCAAGTTCGTCGCCCACACTCCGTGCTTCCGCAGTGAAGCCGGTGCGTCGGGTCGCGATACGCGCGGCATGATCCGTCAGCACCAGTTCGACAAGGTTGAAATGGTCCAGATCGTTGAACCGTCGACTTCGATGGAAGCGCTGGAAGGCCTGACTGCCAACGCCGAAAAAGTCCTGCAATTGCTCGAGCTGCCTTATCGCACTATAGCGCTGTGCACCGGCGACATGGGCTTCAGCGCGGTCAAGACCTACGACCTGGAGGTGTGGATCCCGAGCCAGGACAAATACCGCGAGATTTCGTCGTGCTCCAACTGCGGCGATTTCCAGGCCCGTCGCATGCAAGCGCGTTTCCGCAACCCGGAAACCGGCAAACCTGAACTGGTGCATACCCTGAACGGTTCCGGCCTGGCAGTCGGTCGTACCCTGGTGGCGGTGCTGGAAAACTACCAGCAGGCCGACGGTTCGATCCGTGTGCCGGACGTGCTGAAACCGTACATGGGTGGCCTAGAGGTCATCGGCTAAATGGACTATCTGCCGCTGTTCCATAACCTTCGCGGCAGTCGTGTCTTGGTCGTCGGCGGGGGGGAGATTGCCTTGCGCAAATCCCGCCTGCTGGCCGAAGCCGGTGCGCTGCTGCGGGTGGTCGCACCTGAAATCGAACCGCAACTGCGCGAACTGGTTGCCGGCAGCGGTGGCGAGTGTCTGGTGCGAGGCTACGTTGAAGCAGACCTGGACGGTTGCGGGCTGATCATTGCCGCCACCGACGACGAACCGCTGAACGCACAAGTCTCCGCCGATGCCCATCGGCGTTGTGTGCCGGTCAATGTGGTGGACGCGCCAGCCTTGTGCAGCGTGATCTTCCCGGCGATCGTCGACCGTTCTCCTTTGATCGTAGCGGTCTCCAGCGGCGGCGACGCGCCGGTGCTGGCGCGGTTGATCCGCGCCAAACTGGAAACCTGGATTCCTTCCACCTACGGTCAACTGGCCGGCCTGGCCGCGCGTTTTCGCAGCCAGGTCAAACACCTGTTCCCGGATGTTCAGCAGCGTCGGGCGTTCTGGGAAGATGTGTTCCAGGGCCCGATTGCCGACCGGCAACTGGCCGGGCAGGGCGCCGAAGCCGAGCGCTTGATGCTGGCGAAAATTGCCGGTGAAGCACCGACGGCAACGGGCGAAGTCTATTTGGTGGGCGCCGGCCCGGGTGATCCCGACCTGCTGACCTTCCGTGCCTTGCGTCTGATGCAGCAAGCCGATGTGGTGCTGTATGACCGCTTGGTGGCGCCTGCGATTCTGGATTTGTGCCGTCGCGATGCCGAGCGGGTTTACGTCGGCAAGCGTCGCGCCGATCACGCCGTGCCACAAGATCAGATCAACCAGCAATTGGTGGATTTGGCCAAGCAAGGCAAGCGGGTCGTACGGTTGAAGGGCGGTGATCCGTTTATCTTCGGTCGCGGCGGTGAAGAGATCGAAGAACTGGCAGCCCATGGAATCCCGTTCCAGGTCGTGCCGGGTATCACCGCGGCCAGCGGTTGCGCGGCGTATGCCGGGATTCCGCTGACTCACCGTGATTACGCGCAGTCTGTGCGTTTTGTCACCGGGCACCTCAAGGACGGTTCCACCGATTTGCCGTGGGCCGACCTGGTCGCGCCGGCGCAAACCCTGGTGTTCTATATGGGGCTGGTGGGCTTGCCGATCATCTGCGAGCAGTTGATCAAGCATGGTCGCGCAGCGGATACGCCAGCGGCGTTGATCCAGCAGGGCACCACCGTCAATCAGCGGGTGTTTACCGGCACCTTGGCGGATTTGCCAAGTCTGGTGGCGGAGCATGAGGTGCATGCGCCGACGCTGGTGATCGTTGGGGAAGTGGTGCAATTGCGCGAGAAACTGGCGTGGTTCGAGGGCGCTCAGGCGCAAGTCTAGGGACCGCGTCGCCTCCTTCGCGAGCAAGCCCGCTCCCACATTTGACCGTGTTCTATCTGAGAAATACGGTTAAAGGTGGGAGCGGGCTTGCTCGCGAAGGGGCCTTCAAAACCACCAAATGCTTAGGGTCAAACCTGGTTCTTGCGCCATACCCCTTTCCCGCTCAACCGCTCGCGATCATGCGGCGCTGTGAATTCCTGCGCAGGCCCTTTAGGCACAACCCCCGTCGGATTGATGGTTTTGTGGCTGCCATAGTAGTGATTCTTGATGTGCTCGAAATCCACCGTCTCGGCAATCCCCGGCCACTGATAAATCTCTCGTAGCCAGTTCGACAGGTTCGGATAATCGGCGATCCGCCGCAGGTTGCACTTGAAGTGCCCGTAATACACCGCGTCAAAGCGAATCAACGTGGTGAACAGCCGAATATCAGCTTCAGTCAGGTATTCGCCGGTCAGGTAACGATTGGCGCCCAACAGCTGTTCCAGCCGATCAAGCTCCTCGAACAACCCGTCGAACGCCTCTTCATAAGCCTTCTGCGACGTGGCAAACCCTGCGCGGTACACGCCATTGTTCACCGCCGGATAAATCCGTTCGTTCAGCGCGTCGATCTCACCCCGCAGCGGCGCCGGGTAGAAATCCAGGTCATTACCCGTCAAGTCATCGAAGGCGCCATTGAACATGCGGATGATCTCCGCCGATTCATTGTTGACGATGCGTTTTTGCTGTTTGTCCCAGAGCACCGGCACGGTGACGCGGCCGGTGTAGTCGGCGGTATCGGCGGTGTAGCGCTGGTGCATGAAATTGAAGTGGTCGAGCTTGTCCCCGGTCGATCCGAGGTTCTGATCGAAGGTCCAGCCGTTTTCCAGCATCAGCCAACTGACCACCGACACGTCGATGAGGCTTTCGAGGCCTTTGAGTTTGCGCAGGATCAGCGTGCGGTGAGCCCATGGGCAGGCGAGGGACACGTAGAGGTGATAACGACCGGCCTCGGCCGCAAAGCCACCGACACCGGTCGGACCAGGCTTGCCGTCGGCGGTCAGCCAGTTACGACGCTGCGCCTGTTCACGCTGGAACGCGCCGTCCTTGCCGCTTTCGTACCACTGGTCATGCCAGCGACCTTCAACTAACAAACCCATGTTCAAGACTCCTCAACCAATAAGCGTTGGAGAGGAGTCTATTCGCATCGGTTCGATAAAAAAGCGCAAAGGTTGGGCGCTTATGATCGGTTAAATCGATTTGTCCCGAGCGTCCCAATACTGCTGGGCGGTTTCGAAGGCGTGTTCGCGGGTTTGGCCGAGGCCGCGCAAGGCCAGGGCCATGGTCGAAATCAGTGCCATTTGCGGGTAGCTGTCGACCACGTCGCCACGCCACACGGCTTTTAAATGCTCGGGATCGAGGGTGGCCGGTTTGACGTGCCGTTGAGCCGACAGCTGCGGCCATTCCTCGTCCCAGCTTTCGCCGCCAGTGGTGCCGTACAAGTGACTGTCGGCGTCCGGGTTGATCTCGATCTCGCCGCCATCGCCTTTCACCACGATCGCGGTATCGCCGAGCAAACCGCTGGCATCGCGATGCACAGCCTGGTAACCGGGATGGAAAATGCTTTGCAGGCCACAGCGAGCGCCCAACGGATTGAGAATCCGCGTCAGGGAATGGATCGGCGAGCGCAGGCCCAATGTATTGCGCAGGTCGATCATTCGTTGCAGCTGCGGCGCCCAATCCACCAGCGGCATGAAGGCCAGACCGCCGTTATCGAGCGCCACACCCACCTGCTGCCAGTCGCGGCACAACGGAATCTTCAACTCATCCAGCAATTGTTCGCTGTAGAGCCGACCCGCCGTGTGCGCGCCGCCGCCGTGCATGAAAATGCGCACGCCGTTCTGCGCCAGGCACTTGGCCGCCAGCAGATACCAAGGCAGATGACGTTTCTTGCCGGCGTAGGTTGGCCAGTCCAGATCCGCCTTTAATGCCGGTGTCTGCAAACGTTCGCGCAAGGCTTCGGTGAACCCCGCCATTTCCTCAGCGCTTTCTTCCTTGTGCCGCAGCAGCATCAGGAATGCGCCGAGTTGGGTGTCTTCGACCTTGTGGTCGAGCACCATGCCCATCGCTTCGCGGGCTTCTTCGCGGGTCAGGTCGCGGGCGCCGCGTTTGCCTTTGCCTAGGATGCGCACGAACTGGGCGAATGGGTGTTCGGCGGGTGTTTCGAGGGTCAGCGCTGGGTAGTCGGTCATAAGCAATTCGTCGGTTTGGGCAGGCCCGCCAGTTTCGCGGCGAGTTTGGCAGGGGTGCCTTTGAACAGTCGGTTCAGGTGCAGGCTGTTGCCCTTGTCCGGGCCCAGCTTCAGCGCGGTGTACTTGATCAGCGGACGAGTGGCCGGCGATAAGTGGAATTCGGCATAGAAACTGCGCAGCAGTTCGAGGATTTCCCAGTGTTCGGGGCTCAACTCGATGTCTTCGGCGGCGGCCAGGGCGCTGGCCACGTCGCAGGACCAGTCGCTCAGTTCTACCAGGAAACCGTCCTTGTCCAACTCGATGGCGCGTGCGCCGACCGTCAGGGAGTTCATAGCCAACTGTTGACCTTGTCGTAGTGAATCGACAGCTCGACAAAGGCCGGGTAATCGATGGCCTTGACCGTGACAGGAATCTCCAGCGCGCGGGCCTGGGCGTCTTCGGCCAGTACGAACAGTTTCAGAGTGCGGGCGTTCAGCGCATTGAACGGCGCGGTGCCTGGTTGCAACGCATAAACCGCGTCGCCAGTCAGCAGCAACGCATCGTCAGCGCCCATCAAGCGCAGGCAACTGGTCAGGCGATCGTCGCCGAACGGGGAATGAGACAACACATGCAAAGTCGACATCAGAGGGTGATCACCTGGTCGTAACGGTCAATAAGTGCGGTGATTTCGTGGGCTGCCAGCACTTGAGCTTCTTCCAGCGACAAGCCGGCCGGGTTCAGACCCCGTTCCGCAACGCTTTCGCCACAGACGAACAGGTCGTCGACACCGAACATCGGCAAGGCTTGCAGGTTGGCGCTCAGGTCTTTCTGCTGGAGGGCCTTGGCATCCTGTTTCGCGGCGAGCTGGAACACCCCGTCATCGAGAAACAGAAGGCCGATCGGTAGGTCGAAAGCACCGCCGGCCAGCACGATGTCCAGCGCTTCCCGCGCACTCGGCCCGGACCAAGGCGCCTGACGGCTGATAATCAGCAAGGATTTAGCCATCTCACGCGCCTCCGAAACAGATCAGGCGGTCAGCATCCTGCACCGCGTCATGCAGCTGGCCCAGACCAGACAGTTCCCACGGCGCGCCCACCGCAACGGCTTCACGTTGATAGCGCCCGGCTTCTTCTTCGTTCAACACGCCACGACGCAGGGCGGCGGCGATGCATACGACGCCGTCTAGTTGATGCTCGGTGACGAAATTGCGCCATTGCTTGGGCAAGTCCTGCTCATCCTGCGGCGTGACCACGCTGCCGGAGGCGTTGTAGACGCCGTCCTGATAGAAAAACAGCCGGACAATCTCATGCCCACCGGCCAGCGCAGCCTGGGCGAACAGCAGGGCGCGGCGCGAGGAGGGCGCATGGGCAGCGGAAAACAGCGCGATGGCGAACTTCATAACGGACTCGATCAGTAAAACTGCGGCCATGATAAAGCTTTATCGCCGGGGCGGCGAAGGGCTTTGCCGCGAGGTGATGTGTCAGGTGCACCCAGTTCGATCGTTCCCACGCTCCGCGTGGGAATGCAGCCCGGGACGCTCCGCGTCCCAAGCGGACGCAGAGCGTCCGGTGAGGCATTACCACGCAGAGCGTGGGAACGATCAGTCGAGATCAGCGTGGCATATACCCCAACTGCCAGCGCCGCGGGATTTTCAGCGACAGCAACCCGACCGCGCCGGCCAGCAGTCCGCTGACAAATAACGCCCTGAGCCCCAAATGATGTTCCAGTACGGCGCCGAGTACCGCGCCGGCAAACATTCCGGTCCAGGGGATCAGTTGCACCCGCCAACCGTCGCGCCGTTCGCCGAGCATCCAGCGTCCCAGCCCCCGGCCGAAGCGCGACAGGGCGCCGGTGACGTAGGTCAGGCCGACCGGGAGACCGTTCACTTCTTCTACGGCGGCATTGAGCATGCCCATGGCGATGATCGCGGCCAGCAGCGCTGGTAGTTGTTCATCATAGGGCCAGGCAGCGGCGCCGCAGAGCAGCGTGGCGATGCACAGGAGCAAGGGCAGCGCCCGGCGACCGCCGAGGCGGCTGACGACAATCCCCAAGGCGTTGCCGACGATGAAGGTGCCGACGAGGATCACCAGGCGCAAGGTCAGGCCCAGATCGCCATCGCTGATGGCGACGGCGAGGCGGGTGGTGTTGCCGCTCATGAACGAGACGAAATCACCGCTGGCCATGAAGCCGATGGCGTCGGTCATGCCCGCGAGTACCGACAGGCTGGCCACCAGCGACATGCCAATGCGTCCGCGCCATTTGCGGGTATGCAGATGGCCTGGACTGGCGCGATCAGTTGAGAGGGATGGCAACATCAGCGAAGGTCGTCCTCAGGCAGCGACCGTTATGGTCACTTACTTAATCCATATAACTCGCAATACTCCAGCCAGTCCATGCCGGCCATCTCGGCCACTTCCTTGTGCACCTCCAGGCGCTGTGCCTGATAGTCCTCGGGCGTCGCGGCGGTCAGTTGCAGCGTCAGCTCCCAAGCAAACAATCCCAGGCGCTCGGCCTCGGCTTCGAAGGCTTCATGCAAGCGCTCCTCGCGGTACTGCGCCGCGGTCTCGCCCTTGGCCTGAGCCAACAGCGGGTTGAGGTTGTCGAGTTCGACGCGCAGTTCAGGGCGCTCATCGAGAAACTTCTTCAGAGCTTGCTCGTGTTGCTGTTCGGTTGCCGCCATGGTCGCTCCTTGAGGCTGGGTTACGAAGACTGCTTCTTGCTGGCCTTGGCCGCTGCTGCCAGGCATTCGAGGGCAAACTGCTCGGGATACGTCATTTGAATCGGCGTGGTTTCACCTTTGACGGTTCTTTCGCCGTCGAGGATGTAACGAATCCGCTTGTCGGTAACGCCAATTCGCTTGGCAATCCAGGACGGCGTCTGACCGATCTGGCTGATCAGCTTGTCGGCATATTCAGCGGTTGGTTTGTAATATTCGGCGTTGGGTGTCATGACCTTTCCAGAAAATAAGCCCGGAAAACGGGCGATGCGGAGTTAATGGCGCGACAGGGTGCGCGAATCGTCACTCGGTGTCGCGGTATAAATGAAGTAAAGCAGAACGATACGCCGTGCCGCGGTGATACAGTCCGCTTTTTCTTGATGAGCGAACGCAATGCGAATTCTGATGGTGGCGCTGGCCGTAACGTTGCTGGCGGGATGCGCGGGCTCGGCGATGAACGACGCCCGCACTGGAACCCCGTACAAAACCCTGACGTCGGACAAACCGGAAAAAGTCGTCGCCCAGTGTGTGCAGTTTTCCTGGCAGGATGAGGCGGTGTTCGGTGTCGATGCGGGCGCGTATTTGCAGCCTGGCGAGAAGGGCGGCACTACCGTTTACACGCGCTCGGCGGAGTCCTTTGTGGACGTGAAAACTGACGCTTCCGCCACCGTGCTGAATTATTACGCGCAGCATGACGACTTTGTCGCCAAGCGCCGACTGGCGGCGTTGGCGACCTGTTTGTAAGTCGTTCAGCTATTGATCAGGCGCTTCTGGAAAAAGAAGCGCTTGTGGCCAGGCGGGTAGTCAGCGATCTGGCCTAACTCGCTGTAGCCGAGCTTCCTGTAGAACTCCGGCGCCTGGAAGTCGAAGGTGTCGAGCCAGATTCCGATGCATTCCTTTTCCCGTGCCAGGTCTTCAGCCATCTGCATCAGCTTCGTGCCCATGCCCTGTCCCCGGGCTTGCTCCGGTACCGACAGCAAGTCGATGTACATCCATTGGTAAAACACTCGACCGTGAAGCCCACCGAGAATCTCGCCGCTTTCGTCACGCACCAGCAAGGCAACGGGCTCCTGAGTCGATACGCCGGCTTTTGCGGCGTTATAGGCGCGCAATGGCAGCAGGATCGCCTGGCGCTCTTCATCCGTGGGGTTTTGCGACCGTTCGATTCGCAGGGTCATCAGCTATTTCCTTATGGCCAGGGTGGAAAACATTTCCAAGCCTATCGCGGCAACGGGTCGTTGTTCCAGCTCTCAGGTGGAACCGTCGTTCGCGCGCAGATGTCTAGCCTAAACAGCGTCATTCCAGAACGCGGCCTATGAGGACTATCCGTGAATATTTTCGAAGCCTTGCGCGAAAGCCACGACCGCCAACGCACCTACGCCGATGCGCTGATCCAGACCAGCGGCGACACCCCCGAGCGGGTCGAGGCTTACAAGCAACTCAAGTCCGAACTTCAGGCCCACGAAACCGCTGAAGAGCGCCACTTCTACATCCCGCTGATGGAGTTCGATAACGGCGTCGACCTCAGCCGTCATGCGATTGCCGAACATCATGAGATGGACGAAATGATGGAGGAGCTGGACGAGACCGAGATGTCCAGCCCGGCCTGGCTGGCGGTCGCGAAGAAGCTCGCCGAGAAGGTCAATCACCACCTGGAAGAGGAAGAGCAGAAGTTTTTCCAGATGGCCGGCAAGTTGCTCGACGACAAACAGAAAGAGACGCTGGCGGGGCAATATGTGAAGGAATACAAGGCTCAGCTTTCTTAGCGCCAGGCTTTCGTTTTCGCCTAACATGTGAACCTTCTGACGAAAAAAGGGATGCATTGTCATGTCGAACACAGCCGAGCGGGTCAACCTCATCGAGTCCCAGGTGTTGTCCCACGACTGGTACCTGCTCAAGAAAATCACCTTCGATTACCAGCGCAACAACGGCGAATGGCAACGCCAGACCCGCGAGGTCTATGACCGTGGCAACGGCGCAGCGATTCTGCTGTTCAACCGTGAAAAGAAAACCGTCGTGCTGACCCGGCAATTCCGGTTGCCAGTGTTCGTCAACGGCCACGATGGGTTGCTGATCGAAGTGGCGGCGGGGCTGCTCGAAGGTGCCGCGCCTGAAGAGCGCATCCGCGAAGAAGCCGAGGAAGAAACCGGTTATCGCGTGCACCACGTGCACAAGGTGTTCGAGGCCTACATGAGCCCCGGCTCAGTGACCGAAAAGCTGCACTTCTTCATCGCTGAGTACGATGCCGCTTCGAAGGTCAGCGAGGGCGGCGGGCTGGAGGAGGAGACCGAGGAGCTGGAGGTGCTGGAGTGGAAGTTCGATGACGCGCTCGAGGCGTTTTATCGCGGGGAGATCTGCGATGCGAAGACCATCATGCTGCTGCAGTATGCGGCGATGAAAAACATCTTCGTCGCGGGCTAATCCATGTAGCAGCTGTCGAGCCTGCGAGGCTGCGTCCGACAGCTGCTACAGATCGCGTTGCGGCTGATCAGAACAAATCGCCCGTCCTGCCGGCACCTGACCATTCGCATCCTTCCAGCGTCAGCAGCTGCTCCTTCGCCTCAAGACCACCGGCAAACCCGGTGAGTTTACCCGAAGCGCCAATCACCCGATGACACGGCGCAACAATCGATATCGGGTTTTTGCCGTTGGCCGCGCCCACCGCCCTCACTGCATTGGGATTGCCGATCTGTCGGGCAATCTCGCTATAGCTGCGGGTCTCGCCAAACGGAATGGTCAGCAACGCCGCCCAGACCTGCTTCTGAAATTCCGTGCCGACAAAATCCAGGTCCAGTTCAAAACGAGTGCGCGTGCCAGCAAAGTATTCCCGCAGTTGCTGAACGGTGCGCATCAGGATCGGATTATCCGGCGCCTCGCTCATCGGTCCAAGTCGCACCCGCCCCGGTTTGTCGTTTTCCCAGAGGATGGCGGTCAGTCGTGAGCCATTCGCGACCAGCTTCAGCTCGCCGACCGGGGACGCCAGGGTGGTGCAGGTGTAAGTCATGCTGGCGGACTCCGCAAAAGTGCTGAACTGAGGGCAAGCATACTGCCTCGACGGGGAGGCGCAATACGCAATCCCAGCCATACTGCGTACTGCTCTTGAAGCGTTTTCCTACTTAAAAAAAGAAGAGACCGACTCATGAAGTTCGAACCTTTTGCCAAATCGCTGATTGCGACCTCATTGGCGCTCAGCTGCCTCAGTGCTTACGCGGCCTCCGTGGCGCCGGTCGCGGCCGAAAACGGCATGGTCGTCACCGCGCAGCATCTGGCCAGTCATGTGGGCGTCGATGTACTCAAGAACGGCGGCAATGCCGTCGATGCCGCGGTAGCGGTCGGTTACGCGCTGGCGGTGGTTTATCCCGCAGCGGGCAACCTGGGTGGCGGCGGTTTCATGACCATTCAGTTGGCGGACGGGCGCAAGACCTTCCTCGACTTCCGTGAAAAAGCACCGCTGGCCGCCACCGCCGACATGTACCTCGACAAGGAGGGCAACGTCGTCCCTGACCTGAGCACCCGTGGCCATCTGGCCGTTGGCGTACCGGGCACCGTGTCCGGCATGGAACTGGCGCTGAAGAAATACGGCACCAAACCGCGCAAGGAAGTGATCACCCCGGCCATCAAGCTCGCCGAAGACGGCTTTGTGCTGGAGCAGGGCGATGTCGAGTTGCTGGAAATCGCCACTGACGTGTTCAAGAAGGACATCAAGGATTCCGGTGCGATCTTCCTGAGCAACGGCGAGCCGATGCAGGTCGGCCAGAAACTGGTGCAAAAAGACCTCGGCAAGACCCTGCGGGAAATCTCCCAGAACGGCGCCGACGGCTTCTATAAAGGCTGGGTGGCCGATGCCATCGTCACCGCCAGCCAGGCCAACAAAGGCATCATCACCCAGGCCGACCTCGACAAATACAAGACCCGCGAACTGGCCCCGATTGAATGCGATTACCGCGGCTACCATGTGGTCTCGGCACCTCCGCCCAGCTCCGGCGGCGTGGTGATTTGCGAGATCATGAACATTCTCGAAGGCTATCCGATGAAAGACCTGGGCTATCATTCGGCCCAGAGCATGCACTACCAGATCGAAGCGATGCGTCATGCCTACGTGGACCGCAACAGCTACCTGGGCGACCCGGATTTCGTGAAGAACCCGATTGCCCATCTGCTGGATAAAAACTACGCCACCAAAATTCGCACCGCCATCGACCCGCAGAAGGCCGGTGTGTCCCGCGAGCTCAAACCCGGCGTAGCGCCCCATGAAGGCAGCAACACAACTCATTACTCCATCGTCGACAAATGGGGCAACGCGGTGTCGGTGACCTACACCTTGAACGACTGGTTCGGCGCCGGCGTCATGGCCAGCAAAACCGGGGTCATCCTCAACGACGAAATGGATGACTTCACCTCGAAAATCGGCGTACCGAACTTGTACGGTCTGGTGCAAGGGGAGGCCAACGCCATCGCTCCCGGCAAGGCACCGCTGTCGTCCATGAGCCCGACCATTGTCACCAAGGACGGCAAAGTGGTGATGGTCGTCGGCACCCCCGGTGGCAGTCGCATCATCACTGCGACCTTACTGACTATGCTCAACGTGATCGACTACGGCATGAACATCCAGGAAGCGGTCGATGCACCGCGTTTCCACCAGCAATGGTTGCCGGAAGAGACCAACCTTGAGACCTTCACTACCAGCCCCGATACGGTGAAGATGCTCGAAAGTTGGGGGCACAAGTTTGCCGGGCCACAGGACGCCAACCATTTGGCGGCGATTCTGGTCGGCGCGCCTTCCCTGGAAGGCAAACCGGTGGGCAAAAACCGCTTCTATGGGGCGAACGATCCGCGTCGTAATACCGGGTTATCGCTCGGTTATTGAGGGTTGTTTTTAAAAGGGGACGGATCTATTTTCGTCCCCTGATCCACTGACTTTTCAAGGACGGGACCATGGCTACCGCACTGCTGATCATCGATGTCCAGCAAGCCCTGTGCACTGGCGAGTACGCATGTTTTGAGATCAAGCGCGTTATCGAGAACATCAACGACCTCAGTGTCAAGGCTCGCGAAGCAGGCATCCCGGTCATCCTCATCCAGCACGAAGAAAAGGGCGACATGCTGCAACACGGTTCCGAAGGCTGGCAACTGGCCGAAGGCCTGAAGACTTCGCCGCAAGACCTTCGCGTGCGAAAAACCAATAGAGACTCGTTCTACCGGACCCACTTGCAAGCCCAATTGCAGGATTTGGGCACCGACCGCCTGATCATCTGCGGGCTGCAAACCGACTATTGCGTCAACGCCACTGTCCGCCAGGCCCTGAACCTGGGCTATGACGTAGTGCTCGCCGCCGATGCGCATTCGACTGTCGACAACGGCAACCTCGCCGCCGAAGAGATCATCGCCGAGCACAACGCAGACCTGGCGCACTTGACGGGACCCGTGGCGCGGATCGACGTCCTGCCGACCAGCGAAATCCGGATCTGAAACTGGCGAGGCGCTTGCCCCCGTTGACGCTTACACGGCCCCGAAAATGTCGATCAACTCAGTCAGAAAAGCACTGACCAAATCGCGCTGACGTGCTGAATGCCTGACGGCCGCATGAAAGCCGACCTCATAGCGCAACAGCTCAGGATTCAGGTCGAGCCATGGCCCTGGTCGCAGGAATTTGAAATGCACGGCGTTACCCGACAGAATCGCGCCCCGATCCGGCCAAAGGTGCCGGACATTCGTGGTGAAAAGGAACTGCAGTTGAACGAACAGACATTGTCCCAGCGCCTGGAGCGCGTGGCGGCGCATGTGCCAGCAGGTGCTCGCCTGGCCGATATCGGCTCGGATCACGGCTACCTGCCGGTGGCGTTGATGCGCCGTGGCGCTATCGCGGCGGCGGTGGCCGGCGAGGTGGCATTGACGCCGTTCCACTCGGCCGAACGCACCGTGCGCGAAAACGGCCTGGACCAGCGGATCATCGTGCGCCTGGCCAATGGTCTGGCGGCGATCGAGCCGGGAGACGGGGTCACGGCGATCACCATCTGCGGCATGGGCGGCGAGACGATCCGCGACATCCTCGACAGCGGCAAGGCGCGCCTGAGCGGCCAGGAGCGCCTGATTCTGCAGCCCAACGGCGGCGAGCAGCCACTGCGCCAATGGCTGATGGAAAATGGCTACTGCATCCTCTGCGAGGAACTGCTGCGGGAAAATCGCTTCGACTACGAGATCATCGTCGCCGAGCGCGCCGGGCCGGTGATGTACACCGCCGAGGAGTTGTACTTCGGCCCGCTGCAGATGCAGGCACGCAGCCCGGCGTTCCTGATCAAGTGGCAGCGCATACTGCGCGAGAAGCAGAAGACCCTGACCCAGTTCGCCCGTGCGCGGCAGGCCGTTCCCGAGGAGAAGGTGCAAGACGTCGTCCGGCAGGCCCGGTGGATCACCGAGCTGCTGGCGTGAGCACGGTCCAGGGTTTGTACGAAAAAATCGCCCCTGGTTTGAGTCTTCATACGCCGTAACAAGCGGCTATAACAATGAGTGCGAGAAAACAGACCAACTGCACGCAAAAGAAGGTAAACCGAACCGCCACGAACGTATCGGTTTGCACATGGCATACATGAACCAGAGACTGGCACACGCGAGCGATCAGGACGATTGTCGACAAGTAGCTCACTGCGGGGCCGTCGACACCAAGGGCTGAAATCACCCACACGATGGCGCCAAAGACAGGCAGATTTTCCACACAGTTCGCGTGTGCTCTTGTCCCACGCCGATACCAATCCTCGCCTTCGAGCTGATCGCTTCGGAAAGAGGCAATCGGAACATTTGAGAACAAGATACCGACCCAGCGATACACCCCGACGGTTGCCATCAACAGCAGTAAAGTCCAGGTCGCAAATCCAAGCAGCATCCACATCGGAATCGTCATGGCTGCCATCCTCAATCAATCATTTTCAGCACGTCATCCCACAGCCGCGCGGCCGACGCGCGGTCGGCCGGCCCCTGTCGATCAATTGCTCATGATGGGTGCCAGTGCGGTCTGAATCCTGGACATCTGTGCTGGCGTTGTCATGCGCGTCAGCAGCCGGCCAAAGTGTGGATGCTGCACGCCCGAGATAATGTATTGCCAGCGGTAGGCGCTCAGCACGGAGGCTTTGATTTGCGCTGTCTCATCGACACTGAACGATGGTGAAACATTTCGAATGAAGTAGTCGGCATCGGATGCCGATTGTGCCTGCAGGATTGCGTCGACGGCCGCCACCAGCGCAATCAGATCGTTCACTGCCTGGTCGCGCTCGGTTGGCGAGAGTTTCGCGTGCTCCGCCTCCCACTCGAGTTCATCGAGTACGACGTGCCGGCTTTCATCCTTCCAGTGAAATTTGAAGACATCCTTGAAGAGTGGGCACAACTCCTCGCGCGGGGCGATGCTTTGCACGTAGTGCGTCTGAACAAACAGCTCGATATGACAGGTCAGCGCCAACACCGACCAGGTGCTGGCCGCCAGTACCGCGCGCGCCACATCGTTTGGATCGGCAACTTGACGATATCCTGCTGGCAATTGCGTACCAATCATCGTCTCAATGCGCCGGAACAGCTCCTGGTGCTTGATCTCGTCGTTGGAAAAGCGCACCAGCGCTTCGAGTGCGAGTTGATCGTCAAAGACATGGGCCCGACCTTGATCGAGCATTTTGGCACTGATAAAACGCTCGACCAGGCCAAAGATATACGCATAGGTTCGGCCCTGAATCTGGCTGAGCAGGCGCGCCTCGTCTGCGGCGAGAAAGGTCAGGCGGTCGATCCTCGATAGTCCGTCGGGCAAGAATTTGCGCGAGAAGTCGAAGCTGCGGTCCTGTAGCAAATCGCGATCGATCTGCCATTCCGCTTTCTTCGATGATCTGACGATTTGAGCATAACGGGCGGCGTTGCCCGAATCTGAGCTGGGTAGGGTCGCTGCGGTGTTCATATTGATCTCCGGCTTCCGTGGTCGAGTTGGAGTGGGCCAATTACGGTTAACGCGGGAGTCAATGACCACTGGTGAAGCATCTGGGGATCGCCTCGATCACAGTGTCCGCGTTGGTGCTAATCTGGGCCTCGCAGTTCAGGCGGTGAATGACCAGTGCGCCTGATTACATGCTCCGGACTCCGGAAAGGAGGGCTGGCAATTGTTGGATGCGCTTTCTGATGTCTTGCGTGTGATTCGGCTGTCTGGAGGGGTCTTCCTCGAGGCGGAGTTCACTGCGCCCTGGTGCATCAGCGGAAGAATCTCTGCAGACGATTGCAAACCGTTCCTGGCGGCACCTCGACATATTATTGCGTCGCATTTTGTCGCGGCGGGGCACATGCATTTGCGAATCGACGATGGCGCCACCCTCGACGTACGGGCAGGCGAACTCATTCTGCTTCCTCGCAATGACGTTCATACTTTTGGCAGTGATCTAAGTATTGCGCCCATGTCGGCGCGCGACGTTATTCAGCCGCCGGAAGTCGGCGGCATTTCACGAATCAAGTACGGCGGGGGCGGCGAGGTCACACAGTTATTGTGCGGATTCCTCGGCTCTGAAACACCGTTCAGTCCGTTGCTTTCGTCGCTGCCATCCTTATTGAAGTTAGACGTGCGCGCGACGGCTTCGGGAGCCTGGATTGAAAGCTCATTCCGTTTCGCTGTCAGTGAGATCGCGGCGGGGCGTGTCGGCTCAACAACGGTCATCGCCAAGCTATCTGAATTGCTGTTCGTCGAAGCCGTCAGCCAGTATGTCGCGAACCTCCCCGCTGAACGGCGCGGGTGGCTGGCGGGTTTGCGGGATCCGCATATCGGGCGCGCACTGGCGCTGCTCCATGCTCGTCCAACCGAGGGCTGGACGGCAGAAGCCCTGGCGCTTGAAGTGGGCATGTCGCGTTCGGTATTCGCGGAGCGATTCACGGCATTGGTCGGACAGCCACCGATGCAATACCTGACGCTCTGGCGCATGCACGTGGCGGCTCAACACCTGCGCGAAGGTCGCGGTAATGTGGCGCAAATCGGCTTTGCAGTTGGCTACGAATCCGAAGCTGCATTCAGTCGCGCATTCAAACGCCAGTTCGGCACATCACCCGGCACCTGGCGCAGACAATCAGCATGAGAAGGTCCGGTGCCGATGGACACGCTGATCAAGCCAGGCAGCAAGTGTCTCCTCATGGCCGATATCTGCCTTTGGTCAACGGCAGTTTGGGTCGATTGCTGCCTGTCCTCAAGGCTGTCCATCAATACGATGGGCTATTGCAAAGATTAGAACTCCTTCTCTCACAGAAGGTATTCCCCCATTTATGGGGTACTGTGCATAACCTCTCTTAGTGCGTCCAATAAAGCGGAAGCGGCAGGTGACAATGTAGCGCCTGTTAGTCGGGAAACACCAATTTGCTCCAGAATTAGAGGTTCGAAAGCTGGGAGGCGAATTAGCTCTTTACTGTGTGCTGGGTCAGAAATAACCGATTGTGGTAATACTCCAAGAAAATCGGTCTGTTTTAATAACCAAAGTATATTGAAGAATGATGCTGTTTCTATAGTTGCATGCGGTGGGTTGATGTCCTTTCGATGAAAAATATTATCGAACTGCTTTCGTAAAGTAGTTTCTATTGGAGGCAGAATCCATGCTTCGCGCGCGAGCTCTTCCAGTTTGACCTCTGGTTGCCGAGCAAGAGGGTGGTCACGGCGCGCAACGATGATGGCGTTTTCGCTAAAAAGCGCCTCCTGAGCGACAACGACGCTTGAGCTGACATCGGAAAGTCTCCCAATCAAGAAGTCCAATTCGCCCGAGATAAGCCGAGGTATCAATTCGCCGCTTACACCATCGACGATTTTGATGCGGATGCTTGGTCGGCTTGCCCAGAGTCGCGCGATGGCTGCAGGCACAAGATAACTTGACCCCGTTAACACGCTGCCTATAGCAACACGTCCGGCATGCCCTTTTCCAAGAGCGTCGATTGCTTGGGATACATGATCCAGCTGGGCAAGGATCATCCGGCTGCGCTGCACAAAGTCCCGACCAAGTTCTGTAGGCGTAACCCCCCTACGATTTCGGGTGTAGAGCTGAGCTCCTACAGCCTCTTCCAGATCCTGTAGTAGCTTGCTCGCCGTGGGTTGTGAGAGGTTCAGCGAGCGTGCAGCGTGCAAAACACTGCCATATTCAAACAATGCAATCGCCAAGCGGAAATGCCTGACTGTCGCCCATTTTTCCAACCGTTCCAGACTCATGTGGTATTCCGATAGTCGATATCACGTCTAATATATTCTAGATTTACGAATATCATAACCCCTCCTAGAATGTACCTGGCTGGCAGGGTCGTTCCAGTTAAACACTTGTGAAGTGTGCAAAAGGTCTTAGGCGAATTGATGTAACGCCGCTGGGATACAACTCCTTTTTTAGTGGGGCGGCCTTCTAGAAAAAGCTATTGAATTTATTGTTTGTTATCAATGTGAGGAGCAAGTGTCGTATGAGCGTCAAAAATCTAGAGGTGGTGAAGAACTACTTTAAATACTGTGTGGATGGTAAGGATGTTGAGCGAGTTTCCGAGTATTTCGATGTCGATGTGGTTGTGCATCGACCGGACTGCGATGCTCCGATAGTTGGTTTGGAAAACTTCAAGCGAGCCTTGAGTACAAATGTTCTCGAACGATATAAGGCGATTAAAACTACGTTCAGCAAAGAAGTTGTCACGGATGACGTTGTTGTCGTCGCGTTGACACACTGTGCAACCGGCTCAAATACATGGCACGGCTTTAACGTAGAAGGTAAAAGCCTGACCTGGACGGCTCTGACGTACTTCCGGTTTAACGACGAGGGTAAAGTGATCGAGGAGATCGTTGAACGGAACGAACTGTTCATGGCGAAACAACTCGGAATCATCAGTTACGAGTAACTTAGTTAAATCCCAAGGGAGCTAAGTCCACCGTGGTGAAATTATGTTCTCCGCGGTGGTTAGAGGCCGCTGTTGGCCGATAGTTGCCTGTCGCGAAGGACAACTATCGACCCCTTAGCCAGTCATCCATATTGACTGAATCTATGGTGTCTTCTTGCTCAAGCTTGAGCACGAAAGCCACCCCGGGCTTCAGCAGTGTTCAGAATGTCTCCAGCTCATGCTGTTACATCACGATGGGCATCGGTCAGATCGCTTGAGCAACGCACTGAGAACGCGCTGTCCATATAAACCGACGCCAAGACCCGACACGATGAGAACGACTGCAACGATTTTGTTAAGTGACAGGGTCTCATTGAAAATCATGACTGAACCGAGCAGACCGAATACCGGCACCAACAACGACAATGGCGCGACGGTAGACACGGGATATCGTTTCATAAGTGAATTCCACACCCAGTAGCCGAACAGTGTATTGGGGTATACCTGGAACAGGATCGACAGGACGGCGCGGTAGTCGAGTTGATTCACCAATGCGCTGTACCCCGTCGAGCCGTTGACAACGTAATCAAGAGCGAAAAGAGGGATGGGCGAAAACGCGCTCGACCACACCAGGAAAGCGAAGACCTGCGTGGTCTTGGCTTTTTTGTTGATCACGTTGGCCGCACTCCAGGCGACCGCTCCCAGCAGCACCAGGATCAGTCCGGCCGTCGTTACTGTCCCATCAACGATGGAGACGATGCTCAACAAACCACACAGAGCGAGACCCATGCCCGCGTACTGAAAGCGGGAAATGGTTTCCTTGAATATCCATGAACCCAGCAGGATGGTGAAAAACGCGCTGAACTGAAGCACCAGCGAAGCGATGCCTGCGGAAAGACCAGACTTGATGCCAAGGTTAACGACGCCCCAAAGTCCGATACCGAAGACCAGGCCGTAACCAATGATGTAGCGCCACTGCACATCAGGTTTCGGAATGAAAAAGATCGCCGGGAGCGCGCATAGCGTGAAGCGAATGCCGGCAAGAATGAATGGGTCAACGGTGGTGAGCCCCAGTTTGATAACCGAGAAATTCGCGCCCCAAATGGCAGTAATCGAGATGGCGAGTAGCAGGTGCCTGGCTTTCATGCTGATCTTCCTTGATGGGTCGTTGAAAAATGAGACGTGAGAAACCACAGAACCAAGGCAGTAGCGCTGATCAAGGCGCCCAGCAGGCTTACTGCTATCCAGCCCCAAAGCGCATAAACCTGGGTCGCGGCTGCGGCTCCCAGCGCGCTCCCGGCCGAGTAGAAGCACATGTATGCGCCGACCATGCGACTTTGGGCGTCGGGTCGTGCAGCAAAAATGAGGCTCTGGTTGGTGACGTGTACTGCTTGCACCGCGAAGTCGAGCAGTACTACACCGCAGACCAGCGCTATCAGTGACGTTTCGGCAAAAGTGATGGGCAGCCAGGAAAGCGTCAGGAGCCCCAGCGAAATGCCGGTAACTCGTTGTCCCAAACCTTGATCGGCCCAGCGACCGGCTCTTCTGGCAGCAAGGGCACCGGCGACGCCGGCCAATCCAAACATGCCGATGGCAGTGTGTGAAAGCGACAGCGGCGGGGCGCTCAACGGCAGCACCATGGCTGTCCACAGCACGGAAAAATCGGCAAAGATCAGTAAGGCAAGAAGGCCCCTGGCGCGTAAAGTGCGTTCGGTGATGAAGAGTTTGAATACCGACTTTATGAGCGCCAGGTAGGAGTCTTGGTGCCTTGGCGGCGCCGTGACAGGAACCACTTTCCACAGCACCGCCGCGATGGTCAGCATCAATCCTGAGGAAACGAAATAAACGGCGCGCCAGCCCGCGATGTCCGCAATCAGGCCAGAAGTAAACCGCGCCAGAAGAATGCCCAGGACAATTCCACTTGTTACTGTCCCCACTGCATGCCCCCGTTGTGATGGCGTTGCCAACACGGCGGCGTATGCCACAAGTACTTGAACAACCACTGCCAGTAAGCCCATCACGATCATGGCACCCAGCAGGGCCAGCCATTGCTGAGCTGCACCGACCGCCGCGAGTGCAACCGCAGACAGCACTACCTGAGTCAGAATCAGCCGCTTATGGTTTACCAAATCGCCCAGTGGGACGATGAACAGCAACCCCAGCGCGTAACCAACCTGAGTAGCAGTCACGACAATTCCGATCATTGATGAGGCCACGCCCAGGCTCTGAGCCATTGAATCGAGTAACGGTTGTGCGAAGTAAACGTTGGCTACAGCCAGCGCGCAGGTGACAGAAAACAATAACGTGAGCGACGGGGAAAGCCCCGGAGACCGGTCGGTCCTGCTGCTTTCTCCGGTATCCGAATGCAGCAATCCCGGAGGCTGCCCGGAGAACTGTTTAGTGGCTGAGTCGGCATCTGCTGTCATGTACACCTCCATGGCGTTAAACTGGTTTCAATTAAGAACTAGATTCAATTGTTGTCGAATCAGGTTTTAAATTGCAACCACATCGCACCAGGCTGGTGGACATACTTGGCAAATCCACACTCCGGAAGGTCAAAAAAGATGGTCGAAGACGCTTCACCGCAACGCAGCGAATGCCCGGTCGCAAGGACACTGGAGGCCATTGGGGATCGATGGTCGCTCATGATCATCCGCGACGCTTTCGATGACATTCGCCGATTTAGCGAATTTCAAAAGAGCTTGGGCGTGGCCAAAAATATTCTGGCATCGCGGCTGAAAACGTTGGTCGAGGTCGGGGTATTCGACGTTCGGCCGGCGTCAGATGGAAGCGCCTACAAGGAGTACGTCCTTACGGACAAAGGACGGGAGATCTTTCCGGTTGTGGTCAGCATGAGGCAGTGGGGCGAACGGTTCCTGTTCGAGCCGCAGGAGACGCGTTCTGTGCTGATAGACAACGAGTCCGGCCAGCCCCTGATGCCGATTGATGTTCGCTCATCAAGCGGTCAAAAACTTGGACCGTCTGACTGCCACAGAGTGAGACTTGTTGACGGCGATTCGTGAATCGACAGGGTGGGGTGGTAAAAAATCAGACGGGTTGCGGTGGCCTGCGAATTCCACGCCATCCGCAGTGGCCGTTGCAGCGGGAACTTCAGGGTACTGGCCAGGTCAACAGGGGCCCTGTATCGGCGATGCCGAGCAGCGCAGGTGGCCTGTTTTACGGCAGTGCCGTCCGAGATCATCCGAGTTCGCCCCCTGATGCCAACCAAGAGTTTTCTGCCGGGTCTCCTCCTGGCGTTCTGCGCCGTTGCGTCGCTTTGCTCGGTTGCTGCCGAGCGTAGAGCGCCCTCGCAAAGTAACAGCGCATCAACCACGCTAATCGAAACTGCCTCGCGGCAGTATGAAAGTGGTCAGTTGGACCAAGCCGCTGCCACGCTGGAGCGTGCCCTGCATATCCAGCCGAACAATCCCGCGACGCTGCATTACCTCGGTGTGTTGCGTCTTCAGCAGGGGCAGTACCAGCAGGCTGAAACGTTGGCGGCGCGCTCGAACATGCGGGTTGGCCGCAACGTCGAGTTACGCAACCGCAACTTCCAATTGATCCAGGCGGCGCAGCAGGCCAAGGCTTCGAGTACCTCACCCAACGCCAAAGAGGACCTGGTCGCCGTACAGAAAGGGCTCGAAGAAGAGGTCCAAAAGCGCCGCGAAGCAGAAATGGCCGCTGCTGAACAATCCAACGCTGGCAACTTTGCTAGCGCAAACGCAGAGACCGTATCGGATTCGCCGACGGCTGGCAGGCCACGGCCCGAAGGAGAATTGCCAGTGGCTTCCGTAGAGCCAGAGCCCGCGTACGATGAGGTTGAGATCCCCCGCGGCCATTGGCCGCCACCGGGTAAATGCCGAATCTGGTTTCCTGATCGCCCGCCCGGGCATCAGCCCGCACCCGGCAAGTGCAAGAAGCTGCGACATCGGGTTCCGTCAGGAGCCTACCTGGTGCGCGGTTGAGTTTCTGAGTGTCCTTCTGGCCGGTTAAGTCGCAGGTGTTGCAGGCGGATAATCCCGTGGCTTCGCACTAGCGACGATAGTAGCGGCGATCGTCCTCGTAGCGGTGGCGCATGGCCCGATCGTGGTGGCGCTCCCAATAACGATGGCGTTCAGCTTCTCGGCGGGCTTGCTCTCTACGCCACTGATCTCTACGCCAGTCGTCTCGGCGCCAATCGCGTCTACGATCGTGCGAACGGTCGTCATGCCAGTATCGGTCGTCATGGGCAAGCAACGGCCCTGGCTGCTTGTCGGCCATACTGGCCAAGGTCGGCCAAGGGTTGCCGGCGGCCTGAACAGGAGCCTGAACGGCTGTGACTTCAGTTGCGAAAACAGGGGTTGAGGTCTTCATTTGTGTTGCTGATGCCGAGCCCACTGCCGCGAACGCGAACAGGCCGAAGAGCATCATTCGTGGGTCATGGAATTTCATGAGCGAAGACAACCTCTGATTGACAAGTGGACGTGTGGCCATCTGGCTGCGGGAATCCTGCGGGTTCGCGCTTACCGAGCGGATGTGCCTATCCACATAGACAGATAAATAAGGAAAAGTTCTAGGGAGCCGCTGCTTAAATAGCCGCCCTCGGAAAACACTAAACTACGAAACGCCCGCTGAACGATTTAGCCAATCTGTTGCATCGACCGGTTGAATCCACAACCCAGACCGGTCATTCGCGACAGGCAGAAAACGGCCAAAAGGTCACTGGACAGTAACCATCCGGTCCCCCGTAGGGCAAAAGCTCACATTTCAAATCGCTAGCCCGCGAGGAGGGAAAGTCAGCACGGGGGGCTAGGCAGTCGCGTGCCCCTAGGGGGCTTTCGGAAACTGCGGATAGTTACTGGGCGCTCTCGATTGGCGCAAGTTCTTGATTCAATGCTTGCCCATGAGATCCATTCGAAAATGCAGTCTGCAAAGGGAAAAACCCTTAACTGGACGACATTGCAGATGAACATGCCCGAGCCCTACCAGCTTTCTTCGCTTCATAAAGTTGCTTGTCCGCAGCCTCTATCAAAGCCTGGAATTCAAGATCGCAAGAGGGCGTCAATGTTGCGACGCCCAGAGAAATAGTCACCACACGATCTACATCAGAAGCCGAATGTTCAATGCCCAGCGCCCGGACACGCTCTTGCATTTTTTCTGCAATTTCGACCGCTCCAGAAAGACCTGTATTGGGCAGAACGCAGGCAAACTCTTCGCCACCATACCGAGCGACCAGGTCGTAGGGGCGTCTAACCGTTTCAAATAACACTTGGGCAACGGATTTCAAGCAGCCATCTCCAGCCTGGTGCCCGTATCGGTCGTTGTAGCGTTTAAAAAAGTCGACATCCACCATAATGAGCGACAGCGGCTTTTGCTCTCGAAAGCACTGGCGCCAATCCGCCGAGATATCCTCATCGAATTTGCGTCGATTGGCCACTCCCGTAAGGCCATCCATCAACGCCATGGAGCGCAGCAGATCGTTCTGTAGTTTCAGGGTCAGGTGTGTTCGCACACGTGCCCTGACAATGGTGGGATTGATGGGCTTGCTGATGAAGTCCACCGCGCCAAGTTCCAGACCTAGTACCTCATCCGACTCCTGCTGCTGTGCGGTAATGAATATGATGGGGATGTCCTGGGTCGCAGGGTCAGCCTTGAATCGACGGCATACTTCATGCCCGTCCATGCCCTCCATGACCACGTCCAGCAGAATCAGATCGGGTAGTTGGGTCTGGCACACCGTGATCGCCTGCTCACCGCTGGTGGCCATGAACACATCACAGTCCTCACGAAACAACTCATGGAGTACCCGGATATTAATCGGTTGGTCGTCGACAATGAGTAGTTTTGGACGGTTATGGGGATGTGGTAACCAGGTTTCCATCGATTGTTCCATCAAGCAGATCTCAACAGTTCACGACCAATCGGCATCGCAGCGGAAAAGTCTAGTGACTGCACCATGACAACCAGTTCGTCGAACTGTGGGCGCAGGGATTGCGGCGTTTTTGACGCCAATGCGTCTGCCAGCTCTATGGCTTGAAGGTTGCCCGCTTCCAGCAAGAGCAAAATTTCCTCAAGGGATTCTCGCCATTGCGCGAGCGCCATCAATTCGGAGTCAACACAGACCTGTGTGCTCGGGCTCTGACCAAAGTCGACATTCATCTGCCCAAGGCTTTGTTGCAGTAACCTGCTCAATTCGTCAAACCATGTTGCGTCAGCAAAGATGCTCGCTACAGACTCTGCATCGCCGTGTTTTAGTGTGTGCTCCAGGTCACCGGCCAGCAGCGAGAGCGCCTTGGCACCCATGGTCCCGCTGCTGCCTTTAATTGTATGAAGCACGAAGGCTGCCCCCGATCCGTCTTGCCGCTGGATCTGATCGTGCAACCGGACAAGCTGTTTTTCTAGCTCGGGGCCAAAGTTACGCAGCACGTTGCGGATCAAATCGAGGTCACCACCAAAGCGGCTAATGATCGATGCACGAGGCTCGATGACGCCTTCTCCTGTATTGGCTTGGCCCAGGGCTGGAGATGCTTGGCGATCCTCACGGCCCGCTTGAAAAAGCAATGTTGCGACGAGTTGTTCCAGATCTATGGGCTTGCCGACATGCTCATTCATCCCAGCAGCAAGACAGGCCTCACGGTCGGTATTGGAGGCATTTGCGGTCATCGCCACTATTGGCAGCGCTGCAAAACGTGGATTCGATCGAATGCGACGGGTCGCCTCCAAGCCATCAATATCCGGCATCTGGATATCCATCAACACCGCGTCGAAGGGCACCATCTCAGCCATCACCCTGCTCACACCTTCCAGACCGCCTTCAGCCAACGTCACTTGAGCGCCTTCTCCTGTCAGTAACTCATCGGCAACCTGCCGATTAAGCATGTTGTCTTCTACCACCAATAGCCGCAGCCCGGCCAGGCGCTGCGGCCTGTCAACAGTTGACTTGGACGGGAGTGACTGCGGAAGGCCTTTGCCGTTGAGTGCTCGCTGAACAGCATCGACTAACTGCTTGGGAGTGACAGGCTTGGTGAGAAACCCCACGAAGGGAGCGTCTCCCATCTCGTTTGCGTCGGCCAGCACTTCACGGCCGTAAGCGGTAATCATAATGACCATTGGAGGAGGTACGCCGTTGCCCTGCTGATGGATCAATTGCGCAGCGCTCAGCCCATCCATATCAGACATCCGCCAGTCCATCAGTACCACGTCGTAGGATTCGCCTCTCGCCTGGGCGTTTTTCACCCATTCCACTGCTTGCGTGCCACCACTGACGTGGTCAGCCTCCCACCCCAATGCATGAACGGTTCGTAACAGCAATTCACCCGCCATGGCGTTGTCGTCGACTACCAGTATCCGAATGGACACATCGACTTCAGGACAGGTAGATCTCACCAGCGAATTCGGCGCTACATCCAGGTTGATATCGAACCAGAAGCGACTTCCCACACCCTGCTGGCTCTCCACCTGAAGTTCACCGCCCATCAAGCTGACCAACCGCTTGCAGATCACCAAGCCCAGACCGGTACCGCCAAAGCGGCGGGTGGTTGAAGCCTCGGCCTGAGTGAATCCTTCAAAAATACGCTGAAGTTGCTCCGGGCTGATACCGATACCGGTATCAGAAACGGCGATGCGCAAGCTCACAGAGTTTTCCGTGCGCATCAGTTGCTCGACGCTGACCACGATCTGGCCTTCCATGGTGAACTTGAGGGCGTTACCCGCCAGGTTGATCAGCACCTGTTGCAGCCGCAGGCTATCGCCTATCAGGTCGTTGGGTAGATTGGAGTCCAGGTCGAACATGACCTCGACTTCTTTCTGGCCCTGGTTGCCGGCCAGCACAACGGAGAGGTCACGCATGAGCGATTCGAGTTCAAATGGGTGCACATCGAGTTGCAGCTTGCCGGCCTCAATCTTGGAGTAATCAAGGATGTCATTGAGCAAACCCAGCAGTGATTTCGCAGCGGTCTGTGCTTTGGTCACATAGTCGAGTTGACGACCATTCAGGTCAGTGTTCTGCACCAACTGCAACATGCCCAGCACGGCGTTCATCGGCGTTCGTATTTCATGGCTCATGTTGGCCAGGAACGACGATTTGGCCGCACTTGCGGTATCGGCCTGTTCCTTGGCGTACAGCAGATGTGATTCCAGCTCGCGCTGGGAGGTGATGTCCCGATTGATACCCGTCACGCGCAGCGGCGTACCATTGGGACTGCGTTCGACCTGCGCACCTGCCTGTATGAAGCGGATCTGGCCGTCCGGGCGAACGACACGGAAAACTGTGTCGTACACACCATTCCCCTCGACGGCGGCATTCAGCTTTGCAGCCGTAGCCACAGCATCCTTGGGGTGAATACGCGCGTACCAGTGTTTATAACTCAGACCACTATTGCGCAACGTCAGTGGCTGACCGTAGAACTCGAACATGCGGTCATTCCACTGTAAGTTATTGTCCGCCAACGTCCAGGACCAAATGCCCAGTTCGGCTACCTCAGCAGCCATCACTAACTGGTCGTGCACCGCCATCAGTTCACTACGTTGTTTCTGCGTCGTCTCCAGGCTCGCAGCCAGCTCCTTTTCTGCCGCTTTACGTTCGGTGATGTCTACAGCGATGCCCAGGTAGCCGCTCAATTTCCCATCGTCATCGCGCATGGAGGTGACTACCAGCGTAACAGGGAACCGCGAGCCGTCCTTACGCATGTAAGTCCACTCCCGGGTCTCTGCACCTTCAAGCTCAGGTTTATGGGTGAAAACGCGGAAGCCATCGATTGCCTGAGCGTACTCCTCGCTCAGTTCTACGCCACGAGCAGCGACTTCTTCGGGTACATGGATCAGCGCTGGTGTGTTTTTTCCCAGTAACTCATCGGCGTCATAACCCAACAAATGCTCGGCGCCTTTGTTGAACACACGGATTACACCATCGAGATCTGTCGCAATGATCGAGACCTCAGTGGCCGAGCGCAGCACAGTACCCAACAACAGATTGAGATGCCGCAACTCGGACGTTCGCTGCGCAACCTGCTCTTCCAGGTTGGAATTGAGTTCGAGAATTCGGGCCTCTGCTGCTTTTTTCGCCGAGATATCCCTTAATGTCTTGGAGGCTCCAACGACGCGACCACCCTCGCCATAAATGGGTGAGATGCTGGCGGAGACATCGATCAGCCGACTATCTTTGCAGCGACGTTGGGTATCAAAGCCGGTGATACGCTCCCCCGCCCTTATGCGCGCAAGGATATGGGTTTCTTCAGCTACAAACTCCTCAGGAACAACCAGACTGACCAGCGTCTGGCCCACAGCCTCCTCGGCGGTATAGCCAAAAAGGTGTTCGGCTCCCTTGTTCCAGTTGGTCACGATGCCATCGAGTGTTTTTCCGATAATGCCATCGGCCGAACTTTCAACGATGGCGGCCAGCCTTGCCTGCTCGGCGAATATCTGCCGCCGGCGTTGACGGCTGACACTCACAACACCCGCCAGAGTAGCCAGAAGTAGAGTGAGCAAACCACCCATCAACAGAACCACCGTTGGTGAAACCTGATGCAGGCGCTGGATGAACAACGGATGCGCGCCGAGTTCAACTTGCCATCGCCTCCCGTATACCTCGCGCTCCACCTGGTGGGTCATTAGCGTTTCATGGCTGGCCGAGTCGTCGGTGCTTTCATAAAACAGCTTCTCTTGCCCAGGGACAGTGATATCCCTTAATCGCAGATGCACCGTCTCATTTTCTATGCGCAGACCTCTGAGTACCTGCTCTGTCTGCAACACGACATAGATCCAGCCAAACGCTGCTGTGTCGCGTTCAACAGCGGTCGGCGGAGTCTCTCCGCCGCGAAAGATGGGCATCAAAACCAGGAAAGACTGCTGCGGTTTCGCTGTGTCCTGTATCAAAGTGATGGGCCCGGTTATCCGTGCCACACCGCTCTGCATCGAGGATTGGGCAGCCTCCCGCCGCGATGTTTCCGAAGCTATGTCCAAGCCAATTGCAGGCTGGTTACCCTCAACCGGTTCGACATACTGGACAACGTAACGCTCGCCTGAATGGGGTGAGAATTGACGAATGGAGAAATCAGCTTTGCCATCGGCCCGAGCGTGCTTGAGAAACTCGCTTTCATCCTGCTCCGGTACACGCCTGATAAAGCCCAAGGCACTTGCGCCGGGGAACTCGGCAGCAAGGTCGCGCGTTTGGTGATATTGGTCAAAAACTTCGCGACTGATGCCATGTTCACCCGCTGTCAGCACCGCTCCACGAGCGCCTCGCAATCCGTATTGGTAAAGATTGAGGCGAGTTAAAACCAACTCTGCGGCTTCCTCGGTAGCCGCTGCGACCCTTTCTTGTGCCTGCTGCTCGTTGATGCGTTCAAGGATCCAGGCGCCTAGAATGCTTGCCCCTACCCCCACCACCAGAGTGATCGCTGCTCCCCAGCTCAATGCAAAAAACCTTTGTTTTCTCACCCGCATTGCCCCATTACAGAAGGCCTTCAAGCCTTCACTATAAAAGCTCTAACCCTGTTGGGGGACCGTCTGCAACTTATCCGCATGCATAACATTAACCTTCAGCCCCGAGGATAAAAATGAGCATATTTGAGCAAAAGGAACAGGACGGCAATAAAGATAACCTTGCATGATCTGGCAGCCTTGCCCCAGAAGCGCATCCGCCTGCTCCTGGGTTTCTACACCTTCGGCCACCAATTCAAGGTTTAGCGCCTGGCCTAACTTTATGATCGCCTCAATGATCGCCGAATCGCTTTTGTCGGTGAGCATATCTCGTACAAAGCTCTGATCTATTTTCAGAACATCAATTGGGAAACGCTTGAGGTAAGCCAGGCTCGAATAACCTGTGCCGAAATCGTCGATCGAAATGCGGACCCCTAACACCTTGAGATGAAAGAGGGTTTCGCGGGCGTTATCAATGTCTCTTGCCAGCACCCCTTCGGTAATCTCCAACTCCAGGAATTCTGCTTCTAGTCCAGATTCGACCAGGATGCCTTTCACCATGTCCAGGAAGGACTCCTCGCGAAATTGCACGACGGAGATGTTCACGCTAATGGAAATGTCATGGCCCAGTTCACGAAGCGCTTTCGCGTCCTGGCAGGCCTGGAGCAGAACGTACTTGCCAATGGGGATGATCAGCCCTGTTTCTTCCGCCAGTGGAATGAAATCGGCAGGCGAAACCAAAATACCGTCATGATTGCGCCACCGGATGAGCGCCTCCATCCCAATAATCTGGTTCTGCCGGGCATCGACCTTCGCCTGGTAAAAAACCTCAAAAACGCCATCTTCCAAAGCAGAGCGCATATGGCGCTCAAGCAGGTGCCTGGCACGCATGCTGCTCTCGATATGCAGAGAAAAAAAACAATAGCGATTGCGACCTGAAAGTTTCGCCTGGTACATGGCCGAGTCGGCATGCCGGTAAAGTGACTCCAGATCGTCGCTATCCTCAGGGAACACACTAATGCCGATGCTTGCGGAAAGGTCGTATCGGTTCGCCTGGATTGAAAATGGACTGGAGATTGTTGCGAGTACCCTTTCAGCGAAGTCGCCCACTGCGTCGAAACCTATCACCTCTGGCAGGAGGAGGATGAACTCGTCTCCTCCTTGCCTGCTGACGGTATCCACTACGCGCAAAGATCGCGATAATCGCAATGCAACCTCTTGCAACACCAAGTCGCCGACAGAGTGGCCCATCGAATCGTTGATCACTTTGAAGTTGTCCAGATCAAGCAGTAGCATCGCCACACGGCTATGGTTGCGACGGGCCTTTTGTAAAGCCTGCTCGGTACGATCCTGCAACAGTATTCGATTGGGTAGTCCAGTTAATGCATCGTGATTGGCGAGCCTCTTGGCCTCATTTCGCAAGGCGATATGAGCCTTGATATGGGCTCTGGCAACTGGAATATTCAGCGGCTTTTGAATGAAGTCCACTCCGCCGCACTCAAGAGCGCGAAGCTCATTGTCTGTATGCGTATGAGAGCTTACAAAAATGACCGCTGCGTCCAAAAGCTCCGGATCGGATTTCAGCGCCCGGCAGACCTCGAAGCCGTTCATTCCTGGCATTTCTATGTCGAGCAAAACTACATCGGGCCTGCATTGACGAGCAATCTCTAGCGCCTCCTGACCACTTTTGGCGACATAGACTTCGGCTAAATCTCGCACTGCGGTGCCCAGAATTTTTAGGTCAGTGACTTGGTCATCGACTATCAGGAGGACTGGTTTGAGGCTAAACGTCTTGTCGCGCATTCCATTGCTCCTCGCAAATCCCTTGCATTTAGTAACAAGCAATCCTAGAGCTTTTCTGCGGTGGGATGCCCTGTCTGCGTTCCCGAATGCGCTCAGGCCAGGCCCGCCAATCGTTGAAGTCTTTCGAGGTCCGCTTGAGGCTCGCCATTTTTCATGGCGGCCCCAAGGCGCATGACCACTTGCTCGCGGCGCACCTGCATGGAAGGCAACGCATAGATCGCGCCTATCAACTCACGCAGTGCTTGAGGGAGTCCCCAGGAGGTTTTCAACTTGATGGCAAAGGGGCCAGCGAAATCACGCAGGGCATGGGTGAGCACTTCTTCATCCACCTTATGCCCCTGGCCCTCCCACTTCTGGATTTAGTAAAGCACACAAAGCTCACCTATTCAGTGCAGCAACGCAGCACTCTGTAGTGGCGTCGGATCCAGCTTGCATTGTCCAGCCAGGAAAACAACCTGTTCAGCCAGGCCCTCAGCATCATCCAGATATCGACGCTTGCGTTGGCGTTTGCGATGCCAGGGTCTGCGCAAGGTTTGAAATCGCTATTTCCTTGTCATGCAAATGGTACTGACTCGTGTGGACAGGTCGCCAAATTAAGGTGCGCCGGGATGTCAGCTTTCCGCCCACGGCGGGCGGGTATAAAAAACGCGCTCCTACCAACCCAATTAGTACCTCCAAAAGACTGGTGTGAGCAGCACCAGCACGGTCAAAATTTCCAGCCTTCCCAAGAGCATGCCGACCGTCAGCAGCCATTTTGCCGCATCCGGCAAGGTCGAGAAGTTGCCTGCTGGACCAATGATCGTCCCCAGTCCGGGACCCACGTTGCATACTGCGGTGGCTGCACCGCTTAAGGCCGTCGTCCAATCAAGACCGATCAGCGCCAACCCCAGGGCAATGCCACCGATGGTGATGGTGAAAAAGAATGAAAAGGTCAAGAGCGAGCGCGCGATGTCTTCGTCGATGGGATGGCCGTTGTATTTTTTTCGAATCACCGCACGAGGATGAATCAGTTGATTGAGGCTGCCCATCAGCAATGAGGAGGCGACCTGAAAGCGGAATATTTTAAGCCCTCCCGCCGTAGACCCAGAGCAGCCGCCGACGAAGGTCAAATAGAAAAACAGCAAAACAGAAAAGCTGCCCCATAAGGTGTAATCCCCGAGGGCTAAACCCGTGGTCGTGACCACCGAGGTTACATTGACAGCCACGATACGAAACGCTTCCCACCAGCTGTAATCACTGTTAAAGCACAACCACGTACCAAATAGCAGCCAGGTAATCACCAGAAACCCAATGAACCCTCGCACCTGATGGTCTTTTAATAATGCACGTCTGTTGCCCCGTAGTGTGGCGACATACAAGGTGAAAGGCAGGCTGCCGAGTATCATGACGACCACGGATACCCAATGAATAGCCGGTTGAGGCCAGTGCGCCAGGGAGGCATCCGAGGTTGAAAAGCCGCCCGTTGAAATAAATGACATCGCATGATTGATCGCTTCGAAAGGCGTCATGCCCGCTACCCATAGCGCCAGAGCGGACACCCCGGTCAGCCCGAGGTAAAGCACCAGAATATATTTCGCCGCGACGTGAGAGCGTGGTGTCACTTTCTCTGACCAGTCTGAAGATTCTGTCTGAAACAAACGCATGCCGCCGACTCGCAACAAAGGCAAAATCGCCACAGCCATGCCGATAAAACCAATTCCCCCGAGCCAGTGCAGCATCGAGCGCCAAATCAGTAATCCTGGTGACGCGTTATCCAGCCCCGTCAAAATCGTCGAGCCGGTGGTGGTGATGCCGGACATCGTTTCAAAAAATGCATCGGTATAGCTGATGTGATGGATGAGCACCATCGGCAAAGCCGCAAAGGCGCAGACGACAACCCAACTGGCCGTGGTCAACAGGTACATATCTCGTGGACGAAGTTGGGCAACCTCTGGACGCCCGCGAATAATCAGCGCCAGCCCACAGACGAACGTGATCAGGCTCGACCAGAGAAACGCCGACAGATCATCACTGCGGTCATAAACCACCAGTGTAAACATGGGAATCACCATGCTCACGGCCAACGTGATCAAAAAAATACCCAGGATAAATCCGATAAGCCGCAGCACTGCAATGGACATAAAAAACGCCTGGCTGATGAGCACCGCACAGTATCAATTGACTCAACATGGCTACCCGTAAAGTTTGCGTAAAATTCCCCGGTGGAGCTGAGTCAATCTGATCGGGGTGTAAAAACGTTTCGCCAAAATTGCAGTGTGCGCGTCTACGTTAAATCTGAAATTTATCGGCACATCAGCAGATGTGGATTTTGCGTAGACGCGCGATTTCCAGCCCGGTTTTGAGTACCTGTCGCGCTGAAAAATGTTTTTACACCGCCTCGGCCGAAAGCTGCCTCTGACTATCATGCTTGAGTGGGTCGCCTGTATCTCATAAATACGGGGCATCTGTGTCTATCGAAAGTAGTAGTGGATGGTTACGGTCCACTGACACTCCTTCATTGATGAGGCAACGATGGATCTAACGGCTGTTCCCTTTGGTACGACCGATTGGTCGACTGTCGAACCTGTTCAGTATGCTGGACAGACGGGTACCGCCTATTGGCGAACCTGCCAGTTTGGTTCAACGCGTGTGCGGATGGTTGAGTACAGTCCCGGGTATCTGGCCGATCACTGGTGCTGGAGAGGTCATATCCTGCTGTGTCTGGAAGGTGAGTTGCACACGGAGCTGGAGGATGGTCGTCAGTTCACGCTCACCGCCGGGATGAGCTATCAGGTGGGCAGCAACGCTGAGGGGCATCGATCTTTCAGCACCACCGGTGCCAAGTTGTTCGTCGTGGATTAACGCTGGGGTGCTTGGTTCGGGACTACGCTAAAGCCATGCGGATCGTCGATCAATGGTGACCCACTGTTCGCGCTGCGTCCGTCCCTGGAGCGTCCAATGCCGCCCATCACCACGCGCCTGGTGGCGCTGTTTGTTCTTTGCCTGACGCTTGACGTGCCAGCCCAGACCAGCGTCTGCCCAGCTGGCGAGACACAAGTGTGCCTTGACGGCTGCATCTGCCTGCCAGTGCCTGATGGCATCTACCAGGTCGCGGGACCTGCCCTGGCGCTGTGGCTGACCCAAGCCCGCGCTGACGCAGCCATCGCCGGCATCCAACCCATTCCACCGCATATCCGGGAACAACTGCTGCGCTGGTACGACCCCGGCGTTCTCGATAGTGCGCGCTACAAAGTGAGCGACAACGGCCAATTCAACGCGGCCACTGCCATGCTGCAAAACCCCGATGTCGGTGCCGTAACGCTGATCGACATCATCCTCTTTCGGGACGCTCAAACCGCAGAACAGGACATCGCGCTCTGGGCTCACGAATTAAAGCATGTGCAGCAATATCAGGAATGGGGGGTAGAAGGATTTGCCCAGCGGTATACACAGGATTTCAATGCCGTGGAGGCGCCGGCTTATGCCATACAGGCTGAGGTCAGGCGGTTGGTGCGGGAAGGGACTTACTGAAGAGTCACGACCCCCGCTGCTCGGCCACCAACAGCAACGACTGCGGCACAGGACTTTGCGGGTGCTGCGGTTCCTGCAGGACGGCCAGCTGAAAACCGGTCATGTCCAGCGCATTGAGCCAACTGGACAAGGAGCGGAAATACCACGGCATGGGTTGCCATTGCCCCTTGAATCCAGTGAAGGTCTCTTCCCGCCAACCATCCTGATAGTCGCCCGCCGCCGCGGTCCACGGATGCAGCGTCTGGATCACCAGCGCGCCGCCAGGGACGAGCAGGGCGTTCATGGCGGCGAGCAGCGGAATGATGTCCTGGTGCAGCAGGGCGAAGTTGGCGCAGATCAAGTCGTAGTCGCGGCCGATGTCCACCTTTGCCTCCACCAACGCTTCATAGCTCGCCAGATGCACCGGCGAAGAGCCCGCCGCCCGCGCCGCCTCAACCAGCGTCGCATCACCATCCACACCGACCGCCTTGATGCCCCGTTCACCCAACGTGCGCAACAGCCAGCCCTCGCCGCAGCCCAGGTCGAGCACGCGCTCGGGCTGGCGACCCAGCACCGCCAGCAGGATTGCCTGGTCGGTGACCTTGAGGCGACTTTCGATGGCGCCGGTGCGGATGGCTTCGATCCAGGATTGGGCGTTGTGGTGCCAGCTGTCGAGGAGGGTGGATTCAGGGGCGGGCATGTCGGTGACCGGCGTTGTTGGTTGGATAAAAGGATAGGACAAGTGCGGGTGGATCGAAAAATCCTTACCAGCCTTTCACTCCGCTCATATCGGGCAGTTTGTGAGCGATGCCCTTGTGGCAGTCGATACAGGTGGCCTCACCGTTGGCCAGAGAAGTTGAGTGCATGGCAGAAGCGCGCTTGCTCTGGCGGGTAAAATCCATGAACTCGAAGTTGTGGCAATTACGGCATTCGCGAGAGTCGTTGGCCTTGAGCCTTGCCCACTCATGTTCGGCCAATTCGCGACGCAGAGTGAGGAATTTGTCGCGCGTATCGATGGTGCCGAAAATCTTGCCCCACACCTCTTTTGAAGCCTGCATCTTACGCGCGATCTTGTGGGTCCATTCGTGGGGCACGTGGCAGTCCGGGCAACTGGCGCGCACGCCGGATCGGTTGGTGTAGTGGATCGTGTCCTTGAGCTCGACGAAAACGTTGTCCCGCATCTCATGACAGGAGATGCAGAATTTTTCGGTATTGCTCAGCTCCAGCGCGGTGTTGAAGCCACCCCAGAAAATGATCCCGGCGATAAAGCCCCCCAGTGTCAGAAAGCCCAGGCTGTAGTAGAGGCTCGGACGACGCAGAATGCCCCAGTAATCCTTAAGCAGGGCGAACAGTGCTTTCATCTTGCCTCCTCAGGGTTTCTGCGCGGCGTTGGCGTCGTCTTGCAATATCTTGTCGATCGTCTCGAAACTGTTGCCCACCAGGGGTTGCACTTCTGTTTGCGGCACGTGGCATTGGTTACAGAAGTACCGGCGCGGTGACACCGCCGCCAGCGCCTGGCCGTCGCGGTCCATGTAGTGGGTGATGCTGATCATCGTTGCCTGGGTCCGCGCGCTGTTGGCACGGCTGTGACAGGACAGGCACTTGTTGCCGTTTTGGTCGATCTGATAACCGCGAATGGTATGGGGGATGGTGGGAGGCTGGTCCGGGTAATTGCGTTCGCGCTTCAGGTCCTTGTTTTCTTCATTGGCAATGGGCGGGGCCGGCATGTTCTGGGTCAAGGTACCACCGGGCCGGCGCCCATCTGGCCCCGGTGCATCGAGGGGGTAATTGACTTCTGCAGCCATCACCACGCCAATCGCAGCGAGCAGGAGCAACGGCAGGATTCGCAAAGGCATGACGGTTCTCCTCAGGCCACGCTGATCAACTCGATTCGTATCGCGCATTTTTTGTAGTCGGTCTGCTTGGAGATCGGGTCGGTGGCATCGAGCGTGACTTTGTTGATCAGCTTGTTGGCATCGAAAAACGGCACGAACACCAGTCCTTGAGGCGGTTTGTTACGCCCGCGGGTCTCGATGCGTGCACGGATTTCACCGCGTCGGCTGATCAACTTCACCTCACTGCCACGCCGCGCCTTCAAGGCCTTTGCATCTTCGGGGTGCATGTAGACCAACGCGTCCGGCACCGCTTTGTACAGTTCCTCGACGCGTTGGGTCATGGTGCCGGTGTGCCAGTGTTCGAGGACGCGTCCGGTGCTCAGCCAGAACGGGTAATCGGCATCCGGGGCTTCGGCTGGCGGTTCGTAGGGGAGGGCGAAGATGATCGCCTTCTTGTCCGGGTAACCGTAGAACTGCACCTCGCTGCCTTTTTCCACGTAGGGGTCGAGCCCCTCGCGGTAACGCCAGCGGGTTTCCTTGCCGTCCACCACCGGCCAGCGCAGTCCTCGTTCGCTGTGGTAGCGGTCGAACGTGGCAAGGTCATGCCCGTGGCCGCGACCGAACTGGGCGTACTCCTCGAACAAACCTTTTTGCAGGTAGAAGCCAAACGCTTTGGCTTCATCATTTTTGTATCCGGCTTCCATTTGCTCGACCGGGAACTGGTCAACCTGGCCGTTCTTGTAAAGCACTTCAAACAGGGTTTTGCCCTTGTGCTCAGGAGACTTGGCCAGTAACTCGGCGGGCCAGGTTTCATCGGTGGTGAAGCGCTTGGAAAACTCCAGCAACTGCCACAGGTCCGACTTGGCGTCCCCCGGCGCGGTCACCAACTGATGCCAGAATTGCGTACGTCGTTCAGCGTTGCCAAAGGCGCCTTCCTTTTCCACCCACATGGCGCTGGGCAGGATCAGATCGGCGGCTTGCGCGGAAACGGTGGGGTAGACATCGGAGACAATCACGAAGTTTTCCGGGTTGCGCCAGCCCGGCAGGACTTCCTGCATGATGTTCGGCCCGGCGTGCATGTTGTTGCTGGCCTGGGTCCAGTAAACGTTGAGTACGCCGTCCTTGAGCATGCGGCTCTGTTCCACCGCGTGAAAACCAGGCTTCTCCTGAATGGTGCCGGCAGGCAGCTTCCAGATTTTTTCGGCGATGGCACGATGCTTGGGGTTGGTGACGACCAGATCGGCGGGCAAGCGGTGGGAGAAGGTCCCCACTTCGCGCGCCGTACCACAGGCCGACGGCTGACCGGTCAACGAGAAGGGGCTGTTGCCCGGCTCGCTGATTTTGCCGGTGAGCAAATGGATGTTGTAGATCAGGTTGTTGGCCCAGACACCGCGAGTGTGCTGGTTGAAACCCATGGTCCAGAACGACACGACCTTGCGCTTGGGGTCGGCATACAACTCGGCCAAAGCCTTGAGCCTTTCAGTCGGAACGCCTGTCTCCTTGGCAGTTTGTTCCAGCGTGTAAGGTTTGACGAACGCTGCGTATTGTTCGAAGGAAATGTCGGTCCAGGTGTTGGCCTTGCCGGCATTTTTTGCCTTCATTTCCCGAGGATCGTCAGGGCGCAGGCCGTATCCGATGTCGTCGGCACCTTTGGCAAATCGGGTGTGTTTAGTAATGAAATCCTGGTTCACCGCGCCGCTTTCAATGATGTGGTTGGCAATGTAGTTAAGGATCATCAGGTCGGTTTGCGGCTTGAACACCATGGGGATGTCGGCGAGCTCGAAACTGCGATGTTCGAAGGTCGACAGTACGGCCACTTTCACGTGAGGCTGGCTCAGGCGGCGGTCGGTGACCCGGCTCCAGAGCACCGGGTGCATCTCCGCCATGTTCGAGCCCCAGAGCACGAAAGCGTCGGTGGCTTCGATGTCGTCGTAGCACCCCATCGGCTCATCCATGCCAAAGGTGCGCATAAAACCCATCACCGCCGAGGCCATGCAATGGCGGGCGTTGGGGTCGATGTTATTGCTGCGAAAGCCTGCCTTCATCAGCTTGTTGGCGGCATAGCCTTCCCACACGGTCCATTGCCCGGAGCCGAACATGCCGACCGACCCGGGACCTTTGCTCTTCAAGGCCTCCTTGAATTTCAGCTCCATGATGTCGAAGGCCTTCTCCCAACTGATCGGCTGGAATTCGCCTTGCTTGTCGTACTGGCCATTCGTCATGCGCAAAAGCGGTTGGGTCAGGCGATCAACGCCGTACATGATCTTCGAAAGGAAATAGCCCTTCACGCAGTTCAGTCCCCGGTTGACCTCGGCCTTGACGTCGCCGTGGGTGGCGACCACCCGGTTGTCCTTGGTCGCGACCATCACGCTGCACCCGGTGCCGCAGAAACGGCAGGGCGCCTTGTTCCAGTCCAGGGTGACCATGTCCGCTTCGGTCACCAGATTACTGGCGTCGGTAATAATCGGCAGGCCAGCAGCGGCGGCTGCAATGGCGGCGGCCTGGGCCTTGACGAACGCTCGGCGCGACATGCTCATTCGATATCTCCTTCGGGTTCGAGGAGTTCGTGATAGATCAACGCCGCGTTAAGTACGCCGGGCAAGTTGTTGATCTGTTCGATGCGTTGAAGGATCTGGCTTTCGTGTACGGCCTCAAGGACCACCACCAGTTTTCCCGCCGCACTTTCCTGATGCAGTTCCAAGCCGTCCAACAGACGCAAGTTGGCTTTAACGGCATCGAACAACTCAGGTCGGGCAAGTACGACAAGACTGGCAATATGCAAAGCTTCGTCCATGCGCTGGCTCCAATAGGCTTTCAGAAAAGGCTATTAGTTAGTTGGGTGGTCCCGGTGGGCCGTACAGCATCTGGAAAAACCAGACGATAAAACCGTAACCGCCGACGATAGCGACCGACAGCAGCGGAAAGAGGCAGACGACAAGAAAGAGAAACAGCCGGGTTTCCTTGCGGCGCTGAGGTTTTCGTTCTTCAGCCAATGACATGAGTAATCTCCTGCCGAACGTGCAGTCAGACTAGATCACGAAGTTTTCGCAGGTTTTCTGGCGGGGGTTTTACAGACCGACGGTTGTTAACCCGTGCTCCGGTGTCGCAACGGGTTATAACGATTTCAATCATTACTTCGTTTAGTTACCAAACTTTCAAATCGACCGTTGATTCACACGCTGGGTCAGTTCTTCCGCTGACTCTTTGCGTTCGGAGTAGCGGTCAACCAGATCCGGGCGCTCGCGCAGCAGCAACGTGAACTTCACCAGTTCTTCCATGACGTCGACCACCCGGTCATAGAGCGAGGACGGTTTCATGCGGTTGCCTTCGTCAAACTCCAGATAAGCCTTCGGCACGGACGATTGATTAGGGATCGTGAACATCCGCATCCAGCGCCCCAGCACGCGAAGCTGATTCACCACGTTAAAGGATTGGGAACCGCCACTGACCTGCATGACGGCGAGCGTTTTCCCTTGGGTCGGGCGAACGGCGCCCAGGGCCAGCGGCACCCAGTCAATCTGCGCCTTGAATACGGCAGACATGGAGCCGTGGCGCTCGGGTGAGCACCAGACCTGTCCTTCAGACCATTGCATCAGCTCAAGCAACTCCTGAACTTTCGGGTGATCGCCGGGTGCGTCATCCGGTAGCGGTAGTCCCGATGGATTGAAGATCCGCGTCTCTGCACCGAAGTGTTCGAGCAGACGGGCTGCTTCTTCGACCAGCAGACGGCTGAACGACCGTGCTCGGGTCGACCCGTACAGCAGCAGGATTCGTGGCTTGTGTTGGCCGTCGTCACTGGCAATGGGCTGAATCAATGACGCGTCGAGATTAGGCAGTGGGTTGGTCATGGGGGCTCCCGTTACAGCGTGCTGATGCGGTCGAGTTCGCGCTTCAGAGCATCGCGATCAAGTTGGGCGAAGGGCAGGGCGAGGAACGCCCGGCAGCGTGTTTCGATGCGCGCAAGCGTCGAGTGGAATGCAGCGGCGGCGACCGTCTCATCACCCTTCACCTCTGATGGATCTTCCAGCCCCCAGTGGGCCTTGAGGGCCGGTCCGAAGTAGACCGGGCACGCCTCACCGGCGGCCTTGTCGCAGACGGTGATGACAATGTCCGGCGGGTTGGCCTCGAAGGCGTCGTTGCCTTTGCTGCTTAACCCGTCGATCGCAATCCCGGCCTCTTGCAACGTGGTCAGGCTGCGCGGCAGAACCTGTCCTTTGGGGAAGCTGCCGGCGCTGATCGCCTGGAAGCCTTGCGGTGCGAGATGATTGAACATCGCTTCGGACAGAATGCTGCGACAGCTATTGGCGGTACACATGAACAGAACGCGCATGGCGACTCCTCTTTCCAGACGGGCAGGGGCTAAACGCCCAGGCGCAAGGCCAGGGCAGATAAGGTGATGAACAGAATCGGCAGCGTCAGAACGACACCCACCTTGAAGTAGTAACCCCAGGTGATGCGGATGCCCTTGCGCTCCAGAACATGCAGCCAGAGCAGTGTTGCCAGGCTACCGATAGGCGTGATTTTCGGGCCCAGATCAGAGCCGATGACATTGGCGTAGATCATGGCCTCACGCACCACGCCGGTGGCGTCACTGGCCTGGATCGACAGCGCACCCACCAACACCGTCGGCATGTTGTTCATGCCGGATGACAGCAACGCCGTGAGAAAACCGGTCCCCAACGCGGCGCCCCAGATGCCGAATTCGGCAAAGTAGTTCAGGGCCACTGTCAGATAGGTTGTCAGGCCAGCGTTTTTCAGCCCATAAACCACCAGGTACATGCCCAGCGAAAAGGTCACGACCTGCCATGGCGCTTCGCGCAACACACGTCGGGTTGAAATCACATGCCCACGCGCCGCAACGGCGAACAGCATCGCGGCGCAGACAGCCGCAATGACACTGATCGGAATGCCCAGTGGCTCCAGCGCAAACAGCCCAATCAGCAGCAAACCCAGGACAATCCAGCCGACGCGAAACGTCAGCGGGTCTCGCACGGCACGTCGTGGATCTTGTAGATCATCCAGTGAATAGCGTTCGGGTATGTCACGACGGAAAAACCAATACAGCACCCCGAGAGTGGAGCCCACGGCAACGAAATTGACCGGGACCATGACCGAAGCGTACTCGCTGAAACCCAGGCCGAAGTAGTCGGCTGAAACGATATTGACGAGATTCGACACCACCAGGGGCAGGCTGGCGGTGTCGGCAATGAAGCCCGCCGCCATGACAAACGCCAGGGTGGACGCTGGCGAAAAGCGTAATGCGAGCAGTATTGAAATAACGATGGGGGTCAGTATCAGCGCCGCACCGTCATTGGCAAACAGGGCGGAAACGGCTGCGCCCAGTAACACCGTGAAAGCGAACAGGCGACGACCATCGCCCTTGGCCCAGCGTGCCACATGCAGGGCGGCCCACTGAAAGAAGCCTGCCTCATCAAGCAACAAGCTAATGATGATGACCGCGATAAACGTAGCGGTGGCGTTCCAGACAATGCCCCACACCAGTGGAATATCGTCCAGCGTCACGACACCTGCAATCAGTGCCAGAACAGCCCCCAAGGAGGCGCTCCAGCCGACACCCAATCCCTTGGGCTGCCAAATGACCAACACAATGGTGACGAGAAAAATGGCGAACGCAGTAAACATGAGCAGTCTCGACGGGTGATGGGTCAGCAGCAGGCGGCAGTGTTGATAGGGCGGTCACCCATCGTTTTGAGTCGAGTGTTGTTTTCCTCAAGCCAGTCGGCGTTGGCGTCCAGGGTTGTCTCAAGAATGGTGCGAACCCACTTTGGCAGTTCAGGGTTGAGCCGGTAGTACACCCACTGACCCTGGCGGCGGTCCAGCAGCAGGCCACATGCCCGAAGTTGCGCGAGGTGGCGGGAGATTTTCGGCTGACTGTCGTTTAGGGCGCAGACCAGTTCGCAGACGCATAACTCTCCCTCACGGGTGATCAGTAAGGTGGCCCGTGTGCGAGTTTCGTCGGACAGGCATTTGAATACGGCAGAAGGGTTCAGCATGGAGGCGTCTTCAATACATGTGGTTATCCGAATATACGGTTATCCATATGTGTCGAGCAAGTCAAAATCAGATCGACGTCGATAAGACGACCTGTCGGACGTGACTTTGCACAGGGGATTGAATCAGTGAATGGCTGCTCATCTTGAAAATGCAATTGCAAATTTGTATCATTCGTTTTCAATTCAGCGAAGCAGGGAACGCCGCGCCAAAACAATAATAAGGTCAAGGCAATGCTCAAAATGCTTCTCGTGTACGGTCATCTGCTCGCTACGTGTATTGCCCTGGGGAGGGTGTTGCAGGCGGATCACAAACTTTGGAGTTGGCGCAAGGAAATACTGGACCAGGCGAGGCTTGAGTACCTTGATGAAACTCAGAGGATCGTCAGCCTCGCACTGCTGGCCCTTTGGGCAAGCGGACTGTTGCTGGTGCTTGAGGGGTATCTCAATGAAGGCGACGCCTATCTGCTCAATCAGAAACTCTGGGCCAAGGTAACGGTCGTCGCGCTGCTTAGCTTCAACGGTGCATTGTTGCATCGAGTCGGCTTCCCGTTGCTGCAAAAGGCTCCATTCGTCGCACTGCGCAGTGCAGGCCGCACACGGCTCGCCTTGTTGGGTGCGCTTTCCATGAGCGGTTGGCTATTCGCCGCTTTCCTGGGGGTGGCTCGAGCCTGGAACCACGTGTTGCCTTATCTACATGTGATGGGCGCATTCGCCGCATTCTCGTTACTGGCTTGTTGCGTGGCACTTGCAGTCGCCGGTAGGGCGGGCAGTGTCGGTGCGCAAAAATCCTCCGTACCGGGGTAGCTATCAATAATGGGCAGCCGGTAGCCTGGAGTTTGTCGAGCCATTGTGGTTGACCGTGAATCGAACGGTCCGCTTCACTGCCGCCCTTTTAATTTTTGCACTCCGCCAACACCACTTTGCAGGTATTGGGCGTGCCACCGGATCGGCCGGCATAGCGTATGCAATTATTCAGGGATTTTTTGCGGGCCATGTTCAAGGTGGAGCCCCAAGCCAGGCCGCCCTCGCCGACAGTGGGTAGCGCTTTTGCATAGCAGCTGTCGCCTAGGCTTGAAGCCGAATAGCTAGCCGTCGCAGCTTTGCCTGCACATCCCGCTGCCAGCGCCAGGTTGATGGCGAGCAGGGAGAGCAGGATCCATGACGAGCACTGGCGCGCTGTTTTTCCGGTCATCCCGTTTCCCCTGTATCAAGAGGCTGGAGGCATGTTTGTGGTCGTTCACTATTCAGATTAGACGGTGTTGCGCCTGCCCTTGGGGCATTCTTGCTGTGCTGCCAGTCACCAGAATTCTCCCGCAACAACAGCGCTCGCTGGACGCCATAACCGCGCCTATGGCATCGTCGAAAAAATACGCCATGTAGTAAACAGGATAAAAACAATGGAGGAGGGTGATGAGGTCGGCGCCAAGGCGTCGATGGCCACGCTGACAGCGTTCAATCGTTGCGTGTTGCACCTGGGGCGGCTTGCTCGAGACCGCGGCGCCTCCCAATTCATCGCCGACGGCCTGCAGGCCTTCCGCCAACTGGTGCCCTTCGCTTCGGCATGGTGGGGCGAGATGTCGACGTCAGACGCCAGTACTCCCCCTCAAAGCTGGATGCACGGGCGGATCGATCTGCCCGAGTCGTTTGCCGTCGAATGGCACAAAGTGGCGGTCAGCGACAGATTTTCCCAGGAAACCTTAAGTCAACCCGGGGAAGTGGTGCGCGACAGTGGGTTCACCGACCCCTGTGAGGAGGTGAACGACTTCGCACGGCGTCACGACCTCTACCACCTGATGTGCATCACGTTCGAGCTCCCTGAAAGCGGCTTGATGTTCTTCGTCTGTCTCTACCGTGGCCTTCATGCACCGGCTTTCAATGACAGCGAGGACGGGTTGTTCTCGGCGTTCTGCGACCATCTGTTGCAGTTGTGGCGCTTTCAGGTGCAGGACATGATTCGCTGCGACACGGGCAACGGGGCGAGTGACTTCGGGGTCGCGCGGATGGACGGCAGTCTGCTGTATGTCGGCGCAAGTCTGTGCGCCGCCATTCAGCGCGAGTTGCCCGGCTGGAGTGGCTCAATGCTTCCCGTTGATGTCATCGCGCAACTGCAAAAAGCGCCGTGTGTGATTCGCCTGGGTCGCACTGCAATGACACTTAGCCCCAACGCCGAGCACGTCATCCTGTCACTCGAATCACAGTCACGCGGGGCGGTGCTGGCGCCACGCGAGCGCACGGCCGCGATGCTGTTCGCCGCCGGCCATTCCTATAAGGAAATTGCCAAAATCCTTGCACTGAGTCCGGCCACAGTGCGTACCTATCTGCGCAACTGCTACTTGCAGCTCGGCGTGAAGAGCAAAGTGGAGCTGGGTTCAGCCCTGCGTTCGCCGACTTCGCTTGCGGAAACTGCACGTCGTAATTAAGCGCAGCACCTTAAGCCACCACGCAGTCCTTGTAGCAGCTGGCGAAGCCTGCGTCCGGCTGCGCAGCAGTCGTAAACCCTGAGTGCGCGGTGAGTCTGGTGCACCGCATAGTCTGACTTCACGACTGCTACGCAGCCTTCGGCAGCTGCTACAAAGTATGCGTTGCTGCTCAACTGACCGATATTTGCCTTACCCCTCCTCATTTGTGGAGGTCCATCCGACCGCCGCGCTCTATAGGGTATGCCCTGCATATCAGGGGCTTGCGGCCGTCCGTTCGGGCCACTTCCAAAACTATAAAAATAGAGGTGAGGCAGTTGAAATTTTCCAGGCTATTTATCGCCGTTGCCGCGACAACGGCATTTTCCTGCGTGGCGCTGGTGGGGTGTCAGACACACGCTTCGACAGGCGCCGACATGGTCATGCGCAACGGCTATGTCTACACCGTCGACGGCAAGAATTCCGTGCAGCAGGCGATCGCCGTCACGGGCGGGAAGATCGTTTATGTCGGCAGCGATGCAGGGGTTGCCTCGTACATCGGCACGCAGACGCAGCTGATCGATCTGGCCGGCCGCATGCTGATGCCGGGCTTCGTTGATGCGCACATGCATCCGGGGGATGGCGGCCGCGCCATGACCTTGTGCGACCTGAAATACCAGACGATGACCCGCAAGGCTTTCCAGGAAACCATTCAGGCGTGCCTGGATGCCGACAAGGACAAAGGCCCCGATGTCTGGCTCGAAGTGGGCAGCTGGGATCGCATTGGCATGACCGGACTCGACGGCGACCCCGATAAGTCGACGCTGGACGCACTCAAGACCAACCGTCCGATTCAAGTCCGCTCCACCGACTTCCATACGGTGCTGACCAACTCCCGCGGCTTGGCGGTTGCCGGTATCAACAAGCACACGGCCAATCCCGGTGACGGCAAGTACATGCGCGACAGCGCCGGCAACCCGAACGGCATCTGCGAAGACGGAGCCGCCGAAGCCATGGCCGCCGTGGTGCCGCCCGCCACCGACGCAGAGAAACTCAATCAGACCCGCGCGGCGCTCGACGCCATGCGCCAGCAAGGCATCACCAGTTTCTTCGATGCCTTGTCGGGGCCGGAAAACGGCAAAGCGTTTACCACCCTGCAGCAGTCGGGTGAGCTGACGGCCCGGGCCTTGTTGGCGATCAAACTCGACCCTGCGGCTGCCACGGCGGACCCGGCGAAGACCATCGCCGAAGCCAAGGCGCTGGCTGATACCTACGATCAGGGCGAAGCAAAAGTAGCGCCGGGCGTGAGCATGCGCCACGTCAAATTGTTCATGGACGGCATCATCAACGCGCCGGCGGACACGGGTGCCATGTTGACGCCGTACCTGCGCAATGCCGGCACCGATACGGCGCCGAAGTGGACTCCCGGTAAAAACACAGGTGAGCTTTACTTCCCGCCGCAAGTACTCAACCCACTGCTGCTGAAAGCCGTTCAGGTCGGCCTCGATCCGCACCTTCACGCCACCGGAGACCGCGCGGTGCGCGACTCACTGAACGGCATCGAATACGTGCGCCAGCAACTGCCCGGCAATGGCTTCCGCCCGGCCATTACTCACAACGAGTCGGTGGACCCTGCCGACTATGCGCGCTTCAAGGCGCTCGACGTGACCGCCAACATGTCCTTCCAGTGGGCTCAGCAGGCACCGTCTACGGTTGACGGCACCAACGAGCATCTGGGGGCGGCGCGATTTGCCCGCATGGAACCCTCCGGCAGCATCGCTCGTGCCGGCGGCCGTGTGGCGTATGGCAGCGACTGGCCGGTCGACCCGCTCGACGAGTTCCTGGCGCTGAAGATCGGTGTCACCCGCTCAGGCGATCCGCTGAACCCGCACAGCTACGGCCCCAAGTATGCGGGCAGGCTGAATACCGACCCGGCGCTGTCGCGCACTGAAGTGCTGCGCACCATCACCATGAACGCCGCCGAGCAGCTGAAACTGGACGCTGTTGTCGGCTCGGTCGAGGTGGGCAAGTTTGCGGACCTGATCGTTCTGGACAAGAACTTCATGCAGGTGCCCGAGGAGGAGTTGGCTCGAAACAACGTGCTGCTGACGGTCGTGGGCGGCCAGGTCGTGTGGGCCAAGGCGCCGTTCGTTGGCCTTGATCCGAAGGCATTGTCCCAGGCATCAGCCTCCCGTCCTGCCCAATAAAAACAAGAGAGTGTTCCGATGCAGCGATTTATTCCAAACCTGTTGGCCGCAGCCCTGGCCTTTTCTTCGGTGCAAGCCCTGGCCGCCGCTGACCTTGTTTTGTACAACGGCAAGGTATTCACCGCCGAACCCGGTCAGGGACTGGTCCAGGCAGTGGCCGTGCAAGATGGCAAGATTCTCAAGGTGGGCAGCAATGCCGAGATCAACGCCCTGGCCGACACCGGCACGCAACGGATCGATCTGGCGGGCAAGGTGCTGATGCCAGGAATGATTGATACCCACAGTCACCCGGTGGTTGCGGCCTTCAACAGCATGGGGGCCAACCTGCTGGATGAAGTCAAGCCGTTGCCAGAGCTTGAACAGTGGATTATCGAACAGGATCAGGCGGGCATTGCGCGGGCCGGTGACGTGATCAGCATCGCCGGGGTCAGTTCGGCCTATTGGGACAAGAGCCGTGAGCTGGGCCAGCGCTTCAATCAGGGACGCTGGGCGGAGCAACCGGTGGTCCTCAGCGGGATCGACGGGCACACCGGCTGGGCCAACAACGCCATGCTCAAGCGCCTGAAAATCGACGCGACATTGGTAAAAGGACTCTCGGAACAGGACCGCAGCTTTGTGGGGCACGACGGGGATTTCACCCCCAATGGCTATTTTGCCGAGTCGCGCTGGGACCAGGTACGCAGCCAGATCCCCGCGCCCAGCGGCGAGATCATGTTGAAAGCCGCCCGCGAGGCGGTGAAGGTCAATAATCAATACGGCGTCACCGCCTGGATGGACGCGGCGGCGAATGCCGGCAGTGGCGATTCGTTGTTCGATTTCAAGGCAACCGAGCAGAGTTACGGCGTGCTGCCGCTTTACCGCGAACTCGCAGAGAAGGGCGAGCTCAATGCCCACGTCGCCGCGCTGCTGTTGGCCAACCCGAAAAGTCGGCCGGCCGACCTGGAAGTGCTGGCCAAGGTCATGAAGAAATTCGAGGGTGTGCCCAACCTGAGTTTTCCTGGTATCAAGGTATTCGCTGACGGCGTTCTGGAGTTTCCGGGGCAGACCGCCGCGGTCATCGTTCCCTTCAAGAACAGCCATAAAAACGGTCAACTGCTGATCGACCCCAAGCACTTCGGTGAGTTGGTCGTGGCAGCGGAGAAGCGCGACTGGATTTTGCACATGCATGCGGTCGGCGACCGTGCGGTGCGTGAGTCACTCAATGGTTTTGCCTACGCGCGCAAACTCAACCCGACACCGGTGGCTCACAGCATCAGCCACCTGCAACTGGTCAACCCCAAAGAGTTTCCGCGCTTCAAGCAACTTGGGGTGATCGCTTCCATGCAATTGCTGTGGGCCACCGGCGAGAGTTACACCGTTGAGCTCGTCAAACCCTATATCAGCGCGTTTGCTTACGGTTATCAGTATCCCGCCAAGTCCCTGTATAACGCCGGTGCGGTCATCGCCGGTGGCAGTGACTGGCCGGTGTCCAGCCCCAATCCATGGAATGCCATCGCTCAGGCCAGCACGCGCAAAGGGCCGCTGGGTGTGTTGAATGCCAAGGAAAGCATCGATCGCCAGACCATGTTCTACGCCTACACGCTCAATGCCGCCAAGGCCCTGCGCCTGGAGCAGCAGATTGGTTCGCTGACACCCGGCAAACAGGCCGATCTGATCATCCTCGACCGCGATGTCTTCAAGGTCAGCGATGACGAACTGTTCGACACCAAGGTCCTGAAGACCTTCTTCGCCGGCAAAGAGGTGTACGCGCCCGCGTCCTGACCCTCCGTTCACCCGCACCACGCAAAAGACTGCCTGGCTCCTCGTATGACGAGGGGCTCGGCATCGCCATGTCCGAAATAACCCGCACCTCCATAAAAATAAGAGACTTGTATGAACGTACGCTCAGTATTGACCCTTGCCACTCTTGTATTGGCACCCCTGACCACCCAGGCACTGACACTCAACGATGACTTCAGCCTGGACATGACCCTGGGAGTCTTCAGCGACTACCGCACCCGTGGCATTTCGCAAACCCTGGGGGATCCTGCGGCCCAGGCCAGCGCCACGCTGGTGCACAGCAGCGGCCTGTACGTGGGCGCCTGGACCTCGAATGTCGATTTCGGCGGCGAGTTCAAGACGCGGCAGGAACTCGAGTATTACGCGGGTTACTACTGGCAGGCGACCGAGGCCATCAGCCTCGATCTGGGGTACATCAAGTACGACTATCCAAAGGAAGGCCAATTCAACATGAGTGAGGTCTACGCCGTCCTTGACGTTTATGGCGTGAAGCTCGGCGCCAACTACTCAAACGATACGCCGAACTTCTTTGGTGAGGACCAGGACACCCTTTACACCTACCTCAGCTACAAAATCGAATTGCCGGCCGAAATCGGTCTGGACCTGCGCGTGGGTCGCAACGATGTCAAAGACCCGGCGTTCTGGTCCGCCAGCGGCGAAAGCCGTGATGCCTACACCGAGTGGGAAGCCAAGTTGACCCGTGACTTCGTGGGCGTGACCTGGGGCCTTAGCTACATCGATACCGACCTGTCGAAAAGCGAATGCACGAGCTGGTATGGCTATGGTGATTTGTGCTCCGCCACTGTGGTTGCCAGTGCCAGCAAGGCGTTCTAAGCGTTCGAGCCCACACCCTAAAAACAAGCGCCTCAAAGGAAAACAGCGTAATGACCAAGGTCAGCGATAGTCAGCAGCGAAGTCCCCTGATCGAGACCCGTTCGATCGATTTCATCCCCGAGGCTGAGCGGCATGGCAGCCTCTACAGCCAGTTCACCCTATGGCTCGGCGCCAACCTGCAAATCACCGCGATCGTTACCGGCGCCCTGGCCGTGGTGCTGGGCGGTGATGTGTTCTGGTCACTCATCGGCTTGCTGATCGGCCAGGTGCTCGGCGGTGCGGTGGTGGCTCTGCACGCGGCGCAAGGGCCGAAGCTCGGCCTGCCGCAGATGATCTCCAGTCGCGTGCAGTTCGGGGTCTATGGGGCGGCCATCCCGATTGTGCTGGTGTGCCTGATGTACCTCGGTTTCAGCGCCACCGGTGCGGTGTTGTCGGGGCAGGCGATTGCCCAGTTGATTCATGTCAGCGACAGCGCCGGCATCCTGATTTTCGCCTCCTGCATCGCGTTTCTGACGATCTTCGGTTACCGGGTCATCCACCTGGTCGGCCGGGTGGCCAGCGTGCTGGGCATCATCGCCTTCGTCTATCTGTTTACCCGGTTGATGACCCTCAACGATATCGGTCTGCTGCTGGAAAACCGTCACTTCGGCTGGAGTACTTTCCTGCTGGCGGTGTCGTTGTCCGCCTCCTGGCAGATCGCCTTTGGCCCTTATGTGGCTGACTACTCACGCTACCTGCCGAGCAAGACTTCGTCCTGGAAGACGTTCGCTGCCGTCGGACTTGGAACGGTGCTGGGCGCTCAGGCGTCCATGGTCCTGGGGGTGTTCGCCGCGGCGTTGGCCGGTGCGAACTTCCGCGGTCACGAGGTGGCGACCATCGTCGGGTTGGGCAGTACCGGTGTGATGGCGTCCCTGCTGTACCTGAGCGTGGTGTTCGGCAAGGTCACGGTGTCCACGCTCAACGCGTATGGCAGCTTCATGTGCGTGGCCACCATCATCAGTGGTTTCCGCAGTCGTCTGGAGATATCCGCCCGGCAGCGCATGGTGTTTGTGTTGTTGATTGTCGCGGCGTCCACCACGCTCGCGCTGCTGGGCCAGTACTCGTTTCTCAACACCTTCAAGTACTTCATCCTGTTTTTGCTGACCTTCTTCACACCGTGGAGCGCGATCAATCTGGTGGATTACTACTTCATCAACAAAGAGCGCTATGACATCCCGGCGCTGTCCGACCCGGCGGGTCGTTATGGCCGTTGGAACATGCGCGGGATAAGCGTGTATGTCATCGGTGTATTGATCCAGTTGCCCTTCGTCGATACTCACTTCTACTCCGGGCCGATGGTGGCGCAGCTCGGCGGCGTCGATATTTCCTGGATCGTCGGTCTGGTGGTGCCGGGGATTTTGTATTACGGGCTGGCCAGGACATCAATGCCGGCGGTGGTCCCTGCGCGGAACTGAAAGTCCTAAGGAGGAAAGCAAAAAGATCGCAGCCTGCGTACGCCGTCCCTTGTAGGAGCTGCCGCAGGCTGCGATCTTTTGATCTACATTTCCCTTTTCCCGATCACCACATCAATCCCCAAGGAGACGATCAACATGGACATCCAGGCCCTGCGCGCCGACGCATCCCACCTCGATAAAATCGCCGGACTGTTCGACGCCTATCGAGGCTTCTACGGTCAACCATCGAACCTGTCGCAGTCTCGCGAATTCATCGCCGAGCGCATTGCCCGGGACGAATCCGCGATCTTCTTCGCCCAGGCCCCCAGCGGCGAGGCGCTGGGTTTCGTGCAGTTGTTCCCGACGTTCTCTTCCATCGACGCGCACCGCACCTGGCTGCTGGGCGACCTCTTCACAACACCCGCCGCCCGAGGGCAAGGGGTCGGCACGTTGCTGATGAACACTGCGCGAGCCTTCGCATTGTTGACCGGCGCCAAAGGCCTGTTGCTGGAAACCGCCACGGACAATGTCGGCGCGCAACGGTTGTATGAATCCCTGGGCTATGTACGCGATACGGGTTACTACACCTACTGCCTCGATTTGAAACAAGGCTGAGCCAACCGCTGCCGGTTACCTCAACTCGTGCAGAAATGCAGCTTGAGCCTTGGGGCAGGTGAGGATGCGGTAACGGGTGCTCCGGGAAACACCACGGTCCCGAAAGCGTTCATACACCGCCTGGAAAACCTCACGGTTCAATTGCGGGTGCTGATGCTTCAGGTAGCGTTCACAGCACGTATTGTAGTGTTCAACCGATATGAACTTGTTGAACCAGAAGCGATAGAAGTAACCCAGCAGAAAACCCAGGCTGAAGTCGTGATCCAGCACCGAATGCGCGCAGCATTCGAAATCGATCAGGCGCAGCCTGCCATCGGGGCCAATCAGGATGTTCTTGGGGTGCGGGTCCATGTGCACAAACCCCTCGACCAGCGTCTGCCCAAACAGATGGAAAATGTCCAATAGCAGCGTTTGCGCCTGCTCGGGTTGGGCGATCAGTCGTTCATCGACGCTGCAATGATTGTCGAAAAAATTGACCAGCAAATACTCTTCCTTGAGAAAAGGAAAACGTCCGACGTGGCCGAATGCAGCCACTCTGGGCGATGACTCCGACTTGGCGGACACAACGGACAGGTTGATGAATTCGTTGGTCAGGTCATGCAGTCCGAACACACGCTTGAGGCCCAGGAAATTCTGCAGCTGCTTTTTCCAGTGGGTCAGGCGGTTGTGTTTCAACACCCATTTGCGCTCACCTTCAAGCAGGAACACGCGGCGGGTTTCCTCGGGAATATCCAGCAACGCATGTTGATCCGGCTCGGCAAAAAAACGCTGAAGCACCGTCACCAGTTCGTTCTGATCAGATGGATCAAAATGGAAGGTGACGCCAGCAATCTTTTGCTGATTCAGAGGCGAAGTAAGGTGTCTGAGGTGACGCATGTAAAGTCCCTGCTAATGCTTTGCGGTCCATAAAACGCCGGCAATCGAGCGCGACGCTTTGTCGTTATCGGCAGGACGCTGCAGACCCTTACTCACAGAGTTGATTTTTTACCGTTGGGTTGGCTGCACGTACGCCGTCACCTGCGGCATATCCCTACCCGCATCGCGTTTCAGCCATTCGGCCGGGGGCCAGCCCACCACGTTGAGAAAGGTTCTGGAGAATGAGGCCTGCGAGCTATAGCCGACCGAGGCGGCGATTACTTTGATCTGCACCCCGTCGCGGAGCATGTCCTGGGCCACTTTCATTCGCCAGGCGGTGACGTAGCCCATCGGTGAAATGTCCATGATCCGGGTGAAGCAGGCCGAGAACTTCGACCGGGACATGTTCGCCAGGCCTGCAAGCTTCTCCACTGTCCAGAGTGCCTCAGGTTCCTGGTGGATCCGGTTGAACACTGCGCTCAGGCGCCCGTCCTGAAGGGCATACAGCAGACCGCTGGAGATCTTTTGCTCGATGACTGAGTGCCGCACCAACACCACGAACATGTATTCGAGCAGCAGATTGAGCGCCTTGACTCTGCCGGGGGCCTGATCCTGGAATTCGGCGAGCAGGGCGCCGATCACAGGGGTGAGGTTCGCCAGTTCCTTGAACGGGAAAACCAGTGTTTCCTTCAGGCCGAGGGGGAAGGGATGCAGGGTGTTGCGCCCGAACTGGAACGAGGCACAGATCAGCTCCGCGCCCTGTGCCGAACTGGAGCGTAACTGGTAACGGCAACTGCTCGGACAAAACAGCACGCTGGGCTCGGTGATCGACAGCTTCGGTAGCCCGGGCTGAACCATGTCGATCCCGCCCTGACTGATGACATGGATGAACGCCATGCCCGGCGGCTTATCAAGGACCAGCGTGCCATCCACCTGCCCGGAGAAGAACAGTCGGCCCTGAAGGTGGGTGCGCTCGAAGAATTCGGACAGGATATCCATGATAGAGACGACCGGGTAAAGACTCTGCACGTCCTGGCAAAAGGGGGGCAGGGCGCGGCAATAGGATGAAGTTCTCGCCGATGGTAGACAACGCCCCTTCCGGGCGCCATGGCGCAGCGTGTTTTTCTTATCGTCGACCGGAGTCCATTGTCATGAGCAACCATTCAACGACCATCGCCCCTCAGTATGCAGACCCGGCAGAGCCTGCGCTGCCAGATCCCGGCATGCAGCTTGATCTTTCACGGGCCGCGCTGGTGGTCATCGACCCACAGATCGACTTCCTCAGCCCCGAGGGCGTGAGCTGGAGTGTATTTGGCAAGAGCATCGTCGAGCACGATACCGTCAAACACATCGGCGAGTTGTTTGCCGCCGCCAAGGCCGCCGGCATCACCGTCGCCGTTTCGCCGCACTACTACTATCCGTGTGATCACGAATGGCATTTCGGCGGGCCGCTCGAGAAGGTCATGCACAGCATCTGCATGTTTGATCGCAAGGGGCCGTTGACCCTCGACGGTTTCGAGAACTCCGGTGCCGACTTCATGCCCGAGTACAAGCCCTACATCCTCGACGGCAAAACCATCATTGCTTCACCGCACAAGGTGTACGGCCCGGAAACCAATGACCTGGCGCTGCAGCTGCGCAAGCACGGTGTGTCGCAAATCATATTGGCGGGCATGGCGGCGAACCTGTGCGTCGAGTCGCATCTGCGCGAACTGTTGGAGCTTGGCTTTGAAGTGGCCGTGGTTCGGGACGCGACCGCCGGCCCGACGACCCCCGAAGGTGATGGCTACCTTGCCGCACTGATCAACTATCGCTACATCGCCAATGCCCTGTGGAGCACGGCGCAAACGGTTGAGTTGCTAAAGGCCAAATAGGTCAGGCGCGACCAGGCTGTGCCTCGCGATGCGGGGTACAGCCTTGCCAATACGAGATCGCAAACGACGAATCGAGACGCTCTTCGACTCTATGCAAACCCGAGAAACGACAGGATAACCACGACAATCACAACTACCCCGACGATGTAGATGATGTTGTTCATGAAGTCCACCTCTCAACCTGAATGGATTGCGAAACGTGGGAGTTACAACCACAAGGTACTGCACCTTTACTGGCAATTCCATTGCGCAACACACAGAGCTCCGTTGCTCATTCGCTACCGCGCCACTCGACTTACAGCCAGTATTCCCAGAGTCGCCCCATCTGTTCCTTGGCTCTCAAAGCGAGCGAGCGGCGCTGCCACGTTTCCAGCTTGATTTCGTTCGACTTGGCCAGGTCAGCCATGAATGCCGCCTGCATCTTTTTTCCAAATTCGGTGCCCAGCACAACGACGTTGACTTCATCGTTATGCAGGAAGCTGCGCCAGTCGAGGTTGGTGGAGCCGACAGTCGACCACACGCCATCGATGACGGCAGTCTTGACGTGGAGTAGCGCGTCACGGCGTTCATAAAGCTTGACGTTGGCCTCCAGCAGTTCGCTGTAGTAGGCGCGTCCGGCATGGAACACCAGCCACGAATCGGTGCTGCCGGGCAGCACCAGTTTGACGTCGACGCCACGTGCTGCCGCCTCCTTGAGTGCCGCCAACAACTGCGGATCGGGCACAAAGTAGGCGTTAGCCAGCCATATCTCGGTCTGCGCGCTCTGCAGCGCCGAAATCAGCGTGGCATAGATCTGGCTGAACGGCTCGTCTGGCGAGCTGCCGATGGCGCGAATCACTTCGGTGCCTTTGCGCTCCTGTGGCGGAAAGTAGTGGCGAGGCGCGAGTGGTTCACCTTTCTGGGCAGTCCAGGTTCCGATGAACAGCTTCTGCAGGTCGGCAACCACGGGCCCCTCGATGCGCAAGTCGGTATCGCGCCAGGGTAGATCACCCGTTGGGCGAGTCTTCGAGTGTGAGCTGAACGAGCCCCCCGAATAGACGCTGCTGATGTTGATCCCGCCGAGAAAGGCAATACGGCCGTCCACTATCAACAGCTTTCGGTGATCGCGCTGATTCACGTCCCAACCCACTTTGGCCGTCGCCGGGTTGACTGGGTTGTACTCCAGTACTTTGATGCCCGCGTCGGTCAATCGAGAGAAAAACTCTGAGGGTGTTCCAATGGTTCCGACGCTGTCACGGATCAGATTGACCTGTACGCCTTTCTTTTGCTGAGCGATCAATGCGGCGGCGAAACGCTGGCCGACTTCATCATCGTCGAGGATGTAGGTCTCCATGTTGATGTGGTCGCGCGCAGCTTCAATGGCTTTGATCATCGACTGGTAGGTGCTGGGACCGTCCTGCAGCAAGTCGACCTTGTTTCCTTCCGTTAGCGGGCTACCGGAGATGGATTCTTCGATGGCGAGGTGCACATCGAAGATGTTGGTCTCTGCGTCGGTGGACTTGAGTCGGTCGAGAATGGCTTTGCTGCGCTCGGCTGACAGAGGTCCGTGTATCCCGTCGAGTTGCACTGGCGCAGAGGGCGCTTGAGCCATGTCCGGCACTATCCTTGGCAAAGCACTGGAGCCAATCACAAATGTCAGGAGCACAACCACGCCTAGCATCAGAGCAATACATGCACCCTTACAACGGGTTAGAAAATTCATCAGGCCCCCTCTTGGTGAGGACGGTGATAGCGCTCGACAATCCAGGGATTTCGCCGTGCATCCTGTCCCAAAGGGGCGTCTTGTCTGGTACACAAGACGCCTTGGTGGAGGGGGGCAGCCACGCGGCACGCTTTAAAAGACAGCCCCCTTGAAGGGCAGGCTTTCAGCGCTTGATCAGTGAGATTTTCGTTCCCTCGATGCTGACCCCGGCCATTAACCCTTGCTGGTCGAAGATGAACGCGTAGGCATCGTCCTTCACTGTCGTGCTGGACAGATTCTTCGCGACCCCTTCATCAACCAATACAACGGTGGGCCCTACGCCGACTTCCCAGCCCTTGGTCTCACGAACATAATTCACGGCTTTGTCAGTCATCAGGAACACCGCATAACCGTACGATTGGGCGCCTGCCTGCAGTCCCCAGGACCCGGTTACGGAGTTGTAATAATTCTCTACTTGCGAGCCCTTCATCAGCACGCCTTCGCCATAGCTGCCACCAAACACAAGGCCAGCCTTGATGATTTTCGGGAAGACCAGCACCGCTTTGGCATTCTGCGAAATGGTTTTGGCAAATGGGGTGGTCTTGTAAAGCGTTTGCAACGCTTGCCAGGAGTCGGCATCCAGGTCCTCGGCGGTTGCCGCACCTGCATTGTTCAGGAGGCTCGCTGATGCCAATGATGCTGTCGCGAGGAAGATCGATAGGAGGAAGCGCATTGACTGAGTCATTTTCGTACTCCGGTGAGGGAGCAGGGGATGGGAGCAGCAGTCAGCACCTGCACCAGACAGGATCCGAACCTACTGAACGTTATCCGGCGCACCCTGATGTGTGTGAATTGCAAAGCGTCGCTTTTGAATGAAGCAGGCCCAAGGGCCTTTGATCAGTCGCGACGCCATCAGAAGTTTGGACCACTGTGCAACGGCCGGGTTCGTCGTCAGAAGCTGCTTTTGGCTGTGGATTCAATCGGTCGATTGATCCGTATGCGTTCGGCCAAGTCATCTACCCAGTCCCTTTTAGGCAGAATCAACTCAGAAACCCCGAACTATGTATTCCTCATTGGGGGGAATAATCATTGAGTGGGTTTTTTTAAGGCCGCTGCGCGCCCCAGCGGGAGCAAGCTCCCTCGCCACAGGTCTCGCGCCGGCCTTGTCGGGGCGCATTACCTCCCAGTACTAAAGGAGGTGCCAATGAAAGCTAAAGGACCATTCCAGTCTGGCGTCATAGGTTTAGGCTCAATCCCATGATCAAAACCGGCTGCGATGGCCTATCCACCTCTGCATCTTAAAATTCTGTTCGCCTGAACACTTGATGCAGCACCGTCTCCCGCTGAACTTCGTCAATGACGACAATCAGACCCGCCTCACAGCCTGCGATATGAGTAGAAGACCTCACCTGATTTCCGGGTTTCCAGAATAAAAGAGGATTTATCATGAGCAGCACCTTCTTCATTCCATCCGTGAACATGATGGGCATTGGCAGTCTCGACGAAGCGATGCTCGCAATCCGCAAATATGGTTTCCGTAAAGCCTTGATCGTCACTGATGCAGGTCTGGCCAAAGCCGGCGTGGCCGCCAAGGTAGCCAGCCTTCTGGCCCAGCAGGACATCAATTCCACCCTGTTTGACGGTGCCAAACCGAATCCGACAGTCAGCAATGTCGAGAAAGGCCTTGAGCTGCTTGGTCGCAGCGACTGTGATTTCATTATTTCCCTGGGCGGCGGTTCACCCCATGACTGCGCCAAGGGCATTGCCCTGTGCGCCGCCAACGGCGGGCACATCAGTGATTACGAAGGCGTGGATCAATCCGCCAAGCCACAGATGCCGTTGATCGCGATCAATACCACCGCCGGCACGGCGAGTGAAATGACCCGTTTCTGCATCATTACCGACGAAGTCCGGCACGTGAAAATGGCCATCGTCGACCGTAACGTCACCCCGCTGTTGTCGGTCAACGATCCTTCACTGATGGCAGGCATGCCCAAAGGCCTGACCGCCGCCACCGGCATGGACGCGCTGACCCACGCTATCGAAGCTTACGTGTCGACTGCGGCAACGCCGATCACCGATGCCTGTGCACTCAAGGCCGTGGAATTGATCTCGGCGAACCTGCGCACTGCCGTTGCCCAGGGGGGCGATATGACCGCCCGGGAAAATATGGCCTACGCGCAATTTCTTGCCGGCATGGCCTTCAATAATGCTTCGCTGGGTTATGTCCACGCCATGGCGCACCAACTGGGTGGGTTCTACGACCTGCCTCACGGCGTCTGTAATGCGATCCTGCTGCCCCATGTCGCCAGCTTCAACGCCAGCGTATGCCCGGCCCGGTTTAAAGACATCGCCAACGCAATGGGGGTCGACACCCAGCATCTGGATGCGGAAAAAGGTGCCGCAGCGGCCATCACCGCCATCCGTAAACTGTCTTCGGATGTCGGTATTCCGAGCGGTCTCGCCGAACTGGGCGCCAAGGCCGACGATATCCCGATCCTGGCAACCAATGCCATGAAGGATGCTTGCGGCTTCACCAATCCTCGTCCTGCCAATCAGGACGAGATCGAGCAGATTTTCCATACCGCGATGTAACCGATGTGAAGTGACGCCAGCCAGATCAAAAGCCCCGCCTTCGGTTGAAGTGCGGGGCTTTTTTGGTTCTTCACGGGGTACTCGACTTTGAACCCCGGCAAGCCCTGGTAGCTCGCCATTCCTTGGAACTAATGTCGACCGTCCGCTAGCGTCTCAACATCCACACCCTTGGCCCTGATGCAGGCCAAGCGTCCGGGCGACCAATCGATAACGGTGCACTGTGGGTACTTCCCTAGCAGTGCGGACAGGGCTTTCTGAGGTGGCTCTTTGCGGGCGTACATGAAGTCAAAGTACCGGGCACTGGCATCCTGAAGCGAGTACACCAGAGCCCAGGCATTTGATGGCCCGGAAAACCAAATGGTGACGTTACGATGCGCCCATTCTGGCCCACCGTTTTTGATGCGGCGAAGTACTTCGATGATCGAATTACAACCGAGTATTCGGATCATGCGATCAGAATCAAACGTCCCGTCAGGCGCAGGCTGGGAGGCTGCTTTACTGGCCAGAAGTGCAGTCATGCTTGCTTTTCTCTTCATCGCATTACCTTGGGTTCGAATGTCCGTTTCTGGCCGATTGTTGCCTGTCGCCAAACGCAGTAAACGACCCAAAGCCGACGATCACAAGTGCCAGCGAAACACGTGGTAATTCATCCTGCAGACATGTTTGCTAGCAGACTCCGGTGCGGGCTGGCCTCGCCTTTTTCTTGGCGCTGACTAGCAGGGCAGCAGGTCTTGCTTACTGAGTGAATCTGCATGGTTGGCCTGAGGTGCTATGCCAAGGCAGTTGGTTGGCCGGTGCAGTTGACTAGCTCCTAAGTATGTGGCCGATGGTTATGGTGGTTATACGGCCAAGAGGATGCCGCAGTATCTGCCGATGTACTGGGTGATGGGGCGGCCAGTTCCTCCAGGTGGGTAATGATGTCATCCGGTTTGAGCACCAGTACGTCACTGGTGCCACCGGTCCAGGGTCTTGCAGTTTTTACTATAAGAACCGGGCAGGGGCAGTATCGCAGTAGCTTCCAGTCCTCGGGGGTGAGAAGGGCCTTCATCAGCGGGGTGTCGGGCAGGTGCTGCTTGATCACCAGGCCACAGCCCTCCGCCTGTTGGGCGGCGATGATGGTCTTGTGAGTACAGTTTTTATGTGGGGCGGCACGGGCGTTCTTGGCCTATGCCCTTTCGGGTGGGTTGTACGCGTTAGGCCAACCCTTGTCCGCCCGTCAACCGGAAGCTCACTTACCGGCATCATGCACGCGACAGCTAAAATCGAATCCTTGGAACTGGATGCGATCTCACGTCAAAACAAGACGCTCTGACACCCGTTGGCGCGCCTGGGCCGTCACCGTGTCGCCATCCTTGTCGGTGGCCTGCCACAGGGTGCCGAGGTTGATGGTGATGTCCTCTTTGATGCCCCGCCGCGTTCTTTAATCCTTGTGGTGCTCGAGAACTCTCCACGGATACGATCCGTGCGGATCTCATACTGGAACTGCAAAAAACAATGCAAGGGTGGTTTCCGCCACCCTTGCATCCTTTCACGCGCGCGACGCCTCAGACGCTGCCAAGAACAATGTCGCTAGACAGAAGATCAACCCCGACCAAGGTGATGGTCGTGACGTCTCCACCAGTTTCGGCAACCGTCACGATGCTGTCCGTGCCGCTGTTGTCGATCTGGACAACGGCGCTCTGGTCGCCGTTGAGCACCAGGGTGTCTCGCAGGTTTGCGTCCGCATCGAAGCCGGTAATCTGGTACAGGTTCTCATCGAATGCCAAGTCGACGTTGAAGGCATCACGTTCACCGCCCGTGCCCACCAGCGTGTAGTCGAAGGCGCCGGCCAGGTCGTTGGCGAACAGGTTGGCGTCAAACGTACTTGATGCCGAGTCCCCATCCCTGTCCGTCACCGTCGCGTTGAACGTCAGTTGGATATCACTGGCCAGACTCTCGGTCTCCTGAATGAACTGGATCACCGGGATCTTGATCTCGCCTCGGCCCATCGTGAGCTGAACAGCGTCGATCAGCACCGTGCCCTCCTGCTCAATGAGGAAGGACACCTGTCCACGGGGCTCTGGAGTCAGGGCATTCACCTCGATGAGGTTCGAAGTCGTGCCATCCTCGTAGTAGATCCTGTAGTACAGGTCCTCGGTCGCGGTGTTGTAACCCGCTACAGAGTTGTCGATGAAGACTTTCATGGCCGTCAGCAGGGTCTCCGGATTGACGACGAAACTTTCATCGGTAGCGCCGATTGCCACCAGGTTATCTCCCTGAAGGACGTTATTGGCGACGCCGATGCCGGACGTGCTGACGTTCATGGCCCTCGGGTCGATGTACGAGGGCAGGGGGTTGGTCTGTAGCTCGGCTTCGGTGGGGTCGGGTGCTCCAAGCCCGATACCGTCCAGGATGTCCGAAGTCGACGCAAGCGCCTTCGCGGAAAAGAACACAACTTCCTCAGATGCCGAAGGGATAGTCGGGTCATTCGTCTTCGGAATTAACAATGTGCGCACCGGGTCCGGACCGCCGGCACCGAGCGAGCCGTCGGCAGTGCTGAGCACGACCGTCGAACTGAAGCCTTGCACCAGATCCAGCACATAGCTGCCATTGGCAAAGGCGGTTAGCGTGTAGTCGACGCTGGTATCCGCCGTGGTGGCGTTGTTGTCGAAATCGCCGGTCAACGTCCCTGCAAATTGGTACGCGCCATTACCGTCCGGTGAGGGCGACTGCTCGACGAGCGTGCCGGTCCCGGTGGTGGTCGTGTTGTCTGGCCTGACGAGGGTGAATTGGTTATTCACCAACGAGATATCCAGACCGTTCGTATCCAGCCCGTCGGCGCCGGCTGAATTACTCCAGAAGCCAGTTTGCGGCAGGACGCTACCGGTCCCGATCAGGTTGCCGAAGGCGAGTGCTGGGCCGTCATCTTCGAAGATGATCTTGGAGCCGATTTCGGCGGTCGTAACAGCAGTTTGGAGCAGTGTGAAACCACCGATATCAAAATCGGCGTGGGTATTGCCCCTGGCGTCGAGGGCCGCTCCGTTCTCGATGAGCACGCGGTTGTGATCCAACGTTGTGGTGTATTCAATCTGGTAGCCGGCTTTAACGCCGGTGATTGTTGCAACCCCATTAGCATCAAAGCTGATGACAAGGGCCGGATCATTCACCACCAGCCCGGTGCTGATGTTGATGACGCGAACATTGGTGATGGCAACCGGCGAATCATTTGCATAGCCGTCGATGAAGTTCACGTCAGGTTCAGCAGCGGTGCTGAATGCGCTGATTTTTACGACAGCACTCTTGCCGCTTTGCAACTGCACGATGTCGAAATTGGCCTTCTTCGCATTGACGACGTCGGTAAAGTCGATGTTGGCTTCAACATCTGCTTCGTTCTGATCCAGGTTGGGAATGGTCATATCCTGCCTGGCACCGGTGACGAACGAATAACGAATGCCCTCCTGTTCCGTAATCATCTGGCTGTTGGTGCCAAAGGTGGTCGGGCCAGCCGCCTGGCTGGTATTGATCGTGTCGCCAGTCGTTATATTGACGCCAGTTGACTGATTCGCCGGATTCTTGCCGGTGGCGATGATGGTGGGATCCGTGATCCGCAAGACACCACCGACGTCGACAACTGTCGGGTCCGCCGTCGTGAACATCAGGAAGAGGTTCTGACCGGAGGGCGCATTGGCCAGACTGAATTCCAGGTCCTCACTGGTTCCGACGAATACCTTATCCAGCAGATTGAGCGAATCATCGGCGTCCGTGGCATCCGGATGCTTGAGCGGTTGGTACTCCACGGTCCAGATCTTGCCGCCCGTGACCGGCGATCCGGTTTCTTCGATATAGGCAGCGAACACGATCGCGCCATCTGCGGCCCCGGCGCGGCCCACAAGGATGTTGTTGTTGTTCGTATCTGTGTAGAGAAGAATGCTGGTGCCATCGAGGGTAAACAGTCCGCTGTCCACGCCATTAAGCGGTGCGCCAGCGCTGTCGACGAAGCTGATATCGGTAATGCTTGCTCCGTCGGTAATGGTGAACGCATCGCTGCCCGTGTCGCCCACGGCACCGGTATAGCCACTCAAGGCTGCACCCGTTGCGGTACCCGCGCCAAGTGCGGTCAAACGGGTAGAGAAGGCCGAGGGCAGGGACGCCACCAGAATGTCGTTGTCGTCAGCGTCTCCCGCTGGGCTTGGAGTGGCGGTGGCGTTCTGCAATCCGGCCGTTTCGTCCAGCGAAACGTCCACGCCCGTGATTCCGATAGCCATGATTTTTCTCCCGAGCAATTGCGGTCATCGAGGCCTGACCGTTGACCATTGCCCAGAACTATGGGTATAGGTCGAGGATTGCGCATCGGCCGATCCTCCCAAGCGGGATGGGAGTTTCAGACTACTTGGGAGGGGGGAACGGGATCAGAGCGCTAATGAGCGGCGACGCATATTCCGTTTCTGAATGAGGACTGGCGCTGGTGCTCAAGGCCGAGAATGACCTATGCACGGCGCATAGCAATCCCCTTTGTACATGTCAGCGAATGACTGCACAGCCGATTTCTGCCTGTCACCACTGACCGAAATCGACTGTGGACTCAACCGGTCGATGCAACAGATTGGCTAAATCGTTCAGCAGGTGTTTCGTAATTTAGTGTTTTTCGAGGGCATCTGCCGCCCGCGCGGTTGAGTTCACTGACAGCTAGCCACTTGGTAGCCGATCGACGAGGAAATCCACTAAAGTCTTCACCCTTCGGATCGGCGTGCCAATGGTAGTGACCTAAAGAAGCGACTAAATGTTGTGTTGGATCTCCAGCATCCTGAACGTCACTTTTCCGCCCTCGGTGGGATAGCCGGTGTTGTCCTGCACATACGCACCCGCTTTGAAATACAGTGGTTTGGTCTTCCAGCTCGGGTCGATGGTGGTTCTCCAGTTGTATCCTGCTGCGCTGATGCCCAGCGCGCCCTTCGGGCTGAGGTGGATCTGGTAGGAAAAGTTGCGGTCGAGCGGCACACCCGTCGCAATGGTAATGACCTGGCCCACTTCATCGTCGGGGCGCATGCGCACCTTGACGACAATGTTTCCCGTCGAAGCCGACGTTTTGTATTGGTATTCCAGCTTCACCATGGGGCTGTTGCTGTCCTTGTTGTGAATCTGACCAATCACGATCTTGCCGGTGCTGGGCACCTGATTGACGGTCAGACTCGCCCGCAGAATGTTATCCGCCGCTGAATACTGCCAGTTGCGCAGCGTTCCATCGCTATAGGTTTCCCGCAACTCGCTGCGCGGGTAAATAGCGTTGGCCGTCCTGGAACCGGTCACAGGTGCCCAGAAGGAAAGGGTATCGGCTTCAGAACTGAAATACTGGTCCTTGAAGCCTTGCGCCAGTCGAGGCGTTTCTATGGTAGCCGGTGGGCTGCCTTCAGGGATGCTTAAATTCCAGGTGGCGAGGTCGATCATGTCAATAATCCTGTATGCGGGGAATGTTGCGGCCACAGTTGCGCTCGAACCGACGCTATTGAGCTGTGTCAATTGGGTCTGCTGATTAGAAAACCCGTATGGCGATAGATTGACGTCAAATGTTCGTCGAGGTGGTTAGTGCAGGCTTTGTGCCTACGGGGGTCACCGTTAGTCGGCTATTTTGGGAGTTGATGGAACTAATCCGGATTGCTTAGCAGCAGCGAAGGGACCTAAGCCATCAGCGGTGGACGGGTCGGCTAGGATGAGTGCAGGCACTGGACGAAGAACACGCTCAGAAGCCGGTACTGAATAACCGGCGCGCCGCGCCATAAAGACAGGAGACCGCTCATGAGTCACCGAAGCAATTTTGCGCTGTTGAGCTTTGATCCGGCGTTTGCGTCGTTGCGCAATGGCCTTTCGGTCGCTCAGCAGATTGACGACACACTCTGGGTGGCGAACGACGAAACCACGAGCCTGGAACGCCTGCAAATCCAGGATGCTACGCCCGGCGACGTCGTAACGTGCGATGAGCACCAATCGTTTCAGCTCCTGGAGTATTTGGATCTGCCCCTACCGAAGCAAGACGCCGAGATCGATATCGAGGGGTTGGCCTATACCCATGACAGTGGTTACCTCTGGTTGGTGGGCTCCCATAGCCTGAAGCGAAAGAAGGCCGAGGCCGGCACTCCTGCACAGAAGAATATCAAGCGCCTATCGACGGTAGAGGCGCAGGGCAATCGCTTTCTGCTGGCCCGCATACCTGTGGTCCGGCAGAACGACGGCTATGCACTCGCCAGGAAGGTGGACGCCGATGGACGTACGGCGGCGCAGCTACATGGCAACGAGGTCAGTAACGACCTGACCACGGCCATTGCTGAAGATCCTCAACTACGCGACTTCCTGAGTATCCCGGGTAAAGACAACGGCTTCGATATCGAAGGGTTGGTGGTGATTGGCTCGCGTCTTCTGCTAGGGCTACGTGGACCGGTCCTTCGCGGCTGGGCGGTGTTGCTGGAGATAGAACCTGAGCTGAACGACGCCTCGACTGACACGCTGGTGCTTAAGAAGATCGGTCCGGATGGGCGCCGCTATCGCAAGCACTTCTTCGCGCTAAATGGTCTGGGCTTGCGTGACCTGTGCACTAGCGGTGACGATCTGCTGATCCTGGCGGGTCCCACCATGGACCAGGATGGTCCGGTAACGGTCTTCCGCTGGCGCGGCGGTTTCGCGTCCGACGAGGAAAGCGTGGTCTTTACGGATCAATTGGAGAAGGTGCTGGAGGTGCCTTTTGGGCAAGGCAATGATCACGCTGAGGGCATGTGTTTGTTCGAATCGGGCGAGCAGCTTGGGGAGGTCCTGCTGATCCTCTACGACTCTGCGGCGCAGAGTCGTAAACACGGCGATACGGATGTGGAAGGGGACCTGTTCATCCTGAATTAGCCACGCACCTCGACGTCAACGCGGTCTGTAGATCAGTTTGCCTGGGCTGCTGGTCGCCACCCTCGGACTTGCAGCACTGGCCCTGCAGTTTGAGTCGGTCTTCATCGCGGTGAAATGGCTTTCGGTGTAATAGATCCGAGGTCTCTGCTTCATCTGCAACACTCCTTCTGCTTACACAGAATTTAGTTGTGTTGCGTCGACCGGTTGAATCCACAGCCGATTTCTGCCTGTCGCCACAGTCAGCTTTGGGTCGTTCCAAGTCAAACAGCCGCCAATCATCACGCCCCGTGAAAGGCTTCGTTGAAACCCTTTTTTGATAGCGCTGAAGGGCGCACGTGTCAGTAAGACGCGTGCACGAGCTTTCCCTTGTGGTTCTAAAATGACGTCCCGACGACCAGCGTCATATTCGTCGAAGATCAGCGCCATGGGCCGGCAGTGCCCAAGGCAGGATGCCTTCCTGGAATTCACAAGTTCGGTATCTGCTGCGGGCACGATGAGGGCTTAGTTAACCATCACCTCGTCCAGTGCCTGCTCGAGGGTGCTGACCGTGCGCTCGATATTGTGCAGCTTTTCGAGTCCGAACAGACCGATGCGGAAGGTCTGGAAATCGGCCGGCTCGTCGCATTGCAACGGTACTCCGGCGGCGATCTGTAGGCCGTGGTCGGCAAATTTCTTGCCGCTCTTGATGTCGGCATCATCGGTGTAGCTCACCACTACGCCAGGGGCCTGAAAACCGGCTGCGGCCACGCTTTTGATGCCTTTGCCGGTCAACATTGCGCGCACCCGATCGCCCAGAGCCTGTTGTTCCCCGCGGACCTTGTCGAAACCGTAGGCTTGCGTCTCTTTCATCACTTCGTTAAACCGCGCGAGGGAATCGCTGGGCATGGTCGCATGGTAGGCATGTCCGCCCTGTTCGTAGGCCTGCATGATCTGAAGCCACTTTTTCAGGTCGCAGGCGAAGCTGCTGCTATGCGTCTGCTCGATGCGCTCGAGGGCCAAAGAACTGAGCATCACCAGGGCGCAGCAAGGGGAGGCGCTCCAGCCTTTCTGCGGTGCGCTGATCAGCAGGTCGACTGCGCATTTCTGCATATCAACCCAAAGCGTCCCTGAGGCGATGCAGTCCAGCACGAACAGGCCACCCACCGCATGCACGGCGTCGCCGACGGCCCGCAGGTAGTCGTTGGGCAGGATAATCCCTGATGAGGTTTCAACGTGGGGGGCGAAGACAATCTGCGGCTTCTGCGCCTGAATGGCTGCCAGCACTTCGTCCAGAGGGGGTGGGGCGTAGGCAGCCTGGCGACCAGTGTCGACCGGTCGGGCTTTCAGCACCGTGGTGGCCGCCGGGATGTTGCCCATCTCAAGGATCTGGCTCCAGCGATAACTGAACCAGCCGTTGCGTATCACCAGGCATTGCTGGTCGGTGGCAAACTGTCGCGCCACCGCTTCCATGCCGAATGTGCCGCTGCCCGGGACCACCGCAACAGCCTGGGCGTTGTAGACCTGTTTCAGGGTCCTGGAAATGTTCTTCATCACGGCTTGAAATGACTGCGACATGTGATTGAGCGAGCGGTCGGTGTAGACCACTGAGTACTCGACCAGCCCCTCAGGATCGATACTGGGATATAGCTTTGACATGGGGGTGACTCCTTTGGCAGAGATGTCAGTGGTATCGACCCTGCCCTAAGCCTTGGCAAATGACAAGATTGCTCGGGATTGAATTGCGACTTCTGTCGAGCGGCTGGCATCACCTGTGGGCGGCAACTGGCTCTAACTGCGCAGATTGCGCACAAGAAATGCAACGGTAAAAAGCAGGTAATTACCTATGCACGAGTAAAATGGTGCAACTGCCCCCAGTCCGGTTGGTCGACAACGATGGCGCAACGCGGCAATCCGGTTACACCTAGTCTGTCCACTGACTGCTTATGGCCGATAGTTGTAGGCCACGAAGGGCCGCTACTGACCAACGTGGTCGATGACCCTAAAGAAACGCCAGGCAACGCCAAACTCAAACGCCCCATCCCTCCCGCACAGCCCTCCGAATGCCTTCCAGCAACATTGCAAACGCCGGGTTGTCATTGTTCTCGCGCCAGATCAAATGCAGCTCGCTCTGCACACCTTCGCCCAGATCGATATCGCGAAACACCACGTTCTTGAACACCACGCTGGTGGCGCAGCGAGGCACCAGGGCCAGGCCCATGCCGGCGTTGACCAACGCAAGGATGGTCAACGATGAACCGAGCCATTGCACGTATTCCGGGGCGACGCGGGCAGAGCGGAGCATGCCGGTCAGCAGTTCGTTGAACGGCGGGTAAGCGGCGTGGGAGTACATCAGGAACGGTTGCGCATCGAGGTCTTTGACCGAGACGGTTTCTGCGCTCGCCAGCCGATGACGGCTCGGCACCGCCAATACAAACGGCTCGCGCACCAGGCATTCGGTGGCGTATCCCGGCTCCAGCAACGGCGCTCGAACGATGCCCAGATCGATACGACGGGCGCGCAGGGCTTCATGTTGCTGGTAGGTGTTCATCTCCGTCAGGTCGATTTTCACATGCGGCTGTTTGAGCCGTGCTTCAGCGATGACCTTGGGCAGGAATTCATACACCGCGCTGCCGACGAAACTGATGTTGACCGAGCCGATGTCGCCCTCGGCAAAACGGCGGGCGGTGACGGCGGCTTGTTGGGCGCGCTCCAGCAGGTTCTGCGCTTCGATGAAGAAGGCGCGGCCGGCGGCGGTCAGGGCGACGCTGCGGGTGGTGCGGGTGAACAGCTCGACGCCCAGGTGATGTTCCAGCAGTTGAATCTGTCGACTGAGGGGCGGTTGAGTCATGTTCAACCGTTCGGCGGCACGGCGGAAATTCAGTTCGGTCGCCACCGTGGTGAAACAGCGCAGTTGAGTCAGTTCGAACATTGATCTAATCCAGGTATCAATCGAATGCCAAGTTAGATTAGACGGGATCAATACCTGCGTCCATCATCGGCCTGTCCCTAAAAAAACAATGATCGGGAGTCGCCCCTTGAATACCCTCCAGAGTCCGCCGGACCCGAATGTGCTCGCCCGCGCAGCGGCCAAGGTGAAGCGCCATGTGCTGCCGCTGTTCGTGGTGATGTTCATCGTCAACTACATCGACCGGGTCAACATCGGCTTCGTGCGCAGCCACATGGAAACCGACCTTGGCATTGGCGCAGCAGCCTACGGCCTGGGCGCCGGGTTGTTCTTCATCGGTTACGCGATCTTCGAAGTCCCCTCCAACATGCTGCTGCAACGCTACGGTGCTCGCGCCTGGCTGACGCGCATCATGTTCACCTGGGGCGCGGCGGCGATGGCCATGGCGTTTGTACGCGGCGAAACCAGCTTCTATGTGCTGCGTTTTGTCCTCGGTGCAGCCGAAGCAGGCTTCTTTCCCGGCATCATTTATTACTTCACCCAATGGCTGCCGTCGACTGAACGCGGCAAAGCCATGGCGATTTTCCTCAGCGGTTCGGCCATTGCCTCGGTGATCTCCGGTCCTGTCTCTGGCGCACTGCTGAATGTCAGCGGTTTCAGCCTGCATGGCTGGCAGTGGATGTTCTTGATCGAAGGCTTTGCCTCGATCGTGCTCTGTGGGTTCGTGTGGTTCTGGCTGCAATCCCATCCGCGCGAGGCGAAATGGCTGAGCGCCGAAGAAAAGGACGCACTGGTTGACGCCATCGCGCTGGAACAACAGGCCCGCGAAGCCACACAGACAGTCAAGCCGTCGATGTTCAAGCTACTGGCCGACAAGCAGATCGCACTGTTCTGCTTCATCTACTTTTCCATCGCCCTGACCATCTACGGCGCCACGTTCTGGCTGCCAAGCATGATCAAGAAAATGGGCAACCTCGGCGACTTCCAGGTGGGCCTGTTCAACTCGATTCCGTGGATCATTTCGATCATCGCGATGTATGGCTTCGCCGCCATGGCGAGCAAATGGAAACACCAGCAAGCCTGGGTGGCCTTGACCCTGGTAATCGCCGCGTTCGGCATGTTCATGTCCACCACCGGCGGGCCGATCTTTGCCTTCGTCGCCATCTGTTTTGCCGCCATTGGTTTCAAGGCCGCCTCGGCATTGTTCTGGCCGATTCCGCAAGGCTATCTGGACGCTCGCATCGCCGCCGCGGTGATTGCCTTGATCAACTCCATCGGCAACCTCGGCGGTTTCGTCGCCCCGACGGCGTTCGGTTTCCTGGAGCAAAAAACCGGCTCCATCGAAGGCGGCCTCTACGGTTTGGCGGCCACGTCACTGGTCGCGGCCGTGGTGATCTTTTTCGCCCGCACGGCACCGCGTTGCGACGTCACAACTCCTGAAAAATCCATCAGTCATCAAGCCTTGAGTTCAGGTTCAAAGGGAGCAGCCTCTTGAAAATCAAACGAGTCACCGTCACCCCAATCGCCTTCCGTGATCCGCCGCTGCTCAACGCCAGTGGTATCCACGAACCCTTTGCGCTGCGCTCGATCATCGAGATTGAAAGCGACAACGGCTACATTGGCCTGGGTGAAAGCTACGGCGATGCCCCGGCGCTGCTGATCCAGCAGCAACTGCAAGACCAGTTGATCGGCCTCGACCCGTTCAACCTCAATCAACTGCGCCGCATCGTGCAGGCCACGGTGGCGGCGAACAAACCCGCGAGCATTGCCGGTGCGGAACTGGCGCCGGGCTCCCATGCCAGCAAAGCGGTGAGCAATGCGTATTCGGCGTTCGAAGTGGCATTCCTGGATTTGCAGGCACACTCGTTGAACGTGCCATTGGTGGACTTGCTGGGCGGGGCGATTCGCGACGAGATTCCGTTCAGTGCCTACCTGTTCTTCAAGTACGCCCAGCATGTCGACTCACCCTACAAACCCGACAGTTGGGGCGAAGCCCTGAGCGAAGAACAGATCGTCGCCCAGGCGCGACGCATGATCGAGGCCAACGGTTTCAAGAGCATCAAGCTCAAGGCCGGCACGCTGCCGCCAGAGCACGAAGTGTCGTGCATCAAGGCGCTGAAAAAGGCTTTCCCCGGTTACCCGTTGCGCATCGACCCGAACGGCAACTGGTCGCTGGAAACTTCGATTCGCATGGCCGAACTGCTGGGCGATGACCTGCAATATTACGAAGACCCGACACCGGGCCTCGACGGCATGTCCGAACTGCACAAGCGCACCGGCCTGCCGCTGGCGACCAATATGGTGGTTACCGACTTCGATGAGTTTCGCCGCAGCGTCGCGTTGAACAGCGTGCAGATCGTCCTCGCCGACCACCATTACTGGGGCGGCCTGCGCGACACCCAGGCGCTGGCGAAAATGTGTGACACCTTTGGCCTTGGCGTGTCGATGCATTCCAATTCGCACTTGGGCATCAGCCTGATGGCGATGGCCCATGTCGCCGCCGCGGTGCCCAATCTGGATTACGCCTGCGACACGCATTACCCGTGGCAGGAACCGGATGAAGAAGTGATCAAGGGCGGCAAAATACCCATCGTCGATGGCTGCGTGAAAATCACCCGTGCGCCCGGGTTGGGCCTGGAGCTGGATCACGATCAACTGGGCAAGCTGCACGACCAGTACCTGACTTGCGGCATTCGTCAGCGCGATGACGTGAAACAGATGCAGCGTTACAAGCCGGAGTGGAAGGCGGTCAAACCGCGTTTTTGATCACGTGAGCTGTGCTCAGGCGCTCGATCTGCGCTAGCTCCCAGGCGCTGAGCAAACTGACCGGATCGGTGCCGTAACGTTGCCAACTGTCGAGCACGCCCTCGCGACCGTCCGGGCTTTGGCAACGTTGGCAGTGGCGCAGGTGATTGCCGTCGAAGGCGAGGGTCAGGCGCCAGCCCTCGATATCGACTTGTACCTGGCCCGGCTCGGGTTGTTCGTCGAGGCGCTTTAAAAGCCGAACTTCCAGCGCGGCGTCGCGCAATTGCTGGTAAACCTCGCGGGCGGTCAGGGGCGGCACTGATGTCTCCGGTGAAATCGTGGCAGGCGTAGATTCGGGGGGCACAGGATAGCGGGCACGTCGAATTTATTCGACGGTCTGCGGGCGCCGTGCAGGCTGACCTTCTTCCTCTCGAAGCTCACGGCTCATGTCATTGCAGCTTTGCGACCAGTCTGTCAGCCACTCCGGCATCGGCGGCGAGTGTTCAGCCAAGCCCAGCTCCCGGGCGTACTCGCCAGGTGGAACCGTGCCTTTGGCAGAGCGGAACAGACCCCGCATCACCACGACACCGACCACGCGTCCCTTGCTCACGAAGCGGTGCTCCATAAAGCTCCACTTGTTGTCCCAGCCGAGCATCCTAGTGTGAATCTCGAACGCTTCGAACAGTTTCAGCTCACGACGAAACTTGCCCCAGGTGTCCCCGACGATAGGCACGGCCTTATTACGCAGCGCCACCCGGAATGCGCCGCTGCGCAGCACATAGTCCATGCGTCCGATATCGGCCAGGGTGAAATACCGGCCATTGGTAACGTGCCGGTTGAGGTCGAGATCAAGCGGCCAAACGCGCATGTGGACGATGGTGGTGGCCAAGGCGTCAACGGGCTTGCGCCATGGACGACGAAACAGCATGAGGAAAAGTCGGAACCAGAGATTCATAAGTACGCCGATGATTGAATGACGCGTGCACTTTAGGGAGGAAGGATCGGATAAGGTAGGTGCGCAAATGACTTTTTTCATGCGAAAAGCGCAATAGGATCATTTATGCACGTCACGCTTTTACTGGCGGATCAATGTTCCGCCGCCAGCGCCACGATGGCCGTGGAAGTGCTCAGCGCCGCCAACCTGTTCGCCGACACGGCCGGTGCGCCTTTTGACGTGGTCATCGCCTTGCTTGAGGGTTTGCTGCCAGCGGCGTACAGGAAGAAGTTTCATCCGGGTGCGAGTTGATTCACTTGCGCCAAGCCACAAATGATTGGGAGCAGAACATGCAGAAAACCGCCGTACTCACCTTGGCCTTGGTGCTCAATGCCGGATTACTCGGCGCGCAAGCACACGCGGCCGGCGATGCTGAAGCGGGTGCGACACTGTTCAAGCGGATATGCGGCGGCTGCCATCAGGTCGGGGAGTCGGCGCGCGGTTCATTCGGGCCGCAGCTCAATGGCATTTTTGGACGCCCTTCGGGCAGCACCACGGATTACCAGTATTCCGATGCGATGAAATCCGCCGGCATTGTCTGGACCCGCGAAACGCTGACCGCGTACCTCGAAGATCCAAAAGAAGTGGTGCCCGGCACCCGCATGATTTTCTGGGGGCTCAGCGACCCGGAAAAGATCGACAACCTGTTGGCGTACCTTCAGACGTTTCAGCCGCAGTAGGACTTTGCGACTTTCGAGGGCATTCGCTAGTGCGGAACACCCGGTGGTTCTGATCTGATTTACAATTCCCCCTTTTTGACGGAGGGGCAGCCGTTCATGGATGTACTCGCGTTTCTGTATGACTACCTGATCAAGTGGGTGATCGAGCCTGTCACGGATCAGTTTCTTGGCATTTTCGATCTGAACGGCCGCTTCAGCATCGTGTTTCTCTGCGTGTCCTACAGCATCGCCTACAGCCTGTACCGCTTCAGAAAATATCGCGGGCTGACCGACGCACGTTCTTTCTGGCAGTTCATCGGCGGACACCGGGTTCATTTTCATCCCTCGGCGTTGCTGGATTACCGGTACTACTTCGTGCGGGCCATCCTGAAGGTCGCGCTGGTGCTGCCCATTGTTGGCCTGGTCGACCCGTACGTCCTGCGCTCCGGCGACTACATCTCGTTTTTCAACAATCTTTGGGGCGCACGCGTGCAGGTGGGGGAGAACCTCTTACTATCCTTGCTCTACGGGCTGGGCGTGTTTCTGGTGCAAGACTTCATCCATTACTGGGGCCATCGCGCCTTTCATTCCCGGTATCTGTGGGCGTTCCACAAAGTCCATCATTCCGCGCCCGTCCTAGTGCCGGCGACGGCAAGCCGGATTCACTTTGTGGAAAAAATGGTCGAAAAACTGACTGACACCGTCTTCCTCGGCGCTTTTGCCGGTGTCTTCTGGTACGCCTGTGGCGGGGAGATCAGCCGGTACAGCTTGTTCGGCGTGACCTACATGGTCCTGATCCTCAATGCCTTGGCGGCCAACCTGCGTCACAGCCATGTCTGGCTGTCTTTCGGGCCCGTGGTCGAGCATGTGCTGAACAGCCCGGCGCAGCACCAGATTCACCACAGTGACGCGCCCCGACACTTCAACAAGAATTTCGGTACCAACCTGTCACTCTGGGACTGGATGTTCGGTACGCTCTACGTCACACACTCGACGCCCGAGCCCATTCAGTTCGGCACCGGCAAACAGGATCACGACCGTTACCTGACGCTCTATAGCCTGATCGTCACGCCCTTTGTGGACATCGCCCGCAAGTTCCCCGCCAGGCGTGCCATGGAATGGCCGTCGCGTTTCGCCGAAAAACGCTCGTCGACACTCTTGCGCCGACGTTGGCGCTGAATACCGGGTTGACGTTCAACCAGTGGACGGGATTGGAGCGTATAACGCCCCAATCCCGCCCTTTCTATTGTTGGCCAACCGGCAAGGGTGGGGTGCGAGGCGGGATCAATCGTTTTGTTCCGATCGACTCGAACGCCGAAGCCAGGCGCAGCAGCGTCGAATCGTCATAGGCACGACCAGCGAATGTCAGCCCGACGGGCATGCCGATGTCCGGCATGACGCCCATCGGTACCGTGACCGTGGGGACGCCCAGGTGCCGGATGGCGAGGTTGCCGTTGGCGACCCAGACGCCGTTGCTCCACGCGATATCCGCAGACTTCGGATCGACATCGGCATTCGCCGGACCCACGTCGGCCACCGTCGGGAACAGCACCGCATCGAGCCCCAGCCGATCCATCCAGTCCTCAAGATCGATTCGACGCGTCTGTTCAAGTCCGCGCAGTCCGTCAGGAACGGTGGTGATCTGGTCCCACGGTGTGATGCCGCGCTCGGCCATCTTCACGTACTCGTCCATGCCTGCGGCCAGGTCGTCCTCCCGGTTGGGGAGCGTGCCCGGGTCGTGCGGGAAAATCAGCGGTCCGTCGACATCGGCCAGGCGGTTCAACTTGGGGTCGCCATTGGCCCGCAGAAAATCATCGAACGCCCAGGCCGACAGGTCCCACAACTCATGATGCAGGAACTCTTTGGACACCAGGCCTCGCGTAAACACCGTCGGTGCACCCGGGCGATCACCCTCGCAATTGGAGACCAGCGGGAAATCGACTTCGATCACTTCCGCACCGGCAGCTTCTAGTGCCTTGCGAGCCTCTTCCCAGAGCCCGATCACAGAAGGACGGGTGATGATTCGCTGCCCCGTCGGACCACCGATGCCAGGCGCATCGCTCGTGCCCGCTTCGGGATCCGCGTTGATGTACATGCGCGGCACGCCGAAGCGCTTTCCTGCCAGTGCATCGGACTTCACGGCCAACTCGGCATAGGAAGCGGGACGCACCGAAGCGACACTCGGAATCGGCACCCAGGGTTGCATCCGCCACAGATCGCCACGGGTGTCGGGATCTTCCGCCACCACCACGTCAAGGACCTCAAGGAGGTCGGCCATGGTTCTGGCAAACGGCACGACAACGTCCATCGTCGGCGTCAACGGCCAGTTGCCGCGCACCGAAATCACCCCGCGCGAAGGCGTATAGGCGCACAGACCATTGTTCGATGCAGGGCCGCGTCCGCTCGACCAGGTTTCTTCCGCGAGGCCGAATGCCGCGAAACTGGCGGCAGTTGCGGTACCGGCGCCGTTCGATGAGCCCGAGGCGAAGGGAGCGGTGAGATAGTCAGCGTTGTACGGGCTCTCCGCGCGGCCGTAGACCCCGCGCTGCATGCCGCCGTTTGCCATCGGCGGCATATTGGTTTTGCCCAGGCAAATCGCACCAGCAGCGCGAAGCCGTTCGATCGTGAACGCATCGCGATAAGCAATCAGGTTCGCGAAGGCGGGACTGCCGGAGGCGGCAGTGAGCCCTTTCACCAGATAACTGTCCTTGGCCGTATAGGGAATGCCATCGAGCAGACCCAGCGTCTCGCCCTTGGCCCGACGAGCATCGGACGCCTGCGCCTCGTTCAGCGCCTCGGGGTTTCGAACCACCACCGCGTTGAGGGCGGTGGGCGTGTCGGGACCGTCGTAGGCATCAATCCTGGCGAGATAGGCCTGAACCAGCTCAACCGCAGTGGTTCGACCTGACTCGAGCGCAGCACGCAGTTCGGCAATGGAAACCTCGGTGACCTCGATCATGCTGTTACCACCGTCTGCTGATGGGCGACGCAATGAATGTTGCCATCGCGCTGAATGTTGGGCTCAGGGACATCACTAATCTCAAAATGGGTATTCATCGGTGTTCTCGTTGCGCTGCTTTACGCGCTCTATTTAACACCAAGCCGGGAGCAGAGGCATCGCCCAAGGCGATGCAACGTCTTCAGGCTTTGCTGGCCGCCAGGTAAGCGCCAAGGCGTTGTCCCATTTGCTCGCCCAAGGCTTGCAGGCCACTCAAGGGACGGACCATCACCTCAAACTCGACGATTTTTCCTTGTTCATTGAACCGGATCATGTCGATGCCCTTTAACGCTTTCCCGCCGACGTTGGCGCTGAACTCCAGGACGACGCTCAACCCGTCTGCGGTCGACAGTTCCCGGTGGTAGACAAAGTCCTCAAATACCTCGATGACCGTGTTGAGAATCATCGATACCACGGCTGCACCCGGGTAAGGCGTGTGAGCCATCGGGGAGCGGAATATCGCCTGTGGGTCCAACAAACCGGGCAAGGCGCTCAAGTCTCTCTTGCTGATCATGTCGTGCCAGTGGTTCAGGGATTCTGCGGCTTTGGGATGCAGTTTCAGTTCAGACATTTTCAACTCCTGTATTTTTGTTGTTTGGTTACCCTGTCATCGATCAGCGACGCACAGTTCCCCGGTGGCGCGTATCAGTGCCTGACCATGCAGACCGTCCTTGATCAGGCTGGATCGTTCTTTGGCTAGCCAGTCCGCGCATTGCGGGTCTTTGCGGTAGGGCGCGAAGGCGGCGTATTGCTGCAACAGGCGGTTTTGCAGCTCATCGAGCTGTGGCCGGATTTGATTGGCGAGGTCTGGCCGCGGCGTGTCAGGCGCCTTGCCTGCCGCTCGCCACTGGGCCACCAGCCCGTACTGCACCAGCTTGTTGGCTTCAATCTGTGCGGCGATCAAATCGGCTATTTCGTCCGGGTCCAGTTTGCGCTCAACGGCCAGTTTCCTGGCGTTGGCGATGACTTGTGCTTCCCGGGCACTGTCCTGGATCGGTTTGCCACTGTCCCACTTGGTCAGCGCCACAAGATCAGCAATGCTCAGGCGCTCGTTCAACGTTACCAGCAGCGGTTGCAAGCTATCGGGTGCCGGGGAGGGCGCACCGGCCTGCGCGCTGCAGGCGAGTAAACCGAGGACGGCGCAGGTCAGCAGTTGCGGTAAGCGTGGGGAGTGGAGCATGGGCAAACCTCATTGGGTACGGGACTCACAATCAGGTGTTATGTATCACAGGTGCGGCGGAGGCATTAAGCAGGGATCGATTTATTTTGTGCACGAAAAAGCCCGGCTTGTCAGGCCGGGCTTTTCGTTGAGTGCTTCGGTAAAGCCATTCATTTATGCAGCGCGGTTTTCGATCAGACGGTCGGAACCACCTTCAGCAACGCGGTTTTCGATCAGACGGTCGGAACCACCTTCAGCAACGCGGTTTTCGATCAGACGATCCGAACCACCTTCAGCGACGCGGTTTTCGATCAGACGGTCGGAACCACCTTCGGCAACGCGGTTTTCGATCAGACGGTCCGAACCACCTTCAGCGACGCGGTTTTCGATCAGGCGATCCGAACCACCTTCAGCCACACGACTTTCAATCAGACGATCCGAGCCGCCTTCAGCGACAGCCGGGTGAGCAGAGGTAGCGGCGAAAGCGTTAACTGCAAAAACCGAGAAAGCGATGCTGAGAAGGATTTGGCGTTTCATGATGGTGTGCTCCGGGGTGTAGTTGTTGGGTATGGCGCTGATGTTACGCCGCGGATTTTTTATGAGAACTTCATTGAGTTGATGGTGACTATCGACGCCGGCAATGATCCTCCTGTCGTCGGCTCTGCCGCTCAGCCAGAACCGCAGGGGTATGCTGGACCTCTTGAACTGTCGAGGCCTTGCAGGTCCGCAAGGACTTCCTGCGAGGTTCCCTGCTCTGGTCGAGAGGATAAATCGATGCACGACTATTACGATTTGGGCACCTACAGCCGCCCGGTGACGACCCACTCGTCCCAGGCCCAGCGTTGGTTCGATCGTGGCTTGTTATGGTGCTACGGCTACAACCACGACGAATCCATACGCTGTTTCCACAAGGCGATCGAACATGATCGTGATTGCGCGATGGCCTACTGGGGCATCGCTTACGCTTCGGGCCCCAACTACAACAAGCGTTGGGATGCCTTCATCGAACAGGAGTTGAAAGAGGCCGTGGCCCAGGCCCGGCGGGCGACGCAAACCGCGCTGGCGCATATCGATGGCGCAACATCGGTGGAGCAGGCGCTGATCCGCACGCTGGAGCAACGCTACCAGGCCGATCAGGCCACCAGCCTCGACCAACTCTTCGCCTGGAACGATGCCTATGCGGCGTCCATGCGCGATGTCTACAAAGCCTTTCCCGAAGATCCCGACGTCGTTGCGCTGTTTGCCGAAGCGCTGATCGACCGCACACCCTGGCAATTGTGGGACCTGAAAACCGGTAAACCGGCACCGTGTGCCGACACGCTTGAAACGGTAGACGTACTGGAACGGGCGCTACGGCGGATGGAGCAGCACGGCGATGCGCCGCACCCCGGCGTACTGCACATGTACGTCCACACCCTGGAAATGTCGCCCTACCCGGAGCGGGCATTGCGCGCCGGCGATGTCCTGCGTGACCTGGTGCCGGATGCGGGACATTTGCGCCATATGCCGTCGCACATCGACGTGCTCTGCGGTGATTACCGTGGGGCCATGGTCACCAATAGCCGGGCAATCCTGGCTGACGGCAAATACCTGGAACAGGAAGGGCCGCTCAACTTTTACACTTTGTATCGATGCCACAACTACCACTTCAAACTCTATTCAGCGATGTTCCTCGGGCAGTACCAGCCGGCCCTGGAAGCCGCCGATCAGCTGATGTCGACCATCAGGGAAGAACTGTTGCGCGTGGAGCAGCCGCCCATGGCCGACTGGCTGGAAGGCTTCGTGTCGATGAAGGTCCACGTGCAGATTCGCTTCGGCAAATGGCAGGACATCCTCGCCACGCCGCTGCCAAACGACCAGGCGCTGTACTGCGTGACCACGGCGATGCTGCATTACGCCAGAGGCGTGGCGCACGCGGCCACCGGGTATATCGCTGCCGCAGAAGCCGAGCAGCGTCTATTCCTCGAAGCCTGGACCCGAGTGCCGGACACCCGCTATCTCTTCAACAATAAATGCACCGACATTCTGGCGGTTGCCGCAGGCATGCTGCGCGGGGAAATCGAGTACCGTAAGGGCAATTACGACGAAGCCTTCGCCCACTTGCGCCAGGCACTGTCTCTGGACGACAACCTGCCTTACGACGAACCATGGGGCTGGATGCAACCGGTCAGGCATGCGTTGGGCGCGTTGCTTTTGGAGCAGGGTAGGGTAGAAGAAGCGTTGCAGGCCTATCGTGCTGATCTGGGACTGGACAACACCCTCAGCCGTGCGTCCTGGCATCTGGACAATGTGTGGAGCCTGCACGGCTATGTTGAATGCCTGCGACGACTGGGTCTGGATGCCGAAGCTGCTGCTGCGCAGACGCGCCTTGATCTGGCCATGGCCCGGGCGGATGTGGAGATTAAGGCCTCGTGTTTTTGCCGTGTTGGGGCAGGGTGTTGTCAGTGATGCTCGAAAGCGCCGGAGATTGCCTATGGATCGCTTGTCTACGTTGTTGTCGCAGTTCGGCGTGCGCGCAAGCCTGTTTTACAACGGCAATCTTTGCGGCATGGCGTCATACGATGGCGCTGACCAGCGCGGTCATATTCACCTGCTGCAGGCAGGTAGCGTCACTTTGCAGGGGGCTGGTCGCAAGGACTTGCTGCTCACCCGGCCCAGTCTGATTTTTCTGCCACGCCCTAGCCGGCATCAACTGTTCGCCGGTGAGCCCGAGGGGGCTCAACTCTTGTGTGCGTCGATGAAGTTTGAGGGCGGAGTCGATAACCCGTTGTCCTCTTCGTTACCCGATTGTCTGGTGCTGTCCCTGGATGAGCTACCGCTGCTGGCCGATACACTGAAATGGATGTTCAGTGAGGCGGCAGGCGGACATTGTGGCCGGGAGGCAGCGCTGGATCGCTTGTTCGAACTACTGATCATCTTGTTGTTTCGGCATCTGCTCGACCGCCACCAGTTGCGGACCGGAATGATGGCTGGACTGGCCGATATGCGGCTGGCGCGCTCGCTGGTACAGATGCACAACGCACCGGATCGTGCCTGGTCGGTTGCAGAGCTTGCGAGCGAATCGAACATGTCGCGTGCTGCCTACGCCGTGCATTTTCGGGCCGTGATAGGGCAGACACCCGCAGATTATCTGTTGAGTTGGCGTATCAGCCTGGCGCAGAAGCGCCTGCGTGAAGGGCGCCCGATTACGCTCATCGCGGCCGAGGTCGGTTATGAAAGCCCTTCGGCACTGGCCCGCGCGTTTCGTCGCAAAACGGGCTACAGCCCTCGGGACTGGATGAAGGATTTGGCAGGAGAGGATGATGGGGCAATGGCCTGAAAGCATCGAACTGCTTCAGGCCATTCCGGGAGGAGAGTCATCGGTTTAACGGTTTTCCAACTCAGTCAGAGAGTGGCCAGCCACAAATATAGAAGCGGCAAGCAACCCGATGTCTTTAAGGAGAAACTGGCCCGGCGCAACCGTAATGGCTGGAAAACCGAGGCCGGGTTCAATCACGCCGGGCGTCGAAAACATAAAGCTCAAGGTGGTGAAAAACAATCCGGCAGACAACGCGCCACCGATCAATGAAAGCTTGGGTGAGAGCAGGCGACCTGCAATCAGAACACCGATCGAGACCTCCAGAACGCCGAGCAAACTGGAGAAGGTATCGACGCTGAAAATGTCATAAACCCACCCCAGGAAAGGGCTGTTGCTCACCAGCGGAACCAGTCCCTGTGCCTCGTAGTGCGTGAACTTCATGCCGCCGAACCAGAAGTAAATGACGGCGAGCGCAAAGTAAGCACCGTAGGTTCCGAACGCCATGGTTTTAATCCCGAGCGTTGAATTGTTATGTGCGTTGTTGGTTCTGTGGTTCTCAATGCTTAAGGTTTTCATGATCAAGGCTTCCAAGAGTGTGGTGACGAACGCTGTTCAGGAGCCCAACGCGGTTTACGTTGGGAGTGAAGACAGTGTTGCCTTTGATTCCACGCTCGTGGCTTCTGAACGTATTGCGTTCAGTGCAGATCGTCTTGACTCACTGCAGGGTCTTTTATGAGAAACGGTGTTCATTCAGGCAGGCTGCCGTGAGGCGCTCTGCGAGAAAGGCGATGAACACGCGAGTTCTGGCCGGAACATAATCGTCAGCCGCCCTGAGCGCATAAATGGCGGAGGTGGTTGGACTTGAAAACGCCTGCAGCAGCGGTATCAGGCGCCCGGCTTGCACATCCTCGTTCACCATGTATTTGGGCAGGCGAGCGATTCCCGTGCCCGCCAGGCACAGCGTGCGAATAGCGTCCAGGCTGTTGCAGGTAAAACCTCCTTCGATCGGAATCGCCCTGCTGGTGGACGTCCGAAACTCCCAGTCGTTGAACCGGCTTTCAAAATTGAGTTTCAAGCAGGGATGGTCAGCGAGTTCACAAGGTTCCGCAGGCACCCCATGGGCTTCGAGATAAGCCGGAGAAGCGCAAACAAGGCGCTCGTTGGCACTCAGTTTATGAGCGACAAGGCTTGGGTCGGACAGCACACCGCTTCGTATCGCGACGTCAATGCGCTCATGTCTGATATCGATAAGGGCGTCGGTCAGGGTCAAATCGATCTTTATGGCGGGATAGAGCCGCATAAAGTCGATCAGGGCAGGCACCACATGGTACTGGCCGAGCGCATTGGGCGCAGACACCTTCAACGTCCCCCTCGGCGCATCGGAATCATGCACGACGGCGGCCTCCAGCGCCTGTATGTCCTCCAGGATTGGCCGAGCCAGTTGCACATACCTTTCGCCTGCTTGCGTCAGTGTCATTGTCCGCGTCGTGCGCGACAGTAACTGCGTGCCGAGCCGATCCTCCAGACGCTGAACTCTTTTGCTGATCGCCGAGTGAGTCATCTTGAGCTTGCGGGCGGCGGGCGAAAAACCACGCGCATCAACGACGGCGATCAAGATCGCCATATCGCTATACCTGTCCATATGCACCCCTTCTTTTGTTCCGTTATGGAACAGGTGCTGGTCAAAAGCAATGAATTCCCTTTTGTTTTGTCACCGTCGAGAATTCGATCCCAAGAACCCACCCCTAATCGAATTCCTCTACAGAGGTCGGTGATGAAAGACTCACACAGCAATCGTTTATCCATCACAGGTATCAGCGCCGCGGTATTGGCCTCCCTGACATGGTCGATGAACTTTGTCGCCCCTCTGGTCATTGGCGAGTATTCGATATTTGACCTTGCCGCCTGCCGGTTCATCATTTCCGGGCTGATCGGCGCCCTGATCCTGATGGCCAATTTCAAAGCCTGGCGTCATCTGACCCTTAACGATTGGCTCGTTACTGCCGGACTGGGATTCATCGGCTACGTGGGCTATTTCATCGCCGTCATCATCGCTGCGACGTACGCTGGCCCCGTCGTCGCGCCGGCCTTTTTAGGGCTCGTGCCCGTCGTGCTGGCCATCAGCGGAAATGTTCAGGGCACGATTTCATGGCGCTCCCTTCAAGTGCCTTTTGCACTGGCCGTGCTCGGCTTGCTCCTGGTCAACGGCCAGAGCATCGCCCAGTTCGAGGGGCAATCAACCACCACCCTGGCGCTCGGGATCGGCGCGTCACTCTCGGCGGTCGCACTGTGGGTCTGGTTTGGGCTGGCCAATCAAAAAGCACTGATAAAAAGGCCCGGGATGAATGCCTGGGTCTGGACCGCCATGATGATGATTGGAGGCAGCGTGCAAACGCTCCTGTTCATCCCGGTAGGTACGGCCATGGATGTGTTCAACGCTCCCATGCTCGGTTTCGGGCAAAGCGCTATCAGCCACCTTTACCTTCCCGCTTTTGTACTGGCAGCCGTTGCGTCGATTGGCGGCGCATGGGCCTGGACCATCGCGTCCCAGCGCCTTCCCATGACACTGGCCAGCCAGTTGCTGTCACTTGAAATGGTCTTCGCTACCTGCATGGGGCTGCTGTTCTACTACCGGTGGCCCACAGCGCCTGAAGCGTTGGGCATCACACTGATTGTCGTGGGGGTCGTTAAAGCTATTGGTGCGTTTCGTGGCAATACCGGTAAGGCTGTTGTGGCTCTTTGAGGATGCTGGGTGGTGAGAACGAATGCAGTTGGATATCTGGACGCGCAAGGCTGGCATCGGTTTTCAGAAAGCCGCCGCCTTCGGCGAAGTTGCTGACGAAAGAACCGCGTCGATGCCGGACATCGTCAATCAATGCCTTGCCCATCTTCGCGCTGCCGCGCAGGGAGACGCCTATCACTGGTTTTTCATGTCCCCGGGCGCCAGGCGTCGTCAGTTGCTCGAATGAAATCGGTTCATCTTTTAACTGCCTTGCGGTACCACCCGAGCATCATTACCTGAGCCCTCGATATAAACGTTCATGCCTTTACCCAGAGACGGATTGATAGGCTGGGTCACCGATACGAGTACGCCACTTTTGACCCGCACGATGATCTGCTGTGCCTGGACAGGTTGGTCGTACTTTTTCTTCTCTGCATAATTGCCGCCAACGGCACCGGCCAGTGCGCCAGCTACCATGGCGACATCGCGCCCGGTGCCGCTGCCGATCAGGCTGCCGATTCCGAGCCCGCCAAGGCCACCGAGTACGGCGCCTACGCCACTGTCGTGATTGGTCTGCATCTGTGTCAGTGATATCTGCTCGATCTTGCCGGAGCGAATTTCGGTTTCACCGGCACCGCCATCGGTTGATCCCACGGCGGAGCAGGCACTGATCAGTACAGTTGCCAACGTAAGCGTCAGCCAGGACAAAATAGCTTTCATTGTTGTGCACCTCATTATTGGTATTTGATGGCAATGCATTTGAGTTTGCGTCCCTGGATCGTATTTATGTCTCGGCTCCACAGTGGTCCGGACACATACGCGACCACGGGCTGGATCTGGTCGTAACCCACGACTACCGCGTCTGCGCATCGACCGTCGCGCAGGCACCCAGCGCGAGGGTGCAACAGCACTCAACTGCGGATAAACGCCCAGAGATCAGCATTCAATTTGTCGATTGCGGCCTTGAAGTCTTGCGTGGTGATCTTCTGGCTCTCGTTCGACAGTTGGCTGCCAAATACCTTGCGCACCACTTTGGCCACGGTCTGATTGGTTCTTGCGTCGATGAACTCGGCCTCGATGAACAGGTTGGTGTCCTGGTCCCGGTGACCGGTGGCGGCCTGCGTCGCCCCGACCACGGCCGCGATCGGCACCACTTCGTACCACTTCATGCCTTCATTGGAGGCACTCACTCCGGTGATTGCTGCACGCAGGATCAGGGGTTTTGACCCGGCCGGCGCTGCGCTCGCATTCGATACCACCCGGTATTTCTGGCCCAGTACACCTTTGGCCTTGCTGGTCATGTAGCCCTGCAATTCGTCCAGCGTCTGCTGGTTGACCCGCTCGTCGGGCTTGGGCGCCGGATACAGCTCCAGCTTGTTGAAGGCTACCGTGTCATACGCATTCGGGTTCCATGACGGGCTGATCCAGCGCATGGCTTTCTCGCCACTGGTGGTCGTCACTTCTTCCAGGTTGTTGTAGTTGGACAGGAAGCCTGAGTACTGGTCTTTCTCGGTGACTTTCGAGGTACAACCGCTGAGCATCAAACCGGCCAGTGCGGCGCCGACGAGCAGGTTTCGGGACAGGTTCATAGTGGTGAGTGCTCCATGGACAAAGTCGTATGTTTCGGTGGTAACGCTTCAGAATCGCCAGGTCATGTTGCCGGTCAGGGCTTGAATCCAGGCATCGTCGAACTGACCGGAGACTCGGTTGCCCGAGATCGACTTGGTCTGGTCCACCGGCATGTCGCCGAGCCAGACCATGGCCCAACTGACGTTGATGTCGGTGTCTTTGTTCAGAGCATAGGTGGCGCCTGTGGCGATGCGCCAGGACTCGCCCATGGGTACGATCACGCTGCGTTTGCTATCGGAGACAGCGCTGCTGTCGTAGGCCACGCCGACATTCCACAGCCATTGCTCGGTGGCCTGGTATTGCGCGCCAAGGGACAGGTGCCAGGTGTCCTTGAACCCGGCATCGACCGATTTCGACTGCGCGCCAAACGTTGTGGTGTCGACCTGTACGCCGATCTCGCCGAATTCCGACCAGTCCTGCCAGTTGGCCGAGGCCAGCAAGGCCCATTGCCGGTCCAGTTGCTGGAACAGGCTGAGGGTCACGGTCTGCGGCACGGTGGTGTCGAGTTTGGTGTTGGTGTCGTTGATGCGTTCCAGCAAACGGCCGTCGCCTTTCACATCCAGCCGGTCTTCGAAGTCCAGGTCGACTTTGCTGGTGTAGGCCAGGCCGATGCGGGTGCCGGATTGCGGGGCATAGATCACCCCCACATTCGCGCCGAAACCCCAATCGTTGTCCTTGTATTTGAATTGGCCGTCGCTGCGGTCGGTGAAACCGAAGGGAGAGCGGTCGATCGCGGTTTGCGCCTGCAACATGCCATACATGGCTTTCACGCCGACGCCCACCGACCATTGCTCGTTGAAGCGATACGCCACGCTGGGCACCAGGGACAGACCCAGCAGGCTGGCGTTCTGCGCGAAGTAGCGGCCGGACCAATCGTTGTCGTAGTTGACCGCCAAGCCGAAGTCGCCGTACTGGCCGAAGCCGACGCTCCAATGTTCATCCAGTTCATGGCTGATGAAGAAACTGCCACCGGGAATCGGGTCGAGGGCATTGCCACTGCCGCTGCCGGCCACGTTGCTGCCGGCGTCGCGATCGAAGCTCAGGTCGCCATACAGCACTTGCAAGCCGCCGGTGATCTGCGTGCCCGGCAGGTAACTCATACCCGCCGGGTTACTGGCGATGGTCGATGGGCCTTGGGCCCGGGCGGCGGCACCGGCGTTGGCCAGGCCAGCGTTATCGGTGCCGATTTCGTAGAGCATGATGCCGCCGGCCCAGGCTTGCTGGCAGCACAGCGCGAGGAGCGTACAAGCGGGCAGGGCAGTGGTTTTGGTTGGCATGGTTAACCTCTATCCATTTTCGAATTAACGTAGCGCACGCACACATGTCCATGGAGCAGCAGGCGCCTCACGCGCCTTCTCAAGTCGAATTGATACTAGTCGAGAAAACCTGAACTAAGCTCTCCGGGGGCGCTTCGCATCGAGGCGGTACAACCGCAGTGGTACTGCACATTCTCGATATCGAGAAGGAGCTACTGATGAGCAAAGTCATTTACCTTATGCCTGTTATGGCTCTGGCGATTCTTTGGCCCAACATCGGTCGAACTGCCGACAGCCAGGCCGAGCTGGCCAAACAATCACTGAACCCGGTTGCTGCGCTGTACAGCGTGCCGATTCAGTACAACTGGAACCAGAAACTTGGTCCCAGTGGCGAGGGCTACCAAAGCGTTACCAATATCCAGCCGGTGTTGCCCTTCACCCTCAATGACGAGTGGAATCTCATATCCCGAACCATCCTGCCGGTTATCGATCAACACGGTCTGGTACCGGGTGGGCAGGCGGACAAATCCGGGGTCGGTGATGTGACCCAGAGCTTCTTTTTTTCACCCAAACACCCGACCGCCAGCGGCTGGATATGGGGAGCTGGACCGGTAATCCTGGTGCCGACCGGCAGTGATGAGCTGTTGAGTGGTGAGCAGTGGGGGGCGGGTCCTACCGTGGTTGCCCTCAAGCAAAGTAACGGCTGGACCCGCGGTATCCTGGCCAATCACATCTGGTCGCTGGACAACAGCCCGCCCGATGACAAAGACAAAATCAACCAGACCTTCCTGCAACCCTTCTTCAGCTACACCACCCATACCTATACCACCTTCGGCATCAACACCGAGTCCACCTACGACTGGCAGACCCGCGAATGGTCGGTGCCGATCAACCTGTTCGTGACCCAGTTGTTCAAAGTGGGTCATCAGCCCATGAGCTTGCAAGTGGGGCCGCGGTATTGGGCTGACAGTCCGAAAGATGGAGCGCAAGGCTGGGGGTTTCGGGTGGCGTATACGCTGTTGTTTCCAAAATGATTCCAGCCCCGCTGATGCATCTGTAGGCGTCACGAGTGGTGGCTGCTCGCAAACGTCAAAATGGCGACCTCTGATGAAGCCGCCATGTTTCTCCTGTCTGATCAGTTACCTGCTGGCATCGGCAGGTTGATACCTTCTTTTTTCAGGATGTCACGCACGTACTGGAATTTCTGGTATTGCGACAGCTCGATCGGCCCGTCATAACCCATGCTTTGCAGTTTGCGTGGTGGGTAATCGACGTAGGTTTTCATTAGCTTCATGATCGCGCCCGTGATCGGCACCATCGTCCAGGTACGCTCAGTAAAGTTGTTCATGAACAGGTCATAGCGCTCTTGCGGGTCTTGCCACAAGTCAAAGACCTGCGGCACGGTAGCTACATATTTTTCTGCGCCTTTCCATCCCAGGTTAGTGTCCACCGCCAAGCCACCGGTTTGCGCGCCATCATCGCCGCGCAGGTTGAACACGGCCTTGTAGTTTCCGACACGCGCCGCACCCGGGGACAGTTCGTTCTCGGTGAAGTAGAACCACTCCTTGCGCGGAGAAGGGCCACTGCCGGTGAGTACAGGGGTCATGTCGTAACTGTCGAAGATGATTGGCTGACCTTCGCGATCTTTTTCCGGTAGCTTCACGCCAGCGACAGAGGCGAAGGTCGCCATCAAATCCAGGCCACCGAGCATCTCGTGGTTTTTTGTGTCGGGCTTGATCTTGTCTGGCCAGACGGCAATGGCCGGTACCCGGTTTCCGCCTTCACGTACCGTGCCCTTGGTCCCGCGGAACGGGGTGTAGCCGGCGTCCGGATAAACATCCTGCCAGGCCCCGTTGTCAGTGGTGTAAACCACAAGCGTGTTCTTATCCAGGCCCAGCGCCTTGAGCTTGTCCAAAATGCGGCCGATGTGGGTATCGAGTTCGACCACCGAGTCGGCGTACTTGGACTTGGACATGGATTTATGCACGAACTCCGGTGCCGGCATGTTCGGCTGGTGCACTTTCATGAAATTGACGTTGATGAAAAACGGCTTGTCCGATTTGGCTGCCGTGTCGAGAAACTCCAGGGCGGCTTTTTCGACGTAGTTGTCAAAGAACGGAATGCCGACCACGCCAGGTTTGCCGTCTACGACAGGCGTGTCCACGTACTGGCCATTGACCTTGAATTCTTCGACCGGTTTTTCACCCGCCTTGCCGGACAATGCGCCCTTGGTGACCCTTTGGAACATGGCGCGGGTTTCCGCGTCCATGTCCGGGAACCAGGTCGGGTCAGCGTAGGTATAGGCGTTGAGGTGGTACAGGCCGACGTATTTCATCACGTCATAACCTTGTGCATTGGGCAGCGCATAATCGGCTTCGCCCAAGTGCCATTTGCCGGTGAAATAGGTGTCATAGCCACCGGTCTTCAGCACCGAGGCCAGCGTCCATTCGGCGGCCGGTAAGCCGCCGCCCTGACCCTGGAAGGCCACGGTGGTCATGCCGCTACGATTGGGAATACGCCCGGTTTGCATGGCCGCCCGACCCGGTGTGCAGCTTGGCTGGGCATAAAAAGAGTAAAAAGTGACCCCTTCTGCCGCCAGCTCATCGATGCTGGGTGTCGGCATGCCTCGACCGACCCCACCGCCGTAGGGACCCAGGTCGCCATAGCCGGTATCGTCAGAGACGATAAACAGAATATTGGTCTTTTCCGTCTGAGCCGCATGGGCAAGTCCGTTCAATGACAAAAGCGCAGCAAACACTATTGATAGTTTGAAACGATCCGATAGCTGTTCCATACCAGGATTCCTCGTTGTTTCATGGTGCTGGCAACCGGTGATGGTGCACATCAACATTGACCCAAGGTGCATTGACCACCGAGTAATTAGCCTAGGTACTGCGTACAGAATCATTTCCCCCTGCTGCATGACCATGCACGGGTTAAGGCGCAGGAAGGAGTCTAGTGCGGTTTTTTCAAATGAACGGGGCGATTGCCATGTTTTGTTGGTGTATGTAACGCCAGGATTACAAACTGGATAGATACCCACCATGAATGCGGTAAACACAATCGCCACAAAGCGCGACTCGACTTAAAGATGACTTCCGGCGGTTCATCGAGTCGCGTGTGCAACATCGCCGCAGAAAATATCGGCGCTGCCATCCTCGGGTGAAGTACGCACGACAACGGCGTACTTGCCGGAAAGCAGGTCTGGCATTGTAATGGGCGCGCTTCTGTAAAAGGTCCATCCACCGGTGCCTGCATTGGGTTCGGTGTTGACCTTATCGTTCATTGCGTACGCGACTGGCCCGGGTTGCTGGCAACTGCCTTTGTTGATGAAGGTGTAGATGCGCGGCGGCAGGATGGTCCCGTTTGGAACGCCGGTAATGTAGAAGTCAAAGTTGGTTTGATTGCCTTCGCCAGTCAATGTGGTCGTGGCGGTATGACCAGGGTTTTTGTGGGTCGCCGCCAAAGGGAGATTCATTGATTGGTGTGAGGAACCGGTGCAGCCGAAGAGACTTGCGGTAGTCAATAGCACTGACAGGGAGAGACAGAGTTTCATTGCCAACCTCCAATAATGGAAGAAGTGCGGTGGGGGACTATTGGGTATAGCTCAATAACGTCGCAGTGCGTTCTTGAGCGTCTACTTTTATAGCCCGTTAAATCCCTGAATCCCCCCGGTTTATCAATCAGACTTTGTGAGTTCGCATGCGGCAGAGATCGGGATCACTCGCTGCCCATCTGGGCCAGAACGCGCTCACGCTGACAAATTTCTGCTTCCACTGCTCGCACCTCCCTCATGTAAACCTCTACAGCGGGTGGCAGTGAGCGCTCTTTTAGGTAGATGAAGCCATAACGGGTACGCAGTGCGGGGGCATGGGCGGGCAACGGCACGATTACCCCGGCCCTGATTTCCTGTTCAAACGTCGATAAATTCCCTAACGCCAGGGCATTGCTGTTCTCGACGAATTTGACGATTTGCATGGGCACATCTATTTCAATCGCCGGTACAAAATCACCCGTTAGTGAATCGTAGACGCCGGCACAGCCCAACGTTGCCGGAAGCAAATGGGTCGCCAGCCGCAGCGGAATGCGCGAGGCCACCCACGGGTAATCGAGTGTTTGCGCCAACGTTGGTGAACGCTTTTGCGAAAGCAGCGGATGGCCGGGGCGACAAAACAGGCGGCCCTCATGCTCGCCCAGCAATTCACAGGTGAACTCCTCCTGTCCTTGTAAGGTGCTGATTTCGGCGATCCCCAGGTCTACTACCCCGGTGGCGACCTGATGAGCAACTTCGCGCCAGCCGGCGACATGTGCAGTGACCTTGATCTGCGGATGCCGGGCATGCAAACGCGCGATGCTGGCGTATCCGCTGGTGACGCTGGGGTAGGGGCCGAACGCGACCCTGAGCGCTCCGATATCACCGCCCGCCAGCAAGGCGATGTCGCGCCGCAGGTCTTCCTCGGCCAGCAACAGGCGCAGGCTCTTTTCACGCAGCAACTGACCAAACGCCGTCAGTACGACGCCGTCGGTGCGTCGATCAAACAGCGTGACCCCGAGTTCGCTTTCCAGCAACTGGATGCTTTTGCTCAGCGCCGGTTGGGAAACCCCCAACGCTTTTGCCGCTCGCCCAAAGTGTGCATGTTCAATCAATGCCAGAAACTGACGTAAGCGACGCGGCGTCATCTCATAACCTTTATGTTATCGGAATTGGTTGAAACGGAATTTTTCGTAATGAAATGAATATGCTATTCATGGCCAGGCGGGTCAAGTTGACGCGTACCCAATAAATACAATCGAGCGCAATTAACCGCATTGACGCTCATGGCACCCCTTTGGCGCAGGAACTCTCATGCACAACAAGACCCTTCATCTGGCACTGGCAATCACGCTTGGGAGCGGCATCAGCCCTGTCCTCTTTGCTGCCGATGCAAACGGCGTAAGTTCTGATCCGGCCCCGACACAAAATTCGCACTTCGACAGCAAGGGCAAAGCGCCTTCGTCCTACACGATCGAAGCGCAGAATGGTGTACGCAAGACACTTCCGTTCGCGGACAAACGTGATTTTGAAGAAGCCAAAAAAGGCTTCATCGCTGCACCGTCCTACAACAAGATCATGGCTGAAGCCGGGAATGTCGCCTGGAACATGGGGAGCTATGACTTCCTGCTCGACGGCAAGGACTACGACAGCATCAATCCGTCCTTACAGCGCCAGGCGATACTCAACATGGCCTTCGGTCTGTATGAGGTGGTTCCGGAAAAGATTTACCAAGTGCGTGGGTTTGACCTGGCCAACATCACATTCATCAAGGGCGATACGGGCTGGATTGTGTTCGACACCCTGATGTCGAAGGAAACCGCCAAGGCTGCCCTGGATTTCATCAATGAAAAACTCGGCAAGCGCCCGGTCGTGGCGATCGTGATCTCTCACTCCCATGCTGACCATTTCGGTGGTGTCCGCGGCCTGGTCGATGAAGCCGATGTGCGCAGCGGCAAGGTCCCGCTCATAGCACCAACCGGTTTCATGGAGCATGCCGTGGCTGAAAACGTCTACGCCGGCAACGCTATGACCCGACGCGCCTTCTTCCAATACGGCGTGATGTTGCCGCACAGCCCCTATGGACATGTCGACATGGCCATCGGGAAAAATGCCTCCATTGGCAACATGGGTCTGATCGAACCCAATCGCTACATCGCGAAAGATTTCGAAACCCTGACCATCGACGGTGTGGAAATGGAGTTCCAGAGCACACCCGGCACCGAAGCCCCCGCGGAGATGAACACTTGGTTCCCGCAATTCAAGGCCTTCTGGGCAGCTGAAAACATCATCGGCACCATCCACAACATTTACACCTTGCGCGGTGCCCTGGTCCGAGATCCGCTGGTCTGGTCGAAGAACATCAACAACGCCTTGTATCGCTACGGACAACAGGCCGATGTCATGTTCGCCTCCCACAGTTGGCCACGCTGGGGCAATGAGCGAATTCAAGACGTCATGCGCGCACAACGCGATGCCTATGCCAATCTGAACAACGCCGTACTGCACGCCGCCAACCAGGGCGTCACCATCAACGAGATTCAAAACGTCTACAAGTTGCCCGAAAGCCTCAAAAACAACTGGGCGACCCATAGCTACCACGGCTCCGAAGAGCACAACAGCCGTGCCGTGATCAACCGCTACCTGGGTTACTGGGATGCCAACCCGGCGACGCTTATGCCGTTGTCGCCGAAAGATTCTGCACCGCTGTATGTGGAAATGATGGGGGGCGCGGCCAAGATCATGGCCAAGGGCAAATCCTTGTTCGATCAGGGCAAATACCGCGAGGCCTATGAAATCCTCAATAAACTGGTGTTCGCAGAACCCCAAAACACCAAGGCCAAGGATCTGCTCGCGGACGTCTTTGAGCAGGTTGGCTATCAGAAGGAAAGTGCCGGCGTGCGCAACAGCTTTCTCACGGCGGCGTACGAATTACGCCATGGCATGCCCAAGGGAGTGCCGCCAAAACCCACGGGGCCGGATATGATCCGCGCCATGAGCACCGAGTTGTGGCTGGAATACCTCGGCATCGCCCTGGACGGCAGTAAGGTCGCGGATCAACACTTGATCTTGAATCTCAAGACGCCCGACAACGGTGAGCAGTTTGTGGTTGAGTTGAGCAACTCAACGCTGACCACCATCAAGGGGCAGCAAGCGAAAAAGGCTGACCTTACCATCACGCTTGACCGCTCGGATCTTGAAGACGTGATGGCAAGGAAAACCAGCTTCGCTCAACTCGTCGCGGCCGGCAAAGCCACCTTCGAAGGCGATCACAAACCCTTCGAACTGTTGATGGCCGCCATCACCCCGTTTACCCCTACCTTTGAACTGCTGCCCGGCACCCAGCAGTAATCCGTCAGGGCTCCGTACTTGGTGTGGTAGCTGCCCATAACGTAGGGTAGCTACCACCCCAGGGGGGACATCGACGGACGAAAGAAGCTCGATTTCATGCTCTGGGTGGAACTGCCGGAAAATTTCGACACGCTGCGCTTAAACCGGGCTTTACTGGAATAAGGTGTGCAGATTGCCGTGAGCTGCATTTTCTCGGCATCGGGCAAGTACCGTAACTGTCTGCGAATGAACTTCGCTTCCAGGGCAACACAGAAAATCGAACAGGCGGTGCGCACGGTCGGCTCCGGCTCCCGAGGTCAAAACTACACCCGTCGAGGTTGAGGACGAGCCCCTTGCCCATGTCCCGGTTCTTCCCCGCCATGTTGCTCGCACTGCTGCTCGCTGGCTGTGCCACCTCGCGCTTGCCCCACGAATTCAGCGAGGCAATACCCGCCAGCGATTCGGCTTTCGGGCGCTCGATCCAGGCCCAGGCCGCCCAGCATAAGGGGCGTTCGGGGTTTCGACTGCTGCCTAACAGCAGTGAAGCGTTCCGGGCGCGCGCCGAGTTGATCCGCAATGCGCAGAAAAGCGTCGATCTGCAGTACTACATCGTGCATAACGGTCTCAGCACTCGGGCTCTGGTGCGTGAAATACTGCTGGCAGCCGATCGCGGTGTACGGATACGCATGTTGCTCGATGACACTGCCAGCGACGGCCAGGAAGAAGTCATCGCTACCCTGGCCGTGCACCCGAACATCCATATCCGTGTCTTCAACCCTTTGCATCTGGGGCGCAGCACCATGGTTACCCGAACCATGGGCCGTCTGCTCAATCTTTCCCAACAGCACCGGCGCATGCACAACAAACTGTGGCTGGCCGACAACAGCGCAGCCATCGTCGGTGGACGCAACCTGGGGGATGAATATTTCGACGCCAAGCCCGATCTCAACTTCACCGACATGGACCTGCTGTGCATCGGCCCGGTCGCCGAGCAGTTGGGCCACAGCTTCGATCAGTACTGGAATAGCGCCCTGAGCCAGCCGATCAGTGACTTCCTGCTCAACAAGCCAACAGCCGAAGACTTGCTCAAGAGCCGCCAACGCCTGGAACAATCGCTCCAGACCACACGTATCGAGAACACAGCCTTGTACAACCACCTGATGACTTACCGGACACAACCGCAACTCGATAATTGGCGCCAGCAGTTGATCTGGGCCCATAGCAAAGCGATGTGGGACGCCCCGAGCAAGGTACTGGCCGACGACGAACCGGCCCGCGCGCTATTGATGGCCACACAACTGCGGCCTGAGCTCGATAGCGTCAACAAGGAGCTGATCCTGATCTCGGCCTATTTCGTCCCCCAACAGCCGGGCATGCGCTACCTCCTCGGTCGTGCCGATGCCGGTGTTGATGTGCGCCTGTTGACCAACTCACTGGAAGCCACCGATGTGCCGGCGGTGCATGGCGGCTATGCGCCTTACCGGAAAACCCTGCTCGAACATGGCGTGAAGCTTTATGAACTGCGGCGCCAGCCGGACGATCCCGGTGGCGGTTCTTCTTTTGGCTTCAGTGGTGGCTCGGACTCCAGCTTGCACACCAAGGCCATGATCCTCGACAAGCAGAAGGTGTTCATCGGCTCCTTCAATTTCGACCCGCGCTCAGTGTTTTGGAACACGGAAGTCGGGGTGCTGGTCGACAGCCCTGAATTGGCTGGTTACATGCGTAAGCTGGCGCATGAGGGCATGGCGCCAGCCGTGAGTTACCAGGCCCACCTGGAAAACGGCGAAGTCGTCTGGATCACCGAAGACGACGGCCGCCTGCATACCTTGCATAAGGAGCCCGGCGGTAAATGGCGCAGCTTCAAGGCCTGGCTCAGCGACAAGATCGGCCTGGAGAAAATGCTCTAGATCGAAGCCAGCGCTGGCCGCACCAACCATGAAGGCGCTGCATGCGTCCAGCCAGGTTGTCCTTGGTGCTAGCGTAGAAGCAACCTACCGACTATGAGCAACGGCTGCCAGTTGCTCGGTATCCACGCGAACAAAAACGGAGTCACCAATCGCCGTGAGCACTTCCCCCGCGTAGACCTCACAGATGACGCGAGTTTTGCGTCCGACTTCACCTTCGACTTTCGCACGCAGGGTCAGCGGTACACCCATCGGTGTCGGTTTGATGAACTTGATGCCAAGGTTGCCAGTGACGCAATTGATGCGGGGGAGGCTTCCGGCTTCGCGGTGTTCCATACGGTAGTGATAGGCCATCGCCGTCCAGTTTGAATGGCAGTCAACCAGCATCGCTGTCAGTCCGCCGTAAACCAGATCCGGCCAGCCGCAATACTTGGCATCGGGCAAGTGCTCGGCCATGACATGCACGCCGTCCTCATGCCAGAAACTCTTGATGTGAAGCCCGTGCGGATTGCTGCTGCCGCAGCCGTAACAAACGCCTTCAGGCGCGGCGGTGTCTTGCAGGGAGGTATCGAGCCTGGACATACCGTGGTCATCCTCAAAAATGTGAACCAAACCTGTCGGATTTTAACGCTGCAATCGTGCTTCGGTCACTCGGGTAAGCCGGCCAGCCGCAGTCCATCCGCGAAGCGCGCGAAATCCTCGGGCCGCTGGATGGGCAGCCAGTCTTTCAGGTTGGAGACGCGCAACGATGGTTCCAGCTCGTGCAGGCGCTGTATCGCCTGCTTCGCTTTGTCCATTTGCCCGGTGAGCGCATGACTGGCCGCCATCAGGGCAACCGAGGGCAGGAGAGTGGGCAGGTTCCCCAGCGCCTTCTCCGCCCAGGTCGAAGCGGCGTCGAAGCGCCCGGCGAAGAAATACGCGAGCGCCATTCCCACCTGCATCCGGAACATTTCCGGATCCAGCGGACTCAAGCGAACGGCATGGGTCAAATTCTCAATCGCTTCGTCTGTTTCACCGCGCAGTGCGCGCAGGATACCGCCCAGGTACCAGGCGGGGGCGAGGTTGGGATTGAGCAGGCGTGCCCTGTCGAGCAGGGCAATGCCGCCATCGACATCGCCAGCGAGATGGGCAAGCGCATGTCCGCCTCGCGTTAGCGCCACCGCATCATCCCGGCCGAGTGCCACCGCCAGCCGCGCAAGCCGTACGCCTTCGGCGATCTCTCGAGTCCGATCGATCATCCAGCCATTCAACTTGCGCCAGAAATGGCACCAGGCTGCCATGCCATAGGCCGATGCAAATTCCGGGTCGAGCTCGATGGCCTTGTAGAACAACGGCAGCGCCACCTCGATGGCTTCCCGGGTGCCGCTGTGCAGTTTTGCCATGCCGCGCAGGTAATAGTCATAGGCGTCCAGGCTTTCCGTCGGTTTGCGCTTGGCGCGCTCGATTTCCGCACGTTCCAGCTGCGGCGCGATGGCACCGACGACGCTTTCGGCGATTTGATCCTGCAGTTCAAAGATGTCGTCGAGCATGCCTTCGAAGCGATCCGCCCAGATATGCGTCCCGTTTGTTGCGTCGATGAGCTGCCCGGTGATGCGTACCTTGTTCCCCGATTTACGCACGCTACCTTCGAGCACGTAGCGCACGCCGAGCTCCTGACCGACGCCCCTGACGTCCACCGCGCGGCCCTTGTAGGTGAAGCTCGAATTGCGTGCGATGACAAACAGCCAACGGATACGTGACAGGGCGGCGATGATGTCCTCGACCATGCCGTCGGCAAAATATTCCTGCTCCGGATCGCCGCTCAGGTTATGGAAGGGCAGGACGGTAATGGAGGGCTTGTCCGGGAGGACGAGCGAGGAGGGAGGCGTTTGCTTCGGGTCCACGGGCGCAATTTCGCCGGTGCCAGGCCCGTCAGGCTGTCGTGCTCCGTCGATCTCGCCGTCCTTGATCTCACCGACGAAGCGGTAGCCCTTGCGGGCGACCGTGCGCACCAGTCGTTGTTCCTCGCCGGTATCGCCGATGGCCTTGCGCACCGCATTGATGTGGCTGGTGATCGTCGATTCCGAGACGATCCGGCCGTTCCACACTGCCTTGAGCAGGTCGTCCTTGCTGACGACGCGATCGCGGTTGTTGACGAGCTGCAGCAATAGATCGAAGGCCTGTGGCCCGACGGCCACGACTTGCCCGCGCAAGGTCAGTTCCCGGCGCTCCTGATCGAGTACGTAGTCTTCAAACACGAATGGCAAGGTGCGGATCCCCTGGTCGAGCGCCCTCGACTCCGTGTCCGAGCTGGCGATTGGTACGTGGTGCCGATAATACGGCAGCGCGTAACCCTCTGCACTGTCCAGCAAGCGGCTTCTTTGGACGAAAAACCAAGCTTGCCCGAAGACAAACTCAAGGCCGGCACAAGGACTTTCCTCACGCGCGCAGGCACTCTCTTTCTACATCGACAGCAATGGTTGCTGTCGAGAAGCGTAGGGAGAGAACCCATGAAGATCGTCGTCATCGGAGGCACCGGCCTCATTGGATCGAAACTTGTGCAGAACCTCCGCGAGCGAGGCCATGACGTGCTCGCAGCCAGCCCCAGCACAGGCGTAAACAGCATCACCCGCGAGGGCCTGGCCCAGGCAATGGATGGCGCTGAGGTTGTCGTCGACGTGGCGAACGCGCCGTCGTGGGAAGACCAGGCCGTCCTCGAATTCTTCGAAACGTCGAGCCGTAACCTGCTGGCTGCGGAAGCTGCCGCCGGTGTTCGTCATCACGTTGCCCTGTCGATCGTCGGTAGCGAACGGCTTCCCGAGAATGGCTATTTTCGGGCCAAGGTCGCGCAGGAAAACCTCATCAAGGCGTCCGGCATTCCTTACACCCTCCTGCGTGCCACGCAGTTCTTCGAGTTTGTCGGCGGCATCGCGCAGTCGGCCACCGTCGGCGATGAGATTTGCCTGTCGCCAGCGCTGATCCAGCCGATGGCGTCCGACGACGTGGTGGCGGCGTTAACCGATGTCGCGCTGGCAGCGCCAATCAATGGCACGGTCGAAGTCGCCGGTCCCGAGGCCATGCCGCTCGACGAACTGGTCAGGCGCTTTCTGCGGGCCACTCAAGACACGCGCAAGGTCGTACCGGATGTGCACGCGCGCTACTTCGGCGCTGTGCTTGACGATCAATCGCTGACCCCCGGCAAGAACCCGCGCCTGGGCGCGATCCGCTTCGAAGACTGGCTCAGTCAGTCGACGGCCGGGTAACGGGCCGCGACGTTACAACTCACACTACGAAGGAGAATTGTCATGTTTACCCGATACCTCTTGGCCGCTGCCTTTGCAGTGCTGTCGATCAGCGCAGCGTCGGCCGCCGAGCCCCCCGCCGGCAAGGTGACGGTCGTGTTTGACCGTCCCATTCCCAACATCCCTGGCAAGAGCATGAAGGGCGTAGTCGTCGAGTATGGGCCGGGCGCCGCGTCGCCGTCCCACACCCATCCGAAAACGGCCTTCATTTATGCAACGGTCCTGGAGGGCTCGTTTCGCATCAAAGTCAAAGGCGAGCCGGAAAAGATCTACAACGTCGGCGAAAACTTTGTAGAGGAGCCGGGCTCCGTGCATGAAGTCAGCGCCAACGCCAGCGACACCCAACCCGCACGCCTGTTGGCCGTATTCGTCCTCGACACCGATAAAACGCCGCTCGTTACACCAATCAAAAAGTGAGCCGATGACGCGCTCATGAATGCTCGACAGTCCGGCGGCAGACCACTGCCGCCCGTGGCTGCTGTAGTCCCAGGCATTGAACAGGAAATGACAACATGAACTCGCTTCAGGACAAGGCCGCCATTGCCACCGGCGCAAGCGCCGAGATCCCTGTCGTGGTGGTGCGGCAAAGCAAGAGAAAGAAGATCGGCATCCTGCTGTGTATTGGTGCCGTGGTGGTCTTGGCTGGCGGATGGGCCATGGCGCTTTCGAGCGGCTCGACCTCCACCGATAACGCTTATGTGCGCGGCGACGTTACGTCGCTCGCCGCAAAGGTTGCCGGCTATGTCACTGCGGTCGAGGTCGAGGACAACCAAACCGTCCGGGCCGGTGACGTCCTGTTCCGTATCGATGATCGGGACCACCGCGCACGGCTGGCGCAAGCCGTGGCCAATGTCAGCGCTGCCCAGGCTCGCCTGACCCATGTCGATGCGGAAACCCAGCTTCAGCGCGCCCTGATTCGACAGGCCGAAGCCCAGAGACGCTCGGGCGTGGCCGAGATGAATCTGGCGAACAAAACCCATGATCGCAGCCGCAAACTCATTCTCAGTAACGCGGTCAGCCAAGCCCTCGTCGATGAAAGCGATGCGGCACGATTGAGAGCCGAGGCGACGGTATCCGGCGCTTCCGCAACGGTCGAGGCGCAACAGCAACGCATCGCCGTCCTCGTGGCGCAGCGCGAAGCTGCCGTGGCTGCGGTGACGCAGGCGCAGGCCGCACGAGATCTCGCCCAGATCGATCTCGACAGCACCGTGGTACGCGCGCCGGTTGATGGCGTGGTCGGTAACCGTCAGGTTCGCATCGGCCGCTTTGTTACGACGGGCGTTGCCTTGCTCGATATCGTGCCGGTCAATGACGTATGGGTTGTGGCGAATTTCAAGGAAACCCAGCTCGAACAAATCCGCCCCGGTCAGCGCGTGCACATCACGGTCGACGGCTACCCCAGCGGGGCACTTGAAGGCGTGGTCGACAGCTTTGCACCGGGTAGCGGGTCGGCGTTCAGCTTGCTCCCCACCGACAACGCGACCGGCAACTTTGTGCGTGTCGTGCAGCGCGTTCCGGTGAAGATCCGGCTTGTCCATAATCCATTGCCAGGCCGCATCGTGCCGGGCCTGTCCGCGCGAGTCGAGGTTGCGCACGGAGAGGGATCATGAACGCGGACGCCAGCGCGACGCGGAGCAACACCCGCGCTACGACCGGTGTCTTGCTCATGGTGGGCATCGTGCTTGCCACGCTGACGGAAGCGATCGCCAGCACCGTTCTGTCGCTCGGACGCGGCGACATCATCGGCGACACCTATGCAACGCCTGATGAGTTCGCCTGGCTGGATATCGGCTACACCGCGCTCAAGCTGATCGGGTTCATGATCGCGCCTTGGCTGCTGACGCGTTTTAATCCGCGTCATGTGATCATCGGCTCAACCCTGGCCATGGGCATGGCGTGCGGCATTGCCGCCATCACGGCTCGGCTGGACCTGCTGATCGCACTTCGAATTATTCAGGGCTTCGCTGGCGGCACCCTGCTGGTCGGGGGGCAGGCGATCATATTTCGCACCTTTGCGCGATCTCGCCAACCCATCCTTCAAGCCCTGTTTGCCATGGGCGCCGTTGTCGCGCCCGCGACGCTCGCCCCGGCCCTTCAAGGGTGGTTGATCGATAGCCAGTCCTGGACGTGGATTTTCTTCAGTGTTGTTCCGGTGGCCTTGGCGGCGACCGGATTTCTGCTGATCGCAGACGGCCCGATGCCAGCCAAGGTTCGGCACCGTCCATTTGACTGGGTTGGCTTCGCGCTGATCGCTGCCACGCTGTTCTGCTTCACCTACGTTCTCAGCCAAGGCAGCCGATGGGACTGGTTCGAAGAGCCACGCATCCTCTGGCTGAGCGTGATCGGCACAGCCGCGCTGTTGGCATTTCTCGGCCAACAAGTGTTGGCCAAAGGCCAAGGTCTGCTCGACTTCACCGTGTTCAAATCGAGCGATTTTTCCTTCGCCTTTATCGTCAGTTTTGTCGCCGGCGCCGCCTTGTTCGGCAGCGCGTTTTTGATCCCGGCGTTCGCCCTGTCGGTCCTCGCGTTCACGTCTACCGATGCCGGCCTGCTCCTGTTGCCCAGTGGCGGGTTTTTTATCGGCGGACTGCTCATATCGGCTTATCTCATGCAGGTCCGCCGCGTTCCGCCGGTCGCCACCGTGCCCTTTGGAATCCTGATGATCATGGTTGCGATGTGGATGCTGTCCGGTTCCACCAGTGAAAGCGGCACGGACGACATGATGGCAGCCATCCTGTTGCGCGGTCTGGGGCTTGGCTTCCTGTTTCTATCGATCACGCTGATCGCTTTCAGCGACCTCAATAGCCGAAACCTCGCCTGCGGAATTGGCCTCTTCAATACGGGGCGCCAGTTGGGCGGTCTGATGGGCGTCGCAGGACTTCAGACACTGATCGACCATAACGTTTTCGCCAATGCCGTGGTCCTCGGCGCCAATGTCACCCCGGGAGGGGCCGCGGTCATCGAACGGCTGACGACCACGACAGCCATGCTGTCGGTGAAAGGGATGGATGCAGCGGCCGCTGGCCGGGCAGCGGTGAGCCTCCTGGGTCGTGTCGTGTCAGGTCAGGCCACGGTGATTGCCTTCGACACAGCGTTCATCGCTGTTGCCCTGCTTTTTGTAGTCGCCGCGCCCATGCTGGTTGGCATCAAGATCGGACTCTCGAAATACGCGAAAGTACGCGCTGCGCGAACCGTAGCGTGAGGCTTCACTCAGTCCAGGTTACCCAGCAGCCACTCACTGAAGCTTCGCGCCAGCGCATTATTCTCACTGTCACGATGGGTCAGCATGGCCCAGTTCGGGCCGCGAATGGTTTGCTCCACCAAGGGTTGCAACAATCCTTGGGCGCGCGCCTGCCGACTCAATAACTGGCTGACCAGGGCGATACCGAGCCCCGCGCACGCGGCGTCCAGCAGCAGGCCAGGATCGGAGAAATTCAGCCCCTGATCCTTCTGGCCGACATCGATGCCAGCCTCCACCGCCCAGTGACTCCAATCCATTTCCCGCTCACCGTGAAGGGTGGTGCGCTGTTCCTGTGGTAACGCCAACAGGCTCGGGTGACACGCCGGGTAGAGGCGGTCGGCGTGCAGCACCTTGAAGCTGCACTCGGCTTGGGAACTGATGTCATCGCGCACCGCAAGGTCGATGGTCTGGGTGGTCATGTCCGGGACTTCATCGGTACTGAAAATCCACAGATCAACGTCCGGATGCTCACGGCGAAAATCCCCCAAGCGTGGCAGCAGCCAGTGACGGGCGAACGCTGGGGTGGTGTTGAGCACCAGTTGGTTGGGTTTCTGGTATTGCCCGAGGCGGCGAATGCCGACGGCCAGTTGTTGCAGCAATGCCTGGGTGGTGCTGAGCAGGTCGTGACCGGCATCGGTCAGGCTGACGCTGCGTCCACTGCGAAAGAACAAGGGTTGTTCGAGGTACGCCTCAAGGCTGCGGATCTGCTGACTGATCGCCGATTGGGTGAGGTGCAACTCGGCGGCCGCCTTGTGGAAACTGCCCAGCCGGGCGGCGGCTTCAAAGCCGCGAAGGGTGCTGAGTGGCGGCCAGTGCTTGAGCATATTGATAAGTTCCTCTAATCATTTGTCCGCTAAATCCATTGTTTGTTTGCCTGATTTTACGGTCGTAGCATGCATGCCAGGAACACCCAAGCAGTTTTGTTGAACACAATGGCTTAACTAAAAGGGCTTTTTATCATGCAGCATGTCATGCAGCAGAATGAAATTCGAAACAGCGGTTGGATGATGCCGGCCGAGTGGGTCAGGCACGCCGCCACCTGGATGGTCTGGCCGCACAACACAGCACTCTGGGAGTCCGGTTGGGGCGTGACATTGCCACGGGTGCAAGAGGACTTCGCTCGCGTCGCCAACGCCATCGCCCGTTTCGAACCGGTGAAACTGGTCGTCGACCCTTCTGCTATCGCCAGTGCCAAAGCGTTATGTGGGCCGAACATCGAATTGATCGAGCTGGCGGTGAACGACAGCTGGTGTCGGGACTCCGGTCCGAGCTTCGTCTGCCATCCGCAACATGGCCTGGCCGGGGTGAGCTGGCGTTTCAACGCGTGGGGCGGCAAGTCGGCTCATGATCTGGACGAAAGCCTGGCTCGTCGCGCACTCAATCACTTGGGCGTGGAGTGCTTTGGTACCGCGCTGAGCAATGAAGGCGGGGCCATCCATGTGGACGGCGAGGGCACGCTGATCACCACCGAGTCGGTATTGCTCAACCCCAATCGCAACCCAGGCATGAACAAGGCGGAGATGGAGGAGATCTTCACGCGTCTGCTGGGCGTGAAGAAGACGATCTGGCTGCCGGGCGATCCGGACTACGTGACCGGCGACATGACTGACGGCCATGTCGATGGCGTGTGCGCGTTCGCCCGCCCCGGGGTTTTGCTGGTGGACGCCACCCACGACCAGCACTCGGTGTATGCCGAAGTGGCCCGCGAAAACCGTCGTGCCCTGGAGCTGGCCACCGATGCCCAAGGCCGACAGTTCGAGCTGATCGAATTGTATGAAGCCACCGATGCCGTGGACACCGAAGCTGAAGTGTTCTGCGCCTCCTACACCAACTTCTACATCGCCAACGACGCCATCATCATGCCGGCCTACGGCATTGATGCCGACAACGTCGCGGCCGAAGTGTTGGCTCAGGCGTTCCCCGGGCGCGAAGTGGTGCCGGTGCGGATCAATCACCTGGCCCATGGCGGTGGCGGTGTGCATTGCATCACCCAGCAACAGCCCGCCTGGCCGGTGGAGGGTTGATGTCATGACGCTTCTGACCATCGCTACCACCCAGATGCCCTGCACCTGGGACCTGCAACACAACCTCGATCAGGCCGAGCAACTGGTGCGCGAGGCCGCGGCCAAAGGCGCCCAGGTCATCCTGTTGCAGGAGCTGTTTGCCACGCCGTATTTCTGCATCGAGCAAAGCCACAAGCACCTGGAGCTGGCCGCCGAATATCGATACAGCCCTGTGCTCAAGCGCTTTGCCGCATTGGCCAAAGAGTTGGGAGTGGTGCTGCCGCTGAGCTGGTTCGAAAAGGCCGGCAATGCCTACTTCAATTCCTTGAGTGTGGCCGATGCCGATGGGCGCCTGCTGGGCGTGTATCGCAAGACCCACATTCCCAACGCCATCGGCTATCAGGAGAAGGAATACTTCAGCCCCGGCGATACCGGTTTTCGTGTCTGGGACACAGCGTTCGGGCGCCTGGGTGTGGGGATCTGCTGGGATCAGTGGTTCCCCGAGACCGCGCGCTGCCTGGCGTTGATGGGCGCTGAAGTCTTGCTGTTTCCCACCGCCATAGGTTCTGAGCCTGGCTGCGCGGCGCTGGATTCCCGTGACCACTGGCAGATGACCATGCGCGGCCACGCCGCCGCCAACCTGCTGCCGGTGGTGGCCGCCAACCGCGTCGGCCGCGAGGCGGCGACCACCGATCCTGCCCTGCAAATGAGCTTCTACGGCTCGTCGTTTATCTGTAACCACAAGGGCAAGTTGCTCGCCGAGGCCGACCGCGACAGTACCGGCGTGCTGGTGCAAAGCCTGGACCTGGCCGCGATGCGCGAAGAGCGCCTGAGCTGGGGCATCTACCGCGATCGCCGTCCGGACATGTACGGCGCGCTGTTGACTCAGGACGGTCGTCACACCCATGCACGCTGGAAGACTCAAGAGGTTTGATATGCACACGATCAAAAAGCTGTTGAGCGGCGCCTTGGGCCTGGCGCTGGGCTGTGCCTTGCCGGCGCTGCACGCGGAAGAGAAAACCCTCCGGCTGTACAACTGGGCCGATTATTTTGCCGAGGACACGCTGGCCAAATTCACCGCCGAAACCGGGATCAAAGTGATCTACGACGTCATGGATGGCAGTGAGACGCTGGAAGCCAAAATGCTCGCTGGCGGCAGCGGTTATGACCTGATCTTCCCGGGTGACACCGTCGCCGAACGCTTGATGCGCGCCGGCAGCCTGCAACCGCTGGATCGCTCAAAACTCACGGCCCTGGATGACATCGAACCCGGCTTGCAGAAGCTGCGAACGCATTACGAGTACTCGCGCCAGGCCACCGTCCCCTACACCTGGGGCACCATCGGCCTGACCTACAATGCCGAGCAGATCAAACAGCGTTTGCCGGATGCACCGGTCAACAGCCTCGACATGTTGTTCAAGCCGGAACTGGCTGCCAAATTTGCCGACTGCGGCATTTCGATGATCGACTCGCCGGACGAAGTGCTGGCAGTCGTGCTCAATTATCTGGGCCGGGAGCCACGCAGCGCCAAGCCTGAAGATTTGGCCGCGGCGAGTGAGCTGCTGCTGAAACTTCGGCCGTACATCCGCAAGTACCAGTCGCAGCCGGTGACCGACCTGGTGAACGGCAACTTGTGTCTGTCGCTCGGTTACAGCGGGGACATGACGCAGGCGCAACGGACGGCGGATTCCGCCGGCAAGAACGTCATGTTTCAATACCGTGTTCCCCGTGAAGGCACCACGGTGTGGATGGACACCATGGCGATTCCGGTCGACGCCAAACATCCGGAGTACGCCTATGCGTTCATCAACTTCGTCATGCGCCCGGACAACATGGCTGCCATCAGTAACTTCACCGGCTACCCTACCTCCAATGCCAAGGCACGTCCGAGCGTCGATGCGACCATGCGCAACAACCCGGATATTTACCTCGATGAGGCCACTTACGCACGGCTGATTCCGGGCAAGGACATTCCCCAACCTGATATGCGGGCGCGTATGCGCACCTGGACCAAGTTCAAGACGGCCACCGCGAAATGACTTCAGACAAACACTCCAGGGATCAACACATGTCGACGCGTCGTGAGTTCATCAAACAGGTATCGGTAGTCGCCGGTTTGGGCGCGGCAGTGTCTATCGGGCTTGGCCTGACGCCCCTGTACGCGCAAGCGGCCACCCCCGGCAGTTGGCGTATGCCGGATGAGGGCGACAGGCATCAGCGGGCCTTCATCGCGTTTGGCGCACAGGAAGCGATCTGGGAGGATTTCACCCCCGACGTACAAGCCGCCATTGGCCTGATTGCCCGCACCCTCGCGCGATATGAACCGGTGACCGTGTTCTGTCGTGAGCGTGAACGGGAGCTGGCCGAAGAACACTGCGGCACGGCTAACATCACCTACGTCACCAGCGAACTCGACGACATCTGGATGCGCGATACCGGCGCCAACTTCGTCATCGATGGGAAAGGCGAGCTCGGCGCCGTGGATTTCAACTTCAACGGCTGGGGCAACAAACAGCAGCACGGCGCGGATACGCAGGTTGCCGCACTAGTGGCTGACACTGTGGAAGCCCGTCATATCCGCAGTGAGTTGGTGGGCGAGGGCGGTGGTATCGAAGTGGATGGTCACGGCACGGGGATCATGACCGAAAGCAGCTGGATCAATGCCAACCGCAACCCCGATTGGAGCAAGGCCGAGATCGAGCAAGAGCTGAAAGCGCGCTTGGGCTTGCGCAAGATCATATGGCTGCCGGGGATCAAAGGTAAGGACATCACGGATGCCCACGTCGATTTCTACGCCCGTTTCGTCAAGCCAGGCGTGGTGATCGCCAACCTCGACAACGACCCTCAGTCATACGATTACAGCGTCACGCGTGCCCATTTGGACATTCTCAACAATGCCACGGATGCCGATGGTCGCAAGCTGCAGGTGCATACCGTGTCGCCACCGCTCAACCCACGAAAGAGCAAGTTCAGACGCAACAATCCAGACTTTGCTGCTGGCTACATCAACTATTTCGTGATCAATGGGGCGGTCATTGCGCCCGAGTTTGGTGACAAGGCGGCAGACTCCAAAGCATTCGATGTGTTGTATGAACTCTACCCGGACCGTGAAGTGGTGCAGCTCAACATCGACGCCATCGCTGCCGGTGGCGGCGGTATCCACTGTGTGACCAGTCACCAACCGTTGGCTTAGTCTGGAACAACTCTTTGCCATCGGGTGCTGCGAAGCCGTCAGGCCTTGACCCAGCGTTGACGGCTCCAGCTGCTCAATGTGTCGACGGCAAATACCAGCAACAGCATGGCCAGAATGACCGTGCTGGCTTGAGCTTCCTGGAACAGGCTGAGGCTGACATAGAGCATTTGCCCCAAACCACCGGCGCCGACGAAGCCGAGCACACTGGCCATGCGGATATTGTTTTCCCAGCGGTACAGGATGTAGGCCAGTAGTTGTGGCAACAGGTTGGGCAGTGACCCGTAACAGAACGCCCATAGGGCATTGCCGCCCTGCAGGCGGATAGCTTCGGCCGGTTCGGGTGGGGTGTTTTCCAGCGCTTCGGCGAACAGCCGGCCGAGCACGCCGGTGGTGTGCAAGGCCAAGGCCAGGGTGCCGGCATTGGGGCCGAGCCCGGCGGCGAGGACCATCAGCGCAGCCCACACCAGTTCCGGAACCGCGCGCAAGGCGTTGAGCACCAGACGCGACGCGCTCTGCAACGGCCAGCCGAAGCGCCCGGCCGCGGGCAATGCCAACAGCAGGCCGAATACCGCCGCGAGCAGGGTGCCAAGGGCGGACATGGCGATGGTTTCCAGGGCGCCGTGGCCGATGGCTTGCAGATGGCCCGCGCTCAAGTCCGGGCTGAGAAAGCGCTGTGCATAGGCGACCATCTGCTTCAGGTTGCCGCTGCCACCCAGCTCGCCAAGGTCGATGCCCAAGTAGATGAACGAGGCGACCACCGCTGCGCCAATACACAGGAGCAGCATCAAGTTGATCAGGCGGTTCATGCCAGCCTCCAGCGCAACAGGCGGCTGAGTTGATCGGCGAGCAGTACCAGGACGAGAAACGTCAGTAACAAACTGGCCACTTCACCGCCGGCGAACATGCGCAACGACAGGTCCATTTGCTGGCCCAGACCGCCGGCACCGACGAAGCCCATCACCACCGAGGCGCGGATTGCGCATTCCCAGCGGTACACCGTGTACGACAGCAGCTCCGCAGCGACATTGGGCAGGATCCCGTAGAAAAAGGCTGCGAGCCGACCGCTGCCAGCCTGCAATAGCGCGTGGGCCGGGCGCTGGTCGACTGACTCGAAAATTTCCGCGTAGACCTTGCCCAGCATGCCGCTGTAGGTAATGGCGATGGCCAGTACCCCAGCCGTCGGGCCGAGGCCGACGGCGCGCACAAACAAAAGCGCCCAGACGATTTCCGGCACGCTGCGCAGGAAGATCAGTAAACCGCGTACCGGCCAACGCAGCAGTTGACCCCAATAGCTCGGGTGGCCGGCGCGGGAGGCAGCAGACAGCGACAGAGCCCGACTGGCCAGCAGGCTGGCAGGGACGGCCAACAGCAACGCCAGGGCCATGCCGGCCGTGGCGATGGCCAGGGTCTGCAGGGTGGCTTGCACTAACAGCTCAATGAATTCCTCGCCATGGGCCGGTGGCCAGAAGGCTGAGACAAACCGGCCCATCTCGCTCTGACTGTCACTCGCCACCAGAACACTGAGGTCCAATTCGCTGAAGTGGATGCCCGGCCACAGCAAGGCAAGGGCCAGCAAGGTGAGCAGCAGGCGGGGCCGGGTGGCCGGATCTCGGGTATCACGGGTCAGCATCGGGGAATCTGCACACTCAAGGGCGCCGGAGTAATCGGTGGGGATTGCAGTTGTTCGTTGGCGTAGAGCTTGTCGAGCAGCTCGCGGTCGACTTCGCTGGCCGCAAGGTCGAACATGATCTGCCCATCACGCAAGCCGATGATGCGCGAAAAGTGCGCCAGGGCCAGTTCCACCGCATGCAGGCTGGCGACCAGGGTGACGTTGTGCTGCCGGGCATGGCGGCAGAGCACCGACAGCGTGTGCTCGGCCAACACCGGGTCCATGGCCGATACCGGCTCATCGGCCAGCAACACCTCGGGCGCTTGATACAACACGCGGGCAATGCCCACGCGCTGTAGCTGTCCACCGGACAGTTGCTGACATTGCGCGAACAACTTGTCGCCGAGGTCGAGCCTGGCCAATGCCGCGCGTGCGCCCGGAATATCCACCGGATGCAGCAAGTTCAGCAGACTTTTGCCCAGACCCCACTGACCCAGCTTTCCAGCCAGAACCGCGGTGACCACACGTTGGCGCGGTGGCAGCGGGGGCGCTTGATGGATCAGGCCGATGCGCGCGCGCAGACGCTGACGCTGACGGGCAGACAGCTGCCAGGCGCGCTCGCCGAGCACCTGCAGCTCGCCGTCGTCCGGTCGCAGGGCGGTGGCCAGCAGGTTGAGCAGGCTCGACTTGCCCGCGCCGGACGGACCGATGATGGCGACCTGTTCGCTGGCACCGATGTGCAGGTCCACACCACGCAACGCATGGACGCCGTTAACGTGGGTAAGGCTGACCTGGGTCAGATGCAACGTCATTTGAGCAGTTCGGCGGCGCGTGCGGCTTCCTCGATGCCCTTGTAGTTCTCGGGTTTGGTTTCGATGAATCGGCTGGCGGCCTGCAGATCCAGAATCTCCTTGTCTTTCGGGTTCGCCGGATCGAGCGCCAGAAAGGCTGCCTTTATCTTGGCCGCCAGCGCCGGGTCGAGAGTCCCGCGCACCGTCCAGTTGTAATCGAAGTAGGCCGGGGTGGTCGCAAACACTCTGACCTTGGTGGTGTCGACCTTGCCGGCGGCGACCAGTTTTTCCCACACGCTGGCATTAAGTACCCCGGCGTCCACTTTGCCGGCCTGGACCCAGGCGACAGTGGCGTCATGGGCGCCGGAATAGCCCACACGACTGAAGTAGGTTTCCGGTTTGATGCCGTCCTTGAGCATGAAATAGCGCGGCATGAGACTGCCTGAAGTGGAGGACACCGAACCGAAGGCGAAGGTCTTGCCCTTGAGGTCGGCGAGGGATTTGACGGCCGGGTCGGCGGTGATGAATTTGCTGGTGAACTGGGCGTCCTGTTCGCGCTGTACCAGCGGAATGGCATTGCCGGTTTTCAGGCGTGCCTGCACGAACGTGAAGCCGCCCAGCCAGGCCATATCGATTCGGTCGGTGGCCAGCGCCTCGACCACGGCCGGATAGTCGCTCACGGGAACGAACTCGACCTTCATGCCCAATTGCTGTTCCAGGTAGGTGCCCAGCGGCTTGAACTTGCGCAGCAGTTCGGTCGGGGCTTCATCGGGAATCGCGCTGACTTTCAGGGTGTCGGCGGCCTGCGCCAACAGGGTGCAAAAAGACAGGGTCAAGCCGACAGCCAATGCCAGGGTACGGTTGAGCATGAAAATTCTCCGGTGCATTAAGGCAAAAATGTCGATACGCCAAGCGCAAGCTGGTTGCTGCATGGCGCTTTGTGAGGGTAGACGAAATGGAGCGAAATTGACCGCTTTTGGCCCAATTGTTCGTGCGACAAGCCTGAGTCGATCGGGCCAGAATGATCCTTGGGTTAGCGCTTTTAACAGCCCGAAATCGCCATGTTTCATGACCGTCCGTAACCCGGCCCGAGGGTTGGTTCACGCTTCGCTATTCTTCATGACACTACAGGTTTGCAAGTGGAACAGAGGACTGAATGATGAAGATGTTACTGATGGTCGAGTGCCCTAACGAACCCTTCAACTCCCTTGTCAAAGCGGGGACGGTGGGCGAGGTTATTGAGCGCATCCTGAACAGCATCAAACCTGAGGCGGCGTACTTTACTGAACAAGATGGCATGCGTGCTGGGATTTTTGTGGTCGACGTACAAGACCCCTCCGACATCCCCGCCTTTGCGGAACCCTTTTTTCTCAACTTCAACGCTACCTGCAAGTTCCGGATTGTGATGAGCGCACAGGATCTGCAAAAGGCCGGTCTGGAGACACTCGGGAAAACGTGGGCGTGCTGAGAGGCCATTTGGGGTCGGTACTGGCGACCCCGATTCGCCTGTTAGTCAGTTCCGTACGTCCAAAGCATGGTCTGAACCCTGATATGCGGATGGCTGACCAAAGGTTCCCATTCATCGATGAAAGAGAAACCCTGCTTTAGATAGAGGTTCGAGGCTCTTGCATTGTCCGGGGATACATCCAGAAAAACGCGATCATGCCCTTTGCCGATTGCGCGAGATTTCACCGCCTCAACCAGCTGAGCTGCCACGCCAGAACCACGTACAGCGGGTTCAACCCACATGCCGATCAGGTTATAGCGTAAGCGCTCCATGAACCCCACATTCAAAGCGGCCAGATGATCCCGGATGCTGTGCTCCCGATCCCTTCCGGAGCCAGCAACTCATGATGCGACCCGACGCCAAAATCGAAAAAGTCTATCTCTACCCCAAACCCGTGGACTTCCGAAAATCCATTGATGGTCTGGCCGCGCTGGTCGAATTGGATATCAAGGTCGCCGTGTTCGACCCTGTGCTTTTCGTTTTCCTCAACAA
>NZ_FYDJ01000002.1 GCF_900187425.1 Pseudomonas sp. Irchel s3h14
CGACTCCTTCTGGGCTTCGATGACCTGAAGCAACTCGCTGTCGAAAACTGCGTAACTCATTGTTTACCAAGGAGTTTTCCGTTTCGACTGCGCCGGAAGTGGGGCGAATTATAGACTTCCAGAATCTTCCGTCAACACCTATTTTCACAATTCTGTCATATAGGTGAAAAAAGCCCCTGAAACGCAAAGGCCGGCCCCAAGGGGCCGGCCTTCTTCCCTTCTACTTACAAGCTAGGAAATGCGAACTGCGAAGCTTCATGGCTCGCCCGTTGTGGCCAGCGCTGGGTAATCGCCTTGCGACGGGTGTAGAAACGCACGCCATCCGGACCGTACGCATGCAAGTCGCCGAACAGCGAACGCTTCCAGCCGCCAAAGCTGTGATAAGCCACCGGTACCGGCAGCGGTACGTTGACGCCGACCATACCGACTTCGATCTCGTCGCAGAACAACCGCGCCGCTTCCCCATCACGGGTAAAGATGCAGGTGCCGTTGCCATACTCGTGATCGTTGATCAGCTGCATCGCCTCTTCCAGGCTGTTAACCCGGACGACACACAGCACCGGTCCGAAGATCTCTTCTTTATAGATACGCATCTCTGGCGTGACGTTGTCGAACAGGCAGCCACCCAGGAAGAAACCTTCCTCATGACCGGCCACGCTCAGACCACGACCATCCACCACCAAGGTCGCACCAGAAGAAACACCGTCTTCTATATAGCCACTGACTTTGTCGCGAGCCTGACCGGAAACCAGCGGCCCCATGTCCAGACCACATGAAGTACCGGCACCGATTTTCAGCGCCTTGATTTGCGGTACCAACTTGGCCACCAGCGCATCCGCCACCTGGTCACCGACGCACACAGCCACCGAGATCGCCATGCAACGTTCACCGCAAGAACCATAAGCCGCGCCCATCAGCGCGCTGACCGCGTTATCCAGATCCGCATCCGGCATCAACACCGCATGGTTCTTCGCGCCACCCAGTGCCTGAACGCGTTTGCCGCGCTTGGTGCCTTCGGCGTAAATGTATTCGGCAATCGGCGTCGAACCAACGAAGCTCAATGCTTTGACTTCCGGCGCTTCGATCAGCGCGTCCACCGCAGCCTTGTCGCCGTGAACCACACTCAGCACACCTTTAGGCAGGCCGGCTTCCAACAGCAATTGAGCGATCAACAGCGTGGAGCTTGGATCACGCTCGGACGGTTTGAGGATGAAGCAGTTGCCGCAGACGATCGCCAGCGGATACATCCACAGCGGCACCATCGCCGGGAAGTTGAACGGCGTAATACCGGCCACCACGCCCAGCGGCTGGAAGTCCGACCAGGCATCAATGTTCGGGCCTACGTTACGGCTGTACTCGCCCTTGAGGATTTCCGGTGCCGCGCAAGCGAACTCAACGTTCTCGATACCGCGCTTCAATTCACCGGCAGCATCTTCCAGCGTCTTGCCGTGTTCTTCGCTAATCAGTTGAGCGATACGCGCTTCGTTCTGTTCCAGCAATTGCTTGAAGCGGAACATCACCTGCGCACGCTTGGCCGGCGGAGTGTTACGCCAGGCCGGGAACGCAGCCTTGGCCGAGTCGATGGCTTTTTGAATGGTTTCGCGGCTGGCCAACGGCAGCTTGTGGATCGCCTGGCCGGTAGACGGGTTGAACACGTCAGCGGTGCGACCGTCTTCGGTCACCAGTTCGCCATTGATCAAATGCGGGATAAGGCTCATGCGGGGCTCCTGAAAATTTGTCCACGAGACGCCCTTCAAGGGGCGCCCGTCTTTATATATAGAGAGAATAGAAGGGAAAATCAGTCGATCTTGTTCAGCACTTCGCCGACCGCGTCGAACAGACGATCAAGGTCTTGCGGCTTGCTGTTGAAGGTTGGGCCGAACTGCAGGGTGTCGCCGCCGAAGCGCACATAGAACCCGGCTTTCCACAACGCCATACCGGCTTCGAACGGACGCACGATGGCGTCGCCGTCACGCGGCGCGATCTGGATCGCACCGGCCAGGCCGTAGTTACGAATATCGATGATGTTTTTCGAGCCCTTCAGACCGTGCAGCGCATTTTCGAAATGCGGTGCGACTTCGGCCACGCTCTGCACCAGATTTTCCTTTTGCAGCAGGTCGAGTGCTGCCAGGCCAGCGGCGCAAGCCACCGGGTGCGCGGAATAGGTGTAGCCGTGCGGGAATTCCACCGCGTACTCAGGCGTCGCCTGGTTCATGAAGGTCTGGTAGATCTCGGAGCTGGCAATCACCGCGCCCATTGGGATCGCGCCGTTAGTGACTTGCTTGGCGATGCACATCAGGTCCGGGGTTACGCCGAAGCTGTCGGCGCCGAACATCGAGCCGGTACGGCCGAAACCGGTGATCACTTCGTCGAACACCAGCAGGATGTTGTGCTGATCGCAGATCTCGCGCAGACGTTTGAGGTAACCCTGCGGCGGAACCAGTACGCCAGCGGAGCCGGCCATTGGCTCGACGAACACTGCAGCGATGTTCGAAGCGTCATGCAGCTCGATCAACTTGAGCAGTTCATCCGCCAGGGCGATGCCGCCCTCTTTCGGCATGCCACGGGAATAAGCATTGCTGGCCAGCAAGGTGTGCGGCAGGTGATCGACGTCCATCATCGCCTGACCGAACATTTTGCGGTTGCCGTTCACGCCGCCGAGGCTGGTGCCGGCGATGTTCACGCCGTGATAGCCACGGGCACGACCGATCATCTTGGTCTTGGTGGCCTGGCCTTTCAGGCGCCAGTAAGCACGCACCATCTTCACCGCCGTGTCAGCGCACTCGGAGCCCGAGTCAGTGAAGAACACATGATTCAGATTGCCCGGGGTCAGGTCGGTGATTTTCTCAGCCAGCTGGAACGACAGCGGATGGCCGTACTGGAAGCCCGGCGAGTAATCGAGGGTGCCCAATTGCTTGGCGACCGCCTCCTGAATTTCCTTACGGGTATGCCCGGCGCCGCAGGTCCACAAACCGGAGAGCGAGTCGTAAACCTTGCGGCCCTTGTCATCGATCAGCCAACTACCTTCAGCCGCCACGATCAGTCGCGGATCGCGCTGGAAATTACGGTTGGCGGTGTAGGGCATCCAGTGAGCATCGAGCTTGAGCTGGCTGGCCAGGGAAGTCGGGTTGTTTTCAGGCAAGTTCATGGGCAAAACCTCGCAGGGCAATAAGCGGCATAGAGATCAAAAGCGTTCTTGCAGCTAAATTGCCACGGGGATAAAGTCTGTGAAATCCAACTCTTCTAACGTTCAGTCAGGTCATCACTAAACTATGAGCAGCCGTCGCCCCGATCCGCTGGCGCAAGTCAGTGACTTTGATATCCGCCTGCTTCGGATCTTTCGCAGTGTGGTGGAATGCGGCGGCTTCTCCGCGGCGGAATCGGTGCTGGGGATCGGTCGCTCGGCCATCAGCCAGCAAATGAGCGATCTGGAACAGCGCCTCGGTCTGCGTTTATGCCAACGGGGTCGCGCCGGTTTTTCCCTGACCGAGGAAGGCCGCGAGGTTTACCAATCGGCCTTGCAGCTATTAAGTGCGCTGGAAAGTTTCCGCACCGAGGTCAACGGCCTGCACCAACATCTGCGCGGCGAATTGACCATCGGCCTGACCGACAACCTGGTCACCCTCCCCCATATGCGCATCACCCATGCCTTGGCGCAATTGAAGGAACGCGGTCCGGACGTGCAGATTCAGATCCGCATGATCGCACCCAATGAAGTCGAACAAGGCGTGCTCGACGGTCGATTGCATGTCGGTGTGGTGCCGCAAGCCAGTGCGCTGTCGGGGCTGGAATATCAGCCGCTTTATAGCGAACGCTCGCTGCTGTATTGCGCGGTCGGTCATCCGTTGTTTTATGTCGACGATAAACAACTGGATGACGAGCGCCTCAATAGCCAGGACGCCATCGCGCCGACCTTCCGTTTGCCCGCGGAAATCCAGGCCCATTACCAGGCGCTCAATTGCACCGCCAGCGCCTCGGACCGTGAAGGCATGGCGTTCCTGATCCTCACCGGACGCTACATCGGCTACCTGCCGGACCACTACGCCAGCCTCTGGGTGCAGCAAGGCCGGTTGCGTGCGCTGAAACCAAAGGTGCGTTTTTACGACCTGAGCCTCGCATCGGTCACGCGCAAGGGCCGTCGCCCGCATTTGGTGCTGGAAAGCTTTTTGGAGAGCCTGGCTGCGACACGCTAGGTTTTATCGCGTCAGGACTTGTCTGATGCCGGTGGGTGCGCTATCAACGCACTGGTTGCACCCACTCACTTGTTCGGAAGTGCCTATGACCTTTGAAGTCCCCGCTCACGGCGGCAAACCTGCCAGCCGCATTCGTCAGAAGAACGAAGAGACCATCATCAAAGCCGCCGAAGACGAGTTCGCCCGTCACGGGTTCAAAGGCACCAGTATGAACACCATCGCCCTGAATGCCGGGTTGCCCAAGGCGAACCTGCATTACTACTTCACCAACAAACTCGGTTTGTACGTGGCGGTGTTGAGCAACATCCTCCAGTTGTGGGACAGCACCTTCAACACCCTGACCGCTGAAGATGATCCGGCCGAAGCGCTGACGCGTTACATCCGCGCCAAGATGGAATTCTCCCGTCGCCAGCCGCAGGCCTCGCGGATCTTCGCGATGGAAGTGATCAGCGGCGGCGAGTGCCTGACCGAGTATTTCAATCAAGACTATCGCGCCTGGTTCCAGGGGCGGGCGGGCGTGTTCCAAGCGTGGATCGACGCCGGAAAAATGGACCCGGTCGACCCGGTGAACCTGATCTTCCTGTTGTGGGGCAGCACTCAGCATTACGCCGATTTCGCCACGCAGATCTGCCGTGTCAGCGGGCGTACCAAACTCACCAAGCAGGACATGGAAGACGCCGGCAACAACCTGATCCGAATCATTCTCAAGGGCTGCGGCCTGACGCCAACGATCTAAGACACTTATGCCTTTTACCCTCAGCGGTTTTTGCGAGTACCGCGAAGAGATTCGCAAAAGCCGCTTCATCACTTTCGCCGCACCGATCAACAGCCCTGCTGAAGCCCAGGCGTTCATCGAACAGCACAGCGATTTGAATGCCTCGCACAATTGCTGGGCCTGGAAGCTTGGCGACCAATACCGCAGCACTGACGATGGCGAGCCCGGCGGCACCGCTGGCCGGCCGATTCTGGCGGCAATCGACGCGCAGGATTGCGATCAGGTCGCGGTGCTGGTGATTCGTTGGTATGGCGGCATTCAACTCGGCACCGGTGGCCTCGCCCGGGCGTATGGCGGCGGCGCCAACAAGTGCCTGCAAGCGGCGGCGAAGGTTGAGTTGATCAGTCGGGTGCCGGTGAGTTGCGCCTGTGCTTTTGCAGAGTTGCCGCTGGTGAAGCTTCGGGTGGCGGAACTGGGTGGATTGGTTGTGGAAGAAACGTTCACGGCCAACGGCGTAGAACTGCAATTGGCAGTCGGCGAAAGCCAGATCGATACCCTGCAAACGCAGCTGGCGGATCTGAGTCGCGGGCGCATTTTGTTGCAGCACTAATCGCACCAATAACGTTCGCAGCCCTTTCGTCGAACCTCTGCATTTGCCCACATCTACTGTGCACCCGGCTGTGGATAACCTGAGCACACCCGGCTGTAACCCTTCTGTCATGCGGCTTTGCGGGCTTTGCTCACTTTTCATCCAATCCGCCATCAAAAAATCTAAATCCGCGTAAAAACAATCAGTTAGAGCGGTTTATCACCTTTAGAAGAAAGCCACACAGTGCTTATGCCCGAGCCTCAGGCTTGCGCACAAATACTGTGGAGCAATCTGTGGATAACCCGTTCATGGCTGTCGCCGCCCCATGTCCGGCGTGGCTTGTCGTCGGTTGCTCGTTTTTTGATCAAACACCCTGAGCAAAACCGGAGCCTGATCAACGGCGTTGCCCTCAAGTGGTGCCTGGTTCGGGATCGACATAGGGCAAGGCGTCGTCTTCCAAGCCTTTGCCTGTAACGCTTTTGAGTTTTCCTGACTCAATGGCCAGGAAATTGCTTTGTCCACAGGCATCACTTCAATCGACCCGAGCCTGTCATGCCCAACCCCGTGCCGATCCCCGATCCAACACCTCGTCTGCAACTGCGCAGAATCAGCAAGCGCTACCCCGGTTGCCTGGCCAACGATGCCATCGACTTGAGCATAGCCCCTGGCGAAATCCATGCCCTGCTTGGCGAAAACGGCGCGGGCAAAAGTACGCTGATGAAGATCATCTACGGCGTCACCCACGCGGACTCGGGAGAGATGATCTGGCAAGGGCAACGCGTGACCCTGCGCAACCCGGCTCAGGCTCGGGGGCTGGGAATTGGCATGGTGTTCCAGCATTTCTCGCTGTTCGAGACACTGAGCGTGGCGCAGAACATTGCCCTGGCGATGGGCGCGGCGGCGGGTACACCGAAACAGCTTGAGCCAAAGATTCGTGAAGTCTCCCGGCGCTACGGCATGGCGCTGGAGCCGGAGCGACTTGTCCACAGCCTGTCGATCGGCGAACGCCAGCGGGTGGAAATCATTCGTTGCCTGATGCAGGACATCCGTCTGCTGATTCTCGATGAGCCGACCTCGGTGCTGACTCCGCAAGAGGCCGACGAATTGTTCGTCACCCTGCGTCGACTGGCCGCCGAGGGCTGCAGCATTCTGTTTATCAGCCACAAACTCGGTGAAGTTCGCGCGCTGTGTCACAGCGCCACGGTGTTGCGCGGCGGTCGGGTGGCCGGGCATTGCGTGCCGGCCGAGTGTTCGGATCGGCAATTGGCGCAGTTGATGGTCGGCGAAGCCGCTGCGCTGATTACGGATTATCCGAAAGTCACTGGCGCTAATGCATTCCTGAACGTGACGGGATTGTCCTGGCACAACCCGGACCCGTTCGGCTGCTCGCTGAATGACATTTACCTGCAAGTGCGCAATGGCGAGATCGTCGGCATCGCCGGGGTCGCGGGCAATGGTCAGGATGAGTTGCTGGCCCTGCTCAGCGGCGAGGAACCTCTAAGCCGCAACGACGGCGCAACGATCAGTTTCGCCGGGCAACCGGTGGCGCATTTGCGGCCGGATGCACGGCGCAAACTGGGCCTGGCCTTCGTCCCCGCCGAACGCCTCGGTCATGGCGCGGTACCGGACTTGAGCCTGGCGGACAACGCTCTGCTCACCGCCTTTCAACAAGGGCTGGTCAGCAACGGCCTGATCCAGCGCAACAAGGTCGAAGCCTTGGCCGAAGAGATCATCCGTCGCTTCGGGGTGAAGACGCCCGACACCCAGACACCGGCCCGCAGCCTGTCCGGCGGCAACTTGCAGAAATTCATCCTCGGCCGGGAAATCCTGCAGCAACCGAAACTGCTGGTGGCCGCGCACCCGACCTGGGGCGTGGACGTCGGTGCTGCCGCGACCATTCACCGGGCGCTGATTGCCTTGCGCGACGCCGGCGCGGCGATCCTGGTGATCTCCGAAGACCTCGACGAACTGTTCCAGATCAGCGACCGCCTCGGCGCCTTGTGCGGTGGTCGATTGTCACCGCTCAAGCCCACGGTCGACACCCGCCTGATCGATGTCGGCGGCTGGATGGCCGGCCAGTTCGACGCTCCTCAATTACGTGCAATGGTTTAACGGAGTTTCACATGCTGCTTTCTCTCGAACCCCGTGGCCAGCAATCGCGCCTGATGTTGTGGTGCTCGCCGTTGCTGGCGGCTGTCCTGACGTTGGGCTGTGGCTCGCTGCTGTTTATTGCGCTGGGGCATGACCCATTGCTGACTTTGCACACCTTGCTGATCGCCCCGGTCAGCGACCTTTATGGCGTCTCCGAACTGCTGGTCAAAGCGCTGCCGATTTTGCTCTGCGCGTTGGGGCTGGCGGTGGCGTACCAAGCACGAATCTGGAACATCGGCGCCGAAGGTCAGTTGCTGCTTGGCGCCCTGGCCGGCAGTGCGCTGGCGGTGAACATCATCGGCATGCAAAGTCGCTGGGCGCTGGTGCTGATCCTGCTCGTCGGCACCCTGGCCGGTGCCGCGTGGGCCGGGCTGACGGCGTGGTTGCGTACGCGATTCAACGCCAACGAAATCCTCACTAGCATCATGCTCAATTACATCGCCCTGAACCTGCTGCTGTTCTGTGTGCATGGGCCGCTAAAGGATCCGGCGGGGTTCAACTTTCCGGAGTCGGCGATGTTCGGTGATGCCAGCCGTTTGCCTCTGTTGATGGAGGATGGTCGGGTCCACGTGGGCGTGTATTTCGCCTTGTTCGCGTTGGTGGCGGTGTGGGTGTTGCTGCAGAAAAGCTTTATCGGGTTCCAGATCAAAGTGCTCGGGCTGGACAAGCGCGCGGCGGGGTTCGTTGGCTTTCGCGAGAAGCGACTGATCTGGCTGGCGCTGTTGATCAGCGGAGGGTTGGCGGGGCTGGCCGGCGTGTGTGAAGTCACCGGGCCGATCGGCCAGTTGGTGCCACAGGTCTCGCCCGGTTACGGCTATGCCGCGATCACCGTGGCGTTTCTCGGGCGACTCAATCCCATCGGCATTCTGTTTTCCAGCCTGTTGATGGCGTTGCTGTACATCGGCGGCGAGAGCGCGCAGATGAGCATGAATCTGCCCCAGGCAATCACCCAATTGTTCCAGGGAATGATGTTGTTTTTCCTGCTGGCCAGTGACGTGCTGATTCTCTACCGACCACGCTTGAACCTGCGCTGGACCCGTCGCGCACAAGCCACCGCCGTACAAGCTGGAGCGCTGTGATGGATATCGATCTGCTGAGTAATATTTTCTACGCCATGGTCCGCTGCGGCACACCGTTGCTGCTGGTGGCGCTGGGTGAATTGATCTGTGAAAAGAGCGGCGTCCTCAACCTCGGCCAGGAAGGCATGATGCTGTTTGGTGCGGTGATCGGTTTTATCGTCGCGCTGAACAGCGGCAACCTGTGGCTCGGCGTGTTGCTGGCGATGCTTGCCGGGATGCTGTTGTCGTCCCTGTTTGCGCTGGTGGCGCTGGTGTTCAACGCCAATCAGGTGGCCACCGGGTTGGCGCTGACGATCTTCGGTGTGGGCCTGTCGACCTTTGTCGGCGCGGCGTGGGTCGGTAAACCGCTGGCCGGTTTCGAGCCGGTGGCGATTCCTTATTTGAGTGAAATCCCGCTGATCGGACGGATGCTGTTTGCGCAGGATCTGCTGGTGTATGTGTCGTTCGTGCTGTTTGCGCTGGTGGCGTGGGTGATTGTGAAAAGTCGCGTCGGGCTGATCATTCAGGCGGTCGGGGAAAACCCGGATGCCGCCAGTGCCATGGGCTTGCCGGTGTTGGGCGTGCGCACATTGGCGGTGCTGTTTGGCGGGGCGATGGCTGGATTGGCCGGGGTTTATTTGTCGCTGGCTTATACGCCGATGTGGGCGGAGAACATGAGCGCCGGCCGGGGCTGGATTGCCCTGGCACTGGTGGTGTTTGCCAGTTGGCGGGTGTGGCGATTGCTGCTGGGGGCGTATCTGTTCGGGCTCGCCAGCATCCTGCACCTGGTGGCGCAGGGGTTGGGGCTGGCGATTCCGTCGAGTCTGCTGGCGATGCTGCCGTATGTCGCGACCATTGTGGTGTTGGTGCTGCTGTCTCGGGATGCGGTGCGTACGCGGTTGTTTGCGCCGGTGTCGTTGGGGAAGCCGTGGCAGGCCGGGCATTAGAGGCTGGCCGGGCGGGCCCCATCGCGAGCAAGCTCGGCTCCTACAGGTTTGGCGCTGCGCCTGTAGGAGCATGGCTTGCCAGCGATGGCTGCCGAACTGGCAACCCCTGAGCTACGCCCCACGCCAATTCAAAGAACAGGAAAATCACCAATAGCGAACTGGCGCCATGGAGCAAGGCATAGAGCTGCCAAGCCGAAAACAGAAATCTACCGACCGCGTCATACCGCCCAAACACTTGCTGCGGATCACGAATCCGCAGCACCGCCCACACGCAGACAATTGACCCCAACAGATTGGCCATCAGCATGTGCATCGGCTCAAACGGCGGCAGTTCGCCAGACAAATTGAACACCTGACTCACACTCAACAAAACTCCATGCAACGCCGCAAAACTCCACGGCGTGACAAACGCCACCATGACGATCAAGTCATACCAGGCGCTACCCTTCACTAACCGGCGATATTGCGTTGAAGTCCACATCCGTTTTGCTCCATAAATTCAGGGAGCAACAAGGCTAAAGCCTGGAGTATGCTCCAGGGTCAAGCCCTCTCGAGATGTCATGATGCGCATCGGTGAATTAGCCCAGGCCAGCGCCGTCAGCCGCGACACGCTGCGCTTCTACGAGCAACGCGGGTTGATTGCGGCGCAACGCAGCGCCAACGGTTATCGCGACTATCCGGCGGACATGGTGCAACTGGTGCAGTACATCAAGACCGCTCAGCGATTGGGCTTTACCCTCGGCGAGATCGGCAACAGCGTCGCCGCGATATGGCAGTCGCCCGATCCGGACAGCGCCGTCACGCAGTTGCTGCAAGACAAACTCAAACTGATCGAAACCCGAATCGACGAACTCGGCGCGCTGCGTCAGGAGTTGCAGCAACGGCTCGGCCAGCGTTGTCCATTGAATCCGTGATCCTCATTTATCAAGGAAGCCACTCATGTCTACGGCAAAAACCGCACTCATCATCGGCGCCTCCCGAGGCCTGGGCCTCGGTCTGGTGAAAACCCTGCTGGCCGACGGTTGGCAGGTCACCGCCACCGTGCGCAACCCGCAGAACGCCGAAGCCTTGCAGGCCTTGGGCAAGGTGCGGATCGAAAAACTCGACATGGACGATCAGCAGGCGGTCATCGCCCTGAGCCAGCAGCTCAAGGGCGAAGTGTTTGACCTGCTGTTCGTGAATGCCGGGGTCAAAGGCCCGGAAGTTCAGACGCCGGGCGGCGCGACGCTGGCAGAGGTCGGCCAACTGTTCTTCACCAATGCGGTGGCGCCGATCAATCTGGCCCAGCGTTTTGTCGGGCAGATTCGTCCGGATACCGGCGTGCTGGCGTTCATGAGTTCGGTGCTGGGCAGCGTAACCATGCCGGATGCGCCCGAGCTGGCGTTGTACAAGGCCAGTAAAGCGGCGCTGAACTCGATGACCAGCAGCTTCGTCACTCAGTTGGGCGAGCAGAAACTCACCGTGCTGTCGCTGCATCCGGGTTGGGTGAAGACCGACATGGGCGGTGAAGGTGCCGACATTGATGTCGACACCAGTACGCGTGGGTTGGTCGATCAGGTGAATGCGTATACCGGCAAGGGCGGGCATCATTTTGTGAATTACCGGGGTGAAACCATTCCCTGGTAATCACCCCAGATCCAATGTGGGAGCGGGCTTGCTCGCGAAGGGGCCGTGTCAGTCAATATCAATGTCGACTGACACACCGCTTTCGCGAGCAAGCCCGCTCCCACAGGGGATTTGTGTTGTCCTGTCGGGCGAGGCTTGCCTGCCGAGCGGTTTTGTTCGAAACTCCGCACCTCGTCCCCCGCGGCGACCCTGGATCAGCAGACAGGGTAATCACTGAGCTGGCTAACCTGAACCCAACTTTCAGAGGAGCCGGCCAACATGCCTGCGACCCGTACCTGGTTAAAAAATCCCCTCGCGATCTTCACTGCCAATGGCCTCGATGCCCGTGGCGGCCTGGTGCTGCAAGACGGTTTGATCGTCGAAGTGCTCTCCGCCGGCCAGCAACCTTCCGCGCCTTGTGGACAAGTCTTCGATGCCCGCGAGCATGTGATCCTGCCGGGACTGATCAACACCCATCACCACTTCTATCAAACCCTGACCCGCGCTTGGGCACCGGTGGTCAATCAGCCGTTGTTCCCGTGGCTGAAAACCCTCTACCCGGTCTGGGCCCGCCTCACCCCTGAAAAACTCGCCCTCGCCAGCAAAGTCGCGTTGGCCGAGTTGCTGCTGTCTGGCTGCACCACCGCGGCCGACCACCATTACCTGTTTCCGCAAGGCCTGGAAAATGCGATCGACGTGCAAGTCGAAAGCGTTCGCGAACTGGGCATGCGCGCCATGCTGACGCGCGGTTCCATGAGCCTCGGTGAAAAGGACGGCGGCCTGCCGCCGCAGCAGACCGTGCAGGAAGGCGAAGTGATCCTCGCCGACAGCCAACGCTTGATCGCCGAGTACCACGAGCGTGGCGATGGCGCGCAAATCCAGATCGCACTGGCGCCCTGCTCGCCGTTCTCGGTGACCCCGGAAATCATGTCCGCCAGCGCCGAACTGGCGAACAAACTCGACGTGCGCCTGCACACCCATCTGGCGGAAACCCTCGACGAAGAAGACTTCTGCCTGCAACGCTTCGGGTTGCGCACCGTGGATTACCTGGACAGCGTCGGCTGGCTCGGCCCGCGCACCTGGCTCGCTCATGGCATCCACTTCAACCCGGATGAAATCGCTCGCCTCGGCGCCGCCGGCACCGGTATTTGCCATTGCCCTAGTTCGAACATGCGCCTGGCTTCCGGCATTTGCCCGACCCTGGACCTGACCGCTGCCGGCGCGTTGCTGGGCTTGGGCGTGGACGGTTCGGCGTCCAACGATGCATCGAACATGATGCTGGAAACCCGTCAGGCGCTGTACATTCAGCGGCTGCGTTATGGCGCCGAAAAGATCACGCCGGAACTGGTTTTGGGGTGGGCGACCAAGGGTTCGGCGAGTTTGCTCGGGCGTACCGATATCGGTGAACTGGCGGTGGGCAAGCAGGCGGATCTGGCGCTGTTCAAGCTCGATGAGCTGCGGTTCTCCGGCAGTCATGATCCGGTGTCGGCGTTGCTGCTGTGCGGCGCTGATCGGGCGGATCGGGTGATGGTCGGCGGCAAGTGGCGGGTGATTGATGGGCAGGTTGAAGGGCTGGATTTGAAGGGGTTGATTGCGGATCACAGCCAGGCGGCTCGGCAGCTAATCGCCGGTACCTGATCCACCACCTGATCGTTCCCACGCTCCGCGTGGGAATGCCTCAATGGACGCTCTGCGTCCGCTCTTGGGACGCGGAGCGTCCCGGGCTGCATTCCCACGCAGAGCGTGGGAACGATCAAAAGCCCAACAGCGACAACATGATGAACGTCGCAAACAGCACAAAGTGGGTCATGCCTTCGATGGCGTTGGTTTCGCCATCGTTGAGGTTGATCGCGCTGACGATCAGCGTGAGGAAGATCATCGCAGCGACGACGGCGGCGAGCAGGGCCAGCAGCAGAAACTTTTCTTGCTTGAGGAGTGTGAGCATTGCGGGCCTTTTTGTCGTGTGAAGCGAAACCAGGGTGATGAGCTACTGACGGTGGGGCGGCGCTAACGTTTCGTTACACCTTAGCGCACCAGTGGATGGCAACAGGTTCGGGGGGTGCACTTTTATTGGCCTTGCGGGCCTCATCGCGGGCAAGTCGTTACGCGGTTTCGCATTTGTTGTCTTGTTGGTCAGCAATTTGCATTGGCCTTGCCAACCTCACAACAACATGGAGTTCGAATTCATGCACAAACGTCCGTTGAAGAAGCTGCTTTGCGCCGTTGCCGCGGCCATCGGTCTGAGCGCCAGCCTGACTGCCAGTGCCGCAGACCCGCTGAAAGTCGGCTTCGTCTACATCGGTCCGATTGGCGACCACGGCTGGACGTATCAGCATGAACAGGGGCGCAAGGCGCTGGCCGAAAAGTTCGGTAACCAGATCACCACCAACTATGTGGAAAACGTCGCTGAAGGCGCCGACGCCGAGCGGGTGATCCGCAACATGGCCAAGGACAAGTACGACCTGATCTTCACCACGTCCTTCGGCTACATGAACCCGACCCTGAAAGTCGCCAAACAATTTCCCAAGGTGACCTTCGAACACGCGACCGGCTACAAGCAGGACAAGAACCTCGGCACCTACCTGGCGCGCACCTATGAAGGGCGCTACGTCGGCGGTTTCCTCGCGGCGAAGATGACCAGGACCAAGAAGATCGGTTACGTCGCGTCTTTCCCGATCCCGGAAGTGATCCGCGACATCAACGCCATTCAACTGGCCCTGAACAAGTACAACCCCGGCACCGAGATCAAAGTGGTGTGGGTCAACTCCTGGTTCGATCCGGGCAAAGAAGCCGATGCCGCCAACGCGTTGATCGATCAGGGCGTGGACGTGGTGTTCCAGCACACCGACAGCCCGGCGCCGATCCAGGCGGCTGAACGTCGCGGCGTGTATGCCGTGGGCTACGCTTCGGACATGGCGCACTTCGGGCCGAAAGCGGTGCTGACGTCGATCGTTAACGACTGGGGCCCGCACTACATTCAGGCGACCCAAAGCGTGCTCGACCACACGTGGAAGTCGCAGGATTACTGGGGTGGTTTGAAGGAAGGTACGGTTGAGTTGCCGATCAGCGATCTGGTGCCGGCACCGGTGAAAGCCGAGGCAGAGCAGATCATTGCCGACATCAAGAGCGGCGCATTCCACCCGTTCACCGGACCGATCAAGGATCAGGCAGGCGTCGAGAAAATCGCGGCGGGCGCGACGGCGAGCAATGCGGAGCTGGCATCAATGAACTACTACGTTGAAGGCATGAAGGCCGACATTCCGAAGTAACTCCCCGGGTCAACCACAGAACCCTGTGGGAGCGGGCTTGCTCGCGAAGGCGCTGGGTCAGTCAACAAAGATGTTGAATGTGCTGGCCCCTTCGCGAGCAAGCCCGCTCCCACAATGGATTTTCAGCGTTCTTAAGGACTGCGCATGAACCAACTTCCCATCATCGACGTCAGCCTGCTCTACAGCGATGACGCACATGCCTGGCAATCAGTCGCCACGCAAATCGATCACGCCTGCCGCGAGTGGGGCTTTTTTTATATCAAGGGTCACCCAATCCCTGCTGCGCGTATTAACGCCGTGCTCGACCACGCCCAACGTTTCTTCGCCCTGCCCGCCGCCGAAAAACTCAAGATCGACATCACCCAAACCCGCCACCACCGCGGTTATGGCGCCATCGCCACCGAACAACTTGACCCGAGCAAACCCAGCGACCTGAAAGAAACCTTCGATATGGGTCTGCACCTGCCGGCCGATCACCCTGAAGTGTTGGCAGAAAAACCGCTGCGCGGCCCCAACCGTCATCCGTCGATGCCCGGCTGGGAATCGCTGATGGAGCAGCACTACGTCGACATGCAGGCCTTGGCCCTAACCCTGTTACGGGCCATGACCGTGGCGCTGGGCATTGAGCGCGACTTTTTCGACACCCGTTTCGTTGAGCCGGTCAGCGTGCTACGGATGATTCATTACCCACCGCGCCACACCGCCAGTTCCGAAGAGCAACAAGGCGCCGGTGCCCACACCGATTACGGTTGTATCACCCTGCTGTATCAGGATGCCGCCGGCGGCCTGCAAGTGCGAAACGTTAAAGGCGAGTGGATCGATGCACCGCCAATCGACGGCACGTTCGTGGTCAACCTCGGCGACATGATGGCGCGCTGGAGCAACGACCGTTACCTGTCGACGCCGCACCGGGTGATCAGCCCGCTGGGCGTGGACCGTTACTCGATGCCGTTCTTCGCCGAGCCGCACCCTGACACGGTCATCGAATGCCTGCCCGGCTGTCAGGATGAACAGCACCCGGCACAGTATCCGGCCACCACCTGCGCCGAATTCCTGCTCTCGCGCTTCGCCGATACCTACGCCTATCGACGGGAACAGGAAGCGCTGTGATGAACCGGCTGGTCAGGTTTTGCTAATTGTTTCCATGGGCATCTGTAGAATGCTCGCCATCTGCACCTGATGAGAAAAGACTATGTACGACTGGCTGAACGCCCTGCCCAAGGCAGAACTGCACCTGCACCTCGAGGGTTCGCTGGAGCCTGAGCTGCTGTTCGCCCTGGCCGAACGCAACAAGATTGCCCTGCCGTGGAGCGATGTCGAAACCCTGCGCAAGGCCTACGCCTTCAACAACCTGCAAGAATTTCTCGACCTGTATTACCAGGGCGCCGACGTGTTGCGCACCTCTCAGGATTTCTACGACCTGACCTGGGCTTACCTGTTGCGCTGCAAGGCGCAGAACGTGATTCACACCGAACCGTTCTTCGACCCGCAGACCCACACCGACCGTGGCGTGCCGTTCGAAGTGGTGCTCAACGGCATCGCCGCCGCGTTGAATGATGGCGAGCAGCAACTGGGCATCACCAGCGGTTTGATCCTGAGCTTCCTGCGTCACTTGAGCGAAGAAGAAGCCGAGAAAACCCTCGACCAGGCGCTGCCGTTCCGTGATGCGTTTGTCGCCGTCGGTCTGGACAGTTCGGAAATGGGTCACCCGCCAAGCAAGTTCCAGCGCGTGTTTGATCGTGCCCGTCACGAAGGCTTCCTTACCGTTGCCCACGCCGGTGAAGAAGGCCCGCCCGAGTACATCTGGGAAGCCCTCGACTTGCTGAAAGTCCAGCGCATCGACCATGGCGTGCGCGCCATCGAAGATGAGCGCTTGATGCAGCGGATCATCGACGAGCAAATCCCGTTGACCGTGTGCCCGTTGTCGAACACCAAACTCTGCGTGTTCGATCACATGTCTCAGCACAACATTCTCGACATGCTCGAGCGTGGCGTGAAAGTGACCGTGAACTCGGATGACCCGGCGTACTTCGGTGGTTATGTCACCGAGAACTTCCACGCGTTGTACACCCATTTAGGCATGACCCAGGACCAGGCCAAGCGATTGGCGCAGAACAGCCTGGATGCACGGCTTGTGAAACCCTAGTGACTGATCGTTCCCACGCTCTGCGTGGGAATGCCTCACCGGACGCTCTGCGTCCGCTCTTGGGACGCGGAGCGTCCCGGGCTGCATTCCCACGCGGAGCGTGGGAACGATCATCATTAAGCGACTGCTTCGCTCAACTCCTCCAGTGTCTTGCCCCGGGTCTCCATCCCGAACACCCACACCACCCCTGCCGCAATCGCAAAACACATCGCCCCCAACGCAAACACCCCGCCCTGCCCGGTCATCGGGAACACCAACCCGGTCACCATTGGCCCGAGCAACGAACCCACGCGGCCAATTGCCGACGCAAAACCCGAGCCCGTGGCCCGCGCCGATGTCGGGTACAACTCAGGCGTGTAGGTGTAAAGCACCGCCCACATGCCGAACAGGAAAAACTGCATCAGCAGCCCCGACGCAATCAACAGGCTGACGTTGCCGCCAAACACTGCGCTCTGACCATAAAGAAACGCCATCACCCCGCCGCCGAGCATTGTCACCACGCACACCGGTTTACGTCCCCAACGCTCCACCAGCCAGGCGGCCATCAGGAAACCGGGAATCCCGCCAAGGGAAATCAACACCGTGTAATACACCGACTGAGTCACGGCAAAACCCGACTGCTGCAGCAACGCACTGAGCCAGGACGTCAGGCCATAGAAACCCAGCAAGGCGAAGAACCAGACGCTCCAGATCATCATCGTGCGCTGGCGATAAAGCGGCGACCAGATCTGCCGCAACGCGGAAAAGAAATGGCCCGGCGTACTCGCCACTCTCGGCAGGCGGATCGGCTCAGGCAGATCCGAACGTCCCAGAGATGCCCGGACCCGATCTTCGATGCGCAGCAAGACCTTGTCTGCCACGTCATGGTGCCCGGCCTGTTCCAGCCAGCGCGGTGATTCGGGAATGAAAAAGCGAATCGCCAGGACAAACACCGCCGGCACCGCCAACACCAGGAAGATGTCCCGCCAGCCAATCACCGGAAGCAGGAAGTACGACAGTACCCCGGCGGCGACGAAGCCCAGCGGCCAGAAACCGTCCATCAACGCAATGTAACGCCCGCGCCGTTTGGCTGGAATCAGCTCCGAGAGCATCGACTGGGCGATGGGAAACTCCATGCCCATACCGATCCCCAACAGGATTCGAAACAACGTCAGCGTTTCGACGGTCTGCGCCGTGGAGCACAGATAACTGGCGATCCCCCACAACACGATGCTCCACTGGAACACCGGTTTGCGCCCGAAGCGGTCGGCCAGCATGCCGGACAGCGACGCCCCCACGACCATGCCGAAAAAGCTCGAGCTGGCCAGCAACCCGGCCTGTGCCGTGCTCAGGCCGAACTCGGCTTTGATCGAGCCGAGCAGGAAAGTCATCATCGCCAGGTCCATGGAGTCGAAGAAAAACGCCAGGGCAATGATGATGAAAATGATTCGGTGATAACCGCTGATGGGCAGCCGTTCCAGTCGTTCTGCCGCGCTGAAGCTTCGTGTTTCCATGCCACATTCCCCCAATCCGAAAGTCCCCGGACGAGTGTGCGCGATAGCGGCTGGGGGTTACTGCTGGATGCGACCTGTTCGCAGCTCTGAACGACGTCCGAAGCTTCGGACGTCGATCTCGATGCGTCTACAACGCCATTTCCAGCTCGGTTTCTTTGGCGAATCGATGGATTTCACGCTGCCCAGCGGCGGTGATCTGCAAGGCTCGAGAATCGTTGGGCAGGCTCAACCAACCGGACTGCATGAACAATTGCAGCAACGCCGCACCCAGTGATCCGCCCATGTGTGGGCGTCTTTCGCTCCAGTCCGGACAAGCGCAGGCGACTCGGCTGTTGCGATGAGCCAGCGCCTGGATGAACACACCCCGCGTCGCCAATTGCGTGGCGCCCTTGTGGGTGATCATGACCCGCTGATCGAACTGTTCGATCCAGCCCGCATCCAGCAAACGCTGATAAAGATCGGCGGCAAGAGTGCCGCCCAAATGGTCGTCGCAAAGCCTGGCGCGCAAGAGTGACGAAGGCGCCGTCTGAGGTTTGGCGAGAGGGGGCGTGCGCTTGAAAACGTCCGGGACTTCCCGAGGCGTGCTGGCCAGGGTAGCGCTGGCCAGTGCCTCTATCGCGGCACCTACTTCAGGGGCGGCAAGACGGAAGAACCGCTTGCGGCCGCGAAATTCGACTTTCAACAGACCTCCGGCGGACAAACGCCCCAGATGCGCACTGGCCGAAGACGGTGACAGGCCGGCCAACAAGGCCAGCTCTTCGGTTTGCCGCGCCGAGCCGTCCATCAAGGCCCACATCATTGCGCTGCGCTTTGGGTCAGCCAGCAACGTGGCGATCTGGCTGATGCAAGGTGCATGTTCCATGTATTCACTCCCTGTTGAATCGTTTCGTCTACTGCTCAGAGACATCTTGACCAGTAATGTGTCGTCGGCCAAGGCGTGGAAACCGCCATAACCCGGGCAAAGCCGGTCAATCGCACAGGCCATTGCTTCGCAGGTTTCGCAAAGCCGCGGCGATTGACCATGGGGCCTGGCTGACTCGGACGTGGACTCGCCAATGCGAGATCGACGGTGCGTACATGAGGCGAGCGCTAGTATATGCGGGTTAACCGCCGGTTCCTGCCCTTGGGAAACCGTTGGTGGTGATAGTTCCTGAGTGAAATTTCGCTATTTGCCTGCGACTAATGATCGGTACCCGATAACGTCGGAAATTGGCTACTCAAGCGGGCGCATCGGCTGGCGAGCATTTCCCGCAAAAGGTTCACCGGCTTACTCAATTGTGCGCGATGGGCGCACAGCAAATTCAGCGGTGCACGCTCACAGAGCAGTTCCGGCATGAGCACTTTCAATCGACCGGCCAGCACATCGGCCGCGACATCGAGCCAGGATTTGTAGGCGATCCCGGCACCCGCCACGGCCCACAGCCGCACGACATCGGCATCATCGCTGAAACGATCGCCGCTGACGGTCAGGCTGACCTCGCGTTTGCCGTCGTGGAAACTCCAATGATCGTGGACCCGGCTGCCGAGCATGAACAGCAGGCAGTTGTGCTGAGCCAGTTGCTCGAGTTGCCGTGGCTCGCCATGCCGGGCCAGGTAACTCGGGGCGGCACAGAGCACGCGGCGATTCTGCGGGGCGATGGGCAGCGCCACCAGGCTTGAGTCTTCCGGCTCGCCGTACCGCAGGGCGATGTCCACCGGTTGGCGGAACAGGTCAGCGATGCGGTCGCCCAGCAGCAAACGCACCGTAAGCTTCGGATGCTCTCGCTGAAACTCGTCCAGCCAGGGCAGCAGCAGGTTGCGGCCAAAGTCCGAAGGCGCCGAGAGCTGCAAAATACCGCTGACCTGGTCCTGGCCGCTGGCCAATAAACGGCGGCCCTCATCGAGATTGCTCAAGGCAGCCCGAGCGTATTCGAGAAATCCCTCGCCTTCAGCTGTCAGCCGCAGGCTACGGGTAGAACGGGCGAGCAACCGGGCGCCGAGCTGCTGTTCGATGCGCTTCAACGCCGCACTGGCTACCGCGGCCGACATGTCCATCCCCCGCGCCGCCGCTGACAGACTGCCCAGGTCCGCCGCCCGGACAAACAACTGCAAGTCATCGAAACGCAGCATTTTCCAGCCTCGATTATCAAAAAAATATTGAAAGAGACTGCTCTTTTAGCGGGTTTTATCTTGCAGAGAAATAGCCAATCATCCGTCCCATCGAATTCATCCCGTTCCCGGAGCCGAACATGTCCCAGCCTTTTACCGCCATCGCCACCCTCATCGCCAAAGCCGGCCAGCAGGATGCCCTCGAACAGCACCTGCGTGCGCTGCTGGAACCGACCCGCGCCGAGGCCGGTTGCGGTCAATACGACTTGCACCAGGACCTAGCAAATCCTCATGCCTTCTACATGATCGAAAAATGGAGCAGTGACGAAGCCCTGCAAGCCCATGACGCCAGCGCACATGTCCAGAACTTCCGCGCCAAGGCTGGCGACTTTCTCGAACATTTCGACCTCAAGCGCCTGCGCTCCATCGTCTGATTTCTTCCTTCTTTATTACTTTTCAGGAGCTCCAATGAAAGCCATTGCCTACTACGCCTCCTTGCCAATCAGCGACTCAAACGCTCTGCAAGACATCGAACTGCCAGAACCGGTTGCCGGCCCGCGTGACCTGTTGGTGGAAGTCAAAGCCATCTCGGTTAACCCGGTGGACACCAAGGTGCGCCAAAACGTCCAGCCTGAAGCGGGCACGCCGAAAGTGCTGGGCTGGGACGTGGCCGGTGTGGTCAAGGCTGTCGGCAGTGAAGTCACGCTGTTCAAGGCCGGCGACAAAGTGTTCTACGCCGGCTCCATCGCCCGCGCGGGCGGCAACAGCGAACTGCACGTGGTCGATGAGAGGATCGTCGGCCATATGCCGAAAACCCTTGGGTTCGCCGAAGCCGCCGCTCTGCCGCTGACCGCTATCACGGCGTGGGAATTGCTCTTCGAACGCCTGCAAGTGCGTGAAGGCAAAACCGATGAAGGCCAGAGCCTTTTGATTGTCGGTGCCGCTGGCGGTGTGGGGTCGATTCTTACGCAACTGGCCAGCCAACTGACCGGGCTGAAAGTCATCGGCACCGCTTCCCGCCCGCAAACCCAGAGCTGGGTTCGTGAGCTGGGTGCCGACCTGGTGATTGATCACAGCCAGCCGTTGAGCGAAGAACTCAAACGCGCGGGTGTCGATCAGGTGACTCACGTCGCCAGCCTGACCCAGACCGATCACCACCTGGATCAGTTGGTCGAGGCTTTGGCGCCGCAAGGCAAACTGGCCCTGATCGATGATCCGAAGGCGCTGGACGTGACCAAGCTCAAGCGCAAGAGCCTGTCGCTGCACTGGGAGTTCATGTACACCCGCTCGCTGTTCGAAACCGCAGACATGATCGAGCAGCACAAATTGCTTAACCGCGTGGCTGAGCTGATCGACGCCGGGACGCTGAAAACTACGGTGGGTGAACACTTCGGCACCATCAACGCGGCCAACCTGCGTCGTGCCCACGAACTTCTGGAGAGCGGCAAATCCAGGGGCAAGATTGTGCTTGAAGGATTCTGAAACACATTGACAGACGTGTCGTCCGGTAAAGGACGACACCGTCAGTCAGAGAGTTGACCGTTGTCATAATTGCGATCGTATTCGGGTCTACAATCGAAACCTCTGCGATGCAATCTTTTACATAAGGAGGTCAGCAATGAAGATCCTGATAAAAGAAGTGGCTAAATCCCAGTGGCAGGTCCGCCTGGACCAACATGCTGTGACGTTCCGTAGCGAAGCCGAAGCCCGCGCCTTCACCCGAACCCTTGAAGCGCGCCTGCACGCCCCTCATCAATTTCCCGACCAGCAGCAACGCGCGGCTGGCTGAGTCCACCCTCAGACCTGGGCTTGCGCCAGCGCCCGGGCTTTTTGCAAACGCCGGGTGAGCATCGCCACGCTCACCACCAGAATTCCGCACAGGCTGATGACCATGGCCATCGGCATGGCGCTGCCGTCGTGTAAAACGCCCACCAGTGCTGCTGCCCCGGCGGCAACGCTGAATTGCAGGCAACCGAGCATTGCCGACGCACTGCCGGCGCGAGCGCCCTGCCCGTTCATGGCGCAGGCCGAGGCGTTGGGCAGGATGCAACCGAGGCTGGCGATGCAGACAAACAGCGGAATCAGCAACGGCCATAGCTGCGCGGTGTGCAGCGAACTGACGGCCAGCAGCGCCAGACCGGCGCCGACGTAGATCCACACGGTGCGCGACAGCAGAAACGCCGGGCCACGCTTGGCCAGCAGTCGCGCGTTGAGCTGCGCCACCAGAATGAAACCTGCCGCGTTGGTACCGAACAGCCAGCCGAAATGCTCGGGCGGCACGCCATACAGCTTGATGAAGACGAATGGTGAACCGGCGATGTAGGCAAACATCCCGGCGATGGCGATGCCACCGGTCAACGCGTGGCCGAGGAACACCCGGTCCGACAACAGTCGACCGTACTGACGCAACGCGCCGGACAACGGTTGACGCGGCACATGGGCCGGCAGACTTTCCGGCAACCCCAGCGCCACAGCCAACCCTGCCAGCGCACTGAAACCGGTCAGCACGAGAAAGATCGACTGCCAGCCCGTGGTGTTGACCAACAGCCCGCCCAGCATCGGCGCAAGAATCGGCGCCAGGCCCATCACCAGCATCAGCTGCGAAAAGACCTTCGCCGAACCCACCGCATCGCATTTATCACTGACAATCGCCCTCGCGATCACCATCCCCGCGCACCCGCCCAACGCCTGAACGAAACGTGCGCCGATCAGCCATTCGAGGTTCGGCGCATAGGCACAGGCCAGAGAGGCTGCGGTGAACAGCCCGACACCGGTCAGCAAGGGAATGCGTCGCCCGAAGCGATCCGCCACCGGGCCGTAAGCCAGTTGACCGATGGACAATCCAAGGAAATACGCCGCCAGGGTCAGCTGAACGTGTTTTTCATCGGTGGCGAAGGCGAGCGCCATCGCCGGGAAAGCCGGCAGATAGAAATCGATCGCCAGCGGACCGAAGGCGCTCAAGGCGCCAAGAATCAAAATGGTACGGAAATTCATCAGGCATCCAGTTGGACAGGGGTCGGCAGCCCCACAGTCTAGCCGCGCATGGACGCCTTGAACATTCCGTTAGGTCGCTAACTATTAAAAACCCTGTAGGAGCTGAGCTTGCTCGCGATGGCGGCTTTACGTCTTGTGTTGTCTGTCAGTTCGCTATCGCGAGCAAGCTCGGCTCCTACAAAGATGGACTCAGGCAACCTTGGCCTCGTAGCCTTCTTCGGTGATCACCGCGATTACCTGATCCGCCGACAAGGCACTCTCGACGCCGACTTCTTTCGCGGCCAGATCGATACGCACGCTGGCCGCAGGATCCTTGGCTTGCAGCGCCTGAGTGATGGCTTTGACGCAGTGACCGCAGGACATGCCTTGAACGTTGAACACTTGCATGGGATGACTCCTTGAGTGAGGTTGCGTGCAGTCTCGAGCTTGCCATCATGGCAAGGTCAAGTTCTGAAGTGAGCTGCCGGGCTGGCAATCAGCGTCGCGCTCGGCCAAGCTGCGTCCATCAATGACTCGACATCAGGAGATTCAGCCATGCGCTGGTCAGCTCTCAGCCTGTTTGGCTTTCTCAGCCTATTTGCCGCGACACCTTCGGTTCAAGCCGCCGGGGAGGACTATGGCGTACTGATCATTTCCCGCGAGCGCCTGGAAGTTGCGACCTCCTGCGAGATCGGCGTGTACATTCACGATCAGCTGTCGGCGCGGTTATTCCAGGAACAAAGCACCTCGTTCAACCTGCCGCCGGGCAATGTCTCCTTGCGCCTGAAGCTGCTGCCGGGGCAGGCGTCGGGTTGCAACCCGGGCATGCTCGCTCCGGGTTCGCAGAACATCACGCTCAAGGCCGGTGACGTGCTGAAGTTCCGGATTGCGATGACGCAGGAAGGGATGTACCTCAAGCCTGCCGCCCTGGACTATTGAGTCGCCTGTTGATGATCGTTCCCACGCTCTGCGTGGGAACGATCAGGTGCCGGTCTTTTGATCTGAGACATGGCGCTTGACCTTGCCAGCATGGCAAGGTTGATCCTGTAGTCATCTTCTACAGGGAGCGTGACCGATGTCCGAATCCACCACTTTCGATCTGCCGATTGCCGGCATGACTTGCGCCAGTTGCGCCGGGCGTGTCGAGCGTGCCTTGAGCAAAGTCATCGGCGCCTCTGCCGTCAGCGTCAACCTGGCCACCGAACAGGCCCGGGTGCAAGCGCCCAGCGACAGCCTGCCAGCCTTGATGGACGCCGTGCAGCAGGCGGGTTACAGCGTACCGCAGCAAAGTCTGGAATTGAGCATCGATGGCATGACCTGCGCCTCCTGCGTCGGCCGGGTCGAACGAGCGCTGGCCAAGGTGCCGGGGGTCAAGAGCGTCAGCGTCAACCTGGCCAACGAACGTGCTCACCTTGAACTGCTCGGCCAGATCGATCCGCAAACCTTGATCGGCGCAGTGACCAAGGCGGGCTATAGCGCGAGTGTCTGGGAAGTCGAACACCCGCAAACCGATAATCAACAACAACGCCTGCACCGCGAGCGTTGGGCCTTGATCATGGCGATCGTCCTCGCCTCGCCGCTGGTGCTGCCAATGCTGCTGCAACCGTTCGGTGTGCACTGGATGCTCCCGGCCTGGGTGCAATTCGCGTTGGCCACGCCGGTGCAATTCATCTTCGGTGCGCGGTTTTACGTCGCTGCCTGGAAAGCCGTGCGCGCCGGTGCCGGCAACATGGATTTGCTGGTCGCGTTGGGCACCAGCGCCGGTTATGGCTTGAGTCTCTATGAATGGGCCACCGCCGCCGGGCGCATGCCGCACCTGTATTTCGAAGCCTCGGCGGTGGTGATTGCCTTGGTGCTGCTGGGCAAATACCTGGAAAGCCGCGCCAAACGCCAGACCGCCAGCGCCATTCGCGCCCTCGAAGCCTTGCGCCCGGAACGGGCGATTCAGGTGATCGACGGTCGCGAGCAGGACGTCGCCATCAGCGCCTTGCGTTTGAATGATCTGGTCATGGTCAAACCCGGCGAACGCTTCCCGGTGGACGGTGAAGTGGTCGAAGGTCAGAGCCACGCCGACGAAGCGCTGATCAGCGGAGAAAGCCTGCCGGTGCCCAAACAACCCGGCGACAAGGTCACCGGCGGCGCGATCAATGGCGAAGGCCGGTTGCTCGTTCGTACCCTGGCTTTGGGCGCGGAAACCGTGCTGGCGCGCATCATCCGCCTGGTCGAAGACGCTCAAGCAGCGAAGGCCCCGATCCAGAAACTGGTGGATAAAGTCAGCCAGGTGTTCGTGCCAACGGTCCTGCTGATTGCGTTGGCCACCTTGATCGGCTGGTGGTTGTACGGCGCGCCGATGGAAACGGCGCTGATCAATGCCGTGGCGGTATTGGTGATCGCTTGCCCGTGCGCGCTCGGGCTGGCCACACCGACAGCGATCATGGCCGGCACCGGCGTGGCGGCGCGCCACGGGATTCTGATCAAGGACGCCGAAGCGTTGGAGCGTGCCCATGAAGTCAGTGCAGTGGTGTTCGACAAGACTGGCACGCTGACCTCAGGTGCCCCACGCATCGCTCATTTGAGCGCCATCAACAATGACGAAGCGGCCCTGCTGCAAATGGCCGGCGCCCTGCAACGCGGCAGCGAACACCCACTGGCCAAGTCCGTTCTGGATGCTTGCGCCGACCGTGGCTTGACCGTGGCCGATGTCAGCGACAGTCAATCGCTGACCGGCCGTGGCATCGCCGGCACTCTCGACGGTCGTCGATTGGCGTTGGGTAATCGTCGTCTCCTGGAAGAGAGCGGCTTGAGCGCAGGTGAATGGGCGGACTCCGCCACCGCGTGGGAAACCGAAGGCCGGACCCTGTCCTGGCTGATCGAGCAAAGCCCCGAGACACGAGTATTGGGCCTCTTCGCTTTCGGCGACACCCTCAAACCCGGCGCGCTGCAAGCCGTGCAACAACTCAACGCACGCAACATCAGCAGTCACCTGCTGACCGGCGATAATCGCGGCAGCGCCAAAGTGGTCGCCGAGGCGCTGGGCATCAAGGATGTCCACGCCGAAGTGCTGCCGGCGGACAAAGCCGCCACCGTCGCGGAACTGAAAAAAACCGGCGTGGTAGCGATGGTCGGCGACGGCATCAACGACGCACCCGCCCTGGCCGCCGCCGACATAGGCATCGCCATGGGCGGTGGCACCGACGTTGCGATGCACGCGGCCGGGATCACCCTGATGCGCGGCGACCCACGGCTGGTGCCGGCGGCGCTGGAGATCAGTCGCAAGACCTACGCGAAGATTCGTCAGAACCTGTTCTGGGCCTTCGTCTACAACCTGATCGGCATTCCGCTGGCAGCGTTCGGCTTCCTCAACCCGGTACTGGCCGGTGCGGCCATGGCGTTGTCGAGCGTCAGCGTGGTGAGCAATGCGTTACTGTTGAAAACCTGGAAACCCAAGGATCTGGAGGACAACCGATGAACATCGGCCAAGCGGCCCGCCAAAGCGGCCTGAGCGCGAAGATGATCCGTTATTACGAATCCATCGGCTTGCTCAAGGCCGCCCATCGTACCGACAGCGGCTATCGGGTGTACGGCGACGACGACCTGCATACCCTGGCGTTCATCAAGCGCTCCCGGGACCTGGGGTTCTCACTGGAAGAAGTCGGCAAACTGCTGACCCTCTGGCAGGACCGCCAGCGAGCCAGCGCCGACGTGAAGGCCCTGGCCCGTCAGCACATCGACGAGCTGAACCAGAAAATCCGCGAACTCGGCCAACTGCGCGACACCCTGCAGGACCTGGTCGAACACTGCCACGGTGATCACCGTCCCGACTGCCCGATCCTCAAGAACCTGGAGTCGGGCTGTTGCGCCCGACCCGCTCGCCCCTGATTGCCAGCCCCTTCACCACCAACAACGTGGTGAGGGGAATCCCGTGGAACAACAGCACCACGGCACCCGGCGTCCACCACGAATAGAACGGCGCGGCGATCAGCATGCCGACGCCGAACCCGGTCATTTGCAACAACGTCAGGAAGCTGAAAATCGGCAGACGCAGGCTGTCCGGCTCACGTTGCAGGCGCGACATCAGGCCGACTTCCGAGAAACCGTCGCCCAACCCCGCCGGCAACGAGAACAACAGCAAGCCGTAGAGCGTTTGCTGCTGAAACATCAGGATGAAGCCGCAGGACATCAGCAACACACCAAAGAAAAATCGTCGCTCCAGGTTCACGTTGTCCGAACCTTTCAGCCGGCTGGCGATGCGCGCGCCGATGAGTTTTCCGCAGGCCCAGACCGCCAACATCAGGCCCAGCGTGGTGCTGGCTGACTCGGGCGTCAGCAGTCTGGAAATAATCGGAAAACCCACGTTGTGCGCGGCACTGCCAAGGGTGTCAGCCATCGCCACGGCGAGCATAGCCGCCACCACCGGTGTGCTGCGCAGTCCCTGGAGCAAGACCGCCCACTCACCACGCTCGTGGCTGGGTTCATCACTGGGCGCAGGTTTTGAGAAGCGCAGCGGCAAGATGAACAACGCGGCCAGCAGATAAGTGACGACGTTCAATGCAAGCACCGTTTCAAAGCCGAATGCTGCCACCAATAGCCCTGACACCAGACTTCCGCCGACCATGGCGGCCGACGACGCCGAGGTGATCCAGGCGTTGGTCTTGAGCAGGTGTTCGCTTTCGATCAAGTGCGGCAACTGACTGTTCAGGCCGATCGCGAACATCGAGTTGCCGAATCCCAGACCGAATGCAATTAACGGTAAAAGTAGTACTTGTTGGGCGACCGGCAGCACCAGCAGCAGGCCCAGCAGCCCGGCGCGCAACAGGTCGAAGGCAATCAGCGGCAGGCGCCCGGCCCAGCGGCGATAAAACGTCGTACCGATTAGGCTGGCGAATACTCCACCGGCCACGCGGCTGGCGAGGAAGATGCCGACGCTCATGGCGCTGTTGCTGAGCAGGTAGACGTAGGTGGCCAGGGCGACCATGTTGAGGAAGGCGCCGAAGTCCGAGACCAGACGGGCGGTGATGATCAGTTGGGCGTTGCGGGTGGCGTTCACATTCAGTCCTTGAGTGTGGGGAGTCCGGGAAATCTCAAAACTCAATTACACCGAAAATCCAATGTGGGAGCGGCGGTGCGACGATTCGACTTGCTCGCGAATGCGATAGATCAGTCGACATTGATGTTGAATGACACACCGCATTCGCGAGCAAGCCCGCTCCCACACTGGTACTCCAGCGTTTGGAGGTCAGGTGGCTGGCATCTACAAAAAACCCGGCAGAAGCCGGGTTTTTCGTTAACCGATCACTGCATCCAAGGCGGAGGCGGCTCTTCGGCTTTGCTCGGTGGCGCGTCGTCAGCAGCGCGGATCGCTTGCTTGCGCTCTTCATCAAGGCGTGCCGCCTCGATCTCGCGCATGATCCCGCCAACATCGGCCAACTCTTCCGGCTCATCGAACTCGCCGGTCAAGACGCTGGCCGGGTGCAAGGTGCCGGCTTCGAACAGGGCCCACATTTCCTTGGCGTACTTGGTCTTTTTCAACTCCGGCGCAAACCGCCCGAAGTAGGACGCCATGTTGCCGACATCCCGCTCCAGCATGCTGAACGCGTGGTTGTTGCCCGCTGCGTCGACCGCTTGCGGCAGATCGATGATCACCGGGCCGGTCGGGGTCAGCAATACGTTGAACTCCGACAGGTCACCGTGCACCAGACCGGTACACAACATCAGCACGATCTGCGAAATCAGAAACGCGTGATACTCGCGTGCCTGATCCGGTTCCAGCACCACGTCGTTCAGACGCGGCGCGGCATCACCGTACTCATCGGCCACCAGTTCCATCAACAGCACGCCTTCAAGGAAGTCGTAAGGCTGAGGAACCCGCACGCCAGCACCGGCCAGACGGAACAACGCCGCCACTTCGGCATTCTGCCAGGCGTCTTCGGTTTCTTTCTTGCCGAACTTGGAGCCCTTGGCCATCGCTCGAGCCTGACGGCTGTTGCGCACCTTGCGGCCTTCCTGATACTCGGCCGCCTGACGGAAACTGCGTTTATTCGCCTCCTTGTAGACCTTCGCGCAACGTAACTCGTTGCCGCAGCGCACCACATAAACAGCTGCTTCTTTACCACTCATGAGTGGGCGCAGCACCTCGTCGACCAGACCGTCCTCGATCAGGGGTTCAATGCGTTTTGGAGTCTTCATCAGCTTTTATTGGGGGTCCTTTATTACCAAACACGCGAAAGTCATTCGTTATACGGCAATCCACTCATTCGGGGGAGGGGTTGCCGACCTATGAACGTTCCTGTGACCGTCGAGAAGCACACAATGTGCCGGTTTAATCAGTCAGCAACCGCCGCTCGTCATCGGCGCCACAGATCATAGCTGACCCTGCGCCACTTGTTGCTGAAGGGCTAAGCGGGTATTTGCGACAGAAGCTGACATCTCGATTCATACCCTTCGTAGGATTTTTCTTAACAGACCTCAATTTCCACCTCGGCCAGCCGAAGTCATCAGTGACAAAGTGATTTGTCCGACAATCGTTCTGCCAATATCCGCGAGTCATCTGCACTGCGTGGGCCTACAAGAAAAATCTGGAGCGCGGATGAACATCAAACAGAAGTTGACCTGGGCGTTTGCAATCATCGCCTGCTTGCCGGTGGTGCTGGTCGCTACCCTGGTTGTGCTGAACTTGCGCAGTGATGCCAAGGACAGTTTCGTTGACGGCAGTGGCCGCGAAATTCGTCAGGTCAGCAACGCCATGCAACTGTTCTTTGACGGCATCAGCCAGAACGTGGATTACCTGGCGACCCAACCACTGATCAAGAATTCCGACGACAGCCTCAAGACGTACATGAGCGCCAACGCCGAAAGCATTCCTCAAGGCGAGATGGACAAGAAGGTCTTCGGCCTCCTTCAGGACCTGGGTAACAGTCACCCGTCCTACGCCTATGCCATTCTCGGCACCGCGGCGGGCGGTTATGTGTCCTGGCCGGACGATGCCAAACTGAACAATTACGACCCGCGCCAGCGCCCCTGGTACAAAGCTGCCCAGGCCAAACCGGGCAAACCGTTCCGCACCGAGGCCTATTACTGGGCCCAGGACGACGCGACGTACGTCAGTACCGTGCGCACCATCGATAACAAGTTGGGCACCAATGGCGGTGTGGTCAGCATCGACGTGACGCTCAAGCAGCTCACTGAAATCGTCAAGCAGATCAAGCTCGGTGAAACCGGCTACCTGATGCTGCTGGAAAACACCGGCACCGTGCTGGTCGATCCGAAGCAACCGGAACACAACTTCAAAGCCTTGAGCAGCCTCGGCGAGGGCTACGCGCAACTGGCCAAGGCCGGTAAAGGGCTGGTGGAAGTCGAGCTGAACGGCGAACGCTACATGGCCAACGTCTGGCCGTCGGAGCAACTGGGCTGGACCTTCATCGGCCTGATCAAGCAGACCGACGTGATGAGTTCGGCCACTCAGCTGACCTGGCTGATCGCGATCATCGCCGCCGTGCTGGCCGTGTTCTTCGCCATCGTCGGCGCCAGTTTCGCCAGCCTTATCGTGCGACCGATCCGCAGCGTGGCCAGCGGTCTGGAAGGCATCGCCCAAGGTGAAGGCGACTTGACCAAGAACCTGCAAATCCGTGGCAGCGACGAAACCGCGCAACTGGCCAACTGGTTCAACCAGTTCTTGGCAGCGATTCGTAACCTGATCCAGAGCATCGGCGGCGCCGCGACCAAGATCCTCGCCACCTCCAAGAGTTCGACCCAGGTCTCCAGCGACATGGCCGAAGCCGCCGGGCGTCAGCGTGAAGCGGTGGACATGGTTTCCACGGCGTTCCACGAAATGGTCGCCACCGCCAACGAAGTCGCGCGCTCTTGCAGCCAGGCGGCGGAATCGGCCGACAGCGGCCAGCGCCAGGCACGTGAAGGTCAGCAGCAGATTGATGCGGCCGTGACCAGCGTTGATCGCTTGAGCCAGGAAATCGAACAGTCGGCCCAGTCGATGCAACAGCTTGAGCGCGACAGCAACGACATTCAGTCAATCCTCGGGACCATTCGCTCGATTGCCGAACAGACCAACCTGCTGGCGCTGAACGCCGCTATCGAAGCAGCGCGGGCCGGTGAACAGGGTCGTGGGTTTGCAGTGGTCGCCGATGAAGTTCGGGCACTGGCCAAGCGGACTGCCGATTCCACGGCGGAAATCGATGGTTTGCTGGGCAACCTCGCCAAACGCACCAGTCAGGTGACTCAGCAAATGCACGCCAGCCTGGAAGTGTCCCAGCAATCGGTGACGCGGATCGGTGAAGCACGCAGCAGTTTCGGGCTGATTCGTGAGTCGGTGGACGTGATCCGCGACATGAACACCCAGATCGCTACCGCGGCGGAAGAACAGCATCAGGTGGCTGAAGACATCAATCGGCACATCAGTCAGATTCATGGTGATGCGCAATTGGTGGCGGAACTGGCGAACTCGGCGCGGCTGGATTCGCAGAGTCTGGCGGGGTTGTCGAATGAGCTGGATGGGTTGGTGCGCCGCTTCAGAACCTGATCCTGAATCCCGGTGGCCGCTCCGCGGCCAATCGCGGGCAAGCCTTGCTCCTACGGATTTGTGTCGTACCCCATATCGGTGTCACACAAATCCGTAGGAGCAAGGCTTGCCCGCGATGAGGCCGTCACTGTTTGAAGAGTTCTCCGGGAGTAAACCCGAACAGATTCTTGAACGCCGCAATAAACGCCGAAGTCGAGTCATACCCGCAAGACAGCGCGGCATTCGTCACGCTGTCCCCCTCCTCCAGCAAACTCAACGACGACAGCAACCGCATCCGCTGTCGCCACCCTCGAAAGCTCAACCCGGTTTCCCGCTGAAAGAGCCGCATCAAGGTCTTCTCCGAGGTGCCCAACCGCTCGGCCCACGCCTGCAAGGTCACATTGCGCTCAGGGCTTTCGATCAGCTCGTTGCACAACCCCAGCAACCGTTCATGGCGCGGTAACGGTAGCGAGAAGCCGACCTCCGGCAGATGCGCCAACTGATCCAGCAGCACACTCACCAGCCGCGATTCCTGGCTGTCGCCCTGTGGATATTCAACCGGCAGCAAACAAAAACTCTTGATCAGCTCCCGGGCCAACGGCGTCACTTCCAGCACCCGGCAACGCCCGTCCGCCCATTCACAATCCTCGCGGCGCACATAGAGGCTGCGCATCTCGGCGCGCATCGAGGTCACCACCTGGTGTTCGAGATCCGCCGGAATCCAGATGCCCCACTGCGGCGGCGCATAGAAACTGCCCTCGGCGGTATGCACGCCGAGAACACCGCTGATCGCGTAGGAGAACTGCACCCAATCGTGTCGATGCGGCGGCGTCCATGAACCGGCGTTGAGGCTTTCCGCACGGGCATACAGCGGACGCGGCAGCACCGTCAGCGTCGGAATCGTCCGTTCGAGAGAAAGTTGTCCGTTAGTCGGCATTGATTGGCCTTATGTCGCAAGACGGCTGATGGAGCCGACGTTAGGCTAAGTCACCAATTCTTACAAATGTATTCGGTGCCTGTTATGCATGCCTTCAAACACCTCAAACGCGTGGTCACCGACTGGTTCTTGTGTGGCATGTTGATCGCCACGCTGCTGGCGTATTTCTTCCCGACCTTTGGTGCCACCGGCGGCGGAATGCACGCTGAATACGTGATCAACATCGGCGTGTTCCTGGTGTTCTTCCTGCACGGGGTCAACCTGTCCAGCGAGCAGATCACTCACGGTCTGAAAAACTGGAAGCTGCACGTGATGGTTCAGGGATTCACCTTCGCGGTGTTTCCGCTGATCTGGCTGCTGAGCGACACGCTGTTGGGTTCGCACATTCCGTCGCTGCTGATGCTGGGCTTCCTGTACCTCTGCGCCCTGCCCTCGACCATCTCCTCGTCCGTGGCCCTGACCGGCAGCGCGGGCGGCAACGTACCGGCGGCGATTCTCAACGCGAGCCTGTCCAGCGTGCTGGGGATTTTCCTGACGCCGTTACTGGTGAGTTTCGTGGTCGGCAGCGGCGCGGGCGGCATCGATCTGGGCGCCACCCTGCTCGACCTCTGCGCCATGTTGCTGTTGCCGCTGGTACTCGGCCAATTGGTTCGGCCGTTCCTCGGCAAGTTCTTCGCCCGCCACAAGCGCTACACCAACATCGCCGACAAGTTGGTGATCCTGTTGCTGGTGTACGCGGCGTTCTGCAATTCGATGGTCTCGGGGATGTGGCAAAAGCAGGGCAACAGCGTGATCCTCACGGCACTGATCGGCAGTGCGATCCTGCTGGCGATCATCCTGTGGATGACCACCCGCACCGCTCGCGCATTGAAATTCAGCCCGGCCGATGAAATCGCCGCGGTGTTTTGCGCCAGCAAGAAATCACTGGCCGCCGGTGCGCCAATGGCGGCGCTGATCTTCGGCGCCAACCCGGGGCTTGGACTGATCCTGTTGCCGATCATGATCTACCACCCGTTGCAGCTGATCGTCTGCTCGGTCATGGCCGAGAGTTACGCCAACCGCAATCGGCAGCTGGCCCAGCAGAAAAGCGCCGCCGTCCTCAGCGCTCGATAATCGCTGTCACCCCTTGGCCACCAGCCGCGCACATCGAGATCAAGCCTCGCCCCTTGCCCGCCGCATCCAGCAACTTCGCCAAATTGGCGACGATGCGCCCGCCGGTAGCCGCAAATGGATGTCCCGCCGCCAGTGAACTGCCTTTGACATTGAGGCGGCTACGGTCGATGGAGCCCAGTGGCGCATCGAGACCGAGGCGGGTTTTGCAATATTCCGGATCCTCCCAGGCCTTCAGCGTGCAGAGTACCTGCGCGGCGAAGGCTTCGTGGATTTCGTAGTAATCGAAGTCCTGCAAGGTCAGGCCATTGCGCGCCAGCAAACGTGGCACCGCATACACCGGCGCCATCAACAATCCTTCCGCACCGCTGACGAAATCCACCGCCGCCACCTCGCCATCGCGCAAATAGGCAAGGATCGGCAGACCACGTTCCTTGGCCCATTCTTCACTGCCCATCAGCACCAGCGATGCGCCATCGGTGAGCGGCGTCGAGTTGCCCGCCGTCAGGGTGCCCTTGGCGCTTTTCTCGAAGGCCGGTTTCAGTGAGGCGAGTTTCTCCAGGGTCAGATCCTGGCGCAGGTTGTTGTCGCGGGTCAGGCCGAGGAACGGTGTCATCAAATCGTTGTGCCAGCCTTCGGTGTAGGACGCGGCCATTTTCTGGTGACTGTCCAACGCCAGTTGGTCCTGTTCGTCGCGCGGAATGTTCCAGGCCTGGGCCATCAACTCGCAGTACTCGCCCATCGACAGACCGGTGCGCGACTCGCTGATGCTTGGAAAGTCGGGTATCAAGTGGCGGGGACGCAGTTGCAGGAAGGTTTTCAGTTTGTCGGCGGTGCTTCGGGCGCGGTTGGCCTGCAGGAGGATCTTGCGCAGGCTTTCGTTGACACCGATCGGCACGTCCGAGGCTGTGTCGACGCCACCTGCAATGCCACATTCGATCTGACCCAGGGCGATTTTGTTCGCCACCAACAATGTTGCCTCCAGCCCCGTGCCGCAGGCTTGCTGGATGTCGTAGGCCGGCGTCATCGGCGACAACCGCGAGCCCAGCACGCACTCGCGGGTCAGGCTCATATCCCGGGAGTGCTTGGCCACCGCCCCCGCCGCCACTTCGCCCAGGCGCAAACCGTGCAGGTTGTAGCGTTCGATCAGGCCTTCGAGCGCGGCGGTAAGCATCGCCTGATTACTGGCGGTGGCGTACGGCCCGTTGGAACGGGCGAAGGGGATACGGTTACCACCAATAATTGCAACGCGGCGCAGTTGAGTCATGAAAAGCTCCTGATGAAATATTCATTTTGAAAACCACCCCCCTTGTAGGAGCCGAGCTTGCTCGCGATAGCGGTGTGTCAGCTACATTGATGTCGACAGATACACCGCCATCGCGAGCAAGCTCAGCTCCTACAGTGATCAAGCGTAGGCCTTATCTCGTGGATCGAACGACTGATTGCCATTCATGGTCCACACTTTTAACCCCAGCTGCTGGAGCGCGTTCCATGTCTGACCGTTATATCGACTTCGCCAATTCGTCCATCGGCCATCGTTTGGTCGGGGCCCTGGGTCTGCCGTCGCCGGTTCGTCTGGAGCGCTGGCAAGCAGGCCGGCTGCGGCCTGTCGAGGGGGCGCTGTTGTTAGGCGGTGGCCCGTTGACGGAGAAAATCAGCACCTTCGCCAACCGCCTGACCGACGCGATTTACAGCTACGGCACCGAGCCTTCGCTGGCCACTGCGTGGATTCCCGGCCACGGCCCCAAACTCAAAGCCGTGGTGTTCGACGCCAGCGACCTGGTGCAGACCGATCAACTCAAACAGCTGCGCGAGTTCTTCCAGCCGCTGATAAAAAACCTCGATCACAGCGCGCACCTGGTGATTCTGGGGCGCGCGCCGGAGACCTTGAGCGATCCGTTCGCCGCCAGTGCCCAGCGAGCACTGGAAGGCTTCAGCCGTTCGCTGGCCAAGGAACTGCGCAGTGGCGGCACCTTGCAGCTGATTTATGTCGGCGAAGGGGCGGAGGATCAACTGGAAGGCCCGCTGAGGTTTTTCCTCTCGCCAAAAAGTGCATTCGTTTCCGGGCAAGTGATTCGCTTGAATGCCTGCGACACGCAGGTGACGGACTGGACTCGTCCATTGTCTGGCCGCACGGCACTGGTCACGGGTGCTGCACGCGGCATCGGTGCCTCCATCGCCGAAACCCTGGCCCGCGATGGGGCCGACGTGATCCTGCTCGACGTAGCACCGGCCAAGACTGACCTCGAAGCCCTCGCCGCACGCCTCGGCGGACGCAGCATCACCCTCGACATTTGCGCCGAAGACGCCGCCGCGCAGTTGATCGAGCAACTGCCCGACGGTATCGACATCGTGGTCCACAACGCTGGTATCACTCGGGATAAAACCCTGGCCAACATGACCCCGGAATTCTGGGACTCGGTGTTGGCGGTCAACCTCAATGCGCCACAAGTGCTGACCAAGGCACTGCTCGACAGCGGCACCCTGCACGACAACGGCCGGGTGATCCTGCTGGCGTCGATCAGCGGCATCGCCGGCAATCGCGGGCAAACCAATTACGCAGCCAGCAAGGCCGGGCTGATCGGGCTGGCCCAAGCCTGGGCGCCGCTGCTGAACGAGCGCGGCATCAGCATCAATGCGGTAGCACCCGGTTTCATCGAAACCCAGATGACCGCGCACCTGCCGTTCGGCGTGCGTGAGGCCGGGCGGCGCATGAGTTCGCTGGGCCAGGGTGGTCTGCCGCAAGACGTCGCCGAAGCGGTGGCGTGGCTGGCTCAACCGGGTACCGGCGCGTTCACCGGTCAAGCCCTGCGAGTGTGCGGACAAAGTGTTTTGGGGGCTTAGGCATGATCATCGATTGGCACATACTCAACCGCGAACCAAGCCTGTCGGGACTGTACGTGCGGGCCGCGACGCGACGCAAAATCACCGGCACCACCCTGCCCGACTCGGGTTTGCGCTGCTGGATCAATGTCGATCCGAAGCGCCTGGCGGACTATCGCAAGGTCTGCGGTTTTGCCGAAAACGGTTTGTTGCCGCCAACCTATCCACACATCCTCGCGTTCGCCTTGCAGATGCAATTGCTGACGGCCAAGGAGTTTCCATTTCCGCTGCTGGGGTTAATTCACCTGAGCAACCGCATTCGCATCTTTCGACCAATGGGCGGCGTGAATCGCGTGCGGGTCAGCGTTCAGGTGCAAAACCTTCAACCCCATGAAAAGGGCGCGACGTTCGACCTGGTGACGACACTCGACGATCAACTGGGGGCGTTGTGGGAAGCTGAAAGCCAGATGTTGTGCCGCGGGGTCAAACTCGAAGGCGAACCCGTAGAAGAAGTATTGGCATCGTCGCTGGAAATGTCGGAAGTCGCCTGCTGGAAAGCGCCGTCGGACATTGGGCGGCAGTACGCCAAAGTGTCCGGCGACTACAACCCGATTCACCTGAGTGCCGTCAGCGCCAAACTCTTCGGTTTCCCGAAGGCCATCGCCCATGGGTTGTGGAACAAGGCGCGCACCCTGGCGGCGCTTGCCGATCATCTGCCGGCGGCGAATGTCGAGATTGCGGTGCAATTTCGCAAACCGGTGCGGTTGCCCAGTGAGGTGACGTTGCTGGCCAGTGCGGCAGGGTCGAGCGGGGATTTGCTGTTGGTGGGTGCGGGGGATCTTGAGCATATGGCGGGCCATTGGCGGCCGGTTGCCTGACCCGACCGTTCCTGCACTCTGCGTTCGGCTCTTGGGACGCAGAGCGTCCCTGGCTGCATTCCCACGCAGAGCGTGGGAACGATCAATCACTGACTCACTAAATCCATGCGAGGCTGCGGAAACAAATTATTCAACGTCTCCAACAACCGCACGTGATAAATCGGCTTGCGAAACAGGTCGAGCACCTGCAACCGCAACATGTCACTGACATCCTCCATGTCCGCATGCCCCGACGTCACAATCACCGGCAAATGCTGGCGGGACGTATGTTCACGCAACCGCTTGATCAACGACATGCCACTCTCCTCCGGCATCCGCAGATCCGTGATCACCAACGCAATATCAGGGTGGCGCGTCAGATGTTGCAGCGCGAGTTTGACCGAGGTGGCGGTAAAGCAATTGAAGCCCTCGCCCTCCAGCAACTCCGCCAACTCCAGCAACGCATCCTCCTCATCATCGACCAGAAGTAGCTGTTGGCGTGGAAGTGAGGGAGCGTTCATGGGCAACACCTGCAATGGACTAAGCGCTGACGTTAGAAGCCCTTTGGAGCATTGGCAAGCTACCGGTGCGTCTTCTCGCGTCAATCGATGGCGGCTTTGATGGTGCCGAACAGGGTTGTTATCGAGGTTCCCATCCCTGCACTGAGGCCGGCAATCACCACCGCGACCATGGCGGCAACAATCGCGTACTCAATACCTGAGGCACCCTCGGTATCTTTGGCCAGGCCTTTGTAAAAAGCGATTTCGGATTTGATCTTCTGAGCAATCTTGGTAAAGGACATGGCAGTTCTCCTGAAAGACGGCGGGTGTTGCACGGTCGCAACATGATTCCCCTTTGCCAGCATCAGCATTGTCGGCATTCCCCGTACCCACAACTGTAAGAACGAATTATCACTAAAGTATTAATTGCTTCGTTGACGTCAAAAAAGTCACGTTTTCGCCCTGACTACTTACTTTCGTTAGTTATTTTCAGGCCCGTAATGGCTTTTTGCTCTAGCTGAGCTACCGTCAAATAGCGAAATAGTTCCATGTTCATAGCTGCCTGATTGCGAAGTTGTCTCGTAGGATGCGACGAGGTCTCAAGCAGCAGGAAAGGGAGAGCCGTCATGAACAGTCGTATCACTCTGGGCCTGGCCGGTTTGTTTCTGGTGGGCGCCATTGTTGCCGGTTACTGGGGCCTCACGCTAAGCCGCCAACCCGCTCCCGAGTCTGTCGTGCAACCCGAGATCGTCACGCCTGCACCCATCGCCCAGACGCTGCCCCCCGTGGACGACCCCACCCGCCAACCGGTGGTGGTGTTGCTGCATGATGTGCCACCGTTCGTGCCGATCAGCGCCGCCGACGTGACCCTGGAAAAACTCCGTACCGTCCCGGCCGGCAGCCTGAGCCGCCTCGATCAAGCGATTGGCCGAACGCCCTGGCGCGCCCTCAGCGCCGGCACCTGGCTCAATGATGAAAGCTTTGAAGCCGGCGGCAGACTGGCGCGGATGATTCGTCCCGATGAACGCGCCCTCGCCGTCGCAGTGGATGAAGTGATCAATGCCGGAGGGCAACTGACACCCGGGGACTATGTCGATGTGCTGCTGTTTCTGCGCATGGACAACAACAACCTTCAGCCGTCGGCGCAACTGGTGGTGCCGGCCTTGCGGGTACTCGGGGTGGGCGAACAGATGGGGTTGACCAACGACGGTCAACCCGCAAGCCCGGCCCGCAGCATCGAAGAAAAACTCAGGCAGGAACAATTGCGCGCCAGCGCCCGCAGCGTCTTGCTTGCCGTCCCCGAACAACTATTGAGCCGCCTGATGTTGGCGGCCCAGGCTGGCGTGCTGCGCCTGGCCGTACGCAGCGCCGATGAAAAACGTCTGGCTCGTTACTGGGCCGGTAAAAGCGATTCATCGGCCAAACTTGCCAGTGCCAACCGCGAGTTGATCCAGTTCAGCCAACTGGCCATGACGCCCCCACCCAAACCTGTCGTCACCAACGGCAGCACAGCACCGCGCAAGTCGAGCGTGGTAGTCATCCGCGGCAACGAAATCACCCAACAACCCCCCTGAATCGAGCAAGGACGCATCAAAATGCGCAGTCGTTCCATGCCCCTGTTTGAAGCGCAACTATGACCCGAACTGGTATCACCTGAACTGCCTCGAAAACTGCAACTTCGATAAACGCAGCGGATTATCGCAATGAGCCAGAGCCAGAACCTGAGCCAGACCTTCCTCGCGATCACGCGCAACAGCACCGACCTTGAGTGGCTGCAAGGCGCCCTCGCCCCGTTGGGCCAAGTGGTCAGCGCCGGCGGTGGCAGCCTCGACGAATTGCTGGCGCTGGTGGACGTGACCTTCGCCAGTCTGGTGTTCATCGGTCTGGACCGCGAACACGTGGTGGCCCAAAGCGCACTGATCGAAGGTGCCCTGGAAGCCAAACCGATGCTGGCGATCGTCGCGCTGGGCGATGGCATGGACAACCAACTCGTACTCAACGCCATGCGCGCCGGCGCACGGGATTTCGTGGCCTATGGTTCGCGCTCCAGTGAAGTCGCGGGGTTGGTGCGACGGCTGAGCAAACGCCTGCCACCCGTGGCCCCGAACACCCAACTGGGCAGCCTGACGGTGCTCTACGGTGTGCAGATCAACGCCGACGGCGCGCTGCTCGCCACGCACATGGCGCAAGTGGTGCAGAAGAGCGGACAGCAAACGCTGTTGCTGGACCTTGGCCTGCCGCGCGGTGACAGCCTGGCCTTGCTCGGGCTGGAGAGTTCGTTCCACTTCGGCGATGCACTCCGGCACTTGCGGCGCCTCGACGCGACGCTGATCGACAGCGCGTTCACCAACTGCGCCGCCGGGTTGCGGATCCTCGCCTACGCCCACCACGATGAGCCGCTGGAACACACCAGCACCGCCGAGTTGTACATGCTGCTCAGCGCCCTGCGCCAACACTTCCAGCACATCGTGGTGAACCTGACGGGTCAGCCGGACAGCGAAGCGCTACGCACCTTCGTCACCCATTGCGACAAGTTGCTGTGGTACACCGATCAGAACGTACTCGACTGCCGTCGCAACCTGGCGGTACTCAACCTGTGGCGCGAAAAAGGCATGAAGCTCGATCACGCCAGACTGCTGGTGGACCGCTACCTGCGCAACGTCGCACCGGACTCCGACACCCTGAGCAAAAGCTTCGGCATGGAGATCATCGCGACCCTCGTCTACAGCCCGGAAGTGCGGCTTAACGCCAAGAACCAAGGTGTGACGTTGTTTGAACTGGCCCCCCGCGAAGGCCTGACTCAAAGCCTGCGCGCCCTCGGTGATCGGTTGGCCAAGCGCTCCGAGGGCCTGGCCAAACCCAAGTCTGGCTGGTTCAACCGGTTGAGGGGTGCGCAATGAGCGGTGAAAAACTCTTTGGTGCCCCTGTGCGCACCACCACTGGCAACACCGACCACGAAGGTCTGAAACTGGTGCTGCACCGCTACATCATCGACGCCATCGAGGAGTCCGGCCAAAACCTGCTGGAGGGTTCACGGCAGGTGCTCTCGCAGTTCGTCATCGACAAGGTTGCCGAGTACATCGCCCGGCTGCACCTGGCGATTTCCCGCTATGAAATGGAGCGTCTGGCCGAAGAAATCGTCGATGAACTCACCGGTTTCGGCCCCTTGGAAGTGCTGCTGCGAGACCCGGCGGTGACGGAGATCCTGGTCAACGGCCCGCACCGGGTGTTCATTGAACGCGACGGCGTACTGCATCAAAGCGACTTGCGCTTCATCGATGCGCATCACATCGAACGGGTCATGCAACGGATTCTCGCGCCCCTCGGTCGACGGCTCGATGAGTCGTCGCCAATGGTCGACGCACGACTGCCCGACGGCAGCCGGGTCAACGCGATCATTCCACCGATTGCGCTCGATGGTCCCTGCCTGTCGATACGTAAATTTCGCAAGGACATGCTCAAAAGCTCGGACCTGATGGCGATGCAAACCATCGACCAGGCGATCTTCGACTTTCTTCAGGAGGCCGTGGGCAAGCGCTGCAACATCCTGATCAGCGGCGGCACCGGCACCGGCAAGACCACGCTGTTGAACATTCTCAGCCAGTTGATCAACCCTCACGAGCGACTCGTCACCATCGAAGACGTCGCCGAACTGCACCTGGGGCACCCTCACGTGGTGCGCCTGGAAACCCGACCGCCGAATGCCGAAGGCCACGGCGAAGTGAAAGCCAGTGACCTGATTCGCAACGCCCTGCGGATGCGCCCGGACCGAATCATCCTCGGCGAGATTCGTGGCGTCGAAGTGGTGGACGTACTCACCGCAATGAACACCGGCCACGACGGCTCCATGAGCACCGTGCACGCCAACAACGCCCAGGATGCGCTGTTGCGCCTGGAGACACTGGTGGGCCTGACGGGCCGCACCATCGCCGAACGTACCTTGCGGCAAATGATCTGCGCCGCACTGGACGTAGTGATCCAGCTGAAGCGCATGCCCGACGGCCGCCGTTGCGTCAGCGAAGTGGTGGAGGTGATCGGCTTGCGTGATGACGTGTATGTCACCAACACGTTGTTCCGGCTCGACCAGCGCAGCGGCATCGGATTCATGCGCGAGGCGGTCAACCCCGCCGGCGACAAACTGCGCCGTGAGTTGGCGCTCTCTCCCTCTGCGTATTGAAGGCCACGGCATGCTCAAACCGGTGCTGCTCATCCTCGTTTGCCTGGTCTTGCTCGGACTGTCGATCCGCTTGTTTTATCGCGGTTTGCGCCAGACCGGCACCGAGCGGGTACTGGGACGCCTGACCCAGGGGCAACCGCAGCCGGTACTGACGAAAACCTCCTGGGCGGGTCTGGATCGGGCCTTTCTGCGGGCTGGCCTTGGGCGTCCCACCGAGCGTCTGGGGGTATGGCTGCTGCTCTGGGCCTTTGGCATCTTGCTCGGATTTGCTACCGGTGGCTGGGGTGGCTTGCTGGCTCTGTTACTGCTACCGCCGCTGATGCTGCGTCTGTATGTCAATTGGCGTTATCAACGCCGACTCCAGCGCATGATCGAACAACTGCCACCAATGCTCGATCACACCGTGCGCAGTCTGAAGTCCGGGCGCACCCTGGCCGATGCGGTGCTGGGCGCCATCGACACCGCTGAAGACCCGCTGAAAAACGCCATGGGGCGGGTTCAGCGCAACGTGCAGTTGGGGGTCAGCCTGCCGGATGCCGCGGCAGACCTCGCTGAGCTGTATGAGAAAGACGAACTTCGCCTGTTCGCGCTCGGTTTGAAGGTCAATCACCGCTATGGCGGCAATGCCAGCGAATTGCTGGAAAACCTGATCAAGATGATCCGGGAGCGCGAGCAGGCTGCGCGCCAGCTCAGGGCCATGACCGGTGAAACCCGGGTGACCGCGTGGGTCCTGGGCTGTTTGCCGATTGGTCTGGCCGGCTATTTCCTCGCGACTAACCCTCATTACTTGCTCGCCATGTGGCACGACGATTCGGGGCAAATCATGCTCGCGTCCGCGTTCGGCTTGCAGGTGGTCGGTAGCCTGGCGCTCTGGCACATGTTGCGCAGCGTATGAAAGTGCCTTTGCTGATCTGCGCATTGCTGTTTCTGGGGGCAGTCTTGTTGCTGCTCAGCGGTTTGCTGGAACACCGTCGGCGGGTTCGCCAGGTGGCGCAACGACTCGACGGCAAACTGGCGAGCGACCACCGTGTGGATCAGTGGCTGCAGGTGCTGGGCAGCAGCCGGATCGGTCAGCGCTCGGTCAACCTGGATAACGAAACCCAGGCATTGCTTAACCGTCTCGGCTGGCGCAGCGCCCGGCGACGTTCACTGTTCGCGGCGTTCCAGGTAGGCGCTCCGGTGCTGGCACTGGCCCTGACCTTGCTGATCCAGGGCGTGTTCTTCCCTCATGCAGACAACCACTGGATGGCCCCGGTGCTCGCCACCTGCATCGGCTATCTGTTGCCCAAAAGGTTGCTGGCCGCTGCCGCGCAGCGTCGGCAAAAACAACTGGCGAGCGAGATTTCCACCTTCATTCCGCTGCTGCGCATCCTGTTCGAATCGGGCATGGCGGTGGAGCAGTCGCTGCGAGTGTTGAGCAATGAAGGCAAACAATTATTGCCGGCCCTGACCCATGAATTGCGTCTGGTATTGGCCCGGGTCGATTCCGGCCTGGAACTGGGCGAAGAACTGAACAAAGCCACCCGATTGCTGGCCGTCGACGAGTTCACCGACACCTGCGTCATCCTTGAGCAGTTGATCCATCAGGGGGGCGGTGCGATGAAATCCCTGCTGACCCTCAAGCAATTGCTCGATGACCGGCGCCTGACGCGTCTGCAGGAATACATCTCCAAGCTGTCCGCCAAAATGTCCGTCGTGATGATGCTGTTTCTCTTCCCGGCGTTATTGATCGTACTGGCCGGCCCGGGCTTCACCGCCCTGTCCCATGCCTTTGGTTCTTAGAGGGATCGTTATTGAAAAGCTATCAGCATGAGATCCCGGAGTACTTTGATCAGTATGAGAGCGGGCAAGTGGGCGGTGGGACGGGGGGTAGTCTTGATCCGGGAATTGGACGCTTGGGGCTAGCGTTTTTTGGCTGACTTTTTTCGGGCCGGCATTCCGGGTAATGCCAGTCAGTTAAGCAATTTCAGCCGCGACACTCTTTGTAGCAGCTGCCGAGCCCGCGAGGCTGCGTTCGGCTGCGTAGCAGTCGTGAGTCCGGCTGACGCGGTATGCCTGACGTACCGCAATGACTGATTTGCGACTGCTACGCAGCCGAACGCAGCCTCGCAGGCTCGGCAGCTGCTACAGATCGCGTTACGGCTTAACACATTCCAGGCGCTTGTAAAAAAGTGAATCGCGGTCGATACCGCCAACAAAAACCTAATGCGCAGTCACCCCCTGACGCAATCCAGAATGACTGGGTAACAAAGCCAGCGCCAACTGCGTCCGATTATGCATATGGGTCAACCGCAAAACCTGCGACACATAAAGCTTCACCGTGTTCTCGGTAATCCCCAACTCACAGGCAATCTGATAATTCGTCTGCCCCTTCCCCACCAGCCGCGCCACCTCCAACTGCCTTGGCGACAGCTGACTGAAAATCGCCGGAATCTCAACCCGATCCACAGCGATGACATCTTCATCAGTGGAAACCGATAACCGCGGCCCACGCCGAACCTTATCCAGATCCTGATACAGATCATCGATCGACTCGGCAAGATACTGCAGCTTCTGATCCAGATGCCCCAGCTGCACATTCTTCTGCCGTTCCTGCAAAACCACTGCCTGACGCGCAATCCCTTCGAGCAACTCACCCAGATTAATCGGCTTCTGGTAGTAATCGGCAAACCCGGCCCGCAAAGCCTTGATCACATCCTGCTTGTCCGCACGCCCAGTGAGCATGATTGCTTCAAACACACGGTGCTTGCCGGATAACCGTTGCAGCTCCTGAACCAGTTGAATCCCGTCCAGACCGGGCATGTGCAAATCGCAAAGCACCAGGCCGATCGCTTCGTCTTCATTGAAACGCTCGACGGCCTGTTTGCCAGTCTCGCAAGAAACGCAACGGTAACCGCTGCCTTCAAGAAACTCACAGAGCTCTGCGGCAATCAACGGCTGGTCGTCGACCACAAGGATTTTTACTGCCGAAGAAAGCTTGTTCACGTGCGACTCCCTGCAAGGTCAAAGTTGACCATTCCTCTACTGACAGCCACAGGCTGTACAACTTCTGAATTGAAAGTAGACGTACTTTCCGACTCTGTATATAGAACTGTCGACTAGTGAAACCAGGCGAGTGTGAGCAACAGACCCACCAACACGAAGGGTGCAAAGGGCTGTTTCTTTGACATTCCAGGCCCCAGATATCGAAGATGATTTCTAAGCCCTTGGCCCATATGAAGCCAGACTCTTGGCGCCAGCAGCAGCCACAGCACACTGGCCAATCCGGCACCGATGAACACGCCAAGCAGGTGCATGCCGTCCATCGCCAGGCCCAGGCCGGTCATCAGTTTCACATCGCCTGCGCCCAAGCGTCTCAGCGCATAACCGGGCAAGGTAAAGGCCAGCGCCAGCAAAAAAGCCCAACCGCCCTGCACCGCCTCGGCCCCCAGCCAGGTAGTGCCCGTCCACAGGAGATACGCCAGCGCCAACACCGCTGCGCCAAGGGTCAGGCCATTGGCGATGTGTCGTTCTCGAGCATCCTGTGCTGCGCATAGCGTCAGCCAGATCAGTAATACAAAGCTCTGCATCCGGTAAAAAACGTCCGTTTTGGCTGAATGATTCTATGCTGATATCACGTCGTGAATATCAGGGTAGTCGCAGTCATGAAAATAGGCCTCCCCCGTAAGCAAAAAGGCGCTGTAGCGATTGAGTTCGCTTTGGTTTTTCTCATCTTTTTCGCCGTGTTCTATGGAATCGTCACTTACAGCTTGCCGCTGTTGCTGATGCAATCGTTCACCCAGTCGACCGCCGAAGCGGTGCGCCGAAGCGTGGCGCTGGACCCGAGCACCCCCGGGTACGACACCGCGGTAAAAACCATTGCCACGACAGAACTGAGCCGACAGCTGGCCTGGATTCCTGCCGCTCTGAATTTCAATGTCGCCACCGACGCCAGCGCCACCTACGTAGGCGGCGTGTTGAAGGTCAGCATCAACTACCCCACCAGCAAACTGCAGCAGGTCATCCCGTTTCTGAATTTGCCGGGAATTGGCCAAGTGCCCAATCTGCCGGCAAACCTCAAAGCCAGTTCGAGCCTGCAATTTTGAGTTCCGCAGACAAACTCTTCGGGCGCCTGCTTAACCGCCATCCGCCTCAGCCAGTGGACACGCCAGACACCCTGAGCGTGCAAAGTGTCGGTTTGCAGATGCATCTGGATGCCGAAGGTCGAGTGACTCACCTGACCGGCCCGCTGCGGCATGTGCTGGCCCAGCAGACACCCGCTGCGCAAGCACCGCATTTGCTCGATTTCCTCATGCCTCACAGCGGCCTCGCCGTTGAAGGCTCGCCCGTCGACTGGCAGGGACAGAGTCTGGACCTGGACTTTTACAGCCTCAACGGACAACCCCTGCACCTGCGTGGCTGGGTCCAGCCATTGGCCGATGCCTGGCTGTTGCAGTTGCTGGACATCGGCGACTTGTTGCTCGATCGCCGGCAATCACGCAGCCGCGAGCAATGCCAATTACTCGCAGCGCAGATCGGCGAACAGTTGCGCCGGTGCAACCTGACGCGCCTGCCCGAGGTGTTGGTGGAACAGCTGCAAGGCCTGGCCCAGCGTTTCCACATGCCATGCATTGCGGTGGCGTTACTCGATGAACAGGAAGAAGGCTGGCAGATTCACCAGCATTACACGGCCTTCGATGCGCCCCACCTGTGGCAAAACGCTCAGCGCCTGCGCACCGGGCTCGACAGCCTGAACGGCTCTGCGCCGCAATGCCTGACGCCCGCTGAACATCCCCGCTTGCAAGGCATCTTCGGTAATGCCGAAGGGTTCGCGGTGCCCTATCACGATGCTCAGGGTGTGGTCGCCTGGTTGCTGTGTGGCCTTTATCCGGTGCAACAACATGCACCCGACCTGAATGATCGCGACTGGTTACAACTGACCGCCGCGCTGGCAGGCCCGTTGCTTGAGCGCTTGCGCGAGCACCGGCACCATCTGCAACTGGAACGGCTGGAGTCGCTGCAAGCCTTGCTCGGCACCGGATGGTGGGAGGTGTTCAGCGACAGTCGCGAGGTGCAATTGGCGCCGTCGTTGGCCAGTCACCTGAACCTTGCGATCGATCGTTTGCCGCTGCACGACTGGCTTGAGCGGGTGCACCCCGCCGACCGGGAAGAGCTGAGCAGTCGTCTGCAAGCCTTGCAAGACGACGGTACCCCGCTGCTGCTGTGCGTGCGTTTGGCACAAACGCCGAACTGGTATCGCCTGCAAGGCCAGGTCCTGGGCATCGGTAAAAGCCGGCGGTTGGTGGGCTTCATGCTCGACATCAGCGACATCAAAAACCAGGAGCAAAACGCCGCAGCGGCCCATGCCCGACTGGATAATCTGATCGCCAGCTCGCCGGCGGTGATCTACGTGCAGCGCTATGTCGAAGGTGCGCTGCAACCGACGTTTTTCAGTGACAGCCTACTGCCGCTGCTCGGCTGGACACTGGCTGATTGCGCGACGGGGACCTTGGTTGAAAGGGTCCACCCTGAGGACCGCGATCGGTACTTCGAACGTACCCGGCATTTGCTGCGTGAAGGTTCGGTGCGCGCCCGCTATCGGCTGCGCGACAGTCGCGGCGAATACCATTGGCTACTCGATGAAGCCAAGCTACTGCGCGACGACCTTGGTTTGCCGGTGGAAGCCGTCGGCCTGTGGCTGGACGTCACCGAAGCAACCCTGGCCGCCGAACAGGTGAAGCAGAGTGAAGAACGTTACCGGATCCTGGTGGAAGACTCTCCGGCGATGATCTGCCGCTACCGCCCGGACCTGACCCTGACCTTCGGCAACCGTCCGCTGGCGACTTACCTGGAGTGCCAGCCCGAACAACTGCCCGGGGTGAATCTGGGCAGCTGGATGTCGCAGGAACAGCGCAAAGCGTTTCTCCAGCGGCTCAGCCGACTCAGCCCGGAATTCCCGGTCAGCACCGCGGAAATCAACCTGCAACTGCCGGGACGGGAACATGCCTGGTGGGTGTGGTCGGATCGCGGGGTGTTCGATGAGCACGGTCATTTGCTGGAGATTCAGGCGGTGGGTCGCGACAACACCGAGGTCCGCCGCGCCCAGCAGCAGCTCACCCAAAGTGCAAAAATGGCCACCCTCGGTGAAATGGCCACAGGGCTGGCCCATGAAATCAATCAGCCGTTGAATGTGATGCGCATGGCCATCGTCAACGTGCTCAAGCGTCTGAGCAACGGCGATGCGCAGATCGACTACCTGACCGACAAGCTCAACCGCATCGATGCACAGGTCCAGCGCGCCGCGCGGGTGGTGGATCACATGCGGGTATTTGGCCGCCGCTCGGAGATCGAGCAACATCCGTTTAATCCGGCGCAAGCCATCGAAGGCACGCTGTCGTTGCTGGCCGAAGGGATGCGCGGCAAAGGGGTCGACCTGCGGGTCAACGAGACAGGGTTTGAAGTGAAAGTGCGCGGTTACGTCGATCAGCTCGAACAGGTGTTGATCAATCTGATGGTCAACGCGCGGGATGCGTTGCTAGGCAAACGCGAGGCCGATCGCGAGTTCAAACCGTGGATCTCGGTGTACGCCGAACGTGATGAGTATTCGGTGCGACTGTGGGTCGAGGACAACGGCGGCGGTATCGATCCGCGGTTGCTGGAGCGGATTTTCGAGCCGTTCTTCACCACCAAACCCGTGGGTGTCGGCACCGGGCTCGGGTTGTCGGTGAGTTACGGCATCGTCGAGAACATGGGCGGAAAACTGAGCGTTAGAAACTCGATCGAGGGCGCACGGTTTTGTATCGAACTGCCGATTGCCGCCGACGATCAGATCACCAGCGTCGCTCGTCCTGAGTGACAACTGAGGTTGGCGCCGACATCGACCTTGTTCAGATCGATCCCCAGGCTGAGCAGCAGTGTGTTGATCAAGGTGTCGAGTAACGGGCTGAGCACGCTGTTGATCGCATTGACCAACAATGTTGTGACCGTGCTGAGGATCGCCCCCAGACCACCGACCAGACTGCCCGTCGGGCCGTACATGTCGACCTTGATGTTGGTCGCCGTGTCGGTAAGGCTGCTGACGATATTGCTGGTGGAATAGGAATAGTAGAACGGTGGCTGGTTGATCTCTGGCAGGCTGGTGGCCGGCGGTGCGGAATAGACGTGCGGCATGTTGGCGCTCTGTGCCACGGTGGTGTCGGCCATGATACTGATGCCGCCGCCGACGCCCGGAATCCGTGGGTCGCAGGAGATGGGCAGGAACAGAATCCTCATACAGGTTTTCACCCCGATATCGATCACCTTCAACGGCTGTACCTCTACCGCCGGTGGCGTGGTGTTGCTGCCGAAAGCGGTGGCTGGATCGATCTTGCCGATCTTCAGATTTACCAGCGAAGTGCTGGTGTTGGTGGTCAGGGTTTTGTTGGTGGTACTGACGCAACTGTAGGCAGTGACATAGCTGTTGGCGCTGGCAACGTCCAGCGCCACGTCGATACGTATCGGTGGCGGCAGCACGATGATGTCGGGAGTCTGACAGGGCACGAGCAAGGCACAGGTCAGTGAGTTGAGCACTCCCACCAGGTTGAGATTGAGCAAAGCGTTGAGTGTGTTGGTCAGCGGGCCTGCGAGATCAGCCGCCGCATTGATCAGCGCCACGATGGTATTGAGCACCGGCAAGTCGATCGACAGCAATGTCCTGATCTGGGCAGTTCGCACATAGATGCGGTTGGGCCCCAATGGAGCCAGCGCGGCGTTTTTCGGATTGCCGATGGCCGAGAGCTGTGGCGGTTCCAGCACCTGTACTCGAGCAGTGATTTGCGCCAGCCCCGCGAGGTTGATCGGCAGGGTCGCCACCAGGCCGTTTTTCTTGTTGGCCAGTTGCACGACCGCTTCGATCAGGTCGAACACTTTCAGGTTGGTCCCCAGCGCCGTCACGGTGCTGCCAGCCTCGACGTGCAGCACGTTGCCGAGTACGACGGTGGTTGCGCCTGCCGCGACCTTCAGCGCTTGAAGACTCGCAATGGTTGCGGTCGCACCGAGTGTGCCGCCGGGGTCCAGTACATTGACGGCGGTCTGGATCAGCTGGCTGACGGCAATCGTATTGCCCAATACCTGGTCATACCCGGCAGCGCTGAGGTTAAGGTCGACCTTCAATCGGTCAAGGTAGCCGAGCAGGTTGATATCAGTGCTCACCAGTCCGTTCCAGCCCGCCGCGTTGATGTTCAGGTTGCCTCCGAGCAAACCACCGAACAGCGCGTTGAGCGTGGCCGATTTGCTGGTGTCGACGCTCAGCGTCGTGCTGCGCAGGGTCAGCGAAGCCAGCGGTGGCGGTAATGCGGCGACAGCGCTGGCCGTCAGGTTGATGGTCGCCGCGCGTGGAGCACCCCCAAACAGGGCGCCGACACCGCCGGCGACACTCTGCGGGACCGAATGGCTGGCGATCACCCGAATGGCTTCGCTCTTGCTCGGGTCGGCGCCAAATACCCGAAGGTTATTGGCATCCAGGGTCAAGGCGCCGCAAGCGACCAGCAGAGTGTGATTGGGGTCAGGAAGGGTGAAGCCGTTACGGTTTGCGCTGGCGGTCGCATAGACGGTAGCGGAGTTGCCAGCGGCGCAATCCCCCCCTCGGGTGGAAGCTTCAAGTGCGGCCATGTCCGCTACGCGCTGCAGGTCACGTTTTTTCAGGTACAAACGACCGCTGTCGACCACTACCAGCAAGAACATCAGGGCCATGCCCAATGTCAGCGCCGCCATCAAACCGATCGCCCCCCGTTGCCGGGACGGACTGCGAAACTGCAAACGGGGAGACATCGCACACTCCTTTGCCGGTGCACAGCCGAGGGCTACCTCCTTGGGTGAACAGCAGTGTAGACAAGACTTGGCCGGAATGCTGGCAACATGCCAGCCAAAACAACAAAAAACCCTGTAGGTGCACGGCTTGCCGGCGATGGCGATCTCAAGGACGCCATCGCCGGCAAGCCGTGCTCCTACAGGGTTGGGTGGTGTTTATTTGGGTGGGTAGTTGGCGAGAATTCGCCCGACCGTTTCGCGTACCGCCGTGCTGCGATCTGACGGGTTCGTTGTGCGGCTGAGTATCTGCTCGTCACTGCCGCGCCACACCAGTTTGCCGTCCCTGCCGTCGAGCAGGTCGATCTGGATGATCGCCACTTTGTAGCTGACGTTACGGGTTTCGTTGTACATCGGCCCGCCCCAGTAGCCGTTCCATGGATTACCCCAAGCGCCGCCGTAGTTGGTGGTTACTTGTTGCTGGCGCTGCTCGACGATCAGATAGGTCTGCACGCTCAAATCGCCCTTTTGGCCACCCGCAGCCGGACGCAGGCCACGCTGATCCAGCTGATCGGTCACCGATTGACGGATGCGTTGCTCAGTCAGGTCGCTCTTGATCCGAGGGTCATCGGGGCGATATTGCAGGGCGGGTTCTTTCCAGCTCCAGCTGCGATAGGCGGCGAAGTCGCGGCTGGCATCGAAGTCATGATTGACCTGGCTGCCGGCGCAGGCAGTGAGCAGCACGGCCACAGCCAGTAAAGCGAGACGGCGGAACATGATATTTCTCCGGTTGAAGACATGAACCTGCGCAATGCTTCTTACCTACAGAAGCTAACTAGGAGGATACGCCGACATCGCTTTTTCTACAGCCTCCCGTATCGCATCGGCACGCTCGCTCTGACTGCCCCGGTTGCTGGTTTCGGCGCTAGCACTCCATACCGGTTGACCGCTCTGAGCGTCAAACAAATCAACCCGCACCACCACGACCTGTTCCTGATAAGTCCTAACGATCGGCACGCTGTTGTACATGCCGTAACCGCTGCCGTAGCGGTTGTAGCCGCCATAACCGCCGCCGTAATAACCATAGTCGTCCCGAACCTGACGCAGGCGGGTTTCCAGGTGCAGGTCGGCGCTGACAAACAGGTCGGCCGGGCGGTTATCGTGCAGCGGGCGCAAGCCACGTTGATCGAGCGCATTGCTGACGGCTTCGGCGACCTGCGCCGAATCCGCCCAGGCGCTGCCCGGTGGCAGCTGCCCGTTGAGCCAGGCCCAGCTGCGGTAACGCCCGTAGTCGCGCGAAGGGGCCGGGTAGGCGCTGCGGTCAAAGGTGTTGGCCGCCTGAGGCGGCGCGGGTGGCAAGGGGTTGGATGACGCCACATAAGGGTTGCTGCCCTGACAGGCCGCCAACCCGAGACAGATCACCAATAACCCCGAACGACTGTTCATTTCGCGCTCCGATCAGACCGGCCGACAGATCCAGTGCAAGTAGCGCCCAAGCCCGGCAAAGCTTGGGTGACGACGGTGGGCCAGCTCCATTTCCAGCAAATCCGCTAGTTCGACGCGGGCCTGGAATTCCACCGGCATGTAGTCGTGAAAAACTCGCACCCCGCTCTGGGTTTCGACCTGCCACATTCCCTCAAGTTGCGCCGCCAGTTCCCGTGGATCAAGGGGCTGCTGCGGGGTCAGGCTCTGTTTCTCGCCGGCCATGTCGTTCTTGCGCATCTTGCGGAAATGGCCTTTGAGCAAGTTGCGATAGATCAACGCATCGCGGTTGTAGAAGGCCAGAGACAACCAGCCATCTGGTTTGGTCAATTGGTGCAGCACCGGCAGGATCGCGTGAGGTTCGGCCAGCCATTCCAGCACGGCGTGGCACAGCACCAGGTCGTAGGGTTCGGTGAGTTGGCCGAGCAGATCCTGCCACGGCGCCTGAATGAACGTCGCTGTTTGCCCGGCGTCGGCAAAGCGTTGGCGGGCGCCTTCGAGCATCGGCTCGGCGGGCTCGGCCAGCGTGACGTCATGGCCGCGCTGGGCCAGCCACAACGACATGTGGCCCAGACCAGCACCGATATCCAGTACGCGCAAAGGTCGGTCCGGCAGGGTTTCGGCCAGGTCGGCCTGAAGCACCGCCAGACGGATCGCGCCTTTGGCACCGCCGTAGATTTTTTCGGCGAAGCGGGTCGCCAGTTGATCGAAATGACGGTCGCTCATCAGCTGAACCTCCGTTCGCTGTCCGCGAGTTTGCTGCGCACCACTTCATTCATGTCCAACCCCAACTCGCTGCACAGCAGCAGTAGATAGAGCACGATGTCGCCGATTTCCTGCCCGGCATGGGCGAGCTTGTCCGCTGGCAACTGGCGCGACTGGTCTTCGGTCAGCCACTGGAAAATCTCCACCAGCTCGGACATTTCCACGCTCGCGGCCATGGCCAGGTTTTTCGGGCTGTGAAATTGCTGCCAGTCATTGCGGTCACGGATGGCGTGCAGGCGTTCGGTCAGTTCAACAAGGTTCATCGGGCTCTCCTGAAGGCGTATAGCTTCGGGGGGATAAGGAATGAAGGCAAGCGGCAACCGCTGCAAAACCACTATGCTTGGAGGGAACTCGGAACCCTGCTCGATAGCCCAAGGCTCAAGTCCGGCAACCACGCCACCACTTTCATCAAGGACGCTTACAACATGCAGGTAGAAAGTTTTTTCGAATGGCTCGGCCAGGCACTCGGTTCGGTTATCCGCTTCATCGTCGACAGCCTCAGCGGCTTGTTCAATCTGCTGAGCCACGCCGGCAGCAACTTTGTTGAAGGGCTGTCCCGGGCGCTGGGCATGGACGCGTCGATCATCAGCATCATTGCGCTGATTTTGGGGTTGATGCTGTTGTGGTCGGCGATTCGGGCGTTCATGAATGCGTCGATCATCATGGGGATTATCTGGTTGCTGCTGGGGTTGTGGTTGTTGAGCTGGATAATCCACTAGCAACCTGATCGTTCCCACGCTCTGCGTGGGAATGCAGCCCGGGACGCTCCGCGTCCCTGACGGCGTGACGCAGAGCGTCACAGGAGGCATTCCCACGCAGAGCATGGGAACGATCACCGCAAACTGTCGCTACAATGCCCGCTCCCCCAAGGAGCCTGCATGTCCAACCTGATCGCCGACTGGCGCGACCGCCCTACCCATCGTCGAGTGTGGGCGCTCGCCGCGCCGATGATTCTCTCGAACATTTCCGTACCGCTGGTGGCGCTGGTCGACAGTACCGTCATCGGCCACTTGCCCCACGCCCATCAGTTGGGCGCCGTCGCGGTCGGGGCCAGCCTGTATACCTTTCTCGCCTGGGCCATGGGTTTTCTGCGCATGGGCACCACCGGGTTCGCCGCACAGGCCGCCGGGCGTGGGGACGGCGCGGCATTGCGGCAGATCTTGCTGCAGGGCTTGTTGCTGGCCATGGGCCTGGCCATTGTCCTGGGAATACTGGGTGTGCCGTTGAGCGGGGTTGCGCTGCATTTCATGCAGCCATCGGCGGAGCTGGATCAGCTGACCCGCGAATTTTTCCACACGCGCCTGTTCGGTCTGCCGGCGGCGCTGGCCAGTTATGCGCTGGTCGGCTGGTTCCTCGGCACTCAGAACGCACGCGCGCCGCTGGCCATTCTGCTCAGCACCAACCTGGTGAACATCGCGCTGAACCTGTGGTTCGTCCTCGGGCTGGAATGGGGCGTGGTCGGTGCGGCCCGAGCATCGGTGATCGCCGAATGGACCGGCGCGCTGATCGGCCTGCTGATGACCCGCAACGCCCTGCGCGCCTATCCCGGCCACATCGCCTGGGCCGCGCTGGCGCTGTGGCAGAGCTGGCGACCGCTATTGGCAGTCAACCGCGACATCTTCATCCGCAGCCTGGCGCTGCAATCGGTATTTTTCCTGATCACCGTGCAAGGCGCGCGACTGGGTGATGCCACCGTCGCCGCCAACGCGCTGCTGCTCAACGGTTTGCTGCTGACCGCCCATGCGCTGGACGGCCTGGCCCACGCCGTGGAAGCCCTTTGTGGGCATGCCATCGGTGCTCGTGATCGAGAGGCCCTGCGCCGCTCATTGGTGGTGGCCTGCGGTTGGTCGTTGCTGGCGAGCCTGGGTTTTGCCGTGCTGTTCCTGTTCGCCGGGCATCTGTTTATCGAGATGCAGACCGACATTCAGAGCGTGCGCGACACGGCGTTCATCTACCTGCCCTACCTCGCCGCGCTGCCGCTGATCGCGGTGGGGAGTTACCTGCTCGACGGGTTGTTTATCGGCGCCACCCGCGCCCGGGAAATGCGCAACGGCATGCTGCTGACGGTGGTTTTGTTGCTGCCGTTCGCTTGGGCGCTGCAAGGTTTTGGCAACCATGGACTGTGGATAACCTTTCTATTGTTCATGTTGCTGCGCAGCCTGACCCTCGGCGCGTTTGCCTGGTACCTGCACAAAAACGACGGCTGGTTCGCAGGCAAAGCTCACTGAGTCGGCGCTGCTTTGAAGCGCAGCGGCAGATCACCGTGTTCAGGGTTGATCGTTCTGCCACCGGTTGCGCAGGCTATCGAGACGCTCCTGCTGGGTGAGTCCCGGCAACGCGTGCCCAGGCAAAGCGCCGGGGTACTGCAAACGTAGCCATAACCAGTCATCGAGTACCGGACGCTCGGTAAAATCCAGCGCCAGCCCTTCCTGCACGTGGGACCACAGCGTGTTGTAGTCCGTCCCGGTGGATCGACTCCAGTGCCAGGCATGTTGCTCCAGCAGGCAGGTTTGCAGTTTTTCCTGCTGACGAGGACTGAGGTTTTCTTCAATCGCCAAAGGGCTGACGGCAAGCCCCGGATTGACCAGTTGCTGCCAGCCCTGACTGCCGATCGCGCGGTCAGCCCACGTCCCGCCGAACCAGCGCAAATGGCTGATAGGACCCAGCCAGCGACTCAGCTCCTGCGCATCGCAGGCATCGAACAAGTAACTGGCGGTGTGTGGGTTGTAGTAACTCAACAAGGCTCGGTGATGCACACCAACAGTGACCGTGAGCATGCGGCGCAGATGCTCCAGCAACTGCGACGACGACGCTTCACTGGCGATCAGCAAGCCACGCCAGAGGGGCACTTCGCTGTGGCACAACCCGGCCAGCGCTGGGCATGTCCGAAGGTCGATCAGGGCCGGGCCGTGTTCACGCAACGCATGCCACTCAGTGCCTTCGAACAACCAGAACCACCGGGCTTGCGCAAACTGCTGTTGCAGCATCGCCCCCGCCTGTGGCGCACCCGGCACATCCAGCAATAGCCATTGCGGGGTCGCGACGATCATGCCGCACCGCTCTGGCCAAATCGCTTCGCCGCCCGGCAGGTGCAGAGGGCCTGCGTGCAATGGTTGAAACTGCCACCACCGGGCAGCAGACATAGCAACATCAATGGTTCGCTCGATTGCAGAAGCTCCAGCAAGCCCTCGACATCATCTGTCGCGGATGTGCGCTGCGGGTCGACCTCCTCAGCCTCTTCAACGGACGAAGGGACGTGAAGAAACCCGGTAATCAGCGGCTGATCCGGATCCCCCTCGATAAAGCTCACCACCACCTCGGTCCCCTCACTCAGCTGGGTGACTGCCGCGTCGCCCAGTTCAGCGGCCACCGGCAGCCAACTGTGGCTGGGCACCGCGCCCTCGCCCTGATAGAGCCAGTCAAATTGCACGGCAACCGGTCTGGACGGATCGGGGCATGACTCATCAATGTTGACCACCCAGGCCCGTTGCAGGCTGTGCATCCTGGGTTTCACTGCGCAATGAGGCGCTACAAAAGGCACCTGCCAGTGAATCGCGCGGATCTGGTTGCTGTAGGACGCCGCTAAATCCTGGCTGCCCTGATGCTCAACGTGGGTCAACAGCCAGAGATGGTTCCAGTCGGCGATCGGATGACCGGACAGCGGCATCAACTGACCGCTGCGCAGCGTCGTCAGGTCCGTGCGACCTTCGGCAATCTGCGCGGTTCGTTGTCCCTCTCGGGCTGCATCAGCGCAACCCTGAACCTTGAACTGACGCACAGCCGATTGCTCGCTCTCGACCTGGAAGAGCGTATTTTCGCCGAGGCGAAATTGCTCCTGCCCCTCGCCAAAGACCACGCAATGCCCGCGCTCGCCGTGTTCGAAATGGTACTGAAGCCGTTCCTGGGCACACAGACGCTGGATAAATTGCAGGTCTGATTCCCGGTACTGCGTACAGAATTCACGGGCCGGGTAATCGCCACTCAGCTCAAAGCGCCGACTCTTGCCGGCAATACCGTGCTCCTTGAGCACCTGACTGAGGATTTGCGGTACCGAGCGCGCGCTGAAAATTCGCTGACTGAAGCGCAGGGAAAGGCACTCCAGCTTAGGCCCCAGACGTACGCGACAGTGCCTGACAGTCAAGTCATGATCACGCTGGACGAGTTCATGCAATTGTCCGTGGAAGCCGTTTCCCGCAGGCCCGACATGCAAAAAGGCCGGACGGTACAACAGGCTTGCAAGGTCGAGTGTCGGGTCATCGATCAGCAGATCCACGTCGAACACAAAAGGCTCGCTGATGGCTTCTCTACCGGTAAAGGCCAAGACCTCAAAGGGGTCGGGCAGACCCTCTACATCCAGACGAAATGACGGCTCGTTGACTGGATCGAACATCGGCGATTCTCTACAGGAGGGGCGGCCGGGGATTCTCTCCGAGAGAGTTGGCCGAGTAGAGTGCCGAAGTACAACTTAGGAAATGACCTACGCGAAAAGAAGACCACATCGCTTGGATGACCAAGAATGTAAGTCATTTCGCTTGAAATCAGAGAGGCATCCCACCAAGCCATCTGAAATTTCCGCTACGTGCGGAACATTTTCAGACAACCTGATGAGAGCCGTGCCTTACCTCAAGAAGACAGGTAAGAGGAACGGGTCAGACCCAGACGCAGCGCGTCGAGGAACTGGGTACGCTCGGCGGCGGTGATGCGGGCACTGGCACATTTGTCGCGGTAGTGGGTCATCAACTCTTCCGGCGACAAGTGCACGTAACGCAGCATGTCTTCGATGGTGTCGTGGGTTTCGATACCCGCGTGGTACACGCTGCCGTCAGCGTTCTGGTAGATGTTCACCGAGTCGGTGTCACCGAACAGGTTGTGCATGTCGCCGAGAATTTCCTGGTAGGCGCCGACCAGGAAGATACCCAGCAGGTAGTCCTCACCGTCGTTCAAACCGTGAACCGGCAGGCTGGTTTCGATGCTCTGCTCGTCGACGTATTGCTTGATCTTGCCGTCGGAGTCGCAAGTCAGATCTTGCAGCACGGCACGGCGCAGCGGCTCTTCGTCGAGACGGTGCAGCGGCAGTATCGGCAGGACCTGGCCGATGGCCCAAGTGTCCGGCAGGCTCTGGAATACCGAGAAGTTGCAGATGTACTTGTCGGCCAGCTTGTCGTTGAGTTCGTCGAGCACCTGACGGTGCGAACGCTGACGAGCCTTCAACGAGTTGTGCAGGCGACGGCACACGGCGAAGTAGCATTGCTCGGCCAGGGCTTTCTCGGCCAGGGTCAGCTTGCCGTCGGCGTACTGGGTCGCGATGTCGCTCATGTAGTGAGTGGCGCGCCAGTAGGTTTCGGTGACCATCTCGATGTCGGTCGGGCCCAGCAGGTCAACCAGCCACTGCACGGTTTCCGGCAGTTCTTCCTTGTTGTCGATCTGCGGCACGTCGTCGTTGTGCTTCTCGACGTCGGTCACCTGGACCACCAGCATGGCGTGGTGAGCGGTCAGCGAGCGGCCGCTTTCGGAGAAGATGTTCGGGTGCGGCAGGTTCTGCGCATCGCAGAACTCCTTGAGCATCCCGACCACAACACCGGCGTAATCGTCCATGTCGTAGTTGATCGAGCTGGCGTTACGCGAGTGCGTACCGTCGTAGTCCACGCCCAAACCGCCACCGACGTCGATGTGATCTACCGGCAGGCCGAGGTTGCGCAGTTCGCCATAGTAACGAATCGCTTCCTTGAAACCGTGCTGGTAGTCCGCCAGATTGGCGATCTGCGAGCCCATGTGGAAGTGCAGCAGGCGAATACCCTGGTCCAGGCCAGCCGCGCGGAAACGCTCGACCACTGACAGCAGTTGCGCCGCCGACAGACCGAACTTGGATTTCTCGCCACCGGTGTCGGCCCACTTGCTCGACGCCAGGGACGACAGACGCACGCGCAGGCCAACCTGAGGTTTGACCTTGAGCGAGGCGGCTTCTTCGATCACCAGCGCGACTTCGGATTCTTTCTCGATCACGATGAACACGTTGTGGCCGAGCTTTTGGCCCATCAGCGCCAGACGAATGAATTCGCGATCCTTGTAGCCGTTGCAGACGATGGTGCCGCCCTTCGGCGCCAGGGCCAGCACGGCCAGCAGCTCAGGCTTGGAGCCGGCTTCAAGACCAATCGACACGTCTTGGGTGGCAATGATGTTCTCGATCACCGCTTCTTGCTGGTTAACCTTGATCGGGTACAGCGCGGTGTACTTGCTCTGGTATTCCAGACGCTCGATGTTGGCGTCGAACGCGCCGGTCAGCTGACGCACGCGGTCTTGCAGAATGTCAGGGAAACGCACCAGCAACGGCAAGGACAGGCCGCTTTTACGCAGCTGGTCGACTTGCTCGAACAGGTCGATAGGCGAACTGGTCGGACCGTTCGGACGAACTTCGACGCGACCGGCGTCATTGATCGCGAAGTACCCGGCCCCCCAATGGCGAATCCCGTAAACACTGCGGCTGTCCGCAACTGTCCATTGGCTGCCATCGTCTTTGCGTGTGCGTCGTACGGACATTGAAGTCCCCTATAAAGAAGTCATAGAGCGTCGCCTGGGTTCAGGCCGGCGCAGTCTAAAGAATGAAAATGACGGTTCGTCAACGAGGGGATAGACCTCGCTGACCGCAGTGAGTTTAGAAACCGGTCAGAACAGGCTCTGTGAAAACCATGTAGACGACGCCAGACCTGAATCGGATCAGGGCTGGATCAAGCCGAGGGTGGTTTTCACAGAGGCTGCTAGCCGCCGGACTTCTTCGCTTTGAAACCGTGTTTGATCAGCTCGGCCAAGAGTAGCTCGACATGATCGCCCTGGATTTCAATGATTCCGTCTTTCAACGCACCACCGGTCCCGCAACGTTTCTTCAACGTGGTCGCCAGGTCCTTGAGTGCGTCTTCGGCCAACGGCACGCCGGTGATGGTGGTCACCGTCTTGCCGCCACGGCCCTTGCTTTCGCGACGCACGCGAGCGATGCCGTCGCCGGCCGGGATAACGGTCTGTTTGCAGATGCAGGCATCCACCGGTTGACTGCAATCCGGGCAATGACGACCTGCGTCGGTGGAAAATACCAGGCCACCAAGGGCGGCGAAGGATGCGGCTTTTTTGGCCACCGGCAATCCTCTTGGGAGGACAAAGACTGGTCGCAGCACTTGGGCAAGGCTATCGACCGCGAAGCCCCACTCAGGCAGGGGCAGCGCTACTGAAACGGTACAACCTTGTAGGAGCTGAGCTTGCTCGCGATGGACGTCAACGAAAACGCGCGACATCAGACAGCACGTGTCGTCCATGCGCTCTTTCGCGAGCAAGCTTTGCTCCTACAAAAGGTCGCGCAGTGTAACGGCAAAAAGCCGACTTGCTAAGAGCCAATCGGCGCCAATTTATGCCTCTTTTGCGACGTCATTCGCCCGAGAACCAAGATACCGCTTCAATGCGGCCAGAGAGTCCGGGCAATAAGGCTTTTGCTGGATTTCCAGCAGGACTTGATCAACGGGGATAAAGCGCGCTTCAAGGACTTCTTCGGGCTGCAGGATCAACGGGCCGTCCCACACCGCCGAAAACGCCGAACACCAGAGCCGATTACCGGTGTCTTCGAAGAAAAAGTGATCATGGGCGGTCAGTTCCACGCCGCTCACACCCAGCTCTTCTTCCAGTTCGCGGGCAGCCGATTCGGCGTAGGTTTCGGTAGCGAGCACCATCCCCCCCGCCGCCACGTCCCAGAAACCTGGATAAATGGCTTTGCTCAGCGTGCGTCGATGCACGCAGAGTTCACCGGCGGAATTGAACAGCATGATGTAAGTGCCGCGTCCGATCAGCCCGCGTTCACGCAGGTCGGAGCGGACCAGGGCGCCGAGCAGGTTGTCCTGCTCGTCAACCCAGGCGATCTGTTCGGCATCCGAGGCCGCGCGGTGCGCGACCTCTCTGGCGCTATCGACCATGACTCAGCCCTGATTGAGCAATTGACGCAAATCGATCACTGCAGCGTTGGCCCGGGAAATGTAGTTGGCCATGACCAGCGAGTGGTTGGCCAGCACCCCGAAGCCGCTGCCATTAAGGATCATAGGACTCCAGACCGGTTCCTGCGAGGCTTCCAGTTCACGAATGATCTGACGCACGCTGACCGTGGCGTTCTTCTTGGCCAGCACATCGGCGAAGTCGACTTCGATGGCGCGCAGCAGATGGGACAAGGCCCACGCCTGACCGCGGGCTTCGTAGAACACATTGTCGATCTGCATCCACGGGGTTTCGACGATTTCTTCGTCAACCTGCGGCACCTGACCCGGTGCGACGACTTCGGTTTTCAGCGCAGTGTTGAGTTTGACCCGGCCAACGCTGGCCGACAGCCGTTGCGACAGTGAACCCAGACGAGTCCCCACATCGCCCAGCCAGTTGTTCAGATTGTCAGCGCGGGCGTAGAACAGCGCGTTTTTCTGCGACGGATCGGACAGGCGCGCCTGATAACGGCTCAGGGAGTTCATGCCTTCCTGGTACTCGGACTCACTGGAGGGCAGCACCCAGCTTTTATTGTCGAAGTTGAAACGCGGCTCGGCCTTGGCCAGATCGGAGTCTTCGGCAGATTGCGACTGCGAACGGGCGAAGTCTTTACGCAAGGCACGTGTCAAGTCTCGGACCTGGACCAGCACGCCATATTCCCAGCTCGGCGTGTTATCCATCCACAGGCCTGGCGGGAAACGGTCGTTGGAAATATAGCCACCCGGTTTGGTCAGCAAAGTACCGGCGACGGTCTTCAGGGTTTCGACCGTGGTGTAGCCGATGACCATTTGCTTGCCTTCTTTCTCGGCGGCCATCTGGGCATTCTGCTGAACCGGGAACAGCGCAGGTTCCTGGCTCCAGTACCAGCCCAGCGCAATAGCCACCAGCAAGTAAAGGCCAATCAGAGTGGCCAGCGCCCGGCTGAACAACAGGCCACCCAAGTAACTACGGGTGGCCGATTTCGGTTCAGCGGCACGTTCAGGCGCGCTGCCCGCGCGGTTCTTCCAGTCCAGCATGGCGATATCCTTTCAATCACTTGAGTTCATCGGTTCGACCACAACCCTATCTCATCGTGCCTCGTTTGCCGCGCATTAAATCCTGCGTAAACACTACCCGCACAATGACCATGATCGACGGCCACTATAAATGAAGCACAGCTTCGATCCTATGCGACCAGTCGGTCAGGAACTGAATCAGGTCGCTTTGCAGTTAATTGACGTACGACACTCATGCAATCGAAAAGAGGTGCTAGCATAGAGCCACCAGTCGATCTCAGCATGCACCCTAACTAGTAGTCAGGATATGACCGAGCCAGAAGACCCCAGCCGCGAGCGCCTCAAGCACCACTTTGCCCAGCGGGTAATTCATCAGGCACGTCAAATTCTTGAGATATGGCAGCGCCTGCAACGCAGCGAGTGGTCCACCACCGACTTATCGGAACTGAGCGAGGCCAACCTGCGCCTGCTGCGTTTCGCCGAGCGCTTCGAACAACCTGAACACTCGCAGCTGGCACGCCACATCGGTCAGTCGCTGGAGGCTGTCGACGCCAATCGCGGACGCCTGAGCAGCGGACTGATCACTGACCTCAATCGTTTGATGCAGCGCCTGTCACGCACCGGTTTGCGCCATGGCGATCAGTTGGAGCAGACCTTTCTGCCGCCGCTGCGCAAGCCGGTTTACGTGATGCTGCAGGATTACGACCGCGCCGAGCGTCTGGCCAAGCAGCTGGAATTTTTTGGGCTCAGCGCTCAAGCCCTCGACAGCGTAGCGGCGTTCCGCTCTTCGATGGTCGAGCGCTTGCCTGCGGCGATCGTCATGGACGTGGATTTCAGTGGTGCCGGCATCGGCCTGAAACTGGCCGCCGAAGCCCAGGAAGGCCTCGATCATCAATTGCCGCTGTTGTTCTTCAGCCTGCACGAAACCGATACCCCGACCCGTCTCGCCGCCGTGCGTGCCGGCGGCCAGGAGTTCCTGACCGGCACCCTCGAAGCCTCGAGCCTGCTGGAGAAAATCGAAGTCCTGACCTGCGTCGCCCAGTACGAACCTTATAAAGTGCTGATCATCGACGACTCCCGCGCCCAGGCCTTGCACACAGAGCGCCTGCTCAATAGCGCCGGGATCGTCACGCGGACCTTGATCGAGCCGATCCAGGCCATGGCCGAGCTCGCGGATTTCCAGCCAGACCTGATTATCCTCGACATGTACATGCCGGCCTGCACCGGCACTGAACTGGCCAAAGTGATCCGCCATAACGACCGTTATGTCAGCGTACCGATCATTTACTTGTCGGCCGAAGACGATCTGGACAAGCAGCTCGACGCCATGAGCGAGGGCGGCGACGACTTCCTGACCAAACCGATCAAGCCCCGGCACCTGATCACCACCGTGCGAAACCGCGCGGCGCGGGCACGCAATCTCAAGGCGCGGATGGTCCGCGACAGCCTCACCGGGCTGTACAACCACACCCACATTCTGCAATTGCTTGAAGACTGTTCGTTCCGCGCCCGTCGCGAGAACAAGCCGCTGAGCTTTGCGATGCTCGACATCGACCACTTCAAACGGGTCAACGACAGCCACGGCCACCCCATGGGCGATCGAGTGATCAAGAGCCTGGCGCTGTTTCTCAAGCAACGCTTGCGCAAGACCGATTTCATCGGCCGTTACGGCGGTGAAGAGTTCGCGATCGTCATGCCGGACACCGATCTCGAATCGGCCCATAAAGTGCTCGACGAAATCCGTCGACGTTTTGCCGAGATTCACTACCCGGCTCAACCGCAGGATCTCTGGTGCACGTTCAGCGCCGGGGTGGTGGAGCTGTGTGAACACTCCGACAGCCTGATGATGGCCAGCCAGGCAGACGAAGCGCTGTACCGCGCAAAAGACGCCGGACGCAACCGCGTGCAGGCCGCGCGAACATCAAAGCAAAGTGCCACCTTTTCATCGGAGTCGACCCATTCGGTCATAACCCTGTAACACAAACGCAATAACTTCAGGCGCTTACCATTCTGCCGCTGGTAGACCCGCGATGCGCTTGAAGCTGCTGACCAATCTCAATACCCTCCTTTTAGTCGCCGTGTGCGTGGCCCTTGGCGTCACGCTTTGGTGGTCGCAAAAAGCCCTGGAACGCCCCTATCTGTTGATGGAGCGCTACTTGGGCTTGTCCCAGCAATTTCAAAATGAAGTGGCGCGTAACATCGAGGACTACCTCGCCAGCGGCGATGCCCTGCGCCTGAGCAGCGCCAGCCAGGCCATTGACGGCGTGCAAAAGGAACTCGCAGAGTTGCCGCCGGCGTTGGCCGACACCTTGCGCCCGAGCCTGTCGAACCTCGAAGAATTCAGCAAAACCGATCTGCTGGCGGCCGGCAAACTGGCCGGTGATCCGCAAGCGCTGCTGCTTCAGGCCGAACGCGAACTCGGTGCCAGCCTCGATCAGCTCAGTCAGTACGCCAGCGCTAACGCGGCGTATCTGACGCCATTGCTCGCCGCCTCCCAGCACTTGGGCAAATTGTCTCTGGCCCGGAACAAACTGGTCAGCAGCGGCCGCAGCGAATTGGCCGCCGATGTCGAGCGTGAAGTCGCCAACATTCGCACTCAGGCTGAGTTGCTGGGCGCCTTGCCGCTGCTCGGTGTAGCCAGCAGCAGCGAATCCGGCACCGATGATTTCGCCGCGATGATGGGCTTGGAGAACACCGAAAAAGCTGTTGCCGAGGATGCAGGCGTGGGCCTCAAGCGTGAACTGAACAGCCTCCTCACTCGCTACCCGGCCGAACTGGCGCGCACTCGTGACCAGATCCAGAAACGCACCGACCTCAGCGCCGCCACTCACCTGAAAATCGCCGCCGTGCAGCAGGCCATCGCCGGACTGGAGCCGGTGGTTCGCGCCCAGCACGGACAGATCCAGGGCGAAGTGCGGCTGATGCAAGGCGTGATGATTGGCCTGATTCTGCTGATTGCTTTGCTCATCGACACCTTGCAACGGAAACTGGCCCGGACGCTGACCAACCTCGCCCCGGCCCTTTCGACCTGGGCCGAGGGCGACTTCAGCCAGGACATTCAACTGGGTAAAACCAATCGTGAACTGCACGACATTGAAGCGTCGCTCAATCGCTTGCGCGCCTATCTGGTCGACCTGGTCGGGACCATTCGCCTCAACGCCGAACAGGTCGCCGGCAGCAGCCGAACCTTGGCCGAGTTGAGCAATGACCTGCACAGCGGCGCCGAACATCAGGCCGGCGACACGGCGCTGATCCGCGATTCCCTCGGCGAGCTGGAAGCGACCATTCAACAGGTTGCCGGCGATGCCAGCCAGGCGGCCGACGCCAGCCGCCATGCCGGGCTGGCGGTAGAGCACGGCCAGAAAGTCATCGGTTTGAGTCTCACCGGGCTGCACGCGCTGGTCGGTGAAGTGCAAGGCAACGCGCAGATGATCGAACACCTGGCCGAGGAGTCGGCAACCATTGGCGGCGTGCTGACAGTGATCCGCTCGATTGCCGACCAGACCAACCTGCTGGCCCTGAACGCCGCCATCGAAGCGGCCCGTGCCGGGGAAATGGGTCGAGGATTTGCGGTGGTGGCCGAAGAAGTTCGTTCACTGGCACAACGCACCGCTGGCGCCACAGCAGAGATCCAGACGTTAATCGCCGGTTTGCAAACCGCGGCGCGACAATCGGTGGAAGGCATGCGCGCCCAGGTCGAACACGCCGAAGCCACTGCCAATCAGGCCCAGGCCGCCGACGGTGCGCTGGATAAAATCGTCGGCGCGATCCAGACCATTTCCGACACCGCCGTGCGCATCGCCGATGTCACCGCCCAGCAGAGCGGTGCCGTCAGCGAGATCCGCGATCACAGTGAGCGGATTCACCAATTGGGTGGGGATAACTTGCTGCGCATCGGTGAGGGGCGCGTGCAGGGTGAGAATTTGTTGGTGCTGGGTGGAAGGTTGCATACCGCCGTCCAGGCCTTCCGCGTCTGATAGTTGCCCTTACCTGATGATCGTTCCCACGCTCTGCGTGGGAATGCCTCAATGGACGCTCTGCGTCCGCTCTTGGGACGCGGAGCGTCCCGGGCTGCATTCCCACGCAGAGCGTGGGAACGATCAAAACTCCGGCCCTGCACTCCCCGCGACTGTCCGCTATCATGCCTTCACTTTCGATACGCGAGATTGTCATGCGCCGTTTGCTCTGCCTGTTGTTTTTAGTGCTCGCCCTGCCGGCCACCGCCGCCGGGTTGCTGGACAGTCGGCCCAGTTCGACGCTGGGCTCGATCAACAACAGCGCCGACTTTCTGCCGGTACGCGAAGCCTTTCAGCTGAGCCTGGTCGAAAGCACACCGCTATCGATCAAGCTGCGTTTCGTCGCCGCAGAGGGTTACTACCTCTATCGCCATCGTTTTCAGTTTCGCGCTGACCCGAGTGATGTTGGCCTGGGCGCCGCGCAACTGCCCAAGGGCGAACAGAAGCACGATGAGTATTTCGGCGATGTCGAGGTCTACCACGGGGTTCTCGATGTAGAGCTGCCGCGCACCGATCAACGCGCCTTCACCCTGGCCGTGACCTATCAGGGCTGCGCCGACAAAGGCTTGTGCTATCCACCCGAGACCGAGCGCCTGAGTATTGATGGCAGCACAGGCGCGCCCCCGGCCTGGAGCTGGCGCGAACTGGCGCTGTTCTTCCTCGCAGGCGTAGGCCTGACGTTCACACCGTGTGTGCTGCCGATGCTGCCGATCCTGTCCGGCGTAGTGTTGCGCGGTCAGGTGGGTGGTTTGCGCGGCTTCAATCTGTCCCTCGCTTATGTGCTGCCAATGGCCGTCTGCTTCGCCCTGCTTGGCGCGCTGATGGGGATGTTCGGCGCACAGCTCAATCTTCAGGCGCGGTTGCAATCGGCGTGGGTGCTGGTGCCGTTCGCGATGTTTTTTGCGCTGTTTGCCTTGGCGATGTTTGGTGTCTTCGAACTCAAGCTGCCTCACGCTATCAGCAGTCGGCTGGATCGGATCGCCGGTCGCACCGAGGGTGGTTCGTTGTGGGGTGCCGCTGTGCTGGGCGTGGTTTCCAGCCTGCTGGTTTCGCCCTGCGTCTCGGCACCGCTGGCCGGCGCGCTGCTGTACATCAGCGCCAGCGGCGATGCAGTGGGCGGTGGTTTGAAACTGTTCATGCTTGGCCTAGGCATGGGCGCCCCGCTGTTGCTGGTCGCCACCGGTGGTGCCGCCTGGCTGCCGAAAAGCGGACCCTGGCTGATCTATGTGAAAAACGCGATAGGCGTTTTGTTGCTGGGGCTGGCGATCGGCCTGCTCAGTCGAGTACTGCCGGGCCAGATCACGTTGCTGCTGATCGGTTTGCTGGCCGGTGGCGCCGGGTTGTTCATGGGTGCGCTGGAGTTTGTCTACAAACCGCCGAGAAAACGCCTGGGCCAATTGCTTGGGATGTTCCTGCTGTTTTATGCGCTGGCGTGTTGGTACGGAGCGTTCAGCGGCCAGACCGACCCGCTCAATCCGATTGGCCAGCCGCGCACGGTTGCAGGCAATGAGCAACCGCAAAGCACCAGCACCTGGCAAACCATCAGCACCCCGGCAGACCTGGACCGTGTCCTCGCCGAAGCCAAATCATCGGGCACCCCGCTGCTGCTCGACTGGTACGCCGACTGGTGCATCAGCTGCAAAGTCATCGAACATAAAGTGCTCAACGACGCCACGGTCGTCGAACGCCTCAAAGGCTATCGACTGATCCGCTTCGACATCACCGCCAGCAACGCCGAGCAACGCGCCCTGCTCGACCGCTACAAACTGTTCGGCCCGCCAGCGCTGATGTTTTTCGGCAAGGACGGCATCGAACACGCCGATGTGCGAGTGATCGGCGAGATCAACGCCACCGACTTCGCCGAACGTGTTGCGAAAGCAAATGACCGGATTTAATAACCCGGTCACATATTTCGCGCAAACATCGGCCATCGTGCTGGCTATTGCATAGAACTGGACAGTCACAAAGGCTTTGCGGCATAGTCGCCGGGTTCTGACAATTGCACACAGATAACAAGGAACAGCAGATGGCGACGCTACTGGTTCTGCACGGACCCAACCTGAACATGCTCGGCACCCGTGAACCGGGCACCTACGGCGCTACGACACTGGCGCAGATCAACCAGGACCTGGAACGCCGTGCCCGTGAAGCCGGCCACCATTTGCTGCACCTGCAAAGCAACGCCGAGTACGAATTGATCGACCGCATCCACGCTGCCCGCAGCGAAGGTGTGGACTTCATTCTGATCAACCCAGCAGCTTTTACGCACACAAGTGTCGCATTACGTGACGCGCTGCTGGCGGTGAGCATCCCATTCATCGAAGTGCATTTGTCTAACGTGCACAAACGCGAACCTTTCCGCCATCACTCTTACTTCTCCGACGTAGCGGTGGGAGTGATCTGCGGCCTTGGCGCCAGCGGTTATCGACTGGCCCTGGAGGCCGCCCTGGAACAGCTTGAACAACAAGCTATACGCCCCTGACCGACCCTTGGGAGTTGATGATTCATGGATATCCGTAAAGTTAAGAAACTGATCGAACTGCTGGAAGAGTCCGGCATCGACGAGCTCGAGATCAAGGAAGGCGAAGAGTCCGTACGCATCAGCCGTCACAGCAAGACCCCGGCTCAGCAGTACTACGCACCGGCTCCAATGCATGCTCCGGCGCCTGCGCCTGTTGCTGCTACCCCGGTTGCTGCCGCCGCACCTGCTGCTCCGGCCGCGCCAGTTCTGAACGGTAACGTTGCCCGTTCGCCTATGGTCGGCACCTTCTATCGCAAGTCTTCGCCATCCTCGCCGTCCTTCGTTGAAGTCGGCCAGACCGTGAAGAAAGGCGACACCCTGTGCATCGTCGAAGCCATGAAGATGATGAACCACATCGAAGCTGAATCCAGCGGTGTGATCGAATCTATCCTCGTCGAAGACGGCCAGCCGGTTGAGTACGACCAACCGCTGTTCACCATCGTTTGAACCGCGGAGAGACTTTGATGACTGCGAAGTTGGAAAAAGTTCTGATCGCCAACCGCGGTGAGATCGCCCTGCGGATTCTGCGTGCCTGCAAAGAGATGGGCATCAAGACTGTCGCCGTTTACTCCAAGGCTGACAAAGAGCTGATGCACCTGGGTCTGGCAGACGAATCCGTCTGCATCGGCCCGGCCTCGGCCGCGCATTCTTACCTGCACATCCCGGCAATCATCGCCGCGGCTGAAGTGACTGGCGCTACCGCCATTCACCCAGGCTACGGTTTCCTTGCGGAAAACGCTGATTTCGCTGAACAGGTCGAGAACTCCGGCTTCGCCTTCATTGGCCCGAAAGCCGACACCATTCGCCTGATGGGCGACAAGGTATCGGCCAAGCACGCCATGATCGCAGCGGGCGTTCCAACCGTTCCGGGTTCCGACGGCCCACTGCCTGAAGACGAAGAAACCGCTCTGCGCATCGGTCGCGAAGTCGGTTACCCGGTGATCATCAAAGCCGCTGGCGGCGGTGGTGGTCGCGGCATGCGCGTTGTGCATAAAGAAGAAGACCTGATCTCCTTCGCCAAACTGACCCGCACCGAAGCGGGCGCAGCGTTCGGCAACCCGATGGTCTATCTGGAAAAATTCCTGACCAACCCACGTCACGTGGAAGTTCAGGTACTTTCCGACGGCCAGGGTCACGCCATCCATCTGGGCGACCGCGATTGCTCGCTGCAACGTCGTCACCAGAAGGTTCTCGAAGAAGCGCCGGCACCGGGCATCGACGAGAAGGCACGGGCTGAAGTCCTCGCACGCTGCGTCAAGGCTTGCATCGACATCAACTACCGTGGCGCGGGTACTTTCGAGTTCCTGTACGAGAACGGCGCGTTCTATTTCATCGAAATGAACACCCGCGTTCAGGTTGAGCACCCGGTATCTGAAATGGTCACCGGCATCGACATCGTCAAGGAGATGCTCAGCATCGCCGCTGGCAACAAGCTGTCGTACACCCAGGAAGACGTGGTTATCCGCGGTCATGCACTGGAATGCCGAATCAACGCCGAAGACCCGAAAACCTTCATGCCGAGCCCAGGCACGGTCAAGCATTTCCACGCACCAGGCGGCAACGGCGTTCGCGTCGATTCGCACCTGTACAGTGGCTATGCCGTTCCGCCGAACTACGATTCGTTGATCGGCAAGCTGATCACCTACGGCGCAACCCGTGACGAAGCGTTGGCGCGCATGCGCAATGCGCTGGACGAAATCGTTGTCGACGGGATCAAGACCAACATCCCGCTGCACCGCGATCTGGTCCGTGATGAAGGCTTCTGCAAAGGTGGAATCAACATCCACTACCTGGAACACAAGCTGGCTGGCGAAAAGCATTAAGCTGTGATCCATACCAACAAAGCCGCTTTCGAGCGGCTTTGTTGTTTCTGGTGGTTTCATCCGTCCCAGCGAGGGCTAATCTGGCAGGCACTGGTTTGTCCGGGCTGGCTATAATCGCCCTCTTATCAGCGCAACGCCGACGAACCAGAGCCAGCCCATGCCTGAAAAACTGCCCATCAATCTCAACGATCTCCTGCGCCAGAGGCGCAGTCGAGGGTGAGCGAATCGAATACAAATCAGGCTGGAATCCTGATCCGATCATTCGCACGCTCTGCGCTTTCGCCAACGACTTCGAAAACCTGGGCGGTGGTTACGTTGTGATTGGGCAGGATTGCGATGCCAATGGTCAGCCGATCTTTCCTCCACAGGGACTTTCCGATCAGGTGCTCGACAAGATCCAGCTCGAACTGCTAGCGGCTTGCCAATCAATTCAGCCTGCTTACTTTCCAGTGTTGAGCATGGAAGAGGTCGAAGGTCGCAAGTTGATCGTGCTATGGGCGCCCGGCGGGCAAAATCGTCCCTATAAAGCTCCGGCCGCAGTGACAGCCAAACACAGAAGCTTGCACTACTACATCCGTCGCTACAGCAGCACGGTGGAAGCCAAGGGCGAAACCGAACAGGAACTCTTGAGCCTTACTGCCAAGGTACCTTTTGATGACCGCTTCAATTTGGGTGCTCGTGTCAGTGATCTGTCCAAACCTCTAATGCAAAGCTTTCTGCAAGAAGTGGGCAGTGCCCTGGCCGAGGATGCAGCAGCTCTGTCTACCGAAGCGCTAGGGCGACAAATGAACGTCGTGGGCGGCCCGACCGAGTCGCCATGGCCTAAAAATGCAGGCCTGATGTTCTTTAGCCCAGCCCCAGAGCGATTCTTCCCCGGCACACAGATTGATGTGCTGTGGTTTCCGGAGGGTGCTGGCGGTGATCGCCTTGACGAAAAGATCTTCAAGGGACCACTGGCAACCATAACCCGCGAATCACTGGCTTATATCCAGCGCAATTACCTGCATGAAACAGTGATCAAGCATGCAGACCGCGCCGAAGCTACACGGATCTGGAACTTCCCCTTCGCTGCTATTGAAGAGGCGCTGGTCAATGCCGTTTATCACCGGTCCTATGAAGAACGCGAACCGATTGAGGTCCGCATCAGCCAGGAAGAATTGGTGATTCTGAGCTTTCCGGGGCCAGACCGCTCGATTCGAATGGAGGACCTGCGAATAGGCCGCGCCGTGAGCCGCCGCTACCGTAACCGGCGAATTGGTGAGCTCCTGAAAGAACTGAATCTGACCGAAGGCCGCTCGACAGGCATCCCGAAAATCCTCAAGGTCATGGCGGGCAATGGCTCACCTGCGCCACTATTTGAAACCGACGATGATCGGATTTCGTATGTCGTACGGCTTCCAGCGCACCCTCAGTCACAGAGAGCAGAAGCAACAACCATGGAAGTCAGCATGGAAGTCGCTTCGGTGCTGAGGGCCATTGAAGGCAACATGAGCAGGCTGGAACTTCAGACCACTATGGGCCTGAAAAACGCCGACCATTTCCGTAAGGCTTACATACTGCCGGCCATGGCCGCCGGGGTGCTTGAAATGACGCTGCCTGAACGCCCCAACAGCCGCCTGCAACGCTATCGTCTGACGAACAAAGGCCTGCAATGGCTCACAGCCAACAATGCAGGGAATCAGCACTAATATGTGATCCAGACCAACAAAGCCGCTTTCGAGCGGCTTTGTTGTTTCTGTAGGAGCAAGGCTTGCCCGCGATGAACGATGATACGGTCTACCTGAGAGACCGCGTCGCCTGAATCGCGGGCAAGCCATGCTCCTACGAAAAGCATACACATGTCGGTCCTGTCGTCTTCTGCCCCGCGCTCGCGTAAACTTGCGCGCTTCTCGCAGCCCGCTAGGCTGCAATCAATATTTTTCAAAGGTGCCCGCCATGCCTTGGCTGCAAGTCCGTCTCGCCATCAGCCCAGAACAAGCCGAAACCTACGAAGACGCTTTCCTTGAAGTGGGCGCCGTATCGGTGACCTTCATGGACGCCGAAGATCAGCCGATCTTCGAGCCGGAACTCAACACCACGCCGCTGTGGTCGCACACGCACTTGCTGGCCCTGTTCGAAGGTGGCACCGAAGCCGCCACCGTGCTGGCCCACCTTGAGTTGCTGACCGGCAGTCCGCTGCCCGAGCATCACAGCGAAGTCATCGAAGACCAGGACTGGGAACGCAGCTGGATGGACGGTTTCCAGCCAATGCGTTTCGGCCAGCGCCTGTGGATTGTGCCGAGCTGGCACGCAGCTCCCGAGCCTGACGCGGTCAATCTGCTGCTGGACCCGGGCCTGGCGTTCGGCACCGGCACTCACCCGACCACCGCGCTATGCCTGGAATGGCTCGACGGCCAGGACCTGAAGGACTGCAACGTATTGGACTTCGGCTGCGGCTCGGGGATCCTGGCAATTGCCGCCCTTCTGCTGGGCGCCAAGGAAGCCGTCGGTACCGATATCGACGTGCAAGCCCTGGAAGCCTCCCGCGATAACGCCGGGCGCAACAACATCGCCGACGAACTGTTCCCGCTGTATCTGCCGCAAGATCTGCCGCAGGTTCAGGCCGACGTGCTGGTCGCCAACATCCTGGCCGGCCCGCTGGTTTCCCTGGCGCCGCAATTGTCCAGCCTGGTCAAATCCGGTGGTCGTCTGGCACTGTCGGGCATCCTCGCCGAGCAAGGTGAAGAAGTCGCCAAGGCTTACGCTCAGGACTTCGATCTGGACCCGATCGCCAATCGCGATGGCTGGGTGCGCATCACTGGCCGTCGGCGCTAGAATGAACGCCTGCATAAACCGGATTGCCGCATGACCGACAGCTTCGTCACTCAGTGCCCGCATTGCCAAACCAGCTTCCGCGTCAGCCATGCTCAATTGAGCGTGGCCCGCGGAGTGGTTCGTTGCGGCTCGTGCTTGCAGGTGTTCAACGCCGCCCAGCAGCTACTTGAGCAACGGTCCGGCAAGGACGCGATCACGCCGGCTGCCCCGGTCATCGTCGAACCGCCGGAGCCGCGAGCCATCAGCCAAAAGCAATGGACCGCGGCCGAGCTGGATCTGGACAGTCTGGACCTGGACGAAGAGCTCGCTCGCCTCGAACAACGGGAGATCCAGCCGACCACGGAATTCGGCCGGCCCCGCGAAGACAATCTGAGTGCCAGCCGGGATACCGTCGAGCACGAAGAAGCGCCGTGGCCCGACAGCCTGTTCAGCGAATCGGCTGCCGATCGTGCGCAGACCACTGAAGCCGACTTGCCGGAGCTGGAACTCGATCCGAGCAAATACTCGCGCACCGAACCTTCGCTGTCCCTGGAACCGGTGGAACTGGACGACGAACATCTGCCGCCACAGCTGCGACTGCACGACCCGCTCGACGCACCGATGCATCACGAACGCCTGTCGGCGACCGATGATATCGACGACGATCGGCCCTCGATCCAGCCTCAGCGCAAAAAGCGTGAGCCGGCTGTCCGCGCCGAAGCCCTGCAAGAGCTGACCGATGACCCGCTGCAGCTGGACTGGCAAAAGCGCCGCTCACCCTGGGGTCGCCGATTTTTCTGGCTGCTGCTGATCCTGCTCGGCGCCGCCGCGCTCGCCGGTCAGTACATCGCCTACCATTTCGATGAACTGGCGCGTCAGGACCAGTACCGTCCGTGGTTCCAGCAAGTGTGTCCGCAAATCGGCTGCACCGTGCCATCCAAAGTCGACATCGCCAAAATCAAAAGCAGCAACCTGGTGGTCCGCAGTCACCCGGACTTCAACGGTGCACTGGTGGTCGACGCGATCATCTACAACCGCGCGCCCTTCTCCCAGCCTTTCCCGCTGCTGGAGTTGCGTTTTGCCGACCTCAACGGCCACCTGATCGCCAGCCGTCGCTTCAAGCCCGGCGAGTACCTCAACGGCGATCTCGAAGGGATGGCGGAAATGCCTCCGCAAACGCCGATCCACATCGCACTGGATATCCTCGATCCAGGCTCCAAAGCGGTGAATTACAGCCTGAGCTTCCATTCGCCCGAGTGAAACGGTTCAGTGTTACGGCTTTGACGGCATATTTCTGACTTTGGCCGCTCACACCAAACCGCTGGCGATAACAGAATAACTGTTCAGATTTTGTTCAATTCAGCCTTTATCCAGTCATCGAGAGCGGGTATCATGCCAACCCTTTTTCGAACTCTCATGATCCGACCCCACAACAGGGAAGTCCTATGTCGGCGGTACGCATCGGTCCTTACACATTGCACAACGGCTTGATTCTCGCCCCGATGGCGGGAGTCACAGACCAACCCTTTCGTCAGCTGTGCAAGCGACTGGGCGCAGGACTTGTAGTCTCGGAAATGGTCACCAGCGACATGAGCTTGTGGAACACCCGCAAATCGCGGATGCGCATGATCCACGAAGGTGATCCCGAGCCCCGCTCGGTACAGATCGCCGGTGGTGATGCACAAATGCTGGCGGATGCGGCCCGGGCCAACGTTGAACTGGGCGCACAGATTATTGATATCAACATGGGCTGTCCGGCGAAAAAGGTCTGCAACAAGGCCGCCGGGTCCGCGCTGTTGAAGGATGAAGCACTGGTGACCGAGATCCTGCAGGCCGTAGTGGCTGCAGTTGATGTGCCGGTGACCCTGAAGATCCGTACCGGCTGGGACCGGGACAACAAAAACGGCCTGACCGTGGCGAAGATCGCCGAGCAGGCAGGCATAACGGCGCTGGCAGTCCATGGCCGCACCCGTGCCGATCTGTACACCGGCGAAGCCGAGTACGACACCATTGCCGCAATCAAGCAGGCCGTGTCGATTCCGGTCTTTGCCAATGGCGATATCGATTCGCCAGAGAAGGCCCGGTACGTGCTCGATGCGACCGGTGCCGATGGCCTGCTGGTAGGCCGGGCCGCCCAAGGGCGGCCGTGGATTTTTCGTGAGATCGATCATTTTCTGCGTACCGGCGAGAAACTCCCGGCACTGGAACTGATCGAGGTGGAACGCATTCTGCTAGAGCATCTGGCTGCGCTGCACGTCTTCTATGGAGACGTCATGGGCGTACGCATTGCTCGAAAGCATGTGGGCTGGTATCTCGCAACCTTGCCGGGCGCCAGGGAGTTTCGCGCCCACTTCAATCGTTTGGAAGATACGGAAGCACAATGCGCCAACGTTCGGGGCTTCTTCGCCGAACGTTACAAGAGCCTGACAGGGGACGGAGAAGGGGTGGCCGCATGACGATGATGACCGAGACTTTAGTGAGTGGAACAACACCCGTGAGCGACAACGTGAATTTGAAACAGCACCTCAATACTCCGAGCGAAGAAGGTCAGACCCTTCGCGGGAGTGTCGAGAAGGCGCTGCACAATTATTTCGCCCACCTTGAGGGCGCTGCCGTCACGGATGTGTACAACCTGGTGCTCTCCGAAGTCGAGGCGCCCCTGCTCGAGTGCGTGATGAACTACGTCAAGGGCAACCAGACCAAGGCCAGCGAGCTGCTCGGACTGAACCGAGGCACGCTGCGCAAGAAACTCAAGCAGTACGATTTGCTGTAAGCATTCAATCAAACCAGAAAGGCGCCCGCGTAAAAACGGTCGCCTTTTTTGCTGACTCCTTTGCTTTTGATGGAAATTGAAATGACCGACCAGACTACCCGCCTGCCGATCCGCCGCGCCTTGATCAGCGTTTCCGACAAGACCGGGATCCTCGAATTCGCCAAAGAGCTTGAAGCCCTGGGCGTCGAGATCCTCTCCACCGGCGGAACGTTCAAGCTGCTGCGCGACAACGGTGTTGCCGCAGTGGAAGTCGCGGATTACACCGGTTTCGCAGAAATGATGGACGGCCGGGTAAAAACCCTGCACCCGAAAATCCACGGCGGGATCCTCGGTCGTCGCGGTATCGACGACGCCATCATGAACGAGCACGGCATCAAGCCGATCGACCTGGTAGCGGTCAACCTGTACCCGTTCGAAGCCACCATCAACAAGCCAGGCTGCGACCTGCCGACCGCGATCGAGAACATCGATATCGGCGGCCCGACCATGGTCCGTTCGGCAGCCAAGAACCACAAAGACGTGGCCATCGTGGTGAATGCCAGCGACTACGCCAGCGTCCTCGAAAGCCTCAAGGCCGGCGGCCTGACCTACGCTCAGCGTTTCGACCTGATGCTCAAGGCCTTCGAACACACTGCCGCCTATGACGGCATGATCGCCAACTACATGGGCACTGTGAACCAGGCGGCTGACACCCTCAGCACCGAAGGTCGCAGCGAGTTCCCGCGCACCTTCAACAGCCAGTTCGTCAAGGCTCAGGAAATGCGCTACGGCGAGAACCCGCACCAGAGCGCGGCGTTCTACGTTGAAGCCAAGCCTGCCGAAGTCGGTATCGCCACGGCGACCCAGTTGCAAGGCAAAGAGCTGTCGTACAACAACGTGGCCGACACTGATGCCGCGCTGGAATGCGTGAAGAGCTTCGTCAAACCGGCTTGCGTGATCGTCAAGCACGCCAACCCGTGCGGCGTGGCCGTGAGCCCGGACGCCGAAGGCGGTATCCGCCAGGCTTATGAACTGGCCTACGCCACCGACACCGAGTCGGCGTTCGGCGGCATCATCGCCTTCAACCGCGAACTGGATGCTGAAACCGCCAAGGCCATCGTCGAGCGTCAGTTTGTCGAAGTGATCATCGCCCCGTCCGTCAGCGAAGAAGCTCGCGCCATCGTGGCTGCCAAAGCCAACGTGCGCCTGCTGGCCTGCGGCGAGTGGTCGGCTGATCGCGCCGCTGCGTGGGACTACAAACGCGTCAACGGTGGTCTGCTGGTGCAGAGCCGCGACATCGGCATGATCGGTGCCGACGACCTGAAAGTCGTGACCAAGCGCGCCCCGACCGAGCAAGAGATCCACGACCTGATCTTCGCCTGGAAAGTCGCCAAGTACGTTAAGTCCAACGCCATCGTCTACGCCAAGAACCGTCAGACCATCGGTGTCGGCGCTGGCCAGATGAGCCGTGTGAACTCCGCGCGTATTGCTGCGATCAAGGCTGAACACGCTGGTCTGCAGGTTCAGGGTGCGGTCATGGCATCGGATGCATTCTTCCCGTTCCGCGACGGTATCGACAACGCGGCCAAGGTTGGTATCACTGCGGTGATCCAGCCTGGCGGCTCGATGCGCGATAACGAAGTGATTGCAGCAGCTGATGAAGCTGGCATCGCCATGGTCTTTACTGGCATGCGCCACTTCCGTCACTGATTTGTTTGCTTGATCGTACCCACGCTCTGCGTGGGCACGCAGCCCGGGACGCTCCGCGTCCCTCGGACGCGGAGCGTCCGCAGAGGCATTCCCACGCAGAGCGTGGGAACGATCGCCCTCCACAGAATTAGCGTCATCCGAGGTTTTTGAAATGAATGTTTTGATCATTGGCAGCGGTGGCCGTGAACACGCCCTGGCCTGGAAAGTGGCTCAGGATCCGCGCGTGCAGAAAGTTTTCGTGGCGCCCGGCAACGCCGGCACCGCCATTGAAGCCAAGTGCGAGAACGTCGCTATCGACGTGCTGGCACTCGAACAGCTTGCTGACTTCGCCGAGAAAAACGTTTCACTGACCATCGTCGGCCCGGAAGTGCCGCTGGTCGCTGGTGTCGTCGATCTGTTCCGCTCCCGTGGCCTGGATTGCTTCGGCCCGACCGCTGGCGCTGCTCAGCTGGAAGGTTCGAAAGCCTTCACCAAGGATTTCCTGGCGCGCCACAAGATCCCGACCGCCGACTACCAGAACTTCACCGAGATTGAGCCTGCCCTGGCTTATCTGCGTGAAAAAGGCGCACCGATCGTGATCAAGGCCGATGGCCTGGCCGCCGGTAAAGGCGTGATCGTTGCCATGACGTTGACCGAAGCCGAAGACGCCGTGCGCGACATGCTGGCCGGCAACGCATTCGGCGATGCCGGTTCGCGCGTGGTGATCGAAGAGTTTCTGGACGGCGAAGAAGCCAGCTTCATCGTCATGGTCGACGGCAAGAACGTATTGCCGATGGCCACCAGCCAGGACCACAAACGCGTCGGCGACGGCGACACCGGTCCAAACACTGGCGGTATGGGTGCCTACTCCCCTGCCCCGGTCGTGACCGCTGAAGTGCACAAGCGCGTCATGGATCTGGTGATCTGGCCGACCGTGCGCGGCATGGCCGAGGAAGGCAACGTTTACACGGGTTTCCTGTACGCCGGTCTGATGATCGACAAGGCTGGTAACCCAAAAGTCATCGAATTCAACTGCCGTTTCGGCGACCCTGAGACCCAACCGGTGATGCTGCGTTTGCAGTCGAGCCTGGTGTTGCTGGTCGAAGCGGCGCTGGCGCAAGCCCTGGACAAGGTCGAAGCACAATGGGATCCGCGTCCGAGCGTCGGCATTGTGCTGGCCGCTGGCGGCTATCCTGGTGACTACGCTAAAGGCGTTGCCATCAACGGTCTCGATGCAGCTGCAGCACTGGAAGGCAAAGTCTTCCACGCTGGTACTGCACTCAAGGACGGTCAAGTGGTGACGGCCGGTGGTCGGGTACTCTGCGCCACGGCAATGGGTGCCAGCGTCGATGCCGCTCAGCAGCAGGCTTACAAGCTGGCCGCCAAAATTGACTGGGAAGGCTGTTTCTATCGCAAGGACATTGGCTACCGTGCCATTGCCCGCGAGCGTGGCGAAAATCAGGAATAAGAGCGCCTTTCGGCCAGGCAAGGGCTTCGGGCCCTTGCCTGACTATTCCGGCGCCGCGCATAGTTATATTCTGGCATCAACCTACGAAGGGATTTCGCCGTGCGCTGGCTCAGGATTGCCATAGGTTTCACCGTCACTCTGCTGACCTTGCTCTGCATGCTCCCGGCCCAGGCCGCGCAAGGCAGTGGCTGGGCGGTATTGCTTGACGAACAGGGCGACTTGCAGCTCAGCGACATCCGTTCCGCTCGCTACACCAATCAATTCAGCCCCATTGAACTCGACCGCCTCACCGCCGCCGAACCCGATGGCGCGTTATGGCTGCGCTTCAGACTCGCTCCCGGCAAGCATGAACAGTTGCTGCGGGTGTTCGCTCCCGACCTGTCGCACTTCAATCTGTATGTGCTGGACGGCGACACGCTGATCGAGCAACTGAACACCGGCACCGGTCAGCCCCAGGCTGAACGACCACTGCCCAGCAGCGACTTCATGTTGCCGCTGCCGCAAAACGAAAAACCTCTCGATGTTTACCTGCGACTGGTCTCCGACCATCAGTTGAGGCCTTACATCACCCTGCAGTCAGCGGTCATGACCGCGGCCAATCAGAATCAGACGCTGATCTACGGACTGTTGTTCGGTTGCCTCGGGATGTTGATCCTGTACAGCCTCGTCCGCTACGCCTATACCCGCTCACGCAGCAGTTTCTGGCTGGCCGGATGTGAAGCATTGTTGATGCTCAGCCTGTTGCTGTTGCTGAATCTGGCAGGGCCCTGGCTGCCGAACTGGCACGCGGTGCAGACACCCGGCGCCTACCTCGCCTTGCTGCTGACGGCGCCGTGCGGCCTGATGTTCGCCTATCGCTTCTTCGCCCCACTCGGCCCGCACCCGCTGAACAAACTGCTGCTGGGGGACATTCTGTTCATCGTGGTCTGCGGCTTGCTGCTGTTGTTCGTCAACACGCTGCCGCTGAACATCATGACCTACGCCCTGGTCGCTCTGGCAGGTCTGAGCATGTTGTTCGTCAGCGCCTATCACTGGCAAAAAGGTTATCGCCCGGCGCGCCTGTTCGTCGCGGCGATGGTGGTGTTCAACATTGGCACTCTGATCATGTTGCCGGCACTGCTGGGATTGACCCTGGTCGCACCGCAAGGCTTGATCATGACGCTGCTGGGGTTAATCTGCATCAGCGGCGTGTTGATGAGCATTGCCTTGAGCGAACGTCAGCGCAGCATCACCGAAGACCGTTTCAGCGTCAGCCGCGACCTGGCTGCCAGCAACGCCGAGATCAACGCCAAGGCCGAATTCCTGGCAAAAATCAGCCACGAAATCCGCACCCCGATGAATGGCGTACTGGGCATGACCGAGCTGCTGCTGGGCACGCCGCTCTCGGTCAAGCAGCGCGACTATGTACAGACCATCCACAGTGCCGGCAACGAACTGCTGACACTTATCAACGAGATTCTCGATATCTCCAAGCTCGAATCCGGGCAGATCGAACTGGACGATGTGCAGTTCGACCTCAACGCACTGATCGAAGACTGCCTGAGCATCTTCCGCGCCAAGGCCGAACAGCAGAACGTCGAGCTGATCAGCTTTATCCAGCCGCAAGTGCCGCGCGTCATCAGCGGTGACCCGACTCGCCTGCGTCAAACCCTGCTGAGCCTGCTGGAAAACGCCCTGAAAAAAACCGACGAAGGCGAAATCCTGATCGTCGTCGCCCTCGATGAACGCAGTGCCAAACCGCGCTTGCGCATTGCCGTGCAGGACAGCGGTGAGCCGATGGACGCCGAAGAGCGCGACGCATTGATGCACGCCGAACTGCACAGCAAGCACTTCCTTTCGGCCACCCGCTTGGGAGGCAATCTGGGGCTGGTGATTGCCCGTCAGCTGATTCGCTTGATGCACGGGGAGTTCGGGATCAAGAGCGGCGCCAGCCAAGGCAGCACCTTGTGGCTGACCCTGCCGCTGGACCCTGACCGCCTCGAACATCCGACGTCTGACCTTGATGGCCCCCTGCAGGGTGCACGGGTATTGGTGGTGGACGATAACGACACCTGTCGCAAAGTGCTGGTGCAACAGTGCACCGCCTGGGGCCTGAATGTCAGTGCCGTAGCGTCCGGCAAGGAAGCGCTGGCGCTGCTGCGGACCAAGGCTCACTTGCGCGATTACTTCGACGTGGTCCTGCTGGACCAGAACATGCCTGGCATGACCGGCATGCAACTGGCGGCCAAGATCAAGGAAGACCCGAGCCTGAACCACGACATCCTGCTGATCATGCTCACCGGCATCAGCAATGCGCCCAGCAAGATCATCGCGCGCAACTCGGGGATCAAACGCATCCTCGCCAAACCGGTGGCCGGCTATACCCTCAAGACGACGTTGGCCGACGAGCTGAACCAGCGAAACAAGGGCCTCTCCATCTCGCAGCACCTGCCCACCGGCCCGACCTTACCGGTGAAGGTGCCAAGCGATTTCCGCATCCTGGTGGCCGAAGACAACAGCATCTCGACCAAAGTGATTCGCGGCATGCTAGGCAAGCTCAACCTGCAACCGGATACCGCCAGCAATGGCGAAGAAGCCTTGCAGGCGATGAAAGCCCAGCGTTATGACCTGGTCCTGATGGACTGCGAAATGCCGATCCTCGACGGCTTCTCCGCAACTCAGCAATTGCGTGCCTGGGAAGTCGGTAATCAGCGGACTCGCACGCCGGTGGTGGCGTTGACTGCGCACATCCTCGCCGAGCACAAAGAACGTGCACGCCAGGCCGGTATGGACGGGCATATGGCCAAACCGGTCGAGCTGTCGCAACTGCGTGACCTGATCGAGCATTGGGTGGCCCAGCGTGATCAGCAGATCCGGGCAGCGACTCAAACGTCCTGAGCCTCGACGTTGCAATAATCAGGCGCTCGAAACGCCGCTCATAACTCCAGCGCATGTAAATGACGAGTCGTTTCGGCGACAACTGCAGCAGCAACTTTCTTTCTGAACGTTGCGTAGTGAAACGTGCTGAAAGTAATGATCGCCATTTCTTCCTGGCTGGTTTCAACGATTTCCTCCATTGGCCAGAACAAGAACTTCGAGACCCGTGGGCGAGTGTTGAACTACTTGTGATACAGGGCTATTTCGACTTTCCCGGGCGATTTCAGCGCATAGGGGATCATCTGGAAAATCCCCTTCTCACGTAGCAGACTGGTCCTTTCAAATACCTCAAGCGCTGTGCTGTTACGCTTCAGAGCGGCTAACGCCTGACTTGCCGGGCGCGAAAAGCGGTCGCCCGCCGAGTCTGATAGTTGCCGCGACACGCTATCCGCCATCTGTCCTCCCCTTGCCTGTGCAGGAGTGACAGGACGCGTGGTATCCCAACCCAGAAACTTGAGTTTGTTTTTATAGTAATCGAACCAGTTACCTACCAACCCGTCCTCGTATGCCGAACGGGTGGCGAGTTGCGCATACAGATTGCTCAGGTAGATATCTTCCCTGTCTTGGGGAGACAGACCCTCACTGAAACCACTGCTGCGCCTGGAGAGGTGCCATCGTTGATGGTCTGAGTGACGGCCTGCCGAGCGCTCAGAATACTCATAAAGACACTTCTGGCGTTAACGGCACTTCGCCCGCTTGGACGTCAACGGCAAGGATATTATTCGCGGCCTTGCCCCCCAGTTTCCTTACCACGGCTTCACGAATGGAGCCATAAAGTACAGGCGACAAGTTGGCATTAAACCACCTTAGATAGATATTACCCTCCACATGTTCGGTAGAAAAAAGATGGCCCAAGGGATCGCTCGCCCCTTGTACAGTAGTTTTAAACTCTACAAAAAGACTGTCCATCAACAACCCTTGTCGGGCCACGATGATCTGCAACCTGACGTTACAACTCGCTGGAGAGTCCCCATCCTTGTCATTTTCTGGCCTGAGTGTTTGCTCCCGCAGCCGCTCAATCACCGGGTGGGTATCAGGCAAGTGGACAATATCGTCAAAGGCACGCATGACATGGGCAATCGTGGTGCGAGCCGATGGCGCTTCCAACCGATTCTCAACCCAATTGACCATGGCGCGTTTCGACGCGTCGTCAACGGCGAAACTGTCCCACGCAACAGACCTCTGCAACCAACTGTCTTTTAACACCCCCAGATATGTCTCATACCACCCGCCAGCACGGGCGAACTCCGGGTATTTCTTGTTAGCCACTAACTGCGCAAACAATACCGAATTCAATACATCCTGCCTCTCCTGCGCCAATAGCGTAGAGGACAGTAATACAACGGCACCTGCATCAATAAAAACTGAATACTGATTGTCCATCACATTCTCCTGATCCATTCAAGAATGGCGACTGCTACGCAGTCGCCAAGCGATCACCCGTGATCAGAGTTCGTATTCGTCGATTTTAGTCAGTGCACGATCACCTAACTTCGCGATGATAGTGGCACGAGTACGCGCAACAATGGATGGCACCATGGTCATATGGCTCTCGCCTTTGTACAGATCAACCGAACTGGCATCCCAATCAACAAACAGGACTTTGGTCTGGTTAACATGTTTGATGAAGCGCACCGCGCCCAGAGCCAGGATGACTTCACCGTGTTGACTCTCGATGCAGGACGCCACACCAAAACCACCCGTACCGGAATCCTTGATGTTCTGGTCGAAGACCTGAAGCGGTTTATCACTGGCTTGCAGTGCAGCCAGCGCATCGCCGGCAACTTTCAACATCAGCGCCGAGGTCGGACCAGGTACAGCGGCGGCGGCAACGGCGGAGCCCAAAACCTTCAGGACCAGTTGATCCATTTTGAAGCTCTTGCCCGAGGCCGCAACGGTGTCGTAATACTTCTGCAGAATGGTCCAGCCCGCATCCTGCATGACTTGCAGGAAGTACTGATACCACTCCTTGCCTTGATCATCACGCGGATACTTTTTGTTCGCCACTAACGAGGCAAACAGATAAGTGTGTTGAATGTCGGTCTTGTTTTGTTCGGACATCCCCGACACAAAAGACAGCACACCGTCACCTACAATCGATGCACGGTCCGGCTGTTCGATATCGGTATTAATCTGCACAGATTTGATCGCCATACCCCGTGGAGCGATAACAACATTCTCAGGTGCTGCATCATAAGCATTCAAACGCTCAAGACGGTCAGACAGAGTTACAACCGGATTAGACTCAATGTTCATTTCAATTTCCTTTTATTTAATTAAGGCCCTCCATGGGCCCGAGCGACAAACTTACGCAACTTATAAAAAACGAACAAGCACACAACTGTAACTTCAAATAATGTAATTTATTATTATCCCGACAAGCCAACCACCCACTAACAAACAAACAAACAAACAAACAACTAAGCCACTATTAACATAACGAGGACTTTGGCACTTGCAACCGGCCCATGACTGCAAGCCGACAGACTGCCCGGCGCCTGATAGACTCCACTTCAATTTCAATCGCCGCGGGCTTCGACCATGCTCCACGTGTTGTTCAGCGTTTACCTGAAGATGCTGGTGCTCTACAGCCCGTTCTTCGTACTGTCCTGCTTCATCAGTCTGACCCGCGGTTATTCGCGCAAGGAACAACGTCGCCTGGCCTGGAAAGTGGCGACTGCCACCCTGGTCTCCAGCGTCTTGCTGTACCTGTTCGGGCGAGTGATTTTCAGTGTCTTCGGCATCACCGTGGACGCCTTCCGCATCGGCGCCGGCAGTGTGTTGTTCATCTCGGCGCTGGGCATGGCCCAAGGCAAGTCTGCGGTGCAGACCGACAACGTGCAGCAGGACGTGACCATCGTCCCGCTGACCATTCCCCTGACGGTCGGCCCCGGCACCATCGGCGCCTTGCTGGTGATGGGCGTGAGCCAGCCTCATTGGGACGACAAACTCACGGCCATTCTCAGTATTGCCCTGGCCAGTTTTACGGTCGGCATAGTGCTTTATCTGTCCAACCGCATCGAGCACATTCTCGGTGACCAGGGCTTGCAGATCGTCAGCCGGTTGATGGGGTTGTTCGTCTGCGCATTGGCGGCGCAGATCATCTTTACCGGGGTGAAGGGCTATCTGGTTCCGTGACGCCCACCTTCGTCATTAGCGCGGCGAACTGCCTGTCCTCGCCATCGATGGCTGTCAGAACTCAATCTTCTATTTTTTCAACTATTGCGGTGGGCAAAATGTCTTTGAGCAACACACTACTCGTGCTGCCTTTCCTGGCAACAAGGGCACTCACCAGTGTTGACACCGCTAAGGAGTGATAGCCGCTCATCGTCAGAAATACGTTCCGTTGCAAAACGACATCGGTCGAGAATACGTCGCGAAAGATCAAACTGTGTCCGCTGTCCGCATCCACAATCACCAAGTGTTCATCGACCCGGCTCGCCCACAACTGATCCGCGACCACGATATCCCAGATCAGTTTTCCCGGAACCGAAGGCGGGTGATCGAGTGCATAGCGGCAATCGACAATGACCGATTCAAGTTTCAACCATGCGGCTCTGGTAAGCCGACAGGTCGTTGAACCTTGACCCAGTTTGAGCACCAGGATGCTGACATTATCGGCAATCAACGGGAGCAGGTCCGTACGCGTTTTCGCCCCCTCGACCACCAGTACTTCGGCGTTTCGCTGGACATAGTCGAGCGGCCCGACCCTGTTGTTTTGCGGATAGGTGTGCAAAAAACCGTCCCTGCGGTCATGCAGCATCACATTGGTTTGATGCTGGGTGCCGACGAGCGTGAATGGCGCAGCAATAGCGGTCTTCGGAATTCGGATCAACCGTCCGGTCCGGACCACGTACCATTGTTGGTAGTCAGGGTCTTTGACGGACAGAAAATCGGCGCATCGATGTTCGTTCGCCAGCACCGCCAGGCCCTCACTCAACTCAACTTCCAATGCAGCGACCCAATGGCTGTTAACGCCCGTAATCCGTACCGGTTCGTTGTACTGTAAATCCACCTCCACACCTTCAAGCGTCGTTGCCCTCAGGCCAGAGCCTTCCTCTGTTACGTCGCTAAAGGTCCAGCTCGCCCATTCCTGCGTCAGGGCTGGCAATGCCTCAGCCAGTAACAGTTTCGTTCCCTGGGCAAATGCCGTGCTCAAGCGGTCTGGATCGATAAAACCCTGACGGACAATCTTGCCGGTTGAAAGATCAAACAGCCAGGTGGCCTGATTGTCTGGAGTAAGACTCAGCAACCGTACTTCTTTACCGCGCCCCATTTCAGCGAGCAGCAGCCGACCATCCAGGTACCAGGCGCACAAGGCATCTCCCTTGAAACCGGTCAAACCCAGGATGGCAAAACTCGACACCGGGTATTGCACCGCAACCGTTTCCAGCGCCGACCACCATTGGGTTTTTCCCTTGAACCAGTGCTCGGTCAGCCCGCCGAGTCTCAGATTCCCGTCCGGCATAATGTTAAAGAACAGACCAGAGTCGGTCAGGACGAGATAGTCCCGCTCAACGGCGACAACATTTTTCAGCCCAGGGGGGGAGATGTTGCTGGACGCCCATTGTGCGCGACCCTCCACCATCGACCTTTGCTGACACATGAGGCGTTGGTGAAGTTTGTCGTAGGTAACGAACACGTCGCCCTCGACACCGGCGGGAGCAATGAGCACAAGATCATTCAAGGCCTTGATCGAGTCTGCCCATCCCCGCGCATGGTGACGCCTGGCAGGTGCACGAATAATCAACCCATCACTGCTGCGCACCCAGACCAGATCCCGCGACTCGGCATCGATCTGCCAACAAATCGAAACCAGTGCACCGGGACGCCAGTTCACTGAATTGGCGGACTCTGCCAGCAACACATAGTCGCCCAGCACCTGCTTCCAGTCCTTCAGCGTGTCAGCCTCCAAAACGACCTGCAACGCAGGATCCTGACCGCGGGTGATCGAGCTGAGCAGCACGGCCCGGTCATGGATCACATAGGTCAGTTCATCGCGCTGGCCGTCCTTTCCAGGGAGCTGCTGCACGATCTGAATGCCGCCATTGGTCACAGCCTCGAAGCGGACAATCGCCATGCTATCTCTAAAAAGCAAACGATAGCGCTGAACCAGCGTGCCGGTGATCGCATCGACCTGCCAGACATAGAAAGTCTCGGGGTGATAGAAGTAAGCCGAACCCTCCACCACCGCGCCCAATCTCACCTCATCCGACATCAGGACATGCGAGTCGCGGATGTACAGAAAACGATCCAGCGCCGAGTCGTAATACGCGGTTACTGTCCTGGGTTCGTCCGGTTTTTCGAACGGCACCACGAAGTTGCGAACAGGGGTGTAAGACGCGGCGAGGCGATGTTCATGGGTCAGTGTCTTGAAGTGATCCAGCAACGCTTGTTCCCCGAGGGCCGGACTGGCCTCTTCTTCGACCACTTCAAGCTTGCAGGCAACAAGATCAACGAGCACGATTTTGTTTTTCGACAGCTTGAGCAACACATGGTGAACGCCACTGCCACTGAACGTCACATCCAATGTCCCCGAGACAAGGCGCCCCCCGGCTTCTATCCGGATGTCTGCCTCCACCAGCCATGGAGCCAGCAGCATCCATTGCATGGCAATGTGACCGGGTGCGACGAGTTCAAGGCTCACCCCGGGATTGAGCAGCACGGAACATTGAGCTCCTGCGCCTTCTACCCGGTAGGACACCAGCCCGTGCCACATCTTCGGCAGCGCAGGTACCGCCAGTGATCGCTCGATGTTATCGAGACGAACGTTGAATACCGTTGATTTGTAGACCGGGTACAGCCGGTTGACCACGTAATCGCTGGGAAACGAATAGAACGAAAACAGAAACTGCCATTGCCCCTGTGCGTTCTTTTTCTCCAGTCGACGTGCCGTGTCGAACCCGCCGGCATGACGAAACGTGACAAACGGCAGCGCCTTGTATTCGTAGCCGTACCAGGTCTTCGGTCGGCAGGGCAGAACGATGGTCTGTCCTGCCTGTGGTGAGAAATTCGCCGAGTCCGGCAACTCAAGTCCCTGACGAATATCGATGGCTCGTTCGTAATTCACATCGTAATCCGGGACCCCGAAATGGTTCCGAAGCGGGAACAGTTTCGGGCTGTCGAAATGGACGGTGGATGCGCGCAAATCCAAATCGGCAAACACCAGCAAGGGCTGCGCAATCCAGGCATTCAACGCCTTGTCCAGGTAATAGCCGCCTTGTACATACGCCTTTTCAAGCCCAGCAAAAAACAGCGCGACCTCCTTGGCTTCCTCCGCAATCGTCGCAAAACCTTCGGCCAGCGCAGTAACGCCCACTGCCACTCCGCCAAAAATCACCCCGGCGCCCCCCAGCACCGCGGCCACCGTACCCGCGCCAGCCAGGGCTGCCCCCAGACCCGCTACGCCCAACACCACACTCGCGGAGTCGAAGGCCAACTGCGTCCCGAACTGCGCCTTTTCAATCTCATTGGTGGCGTGGCTTAGCTGATAAATATCAAACCCGACATTCACCATCCCCAATACCGTACCGACCCCTTCATTGGCGATATGCCCCAACGCCCTTCGCACAAACGGCGCGCTGGTCCTGGCGATCAGCTTTTCATCGTCCAGTGCCTGGCGGACCAGTTTGATCACACCAATAACGTCCACTACGTTGCCATGGGCCAACTGGGCATAGTTCACGTAGGCATGCAGGCGAATGGCGGTGGTCAGGGCCTTGTCACCACCGCTGGCCGCGCCCTCGTGATGTCGCAGCGCATTCATCAGGGCCTGTATGGTGAAACCGGCATTGAGCGTATGAACGCTGCCGGCGTCCGTCGGATCGAGCGGATTGACCGGCGCACGCGGGCGAGCGGCCAATGAATGGAAGGTTTCGGAGAGGAAGTTTTTAATTCTCAGGAACCGGTGATCGCTGGTGGTGACACGCTCAATGGTCTGCCCGGCATCGGTGTTGACCAGACTGATTGTGTATTCCCCCGTTGGGGTTATCTCCAGTGTCTCGAACAACACAACAGAATCCGACGCCAGCCCGTGTTGCTCCTGCAACTGCCGTGTCGCCTGCGCGATCTGCCCACCCCACCAGTGCGCGTCCAGTTCCAGCAATGAACTGCCCAGCGCCGCATTGTTGACCAACGACTGCCCCCGGGCACTGGCCAGCCGTTGTCTTACCCGAGGCGCCTGCTCAGGCAACGCTCCCGGCACCAACAGACTTGAGACCTGAGCACCGGACGCAAGCACCATGGCGTTCAGCCCTGCGCCATTGAGTTCGATCAAGTCAAAAATCGGACGTGCCACATCCCCAAAGGCGGCGTAATGCCTGGCCATCTCCTTGCGGATGAAAAAGTGCGTCAGCGCCTCACTGAACGTCGAGGCAGTCACAAACTCGAAGATCCCGAAATTCGGATCGTAGAGCAGGTAAGCGCTGTGTGGCCCCTCAAACGTTTTCGCAACCAGCATCGAGTGGTTGTCCGAGTTGAGCATCAGGGTGGTGGTGGCCGTTTTTTCTTCCAGCATCGCTACGACCTGAGTCAGATCGGAACGCATCAATGGCTTGCCTGATTCATTGACCGGGACGTCACGCAGCTCCTCGATCATGTTCACAAACCCCTTTGAGTCGCCGGCTTCAGGCTCGGTAACCGCCAGGTAAAAGCGTTCCCGCAAGGTATTTGCCGCGTTGCTGCCTTTATGGAGCGCAGCAGCCATGGCCAGTGCCAGTGGGTAACAGCGTCCGGCAACCCGATCGCCCGATCCTTCGAGCAACAAGTCCTGGGGCACCAACTTGAAACTGCCGTGATCGAAGCTCTCCAGCACTTCACCGATTCGTTCGCCAATCCGGTCGCGGTACTCGAGTTTCGCCACGTGCTGAATCCTGGCGACCAAACGCCCCCATTCCACCAGCGTCAGCGGGCGTTCGAGTGCCTGCTTCTTGAGCTCGACGCTGGTTTCGGACAAGGCCACGGGCGGGTTGGAAGCACTCGTCAACCCGGCAAGGAAAGCCGGATGACTTTGCTTGAACAACTCCCGCTCAATGGCCCCGTAACGGTGGATGACTCCCAACTCCGACATCGTATTGGCAAGGTTTTCAAGCGTTGCACTGGCTGCATCAAAATGCCGGTTATCCAGGGCATTGACCCCCAACAGGCCACCCAGCAACAGACGTTGCAGCGGGTTTAGATTCAGGGTGAGCAGTGGGTCTTTGGCGAGCTGGCTCAGCAGTTCATCCACCGACAGGTTTTGTGTCGCCGCGTCCGGGAAGGGTGCCGGGGGGCGGATGTTGGCGTCCTGAGCAATGATCGCTTGCCGGTCATCGAAGCTCAGGGACAACGGCTTTTCAAACGTCACGCTGCCGTTGTGGCGCTGACTCATTGCCTGGCGAAATGGCTCACCGAGGTCATCGGCCAGTTGCTGCAACAGATCGGTAATCAACACATGACGACCTTCGATCACCGGCCAGCCTTCTTCGAAATCAATACGCTGGTACTTGAGCAGTTGTGTGACATCGCCGGCATAGCGGGCTTTGAACTTCCCGGCCTCCCAACGCTGCTTTTCTCTATTCAGCCATTGAGCCGTATCGCTCTCGTTCTCCTTCCAGGAGTGATCCAGCTCCTCCTCGGTCGCCCGGTTGACGGTTGCGATGGCGGGTATGGCGACTTCAGCTCTCGAAGCTTCAGCGCCCCGTGGAGTGAAATGCATCTTCTCGTAATCCGCCAGCCCATCGCGCATCGCAGCAGGCCCGGTCAGATAAATGGTCACTTCACTCTGTGGACGGATTCCGTCGCTGTAGTAAGCAGCGGCAGCTTCAACCAAAAACCTGAGCGCTATTTCTTCCTCCATCGACAGTTCATGCAAGGGCCCGAACCGTTTCTCGACCACCTCCTCGGCAACGTCACTGACTGCCTGGGCATCGATAAGCGCGATCCTTCTTTCAACGGCTAACCGGGCGGTGGCATCAACTACCTCATAGTTAAGCCTGAAACGGTCAAGAACAGCCTTGAGCATCGCTGACCCGGTATGAGCCATCATGAACGCGTTACTCATTGTGCTTTGTTCGGCGACGGCACGCAGTCCATCCGGTCGCACCTGGCGCTCTACCGGGCGACGGAAAACACTGCTGATATCAGGGCTGCTCTTGGCAAAACTCTCCAGCGCCTCACGGTGCTCCTGAGGAATTTGCTCGAAATAGCTTGTGTACCTGCTGCGTATAACCTGCCGCCCCGGCATCCACTCAGGACGGTGGTCAAGTATCAACTGCAAAACACCCAGGCGTGCATCCGAGCCAAACCGGCTTATATCCACCCCGCCCAGCTTTTCTAACAGCGGCGGCAGGTTATCCACGTCTGCATAACTGCCACCGTCGGCGAGCAGTGCCTCGGCGCGGACAATATCGGAGGCGGCAGCAAAGTTGCCACGCAAGCTGACTTCTCGCTCGTAGATGTCCTGCAAGTACAAGGGTGTCGCCTCGGTGGCGAGATCGCAAAGAACAATAGCGCTCTCTTTCAACGACAACAGACTCTGGTGGTTGTTTTCCCTGAGTACTTTCAACCGTCCTTCATCTTGACTATAGGCTCGAACCAACAGATCGATCCTGGCGTCGTCGGCGCTCTCTCCGCGCTCTACCGCTTTATTAATGTGCGCAAACATCTGCTGCTTGAGAGCAATGACCCGTTCTTCATATTTATCGCCTAGTTCAATAGCGGTACTACTGGCCTGCCCGCCATCAAGCATGGCGTCAGCCTTGGCCGCCTCGACAATAATCCGATTGGTTTCGTAGGCCAGCAATGCATCGCTGTCGTACCAGAGTTTGAGGGTGTAACCCTGCCCAGACAATGTCTGCTTCCAGATGTTGATGTAGTCGCGCTGGATATCGCCCATACCACCGCCGAGCCAGACAAAATGCAGATTGTCAGGAACGTTTGTTTTGGGAATTAGCAACTGCTGGGTACCGTTCGACAAACGAGCCTCGAAACCTTCGAGCCGTTCGTAGATGTCTGTCACGTCGGGGGGCGCGCTCTTGGGAGGAAGCGACTCAGTCGTTCGTCGTGGTCGACCCACAGGCCCGCCAAAAGATGCCAAAGCCTGCTTCAACAGGCCCAGCGGCTCCAGCATCCTTGGCGAATCGAGCAAGTCGATGCAGCCTGAGTAATACCTGAAGACGGCGTCATACTCATCGGTACCTTTGTGTGAAATTAACGCCTGCTCAAGATCTTTAAGATTAAAAAGTTTTGCGAACTTTACATATTCACCGACATACGGAACATCCAAATGACTATTAGACAAGGCACTCTCCAGCTTCAATACATGCAATTAAGTTCTGTAAGCCAGCCACGCAAATACCGCTCGACGACAACGTCAACCATTTCGTATTTTTGAACGAGACCAGATCATTACGTGAAGCAACCACTTCACACGAGACAAAACTAAATCGTAAAAGCAGGCACTTCAAACCCGAAGAAATTCAATTAATTTCAATACAATCAAATTTGAAAATAATAAAACTTTATATTGCCGACTTAAATAATCGCACTTGGACAAACAAAATCATCGAGGCCATCAACAAACAGGCAGCGTTGTGACTCATGCGCAACGCCGAAGTTTTCGACTGCAAAAAAAGCACTGTATAAAGGAAGAAATCAGCGACAGAAAACAGTATTAATTCGTCGTGGCGAGAGTCATAAATCCCACAACGGCTGGTGAAATAAATGACGCATCAACGCCAAAGTGAAAGTGCCAAATCAGCAGACGGGAATGTATCAAGTGAAAAACGGCCCACGCGGGGCCGCTGTGGTTCAGGAGGCAGGCTTGATACCGTACCAACGCGGCGTATACACCCACTCACCACCCTCGGCACGAGGAAATGCACAGGTGGTGGACGAGCCGATCAACACCATGGTGCGCATGTCCACTTGATCCGGGGTCAACTGCCCCAGCGTAGTCACGCGCAAGGTCTGGCCCGGGCGACCAATGTCTCGTCCCAACACCACCGGCGTTTCTACGGTGCGGTGTTGCGCGACAATCTCCAGTGCCCGACCCAACTGCCAAGGACGCGACCGCGAGATCGGGTTGTAGAACGCCAACGCCAGATCGGCTTCGGCGGCCAGGTCCAGGCGCTTCTCGATGATCGCCCAAGGCTTGAGGTTGTCCGACAGCGACATCACGCAGAAGTCATGCCCCAACGGCGCACCGGCCTGCGCAGCGGTCGCCAGCGACGCGGAGACACCCGGCAGGATTTCCAGATCGACGCTGTGCCAGCTCGGCTCACTCGACTCATGCAACGCTTCAAGTACCGCCGCCGCCATAGCGAACACACCGGGGTCACCGGACGACACCACAATCACCGAACGGCCTTGCGCCGCCAGCTCGAAGGCGTGACGGGCACGCTGCATCTCTTCGCGGTTGTCAGTGCAATGCAGCACTTGGTCTTCGCGGAACGGCCCGGCCATGCGCACGTAGGTTTCGTAACCGAGTACGTCGGTGGCCCTGGCCAGTTCGGCCTTGACCGCTGGCACCATCAGTTCGGCGGCGCCAGGACCCAGACCGATCACCGCCAAACGACCGCGTGCACGGCCGATCTGCGTAGCGTCCAGCGGCTGAGTGGCCACCGTGATGGCAATGCCGGTATCCGCTGACACGATGGTAGCGTTCGGCACGGTGTGGCGGGACAACTCGCTAACGCCGCCGCTGACCGACGCAAACCGCAGAGGTACACCCAGTTCAAGTGCCGCTTCGCGCAATGCCGTGCTGGCCATGTTCAGATCGCTCGCTAACAGGCACGCCACCGATTGCACGGCGATTTTCGCCTGATGCAAGGCTGAGCGAATCGCGCCTGGCAGATCCGCGACCTCGGCGCTCACCGCCACCAACACATTACGCGGGTAGATCATCAATTCATTGGCCGCAGGCGCACGCTCGGCATGGCCGACATGGATCGACAGCTGCGCTTGAGGATCTTGCGGCAACTGCGCTTGCGCCAGCCACGGCGCAGCCCCTTCGACGCGTACGCTTTGGCCGGCGAGCAAATCCGAGACGAAGCGCTTGCCCAGTTCCAGATCGCCGAGGGCGTAACCGCTGGGTGGATTGAGCAGGCAGGTGCCGAAGCGCAATTCACCGCTGGTGGTAATCGCCGCAGCAACCTCGAGACCGGCGGCAATCTCGCGCGCCATGACGTTCACCCCGCCGAGACCGCCAAGCAGCGGCACCACGGCGCTGCCGTCTTCAGCCACGGCCAGGACTGGCGGCTCGGCGCCTTTTTCCAGCAGAAGCGGGGCCAGCGTGCGGATCACGATGCCCGCAGCGCACAAGGCGATGATCGGCGTGTCCTGTTGATAGAACTCACGCAAGGTGGCGCCGAATTCGTGATAGACGCGGTCCGCGCCTTCCACCCGTTCGGCCAGGCCATGGATCAATGCGCCAGGGTACAGCTGCGCAATCTTGCGCGCGGTGGCGAGGCTGCCATTGCCCAGAATGACAATCGCCGGAACTGGACGGGCCATCAGCCTTGCCACCTTTCACCGGGCACAATGATCAGCGAGAAGTACGGCGAGGACATCGGCTCGACCTGATCCAGCGGAACGATTTTCTGGTTGGCCATGGTCGCGCGTTCAACGTACAGCGCACGTTCCGCCAGCCCGAGTTCTTCGAGTACCTGACGGACCTTGGGGAAGTTGCGCCCCAGTTTCATGATCACCGCGGCATCGGCATCGGCCAGACGACGCTTGAGATCCTCGGCGGGCAATACACCCGACAGGACCGACAAACTCTGATTGCGATACACCAGCGGCGCGCCCAGTACCGAGGCACCGCCGAGCATCGAGCAGACACCCGGCACAACTTCGGCTTCATAACGCTCAGCCAGACGATCATGCAGGTACATGTAGGAGCCGTAGAAGAACGGATCGCCTTCGCAGATCACCGCCACGTCACGGCCAGCGTCCAGGTGCGCGGCGAGTGCTTCGCCGGCCGCATCGTAGAAATCGCTGATCACTTGTTCGTACGACAGCGGCGCTGGCAACGCTTCTGTGGTCACCGGATACACCAGCGGCAGCAGCGTTTGCGCGTCCTGCAAATGCGCCTCGATGATGCCGAATGCGTTGCCTTTTTTGCCCTTGGCGACGAAGTACGCCACCACCGGCGATTCGCGCAGCAGGCGCAGGGCTTTGACGGTAATCAGTTCCGGATCACCAGGGCCGACGCCCAAGCCGATCAAACGTCCAGGTTGCTGCATCATTCGATCTCCGTAGCGAGGGCATTGACGGCGGCGGCGGCCATGGCACTACCGCCCAGCCGACCTTGCATGATGACGAAAGGCACGCCACGGCTGTCCGCCGCGAGCGCTGCCTTGGATTCGGCTGCGCCGACGAAGCCCACCGGGAAGCCGAGGATCAGTGCCGGTTTCGGCGCGCCAGCGTCGAGCATTTCCAGCAGATAAAACAGCGCGGTCGGTGCGTTGCCGATCACCACCACGCTGCCTTCCAGGTGCGGGCGCCACAGTTCCAGCGCGGCGGCGGAGCGGGTGTTGCCCAGTTCGCGGGCAAGCTCCGGAACGCTTTCATCGCGCAGGGTGCAGATGACTTCGTTGTTCGCAGGCAAACGCGTGCGGGTCACACCTTCACTGACCATCCGCGCATCACACAGGATCGGTGCACCGGCGGCCAGCGCATCACGCCCGGCCTTGCCCGCGCCTTCGGAAAATTGCAGGCCGTCGATGGCGTCGACCATGCCGCAGGCGTGGATCACACGGACCGCGAGTTTCTCCAGATCGGCCGGAATACGCTCGAGATTGGCCTCGGAACGAATGATCGCGAAGGAGTTGCGATAGATCTCCTGACCGTCGCGGATGTAATCAAGCATCAAGGGGGCTCCGTGAGCGGGCGTCGAGCAAGGCTGCGACCGCTTCAATAGTAAGGTTGTGTGCGTGCAGCGCGCCGAAACCCGGATGCGCTGCATCGCGAAAATAGAGGTCGTAGTGACCGGGAGAAACCGCCAGCAACGTGACCGGTGCAATGTGCGCGGCCGCGCAGGAACGTGAGCAACCGGACAGATGCACGTTCTGTGTCTGGCCCTGGTGTTGCAACAGCGCGGCCAGTTGCCGGGCATCGCCCTTGGTGTCGGCCAGGCCTTTGCCGCAACCCGTCGAGCCGGTGCAGGCGACCAGGTGCGCCAAGGCATCGTCGGCCGAGCAACGCAGGCCCAGTTGTTCAAGGTTGTGGATAACTTGCGGCGCATCGTCGACATGGGCACCGGGTAACAACAGGCTTTGCCAAGGTGTGAAGCGCAGGCTGCCGTCGCCGTGGTCACGAGCCAGTTGTGCAGCGCCTCTGAGCATCGCGGGATTGAGACGGCCCAGCGGCGGCACCGCGCCTATATAGACATGCTCGGCGTCGCGTTGTGGATGAGCGCCGATGTGCAAGACACTCGGACTTACTTTGCGCTGCCAACCCGTGATGGGCATCAGCGGCACACGCTCGGCCAGACGGGAGAGTAATTCGTCTAGCGAGCATTCAGCGAGCAAATGCCGCATGCGCGTTTGATCGGGACGCGCCAGATCAAGAAACAACTCAAGCACCGCGACCACCAGCGCATGGCCCTGATCCAGTGACACCGCGCCCGCAGGCGGGTCCACAGGGCAACCCGCCAGACCGAATGCAAAAACCAGCTCGCCGTCTCGCTCAGTGGCGGACAACCACAGGTCATGGGGATGTTCGAGCATCGCCAAGCCTTCGCCGCCATCCAGTTGCACGGCAAACTTGGCACTGAGGTCGTGGAAGCGTTCATGACTTTGCAAGGTGGCGAGGATCTGTTCAGCCAACAGACGCGTGTCGAACAGCATCTGCTGATCGATCCCGGCGCTGGGGCTGAGCATCAGATTGCGCACATCGTCGCCAGCAGCAGTGCTTGGGCCCAACCCTGCTGCCATCAGGCCGTCGATCAAGGCGTCATGTTCACTACCGATCCCGCGAATCTGCAGATTGGCGCGGTTGGTCGCCTCGATCACGCCGCCGGCGAACCTTTCGGCAGCACTGGCCACTGCGTCGGCCTGAGCCGCACTGATCGAACCGCCATTCAGTTTGATCCGGCAGATACCGCCGTCCAGCGCCTGGACGATACGCAGCAACCCCGGGCAGGCCGAGGGGCGTAAGGCTGAGGACATCGGGCGTTTGTTCAATGAGTGACCGGCTGACTGGATGCACGTGAAGGGCGAAGGGCCGCCATTATGCCTGCTTTGCCCGAGTGCATGAAAAGTCTGCCGGTCGGAAACGCTGCCGAAGTATCAATCAAGCAAAAGAATGCTTCGGCCTGCGTGGATTAGAGCTCGTACTCGCTGAACTCGAGCGCAAGGGCTCGAGTCGCTTCTTCCACGCTTTGTCGAATGGCGTCCATGTCTCGACGCTTGATCTCCAACCGCCGAATCCGGATATCCAATTGGGACAGACTCTGGTCTATCGTCCAGAACAGATAGGGTGTAGTGATGCCCGACTTGATCAACCTGACATGACTGACCACCATTTCCAGATCTCCGTTGGGCTTATAACTGACCGGTACGATGTTGAATCCGCCTATTTTCCCACTTAAGCCCGCAATCTTTGCCAGCAACTTGGCGTCACTCTCCAGCTTTCCAAGTACTGCTCCAACCTGAGCTATTTGAGCGCTCGATAGGTAGGGACGTGCCACGTTCAACCAGGCCTGTTTCAAACTGCCCGAAAACTGCGGCTTGATGTACTCGACAGGCTCGGCAAGCGTCCAGTCCATTGACCAGAACATACCGGCGTAATGATCGAACCAAGGCCCCGGCTGCGTCTCGCTCTTTGCGACTTTATTCGCGCCATGCTGGGCCAGATGAATGCAATTTTTGACAAAGCTATTGTCGGCGATCGTCTGGCCGGCAATGCCGGTCAGCAGCACATTATTCATCATCAGCGCATCATGCTCGATGACGCCTTTAGCTAACACGTTATCCATATAAGTTTCTTTCATCCTTGATAGTGTCGCAGCCAACATCAACTATTGGCCGCTTACTTATTACATATAAAATCGTGCAACCAAAACACAAACCAAACTACCAAAACCTCCCGTTCAAAAAACAATTTTTCCTCAACATTAAGTGTCTGCAACTCGGAGTTCTCCTGTCTCGGGCATAGATCCGCGTCAGATGACAGAAGCCGCGCTATCATGCCGCCTTTGAACATGAACATTGGGTTGAGGAACAACATGGCCTCCTGGCTGACAGTAGTGGGAATCGGTGAAGACGGCTTCAAGGGCCTGGGCAAAAACGCCCGGCACGCTCTGCTGCGCGCTTCGCGGATCATTGGCGGTCAGCGGCAACTGGATTTGCTGCCGGTGTGCATCCGTGGCGAGCGGCAGTTGTGGCCCAGCCCTTTCTCCCTTGAGCCGGTTTTAGCGCTGCGCGGCGAACCGGTCTGCGTACTGGCCAGCGGCGATCCGATGTTCTTCGGTGTAGGCGCCAGCCTTGCCCGAAAACTGCCCAACGATGAAATGCTGATACTGCCGGCGCCCTCCTCCTGCTCGCTGGCGGCAGCGCGAATGGGCTGGCCGTTGCAGGATGTGGTGACGCTTTCGGTGGTTGCTCGTCCCATCGCCGCACTCAATGCGCAGTTGTTCAGCGGTGTTCGCTTGCTGGTGTTGAGCAACGACGGTCAGAGCCCGGCCGCGATCGCGACGTTATTGCGTGAGCGCGGTTTCGGTGCGAGTCGCCTCACCGTGCTGGAGCATCTGGGCGGTGCAGCCGAACGACGCATCGAAGGTGTCGCCAATGACTGGAACAATCCTGTGTTCGCCGATCTGAACCTGATCGCCATCGAGTGCATCGCCGAACCCAATACGCCGCGCCTCTCCCGATTGGCCGGTCTGCCGGACTCAGCCTTCAAGCACGACGGCCAACTGACCAAACGCGACGTGCGCGCCATCACGCTCGCGCGTCTTGCCCCGATCCCCGGTGAGTTGATGTGGGACGTCGGTGCCGGCAGCGGTTCGATCGGCATCGAGTGGATGCGCGCCCATCAGAGTTGCCGAACGCTGGCCATCGAAGCCGATGAAAGTCGGCAGTTGTTGATCGAGCACAACCGCGATGCACTCGGCGTGCCCGGCCTGCAATTGATTCGCGGCAGTGCGCCGCAAGCCTTGGCCGGACTGGAACGCCCGGATGCAATTTTCATCGGTGGTGGCGTCACACGCGAAGGCGTACTCGACACCTGCTGGGCACAACTCAAACCCGGCGGCCGACTGATCGCCAACGCCGTCACGCTACAAAGTGAAATGACCTTGATGGCCTGGCGCGAGCAGCACGGCGGGGAACTGACGCGAATCCATATCGCTCAAGCCCAACCGCTGGGAGACTTCGATACCTGGCGTCAGGCGTTGCCGATTACCTTGCTGGAAGTGACGAAGCCTTTCAATGCGTGACGAAACCGCCGAACAACCCGCACCGTTGCGCAGCGGCCTGACCACCGGCAGCTGCGCCACCGCCACCAGCCTTGCGGCGGCTCGACTGTTACTGAGCGGGATAGGCTCGGACGCCGTGGACATCGTCCTGCCCAAAGGCAAGCACGTGCAGATGCGTCTGGAGTTCTGTCGACTGACGGATGACGGCGCCGAGGCCGGGACGATCAAGGACGCGGGCGACGACCCCGACGTGACCCATGGCGCGCTGCTCTACTCCCACGTGCGACTGAACACGGCGCCGGGCATTCGCTTCAATGCCGGTCGTGGTGTCGGCACGGTGACCCGGCCGGGGCTGGTGTTGGGCGTCGGCGAACCCGCGATCAACCCGGTACCGCGCAAGATGATCACCGACCACTTGACCCTGCTGGCCGAAGAACTCGATTACCGCGGCGGTTTCGACGTCACGGTGAACGTCGAAGGCGGTGAAGCGCTGGCCTTGAAAACCATGAACCCGCGCCTGGGGATTCTTGGCGGTTTGTCGATTCTCGGCACCAGCGGCATCGTCCGGCCGTTTTCCTGTGCGGCCTACATCGCCTCGATCCATCAGGGCATCGACGTCGCAAAAACCAACGGCTACCTGCACATCGCCGCCTGCACCGGCAATGCCAGCGAAGACACCATGCGCCGGGTCTACGACCTGCCGGAAATCGCCCTGATCGAAATGGGCGACTTCGTCGGCGCCGTGCTCAAACATCTGCGCAAAGTGCCTGTGGATAAACTCAGCCTCTGCGGTGGTTTCGGCAAGATCAGCAAACTGGCGGCCAGGCACATGGATTTGCACAGCCGGCATTCGAGCATCGACCTGCCGCAACTGGCCGAGTGGGCGGCGGCGATTGGCGCCGATGAGGTATTGCAGCAAGGGATTCGCGAGGCCAACACCAGTCAGCAAGCCTTGGCGATGGCCAGTGCGGCGGGCATCGCCCTCGGTGATGCGGTGTGTCAGCACGCGCTGGACTTTGCCCGCAGCGTCGTGCCGGCGCAGGTTCAGGTCGAAGTATTTGCCATCGATCGCCAGGGCGGGATTGTCGGCCATGCGGGAGCTTTTCAATGAAGCGCGTGTTGTTGCTGGGTGGCGTGACGGAAGCCTTGGCCATCGCTCGAACCCTCGGGCCAGAACACATCTATAGCCTGGCCGGCGTCGGTCGCGTGCCAACGGATTTGACCTGCCAGGTTCGCGTTGGCGGTTACGGCGGCGCTGAAGGTCTGGCGCAGTTCATTCAGGGTGAAGGGATCGACCTGTTGCTGGACGCCACCCATCCCTACGCCGCACAAATCAGCCAGAACGCCGCCACCGCTGCGCGGTTGAGCGGCATTGCCTGCTGGGCGTTAAGGCGCCCGGCCTGGCAACCACAGGCTGGGGATGACTGGCGAGATGTCAGCGATTGGGCCGAGTTGATCGAAGCGTTGGAACCGTTCCGGCGGCCGCTGTTCACCCTTGGCCGTGAACCGTTGCAGCATCTGCACGAAATACCGTCAGAGCAATTCTGGACCCTGCGTGCCCTGGACGTTTACCCCGGCAACGAACGCTGCGAAGTCATCGGCGCGCGTGGACCGTTTCTGATCGAGGATGAACGTGAACTGTTTGAACGTCGGCAGATTGATGTGTTGATCAGCAAGAACAGCGGCAGCACCGCGACCGAGCCGAAGCTGGAAGTGGCACGGGAGCGTGGGGTGCCGGTAATTGTTTTGCAGCGGCCGGTGTTGACGGAGGTTGATCGGGAGTTTGGGTCGGTGACAGAGGTGTTGGCAGCCCTGATAGCAGAAACCACCACATAACCTGTAGCAGCTGGCGAAGCCTGCGTCCGGCTGCGCAGCAGTCGTAAAATCAAACGCCTCGGTTTTTCAGGTTAATCGTGGATGGAGGATTTACGACTGCTTCGCAGCCGGACGCAGGCTTCGCCAGCTGCTACAAAAGAATGCGCAACGCCCTACATCTCTATCGGACCTCACACACAACATCATCCAAAACGACCGACTAGTCGGTTCGCAATCCTCCCCTTATGGTTCTGAGCCCCTTAAACAAGCTGCTCTGAGACTACGATGACCGAACAATTCACCCGTTTCGACGCAGCCGAGTTTCTAAAAACACCAGAAGAAATGGCCGCTTACCTGGACGCCTGTTTTGAGGAAGATGCTGGCGACGGAGTGCTCATACGTGCAGCCCTTAACGACATAGCCCGAGCAAAGGGCATGACACAGATTGCCCGTGATGCGGGGCTGGGTCGTGAAAGCCTGTACAAAGCACTGGGCAGCACTGGCAATCCGGAATTCACTACTATCATGAAGGTTATGAAAGCTTTGGGCCTGCGCTTGCACGCCAGCACTCTCTGACTGCGCTGCGACACCACACCGCACGCCGCTTTTTTACTTATCGGCCCTGATCAGGCTAAATAGCCGCGCCTGATCGCCCACCCAACCGGATTTTTCCCATGTCCCGACAACGGCTCGCATTTGCCTGGATCGCCTGCTTCGCAGTGCTGTTCAACATGCTCGCCATGCCGATGTCCGGAGCGATAGCGCAGACGGCGAAATCACCCGCCGAGCAGTTGTTGTGGGGCAGTTTCTGTTCGTCCAGCGGCATCAAGATGGTGGCGATTTCCCTGGGCGATATCGAACAGAAAACCCCGCAGAGTGACGATCACTCCAACATGCAACATTGCTGGTGCTGTTCGGGTTCCGCGCCACTGGTGGCGCTGCCCGGGCATGTGCCGCAACTGTACTTCGCGCGTTTCGAAGCCAATCGAAGCCTGCCTGACGCCTCTCTCGATACACCGACACCGCGCCAGCAATGGCCGAACCTCAACCCCCGCGCTTCCCCTCTGGTGTGATTCCTTCTCGCAATTGACCTGCGTTTTGAATCGTTCTGGAGAACTGCCATGTTGAACAAACTCATCGTCCTGGCTGTGTTGCTGCTGCCTGCCTGTTTTGCCAATGCTCACGAATACAAAGCCGGGGAGCTGGAGATCGCTCATCCGTGGTCGCAAGAGTTGCCGCCAAACGCGCCAACGGTTGCGGCGTATTTCGTGATTAACAACAACGGTAAAACGGCTGACCGGCTGCTCAGTGTCGACTCGCCCATTGCAGGCGAAGCCCAGTTGCACGAGCACGTCATGCAAAACGATCTGATGAAAATGCAGCAGGTGCCGAGCGTCGACATTCCTGCCGGTGGCAACGTCACCTTTGCGCCGATGGCCTATCACGTGATGCTGGTAAACCTGAAAGACCGCAGCCTGTTGAGCGACGGCAAACGCTTCCCGTTGACGATGCACTTCGAAAAATCCGGCGACGTGACGGTCGACATCTCGGTGCAGAAGAAGCCGCCGGAAGGCATGCAGACGCACGCCCACGCCCAGTAAGCGACTGAGCAAAAACGCCCATGCGCCCGCTTAGCGCCAGGTCATCCGCACACCGTCGTCAGCCGTTAAGCCTGACGCGGGGTAGCTGGATCAGCCTGTTCGCCATGTTGATGATCTTTATCGGCCCGCTGATTTCTCAGTCGATGCCGATGGATCAGCGCGCCTCGATGTCCATGACGATGTCGATGGACATGAGCATGAACATGTCGGCGATGGATCACGCCGACCACGACGCACAACCCGCTGCCGAGCACTGCCCGCCCAAGGCCTCACATCACGCGCTCTGGGAAAAATGCGGCTATTGCAGCCTGCTGTTCAATTGCCCGGCGCTGACCGGCGGCCAGTCTTTCGTCGCATTCGACACACCAACAGCCAGCACCTTCACCACACCCTCCCCTCGCCTGGGCCACGCCCGGCAAACCTTCTTCCCCGGTGCCCGCACCCGCGCCCCGCCCATCGACGCGTAAACACCCACCTCCGATCTCACACGGTTTAGAAGACAGCCGCAGGCTGCCGGCCGTGTCGTTTACGACTGTTCGATGGAAATTGTCATGTCCAGGTTTTCTGCTGACACACGCTTGAGCGCTGCCCAAGCTTCTTTTGCCTTGAACGAATCCAGCATTCGTTTCAGGCACGCCACCGCCTTCCTTTGCGGTGCACTGCTGACACCCATGGTGCTGGCCGATGAACACGCCGGTCACAGCGAAGAACTGAGCCCGACGGTGATCACCGCCGTCGCGCCGAGTTCGCCACTGACCATCGTCACCAACCCCAAGGACCCGCGCCAACCGGTGCCGGCCAGCGACGGTGGCGATTACCTGAAAACCATTCCCGGCTTCGCCCTGGTGCGCAATGGCGGCACCAACGGTGACCCGGTGCTGCGCGGCATGTTCGGCTCGCGGCTGAACATCCTCACCAACGGCGGCCAATTGCTCGGCGCCTGCCCCGGCCGAATGGACGCACCGACCTCGTACATCTCGCCGGAAACCTACGACAAACTGACCGTGATCAAAGGCCCGCAAACCGTGCTCTGGGGACCGGGGGCGTCGGCCGGGACCATCCTCTTCGACCGTGAGCCGGAGAGCTTCGGCGAACTCGGCACCCGGGTGAACGCCAGCGTGCTGGCCGGCTCCAACGGCCGTTTCGACAAAGTGGTAGACGCTGCTGCCGGCGGGCCATTGGGTTACGTGCGAGTGATCGGCAACACCGCGCATGCCGACGACTACCAGGACGGCAACAACGACACCGTGCCGTCGCGCTATGACAAATGGAACGGCGATGTCGCGGTGGGCTGGACCCCGGACGCCGACACCCTGCTGGAACTCACCGCCGGCAAGGGCGATGGCGAAGCGCGTTATGCCGGGCGCGGCATGGACGGTTCGCAGTTCAAGCGCGAAAGCCTGGGCCTGCGTTTCGAGCAGTCGAACATCGGCGATGTGCTGGATAAGGTCGAGGCGCAGGTTTACTACAACTACGCCGACCACGTGATGGACAACTACACCCTGCGCACGCCGTCCGGCACCGGAATGATGGCAGGTCCCATGGCCTCCAACGTCGACCGTCGAACCCTCGGCGCACGGATCAAAGCCACCTGGCGCTGGGCCGATGTGCAGTTGATCAGCGGCATCGATGCGCAGACCAGCGAACATCGCCAACGCAACGCCATGGGCATCGACGTCTACAAGGATCTGCCGCGCAACAAGGACGCCGACTTCCACAACTACGGCGTTTTCAGCGAATTGACCTGGTACGCCGCCGACCGTGACCGGCTGATTACCGGCGCGCGACTGGACCGCGCTTCGGCCAAGGATTTCCGGCAGAGTACTGGCTCCGGGATGATGGCGCGCCCTAACCCGACCGCCGACGACACCCGCGCCGACACACTGCCAAGCGGCTTCGTCCGTTACGAGCATGACCTGGCCGACAGCCCGACCACGCTGTATGCCGGCCTCGGTCACACCCAGCGTTTCCCGGATTACTGGGAGCTGTTTTCACCCAAGTCCGGCCCCGCCGGCTCGGTGAATGCCTTCGATTCGATCAAGCCAGAAAAAACCACCCAGCTCGACTTCGGCCTGCAATACAAGACCGAAGACCTCGAAGCCTGGGCCTCGGGTTACGTCGGGCAGGTGCGCGACTACATCCTGTTCAACTACACGCCAACAATGATGGGCATGACCTCGCAAGCACAGAACATCGACGCGCGGATCATGGGCGGTGAATTGGGGGCGGCTTACAAGCTGACCTCCAACTGGAAGGCCGATGCGACCCTGGCCTACGCCTGGGGCAAGAACAGCAGCGACGGCAACGCACTGCCGCAAATGCCGCCGCTGGACGCACGTTTTGGCCTGACCTACAGCGAAGACAACTGGAGCGCCGGGGCCTTGTGGCGGGTGGTCGCGGCGCAAAACCGCATCGACCAGAACAAGGGCAACGTCGTTGGCAAGGACTTCGACAAGACCCCGGGGTTTGGCGTGTTCTCGCTCAATGGCGCGTACCGGATCAACAAAAACTGGAAGGTCAGCACGGGCGTCGACAACCTGTTCGGCAAGGCGTACGCCGAGCATTTGAACCTGGCCGGCAACGCTGGTTTTGGCTATCCGGCCAATGACCCGCAAGCCATAAAAGAACCGGGGCGCACGCTCTGGACCAAAGTGGACATGAGCTTCTAAAAGCATCGCGAGCAAGCATCGCTCCTACAAGGACAACACCGAACCTGTAGGAGCGAGCGGGCGGCGATCCGACTTGCCCGCGAATGACTGCGCAGCAGTCACCAGACAACAACAAAAGATCCAAGCCAAGCGGAGCACAACCGATGAAACAGCCCAAAGTGAATTTCTACAACCTGGCCTGGCGTTGGCATTTTTATGCCGGTCTGTTCGTCGCGCCTTTCATGGTGATGCTGGCCCTGACCGGCATCATTTACCTGTTCAAGCCGCAACTCGACCCATTGATGTACGGCAGCCTGCTGAATGTCCCGGCCGGGCATCACAGCGTCCCGGCCGATGACTTGCTCAAGCGGGTGAAAGAGGCTTACCCACAAGCCACGATCAAGCAGTATCTGCCACCGGTCAACGCCGAACGCAGCGCGCAATTTGTCGTGATCGATGGCGGTAACGAGCTCAACGTATTCGTCGATCCCTACCACGCTGACATCCTCGGCGAGCAAGACGCCAAAAAGAATCTGCAAGCCGTTGCGCGAGCGATTCATGGCGAATTGATGATCGGCACCGTCGGTGATCGACTGATCGAACTGGCCGCCGGTTGGGGCGTGGTGTTGGTGGTCTCCGGCGTCTTTCTGTGGTGGCCGCGTGGCCAGGCAGCCGGCATCCTGTGGCCGCGCTTGAACAGTCGCGGTCGAGTACTCTGGCGTGACCTGCACGCAGTGACCGGGTTCTGGGGCGCGTCGTTGCTGCTGGTGATGCTGCTCAGCGGCATGACCTGGACCGGGTTCTGGGGCAAGCAATACGCCGAAGTGTGGAATGTCTTTCCGGCAGCGATGTGGGACGACGTACCGAAGTCCGATGTCGAGGCTCGCAGCCTCAACACTGCCACCCGCCAGACCGTGCCTTGGGCGATGGAAAACACACCGATGCCAATGTCCGGCGACCACGCCGAACACATGGCCCACGGTAGCGCGCAAGCTGGCCCCGCCGCGCCGACCATCAGCTTGCAGGACGTGCAGAACATCGCTGCGCAACGCAAGGTCGAACCGGGTTACAGCATCACCTTCCCGAAAACCGCCACGGGCGTGTTCACCATCGCAGTGTTCGCCGATGACCCGCGCAACGACGCTACGCTGCATGTGGATCAGTACACCGGCGATGTCCTCGCCGACGTGCGTTTCGAGCAGTACGGCACCGTCGCCCGTGCGACGGAAATCGGCGTGATGCTGCACGAAGGCAAAATGTTCGGCCCGCTCAATCAGATCATCATCCTGCTGATCTGCCTGATGATTCTGCTCAGCGCCGTCAGCGGCGTGGTGATCTGGTGGAAGCGTCGCCCGCAAGGCAAATTCGGTGTTCCGCCGCTGCGCCACGACCTGCCGAAATGGAAAACCGCGATGGTCATCATGTTCGCATTGGCGGTGGCGTTTCCGTTGGTGGGCGCGTCCTTGGTGGTGGTCTGGCTGTTCGATCGGGTGCTGCTGTCGCGATTCAATCGGCAAACTGAATCAACCTCACCTTCATCATGAAACAGGCGAGATGCGCGGTTTAGAGGGATCTGTAGACTTCCCGCGCTTATCTCCCGGTCATTCTTGGTGTTGCTATACAACGCCAATGTACCGCCCTGCCCGCAGCCGGATGCTGCGGGTTTTCTTTTGAAGAAGTGATTCACCGTCCCGATGAACAAGTTCCTCTTGTCCGGCCTTTGCCTGCTCGCCATGAACAACAGCGCCGACGCGCAACCGTTGACCCTGCCCACCGGCACCATCACCGCCCAAGCCAATGACGACGAAACTGTCAGCCTGAACACCCCGACCACCGCCGGCTCCCGCCTCAAACTCACCGCCCTGGAAACCCCCGCCAGTGTCGAAAGCCTGACCGGCGAACAGATTCGCGCGCGGGGTGATCGCAGTGTCCAGGACGCCGTGTCGCGCAGCACCGGGATCAGCCGCACCGGCACGCCGGGCGATGGCGGCACGTCGTTGTCGGCTCGGGGTTTTACCGGGCAGGGTTCGGTGATGCAGCTGTATGACGGCAACCGGATGTACACCGGCATGGGCACCGTGACCTTCCCGGTCGACACCTGGTCGGTGGAGCGCGTTGACGTGCTGCGCGGTCCGGCATCGGTGCTGTATGGCGAAGGCGCGACTGGTGCGGTGGTCAATGTGATCCCGAAAAAACCGTTTGAAGGCGAGATCGAAAACCACCTGCGTCTCGGCTACGGCTCTTACGACAGTCAGCAACAAGCCTTCGACAGTGGCGGTTCGCTGACCGATACCCTGAGCTACCGCTTGAACCTCAATCGCCTGCGCAGCAACGGCTGGGTTGATCGCGGCGATTCGTCCAGCGACTTCATCAGCGCCGCCCTGCGCTGGCAAGCGAACGATGATCTGGCGTTTACGCTGGCCCACGATTACGGCGATCAAAAACCGATGAACTACTTTGGCACGCCGCTGATCAACGGGCGCTTTCACGAAGGCCTGCGGGACAAGAACTACAACGTCAGCAACGACAAGCAGCACTACAACGATCAGTGGACGCGGCTGACCAGCGACTGGCAGATCTCCGAAAACGTCAGTTCAAGCAACGAGCTGTATTACCTCAAGGCCCAGCGTCGTTGGCAGAACGCCGAGAACTACAACTTCGACCGAGACACTCAACAGCTCAGCCGCAGCGGTTACTTCGGCATCGGCCACAAGCAGGAACAGGTCGGCGACCGTCAAACCTTCACTTTCAAACACTCTCTGTTCGGCCTCGACAGCCAGACCGTGACCGGTGTCGATTACAACCGGATTCGCTTCCAGCTCGACAGCAACTCGCCGTTCAATGACGTATTGCCGAAAGGCCAACCGATCGATCTGTATCACCCGCAGCGCGGTAGTTTTGAAAGCGCCGATCCGTACCGTGATCAGTTCCAGTCGACGACAAAACAGATGTCGGCTTTCGCCGAAAATCGCACGCAGTTGAGCGAGCGCTGGTCCTTGGTGACCGGTGTTCGCCGCGATTATGTGCACGTCGATCGCGACAACCTGGTCGATGGCAGCCAAAGCGATAAGACCCTGACTGGCAACAACTGGAAGGCCGGGCTGGTGTTTGCCGTGACGCCGGACACCTCGTTCTACGGCCAGTACGCCACCAGCACCGATGGCGTCGGCGGGTTGATATCCCTGAGCCCCAGCCAACAACAATATGACTTGTCCACCGCGAAGCAGACCGAGATTGGCGTGAAGCAGCTGTTCTGGGATCAGCGCGGCGAGTGGACGCTGGCGGCCTATCGCATCGTCAAAAAGAAACTGCTGACCGACGACCCGGGCAATCCGACGCTCAAACAGCAGGTCGGCCAGCAATCGTCCAACGGCCTGGAAGCCAGCCTCGATCTGCAACTGCCGCACGCCTGGCAACTGCAAGCCAATGCGGCCATCGTCAGAGCCAGGGTCGACGATTTCGAAGAAGTGGTGAGTGGTATGCCGGTGTCGCGCAACGGCAATCGTCCGGTGGACGTGCCACGGCGCACGGCGAATCTGTGGTTGAGCAAAGCGATCAATGATGACTTGAAGGCCGGAGCCGGCGTGCGTTATGTGGATGCGCGTTATGCGGACATGGCCAACCAGAACGAGCTGCCGAGCTACACCGTAGTGGATGCCACGTTGTCCTGGAAAGCGTTGCGGAATACGACGCTGGGGTTGCAGGTGAACAATCTGTTTGACCGGCAGTACGCGCAAAGCCAATACAATGAGGGGCAGCAGTGGATCCTCGGCGAACCTCGGTCGTTTTTCGTCACGGCTGATTACACCTTTTGAGCATAGGGCCTCATCGCGAGCAAGCTCGGCTCCTACAGGGTTTGTGTCGTTCGCAAATATGTGATCGACATAATTCCTGTAGGAGCCGAGCTTGCTCGCGATGAGGCCGTCAGCACCACCGAAAATCTCAGAGTTAACGCATGACCTCGCTGAACCTCACAAACCTGACCTGGACACCCCTGGGCCACGGCCATTGCCATCACCAGTTCCAACTGCGTGATGCAACCTTGCACGTGCTCCCCGGTGAGTTCGTGGGTCTGATCGGCCCCAACGGCAGCGGCAAAACCAGCCTGCTGCGCTGTGCCTGGCGCTTCAGCAAACCCGAGCGCGGCGAGGTCAAGCTCGACCACCACAACGTCTGGAAGCAATCCTCACGCTGGTGCGCGCAACGCATCGCCGTGGTCCTGCAGGAATTCCCCGACGCCTTCGGCCTCACCGTCGACGAAGTCGTCGCCATGGGCCGCACACCGCACAAAGGTCTGTTCGACGGCGACACCCTGGAGGACAGAGAACTCGCAACCGAGGCCCTCGAATCAGTCGGCCTGAAAGGCTTCGAGGATCATGCCTTCGCCACTCTCTCCGGCGGTGAAAAACAGCGCGTGATCCTCGCCCGCGCCCTGTCTCAGCAACCGCAAATGCTGATCCTCGACGAGCCGACCAATCACCTCGACCCGCGTTATCAGCTCGAACTGCTGCAACTGGTCAAACGCCTGAAGATCGGCACCCTGGCGAGCATCCATGACCTCAATCTGGCGGCGGCTTTCTGCGATCGGCTGTACGTGATCAATCACGGCCGCATCGTCGCCAGCGGCACGCCGAAAGAAGTCCTGACCGCCCCACTGCTGCGCGACGTGTTCGGTGTCGAAGCGCTGATCGACGAACATCCCTTGCACGGCTACCCACGAATCACCTGGATAACCCAATCATGACTTTGCGTTCCCTGCTTTGCGCCGCCCTGTTGCTGGGCAATGCCCAAGCATTTGCCGAGGCCACTCACTACCCGTTGACCGTGCAGAGCTGCAACCGCGAAGTGACCTTCAAGCAAGCGCCGAAACACGCGGTCAGCCACGACATCAACATGACCCAGATGATGCTCGCCCTCGGCCTCAAACCAAACATGGCCGGGTACAGCGGTGTGACCGGCTGGAAGTCGGTCACGCCCCAGATGCAGACCATCCTCGATGGCTTGCCGGAGCTGGCAGCCAAGTACCCGTCGGTAGAAACCCTGCTCAACGCCAACGTTGATTTCTTCTTCGCCGGTTGGGATTACGGCATGCGCGTAGGCGGTGACCTCACGCCGCAAACGTTGCAGCCGCTGGGCATCAATGTCTACGAGCTGACCGAGTCCTGCGCGTTCGTGATGAAGCGTCCGCCGGCCAGCCTGGAAGACACCTACAACGACCTGCGCAACCTCGGCAAAATCTTCGACGTGCAGGATCGCGCCAACGCCGTGATCGCCCAGATGCAGGCGCAAGTCGCTGAAGTGCGCAAGGATCTGCCGGCGGACAAACCTCGCGTGTTCCTCTATGACAGCGGTGAAGACCGCGCCATGACTTCCGGTCGCCTCGGTATGCCGCAAGCGCTGATCGACGCGGCTGGCGGGCGCAATATTCTGGATGACGTCGAATCGAGCTGGACGCGGGTCAACTGGGAGAACGTGGTCGAGCGCAATCCGCAGGTGATCGTGATTGTCGACTACGGCGAAGTCACTGCCGAACAGAAAGAGCAATTCCTGCTGAACAACAAGGCGCTGCAGTCGGTGGACGCGATCAAGAACCAGCGCTTCATCGTGATTCCGTATGTGCAGGCCACGCCGGGTATCGACAACGTGCTGGCGGTTGAAACCCTGGCCAAGGGTTTCCACGGCGAATGATCAATCGTCGCTACGCCTTGTTGCTGGTGGCCCTCGGCGCGTTGTTGCTGGTGTCGTGTGTGGTGTCGCTGGGCTTTGGCCCGGCGCGGGTGCCGGTGGATGTTGTGTGGCGGATTTTGCTGCACAATATTTTCGGTTTCGGCGTGCCGGACTGGGCCGCCGGGCAGGAACACATCGTCTGGCTGATTCGCGTGCCGCGCATGCTATTGGGTGCGTTGGTCGGCGCCGGGCTCGCGCTGATCGGTGCGGTGCTGCAAGCGGTGACGCGCAATCCATTGGCCGACCCGCATTTGCTTGGGGTCACCTCCGGCGCGACCCTCGGTGCCGTGATCGTGGTGCTGCATGTCGGTGAAATCGTCGGTTTGCTGACCTTGCCGATCGCGGCGTTTATCGGCGCGTTGCTGAGCATGCTGATTGTGCTGATGATCGCCAACCGCAACGGGCGGCTGGACAGTGATCGGCTGCTGCTGTGTGGCGTCGCGGTGTCCTTCGTGATGATGGCGATCGCCAATCTACTGCTGTTTCTCGGCGATCACCGCGCGAGTTCGGCGGTGATGTTCTGGATGCTTGGCGGGCTAGGGTTGGCACGTTGGGAATTGCTGGCGGTGCCAGCGGCCAGCGTGTTGCTCGGGTTGGTGTTGTTGCTGGGCATGGCGCGACCGTTGAATGCATTGATGACAGGTGAGCAGACGGCCGTGACCCTCGGGCTCAACGCTCGTACCGTGCGGTTGCGGGTGTTTTTGATTGCTTCGCTGATGACCGGGGTATTGGTGTCTATAAGCGGGTCTATCGGGTTTGTCGGGCTGATGGTGCCGCACATTGCGCGGCGTTTGGTCGGGGCGGAGCATCGGCGGTTGCTGCCGGTGTGCGTATTGTTGGGCAGCCTCTTTCTCGTCTGGGTCGATGTCGCCGCCCGCACCCTGATCGCCCCGGAAGACCTGCCCATCGGCGTCGCCACCGCCGCCATCGGCGGCTTGTTTTTCATCGGACTGATGCGCCGCCGTTGATCGTTACTTAGACTGCGCACATCACCATTCTCAGGATGAGCCCCATGTTGAAAGCTGTATTTGTGTCCCTGTTGCTGCTCGGTTCCTTTTCCGCCTCGGCCGACACCACCGTCGACGTCTCAAGGATTTACGGCAAGATCAAATTCGTCGACAGCTTTCCCGACTACAAGGTGAAGGTGGTGAATTCGTTCCCTGATCTGAAGGTAAAGAAAGTCGACTCTTTCCCGGATTCAGCCGGCGAATGGAAAACAGTCGATAGTTTCCCCGACTACAAGATTCAGATCGTCGACTCCTTCCCCGATTTCACCATCAAGTACGTCGACTCCTTTCCGGGTGTTAACTGAATCCCCCGCATCACCGCTGCCGCCAAGCGGCAGCACCACAATGACGCACACCGCCGCACCACCGCCCCGCCCTCGTCCCTTCATGGTGCGCCACCCGAACCGCGCAACCGCTCTAATACGACATTTCCCTGCCTTTTGCCGACCAGGCACAGCCCTTGCTAAAGACCCTTCAGTAGTCCGCATCTGCCACCAAGAAAATTCATAAGTTCATGGAGATCGCACAATGAAGCGTCGCAGCTTGATCAAGGCTTTCACACTATCGGCATCGATTGCCGCGATGGGCATGACCTGGAGCCTCCAGGCCGCCGAGACCATCAAGGTCGGTATTCTGCATTCGTTGTCCGGCACCATGGCGATCTCCGAAACGTCGCTCAAAGACATGGCATTGATGACCATCGACGAGATCAATGCCAAGGGCGGCGTGAACGGCAAGATGCTGGAGCCGGTGGTGGTAGACCCGGCGTCGAACTGGCCACTGTTCGCTGAAAAGGGCCGTCAACTGCTGACTCAGGACAAGGTTGCCGTGGTGTTCGGTTGCTGGACGTCGGTGTCACGCAAGTCGGTATTGCCGGTGTTCGAGGAGCTCAACGGCCTGCTGTTCTACCCGGTGCAATACGAAGGCGAAGAGATGTCGCCGAACGTGTTCTACACCGGCGCCGCGCCGAACCAGCAAGCGATCCCGGCGGTGGAATACCTGATGAGCGAAGAAGGCGGCAGCGCCAAGCGTTACTTCCTGCTGGGCACCGACTACGTCTACCCGCGCACCACCAACAAGATTCTGCGTTCGTTCCTGCACTCCAAAGGTGTGGCGGACAAGGACATCGAAGAGGTCTACACCCCGTTCGGTCACAGCGACTATCAAACCATCGTGGCCAACATCAAGAAATTCTCGGCCGGTGGCAAGACAGCGGTCATCTCCACCGTCAACGGCGACTCCAACGTGCCGTTCTACAAAGAGCTGGCCAACCAGGGCCTGAAAGCCACCGACGTTCCGGTCGTGGCGTTCTCGGTCGGCGAAGAAGAGCTGCGCGGTATCGACACCAAACCGCTAGTGGGCAACCTCGCGGCATGGAACTACTTCGAATCGGTCGAGAACCCGGCGAACAAGAAGTTCGTTGCCGACTGGAAAGCCTACGCCAAGAAACACAACTTGCCGGGCGCCGACAAAGCGGTGACCAACGACCCGATGGAAGCCACCTACGTGGGCATTCACATGTGGGCGCAAGCGGCTGAGAAGGCCAAGTCCACTGACGTCGACAAAGTCCGCGAAGCCCTCGCCGGCCAGACCTTTGCCGCGCCGTCCGGTTACACGCTGACCATGGACAAGACCAACCACCACCTGCACAAACCAGTGATGATCGGCGAGATTCAGGCGGACGGTCAGTTCAACGTGGTGTGGCAGACCGAAGGGCCGATCCGTGCTGAACCGTGGAGCCCGTTCATCTCGGGTAACGACAAGAAGCCGGATTATGCGGTGAAGAGCAACTAAAGCCACCCCGCACAGCCTGATCGTTCCCACGCTCTGCGTGGGAATGCAGCCAGGGACGCTCCGCGTCCCAAAAGCGGACGCGGAGCGTCCGGTGAGGCATTCCCACGCGGAGCGTGGGAACGATCAATACGCAAGGCCAATGACATGCCCACTGCCCTTTACCGCCTCATTTTCGCCATCGCACTTTTGCTGCCGATGGCCGCCCACGCCAGCGACGCCGAAGACTTCGTCGCGGCCAATCCCGTGCAGCAAGCCAAGCTCCTGGAAGCCTGGGCCGCGCAGCCCGATCCGGCCCGTATCGAGCTGATCAACGCCCTGCAGCAAGGCGAGCTGACCGTCGACGGCCAACCGAAAACCCTGCGCCTGAACAACCGCCTGCGGGGTCTGATCGACACCGCACTGGCCAGCCACCAATTGCTCGCCACCGACGCCAAAACCCGTTTGGTCGCCGCGCAGCAATTGCAGAAAAGCGCCAAACCGGCGCAGTTGAAATTTCTCGACCAGCAACTGGCTGGCGAAAAAGATGAAAGTGTCCATGCCGCTTTGAGCCTGGCCCTGGCCAATCTGCAACTGGTGGACACCGACCCGGCCGTGCGCCTTGCCGCTTTGCGTCTGCTCGGTGAAACCGGTGACCCACTGGCGCGCACCCGCCTCGAAAGCCTGCTGCAACCCGGTGTCGAAGCCGACGCCGGCGTACGTACCGCTGCCGAAACCAGCCTCGCTCAGGTCAAACGCAAACTGCTGATCGGCGAGATCCTCGGCCAAGCCTTCAGCGGCATGTCGCTGGGTTCGATCCTGTTGCTTGCCGCACTCGGTCTGGCGATCACTTTCGGCCTGCTCGGCGTGATCAACATGGCCCACGGCGAGATGCTGATGCTCGGCGCGTACTCGACGTACGTGGTGCAGCTGATGTTCCAGCGCTTCGCCCCACAAGCCATCGAGTTCTACCCGCTGATCGCGTTGCCGGTGGCGTTTTTCGTCACTGCCGCCATCGGCATGGCGCTGGAGCGCACGGTGATTCGCCACCTCTACGGCCGGCCATTGGAAACCCTGCTCGCCACCTGGGGCATCAGCCTGATGCTGATTCAACTGGTTCGGCTGGTGTTCGGTGCGCAGAACGTCGAAGTGGCCAACCCGGCGTGGTTGTCGGGCGGGATTCAAGTGCTGCCCAACCTGGTGCTGCCTTACAACCGCATTGTGATCATCGCCTTCGCGCTGTTTGTGGTGGTGCTCACCTGGTTGCTGCTGAACAAGACGCGCCTGGGCCTGAACGTTCGCGCCGTTACCCAAAACCGCAACATGGCGGCCTGCTGCGGCGTGCCGACCGGGCGCGTGGACATGCTCGCCTTCGGCCTCGGCTCAGGCATCGCTGGCCTTGGTGGCGTAGCCCTCAGCCAGATCGGCAACGTCGGCCCGGACCTCGGTCAGAGCTACATCATCGACTCGTTTCTGGTGGTGGTGCTCGGCGGTGTCGGTCAGTTGGCCGGTAGTGTGCTCGCCGCGTTCGGCCTCGGTATCGCCAACAAAATTCTCGAACCGCAGATCGGCGCCGTGCTCGGCAAGATCCTGATCCTCGCGCTGATCATTCTGTTCATCCAGAAACGTCCGCAAGGCCTCTTCGCACTGAAAGGACGGGTGATCGACTGATGAACCAGCCCCTGATGCTCACGGCCACGCAAAAGGCCGGCCCCAAAGTCACGATAGCCATAGGCGTAGTGATCCTCGTTCTGTTGCTGGCGTTGCCGTTGCTGTCGTTGTTGTCGCCGGACAGCGCGTTTCACGTCTCGGCTTACACGTTGACGCTGGTGGGCAAGATTCTTTGCTACGCGATTGTCGCGCTGGCCCTCGATCTGGTTTGGGGTTACGCCGGTCTGTTGTCCCTCGGCCACGGCCTGTTCTTCGCCCTCGGCGGCTATGCGATGGGCATGTACCTGATGCGCCAGGCTTCCGGTGATGGTTTGCCGGCATTCATGACGTTCCTGTCGTGGACCGAATTACCGTGGTACTGGACCGGCACCAGCAGTTTCCTCTGGTCGATGTGTCTGGTGGTGTTGGCGCCGGGGTTGCTGGCGCTGGTGTTCGGTTTCTTCGCCTTCCGTTCGCGGATCAAGGGCGTGTATTTCTCGATCATGACCCAGGCCCTGACCTTCGCCGGGATGCTGCTGTTCTTCCGCAACGAAACCGGGTTTGGCGGTAATAACGGCTTCACCAACTTCCGCACCATTCTCGGCTTCGGCATCACTGAACCGGGGACTCGCGCCGTACTGTTTTTCGCCACCGTGGTGTTGCTGGTGGCAAGCCTGTTTATCGGCTGGCGTCTGGCGCAGAGCAAGTTCGGTCGCGTGTTGACCGCCCTGCGGGATGCGGAAAACCGCCTGATGTTCTGCGGTTACGATCCGCGCGGTTTCAAGCTGTTTGTCTGGGTGTTGAGCGCGGTGTTGTGCGGCCTGGCCGGTGCGTTGTATGTGCCGCAAGTCGGGATCATCAACCCGAGTGAAATGTCACCGACCAACTCCATCGAGGCCGCCGTCTGGGTGGCGCTGGGTGGTCGCGGCACGCTGATCGGCCCGCTGCTCGGTGCCGGTGTGGTCAACGGAATGAAGAGCTGGTTCACCGTAGCCTTCCCGGAATACTGGCTGTTCTTCCTCGGCGCGCTGTTCATCGTCGTGACCTTGTACCTGCCCAAAGGCGTGATCGGTCTGCTGAAGAAAAGGGGTGAACAATGAGAGTCACTGCAACGGCTGAATTCATGCTCGAACCGGCGTTTTTTCCACCACTGGAACCGAACAGGGACGCCGGCAGCAGCCGTGACGCCATCGGCCTCGGCCAACGCGTCGGCCCCGGCCTGAACACCCGCCATGGCACGATCCTGACGCTTGAAGACATCAGCGTCAGCTTCGATGGTTTCAAGGCGCTGAACGATCTGAACCTGTACATCGGCGTCGGCGAATTGCGCTGCATCATCGGCCCCAACGGCGCGGGCAAGACCACGCTGATGGACGTGATCACCGGCAAGACTCGCCCCAGTCACGGCAAGGCCTGGTTCGGTGAAACCCTCGACCTGACGCAGATGAGCGAAGTGCAGATCGCCCAGGCCGGCATCGGTCGCAAGTTCCAGAAGCCGACGGTGTTCGAAGCCTTGAGCGTTTTTGAAAACCTGGAGCTGGCGCAGAAAACCGACAAATCGGTGTGGGCCAGCCTGCGGGCTCGCCTGAGTGGCGAACAGAAAGATCGCATCAGCGAAGTGCTGGAGACCATTCGCCTGACCACTTCGGTCAATCGTCCGGCGGGTTTGTTGTCTCACGGTCAGAAGCAGTTTCTGGAGATCGGTATGTTGCTGATGCAGGACCCGCAACTGCTGCTGCTCGACGAGCCAGTGGCGGGCATGACCGACGCCGAAACCGAATTCACCGCCGAATTGTTCAAGAGCCTGGCGGGCAAGCATTCGCTGATGGTGGTGGAACACGACATGGGCTTCGTCGGCTCCATCGCCGACCACGTCACCGTGTTACACCAGGGCAGCGTGCTGGCCGAAGGGTCACTGGAACAGGTGCAGGAGAATGAGCGCGTGATCGAGGTGTACCTCGGCCGCTAGACCTGCAAATTGATCGTTCCCACGCTCTGCGTGGGAATGCCGCCGGGGACTCTCCGCGTCCCGCTGACAATGCAGGGTTCAAGTCCTGCGCACGGGTGACGCGGAGCGTCACGGGATGCATTCCCACGCAGAGCGTGGGAACGATCACTGAGGGAGAATTTGAGATGCTGCAAGTCGACAAGCTGCACCAGTATTACGGCGGTAGCCACATCCTGCGGGGCCTGACGTTTGAGGTGAAAGTCGGCGAAGTCACCTGCCTGCTCGGGCGCAACGGCGTGGGCAAGACCACCCTGCTCAAGTGCCTCATGGGTTTGCTGCCGGCCAAAGAAGGCGCGGTGAACTGGGAAGGCAAACCGATCACCGCGTTCAAGCCACACCAGCGGGTTCACGCCGGGATCGCTTACGTGCCTCAGGGTCGGGAAATTTTCGGCCGGCTGACCGTGGAAGAAAACCTGTTGATGGGCCTGTCGCGATTTCCCGGCGCTGAAGCCAAGGAAGTCCCGGCGTTCATCTACGAGCTGTTTCCAGTGCTGCTGCAGATGAAGCAGCGCCGCGGCGGCGACTTGTCCGGTGGCCAGCAACAGCAATTGGCGATCGGCCGAGCGTTGGCCAGCCGTCCACGCTTGCTGATTCTCGACGAGCCCACCGAAGGCATCCAGCCATCGGTGATCAAGGAAATCGGCGCAGTGATCAAGAAGCTTGCGGCCCGTGGTGATATGGCGATTTTGCTGGTGGAGCAGTTCTACGATTTCGCCGCCGAACTGGCCGATCAGTACCTGGTGATGTCCCGGGGCGAAATCGTGCAACAGGGTCGCGGAGAAAATATGGAGGCCGAGGGTGTACGCGGTCTGGTTACGATATAAGGCTACGATCTAATCTATAGCGTCCTAACGATAATTAGAGATCATGAATCTACCTGTTCCCACTGCCCTGTTTACCCCGAGCTGGCACGCTGAGCTGGAACTCGGCTACGCCCGATTCGGCGACAGTACGCGCCCGGTTCAGCGCCGTCACAAAGGCCCGCTGCGGGTGCAGAAGCACCTGTATGCCGAAGGGCCGGAGGTTTGCCAGCACATCATCGTGCACCCGCCGGGCGGGATTGCCGGTGGCGATCGGCTGGACATCTCGGCCAGTGTCGGCCGCGATGCCTGGGCGCAAATCACCAGCCCCGGCGCGGCCAAGTGGTATCGCGCAGCGGGGCCCGCTTATCAGCAGCTGGATTTGAAAGTGGCGAGCGGTGCGACACTGGAATGGTTGCCACAAGAGACGATTATCTTCAGCGACGCCCAGGCGGAGCTCAGCACCTCGATTGATCTGGAAGGCAATGCGCGGTTGTTTTACTGGGATGTGGTGGCGCTAGGTCGCCCGGCCAGTGGCGAGCGTTTCGACCTCGGGCATTTTCAGGCGCAACTGGATATCCGCCGCGACGGTCAGTTGCTCTGGCATGAACGCCAGCGCATTGTCGGAGGCGATGGTTTGCTCGATTCGCCGATTGGCCTGGATGGGCAACCGGTGTTTGCGACGTTGTTGGTGACCGGGGATATCGGTAGCGATTTGATGGAGCAGTGCCGTTCGCTGCCCCATGACGTGCGCGGAGATCTGACCCAGCTGCCGGGGCTTTTAGTCGCACGTTGCCTGGCCAGTGAAGCGCTGTTGGCGCGAGGCTGGTTGATTGATTTGTGGCGATTGCTCAGGCCTGCGTTGCTCGACCGAGAAGCCGTCCCCCCAAGAATATGGAGCACCTGAAACACGATCAATGTGGGAGCGGCGGTGCGACGATTCGACTTGCTCGCGAAAGCGGTGTGCCAGTCAGCATCAGTGTTGAATGACACACCGCTTTCGCGAGCAAACCCGCTCCCACAGGTTTTGTGTTTACAGATCCGAATACCTTTTTAATCTGCCGATATGGATTCCAAACGATGGACCTGACCCCACGCGAAAAAGACAAGCTGCTGATCTTCACCGCCGGCCTCGTGGCCGAGCGGCGTTTGGCGCGCGGCGTGAAACTCAACTACCCGGAAGCCATGGCCTACATTTCCGCAGCGCTGCTCGAAGGTGCCCGTGACGGCCAGACCGTGGCCGAGCTGATGCACTTCGGCACCACCCTGCTCAGCCGCGAACAAGTGATGGAAGGCATCCCGGAAATGATCCCGGAGATCCAGGTCGAAGCGACCTTTCCCGACGGCACCAAACTGGTCACCGTTCACCAACCGATCGCCTGAGGCCGCGTCATGACTTACGAAATTCGCGATGCACTGCATGCTGACCTGCCGGCGATCCGCGACATCTACAACGACGCCGTGCTCAACACCACGGCCATCTGGAACGAACAGGCCGTGGACCTGGATAACCGCCAGGCCTGGTTCAGCGCCCGGCAATCCCAGGGTTACCCGATTCTGGTGATCGTCGACGGCGACAACACGGTACTGGGCTACGCTTCATTCGGTGACTGGCGGCCGTTCGACGGGTTCCGCCACACCGTCGAACATTCGGTTTACGTGCGCAGCGACCAGCGTGGCAATGGTCTCGGCCCGCAATTGATGATCGCGTTGATCGAGCGTGCCAAAGGTTGCGACAAACACGTGATGGTCGCCGCCATCGAAAGTGGTAACGCCGCGTCTATTCGCCTGCATGAACGAGCCGGTTTCGTGACGACCGGCCAGATGCCTCAGGTGGGCACCAAGTTCGGTCGCTGGCTCGACCTGACTTTTATGCAACTGACCCTCAATCCTGGCGCGGAGCCGCCGATTGCCAACAAGGAGTAATTGCCCATGAACGCCGCCCAACTGCGCCGCGTCAATGTTGAAAGCTTTGCGCACTATCGTCAGGGTTTGATTGATCTGCTGCTCGACGCCGTCGGCTATGGCGCCAGCGTCGGGTTCATGGCCAATCTTGACGCCACCCAGGCCCGAGCCTATTTCGATGATGTGCAGGAGAACCTGAACAAGGGCAACGTGCTGCTGTGGGTGGTGGTCAAGGACGAGCAAGTGCAGGCCAGTGTGCAACTGACCCTGTGCCAGAAGGCTAATGGCCTGAACCGCGCCGAAGTGCAAAAACTGCTGGTGCGTGAACATGCGCGTCGCCGGGGTCTGGGCCAGCAGTTGATGAGTGCGCTGGAAACGGCCGCCCTCCAGCACAAGCGCGGCATGCTCTACCTCGACACCGAGGCCGGCTCTCCCGCCGAAGACTTCTACAAGGCCCTGGGTTACACCCGCGCCGGCGAAATCCCCGACTATGCCTGCGACCCTAGCGGTCGTTACAAACCGACCGCCCTCTACTACAAGATTCTCCAAGGAGCCCATTGATGATTCCTGGTGAATACCAGATCCAGCCCGGTGACATCGAACTCAACGTTGGCCGCCGCACCCTCAGCCTGAAGGTGGCCAACAGCGGCGACCGTCCGATCCAGGTCGGCTCGCACTATCACTTTTTCGAAACCAACGACGCCCTGACCTTCGACCGCGCCGCCAGCCGCGGCATGCGCCTGAACATCCCCGCCGGCACCGCCGTGCGCTTCGAGCCGGGACAGAGCCGTGAGGTCGAGTTGGTAGACCTGGCCGGGCATCGCCGGGTGTTCGGGTTTGCGGGGCGGATCATGGGTGATCTCGACTGACTGATCGTTCCCACGGTCCCCGTGGGAATGCATCCCGTGACGCTCCGCGTCACATAACGGCGGACGCAGAGCGTCCATGGCGGCATTCCCACGCAGAGCGTGGGAACGATCATGTAGGAGCGAGGCTTGCCCGCGATAGCGAGCTACGCGAGCGGTCTCAAACACAATTGAATCCCAAGGCAAGCGCATGAAAATCTCAAGACAAGCCTACGCCGACATGTTCGGCCCCACCGTCGGTGACAAAGTCCGTCTGGCCGACACCGAACTGTGGATCGAAGTGGAAAAGGACTTCACCACCTACGGCGAAGAAGTGAAATTCGGCGGCGGCAAAGTCATCCGCGACGGCCAGGGTCAAAGCCAATTACTCGCCGCAGAGGTCGTCGATACGCTGATCACCAACGCACTGATCATCGACCACTGGGGCATCGTCAAGGCCGACGTCGGCCTCAAGGACGGCCGCATCGCCGCCATCGGCAAGGCCGGCAACCCGGACATCCAGCCGAACGTCACCATCGCAGTCGGCGCCAGCACCGAAGTCATCGCCGGTGAAGGCATGATCCTCACCGCGGGCGGCATCGACACGCACATCCATTTCATCTGCCCGCAGCAGATCGAAGAAGCATTGATGAGCGGCGTCACCACCATGATCGGCGGCGGCACCGGCCCGGCCACCGGGACCAACGCCACCACCTGCACCTCCGGCCCGTGGCACCTGGCGCGCATGCTCCAGGCTGCCGACGCCTTCCCGATGAACATCGGTTTCACCGGCAAGGGCAACGCCAGCCTGCCGGAGCCGCTGATCGAACAGGTCAAGGCCGGTGCCATCGGCCTGAAGTTGCACGAAGACTGGGGCACCACCCCGGCGAGCATCGACAACTGCCTGAACGTCGCCGACCAGTACGATGTACAAGTGGCGATCCACACCGACACCCTCAACGAATCCGGTTTCGTCGAAACCACCCTCGCCGCCTTCAAGGGCCGCACCATCCACACCTATCACACCGAAGGTGCGGGCGGCGGTCATGCCCCGGACATCATCAAGGCCTGCGGCTTTGCCAACGTGCTGCCGAGTTCGACCAACCCGACCCGGCCGTTCACCCGCAACACCATCGACGAACACCTCGACATGCTGATGGTCTGCCATCACCTGGACCCAAGCATTGCCGAAGACGTAGCGTTCGCCGAAAGCCGCATCCGTCGCGAAACTATCGCCGCCGAAGACATCCTTCACGACCTCGGTGCGTTCTCGATGATCAGTTCCGACAGCCAGGCCATGGGCCGCGTTGGCGAAGTGATCACGCGCACCTGGCAAACCGCCGACAAGATGAAAAAACAGCGCGGCCCGCTACCCGGTGATGGCGAAGGCAACGACAACTTCCGCGCCAAACGCTACATCGCCAAGTACACCATCAACCCGGCGATCACCCATGGCATCAGCCATGAAGTGGGCTCGGTCGAAGTGGGTAAATGGGCCGATCTGGTGCTCTGGCGCCCGGCGTTTTTCGGGGTCAAACCGACACTGATCCTCAAGGGTGGCGCCATCGCAGCCAGCCTGATGGGCGATGCCAACGCGTCGATCCCAACGCCGCAACCGGTGCATTACCGTCCGATGTTTGCCAGCTACGGCGGCTCATTGCACGCCACCAGCCTGACCTTCATCAGCCAGGCTGCTTCGGATGCCGGGTTGCCGGAAGCCCTGGGTCTGAAGAAGAAAATCGCCGTGGTCAGAGGCTGCCGCGACGTGCAGAAAACCGACCTGATACACAACGATTACCTGCCAGACATCGATGTCGATCCGCAGACTTATCAGGTCAAGGCTGACGGCGTTTTGCTGTGGTGTGAACCGGCGGATGTGTTGCCGATGGCTCAGCGCTATTTCCTGTTCTGACGCCTCAAGCGCACAAAAGCCCCGAGTGCACAATGCGGCACTCGGGGCTTTTTGCCTCTTGGGGGCTGCTCAGTAATGGATCAGAACGGCGTTTGCACCAGCTCTTGACGGTCGGATATCAGTTGCCCGGGGCAACCGTAAAAGGTATTTCAACCCGATTCAGCTTCGCCCGGTCCATGGCTTCCTGGGTCAGCTGCAACAGCAAGGCTTCACGCTCGGCCTTGATCGTTTCCAGCGCTTGGGCATAGGCCTCGTCGGTCATGATCTGGCCGGGGGCGAAGGCACTTTCCGGCTCACCAAGCTCAGCGGCCAGTACGCGGATTCGCTCTTTCAAACCAGCCTTTTCCTCCAGCGACAGAGTTGCGCTGTCGGCCCGTTCATCCAGGGCAACCTTGAACTCGGTGGTGGTAATGGTCTTGCGATCAATCGCCCTGAAGCGCGAGCCATTCAAGCGCTCGACGAAGGACTTCCAGAAAGGTTGCTCGGCAATCGAGTTACGCAGCAGGTCACCCTCCTCCAGCCCCAAAACCCGTTGATAGGCGCCCTCGATCATTTCGCTGGTGACGCCTGCGATCTTGCGAAACTGCATGCCGCGCGCCTGCCACGGCAGATCCAGCCGCTGCGCCAGGTCCGTCATGAAGGCCAGGTGAACCTCCACCTCATCGATGGTGCCTGTGACATTACGTGCGGCGTCCAAACGTCGGAATTGCTCACCCGCCGCCTCGCGCGCCACGATATGACGCTTGGCGATTCTCTCGACTTCATCCAGGCGCGACTTGCCCTTTGCCAGGCTCACCAGCTCAGCCTCGATCAAACCGTTATTGCCGAGCGCCAATGCTTCGTGGACCAGCACCTCCACACCCATGACGTTGAAAAGCTGTGTGGCGCCATCGACGCAGTTGGATCGCATGTTGGCCTCCCTGAAAAACTGCTCTCGTAATGGAGCGTTCTCAGCCATGGTGTCCAGCATTCGCCAGACCTTAGCCGTCAAATCGGCTCGATAGACCTTGCTGGCGGTGAAGTCGGCGGACTGGGTCAGGGCATTGAGTTCTTCAAAAAAATCCGTTGAGTTGAATTCATCCTCAACCGCGTTCCAGACCTCTTGCTTGCTGACCCAATCACGCCGGGTCAATCCTTCCTCCCACTGGATGCTGGTGCGCACACCCATGGGAGGGTAAGGACGCTCAGGGTCCATGCCCGCCGACCGAACATAGTCTTTGAGGCGTTCCAGATTTTCAGCTGACATCCACGCGGGCTCGCGACTGAGCCAGGTACGCCCCAACAGCTCTGCGCCCCACGTGCCCGGCGTAACGCGCGGAATGTCCGTCAACACGTTGTAACGCAGGTCCAGGAAAAAGTGCCTGAACCGTGGTCGGTCAAACAGCCCGGGCGGCCACGTGGTGGCCCCTGTATGAGTCAGCACCAGGGTATGCAAGTCAGGCATGAGACTGATGTTCGGTAACAACCCCAACGGGTTTTCACCCAGACGTAAACTGCTCAACAGGGTACGGTTTCTGAGCATCTCGCGATCGAGGATGTTAAGCACAATCCGGTTGCGCGTGAGATCCAGGTCTGTCAGGTGCGGCATATGGGCGATGCTCGATGGCAGCGACGTCAATTTGTTCCGCGCAAGGTCCAGCACGTGCACCTTGCGAAAGGAACGAAGAAAAGGTTGCTCGACATTCGATAGCCCGGTATTGCGTAACCACAGACGCGTGACGTGATCGAAGTTGGCCGCCAGTCGGGGCATACGATCGATGTGCATATGCAATTCAAAATTGCTCAGGTCCAATGTCTGCCCAAGAACCCTCCCACTCGCATCCAGGTGCCTTGGACCAGTACGCTGCCAACACTGCCTGATCTTTTTGGCGAGGGTATTCCTGGCTTCCACTTCGGCAAAACCGCTGGGGCTCAAACGAAAATCCCGGGTCGGCCCGTTCACCCAGCGCTTCAGGGCTGAAACCATCTGGTTGAATTCGATCTCAAGCGCCTGGACCTCTAGCCCAACCGAGGTATTTCGTTGGCGCAGGGTTTCAATAAACGCATCGAGTTCTGTATCTGTGAGGGTTGGGTAAAGGCTGCGCACGCGAAGCCGTGCATCCGACTCCCCGGAAACGCCTCGATAGCCGTCCATGCCTCCAGGCAGCTTCATTGTGTGCGGATCGTAAGCCGGTTTACGAATCGGATGCTCGAGCAACGTCGACGCGAACCGATCATGGCTCAGGGGTGAGCGCTGTATCGCAAACTTGAGCCGTGCGCCTTCGTGAATGCCATAGCCCAACGCGTTGCGTTGCGCATCCGGCAGGGCGTGCAAGACCGAAGCATAGAACTCATCGGCGCCGTGCAAATGCCGATCATCCGCGTCCCGCGTCTGGTAACGCCCGTCTTCCTCAAGAATCAGCACCTTGCGGATCGGCGCATTTTCCGGCCCCACGCTGGCGTGCAGTTTCCCGGCAAACCCCAGTTCGCGAATTTCGATCCGCACCTCATCGGACCATCCTGGCAGGCCGGCCAAGGAGCCCAGTTCGAGCCTGCGCGAGTCGGCACTGGCCAGCTCCTCAAAATAGAGGCCCTCATACGCACGGTTCAATCGCACCCGGTCACGCACCGCCCGGGCCTGTTGACGCAAGCGCAGCGAGAGACGCTGTTTTTCGCTCAGGTGTTGCAGATCGGCCGGCTCGGCATGCTCCAGCAGTTCCAGCGTAACGCTGGCCGGCAACTCAGGAACGTTATTGAGCACTCGTTGCACACGAGGGTCGCTGGAAACATCGCGGCCTTTGTAAAGTGCATCGAATACGGTTTTCTTGTGCTTCCCTGCCTGCACGACCAACTGCTTGCGTAGCGCATCAATACGCTCAGGTGTACCCACCGCGACCTCATCGCCGAGCAGGTCGCGAATCTCGGTTTCGTTCAGCGATTCAATGACTCGCTCGGGCAGCTTTCCGGCAGCCACTTCGGAACGACTGACCTTGATCGTCATCGGCTCGGATGCCGTTGCATTGCCGTGTTTGACGGAGGTCCCGGAACGATCCGACGCCTCGAAAACTTCCAGCGCCCGGTTCTCGGGCCAGCGCGGCAGTTCAACCGTGACCTCTGGCACAAAGCCAATCATCGTCTCTGGAATCTGGTTAGCCGCGATGTGCTGCGGGAATCGTTCAGCATCGGCATAGGTATTGAAGCGCAAGAAGGTATCGCGCAGCAGCGCGGGCGGGGTTTCATGCTCGACGTGCAACCGGCGCAGCAGGTTTTCGTCTACCCCGCTCACGTGTTGAATCATGCCTAACGTCTGCGCAGAGTATCCGTCGAGCGTGGTGTGCATGCGCTGCATCAACCGTTTCGCTTCCCACTCCAGCGGCCGCTCGGTCTCGACCTTCCAGGCACCGGTCTTGTTGTGCTCCACCACTGGTTTGTAGGCCGTGCGGCGCTGCGGATGTTCCAGTCGATGCTGACCCGTCACCGGGTCCTGGCTCACCTGATAGTTTTTTTCCTCCAGCCGCAGCCACTGCTTGCCGCCCTGTTCAATCAGGCCGATGTCGTTGGGCACGGCATTGGCCGGCAGCGCCACCGGGTGCGCATAAGGCCCGACGTCCGGTTTCCACAGGCGGGTCTTGCCTCCGGGCAGTTCCACCGGTTGCAGGCTGTCGATCAGCGCGCTGGGCTTGACCGCTGCGACGGCCCCCCGGGGCAGCACATGCCCGGCGCCCATCAGCGCCAATTGGGCAAAGTTGATCAGCACCCCGTTGATGTGCGCCCCGGCCTCCTCCCGGTCGCCCTTGCTCCAGTCTTCGATACCCTCCAGCAGCTCATCGGCGATCTGCGCGACCATCACCCCCAACAGGACTTCACCCACGCCCGGGATCAGCATCCCGACGAAGTTGAAAATGTTCCAGCCAATGTCCAGATAGCTGGTCAGGCGTTTCCAGCGCGTGGTGGCATCCTCATCGCCGGTCGGCACCGCGATCACGCGCGCATCGGCGATGGCTTTATTGCGTTTGTCGACATACAGCCATTGCCACAAGTCCCCGCCAATCAGGTTGGTGATGGGCTCTGCGGTCGGGTTTTCGACTGCGGTTTCCCGCCACCAGGGGCCCATGTCCAACGGCTCGCGTTGTTGCCAGACAACACGCGTCAGCCGCTCTTTGACCCGGGCGAAGAATTTGCCCTTGTCCTTTTGCCTCACGAAGCGACTGAAAAACGCTTGATACTCCGTATCGCGCAGCTGGCTCAGCAGCTCTTTCATGAAGTCGGCGAGGGAGTTGTACTCTTTCAGCGGGTGCAGCGGATCGTCCGGCACGTAGGCAATCACCGGTCCATCCAGTCGGCTTTGCTGATAGATATCTTCGCGGCGCAGCATGTCCTCATGCACACCGGCAGGGCCGTTGGCCAGGAACGACTGCAGCAGTTTGTATGCGTCGTAAGTACTACCCGTCAGCGCCGGCATGCGTTGCGACCAGTCGCTCCAGAACTTCAGACCGTCGGGCGTCAAGCCGTCGACCAACGACTTGAGCCTGGACGGCTGGCTCACCGCACTGAACAACACGATGCCGTGCAACGTGAAACCCATCAGCGAGAGCCGATGCCGGTGCAGTGGCTGACCATGAAAGGTGATATCGCTTTTGCCATCACGCACCTGTTGAAGTTTGCCGTAGGCATACTCGCTGATATCTTTTTTCAAATAAGCCATCAGCGCGTCCAGATTAAAGGACGCTTTCTGCGCGGCCAGCGCATGCTCTTCCAATAACTGCCGGGCCTTTGGATCAGCCGGCAACAGAATGCTTTTTATATGGGTTTGATACTGTGCCCCCAGATCCAGGCGCCGACACAGCGTGGCGATTTTTTGGGTGGTCATTGTTGCTTCAAATTTCAACTCTCCTTTGAAGTTCCTCGAATACACACCGGAACCGGTCCTGAAATGATCTTCAGCGGTTTCCGGCTCTTCGAAGTTATGCAATGCCGCCTCCAGCAGCGTGGATTCGCGCAGATAGCTGGCGCCACGGTCGATCGCCAGGAGAATCTTGTCCGGCACATACAACTTCACCGTCAGTTGGCTGACGTCGACACGGGTGTTGAAATTCGACCTGATGAGCGTGGACAGCAAGGGTTTGGCGAACGCCTGAATGTCCTGTTGCAGGCTTTTCAGCGGGCCATCGACCTTCGCTTGCAAGCGCCAGCGCTCCTCGACCAGTTGCGAGAGGTAGCGCCGATTGAGGCTGGACGCGCTCATGTACCAATCGGGAAAAATTGTATTTAAATCATTTAAACCGTCCAGTGATAACAGTCGACTCACCGGCGCTTCTGTTATGGCGCTGGGCAGTGCCTGGACAATACGTTCGTGGTGAGAGCCTTTATGGATAACTGGATTGACCAACTCTTGCCCAACACTTTCCAACCCTTTTAATTCAGACATTATGTAACAACCAAAGTAACGATAGGAGTGATCAGCTTAAGCGCCACCCCCTGAAATAAAAGACTAAAAAACTGCTGGGCCGACGGCCATTCAATAGCGTGATTGTTCAACTATTAAAGAGTTAAACATACATATATAACACCCTTGTTTTGATGCCGGGAGACCGCGTTATCCTTCATCGCGAGCTTGCTCCGGGCGGCGTTCCGACGATAGCGGCCTCAAAAGCACCACAAAAGCATCAGAACAATTACTCGACGATCAACCGAGCCAACCGCTGCTTGAGCATGCGGTTCTCGGCCCGCAGTTGCTGCACTTCTTCCAGCAGGTCCAGCGCCAGGGCGACGCCTTCCCATTCCAGCTCCAGATCGTGCCGCAGCTTGGCGGCACGTTTGGCCAGTGCCAGCTCATAATCGTTGAAACGCCAATCCTTGGGCTGCTTGCCCTGAGGTTCGAGGATGCCGTGTTCGACGATTTCGATCACGTAGACGTCCGACAAATCGGTCGCCTCACAGAATTCTGCCATGTCCAGTTGAACGATCAGGGGGTTGCTCATGATGGGCTACTCCGTCTCTTGGATCAGAAGTGTTCTCTGGGGTTGAAAGCCGCTTTTTTCGCCAGTTCCTGCCACAGCGCCTTGACCTCGTCGTCCGAGGTTTTAGGCATGACGGCCTTGAGTTGTACAAACAGATAACCGCGATGACCGGCCTTGTTCAGCAACCCGTGGCCCTTGGCGCGCATGCGCTGGCCGTTCTGGCTGCCGGCCGGAACCTTGAGGTTGATCTTGCCTGTCAGTGTAGGCACTGCCACCTCTGTACCCAATGCCAACTCCCACGGAGCCAGCGGCAAGGTAATGATCAGGTTCTCGCCTTCGACGTCGAACTTGGGGTGCGGCGCAAAGCGAATGATCAAGAACAAGTCGCCATTGGCCCCGCCACCAGTGCCTGGTGCACCCTGGCCCTTGAGGCGGATGCGCTCGCCGTCGGCCACGCCGGCCGGGATCTTCACGTTCAGGCTTTTGCTGGTGTTGCTGACATGCTGGCCGGCAGCGTTGTACTGCGGCACCTGGAAGGTGACCTTCTTCGATTCGTTCGAAAGGGTTTCTTCCAGAAAAATCCCGAGTTCCATTTCCACGTCTTGCCCTCGACGTCCGGCGCTACGGCCAGACTGTCCACCACCAAAACCAGGGCCACGGTTGCCGAAGATCGAACTGAAGAAGTCCGAAAAATCGCCTGTGTCCTGACCACCACCGAAACCGCCTGCGCCACGACCCTGCCAACCCGGCGGGCCCTGGAACGGTTGGCCGTGCTGGCCGTATTTGCGCAAGTCGTCGTATTCGGCGCGCTTGTCGGCGCTTTTCAGCGCCTCATAGGCTTCCGAGGCGTCTTTGAATTTGGACTCGGCGTCCTTTTCCTTGCTGACGTCCGGGTGATACTTGCGCGCCAGCTTGCGATAGGCGGCCTTGATCGCCTTATCGTCCGCGGTCGGTTCCACACCGAGAATCTTGTAATAGTCTTTGAAGTCCATCTAAGGATCACCATCCGTTATCGATATCGCGCCACCACCGGCAGCATGCGCTTATAGGCAGCCGCGAGGTTGACCGATCTCAAGGTTGTGACCGGGCAGCGCATCAGAAGTTTATCGGCAGCGGTGGGCAGTTCTTGCGACCGCCAAATGGCTGCCAGGGTCGATGCAGACAAGTTTGGGGCATCGGGCCAGCTTATCAAGGCGCTATTCGTGGTGATTTAGCAGATAGTCGGCCTTCGAATCTGCGCCGCACTGACATACACTGCGCGGCCGTTTTTTAACCGGAACTCGAAAGACATGAAAAACGCATCTCCAGCCCGTGCCTGTGGTATCGACTTCGGCACGTCCAACTCCACCGTCGGCTGGCTGCGCCCCGGCATGGAAACGCTGATCGCGCTGGAGGACGACAAGATCACCCTGCCTTCGGTGGTCTTCTTCAACATGGAAGAACGCCGCCCGGTGTACGGCCGCCTCGCGCTGCACGAGTACCTGGAAGGCTATGAAGGCCGGTTGATGCGCTCGCTCAAGAGCCTGCTGGGCTCCAAGCTGATCAAGCACGACACCAGCGTTCTGGGCACGGCGATGCCGTTCAAGGACCTGCTCGGTTTATTCATCGGCCAGCTGAAGAAGCGCGCCGAAACTGCCGCCGGTCGGGAGTTCGATGAAGTGGTGCTCGGCCGTCCGGTGTTCTTCGTCGACGACGATGAGTTGGCCGACCAGGAAGCCGAAAACACTCTGGTGGACGTGGCCCGCGCCATCGGTTTCAAGGATGTTTCATTCCAGTACGAACCGATTGCGGCGGCCTTCGACTATGAGTCGACCATCGAAAAAGAAGAGCTGGTACTGATCGTCGACATCGGCGGTGGTACGTCAGACTTCTCGCTGGTACGCCTGTCCCCTGAACGCCGCACCCACGACAACCGTCACGACGACATCCTCGCCACCGGCGGCGTGCACATCGGCGGGACCGATTTCGACAAGCAACTGAGCCTGCAAGGCCTGATGCCGCTGTTCGGCTACGGCAGCCGGATGAAGAGCGGCGCTTACATGCCGACCAGCCACCACATGAACCTGGCGACCTGGCACACCATCAACTCGGTGTACTCGCAAAAGTCCACCCTGGCGCTGGGCAGCATGCGCTACGACATCGAAGACACCGGCGGCATCGATCGCCTGTTCAAGCTGATCGACCAGCGCGCCGGCCATTGGCTGGCCATGGAAGTGGAAGAAACCAAGATCCAGTTGACCCATGCCGACAGCCGCCATGTGCCGCTGGACCGCATCGAACCGGGTTTGAGCGTGGAGTTGAGCCGGGCACTGTTCGAATCGGCCATCGACAACTTGCTGGAGCGCGTGCGCAACAGCGTGACCCAGCTGTTGAACGACGCCAACGTGCGGGTCGATCAGGTGGATACGGTGTTTTTCACAGGGGGCTCGAGCGGAATTCCGGCACTGCGCAACAGCGTCTCGGCGATGTTGCCGAATGCGCGGCATGTGGAAGGAAACATCTTCGGCAGCATCGGCAGTGGCTTGGCGATTGAAGCGATGAAGCGCTACGGCACGATGGATTGATCCTGCTGTGATCGTTCCCACGCTCTGCGTGGGAATGCCGCCATGGACGCTCTGCGTCCGCTGTTGAAGCTGTGACGCGGAGCGTCACGGGATGCATTCCCACGCAGAGCGTGGGAACGATCGGGTGGTCGTTAAACCATCCCCACTTGCTTCAACTCACTCTTCAGGTACGCGTAATAAATCGGCCCTGCCACCACCCCCGGCAGGCCGAACGCGGCCTCGAACACCAGCATCGCCAGCAGCAACTCCCACGACTTGGCACTGATCTGCCCGCCAACAATGCGCGCGTTGAGAAAGTATTCGAGCTTGTGGATAACAATCAGGTAACCCAGCGCCGCCACGGCCACCCAGATCGACAGCGACAGACCGACGATGGTGATCAGGGTGTTCGACATCAGGTTGCCGATCACCGGCAGCAGGCCGAGCAGGAACGTCAGTACGATCAGGGTTTTGGTCAGCGGCAGCTTGATCCCGAACATCGGCAGGACCACCGCCAGGAAAATCCCGGTGAAGAAGGTGTTGAGCAGGGAAATCTTGATCTGGGCGAACACAATGTTGCGAAACGCCTGGACCAGCAGGTGCAAGCGGTCGAACAGCGCGGCGGCCAATGGCTTGCGCTTGGTCACGTCCGGCACGCGCTGCAAGGCAATGATCGCCCCCAGCACCATGCCGATCAACAGCGTCACAAACATGTGCGCCGCGTCCTTGCCCACCAGCTGCAAGTCGCTGAGGTGCTTGCTCACCCACTCGCCAATCGCCACGCGGAACTCGGCGGCGCTGGCGGGCAGATAGGCGTCGATGAACGGCGGCAGTTGCCCGCGCGCCCGATCAACCACACCCATGAATTTGTCGAGAGAAGCGCCGGGGTTTTCCGCTTCATGCAGCAGAAAGCTGAAGGCACCGGCAAAGATCAGCGACAACACACTGACCACCAGCGTCCCCAACAACGCCACCGCCAGCCAGCGCGCACGCCGACCTTCGATCAGCCGCTGCAATTGCGGGGTGAGCATGTTGACCAGTTCGAACACCAGCAGCCCGGCCAGCAAACTCGGCAGTAATCGCAGCGGGATCACCAGCAACAATCCACCAAAGATGATGACCCAACTGATTGACAACAAGACTTGGCGTTGAGAAAACGTTGGCATACAGCCTCAAAACGAACGGCGTAAAAGGATTGGCAGTCTGCCAGCGTTCCGATGCCAGCACTAGGGATTGTGTAGGTCGACCTTAGTGGGGGCGCTGGCGACTTTTTGCAGTGCCCTTCCCGGCCCCTTCGCGAGCAAGCCCGCTCCCACATTAGACCGAGTTCTTCCAGATGGAATGCGGTCGAATGTGGGAGCGGCGGTGCGACGATTCGACTTGCTCGCGAAGGGGACCTCACAGCCCCACAAATCTCCCGGCTCCACCCATGACCACGTTGTTTATTTTTTCTTCAGGCAATCACTCATGAAGGTTTGGCGCGCATCGCCCTTGAGCGCCTGAGTGGCGGCATCGGCGTTGCAGGTTTTCATTTTCTCTTGCTGAGGCGTCAGGGGTTTAGCGGCATCGGCGGCGGGTGCAGCTTTGAGGCAGTTGCTCATGAAAGCTTTGCGTTCATCTCCCTTTAGGCTTTTCGCGGTAGCGTCAGCATTGCAGGTGGTCATCTTGTTCTGTTGCTCGGTGGCGGCAAAACCCTGGGCGCAGAACAGCAAACCGATCATCAACAAAGGGACACGCAACATCTTCATGGAGTTTTCTCCTTGTTGCCGCACCGACGAGCACGGCCTCGCTCTGGAGTGTAGACAACACCTGTTACACCTTCCTGGTCTCAAGGTGACTGCGTCGATACTGTTCCGGCGTGCACTCCGCCTGGCGTTGAAACATCGCGATAAACGCTGATCCGGTGCTGTAGCCCATGTCGAACGCGATCTCCTGGATGCTGCGATGGCTGTCCAGCGCTTCGATCGCCGCCAGAAACCGCAACCGCTGCCGCCACTCACCAAAACTCATGCCCAACTCATGCACGAACCGCCGCGCCAGGGTGCGTTCGCTGACATGGATCTGCGCAGCCCACTCCGCCAAGGGCCGGTTATCACCGGGCTCGGCCTGCAAGGCTTCGAGTATCCCGAGCAAGCCGGGGCTGCTGGCGTAGGGCAAATAGCACTCGTGGATGGGCGCCTGTTGCAGCTGATCCACCAACACCTGAGCCAGACGTTTGTCAGCGTCGTGCTTGGGAATCTTCACATCGCGCGCGGCAAAGTCTTTGAGGATCGCCTTGAGGATGTCGCTGATGGCCAGGGTGCAGGCCTGTTGCGGCAGGTCCTGGCACATCGGCGGAGCCAGGCAGACCGCGCGATAGTTGATCGGCTGATGGCTATAGAAGCTGTGCTCGGTCTGCGGAGGCACCCACACCGCGTATTGCGGCGGTGACATGAAGCGGCTGCCGCCGATTTCCATGTGCAATACGCCGTGGGCCGAATACTCCAGCGTGCCCCATGGATGACGGTGCGCCGAGGCATAACGATGCGCATCAAAGTCGGCATAACGGAAATACACCGGGGCAGGCAGTTCGCTGAAGTCGAGCAGATCGATGTGTTTACTGTTCATGCTGTCCGTCATCAGGGGCAGGTTGTCTGGATCGAAGTATAGGCTTGTATCCAGACAGGCGATAATCACCCCTCATTAACGTTCTGGTTTTCTCTGATGCAATACGCTTATCCCCTGCTGGCCATTTTCATTTGGGCCGGCAACACCGTGATCACCAAGATGTCGGCCGGGGCGATCTTCCCCGCCGAGATCGGCTTTTACCGCTGGCTGCTTGCCGGGCTGCTGTTCACACCCTTCATGCTCAAACCGGTGATCACCCATTGGCCAGCGATCCGCCCGAACCTGGGCAAGATTTTTGTGCTCGGCGTGCTCGGCATGGCGGTTTACCAGAGCCTGGCGTACTTCGCAGCGAGTCTGACCTCGGCCACCAACATGGGGATCATCCTGTCGCTGATGCCACTGATGTCGCTGGCCATGGCGATCATTAGCCTCGGCCAGCGCCTGACCATCGGGGCCCTGGCCGGTGCGGTGCTGTCGTTCGCAGGGGTTTTGGTGGTCGTCTCCTCCGGCAGCCTTGGTGCGCTGCTTGAACACGGGGTGAACCTGGGTGACGCGATGATGCTGATCGCCACCCTGGCCTACGCGATCTACAGCACGCTGCTGAAAAAGTGGCAGCTGCGTTTGCCGCCGCTGGTGTTGCTGTACTTGCAGGTATGGGTGGCGGTGGTGGTGCTGTTTCCGATGTTCCTCGCTTCACCGAAGATCGGCCCGACGCTGCAGAACACTCCGCTGGTGCTTTACGCCTGCCTGCTGGCCTCGATGGTTGCGCCATTGGCGTGGATGCAGGCTGTGGTGCGCCTGGGCCCGAGCCGGACCACGCTGTTTTTCAATCTGCTGCCGTTGATTACTGCGCTGATTGCGGCGGTGGTGCTGCATGAGCAGCTGGCGATGTATCACTTGGTGGGCGGGGTGTTGACGCTGGGTGGGGTGATTCTTTCCGAGCGCTGGACAACTGTGTTGGGCCGTAAGGTCAGGGTTGCCTGATCTGACGCCTTCGCGGGCAAGCCTTGCTCCTACAGGGTTGGTGATACCTGTAGGAGCAAGGCTTGCCCGCGAAGAACGATTACTCGGTCTGGAGGCTAAACCCCGGCAGCTTTCAGCCGCGCCGCATGCTCGACAAACAACCGGACCGGCTCCGCGCCCTTGCCCACCAAACCCAACGACTGATTGACGATATCGAAGTGATCCATCGGATACTCGTCACCAATCACTGTCCCCAGATGCGAGCTGTAACGCCCAACCATCCCGTCGCAATGCCCGACCTCCCGAACGAAGGTTCTGGCAAACAACCGACAACTGCGGTTGGTCCCATCAAACAGGTTTCGCCCGCGATTGGTCTTGCCCGGCTGCAAAGTCCCGGACCAAGAGTAATACCGCACGCCATTGACCTCTTCCGGTCCATGCCCGCCCCAGGTTTCAGGCAAGCCCTGTGGATAACGCTGGTTGAACAGCGCCACGCCTTCCGTCGTCAGTGAATGATGGGAGGCATGGATATCCACCGGCAATTTCGGTCCGCGATAACCGGTTTCCAGCAGGCTCATCAGCGCACTGATCCAGCGCAGAAAAACGCTGAGCAAACGCCCCTTGGCGCTGTCTCCCGGATAGTGTTTGTGCAGGTAATCCGCCAGCTCCGAACCGTGATTGGGCCCTGCCACCGACGTCACCGACGCCACCCGATCCGGGCGTTTGGCGGCGGCGTAACGGGCGGTGAGCGAGCCCTGGCTATGGCCGATCAGGTTGACCTTCTCGGCCCCGGTCTCCCGCAGAATCTCCTCGATCCGCGCCAGCAACTGCTCGCCACGTACCTCGTTTGAATTGAGCGGCGAGACCTGCACCGCAATCACCGTCGCCCCACCCCGGCGCAACGCCGAGATGATCCCGTACCAATACGGATAGATCAGCAGACGGATAAACCCGAGCATTCCCGGGACCAGCACCAACGGGTAACGCGTGGCGGAACCTTGCGACATGGGCGAACGTCCTTGTGATCGGTGAGGTGGCGCAAGGCTGAATGCAAGACATCAGCCAAGCATCGGCATCGAAGATGACAACTCAACGACCAGTCTATGACATCGCGCCCTACTTCAGCCCCACCACCCCCGCCACGATCAATCCGACCGACACCAGTTTGACCGCCGTCAGGCTTTCGCCGAGCAACGCAAACCCGAGAAACACCGTGCCCAGCGAACCGATGGCAGTCCAGATCGGGTAGGCGATGCTCACCGGCAACTCGCGCATGGACAAGGTCAGGAAGTAAATCCCGGCCAGCGCCGCCACGACGGTGATCAGCGACGGCCAGAGCCGAGTAAAGCCTTCCGAGTACTTCATGCTCATGGCGAAAGTGATTTCGAACCCGGCGGCGATCAACAAAAAAAACCAAGCCATTAAAACTCCCCTGCCAGCGCCAGCAGACGCTGTTCTGCCTCGGCGGCGCTGAGCTGAAAAGTCCGCTCGGCGGACTCTTCACCCTCAGCAGCGACCACCGTGATGTCGGTGATACCGATGAAACCCAGCGCCGTGCGCAACAATGGATCGGCGTGGTTCATGGCTTCCAGCTCACCGCCCGGTCCGAAACCGAACCCGCCGCGGCTGGTGACAATCAGGGCTTTTTTGCCCTGTACCAACGGCTGGTACTGCGCAACGCCATTGTCCAGGGTGTGATTGAAGGTCAGCCCGAGCCGCACGATCTGATCTATCCAGGCCTTGAGGCCGCTGGGTACGCTGAAGTTATGCATGGGCGTGGAAATCACCAGCAGATCGTGGCCGAGCAATTCCCCCACCAGCTCATCGCTGAACGCCAGGTCGGCCTGCATCGACAGCGGCCGCGCCTCGGGCTCAGGGTAAAACGCCGCCGCAACAAAAGCCTCGTTGACCGGCGGAATCAATGCCCGACCGACTTCACGACGGGTCAACTGCGACTGCGGGTGACGGGCCTGCCAGGCCGACAAAAACACCTCGGCCAAGCGCCGGGAGTGGGAACGTTCGCCACGGGGGCTGGCGTGAATCGCAAGAACTGTGCTCATCTGAGCCTCCTGAAGGACTACACTCGAATTGTTTATGGCTCTTAGCTTGAGGCTCGTAGCCGCCTTCCTTCAAATGAGCAAAAGTCATTCAGGATGAATTTATTTCACCCATGGAGTTCCCATGTTCGCCTCGCTGCCGCTAACCGCTTTGCGCGCCTTCGAATCCGCCTCTCGCTTACTGAGCTTCAAGGCCGCCGCCGAAGAACTCTCGGTGACACCCACAGCGATTTCCCATCAGATTCGCTCGCTGGAAAACTGGCTCGGTATCGCGCTGTTCGAGCGATTGCCGCGACAAGTGCGCCTCACTGACGGAGGCGAACGCCTGTTCCAGAGTCTGCACGGCGCCTTGCTGGAAGTGGCACAAAGCGTCGATACCCTGCGCCCGCAGCGCAGTGGCGCGAGCTTGACGGTCTCCACCATCGCCGCCTTCGCCGCACTGTGGTTGGTGCCGCGACTGGGGCGCTTCTATGCGCGGCATCCGAACATCAGCCTGCGACTCGACACCCATTGCGACGTCATCGATTTGCATCAGGACGCCAGCGTCGATCTGGTGGTGCGCTACACACAAGGCGACTACCCGAACCTTTATGGGTTGTGTCTGTTCGACGAATCCTTCGGCGTCTATGGCTCTCCCGAACAGGTGGCCCTGGCGACCAGACGAGTGCCGACGTTGATTAGCGTTCGCTGGTGCAATTCAAAATTTTACGCATACGATTGGGAGGCCTGGTGCGTGAAGTCCGGCGAAACCTGGCTGGCCGGGCAACCGGTGGTGCGTGAATACGACGAAGAGCATTACGCCCTGCAAGCGGCGATTGCCGGGCAAGGCCTGGTGCTGGCGAGCAATATTCTGGTGTCCGAGAGCGTGGCCAGTGGTTTGTTGGTGGCGTACAAGGGTGAGGTTCAGGTCGATGGTGCCGGTTACGCTGCACTGTGCGTGCCGGGGCGCGAACGGCATCCGCCGGTCCGGGCGTTTTTTGCGTGGTTGCAGGAAGAAGCAGCGTTGTCAGGGCTATTGCCAAGATCGCGGCCTTCGGCACCTGACTGATCGCTCCCACGCTCTGCGTGGGAATGCAGCCCGGGACGCTCCGCGTCCCATCAAAGACCGAACGCAGAGCGTCCGTTGAGGCATTCCCACGCGGAGCGTGGGAACGATCTGTGGTTACCGGGTGGGTTTGACGGTGACTGGCGCCTTGCCGGCCTTCATCAGCTCCAGCAACGGCGCGCACTGATTCGGTTCGCCACCGCTCGGCGCCACCAGCGCCAGCAACCCCGCCGCCGGCGCCGCAATCACACCCAACGCCACCATCCCTGCCCCGCGCAGCATCAGCGGCACAGCCTTCACACCCGCATCAGGCTTGATGAACTTGCCCCGCACATACAGCGGCGAACGCAGCGATATCAATCGCCAGCCCTTGGATTCCGGGGTGATGGTCAGGTCCAGTTGCTCAGTCGCCATGTCGGCAGTGCCGTCGATGTAGATGATCGCGTTTTCGGTATCGAAGACGAACAGGCGCGTGGTCGCCAGTCCGGTCTTGATGTCGAAGTCGGCGGCAGCACAGTTGATCTTCACTTCCTTGTCGCCAAAAATCTTGCCCACCACATAGTTACCGACATTCAGCCCGGCCAGCTCCATCAACTGGCGACTGATAGCGCCATCGTTAATCAGCATCTTCAGATTGCCATTGGCGGTGCCCAGCAGTTTGGCCACCGAGTTGCCACGACCGGTGATGTCGGCATCGCCATTGAGCTCGCCGAAACTGGTTTTCATCGGTTCAAAGGTCGGGAACAACTGCTTGAGTTTGAACTTGCGTGCGGTGAGTTTGGCCCGGCCTTCCAACGGTTCGGTTCGGCCATTGAGGCGAATCTGAGCATCCAGGTTGCCGCCGGCCACGCCGAAGCGCAGGGGCTCAAGGCTGAGCACGCCGTCAGTGAGTATCAGGTGGGTGTAGAGATCGTTGAACGGCAGTCTTTCGCTGTGGACGATACGCTTGCCGGTGAACTCGACGTCGGCGTCCATATCGCGCCAGCGCTCGGTTTTGAACTCTTCAACCGGCAATACCTTGTCCGCCGGCTGCTTGCTTTCGCCGCCACGGGCCTTTTGCTTGGCGTTGGAGTCGGCACCGATCAGCGGGGCCAGGTCGGCAAACAGCAGTTGATTGGAAACCAGCGAACCACTCAGCTTCGGACGCGGCTGGCTGGCGACATAGACCAGATTGCCATGGATGTCGCTCTGACCGATCTTGCCGTTGAATTCCTCGTAACGGAACACCGCGCCGTCCGCTTCATGCAGCTTGGCGATCAAGTGCCCGTCAGTCTCGTACGGCGGTGTGTCCGGCAGGGTCACGCCGGTCAGCGGGTAGAGATTGCCCAGGCTGGTGCCGGCCAATTTCAGGCGCAAGTCCAGGGCACCGAGGTTCAGTGGATCGGTGAGGGTGCCGGCCAGTTCGACGCTGGTGTCAGCGATTTTCACTTGTGCCTGAAGCGGGAACGGTCTGGCCGCGTCCTGCAACGCCAGCAGGCCGCCGATCTTGCCTTCGCCCGCGAGTTTCTGGCCGTGGTATTGGCCTTTGACCTTCAGCGCGAACGCATAATCCTGCGGCGCAGCGCCCTTTTCCGACGCGGTTTTCGCCGCTTTGTCACCGACGATGTCGCTGAACGGAATCGGTTTGCCCAGCGGGTCGATGATCAAGTCGAGCTGAGTCTTCAGGTTCTGGTCGTCGAGGATGACGTGGCCTTTGTCGAAGCCGATCGCACCGATGTCCACGACCCAGCTTGAAGGCTCGGCGTTCGGGTCTTTCGGATCGAATTTGAAGGTCCAGTTGGCGCGACCATCGGCAAGGCGCTGGAGCTCAGCATTCGGTTCGGTCAGGTCAATACGCGGGATCACCACGCGCTGCGCCAGTAAGGCCAAGGGCGAGATGCGCAACTCGACGCGTTTGAGAGTGACCATCTGCGGTGTCTTCGACCAGTCCGGGTTGCCCAGGCTCAAGTCCTCCGCCACGACATGCGGCCACGGCACCCACGCGCGCCAGCCGCCCTCATCGGGTTCACGTTGCCAGACCACCGCGAGGTTGCCGTTGATGGCGAACGGGCGGTGCAGCTCTTCGGAAACTTTGGCATTCAGTGTTGGTTTGATCCGGTTCCAATCGAAGAACGCGATGATCAGAACCAGTACGGCCAGCAGGACAACCAGGCTGGCGAGGGTCCAGGTAAAAATTTTACGAGTGCGCGTCATTGCACAGAGCTCCTGATACGACTGAGCGCCCTGACTGCGACGCACGGTTGAAACGTTAGGCCAGAACCGGCCTGCCATGGAGTCTAGGACTGGGAAAATGGCGCGCAGGTTTAACCGAAATGCTGCTTAACGCTCAAATAATCGGTCGGCGACAGGATGCGTTACCGGACCCGCACTTTTGCAAGGCGCAAGTGAGTGGAAAATACCCATCTCAGCGCAAAAACGTCCGACGGAAACGCCCGATCTAGAGCCGTTTCACGGAACAATCAATTCCGTTGATTATTACCATTGCGTTTATGAACTTTTATATCGACTTATCGAGAGTAGCATTGCCCTCGTACCCACTTTATAGCCCTCCCCCGGAGCACCCAATCATGAAACGCCAATTACTGTTTAGCCTTACCCTCTCAATGCTGGCCAGCACGGCTTTCGCCCTGCCAGCTGCTGACCAAGCGACCCCGCAAGTCAAATCCACCCACTCGGTATTCAGCCAAACCGTCGCCGAAGGTGGCAATGATCGCCTGAAAGAAAAAGGCCTGATCACTCAGGATGGTTCGGACCGTACTCCACAAGGTCAAACCCTGGCTGCTGACGGTTCCGACCGCACCCCACAAGGCCAAACCCTTGCTGCTGACGGTTCCGATCGCACTCCACAAGGCCAAACCCTGGCTGCTGACGGTTCCGACCGCACTCCACAAGGCCAAACCCTGGCTGCTGACGGTTCCGATCGCACTCCACAAGGTCAAACCCTGGCTGCTGACGGTTCCGACCGCACTCCACAAGGTCAAACCCTCGCTGAAGGCGGTGGTGACCGTGTCATCGAACGCAACAGCGCTTTGAGCTAAGCCTATGCCGGCCCTGAAAAAAAGCCCAATCCCCGGATTGGGCTTTTGACGTTATAGATGCCTCACTTCCCCGCTTGATCCCCCGATAGTCATTCGACGCCGGCAAAGCCGATTTGCTAGAGTGCGCCGCTGTCTTATCCAGAAAACACCCTTGCGATGCTGCCCCGCGCCGAACAGAAACAACAGACCCGCAACGCCCTGATGGACGCTGCCCGCCACTTGATGGAATGCGGCCGAGGATTCGGCAGCCTGAGCCTGCGCGAAGTCGCCAGAACCGCCGGGATCGTGCCCACCGGTTTCTACCGGCATTTCGCCGATATGGATGAATTGGGCCTGGTCCTGGTGAGTGAAGTCGGTCAAACCTTCCGCGAAACCATTCGCCTGGTGCGCCACAACGAGTTCGTCATGGGCGGCATCATTGACGCCTCGGTGCGGATCTTTCTCGACGTGGTCACGGCCAATCGCTCGCAGTTCCTGTTTCTCGCTCGCGAGCAGTACGGTGGTTCGCTGCCAGTGCGCCAGGCCATTGGCCGCTTGCGCGAAAACATCAGCTCGGACCTGGCGGCCGACTTGTCCTTGATGCCGAAACTGCAACACCTGGACATCGCCGGCCTGAGCGTCATGGCTGACCTGATTGTTAAAAGCGTGTTTGCAACCTTGCCGGACATCATTGATCCGCCGGCACAGGCGCTGCCCGAGCATCTGACGCCGCAGGCGAAAATCACTCAGCAGTTACGCTTTATCTTTATCGGGTTGAAGCATTGGCAAGGACTCGGCAGTACCGAATAACCCCTGTGGGAGCGGCGGTGCGACGATTCGACTTGCTCGCGAAGGCGTCGGTACATCCAACATTGATGTGACTGACAGACCGCTTTCGCGAGCAAGTCGAATCGTCGCACCGCCGCTCCCACATGAAACACCGACCTCGCTGCAATTTGGTGCGATCAACACTCTCCCGCACCAAATTCATCCAAATAGCCGCAAAGCCTAGTAGCCCCCACTAAGCACCGACAGGCATTTCCTACGTATCACCCGATTGGCAAGCCCCTTGCTCTAGCCTAAGCATTGTCCATTGCTGGAAGCTTTCCGATGCTGGTGATTCATCGCAGAATCGACCCTCAACCCGTCTGGGCCGCCGAGTTGCACCTGACCTTCGAAGCCCGGAGCAAAAGCCGTTTGCGCTGTTTCAGTGCCGAGGGTGAAGACGTCGGGTTGTTTTTGGAGCGCGGTCAGCCACCGCTGTACGACGGCGAATACCTGCAAGCCGAAGACGGGCGCATCGTCCGCGTCTGCGCCCGGGCCGAACAACTGCTGCACGTCACCTGCGCCAATGCTTTCGAACTGACTCGCGCCGCCTATCACCTCGGCAACCGCCACGTCGCCCTGCAAGTTGGCGATGGCTGGTTGCGCCTGCTCGACGACTACGTGCTCAAGGCCATGCTCGAACAGCTTGATGCCAAGGTCGAAAACATCGAAGCGCCGTTCCAGCCGGAACACGGCGCCTACGGTGGCGGCCACCACCATTCGCGCCACGGCGACGAAGACTTCAACTACCCGCCGAAGCTGCATCAGTTCGGCGTGCGGCTATGAACCCAGCCTGGGCGCTGTTGCGCCTGGCCAGTCCGCAGTTGCCGATTGGCGGCTACAGCTATTCCCAAGGTCTGGAAATGGCTGTGGATAACGGTCGCGTGAATGATCCTGACAGCGCCCGCCGCTGGATCAGCGATCAGTTGCTGCTGAACCTGGCGCGTTTCGAAGCGCCGCTGTTGCTCGCCCATTGCGTGGCCGCCTCTGATGAAAACTGGGGCGAATTGCTGCAACGCTGCGAAGAACATCGCGCCAGCCGGGAAACCCGCGAGTTGCATCAGGAGAGCCGGCAGATGGGCTATTCGTTGCAGCAACTGCTCAACGGTTTGCCTGAGCTTGATGCTCCGGCCCGCGCCTTTCTTGAACAACGTCCCGAGCCGCATTTGGCCCTCGGCTGGGCACTGGCCGCTCGCGCCTGGAATATCAGCCCGCAGGATGCACTCGCGGCGTGGCTCTGGAGTTGGCTGGAAAACCAACTGGCGGTGTTGATGAAAACCCTGCCACTGGGCCAACAAGCCGCGCAACGCCTGACCAGCCAGTTGCTGCCGCTGCTGCAACAAGCCCAACAGAACGCCTCCCGAATCAACCCCGAACACTATGGCAGCGCCGCTTTCGGCCTGTCCCTGGCATGCATGGCCCATGAGCGCCAGTACAGCCGTCTGTTCCGTTCCTAGGGCCTTTATTTTGGGCCTGTTATTTTGGAGAAGCACATGAACACACAACCTCTGCGCGTCGGCATCGGCGGCCCGGTCGGTTCCGGCAAAACCGCTCTGACTTTGGCCCTGTGCCTGGCGCTGCGCGACCGCTACAACCTGGCGGTGGTCACCAACGACATCTACACCCGCGAAGACGCCGACTTTCTGGTGCGCAACGAAGCATTAGCGCCGGAGCGGATCATCGGCGTGGAAACCGGCGGCTGCCCGCACACGGCGATCCGCGAAGACGCCTCGATCAACCTCGAAGCCGTGGACCAACTGAACCGGCGCTTTCCGGGGCTGGACCTGATCCTTGTGGAGTCCGGTGGCGACAACCTGTCTGCCACCTTCAGCCCGGAACTGTCCGACCTGACCATTTATGTGATCGACGTCTCGGCCGGCGACAAACTGCCGCGCAAGGGCGGCCCGGGGATTTGCAAATCGGATCTGCTGGTGATCAACAAAATCGACCTCGCGCCATTGGTGGGTGCGTCGCTGGAACTGATGGACAGCGACACCAAGCGCATGCGCAACGGCAAACCGTTCGTTTTCAGCAACCAGAAAACCGGCCTCGGCCTGGAAGAAATCATCGCCTTCATCGAACGCCAGGGCCTGCTGACAGCGGCGTGAACACCATCAACTTTTATCAACAAGGAAGCTTATCCATGACACTTAAACGCATTCTGGGCGCCATGGCCCTGCTGCTGACCCCGGCCATCGCCTTCGCCCACCCGGGGCATGGCGACAACGGTTTGATCGCCGGCATCAGCCACCCGGTCGGTGGCCTCGATCACTTGTTGGCGATGGTTGCGGTCGGTTTGTGGGCGGCACAACAGAAAGGCGCTGCACGCTGGGCGCTGCCGTGCACATTCGTCGGCATCATGCTGATCGGCGGGTTGCTGGGGTTTGAAGGGCTGAACCTGCCGGCGCTGGAGAGCGGGATTGCGGCGTCGGTGCTGGCGCTGGGTCTGGCGGTGGCTTTGGCAGTGCGTCCGCCGTTGAGCCTCGCCGTTGCGGCAACCGCTTTGTTTGCGTTGTTCCATGGGGTGGCGCACGGACTGGAGTTGCCGCAGATGTCGAGCCCTTGGGCGTATGCGGCGGGTTTTGTAGCGGCGACAGCTGCGTTGCATGGATTGGGTTATGCAGCAGTGCGGTTGTTGCCGCAAGCGGCGGCACCGTTGGTTCGACTGGCGGGTGCGGCCTCGGCGGCGACTGGCGTGTGGTTGTTGGCGAGCTAAGCCGACCATGATCGTTCCCACGCTCTGCGTGGGAATGCAGCCCGGGACGCTCCGCGTCCCTTTCGAAGCGGACGCGGAGCGTCCAATGAGGCATTCCCACGCAGAGCGTGGGAACGATCGACGCGTTCTCTCTGCTAACATGTCGCGCAATCAACCCTGCCGTGACGACGCCAGCCAATGCCGCCTGTTTCCCGCTCTGCTTCCCAGCCTGAATTGACCGCTCTGTTTGCCTCGGTGCAACAGCACTTCCAGGACGTGATCGTACCGCTCTGGCAAGGCCCCGGCTGGAATGCCGACATGGCGCTGCCCTATGAGGCGCTGGACGCCGAGTACCAACCGCTGCCGCCCCAACGCTATCGCGCCATGGCCTGCGCGCGGCAGCTCTACCTGTTTTCCAGCCTGATCGGCCAGGTACCGGCCGCCGAAGAGCGCGCCGCAGCGCTGTTCCGTTCCCTGCAGCAGCATTTCCACGATGCCGAGCATGGCGGCTGGTTCTACAGCGTCGACCCGCAGGGTGCGCCGCTGGATCAGCGCAAAGACCTCTACACCCACGCCTTCATCCTGTTCGCCTGCGCCCATTACTGGGACAAGGTCCGCGAACCGCTGGTGGAATCGGTGCTCAACGCCGTACTGGAAGTGGTCGCGCAGCGCTTTGCCTCGGGCGACGGCCTGTACGAAGCCAGCCTCGGCCGTGACTGGTCCTCGCTCGAGTCCGGGCCGCTGCAAAATCCCCTGATGCACTTGGCCGAAGCCTTCCTCGCCACGCTGTCGGTGCGCGAAGACGTCGCCGTGCAAGACGCGCTCGTCGAGTTATGCACAGCGATGCAGAAGCGTTTTATCGACCCGCAACACGGTGTGTTGATGGAAAAACCACTGGGGGCTGTGGATAACTGGTTTGAACCTGGGCATCAGTTCGAGTGGTATTTCTTGCTGGAATCGTCTTCGTTGCTGCGCGGTTCGACACTCAACGCCTCTCTGGAACGCGCCTTTGCGTTCACTGAAAAACTGGGCGTTGATCAACAGACCGGCGCCGTGCGGGCCATGCTTGACCTGGAACCGAGCGGCCGACCTCGGGACGCTACGCAGCGAATCTGGGCTCAGGCTGAATACCTGCGCGCCCTGACCTTGCGGCCAGACAGCGAGGCTGCGGTGCTGCGCCAATTGCAGGCGTTGCAGCAGCGTTTTCTGCATGCGGGTGGCTGGTATGAATGTCGTGATGAGAACGGTGATGTGACACGTCGGGACATGCCGTCGACCACGCCTTATCACTTGGCGACGTGTTATCGCGGATTGGTCGAATATCTGCGCTGACTGAGAAATCGCCTTCGCGGGCAAGCCTTGCTCCTACGGGTTTTGTGTTGTTCGCATTATCGCGAATCGACACAAAACCCGTAGGAGCAAGGCTTGCCCGCGATGGGCGCTACTCGGTCTTAAGCCTTGCCAGCATTACGCTCAATCGCAAACCCGCTCCACGTCTGACTCACCGGCATCAGCTCCAAACTGTTGATGTTGATGTGCGCCGGGGCATTGAGCACCCAGAAAATGGTGTCGGCGATGTCTTGCGGCTGGATCGGCTCAGCACCGGCGTAGGTCGCGTTGTAACGCTCCTGGTCACCGGCAAAACGCACCAGTGAGAACTCGCTTTCGCACAGGCCCGGCTCAATGTTGCTCACCCGCACGCCCGTACCTTGCAGGTCGCAGCGCAAGCTCAGGGAGAACTGTTTAACGAACGCTTTGCTCGCGCCATACACATGGCTGCCCGGGTACGGGTAGTTGCCGGCGATGGAGCCGAGGTTGACGATGCCGGCGCCACGACCGTGAGCAATCAGGCGGGGCAACAACAGACGAGTGCTGTACATCAGGCCTTTGATGTTGGTGTCGACCATGGTGTCCCAATCGTCGAGGTCGCACTTGGGCGCCGGGTCAACACCCAGGGCCAGCCCGGCATTGTTGATCAGACCGCGCAGTTTGGCGAAGGACGGCGGAAGGTTGGCAATCGCCTCCTCCATGGCCTTGCGATCACGCACGTCGAGCACCAGGCCATGGACCTCGGTCTGTTTCGACAACTCGGCACACAGCGCATTGAGGCGCTCTTCACGACGGCCGGTCAGCACCAGTTTCCAGCCGGCTTCGGCAAAACGACGGGCGCAGGCTTCACCAAAACCGGAGGTCGCGCCGGTAATAAACAGGGTGTTGGACATCGTGTTCTCCTTGCTTCGGCTGATCGGCAGCCACTGGAATAGAAAATCAGCAGCCAGCATGCCCGGCCTTGCCCACAGCGGCAACTACCTTACGAGCTGTACAAAAAACGATCAAACGTTGCCACACCTTGCCCGCCGCGGCTCTCAGCCATGTGCGCGCACCTTATCCACAGGCCGGTCCACAGTTTCCGGGGGCAAGTGAAAAAGCTGTAAGCCGCTGTGCACAAGGCTTTGCGGGCAAATTGGAAATTTTTTTGCTTGACCCTGGAACGTCGGCTGTGTAGCCCATGGCATTTTGCACGATTGACCAGTCATACCGACGATGGCGCCAAGCCAGTAACTACGGCCTTCAGCCGAGTCTTTCCAGAGTTTAACCACAGACTTATCCACAGGCAGCTCCACCCTGTTTTGGCCCGTTTTCGTCATCAACAAAAAGGTTGACAAAGCCCGTCCGCGGTCACGCAAAAACGCCTGATCAAAAAACAACCACAACTCTGCAAGCCACGGTTTCAAAGGCTTTCAGCCAGCTACTCCCACGTTATTCACAGCCAGCTCCACAGCAAACGGGGACAAGTCAAAACCGTGACAAAACAACTATTTGCAGCGGCTTTATGTCGCGCTTTGAGAGCTTGTGAATATTGTTTTCCACAATTTCAAAAACCTTTACGACCGGCATAAAAAAACGCCCTGACGTGGATGCGTCAGGGCGTTTTTTATGTGCTCAGCCGTTTAGTGGCCGCCGAGATAAGCGTTACGCACTTCCTCGTTAACCAGCAGCTCCTTGCCGGTGCCTGTGATGCGGATCTCGCCGTTGACCATCACGTACGCTCGGTCCGACAGTTTGAGGGCGTGGTTGGCGTTCTGCTCCACCAGGAAGATGGTCATGCCGGTTTTCGCCAGTTCCCGCAGAGTCGCGAAGATCTGTTTCACCACAATCGGCGCCAGACCCAGGCTCGGCTCGTCAAGCAACAGCAGTTTCGGCCGGCTCATCAGCGCACGTGCGATAGCGAGCATTTGCTGTTCGCCGCCGGACATGGTCATCGCCCGCTGGGTGCGCCGCTCTTCGAGTCGCGGGAACAACTCGAACATGCGTTGCATGTCTTCCTTGGCGTACTTGTCACCGATCGGAATGGTGCCCATCAGCAGGTTTTCCTCGACGGTCATGTCGGGGAACACCCGTCGCCCTTCCGGCGATTGAGCGATGCCGTTGGAGGCGATGTAGTGAGAGGACTTGTGGGTGATATCCACACCCTGATAGATGATCTGCCCGTCCGCCGCCCGCGGCTGACCAAAAATCGACATCAGCAAGGTCGATTTACCGGCGCCGTTGGAGCCGATCAGGCTGACGGTTTCCCCCTCATTGATGTGCAGCGAGACATTCTTCAGGGCCTGGATCGGCCCGTAGAACACATCCAGATCCTTCAGTTCGAGGATGGGTTGGCTCATAGCACCACTTCCTCTTCATCGGCGCCCAGGTAGGCCGCAATCACTTTCGGATCGTTACGAATGGCATCAGGTCCGCCCTCGGCGATGACGATGCCGTGGTCCAGCACTACGATGTGGTCGGAAATGCTCATTACCATGCCCATGTCGTGTTCGATCAGCACCACGGTCAGATCGTGCTCGTCGCGCAGCAGCCGGATCATCGCGCTCAGCGCTTCGGTTTCCTGAGGGTTGAGGCCGGCGGCCGGTTCGTCGAGGCAGATGATCTGCGGCCGGGTGCACATGGCCCGGGCAATTTCCAGACGGCGTTGCTGACCATAGGACAGCTCACCGGCCAGACGGTTGGCGCAGTCCACCAGGTCCACCACTTCCAGCCAGTAGAACGCGTGGTCCAGCGCATCGCTTTCGGCTTTTCGATACCCCTTGGTGTTGAGGATACCGGCCAGCATGCTGCGGTTGACCCACATGTGTTGGGCCACCAGCAGGTTTTCCAGCACCGACATTTCCTTGAACAGGCGAATGTTCTGGAACGTCCGCGCCAGGCCGGCACGGTTCACCAGGTGAGTGCCGCCGAACATCTTGTAATGGAGCCGGCTGATGAAGCTTTTGGGCGATACAAAATCTGTCGCCTTGAACGGTTCGCCCAGCATTTTGATGACATCGGTGCGCTCGCCACGCACGTTGAGTTCGATCTTGCCACCCGAGGCCTTATAGAACCCGGTCAGGCAGTTGAACACGGTGGTTTTGCCGGCACCGTTGGGGCCGATCAGGGCGAAGATCGAATTGCGGTGCACCTTCAGGCTGACATCGTTCAGCGCCTTGATGCCGCCAAAGTGCATCATCAGCTTCTCGACCGAGAGTACGACTTCGCTCATGGCGCTACTCCTTTACGCGGGGTCACACCGGTACGGCTGATCCGAATCAGGCCGCGCGGTCGCCAGATCATCATCAACACCATCAGGATGCCGAACAGCAGCACGCGATATTCCGCGAACCCCCGCAGCAGTTCCGGGGCGACGGTCAGCACGAAGGCCGCAATCACCACGCCGATGGTCGAGCCCATGCCGCCGAGTACCACGATGGCGAGGATCAATGCCGATTCGAAGAAGGTGAACGAGGTCGGGTTGACGAAGCCTTGATAGGTGGCGAAGAACACGCCGGCCAGACCGGCCGTCGAAGCACCGATGGTGAACGCCGAGAGTTTGACCAGTACGTGGTTCAGCCCCATGGAGCGGCAAGCGACTTCGTCTTCACGCAGGGCTTCCCAGGCGCGACCGACCGGCATGCGAGTCAAGCGGTGCTTGATATGCAACACGGCCAATACCACCAGGAACAACACCGCGTAGATAAAGTAATACTTCACGTCCGGGTTATAGGCGATGCCAAAGAACTCATGGAACGGTACCCCGCCCTCTTTCGCCCTTTTGCCGAACTCGATACCGAAGAAGGTTGGCAATGGAGCGGCCATGCCATTCGGGCCACCGGTCAGAGTCAACCAGTTATTGAGGATCAACCGGATGATTTCACCGAAGCCCAGGGTCACGATCGCCAGGTAGTCACCGTGCAGACGCAGCACCGGGAAACCGAGGATGCAACCGGCAAGGCCAGCGGTGATCGCCGCCAGCGGCAGCACCGTCCAGAAACCCAGCCCCAGGTATTGATAACCGAGCGCCAACCCGTAGGCACCGATGGCATAGAACGCCACGTAACCCAGGTCGAGCAGGCCGGCCAGGCCGACCACGATGTTCAGCCCAAGGCCTAGCAGCACGTAGATCAGCCCGAGGATGACCACGCCCAGCAGATAGGAGTTGGAGAAAAACGGGAAAACCACGGCAACAACAATCACCACCGGAATGATCCAGCGCAACCGGGTTTTATAGTCAGGCGGCAGTACATGAACCCCGGAGCCGGTGCTTTCAAAGCCTTCGAGAATTTTCAGGCCCTTGGGGGTTTGCAGGAACAGGCTCAAGGCAAAGCGGCCGGCCATGACGATGGCGACAATCCACGCCACCCGCGTCGTTTCCAGGTTGAAGCCGTAGCCGTCAAGGACCACGCCGACAATCGGGCCGAACACAATCAGGGCCACCAGGCCGGCAAGAATCGCGTCAACCAGGCTTCTTTTGAGATCAATGGTTTTTTTAGTGGTTGAAGACATCGCTTACACCTTCGACACAAGAGGACGGCCGAGCAGGCCTTGGGGCCGAAAGACCAGAACGAGAACGAGCAGCGAGAAGCTGAAGACGTCTTTGTAGTCCGAGTTCACCAGACCTGAGAACAGTGATTCGGAGATCCCCAGAATAATCCCGCCAAGCATGGCGCCAGGCAGCGAACCGATCCCGCCGAGTACCGCGGCAGTGAACGCCTTGATCCCGATGATAAAGCCGGCATAGAAGTCGAATGTGCCGTAGTTCATGGTGATCAGCACGCCGGCCAGGGCCGCCATCGCGGCACCGATGATAAACACGTAGGAAATCACGCGATCGGTGTTGATCCCCAGGATCGAGGCCATCTTGCGGTCTTGCTGGGTGGCGCGGCACATACGGCCGAGCTTGGTGTACTTGATGACGTAGGTCAGCGCGGCCATCCCGACAAACGCTGCGACCAGAATGAAGATCTTGGTGTAGGTAAGCTGGACGAAGCCGGTCCCGACTTCAACTCGCCATGCACCGGTGAGCAGTGTGGGTACACCCTGTTGACGGGCACCTTGGGCGATCTGTGCATAGTTCTGCAGGATCAGGGAAATACCGATGGCGCTGATCAGCGGTGCCAGTCGGGTGGAGTTGCGCAGCGGTTTGTAGGCGACGCGCTCGATGACCCAGCCATACACCGCCGTGACGATGATGGTGAAGATCAGTGTGCCAAGCATCAGCAGCGGGAAGGATTCAATACCGAAGTATGCCAGCAGAGCCAGACTGATCGCCGCGAGGTAAGCGGAAATCATGTAAACCTCGCCGTGGGCGAAGTTGATCATGCCGATGATGCCATAGACCATTGTGTAGCCGATGGCGATCAGGCCATAGACCGACCCGAGGGTCAGGCCGTTGACCAGTTGCTGCAGGAAAATACCATCCATAACGCAATCTCACGCATTTGAGAGACTGCACAGAAGCCGGGTGCGACAGACCGGGGTTCAGCCGCCGGCGCAACACGGTTGTGTGCAGCTCTACGAGAAAAGACAGGTACTGCACGGACATGTTCTTTGATTGCCCGGCGCACAAGGCGCCGGGCAATCAGCAAGTCATATCACTTCTGTTTTTCCAGCTGGTGGTATTTGCCATCCTTGTCCCACTGATAAACCACGTAGTCGGAGACTTTCAGATCGCCCTTGGCGTCCCAGGTCTTCTCGCCCATCACGGTTTTGACCGGATTTTTCTTCAACCACTCGGCGGCTTTCTCGCCACTGTTGGATTTGGCGCCGTTGAAAGCTGCAGCCAGGGTCTGGACCGAAGCGTAAGCGTAAAGGGTGTAGCCTTCAGGCTCGGTGCCTTTCTTGCGGAACTCGTCCACTACGGTCTTGCTGTCTGGCAGCATGCGTGGGTCGGCACCGAAGGTCATCAGTACGCCGTCAACGAATTGCGGACCGCCAGCAGTGGTCACCAGTTCGTCGGTTACGATGCCATCGTCGGACATGAACTTGACGTCTTTGAGACCTTGCTCGCGCAGTTGACGGACCAGAGGACCGGCTTCCGGGTGCAGACCACCGAAGTAGACGATGTCGGCGCCAGCGCCGCGGATTTTGGTGACGATGGTGCTGAAATCTTTCTCGCCACGGGTCAGGCCTTCATACAGCACCGGCTTCACACCGCGCTTTTCCAGCTGGGCCTTGGTAGCGTCCGCCAGGCCTTGACCGTAGGTGTCCTTGTCGTGCAGGACCACGACTTTCTTGCCCTTGAGCACGTCGACGATGTAGTCGCCGGCCACGATGCCTTGCTGGTCGTCACGCCCGCACATACGGAACATGGCACTCAGGCCGCGCTCGGTAACAGCCGGGTTGGTGGAGCCCGGAGTGATAGCGATGATGCCCGCTTCGTCGTAGATCTCCGAAGCCGGGATGGTCGAGGAGGAGCAGAAGTGACCGACTACGCCAGCGACTTTCTGGTTGGTCAGGTCCTTGGCGACCGTCACAGCCTGTTTCGGTTCGCAGGCGTCATCGCCCTTGACCAGTACGATTTTTTCCCCGTTTACGCCGCCCGCTGCGTTGACCGCATCGGCCGCAGCCTGTGCACCCTTCATGTACTGTTCGCCAAATGCCGCGTTGGCGCCTGTCATTGGTCCCGCCACACCGATTTTCACATCAGCCTGTGCAAACGCAGAAACACCCAACGCAGTTGCCACTGCGAGGGCCAAAAAGCCTTTTTTGTAAAACGTCTGGGACATGAGGTGGTGCTCCAAGGTTTTTTTTTAGTTGGCACTGCGACTTCCTGAATGCTCAGAGCAAGGGCCGTGCCATCGGTTTTTTATTCTGAAAAAAGTCGCTGCTTTATTGTTATTTCGACTGTTTCGATCCCATTTTCATTGGGCGTGCAACCGTCTAAACCGCTGAAGGTGAAACCATTTATTTTTAAAGGCGCAACCCGAGCGCGCCATCATTGCAACCGCGGCGCCAAACGACGTGCAACCAGCCTGTAACAACGTGCGTCACCGAAGTGCACACTGCTGGTGCGCAACTGCTACAACCCGCACCTTTTACAGGCTAGCCGCTGCGCGAAAAAGCGCCGCTTTCAGCAACAAATTTCAACAATCAAATAACGATCCGCAGGCACTGGCCTGCGTGATACAGCGAGAATCCGGCCTCGTACAAACAGCTGCGTAACCCCACGCCCGCCAATGGCTGCATGGGCGCAAAGGGAATCGGCAGCGCTTGAGGGTTTCCGTTACACAGATAATCGGCAAAGGCTTTGCCGACGACAGTGCCAGTAGTGACGCCCCGGCCGTTGTAACCGGTGACTGCCACTAAACCGGGCGCCGGCTCGAACAAACGCATCAAATGATCGGGGGTGAAGGCGATGCAACCGGTCCAGGTACATTCCCATTCCACCGGTTTGAGATAAGGAAAGTAGTGCTGCTGAACCCGGTCGGCCCAGGCTTTGAGGAACCAGGTCGGTTTCTGATTGCCATTGCCGAGACTGCCGAGCAGCAGACGGCCATCCTTATCGCGACGAACACTGCTGAGGACCTGGCGGGTGTCCCAGGAACCCTGGCCACCGGGGAGAATTTGCTGTGCAGCCTCTTCGGTCAGCGGGACCGAGGCCACTTGATAGTAATAACCGGGGAAGAAGTTGCGCCGCAATTCCGTCCAGTCACCCTCGGTATAAGCATTCGAGGCAATCACGACTTGCTCGGCAAGCACCGAACCCTGAGCGGTTTGTACCGACCAGCGTTGGCCCTGACGTTCGAGTCGGGTCACCGGGGAATGATCGAACAACTGACCGCCGAGACCGATAGCCGCTTTGGCCAGCCCCGTGGTGTAAGCCATTGGGTTGATCGTGCCGGCACGTCGATCAAGCAGCGCAGCGGCAATTTTTTTGGTACCCGTCGCTTGTTCGCAGGCTTGACCGGTCAGCAGTTCCACCGGCGCGCCGCGACGTTTCCATTGTTCTTCACGACTGCGCAAGTCCGCTTCGCCACGGGCGTTGTGCGCCATGTGCAACGTGCCTTCGCGACGCAGTTGGCAATCGATGTTGTATTTGTCGACCAGGCTGAACACCAGGGACGGTGCCGCACCGAGCATGCGGTTGAGCTGACTGCCGACCGCCTCGCCAAACCCGGCTTCGATCTCGTCCGGTGGAATCCACATCCCGGCATTGACCAGCCCGACGTTGCGCCCCGATCCGCCATGACCGGCGCGATGGGCTTCCAGTACACAGACGCTTTTGCCTTTTTCCAGCAGATGCACCGCCGCCGACAGACCGGTGAAACCAGCGCCGATGACGCAGACATCCACCGTCACCTCGCCCTTGAGCGCCGCGTTGTCAGGCCTTTGCGGCGTCAGTTTTTCCCACAGACACTCTTCGCGTAACGGCATTGCCAGACTCCAACAGAAACCTAACAGATACACAATTCAAGTGTGGGAGCGGGCTTGCTCGCGAAAGCGGTGTATCAGACAACATCAATGTCGACTGACAGATTGCATTCGTCGGAACGCCGCCCGGAGCAAGCCCGCTCCCACAGGGGGATTACTGTTCGACTCGAGATTTAGTCGAACGTAATGCCCTGGGCCAACGGCAATTCCAGCGAATAGTTCACGGTGTTGGTCTGACGGCGCATGTAGCCGCGCCATGCATCGGAGCCGGATTCACGACCGCCGCCCGTTTCTTTCTCACCGCCAAACGCCCCGCCGATTTCCGCGCCGCTCGGGCCGATGTTGACGTTGGCGATGCCGCAGTCGCTGCCCACCGCCGACATGAACTGCTCGGCTTCACGCACGTCAGTGGTGAAAATGCACGAGGACAGGCCTTGTGGCACGGCGTTGTTCAGGCGCAGCGCTTCGTCGAAATCCTTGTAACCGATCACGTACAGAATCGGCGCGAAGGTTTCGCCGCAGACCACGTCGCTCTGCTCCGGCATTTCGACGATGGCCGGCGAGACGTAATAAGCGTTAGGGAATTTGTCTTCCAGTTGGCGCTTGCCGCCGAACACCCGGCCGCCTTCGCTCAAGGCCTGCTCAAGCGCATCCTGCATGTTTTCGAAGCTGTGCTTGTCGATCAGCGGACCGATCAGGTTGCCTTCCAGTGGATTGCCGATACGCACTTTGGAGTACGCGGCTTTCAGGCGGGTGACGATTTCTTCTTTCACCGATTCATGGGCAATCAGACGACGCAACGTGGTGCAACGCTGACCGGCAGTGCCGACGGCGCTGAACAGGATGGCCCGTACGGCCATGTCCAGGTCGGCGCTTGGGCCGAGGATCATTGCGTTGTTACCGCCCAGTTCCAGAATGCTGCGAGCAAAACGTGCGGCGATTTTCGGTGCCACTTCGCGGCCCATGCGGGTGCTGCCGGTGGCGCTGATCAGCGCGACACGCGGGTCATCGACCAGAGCTTCGCCAGCATCGCGACCGCCGATGATCACTTGGCTCAGGTGCGGCGGCGCGTCGCTGAAGTTCTTCAGTACGCGGTCGAACAGCGCCTGGCAGGCCAGGGCGGTCAGCGGGGTTTTCTCCGACGGCTTCCAGATCACCGGGTTGCCGCAGACCAGCGCCAGCGCGGTGTTCCAGGCCCAGACCGCAACCGGGAAGTTGAACGCACTGATGACACCAACGACGCCCAGCGGGTGCCAGGTTTCGCGCATGTGGTGGCCAGGACGCTCGGAGGCGATAGTCAAACCGTACAGCTGACGGGACAGGCCGACGGCGAAATCGCAGATGTCGATCATTTCCTGAACTTCACCCAGGCCTTCCTGAGTGATCTTGCCGGCTTCCCAGGACACCAGCTCGCCGAGGTCGGCCTTGTATTCGCGCAAGATATCGCCCAGTTGGCGGACCAGTTCGCCACGGCGCGGGGCCGGGACCTTGCGCCACAATTCGAACGCATGATCTGCACGACTGATGTGCTGCTCGACTTCAGCGGCGCCTTCCCAGTTCACGGCGGCGATCTGGCTGCCATCGATCGGCGAATGCACCGGCACTTTGCCGTTCTGGTACAAGGCCGGGTTAACACCAAGACGATCAAGCAATGCGGCAACCATGGGTCACTCCTCAAGCGAAAAACAGAAAACGTGCAGCCGGATTGATTCGGCTGGTGAGGCCTGTAGTTTTAGCGCTCCCGACGTTACCCAACAAACGACCTTTAAGAGAGATATCATTCCGTTTATTCATGCTGCGAATTGCTGGTAAGAAAGAAACAAGAAAAAGGACAACCAATGCTGAATAAACGCTACTTGCCGTCGATCACCGCGCTGCAGTGTTTTGAGGCCGTAACCCGACATTTGAGCTTCACCCGGGCGGCTGAAGAGCTGAACCTGACCCAGAGCGCTGTCAGCAAACAGGTCGCGCAACTCGAAGAATTGCTGCAGCACCTGTTGTTCCGCCGGGTGCGCCGACGCCTGCAAATGACCCCGGCCGGTGACTTGTACCTGGTGGAGGTCAGAAAAATCCTCACGCAGGTCGAGATGTCGACCCACTACCTGCGCTCCTACGGCGGTGAAACCGAAGTCCTGCGCGTCTCGACGCCTCCGACCTTCGGCGCGCGCTGGCTAGTGCCACGCTTGAAAGGCTGGCGCCTGCGCCATCCCTCGATTCATCTGGACCTGTGCAGCGAACAGGAAGCCGACGATCTGCTGCAAGGTCGCAGCGACCTGGCGTTCTACTTCGGCCAGGGCTCACGCCCCGGCACTGAATGCCTGAAGCTGTTCGGCGAAGAGCTGGTGCCGGTCTGCGCACCGGGCAGCCTGCCGAACACGCCGTTCACCGATCCTACGCAACTCACCGACCTGGTCCTGCTGCAAAACGCCTCCCGGCCCCAGGCTTGGCACGACTGGTTCGACAGTCAGGGCTACCACACCGAACACAGCTACCACGGCCCGCGTTTTGAAACCTTTTACATGTGCATCCGCGCAGCCCAGGTCGGCTGCGGTGTGGCGCTGTTACCGCGTTTTCTGGTGGAAGAGGAATTGGCCGACGGCAAACTGGTCATACCCTGGCAGCACGCAATGCCCAGCACCGATGCCTACTACCTGGCGTATCCGGAGCATTCGGCGGAAGTGCCGAAAGTGCGGGACTTTGTGAAGTGGATGCTGGAGCAGATTGATAGCCCGGATGCGCCGCAAATTTGAAGCTTCACACAATTCCCTGTGGGAGCGGGCTTGCTCGCGAAGGGACCAGCACATTCAACATCAATGTTGACTGGCATGACGCCTTCGCGAGCAAGCCCGCTCCCACAGGGGGATCTGCAGCGGTCTAAAAAATTGCTGGCAATACCCTGCGCGGATATGCGCCACTAGCCCCATTCATTGAAACAGCTGCAACGTCGCTGCCACGGGCCGCGGCCAGCCTGGAGAACCCCGTTATGAGCGAGAGCGTGTTTGGCGATCGCATCGTGCAGAACCTGCTCGACACCGACTTCTACAAACTGACGATGATGCAGGCGGTGCTGCACAACTACCCGAACGTTGAAGTCGAATGGGAGTTTCGTTGCCGTAACAGTGAAGATTTGCGCCCGTACCTGGCGGAAATCCGCTTCCAGATCGAGCGCCTCGCTGAGTTGAGCCTGAGCGCCGACCAGTTGAGTTTCATGGAGCGCATCAGCTTCATGAAGCCGGATTTCCTGCGCTTTCTCGGGTTGTTTCGCTTCAATCTGCGCTACGTCCACACCGGTATCGAAAACGGCGAGCTGTTCATCCGCCTGCGCGGGCCATGGCTGCACGTGATCCTGTTCGAAGTGCCGCTGCTGTCCATCGTCAGCGAAGTGCGCAACCGCTATCGCTACCGTGAGATTGTCCTGGAACAGGCGCGCGAGCAGCTCTACCGCAAGTTCGACTGGCTGACCGCCAACGCCAGCGCGGAGGAATTGTCCGAATTGCAGGTCGCCGATTTCGGCACTCGCCGTCGCTTCTCGTACCGCGTGCAGGAAGAAGTGGTGAACGTGCTCAAGCACGATTTCCCTGGTCGTTTTGTTGGCACCAGCAACGTGCACCTTTCACGTGAGCTGGACATGAAGCCGTTGGGCACCATGGCACACGAATGGATCATGGCCCACCAACAACTCGGCCCGCGGCTGATCGACAGTCAGATTGCCGCCCTCGATTGCTGGGTCCGCGAGTACCGTGGCCTGCTGGGGATTGCCCTCACCGACTGCATCACCACCGATGCCTTTCTCGGCGATTTCGACCTGTACTTCGCCAAGCTGTTTGACGGCTTGCGCCATGATTCCGGTGATCCGGTGCTCTGGGCGGAAAAGGCCATCGCCCACTATCACAAGCTGGGCATCGACCCGATGAGCAAGACGCTGGTGTTCTCCGACAGTCTGACGCTGCCCAAGTCCCTGGAGATTTTTCGGGCGCTGCGCGGTCGGATCAATGTCAGCTTTGGCATCGGCACCAACCTGACGTGCGATATTCCGGGTGTTGAACCGATGAGCATCGTGCTTAAAATGGCCGCCTGCAACGGCCAGCCCGTGGCAAAGATTTCCGATGAGCCTGGCAAGACTCACTGCAAAGACCCGAATTTCGTCGCCTATTTGCGACACGTTTTCAAAGTACCTGCCGCCCTTTCCAGTACATCCAGCATTTCTAGCAAGGAGTGAATTCATGCAAGCCGAACAGCGTGAGATTGCTGAACAGCTCAAGGTCCAGCCGCCGTTCGCCGACCAGGCCGCCCTCGAGGCTGAAGTCACCCGGCGGATCATCTTCATCCAGGACTGCCTGGTCAATTCCGGGCTCAAGACCCTGGTACTCGGCATCAGCGGTGGGGTCGATTCCCTGACCGCCGGCCTGCTGGCCCAGCGTGCCATGCGCGAACTGCGCACCCGCACAGGCGACAACAGCTACAAGTTCATCGCCGTGCGCCTGCCGTACGAAACCCAGTTCGACGAACACGACGCCCAGGCTTCGGTGGATTTCATCGCCCCGGACGAGCGCCACACCGTGAACATCGGCCCGGCAGTCAAATCCCTGGCCAGTGAAGTCGCAGCCTTCGAAGGCAAGCATGCGGTCTCGGTGGATTTCGTGCTCGGCAACACCAAGGCGCGGATGCGCATGGTCGCCCAATACACCATCGCCGGCGCGGCCCATGGCCTGGTGATCGGCACCGACCACGCGGCGGAAGCGGTGATGGGTTTCTTCACCAAGTTTGGTGACGGCGCTTGTGACCTGGCGCCACTGAGCGGCCTGGTAAAAAACCAGGTCCGGGACATCGCCCGCAGCTTCGGCGCGCCGGAGTCGCTGGTGGAAAAAATCCCGACGGCCGACCTTGAAGACCTGTCGCCCGGCAAGCCGGACGAAGCGTCCCACGGCGTGACCTACGCCGAGATCGACGCGTTTTTGCATGGCGAGCCGGTGCGTGAGGAAGCGTTCAAGATCATTTGTGACACGTATAAAAAGACTCATCACAAGCGGGTGATGCCGTTCGCGCCTTGATGTGTGAATAAAAAAAGCCCGCTGAAGGCGTTGATCCTCAGCGGGCTTTTCTTTGCCTCAAGCATTTGTTGATGCTGAAGGCCCATTCGCGAGCAAGCCCGCTCCCACATTGGATCTGAGGTGTTCACAAATCCAATGTGGGAGCGGGCTTGCTCGCGAAGAACGATAACGCGGTGGTCCTACTTACTTCAGGGTAACCGTGCCTTTCATCATCGAGATGTGGCCAGGGAACGAGCAGAAGAAACCGTACTTCTCGCCAGCATCGAGCTTCGACACGTCGAAGGTCACCGAGTCGGTTTCCTTGGCGCCGATGATTTTGGTATGGGCGATGATGCGCGCGTCACCTTCCGGCAGGTAGCTCTTCTCGATACCTGCGGCCAGGCCAGCGGTGGCGATCGGCTGCATATCAGCCTCTTTACTCAGCACCCAGTTATGACCCATGACGTTTTTTGGCAGGTTGCCGGAGTGTTTCAGCTCCACGGTGAACGTCTTGCAGCTTTTGTCGATTTCAATGGCCTTGGTGTCAAAGGACATCTGATCAGTCGAGTCGACAGTGACCTTGCATTCGGCAGCCATCAATTGGCTGCTGGCCAGTGTCAGCAGGGATACCGCAACAAGTTTGGCAAACATGGTGAATCTCCAAGGCAGGGTTAACAAAAGTGCGAATGGACAGAAGACTGCCTGAAAACTTCGCAAGTTCCTATGACCTGAATCAAAAATTGTATACAACTTTCGGGCTATGACACCTATCGAAACAATCTACCAGCCAGACGTCTGGGGCGGCCCTATCATCAGGTCGTACTCACTCATCTGGAGCGTCTGTCATGTCCCTTAACAGCTTGTTGCGCAGTTTGCTCGCCGCCTACGCCTGTGGCGCCAGCGGAACCTGTGAAACACCTGAACGCGAAGTGTAGACCTTGGAACGCCGCGTGCCTGCCTTTACTCTGTGGCCATCCTGACCATGGAGTAAGGCATGTCTTTAGCGTCCGTTTGTGTATTTTGCGGTGCCAGCACTGGCACCAACCCGGCTTATCGTGAAGCGGCTGTCGCCTTGGGGCGAGCATTGGCCGAGCGTAAGCTGACTCTGGTCTATGGCGGCGGCGCCGTCGGGCTGATGGGCATCGTCGCCGATGCTGCGCTGGCGGCCGGCGGTGAAGTGATCGGGATCATCCCGCAAAGCCTCAAAGACAAGGAAATCGGTCACAGCGGCCTGACTCGTCTGGAAGTGGTCGACGGCATGCATGCGCGCAAGGCCCGGATGGCCGAGCTCAGTGACGCCTTTATCGCCCTGCCCGGCGGCCTGGGCACGCTGGAAGAACTGTTCGAAGTCTGGACCTGGGGCCAGCTCGGCTACCACGGCAAACCGCTGGGGCTGCTGGAAGTGAACGGTTTCTACAGCAAATTGACGTCTTTTCTCGATCATATCGTCGGCGAAGGCTTCGTTCGCGCACCGCACCGTGACATGCTGCAAGTGAGCGAGTCGCCGCAAACCCTGCTTGATGAACTGGATGCCTGGCAGCCGACAGTGGTGCCAAAGTGGATCGAGCAAAAACCCAGCTAACGGCTGGGCATCGATACAGGGCAGAATACGCGCCGCTCAACCTCACCTTCGACCCCAGAGGATCGCCCATGGCTAAACCCAATTATTCCTTCGCCAAACGTCAGAGAGACTTGGCCAAGGAGCAGAAGAAAGAGGAAAAGCTTCAGCGCAAGAAAGCTACAGCTGAAGAAGAAGCCGCCGCACTGAACCCGGATGCAGAAGGTGAAGTGGCCGCAGAAGATGCTGTTGAAGCACCGAAAGATCAGGCGCCCGACGCCTGAGACCCTCAGGGCCCGATGATCTGATCAGGCCCACCGGATCTGTGTCCAGGGTCAGCAACAATGTTGCTGACCCTCACAGACCAATCTGAAAAATACCCCACCCAGAAATCACCGCACATTCCCCCTGTGGGAGCGGGCTTGCTCGCGAAAGCGGCGGCACATCCAACATCTATGTGACTGACAGACCGCTTTCGCGAGCAAGTCGAATCGTCGCACCGCCGCTCCCACATTAGATCTTCGTTATTCCAATGGCATCACGGTGACTCTAACCTCGGGATCATGACTGCCGCCCCCGAGAATCACCCCGCGCAACGGCGAGACATCGGAAAAATCCCGGCCCCAGGCCAAGGTGATGTGTTCCAGCGCCGGCTGCACGTTGTTGGTCGGGTCGAAATCCACCCAACCGAGCACCGGGCAAAACACTGAAACCCAGGCATGGGACGCATCGGCGCCGATCAGTCGCGGCTGGCCCGGTGGTGGCTGGGTCAGCAGGTAGCCACTGATGTACCGCGCCGCCAACCCACGGGAGCGCACACACGCGAGCATCAGGTGAGCGAAGTCCTGACAAACACCGCGCCGGCGCTCCAGCACTTCCACCAGCGGCGTCGCCACTTGGGTCGCTTCTGCGTCGAAGGTGAATTCGCTGAAGATCTTCTCCATCAGCGCCTGTACACCCAACAGCAGCGGCCGACCCGATGGAAAACAGCTTTCGGAAAACTCGACGAAGTTGCGCTTCAAATGCACATAGGGCGATTCGAACCGGTAACGACACGCTTCCAGCAACTCGGGGGAGAGCGGCTGACTGCTGTAGGTCAGCGCGTTGCGGGTTGCTTCCCAGGCGGGGGATTGACTGAAATCCAGCGCAGGTCGGGCCAGCACTTCGACGGTGAGCCGGGCATTGACCAGCAATTCATCATGCGGCCGCTCAAACGCCAACCGGGTCAGCGGATTACCGAATACATCCAGCTCATCGCGGCGCGAAGTCGGGTCGGGACTGATCTGCAATTGCTGCTCGGTGCAGCGCTGCCAGGCACACGACCGCGGCCACAGGTGCGCAAGCTGCTGAGCCAGAGAGACCGGGCTGTCGTAGTGATAATGGGTGTCGTGGAGAATCTGGTAATGGGCGCTCATCAGACGGACACCGTGCGTTGGCTGACGTCATCGACATGGGCGAAATGGCGCAAGGCCAGACGATCCGACACTTGCCCGCTGGCGTCGGCGATCTCTTGCAACAGGTCGGCCAGCCCCTCAATGGCCGCCCGAACGCTGGCTTCGCCGAACAGCGAGTTCTCCAGGCATCCCAGATCGAACTGCGCCAAGCGTTCCACCAACTGCGGTAACCCTGCTTCGCGAGGTACGCCGAAGTCGTCATTCAAGCGTTTCAAGGTACGCGTCACCAGTTTCAACTGAAACAGCACGGCGTGGGGGTTCTGCTCGTCGAGCAGCAACAGGTCAAGCACCGGGATCAGTTGCGCCACCGCCAGATACCGCGAACGGTAAGTGATGCTGCTGTTGCCCAGCTCCAGCAGCCATTCCAGGCCGGCCTGATCGAAAGCGCCGGCACCGCGCAGAAACGCCGCCAGGCTGGCGCTGAGAAATTGCAGACGTTCGATCCGGCGGCCGATCATCAGGAAGCGCCAGCCTTCGTCCCGGGTCATGTCGTCGAGGGCGAAACCGGATAATGCCGCCAGGGACATCACCAGACGGTTGAGGAAATCCAGCAATTCGCCGAAATCCGGCTCTTCAGCTTCCAGCTCCATGGCTTCGCGCTGCAGCTCCACCAGCGCTTGCCAGTTTTCCCGCGAGAGCTTGCCGCGCACCTGCGAGGCCGCCCACTGCAAACGTTGCAGGTTGGAGCGCAGGCTGAACGACCAGTCATCGCCGAGCAATGCCGCCATTAAACGCTCCGGCAACTCGCCTTCATCGGGCAACAACATCAACCGTTCACCCAGATCGACCGCCGCCTCCAGGGCTTGCGGATCATCGCCATCGACGTAACGCGCCAGCATGATCCGCAGCAGCCGCGCGCTGTCATCGCAGCGCTCGCAATAACGGCCGAACCAGAACAGGTTTTCCACCACTCGCGAAGGCAGATACGGATCGCGTCGCACCAGGTCGTGCACACCGATCGTGCGCTGGGTTTTCCACTGCTCACCGCTCGGCGGGCGATCGCCCAGCACCCAGGTGTCTTTGCTCGCGCCACCCCGTTGCATGGACACCACTTCGGCGTCAGCCTCGGCGGCAACGCGAGTGAGGCCGCCGGGCAGAACCCGATAGCCCTCACGACTGGCCACTGCGTACACGCGCATGCCGATGGCCCGAGGTTGCAGATGACCGTCTTCAGCCTGCCAGATCGGGGCTTGAGAGAGCTGAGCCAATTCTTGCGCGACATAGGCGTAAGGCCGGGCCTGCATGCGCTCGGCCAGCTCCTGACGCTGTTTCTCACTCAATTCGCGCCCAAATACCGGAGTGAAGCTCTGTGACGGGAAAGCCGGTTTGATCAACAACTCCGGCAATTTTTCCAGGGCCTGAGCCAGCACCGGTGCTTCACCGCACCACCAGGTCGCGATGGAGGGCAGAATCAGTTCTTCGCCGAACAGGAATTGATTGATCTTCGGCAGGAAGCCCAACAATCCCGGCGACTCCAGCACGCCGCTACCGAGGGCATTGGCCACCAGCACCCGCCCTCGACGTACCGCTTCCAACAATCCAGGCACACCAAGGGCCGAGTCAGTGCGCAGCTCCAGCGGATCGCAGAAGTCATCGTCGAGCCGTCGCATGATCGCGTGGACCCGGCGCAGTCCGCTCAAGGTTTTCAGGTAGACCGTGGCATCCCGGACAGTCAGGTCGCCGCCCTCTACCAGCGGATAACCGAGCTGGCGCGCCAGATACAGATGTTCGAAATAGCTTTCGTTGAAACGTCCCGGTGTGAGCAGCACGATCAGCGGCGCTTCGTCATCACTCGGCGCCTGACGGGCCAGGGTTTCCTGAAGCGTGCGGAAGAATCCGGCCAGGTGCTGCACTTTCAAATCCCGGTACAACTCGGGAAAGGCCCGGGACACGATGGTGCGGTTTTCCAGTGCATAACCGGCACCGGATGGCGCTTGCGTGCGGTCCGCCGTGACCCACCAGCGACCGTCGGGCGTACGTGCCAGATCTACGGCGTACAGATGCAGAAAAGCCCCGTCGGGCGGTGTGATGCCCTGACAGGGCCAGAGGAAATTGTTGTGACCGAAAACCAGCTCAGCAGGCAGAAGGCCCTCGGCGATCAAGCGTTGCGGGCCGTACAGATCTGCCAGCACAGCATTGAGCAAGCGTGCCCGCTGGGCGATCCCGGCCGATAACTGCTGCCATTCATCAGCCGCAATCACGTGCGGTAGCAGATCGAGTTCCCACGGCCGATCGGCACCCTTAGGGTCGGCGTAGACGTTGTAAGTCACGCCGTTTTCCTGGATCTGCCGGGTCAGCAGCGCCTGACGCTGCACCAATTGCGTTGGTGTGCTGCGTTGCAATTGGTCGAACAACCGACGCCAATGCGGGCGCACGGCGCCGCTGTCGTCGAGCAGTTCATGATAAGTGCCCGCCGTCAGCGGGTAGCGGTCAAGCAGGTCAGGCATGGAAAGCTCGGCAGACAGCAAAGAACGGTCAGACTAACGCAGGCTCATGACGCTCGGATATACGAAAAGTCCGAGCGTCGCGTACGGTTTAGAAGCGTCGTAAATCGAGAGTCATCGGTAGCTCGTCGTTCACTTCCACATTCGGTATAGGAAGTTTCCCAGGGCTGTGTCCGATGCGAAAAAAACGCGCCATCCGCCGGCTCTCCGCCTCATTGGCGTTCACCGGCAAGCTGTCGTAGTTGCGCCCGCCCGGATGGGCGACGTGGTACTGACAGCCACCCAGCGAACGCTGCATCCAGGTGTCGAGCAGGTCGAACACCAACGGCGCGTGGACCGGGATGGTCGGTTGCAGGCAGTTGGCCGGTTGCCAGGCGCGGAAGCGCACACCGGCCACAAATTCGCCGACCCGCCCGGTGGGTTGCAAGGGCACCGGGATGCCATTGCAGGTCAGAAGATAACGCTGCGGCGGTAGACCCGTGAGTTTGACCTGCAAGCGTTCCAGCGACGAATCCACATAACGCACCGTGCCGCCGACTGCGCCCTCCTCGCCCAGCACATGCCAGGGTTCCAGCGCCTGACGCAATTCCAGCTCTATACCACTGACGGCGTAATCGCCGACCTTGGGAAAACGGAACTCCAGATGCGCCGCAAACCACTCGGCGCGCACGGGATAACCGGCGGCATTGAGGTCGACGATGACGTCGGCGAAATCCTGTTCGATGAAGTGCGGCAACAGGAAACGATCGTGCAGCTCAGTGCCCCAGCGTGCCAGTTTCGGCGGCGCATAAGGCTCACGCCAGAACCGAGCGACCAGCGCCCGCAGCAACAATTGCTGCGCCAGGCTCATGCGCGCATGAGGTGGCATTTCAAAGGCGCGCAATTCAAGCAATCCAAGGCGACCGGTAGCACCGTCCGGTGAATACAGTTTGTCGATGCAAAACTCGGCACGATGAGTGTTGCCGGTCACGTCGATCAGCAGGTTGCGCAGCAGCCGATCCACCAGCCACGGCGCGCACTCCTCGCCCGGCTCAGGCATCTGGGCGAAGGCGATTTCCAGTTCATACAACGCATCGTTGCGTGCTTCATCGACCCGTGGCGCCTGAGACGTCGGGCCGATGAACAATCCGGAAAACAGGTAGGACAAGGAGGGGTGGTTATGCCAGTAGCTGATCAGGCTGCGCAGCAGATCGGGGCGGCGTAGAAACGGTGAGTCAGCCGGTGTCGCGCCGCCCAGTACGAAATGGTTACCGCCGCCGGTGCCGGTGTGTCGGCCATCGATCATGAATTTTTCGGTGGTCAGTCGGGTCTGGCGTGCCTCTTCATAAAGAAACTCGGTGCGTTCGACCAACTCGTCCCACGTGGCAGACGGTTGCACGTTGACCTCGATCACCCCCGGATCGGGCGTGATACGGAAGTTGCTCAGGCGCAGATCGCTCGGCGGCTCATAGCCTTCCAGCAACACCGGGCAATGCAATTCCTCGGCGGTGGCTTCGATGGCACTGACCAGTTCCAGATAATCCTCGACCCGCTCCAGCGGCGGCATGAACAGGTACAACCGCCCTTCTCGCGCTTCGGCACAGAACGCCGTGCGGGTCAGCCAGTCGGCGGATTCGTCGATCTTTGGCGTGCGTTCATCAGCAACCGCAGGCTCGCCTTGGCTCTGAAGTTGCGCAGTGTCGGGCAGCGCAGGGAAATCCTGATTCGGGTCCACCGGATGAATGAACGGGTACTCCGCCGCTTTCACCCAAGGCTGCGAGCCGAGCGGCAAGCGATAGCCCAGCGGCGAATCCCCCGGCACCAGTCGGCAATGCTCATCGCGCAGATACCAGCGGCCGCTTTGCCACTGATCACCCTTGGCGGTGCGCGCCAGCGGCAGGACCTGACCGATGACTTTGTCCAGCCCCTGGCTGAAGACTTTGCGCAGGCGTGCACGCTCCAACGGTTCTTCAAGACGTGAGTCTTCGGCGCTGACGTTCTGCGGCAACGTGCCTTCGCGCCAGAGGTAATAGAAATTGTCTTCGTAGGCGGGAAATACAAAACGCGTCGGAATTTTCAGGCGTTCGGCGACACTCGCCAGAAAGCGTCCGGCCAACTCGCCATTGGCACCGTAGTCTTGCTGCTCATCGGCGATCAGCGCGCTGTTGTGCCAGATCGGCACATCGTCGCGGCGCCAGTAGCAGTTCAGCGACCAGCGCGGCAATTGCTCGCCGGGGTACCACTTGCCCTGACCGAAATGCACCAGGCCTTTGGGGGCGTAGTGCTTGCGCATGCGCTGGAACAGTTCGGCGGACAGGCGCCGCTTGTCTGGCCCCAGTGCCGCAGTGTTCCACTCGGCACCGTCCGGATCGTCGATGGAAACAAACGTCGGTTCGCCGCCCATGGTCAGGCGTACGTCCCCCTCCAGCAGGTCGGCATCGATCTGCCGTCCCAACGCCTGGATCGCCAGCCATTGGTCTTCGGTGTAGGGCTTCGTTACCCGTGGCGCTTCCCAAATCCGCTCCACCGACATTTCGTGGGTGAATTCGCACTCGCACGGTTCAACCAAGCCACTGATCGGTGCCGCAGAGCCAGGATCGGGGCTACAGGCCAACGGAATGTGTCCTTCACCGGCAAACAGCCCTGACGTTGCGTCCAGGCCGATCCAGCCAGCGCCGGGCAAATAGACCTCGCACCAGGCGTGCAGGTCGGTGAAGTCCACGTCAGTGCCCGACGGGCCGTCGAGGCTTTTGACGTCGGCGGTCAGTTGAATCAGGTAGCCGGAGACGAAACGCGCCGCCAGACCGAGATTGCGCAACAGCTGCACCAGCAACCACGCAGAGTCGCGGCAGGAACCGGAGGCATGTTCGAGGGTATGTTCGGGCGTTTGCACACCTGGCTCCATGCGGATCAGGTAGCCAATGTCTTCACTCAGGCGCTGATTGAGTGCGACGAGGAAATCCACACTGGGCAGCGGCGTGCGGTCGATGCCATCCAGATACGCCTTGAACTTCGGCGTCAGGGGCAAGGTTTCCAGGTACGGCGCCAGTTCCTTGCGCTCATCCGCGGCGTAGGCGAATGGAATCTTTTCCGCGTAGGGCTCAAGGAAAAAGTCGAACGGATTGAAGACCGCCATCTCCGCCAGCAGATCAACTTCGATCCGCAGCTCATCGGTTTTTTCCGGGAACACCAACCGCGCCAGGTAATTGCCCTGGGGGTCTTGCTGCCAGTTGATGAAGTGCTGCTCAGGCGACACTTTCAGCGCGTAGGACAGTATCCGCGTGCGACTGTGGGCGGCCGGGCGCAGGCGAACGATCTGCGGACCGAGCTCGACGGCGCGGTCGTAGCGGTAATGCGTGACGTGGTGCAATGCGACATGAATCGACACGGCGTGCCTCCTGCGAGCCTTAAGCGTATTGGAAAGCGCGCAAGACTTATGCCATCCAGCAGCGCTGGCGCTTTCTCCGGTTGCTTGAGGCAGTACAGCACCAAAATCGGGCGATGCGGGAATTTGGTTTGAGAGGATTGCACGCAAATGTGGCGAGATACCTACGATCGTTCCCACGCTCTGCGTGGGAATGCAGCCCGTGACGCTCCGCGTCACTGGACGCGGAGCGTCCCTTGAGGCATTACCACGCAGAGCGTGGGAACGATCAGCAGACAAAAAAAAACGCCAACCCGAAGGTTGGCGTTCTGTTCAGCTCAAGCAGTGTTTAGCGCGGTACAACCGGCTTGCGCGCAGGCTTCGGTCCCTTGCCTTTGGCCGCGTCCTTGCGATCCTTGGCCGCCTGCTGGTTGCGGGCGAATGCCGCTGCCTTGGCCTGTTCACGCTTGTCCCACGGGTTGCCGCCATCACTGGCGCGCGGTGGCAAGCCCGTATGCTGGGTCAAGATCTTGGTGGTCTTTTCCCCGGCCACTTTATGGCTGCCGGCCGGTGTCGAGTTCTTCCGACGGGCGCTCTGGTAGCTGTCGGTCGCCGGCTGGTGCAGCGGGATCAACTGGTTCTTGCCCGGCCCGATCAGGTCGGCGCGGCCCATGCGGGTCAGCGCTTCACGCAGCATCGGCCAGCCTTTCGGGTCGTGATACCGCAGGAACGCCTTGTGCAGACGACGCTGCTCTTCGCTCTTGACGATGGTCACGGCGTCGCTCTTGTAAGTGACCTTACGCAGCGGGTTCTTGCCCGAGTGGTACATCGCGGTGGCGGTGGCCATCGGCGACGGGTAGAACGCTTGCACCTGGTCGGCACGGAAGCCGTTGCCCTTGAGCCACAAGGCCAGGTTCATCATGTCTTCGTCGGTGGTGCCAGGGTGCGCAGCGATGAAGTACGGAATCAGGTACTGCTCTTTCCCGGCTTCCTTGGAGTACTTCTCGAACATGCGCTTGAACTTGTCATAGCTGCCGATGCCCGGTTTCATCATCTGATTGAGCGGACCTTCCTCGGTGTGTTCCGGGGCGATCTTCAGGTAACCACCGACGTGGTGGGTCACCAGCTCTTTGACGTATTCCGGCGACTCGACCGCGAGGTCGTAGCGCAGGCCGGAAGCGATCAGGATCTTCTTCACACCCGGCAAGGCACGGGCGCTGCGGTACAGCTGGATCAGCGACGAGTGATCGGTGTTCAGGTTCGGGCAAATGCCCGGGAACACGCACGAAGGCTTGCGGCACGCGGATTCGATTTCCGGGGTCTTGCAGGCGATACGGTACATGTTCGCGGTCGGGCCGCCGAGGTCGGAAATGACGCCGGTGAAGCCGGGGACCTTGTCGCGGATCTCTTCGATTTCGCGAATGATCGACTCTTCGGAGCGGTTCTGGATGATCCGGCCTTCGTGCTCGGTGATCGAGCAGAAGGTGCAGCCGCCGAAGCAGCCACGCATGATGTTCACCGAGAAGCGGATCATGTCGTAGGCAGGGATCTTTTCCTTGCCATACGCCGGGTGCGGAATGCGCGCATAGGGCATGCCGAACACGTAGTCCATTTCTTCGGTGGTCATCGGAATCGGAGGCGGGTTGAACCAGACATCGACTTCGCCGTGCTTCTGCACCAGCGCACGGGCGTTGCCCGGGTTGGTTTCCAGGTGAAGCACGCGGTTGGCGTGAGCATAAAGAACCGCGTCACCGCGGACTTTCTCAACCGAAGGCAGACGAATCACGGTCTTGTCGCGAGTCATCTTCGGACTGGCCAGGATCTGTACGACCTTGGCTTCGCTCGGGTCTTCAACCGGGCCTTTTTCCTGCTCGATGGCACAGGCTTGGGTGTCTTGGGTATTTACGTACGGGTTGATGATCTTGTCGATCTTGCCCGGACGGTCGATGCGCGTGGAATCGACTTCGTACCAGTCTTTCGGCGTGTCGCGACGGATGAACGCGGTGCCGCGCACATCGGTGATGTCTTCGATCTTGTGACCATAGGACAGACGCTGGGCGACTTCGACGATCGCACGCTCGGCGTTGCCGTAGAGCAGGATGTCGGCGCAGGCGTCGATCAGGATCGAGTTGCGCACCCGGTCCTGCCAGTAATCGTAGTGAGCGATGCGGCGCAGCGAAGCTTCGATGCCACCGAGCACGATCGGAACGTGATTGTAGGCTTCCTTGCAGCGCTGGCTGTAAACCAGGCTCGCGCGGTCCGGACGTTTGCCCGCCATGCCGCCGGGAGTGTAGGCGTCATCGGAGCGGATTTTTTTGTCGGCGGTGTAGCGGTTGATCATCGAGTCCATGTTGCCGGCCGCGACGCCGAAGAACAGGTTCGGCTCGCCGAGCTTCATGAAGTCGTCTTTGGACTGCCAGTTTGGCTGGGCAATGATCCCGACGCGGAAGCCTTGCGACTCCAGCAGCCGGCCGATAATTGCCATGCCGAACGATGGATGGTCAACGTACGCATCACCGGTGACGATGATGATGTCGCATGAATCCCAGCCAAGCTGATCCATCTCCTCCCTGCTCATCGGCAGGAATGGCGCTGGACCGAAGCATTCGGCCCAGTACTTGGGATAGTCAAATAACGGCTTGGCTGTTTGCATGACGATGACCGGTGTTGAGATGAAAAATCGCGGGGGCGGAATATAGCACAAAAAATAACCAATTCCGACAATAGCGGTCGGCTTTTACCATCAGGTCTGCCCCTGACCGATACATCACATTTCGCTGAGCACATGTCACTACATAGATATTCTTCAAGAAAAAATCCCGCGGGTAGTCTGGCGCTTCAACTACCAGGCTGGCTTATCCAGAGCCACGGAGCTCTCTTGAACGATTCGACTTTACTCAACAAAGTCCCCGCACCTATCCCGCCCCCCCTATCTGCTCATGCAAGCTTCATCCAGAGCAAGCTGCCTGGCTGGCTAGTCGAGGGATCACCTGAACAGCGCAAAACGTTTCGCGCCTGCCTGCTCAAAAGCAATGCAGCCAGGCAGGCGTTGGCCCCCGTCTTCGAAGATCTGAAAAACCCCTTGAACTTTGCCCGAACCTTGTTGAGCGAAAAGCTCACAGGACACCTGGGATCGCTGGACGCTGAAAAATCCACACTGCTACGCGAGTGGAAGAACTCCCACCTCTTGGGGCTGATCAAAACACACCATAAAACCACCGAACAATCGCTTGTAGACGCCGCTCTGCAGAACTTCGAACCTTCCGAAGCCGTGAGCGGTGGTTTTGAAGCGGGATCGGCCATCTATGTGTCCGGGTACGACGAAAAGAAAAAAAGCGCTGTCAGCCCAGAGCACTTCGCCAGGGTTTGTCGCGAGCTGGACATCGGCATGCAGTACCAGAGACACATCAGCGAAATACTGGAACCTTCTGCGACTGCGGGAACAACCGCCACTCGCTCGGCAAACCAGATAAAAGCCCTGATCAGGAACGACGACCAAAATACCTTTGAGGCGGCGATCCACGTCGCCCTGATGAAGAAGTCCATCAGCACAGATCTTTACGCGCTATTACTCGAATTGAGTCCCGTCGGCAGTCATAAGGACTTGATCTGTTCACACCTGACCCTGGACGGCATAGCCCTGCCAGGCATCCTGATGTTTCGGGACAAATGGCCTCAGATTAAACACGTTCTTTACATTCCCGATGATCCCGATGACGCGATCAAACGATATGACTCGTATGGCGATCTCCAAACAGCCCTGGCAATCAAACTGGAGGCGCTCTCTTACCGGAAGTTCTTCAATCGCTTCATTCCGTTTGAGCGCCAGGGAACGCCGCTGACCACAGGCACTTTGTGGTCAGGCGCAAACCGTCTTGGTAATCCGTCTTTTGCCAAACCCTTGGCGCGCGTGGATATTGCCGGTGACTTCTATGAAACGGTCTTCAAGCATCGCATTGCCCACCTGAAAGCTGACGCACGTGTGCTGTCGGTCCCCACGGCAGATGCCAACACCGCCGGCAGCTTGAAAAAACGTCAGGAGCTCGAAGCAGCAGGAGAGTCGCTGTTATTTTTCGCCGCATCCTTCATACCGATCATCGGGGAAGTGATGCTGGCGGTAACAGCCTTGCAGTTACTCAACTCTGTCTATCATGGCGTTGCCGCCTGGAGTCGTGGCGATACCGATGAAGCACTGAATGATCTGCTGGATGTCGCAGACGCCGCTGCCCTGGGCATCATCACGGCCGGCGCAATCAAAACCACCGGGCTCGCCACCAACTTGGTAAGAATCAGGTTGCGCAACAATAGCGAACGACTCTGGCACCCCGATCTGACGCCCTATCGTCAGGCACTTCAACTACCTGAGAACATCCACCCCGACGCTCAAGGGCTTTATAACCACAACGCAAAAACCTATGTAGCACTGGAAGACCATTTCTATGAAGTAAAGGTCGACATCGCCAACCAGCAGTGGGAGTTGCAACACCCCTCTGACCCAAACGGGCATACCCCACAGATGTTGCACAACGGTGCCGCCGGATGGCGTCATCTGCACGAGAACCCAACATCTTGGGATGAGTTGAAACTGATCAGGCGCCTTGGCACTGTCGCACGCAATATCCGACAAGAAGCCGTCGAGCCCATTCTGCTGGTCAGCGGATTAGACAGATTGGCTCTCATTGAACTTCATCTGAACACTGAACGCCCGCCCGCACTCTTGACCGATGTATTAAAGCGCTTTGATTTGAAGCGGGAAATAAAAGATTTCAAGATAGAGCGTAGCAAAGGCACTAAAACCAGCCCTTACTCACCGTTCATCTTGCTGCACCTGCTCACCACACTGAGCGGCTGGCCAACCACTCGACGCCTGACTGTCGTCGATGGGACTGAAACGCTTTTTACTTTTGGTGCCTCCGCCAATACAACACAGCCCGAACTTGGATTGACCTACGCTCAACTCAGAAATGGAGAACTAATAGACACCGTTGTCGAGAAGCTGAGAACGGATGAGCTCAATGAACTGTTCAACGGGCTGGCGCCGTCCACGGCCACTAACGCAGAGCGCCTGGCGCAGCGTCTCGAGACCCATCTTGCGGTAACAAAAGACCTGCTGTTCCCACAGATTTATGCGCTGACCGAACAACCGGAAACCGTAATACAGGAACACATTCGCACGAAGAACCCAACGCTTCCAAAAAGCTATCTGCAGCAGTTAACGCTCAGCATCAGCCGACAGGAAGAACAACAAATCGTGCGGGAAAAACAGTTGCTGCCACTCATGGAAAAGGAAGCAGCCGAGTACTCCAGAGAAATTGAAACAGTACGTATTTATGAGGGTCTTTATCTTGATTCCGCTCGCCCTCTTAACACTGACCAACTCATCCTCACTAGCCTTGAGCAATTGCCCAACTGGGCCGACTCAGTGCGTATCGAAATGCGCGATAGAACCCTCAACGGCACATTGCTGAGCAGCGTCGGCAGTGACACGGCCGTTCATCGCAGAGTTCTGGTTCGAGAAGGCGCGCAGTACAGGGCTTACGATGCTGTGGGAAATCTGCTTAATGGACTGGCCGACCTCTACAACTCGATCAAAGCGGTCCTACCCGAAACTGAACGCCTTGCCTTGGGCAGAGATGACAACCGGTGGTCTGACCGTGTGAAGAGCGCGCTCAACAACGTCATAGAGCGTCTGCACAAACAACCTCTGGCTATTCGGGAAGGTACTGCGTCATGGGCTACCGAGCCCGTAAACCCGGGCTTCCCCCTTGACACCCATTTTGCCCGACAAGAAACACCGACGAACCTGTCGCTACGCGCAGACGGAGTCTATGAACAGCCCCCCCTACAAGGTGGCATGTACAAATACTACGTGCTGGAAAACCGCCTGTACTATCAGGTGCAGTACGCCAAACCGGGTTGGCAAGTCATTGATGCGCGCAGCCCCTATCGAGCGTACAAGCCCTACGCACGACAAAAGGTTGGGGGCGGCTGGGAGATCGATTCCGATATGGGATTACCGGGCGGCACACCGGGCGTTGCCTCGTCAAGACACCTCGATATCCCGGAGGAGACAAGCGGCAGCTATCACAGCGCCACCGAATACATCATGCCTGTGCCATTCACTGCCGCCGAACGCGACCGCATGTCCAGCATCAGTTCCTTTCAACAGGCCCCCAACACTCTCGGTGGCTATGATCGCGCCAACAACGGCCGCTACCCTATCAGGGATCTGCAAGGGCAGCCGTTGCGTATCAAAAAAATTCAGCAACAGGCCAAATCTGCTTATGGCGCCACCCGCTATGGGGCCGCAGCAGTCAAACCTTACATTCAATGGGAAAGCTTCGAAGGTGCTGCCAACCTGTACGAAGAAAAATTGGCGCTACGCAAATTCACCGCAGCCGACTGCAAGGCGCCCGAAGAAAGAACCTTGATCGGGCAAGACATGGTGAGCAGCAAAAAGCCGCTGGCTAAAGGGGAGATTCTTGGCGTCTATGGCGGAGGATTGATTCCCGGTTATGTCGGTGTTGCCAGAAAGGACCCGTTCCTCATCGACGTACTGCCTAGAAAGCTGTTCACCCACACCAAGCGCCATAACGTTCTGTTGTCGGGAGACAACGTACTGTCCCGAATGAATACCATCTTTGAGTACAAGCAGGGCAAACCGACACGACAGGCAGCAGCAGGTTACAACGTCGAAGCCGTGCCGTTTGACGTGGAGGTTCAAGCCCAAGGCGGGCGCAAGGAAAACTACCTGCTGTATGCGTTCTTTGCCATCGACGACATTCCCGTCGACAACGAACTGCGCTGGAACTATGGCTACACCGAGCCAGCGATCAGAGCCCTGTTCCGCTGAAACAGGTCATCAACCGCCGGCACGCCAGTGTTACTCGTCGTCGAAGTTATAGCTGCCCGGCGCCAGGTTTTCGAAGCGAGTGTACTTACCGATGAACGCCAGTCGTGACGTACCGATCGGGCCGTTCCGCTGCTTGCCGATGATGATCTCGGCGATGCCTTTGTGTTCGGTTTCCGGGTGATACACCTCGTCCCGGTACACGAACATGATCACGTCGGCATCCTGCTCGATCGCTCCGGATTCCCGAAGGTCGGAGTTGATCGGGCGTTTGTTCGGTCGCTGCTCCAGGGAGCGGTTGAGCTGGGACAACGCCACCACCGGGCAGTTGAATTCCTTGGCCAGGGCTTTCAAGGAACGGGAGATCTCGGAAATCTCGTTGGTCCGGTTGTCACCGCCAGAACCCGGGATCTGCATCAATTGCAGGTAGTCGATCATGATCAGGGCGACATCGCCGTGCTCACGCACCAGCCGCCGGGTCCGTGCGCGCATTTCCGACGGGCTGATACCGGCCGTATCGTCAATGAACAGCTTGCGATCGTTGAGCAAGTTGACCGCCGATGTCAGGCGCGGCCAATCGTCGTCTTCCAGGCGACCGGCACGAACCTTGGTCTGATCGATCCGGCCGAGGGACGACAACATACGCATGATCAGCGATTCGCCTGGCATCTCCAGCGAGTAGACCAATACGCATTTGTCGCTGCGCAGCACGGCGTTTTCCACCAGGTTCATCGCAAAGGTGGTTTTACCCATGGATGGACGGCCGGCGACGATGATCAAGTCAGACGGTTGCAGGCCGCTGGTCATACCGTCGAGATCGGTGTAACCGGTGGACAGGCCGGTAATGGCGTTGTCAGTGTTGAACAAGGTGTCGATGCGGTCGATGGCCTTGGTCAGCAGGTCATTCACGCTCACCGGGCCGCCGGTTTTTGGCCGGGCCTCGGCGATCTGAAAAATCTGCCGTTCGGCTTCGTCGAGAATCTCTTCAGCCGAGCGGCCTTCCGGGTTGAAGGCGCTGTCAGCAATTTCGGAGGCAATGCCGATCAGTTGGCGCAAGGTCGCTCGTGCACGAACGATCTGTGCATAGGCCTTGATGTTGGCGACGGACGGCGTGTTTTTTGCCAGTTCGCCAAGGTATCCGAGGCCGCCGACTTGCGAAGTCTGACCTTCCTTGTCCAATTGCTCGGCAAGGGTCACGACGTCGATCGGCGAGTTCTGGTCCGCCAGTTTGGCGATCGCGCGGAAGATCAGGCGGTGGTCATGTCGATAGAAATCGCCGTCCGACACCTGATCAAGCACACGTTCCCAGGCGTTGTTGTCCAGCATCAAACCACCGAGCACGGCCTGTTCGGCCTCGATGGAATGCGGCGGCACCTTCAGGGCAGCGGTTTGCAGATCGTATTGCTCGGGAGCGGAGATATCGTTCATGGCCACTTGAATTAGTTTTGTGAAAATCAGGAACTGCAGAAAGACAAAGGGCACGACCTGTAAACAGGATCGTGCCCGATGTTACCGGCAAGCACCCGAGGGTGCCAGCCGACAAGTGCTGCTTAAGCTGCTACCACGACAACGCGTACGGTGGCTTCAACTTCGGCGTGCAGGTGCACGGCTACGTCGAATTCGCCTACGTTGCGGATAGTGCCGTTCGGCAGACGAACTTCGCTTTTTGCAACTTCAACGCCAGAGGCGGTCAGTGCATCAGCGATGTCGTGAGTACCGATCGAACCGAACAGCTTGCCTTCGTCACCAGCGGTGGCAGTGATAGTCACTTCCAGCTCAGCCAGTTGGGCGGCGCGGCTTTCAGCCGAAGTTTTACGATCTGCTGCGGCTTTTTCCAGCTCAGCGCGACGCTCTTCGAACGCAGCCAGGTTGGCAGCGGTCGCAGCGGTAGCTTTGCCGTAAGGCAGCAGGTAGTTACGACCGTAACCAGCCTTAACGTTCACTTTGTCACCCAGGTTGCCCAGGTTGGTGACTTTTTCCAGAAGGATCAGTTGCATGTGAAAATCCTCTTAACTTTTAACCTTCACCGTTCGCGCTATCGACGTCTTTCGGCGTCGAACGACCGCGAAAATCAATCAGGCTGTCGACGATGGCCAAGACCACCAGCAACGGATAGATCAGCTGCATGAACAGCAACAGCGTGACGTACAACCCCACCAACCAGAACCTGGCCAGTCGCTTTTGCGCCACCAGCCCGTGAATCAGGGCCAGCCCGGCGAACACCAGCGGTACACTGCACAACGGCGTCAACATGGCCATCTGCGGACCGATGTTCGGCCCCAGAAGCATGCACGCCAGCAGCAACATCGCCGGCAAAAGCGGGAATCGGATGGCGCGAAACTCGCGACCAAAACCACCCGGGTTGTACAACAACGCCTGCCAGTAACGCCCGACAAGCAGGCTCAGCACACTGACGATTTGCAACAAGGCCGCAATCAGGCCGGTCAGGACCGGTGCGATCAGGGACGCAAAATGCGCTTGCTCGTCTACCGACAACTTCTGGTAGACATCACCGAGTAGCGACGGCATGACTTTTATCAAAGCCTGCGCCAGCATCTCGATTTGGGGACCAAAAACCGTCCCCAGCACCACTGAAAACACCACTCCCATCGCTATGCTGACCAGCAGCACGCGGTTCCAGGATTCGCTTGCGCGTAAAACCAACGCAAGGCTCCAAGACCCCAGCAGCACCAGAAGTGCCCGTGGGTCATCGGAGTAAAGCCACCAGATCAACGCCGGCAGCAGTCCCAGAGCAAGAACGCCCAGGGCGTCCTTCAATCCGCGCCGCAGGAGCACAAGGCAACCAGCGGCAGCACCCAACCAATACAACAACGGCAGTATTGCGCATCCGGCCACTACGAGAGTGGCCTGCATACGGCCGCGCATGATGAACTCAGCTATGGCACGCATGCTTTCAATCCTTTGCTACGTGTCGACTGCCCGGTCTCAGCGGCCGTGGCTGTCGGTGTAGGCCAGCAGGGCCAGGAAGCGGGCGCGCTTGATAGCGGTGGCCAGCTGACGCTGATAACGTGCTTTGGTACCGGTGATGCGGCTTGGAACGATTTTGCCGGTCTCGGATACATAAGCTTTCAGAGTGTTGAGATCTTTGTAATCGATCTCTTTCACGTCTTCAGCGGTGAAGCGGCAGAATTTACGACGACGGAAGAAACGTGCCATTTGATAGGCTCCTTAAAAGGTCCGTGGATTACTCGTCAGCGTTATCGCTGTTGTCGCTGTCATCACTATCAGCGCTTTCAGCGCCTTCGTGCTCAGGACGGTCGCGACGCTCACGGCGCTCACTGCGGTTTTCTTCAGCCTTGAGCATCTCGGATTGGCCGGTAACGGCTTCTTCGCGACGGATGACCAGGTTACGGATCACTGCATCGTTGTAGCGGAAGTTATCTTCCAGCTCGGCCAGGGCCTTGCCAGTGCACTCAACGTTCAGCATCACGTAGTGAGCCTTGTGAACATTGTTGATTGCGTAGGCCAGTTGACGACGGCCCCAATCTTCCAGACGGTGGATTTTGCCGCCGTCTTCTTCGATCAGCTTGGTGTAACGCTCTACCATGCCGCCGACTTGCTCGCTTTGATCCGGGTGGACCAAAAAGATGATTTCGTAATGACGCATGAATGCTCCTTACGGGTTGTAGCCTGCCGCTCAAAAGCGGTCAGACAAGGAGTGAATGACACTTATGGACTTGCTTGCGATAGACACATGCGTGCCTGCCGTCACAGCAAGGGGCGCAATTGTAGAGAAGGGACAGAAGAGGTGCAAGGCAATTGGTGATTATTTGAACAGTTCGTTCACACACCAATTTTTGCTTCACCACAAACCACTGTGGGAGCGGGCTTGCTCGCGAATGCGGTGTGTCAGGCAACATTTCTGTCGACTGACGCTCCCTCTTCGCGAGCAAGCCCGCTCCCACATTTGGATCGCATGCAGCTTAGGACTTTTTGCCGGTCCCGGCAGCCTTGACACTGCGCTGGCGCTGAGCTTCGAACAGGCACACGCCGGTGGCGACGGACACGTTGAGGCTGCTGACGCTACCGACCATCGGCAGGTGCACCAGGTAGTCGCAAAGATCGCGAGTCAGGCGGCGCATGCCGCTGCCTTCAGCGCCCATGATCAAGATGGTCGGCCCGGTCATGTCCTGGTCATAAATATTGACCTCAGCCTCACCTGCCGTACCCACGACCCACAGCCCGCGCTGCTTGAGTTTTTCCAGGGTGCGCGCCAGGTTGGTCACGGCCACCAACGGAATCACTTCCGCCGCGCCGCAGGCAACTTTACGTACCGTTGGGGTCAGCGTGGCTGACTTGTCCTTCGGCACGATCACCGCCAGCGCACCGGCCGCATCAGCCGAACGCAGGCAAGCGCCGAGGTTGTGCGGGTCGGTCACGCCGTCGAGTACCAGCAACAGCGGTGCGCCTTCGGATCGATCGAGCAGTTCGTCGAGCATTGCCTCGCCCCAGACCTGGCTCGGACTCACGTCCGCCACCACGCCCTGGTGCACGCCGTCAACCCAGGCATCCAGCTCGCGACGCTCGGCGTTACCGACGGCGACACGATTTTCGGCTGCTAACGCGATCAGCGTCTGAACGCGCGGATCACTGCGGCCTTCGGCCAGCCAGATCTGCTTGACGCGTTTTGGGTGGTGACGCAGCAACGCTTCTACAGCGTGCACGCCGTAGATCTTTTCCAACTGACTCATGACTTGGCCTTCGGTTTACGCGCCCCGCCGCTTTTGGCGGCTGGAGCAGAACCCGCTTTTGGCGGGCCTTTACGGTGTTTGCTCGGTTTGGCTGGCTTGCCGCCGGGAGCCTTGTCAGGCGCCGACCGTCCGGTCTTTCCCCCAGACGCCGCTTTACCGCCACTTTTCGCTTCAGACAGCAAAGCCTGCTTCATTTCGCGGCTTTTGCGCAATTCAGCATTTTTTGCCGCGGCATCGCTCGGGCGATAGGCTTCGACAGCCTTTTCCTTGGCAGGACGACGACCGGTTTTCGCCGGGGCCGGCTCTGCAGCCGTTTTGGCAGCGGGTGCAGCGGTTTCAGTCCCGCGCTTCTTGCGGCCAATCGGCGCGCTGATGGTTTTTTCAGCCATCTCGAAGTCGATCTTGCGCTCGTCGAGGTCGACGCGCATGACACGCACCTCAACGGTATCGCCAAGACGGAAGCTGCGACCGGTACGCTCACCGGCCAGGCGGTGGTGCACAGGATCGAAGTGGTAGTAATCGCCCGGCAGCGCGGTGACGTGCACCAGGCCTTCGACGTAGATATCGGTCAGCTCGACGAACAGCCCGAAACCGGTCACGGCGGTGATCACACCTGGGAACGATTCGCCCACGCGGTCTTTCATGAACTCGCACTTGAGCCAGTTCACGACGTCGCGGGTCGCTTCGTCGGCACGGCGCTCGCTCATCGAGCACTGCTCGCCGAGCTGCTCCAGGATCGCTTCGTCGTACGGATAGATGCGCGCCTTCGGAATGGTCATCGCGCCAGCACGGCGAACGTGCGGGGTGTCCATTTTCGAATGGATGACGCTGCGAATCGCCCGGTGCGTGAGCAAGTCCGGGTAGCGGCGGATCGGCGAAGTGAAGTGGGTATAGGCTTCGTAATTCAGGCCGAAGTGGCCCTGGTTATCGGCGCTATACACCGCCTGACTCAACGAACGCAGCATGACGGTCTGGATCAGGTGGAAATCCGGACGGTCCTTGATGCTCGCCAGCAATGCCTGGTAGTCCTTCGGCGACGGGCCGTCCTTGCCTTTATGCAGGGACAGGCCGAGCTCGCCAAGGAATGCGCGCAGCTTTTCCAGACGCTCCGGTGGCGGACCATCGTGGACGCGATACAGCGCAGGGATTTCGTGTTTTTTCAGGAATTCGGCGGTGGCCACGTTGGCCGCCAGCATGCATTCCTCGATCAGCTTGTGGGCGTCGTTACGAATGGTTGGACGGATTTCGGCAATCTTGCGCTCGGTCCCGAAGATGATCCGGGTTTCCTGCGTTTCGAAATCGATCGCGCCACGTACGTGACGAGCGGCCAACAATACTTTGTACAGTGCATAGAGCTGCTTGAGGTGCGGCAGAACGTCGTTGTACTCGCCACGGAGCTGACGCGCCTCGGTGAGTTTCGGCGTTTCCAGCATCGCGCTGACTTTGTTGTAGGTCAGGCGAGCGTGGGAGTGAATCACCGCTTCGTAGAAGCAATAGTCGGTCATCTCGCCGGACTTGGAGATGGTCATCTCGCAAACCATGGCCAGACGATCGACGTGCGGGTTCAGCGAGCACAGGCCGTTGGACAGCTGCTCAGGCAGCATCGGCACGACGCGCTCGGGGAAATACACCGAGTTGCCGCGAACCTGGGACTCATTGTCCAGCGCCGAACCGATTTTCACGTAGCTGGAAACGTCGGCAATCGCCACGTACAACTTCCAGCCGCCGGAGAACAGACGCAGCTTGCCCGGCTTGGCTTCGCAGTAGACCGCATCATCGAAGTCGCGCGCATCTTCGCCGTCGATGGTGACGAACGGCAGATGGCGCAGGTCGATGCGCTTCTCTTTGTCTTTCTCTTCGACTTCCGGCTTGAGCTTGGCGGCTTCTTTCAGCACTGCCTCAGGCCAGACGTGAGGAATATCGTAGGTGCGCAGGGCAACGTCGATTTCCATGCCCGGCGCCATGTAGTTGCCCACGACTTCGACCACGTCGCCTTGCGGCTGGAAGCGTGGCGTCGGCCAGTGAGTGATCTTCACTTCGACGAACTGACCGATCTGGGCGTTGGCGTTACGGCCCGGCGTGACCAGCACTTCTTGCTGGATCTTCGGATTGTCCGCAACGACGAAACCAATGCCGCCCTCTTCGAAGTAACGGCCAACGATGGTCTCGTGGGCACGGGAGACCACTTCGACGATCATGCCTTCGCGGCGACCGCGACGGTCGAGGCCGGAAACACGGGCCAGGGCACGGTCGCCATCGAACACCAGACGCATTTGCGCCGGGCTCATGAACAGGTCGTCACTGCCGTCGTCCGGGACCAGGAAGCCGAAGCCGTCACGGTGACCGCTTATGCGGCCCAGGATCAGGTCGAGCTTGTCCACCGGCGCATAGGTGCCGCGACGGGTATAGATGAGTTGAGCGTCGCGCTCCATGGCGCGCAGGCGGCGGCGCAGGGCTTCGATCTGGTCTTCTGTGATCAGACCAAACTCTTCGACCAGCTGCTCGCGGTTAGCAGGCGAACCCCGATCAGCAAGGTGCTGAAGGATCAGTTCGCGGCTAGGAATAGGGTTTTCATATTTTTCCGCTTCACGAGCGGCCTCGGGATCGAGGGACTGCCAATCGGCCATTAGAGAGTTTTCACCTTGTCTATATGCGGGTTAGTTTGGCATAGGCGTAATGAAACGGGAAATTTCAGGCTATGACAGCCCATCTAAAGCCCTTTATCGACAGCCCGAAGCTGAATTAAATGCCATTGGGGAAATTTTCCAGGTTTTTTCGACCTCAGGGGTTTACAGTTAAAAAGACGCTCCGTATAGTGCGCGCCATCGACGACGCAGACGCATTGCCGATAATGCCCAGATGGTGAAATTGGTAGACACGCCAGCTTCAGGTGCTGGTGACCGCAAGGTCGTGGAAGTTCGAGTCTTCTTCTGGGCACCAATTTCGAGCTTGAGATTAGTTCAATTTCAAGGCTCACACAAAAACCCGCGAAAGCGGGTTTTTTGCATTCTAAGCCTCTGATTTATTAAAACTAAATCAGGGGTTTACAGATCAAAAAGCTCTCCGTATAGTGCGCCACATCAACAGCGGCAACGCTGAAGATAATGCCCAGATGGTGAAATTGGTAGACACGCCAGCTTCAGGTGCTGGTGACCGCAAGGTCGTGGAAGTTCGAGTCTTCTTCTGGGCACCAATTCAAATTCAAGGTCATGATCTTGAATTTCACAGAAACCCGCGAAAGCGGGTTTTTGCGTTTCCGGGGTTTGAGAAGTTAATCCCGGACGCTCTAGCAAACCCTTCTCGCCCCCGCAAGGCGCACTTGAGAAACAATATCGTTTATCATTGTTGCAAGTTATTGCAATGCAACAGTGAGGAACCCTGCGAATGATGTTTCGAAATACCCTGCGCCGCGGCCTGACCTTTACCCTCCTCGGCCTGGTACTCGCCACTCCCCTCACCCACGCCGCCGAACCGGTTTCCCTGACACTCTATAACGGTCAACACAAAGAAGTCGGCGATGCCATCGCCAAAGCCTTCGAAGCCAAGACCGGGATTCACGTCAATGTGCGCAAAGGCAGCAGCAACCAGCTCGCCAGCCAGGTCGTCGAAGAAGGCGATCGCTCCCCTGCCGACGTGATCTACACCGAAGAATCGCCACCACTGAACAAACTCGGCGAACAAGGCCTGCTGGCACAGACCGATGCCGCCACCCTTGCCGTTCTGCCGAAAGACTACGTCGCCGGCAACGGCACCTGGATCGGTGTCACCGCCCGGGTCCGCGTGGTCGCCTTCAACCCGAAACTGATCGATGAAAAAGACCTGCCCAAGTCAGTCATGGAGTTCTCCGATCCGAAATGGCAAGGAAAGGTCGGCTTCGTTCCCACCAGCGGCGCGTTTCAGGAACAAGCCGTGGCGATCATCAAAGTGCACGGCATGGACGCGGCCGAAGAATGGCTGACCGGTTTGCGTGCTTTCGGCAAGACCTACAGCAACAACATGGTTGCACTGAAGGCGGTGGAAAACGGCGAAGTCGCTACCGTGCTGGTGAACAACTATTACTGGTTCGCCTTGCAGCGTGAAAAAGGTCAGCTCGATTCGAAACTGCATTATTTCACCGGCGGCGATGTCGGCGGACTGATCACTGTTTCCAGTGCGGCCGTGCTGAAATCCAGCAAGCATCCAAAAGAAGCCCAGCAATTCCTTGCCTACATGGCCAGCGAAGAAGGTCAGCGCGTGATCACCCAGACCACCGCCGAATACCCGCTGCACAAAGGCATGGAATCGGATCGTGGGCTCAAGCCGTTCAGCGAGCTGGAAGCACCGAAAGTCACGCCAGCTGACCTCGGCAATGCCGAAGAAGCCCTGGACCTGGAACGTGACGTTGGCTTGAACTGATGAGCGCATCGTTATCCACCCCCGTCGCGCGCAGGGGTTATGTGCCACGGCGCAAGCGGCCATCGATCTGGCTGTTGCTACCGGTTTTGCTGCTGGTGGTGCTCAGCCTGTTGCCCCTGGCATATGTCGCGCTCAAAACCTGGCAGGCCGGTTGGGCCGAGGCGCTGCATTTGTTGTGGCGCCCTTATGTGTTTGGCCTGCTGCGCAACACCCTGGCGCTGATGGTCGGTGTGACGCTCGCCTGTGGCGTGATCGGCCTGTCGCTGGCTTGGCTGCTTGAGCGCAGCAACTTGTCGGGGCGGCGCTTGTGGGGCGTGATTTTGTGCCTGCCGTTCGCAGTACCGGCATTTGTCAGCAGCTTTACCTGGGTATCGCTGAGCGCTCATTTCGAAGGCTTGGGCGGGGCGATCCTGGTGATGACCCTGTCCAAGTATCCGCTGATCTTTCTGCCGGTCGCGGCGACCCTGCGCAATCTCGATCCCTCTCTCGAAGAGTCCGCCCGCACACTGGGGCAGAATCGCTGGGGCGTGTTTTTCAGAATTACCCTGCCGCTGCTCTGGCCATCACTACTCGCCGGCTCACTGCTGATCGCGCTGCACATGCTGGTGGAATTCGGTGCGTTGTCGATCATCGGACTGCAAACCTTTACCACCGCGATCTATCAACAGTTCGAACTGGAATTCAGTAACGCAAATGCTGCGATGCTTTCCGCCGTGTTGCTGGCGCTGTGTCTGATGCTGCTGTGGCTGGAACTGCGCGTACGCGGCAAGGGCCGACACGTGCGTACCGGTCAGGGCGCGGCCCGGCATGCGGAACAGGTTCGGCTGGGGCCTTGGGCTGCTGCTGGACAACTTTATTGCCTGGCACTGGCGATCATCGGCAGCGGTATTCCGCTCGGGATGCTGGCGTACTGGCTGGCAGCGGGTTCGTCGGCTGCGTTCCCGGTAGCTGCGATCAGCGAAGCGCTGCTCTCCTCCCTGGCGTTGTCGCTGGGTGGCGCGGCGCTGTGCCTGGTGTTGGCAGTGCCAGTGGGATTGCTGGTGGTCCGCTACAAAGGCCAATTGGCGATCTGGGCCGAGCGCTTGCCGTATCTGCTGCATGCGCTGCCAGGACTGGTGATCGCACTGACGCTGGTGTATTTCGCCCTGCATTATGTGCCGGCGCTGTACCAGACTTCTGCGCTGCTGCTGATTGCTTATGCGCTGTTGTTTCTGCCGCTGGCGCAGGCACCGATTCGCACGGCGCTGAACAAGGCTGCGCCGCAACTGGAAGAGGCTGCACGCACGCTCGGAGCGTCGTCCTTCAGTGCGTTTTGTCGGGTGACGTTGCCGATCATCTTCCCGGCGCTGGGCGCGGCGTTTGCGCTGGTGTTTCTGGATGCGATGAAGGAATTGACGGCGACGTTGCTGCTGAGTCCGACCGGGCTCAATACGCTGGCGACGGAAGTCTGGGCGCATACCGCGAACGTGGAGTTTGCGGCGGCGGCGCCTTATGCGGCGTTGTTGATATTGGTGTCGGGGTTGCCGGTCTACCTTTTAACAACCCGGATGTATTTGAGCCGCTGACATTGCCTTCGCGAGCAAGCCCGCTCCCACATTTGATCGCGGTCTAATGTGGGGGCGGCGGTGCGACGATTCGACTTGCTCGCGAAGGGGCCAGACCAGAAAACCGATCAGGCCCTGAACTGCCCCAAACTCGCCTTCAACTGCGCCGCCAAGCCATCCAGCACCTTGCCGCTGGCCGTGGTTTCCACCACCGCTTGAGCCGCTTTCTCAGCCTGCGCATGAATGGTTTCAACCCGACCGCGCACCGCTTGCGCGCCTTGCGCCTGATGCGCCGCTGCCTGCGTTGCCAGACCTATCGCCGCATGCACTTGCTCGACCGACGCCTGCACCGACTGCTGCAACCGCGCACTGTCACGCAGCACCAGCAAACCTTCACTGGCCTGACGCCCGGCCTGACCGATCGCGGCCACCGCCTCACGCGCACCTTGCTGCAAAGCAACGATGTGCGCCTGAATGTCGCCGGTAGAGCTTTGCGTCTTGCTCGCCAGCGCCCGCACTTCATCGGCCACCACAGCAAACCCGCGACCGGTCTCACCCGCACGCGCCGCTTCGATGGCCGCGTTCAGCGCCAGCAGGTTGGTCTGCTCGGCGATCCCGTGAATCACCGTCAGCACCACTTCAATCTGCTCACTCTGCTGCGCCAGCCGCTCAATGACTTTCGCCCCGGTATCGACCTGCCCGGCCAACGCCTCGATCAGGCTGCCGACTTTCGCCGACGTCCGCGTGTTTTCATCCGTGGCCGAACGAATGTCCACCACTTGCTGCAAGGCAGCCTGCATGGCATGACTTTCAGACTGGGCTTCGTCAGCCATTTGCGACAACGCCCGCAGGCTCTCGGCCACTTCATCACGTTGCATGCCCGCTGCTTTATCGGCCCCGGCATTACGTAAAGTCATGGCGCCGATTTCCACGCCAGTGCGTTGAGCCACATCGCCCGCTTCACGCACGATCGGCTGCAACTTATCCACAAAGCGATTGACCGCCGAGGCCATGTCGCCGATTTCGTCCTTGCTGTTGATCTGCACGCGCTTGGTCAGATCGCCCTCGCCCGCCGCCAGGTCGTCCATGGCAGCAATGAGCAATTTCAAGCGATTGACCACCCGACGACCCAACACCACCGCGAGCAACAGCAGCACACCGCACCCTACCAGCGCCAGGCCCATGCCGATGCGCCAGCGCAAAGTGCCCGCCGCTTCCTGAACAGTGCTGGTGGTGTTGGCTTGCATTTCAGAGGCCGTGGATTGCGCCGACTGCAAGCGCGCACCCATCGCGGCTGCGCTATCAGCTGCGGCGCCCTTGAGGCTGTCGCCCACCAATTGATCGCTGCTGGCGATCAGCGCCGAGAAGCGTTTGTCCAGGGCCGCCAGATCGGTTTCCACCGAGGCGGTCGAGACGCCCATCAAGACCTTGCCGATTTCCACGCCGTTAGGATTGATCGAGGCCTCCAGGTAATAGACCGATGGATCGTTCTTCGCCGCATCCAGAACCTTGTCCAGCGCCCGTTCGCCCTGGCCTTTTTCCAGAAGGGCTTTGTTGATCGGGTTTTCCCGGTTGAGGTAGCGCGTCAGATGCTGCCCCGTCGCGTCGTCGTAGACCACGAACAGCACGTTGGGATTACGCTGAGCCCGGCGGGCGAATTCGGACAGGGTTGGAACGTCGCTGTCCCACATGGCGCGAGGTGCGACCGAAGCCAGAAGCTGCGCCATATCGTTGGCGGAGTCCTTCAGATCCTTCTCCAGCGTCGCACGCAGTTGTGCCTGCTCGTCCTTCAATCGCGAGGACAAGCCCGCCGTAAGGCGCTGACGAGTACTGGTGGAGAGGCTGTCGAGGCTCGACGTGACTTCACGCCCCGCTTGCTCCAACTCACCGGAAAGTTTTTGACTGTCGGCACCCAGGCGCACACCCAGATCGGCTTCCAGTGCGGTCACTGTGCTCCGAGTCAGGGCGACAGCCACCAGCACCTGCACCAACAGTGCGATACCAAGGGTAACGAACACAGGCCGTAATAGACGGCTTTGTAACAGTGAGAGAACGGCCGACACTTAGAATCCCTCTGCTTTAACGCCATTAAATTGATGGCACGCTAGAAGCGATGCGCTTAATGAAGTTCACAGCAAGGGTCGTGCCGTCCGACAGGCAGAAACGACAAAGGCCCCAATTAAGGGGCCTTTGTGTTTTACATCAACGACTTATTAAGCGAACGGGTGACGCAGAACGATGGTTTCGTTGCGGTCCGGCCCCGTCGAAATAATGTCAATCGGCGCACCGATCAGCTCTTCAACGCGCTTGATGTAAGCACGGGCGTTAGCTGGCAGCTCTTCCAGGGTTTTGGCACCCACGGTCGACTCTGTCCAGCCCAGCACTTCTTCGTACACCGGCTGCAGGCCTATGTAGCTGTCAGCGTCAGTCGGGGCAACGTCCTTACCTTCTGCATCTTTGTAGCCGACGCAAATGTTGATGGTTTCCAGACCGTCGAGTACGTCCAGCTTGGTCAGGCAGATGCCCGAGATGCTGTTCACATCGATAGCGCGGCGCAGGATAACGGCGTCAAACCAGCCACAACGACGAGCACGGCCAGTAGTCGCGCCGAACTCGTGACCTTGTTTAGCCAGGTGCGCACCGACTTCGTCGAACAGCTCAGTCGGGAATGGACCCGAACCTACGCGTGTGGTGTAAGCCTTGGTGATACCCAGGATGTAGTCCAGGAACATAGGACCAACGCCCGAACCGGTAGCAACGCCGCCAGCAGTGGTGTTAGAGCTGGTCACGTACGGGTAGGTGCCGTGGTCGATGTCCAGCAACGAACCTTGGGCGCCTTCGAACATGATGTCTTTGCCAGCCCGACGCAGGTCGTGCAGCTCGGCAGTCACGTCCAGCATCAGCGGCTTGAGCAGTTCAGCGTATTCTTTGCACTCAGCCAGGGTTTTGTCGAAGTCAATGGCTGGCTCTTTGTAGAAACCGACCAACATGAAGTTGTGGTATTCCACCAGTTCACGCAGCTTGGCTTCAAAGCGCGGCATGTTGAGCAGATCGCCTACGCGCAGGCCACGACGTGCAACCTTGTCTTCGTAGGCCGGGCCGATGCCGCGACCGGTAGTACCGATCTTCAGCTCGCCACGGGCCTTTTCACGCGCCTGGTCCAGCGCTACGTGATAGGACAGGATCAGCGGGCAGGACGGGCTGATACGCAGGCGCTCGCGCACCGGTACGCCTTTCTCTTCCAGCTTGATGATTTCCCGCAGCAGAGCGTCGGGTGCAACCACCACGCCGTTGCCGATCAAGCATTGCACGCCTTCGCGCAGCACGCCCGACGGGATCAGGTGCAAGACGGTTTTTTCGCCATCGATCACCAAGGTGTGACCAGCGTTGTGGCCACCCTGGTAGCGCACTACGGCGGCAGCATGTTCGGTCAGCAGATCAACGATCTTGCCTTTGCCCTCATCACCCCATTGGGTGCCCAGGACTACGACATTCTTACCCATAACACTTGTCCTCATTCGCGCAAACTTGGTGCCGGCCGCGGCCGACAGGAAAACTCAAGAAGCCAGTGGCGATACTTGCCAAAGCCCGTTCTGCTGAATCAATTGCCGGTCGCAGTCCGCTTCACGGGCGGCGGCCAAAGGTTGCCCAGGCAACGCCTGAACGACACGCTGACCCTCACTGCGCAACTGGCAAACCTGCTGCCAGAGTGCCGCATCCGTACTGTCAGGCATCCAGATACCGCCAGACGGTAACTCGATCTCAGCACGCCCCAGGGTCACCAGGGTTTTCAAATCGGTAGAGAAGCCGGTTGCCGGACGGGCACGACCGAAGTCGGCACCGATGTCGTCGTAACGACCGCCCTGAGCAATGGACTGGCCAACACCCGGTACGAACACCGCAAACACCACACCGGTGTGGTAGTGGTAGCCGCGCAACTCGCCCAGGTCGAAATACAACGGCAACTCAGGGAAACGCGTGGACAGACGCTCGGCAATCGCCAGCAAGTCGTCCAGAGCGGCCAATACCGGCGCTGGCGCATTCGCCAGACGCTCGCGGGCAGCGCTCAATACTTCACGGCCGCCACACAGGTCGACCAACGCCCGCAACATGCCCGACAGATCGGCAGGCAAGCCTTCGGTCAACGTAATGACCTCGTCGATGGCCTTACGTTGCAACGCATCGAACAACTGCTGTTCAACTTCACCGGACAAACCGGCGGCGCGAGCCAGGCCGCGGTAGATACCCACATGACCGAGGTCCATGTGCACATCCGGCACATCGGCCAGTTGCAGCATAGCCAACATCAGGCTGATGACTTCCACGTCGCTGCTCGGGCTGGCATCGCCGTACAACTCGGCACCCAGCTGGATCGGGCTGCGCGAGGACGACAAGGCGCGCGGCTGAGCGTGCAGCACGCTACCGGCATAGCACAGACGGCTCGGGCCTTCGCGACGCAAGGTGTGCGCATCGATGCGCGCCACTTGCGGCGTGATGTCAGCACGGAAACCCATCTGCCGGCCCGATTGCGGGTCGATGACCTTGAAGGTACGCAGATCAAGGTCCTGGCCCGCGCCGGTCAGCAGGGATTCCAGGTACTCGATATGGGGAGTCACGACAAACTCGTAACCCCAGCTCTGGAACAGATCCAACACCTGACGACGCGCGACTTCAATGCGCGCCGCTTCTGGTGGCAGTACTTCTTCGATGCCATCTGGCAGCAGCCAGCGGTCTACCGTTGCCATTACGCCATTCCCCTATGATCCGGGCGGCAAGCCTTTGGGCGAGCCTTGAGTGAAGCAGAAAATGATCGGCTCATGTGCAAACCACGCGCATGAACAACGCGGCGAAAAGCCTGAAATCGGCTTCACCAACCACTTTCCTCGAAAAACCTGTCGAGTCATTCAACTCGGACGCCTGCATAAAAAACAGCAATCAAACGTGCAGACGCAAAAAAGCCGGGAATTTCCCGGCTGCCGCATCATACACACGTTTTCCCAAAGGATCACCCCGCCCGAGGTGTTAGCCGTCAGGCGGGGGATGATTCAGGTCAACGTCGTATCAAGGCTTGGCTTTTTCCAGGTAACGGAAGAAGTCGCTGCTTGGGTCCAGGACCATGACGTCGGATTTGTTCGCGAAGCTTTCACGGTAGGCACGCAGGCTACGGTAGAAACCGTAGAACTCCTGATCCTGGCCGTAGGCCTTGGAGTAAATCGCAGCAGCCTGGGCGTCACCATCACCGCGAACCTCTTCGGATTCACGATAGGCTTCAGCCAGCAACACGCGGCGTTGACGATCAGCGTCGGCACGAATGCCTTCTGACAGTTCGTTACCCTTGGCGCGGTGCTCGCGAGCTTCACGCTCACGCTCGGAACTCATGCGCTCGAACACGCTGCGGTTCACTTCTTTCGGCAGATCGATGGCCTTGACCCGAACATCGACAACTTCGATGCCCAGCTCTTTTTCCGCCATCTTGTTCAGCGAAGCCGTGATATCGGTCATCAGCGCATCGCGCTCACCGGAAACCACTTCGTGCAGCGTGCGCTTACCAAACTGGTCACGCAGGCCCGATTCCAGACGACGGGAAAGACGTTCGTCAGCAATCTGCTTGAGGCCGGAAGTCGCGGTGTAGAAGCGCTCGGCATCTTTCACGCGCCACTTGGCGTAGGCATCGACCATGACGGCTTTCTTTTCCAGCGTCAGGAAGCGTTGTGTCGGTGCATCCAGCGTCATCAGGCGTGCGTCGAATTTGCGCACCTGGTTAACGTAAGGCACTTTCACATGCAGACCTGGCTGAACATCAGCCTGGACCACGCGACCGAACTGCAGCAGCACCGCACGCTCGGTCTGAGCCACGATGTAGAAGCAGTTCCAGGCAGCGATCGCCACGACGACGCCGACAATAAGGGCGATCAGCGATTTATTGCTCATCAGCGACTCTCCCTGGTACGTGCTGGCTGTTGCTGCAGATCGGCTGCCGCACGCGCATTCGCTTCATTGCTGGTGGCTGCCGCACCGGTCACCGAAGTGCTGGTGCTGCGACCACTTTCGACCATTTTATCCAGCGGCAAGTACAGCAGATTGCTCTGGCCATTCTTGTTGCCGGTCACGAGAACCTTGCTGGTGTTGCTGAAGACTTCCTGCATGGTGTCCAGGTACAGACGCTCACGGGTGACTTCAGGTGCCTTGCGGTACTCGGCCACCAGTTTGGTGAAGCGATCGGCCTCACCCTTGGCTCGCGAGACGGTTTCGTCACGGTAACCATTGGCATCTTCGATGATGCGCTGAGCCTGACCACGGGCTTCCGGCACGACGCCGTTGGCGTAGGTTTCAGCCTGGTTGCGCGAACGCTGCTCGTCTTCACGGGCGCGGATCACGTCATCGAAGGCTTCCTGCACTTCACGCGGTGCGGCTGCGCTCTGTACGTTGACCTGGGTGACGGTGATGCCGGTGCGATAGGTATCCATGAAGCGTTGCAGACGCTCCTTGATTTCGCTGGCCATCAATTCACGACCTTCGGTCAGCACCTGGTCCATCGCGGTGGAACCCACCACGTGGCGCAAGGCACTTTCGGTCGCGTGCTGAAGGCTGATTTCCGGCTGATCAACGCTCAGCACGAAGTCCTGCAGGTTGCTGATCTTGTACTGCACGGTCAGCGGCACTTCGACGATGTTTTCGTCTTCAGTGAGCATTTGACCCTGCTTGGTATAGGCACGCTCACGCGTGACGTTTTCCAGGTACTTGCGATCAAGCGGCGGGAAATAGATGTTCAGACCCGGGCCGACAGTTTCGTAGTACTTGCCGAAGCGCAGCACCACGGCTTGCTCCTGCTCGTCGACTACATAGACCGCGCTGTACAGCCATACGGCCGCCAACACGACCAGGCCGATGCCGAGCAGACCGCCGAAGCCGCTACTCCTGCCCGAACCGCCACCGTCATCACCGCGTTTCTTACCACCACCGAACAACCCGTTCAGGCTTTCCTGCAGCTTTCGGAAGGCCTCGTCGAGATCCGGTGGTCCCTTGCGGTCGCCGTTATTGCGGCGTTTGCCACCCCAAGGATCCTGATTATTCGAGTTGCCACCCGGCTCATTCCAAGCCATAGCGCTCTCCATCTGATAAAGCAAAGACGCACCCACGGCGCGCCGACCAATGCTACAGAATGCCTGTCACCGCGGCACAACCGCTTTTTCAGGCTTTTATTGCAAAGTGTGTTGTTCGATGAACTCTGTCGGCACAACGCCTTCACGGCTGACCAGCCGATTGAGCTCCGAGCGCGGCAATCGAACGGCCAGCAAGCTGACACCTTCTTCGTCGTGTTCTTCTTTCTGCACCGCTCCGAGCTCGAAAAACTGCGCACGCAGTCGAGCGAATCGTTGCGGCAAACGCAAGGTACCGATAAACAACTCACTGCCCAGCAACTCGGCAATGGCTTGCTCAAGCAATTCCAGACCACTGCCATCACGCGCCGACAGCCAGACCCGTTGAGGCTTACCGTTTTCGTCGCGCTGGATTTGTGGCTCAACGCCTTCAAGCAAATCGAGTTTGTTATAGACCTCGAGGATCGGCAAGTCCTGAGCACCAATCTCGCCCAGCACCACCATCACCTGCTCGATCTGCAACATGCGATCCGGTTCGGCCGCATCGATCACGTGCAACAGCAGGTCGGAGTTGCTCGACTCTTCGAGGGTAGACCGAAATGCCTCGACCAGCTTGTGGGGCAAGTGGCGAATGAAACCCACCGTGTCAGCCAGGACAATCGGCCCCAGGTCGTCCAGTTCCAGACGGCGCAAGGTCGGGTCCAGCGTGGCAAACAACTGGTCAGCCGCGTACACGTCGGATTTCGTCACGTTATTGAAGAGCGTGGATTTACCGGCGTTGGTATACCCCACCAAAGACACGGTAGGGATATCCGCACGCATACGGCCGCGTCGCGACTGTTCGCGCTGGCTGCGCACTTTTTCCAGCCGGCCTTTGATCTGTCGCAGGCGAACCCGCAGCAAGCGACGGTCGGTCTCCAGCTGGGTTTCACCCGGGCCACGCATGCCGATACCGCCACCTTGGCGTTCAAGGTGAGTCCAGCCACGAACCAGCCGGGTGCTCATGTGGTCAAGCTGGGCCAGTTCTACCTGGAGCTTGCCTTCATGGGTACGGGCGCGCTGGGCGAAAATATCGAGAATCAGACCGGTGCGGTCGATCACGCGACACTCGAAAACACGTTCGAGGTTACGTTCCTGACTGGGCGTGAGGATGTGATTGAAAATCACCAGATCGGCCTCTTCGGCCTTGACCAGGTCGCGCAGTTCCTCGACCTTGCCACTGCCAATGAGGAATTTGGCGGTTGGCCGATGACGCGGCACGTTAAAAAACGCAACGGTCTCGGCGCCCGCCGAATTAGCCAGTTCCTGAAACTCCTGCGGATCTTCGCGCGCCTCAGGGTCCTGTCCATCCAAGTGAACGAGGATCACTCGCTCACCACCACCGTGGCGCTCAAAGAACAAAGGAGACTCCTATCAGGCGTTACCTGGCTCAGCGTCACCTGCTTCGGATTCGGTTGCGCTAGGCAGACGAATTGGACGAACCGGCACCACTGTAGAGATAGCGTGTTTGTAAACCATCTGGCTGACGGTGTTTTTCAGCAGGATAACGAACTGGTCGAAAGACTCGATCGTACCTTGCAGTTTGATCCCGTTGACCAGGTAGATGGAAACCCCCACTTTCTCTTTACGTAAAGTATTCAAGTAAGGGTCTTGTAGCGAATGCCCTTTTGACATGTGCCGCACTCCTTTAAGGATTCAATATAAAAAATAGGTAAACAGATGGCTTGTGGCCGTCAGACCCCCAAGGATAGACGGCAATTGCAAGGACTCAGCTCAATATGGAGATGGTCCCCAGGTATTTCAAGGCGCGCGGCAGATTGTCGCAATCCAGGCTGTCCAACCAGTGTAAATCAGCCCAACTGCGCAGCCAGGTGAACTGGCGCTTCGCCAATTGGCGCGTGGCAATGATTCCACGCTCCTGCATCTCGGCTTGCGTCAGCTTGCCATCCAGGTAGTCCCAGACTTGTCGGTAGCCTACTGCACGTATAGACGGCAACCCGGCATGCAGGTCACTTCGCTTACGCAGGGCTACGACCTCGTCAATGAATCCCTGTTCCAACATTAAAGTGAATCTTTGTTTAATTCGCTCATGCAGTACCTGGCGATTTGCCGGAGCAATGGCCAAGTTCGCGACAGTATAGGGCAATTGTTGCAGTCCCGAAGCGGCTGCTTCAGTACTTTGCGCAGATTGTTGCAAGCGTAGCGCAGTCATGCTCTGACCGCTGACGCGATAAACTTCCAGTGCTCGACTGAGGCGCTGAGGATCGTTCGGATGTATACGCGCTGCAGATTCCGGATCGATGACCGCCAATTGCTCGTGCAGAGCTTGCCAGCCAAGGCGTGCAGCCTCTTCTTCGATCTGTGCGCGAATGGCCGGGTCAGCCGCCGGCATGTCTGCCAGACCTTCAATCAAAGCCTTGTAATAGAGCATTGTGCCGCCCACCAGCAGCGGAATTTTGCCCCGCGCGGTGATCTCGGCCATGGCTTCGAGGGCATCACGACGGAAATCGGCGGCCGAATAGCTCTCTGCCGGATCAAGAATATCGATCAAACGGTGTGGAAATTCAGCCAGAAGCTCTTTTGAAGGCTTGGCGGTGCCGATGTCCATGCCACGGTAGACCAGCGCCGAATCGACGCTGATCAGCTCGCAAGGCAGGACTTTGGTGAGTTCGATGGCCAGGTCGGTCTTGCCGGCGGCGGTCGGCCCCATCAGGAAAATCGCAGGAGGGAGCTGGTTCATCAACGACCGCGCAAGAACAGTTTGTCCAGATCGTCCAGGCCCAATTGGGTCCAGGTCGGTCGGCCATGGTTGCATTGACCGCTGCGTTCGGTGTTTTCCATATCCCGCAGCAGACCGTTCATTTCCGGCAGGGCCAGACGCCGATTCGCACGAATCGCGCCATGGCAGGCCATGGTGCCGAGCAATTCGTTCAGGTGCGCCTGAATCCGGTCACTGGTGCCGTACTCCATCAGATCCGCCAGTACATCACTGACCAATCGATTGGCTTCAGCTTGCTTGAGCAAGGCCGGAATCTGCCGGATGGCCAGGGATTCCGGGCCCAGACGTTGCAATTCAAAGCCCAGGCGCTGGAACCACGCGACGTGTTCTTCGGCGCAATCGGCTTCGCGCTGACTGACTGCCAGCGACTCCGGCACCAGAAGCGGCTGACCGCTCAGGCCTTCGCTGGCCATGGCGATTTTCAGGCGTTCGTACATGATCCGCTCGTGAGCGGCGTGCATGTCCACCAGCACCAGGCCCTGGGCGTTTTCCGAAAGAATATAAATGCCTTTGAGCTGCGCCAGTGCATAACCCAGCGGCGGAATATCATCCTGCCCGGCCGGTAGCGCGACCGCGTTGGCTTCTGGCAGCGGCGCAAAAAACTCACGGTAGGCGGCCTGAGCTTCAGCCGCAGGCACACCCGATTGAGGGCGCGGCGAGTACTGATATTGATAACCGGCACCAGCGCCCGAGCCGGCCGGCGTATTGAACGACGGCTGGGCCTGAGGCTGTTCCAGCAAGGCATTGGCCGCCAGACGCATTTCGCCCTGTGGACCGAACTCGCCAGCATCAATGCCGGTCGGTCGAACGATGGCCGTCGCGACAGGCGCGGCCAGATGGTCTTCCGGCCGCACATCGCCCAAGGCGCGGTGCAGGGTGCCATAGAGGAAGTCGTGAACCATGCGCCCGTCACGGAAACGTACTTCGTGCTTGGTCGGGTGCACGTTGACGTCAACGCCTGCCGGATCGACTTCGAAAAACAGCACGAATGTCGGGTGCCGACCGTTGAACAGCACGTCGCGATAGGCCTGGCGCACCGCGTGGGCCACCAGTTTGTCGCGTACGGCACGGCCGTTCACAAAGAAATACTGTAAGTCCGCCTGACTGCGGTTGAACGTCGGCAAGCCGACCCAACCCCACAAATGCAGGCCATTGCGCTCGATCTCGATCGGCAGCGCCTGCTCTAGGAAACCCGAACCGCAAATTGCCGCCACACGCCGGGCACGGGCCGCGTCGTCATGGGCTTCGTGCAGGCTGAGGATGGTCTTGCCGTTGTGGCGCAGATGGAACGCCACGTCGAAGCGCGCCAACGCCAGACGCTTGATCACTTCTTGCAGGTGATCGAATTCGGTTTTTTCGGTCTTGAGAAACTTGCGTCGTGCCGGGGTGTTGAAGAACAGGTCGCGCACTTCCACCGATGTGCCCACCGGATGGGCCGCTGGTTGCACGCGAGGCGCCATGTCCCGGCCTTCGGTCTCGACCTGCCAGGCCTGATCGGCATCACGGGTGCGGGATGTTAGGGTCAGACGCGCCACCGAGCTGATCGAGGCAAGTGCTTCACCGCGAAACCCGAGACTCATGACCTGCTCGAGGTCCTCCAGATTGCGGATTTTGCTGGTGGCGTGGCGCGCCAGAGCCAGCGGCAGGTCATCGGCCGAAATGCCGCTGCCATCGTCGCGAACCCGCAGCAACTTGACGCCGCCCTGCTCCACATCGACATCAATGCGCTTGGCGCCGGAGTCGAGGCTGTTTTCCAGCAGCTCCTTGATCACCGAAGCCGGGCGCTCAACCACCTCACCGGCGGCAATCTGGTTCGCCAGTCGCGGGCTGAGCAGCTCGATGCGAGCCGTGTTGGTCAGCACCTGGTTCATTCTTTGGCCGCCAGTTCAGTGCCGGGGATGGTCAAGTGCTGACCGATTTTGAGCTCATCACTCGACAGTTTGTTGGCGCTGCGCAGCGTGGCCGGAGACACCTGATATCGCACGGCAATCATCGCCAGCGTCTCGCCGGGGTTCACCCGATGGTCACGAGGACCTTGCGCGATCCCACCGGAATCACGCAGCCAGGCGATGTAGGTGCCCGGTGGCGGATTCTGCTGGAAGAACTGGCGCACGCCGCTGCTGATCGAACGCGCCAGCGCTTGCTGGTGGTTCGCAGCGGCAAGCTTGGAAGCTTCGTTGGCGTTGGAGATGAACCCGGTTTCCACCAGGATCGACGGGATATCAGGCGACTTCAGCACCATGAACCCGGCCTGCTCAACGCGCTGTTTGTGCAGCGGCGTGACGCGACCGATGTTGCTCAAGACTTTCTGGCCAACGTTGAGGCTGGAGGTCAGGGAGGCAGTCATCGACAGGTCGAGCAGCACGCCCGCCAGCATGCGGTCCTTGTCGTCCAGGCTGACGTTGCCGGCACCACCGATCAAGTCGGAACGGTTTTCGCTGTCGGCCAGCCAACGGGCCGTTTCCGAGGTCGCGCCGCGATCAGACAGGGCGAACACCGAGGCACCGAAGGCAGCGGCCGAAGGTGCGGCGTCGGCGTGAATCGAAACGAACAGGTCGGCGCCCTTCTTGCGGGCGATTTCAGTACGGCCGCGCAACGGGATGAAGTAGTCGCCGGTGCGGGTCAGTTCGGCGCGGAAGCCTTTCATGCCGTTGACCTGACGCTGCAGTTCACGGGCGATGGCCAGTACCACGTCTTTTTCACGCTGACCGCGAGAGCCGGAGGCACCCGGGTCTTCGCCGCCGTGACCGGCATCGATGACCACAATGATGTCGCGCTTGCCGGCCGGGGCTGGCGGCAGCTTCACCGCAGGCTCCACCGGAGTGACCGGCACCGGGGCGACCGTCGCGACATTGGTTGGCGCCGGAATTGGCGCGGCGTCGGCGGCGTTATCGAACAAGTCGACCACCAGGCGATTGCCGTACTGGGCGTTTGGCGCCAGGGTAAAACTTTTCGGCGTCACGGCTTTTTTCAGGTCGATGACCACCCGCAGGTCGGTCGGCGTACGTTGAGCCGAGCGCATGGCGGTGATCGGAGTGTTCGAGCTGTTGACGTTCAGCGGCGCCCCCAGGGATGCGCCATTGATGTCGATGACCAGCCGATCCGGGGCGGTCAGGGTAAAGACACTGTGCTGGACGGGACCGCTCAGGTCGAACACCAGTCGTGTGTTGTCCGGAGCCCGCCACAGGCGAACGCTGTTGACTTTCGTCTCAGCCACAGCGTCGACGGTCACCGCCAAAAACAACAATCCTACGGCAGCTACCATCGCGCGAAAGCGCATACCTAACCCCATCATTTAATTGGTTTCCAATGCCAAAGCGGCACACCACGACTCGCCACGCGAGCCCTGGGACAAAATTTTCAGCGAACGCCCGCCATCTTGCGGGCTAATGGTAATGGTCAGGTCGGGCTTTGGCAAAAAGCCTGCACCCTTTTCGGGCCACTCGATCAGGCACAACGCGTCGTCTTCGAAGTAGTCGCGGATACCGAGGTACTCCAGCTCTTCAGGATCGACCAGGCGGTAGAGGTCGAAATGGAAGGCCCGGATGTCGCCAATCTCGTAGGGTTCGACCAGGGTGAAGGTCGGACTTTTTACCGCGCCCACATGCCCCAAGCCACGGATGATGCCCCGGGACAGCGTGGTTTTCCCCGCGCCCAGATCTCCCTCGAGAAAAATCAGACCGTGCCCTTCGGTGGTTTGTGCGATGCGTGCGCCAAATGCGGTCATCGCCTCTTCATCAGCCAGGTACAGGGTTACTTCAGACACGGTGCTTGCTCCTCCAACAACTGACGAATGGCTGGAATCAGATCACTGGCCGCCAGCCCACGGCCCGATTTACCTTCTTGCGCGCCGGCATTGGCATGCAGCCAAACGGCCAGGCAGGCGGCGTCGAACGCCTCCATGCCTTGAGCCAGCAACGCGCCGACCAGACCGGCCAGCACATCACCCAAACCGGCGGTGGCCATGGCCGGATGGCCTTGATGACACAACGCCAGGCGCCCTTCGGGGCTGGCGATCAGGCTGCCGGCGCCTTTCAGCACCACGACAGCTGTGTATTTTTTGCTCAATGCGTGAGCGGCAGCGGGGCGGTCAGCCTGAACTTCGGCAGTTGATATCCCCAGCAGTCGCGCCGCCTCGCCCGGATGCGGTGTGATCACACAATCCTTGGGCAAGCTCACGTGCTCTGTGGCCAGCAGATTCAATGCATCGGCGTCCCAGACTTGCGGCAGCGGCGCGTTGGCAGCCGCCGACAAAAGACTGCGCCCCCAGGAAGCCTGACCCAAGCCTGGGCCGACAACCAGCACGGAAACCTTTTGCAGCAGTTCCATCAGTTGATTGGCCGACGAAGTGCCCAGCACCATGGCTTCGGGGATTCTCGCCAACGCGGCCGGAACATGCTCACTGCGCGTCGCCACCGACACCATGCCCGCACCACTACGCAGCGCACTTTGCGCGCTCAGCAGGATGGCGCCGCCAAAGCCGCGATCACCGCCGATCAGCAATACATGGCCGAACTTGCCTTTATGGGAGGTTGGAGCCCGGCCCGCCAGACGCGGCAAGGAACTGGCCGTCAGGCGACGTGCACTGATGGCGACTCCGTTAAACGACTCGGGGGAGGCTTGCAGATCGTTGAACACCAACTCGCCGACCACGTCTGCAGCATCGCCAGTGAACAGACCCAGTTTCAGGCCGATGAACGTCACGGTCAGGTCAGCCCGCACCGCAGCGCCGAGTATTCGGCCGGTATCAGCACACAACCCCGAAGGGATATCCACTGCCGCAACCGGCAGCCCGCTGCCATTGATCGCTGCGATGACGCCCGCGTAGGGTTCTCGCACCTCTCCCGTCAGACCGGTGCCGAGCAAGGCATCCAGCACGATACCGCGCAACTCGGACTGTGCGCTCCAGGCTTGAACCGCGACACCTTCGGACACGGCCTCTGCATGGGCCAATGCCGCGTCACCCTGTAAACGCTTGGGGTCACCAGCCGCCAACACCCGTACATGCCAGCCGGCACGTCGGGCCAGCACGGCCACCAGATAACCGTCGCCGGCGTTATTGCCGTGGCCGGCCACAACACTCAATTCGTTCGCCGTCGGCCAATGCCGGACCAGCGCACGCCAGGTCGCCCGCGCCGCGCGCTGCATCAATTCGAAGCCCGGTGTGCCGGCCGCGATCAGGCTCGCATCGAGTGCTCGCACTTGCGCGGCGCTATACAGCACGTCGGGTAAATCATCTTTAGTGTGCGGCATGCGTCTTCGGGCTCCGATGTCTGGCAGAATTATACGCACCTCAGCTCCGGTTTCTCTCGCCTCATGCCCGCAATTACCACAGACCTGCCCGCCCTCGCCCAATCCATCAAGGACTGGGGCCGCGAGCTGGGCTTTCAGCAAGTCGGCATCAGCGGCCTCGACCTGGCCGAGCATGAGCAGCACCTGGAGCGCTGGCTCGCGGCCGGCTACCACGGCGAAATGGACTACATGGGCGCCCACGGCAGCAAACGCTCACACCCGGAAGAGCTGGTGCCCGGCACACTTCGGGTGGTTTCCCTACGCATGGACTACCTGCCGGGCGACACCGAAATGGCCAAACGACTGGCACAACCGGAAAAAGCCTACGTCTCGCGTTATGCCTTGGGCCGTGATTACCACAAGTTGATCCGTAAACGCGTGCAACAACTGGCCGATAAAATTCAGGCCAAAATCGGCCCGTTTGGTTTCCGAGCCTTCGTCGACAGCGCGCCAGTGCTGGAAAAAGCCATCGCGGAACAGGCCGGTCTTGGCTGGATCGGTAAAAACACCCTGGTCCTGAATCGCAAGGCCGGCAGTTACTTCTTTCTCAGCGAACTGTTTGTCGACCTACCGCTGCCGGTTGACCCGCCACACAGCACCGAACATTGCGGCCGTTGCACCGCATGCCTCGACATCTGCCCGACCAACGCCTTCGTCGGCCCGTACGTGCTGGATGCCCGACGCTGCATTTCCTACCTGACCATCGAACTGAAAAGCGCGATCCCGGAAGATTTGCGGCCACTGATCGGCAATCGGGTGTTTGGTTGCGATGACTGCCAGATCGTCTGCCCGTGGAACCGCTTCGCCCGTCCGTCCGGCGAAAGCGACTTCAAGCCACGGCACAATCTGGACAACGCGGAGTTGGCAGAGCTGTTCATGTGGGATGAGGAGAAGTTCCTTAGCAGTACCGAAGGTTCGCCGTTACGGCGAGCGGGTTATGAGCGTTGGTTGCGCAATCTGGCGGTGGGTTTGGGTAATGCGCCCTCAACGATTCCGGTGCTGGAAGCCTTGAAGGCGCGGCGCGAGAGCCCGTCCGATTTGGTTCGCGAGCATGTGGAGTGGGCGTTGCAGCAGCACGAACAACGCGCCTCAAAAACCTTGGCAATCAAACCGGTATGACACCCGGAACGCGCCATTCATCGCAATGACCTCACAAGATCGCGGCGTCGAAAAAGCTTAGGTAAACGCCAGACGATGTGCCGAAAGTTCCCGCACCTGAGAATGGGAACCGCCCTCGTCGCCAGCCGCCTCGCGCGGCCGCCCCTGTCTGGCCCCTGATGCCTGGGTCATGCGAGAGGACAACGTCCCACGCTCGGACGAGGGCCTATTCTTGAATATCGCGGCTCCGGTAATGTTTGAGGGGTCGACACCCGCGTAAGGGTCAACGCCACTGGAACCTTTCGAATCAAACGCGCCCAACTGATCAGACAGGCCGTAACCGAGCTCAAGCGCACCGTAAATCCCCCCGGCGCTCGGCCCCTTCGATAAACCATTGGCGACTTTCGAAGCAAAACCTCCTGCCCCCTTGGTGGCCGAGTTGACCCAGCCAGCGCCCATCGAGCCCACGCCCAACCCCAGACTCACCCAGCCGAGAATCCCGCTGGGATCCAGATGCGGGGCAACCTCCTGAATGATCGAATCCGCAATACCCACCGCGGCAGACGCGACAGCCAGCCCGATACTCAAGATCGCCAAGGGTGTTGCAGCTCCGGCAGTCAGAACGGTGATCACCACGCCTGCCACCGCCAGAAACACCCCTAACAGCGCCTTCCAGAAGTGCCCGGTCGGGTCGACGCGGTTGATCGGATCGCCCCCGCAATAGGCGTAAGGATTCAGCCCCCCCTTACCAAATGGGCTCATGTTGTCGGGGCTCAGGAAACGCATCAGCGTCGGACTGTAGGCCCGGTAGCCATTGCCTGACAGGTACAAACCGGTCAAGGGATCAAGTTGCTCGCCACTGAAGCGCAACAGACTGAACAATCCGCCCTCGGCCGGATGATGACCGTAAGGGGTGAACGCCAGATCCTGGTGCTGCGTTCCTTTCAACTCAGTGAGCACCGTCTGCTGCTGGTCGACACCGAACAGCCGGATTCCCGCGTCCTGCCCACGCGACTGCTGGCCGAGCACAATCGCGTCCTGGCGCATCAGCGTGCAGTTGTCGTTGCCGCGAATCTCATTGACAACCTGATCGTCTCGATAGACGCGCAAGGTGGCCGCCCCCGTTGGTTGCGAAAGTTCGACCAACTGATCCTGACCGTCATACCGATAACCACGGATAACCGCTCCGACCGCGCTGGCCACCTGAGTCAATCGTCCCAGCACATCGTAAGTAAAGGCACGTCCTTGCTCATCCTTGATCAATCGACCACTGGCGTCGTACCGCAACTCCACTGGCGCTGGATAATCCTTGTGCGTGTGAGAAATGCCGATCAACTGTGTCGGATCTGCTGCACTGTACCGATAGCTCGCCACGTTCACGCCGCCCGAAAATTCGGTTGTCAGGGTCAGGAGATTGTCCATCGCATCGAACACGTAGGTTTGCCGGTTGATCGTCTTGCCATAGGGGTCGACCGGCCGCTGCTCGCCCGTGCAGGTGTACTGGCGGAGGCGTCCACGCACGTCATAGCTGAAATGCTCATCGCGCAACAACGTGCCGCCCTGTCTCCAGATCTTCTGCGCCAGCTTGTTCGCCAGGGTGTAACTCGACGTCAGGGTGTGCGCTTCCTGGCCACTGATCTCAAAACGACGCGAGGCCTCTCGCCCTTGGTCGTCATAGGTGATCCGAGTGACCAGCGAGCGTTGCGTGGTCTTCTCCACGGTGCTGACCGTGATCAGCTGACCCAGACCGTTATAGGCAAAAGTTGCCTTGAGGGAAGGTTGTTCATAGGAAATCGGACGCCCGCACTCATCGTAGTCAGTTTTGTGTTCGTCCCCGAGGGCATCGGTGAAGGTCAGCGGACGCCCTTCCAGGGAGTAGCTATAACGAACGTTATGGCGGTGACCTGCACCGGTCAGTGTTTCAGCTTTCAGACGTCCGGACGGGTAGTACTCTCGAACAGCTTCGCGCCCTTGCTCCGCCAGCTTCGTCGGCAGGCCCAGCGCGTCGTAGTGGTAGCCGGCCAACAGTTCGCCCGCGTTGCGCGACGTCATGCATCCGCTGAGGCCGGACTCATAGTGATAGTGGATCTGATCGCCACCGGCCGTGCGACTCCAGGCCGGCTGGGAGTGGCCTGCCGTGTAGCCCAATGTGGACACCCGGCCGCCGACACGATTTTCGGTCATTCGGCCCAAGCCATCGAACACTTGCTGCCCCACGCTGCGCTGGGCCACTTTGAGTTCAGTGGGCAACGCGGCCCGACTGTGACTGGCATAGGCGGTTTCCACCCGGGTGCCATCGGGCAATACGCTGACACACAAACGATCGAATACATCGTATTCAAAAAGGGTCACGTTGCCGACCGGATCCGTCTGGCTGACCGTACGGCCCAACCCGTCATAAACTTGCGTCGTCTTGCCCAGGCTTCCTTGCTGAAGATCAAACACCTCGACGCTTTCCGGCTTGTCGAAGAAATTGAAGCGGGTGACTTTTTTGCCCATACCGTCGACCCATCGGGTTTCGGTGCGCGATACCGGATCAATGTCCTGGTGCTCTGTCCGACCATCGGGGTGAAGAATGCTTTTGATCTGCCCCCAGTCATCAAAGACAAAACCTGTTTTCATTACCACTTGGCGTCCCGCCCACCAATCGGTCCGAACCTCTTCGATCCTCTGCCCCAGCACATCGTGCCGGGCCGTGAGCACCGGCTTCATTACGCCCCCCGCCGAATTCTGCGTCGAGTCGCTGTCTTGCTCCTCGATGCCAATCACCCGATCCAGGCCGTCGTAAATGACTTTGTGCTGAACATTGTTGGCATCGGTGCCGAGAATCGCGGCAGGTGTGTCACTCCCTCGGGCCAGTTCATAGGACGTGATACGAGTTGCCTTGAAGATCGTGTCGGGCGCCACGGTTTCGCTCACGACCCGACCCAGCGAGTCGTATTCGAATGTCAGCATGCTGTCGTCTTCATTGTGCTCGGACAGTTTCACACCGTTGAGCGCGGAGAAGACCTGGGTCGTCGTCTTGCTGGTACGGTCGAATCCTCTCTGTGTGGTTTTGCGGGTCAGGGAGGTGCCATTGAGCACGTACTCGAATTGCAGCAGGGTCGACTTGTTGTCCTGAGTCATGGTCTGCTGCTGCGGCAAACCGTGGCGCCGAGGGTCGGCGGGACTGCTGAGATACTCGTGATCGGTCTGCAGGCGCAGCGTTGCATGGCTCCCAATGACCTCAAGCAACTGCTCCTGCACGAGCACCACATCTGGCGTAACGGCCCCTTCAAGCAGCGGCAACAATTGGTACCGCGAGCGAGTGATCTTCGTCGCCGCCGCTGCCAGCCCGGCAGTCGGAATGACCGTCCGCTGCTTTTCAAAACGCACAAACGCCAACGGGTCGGCGAGGCAGCCGTCGCTCCCGCCGACGGGGTAATACTCAAATACGGTTGTCACGCCATTGGGCTCAACCTTCTTGAGCAGATTTCCGTACTCGTCATAGACGGTATCCGTGACTTTGGGAACGGATTTGAGCTTCGACGAACGATTTTCGTACACCCATGTCTGGGTTTTCGGTAAACGGAACTGTGCAGGCTGTCTGGCAAGACTTTCCCCAGGCAGCAAGTGATATTCGATGTCCTGAGTACTGACGGCATCGCCGCACGTCGCGACTTCTTTAATCAACAGATGAAACTTGTTGTAGGTACGCACGACAAACCGGTGAACCCTGTCTCCCGACATCAGCCGCTCGGTAGAACTGTAAGTAAACCGGGTGGCCGCGCGATAGAGGTTATCCCCTGTGTTTGACCAGTTGATACCTGCCGCCCCGCCGAGAAAGTTGGCGTCCGAGAATTGGTACTGCCGAGTGATGGCTGGCTGACCATGACGGGGGAAAACGGTATGCGAACTGACGCACGGTATCGATTGCATAGGCGCCTGCGGGGGAAGGCGATGTCCGACCGCTTTGTAACTGATGGTCTCGCGGCCCCCCTGGGGGGTTTCCACCGAGGTCACACACGTCACACCGCCAATTTGCTGCAAACCCAGAACCCAGGCGCCTCCCTTGGGCAGGCTCACCGTTGCCTGGCTGCTGGATTGCGAGAGCATGAAACTCGCCTCACAGGCCGAGCCCGGGTACATCACCACTCGCACGTTCGCGTTGCGAATCACGCTCAACAGCACGCGCCCCGAGCTCCCCGCCTCTGCTTCCCTGATTTCACTCAGCACCGGACGTCCATTGATCGAAGTGTACGCCAGCACCACCGTTGCACCCTTGGGCGAGACAATCCGCATCGGTACTGCCATGTTGCTTGAGCCGTAAACCCGCAACTCTTCGCGCAACCCGCTTTTGTGGACCACATGGTAATCAACGCTGGAAAGTTTAGTGACCTTGACGGTGTTGAGCTTGAGCTCGTTGAACACCAACACGCCGGAGGTCTCCGCGGCTTGATAACTCTCGCCGTTGGACAACATTATCGTCTTGCCAAGCACGTCATAACGCGTCAATGCCAACGCCCAACCCGAACCAAAACCACTGTCAGTACGATTGAGCGGATTGAATTGCAACTGAACAGGCAGCGATGGACCGTTCAACGCACCGGACTTTATCTCGCACAGCGATAGAGCCGCCGTATATAACCCCGTGCGCGGATCAACCCCGCCCGAGATGAAATCTTCAAAATTAAAAGCATTGGAATACAGACTTGAGCTATCCATAGCACCAAGCACTCCTTATCAAATAAATATATAAATCAATAGAAACACGCGAGAGGTAGCCGGCATTAGCCAGCCACCGGCCATCAGCCATCAGCCACGCAGCAAGGTGAAGTTGGCGTTAGTTAAATTGATACCGATCATCAATCGGTGTTCATTACCATATTCATCAATAATAGAAAACCGATAAGGTTCCCGACGCACGCGCGCATTATCGTAATACTTGGTAGATTGCCCAAGAACAACCGTTAGTTCACCACGATTCTGGTTTACCGGAAGATAGTAATGATGCGAAGCACCACCCGGCAGGTTCACATCAACCCGACTGACATGTACTGCGGGAAAGACGCCCATAAAATGCCGTATCGATTTACCACTCCCCAGGTCACCAGAACTGCAAAATTCTACGGGTGGATAATGTGGAGCGTATTGTGTGCTAGTCCACGACAACAAACGAACTTGTTTGGCGGACAGGTACAACCCCAGTTGATAGCGATAGATAACATCACCGTCCAACTCGCCACCGACACGCTGCGGCACCCAGGAAAACTGCTCAACCGTATAGGTAACAGGGGGGACGGCGATGAGTGTTACAGCAGAATCATATCTATCACCAAACGGGTTGGCCGTATTGTTGGTCCTGAATACTTTCCCGGCCACCGTGATTTCGGCCGCAATATCCAAAGACTCCGCTCGGTTCGAGGACACCCAGAATTCAACAGGTCGGGTTGCCAAAGATTGTGTCGATACCTTGCTGGCCAACGCCGCCTGGCTGCCACCCGGCATGTCATGGGTATATTCGTTCTCAGTACTGCTCACAGTCCAGCCATCCCTTAACGGCCGGCCGTCCCGGTATTGAATCAACTTCAACGTCAAGAGATCCGGGTAATAAGCCAGCGGCACCGGGTTCCCGTCCGCATCCTCACCTTCTGCAAAAACCATGACCCGGACTTGCATCCGGCCATTACCATACAAACTTTTGGACTGAACACTGGAGAAGGCATCGAACCTGACTTCAAACTTCGACAACTTCACTGCCGGACCTGCTACGGTTACCGAAGAGGCGTTACTTCCTTGTAAATCATTCATAGTTTATTCCTTGCTATGGCTTTAGACGTGCGACACGCAGGTCGCAATTTAACTCACCACTCGAACAAACAACTTATTCAGTCAGCGGCAAGCCATTGATCAAAAGTAATAACACGGAGATGTAACTTTAGCAAAACCCAAACAAGACACTTAACAATCAACGACAGCAACCAAACACTTCAAACCACAACAACTTATTTCAGTGTAATTATTTTCCACACTTTCAACACTTCCAAAGCAAACTTTACCCACCCCACCACCAACCCATATCAAACAAACAAAGTACTTCAGCAATCGAATGCGCTACAGCACGCACGATTTAAATAGACCGGTGATGTGGGTCAATTTATTTCGGCATTCCTGATTTCCGGAGATATCTTGCAGCACTCATCCTCCCGCAAAAGTTCGGGCGCAAAGTAGAACGAGGCAGAGCAACTCAGGCTTCGTCGTTGTAAACGAACTTCGGCATTTCCCAATGAAACCGGATCGCCAGTAACCGCAACAGGAAGCCACCAAACAAGGTGATGAGAATCGCCTGTTCACCCGGCAATTGCAGGTAGATGCAGAGCATGTAGCACCACGCCGCTGCGAACGAGACGCTGGCGTAGAGCTCGCGGCGGAAGATCAGCGGGATGTCGTTACAGAAGATGTCGCGCAGGATGCCGCCGAACACCCCGGTGATTACGCCACTGACCGAAGCCACCAGCATGCCGTGGCCCATTTCCAGCGCAGTCATGCAACCGATCAGGGTGAACGCCACCAGGCCCACGGCGTCGAGCACCAGAAACAGCGAGCGCAGGTGGCGCATCCAGCGTGCAGCGAACACCGTGAACATCGCCGCCACCGAGGTCAACACCAGGTATTCCGGGTGTTTGACCCACGTCAGCGGGTAGTGACCGAGCAGCACGTCACGCACCGAACCCCCACCCAACGCCGTGACGCAGGCGATCAGCACCACGCCAAACCAGTCCATCCCGCGACGACCGGCAGACAGGGCACCGGTCATGGCTTCGGCGGTAATGGCGATCAGGTAGAGCATCAGCAACATGGCGGCGGTCCTTGCAGGAAGGCGCGCAGTCTAGCCATTTAGTCGCAGCACCAAAAGGGGGCGTTCACGCAGGTAGACCGAGTCGACTTCTTCGCGGGCAAGCCTCGCTCCTACAGAGTTCGCGCATCCCCTGTAGGAGCGAGGCTTGCCCGCGAAGGCGTCAGTGCAGACGCTGCCGGATCAGAACTTGATGAAATGCTTGCGGTAATGCTGCAGCTCGGCGATCGATTCGCGGATGTCGTCCAGGGCCAGGTGAGTGCTGCCCTTTTTGAAGCTGTCACGCACGTCCGGCGCCCAGCGTGCGGCCAACTCTTTCAGCGTCGAGACGTCGAGGTTGCGGTAGTGGAAGAAGCTTTCCAGCGATTTCATGTGGGTATAAAGGAAGCGACGGTCCTGGCAGATGCTGTTGCCGCAGATCGGCGACTTGCCCTTCGGCACCCATTTTTCCAGGAAAGCGATGGTTTCGGCTTCAGCCTCGGCCATGCTGATACGGCTGTCGCGAACGCGCTGGGTCAGCCCGGAGCCGCCGTGTTGACGGGTGTTCCACTCGTCCATGCCGGCGAGGATTTCGTCGCTGTGATGGATGGCGATCACCGGACCTTCGGCCAAGGTGTTCAGGTCACTGTCGGTGACGATGGTGGCCATTTCGATGATGACGTCGGTATCAGGGTTCAGACCGGTCATTTCCAGGTCGATCCAGATCAGATTCTGCGGGTTTTGCATGTGTCGGCTCCTAGGCAATGCTGCGCAGTTTAGCCTAGGGCGGCAGCCGGGCGTGCTAAACTCGCGGCCGTTTTACCTAATCGCTGCATTCTTGATACGGAACACCCATGGCCAAACGCCAACTCAATCGTCGTCAAAACTGGCGCATCGAAAAGATTCAGGGCGAACGCGCTGCCCGCGCCGCCAAACGCGAGTCCTCGGCTGTCGAGGCACTTGAGGGTGGCGATCTGGGTCCGGAACAGACGGGCCTGGTGATCGCGCACTTCGGTGTGCAGGTCGAAGTCGAAGCCCTCGATGGTGATTTGGCCGGCCAGGTGTTCCGCTGTCACTTGCGCGCCAACCTGCCGGCGCTGGTGACCGGCGATCAGGTGGTCTGGCGTGCCGGCAACCAGGGCATCGGTGTGATCGTGGCGCAACTGCCGCGTAAAACCGAACTCTGCCGTCCGGACAGCCGTGGTCAGCTCAAACCTGTAGCCGCCAACGTCGACATGATCGTCATTGTCTTCGCGCCGCTGCCCGAACCCCATGCCAACTTGATCGACCGCTATCTGGTCGCTGCTGAGCACGCAGGGATTCGTCCGCTGCTGTTGCTCAACAAGTTCGACCTGATCGACGAGCAGAACGCCCCGGCGTTGAATGCCTTACTGGCCGTTTACCGCACCCTGGGTTATCCGGTGCTGGAAGTCTCGGCGCACCACGGCAATGGCATGGAGCAACTCCAAAAACAACTGGACGGGCGCATCAGCGTGTTCGTCGGCCAGTCCGGCGTCGGCAAGTCTTCGCTGGTCAACAGCCTGTTGCCTGAAGTCGAAGCCCGTGTCGGCCCGCTGTCCGAGTTGTCCGGCCAGGGCACTCACACCACCACTACCGCGCGGTTGTTCCACTTCCCCGGTGGCGGTGAGCTGATCGACTCCCCGGGCATCCGCGAATTCGGCCTGGGCCACGTCAGCCGTGCCGACGTCGAAGCCGGTTTCATCGAGTTCAACGACTTGATCGGCACCTGCCGCTTCCGCGACTGCAAGCACGACCGCGAGCCGGGTTGCGCCTTGCTCAAGGCACTGGAAGAGGGTCGCGTGCAGCAGCAACGGATGAACAGCTATCGCTCAATCATCGCCAGCCTGCCGGAAACCAGCTACTAAACAGACGCGCCCGCTGCCTCGACACTGACGGGGCGGCGCGCCGCTTGTAGCATCCTACAAATATCCTCACCCTTTAAACGTCAGAGACTTCTGTAAGGCTCTTGCACGCCTGTTTGTAAGGGAATTCTCTTTATCAGTGCAGGTCTTGTTGCGACCACTCAAGTGCATACATTCAAGCCCTCTTCGCACATTGGCGATACCGAGGGACACCCATGCAAACCTATCATTTGTTCATCAGCCACTCGTGGAACTACTCAGACGCCCACGACAATCTGGTCCGCCTGCTCAACGCGAAACCCGGCTTCACGTTCAAGAATTTTTCGGTGCCACCGGACAACCCGATCATCGGCGCGAAAACCGACAAGCAACTTGAAGAAGCCATCGAAAACAAGATTCGGCTCTGCTCGGCAGTGCTGATCATGGCGGGGATGTATTCGACCTACAGCAAGTGGATCAACAAGGAAATCGAGATCGCCAGGCGTATGGGCAAGGTGATCATTGCGGTGAAGCCGTTTGGTGCGGAGCGAATTTCTACCGTGGTGCGCCGGGCAGCACACGCAGAGTGCGCGTGGAACACCAACAGCATCATCAGTGCCATTCGCACTCACGCGGCGGGCTGAACCATGCGCAAGGGATTGTTCATCGGCATTAATAACTACAGCCATGTTTCGCAATTGAGTGGCTGCAACAACGACGCGATGGCCATGGCTTCGGTGCTGAAAACCGACGCCAATGGCGATCCGAATTTCAAGAACCTGGTCCTGACCTCCGCCGAAGATTATCTGAGCCGTGAAAAGCTCGAAGGGCATATCCAGGAATTGTTTTCAGGCGATTGCAGCGTTGCACTGCTGTACTTCGCCGGTCACGGCAACTTCGACGTCGACACGGACGAAGGCATGCTGATCCCCCAGGACTACAAATCCCCCAAAGATGGAATTCGCATCAGCGACATCCTGAATTGGGCGACCAAAGCTGTAAAAATCAAAAACAAAGTGATTATTCTCGACTGCTGCCAGGCGGGCTCGGCGGGCGAAGTGCGGGCGCTACGCAGCGAAAGCAGCATGGTGTGCGAAGGCATGACCATCCTCACCGCGTGCAAAAAGGAAGAGCCGGCAATGGAAGGCGCCAACCACGGGGTTTTCACGGGGCTGTTGCTGCAAGCCCTGCACGGCGGCGCCGCAAATATATTGGGGAAAATCACCCCCGGCAGCCTCTATTCCTTTGTCGACAACGCGCTCGATGCCTGGGAACAACGACCTGTTTTCAAGACCAATGTGTCACAGTTCATTTCATTGCGAGAAGTCTCGCCGCTGATCCCCAAAGAAATTCTGCGCAAACTGCCTGATTGGTTCGAAGAGGCGGAATCAATGTTCGCCCTCGACCCGAGCTACGAACCTACCGAAGCCACGTTCGACCCGGAGCACGGCGAAATCTTCGCCCAACTGCAAAAGTGCAACCGCCACAGCCTGATCGAACCGGTGGACGCCGAGCACATGTACTACGCGGCCATCCATTCCACCGGTTGCCGCCTCACCGCCCTCGGCGCCTATTACCGCGAGCTCGCGATCAAGGGACATTTCTGATGCCTGTGTTTATCAGCTACCGCCATAGCGATCGGCCCCACGCCATCGCCATCAACACCCGTCTGATTCAGGCCAACATCAAGACGTACTTCGACGTGCTGGATCCGGAATCACAAACCACTGACGACATCACCGGGGTCATCACCCGCAACATCACCGCGTGCACGCACTTGCTCGCCGTGATTTCGGAGAACACCGCACAGTCCTGGTGGGTGCCGTTCGAAATCGGAGAAGCGACGATCAGCAATCGCCGCATCTGCTCGTATCAGGTTGGCCCCAGCGCTTTACCGTTGTACCTCGACAAATGGCCGAAACTGAGCGGCGATACGGACATCAATTTTTTCATTGATGCTTATCGTGAGGAGGTGATAACCAAACGCTCGATGGGACTGGAATCGATCAGTGAGTCGGTTCGCGGCATCTACAAAGGAAATGCAGACCTGTTCCACGATCAACTCAAGAACCGCATCCGACGCGGTTTCTGACAGGTGCAAAAAAAAGCCGCGATGATCGCGGCTTTTTTTGTATTTTGTCTCGTGTCTCGCCCTGAACAAGGTTTACACCTTCTGGCTTCTTTTCAGGAAGGTGCAATGGCAGTGGTCAGGCATGCACCTCACGATCAAGAACGTCAGCTACCCACTGATTGATACTCTTGTGGGCTAGCTGCGCTTTTACGGCGACAGTTGCGTGGAGTGCCGGCGCTAAACGCAGACTGAGGTGGCCAGAATAGGGCTTCTGCGGTGTGCGCCCGAGCTTGGTGCAAGTCTCCAGATAATCAGTGACGGCCTCTTCAAATGCATCTCGAAGCTCCTGTACTGACTCGCCATGAAACCCAACAATATCTCTGATACCAGCAATATGGCCGACAAACAGGCCATCTTCCTCGCTGTATTCAATTCGGGCGGCATAGCCTTTGTAATTCATTACGCTCATGGGGTGACTCCTGCTTGTTCAAGGAAAGCCCGAGCATCACGAACCTGGTAGGGCTTTGCTTCTTTGTCCGGGTGTGGTCGGTGAAAGGTGGCGACCACACCGTTCAGCTCAAAGCGCACCCGGGACCCATTGCCTTCAATGGTCTTGGCGCCAGCGGTACCGAATAATGACTCGATACGGGCCCACTCCAGCGCGGCAGGGGTCGGCCTTGAGAATACTGCTTTCAGGGTGCTGAGCTGTTTGTTATTCATGGTATGAAATTATGATACCGCGCAAAAGAAAGCAACCCTGAATCCTGACTCATCGGCCCTGTCCACACCCCAAGCGCATGGCAGGCCAACTGATGCTCCCAGCTGGAAGATGGCTTCCCGAATCTGATTCTTCTGGGCCTGGACGGATGAAAATGACCAAGACTGACAGAAACGCGACCGGCAAGACGGAAAAATCCTAGGCAATAAAAACCCCCTAAGCGGTCTCAGCACCGAAGCACTTCAACCGATAGGGGGCGTGTTGTGGGCGATTGTAAGGGTTGAGGACTTCTCATCAACTGCAGCCAGGCACTGGCGCCCCAATTAAAGCAGAGACAACCGTCCTTAAAATACAAACGCCCGATGCGATGCATCGAGCGTTAGGGTGAAACAGGTGTAAACCTATTTCAGGACTAGACATGTGTGACAAAAAAGCCGCGAATACCGCGGCTTTCCAATCTTCAGCGTGCTTCTTTTTCCAGCCTCCAGCCCAGCGCATCCAAGGCGTCGCAGCCATCCTGTATCAATATGTGAGCAGCATTGGCGAAATGCTCTAGATCATGACCTTCGGCATCCTTCACGCACAGGCAAGTGACGCTGTTAAGCAGATTACGTGCGGCTTTGAGTCGGTGGACGGCGGTTTCAAGAAGGTCGGAAGCACGGGCTTCAGTGTCGATGTATAGCGTCGGGCCGACGCTAAAGTTGCCTTGGAGCGGATGGTATTTAGCCATGGGTCAAAACTCCGGATAATTTCGAGAGATTTCATCTGTGGTTCGACTGGCTAAAGTCGATCACCGATTCGTCGGCGACGGACAAACTATAGGCGAGCCTTAAGCGAAGAAAAACCCGGTTTATACGTCTCGGATACTTCCTACACCTTTCTCGGACATGCCCTCATTCCTTGATTTTTACCGCGATCAGGTAGATCTAAATACATTCTTGCAGGCACAAAAAAGCCGACATCGCTGTCGGCTCTTTTATGGGTCACTGCTTCGGCGGTTCCGCCGGTTTCGGCGCAGGATCTTCGAACAGGTTCAAACGCTCGCGAAGCTCATGCGCCGGCAACGGTTCCTTATCCGCCGGCAACGCATTCGGATCGGCTGGCGTGACGGGCACTTCGCCCGGGCCGCCCTGCCCTTGCGTTGGCGTTTGCTCTGGCGCCGGTTCCGCACCTTGCGAACCTTCGATGGCACGCTGGGCTTTCTTGGTCAGTACCACGATGTCGATACGGCGGTTGACCGGATTGAACGGGTTCTCGCGATCGAACAGTGCTGACGAGGCATAACCGACGACCCGCGCCACCTGTGCATCCGGATAGCTGCCAGCGATCAGCGCACGACGTGCCGCGTTGGCACGGTTGGCCGAGAGCTCCCAGTTACCGAAATCACCCGTGCCCGAGTACGGCTTGGCATCGGTGTGGCCGCTGATGCTGATCTTGTTCGGCACCGCTTTAATGGTGTCAGCCATGGCCAGCAGGATGTCTTCGAAGTACGGCTTCAGACGGGCACTGCCGGAGTCGAACATCGGCCGGTTTTCGGCGTCCACGATCTGGATGCGCAAACCGTCCGGCGTGATCTCGAACAGGATCTGGTCTTTGAATTTCTTGAGTTGCGGGTTCTCTTCGACCTTGTTCTGCAGTTCTTGCAGCAACAGCTCGAGACGCTCCTTCTCGACCTGCTCGGCCATGCCTTCAACCTGCTCGGCGTCGATGGTCACCTTGTCTGGCTGCGGCTGAGATTTCACCTCGGGGTTGAGGGTGTTCTCCGGCGCCAGGGTCGGCGTGCCGCCCAGGTCGATGATGTACGGCGTGCCGCTTTCGGAAAAACCGACCGGGTCCTTGAAGTAACCGGCGATGGCGATCTTCTGTTCAGGCGTTGCGGTGGACAGCAGCCACAGCACAAGGAAGAACGCCATCATCGCCGTCGCGAAGTCCGCGAAGGCGATTTTCCAGGCGCCCCCGTGATGCCCACCGGCGATGCGCTTGACGCGCTTGATGATTATCGGCTGGTTATTTTCCATGACTTAGCGACCGCGAACCGCTTGTTCCAGCTCAGCGAAGCTAGGACGGTGCGCCGGGTACAGAACCTTGCGGCCGAATTCCACCGCCAGCGATGGCGGCATGCCGGAAGCCGAAGCCACCAGCGAGGCCTTGATGGCTTCGTAGACGTTGAGTTCTTCCTTGGCATCGTGGGCCAGGGAATGGGCCAGCGGACCGAAGAAACCGTACGCCGCGAGAATACCGAAGAAGGTACCGACGAGTGCCGCACCGACGTGCAGGCCGATGGATTTCTGATCGCCTTCACCCAGGGAAGCCATGGTCACCACGATACCGAGTACCGCCGCGACGATACCGAAACCAGGCATGGCGTCGGCAATGCCGTTCACCGCGTGGGATGGATGCTCGAGGTCTTCCTTGAGGCTGTAAAGCTCCATGTCGAACAGGCCTTCAAGCTCATGGGGAGCCATGTTGCCGGAGGACATGATGCGCAGGTAATCGCAGATGAACGCGGTCATGCGTTCGTCCTTGAGCACAGCCGGGTACTTGGCGAAAATCGGGCTCGCAGCGGCATCTTCAATGTCGCCCTCGATAGCCATCATGCCTTCGCGGCGGCTCTTGTTGAGGATCTCGTAGATCAGGCCCAGCACTTCCAGATAGAACGTGTGGCTGAAACGCGAAGTGAACATGCCCAAGGATTTCTTGAGTACGTGCATGGTCATGTAACTAGGGTTGGCCTGGAGGAATGCACCGAGGGCCGCGCCACCGATAATCAACACCTCGAAGGGCTGAATCAGGGCGGCAATCTTGCCGTGGGAGAGCACGTATCCGCCGAGCACGCTCGCGAATACGACGATGATGCCGATAATTTTAGCCATAGGTAGGAGAGCACTTACTGAGTCGGGTTCAAGGTCATATTCGGAAGTTAAAAAATCTCTTCTTCTACTTATCGGCAAAACTGCGCCAGACTATAGCCAGTTCAGGCGAAAAGCCAATTTGGCCCGCTCCGGGCATAGGTAATGCAGACGATGATCGCGTCCAACCATGGCTAACGAAACGAACGTTCCAACTCCAAAACCAACCACTCTCGAAGGCTGGGTCAAGCTTCTCGATGGCGTGCGCCTGCCGGTTCCGCAAGCCAGTCATGACCGTGTCTGCAAGGCCATCGCCAACAGTCGCAGCTCTTTGCGCGATATTGCCGAACTGATACAGGACAGCCCGGCGCTGGCCTTGAGCGTGATTCGCGAAGCCAATCGCCACACCCATGGCAGCATGACCGAGCCTGCGGAAAACCTTGAGGTGGCGATCAATCGCCTCGGTTTGAAGCGCACCGAAGAACTGCTCGCCCGCCTGCCCGCCGAACCTCAGTTAGAAATTCCGGTGGCCCTGCGTCAGCTACAACTGATCAGCCAGCACGCGACCCAACAGGCCAACGGTTTTTTCGCCAGTCGCCTGGCGCGGCTGTGGCAGGACATCCACTGGGGCAGCCTGCTGTTTCTCTCGCCGCTCTGGCCGATGGCATTGACTCACCCGCAGTTGCTCGAAGAGTGGGAGCTGCGGGTCATCCATAAAGGCGAGTCGGCACGCAAAGTTGAAAAGCAATTGTTCGGCGCTCGTCTGCTGGATATCTGCCTGGCGCTCGTGGACATCTGGCGCCTGCCGATCTGGGTGCAACAGGGTTATCGGCTGCTGCTCAACGAGCAACGTGAGCTGGTGAAAGTGCTGCGCATCGCGCGCGACAGCGATCATCCATTGCGCCAGCAGAACCGCCTCGATGACGATCCGACCCTGCGCCGCTGGCTCAATCAACCGGCCAACACGGTGCTGCTGGCCAACGGACTGGCGCTGTCGGCACAACAGGCCTGGGACAGTCCGCACAGTGAACGCTGGCAGTATCTGACCAGCCTTTACCTGCAAATACCGATGGACGAAGTGCAGCAGCAGTTGCACCAACAGGCCGCCAACAGCGCCCGTCATCATGCAATGCCAGACCTTTGGCACCCGGCCGTGTCGCTGATCTGGCCGTGGGGCATGAACCGTGTCCACGCCGGATTGCTGCCGGCCCCGGCACCGACTGCCGAAGACCTGGCGAAATGGCGCAGACAGTGTGCCGAGTTGCTGGTCGAGCCGAGTCGCTTCACCAATGCCATGCACTTGACCACGTCTGCCCGGGACGCTTTGGTCGCGTGCGGCATGCGTCGGGTGATGATCCTGATGGCCGACCGTACCCATGACAATCTGCGAGTGCACCAGACGGCCGGGCTGCCAAAAGAAGTGGCCGGTCTGAACTTCGCCGTCAGCCAGAGCACCGTGCTGCAACGCCTGCTCTCGCAGCAAGCCCAGGTACGCCTGACGCCGGCCAACAACGCACAATTTTCGACCCTGTTGCCGGCCAGCCTGCGCTCACAGTTCGGCGGCGAACACTTGCTGTTGCGCTCACTGGTCAATAATGGTCGGGTGATCATGATTGTGGTGGCGGATCAGGGCGGCGGGCCGTTCTCGGAAATCACCGTGCAAGCCTTCGGCAAAACCGCGCAATGCATCGAGAAAGCGCTGCACAGCTTTAGTCACCGCGGCCAATGACGCTGCGATACAATCCTCCCCTTTGTGTTCTGGAGACCTCACATGTCTGACTTCTCTGGCTTGCCGCTGGTGATCGAGCCGAGCGACTTGCTCGCCCGTCTCGACTCCCGCGAACTGATTCTGGTGGACCTGACCAGCAGCGCCCGCTATGCCGAAGGGCATATCCCTGGTGCGCGTTTTGTCGATCCGAAACGCACGCAACTCGGTCAGGCGCCTGCGCCGGGACTGATGCCGCCGCAAGCGGCACTCGAAGCGTTGTTCGGTGAACTGGGACACAACAAAAACGCGGTCTACGTGGTCTATGACGACGAGGGCGGCGGTTGGGCCGGGCGCTTTATCTGGCTGCTGGATGTCATCGGCCACAGCAAGTACCACTATGTCGACGGCGGCCTGAAGGCCTGGCTGGCAGAAGGTTTGCCCATGTCGATCCAGATCCCGGCAGCGGTCGGCGGGCCGGTTGCGTTGACCTTGCACGACGAACCCACTGCCACCCGCGAGTACCTGCAAAGCCGTCTCGGTGCCGCCGACCTGGCGATCTGGGACGCACGCGGGCCGCTGGAGTACTCCGGCGAGAAAGTCCTGGCGGCCAAGGCCGGGCACATTCCCGGCGCGGTCAATTTCGAATGGACCGCGGGCATGGATCAGACGCGCAACCTGCGCATCCGTACCGACATGCCGCAGATCCTGGAAAAACTCGGGATCAGCAAAGACAAAGAAGTGATTACCCACTGCCAGACTCACCACCGTTCTGGCTTCACCTATCTGGTGGCCAAATCCCTCGGTTATCCGCGGGTCAAAGGCTACGCCGGTTCCTGGGGCGAATGGGGCAACCACCCCGATACGCCCGTAGAGATTTAAGGTTTTTAAGGACAGTTAATGAATAAGCGTTTGTTTATCCTCAGCCAATACCTGCTGCCCCATCACCTGCTGTCGCGACTGGCCGGCTGCATTGCCGAATGCCGCGTGCGCTGGTTCAAGAACGCCTTCACCGCCTGGTTCGCCAAGCGTTATCAAGTGGACATGTCGCAGGCACTGGTCGAAGACCTGACGGCCTACGAGCATTTCAATGCGTTCTTCACTCGCGCCTTGAAGGACGGCGCTCGCCCGCTGGACGAGACGCCAGGCGCGATCCTCAGCCCGGCCGACGGCGCGGTCAGCCAACTTGGCCCGATCGAACACGGTCGCGTGTTCCAGGCCAAGGGTCACAGCTTCAGCGTGCTGGAATTGCTGGGCGGCGACGCTGCCAACGCAGCGCCATTCATGGGCGGTGATTTCGCGACTATTTATCTGTCGCCGAAGGACTACCACCGCGTGCACATGCCGCTGGCCGGCACCCTGCGCGAGATGGTCTACATCCCGGGCCGGATCTTCTCGGTCAACCAGACCACCGCCGAAAACGTTCCGGAACTGTTCGCCCGCAACGAGCGTGTGGCGTGCATTTTCGACACCGAGCGCGGGCCGATGGCCGTGGTGTTGGTGGGCGCCATGATCGTTGCGTCGATCGAAACCGTTTGGGCCGGGCTGGTCACGCCGCCGAAACGCGAGCTGAAAACCTTCCGCTACGACGAAGCTGCCCGTGCGCCGATCCATTTGGAGAAAGGTGCAGAACTGGGTCGGTTCAAACTGGGTTCGACCGCTGTCGTGCTGTTCGGGCCTGATCAAGTTAAGTGGGCTGAAGAACTGGCGGCCGGTTCGCCGGTGCAGATGGGCCAGGGCATGGCTCTGGCAAAAGCCTGATCCCTGATCCGAACCCCGCGAACGTCTTCGCGGGGTCGGATATTTCGGTGGTCCCGTTACTCTATCTGTCCTCGGAAGCCGATCGGCCCTTCGTTGGCGTAGGTATTGGTGCCACTGAGGTTTTTCCCTCCATCGCTGGAGGTCACGCTCAACGCCACAACGTTCTGATTATCCCGGCCTCCGATGACCCATTTGCCACCCGGATGCCACGGGGCATCGTTGCCACCCCACTGATTTTCAACGTTGTACTGGTTCTGGCCCGTGCGCTGAGCCTTGAAACCAATGGGACCTTCACCCGCATACGTCATGGTGCCGGTGAAACTCTTCCCGCCATCGCCCGATTTGATCTCGATCGCGACAACGTTCTGGTTGTCCCGCGCGCCTAACACCCAGTCTCCGCCCGGATGCCAGGGTGCCGAACTACCGCCCCATTGATTTGCCACTACATATCTAGACATAAACTTCATCTCCTTGAAGTTACAAAGAGACCTGCCCTGCGTAGGCAGCAGGCCGTACGACTGTGCGTATCCAGTCGCACGACTGTCAGATTAGTAGTACGCCCGGAGGGCATTTGACTGACAGACAAACGGTAGAAATCCATAGCTGCTACAGTCAGGTCATTCACTGCCCATTTACCGGTTGGAGTTTTTCCACGGCATGAATGAGACCAGCCCCCACCTCCTGCTACGCGCCCCGATCCCGACGCAGTCACGCCTGTCGTTCTGTGAAGCCACCCCGCGTGATCTCAAGCGCTGGATCGCCAATCTACCCAAAGCCAACATCGGCGAAACCGCTCGCCAGCTGTATCAAGGCTTGAGCGAACTCAACCAGCTGCTCACGCCCAGCGACAATCGCCTGCAATTGCTCGAACTGCTACGGCCCGAGGTGTACTACGTCTGCAAACACCTTGAGCAGCATTTCCTGCATCAGTCGATTGTCCTCGACGAGCGTTCCCGCAAGATCGCCAACCTCTGCCAGGCGCTGCAAAGTCACTTGGCCATTGGTTATAAACAGATCGTCGTGCGCATCACACCGAAATTCAGCAAGGACCGTGCGCCGCTGCTGACCCAGGCGCTGCAACGGGCAATCCATTGCCTGAACGGGCCGCTGATTCGCGCTACCAAACTCTATTGCCCGGTGCCGGAAGGCCTGTGGCTGGAGCTGCATCAAATCTACCGGATCGCCTGCGCGCACCGACTCCAGCACACGAGCCTGCGCGATGAGCTGGCCAGCCAGACGCAAAACCTGAGCATCGAACAGACTTACGTGGTCACCTTGCTGCTGGGCGCCTCACGCTGCAACCAACTGCGCCAGCACCAGATTGCCCGGGTTGCCGAGGTGCTGGAGCCCTGGAGCCAATGGATCAAGCTGCAACCCGGCAACCCGGCCACCGGACTGTTCGCCGTCGTGCCAGACCTCGACACCGGACCGCGTTACCGCACCAAGTTCCGGGTCGAGCAGCAAGAGAGCCTACTGGGGATTGATCCGCAGCCGTTGGTCGCGGCGATTGAAGCTCATTTGCAAAAAAACGACAGTTCATCACCGCTACCCGTGCCAGCAGGGTTAAGCCTGGATACGTTGCAACACCTTCATGCCGCCTGGGGCCAGACTGCCGAACGCAGTTTCCAGCGCACCGTCGGCCAAGGCACGTTGACCCTGTGCATAGGCATGAGCGCGCTGCACTTTTATCTGGGTGGGCAACGCTCATTCAGCGACATCCTGAAAAACCACGGCGCCCGGCCTGCACAATTTTCGGTAACGTCAGTGGCCGGCCGGGAAAAGGACCAATGGCACCAGGCCTTCGACGCCGCTCCCCAAGGCAATGCAGACGCTCTATTGCCCTACGAAGAGATCGAATACCCGCAGCTTCAGAATGACGACAGCCACGAAGCATCCGACCGCAATCAGCACTTCCCGACCCACGTCCTGTCAGTGATCAATCACAGCCCCGGCGGTTACTGCCTGGCCTGGCCCGGCGCTGTGCCTGCCGAGTTACAGGCGGGTGAGATGGTCGGAATCGAGGATTCTGCCGGTCAGGGTTGGAGCATTGCGGTGGTGCGCTGGATCCGCCAGGTGCGCGGCGGCGGCACGCAGATGGGCGTCGAGCAGGTTGCGCCCTGCGCCGAGCCTTGCGGCCTGCAACTGGTGCGCACCCGTGATGACCACAGCCAATATCTTCGCGGTCTTTTGCTACCGGAGATCAGCGCCATCGACCTGCCCGCCACGCTGCTTGCCCCGCGCCTGCCCTTTCAGGAAGGCAGCAAAGTGCTGATCAACACCAACGGCCAGGAACGCCGAGCCGGGCTGGATCGGCGGGTGGCGAGCACCAACAGCTTTAATCAGTTTGCTTATCGCTCGCTGGAGGCCGCCAGAAACGACAACGCCGCGGTGAGCGGCGCTGAGGAGGATTTTGATTCGTTGTGGAAGTCGCTTTGAGGGTGAATCTGTAAGACCGCGGCGCCCCCATCGCGGGCAAGCCTTGCTCCTACAGGTTCAGCGTTAACCGTTTGAACAACGCAACCTCTGTAGGAGCGAGGCTTGCCCGCGAAGAGGCCCTGTCAGCCAATACAAGACTCAGAGTTGCCCGTCGCGATCCCGGAAGCCCAGCAGATACAGCACGCCATCCAGCCCAAGGTTGGAAATCGCCTGCTTCGCCGACTGTTTCACCAGTGGCTTGGCACGGAACGCGACGCCCAACCCGGCAATCGCCAGCATTGGCAAATCGTTGGCGCCGTCGCCGACCGCAATGGTCTGCTCCAGACGCAAACCTTCCTTGTGCGCCAGCTCCTTCAGCAGATCCGCCTTGCGCTGTGCATCAACAATCGGCTCGACCGCCACGCCAGTCACTTTGCCGTCCACGACTTCCAGTTCGTTGGCGAACACATAGTCGATACCCAACTTGGCCTGCAATTGCTTGGCGAAGTAGGTAAAGCCGCCCGACAGGATGGCGGTTTTGTAGCCCAGACGCTTGAGCTCGGCGAACAGGGTTTCGGCACCTTCTGTCAGTCGCAGGGAGGCACCGATGGAATCCAGCACGCTGACGTCCAGCCCTTTCAACAAGGCCAGGCGTTCCTTGAAGCTGGCGCGGAAGTCCAATTCGCCGGCCATCGCCCGCTCGGTGATCGCAGACACCTGATCGCCCACACCGGCAGCCTTGGCCAGTTCGTCGATGACTTCGGCTTCGATCAGCGTCGAGTCCATGTCGAACACCGCCAGACGGCGGTTACGACGGAACAGCGAATCTTCCTGGAAGGCGATGTCGACGTTCAATTCCTGAGCGACGCTGAGGAATTCGGCCCGCAGCGCTTGCGGATCAGCCGCTTCACCACGAACGGAAAACTCAATGCAACCCTTGCCCTGATCGGCCGGGGTGTCCAGCGGCATGCGCCCGGACAGACGATCGATGTGGTCGATATTCAGGCCATATTTGGCGGTGATCGAACTCACGGCCTGCAATTGCCCGGCGGTTACTTTGCGGGTCAGCAGGGTCACGATGTGGCGTTTTTTGCCCTGATTGCCGACCCACTGCTGGTAATCCTCTTCGGACACCGGCGTGAAACGCACCTGCTGATCGAGTTTGTAAGCCGTGAACAGGATGTCCTTGAGCACCGACTTGCCTTGCTCGGTGTCAGGAATTTCAACCAGGATGCCGAACGACAGGGTGTCGTGGATCACCGCCTGACCAATGTCGAGAATGTTCACACCACCCTGGGCCAGAACGCCGGTAATGGCCGCAGTCAGACCCGGACGGTCGACTCCCGTGATGTTTATCAGGACGATTTCGCGCAAGGCGCACCCCCGCAGGTGGAAAAAAACCGCATTCTACCCACATTCAGTGACCATCGGGCACCGTGAGCGCTTTGACGGTCTAGGGCCTGTCGCTATACTGCGCGTCAACTTCACGGACAAAAGAGCCGAGCTCAAGTGAACCGGCCCACGCCAGTAAAAACCGATAACTTCTTTCTGCTGATCTTCCGTGCACTGCGCCACCGCCGTGTACCGATTGCATTGCGCATCGCCAGCCATAACGTGATCCTGGTCGCTCTGGCCCTGGTGATCTATGCCTGCGTGATGGGTTTGCAGTTCAAGCAGGCCATGCACGAGCAGGCGGATGCCCTGGGTGAAAGCCTGACCACCCAGACTGCCACGTCCGCCACGGAGCTGTTGGTGTCCAACGACATCCTCAGCCTCAACGTGCTGCTCAACAACCTGACCAAAAACAAGCTGGTGGCTCACGCTGCCATCTACAGCGTGGACAACCGCATCCTCGCCGAAGCCGGTCAGCGCCCCAAGCATAGCCTGCTGGGCGAAGCCGAAGGCATGTACCAGAGCAAGATCACTTTCCAGGACGTGACCGCCGGGCAACTGCGCATCAGCCTGGACATGGATCAGTTCCAGCAGCCGATGACCATCAGCCTGCAAAGCATGGGCATTTTGAGCGCGATTCTGCTGGCGCTGTCCCTGGCCTTGAGCCTGCGCCTGGGTCGGCACATCTCCACGCCGCTGCTGCAATTGCGGGTGTGGCTGCGCCATATCGACGAATACACCCCGGCCACCGAGCGTCAGGATGAGATCGGCGACCTGGCTCGCCAGCTGCACGCCGACTTCGCGCCAGAGCCCGCCGAGCTGGAACCCGCTCCCGAGCCTGAATACGACGAAAGCGACTACGAAGACGCGGACGATAACGAGCCAACCTTCGAAGTGCGTAATTTGCGTGACCCGAGTTTCGATGAAACCAAGCCTGTGGCCGGCCTCAAACCTGCGCCACGGCGCATTGTCAGCACCGTTGAAGACGATGATGACGACGATGACGACGATGCATTTGCCGACTTGCGTGATGAATCAGCATCGACCGCGCCGAAACCGGTAGCAAAACCGCAACTATCGAACGTGCCGCAGCACAGCGCGGTGCTGGCCGTGCAACTGGGCGCTCAGGATCAACTGCGTCGTCTGCCCCGCACACGTCTGGAAGAACTGCTCAAACGCTATCGCGACTGCCTCGATCAAGCCGCCTCGCTCTACCAGAGTGAGCTGCACACCCTGAACGATGGCAGCACGCTGATGCTGTTCCACACCGAAGACAGCGGCGACGACTACCTGACCAACGCCATCTGCTGCGGTGAGTTGTTGCGAGCTCTGGGCCATCAGTTGCAGATCGAAGTCGCCGACAGCGGCATCACCCTGCAATTGCAGCTGGGCCTGACACTGGGTGACGAGCTGTTCGGCCTGAGCCAGATTGATCTGCTGCTGACTGAAACCGCTCAGGATGCACTGGCCCTGTCGCAACACAGCCGCAACCTGTTGCTGGTGGAGCGCAAGATCGGTGACGACGCGCTGATCCGCCAGCGCGCACGAATCCGACCGATCGCAAGCCCTGAGGGTGCTTGTTGCGTAGAGCGGCTGATGGAGCCTTATCCGTCGATGCTCGAGCGGCAACTGGCGCGAATGCATGAGCGTCGGGCGTAAGCCATAGAAGTTACAACCGAGCCCGCAGATGATCACTCGTCTGCGGGCTTTTTGTTGCCCTCACTGATGCCATCGCGGGCAAGCCTTGCTCCTACAGGTTCGGTGTCGTACGCCAATCGCATGAACGACACAAACCCTGTAGGAGCGAGGCTTGCCCGCGAAGAGGCCGCCAGCAGCACCAGAGAGCTCTAAACTGCAGAAACAACAAAGCCCGCACATGGCGGGCTTTGTTCTTGGCTCAATCCAGGCTTAGAACCTGAACACTTCCATATCGGTCCGGATCGGCGAAGCCATCGGGATCTTCGGCTGCTTTTCCGCTTCCGCCGCAGGTGCCGCCGGCTTGGCAGCCGGTTTTTTTGGCGCTTCGGCGATCGGTGGCTGATTGGCCAGCGGCTTGAGCGCCGTCGACAGTTGCTCGGCCAGACGCTGAAGCAATACACCCTGAGCCTGAACCTGAGCCGCCGTGCCGCCTGCATGCTGTTCCTGCAGGTGAATGATGCGGTTATCACGAACCTGGCCACGACGGTCGATCAGACGCCATTGCGCATCAAGGATCGCCGGTTGCGCCTCACCCGAGTCCAGGCGAGTAATCGTCAGCAGAACCTGCACATCCGGCGTGAAGCCCACTGTCGCTGGCGCCAGCACCACGCGCTGGCTGTCCAGATGACCCGCTACCTGGCGCAGCAGCAGCTGATCGATGTCGGATGACAGGCTACCCGCCCAACGACCATCGGCCGACGCTTGCAGGCTGCCATCCGGCTGTCGCTGCAACAACGTTTCGCGTTGAAGGTAATCAGCTACAGTTACCGGACCCAGCAATACAGCCATGCCCGCGCTTTGCGCAGGCTGAGCCGGACTTCCGCTGTCCAGCTGATACAGCGACACCGGTTGGTGAGTGCTGCAACCCGCCAGGCCAAGAACGCCGGCGAGCATCAAAATAAAAGGAAGGCGCAGAGCAGTCATCGTCCCATCCAGGTGGTTGCCACAAGGCTAACCACAGTGAAAATACTCAATAAATGTGAAGAACGCTCGGCCACGCCGGCGCTTGAAAGGCCATATCATCCGTGAATATGCGTTCCGACTCCAGCGCCAAAGCGTCGATCTACGCGTTAAATCGTAGATCGAGCGCTCTAGGACGCTTAATTGAGGTTTTCGACGAGCAGCGCATCTACCCTCTGAAAGCCACGTGGCAATTTGTTACCACGACGTCCACGCTCACCTTTGTAGTGTTCGAGGTCGTCTGCTTTCAGTGACAAGGTACGTTTTCCGGCCTGCAGCACCAACGTGGCGCCATCCGGCAATACGGCGATGTCCGTGACATATTCTTCGCGACTGGCCACACGCTCACCGGAGATCCCGATGATCTTGTTGCCTTTGCCCTTACCTAATTGTGGCAGATCGCTGATTTTGAAGATCAGCAGGCGACCTTCGGTGGTCACCGAGGCCAGCCAGTTCTGCTCACGATCAGCCACTGGACGCGGCAGAATCACCTTGGCGTTGTTCGGCAGGCTCAACAGCGCCTTACCCGCCTTGTTCTTGGCTTGCAGGTCTTCACCCTTGACCACGAAACCATAACCGGCGTCAGAGGCGATCACGTACAGCGAATCGTCTTCCGGCATCAGCACGCATTCGAAGCTCGCCCCTGGTGGCGGCGTCAGACGACCGGTCAGTGGCTCGCCCTGGCCTCGGGCCGATGGCAGCGTGTGCGCGGCCACCGAATAGCTGCGACCGGTGGAATCGATAAACACCGCAAACTGGTTGGAGCGACCGGGCGCCAAGGCCTTGAAACCATCCCCGGCCTTGTAGGAAAGCCCGGTGGCGTCGATTTCGTGCCCCTTGGCGGAACGAACCCAGCCTTTTTCCGACAGGACGACGGTCACTTTCTCGTTCGGCAGCAGATCGTGCTCGGTCAGGGCCTTGGCTTCGGTGCGCTCGACGATTGGCGAGCGACGGTCGTCGCCGTAAGTTTCGGCGTCCTTGATCAGTTCGGTGCGGACCAGCTTTTTCAGCTTGGCTTCGCTGCCCAGCAGGGCTTGCAGCTTGGCCTGTTCCTTGAGCAGTTCATCCTGCTCGGCACGCAGCTTCATTTCTTCCAGTCGCGCCAACTGACGCAAACGGGTGTCGAGAATGTAGTCGGCCTGGATTTCGCTCAGGGCGAAACGCTCGATCAGCGCGGCTTTCGGGTGCTCCTCGGTGCGGATGATGTGAATCACTTCATCCAGGTTGAGGTAGGCAATCAACAAACCGTCCAACAGGTGCAGGCGACGCTCGACCTTGTCCAGACGGAATTGCAGGCGACGACGCACAGTCTGGACCCGGAATTCCAGCCACTCGACCAACAGCGCGCGCAGGTTTTTCAGCTGCGGCTTGCCGTCGAGGCCGATGATGTTGATGTTGACCCGGTAGCTCGACTCCAGCTCGGTGCTGGCGAACAGGTGCTGCATCAGCGCGTCATGGTCAAAGTTTTTGCGTGCGCCCGGAATAATCACGATCCGGCACGGGTTTTCGTGGTCGGACTCGTCTCGCAGGTCAGCGATCTGCGGGGCCTTGGACGGTTTGGCCTGCATCATGGCCGCGATCTGTTCCAGCACCTTGGCGCCCGAAACCTGATGCGGCAGCGCGGTGACGATGATGTCGCCGTCTTCGATGTGGTACACGGCGCGCATGCGCACCGAGCCCTTGCCGGTTTCGTACATTTTCAGCAGGTCGGCGCGCGGCGTGATGATTTCCGCTTCGGTCGGGTAATCCGGGCCCTGGATGTGTTCGCAGAGCTGTTCGACCGTGGCTTTCGGCTCATCGAGCAAACGCACGCACGCCGTAGCGACTTCGCGCAGGTTGTGCGGCGGTACGTCGGTGGCCATGCCCACGGCGATGCCGGTGGTGCCGTTGAGCAGGATGTTCGGCAAACGTGCCGGCAACACCAGCGGCTCGTCGAGGGTACCGTCGAAGTTCGGGCCCCAATCCGCAGTGCCCTGGCCCAGTTCGCTGAGCAGCACTTCGGAATAACGCGACAGCCGCGCTTCGGTGTAACGCATGGCGGCGAAGGACTTGGGATCATCCGGCGCACCCCAGTTACCCTGGCCGTCGACCAGCGTGTAGCGGTAACTGAACGGTTGGGCCATCAGGACCATCGCTTCGTAGCAGGCCGAGTCACCGTGCGGGTGGAACTTGCCGAGTACGTCACCGACGGTACGCGCCGATTTCTTGTGCTTGGAATCGGCGTCCAGCCCCAACTCACTCATCGCATAGATAATGCGCCGCTGTACCGGTTTCAGGCCGTCGCCGATATGCGGCAAGGCACGGTCCATGATCACGTACATGGAGTAGTTGAGGTAGGCATTTTCGGTGAAGTCAGCCAGTGACCGGCGTTCTACACCGTCCAGGCTGAGATCAAGGGAGTCGCTCATGCGGGCCTCATCGGTTCGTTGTCTGGCGCAGCAGCATGGTGCCACCGCGCTGGGTAAATTCAAGTTTGTTCAGCGCGCTCATTCCGAGCAGCACTTGCTTGCCATCCAGGCCTGGCACGACGAGGGCGCGCACATCACGCAGCACAATGTCGCCCAGTTGCAGCCGGTCGATGCGGGTTCGGTAACCCTGGGTGCGACCGTTGGCCGTGCTCAGGGTCACCCCAAAGCCCTTTTCCAGTTTCAGCCGTTCGGCCATTTCCGCCGGGATCGACACGTCGGTCGCCCCGGTATCGAGCATGAAATCCACCGGCTGACCGTTGATCTGGCCGCTGGCAACGAAGTGACCCTGTGTGTTGCTGGCCAGTTTCACTTCGATAAACCCTTCGCCCTGCTCAGAGCTGATGACGGTGTTGGGATTCTGCTGACGCGCTTCCCACTGGCCGAAAAACCGCGTCGCCAGAAACAGCGCCGCGCACCAGGCCAGCACCATAAATACCCGACCGGCGCGTTTGCCCGGTGGCTGCTGACTCATGACTTGGCACTCCAGCCACCTTCAGGCGCGGAAAAGCGCCAGACGATCGGACGTTCCTCGCCATCGGCGCGGGCATCGTTGTTGTTGTCGGTGCCAATCCACGCGCCCTCGGCGTCAACAATCAACGCTTCGGTCAGGCCGTAAGGATTTGAATAGCGGCGATGCGCCTGCAAGGCTTCATTGGCAAACGACCAGCAGCGCTCGACCTTGGCCGTCACCGAATCACGGCGGCAGATCTGGTAAGCGTTGCGCTCAAGGGTAAACAGCTTGCCGTTGAACAGCGACAGGTCGGCAAAGTCTCGGGACACTGCTTTGGCTCGGGGAAACTGCGCCGGCTGCATTTCTTTCCCGGCTTCGCTCAGCAACACACAGCCACCATCGCAATCCCATACCGTTTGCTTGCGCTTGATCAGCAACAAACCACGGCTTTGACGCTCGGCGGCGAGCCACAATTGATCACCCGCTGGATTGATCGCAAGGCCCTCGAACAACGCATTGAAGTGCAGCAGCATGCCGCTGGCCCGGGCTTCACGAATCAGAATCGGCGAGATCTTCAGCCAGGACGATGGCCCAACGGGTGGCACTTGCAGAATCGCAGCATGGGATTCGCTGACGATGTAGCGATTACCGGCGCTGTCGCAGGTGATACCTTCAAAATCCAGATCCCCGCCACGGACAAACGACGCCACCCAGGTCCGCGAACGCAAGCCCCAGGGCAAACCGCTGTCTGGCACCGGTGGCACGCCGATGCCCACGGTTTCCGCTTGCCATACCCTGTCGCGGGTATCGAGCCGGTAAATCTGATCGTCGTCGCGATCGGACACCGTCCACATATCCTTGCCGCACTGGGCCAGCCCTGACAGGTTGCCGCCGCGCATACCGTCAACGGGATGCTCGGACAACAGGCGCAGTTCCGGCACCGGTTCGGCAAACACCGAAATCGAGGTCAGAAGTAACGCACACGCCAGGGCAAAGCCAACCCGCATCAGCCAAGAACCTCGGCCAGGTTGCCTTTGGATTCCAGCCAGGATTTGCGGTCACCAGCGCGTTTCTTCGCCAGCAGCATGTCCATCATTTCCGAGGTCGCTTCGAAATCGTCCAGCGTCAGCTGCACCAGACGCCGAGTGTTCGGGTCCATGGTGGTTTCGCGCAGCTGCGGCGGGTTCATTTCACCCAGACCTTTGAATCGTGTGACCTGCGGCTTGCCGCGTTTCTTCTCGGCCACCAGACGATCGAGGATGCCATCGCGTTCGGCTTCGTCCAGGGCGTAGTAAATCTCTTTGCCCAGGTCGATACGGTACAGCGGCGGCATCGCGACGTAGACGTGACCGGCATCCACCAACGGACGGAAATGCTGGACGAACAACGCGCACAGCAAGGTGGCGATGTGCAGACCGTCGGAGTCGGCGTCGGCGAGGATGCAGATCTTGCCGTAACGCAGCTGGGCGATGTCCGCCGAGCCCGGATCGACACCGATGGCCACGGCGATGTTGTGCACTTCCTGGCTGGCCAGCACTTCGCTGCCGTCGACTTCCCAGGTGTTCAGAATCTTGCCGCGCAACGGCAGGATCGCTTGAAATTCTTTGTCTCGTGCCTGCTTGGCCGAGCCGCCGGCAGAATCACCTTCCACTAGAAACAGCTCGGAACGCATCGGGTCCTGCCCGGCACAGTCAGCGAGTTTGCCCGGCAGTGCCGGACCCGCTGTGATGCGCTTGCGCTCGACCTTCTTGCTGGCCTTCAGACGGCGGCCGGCATTGTTGATCGCCAGTTCCGCCAGCAACATGCCCGTTTCCGGGTTGGCGTTGAGCCACAGGCTGAAGGCGTCCTTGACCACACCGGAAACGAACGCGGCCGCTTCACGGGAAGACAGGCGCTCTTTGGTCTGGCCGGAGAATTGCGGCTCTTGCATCTTCATCGACAGCACGAAAGCGATACGCTCCCAGACGTCTTCCGGCGCCAGCTTCACGCCGCGTGGCAGCAGGCTGCGGAATTCGCAGAATTCGCGCATCGCATCGAGCAAGCCCTGACGCAAACCGTTGACGTGGGTACCGCCCTGCGCCGTCGGGATCAGGTTGACATAGCTTTCCTGCACGCTGTCGCCACCTTCCGGCAACCACAGCAGCGCCCAATCGACCGCTTCTTTGTTACCGGCCAGGCTGCCGCAGAACGGCTCGTCCGGCAGGCGTTCGAATCCATTGACCGCGTCGACCAGGTAGGAGCGCAGGCCGTCTTCGTAATGCCATTCGACTTTCTCGCCGGTGGCCTTGTCTTCAAAACTGACCAGCAGCCCCGGGCACAGAACGGCCTTGGCCTTGAGTACGTGCTTGAGGCGGCTGATGGAGAATTTCGGCGAATCGAAGTATTTCGGGTCCGGCGCGAAGAATACGCTGGTACCCGTGTTGCGCTTGCCGACAGTACCAATGATTTCCAGCTCGGTTTTCTTGTAACCGTCGGCGAAGGTCATCTGGTATTCGTTGCCGTCACGCTTTACGCGCACCCGGACTTCGTTCGACAACGCGTTGACCACGGAAATACCCACCCCGTGCAGACCGCCGGAGAACTGGTAGTTCTTGTTGGAAAACTTGCCGCCCGCGTGGAGCTTGGTGAGGATCAGCTCGACGCCCGACACGCCTTCTTCGGCGTGGATGTCCACTGGCATGCCACGGCCGTCATCGCTGACTTCCAGGGAGTGATCGGCGTGCAGGATGACCTGCACCGAGGTCGCGTGCCCGGCCAAGGCTTCGTCGACGCTGTTGTCGATGACTTCCTGGGCAAGGTGGTTCGGCCGACTGGTGTCGGTGTACATGCCGGGGCGTTTGCGCACCGGGTCGAGGCCCGAGAGGACTTCGATGGCGTCTGCGTTATAAGAGCTAGCGCTGGGAGTGGCCATGGGGTCTCGTCGTCCGCCTGTAAAAAGAGTGTTCTGTGAAATAGAGGCGATGGCTCACAGTGCTGTGAAATCGATCGCCTGATACAAATCTGCGCCGATGCCGGCAAAACTCAGCATTGCCGGCAATTGTTCGGCAAAACCCTGGAAACTATGGTCGCCGCCGGCCTGGATACGTAACGCACAAGCCCGGTAGTACTGCTGGGCGAGGCGGTAGTCCAGCGTTTCATCGCCGGTCTGCAACCACACCTGATACCGCTGCGGGTCCTGGGGCGCCGGCACTTCCAGCTCGGCCAGGGCCGTCACGTGGTCGTGGGTCAATTCCCAGGCCTCATCGGTATACAGGTTTTTCTGCGTCCCCAGATACCCGTCGAACATCCGGTGCGGACTGACGGCAGGGTTGATCAACAGGGCCTTGAGGCCATGGCGCTCGGCCAAGTGAGTCGCATAGTAGCCGCCGAGTGAGCTGCCGACCAGCAGTGGCCGCCCTAGCTCCTCAATCGCCTTGTTTAGCTGACCGATGGCCTCACGGGGATGGTGATGCAAGGCCGGGACGCGCAACTGATCGCTCAAGCCCAGACGTTCCATTACTTGTACCAACTGCGTGGCCTTTTTAGACGAAGGCGCGCTGTTGAAACCGTGGATATAAAGGATCGAACCAGACATTTGAGCTCCCTGTGCGTCGGGTAAAGAGGCGCAGTTTACAGGGTGTCGGGGGAATCGGGATATGCACGGAGTTCATGGGCGTCTGTGCGGATGCCTTCGCGAGCAAGCCCGCTCCCACAGGAGATCTGCAGCGTACATACGATTTGTGAACACCCGAGGTTCAATGTGGGAGCGGGCTTGCTCGCGAAGGCCGCACCTCGGTCTCCCGGGATGTTTCTAGTAACCGTTAGAGCCGTAATCGATCTGAAAGTCAAAACCCGTGACGCGTTCAACACCTGTTTCGAGCCGGCCATCCGGCAACAGCCGCAACCAGCGATACCCCGGCGCCTGGTCACTGACCTTGAAATCATCACTGCCCGGTTCGAACTGAATACACGTCGAAGGCGAGGCAATCAGCCGCACACCCTTGCGATCCTGGTCGATCTCTTGATGCACATGCCCCCATAAAACAGCGCGCACCTGCGGAAACCGATCCAGCACGGCAAACAACGCGTCTGGATTGCGCAATCCAATGGGCTCCATCCACGCACACCCGATCGACACAGGATGATGATGGAAGCACACCAGATGATGCCGTTCTGGCGCCTCACTCAACGAACGGGCCAGCAACTGTAGCTGCTCATCCTGCAAATACCCCGGCACCGAACCCGGTACGGCCGAATCGAGCAACGTGACGCGCCAGTTACCGACATCCACCACCGGCTCAAGCAACGCACTCTGCACGGCAGCCTCCGCCATGATCCGCGGCTCATCATGATTACCGGGAATCCAGCGCGCCGGCGCATCGAGCTGCCGCGTCAGGTCACGAAATTGCTGATAGGACTCCAGCGTCCCGTCCTGAGAAAGATCTCCACTGGCAATAATCAGGTCGATCTGCGGCTGCTGCAGCCGCACCAGCTCGATGACATTTTGCAGGCTGTCCCGGGTATTCATGCCCAACAACGTCCCGTCCGTTTCGGCAAACAGATGACTGTCGGAAAGTTGCACCAGCAACGCCGAATCGGCGGTGGTCAATGTGGATACGCTCGGCAAGGCGTTCTCCCAGGGCTGAATCACGGGATGGATGAGTGCCGCAATTATGCTGGGGGATGATCAAAAGGGGAAACTTGTGAACCTGACGCAGTTCACATCTACCGCACAACCGCGTACTCGTGTCCGCAGGCCAGGCAATGGCTCAGCCATTCGCCCAGAAACATATTCAGCTGGGCCTTTTCGTCCGGCTGATGCATTGAGGCATTCGGGTAAGGATAGATGCCGCGAAAGCGTCGCGCATGTTCGGCGCTGACGACTTCGGCCATGCATGCGTCGTGATAGACCTGAACTTCCAGTTGCGGCACAGGCAGCCACGGCAGGCTGTGTTCCTGGCGCACTAGCAGGGTTGTGGTGTACGGGCAGACCTGCAGCACTTCGAGGGCCAGCACGCCGAGCATCTGGTCGCCGTGGGTCACGGCAATGCGCCGCGCCTCCGGCTCGTTGCGCATGTCCGGCAACAGTCGCATCAGGCGCGCGTAGTTGGCCTCGCAGGAGGCTTGCAGCCCCACAAGGTCAACCCGATAGCGATCGCGCAGTTTGTTTACGACCATAACCCCCTCACTTCAGCGCGGTTCAAAGCTAGCCATTGCAAGGCAATGATGCTGGCCGCGTTGGCAATTCGTCCGTCGCGTACGGCCTGCAGGGCATCTTCGAACGCCCAGACCGTGACGCGGATATCTTCTGCTTCTTCCTCCAGCCCATGCAGGCCGCCGACGCCGGCGCTGTCGCAGCGCCCCAGGTACAAGTGCACAAATTCATTGCTGCCGCCCGGCGATGGAAAATATTTGGTCATCGGCCAGAGCGCCCCGAACACAAGCCCAGCTTCCTCCTGCGCTTCGCGGTGAGCAACTTCTTCCGGCACTTCATCCTTGTCGATCAGACCGGCGACCAGTTCGATCAACCATGGATTGTCGATCTTGCCCATGGCGCCGACGCGAAACTGCTCGATCAACACCACTTCATCGCGCTGCGGATCGTAGGGCAGCACGCACACCGCATCATGGCGAACGAACACTTCACGATTGATCTCGCGACTCATGCCACCGGCAAACAATTCGTGACGCAAGTGCACACGATCCAGCTTGTAGAAGCCCTCATAGCACTTTTCGCGCCGAACGATATCAACGGCGGTCGGAATGGCGTTGGCGAAATCAGTCATGACTATCCTCTTTACTGCAAATCCGTTACGAGGCTCCTTTTTGTTACTTGCAACCTCGACTTCGCGCCATCCTAACGCGCCCGTGACCTTTGATGCAGCCCCTTTACAGTCAGCGGGATAGACGGTGAGGGTGAAACCAACTCTAATTAGCTTAGTGGCGAACTGACTGCTTCGTTGATAGTCGAAGCGGATAACTTTTCGCCTTTCCCTGTTTTATGAAGGACGCCCATGTCGCTTTTTAAAATCGCCTCCGTGGCTGTAATCGCCCTGACCCTGGGCGCGTGCCAGAGTTTGTTCCAACCCAACTACCGGACGCCGCTGGAAACTACCCGCGACGCTTCCGAACAGCTGAAACCGGGTTGCACAACACCTGACTGCCCGCTGGTGAACATCGATACGCTGCGCTTCCCCGCCGAACCGCAACTGGACGGCATCATCGAAAAACGCCTGCTGCAAATGACCCGCACCTCGCCCGACGCCCCGGTGGCGCCGACGCTGGCAGCGTATCGCGAGCAATTTTTGAGCAGTGCCGGCCCGCGCTACAGCAGCTACCTGCAAGCCAAGGTACGTGAGCAGCATGACGGCTTGGTGATCGTTGAATTTTCCAGCTACCTGGACACCGGCGGTGCCCATGGCACGCCGGGCCGCAGCTTCATCAACTATTCACGCCAGCAGCACAAAGTGCTGACGCTGTCGGACATGTTGGTGCCGGGGCAGGAAGAGGCATTCTGGAAAGCCGCGCAAGTCGCGCACAACAGCTGGCTGATCAGCACCAAGCTCGATCAGGAACCGGAGTTCGTGAAGCAGTGGCCGTTCCAGAAAACCCAGAACGTGGCGCTGACGTACGGCGGGGTGATCCTCAAGTACGAAGTGAGCACCATCGCGCCTTACGCGCTGGGTCACGTCGAACTGAAGATCCCTTACCCACGCCTGAACGGCATTATCAAGCCCGAGCTGTTTCCTGGCCGTAACTGAAGGCCCGACCCAGCACGAGTTGCAGCAGCCCTGCCAGAATCAGTGACGGCAGGGTTGCGCCGATGTCCGGATACAGATTAGCCAGCAAATGATAGGTGCTCACCCCGCCCAACCAGGCGAGCAACGCCGGCCAGCGCAATGCGGCTGACGCCACGCGAGTACTGCGTTTGCGCAGGATGAAGTGATCCACCAGCACCACGCCGAACAGCGGCGCAAACACCGAACCGATCAACAGCAGGAAGTTCTGGTACTGGGCCAATGGCGCCAGGCACGCGATCAGTGTGCAGATCACGCCGATGGCCAAGGCCAGGTGCTCGACTTTCAAGCGCAACAAAATTCCGCTCGAAACGGCCGCCGAGTGAATATCGGCAAAAGCATTTTCCGACTCGTCCAACAGGATCAGCAGCAGCGGAATCCCGAGGCCAGCACCAGCCAATGCCAACAGCAAGGCATTCACTTCACCGCTCGGCGCAAACGCCAGGGTGTAGGCCACACCGAGGCTCATCAGCCAGAAGTTACCGATAAAGAAGCCCAGTGCCGTGCCGCCGAACACGTTTTTCGCACGCTTGCCGAAACGCGAGTAGTCGGCAATCAGTGGCAGCCAGGACAACGGCATGGCGATGGCAATGTCGAAGCCCACGGCGAACGACATCGAACCGTCTCCGGCCTGCGCCCACAACGCCGCCAGATCAGCCTTGGCGAACAGGTTCCAGGTCAGCCAGATGCACGCGGCCAGCAGCAACCAGATGCCCCACTTGCGCAGGATCTGACGGACGAATGTCAGCGGACCACTGACGGCCAGCAAGGTCGCCAAACCACCAAAGAACACGGTCCACAACAGCGGATTCGACAACAGACCGCCTTCGCTGAACGCCCGCGCGCCGAGCAGGCTGGCAGCGTCGCGCATGACGATGATTTCGAACGAGCCCCAACCGATCAGTTGCAGCAGATTCAGCACGGCCGGCAGGCTCGCGCCTTTTGCACCGAGGCTGAGCTTGAGCGCGGTCATCGACGACAGGCCGGTGTCGCTGCCGATCACGCCGACGGCGGCCAGCAGCAAAACGCCGACCAGGGTGCCGAGGAAGATGGCCAGCAACGAGCCGGACAGGCCCAGACCTGGCGCGAGCAGAGCGCCGGTCTGCAGGACCATCAGGCCGATGCCGAGGGAGAACCACAGGGAAAACAGATCGCGACCGCCAAAGACACGTTTGTCGATCGGAACCGCAGAATCCGGGGAGTAAGTGCTGGGTTGAATGCTCAAGGGTGTTATCTCAGAGGGACACTTGTTGTTCTTTTGATCGCCGAACCTGTAGGAGCAAGGCTTGCCCGCGATGGCGATCTCGAGGACGCCATCGCGGGCAAGCCTTGCTCCTACAAAAAGCAGCGCCAGCCTTGATAGGCCGGCGCTGCGGATCAGATCAAACCTTCTTGTACAGCTGACTGCCTTCCTGTTTGAACCGCTCGGCCTGGTCCGCCAATCCCTGGGCGACTTCGGCGTCGACGGTTTCGATGCGCTGGTTGGCCGCGTATTCGCGGACTTCCTGGGTGATCTTCATCGAGCAGAATTTCGGCCCGCACATGGAGCAGAAGTGCGCGACCTTGGCCGAATCCTTCGGCAGGGTCTCATCGTGATACGAACGAGCAGTGTCCGGATCAAGGCCCAGGTTGAACTGGTCTTCCCAACGGAACTCGAAACGCGCCTTGCTCAAGGCATTGTCGCGGATCTGCGCGCCCGGATGCCCTTTTGCCAGATCGGCGGCATGCGCGGCGATCTTGTAGGTGATGATCCCGGTCTTCACGTCATCCTTGTTCGGCAGCCCCAAGTGTTCCTTCGGCGTCACGTAGCAGAGCATGGCGCAACCGAACCAGCCGATCATCGCCGCACCAATACCCGAGGTAATGTGGTCGTAGCCTGGCGCGATGTCAGTGGTCAGCGGGCCGAGGGTGTAGAACGGCGCCTCGTCGCAGCACTCAAGCTGCTTGTCCATGTTCTCTTTGATCAACTGCATCGGCACGTGGCCCGGGCCTTCGATCATGCACTGCACGTCGTGCTTCCACGCGATTTTGGTCAGCTCGCCGAGGGTTTCCAGCTCACCGAATTGTGCCGCGTCGTTGGCGTCGGCAATCGAGCCCGGACGCAGGCCATCGCCCAGCGAGAAGCTGACGTCGTAGGCCTTCATGATTTCGCAGATGTCTTCGAAATGGGTGTAGAGGAAGTTCTCTTTGTGGTGCGCCAGGCACCACTTGGCCATGATCGAACCGCCACGGGAAACGATACCGGTCACGCGTTTGGCGGTCAGCGGCACGTAGCGCAGCAGTACGCCGGCGTGGATGGTGAAGTAGTCGACGCCCTGCTCGGCCTGTTCGATCAGCGTGTCGCGGAACAACTCCCAAGTCAGGTCTTCGGCAGCGCCGCCGACTTTTTCCAGGGCCTGATAAATCGGAACGGTACCGATCGGCACCGGCGAGTTACGGATGATCCACTCGCGGGTTTCGTGAATGTGCTTGCCGGTGGACAGGTCCATGACCGTGTCCGAACCCCAGCGAATGCCCCAGGTCAGTTTCGCCACTTCTTCTTCGATGGACGAACCCAAAGCACTGTTGCCGATATTGCCGTTGATCTTCACCAGGAAGTTACGGCCGATGATCATCGGTTCCAGTTCGGTGTGGTTGATGTTGGCCGGAATGATCGCGCGACCGCGGGCGATTTCTTCACGGACGAATTCGGGGGTGATGATTTTCGGCACGCTGGCGCCGAAGCTGTGACCGGCGTGTTGCTGGTCAAGCAGGCCGGCGGCACGGGCCACTTCGAGCTTCATGTTTTCGCGGATGGCGACGTATTCCATCTCGGCGGTGATGATGCCTTTGCGGGCGTAGTGCATCTGGCTGACGTTGGCCCCGGCCTTGGCGCGGCGCGGGTTGTTCACGTGGGCGAAACGCAGCTTGGTCAGCTCCGCATCGGCGAGGCGTTCCTGGCCGAAGTTGGAACTCAGACCCGGCAAACGCTCGGTGTCGCCACGGGATTCGATCCACGGCGAACGCACATCGGCCAGGCCTTTGCGCACGTCGATGATGACGTTGGGGTCGGTGTAAGGGCCCGAAGTGTCGTACACAACGACAGGCGCATTGATCTCGCCGCCGAAGTCGGTCGGGGTCACATCAAGGCTGATTTCGCGCATCGGCACGAGGATGTCCGGGCGAGAGCCCTGAACATAGATTTTTTGCGAGCGGGTAAACGGCTGAACCGATTGCTGATCGACTTGGGCCGAATCACTCAGGTTCGTAGTGTTTTTTAGTTTTATCGTCATCACGGGCTCTCCAGACACACATCCAGGCAGTGGATTTTTGTCGGAGCGAACCTGTAAACGAATGGACGCACGTGCGCTGGGAAAACCAGCTGTGCTGTGCTCAGTGCTCGAGGGGTGTTCGATTGTCGAACAACATCCCGGACGAAGCACAAGAGGACTCGCCGGGTGACGAGAAATCTTGTTCCCTACGCAGGCGCTAACCTGATCAGGTTCAACGGGATCCGAAATTATTCGATCTCAGCCTCATAGCAAGGCACCCCGACAAGAACCCGGCCAGTCTAGACACAACTGGCAAAGAACGCCAACACCGCGGTAAACACCATGATGAATGGCGCAATTACAGGATTGTTGCGGTCGTTGCGCACAACTACACTCGCTACGCCATACCGCGCCTTGACGCTGTATGAGCCGCGCCGTAGCCTTGGCGCTCAAATTATCAGCGTAATTTTTTAGGGATGGCCTCATGCTGCGCAAACTCTCACTGGCCCTTGCCGTGTCTTGTGCGTCCAATGGAATGGCCTGGGCAGCAGAAGCGCCCTTATCGACCAAGAACGATCTGGTCAGCGTCTATCAGGAAGCGGTGGACAACAACGCCGACCTTGCTGCAGCCATCGCTCAATATGGCGCTCAGAAAGAAGTCGTGCCCCAGGCCCGCGCCGGGCTGCTGCCGAACCTCTCTGGCGGCGCCGAAGTGGCCAACGTACGTACTTCGATCGATCAGCCTTCGTCCACCTTCAGCCGCAATGCTCATTCGTATCAGGCAACTCTGGCGCAACCGCTGTTCCGAGCCGATCGCTGGTTCCAGTTTCAGGCCGCCAAGGACGTTAATGAACAGGCCGCGTTGCAACTCTCGGCGACCCAGCAAAACCTGATCCTGCAGACCGCCGAAAGCTACTTCAACGTATTGCGCACCCAGGACAACCTGGCCTCGACCAAGGCTGAAGAAGCCGCATTTAAACGCCAGCTCGATCAATCCAACGAGCGCTTTGATGTCGGCCTGTCGGACAAGACCGACGTGCTGCAATCACAAGCCAGCTACGACACCGCGCGAGCCAACCGGATCCTCGCACAGCGTCAGGTGGATGATGCGTTCGAAGCCCTGATCACCCTGACCAACCGTCAGTACAACTCGATCTGGGGCATTGTCCACACCCTGCCGATCCTGCCGCCATCACCGAACGACGCCAAAGCCTGGGTCGATACGGCGGCCAAGCAGAACCTCAACTTGTTGGCCAGCAACTACGCCGTCAGCGCCGCTGAAGAAACCCTCAAGCAGCGCAAGGCAGGCCATGCGCCGACCCTGGATGCAGTCGCGAAGTATGAAAAAGGCGATAACGATGCCTTGGGCTTCAGCAACCCGAATGTCTTCGGCTCGCCTTACAAGGGCGACGTTGACCAGACCACCGTGGGTCTGCAACTGAATATCCCGATCTACAGCGGCGGCCTGATCAACTCCCAGGTGCGTCAATCGTATGCACAGCTGGATCAGTCCGAGCAGCAACGTGAAGCCCTGCGCCGGCAAATCGTCGAAAGCACCCGCAACCTGCACCGCGCAGTGAACACCGACGTCGAGCAGGTGCAGGCGCGCAAGCAGTCGATCATCTCCAACCAGAGCGCGGTGGAAGCGACCGAAATCGGTTATCAGGTGGGCACACGAAACATCGTCGACGTGCTGGATGCCCAGCGTCAGCTGTACACCTCGGTGCGCGACTACAACAACACGCGTTATGACTACATACTCGACAACCTGCGTTTGAAGCAGGCCGCGGGCACCTTGAACCCGGGGGATTTGCAGGACCTGGCGCGTTACCTCAAGGCTGATTACAACCCGGACAAAGACTTCCTGCCGCCGGACCTGGCGAAGGCTGCGGCAGAGCAACTCAAAGCCCGTCCTTCATTGTAGGAGCGGCCGGGCGGCGTTCCGTTTGCCCGCGATGGCGTTCTCAATATCGCCATCGCCAGCAAGCTGTGCTCCTACAGGTTAGCGCTGAATCAACTTATCCAACCCATCCAGCAACCGCTGCAACGCGCCCTGATTGGTGCGCATCACTTTCAACCCCGCCTCCGCCATCCGCTGCGCATCGCGCGGCAACTCGAACAGCCGCTGCACCGCCAGCGCCAGACCTTCGGCATCTTCCACTTCCTGCAACGCCCCGGCACTGCGCAACTGCGTGGCGATTTCAAGGAAATTGAACAGGTGCGGTCCGCTCAACACCGGTTTCGCCAGAGCCGCCGGTTCCAGCAAGTTATGCCCGCCGTTCGGCACCAGACTGCCGCCAACAAAAGCGCTGTCAGCCAAGGCATACAGAAACAGCAACTCGCCCATGGTGTCGCCCAGCAGCACCGACGTATCGGCGGTGACGGGATCGCCAGCGGAACGACGAACCGTGGCGAAACCCTGCTGCCGACACAACTCGAACACTGAATTGAATCGCTCTGGATGGCGCGGCACCAGAATCAGCAACGCATCGGGATGATTGGCCAGCAACTGACGATGAGCCGCCAGCACCACTTCGTCCTCACCTTCGTGAGTACTCGCGGCGATCCACACCGGGCGCTCCTGCGCCTGCCATTGCGATCGCAACTCGGCAGCACGCTGAAGCAGTGCCGGGTCGATGGTCAGGTCAAACTTGATCGAACCGGTCACTTCCACGGTTTGCGAACGTGCACCCAAATCGCGGAAGCGCTGCGCCTCGGCCTCGGTCTGCACCGCGAACAGGCTCATCTCGGCGAGCATCGGCTGAGTCAGCTTGCCGAAGCGGCCATAACCCTTGGCCGAACGCTCAGACAGTCGAGCGTTGGCCAGGGCCACGGGAATCCCGCGCCTGGCGCACTGATGGATATGGTTCGGCCAGAGCTCGGTCTCCATGATCACCGCCAGTTTCGGCTGAACCCGATCAAGGAATCGCTTCGCTGCGCAAGGCAAGTCGTAAGGCAAATAGCAGTGCTGAATGCGCGGCTCATTGGCGAACAGCGCGTGGATGCGCTCCGAACCGGTCGGGGTCATGCAGGTCACGGTAATGGGCAACTGTGGATAACGTTGCAGCAAGGCGCGAATCATCGGCGCCGCGGCAATGCTTTCGCCCACCGACACCGCGTGCACCCAGATGCCGCCCGTTTTCATCGTCGGTAACCCGACGGAGAAACGTTCGCCAATGCGTTTGGCATACGCCGGCGCCTTGCGCGCCCGCAGCCAAAGCCGAATCGCTACCAGTGGCAGCCCCAGGTAAAACAGCGCGGTGTAGAGAGTTCTATTCATGGCGGCGGAGTTTATCGGCTTTTTTCACCGATCGTCTGCAAGTGCACGGCAAAACGTTCCGCCAACCAACGAGCCGCCGGCCCCAGAGGTTCATCGCGGCGCCAGACCAACTCCACCACCAGCGCTGGCGGGGTCCATTCGCTGACCAGTTCGACCATCAGATCCTGATACGCCGGGTACTGCACCACGTGGCGCGGCAGCCAGGCCCAACCGAGTCCGCGCACCAGCCATTCAGCCATCACGTAGAAACTGTCGGCCCGCCAGACTTGCGGGCTGGCAGGTTCGCTGCCGGGATAGACACTCGACTGTGTGGACATCAGCAACTGACGATGCTGCGCCAGTTGCTGACAATCCACCTGAGCCTGTTTCGCCAGTGGATGGCCGACGCCGCACACCGTGACCATTTCGACGCTGCCCAACACCCGCCGCTCGAGCGCTTCGGGAATCTGGTCGTGATAAAACAGCAACCCCAGATCGGCCCGACGCTCCACCAGTTTGCGCGCCACATCGCCCTGGGCGGCGCTGGTCAGCTGCACTTCAAGGCTGGGAAATTGTTGAGCCAGGGCTTCGAAGCTTTCGATGATCGGCTGATAGGGCATCGCCTCATCCTGAGCCACACGCAAACGCGCCTCCTGGCCGCGCATCATGGCCAACGCCCGACCGTTAAGGCGTTCGCATTGGCGCAGCACTTCCCGCGCCTCATCCAGCAATGCGTTTCCGGCCTCGGTGAGTTTCGGCTGGCGGCCGCTGCTACGGTCGAACAGGCTGACGCCCAAGTCCTCTTCCAGCAGCGCAATCGAACTGCTGACCGCCGACTGCGCCTTGCGATGATCCCGCGCTACCGCAGAAAACGAACGCTGCTCCGCTACGCTGACAAACAGCCGCAGCTGCTCCAGATTCCATTGCGTGTTCATGGCTCAACCCATCTTCAGAACAGATAGGTAATGACTTTACCGCATCTGGAGAATCTCTAAAATGCCGACCTCAGAAAGCAACACTTCACACGAGGATGCACCTATGACCGCTTACTACTACCTGGCCATTGCCATCTGCGCCGAAGTGATCGCCACCGTTTCGATGAAAGCGGTCAAAGGCTTCAGCACCCCGCTGCCGCTGATTCTGGTTATTGTCGGTTACGGCATTGCCTTCTGGATGCTCACGCTGGTGGTGCGCAGCGTTCCGGTGGGCGTGGCTTACGCGGTGTGGGCCGGCATGGGGATCGTGATGGTCAGCGTCGCGGCGCTGTTTATCTACGGGCAGAAGCTGGATGTGCCGGCGATGCTGGGGATGGCGCTCATCGTACTGGGCGTCGTCGTCATCCAACTCTTCTCCAAAACCGCCGGGCACTAAGACCTGAATCACGATCCATTGTGGGAGCGGGCTTGCTCGCGAAAGCGGTATGTCAGTCAACATTTGTGTCGACTGGCACACCGCTTTCGCGAGCAAGCCCGCTCCCACAGGATTTTGCATTCGCCGTGTTGATCGCCAGCAAAACCTCCAATCTTCGAGTCTGTATACTGCGCCCTCGTCTTGAACACTGAGGTCGCTGCATGCCATCCATGATTTCCACCGACGTTCTGATTGTCGGCGCTGGTGTCGCCGGCCTCTGGCTGAATGCGCGCCTGCGCCGCCAGGGTTTTTCGACCGTGCTGGTGGAAAGCGCCAGCCTCGGTGGCGGGCAGAGCGTGAAATCCCAAGGCATCATCCATGGCGGCGCCAAGTACGCACTGCATGGCGCCCTGACCGGCGCCTCGGAAGCCATCGCCGACATGCCTCGGCGCTGGCGTGAAGCCTTGGCCGGTGACGGCGAGCTGGACCTGACCGGCGTGCGCCTGCTGTCCGAAGCTCATTACCTCTGGTCCCCCGGCACGATCGCTGGCAACCTCACCAGCTTCTTCGCCAGCAAGGCCGTGCGCGGTCGTGTCGATCAGGTCAAGGGCGAGCAACTGCCGCCCGCCCTGCAAGACAAGCGTTTCAAGGGTAAGGTCTATCGTCTGGCGGAACTGGTGATCGACGTGCCAAGCCTGATCCAGCGCCTGGCCGATCTGGCGGGTGATGGCCTGCTCGCCGGTCAGAACATCGAACCGCTGCTGGAAGGTGGAAAACTGGTCGGCCTGAAGGTTGACGAGCGCGAGATTCGCGCCCAGCGCATCGTCTTGAGCGCCGGTGCCGGTACGGCAGCGCTACTCGAAGCGCTGGGGCTGAGCCAACCCGCCATGCAACGCCGGCCGTTGCACATGATCATCGCCAAAGGTCCCGGCCTCAAACCGCTGTACGCCCACTGCCTGGGCGGCGGCACCAAGCCGCGCATTACCGTGACCACCCATCCGGCCGCCGATGGCCAATGGGTCTGGTATCTGGGCGGTGATATCGCTGAAGCCGAAGGTGTTGCACGCGATCCCGCCGAGCAAATCGCCACGGCGCAGAAAGAACTCGGCCAGTTGCTGCCATGGATCGATCTGAGCACCGCGCAATGGGCCACCCTTCGAGTGGATCGCGCCGAGCCACTGCAATCGGGACTGACCCGTCCTGACAATGCATTCCTTGCCGAAGAAGGCCGGCTGCTGGTCGGCTGGCCAACCAAACTGGCGCTGGCTCCGGACTTTGCTGATCGCGTCATCGCCTCCCTGCAGCGCGACGGCATCCAGCCAAGCCATTCTGCCCCGCTGCCCGACCTGCCAAAACCGCCGATGGGCGTGCCTGCCTGGGAGCAACTGCTGCCATGAGCCAACCGACCCTGCACGATCTGCATCGCCCGTTGGGCAGCACCGGCCTGCTGGTTTCGCCATTGGGCCTGGGCACCGTAAAACTCGGCCGCGACCAAGGCGTGAAATACCCCAACGGTTTCCAGATTCCCGATGATGACGAAGCGCGCATGCTGCTCAAACTCGCGCGCGACCTGGGCATCAACCTGATCGACACTGCCCCGGCCTATGGCCGCAGCGAAGAACGCCTCGGTCCATTGCTGCGGGGTCAGCGTCAGGACTGGGTGATCGTCAGCAAGGTCGGCGAAGAGTTTGCCGACGGTCAGTCCCATCACGACTTCAGCGCCGCTCATACCCGGCTCTCGGTCGAGCGCAGTCTGCAACGGCTGGAAACGGACTTCATCGATCTGGTGCTGGTGCACTCCGACGGCAACGACCTGGCGATCCTCAATGACAGCGAGGTCTATGCGACCCTCGCGGCGCTGAAGAGCGAAGGCAAAATTCGCGGCTTCGGTTTTTCCGGAAAAACCGTCGAAGGCGGTTTGAAGGCTCTGGAACAAGGTGATTGCGCGATGGTCACCTACAATCTGAACGAGCAGAACGAGAAGCCGGTCATTGACTATGCTGCTGCTCACGGCAAAGCCATTCTGGTCAAAAAAGCCCTCGCCAGCGGTCATGTTTGCCTGAGCCCGGGCGTGGACCCTGTTCGCGCCAGCTTCGAGTTGTTGTTTGAACATCCGGGTGTTGCCAGTGCTATTGTCGGGACCATTAATCCGCTGCACCTCGCCCATAACGTCGCGACCGTTGCCCAGGTCCTACGTAGAAACTGATGCCGCCCACGCGGCCTTAAGCAGGAGCCGACATGCCGCGTACGCTCATAAGAAAGAACCCGAGCAACTTCAAGACCCTGCCGTTATTCGTCGAAGCGACTCCCGAAGGCCTGAGTTATCAAAGCGTCGGGATGCCGCTCAATTTCTCCCAGACGCTGCAACGTCGCCGCCCGGTGACGGTCGCCGACACTCAGCGGTTTTCGCTTGAACTGGCCAACCTCGGGGTCTCGGTGCGCCTGACCCTGCATTGGCAGAATCGCGATTACTGGGTGTTGGTCCGTCAGCGTCGGCAAGACCGCGGCGACGTGGTGCTCAAACTGATCTCCGGTTACGTGCCCGCCCATGAGCTGAACCTGCCGCTGCACACCGCGATTCAGGAAATTGCCGAAGAGTGTCTGCTGGAAACCCCGGAAGGCTGGCTCGGCGGACGCTTCAACGACACCTGGCTGCCGGCGCCCTACTCGTCCGCGCTGCATTATCGCGAAGCCCTGCCGTTTCGTCTGACACCGTTGTCCGGTTCGGCGCGGCCGGTGCGTTGCGCCAAGATGCAGTTGATCGAACGCCCGCGGGCTTACGTGCATTTGCCGACGGCTTCGCTGCAATTGATCTATGACTTGCGCCTGGACGTGCCCAAGGAAGCCAAATCCCTGAGCCTGTTTCATGTCGATGAACGACTGGAAGGCGATCAACTGGTGGCCCGGCTCGATCGAAAACGTCCCGACTTGTACTTGATGCCGCTGCAGGACGGCCAACCGATGGCCGAGCTCTATACCTTGAAAAAGGATCAGCTGTACCCGGCGAGTACTCGCGGGTTGTACCTGGCAGAGAGTTTTGCCCAGCAGGAAGGCTGGCTGGTGAGGGAAGAGCGGATTCGCTGGAAGGATTGGGTGCGGCAACAGGGCTTGAGCCCGCCGGGGAAGGATTCAGGTTTGGCGCGGTTGCGCGGGAAGGCGAAGCAATTGCTGAAGAGAATCGTACCGCGTAAAAAAGTCAGCTCCTGAGCTTGATCGTTCCCACGCTCTGCGTGGGAATGCAGCCCGGGACGCTCTGCGTCCCAAAGCGGACGCAGAGCGTCCATTGAGGCATTCCCACGCAGAGCGTGGGAACGATCAGTTTCACTCGGATTGACGGATTTTCTCGACAATCGCGGTAGTCGAGCTGTTTTCCACCAGCCCCAGCACTTTCACCGTTCCGCCGTAAGCGGTCACGATGTCCGCGCCCACGACCTGCTCGATTCCGTAGTCCCCGCCCTTGACCAGCACATCCGGCTTGACCTCGCGCAGCAGGTTTTCCGGAGTGCCTTCAGCGAAGCTGATCACCCAATCCACGGCGCCCAGACCTGCCAGTACGGCCATGCGACGGTCGACGCTGTTGATCGGACGACCTGGGCCTTTCAGGCGGCTGACCGACGCATCGTCGTTGACCGCGACGATCAAGCGATCACCCTGGGCCCGCGCCTGCTCGAGGTAGGTCACGTGGCCGGCGTGCAAAATGTCGAAGCAGCCGTTGGTGAAGACGATCTTCTCTTTATGCGCACGCGCATCATCGACCGCCAGCAACAGCTGCTCGAGGCCCAGCACGCCACGCTCGGAACCTTCTTCACGCTGGATGGCGCGACGCAGTTCCGGTGCGCTGATGGCCGCCGTACCCAGTTTGCCGACTACGATACCCGCCGCCAGGTTGGCCAACGCCACCGCGTGAGGCAGTTCTTCGCCAGCGGCAATCGCGGCCGCCAGGGTGGAAATGACCGTGTCGCCCGCACCGGTCACATCGAACACTTCACGGGCACGGGCCGGCAAGTGCAGCGCCGGATGATCCGGACGCAGCAGGGTCATGCCGTGTTCGCCGCGAGTCACCAGCAATGCGCCGAGGTCGAGGTCGTGCATCAGCTGCGCGCCCTTGCTCACCAGCTCGTGCTCATCGGCGCAACCGCCGACGATGGTTTCGAATTCGCTGAGGTTCGGGGTGATCAGGCTCGCACCACGGTAGATAGAGAAATCCTTGCCCTTGGGATCGGCCAGCACCGGAATGCCACGGGCACGTGCCGCCTGGATCAGCACCTGATGGTTTTTCAGCGCGCCTTTACCGTAGTCGGACAGCACCAGCACTTTGATGCCTTCGAGCAACTCGTCGACCTGCTCGCCCAACGCCAACGCGTCGGTGGCGAATGGTTCTTCGAAGTCGATACGCAGCAGTTGCTGGTGACGGCTCATGACCCGCAGCTTGACGATGGTCGGCTGGTGCGCGATGCGCTGGAACAACGCCCGCACGCCAGCGCCCTTGAGGCTATTGGCCAGGCTGTCGGCGGCTTCATCGTCGCCGGTCACACCGACCAGCGAGGCTGGGGCGCCGAGGGCGGCAATGTTCAACGCAACGTTGGCGGCACCGCCCGGGCGGTCCTCGATTTGCTCGACCTTGACTACCGGTACCGGCGCCTCAGGGGAAATCCGTGAGGTACCACCATGCCAGTAACGGTCGAGCATGACATCGCCGACCACCAAGACAGGGGCTTGATCGAATCGCGGCATGGACAACTTCATGGAGCAACCCACATACAAAATGAACAGGGGCGCGATATTAACACAGGGTTGGCGTGGGCTTGTGTGACGGCTGCAATGGGATGATTCGGCGGGGCTTTCTGCTCATTTATTGATCAGGAAATCCGTCCGCGGTGCGCAGATTTACTCAGGCTTGGTCAAGAAGGGTAAAGGTCTGGGTACAAATCACCGGGCGCATTGCACGCCAGGTGTGCAAAAGGGGTGAGCCAGGCTCACCCCTTTTGTGGGGTCAGGCGATGTCGCCAACCGGGGCGTCGAGGCCCATCGCATGCAGGCGCGAGTAGTATCCGTTTTGCGCCAGCAGTTGAGCGTGGGTGCCGCGCTCGACGATTTCGCCATGATCCATGACCAGGATCAGGTCGGCTTTCTCGATGGTCGACAACCGGTGAGCAATCACCAGCGTGGTGCGACCTTTCATGACCTGATCCAGTGCCGCCTGAATGTGCCGCTCGGACTCGGTATCGAGCGCCGACGTTGCCTCGTCGAGAATCAGCAACGGTGCGTTCTTCAACAAGGCCCGGGCAATCGCCAGGCGCTGACGCTGGCCACCGGACAGCAACACGCCGTTTTCCCCGACCTGGGTGTCCAGGCCTTGCGGCATCTCCGAGATGAAGTCCATCGCGTAAGCATCCGTGGCGGCCTTTTCAATGTCGGCACGTGGGGCGCCGGCCAGGTCACCGTAAGCGATGTTGTTGGCGATGGTGTCATTGAACAGGGTCACATGCTGTGTCACCTGCGCCACGTGTCGACGCAGATTGCGCAGACGATAGTCTTCGATTTCCACGTCATCGAGCATGATTTCGCCGGTTTCGTGGTGATAGAAGCGCGGAATCAGGCTGGCCAGGGTCGACTTGCCGCTACCCGAGCGTCCTACCAGGGCGATCATTTGCCCCGGTGCCGCCGCGAAGCTGATGTTCGTCAGCACTTCACGCTCGGTCCCTGGATAGGTGAAGCTCAGGTTGCGCACTTCCAGGTGGCCGCTGACGCGATCGCGCTCGACGGTACCCAGGTCAATCTCGGGTTCGACGTCCAGTTGCTCGAAAATGCTCTCGGCACCGGCAACGCCTTTCTGGATTGTCGAGCTGACTTCCGACAGCTGCCGAATCGGCTTGGGCAACAGTCCCGCCGCAGTGATGTAGGCCACCAGATCACCGGCGGTGGCATCGCCGCGCAGGAACAGCACCAGGAACATCAGCACCGCCATGGCGGTATAGATCACCAGTTGCAGCATCGGCGTGTAGACCGCGCCGGTCTTGGTCATGCGCAGTTGCTTGTTAGTGTTGCTCTGACTGGCTTCGGCGAAACGACGCTCTTCGTAGCTCTCGCCGCCGAAGCTGCGCACCACGCGATAACCCTGGATGGTCTCGGAGGCCACGTGAGTCACGTCGCCCATCGCCACCTGGATCTTCTTGCTCTGCTTGCGGAATTTTTTGCTGGTGCTGCTCACCATGATCGCGATGATGGGCAGGATCGCCAGCATCACCAGGGTCAATTTCCAGTTCATCCACAACAGGTAAGCAAACAGGAACACCACGGTCAGGCCTTCACGAATGACCACTTTGATAGCGTCCGTGGCCGCACCGGTGACCATGGTCACGTTGAAGGTGATGCGCGAAATCAGGTGCCCGGAGTTATGGGTGTCGAAATAACGGTTGGGCAATACCAGCAATTTGTTGAACAGCTCGACACGCAAGTCGTGGACCAGCCCAAGGGAGACTTTGGCCAGGTAGTAGTTACCCAGGAAAGACCCCAGGCCTTGCCAGGCGGCGATCAGGATGATCAGCAGCGGCACGGCCATCAGCAACTGCAAGTCTTGCAGATAGGGAACAGTCGGGAAGAGCACCGCTTCGGGGTTGCTCAAGCCATCGACGAAATACTTGAGAATCCCCGCGAGCATGGGCTGCGTCGAGGCAAAGATCACGAAGCCGACGATACTCACCAGGAATAGGCCGATATAGGGTTTTACATAACCCAACAGCCGAAAATAGATTTTCAGGCTGGAATCCTGTCCCGCTTTGGGCGGTGCGTCACTCATCGTAGAGCTCACTCGTTAGGAAGAACGCGAAATTTTATCACAAACGTCGGAATTGACCCGCGACCATACCAACACACTGGCCAGGCCAACGGGCAACCAACTGATGAACCACTCGGCCCTTGGCGTTCCAGTCAGGCTGGCCGCATCGAATTGCATGGCCAGGGATGAAAATACCCATATGCCGATGACGCCTTGACCATATAGCGTTTCCCGGGCTTTCCAGGCCTCCCGTAAAACTGCAAGCCATACCGCGCACCACAACAACAGCCCCGGCAGACCCAGCTCGATGGCGACATGAGTGAAGAGGTTATGGGCATGGTCAAAGGACAAGCCGTCGGCGAGCACTTTATAGTTGCCGCCAAGGCCCAGACCGCGCCATGGGTGCTCGGCAATCATTTGCAAGCTTGCCATCAGAATTTGCGGACGATAGGAAACACCGCGAGCCATAACCAAAGGCTCGAAGAACCAGAAAGCCAACATCGCCACTGTCAACGCAGATAACGCAACGACGCGACTGCGTCGATCGCGGCACCAGATCGGCATGACGAGCAACGTCAGGAACAACGCCAAGGCAGCACCACGACTCTGGCTAAGCACGACAAACATGCCAAGGAAACCCAGCGCTACGACCCAGACCGCTTGTATCCAGCGCGCGCGCGGTACCCAATGAACAAGCCACACGGCCGCCAATCCAATAACGTAGCCACCCAGAATCGGGTGAGACAACTCGCCCAAACCTTCAACGCGCGCGTACCAGACGTTGCCATCGACCCCATAAAATTTGACGGTGGCAACCAACGCAGTCAACGCCAGCCCAATACCGCCCCATTGCATGATACGAATGATTCGCTCGGACCGGGCATTGGCAAAAACCGGAAAAAAAAGCAGGAATACGCCGATGTACAACAACCGCTTGACTTCGCGACTCGGCATCTCGTCGCTCGTCCAAGAGAGGCTAATCAATGACCAGACCAGCAGACCGAGCATCGGCAGGTAGACCCAGCGCTGCTCATATAGGAGTTCTCTGATCCGAGCCCGCGCTGACCAGCTGAACACCATGGCCGGCAGCCATAGCAGTGCGACCAACCCTTGCTGATAAAGTTTGTTGGTAGGCGCAACGGCGATAGCCAGCAGAAACCACAACAGACCTGACGTCATCCATACTTGCGCCCAACGTGTTTCTTGCATCAAATTGCTCCTTAGACAACCTAACCCGGCATGGTTAAAACTGAAACTTTTCGGCATCATTGGCCGCCACAGTGCCCGCGTAATTCCAACAAGGCTTTCTATGATGCAATGCTCCCGGCTTCCGCAAGACGCTTTAAATCAAATGATTGAAGCCGCCAGAGTACTGGAGGCCGACAGCTACGGCCCGAAAGTTTACCTGTTGCAGGATGGGAATATCCTGAAACTGTTTCGTCGCAAGCGTATTTTATCTTCCGCGTTGTTTCGTCCGTACTCGAAACGCTTCATCGACAATGCCGCCGAACTGCACAAGCTTGGCGTACCTACCCTTCAGGTCCTGCAGTTCTATCGACTGCAAACCCCAGGCATGACGGCGGTGCTTTACCAGCCCCTGCCGGGAGAAACCCTGCGCCAGATCGCCAGTAAGGAAGGGTTCAACTGGCAGCAGACACTGCCGGCTCTGACGGGGCTGATACGTAGCCTTCATATGTCAGGGATCTACTTTCGGTCACTGCACCTGGGCAACATCGTGGTCACGCCGGACAACCGAATGGGCCTGATCGATATAGCGGATATGCGTTTCTTGCGGGCGCCACTGCCCAAGCATCTGATCAAGCGCAACCTGCAGCATTTCGCTCGCTATATTGCGCGCGAAAACCTGAACGACAGCTTTCCAATGCAGGCACTCGAGCAAGCTGTTCTGGCATCATGAAAGCAATGCACGGGCCGTCTGACTGAAGTTCAGCCAGGCCTGGTCAGGGGCCAGCTCCTGATACTGGCCTGCCGCGATATCTTTCGCAGAAGCGCTGGACGCTCGCACAATAATATCGCTCCAGGCACTGACGTCCTTTACGGGGGCATACCAACCCGTGTCGGCCAACTGCTCGCGAAACACTGGCAATTCGCTGGAAATTACGGGGACACCCGCCATCACCGCCTCTTGCATAATCAGTCCCAGGCCCTCGTCCAGTGAAGGGATAGCGACCCAGTCGAAGGCCCTGTAAAGCCGCGCGGCATCATTCAGATGGCCGGGCAAGGAAACACTCGCGCGCAACCCCAGGTGATCAATGCGTGCTTGCAACGCTTCTCTGGCAGGCCCTTCACCGATAATCACCAATCGCAGATCGGGCCGCTGCTTCAATGCAGAGGCGAAGGCCTCGATCAGACAGGCAAACCCCTTGTTTTCCACCAATCGCCCCACCGCACCGAGCACAGGCGTGCCATCCAGGGGCAACCCCAATCGGGCGCGAGCCTCCTCGCGAGGGAGTACCGAGGAGCGAAACACGGCAGGGTCAAACGCACTACGCAGTGTCATGACCGGCATTTGAAGGTCTCGGCCCAGCGAGGCCGCCAAGGTGTTCGACACTGCGACCAATGTCAGCCGGGACGTCGAGAGCTGGTGGAAGAGGGCTCGATCTCCGGCACGAACTCGCGTGGAACCATGAACAATCACCACCGCGTGGATGTTTGGCAATGTTTTGATAAGGGGTAAAAGTGTGTGAGCTACCCCCAAGCCATCGAGCAGCAAAAGGTGTGCCCCACTCTGCTTGAGGGCTCTCTTGAAAGAGGCCTGCATCCAGGGCTTCATCAGCCGCCAGAAATGCCGCCCTTTCAAACGGGCGGAGGACAGTTTCCATTCCCGGGTTTCGCCAACATTCACTCCAGACCCTGACGCGCAGCCCTGAAGTAACCAGGTCTTGACCGATGCGGTAGGGCCGGCCTGCGACAGTATTTGCTGATGAACCTTGTGAATTGATGCGAACGGCGCACCGCCGGACCACATAACGTTAAGGATACTCATAAGGCAACAAGCCAACGCATGGAACTATGCAGGTACGCTGCGGCGCACTTAATTGAGAAAACAGCCAATGCAGACTCCCGGCATTAGAGACAATGCAAACTTGATGTGTTCGCGACGAACGCGCGCCTTGCGCTGATGCTCAATCGACAGCTGTACGTGGAGGCCAAAACCGGCACGCCGAACGACATCTCCTTCCAGCGCCACAGAAACCCTGTCAAACGCCCAGCTTCAGGCGCACTTTTTCCAGCAGACTCAACGGTGCGTGAGGACGCAATGCTGGTTCGAGCTCCTCGACGATACGCTTCCCGATATGCGCAAAGCTGAACTGGCCAACCACCAGTTCACGACCATTGCGAGCGATACGCTGCGCCAGCTCCGGGTCAGCCCGTAGCCTCGCGAGTTTTTCCTGAAGCTGCGGGATACTTTGATAGAAAACAACGTTGTGCATATCGTGCAAACCCAGCGCGCTGCTTTCAGCCGTGCCCTGATCATAAGCCAGCAGCACACAACCACACGCCATGGCCTCGAAATTCTTGATCATGAATTCGCCCATACCGACGTCGGCGCTGACGAAGTAGCGAATGCGGTTAAGCGTATCGCAGTATTCCTCACCCGACTTGGTACGCGTCACCACCAGAGGTTCGACGCGCGCCAACTCATCGAGCAGTGCTTTGCGGCCGCTATAGGCGACGCTGTTGGTACTGCCTACAAATGCCAGTTCGATATCTCGCTCACGACCTTGATCTTGCAGCAGCGACTGGTCGTATCCCTTGGGAACAAACACCGCATCGAAACCTTCCTCGCGCAGGCGGTCGGCGACCATGAAACCCGAGCTGATCACCCGTGCCCAGGGTAGCTTGCGGTAATACGCGCTGAACTTTCCGGTGTACTTGCACGGGATGTAATTCTGGTACGCATCGTGTTCCAGAATAACCAGATTGGGCAGGGTCTGGATGAACCTCACCTGTCTGATTTCTTTTTTGAATCGCAGGAAAAAAACAATCCGGTCGTAGCGGGTCACATCGACATGCTTGCGAAAGTATCCACGCAAGTCGTCCTGCTCTGCGCTGGTCAGCTCACGCTTGTCGCAGTCGCAGTGCTCGGCGATACCGTCATACAGTCGATCGAGGATCGCTCGCTGCTCTTTCTGCACCAGAAACAGAACTTTCAATTGGTCTCTCTCTTTCCAGACAGCTCTTGGACCCAGAATAATTCGTGGCGGCGGACTGCTTTACGGAAGAACTCGTTTTCGCCGAAAACCGGCCAGCGTCGGGCCGCCAGACAACGTTGTATCGCCCGGCGAAGCAAACGCTTGAGGGGAAGTCGGGGCTGAAGGTCGTGCATCATGCCCAACGACATAGCCTTGTGCCACTGTTTTTCGGCCGACAGACAAAGTGCCCAAGGACGCAACGGTTCGTGATTATTGATCTGTGGCGGCAGTGTCACACCGGTACCGGCGTCACCCATTGGCCAGCGATCGTTGTCGTGTAGATGATTGGCGTAATGCAATAAGGTTTCGGGCTGCCAGGCTGTACCGTTCAGTGCCTGCATCACCGCTTGCTGTGAGCATAGATGGTCTGGGTGCGGGTCGAAACGCGGATGTGGCAAAACAATGACCTGCGGCTGGATACGCTCGATCAACTCACTCAGATCGGCCAGCAGATTGTTCCAGGACGGTATGCCATCGACGTCACTGCCCAGGGCAAACGGATTGAACCGTCGAAAATATCGGGTATCGCCAAGCTGTGCCTCACGGGACACCACGGCCTCGGCCGGTGCGCTTTGCATGGCGGACAATTGCAGGCAGAAATACCCCAACTGAATACAGCGCTCCTGAGGTACGCCGCCCCACAACGGCACGCTGATGCTATCCCAGGCGCGAAGCGAGCCTTTCAACCGGGACGCTTCGACGCCGTTGAGCCCCATCTGCTGATAGTGCCCGGCCTCGATTTCGCCGGCAGTCAAAGTCACGATCCAGCTTTGACTGGCGCTGCTGTACAACCCGAAGGCGGCCAACTCGGCATCGTCGGCGTGGGGCGCGATCACCATCACCCGTTGACGGCTGTAATCCGGATGCTCGAACGCCCTGAGCACCGGTTCACCCAGCAGTCGGCAGAAACGCCCATGCAGGCGTAACTCACCTTGCGACAGAACCTGCGCCTGACCACTGAGGTTGAGGTAACGCAGGCCGTTCACACCACGCTCGAAGGTTTGTCGGTCCGGGTTATCCCCCCCCGACAACTCGACCACGGGATCGATGAAGCGTCCCAGCCAGGTGCTTTTTATCCGCAGCGCCAAAACCAGGGTGGCGTCGTCGACCAGCATGACGCCGTCGTCCAGGCGCAAACGCTCACCGTCGAGGTGAACCTTGGGCTGCTGGGTGTACGGTGGAAAGCTGTACTGATAATCGTCTTTGGGCGAATAAAACAAATGGTCGGCAAACCAGGCCTCGTGGGCAATCCAGCCCAGAACCGCGAGCACCAGCGGCAACCACCAGGTCACCAACACACCGATGGCAATCAATAGCACCAGCGCGATGAACAGACCGATGCGTTTGTTGCGCCGATGGCGCTTGAGCAATTGTTGTTTGCGGTTCATGGGCTGGCTCATACGGTGAACACCGGCACAGGATTGCACCAGCGATCCTTGTATTCACGGTCGGCACGACCGAAAGAAAAGCGCAACGGTTTGTCCAACGACCGGGCATGCTCCCAGGCGCTTTGCGTATTGAGAAAACTCAGCACGCTGCCCGGACTGAATTCGCGGGTTTCGGGATCGACGCCGCCATTGATGTACTCGACGCTGATCCACTGCGGTGTCTCGACACGGTAGACCAGTTGAATCGCTATCGGCGCATCGTTGAGGAAAATCACCGAGCCGATCAGCAAATCACGCAGTAACTCGATGACCTCAGCCATGCGCTCGGCCCCCGTCGCCGGGAAGCCCCAGCGACGCTGGAACAGGTCGCAATAGATCGCCGCCAGTTCACTGCTGGAAAACTCCGCGACCGGCCGGACCACTCCGCCCGCTTCTTCCAGCAATCGCAATTCACGGCGCTGGTTGTAGCGAAACTTCTTCGACAGTTCTTCGGGAGTCCGGGCCATCGCCAGCTGTTCGGCCTGCAACTTGATACCGGTGAAGCGGCCTTCATTCAGTGCCGACAGGTAGCGCCCACGATGACGCAGCGGCGCTTGTGCATCGGCAGCGGCCGGCAGGATGAACTCGGCATTACCGAGGTCGAACAGACCTTTTTTACCGCAGCGCTTGAGCACATCCTTGGACAAGGCGAGGTCGCGGCCCCAGGTCGGGATCGCGGCTTTGACTTCACCGTTTTGCTCCCAGGCCAGGTAGCGCACAGGAATGTCGGCCAACTGCGCCAGTCGCTCGACCACCATGGGATGAGTGGCGACGCTGCCGCCATATCGTTGCCAGGCTTCAGCATATGTCGAGGCGTCGACTACCGCCCAGCCACGTTCGCGCCAGCCTTGAAATCGGTTGAGCATCAGCCCCTCGGTGCCAGTTCGGTAACGTGCGGCAAACGCCAGAAAGCATCGCGCACCGCGCGGTCGGAGAAGCGTTCACGCAAGCGATCGAGCATCAGCTCGGCGCACTGGTGATGTTGCTGCTCGTCCATCGCGGCCAGATGTTGCAGCCCTTGAGCCAAGTGTTCGGCATCGCCCAGCGGGAACAGAATACCGACGCCCTCGACCACTTCCTTCGCCCCGCCACACGCCGTGGCGAGCAAGGGCACACCGGCGGCCATGGCCTCCAGCAGCACCATGCCGAACGGTTCGTGATCGGAACTCAGGGCAAACACATCGAAGGCACGGAAATAACGTCGAGCCTCAGGCACCTGACCGAGGAACAGCACGCGGTCGCCGATACCCAACTCACGGGCCAGGGCCTTGAGGTCCTGTTCCAGTCGACCGGCACCGAGAATCACCAATTGACTGCTGGCTGGCAAACCCGGCAACGCCGCAGCAAAACCGTGCAGCAGCGTGGTCTGATCCTTGTCCGGATGCAGCCGTCCGACATTGCCGACAACCCAGGCATCCGGCGCCAGGCCGAGGGTTTCCCTGGCCTCGCGAACCGACACCTGGCTGTCCTGCAAGGTCTGCACATCAATACGGTTATAGAGCGTCTGAATCCGCGCCGCCGGCCACTTCGGCAGGCAATGACGCATGTCGTCGCGCACGGCATCGGAAACCCCGAGCAGACTCAGGCGCTTGCGGAAAATACTCGCGAAGAGTTTGCGCGTGCCGCGCTTGTAATCGTCAAACGCGTGATGCACGCCAATCACCGGCAACGATGTGCCGAGCAAGGCGATATAAATAGGCTTGAAACGGTGAGCGATGCAAAAACTGAAATTGCGCGAGGCGGCGATCTTGCGCAGATCGCCGATGGCGCCCAGCTTCAGGCCACGAATGGCCTTGGAGCTGTATTCCATGAACAGCACTTCATCAGAGGCGCAGCCCGCGGCGACCTCAGCATCGGCAGCCCCGGTCAGAAACACCGTGGTCACTCGATAACCGGTCCCCGCGAACAGGCTGGCGTACTGCCGGGCGCAGTCCAGAAACGGCCCGTCATAGCCGTGACAGAACTGCAGCACATGGCGTTCAGCCGAGCGTGTCATATGCGTCCGCGCCCTCTTTGACCACCAGGATATCTTCCATGATCAAATACTGTAGATCGGAACCGAAGAACATGTTCAGGGCGTCCGTCGGCGAGCAGATCATCGGTTCGCCACGACGGTTGAGCGAGGTGTTCAGCGACACGCCGTTACCGGTCAGCACTTCCAGCGCCTTCATCATGTCGTAGTAGCGCGGGTTGTATTCGCGCTTGAGCACCTGGGCCCGGGACGTACCGTCTTCATGGACGACTTCCGGCACGCGGGTCTTCCACTCTTCCGCCACTTCAAAGGTGAAGGTCATGAACGGCGCCGGGTGATCGATCTTGATCATCTGCGGTGCAACGGTGTCGAGCATAGACGGGCAGAAAGGCCTCCAGCGCTCGCGGAACTTGATCTGGTGGTTGATGCGGTCAGCCACGCCAGTCGCACTCGGGCAACCAATGATCGAACGTCCGCCCAAGGCGCGCGGACCGAATTCCATGCGGCCCTGGAACCAGGCCACCGGGTTGCCATCGACCATGATTTTGGCGATGTTTTCCGGCATGTTCTCAAGCTTGCGCCATACCGGCTTGCTCGGGTGACGGGCACACGCGGCGAGCACATCTTCGTTGGTGTACGACGGGCCGAGGTAGACGTGTTCCATCTTCTCGACCGGCACACCACGGGCGTGGGACACATAGGCCGCCGCGCCAACCGCGGTGCCGGCATCGCCGGACGCTGGCTGCACAAACAGTTCTTTAACGTCATCGCGGGCGATGATTTTCTGGTTCAGCTTGACGTTCAACGCACAGCCACCGGCGAAGGCCAGCTTGCCGGTTTCCTTGAGCACGTCGCCCAGGTAATGGTCGATCATCTGCAGCGAGATCTTTTCGAACAGCGCTTGCATGCTCGCGGCGTAATGGATGTACGGCTCGTCGGCGATGTCGCCTTCGCGCTTCGGACCCAGCCACTCGATCAGCTTCGGAGAGAAGTAGAAACCCTTGCCCTTCTCTTTATAACGACGCAGGCCGATGACGTTGGCGTAGTCGGTGTTGATCACCAGCTCGCCGTTCTCGAACGAAGCCAGGCGCGAGAAATCGTATTTGCTGGCATCGCCATACGGCGCCATGCCCATGACCTTGAACTCACCGTCGAGCATCTCGAAACCGAGGAACTCGGTGATCGCGCCGTACAGGCCGCCGAGGGAGTCCGGATCGAAGAATTCCTTGATCTTGTGGATTTTGCCGTTTTCGCCGTAACCGAAAAAGGTCGTGGCGTACTCACCCTTGCCGTCGATCCCGAGGATCGCGGTTTTCTCTTTGAAACCGGAGCAGTGGTAAGCGCTGGAGGCGTGGGCCAGGTGATGCTCGACCGGCTCGATCTTGATTTTCTTCGGATCGAAACCCAATTGCTCGAGGCACCAGACAATCTTGTTGCGATAGCGCTTGTAGCGACGGTTACCCATCAGGATCGCGTCGAGCGCGCGGTCCGGGGCGTACCAGTAACGCTTGGCGTAATGCCAGCGAGCCTTGCCGAACAGGCTGATCGGAGCGAACGGAATCGCTACCACATCAACGTCGGACGGCTTGATGCCAGCCTGCTCGAGGCAGAACTTCGCCGACTCGTAAGGCATGCGGTTCTTTGCATGTTTATCGCGCACAAAGCGCTCTTCCTCAGCCGCCGCGACCAGCTTGCCGTCGATGTACAACGCTGCGGAAGGATCATGGCTAAGGGCGCCGGACAGGCCAAGAATCGTCAATGCCACAGGGGTCTAGCCTCTTTAGTCTGCATGCAGGCGCAAGGCGCCTCAAAGATTAATGTGCCCTCGCAAAGGGCGAGAGGCAGCTAAAGGGCGGGATTATAGCTTAAAAGCGACGGCAAGCCTCTAGCGGGAAGTGGCAAGCTGGCGCGTTGACAGATGACGGACCTCGACATAGACTCCTGCGCAAATGGACTGGGGGATCCCGGTCGGCGTTGTGGCCTCGGTGAGTTTCACCGGGGCTTTTCGCTTTCTGAGAGAGGGAAAATTTTTAACCCCCAATTCTCGAAACCCTCTCCCACATTGTTACGCCCACCACTGCAGTAGAACTTGCGCTTGAGCACGTCAAAGGCACGATTTTCTTGCCCCGACCGCAAAACGCTCATACCAATGGGTCTTGCAACAAGATCCGCTAGCTGTAACCCCGTGGAATTCACTTGTTTGGTTGCAAAGACGATGTCGAACGGCAGTTGTATGCCCAATCTGTTCGCGCCATCGCACATGCGACGAAACTCCAGTTCAAGCTCATTATCCTCCCGCTTCCCTCGACGCTCGAAAATCACATGAGTTAAAACGCTCTGTTGATTCTTTTCCTGCAAATACTCATAAAGCGTTTCAAGGCAGAATCCGAGCGCGACGTGATAAGGATTGTGGACAGGACCTTGCTTTTCGCGAAGAGCGGCTTTGTCGATAACGCAGCTGATCAGGACGAAATTGCTGGCATCAATGATTCCCGTCAACTCATCGAGAAAGGCATGTTTGTGTTGCCTTGATGTGAAAAGACTAGAGAACGCTCCCTTTTCTTTTAGGATTTCCAATTCATGCAGACCGATCAGGTCATGACCCATATGATTAAATTTGAACTTCTGAAGGGCAGGAATAACCTTTTCGCAATAATGCCTTTTATGAAACGCACAAAATGCCAGCACAAACATTGGGTAGTTTGGATCTAATGTTTGCATCCCATGATCGCCGCTCTCATCCACATAGATTATGAAATCGCTGTACCTCCCGGACGGAGGTAAAAGCTTTTCCGCCTCAACATTAATTTCAGCTTCGCTTTCGTTTTCAAAAAGAAAAAACTGTTGAGAGGGCAAAACCGGGGGCGACACGAGCTATTCACCTGTTGTTCTTCGAGCCAAGTGCGTCAGGTGTAGCACTGACACGCCGGAATACAAAAGAGTTACCCGCGGCCTGACCTCCAGTAAATACTGATATTGCCGTCGGTAGCCTGCCGGTAAACCGTATAGGGCAGAAGGACGGTATCGAAAACACCCGACAGGGTGAGATCCACCAATACGAACGGCAAAAGAATACCCGTGGGATCAGGCGCTGCATTTAATACGCAAAAATCGAACGCCAGACCACTGTAGATACGTGGGATGGACTGACAGTAGGTCTTTTGCTTTCTAAGGCTACGAGCCGCGTCCTCTTCATCCTGCAGTACCGTAATAGCGGTCCCGCAGCCTGATAAAACCAGTGCAAAAGTGCTCAGTAACACCGTCATTTTTATCGTCAAAATCTGCCCTCCGTGAACGTCAGGCAAACTAGCATCGCGGCTATTCAGGGCACAGTTCATGGGCTCTGTAGATCATGTAGGACGATTCATAAAAACTTGTCCCCTTGTGACACTCACGACTTCTTCGCTGGATGTGTCGGCCTCTTCGCGAGCAAGCCCGCTCCCACAGGGGATCTGTGTTGTAACGAAGATCCCTGTGGGAGCGGGCTTGCTCGCGAAAGGACCGAAGGTCCGATTCAGGCAGCGCTGGAGATATCTTTGGGAAGACGCTGATCAATGACCCGATACAGCGCACTGCTCTCAGGCCAGTTACGCATGAACCTCGCCCGATCCCGCGCATAGGCCGGGGCGAAGCTGTTGAGCGAGGCGTGCTGACACATCGAATCCAGATCAATCAGCGCCCAGCGATCGTGCTGCCAGAACAGGTTATGCCCCTTGAAATCCCCGTGACTGATCCGCTCGCCAATCAGCTCGGCAAACAAATGATCCAGCGCCTGCAACTCGGCTTCTGGTGCCTCACCGCTTTCAACGTAAGGTGCAAACCGCTCGATGATGTCCGGCCCCGGCAAGTACTCGGTCACCAGATAAGCCCGACTGCGCAACCAGAGACAACGCGTCTCCAGCAACGCCAACGGCTTGGGCGTGGCGATGCCGAGAAACGCCAGGCGATTGCCTTCGCGCCAGGAGTGCCAGGCACGGCTCGGGCGCCAGAAGCGTTTGAGCCAGTGGGCAAAACCTTTGATGTTGTAGCGCTTGATCACCAACGTACGACCAGCCACCTCGACCTTGCCGACGCTCGCCGCGCCGCCGGTCTTGTACAGATGGCCCTGATCGAGCAACGCATCGGCCTGCTCCAGCACCGGCAGCATCGCTGCCTCTTCCTCGCGGCGAATCGCCCGCAAGCCAAACGCTCCGCGCTGGACACTGAACAGCGTGCATTCGCGGCCGACCTTGATCAGGAAGTCCTTCAGACGCCAGGTGCGAACCTTGCTGATCTGCTTCTGCAACGCTTCCATCGGCAAGGCATGCTCGCCATTGCTCAGCAGGTAATACACCAGCAATTCTTCGGTGAAGGGCTCCAGCGTCTTGGGCAACTGGGCAAAAAACACCCCGAGGTTTTCCAGGACTTTCTGCCGCGAGAGCGGTTGGCCCGGCGTTTCCGTGCGGATTCCGGCACCGTCGATCAAATACAGCCGACCGCCCTGGCGCAGCAGGTTGTCCAGGTGCAGATCTTCCTGCCACAGGCCCTTGCGGTGCAATTGACCAATCGCACCCAGCGCATCAGCCAATACCGCCGATTGCTCATCCGCCAGCATCGGCAAATGTTCGACCTGTTTCCAGGCATCCCCAAGGCTTTCGGCGCCTTCAAGGAAATCAAACAGCAGCCAACCACCCTCGCCGTCCTTCAGGCCATCAGCCAGCAACAACGGCGTGGTCAACCCCTGAGCCGCCAGCAACCGCACGCCGTCCAGCTCACGCTGAAAATGCCGCGCCGCTTTGCTGCCGACCAACAATTTGGCCAGCACCGGCCGCCCACGCCAAACGCCGGCACCGACATAACGCTGCCCCGGCAACACCCGCAACAGACTCAGCAACTGCAACTCGGCAGGGCCGGCGGCATCGGCGAGTGGAATATTCAGCGGCAGGCTCGGGCTGCGGCCAGCGTTTTTCAGCTCGGACAAACGCATCAGCGCGCCTCCTTATGAGTGCGCCGCGCGGTCAGTCGCGCAAGCCAGCTGTCGATCAGCGAACTGTCTTGCGATTGATCCAGATAGGCAGCCAGCAGCTCGCGCAACTGCGCTTCGCTCCACTCAGGCGCCCGACGCAGCAACGGCTCCAGGTCTTTGGCCCGGTCGCGCAGACCAAACAGCAACGGCCGGGTCTTTTCCAGGTCGATCAACTGGGCCAGGTAACCGTCGCCGCTGGCCTGGAGAAAAATGTGTTTGGGGTAGAAGCAACCATGAACCTGACGCGCGCCGTGCAGGCGCCGAGCCAATTGCCCACAGGCCTGCAGAATGGCCGAATGCTGCGCCGAACTCAGGTCCGACCAGCGCTGCAACAGCGAATCCAGGTCATCCCAACCGTCCAGGGCACGGGTCAGCAGAATCGCCCGGACTTCGCCGTTGACCTTGCGCTCACCGAAAAACGCCGCCTTCAGCGCTGGAATACCGAACCTTTCATAGCGACTGATATTTCGAAACTCACGGGCAAAGCTCGGCTCGCCAAAGGGCGCATGCAAGGTGCGCATCTGGTAGTTGCTCTGGCGTTTGAGGTAGTAGCCATGACCTTCCAGATCCAGCCGAAACACGCTGCTCCAGCCACCGCGAGCGGTGTTGGGCTCATCCACAGCATCGAGCTGCCTGGCCCAGAGTGCGTCGAAGGTGCCGAGGCCGTGACGCTCAAGCAGCGCACGGTCTTCAGCGGCCAGAAAATCAGTCATTCGCGTCCCTCGAAAAATCTCACCACGTGCCGGATCCGTTTTTTATCGGCAGCATTCAGCCGATCACACTGACGGTATTGCAGGTAAAAGCGCAGGCGCTGGGTAGCCGACAAGTGATACTTGGCGACCTTGTCCAGACACGCCAGGTCCTTGGTGATCCGGTACTTGAGCCAGAAGCCGCGCCAGAAATCGCCATTGGGGCAGTCGATCAAAAACAGCCGGGGCTCATCGTCGATCAGCAGGTTGCGCCACTTCAAATCGTTATGGGTAAAACGATGGTCGTGCATGGTCCGGGTATAACCCGCCAGCTGCCGGCTGACGTTGTCGACCCAGGCGCGGTCCGCCAACTTTGGATCATGCCGCTCGGCCAGGGCCGACAAGTCTTCGGTATGCGGCAGCTCACGGGTGATCATCGCCCCGCGATCATAAGCCGCGCCGCGACGCTCCAGGCCCCAGGCCACCACTTCAGCGGTGGGAATGCCCCACTTGGCAAAGCGCTTGAGGTTCTGCCACTCGGCCTTCACCCGGGGTTTACCCAGGTAGCGGCGCAGACCTTTGCCGGCACCCACGTAGCGTTTGACGTAATAGTTGACACCATTGCGCTGGACGCGAATGACCTCGGACAACAGGTCGCGCGTCAGGCGTTCGCCCTGAAGCGCAAACACAGCCTCAAGACTGCCGAAATCTTCTGCCAGATCGTTGTACGCAGGCTCCAGTTTCCAACCCGCCATCAGAGCGCATCCCCGTATCGCTGTTTACGGTCGTAGAGTTTGTTGGCCTTGCCTTCGAGCCAGGTGAGCAACCCGGCTTCCTCGCCCAGGATCTGGCGCAGCGGTCGCTGGAAATAGCCCTTGAGGAAACGCAATTTGTCGCGACGGGTCAGGCCAATGTCCAGCGCTGAAAAATACAGCGCCGCCAGGTCCTTGTTGCGCCAGCGTTGGGTAATCGTCGGACGAGTCTGGGCACGGTGCAGGTCGATCACCGAGAGCTTGAAATCGTCGGCCGTCACCGGTTTGTCGGTGTGCAGCAGAAAGTGGCAGATGTAGCAGTCGCGATGGTTGACCCCGGCGCGGTGCATCATGCCGGTCATGCGCGCGACTTCGGCGATCAGCGCGCGCTTGAGTCTTGGCTCGGGCGGGTGCTTGACCCAGTCGATGCTGAAGTCTTCAAGGCTGACAGTGGGCGCCAGCTCTTCGGTGACGATGAACGAATGCCGGTCCGCCGGGTTGCTGCCCTTCTCGCCATAAGCCACTGCGGTCATGGTCGGCACCCCGACTTCTTGCAGGCGCTGAATGGCCTTCCATTCCTGGCCAGCACCGAGCACCGGCAACTTGGCCGTGAGCAGGTTCTTGAAGATCTCGCCCCAGCCAATGCCACGGTGGATCTTCACGAAAAAGCCACTGCCATTGACTTCGGTACGCAGGGTCCGGCGCGCTTCAAGTTCGCGGTATACCTCGCCCTGGAGGCCCTCGACTTCAGCGAACGGGTCGCGTCCGGCCCAGAGGCTCTTGAACGGTTCAGCCAGCATCAACTTCATTAAGCGTGCTCCGCCAGAATCACATCGGCCGCGTGCTGCGGCATGCTGTAGAGGTCGGCCATCTCGGCGAAGGCCAGACCATTGCGGCTCCAGGCCGCCCGTGCTTGAGCGTCGTTCAACATACCGGTCAGGTACTGAGTCAACTGCGCCTGATCGAAAGGTTCATCCAGCACCAGACCGGCGTCAGCCTCGGCGATGTAATGGGCGTAACCACACACCGCGCTCACCAGCACCGGCAACCCGGCCACCAGGGCTTCGAGCAACACGGTCCCGGTGTTTTCGTTGTACGCCGGGTGAATCAACAGATCGGCGCCGAGCAAAAAACGCGGGATGTCGCTGCGGCCCTTGAGGAACGTCACGTTATCGCCGAGCCCCAGTGTGGCGCTCTGCATCTGGAATAATTTGGGGTCATCCTGGCCAATTACAAACAGCCGGGTGCGTTTCTTCAGATCGGCGGGCAATGCGGCCAGCGCCTTGAGGCTGCGATCCACGCCCTTGGTCTTGAACCCGGAGCCGATTTGCACCAGCAGCAGATCATCGTCTTTCAGGTTGAATTCGCGACGGAATTCGGCTCGGATCTCGGCGGCATTGGCCGGCGCACGACGGTCCTGAGAGATACCCGGCGGCAGCAGATGGAAGCGTTCAAGCGGCGTGTCGTAATGCTTGATGAACAGCGGCTGCTGGACTTCGGAAATCATCAGCACTTCGGTCTTGGCATCCTTGGCGAACACGGCGCGCTCATACTCGGCGAAGTGCCGGTAGCGGCCCCAGCGACGGTACAGCGAGTTGCGCAGGTTCTGCGCCTTGTCTTCGAAGCAGCCGTCGGCGGCGTAGTAGACGTCCAGGCCCGGCATTTTGTTGAAGCCGATCAAACGGTCCACCGGACGCTTGGCCAGATCCGCTTCCATCCATTCGCTGAGCTTCTCGTTGCGTCGATGATTGAAGAACGCCTTGACCGGCGCCACCAACACTTCGAAGCCCGGTGGAATGTCGCCTTCCCAGATCAGCGTGTAGACCCGAATCTGATGGCCGCGCTGCTGACATTCCAGGGCGATGCGCATGAAATCGCGCTGCAAGCCCCCGAATGGAAAGTACTTGTACAAGACGAATGCCAATTGCATCAGCGCAGCTCCTCAGCCAGTAACAACGTGCTCAGTCGGGTCGCGACACGCTCGGGATTCAGACGCGTGAAGCACAGGGGCCACTCGCGTTTAAGGTCAAACTGACGGGCATCTTCGGCCGTCGGTTGATACGTACATCTCTTTTGCATACACGGTGCACAGGGGAAATCGCTGGCGATGTGAATCTGCGCTTTACCGTAGGCACCGGTCAGGCCCGGGTTGGTCGGGCCGAACAGCGATATCGTCGGCACGTCCAGTGCAGCGGCGAGGTGACCGAGACCGGTGTCCACCGCCACGCAGGCTTGCGCGCCGGCCAGTACTTTGCCGACACCCGCCAGATTCAGCTTGGGCAGCACTTCGACATGCCTCATGTCTTTGGCGATGCGCTCGGCCCGGGCTTTCTCGATCGGATTGCCCCACGGCAGCTTCACCGCGACACCGAGATAGCCGACGCGCTCGGCCAACTCGCGCCAGTAGGCTTCAGGCCAGTGCTTGGTGTCCCACGTGGTGCCGTGCAGGAACACCACGTAAGGATTCTTGCGCGGCAATTCCACCAGTCGCTCGACGTTCAGGCCGTAATCGCCCAAGCCTTTTGGCAGGTCGTAACCCAGGGCCACGGCAAACAGCTGACGCACTCGCTCCACCGCGTGTTGCCCACGGGCCACGGCCAGACGCCGGGAATAGAAGCGTGCGGCAATCGGCTCGCGGGCCGAGTTTTTATCCAGACCGGCCACCGGAGCTTTGGCGTATCGGGTCAGCAAGGCACTTTTCAGCAGGCCCTGGGCATCGATCACCAAATCATATTTGTTAGCGCGAACGCTTTGCTTGAAGCGCTTCCACTCGCCACTCTTGATGGTCTGCCAGATGTTTTTGCGCCAGCGACGGATCGCCACCGGAATCACCTTGCCCACGGCCGGGTGCCAGCTCGGGATTTCGGCGAAGCCTTCTTCCACCACCCAATCGAACTGGATGCCGGGGATCGCCCGTGCCGCGTCGGTCAACGCCGGCAACGCATGAATCACGTCGCCCAGCGAAGAAGTCTTGATCAGCAGTACCCGCAAACTATTTGACCTCGACCACAGTGCCCTGCAAACGCTGCAAGGCTTCGTTCACCGCTTGCGGCATGAGCTGGCGCAGGCAGTTGTAATGACCGAAGCGACACGTGCGATCGAAGCAGGGACTGCATTCGATGCCCAGGCGCACGATCTGTACGTGTTCGGCCAGTGGCGGCGTGAAACCCGGTGACGTTGAGCCGTAGACCGCCACCAACGGGCGATTCAGCGCGGCGGCGACGTGCATCAGGCCGGAGTCGTTGGACACCACCGCGTCGGCGCAGGACATCAGGTCGATGGCTTCGGCCAGGGAGGTGCCGCCGCTGAGGTTCACCGACTCTTCACGCAGACCGGGAATCAGCCGTGAACGGATGTCTTCGCCGACGGCGTGATCGTTTTTCGAACCGAACAGCCAGACTTGCCAGCCTTCGCGGATCTTCGCTTCGGCAACCTTGGCATAGTGCTCGGACGGCCAGCGCTTGGACTCGCCAAACTCGGCACCGGGGCACAGCGCCAACACCGGACGGTCGAGGGCCAGGCCGAACTTGGCCATTGCCGCCTCGCGAGTGTCCGGGTCGATCTGCAGGCTCGGCCGCGGATAAGGTGTCGGCAGCTCGGCACCGGGCTCGTAAGCCAGGGCCATGAAGCGTTCGATCATCAGCGGGTAACGTTCTTTATCCAGCGTGCGCACGTCATTGAGCAGGCCGTAGCGGAATTCGCCACGCCAGCCGGTGCGCTTCGGGATGCCGGCGAAGAACGGCACCAATGCCGACTTCAGGGAATTGGGCAGCAGGATCGCCTGGTCATACTCGCCGGCCAGGGATTTGCCGATGCGCCGACGCGTCGCAAGCTCCAAAGCACCGTGACCGAGCGGAAAGCTCAAGGCCTGGCGTACTTCGGGCATGCGCTCAAGAATCGGCCGGCTCCACTCGGGGGCCAGCACGTCGATTTCGCATTGCGGATGGCGCTGCTTGAGACACTGAAACAGTGTCTGCGCCATCACCATGTCACCGACCCAACTGGGCCCAACGATCAGAATTTTCATGTGGTTTCCATAAACGAGCCGGGGAGGCATACGCCTCCCCTCCTCGAGAATCCAGCACCTGCAGCCTTGGCTGTCAGGTCATTTGGACGAGCCGGTTGGGGCTCGTCGGATCAATTTTGTGCACATCCATGCGATACAGCTTAGCGCCTTCAATCTACCAAACACCGCAGATTAACTGTGGGAGCGGGCTTGCTCGCGAAGGCGGAGTGTCAGTCGCCATCAATGTTGAATTTAATGGCCCCTTCGCGAGCAAGCCCGCTCCCACATTGGGTATCGGGTGTTGCAACAATACGGTTTCAGCTTAGCCCCAGCTCGCGCCAGATCCGCACTACCTGCCGACGTTCGTCCACGAACTGGTCGCCCGGTATCACCCCGGCGTCCTTCTGCAAGGCCTGCCGGTGAGCGGCTGAACGGTAGGCTTTATAGGCCTCGCGCAACAGGCTGGCGTCTTCGGCGGGTATCAGCCCTTCCTCCTCCAGCCCTTCCAGAATGCGGATATTGTCAGTCCAGCGCAGCAATGGCGGGTGCGATTCGGACCACGCCAGGGCCGCGTATTGCACCATAAATTCAATATCGACGATACCTCCGGCGTCCTGCTTGAGATCGAACGGCGCCGTGGCCTCGAAGGCATTTGCCCCGGTGCCGGCCGCGGTGCTCTTGCTGCCTAGGTTATCGCGCATTTTTGCGCGCATCTCACTGACCTCCTGGCGCAAGGTTGCAAGGTCCCGCGGCTTGCCCAATACCGCCGCGCGGACTTTCTCGAACGCCTGGCCGACGTCCGGGCTGCCCACCAGCACGCGCGCCCGCACCAGCGCCTGATGCTCCCAGGTCCAGGCTTCATTTTCCTGATACCGGGCAAACGCACCGAGCGAACTCACCAGCAACCCCGACGCGCCGGACGGCCGCAGACGCATGTCCACTTCATACAGCTGACCGGAGTTGGTCTGGGCCGTGAGCAAGTGAATGATCCGCTGCCCCAGCCGGGTGAAAAATTGCGCGCCGTCGATAGGTTTCGGCCCGTCGGTTTCCGCCTGCGGGTCGCCATCGTGGATGAACACCAGGTCCAGGTCCGAACCATGCCCCAGTTCCAGACCGCCGACTTTCCCGTAACCGACAATGATGAAACCGGGATCGCACAAGGTGCCGTCGGTGCGCTGCGGCGTGCCGTATTTGGCCACGGTCTGGCGCCAGGCCAGGGCCAGCACTTGTTCGAGGATCGCTTCGGCGAGCCAGGTCAGGTAATCACTGACCTTCATCAACGGCAGGCTGCCGGCGATTTCCGAAGCGGCGACGCGCAAACGGTGCGCCAGTTTGAAATGTCGCAGGGCTTCCATCTGTTGTTCGAGGTCGTCTTCGGGAATCCGCGTCAAACGCTCGCGCAACTCGGCGGCCAGTTCCGGCGCCAGCGGCGGTTTGAACAGCCGACCTTCGTTGAGCAATTCATCGAGCAGCAGCGGGAAGCGGGTGATCTGTTCGGCGATCCACGGACTCGCGGCGCACAAGGTCAACAAACGTCGCAGAGCGCCGGGGTTTTCGGTCAGCAACACCAGATACGCGGAACGACGGGCCACCGCTTCCACCAGCGGCAATACTCTTTCCAGCACCAGATCCGGGTTGGCGTGCTCCACGGCCTGAGCCAGCAGCCGCGGAATAAAGGCATCGAGTCGCTCGCGACCCAAGCGTTGCATCGCGCGCAATTGCGGACTGCTGCGCAAACCGGCCAACGCTTTCAGGGCTTTGGTGGCATCGACGAAGCCGCCCTCTTCCAACTGACGGCAAGCGGCCTCTTCGTCCTGAGCCTCCTCCCACAACGGCAGCCATTCACCGCCGACCACCACTTCGCTTTCGGTGCCTTCCTCTTCGTCGGGGTCGGCGATTACCTGGCCAAAGTGCCAGGCCACGCGACCGCGCCAATACATAAGTTGCTCATGGAAAGCCTCCCAGTCGGCAAAGCCCAACATAAAGGCAATGCGCGCCTGATCCTGCGCACCGTCCGGCAGCATCTGGGTCTGGCGGTCGGCAATCGCCTGGATCGCGTGCTCGGTGTAACGCAGGAATTCGTAGCCTTCACGCAGTTCACTGATCACCGCCGGCGGCAGGTAACCCTGACCTTCCAGCGTGCTCAGTACTTTCAATAGAGGACGTTGCTGCAAGCTCAGGTCGCGGCCGCCGTGGATCAGCTGGAACGCCTGGGCGATAAATTCGACTTCACGAATGCCACCGGAGCCGAGTTTGATGTTGTCGGCCATGCCCTTGCGCCGGACTTCCTGCTGAATCAGCTGCTTCATGGTGCGCAGCGCTTCGATCGCAGAGAAGTCGAGGTAACGCCGGTAAACGAACGGCCGCAGCATGTCTTGCAATTGCGCACCGGCCACCTGATCGCCGGCCACCACCCGCGACTTGATCATCGCGTAGCGTTCCCAGTCGCGGCCCTGATCCTGGTAATACTGCTCCAGCGCGTTGAAGCTCAGCACCAATGCGCCGGCCGAACCGTAAGGCCGCAGGCGCATGTCGACGCGGAATACAAAACCATCGACGGTCATCGGGTCCAACGCCTTGATCAGACGCTGGCCGAGACGAATGAAAAATTCCTGGTTATCCAGCGAGCGTTTGACCCCGACGGTTTCGCCGCCCTCGGGATAGGCGAAGATCAGGTCGATGTCCGACGACAGGTTGAGCTCCACCGCGCCGAGTTTGCCCATGCCGAGAATGACCATCTGCTGCGGCTCGCCGCTGCGCCGGCCGGTCGGCACGCCGAACTGCTGACAATGCCGTGAGTACAACCACTGATAGGCCTGATCGATGCTGGCATCGGCCATGTCCGAGAGGTCGCGGCAGGTCTGGATCAGATCGCACTGACGCGTCAGGTCGCGCCAGATGATCCGCACTTGATGACGGGTACGTTGACGACGCAGGGCGCGACCGAGCCCATCGTCGGTTTCCGCTGCATTCACCGCGGCCGCAATCTGTGCGCACAGCTCGCCGGGCGCAAAACTTCGGTCCAGCTCACCGGACTGCACCAGCTCCAGCAACATCAGTGGGTCACGGACACTTTGTTCAATCACGAAGTCGCTGGCAGCGGTGACGCGGGCGAATTGCGCCCAGCGTTCAGGCGTCCAGCCGGCCAGGCCATGATCGTCGGGAAGCCCCGCGACGGCCGTACGGAACGACTGCTCGGCGCGGGTGACAAACGGCAGGAGGATGCCAGGCAGTTCGGCAAGCGAAGGGAGGCTCATGGTCTATCCTTGATCGGCGTGTAGAGGGCTGCATGTAGTGATTCGCGAGAATGCACTACCTGATCGACTGTCGAACAAAGGTTAGAAATAGCTGAAATTTCTTTATTTTTGGCAGACAGCATCAAGCTTTCACCTTTTCTGGTTGGCAAAAGACCAACCTTAACGATTATTCTCACAACGCAGCTGGAGGCCACAAGCCGCTCATCTGTAGTTTTACTACTCGTATATACATTCGAAAGGCTGAAATGCCCGATGATTTGTAGTAAAACTACACGCCGCCGGAACAACCTCTCGGCAATCCAAGAATTTATATCGTCTGCCCACAAGGCCAGTCGCAAACTCAGGCAACCGATTCTGGAAGCCTTTCCGCCCTGGAGCAAGCCATGCAAGACCTCGATCCCGTCGAAACCCAGGAATGGTTGGACGCCCTGGAATCGGTTCTCGACAAAGAAGGCGAAGACCGCGCTCACTATCTGATGACCCGTATGGGCGAACTCGCAACCCGTAGCGGTTCGCAATTGCCTTACGCCATCACCACGCCATACCGCAACACGATCCCCGTTACCCACGAAGCACGCATGCCTGGCGACCTGTTCATGGAACGCCGCATTCGCTCGTTGGTACGCTGGAACGCGATGGCCATGGTGATGCGTACGAACCTGAAAGATTCTGACCTGGGCGGTCACATCTCCAGCTTCGCCTCCAGCGCAACCCTGTACGACATCGGCTTCAACTATTTCTTCCAGGCCCCGACCGACGAACACGGCGGCGACCTGATCTATTTCCAGGGCCACACCTCGCCAGGCGTTTACGCCCGTGCGTTCATGGAAGGCCGCATCACCGAAGACCAGATGAACAACTTCCGCCAGGAAGTGGACGGTCAGGGCCTGTCGTCCTACCCGCACCCATGGCTGATGCCTGATTTCTGGCAGTTCCCGACTGTATCCATGGGTCTGGGCCCGATCCAGGCGATCTACCAGGCACGTTTCATGAAGTACCTGGAAGCCCGTGGTTTCATCCCAGAAGGCAAGCAAAAAGTCTGGTGCTTCCTGGGCGACGGCGAGTGTGACGAGCCGGAATCCCTGGGCGCGATCTCGCTGGCTGGCCGCGAGAAGCTCGACAACCTGATCTTCGTTATCAACTGCAACCTGCAGCGCCTTGATGGCCCGGTTCGCGGCAACGGCAAGATCATCCAGGAACTCGAAGGCGTGTTCCGCGGTGCTCAGTGGAACGTGACCAAAGTCATCTGGGGCCGTTTCTGGGACCCACTGTTGGCCAAAGACGTCGACGGCATCCTGCAACGTCGCATGGACGAAGTCATCGACGGCGAGTACCAGAACTACAAAGCCAAAGACGGCGCGTTCGTTCGTGAACACTTCTTCAACTCGCCAGAACTCAAGGCGATGGTTGAAGACTTGTCCGACGACGAGATCTGGAAACTCAACCGTGGCGGTCACGACCCGTACAAGGTCTACGCGGCGTACCACGAAGCGGTCAACCACAAAGAACAGCCGACCGTCATCCTGGCCAAGACCATCAAAGGTTATGGCACCGGTGCCGGCGAAGCGAAGAACACTGCGCACAACACCAAGAAAGTCGATGTCGACAGCCTGAAGTTGTTCCGTGATCGCTTCGACATTCCGGTCAAAGACGAAGAACTGGAAAACCTGCCGTTCTTCAAACCGGAACCAAACAGCGCTGAAGCCCGTTACCTGAGCGAGCGCCGCACTGCACTGGGCGGTTTCGTGCCACAGCGCCGTGCCAAAAGCTTCGACATCCCGACGCCACCGCTGGATACCCTCAAGGCAATCCTGGACGGCTCGGGCGACCGTGAAATCTCTACCACCATGGCCTTCGTGCGGATCCTCGCGCAGCTGGTCAAGGACAAGGAAATCGGTTCGCGCATCGTTCCGATCATCCCGGACGAAGCCCGTACCTTTGGTATGGAAGGCATGTTCCGTCAGTTGGGCATCTACTCGTCCGTCGGCCAGCTCTACGAGCCAGTCGATAAAGACCAGGTGATGTTCTACAAAGAAGACAAGAAGGGCCAGATCCTCGAAGAAGGCATCAACGAAGCGGGCGCCATGAGCTCCTTCATCGCTGCCGGTACTTCGTACTCCAGCCACAACCAGCCAATGCTGCCGTTCTACATCTTCTACTCGATGTTCGGTTTCCAGCGTATCGGCGACCTGGCCTGGGCCGCTGGCGACAGCCGCACCCGTGGTTTCCTGATCGGCGGCACCGCCGGCCGGACCACGCTGAACGGCGAAGGCCTGCAACACGAAGACGGTCACAGCCACATCCTGGCTGCCACCATCCCGAACTGCCGCACCTTTGATCCAACCTACGGCTACGAGCTGGCGGTGATCATTCAGGACGGCATGAAGAAGATGACCGAACAGCAGCAGGACGTTTTCTACTACATCACCGTGATGAACGAGTCCTATCAGCAGCCAGCCATGCCGGCCGGTGTCGAGGAAGGCATCATCAAGGGCATGTACCTGCTCGAGGAAGACACCCGCGAAGCGGCGCACCACGTTCAGCTGATGGGCTCCGGCACCATCCTGCGTGAAGTCCGTGAAGCGGCGAAAATCCTGCGTGAACAGTTCAACGTCGGCGCTGACGTGTGGAGCGTTACCAGCTTCAACGAACTGCGTCGCGACGGCCTGGCCGTAGAGCGCAGCAACCGTCTGCACCCGGGTCAGAAGCCTAAACTGAGCTATGTCGAAGAGTGCCTGAACGGCCGTCAAGGTCCGGTCATCGCGTCTACCGACTACATGAAGCTGTTCGCTGAGCAAATTCGTCAGTGGGTCCCGTCCAAGGAATTCAAAGTCCTGGGCACCGACGGTTTCGGCCGCAGTGACAGCCGTAAGAAGCTGCGTCACTTCTTCGAAGTCGACCGTCATTTCGTGGTGTTGGCAGCCCTGGAAGCCTTGGCTGACCGTGGTGATATCGAACCTAAAGTGGTGGCTGAAGCCATCGCCAAGTTCGGGATCAACCCGGAAAAACGCAACCCACTGGACTGCTGAGGAGACACTCTGTGAGCGAACTCATTCGCGTACCTGACATCGGCAGCGGTGAAGGTGAAGTAATCGAACTATTTGTGAAAGTCGGCGACCGTGTGGAAGCCGACCAGAGCATCCTGACGCTTGAGTCGGACAAGGCGAGCATGGAAATCCCTGCTCCCAAGGCCGGCATCGTCAAAAGCATCAAAGTGAAGCTGGGCGATCGCCTGAAAGAAGGCGACGAACTGCTGGAGCTGGAAGTCGAAGGTGCCGCTGCTGCGGCCCCTGCGGCTGCCGCTGCGCCAGCTGCCAAAGCTGAAGCGAAACCGGCTGCTGCTCCTGCTCCGGCAGCAGCTGCACCGGCCGCTGCTCCCGCTGCTGCAACCACCCTGCAAGTGCACGTGCCGGACATCGGCTCGTCGGGCAAGGCCCAGATCATCGAGATCCAGGTCAAGGTCGGCGACACCGTCGAGGCTGATCAGTCGCTGATCACCCTGGAATCCGACAAGGCCAGCATGGAAATCCCTTCGCCCGCCGCTGGCGTGGTTGAAAGCATCAGCGTCAAGCTCAATGACGAAGTCGGCACTGGCGACCTGATTCTGGCCCTGAAAGTGGCAGGTGCCGCGGCACCGGCTGCGGCCGCGCCAGCTCAGGCGGCGGCACCTGCTGCCGCTGCTCCAGCGCCAGCCGCTGCGGCCCCGGCTGCACCGGTTGCCGACAGCGTTCAGGACATTCATGTCCCGGACATCGGCTCTTCGGGCAAGGCCAAGATCATCGAAGTCCTGGTCAAGGCCGGCGACACCGTTGAAGCCGATCAGTCGCTGATCACCCTGGAATCCGACAAGGCGAGCATGGAAATTCCATCGCCTGCCGCTGGCGTGGTGGAAAGCGTTTCCATCAAGCTGGATGACGAAGTCGGTACCGGCGACCTGATCCTTAAGCTGAAAGTCAAAGGCGTTGCGCCTGCTGCTGCCCCGGCTCCGGCCGCTGCTGCACCGAGTGCTCCAGCGCCAGCCGCTGCTGCACCTGCCGCAGCCGCACCTGCTGCTGCCCCGGTTGCGGCTCCAGCCAAGCCTGGCGCCAAGGTTCACGCCGGCCCAGCCGTGCGTCAACTGGCTCGCGAGTTCGGCGTCGAGCTGAACGCCGTCGGCGCCAGCGGTCCGCACGGTCGCATCCTGAAAGAAGACGTGCAGGTTTACGTCAAAGCCATGATGCAGAAGGCCAAGGAAGCACCGGCCGCTGCTGCTGGCGCAACCGGCGGCGCGGGCATCCCGTCGATTCCGGTCGTGGACTTCAGTCGCTTCGGTGAAACCGAAGAAGTGCCGATGACCCGCCTGATGCAAATCGGCGCGTCGAGCCTGCATCGCAGCTGGCTGAACATTCCGCACGTGACTCAGTTCGATTCGGCTGATATCACCGACCTGGAAGCGTTCCGTATCGCTCAGAAAGCCGTTGCAGAGAAGGCCGGCGTCAAGCTGACCATCCTGCCGCTGCTGCTCAAGTCCTGCGCGCACCTGCTCAAGGAACTGCCGGACTTCAACAGTTCGCTGGCACCAAGCGGCAAGGCGATCATCCGCAAGAAGTACGTGAACATCGGCTTCGCCGTCGACACCCCTGAAGGCCTGCTGGTACCGGTCATCAAGAACGTCGACCAGAAGAGCCTGTTGCAACTGGCAGCCGAAGCCGCCGTGCTGGCCGCCAAAGCCCGCGACAAAAAGCTCACCGCTGACGACATGCAAGGCGCCTGTTTCACCATTTCCAGCCTCGGCCACATTGGCGGCACCGGCTTCACGCCGATCGTCAACGCGCCGGAAGTGGCGATCCTCGGTGTATCCAAGGCAACCATCCAGCCAGTCTGGGACGGCAAAGCCTTCCAGCCGAAACTGATGCTGCCACTGTCGCTGTCCTACGATCACCGTGTGATCAACGGCGCCGCTGCTGCACGCTTCACCAAGCGTCTAAGCGAGCTGCTGGCGGACATCCGCACCATCCTGCTGTAATACCGACCGGCCCTCCTTCACCGGAGGGCCCGTCGCGTTCCACGTTTTCCGAGCGCCACGCTCGTACCTCAACCCCGCCAGTTTGGCGGGGCTTTTTTTTGAAAACCCTCCACCTAATGCCCGAAGGTTCCGTTCGCCTGTAGCAGCTGTCGAGCTTGCGAGGCTGCGTTCGGCTGCGCAGCAGTCGTGAATCCGGCTGACACGGTTTACCTGATGCAACTCAAGTCTGGCTTGACGACTGCTGCGCAGCCGAACGCAGCCTCGCTGGCTCGGCAGCTGCTACAGATCGCATTACGGCTGAAGTGACTGGCATTACGCCCTCCTCCGAGTGTTATTCCTACATTCATGGCTTACGTCGCCCACAACTCAAGTCCACTTCTACTCGATATTTCTTGCGAGCTAATAACTAAGCTTAGTCCAACTAATTATCGCTAAACCTTCATCAGCCAATCTTGCTTAGTTAGCATCAATTCGAATGGATTCGAACATGTTCAAACCGACTGTCGGCCCTATTATTGGCCACGCAACAACTAACCACGCACGCATCTTTTTGCGTGGCGAACATCAAAACAATGCACCGGTATTTGCAGGCGTTCGTTATCGCCGGCCCGGTGAAGAGCGCTGGTCCCACGGTGTATTTGCAAAGTTGACGATCTGGCGTGATATGTCCGATGTGATTGCACTCAACGACCTTGCCACCGATACCGAGTACGAATACCAGGCAGGCTGGTTCAGCCCCATGAGCCCGGTGCACACCGTGGAAACGGTTCAGGAACTGCCGCTGCAATGGCCGCGGGATACCTACCGGTTTCGCACGCAGTCCAGCAAAGCCACGATTCCACGGGCCTATATCGTCGGTTCATGTCGTTACCTGCGCATGACCGCTGGCGTCCCGTCTGCACCGCATCTGGGGGATCGAATTTTCGCCTCGATCACGAATCTGGCGCAGCAGGCCGAACCGCCCATCAGCGCCATGTTGATGACCGGCGATCAAATCTATGTCGATGACCTGAACGTGATTGCTCCCGACCGGGAATACAAGGAAATACTCAGTAAGTACCGAGCGGCTTTTTCCCAACCCAATATTGCCAAGTTAATGTCCAGCGTGCCGACTTACATGATCCTCGACGATCATGAAATTGAAGACAACTGGCCCGCCAACGAAAGTAAGGCCGACGCCTATTTATACAAAAACGCCATCGCGGCGTATGAGTTGTATCAAGCCAGTCACAGCCCGGCACACAAACTTCTTTCCAACGGGCAAATAGATAGAAAACTGGAACAGTATTGGTATCAATTCGCCGAAGGCGATATCGAATGGTTTGTCACTGACAGTCGAACCCGACGCAACCTGTCGGCCAATGATCGACGCATCCTCGACGAAGAGCAGGAACAGGCTTTGTGCAAATGGCTGATTCACAGCCCGGCCAGGGTGAAGTTCGTGGTCACCAGCGTGATGTTCTACCCCGACCGCAAAGCCCATGGCGATGACGCGTGGAAGGCCTTTCCCGAACAACGTCTGCGGCTACTGGAGACAATTCGTACACACCGCATCAAGAACGTCTTCTTCGTTTCCGGTGATGTCCACGGCTCTTTGACGAGTCGTCTGACCCACAGCGAAGACCCGGATTTCGAGGTACACACCATCGTCTCCTCCCCCTTGTACAACAGCAAACTGCTGCCGTACGCCAAGGCCTCCACCTTCATCCTCGATCAACCATTGGCGCGAACAGCCGCAGGCGACTATCAGCATGAACTGACCAGCCAGGTGGTCAGCCAGGACAACTTTGCCCATTTGATCGTCGATACTGAACAGGTTCGTGTCAGTTATCACGACCGGGATGGCAAGCCTTTGCAGTCGACCAGCATCCCGCTACGTTGAGCCCTTGAGGGCCAAATGCATTACTTTCGGCCCGGCGCTGGAGAAATCTTCGCGCCGGCCGACATATTCTTATAGCACTTGGCCTTCATGTCTCTTGTCAGTCAGTGTCGCAATGATGCAACCTTGCCGCAGGTAACAGTAAAGAGGGCGAGAGCCCGGCGCGATCAGCCTATTCGAAGTGAGTTTCCTTCCATATGAAGAGCCAACCCGATGCCGCCAGCCGTATGGTGGCCGAGGTAGTGACGCAGTTGCCTGTGCCCTCGCGGCTCGGCATGCTTCGTTTCGAACGGCTGAATGAAGCGAGTTGGGCGCTGCTGTTTCTCGATCCCAATTGCGAACGACAGTTCGGCCTGCCGGCGGTGGAGCTCTGTGCTCTGGTCGGCTCGCCCTACGCCAGCCTGATGGAGCCCGAAGCCCGTTATCAGCTGCATGACGCGGTTCAGCAACAACTCACCGAAAGCCCGCATTACCTGATCCGCTACACCCTGCACACCGCCGCCGGCTCCTTGAACCTGCTGGAACTGGGCGAAGCCTACAAACAACACAATCGACACCTGCTGCGCGGCTATCTGCTAGTGGTCGACGGTCTGTTCGAGGGCGAGCAACTGCTGCCGGCCCTGGACCTAGAAACCCAGAACTCTCGCCTGCAAATCGCCCTGGAACTCAATCAGCGCGCCCAACAGGAACAGCTTCTGCACCTGGATCGGGTGCGCGCCCAGCAAGACTTGATTCTGCTGCTGACCCGCCAGCGCTATCGCAGCAACAACTCCCTGAAAGAAGCCGCCGAACTGATCACTCGCAGCGCCTGTGACATTTACGAAATCGACTGTGCCAGCCTGTGGAACCTCGAAGGTTCACTGCTCGTGCCGATTTCGGCCTATCACCGCGCCAGCCAGGAATACCTGCTGCCGGAGCCGATCGACGTCAGTAGCTTCCCCGACTACGTGGAAGCCTTGCACACCGGCCGCGCCATCGATGCCCACAACGCCATACGCGACCCGCGCACCCGGGAAATGGCCGAACACCTGCGCCCACGCGATGTGAATGCGATGCTCGACGCCAGCATCCGCGTCGATGGCCAAGTGGTCGGCGTACTCTGCCTGGAACAGACCGGTATGACCCGCGCCTGGCAATCGGACGAAATTGCTTTCGCCGGCGAGTTGGCGGATCAGTTTGCCCAAGTCATCAACAACCACAACCGCCGCACCGCCACCAGCGCCCTGCACCTGTTCCAGCGTGCGGTAGAGCAAAGCGCCAACGCCTTTTTGCTGGTCAATTGCGATGGCGTGGTGGAATACGTCAACCCGAGCTTCACGGCGATCACCCAGTACACCACCGAAGAAGTCCACGGCCAGCGGCTGTCGGAACTGCCGGCACTGGAAAACCTCAGCGAGCTGCTGTTCGACGCGCACTCGGCGCTGGCCAAGAGCAACAGCTGGCAGGGTGAGTTCAAAAGCCGCCGCAAAAACCTCGAACCCTACTGGGGCCAGTTGTCGATTTCCAAGGTCTACGGCGACAACCGCGAGCTGACGCATTACATCGGCATTTACGAAGACATCACCCAGACCAAGCTCGCTCAGCAGCGTATCGAGCGTCTGGCGTATACCGATAACCTGACCAACCTCGGCAACCGCCCGGCATTCATCCGCAACCTCGATGAACGTTTCGCCCGAGACAGCGATACCCCGATCAGCTTGTTGCTGGTGGACATCGACAACTTCAAGCGGATCAACGACAGCCTCGGCCACCAGACCGGCGACAAACTGCTGATCAGCCTGGCCCGACGCCTGCGCAACAGCCTGAGCCCGAGCGGTAGCCTGGCGCGGTTCGCCAGTAACGAATTCGCCGTGCTGCTGGACGACACCGACCTGCGTGCGGGGCAACAGATCGCCAATCAATTGCTGGCGACCCTCGACAAGCCGATGTTCGTCGACAACCAGCTGATCAGCGTCACCGGCTCCGTGGGCCTGGCCTGCGCGCCGTTGCACGGTCGCGACCCGCAAACCCTGATGCGCAACGCCGGCCTCGCGCTGCACAAGGCCAAGGCCAACGGCAAACATCAGGTCCAGGTGTTCACCGAAGCGCTGAACGCCGAGGCCAGCTACAAACTGTTCGTCGAAAACAACCTGCGCCGCGCCCTGACCCAGAACGAGCTGGACGTGTTCTACCAGCCCAAGCTCTGCCTGCGCAGCGGTCGCCTGTTGGGGATGGAAGCGCTGCTGCGCTGGAACCACCCGGAAAAAGGCATGATCCGCCCGGACCAGTTCATCAGCGTCGCCGAAGAAACCGGCCTGATCATTCCGATTGGTAAATGGATCGCCCGCCAGGCCTGCCGCATGAGCAAAGACCTGACCGCCGCTGGCCTGGGCAATCTTCAGGTGGCAATCAACCTGTCGCCCAAGCAGTTCTCCGATCCGGACCTGGTGTCGTCCATCGCCAACATCCTCAAAGAAGAAGCGCTGCCGGCAAACCTGCTGGAACTTGAACTCACTGAAGGCCTGCTGCTGGAAGCCACCGAAGACACCCACTTGCAGCTCGATCAGCTCAAGCGCCTGGGCCTGACCCTGGCCATGGATGACTTCGGCACCGGTTACTCGTCGCTCAGTTACTTGAAAAAATTCCCGATCGACATCATTAAGATTGATCGAAGCTTCATCCACGAAATCCCCGACAACCAGGACGACATGGAAATCACCTCCGCGGTGATCGCCATGGCCCACAACCTGAAACTCAAGGTCGTGGCTGAAGGCATCGAAACCGCCGAGCAGTTGGCGTTCCTGCGCCGTCACCGCTGCGACGTCGGCCAGGGCTACCTGTTCGACCGGCCGATTCCGGGCACCGAGCTGATCGAAAAGCTCAAGCGCTATCCGCGTGGCCCGATCGCCTGACATTCTTCAGTCATTGCACAAAACCCTGTGGGAGCGGGCTTGGTCCGGGCGGCGTTCCGACGAAAGCGGCGTGACCGTCGACATCATTGTTGCCTGACACACCGCCTTCGCGAGCAAGCCCGCTCCCACAGGGGTAGTGATTAACTTGGCATCATTGGGCACACTGGCAGTCTGTTTATTTACATCTCAACCTGACTGAGGGGACTGATCATGGTCTTGCGCTCGGAAATTCTGGTGAACAAAAACGTGCTCCCGACTAAAGAACAAGCTCTGCCTGGCCGTGAAACCCCAATGACCGTGCCGGAAAAACACTTCGTCCACGACGCCCCGCTGCTGGGCCCGTTCGCGATGGACGTGGATTTCGCGATCTTCGGCCTCGGTTGCTTCTGGGGCGCAGAGCGCAAGTTCTGGCAGCGCGATGGCGTGGTCAGTACGGCGGTGGGTTACGCCGGCGGCTTTACGCCGAACCCGACATATGAAGAAGTCTGCTCGGGCCTGACCGGCCACAGCGAAGTGGTACTGGTGGTCTACGAGCCGGCAAAAGTCAGCTACGAAGAGCTGCTGAAAATGTTCTGGGAATTGCACAACCCTACTCAGGGCATGCGCCAGGGCAATGACATCGGCACGCAGTACCGCTCGGTAATCTACGCCACCAATCCAACTCAGTTGGCAGCCGCCAAGCACAGCGAGCAAGTGTTCCAGGCCGAGTTGACCAAGGCCGGCAAAGGCACCATCACCACTGAAATCGACGAAGCCCCGACGGTCTACTTTGCCGAGGCTTATCACCAGCAGTACCTGGCGAAAAACCCTGAAGGGTATTGCGGGATTGGCGGTACAGGCGTGACTTGCCCGATCTGACACCGCACTGATCGTTCCCACGCTCTGCGTGGGAATGCCTCAATGGACGCTCTGCGTCCGCTTCGGCAGGGACGCGGAGCGTCCCGGGCTGCATTCCCACGCAGAGCGTGGGAACGATCGATCAACTCTCGGCGATCAACCAATCCATCTGCCACCCACCCTGAGTCTGCCCCAACTTCTTGGACAACCACGGCAGCAACTCACGCAATTCCTCTTCCAGACCCCACGGCGGATTCGCAATCGCCAGCCCCGAGCCATTCAGACTGTTCGGCGTATCCAGCGGATGCACCAGCAACTCGACCCGCAACAACTTCGGCGCGCCCGTGCCCGCCAGATCCTGATAAAAACGACGCAACATGCGCTGGTCCTTCACCGGGTACCAGATCGCCGCCACGGTTTGCCGCATCCGGCCAATCGCCTCTTTCAGCGACGCCGCACAACGCTGCATCTCATCCAGCTGCTCGAACGGCGGATCAATCAACATCACCGCCCGCTTCTCCTGCACCGGCAACATCGCACGCGGCACATGCCAACCTTCGCCCAAGTGAACCTTCACCCGACGGTCGCCCGCCATGTTGTCCTTGAGCAACACACCGTCTTCCGGGTGCTTCTCGTTAAGCATCACCCGATCCTGCGGCCGCGTCAGGCGTCGCGCCAACTCCGGCGACCCCGGGTAATAGCGCAACTGGCCATCCGGGTTCATGTCGTGCAGCACCTTCATGTAATCCGCGGTCAACGCCGGCAGATCCGGCTGATCCCACAAACGCGCAATACCTTCCAGGTACTCACCGGTACGGCTCGCCTGATCACCCTGCAGGTCATACAGACCAATGCCGGCGTGAGTGTCGAGATAGGCAAACGGCTGCTCCTTGCGCGACATCAAGGCGATGATGCGGGTCAAAGTCAGGTGTTTGAACACATCGGCGTGATTGCCGGCATGGAAGGCGTGACGATAATTCATGGCTGCTCCTGCGAAGGGCGGGAAGTTTACCTTGTACGGCGGCGAACGTCAGGACCTCACAGCCGAGCGGGCAGTTGCAGCACTCATAAAGGGAAAAACACACCTCAGCTAGGCCGCAACACGATCTGTAGCAGCTGGCGAAGCCTGCGTTCGGCTGCGCAGCAGTCGTAAAATCAGCACTCGCGATTTTTCAGACACACCGTGCAAGCAGGGTTTACGACTGCTGCGCAGCCGGACGCAGGCTTCGCCAGCTGCTACAAAAACGTGCGTATCAACTTAACTGAACAGCATCAGCGAAAGCCCCCGGCCCTACTCCGAAGACCGCGCCCGCAACCGCCGCCCAAGAACATCCAGCACATCACACCCATCCCGCAACGGAATGGCACAGAGCAAAGCAAAATCACTAAGAATGAAGGACTGACACTCGATCGAACCACGCATGGACAAGTTTTCCATCACTTGGGTGACGGCGCGAATTCGGTAGTTGGCAGCGTCATACAAAACATCCAGCGGCGCTTGGGTGTCGACGAACAGGGTTGGCATGTCGTCGCAATTGCTGGTGAGCGCCATGAAGCGGCTTTGGGGATGGGGGGTTGGTTTCTCATAGGGTGGATCGGGGTGAAGTGTTTTCATCGATTTTAGTCCTAACGTATGGATTGACGCCGCCAGAAATCGCTTCCACGCAATGGGTGGCGGCTGTACGCAGGTGTGGAAGACCGAGACGTTAGGCACCCGGCGCACTCGAAAGCGCCCCGCGCACAGCCACCATAAAACACAGACGATAAAACACGCCGAACTGGTGGCGCTTGACGCGCCTAACGATAGAAGGGCTTCCACGCCCTGTCACTGAATTTGCAGAGACAGCTAAAAGACTATCGATGAGGTCCGTTGCGCACCAGTTCATGAAAACCGCTACAACTTGAAGGAAACTTCCGACGACCTTGCCCAGAAATTTCGCTGCCTGTAAGACCGCCTTCGCGGGCAAGCCTCGCTCCTACAGATCGCCACCGTCCTGTGGGAGCGTGGCTTGCCCGCGATTGAGCGCGAAGCGGTCATAAAATCTATCCACCTCAGGGATAACAAGCCTTACCAGGTTGATTGGTCTTCAAGACTGGCCTTATGAAGGTCGTCTTTCCACTCGTCTCTTGCCAATCTATATATGTCTTCAAAAAAGCCACGTGGATTTTCTATTTCGGTTTCATCCCAGGCGAGTATCCGGGGATCATCGTGATCACTTTCAAACTGCTTAGAAAAATCAAAATCTGATTGCTGCAAAACTTCCTCTAGCATCTTAAAAACTAAAAATCTATGTCTGTAGGTTAAATAGTCAAAATCTGGAATTATAAATTTTTTTATTAATTCCTCTCTTTCATCTTGCTTATTAGGATTATAAACCCACAAAGCCTCCCCAAGCGTTTCTTCTCTATCGTAAATTGAGATTCCGGCCAGAATGTAAGAAAGCTGAGGCTCAAATGGAAAATTTACAAATGGATGCGTCAACATTTAAATCCACCTATCGAGGAAAAGCCGTGAACGGAATTTTCACATTCCGCTTATCAAATTTAATTTCCGCACCATCCATATTTTCTATATAACGAGGATTATCCCGATCTTTTTCATTAGGCTTGTATCCACGCCCTGCGCCGGGCAATTCCATTCTAACAATAGGGTTCCGGTCGGCGTCATGACCAGTCGGCTCGGGTACATCACGGTGCATTTTGGACAAGGCGTAACTTATTGCACGAAATTGCATCATCCAGCTACTGAACTGAGAGCTTGGCCTGATCGGTCCTCTCACACCTTTCTTCGTCGGATGAGAACCATCAATTGACCGCTGCTTCAACGCTTTATCGTCAATTTCTGGACCATGTTTTTCAACAGAGTGCATTTTATATTCTCTCTCCCACTTTAATACCTGACGCTTGGCTTCTTCCTCTGTTTTAGGTTCTGGGTAAGTCGCCTTAGGGAGCGTTGGAGCACCCTGATTTACGGCTGGCTTATCAGGATCTGCTGGGGACGGACAGCCTACCTTTTTCTTTTTTTTCGGCGGTGGACAGTTCGTCGAGTTCAACCCCAACGGATCAACCCACCCCGTCGGATTCGGCGTGTACTGGTACTGGTTCAGCCCACCCGCCAACTTGATCGGATCCGGCGTCAGATACCGTCCAACCTCCGGATCATAGTACCGATGGCGGTTGTAATGCAGGCCGCTCTCGGCATCAAAGTACTGCCCCTGAAACCGCAACGGCTGATCGAGCTGCTCTCCCCCACCGAACGCAAGGCGAGTGACTTTGCCGTAGGCGTTGTACTTCGCCGACCAGACAATCTCACCACCGAAATCGGTCAGTTCCTGGGGCGTACCCAGGTGATCGAGTTGGTAGTAGAACGGGCATGCCTTTCGCGGGCCTTTGCCGTCGAGCATGGCCAGTGGGCGGAAGCTGCCCGGTTCGTAGACGTAGCTGCGGTAGTGCTCGCGGCTGCTTTCGGCGACGAGGTGGTCGCCCTGCCAGAAGAACTCGGTGGTGTTGCCGTCGACGGTTTTGCTGATGCGGCGGCTGAAGGCGTCGTAGCGGTAGCTGGCGCTGCAGCCGTCAGGGGTTGTGACGCCGACCAAGCGGTGTTGGCAGTCGTAGCGGTATTCGGTGACGAGTTTTTGCCCGGTGCCGCGGCGTTCGCGGATGAGGTTGCCGAAGGCGTCGTAGTCGTAATGGCGGTCGCCTTGCATGAGCAGGCGGTTGCCTTTGACGGTCGCGGCGCCGGGACGGTCCTGCATCAGCAGGTTGCCGGCGGGGTCGTGGGCGAAGCTTTCCGGTGGGTCGTCGCGGGTGTGGCGGACGCGGGTCAGGCGGTTGAGCGGGTCGTATTGGTAATTGCGTTGGCCGTGGCGGGTGTCGGCGATGCTGTCGAGATTGCCGTTGGCGCTGTAGGCATAGTCGCGGCGATACAGCGTTTGGTGCTGTTGACTGACAGCGTGGGCCTTCAATCGGCCCTGATCGTCGTAGGCATATTCGCTGAGCAACTGCCCCTGCTGGCGTTGCTGCTCGCGACCGAAGGCGAATTGGTGGGTCGTGAGTCGCGCGCCGTTGAGGTCGATGGCCGTCAGCGCGCCGCCCTTGGCGTGGTGGTAGTCGAGTTTGCTGCCGTCCGGCAGGCGCAGGCGATGGAGTTGGCCGCAGGCGTCGTAGCCATAACGCAGCGTGCCCCAGCCTTGGTGTTCGCTGATCAGGCGGTCTTGCTGGTCGTATTCGAACTCCAGCGGATGGTCGTGGCCGTCGTCGACGCTGACCAACCGGCCTAGGCTGTCGTAGCGGTATTGAACCTTGATGCCGTCGGGCAGGGTTTTGACCAGCAACCTTCCCGTAGAGTCCCGCTCATACGCCGTGATCAGCTGCGAGCCGTCATCGCCGAACTCGGTTTTCTCCAGCAGCTGGCCGTTGAGGTCGTAGGCGTACGCCGTGCGTTGGCCGTCGAAGCCGGTTTCCTGTCGGATCAGGCCGTTCGGCGTGTAGTCCAGCTGATATGTTTCGCCGGATTCGTTTTCGATTTCCGTGAGTAACAGCTGGGCGTTGTCGTAGCGGTACTTCAGTTGGGTGCCGTCGGCATTGATGCGGCGGCTGACCAGATGCAGGTCGTCGAAGTATTCGTAGCGGGTGATGCGATTCAGTTCATCGCGTTCGGCGGTGATTTTTCCGTAGGCGTTGTAGCTGAACGCGCGGCTGGCGCCGGTAGGCAGCGTCGTCTGGATCAGTCGGCCGACGGCATCCCATTGGTACTGGGTAACGGCACCGTGTTCGTCCTGACGAGTAATCTGCCGCCCCAGCGCGTCGTAGGAAAACCGCCGCACACCACCCTCCGGCAGCGTTTCCTCAACCAACTGCCCCAAGCCATTCCAGACGAACACATGCCGACTGTTGTCCGGGTAACGGATCGACAGCAGCTGACCTTTTTCGTCGTAGTGATAGTGGCTGACATGACCGTCAGGATCGGTCGCTTCGGTGATGTCACCCTGGGCGTTGCGCTGATATTTCCAAACGGCTTTGCCGCGAAACCGTGCGTGCAGGAAACCGTTGCGATACTCGTAGGTCGCCGGTTCGTCTTCTGGCGGAATCAGCGCGATAAGTCGTCCGACTTCGTCATAACGGTATTCGGTGACAGCGCCTAACGGATCCTGTTCGGCAATCAGCCGACCGTTGTCGTCGTAAGCCTTGAGGTGCTCGCCGCCGTCCAACTCGACCTTGCGCACCAGCCGCGCCCGGTCGTCATGGACGTAAACTTCTTCACTGCCATCGATGTTCTGGACGGTGACACTACCCTCGTCGTCCCAGACATAACGCGCGTCCATCTGCGCAAACGATGCCCAGTGGCGGATGCATCGGGCCGCCTTACCGTACCTTTCCCACTCCCAGAAGAAACTCGCCCCACCGGTCAATTGCCGCTGCAGGATGACGTGCTGATCGTCGTAGTCGTAGCGTTCGCTTTCGCCGGCGGCGTTGGTGGCTTCGATCAGTTGATCGCGTTCGTCGTAGCTGTAATTGACCAGTGTCTGCTCGGTGTGCCAGGCCTCGTCGAGGGTCTGGGCCGGGACAAAAACCTGATAGTCGACGGCGACCAAATGGCTGCGGTCATAGCGCAATCGCAAGGCACGGCCGGCGCCATTGTCGAGGCGTTTGATGCGGTCTTGTCGGTCGCGGGTGATGCGCAGACGGTTGTCGTAACCGTCGCTGATGGCCGCCAGTCGACCGTTGTGGAAGTGATAGAAACGCGTGTCGTCACCCGACTGGGCGAGGATCAGTTCTTCGGGTTTATCGCCGAGATAAATCGCTGCCCGCGAGAGGCTGTTGTGGATCGCCGGGCGTTCACTGTTTGGCAGCGGGAACGTGGTGCGCCGGTTTTCGTGGTCGATCCAGATGACGGTCTCGCCGTCGATTTCCAGACGATGCGCGAGACTGTGACTCCAGCCGAATCCGAGGCCGATGTCGATCTCGGCGGCGCTGGTGCGATAGAGCCGGGTGAAATCGAAAGTCAGGATTCCATCCAGCGAACCGTCGGTGAGGGTCAGCAGTTCTTCGCCGGTGACCATCGATACCGGGCATTTGTTGGTGGCGGTTTTATCAACGGAATCGGCGCTGTCGCCGTTGGGGTTTTTCGCCTGATCCGGGACGTTGTCGTGGTGTTCGTCTTTTTTCAGTGTGGTGTTCTTGCGGCCATTCCAGCGAAGTTGCATCCGACCTTTTTTTAGTCCCGCAGCAACACCGCGCGCGGCGACTTTCTTGTAGCGATCTACATACTCCATAAAGTTATTGATGATCGTGACCATCGACTTCACGAAGCCCATTGCTGCCTGAAAAATCTGCGCGCTGTACTTGGCCAGGCGCACTATCAGCCAGGCAATGCCAACCCCGACCACGCTCAACACCAAGCCAATTAACAAGTCGATGACCAAACCAACCACGACTTTGGAAATAGCTTCGGCCGAGGACCCGGCCAGTTGCGAAGGTGGCAATGCTTCGAGCCACAGCACTGCGGTGCGCATCAGCAGACACAGCGCCGCTTCGTCGCTGGCCAGCAACATGGCTTTTTCCATCATGTCTGGAGCGCTTACTGCCAGACTTGCGAGTTCTCCTGCGCTTTCACCCAGTTTCTCGGCAAAGGCGTTAGGGTCTTTCAGAATGTCAGTGAGTTCGCCGATGCCATCCCAAACAGCCTGAATCGCATCCCAACTTCCTGCGAGCATTCCATTACCCACCGCCGCCAACGATGCTGACGCCGACTGCTGCGACCACTGCGGTTTGAAACCTTCCCACTCTTTGCGCAGCCAGCCTTCCAACTCTTCGGTAAGGCCGTCGTAAGAGGAAAAAAGATCATTGATTTGATCCGGGGTGACTTCACTCTGAACATGCACGCGATAGAACTTTCCGGGCGTGCCTGTGAACTGTCCCTTACCGTTTTCATCGAGCTTGACCGGTGTGCTCTTACCACCATCAATGGCAATCACATCGACCTGAATATTCCCCAACGGAATGTCGTAGACCGACTCGAACTTGCTCTCGATCTCCAGAATCCCGCCTTCCGGACACTGCGCAACACCCGAGAGAAAATCATCGTCGCCACTGCTCACCGCAATCGTCGTATTGCCGAGCTTTATCAACCGCTCCATGTCCATCAGCGACGGCATGTCCGTGGCTCGGCTGACCTTGTCCGCATTCCTGCTTAGGAAGCCGCCGAGTTGTTGGCGATACAAACTTAGGGTGTCTTTAAAACCGTCGAGCTCCTGCTCGATGCGTACGATCTGATCCATCAGTTCAGCTCCGCCATCAGGTAGTCCACCAAGGCTGTTTTGGGTGCTTGAGGCAGGTCCGGTGTCTGCAGAAAAATCGCAACCTTGTGGCGCAAAACGCTTTCGGAAAACGCCTCGTAAAGGTCAGGGCGTTCCTCGCTCAACCACTTCAGCAAGTTGCTTATTCGGGTTGTTGCGAACTCGGTATCGAGGTGTTTTAACAGTGGTTCGGAAACTTCCCACCACGGAAAAACCCGGGAACTGTTCAGCGCTTGGCCACCAATTTCGAGTGATTGGCCATTGATCAAACACCGCCCGATCACAGGCATTAACTGCGTAGCGTTAACCTCGGCAGACTGAAGGATCGACAGCAAATAACGCCCATCCCAAAAGCGAAAAAACACTGCGTTGCCGTTGGGCAAAAGAACTTGAGTGAGGCTGCGTAGATGTTCGACCAGCACTTCTTGAGTCGCGCCAGACACGGCCAGCCAACCCCAGTCGCGAGACTCGGTGTTGGCAACCCACTCCAGAAACTCACTGCCAGCAGCGACGATTCCGACATAGGGCATTACCGGTTCCCACTCGGCGTAAGCGGTGTCGGCCCAGATCGGACTGGGTGCTTGAGCGGAGATCGAACGCTGCCAGGTTTTAAACGGTTCAGCGGCGCTCGCGTTGCTGAAAACCGCGAACAACTGCTCGGAAGGCTTGAGCGGTTGGTGCTCCAGCCAGTCATGAGGTGACATGCGATCAGGCTGCACAGACACCGTCCTTGCAGCGCTCACATTCCTCACAGAACGGCGCGTCGCTTTTCAGGCTCAGAATCTGTGCGGCACTCAGCAATGCTGCCGGGGCGGCGACGAGTTGCAACGGCGTATCCGGCGACACGGGCGCAGCCGCCATGGCCGGCATCAACGCACCACCGACCTGAATCGGCACGCTGCTGAAAATCCCGCCCGGCCCAATGTTGATCCACTGCCCGCCCGCCTGAATCGTCGCGCTGCCCCCGCCGTCGATCACCACTTGCTGACCGGCGCTGACATGGAATTGCTGACTGGCATTCAGCGCCTGGCTGGTCACGCGAATGTGTCGGTCACCCACGACCACCAAGTGATCGTCCAGCTTCACTTCGGTCTGGCGCTGGCCGTGGGTGATGCGTTGCTCGTCAGCCTTCACCTCATGGCGAGCGGTGCCGCTGACGACGATGCTGCGGGCGTTATCGACCTGCACCTGTTGATCATTCAGCACGTGCTGAGTCCAGTTTCGCTGGGCGCGCAGGTAGATTTCCTCGGCGCCTTTGCGATCCTCGATGCGCAATTCGTTGTAACCGCCGCCACCGGGACTGCTCTGGCTGCGGAAAATGCTGCGGGTTTTGTCGGCGGGTAGATCGAGCGGCACCGGGGTTGCGGCGTTTGGCAGGCAACCCATCACCAGCGGTTTGTCGGCATCGGCGTCGACGAATCCCACCAGCACTTCCATGCCGACTCGCGGGATCATCACGCTGCCATAACGGTCGTGCGCCCAGCCGGTGGCGACGCGCAGCCAGCAACTGGAGTGTTCATCGAGCTGACCGTCACGATCCCAGGCGAGCTGAACCTTGACCCGACCGAACTCGTCACAATGGATTTCACTGTCGGTGGGGCCGGTGACCACGGCGGGTTGATAGCCGAGCATGCGTGGTTTTTCCGGTCCCAGCGGTGGGCGAAACGAAACGTCCCACGGTGTTGCCAGAAAGGTATTGCGATAGCCCTGGAAATCATCCGGGCCGTCGCTGGTAACCGACTCTTCCAGCACTTGCGGCTGGCGGCCACGGTGTTCGATTTCGGTGATCAACCACAGGTCATTCCATGCCTGACGCGGATGCTCGGCCAGGTGCAGGAAATGCCCGCTGACCAACGCCGATTCGTCGCCACGACCTTCGGCCTGACGGAAGTCGGCGTTGTGGCGTTCGAGTGCCCGCTGGGCCAGATGCTTGCCGTGTTCGCGGTCGGTGAATTGACCAGGAAAGTGGTAATCCTCGAGCACCGGTCGCAGTTCACTGTCGAGGCTGCTTTCAAGTTGCAGGCGAGGCTTCTGGAAGTCGTAGTCGCGACGGGTTACGGCTGTCGTCCGGGTTTCCAGTCGCACGTTGAAACGTTTGATGGCCGGTGCATCCGCCGCCATTCCGCTGCCCGGCAGGTATAGCGTCGGCTCGGGCAGACGAGGGAAAACCGTCTGGTCATCACCAAACACCAACAGGTGTCCATCGAGGCTGTGCTGAAAGTGGTAGTGAATACCGATCTCGGCACACAGCCGCTGAATGAACGCCAGATCGCTTTCGGCGTATTGCACGCAGTACTCACGAGGGGAGTAGTCGCTGCCGAGCCGAAACTCGAAAGCATCGCGCTGGATGCCGTGGTCCTTGAGGATTTGCGCGACGATCGTCGGCACGCTTTTGTGCTGGAAGATCCGCTGATTGATGCGCTGACCGAGGTAGGCCAGACGCGGCACGAGACTGATTTGGTAACCCGTCAGGCGTTGTCCGGAATCGCTTTGGCCGACGCGAAATATCTGACCATGAATGCCGGAACCCTGTGCATCAAAACTCAGAAACGCCTGACGATGCAGCAGGTTTTCAAGCTCTATGTCGGGCCGTTCGCTGACCAGTTCCAGGTCAAAACGGTAGGGCTGGCTGATGGCTTCCTTGCCCGTGAACTCAAGTACCTTGAGTTCATTCTGGACGCCGTCGATCGTCAACGTGAAACGCGGTTGATTGGCAGGAGCGAACATCCGATGTGTCTCTGCAGAATGAAGGCGGGCGATTCTGCATGAGCGACATGGGGCATTGATGGAGGGACAGGGAAATCAGATTTGTCCTGCTTTTTTAGGGATTTCTCCTTCAACAATCAGTGTGTTTGGCTACAGACATTCCTGTCAGAAGCACCCCCGGACAAATGTGGGAGCGGGCTTGCTCGCGAATGCGGTGTGTCAGTCAACATTAATGCCGAATGACCCACCGCATTCGCGAGCAAGCCCGCTCCCACATTAGAACTTCGATACCACAAGATCTGCGCCATAAAAAAACGGCCCGCCTCCAAATGGAAGCAGGCCGTTTTCATGTTCGGCGAAAGGTCAGAGCATCAGCTCATTCCCATCACTTGTTCAGGCGGAAATCTGCCTCGGCAGCGGCGAAGCGCTGAAGCATGCCTTTAGTAGGCTCGCCCAGTTTGCTGACGATGTAGATCGCCAGGCTGGCGAAGATGAAACCAGGGATGATTTCGTACAGGCCCAGCAGTTCGAAGTGTTTCCAGACGATCACGGTGATTGCGCCGACCAGGATGCCGGCCAGTGCGCCGTCGCGGGTCATGTCTTTCCAGATCACGGAGATCAGGACAACCGGACCGAACGCAGCGCCGAAACCGGCCCAAGCGTAGCTGACCAGACCCAATACGCGGTTTTCCGGGTTAGCGGCCAATGCGATAGCAATCAGGGCAACCAGCAAAACCATGGCACGACCGACCCAGACCAGTTCTACCTGGGAGGCGGTTTTACGCAGGAAGGTTTTGTAGAAGTCTTCGGTCAGGGCGCTCGAGCACACCAGCAATTGGCAGCTCAGGGTACTCATGACGGCAGCCAGAATGGCCGACAGCAGTATGCCAGCAACCCATGGGTTGAACAGGATTTTGGCCAGTTCGATGAACACACGTTCGTGGTTATCAGAAACCGGCATTGCCACGGCAGGGTTTGCCGAGAAGTAGGCAATACCGAAGAAGCCTACAGCCACGGTGCCGCCCAGGCACAGGATCATCCAGGTCATGGAGATGCGGCGAGCGTTAGCGATCGACTTGACCGAATCCGCCGCCATGAAACGCGCCAGGATGTGCGGCTGGCCGAAGTAGCCCAGGCCCCAGCCCAACAACGAGATGATGCCGATGAAGGTGGTGTTTTTCAGCATGTCGAAGTTGCTTGGGTCTTGCGCTTCGATGGCCAGGAACGTGGTGTCGATGCCGCCAGTGGCCAGCAGCACGATGATCGGCGTCAGCAACAGGGCGAAGATCATCAACGTAGCTTGTACGGTGTCAGTCCAGCTCACTGCCAGGAAACCACCGACGAAGGTGTAGGCAATCGTCGCCGCAGCACCGGCCCACAGCGCCGTCTCGTAGGACATGCCGAAGGTGCTTTCAAACAGACGGGCGCCGGCCACGATGCCGGATGCGCAGTAGATGGTGAAGAACACCAGGATCACGACCGCGGAGATGATCCGCAGAAGGCCGCTTTTGTCTTCGAAACGGCTGGAGAAGTAATCCGGCAGGGTCAGCGCATCGCCGTTGTGCTCGGTCTGCACGCGCAGACGGCCGGCGACGAACAGCCAGTTCAGGTAAGCACCGACGATCAGGCCGATGGCGATCCAGCTTTCGGACAGACCGGACATGTAGATAGCGCCCGGCAGGCCCATCAACAACCAGCCGCTCATGTCGGAGGCGCCGGCGGACAATGCAGTCACGACGCTGCCCAGGCTGCGACCGCCCAGAATGTAATCAGAAAGGTTGTTGGTGGAGCGATAGGCCATGAAGCCGATCAACACCATTGCTGCGATGTAGATCACGAATGTGATCAAGGTTGGATTGCTTACGCTCATTAAGTGTCGCCCTGGCATTGTTTTTATGTAGCGGCGGCTGGTGAACCGCTCGCAAACGATTACGTTTGACAGACGATTCGGGATCCCGCGCATTTATGACTGATGTTTCCCCAGGAAAGCCATCAGCCGGCGCACCTGTCTTTTTGACCGGTTGCACCTTGGGCGCGAATGCTATTCAACAAAGCAAATAAGGTGCAACCAGTTTCGTGAGAATAAGTTGCACCTAGTCGGATTTATCTGAAAAACACCTGTTTTTGCTCCCTTTTAGGGCAGTTCCATCGGTTTGCTAGAAGTAAAAGCACCAAGCAGGAGCGGTACGTTCGTACCGGAATTTAATTCCTGACGAGCTGCGTATTATTCCGACAAAAAAAGGGTTGCACCCGGTTGCACCTCGACGGTTGCACAGCTAATCTTGCCGCCAGCTGATGCCACGCGGTCGTGGCAAACATGAGGATAAAAATATGGCTACCACCACCCTTGGGGTCAAACTTGACGACCCGACCCGCGAGCGCCTCAAGGCTGCCGCGACTTCGATTGATCGCACGCCGCACTGGCTGATCAAGCAGGCAATTTTCAATTACCTGGAAAAACTCGAGGGTGGTGCAACCCTGACCGAGCTGAGCGGTTTGAACGGCAAGGAAGTTGACGAAACGGGCGAGATCCACGTCGATCACGCGCATCAGTGCTTCCTGGAATTCGCCGAAAGCATCCTGCCGCAATCGGTTCTGCGCGCTTCGATCACCGCTGCTTACCGTCGCCCTGAGCCGGAAGTGGTGCCGATGCTGATCGAGCAAGCTCGCCTGCCGCTCGCCATGGCTGAAGCCACCAACAAGCTCGCCGCCTCGATTGCCGAAAAACTGCGCAATCAGAAGAGCGCCGGCGGCCGCGCCGGGATTGTTCAGGGCCTGTTGCAGGAATTTTCCCTGTCCTCCCAGGAAGGCGTGGCACTGATGTGCCTGGCCGAAGCGCTGCTGCGCATCCCGGACAAAGGCACGCGTGACGCACTGATTCGCGACAAAATCAGCACCGGCAACTGGCACCCGCACCTGGGCAACAGCCCGTCGCTGTTCGTCAACGCCGCCACCTGGGGCTTGCTGCTGACCGGCAAACTGGTCGCCACCCACAACGAAGCCGGCCTGACTTCGTCCTTGAGCCGCATCATCGGCAAGAGTGGCGAGCCGATGATCCGCAAGGGCGTCGACATGGCCATGCGCCTGATGGGCGAGCAGTTCGTGACCGGCGAAACCATCGCCGAAGCCCTGGCCAACGCCAGCAAGTTCGAAGCCAAAGGTTTCCGCTATTCCTACGACATGCTGGGTGAAGCCGCACTCACCGAGCACGACGCCCAGAAGTACCTGGCCTCGTACGAACAAGCCATCCACTCGATCGGCAAAGCGTCCCACGGTCGTGGGATTTATGAAGGCCCGGGCATTTCGATCAAGCTCTCGGCACTGCACCCGCGTTATAGCCGTGCGCAGTACGAGCGTGTGATGGACGAGTTGTACCCGCGCCTGCTGTCGCTGACCCTGCTGGCCAAGCAATACGACATCGGCCTGAACATCGACGCCGAAGAAGCTGACCGCCTCGAGTTGTCGCTGGATCTGCTGGAGCGCCTGTGCTTCGAGCCGCAACTGACTGGCTGGAACGGCATCGGTTTCGTGATCCAGGCTTATCAAAAGCGTTGCCCGTATGTGATCGACTACGTGATCGACCTGGCTCGCCGCAGCCGTCATCGCCTGATGATCCGCCTGGTAAAAGGCGCGTACTGGGACAGCGAAATCAAGCGCGCCCAAGTCGAAGGCCTGGAAGGCTATCCGGTCTACACCCGCAAGGTGTACACCGACGTTTCCTACATCGCCTGCGCCCGCAAACTGCTGTCGGTACCAGAAGTCATCTACCCGCAGTTCGCCACGCACAACGCCCACACCCTGTCGGCCATCTACCACATCGCTGGTCAGAACTATTACCCCGGCCAGTACGAGTTCCAATGCCTGCACGGCATGGGCGAACCGCTGTACGAACAGGTTGTAGGTAAAGTTTCCGAAGGCAAGCTGAACCGTCCGTGCCGCGTGTACGCACCGGTCGGCACTCACGAAACGCTGTTGGCGTACCTGGTACGTCGTCTGCTGGAAAACGGTGCGAACACCTCGTTCGTCAACCGCATCGCCGACCAATCTATTTCGATTCAGGAGCTGGTGGCCGATCCAGTGGCCAGCATCGAGCAGATGGCGACGCTGGAAGGCGGCTTCGGCCTGCCGCACCCGCGTATTCCGCTGCCGCGTGATCTTTATGGCGCCGAGCGCGCCAACTCCAGCGGCATCGACATGGCCAACGAACATCGTCTGGCTTCCCTGTCCTGCGCCCTGCTGGCCACTGCTCACAACCACTGGAAAGCCGCGCCAATGCTCGGTTGCGCCTCCAGCACCGAAACCCCTGCACCGGTTCTGAACCCGTCCGATCTGCGTGACGTGGTCGGCCACGTACAGGAAGCGACCGTCGAAGACGTCGACAACGCGATCCAGTGCGCCCTGAACGCTGCGCCGATCTGGCAGGCCACCCCGCCCGCCGAACGCGCCGCGATTCTGGAACGTGCCGCCGATTTGATGGAAGGCGAGATCCAGCCGCTGATGGGCCTGCTGGCTCGCGAAGCCGGCAAGACCTTCGCCAACGCCATCGCCGAAGTGCGTGAAGCTGTGGACTTCCTGCGTTATTACGCAGTGCAGGCGCGCAACGATTTCACCAACGACGCCCACCGCCCATTGGGCCCGGTGGTCTGCATCAGCCCGTGGAACTTCCCGCTGGCAATCTTCAGCGGCCAAGTCGCTGCGGCACTGGCCGCCGGTAACCCGGTACTGGCCAAGCCTGCAGAACAAACCCCGCTGGTGGCGGCTCAAGCCGTGCGCTTGCTGCTCGAAGCCGGGATTCCGGAAGGCGTGCTGCAATTGCTGCCGGGCCGTGGCGAAACCGTTGGCGCGCGTCTGGTCGGTGACGATCGGGTCAAAGGCGTGATGTTCACCGGTTCCACCGAAGTCGCTCGTTTGCTTCAACGCAACGTCGCGGGTCGTCTGGATGCTCAAGGCCGTCCGATCCCACTGATCGCCGAAACCGGTGGCCAGAACGCGATGATCGTCGACTCTTCGGCACTAACCGAACAAGTTGTGATCGACGTGGTGTCGTCGGCTTTCGACAGTGCTGGTCAACGTTGCTCGGCACTGCGAGTGCTGTGCCTGCAGGAAGATTCCGCTGACCGCGTCATCGAAATGCTTAAAGGTGCCATGGCTGAATGCCGTCTCGGCAATCCAGAGCGCCTGTCCGTAGACATCGGCCCGGTGATCGACGCCGAAGCCAAGGCCGGCATCGAGAAGCACATCCAGGCCATGCGTGACAAAGGTCGCAGCGTGTACCAGGTGGCAATCGCCAATACCGAAGAAGTCAAACGCGGCACCTTCGTGATGCCGACGTTGATCGAACTGGAAAGCTTCGACGAGCTGCAACGTGAGATCTTCGGCCCGGTGCTGCACGTGGTTCGCTACAAGCGCAAAGACATCGATCAGTTGATCGGTCAGATCAATGCTTCCGGCTACGGCCTGACGTTGGGCGTGCACACCCGCATCGACGAGACCATCGCCAAGGTGATCGACAACGTCAACGCCGGTAACGTCTACGTGAACCGCAACATCGTGGGTGCTGTTGTCGGCGTGCAGCCGTTCGGTGGCGAAGGCCTGTCGGGCACCGGTCCGAAGGCCGGTGGTCCGTTGTACCTGTACCGTCTGCTGTCGACGCGTCCTACCGATGCGATCGAACAATCCTTCGCTCGCGGTGACGCCATCGCAGCACCGGACGTTCGTCTGCGTGATGCCATGAGCAAACCGCTGAAGGCTCTGCAAGCCTGGGCTGACAGCAACAAGTTTGCCGACCTGAACACCCTGTGCGTGCAGTTCGCGGCGCAATCGCAAAGCGGGATCACCCGTGTTCTGGCGGGCCCGACCGGCGAGCGCAACAGCTACGCCATCCTGCCGCGCGAACACGTGCTGTGCCTGGCGGAAGTCGAAGGTGATCTGCTGACGCAACTGGCGGCGGTATTGGCCGTCGGCGGTTCGGCGGTATGGCCGGAAGCTGAATTGACCAAGGCGTTGTTCGCACGTCTGTCGAAGGAAGTTCAGGCGAAGATCAAGCTGGTTTCCGACTGGAGCAAGGACGAAGTGCTGTTTGATGCGGTTCTGCATCACGGCCATTCCGATCAGCTGCGTGCGGTCTGCCAGCAAGTGGCCAAGCGTGCCGGTGCGATTGTTGGGGTTCATGGCTTGTCGCAAGGCGAAACCAACATTGCGTTGGAGCGCCTGGTGATCGAGCGGGCGTTGAGCGTTAACACTGCTGCTGCGGGTGGTAATGCCAGCCTGATGACTATCGGCTAAACCGCAACAAGACCGGGCGCCTGCAACAGGTGCCTGGTTTGCAAAATCCCCTGTGGGAGCGGGCTTGCTCGCGAAGGCGGTGTAACAGTCAATGTTGATGTCGACTGACACTCCGCCTTCGCGAGCAAGCCCGCTCCCACATTTGTTTTGGGGTGTCTGGTAAGTCGCTGCTCTGATCTACCATCACGCTCATCAATCATCCTGTTCACCCCGCCCTTCCCACGCCTAGACTCGGTCCATTCCAAAAAAAGGTAGGCCGCCATGTCCGAGACGTTGCTCAGTTCCCGCAATCTGGCTTTCGAGCTGTATGAAGTCCTTGATGCCGAGGGCCTGACCCAGCGTGAGCGTTTCGCCGAGCACAACCGCGAGACCTTCGACGCCGCCATCGGCACCGCCCGCAACATCGCCGAGAAGTTCTTCGCTCCGCATAACCGCAAGGGCGACGAGAACGAACCGCGCTATGAGGACGGTCAGGCGATTCTGATTCCGGAAGTGAAACCAGCGGTGGACGCCTTCCTCGAAGCCGGTTTCCTCAACGCCGCACGCAGTTTCGACGCGGGCGGGATGCAACTTCCTACGCTGTTGTCCCAGGCCTGCTTCGCGCATTTTCAGTCGGCCAACGCGGCGTCGACCTCTTATCCGTTCCTGACCATGGGCGCGGCGAACCTGATCGAAAGTTTCGGCACCGAGGAGCAGAAACAGCGCTTCCTGCAACCGATGATCGACGGACGCTTCTTCGGCACCATGGCGCTGACCGAGCCACATGCCGGCTCGTCGCTATCGGATATTCGTACCCGAGCAGAGCCTGCGTCTGACGGCACGTATCGACTCAAGGGCAACAAGATCTTCATCTCCGGCGGTGATCACCCGCTGTCGGAAAACATCGTGCACATGGTGCTGGCGAAATTGCCGGACGCACCGGCAGGGGTGAAGGGTATTTCGCTGTTCATCGCGCCCAAGTTTCTGGTCAACGATGACGGCAGTCTGGGCAAGCGCAACGACGTGCTGCTGGCTGGCTTGTTCCACAAGATGGGCTGGCGCGGCACCACCTCCACCGCGCTGAACTTCGGCGACAACGGCAAGTGTGTCGGCTACCTGGTGGGCAAGCCTCATCATGGCTTGAGCTACATGTTCCAGATGATGAACGAGGCGCGGATCGGCGTCGGCATGGGCGCGGTGATGCTCGGTTACGCCGGTTACCTGTATTCCCTGGAGTACGCCCGCGAGCGTCCGCAAGGTCGCGTGCCGGACAGCAAGGATCCGAACACTGCACCGGTGGCGATCATTCAGCACGCCGACGTCAAACGCATGTTGCTGACCCAGAAAGCGTACGTCGAAGGCTCGTTCGACCTTGGGTTGTACGCGGCACGGTTGTTTGACGACACCACGACGCTTGAGACTGAAGCCGAGCGCAAACAGGCCCACGAACTGCTGGATTTGCTCACGCCGATTGTCAAATCCTGGCCGTCGGAGTTTTGCCTGAAGGCCAACGAACTGGCGATCCAGATTCTCGGCGGCCATGGCTACACCCGCGAATACCCGGTGGAGCAGTATTACCGCGACAACCGTTTGAACCCGATTCATGAAGGGACTCACGGTATTCAATCGCTGGATTTGCTGGGCCGCAAACTGGCGCAGAACGGTGGTGCGGGGCTCAAGCAATTAATCCGTCTGATTGCCGATACCGCCGAGCGCGCTCAAGCGTATGAATCGTTGACCGCGCTGCGTGAGCCGTTGGAGAAATTGGTGGCGCGCCTGCAAACCGTGACCATTGGTTTGCTGACGGATTTGGGGCAAGGCAAGGTTAATAGCAGCCTGGCGAACTCGGCGCTGTACCTGAAAGTGTTTGGGCACACGGTGATTGGCTGGCGCTGGCTGGAACAGGCGATTCGCGCTGAGGAAGGGCTGGCCAAAGGGAATGTGGCGGATGTGAGCTTCTATAGAGGCAAGTTGCAGGCGGCGCGGTATTTTCTGACGTGGGAAGTGCCGGGTTGTCACCATGAATTGGCGATTCTTGAGGCTCGGGATGATGTGTGTCTGACGATGCAGGATGAGTGGTTCTGACACCCGTCACCGATCGTTCCCACGCTCCGCGTGGGAATGCCTCAGGGGACGCTCCGCGTTCCAATGGGACGCGGAGCGTCCCGGGCTACATTCCCACGCGGAGCGTGGGAACGATCAGTCAGGTGAGTTTGAAACTGCCCATCTGCCGCGCCAAATCATCGGCCAACCGCTGTAACGTCTGACAATCCTCACGGCAAGCCCTGACCTCCCCAGCGGTGGCACGGGCCAGATCAGAAATCCCCTGCACGTTCCGGTTAATCTCTTCCGTCACCGCCGACTGCTCTTCCGTCGCCGCCGCCACCTGATGGTTCATGTCGCTGATGCGCTCTACCTGGCCGGTAATCGCCGTCAATGACGCCCCGGTCCGCTGGCTCGACTCGACACCTGTGCCCGTCGCAGCTTGCCCAGTGTGCATCGACGACACCGCGTTCTCCGCGCCTTGCTTGAGGCTACCGATCATCTGCTGAATCTCATCAGTCGACGACTGCGTCCGCCGCGCCAACGTCCGCACTTCATCCGCGACGACCGCAAACCCACGCCCCATGTCCCCGGCCCGCGCCGCTTCGATGGCCGCGTTGAGCGCCAGCAAATTGGTCTGCTCGGAAATGCCGCGAATCACTGCCAGCACCTGATCGATGGACGCCACCTGATGGGCCAACTCGCCCACCGCACTGGCAGCGAGGCCGATTTCATCGGACATGCTTTCAATATGCCGGATCGACCCGCCCACCACTTCCCGCGCCTGCATCGCTTCATCGCGGGCAGTTTGCGAAGCCACCGCTGCGTTGCCGGCGTTCTGGGCGATTTCCTGCACGGTCAGGCCCATTTCGTGGACGGCGGTGGCGACCATGTCGGTCATTTCCTGCTGACGGCCGGAGCGTTCGGCGGTGTTGTCCACCACCCGCGCCACCTGGCCGACTGCCGTGCGTAAACGCTCGCTGGTGGTCAGCACTTCGCCGATCATGTCGCGCTGACTTTCCAGGAACCGATTGAAGCCGCGAGCCAGGTCACCCAGCTCATCGGCGCGACTGGAATCTAACCTGTGGGTCAAATCTCCACCACCGCTACCGATGGCTACCAGTGCTGCTGTTACCTGACGGATCGGCCGCACCAATCCACGGGCCAACCACACCACCAGCATCAGGCAAACCAGCGCCACCGCCAGGCCGATACCGCTGCTCATCCACATCGCGCGGCGGGCTTCGGCGTAGATCTGCGACTGTGGCACTTCGGCCACCAAGGTCCAGCCCAAATCCCGCAACGGCAGGCTCAATGCCAGAAAATCTTCGTCATCGCGCATAAAACTGCTGGTGGCACCTTTTTGCCCCATGACCGCTTGCGCCGCCGAAACGCCAATCTGTTCGGCCAACGTGCGTTTGCCGCTGAACTGCGCTTCGGGGTGAACCTGGATCAAACCGTCGGAACGCACGAGATAGACCTTGCCCCGCTCACCAAAGTTGAAGTTGTGGATCAGCTCCGACAACTCTTTCATGCTCAGGCCAAGCCCGGCAACGCCCACAACTTTACCGGCCTGCTCGACCTTGAAGTCGATGAACAGGGCCAATTCGCCGGTGGCGGTGTCATTGTCGATATTGAGGGTGCGCGGCTGGTTGCTGTCGAGGAAAGTATAGAACCAGGCGTCCTTTGGATTGGAGCGACTGAGGGTCCGGTCCAGGCCTTTTTCAGTGAAGTAATGGTTGGACGCGGTGCCGACAATAATCGCGGTAAAGGCTTTGTGCTCGGAGCGGATGCCTTCCAGATAGGTGACGAAGGCGTTGGTCTGGGCGCTATTTTCGCCCCCGGCCAGCCAGTCGCGCACCATGCTATTGCTGGCGATGTCCTTGGCGGCGGTAAGGGGTTGAACGAGGATTCGCTCGATGTCGTTGCGCATCGCTTCGATGCTCGACGGCAGCGCTTGTTCGACCAGATAGCGCTCGGCGAGACGGTTGACCACGAGGGTATAAATGCCAACCACGATCAGAATACTGACCAGCAGGGCGGTGCCCATGCTCAGGATCAACTGCCATTGAATACTGCGTCGCCAGAACTGCATGGAGCACCCCCAAAGAATAAGAGGCTGAAACGCTGCAACAGCCGTGCCGATTGTATACAACTCAAACGACAATTTATTCTTTGGTTGTGCGCAAAGCCGATCAGGCCTGATTGATCGTCTTGGAGATCACTTCAACCGTGGCGCTGACTTGCTCTTGGTAACGGTCGAGTTCCTGCTTGTGCTGTTTCTGCATTTCGATCTGCTGGGAGCACAGATTCATCGCGGCCAGCACCAGCAAGCGGTCACCGATCAGCGTCGGGTACTTCCGTTTGGTGTCGGCCAGGGCAGCCTTCAGCATTAACGCGGCGTCCAGCAGGGTTTGCTCTTCCCCGGCCGGCGCCTTGATCGAATAGTCCTCCCCCAGGATCGAGACGACTTTTACCCCTGCGGCGCCGTGATTCATGCGCTGACTGGGCCGGCGCTGACGCGCTCAACCAGGGCCTGAATGCGTGCAGTGGTAGCACCTTGTTTCTCTTCCTGTTCCATCAGGCTCAGTTGCAGGCTCTCGTTTTCATCCTTGGCCTGGGCCAGTTCTGCGCTCAGGGTTTGGTTGGTGCCAAGCAGGGTCTGGTTCTGTTGCACCAGGTCGCTGACCAGCTGTTCCAATTGGCTTAGGGATGCTTCCAACATTTTGATTTTCCAAGCATTTTCAAAGGGCGCGTACGATAAAGAAAAGTCACCACGGATGCCAGGGTTATTGGGGCGCAAGGCCTTGATTTTCCTGGCGGGCGACCTTCCTCGCGAACTTTAAAGACTGTGATTGACGGATCTGGTTCCTGCACTTCGTCGCCGGAGTCTTTGTGCGACAAAAACGCGCAGGGCCTCAAGACTTTAGTCGTATGACCGATAAGTCATCCATACGTCAGTCTCAGCGCCGCACGGATGCGCTCATTTCGGTAAACACCATGTCCCTTCGTAATATGAATATCGCGCCACGGGCGTTCCTCGGTTTTGCCCTGATTGGCGGCCTGATGCTGATTCTGGGTGTGTTTGCCTTGAACCAGATGAGCAAGATTCGCGGTGCCGCCGAGGACATCACCTCAAGCAGCGTGCCGAGCATCAAAAGCCTCGACGAGTTCACGCAACTCACCCTGCGCCTGCGGGTGTTGTCCTACCGTTTGCTGGTGAACCGCGAGCCGGACGTCCAACAAAAGACCATGGAACTGCTGGAAACCCGCAATCAGCAGATTCGTGCCGCTCAGGTGACTTACGAAAAACTGATCACCAGCCCGCAGGAACGTTCGGCCTACGACCAGTACGTGCAGCTGCTCGGCCAGTACCGTCAGATCGAAGACCGGATGAAGACCCTGTCGCGCAACAATCAGGTGGATGAGTTGCGCACCCTGCTCAATACCGATCTGCTGACCAACTCCGAAGCGGTGAACACCGTGTTGAACCGTTTGCTGGAGATCAACACTCAGCAGACCCTCGACACCAATCAGCAAGCTGCCGACCAGTACGCCTCGGCCTTCAACCTGGTGATCACCCTGCTAGTGATCGCGACCGGCCTGACCCTGCTCTTTGCCTGGTTGCTGACCAACAGCATCACCAAGCCAATCGCCAATGCCTTGAGCGCTGCCGAAGAAATTGCCGAAGGCAATCTGACCCGCCCGATCACAGTAGACGGTGAGGACGAAGCCGGCCGTTTGCTGCTGGCCATGTCAAAAATGCAGGACAAGCTGCGCGACACCCTGCAACGGATTTCCGGTTCCGCCACGCAACTGGCGTCCGCCGCTGAAGAGCTCAACAGTGTCACTGACGAAAGCGCTCGTGGCCTGACCCAGCAGAACAACGAAATCGAACAAGCCGCCACCGCGGTCAACGAAATGACCAGCGCCGTGGAAGAAGTCGCGCGCAATGCCGTCAGCACGTCCGAAGCCTCGAAAAATGCCACCACCTCCGCCGGTGATGGCCGTGACCTGGTGCAGGAAACCGTCAGCGCCATCGAACGCATGAGCGCCGATGTGCAAAGCACCGCGACCCTGATCGGCGACCTGGCCAACGAGTCCCGTGACATCGGTAAAGTGCTGGACGTGATTCGCGGCCTGGCTGACCAGACCAACCTGCTGGCATTGAACGCGGCGATCGAAGCCGCCCGTGCCGGTGAGGCCGGTCGTGGTTTCGCCGTTGTGGCGGACGAGGTCCGTGCCCTGGCGCATCGCACCCAGCAGTCGACCAGCGAAATCGAACGCATGATCGGCAGCATCCAGACCGGTACCGAGCACGCGGTGAATTCGATGCGCAACAGCACCGAGCGCGCCGAGTCGACGTTGAACATCGCTCGTGGTGCGGGCATGTCGCTGGACACTATTAATAGTGCGATCGTCGAAATCAACGAGCGCAACCTGGTCATCGCCAGCGCTGCCGAAGAGCAGGCACAGGTTGCACGCGAAGTGGATCGCAATCTGGTGAATATTCGTGACCTGTCGGTGCAATCGGCGACCGGTGCTAACCAGACGAGCGCTGCCAGCAATGAGCTGTCGCGCCTGGCGCTGGACCTGAACAACATGGTTGGGCGGTTTAGCCTTTAACCTCACCCATGATCGTTCCCACACTCTGCGTGGGAATGCCTCAACGGACGCTCTGCGTCCGCTCTAGGGACGCGGAGCGTCCTGGGCTGCATTCCCACGCAGAGCGAGGGAACGATCACCGTCAAAAGCTTTTTGACAGCATCACATTTCAACAGGTTAGAATCGCTGGCACGCAGACTGCATGGTCAGTTTGCGCCCGCCTTTCAGCTTTCTGGAGTACTGCCTTTGAATGCGACGACCATCAACAGCCTGTTCTTGATCGGCGCGTTGCTGGTAGGTGCGAGCATTCTGGTGAGCTCACTTTCATCGCGCCTCGGTATCCCGATTCTGGTGATCATCCTCGCGGTGGGCATGTCGGCCGGCGTCGATGGCGCCGGCATTATTTTCGATAACTACCCAACGGCTTATCTGGTCGGCAACCTCGCGCTGGCAGTCATCCTGCTCGACGGCGGCTTGCGCACCCGGGTTTCCAGCTTCCGCGTGGCATTATGGCCGGCGCTGTCGCTGGCGACGGTCGGGGTGTTGATCACCACCGGACTGACCGGCATGGCCGCCGCGTGGCTATTCAACCTGAACCTGATTCAGGGCCTGCTGATCGGCGCTATCGTCGGCTCTACCGATGCCGCGGCGGTGTTCTCGCTGCTCGGTGGCAAAGGCCTGAACGAACGGGTCACCGCCAGCCTCGAGATCGAGTCCGGCAGCAACGATCCGATGGCGGTGTTCCTCACCGTGACCCTGATCGACATGCTCGCCAGCGGCCAGACCGGTCTGCACTGGAGCCTGCTCGGGCACTTTATGCGTGAGTTCGGTATCGGTGCTGTCATCGGCCTGGGCGGCGGCTGGGTCATGCTGCAACTGGTCAACCGTATCCACTTGGCCACCGGCCTGTATCCGATCCTGGTCATTGCTGGCGGACTGGTCGTGTTTGCCCTGACCAACGCCTTGCATGGCAGCGGCTTTTTGGCGGTTTACCTGTGCGGCCTGGTCATCGGCAACCGCCCGGTGCGCAGCCGCCACGGCATTTTGCACATGCTCGATGGCATGGCCTGGCTGGCGCAAATCGGCATGTTCCTGGTGCTGGGGCTGCTGGTAACACCCCACGACTTGTTGCCGATTGCCCTGCCCGCACTGGGTCTGGCGCTGTGGATGATTCTGTTTGCCCGGCCGTTGTCGGTGATCGTCGGCCTGCTGCCGTTCAAGGCGTTCCACGGGCGCGAGAAGGCGTTCATTTCCTGGGTCGGATTACGCGGCGCGGTCCCGATCATTCTGGCGGTGTTCCCACTGATGGCCGGCCTGCCTAACGCCCAGCTCTATTTCAACCTCGCCTTCTTTATCGTGCTGGTGTCGCTGCTGGTGCAGGGTACGAGCCTGCCGTGGGTGGCGAAGCTTTTGAAAGTGACCGTTCCGCCGGAACCGGCACCAATCTCCCGCTCAGCCCTGGAAGTGCACGTCACCAGTGAGTGGGAGCTGTTCGTTTATCGCCTCGGTGCCGAGAAATGGTGCATCGGCTCACCCCTTCGCGAGCTGAAAATGCCCGAAGGCACCCGCATCGCAGCCCTGTTTCGTCGCCAGCAACTGCTCCATCCGTCGGGTAGTACGGTGCTCGAAGTCGACGATTTGCTGTGCGTAATCGGCCATGAACACAACCTTCCAGCCCTCGGAAAACTCTTCAGTCAGGCGCCGCAACGGGGCCTCGATTTGCGCTTCTTCGGCGACTTCGTACTCGAAGGAGACGCCCAACTGGCCGCGGTTGCGGCGCTGTACGGGTTGAAAGTGGAAGGCATCGATCCGGACATGTCGCTCGGCCACTTCATTGCCCAGAAAGTGGGTGGTGCGCCAGTCGTCGGTGACCAGGTGGAGTGGAACAACACCATCTGGACCGTCGCGGTCATGGAAGGGAACAAGATCGGTAAAGTAGGCGTCAGATTCCCCGAAGGAAGTCGCCCCGGTCCGGGCTTGTTCCTCTAAACTAGGGGGCGTGTTGACGTTTAATCACGGTCGCGCCCATCCCCGCAAAGCGCAAGACTAGGCATGAGGAGAGAAGTTTGGTTGCTCCAAATGAACGACGAATAACGACGGATTGCGCTTTGCGGGGCTGGGCCCTGCGGGTTGGAGCTGTGAGCGAGCCGCACTGCGTTGCGGGACTTGGTAAGGAAACAACCCTTACCTTCGTCCCGCGCCTTGCGCAGATCGCTCACAGCTCCAACGCGATCCGTGATTAAACGTCAACACGCCCCCCACTTCGTCTCGTTTTCGATCGGTCTCTATGTCAACCCTGCGCACGTTTATCATCACGGCCCTGCTGGGCTTGAGTCTTTCTGTCGGTACATTGCAAGCGGCCGAACCGCCGTCCAGCGAAGCCGTGCAGGCGAACCTGAACAAGATCGCCGACCGCAAACTGCCGGAAGCCGATCAGAAAGCCCTGCAGAGCATCCTGCAAAGCACGCTGACACAGCTCAACAACCGGCGTGATTACGAGCAGAAACTGGCCGATCTCAAGCAGCAACTGGCCAACGCCCCAAAGCAGAACATCGAGAACCAGCGAGAACTGACCAAGCTCAAAGCCTCCAAAGTGCTGCCAGTACCGCAGCGTTATGCCAAAGAGCCTATTCAGCAACTGGAGCAAATGCTCACCGAGCGCTCCACCCAGCAAAGCGATCTGCAGAAAGCCCTGGCTGAGGCCAACAGTCTGGTGATTACTGCCCAGACCCGCCCCGAGCGCGCACAGGCCGAAATTTCCACCAGCCAGACACGCATCCAGCAGATCAACAACATCCTCAAGGCAGGCAAAGACGCCGGCAAGACCTTGACCCCTGAGCAACGCGACTTGCTCAACGCCGAACTCGCTGCACTGAACGCCCTGATCCCGTTGCGTCGCCAGGAACTGGCCGGCAACAGCCAGTTGCAGGACTTGGGCAACAGCCAACATGATTTGCTCTCGGAAAAATCCGATCGTCTGGATCAGGAAATCCAGGAGCTGCAAACCCTGATCAACCAGAAGCGCCTGGCCCAGTCCCAGGAGACGGTGACGCAGCAGTCCATCGAAGCGCAGAAGTCCGGCAGCAGCACCCTGCTGGCTACCGAGAGCGCGGCCAACCTGAAGCTTTCAGACTACCTGCTCAAAAGTACTGACCGCCTCAACGAAGTCACCCAGCAGAACCTGCAGACCAAGCAGCAGCTGGATAACGTGACCCAGAGTGACTCGGCGCTGGATGAGCAAATCAACGTGCTCAAGGGCAGCCTGCTGCTCTCCAAGATCCTCTACAAACAGAAACAGGCCCTGCCACGTCTCAAGCTCGACCGTGACCTGGCCGACCAGATCGCCGACATTCGCCTCTATCAATTCGAAGTCAGCCAGCAACGGGAACTGCTCAGCAACCCGGCGACCTACGTCGACAACCTGCTGTCGACTCAGCCTCCCGAGCAAGTCACGCCGCAGCTGCGCAAGAGCCTGCTTGAACTGGCCACGACCCGCGCCGACCTGCTGGAGCGGCTGAACCGCGAACTCAGCGCGGTGCTCAACGAATCCATCACGTTGCAACTCAATCAGAAGCAACTGCTCAGCACCGCGCAAAGCCTGCGGGCGACCCTCGATGAGCAGATGTTCTGGATTCCCAGCAACAAACCGCTGGACCCAGAGTGGATACGTGCCGTGCCAGAGCGCCTGGAACGTCAGGTCACCACGCTGCCGTGGGCGTCCAGCCTGAGCGAATTAAGCGACGGCCTGACCCAACGGCCGCTGCTGTTCCTGCCCCTGGCGCTGTTGATCGGTGCCCTGCTGTGGCGACGCAAAAGCCTGTACGCCCGACTGAGCAAGGTTCACCAGGACATCGGCCACTTCAAACGCGACAGCCAGTGGCACACGCCGCAGGCAATCCTGATCAACATTCTGCTGGCGATGCCGGTCTCCCTGGGCCTGGCCTTGTGTGGCCTGGCCTTGCAAATCGACGCCCGCGGACAGAACGCGAACATGGGCGCAGCGCTGCTGCAAATGGCCCAGGCCTGGCTAGTGTTCTACACCGCTTACCGGATCCTTGCGCCGGGCGGCGTGGCCGAACTGCATTTCCGTTGGGAAAAACCTCAGGTCGAATTCCTCCAGGGCTGGGTCCGTCGACTCGGGCTGGTGGTCATGGCGTTGGTCGCGGTGGTGGCAGTCGCCGAGCTGCAACCCGCGACCCTGGCCGAAGACGTACTCGGCATGCCGGTGGTGCTGACCTGCTACGCGTTGATGGCCTGGCTGCTCAGCCGCCTGCTGATCAGCAGCCCGACTCACCAGAACGCTTCGCTGTTCCGCAAGGCCGTGGGGGTCATGTTCACCGTCCTGCCTGTCGCGCTGTTCGTGGCGGTGTGCTTCGGCTACTACTACACCGCGCTGAAGCTCAGTGACCGATTGATCAACACCCTTTACCTGCTGATGTTCTGGCTGGTGATCGAAGCCACCTTCGTGCGCGGCCTCAGCGTTGCGGCACGCCGCCTGGCCTACCAGCGCGCCCTGGCCAAACGCCAGGCCGCGAAGGAGGCCGGCGACGGCGAAGCGGTCATCGAAGAGCCAACCCTGGACATCGAGAAGGTCAATGAACAGTCCCTGCGCCTGATCCGCCTGGCACTGCTCGGCGGTTTCATGGCGGCGCTGTACTGGGTCTGGTCGGACCTGATCTCGGTATTCTCGTACCTGGACAACATCACCCTCTACGAATACACCAGCGGCACCGGCGCCAACATGAGCATGGTGCCGATCAGCATTGGCGACATGCTCGGCGCGCTGATCATCATCGGCATCACCTTCGCCCTCGCGCGTAACTTGCCGGGGTTGCTGGAAGTGTTGGTGCTGTCGAAGCTGAACCTGGCTCAGGGCAGTGCGTACGCCACCACCACCTTGCTGTCCTACGTGATCGCTGGCATCGGTTTCGTCTCGACCCTGTCGACTCTCGGCGTGAGTTGGGACAAGTTGCAATGGCTGGTGGCGGCGCTGTCGGTGGGCCTCGGTTTCGGGATGCAGGAAATCTTCGCCAACTTCATCTCCGGGATCATGATTCTGTTCGAACGTCCGGTACGGATTGGCGACACCATCACCATCGGTAACCTGTCCGGTACGGTGAGCAAGATCCGTATCCGCGCCACGACCATCACCGACTTCGACCGCAAGGACATCATCGTCCCGAACAAAACGTTCATTACAGGACAACTGATCAACTGGTCCCTGACCGACACCATCACCCGAGTGACCCTCAAGCTCGGTGTCGATTACGGCTCGGACCTGGACCTGGTCAAGGAATTGCTGCTCAAGGCCGCGCGCGATAACCCGCGAGTGTTGAAAGACCCGGAACCCCACGTGTACTTCCTGAACTTCGGCGAAAGCACCCTCGACCACGAGCTGCGCATGCATGTGCGTGACCTCGGCGACCGTAACCCGGTGCTCGATGAGGTCAACCGCTTCATCAATCGCGAGTTCAAGAAGCAGCACATCAACATCTCGTTCCGGCAGATGGAGGTTTATCTCAAGAACCTTCATGGCCAGGAATACAAAATGGTACCCATCGAGCCTGAAGCCAAAACCATCGTACCGCTGGTTGACGGCAAATCACCGCTAGAGCCACCACCGGCCAAGCTCGACTAACCGGCTTATCCCTAGCAGAATGCTCGGACATTCTGCTGGAGATGGCCGTTGAAAGCCCTCGACGAACTGACTTTCGATAACCGTTTCGCCCGCCTGGGCGATACGTTTTCCGCCCACGTGCTACCCGAGCCGATCGACAACCCGCGCCTGGTGGTGGCCAGCCCCGCCGCCATGGCATTGCTCGATCTCGACCCTGTCGTGGCCGAAACCCCGGAGTTCGCCGAACTGTTCAGCGGCCATAAGCTCTGGGCTGACGCTATCCCAAGGGCGATGGTCTATTCCGGTCATCAGTTCGGTTCCTACAACCCACAACTGGGCGATGGTCGCGGTCTGTTGCTGGGCGAGGTCTACAACGAGGCCGGCGAGCATTGGGACCTGCACCTCAAGGGTGCCGGCCAGACGCCCTTTTCGCGCATGGGTGATGGGCGGGCGGTCCTGCGGTCCTCGATCCGCGAATTTCTCGCCTCCGAAGCGCTGTATGCCCTGAACATCCCGACCACCCGCGCCCTATGCGTAATCGGCTCCGACACGCCGGTGTGGCGCGAGAAGCAGGAACGCGCGGCCATGGTCCTGCGCATGGCGCCGAGCCATGTGCGTTTCGGGCATTTCGAATATTTCTACTACACCAAACGCCCCGAGAAGCAGAAAGAACTCGGCGAACACGTGCTGGCCATGCATTTCCCGGAATGCCTGGAACAGCCGGAGCCGTACCTGGCGATGTTTCGCGAAATCGTCGAGCGCAATGCCGAACTGATCGCCAAATGGCAGGCCTATGGCTTCTGCCACGGCGTGATGAACACCGACAACATGTCGATCCTCGGCATTACCTTCGACTACGGCCCGTTCGCCTTCCTCGACGACTTCGACGCCCACTTCATCTGCAACCACTCCGATGACCAAGGCCGTTACTCCTACAGCAACCAGGTGCCGATCGGCCAGTGGAACCTCAGCGCCCTCGCCCAGGCCCTGACGCCGCTCATCAGCGTCGAAGCCCTGCGTGAAACCCTCGGCCTGTACTTCCCGCTGTACCAGGCCCATTACCTGGACCTGATGCGCCGCCGCCTCGGTTTCACCAAGGCCGAAGACGATGACCAGAAACTGCTGGAGCACCTGCTGCAACTGATGCAGAACAGTGGCGTCGACTACAGTCTGTTCTTCCGCCGTTTGGGGGAGGAATCACCTGAACTGGCCATCGCCCGCTTGCGCGATGACTTCGTCGACATCAAAGGCTTCGATGCCTGGGGTGAGCTCTACATCGCCCGGGTAACGCGTGAAGGCGAGCTTGATCAGGAACAACGCCGCAAACGCATGCATGCGGTCAATCCGCTGTACATCCTGCGTAACTACCTGGCGCAGAAAGCCATCGATGCGGCAGAGAGTGGCGACTATTCAGAGGTTCGTCGGTTGCACGCGGTGCTGAGTAATCCGTTCGAGGAGCAACCGGGGATGGAGAGCTATGCCGAGCGGCCGCCGGAGTGGGGCAAGCATTTGGAGATCAGTTGTTCGTCGTGAGACGGATCAATCCATGGGATCGATGGCACTGACGACTCGAGCAATGATGTCTGCCATCGTGATGTCATCAAGTCGCTCAATGAATTTGGCTGAACCGTCCCGGACACGCTGCTCAATATCAAAACTGCGTACCTGATTACAAACCGCGACACCGTTTGTTTCGTGGCCGGAGACGATGACTGCCAAACCGGAGTTTCGACTGAAGCTCCCGCCACTGGTCACGGGCACAGTCATGCTGACACCCAGTGAGTTGATTTCCCTTGGCGTAATCACTATGAACCGATGCCGGTTCATCATCTCTCGTCCCGCAACCGGGTTCGGGTCAATCCAGTAGACATCGCCTCGTTGAGGCGCTTGCCGCCTAACCATCAACCTAGCTCCCGGCCAACTGAATCGCCTTCACGTGCAAACGCTGTCTGAGCATTCAGCTCAGCGACTTCTTCGGACCCTTCAAGCAACTCGGCAAGGCTGTACCGCTTGCGAGGAGGCTGTACAACTGGACGGGCAATCAACTCGCCATCGACCACATTCAGTTCCAACTGTGCCCCTACTTCAAGGTGCAGGAGCTTCAGTAAAGTTGGCGGGAGGGTAATCACCGCAGCCCCACCTTGACGGCGAATTTTGGAAGTCACGGACATGGGATAACTCCTATCCGATAATTGAAAGGCATCGATTTCTCGATAAGTGCAACAAAAGTAGCACGCGACTGAAGGCAAAGCGAACTCCTCGCTAAGGTAATTTGAAGATGGTGGCGCTGCTTCCAGAGTAGCCACCGATCCCAAACGGAACGCTTGGAAAATGTGAGGATTTGCGACAAGCGCGTCGCGCCTGTTGGCCTTTCACGGCTTGATAAAAGCAGTTTGCGACACCAGATCAGTTCTAGATTGCCCACTCATTCAGAGCACGACTATGTCCGACCCACTCCTCATCCCCTGCCCCCACTGCAACGGCCTCAACCGCATTCCCGCCGAACGCCTCAACGACCATCCAAAATGCGGCCGCTGCAAAGCCGAAGTCCTGCTGAATAAACCCTTCGAACTGAAGCAAAGCGATTACGCCAGCCAGATCAAAGGCGATCTGCCGCTGCTGGTGGACGTTTGGGCGGATTGGTGTGGGCCGTGCAAGTCGTTTGCGCCGGTGTTCGAGCAGGCGGCGGTGCAATTGACGGGCAAGTGTCGACTGGCCAAGCTGGACAGCGAGGCAAACCAGCAGCTGTCGGCGCAGTTGGGGATCCGTTCGATCCCGAGTCTGATTCTGTTCAAGAACGGCCGGGAAGTGGCACGACAGAGCGGCGCCTTCCCGTTACCGCAGTTGATGAGTTGGTTGCGCAGTCAGGGCATCTGACCCTGAGCAGTCAGGCGTTTTCCAGCAAGTTGTGCAGATCGACGAATTGCTGCGTCAGCTTATGACGCGGGTCGAGGTGGATCAGCGGGGTGTTAGCCTGGTGGGATTCACGCATGCGCACCGAGCTGCCCAGGTACACCGGTAATACCGGCAGGCCTTCGGCGATCAGTTCGTCGAGGATTTGCTGGGGCAGACTGGCGCGGGCCTGGAACTGGTTAACGACAATCCCTTCGACTTCCAGCCCCTCGTTATGGTCATCCTTCAATTCTTCGATTTCCGCCAACAGGCCGTACAGCGCCTGACGCGAGAAGCTGTCGCAATCGAAGGGAATCAGTACACGATCAGCGGCAATCAACGCAGATACCGCGTAGAAATTCAGCGCTGGCGGGGTATCGAGGTAGATCCGGTCGTAATCGCCGTCCAGTTCCTCGAGCAATTTGCGCAGCTTGTTGATCTTGTGTTTGGCCTCAAGCTTGGGCTGCAAGTCAGCCAGCTCGGCAGTGGCAGTGATGACGTGGAGGTTGTCGAACGGGGTTTCGTAGATATCGACCTGGTTTTTCTTCGCGAACGGGCCGGAAGACAGGGTCTGTTTGAAAAAGTCGGCAATGCCCATAGGAATGTCATTACCGGTGAGCCCCGTCAGGTACTGAGTGGAGTTAGCCTGGGCATCGAGATCCACCAACAGCGTGCGATAACCCTCGCTGGCGCTGACCGCCGCCAGATTGCAGGCAATGCTGGATTTGCCTACGCCACCTTTCTGATTGAACACCACGCGCCGCATGTCAAAACCTCCGTGTATCAAAGAATGACCGAGTGTAGTAGTCCACGGCGCTGCTTAGCTACCTCGCCAGCATCGGGACTACACAGTCAGGTGCAATCTCGCGCGGAAAAAGCCGTGGACTCGTGCACTGCTTGCCGACAGAGCCGGCAGATTAGCCGGCCGAAGTGTGGATAATGGCCAAACGATGGCCATGTAGGAACTAACCGGTACATTTCATTGAGCAAAATGTAACCATCATTTGCTACACGCCCGCCGCAACGGGATAATGCGCGCCACTCGGCGCTAAGCGCTACGTAAGGTAGTTCGCGTTTTTTGCGACTCACCGCGTCAAAGAAGCCCGCAAGGGCGGGATGAATGTCTGTGATCAATTTCAACATCGCCCAATGGCGCGCGTGGGCCCCTGGGCTCGAAAGCGTGGACGATTGGCAGGCCTGGAGCCGACAACCGGTCGTGCTTGCGAGCAGCGATGCCGCACCCGACGTCTCGTTTCTGCCGGCCATGCAGCGCCGGCGACTCAGTCGTCTGGCGCGGATGGCGTTCAGTGTCGGCTGGCCCTTGGCCGATGGCCGCCAGGACCTACCGTTGGTCTTTATTTCTCGCCACGGCGAAACCCCGCGCACTTTCGATATCCTCAGCGATCTGGCTGCCGATCAACCGCTGTCGCCGACTCAATTCAGCCTGTCCGTGCACAACGCGATCATCGGCCTGTGGTCGATCATGCGCGGCGAAACCAGTGAAATGACGGCCCTCGCTGCAGCCGGCGACGGCCTTGAACACGGCATGCTAGAGGCCGCGGCTTTGCTTTCCGAGGGTGCTCCCGCGGTACTGCTGATCGTCACCGAAGAGCAACCGCCCGAAGCCTACTCGACCTGGATCGACGACGTGCCGTTCCCTTACGCGGTCGGCCTGCTGATCACCCCCGGAAACGACTGGCAGTTGTCCCTGAACAGCGCCTCGGATGAGTTGTCCAAAGCCCAATGGCCCCATGCTCTGAACCTATTGCGTACCCTGCTCGGCCAGCAGACCACCTGCCAACATGCCTGGAAAAATCGTGTATGGACCTGGCAACGCAACCTGTAACCGAAAAAAACCGCGACGCCTATTACTGGCGCCTGCTGGCTACCGCCGCAAGCTTCACCCTGTTCGGGTTGGGCGGGCTGTGCCTGCGGCTTGTGGTTTTCCCGCTGCTGAACTGCCTGCCCGGCGATGCCCGGACACACCGGCGGCGAGCGCGGCACACCGTCGCCCGCCTGTTCTGGTTTTTTGTGCGATTCATGGCTCGCACTGGCGTGCTGACTTACGACATCCAGGGCGCCGAAAAGCTCGGTCGACCGGGGCAAATGATCATTGCCAATCATCCGTCGCTGATCGATGTGGTGTTCCTGATCGGCCTGGTGCGCCACGCCAACTGCGTGGTCAAGAAAAGTCTCTGGGAGAACCCTTTTACCCGCGGCCCGCTGCGCTGCATCGAATACATCAGCAACGACGGCAGCATGGACATGCTCGATGCAGCTGCCGACGCGCTGAAAAGCGGCCAGACCCTGATCATCTTTCCCGAAGGCACCCGCACTCAGCCCGGTCAGGCGCCAGCCTTCCATCGGGGTGCTGCGGCAATTGCTCTGCGGGGTGCGAAAATCCTCACCCCGGTGATCATCAAGGTCAGCCCGACCACGTTGACCAAGGCCGAGCCCTGGTATCGGATCCCCAAACGCCGTGTGCACTTCAGTTTCCGTGTCGGGGCCGATATAGATCCACAAGCCTTCGCCTCGCTGGGCCCTGCTCCTCAGGCCTCGCGCAAGCTCAATGACTATTTGCATCATTACTATATTAAGGAGCTCGCCGAAGATGAGCGATCTACACCGTGAAATCAAAGAACTGATCATCGACGCCCTGGGCCTTGAAGACATCAGCGCACAAGACATCGGCGACGACCAGACGCTGTTCGGCGAAGGCCTGGGCCTGGATTCGGTAGACGCCCTGGAACTCGGCCTGGCCATCCAGAAAAAGTACGGCATCAAAATCGACGCCGACGCCAAGGACACCCGCAATCACTTCAGCAACGTGGCGAGCCTTGCGGCGTTCGTCACTGCAAAACAGGCAGCTTGAGACCGGACCATGCAAACTCGTGACGACATCTTCAACACCCTGCGCGATGCTCTGGTCGAACTCTTCGAGCTGGACCCCGAGCGCGTAAGCCTCGAATCCAACCTGTATCAGGACCTGGAAATCGACAGCATTGACGCGGTCGACCTGATCGATCACATCAAACGCCAGACCGGCAAGAAAATCGCTGCCGAAGAGTTCAAATCGGTGCGTACCGTCAGCGACGTGGTCGAGGCGGTCTACCGTCTGGTTCAGCCAGCCGCATGAGCCGACTGATCGGCCTCGGCCTGCTGCTGGCGGGCCTGCTGTACCCCTTCGCGGTGTATTTCGGCCTGGAACATTTCGCGCCGTGGCAGTTTGGTCTGCTGCTGGGCAGCCTGTGGCTGGCCCGGGCACTACTCGGTACGCGCAAGCCCGGCAGTCTGTGGATGGCGATCACTGCGATCACTTTTTGCTTGTTGCTGGCGCTGTTCGACAGCCCGCTGTTGCTGCGCTGGTACCCGGTGCTGATCAGTGCGTTCATGCTCGGGCTGTTTGGCCTGAGCTTGATCGTTGGCCCGCCGATCATCGAACGCCTGGCGCGATTGCGTGAACCGCAACTGCCGGCCAAGGCGATTGTTTATACCCGCCAGGTGACGATCGTCTGGTGCGTGTTTTTCTTCTTTAACGGTTTGCTCGCCGCCGTCCTGACCCTCTGGGCGCCGCTGAGTTGGTGGATGTTGTACACCGGCCTGATTTCCTACGGATTGATGGGCCTGCTGTTTGCCATTGAATGGCTGATACGACAACGGGTACGAGGCCACCCATGAATTGGATAAAACTTGAGCACCTGTTGCTCAAGGCGCAACCGGAACGTGCCGTGACGGCCGAACCGGCACTGAATCACGCACAGCTTTGCGAACAGGCTTTAAGCCTCGCCGCGGGCCTGCAAGCCCAGGGTGTGCGGCGCATTGCCGTGCACCTTGAGGATGCCGCCGACCTGGCGATTGCCCTGCTCGGTGCCTGGCGTGCCGGGGTCAGCGTGCTGCTGCCCGCAGACCTGCAACCCCAGACTCGCCAGCGCTGGTCCACCGAAGTCGATCTGTGGCTGACCGATCAGGCCGATGACGCACACCTGAGCGATTACCGGCATCCGCCGTTGATGGCCGCCGCACTGGACCTGGATCGCTGTTCGCTGAGCCTGTGCACGTCCGGCTCCAGTGGCGAGCCCAAGCGCATCGACAAAACCCTGCGCCAACTGGCCAATGAGGTCGAAGCGCTGGAACTGCTATGGGGCGCCGATCTTGGCGCGGCTTGCATCATCGGCAGCGTCGCCACTCAGCATATTTACGGATTGTTGTTTCGAGTGCTGTGGCCGCTGTGCGCCGGGCGCTCGTTTGTGCGCAAGCAGCTGGCATTCCCTGAAGACCTGCAGCGCGCCAGCCGCGAACACCCGGTGTTCGCCTGGGTCGCCAGCCCGGCGCTGCTCAAGCGCATGGGCGACAACCTCGACTGGCCCGCTTTAAGTGCGGTTCGCCGAGTATTTTCTTCCGGCGGCGCCTTGCCGGTCGAGGCCGCACAAAGCCTTCAGCAACGCCTGCAGCAATGGCCGACAGAAATCCTCGGCAGCTCGGAAACCGGCGGCATCGCCTGGCGTCAGGGCCACATTCTCTGGCAGCCCTTTGCTGATATCGAGTTGAGCCAGGACAGCGACGGCGCCCTGCTCATTGCTTCGCCGTACTTGCCTCCCGGGCATATCGAACACACCGCGGACGCCGCGCGAATCGCTGCCGACGGCCGATTCGAACTGCTCGGCCGGCTGGACCGGATCGTCAAACTGGAAGAAAAACGTATCTCTCTACCAATGCTGGAACAGGCATTAATGGCCCACGACTGGGTCGCCGAAGCGCGTCTTGGCGTGGTTCAGGAAAACCGCGCTTCGTTGGGTGCGCTGCTGGTGCTGACAGAGTCAGGCCTGCATGCCTTGCGCAATCAGGGTCGACGCACTCTCACACAAGAACTGCGTCAGCATCTGAGCCAGCATTGCGAAGCCCTGGCGTTGCCACGACGCTGGCGCCTGCTGCGGCAACTGCCACTGAACACTCAGGGCAAACTGCCCCAGGCCACCGTTGAAGCCCTGCTGCTGGCGCCGCGCCCAAAGGCGCCGGAAGTGCTGGATCAAGTCGAAGCCGATGGCGAATGGAGCCTGCAACTGGCGGTACCACCCGACCTCGCCTACTTCAGCGGCCACTTTCCTCAGACGCCCGTATTGCCCGGCGTGGTGCAAGTGGAGTGGGCGTTGATGCTAGGACAGCAATTGATGGACCTGCCGGCAAAATTCGCCGGCATGGAAGTGCTGAAATTCCAACAACTGGTGCGCCCTGGCGATGAAATCCAGCTGCACCTGCGCTTCGATCCGACGCGCAGCAAGTTGTATTTCACCTATCGCAACGAGACCGCAACCTGCTCCAGTGGGCGGATCTTGCTGGAGGTGGCAGGCGATGCATAACCTTAGTGAGTGCTGCGCACTCATTCGCGAGCAAGCCCGCTCCCACAGGGGATTCGTGTTTAACAGAGATCCAATGTGGGAGCGGGCTTGCTCGCGAAGCAGGCACCTCGGTCTTTCAGGTGTGAGCCAACATGCATAACCCCTGCGCAATCGTCCCGGTCTACAACCACGAAACCGCCATCACCACGGTGGTTGATGCGCTGCTCGCCAGCAGCCTGCCATGCATTTTGGTGGACGATGCCAGCAGCCCGGCCTGCGCAAAGGTGCTCGATCAACTGGCCCTGCGCGACAAGGTGTTCCTGATCCGGCTCGGCGCCAACCAGGGCAAGGGTGGCGCGGTCATGACTGGCATGCGCGAAGCCTCGCGCCTGGGCTTCAGCCATGCGTTGCAGGTGGACGCTGACGGTCAGCATGATCTGCAAGACGTCCAGACTTTCATCGACCTGTCACGCGCCCATCCCGAGGCGGTGATCTGCGGCTACCCGCGTTACGACGCCAGCGTGCCGAAAGGTCGTTTGTACGCCCGTTACCTGACTCACGTCATGGTCTGGATCAACACCCTGTCGTTGCAGATTCGCGATTCCATGTGCGGCTTCCGCGTCTATCCGCTGCCACCGACCCTGGCGCTGATCGATTCGGCGAAGATCGGCAAGCGCATGGACTTCGACTCGGACGTTCTCGTACGACTGGCCTGGCGCAATCTGCCCATGCAATGGCTGCAAACCAAAGTCCGTTACCCGCTGGATGGCGTCTCGCATTTCCGCCTGTTCCACGACAACGTGCTGATTACGAGCATGCACACCCGGTTGTTCTTCGGCATGTTGCTGCGGGCGCCAGTGATTCTCTGGCGACGGTGGCGAGCATGAGCACAGACAAGGAACACTGGGCTGACCGCCAGGAGCGCGGCAGTTTCTGGCTGATGAAGTTCACCGCGTTCTGCGCAAAAGTCTTGGGCCGTCGGTTGTTGAGCCCGTTGCTGTACGGCATCGTTCTGTACTTTTTCCTGTTCGGTCGCAGCGCCCGTCGCAGCGCCTGGCAATACCAGCAGCGGCTCGCCGACTGGAGTGGTCGCAACGAATTGCGTCCGACCCATTGGCGAGTGTTCGGTCAGTTCATGGCCTTCGCCGATTCCATGCTCGACAAGCTCGACGTATGGAACGGCAAGTTGAGCATCGAGCAGATCGAAATCATCGACCCGGCATTGCTGCGCAATCAACTGCGCGGCACCCGTGGGCAGATGCTGGTAGGCGCGCATTTGGGCAATCTCGAGGTCTGCCGTGCGCTGGCCGAGATCGGCGAGAAAGTTACGATGAACGTGCTGGTGCACACCAAGCACGCCGAACAATTCAACCGCTTGCTGGGTGAAGCCGGCGCGACCAATCTGCGACTGATTCAGGTCAGCGAGCTGGACCCGCTGATCATGCTGCAACTCCATGAACGCCTGGAGCGCGGCGAATGGCTGGCGATTGCCGGCGACCGCGTGCCGCTGCACGGCGGGCGCAGCGTGACCGTGGATTTCCTCGGCCATCAAGCCGCGTTCCCTCAGGGCCCATGGTTGCTAGCCGGCCTGCTGAAATGCCCGATCAACCTGATGCTGTGCCTGAAGAAGCCAGCGGGCGACTATCGACTGACCCTCGAACCGTTCGCCGAGGCCGTGGTGTGGAAGCGCAGCGACCGCGAGCAGGTCATTCATCAGTGGGCCTCCCGCTATGCCGAACGCTTGGGTCACTATTGCCTTGAAGCGCCCCAACAATGGTTCAACTTTTACCCTTTCTGGAAGACTGATGACGACGCCAACGCTTGAGCCGGTAACCTTCGGCGAACTCCCTTTGCGCATCGAAGACGTGCTGGCCCTGGCCAACCGTCAGGTGCCGACGCAGTTGCAAAGCGACCCTGCGTACCGCGAGCGTATCGCCAAGGGTGCGCGATTCCTGGACTCCTTGCTGGACAAGGAAGGCGTGATCTACGGCGTGACCACCGGCTACGGCGATTCTTGCGTGGTCGCGGTGCCGCTGCATCACGTCGAGGCGTTGCCCCGTCATCTGTACACGTTCCACGGCTGTGGCTTGGGCAAACTGCTCGACGCTCAGGCCACTCGCGCGGTGCTGGCGGCGCGTTTGCAGTCGTTGTGCCACGGCGTGTCCGGGGTGCGCGTGGAGCTGCTGGAACGCCTGCAAGCCTTCCTCGAACACGACATTCTGCCGCTGATTCCGGAAGAAGGCTCAGTGGGCGCCAGCGGTGATTTGACGCCGTTGTCCTATGTCGCCGCAACCCTGTCCGGTGAACGCGAAGTGATGTTCCGTGGCGAACGCCGACAAGCCTCCGATGTGCACCGCGAACTGGGTTGGGAGCCGCTGGTTCTACGCCCGAAAGAAGCGCTGGCGCTGATGAACGGCACCGCCGTCATGACCGGTCTCGCGTGCCTGGCCTATGCCCGCGCCGATTACCTGCTGCAACTGGCCACGCGCATCACCGCGTTGAACGTGGTCGCCCTGCAAGGCAACCCCGAGCACTTCGACGAGCGCCTGTTCGCCACCAAACCGCATCCGGGGCAGATGCAAGTCGCCGCGTGGCTGCGCAAGGATCTGGCGATCGACGCGCCGACCGCGCCGCTGCATCGCCTGCAAGACCGTTATTCCCTGCGTTGCGCGCCCCATGTCCTCGGCGTGCTGGCCGACAGCCTGAACTGGCTGCGTTCGTTCATCGAGATAGAGCTCAACAGCGCCAACGACAACCCGATTATCGACGCCGAAGCCGAACGCGTGCTGCACGGCGGGCACTTCTATGGCGGCCACATTGCGTTCGCCATGGACAGCCTGAAGAACCTGGTGGCCAACGTCGCCGACCTGCTTGATCGTCAACTCGCCTTGCTGGTGGACGAGCGTTACAACCATGGCTTGCCAAGCAACCTGTCCGGCGCCACCGCTGACCGAGCGATGCTCAATCACGGCTTCAAAGCCGTGCAGATCGGCACCAGTGCCTGGACCGCCGAAGCGCTGAAAAACACCATGCCGGCCAGCGTCTTCTCGCGCTCCACCGAGTGCCACAACCAGGACAAAGTGAGCATGGGCACCATTGCTGCCCGTGATGCGATCCGCGTGCTGGAACTGACCGAACAGGTTGCCGCTGCCACTCTGCTGGCCGCCAACCAAGGCGTCTGGCTGCGCAGCAAGGCCGAGGATGCACGTCCATTACCGCCAGCACTGGCCGCCATGCACGAAGAACTGGCCAAGGACTTCCCGCCGGTCATCGAAGACCGCGCGCTGGAAGGCGAACTGCGCCTGTGCCTGAAGCGTATTGCCGAGCAACACTGGAGGCTGCATGCGTAGCAAGGGAGTGCTTCACACCGATACGGAAATCCTCGTGCCGTTCTTTGATGTCGACACCATGAACGTCGTCTGGCACGGCCATTACATCAAATACCTGGAAGTCGCCCGCTGCGCGCTGCTGGACAAGATCGGCCACAACTACACGGCCATGGTCGAGTCGGGCTACGCATGGCCGGTGATCGATCTGCAACTGCGTTATGTGCGCGGCGCCGTGTTCGGCCAAAAGCTCAACGTGCGCGCCAATCTGGTGGAATGGGAGAACCGTCTGAAGATCAGCTACCTGATCAGCGATCTGGAAACCGGCGAACGCTTGACCCGCGCCAGTTCCGTGCAGGTCGCCGTCGACATGAGCAGCCGCGAAATGCAGTTGGCCTCACCCAAGGTCTTCACCGACGCTGTTGAAAGGATGCTCGCATGACCCTGCTGAAAACCCTCTGTAGCAGCTGGCGAAGCCTGCGTCGATCGGTCCGCGCTCGGGCGCAGCAATCGCCCTGCATTCCTCCTGATGCACCGCATGTTCAGGTTTTACGACGGCTTCGCCGCCGAACGCAGCCTCGCGGGCTCGGCAGCTGCTACAGGTTCGTGGTGGCGCTGGTGTTAGCGCTGGGATTTACTTCATTGGCGCAGGCTTTTGATTTGCAGCAGTTGAGTGATCAACTGGCCAAGCCTGACGTGATCCACGGCAACTTCATCCAGGAAAAACACCTGCGCGCCCTGCCCCAGCCGCTGACCAGCAAGGGCACTTTCGTCCTCGCTAAAAACCACGGCTTGCTCTGGCTGCTGAAAACCCCGCTGCAACAGGATTACCGCATCAGCGACAAAGGCATCGCCCGGCGAGACGCCAACGGGTGGCAAATGCTCCCGAGCAAGAGTGCCGGTGCCGAGCAGAACCGTTTGTTCCTCGCCGTACTGCAAGGCGACAGCAGCGGGTTGCAACGGGATTTCGAACTTTCACTGAGCGGCGACGCACAGCACTGGAAGCTGACGCTGACCCCGCGTTCCATGCTGCTCAAGCAGGTGTTCACTCAGATCAACATTGCCGGCGGCGAACTGGTGCACAGCATCGAGCTGCTCGAAACCCAAGGCGACAGCACGCTTTTGCGCATGCAGGACAGCACCAGTGCACAACCGTTGAGCGATGCGGAGCAACATGACTTTGCCGAGTGAACGGAGTCTTCCACGGCTGTTTCTGATCCTGCTGCTGGCGGTGCTCGCGCTTGCCGGTTGGCAATGGCGTGACGGCGCCCCGCTGTCGGCCAACCTGATGGAACTGGTGCCGGGCACGGCGCCGGACGCGCTGGAACTGCGCGCCGAACAACGCATGCAAGAACCGCTGAACCGCGAAATGCTGGTACTGGTCGGCCACACCGATCGCCAGCAAGCCGTCGCGATGGCGCAGAAACTGGGCGAGCAGTGGCAGGCCAGCGGCTTGTTCGAAAAGGTCCAGTGGAACCTGCAAGCCGACTTGCCAGCGCTGCGCACGCAATTGCTCAATGGTCGACTCGCGATGTTGTCAGCGGCTGACCGGCAGCAACTGATCGAGCATCCCGACGCCTTTATCCAGCAGCGAGTACAAGCGCTGTTCGACCCTTTCACCGGTTTCAGTCTGGTGCCGAGTCAGGATGACTGGCTGGGCCTGACCGGGCGCATCCAGAACAGCCAGCCGCAACACGGTTCGGTGCAACTGGACATCGGCAGCGGTGCGCTGGTCGCCGATGCCGACGCCGACGGCAAGAGTTGGGTGCTGCTGCGCTCGCGCACCACTGGCAACGCCTTCGACATGAACTTGCCGCTGCAAGTGGCCGACCTGCTCCAGCACAGCCGTGAACAAGCCGCCCAGGCCAACGTTCAATTGCTTGCCGCCAGCGGCTTGCTCTATGCGGCCAGTGGGCAAAAGCAAGCCACCCGGGAAATGACCTGGGTCGGTGGTGGCGCCACGGTGGGCATTCTGTTGCTGTTGCTGCTGGCCTTCCGGCGCTGGCGGGTGTTGCTGGCCTTCGTCCCGGTGCTGGTCGGCATGCTCTTCGGTGCGGTGGCCTGCGTGGCGCTGTTCGGCCATATGCATGTGATGACGCTGGTGCTCGGTTCGAGCCTGATCGGCGTAGCGGTCGATTACCCGCTGCACTACCTGTCCAAGAGCTGGAGCCTGAAGCCCTGGCACAGTTGGCCGGCCCTGCGCCTGACGTTGCCGGGCCTGACGCTGAGCCTGATCACCAGTTGCATCGGTTACCTGGCCCTGGCCTGGACACCGTTCCCGGCGCTGACCCAGATTGCCGTGTTCTCTGCCGCCGGTCTGCTCGGCGCCTATTTGTCCGCGGTGTGCCTGCTGCCGGCACTGCTCAAGGGCACAGATTTGCGTCCGGCGCAGTGGCCGCTGCGGGTGGCCGAGTATTTGCTGGGGCGCCGTGAAGCGTTGCTCAAACTCGCGAGCACGCCGGTGCTGCTGGCGCTGCTGATTGCCTTTTGTGTGGGCGGTCTGTTGCAGCTCGACACCAAAAACGACATTCGCCAGTGGGTCGGTGCACCGCAGCAACTGACTGACGAAGCACAAACCATTGCACGCATCACCGGCTATCAACCCACCAGCCAGTTCTTCCTGGTACGCGCGGCCAATCAGCAGCAACTGCTGGAACGCCAAACTGCGTTGAGCGAGCGGCTGGATCAGTTGGTCAACCTGGAAAAACTCCAGGGTTATCTGTCGCTCAATCAACTGGTCAGCCAACCCACCGAACAGCAGAAAGTCCGTGAGGCGCTGAACAAGTTGCCGCAGTTCTGGCAACCGCTGCTCGATGTCGGCGTGCCCGCCGAGGCGCTGCAAGCAGAGCTCACGAAATTGCAGGCACTGCCCACCGAAGACATCGACGCAGCGCTGGTCGGTCCGTTGGCGGAACCCTATCGCACACTGTGGCTGGGACCGACCGATGACGGCGTAGCGGCGATGGTCAGTCTGCAAGGGCTGAACAATCCTGCCCTGCTGCGAGTCCAGGCGCTGGATTTGCCGGGCGTGGAACTGGTGGATCGCCTCGGTGAGTTGAACACGGTATTCGCCGACACCCAGATCAGTGCCGCAGAGCTGAAACTCGCGTCCTGCGTGCTGATCGTTCTGGTGCTGATCCTGCCGTTCGGTTTCGGCGGCGCGCTGCGGATCGTCGCCCTGCCGCTGCTGGCCGCGCTTTGCAGTCTGGCCAGTCTCGGCTGGCTGGGGCAACCGCTGACGCTGTTCAGCCTGTTCGGCCTGCTGCTGGTGACGGCCATCAGCGTCGATTACGCGATCCTCATGCGCGAACAGGTCGGCGGCGCTGCGGTGAGCCTGCTGGGCACCTTGCTGGCGGCGCTGACCACGTGGCTGTCGTTCGGTTTGCTGGCGGTGTCCAGCACGCCGGCGGTGAGCAATTTCGGTCTGTCGGTGAGCCTCGGCCTGGCGTTCAGTTTCATCCTTGCGCCGTGGGCCGGACGCCAGGTTCACGCCGCCCCGGTCACGGAGTCAGCCACATGATGATCGCCGTGTTCTGGGTCATGGCCCTGGCGCTATTCGCCGTGGCCACCCGTGTCGGTCGTCACTTCGGCGTGATCCCGATTGTCAGCCAGTTGCTGCTGGCCACTTTCGGCCTGCCGCTGCTGATGTACTTCTGGATCGAACCCCAGTGGCAATTGAGCGGCGCCGCGCTGGTCGCGCCGGCCTGGCTGAAAAACGTCTACAGCCTGGGCTTTGCCTTGTTGCTGGGGCACATTCTCAGTGACGTGATTGACCTGCGACTCGACCGTCAGAGCCTGAAGATCGCCCTGCCCAGCTTCTGTATTCCGTTTGCCTGCGGCCTCGCGACTGCAGTGTGGCTGTTACCGCCGCAACCCTGGATCAGTTCGCTGGCGGTCGGCCTGCTGTTCGCCATCACGGCGATTCCGGTGTTGTATCTGTACCTGCGACACATCAAATACCCGCCTGCCGCCACCCGGCGACTGGTGCAGACCGCGATCCTTATCGACCTCACCTGCTGGACCCTGTTCGCCATCGCCCAAGGCAGCCTGCACCTGAGCAGCCTCTTGCTGCCGCTGGCCGGCGCCTGCCTGCCGTTGCTGCTGCGCCTGCTCCGATTGCGCCAGCCGTTGCTGCACAGCGGTTGCTTCTTCGCACTGCTGGTCGTGGCGGAACACTTCAAGCTCAATGCGCTGATTTTCGGCATCGGTTACCTGCTGTGGATGGCCGCGCTCAAAGTGCCGCTGGTGCTGCCGTTGCCGGTGATCTGGATGAGTCACTTGCAGACGTATATCGCGATCCCGCTGATCCTCACGTTCGGCATCGTGCAAATCAACGTCCATGCGGCCTTGGCCAGCCTCGGCTGGGTGCAACTGGCGGCACTGCTGCTGTTCCCGATTGCCAGTAAACTGCTGGGCAACTGGCTGGGCCTCGGCTGGGCCGGCGCATCGTTTGAAGGCGCCAGTCGCTGGCGGGAAAGTGTCTTGCTGAATATTCGTGGCTTGAGTGAGATCGTCTTTCTCAACCTGCTGCTGCAACAACAACTCATCAGCCCGGCGCTGTACTTCGCGCTGATGGTGATGGGCCTGATCGCGACACTGCTGCCGGCACTCGCCGGTATGCACCAAACCCCTCTGAACATCGCCGTCCCGGCAAGGAGCCCCCGTGCCAACAGTTGAAATGGAACATCGCCAGGTCGTGGTTATCGGTGCAGGTCCGTCGGGCGCCATCGCCGCCGCGCTGCTCAAGCGTAAAGGTCATGACGTATTGATGATCGAACGCCAGCATTTCCCACGGTTTTCCATCGGTGAAAGCCTGCTGTCCCACTGCCTGGATTTCGTCGAAGAAGCCGGCATGCTCGAGGCGGTGAACGCCGCCGGATTCCAGTTGAAAAACGGTGCGGCATTCGCTTGGGGCGAGCAATACAGCGCCTTTGATTTCGGCGAGACGTTCAGCAACGGCAAGCCGACTACCTTCCAGGTCCAGCGTGCCGACTTCGACAAGCTGCTGGCCGATCAGGCCGCGCTGCAAGGCGTCGACGTTCGTTACGGCGAAGCCATCGTCAGCGTCGATTTCAGCCTGCCGAAACCGCAGCTCGACGTGCTTCGCGAAGACGGCAGCCAGTACCGCGTCGAAGCCGATTTCGTGCTGGATGCCAGCGGCTACGGCCGCGTGTTGCCGCGCTTGCTCGACCTTGAAGCGCCGTCGGATTTCCCGGTGCGCCAGGCCGTGTTCACCCACGTCGAGGACCACATCGACAGCCCGACCTTCGAGCGGGAAAAAATCCTCATCACCACCCATCCGATCCACCGCGATATCTGGTTCTGGACCATCCCGTTCAGCAACGGCCGTTGCTCGGTGGGCGTGGTCGCGGCAGCCGAACACTTCGAAGGCCGCATGGAGAACCTGGACGAGTGCCTGCGAGGGTTTATCGCTGAAACCCCAAGCCTGGCCGGTGTGCTGAACAACGCTGTGTGGGATACGCCCGCTCGAACCATCGGCGGCTACTCGGCCAACGTCAAAACCCTCCACGGGCCAGGCTTTGCCCTGCTCGGCAACGCAGCAGAATTCCTCGACCCGGTGTTCTCCTCCGGCGTGACCATCGCCATGCGCTCGGCGAGCATGGCCGCCGCAGTTCTGCATCGCCAACTGCAAGGCGAAAATGTCGATTGGCAGACTGAGTTCGCCATCCCGCTCAAGCGCGGCGTCGACACATTCCGTTGCTACGTCGAAGGCTGGTACGCCGGGACGTTCCAGGATGTGATTTATCATGAGGGCGGCTCGCCCGATATTCGCCGCATGATCAGTTCGATTCTGGCCGGGTATGCCTGGGACGAGCGCAATCCGTTCGTCACCGAACCCAAGCGCCGGCTGCGGATGCTCTCGGAGCTCTGTGCAAAGGACGCCACATGAGCTACTTGAGCGACACCTACGTCGAAGAAACCCGCTTTGGTTTCTGGTTCCTGCGCAGCCACACTTGGCAGCACCATGTGCTGCGAGTGGCAATCAGCGATTTGCGTAGCCTGTTCAGCGAAACACCGCCAAGCAACCCAGTGCTGCTGGATGCCGGTTGCGGTCAGGGCAAGTCGTTCCAGTACCTGCGTCAGACCTTTGCCCCACAGCGCCTGATCGGTCTGGACGCCGACCCACACAGCCTGGACCTGGCCGGCGAAGAAGCCGTCCGTCAGGGCATGAAGGTTGAGTTGACCGGCAGCGACTGCGCGAGCATCAACGTCCCGGACGCCAGCGTCGATCTGCTGTTCTGTCACCAAACCTTCCACCATCTGGTGCAGCAGGAACAGGCACTGGCCGAGTTCTACCGCGTGCTCAAACCCGGTGGCTATCTGCTGTTCGCCGAATCCACCGAGGCTTACATTGATACGTGGGTGATCCGCTGGTTGTTCCGCCACCCGATGCACGTGCAAAAGAGCGCCGCCGGGTACCTGGACATGATTCGCCAGCAGGGTTTCGAACTCGGCCCGCAAAACGTGTCTTATCCATACTTGTGGTGGAGCCGCGCCAAGGATTTCGGCCTGTTTGAACGCTTGGGTCTGCGCCGGCCAAAGCCCTTCGGCCAACGGGAAGAAACCCTGGTCAATGTGGTCGCGCGCAAACCCCTTGAAGGTGCTGTGTGATGTTTAGTGCAACTCAAACCTGTGGGAGCGGCGGTGCGGCGATCCGACTTGCTCGCGAATGCGCAGTGTCAGTCGACATCATTGGTGAATGTAACACCGCATTCGCGAGCAAGCCCGCTCCCACAGGGATAGCGGGCATCCTGAGATTTTTGCTCCTCGGCGCGATCCTGTTGCTGAGCGCCTGCGCCAGCCGGGCGCCGCTGCCCGAGCAAACCCCGAACCTGTCGTTGCCGCTGCAATTGCACATCCAGCGCCTGGTGGCCGACCAACGTCAGGATTGGGTGCTGGTGATCCAGCGTGAAGGTCCCGGCATTCGCTGGTCGATGATGGACTTGCTGGGCATTCCCCAGGCACGCCAGAAACTGGTCGATGGCGAGTGGCAGGCTGACGGTCTGCTGCCGCCCAATCCGGAAGCGCGAGAGCTGTTCGCCGCGCTGCTGTTTGCGCTGACCCCCAAAGATGAACTGTCGGGCAACTATCCCGCCGCGTGGCAGCATGGCTCGCAACGGTCCTTGCCAGCGCACTGGGAAGTCCGCTACTCACAACCCATGAGCTTTGAATTGAACCTGCCCAAAGGCCCGAAATATCAAGTCACTCCACTCAGCGGGGACGCGCCATGACGGCCTACCTGAATGCCCTCGGGGTGATCTGCGCCCTGGGCCGTGACAAGTCCGAAGTCACCCGCAACCTGTTTGCCGGTGACTGTTCGGGCATGCGCGATGAGGCCGGCTGGGTGGCGGAACGGTCGTTGCCCGTGGCCGCGGTTCGCGGCGAACTGGCGCCGATCCCGGCGGAGCTTGCGCCGCAAGACACCCGTAATAATCAATTGCTGCTGGAAGCCGCGCTGCAAATTCGCGAAGACATCGACCAGGCGATCCAGACCTACGGCCGCGACCGCATCGGTATCGTTCTGGGCACCAGCACCTCGGGCATCGACGAAGCCAGTCGCGGCCTGGCCCATTACATCCGCGAGCACCAGTTCCCGGCCGATTACGACTACCAGCAACAGGAACTCGGCGCTCCGGCGAACTTCCTCGCCGACTGGCTGCAACTGAGCGGCCCGGCCTATGTGATTTCCACGGCCTGCACCTCCAGCGCCCGGGCGTTGATGAGTGCTCAGCGACTGCTGGACCTGGGCGTATGCGACGCGGTGCTGTGCGGCGGTGTCGACAGCCTGTGCAAGTTGACCCTCAATGGGTTCTCGGCGCTGGAAGCGGTGTCTGAACAACGCTGCAACCCGTTTTCGGTGAACCGTAACGGCATCAACATTGGCGAAGCGGCGGTGCTGTTTTTGATGAGCAAAAGTGTCGGCGACAGCCAGCCAATTGCACTGCTTGGCAGTGGCGCCTGCTCCGATGCACATCACATTTCTGCGCCGGAACCGACCGGCCGTGGCGCCCTGCAAGCGATGCGCAAAGCCTTGAGCCGAGCACAACTGCAACCGCAGCAGATCGATTACCTGAACCTGCACGGCACCGCCACCCAACACAACGACGCCATGGAAAGCCTGGCGGTGGCGACGTTGTTCCCGGCGGGTGTGCCGTGTTCGTCGACCAAACCCATGACCGGCCACACCCTCGGGGCGGCCGGCGCCCTGGAAGCGGCGTTCTGCTGGTTGAGCCTGAGTGCAGGCAACCGCGAGCACGCCCTGCCGCCCCACGTCTGGGACAGCCAACCGGACCCCGATTTGCCAGCCCTGAAATGGGTGACCCCGGCCGATCGCCTGACGTCCATTGCACCTCGCTATCTGATGAGCAATTCCTTTGCCTTCGGTGGTAACAACGTCAGCCTGATTATCGGAGACGCCCCATGATTGACTGGCCGATCGCCGAACTGCTGCCGCACGCTGGCGACATGATCTTCATCGAGCAGATCCTGTCGTTCGATGACGAGCAGATTTACACCCGCCTCACGGTCAGACCCGATGGCCTGTTCAACCGCCCGGACGGCAGCCTGCCGGCCTGGGTCGGCATCGAACTGATGGCCCAGAGCGTCGCCGCCTACGCCGGTTGCCATGCGCGCCAGCGTGGCGATGCGGTGGAACTGGGGTTTCTGCTCGGCACCCGCAAATTCGAATGCAACGTCGAGCACTTCCCCGCCGGCACCGAGCTGACCATCCACGGCATCCGCTCCCTGGAAGACGACAACGGCATGGGCGTGTTCGAATGCCACATCACCGCCCCCGGCATTCACGCCACCGCTCGTCTGAACGTGTTCCGTCCGCCTCAGGCCGCTCAATACCTTCATGAAACCCAAGGAACCCAGCCATGACTGAATCCGTACTGATCACCGGTTCCAGCCGTGGCATCGGCCGTGCTATCGCTTTGCGTCTGGCCCAGGCCGGGCATGACATCGTGCTGCATTGCCGCAGCGGACTTGCGGACGCTGAAGCCGTGAAGGCCGAAATCGAAGCCTTGGGGCGCAACGTGCGCATTCTGCAATTCGACATTTCCGATCGCGCCAGCTGTAAAGCCATTCTCGAAGCCGACGTGGAAACCCACGGCGCCTATTACGGCGTGGTACTGAACGCCGGCCTGACCCGCGACGGTGCTTTTCCAGCCCTGAGCGAGGATGATTGGGATGTGGTGATGCGCACCAACCTCGACGGTTTCTACAACGTGCTGCACCCGGTGATGATGCCGATGATTCGTCGTCGCGCGGCCGGGCGGATTGTTTGCATCACCTCGGTTTCCGGGTTGATCGGCAACCGTGGCCAGGTCAACTACAGCGCCTCCAAGGCCGGTTTGATCGGCGCGGCGAAGGCGTTGGCGATCGAGTTGGGCAAGCGCAAAATTACCGTTAACTGTGTCGCACCCGGCTTGATCGACACCGCGATGCTCGATGAAAACGTGCCGGTGGAAGAAATGATGAAAATGATCCCCGCACAACGCATGGGCACCCCGGAAGAGGTGGCCAGCGCGGTGAATTTCCTGATGTCGGCGGAAGCGTCGTACATCACCCGGCAGGTTCTGGCCGTTAACGGAGGCCTGTGCTGATGAAGCGCGTCGTCGTCACCGGCATGGCCGGCATCACCTCACTGGGCAGCGATTGGGACACCATCGCCGCTAACTTCGCGGCCAACCGCAGCGGTATCCGCCGGATGGACGAGTGGGATCGCTTCACCGAACTCAACACGCGACTGGCGGGGCCGATCGACGACTTCAAAGTGCCGAGCCACTGGACCCGCAAGCAACTGCGCAGCATGGGCCGGGTTTCGCGCCTGGCGGTCGGCGCAGCGGAACAGGCATTGGCCGATGCCGGTCTGCTGGGTGACGAATCGATCAAGGACGGGCGCATGGGCGTTTCCTGCGGCTCATCCACCGGCAGCACCGACGAGATCAAGGCGTTCGGCAACATGCTGCTCAACTCGGTGGCCGAGGGCCTGAACGCCAACTCCTATGTGCGCATGATGCCGCACACCACGGCGGCGAATATCAGCATCTTCTTCGGCCTCACCGGTCGGCTGATCCCGACCTCCAGCGCTTGCACCAGCGGCAGTCAGGGCATCGGTTATGCCTACGAGTCGGTCAAGTTTGGTCGCCTGCCACTGATGCTCGCCGGCGGCGCTGAAGAGCTATGCCCGACCGAAGCGATGGTCTTCGACGCGCTCTACGCCACCAGCCTGAAAAACGATGCGCCGCAGACTTCCCCACGCCCGTACGACAGCGGCCGCGATGGCCTGGTGATCGGTGAAGGCAGCGGCATGCTGGTGCTCGAAGAACTCGAACACGCATTGGCTCGCGGTGCGCACATCCACGCCGAACTCGTCGGTTTCGGCAGCAACGCCGACGGCCAGCACGCCACCCGCCCAGAGCAGGTCACCATGCGCCGGGCCATGGAACTGGCCCTGGAAGACGCCGGGTTACAGCCTTCTGACATTGGCTACGTGAATGGTCACGGCACCGCGACTGAACAGGGCGACATTGCCGAAACACTGGCAACGAGCGCGTTGTTTGGCGAGCACATGCCGATCAGCTCACAGAAGAGTTTCCTCGGTCACACCCTTGGAGCCTGCGGTGCGCTGGAATCCTGGTTCAGCATCGAAATGATGAACCGCGACCTGTACGTCCACACCCTCAACCTCGACGACGTCGACCCAAACTGCGGCAAGCTCGATTACCTGCGCGGCGAATTCCGGCAGATGAGCAACCAGTACGTGATGAACAATAACTTTGCGTTTGGTGGGGTTAATACGTCGCTGATCTTCCGTCGCTGGTCGTAACGCCTGAAACGACAAAGGGCGCCTTTCGGCGCCCCTTCACAAACAGGTCGGCTTGTCATCGCCCTGTACCTGTCTGGCTCTGCGATGGCTGGTTACCCAGGATCCTCAGAGTCTCACAAGCCCCTTTCGGGAACGCGGGCAGTATTGCTTGAAATTGAACCTGGGGCAACGGATGGCAGTTTGCCCGACCACTCCATACCTTATGCCATTACAGCCCAAGAGCGCTGCGCACTGCGATTTTTATTGCGTAGAACTCATCTGTTTCAAGTTGTGAAATGACATAAATACGCTTCCCCTGACGGTCTCGGCTTTTGATCCGGTCAAGTCGGGAGAGACTTACTGTCGCAACCATATCGCACTTTGCCCAACAAATTGGACTCGCACCATGGAGATGACTTTGAAGTTCCAGATGATGCTCAAGTACGCGATCCGGAGCGGTAGTACTCAACGGCACAACCGTTACCAGCAAGCTGTTCGTTCTATGCTTACGTATCACGACAACGGGCCTGACCTTGATCATCTCAGGGACTTCATAGCCCCTGAAATCGCAAATCAGCACGCTGCCTTCCTTGGGCTGATATAGAAGTGGCATCCATGGCACTCATCGAAAAAAATCGATTTTGCGCAAGAATCGGATAAATCCCTAAGGCGGATCCGTAACTTAGGATGTCCCAAGTGCGGTAACTTGCTCAGATTCCTTCAACCTTACGCGTCAACAACTCCACAAACGCCTTGGCCATCGGCGACTTCTGATCCTTGCGCTGCACCAGCCACACCGCCGACACCGCCTCTGGATCAAGCAACGGTCGATAGACCACCCCTTCGATGCGCATCCGCTGATAAGACGCCGGCAGCACGGATACACCTAACCCCGCCGCCACTAACCCGATAATCGTCATCGCCTCGCCCGCCTCCTGAGCAAAGTGCGGACTGAAACCGGCATCCCGCGCCAGGCTGAGCAACTGTGCGTACAGACCACTGCCATAACTGCGTGGGAAGAAAACGAAGGGCTCGAGGGCCAGGGCCGACAGAAATAAGCCTTCTTCACTATCGGTCACTAATGGATGCTTGGAGCTGAGCACCGCCACCAGTGGCTCACGCATCAGCTCCACCACGCTGAGCGAGTCAGGCAACCCAAGTGGCCGCATGATCCCGACTTCAATCGACTCATCCACCAACGCATCGGCCACCTGGGTGCTGCTCATCTCCCGTAGGTTCAGGTGCACCGCCGGGAATCGCTGGCGAAACGAAAAAATCGCCTGAGGGATGGTCGAGTTGAACGGCGCTGACGAGGTGAAGCCAATCTTCAGTTCACCCAGCTCACCCAACTGCGCCCGCCGTGCAACATCCGCCGCCTTGTCGACCTGCGCCAACACCAGCCGCGCTTCTTCCAGAAACAGCCGGCCGGCTTCACTGAGCTCGACCCGACGATTGGTGCGCTCGAACAATCGCGCGCCCACCTCCTGCTCCAGCACCTGAATCTGCTGGCTCAACGGCGGTTGCGAGATGCCCAGCACCTGGGCGGCGCGGCCGAAGTGCAGTTCTTCGGCAACAGCAATGAAGTAGCGCAGGTGACGCAATTCCATGAAAACTCCATTAGGTCGTTAAACCTATCAAACAGGTCGAACAATATATTGGATTGAATCATTAGGCAGCTATATGCTTTTTTCATTGCCTGACCGGCTGCGCCCACCGAGGTCCGAAGTGAAAACTGCTGTCGCTCCACTTGCCCATGAAGTTCCGCCCGCAGCGGTGGACGATGTTGTCGCCGAACTAAAGGAGATCTACATCGAAAAAGGCACACCGATGTTCATGCGCACGGTGCTGGCACTATTCTCCGGCGGCTTCGCGACCTTCGCTCTGCTTTATTGCGTGCAGCCGATGATGCCGCTGCTGTCCCATGAGTACTCCATCAATGCGGCTCAGAGCAGCCTGATCCTGTCGGTCGCCACCGGCATGCTCGCCATCGGCCTGCTGATCACCGGCCCGATCTCTGATCGCATCGGGCGTAAACCGGTGATGGTCGCCGCGCTGTTCGCCGCCGCGCTCTGCACAATCGCCAGTTCAATGATGCCGAGCTGGCACGGCGTGCTGGTGATGCGGGCGCTGATAGGGTTGTCGTTGAGCGGTCTGGCAGCAGTCGCCATGACTTACCTGAGCGAAGAAATTCACCCGCAGCACATCGGTCTGGCCATGGGTTTGTACATCGGCGGTAACGCGATTGGCGGGATGTGCGGACGCTTGATCACTGGTGTGTTGATCGATTTCGTCAGCTGGCACACGGCGATGTTGGTGATCGGCGGCCTGGCCCTGATTGCAGCGGCGGTGTTCTGGAAAATCCTTCCCGAGTCGCGCAACTTCCGCGCCCGCTCATTGCACCCGCGCAGCTTGATTGACGGTTTCACCATGCACTTTCGTGACGCTGGCCTGCCGCTGCTGTTCCTCGAAGCCTTTGTGCTGATGGGCGCGTTCGTCACCCTCTTCAACTACATCGGCTATCGCCTGCTGGCCGAGCCATACCACATGGATCAGGCCTTCGTCGGGCTGCTCTCGGTGGTGTATCTGTCGGGCATCTACAGTTCAGCGAAAATCGGCTCGTTGGCCGACAAACTGGGCCGGCGCAAAGTGCTGTGGGCGACCATCGTGCTGATGATCGCCGGCCTCGCCCTGACCATGCTTACGCCGCTGCCGGTGGTGATCATTGGCATGTTGATCTTCACCTTCGGCTTCTTCGGCGCCCATTCGGTGGCGAGTAGCTGGATTGGCCGCAGAGCTATCAAGGCCAAAGGGCAAGCATCGTCGCTTTATCTGTTCAGCTATTACGCCGGGTCGAGCATCGCCGGGACGGCGGGCGGGGTGTTCTGGCACATGGGCGGGTGGAACGGGATCGGGTTGTTCATTGGCGGGTTGCTGGTGATTGCGCTGCTGGTGGCGCTGAAACTGGCGAAGTTGCCACCGCTCGGCGGTGTAAAGGCTTAAACACAAATATCCAGTCATCCATAAACAACTGTGGGAGCGAGCTTGCTCGCGATGGCGGCATAACAGCCAACTTAGATGCTGAATGTTATGGCCTCATCGCGAGCAAGCTCGCTCCCACAGAAAAGCCTAGCGCTTTATCAGTTCACGATCACTCGTGATACTGCGCCGACAGTTCATGCACCGCGCGCAGGAAGGCGCCAGCGTGTTCCGGATCGACTTCAGGCGTGATGCCATGGCCGAGGTTGAACACGTGGCCGCTGCCCTTGCCGTAGCTGGCGAGGATGCGGCCGACTTCGGTGCGGATGGCTTCTGGCTTGGCGTACAACACGGTCGGGTCCATGTTGCCTTGCAGGGCGACTTTGCTGCCGACGCGATCACGGGCGCTGCCAATGTCGCAGGTCCAGTCCAGGCCGAGCGCATCAGCGCCAGCATCGGCAATGCTTTCGAGCCACAGGCCGCCGTTCTTGGTGAACAGAATCACCGGCACTTTGCGACCTTCGTGTTCGCGGATCAGGCCGCTGACGATTTTGCGCATGTAGGCCAGGGAGAACTCCTGGTACGCCGCCGCCGAGAGGCTGCCGCCCCAACTATCGAAGATCTGCACCGCTTGCGCCCCGGCCATGATCTGGCCGTTGAGGTAGCTGGTGACCGTCTGCGCGAGCTTGTCCAGCAGCAGGTGCAAGGCTTGCGGGTTGTCGTAGAGCATGGTTTTGGTCTTGCGGTAGTCTTTCGACGAGCCGCCTTCGACCATGTAGGTGGCCAGGGTCCATGGGCTGCCGGCGAAGCCGATCAGCGGCACGCGGCCGTTCAGTTCGCGGCGGATGGTGCTGACCGCGTCCATGACGTAGCCGAGGTCTTTGTGCGGATCAGGGATTGGCAGGGCTTCGATGTCAGCCAGGGTGCTGACGACTTTCTTGAAGCGCGGACCTTCACCGGTTTCGAAGTACAGGCCTTGGCCCATGGCATCGGGGATGGTCAGGATGTCGGAGAACAGGATCGCCGCGTCCAGTTGTGGGTAGCGGTCGAGCGGCTGCATCGTGACTTCGCAAGCGAACTCCGGGTTCATGCACAGGCTCATGAAGTCACCGGCCTTGGCACGGCTGGCGCGGTATTCCGGCAGGTAGCGACCGGCCTGACGCATCATCCAGACAGGCGTGACGTCTACGGGTTGCTTGAGCAGGGCGCGAAGGAAACGGTCGTTCTTCAGGGCAGTCATGTCGGCATCCGGAAAAAAAGTGCGGGCATTTTCTCAGAGCGCGACGCAAAAGGCACGGTTGCAGGTCAGCCTTTTGTCTATCGGGTCAATTTGTCGCGCCAGTCAAACGCGGCGCCACGCCTCCTGAACCTTTGCCGGAGGCGCAAACAGGCGTGCTCGTGAGGGCGACGTCACATCTACTCGCACTCTTCCAAGACCCGCTTAACAACGAATTAACCGTCCCTTCCTAGCATCCGCGCCTCTTATGGAGGGGTGTCGATGTATAGAAAACTGCATTTCGCGTCAGGTTCATTGGTACTGGCCATTATTGTCAGCGGCTGTACACAGGCATCCGACACGCCGGAATCCGCCCCTGTAAAGGTCAGCATCGAAACCCTGGAAGCCAGGCCCCTTTCCGTCACCAGCGAATTGAGTGGCCGGGTTGCGGCACCACGCATTGCCCAGGTACGCGCCCGAGTGGCTGGGGTGGTGCACAAAAGCGTGTTCGAGCAAGTCAGTGAAGTGAAACAGGGTGACGTTCTGTTTTACATCGACCCTGCGCCCCTTCAAGCCGATCTGGACAGTGCCGTGGCTGGACTGAAAAGAGCGCAGGCCGATGCGACGCGCGCGCGCCTGCAAGAACAGCGCTACCGCCGATTGATCTCGGGCAATGCGATCAGCGCCCAGGAATATGACAACACGCGCGCGGCGGCTCAGCAGGCCGAAGCTGACGTCGCGGCCAACCAGGCGATGGTGCAACGCGCGCGTCTGAATTTGAGTTATTCCACTGTTACCGCTCCCATCTCCGGGCGCATCGGTCGCGCATTGGTGACCGAAGGCGCTCTGGTCGGACAGAACGAATCAACACCGCTGGCGCTAATTCAGCAACTGGACCCGATTCACGTCGACCTGACTCAATCGACCCGTGAGCTCAACGAACTACGCCGCTCTTTGCGCTCCGGCCAGTTGCAACAGCTTGGTCAGGACCAGGCCAAAGCCACGCTGATTCAGGACGACGGCAGCCTCTATTCGTTGCCCGGCAAGCTGCTTTTCAGCGACATCACCGTCGACCCCGGCACAGGCCAGATCATCCTGCGCAGCGAGTTTCCCAATCCGGATCTCGACTTGCTGCCCGGCAGCTTCGTGCGGGTCCGGCTGGAGCAGGCCATCGATCAACGCGGCATCAGCGTCCCGCAGCGCGCCATCGTGCGCAACAGCGCGGGATTGCCCCAAGTACTGCTGGTCGATGACGAACAGCGCGTGAGCCTGAAAACGGTGCAACTGGGCGCGGTAAATCAGCATCGATGGGTGGTCACTGATGGCCTCAAATCGGGTGATCGCATCGTCGTCGAAGGTCTGCAACATGCTCGTCCCGGCGAAAAAGTCGAGATCGATAACTCCCCTCTTCCCCTTGCCCAGGCGACTGGTCAGTAAGCAGGACGCTTTTTTATGCCGCAGTTCTTTATCGATCGCCCAGTGTTCGCCTGGGTGATTGCGCTGTTCATCCTGCTCGCCGGCGCACTGGCGATACCGCAGTTGCCAGTGGCGCAGTACCCCAACATTGCCCCGCCGAAAATCGAAGTTGTCGCCACCTATCCTGGAGCTTCGGCGCAGGCAATGGATCAAAGCGTCGTCAGCCTGATCGAGGAAGAGCTCAGCGGCGCTGATCATCTTCTGTATTTTGAATCGCGCAGCAGCCAGGGTTCCGCCACGATCACCTCGACCTTCAAACCCGGCACCAATCCCGAGCTTGCGCAGGTCGACGTACTCAATCGCTTGAAAGTCATCGAGTCGCGCCTTCCCCAAGCGGTGATAGAACAAGGGTTGCGCGTGGAGAAAGTCTCAACAGGTTTCCTGTTGTTCATCTCGCTGATCGGCACCAGCGCGGATGTCGACAACGTTGCCCTCAGCGATTATCTGGCGCGCAATGTGGTCAACGAAATCAAGCGCCTGGACGGCGTCGGCAAGGTCCAGATGTTCGGCTCCGAGCGGGCCATGCGCATTTGGGTCGACCCGCAAAAACTGATCGCTTTCAACCTGACGCCGGCGGACGTCAACGCTGCGATACTCGCTCAGAACGCGCTGATAGCGGCCGGCAGCCTCGGCGAATTACCGGTCAGCGGCAGTCAGGAAATCACCGCGACGGTCCTCGTTGAAGGACAATTGTCGAGCCCCGAAGCGTTCGCCGACATCGTGCTGCGCGCCGAGACCAATGGCGCCGTCGTACGTTTGGGCGATGTCGCCCGGGTCGAAATCGGCAGCCAGGAATACCAGTTCGGCACGCGCCTGAATGGCCAGCCTTCCAGCGAACTGGGCGTGCAACTGACGCCCGGTGGCAACGCGTTGAGCACGGCGACGCTGGTGCGCGCGAAGATGGATGAGTTGACCCGTTATTTCCCGGCGGACATGAAGTACCAGATCGCGTATGACACCTCGCCCTTCGTCAAAGTCTCGATCACCAAAGTGGTCTACACATTGCTCGAAGCGATGGTGCTGGTGTTTGCGGTGATGTACCTGTTCCTGCAAAACATCCGCTATACGTTGATTCCGACGCTGGTGGTGCCGGTGGCGTTGATGGGCACTTTTGCGATCATGCAGGTGCTGGGATTCTCCATCAATGTGCTGACCATGTTCGGCATGGTGCTGTCGATCGGCATCCTGGTGGACGACGCCATCGTGGTGGTGGAGAACGTTGAACGAATCATGCTTCAGGAGCGGCTCTCGCCCAAGGAAGCAACGCGCAAGGCAATGAAGCAAATCAGCGGCGCCATCGTCGGTATTACCGTGGTACTGGTTGCCGTGTTTATCCCGATGGCGTTCATGCAAGGCTCGGTCGGGGTGATTTATCAGCAGTTCTCCCTGACCATGGCCACGTCCATTCTGTTCTCGGCATTCCTCGCCCTGACCCTGACCCCGGCGCTGTGTGCGACGTTGCTGAAGCCTGTTGAACCGGGTGACCACGCTGCTCGCGGGTTCTTCGGTTGGTTCAACCGTCGCTTCGAACAACTGACCGACCGCTATCAGGATGGGGTCGCGTATGCATTGAAACGCAGCGGGAGTTATCTGTTCATCTATGGCGGGCTGCTGATTGTGCTGGTGGTAACGTTCAGTCGCCTGCCGTCCTCGTTTCTTCCGGTCGAAGACATGGGCTACACGATCACCGACATTCAATTGCCCCCCGGCGCGAGCCAGAATCGCACGGTCGAGGTGATCAAGCAGATCGAAGCGCATAACGCCACCGAGCCGGGTGTGGACAACAGCACCTTCGTGCTCGGCTTCAGTTTTTCCGGCAGCGGACAGAACGCCGGGCTGGGTTACACCGTGCTCAGGGATTGGTCGCAGCGGGGCAGCAATGACACGGCGGCGGCCATCGCCGATCGCGCGAACGCGGTGGTGAGCCAGATCAAAGGGGCAGAAGTGTTCGTTGTTTTGCCGCCGCCGATTGACGGTCTCGGCACGTCCAGCGGTTTCGAATTCCGCTTGCAGGACCGTGGCGGCCTCGGCTATGCCACGCTGATGAAGGCGCGCAGCGATTTGCTGGAAGCCGCGCAAGCCAGCCCGATCCTGATCAACGTCCGCGAAAGCGCCCTTGCCGAGGCGCCACAGGTAAAACTCGATATCGACCGCCGGCACGCCAATGCGCTGGGCGTGTCTTTCGCCGAAATTGGCAACGTGGTGTCCACGGGCATCGGTTCGGCCTATATCAATGACTTCCCCAACCAGGGGCGTATGCAACGGGTGGTGGTCCAGGCTGAGGGCGAGCAGCGCAATCAGGTCGATGATCTGCTGAAGATGCACGTGCGCAACAACGAGGGAAAAATGGTGCCGCTGTCAGCCTTCGTCCAGGCCAAGTGGATTCAAGGACCGGCGCAATTGAACCGTTACAACGGTTACCCGTCGATCAGCATTTCCGGTGAGCCGGCTCCTGGCTACAGCACCGGTGAAGCCATGGCGGAAATCGAACGTCTGGTGGCGCAAGGACCGGCCGGGCTGGGCCAGGAATGGACTGGGCTGTCGTTGCAGGAACGCTTGTCCGGCAATCAGGCGCCGATCCTGCTCGGCTTGTCGCTGCTGGTGGTGTTTTTGTGTCTGGCGGCGTTGTACGAGAGTTGGTCGATTCCGACGTCAGTGTTGCTGGTGGTGCCGCTCGGCGTGCTCGGCGCGGTGCTGGCGGTGACACTGCGCGAGATGCCCAACGACGTCTTCTTCAAGGTCGGATTGATCACCATCATTGGCCTGTCGGCGAAGAACGCGATCCTGATCATCGAATTTGCCAAAAGCCTTTATGACGAAGGTCACGATTTGATCGACGCCACCCTGCAAGCCGCGCGTTTGCGATTGCGGCCGATTGTGATGACATCGCTGGCATTCATTCTGGGTGTGGTGCCGCTGGCGATTGCCACGGGCGCCAGTTCGGCGAGCCAGCAGGCGATCGGCACAGGCGTGATCGGCGGGATGATCACCGCGACGCTGGCGGTGGTGTTTGTACCGGTGTTTTTTGTAGTGGTAATGCAACGGGTGAAAACCCGGCGGCGCTGATGGGCAATTGCAGCAGCGGGTATGTTCGCAAAGAACAAACCCGCTGCCACACATTGACCCTACCGCAGATCAGTGCCGGGCGTTAAACGCCCAGGTAATCCAGGATCCCTTCGGCGGCATTGCGGCCTTCGAAGATCGCCGTCACCACTAGGTCAGAACCACGAACCATGTCGCCACCGGCGAAGATTTTCGGGTTGCTGGTCTGGTGCTTGTACTGACCTTGCTCCGGTGCCACAACGCGGCCCTGGCTGTCGGTCTGGATGCTGTGCTGTTCGAACCACGACGCCGGGCTTGGACGGAAACCGAACGCGATGACCACGGCATCAGCCGGGATGATCTCTTCGGAACCCGGAATTGGCTCGGGGCTACGACGGCCACGGGCGTCCGGTTCGCCGAGACGGGTCTCGACCACCTTCACGCCTTCGACGCGGTCTTCACCGACGATCGCGATTGGCTGGCGGTTGTAGAGGAATTTCACGCCTTCTTCCTTGGCGTTCTTCACCTCTTTGCGCGAGCCCGGCATGTTCGCTTCGTCACGACGATAAGCACAGGTCACCGACTTGGCGCCCTGGCGAATCGAAGTACGGTTGCAGTCCATCGCCGTGTCGCCGCCACCCAGTACCACTACCTTCTTGCCTTTCATGTCGACGAAATCTTCCGGCGACTTTTCAAAGCCCAGGTTGCGGTTGACGTTGGCGATCAGGAAGTCCAGCGCGTCATGCACGCCCGGCAAATCCTCACCGGCAAAGCCGCCCTTCATGTAGGTGTAGGTGCCCATGCCCATGAACACGGCATCGTACTCTTCGAGCAGTTGCTCGACGGTCACGTCCTTGCCCACTTCGGTGTTCAGACGGAACTCGATGCCCATGCCGGTGAAGACTTCGCGGCGATTGCTCAGCACGGTCTTTTCCAGCTTGAACTCAGGGATGCCGAAGGTCAGCAGACCACCGATTTCCGGGTTCTTGTCGAACACCACCGGGGTCACGCCGCCGCGTACCAGCACGTCGGCACAGCCCAGGCCCGCAGGGCCTGCGCCGATCACCGCAACACGCTTGCCGGTCGGTATGACCTTGGACATGTCCGGGCGCCAGCCCATGGCGAACGCGGTATCGGTGATGTACTTCTCGACCGAACCGATGGTCACCGCGCCGAAGCCGTCGTTGAGGGTGCAGGCACCCTCGCACAGACGATCCTGCGGGCACACCCGGCCGCACACTTCCGGCAGGGTGTTGGTCTGGTGCGACAGCTCGGCAGCCTGGAGGATATTGCCCTCGGCCACCAGCTTCAGCCAGTTCGGAATGAAGTTGTGCACCGGGCACTTCCATTCGCAATACGGGTTGCCGCAACCCAGGCAGCGATGGGCCTGATCGGCCGAGTGCTGGGGTTTGAAGGGCTCGTAGATCTCCACGAACTCTTTCTTGCGTTGACGCAACAGTTTCTTCTTCGGATCTTTGCGCCCGACATCGATGAACTGGAAGTCGTTATTCAGACGTTCAGCCATTGTTAAAACCTCATCAAACTCTTCAGGCGCATATCACTGCGGGTTGGCACGGGTGCTGGAAAGCAACGATTTCAGGTTGGCAGCCTTGGGCTTGACCAGCCAGAAACGACGCAGATAGTCATCGAGGTTTTCAGCGAGGTTACGACCCCACTCGCTGTCGGTTTCCTCGACGTATTCGTTCAGCACGCGTTGCAGGTGGCTGCGATAGGCTTCCATCGCCTCACCGCTGATCCGCTGGATTTCCACCAGTTCGTGGTTGACCCGGTCAACGAAGGTGTTGTCCTGGTCGAGCACGTAGGCGAAACCGCCGGTCATGCCTGAGCCGAAGTTGTAACCGGTCTTGCCCAATACGCAGACGAAACCACCGGTCATGTACTCGCAGCAGTGATCGCCCGTGCCTTCCACAACCGTGTGAGCACCGGAGTTACGCACCGCAAAACGCTCGCCCGCGGTACCGGCGGCGAACAACTTGCCGCCAGTGGCGCCGTACAAGCAGGTGTTGCCGATAATGGCACTGTCCTGAGTCTTGTAGACGCTGCCCTTCGGCGGAACGATGACCAGCTTGCCGCCGGTCATGCCCTTGCCGACGTAGTCGTTGGCGTCGCCTTCCAGGTACATGTTCAGGCCGCCAGCGTTCCACACACCGAAGCTCTGACCGGCCGTCCCTTTGAAGCGGAAGGTGATCGGCGCGTTCGCCATGCCTTGGTTGCCGTGTTTGCGAGCGATTTCACCGGAGATCCGTGCGCCGATCGAACGGTCGCAGTTGCAGATATCCAGCGCGAAATCGGCGCCGCTCATGTCGTTGATCGCCGAAGTGGCCAGGTCGACCATTTTCTCGGCCAGCAGGCCTTTGTCGAACGGCGGGTTGCGCTCCACCTGGCAGAACTGAGGCTTGTCTGCCGGGATGTGATCGCTGCCCAGCAATGGCGTCAGGTCCAGGTGTTGCTGCTTGGCGGTCTGGCCTTCGAGGATGTCCAGCAGATCGGTACGACCGATCAGCTCTTCGAGGGAGCGCACGCCCAGCTTGGCCAGCCACTCACGGGTCTCTTCGGCGACGTAGGTGAAGAAATTCACCACCATGTCGACGGTCCCGATGTAGTGATCCTTGCGCAGCTTCTCGTTCTGAGTCGCGACGCCAGTGGCGCAGTTGTTCAGGTGGCAAATACGCAGGTACTTGCAGCCCAGGGCGATCATTGGCGCGGTGCCGAAGCCGAAGCTTTCAGCGCCGAGAATGGCCGCCTTGATCACGTCGAGGCCGGTTTTCAGGCCGCCGTCGGTTTGTACCCGCACTTTGCCGCGCAGGTCGTTGCCACGCAGGGTCTGGTGAGTTTCGGCCAAGCCGAGTTCCCACGGAGCGCCCGCGTATTTGATCGAGGTCAGCGGCGATGCACCGGTGCCGCCGTCGTAGCCGGAGATGGTGATCAAGTCCGCATAGGCCTTGGCCACACCGGCGGCGATGGTGCCGACGCCTGCTTCTGCTACGAGTTTCACCGAGACCAGTGCCTTCGGGTTGACTTGTTTCAGGTCGAAAATCAGCTGCGACAAGTCTTCGATCGAATAGATGTCGTGGTGCGGCGGCGGCGAAATCAGGGTCACGCCCGGCACTGCGTAACGCAGCTTGGCGATCAGACCGTTGACCTTGCCACCTGGCAGCTGACCACCTTCGCCGGGCTTGGCGCCCTGAGCGACTTTGATCTGCAGCACTTCAGCGTTGACCAGGTATTCCGGGGTCACACCGAAACGGCCAGTCGCCACTTGCTTGATTTTCGAGCTCTTGATGGTGCCGTAACGCGCCGGGTCTTCGCCGCCTTCGCCGGAGTTGGAACGCGCACCGAGGCGGTTCATGGCTTCGGCCAGGGCTTCGTGAGCTTCCGGCGACAAGGCGCCGAGGGAGATGCCCGCGGAGTCAAAGCGCTTGAGCACCGATTCCAGCGGCTCGATCTCGCTGATGTCCAGCGGCGTGTCCAGGGTCTTGACCTTGAACATGTCGCGGATCATCGAGACCGGACGGTTGTCCACCAGCGCCGTGTATTCCTTGAACTTGCTGTAGTCGCCCTGCTGCACAGCGGCTTGCAGGGTGTTGACCACGTCCGGGTTGTACGCGTGATATTCGCCACCGTGGACGAACTTCAGCAAACCGCCCTGCTGGATTGGCTTGCGCGGGCTCCAGGCTTCGGCGGCCAGGGCTTTCTGCTCGGCTTCGATGTCGACGAAACGCGCACCTTTGATGCGGCTCGGTACGCCACGGAAGCTCAGGTCGCAGACTTCTTCAGACAGGCCGATGGCTTCGAACAACTGCGCACCGCGGTACGACGTGATGGTCGAGATGCCCATCTTCGACAGGATCTTCAGCAGGCCTTTGGTGATGCCTTTGCGGTAGTTCTTGAACACCTCATAGAGGTCGCCCAGTACTTCACCGGTGCGGATCAGGTCGCCCAGCACTTCGTAGGCCAGGAACGGATAGACCGCCGAGGCGCCAAAACCGATCAACACCGCAAAGTGATGCGGATCGCGAGCGGTGGCAGTTTCCACGAGGATGTTGGAGTCGCAACGCAGGCCTTTTTCGGTCAAGCGGTGGTGCACCGCGCCGGTGGCCAGGGAAGCGTGGATCGGCAACTTGCCCGGAGCAATGTGACGGTCACTCAGCACGACCTGGGTACGGCCGGAGCGCACAGCTTCTTCAGCCTGATCGGCGACGTTGCGGATCGCCGCTTCGAGGCCGACGCTTTCGTCGTAGTTCAGGTCGATGATCGCGCGCTCGAAGCCCGGACGATCGAGGTTCATCAGCGAGCGCCACTTGGCCGGGGAAATGACCGGCGAGCTGAGGATCACACGCGAGGCGTGTTCCGGCGACTCCTGGAAGATGTTGCGCTCGGCACCGAGGCAGATCTCCAGCGACATGACGATGGCTTCACGCAGCGGGTCGATCGGCGGGTTGGTGACCTGCGCGAACTGCTGGCGGAAATAGTCGTACGGCGTGCGCACGCGCTGGGACAGCACGGCCATCGGCGTATCGTCGCCCATCGAACCCACCGCTTCGTAGCCTTGCTCGCCGAGCGGACGCAGCACCTGATCACGTTCTTCGAAAGTGACTTGGTACATCTTCATGTACTGCTTGAGCTGGTCGACGTCGTAGAACGCCGAACCGTGGTCGTTGTCTTCCATGGTCGCCTGAATGCGCAGGGCATTCTTGCGCAGCCATTGCTTGTACGGATGACGGGACTTCAAGCGGTTGTCGATGGCGTCGGTGTCGAGGATCTGGCCGGTTTCGGTGTCCACGGCGAAGATCTGACCCGGGCCAACGCGGCCCTTGGCGATCACGTCTTCAGGTTGGTAGTTCCAGACACCGATTTCCGAGGCCAGGGTAATAAAGCCGTTTTTGGTGGTGACCCAACGCGCCGGACGCAGACCGTTACGGTCGAGCAGGCACACCGCGTAGCGACCGTCGGTCATTACCACGCCGGCCGGGCCGTCCCACGGTTCCATGTGCATCGAGTTGTATTCGTAGAACGCACGCAGATCCGGGTCCATGGTTTCGACGTTCTGCCACGCAGGCGGAATGATCATCCGCACGCCACGGAACAGGTCGATACCACCGGTAACCATCAGCTCAAGCATGTTGTCCATGCTGGAGGAGTCGGAACCGACACGGTTGACCAGCGGGCCGAGTTCTTCCAGGTCCATCAGATCGTTGGTGAACTTGGTGCGACGGGCCACGGCCCAGTTGCGGTTACCGGTGATGGTGTTGATCTCGCCGTTGTGGGCGAGGAAGCGGAACGGCTGAGCCAGCGGCCATTTCGGCAGGGTGTTGGTCGAGAAGCGCTGGTGGAACACGCAAATCGAGGTCTGCAGGCGCTGGTCGCTGAGGTCTGGATAGAAGGCGGTCAAATCCGCCGGCATCATCAGGCCTTTATAAATGATGGTCTTGTGCGAAAAGCTGCAGACGTAGTGATCGGCGTCGGCGGCGTTGGCCACGGACGAGCGACGACGGGAGGTGAACAGCTTGACGGCCATGTCCTGATCGCTCAGGCCATCACCGGCGATGAACACTTGCTCGATCTGCGGCAGGCGCTCAAGGGCCAGGCGGCCAAGAACGCTGGTGTCGATCGGCACTTTGCGCCAGCCGACGAGGGTCAGGCCAGCAGCGAGGATCTCGCGGTTCATGTTCTCGCGAGCGGCTTCGGCTTTGACCGGGTCCTGGTTGAAGAAGACCATGCCCACCGCATATTGCTTGGGCAGTTCGACGCCGAAGGTTTCCTGGGCGATGGCTCGCAGGAACACATCCGGCTTTTGAATCAGCAGACCGCAACCGTCACCGGTCTTGCCGTCGGCGTTGATCCCACCGCGGTGGGTCATGCAGGTCAGGGCCTCGATGGCCGTTTGCAAAAGGGTATGACTGGGCTCGCCCTGCATATGGGCTATCAGGCCGAAACCGCAGTTATCCTTGAATTCATCTGGTTGGTACAGACCTGCTTTCATAGACACTTTCTCACCAGGCTGCCTCTTATCGAGGCAAATTTCTTTTCAATTCAACCACTTACCATCCGCGCCGAACGTACGCCAGCTTTGCGGGGGCAAAAGGGAGGTCATTGTACACACCGACACAGAGGCTCACAAATTTGACGACGAAATGTCGCAAATCTATGTCGCATTTGTGAAAGGTTTAAAGCGATATGCTGTGCTAGTCAAAACTTTTTTAATTTTGACCGCAACGACTCAAAGACTACTGTGACGCAGACACCACAAGGCACGCGGTCTGTAGAGACGGCATGCGCTTGTAGAAATTTTGAGGTGCCGGGAGAGGCGGCCTGGGTAAGGCCGCCGAATCTTCAGCGAGTTGTTGCCAGTTCCTGTTGGACGCTAGCGACAGTGCGAGGCCAAGGTTTACCAGCCTGAACCTTCGCTGGCAAGGCCTTGATAGCGGTAACGGCTGCATCGCGGTTGGCGAAGTTACCGTAAGTGATGACGTAAAGCGGCTTGCCGTTGAGGACTTTCTTGAAATAACGGTACTCGCCGCCCTGTTCCTTGACGAAGGATTGCGCGGCCGTTTCAGAGCTGGTGCCGAGGATCTGCACCACGTAGTTACCCGGCGCTTGCCCTGCGTACCAGGTGCCACCGGCGGCCTTGGCCACGGTGGCTGGTTTCTCGGCAGGTTTGGCGGCAGCGGTGGCGGCGGCTGGTTTGGCTGGCACTGGAGCTGGCTTCACGGCAGGCGCAACCGGGACTGGCTTGGCAGTCGCGACCTGAGTCGGCGCAGGCACAGGCTTGGCGGCAGGTGTCGGTGCCGGGCCAGGCTGGATGCCCGCAGGCGGCGCGATGGTGGTCACGGTCGGCGGTGTAGCGCTCGAACCTTCGACCGGCACGCCGTCGTCGCCTTCGGTGATGCCACCGGCGGCTTCGGCCAACGGACCGCGCATGACCGGCTGCGAGTTGCCGACCAGCGGCAATGGCATCGGTTGCGAGTTACCGGCGAATTCGACGGCAGGCGCGCCGCCGCTGTCAGGTTGTGGCGTGCCCTGGCCGAGCGGCAGTTGCGCCTGTTCGTTGGCAGGTGCGCCAGTGGTCGGTGCTTTGCTGCGACCCGGCATCAACCAGGCGGCGGCTACCGCGACCACGACCACGGCGGAAATCGCCAATACGTGTTTCTTCGGCATGTTGAACCCCATACTTGGACGCTTCACCGCTGAGCGGCTGGCAATCATGGCTTCGATCATTGCATCGCGGGCAACCTGGTTGATGGTGCCAGGCCAACCGTCGGAGCTTTCGTGAATATCAGAGATCTGATCTGCGGTGAAAAGTTCGATACCCCGGCCGGCGCCTTCGAGCCGCTGGTCCAGATACTCGCGGGTTTCTTCTTCGGTGTAAGGCTGCAGCTCGATGACGTGGAAACGCTCTTCCTCGAGGCTCAGCGCGTCCAGTTGAGCTATCAGCGAGGACTCACCGAACAGAAACACGTGCGGGCGACCTTCCGGTGCACCGGCGGCCAGGGCCAGCAAGGCTTCCAGCGCGGACTCGTCGAGTTGCTCGGCGTCATCCACCAGCAAATAGACTTCCTGCCCCGTCAGTGCAAGCTGCACCACTTGAGCCAGAATCGCGCCGATCTCGGGCTGGGCGACGTTCAGCGCCTGAGCCACCTGGCGCAGAACGCCGGCCGCATCACCAGCGCCACGGGCGGAAACCACCACGCTCTGCACCGATTGCTTGTTGGTGCTGGCCACCAGGGCCTGACGCAACAGCGTCTTGCCACTGCCTTGCGGGCCGGTGACGACCAGCAGCAACTGACTGTAGCGTGCCAGGTGATGCAGTTGCCCCAGCACCGGTTTGCGCTGGGCCGGGAAGAATTTGAAGCCAGGCACCCGTGGAGAAAAAGGGTCATGACTCAACTGGTAATGGCCGAGGAAAGCCTCGTCGGCGTGCAAACTAGTCATCGGGATCTTATTAACCTTTAAGCTGAGCCAGAGCGCGGTAATCCGCTCCCAGCGTGGCCTGTAAAACCTCTTTCGGATAATCGTCGGTCACCACCGCTTCGCCCATGTGGCGCAGCAGCACCAGGCGCAAACGACCGTCGATCACTTTCTTGTCAATTGCCATGTGTTCGAGAAAATCGGCTTCAGTCATCTCTTCAGGCGGGATGACCGGCAGGCCGGCACGCTGGAACAGACGAATGCCGCGATCGCGCTCTTGCTTGCTGATCCAGCCCAGGCGTTCGGACATTTCCAAGGCCATTACGGTGCCAGCAGCGACCGCCTCACCATGTAGCCAGACACCATAGCCCATGTGGGTTTCGATGGCGTGGCCGAAGGTGTGGCCCAGGTTGAGCGTGGCGCGAACACCGGTCTCCCGTTCGTCGGCACCGACCACCGCAGCCTTGGCCGCGCAAGAGCGCTCGATGGCGTAAGTCAGGGCGACCTGGTCCAGGGCACGCAGGCGATCGACGTTGTCTTCAAGCCAGGTCAGGAACGGCTCGTCGCAGATCAGCCCGTATTTGATGACTTCTGCAAGCCCGGCGGACAGTTCGCGGGCCGGCAGGGTATTGAGGGTAGCGGTATCAATCAGCACCACGTTCGGCTGATAGAAAGCGCCGACCATGTTCTTGCCCAGCGGATGGTTGATCCCGGTCTTGCCGCCCACCGAAGAGTCGACTTGCGACAGCAGCGTGGTCGGGATCTGGATGAAATCGACACCCCGCTGGTAGCAGGCGGCCGCAAAACCGGCCATGTCACCAATCACACCGCCACCGAGGGCGATGACCGTGGTACGGCGGTCGTGCCGCGCGGTCAGCAGACCGTCGAAAATCAGTTGCAGGGTTTCCCAGGTCTTGAACGCTTCGCCGTCGGGCAGCACCACGGAAACCACCGAAAACTGTGCGAGGCTGCGGGTCAGACGCTCGAGATAGAGCGGCGCAACGGTCTCGTTGGAAATGATCGCCACTTGCCGTCCGCGGATATGCGGGGCCAGCAACTCAGGCTGATCCAACAAACCTTCGCCAATATGAATCGGGTAGCTGCGCTCGCCTAGATCGACCTTGAGTGTCTGCATGTGTCCCCACAGTGAAGATGGAATCAGGCGTCCTGCCTTGAGTTAACGAATGTCCACGGCGTCTGCTGGTGTGACGCCGTTCGGTAGCCATCCGCCACAACCTTGAGCGGCCATGACAGGACGCCGAGGATAGCGCATTTCGCGCTGCGCTTTAACGGGGAGGTAGCTGCTGCAAGCGTTCGAGAATATCGAGCACCACCATTCGCGGCGGCCGCTCATCGGTTTCCACCACCAGATCGGCGATTTCACGATATAGCGGATCGCGGATCGCCAGCAGATCCCGAAGGGTCTTGGCCGGATCGGCAGTACGCAACAGGGGTCGATTGCGATCGCGGGAAGTGCGGCCGACCTGCTGCTCGACAGACGCATGCAGATAGACCACCCGCCCGCCGGCGTGCAGCGCCCGCCGATTGGCCTCGCGCATCACCGCGCCGCCACCGGTCGCCAGCACCACGCCATCGCAGCCACACAGCTCGGCAATCATCGCCTGCTCGCGGTCACGAAAGCCCGGTTCGCCTTCCTTATCGAAAATCCACGGGATATTGGCGCCCGTGCGCAATTCAATTTCCTTATCGGAATCTTTGAACGGCAGGCGCAGCTCTTTGGCCAGCAACCGGCCGATGGTGCTTTTTCCAGCCCCCATCGGTCCAACAAGAATCAAATTTCGCACAGAATCAATGACTCACAGCAATCGCCTGGTTATTCATGATACGCGGAGTGAGAAATACCAGCAGCTCGGATTTTTTCTCCGAAACCACGTCACGCCGGAAAAGGCGGCCAAGATACGGCACATCACCGAGAAATGGCACCTTATCTACAACCTTGCTTTGAGTATTTGAGAAAACCCCACCAATCACGATGGTCTCGCCGTCGTTGACCAGGACCTTGGCATTGACCTCGTTTTTCTTGATCGGCGGTACATCCTGCACCTTGTTGAGGTAATCCGGTTCGTCCTTGGTGACCTTGACCTCCATGATGATCCGGTTGTCCGGGGTGATCTGCGGCGTCACCTCCAGAGACAGCGAGGCCTCCTTGAACGACACCGAGGTAGCGCCGCTGGAGCTGGCTTCCTGATAGGGAATTTCCGTGCCCTTGAGGATTTTCGCGGTTTCCTTGTCCGAGGTGACCACCTTGGGCTGCGAGACAATTTCGCCGTTGCCGGTTTTCTCCATGGCCGTCAGCTCGAGATCCAGCAACACATTGTCGGTGATGAAGGCGATGCCGAGCCCCGACGTGTTGGCGGCGGTGCCCAGGTCGACGAACGGCGAGTTGGTGCTGGTGCTGCCAGGCGTACCGATGGTCGATGAAGCATTAGCCCCATTATTGCTGACACCCGAGGTGTTCCAGTTGCCCTTGTTCTGCAACGACCCACCCCAGCGCACGCCGAGGCTTTTGTCATAGTCGACGTTGGCTTCGACAATGCGCGCCTCGATCATCACCTGACGCACCGGGATATCCAGTTGCGTGACGATGCGGCGCAGTTCGTCGAGACGGTCCTGGGTCTGGTAGGCGATGATGTTGTTGGTTCGCTCATCCACCGTGATCGAGCCCCGCTCGTCGGCTTTTGCCTCGGCACTGGTCACCGACTGGAACAGCTTGGCAATATCGGCGGCTTTGGCGTAGTTGACCTGCAACAGCTCGCGACGCAGGGGGGCCAGGTCGGCGATTTGCTTCTGCGACTCCAGTTCCTGACGCTCGCGGGCGGAAATTTCATCGGCCGGCGCCACCAGCAAAACATTACCGATCTTGCGTTTATCCAGGCCCTTGGTTTTCAACACCAGATCCAGCGCCTGATCCCACGGCACGTTCTGCAAACGCAGCGTGATGCCGCCCTGCACTGTGTCGCTGGCCACCAGGTTGAGGTTGGTGAAATCGGCGATCAGTTGCAGTACCGAACGCACATCGATGTCCTGGAAATTCAGCGAGAGCTTTTCACCGGTGTAGGCGAAGCGTTCGGTGTTGCGTTTCTGCAAGTCATCGACGGTCATCGGCCGGATGCTGACGGTCAGTTTGTTGTCGGTCTGGTAAGTCGAATAATCGAAGGCGCCGCCGGGCTCAATACTGATCGTGGCCCGATCACCCGTGGCGCTGGCGTTGACGAACTGCACCGGCGTGGCGAAATCCTTGACGTCCAGACGTACACGCAACGGCTCAGGCAATTGGGTCTTGGCGAAACCGAGGATGATCTTGCCGTCGCGCTCCTGAATGTCCGGGGCGATGGAAGGATCCGACAGATCGATGACAACATTGCCTTCGCCCTGGGTGCCGCGCTGGAAATCCACGCCCCGGATGGCCTTGCCCACTGGCGCATAGGCTTTCGCCGGGGCTGGTGTTGCGGTCGCGGCGCGCGGCGTTTTGGGCGCCGGGCTGGAGGCCGTTTTGTTGGCTCCCTGACCGACCACCACGAACAGCGTGTTGCCTTCGACCCGTGCGTTATACGGCGTCAATTGGGTCAGATTGATGATCAGTCGCGCACGGTCCTTGGCTTGCACCACCGTGGCGCTGCGGGCATTTCCGCCGCCCAGGTCACGATTTTTGCTTTTTAGCTGGCTGACGACGCCAGGCAGATCCAGCGCAATCCGCGCAGGCGATTCCGTGGTGTAACCGTGAGGCGACGGTGGCGGCCCATCGAACGACAACTTCAACTCGACGCGGTCCCCCGGCAGCGCGGCGACATCCAGCGCTTTGAGGTTGGCCGCTAGTACCATCGGCGACAGCAGCGCTATCCATAGCGAAATACCGAAGGTTGAGAAAATCCTGTTCATTATTCGAGTTCCACTATGAGTGCTCTTTCAAAGGGATGGTCCGCGGCCGCTCCAGCCAGGCGCCTTCGCCGTCGGGAACGATTTCGACCACATCGACCTGCGAGCCACTGATGGCGACGATCCGCCCATCGTTACGCCCCAGGTAATCGCCGACTTTCAACCGATGCACCCCGCCCGCCCCGCGCAGCAGCGCAAAGGAGCCGGTCGCATTGGCGATCGTTCCGACCATTTCAAACTGCTCGATGTTGAAACCTTCGAGGTACTGCTTGACCCGATTCGGGTCGGGTTTGACGTTGCGCGAACCGTGTTTCTGGCCGGCCAGATCGACTCTGATCTGTCGGGAAAACGGGCTTCGCAGGTTGGCGGCGCTGTAGGTGAATGTTGGGTAAGACCGAAATGTCGGCGTTGGTTCAATCTTGCCGGGGGCACGTAAACGCATTTCGTTCATGTACGCATCCAGGTCGCTGAAGTCATTGTCGCTGCCGCAACCGACCAGGCCGGCGACCAACACCACCAGCGAAAAGCAACGAATCGGGCTCATTTTTGCGGCCCCTTGTCGTTGTAGCGGTAGGTCTTGGCGAGGATGCTCATGCGCAACTTCGGGCCACCTTCCGGGTTGGCCGGCGCAAGATCGAAGTCATGCAGGGTGACAATCCGTGGCAGCCCGGCGACGCCGCTGACGAAAGTGGCCAGGTCATGATAGGCACCGGTGACGGTGATCTGGATCGGCAGCTCGATGTAGAACTGCTGCGTGTTCTCCGGCAGCAGTTTGATCTCTTCGAACTCCAGGCCACTGCCCAGGCCGGTGCGAGTGATGTCCTCCAGCAGGCCGGGCACTTCGGTGTCACTGGGCAATTGCCGCAGCAGCACGCCAAAGGAGTTCTCCATTTCCTTCATCTGCTGCGTATACAGCTCCAGATTCGCCGCCATATGGGCTTTGTTGGCGAATTGCTCCTTGAGGGTCGACTCTTCCTCGCGCTTGAGTTCGAGATGACTCTGAAGGTCGCTGATGGAAAAACTGTAGCCCAGCGAAAGCACCAGGATCATGAGCAGGATACCCGCCAGTGCCTTGATGGCTGGCGGCCAGGAACCCATGTTATTGGTGTCCAGGTCATTGATGTCGATCTTGCGCAGGCCTTCGAACCAGTCAGACAGCCTCATTTGCCGCCCTCCGCAGCGGCGGGCTGAGTCTGACGAACGGTCAGCTGGAAGACGTTGGCCTGATCCAGCTGACCGGCGGTCGTCGCTTTGACCTCCGTCAGGGTCGGCGCATTGAACCAGTCCGACGCATCCAGATTACGCATCAGGTCCGAAACACGATTGTTGGATTCTGCCGCGCCCGTAATGGACAGGGTTTTGCCGGCCATTTTCACCTCGGTGAAGTACACCCCGTCCGGCAAGGTGCGCGCTAACTGATCGAAGATCCGCCCGCTGATCGGACGGTTGCCTTGCAGGTCCTGGATGATGCGCATGCGCTCGACCAGTTGCTGGCGACGGGCCTTCAAATCGCTGATCTGTTTAATCCGCTCGTCGACCACGGCAATCTGTTTGCCGATGTAATCGTTACGAGCCACTTGCCGATCAATAGCGCCACTGATGGCCTGGTCCGCGATCAGCACCGCGCCCACGGCCCCCACCATCACACCGACCAGCGCCAGCAAAAAGCGTTTGCGGCGTGCTTCACGCTGCTCTTCGCGCCAGGGTAAAAGATTGATCCGTGCCATCAGTCGAAACTCCTGAGGGCCAGCCCGCAGGCGATCATCAGTGCCGGCGCATCGCTGGCCAGGGCACCGGCGTTGACCTTGCTGCTCAGGGCCATGTCGGAGAAGGGGTTGGCCACTTGCGTCGGCGTACCCAATCGTTGTTCGATCAACCGGTCCAGCCCCGGGACCGATGCGGTACCGCCGGCCAGCAGGATGTGATCAACCGAGTTGTACTGACCGGAGGCGAAGAAAAACTGCAACGAACGCGACACCTGCTGCACCAGCGCATCGCGAAACGGCTGCAACACCTCACTGACGTAATCGTCCGGCAAACCACCCTGCTTCTTCGCCAGCCCCGCCTGCTCAAGGGTCAGGCCATAACGTCGCTGGATTTCCTCCGTCAGTTGACGACCGCCGAACAATTGCTCGCGGGTGTAGATGATCCGCCCCTGGTGCAGCACGCTCAGGGTGGTCATGGTGGCGCCGATATCGACCACCGCCACCGTCAGACGCTCCTGAGAAGCCGCCAGCTGGCTCGCCAGCAATCCGTAGGAACGCTCCAGCGCATAGGCCTCGACGTCGACCACGCGGGCTGTCAGGCCGGCCAGGGCAAGGGCCGCTTCCCGAACCTCGACGTTTTCCTTGCGACAGGCCGCCAGCAGCACATTGACTCGCTCGGGGTTGCGCGCAGAAACGCCCTGGACCTCAAAGTCGATGGCCACTTCGTCCAATGGATAAGGGATGTATTGATCGGCCTCGATCTTCAGCTGGTTTTCCATTTCGTCGTCGGAAAGACCGGCGTCCATCTCGATGGTCTTGGTGATCACCGCCGAACCGGCCACGGCCACTGCGACGTTCTTGAGGTTGGTTCTGGCCTTGAGCAGTACGCGCGCAAGTGCCTGCCCTACGCCTTCGAGCTCGGCGATATTTTTCTCGACCACCGCGTTGGTGGGCAAAGGTTCCACCGCATAGGCCTCGACCCGATAACGGTCGCCTTGGCGGCTTAGCTCCAGAAGCTTGACCGACGTTGAGCTGATGTCGATCCCCAGAAGCGCATTGGCTTTTTTATTGAAGAGTCCTAGCACTACCAATTCCCTATGACTATCCGTGTCTTACGGACTCTGTAATATCCGTTGCGTTCAAACCACCCGTCTTGACAGCAGCGCAAATGACGCCCTCGACGGAAAAATGCTTATAATGCCCAGCGTTTTTTTCCGGTTTTTACTTCAAGCGCGGGTCGTTCCCTGTTTATCTGAACCCTGATGCCAAATTCATTCTTTGCCCTGGATGTCCAAAAGCCTTGATTCGTCTGCTGAAATTTTTCGGTTGGTCCATCGTCGCCGTTTTCTGCGGACTGCTCCTCGGTCTTAGCGGCGCCTTTCTCTACCTTAGTCCGGGTTTACCATCCGTGGAGGCGCTGAGAAGCATCCAGTTGCAGATTCCTTTGCGGGTCTACAGCAGCGACAACAAACTGATCGCAGAATTTGGCGAAATGCGCCGCACACCGATCCGGTTCGCCGACATTCCCCCCAATTTCATTAATGCGTTACTAAGTGCTGAAGACGACAACTTCGCCAATCACTACGGTGTCGACCCCAGCAGCCTGATGCGCGCGGCCACCCAGTTGATAAAAAGCGGACACATTCAGTCCGGCGGCAGCACCATCACCATGCAGGTGGCGAAGAACTTCTTCCTGACCAGCGAACGCAGCTTCTCGCGCAAAACCACCGAAATTCTCCTGGCCCTGCAGATTGAACGGCAGCTGACCAAGGACGAGATTCTTGAGCTGTACGTCAACAAGATCTATCTGGGCAACCGCGCCTACGGCATCGAAGCCGCTGCACAGGTTTACTACGGCAAGTCGATTCGTGACGTCAGCCTCGCGCAGATGGCGATGATCGCCGGCCTGCCAAAAGCCCCCTCGCGCTTTAACCCGCTGGCCAACCCGGCGCGCAGCAAGGAACGTCGCGACTGGATCCTTGGGCGCATGTACAAGCTCGGCAAAATCACCGAAGCCGACTACACCACCGCGATCAACGAGCCGCTGAACGCCAGTTATCACGTGCCGACCCCGGAAGTGAACGCACCGTACATCGCTGAAATGGCCCGCGCCGAAATGGTCGGCCGTTATGGCAGCGACGCCTATACCGAGGGTTTCCGCGTCACCACCACGGTGCCGAGCAACCTGCAGGAAATGGCCAACACCGCAGTTCACGAAGGTTTGATGACCTACGACCAGCGTCATGGTTATCGCGGCCCGGAGTCGCGCCTGCCGGGTAAAACCCGAGAGGCCTGGACTCAGGAGTTGACCAAACAGCGAATCATCAGCGGCCTGGAACCGGCGATCGTGACCCTGGTCGACAAGAACGGCGTGCAGGTGTTGACCCGCACTGGTACCGGCGAAGAGCACGTCACCTGGGACACCATGAAGTGGGCTCGTCCGTTCCTGAACACCAACAGCATGGGCCCCAATCCGAAACAGCCTTCGGACGTCGCCCAGGTCGGCGACCTGATTCGTGTGCAGCGCCAACCGGACAACTCGCTGAAATTCAGCCAGATCCCGCAGGCTCAGGGCGCGCTGGTTTCCCTCGATCCGCAGAACGGTGCCATTCGCTCCCTCGTCGGCGGCTTCGCCTTTGAACAGAGCAACTACAACCGCGCCATGCAGGCCAAGCGCCAGCCGGGTTCGAGCTTCAAGCCGTTCGTCTACAGTGCGGCGCTGGATAACGGCTACACCGCCTCCAGCCTGGTGAACGACGCACCGATCGTGTTTGTCGACGAATACCTGGACAAGGTCTGGCGCCCGAAGAACGACACCAACACCTTCCTTGGCCCGATCCGCTTGCGTGAAGGCCTGTACAAGTCGCGTAACCTGGTTTCGATCCGGTTGGTGCAAGCCATGGGCGTTGGCAGGACCATCGATTACATCACGCGCTTTGGCTTCAACAAGCAGGACCTGCCGCCCAACTTGTCCCTGGCCCTGGGCACCGCGACGCTGACGCCAATGGAAATCGCTACCGGCTGGAGCACTTTCGCCAACGGCGGCTACAAGATCACCCCCTACATCATCGACAAGATCGAAAGCCGCAATGGCGACACGCTGTTCGTCGCCAACCCGCCGAGTGTCCCGAAAGGCAACGTCGTCACCGACGGCATCGCCGCCCCTGTCGCGGCTAACGCCTTCACCGTCAACGCAACCCCGGGCGAAGCCTTGACCGCCCAGCCAGCGCCACAAACGCCGGCCGTGGCCGAGCGCATCGTCGATGGTCGCACCACGTTCATCCTCAACAGCATGCTCGAGGACGTGATCAAACTCGGCACCGGCCGCCGCGCCCTGGCCTTGGGCCGAAGCGACATTGCGGGCAAGACCGGTACTACCAACGAGTCCAAGGACGCCTGGTTCTCTGGGTACAACGCCGATTATGTGACCACTGTCTGGACCGGTTTCGACCAGCCTGAAAGCCTGGGCCGCAAGGAATTCGGCGGCACCGTCGCCCTGCCGATCTGGATGAACTACATGGGCGCCGCACTCAAAGGCCTGCCGCCTCATACGCAGGCAGAGCCGGAAGGCATCCTCAGTCTGCGAGTCGACCCGATCAGCGGCCGTGCAGCCACCCCAGGCACGCCAGGCGCCTACTTCGAGCTGTTCAAGGCCGAAGACACGCCACCGTCGGGGAACGAGCTGGGCAACGGCACTGCGCCGGGCAGCCCACTGCCTGCGGATGAAGCGGCACCGATCGATTTGTTCTGATCGCCTGAAGCGGCAAAAAGCCCCGCCTTCGAAAGAAGAGCGGGGCTTTTTTTGGCCAATCGATCGTTCCCACGCGCAGCAAAGGAATGCCTCAAGGGACGCTCCGCGTTCCAGCTCTGGAAAGGGACGCGGAGCGTCCCGGGCTGCATTCCCACGCGGAGCGTGGGAACGATCACAGGCAAAAAAAAGCCCCGACTCGTTAGAGCCGGGGCTTTGTGTTGAAGCGCTACAACGACTTAGCCGTTGAACACGTCATCCACGCTTTTCAGCGGATAGTTCTTCGGATACGGCAGGGTCGCTACGCCGGTCTCGATCGCAGCCTTGGCCACGGCATCGGAGATCACGGTGATCAGACGGGCATCCATTGGTTTCGGAATGATGTACTCACGGCCGAATTCCAGTTTGATGCCGCCGTAGGCGTCGCACACTTCCTGAGGAACCGGCAGTTTGGCCAGTTCACGCAGGGCGTTGGCCGCAGCCACTTTCATTTCTTCGTTGATGCGCTTGGCGCGAACGTCCAGGGCACCGCGGAAGATGAACGGGAAGCCCAGCACGTTGTTGACCTGGTTCGGGTAGTCCGAACGGCCGGTCGCCATGATCACGTCGTCACGGGTGGCGTGAGCCAGTTCCGGGGAGATTTCCGGGTCCGGGTTGGAGCACGCGAACACGATCGGGTTGGCCGCCATGGATTTCAGGCCTTCAGCGCTCAGCAGGTTCGGACCGGACAGGCCAACGAACACGTCCGCGCCTTTCAGGGCGTCGGCCAGCGTGCGTTTTTCAGTCGCGTGAGCGAAAACAGCCTTGTACTGGTTCAGGTCGTCACGGCCGGAGTGAATCACGCCGGTACGGTCAACCATGAAGATGTTTTCGATGTTGGCACCCATGCTCACCAGCAATTTCATGCAGGAGATGGCAGCAGCACCGGCGCCCAGGCAGACGATCTTGGCGTCAGCGAGGGTTTTGCCAGCGATTTCCAGGGCGTTGATCATGCCGGCCGCGGTAACGATCGCGGTGCCGTGCTGGTCATCGTGGAATACCGGAATGTCGCACTGCTCGATCAGAGCACGTTCGATCTCAAAGCACTCAGGCGCCTTGATGTCTTCCAGGTTGATGCCACCGAAGGTGATGGAGATACGCTTGACGGTGTCGATGAAGGCTTGCGGGCTTTCGGAGTCGACTTCGATGTCGAAAACGTCGATGCCGGCGAAGCGCTTGAACAGTACGCCTTTACCTTCCATTACTGGCTTGGAAGCCAATGGGCCGAGGTTACCCAGGCCGAGAATTGCGGTGCCATCGGAAATGACTGCAACCAGATTGCCCTTGCCGGTGTACTTGTAGGCGAGTTCAGGGTCGCGGGCGATTTCGCGGACTGGTTCGGCTACACCGGGGCTGTAAGCCAGCGACAGGTCGCGGGCGGTAGCGGTGGCTTTGGTGAGCTCGACGCTCAGCTTCCCTGGACGAGGATGGGCATGATATTCGAGAGCGGCAGTTTTCAAATCAGACATATGGGCATTCCGCTTTTTACTGTGGGACAGACGGACCGCCGAGGATACTCGTGTCGCAAAGTCCCTACAAGACTGACCGGTCACCCCTGTCAAGCGCCCGGCCCTACGACTTTGGGCCAAGAGCCACGGAACACAAGGGATAGACTGTTCACAATTACAATAAAAAATGTCTACAATTTTTTATCACTGCGCCATCTGCAGCATCGCCGGGTCGGTCAATGGCAGAAGCCAGCGCGCCTGCCCTTCTTTCAGTCCGCCGCGCCGCGAACGGTCCAGCACCCAGCCACGAGCCTCGATCTGCCTGCCCTTCAGCCGCTCGAGATTCGCCACATCGAACTGCCCCAGCAAATTGGGTGCAACGCGCAATACAACCGAATCCTGCAACTCGATCCAAACCCCGCCGCGATTGCGCTGAACCTTGCTCACACGACCGCTGAGCACAGCGAAACCGGAAGTGTTGATCTGCTCCGCTTTCAGCACAGGGGATTGGCGCCACAAGCCGAGCCCGGCCTGACGGGCGCTGTGTTCCGCCGCTTGCTGGCAGTCGACCAGATCGACATTCGGCGCGACCGCTACCTGGAAACCGAGTCCTTCAGCGAGCATCTGCGCTTCAAGGTTGGCGCCGTCGGCGCTGTAGACATGGGCCAAGGTGCGGCCGTAATGGTCTTGGCTTTCTTTACCGGGCAATAAACCGACCCGTCCGTCGCTGGCGTTCACCAGTGCTTCCAGGCGCTGGCGTGCCGCCACCGCGAATGGCTCGTCGGAGCGACCTTTCTTGCCCAGCTCCGGCGTATTCAAACCGATCATGCGCACACTGCGGCCATCGCTCAGGCGCAGCGTGTCACCATCCACCACCCGTTGCACCACAACGGATGTCAGCCCGCTCGGCGCCGGGCAGAAGGCCTGGGCACCGGAAAGCCAAATCGCAGACACAAAAAAGGCGCCCGCAAGGGACGCCTTTTTCATCAGCAAGGTAAAGCCCATGGGGCTTTGCAACCTTACTCTGCAGCAGCAGGAGCTTTCTTGCCGAAAGCACCGAAGCGGTCTGCGAAGCGCTGTACACGGCCGCCAGTATCCAGAGTCTTCTGCTTACCGGTGTAGAACGGGTGGCACTCGTTGCATACGTCAGTACCCAGTGGCTTGCACAGGTTCGAACGAGTTTCGAACTTGTTGCCGCAGCTGCAAGTTACTTCGATGGTTTCGTACGCTGGATGGATATCGGCTTTCATGGTGTATTCCTCAGGCTAGTGTGCCGCCACTCAACACTATTGTTGAATACCGCACATAATTAGGCCGCGGATTCTACCAGACCTTTGCGATCACGCAAGCTGTCCCTTACACCGACCGTCTGCTAGGCTCCCGGCCGAATACGCGCCCTTTGTGGGAGCGGGCTTGCTCGCGAATACGGTGTGTCAGGCAACGATGATGTGTCTGACCAACAGCATTCGCGAGCAAGCCCGCTCCCACATTTAATATGCGTCTGACTTCTTTTACTGCCCGTTTATCGAGATCCCCCCGCGTGCCCGACGCCATTTTGCGCCTCGCCCTGCCTTCGCCCCTGCGCCGTCTATTCGATTACCGTGCCCCGGCCGGGGTCCTGCGTGCCCAGTTGCAGCCGGGCATGCGCCTGCGGGTGCCGTTCGGCCGACGGGAGATGATCGGGATTCTGGTGGAGGTCACCGACACCAGCGAAGTGCCAGTAGAAAAGCTCAAGCCGGCCTTGGCCCTGCTCGATGCCTCGCCACCGCTGCCACCCGCGCTGTTCAAACTGTGCCTGTGGACCTCCCAGTATTACCAGCACAGCCTCGGCGACACGTTGAGCTGGGCGCTGCCGGTACTGTTGCGACAAGGCGAACTGGCCGAAGCACGGCAGGAACGCTTCTGGTCCGCCGTGCCCGGCGCCAGCCTTGATGACCCGCGCATCGCTCGCGCCCCGCGTCAACGGGAGGCCCTGGCGACCCTGGCCCAGCACCCCCACGGCGTCGCCCATCAGTTGTTGAGCAAACTGATGCTGAGCAAGGACAGCCTGGATTTGCTGCTGGCCAAAGATCTGGTGCAAGTCGAAATCCGCAAGCACGCCCCCGACGCCCGCCACGAACACTGGCTGGCGCAGCCGGAATTGCCACTCAACCCTGAGCAACGCGCCGCTTATGAAGCGATTCGCGCCGGGTTCGACAGTTATCACGCGTTTCTGCTAGCCGGCGTCACCGGCAGCGGCAAGACCGAAGTCTATTTGCAACTGATCCGCGAAACCCTTGAGGCCGGCAAGCAGGCGCTGGTACTGATCCCGGAGATCAACCTCGGCCCGCAGACCCTGGCGCGTTTCGAGCAGCGCTTCAATGCACGCATCGCGCTGATCCACTCGGCGGTCAACGATCGCGAGCGCCTCGAAGCCTGGCTCGCCGCCCGCGACGGTGACGCCGACATTATTATCGGCACCCGCTCGGCGCTGTTCACGCCGATGAAGAACCCCGGCCTGATCATCATCGATGAAGAGCACGACGGTTCCTATAAACAGCAGGAAGGCTTGCGCTATCACGCCCGAGATCTGGCGTTGGTTCGCGCACGCCAGGAAAACATCCCGATAGTCCTCGGCTCCGCCACGCCTTCGCTGGAAAGCCTGCACAACGCCTACACAGGCCGATACGGGCTCTTACGCCTGAATGAGCGCGCCGGCGGTGCCAAACAGCCGCGCTTCCTGCGCCTGGACGTGAAAAGTCGTCCGCTGGACAGCGGCATTTCCGGGCCGATGCAGCAGGCCATCGGTCAGACGCTGGCCGCTGGCCAACAAGTTTTGGTGTTCCTCAATCGCCGCGGTTTTGCGCCGACCTTGCTGTGTCACGACTGCGGCTGGATGTCCGAGTGCCAGCGCTGCGATGCGCGCATGACCGTGCACCAGCGCTCCGGCGAACTGCGTTGTCACCATTGCGGCTACGTCGAACGCGTCCCTCGGCATTGCCCGAAATGCGGCAAAGTCGATTTGCGACCTGTCGGCGCCGGCACCGAGCGCGCCGAGGAACGACTGGGGATTCTTTTCCCGGACGTCCCGGTGCTGCGGGTCGACCGCGATAGCACTTCGCGAAAAGACGCGATGAATCAGCTGTTCGCGACCATCCAGAAGGGCCAACCGTGCATTCTGGTTGGCACGCAAATGCTTGCCAAAGGGCACCATTTCCCACGGGTGACGCTGGTGTCGATTCTCGATGCCGACGGCGGGCTGTTTTCCGGCGACTTCCGCGCCAGCGAGCGCATGGCGCAGTTGATCGTCCAGGTTGCCGGGCGCGCGGGCCGGGCTGAAGAGCCGGGCAAAGTGATCATCCAGACACATTTGGCCGACCATCCGCTGCTGGTGCAATTGACTGAACAGGGCTATTTCGCCTTTGCCGAACAGGCGTTGAGCGAACGTCGCTCGGCAGGCCTACCGCCGTTTGCGCACTTGGCGCTGCTGCGGGCCGAAGCGCACAAACCGGGACAAGCTGAAGGTTTTCTTGATGAGGCGTGCAGCGAGGCCGAGCGTTTGCTGGCCGAACAGAACCTGACCGGGATTGAACTGCTAGGGCCGGTGCCTGCGCCGATGGAACGCCGAGCCGGGCGTTATCGTGCACAGTTGTTGCTGCAAGCGACGGCTCGCGCGCCGCTGCATCGGTTGTTGAGCAGTTGGTTGCTGGTGTTGGAGCAGATGCCGAGTGGGCGGGCGGTACGCTGGTCGCTGGATGTCGATCCCGTGGATTTGTATTGATGGGTAGATCGCTATCATCTGTAGGAGCATGGCTTGCCCGCGATAGCGCCCTTAAGATCGCCATCGCGGGCAAGCCATGCTCCTACACGCGATGGCGGCGGATTTGTCACCACATATCCATAACCTGCCCGCTATAGTTGGCAAGCCCGTCTTCGCAACGGATAATGCCCAGTTTTTCCACTAGCGCATCCAGGCGCCGCCGCGCTTGCGGTCGAAAGAGAACACCATGAAAGACACCATTCGCCAGCTGATCCAACAAGCCATCACCCAACTCGTCAACGAAGGTGTGTTGCCTGAAGGCCTGTCGCCGGCGATCCAGGTGGAAAATTCCCGTGACAAGACTCACGGCGATTTCGCCAGCAACATCGCGATGATGCTGGCCAAACCGGCCGGTATGAAGCCGCGTGACCTGGCAGAGAAAATCATCGCCGCGCTGCCGGCTGACGAAAACGTCACCAAGACCGAAATCGCCGGCCCTGGTTTCCTGAACTTCTTCCAGAACACCCAGGCCCTGGCCTCTCGCCTGGACGCCGCCCTGGCCGACGCCCATATCGGCGTACGCAAGGCCGGCCCGATGCAGCGCACCGTGGTTGATCTGTCGGCACCGAACCTGGCCAAAGAGATGCACGTCGGCCACTTGCGCTCGACCATCATCGGCGACGGCGTGGCCCGGGTGCTGGAATTCCTCGGCGACGAAGTGATCCGTCAGAACCACGTCGGCGACTGGGGCACCCAGTTCGGCATGCTGATGGCCTACCTTCAGGAAAACCCGATCACCAGCGACGAGCTGGCGGACCTGGAAAACTTTTACCGTGCGGCCAAGCAACGCTTCGACGAATCCGAAGAGTTCGCTGACCGCGCCCGTGGCCTGGTGGTCAAGCTGCAAGCCGGCGACCCGGACTGCCTGGCGCTGTGGACCAAGTTCAAAGACATCTCGCTGTCGCACTGCCAGAAAATCTACGAACTGCTGAACGTCAAACTGACCATGGCCGACGTGATGGGCGAAAGCGCCTACAACGACGACCTGATCAACGTAGTCAACGACCTCAAGGCCGCAGGCCTGCTGGTCGAGAGCAACGGCGCCCAGTGCGTGTTCCTCGACGAATTCAAAAACGCCGATGGCGACCCGCTGCCAGTGATCATCGTCAAGGCTGACGGCGGTTACCTCTACGCCACCACCGACCTGGCGGCCGTGCGTTACCGCAGCGGCAAGTTGAAGGCTGATCGCGCACTGTACTTCGTCGACCAGCGTCAGGCCTTGCACTTCCAGCAGGTGTTCCAGGTCGCGCGCCTGGCCGGCTTCGTGACGCACCCGATGGACATGGAACACATGGGCTTCGGCACCATGAACGGCGCCGATGGCCGTCCATTCAAGACCCGTGACGGCGGCACCGTGAAGTTGATCGACCTGCTGACCGAAGCCCAGGAACGTGCCTACAACCTGGTGAAGGAAAAGAACCCTACACTTGCCGAAGACGAACTGCGCAACATCGCCAAGGTCGTGGGCATTGGCGCGGTGAAATACGCCGACCTGTCCAAGCATCGCACCAGCGACTACAGCTTCAACTTCGACCTGATGCTGAACTTCGAAGGCAACACCGCGCCGTATCTGCTGTACGCCTACACACGCGTGGCCGGCGTGTTCCGCAAACTCGGCAAGGACTTCAGCGAAGTCGAAGGCCAGATCGTCCTCGAAGCGGCGCACGAACACGAATTGGCGGCGAAGCTCGCGCAGTTCGGCGAAGTGCTGAACAACGTTTCCGACAAAGGCACGCCGCACATCCTGTGCACCTACCTGTACGATGTTGCCGGCCTGTTCTCCAGCTTCTACGAGAACTGCCCGATCCTCAGCGCCGACACCCCAGCGCAAATGCAGAGCCGTCTGCGCCTCGCTGCGCTGACCGGCCGCACTCTCAAGCAAGGCCTGGAACTGTTGGGTCTGGAAACTCTGGAGCGTATGTAAGTTGGCTGCCAAGAAAAAACCTGCACCCAAGCGTGGCGCCAGCCGTTACCAAGCTCCTGCAAAGCAACCGATCCCGGGTTGGCTGTGGATGGCCATCGGCCTGACGGTCGGCGCGTTTCTTGTGTTCCTGATGAAGCTGGAACCGGGCAAGGGCAGCGAGAGCGTCAAGCGCGAGAAGATCGAGCAGCAGAAAGCCACGAAGATCGCCGAGGCCAACAAGACCCCGCCGAGCCCGACGCAACCGGTGAAGCCGAAGTACGACTTCTACACCTTGCTGCCGGAATCGGAAGTCATCGTGCCGCCGGATGCCGTGCCGGAGAAAACCCTGCCGACGCCACAAGTGCCGGCCATTCCGACGACACCGGTCACACCAGAGCAAGCAGCGAAGATCGATACCGCGCGCGCTCAAGCGGCACTGGCGGGGATTACTCCGCCGCCAGCACCGCCTGTAACCAAAGCGGCGCCAGTGACCAAGTTCTTCCTGCAGGCCGGTTCGTTCCGCAAGGAGGCTGACGCAGACAAGGTTCGGGCGCAGATCATCTTGCTCGGTCAGGCTGTGGCGGTTGAATCCGGCACAGTGAAGGACGAAACCTGGTATCGGGTGTTGGTCGGACCGTTCAGCAACCGCGAACAACTGACTACCGCCCAGAAACAATTGGCCGGCAGCGGGTTCAGCAACCTGTTGTTACAACAACGCCAAAGCCGCTGACCCACCACTGATCGTTCCCACGCTCTGCGTGGGAATGCCTCAAGGGACGCTCCGCGTTCCAGCTTTAGAAAGGGACGCGGAGCGTCCCGGGCTGCATTCCCACGCAGAGCGTGGGAACGATCAATACGCGCACCGCTCGTCCCCTCTCCCTCTCCGCAGTTGAAATACGCTCCACCACCCCCATATGAGTTGGCATAAGGCATTTTCGCCCCGCTGCGTGGAGACTCTCCCTTGACCACCATCGTTTCAGTTCGCCGCCACGGCAAAGTCGTCATGGGCGGCGACGGCCAGGTTTCTCTCGGCAATACCGTGATGAAAGGCAACGCGAAGAAAGTTCGCCGCCTGTACCACGGCCAGGTGATCGCCGGCTTTGCCGGGGCCACCGCTGACGCCTTCACCCTATTCGAGCGTTTCGAAGGTCAGCTTGAGAAACATCAAGGCCACCTGGTTCGCGCCGCTGTCGAACTCGCCAAAGAATGGCGCACTGACCGCTCCCTCAGCCGCCTCGAGGCCATGCTCGCGGTCGCGAACAAAGACGCCTCTCTGATCATCACCGGCAACGGCGACGTGGTCGAACCTGAAGAAGGTCTGATCGCCATGGGCTCCGGTGGCGGTTACGCCCAGGCCGCCGCCAGCGCGCTGCTGAAGAAAACCGATCTGTCGGCCCGGGAAATCGTCGAAACCGCCCTCGGCATCGCCGGCGACATCTGCGTATTCACCAACCACACCTTCACCATTGAGGAGCAGGACCTCGCTGAGTAAGCCTGTTTTGGCCACCACGCCACGGCTCACTTTTACCTGAGGACCGCCAATTACTATGTCCATGACTCCCCGTGAAATCGTCCACGAACTCAATCGCCATATCATCGGCCAGGACGATGCCAAGCGCGCCGTCGCCATCGCGCTGCGTAACCGCTGGCGCCGGATGCAGTTGCCAGAAGAGCTGCGCGTTGAAGTCACACCGAAAAACATCCTGATGATCGGTCCGACCGGTGTCGGTAAAACCGAGATTGCTCGTCGCCTGGCGAAACTGGCCAACGCACCGTTCATCAAAGTCGAAGCAACCAAGTTCACCGAAGTCGGCTATGTCGGCCGCGACGTTGAATCGATCATTCGTGACCTGGCCGACGCGGCAATCAAGCTGCTGCGCGAACAGGAAATGACCAAGGTTCGCCACCGCGCCGAAGACGCCGCCGAAGAACGCATCCTCGACGCCCTGCTGCCACCGGCACGCATGGGCTTCAGCAACGACGACGCCGCACCATCGGCCGACTCCAACACCCGTCAGCTGTTCCGCAAGCGCCTGCGCGAAGGTCAGCTGGATGACAAAGAGATCGAAATCGAAGTCGCCGAAATGGCCGGTGTCGATATCTCCGCGCCACCGGGCATGGAAGAGATGACCAACCAGTTGCAGAGCCTGTTCGCCAACATGGGCAAGGGCAAACGCAAGAGCCGCAAGATCAAGGTCAAGGAAGCGCTGAAACTGGTGCGTGACGAAGAAGCGGGTCGCCTGGTCAACGAAGAAGAGTTGAAGGCCAAGGCGCTGGAAGCCGTCGAGCAGCACGGCATCGTGTTCATCGACGAAATCGACAAGGTCGCCAAGCGCGGCAACTCCGGTGGCATCGACGTCTCCCGTGAGGGCGTACAGCGCGACCTGCTGCCGCTGATCGAAGGCTGCACCGTCAACACCAAACTGGGCATGGTCAAGACCGACCACATCCTGTTCATCGCGTCCGGTGCGTTCCACCTGAGCAAGCCGAGCGATCTGGTGCCCGAGCTGCAAGGTCGCCTGCCGATTCGTGTCGAACTGAAGGCGCTGACGCCTGAAGATTTCGAACGCATTCTCAGCGAGCCGCACGCGTCGCTCACCGAGCAGTATTGTGCCCTGCTGAAAACCGAAGGCCTGGTGATCGAGTTCCAGCCGGACGGCATCAAGCGCATTGCCGAGATCGCCTGGCAGGTCAACGAGAAGACCGAGAACATCGGTGCCCGTCGCCTGCACACGCTGCTTGAGCGCCTGCTTGAAGAGGTGTCGTTCAGCGCCGGTGATCTGGCCAGCGCCCACGACGAAAAGGCGATCCTGATCGACGCCGATTACGTCAACAGCCACTTGGGCGAATTGGCGCAGAACGAAGACCTGTCCCGTTATATCCTGTAAGCCAAGCGACCCTCTGTAGGAGCACAGCTTGCTGGCGATGGCGCACTTGAGATCGCCATCGCCGGCAAGCCGTGCTCCTACAGGAGTCAGACCATGCGCTTACAGACGGACTCCAGGTCATGACCCAACTCCCCACCGACATCAAACTGCACAAAGCCTCGAAAACCCTGTCGCTGAAATACGCGTCCGGCGAGGAGCATCACCTGCCCGCCGAGTTCCTGCGCGTGCACTCTCCTTCCGCCGAGGTCCAGGGCCACGGCAAACCTATCCTGCAATTTGGCAAGATCGGCGTAGGCCTGACCAAGGTCGAACCGGCCGGTCAGTACGCACTGAAATTGACCTTCGACGACGGCCACGACAGCGGCCTGTTCACCTGGGAATATCTGTACCAGCTGGGCGTGCGCCAAGAGGATCTCTGGAACGATTATCTTGCCGAACTCAAAGCCGCCGGAAAGACCCGCGATCCGAACGAATCCATCGTCAAGCTGATGCTCTAGCTCAGGCCTTTCGCTCATTAGAAGGCATTTTCTAATTCCATCTGTTTGAATGCTCCGCTTCCGGGCCGACGATTGGCCTGCTTGCGAAAAAAATTAAACTCGGGTAACCAATGGAGCTGGCAAGGTCCCTGCAGTGCTCTCTGAACTAAAAAGCAGCGATGCAGAATTAACGGTCACCCGAGTAGTAGTACCTGGCATTGGCTGTGGACTGCACAGCTGGACCCAGGTACTCGTCTCAGGACAATGGAGCGTCGTAGATGAGTAACAAGAATAACGATGACCTGAAAATTCAGGCCTCGGAAAATACCTTGGGGCTGAATCCGGTCGTTGGACTGCGTAGAAAAGATCTGTTGGGCTCTGCCCGAATGGTGCTGACCCAGGCCATCAAACAACCGATTCACAGTGCAAAGCATGTCGCTCATTTCGGTATCGAACTGAAGAACGTGCTGTTCGGCAAATCCGAGCTGCAACCGACAAGCGATGACCGTCGTTTCGCCGATCCGGCCTGGAGCCAGAACCCGCTCTACAAACGTTATTTGCAAACTTACCTGGCGTGGCGCAAGGAGCTCCACGACTGGATCGGCGAAAGCAACCTCTCGCCCAAGGACGTCGCACGCGGGCATTTCGTGATCAACCTCATGACCGAAGCCATGGCTCCGACCAACAGTGCGGCCAACCCGGCGGCGGTCAAACGCTTCTTCGAAACCGGTGGCAAAAGCCTGCTCGACGGCCTCTCCCATCTGGCCAAGGATCTGGTGCACAACGGCGGCATGCCGAGCCAGGTCAACATGGGTGCGTTCGAGGTCGGCAAGAGCCTGGGCGTCACCGAAGGCGCGGTGGTGTTTCGCAATGATGTGCTGGAGCTGATCCAGTACCGGCCGACCACCGAGCAGGTGCACGAGCGCCCGCTGCTGGTGGTGCCACCGCAGATCAACAAGTTCTATGTTTTCGACCTGAGCCCGGACAAGAGCCTGGCGCGCTTCTGCCTGCGCAACAACATGCAGACGTTCATCGTCAGCTGGCGCAACCCGACCAAGGAGCAGCGCGAGTGGGGTCTGTCGACCTACATCGAAGCGCTCAAGGAAGCGGTCGACGTGGTCACCGCGATCACCGGCAGCAAAGACATCAACATGCTCGGCGCCTGCTCCGGCGGCATCACCTGCACCGCCCTGCTGGGCCACTACGCCGCGATCGGCGAGAACAAGGTCAACGCCCTGACGCTGCTGGTCAGCGTGCTGGACACTACCCTGGACAGCGACGTGGCACTGTTCGTCGACGAGCAGACCCTCGAATCCGCCAAGCGCCACTCCTATCAGGCCGGCGTACTGGAAGGCCGCGACATGGCGAAAGTTTTCGCCTGGATGCGCCCCAACGACCTGATCTGGAACTACTGGGTCAACAACTACCTGCTGGGCAACGAGCCGCCGGTGTTCGACATCCTGTTCTGGAACAACGACACCACACGGTTGCCCGCAGCGTTCCACGGCGACCTGATCGAGATGTTCAAAACCAACCCACTGATCCGTCCTGACGCACTGGAAGTGTGCGGCACACCGATCAATCTGAAGCAGGTCACTGCCGACATCTTCTCCCTGGCTGGAACCAACGACCACATCACCCCGTGGAAGTCCTGCTACAAGTCGGCGCAACTGTTCGGTGGCAAGGTTGAATTCGTGCTGTCCAGTAGCGGGCATATCCAGAGCATTCTGAACCCGCCGGGCAATCCGAAATCGCGCTACATGACCAGCACCGAGATGCCGCTCAAGGCCGAGGAATGGCAAGAGAACTCCACCAAGCACACCGATTCCTGGTGGCTGCACTGGCAGGCATGGCAAGCCGAGCGTTCGGGCAAGCTGAAGAAGTCTCCGGGCAGTCTGGGCAACAAGGCTCATCCAGCAGGTGAAGCTGCACCAGGCACTTATGTGCATGAGCGATAACTGACACACCTCGCCCTCCTGTGGGAGCGGGCTTGCTCGCGAAAGCGATTGATCATTCAACAGTGATGTCGACTGACCTGACGCATTCGCGAGCAAGCCCGCTCCTACAGGGGATCGGGGGGTGAAATTGAGACAGTGACCCACAGGGCCTGAAGCATGCCGCAACCGTTCATATTTCGTACCGTCGACCTGGATGGCCAGACCCTCCGCACGGCGGTACGCCCCGGCAAGCCTCACTTGACGCCCTTGCTGATTTTCAACGGCATCGGCGCCAACCTGGAGCTGGTGTTTCCGTTTGTCGCGGCGCTGGACCCGGACCTGGAAGTCATCGCCTTCGACGTCCCTGGTGTCGGCGGTTCGTCGACGCCAAGGCGACCGTATCGCTTTCCGGGCCTGGCGAAACTCACGGCACGGATGCTCGACTATCTCGACTACGGGCAAGTCAACGTAATCGGCGTGTCGTGGGGTGGTGCCCTGGCCCAGCAGTTCGCTTACGACTATCCCGAGCGCTGCAAGAAACTCGTTCTGGCGGCCACGGCGGCTGGCACGGTGATGGTGCCGGGCAAGCCGAGAGTCCTGTGGATGATGGCCAGCCCACGACGCTATATCCAGCCGTCTCACGTGATTCGCATTGCGCCGATGATCTATGGCGGTGCGTTCCGTCGCGATCCGACCCTCGCCGCCAGCCATGCCGCCAAGGTCCGCTCGGCAGGCAAACTCGGTTACTACTGGCAGCTGTTCGCCGGCCTCGGCTGGACCAGCATTCATTGGTTGCACAAGATCCACCAGCCAACCCTGGTGCTGGCCGGTGACGACGATCCACTGATCCCGTTGGTCAACATGCGGTTACTGGCCTGGCGGATTCCCAACGCCCAGTTGCACATCATCGATGACGGGCATCTGTTTTTGATCACCCGGGCCGAAGCGGTGGCACCGATCATCATGAAGTTTCTCGAGGAAGAACGTCAGCGTGCCGTGATGCATCCGCATCCGGCGCCATTTGGCGGCTAATCGGCCCATTGTCGGTCGGGAAGACGCAGCGCCGCGCAACAATCCGCAACAGCGTCTATGGTGTTCTGGTTCGGTGTATCTGTATTTGGCCTGAAGACGAAGGAGTGTTCATTCATGCGCGAAAAACCAGCGAGGGAATTTTTGCCCACTCCCGCCGCGTTCATCAACGCACAGAGTGCGATTACCGGCCTGCGTGGTCGGGATCTGTTTTCCACCCTGCGCAGCGTTGCCGCCCATGGTTTGCGCAACCCGGTGCACACCGCCCGACACGCCTTGAAGCTGGGCGGTCAACTGGGCCGCGTACTGCTGGGCGAAACCCTGCACCCGACCAATCCGCATGACAATCGCTTTGCCGACCCGGCGTGGAGCCTCAACCCTTTTTATCGCCGCAGTTTGCAGGCCTACCTGAGCTGGCAGAAAGAGGTCAAACACTGGATCGACGACAGCAACATGACCCCGGACGATCGCGCCCGCGCCCACTTTGCGTTCGCCCTGCTCAACGACGCCATGGCTCCTTCCAACAGCCTGCTTAATCCGCTGGCGATCAAGGAGATTTTCAACTCCGGCGGCAACAGCCTGGTGCGAGGTATCGGCCACCTGGTCGACGACTTCCTGCACAACGACGGTCTGCCCAGACAAGTCACCAAACAAGCTTTCGAGGTCGGCAAAACGGTCGCCACCACTACGGGCTCCGTGGTGTTTCGCAATGAGCTGCTGGAGTTGATCCAGTACAAGCCCATGAGCGAAAAGCAGTATTCCAAACCGCTGCTGGTGGTGCCGCCACAGATCAACAAGTACTACATTTTCGACCTGAGCCCGCACAACAGCTTCGTCCAGTTCGCCCTGAAGAACGGTTTACAGACCTTCATGATCAGTTGGCGCAATCCGGATGTACGTCATCGCGAATGGGGGCTGTCGACGTACGTCGAAGCCGTGGAAGAAGCGATGAATGTGTGCCGGGCGATCACCGGTGCTCGTGAGGTCAACCTGATGGGCGCCTGCGCGGGCGGGCTGACCATTGCCGCACTGCAAGGCCATTTGCAGGCCAAGCGACAACTTCGGCGGGTGTCCAGCGCGACCTATCTCGTGAGCCTGCTCGACAGTCAGATGGACTCGCCTGCGACCCTCTTCGCCGACGAACAGACGCTTGAGGCGGCCAAGCGTCGTTCCTATCAGAAAGGTGTGCTGGACGGTCGCGACATGGCCAAGGTCTTCGCCTGGATGCGCCCCAACGATTTGATCTGGAGCTATTTCGTTAACAACTACCTGTTGGGCAAGGAGCCGCCGGCGTTCGACATCCTTTACTGGAACAACGACAACACACGTTTGCCGGCAGCCTTGCATGGCGACTTGCTGGACTTCTTCAAACACAACCCGATGAGTCATCCGGGTGGTCTGGAAGTGTGCGGTACGCCGATCGACTTGCAGAAAGTCAACGTCGACAGCTTCAGCGTCGCGGGCATCAATGACCACATCACCCCATGGGATGCGGTGTATCGCTCGACCCTGCTGCTGGGTGGCGAGCGACGCTTCGTGTTGTCCAACAGCGGCCATATACAGAGCATTCTCAACCCACCATCAAACCCGAAAGCCAACTTCGTCGAGAGCACGAAGCTGAGCGGTGACCCACGGGCCTGGTATTACGACGCCAAGCAAGTCAACGGCAGTTGGTGGACACAATGGTTGAGCTGGATTCAAGAACGTTCAGGCGCGCAAAAAGAAACCCACATGGCGCTCGGCAACCAGAACTATCCACCGATGGAAGCGGCACCCGGCACTTATGTGCGCGTGCGCTGACTGACAACGAACCACGGCCGGCGCCGGCCGTGGCATGACTTGACCATTAAGAAGACTGGATGAAAACCCGCGACCGGATTCTCGAATGTGCTTTGCAGTTGTTCAATCAGAAGGGCGAGCCGAACGTCTCCACCATGGAAGTGGCCAACGAAATGGGCATCAGCCCGGGCAACCTCTACTACCACTTCCACGGCAAGGAACCGTTGATTCTCGGACTGTTCGAGCGCTTCCAGGCCGAACTGGCGCCCCTGCTCGATCCACCGGCCGATGTGGAACTTGCACCGGAAGATTACTGGCTGTTCCTGCACCTGATCATCGAACGCCTGGCCCATTACCGGTTTCTGTTCCAGGACCTGTCGAACCTCGCCGGGCGCCTGCCGAAACTGGCCAAGGGCATACGCAACCTGCTCAACGCGTTGAAGCGCACGCTGGCTTCGTTGCTCGCACGATTGAAGGCTCAGGGGCAATTGGTCAGCGATACCCAGGCGTTGGGGCAACTGGTGGAACAGATCACCATGACGCTGCTGTTCTCGCTGGATTATCAGCGGATTCTTGATCGGGAGGGCGAGGTGAGATTGGTGGTTTACCAGATCATGATGCTGGTGGCGCCGCATCTGCTGCCGCCGATCAAGGTCGCGACGGAGCAGTTGGCGCTTCAATACCTCGAACAACACGAATAACCCTTGTGGGAGCGGGCTTGCTCGCGAATGCGGAGTGTCATTCAGCATAGATGTCGACTGAAACACCCCATTCGCGAGCAAGCCCGCTCCCACATTGGATCTGCGGCGTTTTCAGAACCGCGCACAAACAAAAACGCCCGACCTTTGCAGGCCGGGCGTTTTCTTGAGCCCTGAAAATCAGGACTGACTGGTTGGCGTCGAAGGAGCTGGCGCGACAGTCGGGGTTACAGCAGGGGTCGGTGCAGCAGCGGAGTTCGATGCGCTGACCGGGGCCGGGGTTGCCGGTTTGGCGGCAGCCACTGCTGGTTTTGGTGCAGCCGCTTTCGGAGCTGCCGGCTTTTTCACCGCTGGCTTCTTCGCTGCGGCAGGTTTTGCCGCTGCAGTTTTGGCAGCCGGTTTAGCGGCTGGTTTTGCTGCTGCCTTGACCGCTGGCTTGGCTGCTGCAGATTTCGCTGCGGCAGTTTTGGCCGCTGGTTTGGCAGCCGGTTTAGCGGCAGCTTTAGCCAGTGGTTTGGCAGCGGACTTCGCCGCAGGTTTGGCCGCCGCGGTTTTCGCCGCAACAGGCGCGACCTTGGCACCGGTGAGTTTTTCGATTTGCTTGGTCAGGGTATCGACCTTGCTGTGCAGTGCTTTGACTTCATTGCGGCTCGGTACACCCAGGCGCGAAATGGCGCTGTTCAGACGCTTGTCGAAAGCCCCTTCCAGCTCATCCCACTTGCCCAGTGCGCGATCTTTCACGCCGCTGATGCGCGACTTGGCCGACGAAGCAGAGTCCTTGGCAGCATCGACTTTCTTGCCGACAGCGCTCTTGGTGAGCTTCTCGGCTTTCTCGCCGTCTTTAACCAATGTATCGAAGAGTTTGCTGCCGTCAGTGTCGATCTTCGAGTACACGCCTAAACCAGCCAGCCAGATTTTGCGGGAGTAGTCTTCGACTTTCCCAATCCACGAGCTGCCTTCTTTTTCGGTGTTCTTTTTACCAGCCATCCCGTTCTCCTTAAGATTTACGCGCGACGCGTTCGAGCAATGCCGTCAGCTCATCGAGCTTGGCAGAGAGTGTCTCAACGTCATGTTTAGACGGAATGCCGATACGATTCAAGGTACTTGCAACACGCGAGTCAAAAGCCTTCTCGACCTTGTCGAGTTGAAGTTCGACCTTGCCTTTGAAAGTGCTCACTTCACTCTTGGCTTCATCGATCTCGGCATTGGCCGCTTCAAGTTTCTCGGCAACTACTTTTTTGCCTTGTTTTTCAACAGTTTGACCAGCCTTGATCAACTCTTGAAAGTACTCGCTGCCCTCTTGACCGACCTTGGTGTAGGCACCCAGGCCTGCCAGCCAGATCTTGCGGGCATAAGATTTAACGTCGCCCAGAGCAGTCGTCGAAGCGTCGATTTTTTTCTTCAAAATAACTTTGGCCATGGTGCACCTCACGCGCAGAAGGTTTGAGGAACTGCCCGCGAAAGAGTCGGGCTCAGGCACAAAGTAGGGAGAAAAATTAGAAACGGCACCCTAACAACTGACACAAATCGGTGATGCCCCACCGCTCACCTGTAGGAGCAAAGCTTGCTCGCGATGCAGACACCGCGGTACTTCAGTTAGTCCGTGGTGATGCCATCGCGAGCAAGCTTTGCTCCTACGGAAAAGCGTGAGTTATGTGAGTGCTTTATCGAGGGCCTTTTCGATTTCCGATTTGATCGTGCCGCTCATGGCCGACATCAACAGGCCAAGTTCGACATCGACCTTGATCGAATCCTCGCCCACATACACCGCGCCTTTCACACCGGAACGCTTGAGGTTCAGGGTGTCGCCAGACCATTGCGGCTCCAGGCCATATTGTTCGGACAGTTTCTGCGCCAACTGGTCGGCCTTCTCGCGGGCCGCTTCCTTACCCAGGCCGTGGGCACGCTCAACACTAATACGGGCCATCGAATGACTCCTGCTTTATGAATACTTTCCTGAAGCATCTTGACCGCTACTGCGGCAAAACGTCCCGGCTGTTACCTATCTTACCTGCAGCCTTGCCAAGACAAAGCAGGCCACCGGGATTAGAATGTCCCGCATTCTCTTTTGGTGACAGCGATATGACTGATCAGCGCAAAGGCAGCGATGCCGAACCCACCACTCACTTCGGCTTCAAAAACGTTCCGGAAAGCCAGAAAGCGGAAAAAGTCGCTGAAGTTTTCCACTCGGTAGCCGCCAAGTACGACTTGATGAACGACCTCCTGTCGGGCGGCATGCACCGTCTGTGGAAGCGTTTCGCGATCGAGCTGTCGGGCGTTCGCACCGGTAACCGCGTGCTGGACATCGCCGGCGGTACCGGCGACTTGACCAAGAAGTTCTCGCACCTCGTTGGCCCGACCGGCCAGGTGGTGTTGGCCGACATCAACGAATCCATGCTCAAGGTCGGTCGTGACCGCTTGCTGGATCTGGGTGTGGCCGGCAACGTCGAATTCGTTCAGGCGGACGCTGAAAAGCTGCCGTTCCCGGACAACCATTTCGACTGCGTGACCATCGCTTTCGGCCTGCGCAACGTTACCCATAAAGAAGACGCCCTGCGCTCGATGCTGCGCGTGCTGAAACCGGGCGGCCGTTTGCTGGTGCTGGAGTTCTCCAAGCCAACCAACGCGCTGATGTCCAAAGCCTACGACGCCTACTCGTTCGCCTTCATGCCGCTGATGGGCAAGCTGATCACCAACGACTCGGAAAGCTATCGCTACCTGGCCGAATCGATCCGCATGCACCCGAATCAGGAAACCCTGAAGTCGATGATGGTCGAGGCCGGTTTCGACCGCGTGACCTACCACAACATGACCGCAGGCATCGTCGCCCTGCACCGCGGCATCAAACCCTGATGTTGCTGGCCGGCCTGCTCGCCAGCGTTGAACTCGGTCTGAACCGGGTGCTGCGTCTCGACAGCACGGCGTTGCCGCGGCTGGCGCATTTGAGTGGCAAGGTGATTGCCGTCGACTGCCGCAGCCCGGCGCTGCAAGTGTTCATCCTGCCCAGCGACGAAGGCTTGATGCTGGCTTCCCACTGGGAAACCGGCGCCGACTGTACCTTGCGCGCACCGGCCTCCAGCCTGCTGAAACTGGCCATGAGCAAGGACAAGACTTCGGTCCTGCATGCTCCTGAAGTCGAACTCGACGGCGACAGCGGCGTGCTGCTGGAACTGGCGGCGATCCTTCAGGACCTTGAGCTGGACTGGGAGTACGAACTCTCGCGCTGGCTGGGACCTGTCGCCACGCAACTGGTCGGCGGTCACCTGCGCAGTCGCGCACGCTGGTATCAGCAAGGGTTCGCCAGCCTCAATCAGAACCTTGGCGAATACCTGGCCGAAGAATCGCGCACCCTTGTCGGTCAACGCGAAGCCGAAGCCCGTTTCAGTGAACTGGACCAGATCAAACTCGATCTGGAACGTCTCGAGGCGCGATTCGAGCGCCTTTCCCGATCCCTCGACCCAAGCGATAACGCATGAAGCTGCTTGCCGTCCGCCGTTTGTTGCGCATCCAGCGCGTTGTGATTCGCTACCGCCTCGATGACCTGCTGTTCGCCCTGCCACTGCCGTGGTTTCTGCTGGCGCTGCGCTACGCCTTGCCGTGGCGCTGGTTCCCGCGCAAGACGCTGGACCTGAGCCGCGGCGCGCGATTGCGTCTGGCGTTGCAGGACCTGGGACCGATTTTCATCAAGTTCGGGCAAATCCTGTCCACCCGCCGCGACTTGCTGCCGGAAGACATCGCCGATGAGCTGATGAAGCTGCAGGACCGCGTGCCGCCGTTCGACTCGCAAGTGTCGGTCAATCTGATCGAAGAACAGCTCGGCAAAAAGATCAGTGAAGTCTTCAGCCGTTTTGACGTCGAACCGCTGGCCTCGGCCTCGGTGGCGCAGGTGCATGCCGCGCAGCTGAAAACCGGCGAAGAAGTCGTCGTCAAAGTGATCCGCCCAGGCCTCAAGCCGATCATCGCGCAGGATCTGGCGTGGCTGTTCATCCTCGCCCGCGCCGCCGAAAGGCTCTCGGCCGACGCGCGCCTGCTGCACCCGGTGGACGTGGTCCAGGACTACGAAAAAACCATCTACGACGAACTCGACCTGCTGCGTGAGGCGGCCAACGCCAGCCAGTTGCGGCGTAACTTCGACGACTCGCCGCTGCTCTACGTACCTCAAGTCTATTGGGATTGGTGCCGGCCGAAAGTACTGGTGATGGAGCGCATCTACGGCATTCAGGTGACCGACCTGGCGACCCTGGCCGACCAGCGCACCGACATGAAAATGCTCGCTGAACGCGGCGTCGAGATCTTCTTCACCCAGGTGTTCCGCGACAGCTTCTTCCACGCCGACATGCACCCCGGCAACATCTTCGTCAGCACCGTTAACCCGTGGAGTCCGCAGTACATTGCGATCGACTGCGGCATCGTCGGCAGCCTGACCCCGGAAGACCAGGACTACCTGGCGCGCAACCTGTTCGCGTTCTTCAAGCGTGATTACCGGCGTGTCGCGCAGTTGCACATCGATTCGGGCTGGGTGCCAGCGGAAACCAAACTCAACGAATTCGAGGCGGCGATCCGCACCGTGTGCGAGCCGATCTTCGAAAAACCGTTAAAAGATATTTCTTTCGGTCAGGTGCTGATGCGCCTGTTCCAGACCGCCCGACGCTTCAACATGGAAGTGCAGCCGCAGCTCGTTTTGCTGCAAAAGACCCTGCTGAACATCGAAGGCCTGGGCCGTCAGTTGTACCCGGACCTCGATTTGTGGAACACCGCCCAGCCGTTCCTCGAACGCTGGATGCGTGAGCGCGTCAGCCCCAAAGCCTTGATCGGCAACGTGCAGAGCCAGTTCGAACAGCTGCCGCACCTGGCCAACATGGCCCGCGACCTGCTCGAGCGCATGTCCCTGCCCCACGCCTACGACCCGCCGCCACCGTGGCACCGCCGCAAGGACGATTGGCTGCTGCGGCTGCTCGGCTGTGCGCACCTGGCCGGCGGCACCATACTCGCTGCCGGTGGGCCGCTGAACGAACTGGGTCATTGGCCGGCCGGCATCATGGTGGCGGTCGGTTTGTATCTGGTCGTTCGCCGATAGCCAGCGCCCCCGCACGCTGGCACACTGTTTGAACGCTTGGGTTCTACTCATGAGGTGTGGAACCCGCTGTCGGAGTCGAAGATGAAAAACTGGCTGGACGAGATCAAGTGGGACGCTGATGGCCTGGTGCCGGCGATTGCCCAGGATCATAAGACCGGGCGTGTCCTGATGATGGCCTGGATGAACCGTGAAGCGCTGGAACTGACTGCTGCCGAGAACCGCGCCATTTACTGGTCACGTTCCCGTGGCAAGCTGTGGCGCAAGGGCGAAGAGTCCGGCCACGTGCAAACCCTGCATGAGATGCGCCTGGACTGTGACGCCGACGTGATCATCCTGATGGTCGAGCAGATCGGCGACATCGCTTGCCATACCGGCCGTCAGAGCTGCTTCTACCGCGTCTTCGAGAACGGCGACTGGAAAACCGTCGACCCGGTTCTGAAAGACCCGCACGCCATCTATTCCGCAGGACACAGCCATGAGTGACACTCTGACCCGTCTGGCCCAAGTGCTGGAAGAGCGCAAAGGCGCCGCCGCCGACAGCTCGTATGTCGCCAGCCTGTACCACAAGGGCTTGAACAAGATTCTGGAAAAAGTCGGCGAAGAGTCGGTCGAAACCATCATCGCCGCCAAGGATGCCGCCATCAGCGGTGACTGCAGCGATGTGATCTACGAAACCGCCGATTTGTGGTTCCACAGCATGGTCATGCTCGCCCAACTGGGGCAGCATCCACAGGCTGTACTCGATGAACTGGACCGTCGTTTCGGTCTGTCCGGACACGCCGAGAAAGCCTCGCGTCCGTCCGTCTGAACAACTATTAGAGAGGAGCAGCGACATGGGCATTTTTGACTGGAAACACTGGATCGTCATCCTGGTTGTTGTCGTGCTGGTGTTCGGCACCAAGAAACTGAAAAACCTCGGCACTGATGTCGGCGAGTCGATCAAGGGCTTCAAAAAAGCCATGAACGACGACGAAAAACCGGCCGATCCGACCGCGACGCCGTCCCAACCGGTACCACCGGTTCAGCCGCAGGCCTCGGTGAACCAGCCGCACACCATCGACGTGCAGGCGCAAAAAGTCGAAGAGCCGATCCGCAAAGACGTGTGAGCACTGACTAATGTTTGGTATCAGCTTCTCTGAACTGCTGCTCGTCGGCCTCGTGGCCCTGCTGGTGCTGGGCCCCGAGCGTCTGCCGGGTGCTGCGCGCACCGCTGGCCTGTGGGTCGGCCGCCTGAAGCGCAGCTTCAACGCGATCAAACAAGAAGTTGAACGTGAAATCGGTGCCGACGAGATTCGTCGGCAGCTGCACAACGAGCACATTCTGTCGCTGGAGCAGGAGGCGCGGAAGATTTTCACGCCGACTCAGCAGGAGGCTACGCCGGTTCAGCCGGTTGAACCTGTGGCGGAGCAGACGATTCATGCTCCGATGGCAGAAACTGCACCTGCCGCTGCACCGACGGAAACGGTGAAAGCTGTTGAACCGGCGCCGGTTGTCGCGTCCGTAGAACCTGTTGCTCCTGCCGCCGCGCCGACAACGCCGGCCCCTCACGACACCACTTTGCCGCCGCGAGTCTCATGAGCGATCTCCCCGAAAATGACCAGCACATGCCGCTGGTTTCGCACCTCACCGAGTTGCGTACCCGCCTGCTGCGTTGTGTAGCGGCGATCTTCATCATCTTCGCCGGGTTGTTTGCCTTCACCCAGCAGATCTACACCTTCGTCTCCACACCGTTGCGCCAATACCTGCCAGTGGGCGCGACGATGATCGCCACCGACGTGTCGTCGCCGTTCCTGACGCCGCTGAAGCTGACCATGATGGTCTCGCTGTTCCTGGCGATCCCGGTGATCCTGCATCAGATCTGGGGCTTCATTGCGCCAGGCCTGTACAAGCATGAAAAACGCATCGCCGTGCCCTTGCTGGTATCGAGCATCATGCTGTTCTACACCGGCATGGCGTTCGCCTATTACCTGGTGTTCCCGCTGATCTTCAAGTTCTTCGCCGCCGCCACCCCAGCCGGCGTGGAGATGATGACCGACATCAGCAGCTACCTCGATTTCGTCATGACGCTGTTCTTCGCCTTCGGCGTAGCGTTCGAGATTCCGGTGGCCGTGGTGCTGCTGGTATGGATCGGCGTGGTCAACGTCGCTTACCTGAGGAAAATCCGCCCGTACGTGATCATCGGCTGCTTCGTGGTCGGCATGATCCTGACGCCTCCGGACATTTTTTCGCAGACGCTGCTGGCCGTACCTATGTGGCTGCTGTTTGAAATCGGCATCCTGTTCGGTGGCCTGATCAGCAAGCGCGGCGAGCACCCGGACGACCAGCCGGCCGACGATCACAACGACCAGCCGCCAGCGACTCAACCTTGAACCTGCTGCTTCTCGAAGAGGCCGATTTCATTGCGGCCGACCGGGCGATCCTGCGCGATCGCCGGTTGACGCACATGCAGGAAGTCCATCGCTCCGTTGTCGGCGATAGCCTGCGGGTCGGTCGCATCGGCGGGCTGATGGGCTCGGCCGAACTGCTGCGCCTGGACGCCGATGAAGCTGAATTGCGCGTCACCCTCGACCAGCCACCCCCTGCCAAGCTGCCGCTGACCCTAGTGTTGGCCCTGCCGCGGCCGAAAATGCTCCGCAGGGTGTTTCAGACCGTGGCGGCCATGGGTGTGCCACGAATCATTCTGGTGAACAGCTATCGCGTCGAGAAGAGCTTCTGGCAAACCCCGTTCCTGGAGCCCGAGGCGATTCGCGAGCAGCTGATCCTCGGCCTCGAACAGGCCCGGGACAGCGTGCTGCCGGAAATCGTCATCGAGAAGCGCTTCAAGCCGTTCGTCGAGGACCGTCTGCCGGCGATCACCGAGGGCACCCTCGGCCTGGTCGGCCACCCCGGCCATTACCCGCCCTGCCCTCGTGGCCTGGACGAACCGGTGACCCTGGCCATCGGCCCCGAAGGTGGCTGGATTCCTTACGAAATCGACCTGCTCGGCAAGGCCGGCCTGCAACCGGTGCAGCTCGGCGACCGCATCCTGCGGGTCGAAACTGCCGTCACTGCACTGCTCGCCCGCCTCTTCTAAAACCTACAGATTCCCGGCTGCCTGCCGATACAGTCCCCATAAAACCAACCAATGGTTCCAGGGAGTTGCAGCATGTACCGATGGCTAGCCGAGAAACTGGGGAACGTCAGCGTCAATCGCAAACTGGGTGTCGGCTTCGGTCTGGTGCTGCTGCTTACCTTGTTGATCACTTTCACCGGCTGGACCGGCCTGAGCGGCGTGATGAGTCGCGGCGATAAGCTGGGGTTTATTGCCAGCCTCAATGACCTGACCAAAGACCTGCGACTGGCCCGTCTGGATTACGAAATGCGTCGCGGCGAACAAGGCCCCGGTGCGGTCAACGACCTGCTTGGCCAACTCGATACCGGCCTGAAAACCGCGCGCACGTTGATCGAACAACCGGCCGACGTGGCCATGATCGACCAGCAACTGGCCGCCGTCAGTGAGTACAAACAAGCCTTCACCGCCATGACCCAGGCCGGCGCCCACCGCGAAGACGCCCGCGGCAAACTCGGCGCCACCGCCGACAACGCCGTGGCCCGTGTCGCCGAAGTCGAAAAATCCATGCTGCAAGGTGACAGCGTCGCCGATTTCAACAGCGTGATCGACCTGAGCAAACTGATCCAGCAAGCGCGCTTCCAGGTTCGCGGTTATACCTACAGCGGCAAAACCGAAGCCCAGCAACCGGCGCTGGACGCCATCGACAACGCGTTGAAAAACCTCGAGAGCCTGCCCTCCAAACTGCCGGAACAGCACATCGCCAACCTGCAACAGGCCACTGACTCGCTCAAGGCCTACCGCGCCGCCGTCAGCCAGTTCCGTGACTCTCAGGTTGCCAGCGCTGCCGCGCTCAAACGCATGGCCGTACAAGGCGACATCCTGCTCGACGTCAGCAAAAAACTCACCGTGTCGCAAACCATCGTCCGTGACACTGACGCCGCGCATGCCAAAAACATGCTGCTACTGGCCACCGTCCTGGCGCTCGCCTTCGGCATGCTTGCCGCGTGGGCCATCACTCGCCAGATCGTGATTCCCCTGAGCCAGACCCTCAAAGTGGCGGAACGCGTTGCTGCCGGCGACCTGACCCAAAACCTTATCTCTGAACGTCAGGACGAACTCGGCCAACTACAGCGCGCCATGCAGAGCATGACCCTGGGCCTGCGCGAGTTGATCGGCGGCATCAGTGACGGCGTCACGCAAATCGCCAGCGCCGCCGAAGAGCTGTCGGCAGTCACCGAGCAGACCAGCGCCGGGGTCAACAGCCAGAAGGTCGAGACCGACCAGGTGGCCACCGCCATGAACGAAATGACCGCCACCGTGCAGGAAGTCGCGCGTAACGCCGAAGAAGCGTCCGAAGCCGCCGTCGCCGCCGACCAGCAGGCCCGCGAAGGTGACAAAGTGGTCGGCGAAGCCATCGCCCAGATCGAGCGCCTGGCCAAAGAAGTCGGCAACTCCACCGAGGCCATGGGTCATCTCAAACGCGAAAGCGACAAGATCGGCAGCGTGCTCGACGTGATCAAATCCGTCGCCCAGCAAACCAACCTGTTGGCGCTCAACGCGGCGATTGAGGCCGCGCGTGCCGGTGAGGCCGGACGTGGTTTTGCGGTGGTCGCCGACGAAGTCCGCAGCCTGGCCCAGCGTACCCAGAAGTCCACCGAAGAAATCGAAGAGCTGATCGTCGGCCTGCAAGCCGGCACCCAGCAAGTGGCGACCATCATGGACAACAGCCGCAGCCTGACCGACAGCAGCGTCGAACTGACCCGCCGCGCCGGTGGCTCGCTGGAAAGCATTACCCGCACCGTCTCGGCGATTCAGTCGATGAACCAGCAGATTGCTGCAGCGGCCGAGCAGCAGAGCGCGGTGGCTGAAGAGATCAACCGTAGCGTGCTGAACGTGCGCGACGTGTCCGAGCAGACCTCGGCGGCCAGTGAAGAAACCGCGGCGTCCAGCGTTGAGCTGGCACGGTTGGGGACGCATCTGCAGATGCTGGTGGGCAGGTTCAAGGTTTAAGGCGATTCAATGACCTCGGTTCGCTTGGGACCGAGGTGATGCCATCGCGGGCAAGCCTTGCTCCTACAGTTTGGTGTTTGCCGCAAGAATCGAGCACAACATCAAACTATAGGAGCAAGGCTTGCCCGCGATGCTTTTAGGCAGGCGCTGAGGTTAGAGGACCTGCCGCAAGAAGGCCTGTGCCCGTGGATCCTTCGGCGCATCGAAGAATTCGGCCGGTGAGGCGTCTTCCAGCAATTTGCCGTGATCGAAGAACAGCACCCGATCCGCCACTTCCCGGGCGAAGCCCATTTCGTGGGTGACGCACACCATGGTCATGCCTTCCACCGCCAGGGTTTTCATCACGTCCAGCACTTCGCCGACCATTTCCGGGTCGAGCGCCGAGGTCGGCTCATCGAACAGCATGACCTTCGGCTCCATGGCTAATGCCCGGGCGATGGCTACGCGCTGCTGCTGGCCGCCGGACAGGCGCGACGGAAACTCGTTGGCCTTCTGCGCAATGCCAACCTTCTCCAGCAACGCCAAGGCCTTGGCCTCACGCTCCTTCTTGCCGCGCTTGCGCACGACTTTCTGGGCCAGGCAGAGGTTTTCCAGCACGGTCATGTGCGGGAACAGGTTGAAATGCTGGAACACCATGCCGACTTCGCGGCGATAGGCATTCACATCGGTTTTCGGGTCGGCCAGTTGCAAGCCGTCGATGCTCACCGAACCCGAATCAAACTCTTCCAGGCCGTTGAGGCAGCGCAGGAAAGTCGACTTGCCGGAACCGGACGGACCGATCACCACCAGCACTTCGCCCTTGGCCACGCGCGTCGAAACATTATCCACCGCGCGAACCACCTGGCCGCGGGTGTCGAAAACTTTTACCAGATCGCGGACTTCAATCACTTTGCGCGAGCCTCCGCTCAAGCCGGCTGGCGATTTTCGACAGCGGCAGGTTGATCAACAGGTACAAACCGGCCACGCAGAACAGGATTTCGAACGGCGAGAACGAGGTGGTGATAACTTCGCGACCGCTTTTGAGCAGCTCGGTAATCGCAATCACCGACACCAGCGAGGTGTCCTTGACCAGACTGATGAACTGGCCAGCCAACGGTGGCAGCACCCGTTTGAGCGCTTGCGGCAGCACCACGTGGCGCATCGACTGACCAGCGCTCAGGCCCAGGGAGCGCGCGGCTTCGCTCTGGCCACGGGCGATGGATTGCACGCCGGAACGGATGATTTCCGCCACATAAGCGCCGGTGAACAGCGACAGCGCGGCGATCCCGGCGAACTCCCGGGAGAGGTTCATCACGGTGCCGATGAAGAAGTAGAAAATGAAGATTTGCACCAGCAGCGGCGTACCGCGGACCAGTTCGACGTAGATCGTCGAGAGATCGCGCAGGGTCGGGTTGTTCGACAGTCGGCACAGGCCCGTGACCAGGCCGATCAACAGGCCGAGCACACCTGAAACAAAGGACAACCATAAGGTGGTCCAGAGCCCCCACATCAGCGGACCTGCGGCCCAATGACGGGTCACGCCGATCACGTCGCCTTCGGCCACGTCATCACCTTGGGCGACCTGCAGGCTGTTGTCGTCGACGGTCAGGTGCTGCTCGACGCCGGCATCATTGCGCAGGGTGACTTCAGCCTTGTCGCCCTTGCGCACCAGTTCGCTGACGGTGGAGATATCGGCGGCACGCTGGGATTCTTCGGCGTGGTAGGCGAAGTATTGCGGCACACGGTTCCAGCGCCATTCGTAGGACATCAGCGAGGTGGCGTAGTACAACGCGCCGGCCAGGCCGATCAGCAGCAGCACGGTTAAAACGTGCCACGGCCATTGGGCTTTTTTCTGTTTCATTACGGGACTCTCAGATGATCGTTCCCACGCTCTGCGTGGGAACGATCAGCGGTGGGGCTTATTCCATGTCCTTGAGCCAAGCGGTGTCTTTGAACCACTTGTCATGGATGCGATCGTAGGTGCCGTCTTCGTGGATCTGGCGCAGGAAGTTGTTGATGAAGTTGATGCTGTCGTAGTCACCCTTCTTCAGACCGAAGGCCAGCGGCTCGTAGGTGAACGGCTTGTCGAGGAATACCAGTTTGCCGGCACCGACCTTGTTCACGGCCACGACGTTGTAAGGCGCGTCGTAGATGAAGGCGTCGGCCTTGCCGTTGACCACGTCGAGCACGGCTTCCTGCTCGTTGTCGTAGCCGTGGTAGTTGGCTTTGGAGATGAGTTTTTTGGCCACCATTTCGCCGGTGGTGCCGAGCTTGGAAGTGATGCGGTAGTCGGCGGTGTTCAGGTCTTTATAGGACTTGATGGTGCCTTCCAGTTCCTTGCGGATCAGCAGGGTCTGGCCCACCACGATGAACGGTTCGCTGAAGTTCAGGCGCAGGTTGCGTTCCTGGGTCAGGGTCATGCCGCTGCCGATCATGTCGAACTTGTCGGTGAGCAGGGCCGGGATGATGCCGTCGTAGCCGGTGGAAACCATCTCCAGCTTGACGCCCATGGCCTTGGTCATGGCTTTGAGGAGGTCGACTTCGAAGCCGATGATCTCGCCGCGCTTATTGGTCATTTCGAACGGCATGTAGGTCGGGTCCATACCGACTTTCAGCGTGCCGCGCTTGACCGCGTCATCGATGGCACCGGCCTGCGCCGCGTTGACTGCAACCAATGCCGTGACGCCGACCAGCAGCATCGAGAGATACTTCTTCATCATCAAGTCCCCAAAACCATCGCGTTGTGAGGCGCGCAAACTGCGGGTTTCCCTTGGAAAACCGGCAGATACGAACAGAAAATTGTCCGGGCGCACCAATTCGGGGACGGATGCTAACGCACTCGTTCGTTTGCACAAGGGTTTGGTTGGGATTTTGATCGTTCCCACGCTCCGCGTGGGAATGCAGCCCGGGACGCTCCGCGTCCCAAGAGCGGACGCAGAGCGTCCGTTGAGGCATTCCCACGCAGAGCGTGGGAACGATCAGCAGCGCAAAAAAAACCCCGCTTTCGCGGGGTTTTTTGTCAGGCCAACTGAGGCTGCACACTCAACGGCTTGAGCGGCAACAGCGGCGCATGGGGATCGGCTTTCACCGATTTACGCCACGCCTCAAGCCACTCGGGGTGAGCTTCGTTCCAGATCTGCTCATGCAGACGACCCAGTGCTACCGGGTCACTGAGCAGTTGCACGCGCTCATCGTTGTTCAGCCCCTCAGGCCCGGCTTTCAGCGCATGACGCACCCGTTCGATCCGCAGCCATTCGATCGGCTCGGCCTCACGGTGGCGGGACGTCGCCAGCGAGCACGCCAAGGCGTTCTGCTGTGGATCGACCACTGCCCGGATGAAGCCGTCGTTCAGCGCATGCCAACGGTTTTCGTGGGTGTACTGGTCGGTTGCCACCAACGCCTGTGGCGGATTGTATTCCTCAGGGATCAGGAACAGGCTTTCGTCACGGGACTTGAGGCCCAGACCGACTCGACTGGAGATCACCGACACCGGAATCGACAGCATCAACGAACCGACGATCGGCACCAGCCACCAGAGGAAGCTCGGGTTCAGCCAGATCACCAACAGGGCCCAGAAGAAGCCCAGCAAGGTTTGCGGACCGTGGCGTTTTACCGCTTCGCTCCATGGCGTGGAGTCGTCGTCACGTTGCGGCGAGTTCCAGGTCGCGGCCCAGCCGAGGAACGCGGCGAGCACGAAGCGGGTGTGGAAAATCATCCGTACCGGCGCCAGCAGCATGGAGAACAGCATCTCCAGCAGCATCGACATCGTCACCTTGAACTTGCCACCGAACTCTTTCGCGCCCTTGGCCCAGATCAGGATGATGCTCAACAACTTCGGCAGGAACAGCAGCACGACGGTGGTCGAGAACAGCGCAATCGCCTTGTCCGGGTGCCATTGTGGCCACAACGGATACAGCTGACGTGGCTCAAGGAAGTACTGCGGTTCCATCAGCGTGTTGACCGCCAGCAGCGCCGTGGACAGCACGAGGAAGAAGAACCACAACGGCGCCGACAAGTAAGACATCACGCCCGTCAGGAACACCGCACGGTGCACCGGGTGCATGCCTTTTACCAGGAACAGCCGGAAGTTCATCAGGTTGCCGTGACACCAGCGACGGTCACGCTTGAGTTCGTCCAGCAGGTTCGGCGGCAATTCTTCGTAGCTGCCCGGCAAGTCGTAGGCAATCCACACACCCCAGCCGGCACGGCGCATCAGCGCCGCTTCAACGAAGTCGTGGGACAGAATTGCACCGGCAAACGCGCCTTTACCGGGCAACGGCGCCAGGGCGCAGTGCTCGATGAACGGCTTCATGCGGATGATCGCGTTGTGGCCCCAGTAGTGGGATTCGCCCAACTGCCAGAAGTGCAGACCGGCGGTAAACAGTGGACCGTACACGCGGGTGGCGAACTGCTGCATGCGTGCATACAGCGTGTCCATACCAGACGCGCGCGGTGCGGTCTGGATGATCCCGGCGTCCGGGGTGGCTTCCATCAAGCGCACCAGACTGGTCAGGCAATCGCCGCTCATCACGGAGTCCGCGTCGAGCACGACCATGTACTTGTAATCACCGCCCCAACGACGGCAGAAGTCGTCGAGGTTACCGCTTTTACGCTTAACGCGACGGCGACGGCGGCGATAGAAGATCTTGCCGAAGCCCTTGGCTTCACGGCAGACGTCCAGCCAGGCTTGTTGCTCGGCGACGCAGATATCGGCGTCGTTACTGTCGCTGAGGACAAAGAAGTCGAAGCGATCCAGGTTGCCCGTGGCCGCAACCGACTCGAAGGTCGCCCGCAAACCGGCAAACACCCGTGGCACGTCTTCGTTGCAGATCGGCATCACCAGTGCGGTGCGCGCGTCCGTAGGAATCGGCTCGTTACCGGCGCTTTTACCGGAAATGCGGTATTTGTCGTGACCGGTGAGCAACTCGAGGAAGCCCATCAACGCGGTCCAGAAACCGGCCGACACCCAGCAGAACAGAATCCCGAACAAGATCAGGATGCTGGTTTGCAGTGCATACGGCAGCACTTGCGTGGCGGTCTGCGACAGCGGTTGATGCAGCACTTCGTTCAGGTCGACGAACGACCAGCCCTGGTACGGCATGATGCCTTTCATGTACCAGCCGGCAACGATGGTCTGGCCCAGCATCAGCACCAGCAGAATGTAGCGGCGGATCGAACCGACGGTGCGCCAGCGAGCGGCTGGCAGCACACGCTCATCCTTCGGCGGGGCCGGCGGATTGGTGCGACCGGTCAGACGACGCCAGCCACGCACCAGAATGTTGGTGCGCCACGGCTCCGGCACGACTTTGGTCCGACGAATCGGCGGGGTTGCCCGCAGGCAAACCCGGCCGCTGGCGTCGAGCACCAGCATTTCAGCGTCGGCCAGTTCTTCGGCGGTGTTCAGGGTCAGGCGACGACCGACTGAAGCTTGAGCAGCCTCGGTCGGCGCGTCGAACGTCGAGGACGAAAGGCGCTCATGCAATTCGCTGAAAGACTTGCAGCCCGCGAGTTCCGCGCGCTGCTGGTCGGTCATCGGCAGATGCGCCAGATACTCGGCAAGAGTCTCTGGCTGTACTTGAGAATTACTCATCGGCAGGCAACTGGTAGCTCCAGGTCTCGGTCAGGACTTCTTCAGTCGGTACCGATTCCGGTGTGGCTGGGGCCGCTTCGGCAGCGACTGGCTGCTTGGCGTCTTTGTTGTCCTTGTCCTTGGAAACTGCGGCTGGCTTGGCTTCGACCTGCTTGGTTTCAACCTGCTTGGCCTCAGCTGGCTTGGTTTCCTTGGCTTCCTTGTCCAGCTTCTCCTGCTGCCGAGCGGCAATCTTGTCAGCCTTGGCGACGGAAGAATTGGATGCCGGCAACGATGTTTTGGCCAGGTCGGCAGTCACGATGTTCTTGACCAGCGCAGCACGCATCTCGGTAGGCTTGCCCGGATCCTTGATTTTCATCCGCAGCGTCAGGCGCCAGCCCTTGGTTTCAGGGTTGTAACGTACGCTGTTCTCGACCAGCTCGGCATTCTCGCCAACGCTGACCTGGCTACGAACCTCCGTAGCTTCCGGCAATGCCGCAAGGGACGGGCCTTCGAAGTCCACCAGATAAGCAACGCTACCGTCCGGCTGACGAATCAGGTTGGACTGTTTCACGTCACCCGTGGAGCGCAGGGTCTGTTGAACCCAGGCGCTGTCCGGTGCGTGAAGCGCGGCTTCGTCGATGGTCCAGTGCATGCGATAAGCGACGTCCAGCGGTTGGCCAGGCTCAGGCAGTTTTTCCGGACTCCAGAACGCAACGATATTGTCGTTGGTTTCGTCGGCAGTCGGAATCTCTACCAGATCGACGGAGCCCTTGCCCCAATCGCCTTTTGGTTCGATCCAGGCACTTGGGCGCTTGTCATAGCGGTCGTCGAGATCTTCGTAGTGGCTGAAGTCCCGGCCACGTTGCAGCAGGCCGAAACCGCGCGGGTTCTCGATCGAGAAGTTGCTCACCGACAAGTGTTTCGGATTGTTCAGTGGGCGCCAGATCCACTCGCCGTTACCGGCATGGATCGACAGACCGCTGGAGTCATGCAGTTCGCGACGGTAGTTCAGCACTTTCGACGGCTGATTGGCGCCGAACAGGAACATGCTGGTCAGCGGCGCAACGCCAAGCTTGGTGACCTTGTCACGCAGGAACATCCTGGCCTTGACGTCGACAACGGTGTCGCTGCCCGGACGCACGGTCAGGCGATAGGCACCGGTGGCACGTGGCGAATCCAGCAGCGCAAAGATCACCAGGTGCTTGTCACCCGGTTTCGGCTGTTGAATCCAGAACTCGGTGAAACGCGGGAATTCTTCGCCGGACGGCAATGCGGTATCGATGGCCATGCCGCGAGCGGACAAGCCATAGGTGTGACCCTTGCCGACAACGCGGAAGTAACTCGCGCCGAGCATGGTCATGATTTCGTCTTGCTTGTCAGCCTTGTTGATCGGGTACAGCACACGGAAACCGGCATAACCCAGTTGTTCAGTGGCTTTAGGATCGAACTTCACGTCGCCGAAATCGAAACGACTTGGGTCGTATTTGATCTCTTCGACGGTGTTAGCTGTGATTTCGTTGATTTTCACCGGTGTATCGAAATGCATACCCTGGTGATAGAACGACAGCTTGAACGGGGTTTTCTGATCGGCCCACTCGGCTTTTTCGGTCAGGAAACGAATTTTTTGATAGTCCGCGAATTTCATTTCGCGGAACTCGTTCGGCAGGTTACTGCGCGGAGCCTCGTACTTCTGCCCGGCCAGCTCTTTTGCCTTGACCGATACATCATCCAGATTGAATGCCCAAAGCTGACCGGCGCTGAGCAGGCAGAGCAGTGCAGAGCCCGCTACCAGAGCGCTTCGTAACCGTTTGGCAGACAATTTTGGTGCATTACAGGGACTAACAATCACGAGCAACCCTCGCCGAAAACAGATCAAAAAACCAACGGCCAGTTAAAGTGCCTATGAGGTGTGCGGCATGAAAAAACCGACCCTACAGACCACTCTTGCCAAGTTGGCGAGCATTGTTCCGACTCCTGTGGGGCTAAATGATTCCCCAAGAGGTCCAGGACAAGTCTCTACCTAAGTCAAAATGGACCAACGAACGCTGATCCCCGTAGCGCGCGATTATCTAGTAGGCCGCGTTACAACGCATCAGGGGTAGCAAAGTATTTATCGCGAAAAACGCCTGTTTTCAGTCGAAAAGCCCTTAAAAACATGTTTCAAGCGCTTTCAGGTCTGTAACAGGAAGGTTACCGGGCCGTCGTTGACCAGGTGCACCTGCATATCCGCGCCGAATCTACCTGATGCCACAGTGCCATGCACCTGTTTCGCTTTGCCTAATAGATAGTCGAAAAGTTCCTCGCCCAGGGCCGGAGGGGCCGCGGTCGAAAAACTCGGGCGCAACCCGCTCTTGGTGTCGGCGGCCAGGGTGAACTGTGAGACCAGCAGCAACCCACCGCCTACATCCGCCAGGGACAGATTCATCTTGCCCTCGGCGTCACTGAACACACGATAGTTAAGCAGTTTCTGCAGAAGTTTGTCGGCGCTGGCCCGAGTATCCTCGGGCTCGACCGCCACCAGCACCAGCAAACCCTGATCAACGGCGCCAACCACCTCCCCCGCTACCTCGACTCGCGCACCACGCACGCGTTGCAGCAGGCCCTTCATGCTTCTTCAGGGGCCAGGTCGAGCAGACGATGGGCCATCTGATTGGCGGCGCGAACCAGTGCGTCAGTAATGCCAGGTTCGGAGGCGGCATGGCCGGCGTCACGGATTACCTGCAATTCACTGTTCGGCCAGTTCTGATGCAGTTCCCAGGCGTTATCCAGCGGGCAGATCACGTCGTAGCGACCGTGGACGATCACGCCAGGCAAATGGGCGATCTTGCCCATGTCGCGGATCAGCTGGTTGGGCTCAAGGAACGCATTATTGGTGAAGTAGTGACATTCGATTCGGGCAATCGACAACGCGCGCTGTGGCTCGGAGAAACGATCGACCACCACCGGGTTCGGGCGCAGAGTGGCAGTCCGGCCTTCCCAGGTGGACCAGGCCTTGGCCGCGTGCATCTGGGCAATCTGATCGTTGCCGATCAGGCGCTTGTGGAAAGCCGAGAGCAAGTCTTCGCGCTCGTCCAGTGGGATCGGCGCGATGTAGTCCTGCCAGTAATCGGGGAACAGACGACTGGCGCCACACTGGTAGAACCACTCGATTTCCTGCGGACGGCAGAGAAAAATCCCACGCAGAATCAGGCCGTGCACACGCTCCGGGTGGGTTTGCGCGTAGGCCAGCGCCAGGGTCGAACCCCACGAACCGCCGAACAACACCCACTTATCGATGCCAAGGTGCTGGCGAATCCGCTCAAGGTCGGCGACCAGATCCCAGGTGGTGTTGTTTTCCAGGCTGGCGTGAGGCGTGGAACGACCGCAACCGCGCTGGTCGAAGGTCACAATGCGATACAGGTTCGGATCGAAATACCGACGGCTCTGGGCATCACACCCGGCGCCGGGGCCGCCGTGGATGAATACAACCGGCAAACCTTCCGGTGAACCGCTTTCGTCGACATACAGCGTGTGGGTTTCGTCGACGGCCAGATCGTGCCGGGCGTGGGGTTTGATCTGCGGGTACAAAGTCTGCATTGCGCGCTCCGTAAGGGGTCGAGGTCATCCCTGGGGGGACTTCTATTATTCTGCCGTCCGGCATCATAAACCCGAATTACGCCAATGAGCATGCCTTGCAGAGTCAGAGTTTTTCAGCCGGTTTTTTCAGACAAATAGCCGAGCAGCGTTTCATAGAGTGCGTCGACCTCGGCGACCTGCCCCCGAGCCCGCAAACAGCCGTGAACCAACCCCTCCCCGTAATAAAGCGTCGCAGCCACGCCTGCTGCGCTCAGTCGCTCGGCGTACAGCACGCCGTCATCGCGCAGCGGGTCGAATTGCGCCACGGCGATCAAGGCCGGCGGCAACCCACTGAAATCCTCGGCGAGCAACGGCATCGCGTAGGCACATGGCTGTCCGGTACCGCGCAAGTACAGGGCGTGATAACAATCCAGGTCGCTGCTGCTGAGCAAGGGGGCGTCGACGCATTCACTGCGCGACGGTAATCGGTGGTCACCGCCCAGCCCCGGATAAATCAGCACCTGCGCCGCCGGCAATGGCTCGCCCGCATCGCGCAAGGCCAGACACAACGCAGCCGCAAGATTGCCACCGGCGCTGTCCCCGGCCACCAGCGTTCGTTCAGGATCGAGCCGGAATGGCCCGGTCCGTAGCGCGCGCCAGACACCCAGGCAGTCCTCGAACGCCGCCGGAAACGGATGCTCCGGCGCCAACCGATAATCGACGGCGATCACCAGCACGCCGAGCGTCGACGCCAGTTCGGTGCAGATGAAGTCGTGGGAATCCAGATCCCCCACTACCCACCCGCCGCCGTGCAGATACACGATGCACGGGCAACCGCTGGTCAGCGGCGAAACCGGCGGTTGATAAGACCGCAGCGGTACGCCGGCCAATTCGAAATCCACCACATAAAGCCCGGCGGGACGTGTCGGAGTGAACGCCAGACACATGTCGCTATAGGCCTGACGCAAACCACCGAGACTGCTGTCGGTGTTGTTGAAGCTGACGGTTTTCTCGACGAAAGCCGTCATCTGCTCGGATAACAGATAGGAACTCATAAAGGCTTCAAACTGGCCTGAACGGTCGCCACGCCATCCTTTCCATCAAAACTGGTGACACCGGCGAGCCAGCGCTGCAGATCCTCTGGATGATCACGCAGCCATTGTTTGGCAACATCCTGCGGTGTCTTGCGCTCCATGATCGGCACCATCAACTGGCTTTCCTGGGCCGCGGTGAAGGTCAGGTTTTCCAGCAGGCGATTCACATTCGGGCAGCGCTGGGCGTAGTCCGGGGCGGTCACGGTGGAGACGGTGGCGGCGCCCTCGTTCGGGCCGTAAACGTCTTCGCTGCCGGTCAGGTAGGCGATTTTCATGTTGATGTTCATCGGGTGCGGGGTCCAGCCGACGAACACCACGAATTCCTTGCGATTCACCGCCCGCTGAACGGCGGCAAGCATGCCGGCCTCACCCGACTCGATCAGTTTGAAATCCTTCAAGCCAAATTGATTGGTCTCGATCATGGTTTTGATGGTGGTGTTGGCGCCGCTGCCCGGCTCGATGCCGTAGATCTTGCCGCCGAGTTGATCCTTGAATTTGGCGATATCGGCGAAAGTTTTCAGCCCCGCTTCGGCGACGTACTCAGGTACGGCGAGCGTTGCCTGAGCATCGGCCAGGCTCGGTTTGTCCATGACCTTCACTTGATTGGCAGCCAGGAACGGCGCGATGTTTTTGTCCATCGCCGGTTTCCAGTAACCGAGGAAGATGTCGAGGCGCTTGTCGCGGATGCCGGCGAAGATGATTTGCTGCACGGCGCTGGTTTGCTTGCTTTCGTAACCGAGGCCGTTGAGCAGCACATCGGCCATGCCACTGGTGGCGATCACATCGGTCCAGTTGACCACGCCCATGCGCACGGCCTTGCAGGAAGCGTCGTCGCTGGCCAGGACGCTGGTGCTCAGGAGAGCAGTGCCGCAGAGGATTGAGAGACAGCGGATAAACGGTCTTTTCATTGGGAAGGTTCTCGTGCGGCAGCGGATTATTGTGGGCCGGTGTCTTCATGCACCGTGCCCAGAACATTACGCAGCGCCGAGAGGGTAAAAGCGAACTGTGGCGACCGTGTTTTGCACGGTGGCGACTGTCGTCATCCGTTATCAAGTCGAACCCATACCCTGTGGGAGCGGGCTTGCTCGCGAAGAGGGCGTGTCAGGCAACAACAATGTTGACTGACCCACCGCTTTCGCGAGCAAGCCCGCTCCCACAGGGTTATGCGTCAGGGTTTAGCGCTTGTAGTGCTTCTCGCCCCAAGCCAGCAGCCCTTGCAGCAATTCCTTGAGCACCACCTGCGTCGGCGCTGCCAGGTCCGGGCGATAACGGAACGGCTCGAACTCTTCCATGTACGTGCACTGGCCCAACTCCAGTTGCACGGCATGGATGTTCTCGGCCGGATTGCCGTAGTGCCGGGTGATGTGGCCGCCCTTGAAGCGACCGTTCAGCACATGGCTGTAATCGCCGTGGCGCGCGCAGATGGCTTCCAGCTGAGTGGCCAACTGTGGATCGCAACTAGCGCCGTTGAAGGTGCCGAGGTTGAAGTCCGGCAGCTTGCCGTCGAACAGGTGCGGGATGATCGAGCGGATCGAGTGCGCATCGAACAGCAATGCGTAGCCGAACTCGGCTTTCAGTCGCGCCAGCTCGTTCTGCAACGTGCTGTGGTACGGCGTCCAGATCTGCTCCAGATAGGTCGCGCGTTCTGCGGCCGATGGCTCATGCCCTTCACGGAACAACGGAATGCCGTCGAACAGCGTCGCCGGGTACAGACCGGTGGTCGCACCGGCATACAAAGGCTTGTCGTCAGACGGTCGATTCAGGTCGATGACAAAACGCGAGTACTCGGCGGCCAAGGTGCTGGCGCCCAGCTCGGCAGCAAATTCGTAAAGCTGCGGAATGTGCCAGTCAGTGTCGGGCAGGCTTTTCGCGTCGGGGATCAACCCGGCTTCGACCGTCGGGGTCAGGCGCAGGCCGGCGTGGGGCATGCTGATCAGCAGCGGCACGCGGCCTTGTTTGAAGTTCAGAACCTTATCCACAACTGTTCTCCTAAATGCTCACTTCAACGCCGTGACGCACGACGCGTTTTTCCAGGTCACCGCCCAGCCAGTACGACAGGTCAGCCGGACGATCGATTTGCCAGGCGACGAAGTCTGCACACTTGCCGACTTCCAGAGAACCGTGAGTTTCAGCCATGCCCAGCGCGGTGGCAGCATGAATCGTTGCACCCGCCAAGGCTTCTTCCGGGGTCATGCGGAAACAGGTGCACGCCATGTTCAGCATCAAACGCAACGACAGCGCCGGTGAGGTGCCTGGGTTGAGGTCGCTGGCGATGGCGATTTTCACGCCGTGTTTGCGCAGGGCCTCCATCGGCGGCAACTGGGTTTCCCGCAGGAAATAAAAGGCGCCGGGCAGCAACACCGCGACGGTACCGGACTTGGCCATGGCGATGGCGTCGTCTTCGGTCATGAATTCCAGGTGATCGGCCGACAGTGCGTGGTAACGCGCCGCCAGACTCGAACCGTGCAACGACGACAACTGTTCGGCGTGCAGCTTCACCGGCAAGCCGAGTTTCTGCGCGGTGATGAACACCCGCTCGACTTGCGCCGGCGAAAACGCCAGGTACTCACAGAACGCGTCAACCGCATCCACCAGCCCTTCGGCGGCCAGAGCAGGGAGCATCTCGGCGCAGATGTGATCGATGTAGTCGTCGGCACGATCCGCGTATTCCGGCGGCAACGCGTGAGCGGCCAGGCAGGTGCTGCGCACGCTGACCGGGAGCTCGGCGCCGAGACGGCGGATGACCCGCAGGATCTTGCGTTCGCTGGCCAGGTCCAGGCCGTAGCCGGATTTCATTTCGACCGTGGTCACGCCGTCGCGCATCAGGCTTTTCAGACGTTTGGCGGCGCTGGCGAACAGCTCGTCTTCAGAGGCCGCGCGAGTGGCGCGCACGGTGCTGGCGATGCCACCACCGGCCGCTGCAATTTCTGCATAGCTGACGCCTTGCAGACGCTGTTCGAATTCACCGCTGCGGTTACCGCCGAACACCGTGTGGGTGTGGCAGTCGATCAGGCCTGGCGTCACCCAGGCCCCTTTAAGATCATTGACTGCCGGGTACTCACCCGACGGCAGTTCAGCGCGTGGGCCGATCCACTCAATGTGCGCTCCTGACGTCACGATGGCCGCATCCTCGATGATCGAGTAGGCGCCTTGCGCCATGGTTGCGACGTGGCAGTGTTGCCAGAGAGTTTTCATCCGTGGCCTCCGTTAGGTTATCGATGAGAAAAAGAAGGTTCCCGCTCCACCGGTACTGCCTTGCCTGCCGCCGGTTTCACCCACGTCAGGTAAGCCAGCACCAGCAATACAATCCAGACCACGCCGACGATCAGAGCCGCCTGGGTGTCCGGGAAATAGCCCAGCACGCCAAAGATGAACAGCATGAAGGCAATCGCCGCCATTGGCGCATAGGGCCAGAACGGCACCGGGAATTTCAGTTGGGCGACCTGCTCGGCACTCATGGAGCGACGCATGGCCACTTGGGTGAACAGAATCATCAACCAGACCCACACCGTCGCAAAGGTTGCGATAGACGCGATCAACAGAAATACGTTTTCCGGAATCAGGTAGTTCAGCAGCACGCCCAGCAGCAGCGCGGCACTCATTACCACCACGGTCATCCATGGCACGCCATTGCGCGACAAGCGGGCGAAGCCCTTGGGCGCATGCCCTTGCTGGGCCAGACCGTACATCATGCGGCCAGCGCCGAAGATGTCACTGTTAATGGCCGACACCGCCGCCGAGATCACCACGATATTGAGAATGGTCGCCGCCGAGCTGATCCCCAGGTTGTCGAAAATCTGCACGAATGGACTGCCTTGGCTGCCGATCTGCTGCCATGGAAAGATCGACATCAGTACGAACATCGTCAGCACGTAGAACAGCAGGATACGCAACGGTACGGCATTGATCGCCCTGGGCAGCACGCGCTGCGGATCTTTGGCTTCGCCGGCGGTTACGCCGATGATTTCAATGCCGCCGAACGCAAACATCACCACCGCAAACGAAGCGATCAGGCCGCCCACGCCATTGGGCATGAAGCCGCCATGGCTCCAGAGATTGCTGATGTCGGTCGCCTGGGCACCGGGCGCGGTGCTGATGCCGAACAACATGATGCCGAAGCCACCGAGGATCATCGCGACGATGGCCGCGACCTTGAGCAGCGACAGCCAGAACTCCATTTCGCCGAAGACTTTGACGTTGCACAGGTTCAAGCCGCCGACCACCGAAACGATGCCCAGTACCCAGATCCAGCGGTCGACTTCCGGAAACCAGAAGCCCATGTAAATACCGAACGCGGTGACGTCGGCCATGCCGACGATGACCATTTCAAACGCGTAGGTCCAACCGAGGATGAAGCCCGCCATCGGCCCCAGGTAAGTGCTGGCGTAGTGACCGAAAGAACCGGCCACCGGGTTGTGCACCGCCATCTCACCGAGGGCGCGCATGACCATGAACACCGCCGCGCCACCGATCAGGTAAGCGAGCAGGACCGCGGGCCCGGCCATTTGAATGGCCGAGGCAGAACCGTAAAACAGCCCGGTGCCGATTGCCGACCCCAGCGCCATGAAGCGAATATGTCGGGCAGAGAGCCCGCGTTTCAAACCCTTTTCTGACTGTTGCATTGCTCGTCCTTAATTATTCTTATTGGCGACATGATCGTTCCCACGCTCTGCGTGGGAATGCCTCTGGGGACGCTCCGCGTCCAGTGACGCGGAGCGTCACGGGCTGCATTCCCACGCGGAGCGTGGGAACGATCATCAGACTTACAGGCTAGGCAGCAACTTCGCCGGTACCAGCGCGTTCAGGCAACGGGACGCCAACAACTCGCTCGCCGCGTTGATGTCCGGCGCAAAGAAGCGATCCTTCTCGTAGAAAGGCACTTTCGCACGCAGAATCCCGCGGGCCTCTTCCAGCTTCGAAGAAGTCTTCAGACCATCGCGCAGATCCAGACCCTGGACCGCAGCCAACCATTCCACCGCGAGAACGCCACGAGTGTTTTCGGCCATTTCCCATAGACGCTTGCCGGCAGCAGGGGCCATGGAAACGTGGTCTTCCTGGTTCGCCGACGTCGGCAGGCTGTCCACCGAGTGCGGATGGGACAACGCCTTGTTCTCGCTGGCCAGAGCCGCAGCGGTCACCTGGGCAATCATGAAGCCGGAGTTCACGCCGCCATTGGCCACCAGGAACGGCGGCAGTTGCGACATGTGCTTGTCCATCATCAGCGAAATACGACGCTCGCTCAGGGAACCGATTTCAGCGATGGCCAAGGCCATGTTGTCGGCGGCCATGGCAACCGGTTCGGCGTGGAAGTTACCGCCGGAGATCACGTCACCTTCAGCGGCGAATACCAGCGGGTTGTCCGAAACGGCGTTGGCTTCGATGGCGAGCACTTCGGCGGCCTGACGGAACTGGGTCAGGCAGGCGCCCATGACTTGCGGCTGGCAGCGCAGGGAGTACGGGTCCTGGACCTTTTCGCAGTTCTGGTGCGAGTCGGACACTTCACTGCGCTCGCCCAGCAGATCGCGGTAAGCGGCAGCGGCATCGATCTGGCCTTTCTGGCCACGAGCGGCGTGAATCCGTGCGTCGAACGGCGAGCGCGAGCCCAGCACGGCTTCAACGGTCAGTGCGCCCAGCGCCACAGCGCCAGCGAACAGGTCTTCACCTTCGAACAGACCACGCAGCGCGTAAGCGGTGGAAACTTGAGTACCGTTGAGCAGCGCCAGACCTTCTTTCGCAGCCAGGGTCAGCGGGGTCAGACCGGCCACTTTCAGTGCTTTGGTCGCTTCCAGCCATTCGCCTTTGTAGCGCGCCTTGCCTTCGCCCAGCAGCACCAGCGACATGTGGGCCAAAGGCGCCAGGTCGCCGGATGCACCGACCGAACCTTTCAATGGAATGTGCGGGTATACCTCGGCGTTGATCAGGGCGATCAGCGCGTCGATGACCTTACGACGAATGCCGGAGAAACCACGGCTCAGGCTGTTGACCTTGAGCACCATGACCAAGCGAACCAGTGCGTCGCTGATCGGCTCGCCAACACCGGCGGCGTGGGACAGCACGAGCGAGCGCTGCAGGTTTTCCAGGTCTTCGCTGGCGATACGGGTCGAAGCCAGCAGGCCGAAACCGGTGTTGATGCCATAGGCGGTGCGGTTCTCGGCGAGGATCTGTTCCACGCAGGCAACGCTGGCTTCAATCTGGGGCGCAGCGCTTTCATCGAGGGTGATTTTGACCGGCTGCTGATAGACATCACGCAGTTGGGCAAGGCTCAGTTGGCCGGGGATCAGGTTTAACGCAGTCATTTCTATGCTCCTTTTGAGAGATTTTATTAACTCACCAGACGCTCCGGAGATGTCCGTTGTCCGTCGCGTCTCGCCTTCTGGGGAGCCGCGCCTTGGCACGCTGGTGTGGTGGAAATCAGTTCAGGTTCGGTAACACTTTGTGCAGCAAAATCGGGTCTTTCAAAACGGCGGCGGCACTGGCGATGTCCGGTGCCAGCCAGCGGTCCTGGTCGTAGGCCGGAACTCGCTCGCGCAGCAGACGCCAGGCGGCATCGGTACCGGCGCCGAAGCGTTGCTCTTTCAAGAATTCAAACGCCTGAGCCGCCAGCAAGTACTCGATGGCAAGGATCTGCGTGCAGTTTTCCAGAGCGCGATGCAGCTTCAGCGCGGCGTTGGTGCCCATGCTCAAATGGTCTTCCTGCAGGCCCGAGGTGACGTAGTTGTCGAGTACCGCCGGTTGCGCCAACTGGCGGTTTTCCGCACACAGGGATGCGGCGACGTACTGGACGATCATCATCCCGGAGTTCACCCCCGGATTGGCCACCAGGAATGCCGGCAAACCGCTGACATGCGGGTTGATCAAGCGATCCAGGCGACGTTCGGCGATGGAGCCGATTTCCGCCATGGCGATGGCCAGCAAATCCGCCGCCAATGCCACGGATTGACCGTGTGGGTTAGCCTGGGACACCACCCGGAAGTCGTCCGGCGTGCCCAGCAGCATCGGGTTGTCGGTGACCGAGTTGAGTTCGGTTTCAATCTGCTTTTTCGCGTGTTCAAGCTGATCGCGAGCAGCGCCGTGAACTTGTGGAATCGAGCGGATGCTCAACGCATCCTGCGTACGAATGCCTTTACTGCCGGCAATCACTTCACTGCCATCGAGCAACGCACGCAGGTTGATGCCGACTTGCTGCATACCCGGGTGAGGCTTGAGCGCGATGATCTCGGCATCGAACGCAGCAATCTGACCGCGCTGGGCTTCGAAGCTCATGGCGCCGATCACGTCGGCCCATTGCACCAGACGCGTGGCGTCCGCGATTGCCAGGCAGCTAAGACCGGACATGCACGGCGTGCCGTTGACCAGGCACAGGCCATCTTTGGCGCCCAGTTGAACCGGTTGCAGACCTTCTTCGGCCAGGGCTTGCTGCGCGGAAACGATCTGCCCGCGATAGCTGACATTGCCGACACCCAGCAGCGCAATGCTGATGTGGGCCATGTGGGTCAGATAACCCACCGATCCCTGGGACGGCACTTGCGGGGTGATACCGCGATTGAGCAGCGCCAACAGCGCTTCGACCACCCGGCGATGAATGCCGGATTTGCCGTGGCTGTAGTTGCGAACAGCGGCGCAGATGATTGCGCGAGTCTGTTCGTCGGCCAATGGTGCGCCAACGCCACAGGCGTGACTGAGCAGGGTGTTGCGCGACAGTTGGCTGAGTTGCTCGTCTTTGAGCGAGACATTGCACAGCGCGCCGAGGCCGGTGTTGACGCCATAGGCGCGCTCACCGCTGACGACGATGCGCTGGACGATCGCCTGGGCATTCTCGATCCGCGCCCAGACCTGTGGTGACAGCTCAAGCTGTGCGCCATGACGGGCGACGGCGACCACATCCTGCCAACGCAACGGGGCGTCGGCGATAACGATTTTTTCAGCCTGGGACATCTTCAACCTCGTGCGTACAACTTGAATATTGATGCAGCTTTGCCGACGCTATCGCGAGCGAGCTTTGCTCCTACGGGTTTCACCACGGACCTGTAGGAGCAAGGCTTGCCCGCGATGAGGCCAGCACAAACACCGCAAACCTTTAAACCACCGCAGCCCGACGCTGAACGAACCGGTCGACATACTCATCCGCTGGCGAATGCAGGATCTCTCTTGGCGTGCCGACCTGAATCAGGCGGCCATCCTTGAGAATCGCAATGCGGTTGCCGATACGCACGGCCTCGTCGAGGTCGTGGGTGATGAAGACGATGGTCTTGTGCAGGGTCTTTTGCAGTTCCAGCAACTGGTCCTGCATCTCGGCGCGAATCAGCGGGTCGAGGGCACTGAAGGCTTCGTCCATCAGGATGATGTCGGTGTCCGCCGCCAACGCGCGGGCCAGGCCAACACGCTGACGCATACCGCCCGAGAGCTGATGCGGGTATTTGTTTTCGTAGCCCTTGAGGCCCACGGTGTTGATCCAGTGCAGCGCACGCTCGGAGCACATTTGCTTGGTCTCGCCACGCACTTTCAAGCCGTAGGCGACGTTATCCACCACGGTCTTGTGCGGCAGCAGGCCGAAGCTCTGGAACACCATGCTGATCTTGTGCCGGCGAAATTCGCGCAGGGCTTCCATGTCGTATTGCAGGATGTCCACGCCGTCCACCAGGATCGCGCCGCTGGTCGGGTCGATCAGGCGATTGAAGTGGCGCACCAGGGTCGATTTGCCGGAACCCGACAGGCCCATGATCACGAAGATCTCACCGGTGCCGATGCTCAGGGACAAGTCGTTCACGCCGACCACACAGCCGGTTTCGGACAGCACCTGATCCTTGGTTTTGCCCTGGCCGATCATGGCCAGCGCATCCTTGGAACGGTTGCCGAAAATCTTGAAGACGTTTTTGACTTCGATCTTGCTGATGGCTTCGTTGTTCATTTGCTCACCTCATGCCGTGCCCGACCGTACGCCTGCGTAATACGGTCGATAACCACTGCCAGAATCACGATCGCCAGACCGGCCTCAAGACCACGTCCGACGTTGAGGGTCTGAATCCCCACCAACACGTCTTCGCCCAAACCACGGGCACCGATCATCGAGGCAATCACTACCATCGACAGGGCCATCATGGTGGTCTGGTTAATCCCGGCCATGATGCTCGGCAGGGCCAGCGGAAGTTGCACGCCAAACAGTTGCTGCCAGCGGTTGGCACCGAAGGCGTTGATCGCTTCCATCACTTCGCCGTCGACCTGGCGAATACCCAGATCAGTCAGGCGGATCAGCGGTGGTGCCGCGTAGATCACGGTGGCGAAAATCGCCGGGACCTTGCCCAGGCCGAACAGCATCAGCACCGGGATCAGGTACACGAAACTCGGCATGGTCTGCATGATGTCCAGCAACGGCATCAAGATCGAACGCAAGCGATTGCTGCGCGCCGAAAGAATGCCCAGCGGAATGCCGATCAGTACCGAAATGATCGTCGCCACCATCATCAGCGCCAGGGTCTGCATCAGCTTGTCCCAGAGGCCGACCGCACCCACCAGGAACAACAAGCCAACGATCACGGCGGTGGTCACGACTTTGCGGGTCGCGTGCCAGGCAACGCCCGCGACGATGGCCAGCATCAGCCACCAAGGCGCCGCGCGCAGCAGCCCTTCAAGATTGACGATGGCCCACAGCAGCGTGTCCGAGATTTGCCGGAACACGTCGCCGTAGTTGGTGACCAGCGTATCGACCCAACTGTTGACCCAGTCGGCGATGGAAAAGGTAAAGCTTTCGGGAAACATAAGAGACTCTCAATCAAGGGGTTGCGATCAAGCATCCGACTGCCGCTCAGGGCAGTCGGAGAGGCTCAACCTACAAGGCCGCGTCGATCTTTTTGGCTGCGTCTTCGCTCACCCATGCGTGCCAGACTTCAGGATGTTCCTTGAGGAAGATTTTCGCCAGTTTTGGTGACTCGATCCGCTCTTTGGCCATGCGCCCGAGGTTCTGGTTGAGCAGGTCGATTGGCAGGTTGACCTTCTCCAGCACAGCCACCAGTTCCGGGGCTTGTTCGTGGAAAGTCTTGGACAGGCCGACCTTGATGGTCACTTGCTTGTTCACACCTGGTTTCTCATCGAGTTTCACCAGGTCAACCTGGCCCATCAGCGGGGTTGGCGACCAGTAGTAGAACAGGATCGGCTCGCCACGCTTGTAGCTCGACAGCACCGCGGCATCCAGCGCCGGGCCGGTGCCCGGACGGAAGTTGGTGTAGGTGCTTTCCAGGCCGTAGCTTTTCAGCATTTCGCTGTTGTCCAGCTCACAGGTCCAGCCGGCCGGGCAGTTATAGAAACGGCCCTTGGATGGCTCTTCCTGATCCTTGAACACTGCAGCGTATTTACCCAGATCGGCGATCGCTTTCAGGTCCGGAGCTTTAGGCTCCAGCTTGCGCTTGGCGTCGCCTTCGATCACGTAACGCGGCACGTACCAACCTTCGACAGCACCCACGACAGGCGCGCCGACACCGACAACTTTGCCGGCCTTCTCGGCCTTGTTCCAGACTTCGCTACGACCAACCCACTCTTCGGCAAACACTTGAATATCGTTGCTGCTCAGGGCGTTTTCCATGGTGATGGAGTTGCCCGGCAGGCTGTCGGTCTTGCAGTCGTAGCCTTTCTCCAACACGACTTGCATCACGTCGGTCAGCAGCATGGCGCTTTCCCAGTTCAGGCCGGCGAATTTCACCGGTTTGCCCGACTCGCACCAACCCGCCGCCTGAGTGGCGCCGGCGCTGGCCAGCAGGCCCATGGAAAGCAATGTGGTCAGCAGGGTCTTGTTCGATTTCATTGTAGTGACGCTCCTAATCATGAGTTGGCTTACGGCAGTCAAGAGGCATCCAGCCCTGTCCACGTCCAATCAGGCCTGCGCCGAAGCGCGACCGGCCCCGCTTGTTATAGGTGCTGCATCGCTGTCCTGCTCGACTGGCAGAATCAGGTGATCGGGTACTGCGCTGTGCCATTTTTTCGCGCACACGTAATACAGGCCTGCGGGAAGCACCAGACCGATGATCCAGGAAATATCCACGCCACCCAGAGCATCCACCAGCGGACCGGTATAGAACTTGGTGGAGATGAACGGCAGTTGCACCAGCACACCGAAGACATAGACGCTGATACCGAGGGGGTTCCAGCGGCCGTAGCGACCGTTCGGATCGGCCAGCGCCGGCACGTCATAGCGCTCGCGAGTGATGCAGTAGTAGTCCACCAGGTTGATCGCGCTCCATGGCGTGAAGAACGCCAGCAAGAACAGGATGAAAGACTTGAACGCACCGAGGAACGAGTGCTGACCGAGCAGCGCGATCAGGGTCGCAGCACCGACGATGAACAGCACGAAGACCAGACGCTGCAAGCGCGTTACCTGCAGGTTGCCTCGGAAACCACTGATGATGGTCGCAATGCACATGAAGCTGCCGTACGAGTTCAGCGTGGAGATGGTGACCTTGCCGAACGCGATGCTGAAGTACAGCAATGCTGCGGTCGCACCGGTACCGCCCAAACCAACGATGTAGGCCACTTCGTGCCCGGCGAATTGCCCATTGGCAGAAGCTGCAGCAAACACGCCCAAGACCATCGCCACCTGTGCACCAATGACCGAACCTGCGCCGGCGGCAAAAAAGGTTTTCACCGAGGAAATCTTGCTCGGCAGGTAACGGGAATAGTCAGCCACATACGGGCCGAAGGCGATCTGCCAGGACGCCGCGAGCGACACCGCGAGCAGGAAACTGCTCCAGCTGAAGTGGCGGATTTGCAACAGGGCGCCAACGTCAACCTGGCTCATCAGGCGGCTGAACAGATAAACAAAGGCAATCACGCCAATGACACTGGCAACACGGCCGATCCAATGGATCACCCGATAACCGAGCACCGTAACCAGCACGATGACACTGGCGAAAAGGAAGATACCGACGGTGTCGCTGACGCCAAACAACTGGCCCAGCGCCTGGCCGGAAAGCACGGTGCCCGTCGCGGTGAAACCGAGGTACATCAGACAGACCAGCACGATCGGGATGGCCGCGCCATACACGCCGAACTGTACCCGGCTGGAGATCATCTGCGGCAGGCCAAGCTTGGGCCCTTGTGCCGCATGCAGCGCCATTACGCCACCGCCAAGCAGTTGGCCGATCAACAGACCGATCAACGACCAGAACACGTCACCGCCCAGCACCACGGCCAGGGCCCCGGTGACAATCGCAGTGATTTGCAGGTTGGCACCCATCCACAGGGTGAACTGGCTCAACAGACGACCGTGTCTCTCCGCTTCCGGGATGTAGTCGATCGAACGTTTCTCGATCAACGGTTTACTGCCTGCACGATCGCTGTTAACAGCCATGATTCAACCTCTGTGGATTGTTATTGGAATTCACTCGGTCCCTGTAGGAGCTGAGCTTGCTCGCGATAGCGGTGTATCTGATGCACAGCGTTATCGTTCATCGCGAGCAAGCTTTGCTCCTACGGGCAAGCATTACTTGCCGGTAATCATCGGCAGGTTCAGACCCTGTTCCTTGGCGCAGTCGATCGCGATCTGATAACCCGCATCGGCGTGACGCATGACACCGGTAGCCGGGTCGTTGTGCAGGACGCGAGCGATACGCTCGGCCGCTTCGTCAGTACCGTCGCAGACAATCACCATGCCCGAGTGCTGGGAGAAACCCATGCCGACGCCGCCACCGTGGTGCAGGGAAACCCAGGTCGCGCCGCTCGCGGTGTTGAGCAGAGCGTTGAGCAGTGGCCAGTCGGACACGGCATCGGAACCATCCTGCATCGATTCGGTTTCGCGGTTCGGGCTGGCTACCGAACCGGAGTCCAGGTGGTCGCGACCGATCACGATTGGCGCGGACAATTCACCGCTGCGAACCATTTCGTTGAATGCCAGACCGAGCTTGGCGCGCAGGCCCAGGCCAACCCAGCAGATACGTGCCGGCAGACCCTGGAAGCTGATGCGCTCGCGCGCCATGTCCAGCCAGTTGTGCAGATGCGCGTCGTCCGGGATCAGTTCTTTGACCTTGGCGTCGGTTTTGTAGATGTCTTCGGCGTTGCCCGACAGTGCAGCCCAACGGAACGGGCCGATACCACGGCAGAACAGCGGACGGATGTAAGCGGGTACGAAGCCTGGGAAGTCGAATGCGTTCTCGACGCCTTCTTCTTGGGCCATCTGACGGATGTTGTTGCCGTAGTCGAAGGTCGGAATGCCCATCTTCTGGAATTCGAGCATCGCTTTAACGTGCACGGCCATGGATTGCTTGGCGGCTTTGACCACGGCGGCAGGCTCGGTCTTGGCGCGAGCGCGGTATTCGTCCCAGGTCCAGCCGGCTGGCAGGTAACCGTTGAGCGGGTCGTGGGCGCTGGTCTGGTCCGTGACCATGTCCGGGCGCACGCCGCGCTTGACCAGTTCCGGCAGGATTTCAGCCGCGTTGCCCAGCAGGGCGATGGAAATCGCTTTGCCTTCTTTGGTGTATTTGGCGATACGCGCCAGAGCGTCGTCGAGGTCGGTGGCTTGCTCATCGACGTAACGGCTGTTCAAACGGAAGTCGATACTGACTTGTTGGCATTCGATGTTCAGCGAGCAAGCGCCGGCTAGGGTCGCGGCCAGAGGTTGAGCGCCGCCCATGCCGCCGAGGCCTGCGGTCAGGACCCAACGACCCTTCAGGTTATCGTTGTAATGTTGGCGACCGGCTTCGACGAAGGTTTCGTAGGTGCCTTGAACGATGCCCTGGCTGCCGATGTAGATCCAGCTGCCGGCGGTCATCTGGCCGTACATGGCCAGGCCTTTGGCGTCCAGTTCGTTGAAGTGTTCCCAGCTCGCCCAGTGTGGCACCAGGTTGGAGTTGGCGATAAGTACGCGCGGAGCGTTGCTGTGGGTCTTGAACACGCCGACCGGCTTGCCGGATTGCACCAGCAGGGTCTCGTCGTCGTTCAGGTTGGTCAGGCTTTCGACGATCTTGTCGTAGCATTCCCAGTTACGTGCCGCACGACCGATACCACCGTAAACCACCAATTCTTTAGGGTTCTCGGCGACTTCCGGGTCGAGGTTGTTCATCAACATGCGCAGCGGCGCTTCGGTCAGCCAGCTCTTGGCGGTCAGCTTGTTACCGCGAGCAGCGCGGATTTCAACGTCACGAAACTTGGTCATTTTATTGTCAGTCACGAAAGAGACTCCTCAGCGATCAATCCAAACCTGAATCAGTGGACGTTGCGAGGAGTCTCGATCGACTCATACGCATACGTCTTTACTTGTACATACAAGCATATGCAATCAAGCGGCCAACTTGCTGGATGAGTGTTCAAGAAAAATTTTGAATGGGCTGGAAAGCGCCTGGATCAAGGGTTCTGGCAAAGATGAAATTTTTCGAGGGGATTTTGCGAGGAGGGTTACAGCTGTTACTTGAGCGTGGTTTTGCGCCACGCTGGGGCGTTCGGTAACAAGTTGGTGCGCAGTTTCGAATCAGATGATCGTTCCCACGCTCTGCGTGGTAACGCCGCCGGGGACGCTCCGCGTCCGCTGTTGCGACGGTGACGCGGAGCGTCACAGGATGCATTCCCACGCTGGAGCGTGGGAACGATCAGTGGAGGTGTTGGATCAGCGTGCAGTCAATTCGATCACACAGCAGGCGCCATTGCTGGAGACTTCCAGCAGGCCGGCATTACCGTCGAGTTGCAGGCAATCATGGCGACCAAGTTGTGAGGCGCTGTTACCGACCTTCACTTCAAGCTCGTCGGTGACACTGAACACAAGCACGGTACCCGCCGAGCTGAAAAACCGCTGCTCGCCGTCCAGCCACTGCAATCGCGCGCTATAACGCTGCGGCGCATAAATCAGGTTGAAGTCGCGAATCGGCCCACCGAGCAATGTGCAGGAAACCTGGCTCTCGCCGCTGAAGGCAAATGGGTCCAGCGGTAACAGTGGCTGCGTGTCCTGGCCATCTACCCGCAAGGTCATGCCGTCACCTTGCAGCACAGTGATCACTCGCTCATAGCCGGCGAATGTCGAGAAACCACCCGACTCGCCGATATCGGCAATCGACAGACGCCAGCCGAAACCCTCAAGACCGGCACCGCCATCACGGGTGATTTCTTCAGTGCTGCCGCCGCCGTTTTTCCATGGCATGCGTGGGTAATCTATTGCACGTAGAACCTTGAACTGACTCATTTATGCTCTCTATTTATGGAACCGACCTTCCAGACGATGACGGGAACCGGGGTGGATCAAACGGGCGGCAGTCACTGGCTGACGACCGGACCAGGTGCGGCGACGAATCAGCAGGCACGGCTCGCCCTTTTCAATCTGCAGCAACTTGCATTCGCTGGCCTCGGCCAGAATTGCCTCGACCACGTGCTCGCCTTCGGTCAGCGGAGCGACCTGGTTCAGATAGGCGTATGGCGTTTGCAAGGTGAAGTCCTGCTTGAGGTAGTCCGGCGCCACCAGTGCGTTGACGAACCGGTCTTCGATTTGCACCGGGATATCGTTTTCGAAATGCACGATCAGCGAGTGAAAGACTTTCTGGCCTTCGCGCATGTCCAGGGCAAGTGCGCGCTCGGAACCGGCGGCCTCTTCTTCGAGGGTGATGACCTTGCAGGTATGGCGATGGCCACGGGAGGCGATTTCGTCGGCGATGTTGTGCACTTCAAACAGCGCGGACTGACTTTTCGGCTCGGCGACAAAAGTGCCGACACCCTGCATGCGCACCAGCAGACCGTCGGCGGTCATCTCGCGCAGGGCTCGGTTGATGGTCATACGGCTGAAACCCAACTGGTTGACCAGCTCGCTTTCCGACGGAACGCGGTAGTGCGGCGGCCAGTTTCCACTGTCGATTTGCTGGGTGATCATCTGTTTGACGCGGGCGTACAAGGGCGCCGGACTGTCGCCCAGATTGGCGCTCAGATTGGCATTCGGCGGCAATGTGGCAGACGGAGTTGGCACGGTTAATCCTTGTTCATTTGTTGAGGGCTACTAGCTTGCCGGAGTTTACCGAGCAGGCAAACGTCTGTATATGTATATACAAATAACACACGATGGGGTGCTGAACCATGTCCGCCTTCTTTGCCGAACGCGCACTGCTGCCTAGTGGATGGGCCAACAATGTACGTCTTGAGGTCAGCGCCGATGGCGTGTTGACCCATATCCAGGCCGATTCCAACGCAGATGGCGCCGAACGGCTAAGCGGTCCGCTGCTGCCGGGTATGCCGAATTTACACTCCCACGCCTTCCAGCGGGCCATGGCCGGGCTGGCGGAAGTGGCGGGTAATCCGAATGACAGTTTCTGGACCTGGCGCGATTTGATGTATCGCCTCGTCGGAAAAATCAGCCCGGACCAACTCGGCGTCATCGCCCGTCAGCTGTACATCGAAATGCTCAAGGCCGGTTACACCTCGGTCGCGGAATTTCATTACGTACACCACGACACCAACGGCCAGCCTTACGCGGACCCGGCCGAACTGGCGCTACGCATCAGTCAGGCCGCCAGCTCCGCCGGTATCGGCCTGACCCTGCTGCCGGTGCTCTACAGCCATTCCGGTTTCGGCGGCCAGGCCCCGAACGAAGGCCAGCGCCGCTTTATCAACAGCACCGAAAACTACCTCAAGCTTCAATCGCGCTTGCAGCCGATCCTGGCGCAGCAACCGGCGCAGTCGCTGGGTTTGTGTTTCCACTCGTTGCGCGCGGTAACACCGCAGCAAATCAGCGAAGTGCTGGCGGCCAGCGACAAGCAGTGCCCGGTGCACATTCACATCGCTGAACAGCAGAAGGAAGTCGACGACTGCCTGAGCTGGAGCGGCCGCCGTCCGCTGCAATGGCTGTACGAGAACACCGAGGTCGATCAGCGCTGGTGCCTGGTTCACGCGACCCATGCCAACCCGGAAGAAGTCACGCTGATGGCCAAGAGTCGCGCCATCGCCGGCTTGTGCCTGACGACCGAAGCCAACCTCGGCGACGGGATCTTCCCGGCGGTGGATTTCCTCGCTCAGGGCGGGCGCATGGGCATCGGTTCCGACAGCCATGTGTCTTTGAGCGTGGTGGAAGAATTGCGTTGGCTGGAATATGGCCAGCGTCTGCGCGACCAACGGCGTAATCGTTTGTATGGCGCGGATCAGCCGATGGTTGGCCGCACGCTGTACGACGCGGCGCTGGATGGCGGGGCTCAAGCGCTGGGTCAGCCAATTGGTGCGCTGGAAGTTGGCAAACGTGCGGATTGGCTGGTGCTGGATGGCAACGATCCGTACCTGGCGACAGCCAGTGGCGACGGGATTCTCAATCGTTGGTTGTTTGCCGGTGGCGATCGTCAGGTGCGGGATGTGCTGGTCAATGGCCAGTGGGTTGTGCGCGACGGGCGTCATGCGGGCGAAGAAGAAAGTAACCGCGCCTTCACCCAAGTCCTGCGCGATCTGTTGGGCTAACTCCCCCACTGATCGTTCCCACGCTCTGCGTGGGAATGCCTCAATGGACGCTCTGCGTCCGCTTTGGGACGCGGAGCGTCCCGGGCTGCATTCCCACGCAGAGCGTGGGAACGATCACTAGCGGAGTAATCAGTTCGAAGTCTTGGCCATCTGCGTATCGGTCGCGCGCCAGATCAGCCGCGTAGTGTCGTAACCCTGCTGACGTGCCTTGCTCAGCAGTTCTTCACGCACTACGCCATTGACCGTCGGGGTCCGTGACAGCAGCCATAGATACTTGCGGCTCGGATCGCCAACAATGGCGGTCTTGTAGTCATCGCTGACGTACAACACCCAGTACTCTCCCTTCGCCACACCCGGAATCAGCCGCGAAAACCAGGTATCGAACTCGACCCACAGCTTGTCGGTTTTGCCCGGATCCTGTGGCCAGGCCACGCCTTTGGCCTCTTCCCATTGCCAGTCTGCCGTCAAGCAGCGATTGAGCACCAACACCTTGCCGTCAGGCTTGAGCGTGTAATGGGCTTCGGATTGCGCGCAGTTGCGCTGGAAATACATCGGCAGACGAGCCAACTCGTACCAGGTCCCTTGGTACTTCTTGAGATTGACGCTATTGGCGGTTTTCGGTGCCAACGGATCTACGCCAGACGTGGCGCAGCCGGCCAATACCAGGCCGGCTAAAAGGACTATCAGTAACCGTTTCATTGTTTTTCTCCCGTGGGCGCATAGCCCCGGATTACTTCAGGCCTTGGCCGGAAAACATCAGCACTTTGTCACCGGCGTACTGCACGCTGATAAAGCTGTTCTTATCGCCCCAGGTGCAACTGGACATGCCGAGTGCGCCCGAGCAATCGGCGGGTTTGCCCAACAAGGTTTCTACTTCGGCCTTGGGCATGCCTGACGACAGCTTCGAGTAGTTTTCCTGATTAACCTTGCTGCACGCGGCCAACAACACGCAGAACGAAAGCAGGGCAATAGAACGCAGCGACATGGTGTAGCTCCTGGGACGAAGGGGAATGGCATGGCTGCCAAGCTGAAGCTTAGAAGAGAAAACCCCTGTCTGGTTCCCTGGCTGGCCGGCTATTTATCAGGCCGCTCGTCTGCCTTGTTGCGAAAAATCAGCAACTTTCTTTCGCTATTGAGTATTTCGTCGGTTTTCGCAAAATCCGCCTAATCTTTGACGCCGGCCAGTCGACATAAAAGCAGCGCAATGCCCACGACTGTGGCAAATTGACGCCCCCTTGTTGACCAGCCTCTCCGCGGTAGCTCATTTAATGACCAGAAACATGAAGTTCAGCCACAAGATCTTGTTGGCTGCCGCCCTCGTGGTGGCCGTTGCATTCGCTTGTTTCATCCTCTTCAACGACTATCGCCAGCGGCAAACCCTGCGCAGCAGTACCGAATCCTCGATGCAGGAACTCGGCAGCCTGACCACCAGCAACATTCAGACCTGGCTGGAAAGCCGCATCCAGTTGCTGCAATCGCTGTCCCAGCAGATCGCGGTGGACGGCAGCGCCCAGGCCAACCTCAAGCGCGCCATCGACCTGCCCGCCTACACCAGTAATTTTCAGCTGAGCTACTTCGGTGGCACCGATGGCGTGATGTTCTCGGTCCCGGCCGGCAATCGTGCGGCGGATTACGACCCCCGCGCCCGTGGCTGGTACAAGGCGGCCAACGGCGCGCAGCAGACCATCGTCACCGAACCGTACATTGCCGCCTCATCCGGCAAACTGGTGATCACTGTCGCCACGCCGGTGAAACATCAGAATCAAATGATCGGCGTCGCCGGGGCAGACATTGACCTGTCCAGCGTCAGCGCGATCATCAACTCGCTGAACTTCGGCGGCCACGGCCATGCGTTTATCGTCAGCGCCGACGGCAAGATCCTGATTCACCCGGACAGCAAACTGGTACTCAAGAGCCTGACCGACGCCTACCCGAACGGCGCGCCGAAAGTCAGCCCGGGCATGAAAGAAGTCGAGATCGGCGGCAAGACTCAATTCATCTCCTTTACCCACGTCAACGGTGTGCCCTCGGCAGACTGGTACGTGGCGCTGGTGCTGGATCAGGACACCGCGTTCTCGATGCTCAGCGAGTTCCGCACCTCGGCGATCATCGCCATGGTCATTGCCGTGGTGATCATCATCGCGTTTCTGGGCATGTTGATCAGCTTCCTGATGCAGCCGCTGTTGACCATGGGCCGCGCGATGCATGACATCGCCGAAGGCGAAGGTGACCTGACCAAACGCCTGACCATTCACGGCCAGGACGAATTCGGTGCCCTGGGCACCTCATTCAATCGTTTTGTGGAGCGTATTCACACCTCGATTCGCGAAGTGTCCTCGGCCACCGGCCAGGTCAACGAAGTCGCCTTGCGTGTGGTTGCCGCGTCGAACTCGTCGATGTTCAACTCCGACCAGCAAGCCTCGCGCACCAGCAGCGTCGCCGCCGCCATCAACGAGCTGGGCGCCGCCGCCCAGGAAATCGCCCAGAACGCCGCCCTCGCCTCTCAGCATTCGAGCGATGCTCGCGCATTGGCCGAAGACGGCCAGCAAGTCGTGGACAAAACCATCGCGGCGATGCAGCAGCTCTCGGCGAAGATCAGCGATTCGTGCGGCAATATCGAAACGCTCAACAGCAACACCGTGAACATCGGGCAGATTCTGGAAGTGATCACCAGCATCTCCCAGCAGACCAACCTGCTGGCACTCAACGCAGCCATCGAAGCGGCCCGTGCCGGTGAAGCCGGTCGTGGTTTTGCCGTGGTAGCGGACGAAGTGCGCAACCTCGCGCACCGTACTCAGGATTCGGCGCAGCAAGTGCAGAAGATGATCGAGGAACTGCAAGTCGGCGCCCGGGAAGCCGTGATCACCATGACCGACAGCCAGCGCCAGAGCGAAAGCAGCGTCGGCATCGCCAACCAGGCTGGCGAACGTCTGGGCAGCGTGACTCAGCGTATTGGTGAGATCGACGGGATGAACCAGTCGGTGGCCACGGCGACTGAAGAGCAGACGGCTGTGGTGGAGTCGATCAACGTCGACATTACCGAGATCAACACGCTGAATCAGGAAGGTGTGGAGAACTTGCAGGCGACGTTGCGTGCGTGTTCAGACCTTGAGCAGCAGGCGGCGCGGTTGAAGCAGTTGGTGGGAAGCTTCCGGATTTAACTACCGAGCGCTGATCACTGATCGTTCCCACGCTCTGCGTGGGAATGCCTCAACGGACGCTCCGCGTTCGGCTCTGGAAGGGACGCGGAGCGTCCCGGGCTGCATTCCTTTGCTGCGCGTGGGAACGATCAAACGCCGGTCGGCACAACCTGACGCAAGACTGAATTAAGACTAAACTCGGTCCTACTTAATCTGGCGGGGCTCATTCCATGAAGCTTTCATCTCAAATCAAGCCGATCAGCTACCTGAAAAGCCACGCGGCCGAAATCGTCAAAACGATCACAGAAAGCAGAGAGCCTTTGGTCATCACCCAAAATGGTGAAGCCAAGCTCGTGGTCATGGATGTGAAAAGTTTTGAAGAACAAGAAGACACCATGGCCCTGTTAAAGCTCTTGGCGATGGGTAATCGTGAGATTGAAGAAGGTAAATTTCGGGATGCCGAAGATGTCTTTGCAGAGCTGGACAGGGTCGACCATCAATGAGTTTTAAGGTCGTCATTCTTCAGTCAGCTGAAACAGATCTAAAAGAACTCCGTACCTATCTCACCAAGCATTTCTCTGCCCAGACCTGGCAAAGCACCTATGCCAGCCTGAAGGTTGCCATTCGCCATTTGGAGTCCTTGCCCTATGCAGGGGCAATCCCGGAAGAAATCGAGAAGCTCAATCTCAGCCAGTATCGACAAATTCTCTCAGGAATGAACCGCGTCATTTATGAAGTGCGAGAGCAAACGGTCTACATCCACATCGTTGCCGATACGCGGAAAAATTTGCCAACACTGCTGATGAAGCGACTGTTGCAAGGCAATCCCTAAGTTCAGGGCGTGCTTAGAAGCGCGACCCTGGCCCGTTCAGAAACTCCAGCTCTTCAGCCGTAGATTCCCTTCCCAACACCGCATTGCGATGCGGAAACCGTCCAAACCGCGCAATCACTTTCTGATGCCGCTCGGCATAATCCAGGTTATCGGCAAACACCGCCCGATCAGCCTCAGGTTGCTGCGCCACCAGATCGATAAATCGCGAAACCGCTTCGTTCTGCACCGCCAGATTCTCGCAGTGCTCGAACACCAGGTAGATGAACACTCGCTGGATCGGCCGCAACTGCCGATCGAAATCCGCAGCAATGCCTTGCGCCACCAGTGCCTGAGCCCTGAGATCGCCTGAAAAGGATTTGGGAGTGTCGCGATAGATCATTCGCGGGAGTTGGTCGAGCAGCAGCACCAGAGCAAGCCAACCTTCGGGGCGTTGCGCCCACTCGGTCAATCCGCCGGCCAGTGCCTGCTCGACCCAGTCCCCGAAACGCGTGCGCGCTTCGAGGTCCTGGCTGTCGCGCTTGCCGAACCATAACTTGCCCTTGTCAGCCGCTATTTCGTTGGGGGATTCGAGCGTTCCGAACCACCATTCGAGCAACGGCTGCCAGGGCGAGGTCATGGTTTATTCCTTGTGGTAAGCCGTGACGCGTTCAACTTCTTCTTTCGAACCGAGGAACACCGCGACACGCTGGTGCAAGCCGTCAGGCTTGATGTCGAGGATGCGCTGATGGCCATCGGTGGAAGCGCCGCCGGCCTGTTCAACCAGGAACGACATCGGGTTGGCTTCGTACATCAGGCGCAGTTTGCCCGGCTTGGACGGCTCGCGGCTGTCGCGTGGGTACATGAACAGACCACCACGGGTCAGGATGCGGTGCACGTCCGCGACCATCGCGGCGACCCAGCGCATGTTGTAGTTCTTTTTCAGCGGGCCTTCTTCGCCAGCCAGCAATTCGCCGACGTAGCGTTGTACCGGAGCTTCCCAGTGACGCTGGTTGGACGCATTGATCGCGAATTCCTGAGTGGACTCCGGAATCTTGATGTCTTCATGGGTCAGGACGAAGCTGCCCATTTCGCGGTCCAGGGTGAAGCCTTTTACGCCGTCGCCCAAGGTCAGGATCAACATGGTCTGTGGACCGTAGATCGCGTAACCGGCAGCCACTTGCTCGGTGCCTGGCTGCAGGAAAGCCTTTTCGTTCAAGGGCTCGTTTTGGCTCAGGTATTCGTTCGGGCAACGCAGCACCGAGAAGATAGTACCGACCGGCGCGTTGATATCGATGTTCGACGAGCCGTCCAGTGGGTCGAAAACCAGCAGGTACGCGCCTTTCGGGTATTTGCCCGGGATCTGGTAGGCGTTGTCCATTTCTTCGGACGCCATGCCGGCCAGGTGACCGCCCCATTCGTTGGCTTCGAGCAGGATCTCGTTGGAGATCACGTCGAGTTTCTTCTGCACTTCACCTTGGACGTTTTCAGTGCCCATGCTGCCCAGAACACCACCGAGGGCGCCTTTGGACACGGCGTGGTTGATCTCTTTGCAAGCACGCGCCACCACTTCGATCAGGAAACGCAGATCGGCAGGGGTGTTATTGCTACGGGTCTGCTCAATCAAATAGCGACTCAGGGTAACGCGGGACATGGAAGGCTCCGGTGGAATGGGGGGGCTAAAAACCCGCGCAGTTTAACGCGAGTCGGGGCGCATTTCCTCCTATCAGACGTGTTACACCCAATAGAGTTCATGCGCCCGGTTGAGCGTAGTTCGAAACGCAGGAGATGTGAGCGGAGGATGAGTGGCAGTTTCGAGACTTTCCTTGCCTGATATTCCGTCTTCGCGAGCAAGCCCGCTCCCACATTTGATCTCTGAACGACACAGATCAAGTGTGGGAGCGGCGGTGCGGCGATCCGACTTGCTCGCGAATGGCGCGCAGCGCCAGCCATTTCAGGATTTGGCAGCAGGCTTGCGCAACAGACTGAACGCCATCGCGGCCAGAAACAAAACACTGAGCAGCAACACCGCCCACAACCCGAACTTCTTCCAGTTGGTGTCCATCGGTGCAGCCGTTGTCACGGCCGACGCTGGCGTGGCCACCGCACCGCCCTCCACCGTTGCCTTGCCCAATGCCGCCAACTTTGCAGCGTTGTAATCCGGAATCAACGTCGACAGCGGCAGGTTCGCCGCCTTCACCGTGGCACTTCCCAGCGCGAGCGTATAAGGCCCCGCTCCGCGCGCCAGGAACACCAATTGAATGGAGCGCACGGCGAACCGCACAGTCGGGGCCTCGGCCCCCAGACCGCCGCCGCGCTCGTCCACCGTCAGCTTCAACTGCTGAACGGTTTGCCCCGACAGCTGCAATTCGTTCTGCACCACATCCTGGCCACTCTGGGTCAGGCGGTAGAGCAAACCGCTGCCCAGCGGCTGCCACGGCAGACTACTTTCCCGACGACCGGACAAGGTCACGGGCGCCAAACTGTTGGGCTGACTCAACTCGACCTGCAAGCGCTCGACATTCAGCCCCATGGGTAATTGCCAGGTGTATTCACCGGCCTTTACGCTGCTGCCGGCCAGCGGTTGCGACCAGACAAGCGGTAGCGGCAGGCTGCGGGTCTTGGCGCTTTGCAGTTGCGCCGAGGTCAATGTCGGTGCCGATTGCGGCGTGTTCCACAGCAAGCGCAGATAACGGGCCGACTGACCCGGCAAGGCGACTTCATGTTGTTCGACCCGCTCGTCGGCAAACGTCAGGCGCGCCACCTGCCCTTCGCCCCACGACTGCCAATGCTGCAAGTCGTCGCTGGCTTCGATGGTGAAACGCTGGAAACCGTCGCGCTCACTGGTCCAGTCGAGGATCAACTGCTGCAAGGGTGCTTTGATGCTGCTGGCATCAAGCAACCAGCCGCGCAGCATTTCTTCGCCCACCTCCAGCTGACTGGACGGCTGCACTTCGACCAGCGTGCCGTTGGCGCTCGATTGCACCCGCACGCTCGGTGCGTGCTCGGTGGACTCCGCCGAGTTGTACAGCGGGAACCACTTCACGTCGGTCAGGGTGCGGTTGTCGCTGGTCTGCGCCGGCGCGCGCGCCAAGGAATACGCCTGAGCCTCACCGGCGGCGTTGAACACGCGCACATCGCTGAGATCGGTTTGCCGCGCATTCAATTGCACGCTCAACGGCAATTCGAGGCGATACCACGGACCTTCGCCGCTGACCGACAACGGCACCTGCGTGGCGAAGTCCGCCAATTTTTCCTGAGCACTGGCCGACAGCGCCACACCCAGCGCAACAGCGCCCAACCAGACAAGGTTCAGCTTCTGACTCAAGACGACACTCCTTCGGTTTGCGGGGCCGGTTTTTCAGCCTCCGGCACAGCCTCGGCGCGCTTGGGCGGCAACGGGGCGAAATAGCCCACCACCAACAGCAACACACCAACGCCGATAAACGAGACGATCCGGGCGAGTCCGCCGCGGTTGCTCAATTCGACAAAGAACAGTTTGGCCACCACCACACCGATCAGCGCCGCACCGATCAGCCAGACTTCGCGGCGATGACGCAGATGGCCGCCGATCATCAGACTCAGGGCCATCAAGGTCCAGACGATGGACAGACCGGCCTGCACCAGCATGGATTCAAGCAACGCATCCAGTTCGAACGGCACACCGCCCCAATGATGGGCAGCGCGCATCACCAGGGCCGTGAAGAACACAAACAGCGAGGCGCCAGCGATTAGTTGCGTGGCGTGATCCAGGTAGTCCTTGCGGATCGACAGTTGCGTCACGGCGCTGCGGGACCACACGTAGACGCCGAACAGCGCAAACAGCAGACCCAACTCCAGCGGGTTGATCAGCGGCACGTAAGGCAACGGCTCGGCGGTGCCGTCGCTGACGACGTTCGCCAGCCAGAACCAGCCGAGCATCAGCAACGCCAGCGGTGCCGCCGCGTACAGGCGGTATTCGCGCGAATAAGCCGACACCGGCCATGGCCAGACACGGGGTGCCGCCATCAGCACCAGATACAGGCTCGGCAGAATCGCCCAACCCAACCAGCGCCAGGCGTTGTACTGCTCGGACAACAGCAACAGGCCGTAACGCAGCTCCAGGGCCAACACACCGATCAATAGCCAGCAGCCGAGCACGTGCGCGGTACTGAGGGCGCGCGCCGGCAACATCGGCGCCAGACGCCGCAGAGAGAGGAAATGCACAACGAACACCGCCGCCCATACCAGCCAACCAAAATTGGCCGCCGGGTGATAACGCGAGTGCCACGCAGCCAGCAACACCAAACCGGCCGCAGGCATCAGCAAGGTGCAGAGCAAGCCCAGCGAGGACCATTTCAGGCGCAGCGCCAAGACTGTCCACAGCGCCACGCTCACAGCCGCGACCGCCAGCAACAACGTCGCTTGCAGATTCGAGGGTGCAAAACGCAGGACTTCGCTAACCCACGCCAGCGCCCACCAAGCCGCGCCCCACACCAGCAAAACTTCGGACAAACGCTGCAAGCTCAGCACATCGAAGGCCGAGGCATGATTGCCGAGCTGCAAACGCCAGGCGCCAACCATCGCGGCCAAACCCAACACCAGCGGCGTCCAGAAACCGCTATGAGCCAGAGGCCTCAATCCTTCGCTCGCAAGCGGTCCGAGCAAATCAGGCCCGGCCATCAGGAACGCCGCGCCGCCAATCACCTGCAACAGCAGACCGAAGACAAAACTCACGCGCTGCTTCAGGTACAGACTCAGCCAGATAATGAACAAACCGCTGGCCGCCCATACCGCACTCGCCGTTTGCCAAGGCAGGACGAACAGCACCGCCAGATTGATCAACACCAGACCGGCCAGCAGTACCACCGACAAGCCGCGCAGCAATCGCACGTCGCTTCGGACCATCTCATCGCGCGCCGCCAGCAACATGCCAGCGATCAGCGCCAGACCGATCAGCGACGCGCTCAGCAGGCCGCTCCAACCCGCACTGAACACGGCGCCAGACTCACCGCTCGAACCTTGCAGCCGCAGCAGGAACAACGCACCGCCGAGCAACTGCACGGCGAACGCGGTGAACAGGAACGTGCGCGATTGCAGACGCAAGCCAACAAACAAGGTCGCCAACCCCGCCAGCGCCCAACTGATCGCCGTGCCGTGAGTGAAGAAGAACAACGGCGCCAGCAGATAGAGGAAGGTCAGACCGAGGCAGGCCAACACCGGCAGTCCTTTGCGCTCCCATTCCGACGTCTGCTCGGGCAAGGCTTTGCGCAATTGGTAGAAACTGAACAGCAATGCCACGCCAAGCATCAGCGCGCCCAACGGTGCCCCTTCCAGCAGGCTGCTTTCGCCGATTCGCAGTTCACTGAGGAAGGCCAACGCCGAGCCCAGTTGCAGCAGCAAGGCAAAGGCTCGGGCCAGCGGTCGTTGCTGACGCAGGCCAAGCCAGAAGATGCCGGCGCCTTCGACGGCCCAAGCGGCGGCGGTCCAGCGCGCATCGAGCCCCAACGGAATCGCCAGGCTGGCGAAGATCACACCCAACGCCAGACAGGTTTCCGCCAGCAGCAACGCTCGTCCGCCCATCAACAACCGCGCCAGGCCCATGTAAATCATGCCCAACGCCAACGCGCTGAAGGCTGCGGCGAATTCCAGGTGCTGGACCAATGCGAACTGCAAGCCGAAGCCCACCAACGGAGGACCGAACAGCATTGTGCCGTCGACGTAATCGCCCTTGCGCGCCGACCAGTGCAGCAGCGCTTCACGACTGTCGTCCTCGGGTGCGTCGCTCATTTCCAGCAACTTGCGCCGGGCGAACAGCAGACCGATTGCCAGGTACATCAGGAAAAACACAATCAGGAACGGCTCGGTGCTCCACAGCAGTTCCGGGGTATAGGAACGCAGGCCCCAGGCGAAACCGATGCCGAAAGTGCCGACGAAACCGATCAGGTTAAGCAGCCGCCAGGCCTTGAACCAGGCGATGGCGAGGATGCCGGCGTTAAGCAAGGCGAAGTAACTGAACAGCGCGACATGGTTGCCGGCACCGGTGGAGGTCAGGATCGGCGCGGCAAAACCACCGAGTGCCGCAGCGGCAGCCAGGCCCAAGGCATCCTGGGTGATGGCGAGGATCGCCGAGAACACCGTCACCGCGACCAGCAGACCTAACGCCGCCGTAGGATCGAGCAGCGGATGCAGGCGCATCGCAGCAAACACAGTCAGGTACAACACCGCGATCCCGGTGCCTTGCAGCATCAACGCGTAATGGCTGTTGCGTGTTCTAAGCCACCAACCCAGCCCCAGAAGCCCCAATGCCGCCGCCGCAACACCGGCGTAACGCAACTCGATCGGCACCACCATGCCTTCGGTGGCGTAACGCAGCAGGAAGGCCAAGCCGAGAAACAACAGCACCACACCGACCCGCAGCACGGTGTTGCCGCCGAACAGCCAATTGCGGGCGCCGCTGATGGCGCGGTCGATGAAGTTCGGGCCTCGCGGGATGGCGGGTTGTTGCGGTTCGCGGGCGACCGGTTCGGGTTTCCAGGCATCGACGGGCACTGGACGGCTCGCTTCGGCGGCGGCCGCGGTGATCGGTTCCAGTTCGGGAGGGAGTTCCCAGATCAGCTCCGGGGACTCGGCAGGGATTTCGTCGAGCGTGAATTCAGGAGACGGCGCGGGTTCGTGGGTTTCCGGCGTCTTGACGCCTGACACTTCCAGCAATGACAGCCGTTGCTGCACCGCATTCAGCGCGATCTGAGCCTGATCAAGTAACTTACGTTGCTCGGCGGCCTGTGATCCCAATCGGCCAATGCGAATAGCCTGACCAATACCCAACCCGAGCAGCGCGCCCAACAGCGCATCGCTGAACGACTCGTCGAGTACCCAGCCCAGCACCAGCCCAATCAGCATGAACATCCATTGCATGGTCGATATCCCTAAGCGGCCCATTGCCTTGTGGCGTCTGCGCTGACGCTTTCGCGGGCAAGCCTCGCTCCTACAGAAGAACGCGATCCCAGTAGGAGCGAGGCTTGCCCGCGATTGACCGCGCAGCGGTCACTGAAATATTCGGCAAACTGACGCTCAGTATATCGGCCAGGCCCAACAACCGTCGGGCCTTGCTCGCAATTATTGCTAAAAGTTACTCCAAAGCTTTCCAGATATCCGTGGCGTACTCGCGAATGGTCCGGTCGGACGAGAACCAACCCATCCGGGAGGTGCTCAACACCGCCGAACGCCACCATTCCTTCGAATCGTGCCAATGGGCTTCAACGCGCATCTGCGCGTCCCAGTAAGAGTCGAAATCGGCGCAGACCAGGAAGCGATCGTAGTCGATCAGCGAATCAATCAACCCTGTGTAACGGGAAGGATCATCCGGCGAGAACACCCCGCCGCGAATCGCTTGCAGCACGTCATTCAGCCGGTGGGATGCCGCAATATCCGGCGTCGCATTGAACTCATGGTTCTGTTTGCGCGCTTCAACCTGCTGAGCGCTGAGGCCGAAGATGAACATGTGTTCGACGCCGATGCGTTCGCACATTTCGACGTTGGCGCCATCGAGGGTGCCGATGGTCAGCGCACCGTTGAGGCCGAACTTCATGTTGCTGGTGCCCGAGGCTTCGAAGCCTGCGGTGGAGATCTGCTCCGACAAATCCGCTGCCGGGATGATGCTTTCCGCCAGACTGACGTTGTAGTTGGGCAAGAACACCACTTTCAGCAAACCGCGCACCGTCGGGTCGTTGTTCACCACCCGGGCGATGTCGTTGGTCAGTTTGATGATCAGCTTGGCCTGGTGATAACTGGCCGCCGCCTTGCCGGCGAAGATCTTCACCCGCGGCACCCAATCGATTTCCGGCTCGGCGCGAATCGCCTGATACAGCGCAACGGTGTGCAACAGGTTAAGCAACTGACGTTTGTATTCGTGGATCCGCTTGACCTGCACGTCGAACATCGCCGCCGGGTTGACCGCAACGCCAAGTCGCTCGTGAATGATGTACGCCAGGGCTTTCTTGCTGTGCAGCCGCTGCTCGGCAAACGCCTTGCGGAACGCGGCTTTCTCGGCGAACGGTTCCAGGCCGAGCAAACGCTCTTCGGGGTTGTCCAGCAGATCCGGGCCGAGGGCGTCGACCATCATCGAGGTCAGCTCCGGGTTGGCCTGGTAGAGCCAGCGGCGGAACGTGATGCCGTTGGTCTTGTTGTTGATCCGGTCCGGATAGAGTTTGTGCAGTTCGGAGAACACCGTTTTGCGCATCAGTTGCGTGTGCAGGCCGGACACGCCGTTGACGCTGTGGGAGCCAAGGAACGCGAGATTGCCCATGCGCACGCGGCGACCGTTGTCTTCCTCGATCAGCGATACCGCGCGCAGCACCTCGAAGTCATGGATACCCTTGGCCCGCAGCGAATCGATGTGCTGGGCGTTGATCAAATAAATGATCTGCATGTGCCGCGGCAACATCCGCTCCATCAAACCGACCGGCCAGGTTTCCAGCGCTTCCGGCAGCAACGTGTGGTTGGTGTAGGACAGCGTGTCGACGGTGACTTGCCATGCCGCATCCCACGCGACGTCATAGACATCGACCAGTTGCCGCATCAATTCGGCCACGGCAATCGAAGGGTGGGTGTCGTTGAGCTGGATCGCGGCATGATCGCCCAGGGTCAGGACCGAGGTGTGCATGTTGCGATGACGACGCAGCAAGTCCTGCAAGGACGCGGCGACGAAGAAATACTCCTGTCGCAGGCGCAGTTCCTGGCCGGCTTCGGTGCTGTCCGCCGGGTAAAGCACCCGGGAAATACTTTCGGCCCGGGCGACTTCCGCTACGGCGCCCAAGTGGTCGCCGGCGTTGAAGCGTTCCAGGTGCAAATCTTCCATGGCCCGGGCGCGCCACAGGCGCAGTGTATTGACGCTCGCCCCGCGCCAGCCGACGACCGGTGTGTCATACGCAATTGCGCGAACAGTTTCCGCTGGCGTCCAGACTTGCTTGGACTTGCCGGTTTCGTCGGTGACGGTTTCGACGCTGCCGCCGAAGCCGATCGGGTAAACGACCTCTGGTCGTTCGAACTCCCAAGGGTTACCGAAATCCAGCCAGTGTTCGGTCTGTTCCTGCTGCCAGCCGTCGACGATGGCCTGGCGGAACAAGCCGTGTTCATAACGAATGCCGTAACCGTGCCCGGCAATGCCGAGGGTCGACATGCTTTCCATGAAGCACGCGGCCAGACGACCGAGGCCGCCGTTGCCCAGGGCCGCATCGGGCTCCAGCAGGCGGATGCGTTCAATATCGACGCCGAGTTCTGTCATGGCTTCGCGGGCGACGTCGAGCAGGCCTAGGTTGCTCAGGCTGTCGTAGAGCAGACGGCCGATCAGGAATTCGAGGGAGAGGTAATAAACCCGCTTCTGACCTTTGCGGTAGATCTGCCGGGTGTGATCCATCCAGTGCTCGACCATGTGATCGCGCGCCGCCAGGGCAATGGCTTCGAACCAGTCGTGGTCGAAGGCGTGATCCGGGTCTTTGCCCACCGCGTAGGTGAGTTTGGTCAAGACGGCGTCGCGGAATGCGGCCACCTCTGCTTCGCGAACAAGTGGTTCTTGAGTCATTGATAGGACCTCGAGCGAGCGTGGAGTAGTTGAGCCTAGACGGTCTGACAGGCCGTTGGAACTCTGGTTCGGCAGTTTTTCCCGTTAGTGTGAGTTAGATCGACATTACCTTGCCGCGCACCGGAAAGAATGCAGGGGCCGTGCCGGGTTACAGGTGTTATTGGGCGGAATACGAAAAATTCTGGCGAAAGGTTGTTCAAAAATCCACCAGTCCCGGTATGATCGCGCGCCCTGATGCACGCTGGTAACAACCGATGATGAAGTCCAACCTGATCGCCGCCGCGGAGATCGATCGCCTCGATACCTGGGCCAAGTACTCCGCCCCGATGTGTGGTTCGTGCGTTTCCAGCTGCTGCACCCTGCCGGTCGAGGTCAAGATCAAGGATCTGATCCGTATCGGCATCGTCGATGAATTCGAGCGCGGCGAGCCGCCGAAGAACATCGCCAAGCGTTTGCAAAAGGAAGGGATCGTCGAGCGTTACAACCAGAAGTCCGAGATCTTCACCCTTCAGCGCATGAGCAACAACGATTGCCTGTACCTGGATCGTAAGAGCCGTCTGTGCACTATTTATGAAAAGCGCCCGGATACTTGCCGCAACCACCCGAAAATCGGGCCGCGGCCGGGGTATTGCGCGTATAAGCCGAAAGAAGTGGCGCGCGAGACCAGCGAGAGCCGTCGGACCCTCGAGAAGTTTTAAAGCCGCCTCGATTCCCCGTAGCAGCTGTCGAGCCCCAGCGAGGCTGCGTTCGGCTGCGGAGCAGTCGCAGGCCGGAAAATACGATTTATATGATGCACCGCAGCGTTTGATTTCACGACTGCTGCGCAGCCGAACGCAGCCTCGCAGGCTCGACAGCTGCTACAGCCAGACAAACAAAAACGCCCCCGACCTTGCGGTCGGGGGCGTTTTTTTTAGCAGCTAACTAAGTCGAAACTCAGTTACCGGCTTTCTTGGCAGCGCGGGTACGCTCGCTTTCGCCCAGGATCTTCTTACGAAGACGGATGGACTTAGGAGTAACTTCGCACAATTCGTCTTCTTGAACGAATTCCAGAGCTTGTTCCAGGGTGAAACGGATAGGCGGAACCAGAGCGATGGTTTCGTCTTTACCCGAAGCACGCATGTTGTCGAGCTTCTTGCCTTTGGTTGGGTTAACGCCCAGGTCGTTGTCGCGGCTGTTGATGCCGACGATTTGACCTTCGTACACGTCTTCACCGTGACCCAGGAACAGTTTGCCGCGAGCTTGCAGGGTTTCCAGCGAGTAAGTCAGAGCCTTACCGGTAGCAACCGAAACCAGCACGCCGTTCTGACGGCCGGACATGTCGCCGGACTTCATCACGTCGTAACGGTCGAAGATCGAGGTCAGGATGCCTGCACCGGAGGTCAGGGTCAGGAACTCGTTACGGAAACCGATCAAGCCACGAGCCGGGATGTTGTACTCAAGGCGCACACGGCCCTTGCCATCCGGAACCATGTTGGTCAGGTCGCCTTTACGGATACCGATCTGTTCCATGATCGAACCTTGCGATTCTTCTGGCAGGTCGATGGTCACGTTTTCGTACGGTTCGTGCTTGACGCCGTCAACCAGGCGGATAATCACTTCCGGACGACCAACACCCATTTCGAAGCCTTCGCGACGCATGGTTTCGATCAGTACCGAGAGGTGCAGCTCACCACGGCCGGAGACTTTGAACTTGTCGGCGGAGTCGCCTTCTTCAACGCGCAGAGCAACGTTGTAGAGCAGTTCTTTGTCCAGACGCTCTTTGATGTTACGGCTGGTGACGAACTTGCCTTCACGACCGCAGAACGGCGAGTCGTTAACCTGGAAGGTCATGGAAACGGTTGGCTCGTCAACGGTCAGCGGCTTCATCGCTTCGACGTTCAGTGGGTCGCACAGAGTGTCGGAGATGAACAGCTGGTCGAAGCCGCTGATGCAGACGATGTCGCCGGCAGCTGCTTCGTCAACGTCGATACGGTGCAGACCGTGGTGACCCATCAGCTTCAGGATACGACCGTTACGGCGCTTGCCGTCAGCGTCGATAGCCACAACTTGAGTGTTCGGCTTGACGCGACCACGGGCGATACGGCCAACGCCGATAACACCCAGGAAGCTGTTGTAGTCCAGTGCCGAGATTTGCATCTGGAACGGACCGTCACGGTCAACTTTTGGAGCCGGTACGTGGTCAATGATCGCCTGGTACAGCGGGGTCATGTCTTCAGCCATATCGGTGTGTTCCAGACCGGCAATGCCGTTCAGGGCCGAGGCGTAGACGACTTTGAAGTCCAGCTGTTCTTCGGTAGCACCCAGGTTGTCGAACAGGTCGAAGATCTGATCCAGAACCCAGTCCGGACGCGCGCCTGGACGGTCAACCTTGTTGATGACCACGATTGGACGCAGGCCGGCTTCGAAAGCCTTCTTGGTCACGAAACGGGTTTGCGGCATAGGGCCGTCTTGAGCGTCAACCAGCAGCAGAACGGAGTCAACCATCGACATTACGCGTTCAACTTCGCCGCCGAAGTCGGCGTGGCCCGGGGTGTCCACGATGTTGATGTGGTGGCCGTTCCAGTTGATGGCGGTGTTTTTCGCCAGAATGGTAATACCGCGTTCTTTCTCCTGGTCGTTGGAGTCCATCACGCGCTCGTCGTTGAGCTCGTTGCGCTCCAGGGTGCCGGATTGACGCAAGAGTTTGTCTACCAGGGTGGTCTTACCATGGTCAACGTGAGCAATGATGGCGATGTTGCGTAGATTTTCGATCACTTGTGTATCTCGATCAGAGGATTCGGTGTGCTGACAAGTCTTGGCAGCGATTTACAGTAGAGTCAGGCCTTGCCGTTACAGCTTGACGGCAGAGTCGGGGGGCCGGTGACGCAGGCCACAGGCATACAGCCCCGGGCTCTTAGCTCGGTCGATAAACGCGCACATTGGCATGCCCCTCACTGAGCAAATGGTGGGCATGCAGGCGACTCATCACGCCTTTGTCGCAATACAGCAGGTACTGGCGAGTAGGGTCCAGTTCCTTGAAACGAGCGTTCAATGCATAAAACGGCATCGTTTGTACCTCAATGCCAACGAGGCCCAGCGGGTCATCTTCAGCGGCATCCGGATGACGGATATCGATGACGATCTGACCAGCCAGCGCTTCGCTGACTTCTTCGATCTGCAAGTCCTGGCCCAATTCGTCGATCACGCGATCGATCGGCACCAGTTTGGCGTTCTCGAGCGCACGCTCAAGTACTGCCATGTCGAACTGTTGTTCTTCGTACTCCACGCGTGGACGCTTGGCGTGGGTCTTGGGGTTCACCGAGATGACCCCGCAGTATTCCGGCATGTGCTTGGCGAAGTCGGCAGTACCGATTTCGTTAGCCAGGTCGATGATGTCCTGCTTGTGACTGGCGATCAGCGGACGCAAGACCAGCTTGTCGGTCACGCAGTCGATCACGGACAGGTTCGGCAGCGTCTGGCTCGACACCTGGGAAATCGCTTCGCCGGTGACCAGCGCTTCGATCTCCAGCCGATCGGCAATACGGGAAGCAGCGCGCAACATCATACGCTTCAAAACTACGCCCATATGACTGTTATCGACTTTCCCGAGAATTTCTCCCAGTACTTCCTCGAAAGGCACACTCACAAATAACACGCGTTGGGAGCTGCCGTACTTCTTCCAGATGAAGTGCGCGACTTCCATGACGCCCAGTTCATGGGCTCGTCCGCCCAGATTGAAGAAGCAGAAATGGCTCATCAGCCCGCGGCGCATGATCTGGTAGGCAGCGACGGTGGAATCGAAGCCGCCGGACATCAGCACAAGCGTCTGTTCCAGGGCACCCAGCGGATAACCGCCGATGCTGTTGTGCTGGTTGTGGATCACGAACAACCGTTTGTCGCGAATTTCGAGGCGAACTTCGATTTCCGGCTCTTTCAGCGAGATTCCGGCGGCGCCGCACTGACGACGCAGTTGGCTGCCGACGTATTTCTCGACGTCCATCGAACTGAATTCATGCTTGCCGGCACGCTTGCAGCGCACCGAAAAGATCTTCCCGGCCAACGCATCACCGAAGTGCTGCTTGCACTTGGCGACGATGTCGTCGAAGTCGCCCAACGGGTATTCATCGACCTGCAGGAAATGCGCGATGCCCGGCATGCAGCTCAGGCGCTCGGTCATCTCCTTGAGGGCTTTGGGCTCGCTGACGCGGGTTTCCAGCTCGAGATTGTCCCACACACCGTTCACCACCACAGCCGGGTCCAGGTCGCGGAGCACGGTACGGATATTTTTGGCCAACTGGCGGATGAAACGCATCCGTACCGGGCGGCTCTTGATGGTGATCTCGGGAAAGACTTTTACGATTAGTTTCATGAAAACAGCGCGCGCTGGGCCAGCCGAAAAAGGGGGGCGCGGATTATAGCGGAAATTGCTCAAGGTTTAACCAGTTAATGTGCAGAAGGTTTTGCACGCACCAAAACAGGTCATTTGTTGAATTTGACGCCACATTACAGGGCGCTATTTCCTGCTTTGCTCCGCTTTGCACCTTTATAAGCGTGAAATTGGGGCAAAAAACCCATGGTGGGGCACTGGCATGCAATTTGCTCCCTTGTGAGGCAGGTTGCCTTGGCAGAGTATTCGCGCCGGCATCACCCACATTCTAAGGGCATCCACTACTAAGCCCGAAGCCACCCGGAGGACACTATGTCGAAGTCGGTTCAACTCATCAAAGATCATGACGTCAAGTGGATTGATCTGCGCTTCACTGACACCAAAGGCACTCAGCACCACGTGACCATGCCGGCTCGCGACGCGCTGGATGAAGCTTTCTTCGAAGAAGGCAAAATGTTCGACGGTTCCTCCATCGCTGGCTGGAAAGGCATCGAAGCCTCCGACATGATCCTGATGCCGGACGACAGCACTGCCGTTCTCGACCCGTTCACCGAAGAGCCAACCCTGATCCTGGTTTGCGACGTGATCGAGCCTTCGACCATGCAAGGCTACGACCGTGACCCACGTGCGATCGCCAAGCGTGCCGAGGAATACCTGAAGTCGACCGGTATCGGCGACACCGTATTTGTTGGTCCAGAGCCTGAATTCTTCATCTTCGACGAAGTGAAGTTCAAGTCTGACATCTCCGGCTCCATGTTCAAGATCTACTCCGAACAAGGTTCGTGGATGTCCGACCAGGACGTGGAAGGCGGCAACAAAGGCCACCGTCCAGGCGTCAAAGGCGGCTACTTCCCGGTTCCGCCGTTCGACCACGACCACGAAATCCGTACCTCCATGTGCAACGCCATGGAAGAAATGGGCCTGGTCATCGAAGTTCACCACCACGAAGTGGCAACTGCTGGCCAAAACGAAATCGGCGTGAAGTTCAACACCCTGGTTGCCAAGGCTGACGAAGTTCAAACCCTGAAGTACTGCGTACACAACGTTGCTGATGCATACGGCCGCACCGCGACCTTCATGCCTAAGCCTCTGTACGGCGACAACGGTTCGGGTATGCACGTTCACCTGTCCATCGCCAAAGATGGCAAGAACACCTTCGCTGGCGAAGGCTATGCCGGCCTGTCCGACACCGCTCTGTACTTCATCGGCGGCATCATCAAGCACGGTAAAGCACTGAACGGCTTCACCAACCCGTCGACCAACTCCTACAAGCGTCTGGTCCCAGGTTTCGAAGCTCCAGTAATGCTGGCCTACTCGGCTCGCAACCGTTCCGCTTCGATCCGTATTCCTTACGTGTCCAGCCCTCGCGCTCGCCGTATCGAAGCTCGCTTCCCGGATCCGGCAGCTAACCCGTACCTGGCCTTTGCTGCCCTGGTAATGGCCGGCCTGGACGGTATCCAGAACAAGATCCACCCTGGCGACGCCGCTGACAAAAACCTGTATGACCTGCCGCCTGAAGAGGCGAAAGAGATCCCACAAGTTTGCGGCAGCCTGAAAGAAGCCCTGGAAGAGCTGGACAAAGGTCGTGCGTTCCTGACCAAAGGCGGCGTTTTCAGCGACGACTTCATCGACGCTTACATCGCTCTGAAAAGCGAAGAAGAAATCAAAGTACGTACCTTCGTACACCCACTGGAATACGAGCTGTACTACAGCTGCTAATCCAGTAGCGCCTGCGCAAGCGGCGTGACAAAAAAGAGGCCTCCTTCGGGAGGCCTTTTTTGTGGGCTACGTTTTATGCCCTGATCGTTCCCACGCTCTGCGTGGGAATGCAGCCCGTGACGCTCCGCGTCACTGGACGCGGAGCGTCCCTAGAGGCATTCCCACGCGGAGCATGGGAACGATCGCATCTGTGGTGCTTGGGGAATCTCGGAAATCATGCCCAAATGTTAACGAGCTGGGTCAATCGTCACCCCTGACCTATGCTGCACCTCAACGCCTTCGCTTCCGGTCGATTTTATGGGTCGTGGTTTTCTATTCATCCTGCTGCTGATCGCCCTGCCTGCCGCAGCGCAGATCTATAAATACACCGACGCCGACGGCAACACCGCCTATAGCAATCAACCGCCCGATGGCGTGAAGGCTCAGCCGGTCGAGTTGCCACCGCTTAACAGGGTTGAGCCTCAAGCCCCTTCTGCGCCACCTGTCGAAGCCACCAGCCGTGAACAGCCGCGCAGCGCTTACGAGGTGCTGGAGCTGACAAACTTACCAACCACCGAAGCTCTGCGTGCCAACAACGGCACCTTCACCGTCAACGTGCTGATCAAACCCCGCCTGCAAGGCCCTCATCTGTTCAGGCTGTTGCTGGACGATCAACCTTACGGCCAGCCGAGCAACGTGCCGATCCTGCAACTGGTCAATATTGATCGCGGCACACACAGCCTCGCAGTACAGGTGATCGATGGAGAAAACATCGTCCAGCAAAGCCCCACCGTGACATTCACCGTGCAACGGGTGCATAAGCCGTGAGGCTGTGGCTGCTGATCACCTGCTTGATCGCCCTGCCGGTGGCCGCCGAGGTGTTCACCTACGTCGACGCCCAGGGCAATCGGGTCTACACCGACCAGCCAGGTTCCGGCAACGCCAAGCGCGTGCCGCTGGCGACGAGTAACCGCATGTCCGCCAACCCTGGCGGCGCAGCACCGGTGAATGCTGGAAAGAAGACCGAAACAAAACCACTGTTCCACTACGACATGCTGAGAGTATTGGTGCCGGAGCCAGACGCCACGGTGCGCAGCAGTGCCGGCGAGATTATCGTCAGCGTCACCAGCGAACCCGGCCTGCAACGCGGCCACCACTACCGATTGCTACTCGACGGCCAACCCACCGCAGCGCCCGGCCTGAGCCCAGTATTCGCCCTGAGCAACATTGATCGCGGCAGCCATAACCTCTCCGTGGAAATCCTCGACGAGCAGGGCCGCACGGTCGAGCGCACCGCCAACCAGCCGTTCCATATGCTGCGCATCTCTCTCGCGCAGAAGCGCCAGGTCAAACCCTGCGCCCTCGCCGACTACGGCCAACGGCCGGAATGTCCGCTCAAAGACAAACCCGTAGAAGAAAAAAATCCCTTCCTGCGCTTCTTCTAACGCCGTTCAGGTTTGCGCACTATATTGGTGCAATTGGTTGCACCGTACTCACATCCCAACCCATTTTGGTTCGAAAGTACCCGTCAAAGCTGGCAGAACGCCACGCAAACGAGCGTCAAACGCCCGTTTCAGGCCTTTAACGCTTCTTTTCGGAGCCTTGGTTTGGTTTTTGCATTTTCCTTGTATCGGCGCGTTATTCACGCGCATGCCCTGCTCCAAAAGAGGTCCTGATGACCATTAGCGACGCACTGCATCGATTGCTACTCGACAACCTGACCACCGCCACCATTCTGCTCGACGCCGAACTGCGCCTCGAGTACATGAACCCGGCAGCGGAGATGCTCCTGGCCATCAGCGGTCAGCGTAGCCATGGGCAGTTCATCAGCGAGTTGTTCACCGAATCCACCGAGGCGCTGAACTCCCTGCGCCAAGCGGTCCAGCAGGCGCACCCGTTCACCAAGCGCGAAGCGATGCTTACCGCCCTCACCGGCCAGACGCTGACCGTCGACTACGCGGTAACGCCGATCCTGGCCAACGGCGCCACGATGCTGCTGCTGGAAGTCCACCCCCGTGACCGCTTGCTGCGGATCACCAAGGAAGAGGCGCAGCTGTCGAAGCAGGAAACCAGCAAGATGCTGGTGCGCGGCCTCGCTCACGAAATCAAGAATCCTCTCGGCGGGATACGCGGCGCGGCGCAATTGCTGGCCCGCGAACTGCCGGAAGAAAGCCTGCGCGACTACACCAACGTGATCATTGAAGAAGCCGACCGCCTGCGCAATCTGGTCGATCGCATGCTCGGTTCCAATAAGCTGCCGTCACTGGCGATGTGCAACGTCCACGAAGTTCTGGAACGCGTTTGTCATCTGGTGGAGGCCGAAAGCCAGGGCTGCATCACTTTGGTGCGCGACTACGACCCAAGCATTCCCGACGTGTTGATCGACCGCGAACAGATGATTCAGGCCGTGCTGAACATCGTGCGCAATGCGATGCAGGCCATCAGCAGCCAGAACGAGCTGCGCCTGGGCCGCATCAGCCTGCGCACCCGCGCCATGCGCCAGTTCACCATCGGCCACGTGCGCCATCGCCTGGTGACCAAGATCGAAATCATCGACAACGGCCCGGGCATTCCCGCGGAGTTGCAGGAAACCATCTTCTTCCCCATGGTCAGCGGCCGTCCGGACGGTACCGGGCTGGGCCTGGCCATAACCCAGAACATCATCAGCCAGCACCAGGGCCTGATCGAATGTGACAGCCATCCAGGCCACACCACCTTCTCGATCTTTCTGCCACTGGAACAAGGAGCCACATCGACATGAGCCGTAGTGAAACCGTGTGGATCGTCGATGACGACCGTTCTATCCGTTGGGTCCTGGAAAAAGCCTTGCAGCAAGAAGGCATGACCACGCAAAGCTTCGACAGCGCCGATGGCGTGATGAGCCGCCTGGCGCGCCAGCAGCCCGACGTGATCATCTCCGACATTCGCATGCCGGGTGCCAGTGGTCTGGACCTTCTGGCGCGGATTCGCGAACAACACCCACGGCTGCCGGTCATCATCATGACCGCTCACTCCGATCTGGACAGCGCTGTCGCGTCCTATCAGGGCGGCGCATTTGAATACCTGCCCAAGCCGTTCGACGTTGACGAAGCGGTGTCGCTGGTCAAACGCGCGAACCAGCACGCCCAGGAACAGCAAGGCCTGGAAGTCCCGGTCGCCTTGACCCGCACCCCGGAAATCATCGGTGAAGCGCCGGCGATGCAGGAAGTGTTTCGCGCCATCGGGCGCTTGAGCCACTCCAACATCACTGTGCTGATCAACGGTGAATCCGGTACCGGTAAAGAGCTGGTGGCCCACGCCCTGCACCGTCACAGCCCACGGGCGGCTTCGCCGTTCATTGCGCTGAACATGGCGGCGATCCCGAAAGACCTGATGGAATCCGAGCTGTTCGGCCATGAGAAAGGCGCGTTCACCGGCGCGGCCAACCTGCGTCGTGGTCGCTTTGAACAGGCTGACGGCGGCACGCTGTTCCTCGATGAAATCGGCGACATGCCGGCAGACACCCAGACTCGTTTGCTGCGGGTGTTGGCGGACGGCGAGTTCTATCGCGTCGGCGGCCATGTGCCGGTGAAGGTCGATGTGCGAATCATCGCCGCGACTCACCAGAATCTGGAAACCCTGGTGCACGCCGGGAAATTCCGTGAGGACTTGTTCCACCGCCTCAACGTGATCCGCATCCACATTCCACGGCTGTCGGACCGTCGCGAAGACATCCCGACCCTGGCCAAGCACTTCCTCAGCCGCGCCGCGCAAGAACTGGCGGTGGAGCCGAAGCTGCTGAAAAGCGAAACCGAGGAATACCTGAAGAACCTGCCGTGGGGCGGCAACGTGCGTCAGCTGGAGAACACCTGCCGCTGGATCACAGTGATGGCTTCGGGTCGCGAAGTGCACATCAGCGACCTGCCGCCGGAGCTGCTGAACCTGCCGCAGGATTCGGCGCCAGTGACCAACTGGGAGCAAGCGCTGCGCCAGTGGGCTGATCAGGCGCTGGCTCGCGGCCAGTCGAGCCTGCTCGACAGCGCCGTGCCGGCCTTCGAGCGGATCATGATCGAAACCGCCCTCAAACACACCGCCGGCCGCCGCCGCGATGCCGCGGTTTTGTTGGGTTGGGGGCGTAATACCCTGACGCGCAAGATCAAGGAATTGGGGATGAAGGTTGATGGTGGGGATGATGATGAAGGGGAAGAGGGTTAATCCTTAAGCCGATCGTTCCCACGCTCTGCGTGGGAATGCAGCCCGGGACGCTCCGCGTCCCTGCCGAAGCGGACGCAGAGCGTCCATTGAGGCATTCCCACGCAGAGCGTGGGAACGATCATCGACCCTCTGTGCACCGCCGCAATGCACCGTGAACCGCAATCGCGCACGGCAACAGATCCGAAATCCCGCTTCCGTCCGCAATCGACCCCCTATCAAAAAAACACCAAAGCCCCGGAATACGGGGCTTTCGACGTTTCAGCGCGACATTCTGTTTCAACTTGTTAAAACCTGGCACGCCCCCTGCAATAGTCCATTCAGTGATTCAGTTCACTACCCGGTTTCGGGGACCTTGGTACAGGCAGGCCGGGGATTCCCCTCTTTACATCGGGCTCACACCGCACAAGCGACGAGCCCAAGCAGTTTTGGGGCCCTTGATACAGGCAGGTCAGGGGTTCCTTCTTTACACCGGGCTCACGACGTAATGCGTGAGCCCTGCCGTTTTGGGAACCTTGGTACAGGCAGGCCGGGGATTCCCTCTTTTATTGCTCTCGGAGATGGATCTCCAGCCGCCAGCGGTCATCGACCTCGCTACCGGCCCACTCGCCCTGCAGTGGCCGGGCCGCCACCACCGTCAGCAACAACCCCCCATCACTCAAACGCACGCGCCAGTTCACGTTCTTGTCGTTGAGCTTGAGCTGACCTTTCTGTGCCTTGCCTTCAGCCTCGAACAGCAGCGCGAGGCTACCGTCGACGAACTCGCCGTGAGCCTTGGGTTCGTTGTTGAACCACACCACCAACCCATCGTTCGTGACCTCGACCTGCTGCAATTCGCTGGGGTCGGGGGTGGTCAGGCGACCGATCATCAACCCCACCATCACCCCTACAATCGCCAGCGAAGCCATCACTCGCGGGAATAGTTTCGAACGGTTGTCCACGGGCGGCGTAGAATGCCGCTCATCTTTACCTTCGGAGCCGTGCATGTTTCACGTCATCCTTTTCCAACCAGAAATTCCGCCGAATACCGGCAACGTTATCAGGCTGTGCGCCAACAGTGGCTGCCACCTGCATTTGATCGAACCGCTGGGCTTCGAGATGGACGACAAGCGTCTGCGCCGGGCCGGCCTCGATTACCACGAGTATGCCACCCTACAGCGCCACGCAGACCTCGCCAGCTGTCTGGAAAGCCTCGGTCATCCTCGGCTGTTCGCCTTCACCACCAAGGGCTCGCGACCGTTCCACGATGCCAGCTTCGCCGAGGGAGATGCGTTCCTGTTCGGCCCGGAAAGCCGTGGCTTGCCGGCGGAAGTACTCGATGCCCTGCCCGGCGAACAGCGCCTGCGCCTGCCGATGCGTGAAGGTTGCCGCAGCCTGAACCTGTCGAACACCGTAGCGGTCGCCGTGTACGAAGGCTGGCGCCAGCTCGGTTTCAAGTAACAGCACATAACAAATGTGGGAGCGGGCTTGCTCGCGAAGGGGTCATAACATTCAACATCATCGTTGTCTGTTACACCGCTTTCGCGAGCAAGCCCGCTCCCACATTGAAATTGCTTTGGTGCTTAAAACCGCTTACTGAACAGTCGGGGTTTCGCCCGCGGCCTGCATGCGTTGCAGCTCTTGTGCGTACAGCGCGTCGAAGTTCACCGGGGCCAGCATCAGCGCCGGGAACGAACCGCGGGTGACCAGGCTGTCCAGGGTTTCGCGAGCGTACGGGAACAGGATGTTCGGGCAGAACGCGCCGAGGGTGTGGCTCATCGAAGCGTCGTCGAGGTTCTTGATCAGGAAGATCCCGGCCTGTTGCACTTCAGCAATGAACGCCACTTCTTCACCGTTTTTCACGGTAACGGACAAGGTCAGCACGACTTCGTGGAAGTCACCTTCCAGGGCCTTTTGACGGGTGTTCAGATCCAGACCGACGCTTGGTTCCCACTGCTGGCGGAAGATGGCCGGGCTTTTCGGGGCTTCGAAGGACAAGTCACGTACGTAGATGCGCTGCAAGGAGAATTGCGGTGCGGTTTCTTCTTCGCTAGCTGCAGTGTTCTGTTGGTCAGTCATCTCAGATCCTTTCTGATCTTGGGGTCTTGTAGGGAAGGCATTCAGGCCTTGAGCATGGCGTCGAGCTTGCCGGCGCGCTCAAGGGCAAACAAATCATCACAACCACCCACGTGGGTGCTGCCGATCCAGATCTGCGGCACGGACGTACGTCCGGCCTTCTGAGCCATGGCGGCACGCACCTGCGGCTTGCCATCGACCTTGATCTCTTCGAAGGCCACGCCTTTGTTCTCGAGCAGGTACTTGGCTCGCGAACAGTAAGGGCAGTAATCGCTGGAATAGACGACGACGTTGCTCATATCACTTCACCAGCGGCAGGTTGTCGCCTTTCCAGCTGGAAATACCGCCGGAGAGCTTGGCGGCGGTGAAGCCGGACTTCATCAGTTCGCGGGCATGAGTGCCAGCAGTCTGGCCCATGGCGTCGACCAGAATGATGGTCTTGGCCTTGTGCTTTTCCAGTTCGCCGACGCGAGCGGTCAGTTTGTCGTGAGGAATGTTCACCGCGCCAACAATGTGACCGGCGGCGAAGTCCTTGGTCGAACGAATGTCGATCACAACGCCCGCGTCCTTGTTGACCAGCCCGGTCAGTTCACCGGTGCTCAGGCTGCGGCCGCCGCCTTGCATCTGATAAGCGATCAGCAACGCCAGCAGTACGACGAAGATACCGACGAGCAGATAGTGGTTAGTGGCAAATTCAATCAGGTGAGCAACCATCGAAGGAGGTTCCAGGGCGTTAAAATGTCGGCCAGTATACACAGCCACTATGGTGGGCCAAACCCCGTCCGGCGGTGACGCCGTCGGAACTTAGCTTTAAACTGCCACTCCCTTTTCCATCGCCCTCTTTTAACTCAGCCACGAGTGGAATCCATGACTACCACGCCTAAACCTTTGGTCCTGATTATTCTCGACGGCTTCGGTCACAGTGAGAGCCCTGAATCCAACGCCATCTTTGCGGCGAAGAAGCCCGTGCTGGACCGTCTGTGGGCCACCGTGCCAAACGGCCTGATCTCGGGCAGCGGCATGGACGTTGGCCTGCCGGATGGCCAGATGGGCAACTCCGAAGTCGGCCACATGAACCTCGGCGCCGGCCGCGTGGTGTATCAGGACTTCACCCGCGTGACCAAATCGATCCGCGACGGCGAGTTCTTCGAGAACCCGACCATCTGCGCCGCTGTCGATAAAGCCGTTGCTGCCGGCAAAGCCGTGCACTTCATGGGCCTGCTGTCCGATGGCGGCGTTCACAGCCACCAGGATCACCTGGTTGCCATGGCTGAACTGGCCTACAAACGTGGCGCTGAAAAAATCTATCTGCACGCCTTCCTCGACGGCCGCGACACGCCGCCGAAAAGCGCTCAGTCGTCCATCGAACTGCTGGATGCGGCCTTCCAGGCCCTCGGCAAAGGCCGGATCGCCAGCATTGTCGGCCGCTACTTCGCCATGGACCGCGACAACCGTTGGGACCGCGTGTCCCAGGCTTACAACCTGATTGTCGACGGCAACGGCGAATTCAACGCCGCCACCGCTCAGGAAGGTCTGCAAGCGGCGTACGAACGTGGCGAAAGCGACGAATTCGTCAAAGCCACCTCCATCGGTGAGCCGGTGAAAGTCGAAGACGGCGATGCCGTGGTGTTCATGAACTTCCGCGCTGACCGCGCCCGCGAACTGACCCGCGTGTTCGTCGAAGACGATTTCAAGGAATTCGAACGTGCCCGCCAGCCAAAACTGGCCGGCTTCGTCATGCTGACTCAGTACGCCGCCAGCATTCCTGCGCCATCGGCCTTCGCTGCGGGCAGCCTGGACAACGTGCTGGGCGACTACCTGGCGAAAAACGGCAAGACCCAGCTGCGCATCGCCGAAACCGAGAAGTATGCCCACGTAACCTTCTTCTTCTCCGGCGGCCGTGAAGAACCGTTCCCGGGCGAAGAACGCATCCTGATCCCGTCGCCAAAAGTCGCCACTTATGACTTGCAGCCAGAGATGAGCGCCCCGGAAGTCACCGACCGCATCGTCGATGCCATCGAAAACCAGCGTTACGACGTGATCGTGGTCAACTACGCCAACGGCGACATGGTCGGCCACAGCGGTGTGTTTGATGCAGCGGTGAAAGCCGTGGAATGCCTGGACCTGTGCGTCGGCCGCATCGTCGATGCGCTGGAAAAAGTCGGCGGCGAAGCGCTGATCACTGCCGATCACGGCAATGTCGAGCAGATGTCCGACGAGACTACTGGCCAAGCGCATACCGCGCACACTACCGAACCGGTGCCGTTCATCTATGTCGGCAAACGTGACTTAAAGGTTCGCGACGGCGGCGTGCTGGCGGATGTGGCACCGACCATGCTGATGCTGATGGGCCTGGAAAAACCGGCGGAAATGACCGGGACCTCGATTCTGGTGTAACCCGCCCCTTCAAACACCGCCATACCCTGTGGGAGCGGGCTTGCTCGCGAATGCGGTGGGTCAGTCGACATCAACGTTGCCTGACACACCGCATTCGCGAGCAAGCCCGCTCCCACACTGGTTTGTGGGTGTTTTGGGGTCCAGTCATCACACAGCCCCAATTGGGCATTTTTTTTGCCACGCTTGGCGGGCATACTAGGCTGTCCCTTTCCCTGGTGTCACCCGCCTCTATGCTTCGCGTCCTGATAGCCCTTGCTCTGACATGCCTGCTCCAACCGGCCTTTGCTGACGAGCGCGCGCAAACCCAACAACAGTTGGACGCCACGCGTCAGGACATTGCCGAGCTGAAAAAGCTGCTGGGCAAGCTCCAGGAAGAAAAATCCGGTGTGCAGAAAGACCTCAAAGGCACCGAGACCGAGATGGGCAAGCTCGAGAAGCAGGTCGATGCCCTGCAAAAAGAGCTGAAGAAAAGCGAATCCGAGCTGCAGCGACTCGATGCCGAGAAAAAAAAACTCCAGAGCGCGCGCATTGAACAGCAGCGACTGATCGCCATTCAGGCCCGCGCGGCCTATCAGAACGGCCGTCAGGAGTACTTGAAGCTGCTGCTCAACCAGCAGAATCCAGAAAAATTCGCCCGCACCCTCACCTATTACGACTACCTGAGCCAGGCCCGCCTGGAGCAGCTGAAGAATTTCAACGAAACCCTGCGCCAACTGGCCAATGTCGAAAAAGACATCGCCATGCAACAGGCGCAATTGCTGGTGCAGAAAAGCAGCCTCGACAGCCAGCGTGACGAACTCGATAAAGTCCGCAAGGAGCGCCAGCAAGTCCTGGCCAAGCTTAGCGACGACGTGAAGGCTCGCGATCAGAAGCTGGCAGCCCGCGAGCAGGATCAGGCAGACCTGTCTAAAGTCCTTAAAACCATTGAAGAAACCCTGGCCCGTCAGGCCCGAGAGGCAGAAGAAGCGCGGCAAAAAGCGCTGATCGCCCAGCAGGAAGCCGAAAAAAAGCGTTTACGTGAGGCTCAGGCTGCAGCAGATGCAGACGCCACTGACGCCCCACGCAAACCCGTTAAATCGACACCCGGCGCATTGGTTTCAAGTTCAGGCGAGACCTTTGGCGGCCCCTTTGTTTCAAGCCGGGGAAAACTTCCGTGGCCAGTCGATGGTCGACTGCTGGCACGCTTTGGCGAAACCCGTGGCGACGACGCCCGCACCAAGTGGGACGGCGTGATGATCAGCGCTTCCGCCGGCAGCCAGGTGCATGCCGTGCATGGCGGTCGCGTGGTGTTTGCCGACTGGTTGCGAGGCGCCGGGCTGCTGGTGATTCTCGACCACGGCAACGGTTTTTTGAGTCTTTATGGTCACAACCAGACGCTGCTCAAGTCTGCGGGTGACGTGGTAAAAGCCGGTGAATCCATCTCCACTGTCGGTAACAGTGGCGGGCAGGACACGCCAGCGCTGTATTTCGCTATTCGTCAGCAGGGTCACCCGAGTGATCCAGCGCAATGGTGTCGCGCGCAAGGATAAGCACGCGACCTAATTCAGGAGTTCGTTCGACATGCTGCATTTGTCCCGCCTTACCTCGCTGGCCCTGACGATCGCCCTGGTGATCGGCGCGCCTCTGGCGTTCGCCGCTCAACCGGCTCCGGCAGTCGCGCCTGCGGGCACTGCTGCGACCACCAAGGCGCCGTTGCCTCTGGAAGAGTTGCGCACTTTTGCCGAGGTCATGGATCGGATCAAGGCTGCCTATGTCGAACCGGTGGACGACAAGACCCTGCTGGAAAACGCCATCAAGGGCATGCTCAGCAACCTCGACCCGCACTCCGCCTACCTGGGCCCGGAAGACTTCGCTGAATTGCAGGAAAGCACCAGCGGCGAATTCGGCGGCCTGGGCATCGAAGTGGGCGCCGAAGACGGTTTCATCAAGGTGGTTTCGCCGATCGATGACACCCCGGCTTCCAAGGCTGGCATTCAGGCCGGCGACTTCATCGTCAAGATCAACGGCCAGCCGACCCGCGGCCAGAGCATGACCGAAGCCGTGGACAAGATGCGCGGCAAGATCGGCCAGAAAATCACCCTGACCCTGGTGCGCGACGGCGGTGCACCGTTCGACGTGACCCTGACCCGCGCCATCATTCAAGTGAAGAGTGTGAAGAGCCAGCTGCTGGAGTCCGGCTACGGCTACATCCGCATCACCCAGTTCCAGGTCAAGACCGGCGACGAAGTCTCCAAGGCCCTGGCCAAGCTGCGCAAGGACAATGGCAAGAAGCTCAAAGGCATCATCCTCGACCTGCGTAACAACCCGGGCGGCGTGCTGCAAGCGGCGGTGGAAGTGGTCGACCACTTCATCACCAAGGGCCTGATCGTTTACACCAAGGGCCGTATCGCCAACTCCGAGCTGCGCTTCTCCGCCACCGGCAAGGACGAAAGCGAAGCCGTGCCAATGGTCGCACTGATCAACGGCGGTAGCGCCTCGGCCTCGGAAATTGTCGCCGGTGCCTTGCAGGATCAGAAACGCGCGGTGGTCATGGGTACCACCAGTTTCGGCAAAGGCTCGGTACAAACCGTCCTGCCGCTGAACAACGAACGCGCACTGAAGATCACCACGGCGCTGTATTACACGCCGAACGGCCGCTCGATTCAGGCTCAGGGCATCGTCCCGGACATCGAAGTGCGCAGGGCCAAGATCACCAACGAGCAGGACGGCGAGTACTTCAAGGAAGCCGATCTGCAAGGTCACCTGGGCAATGGCAACGGCGGCGCCGACAAACCGACCAGCTCCAGCGGCAAAGCCAAGGCCATGCCGCAGGATGATGACTACCAATTGGCCCAGGCCCTGAGCCTGCTCAAAGGGTTGAGCATCACCTCCGGCCGCTGAGATGCGCCTGCGGTTATTCCTCGGTCTACTGTGTTGTCTGGCGGGTGTTGCTCACGCAGCGCCCGCCCCTCAAAAGGCCTACATCACTCTGATCATCGATGACCTGGGGCAGAACCTGCCCCGGGATCGTCGCGTGCTGGCCCTGCCCGGCCCGGTCACCACAGCGATCATGCCCGACACGCCCCACGCCACCGAATTCGCCCGCGAAGCCCATCGCGCCGGCAAGATCGTCATCCTGCACATGCCCATGGACCCGGCCACCGGTCCGTTTGCCTGGCACCCAGACTTGCCCATCGACGAACTCGAGAAACGCCTGAACGCAGCGTTTAAGGTCGTGCCCTACACCGCCGGGATCAACAACCACATGGGCAGTCGCATGACCTCTCAGCGACCGGCCATGGCTTGGCTGATGGCGGACTTGCAGCGTAGGCACAAGTTGTTCGTCGACAGCCGCACCAGTGCGCAAACCGTGGCGGCCGCCGAGGCGCAGAAGATTGGTCTGGCGAGCGTTTCGCGGGATGTATTCCTGGATGACGAGCCCACTGAAGCCGCGATTTTTACTCAGCTACAGACGGCTATCAGCCTGGCGCGCAAGCAGGGTTCTGCGGTGATGATCGGGCATCCGTATCCGCAGACATTAGCGGTGCTTGAACGTGAATTGCCCAAGCTCAAGGCTCAGGGCATTGACTGGATCGACATCAAACAGATGATCAGCGTGCGCGGCAATCGTGCAACTGCCGCGCATGGGAAGGACGGTAATTACCGACTGCCGTAAACCCAGTAATTCCACTGCAATTAGTTAGTTGATTTCAAACTTTATCAGCGCCGATAAATCACCACATCCACTCGCTACCGCCTCACAGTCGGATACACATCAACAACTAACACCCCTCCACTTCAATTACACTTCTTTCGCACCACAGCAACATCCAACTTTATTAACATCCACGTTCACAACCAAGGATCGGTTATGAATTACACATCTGTTATACGTACAACTATCCCCCTAATAGCACTCACCTTCTCCCTGGCCTCTTGCGCCTACACTGTTCCCGAGCCAGCGGAGCCCGTACTGCTCAGTAATGCTGACGGACGATACACCCACTGGAACGGCATTGGAGGTACATTCAAAGGTGGCAACCGCAATTGTACGGCAAGTTTGCTTGATACTCGCGACGCAATGGGTACCTCTACAGGCCCTGCTTACCTATTGACCAATGGGCACTGTGCTTCAATCATCTCCGGCACAGCAGCCGATACTCCATTTAACGGCCAGGTACAGTTCAACTTTTTCCACGATACGATGGAAGGCGCCAAGCGTTACGACATCAACAGGGTAAACTGGGCCAGCCTCGCCAGTTCTGATGTCGCTATCCTGGAACTAACCGACTCGCTGGATACATTGCTGAAGGACGGAATTACGCCACTCAAGCTAGCGTCTACAGCGCCTGTAGAACCGCGCCCGATTCAAGTCCCTGGCGCCCCTGGAATCGCCCCCGGCCTCAGGCTGTCAACCTGTACCCTGGAGCCAACTAACACCACATTGATCAAGCACTTGGCCGTCCACACCGATTACCAGAAGCACGACTGCAAGGGTATTGCACCAGGCTCTTCAGGGTCTCCCGTTCTTGATGCGGCGACAGGAGAAGTGATCGGTGTAATGTCCGGAACGACTTATGGTATCTCAACGGATGAGTTATGTTTCTGGCATGCACTTTGTGGAAATAATCAAAAAAAATCCATCTTGCCTGATCAGGCAAGCCATAGCTTTCCTGTTGACTATCTTTCTGACTGCTTCACCAATGGACGTTTTAATATGGACGCCCAATCTTGCACAACAAACCCGAACTTCAACTTCAAATCCAAAAGAAACGCTGACATCACACTTCATAGAAAACCCGTCGACCACAATGATCCAGCACCTGTCTGGGATGTCGACTTTTCGATGAGCACCGCTTTCTATCGCTTTAAAACAGTACGCGACGCACACGCTTGTTATTTGCCTGATCACTATAGCCGCCCGATCAGCACAGCCAATGCGAAAATTGATGCAGAGATCGGTCGAGAGAAAGGTTTGTATTATCTTTGCCTGGTGGGTGTCGAGTCAGCCGAGCAACGACCTAGCGTCGGATTACGCAGAAACACCCAAATACTGTCTGCCCGACTAACCGAACCGACTGCCGCCACACTACCTGAACCAACTGTCACCTTTAGTTACTCAGAGAAATATGTTTCTGTCGACTGGTTCGAAAAATCTTCTCGTTCCATTTGGACTCGATTCTACGATAATAACCTTGGCGAACATAATTGCGCTGATATAGATCGCAGGGAGTATGAACAAACAGATAATAGTCTTCTTATTCCACTGGAATTTCTTCCTGTGTCATTTTGCAGTTACATCGAGGACAGGAATTTTAATACTTCCGAGGTACACACCGTCCTGGTGCAAGCCCCGACAACGGTCACAGATACCGCGCCATGAAGTCGTCTACCACGCCTTCCCTGCGCAACTGATCCACGCAGCCTGAAGCTTGGCGACTAGCTTCAGGCTGCGCACTCGAGGCAATAACTATCTATATCTCTGGGCACAATGATGCGTGCCAGGATAGGACTCACTCTGAATTTCATCACCAAGGAATGGCCATGAAATGCATTAGTCATCTGTCCGCCTGGGGACTTGCCTGTCTCTTGGCCGCGAGCCCCTCTGCACACGCACGAGACCTGGGAGAAGGCGCTGTCAACAACTCAGGTTCAAAAGCCCTTCAAAACATTAACAACCAATACGCAATCTGGAGCGGCATCGGACGCCTTGCTCACCGCTCCGGCGCGTCCTGCACCGCCGCTCTTCTTGATACCAGAAACAGGCAAGGCAAAGCGGTGGGGCCGGCCTACCTGATTACCGCCGGCCATTGCGTTGTCTTTGCGTATGGCACCGCCCGCACGGACGAACCCATCGAAGCGAACATCACCTTCAACTACTTCCATGACACGCCCACGCACCACATTACTTACCCGGTTCGAATTGCTCGCTGGACCAGCATGGTGGGCACCGACCTGGCGATACTCGAGGTTGGGACTTCACTGGCAACCCTTATAAAGAAGGGTATCAACCCGCTCAATCTCGCCAGCCATCAAAGCTTCGAAGCCCATAACGTACTCAACCTTGGCGCACCCGCGGGCTATCTAGAGAAAGGGGTACGCTTGAGCGCCTGCTCAGAAGAGACGGCCGGAACCTTCATTGATCATCCAGGCGTATTTTCGCAGGCCATGAAAAACCTCTGCGATTTGCGTGGTGGTAGCTCTGGAAGCCCGATGCTTGATCGCCAGACCAATGAAATCACCGGCATCGTCAGCAAAGTTGCAGCCAGGTTAAAAAAGGAGGCATCGCCTGATTGCACAACGGCAGCCTGCCAGGCGGCCACCTTTAATTACAGCTACCCGGCCAACTTCCTGCATCAGTGCTTTATCGCGGGTGTTTTCGATGTCAATGCGCCGGACTGTTCACTCAAGCCTGTGAATCTTACGGTTACGCAGCCTTGGGACATCAAGCCTTATGTGCACACGCAAAAAAACACTGCTGGGCAAATTACGTTACCAACGTGGAATTTCAGGTTTTCGCTTGACGATCCGTTCTATCGCTATAAAGCCGTGCGCAACGCCAGAGACTGTCAAACACGTCGCAACTACAGCGACGCCATTCACTCCGAAGATGCCTACATCAACAACGAAATAGGCCCTCAACCCGGTACACATGCGCTATGCATCATCGGTGCCGCCTCGCAAGAGCAACCACTCACCCAGTCATCGTTGAAAAATGCTTTTACCCACGCGGTGTATTTGACCTCCGCCGAGCTGATGCCCAGCATCAGCCCTGATTACCGTGTCACCTGGGAACTCTTGCATGCGGAATTCATCCACAATTTCTTCTACTCAGTCCCCGCTGACGGTCAGCACTGTGGCGACATTGATGACCCTCGTTACAAGCCTGTTCCCGAGAGCATTACCTTCGCCGAAGAACAATTGCCGGTCATGCTGTGCAGTTACGTTCGCAATCGTTCCGGACAACCGTCATCGATACGCACCGACCTGATTGGACAGCCCTAGAGATACCGCGCCATGATGTCGTCCACCACGCCTTCCTTGCGTAGCTGATCCAGCGCGGCCTGAAGCTTGGCGACGATTTCGTCGGACACGTCTTTGTTCAGCGCCAGATAAAGTTGGGCACTGTTGAAACGCAGTACGGTCTTGAGACCAGTCACACCATCCTGCCGAGCTAGGTAACGGCCGGCAGGATCACCCGTCGCCCAAAGGTCGATCTGGCCATTGACCAGTTTCTTCGCGTTGTCCTGATCCCGCAGCACAACGATCGGTTTCAGTCCTTGCTTGGCCAGCGTCTCGGCAATCGCATCGCCCTTGTAGGCGCCGATCTTGTATTTGCGCGCCTGCTCCAGCGACTCAAGGCTGATCTTGCTATCGGCCTTGGCCAGCATGATCCAGTCATCCGGCCCGATCGGGCCTACCCACTTGAACAGGTTCTCGCGATCCGGCAACCGCGCCATCACAAATACGCCGTAACCGGGCTTCTCCAGGGCGAGCTTGTAGATTCGCTCCCAAGGAAAACGCAACGTCAGGCTGTAGGTGACTTCGGCGCGTTTAAACATCTCGCGGACGATGTCCACGGCGATGCCATTGATGTTCTCGTCTTGAGCGAAGTTCTTGCCGTTCTTCGCCATGTTGTAGGGGGGGAAATTTTCAGTCAGCAACACCAGACCGGTGTCGGGATTTTCTGCGGCATGCGCTCCATTGACGAGCAATAGAGAAGCGCTGGCGAGGACAAGAAGAAGGCGTTTAAGCATGTCTGGCTACCGAGATCCATGGCGTACCCAAGAGTGCCTTGAGCCCGCCATGCTGTCCACTGGCCTGTATCGGTTTGTTTAGCGCATCACGATGCCGCGATGAGCCATGTAGGCCTTGGCTTCCTGCACGGTGTATTCGCCAAAGTGGAAAATACTCGCCGCCAACACTGCACTGGCGTGGCCTTCGATAATGCCGTCGGCCAAATGCTGCAGGTTACCGACGCCGCCGGAGGCGATCACCGGGATACCCAGCGCGTCACTTATGGCGCGGGTAACGCCCAGGTCGAAGCCGTTTTTCATGCCGTCCTGGTCCATGCTGGTCAGCAGGATTTCGCCGGCGCCCAGGCCTTCCATTTTTTTCGCCCATTCAACAGCGTCAAGACCGGTAGGCTTGCGACCGCCGTGGGTGAAGATTTCCCAGCGCGGGGCTTCGCCCGGGCCGGAGACCTTCTTCGCGTCGATGGCAACGACGATGCACTGCGAACCGAAATGCTGAGCCGCTTCACCGACGAATTCCGGGTTGAACACCGCAGCAGTGTTGATCGAAACCTTGTCCGCGCCAGCATTCAGCAGATTGCGAATGTCCTGCACGGTACGCACACCGCCGCCCACGGTCAGCGGGATGAACACCTGGCTGGCCATGCGCTCAACGGTATGCAGTGTGGTGTCGCGACCATCGACGCTGGCGGTGATGTCGAGAAAGGTAATCTCGTCGGCACCCTGCTCGTCGTAACGACGGGCGATTTCCACCGGGTCGCCGGCATCACGGATGTTCTCGAACTTGACGCCCTTGACCACCCGGCCGTTATCCACGTCCAGGCAAGGGATGATGCGTTTGGCCAGCGCCATGGTCAGTCCTCAGCCTTTGTACGAATCGCAGAAAGCTTGCGCTTCAGCGACATCGAGAGTGCCTTCGTAGATCGCCCGACCGGTGATCGCGCCGATGATGCCTGGCGCTTTCGCGTCGAGCAGCGACTTGATGTCACCGAGGTTGTGGATGCCACCGGAAGCGATGACCGGGATCTTCGTTGCAGCGGCCAGCGCAGCGGTGAACGGTACGTTGCAGCCCTGCATCATGCCGTCTTTGGCGATGTCGGTATAAACGATCGCAGACACGCCGTCGGCTTCGAACTGCTTGGCCAGGTCGATCACCTGAATGGTGCTGATTTCAGCCCAGCCGTCAGTGGCGACAAAACCGTCTTTGGCATCCAGACCCACGATCACCTTGCCCGGAAACGCGCGGCAGGCTTCGGCGACAAAGGCCGGATCTTTCACGGCTTTGGTGCCGATGATCACGTAGCTCACGCCGGCTTTCACGTAGTGTTCGATGGTTTCCAGGGAACGGATACCGCCGCCGATCTGGATCGGCAGGTTCGGGTAGCGCTTGGCGATGGCGGTGACCACTTCGCCGTTGACCGGCTGGCCTTCGAAGGCGCCGTTCAGGTCGACCAGATGCAGACGACGGCAACCGCCCTCCACCCACTTGGCAGCCATGCTCACCGGGTCATCGGAGAACACCGTGGAATCTTCCATGCGGCCCTGGCGCAGACGAACACAGGCACCGTCTTTAAGATCGATAGCGGGAATAATCAGCATCTGGCAAACCTTCAAATTCGATTGTTCAGCTTCGCTCGAAAATCAGTTTTTCTCGAGCGCCCACAAGTCGCTTTCGATGCTTTCGAACCTCTCTTTGAGGTGCGTCTGCACATCGAAAATCGCCCTGTTGTAATAGTGCGGCGCAATTTCACGGGTAAACAGCTCAAGGATTTCGGCCGCTTCGAACGAACCCAGGTCCAGTTCGAAGCGATCTTCCATAAAGCGCTTGATCTTGTGATTGGCCTCGTTCTCCTGTTCGGGAGTGAGGGTCAGGATCGGCGGCTTCTTCTTGACGGCCATTTACCAGCGACCATCCCACGCGGCGAAGTTCTGCAGCAATTGCAGGCCATGGGTATGGCTCTTCTCCGGGTGGAACTGCACGGCGAAACGCGAGCCATCGGCCAGCGCCGCAGCGAAATCGACACCGTAGTGACCGCCGCCCACCACTTGCCGCGCATTGCCGGCAGCGATGTAGTAGCTGTGCACGAAGTAGAAACGCGCCAGGTCCGGAATGTCGTGCCACAGCGGGTGACTCACCTTCTGCTTCACTTCGTTCCAGCCCATGTGCGGGACTTTCAGGTGTTCGCCGTCTTCGTGCAGGTCTTTGCCGAAGAACTTCACCGCGCCCGGGAACAGGCCGATGCAGTCAACGCCGTCGTTCTCTTCACTGGTGTCGAGCAAGGCTTGCATGCCGACGCAAATCCCGAGGAACGGGCGGTCCTGGCTGACTTCACGCACCAGCGAATCGAAGCCCAGGCGACGGATCTCCGCCATGCAATCGCGAATCGCGCCGACGCCGGGGAAAACCACCCGGTCGGCTTCGCGAATCACATCGGCATCGCTGGTGATCAAGACCTTGCCGGCACCAACGTGCTCGAGGGCCTTGGCCACCGAGTGCAGGTTGCCCATGCCGTAATCGATAACCGCGACCGTCTGCATTACAGAACGCCTTTGGTCGATGGCATCTGACCGGCCATGCGGTCATCCAGCTCTACCGCCATGCGCAGGGCGCGGCCGAAAGCCTTGAACACGGTTTCGATCTGGTGGTGAGTGTTGGTGCCGCGCAGGTTGTCGATGTGCAGGCTGACGAGCGCGTGGTTGACGAAGCCCTGGAAGAATTCCTGGAACAGGTCAACGTCGAAGCCGCCAACGGTGGCACGGGTGTAGGGAACGTGCATCTGCAGGCCAGGGCGGCCGGAGAAGTCGATCACCACGCGCGACAGCGCTTCATCGAGCGGCACGTAGGCGTGGCCGTAGCGACGGATGCCTTTCTTGTCGCCGATGGCTTTGGCGAAGGCCTGACCCAAAGTGATACCGACGTCTTCCACCGTGTGGTGGTCGTCGATATGCAGGTCGCCCTTGCTGACAATATCCAGGTCGATCAGCCCGTGACGGGCGATCTGGTCCAGCATGTGCTCAAGAAAAGGAACACCGATATCAAATCGGGCCTTTCCGGTGCCATCCAGGTTGATCGAGGCTTTGATCTGGGTTTCCAGAGTGTCGCGCTCGACTGACGCCTTACGTTCGGCCATCACCAGCTCCGCAAAATCATTGGGCGAAAAAGGCAACCATTATAGGGGCGCGGGCCGGAAACAGAAACACGAGAGGTGATATGACTGACGGAGTGAATTCCGTCTTGTCGGGGATAGACATGTCCATACAAGCCATTCGGATGGAACACAAAACAAATGTGGGAGCGGGCTTGCTCGCGAAGAGGGAGTGTCAGTCGACATTAACGCCGCCTGACACACCGCCTTCGCGAGCAAGCCCGCTCCCACAGGGATGACGCGTTTACTGAACTTAGTGGAAGAGGACCGCGGTTTTCTGCAGGGTCACCCAAACACCCCATGCCAACGGAATACCCACCACCAGCCATGCAGCCACTGCCAAAGGCTTGGTGCCCGCATCCGCTTTCCACTCCAATACGGTGCTGCTGTCAGCACCTTTGTCGTGGCCCAGCGCCTGTTCGGCGGCCAGTTCAGCGTCGGTCATGAAGTACTTGTCAGCCACCGGACGCACCAGCAGGTTGCAGATGAAACCCAGCACCAGCAGGCCTGCGAGGATGTACAGGGTGATGTCATAAGCCGCGGCGCGTTCAACGCCGATGCTCAGCTGATACTCACGCAGGTAGTTCACCAACACCGGACCCAACACGCCCGCCGCCGCCCACGCCGTCAGCAGACGACCGTGGATCGCGCCGACCATTTGCGTACCGAACAGGTCCGCGAGATACGCAGGGACAGTCGCAAAACCACCGCCGTACATCGACAGGATGATGCAGAAGGCCGCCACGAACAGCGCAACGTTGCCCAGGTGACCGAGGTTCGGGATCAACGCGTACAGGGCAAAACCAAGAGCGAAGAACACGAAATAAGTGTTTTTGCGACCCAGGTAATCCGAGAACGAGGCCCAGAAGAACCGGCCACCAATGTTGAACAGGCTCAGCAAACCGGTGAAACCGGCAGCAATCGCAGCAATCGAGGCCAACTGCGAGGCGTCCAGCTGACCAAATGTCAGGCCGTTACCCAACAACGTACCAGCGAACACTTCCTGCAACAGCGGCGAAGCCATGCCGAGGATGCCGATACCCGCCGAAACGTTCAGGCACAGCACCAGCCACACCAGACGGAATTGCGGGGTTTTCCACGCCACGTTCACGTGGACGTGACGATGGGTGATCATCGCGTTGGAAGCTTTTTTCGCCGGAGCGGTCCAGCCTTCAGGCTTCCAGCCGGTTGGCGGAACGCGGTAGGACAGTGCGCCACCGATCATGAACACGAAGTAGATCGCAGCCATCACCAGGAAGCTCTGCCATACGCCGACGCTGGTTGGCGAAGCGAAGTGGCCCATCAAGGCTGCGGCCAGCGGAGCACCAACCATCGCGCCACCACCGAAACCCATGATCGCCATGCCGGTCGCCATGCCACGCTTGTCCGGGAACCACTTGATCAGGGTCGAGACCGGCGAGATGTAACCCAGGCCCAGGCCGATGCCGCCAATGACCCCGGAGCCGATCCACATCAGCCATATCTGGTGGGTATAGACCCCCAGTGCTGAAATCAGCAGACCGCCACACCAGCACAGCGCCGATACAACGCCAGCCTTGCGTGGCCCGGCGTGTTCCAGCCAGCCGCCCCAAATGGCGGCCGAGCAACCGAGGAAGATGAAGAACAGGGTGTAGATCCAGCCGAGCATCGAGATCGGCCAGTCACATTGGGACGAGAAGACTTGCGAGATGAAGCTCATGTCCGGCGCGCAGGCCGCTGCCTTGGCCACGCCCAAGGCTTTGGACAGTGGCAACCAGAACACCGAAAAGCCGTAGGCCATGCCGATGCAGAGGTGAATGGCCAGGGCGGCCGGTGGTACCAGCCAACGGTTGAAACCGGGCTTGGCGATGATGCGTTCCTTGGACAGGAACGCGGGCTGGTCGGCTTTGAGGCCGTCCGCCGTGATGCTCGTGGTCATTGTGTATCCCCCAATTATTAGAATGGTTCGTCAGCGCTCCTCACCCCCAGCCTTTATGCGCACGCATGACTGTTTTTGAGGTGAAGCTCCATTTTGGTGCGACATCACGTCGCAGAAGGACGGACGAACCGGCAGAGGTTACCATCTGTACGTGACAGAAAAACCAAAGTGACATCACCTTTTGTACGTCAACAGTTCTCGTACCACTGAAGGATCCCTCATGCCGATCATTGTCGAGCCGCTGAACGAAGCCACTTATCAGGATCAGCAAGATCTGCAGAAGATCTACCGCGATGCTCCGGACTGGCTGTTTGCCCCGTTTGCCGGAGATTTGCAGCTGATCGAAGCCTGCCTGCTGGACGGCTCGCTGATCGCTGGCCGCTTCAACTATCGGCTTTTGGGCGCGGCACGTCTGCAACGGCACTCGGATGTCTGGCATTTGTCCCAACTATGCGTACGAAAAATCACCCGTCGTCGTGGCGTGGCCGAGCGCTTGGTGAACGAAGCGCAGAAAATGGCGTCGCAAGCGGGCGCGACATTGCGCTTGCTGGCGCCTGCCGGGCATCTGGAGGCACAAGCGCTGGCGGCCAAACTGAAAATACCGCTGGATGAGTTGCCGACGTGATCGCTGACCGGTCGTCCGCTACGGAGCGCTATACTCCCCGGCTAAATTTCGAATTCGATTAACTACAAGGACTCGCCCATGAAAGCGTTCGGCAAAATCCTGGGTCTGGTACTTCTCGGGCTGTTGCTGATCATTGTGGCGCTGGGCTTTGCCCTGACCCACCTCTTTGATCCCAACGACTATAAAGACGAGATTCGCCAGATAGCCCGCGACAAGGCCCACATCGAGCTGACGCTCAATGGCGATATCGGTTGGAGCCTGTTCCCGTGGCTGGGCCTGGAATTTCACGAAGCCAGCGTCGCGACCCTGGCCAAGCCCACCGAGCCGTTCGCAGATTTGCAGATGCTCGGCCTGTCGGTCCGCGTGCTGCCGCTGCTGCGCCGTGAAGTGCAGATGAGCGATGTACGCGTCGAAGGCCTGAAACTGCGCCTGACCCGCGACAAGGACGGCCACGGCAACTGGCAAGACATCGGCAAGGCACCGACGCCGGCCACCTCAACCACGCCGCCCGCGACCACTGGCGAACCCGCGACCGAGACCACCGCCCAAGCGGAAAAACCGGCCCAGCCGATCCGCCTGGACATCGACAGCCTGACCGTCAACAACGCCCGCGTTGAGTACAGCGACGAAAAAACCGGCAAGCAATTCAGCGCAGAAAGCATCCAGCTGAGTACCGGGCCGGTGCATGACTCCACGAACATCCCGGTCAAACTCACCGCGTTCCTGGGCACCAACCAACCGGTTTTGCGTGTCCGTACCGAGCTCAATGGCGAGCTGCGTTTCGAGCGCGCACTGCAGCGCTACAAATTCGAAGACATGAAACTCTCTGGCGAAGTGGCTGGCGATCCGCTGCAAGGCAAAACCATGACCTTCGCCGCCCAGGGCCAGTTACTGCTCGATAAAGCCGCGAACGTCGCCGAATGGACTGGCATCAAGATTTCCGCCAACCAACTGCGCGCATTGGGTGAACTGAAGGTCAACGACCTCGACAAAACCCCGCAAATCAGCGGCGGCCTGTCGATCGCCCAGTTCGATCTGGCGAAATTCGTCGACAGCATCGGTCAGAAGCTTCCGGCGATGGCTGAAGGCAGCCTGAGCAAAGTCGAACTGGCCAGCCGCCTTGCCGGCACGCCGACCAGCGTGGTGCTCGACAACATCAACCTGAAAGTCGACGACAGCACCTTCAGCGGCCGCATCGCCGTCGAGGACTTCGCCAAACAATCGCTGCGGGCGAACCTCAAGGCCGACACCTTCAACGTCGACCGTTATCTGCCACCAAAATCCGCCGAAGCCAGTAGCGCGACGCAAGTGCGTAAGGCCGAAGTGGCCAACACCGAGGCCGAGGCCATGGCTGGCGCGGGCAGCACACCGCTGCCGCAAGCACCGACCAAAGACGCGTGGAGTACCGAGCGCCTGTTGCCGGTGGAGCGCCTGGCTAAACTCGACGTAGACGCCGACCTCAGCTTCGGTCAGTTGACCCTCGATAAATTGCCGATCCAGAACGCTGCGCTCAAGGCCACAGGCCAGGGCGGTCTGCTGACTCTGGAAAGCCTTCGCGGCAACCTGTACGACGGCAACTTCGACGCCAAAGGTACGCTCGACGTGCGCCAACAAGTGCCAGCGCTGAACATGCAGACGAGCATCAGCAAAGTACCGGTGGAAAAAATCCTCGAGAGCCAGGGTAAAAATCCGCCGGTCAAAGGTCTGGTGACGCTCAACAGCAACCTGACCGGCAGCGGCAACAGCCAGAAAGCGCTGATCGAAACCCTCAACGGCAACGCCAGTTTCGTCATCAACAACGGCGTGCTGCTCAATGCCAACCTCGAACAACAGCTGTGCAAAGGCATCGCCACCCTGAACCGTAAATCCCTCAACGGCGAGCCACGGGGCAAGGACACACCGTTCCAGGAGCTCAAGGGCAATCTGACCTTCCGTAACGGCGTGGCCAGCAACCCGGACCTGAAAGTGCGCATCCCGGGCATGACCGTCAACGGCGACGGCGATGTCGATCTGCGGGTGCTGGGCATGGATTACCGCGTGGGCGTTATCGTCGAAGGCGACAAGAGCGACATGCCGGACCCGGCGTGCCAGGTCGGCGAGAAGTTCGTCGGCATCGAGTGGCCGCTGCGCTGCCGTGGCCCGCTGGAACTGGGCGCCAAGGCTTGCCGCCTCGATAACGAACGCATGGGCCAGGTCGCGAGCAAACTGGCCGGCGAACGGATCGGCGAAAAAATCGACGAGAAGCTTGGCGACAAAGTCAGCCCTGAACTGAAAGACGCGTTGAAGGGGCTGTTCAAGCGATGAGAGCCGAGCAGTTTTCAACGGCGGTGCTGGACTGGTACGACCGCCACGGCCGCCACGACTTGCCTTGGCAACAAGGCATCACCCCGTATCGGGTGTGGGTCTCGGAAATCATGTTGCAGCAGACCCAGGTCAGCACCGTGCTGAACTACTTCGATCGCTTCATGGCCTCGTTGCCGACGGTCGAGGCCCTGGCCGCCGCGCCGGAAGACGAAGTCCTGCACCTGTGGACCGGTCTCGGTTATTACACCCGCGCACGCAATCTGCAGAAGACCGCGAAGATCGTCGTCGAGCAGTACGGTGGCGAGTTTCCCCGCGATGTGGAAAAGCTGGTTGATCTGCCGGGCATCGGCCTGTCCACGGCAGGCGCCATCGCCAGCCTGAGCATGGGCCTGCGGGCGCCGATCCTCGACGGCAACGTCAAACGGGTGCTGGCGCGCTTTACCGCGCAAGAGGGCTATCCGGGCGAGCCAAAGGTCGCCAAACAGCTGTGGGCGAACGCTGAGCGCTTCACGCCGCATGATCGGGTCAACGCCTACACCCAGGCGATGATGGATCTGGGCGCCACGCTTTGCACCCGTAGCAAGCCGAGTTGCCTGCTCTGCCCGCTCGAAAAGGGCTGCGAAGCGCACATGCTCGGCCTGGAGACGCGCTACCCGATCCCCAAACCGCGTAAAGCAGTGCCGCAGAAGCGTACGCTGATGCCGATGCTCGCCAACGGTGACGGCGCGATTCTGCTTTACCGTCGCCCTTCCACGGGCTTGTGGGGCGGTTTATGGAGCCTGCCGGAACTCGACGACCTCGACGACCTGCAACATCTGGCTTCGCAGCATTCGCTGGAGCTGGGCAGCCAACAGGCGCTGCCGAGCCTGGTACACACCTTCAGTCATTTTCAGTTGTCCATCGAACCCTGGCTGGTTCAGGTCCAGGAGGCCGGCCATCACGTGGCCGAGGCCGACTGGCTCTGGTATAACCTCGCCACCCCGCCGCGCCTGGGCCTTGCCGCCCCGGTCAAAACCTTGCTCGAACGCGCGGCCGCCGTATTGAACGCAGGAGAGTCGTCATGACCCGCACCATCATGTGCCGCAAGTACAAAGAAGAATTGCCCGCCCTGGAGCGCGCTCCATTCCCTGGCGCAAAAGGTCAGGACATTTTTGACCACGTCTCGGCCAAAGCCTGGGCAGACTGGCAAAAGCACCAGACCCTGCTGATCAACGAAAAACGCCTGAACATGATGAACGCCGAAGACCGCAAATATCTTCAGGGCGAGATGGACAAGTTCTTTTCCGGCGAGGAATACGCCAAGGCTGACGGCTACGTTCCGCCGGCTGAATAATCCCGCTTTTTCGAGGGTCGGAACGTAAGCGACGGTAATAATTAAAATTTTTTTGAAAACTTTCTTGACGACCCCCTGAAAAACCAGTTTAATGCGCCCCGTTGCCCAGATAGCTCAGTCGGTAGAGCAGGGGATTGAAAATCCCCGTGTCGGCGGTTCGATTCCGTCTCTGGGCACCAAATACCGAAAACCCTGAATCGCAAGATTCAGGGTTTTTTTATGCCTGCGATTTAGTTGATGACGTTACGCAGTCGTCGCTAGTTCTCACCACCCCAGTGGAAGACCAGGTTGCGAGCGGTGCCGCTGCCCACATCCGCAGTGTCATGCTTCGCCTCGCCATTACGCGTCGCCACCACGGTGTACTTGCCGGGAGGTAGCTGAACATATACCAAGGGGCCAGCCTGACTCAGCGTCAGTACCGTCTGCCCTTCGGCCTTCTGAATGACTACATCCACATCGGGAATGTATTTGTTTTCAACCCCGATAGAGAAAGTCATGTGCAAGTTGTAGCCCTTGGCCTGCTGAATGGCTTTTGCCTCATCCTCGCCGATACCACCGGACAGGTAAGAAATCCCGTTTTGTTGCTGCGGCTGAACTTGCACACCTGTGCTGTCGATAGGATCGAGGCTGGCGCCATGCGGCAGGACGGCCGGGAACATCAACGCACCGATGGCAGCAAGTGGCAATACGAGTGAATGGATGCATCTCATGATGGCGACTCCCGGGTTCTATAGAACCCAATCGTTACTCCTTTTAGATTTCTCGCTGAATGCTCAAGTTTTAGATTGATTAGTACTTGGGCTCACTGCGAATCGGACTACACGTTGTATTCCTAAAGCATGGATTGCCGTCGGCGTGATCCCGCAAAACCAGTCGGACTTTCCTTCCGGTTTACCAGCCGCGCCCGGCATCGCTGACTGACCCACACCTGCAATCCTCTTCTGCCTGTTCATCCAGCCGCGGAAGACTTCATGAGCGCACTCAAACCCGATAACACCCAAGACCCGCAACTCACCTCACTGCTTGGCAATCTTGGCGAATTGATCCGTCAGGCGCGGCAGAAGGTGCTACGTGCGGTCGATACCGTCCAGGTGCAAACCTGCTGGCAGATCGGACGGCATATAGTGGAGTTCGAGCAGGAGGGGGCTCGCCGGGCGGGTTATGGCAAGCAGTTGCTGTTGACGCTGGCGAAAGTACTGACGGAGCAGTTTGGGAAAGGTTTCGACGCTTCCAACCTTCGCTATATGCGCCTGTTTTACCAAGCATTCCCAATGTGTGACGCACTGCGTCACGAATTGAGCTGGACCCACTACCGCAGACTGCTACGAGTCGACAACGACAACGCTCGCCACTGGTACATGAACGAATCAGCCCTGCAGAACTGGTCAAGTCGCGCCCTCGAGCGCCAGATCAATACCCTCTATTACGAACGCTTGCTGGCGAGCCGCGACCGGGCTGCCGTCAAACAGGAAGCCGCCACCAACATCCAGCAAATGAACGCCAGCCCTCGGGATTTCATCCGGGACCCAGTGCTACTGGAGTTTCTCGGCCTGCCCAATGCGGGCTTGATCCAGGAAAGTGAACTTGAACAAGCATTGATCAATCAACTCCAGGGCTTCCTGCTCGAATTGGGCAAAGGCTTCGCCTTCATCGCTCGCCAGCAACGCATCAGTACCGAGAGCAAAGATTTCTACATCGATCTGGTGTTCTACAACTACCTGCTCAAGTGCTTCGTCATCTTCGACCTCAAGCGCGGCGTACTGACCCACCAGGATGTCGGCCAGATGGACATGTACGTGCGCATGTACGACGACCTCAAGCGTGGACCGGAGGATGGCCCCACTGTCGGCCTTATTCTCTGCGCGCAAAAAGATGAATCGGTGGTGCGCTATTCAGTGCTGCAAGGTAACGAACAACTGTTCGCCAGCACCTACAGACTGGTACTGCCGAGCGAGGAGGAACTTCGCACAGAACTGGATCGGGAATGGGCGGTGCTTGAGGAGCGGTTACTCAAGCAAAGGCCCCGACAAGCACGGGTGGATTGTTCATAAACGGCGTGAAGACTATGGTGACTGGCTAACCGCAAAGGTTCAAAGCCGATGAATTTGCAGGACATGCCCTCACTGGCCCCGACGCAACTTGAATTGCCGTTGCCCACCGGCACACCTGGTGACTCTTTCAAGGAACCCGCCGCCGACGGTTTCATCCTTGGCGGCTTCACCTGGCGGCATGCGAATCAAGACTCGATCCGTCCTGTGGTGATCATCAACGCCGCAACATCGGTCCGCTGTCGCCACTACTCACGCTTCGCCGATTACCTGTACGCCAACGGCTTCGACGTGATCACTTACGACTACCGTGGCATCGGCGAATCGCGACCCACATCGCTGAAAGGGCTTCGGGCTTCATGGTCAGATTGGGGCGCGCTGGACTTTGAGGCGATGCTCAAGCGCGCTCAGCGTGAATTCCCCGGACAACCCATCGATGTTGTAGGCCACAGCTTTGGAGGCTGTGCAGCGGGCCTGGGAGCTTCCGGGCATATGATTCGACGTCTGGTGACCGTCGGTGCACAATTCGCTTACTGGCGCGATTATGCGCCCGCCCATCGCTGGCGGATGTTCGGCAAGTGGCATCTGGTGATGCCGTTGATGACATGGCTTTGCGGCTACTTCCCCGGCAAACGTCTCGGCTGGCTAGAGGACACCCCCGCCGGTGTGGTTCGCGACTGGAGCATGCCTACTGCGCACTACGAGAAACGCCCCAGCGGTCGCGACCTTCACGCAAAATCCGGGCGACTGCCCTTCTCATCCGTCACCGCACAAAACCTGGCCATCAGCATCAGCGACGATCCTTACGGCACGATTCCAGCTATCGAACGCCTGCTCGGTTACTTCACCGGAGCAACGAACAGCCACCTGCGAATCGCCCCCGAAGACATCGGCGAACAAGAAGTCGGACATTTCGCCTTTTTTCGTAGCGCATACCAAGCCACACTATGGCCCATTGCACTGTCCTGGCTGCAGACCGGCGAACTGACCCCCGACACACCCGGGCGGCTAGTACCACGCAGCTGATTGACTTGCCCACTCAACGAAATACGGAACGACGCCCATGGCCTCCGCCAACAAGCAGCAAAAACGCGCCACACGCGCCAAAGCCAAGGCCAAGCAGAACCGCACCCAACGGGCCGCCGCACCGGTCGAGCTGGACCCGAACGACGACCGTATCGACTTCGAATCGGTGGACCTGACCGAGCTGTTCAAAGAAATGATCGACGCGCAAAAGATCAGTCAACAAGCTATGTGCGCGGCGTTTCTTGAACACCCGCTGCTCGCGCTAGTGCTGGAGCAGGAAGGCGAAGAAACAGCGACAGACTTCATCATCGCTGCGCTGATTGAGTACCGCCAATGGTCCACCGAAGCGGACGAAGCCAGTGCCCTGGCCTGGATCGAATCCCCGGCCTTCCAGATTGATTACGTGGCGGCTTCCGAAGCTATCGCGACCCAAAACCAACAGAAACCGAACTGAGTTCCCATGGCCTCCCTGAACAAGCAACAGAAACGCGCCAAACGCGCCAAGATCAAAGCCAAGCAAATCAACATCCACGGCAGAAAACCCGCCGCACTGGACGATGATCTGGGGGAAATCGGCGAGCCGATCCCGGAATACACCCTGGCAATGTTCAGCAAAATGCGTGACGCGGAAGCCACCAGCCGCAACGACATGCTGCTGACCTTGCTATCGAACCTCGCCGGAATCATCAGCGACCATCCAGAACTGCTGGACATGGAGAACGCCGACAACGAAGCCATGGCCGCCACTCACCTGGCTGCCGACATGCTGATCGATTACCGCATGTGGGCCGACGGCATGGACCGCGACACCGCCCAGGCCTGGCTGACAGATCCGCAGTTCATCACTGACTTCGGCACGGCGCTCGACAGCTATCGCGAGTCGCTGGATGCGCAGGAAGAAAAGGCTGAATAAGCGCCTTCGAGTAGAAAAAAACGGCCGCTAGTCATCAGTGACAGCGGCCGTTTTCATTGAAAATCGCAGGAGACCTCGATGGAGAAGACCACCCTACTCATCAGCAATGGAAGCCAGATCATCTATCTGCCCAAGGCCGTAGTAATGCCGAACAATGTGAAACAAGTCGATGTTGTCTCCATCGGTAGGTCTCGCATCATCACGCCCGCAGGAGAAGATTGGGACAATTGGTTCGACGGCGATGACGTCAGTGATGACTTCATGACAAACCGGGAACAACCCTGATTAACGACCAAGCTTAGAAGAACCGGTCAACCGAATTGAACTGTGCGTAGCCTAAACAAAAACGGCCGCTTGTCATCACTGACAGCGGCCGTTTTGCGTTATGCGGTACGAATCAGTTCAGCACCACCGCACCCATCTTCTGCAGCTTGCGACGACGAGCCACAAACAAACCGGCAGCCACCACCAGCAAACTCAGCAGACCGGTCGCGAGGATCTCAACGCGATGCGCTTCCTGGAACAGCATGATCGTCAGGGCCGCAACGATGAATATGATCACCGCATAGGTCAGGGTCGGGAACAGCCACATGCTGAAAGCGATTTTTTCACCGCGTGCCATACGCTGCTTGCGCATACGCAATTGCGAGATGGCGATCACCAGGTACACCAGCAGCGCGATAGCGCCGGAGCTGGCCAGCAGGAATTCGAACACGGCGGCCGGGGCCACGTAGTTGGCGAAAACCGCGATGAACGCAGCGCCGGTGGACAACATGACGGCCCAGTACGGCGTGCCGCTCTTGTTGGTGCGCTGGGAAACGGCTGGTGCATCACCGCGCTTGCCCAGGGAGAACATCATGCGCGATGCAGTGTAGAGCGCCGAGTTCAGGCAGCTGGTCACAGCAACCAGCACCACGATGTCGACGATCAGCTTGGCATTCGGGATGCCCATGCGCTCAAGCACAGTCTGGTAGGAGCCGACGGCTGCCAACACCGGGTCGTTCCAAGGCACCAGGGCCACAACGATGAAGATCGATACGAGGTAGAACAAGCCAATCCGCCAGATCACTGAGTTGGTGGCCTTGGAGATTTGCTGGCCAGGGTTCTTCGATTCCGCGGCCGCAATGGTCACGATCTCGGTGCCCATGAAGGAAAACATGGTGGTCAGGATCGCGCCCAACACTGCGCCCATGCCGTTTGGCAGGAAGCCTTGGGTGTCGAACAGGTGCGAAACGCCGCTGACCTGGCTGGTCGGCAGGAAGCCGAAGATCGCCAGAATGCCAAGGCCAATGAAACCGATGATCGCGATGACTTTGACCAGGGCGAACCAGAATTCGAATTCACCGTAGTTCTTCACGCTGAACAGGTTCGTCACCGTCAGCAGCAAGGTGATGACCAAGGTGAAGGCCCAGATGGCCACGTTGGGGAACCAGGCATGCAGGATAGTCGCGGCGGCGTTGGCTTCCAGCGGAATCACCAACACCCAGAACCACCAGTAGAGCCAGCCGATGGTGAAACCGGCCCAGTGACCGATCGCGCGATCGGCATACGTCGAGAAGGAGCCTGTGTCTGGCGAAGCCACGGCCATTTCGCCGAGCATGCGCATCACCAGCACCACCAGCATACCGGCGGCGGCGTAGGCCAACAGCACGGCCGGGCCTGCGGCGGCGATGGCATGACCCGAGCCGACGAACAAGCCGGCGCCGATTACCCCGGCAATCGACAGCATGGTCACATGACGCGGTTTGAGCCCCTGTTCGAGGCCATTGGAGCTTGGGGTACTGCTCATTGAAACTACCTTTGTAAGGAAAAGCGATTACGTCCACCCGGCGTGGCGATCCTTCTCGTAAAAAGAAACCAACGGGGCGTTCCGTATTCTGCACGCAATAATTGCGCCAAAATGTTACAGAACGCCCAGGCATGGGGCTCTCCGCCGGACCGGACAGTCATCGCAAGTCATTGAGATTAATGGCAATTCGCCAGAGCGTTACCCTGCGACCCACTTTAAGAACGAAGCGGCGCACCAGAAACACACCCAAAAATATAGCGATGCACAATAAAAGTGCGGATCAGGAACGTTTGGCCGGTTAGCGCTTCCAACACCCCGCCAAAGCTGGCAACATCGCGCCCTTTTTTACGGGACCCGCGGCTGTTTTGTATTTAAAAGCAGGTTCAAACGGCTGTTCGGTTGATAGCAGCGCGACAGTCTGCTGTACCGATGCGACAACCTGCCACAGGTCACCCGTTTACCGCCCGTAGCGCTGTTGGCTGCCATTCAGACGCTATGCTAGCTTGGCCGCCTCGCCAGGAAGGCCGCCAACAGCAGGAGCGAAATACTTATGAGGAACGCACATGGCTGAGGCCACGCCCGCGCTTGAAATCCGCAACTTGCACAAACGCTACGGACAGCTTGAGGTGCTCAAAGGCATCTCGCTGACCGCCCGCGACGGCGACGTGATCTCGATCCTGGGTTCTTCCGGTTCCGGCAAGTCCACCTTCCTTCGTTGCATCAACCTGTTGGAAAACCCGCATCAGGGCCAGATCCTGGTGGCCGGCGAAGAACTCAAGCTCAAAGCCGCCAAGAACGGCGAACTGGTCGCAGCCGACGGCAAGCAGATCAATCGCCTGCGCAGCGAGATCGGTTTTGTATTTCAAAACTTTAATCTCTGGCCGCACATGAGCGTGCTCGACAACATCATCGAAGCCCCGCGCCGGGTGCTCGGCCAGAGCAAGGCCGAAGCCATCGAAGTCGCCGAAGCCTTGCTGGCCAAGGTCGGCATCGCTGACAAGCGTCACGCCTACCCGGCGCAACTCTCCGGCGGTCAGCAACAACGCGCGGCCATTGCCCGCACGTTGGCAATGCAGCCCAAGGTGATCCTGTTCGACGAGCCGACCTCCGCCCTTGACCCGGAAATGGTCCAGGAAGTACTTAATGTCATCCGCGCACTGGCCGAAGAAGGCCGCACCATGCTGCTGGTCACCCATGAAATGGGCTTCGCCCGTCAGGTTTCCAGCGAGGTGGTGTTCCTCCACCAGGGCCTGGTAGAAGAGCAAGGATCGCCACAGCAGGTGTTCGAAAACCCGCTTTCGGCGCGCTGCAAACAATTCATGTCCAGCAACCGCTAACGGAGCTACCCGCATGCAGAACTACAAAAAAATCTTCCTGGCTGCTGCCGTCACCCTGGCCTTCAGCGCCGGTGCCGCCGCCGAGACCTTGAAGATGGGCATCGAAGCGGCCTACCCGCCGTTCAACAACAAAGATGCCAGTGGCAATGTCGTCGGCTTCGACAAAGAAATCGGTGACGCCCTGTGCGCCAAGATGAAAGTCGAATGCACCGTGGTCACGTCCGACTGGGACGGCATCATTCCGGCCCTGAACGCCAAGAAATTCGACTTCCTGATTTCCTCGATGTCGATCACCGACGAGCGCAAGCAAGCGGTGGACTTCACCGACCCGTACTACTCCAACAAGCTGCAATTCATCGCCAAGAAAGACGTCGACTTCAAAACCGACAAGGCTTCCCTGCAAGGCAAAGTGATCGGTGCACAACGTGCGACCCTCGCCGGCACCTGGCTGGAAGACAACATGGAAGGCGTTGAAATCAAACTCTACGACACCCAGGAGAACGCCTACCTCGACCTGACCTCCGGTCGTCTGGACGGCATCCTCGCGGACAAGTACGTCAACTACGAGTGGCTGAAAAGCGACGCCGGCCGTTCTTATGAGTTCAAAGGCGACCCGGTGGAAGAAAGCGACAAGATCGGTATCGCTGTACGTAAAGGCGATGAGATTCGTACGAAGCTGAACACCGCACTGAAAGAAATCGTCGCTGATGGCACCTACAAAAAGATCAACGACAAGTACTTCCCGTTCAGCATCTATTGATTCTGACCTGCCGGGCCGGCGCCGTCCTTTGACGGCGTCAGTCCCTGGCATTGCCTGCCGCAATTTGAAAAGAAATCCATGACTATCGATCTCTACGGATTCGGCCCGGCGCTCGCCGCTGGCGCGCTGATGACTGTGAAACTGGCACTCTCGGCCTTGTGCCTGGGGCTGGTGCTCGGTCTGCTCGGCGCCTTGGCCAAGACTTCCCCGTACAAGCCGTTGCAATGGCTTGGCGGCACTTATTCAACACTGGTTCGCGGCATCCCTGAATTGCTCTGGGTGCTGTTGATCTACTTCGGCACGGTCAACTTGATGCGTGCCCTGGGCGAGTTTTTCGGCAACCCCGACCTCGAACTCAATGCCTTCGCCGCTGGCGTGATTGCACTGGGGCTGTGCTTCGGCGCCTACGCCACGGAGGTGTTTCGTGGTGCGATTTTGGCTATCCCTAAAGGTCACCGTGAAGCGGGTGTGGCGTTGGGCCTGTCGAAATTCCGTATTTTCACCCGATTGATCATGCCGCAGATGTGGCGCATCGCCCTGCCGGGCCTGGGCAACCTGTTCATGGTCCTGATGAAAGACACGGCACTGGTGTCCGTGATCGGCCTGGAAGAAATCATGCGTCACGCACAGAACGCCGTGACCTTTGCCAAGCATCCATTTACGTTCTTCATGGTCGCGGCCTTCATGTATCTGGGCCTGACAATACTGGCCATGGTTGGCATGCATTTTCTGGAACAACGCGCTGCCCGCGGCTTTGTGAGGACGACGTAATGGAATGGGAAGTCATCTACAAATGGCTGCCGAAGTTCATCCAGGGCGCCACCCTGACGCTGGAGCTGGTGGGCATCGCCGTGATTCTCGGCCTGCTGCTGGCCATCCCATTGGGCATCGCGCGCTCGTCCAAGCTTTGGTACGTTCGCGCGTTTCCCTACGCCTACATCTTTTTCTTTCGCGGCACACCACTGTTGGTTCAGTTGTTCCTGGTCTATTACGGCCTGGCGCAGTTCGACGTGGTGCGCGACAGCGTCCTGTGGCCTTACCTGCGAAGTCCGTTCTGGTGCGCCACGGCCACCATGACGTTGCACACGGCAGCTTACATTGCGGAGATCCTGCGCGGCGCGATCCAGGCGATTCCGCCCGGTGAGATCGAAGCGGCACGCGCATTGGGCATGTCCAAGGCCAAGGCGCTGTTTTACATCATCCTGCCGCGAGCGGCACGGATCGGCCTGCCTGCCTACAGCAACGAAGTGATCCTGATGCTCAAAGCCAGTTCTCTGGCGAGCACCGTCACCCTGCTGGAACTCACCGGCATGGCGCGCACCATCATTGCCCGCAACTACCTGACGGTGGACATGTTCTTTACTGCCGGTGTGTTCTATCTATTGATGTCGTTTGTACTGGTGCAGGCGTTCCGTCAGCTAGAGCGCTGGTTGCGCGTCGATGCCTGCCAAGGGCGTTGATGCCTGCGTGCTGACGGGCGAGGCCTTACTCACCCGTTTCGCGGCGCTGGATGCTTTTCTGATCGAGCATCAGGCGCTGTGGAAGCCTCGGCCGTTTACTCATCTACAGCTTCCTTGGGAAGCGTCCTACCCCGAGTTGGCGACCTGGCTACGCGGGCGATCGCTGGAGGACGCGGAAAACGCGCATAACAACCCAGCTCTTTTGGACGCGCCGGAGCCGTTTGCCTCATTGGCGGCGATGTCCCTTGAGTTGAGCGCGGTAGATGAATTGCCGGCTCATGCGCTTGAAGCGGCAAACCATCGGTTGAATGTCGATGTACCAGGGCGCAAGTGGCAGCAGATCGAAGCCTTCGCCAGTCGTTTGCAGTTTGCTGTCGCGCCGAGCCATTGGCTGGACTGGTGTTCGGGCAAAGGCCACTTGGGTCGACGTCTGCTGCAATCCGGACAACAACTGACCTGCCTGGAATACGACCCGGCGCTGGTCGCCAGCGGCCAGGCACTCAGCCAGCGTCATCAATTGCATGCACTGCATGTCGAGCAAGATGTACTCGCTGCGGATGCCGCCTCTTTATTAAATAGTGCTCACACGCCGGTAGCGCTGCACGCCTGCGGTGATCTGCATGTGCGGCTGATTCAGCTCGCCAGTGCGTCTGGTTGCAAACAACTGGCCATCGCGCCTTGCTGCTACAACCGGATCAGTCTGAGCGAGTATCAGCCGCTTTCCTCGTCGGCCAAGCGCTCCGACCTACAGCTATCCCTCGAAGATCTTTCGCTACCGATGAGCGAAACCGTCACCGCTGGCGCTCGCGTCCGACGTCAGCGTGACACCTCCATGGCCCGACGCCTGGCCTTCGACCTGCTCCAGCGGCAACTGCGCGGCATTGACGAATACCTGCCCACCCCTTCCCTGCCCAGCGCCTGGCTGGATAAATCCTTTGCTGATTACTGCCATCATTTGGCCTCGCTCAAAGAGTTATCCACAATCGGCTCGCAGGATTGGTCAGCACTCGAAGCCGCCGGTTGGCAGCGATTGGCCGAAGTGCGCAATCTGGAGCTGTTGCGCGGTCTTTTCCGACGCCCGTTGGAGCTTTGGCTGGTACTCGATCGGGCACTTTTCCTCTCCGAGCAAGGTTATGCCGTTCGCCTCGGCACCTTCTGCGAAACTCCGCTCACACCCCGTAACTTTCTACTCTTGGCCGAACGCCCTTAAATACGCTCAGCCTGTGGATAACTCTGTTGATGGAATTATCGTGGATCCAATAAACACGCCTGTTTCGGGGTTTAAACACCACTGTTCATTTTTCGTACACATGAATAAAAAACCGGAAAAACAGGTATTTGCGAGCAAATTGAGAACCGATCCACAATTGCGCTCTTGACTGTAGTGCCGCAAGTCTGCGTTGTGCATAAGCGTTAAGCCAAAAGAACATAAACGACCTGGAAATCCTCAACTATCTTTGCAAGGCGCCAGAATTCTCTGGCATCAGGGACAGCAAGGAGCTGGGAAAACATGAGCACACTGAACAGTGCGCAGGAAGCCGTCGATACCGTCGCCAACCAAGCCATTTATGCTGCACTGCAGCAAACCTTCGCGGTGGGCGGCGCCATCATCAACAACGCAACGGGCGAGGTCATTGCCGCGCTACACAACAACGTGCTGATGCCTTTCCCCGGCAATGGCACCACTTACTTTCTACCCCATGACCCGACCGCCCACGGCGAGCGACAGTTGGTGGACTGGTACTACGAAAACGTCGCGCCATTGAACCTGCCACCGCCCAATCAGTTGACTGTCGTCACCACCCTGGACCCATGCGCCATGTGCGCCGGTTCGCTGCTGACTGCAGGATTTAACGTCGCCGTCAGTGCGATCGATGACTACGCAGGCATCAACTACAACAGTCAGTTCACCTTTCCGTCGCTGCCACCGCAGATCCGCCAACAGGCGCAGGACACCTGGGGTTATTACGCGATTGCGGCGCCTGTCAGCCGGGCCTATCAGGGCTCGAACAGTCCGGTGTTCGGCGGACAAACAATCGATTCGGCGGCGTACTTCCTCTGTAGTTCGATCTTCTCCGCCAGCGTCAACACCGTGCGCGAGGCCAGTAACAACAGCGGTCTGCCGCCGGATCAACTGCAAAACCCGGCCAACCTGCCGGCCAACAGCAAGGTGCGCCAGGCACTGACAGCGCTCAGCCCGTTCGCACTGACTGTGCAATCGGCGAACCCACGTGATCCCGGCGCTGAGCTCGCTCCTCCCCTGCTGAAAACCGCGCAACAAAGCACGGTGTTCAATTCGGTGGCTCTGATCGATCCATTCGGCAACCTGCTGGTGTGTCTGGGCGGCGTCGAGAACCAGTCGCCAATTCGTACAGCGTTTATGGAAACCACCCGCAACTACGCGGTCATGCGCTGGACCCTGATGAACGACCCCGACCCGGCGGTTCGCGCCCAGGCCGAGCAATACCTGACGCATCCAAAGTACGGCACCTTCGTCTTCCTCTATGCACCCGATCCCACCACCCCGCAGGCCGTGATGACCTTCGGCGCGTACGGCTCGACCATGGAAGGCCCCGTGCCGCAGAGCTATCCGTCCAACCTGCAATATGTGTTATTGCCCGGCAACACCACCGCCCAAGCGTTATCGACACTGGCCCAGAACCTGCCGCCGTTCTACACGCAAAGCGTGCAAGTGGCGCCCGCGCAGGTGCTGAGTCAGGACCTGATCAACGCGGTCAAAAACGGCGTGTAAGGGGCTGAAGCAATTGCACCGGTCGGCCCCGCAGAAGCATCCGCGGGGCCAGCTTGACGCCTGCGCAAAAATAGTCTGAATTCAGGGGTTTACAGAACCAACCCAATCGCTATAATCGTCGCCCAACACGCCGGTATAGCTCAGTTGGTAGAGCAACTGACTTGTAATCAGTAGGTCCCGGGTTCGACTCCTGGTGCCGGCACCACATTAGGCTCCATTGCATTCTACTGAATGCTCTGGAAGCCCCGAAAACCCGCCATTTGGCGGGTTTTTTCGTTCCAGGACCCTCTGTCGGGATCCAACAAAATCCCCCTTCCCCGAGGGTATGTTAGGGGTACTGCGATTTTCCGGTCAGGAGCGCGTACCCCTATGCCACGTCTCGCGATCCCTCTCAGCGACCTGCAATGCCGCACGGCCAAAACCCGCGAGCGCGCCTACAAACTGTTCGACGGTGGCGGCATGTACCTTTTCGTCAAACCCAATGGCGTGAAGACCTGGCGCTTGAAGTACACCAAGCCCAGCGGCAAGGAAGGTACGCTCATCATCGGCAATTACCCCATAGTTACCCTTTCCGTCGCACGACGTAAGCGAGACGAAGCCAAGGCGTTGCTGCTCGACAACCTCGACCCAATGGAAGAAAAGAAGAAGGCCAAGATCGTAGCCCAGCGGGCGGCACTGCTTTTCGAAACCGTCGCCCTGGAGTGGCACGCTGATATGTCCCGCCGCTGGACCGAAGGCCACGCGAAAACCGTAATGAGCCGACTGCGCACCCACGTCTTCCCGCTAATCGGCCAACGACCCATCGCTGAACTCGATACCCACGACCTGCTAGAGATCACCCAGCGCATTAAGGAACGCGGCACCATGGATGTGGCGTTAAGGGTACAGAACTACTTATCCACCATCATGCGCGGGGCCAAAAGGGCTCGGCAGATCACCATGAATCCTGCACTGGATCTGGCAGGCTCGATTCACGCGCCGCGCACAGTCCATCGCCCGGCCCTCTCCCTCAACCGCCTACCCGAACTGCTACACCGTATCGACAACTACAACGGCCGCGAGCTGACGCGCCTTGCCGTCCTGCTCACGCTACATGTATTCGTCCGCTCCAGCGAACTGCGCTTCGCTCGATGGAGTGAGTTCGACCTCCAACGCGCCATGTGGGAAATCCCCGATACGCGCGCACCGATTGAAGGGGTACGCAACTCCACACGCGGGACCAAGATGAACGGCGACATTCAAATGGTTCCGCTATCACCGCAGGTCATCGAAATACTGGAGCGCCTGCGCAGCCTCAGTCGCTTTTCAGAGTTGGTGCTACCGGGCGACCACAAGTACTGGAAGCCCATGTCCGAGAACACGGTGAACACCATGCTCCGCAACGTCGGCTATGACACCAGTAAGGACGTGTGCGGCCACGGCTTCAGGACCATGGCCTGTAGCGCCCTGCTTGAGTCCGGGTTATGGACCGACGCAGCCATCGAAAGACAAATGAGCCACAAGGAACGCAACCGCGTGCGCGCCGCGTATATCCACAAGGCCGAATTCCTCGAGCAGCGCAGGCTGATCATGGCGTGGTGGAGCAACTACATCGACGCCAACCGCCATGGGCATGTGACGCCCCACGAATTCGCTCACCCGGTCGGCGACAACATTACCGCCCTACAAAATAGCCGTGGCGCATCCAAACGTGGGTAAGCCAATAAGATCACCGCAGTCCGCCCTTCCACGCGGGTCCATCCAAGCGGGGCTGCAAAGCCGCCCTGCTTGGATGGACCTCATTTAAAAAATCTAAAGCCCACGCAAATTGTCTGTGGAAAACCATAGATTTCCACCGGTGGATAATTTCATCCACAGCCGCAGAGTTCCCGAAAATTCGAGCCTTGACCCAAATTATCCACAGGCGTAGAAAAGATCGGGCAAAGCGCTGTCGTTGACAGCAACCCAGGTAGCCAGAACCTTTAAGGCTACGCCACACCGTGGTGGTTCTCCCAAAGTGCGATTAGCGTCCGGCGGCTCGCACGGTCACAGCGATGTGATGGATGCCTACTTTTACCAGTGTGCCCACTGCGGCAACTTCCCCCTTTCATATCTGCCCTGCAGCAACCTATCCGTTTGGCCATTTCATTGCGCCAACCTGCGCCCGTCTCTTTCTCCCGGAAAGAGACGGGCGCTCGTACCGCTGCTGCAGCCCATCTCGTACAAGGCTTTGCGGCATTCCCCCTCGTGACAATCGGCGTGACAAACACCGAAAAGTCACCAGCAACAGCGATGCAGATGATGGTGCCGCAGCCTCAGGAATGGACTGCACCTGACTGACAGTCAGGCATGCCCCTGTCATCGCTTCACTGCCTTCACCCGACTCAGGATCTCGCGGCGCCGGTCTCGTCAGCCAGTGCAGCCTCCACCCGCCCACTTCCTTGGAAGTGTTCAGGAGGCCAGATCATGAAATGCCCAAGCTCCCGGTCGTAAGGAGCCGCAAGTCCCGCGTTAGTGGACAACCCTCACAGGTCGCAGGGGCCTTGATCCCTGATAACACTCAACATTCTTGGCGGGATGACGTGGGGAAGGTTTTACAAGTGTGGCTTACAGAGGAGTTTGGTCATGGGATTGGTCGGTAGACGGGAGGGGCGTAATTTTGGCTATGGCCGGCAATTGAGCTATGCCGGGCCGCAGGCACTGAAAGACCTGTTTGGCGGTGGGCATTACGGGACGGTCAAAGCACACAGTGATCGTTGGCAGACGTTCGTGCGCTGGTGTCGGTCGGAGGATGGCCCGGGAATTAATGATGCACGGCAGATTGATCGGCAGACCTTGCTGGATTACGCGGAGCATCTGCGTCACCTGGTTGAGCGCAGCGATCTCGCCATCGCCACTGCGCAAAACCGATTGTCCAGCGTCAATCGGACCCTGGCAGCGCTTCGCGGTGATCAGTATGTGAAAGTACCGAGTCCGAGCAAGGCGCTAGGAATGCGGCGCACCAGTGTTCGTCGTTCGGTGCCGCAAGGCCAAGACCGCGAACATGTGAAGAGGGTCGTAGAGGTGCTTTGCGCACACCAGCAGCCGCGTGCCGCGGCCATCGCTCAATTAGCGCGAGCCACCGGCATGCGCTTACGTGAGGCCATTTTGGCCGACCTTCCGCGCTTAAAACGTGAGGCCGAACAATACGGCAAGATCAACATCCAGGATGGCACCAAGGGGGGCCGCTCAGGTGCCTCGGCACCTCGCTGGATCAGGGCGGATGATCATATTCGCGAGGCGCTGAAATTCGCCGAACAGGTCTCACCCGACGGTAGCCGCAACCTACTTGCACCGAACGAAACCTACCTCGATTTCCAACGGGGAATCGTCCGTCCTGCACGGGACATCCTCCATCAGTACAACCTCAAAGGCTTCCACGAATTGCGGGCAGCCTATGCGTGCGAACGCTATGAGCAAATCACCCACCATCCCGCCCCCATCAACGGTGGCCATTGCTATCAACTCGACCGACGTCTCGATCAGGAAGCCCGAGTACAAATCAGCTATGAGCTGGGGCACAACCGTATCGTCGTGGTGGCCGCTTACATTGGTGGTCGCGCATGAGCACGGCATTCGATATGGATCTGTTCCTGGCGGGCGTCCTGACCGGGTCGCATACCACGCGCCAACGCCACTTGCGTCAGGCGAAGGCTATCCAAACAGCAATCGCTGAGCACTGGCAACGCGACAATCCATGGACTTGGCAGAGAAAACACCTTGCGTGGTTTTTGAATCACCACCTAAACCAGCACACTCAATCGACGCGCTATTACTATTTGCTGACCATGCAATTACTCACTCATCGCTTAGGAAAATCCTGGCAGTTCAACCTCTAAACGAAGGTCAGAAAACGGCCAAAATCGGCCGCTCAGTATGGCCAGAAAACGTGCACAGGTAGTAGCAGTGAGGCGTGAGTCGCTCACTTAAGCCGCGTTAGCTTTCCAACTTTAAATATATTTGGCGGGGTTTGACGGTTGAATGGCGCTGGTGAAACTAGGCATTTCGCTCCAGATCAAGCGTCTGCATTGGCCGACCTTTGACGATGCAAGGGGCGGCGATCGCTTAAGCTATGTAATACCCAAGGCAGTTAGTCTAGTCAAAAACCAATAAGAATAGTACTCCTGTCAAAGATTCATATATAAATTTTGTTTTTGTTGCAATAAAATGCAGAGCGTTCGTCTAGCGCGCTCTCTGATAGATAGAATTTATAAGGTGTAATAGACTTGTTTTTTGGATTGTTAAGGGCGTTTTCAAGTTTTTTTATGCTCCATCCTTTATTTAAATAATAGAGAGGTAGGCACGGTCCTTTATGATCAATAAGTTTTTCTAACATGATTTCAGGTTTAAGTACTCCACATCCCCACAATGTCTGAACCTCTATTTGACATTTTAGATGTTCATCATGGGAAAATAGCGGAGAAAGAATTTCGATGGCTTTAAGATGGAGCCACAGATACTCCTTTTTTCCGGTATGGCAGAACTGGCAAGACCACTTGTATATTTCTTGTAAGTCTTCAAGACTGCAAGGAAGATCCAAGCAGTTTAGGTGTTTAAGCTCTTGGATTAATCCTGTTACAGGAAACTCTTGAGTATCTCGAATTACAGGGATTCCAGGGCGTTTTATATCGCTTTTAACAAAACCTATTATGCTCTTCAGTTTGTTTTCTATCGTGAGCCTAATCAAGAAGGGGATTGAGAAAGTTTGATAGGCAACGGAGTGATTGGCAAGCTCTATGGAGCTGTATGTGCTAGGCAGCAATCTCGATCTAGCGATGTTGAAGGCGGCTTTTTCTGGGATTGAATTTTGCGCGTAGACGAGAGAATTTATCCCTGGAATTGTAATTTTTTCTTCTGTTAAAAACTGCATTAGGTCATCAGCAAAAAAATTTTCTAAAAACTCCTTGTCATTGTCCCAGTGTGGCAATCCGCAGAGCAGACAATCATCTCGTTTGCTGATGATTTTTTCTGCTTGCTCTATAATAATCAAGAAGTGTTCTGTAGCGTCTTTCTTGATTTTTTTACTTAATGGAAAACGAATGGATTTACTTGTATGTTTTTTCTTTATCTTCGCAAGATGACTGATAGTTAGCTCTAATATTTCGGTGCTTGAATTTTTCATAACCACTTCCTGTGCTAAAATATTGCTGGTCATATCTGATTGACTTGAAATTAGGCTATCTACTGTTGGGCCTATTATCAAATGACCCGTTGCTGGTTGATAGTGACTATCAGCAAGTCACTGTCCGACCATGTAAAAACTATTGGGCCACCTTAATATTTTACTACGCAGCTAGTTACTTTAGGCGAGCTGCTAAGTTGATGTCATAGCCGCATTCACGAATCTATTTGATATTTGGATAGCTATCGTGCGGTAGGAAATAACCCTCAACAAGATCGGTATGCATTTTGTGTATGCCACTTTCAGGGTGAAGTGTTTTTTTCGTTACTTCCTCAATCGTTACCGCTTGCCTGTCTTCTAGTCCAGAAGAGCAAAGCATGTGCACCGTCTTTTTATCCATGTGATGGCTAAGAATACACATGTTATTAATTCCTCCGAAGTCTGGTGATTTTGCCTTTAACCCCAATACATTTTCATAGAAGGTAGGGTGCTCAGGATTGCTTCGCCCTCTTTCTAAGTAGACTACGTATATTTTCTTGGCCATATAAATTCCTTAAAATCAATAATCGCTTTGGTCCGAGGCATCTGTGCACGGCATCCAATTTGTTTAATCTATACGCTTGATCAGCCTTGCTCGGATACCAACGTTGACTACAGCGTTCTAATTATGTCCGAAATTCTTTTCAGAGCGCTTGTTTTTTTGTGCTTTAAAGCATGGATCAATCTCATATTCTGTGCCCTTGCTATACGCCCGTGTGCGCAGGAGCCACCAAGTGTAAGGGGCTAGGTATGAAAGCAAATCCTCGCAGTGGCGAAATCCCTTAGTATTAGCAATACTCGCTGCGGCGTAAGATTCAAATAGTTCGCTTTTCTGAAAGTTGGGTATACGCCCCTATTGATCACTCCGTCAGTTTTAAAACCGGAATTTCTACTGATTTTGGTAAAAAGGGGCAGATTTTTTATTCAAAAATAAATCTGTCCCCGTTTTGGGTTTTCACATCATGAGATTACGACTTGCCTTCAGGAGCGCGGAGAGGTCACCCCATCGGGCCAACGGGCATAACACTCGCTTTCCAGATCGTTATACCAGCATAAACGCCAATACTAAGCAATATAACCAACATGGCCAATGAGGTCCTAATTGACCACTTTTTGGTTAACTGATAGAACGGCTCTCCTCGCTTAACGGCCTCCCATTCTTCCTTCAATAAGTCCCTAGCAAAAGCAGCTATTTCATTCGCGCCCGCGTGAATATCTGCGCGAATAATTTCGCGATCATCGTGAGCGGGAGTCCTACTTAGCTTAGTTAAAAGCAACTCTAAGGTTTCAAATTTCTTTTCTACACGTTCAAAGCCAGTGTCGTTCGGCTTAAAATGTAGACGAGCCAGTGCGTAGTTCTCATATATCGCGCGCTTCGTTTCGTACAGCACTTTTCGGTGCTCGACTAAAATTTTATCCAGATGATCAAGCACCCTCTTGCTTCCCGACGTTTCATCGTCTAAATCATAAGCGTACTTTCGATTTAACTCATCTTTAACGCCCTCACTCGCAACCATTCTGGACGCCTGAGCATCAATATTACCAATTAAGTCCGCTAACGCCTTCCTAACTGAGTCGGTCCAAGCCTGGCGATAATCAGTTGTCCTGCGCTCCTTTTCATTTACCAACTTGACAATGCTAATTACAGCCGTAATAAATCCGGCTAGCGCTGAAAAAAGCGCAGTTAATATTATTTTTTCCATTACTAACTCCAGCATCCCAGTCTTTAAGTATGCGGATTGTATGCAAAGTTTAAGAACATATCCATCACAGCGATAAGTCCCTGAAATATTTAGCCAGTCTGTTGCGTCGATCAGTTGAATCCACAGTCGATTGTTGCCTGTCTTGACCGGCTGCTTCTGGCCGAATGCAGCCCTTATGACAGGCAGCGTTCGGCCAATAGGAGCCAGTCGCAGGTATCTAGGCTTTGTACAAAAAGAGATGTACCAAACAGCGCATGGAACAAGCTAGCGAGACCATAGCGGCATAGCTTTTCGCGAGCTTGTCGAAGCGTGTCACGATCCGGCGGTTCTCTTTCAGCTTGCCAAACATTCGCATCGATGATGCGCCGAATGAGGCTCGGGGAGCGCGGACAGCGCCCGAGCAGAGCCCCCAGAGCAGGCCATCGAGCATCAGGCGGTCGCACAGGCGGGGCCGCCCCCGGCCATGGATTTAAGTGAAGAGATCAGCGACCACAGTCCAGGCCTCATGCGAGAGTTCGTACCGTTTTGCCATCACAGAATTCCTTTCCTTGGGTGCCGCGCGACTCTACGCAAAATCGGGCATTGCTGGAGCTTTGTAGCGTTTCGATGGTTTACGTACAGAAACTAGCCAATGAATGTACGAGGGGCGCTGTTGCGCCCCTTGCTCTTTACCCAGTGCGGTCTCACTGAAGTTTGAAAAACTTTTCTTCTTTAGTAAGCTCGAGGATGGTGTTTTCTTTCAAGAACTGTTTGTCGAAGCCGTCCAGTTTGTCATTCAAAATGGCTGCGATAGTTTGAATTTTCTTCTCGTTGGCGAAGCTGAAAAGCTTGATTAGCTTGTCCTCGTCAACAACTTCTAGATAATCTTGAATGGTAAATGAAGGAAGTTTGGATTTGAACTTATTGACGAAGTGCACGTAGGCCATGTCGAAAGCCATAGCAGCAGCCCGTGGAACACCATCGCCGGTGTTTAGTTCTTCGTTTACGATTGTGAAATCTGCTTTTCCATCTAGCGCGGCTGTAACCACCAATTCGTTGTGGTGAGTAACGAATAGCCTTTTGGTGATATCGGCATAGGCCTCATTGAAAACTTCCAGCTTTGTATGTAGATCTGAATAGTACACGGCGATAGTTCGCCTGATGTTTTCAACTATTCTTTTCAATTCTGCAATTCTTTTACGAGAAGCCTCTACCTCGCTGGTGACGTATGCGAGTCGTCCTCGAGCTTCACGCAGGTCTTGCATTTGTTTCTCAGCCAGAATCAAACCGCTAAAATGGCTATCCCTCGAAAGGTCTTTAACGATAGACTTTTCGTCGGCTAGCCGTTGAGCAAGGCTACTTCTTAATGAGTCAAGTTCATCTGCTGTATCCGCAGAAAGCTCTTCGACGTAGGCGGCCTTACGACTCATTATTGAATTGTGGAATTCAACAGTTTCCTCTAGTGTCTTACTCAGGTTTGGCACTAGGGATTTCGCTTCGTTGTAGAGGGCGGTAATCTCTCCTACATTAACCTCTACCAAGTTATTTCTGTACCGCTCAATCGTTTTGTTGTTGTAGTAAAGCTTAGTTTCCAGATTGACTATTCGCGATGTTAGTGCGGCTACGCTTCTTCGAGACTCGCGAAGTTCTGCAATTGCGTAGTTTTGAGAGTCAAGCAGTTCGTATTCATCCTCCTTGACTTGCAAGTTAGAAATCTTATAATCGATTTTTTCGATTTCTTCCAGGCGAGACTCTAACTCGGCCCCGCCAAGGAGTGTCTTGACGCGACTTTCCTCTATCTGAATTTCTCCTTCAATCAAATTGATTTGACGAACGGAGTCTATGAATTCAAAATCAAAAAGGTAAGCGTAGATTAAATCGTATTCGTTGTTGGTCGTGAAAGCGTTTAAATACTTTAGCGTGTTGTTGCTTGTGGGTCTGTTGATTCTAAAGAATTTGCTACGTATCGAGTTGAACTTCGGCTGTTCTCTAGTGTATCCGAATAGGCGTGGTAGTTCGCGGGTGAAGGCGGTTGCGGTCTTGTACTCAATGCCATCAATAGTGCTGGATGTTGCGATGGTCTCGCGAGCTCCTACTTTATTTGAGAGAACTCGAGTGATTCTGTGAGTAATAGAGGAAATCTTTAGTATTAGCTCGAACCTTAGATCGCCTTTGGTTAGGAATTTTTTTACTTTTTCGTTGACTTTGTTGTTGTCTGGGTCTTTCCAGAGGGGTTCAGCTTTCCCGCCCAAACAAAACGCCAGTGCGCGAAGCGATGTACTTTTACCAATCTGGTTACCAGTTTCGCCCAGGTTGGTAATTATGTTCATTCCTTCCTTGAAGGTGATGGTACGTATTTCTTCGCTTCCATCAAATACAGATAATTTAATCAGCTGCATAAAGAAATATCACCTTGCTTCGTTAGCTCTACACTTCCGATGACGTAAAGCCAATCGAGCGCGTACAGAATGTAAGCAAAAGAAACGCGCTCAAATTTTTCCTGATACCTTTCAAATAGTGCCAGGGGGCTCATGGTGCCAAACTCACTAGATTTCAAAACCATCAATACCCGCCCGCCTACGATGTAAAGGCTCTTGAGTGGAGAGCTGGTATTTTGAATAATCATTGAGGAGGCTCCAGTATTTTGCAGTGAATGAAGCCATAGCAAACTATCAGCTGCCTTGCCCATTCAACAAGCTCAGATGCAGCGCCATGGAAGCCTGTTTTGATATCTACGATGAGCTCGGCGACTCTCAGTACAAGTTCGTCGGAGTTCATCCGGATTATATTTAGCTTTTGCTCTTCAGTAACTGGTCGCACCGTCTGGCGCATAAATACTTCACGCCTGGCGGTTCTGTACTTCTGATTTATGGCGTAAAGAAACCTTTTTTGTGCGCCAGGCTCTTCGTCGTCGATAGTCAAAATAAGACTTTCAATGAGCTCCATGTAGCCTACATTGTCGACAATGACTTCTGAATATACCGACACTCTATTGTGCTCGATTTTTTCATCGACCCCACGGTAGTCCATCTCGACGTCAGCGATCTCATCATAAGGAGTGTGAGTCGACACAATTTTCAACAAAAGGGGGTTAAGCAGTGATGAAATAGCAGCGGGGGTTGGTGCTACCGTGATAGGCCCGCTTCCGGTGCTGACTACTGTTAAACCACCGTTCGTTGCCTGAGCGTCAATGTTTGGTGTGAACAGGCTCATGGCTTATGTGCGGTCACATTGCCGCGACCTGTAGATACGATAGTAGTGGAGTTGTTATCTGACGATGCAGAAATTGTCGGCTTTCTGCTGAAAGCTTGCAAAGCAATTAACAAAACAAAACAGAGGACACAACTGCCGAGAGAGTATAGAAACAGCTTGTAGATGGATTCGGCTGGCAAGACCTTGAGCAATTCAGACTTAAACCAACCAGCGTACATCGAGTAAAACATGGCAGCTCCCAGGGCTGCGAATGTTCCCCCTGCGCCTACGATAACCTTGAGGAAGCCGAACATTCCTTTCTCCATGGCAGTTGGTCACTCGGCAGTGAGTGCCAGTAATGTGATATTACAGATTTCACGCCTGGATCCACAAGGGCGCTTGAGCTGCGAACCCTCGTATTAGGTTCTGTACGTGAACCATCGAAACGGTACAAAGCCCCCGCAATGCCCGATTTTGCATAGAGTCGCGCGGCACCCAAGGAAAGGAGTCCTGTGATGGCCAGTCGATACAACCTCTCGGACAAAGCATGGGACATCGTTGCTGATCTGTTCGTTGGCCCCACCCGAAGGGGCCGGCCTCGTCGTGACGACAGAAAAATGCTCAACGGGATCCTTTGGGTGCTCTGCTAAGGTGCGCCGTGGCGCGATATGCTAGATGAGCTCGGTCCCTGGTCCAGCGTCTATCAGCGCTTTCGTGACTGGCGAAACCAACGGGTATTCGATCAGATGCTCAAGCGATTGCAGCTCAAGCTCAATGAAAACGGGCAGATCGATTTGAAGACCTGGATGATCGATTCCACAGCGGTACGTGCATCCCGTTCCTCTGCTGGGGCCGGCAAAAAAGGGGGCCTGATGAGCCTGACGATCACGCTATAGGCCGTAGCCGTGGTGGTTTGACGACCAAAATTCACATGCTGTGTGACGCCAACGGCGTCCCCCTCCGCTTCCTCCTTTCCGGCGGCAGCGCCAGCGACATCAACTACGCACAACCTCTTCTAGACGGGGCGAGTCTGCCCACTCCGCGCGGTCGACCAAGAAAGCGGTGCAGGTGGCTGCTCGCCGATAAAGGCTACGACGCCGAGGCATTACGGCAATACTGCGACCGCTACCGGATGCATCCGGTCATTCCGCTACGGAGCATGAAGCGTAAACCCAGACCTGGCTTGCCGCGCCTGTTCGACAAACCCAAGAACATGCAGCGCAATATCACTGAGCGGATGTTCGGCTGACTGAAGGAAAACCGCCGCATCGGCACCCGCTACGACAAGCTGGCGGGAAGCTTTTCAGCCATGGTCACACTCGCATGCTCGTTGCGGTGTCTACGATAGTTGGTTTCGTACAGAGCCCTAATGACCGCTTCTGGCCGTCTGCTGCCTGTCGCCACGGCAGCTTTTGGCGGATTCCTACCTATTCTCGACGGAGGGGATGATCAACAACGTTCGAATTCGGGAGGTTTACCATTCCGTATGCGGCTCTGAATTACTTGCAGACCGACAACGTGCTGACATCTAAAAAATCCCGAGTTCGATTCCACCGAACGCCATAACTAGCTGATTTGTTTATAGTTACTAGTTGGGGTACGCCGAATTTTCCAGCGAACTCCAGATGCCCGAAAAACCTACTCTCGCCGAAACATACCGTTCGTCTGGTGCCGGCACCATACAAAACAAAGCCCTCGTAGAAATACGAGGGCTTTGTTGTTTCCGGGATTTGGAAAGTCAGGTCTTAGTGACCCGCGCTCTGCCCACCATCAACGTGCAGGATCTCGCCGGTGACAAAGTTGGCGCTGTCCAGATACACGACCGCCTGAGCAATGTCGCTGATCTCGCCCATGTGCCCGATCGGGTGCAGATTGCCCAGCGCTTCATGAGTTTCCTCGCCATGCATCGGGGTCTTGATGATGCCGGGGCTGACCGCGTTCACACGAATACCGCGCTTGGCGTACTCGATGGCCAGGGATTTGGTCGCCGCGTTCAGGCCACCTTTGGTCAACGACGCCAGTACCGACGGCACGCCGTCGATGGCGTGGTCCACCAGGCTGGTGGTGATGTTGACGACGTGGCCTCTGCCTTGCTTTTCCATCTCGGTGATCGCGAGTTGGGTGATGTAGAAGAAGCCGTTCAGGTTCACCGACAGCACGTTGGCGTAGTCTTCCGCAGTGTACGCAGTAAACGGTTTGGCAACGAAGATCCCGGCGTTGTTGACCAGGGTGTCGATGCGGCCGAAACGTGCGATGGCTTCACGGATGACTTGCTGGGCGACTTCCGGGTTGCCGATGTCGCCCGCCACGGTGAGGATGTCCGGGTCGGTGGACGGTTTGATCGAACGCGAAGTGGCGACAACTTTGTAATCCAGATCACGGAACGCCTTGACCATGCCTGCGCCGAGACCTTGGGAGGCGCCAGTAATAACGATGACTTTTTTCGAATTGCTCATGATGAACCTCAACTAATAAATGATGGTTTGAAAAAATAAGTAATCAGGCTTCGGCGGGGGCCTTCGCCATTTGTCTCAACATCTGTTCGTAGTACTCGACCGACTGCGAGCCGGACACCAGGTGACGACCGTTAAGCACCATGGCCGGAACCGAATTGATACCGCGCTGGCGGTAAAACTCTTCAAGCTCTCGCACTTCTTTGGCGAACGCGCCGGACACCAACACCTCTTGAGCAGCCGCCGCATCCAGTCCCGCTTCAGCAGCCAGACCCACCAGCGTCTCGCGATCGCTCGGGTTCTGGCCGTCGGTGAAATAAGCGCGCAGCAGGATTTTCTTGAGTGCGACCTGCCGCCCTTCCTGCAACGCCCACATCAACAACCGGTGAGCATCAAACGTGTTGTAGAAGTGGCTGCGCTTCTCCAGATCGAACTTGAAGCCAATGGCCTCACCGCGAGCGATCTGCATCGCTTTGCCGGCGGCAACGTCTTCGGCGCTGCGCCCATACTTGCGCATCAAATGCTCGACCGCTTTTTCGCCGACTGCCGGCATGTCCGGGTTCAACTCGAAGGGCTTGTAGGTCAGCTCAACCGAGATTTCACCGGCCACGTTTTCGATGGCCTGCTCCAGCGCCGTCGCGCCCAACGCGCACCACGGGCACACCACGTCGGAGATGAAATCGATGGAGACCGACGCGGTCATGACTGCCCCTCCGCCTCAGCCAGCTGCTTGCGGTACTGGGTGGTGGTGATGCCGGCGTAGCCCCAGTTATCGGTGTCGACTTCTTCGATCACGATGTGGGTCAGGTGCGGATCCTTGTTGAGGACGCGTTCCAGGGTTTCAGTGATTTCGGCGATCACCTGAGCTTTCTGCTCAGAGGTAACGCCATCGCGGGTGATGCGTACGCTTACGAAAGGCATGAGGAATCTCCAGTGACCTTCCCTTCGGAATGAATGGGTAGGCGTTGGAGTTCAATGTATGGGGTTGGCTGGAGGGGATAAAGGTGGGGGCGGGAACATCATTAGTTACGCGGTGTAATGAGTTATGTCTCGCAGACACAATACGTTTGCATCAAAAACGATCAATCGACTAGCCTGCATTTATCGTAAATTTTAGATAACTCAAAGGAGGGAGACGTTAATGGCAGTTCAATATTTCGACAGCCCATTCCATGCCACGCATCACAGCGAAGTCGCTAGCAAAAAAGCGCTGAAGATGGAGCTATCGATATTCATCACTGACTGCATCAAAACCCTGGGCCTCAGACAAAGTGAGGCGGCAGCCAGGTTGAACGTGACCCAATCACGCGTCTCAGAACTCACCACTGGCAAGATCGAGAAATTTACGATCGATGCAATGATGGACATGCTGGATAAACTCGGCTTTCGAACGACTTTTACGTTGCCATCCAACGATGCCGGGGCTTTGCCTCAGATCGTAATTTCACAAGCTAACGCCTGCTAGACGTTGTGTGATTTTGCAGTAGGACTCAGCCCCTTCTGATGTAGTCCGTCTTGTTACGTGTCGCTTTTTTTCACTTTCAGCGACACGTTATTAGAACGTGTCGCTGGAGACGACATACGCGAGTCGATGCGTTCCTTCGTTAACGGCCTCCCCTCAGCGATTGGAAGCGCTTGGCTCTCATTCATTTCGCGTACAGATTCCAGCAAATCCTTTTGAAACTTATCCAATTCAATGTCCATTCCTGATATCTCCTTCAGCAAGTCGGCAAGGCAATCAGCACGCCTTCTTCAAATTATGAAAATTATGGCTGACTAATAATTATTGCCCAGCCATAAAAATCACTAAAACCTTCAACCCACGCCACCACCTAGCCACGATTGCGCATCCACCGCTCTCAAGCTACCTTCAACCCGTCGCTGCCAATTCAGCGACCGGGCCTGAGAACTCGAATTCGATGCAGAAACCAGCCGGAGTTCTCCTTATGCATGCCCGCAATCCATTCAAAATTTTCGCTATTGCTACACCGGGTCACGCCCACCACCGCCCAAAAACCGGAGGTGCCCAATGACCAACCCCCAAGACCTGAAAACCATCGGCCTCACCCCTTTCTCCTACCACGACAACCAACCGCTGTTCCGCATCAACGCCGGTGTCCCGGTCATCCAGGCCCTCTCCCACGCCTCCGACCTGCTCCACATCGCCAAACTCCTTGCATCAGACGCTGCCATGGTTCGTGACACCGACCGACATGCCTGGGCGTCGCATTTTTTGCAGGATATGAGTAAGGCGATCATCGATGACGTAGCGAAGGTGCTCGATGCACCGGGTAACAATCGCAACCCGTGACGTCGTCACGTAGACCCAAGCCGCGCGCATAAAAAAGCCCCAAATCAATCGGGGCTTTTTGCGTAAGTCGGTCATCGACCCACTGGCTGTTTCGGGTGGTATCGATCACTCACGCTACTGTCTATCGGCTCCTCCCCCCGAACCGACTGAGCCACAGCTTCGATAATGGCGGCCCAAATATCCGGCCTTGCCAGCACAGGCATTTCCTTTGCCAATACGTTGCTCAGCGTCCCTTCGTTCTGCTCTATGGATCGCAAGAGCCGATCAGCCTGTTGATCAGGCATCTCAACGACCTCCTTGATTGCCTGTCTGGCCCTTATGTGACTTCGTAAATACCGCGACTCTTCACGCATCTGTTCGGTGATGGTGCGGCGAATGACGTTAGACATGAAAACAACGTGTGGCCCCAGGTTCGGATAGCGCCACACCGGGCGGGCTTGATCCTGGCCTGTGAATTCAATATTCGAGACCACACCGTCAGGGTATTGCGTACGAGTACTGGCGAATGTTACCTGGTCTCGTATGCCCTGCATGAGCGGTTTTGAAACCTGATTCAGCACGCTGTCATAAAGACGCCGCTCAGCAGAGTCGTCGGTGATAACAAAGAGGTGAGGCACATCGAGGTCCGCTGCTGACATGACTGCTGCAGTCTTGACGACGATTGGGCAGAAGTAGCTCGTTCCAGGCAGGTTGTCATTCACTCGCCATAGCGGCACCTTCACCGCCTCTTCGGGTGAAGCCGCCACCATCAAATCGGCGTTGATGGCGTCGACATACTTACCGCCTATAGGTTCTGGCGCCTGCAACCGCTCGCCAGTGAGCATTGAATTGGACACCGTCGAACTAACCAAAAACGCATAAAAACGATTTTACTTGCTCAAAAACGATCACAAATCTGGCTTTTTGCACAAAACCGTTTCGAAACTGGACAATCTCACTGAGCCCCTCACACACTGAAACCCGCAACAGCGCCCACAAAAAAAGCCCCAAACCAGTCGGGGCTTTTCCTTTCTCAGCCTTGCATCAGGCCTCGATGGTGCAACCGATCATCAGAAAATGTTGATCGGATAATCCACGAACACACGCACTTCGTTACCGCTGGAGTTGTACTCACTCGATTTCTGCGAGACACGCAGGATCGAGCTGCGCAGTTTCACGCTCAGGTCTTTGGCCGGGCCGCTTTGCACGACGTACTTGAACTGGTTGAAGATTTCGCGCTCGGTACCGCCTTCGCTGGTGGAGGTGGTGATGTTGTCGCCGCGCACGTAAGCGAAGTTGTAGCTCAGGCCTGGAATACCGAAGGTGCTGAAGTCGAGGCCGTAGCCCAGCTGCCAGCTGCGTTCGTCTTCGGCGTTGAAGTCGGACCAGTAGGAGTTCGCCAGGTAGATAGTGTTGCCGCCGTCGCCGACGCGACCTTGATCTTTCTGGTAGCCGCCGTAGGCGTAGCCCAGGTTGCTGTCGCCGGTGCTGCGCTGGTGGGCGAGCGTGAACGAGTGCGCGCCGGTGGCGAATGTGGCGGCCAGGCTCCAGATTTTGTTGTCGTCGCCGGTCGCACCGCTGTCGCGGACGTAGGAATCTTCCAACTTGGTGCGGTAGCCGTTGAAGTCCAGGGTCAGGGACTGATCCTTGTCGATCGGGAACACGTAGTTGGCGTTCACGTATTGCTTCTTCAGCACGTCTTCGACGTCGGAGGCGTACAGCGCAGCCTTGAACTGTTCGGTGAACTGGTAACTACCGCCCAACACGTTGATCGACTTCAGGCCGCCGCTGTCATGGCCTTCAGCGCTTTTGCGCGATTCGGCGGTGAAGCGACCGGCGTTCAGCTCCAGGCCTTTGATCTCCCTGGAGGTGATCAGCGTGCCGGTGTAGCTTTCTGGCAGCAGACGCCCGTTGTCGTAGCTCAACACCGGCAGGGCCGGCATCTGGTCGCCGTACGTCAGAACGGTGCTGGACAGGCGGAATTTTACCGCGCCACCGGCTTTGGCCAGATCGCCGGCCGGGTTACCGCTGTCGCCTTCCTTGAAGAAGTCGATGCCTTGGCCGCCGCTGTGGCTACCACGGTCCAGACGCAAGCCGTACAGACCGAAGGCATCAACGCCCACGCCGACGGTACCTTGGGTGAAGCCCGAGGTGTAGGTGCCGATGGCAGCCTGACCCCATTCACGCTGGTCGTCATTGCCGTCTTTTTTGTCACGATTGATGTAGGCATTGCGCAGCAGCACTTTGAGGCTGCTGTCTTCAACAAAACCCTTGGACTCGGCCTGGTCGTTAGCCATGACCTGTGTAGCACTCAACATCCCCAGAGCGATCAGGCTGATTCGCGTGTTCAACATTTTGTTCTTTTCCTTATGATCGGTTGATACGCGCTGCGTCGAACGGCTGAAACGGCGCTATCGCACTCTTTTTTCACCCCAAACAAAAAGGCCCGCGCACGAAGAAATCGTGGCGGGCCTTTTTGTTATTTTATGAGTCATGGCGGTTAGCCACAGGCGTGGGGCGAATCCTAGCCGCGCCCTTAACGATGTGTCAATTTCATGAATCGTCTGTAAACAGGCGAAAAACGTCTAAGAAATCACTTGTCGACGTCAATCGGCGCAGCCGCTCAGGCCACAGGCTTGAAGCTCCGATGATGACGCTTGTGCGGGAAGCGACTGACTCAGCCATGCCGCGAAGGCTTGCGGCTTGCCGAGCCACGGGCTGATATCGATCAGGGTAAATTGGCCGTTGTGTTCCAGGGCGAAGGTCGGGAAACCCTGGCCGCCGACTTCGGCCAGGAATGCTCGACTGTCCTTGATGTGGCGATCGGTTTCAGCTGCTTTGAAAGCAGCCTGGAACGCTTGAGGTTCCAGACCGATGTCTGTCGCGAGTTCTAACAGCACAGATTCATCGGCAATGCGTCGACCTTCCTCGTAGTGAGCACTCTGCAAACGCCCCAGTAACTCCAGTCCGCGGCCGGCGATCTGCTCGGCTGCCAGCACCGCGGCAATCGGCGGTGCGGAATCGAAAACCGCCGTCTCATCGCGCAGCAATCCTTCGAAATACGCCTCGCCGAACGGCTGACCGGTGTACTCGGCAATGCGCCGGTCATGGGGCATCACGTAGTTGCGTAGTTGTGGCGAGACGGTCTGGCGGTTGGCGCCGGTCATCATGCCGCCGCCGTGGGCGATCACTGGCAACACAGCCTGAGCGGCTTGCACCAGCGGTTTTGCGCCATAGCACCAGCCGCATAACGGGTCGTAAATGTAGTGAAGGATCATGGGAAGGCTCCGGCAAAAGCGTAGGAAAACGAGATGCCGGCAGATTAGTCCTCCGCCCGTTTCTGAAAAACGCTGCAATGGCTTTCAGTCTGTTTCATGAATCGGTCGAATGGCCTCACGACCCCACTGTAACCATCTCGACACAATTAGAAATAATCAAAACACGGAACCTTTCAAGAATAATTAACAGAAGTAAATAGCAAGCATTACCATTCGCACCCTCGAATTACTCCACCCTTTCGGATGCGCTTCAGATGCCTGCCCCCTTTCGCCTTACGCCCGTCACCCTTGGGCTTTCTGCATTTCTCTCTGCCGGTTTTGCCTGCGCCGCCCCCACCGTTTTACCCGAAACGTCGATCAGCGCCGAAGCTGAAACCGATGACCCGCGTGTGAAGGAAACCAGCACCGCGACCCGCACCGCCACGCCGGTGCGCTACGTTCCACAAGCCATCGACTCAATTAAAACCGCGAACGTCATGGATTACGGCACCAACGATCTGGGCACCGCGCTGAGCGGCATCCCCAACGTCAGCAGCGGCGCCGACACTCGCTTCGACAGCCTGCGCATCCGCGGTTTCGACGCCAGCAACGACTTCTACCTCGACGGCATTCGCGACGACAGCCAATACGTACGCGATTTGCACAACATCGAACGCATCGAAGTCCTCAAAGGCCCGGCCGCTGTTTTGTATGGTCGTGGCAGTCAGGGCGGGATCGTCAATCGGGTCAGCAAGCTGCCTGAATTCGGTCGCCGCTCGACCCTCGAGGCCCAGGGCGGCAGCGACGATTTGCGCAGCCTCTACGCCGACCTCAGCACCGACCCGAGCGAGAACATCAGCCTGCGCCTGAACATGGGCAACATGGATCAAAACAGCTTCCGCGACGGCGTGAGCGGCAATCGCCAACTGTTCGCTCCCTCGATGAGCTGGCAACTGACGCCAGACCTGAACTGGCTGGTGCAGTACGAATACAGCCGCTACAACCGTACGCCGGATCGCGGTATCCCCGGTGTAAACGGACGCCCGGCGGACGTAGGACGGGATACGACCTACGGCAGCGAACACGATTTCATCGACGACAAGTCGCAATCCCTGCGCTCGAAACTCAGTTATGAGCTCAGCGACAACTGGCAACTGCGCCACACCCTGGGCGTGTTCAAGCTCAACAGCGATTTCGACAACACCTACCTGACGGGTTATACCCCGGCGACCAACAAGGTCACGCGCCAGCACTGGCAACAGGACCTGACCACCCGCAACGTCTACAACAACGTCGAACTGGAAGGCGGTTTCGACACGTTCGGCCTTGAGCATCGTTTGCTGACCGGCATCGAAATCGGCAGCCAGCGGCGCGACCCTACGTTGTACAACGCAGCCACCGGACGCGGGACTGAGCCTGTACCGGCACTGGACCTGTACAACCCCGACCGCAATTTGCGCCATACCGGGCGGATGCAGGTTTCCAGCAGCACTCACACCGAAGTCGAAAGCCGTGCGGTGTACGTGCAGGATCAACTGCGTCTGAACGATCAATGGCAACTGCTGGCCGGCTTGCGTTACGACACCTTCGACATCGAGTCGTCCAACAAGCTGCGGGACATTTCCGAAGATCGTGACAGCCATAGCACCAGTCCGCGTGTAGGACTGGTGTGGACGCCGCTGCAGAATCATTCCTTCTACGCCTCCTGGACCAAGACGTTTTCCCCGGTCGGCGGTGGTTTGATCGGTATCACCCCGGGCGCTGCCGGCAACAGCAACGACCTGAGCCCCGAACTGACCAAGCAAAAGGAAATCGGCGTGAAGAGCGACTGGCTCGATGACCGCCTGAGTACCACGTTGGCGATCTACGAACTGGAACTCTACAACCGCCGTACCAGCGACCCGAACGATCCGACCGTCACCTTGATGACCGGCCTGCAACGTTCCCGCGGGATCGAGCTGACCGGAACCGGCAAGATCGCTGGCAACTGGTACGTGCGTGGTGGCGTGGGTGTGCAGGACGCGACGGTCGAGAAGGACAACAACGGCTTTGAAGGCAAACGCATCAGCAACGTGGCCAAGCATAACGGCAGCCTGTTCCTGACCTGGAAACCGGAAATGGGCTGGTACGCCGAAACCGGTCTGACCCTGGTAGGCCAGCGTTATGCCGACAACCTCAACACCACCGTCCTGCCGGGTTACGGTCGTTGGGATGCATTGGCCGGGTTCCGGCAGAAGGATTGGGATTTGCGCGCGGCGCTGAACAACATCAGCGACAAGACCTACTACTCGTCGGCCACCAGCGCGGCGCAGATTCAGCCGGGTGAACCGCGCAGTCTGGTCGTGACTGGCACCTACAGCTTCTAAAAAACACCGCCCCCACGACTAGATCGTTCCCACGCTCCGCGTGGGAATGCAGCCTGAGACGCTCTGCGTCTCAAGAGCGGACGCAGAGCGTCCGGTGAGGCATTCCCACGCGGAGCGTGGGAACGATCATGGGCACAAAACCTTCGCCCATAAAAAAAGCGCCGCCATCCCGGCAGCGCTTTTACCAATCCGTTGTTTTTTCTTCTTATCCTTCCATCACATCCCACAACGCTTCCAGCTCCGCTTCGCTGAATAAACCAGCGGGGTAGCGTTCGATCATCATCCGGCGCGGATCAGGTTCTCTGATCTGACGCGTTCCATTGGACTTCAACCAGTGCGCCAGGACCTGGAGCGATTCGCTGTTTACTGCCAGGGGATGCAACGCCCGCTCGCTCACAACATTCATTTCGGCGTTCATTTCCGCGCTCTCTCCTGGTTTGTGAGCGGCTAACTTATCCAAGGTTTATGACAGAACATCGCAGTTCTCCCCCCTCCCTGTTTTGCACCATGAGCGATACAAGAGCTGTGCCAAGGTTTCGCAACTGTCGACAAGCGGATACAAAAAAGCCCGCAGTCCTGTAGGGCTGCGGGCTTTCTGCTAAACCATGAGTGAAAACGTTTGCCTGAATTATTTTGCAACCAACTCAAGCTGTTACAACCCCACTCACTCCTTGTGCGGTGCTGGCTGTTGTTGGGTAAGGCAGTGGATGTTACCGCCTCCCAGTAACAGTTCGCGGCCGGGCACCATCACCACTTCGTGCTGCGGGAACAGTGCCTGCAAAATCTCTTTTGCCGGGCCATCCAACGGATCGTCGAAGCTCGGCGCGATGATGCCGCCATTCACGATCAGAAAGTTCACGTAGGAACCGGCCAGACGCACGGTCGGATTACGTTCCTGAGTCCCGTCCACCGGATCAACACCCGCGCACTCTTCTTCGGTCGCATACAGCGGCCCCGGAATCGGCATCTTGTGCACCGTGAATGGGCGACCCTTGGCGTCGGTGCTGCTTTCCAGCACTTTCATCGCCGCCTGGCAGCGCGGGTAGTTCGGGTCCTGCGGGTCATCGGTCCAGGCCAGCAACACTTCGCCCGGACGCACGTAGCAGCAGAAGTTATCCACATGACCGTCGGTTTCGTCGTTGAACAAACCGTCCGGCAGCCAGATGATTTTATCCACAGCCAGATTCGCGCTGAGCACCGCTTCGATTTCTGCACGGTTCATGTGCGGATTGCGATTGCGGTTAAGCAGGCATTCTTCGGTGGTGATCAGCGTGCCTTCGCCATCAACGTGGATCGAACCGCCTTCAAGCACAAAGCCCTCGGTGCGGTAGCGCTGACTGCGCTCGATCTCGAGGATCTTACCGCCCACCTGGGAATCGCGATTCCACGGCGAATACAGCCCCCCGTCGAAACCGCCCCACGAGTTGAAGTCCCAATTCACACCACGGACTTCGCCACTGTTATTGATGACGAACGTCGGGCCGGTGTCGCGAACCCAGGCGTCGTCGCTGGACATTTCCACCACACGAATATTCGGCACGTCCAGACGGGCACGGGCGTTTTCGTATTGGCCGGCGGAAACCGCCACGGTCACCGGTTCGAAACGTGCAATGGCTTTGGCCACCGCGACGTGCGCGGCTTGCGCCGGTTTGCCACCCAGGCGCCAGTTGTCCGGACGCTCGGGCCAGATCATCCAGGTCTGGGTTTGCGGCGCCCATTCGGCCGGCATGTAAAAGCCGTCGGCGCGCGGCGTGCTGTGCAAAGTGGTCATAGCGATCAGGACTCCAGGGATCCGTCGAGGGTCTTTAGTGTGCCATACAGGTTCGGGCGACGATCACGGAACGAACCCCACGCGCTGCGGATGTGCTCCAGTTCAACCAGGTCGAAGCTCTGAACCAGCACACCTTCTTCGGTTTCATTGAGCTCTTGAACCTTCTCGCCGAACTGGTTGGCAATGAACGACGAGCCGTAGAACGTAATGTCGTAGCCGTCCTGCTCTTCGTTACCGATGCGGTTGCTGGCGATCAGCGGCATCAGGTTGGCGCCGGCATGGCCTTGTTGCACGCGCTGCCAGTGATCACGGGACGAAATGGTCTTGTCGTGTGGCTCGCTGCCGATCGCGGTCGGGTAGAACAGGATTTCCGCGCCCAGCAACGCCATGCTGCGAGCGCATTCCGGGAACCACTGGTCCCAGCAGATGCCCACGCCGATTTTCGCGTAACGGGTGTTCCAGACTTTGAAGCCGGTATCGCCCGGATTGAAGTAGTACTTTTCGTGGTAACCAGGGCCGTCCGGGATATGGCTTTTACGATAAATCCCGAGGTTGCTGCCGTCGGCATCGATAATCGCGATGCTGTTGAAACGCGCGCGGCCCGCCAGTTCGTAGAAGCTGATCGGCAAAACGACTTGCAGTTCTTTGGCAACTTTCTGGAAGTGCTTGATGGCGACGTTGTCTTCAACGGTCGTGGCCAGCTGCAGGTAATCCGGGTTCGGCTTCTGGCAGAAGTACGGAGCCTCGAACAGTTCCTGGATCAGGATGATCTGCGCGCCTTTCGCCGCGGCCTCACGGACCAGCCTCTCAGCGGTCTCGATGTTGGCTTCAAGATCCCAGGAACAGGCCATCTGGGTGGCGGCGACGGTAACGATGCGGCTCATGAATCATCTCCGGGGCAATTGCTTGAGGGTCGAGTGTGGCATCGACCAATGACAGAAATGGGAAGCACCGGGCGTGGTGGGTCCACACCGGGGCAGTGGCGACTTTATAACCGATAAAAATCGTCTTTTAAAGCGACAAATAATCAATCTGTCGAAAATATCTCAATTTAACCCGATAACAATCGATGTTTATCACCCTTCACTGATCGTTCCCACGCTCCGCGTGGGAATGCAGCCGGGGACGCTCCGCGTCCCAAGAGCGGACGCGGAGCGTCCAGTGAGGCATTCCCACGCAGAGCGTGGGAACGATCAGTGTCTAGAGCCCCTCGCCCAAAACTTTGGAAAGCATGTCCACAAAGAAATCCACGCTCTGACGCGAGGTCACCATCGGCGGTTTGATCTTGAGGATGTTCAGGTAATCGCCGGTCGGCTGCATGAAGATCCCCAGCTCGCGCAACCGATCACACAGCGCCGTGGTTTCTTCGGTCGCCGGTTCCAGGGTTTCGCGATTGCGGACCAACTCGACGCCCAGATAGAAGCCGGAACCATGCACCGCGCCCACCAGCGGATGAATATCGATCAGCGCTTCAAGCCGTTCCTTGAAATACCCGCCAACGACCTGGGCGTTTCCCCACAGCTTTTCTTCCTCCATCACATCCAGCACTGCCATGCCGATCTGGCAACTGACCGGGCTGCCACCAGCCGACGAGAAGAAGTAACCCTCGGCTTCCAGTGCTTCGGCGATTTCCCGACGGGTGATCACCGCGCCCAACGGTTGGCCGTTGCCCATGCCTTTGGCCATGGTGATGATGTCCGGCACCACGCCTTGCTCTTCGAAGCCCCAGAAAAAGTTGCCCATGCGGCCGTAACCGACCTGCACTTCGTCAGCAATACACACACCGCCCTGGGCACGAACCAGCGCATAAACCTGCTTCAAATACCCTGGTGGCAGCGAGATACCACCGGCATTGCCGTACACCGGTTCGCAGATGAAACCGGCCAGCTGGCGCTTCTGCTCGGCGATTTTCGCCAGGTTGTGTTCGACGCTGCGCACGTAGTCCGGCGCGCTATCCGGCCCACGGAATTCGCCGCGATAGGTGTTCGGCGCGGTGACCGGATGCACCCAGTCCGGACGGCTGCTCAAGGCCTTCGGGTTATCGGCGATCGAAGTCGAGACCGCGTCCGCGCCTACTGTCCAACCGTGATAGGCCTCCAGCACGCTGAGCATGTCGCGACCGCCGCTGTAGGCCCAAGCCAAACGGATTGCCAGGTCATTGGCCTCGCTGCCACTGTTGACCAGAAACACCCGGTCCATGGAGTCCGGCGACAGTTTCAGCAAACGTTCGGAGAACTCGGCAATCGCCGCGTAGTTGAAGCGCGAGTTGGTGTTGAGCAGCGACCACTGACGACTGGCGACAGCAGCCATGCGCGGATGACCGTGGCCCAGCACCGCGACGTTGTTGAGCATGTCGAGGTAGGAGCGGCCCTGCATGTCGATCAGGTGATTGCGCCAGCCACGTTCGATGCGCGGCGGGTCTACGTAATAGTGCTTCTGGGTACGGGCGAAACTGGCGTCACGGCGCGCCAGCAACGTCTGCGAATCGAGTTCTTCTTCAGCGTCACAGGCCAACCCAAGCAGAGTTGCCGGTGACGGGCACAACGCCTGCCAGGCCGCTGCGCGAGACGGCGTGCAAAACAACGGCGCCGTGAACGAAGCGCCCCGGCACAACTGCACAATCAACGGCCCGCTGATCGAACCCAGCACCTGGCCTTTGACCAGCGCTGCGCCCGTGTGCAGCGACGGGGTCACGCCCCACAACCGCACGCTAAGTTGCGGGCCATCCAGTTGCAGCACACCTGCTGCCGGCTGATGCACCACCCCGGCAAACGGCGATTCGACCGCCGTGCCGTGGGGCACTCGCAATTCGACGTGCAATGGGCAAGTGTCCGGCTCAGTGCCGCTGTCCGGCCGGGTGCGGGACAAGCGATATTGCCCATAACGACTGGCTGCCAGACCATGAGCCGCGGCAGCTTCAGTCAGCAGACGCTGATCGATCCCCTCCTGCTCCCAGTTGCCGGCCTCAAAATGCGGACTTAGCACGCCCAAATCGATCAACGCAAACTCACGCCCTACCAGGCTCGGCAGCAGCGGCGCAAAGCCTTCGCTGCCGATGCTCGGCAGGTTCTGGCCGACCGAGGTCAGGATTGCCGCTTCCATCAACGCCAACGGCACCGATGTAGCGACGCGGAAAATCTCCCACTCGTGGGTGAGGTTGTCGCGGCTGTACGCGTTGCCAGGATCGATGCTGACCTGCTGCTCGCCGCTAAGCACCAACACCGCCGCACGGGCGACGATCAACGGCCAGAGCGCCAGTAGCTCTTCCTGCGTGAGCGGATTGACAGCGTGATAGGCCTGAACCGCCGGCAAAATATAGAACGGATCGCCATCGGCATGGTGCAGCAGCGCCGCACACGTCACCGACAGATCAGTAATGCGCCAGGTACGAACCAGGTCGCCGAAATCGATCACACCCTGCAATTGCCACTGGCGTTGCGAATCTCGCTGCCAAACCACGTTGTCGTCTGTGATATCCATGTGAATGGCTTGCACCGGCAGCTTATCCACAAGCGGCTGCAAATGACGCTCGGCCTGTTCGGCCGCATCGGCAATCAGCCGACGTTGCTGGTCGTCGTTGATGACCGGCAGCAAATGCGCGATCAGCGCGTTGGCGTGACGGGCGTCCCATTGAAGGGTGCGCTCAAGGCCCGGATGGTCGAAACCGGCCAGGGCCAGATCCATTTCACCGCAGAGCCGACCGAAGCCGGCCACCACTGAACCGGGCAGATGATCCAGGTGTGTGAGCGACTGGCCTTCGATGTAATCGAGCAGGCGCACATGCACCGGTTGGCCGCCGACTTCCAGGGAGAGAAGGTCTGCACCGTTTTTTGCGGGAATAACTCTTGGCACATGCACATCAGGGTGTTCACCCAAATGCTTGAGCCCGGCGTGCTGGGCGTGCAGCTCCTGCGCCGAGTAATCGCCACGGCAGATTTTCAGGACAAAACGCCCCTGATCGCTGTCGACCCGAAAGTTAAGATCTTGCTGGCTACCAAGGGCCTGCAACCTTCCACTCAGCCCGTAATGTCCCTTCAGCAGCTCAAGCGCTTGCTCCGCAGACACTTGCGGGCTGGGCAAACTGGCGCGATGAATCAACGTGGCGAGCGGCATACAACGACCCCTGAAGTTTTATTAGGCGCTTATATCGCCACTGCTTGGGGCGATACGCAACCCCCCTTCAAGTCTCTATTGAACTTTCCTACGCCAATCTCGGATTGCCTTCCGCTGACCTTGACCCCAACCTATGACCCGTACGGATACACGAACCTTTCAAGGTAGAAACGAACACCATGACAATGCGGCGCCTGGAGATTGATAGCCCTTCTATTGATCAACCTCCGCGACTTCGAGGATTTTATCGCCTGAACAATCGCGCCCCTCGCACCGGCCGCCACTTTGCGCAAGAATGGCACCCATCTACACCTATTGCTGGAGAAAGACCATGAAAGTAGTCACCACCGACCTGCCCGGTGTTCTGATCATCGAACCCAAGGTATTTGGTGACGAGCGCGGTTTCTTCTATGAAAGCTTCAATGCCAAGGCTTTCAAAGAAATGACTGGCCTGGAGACGAATTTCGTTCAAGACAATCATTCCCGCTCGCAAAAAGGCGTATTGCGCGGCCTGCATTACCAACTGGAAAACACTCAGGGCAAACTGGTTCGCGTCACAGCCGGTGAAGTACTCGACGTGGCGGTGGACATTCGCCGCAGTTCACCACATTTCGGCAAGTGGGTGGCCGTGCGTCTGTCTGCCGAGAACCATCGTCAAATGTGGGTCCCGGAGGGTTTCGCCCACGGTTTCGTGGTGCTGAGCGAGTTCGCCGAATTCCTCTACAAAACCACCGACTACTACACCCCGTCCGCCGAGCGCAGCATTCGCTGGAACGATCCGGATCTGGCAATCGATTGGCAACTGGACGAAGCACCGAAACTGTCCCATAAAGATCAGGCCGCCGCGTTCTTCAAGGACGCTGACGTTTTTTCCTGAAACACCGTCTGAATCTTCGCCGCACAGGCGTGCCTGACCCACGGCGCGCAGACTGCGCCCGCAAGCCTAGGCATAATGCGCCTGTACCCACAGGCGCTCGATGCTCATGACTCCAACCCTCCCCCGCAGACCCCGCTGGCGCAGCCTGGCCCTGCTCGCGCTGTGCCTGGCGCCATTGCTGTGGCCGCTGGAGCACCTGGCCGAACGTTACTACCGCAGCGAACTGGCCGGGCAGAACCGTCAGACGCTCGACCTTTACGTCGCCAACTTGCTGGGCACCCTGCACCGTTATGAAGTGTTGCCGCAGATCCTCGGCGATCTGCCGGCCCTGCGAGCCGTCCTCGGCGCGCCCGACGATGGCGTCACTCAGGGCAACGCCAATCGCTTGTTGAAAAATATCAGCGCCCAGACCGGCGCCGAAGTCATGTACCTGATGGACACCACGGGCAAGACCCTGGCCGCGTCCAACTGGGACAAACACGACAGTTTCGTCGGGCGTAATTTTTCCTTCCGGCCGTATTTCAGCGAAGCCATGGCCGGGCGGCTTGGGCGCTTTTTCGGTTTGGGCACAACCTCGGCCAAGCGTGGCTATTTCTTCGCTGCCGCCGTGCGTAACGGCGAAAAGATCCTCGGCGTGCTGGTGGTCAAGGTTGACCTGGACCACACCGAAAGCCTCTGGGGCAAAACCCCGGAACAACTGCTGCTGACCGACCATAACGGCGTGGTCATCCTCACGTCGCGGCCCGAGTGGCGATTCCGATCGACCCGCCCGTTGGGCGAAGAGGAAAGAAAGGCAATCACCGCGATTCAACCTTATCCGACCCGTGATCCCAAACCATTGCGGCTCAACCCCAACGCCTGGCTGACACAAACCCAGCCCATCGCAGAAACCGGTTGGAACGTCAGCATCCTCGCTCCACGCACTTTGATCGATCGCCCGGTACGCACGGTCGTCGCCATCGGCGGCGCGACATTGTTGGTGTTGATGTTGCTGCTGGGTCTGATGATGCAGCGACGCCGGCATTACCTCGAACGAATCGCCTTCGAAGCCAAGGCCCGTCGCGAACTGGAAGGCCGGGTAGCCGAGCGGACCAGCGACCTCGAAGGCCTCAACCGTCGACTGAAACAGGAAGTGCTGGAACGCGAACAGGCCCAGCAAGAGCTGGTGCGCGCTCAGGATGATCTGGTGCAGGCCGGCAAACTGTCGGCCCTTGGCACCATGTCGGCGAGCATCAGCCACGAATTGAATCAACCGCTGGCGGCGATCCGCAGCTACGCCGAAAACGCCGAAGTGCTGCTCGATCATCAGCGCACCGACGATGCGCGCGGCAACCTCAAGCTGATCAGCGAACTGACCGGGCGCATGGCCTCGATCATTGCCCACCTGCGCGCCTTCGCCCGGCGCGATCGTCACGCCCCGGAAAGCGTGGCCCTGCAACCGGCGCTGGACGATGCGCTGGCGCTGCTGGCCAAGCGTCGGCGCAGCATGGAAGTCGAGCTGATCCGCGACTTGCCGGCCGCCACCCTGTGGGTCGAGGCCGGGGAAACCCGTCTGCGTCAGGTACTCGGCAATCTGCTGGCCAACGCCCTGGACGCCCTGACGGAAAAAGGCCCGCCGCGTAAGCTCTGGTTGAGTGCCCAATCCACTGCCGATGGCGTCAATCTGTACATTCGCGACAACGGCCCCGGGTTCTGCCTGGAGGCACTTGGCCGCGCCAGCGAGCCCTTCTACACCACCAAGACCCGCACTCAGGGGCTCGGGTTAGGGCTGGCGATTTGCGAAACCCTGATGCGCGCCTTCGGTGGTGAACTGTCGTTCGCTAACCACAAGGAAGGTGGCGCCCTTATTACCCTGAAGTTGCGTGCAGGCGCACCGGGTGTGAGCCTGCAACCGTCCGAGGACCGAAGTGCATGACCATCGACAACCGCATCCAGGTCGTGCTGATCGACGACGATCCGCACCTGCGTCAGGCCCTGGGCCAGACCTTGGACCTTGCCGGCCTGAAAATCCTGCCGCTCGCTGAAGCCAAGGGCCTGGCCGCACAACTGGAGCGCGACTGGCCCGGCGTGGTGGTCAGTGACATCCGCATGCCGGGCATGGACGGTCTTGAACTGCTGACTGAACTGCATGCCCAGGACCCGGAGCTGCCAGTGCTGCTGATTACCGGTCACGGCGATGTGCCGCTGGCTGTGCAAGCCATGCGCGCCGGGGCTTATGACTTTCTGGAAAAACCCTTTGCCAGCGACGCCCTGCTCGACAGCGTCCGCCGCGCCCTGGCACTGCGCCGGCTGGTGCTGGACAACCGCAGCCTGCGCCTGGCCCTGAGCGATCGCAACGAACTGAGCACCCGATTGGTCGGGCAATCGGCGCCGATGCTGCGCCTGCGCGAGCAGATCGGTGCATTGGCGGCGACCAAGGCCGATGTGCTGATCCTTGGCGAAACCGGTGCGGGTAAGGAGGTCGTGGCCCGCGCACTGCACGATCTGTCGAGTCGGCGTAACGGCCCGTTCGTGGCGATCAACGCCGGCGCCCTGGCCGAGTCGGTAGTAGAAAGCGAACTGTTCGGTCACGAGCCAGGCGCCTTTACTGGCGCGCAAAAGCGCCGCATCGGCAAGTTCGAATTCGCCAATGGCGGCACGTTGTTCCTCGATGAAATCGAAAGCATGAGCCTGGATGTGCAGGTGAAATTGCTGCGTTTGCTGCAAGAACGGGTCGTCGAGCGCTTGGGCGGCAATCAGTTGATCCCCTTGGACATCCGCATCATCGCCGCGACCAAGGAAGACCTGCGCCAATCCGCCGATCAGGGCCGCTTCCGTGCCGACTTGTATTACCGCCTGAACGTCGCACCACTGCGTATTCCGCCGCTGCGTGAACGCGGCGAAGATGCGCTGATGCTGTTCCAGTATTTCGCCGACGAAGCCAGCGCCCGCCACGGCCTACCACCCCACGAGTTGCAGCCGGGACAACGTGCGCTGCTGCTGCGCCACACCTGGCCGGGTAACGTGCGGGAATTGCAGAATGCTGCCGAACGCTTTGCCCTGGGCCTGGAACTGGCCCTGGACAATAACGCAGTGGATGGCGCTGTCGGCATGACGGTCGACGTGGTCAGCGGCGGTCTCAGCGAACAAGTGGAAAACTTCGAGAAGAGCTTGATCGCCGCCGAACTGGCGCGTTCTCACAGCTCGGTGCGCAGCCTCGCCGAAGCCCTTGGCATCCCACGCAAGACCTTGCACGACAAACTGCGCAAACACGGGCTGAACTTCGCCGACGGTGGCAGCAGCCACACCGACGAACCCGATTGAGCTACCGTCAAATCATCATCCTCAAACAAGAGATCCGTGCATGAGCCGCGACAGCCGTCATCTGGAATCAGTCCTCCATCGCGACATTCCCCTTACGCGGGACATGGGCCTCAAGGTGCTCGACTGGCACGACCAGCAACTGCGCCTGCACTTGCCGCTGGAAGCCAACGTCAATCATAAAAGCACCATGTTCGGTGGCAGTCTGTATTGCGGCGCAGTGCTGGCGGGCTGGGGTTGGTTGCATTTGCGGTTGCGTGAAGAAGGGGTTGAAGGCGGGCACATCGTGATTCAGGAAGGACAGATCAGCTATCCGCTGCCAGTGACCATGGACGCGACAGCGATTTGCCATGCGCCGAGTGCGGCGGTGTGGAAGAAGTTTTTGGCGATGTATAAGCGATATGGGCGGGCGCGGTTGACACTGCATTCCCGGATCGTAAATACGGACAGTAATGACGATGCCGTGAAGTTTACTGGGCAGTACGTACTCCACCGCTAAAGCAAAAGATCGCAGCCTCGTTTCACTCGACAGCTGCTACAGAGAAACGCGTCCCCCTGTAGCAGCTGTCGAGTGAAACGAGGCTGCGAACGATCTTAGCGGCGGGCGAGTTCCAGCAGTTTTTCGCGCCACGCAGCCTTCGCCGGCAGCGCCAGGAAAAACTCATTCAACAACGACTCCCGCGCCGGATAACTAAACGGCGCACCGCTCAAATCCAGCACCTCACCGCCAGCCCCTTCCAGCACGCCTTGCGCAGCCGCCGTGTCCCACTGCGAAGTCGGCGCCAGGCGCGGATAACAATCCGCCGCCCCTTCTGCCAGCAGGCAAAACTTCAGCGAACTGCCGATATTGGCCAATTGCAGTTCACCCAAACTGTCGCTCAACCCTGCCAGTAAACGCTCCTGCTCAGGACTTGAATGCCGACGACTGGCAACCACGGTAAACGCTTCACCCTCAGCAGGAACCTCGCGAACCTGAATCGGCGAAGGCGACGCGTCTTTATCGCCACGCCACGCCCCCAGACCCGCACCACCGACGTAGAAGCGCCCGTTGGTCGGCATCGACACCACGCCAAACACCACACGCCCTTGTTCGATCAGCGCGATGTTGACGGTGAATTCTTCGCTACCGGAAATGAATTCCTTGGTTCCGTCCAGCGGGTCCACCAGCCACCAACGCTGCCACCCGGCGCGCACGCTCTGGGGAATGTTGGCGTCTTCTTCGGACAGCACCGGGATACTCGGGTCCAGCGCCGTCAGTCCGGCCAGGATCACATGGTGAGCGGCCATGTCGGCGGCCGTCACCGGGGAATCATCGGATTTTGCAGTCACGGCGACGTTGGCACGCCAAAACGGCAGAATCGCTTCACCGGCTTTCAAAGCCAGTTCAACAACAGGCGCCATCAACGGATGGGGGAAAATCATGGCTGGAACACTCCACGCTGAGTCAGCAGGTCACGGGCCAGATACAGTGCTGCCAATGCACGGCCCTCAGTGAATCGCGGGTTCTGGGCCAGGGCCGACAACTCACGCAGGTTGATTTTGTCCACGCCCATCGGCTCGGGCTCATCGCCTTCAAGGCTTTCTTCGTACAAATCGGTGGCCAACACGACCTGGATCTTCTGGCTCATGTAACCGGGCGACAACGACAACTCAGTCAGATGCTCCAGTTGCCGCGCGCCATACCCGGCCTCTTCCTTGAGCTCCCGCTCGGCCGCCGCCAGCACGTCCTCGCCCGGCTCGATCAAGCCTTTAGGCAAGGACAGCTCGTATTCATCGGTGCCGCCGCAATACTCTTCAACCAGTACCGCGTGGTCCGCATCCAGCATCGCCACGATCATCACCGCGCCATAACCGGCGCCCTTGCCGACCAGTCGCTCATACGTGCGCTCCACGCCATTGGAAAAGCGCAACTTCAGCTCTTCGACGCAGAACAAACGACTGGTGGCGACGATCTCGCGGGCGAGGATGGTGGGTTTCTGGCGCATGAAAAGCTCCTTGGCGTGAACGCGTTACTATACCCGGCCTATCCTGATTGTTTACCTCGGATATCTTTTTTACCGCTGGAGAAGTTTTTTATGTCCCTGCTGCCCTGGCGCGACATCGACACCGTTCTGCTGGATATGGACGGCACGCTGCTGGACCTGCACTACGACAACCATTTCTGGATGGAACACCTGCCCCAGCGTTACGCCGAGTTGCACGGGGTGAGTCGGGCCATGGCCGAGATGGAGTTGCAACCGTTGTTCGAACGCAACGCCGGCCAGTTGCAGTGGTATTGCCTGGATTTCTGGAGCGCCGAGCTCAAACTGCCAGTGCGCGAACTGAAACTGGAAACCGCGCATTTGATTGCCCTGCGACCGGATGCGGACACCTTTCTGGCCGCCATCAAACAGGCCGGCAAGCGCGTGGTGCTGATCACCAATGCACACCGCGATTCGCTGTCATTGAAACTGGAAAGAATCGAACTGGCGCCGTACTTCGAGCGGTTGATCAGCTCGCATGATTACGGTTTCGCCAAGGAAAACCCGCAATTTTGGGATGCCTTGCAGGCGGACATCGGCTTTGATCCGGCGCGCAGTCTGTTTATCGACGATACGTTGCCGATCCTGCGCAGCGCGCGGAATTTTGGTGTGGCGCATCTGTTGGCCGTGAGTGAGCCGGACAGCCGTAAAGGGCCGAAGGACACGGCCGAGTTTGCGGCGGTGGGGGATTATCGGGAACTGATCGAAGGGCTCTAAGACCGCGTCGCCTGCATCGCGGGCAAGCCTTGCTCCTACAGGTCCGTGTCGTACGCGAATTTTGCATACATCCTGTAGGAGCAAGGCTTGCCCGCGATGGCCATCACACGGTCTTGAGGGTTACTCAGGAATCCGCAACGACTGCCCCGGATAGATCTTGTTCACGTCCTTGAGCATCGGTTTGTTGGCCTCGAAGATTTTTTGATACTTGTTGGCATCGCCATAAACGCGCAAGGAAATCGCGCTGAGCGTGTCGCCTTTCACAACCGTTACAAACTTCGCGGCCACAACCACCGGCCCGGTCACGGTGATCTGGTCATCCACGCTACCGACACCGGCAATATTGCCCACCGCCAGCAGGATCTTTTCCTTCTCTTCCTGACTGCCGACTTCGCCGGTCACGATGACCTTGTCGCCGTCCACCGTCGCCTGCACATTCGGGTTACCCAGGCCGACCTTGCTGATGTGTTCCTTCAACTGCTCGCTGGCATTGGCGTTACCTGGCGTCAGTAAATCGATAAGTTTTTCGCCTGCTTCTTTCACAAAGCTAAAAATACTCATGGTGCACTCTCCTTGGGTTTTGGGTTCCAGACGCAAAAGCCTAGACCAAGGCTGTCACTTGCGGTTCCAACCCGACCAATGACGCCGCTTCCCCCCAAGCGCTAGAATCCGAACCTTCCCGCGCCCTGGAGCGAAGATGGACATCAAGCAACTGAAATTCCTCATCGCCCTCGACGAAACCCGGCATTTCGGCCAGGCCGCTGCGCGTTGTCACATCACCCAGCCGACCCTGTCCATGCGCCTGCGCAGCCTCGAAGAAGAACTCGAGCTGCCGCTGGTCAATCGCGGGCAGCGCTTCGAAGGTTTCACCGCACCGGGTGAACGGGTGCTGGCCTGGGCGCGCACCGTGCTGGCGGCCTACGACGGCTTGCAGGCCGAAGCGGCTGCCTGTCGCGGCAATCTGGTCGGTACGTTGCGTCTGGGCGTGGTGCCGCTGTCGAGCTTCGATCCGCTGCCGCTGATGCAACGCTTGCACGCCGAACACCCAAACCTGCGCTTCGAACTCTCGGCCCTGAGTTCTGAACAAATCCTGGAACAACTGGCAAACAATCGCCTGGACCTCGGCGTTTCGTACCTGGAGCGACTGGACGGCGAACGCTTCGATTCCCTGGCGTTCAGCGAAACCCGCATGGGCCTGCTCTACGATCAGCGCTTCTTCAGATTCGGCGAGGCGCCGCTGAGTTGGGAGTCGCTGATCGAGCTGCCGCTGGGCATGCTCACCAGCGGCATGCATTTTCGACAGTCCATCGACCACAACTTCCACAGTCGCGGCCTCACCCCGCAGCCGTTGCTGCAAACCGATGCCGTCCACCAATTGTTACAAGCAGTGCACGGCGGATTCTGCTGCGCAGTGATGCCGCTGGATGGAGGCCTGGAGAAACTCACCGATCATTTGCGCCTGCACCCCATAGAAAATGCTCAAACCCTCGCCCGGCTGGGCCTGATCATGCGGCGTAGCGCCCCGCGTTCGGCGCTCGCAGAAGCCTGTTTCGCGATTCTTCAGCAATCGCTGCCGAGCTCTTGATCGACGCCATCTATCGGTAGATCAGTATTAGCGATTAGACGCGACAAGTTGACACGCCTAGGCTTAAAGCAGCCTAAACCGTCGGTGATACCTCATGAACGCCAAGCGCCCTGCCTGCGCGGCGCCAGCCCTCGAAACGCCAGCGCCCGCCGCAAGCCAGACGTACAGTTACTGCGACCTTCAAGACACCGAATCAGCCAGCACCGCGCTGGCCGAAGAAGTCGCGTTGGCGATCGCTTATAACGGCATCAGTCAGGCGGTGATGTTGGTGACGCCGACGGACCTTGAAGACTTCATCGTCGGCTTCAGCCTTGGCAGCGGCATCATCGAAGACGCCTGCGACATCTATGACCTGCAACTCAGCGGCTCGGGTTCAGCGCAATACGCGCAAGTGACCATCGCCAACCGCGCCTTCTGGAACCTCAAGCAACAGCGTCGGCAAATGGCTGGCACCAGCGGTTGCGGGCTCTGCGGTGTGGAAGCGGTGGAACAGGCATTGCCAGACCTCAAGGTGTTGCCCGGCGCACCCTTGCCGCCCGCCGAATGGCTCGATGGTTTACGTCAGCGCATCGGTGCGTTCCAGCCTCTTGGCCAGTACTCCGGCGCAGTGCACGCCGCCGTGTTCATGAACAGTCAGGGCCAATTGCTGATGGGCCGCGAAGACATCGGCCGTCACAACGCCCTCGACAAGCTGATCGGTGGGTTGATCCGACAAAAGATCCCGACCACCGGCGGACTGGCGATTGTCACCAGCCGTTGCAGTCTCGAATTGATCCAGAAAGTGTTGCGCGCAGGTATCCAGACCCTGGTCAGCCTGTCGTCGCCCACGGGCCTTGCCGTGCAATGGGCCCGTCGCCACAACCTCAATCTCATCCACCTGCCGCAGAAAAGTGCGCCGCGGGTCTACAGCCCTGCGACGGAGAACCAAGCGTGAGTCAACATCGTCAAGCCGACCAGAAACCCGTTCCGCGTTATAAGCCCTACAAAGGCCCGGCCGGTGGCTGGGGCGCGCTGGCCAGCGTTGCCCGGGCCTGGTTGACCAGCGACAACGCGCTGAAAAACCTGCGCATGATGCTCAAAACCAACAAGAACGGCGGGTTCGACTGCCCCGGTTGCGCCTGGGGCGATTCCAATGAAGCCGGCATGGTGGCGTTCTGCGAGAACGGCGCCAAAGCGGTGAACTGGGAAGCTACCAAACGCCGTGTCGACGGTGCGTTCTTTGCTAAACACAGCGTCAGTTCGTTGCTGGAACAAAGTGACTATTGGCTGGAATATCAGGGTCGCCTGACCGAGCCATTAAGCTATGACGCCGAAACCGATCGCTACAAGCCGATCAGCTGGGAAGCTGCGTTCTCCTTGATCGCCAAACATTTGCAAGGCCTGTCGAGCCCGGATCAGGCCGAGTTCTACACTTCGGGCCGCGCCAGCAACGAAGCGGCGTACCTGTATCAATTGTTCGTGCGTGCCTACGGCACCAATAACTTCCCCGATTGCTCGAACATGTGCCACGAGGCCAGCGGTGTGGCCATGGCGCAAAGTGTCGGCGTCGGCAAAGGCACCGTCACCTTCGACGACTTCGAACACGCCGACGCGATTTTTGTCTGGGGTCAGAACCCTGGCACCAACCACCCACGGATGCTCGAACCGCTGCGCGAAGCGGTGAAACGCGGCGCTCAGGTGGTATGCATCAACCCTTTGAAGGAGCGCGGCCTGGAACGCTTCCAGCACCCGCAACACCCGATCGAAATGCTCACCAACGGCGACAAGCCGACCAACACTGCGTATTTCCGCCCGGCACTGGGCGGCGACATGGCGATCATGCGCGGCATGGCCAAGTTCCTGCTGCAGTGGGAACGTGATGCACAGAAGGCGGGTGAGCCTGCCGTATTCGACCACGACTTCCTCAATGAACACAGTGTCAACGTGCTGGAATACCTGGGCATCGTCGACGACACCTCGTGGGAGCAGATCGTCGAACAATCCGGACTGACGCTGGTTGAAATCGAGCAAGCGGCGCGGATGTACGCCGAAGGCAAGAACGTGATCATGTGCTGGGCGATGGGCATCACACAGCATCGCCATTCGGTGGCGACCATCCAGGAAATCGCCAACCTGATATTGCTGCGCGGCAACATCGGCCGGCCCGGCGCCGGTCTGTGCCCGGTGCGCGGCCACAGTAACGTGCAGGGCGACCGGACCATGGGCATCAACGAGCGTCCGCCGGTGGCGTTCCTCGATTCCCTGGAGCGTCGCTTCAAGTTCAAGGTACCGCGTGAAAACGGTCACAACGTGGTCGAGGCGATCCATGCCATGGCCGACGGCCGGGCGAAAGTCTTTATCGGCCTGGGCGGCAACTTCGCCCAAGCCACCCCGGACAGCTCACGGACCTTCCAGGCGCTGAGCAACTGCGACCTGACCGTGCAAATCAGCACCAAGCTCAACCGCAGCCATTTGGCGCACGGTAAAGACGCGTTGATCCTGCCGTGCCTGGGCCGCACCGACATCGACATCCAGACCGAAGGCCCGCAAGCGGTGACCGTCGAAGACTCGTTCAGCATGGTTCACGCCTCCAACGGCCAGTTGCAGCCGCTGTCGAACCAGATGCGCTCTGAGCCGTCGATCATTGCCGGCATCGCCGCCGCGACCCTGGGCAGCAAACCGGTGGACTGGAACTGGCTGGTGGCCGATTACCGGCGCATCCGCGACCTGATCGCCGACACCATTGTGGGTTTCAAGGACTTCAACGAGAAGATCCAGAACCCGGGCGGGTTCTACCTCGGCAACAGCGCCGGTGCGCGCCGCTGGAATACCGCGTCGGGGCGCGCCAATTTCCGTGCGAACATCCTGCCTAAAGACCTGGTGCACGAACGCACTCGCGCCACCGGCGTATTGCCGGACCTGATCATGCAGTCAATGCGCTCTCACGATCAGTACAACACCACGATTTATGGGCTTGATGACCGCTATCGCGGCGTGAAAGGTCAGCGTGATGTGTTGTTCGTCAACGAAGCCGACATCATTCGCCTGGGGTTCAAGCCGGGGCAGAAGGCTGACATCGTTTCGATCTGGGATGATGGCCGTGAGCGTCGGGTGAAGGGCTTTACGCTGCTGGCGTTTGATATCCCTGCCGGGCAAGCGGCGGCTTACTACCCGGAAGTGAATCCGCTGGTGCCGCTGGAAAGCACCGGGGATGGCAGCCATACGCCGACGTCGAAGTTTGTGGCGATCCGGTTGGAAGCGGCGAGTGAAACCGGGTTGATCATGGCCAAATCGGCTTAATCAAGATCGTTCCCACGCTCCGCGTGGGAATGCAGCCCGGGACGCTCCGCGTCCCAAAGCGGACGCAGAGCGTCCATTGAGGCATTCCCACGCAGAGCGTGGGAACGATCATTGCGTAAACTTTCCCATCGCCCACAAAAAAGGCCGTTTTGCATGAAAACGGCCTATCCGAAGTAACTAAAGACCGGCGAAAAACACTTAAGTTCCGGCTAAAAAACAGTAACTTATAGAAATGTGCTCAAGTCGTGTTACTCGTCGGATTTCGATTGTCACGACCATGACACAGCCTCAGGATCGCGCCGTCATCCCCTTGAGGTTCCTCTAATGAAGTTCTCCTCGATTCTCTTGTTGTCCCTTGGCCTGGTCAGTGGCTTCGCTTCTGCTGGCGGCACCACCGAAGCAGGTGTGGGCGGCGCATTGGGCGGGGTTCTGGGCTCAGTCGTCGGTCAGTCATTAGGCGGCAGTACAGGTTCCACCATTGGCGCGGCCCTGGGCGGCGCGGGTGGTAGCGCAGTTGGCGCAGACAAACGCAGCCGTGGCGAAGCCGCCATTGGCGGTGCGTTGGGCGCAGCAGGCGGTAACGTGGTCGGTCGCAGCATGGGCGGCACCACCGGCAGCCTGATCGGCTCCGCAGCAGGCGGCGGCGCCGGTGGCGCGCTGGGTAACTACATGGGCAACAAGAGCGATGACGATGATGATGATCGTCGTTCCTATCGTGGTGGCCATGGTGATCGTCGCTACTACCGTGACGGCCATCCGGGGCGCGGTCATGCCTATGGGCATCGCAAGCACAAACATCGCTATCACGACTGAGGTTGAATCACCTCGTTTACCGGTAGATCAAAAAATCGCAGCCCAAGGGCTGCGATTTTTTTTGCCCGTCACACCACCAACCGCTCCAGTGCCCCGCGCAACCCGGCAGGAATCGCCACCGGCTGATTAGACGCCCGGTCTACAAACACATGCACAAAGCGCCCAGCCGCGCAGGCTTCGTCTTCCCCGGCCTTGAACACCGCCAACTCGTATTGCACCGAACTGTTGCCCAACTTGCCCACCCGCAAACCGATTTCTATCCGGTCAGGGAAGGCAATGGAAGCGAAGTAATCGCAGGCCGAACTCACCACAAAGCCCACCACCTCGCCGTCATGGATATCCAGGCCGCCGACTTCGATCAGGTAGGTGTTCACCGCTGTGTCGAAGAAGCTGTAGTAGGTGACGTTATTGACGTGACCGTAGGCGTCGTTGTCGTGCCAGCGGGTGGTGATGGGTTGGAAGTGGAGGTAGTCAGTGCGTTGATTCATGGGTTCTCGCCTTGAGGATCGTTCCCACGCTCTGCGTGGGAATGCAGCCTGGGACGCTCCGCGTCCCGAACAGGTGAAGTCTACCGATCCGCAAATCCTTTACCCACTGCCGCCAACTCCCCAATTAACCGCGCAGGTGTCCACTGATCACCCTGCTTGGTTTCCAGCTGCAACAATCGCTGATGAATATCCGCCAATCCCTGCTGGTCCGCCCAGGCCATCGGTCCACCCTTGTCCGCTGGGAAGCCATAACCGTTGAGGTACACCCGATCGATGTCGTGCGCCGATTCGGCAATCCCTTCCTGAAGGATCTTCGCACCCTCGTTGACCAGTGCCAGCAAACAGCGCTCCAGAATCTCCTCAGGCCCGATCTCGCGACGCTGGAAGCCCAACCCTTCGCTGACCTTCAGCACCAGCGCATCGACTTCAACATCGTGCTCAGCCTGGCGACTGCCCGACTCATAGTGGTAATAGCCATTGCCACTCTTCTGGCCGAAACGACCCAATTCGCACAGACGATTGTCCACCTGAACCTCAGGCGCATCCTGCCCTATGCCGGCCAACTGCCGAGCGCGCCACTCCAGATCGATGCCGACCACGTCGTACATGCGAAACGGTCCCATGGCAAAGCCAAAACCTTGCAGCGCCGCATCAACCTGATAGGGATAAGCGCCTTCGAGCAACATCTTGCGCGCTTCGAGCACATACGGATGCAGCATGCGGTTGCCGATGAAACCATGGCAGTTGCCCGACACCACACTGACCTTGCCCATGCGCTTGCCCAGTGCCAGGGCGGCCTCAAGCGCCGCCGGTGAAGTCTGCGCACCGCGAACGATTTCCAGCAGCTTCATGATGTGCGCCGGACTGAAGAAGTGCAGGCCCAGGACCTGTTGCGGACGGCGAGTGACCGCGGCGATGGCGTCGATATCCAGCGCCGAGGTATTGCTGGCCAAAATCGCTTCAGGTTTGAGCAGACCGTCCAGTTCACGGAAGATTTTCTGCTTGAGCTCGAGGTTTTCGTACACCGCTTCGATCACCAGATCGACATCGCGGATCGCCGCGTAGTCAGCAGCCGCCGTTACCCGCGCTATGCGAGCGTCCGCTTCGGCCTGATCGATCCGTCCCTGACGCACGTTGTGGGCATAGGTGTCCGCCACGGTAGCCAGTGCCTGCTCAAGCATCTGTGGATTGTTATCGACCCACTGCACCGGGACTCCGGCGTTGGCCAGACACATGACAATGCCACGGCCCATGGTGCCGGCGCCAATGACGGCGGCGCGCTGAATATTGAACGGTGTCTGGCTCATGGTTGTTCTCTTGTTGGCGATCCAAAGACAGCCTTCACCATAGTCAGCCACCGCGCACTTTTGAAATTTATTCGTGTGATGAGCAACATTCAGCGGATGGATGCGCTCCCCACCTGATCGTTCCCACGCTCTGCGTGGGAATGCAGCCCGGGACGCTCCGCGTCCCATTGGAACGCAGAGCGTCCCTTGAGGCATTCCCACGCGGAGCGTGGGAACGATCTAAAGGTGGGATTCAGCCCACCCCCGGACTTCGGCATACGGATAATCCTCCAGCGCCGCAAAACCCGAAATTGACCGCGCCTTGAGCTTGGTAAACAGCGGCACACCGATACCGCATAAAAACCGCGTCACGCGTTCCGCCGACGGAACGTTGCCGGTGTGCTGCTCGTGCCTGTGGATAAAATCACCGCACAACGCCTCGAAGTTTTTATCCACAAGCGCCGGTAGTTCCGGTGGCGCGGGCAGTCGCGCCACATCCCCGTGACATACCGAACAATGCCCGCACTGCTGCGGCGCGTTTTCATCGCCGAAGTACTCGGCCAGGCGATAACCCAGGCAATGGTCCGTGGCGAACAGATCCAGCATGGCGTGAATCCGCGCGATCTCGGTTTGTTCGTGGCGGGTGAAGTAGGCGTGTAGCTCTTCGCTCAGCGCTTGGGCATCAAAGTCGGTTTGCAGCAGGCTGTAAACCTCGGTCATTTGCTTGCTTTCGAGTTCGACCCAGCCCTTTTCCTGAAAATAATCCAGCGCCTTGACCACGCGATTACGCTCGGCCTGATGCTGCTCATACAGCGCATCGAAATTCACCGTGGCCCAGGTCCGTGCGCGACTGGAGGTCTGGATGATCGCCGCGACGAAGTCCTTGCGCTCACCCTCGAAGCGGGCCAGCAAAGCCTCGGGCTCCTGCAAGTACTTGAAGCGATATTCGGCGTAATAGGCGTAACGCGGCGCGATGATTCCGCGCAGCTCAAGCTGCACCAGCAAAGTCTTGAGCGGCAATTGGCGGATGTTGCTTTGGTCCGCCAACGGCCCCAACAGAAACTCCCACTGCCCCTCGGGCGCGGCGGCTTGCAACTCGTCGAGCACATAGCGAATGCCATCCAGCTCAGGCGTATCGCCGTAGACGAAGTTTTCCAGCACGTTGAGGCTGTCGCGGTTGGCCAACACCAGGCAGTCGGACGGCTGCCCGTCACGCCCGGCGCGGCCGATTTCCTGACTGTAGTTTTCGATGGATTTGGGCAGGTCGAAATGCACCACGTTGCGGATGTCGCTCTTGTCGATGCCCATGCCGAACGCGATGGTGGCGACGATGCAATTGGACTGCCCGCCCATGAACCGGCGCTGGATTGCTTCGCGCTGTTCGTGGGGCAAACCAGCGTGATACGCCTCGGCCTGAATGCCGTTGCGGTTCAGGTGTTCGGCGATATGCTCGGCGGTTTTCTGCAGGGTGACGTAGACGATGCTTGGCTGGTTGGGACGCTGACTCATCCATTCGACAAGGCGTCGGCGCTTGTCCTGACCGCGCACCGGCTCGACCAACAGATTGAGGTTCGGCCGATAGAAACCGGTGGTCACCACATCGTCGGGGGCGATGGCGAACTTGGCCTCCATGTCAGCGATCACTTTGGGTGTCGCGGTGGCGGTCAGCAGCAACGCCTGAGGGATGTTGAACTGGCGCTGATAGTCGGGGAGCTTGAGGTAGTCGGGGCGAAAGTTGTGGCCCCACTCCGAGATGCAGTGCGCCTCGTCCACCACCAGCAGCGAGATCGGCACCTGCTGCAAGAAATTGCGGAAACGCTCGTTCTTCAGGCGCTCCACGGAGATCATCAAAATCTTCAGTTCGCCAGACTTGGCCCGAGCCATCACGTCGCTGGCGTCATCGCGGCTCTGGGCCGAATCGATACTGCCCGCCGCAATCCCATGGCGCTGCAGGAACGCCAGTTGATCCTGCATCAACGCCAGCAGCGGCGAGACCACCAATGTCAGGTGCGGCAGCAGCAAGGCTGGTAATTGATAACAAAGGGACTTGCCCGAGCCGGTGGGGAAAATCGCCGCCGCCGAACGCCCGGCCAACACCGCGCTGACCGCCGCTTCCTGGCCGGGCCGAAACTGTGGATAACCGAAAACCTGTTCCAGGGTGTTGTGCATAAGCTGTCACTCCGTTGACCGCTGCGAAGCCCAAAGCCTAGCCGGCAAACGCAGCGAGTCGAGAAAAGGTCGGGGACCAAAACGATACGGGATGATACAGCTTCGAACGATCGTCAGCAGACGATGAGGCTACGGCACCAACACCGCCACGCGGAGTTGCTCATTCAGCGCCTGCTCATGGAACACCTGGCTCTTGCTCGCCCAAATGGCATGGGCCGGGCTGATTTCGCCGGTGAATGCCGCCGCCAACTGACGCAAATCAGCGACGCTTCGCACGCGGGGGCAGAAGGGTTCGCCGTCGCAGTTCTGGCTGGCGCTGCGATAGGTGGTCAGCAACCGGTCCCACAGCCCGTCACGCACCTGCCTGACCGACTTGAGCTTCACATCCTGCACGCCCAGTCGTTGTTTCAGGCTCTGTTCGTCCAGCGCTTCGCTGGCCAGCAATGCCTTGCCGAACATCAGCACTTCAGCGCGAAAAGCAGTGTCCATGCTCGCCTGACTGGTCAGCGCATCCGGCCAACCGGTGCGGTCCATATTGGCCAGGACCATCGAGTGACCGGCGTCAGCAGCATCTGCTGCGCGACAAATCCCGGCCCACAGCAACAAAATCGAGGCCATACGTAGCCATTGCATACTTAATTCCCTTTAAGCGTTGGACGGACGTTTCGAAACGTCCTACTGATTCTGGCGCGCACCATACAGAGGTTTGCTGCGTTGCGCCTGACAAACCCGTAGGAAATTTGCCGTCTAAGGGTTTAGGCGTAAAAAACCTCGGGAAACGCGTAGGTTCGGTCCGAAAAGGCAGGTAAAACCCCTACAAACCCTGTCCATCGGGGCCGTATTGCCGGGTGGCGCCGTGCCCTTCTATAGTCTGCGGCGCGGCTGAAAACAGTGTCTCGGCCTGCCGGGAGCCACCTCCCGATTTCGTACAGGACGAACCTCGATGTTTACAGAACGCTATCGCCCGCTCAAATCCCGCTACAGCGACACCCCCGTGCTGGTCATCGATACAGAAGCCGACCCTCACGAAATCCTCGACGCCGCCCGCCAACGCATCCGCGCCGCCAGTGAACTGCTCGAAACGCTGTATTGCCTGTGCTTCAAACAGGCGGATGCGAGTGATATTCCCAACATCGTGAACGCGCTGTATCTGCTGACTCAGGACGGTAATGAATTGCTTGATATCGCACGGCAACGACTACCGAAAATCACCGCAGCCTGATGCCCAACCACAACCCCTGTAGGAGCAAGGCTTGCCCGCGAAGAACGATAACGCGGTGCACCTGATAACAATCAAACGAGAGAGTTTGCGGCTGGGGATAAGTCCGTAGGCAACGACCTATCAAAGCTTCATCCCGGTCCTACAACCGAAGACACCTTGTCGCCTATCGCCGGCCAGCGACTCACACCTATAGTCGGACTGTCGCTGCCAAATCAGCGACTCGGGCTTGGTCACCCGACAAAGAGAGCACACATTCCCAATTTAAATAGAGGTGTTCTTCAGTGACCACATTAAATCCGTTTCCAAACCGCTACCGCCCACTCGAAACAAACCTCACCGACTCCCCGCCCCTGATCATCGACACAGAGGCCAATCCGCAAGACATCCTCGAAGCAGCCCTCCAGCGTATCCGAGCCTCCAGCGACCTACTCAAAACCCTACATTGCCAATGCTTCAAAAACGGTGATGTGGAAGACATCCCGCATATCACCCACGCCGTCTATCTGTTGACTCAGGACGGCTGCGACCTACTGAAAGTCGCCCAACAACGCATGATGGGCTGGAAAGCACCAACCTGACGCCGAGCGAAGATCGTTCCCACGCTCTGCGTGGGAATGCCTCAAGGGACGCTCCGCGTTCCAGCTCTCGAAAGGGACGCAGAGCGTCCCGGGCTGCATTCCCACGCAGAGCGTGGGAACGATCAAGAGAGGCGGCCCTTCCCCCAGAGCCCGACGATCAATAAGCTCCACCCAAGCCCAACCGGACACCCCGCAATGAACCTCGCCCCCAACTTCCCCGACGACCACACCATGCACCTGCTCATGCAGCTGCTGCACGAAGAACTCGGTCTCCCCGAACGCAAAACCATCAGCCTCACCACTTCGATTAACTTCGACCTGGGTTGCGACGGTGCTGATGCGCGAAACCTGATGGAAGCCTTGGAAGAACAATTCGCCATCGACTTCATCGACTACGACGCCTACCGCTACTTTCAGCCAGAAGGGTTTGATGTGTTTCTCAAGCGCAGAGCCAAGGGGCGTGGTGACAAGGTCCCGCTGACTATCGGAATGATTTACCAAGCGATCAAGTTGCAACGGTGGGATACACAGGAATTGGAAGGCATCTAGCCGAATGCGTAAGTGCCATTATTCTGGTCGTTTAGCGCCTTTTCAGCTGGAATAATGGCAGTTACGGTTTCCCTGGCAGCCTGAATAGCACCCACAAAAAAGCCGCCCCTAGAGGCGGCTTTCTCATTCCATCAAACCAACACTTACAACTTAGGCCCAGCAGCCTTGATCGCGTCGCTCACTTCAAACTTCTTGAAGTTCTCAACAAACAACCCAGCCAGTGCTTTAGCGGCTTCATCGTAAGCAGCCTTGTCAGCCCAGGTGTTACGTGGGTTCAACAGGCCAGTTTCAACACCCGGTACGGCCAATGGCACGTCGAGGTTGATGGTGTCGAGGTGTTCGGTTTCAGCACCGATCAACGCGCCGCTCTGGATCGCTGCGATCACGCCGCGAGTGGTCGGGATGTTGAAGCGTTTGCCGACGCCGTAGCCACCGCCGGTCCAGCCGGTGTTGACCAGGTAGACCTTGGAGCCGAAACCGCGGATGCGCTTGATCAGCAACTCAGCGTATTCGCCAGCCGGGCGCGGGAAGAACGGTGCGCCGAAGCAGGTGGAGAAAGTCGACTTGATGCCGCTGCCGGAACCCATTTCGGTCGAGCCCACCAGTGCGGTGTAGCCGGACAGGAAGTGGTAGGCCGCTTGTTCTTCGCTGAGGATCGAGACTGGCGGCAGCACGCCAGTCAGATCGCAGGTCAGGAAGATCACAGCGTTTGGCTCGCCACCGAGGTTTTTCTCGGAACGCTTGGCAACGTGCTCCAGCGGGTAGGCAGCGCGGCTGTTCTGGGTCAGGCTGACATCAGCGTAATCGGCGTGCTTGGCGTCATCGATAACGACGTTTTCCAGGACTGCGCCGTGCTTGATGGCTTTCCAGATGACCGGCTCGTTCTTCTCGGACAGGTCGATGCACTTGGCGTAGCAGCCGCCTTCGATGTTGAAGACAACGCCTTCACCCCAGCCGTGCTCGTCGTCACCGATCAGGTAACGGCTTTCATCGGCGGACAGGGTGGTTTTACCGGTGCCGGACAGACCGAAGAACAGGGTCACGTCGCCCGCTTCGCCGATGTTGGCGGCGCAGTGCATTGGCAGCACGTCGGCAGCCGGCAGCAGGAAGTTCTGCACCGAGAACATGGCTTTCTTCATTTCACCGGCGTAACGCATGCCGGCGATCAGCACTTTCTTCTGAGCGAAGTTGAGGATCACGCAACCGTCGGAGTTGGTGCCGTCACGCTCTGGCACGCACTCGAAGTTGGCAACGTTGAGCACTTGCCACTCATCACGGCCAGCCGGGTTGTACTTTTCCGGGTTGATGAACAGGCAACGGCCGAACAGGTTCTGCCAGGCAGTCTGGGTGGTCATCTTCACGGCCAGGTAGTGGTCTTCAGACGCACCTACATGCACGTGGGAAACGAAATGTTCTTGCGCGTTGTTGAACGCTTCAACGCGGTCCCACAGGGCATCGAACTTGTCGGCCGGGAACTTGCGGTTGATCGGGCCCCAGGCGATGGAAGCCGAAGTGGACGGCTCTTCAACGATGAAACGATCGACTGGCGAGCGGCCGGTACGGTGACCGGTGCGAACAACCAGCGCGCCGGTATCGGCAAGCTCGCCTTCACCGCGATTCAGGGCTTCTTTAACCAGATCATCAACACTCAGATCGGTGTACACGGCGTTATTGGCTTGCGTCATGAGGTTCCCCGTCGGCCATTGGCCGAGTGCTCCAAACGTTTTGTAGTAGAAAGTCGTGCACTACTACCGCGAAAAAAGTGGGCCGGATTATGCCAGAAAAGCCCAAAAATAGTAGGGCCCTCCCGTCGTAACGGCGTTATTCCGGCACAAACCAGTGAATTTACCTGCGCTGAACCGTTTTAGTGACGGGTATCTGACGGCGTATCAACACCCGCACCAGCGAACAATTGAGCGATATCGGCGGCGTCGAACAGGTAGCGTTCGTTGCAAAACTGGCAATCAATCTCAATGTTGCCACCGTGTTCGATCACGAGCGACTGAGCATCTTCCAGACCCAAACTGACCAGCGCATTGGCAGAACGTTCGCGCGAGCAGCTGCAACGGAAGCGCAATTTCTGCACATCGAACAGACGAACCTGCTCTTCGTGGTAGAGACGATGGAGGATGGTTTCGTTGTCCAGGCTCAGCAATTCATCGGCGGTCAGGGTGCTGCCCAGCGCGGTGATGTGCTGCCAGCTGGCGGCGCGTTCTTCTTCGTCTTTCAATCGATCAGCAGGCAGTTGCTGCAGCAACAGGCCACGGGCGCGACGGCCATCGGCGTACAACCAGAAACGCGTACCGACTTGTTGGGACATCACGAAGTAATTAGTGAAGCACTCCGACAGGGTTTCGCCATCGAGGTCGACGATGCCCTGGTAACGCTGGCCCTGGGTCGGGTCGACGGTCAGCGCCAATACGCCGTTGGGCATCAGGTCGGCGAGGGTCGCATCCGGCGCGATCTGGTCGGCTTCGTATCGGGCCAGGCCACGGATTTCGCGCTCGCTGGAGCACTCGATCATCAGCAGCGGGATCGGGCCTTCGGAACGGGCCTGGAGAATCAGCAAGCCATCGAACTTCAAGGTGCCGACCAACAACGATGCCGCCGCCATCAGCTCGCCGAGCAGTTGTGCAACCGGCTCCGGGTAGGGGTGTTTAGCGAGGACTTCGGCGTAGCTACGCTCCAACGCAACCAGCTCGCCGCGGGTGTCGCTGTCATCGAAGATGAAGCGTTGGGTGTAGTCGGTATCCGGTAAATCGGTCATAGGTGTGGGTATCTGAAGTAATGACAAAATGATTTCAAACAGTGAGAAATTGCGCCTCTGCGGCACCCTTTGGGTGCGCGATGTTCAGCCGTGAGCGGCATTTTATGAACAATCCGGGTTTGTTCCAAGCAAGGAGGAACCTCCGCCGGTTGGCTTTATGCAATTTCTTACCTCTGGCGCTGCTGGCCTTTTGGTTATGGCGTACAGATCAGAGGCTGTGTGTGGTTTTCGACGAGTGGCACTTTCACTGGCTTATTCGTCGTTGCTGCTTCCACGAAATTTGAACAAATCCCGTCGCTGCTTCTTGCTCGGCTTGCCATCGGTGCTCACGCCCAGTGCGCCGGCCTTACGCATGGCCGCAGCCGCCTCGCGCTTGGCGATGCTGGCTTCGGTCTCGGCGTAAAGCGCCTGAGCCTCTGGTGCGCCACGGCGTACGATCGATAGCGCCTGAACCACCACCGTGCGTTCCTCGAACCCTGCGCGAATCTGAAACTCGTCGCCGATCCTCGGCTCCTTGCCCGGTTTGCAGCGCTCGCCCCGGCAATGCACCTTGCCGCTTTCAATCGCCGCCTTGGCCAAGGCGCGTGTTTTATAAAAACGCGCGGCCCACAACCACTTATCGAGACGGACTTTGTCGTCCTCTTCGCTTTTTTGTGCCATGGAATTTCCTCATTCTGAAATATTGCTGAACTGTACTACCGTTTCTGTCGTGCCATGAATTACACCGACTCGGATTACAATGCACGCGTTCCAGTACCTCCCTTGAGGGCTGGAAATCCGGGCCGTAGATATCTGTCGCCTTTTACCCATTATTCTGCGTGAATACCGCGAATTCGGCCGCGTGCGGCCTGAGCGGTTTCTACCGGTTGAGCACCTTTGAAGACATTTGACCATTTGACCGTTGTCGGTCTGCGCGAGTGGGTGGCGCTTCCGGATTTGGGAGTCGCGGGCCTGCGCGCAAAAATCGACACCGGCGCCAGCACCTCCAGCCTGCATGCCACCGATATCGAACCGTTCGAGCGCGACGGGGAACAGTGGGTGCGCTTTACTGCTCACTTGGGCACGGTTGTGCAACTGCGTCACCGGCGCTGCGAAGCACCGCTGGTGACGATGAAAACCATTAAAAGCTCCAACGGCCACGCGCAGATGCGTTACGTGGTCAGCACCACCCTGGCCCTCGGTGATCGGGTCTGGCGGGTCGAGTTCACCCTCGCCTGCCGCAAGTCCATGCGTTATCGCCTGTTACTCGGTTCCAAAGCCCTGATCGACGGCCAGTTGGTGGTCAATCCGGGCATTAAGTACGTACAAGACAAGCCGGTGTTCCCGGTATCTACCTCCTCCACAGGTGTTGCATGAAGATCGCTGTGCTGTCGCGGAACCCGCGTCTGTATTCCACTCGTCGTCTGGTCGAAGCCGGTACCGAGCGTGGCCATGAAATGGTGGTGATCGACACCCTGCGCGCCTACATGAACATCGCCAGCCACAAGCCGCAGATCCACTACCGCGGCAAACCGCTGGAGGGATTCGATGCGGTGATCCCGCGGATTGGCGCGTCGGTGACGTTTTATGGCTGCGCGGTGTTGCGTCAGTTCGAAATGATGGGGGTGTTCCCGCTCAATGAATCGGTGGCCATCGCCCGCTCGCGGGACAAACTGCGGTCCCTGCAATTGCTGTCACGCCGGGGAATCGGTTTGCCAGTCACCGGTTTTGCGCACTCCCCGGATGACATTCCCGACTTGATCGAGATGGTCAACGGTGCGCCGCTGGTGATCAAGGTGCTGGAAGGCACTCAGGGCATCGGCGTGGTGCTGTGTGAAACGGCGACGGCGGCGGAGTCGGTGATCGAGGCGTTCATGGGCCTGAAGCAGAACATCATGGTTCAGGAATACATCAAGGAAGCCGGCGGCGCGGACATTCGCTGCTTCGTGGTGGGCGACAAGGTGATCGCGGCGATGAAACGCCAGGCGAAGCCGGGGGAGTTTCGCTCCAACCTGCATCGCGGCGGCAGTGCCAGCCTGATCAAGATCACACCGGAAGAACGCATGACGGCGTTGCGCGCGGCGAAGGTCATGGGGTTGTCGGTGGCGGGTGTGGACATCCTGCGTTCCAATCACGGGCCGTTGGTGATGGAAGTGAACTCGTCGCCTGGGCTTGAAGGGATTGAAACCACCACCAGCAAGAACGTGGCGGGGATCATCATTGAGCACCTTGAGAAGAATGGTGGGCCGAATATGACGCGCACCAAAGGCAAGGGTTAACACACTGATCGCGGTGATCGTTCCCACGCTCTGCGTGGGAATGCAGCCCGGGACGCTCCGCGTCCCATCAAGAGCCGAACGCGGAGCGTCCGTTGAGGCATTCCCACGCAGAGCGTGGGAACGATCGGGTTAGACGGCATCCCTCGGCAACATAAGTCCCAACGGCAACCGCACCCGCGCTTCCAGCCCGCCACCGGACCGATTGCGCAACTCAACATTCCCACCATGCATCGAAGCAATCCGCTTCACGATCGCCAAACCCAACCCGGTCCCCTTCCCGCCCCGGGCACGGTCACCCCGAGTAAACGGGTTGAAAATCGCTTCCAGCTCGGACGGATCAATCCCCGCCCCACGGTCCATGACACTCAGCACCACATACGGCGCGCTGGTATCACCGGACACATAAGCCGCCACCTCAACCCCGCTGCCCGCGTGATGCAAGGCGTTGCCAATCAGGTTGTTCAGCAGCCGCTTCATCGACACTCGACGCAACGGAAACGGCTGAATCGGCTCCAGGCGCAGGCGCACTTTCTCTTCATTCTGGTTGTATGGCGCCGCGACTTCGCGCACCAGATCGCTCAGGTCCACCTCTTCCACCGACTCGTCACGACCATCACGAATGAACGCCAGGAACTGGTCGAGAATCGCGTCCATGTCTTCGATGTCGCGGACCATGTCGTCCGTCAGGTCACTGTGGTCGCCCATCAGCTCCAGAGACAACCGCAAACGGGTCAGCGGCGTGCGCAAGTCGTGGGACACCCCGGCCAGCATCAATTCTCGCTCACGCCCCGCCTGTTCGACGTCTTCCGCCATTTGGTTGAACGCGCGGTAAACCTCGGTCATTTCACTCGGCGTGTCGCTGATCGGCAGGCGCACACTGCGGCCCTGGCCGAGTTGCCTCGCGGCATAGACCAGACGTTTCAATGGCTGATTGAGCTGGCTGACGAAGATCCACGCCGAGGCGGTGGACAGCAAACCGATAGCAAGGAACCAGCCGAGCACGTTCCAGATTTTCTGGCCGCGCAACGGATGAGGGTAAAGCGGCACTTTCAGCCAGCCATCACCCAGGCTTGGCGCCCGAACCCACAGGGCCGGCGGCGAGTGCATACGCAATCGGACTTCGGTGTCGGCACCCAGCTCCGCTTGCATCTGCCGCTGATAGATCTCGCTGTAAGGCCAGTGTTGCTCACCTTCCGGCACGCCAGCGCCCACTACCCGGATCAGGGTCGCGGCATCGGCAATCTTCGTGCGGTTCTCTTCATCGGCCGCCCAATAAGCGCGTAGCGTCAGGGCGACGCCGTGGCTGTATTGGCGGTCCACCAGCACGTCTTCGTTCATCAACAGATAAACCAGGGTCAGCGCCTTGGAAAACAGCACGACGATCAGCACCAGCCAAAGGGTGCGGGAGAAGAAACTCTGGGGGAACCAAACGGGGGTTTTCATGGATAACCGCTACACACTTGCAGGAGCGAGCGATGCTCGCATATTGCGGATCGCGAGTCTGCGAGCAAGGTCATCTGACCCGTTGCCCGCAAGACCCGCTCCTACAAATCACCGATCACTTGGTGGCGGCGCCATCCGGAACGAACACGTAACCCACGCCCCAGACTGTCTGGATGTAACGCGGTTTGGACGGATCGGGCTCGATCATCCGGCGCAGACGGGAAATCTGCACGTCGATGGAACGCTCCAGGGCATCCCACTCGCGGCCACGGGCCAGGTTCATCAGTTTGTCGCGAGTCAGTGGCTGACGGGCGTTCATGACCAACGCCTTGAGCACCGCAAACTCACCGGTGGTGAGCATGTGCACTTCGTCACCACGCTTGAGCTCGCGGGTGGCCAGGGACAATTCGTAGTCACCGAAGGTCACGCTTTCGTCTTCGCTGCCCGGAGCGCCCGGAACCGGAGCCGACTGGCGACGCAGGACCGCTTTGACACGCGCCATCAGCTCGTCCGGGTTGAACGGCTTGGCCAGGTAATCGTCGGCGCCCAGTTCGAGGCCCTTGATACGGCTCAGCTCATCACCCTTGGCGGTGAGCATGATGATTGGAATCTGGTTGTTCGCGGTGCGCAGGCGGCGGCAAGCGGTCAAGCCGTCTTCGCCGGGCAGCATCAGGTCGAGGACGACCAGGTTGAACACTTCACGCGCCAGCAGGCGATCCATTTGTTCCGTGTTCGGTACGGCGCGGGCGCGGTAGCCCTTGCTGACGAAAAACCGCTCCAGCAGGCTGCTCAGCCCTGGATCGTCGTCAACAATAAGAATTTTTTCGCCTTCAGCAATGTTTGCAGTGCTGCTCATTAGATGCTCCTTTGATCTCGGCGCGCATTATGGCGTAGCTGCCGTTATACGCACCGTGTGCATTGTTAGCAGATTTTTCCTTGATCGCCAGAAATCCGGGCTTTATGCCTACAGCCTGCGATGCCCCCGAATGACAGAACGCTGGTTATAATGCGCGGCCTTTTGTGTCAGGCAACGTCTGATCATTACTGTAGGTGGCCGTTTTTTATTTTCATGGCGCAGGCAGTAATTGTTCGATTTCACGGGTCAACGGGATACCTGTTGATCCAGGTAGCGGCGCAGGCCAGGCCGCTCAACCAGACTCGCCGAGCCCTTATCTCTGCGCCTGCGAGCCTGCTTTCACAATTTGTCAGGTGGTTTTATGGACAGCATCAACAGCCGCATCGCCGAGGAACTCGGCGTCCGCCCACAACAGGTCGAAGCGGCCGTCGCGCTACTCGATGAAGGCTCCACGGTGCCCTTCATCGCCCGCTACCGGAAAGAAGTGACCGGCAGCCTCGATGACATCCAGTTGCGTCATCTGGAAGAGCGTCTGCGCTACCTGCGAGAACTCGACGAACGGCGTATCAGCATCCTTGCCAGCATCCAGGAACAAGGCAAGCTGACCCCGCAACTTGAACGCGACATTAAGCTCGCCGACACCAAAACCCGCCTCGAAGACTTGTACCTGCCGTACAAGCAGAAGCGCCGCACCAAGGGCCAAATCGCCCTGGAAGCTGGCCTCGGCGAGCTGGCCGACGGCCTGTTCAACGACCCGACCCTGACGCCAGACGCTGAAGCCGCGCGCTTCATCGATGCCGAAAAAGGCGTCGCCGATGTGAAGGCTGCCCTCGAAGGCGCCAAGTACATCCTGATGGAACGCTTCGCCGAAGACGCCGGCCTGCTGGACAAGCTGCGCAGCTACCTCAAGCAGGAAGCGACTCTGAGTGCCCGCGTGATCGCCGGCAAGGAAGAGGAAGGCTCCAAGTTCCGCGACTACTTCGAACACGACGAACCGCTGAAAAGCATGCCGTCGCACCGCGCGCTGGCGATTTTCCGTGGCCGCAACGAAGGCATTCTGAGTTCGGCGCTGAAAGTCGGCGAAGAACTGCCGGGCGCCATGCACCCGTGCGAAGGCATGATCGGCCAGCAATTCGGCATCCAGAACCAGAACCGCGCCGCCGACAAATGGCTGGGCGAAGTGGTGCGCTGGACCTGGAAGGTCAAGCTCTACACCCACCTCGAAACCGACCTGCTGGGCGAACTGCGCGATGGCGCGGAAACCGAAGCGATCAACGTGTTCGCGCACAACCTGCACGACTTGCTGCTGTCGGCCCCGGCTGGCCCACGTGCCACATTGGGTCTCGACCCGGGCCTGCGCACCGGTTGCAAGGTCGCCGTGGTCGATTCCACCGGCAAGCTGCTGGATCACGCCACGGTTTACCCGCACGTGCCGCACAACAAGTGGGATCAGACCATCGCGATTCTGGCTGCCCTGTGCGCCAAGCATGCAGTGGACCTGATCGCCATCGGCAACGGCACCGCCAGCCGCGAAACCGACAAACTGGCCGCTGAACTGATCAAAAAATACCCAGCCATGAAGATGACCAAAGTCATGGTCTCCGAGGCCGGTGCATCGGTTTACTCGGCGTCGGAACTGGCTTCCAAGGAATTCCCGGACCTCGACGTGTCGATCCGTGGCGCAGTGTCGATTGCCCGTCGCCTGCAGGATCCACTGGCCGAGCTGGTGAAGATCGATCCGAAATCCATCGGCGTCGGCCAGTACCAGCACGACGTGTCGCAGCTGAAACTGGCGCGCGGCCTGGACGCTGTGGTCGAAGACTGCGTGAACGCCGTGGGCGTCGACGTGAACACCGCCTCCGTGGCGCTGCTGGCCCGCATCTCCGGCCTCAACGCGACCCTGGCGCAAAACATCGTCAGCCACCGCGACGAGCACGGCGCGTTCAAAACCCGTGCGGCGTTGAAGAAAGTCGCTCGTCTGGGCGAGAAAACCTTCGAACAGGCCGCTGGCTTCCTGCGCGTCATGAACGGCGACAACCCGCTGGATTCGTCTGCGGTTCACCCGGAAGCCTATCCGCTGGTCCAGCGCATCGCTGCTGAGACCGACCGCGATATTCGCTCGCTGATCGGCGACGCCAGCTTCCTCAAGCGTCTTGATCCGAAAAAGTACACCGACGAAACCTTCGGTCTGCCAACGGTCACCGACATCCTGCAAGAGCTGGAAAAACCTGGCCGCGATCCACGTCCCGAGTTCAAGACCGCCGAGTTCCAGGAAGGCGTCGAAGACCTCAAGGACCTGCAGTTGGGCATGATCCTCGAAGGCGTGGTGACCAACGTGACCAACTTCGGCGCGTTCGTCGACATCGGCGTGCATCAGGACGGTTTGGTGCACATCTCTGCGCTTTCGGAGAAGTTCATCAAGGATCCGCGTGAAGCGGTGAAGGCCGGTGACGTGGTGAAAGTGAAGGTCATGGAAGTCGACATCCCGCGCAAACGCGTGGGCCTGTCGATGCGCATGAGCGACACCCCGGGCGAGAAAATCGATGGCGCCCGTGGTGCACGTCCGGGTTCGGCGCCACGCCAGTCCCAGAACACCGCGCCGCGTAAAGAAACCACGGCGGCGGCTCCGGTCAACAATGCCATGGCTTCGCTGTTCGCCAACGCCAAGCAGTTGAAGAAACGCTGATGGACATCCCGGCCGGGCTGACCGAAAGCGCTTTTTTCAAGTTGCTGGGGTGTCGCTTGCACAGTCTGGAGACCGGGGTGGCGCAAGTCGCCCTGGCGCTGGAACCAGAACTGCGCAATCGCGGCGGCAAGCTGCACGGCGGGGCCTTGTTCAGTCTGGTGGACATTGCCATGGGGCTGGCCTGTTCCAGCACCCATGGTTTTGACCAGCAGAGCGCGACCATCGAATGCAAGATCAATTACATTCGCGCCGTCGCAGACGGTGAAGTGATGTGCACGGCGCGGGTGATCCACCCGGGCCGCCGCACGCTGGTAGTTGAAGCCGACGTGATGCAAGGCGACAAACTCGTCGCAAAAGCACAAGGCACGTTCGCTGTCCTGTAGCTACTCGTCATCAATTTGAGTTAATTTCGGCGCAATGAATCCTGCGTCGGGATTTCCTGTGGGAGCGGGCTTGCTCGCGAAAGCGGTGTATCAGGCGACTTAATCGTTGACTGACACGCCCTCTTCGCGAGCAAGCCCGCTCCCACAGGGATTGTGGCGATCCAAAACCAGGCGACAACGCCAGTTTCAACTTCACCCTTGTAGACCGTCTTGCCCACCCCCATATTGGGGCGACTGACGCGTGAAGGAATCCAACTTGAGCGAACTTCTCAACCGCCGCCTGGCTCTGCTCGGCGAGCGCGCTAACCTCTCTCTGCTCGAACAGTGCCTTCACGGCATCGAACGTGAATGCCTGCGCGTGACCGGCGAAGGTCGCCTGGCGCAAACGCCGCACCCGGAAGAATTGGGTTCCGCGCTGACCAACGAACAAATCACCACCGACTATTCCGAGTCGCTGCTGGAGTTCATCACGCCCGCCCTGCCCGACCCGGCGGATACGCTGTCGAGCCTGGACAAGATTCACCGTTTTGCCTACAGCAAGCTCGGCAACGAGTACCTGTGGAGTCCATCGATGCCGTGCCCATTGCCGGCCGAGGAAGACATCCCGATCGCCTATTACGGCACCTCCAACATCGGTCAGCTCAAGTACGTCTACCGCAAGGGCCTGGCCCTGCGCTACGGCAAGACCATGCAGTGCATCGCCGGGATTCACTACAACTTTTCCCTGCCGGAAAAGCTCTGGCCGCTGCTTAAAGAGGCTGAAGGCTTTGTCGGCACCGACCGCGACTATCAGTCTTCGGCCTACATCGCCCTGATCCGTAACTTCCGTCGCTACAGCTGGCTGTTGATGTACCTGTTCGGTGCTTCGCCGGCGCTGGACGCCGGCTTCCTGCGTGGCCGCTCGCATCAGTTGGAACAACTGGACCCGGACACCTTGTACCTGCCGTACGCCACCAGCCTGCGCATGAGTGACCTGGGTTACCAGAGCAATGCCCAAGCCGGTTTGACGCCTTGCTACAACGATCTGGCGAGCTACACCGATAGCCTGCGCAAAGCGGTCGCAACGCCTTACGCGCCGTACGTCGAAATCGGTACGCATCAGGACGGCGAGTGGGTTCAGCTCAACACCAACATCCTGCAGATCGAAAACGAGTACTACTCCAACATCCGCCCGAAACGCGTGACCTACACCGGCGAACGGCCGATTCAGGCGCTGGTGGCCCGCGGCATTCAGTACGTTGAAGTGCGTTGCCTGGACATCAACCCGTTCCTGCCGATGGGCATCGACCTGCCGGAATCGCGGTTCCTCGACGCATTCCTGCTGTATTGCGCGCTGAACGACAGCCCGCTACTGACCAATACCTCGTGCGGCAACGCGACCTCGAACTTCCTCAGCGTGGTCAAGGAAGGTCGCCGTCCGGGCCTGCAACTGCAACGCGACGGTCATCCGGTGGACCTGAAAGAGTGGGCCAGCGAGTTGCTGGAGAAGATTGCACCGCTGGCGGCGATGCTGGATCAGAGTCATGGCGGCGATGCGCATAGCAAGGCATTGGATGCGCAGCTGGTCAAGATCAAGGATCCATCGCTGACGCCATCGGCCCAGGTGCTGGCGGCGATGGCTGAGCACAAGGAGAGCTTTGCTCAGTTCTCCCTGCGTCAGAGCCAGGCACATGCGGAGTTTTTCCGTAGCGAGCCGCTTTCAAGCGAAGACCAGGCGAAATTTGAAGACCGGGCGCGCACATCGCTGGCTGAGCAAGTGGAGCTGGAGCAGAACGAAGTCGGCGATTTCGATGTGTTTGTCGGGTCGTATCAAGCGAGCATTCTGGCCATCAGCAACTGACCTGCAATCGCAGGTCACCTGTGGGAGCGGGCTTGCTCGCGAAGGCGGCGTGTCAGTCAACATTGATGTCGGCTGACACGCCGCCTTCGCGAGCAAGCCCGCTCCCACATGGATAACGATGTACTACTCTCTCTTAGAATTTTCCGCTCATAAGCTCATTCGAAAAAGTTATTTATTTTCGGATTCTTATATCATTTAGTCTCCTTTTCACGCCGACTCTCGGTCGCCTGACAAGGAGCTTCTCAATGAAACTGACTTTCCCCCTTCGCCTCCTGGCGGCCGTGTCTCTGGCTGCGGTGAGTTTCTTTGCCCAAGCGGCTGACGTCACCGTCGCCTACCAGACCACCGTAGACCCGGCAAAAGTCGCCCAGGCCGACGGCGCGTACGAAAAAGCCACCAACGCCAAAATCGACTGGCGAAAATTCGACAACGGCGCCGACATCATCGCCGCCATCGCTTCCGGCGACGTGCAGATCGGTTACCTCGGTTCCAGCCCCCTGACGGCGGCAATCACTCGCAAAGTCCCGGTAGAAACCTTCCTCATCGCCACGCAGATCGGCGCCGCGGAAGCCCTGGTTGCCCGCGACGGTTCCGGGATCAAAACCCCACAAGATCTGATCGGCAAGAAAATCGCCGTGCCGTTCGTTTCCACTGGCCACTACAGCCTGCTGGCCGCGCTGAAGCACTGGAACATCGACCCGTCGAAAGTCACCGTCCTCAACCTTGCCCCGCCAGCCATCATTGCTGCGTGGAAACGCGGTGACATCGACGCCACCTACGTGTGGGACCCAGCCCTTGGTGTCGCCAAGGAAAACGGCAAAGTGCTGATCACCTCCGGTGAACTGGCCAAGTTCGGCGCGCCGACCTTTGATGCGTGGATCGTGCGTAAAGACTTCGCCGAGAAGCACCCGGAAATCGTCACCGCGTTCGCCAAAGTGACCCTCGATGCCTACGCGGATTACCGCAAAGACCCGAAAGCCTGGCTAGCCAACCCATCCAATGTCGACAAGCTGGTGAAACTCTCCGGAGCCAAGGCCAGCGACATTCCATTGCTGCTGCAAGGCAACGTCTTCCCGCTGGCGGCTGACCAGGTGATCACCCTCGGCGCGCCGACCACCAAGGCCATCACCGACACCGCCGCGTTCCTGAAAGAACAAGGCAAGGTTGAAGCCGTGCTGCCGGATTACGCCCCGTATGTCAGCGCCAAGTACATCACCAACTGATCGGAGTTAACCGCGATGGCTTTGCTTCAGCTGGAGCGCATCAGCGCACAGTACCCCGGCGCCGCCGAACCGGTACTGGCGGATATTTCCCTGAGTCTTGGGCCCCAGCAGTTGCTGGTCGCCCTCGGCCCGTCCGGCAGTGGCAAGACCTCGCTGTTGAACCTGATTGCCGGTTTCGTCGAGCCTAGCGCCGGGCGCATCACCCTTGATGGCGTGCCGGTCAAAGGCCCGAGCGCCGAACGCGGCGTGGTGTTCCAGGACGATGCCCTGCTGCCTTGGCAGGACGTGCTGGCCAACGTTGGCTTCGGTCTGGAACTGGCCGGCATTGCGCGGGAAAAACGTGAACTGCGCGCTCGGGAAATGCTCGCCTTGGTGGACCTTTCCGGTTTCGAAAACCGCCGAATCTGGCAACTCTCGGGCGGCCAGAAACAACGTGTCGGCCTGGCCCGTGCTCTGGCTGCTGATCCTCGGGTTTTGCTGATGGACGAACCCTTCGGCGCCCTCGATGCCTTCACCCGCGAACAGATGCAGGAGTTGCTGCTGCAAGTCTGGCAGCGCACCGCAAAACCGGTATTTCTGATTACTCACGACATCGAAGAAGCGGTGTTTCTCGCCACGGACCTGATTCTGCTGGCGCCGAATCCAGGGCAAATCGTAGAGCGCCTGAGCCTGGACTTCGGTCAGCGTTACGCTGCTGGCGAGTCGGCTCGATCGATCAAATCCGACCCGCGCTTTATCGAAACCCGCGAACACGTGCTCGCCAAAGTGTTCTCCCAACGTAGCGCCGTCCAGCGGCAGGAGCGCGCATGAGTACCTATGAAATTCCCGCCGCGACGGTGAAGTCGAGTTCGACGGTAATTGCGCTACGTCGCAGTTTGAACACGCGCTGGATCAGCGTACTGACGCTGGTCGCACTCGTTGCCATTTGGTGGGCCGTCACCGCCACAGGAATGATCGAACCGCTGTTCCTGCCGCCACCCTCCGCGGTGCTGCAAAAAGGCTGGCTGCTGGTGACCACCGGCTACATGGATTCAACGTTGTGGCAGCACTTGGGCGCGAGTCTCAGCCGAATCGGTCTGGGCCTGGGCTTCGCCGTGCTGACCGCCGTGCCGGTCGGCATCGCCATCGGCCACAACCGCATCGCTCGCGGCATTCTCGATCCGCTGATCGAGTTCTACCGCCCTATTCCACCGCTGGCTTATCTGCCGCTGATCGTGATCTGGTGCGGCATCGGTGAGCTGTCGAAAGTCTTGCTGATCTACCTCGCGATCTTCGCCCCGATCGCCATCGCTACGGCGACCGGCGTGCGCACCGTCGACCCGGCCAAATTGCGCGCGGCGCAGTCGTTGGGCGCGACCCGGGCGCAGTTGATTCGTCATGTGATTCTGCCGAGTGCGTTGCCGGACATTTTGACCGGTGTGCGCATTGGCTTGGGTGTGGGTTGGTCGACGCTGGTTGCCGCCGAATTGATCGCTGCCACCAGTGGTTTGGGGTTCATGGTGCAGTCGGCCGCGCAGTTCCTGGTCACCGATGTTGTGGTGCTGGGGATTCTGGTGATCGCACTGATCGCCTTCGCCATGGAGATGGGCTTGCGCGCCTTGCAACGCAAACTGGTGCCGTGGCATGGCCAGACGCACTAAGACGTTTTGATCGCACTGACTACGCCGGCAGATCGGCGCCCGGATTGAAGAGAAAGACCATGAGCAACCTGACCATCGTTCCCTTAAGCTACGCCCTCGGCGCACACATCAGCGGCGTCGACATCAGCCAGCCACTGAACCTGGAACAGCGCGACGTCATCGAGCAGGCGCTGCTCAAACATCAAGTGTTGTTCTTTCGCGATCAGCCGATCACACCTCAGCAACAGGCGCGTTTCGCCGCCAATTTCGGTGACCTGCACATACACCCGATTTACCCGAATGTGCCGGAACAACCGGAAGTGCTGATCCTCGACACCGCCGTCACCGACGTGCGCGACAACGCGATCTGGCACACCGACGTAACCTTCTTGCCGACGCCGGCCCTGGGCGCGGTGCTCAGCGCCAAGTTGTTGCCGGAGTTTGGTGGCGACACGCTGTGGGCCAGCGGTATCGCGGCGTATGAAGCACTGTCCGCGCCGATGAAGTCCTTGCTCGAAGGGCTGACCGCCACCCACGATTTCACTCGTTCGTTCCCGCTGGAGCGCTATGGCAACACGCCGCAAGCCTTGGCCCAGTGGGAAGAAGCGCGCAGGAAAAACCCGCCGCTGTCACACCCGGTGATTCGCACTCATCCGGTGAGCGGACGCCGGTCGTTGTTCGTCAATGAAGGCTTCACGTCGAAGCTCAATGAGCTGTCGGAAACCGAAAGTGAGGTAATTCTGAAGTTTCTGTTTGCCCACGCGACACGGCCGGAATTTACCATTCGCTGGCGTTGGCAGAAGGACGACGTGGCGTTTTGGGATAACCGCGTGACACAGCATTACGCCGTGGATGATTACCGGCCCGCGCGGCGGGTGATGCAGCGGGCGACGGTGTTGGGGGATGCGCCGTTCTTCCGGTAAGCCGATCTGATCGTTCCCACGCTCTGCGTGGGAATGCAGCCATGGACGCTCCGCGTCCACTGTGACGCGGAGCGTCACGGGAGGCATTCCCACGCGGAGCGTGGGAACGATCAGCGCTCGATTACTCAGCCGTCGAAGGCTTCTCCCAAAGATTGACCCCGCCCTCTTGGGCAAACCGGTCAATTTCCGCCAACTCCTCCGAGCTAAAGCTCAAATTCTTCAACGCCCCGACGTTCTCGATAATCTGCTCAGGCCGGCTCGCACCGATCAGCGCCGACGTCACGCGCGGATCGCGTAACGTCCACGCCAATGCCAGCTGCGCCAGGCTCTGACCGCGACGCTTGGCGATCTCATTCAGCGCACGCACATGAGCGATGTTGGCTTCGGACAGGTGCGCCGCCTGCAACGAAGCACCGCCCGGACGATTGACCCGCGCGTCCGCCGGCACACCATTCAGGTACTTGTCAGTCAACAACCCCTGAGCCAGCGGCGTAAACGCAATTACACCCGTACCGAGTTCGTCCGTGGTATCCAGCAAGTCTTTTTCCACCCAACGATTGAGCAGGTTGTAAGCCGGTTGGTGAATCAGCAACGGGACTTTCCACTCTTTCAGCAGCGCGGCCATTTCACGGGTTTTAACCCCCGAGTACGAGGAGATACCGATGTACAACGCCTTGCCTTGTTGTACCGCGGTGGCCAGTGCGCTGGCGGTTTCTTCCAGCGGCGTGTCCGGGTCGAAGCGGTGGGAATAGAAGATGTCCACGTAGTCCAGGCCCAGTCGCTGCAGGCTCTGATCGAGGCTGGCCAGCACGTATTTGCGCGAACCGCCGCCCTGACCATAAGGCCCGGCCCACATGTCCCAACCGGCCTTGCTGGAGATGATCAGCTCGTCGCGATACTGCTTGAAGTCTTCGCGCAATAAACGACCGAAATTGATCTCGGCGCTGCCATACGGCGGGCCGTAGTTGTTGGCCAGGTCGAAATGGTTGACGCCGAGATCAAACGCGGTACGCAGCAATGAACGCTGGGTGTCGATCGGCGTGCTGTCGCCGAAGTTGTGCCACAGGCCCAGGGACAGCGCCGGCAGCACCAGACCGCTGCGACCCACGCGGCGGTAAGGGATGGAGTCGTAGCGGTTTTCGGCAGCGGTGTAGGTCATCGAATCCTCTCTTGTCTGTCTTGAAGTTGGTATCGACTGCTTCGCAAGTTGCCCAGCATACGCCCAGACAAACGCCGATAAACCTCGAACTCGAGAAAATGCTGAAACGTTTCACATGTTTCATCTTTGCCGCCCGTTGATCGTTCCCACGCCCTGCGTAGGAGCGATCAACATTTACGCCGACAACTCACGCAGGGCAGCGGCAGCCAAAAAGCCAGACCGTGAGCTGTACCGCTGATCCCGCCTGACTGTTTGATCGATACGCTCAAGCAACTGCTCAGGCAGCGTGGCATTGAAGCGCACTGACTTGCCGAAGTAAGGCGTGATATCGAATTCAACCACCCCCCACACGCCGCCCGCGTAATCAGGGTTATCAAGATGAGCGTCGATCTCATGCACCTGCGGCAGTGGATCTCCATCGGCCACCAAGCCTTCGTAGTGCAACGACAACGCTTCCTTCACGTTTTCAAATGCCTGCGCCACAGTACCGCCTGCGGAGAAGCAACCCGGCACGTCCGGGATAATTACTCCGTATTCTGAGTCGGCATCCTTGTGCAGAACGACCGGGAATTTCATTTCGGTAAGTCCTTCCTGTGATGTGGCCCGCTCGGGGCTTTCGTATCCGGTGTCGGGGCTCATTTCAGACCCGCCTGTTTCAATATGCTGTTGATCGTTCCTTTTGGAAGATCCGAGTCCGGGTGCTTTATCGTCACCCTGCCTGGCTTGCACGGATGCTTGTACTGATGATGGCTGCCTTTCACGGCCACCAGATACCAACCATCCTCCTCGATCATCCTGATCATTTCCCGACTTCGCATCACCTTCGTCCTTGTGGGCAGCACCTGCTGCGCACACTACGCGACGAAGCTTCACGCCAATACACACCATACACACTCTGATAAATATTAGCCTATCGTGCAGAGGCCTGATTTCCCTATAGACCAGCGGCTACTGTGCCCCCGCAAACACTTCCCCCAGCCAATCCACAAACACCCGAACCCGTGGCGACATGTGTCGGTTGTGCGGATACAACACCGAAACCGGCATTGGTGGCGGAGGCGTGTCGATCAGGACTTCCTGCACCAAGCCCTGGGAAATCTGCGTGTCCATTCGGTAATGCGGGCACTGGATCAGGCCCAGCCCGGCAATCGCCGATGCCGCATAAATTTCCGCGCCGAACACTGAAAGCGCGCCATCGATAGCCACTTCCTTCAGTTCGCCATCCACCATGAATTCGAAGGGAAATAACTTGGCGGTCGTGCGCGAGACGTAGTTCAAGGCACGATGATGTTTCAGGTCGTCGAGGCTTTTCGGTTCGCCGTATTTGCGCAGGTACGCGGGGCTGGCGCAGGTGATTTGGCGCAGGTTGGCGACGCGGCGGCCGATCAGCCCGGAGTCGCCCAAGGTGCCGGCGCGCAGCACGCAGTCGACGCCTTCAGCGATCAGGTCGACAAAGCGGTCGGCCTCGCTGATGGACAGTTCGATGTCCGGGTAGCGCGCCATGAACTGCGGCAATGCCGGGATCACGAAGTGTTTGGCCAGCGTGCCATGCAAATCCACGCGCAACCGGCCCTTCGGTGCGACGCTACGAAATGCCAGTTCGGCTTCTTCCAGTTCCGCCAGCAGCTGCACGCAGCGCAGGTAGTACGCCTCGCCGTCCAGCGTAGGCCGCACCTTGCGGGTGCTTCGCTCCAGTAAACGTGTACCGAGCCAGGCTTCGAATTGATTCAGCGTGTGGGTCAGCGTCGCCCGCGGCAGGTTCAAGTCATCAGCCGCCAGCGTAAAGCTGCTGCGCTCATAGATCCGCACGAAAACCTTCATCGCTTTGACTTGATCCACGCGGGTCTCCTGGTGGTCGATTGTTGGCGATTCTTGAACAGTCAAGGCAACTCTCGTGCATTTATCGGCCTGAGTAAACATGTGAATCTGGCTTCACCCCAAGCCATCAACTTCAAGGAATCACCGCCATGACTACTCAAACTTCGAAAGTTGCCATCGTGACCGGCGCCTCCCGCGGCATCGGCGCGGTGATCGCCAAACAACTGGCCAAACAAGGTTTCGCCGTCGCCATCAACTACGCCAGCAGTGCCACCGAAGCTTCAAAACTGGTGGTCGAATTGCGTCAGGCCGGCCACCAGGCCATAGCGATCAAGGCGGATGTAGCGAACGCCGACGACGTACGCCGGATGTTCGACGAGACCGAAACGCAACTGGGCAAAGTCGATGTGCTGGTGAACAACGCCGGTATCCTCAAAGTCCTGCCGCTGGCGCAACACACGGATGAGCTGTTCGATCAGAACTTCAACATTCACGCTCGCGGCACGTTCAACACCCTGCGTGAAGCCGCCACTCGCCTGAACGCTGGCGGTCGGATCATCAACTTCTCCAGCAGCACCGTCGGCATGAACCTGCCGGGCTACGCGGTGTACATCGCCAGCAAAGCGGCGGTGGAATCCCTGACCCAGGTGTTCGCCAAGGAAATGCGCGGGCGCAGTATCACCGTCAATGCCGTGGCCCCCGGTCCGGTGGCTACCGACCTGTTTCTGCACGGCAAGAGCGAAGAGCAGATCCAGACCTTCGCCAAGATGGCCCCGCTGGAACGTCTGGCTCAGCCAGAAGACATCGCCCGCGTTGTGTCCTTCCTGGTCGGGCCGGATTCGGGTTGGGTCAACGGGCAAATCCTGCGCGTCAACGGCGGGTTGGTTTAACTATGCTCACTTGACACCGCAGCGCCCCTATCGCGAGCAGGCTCGCTCCCACAGGATTGCGACGACTTTTGATCGTTCCCACGCTCTGCGTGGGAATGCAGCCCGTGACGCTCCGCGTCACTGGACGCGGAGCGTCCCTTGAGGCATTCCCACGCGGAGCGTGGGAACGATCATTTACTCAGGAGTACACACCCATGCACACCACGATCATCATCACCTTCGGCCTGATCCTACTGGCGCTGATGCTGTTCATCGGCGAGAAAATCGGCTTCAGTCGCCAAGTCCTTGCCTTCAGCTTTGTCGTGCTGTGGCTGGCGCTGACGTTGATCAACGGCGCGGTCGGCATGGTCAATGCCGGCCAGCCGTTCAGCACGGAACTGGTGGTCGGCAGCGCCGTGTTCGGTGTACCGGTGGCGGCGCTGGTGTTGTTCATGGTGTTGACCACCGAGACGTGAGTGTTCGATCAACGCACCAAATGCAAGAACTGCAGGTGCCGTTCGTACTGATCAAGGATGTCGTTGATGATCTGCTCCTTGGTGTACCCCACCAGATCGTAATCCTGACTGCCCTCGCTCAAATGCACTTCGGCCCGGTAATAACGACGGTTGTTGAGTTCCTTGGAACCCATGCCGCCACGGGCAAACGACGGTGTGAAGTAGCCACGCATCTGCACCTGATAAATGAACGGACGCTCCTCGCCATGACCGATTTCCAGGCTGACGTTGTCGTTGGCCGGATCGGGCTGAGTGACCACGTTCAAGCCCTTCTCGATGAACACCGCCGAGACTTCTTCAATCGCCGGGCGCACCGTCGTATCGAGGAAGCGGTAGACCTCATCCCGTGACGGGAAATGCACGGCCTGACTCAGGCGTTGACGCCAGCCGCCACGCCGCGATCCGGACACCGGTGCCAGCGAATGCAGTTGCGCGATCTGCTTCTGCGACTCCAGGTAGAACGCCTTATGCAGCCCCCACATCATCAGCAGCAAGATCATCGAGAACGGCAACGAGGTCAGCACCACCGCTGACTTCAGCGCATCGATACTGCCGGAGAACAGCAGCGCACTGGTCACCAACGCGGTCATTGCACCCCAGAACACTCGCAGCCATTTTGGTCCGTCCTCGTCGGGATTGCCGCCCTTGGCGGACAGCGTCGACAGCACCACGGTGCCCGAGTCGGCGGAGGTGACGAAGAACACGAAGCTGATGAACACCGTGACCGCGATGACGGTTTTGCTCCACGGATAGGTTTCCAGCAGCAGGTAAAGGGTCATCGATGGATTATCGATGGCCGACATACCGAGCGCGCTCATGCCATGGTTGAGGACTTGATCGATGGCGCTGTTGCCGAAGATCGACATCCACGCGAGGGTGAAGCCGAGCGGAATCAACAGCACGCCGAAGACGAATTCGCGGATGGTCCGGCCACGGGAAATCCGTGCGATGAACAGGCCCACGAACGGCGACCATGCGATCCACCAGGCCCAGTAGAACACCGTCCAGCCGCCCAGCCAGTCGCTCGGTTTGTCGTAGGCGTACAGATCAAAACTCTTCATCGGCAACGCGCCGAGGTAGTCGCCGATGTTCTGGATCAAGGTGTTGAGCAGATGCTGGGTCGGGCCGGCAAACAACACGAACAGCAGCAGCGCGCAGGCCAGCAGCATGTTGATGTCGGACATCACGCGCACGCCTTTATCGACACCAGACACGGCAACGATGATCGCCGCGCCCATCATCAGCGTGATCAGGCCGACCTGAATCCACTGGGTGTGAGCGATGCCGAACAGGTAGTCCAGACCCGAGTTGAGGTGCAACACGCCAAAGCCCATGTCGGCACCGAGGCCGAACACCGTAGCGATGATGCCAAAGCCGTCCACCGCGTAACCAATCGGGCCGTTGATGCGCTTGCCGATCAGCGGATAGAGCGCCGAACGCAGGGCCAGCGGCAGGTTGTGACGGTAGGCAAAATAAGCCAGCGCCATGCCGACAAAGGCGAACACGCCCCAGCCGTGCAGGCCCCAGTGCAGAAACAGAATCTGCATCGCCTGACGCGCTGCATCCGCCGTGCCGGCTTCGCCTTGCGGCGGTTGCGCCAAGTGGGTCAGCGGTTCGGATACGCAAAAGAAAAACAGCGTGATGCTGATCCCGGCGGCGAACAGCATGCCGGCCCAGGACAGGTAACTGAATTCGGGTTCGTCGTGGTCGGCACCGAGCTTGATCTTGCCGTAGCCGGACAAGGCGGTGACCACCACGAAGACCAGATACAGGGTCATCGCGAGCATGTAGTACCAGCCGACCGTGTTGGCCGCCCAGTTTTGCGCTTCCAGAAGCCAGGCGCCGGCCTGTTCAGGCATGACGATGACAATGATGCCGAACAGCAAAATAAACGTCGCCGAGAAATAAAACACCGGCGGATTCATGCGGACCTGGCCGCTGGCGGGGGTGGGCGATGCACTCATGAAAGGTGCACCTCAAGGGGGTGAAACAGGCCAATCAATAACGGACTCGGCAAAGGCAAGCCTCCTGTTGTGAGCGGGCAGCAAACCGGCGGTTTAACTTGAATGAGCGTTCAAGTTAAACATGAATAGGGTGCTAAGGACTAATCGCAAGGCTCGGCGGCACTGTTCGTACGCTAGCTCAAGGATGGGTTTGAGGTAGGGTTATCGCGATCGTTCCCACGCTCTGCGTGGGAATGCAGCCCGTGACGCTCCGCGTCACATCGGTGCCAGACACTGCATCGGCGGCGGCCCTGGAACGCGGAGCGTCCCTTGAGGCATTCCCACGCGGGAGCGTGGGAACGATCAGTCACAGTAGAGATTTCCGGGCTTACTTCTGCGTCCCGTCATCATGCTGCAGATTCGCCTGAGTCAGGTTGCTCCCCGCCGGCACGCTGCGGGTCAGCCAGACATTGCCGCCAATGGTCGAGCCCTTGCCGATGGTGATCCGCCCCAGAATCGTCGCACCGGCATAGATCACCACGTCATCCTCGACGATCGGATGTCGCGGTTGCCCCTTCTGCAACTGACCGTCTTCATCCGCCGGGAAGCGCTTGGCGCCCAACGTCACGGCCTGATAAATCCGCACACGCTCGCCGATGATGGCGGTCTCGCCGATCACTACACCCGTCCCGTGATCGATGAAGAAGCTGCGGCCAATCTGCGCGCCAGGGTGAATATCGATGCCAGTGGCAGAGTGCGCGATTTCCGCGCTGATCCGTGCCAGCAGCGGCAATCCGGCGCGGTACAAATGATGGGCCAGGCGATGGTGAATCACCGCCAGAATCCCCGGATAGCACAGCAACACTTCATCAACACTGCGAGCCGCCGGATCGCCGTGATAGGCCGCCAGCACGTCGGTGTCGAGCAGGCTGCGCAGCCCCGGCAATGCGAGGGCGAAGTCCTGAATGATCTGAATAGTCTTGGCCTCGACTTCAGTGTCGGCCTGGGCACTGTGGCGAGCGGCGTAGCGCAATTCGAGTCGCGCCTGAGCCAGCAACGCGTTCAACGCAACGTCCAGCGTGTGGCCGACGTAGAAGTCTTCACTCTCCTCGCGCAAATCCACCGGGCCGAGACGCATCGGGAACAACGCGCCACAGAGGGCTTCGAGAATCTCTGCCATGGCCGCTCGGGAAGGCAACTCGCGACCACCCTGTTCGGTGCTGGCGCGACCATTTTGTACGCGCCACTGATCACGCGCCGTGCGCAGTTGGCTGACGATGGTCTGCAGTTGCCAATGACTGGAACGCTCGCTCACGGTAAAAACTCCTCACGGGCGGCCGGACTGTCTGGCCGCGTTAACCGCGATTACTTTACGGCATGGTCTGGAAGCCGAATTAAGAACCGATTGTGCTGTGCTCAGCACTTTTTGGCATAAGGCCGATTGGCAGTTGCCCCGCTAAATAGGCGTGCCTATAGTCCTGTCATCTCCCTCCGCCAGTACGGACCCCATGATCAAACAACAGCTTGCCCGCTTTAACCGTCTCGACCTGCTCGGTCATCCTACTGCCCTGGAAAAACTCGAACGCCTGTCGGCCTGGTTGGGCCGCGATGTGTACGTCAAGCGTGATGACCTGACGCCGCTGGCGATGGGCGGCAACAAGCTGCGCAAACTCGAATACCTGGCGGCCGATGCACTGGCACAAGGCGCCGACACCTTGATTACCGCTGGGGCGCTTCAGTCCAACCACGTGCGCCAGACTGCCGCCATTGCGGCCAAGCTTGGTCTGGGCTGCGTTGCGTTGCTGGAAAACCCTCTCGGCACCGACGACGCTAACTATGTCGGCAACGGCAATCGGCTGTTGCTGGACCTGTTCGATGCCAAGGTCGAGTTGGTGGAGAACCTCGACAACGCCGACGAACAACTGCAGGCCTTGGCCGATCGCCTACGCAACAACGGCAAGAAGCCGTATCTGGTGCCAATTGGTGGCTCCAATGCGTTGGGTGCTTTGGGTTATGTGCGTGCCGGGCTGGAATTGGCCGAGCAGATCAAGGACACCGGGCTGACATTCGCCGCCGTGGTTCTGGCTTCGGGCAGCGCCGGGACCCATAGCGGCCTGGCGTTGGCGTTGAGTGAAGCACTGCCGGATTTGCCAGTGATTGGCGTCACGGTTTCTCGCAGCGAAGAAGACCAACGCCCGAAAGTCCAAGGCCTCGCCGAGCGCACTGCCGAGCTGCTGGGCGTGAGCCTGCCAGCGAGTTTCAAGGTCGAATTGTGGGACGAGTATTTCGGCCCGCGCTACGGCGAACCGAATGCCGGGACGCTGGCCGCCGTGAAGCTGGTGGCGAGTCAGGAAGGTTTGCTGCTGGACCCGGTTTACACCGGCAAGGCCATGGCAGGTTTGCTCGATGGCATCGGCCGCCAGCGCTTCAATGACGGCCCGATCATCTTCCTGCACACCGGTGGGGCGCCGGCGTTGTTTGCCTACAAAGACTTTCTTTGAATGATCGTTCCCACGCTCTGCGTGGGAATGCAGCCCGTGACGCTCCGCGTCACTGGACGCGGAGCGTCCCTAGAGGCATTCCCACGCGGGAGCGTGGGAACGATCGCTTAGCTCAAAAACGAATAACAAAGTTGATATTTATTATTTTCCTATCTAAAAGCACCATCATATAGTCACGCCGCAGGCGAATTTGCAGCGAGACGCATACGATGCTTTAGGGCAGGATATTGCAGTCGTTCAAATCCCGAATTTGCCAACATTCCTAAAAGCGTCTTCATAAGAAAACACAGGGGCTTGTCATGAATTTTTCCGCACTACGACGAAATCTGCTGGTAGGTTCGCTGGGCCTGGCGCTGAGCGCCGGTCTGCTGGGGCAAGCGGTTGCCGGTGAGCAGCTGCAAAAAATCAAAGACGCTGGCGTGATCAACGTTGGCCTGGAAGGCACTTACCCACCGTTCAGTTTCGTCGACGCCGACGGCAAGCTGGCCGGCTTCGAAGTCGAGTTTTCCGAAGCCCTGGCCAAAGAGCTGGGCGTGAAGGTCAAACTGCAGCCGACCAAATGGGACGGCATCCTCGCAGCACTGGAATCCAAACGTCTGGACGCTGTGATCAACCAGGTGACCATCTCCGAAGAGCGCAAGAAGAAGTATGACTTCTCCGAGCCGTACACCGTTTCCGGGATTCAGGCGCTGACCCTGACCAAGAACAAAGACACCATCAAGACCGCCGCCGATCTGGCCGGCAAGAAAGTAGGCGTAGGTCTGGGCACCAACTACGAGCAGTGGGTGAAAGAGAATGTGCCGAAGGCTGACATCCGCACCTACGAAGATGATCCGACCAAGTTCCAGGATCTGCGCGTTGGCCGCATCGACGCCATTCTGATCGACCGCCTCGCCGCGCTGGAATACGCCAAGAAAGCCAAGGACACTGCCGCCGCCGGCGAAGCGTTCTCCCGCCAGGAAGCCGGCATCGCCCTGCGCAAAGGCGAGCCTGAGCTGCTGGCCGCGGTGAACAAAGCCATCGACAAGCTGCGTGCCGACGGTACGCTGAAAAAGCTTTCGGAAAAATACTTCAGCGCTGACGTCACTAAATAATGGAAGAAGCTTTCCAACTCGCGCTGGATTCCGCGCCCTTCCTGCTGAAGGGCGCGTACTACACGGTGATCTTGAGCCTGGGCGGGATGTTCTTCGGCCTGGTGATGGGCTTCGGCCTGGCATTGATGCGCCTGTCGCGCTTCAAACTGGTGAGCTGGATCGCCCGCATCTACGTGTCGTTCTTTCGCGGCACGCCGTTGCTGGTGCAACTGTTCGTGATCTATTACGGCTTGCCGCAATTGGGCATCGAACTTGATCCGCTGCCGGCGGCCCTGATCGGCTTCTCGCTGAACATGGCGGCCTATGCCTGCGAAATCCTCCGCGCCGCGATCAGCTCCATCGAGCGCGGTCAGTGGGAAGCCGCCGCGAGTATCGGTATGACCCGTGCGCAGACGCTGCGCCGGGCCATCCTGCCGCAAGCGATGCGCACGGCCCTGCCACCGCTGGGCAACAGCTTCATTTCGCTTGTGAAGGACACCGCGTTGGCAGCCACTATTCAGGTGCCGGAACTGTTCCGTCAGGCGCAGCTGATTACTGCCCGTACCTTTGAAATTTTCACCATGTACCTTGCCGCCGCGCTGATCTACTGGGTTCTGGCCACGGTGCTTTCGCACCTGCAGAACCAGTTGGAAGCACGGGTCAATCGGCACGACCTGGAGTCCTGACCCAATGATTGTCGTGGAAAAACTGACAAAGCAGTTCAAGGGTCAAGTGGTGCTCAACGGCATCGATCTGCAAGTGAAGGAAGGCGAGGTGGTGGCGATCATCGGGCCTAGCGGCTCGGGTAAAACCACGTTCCTGCGTTGCCTGAATTTCCTGGAAGAACCCACCAGCGGCCGGATCAAGGTCGGTGACATCGAGATCGATGGCAGCCGTCCGCTGAACCAGCAGCAAGGCCTGGTGCGACGTTTGCGCCAGCACGTGGGTTTCGTGTTCCAGAACTTCAACCTGTTCCCTCATCGCACCGCCCTGGAAAACGTCATCGAAGGCCCGATCATCGTAAAGAAGATCCCGCACGCCGAAGCCGTTGCCCTGGGTAAAAAGCTGATGGCCAGGGTCGGTCTGGCGGGCAAGGAAGACGCGTACCCGCGTCGCCTTTCCGGTGGTCAGCAACAGCGTGTGGCGATTGCCCGCGCGCTGGCGATGGAGCCGGAAGTGATTCTGTTCGACGAACCTACCTCAGCCCTCGACCCGGAGCTGGTGGGTGAAGTGCTGGCAACCATCCGCAGCCTCGCCGAAGAGCGACGCACCATGGTCATCGTCACCCACGAAATGGGCTTTGCCCGGGACGTGGCGAACCGCGTGGTGTTTTTCGACAAGGGTGTGATCGTCGAACAAGGCGAAGCCAAGGCGCTGTTTGCCAATCCAAAAGAAGAGCGGACGAAGCAGTTTCTCAGCAAGTTCCTGAATAACGCTCACCACTGAAACATCGCTTCACTACTTGTCAACTTCCATGGACGGAAGTGACAACCACCCCAACTAACAAAACCGCTCGATATATTATCTTCTCTTATTCATCCCACCGAACAATAGATAATTTTTTATTGCTGTGTGCGGTACATATATATGTCCTGCAACAGAATAACCTCGCCTAAAATTCGCCAAACCCAGCGCCCTCACCGAACCGGCCCTCCCCGTCAGCAACGCGCTGAAAGCCCATAAAACAAGGTCAAAGTCGACAGAGCGGTGCAGCTTATTAACTTCAATGCGTAGGATTTTTCTGAATAACACTAGATCCAACACTTAACTAGCCAACTCTATTGACACCTATTCAAGCGCACTCTTATCTAGTCTCCAACAGGCGTTCAACCTTGCACTCATTCACTATTTAATTTCACACACAGTGAACAGTTTTGTTGCTCGGCAATTCACGCCTTTCGAACTTTCAGAAACGGACTTTCGCTGCAAGGCTTCAAGGAGAAACCCCCATGACAAGCACTTCGAACAAACCCGAACTTGCGGCCCCGACCCTGGCGCAATCTCACAAGACCTGCATCAACATCACCTCGGCGGCGCACCTGCTGATCGATGTGGCGCCCTACTCCGGCATGGACGAAGGCGACCTGATCGAACTGTTCTGGGATAACTGCTACGTGGCCTCCAGAGTGCTGACGGCCGACGATGTCGGTCAACCGGTCCAACTGCGTGTGCCCGAGAGCTTCATCGCCAATGGCACCTCGCGCGTTCACTACCGGATCATGCAGATCGGGCAAGGGCCAACTCTGTCCGCCGCCAGACGGGTGCAAATCAAACTCGACTGCCCTGGCGGCCAACCGTCTGCGCTGTGCGGCGATGAAAACCAGAGTCTGGAGCCCGTGAATATCCCCGAGACCATTCGCCGTCAGGGAGTCAATCCGAACCAGATCAAGCGTGGGGTTCCTTTGACCATCGAGCCTTACCTGAACATGGCCGCCGACGACGAAATCACCCTTCGCTGGGGCGATGTGCGCATGGATCTGCCACGACTCAAGGCCGGCGATGTCGGCCAGCCGATCCAGGTCTGGGTGCCGCCGGCGATCATTCTCGAAGCCGGCGAAGACCTGCGGCTGGAAGTGACTTACTGCATCCTAGACCGGGTGGGTAACAACTCCCGCTGGGCCCCCCCGCGCAGGCTGAAGATCGGTTGCGCCAATCCCTATTTGAAGGCCCGGTCGAAAGAAATGCTCATGGCCGCCGAACCCCGCAAACACTGAGATTCGTGTAGCAGCTGGCGAAGCCTGCGTTCGGCTGCGCAGCAGTCGTGAAATCAGGCGTCGCGGTCATTCAGGTTAATCGTGGACTCAGGATTTACGACTGCTGCGCAGCCGAACGCAGGCTTCGCCAGCTGCTACATGAATCTGTGATACCCCTTCTATGCATATTCCTAAAAGTTAGTTTATTAATTTTTTATACACGCTTAGGGTATATGCACCGGACCACCGGACATTCTTGTTTTCGTTCGTCGCAACCATCGCGACGTTTCCATGAGATGTGAGGTAGGTATGGTCCGGAACACAATCACCCCAGTGCAGATCGCCAGGGCATTGCGTGCAGCCAAGGAGCGGCACTGATGTCCAGTCTGGCAGATGCAATCGTCCAGAGTGATCTGGACATCGCCCCCCTGTTGTTGCCCGCGCAGGTCTTGCGCAACGACGCACAAGCCATCAAGGCCGCTCATGAACTGGCGCAAGTCGCCCGTCTGCAAGCAGCCAAACGCGACCAGCAGCGCAAGCTGCCGTGGTCGGAAATCGAACAGTTCACCCGCAGCGGCCTGGGCAGCATTGCCATCCCGCGTGAGTACGGTGGCCCGCAGGTTTCGTTCGTAACTTTGGCCGAAGTCTTCGCGATCATTTCCGCGGCCGACCCGGCACTGGGACAGATCCCGCAGAACCAGTTCGGCATTCTCAACCTGGTGCTCGGCAGCGCCACTGAATCGCAAAAAAAACAGCTGTTCAAAAGCGTGCTCGAGGGCTGGCGAATCGGTAACGCGGGACCTGAGCGCGGCACCAAAAACACCCTTGAACTCAAGGCGCGAATCACCGCCAGCGGCGACGGCTTCGTCCTCAACGGGCAGAAGTTCTATTCCACCGGCGCCCTGTTCGCCCACTGGGTCGCCGTCAAGGCGCTGAACGACGACGGCAAGCAAGTGCTGGCCTTCGTTCGTCGCGGCACTCCTGGCCTGCGCATCGTTGACGACTGGTCGGGCTTCGGCCAACGCACCACCGCCAGCGGCACCATTTTGCTCAACAACGTGCAGGTCGACGCCGAGCTGGTGGTGGACAACTGGAAGATCAATGACAGCCCGAACATTCAGGGTGCCGTGTCGCAGCTGATTCAAGCAGCCATTGACGCCGGCATCGCCCGGGGTGCCATCGACGACGCCATCGCGTTCGTGAAAACCCGCGCACGGCCGTGGATCGACGCCAAGGTCGAACGGGCCAGCGACGACCTCTACGTGATCGCCGACATTGGCAAATTGAAAATCGAACTGCACGCCGCCGAAGCGCTGCTGCGCAAGGCCGGGCAAGTGCTCGATCAAGTCAATGCCGCACCGCTCACCGCCGAGTCCGCCGCTCGCGCCTCGATTGCCGTGGCCGAAGCCAAAGTGCTGACCACCGAGATCTCGCTGCTGGCCAGCGAAAAGCTTTTCGAACTGGCCGGCAGCCGCGCCACCCTCGCCGAATTCAACCTCGACCGCCACTGGCGCAACGCCCGCGTGCACACGCTGCACAACCCGGTGCGCTGGAAATATCACGCCGTCGGCACTTATCACCTGAACGGCACACTGCCCGCACGGCACTCCTGGATCTAACGACCAGAACACTTTTGACCAGATCTCTGGAGAAACACATGACTCTTTCTCACCACGTCGCGGTCATAACCGGCGATGAGCAAGCCCTGATCGTCGCCAGTGACCTGGCCGAAGATTTCAAACGCGACAGCGCCCTGCGCGACCGCGAGCGCCGTTTGCCACACCCGGAACTGGAAGTGTTTTCCCGCTCGGGTCTTTGGGGCATCAGCGTGCCAAAAGAATATGGCGGCGCCGGGGTTTCCAACGTCACCCTGGCCAAGGTGATCGCGCTGATCGCCCAGGCTGACGGCTCCCTCGGCCAGATTCCGCAGAACCACTTCTACGCGCTCGAAGTGTTGCGTGTGAATGGCAGCGAAGAGCAGAAGAAGCGCCTGTACGCAGAAGTATTGGCCGGTCAACGCTTCGGCAATGCCCTCGCGGAACTGGGCACCAAAACTGCCCATGACCGCGTCACCAGCCTGACCCGCGACGGTGACGGCTATCGCATCAACGGCCGCAAGTTCTACGCCACTGGGGCGATTTATGCCCAGCGCATTCCGACGTCGGTCGTGGACGAAAACGGTGTTCAGCAACTCGCTTTCGTCCCTCGTAACGCCAAGGGTCTGACGGTAATCGACGACTGGAGCGGTTTCGGCCAGCGCACCACCGGCAGCGGTTCGGTGGTGTTTGAAGATGTCTACGTCGCCGCCGAAGACGTGATCCCGTTTCAGAGCGCGTTCGAGCGCCCGACCACCGTCGGCCCGCTGGCGCAGATCCTCCACGCCGCTATCGACACCGGTATCGCCCGTGCTGCCTATGAAGATGCGCTGCACTTCGTGCGCACCAAAACCCGTCCGTGGATCGATTCCGGCCACGACAAAGCCACCGAAGACCCACTGACCATCAAGAGCTTCGGCCACTTGAGCATTCGTCTGCACGCCGCCGAAGCCTTGCTGGAACGCTCTGGCGAATACCTCGACAAGGCTCAGGCCAAGACCAACGCCGAGACCGTCGCCGCCGCGTCGATTGCCGTCGCTGAAGCCCGCGCCATCAGCACCGAGATATCCCTCGCCGCTGGCAGCACGCTGTTTGAACTGGCCGGCAGCCAGGCAACCCTGATCGAACATGGTCTGGACCGTCACTGGCGCAACGCTCGGGTACACACGCTGCACGACCCGGTGCGCTGGAAGTATCACGCAGTCGGCAATTACTACCTCAACGATGAAAACCCGCCACTGCGGGGGACCATCTGATGGCCGATGCCAAAAAGAAGATCCTGCTCAACGCGTTCAACATGAACTGCATCGGGCACATCAACCATGGTCTGTGGACGCATCCCCGGGACACTTCAACCCAATACAAGACGATCGAATACTGGACCGAACTCGCCCAATTACTGGAGCGCGGACTGTTCGATGGCCTGTTCATCGCTGACATTGTCGGGGTTTACGACGTCTACCAAAACTCGGTGGACGTGCCGCTCAAAGAGTCGATCCAGTTGCCGGTCAATGACCCGTTGCTGCTGGTCTCGGCCATGGCCGCGGTCACCAAAAACCTTGGCTTCGGTCTCACCGCCAACCTGACTTACGAACCGCCGTATCTGTTCGCCCGACGCATGTCCACGCTCGACCATCTGAGTCGTGGCCGGGTCGGCTGGAACATCGTCACCGGCTACCTCGACAGCGCAGCCAAAGCCATGGGCCTGAGCGAACAGGTGGAACACGACCGTCGTTACGACCAGGCCGATGAATACCTGCAAGTGCTCTACAAACTCTGGGAAGGCAGCTGGGAAAACGGCGCGGTGCTTAACGATCCGCAGCAGCGGATCTACGCCCAACCGGAGAAAGTGCACAAGGTCGAGCACAAGGGCGAGTTCTATCAGGTCGAGGGTTATCACCTCTGCGAGCCGTCGCCGCAGCGCACACCCGTGCTGTTCCAGGCCGGCAGTTCGGATCGCGGTTTGCTGTTCGCCGGGCGACATGCCGAGTGCGTGTTCATCAGCGGCCAGAACAAACCGTCGACCAAGATTCAAGTGGACAAGGTGCGCGCCAGTGCCGTCGAGGCCGGGCGTAACCCTGAGGACATCAAGGTGTTCATGGGGCTGAACGTGATTGTCGGCGCCACCGAAGAGCTGGCCTGGGCCAAGCACGCCGAGTACTTGAGCTACGCCAGTGCCGAGGCCGGCGTGGCGCATTTTTCGGCGTCCACCGGAATCGATTTCTCCGAATACACCATCGACGAACCGATCCAGTACGTGAAGAGCAATGCGATCCAATCCGCCACCAAGAACCTGCAAAACAACGACTGGACCCGCCGCAAATTACTCGAGCAACACGCGCTGGGTGGTCGCTACATCACGGTGGTTGGTTCGCCTGAGCAAGTCGCCGATGAGCTGGAATCGTGGATCGCCGAGACCGGCCTCGATGGCTTCAATCTGACGCGAATTGTCACGCCGGAAAGCTATGTGGATTTCATCGACTTGGTGATTCCGGAGTTGCAACGCCGAGGGTCGTACAAGACCGCTTACGACAGCGGCAGCCTGCGAGAAAAACTGTTTCACGGCGAGGCGCATTTGCCTGAGCAACACACCGGTTCCCACTACCGACACTAACCCCTGTAACTGATCGTTCCCACGCTCCGCGTGGGAATGCAGCCAGTGACGCTCTGCGTCACCGCCGCAGGGACGCGGAGCGTCCCGGGAGGCATTCCCACGCGGAGCGTGGGAACGATCCGTAAATTCAATGCACTGACTGGAAAACTCATCATGACCAAGACCTACTTCTCTCACCCAGTCAAAGCACTGGCCCTGGCCCTCGGCCTTTTCAGCTCCATCACCTTCGCCGCCGACGCGCCGCTGAAAGTCGGCACCACCGCCGCTTTCGCCATTCCCCTGGAAGCCGCTGTCGAAGAAGCCAAGAAACAAGGCCTGCAAGTCGACCTGGTGGAGTTCAGCGACTGGATCGCGCCCAATGTCAGCCTCGCCGCCGGCGACATCGACGTGAACTACTTCCAGCACGTCCCGTTCCTGGAAAACGCCAAGGCCGCCGCCGGTTTTGACCTGGTGCCGTTCGCGCCGGGGATCATCAACAACGTCGGCCTCTACTCGAAGAAATACAAAAGCTTCGACGAACTGCCGGAAGGCGCCAGCGTGGCGATTGCCAATGACCCGATCAACAGCGGTCGTGGTTTGCAACTGTTGGCCAAGGCTGGCCTGATCACCCTCAAACCGGGTGTCGGCTACAAGGCCACCGAAGAAGACATCATCGCCAACCCGAAGAAGATCAAAATCCTGCAGGTCGAAGCCGTGCAACTGGTACGCGCCTATGACGACGCCGATCTGGTCCAGGGTTACCCAGCCTACATCCGCTTGTCGAAGACCTTCGATGCCAGCTCTGCCTTACTGTTCGACGGCCTCGATCACAAGGAATACGTGATCCAGTTCGTGATCCAGCCGAAAAGCAAAACCGACCCGCGCCTGATCAAGTTTGTCGACATTTACCAGCATTCGCCGGCCGTTCGTGCCGCGCTGGATAAGGCCCACGGCAAGCTCTACCAAGCCGGTTGGGAAAGCTGAATATGACGGCAGCCACCCAACTGCGACTGGAAATTCCAGAGCCACACAACGCTATACAAACCGAACTGCACCCAGACCTGAACCGCGCTCACGTACGCTTCATCGGTCTGGGCAAAACCTACAACGGCCAGCAAGGTCCGGTTGCGGCACTGCACGGCATCGACCTGGCGATCCAGCGCGGTGAAGTGTTCGGCATCATCGGCCGCAGCGGCGCCGGCAAGTCGTCGCTGATTCGCACCATCAACCGCCTGGAACAACCGAGCACGGGCCGCGTGCTGATCGATCAGGTCGACATCGGCGAGTTCGATGAAGACCGCCTGGTGGCGCTGCGTCGGCGCATCGGCATGATCTTCCAGCACTTCAACCTGATGTCGGCCAAGACTGTTTGGCAGAACGTCGAATTGCCGCTGAAAGTCGCAGGTGTGCCGAAGGAAAAACGCGAGCAGAAAGTCCGCGAATTGCTGGAACTGGTGGGCCTGCAAGAGAAGCACAAAGCCTACCCGGCGCAGCTGTCCGGCGGGCAGAAACAACGCGTCGGCATCGCTAGGGCACTGGTGCATGACCCGGCGATTCTGCTGTGCGACGAAGCCACTTCGGCGCTGGACCCGGAGACCACGCAATCGATCCTCGGCCTGCTGCGCGAGATCAATCAGCGCCTGGGCCTGACCATCGTGCTGATCACCCACGAGATGGCGGTGATTCGCGATATCTGTGATCGAGTCGTCGTGCTTGAACACGGACGAATCGTCGAGCAAGGCCCGGTCTGGGAAGTCTTTGGCAACCCGCAGCACGAGGTCAGCAAAACCTTGCTGGCACCGTTGCAACACGGTTTGCCGGAAGAACTGCAAAGCCGCTTGCAGGCACATCCACAGTCCTCGGGCGCCGCTGTTGTGTTGCGCTTGCAGTTCACCGGCAGCGCCAGCGACGAGCCGGACTTGGCCGCGTTGTTCAGTGCCCTCGGCGGGCGCGTGCGCTTGCTGCAAGGCGGCGTGGAACGGATTCAGGGCCACGCCCTCGGGCAATTGCTGCTGGCGGTGACCGGTTCGTCCCTCGGCGCAGAGGAATTGCGTCAACGCGCCGGCAACTGGGCGCAGCAGGTGGAGGTGCTGGGTTATGTGGTTTGATCGCTTGCTGCAAGGCTTTATCGACACCTTCCTGATGGTCGGCGTGTCGTCATTGATCGCGCTGCTGGCGGGCATTCCGCTGGCGGTGATTCTGGTCACCAGCTCCAAGGGCGGGATTTACGAGGCACCGGCGTTGAACCGTGCGTTGGGTGCATTCGTGAACCTGTTCCGCTCGATTCCGTTTCTGATTTTGATGGTGGCGCTGATTCCGTTTACGCGGTTGATCGTCGGCACCACGTACGGCGTTTGGGCAGCCGTGGTGCCGCTGACCATCGCTGCCACGCCGTTCTTTGCGCGCATTGCCGAAGTCAGTTTGCGTGAGGTTGATCACGGGTTGATAGAAGCGGCGCAGGCGATGGGTTGCCGGCGCTGGCATATCGTTTGGCATGTGCTGTTGCCTGAGTCGCTGCCGGGGATTGTCGGCGGGTTCACCATTACGCTGGTGACAATGATCAACTCGTCGGCCATGGCGGGGGCGATTGGTGCGGGTGGACTGGGGGACATCGCCTATCGGTACGGGTATCAGCGGTTTGATAGCCAGATCATGTTGACGGTGATTGTGTTGCTGGTGGTGTTGGTGGCGGTGATTCAGTTGGGCGGAGATCGGCTGGCGCGTGGATTGAACAAGCGTTGAGTCTGGCTCAAGTCATTGGTTGTCAGTGATACCGCTTTCGCGAGCAAGCCCGCTCCCACATTTGATCGCGTCCGCCCGGGCAACGCGGTCGAATGTGGGAGCGGGCTTGCTCGCGAATGGCTGCGAAGCAGCCACCGGCGCCTTGGCGTATATTCGGCAAATCCCAATTGCCTGCGCAGCCGACCATGAAACAGACCCCCACCGACCTCGAGCAGATCACCTCCACCACCCTGGGCCATTACAACTCGGTGGCGGAAAGTTTTCGCGAAGGGACTCGCGATCATGATGTCAGCCAGAACATTGATGCGCTGCTGCGGCATATTCAGGGGGAGGCGCCGTTCGACATTCTCGACTTTGGCTGTGGGCCGGGGCGTGATTTGCAAACCTTCACGCGCATGGGCCACACCGCTGTCGGGCTTGATGGCTCGGAGAAGTTCGCGCAGATGGCGCGCGAAGACAGCGGTTGTGAGGTCTGGCAGCAGGATTTTCTGAAGCTGGATTTGCCGGCTGAGCGCTTTGACGGGGTCTTCGCCAATGCGGTGTTGTTCCATATTCCGCGTCAGGAATTGCCTCGGGTGTTGAAGGAGTTGCGCGGTGCTTTGAAGCCGGGTGGCGTGTTGTTCAGTTCCAATCCGCGTGGCGAGAATCAGGAGGGGTGGAATGGGCCGCGTTATGGGGCGTACCACGATCTTGAGTCGTGGCAGCAATTGCTGACGGCGGCGGGGTTTGTGGAGCTGGAGCATTACTACCGGCCGGCGGGACTGCCGCGGGAGCAGCAGCCTTGGTTGGCGAGTGTTTGGCGTAAGCCGGCGTAGCCTGTCAGGACGCAATCGCGAGCAAGCTCGCGAAAGTTTTCTAACGTTGCACAGCGACTTGATAGGTTGCCACTCCCCCATGCGCGTCAAACGCGGTGATGCTTCGATCGGCCAGCTGTCGCCCATCAATCTCACGTTCGCGTAAATCAAAATTCGCCACCAGTCTGGTGCCATCGGCGAACGTTGTCTGCTGTACCTGACGATCCTCAGTCAACCAACGGAAATCTGTCATCGCCTGAGTCGCCAGACGCTCATGCAGCGGGCGGAAGAAAACATCCTGACGAGCAATCACCGGTAACCGCTGCTTCAGCGTCGCCGCACTCAGGTGATACAGCGGCGGCACGTTGTAGAGCAATTGAGTCAGCTCATTCTCGGCGCGCACATTGCTCAACTTAAAGCTGTCGAACAGCCAGTGATGGGTGGTGATCACCGAGCCATGGAACACCGCCTGATAAAGCGGCAAGCGCGTTTGCGGAGCAAAGTGAACCGTGCGGTAGGGTTCCTTGAGGGGCACGGTTTTGAAGAAAACCTGCGGCTGTTCATTAGGAAACCAGCGGCCCAAGTAATAGGGCGACTTCGGATTCTTGCTCATATCCGAATCCCCCCAGCCGATCACCGGTGTCTGCATCCCATGGGCAAACAGTACACCTTGGGCCGTGGTGGCGTTGCCATCCTCGGAGCCGGTCGGTAGCTTCAACGTCTCGTTGACCCAGCGCGAGGCGTCGATGTTGCCCTCGGCATTTTGCACCTGAGTCATGGTCGCTCCCACACGGTAGCTATCAAACAGCATGCCGGTGGCGTAGGCGTCCAGAAACCAGCTATTGAACCCGGCCTTGCCATGTACAGCCCTGATGCGCGCCTCAAGCAATGGCCGAACACAACGCGGCTCGGTGTAATGCCCCGATTGCTGAAACCCGCTTTTGAACGTCCCGGTTTCCAACACGATCGCACATTCCTGATTGGCTCTGAAGCCCAGATGCGCGGTGGTCCAGTCCGGGTTTTCAGTGATGGTCAGTGCCGTCTCATAGGAATCATAAGGCGCCACCAGGTAGCCTGCGGCAACGCCTTGACGCACCGTTTCAGGGTGCCAGAGACCACCTTCCCAACCCTCGCCAAGGCCTAACCATAATCGCGACAAGCCCGCAGCTTTCAGTTGTTCGATAGTCGTTGGTGACAAGGTATTGCCCCAGCGCTCCGGTATTGCCGTCACAGCATCGGAGAACGCCACTGCCAGCTCTGCACGTAACAAGCCGTAGCCGTCAGCCAGTTTTTGCATGTCCGGTTCGACGACAGACTGCCAGCCGTTGCGTGCCTTCTTGTTGAGCGCAGCATTGAGGCTGCGTAGCAACGTGACTTGCTGGTAACGATCAAGCGGTGGCTCAGCCCGGGCCAATAACTGCGTACTTTCAGCGTCAAAACTGGTACGTAACTCGCTGGCCAGTACACCGTTACCGCGCAACCCTTTCAGCAAAGCTGGCCAGCTTCGAACATCGTCCGGTCCGAGCAGGTCGTTACCCCACAGATAAACATGACTGGCTCCCAGGAGCTTTTTGGCTTCGGGAATCTTCAGCAGTTTGTCGCTCAAGGTTTCGTATTGCCCGCTGTCGACCAACCATTTCCGATAGCGCTTGGCACCCGCCAACAGATCGACATCACCCAACGACAGCTTGAAAGTTAGCGGTGCATTGGGCTCAAGGGAGGTGAATTGATGATGGACAGTCAGAGCAAGGGTGTTGTTGTTTTCGGCGCTGAAAATCAGGCGATTGTTGTAAGGGTTGGTCATCAGCCAGTTCAGCGTGAAGCCACCGTGATCAACGCCCCACAGCGGCAAACTCAGGTCTTGGGTGGTATTGAACTCCCCCTGATCGAGCAGAAAGGTTTGCCACAACGGATCACCGGCAGGCACATAACGCCCCTCGGCCAGCGGCAAGATCAGTCCTTTGCCCATAGAACTGCCGGGCTGTTTTAGAAAGCTCAGCTCACCGGGATCACGGGCCGTGATGGACAGGGACAGGTCTCGCTGATCGAGGGCGGCACTCAGCGTCCAGGCGCCGTCATCCCACTGCCAGTCCATGCGATTGGCGCTTTGCTTGAGGTTGCTGACCTTATACCCAGTACCGCCCGACGAGGCTTGCACTGGCGAATGTTGTGCGGGGATGACGCGGATCGCCAGCGTGGCGGGATCGAGTTCGACGCGCCACAGCGAATTTTCCAGCACATTACCGGCCAGCGTCGGGGGTGAACACAACAGAGCGCCGAGCAACAGCACATAGCGCAGACAATAGGTCATCGGTGACATCGAAGTCCCTCCTCCATTTGGAAAGGGACCGTACAGCAACGCACCACCCATGTAAGTAGGACCGTTCCCAAGCGTCACTCGGGAACGATCAACGCATCAATTACTGCGCTTCTTTTTTCGGTTCGCGAATCTTGTACCAAGCCACATAAAGCGCCGGCAAAAACAGCAATGTCAGCAACGTCGCAATAATAATCCCGCCAATCATCGCGTAGGCCATCGGCCCCCAGAACACTTCCCGGGCGATCGGGATCATCCCCAGGCTCGCCGCCGCAGCCGTCAGCAGAATCGGCCGACGACGATGCTCCGTGGCTTGCACCACGGCATCCCACGGTGCATGACCGTCCTTCTCCAGGGCATCGATCTGCGTCACCAGAATCACCGAGTTGCGGATGATGATGCCGATCAGCGCCAGAATCCCGAGAATCGCCACAAAGCCCATCGGCGTGCCCGTCGGGATCAGCGCCAGCACCACGCCGATCAAGCCGAGCGGCGCGACGCTGGCCACCAGGAACAGCTTCTGCACGCTGTGCAACTGGATCATCAGGAAGGTCGCCATCAAAAACAGCATCAACGGCACAACCTTGGCAATCGGCCCCTGGGCCTTGCCGCTTTCCTCGACGGTGCCGCCAGTGGCGACCTTGTAGCCCACCGGCAAACTGGCGGCGAATTTATCGATGTCGGGTTGGAGTTGTTTCACCAGGTCGGTCGGCTGAATCTCATCGCGCACCGCCGCCTTGATGGTGATGGTCGGTTTGCGGTCGCGGCGCCAGACCAGCGGTTGCTCAAGTTCATAACGCACGGAAGCGAACGCCAGCAGCGGAATCGACGTGCCGCCCGGCGTGACGATCTGCAAATTCTGCAGGGTTTCCGGGGTGCCGCGTTCGGCGTCTTCCGCACGCCCCACCACGTTGATCAGGTAGATATCGTCATCGACCTGAGTCACTGGCACACCGACCACGATGCTGTTCATCAGGTTGGCCACGTCTTCCGACGACAGCCCCAATTGCCGCGCCTTGTCCTGGGCGATGTCGATACGCAGGACTTTGCCCGGTTCGTTCCAGTCGTAAATGATCTCGCCGATGTGCGAGTTTTTATCCAGTTCAGTGGCCAGGGCGATGGCGTGCTTGCGCACCTGATCGATGTCCTTGCCGCTGACCCGGTACTGAATCGGCCGCCCCACCGGCGGGCCCATTTCCAGCGCCTGGACGTAGCTGCCGATACCGACAAAATCATTGCGCAGCCGCTCGCGCAAGCGCTGGCTAAGCGCGTTACGCGATTCCAGCCCTTTGCTGACGATCACCAGTTGCGCGTAATACGGGTTCTGCAATTGCTGGTCGAGCGGCAGGTAGAAACGGATCGCACCTTCGCCGATGTAGGTGCTCCAGCGCACGATGTCCGGATCGTCCTTGAGCGTTGCTTCGAGCTTGTCCACAGCCTTGCGGGTTTCGGCGATCGAGGCGTTTTGCGGCAGGTTCAGGTCGACGAGGATTTCCGGGCGGTCCGAGGACGGGAAGAACTGGTTCTGCACAAACTGCATGGAAAACACCGACGCCACGAACAGCGCGATGGTGATGCCGATCGCCCACCAGCGATTGCGCATGGCCCAGAGCATGCCGTAATTGAACGTCCGACCGATGCGTCCCGGTTCTGCGTCGTGAGGTTTCACGTTGGCGCTGAGTATGTGCACACCGATCACAGGGGCGAATAGCACCGCGACAATCCAGGACACGATCATGGCCACCGCGATCACCGCGAACAGCGTGAAGGTGTACTCGCCGGCCGAGCTGGCGTTCAGGCCGATGGGCACGAAACCGGCCACCGTCACCAACGTACCGGTGAGCATCGGGAACGCGGTCGAGGTGTAGGCGAACGTGGCCGCTTGCTCCTTGGTCTCGCCCATTTCCAGGCGCGTGACCATCATCTCGACGGTGATCATCGCGTCATCCACCAGCAGGCCGAGCGCAATGATCAGCGCGCCGAGGGAGATCCGCTGCATGGTGATGCCGCTGTACTCCATGAAGACAAAGACCATCGCCAGCACCAGCGGAATCGAGCACGCCACCACCAACCCGGCGCGCACGCCGAGGCTGATGAAGCTGACGATCAGCACGATCACCACCGCTTCGAACAATGCGCTGGTGAAGCCGCCGACGGCTTTTTCCACCACTTCGGCCTGGTCGGAAACGTTGTGCACGCCGACGCCCACCGGCAGGTCGGCGGTCAGGTCATTCATGCGCTGGTGCAGCGCGTTGCCGAACTCCTGAATATTGCCGCCCTTCTTCATCGCAATGGCGAGGCCGATGGCAGGATGACCGTTAAAGCGGAATTCCGGCGTCGCCGGGTCAACGTAGCCACGGCTGATTTCGGCGACATCGGCGAGGCGGTAGAAGCGGTCGTTGAGCCGCAGGTTAACGTTTTCCAGGTCTTTCTCCGAGGCAAACTGCCCCGTCGTACGCACGGAAATCCGCTCGGGACCGGCCTCGATCACACCGGCCGGTGTCACCGCGTTTTGCGATTGCAGGCTCTGCACCACCTGACGCTGATCGATGCCCAGCGCCGCCAGTTTGCGAGTGGAGAAATTCAGGTAGAGGACTTCATCCTGCTCGCCGACCATCTCGACCTTGCCCAGCCCCGGCACTTCGCGGATCTCGGCGCGGACCTGCTCGACGTAATCGCGCAATTGGCGCATCGACAAACCGTCGGCGGTAAAGGCGTACACCGAACCAAACACATCACCGAATTCATCGTTGAACCCCGGCCCTTGCAGGCCTTGTGGGAAGTCGCCGCGAATGTCGTTGATCTTCTTGCGCACCTGATACCAGATTTCCGGGATGTCCTTGGCGCTGGTGGTATCGCGCAAGTTAACGAAAACCGTCGACTCGCCGGGGCGGGTGTAGCTTTTCACGTAGTCGAGGGAGTCGAGCTCTTCGAGTTTTTTCTCGATCCGGTCAGTGACCTGCTTGAGGGTTTCTTCCTGGGTCGCGCCCGGCCAGCGGGTCTGGATCACCATGGTTTTGATGGTGAACGACGGGTCTTCCTCGCGGCCGAGGTTCATGTACGAAAACACGCCCATCAGCAGCGCGACGAACATCAAATACCAGACAAACGACTGATGCTTGAGGGCCCATTCGGATAAGTTGAAACTCCCTTTCATTGCGGGCTGTCCTCATCGATTTTTACTTTTTGCCCCGGTTTCAGGCTATTCACGCCGGCACTGACCACTCGCTCGCCAGACTTCACGCCGTTGGCCAGGACCATCGTTGAGTCAGTGCGGCTGATCAGGCTGACGTCTCGTGGGGAAACGGTTTGGGTCTGCGGGTCGATGACCCAGATCCGCGGTTTGCCATCGACCTCCTGGAGCGCGGTCAGGGGCAGTTCGATACGCGGTTTGATCGCAGAGCTAAGGGTCACGCTGATCGCCGTGCCCAGGCGAAACCCCGGTGGCGTGTCGGTCAGTGTCAGCCGGGCGCGACGGGTGCGGGTCGCGCTTTGCGCCTGGGGTTCGATTTCACGAACGATGGCTGTAGTGGTGATGCTCGGGTCGAGCTGGACGGCAACCTGAAACACCACGTCTTCCGGCAACTGGTCGACCAGCGTGTCCGGTAGATCGATCACGGCTTCCTTGATGTCCGGCTGCGCCAGGGTCACCACTTGCTGGCCGGCGCTGACGACTTGCCCGGCTTCGGCGCTCCACGCGGTGACGATGGCCTTGTGGTCGGCGCGCAGTTCGACGTAGTTGAGCTGGTCCTTGGCCTGATCGACCGCTGCCTTCGCTTGATCGAGGGAGGCCTGGGTGGTTTTGAGGTCGGTCTGTGCGACGTCGAGTTGCGCCTGGGCGCCCACGCCACGATCGAACAACTCTTGCTGACGCCGGGCGTTGGCCTGAGCGTTGATGAGTTGCGCCTGGACGTTGGCCAGATCACCCTGAGCGGAACGCAACTGGTTCTGCTGATCGGTGGGGTCGAGCGTGGCGAGCAACGCGCCCTGATCGACTTCGGCACCGACATCGACATTACGGCTGGCGATGCGTCCCTGCACCCGGAAGCCGACATTGCTTTCATAACGGGCCTGGATGCTGCCGGCGAAGCGGCCCAGGCTTTCTTCGTCCAGCGCCTGGACCTTGATCGATAGCACCGGACGCACCGGCTCCGGCGGCGGTTCTTCTTTCGAGCAGGCCACCAGCATCACACCGGCGCAAACCAGTAACAGACGCTTCATGGCTGGGCTCCCTCGACTAAGTCCTTATAGGTGTTTTCGGCGATTTCCACCTTCACGCCGGGGTGCAGCAACTGGCCGCCGGCGATGACAACTTTTTCGCCACCCTTCAGGCCGGCGCTGATGATCACTTTGCCAGTCAGGTAGCGGCCGACAGTGACGGTGTGCAGCTGTGCCTTTCCCTCGCTGTCCACCAGCCACACGGCCGGGTCGCTGAGATTTTTCGTCAGTGCCGACCAGGGCAATTCGACTGCCGACTTGCCTGGCGTCTTGGCCGTGGCACTCACCACCGAACCGAGCTGCATGCCTTCCGGTAGTCCGTTGAGGCTGACCTTGACCTGCACCGTGCCGGTCTGCGCGGAGACGGCCGGGGTGATTTCCCGAACGGTGCCGGTGGTTTTGATCTCAGGTTTGTCGAGGAGGCTGACGACCACCGTTTTGCCTTCTGGCGGCTCTGTCAGCAGCGATTCGTACACGTTGAACACCGCGTCGCGCTCGCCATCGCGCGCCAGGCTGAAAATCGGCACGGTGGCCTGCACCACCTGGCCAACCTCGGCCTGGCGCGCGGTAATCACCCCCGGCGCGTCGGCGACCAATGCGGTGTAGCCCAGTTGTTCACGGGCGTTGGCCAGTTGCGCCTGGGCCGCCGTCAGGGCGCTCTGGCTGCTGCGCAATGCAGCTTGGGCGGAATCGTATTCGCTCTGGCTGGTGTAGCCCTTGGGCAGGAGTTTTTGCTGACGAACGAAAGCGGCGGCGGTCTGTTTGACTCGGGCCTGTTCGGCAACAACCTGCGCCTGAGCCGAGTCGACGCTGGTTTGCAGGTCCTTGGGATCGAGTTTTGCCAGAACCTGTTTGGCCGAAACCCGATCACCGACATCGACTGTACGCTGGATGATCTTGCCGGCAACGCGGAACGACAGGTCAGTCTGGACCCGCGCCTGCACATCACCGGTCAAGGTCACCGTCGCCGCGTAATCCGCCGATTTGACCTCTTGTACGAATACCCGCGGACGGTCCTTTTCGACCGGTTTTTTATCGCCACAGGCGCTCAGCAGGACAAGGAGGCTCAGGCCAACCACTGTTTTCAATCCGGGACCTACCATGCAGACTCCTTTGCGTTGTACGTTCGTGCCAATGGCGATACGACTGTGAGCTTAGAACAGGGTTCCAAGGGTGCGCCTCACGGTTTGAAATAAAGCCTGGCGCACGATGACATCGACAATAAGGCAGAATCGCGCACCACGCAGCAGGAAGCTTCCCATGCTCAAAACCCTCGCGGTGGCCAATTACCGCTCGATCAATAAATTGGTGATTCCGCTGGGCAGGTTGAACCTGATCACCGGCCCCAACGGCAGCGGTAAATCCAACCTCTACCGCGCGTTGCGCCTGCTGGCGGAAACCGCTCAGGGCGGGGTGGTCAATGCCCTGGCCCGCGAGGGTGGGCTGGATTCGACCTTCTGGGCCGGACCGGAAAACATCAGCCGACGCATGCGAAACGGCGAAGTGCCGATCGAAGCGACCGTGCGCCACGGCGTCAAACGCCTGCGCCTGGGCTTTGCCGGGGAGGATTTCAGCTATTCGATTGCCTTGGGCCTGCCGACACCGACGCGCTCGTACTTTGCCCTGGACCCGGAGATCAAAAAAGAATGCATCTGGTCCGGGCCATTCTACCGCTCCGCCAGCCTGCTGGTGGACCGCGAAGGCCCGATGATCCGCGCTCGCGAAGGTCGCAGCTGGGAAGTACTGACCCAGCACACGCCGAATTTCGACAGCCTGTTCGATCAGGTCGGCAGCTTGCGCACCTCACCGGAAGTCCTGCAACTGCGTGAATTCATCCGCCGCTGGCGGTTCTATGATCACTTTCGCAGCGACGCCGACGCGCCGGTGCGCCAACCTCAATTGGGCACCCGTACGCCGGTATTGCATCACGACGGCCGCGACCTCGCCGCTGCTTTGCAAACCATCCGCGAAATCGGCGATCCGGAGGCTTTGCAGACCGCGATCAGCGACGCGTTCCCCGGGGCGCGCTTGAATATCGAGCAGTTGCAGGGCGGACGGTTTGCCATCGAGTTTTATCAGGAAGGGTTGTTGCGGCCGTTATCAGCGGCCGAGCTGTCAGACGGGACGTTGCGGTATTTGTTGCTGGTGGCGGCGTTGCTGACGCCTCGGCCACCGACGTTGATGGTGCTGAACGAGCCGGAAACCAGTCTGCACCCGGACCTGTTGCCGGCGTTGGCGCGGTTGATTATCCGCGCGTCCGAGCAGTGTCAGGTGTGGGTGGTTTCTCATGCGCGGCGGTTGATCTCGGCGTTGCAGGAGGATCCGGAGTGCAATTGCATAGTGCTGGAGAAGACATTGGGCCAGACCGGGATTGTCGGGCAGCGGATGCTGGATGAACCGGCGTGGTATTGGCCGGATTGAGCGGCGCCTGATAGACCGCTTTCGCGAGCAAGCCCGCTCCCACAGTTGACCGAGTTGTCCCGGCGGACGCGGTCTAATGTGGGAGCGGGCTTGCTCGCGAAGGCGATCGAAAGATCACAACATCGGTCAGGTCATCACCCCTGCCACTTCCCACCCTCGACAATCACGCTCTCAGGCTTGGTGTCATCGCTCAGCTCTTTACGCACATACTGGTCATACAGTTTGAGCAAAAACTTCTCTTCACCCAGCTTCGCCAACTCGACATTCACCCAATCACGCAGCTCGATATTGCCCTTCTTCACCGCCGGCGCAATCGGTGCTTCAGCACCCAAGGTCTGGGTCAGCACACGATAGCCAGGGTTCTGCTTCGCCCAACTGAACAGCACCAGATTGTCCTGCGCATACGCATCGCCCCGTCCATTGGCCAATGCTTGCAGAGACTCGGAATTTTTCTCGAACTTCAGAAGCTTCCAGTCTGGATGGTTCTTGGTCAGCCAGATATCGGCCGTAGTGCCGGTGGTGACGATGGTGGTGCGGGTCGCCAGGTCATCGAGGTTCTTCACAGTGCTTGCCTGTGGCACCAGCGCCTGCACCGCAACTTTCAGGTTCGGATTGGTGAATTCCACCGCTTCCTTGCGCTCCGGGGTGACGGTCATGTTGGCCAGGATCAGATCGACCTTGTCACTTTGCAGGAACGGAATCCGGCTCGCTGGTTCTACCGCGACGAACTCGACCTTGTTCTCATCGCCCAGCAGGTCTTTGGCGAATTGACGGCCGATGTCGGTATCGAAACCGACGTAACGCCCGGCTTCATTGACGAAACCAAACGGCGGTTTATCGGTGAAGACACCGACGATCAACTTGTCCCGTGCTTTGATTTTTTCCAGATAGCTGACGCTGGTGGCCGCCGGTTTGGCGGGTTCTTCGGTTTTGTTGCAACCGGCCAGCAACGCGAGGCCGAGCAGCGGGAGTAGCAGCAGAGAAGTCTTGGCAGTTTTCATAGCAGTTCCAGTTCCTTTGTTTGAGTCGTTTTGGGTAGTGCGGCGACGTAGGAGAACTTCTCCAGGAACTGCTGCGCTCGTGCGGTTTGCGGGTTCGTAAAGAAAATCTCGGGAGGGTTTTGCTCAAGGATTCGCCCGGCATCCATGAACACAATGCGGTCAGCCACGGCGCGGGCGAAGGCCATTTCGTGGGTGACGATCAACAGCGTCATGCCCTCGCGGGCCAGGCCCTGGATGACGTCCAGCACTTCCTTGACCATTTCCGGGTCGAGGGCTGCGGTGACTTCATCGAACAACATGACGTTCGGGTTCATGCACAGCGAGCGGACGATGGCGATGCGTTGCTGCTGGCCACCGGAGAGCTGACGCGGAAAGGCATCGCGCTTGTCCAAAAGGCCCACGCGCTCAAGCAACGCTTCAGCCTGAGCACGGGCCTCGCGGCGGTCGCGCTTCTGCACTTTGACCGGGCCGAGCAGCAGGTTGTCGAGCACGCTCATGTGCGGGAACAGGTGGTAACTCTGGAACACCATGCCGATCTGCTGCCGTACTTCGCGCCAGTCGGTGTCCTTGTCCAGCAACTCGCGACCGGCAAAATTCAAGCTGCCGCTGTGGGCGACTTCAAGACCGTTGAGGCAACGCAGCAAGGTGCTTTTACCGCAGCCGCTGGGGCCGAGGATGACGATCACTTCGCCTGACTTCACTTGCAGGTCGATCTCTTTGAGCACCTGCTGCTCACCGAAAAACTTGTTGAAACCCTTGAACTCGATCAATGCGCTCATGCTTGCGTCCAGCGCCGCTCCAGCACGCGCGAGGCGGCCGAGAGCGGGTAGCAGATGAAAAAGAAAAACAGGAACAGTGCGCCGTAGATCAGCACCGATTCGTAAGTGCGCTCGATGATCTGCTGGCCGACCTTGATCACATCGACCACGCCGATCAGCACCGCCAGGGAGCTGGTCTTGATGATCCGCGTGTAGACGTTGATGGTCGGCGGCGTCATGCGTTTTAGCGCTTGAGGCAGCAGCACGTAGCCGTAGAGTTGCGGGCCGTCCAGGCCAATCGACAACCCTGCCTCACGCTGACCGCGAGGCAACGAATGCAACGCACCGCGCACCACTTCCCCGACTTCGCTGGCGCCCCACAACGACAACACCAGCACTGCGCACCAGAAACTCGGAATGCTCAGGCCGAAGAAAATCGGCAGGCCAAAAAACAGTAAGTACAACCAGACCAGCACCGGAATTGCGCGGAACAATTCCAGATAAACGCGCAGGGTTGCGTTCAGCCATTTCGAATTCAGCGTGCGCAAAACGCCATACAGCACGCCACCAACGGTGCTGATGGCGATGCTCAGGAAAGAGATCGACAAGGTTTGCGCAGCGCCCTTGCCCAGTTGCGGCAATGACACCCAGAGCAACTCAAGACCCGAACTGGCCATGCTGGAGCCTCCTTTCCAGACGGCTGAGCAGCAGCGACAGCGGCAAGAACAGCAGCACGCAAATCAGCGTCAGCACGGCGAGCATTTCGTAGGTTTTGTAGTAGAGCGCGATGTAGCTCTTGGTGGTGTAGAGAATCTCCGGCACTGCCACCGCCGAGACCACGGTGGTTTCCTTGAGCAGGAAAATGAAATTGGCGAACAGCGACGGCAGGCTGAGGATGCCGGCTTGCGGCAGGATCACGTAGCGCAGCAATTGCCCATGGGACAGGCCGATGGAGCGCCCGGACTCGAGCTGCGCCTGTGGCACCGCGTCGACGCCGGCACGCAGCACTTCGGTGAGGTAGGCGCCGCCGAGGAAGGTCATGGTGATGATCGCCGCCGCAAAGCCCGAGACCTTGATGCCCAGTGCCGGCAAGGCGAAGTAGACGAAGAACAGTTGAATGAGCAGCGGCGTGTTGCGGGCGAGCTCTACATAGAGCCCGACCAGCCGCTGCAAGTAAGGCGTGCGGAACACCAGAATCGTCGCGTTGATCAGCGCCACCAGCAACGACGTGCCAATGGCGATAAAGCCGACCTGCAGCGTCACGCCCACGGCGTTAAGAAACGCCGGCAGGGTGCTGAGGATAAATGCGTAATCGAAGTTCATTGAACATCCTGGACGCCGCAGGGTAAGCGACGGTGGTGCAGTCCATGGGCAGTGGATAACTACCCGGCAGGCACCGACTTTAAAGGTATAAAAAGAAGAATTTAAATACCGTTAAAGCATATTGATATCACGCAAAAAACTATCCTCCGCATTTGCTGTGGCGGCGGAAGACGACTATTTTTCTTTGCGCTGTAGGAAGGATCTTTTTTTCAGAATCCCCCTCCAAGGATGCACAGCTTTTGGCCAGACTCCCCGGCCGAACCATCACAAGGAAGAGAAAAATGGCTGACGTAAAAGTGCCACAGCGGCTGGATCCGCAGGACATTGTGAAGTTGTTGATGGCGTTGCGCAGGGCGTTGAAGGCCGGGGTGGCCTAGAGATATGGATCGTTCCCACGCTCTGCGTGGGAATGCAGCCCGTGACGCTCCGCGTCACTGGACGCGGAGCGTCCCTTGAGGCATTCCCACGCGGAGCGTGGGAACGATCACGCCGACGCTGAATCAGCCGTCGGCGTTTGAAACCTTGAAGGGGTTTACCTCGCGAATCAGAACGCCGGCAGTACCGCGCCGCTGTACTTCTTGGCGATGAATGCTTTCACTTCAGGGCTGGTCAACGCTTTGGCCAGCTTCTGGATGGCAACGCTGTCCTTGTTGTCCGGACGAGCCACCAGGAAGTTCACGTAAGGCGAATCTGCACCTTCGATCACCAGCGCGTCTTTAGCCGGGTTCAGACCTGCTTCCAGCGCGTAGTTGGTGTTGATCATGTCCAGGTCGACCTGGTCCAGAACACGCGGCAGCATGGCCGATTCCAGTTCCTTGAACTTGAAGTTGTGCGGGTTCTTGGCAATGTCTTTCGGGGTGGCCAGAGCGTTTTTCGGGTCTTTCAACTCGATCAGGCCAGCCTTCTGCAGCAGGATCAGGGCGCGGCCGCTGTTGCTGCCTTCGTTAGGGATAGCGATAGTCGCGCCATCTTTCAGCTCAGCCAGGGTTTTGACTTTCTTCGAGTAGCCGCCGAACGGTTCGACGTGCACGCCGATCACGGTCACCAGGTTGGTGCCTTTGCCTTCGTTGAAGCTTTTCAGGTACGGCAGGGTCTGGAAGTAGTTGGCATCCAGGCGCTTCTGGTCGACCTGTACGTTCGGCTGAACGTAGTCGGTGAAGACTTTGATTTCCAGGTCCACGCCTTCTTTGGCGAGGGTGGGTTTGATCAGTTCCAGAATCTCGGCGTGTGGAACCGGGGTCGCCGCAACCACCAGTTTCTCGCCAGCCTGGGCCAGGCCCGCGGTCAGGGCAGCCGCCAATGCGGTGAACAACAGAACCTTTTTCATGCAGTGTCCTTATCGAAAATCACGGTCGTCATCGACGACGGCTTGTTTAGTACGAGTGCCAGTGAAGTGCTATTGCTGGCGTGACGCGGACAATACCGGGATTTTTTATTCCCGAACAATATCTTTTATTCACTTTCATATTCCATTTTGTTCATACAGCTCTGGCTCGCACATCGACCCCGTAGGAGCAAAGCTTGCTCGCGATCCTGGCAACGCGGTCTGTCTGTCAAACGCCATCGCGGGCAAGCCTTGCTCCTACAAGAGCGCGGTGTTTTTGAGGAGTTGTTTCAGGGCTTCTTTCTCAGCGATGGAACCATTGCCGAGGATTTGCTTGAGCTGTTGCTCAATCTGCGTCAATGACGGCGGCGCCTCAGGCAGATTCAAATGCTCCGGCAAAATCTCATCGCCGGTGCTGACCAGCAACGCAAAGTGAATGACGTTCTCCAGCTCCCGGGTATTGCCCGGCCAACTGTGCTGCTCTAACAAATGCTGCGCGGCTTCGCTGATCAGCGGCACCGGCAGGTCCAGGCGCTGGCTATAGATGCCGAGGAAATATTCGGACAGCGACAGAATATCGCCCACCCGTTCACGCAAGGCCGGCAGTTCGAGCTGGCCTTCGCTGAGGTAGTGGTAGAGCCGCTCATTGAATTTTCCGGCGGCCACCGCTTGGGCCAGGTCGATGCTGGTAGCGGCGACCAGGCGCACGTCCACAGGGCTCGGTTGTTGAGCGCCGACGCGAGTGACTTCGTGGTTTTCCAGCGCCGCGAGCAATTTGATCTGGATCGGTAGAGGCAGGTCGCCGATCTCATCCAGGTAGAGGGTCCCGCCGTTGGCAGAACCGAACCAGCCCGCGCGACTGCTGGCCGAACCGCTGTAACTGCCGGCGGCATAACCGAACAATTCAGCATCGGCGTAAGTCGGACTGATCGCGCCGCAGTTGACCGAGACGAACAACCCGCCGCGATCACTCGCACGATGGATGTGCCGCGCGAGCAACTCCTTGCCGCTGCCGGTTTCGCCACGGATCAACACCGAGATCGAGCGCGGTGCCAATAGCTCCAGCTCCTGGCGCAACTGACGCGAACGCGGATCGACAAACACCAGCGCCTTGGCGCGAATACTCAGAGGACTTTTTTCTGCATCGGGGAAGGTCAGCAGCGGCTGACCGAAGGCTTCAAAACTCATGGCAGACTCCCGCCCTGAACCGCCGGGAGACGGGGGGCGTTGTTTTAAAAAACAAAAGCAAAAAAGAAAAGGTTCAAGCGCGGCGCAGGGCGTGGTGTTCCATTCGGTTTTGCAGGCGATAGAGATAGGCAAAACCCTGCTCCCAGCGTTGGTGACCGGACTTCACGTTGATGTGTCCGGCACCCGACAAAATCCCCGCCTCGGCGCCCCAGTTACGTGCCAGTTCCAATGCACGCGGTGTGCTGACGGCGCTGTCGTTGTCGGAGCTGACAACCTGACTCGGGAACGGCAGCAGGTTTGTCGGAATCGGTGCGAAATTGCGCAGGGCCGGTGCGCAGGCTGGACGCTCGACGTCCGCGGGGGCGACCAGCAAGGCGCCGCGAACCTGACGCAAAAACTGCACGGGCGCGGTGGCAGCCCAATGCGCGACAGTGATGCAACCCAGGCTATGGGCGATCAGGATCACCGGCGTGCTGTCAGCGGCAATCGCCTCAGCCAGTGCCGCGACCCAGTCTTCACGACGCGGCGTCAACCAGTCGGCCTGCTCCACCCGCGCGCTGTTCGGCAGGCTGTTCTGCCAATGGCTTTGCCAATGATCTTCTGGCGATCCTTGCCAGCCCGGCACAATCAGGTAGCGAATTGATTCGTTGCGCATGGGGGAGCTCTCCTGCTGCGTGTCTGTTCCTGAGCAAGTATAGGGAGAAGAGTTATATTCGTTAAGGAATAAGAAGCTATTTATTAATACCTTAATAGAATATCAAGTCTTCACTGATCGTTCCCATGCTCCGCGTGGGAATGCCTCAACGGACGCTCCGCGTTCGGCTCTAGATGGGACGCAGAGCGTCCCGGGCTGCATTCCCACGCAGGAGCGTGGGAACGATCACTTTACTGAGGACAAAAAAAGGGGCCGCACCCTGCCAAGGAGACGGCCCCGGAAACTCAAAATCTGATAGCGCTATCAACATCACTGGATGCGATGATTGGCTGAAACGGTTATCTAATAAAGGAATATTTAATTACTTTTATAGGCCGAAATCGCATATACCAATCACTCCTTGCGTCACAACTTAGCGCCCCTTTGGGTCAAATTGATGACCAACGTTTTGAGTTCCCGAGTACATCCACTAAACCTGAGCGGCACGAACCTCCTGCGCCTCCGCTGTTTCCGTGCGCACAAATCGGTTCGCCCGCCCAAACGTCCCGAAATCATTGAACCGCACGCCCATCTCGCGCATCACCTTATGCGCCGTCGGCACGGTCATCTGACGGATGTAAAACGGTTCCTTGACCACAAAGTGATGGATGCCGTGAGTGCTGCCGAAATTGAAGCAGAACGCCTGCAACGGCCACATCCACCACGGGTTCAGCACCTGGGTCTGCTGGATTACATTACCCAGCTCCACGTCACCGTAGTAGTGCATGTTCGAGCTGACGAAATGCAGGCAAAAGGTACGCAACACGTTCGGGCCGATGATCACCACCGCGGCGATGTCGATGACTTGCATCGCCGACAAAGTAGTCGCCGACCATTCAATCGACGCTCCCATCAGATAGGCGATGCCATTGGCCGCGTGAAAGCCGAGAAACATGTACCAAGCGCCCCAATGCACCAGCGCCAGCGGCGCGTAGACCTTCAGGGTGCGCTTGATGATGCTGATCTTGTGAGCCCAGGTCTTGGCCCGCAGCATACGAATGAACGCTGACATCACGTTGTCGCCGACCATCAACAGCCGCGCAAAACCCCAGGGTTCGCCGTTGGTGATCGCGCGCTCTTCCAGGTCGGACTCTGTGCCGGAGACCTTGTGGTGATTGAGGTGCAGATGCCGACGAATCCACGGATTGATCGTGCTCGGCCGGGCCAGCCACACCAGTCCCATCATCAGGTTGTGCGGTACGCGCTGTTTGCGGAAGTACATGCTATGAATCAGGTCGTGTTCCAGCTCGTGGGTCAACGAGGCGAAAAATGCATTGAGCAACAGGCACACCCACCAGGCCATGTGCCCGGTCATGTAGAGCGTCGCCGAGCCAATCATGCCGACTAGCGCGAAGGCCAGAATGCCCGCGCCCAAGGCGTCCTGATGGTTGAGAATCGGGTAGCGCTGACGCAGTTCAACGCCCTTGGCCAGCACCACTTCACGAATATGCGCTGATCGTTGTGCTGCATTCAGTCGCTGGGGACTTGCAGAAGTACCGTGCATGCTTCCATCCTCTGGTTATTGATGTTCGCATCCTGCCTTGTGAACCCTCGCAACGCGGTAGCCGTGAACGCCAACCTGTTGACCGGAAGCGCCAATCAGCATGACTGAACCGACCTCCCTCGCCAGCTGGACCCGCGCCCTGCGCAAGCAACTCGATGCGTTGGGCCTCGACAGCACCGCCCTGTGCCAACAGGCGGGGCTCGACCCGCAATTGATGGACGACCCGAACGCCCGTTACCCGTTGTCCGGCACCACGCGGCTGTGGGAAATCGCGGTGCAAGTCAGCGGCGATCCTGCGATTGGTTTGCGGGTATCGCGCTTCGTCAGCCCCACCACGTTTCACGCGCTCGGTTATGCACTGGTCGCCAGCGGCAGTCTGCGAGAAGTGTTCGAGCGCATCGTGCGATATCACCAAGTGGTCAGCGATGCCCTGGATCTGGAACTGACTCGCGCCGAGGACCGCTACCGCTTCCGCCTAAAAATCCCGCCAGGCAATCCGGCCCCGGCCTTCGAAGCCATCGACGCCTTCACGGCGATTTACGTACGCACCTGCCGCAATCGCCTGGGCCGCGATTACGCCCCGCTGGCGGTGTACCTGCGCCGCCCGGAGCCGGCGGACCCGCATCAATGGCACAAAGTCTTCCGCTCACCGGTGTACTTCGCCGCCGATGAAGACCGACTGGAATTCGCCGTCGTGGACTTCGACAGCCACCTGGACGACGCCAACCCGGAACTGGCCGAGCACAACGAAGCCGTGCTCAAACGCACCCTCGCCCAACTCAAACCCCTGACCTGGGAACGCAAGGTTCGCGACGCCATTGAGGAGCAATTGCCGGAAGGTGAGCCCAGCGCCGAACACATCGCCCAGGCCCTGCATTTGAGTTTGCGCAGCCTGCAACGGCATCTGGCGGACGAGGGTTGCCGGTTCGATACACTGCTCAACGAGAGTCGCGAGAACCTGGCGCTGCTGCATCTGCGCGATCCGCAATGCTCATTGAGCGAGATCAGCTATCTGCTGGGATTTGCGGACACGAGCAGCTTCAGCCGCGCATTCAAGCGCTGGACCGGGATGACACCGGGGCAGTTTCGGGATGGGTTGCAGTAATCAGCTTTTGACCAAGCTGCGCGCTACACCTGATTTCCACTGCTCGATCATCGCTTCGCCAACCATGGCAAAGGCGCCATTTCCCCTGATGTAATCAACCATTTCCGCCTTCGCGACATCTATTCCATGAGCGACTTGCTGCAGCAATTCATTGCACCGCCCCTCGGTCAGGCTGCAAGCCGACCGACCAAAACGCATCAGCATTTTGTATTTGGGCCACGCCTTTGATCCACCTAACAGCAACGCCATACTGTCGGCCTTGATGTAGACCGAAGTCGTGACGATGTCATAGGCCGGAGCCAGTCTGATTTGCGCATCAGCCCCGCAATGTTCGTACAGCACACCGAAGTTCTTGAGGTGAGCATCGCCATTCTTCAGAGCGGATGACAACGCCACTATTTTGAAAAAAGACTCAAGGGCGTCGTTGAGCAACGGCGGGGAGACAAACTCCTTGATCTGCCTCGCGGCGCCTTCGTACGAACCATCGTATTTGGCCTTCGAAGGCCAGGCATTGAGCACGCAGAAATCTTCAAAGCCCAGATAACCTCTTTCATTCAGATCGAAACGTTCGACGACCAGAAATTTACCGTGATCGCTCAGTTCGAAAACCGGCACTTCAAGACCCGAATGCAGCGCAGCCCTCATGCAGAAGTATTCGTTGGCAGCGAGTTCCGGGTATTCCTCTGGCCGAAACGATTTGACCAGATGCGTTGCCCCTCGATGGGTCAATCGGTCGACAGTTGTCGCACTGTCCCGGATAAGCACCTTCGGCTGCACACCGGAAACGCCCGAATATTGGCCATAGGTGTGCAGCAGATCTTCGAACAAACCTTGCGCACCGTCATGAACCAGCAGATCCGCGAGGCTGGTTTCAGGTAGCCGGTCACCCGCCTCTTGCGCGTTTTTAATCCCCACTCGCCCAAGCTGGTGCGGGCCGACGATCGCCAGCATCGCGAAGTCGTCAAACCCTCGAATCGCTTTGCTGAAGCGACGAGTCAATTCATCGCGCAGTGCGCCTTCCGGTAGATTCATTTCAAAAACCGGCGGGACACCTTGCTCCCACGTGTAGCTCTCGAGACGAGCGGGCATGGTCAACGAGACGGCATTTTCTTCTAGCGCGTCTTCGGCGTAGGCAAACACTGAATCAATGCGAGACTGAGCACGGCCGAGGGTTCCGACCGTTGTGCCGGAAACACTGATGTGCAGCCTTTCCTTTTCCTGCTGCTCACCCATGGAAGTTCACCTTTTTGAGGGTGTCCAGTGTTGGACGCGTCGACCGCCGCGGCACGGCCGTCAGTTCGTACCCGAAGCCATTAAGGATCGCTTCAACCTTGCGCAGGCCAATTTCGGAAATGGTGTTGTTCTCGATACCCGAAATCGTGGAACGGCTCATGCCGTACTGCTTTGCCAGGTCTTGTTGAGACATCTTTCGCTCTTTGCGCAGCAACCTGATCAGTTCGCCGAGGTTTTCCATTCCGCTCACCTGCATCATATACAGTGCATATTTATTGAAATAATCTATTTGCATTGTATTTAATGCATAACCAAGTCGGAGTCTAGCTCATTGATTGATCGGGCCCGGTCTCAGCGCCCCCGATCCCGCCGCAACAACTTGCGCACTCGCTTCACCAGTTCACTCACGGCAAACGGCTTGAGCAGGTAATCGTCTTCATGCAACTCCAGATCGCGCAGGCGATCCTCGATGCCGTCCTTGGTGGTGAGGAACAGCACCGGCGTATCACCGAGCTTGCGGATCTGCTGCAGCAACTGCCAGCCATTGAGCCCCGGCAGCATCACGTCGAGGATGATCAGCTCGTATTCGCCAGACTCGATGAAACGACGGCCGTCCATACCGTTGAGCGCCACATCGACTGAGTAACTTGCCTCGCTCAGGCCCTTGGCCAGGAGTTTGGCGGTCTCAGGTTCGTCTTCTACTAACAGCACACGCATGGCACACCTCGATTGTCGTCATCACAGGCTAGGCGCCTTCGCGTCCAAAGCCCACCACTAACGCCGGGTTTTAAATAATCGCCAACATCCGCAATCGTTGCGCATCCAGAATCTCGATCTCGCCGTACTTAAGATTCACAATCCCCTGCCCCTGCAAGTCCTTGAGAAGCTGATTGGTGGTCTGGCGCGACAGCGAAAGCATCGACGCCAATTGTTCCTGGGGCAGTTGCAACACTCGTCGTGGCGGGTCGATCTCGCCGTAACCCTCGGCGATCATCAGCAGGCGATGAGCCAGTCGAGCGGCGGCAGGCATGAGGCTCAGCTGTTCGAGATTGATGAAGGTCAGGCGCAGTTTCTGGCTCATTAGCAATGCCAGTTGTCGCCAGTACGTCGGTTGTTCATCAAGCAATGTCAGTAGCGCGGTTTGCGGGATGTGCAACAGGGTGCAATGACCCAGACCGAACGCATCGTGGGTGCGCGGCTGGCCATCGAACAGGCAGATTTCGCCGAACCAGTGAGGCGACTCCGCCAGGCTCAGCAGCGCCTCCTTGCCCTGCTCGCTCACCGCGCCGATGCGTACCGAGCCTTCGAGCACCGCGTACAGCCCGCACGGTGGATCGCCACGCTTGAACAGCCGCTGGCCCGGCGACAACCGCCGCACCCTGGCGGCGGCCAGCAGACTATCCTGTAAAGGAACAGGTAAATGGCTGAACCACTGCCCTTTATCCAGCCGCGAACGCCAAACCTGCATGTCCATGAAAACTCCTGGAGATTGTCGCCTGCCTGACAGAGCGAAATGTGGACCCGGGGCATGATCCATCACCCAACAGGAGGAACAACAATGAAAAGCCTCGTCGACCATCTCAGTCAATACGCCGCCTACCACCGTGACCCGCGCAATATTGCCAGCCACTTTATCGGTATTCCGCTGATCGTTGTCGCAGTGGCGGTGCTGCTGTCACGGCCCGAGTGGTCGCTGGCCGGGGTTTGGGTGTCACCGGCCGTGCTCTTGGCACTGGCTTCGGCGTGGTTTTATCTGCGATTGGAGTTACGGCTGGGCGTACTGATGACGGTGTTGCTGGGCCTTTGTGTCTGGCTGGGTCATGTCCTCGCGCAGCAGAGCACGTGGGTCTGGCTGGCGAGCGGCATCGGGATGTTTGTGGTGGGTTGGGCGATTCAGTTTGTCGGTCATCACTACGAAGGACGCAAACCGGCGTTTGTCGATGATGTGACGGGGTTGATTGTCGGGCCGTTGTTTGTGGTGGTTGAGTTGGCGTTTTTGCTGGGGTTGCGGCATGACCTGAAAGAGCAGATCGAGGCGCGGGTGGGTGGCGTGCGCTTGCGTCAGAAAAACGCAGCGGCGTAGATCGCTTTCGCGAGCAAGCCCGCTCCCACAGGGGAATTGTGAACGACACAAATCACTGTGGGAGCGGGCTTGCTCGCGAAGCTTTTGATCTTAGATGTTGGCGAGCTTCTGCCAGACCTTGGGTTTGAAGAACAAGGTTTCGCCCTTCGTCAACCCGATCAGGCTGTCGTGATCTTTCACCACTTCAGCTTCGATCAATTCGCTCTGGCCTTCGACCTTCAGCGTCACCCGTGTCGTCGCGCCCAACGGACGAATATCCCGCACCTCGGCCGCGTGGTGATCTTCCAGTTCATGGCGCGACAGCGACACTTCGTGCGGACGGAACAGCACATGGTTGTCTTCACCCAGATGCAACCGGTTCGAGTCACCCAGGAAGTGATAAACGAAATCGCTGGCCGGGTTTTCGTAGACGTCACCCGGTGAGCCGATCTGCTCGATCACGCCCTTGTTCATCACCACGATGCGGTCGGCGACTTCCATCGCTTCTTCCTGGTCGTGGGTCACGAACACCGAGGTCAGGTTGATGTCTTCGTGCAGCCGCGCCAGCCAGCGACGCAGTTCTTTACGGACCTTGGCGTCGAGGGCGCCGAAGGGTTCGTCGAGCAGCAGGACTTTCGGTTCAACCGCCAAGGCACGAGCCAAGGCAATACGTTGACGCTGACCGCCGGAGAGTTGTTCCGGGTAGCGATCCGACAGCCAATCCAGTTGCACCATGTTCAGCAGCTCGTGGACTTTCACCGCGATCTGGCTTTCGCTCGGGCGCTGGTTTTTCGGCTTCATGCGCAGGCCGAACGCGACGTTGTCGAACACGGTCATGTGGCGGAACAGCGCGTAGTGCTGGAACACGAAACCGACGTTGCGATCACGCACATCGTGACCGGAGACGTCTTCACCGTGGAACACGATGTTGCCCTTATCCGGGGTTTCCAGACCGGCGATGATCCGCAGCAGGGTGGTCTTGCCGCAGCCGGACGGGCCAAGCAGCGCCACGAGTTCGCCGCTTTGAATGTCCAGGCTGATGTTGTCCAGCGCCTTGAACGCGTGAAAATTCTTGCTGACGTTACGCACTTCGATCGACATGACTTATTCCTCCGCGGCGCTGGCGCGCAGGCGGTTAATACGGTTTTCGCTCCACTGCTTGAGCAGCAGGATAAAGAGCGCCAGGATCAGCAACAGGCTCGCCACGGCGAACGCGGCCACGTGGTTGTATTCGTTGTAGAGGATCTCGACGTGCAGCGGCAGGGTGTTGGTCACCCCGCGAATGTGCCCGGAAACCACCGACACCGCACCGAACTCACCCATGGCCCGCGCCGTACACAGCACCACGCCGTAGATCAGGCCCCATTTGATGTTGGGAACGGTGACGTGCCAGAACATCTGCCAGCCATTGGCCCCGAGCAGACGCGCGGCCTCTTCTTCCTGCGTGCCTTGTTCCTGCATCAACGGGATCAACTCGCGCGCCACGAACGGCACGGTGACGAAAATCGTCGCCAGCACGATACCCGGCAAGGCGAAGACGATCTGGATGTCGTGGTCCTGCAGCCACGGACCAAACAGGCCCTGAGCACCGAACATCAACACGTAGACCAGACCGGCGATCACCGGCGATACCGAGAACGGCAAGTCGATCAACGTGACCAACATACTCTTGCCACGGAACGAGTATTTACTCACGCACCACGCGGCGCTGACACCGAATACCAGGTTCAGCGGCACCGAAATCAGCACGGCGATCACCGTGAGTTTCAGGGCCGACAGCGCGTCAGGTTCGAAGATCGCGGTGAAGAACGCACCGATTCCGAGCTTTAGACCCTGAGACACCACGATCACCAGGGGCAGCAACAGGAACAGGGCGAACACCAGCCAGCCAAGGCCGATCAGGATTCGCCGCGATGAAGCACTGCCACGGCGGGCGGCGTTCGAGGAAGCAGCAGCAATAGACGATTGGGACATTTTTGCGCCTCCTTATGGGGTTTCGATGCGTCGTTGCAGCAAGTTGATCAGCAGCAACAGGACGAAGGAAACCACCAGCATCAGTACACCAATGGACGTGGCGCCGGTGTAATCGTACTGGTCGAGTTTGACCATGATCAGCAGCGGCAGGATCTCGGTTTTCATCGGCATGTTACCGGCAATGAAAATCACCGAACCGTACTCACCGACCCCGCGGGCAAAGGCCAACGCGAAACCGGTCAGCCACGCTGGCAACAGCGCGGGCACCAGAATGTGGCGGAAAACCTGTAGCGGTTTTGCACCGAGGCACGCCGCCGCTTCTTCCACTTCACGAGGGATATCGGCCAATACTGGCTGTACGGTACGTACTACGAATGGAAGCGTCACAAAAGTGAGGGCAAGGGTGATGCCCAGGGGGGTATACGCGATCTTGAAACCCAGGTCCGCTGCAAACTGACCCACCCAACCATTGGGCGCGTATAGCGCAGTCAGCGCGATACCGGCCACGGCGGTGGGCAATGCGAAGGGTAGGTCGATCATCGCATCGATGACTTTGCGTCCAGGGAAGGTATAGCGCACCAGCACCCACGCCAACAGCGTGCCGATGATGCCGTTGATGATCGCGGCATAGAGCGCGGTGCCGAAGCTGAGCTTCAACGCCGCCAGCACCCGTGGCGCCGAGATAATCGCCCAGAACTGGTCCCAGGTGAGTTGAGCGGCATGCACGAACATCGCCGCCAGTGGAATGAGCACAATCAGGCTGAGGTACACCAAGGTGTAGCCCAGCGTCAGCCCGAAGCCGGGTATGACGGGGGAGATACGACGCGACATAAAAGTCCTTGGTTGAGAACGCGCAAAGCCTCGAATCGGAATTCGAGGCTCGTTTATGGCTTATTTCAGGTTATTGCGCCTGATAAATCTGGTCGAACACGCCACCGTCGTTGAAGAATTTCGGTTGAGCGGTTTTCCAGCCGCCGAAGTCCTTGTCGATGGTCACCAGGTCCAGTGTCGGGAACTGTTTGGCGTACTTGGCGGCAATATCCTTGTCACGTGGACGATAGAAGTTTTTTGCCGCAATTTCCTGGCCGGCCGGGCTGTACAGGTACTTGAGGTACGCTTCGGCGATCTCGGTGTTGCCCTTTTTCTCGGCGTTCTTGTCGACCACGGCCACCGGAGGTTCGGCGAGGATCGACAGCGAAGGCACGACAATGTCGAACTTGTCAGCGCCACCGTCTTCTTTCAGGGCCAGGAAGGCTTCGTTTTCCCAGGCCAGCAACACGTCGCCCTGACCGTTGTTGACGAAGGTAATGGTCGAACCACGAGCACCGGTGTCCAGCACAGGAACGTGCTTGAACAGGGTTTGCACGTATTCCTTGGCCTTGGCTTCATTACCGCCGTTGGCTTTCAGGCCATAGGCCCACGCCGCGAGGAAGTTCCAGCGAGCGCCGCCGGAGGTTTTCGGGTTCGGGGTGATGACTTCCACGCCGTTCTTGGTCAGGTCGCCCCAGTCCTTGATGCCTTTAGGGTTGCCCTTGCGCACAAGGAACACAATGGTCGAGGTGTAAGGCGTGCTCGCTTCCGGCAGACGCTTCTGCCAATCCGCTGGCAGGGTCTTGCCGAGTTTGGCGATTTCGTCGATGTCACCGGCCAGGGCCAGGGTCACCACGTCGGCACGCAGACCGTCGATCACTGCCCGCCCCTGCTTGCCCGAACCACCGTGGGACTGCTGGATTTTCACGCTGTCGCCGGCGTGCTCTTTCTGCCAGAACTTGACGAACTCGGCGTTGTAGTCCTGATACAGCTCGCGAGTCGGGTCGTACGACACGTTGAGCAGCTCGTAATCCTTGGCAACCGCGGAACCAGCAAAAAGGGCACTGGCCAGGGCGGCCAAAGCGAAATGACGAATCGACGACATGGTGAAAGCTCCTGGAATTCTGATTGTGTTGGCTTTTTCTTATGGTGTGCTGGTATCGGGTTGCCGGTTTTTTAGCTCGGTTTGTTGCTTGGGTTCTGCAACCGGAATTTCTCTTTGCGTTCGATCTGGACCACCTGGGCGTTGTGCACGGTGATTTCCACTGCGCCAAAACGCAGATCGCGCAAGGCGCTCTGGATCTCACGCAAAATGGTTGCTTCGTCCTGGCCGTCAACGCTACGTAGGGATGCGCTCATGGTGCTGCTCCTTCAACTAGAGGTGCCTGGCAGTGGCGAGACTGCTTGCGGCGTGAGACCAATAGTAGATAAGCGCGGATATTCTTAAAAAGACTATTTAAGAATTTTAATATAACCAAAAGACCGATCGAGGACTGATCAGCTCTGGAGAATCTGTGGAATCCGGTTCCAATCCAGCTGCCCGGCCGGCACCGGGCGTCCAAACCAGTAGCCCTGCCCCAGATCGCAGCCGTGCTCGAGCAGGAAGCCCGCCTGCTCGACCTGCTCGATCCCCTCGGCATGAACCTGCATCCCCATGCTCTGGGCCAGCGCAATGATCACCCGCACAATCGCCGCGTCATCCTCATCCCACGGCAACCCGGCAACGAAGCCCTGATCGATCTTGAGTTTCTGTACCGGCATTCGCTTGAGGCGCAGCAACGACGAATAGCCTGTACCGAAGTCATCGATGGCCAGCCGCACGCCCAACTCGCGCAATCGGTGCATCTGCTCCAGCGCGACTTCCGGGTCATCCATCACAGCGCTCTCGGTGACTTCCAGCTCCAGACAGGCAGGATCCAGCCCGGTTTCGTGCAGCACCTTCGCCACCTGCCCAAACAGCTCACGGCGGGCGAATAGTCGAGAAGAAACATTCACCGCGACAAACGACAACACCACCCCGGCCTGCTGCCACCGGCACATCTGCTCACACGCCTGGCGCATCACCCAGGCATCAATTTCGGCGATCAGACCGGTGCGCTCGGCAATGGGAATGAATTCTGCCGGCGACACCAACCCTCGCTGCGGATGCTCCCAGCGCACCAACGCCTCGACGCCGATCAGGCGACTGGTCTTGAGGTCGTGAACCGGCTGGTAATACACCCGCAACTCCTGCTGCTCCAGCGCACGGCGCAATTCGAATGCAGTCTCAACCCGCTGCTGGGCATGGGCGGTCAACTCTTCGGTATAGAGGGCGTAGCCGTTGCGGCCGGCACTTTTGGCCTTGAACAGCGCCGAGTCAGAGTTGCGCAACAGCTGCTCGGCGCTCAAGGCGTCGCCAGGGAACAGGCTGATGCCGACGCTGATATTGACGAACAACTGATGCCCGTCGATCTGGAACGGCTCTTTGAGGCCATCGATGAACCGCTGAGCCAGCGCCGCCGCGTGCACCATTTGCGGACAGCTTTCAGCGAGCACGGCGAACTCGTCACCGCCAAGGCGCGCCAGGGTGATTCCCGGGCCGACCATCGCTTTCAAACGCTCGGCAACGCCCTTGAGCAGTTGGTCCCCAATGCTATGCCCGAGGCTGTCGTTGATCATCTTGAAGTGATCAAGATCGATCATCAGTAACGCGCAGCCGCGCTTGTGGATCTGCGCCGAAGCCAGGGCCTGCTCGGTGCGATCGGTGAACAGCAAGCGGTTGGGCAGATCGGTCAGCGGATCGTAGTGAGCCAGGTGCGTCAGCTCATGTTCGGAGTTCTTGATTGCGCTTATGTCGGAAAACACCGCCACGTAATGGCTGCGCCGCCCCCTCTCGTCATCAATGATGCGGATGGTCTGCCATTGCGGGTAGATCTCGCCGCTTTTGCGACGGTTCCAGATTTCCCCGCTCCACTCGCCGGTGCTGTTGAGTGTCGCGAACATCGCCTGGTAGAACGCCGGCGGATGATGACCGGACTTGAACAGGTTGGGGCGCTGGCCGAGCACCTCCTCGCTCTGATAGCCGGTGATTGCCATGAAGGCGCGGTTCACATGAACGATCAAGCCTTCGCTATCAGTGACCAGCACGCCTTCGCGGGTGCAATCGAACACCGCGGCCGCCTGACGCAAACGCTCGCGCTCCTCAGTGCGTTCACGCAATTTTGCGCCGATCCCCAGGCAACGAAACAATCGCGCCCGGGCGAGGAAAATCAAACCGGCACTGAACACCACCCAGGCATAACCGTTGATCAGTTGCCATCGCATTAGCTCAGCGGAGCTATCGAAGAAACTGTTCAATAAATAACCGCTAAACAGCAGCCAACCTACAGAAACCAGAAGGTAAAGCAGCGCTGCACGCAAAGCATCGCGATAGGTGGCAGACATTCGGCCGTCCATGTCCCTTCAAAAAGGATGGAATTATAGTTTAAAGACACATCCAGCCACTCTTATCTGAAAGGGCGACTGGTTTTATCTGTGAGCTTAGTGATAATGCAACGGCTGTTATTTTCTTTATCGAGGGCCCTATAGCCTATGTGGTACGAAGGTTTTCTCGGCTTGTCGCCCTGGTCACTGGTGGCAGTCACCCTGCTGATGACCCACGTGACGATCATCGGCGTCACGGTCTATCTGCATCGTTATTCAGCCCATCGCTCGCTTGAGCTCAATGCTGGCCTGAAACATTTCTTCCGCTTCTGGCTGTGGCTGACCACGGCACAGAACACCCGTGAGTGGACCGCTATCCACCGCAAGCACCACGCCAAATGCGAAACCGTCGATGACCCGCACAGCCCGGTCATCAAGGGCTTGTCCACGGTTCTGCGCAAAGGCGCCGAGCTGTACCGCGCCGAAGCGGAAAACCCCGAGACGCTACGCATCTACGGCAAGAACTGCCCTGAAGACTGGATCGAACGCAACCTGTACAGCCGTTTTCCGCTGCTGGGCGTGGCGATCATGGGCGTTATCGACCTGCTGTTGTTCGGCACCATCGGCATCACCATCTGGGCGATCCAGATGATGTGGATCCCGGTCTGGGCCGCCGGCGTGGTCAATGGCCTGGGCCATGCCATCGGCTACCGCAACTTCGAATGCCGCGATGCGGCGACCAATCTGGTGCCGTGGGGCATCCTGATCGGCGGCGAAGAACTGCATAACAACCATCACACCTACCCTAATTCGGCAAAACTGTCGGTGAAGAAGTGGGAATTCGATCTCGGCTGGGCCTGGATCCAGGTCTTCAGCTTCCTGCGTCTGGCCAAGGTTCAGCGGGTCGCGCCCATCGCCCATCGGGTCGAAGGCAAAGGCAACCTGGACATGGACACCGCCATGGCGATCCTCAACAACCGTTTCCAGATCATGGCCCAGTACCGCAAACTGGTGATCGCTCCGCTGGTCAAACAAGAGCTGGAAAAGGTCGATCACTCGGTCCGTCACCAGTTCCACCGCGCCAAGCGCCTGCTCTCGCGGGAAACCAGCCTGCTGGATGACAAACACCACATTCGCATCCAGACCATGCTCGAGCACAGTCAGGCGCTGAAGGTAATTTACGAGAAACGCCTGGCCTTGCAGCAGATCTGGGTCAAGACCAGCTCAAATGGTCACGACATGCTGGCCGCCATCAAGGATTGGGTACACGAAGCCGAAGCCAGCGGGATTCAATCCCTGCGCGACTTCGCCGATCAGTTGAAAACCTACTCCCTGCGCCCCGCCGCTGTCTGACGCCGTTGATCGGTGCGCCCCGTTCGTGGGCGCACCCTTCGGAACTTAGCTCTAAATCCCCTATCTCAAAGACACTTCGCCATCCAGGCGGGCTCTGGTATTGGCCGCTTTCGAACCTCGAGCGGCACACGCCCTTTGAGATTTTGTGTCGATGGTCAATAAAAGCCTACAAGACTCATCCCTCCCGCAGTGGCCCGAGGCCGCGCAAACCTTGCTCGCGCTGATGCATGCACAAGGCGAAGTGGCGCGACTGAGCGAACGCGAACAGCTGTTCAGCGCTCTGCTGGTGAGCGTCAACGCGGTGCTTTGGGCCTTCGACTGGGAATCCCGTCGGGTGCTCTATGTCAGCCCCGCGTATGAACGGATTTTCGGCCGCTCCGCAGGCTTGTTGCTGTCCGACTACAACCAATGGCGCGACAGCATTTACCCCGACGATCTGGACTATGCCGAACGCAGCCTGGCCGAAGTACTGGTCAAAGGCGCCGTTGAAGACCGCGAATATCGAATCATTGCCGCCGACGGCCAGGTCCGCTGGATCAGCGACAAATGCTTCATCAACCGTCAGGCCGAGCCGGGGCAACCGGTGATCATCGTCGGCATTGCCGAAGACATTACTGACAAGAAGCAGATGGAAACCGAGCTGCAACGCCTGGCCACCACCGACGTGCTGACCCAGAGCAGCAACCGCCGCCACTTCTTCGACTGCGCCCACCGTGAATTCGAACAGGCACGGCACCAAGGCACGCCGCTGGCATTCCTGCTACTGGACATCGATGACTTCAAAGTAATCAACGATACCTACGGCCACCAGGAAGGCGACAACGTGCTGCAACGAATCGCCGAGAGCGGTCGCGCGACGCTGCGTCGAGGTGATGTGTTCGGGCGAGTTGGCGGTGAGGAATTCGCCGCGGTGTTTCCCGGCTGTGCGCCAGACATGGCCATGCAAGTGGCTGAGCGCCTGCAACGGGAGATTCAGCGCTTGAGTTTCAGCCATGGCGACCAGACCTTCGGCATCACCGTCAGCCAGGGCCTGACCAGCCTCACCGCCGAGGACGAAAGCGTCGACAGCCTGTTTGCCCGCGCGGATGCGGCAATGTACCAAGCCAAACACCAGGGCAAGAACCGCATCGTCTCCGCCTGATTTATGGATCGTTCCCACGCTCTGCGTGGGAACGATCTACCGGCGTTATTTCTTGCGCAAGCGCATCAGCTCCGGCAAACCGATCTTGAGCAACCGCGCCGTCCGGCTCTTCGCCAGTTCCTCAATGCCCTCATGCTCGGTCAGTCGCGCCAGTTGCGCAGCCATGTTCATCACCAGCGCTTCGCGGGAGTAAACCCCGCCACCGAACTGGTAGACCGCCGCAATCAGTTCTCGCAGCTCCAGCGGCAGGCGCCAGCGAGTGCGAAGCGCCGAACCATAAGCCGCGCCGAATTCGGCCAGCGCCTCGCCGACCTCCTCCCATTCATCTAGCTCACCACCGGCCTGCTTCCACTCCTGCAAACACCGCAACAACGCAAGGTCACCGAGGCGATGCAGCATGCCGGCGCAATAACAACGCTCCTGATCCAGATCCAGCAAGCGCGCCAGGGTCCGGCCATACTCGGCGGTGCGCAGCGACAGCTCCCAATAGCGCTCGGCATAGTCGGCCAGAAACGGATCGCTGAGGCGGGCACTGCGCTTGAGGGCCAGCCCCAGAATCAGGTTCATGCTTTGCCCGGTGCCGAGGCGGTGCAGCGCCTGGGACAGGGTTTGCACGGCGGCGCCATGGTGCTGGGCCGCGCTGTTGGCGGCGGCGATCAGCACAGCGGTGACTTGCGGATCGGTACGGATCTCGTCATGCAGCAGTGTCAGGTCGAGGCCATTGGGATTGAGGCTGCGCTTGACCGCCAACTGCACGTCAGTCATCAGCGGCGCACCGTCGGCAAACTCACGACGACGCTCCAGGTAAACCGCCAACGTCATGCCTGGCGACAGCGAAGGCGTTTCGCAAGACACCTCTTCACCGGCGTTCAACAGCAAATCCTGCAGGCGGTGGGTCAGGCTTTCCATGTTCAGGGGTTTGGTCAGGTACGCCGCAGGCGCCAGCGGTAGAGCTTCGCGAACGCTGGCGCTGTCGTTTCGGCTGCTCATCAGAATGAAGGGCAGCGGCGGGTTGCGTTTGCGCTGACGGACATTGCGCAAGACATTCAAACCATCGACGCCGGGCAGCTCCCAGTCGACGATCACCAGGTCATAAGGATTTTCCGCCAACAGTTGCAGCGCTTCCTGACCATTGGCACACAGGTCCAGCCGTGCGTCGCAGCGCACATTCAACAACACCTGCTTGAGCAGGTCGCGGGACCAGGGGTCGGCCTCGGCAATCAGCACACGCGGCGCAGCGGGTAACACCACAGCAGTCATTTACACACTCCAAAGTAGTGCTTGCACCTTAGTCAATGCTGGCCATTCGATACAGCGCATTTGCCATCGATGGGTTCCATGGACACAAAAAAACCCGCCGAAGCGGGTTTTTTGTCGATCAGTTCACAAATCGATCAGAGCTTGGAGATCACAGCTCGGAGAAGCACTCTTCGATGATTGCCAGACCTTTGTCCAGTTGCTCGTCCGGCGAAGTCAGCGGTACCAGGACGCGCAGAACGTTGCCGTAAGTGCCGCAGGACAGCAGGATCAGACCCTTGTCGCGAGCCTTGGCCACAACAGCGGCTACCGCTGGAGCGTTCGGCTTGTGGCTGTCGCCATCGACGAACAGCTCGACCGCGATCATCGCGCCCAGGGCACGGACTTCGCCGATCACCGGGTACTTGGCCTGAATGGCTTTCAAGCCAGTGACCAGACGCTCGCCGACCGCTTTGCAGCGATCCAGCAGGTGCTCTTCTTCGAACACTTCCATCACGGCCAGGGCCGCGGCGCAAGCGATCGGGCTACCAGCGTAAGTGCCGCCCAGGCCGCCTGGAGCAATGGCGTCCATGTATTCGGCCTTGCCGCAAACACCGGCCAACGGGAAGCCGCCAGCGATGGATTTGGCGAAGGTGGTCAGGTCGGCAGCAACGCCCATCTGTTCCATGGCGAAGAAGGTGCCGGTACGACCAGCGCCAGTTTGTACTTCGTCAGCGATCAGCAGGATGCCGTGCTGGTCGCACAGAGCGCGCAGACGCTTCATGAATTCTTTAGGTGCAACGTAGAAACCACCTTCGCCCTGAACCGGCTCGATGATGATTGCAGCGATGTCACGCGGTTCGGCGTCGTTCTTGAAGATGCGTTCGATGCTGGCGATCGAATCGTCGATGCTCACACCGTGCAGCTCGTTCGGGTACTGCGCGCGGAAGATGCCGCCTGGCATCAGGCCCATGCCAGCCGAGTAAGGCACGACTTTACCGGTCAGGCCCAGGGTCATCATGGTGCGACCGTGGTAAGCGCCGGTGAACGCGATCACGCCGGCACGGCCAGTGGCGGCACGGGCGATCTTGATGGAGTTTTCCACGGCTTCGGAGCCGGTGGTCACCAGCAGGGTTTTCTTGGCGAAATCACCCGGCACCTTGGCGTTGATTTTTTCGCACACTTCTACGTACGGTTCGTAAGCCAGTACCTGGAAGCACGTGTGGGTCAGCTTGTTCAGCTGCTCGGTCACGGCGGCGATGATTTTCGGGTGCACGTGGCCGGTGTTCAGCACGGCGATACCGCCGGCGAAGTCGATGAACTCGCGACCTTCAACGTCGGTCACGGTGGCGTTCTTCGCGGACTCGGCGAAGATCGGGTGAATCTGGCCAACACCGCGTGGTACAGCGGCTTCGCGGCGTTTCATCAGGGATGCGTTAGTCTTGCTCATAAAGTCCTCATTCACCGCTCATCGGGCGGCGTGGTTCAAGGAAAATGCGGCGGGGAGGCAACTACGGCAGCATGCGATGATCGACTGCCACAGCTTTCCCGGCCACAGAGAAAATTCCGTTTGAAGCACGCAAAGGGACAGCGCTCTCGTGCCCTTTGCGTTTGAAGCAATGCCTTGCCGGGCTTATCCCTTCGAGCTTAGATGCCCAGGCAGAGGTATTTGATTTCCAGGTAATCTTCGATGCCGTACTTGGAGCCTTCACGGCCCAGGCCCGACGCCTTGATGCCGCCGAACGGCGCGACTTCGTTGGAGATCAACCCGGTGTTGACGCCGACCATGCCGTATTCCAGGGCTTCAGCCACACGGAACACACGACCCAGGTCGCGAGCATAGAAGTACGAAGCCAGACCGAACTCGGTGTCGTTGGACATCGCGATCACTTCGGCTTCGTCTTTGAAGCGGAACAGCGGAGCCAATGGACCGAAGGTTTCTTCCTTGGCCACGGCAGCGTTTTTCGGCACGTTGGTCAGGATGGTCGGCTCGAAGAAGTTGCCTTCCATGACCTTGCCACCTGCCAGAACGGTTGCGCCTTTGCTGATCGCGTCAGCAATGTGTTCTTGAACCTTGGCCACGGCTTTTTCGTCGATCAGCGGACCCGTGGTGGTGCCTTCTTCCAGACCGTTACCGATCTTGAGTTTGGCCACGGCCACTTTCAGCTTCTCGGCGAACGCGTCGTAGACCGAATCCTGAATGTACAGACGGTTGGCGCAGACGCAGGTCTGGCCGTTGTTGCGGTATTTGGAAATGATCGCGCCTTCGACGGCCTTATCCAGGTCCGCGTCGTCGAACACGATGAACGGCGCGTTGCCGCCCAATTCCAGGGACACTTTCTTGATGTCCTTGGCGCATTCAGCCATCAGCTGACGACCGATTTCGGTCGAGCCAGTGAAGGACAGTTTGCGCACGATCGGGTTGCTGGTCAGCTCGCTGCCGATGTCGCCGGCGCTGCCGGACACCACGCTGAACACACCGGCAGGAATGCCGGCACGCTGAGCCAGTTCAGCCAAAGCGAATGCGGAAAACGGAGTTTGCGAAGCAGGCTTGAGCACCATGGTGCAACCGGCGGCCAGAGCCGGGCCGGCTTTACGGGTGATCATCGCGGCCGGGAAGTTCCACGGAGTGATTGCAGCGGTCACGCCGATTGGCTGCTTGATCACGATCAGGCGCTTGTCTGGCTGGTGGCCCGGAATCACGTCACCGTAGACGCGCTTGGCTTCTTCAGCGAACCACTCGATAAAGGAAGCGGCGTAAACGATTTCGCCCTTGGCTTCGGCCAATGGCTTGCCTTGTTCGAGGGTCATCAGGCGAGCCAGGTCGTCCTGGTTCTCGATGATCAGTTCGAACCAGCGACGCAGCTTGTTCGCACGGTCCTTGGCGGTCAGTGCACGCCAGGCCGGCAGCGCTTTGTCAGCGGCTTCGATTGCACGGCGGGTTTCGGCAGCGCCCATTTTCGGCACGGTGCCCAGAATTTCGCCCGTTGCCGGGTTGTTGACGTTGATCGTCTGACCATTGTCCGCATCAACCCAAGCGCCATCGATGAAGGCTTGCTGGCGGAACAACTGGGTGTCTTTAAGCTGCATGTCGGCTTTCCTTAACAGCACCGCGGCAAGCGCGGAGCGAATTATGATTGTAGAAAGGCGCCTTATAGGCTGCCGTCAGGGAAATCATTCACCGGGCTGAAGCACATAAATAGCGCACTGATTGAAACTCGTGCGGTTCAGCACCCAGACAAGAGCGTTTGAAATCTCAAACGAATCCTAGGATCAAAGGGGGTAAAGGACAATAGCCTGTTCGAAAAAAAGAACGAAAACGCCGCATTTGCCTAATTTTTCTGATCAACGTAGCAATCGCAGGTTACGCTTTGGAAAAACGCAGGCGATTCAGCAGCATGGACGCCCGCAGTGCATATGAGTATCATGGCGCCCGCATTGCACCAGTAGCTCAGCTGGATAGAGTACTGCCCTCCGAAGGCAGTGGTCGTGGGTTCGAATCCCGCCTGGTGCACCATATAGCAGTCTAGACCTGTCTCAGACAGTCTACGAAACACCCCAAGAAGCCCGCCCTGTGCGGGCTTTCTTGTTTCTGGCTATCCATCCCTGTCTACCCCTATAACTTCACGCCGTGTATGCCCACGTGTATGCTTTGAGATTCATTGAACTGGAGGCATACACGCAGTGAAGCGTACTGAAATCAAACGCCGCCCACTGGCCGACACTACTCTCGCAGGATTGGAGCCGGAGAATGCGACGTACCGGGAGCAAGACGGCAACGGCTTGTATTTTCGGGTGAAGGCAAATGGGCAGAAGTCGTGGGAGTTGCGCTACAAAAAACCAGACGGGAAATGGTCCTGGCTGGGCCTAGGCGGTTACCCCGAAATCAGTGGTTCGCTAGCCAGGCAGAAGGCGGCGCAACTGCGGGATGACGCATCGACTGGTAAAAATCCTTTAGTCAGTAAGCAGGCTCGTAAGATTGCTGACCGGGTGGCTGCCAACAACACTTTCGAAGCATTAGGCCGCGAATGGTTTGAGGCTAGGCGCTCAAGCTGGGAAGCCGGCACGTCCCGTCGAGTCCTTGGAGCCCTGGAGCTTCACGTATTCCCCGTTTTCGGCAAACGCATCTACACAGAAATACTGCCCCTTGAATGGATGGAGTTTCTGCGCGGCATGGAGCAGAAAGGGATCATTGAGCAAATGGGCAGAGTTCGGGCCTTCTGCAAAGAGATCTATGACTTGGCACGCGTGACAGGTCGAGCGATCCACAACCCCCTTGAAGGCCTCAATAAATTTCTACAGACGCGCAGTGCTGAAAATTATGCACACGTATCAATAGAAGAGTTGCCTGCATTACTTCGCGCCATCAACTCTTACCCTCACGCGAAGGACGTCCGTCTAGGTCTCCGATTGCTGGCCTTATTAGCGGCACGCCCGAGCGAGATTCGAGAAGCACGCTGGTCAGAGATCGATCTCAACAAAAAGCTATGGACGATCCCAGCCGAGCGAATGAAGCGTCGGCGCGAGCATGTAGTGCCTCTATCTCGGCAGGCCATTGAAGCGATAACGGAGCTGCGCACGCTAACAGGGGCATACCCCCTTCTCTTCCCTGGAAGAAAAGATCGAACCATCCCCCGTAGCAATACCGTCTTTCTGATGGCGCTGCGCAGACTGGGATACGCGGGCCGGCAAACTGGCCATGGCTTCCGCCATATCGCGAGCACGATCCTTAATGAACAAGGCTTTGATGAGAACCACATTGAGGCCCAGCTTTCTCATGTCAAAGAAGGAATTGCAGGGGTGTACAACAAGGCGGTGTACCTGCCTCAGCGCAAAGTCATGATGCAGTGGTACGCAGATCATCTTGATGAGCTAGTAGTTGGCAATGTCGTGCAAGGCCAATTTGGAAAGGTGATATGAAACTCCTTATCCACTCCCCCCCAAAAAACGGTGTTACGCGTGTTACAGGTGTTACGCCAATCTGTAACTTATTGAATATAAAGGGCTTAGCTCACGTTACACGAAGAAATGCTCAACGCTACACGACGTGTTACGCGGTCGAATCGTGTAACAACACTGGCCCAGCCACCTCACTGTTGGTCGAGGAGAACCGTGTCGTGAAACGCTGCATCCATGACGCCAAGCGGGGCCTAGGGGCGGTGAATGGACGATGAGAATATGCCGATTGGCCGCCTGGAGATTGCTGGCTTCGATGTCAGTAATTTGCTGTGGGAACAAGACGACATCGAACAGGCCGTGCGTGAGTTAGCGTTATATTCGCCGTTTCGAGATCATTTCAAAGAAGCGCTGGAGCTGGCCAATTACGCCACCTCATTCTGGCTTGAGGATGGCCGCTATCCTGATCGAGCAGGGTCGGTGGTCGCTACGGTGTTTCGACTCCGCGACGAGATCGAGGACGATGCCTGCTGCGCTGATGCAGGTTCATTACCGAGTGTCATTCGACAGACCCTTAGCATTGACCGCGATGATGCGGACTCGCAGCTCGTGGCGACTTACGCGCTGGTGCAGAGCATTCAAGCTGTTCAGGTTCTCGCCAATTGGCTCTTTGAAACCGAACTCTACGTCTTCGACCTGGACGCAGACCTCATAGCCCAAATGCAAGCGACAGATCCCAAGAAATATTCCGCACTTGCCGAAAAGGAGCGACTTAAGGATCCAGCCGGGGAAATTGACGCTCGTGAATCCTTCCGCGCATTTATGGGCGATGCCGACAAGGCGCTCATGCTAGCGAGTCTCTACAGACAAGTTGAGGACACCGACGTATCGAAGGGTAATTTCAAAGTGGCTAATTTTCTAAGTGAGGCGCTGAGTAAAGCGTTTTCCGCCAAGGCCTCGCAAAGAGGCGCGGCTGCGGGCAAGGCCAACAGAAAGCCGGAGTCGGTAAAGCAGCAGGATGCCGCGAAGCTTTTCGAGCGCATTCGCAGTGCGGCTGACCGTCACATTTTGGCCAATCCTACTATTTCAGAGCTAGACCTGAAAAAAGCCTTGGTGAAAAAAGAACGCATAGCGTCTGAGCCTACCGTTAAAAAATACCTCATCATGGGTGGATACCTACCTCGATAAATTTCAATCAAAAGCAAACCGTGTTTGCTTTTTTTCCCCTCTCTAGTCTGTGCCTGTCTCTCACCATATAGGCACAGCTATGAACTCCCCTCTCCAAGAAGTAAACAGCAATACCACGATGGCAGAGCTTTCTCGTAAGGCTCCTGCAAGTCCTTACACGTTGCTTGAGCTATTTGATGCCGCCTCCACGCTGATTCGCGTGAAACAGGTCATGGCAATCACTGGTATTGGTCGTGCTACCGTTTACAAACTGATGAACCAGCCTGAGAGCGGTTTTCCACAAGCCGTAAAACTCACCAATAGCACGGCACGCGGCGCGCCTGTAGCGTGGGTTCTGTCCGAAGTCCAAGCATGGGCACGCAGCCGCATTGAGGCCCGTGACCAGGTGGCCGCATGAAGCGCAATTACAACCCTTTTAAGGGGCCGTTTCTCGACTCCTACAGCATCGGATTTCGCCTCTATCAAGCGGGAGCAATCAACTGGCGCCACCGCACCATCGCCGGTGTGAGCTGGAACGGCGAAGAGCAGGAAGCATTCTTTTTCAACCCGGATGGCCTCGTTCTCCCACTCAAAGCCAATCCTTGGGAACTGCCCGAACTGATCCGCAAAAACGCGATGCGCAGAGAATTTTCGAGCGTCCACGGCACCGGTTATTTCGCAATGAGTGACAGCCGCCTCGCCTCACTGAAAACGCGAGGTATGACCGACTGGGTCACCTACTGGCTGGTGGATCAGTCGGCGGGGTACGCGAACGATCTGGCGGTCTGGCAACGCATCACGGATGAGGATCTCGCCGTGGAGAAAACCGCCACCGAGCGCCTTCACCACGACATGCGCTTGACCTCGGATCTGTCCCGCTATGTGGAGGAATGCCTGGCACAGCAGCGCGATCTGCTCGCGGTAGAACACCGCCGACGGTGCGTCGAGGACAGCAAAATCTTGGCTTGGCTCAAAGGCGAAACACCGCCCCCCCTGTTCACCAACATGCAGGAGGCGGCATGACTCCGACCTTTCTTCCCCACCAAGCATTGGATCTTGTCGGTGTACTTGAAGCGTCTCTGCCTTCTACCGCAGAGATCAAAGGTCGCCAGCGCTTGCTGACCCTCCGCGATCAAGCGATCTCGGCCGGCGCTCAGGTGCTAATTGTGCTGTGGCATGACCTGGAGTGGACGTTGTTAGCGATTCAGCTACCCGCAGACGTGGTGATCAGCGACGCGCGCGAGCTGATTCCCAACCTCCTGCGCAATCCCGAAGCGCTACAGCAGATGCGGCAACGCGCCGGCCAAGGCAACCACTTGCAGTGGCTCACCCTCGCCCGTCCCATCACTACCCAGCACTAACGAAAACGCCCCCGGGAGCGATCCGGAGGCGTTGAGGTAAATCTACATGCCCACACAATTTATGCCGCATCGGAAAAATGCGCAAGATCTCTACACGGTTGCACTTTTGAAATCGGGACGTTACTCTCTGGCCGTCGCTGCAAATTCAGCGATTGGGCTTGGCGGCCCAAACAGTACAAGGCGCAACAGCGCCCCCATTACGATTGCAGGCGCTTTTTTTGTGCCCGCACTCCTGTGTTATGGCGGGTTGCGTAGGAGCACCCTCGGGTGCGCCGGTCTCCTTGTACGCCGGTCCGCCAATCCTGCGCAATCCGTCACCCATATCTGCTTGGCGGCAGACGGTGACGGTTCCTCAGTACAAGGAGCCTCACATGCAACACGCCCTCAATCCGTCCAAAAATCGCGCCGCTGCCCATCGGGCAATGGCTCTCGCCGCTTTACACGCCAACTCCAGCCTCGCTACACGCCTCACTCGATACAACGCTCACATGGCCAAAGCCCGCGCGCTCGAAACCGCAGGCGGTGCCCAATGAACCAAGCCCTAAGCTTCTCCCTGCCCGAGGATCTGCTTTGCGTCCACAAAGGCGCCGAAGCCGGTGTGCCGATTGACGCCATCACCTGTGCCGTGGATCGAGCCAACTCCGTGCTCTTGCTTCTTGAGGATCAGTTCGAGTGCGACGGCCCACGTCTGGCCAACCATGTCATCGCGGCGGCGCTGTGGGATGTTCGAGGGACGTTGGGTCTGATCCGCACCCTCGCCGTGCACGCCGACAACTCCACTCGGTCACCCATGAGTGGAGGCGCCCAATGAACCCTTCCATTGCGATCAATACCGTGGGGGGAGCCACCTTTGCCAAGTGCAACGCTCAGAATCAGCCACTGTTCCGTATCAATGCCGGCATATCGTGCGAGGAAGCGCTCGAACAAGCTTCTCTACTCATGGATTGTGTAAACAAGCTCACTTTCTTGAGCGGCATGGAGAATGACAACGACGCGATGGTCTGGGCTTCGCATTATTTGAGCGAGATGGCCAAAGCCATCATTGATGACGTTACCAGCGGGTTGCAATTGGCCCAAGGCGGTGGCGTATGAAGGCCTCTACCTCCAATGCCCGTCGCCCCACGTTCGCCCAAGTCAAAGCCGTTGCGCTGCAGAACATTGATCGCGTGCTTGCTCACTGGCTGCCCAACGGTAAACGCGTCGACAGTGGCAAGGAATACACCGCCGCCAATCCGACCCGCGCCGACAAGCGCGCCGGCTCCCTCAAGGTTAACTTGAGCAAAGGCACCTGGGCGGATTTTGCCACCGGCGACAAAGGTGGCGACCTGATCGATCTGGTGCGCTATCTCGACGGCGGCACCGACGTCGAAGCCTGCAACAAGCTGGCGGATCTGCTGCGCGTTACCGCTGGGGCGGCTGAATCGAAGCCAAGCCCCGGCAAAAGCAAAACACCGGAATGGCTGGCCATTCAGCCGATTCCGGCTGAGGCCATGAGCAAGTGCCCGGCCAAACACCGGCAACACGGTACGCCGTCCAAGGTTTGGATTTATCGCGACGCTCAAGGCCAGCCAGTGTTGGCCCTCTATCGCTTCGACTTGGGCCCGGATGAAGACGGCAAGCCGCGCAAGGTGTTTGCCCCGTTGACCTGGTGCCAACGGGCCGACGGTCAAACGCAGCAATGGCGCTGGCAGGGCCTGCATGAGCCGCGTCCTCTGCTGCGTCTGGATGAACTGGCGCAACGCGCAGAGGCACCGGTCATTCTATGCGAAGGCGAAAAGGCCACCGACGCCGCGGCGGAGTTGCTGCCCAGCTACGTGGCCACGTGCTGGCCGAACGGCTCGAACTCCTGGCACAAAGCCGACCTGACACCGCTCAAAGGTCGGTCCGTGGTGTTGTGGCCAGACAACGACGCCAGTGGCAAAAGCTGCATGGATGCCGTCGCGGTACAGTTGCAACAGATCGGCGCCGCGTCGGTGCGCGTGATCGCTCTGGATGTCTTCAAACGCAAGCCCACGTTCAAGAATGACCAACCGACGTTCGCCAAGGGTGGCCAATGGGAAGACGGTGACGACGCGGCCGATGCCCAACCCAAAGGCTGGACGGCGGCGCACGTCACCGAGTTGGAACGCAGCGGCGAATTGTTCGGTGTGGAGGCGGAAAAAGCACCGGTCGAACAGCCCGAAGTCAAAGCCAAGCCGGCGAGCAAGCGCGCCGCGAAACCCAAAAACGATCTGCTGCCCGGCGGCTTTCGTCTGACAGCCGAAGGTGTGTTTTATTCCGGCGACGATGGCGAAGCGCGCCCGGTGTGTTCGCCACTGGAGATCCTGGCGCGTACCCGAGATGCGCAGGGTCATAACTGGGGTTTGCTGGTCGAGTTCGACGATCCCGACGGGGCGAAAAAGCGTTGGAACATTCCGGCACGAACCATGACCGGTGACTTCGGTAAGGACGTACTCGGCCCCTTGGTAGATATGGGCTTGCGTCTGGCCGGCAGTCGCTCCGGACGCAATGCGCGCAACGACCTGCAAAGTTATCTCGGCGGCTTTGATAGCGCCCAGCGCGCACGACTGGTTACCCGTTTGGGCTGGCATGACAGCGCCTTCTTGCTGCCCGAACAGCAGGTCGGCTTGCACACCGAACACCTGCACTTCTATGAGGCCGGCGCTCAGCTTCCACCCATCAGCGAAGCCGGCACTCTGGAGCAGTGGCAAGAACAAATCGGCGCTTTGTGCATCGGTAATCACCGTTTGGCATTTGTGGCCAGCGTGGCGTTTGCCGGTCCGCTGCTGCACATGCTCGGCCATGAGTCGGGTGGCTTTCACCTCTACGGTGACAGCTCGGGCGGCAAAACCACCCACCTGCAAGTGGCTGCCTCGATCTACGGCGGACCGCGTCTGGTGCGTTCCTGGCGCTCGACGGATAACGCACTGGAGTCCATCGCCGCCGCGCATTCCGACGGGCTCCTGGTGCTGGATGAAATCGGCATGTGCGACCCGCGCATCATTGGTGAAACGGTGTACATGCTCGGCAACGGCACCGGGAAGGCTCGCGCCAATGATCGAGGACAAGCGGGCCGCCAGGTGCAGGAGTGGCGCTTGCTGTTTCTCTCGACCGGCGAGAAGACCTTGGCGCAGCACATGGCTGAAGCCAATAAGGAACTGAAAGCCGGTATGGAAGTGCGGATGCTCGCCGTACCAGCGGATGCCAGCAAGGGCCTGGGCATGTTCGACGTACTGAACGGGTTTGATGACGCGGCCGCCCTCTCCGATGCACTCAAGGCACGGGTGGCCAAGTACTACGGCACACCGCTCACCGCCTTCCTGTCGGCCCTCTGTGAGCCCGGTAAGCGACATGGTTGGTCGGCGATCCTGCGCCACACCTTGGAAGGGTTCATCGCCAAGGCGCTACCTGCCTCGGCCAGCGGTCAGGCGCATCGTGCGGCGGCCCGTTTCGGTCTGGCGGCCGCCGCCGGCGAACTGGCCACCGCGATGGGGATTACCGGCTGGCCCGATGGCGCCGCCACCACCGCAGCCCGGGTGTGCCTCAATGCCTGGATGAATGAGCGCGGCGGTGCTGGCAACTTGGAAGGGGACGCGATCTTGGCGCGGTTGCGTCAGGTCATCGAGCGCTTCGGTGAAAGCCGTTTCACCCGCTGGGAGTCGGCCGCCGCGAAGATCGATGAACACGGTCCACGCACCATTGACCGGCTGGGTTTTCGAAAGACGCTGGAGCATGGCCTCGGTGACGCGTTGCACACCACCAACACCTACTACGTGTTGCCGGAGGCTTGGCGTTCCGAGGTGTTCAAAGGCATGAACATCAACGCGGTGAACAAGGAGCTGATACGCCGAGGTGTTCTTGAGCCCGGGCCGGACGGCAAAGCCTCCTGCGCCGTCCGATTGCCCGGTCTGGGCACTCAGCGTTGCTACGTAGTGAAGACGGTACCGGGGACGGATGAAAGCGAGGCTCAGGCCGCCTGACGGTGAGCCTGCTGACTGAGGAAGAGCCGGCTTAATCGGCCTCGCCAGCCACTGCGAACCCCTACCCAATAATCAGGACACAATCCATGAACCGAATTGAACAACTGAAAGACGCACGCGCCAATAAAGTCATCGAAATGGAGGCGCTCAAAAAGGAAATACCACCATTTGAGGCAGCACTTCACAGCGAGGACGTCATTCACCAAGGTCGAGAGAGCGACGTCAGGCATGAAATCAGCAGTCGCCAAATCAAGATCGACTCGATCGATCATCAGATCTTCCGACTCGACCAAACACTGGATCGCCTGGAAAAGCTGGCCAATCGAGAGAGCCTGATGGAGGGCTACATTACCGACATGGCTAACTGGATGGCGGATGAGCTGGAGCTTAACGATAAACGGCAAAGCCTGAGCACTCGCCTGGAGGAAATTCGCCAGCAAGCACAGGAAGAGATTACCAACGCACGGCAGGCTGAGACTGAGGCGGCTACCGCTTACGCACAGGCCGTAGCGTGGGGCGACGTCGACGGCGAAAAAGCAGCTAGCACCGACGCTCAGAAAGCCGCGAAAAACCTCACTACCGCGAGCGAACAACATCGCCGCCAGCTCCTGATCATCACCGCCTTGGAGCAAGAGCTGGCCATCGTAGACCGACACATCAGTGAGGCTCAGGTAGAACACCAAAAAATTGAGGAAACAGCCTTGCGGCTGGCCCACAACGCACTGGAGGAAGCATGGAATGAAGCCGCCCAAACGCTGCTGGATGTAGGAGGCAAGCTGTACGCCGCTGCTCGGCTGATAGGCCGCGACCCGGTGTCCTTAATGAAGCTCGACATCCCCGAGCAGGGTGAAAACTTCGGCAGTTGGAGGTGGGGCGAACTGGCGGACCGTGGCCGCCAGCATCGCACGCGCGATCTGCTCTCGATGTAACTGCCGAGGCCCCTGAAACAGCCTGCCTTCGCGGGCTGTTTAAACCACTCCAAGGATCGAAGCCATGAACGCAACGACACAAAACAGCTCATCCCTATCCGAAACGCTTCAATCGAGAAAAGCCCACCTCACCGCCCTACTCAAGATCGTGGATACCAGATTCGGAAAAAGCACAGCGATGCAAAAGTTCACCATCACTGCGATCAAAGCAGAAATAGGATTAATCGAGCACAAGCTGAACAAAAGATGATTTAAATAAACGGAAGCTTAGCGAAAGCTTCCGTTGCATTAAAATTCGGCAGGCCAATAGAGGACGTTCTTCCAGACGCCCCCTATTTACTTCTGCCCGCTAGAATCCATCGTGTCGTTGGGGTTTCAAGCATGATGTCAGGGTGCCACCTTCAACAATGAGCAACATCACTCATGGGGGCAGCAATGATCAAGGGACAGTCAATCAAGAGTATCGCGCGCCTGATAGCTGAGGCAAAAGGTGCGAATCATGTGATGTTCGTAGTTTGTTGGGATTCTGTAGCTCCAACTCGACAAAAAGAAATTGGTATTCATTATCTCCAGAATGACGGGGATTCAATCCTCGCCTCAGATACCGGAAAAATCTCAAGTTTTAATATCAGCGGTAAAGAAATTAAGCGAAAGGACCTTCCGCTAATAAAAAAAATGATACCTCAGTATCGGACATGGAAAGATTGGCATGGACGAGAACATGATGGCATCCAGCATCGCACTATGGATGTATACCCTATAGACTTCATATCTCCTCCATCTGAGAAACTATCGCTTAAAGATATTGGCGGCGCGATGTATATCGCCACACGACAAATAGATTTGTCGAGCGACCCAGCATCGGTCATACACCTAGCCAATCTGCTACTTGAATATTTCGGAGAGTTTGAAATATTTGATTTATCAAAACACAAAATATCAGACGTGTTTGCACGCCAGCTTCAATGGGAAGTACTACCCCAAGGGAAATACCCTTGGAGCAAAGCATCTAGCATTGTAACTCCTTATCTAACAAAGCTTAGCCAATCTGAAAAAGGAGTTATCGAACATAGAATGCGAGAAATATCAAAATACGAACCCGATTTTTTAGCAACAGGTCGCGGCGGATACTCCGGGTATTTTGTTTATGGATTTACATCTAAAAGGCTCCACTTCCTAGAAAGCATACACCTCAACAATGCTACATATATATTTGGCGACAACTGGGAAGACCTTTCATCCCTGTCAAAGGAAGAAATTATAAATGGCGAACATGAGCACTTAAGAGTAATTCATGATAAAAAGTGGATCGGGAAAATTCGTCAATTATTACGCGCATAATCGAGGCCGCACCTGATTAATTTTTCATTAAAGGATCTGACATGAAAGCTTTTTGCGTTTTCAATAATAAAAGGCGGAGTAGGGAAAACAACTCTGCTTTGTAATTTGGCTGCCTATTAGCCACTATAACTTTGTGCCTGGCGTCCGTTGTTGGCCGATTTCTGTCTGTCAGGAAGGGCAGAAATCGACCCGAACCGGTCAGTCGTGACAGGCAGAAAACGGCCCAGAGTGTGTAAAAAGTTATTGAGCCGGTGAAGGGCGATAGGCGGCCAGCAGCGCCCCCATGCCCATCAGTAGCACGCCAGTGAAGCAATTGAAGTTGCGCAGATTTTTCGATTGCAGGTGGCGCTGCAAGCGCGCACCGCACATGGCATAGAACATCATAATGACGATATTCAGGGTGCACAGAGAGATCAATAGGCAAGCATATTGAGGTAGCTGCGGCTGTGTGCTGTCGACGAACTGCGGCAGGAACGCGGTCATAAAGAGCAAGGCCTTGGGATTGGACAACGCCACCAGCAAACTGCGGGTAAAAATACCCACCGAGCCTGCACCCATGTTCTTATTCTGCTGCTCGGTGGACAGCGGCAAATTGCGCGAACGCAGCATCTGCCAACCCAGCCAGATCAGATAAGCAGAGCCGATCCATTTCAAGGCCTGGAATAGCGTCTCGCTCGCGGCCAGCAACAACCCCAAGCCACAGGCCACCGCGGTGATCAGCAGTGCGTCGGCCAGCACTGCCCCGGCCATGCCCCAGAGCGCAGCCCTGAATCCATGATTTGAACCATTCTGCAACGCGAGCAGAACGGTTGGGCCAGGTATGGCAACGATTGCCGAACTCATCATGATGAATAGAATCAAGGTGGTTAGCGGCATACAAATATCCTGTTGAAGTTGAAACGCAATGAGCTTTCAGGTTGATCGCAATTACAGATAGTCCTTCATTTCCTGGAGATCCCCTAAGGAAGGATTGATACCATATATCGCCAATTCATTTATGTTGATTGTCGGCGACAAATCCAAACCCCCAACAAGGCTTGAAAAAAGGATAATCAGCCCACCCATAGCCCCCGTCACCCAGTCGGCTGGCGAGACCGTTCGGCACGTTGATGGTGCAAGCTGGAGTCGACCTTTTACCGCGCTGGGCCAGCGAGATGTTCGATGTCTCCCTGAGCCCGCTGAAAAGCAAACTGGTTCGTGTAAGCGTCAAACGCAGTTTGCCTGTGCTGCGTTGGGCGGTACGTAATTGTTCATTGAACCGCGCTCGTCGGCGTATGGGACTGACTGAATAGCTCAAACCTGACAGTCTATTTTGAAGGACCGCTTTTGGCCGATTGCTGCCTGTTAGCACAGGCAGAAATCGGCCAGTAGCTGTCCTTTACTGCAACTTTTCCCTAGGCACACGCCGAGTGGTTTTGAGCATTTTCTCCGCATCGTTTTGGGGAACATTGGCCCAGCGAAAATAGAACTTCTCGAGCCGGAATGAACCATCCTTAACCTCAGTGACAGCCCAGTTGTCTCGATAGGGAACCGTGCTGGTTTGATTGGCGATGAAGTAGGTTTTGCCCTTCTCGACAGTAATTGTGAAGCTGCCATCACCCAGATCGCCAGCTAGAAAGTTTTGCCGTTTGGCTTGTACTGCATGCGTGCCAGGCAGCAGCGTGACCGTGAAGAAACCACCGGAAGGGAGCATCCCAACGTGCAGACCATCCACTTCAATATTTTCAGCCACCCCAGCCCCGACTGTATTCGGTTGCCGCAGGAAATAGACCGTTGCGCTGTTTGCGCTGACCTCGGCCGGTGCCTGGTAGAACGGTTGCCCTTCTAAGGACGGGGCGCTGGCGCAGCCCTGAAGCAGCGCGGTAGCAGCGATAAGCGCAGCGAAAAAAAAGGTGCGTGGCATAGCGGGTTTCCTATCTGGTTTTTCGGCAGTATGCGAAGGGGCAAACGGAAGCGAGCCGCGTTTGGGATGGGAGGCGGTCCAGTTCTTGGGCGGACGCGTTGCGCCGGCGAAGTATGCCATCGCTCCCATACGTAACCAAATTGCGCTAGGCGTTTTCCCTACTCTCAAGAGGCAGCTATTGGCCGCTATTGGCCGAGGCTGTGTAAAAACGTTTTTCAGCGCCATTGGAGCCCTGTGTTGGACAGAAAATCGCGTTTCTACGCAAAATCCAGATCGGCTGAGCAGCCGATAATTTTCAGATTTCGCATAGACGCGCAAACTTCAATTTTGACGAAGCGTTTTTACACACTCTGGGCCGATTTCTGCCCTTCGAGCCGGATAGAAGTCGACCCGAAACGGCCGTTCACACAGGCTTCATTCGTCCAGAATCAGCCACTCCGGACATCCTGCTATCGGGCCATAAGCAGTAAACGAGAGGTGCCTGCTCTCCGTAGGCATTGAGCGCCCTGTCGAGTAATATCGTGTAATGGCAAAATTATGGCTCTTAGAATCAGCAGACTTTTGAGTGCCGAAACGTTAAAGGAAGCGAGTTGATGGGGTGCTTCGAACGCCGCACACATCAATCTGCAAAAAACAATAGGGGAAGCAAATGGCTGATGGATTCCAAAAGACCGGTTTGTGGCAGTCTTCGCTCGCTCCAATTTCAGATGACCCGTTAGAGCCGCACCGTACGCGTCTCCGAGCGGCCTTAATGACATGTAGAGAAAATATCAAGCCTATTGTCGAGAAAATCGCGCATGTTTTGCCTGGGCTTACCGTCCATGACATTACACACCTTGATGCTCTTTGGGAAACTGCTGATTTAATAGCGGGTGAGAATTATCCTCTAAACCCACTAGAAGGATTCGTTTTTGGTTTGTCCGTGTTACTTCATGATTCTGCGATGTGCTGGCAAGCATATGAGAATGGTCGCGAAGGTGTACGAGATTCTGTTGAGTGGCAGGACGCCTACGCACACGAATGTGACCAATCGCCAGATCTGACAGAAGAAGCGCGCCAAGCGGCTGCGGACTTTACTGCGCTTCGAGCACTGCATGCCCATCAGGCTCAGAAGCTCACGGAGATTGGTTGGAAGCATCCAGATACAGGTCAAACTATGTATTTGATCGATGACACTCAACTTCGCACGGAGATAGGGCCCCTCGCGGGGAATATTGCGTCCAGCCACCACTGGAATACGGAAGCTCTATCAATGTCATTGGGGGAGCAGTTCAATGCCCCTTTTCCACTTCCGTCAGAATGGTCAGTAGATCCAGTAAAGATAGCGTGTCTGTTACGGTGCGCCGACGCGGCTCACATCAATCAAGCAAGAGCGCCATTGTTTTTATATGCACTAATAAAGCGCCAAGGGGTATCTCTGGAACATTGGCGGGCTCAAAACAGAATGATGGGGCCATCGCCCGACACAGGCGATCAATGCAATACGGCGGTTATCTACACATCCAGTCGGCCTTTCCATGAGAGCGATGCGGCTGCCTGGTGGGTGGCTTACGATGCAGTTTCCACTGTCGCTCACGAAATCGCTTCATCTAACGAGCTACTTCGCAATCGTACTCGGCAAGCAGCGCCAGAATTCAAAGTTAAAAGAGTTAGTGGCTCGGAGTCTATTGAGGAATTAGTTCGGCATTTACGCGTAGAAGGGTGGATGCCATGTGGGGCTAAGCCGCATGTTAGTAATGTAGAGTCCTTGGTGAAGGAACTGGGAGGGCAGAACCTCTATGGTAAAGGTTCGCCGATACATCTTTTCGGAATCGTTTTGCGAGAGATGATACAGAATGCCCGAGATGCTGTTGTTGCCCGTAGATTTATAGAGCCTGGTTTCGAAGGTGAAATTATCGTGCGTTTCACTGAAAGCGGACAGCTGTCTGTTGAAGACAATGGAACCGGCATGTCGCGTAGAGTGATGACAGGGCCACTACTAGATTTTGGGAATAGCTTTTGGAAATCGTCACTAGTCCAAGCTGAGTTTCCTGGTCTTCGCTCATCTAAATTTCGGTCAATTGGTCGTTTTGGAGTTGGTTTCTATTCGATTTTCATGATTTCAGACTCTGTTGAGGTATCAAGTAGATATTGGGACAAGGGACTAGCCGATGTAAATACACTCGTTTTTAACTCAGGTGTTTCTCTTCGCCCGATTCTTCGGAGTGGACGAGTTAACGGGTTTTCCTCAAATATATCTACAAAGGTTACAGCGAGATTAAAGCCCGGTATTTTGTCGTTCGGGGAATCGATTGCGCTTAAGCCCTCTTATTCGGGGTCAAAGGAGTTCGAATGCACTTTTGAAGATTTTATTTCCGCGCTTACCGTTGGTCTCGACGTTCCCGTTCGAGTTTTTGTTACGGGCAATACCCCTGTTCAGATCCATGATGGTAGATGTGCAGATATTGAGAAATCACGACAATTGCTAAGTCGCATAAGCTTCTTATCAAATCGTGATGATATTACCTTGCAACAATATATTGATAGTAATCACCATAGATTACGTCCGATAAAAAGAGGAGACGACGCCATTGTTGGTATGGCGGCGATATCAACTCATCCTGCGACGAACCAAATGCTTTTGGGGCTCCGCACTGTGGGCGGACTACCTGCATCCATTGGGGTCGGAAGCGCAGAGTCGTTTATTGGGTACATAGACTATTTGCCCGCATCTGCGAAGCGTGATTTAGATATTCCAGAGGCGCCGAAAGACGTTTTAAGGTCATGGGGTGAGGAACAATTAGACATCCTTGAGCGTGAAGGTGTAAGCGATTTTGAACGATGCATTGCTTCAGCGCATTTTGGTGATTTTGGCGTCGACCCAATTAAGTTTGCTAGAGTTCTCGTAACAGTAAGTGGTAACTCGTTCTTCATTAGCTACCAGGCGTTAGCAGCTGCTGCCGAGAACGCGGAGATAGGCATATTTAAATCACCTGAAATGGACCACGTAGATACATACAGCTCAGCAAATGAATTTCCGGGGGTTATCCTTATTCGACCGCTGGCAAACTCTCCGTCATGCAATCTTAAAATGGTAAATGGCGAGCCTGAGGCTCTCAGCAGTATCATTGGGTGTCTTCATCGGGCAATCGCAGATAGTGGGAAAACTCCAAAATGGCAATTGCGAGAAACAGATATCCCATCAATTTTTGGGAAAACGATGAAGCTTCTAGTGGTAACTGCCACCTGACATTGATGCCAAATATAAGCTCTATATAGATGAAGTGATTTGCCAAGCGACGGAGAGAATCCGTCGCTCTGGATCGCCATGTTTTTGTAGATGCTTCCGATCACGCCTCTTTGTTGGAAGCAGCCTGAGGGCAATCGTCCGCTTTTGGCCCAGAGTGTGTAAAAACGCTTCGTCAAAATTGAAGTTTGCGCGTCTATGCGAAATCTGAAAATTATCGACTGCTCAGCCGATGTGGATTTTGCGTAGAAACGAGATTTTCAGTCCAACACAGGGCTCCAATCGCGCTGAAAAACGTTTTTACACAGCCTCGGCCGATTGCGGCCTACGGTTTTACACAAATTTGTAAACGCTGCTGTAACACCTATTTGGCATGTAACACCCGATGCAGGTGAAAGGACGAACAGTGTGTAACACGAATAAAGCTCAATAAATTCAATCAGTTAAGATCGCTCGTAACACCCGCAACACCTGTAACACGTCTTTCCCCCCCCCCACACCCCATCGATGATAGCGCCACCAGCGAAAGCAAAACTGGCTTGGTATCGACTAATGCATAAATTCGAATGCTGGGTTGCCGAACGTCACGACGCTTGAGAGGTGCCGTCCGCCGATAACGCTCAGGGGAGATGGATCGACCAGAGCACCGACATCGCCAGGGACCCTGGGGATGTTCAACAAGTACGGGGTCGGAAACCCGCGTGATCGTGTTAGCGGAAAAGTGCACAGCTTAGTGAACAGGTGAACCGGGTGAACTGCTGTTCACCTGTGCATTTGCCCTATCGCTTGGTAGCTCGCCGGGGACCCTGGGCATTTCGATGGGTACGGGGCAGAGAACCCGCGCGTTCGTGTTAGCGGCTGGATTTTTTAAGTTAGTTGACAGGTTGACGGCGTTGACTCGGTTGACCAACGCCAAGCGTGCGTTATCAGCAACACAAAGGGGCATCATTACCGACACGGTAACGATGCCCCTTTTTCTTCAAGATCCTTTCAATTTCAACGTTTGAAATTTCAGTAAGCTGCGTAGCCTGTCGCTAACACGATGTCGCGGGTTTCCGACCCCGTACCGTGAGAAAAGCCTCAGGGTCCCCGGCAGTTTTCCGGGTTCGGTAACAGGACTTTGCGCTTCGCCAACAGCACGGCGCCGAGCTGCCGGTCATCGGCTAGTATCAACAGCCAAGCTACCAGGTCGGTTGGCAGTCAGAGTTAGGGAAAGCGCTATGGATATGATTCGTGTGATCTCGTCGGCAATCACGGCTGTGGGCTACGACGCCACCACAGGCTGGATGAAAATCACGTTCAAACAAGGACGCACATACGACTTCTGCCGCGTGCCATCAGACGTACATCAGGGGTTGATGGCGGCTGGCTCCAAAGGGTCGTATTTCGACAGAGTCATTAAAGATCGCTACCAGTGCTAGCTCCTTGCATGGGTAAGCTTTCAAGCCAATACCCTACCAGCAGCATGGACCGTGTATGCCCACGTGTATGCCTAACCGAATCACTACTACCCAAACCCTTATAGAATGGGCCCCACAGCCTCCAGTTCAAACGACGCCTGGGCACCATACGTAGAAACGAGAAAGCCTCAGACCGCAGGGTCTGGGGCTTTTTTTTGGGCGTTGTCTCGGGCGCCCTTTTATTTCAAACACTATCGCGCACCACTCGCGAAAGGAGCGGAGCGTGTTAGGCCGGTATCAATCGACCGGTTCGGACAAATGCCGCAAAACTATTTTTTGCCCGGTGCGCCTCACGCTCTCCAGAATGCCCCTAGGACTTAATCAAAGGGAATTTCATGCGATTGATAAGGAATGCCGACAAGGGTTTCAAACAAACCGAAAGCCCCAGCAATGCCGCACGATTGGTGAAGGACGCGCTCATGCGAGGTCGACACAACATCAACGGACTTGCCAATTTTGGGAGCCATTCCCGCATCAGCGACAGCGAAATTGTCGAGTCCGTCCGTAAGGGTGATTTGCTGTTGGTAAAGGAACGCATTGCCAGTTCAGGCAGTGGCTTCGTAGCTAGATCAGCGCCAGCGCCTGAACCGGTCTACATCCCCCCAAAAGATCCATGGCCACAGACCAAGCCTCGCGACGATCAGGTCTTTGCCAAATCTTGCATCCCCGATAACTGGTGTCGCACCGACGCCGGCACCGCTTCGGAACCCGCTTCGAACTTCGGCAAGGTAATGGTCGCAGGCGCCATGCTTTTTCCGTCGGCCAGTACCGCCGTAGCGACGGCACTTGGCGCCGATCTGGCACTAGGTCGCATGGCCGGTGGCGGCATCCTGCAGCAGCGTCTCAATTGGGCGATACGCGGTGCGGGTGGGCCTGCCAGTGTTTTCATACTGGGCATGCTCCCGACGAAGATGGATGACGGGACGCTCCATACCGACACTCAATTGCGTAGCATGACCCACGCACCTACCCGTGTGCGCTTTCAGTTTCGTCGCGATGCCGAGGGCGCATTACAAGTCTACGGCATCCATACCACCGCATCAGGCGACGATACGGTACGCACGGTGCAAGCCACGTGGAACGCCGATAAAACAGCCTTGGAAGCCAAGCTCAATGGCATCACCATTTTGTGGACGCCCCAGCGCGGGCCACTGGGGCAGATGCCCCCACTGATCTACCCCGACAACAGTGGCGAACAACTCGGCAGCATCCTGGTCCACCCGATTCCGGACAACTACGACAGCCAGATAGAAGGTCTTCCCGGCGAGGACATCAACACCGATGACTGTATTCTGGTGTTCCCGGTAGATACGGGCTTGAAATCGCTGTATGTGGTGTTTGCTCGGCCTATTGGCGGCGACTACAGCTACCATCCTGCCCCCAAAACACTGACGGCCTTCCCAGACGCCACACGCGCAAAACAAATGTCGAGCGTCCAAGGCGGTGGCAAAAAACGAAGTCGTTGGAAAGATCGCAAGGGCAGAATTTATGAATGGGATTATGAGAACGGCAGAGTTGAACTCTACGACAAGCAAGGTAAGCATTTGGGAGAGTTCAACCCCGATACAGGGGAACGTACAAAGGGTGCTGAACCAGGGCGAACCACATCAAAGTGATATCGGAGAGCAACAATGTTTTTAGAGATTACGGGCTTTCTTGCAGGCGACAACGAAGACGATTCGATCAAGTTTGAGCTCGACGTAAGCCCTGTATTTGAGCAAGCGGTTATGGACGTTTTGGGTTGGGACAGCTTAGCGGCGGAGGCTAATGGCGAGCTTCCATTAACCGGTGGGCAGGTCCAACAATTAGAAATAGCGATCCAACAGTCATTACCGAAAGAATTGGAGCTATTCATCGGCGTACGGGCATAGCAGGAGTTAATAGCGGAAGTTCGACGAAGTGCGCACCTCACCAGGCCGATGACCGTCAAACCACGTTTAGATCGTCGGTCGCGGGGCGCTTATGATCAACTTCTGGGTAGTTTCTTGGGTGACTTCTTGGGTAGTTTCTTGGGTAGTCGGCATTTTTTTGGTCAATCTCCCCGCCCCCTCGGGCGATGTTGGTAAGAATTTCAGTTGTTCGGTAATCCCGAACTACTGCCGCTGAATAGACGATGCACAAAAAAACCGCCAAAGCGGTTTTTTCATTCTGTCGTCCAATCGAACTCGTCGTATTCATCATCCTCTTCGTCCTCGACCACTTCATCATCAAGAACGTCGTCCTCTACCGCCTCTTCTGCCTGCTTCGCCAGCAGAAACTCCTTACGACTCTCAGTAACAGCCCGCCGTAATTCCTGACCCTTCACCGGGCAGTTGAGCATTTGGGCGATGCGGTCGATTTTTTTCGCCATGGCTTCCTCCAACGCATCGGCTATAGGTCGATAGTGCGCGCTTTCGGGTGTCGATGCCAAATGACTGACCGCCCTGCCTCTCAGTTTTTCTGCAAATCCTTGAGTCTGGCCGTGAGATTTTCCTTGGGAAAGCGTTTGTGCAATGTCGCCATCAGGTCAGCGGCCGCTTGAGCCTGACCAGCCTTTTGCAGGCGGATCACTTCCCTTAATTGATCGTCGATAAACTTTGCTGGAGCTATCGCCGAGCGTTTGCTGACCTTCGCTTCATCAGCCATTTCAGCGCTGATGGATTCGCTCTGCGCGGGCGCGGCAAAATCGGCCATTGGCGCCGCAGGCGCGGGGGCGGACATCGCGCCGGCCGGGGCCGCCAGCGAGCGAGCAACCGAAGGTGATACCTCTGCGGCTTCTTTTTTCGCGACCGGCGCAGACGCTTTGGGTGCAGGCGCGAAGTCATAACTCGGCGGTTGCTCCTCCGTGCGTTGCACCAGTGCAAGCATCAGGGCCACACCGACGAGGCTGGCAAATGCGACTTGCCAACGGGGTTTCTGGCAGGCCTGGACCCAGCGCTTCCACAGACCTGGCTTCTGCACCGGGACTTCGCGCTGTGCGGTGGCCAGGATGAAGGCGTCGAGATGGGCCGGCGGTTCGCTGGTCGCGTGTTCACGATAGTGCTTCAACACTTCGTCTTCTGGCGTAGGACGGGCGTCAGTCATGTCAGTACCTCCTCGGCCAGCAGCCGACGCAGTTTTTGCTGGGCGTAGCGCAAGCGGCTTTTGACGGTTTCCAGCGGTGTTTCGGTGAGGGTGGCGATCTGCGGCAGGTCGAGATCGCCGTGGGCGCGCAGCAGGAACACTTCGCGCTGGTCAGCGGGCAGGTTTTGCAAGGCCGCTTCGAGGCGTTGGTTGTCGCGGCTCAGGCTCAGCAGTTGTTCGGGATCAGCAGCGTCATCGCTCAGCGCGTGGATCTGTTCGTCATAGCTGTCGTGCAAGGGGTTGTGGATTCCGTGTTTGCGCCAGTGATCGATCAGGCGGTTGCGGGCAATCTGGTAGAGCCAGGTACGAAAATTCGCCCGGCCTTGTGGCTGACTGGTGCTGCGGATCAGGCTCAGCCAGGTGTCCTGGTAAACCTCTTCGGCCAGCTCGGACTTGCCGCTCAGGCCGAGCAGGAATCGGTAGAGCCCTTGGCGGTGACGGGCGTACAGAATCTCGAACGCCGGCCTGTCGCCTGCGCGATAACGGGCCAGCAGCGATTCGTCGCTCGATTCAGGCGCTGACATTTCAGTTGTAGCCTCCTTTAAGCGGCTCACTATTCGATGCGGTGGTGGTTCGCAGACTTTGCGCCAACTCCACCAATTGCACGAACTCTGCCCGCAGGCCAAATCGATCTTCGCCCCGTGCACCGCGAGCCAAAGCCTCGGTGTCCTTCAGACTGAAATCACCGGTATAACGCCCATCCTTGAGCTGCTGGGAAAACGCCGCCACGGCCGCCGCAAAACGAAGGTCATCACTGGCTTTGCCGACCTGACCGTTGGCGATCGGCCGCTCGATCAAGCGACTGTTCCCACCTTCGGGCAACTGATATCGCACGCGCAGCATGGCCATTTCCCCAGATTTCCCGGAAGCAACTGCCCCGGAGTTGCCATACCGCAGCGGCTCCAGCCAGCCCTTCTCACCCTTCGGCACGATTTCATACAACGCCGTCACCGTATGCCCTGCGCCGATTTCACCGGCATCGACCTTGTCGTTGCTGAAATCCTCACGCTTCAACGCACGATTCTCATACCCCAACAGCCGATATTCACTGACTTGTGCCGGGTTGAACTCCACTTGCAGCTTCACGTTCTTCGCCACGACCGCGAGGGTCGAGCCGAGCTGATCCACCAGCACCTTGCGCGCCTCGCGCAGGTTGTCGATGTAGGCATAGTTGCCGTCGCCGGCATCGGCCAACTGTTCCATCAGGTGTTCATTGTAGTTATCCACACCAAAACCCAATGTGGTCAGGGAAACGCCGGTCTTGCGTTTATCCACAGCCATTTGCTTGAGGCTGTCGAAGTCGCTGATACCGACGTTGAAGTCACCGTCGGTGGCCAGCAGGATGCGGTTGATGCCTTTGGGAATAAACGCCTGCTGCGCCATCTGATAGGCCAGTTCGATGCCTGACGCCCCAGCGGTTGATCCGCCGGCGGTCAGTTGCTCGATGGCGGTACGAATTTTCGCTTTGTCACGTCCGGAGGTCGGCTCCAGCACCACACGCGAATCGCCGGCATAGACGACCAATGAAACCCGGTCCTGCTCGCGCAATTGATCGACCAGCAATTTCAGGGTGCTTTTGACCAGCGGCAACCCCTCGCGTCGGTCCATCGAGCCGGACACGTCCACCAAAAACACCAGGTTCGCCGGGGCCAGTTCCGCAACCGCGCGGTCCGAGGCCTTGATGCCGATGCGCAGCAATCGGGTATGCGGATTCCACGGCGACGGCGCCAGCTCGGTGGTCACGCCGAAGGGCGAGCCATCGGAGGGCAATGCGTAATCGTAGGGAAAATAATTGACCATCTCCTCCAGTCGTACCGCACCTTCCGGGGGCAGGCGCCCTTGGTTGAGCAAGCGGCGGACGTTGGCGTAAGCACCGGTGTCGACGTCGGCGCTGAAGGTCGAGACGGGCGCTTCGACCACGCTGTGAATCGGGTTATCCGCCAGCGCTTGATACTGCTCCCGCTGCTCATCCCGATATCCCTGCGGATACGCTTCGCCCGCTGGCATCGGCGCATAGCTTGCCGTCGGTGCCGGGTGAACGCTGCGCTTGGCCATCGAAGTGTCTGCCATGACAGCCTCGCTGCGCACCATGACTTCAGCCGGCAGCGCACCTTGGGCCGGTGGCGGAACCGAGGCGGAATCAGGCTTGGATGAAACGCCGCAACCGGCAATGGCCAGCAGCAACCCGGCGGCGAAACCCTGGGCGGCCGGGCGGAGGAAATGCAGAGGGAGGGACATGGGGGCTGACCTCAGGAGGAAATTGATCCATTCATCCTCTGAGACGGACAGCCCCGTCGATTCGGGTTAAGACCGCTGAAAAAAAACTTCAGCGGTGATAACGCCGCACCACACTGCTGTTTTTCAGCACATGGCCTTTGATTTTTTCCAGTAGCTGCGCGCGCGTCAGGCCGGCGGGCAAAGCTTCCGGCGCCAGGTCCAGGGCGTAGAGCTGGATGATGTAGTGGTGGGAGCTGTCGCCGACGGGCGGGCAAGGGCCGACATAACCGGTGGTGCCTTTGCTGTTGGTGCCACCGACGCCTTCAAGGGCGGATTTTGCGCCGACACCGGCGGCAATCTGATGAGTCGTGGCTTTGATGCCGTAATGCACCCAGTGATCGACGCCTTGGCCTTTTTGGCCGTCAGGATCGTGCATGACGATGGCATAGCTCAACGTACCCGCCGGCCCGGCGTTCCAGTTCAGTGCCGGTGACGCGTTATGCCCGCCACAACCCGGGGCATCGCTGGCGGCCGCTACCGTGAACAGTCGGTCATCCGAAACACCTGGGATGTTCAGGGTAAAACGCTCCTGGGCCTGCGCCGGAAATTGCACGCAAAGGGCGACTGCAACGGCCGCCAGCCAAGGGTTAAAAGAGGTCAATCGGGGCATACCGGAGCACCTTGTGCGGGTGGGGCCGTCGTCGGCGTGCAAACTATAGCCGGACCGTTCATTTGGTTGCAGTGGGAATTGGCTGAACCTCCAGATAAGCGCCAAACTCTTAAGTGAAACGCCTGCCTGGAGAGCGATCATGGCACTGCACCGCGTCGCCCGTTTCGCCGATGTGTCCGAAAATCGGGGCCTTGAGGTCCAGATTGCGGACACGAAAATTGTCCTGCTGCGGGTGGGCGATCAACTACGCGCCTTTCAGGGCGAATGCCCCCATGCCGGGGCGCCGCTGGCCGACGGCGCTCTTTGCCACGGACGTTTGATCTGCCCGTGGCACAAGGCTGCGTACCGGATCGAGGACGGTGCGCTGTGCGAACCGCCGGCCCTGGACAGCCTCAAGCGCTATCCGCTGGAAGTGCGCGATGACGAGGTCTGGGTCGACGATCAGCCGATGTCCGACGCTCACACCCCACCGGCGGATGACGAGCGAACCTTTGTGATCATCGGTGCCGGTGCAGCAGGCACGGCGTGTGCGGCGGCGTTGCGCGAAAAGGGCTTCGGTGGCCGGGTGCTGTTGATCGACCGTGAAACCGACGCCGGTTACGACCGCACGGTCTTGAGCAAATTCGTGATTGCCGGGGAGATGCCGCCGGAAGAAGTCCCGCCGCTGCGTGATGAACACTTTTACCGCGAACAGCGCATTGAGCGAATAAACACTGAAGTGACGAGCCTGGACGCCGCGAACAAAACGTTGCGCCTGTCTGATGGTCAATCGCTGAGCTACGACGCTGCCCTGCTCGCCACCGGTGGCACACCCAATCCACTGACACTGCCTGGTGCCGACCTGCCGCAAGTGTTCGTGCTGCGTTCGAAGGATCAGGCGCAGCGGATTCTGGGCTCGGCAAAACCAGGCCAACGAGCGGTGATCATCGGCGACAGTTTTATTGCCATGGAATCCGCGTCCTCCCTGCGTCAATACGGCTTGGACGTCACCGTTCTGGCCCGCCACGCAGTGCCTTTCGCCAAACAGTTTGGCGATGCCGTCGGCAAATCGATTCGTGCCCTGCACGAGGCCAACGGCGTGGTGTTTCATACGGATGGCCAAGCCACACACATCGAAGGAACCGCCAAGGTCGAAGCGGTGCGCCTGGACAACGGTCAACGTTTACCGGCGGATTTGGTGTTGGTCGGCATTGGCGTCAGCCCGGCAACCGGCGCATTTACCGGCCTTCCCCTGGAAAAAGACCAGTCGCTGAAGGTCGACGGCGGAATGCGCGTGACCGATGGGCTTTGGGCCGCCGGCGATATCGCGACCTTCCCGCTCAACGGCCAACCCCAACGGATCGAACATTGGCGCCTGGCACAGCAACAGGCACGAATCGCGGCGATGAACATGCTCGGCGGCGACGAGCATTACCTCGACGTGCCTTATTTCTGGACCTGGCACTTCGGTAAAAACTACGACTACCTTGGACACGCCGCGACCTGGGATGAGGTCGAGTTCAAAGGCGATCCCGACCATCCACCCTTTATCGGCCTGTTCGGCAAGGACGGGTTGGTGGTTGCCGCGGTGGCTTGCGATGAAGAACGTGCGATAGCGATGCTCGCCGAACGGATGAAACAGCCGCTGCCGGTGGATGAGGCGTGGCGGCTGATTCGGGATGTCGGCTAAACGTGGCTCAGCGGCTCCCTGTTGGTGTCATCTTCGGCTGGCAGGCGAATGACCCGCGGATGCTCCAGCGGCGCCAGAGGGGCCGGTTTCAGGTCCGCGGTGATTGGGAAGAAGTGAGTGACCACATGAGTGATATCGCCCTCCTGATCGTTGTGAATGGTCATGGAACCTGGGGTACGCAGTTTCTTCAACCGATCACCGCTCAGCTTGAAGCTTTTGCTCAGACCGTGATCGTCCACCACCGGTGCCGGCAGACGACGCTGGGCGAAGCTCTTGCTTTTGCGCTGTTGATAACGCGCCCAGGAAATCAGGATCGCCGCGTTCAATAGCGCTACCCACAGATAAATCTGCAACGTGCCGAGCGCGTCAAACACCGACGCATCGATACGTGGTCCGTCGCGGGTATCGACCAGCGGCCAAAGCCCCTTGACCAGCAGATAGAGCAGACCGATCCAGGCCAGCACCGTGAAAAAGGCATCGATCACGACCAGAAAAGGACGCTGCCGGGTTCTGATGATTTTCATCTGATGACTTCCTCTTCATCGTCGTCCAACGGTTTGATGCCCCGGTCCGGACTGACCCAGCGCGCGCGCTTCTGATGTTGGCCGAACAGCACTTTGGGAAAGCTGACCAAGGTCGTGAGCAGGCTGATGAGCCAGAACACCAGCGGATACCAGACCACCCAGAACATGGTTTTCCACAGCCCTTTCTCGTAACGGCGGTCGATCAGGATGCTGATCGCGAACTGCATCAGGCAGACCAGTGCCAGCAACAACCCGGTAAAGGCCGGCGGCATCAGGTCATGGACGGCGATGGCCTCAGGCATTTCGACGAACTTGCCCACGACCCAGAACATCACCGACAACAGGAATGTGAAGGCCCACCCCGTGGACAGGCAGTATTCGAACAGCAGTGGCCAGAGATAGCGATGGCGGTACTGCCAGATGCCGCGAATGTTCTTGAACAAGACTTCGGCGCCACCCTGAGCCCAGCGCAGACGTTGTTTCCACAGTCCGCCGAGGGTTTCCGGCATCAGGATCCAGCACAACGCGCGGGGTTCGTAGAAGATGCTCCAGTGATCCAGTTGCAGCTTCCAGCTGATGTCGATGTCTTCGGTGATCATGTCCGGGCTCCAGTAGCCGACCCGGTTCAGCGCCGTGCGACGGAACGCAACGATCACGCCGGAGACGGTAAAGATCCGCCCGAAGACGCGCTGGGTGCGCTTGATCAGCCCGATGATCGACGAGAACTCGCCAACCTGTACCCGGCCTACCAACGTCGATCGGGTACGAATCCGCGGGTTGCCGGTCACGGCGCCGAGGCGCGCATTGTCGAGCATCGGCGCGACCAGATACGCCGCGGTGTTCGGCGCCAGCAGCGCATCACCGTCGATGCACACCAGATACTCGCTGCGCGCCGCGATGGCGCCCATGCGCAGGGCCACCGCCTTGCCCTGGTTTTCCGCCAGGTGCAGCACCCGCAGACGTGGATCATGCGCCGCCAAGGCGTCGAGCACGGCGGCCGTGTTGTCTTTGGAGCCGTCGTTGATCGCAATCACTTCGATGTTTGGGTAGTGCTGCGCCAGCGCCGCGTGGATGGTATCCGCGACGTTGTCACCTTCGTTGAAGCAAGGGATGAGGATCGAGATCATCGGCTCGCCTTTCAGCGCGGGCGGCAGCGTGTCCTCTTTCCACGGCCAGTGACGTTCCCAGTGCAGCCAGAAATACAGGCCGCCGGCGATCCACAGCCCCGACATGAACAGTGGGTAGAAGAACACGAAGTCCATCAGGAATTGCCCGGTGACCAGGAAGATCAGCCCAAGGGGAACTCCGAGGACAATCGCCAGAACCAGCAGGGCCAGAAGTCTATCCAGCATGTTATGGATTCCACTTGTTGGAGAGCTCGGGCCGCACGGCTTTCAAGTCCGGCAGGTTCTCGAGGAAGTTGTCGGGGTAGTAGCCGAAGCTGGTCGCACCCTGACGCTTGAGGAGGCTCATCCAGTCGGCCAGTTGCTCGCCATCGATGTCGGCGTCGGTCTGTTTCGTCCAGTCACGGGCCTGCAATTCGAACACCGTGCGGTTGAGCGCGCCGGGGCGAGCCTTGACCGTGGCGACCAGTCTTTCAAGCCAGGGGCCTGATTGCTGTTGGCTCTGTTTTTCCATGAACGGCATGGCCATCGGCGCCGTCCAGTTGTAAGTACCGAGGAAGTCGTCAAGGTTCTGGGCGTACCAGGCTTCGCTGTCGGGGTTGAGCATCGGCTCGGCAAAAATATTGCGCGCCGTCTGCACCTGCGGACCGCGAATGGCGCGGACTTTGGCGGTGAGCTCTTTGGTGAAATCGATCAGGTAACGGCTCTTGAAACGCGTCCAGCGCAGCATCGTCGCCGGATCATCGCGCAGCGCGGCAATCGAGCCCGGCAGTCCGTTGGCGGCGTATACCTTCAGCGCTTGCGGGCTGGCATCTTCGAAGTCCGACAGCACCGCGTCATCGTGATAGAGGATGCCGTCGACCGACGTCAGGCGCGCCACGTCTTCGTAGATCTCACCGATGATGCGTCGCACGTTCGGATCGAACGGCGACAGACGTTTGTACTGGTCCGGGTCAACCGACGTGGTGCCGGTTTTCGGGTCCCAGCGAGTCACCCGTGGCAGCTTCGAATCCAGGGCAAAACTCAGCACCGGCATCCAGGCATAAACCTTGACGTGGGCCCGGGTGCGCAACTGCCAGGCCACGCGGTCAAAGATGTCCGCGGCCATCGGCAGGTGACGGTTGGGGAAATACAGCGAGTGCACCAGACCATCGCCCTTCGGATCGGCGAACGCTTGCAGGAACACCGTATTGGCGCCCATGTCGGCCATGCGCTGGATCAGTTTGCCGAGGTTGATTTCCTGTTGGGCCGGGTCCACGTCGTAGACGTTATCCAGGTCCACATGCACCACGCGCATCGGCGATTCGGACTGCACCGAAACGATGCTGTTGGCGAAATGCTCACCGTCCGGGTCAGAGGCCACCAGGAAACGCGGGCTGCTCATCAGGTTGTCGAGGGTGTCGAGTCCGTCGTCCAGGGTCAGCGCCATCTGGTAACCCTGGCTGCCGACGACTTGCAATGCAGTGCCATCAGCGGCGCCATATGGCCAGACCCAAACCCGCGGACTTATACCTGTGACTTTGCGGATTTTCTCCGAGATCGCCGCGACATCAGTGCGCAGACGAGCCTGAAATTCAACTTCGGTTTCGTACCGGCCAGTGACCGTATCGTAACGGCGGGTGGCGGCGGCCGGCTGCAGGTTGCCCTGAGGGTTAGCCAGCACACCTTTGTGATTGGCATCGGTGTGAGCGGCGATTTCCACCAGCCCGGATTTGGAGATTTCCCGCACCTGATCCCAGGTCAGGAAGTCCGAGCGCTTGCGCGGTGTACCGGCGAAATCCACCGGCTGGTTCAGCGGCGTGTCGACCCAGCTCCCGACCGGCGCCAGCAGTGCGTTCCAGTTATAGGCGCGCAGCACCGGCAGGACGCGGGTGTAGAAGCTCGAATAGCCATCGTCGAAACTCAGCAGAACCGCCTTGGGCGGCAGCTCGGGACCGCCGTTGCGAGCGGCCATGATCTGGTCGACGGTGACCGGTTTGTAGTTGTTCTCCCTTAACCAGGCAAGCTGCTCGATCATGCGCTCGGTGCGCACGGCCACCACCGCCTGATCGGGGTCGCGGTCTTCGACATCGTGGTAGGCGATGCCCAGTACATGATTTTTCGGCCACGGGGTTTCGTTGGCTGGCACCGGGCGCTCGGACGGTGGCGCAAAGGCCGGTGCCTGCTGGGCGCAGGCGCTGGCTAACAGCACTCCCAGCAGGAGGATGAAACGCGAAATAAAGGGCATCTTCAAACTCTTCTAGAAGCGGTAAGTGAGGTCGACGAGCAAGCGCAGATCGGTTTCCCGATCGCCGTCAAAGGGCCGGTTGATCACGCTCACCAAACCGCCCACCTCGAACACGTCGTTCCAGCTGTAGCGCTGACCGTAGCCCAGCAAGCCGATGCCCCCGGTTCCGTGATCGCGCTGGCTGTAGGTACCCGCACCGGCCTGGAATTGTTGGCTCCAGGAGGTTTCGTAGCGGTGGTAGAGCACGTGATTGACGTTCACCGTCGGCAAGACGCTGAAGTCGGATTTGGGGTTGAAGTACGGCACATCGTCAGACTTGGAGTTGTGGCTGGTGCCCACTTCCAGGCCCAGGTCGACTTGCACGCCCGGTGCGCTGTAGACACCTTCGCGCCCGGTAAGCACGGCTTCGACGCGGTTGTTGCCATCGCTGAAACGGGACGGGCTGACGGCCAGTTTCCACTCGCGACTTTCGTTGGCTCGCCAGCGGATGAAGCCACTCCCGCCGTTGGCAGTGATGTCGCTGTTCAAGGCCCGCAACGGTGTTTGTGCCGACAGGTACTCGAGGCTGCCGCCGTACTGCCAGTGATCGTTGATGTCACGGGCAATGGCCAGGCGCGCGCCCTGTTTGTCACCGAAGCCATAGGAGTGGTTGGAGACTTCCGCTTCGAGGGTCATGTCGCGGGTCCGGCGCTCCAGGCCGACTCGTTGCCAACGATGGTGCCCGGTGCCTTCCTGGAAATCGCCCGTGGCATAACCGGCACCAGCAAACACCCGCCAGTCTTCGTCGATCGGCGGGCTGTACAGGGTGGTTTCGATACCGAAATCACGGCTGCCATTGACCGCCCCGGCGTCGCCATCGTCACCGCCATAACTCTTGCCGCCGTAAGCTTCTACGCGCAGCTCGGCCATGTCATGGACTTCACGCTGGCGCGCTAAACGCTGCACCTGACGGTTGTCCGGGAAACGCGCAACGACATCGTCAGTCAGCGCATCCATCTGCCGCCATTCCTGCAGATCCATAGCGGTGTGAGCCTGTGCGACTTCAAGCCCGGCGTCCCGCGGCGACATGCTTTCGGTTTCCTTGAGCTGGTTCTCGGAGCGACGCGGCCAGTCACGCGCCAGGTACAGATCGGCCTGGGCCAGACGCAGGCCAATGTTGCCCGGCGCCTGGTCTACTAACGCCTGCAGACGCTCCTCGCCATGGGGCAAATCGGAGCCGTAGGTTCCGGCCTGGGCGGCGAGTTGCTGGGCATCCATCCATTCATCATTGGGGTTGCCCACCGGCAAGCCCTTGAGTTCGATCCGCGGTCTCTGGGTTTTGGCCAGGTCCTCGGCCAGGTTGCGCGCCTCGTCCGCCTTATCGCTTTCGAGCAAGGCGTAGTACAGCGCGGTGCTGTCTTCCAGACGATCACCGGCATCGGCGTTCGGCGCCACCAGCACCTGGCGATACAGGTCGGTCGCGATTTCCGGCTCACGCTGGTCCAGATAGGACGACGCCACCCAACGCAGGGCATAGGTCGGAATCTTCACGCCTTCGGCGAGCAGTTTCTGGTATTCGGTGATCACATCGGCGGTTCGGGCCCGTGCCTTGAGGGCGCCCATGCGGTCGATGCGCCAGCGGACGACGTCGTCGTGGGCCTGTGGATCCGCAGACCAGGTGGCAATCAAGGTGTCGTAATCGGCCAACGCCCGATCCGCGATCACGTAGCGTTCTTTTTCGCTGCGGGTGGCCAGTTCGGCCAGGCGCACACGCTCGGCGGCCAGGTCACCTTCGATGCGGCGCAACGTGACCGGATCAATCAGCCCCGGCCGCTGACGGGCCAGGCGCAGGGCCGGCTCCGGCAGGCGCGCACGTTGTAGCGCAACCACGTATTCGCGGGCGACTTCGGGTTTGTTGCCGGCACGGATGAAGGCCTGGTCGTATTCGAACAGCGCGTCGTAATGGTTACCGGCGCGGGTCAAGGCATAGGCCAGGACCAGGCGGCGGGAAGGATCATCCGGCTTGGCAGCCACCAGCGCCTTGGCACGAGCCACTGCGTCGTCAGATTTACCAGCGTCGGCCTGGGTCAGCGCCAGACCCAACTGAAGGTCAGGATTTTCGGGCTCAAGCGCCAGGGCCTTGTCGTACACCTGGGTCGCCGAATCCCAGCGCTTGAGATTGCGATAGGCCCGCGCAGTGGCGGTCAGCGCCAGGACCGGCAGCGCCCGAGCGCGCCCCTGGGTCTCATAGACCTTGACCACTTCGGCGTCCAGGCCGGCCCAACCAGCGATTTGCAAATGATCACTGATCTGCCCGGTGGTGACCTGATTCGCGGGCACCTGACGCAACACGCTCAGCGCCGGGGCGTAATTTCCAGCCCGGGCATCAAGCACCATTTGGTCGTAAGGGGTATTGGCAAACGCCAGCGCCGGCCAGAGTAATTGGCTGCACAGCGCAACGCGATACAAGGGGCGTAACCCACGATGTAAAAAGGCACCATCAATACGCGGCATTCGTCAGCATCCTTACATGGCCAGCCGGGTCGTGATGCCCTCCTTGCCCACTCGTAATGGAAAGCCGGGTTCAGGTGACCCAGCCAAACTTGATCGGGGCGCAGTCTTGCACGCGAGTGCGGTGCGCTATTGAGAGCGCAATAATTGTTCAGATTCGTGTCGCTGCGGGCGCCGTTCCTTGTCCAGCTTCAAACGCCAGACAGCAAAACGCCCGGCGTCTGCGTTGCGCAGAGGCCGGGCGTCGGTCTGTAAACCCTGGTTTTACTCGACGGCGACATTACCGCCGAATTTGCTCATGACAAACCCGACAAACTCTTCGACGGTCATCTTCTGGCCGTTGAAATCCACCTGATTATTGGCGTAGTGCAGTTTGGCGACGATGTTGCTGCCTTCCAGTTTTGCCAACTGCGTGCCGACTGCCATGCTGCCAAACATGTCGGCGGTGGCGGTGGCCTGATCGGCGATGAGCTTGGCGTCGGTCTGACCGTCGATTTGCGACTGCACGCTCAGCAGGTCAACGAGCATTGGCTTGGACACTTTCACGTTGACGTCCAGCAGCGCAATCAGTTGTTGGGTCAACTGGTCTGGCGGCAGGTCCATGGATTGTGGTTTGGTCAGGTCGAGCACCAGGTTGGCGCGGCTTTCGCCATTGGCGGTGTTGAACGACAGATTCTCCAGGGCAACCTGCGGGCCGGCGGCCAGCAGTTTCTCCAGGCCGGTTTTGACCTGCGCCTCTTCGGCCGGGGTCAGGACCAGCTCTGGAGCCGGTTCACCCGCAGCCACGGCCTCAGCGGCGGCCCTCTCGTACGGTTGCAGTTTGGTCTGGTAAATCTGCATCAACGACATTGTTGCCGGGATGTCGAGGTTCTTCAGGCTCATGGCCATCTGCGCAGAGCCGACAGCCTTGCCGTTCAGGGTCACCTCACCCACCTTGTAATCGGCACGCCCCGAAGCGCTGGTGCCGGATTCCTCGGTCCGGTTCTTCATTTCAAATTTCTTGAAACCCAAGACCGACTGCCTGGCGCCGAAGGTGGTCTTGCTGTCGGTCAGCTCGACGGTGTTCTCGCCGGTGTAGTAGCCGTAGGTACTTTTTGTCAGGTTGCTGGCCAGGGTCAGGCCGTTCAGTTCTACCTTCACTGGCGTCTGATCTTCAGCGACCGTGCTCAGGGTCAGGCTGTCCATGTAACCGTCGGCCTTGACCTTCTGCGCTTGAGCGCTGGCGGCGACATCGAGGTTCAGCCCGGAGAATTTCAGGCTGGACTTGTCGTCAAGCGCCACGTCCAGCGGCAGCAATTGCAGGGTGCCGTTGGTGGCATTGTCGTAACCGATGTTGACCACGCCCGTGAGTGGCGATTTGTCCTTGGCAGCGGCGAACCATTTCTCGGTGGTCGGGGTTCTTTCCAGTTCGTAGTGACTGGTGGCCAGGACCGGCAGCCACTTCAACGACATCAGGCGCGAAAACGGCAGCGGGCCGTGTTCGATGCGATCGACGAACAACAACTCCACCGGTGCCTCACCGAACATCTCGCCTTCGCCCTTGAGGCGGTAGTGCGCGGTGCTGCTGAACACATGGCGCTCCAGCGACACCAGCTCCAGCGACGCGGTGCCGTTGGAACCGACCAGCGCGGCTTGCAGCTCTTTGTTGGCGTCGGCGATCGAGGTGTTCAGCACACCGTCGAGTTTGGTGCCGGTGTACCAGGCACCGCCGGCGCTGATTGCACCGATGGCAACGACGATTCCAAGAAGCACGCCTGCTGATTTATTCATGAATGACCCGATCAATGTCCGTTGTTTGAAGGTGTGGTCGTCTTCCCTGAACCCATGACGGGTTACGGTCACGACTGCGTTAAAAGTGCGATGGAGATTAGCATCAGGCGCACGGGGCGGCCCAATGATTAAAGGTTAAAGAGTGTCTATGGACCGTGCGCAGGGGTTGAGAGTTTCGGCGGATATGAAATCGCCATCGCGAGCAAGCTCGGCTCCTACAGGGTCCTGTGATCGACACATAACCCTGTAGGAGCCGAGCTTGCTCGCGATGGCGTCAGTCCTGCAAACACACAATCAGGAATACTGCGTTTCAATCTCATCAAGTTGATGATCAAAGCTCTTGAGCCGTGCGGTCCATGTATAGACCAGCACTTCGAAGTCGCGATTGATCACCGCCGTGCCGCTGGGGGATTCCGAGCGCGGGTCGCAGAAGTCCAGTTGATAACGTTCGCGGGCCATGGCGGTGGCGACATCGGAGAGTTCACGGGCGTTACTGAGCCAGTGCCAGCCGTCCTCGGACACTTGCTTGTCCAGCGCCTGGCATTGTTTTTTCAGGGTTTCGAGGCTTTTTTCCAGCGGTGTGCCGGTGAGTTCGCCCATGACTTCCTGGAACGTACGCCCCGGTTGCCAGTAACTGCCCCAGAAATACCGATCAAACACCGTTTCGACACGGCGCAGCGCGACCTTGGTGTCCCAGATCAGCACCAGGGTCTTGCCTTGTTCGAGCTGTCTTTTCTTGATGCGCTGACCCTGGACCGAAGCCCAGGCCACCACCACGATTGCCATTACGGCAATCAATGCCGCGGCGCTGTCGAGGAACACCAGCGCCTTGTCGATCTGGTGGGCCAGCATGATGCCGTAGAAATAAGTGGCCGATAGCAACACCAATGCCGCTATAGCGCACCAGAAGCCGGGAGCATAAGGGTTTTTCATTATTGGAATCCCCATGACCAACGCGAGCCTTGATTGATGAGTTCGACGCGCGACCTTATCAACTCAAAGCATAGCAACGGCCTCAGGGTTTGCCGGAGTTCGTGCCTTGCGTTCGTCCGCTTTCCCAGCCGCCACCCAAGGCCAGGAACAAATCAATCTGGCTCATGGCAACCTGCGTGCTGGCGGAAGCCAGTTGCGCCCGCACGTCGGTGTAGGTGCGAGTCGCTTGCAAGTCCGCCAGGAACGATGCGCGACCGGCCTGGAAGAAGCGGTGAGTCTGGTCTGCCGCCAGTTGCGCCGATTGCTCGGCGTCGGCTAGCGCGTCGCGCCGCTGCAGCAACGCCGAGTACTGGGCCAGACCGGTCTGGGTTTCGCGGATGGCGTTGAGCACCACGCCATCGAAATGCGCCAACGCGCCTTCGGTGGCGGCTTCGGCCTCGCGGATTCGCGCCCGGGAGCCGTTGGACGGCACGGTCCAGGTCAGCAACGGCCCGAAGCCCCAGCGATTGGTCGCCGGTTTGCCGAGGTTTTCCAGGATGCCGACGGTACCGACGGTCGCGCCGATGCTGATGTCCGGGTACAACTCGCCGGTGGCGATGCCGATGCCGGCGGTCGACGCAGCCAATCGTCGCTCGGCCTGCCGCACATCGGGACGGCGCTTGAGCAACGTCGCGCCGTCACCCACCGGTAACAATTGCGCAATCTTCGGCAGCTCCGCGCAGCGGTCGGTGCCGGCCGGCAGTTGATCCACAGGTTTGGCCAACAGCATCGACAAACGGAACAACCCGGCCTGACGCGCCGCCTCATAACGCGGCATGTCGGCGCGCAAGGATTTGAATTGGGTTTGCGAGCGGGTGACCTGGGTTTCATCTCCGCGCCCGGCGTCGCGAAGACGCTGGATCAGCGTGGTGCTTTGGGCTTGCAAGTCGAGGGAATGCTGGGCGATTTCCTGCTCTTCGTTGGCCGCGCAGACTTGGGTGTAGGCCCGAACCACATCGGCCACCAAGGTAATCCGCGCCGTATCCCCCGCTGCTTGCGTCGCATCGGCATTAGCCTTGGCCGCCTCGATGCCGCGCTGCAAAGTGCCGAACAAATCGAACTGATACGAGGTGGTAATGCCAATGTCGCCGACGTTGGCCACCGGCACTTTTTCCGGCAGCAGGAATGCTTCGCCGGACTCCTGCAAACGCTGGGCCCCCATCTTCACCCCCCCGCTCCAGCCACCGGCCGCTTGAGCTTCATCGACCTGCGCGCGCGCTCGGGAAAGGTTCGCCGCCGCCACGCGCAAATCAGTGTTGGAGGCCATGGCCTGCTGGACCAATTGATCGAGGCGCGGATCCTGATACAAGCGCCACCAATCGCTGGGCACCGGTGCCGAGACGACATTTTTGCCGTTCACCGCCAAGTCGCCCTGCAAGTCTTCACGGTGGACGGCGGCCTCGTCCGGCAAGTGATAATCCGGCCCAACCACCTGACAGGCCGACAGCAACAGGCCTAATCCGGCGATAGCCAAACCCGAGGCCCTGCTCATTTCGCGGGCTCCTGGGTTTGATCGTCAATGATCGACACCGTGGCGGTCCGTCCGGCGATCATGCGGAAATCCGCCGGCACGTCGTCGAAGGCGATCCGCACCGGAATCCGCTGGGCCAGCCGTACCCAACTGAACGCCGGGTTGACGTTGGGCAGCAAGTTGCTGCCGCTGCTGCGGTCGCGGTCTTCGATGCCGGCGACGATGCTTTCCACATGCCCACGCAGGCGAGCGCGGTCGCCGACCACCCGAATATCGACGCTCTGGCCGACATGAATGCCGTCCAGTTTGGTTTCTTCAAAATAACCGTCGATGTGGAATGAATTGCTGTCCACCACCGACAACACCGGACGCCCGGCGGTAACGAATTCCTGATTGCGCGGTGCACGGTCGTTGACGTAGCCATCCACCGGGCTGCGGATGGTCGAGCGGTCGAGGTTGAGCTGGGCGCTGTCCACCGCCACCTGGGCCTCCATCAGCGCCACTTCGGCGCGGGCCACCCGGGACTGGCTCTCTTCCAGTTGCTCACCCGGCACCAGATTGCCGAGGCCGCGGTTACGCTTGGCTTCGCGTTGCGCCTGCGCCAGGGTTTCCTGACGGTCGGCAACGGCCGCCTTGGCCTGACGCAGGGCCAATTTGAAACGGTCCTGATCAATGCTGAACAACACCTGGCCGCGCGTCACTAATTGGTTGTCACGCACATCGACTCGCTGGATCAGCCCGGACACGTCCGGCGCGATCTGCACGATGTCGGCGCGAATGTGGCCGTCCCGGGTCCAGGGCGCGAACATGTAATACATCACCATGCGCCAGACCACGACAACGGCGAAGCTCACGATCAGCAGGGTCAGCACCACGCGACCGAGGGTCAAAAAAGGTTTTTTCATGTCATCAGGTATCGACTGAGTGAGTCCACGGCGCCGAGCAGCACAGCGTAGAGAGCCACGTTAAACAATGCCCGGTGCCAGACCAGACGGTAAAAGTGCAGACGCGTCAGCAACCCGTGCACCAGCAGGAACAACACGTACGTAATGCCCATCAGCACCAGCAGCGTGGGCAGAAACACCCCGCTGATATCCAGATCACCGATCATAAAGGCGCTCCATCGATGCCATGGGGAAGCGGTTCTTCGAGCTCGCCGGTGCCGACGAATTCCACCCCTGGCAGCAGCGACAGACGCAGGCCGCTCAAGGCATGCAGCAGATGCAGACGCGCACCTTCATCGCACTCCGTGTTGAGAGCACGGCGGGTGCGGTCCAGGGTCATCAACAACGGACTCGGTGCCGGCAATCGTTCGCCGGCCTTGAGGCAGGCTTTGAAGTACTCGCCGACCTCGGCCACCACCTGGTGCAGCAGCACTTGCGGTACGCCGAGGACTCGCGGCGTATAGGCGAGCAAATCCAGCAGGTTCAGTGCCACGCGCACTTCTCGCAGGGCGATGCCGGTGTCCTGGCCGGTCATGGCCAGGCGCGGCAAATGCTGCATCAGGCGATCGAGCATCTGCACACCCAAGTGCCGGTGCTCAGACAACGTCGCCGGTTCGGTCAGGCTGACAATGTCGCGCCAGCTGAAACGGGTCAGGCGCTTGGCCGCCAGTTCAGAGCCGAATGGCCGGGCGATCAGGGTCCAGACGAACGCGAACAACAAGCCCACGGGACCGGCCAGGTTGGAGTTGGCGAAGCTGAGGAAATCCGCGTCGTAGGCGCCCTGAATACTGATGAAGGACGAGGTGTTGACGAGGGTCAGCAGCATGCCCAGATAAAACTGTGGCTTGACCGTCAGGGTGCCGATGCAAATAAACGGCACGGCAAACGCCAGTACCAGCATCGGGAAGTCATGCAGGTTGGGCAGGACCAGAAACAGATAAAGACTGGCGAACAATACCGACATCGCCGTCCAGAAAAAGAACCGGTAAATCTGCGGTGCCGGGTCGTCCATCGAGGCGAAAAAGCTGCACGCCACTGCCGCCAGAATCACCGCGGCGCCGCCATCGGTCCAGCCAAGCAGAATCCACAGCACCGAAGCGACAATGATGGCGGTGACCGTGGACGCCGCCGAATAGAGCATCAGCCCACGGTCGAGAAACGGCGACAGCCGACCAAGCCGCCAGTGCCGATAAACCGCGCGCCAGCTGTCCTGGCTTTCGCACTGGATGGCGTACTGCAGGCTGCGACAGTCCTGCCACACATCGATCCACTCGCCGAGGCGATACAGGGCATTGGAGAACAGCAGCTGCTTGCGATCATCCAACGCTTCGGCGGACGGTTGCAGGGCTTCGAGTTGGTCTTTCAGCGCTTGCCAGCGCTCGAGATCGGCGTCTTTGTGGCCGAGCCATTCGGTGGTCGCCGCCAGCAGCGGTGCGAACTTATCCACAAGCTCGGGCGTGCGCCGCTCAAGGGCATAGAGCGCGTCGTCGAGGGCGTCGATCACTGGCAGCAAATGAATCATTCGCCCGCGCAGTTCCTTGGTGTTGCGCACCGTTTGCGGCCGCGCGCCTTCGTGGGGCAACTGACCGATCATCAATTCCAGCGTGTTAAAGGTCGCGACCATCGAGGAGCGCAGCGCGCTGACTTCGTCCGGCTGCACGTTGCGGCTGAGGAAACGCAGGCTGTAAGTCGAAGCATCGGCAAACCATGTGTTCACCGAATCGTTGAACACCGGCGCCAGCCGTCGGGGCCAGAACATGGCGCCGACCACCGCCGCCACGGCGATGCCGAGGAAGATTTCTTCAGTCCGCGCTTCGGCCACGTCCCACACCCCCAGCGGGTTATCCACCACCGGCAGAGCAATCAGCGGCAAGGTGTATCCGGCGAGCATCAGGGCGTAACTGTTGGCCGTGCGCAGGTGCAGCGACAGAAACAACAGAATCCCGGTCCACAGCGCGATGACCACCACCAGCACATAGGGGCTCTGGACAAACATCGGCACGAAAAAAACCGCGGCGGCGGCACCGAGAAGGGTGCCGACTGCACGGTACAGCGCCTTGGAACTGGTAGGGCCGACAAACGGACTGGAAACGATGTAGACCGTGGCCATCGCCCAATAAGGCCGGGGCATTTGCATGAGCATGGCGATGTACAACGCGATCATCGATGCCGCGAACGTTCGCACACCGTAGAACCAGTCCCGCGCCGGGGGCATGCCGGTAAAAAATCCGTTCAAGGGTTGATCACCGGCAGATGATTGGCTGATTCAAAAGCCCTCAGTACCCGCAACGCCGCTTCCAGATCACTCTGATCGATCCCTTCGAGCACTTCATGGCGCAAGCGCACCAGCTCGACTTCGACGGCTTGCACCAACTCACGACCCGTCTCAGTCAGGCTCAGGCATTTGGCGCGCCGGTCATGGGCGTCTTCGGTACGGCAGACGTAACCGGCATGACACAACTGATCCAGCAGACGCACCAGGGACGGGCTCTCCATCCCGGCCGCCTGCGCCACCGTCACCTGCCGCACACCCTCGCCCAAACGCCCGATCATCAACAACGGAACGGCGCAGGCTTCGGAGATTCCATAGTTGACCAGCGTGGTCTGGCAGATCTTCCGCCAATGCCTGGCGGCCACCACCATGGAGCTGCTGATGTTCATCTGGAGAGCGTCGAGGTTTTTCGGCACGAGGGGAAACACACACTGTTAGTTTGCTAACTATCAATATGGCATTTAAGGGGAAAGTTGGTCAAGTTTTGAAACAATTTGGCTGCCATCCGTCGCGAGGCGGCTGCCTGAATGAACGCCGGTACTGAAGACGTATATACTTCGTCAGTATTCGAATCGAGGATATGAAAATGTCTAAACAAGCTGTTTTCACGATGAAACTTGAACCAGAACTGCGAGAAGAGTTCATGGCCGAAGCTGAAGCTTCTCATCGCCCCGCATCGCAAATCGTCAGGGAAATGATGCGTCAGTTCGTTCAAACACAACGAGAGTCGCGCGAGTACGAAGCGTTCTTGCAACGCAAAGTCGACAGTGCACGTATTTCCATGCGAGCTGGTGAAGGCTTGACCAATGAGGAAGTTGAAGCACAATTCGCTGCCAGGCGTGCGCAGGTAACCAAGAAAGGATGAAGATAATCTGGACGCCCGCAGCAGCACAGGATCGTGCAGACATCTGGGATTACCTGCATTCCGTCAACCCGATAGCCGCCCTCGAAATGGACAACCGCTTCATTGATGCGATATCTCGTATTTCCCAGTTTCCTGAAAGCGGCCCTGTCGGAATCATTGCAGGTACTCGCGAGATGATCCCCCATCAAAGTTATCGCGTGGTTTATCAGCCAGGATCGGATGCAATTTGGATACTCGCGCTAGTCCATACATCCCGGCAGTGGCCACCAGAAAGGTGATTTTTACACCCCCCGCCCCTTCCTCAACAGCACATCTAGCTGGTCCACCACCTCCGCCCAATCGGCGTCATCCAGAATATCGTCACGCAAAAACTGCGCTTGGCTCTCGCTCCAGAAGAACGCATCCGCCAGGTGCAATTCGGGTTTGAGCGGTGAATGGGTGGCGATGAATTTATCGATGCTTTCGGCGTCATCAGGCAGGCCGAGTTGTTTGAACAGGTTGGGGAGGCTGTGGGTTGGGGATTCCATGGTGGGCTCCTTTGTAATGCTTGAAATGGAGGGTGACTGCTTCGCAGTCAATCGCGGGCAAGCCTTGCTCCTACAGGGGTCCGCGTAATCCTGTGGGAGCGGGCTTGCTCGCGAAGGCGTCATAACTGACGCCGCAAAAACTACTGACTCAACTCGCACACTTCAGCATTCGGCACCATTTTCAGGAATTCCGGCACGCTCATGTGCACCAGGTTGTTGTGGTTACCAGCCTCCAGGTAGATGTCTTTTTGCCGGGTCAGCAGTGGGTCGATGACCATGTCCATGCCATAGGATTCGCCCAACGCAGGCACCGCGCCGCGTTCGCAATCCTGGAACAGATGCGCCAGGGTGCTTTCCCGGGTGATCTGCCATTCGCCACTGCCACGTACTTTGCTCAGGTCCAGGTGACGACTCGCCGGCAGCACAGCCATCAGAAAATGACCGTGGTGGTCGTCGAGGATCACCGATTTGGCCACCCGTTCGGCAGGAATGCCCGCGACCCGCGCCGTTTCAAGGCTGCTGGCCGAGTGCGGATGGGAGACGATGTCAAATTCGCAGTGAGCCTTATTGAGGCTTTCCTGCACAGTTCTTGCCATACGCATGATGCACCTCGGAGTCCGCAATAACGTTTCGCGGACGATGGTTAAACCTTTTCTCTCCACTAAAAGTCTAGGCCCGCTGGCGCAATCGCGCGGGAAATCTGCCCGCCGGAACAACGTCAACAACTGATCAAAATTCGTACAATTCAGAGCTCAGCTAGACTGTATAAAGAACCATCAATGACTCTCCCGGAGGGTCACGTGAACACTCGTTGTTGTGCAATTGCGCTGCTGTTGGCCTTGAGCGGATCGGTATTCGCGGCGGACACCGTCGTCCTGCTGGTGCCCAACCCCATCGGGATCTGGCTGATCACGTTCGGCATCGCGTTTCTGATCGCCGAGGCGGCCCTGCCCAATTACGGCGTGATCGGTCTGGGCGGCATTGTGATGTTCGTGATCGGTGCGGTGGTTCTGACCAACACCGAGGTGCCGGTTCCGTTGATGATCGGCCTGGGACTGATCAGTGCCCTATTGCTGATTTTCCTGCTGATCCACGCCCTGAAAACCCGACCGCGCGAAAACGTCAGTGGCGATGCAGGACTGGTGGGCAGCGTGACCCCGGTGATGTCGCTGGCCGGCAATGCCTACAACGGTTGGGTGCACCTGCAAGGAGAAAAGTGGCAAGTGCTCAGCGCCACGCCGCTGCAACCCGGGCAAAGGGTCCGGGTGGTGGCACGCAAGGGATTATTGCTGGAAGTGGCCGCGGCTGACGCGGCGCCGGGTGGAGAATAACCATGGGCTTGCAACTGGGTTTTGCCGCGCTGCTGTTATTGGTGATTGCACTGGCGGGGTCGACCTTTCGCATCCTGCGCGAATACGAGCGCGGGGTGGTGTTCCAGCTCGGGCGCTTCTGGCAGGTCAAAGGCCCTGGCCTGATCCTGCTGATTCCGGTAGTGCAGCAAATGGTTCGCGTCGACTTGCGTACCGTGGTCCTCGACGTGCCGCCGCAAGATGTGATCACCCGCGACAACGTTTCGGTCAAGGTCAACGCGGTGCTGTATTTCCGCGTCCTCGATCCGCAGAAAGCGATTATTCAGGTTGAAGACTTTCTCATGGCCACCAGCCAATTGGCGCAGACCACGTTGCGGGCCGTGCTCGGTAAACATGAACTGGATGAGCTGCTGGCCGAGCGTGAGCGGTTGAACATCGACATCCAGCAAGTGCTCGACGCCCAGACCGACGCTTGGGGCATCAAGGTCGCCAACGTCGAGATCAAGCACGTGGACCTCAACGAATCGATGATCCGCGCCATCGCCAAACAGGCTGAAGCCGAACGCGAACGCCGGGCCAAGGTGATTCACGCCGAAGGCGAATTGCAGGCCTCGGAAAAACTCATGCAGGCCGCAGAGATGCTCGGGCGCCAGCCTGGGGCCATGCAGCTGCGGTATATGCAGACGTTGAGTTCGATTGCCGGGGACAAGAGTTCGACGATTGTCTTTCCGCTGCCGATCGAGCTGCTCAAGGGGATGGCGGATTTGTCGTCCAAATCCTGACCTTCTGCGCAAACACCAACGTCCGGTAACCGCGTCGGAGATTTCCTTCAAGTTGTAGCGGTGTTGGTGAACTTGTTCCGGTCCGAAGCCAGGTCTAGTCTGGCTTTGTCACTGAATAAACGGTGACACGGACGTGCAAGTCCGGGTAAAACGTTGACCAGTTTCGCGTAGGCATACACCGGGCGCTTTGTGCCCGTGGTACTCGCTCTATGGCGGCTATGTGCGGGAGACCTTCGGGTCTGCCGAGGTTTCTTGGTCTGGCGGTTTACTCGGTCTTGCACCCCGCACATAGCTGCCACCCTAACTTCGCGTGCAAGCGAGCCGGGTCAGCGCCTTCTTAAAAAATGAGGTCAGACCATGTTCAAAGTAACGCCAAATCCGCCAGACAACTCTGGCACCCCCTCCGAAGATCCACTCGAAACCGAAAAACTCAAAGAAGCCGCTGACCGCGCCTTCGCCCACTACTTCCCCCCGACCACCGAAAAGTCGCCCAGGCACCGCAAAGGCAACCTCTTCACCGTCGCCCCCGAGGTCAACACCGAAACCCTGCTGGCCAACGCCGCCGAAGACCTGCTGTCCATCAGCGCCATCGCTGCCAATCTGGCAGATGATGTGGACGGGACACGGCGCTCCGTAGCCCTGGCACTCAGCCGCATGGCCGATGGCGTGCAGTTGCTCGTAGAGCGAGTGCAGGATCATTGGGATGAATCGGAGATCATGCAGGCTCGGGTCAAGGTTTAGCCGGGTAGATTTGTGGTGAATTGACCGCAGCCTTCGCGAGCAAGCCCGCTCCCACATTGGATTTCAGTCGTACACACATATTATGTTCACCGAAGATCAACTGTGGGAGCGGGCTTGCTCGCGAAAGCGCCAGTGCCGTCGATGCATGACTCAGCAACTAGCGCTTCATAAGGCGCTCGCGCCCAACGCTCCACCCGTTCACGCAAAAGCACCGAGGCTTCGCGGCGCTTGTCATCGCTGTCCCCGACAAACACGTCAGAAGGCCGTTTGGCATGCTGCCCCACCGCCGCAAACACTTGCTCACGCTGCACGTCATCCAATCCAAAAAAATCAGCCAACCGCCCGGCCATAGCCCCGGGCAATTCACTGTAATTCACCGCCAACCCACCAAACGCCCGGCATTGCGCCAACCCTGCTTGCAGCAACCGCCCCAACCGCCGTGCGATGAAGTCCTCTCGGCCAGCAAACGGCAACTCATCATCCAGCACACTCGCCCCGATCATCCCCGGCACCATGTGCATGCCTGGGCGGCGCAGATGTGAAACCGCGATTTCCAGCGGATCGCGATAAAGAAACAGCCACGGAGTGTCAGGAAAACACTCACGCAGCAACGGCAGTTCACCGATGTTCCAGGCATCGAGCTTGATCACCAAACGTTGTTCTGAACCGAGCCGACGCTGGCCATACGCGGACAACAACCCTTCGATGGCGACACGCCGTTCGGCCGACGGCAAACCACTACGCAGCAACGCGTCCAACGGTGGTGGTTCGCTGACAACGATGTGACTGTCGAGTCGGGCGAGCATTTGACTGATCAAGGTCGAGCCGCAACGCGAAGCGTGGAAGATAAACGCGCTCGGCGCCAAACCGGGGCTGGTCGTCTGCCAGTCGCCGAGGGCAGACAGCGGTGTTTGCCGGCGAAACGCCTGATTGAACGGCAATCTCAGCGCGTCTTCCACGGCATCACGAAAAAACGGCTGATGCAGCGGCGTGTCACCGAACCAGCACCAATCGACCTGCCACTCGCCGGCCTGCTGCCAGACCCGAATCGGCAACCAACCTTCCAGATTCAGGCGTTCCATTGTTCATTCCATTGGCGTCGACCGTTACGCATCGCCGCACGCAGTTCTTCGCGGGAGAACATCAAACCCCGCTCAACCGCCAGTTCCAGAGTGCGGGTGATAAAAACCTCGGTGTCCGGCAAGCCCTGCAACGTCTTCGAAAGCTGCGAATCGCTGGCCACCAAACGCTGAAACTGCAGCAAAGCCCCATCACCGACATCTGACGAAGGCGTGGTCGGTAAACCATCGTTAATCGCCTGCTCCAGCCAGGGACCGGGACGGCAATCGAGGACCAGATGAATCCGTGTGCGGGTGTCGCGATTGTCCACGCGATGGGGTCGCGACAGGTCGAGAAACCAGCATTCTCCCGCGGCCATCGGCATGCGCTGACCATCGAGCAGGAAGTCCACTTGAGGTGGGCTGAGCAGCGGAATATGCAGACGTACATCGGCGTCCGGCTCGCCCAGATCGTAGTCGCGATGTTCATGAATTTGCCCGCCCGGACCGAGCCGCAACAGGCGCGCAGACACGATTTCCAATGGCAGATCCCGCAAGCCTTGCTGCCACCTGACATCTCGCAACCATGGCACACGCAACAGCGGTTCACCGCGACCCGGCGCCAGTTCGGACAACGCATCCGCCGCAGAAATCAGCGCCACACCACTCCAGTCGCCGGTGTAGTAAGCACTATTGAAATGACCGCGCCACTCGTCCTCGCCAATCGCCGTCAGTGCCTGCAACAGCAACGGCAGATCCACCGTCACCGGCAAGCGAGAAAACGCCGCTCGGCTCATCGCTTAGGCAACACCGCGCATTCGCCGAGCCAGGTCAGCAAGTGATCGAGACAAGCCTCAACCGACTGCACGCCGGTATCGAGCACCAAGGAGGCGGACGGCGGCGGCTCATACGGTGCAGACACACCTGTAAACCCCGGCAAATCGCCCCGTCGTGCACGGGCGTAATGACCTTTCGGGTCGCGCTGTTCGCAGACGGCCAGGGAGGCGCTGCACCAGACTTCGCGGTAATCCTCGCCCAGTCGCCGGGCGAATACCTCACGCAGCTCCATCAGCGGCGCGATCATCGCGAGGATGACGATCTGCCCGTTCTCCACCAGCAGCGCCGCGACTTCGCTGGCGCGACGGATGTTCTCCAGACGATCGCTGTCGGTAAAACCGAGATCGCGATTGAGCCCGACCCGCAGCCCGTCGCCATCGAGCACGATGCTCTGCACGCCGTGCTCGAACAGCTCGGCATGCAGCGCCTGGGCCAGGGTCGATTTGCCCGCCGCCGGCAAACCGGTCAGCAAAATGGCCGTGCCGCGATGACCGTTGCGCGCCTCTCGTTGTGTGCGGCTGATGCTCGCCGTCGGCGCCAGCAGGTTATTGGACCGGGGCATGGGCCACCGGCATCGTGATGTTCCCGGCCGCCCACGCTGCTTCGCGGTTGGCCAACGCGGTGGCAATGGATTGCACTTCGGTGGATTGCACCTGATCCGGCAGCGGATCTAGCCCCGCACTGGCGAAGATCTGGCCGTAGGCGTTACGCAGATCGGCGTACGACAGGTCGCGACGTAAATCGGCCTGCAAGGTGTTCAGTTCGCCCTGGATCAAGTCCAGTTCACCCAGACTGGACGCCTGATAACGGTTGCGCAGCTGGCCAACGATCTGTCCGTCGATGTCCGACAATTGCTGATTGGTCTTGAACTGCCGCATCGCCTCGCGGTAGTTGGCGTTGGCCACATAAAGCTGCGCCAGCACCGCGATCGACATGGCCTGGCGGCGCGCCGCGGCGACTTCTTCGCCCGCCTTGGCGACGTTGATCGCCGCCGGTGCGGAGATCACGTTGAACAGGTTCCACGTCACTTTCACGCCGTAGTCGGCCCAGCCCTGCTCCACCAGGAACGAGTTGCTGTCGTAATGCCCGCCGGCCGAGAACTCCAGACCCGGCAGCAGTCGCAACATGGCTTTACGGGTTTCGGCCGCGCTGATGCGGCTTTGGTAATCCTGTTCGCGCAGCTCGGGACGACTGGTCAAGGCTTCCTGTTCGAGGCTGGCGAGGTCGACTTTCAATTCCGGAATGACATAGTCGTCCTGGGTCGCCAGGGTCAGCTCAGTGCCCAGCGGCAGATTGATCAAAGTCGCCAGTTCGGTTTTCGCCAGCGACAGCGCACGACGCTGTTCTTCCAGTTGGCGCGTGGCTTCGATCAGCGAGCGTTGATAACCCAAGGCCTGAATTGGATCGCCGATTCGCTGCTGGCTCATGCTTTGGCTGTTGCCGCGCGCGGTTTCGACCCGGGCCATGAGGCTGTCGATCTGCTTGAGCAAACGCTCGGCGGCCATGGCCCGCCAATAGGCCGAGCGCACGTCCTGAACGATGGTGTTGATCACTTTTCGCCGACGCTCCTGAACGATCAGCCGCTGGTCGCCCTGTTGCTTGGCGCTGATGTAGCTGACGCCAAAATCGAGCACGTTCCAGACCATGGTCAGGTCGGCGACTTCACGGTCGCGGTCCTGAGAGGTCGATGGCTCCAGAGACTGGGTTCCGGTCCGTACGCTCTGGCTGCTGGAGGCGTTGACGTTGTTCCGGCCGACGTACCCGGCGTCCAGCGCCATGCGCGGCAACATGTCGAAACTGGCGAGGTCGAGTTGGCGCTTGGCCAGGGCCTCTTCCATGATCTTGAGTCGGCCTTCGAGGTTGTACTTCACCGCGCGGGCCATGGCTTGATGCAGGGTCAGCGGACCGCTGAGGGGCTCCTGATCCTTGTACATGTTTTGCAGGTCGCTCCTGGCGCGCTGCTGGCTGACGCTGCGTTCGATCGGTTCACTGGTGACTGCACATCCGCTGATCGCAAGCGCCAGCAGGCTGGCGCCGAACAACTTCTGACTTTTCTTCATCCTTGACTGCCCCTGGGTGACGCACAGATTTAAGTATTATTTTCAGGCCTGCATTTCGCTGATGCCGACCTGTCGCAAAGCCGCGGCCAGGCTGTCGACCTGCCGTTGCTCGGTGTCCTTGAGCTGTTGCAATTGCTGGACGAGACTCGGTGCGCCAAACACGCCGCGCAGCCCCTGTGAAACATCCCCGGCCTTGATTGAATGACTGCCGAATGAACCCAGCGAGTCTCGTGCGCTGCCGGTGTCCTGATTGAACAGGCCCGACAACGTGCTGGTGCTGAACACCCCGCCATCGCCACCGCCAAAGCCCAGGAAGCCGTTGCCCGAGCCATCGCCTCCGTTGTCACTGCTGCTGAACACCTGGGCGATGAAGCTGGGCGCCAGCGCGCCGTTGTTCATGAAGATGTCGCCCAGCGGCCGGATGCCGTTGCCGATCACGCGGCTTTCGAACAACGGGGTAAAGGTCAGCGGTGAACCGAGATCACCGGTCGGGGGAGTGAAAATGATCGGTTGCAGTGGCACGTTGGGCTGATCGGGTACGGTCACCGGCGGTGGGATTTGCGACAGCTGATCGGGCGTTACAACCACGCCCGGCACGGTGTCGATGGTGTAGTTGTTGGACACCGCCACACCGATGCCGGTATTGCCCGAACCGTCGCTGACGTTACTGGTGTCCAGCGCGATGAAATTGCTCGGGTCGGTGATGCTCGCGGTCGGGGTGAAGGTCGCCGTCCAGGTCTTGCCGCCGTCACTGCTGACCAGGTTGGTCAGCTCGCCGTTGGTGACGCTGAGGTCCGACAGATCGAAATCGCTTACCACTTCGCTGAAGGTGATCGTCACCAGCGTGGTTTGACCCATGCCCAGGTTCGGGTTGGCGACCACGATGGTTGCCGTCGGCCGGGTGGCATCGAGCGCGTAGTTGTTGGAGATCGCGATCCCGGCACCGGCGTTGCCCGCGGCGTCCGCCACATTGCTGTTGTCGAGCAGGATCAGGTTGGTGGTGTCGTTGATGTTGGCGGTCGGGGTGAAGGTCGCGGTCCAGGTCTTGCCGCCATCGCTGCTGAGCAGGTTGGACAAGGTGCCATTGGCGACGCTGAGGTCCGACAGGTCGAAACCTGAAACCGCCTCGGTGAAGGTGATGGTGACCGTGGTGGTCTCGCCGATGCCCAAGCGGTTATCCGCCACCACGATGGTCGCCGTCGGCCGCGCCGTGTCGATGGCGTAGTTGTTGGAATCGGTCACGCCCACGCCGCTGTTGCCTGAGGCGTTGGTTACACCGCTGTTGTCCAGGCTGATCAGGTTGCTGGTATCGGTCACATTGATGGTGGGCGTGAAGGTGGCGGTCCAGGTAACGCCGCCATCGCTGGACGACACGTTGCTCAGCGTGCCGTTGGCAATGGTCAGGTCCGCGTTGGTGAAACCGCTTACCGCTTCGCTGAAGGTGATGGTCACCGCTGAGGTTTCACCGGCCTTGAGGGCGTTGTCGGCGATCACGATAGTTGCAGTCGGCACCTGGGTCTCCACCACATAGTTGGCGGAGTTGGTGGTGCCCGCCCCGGTATTGCCGGCCAGGTCCGAGACGCCGGTGTTGTTCAGGATGATGAGATTGGTGGCGTCGGTCACGCCGATGGTCGGCGTGAACGTCCCGGTCCAGGTGATACCGCCGTCGCTGCTGCTGACATTGCTCAACGTACCGTTGGCGACGCTCAAATCGCTGTTGTCGAAACTGCTCACCGCCTCGCTGAAGGTGATGGTCACCAGCGCGGTTTCGCCCGGTTTCAGGGTTGTATCGCTCAGCACGATGGTGGCGGTTGGGCGCTGGCTGTCGATGACGTAATTGTTGGAATCCGTCGTGCCGCTGCCGGTGTTGCCAGCCCCATCGATCACTCCGGTGTTGTCCAGGGTAATCAGGTTGGTCGAATCGGTGACGCTCGCCGTCGGCGTCAGGGTTGCGGTAAAGGTGATGTTATCGCTGGTACTCAGATTGCTCAGGGTACCGTTGCTCACCGTCAGGTCGGCTGTAGTAAAACCGGTTACCGCCTCGGAGAACGTGATGGTCACCACCGACGTTTGACCCACCGCCAGCGCCGCGTCCGCGACCACGATGGTGGCCGTCGGACGCACGGTGTCGATGGCGTAGTTGTTGGAATCGGTGGTGCCGCTACCGGCGTTGCCCGAGCTGTTTTGTACACCGCTGTTGTCCAGGGTGATGACGTTACTGGTGTCGGAGATGGCATTGGTCGGCGTAAAGGTTGCGGTCCAGGTGATGCCACCATCACCGCTGCTCACCGAGGTCAACGTGCCGTTGGCGATGGTCAGGTCGGCATTGGAGAAACCGCTGACGGCTTCGCTGAAGGTGATGGTCACCAGCGACGTTTCACCGACGCTCAACGCAGTATCGGCGACCACGATGGTGGCCGTCGGCAGCACCGTATCGATGGTGTAGTTGCCGGAGTTGGTCGTGCCGCTGCCGGTGTTGCCGGCCACATCGGTCACACCGGTATTGGCCAGGGTGATGACGTTGCTTGGGTCATTCACGCCAACGGTTGGCGTGAAGGTCGCCGTCCAGGTGATGCCGCCGTCGCTGCTGCTCACCGCCGTCAACGTGCCGTTGGCGATGGACAGGTCGGCGTTGGTGAAACCGCTGACCGCTTCGCTGAATGTGATGGTCACCAGCGAGGTTTCGCCGGCACTCAGGGTCGGGTCGGCCAGAACGATGGTCGCGGTAGGGCGCAGCGTGTCGATGGCGTAGTTGTTGGAATCGGTGGTGCCACTGCCGGCGTTGCCTGACAGGTCGGCCACGCCCGTGTTGTCCAGGGTGATCAGGTTGGTCGTGTCGTCGATGCTGGCGCTTGGGGTAAAGGTCGCCGTCCAGGTAATGCCGCCGTCGCCGCTGCTCACCGCCGTCAAGGTGCCGTTGGCGATGGTCAAATCGGCGTTGGTGAAACCACTGACCGCTTCACTGAAAGTGATAGTTACCAGCGAGGTTTCGCCGATTCTCAGCGCCGTGTCCGCCACCACGACCGTGGCCGTCGGGCGCACGGTGTCGATGGCGTAGTTGTTGGAATCGGTAGTGCCGCTGCCCACGTTGCCGGTGGCGGCAGCCTGTACGCCAGTGTTGTCCAATGTGATCAGGTTGGTCGTATCGGTGAGGCTGGCAGTCGGGGTGAAGGTCGCCGTCCAGGTAATGCCGCCGTCGCCGCTGCTCACCGCGGTCAACGTGCCGTTGGCGATGGTCAGGTCGGCATTGGAGAAACCGGTCACGGCCTGGTTGAAGGTGATGGTCACCAGTGACGTTTCACCGATTTTCAATGCATTGTCGGCGACCACGATGGTGGCCGTCGGCAACACCGTATCGATGGTGTAGTTACCAGAGTTAGTCGTGCCGCTGCCGGTGTTGCCGGCCACGTCGGTCACACCGGTATTGGCCAGGGTAATGACGTTGCTCGAGTCATTAACGCCAGCGTTTGGCGTGAAGGTCGCCGTCCAGGTGATGCCGCCGTCGCTGCTGCTCACCGCACTCAACGTGCCGTTGGCAATCGTCAGGTCGGCGTTGGTGAAACCGCTCACGGCTTCGCTGAAGGTAATGGTCACCAGCGAGGTTTCGCCTGCTGTCAGTGTGGGATCGGCCAGAACAATCGTGGCGGTCGGGCGCACGGTGTCGATGGCATAGTTGTTCGAATCGGTGGTGCCGCTACCGGCGTTACCCGACAGGTCGCTGACCCCGGTGTTATCCAGGGTGATCAGGTTGGTCGTGTCGTTGATGCTGGCGCTCGGGGTAAACGTCGCCGTCCAGGTAATGCCGCCGTCGCCGCTGCTCACCGCCGTCAAGGTGCCGTTGGTGATGGTCAAATCGGCGTTGGTGAAACCGCTGACCGCTTCACTGAAGGTGATCGTGACCAGAGACGTTTCGCCGATTCTCAGCGCCGTGTCCGCCACCACGACCGTGGCCGTCGGGCGCACGGTGTCGATGGCGTAGTTGTTGGAATCGGTAGTGCCGCTACCCACGTTGCCGGAGGCGGCAGCCTGTACGCCGGTGTTGTCCAATGTGATCAGGTTGGTCGTATCGGTGAGGCTGGCGGTCGGGGTGAAGGTGGCGGTCCAGGTGATGCCGCCGTCGCTGCTGCTCACCGAGGTCAACGTACCGTTGGCGATGGTCAGGTCGGCGTTGGTGAATCCGGTCACGGCCTGGTTGAAGGTAATGGTCACCAGTGACGTTTCACCAATTCTCAACGCAGTGTCCGCCACCACAATCGTCGCGGTCGGTGGAGCGGTGTCGATGGCGTAGTTGCCCGAGGAGCTGATCCCGCTGCCGGTATTGCCCGCCAGATCCGCCACGCCGGTGTTGGCCAGGCTGATGACGTTGGTCGCGCTGATGATGCCTGCTGTCGGGGTGAACGTTGCGGTCCAGGTGATGCCGCCGTCACTGCTGCTCACCGCGGTCAATGTGCCATTGGCAATCGCCAAGTCAGCGTTGGTGAAACCGGTCACGGCTTCGGAGAAGGTGATGGTCACCAGCGAGGTTTCGCCCGCGGTCAGCGCCGTATCCGCCAGCACGATGGTCGCGGTCGGGCGTAGCGTGTCGATGGCGTAGTTGTTGGAATCGGTGGTGCCGCTGCCGGCGTTGCCCGACAGATCGGCCACGCCGGTGTTGTCCAGGGTGATCAGGTTGGTCGTGTCGTTGATGCTCGCGGAAGGCGTGAAGGTGGCCGTCCAGGTGATGCCGCCGTTGCTGCTGCTCACCGCCGTCAATGTGCCGTTGGTAATGGTCAGGTCCGCGTTAGTAAAACCGCTCACCGCTTCGGAGAAGGTGATGGTCACCAGTGAGGTTTCGCCGATTCTCAGCGCCGTGTCCGCGACCACAATGGTTGCCGTCGGGCGCACGGTGTCGATGGCGTAGTTGTTGGAATCGGTAGTGCCGCTGCCGGCATTGCCCGCCAGGTCGCTGACCCCGGTGTTGTCCAGGGTGATCAGGTTGGTCGTATCGGAAATGCTGGCGGTCGGAGTGAAAGTCGCCGTCCAGGTGATGCCGCCGTCGCTGCTGCTCACCGCAGTCAACGTGCCGTTGGTAGTGGTCAGGTCGGCATTGGTGAAACCGCTGACCGCTTCACTGAAAGTAATCGTCACCAGAGAGGTTTCGCCGATTCTCAGCGCCGTGTCTGCGACCACGATGGTCGCGGTCGGACGAAGTGTATCGATCGCATAGTTGTTGGAATCGGTGGTACCGCTGCCGGCGTTGCCTGCCAGATCGCTGACCCCGGTGTTGTTCAGGGTGATCAGGTTGGTCGTGTCGTTGATGCTCGCGTTCGGAGTGAACGTGGCGGTCCAGGTGATGCCGCCGTCGCTGCTGCTCACGGCGGTCAACGTGCCGTTGGCGATGGTCAGGTCGGCGTTGGTGAAACCGCTCACCGCTTCGGAGAAGGTGATGGTGACCAGTGAGGTTTCGCCAATTCTCAGCGCCGTGTCCGTTACCACAATGGTCGCGGTCGGCCGCACAGTATCGATGGCGTAATTGTTCGAGTCGGTGGTGCCGCTGCCGGCGTTGCCCGCCACATCGCTGACCCCGGTGTTGTCCAGGGTGATCAGGTTGGTCGCGTCGGTGATGCTGGCGGTCGGGGTGAAGGTCCCCGTCCAGGTGATGCCGCCGTCGCCGCTGCTAACCGTCGTCAAGGTGCCGTTGGCAATCGTCAGGTCCGCGTTGGTGAGACCCGTGACCGCTTCGTTGAAGGTGATGGTCACCAGCGACGTTTCGCCGACCTTGAGGGCCGTATCGGTAAACACGATGACAGCGGTTGGCCGCGCCGTATCGACGACGTAGTTATTGGAGTTGGTGGTACCGACGCCGGCAGTGCCCAGACCGTTGATCACCCCGGTGTTGTCCAGGGTAATGACGTTGGTGGTATCGGAAAGACTGGCGGTCGGCGTGAACGTTGCCGTCCAGGTGATGCCGCCATCGCCGCTGCTCACCGAGGTCAACGTGCCGTTGGCGATGGTCAGGTCTGCATTGGTGAGACCGGTCACGGCCTCGGAGAACGTGATCGTTACCAAGGACGTTTCGCCGATGCCCAGTGTGGTATCAGCGACCACAATGGTCGCGGTCGGCGGTGGCGAATACGCGGTGTTGAGTATACCTCCGTCGTTGTAGATGTTCGCGACGGAGGTCGGCGAGGTGCCGGTTGTACCTCCGCCCTGCGCGGTACCGCCTGCACCACTGGCCGCGGCATTACCGGCCAGGGCGGCGAAGTTGGCGGCCGTTATCAGCAGCGTGCCTTTGTTCCAGATCGCACCGACGCCCTGGCCGCCCACGCCGCCATTGCTGGCATTGCTGCCTTGGCCACCGCCACCGCCACCGCCACCACCGGCGCCGATGTTGTTGCTGATGGTCGACGTGCCGACGATGGTGATGGTGCCGCTGCTGGCGTTGTAGATCCCGCCTACCGCGTTACCGCCGGCGCCACCGACCTTGTCCCAACCGGCCCCGCCACCACCGCCGCCAATGGAAATCGTGCCATTGCTGGCCGTCGAACCGTTACCGCCGTTGCTGTAATAGGAAACGCCCACCCCGCCCGCCCCGCCAGTGGTGGTACCGCCGCGACCGCCCATGTGGGTCGCGTCATAACCGCCGCCGTAACCACCGGCGCCACCGCCGCCCGCACCGCCGCCCAACGTGCCGGTGCCCGGCCCTGCCGAACCGCCATGCCCGCCGCCCTGGCCGCCCAAACCGCCGCCACCACCACCGCCACCGCCGTAAAAAGAGCCAGTGACACCGCCACCACCACCGCCACCGGAAGCGCCGTTGGAGGTCACGGTAACGTTGTTCAGGGTCAGAATCCCTGCGTTGAAAATCCCCCCGGCCATCGCACCCGCGGCACCGTAGCCTCCGTTGCCGCCAGTGCCCGACACCAGGCCCCGGGTGATCACCAAGCCATCGAGCGTGACGATTTTGGCCGCCGCTATTTCAATCACTCGGGTTCTGTACTGACCATCGAGAATCACGTCAGCCGCGCCGTCGTTGTTCAAGTCGCCATCAACGGTGATGTTCTTGTTGATCAGCAATTCGGACGTCAGCTGCACCGTCATGCTGGCGTTGAAGGTGACGATATCGCCGTTCTGCGCCGAGGCGATGGCGGCACGCAACGAGCCGACGCCCGTGTTGGCATTGTTGGTGGCCGTCCAGGTGGCCAGGCCCCACTGATAGTCGCTCATGGCCGTGGTCGAGAGGACGTTGGCGCTTTCGATGTTGCCGGTGGCAATTTCCAGATTCCAGTCGCCACCGATCCCGGTGCGATTGCTGGAAGCGGCTACATCGCGGCCAGTCAACTGCGCCAGCGAGTCGACAAAACTCAAGCCCCGCTCACCTTCGGCGGTGTAGCAGCCGTAGATCAGAATGTCGCCGCCGACGTTCATGTCCTTGCCGATTTCCGCCAGCACGGCGCTGCGGGCCGCGACGTTGTCGGCGGACAGATAACTATCGCCCAGCCACAGATCGCCCGCGTTGCCGTGGGCAATGATCTGTACAGAGCTGGTGCCCTGATGGGTGTCCAGATAGTCGGCAATCTGCTGCAAACCATCCTTGCTTGCGTCCAGCTGAACCACTTGGGTGCCAGGCGCCACGCCCTTGAGCAGGCTGTCGGCATCCTTGACCCGGGAATCGACGAACACCACGCTCTGGCCCGGCACGGCAACGGGTGCTGTCGCTGGTGCGGCATCGGCCTGGCCATGCGTGTCTTTGCTGACGACCGGTTGGTCGGTCGTCGGCGTCTTGGCGGCATCAGCCGTGCTGTGGCTGTCCGCCTGGGCCGCATCGGCGACCGTAGCCGCCACCGCGCCGTCGAACAGCATTCGCGGCTCCAGGGACATGATCATGGGGGAGGCCAGCGCCCGTGCGCCTTCGGTAACTCGCGACTTGCCGTTGCTCCACCACATGCTGCTCACCCGGACTCGAACTTGCTTGATGCGTCAATGAAAACGCCGCGATCAACTGATCGCTGCGTCGGCCTTCATACGAATGACATTGGCGGCGCTGGCTGAGCCATCGAGCCAAAAGGACAATTCTGCGTATTGTTTGAACAAGTCCGGCGGCAGGATCGTGCGCCGCGATTGCAGCTCGACCTTGGGTTTGACTTTGTGCAGACCGGAGACGCCGAGGGCTTGATCGAACTCTGGCGCGTCGTAGGCGAGGTTGTTGAAGTCATGCTCGAACCACGGCTCGCCAATGAAGTCGTAGACCAGCCGCATGACCCGATCAGGGGCCTGGGTCAGCAAGTCGTAATCGACAATCAGCAACGAATCGGCGTGTTCGCCGTAATAGGCTTCCTTGAGCGCGGCCCAGGCAAACCCCACCAGACGATTGCGCTGCGCCAGGGTTTCGCAACGGCTGTAGACCGTGTTGCGCTCGACCGCGTCGCCGAACAGCTTGGTGTTTTCAAAGGGGTTGGCGCGATACAAACGCTCGATGCTGTCCATGACCCAGGCGACATTGCGCACGCAGGCAATCACCTTGGCTTGAGGGAACAGATCGCTGATGGCCGGCAGGCGCGAACTCCATAACCGATTGGTGTCGAACACCACCGGTTTGTCGGCCTTGTCGGCGTAGAAGGATTCGAACAGTCCGCGAAGCAAACGCCGGCGCAGATCGGTATCGATCACCGCACCGAACTCGCTGCCGGCGCTGCACTGTTCCAGAACACCGGAAAACAGGGCGCCAACGGGGCTGGTCATGCCGGCATGAAAGCGCGGGTTCTGCAAAAGAATCGCAGAAAGCAGGGTCGAGCCTGAGCGCGGCAAGCCGGAAATAAAATGGAACTGTGGCAATCCCTTCACCCTAGTCATAAGTCCTTTATGTATGACGGAGCCTAGACCATGAATGGCCTTACGGGTAATGGTGTTTTGATATCAAATCGAAGCTAAATCGTCTGAAAAACGCGATTTCGGTTACAGGCTCAATGCAACACGAACAAACGCGCGTTGGCGCCTCCCGCCTGTGTTTCGCCAACTTTCTGCCAGCCTGCGGGCAACGGCGCGAATTCGTCCGGCACATCGACGGTGCCGATCAACCACACCCGGCCAGTTCCTTTGGGCAAATTACCGAGGCTGTCGAGGTAAATATCCTGAGTCACCAGCGTGCCGAAACCATAGGCATTCGGCCGGCTCGAAGCGCCATTGGCCAACGGCGGGGTGTACAGCAGCGGTTTCGCGTCGGTGCGGTTGTAGTAGACGTAACTGAGGTACCAGAGCATGTCGCTGGTGACGATCCGGTCACCGGCAACGAAGTGCTGGTTCACGTAGTCGACCATGACGCTGATTTGATCGTTGGTATCGACCGTGGCGTTGTTGTTCAGGCCCACCAGTTCGACGCCGATAAACAACACCAGCACCGTCACGGCCAACACCCGAAAGACCGCGTACAGGCGATCAATGGCCAGCGCGGCAATCATCGGCAGGCCGAGGGCGTACGCGGTGAGGTAACGCTCGATGAACACCGGCGAGATAAACGACACCGAAAACACCAGCAACAACGGCAAAACGGTGTAGATCACCACCAATGCACTGCCACGAATGACACTGCGATCCCGCGCCAGCGCCACCCACACCAAGGCCAGCGATGCCAAGGGTAACGTGATGAAAATCGGTGTGGTCAGGGTCTCGCCATCGTCCTGGATCAGTAACGACCAGATCATCGAAGGCAACGAGGCGAACGTGACCGGTGTCTCCCACCCGACATCGCCATTGGCTTTGAGCTGATCCATGTGCTGAATCAGATCGATCAGGTTGGGCACCCACGGCAAGTACACCAACACAATCGCCACGTTCGCCCACCACCAGCCGGGCTGCTGGATATGCCGCAAGCGATAACCAGGCTGTACGCGGATCAGCCCCAGGTACAGCCAGTGACACAGCACGCACAGGGCGGTGAAGTAATGGGTGTAGAACGCCGCGCTCATCAGCAGTGCGTAAATCACCAGATAGCGTTTACGTGCGGGGCGTTTGATCCAGTAAACCAGGGCGATCGTGGCACCGATCAGCCACAGCCCCAGCAACGAATACATGCGCACTTCCTGGCTGTAACGCACGGCGGTAGGCAGCAGCGCCAACAAGATGCCGGCCAACAACGCGGCGCGGCGAGTGGCGAGCAAGTCCACCAGCCAGACGCCCAGCGCCACGGTAACAATCCCCGGTAGCGCACTCAGGCATCGAATCGAAAAAATGCCATTACCGAACAGCTCGATCCAGCCATGCAGCAGCATGAAATACAGCGGCGGATGCACATCATGGGCGGCATGCGTCCAGATCCCGGCCAGCGAATACTGGCTCAGCAGCAGACTGGAACCTTCATCGCCCCAGACTGCCGCCGCGGTCAGGTCATAAAAACGCACCAGCGCGGCCAATGCCAGGATCGGCAGCAACCAATGCTCGCGCACCCATCGAAGCAAGCGCTGAACACTCGCCCAGGCGCCGGGTGTCGCGTGGGGGCCTTGGGTGCCGTCAAGCGGCGTTTCTCTGCGCGCCTCCATTGCCTCCCCTCGAGACTGCCGGTGAAAAACCTTGAAGCTTGCAATCACTGTAGGACAGCGACAGCGCCGTCGTCGATGCTGGCTTTGCGACCAACGACATTCGGCAGTGATGCGGATCAACTACGCTCTGGCGTGGCGTGACCCAGCCACGGAGATGAATGGAGTCGGCTGTTCGCAACGGTGTACCCGGAGGCCCGGGCCACCTTGTGGCGCGCCAGACAACTAACCTGAGGGATGAGGACTTATGGAAGTATTTATCGGCACTATCCAGCCTTTCGCCTTTAACTACGCGCCCAACGGCTGGGCCCTGTGCAATGGCCAGACGCTGAGCATCGCGCAATACAACACGGTTTTTGCACTGCTGGGCGTCAACTTTGGAGGCAATGGCACCACCAATTTCATGCTACCCAACCTGCAAGGCCGGATGCCGGTGTGTATGGGCAACGGGCTGAATCTGACCCCGCGCGTCATCGGTGAATTCTCCGGGACCGAGAATGTCACCGCCACCATCACCAACCTGCCCAATCACACCCACGCCTTGTCCGGGCTCACGGCCACCACCACGCTGCAACTGGCCAGCCCGGCGAGCAACCCGGTCACCAACCCGACCGCGACCAACTCGTACATCGGTGCCTCGGGCGGCGGTCCGGGTTCGGCGAGTATCTACTCCGATGCGCAAGGCGCTTCAGCCGTGCCACTCAAAGGCGTGGCCACCACGGTCACGGGAGAAATCTCGTCTGCCGGTAATGGCTTGCCCATGGAAACGATGAACCCCTTCCTGGTGCTCAACTTCAGCATCGCCTTGAACGGGTTGTTCCCTTCGCGCAACTGAGGACGCGCCGGGGGACTCAACGCCCCCGGTCACTTTCGTTTTTTGGAGTGACTCCATGCTGCAACAGGTTCAAAGCCAACACTTTCAGGCGCTGCTGGGCAAGACGGGGACGCTGCGGCTGCCGGATGGAAGTGAATTGCCGATCCATATCGACAGCCTTGAAGAAACACCCCGCTCGCGGATGCCCAACAACGAGCGCATGCCGTTCAGTGTCGAGTTCAACAGCCTGCGACCCACAGAGTTTGTCGATGGGTTATGCACGCTGGAATTGCCGGAACTGGGTCAGGTGGAAAACATCTTTGTCTCCCGGGTACCGGCCATGGGACGGGACCCCGGTGTGGGGTACTTCTACATCGCCTTCAACTGAATACACGGGATTTAATGTGGGAGCGGCGGTGCGGCGATCCGACTTGCTCGCGAATGCGGTGGATCAGTCAACATCAATGTTGAATGTTAAGCCGCCTTCGCGAGCAAGCCCGCTCCCACAGGGTCGGTGGTGGGCTCAGCCCTTTGGATACCACACCAACCGCTCCGCCGCCGGGTTGCGCTCTTCGACCTGAAACCCCAGCGCCAGGTAATGCTGGCGCGCATGGGGATTATTGGCCCAGACCACCGTCGCTACCGGGCAACGAACCTGTTGCGCGGCTTGCTGCACACCTTGCAGCACCTTGCGGCCATAGCCCTGGCCGCGAGCCTTTGGAATGAACGCCAGGTACAGCACACGAATTTCATTAGGGCCAAAATCGGTGGTCAGCGCACCGATGGCCGTGTCGAGCTTCTCAATCACGTAATGCATGGCGTTGGGGAAGCGTTCCCCCAGCCCTTGTTCCTGCACTCGAAATTGCTGGGCCACCACCTGCTCAACCACCTCTTGCTCACCATCAATCCACTGCAAATCCGGTCGCGCCGACTGATAAAGACTCTGCAAAAAAGCCCCATCGCTGGCCCGTGAAGGCCGAACCACCAAGCCATCGGCCGCCACTGAATCGGTATTTGCCATCGTTGCGCTCCTTAAAAACCGCTTTCCCTTACGCCCAGCGCCGCCAGACGTCGCCAGGCGACACCCAGCAACGACTCGCCTCGCCCTTGCAACACCACAATGCCGCGCAAGGGTTGCACCGGCGTCGGTACGTCCTCGAGGACGCTCAACCGCGCCCCATATTGAGCCTGTACCGGCTCCGCCCTTTGATGCTGATCCCGGCGCACGGCAATCGGTCCATGGTGATCGGAGGTCAACGCTTCCTGATCGACAAAGGCCGCACCGTTGGTGTCGATTTCACTCAGTTGCACGGCGATCGCCGAGTGCATCGGATCGTCGGCGATGAAGCGTCCGCTGGCGCCCGTGGCGACGCGCCAGAGCTCGACCTCAGCCAGATAACCGCGCAACCGCGCGCCGTCTTCGACCACCCGCGCCAGGGGATCTTTGGTTGATAACCAGCGACCGACCGCCAACTGCGGCAACAGATCGCGCACCTTGCCGGCATGGGGCGCTCGCAGCAGCAGGCGCTCACGCTGGGCGGCCAGGCCTCGGTATTCGGCGACCGCTTCGGCCAGGCGCTGTTCGACGATACCGGCGTCGGCGGCGGTTTCACTGCGGCTGGCCTGGCGGCGCATCTGCAACTGCTGGATCTGGATTTCGCGACGGACGATGGCCTGACGCGAATCCAGGTCCGGGGATTCCAGTTCGATCAATACCTGGCCCTGGGCAACCGCTTCACCATCGTGAACATTCACCGTTTTGACCCGCGCCGCGACTGGCGCATGCAAGGCACTGGCGCGGCCAGCCTCCAGCATCGTCGGCAACTCAACGGCGCTGCGCCACGGCACGACCAGCATCAGCAACAGCCCAAGCAAGGCCAGACCACTGAGCAGTACCCGAGGCGCATGCGCCTGTTCGCGGCGAGTCCACCATTGCCGCCACTCACCCATGATCGGCAGGAAGATGAACCACACCAGCTCCACCAGCATCAGGAAAATCCCCAACACCTTGAAGAACAGGTGGTAGACCGCCAGCGCAATCCCGAAAAACAACACCGCACGCCACAGCCACGAGCCGTAACCCCAGATCAGCAAACGCCGTTGCATCTTCGGCGACCAGGGCTCCGGCGCCGGCGCACCGTAACCGAATAAAAACTCACGCAAGCGCCAGCGACAAAGGTCAAACGCTCGCCCCTGAAGGTTGTCGACCTGCCAATAGTCGCTGAGCAAAAAATAGCCATCGAAACGCATGAACGGGTTGAGGTTGATCACCAATGTGGTCATCCAGGTGGCGCTGGCGAGCATGAAGGCCGCCGTGCGTCCTGGGCCGTCCGGCAACAGCGACCAGGCGAGCAGTGCGATGCTCGCCAAAAGCAATTCCGCCAGTACGCCACCGGCGCCAATCAGCAACCGCGCACGGCGATCATTGACCCGCCAGGCATCACTGACATCGGTGTAAAACATCGGCAGCAACACCATGAACGCCACGCCCATGCTCTGCACTCGACAACCGGCGCGCTTGGCCATGAAAGCGTGACCGAACTCGTGGCAGAGCTTGGCGAAGAACAGCGCCACGCCGAACGCCAGCGCGCCGCCGAGGCTGAACAGATGCGGAAAAGTCGCGATGAAGCGCTGCCAGTCCCGTGACACCAAAAACACGCCGAGCCCCAGGGTTATCGGCAATCCATAGCGCAGCGCGCGCGGACCGAAACGCTCCAGCCATGGCCAGGCGCGATTGAGAAAAGCGTCCGGGCGCCACAGCGGAATGCGGAAAAACAGGTATTGGTGCAGCAAGATCTGCCACAGCGACTGCCGTTGAGCGGCTGCTTTGAGGCTGTAACTGGCGCGCTGTTGCGGATCGAGGGCGGTGATCAGGTCGTGGCTGCGCAAAAAGCCCAGCAATTGCTCAAGCTCCGCACCATCCAGCGGCAAACCTGGCTCGCGGTTGGCTGCACGCAGTACTTGCTCGGGATCACCCAAGGACCAATGGCGCAGCAGGCGCATCGCCGCCACGCCGAGTTTGAAATAGCGACCGCGCACCGGATCGGCCAGGGTCCAGCGCGGCGAGCCATCGAGCGCCGGTGATGCAGGCGTCAGCTGCAAATCTGCACGCAGGTTCGGCAGGCTCATCTAAAGCCCCACGCTCTGGCGCAAACCGGCCAGGGGTTTGCGTAACAGGTACAGCGCCAGCGGCGCACGATCACCGAAGACTTTCGCCGTCCCTCGCAGCCCGATACGCGGTGGTGTTTGCTGGAAACTGGCGTCGAGACGATACGCCAACTGTCCACCGGCCGTGGGTTGTGCTTCGTAAGCCGCGCGTTCGAGCCGGGCCAGATGCCGTTGCAATGGATCACTGTCGAGAAACAGCGCGACCTGCGCCCCCGGCTCCAGCGCAATCGCATCGCCCACCGCCAGTTCGATGCGCAACTCAGCCTGGGTCGGGTCGGCGATTTCCATCAGCCGCTCGCCGGTCTGCACCGGTTTGCCGGTCCAGCGTTCCGCATCGGCGAATACCGCAATACCGCCCCGCTCGGCGCGCACTTCGCTGCGCTTGAGCAGTTCGCGGGCGTAATCCCGTTCAGCGCGTTTTTGCTCGACTCGCGCGGCCAGCAGATCGATTTTCGAGCTGGATTCGGCGTCGGCAAAGGAGCGTTGGGAATTGGCCTTCAGCTCAGCTTCAGCAACGCCCAAGGCACGCTCGGCCACGTCGGCCTGAGCCCGAAGCGTGGTGCTTTCAAAGCGCAACAACAGGTCGCCGGCTTTCACCGTCTGATTGGGTTTGACCAGGAACTCGGCAATCACCCCGTCCAGCGGCGCCGCAACAACTCGGCCGCCCAGCGGAACGACTTCGGCCGGTGCCAGCACCGATTGGCGCACCGGAATGAGCAACCCGAGCAACACCACCGCGACCAGCGCCACCTGACGCTTTCTCGTCCAGCGCAGCCGCCACGGTTTGCGCGGTTGCAGCGCCAGCCAGGCATGGCTGTAGGTGTCACCCAATTGCGACAGCAACACTTGCTCGGAAGGATTCCACGGCAGATCCCGCGCCAGCCACAGACCGCCAAACACCTCGCCTTGGCGATCAATCAGCGGCAGCCAGAACACCTGAGCCGCGGAAAGACTTTGCCAGTCCGCCTGAATCGATTCGCTGAGTACATTCGCCTGAATCACCCGCGCCTGTTTCAGCACCTCGAGCTTGAACAGCTGCGCCACTGCCTGCTCGACAAACGCCACGAACGGCGCATTCGGCTCCACCGCACTGACACCCGTCACAGCCTGCACCTTGCCGGCAATCACCAGCGCCGCATGGCGAAAGCCGAACAGCGCCTGACCGTCATTGACCAGGCTGTAGGCCAATTGCACAGGCGTACGTGCGGCGCGGGTAAGGCGTTCGAGATCCAGAAACCTTGCGAACACCTGTTCAGCGCCGCCCGTGACCGGGGCGTTCACTTGAACTCCGCGAAACGCGCCGTGCCACTCATGCCGGCCAGCAAACCGTTGGCGTTGGGAAGCGTCGCCACCAGCAGCAAGGTCTGACTGCCTTCGTCAATCCGCGCGCCGAGGCGTTTGACCGTGGCATCCAGTGGCTGACCGGTTTCATCGGGAACAAAACTGAAGGTCTGGCCAGGCTTGAGCCGTGCCATCCAGCGTGACGGCACCAGCAAATGAATTTCCAGGGTGCGGTTGTCGACCACGTCCAGTAACGGCGTACCGGCAGCGACGCTTTCATAACGTTTGACCTTGCGCTCGACGACCTGGCCATCGAACGGCGCCAGCACGCTGCAGCGTTTGACCTGAACCTGATAAACCTGGGACTGCGCCTGAGTCTCGCTGACCTTGGCCTCGGCCCGCGCCACTTCAAAACGCCCGACCGAATTCAACGCCGCCAGCTGCTTGTTGTGGGACAGCTCTTCACCGGCGCCACGATTGGCAGCCTGGGCCGCATTGAGCTGGGCCTGATAAGCCGAACAATCGAAACGCGCCAAGGTGTCGCCCTTCTTGAACGACTCGCCCTCACTGAACGGCAACTCGACAATACGCCCGGACAACTCACTCGCCAGCACCGCCTGATCCCGGGCCCGCAGCACGCCACGGGCCTCGCTGCTGGCGTTTGCACTGCCGCTGTTGTCCAGCAGCGGATCATCTGGCGCAGGTGTTTGCGCCTGTACAACGCACGTTACAAAGGTCAATCCAATAACCCACACACGAACACGCCGCATAACCGTTACTCCCTGACGGATGAGCGGAGTCTATGACAGCGTGGGTGGGCGTCAAGCGGATGGCCGTCATTGTTTAGAGGAGCGTGAGTATTCACTCCCTTACAAACCATCAAGAAGTTTCCTACGCCATAGCCGGACAGCTAGACATTGCAGAGACGGAAGCGCCACCTTAATCTCGCCGTGACCAACCTTGTACGCAGCGATTAAGTTCGCTGGCCGTTAGGGTGAGAAAACCGGCTTCGGCCGGTTTTTTCGATTTACAGAAACGAATTAGCGTTGCGCCGACTCCTGAGCCGGATACACCGACTCCCATCCCCCACCCAACGCCTTGTACAACCCGACCATCGCCAGCGACACCCCGGTCGAACTTTCCACGAACTGCTCCTGAGTCGCCAACAGCGCGCCTTGCACGGTCAGCACGTTCACGAAATCCACTACCCCTTCCACATATTGCTGTTGCGCGGTGCGCAGGGCGATCTGGTTTTGGCGGACGGCTTCGGCAAGGCTGTCGCGGCGCAGTTGGCTGGCGTTGTAGGCGGTCAGCTGATCATCGATTTCATGCCAGGCGTGCAGCACGGTTTGTTGGTAGGCGATGGCGGCTTCCTGTTGTTGGGCTTCGCGCAAGTGCAGCACGCCGCGCAAGCGTCCGCCATCAAACAGCGGCAGGCTGAATTGCGGGCCGATACCGAACGAGCGCGAGCCCCAGGAGCCGAAATCGCTTAGCTGCATGGCTTGCGATCCGATGTTGCCCGACAGGGTGATCCGCGGATAGAAATCGCCCTTGGCCACACCGATGCTCGCGGTTGCGGCATGCAGGCGGGCTTCGGCCTGGCGGATGTCCGGGCGACGTTCGGCCAGTTGCGACGGCAGGCCGATAGCGACCTGACGCGGGGTTTGCGGCACCGGGGCGTCCGTGGATAGTTCGGCAGACAGCGCTTGCGGCGGCTCGCCCATCAGCAGGCTCAAGGCGTTGATCAGTTGCGACTGGCGCTGCTCCAGCGCAGGCAGACGCGACTCGATAGCCGCTACCTGGGCAGCGGCTTCGGCGACATCCAGGTCGGTGGCGACACCGTCGGCCAGGCGCAGCTGCGAGAGTTTCAGGCTGTGACGAGCGACGTCGAGGTTCTCCTCGGTGACGGCTCGCGTACTTTGCACACCGCGCAGCTGAATGTAGTCGTGGGCGGTTTCGGCGAGCACCGACAGCAGCACGCCACGTCGGTCGTTTTCCGCGACTTCCAGGGTGGCATCGGCGGCTTCGGTTTCACGGCGCACACGGCCCCAGAAATCCAGTTCCCAGGACGCGGAGAAGCCTGCATCCCACAGGTTGTACGCCGAGTCGCCGTTGTGTCCCGACGGATCGTTCAGGCCTTCGCCGCTGTTGCGTTTTCGCCCGTAGCTGCCAGTGGCGGCGGTATTCGGGTAACGGTCGGCGGTGATCACCTGACGCACAGCGCGGCTTTGCTGCAAGCGGCTGCTGGCGAGTTTCAGGTCGAGGTTGTCGGTCAGGGCACGTTGAGTCAGGGCCGAGAGTTTCGGGTCGTGGAACACTTCCCACCAGCGTTCATCCATGGTCTCGGCGATGGCTTGGCTGGCGGCGGACCTGGATGGTGTCGACCACTCAGCGATTTGCGGTGCCTGAGGCTTTTGAAAGTCCGGACCGACGGTGCAGGCTGAGAGGTTCATGACCAGCAAAGTGCAGAGGGTAAGTTGGGGCCCCCGGCCTCTTCGCGAGCAAGCCCGCTCCCACATTGAAATGCATTCCCTTGTGGGAGCGGGCTTGCTCGCGAAGAGGTCAGCCCTATCAATGAAAATCTTCATCGTTGCGCGACCTCATGCTCATTGGCGCTGGCGCTTGCAGTATCAATACTCGCCTCAACCGACATCCCCACGCGCAACCGCTCGGCCAATGCCTGACCCGGATCAAGCACGATTTTCACCGGAATCCGTTGCACCACCTTGGTGAAGTTACCCGTGGCGTTGTCCGGCTTGACCGAAGCGAACGTCACACCCGTGGCCGGTGCGATGCTCTCGACGCGACCGCTCAGGGCCTCGCCGCCGAGGCTGTCGACACGCACTTGCACGTCCTGCCCCGGCTGCACGTCGGTCAGTTGGGTCTCCTGAAAATTGGCGACCACATAGGCCTGCGCAAGCGGCACCACCGCAAGGATTTTGCTCCCCGGCGTGACATAGGCGCCGACCCGAACGGCGCGCTCGCCGACCATTCCGTCCTGAGGTGCAACGATGCGCGTGTAGGACAGCTCGTAGCTGGCCATTTCCAGCGCCGCTTGCGCCCGTTTCAGCCCGCCTTCAGCCGCGTCACGCTGGGCGGTGAGGATCTCCACCTGCTTGCGCTCCGCCGCCAGCATTGCCGTCACGTTAGCCAGCCGCGCGGTGGCCTGATCGATGCGGGTCCGCGCTTGTTGAGCGTTCTGCACCGTGCCGGCGCCCACTCCGGCGAGATGGTTGTAGCGATTCAGTTCATGCTCGGCGAAGGCCATTTCAGCCTTGGCCGACACGACCGTGGCCTGGGCCTGAGCGATCACCGAAGCCTGACGTTCAAGGGTCGCACGGGCATTTTGCAGTTGCGCCCTGGCCACCAGGGTTTCGGCGTCTGCCGCTTGAGCGGCGGCACGCAGATCACGGTCATCAATCAACGCCAGCAACTGCCCGGCCTTGACCTGTTGGTTGTCCTCCACCAGCACTTCCTTGATGAACCCGGCCACGCGTGGCACCACCAGCGTGAAGTCCGCCGAGACAAAGGCGTCATTGGTGTTCTGCTGTGTGCGCTTGCCGAACAGGCCTGGCGCCAACAAATACACCAGCACCCCGAGCGCCACCACCGCGGCAACGCCAACGGCCACTTTTTGCTTTGATTGAGTCGTCATAAAAACCTTCTGTTTCAGTGAAGCATTCAAGTCGGCGCGCGCGGCGGATAGATCCGCGTCGGCAGCCAGAAAATCAGCAGGATCAACGCCAGTGCGACGCCGGCCATGCACAGATAAAGATCCGATGCCGTCAGAACCACGGCCTGCTCATGCAGTCGGTGGGCAAGGCCCGCGCTGTCGCTGTCGACCAGGGGTGAGTTGCCGAGGCTGTCCACCAGCATCACCGAGTGGAAATGCAGCCTTGAGGTGGTCAACGCCTCCAGTACTCCGGTGGCGATTACCGCCGCCAAGCCTTTTACGGTATTGAACCAGGCCGAAGCGAAGGGCCCTTCCATCGGGCTGATGCTGCCGGTGGAGAGCATCAACAACGGCAACACCGCCATCGGCTGACCGAAGATTTGCAGCAGTTGCAGCACGTAGAAGTCGTCGCGAATCCACACCGACGTCAGCTGCGACCCACCGATGCAGGACAGCGTCAGCATGCTCAGGCCGATCCCCAGCACCCAGCGGCAATCGACCCAACGCAGGTTGCACAACGCCGCCACCAACGGCAGCGCGATCAACTGCGGCAACGCGGCCAGCAACATGATCGGCGCGGTCTGAACCGGGCGATAACCTTGCACCTGCGCCAGGTAGCTGGACGGAATAATGATCACCGCCAGCAACACCACCAGCACCCCGGCCAAGGTCAGCAAGGCAAACGACAGGTTGCGGATGCCGAGCATCTGCATCTTGAAAAACGGCATTGGCTGCGACCATTCATTGATCAGAAACAACACCAGCAACAGCAACCCACCCCCGAGTAATCCGCAGATCAGGCTCGACTCGAACCAGTCCAGCCGATTGCCTTGCAAAATGCCGATCACCAGCATGCAGATCGCCGGAAACCCCAGCAGCAAGCCGCGCCAGTTGAATTGTTTGAAGCGCTCCAGGCGCAGTGGGTCCTGGGGTAAGCCATACGCCACCGCGACCATGGCGATCAGGCACGGCACGATGATTTGCCAGAAGGTCCACTGCCATCCGACGTGTTCGGTCCACAACCCGGCCAGTGGCGTGCCGAGGCCTGGGCCGAACGTCGCGGTCAGGGCATAACCGGCCAGACCATAAAGCTTCACGTTGGCCGGCAAAAAGCGCAGCGCGACGGTCATCAGCATCGGCGGCAAAGCACCGCCCGCCAGGCCTTGCAAGGTGCGCATGACCAGCAGGCTTTCGTAGTTTGGAGCGAGCGGGCACAACACGCCCAACAGGGTGAATGCGCTGATGGCGCAGAGGGTGAACCGTCGCAGCGAGAACGTCACCGAGCACCACGGCGCGAAGGCCATGGCGGCCACCGAGGTTGCGGTGTAACTGGCAACCAGCCAGGTGCCTTCGTCGTAGCCGATGGCCAACGCGCCGCGAATGTCGGCGAGGGCGACCTTGGTCACCATCTCGTTCAGGCCCGACACCAGCACCGCCAACAACACACCCACCAGGCCGATGATGATCCGCGGACCAAAGACCGGTGGCGTGACGGCAGCCGGGCTGGCCGCGGCGAGAGGTGCCGTGACCGTGAGGGAAGTCATGACTGCAAGCTCCGGGGTTTGAATACCGAAGCATTTTAAGAAGCGCGGGACCTTACGAAAATTGACTTATTGGCAGCTTATAAGTGCGTCCCATGCAGTAATTGATCGTTCCCACGCTCTGCGTGGGAATGCAGCCCGGGACGCTCCGCGTCCCTTTCGCGAGCTGGAACGCGGAGCGTCCCTAGAGGCATTCCCACGCAGAGCGTGGGAACGATCTTGTGATCAATCTCAGGTGGGTTGTGCGGCCAGCCACGTCTCGTCGCAACAGGCCTTGAGGGTTTCGCGCAGCCAGCGATGGGCCGGATCCTTGTCGAAACGTGGGTGCCAGGACTGGGTCAGCATAATGGTCGGCAGCGGAATCGGCAGCGTGAAGGACCGCAACTTCAGGCCCAGGCGCTGGACGCTCAGCAATGCCTCCTTGGGCACCGGCAGAATCAAATCGGAATCAGGCAAGGCAAACATCGCCGCATGGAAACTCGGCGCAATCACCGCTACCCGCCGCTCCAGCCCCAACGCATTGAGCGCGGTATCAATCGGGCCACGGGCGATGCCGCGGCGGGACATGCTGATATGGGAAAACCCGGCGAAACGTTCGGCCGTGATCTCTTCATCGAACAGCGGATGGTCTTCACGAACCAGGCCCACGAAGTGGGTAGAGAACAGGTTCTGGATCTTCACTTCCGGGGTCAACGGCCGGGTATTACTGATGCTCAAATCGATCCGCCCTTCGCGCAGCGCCTCATCATCGCCATCGCCTTCCGGCACGAAGCGCAGTTCGCAGTGCGGCGCCTGGCGATCCAGGGTGTCGAACAGCTTTCCGCCGTAAACACCGACGAAAAAGTCATTGGCGCGAATGCTGAACCGACGGCGCAACGTGCCCAGCTCCACCGCATCAGCCGAGCGAAACAACAGCGCGGCCTGCTCCACCACGTCACGCACCTGCTCGCGCAACGCCAGCGCCTTGGGCGTCGGCACCAAACCGCGACCGGCGCGCACCAGAATCGGATCGCCTAGGGCCTCGCGAATGCGCGTCAGCGTCCGGCTCATCGCCGCCGGACTGAGGTTCATCCGCCGCGCGGCGCCCACCACACTGCCCTCGTCGAGCAAGGCGTCGAGGGCGACCAACAAGTTCATGTCCGGGAGTTGCATGCTGAGCACTCGTGTCTGATCTGGATTGATGCAGACGCAATACTAACAAACATCCTTTGGTTGGGTGTTGACAGGTCTGGCCCCTTCGACTTGCTCGCGAAGGGGCCAGACCAGACACCGCAGAATTTAGCGCTGCATCCCCCAACGCTTCACCGTGACCCGCTCCAACGTGCTGAACACCAGGTTTTCCACCAGCAAGCCGATCAGGATCACCACCGCCAACCCGGCAAACACCTTGTCGGTGTACAGTTCATTGCGGTTCTGGAAGATGTACCAGCCCAAGCCGCCCTTGCCACTGGTGGCGCCGAACACCAATTCAGCGGCGATCAGCGTGCGCCAGGCAAAGGCCCAGCCAATTTTCAGCCCGGCGAGAATCGATGGCAGCGCTGCCGGAATCAGGATGAACAGCACGAAGCGCATGCCTTTGAGGCCGTAATTGCGCCCGGCCATACGCAAGGTTTCCGAGACACCAAGGAACCCGGCATAAGTGTTCAACGCCAATGCCCAGAGCACCGAATGCACCAACACAAAAATGAGGCTGTTCTGCCCCAGACCGAACCACAGCAGCGCCAACGGCAACAGCGCAATCGCCGGCAGAGGGTTGAACATCGAGGTCAACGTACTCAACAGGTCGCGGCCAAACTGCGTCGACACCGCCAGCGTGGTCAGGGCAAACGCCAGCACGATGCCGATCAGGTAACCCTTGAGCAACACCACCAGGGAAATCCACACTTTGCCCAGCAACTCGCCACTGAGCAAACCGTCGTACAGCGCGCTCCCGGTTTGCAGAAAACTCGGCAGCAGCAGGTCGTTGTTCTGAACACGGGCAACCACCTCCCACAGGACCGCGAGCAAAATCAGGATCAGGCTTTTGCGTAACCAGCCTTGTTGCCACAGGCGCTGACCCAGCGGCAGTTCACGTTCCAGCGGCACGCTCGTCAGCGGCTGCAACACCGTTTCAAACTCTTCACGCGGGGATGATAAAAGGCTCATCGGGCACTCCTCTCAATGGCTCAATAAGCGATGCGGATGTCGGAGAAATCCAGCTCCCGCTCGGTTTTCGGGGACTGACCTTCATCGAACAACAACCGATGAATGCGCCGCGCCGACTCCTGAAAGGCCACGCCGCCGAGGCTGTGCAAGTCGTATTGATGGCTGTGGACTTCCGCCCGTACTCGCCCCGGATGCGGCGACAGCAGCAGGATTCGATTACCCACCACCAGCGCTTCTTCGATGGAGTGCGTGACGAACAGCAACGTGAAACGCACTTCTTCCCAGAGCAGCAGCAATTCTTCCTGCATCTTGCGGCGAGTCAGCGCGTCGAGGGCGGCGAAGGGTTCGTCCATCAAGAGGATTTTCGGCTGCATGGCCAACGCACGAGCAATCGCCACCCGCGCTTTCATGCCGCCGGACAAGGTATGCGGGTAGGCATCGGCAAACGCCGCCAGACCAACCTTGTCCAGATAGTGCAGCGCTCGTTCCTCGGCTTCTTTGCGCTTCAGGGTTTTCGAGGCAAGCAGCGGAAACATCACGTTCTGTTTGACGGTTTTCCACGGCGGCAGTTGATCGAATTCCTGGAACACCACGATCCGGTCCGGCCCCGGGGCATGAACGGTTTGCCCCTGAAGACGAATCTCGCCTTCACACGGCTGGATAAACCCGGCGACCGCCTTGAGCAACGTTGATTTGCCGCAACCGGACGGACCGAGCAGCACAAAGCGGTCCGCCGGATCGATTTCAAAACTGACCTGATGGGTCGCTCGAACCACCCGCTGAGGCGTGCGGTATTCGAGGCTGACGTTGTCGACCGACAGCAGCGCTTGGGCTGCCGCGATCGGTTTGCTGACCGTGTGGCCTTGCAAGGGGGCGTTCATCTCGGTCAGCTCCCTTGCAGCGGTTTGGCGTCCTGGAAGAAGTAGTCCTTCCACGAGTCCGGTTTGTTTTTGATCGCGCCGACACGGTAGAGGAACTCGGCCAGCGGGTAAGTGTTTTTCGGCGTGACGCTGAATTCGAACTGCGGGTTATCGATGATTTTCAGCAGCGCAGCGCGGTCGATTTTGGCCTTGGTGACGCGGATGTATGTGTCCGCCGCTGCGCCTTTATCGTTCTGGGCAAACTCGGCCGCCTCAGTCAACGCCTGGACGAACGCCTTGTAGGTTTTCGGGTTCTCGTCGCGGAATTTCTCGGTGGCGAACAGCACCGTCGGCGAGTTCGGGCCGAGCACGTCATTGGAATTCAGCACAACGTGGACGTTAGGGTTGGCCAGCTCTTGATCCTGGAACGGCGGGTTGGAAAAGTGCCCGGTCAACTCAGTGCCGCCGGCAATCAGCGCCGCTGTGGCGTCGGGGTGTGGAACGGCGATGGTGTACTTGTCGAGGCGATTGAATTCCTTGTCGCCCCACTGCTTGGCGGCTGCGTATTGCAGGATGCGCGACTGCACCGACACGCCGACCGCCGGCACCGCGATGCGGTCCTTCTCGGTGAAGTCAGCGATGGTTTTGACCTTGGGATTATTGCTCACCAGGTAGTACGGGAAGTTGCCGAGGGAGGCGACGGCTTTGACGTTCTGCTTGCCGTGAGTGCGGTCCCAGATGGTCAGCAGCGGACCGACGCCAGCACCGGCGATATCAATGGAACCAGAGAGCAACGCATCGTTGACCGCCGCCCCACCGGAGAGCTGGGTCCAGTCGACCTTGATGTCGATGCCTTCCTGCTTGCCGTACTTCTCGATCAGGTTTTGATCGCGCACCACATTGAGCAACAGATAAACAATGCCGAACTGCTCGGCGATACGGATTTCACCTTCAGCGTGGGCCACGGTCGGCGCCACCAGGCTGCCGGCGATCAAGCTGAAACCCAGGCCGATGGCCGCAGCCAGCGGTGCAAATGGAAGACGTTTGGACATGAGAGTTTCTCCGACAAATCAGAAAGGCGCGTCGCCCTGGATGGTGGTGCGATACAACTTGCGGCGCAGGTAGCTTGGGCATCCGGCGGCGAGATGGATCAGCGAACGGTTGTCCCAGAACACCAGGTCGTGGGCCTGCCATTGATGGCGATAGATGTTTTGCGGCAGCACGCTGTGGGCGTAGAGCTCGTCGAGCAGTTGCTTGCTCTCGTCTTCCGGCAAGCCAACGATGCGGGTGGTGAAACCCTCGCTGACGAACAACGCCTTACGGCCGTTTTCCGGGTGGGTACGCACAATCGGGTGAACCACTTCAGCGACCTGCGCCAGTTGTTCCGGCGTCAGCGTCGGACGCCAGTTGCCTTCGAATTTGGTCTCGCTGTAGCGCGCCGTATAGGAGTGCGCCGCCGAGCGCCCTTCGACGGCTTTACGCAACGCTTCGGGCAGGTTGTCCCAGGCTTTGTGCATATCGGCGAACAGAGTGTCGCCGCCTTCGGACGGCAGCTCCTGGGCGTGCAGCATTGAGCCCAGGCTTGGCAGTTCTTTATAGGAAAGGTCGGAATGCCAGAACTTGCCGGCGTCACCGAGGCCGATGGATTGGCCGTTTTCGATGATGTTGGAAACGATGAGAATTTCCGGATGCCCGGCCAGCAGGAATTGCTTGAGCACATGAATCTGCAACACGCCAAAACGACGGCTGAAGGCGATGTGCTGCTCGGGGGTAATGCGCTGTTCGCGGAACACCACGACGTGATGATCCAGGTGCGCGCGGTGGATGCGGGCGAAGTCCTGATCATTGATCGGGCGGGACAAGTCTAGGCCGATGATTTCGGCACCGACGGCGCCACTGAACGGGCGGATGTCGAAGGTTTGCGACGCGATGTTCGCGGCGCTTGGGGAAGCCGTTGCTGCAGACATAAATCACTCCCACGCACGGCACGCTCAAAGGCGCGCGCGTCGATCAAGAAACTCACGGAAGTCCCGTGTTGGTTCGTGTCGTGCGGCGCGCCGATTGGTCGGCAGGTACGCAGGAAAATGACTTTATAGATATAAGAACTAAAATTTAAATACCGTTAGCGAATAACGATATGGCTTTTGAGGTGTGTTGCCTTTTGGGCTTGCTCGCGAAGAGGCCATCAGCCCCAAAAATAAAATTACCGCTCGTGCAGCGCTTCGGCGCGGGCGCGAATAATTGGTTTGAGCAGGTAGCTCAGCACGGTCTTCTTGCCCGTAATGATATC
>NZ_FYDJ01000044.1 GCF_900187425.1 Pseudomonas sp. Irchel s3h14
GGCCTGAGCGAAGCCGATGCCCTGGCCTTGATCAAGTCCATCGCCGGCAACAACCAGCTGTTCAAGACCTACATCGGCCAGGGCTACTACGGCACGCACACGCCGTCGCCGATCCTGCGCAACCTGCTGGAAAACCCGGCCTGGTACACCGCCTACACCCCGTACCAGCCGGAAATTTCCCAGGGCCGTCTCGAAGCGCTGCTGAATTTCCAGACCCTGATCAGCGACCTCACCGGCCTGCCGATCGCCAACGCGTCGCTGCTGGATGAAGCCACCGCTGCGGCCGAAGCGATGACCTTCTGCAAACGCCTGAGCAAGAACAAGGGCAGCCACGCGTTCTTCGCCTCCAGCCATTGCCACCCGCAAACCCTCGACGTGCTGCGCACCCGGGCCGAGCCGTTGGGCATCGACGTGGTGGTCGGCGACGAGCGTGAACTGAGCGACGTGACGCCGTTCTTCGGCGCCCTGCTGCAATACCCGGCGAGCAACGGTGACCTGTTCGATTACCGCGAGCTGACCGAACGCTTCCACGCCGCCAACGCCTTGGTGGCGGTCGCCGCTGACCTGCTGGCCCTGACCGTGCTCACCCCGCCGGGCGAGTTCGGCGCCGACGTGGCCATCGGCAGCGCACAACGCTTCGGCGTGCCGCTGGGCTTCGGTGGCCCGCATGCGGCCTACTTCTCCACCAAGGATGCGTTCAAGCGTGACATGCCGGGCCGTCTGGTCGGTGTCTCCGTGGACCGCTTCGGCAAGCCGGCCCTGCGCCTGGCGATGCAGACCCGCGAGCAACACATTCGCCGCGAAAAGGCCACCAGCAACATCTGCACCGCGCAGGTCTTGCTGGCCAACATCGCCAGCATGTACGCCGTGTACCACGGCCCGAAAGGCTTGACCCAGATCGCCAACCGCGTGCATCACCTGACCGCGATTCTGGCCCAAGGCTTGAGCGCTCTCGGTTTGCAAGTCGAGCAAGCCAGCTTCTTCGACACGCTGACGATCAAGACCGGCGCGCAAACCGCCGCGTTGCACGATCAGGCGCGCACCCAGCAGATCAACCTGCGCGTGGTCGATGGCGAACGTCTGGGCCTGTCCCTCGACGAAACCACCTCGCAAGCCGATGTGAAAACCCTGTGGGCCTTGCTGGCCGACGGCCAAACCCTGCCGGATTTCGCGGCATTGGCTGCAACCGTCCAAAGCACGATCCCGGCCGAATTGGTGCGCCAGTCGCCAATCCTCAGCCACCCGGTGTTCAACCGTTATCACTCGGAAACCGAGCTGATGCGCTACCTGCGCAAACTGGCCGACAAGGACCTGGCGCTGGATCGCACCATGATCCCGCTGGGTTCCTGCACCATGAAACTCAACGCCGCCAGCGAAATGATCCCGGTGACCTGGGCTGAATTTGGTGCCCTGCACCCGTTCGCCCCGGCCGAGCAAAGCGCCGGCTATCAGCAGCTGACCGACGAACTGGAAGCGATGCTCTGCGCCGCCACCGGTTACGACGCAATCTCGCTGCAACCGAACGCCGGTTCGCAGGGTGAATACGCCGGTCTGCTGGCAATCCGCGCCTATCACCAGAGCCGTGGCGAAGACCGTCGCGACATCTGCCTGATCCCCTCGTCGGCCCACGGCACCAACCCGGCCACCGCCAACATGGCCGGCATGCGCGTGGTCGTCACCGCCTGCGATGCCCGTGGCAACGTCGACATCGAAGACCTGCGGGCCAAGGCCATCGAGCACCGCGAACACCTCGCCGCGCTGATGATCACCTACCCGTCGACCCACGGCGTGTTCGAAGAAGGCATCCGCGAAATCTGCGGCATCATTCATGACCACGGCGGCCAGGTGTACATCGACGGCGCCAACATGAACGCGATGGTCGGCCTCTGCGCCCCGGGCAAGTTCGGCGGCGACGTGTCGCACCTGAACCTGCACAAAACCTTCTGCATCCCCCACGGCGGTGGCGGCCCGGGCGTCGGCCCGATTGGCGTCAAGTCGCACCTGACGCCGTTCCTGCCGGGCCACGCGCAGATGGAACGCAAGCAAGGCGCGGTCTGCGCCGCACCGTTCGGCAGCGCGAGCATTCTGCCGATCACCTGGATGTACATTCGGATGATGGGTGGCGCGGGCCTCAAACGTGCTTCGCAACTGGCGATCCTCAATGCCAACTACATTTCCCGTCGCCTCGAAGAGCACTACCCGGTGCTCTACACCGGCAGCAACGGCCTGGTGGCGCACGAATGCATCCTCGACCTGCGTCCACTGAAAGACAGCAGCGGCATCAGTGTCGATGACGTCGCCAAGCGCCTGATCGACTTCGGCTTCCACGCCCCGACCATGTCGTTCCCGGTCGCCGGCACGCTGATGATCGAGCCGACCGAAAGCGAATCCAAAGAAGAACTGGACCGTTTCTGCGACGCCATGATCCGCATCCGCGAAGAAATCCGCGCAGTGGAAAACGGCACCCTGGACAAGGACGACAACCCGCTGAAAAACGCCCCGCACACCGCGGCGGAAATCGTCGGCGAGTGGACGCATCCGTACAGCCGTGAGCAAGC
>NZ_FYDJ01000009.1 GCF_900187425.1 Pseudomonas sp. Irchel s3h14
GCTGTGGCTGTGGCTTTTGATTTTGATCTGTTGCCCCTTTCCCAGAGGCCGAACGCAGGCGTTGCGCAGGGGGGCACCGCGGCAAGGATGCCGCGGTAGCCGCCCCCGGCCATGGATGGCCGATGGCGGCGGGCCCCCGGAGCAATGCCGGAGTGAGGGCATGCCGAGCCTAAGCGAGGCACCGAATGGAGGGGCAAAGCCTTTTGCTTACTTTTCGGCGTTTGGAAAAGTGAGTCGCTGTAAGAGCGAAACCGTAATCAGCCAACACCGCACAAACGGATATGTACTCCAACCTTAGTGGCGCTGACCGGTCTAGTGCCCGCGAATGTAATGCTCCAGCTGCCGAATCAAATCCGCCTGCTCAACGATAGCTTCCTTGACCAGATCCCCAATCGATAACAGCCCCATCAGTTCGCCACCCTCCATCACCGGCAGATGACGCAGATGGCTGTCAGTCATAACCGCCATGCAACGCTCAATACTCTGCTGACTGTCCGCGGTCACCACAGGCGCACTCATGATGTCGCGCACCGGCGTACCAACCGAAGAGCGCCCCTGCAGCACGACCTTGCGCGCATAGTCGCGCTCACTGATCACGCCGACCACCTGCCCGGCCTCGATCACCGGAAGCGCGCCCACGTTCTTTTCGGCCATGATCCTCAGCGCTTCAAGCACCATTTCATCCGGCGCGATGCTATGCACCTGACGGTTTTGCACGACCTTGAGTTTCAGCAATTGTGCGGCTGTTTTCATAAATGCCTCCGATGCGAATACGCGATGCTGTTGAACAGGCTCAAGCCACCCCGACTTCCACCACGCCGCTGTTCAACCGCACGGGCCAGACACGCAGACGCTGTTGCGGGTACTCCAGGCAACTACCGTCCTCAAGGCGGAAATGCTGTTTGTAGATCGGCGATGCAACCACCAGATCCCCCTTGATGCTACCCACCAACCCGCGACCGATCACATTCGCCCCGGATTGTGGGTCATGGTTGTCGATGGCGTAGAGGGTCCGACCCTCGGCACCTGGCAAGTAGAACAGCGCCACTTGCGCGCCGTCGAGCCAGACGACGACGCCGGAGTTGCTGACCAGGTCCTGTTGCTCGCACACCGTTTGCCAGGCCTCGGTGTTTTCCAGGGAATCGATGCGTTGGGTATTGGACTGGCTCATCAGACAATCTCCTCGATAACAGGGATAAGGTTGAGTTCCGCGGCCATGATCGGGCGCCGCTGGCCGCGTTCCTGGACAAAGTGGATGTCCGGGTCCGGGCGTTTATCGTTGACGAAGGTACGGAAGCGCTTGAGTTTTTCCGGGTCTTTGAGGGCGTTGGCCCACTCGCATTCATAGCGGTTGACCACCAGTTGCATCTGCGATTCGAGCTCTTCACCCAGTCCGAGGCTGTCGTTGATGATCACGTCCTTGAGGTAATCGAGGCCGCCCTCCAGGCTTTCGCGCCACACCGAGGTACGCTGCAATTTGTCGGCGGTGCGGATGTAGAACATCAGGAAGCGGTCGATGTAGCGGATCAGGGTTTCATCGTCGAGGTCGGTGGCGAACAGTTCGGCATGGCGCGGACGCATGCCGCCGTTGCCGGCGATGTAAAGGTTCCAGCCTTTCTCGGTAGCGATCACGCCAACGTCTTTGCTCTGGGCCTCGGCACACTCACGGGTGCAACCGGACACCGCGAACTTGAGCTTGTGCGGCGAACGCAGGCCCTTGTAGCGGTCCTCGATGGTCAGGGCCATTTGCACGCTGTCTTGCACGCCATACCGGCACCAGGTGCTGCCCACACACGACTTCACCGTGCGGGTCGATTTGCCGTAGGCATGCCCGGTTTCGAAACCGGCTTCAATCAGCTCGGCCCAGATGTCCGGCAATTCATGCAACTGCGCGCCAAACAGGTCGATACGCTGGCCACCGGTGATTTTGGTGTAGAGGTCGTATTTCTTCGCCACCACACCAATCGCGATCAGTTTGTCGGCGGTGATTTCGCCACCGGGGATGCGCGGTACCACCGAATAGGTGCCGTTTTTCTGCATGTTGGCCATGAAGGTGTCGTTGGTGTCCTGCAGCGGCACCAGTGAGGCGTCCATGATCGGCTGGTTCCAGCACGACGCGAGGATCGAGCCCACCGCCGGTTTGCACACGTCGCAACCGGTGTGGCCACGGCCATGCTTGGCCAGCAGTTCTTCGAAAGTGATCACCCCTTCTACCCGCACCAGCGCATAAAGCTCTTGGCGGGTATAGGCGAAGTGTTCGCACAGGCTCTTGTCGACGCTGACGCCACGGGCAATCAACTCATGTTCGAACACCTGCTTGAGCAGCCCGGCACAACCACCGCAACCGGTGCAGGCTTTGGTCTGAGACTTGAGCAGGCCGAGGTCGGTGCAGCCACCGTCGATGGCCGAGCAAATGGAGCCCTTGGTGACGTTGTGGCACGAGCACACCGTGGCCGCTTCGGGCAACGCGCCCGGGCCCAGGATCGGCGCGCCTTCGGACGACGGCAGAATCAGGCTGGCGGGTTCCGCCGGCAGCGCAATCGCGTTCTGCATGTATTGCAGCAGCGTGTCGTAATAGCTGTTGTCACCGACCAACACCGCACCGAGTACATGCTTGCCCGTCGCGTCCACCACCAGGCGACGATAGCTGGCCGTGGTTTCGTCGATGAACTGATAACTGCGCGCGCCCGGCGTGCTGCCGTGGGCGTCGCCGATGGAGCCGACATCGACGCCCAGCAGTTTGAGCTTGGTCGACATGTCCGCGCCCATGAACGGCTCGGCGGTTTCGTTGCACAGCAGTGCGGCGACACCGCGCGCCATTTGGTAGCCCGGGGCGACCAGGCCAAAAATGCTGCCGTTCCACGCGGCACATTCGCCGATCGCATAGATGTTCGGATCGCTGCTCTGGCATTGGTCGTCAATCACCACACCGCCGCGCGGGCCGACTTCCAGCGAACACTGACGGGCCAGTGCGTCTTGCGCACGGATACCGGCAGAGAACACGATCAGGTCGGTTTCAAGGAATTCGTCATTGGCGAAATTCATCCGGTAGCGGTATTCCTCGCCTGCGCTGATCGATTGCGTACCGCGCGACAGGTGCACACCGACGCCGAGTCGTTCGATCTGCGCCTTGAGCGCCAGACCACCGTACTCGTCCAACTGCACCGGCATCAGGCGCGGGGCAAATTCCACCACGTGGGCTTCCAGCCCCAGGGTTTTCAGGGCGTTGGCCGCTTCCAGACCGAGCAAACCACCGCCGACCACCACACCGCGTCGGGCGTTGCTTGCCGCGGCACGAATGGCGTCGAGGTCTTCAAGGGTGCGATACACCAGCCGCGAATCGCCCTCGGCGCCTTCGATCGGCGGCACAAACGGATAGGACCCGGTGGCCAGCACCAATTTGTCGTAAGAGACACAGCCTTGCGCAGTGATCACCTGACGGCGGGCGCGGTCGATTTCCAGGACCGGCACCCCCAGATGCAGCGTGACGCCCGGGGTCTGATACAGCGAGGCTTCACCGAGGGCCAGCGACTCGGCATCACGGCCGGAGAAATACTCGGAAAGGTGCACGCGGTCGTAGGCACGCATCGGCTCCTCGCTGAACACGTGCAGCCGATACTGATCAAGGGCACCGCGTTCGATCAGCTGTTCGACACAATGATGTCCGACCATGCCATTGCCGATCACGATCAGCGTTTGCAGCTTGTTCAAAGTGGCAACATTGGAATTCATAAGAGACACCCGTCGATAGCTGTTCAAAAAGCAAAAAAAACGCCTGAAACCTTGCGGTTCCAGGCGTCTTTGCCTGTTCGTTTACGGTGCTAAGTCAGGCATCTATGCCGGATCCACCGATGTTGCCCGCGACCTGTTCGGTCAATCGATCGTCGTTGACCGAGGGGGCTGCCCACTCGACTGCATTCACAGTGGGCCTGAACAGTGTCTTGCAGACTTTGTGCCAGCCAGCCATTGGCAGTCCTTGCGCCAGTAAACGTTGACCACGGGCGCCCATGAAAGCCCGATATTTGCCTTCGCATAGTGCAGAGGTGTGTTGCGCGGCCTTATAAAAGTGCACACCTCAGAGGTATTTGAGGATCGCGATATCGCGGCGGCGCTGTTTGAGGTTGGCGAACCAGCGCGTCGGGAAGAACAGCAACACCCCGAGGATCACACTCCACAGCCACACCGTGGGCAGGTTGTCGAAGCCATAGTAGGCACCCTGATTGGCGCCCCAGATCGCGACCGCCACCAGGTACATGGCCTTGAGTACGTACAAGTGCAGCAAATAGAAAAACATCGGCGCCCCGCCGTAAATCGCCAGGGTCGCGGTGGACCAGCGATCCTGCAGCTTCTCGAACAGCGCCAGCAAGATCAGCGAAAGGCCAATCGTCGGCATCAGGAACATCAGCGAGGGCGGGTACTTCCTGGCGCTCATGAAACTCATGAAGGTGCGCAACGAGTCACCGGTCTGCACCCAGGGTTTCTCGCCATAGACGTTCAAGTAGCGAATGAACACGAACGCCACCAGCAGTCCGGCGCCCAGTTTGAGCAGACGGGAAATCCGCTCGGCCGGGTCCATGTCCTTGCCGAACCACGGCCCGATCCCCCACCCCAGCAGGATCACGCCAATCCAGGGCAATACCGGGTAAGTGGTGCGGGCCCGGGTGAATTCGGTGATGTCGATGAACACCCGCTGATGCAGGATCGACCACGGCACAAAGAACGGCGACTCCGGCCCCACGGTCACGCCATCGAGCAGGTTGTGCCCGGCGACAATGGCTACCCCGAGCACGATCAGCCAACTGCGTTTGAAGTGCAGCAACCCGGCGAGCACGATCATGCAGATGCCGATGCACCAGATCACCTGCAGCCACAGGGTCTTGGGCGGGAACTCGGCGTTCCAGGCAAAGCACACGAAGGTGACTTCGAGAAACACCAGGAACAACCCGCGCTTGAGCAGGAACACCGAGGTTTCTTTCGCCGTGTGTTTCTGGCTGTAGAGCCAGGCCGACAAACCGGTGAGGAAGATGAACGCAGGCGCGCAGATCTCGCTGAGCATGCGGGTGAAGTACAGGTCCGGCGTGACGCTCAACGCATCGATCGGGTCGGTGACCTGACGGTGCAGCAGAAAGGTTTCGCGCACATGGTCGATCAGCATCAACAGCATGACGAAGCCGCGCAGGGCGTCGATCGCCAGCATGCGGGTGTTGGCCTTGACGGCACTGGTTGCAAGCGCAGGGGAAGCGGTTGTCGCCTGCCCTGCCAATCCTGAAGATGGGGTCATATCAGTCACTCATTCATATAGTGGTCGCCAGTTGTTGCCCGTTCACTGAGTAGAACGCTTGCACTCAACCCTGATCCTGTTGGGCCCCGCCTCCTGGCAATCGATTGTCATCGGCAGGAAGCGTTCAATCACCGCGATATTGCTTTGCAGATGCTCGGTTATTCGCGGTGTGGTGAAGCTTCCACCGCCCGCCAGCGCCATGGGCAACAGCAATTGATCGGCCAGGTGTTCGGCCACGGCTGCCTCGCTATTGAGCCAGTCCGCCACCTGATTGATCGCGCCATCGGCGACCTTTTCTGCGCGAAGGGCCGCTTGGCCAAATGCGCTGAACACTTCAGTGACGTGCTCAAAAGCGTATTCCAGCAGCAGGACGTTACCCGGTCCACGGTCCTGATCGAGGGCGACACACTGCAATTCGTCTTGCGCCATGTCTAACCGTTTGGCGACCTGACTCAGTTCACGTTCAGCCACATTCGGTGCAATGCCCGCGATCAGCGCACAAGCGCGTTTCGAGAGCAAGGCACCACGCTCCAGCAGGTGCAACGGAGTCAGGGTCGACGGCTGAATAAACGCCTCGACCTCACCGCCCCCCGCTGGCACAAACCCATGGCGCACCAGCTGCAATTCAACCCTGGCGCCCATGCGCCGCAGTTGTGGCAACCAGGCCAGTTGCAGAAAGTCAGTGGGCGGTGCCATCGAATTATGAGTGCCGCCCGAAATCCGCACGCGACTGGCTTCAGGCGCCAGCAACAAGGCTGGCAACAGCGTCTGCAGCACCAGCGTGCAGCTTCCAGCGGTGCCAATAGCAAAGCTGAAATCCCCGCCGCGAATCGGTCCCGGCTCGAAGGACACGCGTTGCGAACCCAACTCAGCACCCTGCACGTTCGCACCGCAAACCTGGGTCGCCGCCAGTACGGCGGTCAGGTGCTGACGCAGCAATCCGGGTCGACTGCGCCTGGCTCGAATGTTCTTAATTTGCAGCGCGCGACCGGTCACCATCGACAGGCTTAAAGCGCTGCGCAACACCTGACCACCGCCAATGGCGCCGTCCAGTTCAATTACTTCCTGTTTCATCTTCATCCTTAGGCGTAGTGCTTGACGGTCTCTCTCAAGTAGTCGTCCAGCAATCGCGAGTTTTCCTGAGTGCGCGGCAGTTTGGGTACATCACGCTCCAATTCTGCGGCGATAAACGCGTGTAATGCGTGGCGCCTTGGGCCGTATGCGCTTTCATCGGCGTTGCGTTTGAGCACCAGCAGTTCCGCGACTTCATCCAGCAACGACGAGTCATCTACGGTGTTCAGCAGATCGGCGAACGTCATCGGCGGGCGACCCAGACCTTGATCGATCCAACGCACGGCCAGCAACGGCCGTAGCACGTAGAAGTACTTCTTGAAGCGAACGCTGTCGCCTTGCAGGTAGCCACGAAAGTTCTTCTTCGCCATCGACAGGTAATGGTTACGTGCGGCCGGCGGACTGTAGAACGCTTCGGCCAACGCACGCAGACGCAAAGTCGCAGCGGATTCGCTGCGATACACCAACGGTGAATCCAGCCACTCCAGCAAGGTCGGGTTGGATTTGCGCAACAATCCCAGGGTCTTGCGCAACTCCCAGCCGCTGACATCGAGTTCATCGTCCAGCGGGCGCTCGATCACATCCCGCGCTGTATCAACCTGGACGAACCAGTCGGGCTTCTCCACATACACGAAACGTACGTCGTAATCGCTGTCGGTCGAGGCGAAACCCCAGGCCCGACTACCGGATTCGCAGGCGTAAAGTACGGTGACGTTACGCTCGCGTTCTATGCGCGCCAACTCATCAAGCACCCGCTCGCGCATTGCTCCGCTGAGCGGGTGGCGCTCTTCACAGGTCATGTCCATTGCTCCTTAATCCTTAATTCAGGCGACTCATTGTGCCCGCAGGCAACTCACCCGTGCTTTCCAGTGCGTGTAACCGTTGTAACAACGCTTGGCGAACAACCTTGGGTGTCTGTGGATCGACCAAGGTGTATTGCGCCGCGCACCAGCGGCCAATCCGTTCAAGCCAGTAGGCCGAATCGGCAGGCGCCTGCTCATGGCGCCGAAGCAGGTATTCCAACTGCCGCCAGCACGGCTTGAGTCTCAGCAACGTGTTGCGACGATGATCGCTCAGCTCATGCCACAGTGTGTTCAAGTGAAACTCCAAGGCCTCGTCAAAGTCTTGCCAAGGGCGCTTGTCGAGCAAGGCAGCTGCGCATTTGAACAGCTTGTCGTGAGGGTCATTCAGGGCATTGATCTGGTGCGCCAAACCTCTCTCGCCAAGGGCCTCCAACGCCTGCAAACGAACACCGGGAAACGTCGTCGCCAGCGCCAGCACCAACATTGATTCCGCTTGCGGCTCTTCGAGTTCCCGGGCGAGCCCGACAAGCCCCAGCCACTCGCGTTTCGAATGAGGTGCAGCCTCGGCCAACCTTTTCAGCAAGACCTCTCGGCAATCAAGCGCCCATTGCGGTGCTGGCCAAAGAGCCAGACTACGCATGGCTGCGGAGGCATCCAGCATGGCTGCCCGCAAATGTGCACGCGGATCGGCAGAAAACGTCAACAACCCCCGCAATGCCTTCACTCGCACACTGGCACCGGGTGTTTTCATGGCGCTCTCGAGCAACGGCAGTGCTTGAGCCGCTGGCAGAACAGCACAGGCATCGACTGCGATCTGGCGCACAGTCATTTCTCCGTGGGTCAGCGCCACTTCCAGCAACGCAGCGGAATCCGTCGCCCCCTCAAGCATCAATTCGAAGAGAAATCGCGCGGCTCTGCCGCGGCAACCCATGAAAGTCGCTTCGACCGCCATCCGAGCCTGCGGCGCTTTGAGCACTGCACGAATCTCGGACAGTGTGGCGCCATGATCCACCCGCCCCTTGTCGGCCAGCGCCATCAACGAAGCAAGTGCCTGTAACAACAGTCCTGCGTGCTCCTGCACCAGGAATTTCCTGATGCTGGTGATTGCCCGCTGTCTGACCTGAGGCACCCAATCATTCAGACGTTCGACCAGCGCGGCCAAGGATTCGACCGATGCATGTTCTGCGAGCGCACCCACAGCGATTTCCCGAACATAACCGCTACCGAAGCGACTTAACGCGATCAGCGCATCGCCTTCGTCGTGGGTATCCAGAATCTGCCGCAATCGTCCTGTTTCGTAGTCCGTCAGCTGCAAGGGTCCGCCTTGCAGGTGCTCCAACTCCCTCATGTAGCCCATTTTTTCTATCCTTTTACGCACACCACCTGACGCAAGGTGTGCAGCACTTCCACCAGCTCGCGCTGGGCGTGCATGACGTGGTCGATGTCCTTGTAGGCCATCGGAATCTCATCGATGACAGCCGCATCCTTGCGGCACTCCACGTGGGCGGTGGCACGGATCTGGTCTTCGACGGTGAACAGGCTTTTCGCTTTGGTACGACTCATGGTGCGACCGGCGCCGTGGCTGCAGGAGCAGAATGAATCCTCGTTACCCAGCCCGCGGACGATGAAGCTTTTGGCGCCCATCGATCCCGGAATAATCCCCAACTCGCCCTTCTTGGCCGACACCGCGCCTTTGCGGGTGACCAGAATTTCCTCACCAAAATGTCGCTCTTTCTGCACGTAGTTGTGGTGGCAGTTCACCGCTTCCAGCGCCACCTCAAAGGGCTTGCTGATCACTTTTCGGGTCGCCTGAATCACCGCTTGCATCATCAACGCACGGTTCTGCCTGGCGAAGTCCTGGGCCCAGCCGACCGCTTCGACGTAGTCATTGAAGTGCCGGCTGCCCTCTTTAAAGTAAGCCAGGTCACGGTCCGGCAGATTGGCGAGGTGCTGACGCATATCCGCCTGGGCCATTTGAATGAACAGGTTGCCGATAGCGTTGCCAACACCACGGGAACCGCTGTGCAGCATGAACCAGACCCGGTTGGTTTCATCCAGGCACACCTCGATGAAGTGGTTCCCGCTGCCCAGCGTGCCCAAGTGCCCACGGTTATTGGTGTTGGCGAGTTTCGGGTACTTGTCGGTGATCGCCTTGAACCGCGGGTCCAGTGCCGCCCAGGCCCGGTCCGCCTGATGCGGAACGCTGTCCCAGGCGCCCTTGTCCCGACCGCCGCGGCCCCCGGTGCGGCCATGGGGCACCGCTTTCTCGATCGCGCAACGCAAGCCATGCAGGTTGTCCGGCAAATCGCTGGCGGTCAGCGACGTGCATGCCGCGATCATGCCGCAACCAATATCCACCCCAACAGCGGCCGGGATGATCGCACCGACTGTGGGAATCACACTGCCGATGGTCGAGCCCTTGCCCAGGTGAACATCAGGCATCACCGCCAGATGCTTGAAGATGAACGGCATCCTGGCGGTGTTCATCAATTGTTGTCTGGCTTCGTTTTCTACCGGAACGCCCTCGGTCCAGAGCTTGATCGGTTTGCCGTTGGCGACTTCCAGCAGTTGGTAAGTATGTGCTTGCATGATTTCGATTCTTTTCTATTGGCCGATTGTTCGGCGTTGTTCTGTGGTTTCTCCGGCACTCACCGGGCAAATCCAAAAAGGTGGCACGACAAAAATGAGTGACTGTTGCGCGTTGCCGCGCTCCGGGGTTAACCGGTCTTAGGATGTACAGCCACTCGGCATTCGTGCCTTTCACAGGCGCTGACAAGGGTTTGATGAGACGTCGTTGATGTAGTCCCATCGGCATTCAGCGCCGGTAAAAAATCAATTCTCTGTGCGATCGATCAAAGCTCCATGGCCTCGATCGCTTTTACCCAATGTTGCGCACCATAGTGGCCGGCGGTGAACTGTGCGATCACGTCGAACACCGAGTCGCTGAAACCGCCGACATTCAAGATGTCTTCACGGTCTGGCGCCTGGGTCCAGAAGCCGGGTTGCATATCAATGCACACCAGTCGCGCCTTCGGGTTGACCTGTTTGATCCGCTCCCATTGGCGCATCGTTTCGGTTGCACCACGGCGCCGCGCATCCATCCAGGATTCGTTGTCCGAGACCATGATCAGCGTATCGACCTTGGCCCTGGCGTTCGCCAGTTTCTCCAGCGGCGCGGAACAGCTTGTCCCGCCGCCACCGATGGCGGCCAACTTCTCGGCATTGCTCATCACGCTGTCGCGAGGGTTGAGCTGAATATCCACCACCTGCATTTCAAACGGCATCACCCGAGCGGCCGGCTGCTTGCGCAGTACGGCAGCGGCCAGCAGCGCAGCAACATCAATACAGCGTACCGCTGTGGTCGCCCCCTGACGATAACCGGTCACCGGACTGTGCATTGATCCCGAAACATCCGGGCAAACAATCACCGAACCTTGCAGCGCCGGCACGTTGGCCAACGACATTTCCAGTGCATCCTGCAACGCTTCTCGCACCACCTGCGGCACCTCATCACCGGTCATTCGGTAGGCCGCGAGCAACTGATAGGGATAAACCCGCGCCTTGGCCACCGCGTCGGCATCCGCCAGACGTGCCGCCACATACTCGGCGCAACCCGGTACCTGAAACGCACCGTGACGCGCCAGGGTGTTGAGGTTCATACGCAGCGCCTGCCAGCCCATGCTCCGGGCTTGAGTCGCCCATTGCTCCTTGGTCAGCGTCTCGTTGCCCAGCAACTGGAACGGTACCTGCGGCACTTCCTGGCTGGCCCCGCTGCGAAAGGCCAACAACGAGCGTGTCAGTTCAGGCAGTGCCTGAACATCCACCGGTTTACCGATCAACCAGGCGAAAAACGCTTCACGCCAGGCTTCGGTGGGTTTTGGGTGAACCATCTTCACCACATCCGCCAACGATGGCTGGTTACCGATCGATGCCTGTAGCAGTTGGCGCTCGCTGGCGTTGTTCAACCAGTTTTGTACCAGCCGTTTTGGCTGCGAACCGAGTGACTTACGCCCTGTTACTCCGCTGCGCAGAATCTGTACGAAATTGCGCAGCATCTTGCCGCTGTCCACCACCTGTTCGAACAGCGCTGGTACCAGCGCTGAGCGCTGTGCGGTCAGGGCTGCGAGCATCAAGGCCGGCATGTCTTTCATGTGACCTTTTTTACGAGCGTAAAGGGCGGCCTTGGCGACGTAGAGGCTGTCCAGCTCGGCCACGAGTTGCAACACGTTATCCAGCTGGCTTTCGGCCGAAGCGTAAAAGGTCTGGTTCAGGCAACCGGTCGCTGCCAGTTGGGCCAGCTGATGTTTGGCTGTGTAGGCATAAGCCGGTGCCTGAGCCGCATTCAGCGAGTCGCATGCCGGCAGTGCTGCCTGTTGGGTGTTGAACAGCTTGATGTTGGCCATCGTGGCGTCTCGCTTTGTTGTCTTGTTCGTTGCCAGAGGTATTGCAGTCGACGTGCCAGTTTTGTTTTTTCAAACGAAAAACTTTATATCTCATTGCTTTATAAGCATTTTATTTTCTAACAGTAAATTTTATCGATCCAAATCGAGACATACCGCTAGATGATTATCTATCCTTGCCTATCGCTATTTATCTTTTGGTATAAACATGTCAGGCAAACGCACGGTCGCCATCGGTTTTATCGGTTCCACCCTCGACCGAGTCGGCAAGGGCGCCAATCGCTGGGGTCATTGGCGACCGACTGTTGGCCTGTGCCAGCAACAGGATGTATTGATCCATCGACTGGAGTTGATCCACGGCGTTGACGCTCGAGACGTCAGCCTGGCGGAGCGCGTGCGTGAAGATATCCGCCAGGTCTCGCCGGAAACCGAAGTGCACCTGCATCCGATGCCACTGCGTAACCCGTGGGATTTCGAAGAGGTGTACGCAGCGCTGCACGATTTCACTACGGCCTACAGCTTCGACACCGAACACGAGGACTACCTGGTCCACATCACCACAGGGACCCACGTGGCGCAGATTTGCTGGTTTCTGCTCACAGAAGCACGCTACCTGCCGGCGCGACTGATCCAGACCTCCCCCGCTCGTCAGCTGGAGGAGCAAGAGCGCGCCATCGGCACCCATGCCCTGATCGACCTCGACCTGTCGCGCTACGACCGCATTGCCACGCGGTTCGCCCATAAACGCCTGGAAGGCCTGGCCTTCCTCAAGTCCGGGATCGCCACCCGTAACGCTGCGTTCAACCGCTCCATCGAGCAGATCGAGCGCGTGGCGGTGCGCTCACGAGCGCCCATGCTGTTGATCGGCCCGACCGGCGCCGGCAAATCCTTTCTGGCCCGGCGCATCTATGAGCTCAAGCGCAGTCGCCATCAGATGCAGGGCCGCTTTGTCGAAGTGAACTGCGCCACTTTGCGCGGTGACGGCGCCATGTCGACCCTCTTCGGCCACATCAAGGGCGCTTTCACCGGCGCACAAAACGCCCGCGACGGCCTGCTGCGAGCGGCCGATGGAGGCATGCTGTTTCTCGATGAAATTGGTGAGCTGGGCGCGGATGAGCAAGCGATGCTGCTCAAGGCCATTGAAGAAAAACGGTTCTTCCCTTTGGGATCGGACAAGGAAGTGGAAAGCGACTTCCTGATCATCGCCGGTACCCACCGGGACCTGCGTAGCCGAGTGGCCGAAGGGCTGTTTCGCGAAGATTTGTATGCGCGGATCAACCTGTGGACGTTCGACCTGCCCGGCCTGGCCGGTCGACGCGAAGACATCGAGCCGAATATCGATTTCGAGCTCGAGCGCCATGCCCGGGAACAAGGTCAAATGGCGCGCTTCAACCTCGAAGCGCGGCGTCGTTATCTGGCATTTGCCAGCTCCAGTGAAGCGGCCTGGCTGGGCAACTTCCGAGAGCTGTCGGCCTCCATCACCCGCATGGCGACATTGGCCGACAGCGGGCGAATCGATGAAGCCCAGGTCGAGGAGGAAATTGATCGCCTGCGCTATGCCTGGGGCCTGGCTCAGCCAGACGACGGACTGAACAGGTTACTCGGTGAAAACGTCGAGATGGACCTGTTCGATCGCCTGCAACTCAAAGCCGTACTCGACGTATGCCGGCAGGCGGATAGCCTGTCCGATGCCGGGCGACGCCTGTTTGGCGTATCACGCCAGGCTAAAGCACAGCCCAATGATGCTGACCGGCTGCGCAAATACCTGGCGCGCTTCGCCCTCGACTGGAAGCAGGTGTCAGGTTGACGCCGCCCCCGCAAACCCTCGGATTCAAGCCCTGCCCATTTCAGAGCTTGGCGATCGAGACTTCGGTGGATTTGACGAAGGCAATCACCTCGCTCCCCACTTTCAATTCAAGATCGCGCACTGAACGGGTGGTGATCACCGAAGTGACAATGCCGGAGGCGGTTTGCACATCGATTTCGGAGACCACTTCACCTGTCACAATTTCCTTGATGACACCCTTGAACTGGTTGCGGACGTTGATCGCTTTGATGGTCATGATGAGGCTTCCTGTCTGATGTCGAATACATCCGCACGGATGTGCAGGCCTTCAAAATGCACGCCCTAGACTAATATTAAAAGGAATAAATATCGATTTGCTTATTCCCTAATGGAATATAAAGTCCGCCAAGTATTTACCACAGCGCCAGGGTATAGCTGACGATCAGGCGATTCTCATCCAGGTCATTACCGAAGTTCGAGCGCACTGACGCGTTGCGCCATTTGAGGCCGAGCCCTTTCAACGAACCGTCCTGCACCACGTAAGCGATATCGGTGTTGCGCTCCCATTCCTTGCCTTCACCCGGCGCAGTGCGTTGCACATTGTCGCCAGAGATGTAGCGCGTCATGAAGGTCAACCCCGGCACACCGAGGGCGACAAAGTTGTAGTCGTAGCGCGCTTGCCAGGAATGTTCGTCGATGTTGGCGAAGTCACCGATCTGCACGAAGTTGACCAGGTACGGATCGCTGCGCCCGATATACGGAAACGGATCGTCGCCGCTCATGCGCTGATAGCCAAAGCCCAACGCATGGCCGCCCAGGCTATAGGTGAACATCGCACCGAAGGCCTGGTTATCGATATCTCGAAAGTTGCCGTCTTCGGTACTGCGCGCATAGCGCACGTCGCTCTTGAGCGATTGGCCGGCGCCCAGGTCCAGCGCGTGCACAAGCCCGAGGAAATTTTGCTGGTAGATGTTTTCCAGCTGGCCGTAGCGGTATTGGGTCGTCAGGTTCGGCAACCATTGATAGTCAGCCCCGGCAAACTGAAACTTGTCACTCCGCCCGCCAATGCGGTTGGCGGTCATGTCTTGATAGTCGGTGGAGTCGACAAAATTGATCTGCGTGAGTTGACCGCCCGTGAGCTTCAAACGATCGATTTCCTGCACATTCACCAGCCCACCCTTGAACGTGCTCGGCAACAGGCGGGTATCGTTGGAACTCACCACCGGGTCCTTGATCTGCAACGTCCCGAATTTCAGGGTGCTGTTGGACACGCGCATTTTCGCTGTCAGGCCTAACTCGCCATAGCGATCCTGCGAGCCGCCGGACCTATCCGGCGGCAACAGATTAGTCCCCGCCGTACCGCCACCGGAGTCCAGCTTGAAACCGGCCATGCCCAAAACATCCAGGCCAAACCCCAACATGCCAGCGGTGTAACCCGACTCCATCCGCAACAGAAAACCCTGCGCCCATTCCTCGGCCTTGTCGCGCGAACCGTCCTGGCGAAAATCACGGTTGAAGTAGAAGTTGCGCGCTTCCAGGCTGCCTTTACTGTCCGCGACGAAATCCGCCTGAGCGGTCGGTGCACAGAGCAGACTCAGGCCGAGCAATGTGCCAACCGGGGCACCCCCATTGAATGGGCGGGTGCGACCCGCTTTTGAAGGCACGTGGACAGTCATGATTTTTCCCATGGAAGAGGTTCCTGCGGCAGCAAGCGAAGATGACGGACACGCCTCATTGTTTTTTTGTGAAGGCGTTGTCGTGGGGAGCGGACGCAGCGACCTGCGTCGTGGAGCGGATTCTTCGTGTCGGGGCAGAACGGCGTCAAACGGGAAAAAGACGAGGTTATGCATAAGAAAATTTGATGCCCTCGATGGCGAACTCTGGAGTAACAATTGCAATTCGCCCCTTCATTACAAGAGCCATAAGCGCCAAGGGAACCGCCATGAACCTCAAATTCCTCGAAACCTTCGTCTGGGTCGCCCGCCTGCAAAGCTTCAGCCTGACCGCCGAGAAAATGTTCAGCACTCAGGCAGCGATCTCCAGCCGGATCGCCGCGCTGGAAGATGAGTTGGGCTTGCGCCTGTTCGTGCGCGATTCACGCGGGGTGTCGCTGACGCCCGAAGGTCTCAAGGTGCTCGACTACGCCGAGCAGATGCTTGAGGTTCAGCGCGCACTGAAACACTCGCTGGACAACACCAGTCCGCAGCAGGGGCTGGTGCGCATCGGCGTGATGGATACGGTGATTCACACCTGGCTCAGCCCGTTTATGTCGACCCTGATGCAGACCTTCCCCGCCGTCGAAATCGAGATCACTGCCGACGCCGCGCGCAATCTCTGCGAGCAGTTGAAAAAGGGCTATCTGGACATCGTTTTCCAGACTGACCTGATCCGCCACGAAAGCGTGCGTAACCTCGAACTGGCGCACTACCCCATGCACTGGATCGCCGCCAGCAACTCAATCTATGCCCGGCCTTATGCCTCGCTCACCGAGATGGCCGGCGAGCGCATCATCACCTTCGTCAAACACTCACGACCGCATCAGGATGTGCTCAACCTGTTGCACGCCCATGGCATCGGCGCTCCGCGCGTCAGTTGCGTCAACTCGGTGTCGGCCATGACCCGGCTGATTCGTGACGGCTTCGGCATCGGAGCCTTGCCGGCGGCACTGGTGGCCAAACCCCTGACCAGCGGCGAACTGATCCAGCTGGATCCCGGCACCCGCTTGCCGCAACTGGATGTCGTGGCCTCGTGGCGCGCTGGGGTCGGGCTGGAACTGATCGAGAACATCGTCGAGATGAGTCGCCAGGTGGTCTGCCAATACGCTGCGGATGTCGGTCCGTTACTCATGGTGGCGGCTCCGGGCCTCGACAGCCGACTGCCCCCTGAATAACTTTTAGTTGTCTGGGGGCAACAACATTCCTTGTTGGACGGCATCACCGCGGTTTTCTAAAAAGGGTCAACGAACCTGCCGAGATGCCATGATGAATCAGCCCGCCCCGTCCTTCGAACAACTGCAGCGCAGCACCCCTTTCGCCCTGCGCCAAAGCATCGCCGCCGGGCACTATCAGGGTCACACCAGCGGCCTGGGCCAAGGCCGGGTGCAAGCCAATATCGTGATTCTGCCCAGTGATTGGGCCAACGAGTTCCTCAGGTATTGCACCCTCAATCGTCAAGCCTGCCCGTTGCTCGACATTACCGAACCGGGCGATCCGTACTTCCGCAATCTCGGGACAGCCATTGATATTCGCCACGATGTGCCCCGATACAGGGTCTATCGCGATGGCGAACTGAGCGATGAACCGCTGGATATCGAGCACCTTTGGCAGGATGACCTGGTGGCCTTCGCCATCGGCTGCTCGTTCTCCTTCGAACAACCGCTGCTGGATGCCGGCATCCCCCTCAAGCACATCGATCTGGGGCGCAATGTCGCCATGTACCAGACCAACATCGACACGCGCCCCACCGCTCGCCTCGGTGGCAAGCTGGTGGTGAGCATGCGGCCGATGAAAGCCGCTGCCGCCATCCAGGCCATTCAAATCACTGCGCGCATGCCCAACGTCCACGGCGCTCCCGTGCACATCGGCGATCCGTCGCTGATCGGTATCCACGCGCTCAACACCCCGGACTACGGCGATGCCGTCCCCATTGAAGCTGATGAAATACCGGTGTTCTGGGCGTGCGGTGTGACGCCTCAATCGGTGGTGCAAGCTTCACGTCCGCCACTGTGCATCACCCATGCGCCCGGCTGCATGCTGGTGACGGATTTGTACAACAGTGCTTTGTAAAGGCGTGGATGTGCTTGAGCTCAGTGGATTGCGCCGAAACATCAGTTAAGGAACGACACAATCCGTAGCAGCTGGCGAAGCCTGCGTTCGGCTGCGCAGCAGTCGTGAAATCAGACGATGCGGTGTTTCAGGAAGACCGCAAACGCAGGTTTTACGACTGCTGCGCAGCCGAACGCAGGCTTCGCCAGCTGCTACAAGGTTTGCGTTGCGGCTGAAATGGCTTAACTGATGCAGCAGTCGAAGCCTTGTAAAACCACTCAATGTGGTCAACGATGCAATTGGCCTTCGTCCCTCATTTTGTGCCATGGACCCTGCCCCATTTCCTGAATGTTCAGGACTAAAGTTCGCGCACATTACCCACAAAAGACCGGATGACAGCAGAACCGACTATCCTTTCGGACAGTGAACGCTGCACTCTTGGCAAAAAGGGACGCCATGCCAGACTATGATCGCGCCATCGGCTCCAGACCCGGCATCACAGGCGGTGATCGAACCCGTCTGATCAGGCCCGGGCCACTCTGGATGGCTTCAATTACGGTTTTCTGTCTTTTCACGGCAACTCCCGGATACGGCCAGAACCTGCCAACCACAGCGGGTGTCGAAAACGCCACGGTTACGGTGATTCAAGCGCAGGAAATCGTTTCCAGGGCCACCCTCGAAGCCGTTCGCTGGAGCGGCCCTGAATCCGGCCCGCAAGCCCTGCGGGGCAAGAGCATCGCCTTTGTCGCAGAAGATTTGCGTAACGGAGGCATTGTCGGTGTCGCTCAGGGCGCTCGCGAGGCAGCCAAGGCGATGGGCTGGACGCTGAAGATATTCGATGGCGCTGGATCATCGGCCGGGCGCGCAAAGGCCTTTTCCGATGCCCTGGCAGCGAAACCCGACGGCCTCATTCTGTGCGGCTCCGATGCCCTTGAGAACAATGCGGCGCTGACCCTTTTCGCCAACCGGGATGTGCCGGTGGTTGGCTGGCACGCCGGGGCACGACCCGGGCCGATTGCCGGCACGCCGGTGGCCATGAACGTCACGACCGACCCGCTCGAAGTGGCTCGCCTCACGGCCATGGCGGCAGTGGCACAGTCAAACGGACAGGCCGGCGTGGTCATCCTGACCGACTCCAAGTACAGCATCGCCATGGCGAAAGCCAAGGCCATGGAAAACGTCATTCGGGCCTGTCAGGAATGTACGTTGCTGGAAGTGCGCGATGTCGCGATCTCCGAAAGTGGCGAGAAGATGCCGGCGATCACCAAGGAGCTGCTTCAGCGCTATGGCAAGCGCTGGACCCACACGCTGGCCATCAACGATATCTATTTCGACTACTCGATTGCCTCATTGACCAACGCCGCAATACCCAGCGACGGCATCAGTCTGTTGTCTGCCGGGGATGGCAGCGCTTCGGCTTTCTTGCGCATACAGGCAAAAACCTACCAGACCGTCACCGTGGCCGAGCCGCTCAACCTGCATGGCTGGCAAGTGATGGATGAATTGAACCGGCTGTTTGCAGGTCAGCCGGTGAGCGGCTTCGTCGCGCCGATTCACCTGGTCAATGCCGACAATATCGCCTTCGACGGCGGGAAGAAATTCCAGTACGACCCTGACAATGGCTATCGAGACATCTATCGCCACCAATGGAACCCCTGATATTGGACGTTATTTCCCGGCTCGGACGCCAGCTATTGCCGCAATCGCTACGCGCACAGTTCACACTGGCGTTTCTGACGCTGGCGCTGCTGATCCTGGCGAGTGGTGCAACGGCGGTCTATGCCTTGCGCACGTCAAACAATGCCACCCGCCAGCTGACGGATGAACGACTGGTCCGCATGCAAGATGGGCAAGACATGCTGCAGCGTACCTTGCTGATCGAACGCCAGACCGATCAGCTTCTGACAACCCGCTCCCCCGACACCCTGCGTTCAAGCTATGCGGCGACCGTCGAACAGCTTGAAGCCCTCGATCAACTGGTGCAGCAGCTGACTGCCGCGAACAATGGCGTGGCGATACTCGACATGCATCAGTCGAGTCAGATGTTCCGCAATACTGCCAACATCGTTGCGCAGCTGCGAGAAAGCCTGCTGCAAACCGAGGTCACCTTCGAGCAAACCATGGAGGATCACACCGCCCGGTTAACCGCGACTCAAACCCGGGCTAGCCTGGAACTGGCGATGTTGCTTTTCGATCTGCCGCACGCTGCTGACAGTGATGCCGTGCAACGGCTGCGGATCCGCTATGAGCACCTGTCACGCACCGCAGGCAAGTTACCGGACGCTGATGTGGAGACGCCCGATCTCTTCTCCCTGCGCCTGAGGCTCATCAATCAGCACAACGTCATACAGCGCTTCAATGAGGAACTGAAGAATGAGGCCGGGGTTCTGGTCGCGGTGGCCCGTGCGCAATCCAGTGCTTATACCGAAGACTATCGCGAAGCCCTGCAGCGCCTGGTCGAGGCCTCAAATCGCAGCCAGCAATGGGTGCTGATCATGTTGGGCGCCAGCCTGATATTCGCCTGGTTCGTGACCCGGGTCTTCATGGGCCGTCATGTGCTCGTGCGTCTGAATGAAATAAGCCGGCAATTGCGTCAGGAACACACTGACAAAACGCACTTGATGATGGCGGAACATGGAAAGGACGAGATTGGCAACATGGCTCGTGCGGTGAATCAATTCCTCAGAGACCGACTTCAGCTGGAAAAAAGAACGGTCCAATTGAGTATCGCCACAGAGCGGCTCGCCCTGCAAAACAGCCGATTAGAGAAAGAAGCGGTCATCCGTGCCGGACAACGTCATGTCCTGGAGCTGATCGCCAGGAGCACCGAGCTTGCAGAAGTTCTCGACAGCCTGGCTCACCTGGTGGAGTCCCAGCTGGAGGGGATGATGGTGTCCATCCTGGTGCTGGATGAGGATGGCAAGCACCTGCTGCACGGGGCTGCCCCCAGTTTGCCGAAAGCCTATAACCAGCTCATTGACGGGATTGCGATCGGTCCGAACGTCGGTTCATGCGGCACCGCGGTGTATCGACGAGAACCGGTCATCGTCACGGATATCGAGCTGGATCCGCTGTGGGAGGAGTACCGTTCAGCCGCTGCGCCCTATGGATTTCGCGCCTGCTGGTCGACGCCGATTCTGTCCCATGAGCGAAAGGTATTGGGTACGTTTGCCTTGTATTCCAACACCGTGCGCAGCCCTAGCTCGACCGAGACGCGACTGATCGACATGGCGACACCGCTTGCCGGCATTGCGATAGAACGCCAGCTTACCGAAAAGCGCATTCGCTATATGGGCGACCATGACGCACTGACCGGGCTGCCGAATCGCACACTGCTCGAAGACCGTCTCAAGCAGGCAATACTTTATGCTCAGCGCTACAACCGCCTGGTGACGGTGGTGTTTCTCGATCTGGACAAATTCAAACTGGTGAATGACAGCCTTGGGCACAGTGCTGGAGACGAACTGCTGAAAACCGTCGCCCAACGCATGCAGGAGTGTGTACGCCGCACCGACACAGTCGTGCGACTGGGTGGCGACGAGTTTGTGATCATCCTGTTCGACCAGCCCTCAGACCTCGACGGTGTTACTCCAGCCCTGCACAAAATCCAGGAAGCCATCCTGCGGCCGATTCAGCTCAGCGGACATACACTCCACGTCACCTGCAGCATGGGGTTGGCCACCTACCCTGCCGACGGCAGCGATACCGACACGTTGCTCAGCAACGCGGACGCCGCCATGTATCGGGCCAAGGAACTGGGTCGCAACAGTTACCAGTTCTATACGAGCGAGATGAAAAACAAGGTTCAGGGCAAGCTCGCCATGCAAGACGGGCTCCGAAACGCACTCAACCATGACGATTTCCTGCTGCTGTACCAGCCACAGGTGGATTTGCAGTCAGGTCAGATTATCGGCGTAGAGGCACTGATCCGCTGGCAGCACCCCGAGCTCGGCATCGTGTCTCCAATCAAATTCATTCCGCAGGCCGAAGAGACCGGGTTGATCGTGCCCATCGGCGACTGGGTGATTCATGCCGCGTGCAGACAGAACAAGGACTGGCAGGATGCGGGCTGGCCGCCGATCACCATGTCGGTGAATATTTCAGCACGTCAGTTCATCGAAAGGGACCTGATCGATCGGGTGAGGCATGCCTTGCAAGAAACCGGACTGGACCCGATGTACCTTGAGCTGGAGCTGACCGAAAGTCTGATCATGCAAGACCTTCAGCAAGCCATCAGCAAAATGAAGGAACTGCAATCAATGGGGATCAGTCTCTCGATCGACGACTTCGGCACCGGCTACTCCAGCCTCGCCGCATTGAAAAGCTTCCCGATCGCGAGACTCAAGATCGACCAGTCTTTCGTGCGGGATCTGCCCGACAACGAGAACGACAAAGCCATCGCCACCGCGGTGATTTCGTTGGGGCACAAACTGAACCTCAAGGTCATTGCCGAAGGTGTCGAAACCGAAGAGCAGCAAACCTTCCTGCGTGAAAACGGCTGCGATGAAATTCAGGGCCACTTTTTCAGCAGAGCGGTCAGCGCAGAGGAAATCAGTGTGTTACTGCGTACGCCCCGGCTGCCTCAACAGAGCCGCATTGCGAGCCCTGACTCGTCAAGGCGAAAACGCGATGCAAAGCGCCCAAGCAGTCCAATGCCCGGGCATTAATGACTCAGCAGTTGCTATGCACTTATCTGATCAAGGAAGAAACGACATTGAAAATAGCTTTTGGCGCCCTGTTTTGACCTGGCTGACGACTCTCGCGCTCGCTAATGATTGGCGATGATGCGGTGTTCGTCGGGGCTTCTGCCGTTCGTGACGCGCCGCCCGCTGCTGGCAAGCATCCATTGTTGGTGCTCTCCCACGGGTACAGGGGTAACTGGAGCAACCAGATCTGGCTTGCCAGTGCTCTGGCTCATAGGGGTTACATCGTCGCCGCAATCAATCACCCTGGCATCACCACTCATGACCGTCGCCCTCAAGCAGCGGCGCAGTTATGGCAGCGGCCCGTTGATGTGCGCCAAGCCATTGATAGGGTCACGACTCAACCTGAAAAATTCGGCTTGGTCGCCAATGACCGAATTGCAGTGGTGGGCCATTCACTCGGCGGCTGGACCGCCCTGGAGATCGCCGGTGCTCGCTTCGATCCAGACCGCTTCGCCCATGACTGCAAAGCACACACGCAGTTAGCAAGTTGCACCGTCTATGGAAAGATAAATCCTGCAAGCACCTCAAAATCGAAGGCCGCGTTGGCCGCCGATTTGCGCGATAAACGCGTCACTGCTGTGGTTACCTTGGACCTGGGCTTTTCACGGGGCCTGACCGATGAAAGCCTGGACGCGCTGCCGGTACCAGCGCTGGTGATCGCTGCCGGCGTACCGTCGCGCGAGCTTCCCTCTGAGTTGGAGTCTGCCAACCTGGCCAAACGCCTGCCTGCGGCGTCAAGCCGTTACGTCGAAATCAGCGACGCAAGCCACTTCAGCTTCTTGTCGTTGTGCAAACCTGGCGCGGAAGTAATGCTCGAAGAGGAAGTACCAGGCGATGGCATCATTTGTCGGGATGGCGACAGCGCTCGTCCGCGTGGAGTGATTCAACAGCAGATTACATCGCTGATAGCAGAGTTTCTTCAGTCATCTATCTACAAAGAAGACAGTTTGTAAAATCGTGGTACGAGAACTGCCGCAGCTCAACAAAAAAACCGTTGGAGCAGTTTCAGCGCCCGCGCAATCTGTCAGAACGGTTGGCCAGGGATGAGCGCTATGGGTCGGAAGCGGTCCGTCGAAGGTAGTGATGCCGGCTTGCTCGCAAGCAAGGATTTCCAGACCTTTGTAATAGCCTCGGTCGGCCACCACCGTTAGCGATTCAGCCTCGATTTCTTCACGCGCCTGGTTCGCCATATTGCTCAGTTGCCCACGATCATTGCCAACGTTGGTCACCTCATGGGCAATGATCAGATGGTGTTTGTCATCGACAGCTGTTTGTACGCTGTAACCAACCGTTCCGGTGCCTCGGCGACTTCAAGCGTTGCCCGATCCGCCGAATCCATCGCCGCCAGATATCGATCAATGCTCTGCTCGATCTGCTGCATGCGTGCCTTCACCTTGCCCTGAGTGAAGTTGCGGTTGCGACAAAGCACCACAAATTGCCGGCAGACACTGCGAATAGCCTTGCCGTTGTCCTTGCGAAAGTCGGCGATGGTTTTGAAATCTGGAGCCAAACGCCCCGTCAGCCACATCAACTCGATGTTCGGCATCACGCTCAAGCCGGCCGCTGGAGTGAATCCGATTGAGGTAGCCGTAGATATAGATCTTCAGCAACACCGCTGGGTGGTAGGCCGGACGACCCGTTGCGGCAGGATCGACGCCCTCAAAACCAAGTGCTCGCTTCATGATCGCCCCCGCTACGATCTCGACGATCAGAAGATTAGACAATTGCAGGTGTTTTCACACAGCCTGGATCGAGATTGAACGGAGAACTTCACTCAACCAACCCTTCTCGAACGATCTCAAAAAAGGTCGTCAGGATTCGCCGCGAGCTCTGCGCCCGTAGACACACCAAGGTCTCGGTAAAGCACCGCTGACAGTCGCTGATCGGCAATCCGCGAAGCCGGGAATCGGAGCCCAACTCGGCCGCTGAGACAACACCGACGCCCATACCGATCGCCACGGCTTCGCGTGCTGCCTCACGTCCCTCCACTTCGATCGCCTTGCGGATGCGCAGGCCTGCCGCTGCCATCTCCTCTTCGAGGGATAGCCGCGTGACCGAGCCCTGTTCGCGCAAGATCAGCGGTGTGTTGTCCAGATCAGCCAGGCAAATGGAGGTTCGTTGAGCCCAGGGATGGTCATGGGCGACGAAGGCGAGCATGGGATCACTGCGCAGGTGCAGCGTCAGCAGACGGTCGTCTTCGATGTGCCGCCCCAGCAGTGCAATGTCTGCCTGGTGCCCGAACAACCGCTGCAGGACCTCATCGGTATTGGCCGTTTCAATCTTCACGTCGACACCGGGGTAACGGCTGCAGAAGCGAGCGACATAGGGCAGTACGTGCACTGGCGCATCCACGGCGAGATTCAGGGTCCCGGTCGACAGGGTTCGATAGTCCATCAGCATGTCGTGGGCATCGACGCTGATATCGAACAGTCGTTGGGTCAGGCCGAACAATCGCTCGCCCACTTCCGTCAGGCGCACCAGACGCTTGTCGCGATAGAACACCATCACGCCGTAGTAATCCTCGAGCTTGCGCACCTGGTCGGACACCGCTGGCTGGGACAGGCAGAGCTGCTCGGCTGCCCGGGTGAAGCTGCCATTCATGGCCACGGCGTGGAATGCCTTGAGTTGCGTATGGGAAATCGCCATTGGAGACCTTGCTATAGATTCAGCTTATTCATGCATTCGATAAATCGATTTTATTTATGAAAGATGAACTGCAAGCATGGTTTTCGCAAGTCCTCTGACCGCTGTCTGAACAGCGGTGCCGCTGGCATTGACCTGGAGTGCTCTATGAAAATTGAACGTTTCGCCGCGATAAAACGCCGTTCGGACATGGTCCGGTACGACAACCACCTCTACATCGGTGGCCAGGTTGCCACCGACCTCAGTGGCGATATCGAGGCGCAGACCCATGAGGTGCTCGCGGGTATCGAGCAGCTTTTGCTCAGTGCCGGCAGCGACCGTACCCGGGTGCTATCGGTGCGCATCTTGCTGGCCCATCGCGAAGACTATGAAGGGCTGAACAGGGTCTGGGATGAATTTTTTCCCGCAGGCCATGCCCCCACGCGGGCGTGCACCCTCGCGCAGTTGATCGATCCCGGTTGGCGCGTGGAAATGATTGTGGTCGCCGCGTGCGCCTGATTACGTCCTGACTCTTGCCTCGAACCGATCAACGGAGATGACCCCATGCGACCTTACTGGCTCGACCAAGCCCTGAAGAACCAACCCGTCACACCTTGCCCGCCGCTACAGCAGGACACCCGCGCCGATGTCTGCATCGTTGGTGGCGGTTACACAGGCTTGTGGACCGCGATCATGATCAAGGAACAGAACCCCGAACTGGACGTGGTCATCGTCGAAGCCGACATTTGCGGTGCCGGCGCCAGCGGGCGCAACGGCGGCTGCGCGCTGTCCTGGTCGGCCAAGTACTTCACCCTGGAGCGCTTATTCGGCGTCGAAGAGGCGGTACGCCTGGTCAAGGAATCGGAGCAGAGCATTTACGCCATCGGCGACTTTTGCGAAAAGTACGCGGTGGATGCCGATTACCGTCTCGATGGCACGCTCTACACTGCGACTAACCGCGCCCAAGTGGGTTCGACCGACGGGGTGATAGCGGCATTGGAGCGCAATGGCATCAACTCTTTCTCCAAATACGCGCTAGCTGACGTGCAGCGTATGGCGGGTTCGACCCGGCACATTGAAGGCTGGTTTTCGCCAGCGGCTGCCAGTGTGCAGCCAGGCAAGCTGGTCCGCGGTCTGCGTCGGGTCGCGCTGGAACTGGGCGTGCGAATCTTTGAAGGCTCACCGATGACCGGCCTGGAACAAGGGCTGCCGGCCACCATCAAGACGCCCGGCGGGCAAGTGGTCGCCAATCACGTGGTGCTGGCGATCAACGCCTGGATGGCGCGGTCATTTCCAGAATTCGAGCGTTCAGTGGCCATCGTCTCCAGCGATATGATCATCACTGAGCCGCGACCTGATCTGCTCGAGCGAATCGGCCTGACCAGCGGGGTCACCGTACTCGACTCGCGGATCTTCGTGCACTACTACCACAACACCCCGGACGGCCGGATCATGCTCGGCAAAGGTGGCAACACCTTTGCCTACGGCGGACGCATTCTGCCGGTATTCGACCAACCTTCACCTTACGCAGGGTTGCTGCGTAACACCCTGACGGAGTTCTTTCCGGAGTTTGCCGATGTCGGCATTGCCGCCACTTGGAACGGTCCGTCCGATCGCTCGGTTACCGGGCTGCCTTTCTTCGGCCGTATGGGCGCAAGGGGCAATATCTTCTATGGTTTCGGCTATTCCGGCAGCGGCGTCGGCCCCTGTCATATGGGAGGACAGATCCTGTCATCGCTGGTCTTGGGCCTGGACAACCCCTGGACACGCTCGCCGCTGCTGCAAGGCCCACTCGGCCATTTCCCACCGGAGCCTATTCGCTACCTGGGTTCACTAATGGTGCGCAACGCCGTTCGCCGCAAGGAGCAAGCTGAAGACCACAACCAACGGCCACGTCGACTGGACGTGCGTCTGGCAAAATTCGCCGCGGCTGCCGGAAAGGCTGACAAGGGGTAACGCCTCGATCAAGCAGCGAAATTTTTACGTTTGCCAACAAAAAAACGCCTGGCTATTGGCCGGGCGGTTTTTTTTCAACACTGTCAGGATTAGCTTATACGTTCTCGCTCACTGGTGAACCGGCGCTGGATCGCCATGCTCTGCTGGCTCCGGCGTATCACTGCCGTAACGGGAAATATCGAGGCCTTCGGCGCTGAGCTGCGGTTTTCTCTTGGCCATCAAGTCAGCCAGCAAGCGGTCGGAGCCACAGGCCATGGTCCAGCCGAGCGTGCCATGACCGGTGTTCAGGAACAGGTTCTTGAACGGTGTGGCACCGACAATCGGCGTGCCGTCCGGAGTGGTCGAGCGCAGGCCGGTCCAGAAGCTGGCTTCGGCCAGATTGCCGCCCTGAGGATAAAGGTCGTTGACGATCTTCTCCAGGGTTTCGCGCCGACGCGGGTTCAGCGACAGGTCAAAACCGGCTATTTCAGCCATGCCACCGACGCGGATGCGGTTGTCGAAACGGGTAATCGCGACCTTGTAGGTCTCGTCGAGAATGGTCGAAGTCGGGGCCATCGCCGGGTTGGTGATCGGCACGGTCAGGGAGTAACCCTTGAGCGGATACACCGGCGCCTTGATCCCCAGCGGCTTGAGCAGTTGCGGCGAGTAGCTGCTGCGACAATTCTCGGCATAAGCGCTTTTAACGAAGGCATATCCCCTGCTCACACCATCACCGAGACCCAAAAACAGGCAGGACAGCACCGGGCGCAACCGCCTGTGGATCTTACAAAACATTTTGGGCGGATCGCCTTTTCCGAGCAGGAAGAAAAGGTCGAGCTGTCGACCACACCCTGTACCGAAGCGTCGGGAATCCAGGTGTGAAGATTATTTTTCCGCGACGGCATCGAATCGCGAACGGCTACTTGGGCAAGTACGTAAATCCAAGAGCTGCATCGTCATGGGAAGAGATTTGAACCAACAGAATCCAAATTGAACGCACCAGACAGATCGGGGCTGATTTACAGCGGCGATGAAATCTCACTTATAAGCTCAGCTTGTATTTGTAATGTGATAAATCGATTTCAGTTATTTCTGCGCAAGTGTTTTTATCAATCCGTGCATCACTCCTCATAAAAACAACACCGCCGGAGAAGATCATGACCACCGCTGAATTCCCGACCACCCAACCGCTGGCAACCCCTGCCTTGGGCGAGCCCTACCTGTTGACCCCAGGCCCGCTGACCACCTCCAAAGCCACCAAGGAAGCCATGTTGCGCGATTGGGGCTCATGGGACGGTGCCTTCAACCAGGTCACTGCTGAAGTTCGCCAGAAATTGCTCAGCATGGCCGGCGTACAGGATGACAGCTTCGCCTGCGTGCCATTGCAAGGTAGCGGCAGCTACTCAGTAGAGGCCGCATTGGCCACCGCCATCCCGCGTGACGGTAAAGCCCTGGTGCTAATGAACGGCGCCTACGGTCAGCGCGCCACCAAGACCCTGGAATACCTCGGTCGTGCCTTCATTACCCTGGACAAAGGCGATTACCTGCCTCCGCAGCCGGAGGAAGTGGATGCCCTGCTCAAGGCCAACCCGGACATCACCAATGTCTTCGTCGTCCATTGCGAAACCAGCTCCGGCATCCTCAACCCGCTGCGTGAAATCGCCGATGTCGTGAAGGCCCACGGCAAGAGCCTGATTATCGACGCCATGAGTTCCTTCGGCGCCGTGCCGTTGACTGTGAATGAAATAGCCTTTGACGTGGTGGTGTCATCCGCCAACAAATGCATCGAGGGCATTCCAGGCTTTGGTTTCGTGATCATCCGCCGCTCTGTCATTGAAGCCGCCAAAGGCCGCGCCAACTCGCTGTCCCTCGATCTCTTCGAACAGTGGGCCTACATGGAGCGCACCGGTCAATGGCGCTTCACACCGCCGACCCACAGTGTGGTGGCCTTCCACAAGGCGTTGGAACAGCACAGCGCCGAAGGCGGCGTGCATGGCCGGTTGGCGCGCTACACACGCAACCGCGACGTACTGGTCGCTGGTATGCGCGAGTTGGGCTTCAGGACACTGTTGGAAGACCGTTGGCTGTCGCCGATCATCACCACGTTCTTCAGCCCTGAACATCCCAATTTTGATTTCACGCGCTTCTACGAAGAACTCAAGGCCCGTCAGTTCATCATCTACCCGGGCAAGCTGACCGTTGCTGAGAGTTTCCGTATTGGCTGCATCGGCCAGATCGACGAATACATCGTCCACCAATTGCTCCGCGCTATCGCAGACAGTCTCGTCGCCATGGACGTGGACATGCTCAAGCCCGCAGCCTGATCGACCCCTTTTAGGTTTCTGCCGATTCGAGCACTGGTGCAATGGGTAGCGCCTTTGGGCAGAGATCTTTTTTAAACCATGGATTCGGTGACGTATCGCTCGGCAGCGCCGGGCAGGAGTCAGCGACCGCCGTCATTTATATCTTGAAGCCTGATGCCATTCTCACGGCCATCTGATCGATGTCGTGCGCCTGGACAGACTTGTGCACCGAAAACAAAAACAAAAACCGACCTCATTTGCGCTGTCTGGCACCTCACACGGGATCAGTACACCATGAACAAGAACACCACAAGTCCTCTCGCAACCGGCTGGAAATCTCTCCAGCGTTGGCGCGTGCAAGTTTTTCTCATCACCTGGGTGGCTTATGCCGCCTTCTACTTCACCCGCAAGGCGTTTTCTGTTGCCAAACTGGGTATTGGCGAAGATCCAAGCTTCATGCTCGAAAAGGCCATGATGGCCAATCTCGACGCCCTCTACTTGGCCGCTTATGCCGTGGGCCAGTTCCTCTGGGGTAATTTCGCCGACCGCTTCGGACCAAGGGTCGTGGTACTTAGCGGCCTGGTCATCTCAGCGCTGGCGGCGCTGCTCATGGGGACCTACGCCACCTTACCGATTTTCGTCTCCTGCATGCTGGTACAGGGTCTCGCTCAATCCACCGGTTGGTCAGGCCTGTGCAAGAATATCGGGAGCTTCTTCAGCACTGGCGAACGTGGCCGCGTAATGGGTTACTGGTGCACCTGCTACGCGTTCGGCGGACTAGTGGCAACGCCATTTGCAGGTTGGTGGGCCTATCAGGTCTTCCACGACTGGCGCATGTCGTTCATCAGCAGTGCTGTGGTGGTACTGGTGGTAGCAGTGCTGTTCTTTTTCCTGCAACGCAACCGGCCGGAGGACGTAGGTCTGCCTCCTGTCGAGATCGAGATCGAACCCGTCAGCAACGTCGTGGTGCCGCGCGAAAGTATGTGGGCTGGCTTGCGCGCCGTGATGAAAAATCGAACCGTGCTGGTTCTCGGCCTTGCCTATTTCATGCTTAAGCCCGCGCGCTATGCAATTCTCCTGTGGGGCCCAGTAATCATCTACGAACGGATGCCTGAGATCGGCAAAGTCGCATCTGCCATCGTACCCACCGCCTTCGAATTGGCGGGCCTGGTGGGCCCGATCCTTATCGGTATCGCATCAGATAAGTACTTCGGCGCTCGTCGGATGCCGGCCTGTGTCCTTAGCTTGGTTGTCCTCACCATCTGCCTAGGGTTGTTTGTCCCTGCGATGCAGAGCGGCAGTCTTTATATGGTGGTCGGCCTGCTGTTCATGATGGGCCTGACCCTCTACGGGCCGGATTCGATGCTGAGCGGCTCGGCTGCCATTGATTTCGGTAGCAAGGACGGAGCGGCCTCCGCGGCAGGCTTCGTCAACGGCTGCGGTTCGGTAGGTGCCATTCTTGGTGGCTTGCTGCCCGGCTACTTCGACACCACCACCATATTCCTGGTGTTCACTGCCTCAGCGCTTCTAGCCAGTCTGATACTGGTGCCCTTCTGGAACAGCCGCCCGAAAACAATCGAAAGCAAGGCGCTTGCTTCGACTCCGGTGCAACCGGTCATTGTCGGCACCAATTCCTGAATTCGAACTAACCAATTATCCATCACTGGAGCAATCACCATGCATTACAAACAACCTTCTCAACTGCAAGCTGTGGTCCTCGACTGGGCGGGCACCGTCGTTGACTTCGGCTCTTTCGCACCCACTCAGATCTTCGTGGAAGCCTTCGGCGAATTCGGCGTTGCCGTCTCTTTGGAAGAAGCACGTGGTCCCATGGGCATGGGCAAGTGGGATCACATCCGCACGCTGTGCAACGAGCCACAGATTGCCGCACGCTACCAGGCCGCCTTCGGTCGCCTGCCAACGGATGATGATGTCACCGCCCTCTACGAGCGCTTCATGCCGTTGCAGATCGAAAAGATCGCCCTGCACTCGGCGTTGATTCCCGGTGCTCTCGATACTATCAACGGCTTACGCGACAAGGGTCTGAAAATCGGCTCCTGCTCGGGTTATCCGGCCGTGGTCATGGAAAAAGTCGTAGAGCTGGCGCGTAAGAACGGCTACGTCACCGACCACGTTGTTGCCACCGACGAAGTGCCCAACGGTCGTCCGCATCCCGCACAGGCCTTGGCCAATGTAATCGCTCTGGGGATCAGCGACGTCGCGGCTTGCGTCAAGGTCGACGACACCTGGCCGGGCATCCTCGAAGGCCGCAGCGCGGGCATGTGGACGGTCGCACTGACCTGCTCCGGCAACGCACTGGGTCTGACCTATGAGGAATTCAAAGACTTGTCCCTGGAGGAGTTGGCCGAAGAACGCACACGCATCATCAAGATGTTCGAAGGCTCTCGCCCGCACTACCTGATCGACACCATCGTCGAGTTGCCGGCAGTCATCGAAGACATCAATGCGCGCCTGGCACGCGGAGAAACCCCACAGGGTTCCTGACCCTGCACGGCTTGTGTCACTGACAGTGGCCGTCCCACGGACGGTCACAACCCAAAACAACAAGAGATTCCGACCATGAACTACGCCCACCCAGGCACTCCCGGCGCCATCGTTTCCTTCAAGTCCCGTTATGGCAACTACATCGGCGGTGAGTTCGTCGCACCGGTCAACGGTCAGTACTTCACCACCACCTCGCCCGTGAATGGCCAACCGATTGCCGAATTTCCCCGCTCCAGCGCCGAAGACATTGACAAGGCGCTGGACGCTGCCCATGCGGCGGCCGATGCCTGGGGCAAAACTTCAGTGCAGGACCGCTCTTTGGCGCTGCTGAAAATCGCCGACCGCATCGAGCAAAACCTCGAACTGTTGGCCGTCACCGAAACCTGGGACAACGGCAAAGCCGTGCGTGAAACCCTTAACGCCGATATCCCGCTGGCCGTGGACCATTTCCGCTACTACGCCGGTTGCATCCGTGCACAGGAAGGTAGCTCCGCTGAAATCAATGAACACACCGCGGCGTATCACTTCCATGAACCGCTGGGCGTGGTCGGGCAGATCATCCCGTGGAACTTCCCGATCCTGATGGCCGCCTGGAAACTCGCCCCGGCCCTGGCGGCTGGTAACTGCGTGGTGCTCAAACCTGCCGAACAAACCCCGCTGGGCATTACCGTGCTGATGGAGCTGATCGGCGACCTGCTGCCACCGGGCGTGCTGAACGTGGTGCAAGGTTTCGGCAAAGAAGCCGGCGAAGCCCTGGCCACCAGCAAACGCATCGCCAAGATCGCCTTCACCGGCTCGACCCCGGTCGGCTCGCACATCATGAAATGCGCTGCCGAAAACATCATTCCGTCCACCGTGGAGCTGGGTGGCAAGTCGCCGAACATCTTCTTCGCCGACATCATGCAAGCCGAAGAAACCTTCATCGAAAAAGCCGCCGAAGGCCTGGTGCTGGCGTTCTTCAACCAGGGCGAAGTCTGCACCTGCCCGTCCCGCGCCTTGGTGCAAGAGTCGATCTATGACGACTTCATGAAAGTCGTGATGAAGAAAGTGCTGTCGATCAAACGTGGCGACCCGCTGGACACCAACACCATGGTCGGCGCCCAGGCGTCCGAGCAGCAATTCGACAAAATCCTTTCGTACCTGGAAATCGCCAAAGGCGAAGGCGCCGAGCTGCTGACCGGCGGCAAAGTGGAGAAACTCGAGGGCAACCTAGCGACCGGGTATTACATCCAGCCGACCCTGCTCAAGGGCACCAACAAAATGCGCGTGTTCCAGGAAGAAATCTTTGGCCCGGTGGTGAGCATCACCACCTTCAAAGACGAAGCCGAAGCCCTGGCCATCGCCAACGACACCGAGTTCGGCCTGGGTGCCGGCCTCTGGACCCGCGACATCAACCGCGCTTATCGCATGGGTCGCGCCATCAAGGCCGGCCGGGTGTGGACCAATTGCTACCACCTGTACCCGGCGCACGCCGCGTTCGGCGGTTACAAAAAATCCGGCGTCGGTCGTGAAACCCACAAAATGATGCTCGATCACTATCAGCAGACCAAAAACCTGCTGGTGAGCTACGACATCAATCCATTGGGCTTCTTCTAACCCGGCGCGATACCGCGTAACGGCTATCGCGGGCAAGCCTCGCTCCTACAGGAGCATGGCTTGCCCGCGATGGCGTCCTCAATGACACACCGAACATTCAAGGACTGGATGCTCTGCTCCCCTTGATCGATCCTTTGGAGCCCTCAATGAAAATCCGTTACAAGGTAAGCCTTGTGGCTGCTTGTGTGCTGTTCGTGACGACCAGTCTCCTGTCGCTGGTCCAGGTAGAGCAGATACGTACGATTTTGCGTCACCAGGTTGAGGCGAGCATTTCCGAATCGAGCAATGCGGTCGCACGCCAGATCGAAAACTGGCTAAACGGCAAACTTCGTCTGATGGATTTGGCATCCCAGGCGATCGACCGCCAGTACAGCCCGCAAGCGACCCAACGAATCTTCGATTCGCCCATTCTGAAAGACGAATTCAAGCTGGTATTCGGCGCCCTTGAGTCTGATGGAAAACCCATCAAGAACACCGCGTCCTGGAATCCCAAACCTGACTATGACGGTCGCGCCCGCCCTTGGTACGTAACCGGCAAGGCAGGTGGCCAAGCAGTTTTAACCGAACCTTACAAGGACTCCACCACCGGTGAAATTCTGATCTCGGCTGTCGCCCGGATCAGCGATGCGGGTCAGTTGCTCGGGGTGTTTGGCGGTGACATCCGTTTGACTGCGGTTGCCGATGCCATCAATACGCTGGATTTCGGTGGGGCCGGTTATGCCTTTCTGCTGAGCAAGAGTGGCAACATCATTTCCCACCCGGACGCTGAACTGAACGGCAAGCCCTACAGCCAGCTTTTCGCAGGAAGCGCCCTACCGCTCAACAGTCAGCTTCAAGAAGTCAGTAGCGATGGAAAGTCCCTCCTGGTGTCCTTCATCCCACTCACCGATCTCAAGGGCATGGATTGGTACATTGGTGTGGTGCTCGATCAGGACATCGTCATGGCCGCAGCCCATATCCTGAGCTGGCGAGCCGTCATCGGTACTGGCCTGGGCGTATTGCTTAGCCTGTTGGTGTTGGGGCTGCTGGTCAGACGGCTACTGCGCCCCCTGGATCAACTCAAGGAATCGTTGGCAGACATCAATCGCGGAGAAGGCGACCTGACCCGCCAATTACCCGTGGTCGGCAATGATGAAATTGCACTGGTCGCCGGTGAGTTCAACCAGTTCCTGCAGAACCTTAAAGCACTCATTGGCGATGTGAAAAGTAGCTCACAACAAGTCCACGAGAGCACCACAGCGACGTCATGCGAAGCGGATCAGGCCGCCAACCGCGTACAGATTCAACTACAGGAACTGGATCAACTGGCCACCGCCATGACCGAGATGGCCTCGACCGCCGAGGACGTGGCGCGCAATGCTCAAGCCGCTGCCGAGGCGGCGATCGTTGCCAGCGAGGAAACAGCAAACGGGGTCGCCCTGGTCTCCAAGTCAACGGGGGCGATCAAGCGTTTGGCTGACGAGATGGACGACACCGGTCATGCCATCAATGAATTATCCACGCTCAGTCAAAGCATCGAATCGATCGTGGCGGTCATCACCAGCATCGCCGACCAAACCAATCTGCTCGCGCTCAATGCGGCCATCGAGGCGGCACGTGCCGGTGAATCGGGACGCGGTTTCGCCGTGGTGGCTGACGAGGTGCGCTCACTGGCCTCGCGTACTCAGCAATCCACTCAGGAAATACGCCTGATGATTGATCAATTGCAGGCGGGTGTGAAACACGCCCAAGTGCGAGTGCAGCAAAGCCGTGACACGGCCAGCAAGACTGCCGGGGACGCCAATGCAGCCAATGAAACGCTCGAACGGATACGTGAGGCCATTTATCGCATCAATGACATGAACCTGCAGATTGCCACCGCCGCTGAAGAACAGAGCGCCACGACCGAGGAAATCAATCGCAACACGACGAACATCCGCGATATCAGTCTTGAAGTATCCGGCAGTGCGGACAAGCAAGTTCGTCAATGCTCGGCGATGGTGGAGCACGTTGGCCACCAGGACAAACTTCTCAGTCGCTTCAGGATTTGAGTTTCGCAATTGCCCGAATGCTCAGGCTGCAAACAGTGACAGATCACAAAAACAACTATTCCACCGAGGTAACAAAGATGCAACTGGGAGGCGCGGCTCTGGAATGCCTGCTTGGCTCACGCTTTCCAAGGCCTCTCTTTAAACGCTGAACGTAAATGTCACGCACAAAAAAACGCCACTCATTGAGTGGCGTTTTTTTGAATCTTGGAGCGGGAAACGAGACTCGAACTCGCGACCCCGACCTTGGCAAGGTCGTGCTCTACCAACTGAGCTATTCCCGCGTCTTGGTGTGGCGCATTCTATAGAATCCAGATGCCCCGTCAACCCCTTGATTCAAAAAAGTTTATTTCTTTTCCACGTCGGTCTTCAGATGCGGCCAGGCAGCCCGTAAATATTGGACCATGGACCACAACGTCAGGCCCGCGGATATCAGCAGCAAGGCGTAACCCAGCAGCACCCAGAACGTGAAATCCGACGGATTGGCCAGCAGGATCACCAGCGCCAGCATTTGCGCGGCGGTTTTCCATTTGCCCAGGTTCGACACCGCGACGTGAGCGCGGGCGCCGAGTTCGGCCATCCATTCGCGAAGTGCCGAGACGACAATCTCGCGACCGATGATCACGGCGGCCGGCAGCGTGAGCCACAGGTTGCCATGTTCTTGCACCAGCAATACCAGCGCAACGGCAACCATCAGCTTGTCAGCCACAGGATCGAGGAAAGCCCCGAACGGTGTGCTTTGTTCCAGTCGGCGGGCCAGATACCCATCCAGCCAGTCTGTGGCGGCAGCAAATGCGAACACCGAGGCGGACGCCAGATAGCTCCATTGATACGGCAGGTAGAACAGTAAAATGAAGATCGGAATGAGCAGGACGCGTAGTACGGTAATCAGATTAGGGATATTCATCGGCACAACTGGCTACGAGGTGAGGGGGCATTCTACTCGCTGTGCAGATTGGCATAAATCAACTCTGCGAGCTTTTTACTGATCCCGGGTGCTTTGGCGATCTCTTCGATGCTGGCACGAGACAGCTCCTGCAATCCACCAAAATGTTTCAACAAATCGCGACGACGGGTCGGTCCGACACCGGCAACGCCCTCCAGTGTAGACGTGCGGCGAGTTTTCCCACGACGGGCGCGGTGCCCGGTAATCGCAAAACGGTGAGCCTCGTCGCGTATCTGCTGGATCAAATGCAGCGCGGGGGAATCGCCGCGCAAGGTGAATTCGTGGGCGGCATCGTTCAGGTACAGGGTTTCGAAACCGGCCTTGCGCGTGGCGCCCTTGGCTACGCCCAGCAGAATCAGATCAGGCACAGCCAGTTCATTGAGCACGTCGCGGGCCATGGACAACTGCCCCTTGCCACCGTCCACCAGCAAAATGTCCGGTAGCTTGCCCTCCCCGTCCTTCAGTTTGCTGAAGCGTCGGGTCAGGGCCTGGTGCATCGCGGCGTAGTCATCGCCCGGGGTGACGCCTTCAATGTTGTAGCGACGGTAGTCGGACTTGATCGGACCTTCGGGGCCGAACACCACGCAGGAGGCCACGGTCGCTTCACCACTGGAGTGACTGATGTCGTAACACTCCAGGCGCTGCGGTGGCTCATCCAGGTTCAACACTTCCGCCAGGGCATCGAAACGTGCAGCAACGTGTTGACGATTAGCCAGTCGCGCTCCCAGGGCCTGCTCGGCATTGGTGACCGCCAACTGTTGCCAGCGTGCTCGCGTACCACGAACCCTATGACTGATGGTCAATTCGCGACCGCGCAGCTCATCGATGGCCGCGATCAGGGTCGGGAAGTCTTCGTGAACCACGTTGACGATCAGTTCGCTCGGCAAGTCGCGCTCGGGACTGCTGATGAAGTACTGACCGAGAAACGCCGCCATGACTTCGGAAACGTCTTCTTCAATACCCACCTGCGGAAAGAAGTTCTTGCTCCCCAACACCCGCCCGCCACGCACACTGATCAAATGAACGCAGGCACCACCCGGATTGACAAACGCTGCGATCACGTCGACATCGCCCGTCCCGCCTTCCATGCTCTGCTGGTCCTGGACCCGGCGCAGTAATGAAATCTGATCCCGCAACTCGGCCGCACGCTCGAACTCGAGATTGATCGCCGCCTCCTCCATTCCTGCGGACAACTCATCCGCAAGCGCATTGCTGCGCCCCTCAAGGAACATCACCGAGTGCCGTACGTCTTCAGCGTATACCTCAGGTTCCACCAGCCCGACACAGGGCGCCTTGCAGCGTTTGATCTGGTATTGCAGGCAAGGGCGCGTGCGGTTCTTGTAATAGCTGTCTTCGCACTGACGAACAAAAAACGTCTTCTGCAGCAGGCTCAGGCTTTCGCGAATCGCACCGGCGCTGGGATAAGGGCCGAAATATTTGCCCTTGGCCTTTTTTGCACCGCGATGGATGCTCAAGCGAGGGAACTGGCCATCCGAGAGAAAGACGTAGGGGTAGGATTTGTCGTCGCGCAGCAGGATGTTGTAGGGAGGACGCCACTCCTTGATCAGCGTCTGCTCAAGCAACAAGGCTTCGGTTTCATTGGCCGTAATCGTCGTTTCGACCTGAGCGATACGCGCGACCAGCGCCGCAGTCTTGGGCGCAAGACCGGATTTGCGGAAATAACTCGACAGGCGATTCTTGAGGTTCTTGGCCTTGCCGACGTAGAGCAGGCGTGCCTCGCTGTCGAACATGCGATACACACCGGGACGCCCACTGACCGTCGACAGAAAGGCGCTTGGATCGAAGACTTCAGTCATTTTCAGAGACTGGCATCGACCATGCCGTGACGAACCGCCAACAGCGTCAACTCGACATCGCTGCTGATCGAAAGCTTTTCGAAAATGCGGTAACGGTAAGTGTTCACGGTTTTTGGCGACAGACACAGTTTGTCGGAAATGATCTGGACCTTCTGACAGCCGACAATCATCAGCGCGATCTGGATTTCCCGCTCCGACAAGGCGTCGAAAGGCGAGTCATTGGTCGGCTGAAAGGATTTGATCGCCAGTTGCTGTGCAATTTGCGGGCTGATGTAGCGCTGCCCGGCAAACACCAGGCGGATGGCCTGGACCATTTCCGGCAATCCGGCGCCCTTGGTCAGATAGCCCGCGGCACCGGCCTGCAACAACCGAGTCGGAAACGGATCTTCTTCGCACACGGTGACCGCGACGACTTTGATATCCGGATGACTGCGCAACAATTTGCGTGTGGCTTCAAGACCGCCGATACCGGGCATCTTGACGTCCATCAGCACCACATCGGGTTTCAACTCACGCGCCTTGAGCAGGGATTCTTCGCCTGACTCAGCCTGGCCGACTACTTGCAGGCCATCGATGTCAGCCAGCATTCGTGTAATGCCTGTACGAACGAGATCATGATCATCGACTACTAGCACCCTAATCAAGCAGACACCTCGCGATATGGTCTTATTGGGTTGCCGACACCTTAGCAAAAAGCAACTGGCAGACCTAGCGGCAAGCGTCATATAAAAAGTTTCAATACATCTTGAAAGGCTTGCCGTATGCGTGTCTCAGCCAGGCGAGTCATTGATATCACGCTGCATTCTCAGGAAACACTCGTCCGTGCCGACCACCTTCAGGCCCTTTCTTTCATACAACGCTTGCGCGGGATTATTTTCGAAAACCGTCAAACGCAATGCCGGGCGCCGCTCCTTGCACGCCATGTCGAATACCTGATCAATCGCCCAGGAACCGGCGCCCTGCCCTCGAAACGCTTCGAGGACGTGCAGTTCGCGGATGTACAGGGCTTTGGCGTCACGACTCAGACTGAAAAAGCCCAACACGGTACTGCCACTTACAATCAACCAGTTCTCGCGCCCTGCCCAGCCAACATCGAACCCTTCGTCCTGCCACAGCAGATCGTGCTGAATGTAATAGCGGAGCATGTTGTTGCGGGTCAGTTCACGAGCGAAGTCGAGGTCCCTGGATGTCGCCGGACGTAATTCAAATACCATCACTCCAATGCAACCTCCACTAATTGCCCTTTCCAGCCGTCAGCGTTGCGTCGAGCAACGACCATCAGGTTACCGGTTCCGGGTGCGGCCGCAATCAGCGAACCGTCCGACGCCCAGATCGCGCTGCGACCTGCCGATTCCCAGCCACCGGTTGCACCGCCATGGTTGGCCATCAGGACCGCCATCGAATGAGCGCTGGCGTAACCTTGCAACAACGCGGTATCCGGGGCGTAACCGTTTTCCGTGATCAGCACGCCCGCCGCATAGAGATCGGCCCCTTGCTGCGCCGCCGCGGCGGCATGACTGGTGTGAGAGAAATCCGCACACACCGCCAACGCGACCGTATCGGCACCTATGGTCAGGGTCGAACCGCCGGTTCCCGGTGCAAATGCCACTTCCTCGCCGGGGTGCAGATGTTGCTTACTGTAGATCCCGAGCGATCCATCAGCGCCCAACACCAGCGCCCCAATCAATACGGGCGAATCCTCCGACAGGCGAATCGGCATCCCGACGACAGTCGTTACACCGACTTCCCGCGCGAAATCCCGTAGCGGTTGCAGCACCTCGGCGTCTGGCGCAATGGCCAATTCAGCCGCAAATCCACGCTCGTACCCGGTCAGCGATAACTCCGGGAACACCAGAAATTGCACGCCCTGCTCCGCGGCAAGCTGCATGAAGCGCTGATGCCACACAATGTTTGCAGCAAGGTCACCGGCGATGGAGATCGATTGAGCAGCAGCGATGATCAGTGGCGTCATGGTTCGTCCTTGTGACGTTGTACATAAGCGAAGCACAAAGTGTGTCACAACCGGCGACGCACTCAAGCGATAGAAAATGCCTCCGGTGATCGATAGCATTTTCTGATTGAATCCGCGTACCGGCCTCTAGTAAGCTCGGCGCACTCATCGGAGACAAATCATGTTCAACGCCCTCATACAGCTTCGTACCGTCAGCGCCCTGCGCTCGGTGTCGGCTGCCCGGGTGAATGACGTTTGTGCTCCGGTCAGCTTTTATTTTGGGTATTGGTTTAGCCACTGGCGCGCCTGATACCCACACGGCGCCCACTTTAAACGGGTCGCCACCAGAGAATTCTCAACCCCCGGTCGGCTTCCCGACCGGGGGTTTTGTTTTTTCAGCCCCACACATTTTTAGCGACACACCAGACAGCCAGAGGATTCAACAATGAACTACGCCACTTATTACCGTTACGACAGTTTTACCGCCTGGCGATTTAGCAGCCTCCGCTCGGGACAGCCTGCCGCCTCCGATCGGTCACCCACAGGTGGCAAGCACACACACGCAGCCAATCCGGCCAATTGTCGAACACCCCAGTAGGGCCGAGTGCGCGGGAACGAACCCGCCGCCAGCCCAGGAAGCCCGAATATGAACTCGTCCGTCTCTGCTCTGCCGCTGTCCACCTTGAGCCCTGCCAATGAAGCGCTGACCCTGCGTCTGCCCAGCTCATTGCAACTCAAACAGCAACTGCCACTCAGCAACGTCCTGAGCCAGCAAGTCGCCGCCCACCGCGAAGCGGTTCGCGCGATCCTCAACGGTGAAGACTCCCGTCTGCTGGTCATCGTCGGCCCCTGCTCGATCCACGATCCTCAGTCCGCCCTCGAATACGCTGGCAAGCTCGCTCGCCTCGCCGCCGACGTCAGCGATGAGATGCTGCTGGTGATGCGCGCCTACGTCGAAAAACCCCGCACCACGGTCGGCTGGAAAGGCCTGGCCTACGATCCCCACCTGGATGGCAGCGATGACATGGCCGGCGGCTTGACGCTTTCCCGCGAGTTGATGCGCGAAATGCTCCGCCTGGGACTGCCGATTGCCACCGAACTGCTGCAACCGATGGCTGCCGGCTACTTCGACGATCTGCTGAGCTGGGTCGCTATTGGCGCTCGCACCACCGAATCGCAGATCCACCGTGAAATGGCCAGCGGCCTGAGCATGCCGGTCGGCTTCAAGAACGGCACCGATGGTGGTGTCGGTGTGGCCAGCGACGCCATGCGCTCTGCCGCCCATCCGCATCGTCATTTCGGTGTCGACAGCCAGGGTCATCCGGCAATCATTCAGACGCCGGGCAATCCCGACACCCACCTGGTGCTGCGTGGCGGACACCGTGGGCCGAACTACGACCGCGAGAGCGTCGCCCAGGTGAACAGCGATTTGACCAAACTGAAGATCCCGGCCCGGATCATGGTCGATTGCAGCCATGCCAACAGCGGCAAAGACCCGTTGCGTCAGCCGTCGGTGTTTAACGATGTGCTTGAACAGCGCCTGCAAGGTGATCGATCACTGATCGGCATGATGATCGAGAGTCATCTGTTCGAAGGCTGCCAACCGCTGGGCACGTCAATGCGTTACGGCGTGTCAGTCACGGACGGCTGCCTTGGCTGGAGCGGGACGGATTTATTGTTGCGCCAGGCAGCCGACCGGCTCAGAGCGCAGAGCAGGGTTGAACAATCGGCGTGAGCCATACCCTCGTCCAGTCCTCCTATCGAGGACTGGACGTCGGAATCGAGACACGATTAACAGGCAATGGGTGTTCCCGGAGTAGGCCATCGCAGTAAAACGCTCTGTTACAGATAAAAAGATGTTCAAATATTCCGAACAAGACCTCATCTACTTTCGAACTTTCGTACATTTTCTATTCCGTTTTCATCAGGTTACAGCGGCTTTTTCATACAACGTCGAACAGCGGGTGTGCTTTAGAGTGAGCCCATCAACACACCTCTGAACGACTGCGAAAAAGGAAAGAACATGCAACGGAATGCAACGACTCAGTATCCGATCCTGTTGATCCACGGGCTCTTCGGCTTCGATCGCATCGGCAAGATCGAACTCTTTCATGACGTCAAGCAGGCCCTCAGGAGTGCAGGCGCAAGAGTGTTTATCCCGCACGTGTCGGCTACCCATAGCAATGAAGTTCGAGGCGACCAACTTCTGGCGCAGATCGAACGGGTACTGGAAGGAACCGGTGCAAACAAAGTCAACCTGATCGGCCACAGTCAAGGCGCACTCGCTGCACGTTATGCGGCAGCGACAGCACCGGAGGCAATCGCTTCGGTGACGTCCGTCAGCGGACCGAATCACGGCTCGGAACTGGCCGACTTCTTGCGCAAGGCGCTGACGCCCGGGCGCCTGCCGGAACACGTCGCCTCGACAGTTGCAACGTTGTTTGCAGACTTTCTATCGTTGCTCAGCAGCCACCATCACCTGCCGCAGAACGCCATCGCCGCGCTGAATGCCCTGACCACTGAAGGTGTAGGCGCGTTCAATGACAAGTACCCCCAGGGATTGCCGAAAACCTGGGGTGGCAAGGGTCGCGAACTGGTCGACGGCGTACGTTATTACTCCTGGAGCGGCACCCTGCAGGGCGACATCCTCGACAAAGGGCTTGATGCTCTGAGTCCGCTGCACGGGTTCCTCCGCGCCTTTTCCCACTACTTCACCACCGAACCCGAGCAGAACGATGGCCTGGTTGGCCGCTACAGCTCCCATTTGGGCAAAGTCATCCGGTCCGACTACCCGCTGGATCATCTGGACAGCCTCAGCCAGACCGCCGGTCCGCTGCGCAAGGGCATCGATCCGATTGCCCTGTATGTGCAGCATGCGGAGCGCCTGAGAAATGCCGGCCTATAAAGGAATACCGTACCGGCCTGCATAGTCTGTACGGAACTTTTGAGAAGAAATAGACCACTGAATCCGGTAGGCTCCGCACTTTACTGAACATTGAAAGGAGTATTTCACCATGGCTAAAGCCACTGCCCGTCACATCCTCGTTGCCAGCGAAGCCAAGTGCAACGAATTGAAAGCCCAAATCGAAGGCGGCGCTGATTTCGCCGAAGTCGCCAAAGCCAACTCCACTTGCCCGTCCAGCCGCCAGGGCGGTGATCTGGGTTCGTTCGGTCCAGGCCAGATGGTCAAGGAATTCGACGCCGTGGTCTTCAGCGCACCGATCAACGTGGTGCAAGGCCCGGTCAAGACCCAGTTCGGATACCACCTGCTGGAAGTGACCAGCCGTCAGGACTGATCAAGCCTTAAGTTTTCTGCTCAACGGCCCGCCTTTTGGTGGGCCGTTGTGTTTCGGATACGTGATACGGGTGGCGAGGGACGCGCCGCTAGCGTACAAATTGCGGTTATTGACCACCCGGCTCTAAGGCTGACAATGCGACTGGCTTTCCCTACTTTATTGTTCACGGCCGTGGCCCTGTTGTTGAGCGTCACCGGTGTGACTGCAGCACCGCAACATGCGTTGACCGTGTACGGTGAACCGGCGAAGTATCCTGCCGGCTTTAGTCATTTTGCCTACACAAACCCGCAAGCCCCCAAGGGCGGCACAATGCGCCGCTCGGCCGTCGAAATCGGTCATTTCGATCATATGTTGCCCTACATCGATAAAGGCATTGGCGTCACACAGATCGACGGCCTGCTTTACTCGCCCCTCGCCCAGCGTTCGCTGGACGAGCCTTACACCGTGTACGGTCTGGTGGCTTCGATGATGGAGCGCTCGGACGACGGTTTGTTCCTGCGCTTCTACCTGAACCCCAAGGCCCGTTTTGCAGACGGCAAACCGATCACGGCCGAAGACGTTCGTTACACCTTCGACCTGTTGATGACTCAGGGCAGCCTGCGTTATCGCACCCAATTTGCCGACGTCAAAGGCGTCGAAGTGGAATCTCCTCTAACGGTTCGGTTCGACTTGAAAAGCAATGAAAACCGTACCCTTCCCCTTGATATAGCGACCCTGCCGGTGTTTCCCGAGCATTGGTGGAAGACTCGCGACTTCGCCAATGGTGGAGGTTACGAGCCACCTTTAGGCAGCGGCCCCTACAGGGTGAGCAAGGTCGACTCCGGTCGCAGCATCACTTTCGAGCGCAATGCCGATTGGTGGGGCAAGGATTTACCGGTCAGCCGCGGCCTCTACAACTTCGATCGTTTCAGCATCGAGTACTTCGGCGATACCGACGTCGCCCGTCAGGTCCTGCGCGGCGGAGCCTACGACTACAACCGCGAATTCTCCGCCACCGCTTACTCCATTGGCTACGACAGCCCGGCCCTGAGTGACGGGCGACTGCAAAAGGCGCACCTGGCAACGCAAGCTCCCCAAACGGCTCAGGGCTTTGTGTTCAACCTGCAAAACCCGCTGTTCCAGGACCGTCGAGTGCGTCAGGCACTGGCCATGCTCTGGGATTTCGAGTGGAGCAACCGGCAGATGATGCGCGACATGTACATCCGCCAGCAGAGTTACTTTTCCAACACCGACCTCGCCGCCCGACAACTGCCGGACGCCGGCGAACTGGCGATTCTCGAACCGCTGCGCGGGCAGATCCCCGACGAGGTGTTCACCCAGGTTTTCCAGGCACCGAAAACCGATGGCAGTGGCCTGATACGCGACAAACAGTTGCAGGCACTCGATTTGCTCGAACAGGCCGGCTGGAAACCCGATGGCGATCAACTGGTCAACGCCGAAGGCAAGTCGTTGAGTTTCACTTTCCTGGTCAGCCAGAACGGCATGGACCGCTTGCTGCTGCCTTATAAGCGCACCCTGAAACAGATCGGCGTCGACATGAATATCCGCCGTATCGACTCGTCCCAATACGTGAATCGCCTGATGAGCCGCGACTACGACATGATCGTCACCGGCTACCCGGTCACGACGTCGCCCGGGGGTGAACTGCTCAATTACTTCGGCTCGGTCTCGGCCAACGACCCTGGCGCCAATAACTACATGGTATTGAAAAATCCAGCGGTCGACACACTGATCGACGGACTGATTCGCGCCACCACCCAACCCGAAATGCTGCACTACGCCCACGCGCTGGACCGGGTGCTGCAATGGAACTACTACTGGATTCCCAACTATTACCCGCCGGGCAGCTCCACCGTGTGGTGGAATCGTTTCGGGAGGCCCAACGAGCAGGCGAGCAATGACGAAGCCATCGAGAGCTGGTGGGAAATCAGCACCACGCCGCTGACCAACCAACAGATGACCGCTGAGCAAATCAGCCGTGGCAAACCCGGAGGGCCGCACTGATGTGGGCTTACATACTGCGGCGTCTGTTGCTGATCATTCCGACGCTGGTGATCATTCTTCTGGTCAACTTCATCATCGTCCAGGCCGCGCCGGGTGGCCCGGTGGAACAGGCCATCGCGCACTTGCAAGGCATCGGCGGCGCGAGTGTCGGCGGCGGTTCCGGTGAACACATGTCCGGCACCTCCCGATCCAGTCGCGGCCTCGACCCGCAACTGATCAAGGACATCGAAAAGCAATACGGCTTCGACAAACCAGCACACGAACGCCTGTGGCTGATGCTCACCAGTTATGCGCGCCTGGACTTCGGCAAGAGCTTTTTCCGCGGCGCGACCGTCACCGACCTGATCCTGGAAAAAATGCCGGTGACCATTTCCCTTGGGCTCTGGGCGACGCTGATCACCTACCTGGTGTCGATTCCTTTGGGCATCCGCAAGGCCGTGCACCACGGCAGCCACTTCGATATCTGGAGCAGCACCGCGATCGTCATCGGCTACGCCATGCCGGCGTTCCTGTTCGCGATGTTCTTGATCGTGGTTTTCGCCGGTGGCACCTCGCTGAACTGGTTTCCGGTGCGCGGCCTGGTCTCGGACAACTTCGAATCGCTGTCGACCGTGGGCAAAATCGCCGATTACTTCTGGCATCTGGTATTGCCGGTGACGGCGCTGGTGATCGGCGGGTTCGCCACGCTGACCATTCTGACCAAGAACTCCTTCCTCAATGAAATCACGCGCCAGTACGTGGTCACCGCCCGCGCCAAGGGTCTGAGCGAACGCCGAGTGCTCTACGGCCACGTGTTTCGCAACGCCATGCTGCTGGTGGTCTCGGGGATTCCCCAGGCGTTTATCAGCGTATTTTTCGCCGGTTCCCTGTTGATCGAAGTGATCTTCTCCCTCGACGGCCTGGGTCGCATGAGTTACGAGGCCGCGGTTTCACGGGACTATCCGGTGGTATTCGGTTCGCTGTTCATCTTCACGCTGTTCGGTCTCTTGATAAAACTGGTCGGTGACCTCTGCTACACCCTCGTCGACCCGCGTATCGACTTCGCCGCGAGGAACGCCTGATGTTCAAGCTCTCGCCGTTAGGTCGTCGTCGTTTCGAGCGGTTCAAGAAAAACCGTCGCGGCTGGTGGTCGCTGTGGTTGTTTGTCGGCCTGTTCCTGCTGACCCTCGGTGGCGAGCTGATCGCCAACGACAAACCGCTGATCGTCAGCTATCAGGGCTCCCTCTATTTCCCAGCCCTGAAGCGTCATACCGAGCAGGAGTTTGGCGGGCAGCTGCCGTTCCAGGCGGACTACCGCAGCGATTATGTGCAAAAGCTGATTAATAAGGACGGTGGCTGGATGCTGTTCCCGCCAATCCCCTTCAGCGACGACACGCCGAACTATGATCTCAATCAACCCGCGCCTAGCCCGCCGACGAAGGTCAACTGGCTGGGCACCGACGACCAGGCACGGGACGTGTTGGCCCGAGTGATTTTCGGTGCGCGGGTGTCGATCCTGTTTGCCTTGATGCTGACCTTTGTCAGCGCACTGATCGGCATCGCGGCCGGCGCCCTGCAAGGCTATTACGGCGGCTGGGTCGACCTGATCGGTCAACGGTTGCTGGAGGTTTGGTCGGGGCTGCCGGTGCTGTACCTGCTGATCATCCTGTCGGGTTTCGTCGAGCCGAATTTCTGGTGGCTGCTGGGAATCATGGCGCTGTTTTCCTGGTTGGCCCTGGTGGACGTGGTGCGCGCCGAGTTCCTGCGCGGACGCAACCTGGAATACGTCAAAGCTGCGCGGGCGCTGGGCCTGACCGACCGTAAAGTCATCGTCCGGCACATCCTGCCCAACGCGATGAACGCGACCCTGAGTTATCTGCCGTTCATTCTGACCGGGGCAATCTCGACCCTCACGGCGCTGGACTTCCTCGGTTTCGGCATGCCCGCCGGCAGTGCATCGCTGGGCGAGTTGATTGGTCAGGGCAAGCAGAACCTGCAAGCGCCGTGGCTGGGGCTGACAGCGTTTTTCACCCTGGCGCTGATTCTTTCTTTACTGGTGTTTATCGGGGAGGCGTTACGTGACGCCTTCGACCCGAGATCATGAGGCGGACGGCTAACATGAGTAACAACCTGATCGAAATCCGTGACCTGCGCGTCGCCTTCAGTGGCCAGACCGTGGTGCGCAATCTGTGCCTGGACATCCACCCCGGTGAATGCCTGGCGCTGGTGGGCGAGTCGGGCTGCGGCAAGTCGGTGACCGCTCACTCGATCCTGCAACTGCTGCCCGAGACCGGCACCGAAACCACGGGCAGTATTCGCTATCGTGGCCGGGAGCTGGTCGGCGCTTCGTCCAAGGTGCTGCGAGAACTGCGGGGTAACCGCATCGCGATGATCTTCCAGGAGCCGATGACCTCGCTCAATCCGCTGCACAGCATCGAAAAGCAGATCGGCGAAACCCTGTTGCTGCACAAGGGCCTGGCCGGCAAAGCGGCGCAAGCGCGGATACTCGAGTTGCTGCATCTGGTCGGCATTCAGAAGCCCAAAGAGCGGCTCAAGGCCTATCCCCATCAATTGTCCGGCGGCCAGCGGCAACGGGTGATGATCGCCATGGCCCTGGCCTGCGAACCGGAGCTGCTGATCGCCGACGAGCCGACCACCGCGCTGGACGTGACAGTGCAGCGCAAGATCCTGCTGCTGCTCAAATCCCTGCAACAGCGTCTCGGCATGTCGCTGCTGCTGATCAGCCACGACCTCAACCTGGTGCGCAGCATTGCCCAACGAGTCTGCGTGATGAAGGCCGGAGAAATCGTCGAGCAGGCACCTTGCGAAACGCTGTTTACCGAACCGAAACATCCTTACAGCTGCGTGCTGCTGAACGCCGAACCGGAAGGTGAAGCACTGCCCAGGGACGAGCGCGAGAACGTGCTGGAAGTGGACAATCTCCGAGTGCAGTTCGCCCTCGGTGGCGGGCTGTTTCAGCGCAAGACCTACCTGAAGGCCGTGGACGGCATCAGCCTGAACATTCAACGCGGCAAGACGCTGGGCATTGTGGGCGAATCCGGCTCCGGCAAGTCGACGCTGGGTCAGGCGATCCTGCGCTTGCTCGATTCCGAAGGCGGCATTCGCTTTCAGGGTGCAGCGCTGGACGGCCTGACGCAAAAACAGCTGCGGCCGTGGCGCAAGAAAATGCAGGTGGTGTTCCAGGACCCGTTCGGCAGCCTCAGTCCAAGGATGTCCGTGGCGCAGATCATCAGCGAAGGCCTGGAGGTGCATAGCCAGTTGACGGCTGACGAATGCAAAGCCGAAGTGATTCGGGCACTGGAGGAAGTCGGCCTCGACCCGCAAAGCCGTCATCGCTACCCGCACGAGTTTTCCGGCGGCCAACGCCAACGCATCGCCATCGCCCGGGCGCTGGTGCTGAAACCGGCGCTGATCCTGCTGGATGAACCGACCTCGGCACTGGATCGCACGGTGCAAAAACAAGTGGTCGCCCTGCTCCGCCAACTTCAAGAAAAACATGGCCTGACCTACCTGTTCATCAGCCACGACCTGGCGGTGGTGCGCGCACTGGCTCACGACATGATCGTGATCAAGGACGGCAAAGTGGTGGAAAGCGGTGCCAGCCACGACGTATTCGATTCGCCGCAGCATCCGTATACCAAAGAGCTGTTGGCGGCGGCGCATCCTGGGGCCGTCCGATGAACACCACCGAAAGCCTCAAGGACTATCAGCGCGTTCGTTTGCTGGCGATCCGTTCGTTGTTCGAGATCATCGAGCAGTCCAGCGAAGGCACGGTGATTGTCGACCGCGACGCCAACATTGTCTGGATGAACGAGCGCTATGCCCGGCGCTTCGGCCTGGAATCGGCGGAAGTGGCGATCGGCAAGGCCTGCGAAAGTGTGATCCCCGGCAGTCTGTTGCGCGAGGTGGTGCGCACCGGTCGGCCGATTTTGCTCGATATGCAGGACACCCCCAAAGAACCATTGGTGGTGATGCGCCTGCCGATTCATGACGACGCCGGCGTGGTGATCGGCGCCATCGGGTTTGCGCTGTTCGACGAATTGCGCAGCCTCTCGCCGATGCTCAAGCGCTACATGAGCATGCAGGAAGAACTGGCCTCCACCCGCTCGTTGCTACGGGCGCGGCAAACCAAATACAACTTCGCGCACTTCATCGGCACCAGCGCCGCCAGCCTCGAAGTCAAGCGCCGTGCCCGGCGCAGCGCGAGCGCCGAGTCTCCGGTTTTGCTGCTCGGTGAAACCGGCACCGGCAAAGAGCTGCTGGCTCAGGCGATCCATGGCGCTTCGCCGCGCGCGCACAAAGCCTTCGTCAGCATCAACAGCGCGGCGATTCCCGAATCGTTGCTGGAAGCGGAATTCTTCGGCACCGCGCCCGGCGCGTTTACCGGTGCTGATCGCAAGGGCCGTGCCGGCAAGTTGCAGATTGCCCAGGGCGGCACCCTGTTTCTCGATGAAATCGGCGACATGCCGTTGCCACTGCAAAGCAAACTGCTGCGGGTACTGCAGGAGAAAGAATTCGAGCCGGTGGGCTCCAACGAAGTGATCCAGAGTGACGTGCGGGTCATCGCCGCGACCTCAACGGATCTGGAAGCGGCGATCAAACGCGGTGAATTTCGCGCCGACCTGTATTACCGCCTCAACGTGCTGCCGATCCAGGTCCCGCCGCTGCGTGATCGACTCGATGACCTGCCGGCCCTCAGTGAAGCGATCCTTGAGGAATTGCGCAGTCAACACGAATTGAACCGTGAAGCGCTGGAGTTGCTGGGTCAACATGCCTGGCCGGGGAACATTCGTGAACTGCGCAACGTGCTCGAACGCGCCGCGCTGCTTAGTGATGACTTGATGCTGAATGCTGCAGATATCCGCGCGGCGATTGGTACGTTCACACCGGTAGCGCGTGCGGCGCCTGTAACGATTGAGCCGGTTGCGCATGAGACGTTTAGTGCGGCTCGGGAGCGGTTTGATCGGCAGTTGATTGAAGCCACCCTCGCGCAATGCGGCGGGAAGGTTGTTGAAGCGGCGGCGCGGTTGGGGCTGGGACGGTCGACGCTGTACAAGAAGATGGTGGCGTTGGGGATTGCAGAGTCTCTATAAGGAGACATAGATCTCTATTGGTAGACATGACCTCATCGCGGGCAAGCCTTGCTCCTACAAGGGGGCGGCGCACACAAATCAAGTGACTACCATTACCCCCTGTAGGAGCAAGGCTTGCCCGCGAAGGCACTCGCCCAACCACCAACATTCTCAAAACAGAGACGAAATCCAAGAGCGCTACTGAACGCCAACAATATTTCTTTATATTTCAACTAGTTAGCTATCTGGCACGAAACTCGCTAAAGCCCTCTCCCACAACAGTTCCACCCTACAAAAATAACAATCCAGGAGACACACCATGAGTGTGATCATTGCCTTGGCAGCTCTCACGCTGCTAATGCTCGCGGCTTACCGTGGCTACAGCGTTATCCTCTTTGCCCCGATTGCCGCCCTCGGCGCCGTGCTGCTCACCGACCCTTCCGCCGTCGCCCCCGCTTTCACCGGGGTGTTCATGGAGAAAATGGTCGGCTTCATCAAACTGTATTTCCCGGTGTTCCTGCTCGGTGCGGTGTTCGGCAAGCTGATCGAGCTGTCGGGCTTCTCGCGCTCCATCGTCGCCGCGGCGATTCGTCTCCTCGGCACGAGTCAGGCGATGCTGGTGATCGTACTGGTCTGCGCCGTGCTGACCTACGGTGGCGTGTCGCTGTTCGTAGTGGTGTTCGCGGTCTACCCGTTTGCTGCTGAAATGTTCCGCCAGAGCAATATTCCCAAGCGACTCATCCCGGCGACCATCGCCCTCGGCGCATTCTCGTTCACCATGGACGCCCTGCCCGGCACCCCGCAAATCCAGAACATCATCCCCAGCACCTTCTTCAACACCACCGCCTGGGCCGCGCCCTGGCTGGGCCTGATCGGCGCGATCTTCGTGGTCTGCGCCGGCATGCTGTTTCTGCAGCGCCAGCGCAACAAAGCGCAGCACGCCGGTGAAGGGTATGGCACCGATCTGCGCAACGAGCCGGAAACCGCTGCCGACATCAAACTGCCGAATCCGTGGATTGCTGTGTCGCCGCTGCTGGCCGTCGGCATCATGAACCTGCTGTTTACCCAGTGGATTCCGCAGTGGTACGGCAAGACCCACAGCCTCGCGCTGCCAGGCATGGCCGCGCCGGTGACCACCGACATCGCCAAGCTCACAGCGATCTGGGCCGTTCAGGCAGCCTTGCTGGTCGGCATCATTATGGTGCTGGTATTCGGCTTCCAGGCGATTCGCGGCAAACTCGCCGAGGGCAGTAGAAGTGCGGTCAGCGGTTCGTTGCTGGCGGCGATGAACACCGCGTCGGAGTATGGTTTCGGTGCGGTGATCGCCTCCTTGCCGGGTTTCCTGGTGCTGGCCGACTGGCTCAAAAGCATTCCCAATCCGCTGGTCAACGAAGCGATCACCGTGACCCTGCTGGCCGGCATCACCGGTTCTGCGTCGGGCGGTATGAGCATTGCGCTGGCGGCCATGGCCAATGACTTCATCGCAGCGGCCCATGCGGCCAACATCCCGCTGGAAGTGCTGCACCGGGTGGCCGCGATGGCCAGTGGTGGCATGGACACCCTGCCGCACAACGGCGCGGTGATTACCTTGCTGGCGGTGACCGGCCTGACCCACCGCGAAGCCTACAAAGACATTTTCTGTATTACGCTGATCAAGACCCTGGCGGTTTTTGTGGTGATCGGTACTTTCTACGCCACTGGCATTGTGTGAGGTATTCATGACGACTCTTTCGGGCAAGACTGCACTGGTCACCGGTTCCACCAGCGGCATCGGCCTGGGCATCGCCCTCAGTCTGGCCAAGGCTGGCGCCAATCTGATCCTCAACGGTTTCGGTGATGCGTCCAAGGTGATTGCCGAGGTGGAGCTGCTCAATAACAAAAGCGGTGGCAAGGTTGGCCATCACCCGGCTGACGTGAGCAACCCTGAGCAGATCGCCGACATGATTGCCTACGCCGAGCGTGAGTTCGGCGGTGTGGACATCCTGGTCAACAACGCCGGCATCCAGCATGTGGCGCCGGTGGAAGACTTCCCGGTGGAGCGCTGGGATTCGATCATTGCGATCAACCTGTCGTCGGTATTCCACAGCTCCCGTTTGAGCCTGCCAGGCATGCGCGCCAAGGGCTGGGGCCGGATCATCAACATCGCCTCGGTGCACGGCCAAGTCGGCTCCGTGGGCAAGGCGGCTTACGTGGCGGCCAAGCATGGGGTGATCGGTTTGACCAAGGTGGTGGGTTTGGAAACGGCGACCACCAACGTCACCTGCAACGCAATCTGCCCGGGCTGGGTGCTGACGCCACTGGTGCAGAAGCAAATTGATGATCGCATCGCCAAAGGGATCGACCCGCAACAGGCGCAGCATGATTTGCTGGCCGAGAAACAGCCTTCGCTGGAGTTTGTGACGCCGCCACAATTGGGCGAGCTGGTGCTGTTTTTGTGCAGTGAGGCCGGTAGCCAGGTGCGTGGCGCGGCGTGGAATATTGATGGTGGGTGGTTGGCGCAGTAACCCACAGTGATCGTTCCCACGCTCTGCGTGGGAATGCAGCCAGGGACGCTCCGCGTCCCAAAGCGGACGCAGAGCGTCCATTGAGGTATTCCCACGCGGAGCGTGGGAACGATCTGAATGAGAGAACAACAAGAAGAGGCAAGCCATGTCCGACATCCTCTGGCAACCCAGCGCCAAGCGCATCGGCAAGACCCGCATGGAGGCCTTCCGGCGCTTCATCAATCAGCGACACAACCTCCACGTCGACGACTACCCTGCCCTGCATCAATGGTCCATCGACCAGCGTGAAGCGTTCTGGCAGGCCATCGTCGATTTCTTCGACATCCGTTTCCACGACCAACCGGACGCTGTACTGGTTGAGGGCGCGCAAATGCCCAGCGCCCAATGGTTTCCCGGCGCTACCCTGAACTTCGCCGAACACTTGATGCGCCGTCGCGACGATGCCGTGGCGGTCATTGCCATCGGCGAGAACGGCCAGCGTGAACACCTGACCTGGGCAGAGCTGGCCGAGCATGTCGCCGGGTTTCAGAACAGCTTGAAAGCCGCCGGTGTCGGCCTCGGTGACCGCGTCGCGGCGTGCATGCCGAATACTTGGCAAACCCTGGTGGCCATGCTCGCCACCACCAGCCTCGGGGCGATCTGGTCCTGCTCTTCGCCGGACTTCGGCACCCAGGGCGTAATCGACCGTTTCGGCCAGATCGAGCCCAAAGTGCTGATCACCTGCGCCGGTTACCGCTATGCCGGCAAGGACATCGACCAGACCGCCAAGGTCAATGAAATCCTTGAACGCCTGCCGTCCTTGCAGCAGTTGATTATCGTGCCTTACGCCCGGCCGCAAGCGCACATCGAACACTTCCATACCCGGGCCAACGTAACGCTCTGGGATGATTTCTATGACGTGGGCGGCGAGCCGGATTTCGTCCCGGTGCCCTTCGCCCATCCGCTGTACATCCTCTATTCCAGCGGCACCACCGGCGTGCCGAAATGCATCATTCACAGCACTGGCGGTGTGTTGCTGCAACACGTCAAGGAACATGGCCTGCATTGCGATCTCGGTCCCGGCGACCGGTTGTTCTACTACACCACCTGCGGCTGGATGATGTGGAACTGGCTGGTCTCGGCGCTGGCCGTGGACAGCACGGTGGTGCTGTACGACGGCTCGCCGTTTCATCCCGCCCCCGAGCGCCTGATCGACCTGATCGACGACGAATGCATCAGTGTCTTCGGCACCAGCCCCAAGTACCTCGCGACCCTGGAAAGCAACGGCATCAAACCTCGCGAAAGCCATGACCTGAGCAGCCTCAAAACCCTGCTTTGCACCGGTTCCGCGTTATCGCCGCAGAGTTACGACTATGTCTACCGCGACCTCAAGCCTGACCTGTGCCTGGCCTCGATGTCCGGCGGCACCGACATCGTTTCATGTTTTGTGAACAGCAATCCGCTGCAGCCGGTACGCCGTGGCGAGATACAAGGCAAAAGCCTGGGCATGGCGGTGGAAGTCTGGAACGACAACGGCCAGCCGGTGATCGGCGAAAAAGGTGAGCTGGTGTGCACCCGGCACTTCCCGGCAATCCCCATCGGGTTCTGGAATGATCCTCAGCAGGAAAAGCTTCGTGCCTCGTATTTCAGTCAGTTCCCCGGCGTCTGGGCCCAAGGCGATTACGCTGAACAATTGCCCCATGGCGGGATGATGATCCACGGACGCTCCGACGCCGTGCTCAACCCCGGTGGCGTGCGCATCGGCACCGCGGAAATCTACCGTCAGGTGGAGAAAGTCCCGCAAGTGCTAGACAGCGTGGCCATCGGTCAGCAGTGGCAGGATGACGTGCGGGTGGTGCTGTTCGTGCGGTTGCGCGACGGCGTCGAACTGGACGAAGCGCTGCAACAACAGATTCGCCAGGTCATTCGCGCCAACACCACACCGCGGCATGTGCCGGCGAAGATTGTCGCGGTGACGGACATTCCACGGACGATCAGTGGCAAGGTTGTCGAGTTGGCCGTGAGGAATGTGGTGCACGGCCAGAAGGTGAAGAACACCGATGCCTTGGCCAATCCCGAGGCGCTGGAACAATTCCGCGACCGCTCGGAACTCCTTGATTGACAGAGATCGAGTGTGGGAGCGGGCTTGCTCGCGAAGGCGTCGGGTCAGTCAATATAAATGTCGACTGACACACCGCCTTCGCGAGCAAGCCCGCTCCCACATTGGATTTATGTCAGTCCATTAATCCCCATTCACCCGGAGGTGCATGGGGGCCTGGTGATGCTTCGGCGTGCAGCTTCAGCCGCAGACGCAAATTGTTCACCGAATCCGCATGCTTCAACGCTTCCTCCTCATCGATAGCCCCTTCTGCGACCAACTCGAATAGCGCACCGTCAAACGTCTGCATCCCCAGCTCCACAGACTTCTCCATGATTCCCTTGAGCTCTGAAAACTCATTGCGCCGGATCAAATCGCCAATGGTCGGCGTACCCAGCATCACCTCCACCGCCGCCCGTCGCTGACCGTTGCGGGTATGCACCAGGCGCTGGGACACAAACGCTTTCAGGTTGTTGCCCAGATCATGAAGCAACTGCGTGCGGCGCTCCTCGGGAAAGAAGTTGATGATACGGTCCAGCGCCTGATGGGCGTTATGGGCATGCAGGGTGGAGATAACCAGATGACCGGTATCGGCAAACGCCAGCGCATGCTCCATCGTCTCGCGATCACGAATTTCGCCGATCAGCACGACGTCCGGTGCCTGGCGCAGGGTATTTTTCAATGCGGCATGAAAACTGCGGGTATCGACGCCGACCTCGCGCTGATTGATGATCGACTTCTTGTGCCGATGGATGTACTCGACCGGGTCTTCGATGGTGATGATGTGGCCACTGCTGTGGCGATTGCGGTAGTCGATCAATGCCGCCAGCGAGGTTGACTTGCCCGAGTCGGTAGCGCCGACGAACAGCATAAGTCCTTGTTTGAGCATCACCGTTTCGAGGAGCACCGGCGGCAGCTTGAGGTCTTCGAAACGCGGAATGTCGAGCTTGATGTTGCGCGCCACGATTGACACATCGTTGCGTTGTTTAAAGATATTGACCCGAAAGCGCCCGACACCGGTCAAAGAGATCGCCAGGTTCATCTCCAGGTCCCGATCGAACTCCAGACGCTGTTCGGCGTCCATGATGGACGCGGCAATGGCCGCGACTTCTCCCGGCTTGAACGGCTGATCGGCCAAGGGTCTGAGCACACCCTCGAACCGTGCGCTGGGTGGCGCACCGGTAGACAGATAAAGATCGGAGCCATTCTGGCTGGCCAGGAGCCTTAACAGTGCATCGATTTCCATGGCAAAAAGCACCCGCGAAGCATTCAATGAATAAAAATGACCCAAAAAGGGTCATACAGCGTCTACTGCGGTACAAGGATAGTTGACACCGCTACACCGACTTAAATGCAGGACATCTTGATGAACGCATCACCGACCGGCAGCGATGCCCAGGCCTTGATTGCCCGACTGGACTGGAGACGCAGCCCGCTGGGCGCTGCCAGTACCTGGCCGCAGAGCTTGCGAACCGCCGTGGATATCGTGATTCATTCGCCGATGCCCATGCTGTTGCTGTGGGGCCCGCAACTCACGCAGATCTACAACGACGGCTTCGCCCTGCTGGCCGGCAGCAAGCATCCACACGCATTCGGACAGCCGACACACCTGATCTGGCCTGAGTTAAAAGACTTTACCGACCCCATTTACAGCGCCGTCCTACAAGGGCAGGTGCGGACCTACAGCGAACAGCGCTTCACCTTACAGCGTGATGGCCATGATTCCGACTTCTGGCTGGACCTGACCTACAGCCCCATCCGCGATGAAAGCGCCCAGGTCGCCGGGATTCTGGTTACCGCCATCGAAACCAACGAACGCCGACGCATCGCCCTCGAACTCGAGCAGCGTTCGGCTGCCAGCCTCAAGGCCCAGCACGAAACCGAGGAGCGCCTGCAACTGGCCCTCGCGGCCACCGACGCCGTCGGCACCTGGGACTGGGACATCAGCGAAGACCGCTTCATTGCCGACACCCACTTCGCCCAGTTACACGGTGTCGACCCGCTGCTCGCCAATCAGTTGCCCATCAGCGCCTACCTTCAGGGGGTGCACCCGGAAGACCGCGCCATGGTCGCCCGCAGCATCAAGTACTCCATCACCCACGGCACCGAGTACGCCGAGGAATATCGCCTGTTGCAAGCCGACGGTCAGCTGCGCTGGGTGTTCGCCCGGGGTCGTTGCTACAAGGACCACCATGGTCGGCCGATCCGCTTCCTCGGCGCCGCCCTGGACCTGACCGAACGCAAGCACACCGAGCAGGCCTTGCGGCAAAGTCAGACCGAGCTGCAACTGATCATCAACGCCATGCCGATCCTGATCAGCTACGTGGACAGCGAGGAACGCTTTCGCCTGAACAATGCGGCCTACCTCGACTGGTACGGGCTGACGCCTCAGGAGCTCTTTGGCAAAACCATCCGTGAAGTACTGGGTGAAGAAGCCTATGCCTTGCGCGCCGAATACATCGCCCAGGCGCTGTCCGGCAAGCCTTGTAGTTTCAGCATCCGCACCCCGCACCGTGACGGCAGCATCCGCCATGCCCTGATGAACTACTTGCCGCGCCACGGCGCGGATGGTGCGGTGAATGGTTTCTATATCTTTGTGATTGACGAAACCGAGCGCAAACAGACCGAAGAAGCCCTGCGCAATCTCAACGAAACGCTTGAGGAACGAGTCGCCGCCCGCACCCAGCAATTGGCTGAAGCCAACCAGCGACTGCAGAACGAGATGTTCGAACGCGAGCGCGCCGAAGAGGCGTTGCGGCATGCGCAGAAGATGGAAGCGCTCGGCCAACTCACCGGCGGCATCGCCCATGACTTCAACAATATGCTCACCGGGATCATCGGCAGCCTCGACTTGATGCAGCGCTACATCGCCGACGGGCGCGCCGCCGAGGTGGGCCGTTTCACCGAGGCGGCAGTGTCCTCGGCCAACCGCGCCGCCGCCCTGACACATCGCCTGCTGGCGTTTTCCCGGCGTCAGTCACTGGACCGCAAGCCGCTGAACGCCAATGATCTGATCCATTCCCTGGAAGATCTGCTCAGCCGGACCAAGGGCGACCACATCGAGCTCAAACTGCAACTGGCCGATGACGTCTGGCCGGTCAGCACCGACGTCAGCCAGCTGGAAAATGCCCTGCTCAATCTGGTGATCAACGCCCGGGACGCCATGCCCGATGGCGGCGAGTTGCGGATCGAAACGGCCAACGTTTATCTCGACAGCAGCGACATCAACACCCTGGAACCGGTCAAGGCCGGGGATTATCTGATGATTGCCGTCAGCGACAACGGTAGCGGCATGACACCGTCGGTGCTGGCCAAGGCCTTCGACCCGTTCTTCACCACCAAACCCATCGGCCAGGGCACCGGTCTTGGGCTGTCGATGATCTATGGATTTGCCCAGCAGTCGGGTGGGCATGTCAGCCTGTTCAGCTTGCCGGGCCAGGGCACCAGCGTTCGTCTGTACCTGCCGCGGCTGCACGCCGCAGAGCCCGAAAACATCCTGAAGCCGGTCACCAGCGAGGCGCCGGCCGCGATTGCCGGTGAAACCGTGGTGTTGGTGGAGGACGACCCGGCGGTGCGCATGCTGGTGCTCGACCTGCTCAACGAGCTGGGTTACCACGCCCATGAAGCCGAAGACGCGAAGACCGCCCTGCCCCTGCTGGAATCCGACCTGCGGGTCGATTTGCTGGTCACCGATGTCGGGCTGCCGGGGATGAACGGTCGGCAACTGGCGGAGATCGCGCGCCAGCACCGTCCCGAGCTCAAAGTGCTGTTCATGACCGGTTATGCGGAAAAAGCCGCCGAGCGCCAGGGCTTCCTGGAGGAAGGCATGGACATGGTGGCCAAGCCCTTTTCCATTGACCTGTTGGCCAACAAGATTCGCGCGATGATCGGTCAACCGGACTGAGTTAAGGCATAATCGCGCGCCCCCGCTGGCACCAACATAGCCACCACCGTTGCAAGGTACTGCCCATGAAAGCTCAAGCCCGCCATATCCTGGTGAAAACCTCGGAAGAAGCCGAACAGCTCAAACAACGCATCGCCAAGGGCGAAGCCTTCGATGTGCTGGCCAAGAAGTATTCCACCTGCCCGTCCGGCAAGCGCGGCGGCGACTTGGGTGAAGTGCGGCCCGGGCAGATGGTCGGGGTCATCGATGCCGTGATCTTCAAAAAACCGTTGCGCGTGGTGCACGGACCGATCAAGAGCAAGTTTGGCTATCACCTGGTGCAGGTGTTTTACCGGGATTAATGGATCGTATTTCAGGTTCGGGGGATCAATGCCCCCGGCACTTGAATCACCTGACTCGCCAATTGATGCCCCGCTTCGGCAGCCTCAACCGGGCTACCTCCTTTCAGGCGACTGGCCAAATACGCCGCGCTAAATGAATCCCCCGCCGCCGTGGTGTCCACCACCCGCTCGACCACCTGCGCCGGCACCTCGAACGACTCTCCATCACAACGAATCAGACACGCCTCGGCGCCCCGCTTGAGTACCACTTCAGGCGTGCCAATCTGCTCGTAAGCGGCAAACACCGCCTCGCAATCGGAATAACTAAACAGCGCCTGTTCGTCATCGACAGTCAGCAATGCCAGGTCGACGTAGGGCAGAACGCTGCGATAGGCCGCCCGTGCGTCCTCGACCGACGCCCACAAACGTGGCCGGTAGTTGTTGTCGAACACGATCCGCGCATCCCGCTGCCGTGCCTCGATCAGGGTTTCCAGCAATTTCTCCCGACCTTGCGCGCCGAGTACCGCCAGGGTGATGCCACTGAAATACAGCACATCGTAATCCGGCAGCGCCGCCAGGATCGGCGCGGCGGCCGGGGTGGTGAAACAATCGCGGACGGCCGCCTCATTGCGCCAGTAGAGAAAACGCCGTTCGCCGGCAGCGTCAGTCTGGATGCAATACAAGCCAGGCAATCGGCCGGGCAAGCGCTGGACCCTACCGAGCCCGATGTTTTCGTCGGCCCAGCTCTGGCACATGGCATCGCTGAAACTGTCGTCGCCCAGGGCGGTGACGTAATCCACCGTGCCGCCCTCGCCCAACTCCCGGGACAGGTAGACCGCCGTGTTCAAGGTATCGCCACCGAAACTCTGTTGCAGGCTGCCGTCGGCGCGTTGCTGCAACTCGATCATGCATTCGCCGATCAGGGCGATGCGCGGGGTGTTGGGGCCGAGGGTGCTGATGGTGTTCATTGTGTGGGGTCTCAGATGCTGCGATGTTGTCTGGGCGGCCGCCTTCGCGAGCAGGTCGAATCGTCGCACCGTCGCTCCCACAATGGAATGCGTTTCCCTGTGGGAGTGAGCCTGCTCGCGATGGCCGCGCCTCGGTCTAAACCTTAGAAACAGGTTTCCATGGTTTCGATGACATTCAGCTGCTCATCCACCAGACACCCGATACGCCACTTGTCGAACGTCAGGCACGGGTGCGAAGTACCAAAGGAAATAATGTCCCCCACCCGCAATTCAACCCCCGGCGCCACGGTCATGAACGCATGCTGGTCCATCACTGCCGTCACCTTGCAGGCGCTGACGTCGTCGCCCGTCGCCGGCACCACGCCCGCCTTGTAACGCAACAGCGGCACCGGCAACCCGGCGTCGTAGGCCACGTCGCGTTTACCCAGGGCGATCACCGCAAAACCCGGTTCCGGCAACGACTGCACGTGAGCCCAGACTTCCAGCGCCGGGCGCAGGCCTTCGTGCAGATCACTGCGGCGGTCGAGCACGCAGCATTGCGCTTCTTTATAGATGCCATGGTCGTGAGCCACGTAGCTGCCGGGACGCAGCACGCTGAGGAAACGCCCGCCGGCGTTCTGCGCTTCGAAGGATTCAGCGATCAGGTCATACCATGCCGAACCCGACGCCGTGATGATCGGCTTGGGAATGGCGAACGCGCCGCTGTCCTGCAATTGCACGGCCAGGCGCACCAAAGAATCAGCGAACGCACGGATGCCGCTCACCGCGTGATCGCCGTGAATCACCCCTTCGTAACCTTCGATCCCGGTCAGCGCCAGGGCCGGTTGTGCGGCAATGGCTTTGGCCAGCGCGACCACTTCGTCTTCCGTGCGGCAACCGCAGCGACCGCCGACCACGCCGTACTCGATCATCACGTTCAAGCGCACACCGCGCGAGGCGAAATACGCGCCGAGGTCGGCGACGTTGTCCGGGTGATCGACCATGCAATGGAAGTCGAAAGTCGGGTCCGTCAGCAGATCGGCGATCAACGCCATATTCGGCGTACCGACCAATTGGTTGGCCATCAGCACCCGATGCACGCCATGGGCGTAAGCCGCGCGGGTTTGCGTGGCGCTGGCCAGGGTGATGCCCCAGGCACCGGCGTCCAGTTGGCGGCGAAACAGCGCCGGGGTCATGCTGGTTTTGCCGTGGGGGGCGAGTTCGGCACCGCTGTTGCTGACAAACGCCTGCATCCAGCGAATGTTGTGTTCCAGCGCTTCGCGGTGCAGCACCAGCGCAGGCAAGCTAACGTCGCGCACAAGATTGGCGCCTGTGTGGGCAAAGCCCTTTTCCACGGTGGCAGTATTTTTGGCGGAAAACATGGTCGAACTCCTCACATTCGCGGCCGCAGGCAGCCGCTGTTATTCGTTGATGCGACGGGCCAGGCTGTTGGCGCTGTCAATCAGCACCCGGCGATAGTCGTTGTAATTGTTTTTGGCATCGGCCCGTGGGGCGACGATGCACAGGGTCGCAATAGCCACGCCGTTCGGGTCTTTCACCGGGGCGGCGAAGCAATGGGTAAAGGTGTCGGCAACGCTATCGAAAGAGAAGAAGCCATCGATAGCGGCCTGACGGATTTCACCGAGAAACTGCGCCAGTGGCAGGCGTTCGCCGTTGGGCAGGATGAAGTCGTCGTGATCAATCAGATCGACGATTTCCTGGTCGCTCAAGTGCGCCAGCAGCAGGCGCCCGGAAGCGGTCCAGGGAATCGGCGCGTTCTCGCCGATGTCCGAGGAAATGCGGAAATGCCGCTCGCCCTCTTTCATCAAGGCCACGGTGTATTTTCGTCCGTTGAGCAGGCACATCTGCGCGGTTTCGCGGGTCTGGCTGACGATCTCCTGCAACGCGTGATCGGCCTCGCGGGTCAGGTCGAAATGGCGTAAATGCGCTTGCCCCAGGAAGTACAACTGACGGCCGAGGTAGACGTGACCGTCCTTGCCCACCGCCTCCAGAATCCGTCGTTCCAGCAGGGAGGCAACCAATTCGTAGACCGTGGATTTCGGGCTGCCGATGCCGCTGGCGATTTCGTTCGGGCGCAGGGGCTTGCCGACTTCCTTGAGGAAATCGAGGATATCGAACGCCCGGTCCAGACCGCGAGCCCGGCGCTTGATGGTGTCTTCGGTCATTTCATTGGTTCCCATACAAATTCGCCAGGGAGTTTACCGCTAATGATCGTTCCCACGCTCTGCGTGGGAATGCCTCAATGGACGCTCTGCGTCCGCTTTGGGACGCGGAGCGTCCCGGGCTGCATTCCCACGCGGAGCGTGGGAACGATCATTAGGGTCAGGCCTTTTTCTTGTACGCGATGCAGTCGATCTCGACCTTGCAATCGACCATCATGTTCGCCTGCACACAGGCCCGGGCCGGTGCGTGTTCGCTTTTGAAGTATTCGGAAAACACCTTGTTGAAGCTCCAGAAATCCCGCGGGTCTTCCAGCCACACACCGGTGCGCACTACATCTTCGAGGCCATAACCGGCCTCTTCGAGAATCGCGATCAAATTCTTCATGGTCTGGTGAGTCTGTTCGACGATGCCACCCACAATGATTTCGCCATCCAGCGCCGGTACTTGCCCGGATACGTGTAGCCAGCCATCGGCTTCAACGGCGCGGGCGAAAGGACGGGGTTGGCCGCCACCGGCGGTGCTGCCGGTGCCGTAACGAGTAATGCTCATGAATAATTCTCCTGATTGAAAAGTGAAAATGCTTCTGTAAAAAATCAGAAGCGCGTGTTCTTGAGAAATTCCGTCAGTCGTGGCGATTGCGGGCGTTCGAAGAGTTCCTTGGGTGGCCCCTGCTCTTCGATCCGCCCCTGATTCATGAAGACGATCTTGTCCGAGACCTCGAAAGCGAAGCGCATTTCGTGGGTCACCAGCAGCATGGTCATGCCGTCCTCGGCCAGGCCTTTGATCACACTCAGCACTTCGCCCACCAGTTCCGGATCGAGGGCCGAAGTGACTTCGTCGAACAGCATCAGGCTCGGGTTCATCGCAATCGCCCGGGCAATTGCCACACGCTGCTGCTGACCGCCGGACAATTGACCGGGGAAGTGATCGCGCCGCTCCAGCAAGCCGACCCGCTCCAGCCATTTTTCCGCCAGGGCCACCGCTTCATCCTTGTGCAGCTTTTTGACCTTGAGCAAACCGAGGGTGACGTTCTGCAACGCCGTGAGGTGCGGAAACAGGTTGAACTGCTGGAACGCCATGCCGGTCATGGCCCGATGCCGGGCGATGACTTTTTCCGGGTGACGCACGCGCTTGCCGTTAACCTCGTCATAACCGATGGACTCGCCATCGAGCATGATCTGCCCGCCCTGGAATTCTTCGAGCATGTTCACGCAGCGCAGCAGCGTGGTCTTGCCCGAGCCGCTGGAACCGATCAGCGTCACGACGTTGCCGCGCTGCATGGTCAGGTCTACGCCCTTGAGCACTTCGAGCTGGCCGTATTGTTTGTGCAGGCCGCGGATGTCCAGCAAGGCCTGACCGTTTTGAGCATCTTTTACGTTAGAGAGCGAAGGTTGAGTCATGGCAAGGCCACCCGCTTTTCAATGTGCCGGCCGAGTAATTCGATGGCGTAGTTGATGACGAAAAACAGAAATCCGGCGAACAGGTAAAACTCGAGGGTCATGAAGGTCCGGGCGATGATCTGCTGCGTGCTGAGCAACAATTCAGCCACACCGATCACCGACAGCAGCGTGGAGGCCTTGACGATCTCGGTGGACGAGTTGACCCAGGTCGGCAAGATCTGCCGCAGCGCCTGAGGCAACAGCACGTAACCGAGTGCTTGATAAAACGTCAGGCCGATGGCCTTGCTCGCTTCCATCTGACCACTGGGCAGCGCTTGCAATGCGCCGCGCACGATCTCGGCGACGTGGGAGCCGCAAAACAGCGTCAGCCCCAACGCACCGGCCTGAAAGGCACTGATCTGCCAACCCAGCGCCGGCGCCATATAGAAGCAGGCGAGCACCAATACAAACACCGGCGTGCCGCGAATGATGTCGACGTAAAACCGAAATGGCGCGCGCATCCAGAACTTGCCGTAGGTCAGCACCAGACCGGCAACAACGCCGAGCATCGTGCCCAGCAGAATTGCCAGCGCCGAGACCTGCACACTGGTCATAAAGCCTTGCCACAGGACTTCCCGTGCCACCCATAACTCATGTAACCAACTGGGGGATTCGTACATGTGGGCCTCCTATCGGCGAATTGCCAGACGCTGCTCGAGGTAACGCAGCATCATGGCAATGAGGTAACAGGCCGCCACATAGAGCGCTGTGGTCACCAGCCAGGTTTCAATCACCCGGTAGCTCTCGACATTGATCTTGCGCGCGTAATAGGTCAGCTCTGGCACGGCAATCGCCGCGGCCAGCGAGGTGTCCTTGAACAGCGAAATGAAGTTGTTCGACAAGGCCGGCAGCACATTACGCAGCATCACCGGCACGGTGACGTACGCCTTGACCTGCCACTCGCCCAGACCGATTGCCAACCCGGCTTCCCGCTGGCCTTTGGGAATGCTCAACAGCCCACCGCGAAACACTTCGGTCAGATAGGCCCCGGCATACAGCGACAGCGTGATGATGAATGACGGGATCTTGTCCAGACGAATCCCCAGACTCGGCAAGGCGAAGTAGATCAACAGAATCAACACCAGAATCGGCGTATTGCGGATCACCGTCACATACACCGACGCCAGCACCCGCAACCCGCGGTGCTTTGACAGCAAAGCAAACGCCATCATCAGGCCGATCACGCAACCGATGGCGATCGACACCAGCGCCAGCTCAAGACCCAGACCGAGCCCCGCCAGCAGGGTGTCGAAATCGCGCCACACGGCGGCAAAATTCAACTGATAGTTCATGGTCAGCAGCACCTTGAACGGGGCGATCGGAACCGCCCCGCTCTCACGGGATCATTTGAATTCGACGGGGAAACCAATGGCTGGCGACGGCAGATCGACACCGAACCATTGCTTGAACGACGCTGCGTAGGTCGGGAACTCCACGCCTGTCATGCCTTCATGCAAAACGGTGTTGACGAAGTTCAACCAGTCCTGATCGCCGCGTTTGACCGCGCAGGCGTAGGTCTGCGGGCTCCAGGCATAAGCCGGGCTGCGATAGCGACCCTGGTTCTGCACCATCAGGTATTTCACCGACGACTGATCGGTGGCAGCGGCGTCGGCGCGACCGGAGTTCACCGCCTGATACATCAGGTCCACGCTGTCGTACTGATCGACTTTGGCCTTGGGCAATGCCTGATGCACCAGTTCTTCGGCGTAAACGTTCTGCAGCACTGCCACGGTCACTCCGTCACCGGCGGCTTTGAGGTCTTCGATTTCCTTGTACTTGCTGTTGGCCGGCAACAGCAGGCCGACACCTTCGCGATAGTACGGCAACGTGAACGCCACTTGCTGCGCACGACTGGCGGTGACGGTAATGAACTGGCAACTCATGTCGACTTTATCGGTCAGCAGGTTGGGAATCCGCGCATCTGACGACTGCACCACGAACTCGACTTTGCTCGGATCGTTGAACAACCCTTTCGCCACCATCCGCGCGATATCGATATCAAAACCCTGCAACTTGCCGTCCGCTCCCTGGAAGTGCCACGGCGCATTGGTACTGCCGGTGCCCACAATCAGTTTCCCGCGGGCCAGCACGCTATCGAGCTTGCTGTCCGCCGCCTGGGCCACACCCATGGCAGCAGCCGAAGCCGCGAGAACAAAAACACACGCTTTAAACAAGGAAGGTCGGCGATGCATGGCAAGCACTCCAGGGTGATGTTTATTCCGCTATACCGGAAGATAGTATGTAACAACGGAATAAACAGCAGAAAGTGTGCCACAGGATGCGGGCGGAATGTTGGGGAGATTGAAAAGTGTTTTGAATCAAATGGATGGAGAAAATACAAAACCGGCGTTACGAAATGCACAGGTGAACGACCGCTACCGTTGGCTACAACGTACGGGTATCTGGTTCACAGTTGGAGTTTTTATGAGTTAATTCGGTGCGGTGCTGCGTTGGCCAAGGCAGCCGGAAAATAAACTTAACAAGACCCATCAGCGATCGGCTGCATCCTTGTACACATCGCTCCGCTCTCTTTTCCCCACTGCTATGACGGTCACTACCAGCACATCATCAAGCACGCGATATACCATTCGATATCCGGCACTACGCAGCTTGATTTTGTAAGCATTTCCAAGCCCGCTGAGTCGGTCAGCGGGAACGTGCGGGTTTACAAGACGCTCCTGAAGTTTCCTTTTGAACTGGTCCTTCAGGTTTACTCCAAGCTTTTTCCATTCTTTCCAGGCTTTTTCTGAAAACTCCAGCTCATAGGTCATCAATCGAAACCTTTATGGTCGGATCGTTTTCCCGCTCTTTACAAAGAGCAAGTAACTCCAAGTCATCCAGGCGATTCATCATGGCTTCGTACTCTTTTGCGGGAACACAATAGAAAGCCGGCTCATTGCGGTTAAGGATCGCAACAGACAGGCCACCGCCGGCAGCGACCGTTCCCATCGGATTTTTTTTCAATTCAGAAATGCTCGCCACCACCTGCGAAAGCACGATATGTGTCATGAAGTTATTCCTTAGGGTGCTTTTAGAAGTGCTAAAAATAGCACTCCGAAGCGTATCTGCCTCTATCCTTTTGTCATAAAGGAGGCGCTCAGTGCTTGCCGCTTTTTGCCCTTCGATTCGCGGATTGATCTTGTGCTCCAGGTTCCTACTCATCTGTTCGGACACTCCATTGAAGAATGAACAAAAAGTATCACGCCACACGCTTCCAGCTTTCCGTGTGTCCTGTCGGGCTGGTCCTGTAACACGGTAAGGAGTGTCCGAGTCTACGTAGGAAAACTTACCTACCTGTTATTTCTGACAGTAGACTCCTTCCCGCGCCTTCCTTTACCGTCGATGGACCGTCAATGGCCGTTGTGAAAAGGAGATTTCAATGAGCTCGAAAATCGCTCGCAAAGCACTGGCCCCGGTCTACCGCAAGGCCCTGAGAACCTGGCGCCCGGTGATCCTGTACTTCGGCAGTCAACACTGTCCCGCCTGCGAAACAGCCGGGCCGATTTTTCGTGAGATTGGCGAACGATATCGCCATCACGCGCTGATCTACATGCTGAACACCAGCGAATCCCCCCGCCACCCGGACGTCACCGGAACACCCACCGTACTGTTTTACAAGGATGGGAAGTTGCTGAAGAAGCTCAAGGGAATCGGCACTGAGCAAACCCTGCAGGAAGACTTCGCCAGGCACATCGGCAAGGTGAAACCCAGATACACGGCTCGCAAACCGAGCCATGACCTGGCGTGGTTGCATCAAACCTTGCGGACCCTGTGCACTGTGCCTCGGGCGCGTCAGGTGGGCAGGGCTTGAGTTACCTGTCGCCGGATAGTCGCTTGCGCGAGCAAGCCCGCGAAGCCCCCTCAAATCCGGCGCAAAATTACCCGTCGATACGCGCCAGCAACACTCGTGTCACCCGCCGCTCTTCAACCGCCACCACGGTCATCCGCCAGCCTTCCCACTCATGGCTGTCACCGATCATCGGCAGGCGATCCAGCAAGCTCATCACCAGTCCGGCCAGGGTCTGATAGTCGTCGCCGGGCTCTGCCGCAAACCCGGTCCGCTGTCGCACGCGTGCCAGGTTCAACGCGCCGCTGACCATGAATCCACCCTTCTCCTCGACCACATCCGGGCCCTCGATTTCGCTGGCGTCAGGCAACTCGCCGGCGATCGATTCGAGAATGTCGGTCATGGTCAACACACCGACGAAGTCACCGAATTCATTGACCACAAACGCAATGTGCGTCGAGGCTTTGCGCATCTGTTCCAGGGCATTGAGGATCGAGTAACTGTCCAGCAGGTTGATGGTCTTGCGCGCCAAATGGTCAAGACCGGGTGAGTTGCCGGCCAGGTATTCCTTGAGCAATTCCTTCTTGTGCACGAAGCCCAGCGGCTCATCCACTGCGCCATCGCGAATCAGCGGCAGGCGCGAATAGGACGAATGCATCAGGCGCGTGCGAATGGCGTCGGCATCGTCGGACAGATCGATGTAGTCGACGTCAGCGCGCACGGTCATCAAGGTGCGGATCGGCCGCTCGGCGAGTTCCAGCACACCGCTGATCATCACTCGCTCACGACGGTCGAACAGTTCTGAGCTTGGTGATTCACCGTTGTCCAGCAAGTCGGCAATCTCCTCGCCGACCTCCTCCACGGCCAACTTGCGGCCACCGAGCAAACGCATCACGGCGTGGGCCGTGCGCTCTCGCATCGGTCGCAGGCCCTGCATGGATTTTTTGCGGCGAGCCCGGGCGATCTGGTTGAAAATCTCGATCAGGATCGAGAAGCCGATGGCCGCGTACAGGTAGCCCTTCGGAATGTGGAACCCCAGGCCTTCAGCGGTCAGCGCGAAGCCGATCATCATTAGAAAGCCCAGACACAGCATGATCACCGTCGGGTGTTCGTTGACGAAACGGGTCAGCGGCTTGCTGGCGACGATCATCAGGCCGATGGAAATAATCACCGCGATCATCATCACCGCCAGCTCATCAACCATGCCCACAGCGGTAATCACCGCGTCCAGAGAGAACACCGCATCGAGCACCACGATCTGCGCCACGATCGGCCAGAACAGCGCGTAAGCCACATTGGACGAGCGCTGGCCAACATGACCTTCGAGCCGCTCATGCAATTCCATCGTGGCTTTGAACAACAGGAACACACCACCGAACAGCATGATCAGGTCGCGGCCGGAGAAGCTCTTGTCGAACACCTCGAACAGCGGCTGAGTCAGGGTCACCAGCCAGGAAATACTCGCCAGCAGTCCCAGACGCATCAGCAACGCCAGGGACAAACCGATGATCCTCGCACGGTCGCGCTGCTCGGGCGGCAGTTTGTCGGCGAGGATTGCGATAAACACCAGGTTGTCGATGCCCAGCACCAGCTCCAGCACAATCAACGTCAACAGGCCCAGCCACGCGGTGGGGTCAGCTATCCATTCCATAAAAACGTCTCGATCTCTTCAGTGAATTCAGAATGCCGGGCACGGCAAGGCGCGGCGCGGAGGCCGTGGAACTGCAATGTCAAAGGTATTCAGAAGTCGAAAGACTGGGTGTTTCGCGTGCATCAAGACCGCGCAGTAGCGCGAGGAGAAAGGATAACCGGGAGGCTCCGAGAGGGTGTTCATGCACGTCCTGAAAGGAAAAAGGCCTTGGAGCGTACAGGCGAAAGCGATATTTCCTACAGTTGAAAATCATTACAAAATCTGTACTCAGTGATTTTTGACCCGCTCGATATACCTCGCCACCGCCGGTGATTTTTCGAATCGCCGATGGATCAACGACAACCAGGAGCTCGCCTCACACCCATTGATCGGCCGGTATAAGACACCCGGCAAACTGACATGCCCGACCACCGATTCTGGCACCACCGCCACGCCCTGCCCCAACGACACCAATGCAATGACCGCCACCAGCCCGCCCGGTTGCGCACCCAGTTTCGGCGCAAATCCACCCTCGGCGGCGACTTGCAACGTGCCGCTGATTTGTTCCGGCAGGATGAACGTCTCGTTCTGCAAATGTTCCGGGCCAATCTCTGGCAATCGGCACAGCCAGGACTCGGTCGGCAGCGCCAGCACAAAGCCTTCTGCATCCAGGCGAATGGCTTCCAGGCCTTCGGGCAAGGTCATGGGTGAGCGGACATAGCCAACATCGAAACGCCCCTCGACCACCATCATCGGCAATGACGCCATGGGACTTTCCCGTACATTCAAGCTGACATCAGGACACTCGCGGCTGAAGGCTTGCACTTGTTTCTGCAGCAAGCCCGAATACACCGCCGAAGCCACGTAACCCAGTTCGATATGGCCAATATCCCCGCGCCCGGCACGCTGGGCGTTGTACTGAGCGTATTCGAATTGGCGCACCGTCGCCTCGGCCTCGATCACCAGCGCCGCGCCGGCCTCGGTCAGGCTGACTTCACGTGTCTGGCGCACGAACAATCGTGTGCCGAGTTCGTTCTCCATGTCCTGGATCTGTCGAGTCAAGGTCGGCGGTGCGATACCGAGTTGTTCGGCGGCGCGAGTGAAATTGCCTTGCCGGGCAACGGCGAGGAAATAGCGAAAATGGCGAATATCCATCTGTGCATTAGCTCAAAGGTAATGAAGTGACAAGGCGTACCTAACAAGGACAGTAGCAACAGACGATAAGCTGCACTGACTTTCACAGTAGAGAAACGTTGCCATGCCCGTCAAATCCAAGGTGAGCCCGCGACTGACATTACTCACAGCCTCAGGCGTTTGCTCGCTGATCGTACTCGACACCAACATTGTCGCCGTCACTCTGCCGACGATCGCTCGGGACCTGGGCGCAAACTTTGCCGACATCGAATGGGTGGTCAGCGCTTACATGCTGGCCTTCGCGGCCCTTTTGTTGCCGGCTGGCAGCATCGCCGACCGCTTTGGTCGGCAGAAAACCCTGCTCTGCGGGTTGGCCATTTTCATTCTCGCGTCCATTGGTTGCGGTGCCGCGCCCAACGCGCTGTTCCTCGACATCGCCCGGGCGATCAAGGGTGTCGGCGGGGCCTTGCTGCTGACCTCGGCGCTCGCCTCCATCGGCCACACCTTTCACGATGAAGTGGAACGGGCCAAGGCCTGGGCGTTCTGGGGGGCGTGCATGGGGGTGGCGATGACCGCCGCGCCGACGGTCGGCGGGCTGATCACCGAATACATGGGCTGGCGCTGGATTTTCTACCTCAATTTGCCGGTGGGATTGTTGTTGATGGTGATGGTCTGGCGCGCCGTGCCGGAGTCCCGCGACACGCAGTCCGCACGCCTCGATCCCTGGGGCAGCCTGGCGTTCAGTGCGAGTTTGCTGTGCCTGATCTGGGGCCTGATCGAGGCGAACCGGATCGGCTGGAGCAACCCGCTGACCTACGCCCGGCTGATCGGCGGCGCTCTGTTGCTGGGGCTGTTCGTGGTGATTGAGCGGATGCAGCGGCGGCCGATGGTCGATCTGCAACTATTCAAGCATCCGCGTTTCATCGGCACGCTATTGGGCATGTTTGCCTACGCCGGTTGCGCCCAGGTGATGATGACCCTGCTGCCGTTCTACCTGCAAAACGGCCTGGGTTTCTCGGCCATCGCTTCAGGTCTGGGGATGTTGCCGTTTGCCCTGACCATGCTGATTTGCCCGCGCATCGGCGTACGCCTGGCGAGTCGGTTTGCCCCCGCCACGTTGATGGCCGCCGGTTTGACCCTGGTCGGCAGCGGCAATCTGCTCAGTGCCTGGGCGGTCAGCAGCGGCGGTTACCTGCCCTTCGCCCTGGCGATTGCCGTGACGGGCGCCGGTGCCGGGTTGCTCAACGGCGATACGCAAAAGAACATCATGGCTTGCGTGCCACGGGAGCGCACCGGCATGGCCTCAGGCATGAGCACCACCATGCGCTTCAGCGCAATCGTGCTGGCCATTGGCGTGTTCGGCGCGTTGCTGTCCAGTCATACCGAACTGTTGTTGCGTACGAGCCTGACGGCACAAGGTGCGCAATGGCTCGGCCAAACCCAGGGCATCGCCTCGCGGGTGGTGGCCGGTGACATGACGGCGGCGATGGGCCTGTTGCCGGAAACCGCGCGCACCGTGGTCGAACCGTTGGCCCGCCAAGCCTTCGTCGGTGGTTTCAGCCTGCTGCTTTGGGTCGCGGGGTTGTTGGCATTACTGGGTGCGCTGGTGGTGGGCACGCTGATGCGCAATCCGATCCCCGCTCCGTCGACCGCAGCTATCAGCGCTAAGGCTTGAACCTCGCCAATACCCGCTGGGCATTCGCTTCACAGCCCATGCCCTCGGGCCGCGACTGAATGTTGTCGATCACCTCCAACAGCTGCGCCTTGCTCTGCGCCAAGTGCAGCTGCATCTCTTCGATCTGTTCGACTTTGCGCGTAAGACCCGCCAGTAATTCGTCTTGCTTGAACTCACCGGTCGCGCTGTCCGGCAACAACTGTTTCAACTCTTCCAGGCTGAACCCGGCCTGCTGGGCGCAAAGGATGATCTTCAGGGTTTGCAACGTCTGGTCGGGATAGTGCCGGTAACCGTTGGCCCGGCGCTCCACTTGCCGAATCAAACCCTGAGCCTCGTAAAACCGAATGCGCGACGCATTCAACCCGCTCAATTGCGCCAATTCACCAATCTTCATCACGGCCTCATTTGCCTGCTTGACATTAAAGTTAACTTTAAGCTTAGCCTCTACTCTTCACTGATGAGGAGTCAAGCATGTCGCCCTTCCAAGCGTTGAATTTGCCCAACGGACAGACCATCGGCAACCGCATCGCCAAAGCCGCGATGGAAGAGAACCTCGCTGACAGCGGGCAGGCACCCGCGGATGCCTTGTTCCGGCTGTATCAGGCGTGGGCCGAAGGCGAAGCCGGACTGTTGCTGACTGGCAACGTGATGATCGACCGCCGCGCCATGACCGGCCCCGGCGGCGTGGTGCTGGAAGATGAGCGGCACCTTGAACGCTTTCGCCAGTGGGCCAGCATCGGTCGGGCCGGTGGCGCGCAGTTCTGGATGCAGCTCAATCATCCTGGCCGTCAGACCATGGCCAACCTCGGCCAGCAAGCGTTGGCGCCGTCCGCCGTGGCGCTGGACCTGGGTGCGTTCTCGAAGATGTTTGCCGAGCCCAAACCCATGAGCGAGCGCGACATCGAAGAGGTCATCCAACGCTTCGCCACCAGCGCTGTCCTTGCGGAAAAGGCCGGATTCACCGGGGTGCAGATTCATGCCGCGCACGGTTACCTGATCAGCCAGTTCCTCTCGCCGTTGACCAACCGCCGGACCGACCGCTGGGGTGGTTCTCTGGAAAATCGCGCGCGCTTGTTGTTGGCAGTGGTCAGCGCCGTGCGCAAGTCTGTGTCGCCGCAATTTTGCGTGGCGGTGAAGCTCAACTCGGCGGATTTCCAGCGCGGCGGTTTCGATGCCGACGATGCCCGACAAGTCATCCAATGGCTCAACGATCAACCGATCGATCTGCTGGAACTCTCCGGCGGCAGCTACGAAGCCCCGGCCATGCAAGGTGAGGCCCGGGATGGCCGGACCCTGGCGCGTGAAGCGTATTTCCTGGAAATGGCCGGGGAATTGGCCCGTGTGGCGAACATGCCGGTGATGGTGACCGGCGGGATTCGACGCCTGGCGATCGTCGAACAGGTACTCGACAGCGGCATCGCCATGGCCGGGATCGGCACGGCGCTGGCGATTGAACCGCAACTGGTCAAACGCTGGCGCGAAGGCCAGAACAGTCACCCGCAACTGCCGCCGATTCGCTGGAAACGCAAACCTCTGGCGGCGCTGGCGAGCATGGCCGTCGTGAAGTTCCAGCTCAATCGCTTGAGCCGAGGGCGCAAGACCCGTCCCGACGTGTCGGCGCTATGGGCGTTGATTCTCGACCGCGTGTACATCGCCCGGCGGACTCGTCAGTACCGGCAGGCGATGAACAGGCCTTAGCGCTTATCGCCCCGAGAAACGCACTCTCGACAGCATCCGCAAATCCCCCGCGCGATAGTAATCATCGGTCCAGCTGTCATCCGCCGCCAACGGATGGACCTGCTTGAGCGCGAGTTTCTTGGCGAAGTAGCGAAAGCGGTAATGCTCGTAGAACCGCAGCAGTTCCAGGCCATAACGGTCTGCCAGATCGGTATCGCCGCGAATGATCAGGTAGTTTTCGTCATTGCCATTGCTGGCCGCGGCACTGAGGTTATGGCTGCCGCTGATGATCGTCGGCGCATCGCTGGTGAAGTCCGTCACCACGGCTTTGGTGTGCACCAGCAGGTTGCCCTTCTGGCCTTTCATGTTCTCTCGGAGCCAGCCTTCCAGCCCGGTGTTGAGCAGCGCGGTGGCGGCGAATTCAGCGGTGCGGTCGGCGTGGAAACCGGTGATACGGCTGGCGGTGTTTTGCAGGCCGTAACGCAAAATGTCGTCGTGGGGCAGGCCGAGCAAAGCGTTCAGGATGTCGTCGGGCAAGGCGAACGCGGTGACGAACAGCACGTCCTTTTTCGCGGCGTTGATGATCTCGACGAACGCTTGCAGATCCCCTCTGCCCGAGCGCGGTGAGAAACCGGCGAACATCGGCTGCAGCGGATCCATCGGGTTGTTTTGCGTGAGCCAGTTTCGGGTGGAACCGACATCCGCAGGGTTAGCCCAGACCTGCTCGAAGGTGTGCAGATAGCTGGTGCTGACGCGCGTGTCGTCCAGCACATGCACCACGTTGGCCTGGCGGTAAACGCCGTTGGGCGTGAAATTGGTGCTGCCGCAAAGCACCGCTTCGGGCTGACGCTGCCCCGCCGCGTCGAGTCGGCTCAGCACCATGAACTTGTTGTGGAAGATGTTATGGGTTACCCGTCCACGTTTGTGCGCCACCGGGATTTTTTCCAGGCTGGCCTCGTTGACGGTGGTGTCATCATCGTCCGGTTGAGCGTGATACAGGACTCGAACGTTTACCCCACGTTCGAACGCGGCATTGACCGCATCGACAACGGCCTGCAATTCATACTCGTAGATGGCAATGTCCAGCGCCCACTGGTCATCCACCGCACGCTCGATAAACCCCAGCAAACGCCCGAGTAAACCGTTTTCCAGCCACTGCCGCGGGGCATCCGGCCAGGCTTCGATGGGCAGGTTCTTGTTGGCGCTGATCAGCGCGTCGAGTTCGGGAAACTTGCGCTGGAACGCCTGACTGGCAGCCACTGCGCGATTGAAGATCACGCTTTGGTTATTCGGCTGACCATTGTCGGAGGTGACCGTCACTTCCAGGTACTCACCCAGTTGCGGCGCATCAACGGGGCCGTAGGCCAGGTGGATTCGGTAATGGATCGTCATCCCCGGATTGACCGCGTAATCGGCCCAGCGAAATTTCTGCAACGGCGCGATATTGCTGGGGGTGGCGTGAAAATGGGGAAAGGTATGCACCTTGCCGGGGAAGGTCAGGCTGTTGAACAGGAACAGCCAGGGCTTGGGGCCTTGTTGTCTTTCGATGGCGAAACCCAATAGGCCTTTGCGGCGGGGTTCGGCCAGGTCCATGGCCAACAGCACGCCATTGGCGCCGGCGTAGGCCTTGACGCGGAAATCATCCTGAATGTTGGCGGCTAGAACGCGCATGACTCACTCCTGTGAAGATCTTTTCGGCTCACTCCATATCATCGATATGCCGGTACTGCGCCTGCAATTGAGTTGCCAATACTTTAGACCGTCCAAGACGAATCGGCCCCCGTTCGATGTCGATCAGCAGCCCCGGACAATCAAGCACCGGCAACATCGACCAGTCCTTCAATCGTCCATCGGTTACCAGCAACAATCGCTGCTTTTCCGCCGGAAAGCGTTTTTGCCGTGCCGTCAGCCAGCGCCCCGCCTCACCCAGCGCCGCCAGCAACGGCGTACCACCGCCCGCTCCCAACCCATCAAGCCAGTTGCGCAAACCCGCGGAGGCTTTCAACCCTTGTACTTGCCACTTCGGCACATGACCACTGGCAGTCAGCAACGCCAGGCGTGCACGCTGGCGATAGGCATCGTCGAACAGTTGCGCGAGCAAGCCCTTGGCATCGCTCAACGCCTGATGGCGACGAGTCGAAGCCGAGGCGTCGACGATCACCAGCCACAGTTCGTGGGGCGAACGGGTGCGCAGGTGAAACAAGACATCGGCGCGCTGACGCGGGCGGCCGTTCAGCAATGTGCCGGGCCAATTGATCGAGCCGCTGCGCGCGGTGTGACGTTTACCCTGTTTGCCGTTATCCAGCCGTCCGCCACGGGGTCTGGCATTCGCCCCCGCGTCAGATCGAGGGCGAATGCCTAGGGCTTTTTTGGCCAGCTCGGCACGTCACGTCGGGCGCCGACCGGGAGCGCCTGAGCGGGCATTTCACCCCATTGGCCCTGGCCTTCGCTCGGGTTGGCATTTTGCGTAGAGGGCGGCTGACTGTGTTGCGGCGCTGGTGGCGATGACTCGCGACGGCGATGGCGCAAGGCAAATTCGGCGACGGCGTCGATGTCTTCCTCGGCGATGGCGCTTGCCCCACGCCACGCCGCGTGGGCACGCGCCGCGCGCAACCAGACCAGGTCGGCCCGCAAGCCATCGACGCCGGCGGCAAAGCAGCGCTCGGTAATCTGCGCGAGCGCATGATCGTCGAGCGGGATGCTTGCCAGCGCGCTGCGCGCTTTCTGGCAACGTTCGCGCAGCGACTGCTGTTGGCTTTCCCATTCGGCGCAGAAGCTGTGGGGATCGTTGTCGAAATCCAGCCGTCGCCGGATGATCTGGCCGCGTTCGGTCGGTGCTGTGTGGCCACTGAGGGCGACGTTCAGGCCAAAGCGGTCGAGCAGTTGCGGACGCAGCTCACCCTCTTCCGGGTTCATGGTGCCGATCAGCACGAACTTCGCCGAATGCCGATGGGAAATGCCGTCGCGTTCGATCAGGTTGGTGCCGCTGGCGGCCACATCCAGCAGCAGGTCCACCAGGTGGTCGGGCAGCAAGTTGACTTCATCGACGTAGAGCACGCCGCCGTCGGCCTTGGCCAATACACCGGGGGAAAACTGTGCGCGACCCTCGCTCAGGGCGGCGTCCAGGTCTAGGGTGCCGACCAGCCGTTCTTCGGTGGCGCCCAACGGCAACGTCACGAATTGGCCGCTGGCGAGCAAATCCGCCAAGCCACGGGCCAGGGTCGATTTGGCCATGCCGCGAGGGCCTTCGATGAGAACGCCGCCGATTTTCGGGTCGATGGCGGTCAGGTAGAGGGCGAGTTTGAGATCGTCGGCGCCGACCACGGCGGAGAGGGGGAAATGCGGGGTGTCGGTCATGGTTTTGTCTCGGTCGTGGTCTTTTTTTTTGATTGATCGTTCCCACGCTCTGCGTGGGAATGCAGCCCGGGACGCTCTGCGTCCCAAGAGCCGAACGCAGAGCGTCCGTTGAGGCATTCCCACGCAGAGCGTGGGAACGATCAGCTACCCGTCTTCTTCGATATCCAACAACAAATTCTCCAGCGCTTCGCGGTAATCACCCGGCTCCTTCCACATCCCCCGCTGCTGCGCTTCCAGCATCCGCTCGGTCATGTCGCGCAACGCATGCGGATTATGTTCGCGAACAAAATCCCGGGTCGCCGGATCCAGCAAATACGCATCCGCCAGCAACGCATACTGGTGATCGTCGATCAGCTGCGTAGTGGCATCGAACGCAAACAGATTATCGACCGTCGCCGCCAGTTCAAACGCGCCTTTATAGCCATGACGCTTCACGCCGTCGATCCACTTCGGATTGGCTGCCCGTGAGCGAATCACCCGGTTCAGCTCTTCCTTCAACGTACGGATTTTCGGCAGATCCGGCTGACTGTGATCGCCATGGTAACTGGCCGCCGCTTCGCCACTGAGGCTTTCCACGGCCGCGAGCATGCCGCCCTGGAACTGGTAATAGTCGTTAGAGTCGAGCAAGTCGTGTTCACGGTTGTCCTGGTTTTGCAGCACAGCCTGAACCTGGCTCAGGCGCTGAGCGAACTGCTCTCGCGCCGCGGTGCCTTCGTCAGAACCGCCGTAAGCGTAGCCACCCCAGTTCAGATAAACCTCGGCCAGATCGTCGCGGCTTTGCCACAGACGACCATCAATGGCGCCCTGCACGCCAGCGCCATAGGCACCCGGTTTGGCGCCAAAAATGCGCCAACCGGCCTGACGCTTGGCCGCCTCTTCATCCAGCCCCGATTGCATCAACGCTTCGCGCTCGGCACGCACTTTGGCCGCCAAGGGGTTGAGGTCTTCCGGCTCGTCGAGGGCGGCGACCGCTTGCACGGCGGCGTCGAACAGACGGATCAGATTGGCAAAGGCATCGCGGAAGAATCCGGACACGCGCAACGTCACGTCCACGCGCGGACGGTCCAGCAGACTCAGCGGCAGAATCTCGAAATCGTCGACCCGCTGACTGCCCGTGGCCCAGACCGGGCGCACGCCCATCAGCGCCATGGCCTGGGCGATGTCGTCGCCGCCGGTGCGCATGGTCGCGGTGCCCCACACCGACAGGCCAAGCTGACGCAGGTGATCGCCGTGGTCTTGCAGGTGTCGTTCAAGAATCAGGGTGGCCGACTGGAAACCGATACGCCACGCGGTGGTGGTCGGCAGGTTACGCACGTCCACCGAGTAGAAGTTACGACCGGTCGGCAGCACGTCGAGCCGACCGCGACTCGGTGCACCACTGGGGCCGGCGGGCACGAAGAGGCCGCTTAGGGCGTCAAGCAGACCGCGCATTTCCGCCGGGCCGCAGGCATCAAGCCGTGGCGCGACGACTTCGCGCAGGCTGTCAATGATGGCGCTCACTTCGGACCAACCTGCCTCCTGTGGGAGCGGGCTTGCTCGCGAAAGCGGAGTGTCAGTCAACATTGATTTGCCTGACCCACCGCTTTCGCGAGCAAGCCCGCTCCCACAGGGGCCGGGCTCGACCTCGATGTTCAACGTTTGCGAGATCAGTTGAGCGGCAAACAGCTCAAGACGTTCGCGGGTATCACCTGCTGTGCGCCAGGCTTCATCGGTGAGGGTTTGCAGTTCAATCGGACGCGGCCCGGTCCAGGGTTCGGCGAGCGCGCAATCCAGCGGATCGAAGCCCAACGTGAACGCCTTGGCCAAGGCCCGCAGCAGGCTCGATTGCGCACCCCGTCCATCGCCACGCGGAATGCGCAACAACGCCAGCAAGGTATCAATGCGCAAACGCCCGGTCGGCGACTCGCCGAAAATGTGCAGGCCGTCGCGGATCTGCGACTCTTTCAAGTCGCACAAATAGGTGTCCAGACGCGGCAACCAGATCGCCGCATCGGCATCACTGTCGAGTTTTTCGTCCAGTTGCAGTTCGCGGTCGATGTGCGTCTCGCGCACCAGTTGCAGGATGTCGCGCTGCAACTCCCGGGCACGGCGCGGATCGAGTAATTGCGCTTCGTAATACTCGTCGGCGAGTAATTCGAGGTTGCGCAACGGACCGTAAGTTTCGGCGCGGGTCAGCGGCGGCATCAGGTGATCGATGATCACCGCCTGCGTACGGCGCTTGGCCTGGGCGCCCTCGCCCGGATCGTTGACGATAAACGGATAGATGTTCGGCAACGGCCCAAGCAGCGCATCCGGCCAGCAATGCTCCGACAGCCCGACGCCTTTGCCCGGCAACCACTCGAGGTTGCCGTGCTTGCCGACGTGGATCACGCCGTGGGCGCCATAGGTGTTACGCAACCAGAAATAGAACGCCAGATAACCGTGAGGCGGCACCAGGTCCGGGTCGTGATACACCGCGCTCGGGTCCACCTGATAACCGCGCGCCGGTTGAATGCCGACGAAAGTCAGGCCAAAGCGCAGCCCGGCGATCATCATTCGCCCGCCACGGAACATCGGATCGTTTTCGGGCGAGCCCCAACGTTCCAGCACCGCTTGGCGATTGGACTCGGGCAAGGCGTTGAACATCAGGTTGTAGTCATCCAGCGCGAGGCTTTGCATACACGGGCGCTGGTCGAGGGTGTCGAGGTCGTTGCTGACGCCGCCGAGTAATTGCTGGATCAACGCGGTGCCGCTATCAGGCAACTCGGCCGGCAGCGGATAACCTTCTTTATGCAGCGCACGCAGGATATTCAGCGCGGCGGCCGGGGTGTCGAGGCCCACGCCATTGCCGATGCGACCGTCGCGGGTCGGGTAGTTGGCGAGGATCAGGGCGATGCGTTTTTCAGCGTTGGGCACTCGCGCCAGATCGATCCAGCGCCGCGCCAGTTCGGCGACAAAATCCATGCGCTCCGGTTGTGGCCGATAGCAGACCACATCGGATTGACTGCGCTCGCTGCGCCAGGCCAGGTCCTTGAAGCTGATCGGTCGGCTGATGATCCGCCCGTCCAGTTCCGGCAGCGCGATGTGCATCGCCAGATCACGCGGACCGAGGCCTTGCTCGCTGGCGCGCCAACCCGGTTCGTTGTCCTGGGCACAGATCGCCTGGATCACCGGGATATTGCGGCGAAACGGTCGCAAGTGCGGCGCTTCGGGGCTGGATTGAGCGAAACCGGTGGTGTTGAGAATCACCCCCGCCTCGACTTCGTCCAACAGGTCCTCGACCACCGTCAGGCAGCCGGGTTCTTTCAAACTGGCCACTGCAATCGGCAAAGGATTCAACCCTGCCGCCTGCAAACGCTGGCAGAAAATATCGATGAAACCGGTGTTGGCCGCCTGCAAATGCGAGCGGTAGAACAGCACCGCCGCCACCGGTTGATCGGCCTGCCAGTCGGCTTGCCAATCCTTCAGTTCAGCGGGGCTTTTTTTCGGGTGGTAAATCGCCGTGCGCGGCAGGGTTTGCGCCTCAGCCCAGGCGTAGTCGCGATCCAGCCAACGATTGGCGAGGCAGTGGAAAAAATCCAGGGCATTGCTCATGCCGCCCTGACGCAGAAACTGCCAGAGCCGATCGCGGTCTTCCGCGCCCACCGTGCTTAGCTCGCTGAGTTCAGGGTCCGGGCGGTCATCGCCAGGCACCAGAATCAGCTGCACGCCGCGCTCCGACAGTTGCACCAGTTGCTCGACGCCGTAACGCCAATAGGCGATGCCGCCGTGCAGCGAAATCAGAATCACTTTGGCGTGGCGCAGCACTTCGTCGACATACAGGTCGACCGACGCGTGATTCTGCACCTGCATCGGGTTGGCCAGGCGCACGCTCGGGTAATCGTCGGGCAACTGCTGCGCCGCTTCGGCGAGCAGCGCGAGGCTGGAGTCGCCGCTGCACAGGATCACCAGCTCGGCGGGGGTTTGTCCAAGGTCGGCAATGTTGTCATCCGACACGAAACCGCCGGGCTGGGTCCTGAGCAGGTGCATGGCTTAAACGCTGAGCGCAGCGCGCAATTGCGCTTCAAGCAGAGTGGCGTCCAGCTCCTGACCGATCAACACCAGACGCGTGGTGCGCGCTTCATCGGCGCCCCACTGACGGTCGAAATGCTTGTCGAAACGTGTGCCCACGCCCTGGATCAGCAGGCGCATCGGTTTGTTCGGGATCGCCGCAAAACCTTTGACGCGCAGGATGCCGTGCTGGACCACCAGTTGGGTCAGCGCGTCCAGCAGCAGGCTTTCGTCGGCTTGCGGCAGTTCGATGGAGATGGAGTCAAAGGCATCATGGTCGTGATCGTCTTCGCCTTCATGGTGGTGATCGTGATGGCTGTGACGGCTGTCGATGTGCTCTTCGGAGCCGGCGCCGAGGCCGATCAGCACGTCCAGTGGCACGCGACCGCTGCTGGCTTCGATGACTTTCACCGCTGGCGGCAGTTCTTCAGCGACTTCCAGGCGTACACGGGCCAGGTCTTCAGGGCTGATCAGGTCGGCCTTGTTGAGGATCACCAGGTCGGCGCTGGCCAGTTGGTCGGCGAACAGCTCGTGCAGCGGCGATTCGTGGTCCAGGTTCGGGTCGAGTTTGCGCTGGGCATCGACCTGGTCCGGGAAAGCCGCGAAGGTGCCGGCGGCGACCGCTGGGCTGTCGACTACGGTGATGACCGCGTCAACGGTGCAGGCGCTGCGGATTTCCGGCCACTGGAAGGCTTGCACCAGCGGTTTTGGCAGGGCCAGGCCCGAGGTTTCGATGAGGATGTGGTCGAGGTCGCCGCGACGGGCGACCAATTCGCGCATCACCGGGAAGAATTCTTCCTGAACGGTGCAGCACAGGCAGCCGTTGGCCAGTTCGTAGACGCGGCCGTTGGCTTCTTCAGTGCAGCCGATGGAGCACTGCTTGAGGATTTCGCCGTCGATGCCCAGCTCGCCGAACTCGTTGACGATCACCGCAATACGACGGCCCTGAGCGTTGTCGAGCATGTGCCGCAGCAAAGTGGTTTTGCCCGAGCCGAGGAAGCCGGTAACGATGGTGACGGGGAGTTTGGCCAGTGTTTTCATCGGATGCCCTTTGGCAAGGTGGCGGGCATACGGGACGACAATCGCTGCGACGGATGCGCGCGCAAGAGTTCCGCCACCGGATCACCCCGCCCGGTTGTAGTGAGAATCTGTGTCGAGGCAGGTCTCCTGGCTGACGGTTTGCCGGGCTTGTCGGCCCGGCATTCGCTGCGCCTTCCCGCGAACCCGTTGCACAGGGTTTGCAGTGGCGTGGCAGCGAACATCACCGTTCACAGTTGCGGGGGCAGCCGCGGCATCGACCGCGTTCCCTTCTTAGCTTCGGCAGACGCCGAAGAACCTCGAAAGCGCAAGGCTACGCATCGTGTGGGGGCGGGTCAATGTTCACCTGAGTTCTGTGGCGCCCCCTTCGCGAGCAAGTCGAATCGTCGCACCGCCGCTCCCACAGGGGAATGCATTTCAAATGTGGGAGCGGGCTTGCTCGCGAAGGGAGCGCCGCAGTTTCCAACTGAGAACCCTTGCCAATTGACGTCCAACCCCCGCCCATGCTCTCCTACACGCCTTGTTACGGGTGCCCTTCACAGGGTGAAACGGGAAACCGGTGAATCATGTGCTTTACTCTAAAGTCATGTCAGTCCGGTGCTGCCCCCGCAACGGTAAGCGAGCGAAGCGTCAGATCCACTGTGCCAGCAGTTCGGCATGGGAAGGTGATGCTTGCAGGTCAAGGCGAAAGCCACTACCCCTCGTGAGCCCGGAGACCGGCCCGCAACACAAAGTGACCATTACGATCACTGAATAACAAACCCGCGGTGGGCGGGCGCTGTTTGAACCTCTGCGCGCCCGACTCGCAGGGGTCTTCCATGCGCTCTAAATCACCCGCTGACAGACCAGAGGGAAGCGCCATGTCGATCATCAGCAGCACCGGCAGCAACACCGATAAGAGCACCGCCAGCACCACCAATACCCTGACTCAACGCCTGACTGTCGCCCTGTGCGCGTCGATCCTGGGTGCCAGCCTTGTGTATTTCGCCGGTTTCTCGCACATCGAAGCGGTGCACAACGCCGCTCACGATACCCGCCACAGCTCTGCATTCCCGTGCCATTGAGACCTGCTGACATGATCAAGCGTATTGCGCAAACCGCAGGGTTCACCGGGCTTCTGGCCGCCCTGTTGCTGACCCTGCTGCAAAGCTTCTGGGTGGCTCCGCTGATTCTGCAGGCCGAGACGTTCGAAAAATCCGAGCCCGCCGCTGTTGAAGTTCACGAGCACGCCGCAGGTGCTGTCGCCGCTCACACCCACGATGCTGAAGCCTGGGAACCGGAAGACGGCTGGCAGCGCGTGCTGTCCACTACCGGCGGCAACCTGGTGGTAGCGGTTGGTTTCGCCCTGATGCTGGCCGGTCTTTACACCTTGCGCGCTCCGACCAAAACCTCCCAAGGCCTGCTTTGGGGTTTGGCCGGTTACGCGACGTTCGTGCTGGCACCGACCCTCGGTCTGCCGCCCGAGCTGCCGGGCACTGCCGCGGCTGATTTGGCGCAACGGCAGATCTGGTGGATCGGCACGGCCGCCTCCACCGCGGTCGGCATCGCATTGATCGTGTTCAGCCGTCACTGGCTGATGAAAGTGCTCGGCGTGGCAATCCTGGCTGTTCCTCATGTGATCGGCGCACCACAACCGGAAGTCCACTCGATGCTGGCTCCGGAAGCCCTGGAAACTCAGTTCAAAATCGCTTCGCAGCTGACCAACGTGGCTTTCTGGCTGGCCCTGGGCCTGATCAGTGCCTGGTTGTTCCGCCGCAAAAGCGATGGTCAATACCACGCATGACTGAGATCAGCACAGCGCCGACTTTAGTGGTCGGCCTGGGCTGCCAGCGCGGCTGCCCCGTCAGCACGCTGCGGGCGCTGCTCGATCAGGCGTTACAGGCTCATAAAATCGAACTTCACCAGATCAAGGCGCTGGCCAGCATCGACCTGAAGCGCGAAGAGCCTGGCTTGATCGAATTGGCCGAACAACTAGCGCTGCCACTGATGTACTTCAGCAGCGAACAACTGGCCGGCTATCAACCGCAACTCAGCCACCGCTCGGACATCGCGTTCGAACGCACCGGTTGCTACGGCGTCGCGGAAAGTGCCGCCCTGGCCCTGGCCGAACAACTGACCCAGGCACCGGCAAAATTGCTGATTTCACGACAAAAATATGCCCAGGCCACCTTGGCATTGGCCGGCGCCGCCTGAAATCCTCGATAATCCTCGCCTTCGATCATGAGCAATCTTCATCTGAAGCCTTGCCCAGCCCCTTTTTCTCACAGGAACCGACGATGACCGTCTACTTCATTGGCGCAGGTCCCGGCGACCCGGAACTGATCACCGTCAAAGGCCAACGGCTGATTCGCAGCTGCCCGGTGATCATCTATGCCGGCTCCCTGGTGCCCGCCGCCGTGCTGGAAGGCCATCGCGCCGAACAGGTGGTCAACAGCGCCGAACTGCACCTGGAACAGATCATCGAGCTGATCAAATCCGCCCATGCCAAGGGTCAGGACGTGGCCCGGGTGCACTCTGGCGATCCGAGTCTTTATGGCGCTATTGGCGAGCAGATTCGCTACCTGCGCGAACTCGACATCCCGTTTGAAATCATTCCCGGCGTCACGGCCACGGCGGCCTGCGCGGCGCTTCTGGGCTCGGAACTGACATTACCGGACGTGTCGCAAAGCGTGATCCTGACCCGCTACGCCGACAAGACCGCCATGCCCGCCGGCGAAGAGCTCGGCAGCCTGGCGCAGCACGGGGCGACCATGGCGATTCATCTGGGGGTCAATCATCTGGAGAAGATCCTGGCCGAATTGCTGCCGCATTACGGCGCGGATTGCCCGATCGCGGTAATTCACCGGGCGACCTGGCCGGATCAGGATTGGGTGGTGGGGACGCTTGAAGACATTGCCGCGAAGGTTGAAGCCAAGGGGTTTCGGCGTACGGCGTTGATTTTGGTGGGTCGGGTTTTGGGCAGTGATCACTTCAGTGAGTCGTCGCTGTACCGCGCAGGGCACGCGCATTTGTATCGGCCCTGAGATGATCGTTCCCACGCTCTGCGTGGGAATGCCTCAACGGACGCTCTGCGTCCGCTTTTGGGACGCGGAGCGTCCCGGGCTGCATTCCCACGCAGAGCGTGGGAACGATCAAAAAAAACGGCGCTCACGGGGCGCCGTTTTTTATGTTTGCAGCGAACACCTTACTTAGTAGTAGGCGTTTTCTTTCTGCGTGTGGTCGGTGACATCACGAACGCCCTTGAGCTCGGGAATGCGCTCGAGCAAGGTGCGCTCGATGCCTTCGCGCAAGGTAACGTCTGCCTGGCCGCAGCCCTGGCAACCGCCGCCGAACTTCAACACGGCGATGCCGTCTTCGACCACATCGATCAGGCTCACCTGACCGCCGTGGCTGGCCAGCCCCGGGTTGATCTCGGTTTGCAGGTAATAGTTGATACGCTCATTGACCGGGCTGTCGGCGCTGACCATCGGTACTTTGGCGTTTGGCGCCTTGATGGTGAGCTGGCCGCCCATGCGGTCGGTGGCGTAATCGACTACCGCATCGTCCAGGAAGGCTTCGCTGAACGAGTCGATGTAAGCGGTGAAGCTTTTGAGCCCCAGCGCCGTGTCTTCAGGTTTTTCTTCGCCCGGCTTGCAATAAGCAATGCAGGTTTCGGCGTACTGGGTGCCAGGCTGGGTGATAAAGACGCGGATGCCGATGCCTGGGGTGTTCTGCTTGGAGAGCAGATCAGCCAGATAATCGTGGGCGGCGTCGGTAATGGTAATAGCGGTCATGGAAACTCCTCGCAGGCTTGGGCGCAGTTTACGCCAATCATCGCGCCGTACAAAGTCCTAGTATTTTTGTCGGGAAAGCGCAGCGGATCCAATGTGGGAGCGGGCTTGCTCGCGAAGAGGTTATAACAGTCAATATTAATGTTGACTGGTCTACCGCCTTCGCGAGCAAGCCCGCTCCCACACTGGATCGCAGGCACCTCTAAATTCCGTGCATCAAAGATTCTCGTACCGGTTCATGTCCAGCACGCCCTCTTCCACCGGCTCGGTCTCGTGGACGTACCGGCTCAGGTCATGGAAGTAGAACCAGAACTGCGGATGGCTGCGGCGAATGCCCCAGCGCTCGACGATTTTTTCGAAGCGATTGGCGTCCTTCGCATTTTCCATCGCGTCGACGAACGCGGGCACCTGGCTGGCCGGAATGTTGAACATGAAGTTCGGATAGCTGCTGAGCACGCCCGGAAAAATGGTGATCGTGTCGAGCCCCGGTTGATAACGCAGGGATTCACCGAGCAGGAACGCGACGTTACTGTGCGCGCGGTTGCGCAGCAGGCTGTAAACCTCACGCTTGCCGCTCGCGGTTTCGATGCGCAGCAGGGTCGCTTCCGGCAACTGATCGATCACCTTCAGCCCGGCCGCCGGACGCGAAGTCAGGCGACTCAACGCCTGTTCGGCGCTCTGCAAGGCCGGATCTATGTTCGGCCGCGAGCAATATGCGCCGTCACAACGGTTGATCGGGTCCGGCTTGGCGTTGAGGTCGCCGTAACGGGCCAGCAACTGCAGGGCGAAATCGCGTTTCGGGTCTTTTTCGTTCAGTACCAGCGCCGTCTCTTTGTCGTTGTCGATGGCCTCGTAGTCCAGCCACATCTTGAATTTGCCGCCGCTCTGGTACCAGTCGTCGAGGTAGTCGTCCCGCGAATCGGCCGGCATCAGGCGCAGGAAATTCTGCTCGGCGCCGTTACGGATCAGGTCGAAATACAGCCGGGTTTGCGCCTGATGGGAGACGTTGCCGAACACGTCGAAGTTGACTGCCAACTGGTAATACGTGCGCTCCAGCAGCGGGAAGTCGAACAGCCACATCGTTTGTGGCACGTCACCGATCAGGCCTTTGTTCACCGAGGCACTGTCGAAGTGCCGGAAGATCGTCAGCAAGGCGTTATCGTTGCCGGCCCATAAGGTCGACCAGCTCGGCGCCGGCGCATCGGCGTAACTGTCACGGCGCAGCGCCTCGTACTCGTTACGCTTGTCGCGGTAGTCATGCCACAGGCTCAGGACGCTGCCGACATCGTCGTTCTGCCCCGGCATCGCCAGCAACGGCGTGGCCTGGCCGCGGTAGTTCGGATCGATGATGTAGAGGTCGTGCTCAGGCGCCTGGAACAGTGCCCAGAAGTTATCGCGGATCACGTCGGTGGCGATCTGGCCACGGCACACCGGGCCGCGAATAAACGTACGGACGAAATATTCGGCGTTATCGAGCATGAACTGATAACGCGCCTGGGCCGGGATCGCCTCGAACGTGGTGAACGGATTGGCCCGACGCTCCGGCCCGTAGCCCGGCAAGGCGTTGACCTGCCAGTTACCGTTATAGAAGAGGCTTTTGATCCGTGCCATCTTCGCCGCGCTCAACGGGTAGGTGATGTGGGTCTTCTGCACAATCACGCCTTGCACCGGCCACAAGCGGTAATACACCTGAGTGCCCGGATCGTCATTCGGGCGGCGTGTATTGATCAGATCGATCGGCTGGCCGGTCGGCGTGCGCGAACGCACCCACTGAAAGAAGTGCCCCGGCTCGCCGTCCTTGAAATAGAGATGAGCGAGAAACCAATGCTCGAACAACCAGCGCCCCACCAGGCTTTGCCGTGCGCCCGGTGCGTTGAGCAGGTTTTCCCACAACACCACCTGCAACGCTTCTTTGGCGCTTGGCACAAGGCCTTGCTCGTCAATCGGCGCGCCGGACGCCAGCCAGCGTTGCAGCGTCTGGTACTGCTGGTCGGTCAGGCCGGTGACCGCCAGCGGCATGCCCTCTTTGGGATGTGATTTGGCGTAGCCGTCGAACTCGGCAGGTAGGGCGCACATGTTTTCCCGGTTCAGTCCAAGGACGATGTCCTCCGGCAACCTGGCGTTGGGTTGCAAGGGGGTTTTGTGGCCCAACTCAAGCATCCGCGCCATCAACGCGGCCTGACTGCCCTGAGCGTCGAGCACCGAATAGAAGTCCTTTTGCTGCCAGGCGCGTTTGCCGAAGGCGTCATAAAACAGCCGGGTCGGCGCGACAGCCTGGCGGCGATCGCCAACATAGACCGGGATCTTGGTCGCGCCACGGGCAGCCCCTTCGCCACTGCCCAGATTGAGCTGACAGGCGGCGTCATAGCAGGCATGGCAGGCCACACACTTTTCGGTGAATATCGGTTGGATGTCGCGGCTGTAGGAAATGGCAGAGGAAATGGCCGGATCCTGCGCGGCAGCGCCCCAGCTTAAAAACAGCAAAACAATGCTGATGACGCGATAAGACATATCCCTGGTCCCAATCATGAAAAAACGCCGCGATTCTACCGGTCTGCACCCCACTCCAACATGAGCGATATTCATGCAAAACCGGGACATGCTCTAAAACCGCACAGGTTTGCTATTATCCCGCCCCTTCGTCATGGTCTTTCCGAGTAGTCCAAATGTCCGATCGCAGTGTTCGCCTTCAAGCTCTCAAGCACGCCCTCAAAGAGCGCATCCTGATTCTCGATGGCGGCATGGGCACGATGATCCAGAGCTACAAGCTCGAGGAGCAGGATTACCGCGGCAAACGCTTCGCCGACTGGCCAAGTGACGTCAAGGGCAACAACGACCTGTTGATCCTGACGCGCCCGGACGTGATTGGCGCCATCGAGAAAGCCTACCTGGATGCCGGCGCCGACATTCTGGAAACCAACACCTTCAATGCCACCCAGGTGTCCCAGGCCGACTACGGCATGCAAGGCCTGGCGTACGAGCTAAACGTAGAAGGCGCACGTCTGGCGCGCAAGGTCGCAGACGCCAAGACCCTGGAAACCCCGGACAAGCCGCGCTTCGTCGCTGGCGTGCTCGGCCCGACCAGCCGCACCTGCTCGCTGTCGCCTGACGTGAACAACCCCGGCTACCGCAACGTAACCTTCGATGAACTGGTGGAAAACTACACCGAGGCCACCAAAGGCCTGATCGAAGGTGGCGCCGACCTGATCCTGATCGAGACCATTTTCGACACCCTGAACGCCAAAGCGGCGATCTTCGCGGTGCAAGGTGTGTACGAAGAACTCGGCGTCGAGTTGCCGATCATGATCTCCGGCACCATTACCGATGCGTCCGGCCGTACGCTCTCCGGCCAGACCACCGAAGCCTTCTGGAACTCCGTGGCACATGCCAAACCGATTTCGGTTGGCCTGAACTGCGCCCTCGGCGCCAGCGAGTTGCGTCCGTACCTGGAAGAGCTGTCGAACAAGGCCAGCACCTACGTTTCCGCGCACCCTAACGCCGGCCTGCCGAACGAATTCGGCGAGTACGACGAACTGCCGTCGGAAACCGCCAAGGTCATCGAAGAATTTGCCCAAAGCGGCTTCCTCAACATCGTCGGCGGTTGCTGCGGCACCACACCGGGCCACATCGAAGCCATCGCCAACGCCGTGGCCGGTTATGCGCCGCGTGAAATTCCGGACATTCCAAAGGCCTGCCGCCTGTCGGGCCTGGAACCGTTCACCATCGATCGCAGCTCGTTGTTCGTCAACGTCGGCGAGCGCACCAACATCACCGGTTCCGCCAAGTTCGCCCGCCTGATCCGTGAAGACAACTACACCGAAGCCCTGGAAGTCGCCCTGCAGCAGGTTGAAGCCGGCGCCCAGGTGATCGACATCAACATGGACGAAGGGATGCTCGATTCGAAGAAGGCCATGGTGACCTTCCTCAATCTGATTGCCGGCGAACCGGACATCTCCCGCGTCCCGATCATGATCGACTCCTCCAAGTGGGAAGTGATCGAAGCCGGCCTCAAGTGCATTCAGGGCAAGGGCATCGTCAACTCGATCAGCATGAAGGAAGGCGTCGAGCAGTTCATTCATCACGCCAAACTGTGCAAACGCTACGGCGCCGCCGTGGTGGTGATGGCCTTCGACGAAGCCGGCCAGGCCGACACCGAAGCGCGCAAGAAAGAAATCTGCAAGCGCTCCTACGACATTCTGGTCAACGAAGTCGGCTTCCCGCCGGAAGACATCATCTTCGACCCGAACATCTTCGCCGTGGCCACCGGTATCGAAGAACACAACAACTACGCTGTGGACTTCATCAACGCCTGTGCCTACATCCGTGACGAACTGCCATACGCGCTGACCTCGGGCGGCGTGTCCAACGTGTCGTTCTCGTTCCGTGGCAACAACCCGGTGCGCGAGGCGATTCACTCGGTGTTCCTGCTGTATGCGATCCGCAACGGCCTGACCATGGGTATTGTCAACGCCGGTCAGTTGGAGATCTACGACCAGATCCCGGCCGAACTGCGTGACGCCGTGGAAGACGTAGTGCTCAACCGCACCCCGGAAGGCACCGACGCCCTCCTCGCCATTGCCGACAAGTACAAGGGCGACGGCAGCGTCAAGGAAGCCGAGACCGAAGAATGGCGCAGCTGGGACGTCAACAAGCGTCTGGAGCATGCGCTGGTCAAAGGCATCACCACGCACATTGTTGAAGACACTGAAGAATCCCGTCAGTCGTTCGCTCGCCCGATTGAAGTGATCGAAGGCCCGCTGATGTCTGGCATGAACATCGTCGGCGACCTGTTCGGCGCCGGCAAAATGTTCCTGCCGCAGGTGGTGAAATCCGCCCGCGTAATGAAGCAGGCCGTGGCCCACTTGATCCCGTTCATCGAACTGGAAAAAGGCGACAAGCCGGAAGCCAAGGGCAAGATCCTCATGGCCACGGTAAAAGGCGACGTGCACGACATCGGCAAGAACATCGTTGGCGTGGTGCTGGGCTGTAACGGCTACGACATCGTCGACCTCGGCGTGATGGTGCCTGCGGAGAAAATCCTGCAAGTGGCCAAGGAGCAGAAGTGCGACATCATCGGCCTGTCTGGCCTGATCACCCCTTCGCTGGATGAAATGGTCCACGTCGCCCGCGAGATGCAGCGTCAGGACTTCCATCTGCCACTGATGATCGGCGGCGCGACCACCTCCAAGGCCCACACGGCGGTGAAAATCGAGCCGAAGTACAGCAATGATGCGGTGATCTACGTCACCGACGCCTCCCGCGCCGTGGGCGTGGCGACGCAGTTGCTGTCCAAGGAATTGAAACCGGCGTTCGTCGAGAAGACCCGCCTGGAATACATCGAAGTCCGCGAGCGCACTGCCAACCGCAGCGCCCGCACCGAACGCCTGAGCTACCCGGCGGCCATTGCCAAGAAGCCGCAGTTTGACTGGAGCACTTACGCGCCGGTCAAACCAACGTTCACCGGTGCCAAGGTGCTGGACAACATCGACTTGAAAGTCCTGGCCGAATACATCGACTGGACACCGTTCTTTATCTCCTGGGACCTGGCCGGCAAGTACCCGCGCATTCTGCAGGACGAAGTGGTCGGTGAAGCCGCCACCGCGCTGTTCGCCGATGCCCAGGAAATGCTCGCCAAGCTGATCGACGAGAAACTCATCAGCGCCCGTGCGGTGTTCGGCTTCTGGCCGGCCAATCAGGTGCGTGAGGATGACATTGAAGTCTATGGCGATGACGGCAAGCCGATTGCCAAGCTGCATCACTTGCGTCAGCAGATCATCAAGACCGATGGCAAACCGAACTTCTCCCTGGCTGACTTCGTTGCACCGAAGGACAGCGAAGTGACCGACTACGTGGGTGGTTTCATCACCACCGCCGGTATCGGTGCCGAAGAAGTGGCCAAGGCCTATCAGGATGCCGGCGACGATTACAACTCGATTATGGTCAAGGCACTGGCCGATCGCCTGGCCGAGGCTTGCGCCGAGTGGCTGCACCAGCAGGTCCGTAAAGACTACTGGGGTTATGCCAAGGACGAGACGCTCGACAACGAGGCGCTGATCAAAGAGCTATACACCGGTATCCGCCCTGCTCCGGGCTACCCGGCCTGCCCGGATCACACCGAGAAATCCACGTTGTTCAAGTTGCTGGACCCTGAGGCCTCGGAAATGAAAGCCGGCCGCAGCGGCGTATTCCTCACCGAGCACTACGCGATGTTCCCGGCGGCAGCGGTCAGCGGTTGGTACTTCGCTCACCCGCAGGCGCAGTATTTTGCCGTGGGCAAGATCGACAAGGATCAGGTGCAGAGCTACACCTCGCGCAAGGGTCAGGAGTTGAGCGTGACCGAGCGGTGGCTGGCGCCGAACCTGGGTTACGACAACTGATGGTGGTCCCGGGAGTCGACTGGTGCGACTCCCGGGGTTCTTGTGAAAGCTGCAGGTGAACGTTACAGCCCCACCAGCGTCCGTTCTTTTTCAGACAATTCGCGCACCAACGTTCCTTGCTCGAAGAGAAGGTCTACCTCTATCGCCTGCATGGCGGTTTTGTACTGCTCTTCGTCGCCTTCGCCGTAATTTGGATACGCCTCGTCTACATCATGCTCTCTGCCTGCAAAACCCTCTCGCACCTGGGCGAACCGTTCAGGGTATTTGTCCTTCAAATAGTCGCTCCAGTAATTGCGGCCGACCAAATCATCAATAAATGCCGAAGATTGTTCTGCCGCGATCACTTCAGCATGGGCCGCATCCAGCATGACTGGCGTAACGTTGCCGCTGTAGCGCATGCCTCTTGGTTGCCCCGGCAACTCAAGTCGCTCGGCAAGGCCGATACGATAGGCTAACCGCACTTCCGCCGGATCAGTTGAACGGCGCTTTGCCTGTCGCTGGACAATGTCGCGGTTAGCGATTTCCTCGACTTTCCCAAGGCGAAACAGGCTCCTGCCAAGTCTGAACAAGACGTTACCTTGTTGGCCCGGGGAAGTTGACTTCGTGGTCTCAAATTCGAAAGCCTTAACTTCTATATCGCTGAACAACAGGATTTGACCATCAACGCAGGTTGCGCCAGACCTCGCCATTTCGAATATCGTATCCCTCAGACCTGCGTCGCTATCGGCCACCCTCAGTACGGTATGGACCCGCCGCACAAGATCAGAACGTCCCGTCAGGAAGTCTGTCGTACCTTCCATTTTGGTCAGCAGATTGAAGAAGAACTGATTGTTTTGCGCTTGCTCGAAGTCATTCCATATCCGTATCAATTCCTCTGAGTCGGCTGCTGACGGAGCGATCCATCGCTCGCGGGCGTCGGTACCTGTCACCTCATCCATATCCACTTCTACGTCACTTGCGATCGAGTCAACGCTATCGCTGTCGTTAAAGGTACCGCTGTGGCTACTGCTATCAATCCGCTCCAACGCCTCGTCAATCTCTTCTGGCGTCCATCCCACTATCTCCTCGCCCTGCAGCACCTGATTACGCAGCATTAGAAGGCTCGCGCCATCCAGAGTTTCGTTGCTGGCCAGATTCGTGCCCGCACGCAATCCCCTGTACTCATCGGCCATCAAGACCGACGGAATGGACTCGATCATGTTGTCGCGCAAATCCAGTGCGCTGAGCGAGGGGAGCTGAAGCGTTCCCTGCGGCCAGATGACCAGGCGATTGCCACTCAGATCGAGGGCCTGCAAACGGGTAAGAGGGCTGACATCCAGCGACTCAAGCCAGTTCTCCGCCAGGTTCAATGACTCCAGGTTGCTCAATCCTGCAAGCTGACGCTGGAGCTGAGGTGCATTGGAAAAACGGTTATTGACTGCCGAAAGTCGCTTGAGGCTGTTCAATGAGATCACCGACTCTGGCAAGGCATACAATGCGTTGGCATTCAGCGCCAAGGTATGAACATGAGTAAACGCACCAAGGAAATCGCTTAGCCCCTCCTCTCTCAGATACACGTTGTTCAGGTTCAACGCACCGACATGAGCGAAGTCGGCGGGTAGATCCGGGAGATTGCCCAAGGGGTTATCGGACAGATCAAGGATATAACCTCCCGATGCGCTCTCCACGGCCTGCGCCCCACGTAGGTTCTGCCTCCAGCACGCCATTATCCGGTCAGCCGCCTGACGACGCTGGGTGGCTGCAATCCACACAGGAGGAGAGGATTCACCCATCTGCTGTGGTGGGATTTCGATCCATGTGTTCAGGGTTTTCGTCAATGCCTGATGTTGTCTGTCCCATTTGGCCAATTGCTCATACAGGGGGCCAGCGCCGCCATGGCGTAACGTCAGTTCATCAACCATCTGTATCGCCTCGGCGCCTGGCAGATCCGGGTCAAGCCTTCGCAAGCGGGCTTGCGGGGTCAAGTGTGTCAGGTCATTGCCTGGTACAACGGGCAGCGGCAATAACAAGTCCGGATTTTGCGCGACCAGAACCGGAAAGTACTCTGGTTCGCCCATGGTAATACCCGCCTGCAAGCTGGCTCTGGAGATACCCATGGGTGTTTCGGAAGAAGTACTCGCCAGCAAATCGGTGCGGGCCTTGGCCGTCAACCGACAGCCAGTCATATCGATCCTTAGAGCGTCATGGCCGGTCAGGGCAGCCTCAGGAATCGTCGTGATTGCGCTGTTATTCAACTCGAGCCTGCCGAGGCCGGGCAAGTCCAACGCACCTTTTGGCCAGTCTTTAATGGCGGTATGACCCACACGCAGGGTCTTCAAGCGGGTCATGGCGCTGACATCCAGCGAATCGAGCCGGTTATAGCGCAAGTCCAGGCTTTCAAGGGCAGACAACCGGTTCAAGCGTTGCTGCATACTCGGGGTCATTGTCAGGTGATTTCGGCTCAGCTCCAGATAACTGAGTTTTCCGAGGTTGCCCAATGCAGACGGAAGATCCTGCAGTTGATTGCCACTCAGATCCAACCCGCGAATGTCGGTGAAGCCGCTCAAAAAACGACTGAAATCCTCGGATGAGGCCACCACACCCGACATTTGCAGGGTTTGCACATGGGCAAAATTCGTTGCTGACAGCGCTGGCAGTTCGGGCAGATCGCCCAGCGCCCAGCCGGACAAATCAAGATTCGATGAAATGATTTGTCGCGGCATGACAGGCCATGTCCGCACCGTTGAAGGTCCGGCCTGAGGTTGCGAAGACTGTGCCTCCTGCGTACCGCCATAGCGTTTACGCAGACCATCACGCCAGCACTCACGAATTCGCCGGGCAACGGATTCTCGTTCCCGAATGTTGACTTGCCGGCCATTGGCTCTCGCTGTTCGCTGCTGCCACGCCTCCAGTTGCTGTCGCAATGCCTGTCCATCCTGGCGCAGTGCATTGATCCGTGCCAGCAACGCCTGCCCTGCCAACCCCTCAGCCTTCATGCGCCCAAGGGCAATCTTCGAAAACTCGTCGCTTGTCTCCAGGGCGTTGTGTAGCGTGCCTTGGCAATAACGATCCAGCATTTGTCCGCTATCCAGCAAATGCGCAGGATTGTCGTGAACATACTCGTATGCCTTCACGAAGTCCTCAGTGCTCAGCCTGGCCCAGTTGAGCTTCATGCCAGGCCACAGTGATTCATGACCGGATAGCCATTCAGGGGGAAGTGTCTTGACGCTTGAGTGAGTGAGATCCAGCGACCTGAGCTGCGGCAATTGCAGAGCGCCCTTTGGCCAGGCCTCTGTCGTTCCGTACACACTCAACGAATGCAGTTGAGTCAGGCGACTGACATCCAGCTCGCCCGCCACGCCGATCACGTCCAATCGTTGCAGTTGTGGCATGGCGTCTATCACCGATTGGGCAGCTTCAGTGAATTCCGGACCCAGCGGCCCTGCCATCTCCAGCTCACGAATACTCGACAGTGCCTTTAGCCTCTCGGCCAGTTGAACCCTGTCGACGCCATCCTGGACTCCCAACGTCAGCGACCGGGCGTTGGGGAACTGGCGCACAAAGGCTTCGGGTGTCTGACTCAATACTCCACCAACGCTCATATTCAGATTACTTACGTGAGGAAAGTTGCCGGCCAGTTCCGGCAGGCTGTCTGCAGCGCGCACGTCCAGAGAAACACTGGCATCGCCATCGTAAATACCCCTCTGCTGCCAGACGTATTGAATGTTTCGTGCGACTTGATGGCGGACAGTATTCTGGTCGCCGCTGGTTATCCATTGTTCGAGCTGCGCCGTCAGTGCCTCGTATTCCCGGCCCCGCATGTTCAGAAAATGGGCGATCTGCGTTTCGGTCATACCATCCAGCGCAAGCTTGATGACCATCAATTCCGCCAACTCATCGGAGAAGATCGGATAGACATCCCGCAACCTGGAGACCAACGAGGGATTCACCGTTGCTCCGGCACCTCGCCCGCTCAATGGGTAGCCGACCCTGCCGTCGGCCAGTCGCACCGGCGAACGGAATCGTGGCGTAGTGGTATTGGGCACGAGGGTTACCATCATCTGGTCGCGGTGGCCCATGGCATAAGTGGTCAATGTCTTTTGTAACTTGGCATCCTGCGCCACTTTGGGCATGCCCAACTGAGTGCGAGCGTCGTCCGGTAACGCATGCATGAGCGAAGAGAAAAAGTTGTCGCCTTTTTTCGGCACGCTGTTCAACGAGTTTATTTGCTGGTCGAAGGCCTGGAACTGGCTGGCTTGATGATGTTGATAGCCGTCCTTGACCAGGTATTTGACTTGCTCGGCCGTCTCGCTACCGATGCTGTCGAGCAGTTTTCCGCCGCAATCACCCTGACGAACTTCCAGGCGCAGGTTTTTCGGCCAGCCGGGGAGTTTTTCCAGGCTGTGCAGCGCCAGGCGCTGGCTGTCGGATGACGCCATGCTCTCGAGTTGCAAACCGGCCAGGGCCTTGTTCAGCCGAGTCACCCGGGCGCGCGCACGCCCCTTGAGCAACAGACTGGTGGGGTGTCGGCCGGTTTGTTTGATGTGCAGCCGCTCCTTGGTTGTGGCATTGGCCAGGACTTCTTGCGCCGCGTCCGTCGACAGACTGGGGAGAGTACGTTGCAGCGCCTGAATGTCACGCGTTGTTGCCTTGGAATCCTGGCTGAGTTTGTCGAACAATGAGGTTTTGTTGCCCGAAAGATGGTCGCCAAGCTGTTGTCGAAAAACCGTTTCACGCTCTGCCTCGACCCGCGCACCTTCCCCCCCCAGCAAGCGGACGATTTCTTCCTCATCCAGTGCCGCAAGCACTCGTTCGGGCAATTTCCCGGCAGACACATCCTCACGGGAAATCTTGATGCTCGGCTTCACGGATGTCGACGCCTCAGCGTAGCGGGACGAAGCACCGCTCAGGCTTGCATTGTCGAACACGTCGATCACCCGCCCCTGCGGCCAACGCGGCATATTGATCACGTGCGGTAAGATCGCGTTGTAGCGGCTGTCCGGCACCGGCTGATCGAGACGAATCTGTTCAATCATTTCATTGAGTTGACGGTCGATTTGAAACTGCCGCAACGTGTCGGATAACGCTGATGGCAAGCGCAGGTTATCCGTATGGATCTTGCGCAACACGTCGTCGTTAACGCCGCTGATATCGGCGATTTTCTCCAGCGTCGCCGCGTCAATACCGTCGGTGACCGGGCCAAGACGTCGTAACAAGGTGGCACGATCCCACCCCAGCGGGCGCTCGAAACGATGGCGCCACGCGCCCTCACCGTTGTGTTCAAGAACGGGGGAGTAAGCGTTCGGGTCCGTCGGGTGTTTGAGACGCCATTTGTTCAGTGTGGGGTCGAAGGTTTTTTCGTAGACGTTACCGTCGAGCCTGATATAGGTCTTGCCGCCCACTTCATACTGCCCAAGCTTGTCGGGCTTGAGCCCCGCCGGCAAGACCCGGTCGCTCAGATAAGGCGTCAAGCCAGGCCGCCACAACTGTTCGCTGCCAAACGGCAATTTGACCTTCACCAGGCCATCGACGATGGGTGTGGACAGCACTTTCGGCGCGTTACTGGCAACCGCGCCTACAGCCGCCATGAATGCCACGTTCACGGCCACCGACTTCAAATAACTCCAGGCCTGATCCGTGTCCCCGATGCTCCAGGCTTCAACCCCGTGATAAATGTCCGTGGTCAGTTGCACAGCCATCACGGCCATCATTACCTCGCCCAGACCGGGCACAAAAAATGCCGCCACGTTGAGTATGTTCAGCCCCCACTCGGCATAGCGGGCGAGTCGTTCATACCAGGCGTCATGATCGACCTTGGCCGTCGGCACCGCCAGTTGCTCGGCAGTCTCCTTGAGGCGCGTCTGGTGCCGCGTGTACAGCTCGCCGAACAGTTCCGTGTCAAAAAATTCTTCACTGATATCCAGAACCGGCTCGTCCCGGTAAACATTTTCGTAGATTCCGTCTATGTGCCCCAAGAGGGTCTGTTTACGGTAAGGGAAATCCGGGTTCCATTTGAGTGTTTGCAGAGCAGTCTTGATCTTGCCGAGGAACTTACCCGCATCACCGTGAGGGATAAGCCTGAGGAAAGAGCGCTGGTAGTTCACATCGCGCAGCCTGTAGCTCAGGTCATTTTCAAAGGACTTGAGCGAGGCATATTCCATGACCGGCGCCACCGGATCACCCGGAATACAGACGATGATCCGCGAGTCCTGGTAACCCAGTACGTCAAACAGGTTTACACCGGAATGGGTCCAGCTGAAGTTGACCTTTTTACCTTTGCGCCGGCTTGCGCCAATGACAAACAGCTCACTGACAGGCGACCCCAGCACATGCAACTGACTGCAAGTGACGCGCTCACCGTCCAGTGTTGGCGATTTGTCGCCGTTGAGCATGGCCAGCAATGTGCTGTAGGCCGATGGCGTGATCAGCGATTTGAGGTGGGCGATATGGGCATGCACCCGCAGACTGTCCGTCCACGCGCCGACCGTTTGGGTGCGCACGGTGGCCGCCCTGTCCGCGGCGTCAAACATCGCCGTCAGGTGTTCCTGATACTGCTTGCCGATATCCAGTTCACGGCATAGCGAGGCGAAATCGGCGGGCTTTATCGGTAGCTTCTTGATCCTGTAGCGCGTTGAAGGACCCTTTTGCGGATAATCCCAACCGTAAGGTCCTCCTTGAGTTTCCAGATAGGCAGCCTGTTTACCTCGTTCAGCAATGACCTCACGTTCATCAAACGCCTGGTCTTCTTCAAAATTGCGCAGTGCCAGTTGCAGCAGTGTCTGGTGAGTGATGAGCGAGCCTGCAAAGGGCTCGTAGAGCCAGGTCTGCGCAACATCAACTTTCAACCCGAACTTTTTTTGCAGCGCCGCTTCGAGCAACGGTTGCGCGAATTCGGTGACCCCTTTGAGCCCGGCGAGTGTTTTTGCCAGGGTTTCGTTGGAGGTTCGACTGCGCTTCTGGTCGTCCCGTACATTGTGTCGTTGGTCGCCGGAGGCCTTCTGAAACCAGTCCGGCATGGCATTTTCGGCCAGGCCTCCCGGTGTTCTCGCCCGATCCAGAGCCCGGATATTTGCCGGGGTCAGGTGGCGTATCCGATCGTGAAGCTTTTTTTTGATGAAATGGTTGTGAAGGCCCTTTTCCTGAGCCGATGGGATTCCACTCATGTGGCAATACCTGATGCTGTCAAATGAAGCACCAGTCAATCAGCAGGTTTGTCGTCCAGGGCGGTACATATTTATACCGGGTAGCGCCGGGGGCGATCTTCTTTCCGTGGGTTGTCTATGCTTGTCTTACTCAAACGGGAGACGAGGGGTTTATGGACGATCCAGCCGACAACAAGCCGCCCACTTTCTGGCAGATGCTGCACAGCGTCATGGCGGCGGCGTTCGGGGTGCAGAGCGGGAAGAACCGGGCGCGGGACTTCACGCACGGCAAGCCCAGTCATTTCGTGATTCTGGGGATTTTGTTCACCGCGGTGTTCGCGTTGACGCTGTACGGCATCGTGCAACTGGTGGTGCACCTGGCCGGGGTTTAGCGCATCAAGGTTTGCAGGCTGAACGGATAGCGATACGACGTCGACCGGCCCTTGGCTGAAAGACGGCGGAAGTTCACACCGTAATCCGGTGATTCCCCCATGGCCAGCAGTCGCCTAGCCTGTGCCTTGTCGATCAGTTGCAACAACGGGATTTGCCGGTCTCGGCCGCCGTAATGGCTGAGATCCACGCCCTGTTCAAGATCATGCAACTCCACCAGTGCCCAGCCGCCCAACGTGAAGTGCCCGCCCAACAGCACGCTGATGCGTCCGTCGACCGTCGCCTGTAACGCCGCCGGCGAGGTGTTGACCGCACTGAACAACGCATCCTTGCCGGGTAGCCCACCCGTCTCCGAATACGCCTGCATGGCGCCAAACGCCATTTCGTCATTGGCTGACCACACCAGCGAGACCTTCGGGTAACGCCGGAACAGCAGTTTGGCCTGTTCATAGGCCCGTTCCCGGGTCCAGCCGCTGTAAACCAACTGGCGCAAGCGCACTTCCGGGTGCTCGGCCAAGGCCCGCATCATGCCTTGCTCGCGCAGTTGCGCCGAAGGGGTGATCTTCAGGCCTGAAAACGCCAGCAACTCGATGACCTGACCGGGCGCCACGGGCGGATGCTGGCGAATCAGTTCCTTGAGCATCAGGTAGCCACCCTCCTCATCGTTGGGCACCAGGCTGCCCAACTGATCAGAGCGATCCCCCAACAGACTCTGCTGATTGGCCGTCAGCGAAGCGTTAACCATAAACAGCTTCACCCCGCTGCCCTGGGCCAGACGAATGATCTGCGGGGCGACGTACTGTTCGTTGGCGAACACCAGATAGTCCGGACGATCAGGGCCTTGCAGTGCCTGACGGGCTTGCGCCAACGTGAGCTCCGGCATGCGCCGGGAATAGAGAATTCGCAGATCAATGCCCAGATCCGTGGCTGCCGCCTGCATGAATTGCGAATAGCTGATCCAGAAGGCTTCGTCAGTCTTTCCGGGACTCAGGAACAATACCGATTCCGCGCGCGCAACGGGGCCGTAAGCCGCGCCAAGCATCAGCAGGAATGAGTAGAAAAACTTCAACATTGATCGTTCGAGCCCCCCGGCAATTCGCCGCGCATTATAGCCAGCGAAGTCCCGTAAAACGGCGTTTATTCCGGTTATTGTCCGACAATCATCGGAATGGGGCCCGGACGGGGTCGGTTATTGATGGCTGACCCAAAATACCGCAGTGCTCACGACCAGGATGATCAGGAACAGAATGGCCCAAGCATCGACCGTGCTATCGGGTTTTGACGTTTTGGTAGGGTTGCTCATTGCATCGCCTCTTGTCGGTTTTATCGGTGATTGCATAAAGACACGAGCACAGTTAAGACGATGATTGCCCGCACCACAAATGTGGGTTTTAGAGAGATGAGCCTCATTAGTCGTTTTGGTTCTTTACATATACTCAAACATCACTTTTGCGCATAACTGCAAACTGGTATCTTGCCCCGGCTCCGTTGGGAGTGCGCGGCCGTGCGCGCAGAATTGCCGAGGCAGTATCGGAGACTTCCAAGCGAAAAACGCAACTGGATCCGACCGGCCCAAGCCTGAGAACAGGACTTATATGTACGTATACGACGAGTACGATCAGCGGATCATCGAGGACCGCGTCAAGCAGTTCCGTGATCAGACCCGACGCTATCTGGCAGGCGAGCTGAGCGAAGAAGAATTCCGCCCCCTGCGCCTGCAAAATGGCCTTTATATCCAGCGCTTCGCGCCGATGTTGCGGGTGGCGGTGCCCTACGGCCAACTGACTTCGCGCCAGACGCGAATGATGGCCAGGATTGCCCGTGACTTTGACAAGGGCTATGCCCACATCAGCACCCGGCAGAACGTACAGTTCAACTGGCCGGCGCTGGAGGACATCCCGGACATCCTTGCCGAACTGGCGACCGTGCAGATGCACGCGATCCAGACCAGCGGCAATTGCTTGCGCAACGTCACCACCGACCAGTTCGCCGGTGTCGCTGCCGACGAGCTGATCGATCCGCGCCCATGGTGCGAGATCGTCCGCCAGTGGACCACGTTCCACCCGGAATTCGCTTACTTGCCGCGCAAGTTCAAGATCGCCATCAACGGTTCGACTTCCGACCGCGCGGCCATCGAAGTCCATGACATCGGCCTTGAGCCGGTGCACAACGCCGCTGGCGAGCTGGGCTTCCGCGTGCTGGTGGGTGGTGGTCTCGGCCGTACCCCGGTGGTGGGCGCGTTCATCAATGAATTCCTGCCGTGGCAAGACCTGTTGAGCTACCTCGACGCCATCCTGCGGGTCTACAACCGCTACGGCCGTCGTGACAACAAGTACAAGGCGCGGATCAAGATTCTGGTCAAGGCCCTGACACCTGAAGTCTTCGCGCAAAAAGTCGATGCGGAAATGGAACACCTTCGCGGTGGCCAGACCACACTGACCGAAGCCGAAGTGCATCGTGTGGCCAAACACTTCGTTGATCCGGAATACAAGGTTCTGGACAACCAGACCTTGGCGTTGGCCGAACTCGATAAAGAACACCCGGGCTTCGCGCGCTGGCGCACCCGCAATACCCTGGCCCACAAGAAGCCAGGTTATGTGGCCGTGACCCTGTCCCTGAAGCCGACCGGTGTTGCACCGGGCGACATCACCGACAAGCAGCTCGATGCCGTTGCCGACCTGGCCGATCGTTACAGCTTCGGTCAACTGCGCACCTCTCACGAGCAGAACATCATTCTGGCCGACGTTGAGCAGATCCAACTATTCGCGATGTGGGGCGAGTTGCGCGAGCAGGGTTTCGCCACGCCGAACATCGGCTTGCTGACCGACATCATCTGCTGCCCGGGCGGCGACTTCTGCTCCCTGGCCAACGCCAAGTCGATCCCGATCGCCGAGTCGATCCAGCGTCGCTTCGAAGACCTGGATTACCTGTTCGATATCGGCGAACTGGACCTGAACATCTCCGGCTGCATGAACGCCTGTGGTCACCACCACGTTGGCCACATCGGCATTCTCGGGGTGGACAAGAAAGGCGAAGAGTTCTACCAGGTGTCTCTGGGTGGCAGCGCCAGTCGCGACGCCAGCCTGGGCAAGATCCTCGGCCCGTCCTTCGCCCAGGAAGCCATGCCTGATGTGATTGAAAAGCTGATCGACGTGTACATCGAACAACGTACCGAAGACGAGCGTTTCATCGACACCTATCAGCGTATTGGCATCGACCTCTTCAAGGAGCGCGTCTATGCAGCGAATAATTAAGAACAACGAAGTCGTCGACGAAACCTGGCACTTGCTGCCCAAGGACTTCAACATCGACGAGATCAGCAACTGCGACGACCTGATCGTCCCGTTGCAGCTGTGGCGCGAACACAGCCGCATGCTCAAGGCCCGCGATGGCGGCCTGGGCGTATGGCTGGATGCCGATGAAGAAGCGGAAGAAATCGGTGACGACGTGGAAAATTTCCAGGTCATCGCCTTGAACTTCCCGGCCTTCACCGACGGCCGCAACTACTCCAACGCCCGCCTGCTGCGTGACCGTTACGGTTTCAAAGGCGAATTGCGGGCGATTGGCGATGTGCTGCGCGACCAGCTGTTCTACCTGCACCGCTGCGGTTTCGACGCCTTTGCGATCCGCGCCGATAAAGACCCGTACGAAGCCCTGGAAGGTCTCAAGGACTTCTCGGTGACCTATCAGGCCGCCACCGACGAACCGCTGCCGCTGTTCCGTCGCCGCTGATCGTCAAACCTTGAACCCCTTCGCGGGGTTCAAGGCTCATGGGCTGTTATGAAGCCTCTCCTCCTGCCGGAAACGGCCGCCCCAATGCCACCCAGTCGTTGTAGAGCCGCGCCCGGTCTTCCATCACCGTGAACACCGCAAACGGGTTGTCGAACGCTCCTGCTGGCAACCGCACATCCTGGGACAATCGCCCCCACAGTTCATCCGAAGCGTCCGCTTCAGTGAGCAGTCGCCATACCCGCGCCTGAAGGTTCAGATAATTGACCTGGAAGTCTGCGGTCAGCGTCAATTTATTCAGGGCCCCTAAAAACCGTCCGCCGCGTTGCCTGAGCGACAGTCGTTGCCATATCTGTAACCGGGCATTCTCATGCGCAGCGTCAAGGCCGTTCAACCAGGCTGCCGGATTCGAATAGTTATTGCCCGGCGCGCTCAACCACAGGTTGATGCCCGTTTGTTCCCGATGCGTGACTAATCGCTGCAGGGTGTCCTCGTCGGTGATCGGGTTGCCCCACAGCAGCACTCGATCTCGGGCGATTGCCTGATTCAGTACAACCTGCGGCACTCGACTGATCTGGTTGTCCCTCAAGTTCAGCATCGTCAAATACGGGTACTCCATGATTCCGACCGGACATCTTGTGATCCCTGTATTTTCCAGATTCAAATGCCGCAACTGGTTCATGCCCATCACCAAGGGAGGATCGCCTAATGGGTTATCGCTCATGTCGAGGGTTTGAAGATGGGTCAACTCACTCAATTTCCCGGCATTGAGCTCGCTCAATTTCAGATGCGTGCTGCGTAAACTCAATGAAGTGAGACGCTTCAACTCGGGAATCATGACGGGTAATTCGCTGTCCTGTTGACCATTCGCAAGGTCAAACCGCAAGTCAACGTCTGAAAGATCCAGCGTCTCCACGTTGGGGAATGCCTCAAGAAATTCATCCAGGCTGGAAATCACGCTCATTTGAAAATTGTGCATGTTCAAACCGACTACATCGTTGAGTCGAACGCTTAACGCGGGCAATCGATGAAAATTTTCATGATCCAGGTCTATTGTAAAACCCGTGACATGGTTGCCGGAGTAACGGCTATGTGGCTGCGGGGAACGCTTGCGCCAGATGGAAACGAGTTCGCCAGCCAGCTCCATCCGACTCTCCACCTCAAACGCCATCACCTCTTGGACCAGCCCAGCGTTGTGTGCTGCCAATTGCGCGGCATTCATACCGGCGGCTTGGTGATGACCAGGGTTCAGGAGTGGCACACTCATATCGTTGATGTCTAGCGCCACCCGATCAACCCAGTTGTTCATATCACTGATCAACTGCTGAAGCTGGATTTTCAACTGATCAATGTGGGCTACATAACTATTGCCCACTCGTGCCAACTCCACATCGGCGTCAACATCAGTGAGCTCGGGGTAGACCTCCCTGAGTTGCACCCTTTTTATTGCCTGTGTCAGCGCTTCGTCTTGAGGCGTACCCGGAAAACCGCCGCCCTTGAGCCCCCGCGGTTCAAAGGCAAGCCCCGACTTCATTCTGCCCAACCCGGTCGCCAGCTCGGAACGAGACAGCACGTGATCGCTGATTTTGAGCTTCAGCTCAGCGCCGTGATCCGCGGACAGCACTTGCAGGGCCGAACGTTCTTCCCTGGACAGGACACTGGCGAGCGCCTCATAAAAGTCAGTCGTCGCGGCCGTTGGGTCAGTCAGGCTGTAGGGCTGATAGCGCTCCTGCACCTTGATCAGGCGCAGCGTAGCGGGTGAATCGATTGGCCCGGTGCCATCCAGCACCCGCCCCCCGAGCGAACCGTCGAGCACTTCGATTCGAAGACTCCTGGGCCATCCGGGCAAGTTCCGGAGAGAGTGCAAGGCCAGTGTGTCCGATTCGGCACTGGTTACCGACCGAAGATAGAGACCTTCATAAGCGCGATTGAGGCGTACATGCTGCTGGTATTGACGAGCCTTGCTGTCCAGTTGCTTGAACAGCTCCCTGGCCAGTACAGGGTCGGGTGACGCGGTGAAGTCGACACCATAGCGATCCAGCATTTGCTCCACGGCAGCCTTGGGCAAATCAGGGTATGTGCGTTGAAACAGCTTGACCCATTCGTGTTCCGATTGCTGGAGCGCCTGGTATCGACGGTTGAATTCAGCCTGTGCGGTGGACGGATCGCCCAGCGCCGTGACTTCCTGATCGATTCTGAAGCGATCGACGGTGTCGCCCAGCAACGGCGTCGGTGCGCGTCCCGACTGCATCAGCCGCAGCATGTCATCATCGACTGCACTGACCTTGCCGATCTGTGCCAGCGCTTCATCCGTAAAGGTACCCGCCGGTGCCCCTACTCCACGCAAAAGCTCCACCCGCGTTGGCAGTGGCAATTGCGGTAGTGAAGTAGCCTGGGAAGGCACTGGCTGCTTGATCGGCCCGCTTGAACCGTCGCTATCGCGTTCTACCTTGGTCAGCGCGACCAACTCCTCCCCGTCCTTGCCAAGCGAACCGACGCCGTTTGCCAATGGCAGCGCGTTGAGCAAACCGAACACAGTGCGAGCCACTCCCTGTGAGCGCTGGCTGGCGCTCTCACCGTTAACGGCCTGATCGATGCCATACCCGGCGTCGATCAGACCAGCAAGTACCAGCAACCCCTCACCTCCGGGCAAAAACAACGCCAGTGGACCAAACTGGTTGACCCACTGGACAATTGGCTCGACGAAGGCACTCAAATTGGCACGGTTGACGTCAGCATCATCGCGAATGGTCTGATTACTGGCGATGGCCGCCTGCTTCATGGTCAGTACCAGTTGCGCAAACGGATCGGTGCTCGAGGAAGCCAGGTCGACGCCAATGTAGTCCGCCGGATCCCAATAACCGTCGTCGTTGAAGAAGCCCGACTCCTTGGTCAAGTGATGCTGTCGCGGGAAAACCGCCATGCCATCAAACGCGGAGAGCACGCCAGCATGGAACGTCCCGTCCTCGCGATCTTCATCGGCGAAGTGCGCGGCCAGTGCCTGCTTCGTTACGGCAGCCTTGCCCTGTTCAACCAGCCATTGGCGCAGCGCTGCTCTGTTGGCGAATTCATGCAGTGGTGAGGAATTGCCGGGGATGTACAGCAGCACGCGGTCGCTGGACCGGTCCCGGTAGCACCAGATATCCCTCGCCGTGTAGCGGTAGAGCTTCAAACGGCCTGCTTCGACGCTGGCAGGCAAGTGCGTCGGCGCTTGCAGTTGGTCGATCGTCAGCGCTTCCCATGTCTGATCGACCGGTAGTCTCGCCGCCCGCATGGCCAGTTCCAGGCCTTTTGTGGACAGGCAGTTTTCATGGTGCTGCAGCCACACCGACATGACAAAAGCAGCCTTGACCGACGTTCGCAATGCGTACGGTCTGGATGCAATCAGCACCTCGTCCGACGGCCAGGCTTTATCCAGATAGTTTTCGTACAAATACTTCAGATCCAGTTTCCAGACCCATTTCTTGAAATCGGCGGGTCGCAGCTTGAGCTGGGTCTCGGGCCCATAGGCTTGCGGTGTTCTGCGGCGATAAATGCCTTCGTACGTACGGTGATTGCCGCTGCCGTTTTCAGCGAACTCGTCTACGTTCTCGACAAGGCGAACAGCTGGGCCGACATCGGGTGGCGTATACAAACCGAACGCGGTTTCACCGAAGCGCCCGTCGCCAACGGTCTGGTAATTGGAAAGCAGCGTTTGCAGCAGCGAACGCGAACTTCCCACTTGTCCTTGATGAATGCCGTTTTGCGCGGGGTGGCCCCTGTAGTCGTAATCAAGGGTCACCAGCAAGGCAGTCTGCGGATCGATGTCCGCTCCCCACTTTTCCTTGATCAGCTGTTCGCCAAACTGGCCCGGAGTTTGCGGAAGCGCGGCGTCCACCGCGGCCTTCAGCTCGTCGCGCATTCGTAGCGGTGAGGCCGGGTGCGGGGGCGCAACCTGGTCGTGAGAATCCGTATTCATGATGCATTCCTTTGCAATCAATTCAGGACCATCACCCTACTCAAGCCGGCCACTCGGCAATATCGGAGTGATCGACAGCAACGTAGGGAAAGTTCGCTGCCGGTGGACAGAAAGCGAGCGTTCTGCAGAGCAAAAAAAACCGTGGAACGGTCCACGGTTCTTTGTTGGTCATGACGATCAGGCGTCGAACGTCACCAGAAGCGTTGCTGGGTCAACCGGCTCCACCAGCTCAGCAACACACGATCGACCGAACCGCTGGCCGCCATGCCAATGCGCTCCTGCAGACTTTTACGTTCGGCGTAGTGCAAGTGGTACAGCTCGGACTTCTTCGCACGCTCGGAGAGGTATTCATCGCTGGTCTTGAGTTCGTCCACCAGTTGCTTGTCCAGCGCCGCGACACCGAGCCAGATTTCACCGGTGGCCACTTCGTCGATGGCCAGTTGCGGGCGATAACGGGAAACGAAGTTCTTGAACAACTGGTGAGTGATGTCCAGGTCTTCCTGGAACTTCTCGCGGCCCTTCTCGGTGTTTTCGCCAAACACCGTCAGGGTGCGCTTGTACTCGCCCGCGGTCAGCACTTCGAAGTCGATGTCGTGTTTTTTCAGCAGACGGTTGACGTTAGGCAACTGGGCCACGACGCCGATCGAGCCGAGGATCGCGAACGGCGCGCTGATAATCTTCTCGCCGATGCACGCCATCATGTAGCCGCCGCTGGCCGCGACCTTGTCGATGCACACGGTCAACGGCACACCGGCATCACGGATACGCGCCAGTTGCGAGGACGCCAGGCCGTAGCTGTGAACCATACCACCGCCGCTTTCCAGACGCAGCACCACTTCATCCTTGGGCGTGGCGAGGGTCAGCAGCGCGGTGATTTCATGGCGCAGGCTTTCAGTCGCCGAGGCCCTGATGTCGCCATCGAAATCGAGCACGAACACCCGTGGCTTGGCTGCCTCAGGTTTTTTCTTTTGCTTTTTCTCGGATTTAGCCTCGACCTTGCGCAAGGCCTTGAGCTGGTCCTTGTCGAGCAAGGTTTGCTCCAGGCGTTCGCGCAGCCCTTTGTAGAAATCATTGAGTTTGCTGACTTGCAACTGGCCGACCGACTTGCGTCGACCTTTGCTGCGCAACGCCGCGAAACTGGCCAGGACCACCAGAATGGCGATCACCAGTGTCACGGTCTTAGCCAGAAAAACTGCATACTCGGCAAAAAACTCCACAGGGACTCCTTTAATAAGATGCGCTGCAAAAACGCGCGCGGGATACCTCCAGCATACCCATGCACCGGCTCGGCGGCCAGCCGTGAAACCTCTGGCAACACGCCTGTAACGGGCATTTCAAACAAGCGTATGTTTTTTCATTGACAGCTCACCGTCATCCTCATAACCTCGCCGAACCTTCAACGTACCGGGATGACGCGGACGTGGGCAGTATCTATTTGATTCGACATGGCCAGGCCTCCTTTGGTGCAGACGACTATGACGTTCTGTCGCCGACCGGTATTCGCCAGGCAGAAGTCCTTGGTCAGCACCTCGCCGAGCTGGGTATCAGCTTCGATCGCTGCCTCTCGGGCGACCTGCGCCGCCAGCAGCACACGGCCAACAGCGCACTGGAACAGTTCGCTGCGGCAGGCCTGCCGGTTCCCGTCGTGGAAATCGATTCCGCTTTCAATGAGTTCGACGCCGACGCGGTGATCCGCGCGCTGCTGCCAGCGATGTTACCGGACGAGCCCGAAGCGCTGCACATCCTGCGCAATGCCGCGCAAAACCGCGGCGAGTTCCAGCGAATCTTCGCCCTGATCATCGAACGCTGGCTCGCCGGCACCTATGACACACCGGGCCTGGAAAGCTGGCTGGGGTTTGTCGAACGGGTGCAAGCCGGTCTGCAGCGAATCCTCGAAAGCGCCGACAACACCCAGAAAATCGCCGTGTTCACCTCCGGCGGCACTATCACGGCCCTGCTCCACCTCATTACGCAAATGCCTGCCAGGCAGGCGTTTGAACTGAACTGGCAAATCGTCAACACCTCGCTCAACCTGCTGAAGTTTCGCGGTCGCGAGGTGGCTCTGTCTTCTTTCAACAGTCATGCGCACCTGCAACTGTTGAAGACCCCGGAACTCATCACGTTTCGCTGAGTCCGGACTATTGTGACCCTGGCTGTATTCACCCAGCTCTAATTACCCAAGAAAGGATCGAACCATGACCTCCGTAGCTGATGCCGTACAAGCAATGAAAGCCAAGTTCAACCCAGCCGCTGCTGCCGGTCTGGACCTGGTATTCGGTTTCCGCATCGACGACACCAAGAACTTCTCGCTGATCGTCAAGGACAGCACTTGCGAGCTCCAGGAAGGCGAAAACCCGGACGCCCAGGTGACTCTGGTCATGGACGGCGAAACCCTGGAAGGCATCGTCAGCGGCGAAACCGACGGCATGCAAGCTTTCATGGGCGGCAAACTGCGCGCTGAAGGCGACATGATGCTGGCCATGAAACTGTCCGAGCTGTTCCCGGCCTAAGCGCGCCGCTCCCGACCTTCGGGAGCACGCCTGGCTGCAAACGAATCCCGCCCCTCGTGGCGGGATTCGTCGTTTTTCGCCATTGGAAAACGGCTACCTGTGGATTTGCCGTCTATATTCCTTCTGGCCGCATGCGTCAGACATCGGCTGTTTGCCCTCGCTTTTTTTATCAAGAGCCATTGCGCGGAGCACTGCCCATGAGCCCACCTGACCACCACGACGGATTTAACCGCCGACGTGTACTGCAAGGCCTTTCGGCAGGCGCCGTCGGTGCCTGGATCAGCCCGCTAATCGCAGGGAGTAAAACCATGCCCGACGCCCCCGCCGACCTCATCCTGTACAACGGACGCCTGCACACCGTCGATCGCAAAAAACCTCAGGCCAGCGCCGTCGCGATCAAGGACGGACGCTTCGTGGTGGTCGGCAGCGATGCCCAGGCCATGGCCCTGCAAGGCCCCGGCAGCCAAATTATCGACCTGCACGGTCGCACCGTGATTCCCGGCCTCAACGACTCGCACCTGCACCTGATCCGTGGTGGCCTCAACTACAACCTCGAACTGCGCTGGGAAGGCGTCCCGTCACTGGTCGACGCGCTGCGCATGCTCAAGGATCAGGCAGACCGCACACCCACGCCGCAATGGGTGCGAGTGGTCGGTGGCTGGAACGAATTCCAGTTCGCCGAAAAACGCCTGCCGACGATTGATGAACTGAACAAGGCCGCGCCGGATACCCCGGTGTTCGTCCTGCACCTCTACGACCGTGCACTGCTCAACCGCGCCGCGTTGAAGGTGGTCGGCTATACCCGTGACACGCCGAACCCGCCGGGTGGCGAAATCCAGCGCGATGCCAATGGCGACCCGACGGGCATGCTGATCGCCCGCCCCAACGCGATGATTCTCTACTCGACCCTGGCCAAAGGGCCGAAACTGCCACTGGAATATCAGGTCAACTCGACCCGCCAATTCATGCGTGAACTCAATCGCCTGGGTGTCACCAGCGCCATTGATGCCGGCGGCGGTTATCAGAATTATCCGGACGACTATCAAGTCATCCAGCAACTGGCCAAAGACCAACAACTCACGGTGCGCATTGCCTACAACCTGTTCACGCAGAAACCCAAGGAAGAACTGACCGACTTCAAGAACTGGACCAGCACCTCCCACTACGGTCAGGGCGATGACTTTCTACGGCACAACGGTGCCGGGGAAATGCTGGTGTTCTCGGCGGCCGACTTCGAAGACTTCCTCGAGCCCCGCCCCGACCTGCCGCAAACCATGGAGCAGGAACTGGAACCGGTGGTCCGTCATCTGGTGGAACAGCGCTGGCCGTTCCGTTTGCACGCCACGTACAACGAATCCATCAGCCGCATGCTCGACGTGTTCGAGAAGGTTAATCGCGACATTCCGTTCGACGGTTTGCCGTGGTTCTTCGACCACGCGGAAACCATCACCCCGCAGAACATCGAACGGGTCAAAGCCCTCGGCGGCGGCATCGCGATCCAGGACCGCATGGCATTCCAGGGCGAATACTTCGTCGACCGTTACGGTGCCAAGGCTGCCGAAGCCACGCCGCCCATTGCTCGTATGCTGGCCGAAGGCATTCCGGTCGGCGCCGGCACCGATGCCACGCGCGTGTCCAGCTACAACCCCTGGACTTCGCTGTACTGGCTGATCAGCGGTCGCACCGTCGGTGGTCTGGCGCTGTACCCGCAAGGCTTGAGCCGCGATACCGCGCTGGAACTCTTCACCCACGGCAGCGCCTGGTTTTCCTCCGAGCAAGGCAAAAAAGGCCAGATCAAGGTCGGGCAACTGGCGGATCTGATTGCGCTGTCGGCGGACTATTTCCACATCGAGGATGAAGCCGTCAAATGGATCGAATCGGTACTGACCATCGTCGACGGCAAGATCGTCTATGGCAGCGTCGAGTTTGAAAAACTCGGGCCGCCTCCCGTCCCGGTGGTGCCTGAGTGGTCGCCCGTTGCCAAAGTACCGGGCCATTGGAAACCCCTGGCGCCGCTGACGGCGCAGGTTCATCAATGCGTCGGGGCTTGCGCGGTGCATGCGCACAGTCACGAGAGAGCGAGACTGTCCTCCGCGCCGGTCAGTGACTTTCAAGGTTTTTGGGGGGCGTTTGGCTGTTCGTGTTTCGCCTTTTAGAAAAGACGTATAAAAAAGCCGGAACTCATTTGCAGTTCCGGCAATCACGTTCGAACGTTCAATCTTCAATAAGTACGGCACTCAAAACGAACCGTTTATTTTTATACGACGGTACTCCCGTGCATTAGCGAATGGCGTATTTAAGAATATAAGAATAAAGGTTATTCACTGCCAACCCCGCATCCTTCCGATCCAGCTGAAGAGTACCCGCCAGAGCAGCGTGACATTCAAGCACCATCTTTTCACGACCATAACGGTGAAAGATCGCTCCATCGGCAACATCGGAAAATGCCTTGTACACCCCGAACAGAACAGCACCGGACTTGTATTCAATACGCACCTGATTCATGTCCACCGACACCGAAACACCCCCGCTGTTTATCGGCTGCGGCGTCAACTCCCCGACTTTTACGCACTGACTGTGGCAAATCATCCTGCTTTTTTTATCTGTACTAAAGTTACGTTCATACAACGTAATTTCCGAACCTTGGACTTTGGAACAGGCTTCTTCGAAGGCAGTCAACACCGCTTTGGCATTCGCCATGCCCGCGTCTATGTCCCGATGCGAAACGAAGCGTTCCAGCTTGTTCCCTTTCACGCTGTCCAGTGCCCGCACGATGGTCGACACGTGCGCAAAATCTTTTTTGCTCGCGATGACATGAACCTCATATTCATAGAGACAAGCATGTTCACCCGTTTGAAAACCTGCAAACTCACGGGTTTCAAGGCCAGCCTCCATGATAATGCTGTACTTGTCTTCAAGGGATTTCTCAAAGATCATCGCCCCCAGATCCCTGACAAACGCTTCGGTCTGCTTGTAGGCATACACCACGCCATGCTTCTCGATCTCGTCGTAGTGCGGATGACGGGTGCGATATTCAGGCTCGTACAGCGGGACGTAATTTGAATAACGGGAAGTTTTGAGCAGCTCATTGAGCAAATGTGTTTTACCCGCCCCCTCCACACCAACGACCACCAGCATCTTTGGCACGGATTCGTCGACTGCACCTGATGTTCTGGACGCGAACAACTGTTCTTCCATTTCATGGAAAACTTTTTCTACATCTTGTTTCGTATAGGCATATTTATTCGACACTTTCTGAAATTCCTTTTCAGTTGAAATAAGTCCTTTAAATAACCTGGTCTTCGACACAGTAAAAGTTATTGACAATCGTCGAAGCCGCTCAAAAGACAACTCAAGCTAAATCCATTTTGTTACATCGGACAACCAAGAAGATCTTGCAAAACATTTCAGAAAAATATCAACCGCGACTCCGGAAAAACCCCCTACAGAGCAAGCAGTAATGGACTACCTAACACACATCATTAAGTATCGCGCCCAGCGAAACTTCATCGACCTATCAACGAATACCCCTATGTCCAACTTGACAGAATCACTTTCAGAAACACCCTGTTTCTTATAAATCAATGACGTCATTTCAAACTCGAAGACCGCCCTGCGAGGTATCCGTTGCCAGCCCCTGCTCTTACAATGCCTGCACCTCCGACACCGGCCGCCCCATGGACATCGATCTCGCCCGCACCTTTCTGGAAATCGTCCGCCACGGCAGCCTTGCCGCAGCGGCTGAAAAACTCCACGTCACCCAGACCGCTATCACAGCGCGGGTACAGAAACTCGAAAGCCAGCTAGGCAGTACGTTGTTCGTGCGCAACCGCGCCGGTGCGCGCCTGACGCCTAACGGTGAAGCCTTCGTGGTCTACGCCAATCAACTGGTCGAAACCTGGGAAGCGGCGCGACGGGACTTGCCGTTGCCCGAGGGTTACCGCGACGTGTTGCACATCGGTGGCGAGGTCAGTCTGTGCAACCCGCTGATGCTCAGCTGGGCCGGCGCGCTGCGCGAGAAGATCCCCAGCCACGCCCTGCGCATGGAAATCCGTGACGGTGAAAACCTGCTGCGCCAACTGGAACTGGGGGTTTTGGATGCGGCGTTGGTTTACCAGCCCGAGTATTGGCCGCGCCTGCAAGTCGAGCAGGTGCTGGAAGAAAAACTGGTCCTCATCCGCCTGGCCGCAAGACCCGATCCCTACGTGTACATCGACTGGGGCCCGGACTTCCGCCGCCAGCACGACGCGGCCCTGCCGGAAAAAGCCAAAGCCGCATTGAGCTTCAACCTCGGCCCACTGGGCTTGCAATACATTCTGGAAAACGGCGGCAGCGGCTACTTCCGCACCCGGGTGGTCCAGAGTTATCTGGAAAGCGGTGTGCTGGAGCAAGTGCCCAAAGCCCCGGAATTCAGCTACCCGACTTATCTGGTTTACTCCCGCGACCGCGACTCCGCGACCTTGCAACGAGCCTTCGACCTGCTGCGCGAAGTGATCAAATCCGACGATGACTGGTCGCAACGCTGGAACCCGCTGACCTGAATCCGGTTTGCACCGAAGCATGGCGGTTGCGTCCTCAAGGTTGGGCCAGCCAAAACGCCGGGATCGTCTAATCTGCTGGAGATAACAATAACTACAGGTGATTGCAGTGAGGCAGACCACCGAAGCATTCCGCGCCCGCTACCGTGCCGACATTCATCCGCTCTACAACCCATGGCTGCACGGCACTTTTGTGCTGTTGTTCGGGGTGCTGGCCATCGGCGGATTCTGGAGCACCGTGCACCAGGTTCAGCCACTGGAATGGCTGGCGATACCGTTGACGTTGTTGTTCTTCAACTTCGGCGTGTACATGGTCCATCGACACCTGGGGCATCATAAAAAAAACTTCGCGCGAATGTTCTACGCACGCCATGCCGGCGATCATCACAGCTTTTTCGCCCCCGGCCACATGACCTACAACAGTGCCCGAGACTGGCGGGTGATTCTGTTTCCAGCCTGGTTGATCGTGTTGCACACGGTCGTCATCACCCTGCCCGTCTGGTGGCTGCTTGTGCAGTTCGATGCCAACGTCGCCGGGTTGTTCGGTGGCTGCCTGGTCCTCGGCTACCTGACCTATGAAGTGTTCCATGCCTGTGAGCACCTGCCACCGGAGAACCCCGTCACACGGTTGCCGTGGATCCGCCAGATGCGCCGCCTGCATGAACTGCATCACCGTCGTGAGCTGATGCAGGAACGCAATTTCAATATCGTTTTTCCGCTGATGGACTACCTGTTCGGCACCCTCTATTGGGAACCGGAGCCGACTGACCTGCACCCGACGAGAACGACCATGACCCGCATGCAGCATCAGATCGACATTGCTGGAGACCCGATTGACGTGCTCGCCTATGCCAGCACCGTGACCCATTGGCCGGAGTGGCATCCCTCGTCCCTCAAGGTTGATGGCCAGAGTGGTCCGCTGCATGCCGGGGGGCGGTTCGAGGAAGACATCAAGGCGGGCGGGCGTGAAGGACACTTGCACTGGGAAGTTAACGAATACCTGCCAGGACGCCGCTGGAGTGCCTGGGCCCATGACGATCACGGGTTGTCTTTAGTGGTGACTTACGAGTGCGAGGCCCGGGGCGATGGCACACACTTTGTGCGCACCCTGGAGTATCAGTTCAGCGGCCTGGCGATGCGCATTGCCAATCGCCTGCTGCTCAAGCGTCGCATCGATCGTGAGTCGGCAGCTTCGATGTTGGCATTGCGCGAGATGGCGCAAAAACAATTGGCCCCGGCAGGAGTCAGCGCATGAGTCGAACCGTCAAGTTTCGCCATCTGTTGTTGCTGATAATCGTCGCCATCGGCGCCTTTCTGCTGCTGATGCCGACCAAAGTTCAACCGGTGGCCTGGACACCGCCACCGGCGCCCTCCCTCACCAGCGGCATCTACGCCGACAATCAGCGCCTCAAAGGCGTGGAGCGCGTCGGCGCCGCGGATATCGACGGGCCGGAAGCGTTGCTGCTGGAGGAAGACGCTCTCATCACCGGTTTGCATGACGGCCGATTGATCCGTACCAGCCTCGACGGCAAGGTCACCAAAGTCCTGGCCGATACGGGCGGCAGACCTTTGGGCCTGGCCCGTCATCCCAACGGTCTGCTGGTGATTGCCGACGGGGTCAAGGGCTTGCTGTCACTGGATGCCCAGGGCCGATTGATTGCATTGACCACGGCGGCCAACGGCGTGCCCTTCGGCTTCACCGACGACGTGGCGATCGACAAATCCGGGCACTACGCCTATTTCAGTGATGCCTCCAGCCGCTTTGGCTACGGCAGTGACGGCGAAGCGATCATCGAGCACGGCGGCGATGGCCGCTTGCTGCGTTATGACTTCCAGACCGGAAAGACCGCGGTCCTGTTGGACAAACTGGAATTCGCCAACGGCGTGACCCTGGGACCGGACGATGCCTTTGTGTTGGTCAACGAAACGGGCGCCTATCGCATCAGTCGTTACTGGCTGAGCGGCCCCAAAGCGGGCACCCACGATCTATTCATCGACAACTTGCCAGGGTTGCCGGACAACCTCGCATTCAATGGTCGCGACCGCTTCTGGGTGGCGCTCTATGCACCGCGCAACGCATTGCTCGATGCCACCGCGCCGCATCCATTCGTGCGCAAGATGATCGTGCGAGCGATGACTGTCCTGCCTAAACCGGTGGAGAAGCGTGCTTTTGCGCTAGGCCTGGATCTGGACGGTAAAGTCATCGCCAACTTGCAGGACGGTAGCCGCGACAACTACTCGCCGATCACGACCGTTCGCGAGTATGGGGATTGGTTGTATTTCGGGTCGTTGAAGGCCAGACACATGGCGCGATTGCCGTTGAGTACCGCGCTGCAATAGACACCAAATAACCTACAAGGGATTGATGGTGGTGCGTCCTGGACTCAGGGGTTGGGTCATGGGGCACCTCGCATGGAGCCGTAAAGTCGGACTCTGAACATTCGAGGTGCCGGTATTTATCGCCGTTCCAATTCTTCAGTCACCGGTCGCCGGTGACCAGACAGGGCGCGTCAGGACGGCGTCTGGAGTCGATCAACGATCTTTTGCTTAACCTCCACGCGCTTCGCCTTGAGTTTCTTCAATGCGTCATCACTGGGCGCATCCGATTTTGCGGATTCAGCCTTTACGACCTCGGCATCCGCCTGCGAATACTTGTTGATCAGTGAATCCAGTAACGGATCCTTGGTGCGTTTTTGCTGGATATCTTCCTTTGAAAGCTTGAGATCCTGATAAAGGTCGTGTGGCACCGGCATGGAACACCTCCGTTTGTTGATCGGAGGCAAACGCGATCAATTGCGTTCACCAACTATCAGAATGGCCTCGGTTAGCCGGTTCTGTCGACCGCCTATCAGACCAGCGGTGCCCGTTCGTCGCCATACCGCAAACGCAATAAAACCTTTGTCCACTCGTCGGCCTCCACAGACTAACGATCAATCGATCGCCCATGAAAACCTGTGTGGAGAATAACCAATGGACGGATTTACCCTGCGCCACCTCACGCTGGCCGTTGCCTTGAGCACCTGCATGGGCACGGCTTTCGCTGCCACTTCCAATGACTTCGTCGACAGCGCGGCCGCGGGCGGTATCGCGGAGGTCGAAACGAGCCGACTGGCCCTGGAAAAAAGCTCATCGGCGGACATCAAGGCATTCGCCAACATGATGATCACCGATCACGCCAAGGCTAACGATGAACTGGCGGCGCTGGCGAAAAAGAATGACATCGAGATGCCGGACAGCACGACGCTGGTCAAACAGGCGAAAGAGAAAATCCTCGACTTGCGCGATGAATCCTTCGATGCGGCCTATGCCAACAATCAGGTGAAGGCTCACGAAGACACCATCGAACTGTTCAAGAAAGAAGCCAACACGGTGACGGACGACAGAACCAAAGGCGCCACGGACTTGAAAGGTTTCGCGCAAAAAATGCTGCCGGCGCTGGAGAAGCACCTGGAAATGGCAAAAAAACTCCAGGCTGCTCATCCGAGCAAATAACCCTCCCACAAAAAGGCCGCACCGTTTGATGCGGCCGTTTTCAATGCCCCCCGGGGACAGGGTTCCATCGCAAGGCCGAATTTACCCGAGGGTTCTGGCCAAAAACGGTGCCGTCCGGCTCTTTTTGCTGTTGGCCACTTTCTGCGGCGTACCACTGACGACTATCTTCCCGCCCTGATCCCCCGCCCCCGGGCCGATGTCGATCACCCAGTCACTCTGCGCCACCACGCGCATTTCATGTTCGACGACGATCACCGTATGTCCCGCCGTCACCAGGGTATTCAACTGTTCGAGCAGGCGATCGACATCCCTTGGGTGCAAACCGGTGGTGGGCTCGTCGAGCACATACAAAGTTGCCCCGCGCTGGTTGCGTTGCAGCTCGGTGGCCAGTTTGATCCGCTGGGCTTCACCGCCCGACAGCTCGGTCGCCGGTTGACCGAGGCGCAAGTAACCCAGGCCGATATCGCGCAGCACCTCCAGCGAGCGGCGAATACCCGGTTGCTCGGTAAACACCGTGACCGCCTCGTCCACCGTCAGCTGCAACACCTGGGCGATGTTCAAGCCTTGCCAGATGATTGCCAGCGTCTCGGGGTTGTAGCGCGCGCCGTGGCAGGTCGAGCACGGTGCATAGACGCTGGGCATGAACAGCAACTCGACGCTGACAAAGCCTTCACCTTCGCAGGTCGAGCATCGCCCCTTGGCAACGTTGAAGGAAAACTGGCCCGCGTCGTAACCCTCGGCCTGCGCCTCGGGTGTGGCGGCATACAGTTTGCGCACGTTGTCGAACAGCCCTGTGTAGGTCGCCAGGTTCGAACGCGGCGTGCGGCCGATAGGTTTCTGATCGACTTGCACCAGGCGCTTGATCGATTCCAGCCCCGCCGTGACTTGACCGCCGCTCATTTGCGGTGCGTCGTCCTCAAGGCTCAACTCTTGCGTCTCGCTGTCACTTGCCGCGCGCCCGAGATGCGCGCCCACCAGTTCCAGCAACGCCTGACTGACCAGGCTTGATTTACCGGAACCGGAGACGCCCGTCACCGCGGTAAAACAGCCCAGCGGAAACTCGACGCTGAGGTTGTTCAGGTTATTGCGGGTGATGCCTTCCAGCCGTAGCCAATCGTTCGCCTTACGGCTGGCTTGGGGCTGAGTGACCTGTTCGGCGAACAGGTAAGCGCGCGTCTGCGAGTTTGTCACCTGCGCCAACCCTGGCGGCGGCCCGCTGTACAGGACTTGACCGCCATGCTCGCCGGCCGCCGGGCCCACGTCGATCAGCCAGTCGGCGCGGCGCATGGTTTCCAGGTCATGCTCGACCACGAACAAGGTGTTGCCCGCGGCTTTCAAGCGTTGCAGGGCTTCGAACAGCGCTTCGCCATCCGCCGGGTGCAGACCGGCCGACGGTTCATCCAGCACGTAAATCACGCCGAACAACTCCGAACCCAATTGCGTCGCCAGGCGCAGACGCTGCAACTCGCCGGACGACAGCGTCGGCGTGCTGCGTTCCAGTGCCAGGTAACCGAGCCCCAGATCGGTCAACGTGCTGACCCGTTCCAATAAATCCTGAGCGATCCGCTGCGCGGCCAGGCGTTTCTCCACTGACAGGTTCGGTGTGTGGCGGACATCCGGCGCGTTGGCGTGACCACTGGCGCCGTGGGCCACTCGTTGCTCGCGGGCCTCGCGGGTCTGGTCGTGTGTCAATACTTCGCCCGCCGCCTCGGTCTGTTCGAGGTAGCTGTGAGCGGCCACTGGCTTCAAGACTTCGGCCACTTGCAGCAACGGCATCTGCGACAACTCGCCAATGTCGTAACCGGCAAAGGTCACCGACAACGCCTCGCGCTTGAGCCGTTTGCCATCGCACAACGGGCACGGGCTGCCGAGCATGAATTGCGAGACTCTCTTCTTCATCAACGCGCTTTGGGAATGGCTGAAGGTGTGCAGGATGTAGCGCCGGGCGCCGGTGAACGTGCCCTGGTAACTCGGCTCCATGTTGCGTTTGAGCGCGACTCTGGTTTCTTCGGGGGTGAGCCCGGCGTACACCGGCACCGTGGGGGTTTCTTCGGTGAAGAGAATCCAGTCGCGTAGCTTTTTCGGTAGATCGCGCCAGGGTTTGTCGACGTCGTAACCCATCGTCACCAGGATGTCGCGCAGGTTTTGTCCCTGCCAGGCGGTGGGCCAGGAAGCGACCGCGCGCTGGCGAATGGTCAGGCTCGGGTCCGGGACCATCAACGCTTCGGTGACTTCATACACCCGCCCCAACCCATGACAGTCGGGGCACGCGCCCTGGGGCGTGTTGGGCGAAAAATCTTCGGCATAGAGCATCGGCTGCCCCGGCGGATAACTGCCGGCCCGGGAGTACAGCATGCGGATCAGGCTCGACAACGTCGTCACGCTGCCCACCGAAGAGCGCGTGCTCGGCGTCCCTCGTTGTTGCTGGAGCGCCACCGCCGGCGGCAAGCCTTCGATGGAGTCGACGTCCGGCACACCGACCTGATCGATCAGGCGCCGGGCATAAGGCGCCACGGATTCGAAATAGCGGCGTTGCGCTTCGGCGTAGAGGGTCGAGAACGCCAGCGACGACTTCCCCGAACCGGACACGCCAGTGAATACCACCAGGGCATCCCGGGGGATGTCGACATCGACGTTTTTGAGATTGTGTTCCCGGGCGCCGCGCACCCTGACCATGCCGGAGGGAGGGTTGGAAGTCATGAGCAGCCTTGATTGGAAGGTTCAAAGAAATGCGGTTCACCTGTAAGAGCCGAGCTTGCTCGCGATGGCGGTCTGTCTGACACACCGCCATCGCGAGCAAGCTCGGCTCCTACAGGGTGATCGTTCCCAGGGTGGATCGGGTCAGCCGTTAAGGACGGTGCGAACCATCTGTGTGAGCGCCTCGGGACCATAAGGTTTGCTCAGCAAATAAGTATCCGGGCTGAGTTGGTGATTGCGCGAAATAATGTCACGGGTGTGGCCCGAGGTGAACAGCACGGCCACCGGCGGCGTCTGCACCTTGGCCCAGGCCGCCAGGTCCGAGCTTTTGATCAGGCCGGGCATGACCACGTCGGTGAAAATCAGGTCGACCACGGCGCCATCCAGCAACATCTGCATCGCGACATCACCGTTGGCCGCCGTCAGCACTTGATAACCCTCTTCGTTCAGTAATTCCACCGCCGAGCTGCGCACCGCCTCGTTGTCCTCGACCACCAGAATGGTTTCGTGTCCGCCTCGCTGTTGCGGGTAATGACGTGTTGTTTCGTTAAGCATCGGCCGCAGGCTGCGAGGGAAATACAGCTGCACCCGAGTGCCCTGCCCGACCACGCTGGAAATCTCGATATGCCCGCCACTTTGCTTGACGAAACCGAACACCATGCTCAGGCCCAGCCCCGTGCCCTGGCCATCGGCTTTGGTGGTGAAAAACGGTTCGAAAGCCTGTGCGAGTACTTGCGGCGACATGCCAACCCCCTTGTCAGCCACTGCTACACAGACATAGTCGCCGGCGACGATGCCCTTGCCTGCGCAAAATTTGCTATCAAGGGCAATGTTCTCGGCGCTCAGGTCAATGGTGCCCTCGCCGTTCATGGCGTCCCGGGCATTGATCGCCAGATTGAGGATGGCATTTTCCAGTTGATTGTGGTCCACGTAGATGTGCCAAAGGGCTTCGACCGCGCGGACATTGATCTGAATGGTTTCCCCCAGCGCCCGCTGCAACAATTCCCCGAGCCCATCGAAGACCTGCCGCAGATCGCAGACCGCTGGCGACAAGGGTTGACGACGGGCGAACGCGAGTAATTGCGAAGACAGTTTGGCGCCGCGCTCGACTGCGGCAATCGAAGCGCTGACCCGGCGCTGCACGTTGGCGTTGTCCGGTTCATGCCGCGCCAGCAAGTGCAGGTTGCCGGCGATCACCTGCAACAGATTATTGAAGTCATGGGCCACGCCGCCGGTGAGGCCGCCGATGGCTTCGAGTTTCTGCGATTGACGCAGTTGTTCTTCAGCGGCCAGCCGCGCTTCGACTTCGTCGGCAACGCGTTGCTCCAGGTTGCGGGTGAACTTGAGCAAGGATTCTTCGGCAGTCTTGCGTTCGTGGATATCGATCAACACCCCGGGAAAACGGAACGGTTCGCCCTGCTCATTGAACTCGCAGCCGCCACTCGCCAGCACCCACAGATAACTGCCATCCGGGCGCAGGACCCGATACTCGGCGTTAAACGGTTCGCCGGTTTCCACTGATTGATCGATCTGCTCCTGCACCCAGCTGCGGTCATCGGGATGGATCCGTGCTTCGGCGACGTCCATTGGCAAGTTGGCCAGGTTTTGCTCCGGCGGGTAGGAAAAGGTGCGGGCGAAACGCTCATCGCCGGAGAGCACGTTGTCCTTGATGTCCCAGACGAACGAGCCGAGCAAAGCCCCGGCATTGAGTGCCAGGCGCACCCGTTCGTTGTCGGCGTGATAGGCATCCTCGGCGGCTTGACGGCGTCGCTCGGAAATCACGTGCTCGGTGGTCTCGACCACCATCGCCATGACTCCGGCCGGTTTCCCGTCATCATCCGCCACCGGGCTGTAATAGAGGTCCAGCCAGACATCTTCGGGAACCCCGTCGCGCAGCAACTCCAGGACTTTGTTGCGATAGGACAAGGTGCCGCCAGCCAGGCAGGTGTCGACCACATGCCGATTGAACTCGGCGACTTCCGGCCAGCCCAGTTCCACCGGGGAACCCAACAGGTAAGGATGGCGGCCACCGGCAAATTTCGAGTACGCGTCGTTATAGATCATGTAACCGGGGCGGCCCCACAGCATCACCATCGGCAGTGGGGACGCGAGCATCAACTGCACCGCGCTGCACAGGCTTCTGGGCCAGGTGTCCATGTTCCCAAGCTCAGTCAGGCTCCAGTCGAACGCGCGAATGCGCCCGGCCATTTCACCGTTCCAGCCTGCACACCCATGGCTATCGTCTAGAAACTGCATCGACTGACTCTGTATCCCTGTAGATGACTGGCTTAAGGGATCGCAACGGCATGAGGACGGTGCGTGCCCGTTTGTTTCGAGCATCGCCGTCGCCAATGGTTTCATAGAGGTTAGCTGATTCTTGATCTGCAGATTTTTGTGGGTTTGCCGTGAGGGCTTTGTAGCAGCTGTCGAGCCTGCGAGGCCGCGTTCGGCGGCGAAGCCGTCGTGAAATCAAACACCTCGGTGTGTCAGGACAAACTCGGATGCAGGGTTTACGACGGCTTCGTCCGAACGCGGCCCGAGCCGAACGCAGCCTCGCGCTGCTCGACAGCTGCTACAAGATTTCAGCGTGGCTAAACCTCGATCAGATGCTTGAGCGGGTGGTAGCCGGTTTTCAGCGTGGCGGCGACGTCGAGAATGGCCTTCTCGATGCCATTCAAATGCATGCAGGTCAGTTCGATCGCGGCGCTCTGATTGCCCGCTTCGATGTACTCGATCAGCCGCAGGTGTTCGTCGTCGCGGCAAGCTTCGTGACTGTCGTCATCCAGCGCGGCGGCGTACAGCGAGGCGCGGGAAATCAGCTTGCGGAACCAGTCCAGCAACACCGGATTGTTGAGGCTTTGCGCGAGCTTGATGTGGAACTCGCCAAGCAGATGAATCAACCGTTCATGGTCGCCACTGCGGTGCGCTTCATCCTCCAGCAACAGGTGATCGCGCAGGTCCTGGGTCACGGCAGTATCACGACGACGGCAGAGCTCAGTGACGATGCCGATCTCGATCAGGCGCCTCGTCTCAAACAGCGAACGGATCTCCTCATCACTGGGCAACGACACCGACGCCCCTTTGTTGGGCTCGGTGGTGACCAGGCCATCGGCTTCCAGTTGCTTGAGCGCGGCACGAACCGACGTTCGGCTGACATTAAAAAGTTCGGCCAATGACGCTTCGCCGAGCTTCATCCCGGGACGCAATGAACGTTTGCTGATCGCCTCGTAAACCCCTTGGTAGACGCGGTCGACCGTGGTCTCGAGTTTTTTCTCGGTCATCTGAACACTCCTTTAGCGCTAAACAACCGGCCCCAGGCGATGAGCAGCCTTTGAAAAAGGGGGTTGCACGAGCAGATTAATCCGGTTATTTCTAGATTGCATCCAGATATTGCATACAATAATTAGAGGAATGCACCAATATGGGTCATCCAGCAGCGATTGAAGTGCGTAACGTCTCCAAGCGGTATTCCGACGATCCGGGGCTGGCTCCAGCCCTCGACAACGTTTCAGTCGACATTGCCGACAATGAATTCTTCACCCTGCTCGGCCCTTCCGGCTGCGGCAAAACTACCTTGTTACGCACCATCGCCGGTTTCGAACAGGTCAGCGAAGGCGAGATTCGTCTGGCGGGTGAACCGGTCAATGATTTGCCACCGTTCAAGCGCCGGGTCAACACAGTATTCCAGAGCTACGCGCTGTTTCCGCACATGAGCGTCGCGCAGAATATCGCCTTCGGCCTCGAGATGCAGGGTCTTGATCGCAAGCAAATTGCCCAGCGCGTCGATGAGATGCTGGCGCTGGTGCAAATGCAACACCTGGCCGAGCGCAAACCGGCCGAGTTGTCCGGTGGCCAGCAGCAGCGCGTGGCCCTGGCCCGAGCCCTGGCGCCGAAGCCAAAAGTGCTGTTGCTCGACGAACCGCTGTCGGCACTGGACTTGAAGCTGCGCAAGGAAATGCAGGTCGAACTCAAGCGCGTACAGAAAGAAGCCGGGATCACCTTCATTTTCGTCACCCACGATCAGGAAGAAGCCCTGACCCTGTCCGACCGTATCGCCGTGATGTCCGCCGGCAAGATCCTGCAAATCGGCACACCGAACGATATCTACGAACGACCGCAACACCAATTCGTTGCGCAGTTTATCGGCGACATCAACTTCCTCCCCGGCCACCTCAAGCGCGGCCAGCGGAACGAAAAACTGTTCGTGCCGAGCGGCATGCCGGTGGAAATCCCTTGCCCGGCTCAAGGCTTCGACGGCGCCAGCGTGCAACTGGCGTTCCGCCCGGAGCGTTCGCAATTGGTCGACCCGGCGCAACCGCATCACCTGCGCGGCGTGATTGAAGCGGTGTTGTATGTCGGCACCGCGACCCTTTACCAGTGCCGCTTGAACAACGACATCAAAGTCATGTTGCGCGAGAACAACGAAGGCCTGAACCGTGGCCGGGTGGTCGGCGATCGCGTCGCGGTCAACCTGCCGCCCCACGCCTGTCTGTTGATGGAGGCCTGAGATGAGCGTCAGCAGCACTTCTCCCGCCCTCAACCGCGCGCTGTTGCTCAGCCCGGTGGTTCTGACTTTGCTGGCGCTGATCGCCATTCCGCTCGGCATCATGGGCTACATCAGCCTGTTGCCGCGCAACGTTTACGGCGGTGTCGACTGGCAGGCCAACTGGCAACTGCAAAGCTACGTGCAACTGTTTTTCCAGGAAGGTTTCGACGGTGAACTGGAACTGAACTGGGTCTACGCCCAGGCGTTGTTGCGCTCGGTGTTCCAGGCCGGCGGCACCACCTTGCTGTGTTTCCTGTTCGGCTTCCCGGTGGCCTTATGGATGTCGAGCCTGACACCGCGTCGGCGCAACCTCATGGTCTTGCTGATCACCATTCCGTTCTGGACCAACCTGCTGATCCGCAACTACGCCTGGCTGATCATCCTGCGCGAGCATGGCTGGGTTGCTCAGAGCCTCAACGCGCTGTTCCCCCAGGCCGGTGGCATCACCCTGCTCTACAACGACTTCGCGGTCAGCGTCGGGCTGGTCTACAGCTTCCTGCCGTTCATGATTCTGCCGATCTACTCGACCCTGGAAAAACTCGACTGGCGACTGGTGGAAGCGGCGTACGACCTCGGCGCCAATCGCTGGCACGCGCTGAAGCGGATCATCCTGCCGCTGTCGATGCCCGGCGTGATTGCCGGTGCGTTGCTGGTGTTTGTGCCGAGCCTCGGTGCCTTCATCACCCCGGCGATTCTCGGCGGCGGCAAGACGCTGATGATCGGCAACCTGATCCAGCAACAGTTCGGCACCGCGCGTAACTGGCCGCTGGGCAGTTCGCTGTCGTTCCTGTTGCTGGGGATTCTGCTGCTGTCCCTGGTGCTTTACGCCCTTTATAGCCGCAGCGCCGCCAAAACCCTTCGTCGGGGAGCCACCGCATGATCGCCCTGCACCTGAAAAAACTGCCGCTGACCCGCGAAGTCAGCCTGCTGATCCTGGCATATCTGTACGTGCCGATATTCGTGCTGATCGCCTACAGCTTCAACGCCAACCGCTCGGCGACGGTGTGGACAGAGTTCTCTTTCGCCTGGTATGGACGGATTCTGGCCAACCCGTCGATCCAGACCGCCGCGCTGAACTCGATCATCGTCGCCGGCATCGCCACGGTGTGTGCCACGGCGATTGCGTTGCTCGCGGCGTTGGCGACTTACCGGCCGTTCTATGGACAGAAGATGGTCGAGGGCGGGATCAACCTGCCCCTGATCCTGCCGGAGATCGTCACCGCCGTGGCCACGCTGCTGCTGTTCATGGCGCTAGGGATCAAGCTCGGTTTGCTGACGGTGATCGTCGCGCACATCGGCTTCTGCATTCCCTTCGCTTACCTGCCGATCCGCGCGCGGCTCAATGACCTGGACAAGAGCTTGCTGGAGGCGGCGAACGATTTGTACGCCAACCCGTGGCAGGTGTTTCGCCGGGTGACGCTGCCGCTGCTGTGGCCGGCGGTGTTGTCCGGTTCGGTGCTGGCGTTCGTGGTCAGCCTCGACGATTTCATCATGACCTTCTTCGTTGCCGGACCCGGTTCGACGACGTTGCCGGTGTACATCTTCTCGGCAATCAAGTCCGGTGTCACGCCGGAGATCAACGCGATTTCAACCCTGATGCTGGTGATTTCCATCGTGCTGGTGGTGCTGGCCTTCTGGCTGGGACAGCGCGGCAAAAACCAATGAGCCCTTTCCTTCGCGGTACTTTCGGAGCGTAAAACCATGATGTTGAAAAACACGATCTTCAAAAGCATGCGTTACGGCGTCGCCGGTCTGGCCCTCAGTTGCTTCAGCGTTTTCACCGCGCAGGCCGCCGAACCCAAGGAACTGTTCTTCTACAACTGGACCGACTACTACCCGGTCGATCTGCTGGCCAAGTTCGAAAAGGAGACCGGGATCAAGGTCACCATGGACGGCTACGACAGCAACGAAACCCTGCTGGCCAAGTTGCAGGCCGGCGGCGCGGCCTATGACGTGATCGTGCCGTCGCAATCGATCATGCGCACGTTGATCAACCAGAACCTGCTACTGCAAATCGACGCGTCGACCCTGCCCAACTTCCAGTACGTCAAACCGGCCTTCCGCAACCCGGGTTTCGACCCCGGTCGCAAGTTCTCCGCCCCATACCTGTGGGGCACCACCGGGTTTTCCTATGACAGCGCGCGGGTGCCCGGCGGCAAACTGGACGATTCGTGGAAAGAGTTCTTCGAACCGCGCAAGGAACTCGAAGGCCAACTCGCCGCCCTCGACACCTCCAGCAGTGTGATCAACGCCGCCAGCCATTACCTGAACGTCGACGAATGCAGCGAAAACCCACAAGACGCCAAGCGCATTCTGGAGCTGCTGAAAAAACAGAAACCACACTTGAAGATGTACAGCTCGGACAACACCGTCGACCGCATGGCCTCCGGTGAAGTGATCATGATGCAGAACTGGAACGGCTCCACCGCCCGAGCCACGTTGCAAAAAAGCACCATCAAGTACGTGTACCCGCGCGAAGGCCTGGCGATGTTCCAGGACAACTTCGCCGTACCGAAAAGCGCCCCGCACCCTGGCAACGCGAAGATCTTCATCGACTGGATGATGAAACCGGAAAACGCCGCCGCCGTGTCCAACGCCATCGCCTACGCCAACGGCATCCAGAGCGACAAGCTGATCGACGCCAAATGGCGGGTGATGGACGCGATCAATATGCCTGACGAGTTCGCCTCGCGCCTGCGCCCGGAGAAAGAGTGCAGCAACAAGGCGCGCGAGCTGCAGGACCGGATCTGGTCGAAGCTCAAGGGTTGATCCGAGACCGCGTCACGGCCATCGCGAGCAGGCTCGCTCCCACAGGGTTCTCGGTTGGAAAACTATCTTTGTTCCAACACAAACCCTTGTGGGAGCCGAGCTTGCTCGCGATGAGGCCCGCCCTAACACCACAAAACTTGAGGTTTCTCATGACTCAACCCCGCTGGCTACGCAACGTGCGCCCCTACGGCTCCCCCGCCGAAGACCTGCTGATCGAAAACGGCCTGTTCAAGCAACGCCGCCCTGCATCAAGCGCCGCGCTGACCACCACCGACATCGACGGCCAAAACCAGCTCCTCACCCCGGCCCTGGTTGAAAGCCACGTCCACCTCGACAAAACCCTCTGGGGCCAACCCTGGCGCCCGAACAGCGCCGGCCCGACGCTCAAGGATTACATCGCCAACGAGCGCCGCGTGCTGCGTGAAGTCCATGCACCGATTGCCCAACGCGCCGGCGCCCTGCTGGAAAACTGCATCGCCCGTGGCTCGCTGACGATGCGTTGTCACGTCGACATCGATCCGGAATTCGGCCTGCGCCATGTCGAGGCCATGCAACAGCTGCGCGAAGGCTACCGCGACCTGATCGACCTGCAACTGGTGGTGTTCCCGCAAACCGGCCTGATCAGCCGCCCCGGCACCGCCGAACTGATGCGCGAAGCGATGGCCCTGGGCGTGGAAAACGTCGGCGGCCTTGACCCGTGCGGCATCGACAACGACCCGATAGCACAGCTCGACTTCGTGTTTAAGCTGGCCAGCGAATTCGAGCGTGGCGTCGACATTCATCTGCACGACAAGGGCGAACTGGGCCTGTGGCAGATCGCACTGATCGCCGACTACACCGAACGTTTCGGGCGTCAGGGTCGGGTGATGATCAGCCACGCTTACTGCCTAGGGATGTTGCCGTGGAGCCAGGTCAAACTGGTGGCCGAACGCCTGGCGGCGTTGGGCATTTCGCTGATGAGTTCGGCACCGGCCGATTGCGCGGTGCCGCCGTTCCTCGCCTTGCGTGAGGCCGGGGTGAATGTCTGCCTGGGTTCGGACGGCATTCGTGATGCCTGGTCGCCCATGGGCAACGGCGACATGCTGGAACGGGCGATGCTGCTGGCGTTTCGTTTCGACTTGAACAAGGACGATGAACTGACGGCGGCGTTCGAAGCCGCGACGGTGAATGGCGCTCGGGCGTTGGGCTGTGAAGGTTATGGGCTGGAGATCGGCCAACCGGCGGACTTTTTGCTGATGCCGGTGCAGACGCTGGGTGAGGCGGTGGTGTCGCGGCTGGCGCGGCAGGTTTATCGCGGCGGTGAGTTGATCGCCTCCGGTGGCCGTCTGCTGGAAAGCCGTTTGTGAAGCGCATTGGCCTCAAGAGCAGCTGCGTCGTTGGTTTCGACGGCACACAGCATGTGCTGTGGCGCGACGGCCAAGTGGTGTTCGAAGGTTCGCGCATCGTGTTTGTCGGGCGGGATTATCCGGGGCCGGTGGACCAATGGATTGATTACGGCAACGCGTTGATCGGTCCGGGCTTCATCGATCTGGATGCACTCGGGGATCTTGATTCGACGGTGCTGACGCTGGACAACGGCGATGAACGCGACATGGGCCGGATGTGGTCCGAGGACTATCTGGCGAGCGGTCCGCGAGAGAGTTACAGCGCGGATGAAGAAGTCTTCAAATACCGCTACGCCTTCACTCAGCTGATCCGCAACGGCATCACCACCGCCATGCCGATCACCTCGATGTATTACCGCGAGTGGGCCGAGACTTACGACGAGTTTTCTGCGGTGGCCAGTGTGGCGGCCGAGTTGGGGCTGCGGACTTACCTCGGCCCCTGCTACATGAGCGGCATGAGTTACTGGCGTGCCGATGGAAGCCTCGGGCATCACTGGGATGAAGCACGAGGCATGGCCGGGCTCGACGCGGCTGCTCGGTTTTTCCATGATTTCGACGGTGCGCACGAGGGTTTGATTCGCGGCGCGCTGCTGCCGGACCGCATCCAGACCTGCACCCCGGCCCTGCTGCAACGCACTGCCGCGCTGAGTCGGGAACTGAACGCGCCGATGCGTTTGCATTGCTGCCAGGGGCTCGGTGAGGTGGCGATGGTCGAGCAACTGCGCGGCGTGTCACCCCTGACCTGGTTGCAGCAACTGGACCTGCTGACCCCGCGCAGTCTGCTGCCCCACGGCATCTACACCTCAGGCGATGACGATCTGCAACGCGTGGTGGATGGCGGCGCGAGTCTGGTGCATTGCCCGGTGGTGTTTGCCCGTGACGGCGAGGCGCTGAACTCCTTCGGTCGCTATCGGGCCAAGGGCATCAACTTCGCCTTGGGCACCGACACCTGGCCGGCGGATATGCTGGAAAACATGCGCCAGGGTCTGAACATCGCGCGATTGATGGAAGGCAGTGGTTCTTTGACCCGCACGCTGGATTTTTACAATGCGGCCACTCTCGGCGGCGCCAAAGCCTTGGGCCGCGATGATCTGGGCCGCTTGGCACCGGGCGCCAAGGCCGACATCACGGTGTTCAGCCTTCGCGGCCTGCATTTGGGGCCGCTGTTCGACCCACTGAAAAACCTGTTGCTGGCAGGGCGCGGTGACGACTGCATCGCCAGCTACATCAACGGCCGCTGCGTGATGCAGGACGGTCAGGTGCAGGGCGTCGACTACCCCGCCTTGCAACGCCAGGCCCAACAACAATTCGAAAAACTGATGCGCAGCCACAGCGACCGGGCCTTCGGCCAACCGGACTGGAAAGGTCTGTTCAAACCGGCCATCCCGTTCGCTGACGACTACAGCGCACACGCGCCGCTGAGCGCAATTGATCCCCTTCTTTAGAGAGTCCTGCCCATGCAAAGCTTCGACTTCAGCCAATTGAGCCCACGAGACAAATACAAAATTCTGATCGGCAGCGTGGTGCCACGGCCGATTGCCCTGGTCACCACCATCGACGGCGAAGGCCGGATCAACGCCGCGCCCTTCAGCTTCTTCAACGCCCTCTCGGCCGACCCGCCGATCCTCGCGTTGGGCGTGGAAAACTACGGCGACCAAAGCCCCAAGGACACCACGCGCAATATCCAGCTCAACCAGGAATTCACCGTAAACATTGTCAGCGATGCCCTGGTGGAAGCCATGAACGTCTGCGCCGTACCGTTCGCCCCCGGTTTCGATGAACTGACTGCTGCGGGCCTCACGGCCATTCCCGGGACCACGGTCAAATGCCCACGGATCGGGGAGGCACCGGTGGCGCTGGAGTGTCGGCGGATGATGGCGCTGTCCATCGGACAGTCACGGGAGATTATCTTTGGCGAAGTGTTGATGGCGCATGTGCGGGATGAATTGATCGACCCGAAAACCTTGTATATCGATCAGCTCGGGCTCGATGCGATTGGCCGGATGGGTGGGCATGGGTATGCGCGCACGCGCGATTATTTCGATTTGCCGACAAGGTCGTTGCAGGCGTGGACGGAGACGCCGGGGGGTGGGGAGCGGTTTTGGCCGTCAGGTAAATGATCGTTCCCACGCTCCGCGTGGGAATGCAGCAAGGGACGCTCTGCGTCCCAAAAGCGGACGCAGAGCGTCCGGGGAGGCATTCCCACGCAGAGCGTGGGAACGATCATGCACAGAGGGTTCAGTCAGTGCCGTACTTCGGCGAACGCGGCCCGTACAGCAACCCCGCCGGTTGTCCTGCCGACAGCAGCCGAGCGCTGGTCACACCGGCAATCGGGTGACCGGCGTCGGTGGAACTGTTGATCACTTGCTTCACCGCAGCCGTAATCAGCATGCCAATCAAATTACCGCCACCGTTGTTACCGCCCTCTTCGCTCGAAGCCCGAGCCGAGCCGGTCCACAGGGTGGTGCCGCTCTTGAGGTCCACCAGTTTCGCGCTGGCCGTCACCACGGTTTCGCTGCTGATGATCATGTAGCGAGTGCCGTAGTCCGTCACGGTGATGTACAGCGCAGCATCGGCACCGAAGATTTCTTGCAGTTTGTTGGCCGGTGCCTGATGGATATCCGCCGGTGTGGTCAAGCCATTCTGGCGGAACGTCTCATCGACCAGGGTGATCGGCAGCACGTAGTAACCGGCCTCAGCCAATGGGTACGTGACCTGCGACAACAAGCTGTAGGACGCCTTGACGTCCGGCGAGTTGTTCAGCGGCGGCAGCACCAGAATGGTTTTTGGACGACTTTGCTTGTACGCCGAATAGTCCACGGTCTTGGGGCTGACACAGCCACCGAGCACGGCCAGCGCCAGCAGCCCGGCCATCAGTTTCAATGAGCGCACGATCATTGGGTGTCTCCGGCCTTGGCGTTTTTAAGCAGAAAGTCCATGTACGGCGTCGACTCGGGGAACAACGTCTTCTCGGTTCTGAATTGCTGCACCATCTGATCGTCCTTGCCCATGCTCAGGTACAACAGGCCCAAGTGAGCGTGGTAGCCAGGCGGCGGCGTATTGCCGGTGGACCTGATCTTCTGTAGGTCGCGCTCCAGCGCTTCGGCCTGAGCTTCCTTGGGCTCTTCACCCTTGAAGTACTCGTAGACTTCCGGCTGGTAGCTTTCCCACTGGTAAAGGGTTTTCGGGCCGCTGTTGCAGCCGGCCAACAGGCCGCTGACCAGCACGGTCGACGTCATCAGCGCCCATTTCGCATAAATCTTGAACATGCTTGTACCGCTCCTTGTCATCGACCTTGATCAGTTGCCCGGTTTCCATGCACCGGCATTCATGCCGTCCACCAGACGATTGATCGCCTCGCGCATGGCCAGGTCGAGCACTTTGCCGTTGAGGGTCGAATCGTAGGCAGCGGTGCCGCCAAAGCCGATGACTTCACGGTTGGACAAGGCGTATTCGCCCGCGCCCTGAGTCGAATAAACGACTTCCGAGGTGCTGATATTGACGATGTTCAGGTTGACCTTGGCGTAGGCCACCTGGGTCTTGCCGCGACCGAGAATGCCGAACAACTGGTGATCCCCAGTCTCTTTGCGGCCGAACTCGGTGACATCACCGGTGACCACAAAGTCAGCACCCTTGAGGCGCTGGGACTGGCCCTTGATCGCGGCTTCTTGCTGGATCTCATCCATGTTGTCGCGGTCCAGCACGCTGAAGCGATTGGTTTGCTGCAAGTGAGTGATCAGGATGGTCTTGGCCTGACCGCCGAGGCGATCCACACCGTCGGAGAAGATCCCGCGCATGTAGCTCGAGCGGTTGTCGAACTTGCCTACCGCCATGGGTACGCGAACGCCGGAATAAGCGAGGCTGGCGCTTTCGACCTTTTCTACCGGCAAGACGCGCGAGCTTTCAGTCGCACACCCGGCCATCGCGCCGAAGAGGGCAATCGCTGCCGCCGATACCAACATCCGAGAGATCATTCTCACTGTGCATTCCTATTGAAAAACGGTTTATCCCGGCACGGCAATAGCCAGCCACTGCGGGTTGCAGCGGCGAAAAAGCGAGAGGGAATCAAATCGACAATCGACGTGCGGGACGTCGGCGGCCGGCATTATGCCAAAGTGCCACTATCGAAGACAGTATTAAATTATTCGGGCATCAACGCATTGGCTGGTGCTTTGATCGTTCCCACGCTCTGCGTGGGAATGCAGCCACGGACGCTCCGCGTCCGCTGTGACGCAGAGCGTCACGGGAGGCGTTACCACGCAGAGCGTGGGAACGATCAGGTCGGGTTCAGCGGAAATCCCGGCTGCGTACGCTGATGCCGTCGAGCAATGGGCTCAGGTCGCTCAACCGTCCGGCAATCAAATGCCTCACCTCACCTTCCTTCTCCCAGCGCCCATCGACCTTGAGCAATTGCGAGCCGACCAACACCTGGCGCTGCCGATCGGCCAGGTCGCGCCAGACAATGACGTTGACGTTGCCGAACTCATCTTCAAGGGTGACAAAGGTCACGCCACTGGCGGTGCCTGGGCGTTGTCGACCGGTCACCAGCCCGGCGACGCTGACCGGTCGCCCATGCTCGACCTCCAGCAGTTCCTTCGAACTGCGGCAGCGCCGGGCTTTCAATTCACCCCGCAACAACGCCAGCGGATGCGGACCGAGCGTGGTACCGACACTGTTGTAATCGGCTAGCAGGTCCTCGCCCACGGTAGGTTTGGGCAACGACACCGCGCCCTCTTCCTGACTCGGCAGACCGGCAAACAAGCCGAGCTGTTTCTGCACACCCGCCACTTCCCAGCGCGCCCGATGACGGTCACCCGCCAGGCCACACAGCGCACCGGCATCGGCCAGTTGCTCCTGGGCACGGGCATCGAGTCGCGCCCGTTCGCCGAGGTCGGCAATGTCGATAAACGCCCTCTTCGACCTCGCCGTTTCGATGCGCCGGGCATCGTCCTCGCGAAAGCCCTTGATCATCCGCAACCCCATGCGAATCGCCGGCTGGGCTCCGGTGATCGGCTCGAGGCTGCAATCCCAGTCACTGGCGCGCACGTCCACCGGGCGAATCTGCAAATGATGTCGGCGCGCGTCCTGCAGAATCTGGTCCGGGCTGTAGAAACCCATGGGCCAGCTGTTGATCAGCGCACAGGCGAAGGCCGCCGGCTCGTGGCATTTCAACCAGCAACTGGCGTAGGTCAGCAAGGCGAAACTGGCGGCGTGGGACTCGGGGAAACCGTAGCTGCCGAAGCCTTTGATCTGCTCGAAGATCTGCGCGGCAAACTCCGCCGTGTAGCCGTTTTTCTTCATCCCGGCGGCCAGGCGATCCTTGTGCGGTTCCAGCCCGCCGTGACGTTTCCAGGCGGCCATGGAGCGGCGCAACTGATCGGCCTCACCGGGGCTGTAGTCGGCGGCGACAATCGCAATCTGCATCACTTGTTCCTGGAACAGCGGCACGCCCAACGTGCGCTTGAGCACGGTTTCCAGTGCCGGGGACGGATAGATCTCCGGTTCTTCCTTGTTTCGGCGTCGCAGGTACGGATGCACCATCCCGCCCTGAATCGGCCCCGGACGGACGATCGCCACTTCAATCACCAGATCGTAGAAATTCACCGGTTTGAGCCGGGGCAGCATCGACATTTGCGCCCGGGACTCGATCTGGAACACACCGATGGTGTCGGCACGGCCAATCATTTCGTAGGTGGGCGCGTCTTCGGACGGGATCGTCGCCAGGCTCAGGTCCCGATCGCGATGACGGCGCAACAGATCGAAACAGCGGCGGATCGCACTGAGCATGCCCAACGCCAGGATATCCACCTTGAGCAGCCCGACCGCGTCGAGGTCGTCCTTGTCCCACTGGATGATGGTGCGCTCGGCCATAGCGGCGTTTTCCACCGGGACCAGGCTGTCCAGAGGCTGCTCGGAAATCACGAAACCACCGGGGTGCTGGGACAGGTGTCGGGGGAAACCGATCAGCTGCCCCGCCAGGCTGAGCACCCGGCGCAGCACCGGGCTCTCGGGATCGAACCCGCCTTCAAGCAGGCGTTCCACGGGCGGTGCTTCATCACTCCAGTGACCACAGCAATCGGCCAGGGCGTTGATCTGGTCCGGCGGCAAACCCAAGGCCTTGGCCACATCACGCACCGCGCCGGCCGCGTGATACGTGCTGACCACCGCCGTCAACGCCGCGCGGGTCCGGCCATAACGCTGGAACACGTACTGCAGGACTTCTTCGCGGCGTTCGTGTTCGAAATCGACGTCGATGTCCGGCGGTTCGTTGCGTTCCTTGGAGAGAAAGCGCTCGAACAATAGCGTGGTGCGATCCGGATCGATTTCCGTGATGCCCAAGGCAAAGCACACCGCTGAGTTGGCCGCCGAACCACGGCCCTGACACAGGATTTTTTGCTCACGGGCGAATCGCACAATGTCGTGAACCGTCAGGAAATAGCTTTCGTAGCCCAGCTCGGCGATCAGCTCCAGTTCCTTGTCGATCTGCATCAGCACCTGGGCCTGCGGGCCTTTTGGCCAGCGCCACGCGATGCCCTCCTCGGTCAAATGCCGCAGCCAGGACGTGGCTGTCTGGCCTTCCGGCACCAACTCCCGGGGATATTGATAACGCAACTGACCGAGGTCGAAGGTGCAGCGCCGGGCGATGTTCAGCGTTTCGTCGAGCAGTGTTTGCGGGTAGATCGATTGCAGAGCCTCGATACTGCGCACATGCCGCTCGCCATTGGGATGAAGACGCAGCCCGGCCTCCGCCACCGGCAGGTGATGGCGGATCGCGGTCATGGTGTCCTGCAAGGCGCGCCGCCCACGGGCGTGCATGTGCACATCGCCGCTGGCCACTGCCGGGATTCGCAGTTCGCCCGCCAGGGTCAGCAGCGCAGCCAGTCGTCGGGTATCGTCCTGGCCGCGATGCAGCTGGACGGCCAGCCACAGGCAATCGACGAAAGTCTGTTTCAGCCAGTGGCCCTGTTCGAAGTCATCGACCGCATCCGGCACCCACAACGCCAACAGCCCCGGCAAGGGTTCACTGAAGTCTTCCCGCAGCACTTGATACTGGCCTTTCTGTGTGCGGCGCCGTGCTCGGGTAATCAGTCGGCACAGGGTCTGGTAACCCTCGAGGTTTTCCACCAGCAACACCAGTTTCGGACCGTTCTCGATGCGCACTTCGCTGCCGATAATCAGCGGCAGCTCCACGGATTTGGCCGCTTGCCAGGCGCGGACGATACCGGCCAGGGTGCATTCATCGGTGATCGCCAAGGCCTGATAGCCCTGCTTTTTCGCCCGCTGAAAGAGCTCGAGGGCACTGGAAGCACCGCGCTGGAAACTGAAGTTCGACAGGCAGTGCAGCTCGGCATAGTCGATGCTCATGCGAACCAGCCTTGCAGCCACAACGGGCCGTCCTCACCAACCGCGCGATAGGCCCAACCCTGCTGGCCGGAACGGGTTTCGATCAGGAAGTAATCGCGGCGCACATCGTCGCCGTCCCACCAACCGGACTCGATGCGTTCCGGTCCCATGAGGATGCGCGCCGAACCTTCGTGTACCGCCAACGGTTCAGTCAGCAACCAGCCCGGACGTTGCACCGCAGGCAGCCCTGCACAGCGCTGACTGTCGACACTGGCCTGCCACGCGCATTCCGGCCGATGATCGGCCTGGAACCGCAAGCCCTGCACCGCGTCATCCCCCAACCGCGCGCGCAAGCGTTCGCGCAGTTGCTCCCAGGGCAAGGACTGCTGCGGGCGGTCGTCGAACAGCTCCTGGCGCTGGGGAACGAAGGCCGGCAAGTCTTCGGCGCGCAGGCGAAAACCGCGCACCGGGGCCTCGACCTGGACGTGCTCCAACCGGCCCCGGGCCAGTTCAAAGAGCATAGCCGGATCACGTTCGGCGCTGAGCAGGCCGACCTTGATGACGGTGTCCGGCAACCCGGCGTGTTCCAGGTGCAGGTCGAAACGCTGCACGCCGCTGTCCCGACCGCACAGAAACGCCGACAGGTCGCCGGTCAGCCGGCGTAACGGAAACAGCAGCGCCTGATGGGACTGCACGTCGAAGTTGAGCTCAATGCGCACATCGAAGCGGTCCGGCGGCAAGTAGAACGCCAGCGCCAGCCGCCGTAACCCGAGCAAGGCGTCCAGATGCTTGAGCACCTGGGCCTCGAAACGCCGGGCCAGACTATGGCGAGGCAACGCCTGAACCTGGCTCAAGGTGCGCAACCCCATGCGCGACAGCGCGGTGGCAACGCTGGTTTCCAGCCCGATACGGTCGATGGGCAACTGCCCAAGATGATGTTGCAAGGCTTGGTCGTCGGGCACCACCAGGCCGTCATAAGCGTTGGCCAGCACCCGTGCGGCCACCGGGTTGGGCGCGGCAACAATCCGATGACGAAACCCCAGCTCGCCGAGCTCGGCCCGCAACCGCGCCTCGAATTGCGGCCAGGCGCCGAACAACCCCAGGCTGGATTCGATTTCAAACACCACCGCACGCGGGTAATGCACGCTGACTTGTGAACTGAATCGATAAGCCCAGGCGGCCAGAAACTGCTGCCAGTGCTCGATCTCGGCAGCGTCGTACTCAGCCGTGACAAACCCTTTGCTCAAGGCCTGGGCAGCGGTCATCGACTGGCCCGGACGCAATCCCTGCGCCCGGGCCGAAGCGTTGACCGCTTGCAACACCCGACGCTGGGCCGGGCCGGTCAGCAGCGCCAGCGGCTCATCGGGATCGGCGCGTTGACGCAGTACCGCGTCCAGCGCCAATTGCGGGAAAAGAATACAGACCCAGCGCATGGCAACCTCAATGTCCCACAGGGAAGGCAATCGGCGCCGAACGCGCCAACCCACCCCGGCACTTGAGCACGCGCAATTGCGCAGGCCTGGCATCGATGGCGATGCGCAGCGCTGCGGGCGAAGGGTTAATCGCTTCATTGATCGAGCGGTAGGCAAACGCCAGGGTCGAGCCGGTTTCCGCCGCCACCTGCAAGCGCCGCAACGCTCGGTCATCGGCCTTGTGCGGCCAGCACAGCACTGCGCCGCAACTGCCCGAACGCAGGCATTGTTCCGCCGCCCACAAGGCATCGCGCTCGCTGGCCTGGATGATCGACAACTGACGCAGATCGACCCCGGCGTTCTGCCAGGCCTGGGGGTATGGCACGTAAGGCGGCGCCACCAGCACGATGCGCTCGCCCGCAGCCGACAACCGCGCCAGCGCCGGCCACACCAGTTGTAACTCGCCAATACCCTGCCCGGCCAAAAGGATTTCGCTCAGCGCCGCTTCCGGCCAGCCACCGGTGGGCAACGCCGCATCCAGCGCGGCATGCCCGGTGGGTTGCGGGCTGACGGACGGTGGCGCAGGCCGACCCTTCCAGACCTGGCCGCCATTGAACAGCGTATCCAGCGCAACGACGGCGCCCATCACCCTTGCCTCACCAGACCGCAGAACACCCCTTCGATGGCCAGGTCCTGATTGGCTTCGACGATGATCGGCTTATAGGCCGGATTGCGTGGCAGCAATCGGACAACCTCGCCGACCCGTTCGAAACGTTTGATGGTGACTTCCCCGTCGAGTCGCGCGACGACGATCTGGCCGTTGAACGCCTCGGGATTGCGGTGCACGCCCACCAGATCGCCGTCGAGAATGCCGTCCTCGATCATCGAGTCGCCCTGGACCCGCAGCATGTAATCCGGCACCCGCGAGAAGATCGACGGGTCAAGCAGCAAGCGGCTGTGAACCTCGGCATCGGCACCGATCGGCGCACCCGCCGCCACCCGGCCGAGTACCGGAATGTCCAGCAATTCGGGCCGCGTCGGCTGCCCGAGCAAACGAATGCCCCGGGCCTGATGCGCATTGACCTCGATGAAACCGGCCTCGGTCAGCGCCAGCACATGCTTGCGCGCCACGCTACGTGAGGCGAAACCGAACGCCTCGCTGATTTCAGCGAGGCTCGGGGACTGACCGTGCTCGGCGATTCGATCGCGGATAAAGGTCAGGATGGCGGTACGGCGGGGAGTTAAAGTCGTCATGGAGTACATTTGTACTCTTTTGGCTTTTTTCTGGCAAGGACCGCCAGTCAGCCGGCGGTCGACCACACAACCTGAGGTAAACACCGATTAAATGTGGGAGCGGGCTTGCTCGCGAATGCGGTTCAACATTCAACATTGATGTCGACTGACCCACCGCCTTCGCGAGCAAGTCGAATCGTCGCACCGCCGCTCCCACATTAGATTTCAGTAGGTTCGGGGGTGAGTTGTGCCAGGTAGGGCCAGGGGTAAATACCGCGTTCGTGGCCGTCGCTGAAGATCAGTTGCAGGCCGTAACCCTGGGAATTGAGTTCGACCACACGGATGCGCTCATCGACTTTCACCGTCAGCCCTTGCAACCGAAACGCCCGGCATTGCGAGCACGGGCATTGGCGGCGCAACTCAGCGTGGTCCAGCAACTGCTCGCGACCATCCGGCCAGTTCAACCGCAGCTGCTGTTTACCCTGGGAATTGCCAATCGCCACCGGGTTCATTGCAGCTGACTCAAGGCGATGCGCACGGCTTTGCGCACTTCCGGGTCGCCGTCGTTTTGCGCGGCCTGCAAGGGTGCGATGGCGCCCCGATCGCTCAACTCTCCGAGCGCCAGCGCAGCTTCCTTACGCAAGTTGCTGATGCGGTGGCCGAGGGTTTCGATCAACGCTTCAAGGGCCGGGACGTAACGCAAACGACCGAGGCTACGAGTGGCGCGCAGGCGCACTTGCCAGTACGCATCGCTCAAGGCTTCAATCAAGGCCGGGCCGGCGTCGACGTGGCCGACTTTACCCAGCGTGGTGGCAGCTTCTTCGCGCACTTGCCAGGCCTCGTCCTGCAAGGCGTGGCGCAGCGCCGGCAGCACGTGGGCGTCGGAGGCCAGGCCCAGGGCACCGGTGGCGGCGCGGCGGACTTCAGTGTCCGGGTCGTCACTGGCCAATCGAGCAAGCGCCGGCAAGGCATCGAGCTGTTTGAGCCAGCCGAGTACGCCGACGGCTTCGCGGCGGACACTGGCGTCTTCATCGCTCAATGCCTCTAAGGCGGCAGCGGCGGCATCGGGAAAGCGCAACTCACGCAAGGCTCTGAAAGCAGCGATGCGCACGTTGATGTCAGCATGTCCGGTCCACGGCAGAATCACCCTGCCCGCCGCCTCGGTCTTGAGCAGGCTAAGGCTTTGCGCGGCGGCAGCTTGCACGGCGTGGGAAGGATCGGTCAGCGCCTGGCACAGCGCTTCCACCACCGGTTCATCCTCCCAGGCTTCGAGCAAGCGTGCGGCCTCGGCGCGGACTTCTTCGGCCGGGTCTTGCGCAAGGCGATTGACCAGCCACAGCAAACCGTCCGGTTCTTCAAGGTCGGCCAATTCGATCAGGGCAATTCTGCGCACGCCGGGATCTTCATCCGTCAGGCGCGGTTGCAGGGCGAGAATGTCGTCGTTATCGGTTACATCGAATAGAGAGGTCATAGGGCAAATCGCGGCAGTTTGTTTTCAAGGGGAAGTCCGAGAGGGTTCAGGCGCGGTAACTGCCGACCGTCTTCGTGACGCAGCAACTCGAGGCAATGACGCTTCAAGCGGGAAAACTCGTGGCTGGTGACCCGTTCGGTGGTGCGTGGCCGTGGGAAATCGAGGCGCAGGTCTTCGATGATCCGCCCCGGGCGCGAACTCATGACCAGCAGCCGATCGGCGAGGAACAGCGCTTCATCGATGTCATGGGTGACGAACACCACGGTGGTGCGAATTCGCGTCCAGATGTCCAGCAGCAGCTCCTGCATGTTCAACCGGGTCAGCGCGTCGAGGGCGCCGAAGGGTTCGTCCATCAGCAACAGGCGCGGGCGGTTGATCAGCACCCGGGCGATTTCTACCCGTTGCTGCATGCCTCCGGAGAGTTGATCAGGCCAGCGCTCAGCAAACCCTTCGAGGCCCACCAGAGCAAGGATTTCATCGGCGGCTTTATGGCGTTCGGCTTTGCCGATGCCACGCATTTTCAGGCCGAAAGCCACGTTGTCGCGCACGGTGCGCCAAGGGAACAGCGTGTGGTGCTGGAACACCATGCCCCGCTGCGGGGACGGGCCCGAGACCGGCACACCGTCGACTGTCAGGGTGCCGGTTCGCGGTTGCAGGTGACCGGCCAGCGCACCGAGCAGGGTCGATTTGCCGCAACCGGACGGCCCAAGAATGCACACGAATTGCCCCGGTTCGATCTGGCAATCCAGACCTTGCACGGCTTCGAAGGCTTGCTTGTGTTCGCCGAGGACAATGGACAGTTGGCGGATGTCGATCCGTCCTTCAGGGGTTTGCATCACGCTCATCAGGCTTTTCCTCGTGGTCGGTGCCAAGGCGTAAACAGCCCGCCCAGACGTTTGATCAGCAGACTGCTGCCCATCCCCAGTACGCCGATCAGCAACATGCCGACCACGATGTCGGCGTAGTTCTGGATGGTGTAGGACTCCCAGGTGTAATAGCCGATGCCGTATTGGCCGGAGATCATTTCGGCGGTCACCAGGCAGAACCATGAGGTGCCCATGCCGATCGCCAGGCCGGTGATGATGCTCGGCGCGGCGCCCGGCAGGATCACCTCCAGCAGAATCGCCCGGCGCCCTGCCCCGAGGCTTTTCGCCGAGGCGATCAGCCGTGGGTCGACGCCTTCGACGCCATGCACGGTGTTGAGCAGGATCGGGAACAGCGCGCCGGTGAAGGTGATGAAGACCATCGACAGCTCAGAGGATGGGAACATCAGGATCGCCAGCGGAATCCAGGCGACGGCGGGGATCGGACGCAGGACTTCCAGCGGTGGCAGCAGCAGGTCTTCCGCCCATTTCGAGCGACCGATGGCCAGGCCCAACGCGATGCCGATGATCAGCGCCGCGAGGTAACCGGCGAAGACTCGGCTGAGGCTGCTGCCGAGGTGTTGCGCGAGTTTGCCGGAGTCGCCGAGGCCGAGGGCGGCCTCGATGACCGCCAGTGGCGTCGGGACGTTGGCGAAGGTGACCAGGCCGAGGTTCCAGTGGTGACTGGCCGCGAGTTGCCAGAATACAAGGCAGAGCAGCAATGAAGCGGCTCGGGGGATCCAGCGTGAAAACATATATCACCTCCAAAAGCGGAACGCGGAGCGTCCCTGGCGGCATTCCCACGCAGAGCGTGGGAACGATCAATTGCAAAACTTGCAGACGACTCCGATCCCTGTGGGAGCGGGCTTGCTCGCGAATGCGATTTTTCATTCAACATTGATGTCAACTGATCCACCGCATTCGCGAGCAAGCCCGCTCCCACATTTGATCGAGTCGTTCTGGGGATTAGCGAACGGCGACGGCCTGGGTACTGGCGTCGGTGAAGTCGAAGACTTTTCCGCCTTGTGCCGTGGCGAACTGTTGAGCCTGACCTTTGAGCAGAAACGCGCTGAGGCGCCCTTTCGCATCACTGGCAAACCACGCCTGATCCGCCAGCAACTTGATCCCGCTGTCACTCGCCTGGGCATACACCGCACGGATGTTTTTGCCTTCCTGCTTCAGGCTGGCCAACGCGGTGAACGCCGACTCTGCCGAGGCGTACTGACGAACCTTCGGCTCACCCCGCACCCAGATCTCCGCCACATGGCTGAAATCGGTAATCGCTTTGCCGCTCGACGCATCCACCGCTTTAAGCGGCGTCTGCCCGTAGTTGGCCAGTTGCGCGGTGTAATCCAGGTTCGAGGCCTTGAATGCTGCGCGGATGTATTGGTCGTCGATGAAGGTATTCAGATCGAGACCGCGATCAGCCTTCTTCAGCAGCTTGAGGGTATCGATGGCCGTGCCGACGGCCTGACGGTATTCCGGCTTCCAGCTGAGGTCGCGGGTTTGCACGCCCAGCGGACCGTGGAACAGGTAATTGACCTCGGCATCGACGCCGGTGACCTTGGCGATCAACTCGCTGTATTTCTCCGGCTCAGCCACTAGCAACTGGTTGGCTTCGATGCTCGCCCGCAGGTAAGCCACCACAATTTCCGGGTACTTCTTCGCGTAGGCCTGATCCACCAGCGCGCCGTGGAAGGTCGGCGCATTGGCCTGGGCGCCGTCATAAATCTTGCGAGCGAAACCACGGCTGGGGAACAGTTCGGCGAACGGCACGAAGTCGGCGTGGGCATCGATCTTCCCGGCCTGCAAGGCAGAGCCGGCGACTTCCGGCGGCTGGGCGATGATGTTCACGTCTTTCAACGGATCCCAGCCTTGGGCCGCGACCGCCCGCAGCAACATGCCGTGCGCCGTCGAGGCGAAAGGCACAGAAATGGTTTTGCCTTTGAGTTCGGCCAGCGACTGCACGCTCGATGCGCTCGGCACCACAATGCCGTTGCCGCTGCCCTTGATGCTGCCTGACAGCACGCTGATAAACAGGCTGTGTTTGCCCGCGGTTTCGAACGCCACACCATTGAACGAACCGGGGAAATCGGCCATGGCGCCGAAGTCGAGTTTTCCGGCGACCATCTCGTTGGTCAGGGGCGCGCCGCTGGTGAAGTTCTTCCACTCCACCTCGTACTTGGCGTCTTTGTAGGGGCCGTCGTGGGGCAGGTATTTGTCCAGCAGGCCCAGCTCGCGAATCAATAGACCGCCGGCGGCGCAGTTGATCGTGGTGTCCTGGGTGCCGATGGCAATGCGGATGGTCTCGGCCGATGCCGACAAGGTGAATGAAGCCAGTACCAGACCGGCGAAAGCTGCACGCAATAACATAAGTAGATCCCCTCGAATCATTTTTAGGATATTCGTCTCCGCCACGATCAGGGCGCGGTGGGAAACGAGGGGTGTTTTGAAGCAAGCGTCCGGGGGTTACCGGATGGCTTTGTGGTTGTCTGAGCTGGCCTCTTCGCGAGCAAGCCCGCTCCCACATTTGTAATGCATTCCCCTGTGGGAGCGGGCTTGCTCGCGAAGGCGTCCGGTCATTCAATGAAGATGCCGGCACTCACACTCAGCGCAACAGGTATGGGATTTCAACTTTCACCGCCCCGGTCGGGCAGTCCTTTTCGCACGGCATGCAGTACCAGCATTCGTCGAACGCCATGTAGGCCTTTTGCGTGGCCGGGTTGATCGCCAACAGGTCCATCGGGCAGACGTCGACGCACACGGTGCAGCCTTTGTGGGCGATGCAAAGGTCCTCATCGACCGTAACGGGCGCGTTGGAACGGAAGAAGATTTCCTGGGGTTGATAGGCCATTTTGCGGTCTCTCTTTTTGTGATACTCAGGCAGCAAAGGCACCGACCCGCAGCCGGTCGTAGGCCTGCATTTCATCGGCGTCCAGCGGGATGATGTAAGGCTCCACAGCTTTCTTGAAACTGGTCATCTGGCCGTCGTCGCCCTTTTTCAGATGGCAATGGCAGAACCAGTCGCTGTCGTTGCGTTGCGGGTGGTCGACCCGATAGTGGTAAAGCCCCCAACGACTTTCGGCGCGGAACAGCGAAGCGCGGGCGGCCATTTCGGCGCAGTCGCGGATCATGCTGACTTCCATGGCGCGCATCAGTTCGTGGGCGTTGTGGGCCTTGATCTGATCGAGATCGCGCTGGATATCGCTGAAGCGTTGCAAGCCGATCTGCATTTTTTTGGTCACTTTCGGCGGTTGCAGGTAGTCGTTGACGAAGCGCCGCAGCTTGTACTCGACCTGGGCTGGCGGCAGACCGTGTTCGCGGTCCAGCGGCGCGTAGACCCGAGCCTTTTCCGTTTCAATCTGCTGGGCATCGACCGCTGAAAACTCGCGACCGGCGACAAAGTCCGCCGAGTTGGTACCGGCAAACCAGCCGTAGGCGAACGCGCCGAGCATGTAATTGTGTGGCACCGCGGCCATGTCACCCGCCGAGTACAAACCCTTGACCGAGGTTTCGGCCTTCTCGTTGACCCACACACCCGATGCCGAGTGACCGCTGCAAAAGCCGATTTCCGAGATGTGCATCTCGACCATTTGCGTGCGGTAGTCGGTGCCGCGATTGGCGTGAAACTGGCCGCGACTTGGGCGCTCGTTGCTGTGCAGGATCTCTTCGATGTTCTGGATGGTTTCCTCGGCCAAGTGATCGAGCTTGAGGAACACCGGGCCGTTGCCGCTTTCGAGTTCCTGGTGGAACTCCCACATCATCTGGCCGCTCCAGTAATCGCACTCGATAAAGCGTTCGCCCTTGTTGTTCGCGGTGTAACCGCCCAACGGACCGGTAACGTAAGCGCAAGCCGGGCCGTTGTAATCCTTGATCAACGGGTTGATCTGGAAGCATTCCAGGTTCGCCAGTTCTGCCCCGGCGTGATAGGCCATGGCGTAACCGTCGCCAGCATTGGTGGGGTTTTCGTAGGTGCCCATCAGGTAACCCGAGGATGGCAAACCCAGGCGCCCGGCGGCGCCACAGCAGAGGATCACAGCTTTGGCCTTGATCACGTGGAAGTCGGCGGTGCGGCAATCGAAGCCCATCACGCCGTTGACCGCGCCCTCTTCGTCCGTCAGCAATCGTGTGCAAACCAGCCGATTGGTGATGCTCACCCGCGCCCGTTTCAACTGGCGATACAGGACTTTTTTGATGTCATGCCCTTCCGGCATTGGCAGCACGTAGGCGCCCATGTGGTGGACCTTTTTCACCGCGTAGTCGCCGGTCTCGTCCTTCTCGAACTTCACGCCCCAGCGGTCCAGTTGCTCGATGGTTTCAAAGCTGTGAGTCGCGTAGGCATACACCGCCGCCTGATTGACGATGCCGTCGTTGGCGATGGTGATTTCCTTGGTGTACTGCTCGGGCGTCGAGTGACCGGGAATGATCGCGTTGTTCAGGCCGTCCATGCCCATGCTGATCGCGCCGCTGCGTTTGACGTTGGCCTTGTCGATCAGCAGCACGCGCAAATCGCGATTGCGTTCCTTGGCTTTGATCGCCGCCATCGGTCCAGCGGTGCCGCCGCCGATCACGACAATGTCGTATTCCTGTTCGAGCGTCTTTCTAGTCATTGATCCGTGAGTCATGCCTGCGCCCCTTTTTGCCGGTCGATCCGCAGGCGGTACTGGAAGGCATCGCCGCGGTAGTAAAGGTGTTCGAAGTCCACGGGTTGGCCGCTGGCGTCGTGGGTCAGGCGCTCGATGCGCATGATCGGCGAGCCGGGTTCGACGTTCAGCGCCTGGGTCAGGTCGCTGTCGGCCAGCACCGCGTCGATGGCCAGATCCGCGTGACCGAGGGCCAGGCCGCAGTCGTTTTCCAGGATCAGGAAAATGTCGCGGGTGACCAGATCGGCCTTCTCCAGACGCTCGCCGATGGCCTTGGGCAGATAAGTGATTTCCAGCGAAATCGGCTCGCGGTTAATCAGCCGCACGCGCTTGATCTGCGCCACCGTCTCGCCTTCGGCGACTTGCAAGCGCTCGGCAACGAGTTTGTCGGCGGGAATGAATTTGAAGCTGCGCAGGCGGTTGATCACCTCGTAGCCGCGACCGGTCATCGACTCGGCCAGGCCTTGCAGGGTGCTGACGTTCTGGAAGGTTTTTGGCTTGGCGACGAAGGTGCCTTTGCCGTGAATCTTGAAGATCAGCCCTTCTTTCTGCAGATCCCCCAGGGCTTGGCGCACGGTGATGCGGCTGACTTTGAACAGCGCGCCGAGTTCGCTTTCGGAAGGCATCTGGCTGTCTTGCGGGTATTCGCCGTCGAGGATGCGGGCGCGAAGCACATCCCGCAGTTGGGTGTGCAGCGGAACGCTGCTGAGGGAGAGAACGTTATCGGTCATGGAAGATCACTTGTCATAACGAGTTATGACGTGATCTTAAAGTTCTAATAGGAGGCTTGAGAAATACTGTTTGAGAATAAGGTTAGATTCGCCGAACGACCGCGGACTTTGTAGCAGCTGCCGAGCAGCGCGAGGCTGCGTTCGGCGGCGAAGCCGTCGTGAAATCACGTAGCGCGGTGTGTCAGGGTAATCTTGCATGCAGGGTTTACGACTGCTCCGCAGCCGAACGCAGCCTCGCGCTGCTCGGCAGCTGCTACATCGGTGTGGCATTCAGTGAGCGTTAGCAGCGTTTGAGGATCTGGTCCATCACCCAGTCGGTTTTCAGCGCTTGTTCAGCGACCGCCGGATGCTTCGCTTCACCCCGAATGTGCGCGTTCATGCCCAGTACGTGATGCCACTGGATGTGCTCATGATTCTCGATGTGCAGGCTGAGTTTTTCATCGGCTTCGAGCTGAACTGGATGTTCATCGAATACGGAAAAGCTGATCCGGCCTTTGCTGCCGATCAGCTCAACCCGATCTTCGCGTCGGTCCGCGACGAAATTCCAGCAACCCATACCCAGGGCGCCCGAAGCAAACCGCCAACTGGCGCTGACGGCATCCTCGGCGGCATACAAACCGGCCTGGTGCGCGGTAAACCCGGCAACTTCGACGATGTCACCGAGCAGGTACTGGAACAGGTCGAAGCCATGACTGGCCAGGTCGGCGAAGTAACCACCGCCAGCAATGGCCGGGTCGGTGCGCCAATTATCTGAACCGCCAAGATCGGTCGGCGATGGCGCTTTGGCCAGGGTCCAGGTCAGGTGCCGGACCTCGCCGATCCGCCCTTCCTCCAGCCATTGCCGCACTTGCTGGAAGCGCGGCAGCGAACGTCGGTAGTAGGAAACAAACAGGTGCAGCCCGGCCTCGGCAAAGACCTTTTGCATCTCACGGCTTTGCCCGGCATTCAACGACATCGGCTTTTCGACGCAGCAATGTTTGCCAGCGGCGGCTACCTTCAAGGCGTAAGTGTGATGACTGTCAGGTGGCGTGGCGATGTACACCGCGTCCACCTCGGGATCATTGATCAGCGCATCGACATCGGTGTAGACCCGAGCGATGCCGTGGCGCGCGGCGTAATCCGTCACCGCTTCCAGACGCCGGCCCATCACCGCCACCAGCGCCGAGCCGGGCGCCTTGTAGAAGGCCGGCCCGCTCTTGCGTTCAGCGACGCTGCCACACCCGATCATGCCCCAGCGCACCACGTTCATAGTCACTCCCTGATGTTTAGCCGATGCGCAGAGCGCGCAGGTCCAGATGACCGTCCTTGAGCGGCGGGCACCAGTAGTAGCCGCCGGTGATCGGCTGGCTGATGCGGTACAGACCGTCGGTGATGCCGTCTTCCAGACCACTCATGCGGCATAGTTGAGCTTCGAAGGCGTCGAGGGAGAAACCGAAGGCCAGGAACATCAGGCCGGCGCGGTCGCCTTCGATCCACGGCATGGAACGGCGCACCACGAAGGCCTCGGGGGCGAAGCTTTCCTGGGCGGTGCGTTTGACGTGAGCGGAGATCGGCGCGTCGTCGATCTCTTCGTTGTCGCTCAAACGACGGCCCATGATGTTGTCCTTCTCATGGGGCGGCATCGCGTGGAAGCCCTTCAGGTCATGCTGCCACTGCTGGATCGCGGCGAAACTGCCGCCGACCATTCCGTCAGCGCCGTCACTCACCAGCGCAGCAGCGACGGCGGCTTCGTCGTGAGGGTTTTCGGTGCCGTCTTCGTATCCGGTCAGGTCGTGGCCGGTGAGGTGGCGGAAGGTTTCGTTCATCTGCACCAGGCGCAGGGCCGGGGCCAGTGCGGCTTCGATGGCGTTGCTGCGATTGAGCAACTCACCACGGTCGACACCGTGCAACCAGCACCAGAGCGCGTGCTGGGTCGACGGGTTATCGACGCCGACACCGGTCAACGCTGGAAAGGTGCGCAGGCCTTCGATTTGCCCCATGAGGGCCTTGACCAGGGATTCACCGAAACCGACCACTGCAGACTTACCGTCGATCAGCCCCTTCAGATTCTCCAGCGCGGCCGGCAAGGCAGCGGCGGATTCGAGTGCGAAGAACATATGACGGGCTTGAGGCGGAACTGGGGTGGCGAGAATGCCCGGCTGGTAGTAACTCATATGAACTCCTTCAGAAAGAGCGCGAAGTTTAACCGCAGCATCGGCCGTTGTGTGTTTTCAGGTCAAAAACCGCCACTTTCATCCCTCCTTCAACCGATCAAGACAGCGTGTGCTGTAGGTCATGACAATCCGTGTTGCCATCTGGTAAAACGATTCAGCTATGCTGATCGAGCGCGCAGGCCTGTATTAGGCAGCCTCTCGCCACCACTTTCGACAGCCGCGTTGTGATCAGGCCTTGACCTGATAGCAGTGCGTAGCGATAACAGACCTTATCCGCATCACCCAATCCAGACGGGGTAGCGACATGACCACAGCACACATCCTTGGCAACCTGTTTCCCGACGCCACCGACATCCCGGAAAAATACCGCCTCGACGGCCAGACCGAGCAGCGTGAATACCTGGTCGACGGCGAGCTGAAAACCTGGTCCGGGCCCCTCGCCCAAGTCCGCAGCCCGGTGTACCTGACGGGTGAAAATGGCGACGAACAAGTGATCCTTGGCAGCACGCCTCTGCTCGATGCCGACACCGCTTTGACTGCCCTCGACGCCGCCGTCCGTGCCTATGACCGGGGCCAGGGTCTGTGGCCGACAATGCGCGTAGCCGAACGCATCCAGCACGTCGAAGCCTTCCTCGGACGCATGCGTGAACAGCGTGAAGCCGTGGTCAAGTTGCTGATGTGGGAAATCGGCAAGAACCTCAAGGACTCGGAGAAAGAGTTCGACCGCACCTGCGATTACATCGTCGACACCATCAACGCGCTCAAGGAACTCGACCGCCGCTCCAGTCGCTTCGAACTGGAACAGGACACCCTCGGCCAGATCCGCCGCGTACCGCTGGGTGTGGCGTTGTGCATGGGGCCTTACAACTACCCGTTGAACGAAACCTTCACCACGCTGATCCCGGCGCTGATCATGGGCAACACCGTGGTGTTCAAACCGGCCAAGCTCGGCGTACTGCTGATTCGTCCGCTGTTGGAAGCGTTCCGCGACAGCTTCCCGGCCGGGGTGATCAACGTGATCTACGGCAGCGGCCGCGAGACCGTCAGCGCGCTGATGGCCAGCGGCAAGATCGACATCTTCGCGTTTATCGGCACCAACAAAGCCGCCAGCGACCTGAAAAAACTTCATCCAAAACCACACCGCTTGCGTGCGGCGTTGGGCCTGGATGCGAAAAACCCCGGCATCGTGCTGCCCGAGGTGGATCTGGACAACGCGGTCAGCGAAGCACTCACCGGCTCGCTGTCGTTCAATGGCCAGCGCTGCACCGCGCTGAAAATCCTCTTCGTCCATGAAGACGTGGTCGAGGCGTTCATCGAGAAATTCAACGCCAGACTCGCCAACCTCAAACCCGGCATGCCGTGGGACAGCAGCGTGGCGCTGACGCCGTTGCCGGAAGCGAGCAAGGTTGATTACCTGCACTCCTTGGTGGCGGATGCCGTGAGCAAAGGCGCCACCGTGGTCAACCCCAACGGCGGTGAAGCCCGCGCTTCGTTCTTCTACCCCGCCGTGCTGTACCCGGTGACGCCGCAGATGCGCGTCTATCAGGAAGAGCAGTTCGGCCCGGTCGTGCCGATCGTGCCTTACCGGCATCTGGACACGGTGATTGATTACGTCCTGGAATCGGACTTCGGCCAGCAGCTGAGTATCTTCGGCACCAACCCGGTGGCGGTCGGCCGGCTGGTGGACACCTTCGCCAACCAGGTCGGCCGGATCAACCTCAACGCGCAGTGCCAGCGCGGCCCGGACACCTTCCCGTTCAACGGCCGCAAGAACTCTGCCGAAGGCACGCTGTCGGTGCATGATGCGTTGCGGGTGTTTTCGATTCGCACGCTTGTGGCGACCAAGTTCCAGGAAACCAACAAAGAACTCATCAGCGAGATCATCAGCGGACGCAGTTCGAGCTTCCTGACCACCGATTACATCTTCTGAGGAAACCGAGCCTGAGCACATTCAGAGCCAATCGACTGCCACCGCTAATGCGCCGAGTGCTGCGTCCGTTGCTGGCCCCGTACCGGCGCTATCGCCACGCCAGAGTGATCCACGCGGTGCGTGTGTCGCTGGGGTTGCTGGCAACGATTCTGCTGACCACCGGCATCAATCTGCCCCACGGTGAGTGGGCGTCGGTGACGATGCTGGTGGTGATCGGCGGCTTGCAGCATCACGGCAACATCGGCAAAAAAGCCGCCGAGCGCGCCATCGGCACCTTGATCGGCGCCGGCGTCGGCTTGCTGCTGGTGGCGCAACAGGCGTGGCTCGGGATGCCGTGGCTGACCTATTTCGCGATGGCCGTGGTGTGCGGGTTCTTCTCGTACCACGCCATCGGCAAGGGCGGTTACACCGCGTTGCTCTCGGCGATTACCGTGTTTATCGTCGCGGGGCATGGCGACAATCCGATCACCGACGGGTTGTGGCGTGGGGTGGACATCCTGATCGGCATCGCCCTGGCCCTGGCGTTTTCCTTCGCCCTGCCGCTCTACGCGGTTTATTCCTGGCGCTACAACCTGGCCGATGCCTTGCGCGACTGCGCGACGATCTACGGGCGAATCATCAATGGCCAATCGGTCACTGATGACGAACACCATAAACTCGTGGGCCGTTTGAATACGGTGATGGTGCAACTGCGCTCGTTGATGCCGTCGGTGTCCAAGGAAGTACGAATCTCCATGACTGAACTCGATGCCATTCAGCGCCACTTGCGGATGTGCGTCAGCACCCTGGAAATCCTCGGCAACACCCGACCTGATGCCAATGACCCCGATGCCATGGCCCATCTGCAATCGGCCTTGAAAGCCGAGCATCGGTTGATTCGGGTGCAACTGATCGGTATGGCCCGAGCGCTGAAATCCGGGGCGTCCCAGCGGCTGAATCGGCCCGTCGAACTGCCGTCGGATTCAAGCCTGACCGCACCGGTTTACAATCCGCTGGACGGCTACCGGTTGTTGGTCCGGCAGTTAGCCGCCAACATCGGCGAGATGCGCCAGCGACTGGCCAAGACGGCACCGCGCTGGAACATCTGACGTTTTTTGACGGCTTACTGCGTTGTCACCGTCCGACGAAACTTCAGGCTCCAGCCCTGTTGCATGCCGGCAGCGGCCAACAGAATCGCGGCAACACCGATCCATTGCAGCGGCTCCAGGCGATGGCCGAAGGCAAACCAGTCAACGAAAATCGCCGCAATCGGGTAGATGAACGACAGCGCACCAGTCAGTGCCGTCGGCAGTTTTTGAATCGCGCCGTAGAGCAGCACATACATCACGCCGGTGTGGACAATGCCCAGGGTTACCAGACTGGCCCACGCGCTCGGCGCTTGCGGCAGCGCCGAAAAGTGCGCGAATGGCGCGAGTAACAGCACGCCAGTGGTGACCTGAACCAACGCGATCAGATGCGGCGGTGTACCGGTCAGGCGCTTGATGATCAACGCGGCAATCGCGTAAAGGAATGCCGCCCCCAGCGCCAGCGCGATGCCCATCAGGTAATCATTGCCGCTCTCGCCCTGCCCGCCATGTGCGCTGACAATCGCCAGCATCCCGAGAAACGAAATGCCCAGCCAGAACAGTTTCTGCAGGGTGATTTTCTCGTTGAGGAACAACGCGGCCAACCCCACCAGCATGAACGGCTGAACGTTGTATACCGCGGTGCCGATGGCAATCGAGGCGCGGGAGTAAGAAGCAAACAACAGCACCCAGTTGCCGACAATCGCCACGCCGCTGAGCACGGCCAGCAAGAACGTGGTGCGGGTCAGAATGCCGGGGCGCAGGAAGCCGAATGCCGCGCAGATCAGCAACAACGTGCCGGCGCCGAACACGCAACGCCAGAACACTACGTCCAGCACCGGTTGCCCGGACACCAGCACGAACCAGCCGATGGTCCCGGAAATCAGCATGGCGGCGGTCATTTCGAATGACCCGTGACGTATTGTTTTGTCCATCATCAGACTCCTGTGTTTGAGCCCAAAGTATGCCAATCCGCCGAGGGGCTTCTCCAGCGCAAAAAGCAGGCTAAACTCGAAATCTGCCTTTTTTATCAAGGCGGTTTGAATTAATTGCCTAATAGGGGTTTCGCCATGACCGACGATATCGACCAAGTGCTTATCACGGCATTGATGGAAGACTCACGCCGCTCGCTCAAGGCTCTGGCGCAGATCAGCGGCCTGTCTTCGCCCAGCGTCGCCGAGCGTTTGCGCCGCCTCGAAGAACGTGGCGTGCTCAAGGGTTACACCGTCGAGATCGACCCCAAATGCTTTGGCTATCAACTCCAGGCCATCGTCCGTATTCGTCCGCTGCCGGGCCAGTTGCAGGAAGTGGAACGGCAGATTCAGGCCATCCCGGAGTTCACGGAGTGCGACAAAGTCACCGGCGACGACTGTTTCATCGCCCGCCTGCATGTGCGTTCGATGGAGCAACTGGACACCCTGCTCGACCGCCTGAATACCCATGCCGAAACCAACACTGCAATCGTCAAGAAAACCCCGGTCAAGCGGCGCTTGCCACCGATGGCGTGACCCTTTACTCAAATCGCAGGCAAGAAAAAACCCGCCGAAGCGGGTTTTTTCCTCAAGGCTGACGATTAATCATCGCGGCTCATGATGCCAAACAGCTGCAACAAGCTGATGAACAGGTTGTAGATCGATACATACAGGCTGATGGTCGCCATGATGTAGTTGCGCTCGCCGCCATGAATAATGGCGCTGGTCTGGAACAGAATGCAGACCGAGGAGAACAGCACGAAACCTGCGCTGATCGCCAGTTGCAGACCGCTGATCTGGAAGAAGAAGCTGGCAACCACCGCGCCCAGCAACACGAAGAAACCCGCAGTGATGAAACCACTCAGGAAGCTCATGTCCTTGCGGCTAATCAGCACGTAAGCCGACAGACCGCCGAACACCAGCGCAGTCATCGCAAACGCGGAACTGACCACCTCGGCGCCGCCCTGCATACCCAGGTAACGGTTGAGGATCGGGCCGAGCAGGAAACCCATGAAACCGGTCAGGGCAAATGCCGACACCAGGCCCCAAGCCGAATCACGGAGTTTGTTGGTGAGGAAGAAAAGGCCGTAGAAACCGATCAGCACCACGAAAATGTTCGGGTAGCCGACACGCATCTGCTGAGCGACAAACGCCATCACGCCGCTGAATGCGAGGGTGAGAGCGAGTAAGCCGTAAGTGTTGCGCAGGACGCGGCTAACCTCTAGCTGCTCAGCCTGCACGCTGTTATTAACTGCGTAATCCTGTTCGCGCATGGCGACACTCCTGTTGGTTTGAAACGTTCAGTCGCAAAGATCATAACAGACGCTCTGTAACAAGCCATGCAGAGAGTTTGACAGTGTGTTTCATTCAGGTATTATGGCGCCCGCAACGCAACGGAGGTGTGGCCGAGTGGTTTAAGGCAACGGTCTTGAAAACCGTCGACTGTAACAGGTCCATGAGTTCGAATCCCATCGCCTCCGCCATATTTGTACCGACAAAGCCCTGATTATTCAGGGCTTTGTCGTTTCTGGGGTTTGAGCGGCACCCATTGTTTTTAGCATGCGTTACAAAACTATTTGGCGACCGTTACAAAACTTTCCAGTTTTCTCCCTCCTCCGGCGTCCTGCCGATCGTTAAACATCCTTCATGTAACGCGGTGCTACGCAGTCCTCAAAACCGAGGAATCGCGATGCCACATTCAGACCTGCTCCCCTCCCTGCTGTACAAGATCAACGAAAACCAACTCGCCCTGGAGGCCGCCATCCTGGAGCTTTCCAATTGGGTCAAGGCGCGAGGTTCGGCTGACGTCGCCGACAACGTGCGCGGCGCCTTGGACACCATCGACAAGAACGAGGAGTTCATCAAGCTGACGCTCGCGGTACTGATGACACCAGAGTGATCGCTCACAGGCAGAAATCGGCCAGCAGCAGATATGAGCGGGCTCACTACCTTTGTGACAAAGGCGATCAGCGAGTTTGTTTCAGCGTTTGCCAAGTACAAAGACACATGACACCTGTCCATCGGCGCCCAGAACCAACTCACGCCTAAACTGCGGGTGAACATTGGTGTGGCTGGGCGACATGGACGTGCAGCAAACCAAAAGCCGTTCCGGCGGCACAGCGCTTTTAACCGGTGCGATTGTCAGATTCGAGCGTGCTGATTTCTGCTATCAACGAACGCTTTGAATCTGAGACCGGATGAATGGTCGGGCAAAATACGGCGAAGCAATCATGATGCGACTAGCGTTATGTATCCGTACTGCCATCCCGGCATACATATAGCGGTGACTTGCAATGGATAAGATCGCCCGAAAATTGATCATCCCCTCCGTAGCCCGCATTACCGGAGCAGGACTTGCCCTAATCGCCGGATTGGGCATAACTCAAGCGGCACATGCCGATGAGGCCTATGCCAAAAGCCAACTCAAGAACATGTCCGACTACATGTCAGCGCAAAAAAACATATCGTTCAACTATGACACCATTCTTGAAGTCGTCACTAAAGATCAGCAAAGACTGGCCCTGGCAGGCTCCGGTGCTACGTCGATCAACCGGCCTGACAAGCTGCACACTACACGTTCCAGCGGCTTTGCAGACATGGAAATGTTGTTTGATGGCAAGACGCTCACGTTGATTGGTAAAGGTAAAAACATTTACACGCAGATCGAAGTTCCGGGCACGCTTGACCATCTGTTCGATGTACTACGGGATAAATACGACAGGCCACTTCCCGGCGCTGACCTGTTCATGTCAAACCCTCAAGATCAATTGATGGCAGACGTGACCAACATCAAAGACTTGGGCAGCGGTGTTATTGGCGGTGTCGAATGCGATCACCTGGCTTTCAGGAAGAAAGAAGTGGATTGGCAAATATGGATTGCCCAGGGCGAGCGGCCCTACCCTTGCCGTTACTCCGTTACGTCAAAAAAGATTGCCGGTGGTCCGCAGTACAGCATTCAGCTAAGCGACTGGAAAAGCGGCGATGCCGTTGCGCCTGAAGATTTCGCTTTTAATAACTCAACGAATGCCAAAAAAATCGAGTTGAAAGACCTGCCCAACGCCGAGGACTTACCGAGCAACTTTGTGCGAGGAAAAACCAAATGAACTTCTTGATGAAATCATGCGGCTTTCTTCTGGCTGGATTCGTTCTGATGTGTGCGCTGGAGCTGGGAGAGACCTTGTCGATCCCTGGAGTACACAGTTTGATTCCCCAGGCAGAGGCTGTGGTCGGGCGTCCACTCACACCCGTAAGTGTTGCCGGCGTAGCGAGGCGCACGGCACGGCGAAATTAAGGCACGTTCCAACGGGATTCTTCTCGTCGAGCCCTGACAAAAAAAGGGGGGCCATCAATGATGCCCCCCCTCTAGGGAAACTCTGAAGAAGACTTCCTGATTTTGGCAAAATACCCAGACTCCACCCGCCGAGTTTCCCGATGAAGCAAATGACTTTCGCCGATGCCGAGTACGCGTTTCCATCAGACAAGCAAAAAAGTTGAAGGTGAACAATTTGCTAATGTTAACCACCTACAAACGCACCGAAATTCCGGATTAAATGCCCGTATTTATTGGTCGAGAGTGGCTTAGCCCCGTGCCCGTGAGCTGTTAAGTTTGGTTACGCCTCTTTTTCCCATCTGAGATCGGGAAGCCAGGGCGCGGTAATCGCTTCGGTTCAGATGCTCAACGAGGACTCCAACCGCCAGCATTACGCGTCACGATCCATTGCAGCAATGTGATTTGAGGCTATGACCGTAGGGGAATTTTTATTGCCTGGCACAGCAGCCAGCAGCGTGTATGCCCCTGTGTATGCCTTGAGTCAATGACGCACGTTAATCCCAATGATTACTGGGAAAATACAGGCCAGTTCAAACGCCCCCGGCCCATTTGAGACAACAACGAAGCCCGCCCAGTGCGGGTTTCGCTGCATCTGGACCTTGGAATGTTGCTGAGGGTTGTTGTGGATTCATGTCGATTCGCGCACGCTTCAGCGACTTTTCAGCAGCATCCCTCTCCGGTGTCCTGCCGATCGAACACAATCCCTATTTCTGATTCACCAAAGCATCATAGGCCGCCGTGCACGTCATGCCCCGTCCGCGGACTTGATCAGCAATTGCCGCCATGACTCCCGCTGCTGCATCAGCCAGCTTGAGTACGTCCACCGTTGTTACCGGTAGCGCCAGATACGCCAGTGCCTCCAGCGCCAACTGTAATGGTCACACCAAAAAACGCTGAAGTGATGAGGCTTTTTGCGTATGCCCCTGCGCCGCCAGGTGCGCCAACTGATGCCTGACCAGAGTTGGTAGCGGCCGACCCGCCGCCTGCGCCACCTGCCGCCTGAACTTTGGAACAACCTTTTATGTGCCTGCTGTCGGGATGTAGGTGAAAGTACCTGCTGTGCTGAACACTTGGATGTTGAGCAAGCGCCCAGACATTGCATTCCCGCCGCTGGCAGTAATCAGAATCCAAGCATCCAGGGTGAGCGAATATTTCAGGCTGATTCGGCTATTTGCCGCGAACTCGCCTCCGCTCAAGGCTGCATGACCCAAGCCGACAATGGGCTTTGCGGTAATACCATTCCGGGCGAAGGTGCTTGCCCCCGTGTTTGCAGCGATGGCAATGGTATCAAGTGTCAGGTTGTCGGTCAGCGATGTGACAGCTGGCGTATACGTGGCTGTATATGCAATTGCTGCTCCAGCCCCAACTACAAACATGCCCGCACTTACAGCCTCACGTAGCGTAGAGTCAATCTCCCCCATATCCAGCCAGTCTGTATTCGCGCTGTTACGCTTTTTCATACGATTCGTGCCAGTGTCAGCCCAGACCTGGCATGGGACTGTCGGGCTTGGCGCTGACGCTCCGCTGCTTTGCGAGGCGAGCCGCACCGAGCGCGGCATTCAGATCGGCTCGAAATGCAGCGCCGGGGCCGTTGGCAATGTACATTTCGCGCCACTAGCGACCTTACCGTGATCAGTTACCTCGGCTGAGCTGCACGTTCTGGGTCGTGCATTCGGAGGTGCTAACGGTGTTCGTGAAAGCATTCATCTCCACAGAGCACTTCTCGATGTTCAAGCCGTTACGGCCATCACTGGAAATATTAGTGACGTATGGGCCGGCGCTTGTGCAGCCGGCCAGAACAGCGAGCAGGCCCAAGGTAACAATATTGAATTTCATATGAGTCCTTTCGAGCAGTGGCCTGAGCCAACTGGTTCGCCGAATCCGGCATTGAGATGTAGTCAAAAGCGTAGACCAACCCGAATAAACCACCCACCCTACTGTCGCATCCGGTCACGGAGGGCGGCGCCTACCTGAGGTAAACGCAATGCCTGTTCTCCACAGCATCATCCACAAAATCGACAAGAAGCCCGACGGTAGTCCGGCGATCCTGCACCGTAGCGGCGCAGAACTGGACGAGAGCCAGGCCCGCGATGATCTAATCAGCCGGCTCAACGAAAGCTACAACGCAAAGACCGGCAAGGCCTGGGGCTTCTTCCATGCCGAATCGGGCGCCCACCCTTTAAGTGGCTGGCTGAGCAAGTACCTGGACGGCACCGATGACTTCTCGGAGTTCAGCGGCAACGCTGTCGAGCATCTGACAATGCTCATGGAAGAATCCAACCTGTCGATAGGTAGCAACGTCCTCTTCTGCCATTACCTGCAAGGCATGACCGACTATTTAGTCATTGCCCTGGTGCAGGAAACCGAAGCCGTACTGATGACCGACGGGCTGGCACTGATGCCGATCCGGCGCCTGGATCTGGATCGCATCCAGCTGGCCGCGCGTATCAACCTCAGTGAATGGAAGAGCAACCCAGCGTCCCGCCAGTACATTTCGTTCATCAAGGGCAAGAATGGGCGGAAGGTAAGCGAGTACTTCCGTGATTTCATCGGCGCGCAGGAAGGTGTCGGGACGGACCAGGCGAAACCCGCACCCTGCTCAAGGCATTCAGTGACTTCGTTGAAAGCGAAGACCTCGGCGAGGATTCAGCTCGCGAGAAGACCAACACACTTGTCAGCTATGCGATGGTCCAGGCGAAGCTCGGCGAGCCAATCACCATCGACGAGCTATCCAAAGTGCTCGATGACGATCAGCCAAAGGCGTTTGCCGACTTCATCCGCGATAAGGATTACGGCCTGTCGGCTTCGCTCCCGCCAGACAAAAAGACTCTGAACAAATTCCGGCGCTTCACCGGCCGCATCGATTGCTTGTCGATCAGCTTCGAGCAGCACCTGCTTGGTTCGAAGATAGAGTTCGACGAAGCTGGAGGCACCCTGACGCTGCGCGGGCTGCCATCCCAACTGACTGATCAGCTCAAGCGCGCATCGTCCTGACACTCTCGCGCTACCCGCCAGCAGCTCTCAATCTTCGTCACTTCTTCAGCGCGACAGCACCGATCAGGCCAATCGTGACGCCCGCTAGTGCGACAACCGCGCCTGCGATGACTTTTCCATTCTCCTCAAACCAGGAATCAAACGCTTCCTGCGATGGTCCGGGAGCTTCAATCTCAACATCACGCCATTTGACCTTAATTTTCCCGGCGCTGCACCCCGCGCATCCCAACTTCAACGAATCATGCCAGCCGGCGAGGGAGGCGCCTGACCCGCCCTCACCTATATGCGTTTAGATCCGGCAGACAGCGCGCCGCACAATGGATGTGCAGCGCGCCATCCGACATCAGCCCTTTTTGCCTGGCTGAGCATTACCCCGGTCGACGCCAGAGACCTTTCCCGTTGTGCTTGGCCAATTACCACCTGGCCCTGGATGACTCGAAGGCCCGCGTGAACTGCCGGATCCTTTGCTTGAGCCGCCAGAACTGCTTGAGCTTTTACCACCTCCACCTTTGGACATGATGATCTCCTCGGAAATGGGAACTGCCCGTCAAGAGTAGGTCATCGCGGGCGTGCGCCCACGCCCCGCCTGTCCGGATATCCCACTTCAACGAATCACGCCAGCCGGCGAAGGCGTCTGCCTGGAGACAACCCATGAGCACATTTGCAGTGTTTGGTATGACCCGCCCTGTCGCCTTCGCCGAAGCCAAGAAGCGCATCAAAGGGACCCGCAAGAATCTTCAGGCACCAGGCGGTGTCGAGTAAATCCCGCTTGCTGAATGGCTGGTCTTGGTCGAGAGGAAGACCGAGCAAATAATGGGGGTACGGTTCGCCAGCTCTCCCCTCTGTTTGATGCGCCTCAGTACGCCGAGCAGTTCATCGAGCTGGCCCGCAAGACGCTTCAATGTCGCGACATGCGGATCAGATCAAAGGCAGTACTGACCGACGCCAAGGGCAAGCCGATCATCAACCCTAAAACGAAGGCGCCAAAGGTCGGCTTTGCAGAGTGGCCTCCCAAACAGGAAAGCCAGGCGGCCTGACCCACCCCCACCTATTGAGCTACGAGCTCAGCCATTACCTCGGTCGTACCAGTTGCTTGTTGATTGACAGCACTCCAGCTATCAAATGGCCCGCTTAGGATGCCTATCGCGTCAAACAAGTCGCCCAACCGTACGGTTACACACACTTTGTCCGGCAAGGCTGGGCCTTCAACAAGTCGGACTGGGAGGAAGGCAGCCTCAATGCGGAAGACGCGCGCCGCCTATTAATCGCGTCGACGAACTTCGCAACATCGAATCCCCAAACGAGTGCTGGCACCAGAGCGAGCTGCTCACAGAACTGTTCGGCGAAGAGTGGCACTACCCCGTCGGCGATCGAGCCAAAGAGGAAAACCACAAGTTCACGTACCTGCGCCGAGTCGTCGAAGCGGTGCAGATAGCTTTGCGCCAGGAACAGCAGCAGGTGGCAGTATGACCCGCCCTCACCTATTGTGCGGTTCGCGACTATAGAAGCTCTCGAAAGGTGCTTAGTTCATCGAACGCAAGCGCAGCGTCTGAAGCTTTTGCTTCAAGCTCCAAGAACTCTGTTTTCTGTTCTTCAGAAAATGGGTAATTCGAAGCCGCAAAAACTTCTACCGCTCGGAACGCGTCGCTTCGCTCTTTGAGCAGACGCTGAAATTCCTCTGCTAGATGGTTGCTCATCACCACCCTCCTTGATCCGGCCTTATGCCGGACCATCAACCAATAGCCCACAAACTTGAATCTTGCCACCGCAAGGGCATGATCAGGCGGGTCGAAGTCAGAAGTCCATTTATTCCAAAGCCATCGATTTCCTAGAGCGACTGGGCAAGCTGTCAGATCGCTCTTTAGTGGCACGGTGCAACAAAGAAACATTGTAATCGTAGGTCGATATCAACGGCATTGGCCCCTCGTTCCGAGCCATCCCGAGCCATTGCCTTGTTCGTTCAACGTCAAAGAATTCGTTCTTGAACTTCATCTTCGCAACAAGGTTCGCTGAGACCCTAAAGTGTCCACATCCGGCCGAGCATTTGACCTCGGACCAGCACCCTGCCATGTGAACAATTTTAGAAGCAGCCTGGCAAATTAAGCATTGCATGTCCGATCTCCATTTCGATGACTTACCTACTGTAGCCGAACATCGGCCAAGGCTCCTTCCATGCCCACAAAAAACAAGCTCACCCTGAAGCAGCAGCGCGCCGAGCAGGTCAATCAGGCGATCCGTATCATCGCTGACCACGGGCGCCGGTTCTTCTACAGCCATGCGGTCAATCGCTACGCCAACATGGAAGTCGACCAGCGCGGCAAGGTCTGGTTTATCGACAGCTACAGCGGCAAGCGCATCTTCACGCATGAAACAGTGTGGGGTGGAAAGTGGCGTGGTTTCAGTAACGGCGGCACGCTGCGTCAGCTGGTCGAAAACTTCCGCGATTACATCCGGACCGGCGAACCGATGAACCCGTTCTATCTGGGGTTACGACGAGGCGGGCATGAAGGCTGTTCGCGAGCAGGCCGGCGCCCTTCCCGTGTTCCGCCAGCCCGAGCAGGTAGCAGCATGACGGGCCGATCTGCGTATGGGTCCGGAAGGTGAGCCATGATCGCCCTTGCCTGGTTCGCCTATGTGTACTGCTACAAGGGGTCCCGACGATGACTCACCAACCGAAAGGCGGCATGCGTCGCTCCTGCGTCCACGCCCACCGCAATTGCAGCCACCTCCCCTTCAGCACCATGCCGGCGATCGCCGGGGACGGCCAGATCGTGATCGTCCGCACCACTGAATTCCAGCGCCGCAAGCAACCCCTCTTCCACCTACCAACCAGCGGGTGAGCGGCGAATTGTCACCGGCACCACTGCGTCTCACAGGGTATTCCGTCGTTGTCGCCGTCCATTGCCATTCCTGGACAATTTTGCAGAAATTTTTTGGCCTCTGCGCAAGAGGTCATCTGCGAGCAATATTTGCGCCCGTCACATTTGAAAGGAGACGAAACGGGTTTCGGCACAGTCGCGACTGTAGAGATTCCTAGTGGATTCGAGAGCTGAGCCTCAGCCCGCGGATGTAATTCAGGAAAAAGCTTCCAAACCAACAGACCAACAACAAGCACAACCAAAATCAGTTTCATTTTGATCCATCCGTGATGAGAGACCGTTTGCGTTCTCGCGTTGCTTGCTTTCCAGCGTAACCCACTAATCCACAAACAGCCTGCCGGTGAACGGCGGGCGAGGCGAAGCCATGACCAAAGAAAACGTTTACGACGAACAAATCAGCCCTCTGGTTCACCAGATCATCACCACCATTCATGCCGACGGCAGCCAGACGCTGACTGCAATCATCTGCCCCCTCCCCACCTTCTGCCGCCACGCGCGGCATGGAGCATATCTATGGAAGCTGAAATTCTCTCGGACGAAGAGCTGGCGGATATCACCGGCTACAAGGCACGAGCCTACCAGCGGCGCTGGCTGACAGATCGACAGTGGCTATTCGTCGAAAGCCGTGGCAAGCGGCCTCTGGTTGGGCGGATGCATGCCCGCATGAAGCTGGGCATGATCTCCCCCACCATCGCTGACCCCAACCCACCGCCGGCAGCTCCGGCATGGACGCGGCGCATGCCCTGAACGACCACATCAGGGAGTTGTTTCCGGGCGCCACAGAAGCTGTAGAAGAAGCCATCATCAATACCTTGCTGGCCGCAGATACCACCCAGGGTAATGGGCATGTGATACCGAGACTGGATGCCGCGAGTCAGTTATTTACACTGGCCGCCCCTGGCGAACGAGCCTATGGAAATGGAAGTCATCTCATGTTCGAACGTAACAAACTGGTTCCAGAGATAATGATCACTGATTTGGATAGCAGCCTGGCTTTTTGGGTGTCTTGACTGGGTCCCGAAGTAGCTTATCAACGCCCAGAAGGTGGATTCACTTACCCCGACTTGAATGGTGTTCAAGTAATGCTTGAGCAAACTGATCCGGATGCAGGCCAATGGCTGACTGCGCCCCTGAGCAAGCCGCTTGGAAGAGGAATAAACCTACAAGGCTCAGATCATCTCTCCACCAGGCAATACGCTCGAATAGTCAAAGCGTGGGTGATAACTATTGGCCTTGACCCAACCGTGTACGGTAGGCAACTGGAGTGGCGGGAAATAATCACGCCCTCTCCCCTATCGATGCAGGTCTTGGGACCGGGCAGCAGTAACGTGTTCTAAGAATCGCCTGATGTCCATTGATACTTTGATTGATTAGGCTGCAACGCTCCTTTGCCGACCCGCGTAGCCCTCTTCATGAAGCATTTAAATCTACAGAATCCCCTGCTCACCTTTGTCGCGGCGACGTTGCTGGCTTGCGCGTCGGACGCGATGGCGGCGAATTGCACACTCAACAATGGTTCCTCCACCACTCAAACGCTCAACTTCGGCGCAAGCCTGGCCAATGGTGGCCTGACAATCCCCGCCGACACGCCGGATGGCACAGTGGTCTACCAGGACACCGTGCAGCGATGGGGCTCGGACAATTGGACGTGCAGTGCGACCTCGCAATATGGCGTGGCAGTAAATCCAGCACTAGGCACCCCGACCAGTAAAGTAACGACCTTCCCCTTGGGCAAAACGGGGCTCTCGTTCCGTATCTGGTTGGAAATGGAGACGACAAGTCGCTATGAGGCTTCTCTGCGTGCGATTGACCCAAAAAGCTACCTTATCAAATCAGGCGCGGCCCGACTGGAAATCGTCAAGTCAGGCCCATTGGCATCGCAAGTCACGATTGCTGCCGGTAATCTGGGCAACCTGCAATCAGGCGAGCTGATTCTAAATAAGTTCAACCTGGCCAATCCTCTGGTATTGAATGCTGCCTCCTGCCAGACCCCTTCCGTCCCCGTAGCCATGGGTGACGACTATCAACTCCACGAGTTTCGCGAGGCCGGCGCAAAAACCCGAACGGTGCGCTTCAACATCGCTTTGAACCAATGCCAGGCCGGCATCAATAAAGTCACCTATTCGCTTAAGGCCACCACCCCCGTCATCGACGTGACAAAAGGCATCGTCGCACTCAATAGCACCTCTACCGCCACCGGCATCGGCCTGCAATTGATGAATGACGCAGGACAACCCATCGCATTCGATACCACCTACCCGTTCAACGCCTTTACCACCACCGGCACCGACTTCAAGATCCCGTTATCAGCGGCGTACTACCGCCTGCCAACAGGCGATCTCAAGGCCGGCAGCGCCAATACCGAAGTCACCTTCATCGTGAACTACCTGTAACAATCTAAGGATCGTCTGATTTTCCCCGCTCCCGGCCCTCCCTACAGTGCCCGGATGAGATTAAAGAACTACCTCCATCAGATCAGCCCGGTACTTTCCACTCCCCACGCCGCGCGCCGCCTGTTGCGCATTTTTGCCTTTGTGCTGCTGATAGGCATTCTGGGTGGCGTGTACAGCTTCCTGCTGTTTACCTTCAACAATGAAATTTCCCAGCGGCGCAGCTACATGAGCAGCGCGATCGCCGAGGCACATACCTTTTTCACCACGCGCGAAGCGCTGCTGGAGAGCCTGAGCCTGTCAGCCACGCGCAAGGCCGAAATAAGCGTGCCGGTGTCCGAGGAAGAAATCCGCTTGCTGCTGGGGCAAACGTCGGGCAAGCAATGGAGCATCTGGCTGACCCAGCGCATGCGCGACTACTTGAATGCCAAGCAGCTCAATTTGCTCTACGTCAGCAGCGGCGCCGAAGTCCGGGTGTGGCGCCTGTACAACGCGACCCCGGGCGCCGGCGATTTCCCCCGGGCCATGCTGAATCAGCAAATGGCGATCTCTGACCCCAGCGGCAAAGCCCTGGCACTGGTGGAAGAGGACTCAGCCACCCTCTTGATCAAATGGAACGGCGAACAATGCAAGGCGTCCTATTCGCTGCCCGAACGCAACAAATCGCTGAACTACGAGCGTGTTCGTTTAGTGTGTCAACCTTAAAAGGCCGGGCAATTCGACTACCTGCAGCCAGTAAGCCAACGACAGCGAAGCAGTCGCCTAACTTGCGCGCTGGGCTCGTTCAGATTCATCCAGGTGCTCCAGCAGCACCGTTATCGTTGCATCCCGCAGCTTGATTGCCTCCATCCAGCCCGGCCCCTGCGCCAACAGCGGGGGGCAGACGTTGACGTGGATTGCGCCGTGGCGCGGGAACCACTGACCGTCGCGCAACACCCTGCGCGTGCCGCGGATTGCGACCGGCAGCAGCGGCACGCCGACACGCGCAGCGAGCACGAAGGCGCCCATGTGGAAGGGGCGTAAGCCTGGCTCGCGGGTAAAGGTCCCCTCGGGGAAGAACACCAGCGGCTGGCCAGCCTGTAGCGCCTCGGCCAAGGGCTCCGTGTCTGCGGTGCTGCGCTTCAGGTCGAAGCGTTCGACGAAGCGGGCGCCGAGCTTGCGCAGGAACAGGCCGGCGATCCACTGGTCAGCCAGTTCGCGCTTGGCAACGAAGCTGAACTGCGGCGGCAGGGCCGCGCAGAGTATGACGCCGTCGAGGTAGCTGGCATGGTTTGCGGCCAGCACGCACACCCCTGACGCAGGCAGGCGCTCCAGCCCCGAGACGCTGAACGGCACCCCCGCCAGGCGCAGGAACAGCCGTGCGGCCGCGCGAGTAAAGCTGCGGCACCAACGCCCGCGCGGCAGGATCGCGACGCCCAGCCAGGTCAGCGGTGTGACCAGCCAGAACAGCAGCCAGATGTAAGCGGCATACAGAGCGGCGCGGCAGGTCTGCCAGCTGCGGCCGAAATGCCCGCGTACGGCCTGCAGCACCAGGCGCAGTAGCTGGCGCCACACGGCGAGGTGTGACCGACCCACTTCGCCGCGCTCATACAGTTCACGGCTGGCAGCACGACGAATCTTGCCGCTGGAGGTCTTCAGTACGCTATGCGGTGGCGCCAGAACGATATCGTCGGGCGGCACACCGGTGAGGTCGATCACGATGCGGTTGACCTCCTGCTGCAGGCGTTGCCGCGCGACAGCTTCCTTCTCGTAGCTTTCCGCCAACACCACCAGGCGCTCGGTGCCGGTGGCCGGGTCAGGACTGCCGAACACCGCAATGCAGCCTTTGCGCAGGCCGGGCAAATTGCCGACCGCCGCTTCGACATCATAGGGATAGATGTTGCGCCCGGCACGGATGATCAGGTCCTTCGCGCGGCCGGTCAGGTAGACCTCACCGCCGGCCATGTAGGCGAAGTCGAGCGAGTCGAACCAGCCATCGCGCAGCACCCGGCGGGTCTCTTCGGGGTTACGGTAGTAGCCACCGGTGGTGGACGGCCCGCTGAATTGCAGGTGACCTTCGCTGCGCTCGGGGACTTCCACCCCGCTGCTATCGACGATGCGAATCTGATGGCCCGGCAGCGGCCGGCCGCTGGAGACGAAGCGCAAAGTTGCGCTGGCGTTCGCTTCGGCGGGCAGTGCATTGCCGCGGGCCTGGAACGCCTCGCGCTGCACCCGGTCGATCAGCGGCCCTCGGTTCAAGGGAGGAAAGGCCACGCCCAACGTTGCCTCGGCCAACCCATAGACCGGCGCCAGCGCGGTGGGCGCCAAGCCATAGCGAACGAAACGTTCGGTGAAGCGTTGCAGAGTATCCGGGCTGACCGGCTCGGCACCGTTGAAGGCCACGCGCCAACTGCTCAAGTCCAGACCCTCGAGGTCGCCGTCAGCGAGTTTGCCCAGGCACAGTTCGTAGGCGAAGTTGGGCGCCGCCGACAACGTGCCGCGGAAGCGGTCGATGGCCCATAGCCAACGCGCCGGCCGCGCAAGGAAAGCCAGCGGCGACATCAGCACCAGGCTATAGCCGTAATACAGGCTGCCCAGCCAGGCACCGATCAGGCCCATGTCGTGGTACATGGGCAGCCAGCTGACGAACACGTCCTGTGGCCCCACTTTCAGAACCCCACCCATGGCGCGCAGATTGGCCAGCAGATTGGCGTGGCTGACCATCACGCCCTTGGGTTGGCCAGTGCTGCCCGAGGTGTACTGCAGGAAGGCGATGTCATCCGGTTGCCGCGGCGGTGTGACGCACTCGCCCCCCTCGCCTGTGAGCTCGGCCACGCTGGCAATGCGCGTCAGGCTCGGGACTTGCGGCCGGAGCAGCCGGGCGAGCAGCTTCGCTTGCGTCACGGTAATCAGCACTTTGGCTTCGGCGTTGCGCAGGATGCCGGCCTGGCGGCGCAGATGGTCCTCTATCTGCGACAGGCGCAGCGGTGGGTAGATGGGCACCGGCACACCACCGGCCAACAGGATGCCGAAAAAACCATGGAGAAAATCGCGCCCTGTGGGCAGCATCAGGGCCACGGTCTGACCGGTCTGCAAGCCACTGCGTTGCAGCCCTGCGGCCACGGCCAGGGCGCCCTGGTACAAGGCGCCATAGCTGAAGTCTTCCGGCTGGTCACTTTCACCCAGCAGGCGCACGTGGGGATACTGCGGCTGATGGCGCACCTGCCATTCCAGCACCTCGATCAGGGTCCGCGCGGCGTCCGGCGTCTGTCCCGTTGCTGTCGGGGCCTCGCTGTAGTCTCTGGAGGGCAATGGGCGTACCGCCTCGGCGCCCTGTCTGCTGTGCAGCACGCGCAGTACATCGGCGAGTGTGTCCGCCGAGGCGAACAGGTTTTCCGGTAAGTGCATACCGAATTCGTGCTCGATGCGTGACCAGAGCTCGACCCGGGCCAGGCTGTCTACGCCCAGGTCCCGGTCCAGCACGCTGTGCAAGGTGACTTGCAAACCTTCTGCCGCCTGCGGGCGCAACTCGACCACGGTACGCCGGGCAATTTCGAGCAACTTTTGCGCGTCCCCATCTGAATGGGAAATGGCGCGGGTTTCTGGAGGCGGACGAGACATCGGCGGCCCCTCATGACAGGACACTCTGTGTGTAGATCCTTGCCAATTGCCATTATGCGCCTATGGCGGCGACTGGGAATGCCATCATCGATTGCAGCGCTCGCAGGATGGCTGAGCCAGGGCTAGGCTCTCAAGGACGCAGCGCCTATAGAGAGATCGCCATGCCAGCCAGCCTTGCCCCCGGAGTGACGCGCCGAGAAATCTGGGCTTGGGCGATGTTCGATTTCGCCAACTCCGGCTACACAACGGTGGTGATCACCGCCGTGTTCAACGCCTACTTCGTCGCGGTGGTCGCCAAAGGCGAAGCCTGGGGTACGCTGGCCTGGACCAGCGCCACCGCCCTCTCCTATGTCCTGATCATCCTGACCGCGCCGCTGATCGGCGCTTACGCCGACGCCTTCGCCTGCAAGAAGCGCCTGTTGTTGTTCAGCACGGTCGGTTGCGTCGCCTTTACCTCTGGACTCGCGCTGGCGGGACCGGGGGAGCTCGGTATTGCGATCCTTTTCATCGTGCTATCCAACTTCTGCTTCGGCAGCGGCGAGAACCTGATCGCCGCCTTCCTGCCCCAACTCGCCCGTGCAGATGCCTTGGGCAAAGTGTCCGGTTGGGGCTGGGGGTTCGGTTATATCGGCGGCCTAGTCAGCCTGGGCGCCTGTTTGGCCTTCGTCAGCTGGGCCCAGGCGCAGGGCCAGACTGCGGCGCAGTTCGTGCCGGTGTGCATGCTGATCACCGCGGCCTTGTTCGCCGTAGCCAGCGTGCCGACCTTCCTGTTCCTGCGCGAACGCAGCCAGCCGCAGCCAGGACGCGGCGGCACGCCTATCGCGCAAGCGGCGCTGGCGCGCTTCGCGCAGACGCTGCGCGAAGCCGACCGCTATCGCGACCTGCTGCGCTTCCTTGCCTGCACCGTCTGCTACCAGGCCGGCATCTCGGCGGTGATCGCCCTGGCGGCCATCTATGCCAATCAGGTCATGGGCTTCAATACCCAGGACACGCTGCTGCTGATCTTCGTGGTGAATATCACGGCCTCCATCGGCGCCGTGCTGTTCGGCTGGTTGCAGGATCGCCTCGGCCATCGCGCCACGCTGGCGCTGACCCTGTTGGGATGGCTCGGCATGGTCGGCATGGTCTGGGTCGCACGCGGCCCTGAGCTATTCTGGCTGGCGGCCAACCTCGCCGGTCTGTGCATGGGCGCCAGTCAATCGGCCGGCCGCGCGATAGTCGGTCTGCTGGCGCCGCCGACGCGCCTGGCGGAGTTCTTCGGCCTCTGGGGGCTGGCAGTCAAACTGTCGGCAATCCTCGGCCCCATGACTTACGGCCTGACCAGTTGGCTATCCGGCGGCGATCACCGTCTGGCGATGCTGATCACCGGCAGCTATTTCGTGGTCGGCCTGCTGATCCTGGCTGGCGTCGACCTCGAGCGCGGGCGGCAGGCAGCTGTCAGCTGTACCGAGAGTCTCGAAAAGTGAGAGGGACTATCCATATCGGGTCAGTTTTCGCCTGTCGCGACTGCCTCAAATTGGCCAAAAGCGGTCGCTGAGAATGACCACAAACAGTCATAGAAGGTTTGGCGCTGAAATCGCGCGACACCGACATAATGCCTGCGTCTACACTCCATCAGAGCAACTTACGATACAAGCGTGTGGACTGCTGGCCACGGTGGTCGCGTTGATCACATGCGGCGCGAACCTTCTCGACGACGGTATGAACGCCAAGGTGATGCTATGCGCAATTTTTACTCATGAACCATTTAGCTATCGGACTGATCGCCTTCGTAGCTATCTTCGGCGGCGCTATGATCGGCATCTTTGCTGCGCGGTCTCTGCCCGAGCATCACCTCAGCAATGAGTCGCGCAATGCAATCTCTGTTTCGGCGGCGATTGTTGGCACGCTTTCAGCCTTGGTGATCGGCTTGATGATTTCGACAGCGAACAATTCGTTCTCGACACGATCGAGTGAAGTATCCAGGATCGCCGTCGACATCGTTCGTCTCAACCGCGTGATGCAGCTCTACGGGCCAGAAGCGGATGATGCGCGTGCCAAGCTGCGCACCTACGCAGAAGCAAAAATGCAGGAGTTGTTCCCGGCGGCAGGGGAACAGTCAGCGTCAACCGAAGCGACTGTCCGGATGATGGAGGCGACACAGGAATCGATTCTATTGCTTGTTCCGACTGATCCGAGACAGCGCTGGCTACGCTCGCAAGCGCTCACGCTTTCGGACGATGTATTACAGGCGCGCTGGCTGCTGGCGGAACAGCGTGCCAGCAACATTCCAATGCCGTTCCTGATCCTGCTGATCTTTTGGCTTAGCCTTGTTTTCGCCAGCTTCGGCTTGTTCGCACCTCGCAATGCCACGACTATCGTCGTTTTCTGCCTCTGTTCGATTGCGGTTTCGGGAGGCATCACAATGATTCTGGAGTTGGACTCGCCCTTCTCCGGCCTCGTCCATGTCTCCGGTGAGCCGATGCGCCAAGCGCTGGCCGAGATCATCCGTTGATCAATTAGTCGAGGACGGGGTCGACCAGCACATCAAATTCGCCTAGCCGAAGACCTCACCATGCCCGGAACCGAGACACTCGAGTATCTCCTTTTAGCGGCCACTGCATGGCCGGAGTGGGTTGTTCCTTGCCGGTCATAGCCACGAAACATGCTGGACAATCCGATGTAAATTGGATGGGCAAGTCTGTGCTATTCCCCCTGAGTAAAGAAATCCATCGCTTCGTGTAAATCACTTTGGACTGATTCAGAAGGTTCACGTGACAAACTCGATGTATTGGAGGTAATGAAATAAAAAACGACCACTACCGCGAAAGTATTCGCGGTAGTGGGTGCGGATAGACAAATAGAACTGCACCACCCCGTTGGGATAGTTGATTAATGATTAAAGGTGAACCTTAAAAAGGCTCGCAAAAATGGACTCTATTAAAAATTGAGTCGTGTCGCTTAGTACCGATAGGTAGCCTGTACAGAAACTCCATTCGCACTATTGTCGTAGTTGGCACTGTATTCAGGTTGAAGACCGGAGTTGTTCGCCTGCTTTACCGAGACTTTGGAATCCCAGAGATAACCGTAAGCAAAGTCTATCGTCAGATCGGAATTCGGCGAATAAGCACCGCCCAAAGTTACGGCTTGGCGATTCCCAACTGGAATGCGCACGCTGCGATCGGCATTTCTGATTGGCGAAGGATCATAGGCATATCCTGCGCGCAGCAGCCATTGTTGGTTCAATTGATAGGAGGCGCCAACTGCGGTGCTCCAAGTGTCGCGCCAGTTCATTTCTTCGATCACATGTCCCAGGCCAGCCGCCTGACCCACGGGGGAAAGACCACTGTTAACTGCCTCGACCTTCTGGATCCGGCTCCAACGTTTCCAGGTGGTCCCCAGGTAGCCCGTCCAGCGACTATTGAAATGATGGGTGATTGATGTGTCCACGGACTCGGGCATAGTGAGGTTTATCTTGTTGTCATACTTTCCGTCCAGCGGGATAACGCTCGGGGAGCCAGAAACCTCAGTATGCCCTTCAAGTTCATAGTCCACCTTCGAGTGATAGTTGATCCCCCAACTGGTTGACTCAGTAAAGTCAACCAAGATGCCGACGTTGTAGCCAAGTGCGGTGTCATCGCCTTTGATGGTGACCAGCGTGTCTTCGCCGTTGTTCAGGGCGCCGGTGGCCAGGTAATTCTGAAGCTTTGCATTGAAACGGTTTATGGTCGGTCCGCCACCAATGGACACGTAATCATTGATCCGATAGGCAATGGTGGGCTGCAGGGTTATTTCCTTGGTCGTGCTATAGGAACCATGGTAACGGCCCTGAAAACTGCTCTCGTAATCATTGATCAAACCACTCGGAGCATAAAGGCCCAGACCAATCGAAAGACGATCATCAAGCGGCGTTGACATATAGGCGAAAGGGACGGCCCCCAAAGGTACCGAGTCCCCCTTATTTGTTCCTGAGGCACTGCTCTGCGCATCACTAATGTCGTCGCTCACCGAGATGACCGCGGCTCCGCCGGAAATCTCACTACGCTTCAACTTGGTCAAGCCCGCTGGATTTCCAAAGATGGTGCTGGCGTCCAGCGCGGAAGACGACCTTCCCGCATAAGCAGTTCCCGCACTGCTTGCACTTTGTTCGTTCAGGGCTATGCCATTGGCGCCCGCGGTTGTTGAAGCGCTGAGTATCGCTAAGGCGCCGGTTAACTTGATCCAGGAAGCAAATGCTTGCTGAACAGAGAAATACGGGATCGCACGGTTATTCACTTTCATTGTCCACCTCTTATTCTTTTTGTTGGTTGCACGCAGGCAAGGCTTCGCCTTCCGGTGCACTTGGCAGTGCCGGTTGGAGTTGATCGAAGTTGTGTTAAACGCCCTGGCCGAACAGCGCCAGGGCACGACTGCTGGACTTACAGATGTGAATCAGAAACTCAATTAAGCCACTCGACTTGAAAGCTATAGCGCCCCAAGAGCGGAGCCAGTACTTCTTGGCCAGTTCCGGCCCTGATGCAGGCGACATGCCCACGGCGATTGTCCTGTACCACCTCTACCTTAACTTCCTTCAGACACATACGTTCCACCTCCTGCTGGACTACTCTGGCAATCTCCCGCTGCTGCAAGGCGGGCTTGAATATCTTGCCCACGGCAGTCAGCGGCAACGCTTCGAGGATTTCAATCCGCTTGGGAACGGCTGCCCGCTCGCTGATGTTGAGATGCGCGAACGACTCAAGCTCTTCAGCGTTACAGGTGTGCCCGGGGCGCAGTTGAACGTAGGCGACCGGCACCTCGCCCGAGTAGGCATCGGGGCTGCCGATTGCAGCGGCCAAGGCGACAGCAGGATGCGCCTGAAGAGCCTCCTCGATTTGCTTCGGATCGATGTTGTGACCGCCACGGATGATCAACTCCTTCTTGCGTCCGGTCAGCCAGAAATAGCCCTGCGCATCCTGGCGACCCAGATCGCCCGTATTCAGCCAGCGCTGACCGTCGATATCGATCCAGAGGCCCTGGTTATGACGCTCCTCCAGATAGCCATTGAAGAGGTTCGGCCCACTGATCGTGATGAGGCCGATCTCATCCACGTTGGCGTCGCGCAGGTACTCTCCCGAATCGTTGAGCAAGACCGCGCGCATATTCTGGTAGGCGATCCGTATCCCGATGGAGCCGATATGGCGCTCACCATGGGGTGGATTGATGGATGAGACGCAGGCGCCCTCAGTCAGTCCGTAACCTTCAAGGATTTTCACCCCGGTACGGTTCTCGAACTCTCGGAAAAGCTCAGCCGGCATGGGTGCGGCGCCACACATGGCAAAGCGAAGACTGGACAGATCGCGGCCCTGCCATTCATTTTGCAGAAGTGCAGCATAGACAGTAGGCACGCCGGAAAAGAGGTTGATACCGAAGTGCTCGACCATCTCCCAGAATCGTGGGATCACCCCCTCGCCACGATACCCCTGAGGCGTCCCGAGGATCACATGATCGCCTTGAGTCCAAGGCATCAGTCCCGTCACCAGCTGGCCATTGACATGAAATAGCGGCAGGCCACAAAAGATAACCTGACCCCCACTGCGTGGCTGCAAATGAGCGGACACAGCCCAGGCATTGAATACTTCCGAACCATGGGTACGCGCGGCGATCTTGGGGAGCCCGGTGGTGCCGCCAGTACAGATGTAAGAAGAGCACTCATCCTGGCGGATTTGACGACCGCTCTTCAGGTATGTGTGTGGCTGAGTATTCATCAGCGATTGCCAATCGTGGATCGCGATGCCGCTGTGTAAGTCTCGTTCCTTCAGTGCCACGGCGTTAAGAGCCCCACGCACAGATTCGCAGACATAGGGTTCCATGCTGACCCAGACAACAGACCTGACCGTGGGTAACTGATCCAGCTGCGAAGCCAGTTTGGGCCACAGATCGCTGCCTGGTGTCGGCGCGAGTGTCACCATCACGGATGCCTTTGCGGCATTCAGCAAGCCAGCCATCTGCTTGGCTTCAAGCATAGGATTGATCGCCATGACGATCCCCGCCGCCTCCCCGCCCCATAGAGTGAAGTGGGTTTCTGGCAGGTTTGGCAGGATGAAGGCAATCACCTCACCCGGTTTTATGCCCAGGTCATGGAAGGCATTTGCCGCGCGGGTAATATCCGCGAAGAGCTGGGAGTAGTTCCACTCGCTGGTGCGCCTGAAATCAGCGGCATTGGCGAAGAAGCTTAGCGCCGGCGCCTGAGGGGTACGCTCGGCCGCCTGACGCAGCGCTTCATAAGTGCTGCAAGCCAGACCACGCTCCGACAAGGGGACTCGTTCGAGACTTTCGATGTCATCCAGGGTCTGCACAACCATCAGGCTTCCCCCACGACGCGGTTGCATTGTACGCCGAGGTCGATCACACCATCGGCGCTACGAATGCGCGCCTCGACCACGTCACCGGCCTTGAGGTACTGCGTCCGGCCTTCCTGCGCCTTGAGGAAAAGCTTCCACTTGGCGGCTTCGGGCAGCAGGGCTGCAATGCGCATTTTGGCAGGCGAAGGGATCGTCAGGGCACAGCCGGCGGGCGTACCGGTGGCGATCAGGTCTCCAACGGCGAGATCCTGCAAGGCGGAGAGTTCGGTCAGGGTTTCAGCGGGGCCGTAAACCAGATTGGCCGTGCTGTCGTTCTGTCGCACCTGGTCGTTGACTGTCAGGCGTAGCTGCAGTTCTTTCAGGTAATGCATGTTCTTGGCGTCCAGAAGGCAGAGGTACGGGCCGACCGGGCCGAAAGTGCGGTAGCTCTTGCCCTTGTAGAACTGCATCTGGGGAATCTGAATGTCACGAGCCGAGTAGTCATTGACTATGACGACGCCTGCAATGAACTCATGCAGATTGGCGTCGGTGACAGCAATAGCACCGGTGATCGAGCGCTTCATCACAAGGCCCAGTTCGATCTCGTAGTCAAGGAAGCGCACGTGGCGCGGCTTGATGAGGTCGCTGTCAGCCGCCACCAGGCAACTCGTCGCCTTGGTGAAGATCATGTTGAATTTCTTCGCATCCGGGTCCATGCCCGACTCGATCATGTGCTGACGGTAATTGGCGCCCTGGCAGACGAACTGCTGGTTACGGGTCACCGGCGACAGCAGTTTCACTTCGCCCTCTTCCAGCTCCGTACCTTTCAATTGAGCGAGGTCGTCGATACTGTTCTGGCGAATGAAATCACCGGTGGTTTCAAAAGTACCGGGGACAACCGTGATACGGCCTTGGCGTAGCACGCCCCAGTGGATACCGTTCTGAAATTCAAAGCGGACTACGTGTACAGCAGACATTGAAGGTACTCCTGGAGCGGCGTTTGTCCCGTGCTCGGCGGCGCGAGAACTGTGGTGTTGTTCTGAGGAGGGGCTGGCAACGCTGTAGACCAACGAGCCGCCGACGATCAAGGCGCCAGCTTTGAGCACATCCCGACGGCCATACCTGGTTGCATTGCCCGACATGGCGGCAGCTCTACCCGAACATCCGCATGAGCGTTATCAACTTGCGAATGCTCAAGTCCGGGCTGCGTCGCAGGTTGCGGAACAGCGCACGCAGATTGGCCAAGCTCATCTTCGGTTTTGTAAAACGCTTGGGCATGCGCTGCCCCCACTGCGCCATTGCCTCGGGGCTCACGGGATGAATGCCCGTAGGCTGTGCAGCCGTGAAAATATCCCCGTCGCAGTAATGCTCGTGCTTATCGCCCCAAGGGTCTTGCCAGTAATCGAAGATCTGACTGCCCAGAATGTGTCGCCCGATTCCCCATGAGTGCTCCCAACCGCGCTCGCGCAGGACGCGCTGCCCCATGCCCACAGCGTCTGCATCGACGACCTCATAGGCGCTATGGCTGTAGGTCGCCATGAACCCTTGCGCTATCGCGAGCGTATGGTGAGCCGCGGGAATATCACCGAGGTCGAGACGCATGAAAGCGACGATAGGTGTGCCATCGGGGAGTACCTGCACATCGCTGGGAATCAACCCGAAATGCTCCGTATACCAGGCACAGGTCGCCTGATAGTCGGCCACTTCGATAACGATGTGGCCCAGTTTTAGGACTTCAGGCGGAGCAATCGGCGGGCGCTGCGTGGCGTTGATTCGCGGTTGCTCCTGCGCCAGATTCCAGGACAGAGGAGCTCTGTGTACCAGCGTTTTACCTGGAGCCTGGTCGCAAACAGCTTCCACAATGAAGCCGGAAGGATCGGTCAGCCTGACGTAACACCCGCCACCAGGATGTTCCGATTTCTCGACCGGTGACGCGCCCGGGATTCGCGTCAGTTTTTCCAGATCCTTGAGCGACTGGACTGCCAGTCCGAACCCGATAAAACGTGCATGTTCTGCACGATGAACACGGTAACAGTATGAAGTGGCGTCGGTGGCGCGCAGGTAAAGCGTATCAGCGTCATGCTGACTGACCGTCAGGCCGAAGTCGGTCAGGAAACGCGCCGCCTCGTTCAAGTCCGGCCGCTGAAAGATCAGGTGAGTCAGATCCTGAGCCTTCACCGTCGGTTTCGGATGCCGGGCAGGTTGTAGTGTGGCTAACCGGGGCATTTCATTTTTGTGGGTCATTGTTCTTGTTTTCCGGGTTTTCAGGGTAAAGCCGTCCCCGCACCCCTGAAAATCCAGGGATGTCTGGTTGAGTCGGTTAACTAACTCAGTCGATAGAAGGAAGTGCCGGCAACTCTGTGGTCGCCAGCGCACGAGCCTCCTCTGGCGGCACTCCCAATGCCCGCAGCACCAGCTCGGCAGTGTCAGAGCCCGATTCGCGCCACGTTCTGTGCCCTTCCAACACCAGGAAAATCGAGCCGAGAACGCTGCTCGATATCAGCGTCAGTACAGAGAGCAATTGCTCCTTTTCAAACGTGTACCGTCCACTGGACAGCCCGCTCAGAAGATCCGTCGTCGCTTGGCTGCTGAACATTTCGCGCAACGAAGAATTGCTCATGGCGAATTTATGTATGAAGGCCCCCCACTGGGAGTCTTCGTGCGCTCGACGAATGAACAATCGAATGCCATTGGCAAGGCGCTGAGCCGGATCAGAGAGGGAATTGAAGCTCTTGTTGACGCGCTCATGCATCTCCTTCGCGAGATGGCTGGCGACCGCCTCGAACAGGCTTTCCATGCTGTCGATGTTGCTATAGACCGTTCCGCGCGCCACGCCTGCCTCTTGTGCGAGGTCAAGAATGTTCACTTGCGAGGTGCCTCTTTCAGCGAACAGGCGAAAGGCGGCTTGATGAATGCGGCGCTGTGTTGGATTTAGGGATTCCACGGTTCTCTCTCCAGGATTACCTTATGGATCTATTGAACACTCGTGTTCATTTTACGTCAACACTATTTTTTAGCATGTTGGACTTTCTGTCCGAAAACCGACCATTAACCTAACAATATGGACGCTATGACCGATGTCATCGGGTCAATAAAAGTCCTGCACATTGACATAATTGAACACTAGTGTTCAATTATGTTGGCCGAATTTTTATTAGCTGAAGGACAGAACATGACCGGCTCAAAGCTCTTCAAACCGCTTCGATTGCCCAACGGCACGGTGATTCCAAACCGAATCGCCAAGGCTGCCATGGAGGAGAATCTTGCCAATGAGGATCACGCTCCAGGGGAAGCGCTGGTTAAGCTTTATCGCCGTTGGGCGGACGGTGGGGCCGGCCTGATCATCACTGGCAACGTCATGGTTGACCGTCACGCCTTGACCGGACCGGCTGGTGTGGTGCTTGAGGACGATCGGAACCTGGGCAAATTCAGGTTATGGGCCGATGCTTGCCGCAGCCGCGGGGCCCAGGCCTGGATGCAAATCAATCATCCAGGGCGGCAGCTATTGGCTTCAATGGGACAACCGGCAAGGGGCCCCTCCGCAGTTGCGGTCGATATCCCCGGACTGTCAAAAGCTTTTGTGCCGCCCAGGGCCTTGAATGAGCAGGAGATCGAAGAGCTGATTGAGCGCTATGCCCAAGCGGCGGTGTTGGCAGAGCGCGCCGGATTCACTGGCGTGGAGATTCATGCCGCGCATGGCTACCTGTTCAGCCAGTTCCTTTCGCCCTTGACCAACCGGCGTAGCGACCGCTGGGGTGGCAGCCTGGAAAATCGTGCGCAGATTCTCCTGCAAACCATCGACGCAATACGCCTGCGAGTGGCACCGATCTTTTGCGTCGCTGTGAAGCTCAATTCCGCGGACTTTCAGCGCGGCGGTTTCGATGCCGAGGATGCGGCTCGGGTGGTGGAAATGCTCAACGCCAAGGCGGTCGATCTGGTCGAGTTGTCCGGTGGCAGCTACGAAAGCCCGGCGATGCAGGGGCAAACCCGCGATGGCAGCCGCTTGGCTCGAGAAGCGTATTTTCTCGAGTGTGCGGAAAAAATAGGAGAAATAGCGCGCATGCCGCTGATGGTCACCGGCGGCGTGCGCAGAAAGGAGGTCGCGGAGCGAGTGGTGAGCAGCTCGGTGTCGATGGTCGGACTTGCCACTGCGCTGGCAATCGAGCCGGCCCTGCCAAGCCAGTGGATGGCAGGTCAAGACACCGAAGTGGAGCCCATCGTCGTCCGCTGGAAGAATAAGGCGCTGGCATCGCTTGCAGTGGCGTCGGTGATCAAGAAGCAACTCGGCTTGTTGAGCCAAGGCAAACAGACAAAACCCAGGACGTCGCCACTCATGGCATTGATCGGCAATCAGTTGAATTCTCGTCGCCAAGCGAAGAACTATCGGCAATGGATTGGCCGGGCTTAGCCGGCCGAGGATGACATCAGGACTAGGGTAGCGGCTTACCCGCGATTCTCTTGGCTCTGGCAGGTGTTACGCCCAGAGCCTTGAGAATCATCTCGGCGACCCGCTGGTCATGCTCCGCCACCACACGCCCTTCGACAACCGAGCGCATGGCGCCGGTTGTGCACGATACGACCATGTCCAGGGCGATCCCTTCGTCCTCATAAGCGAAAGTCCCCGCGTGCAGACCTTCACGCAGATCGCCCAGCACATGAGCAGCCAGGCGCGAACGCATGGCTTGATCGGAATGGATAATACGCAGCAGTGCGTTGGCCCATTGATGGTCGTACGCGGCTCGGCATACGAACATGCGCACACCAATCGAAAGCCGCTGTGCACCGCAATGCACGTCCGAACTCAGGGCGGAAATGGCATCGGAGAACTCGCTCGCCATGGCGATGCCAACCGCCTCGAGTACTTCGTCGCGCGTTCGAAAATAGTTGTAGATGGTGCCGTTGGATACCGCGGCCTCCGAGGCGACATCGAGCAGTGCAATCTCCCCCACCTCCTTACGCGCGACAAGACGCAATGCCGCATCCACCAGGCCGCGACGGGTGCGTTCACGCTTCTTGTGGCCCCGAGTGAGAGGCTCTTGCTCAGTTGCTTCTGAAGGAAAAGTGGGGGAAGGCATCTTCACGCTCTTAATCGAGGAGGCTCGTTGATGGTAATGGAAACGCTATCGGCAGTGGAATCGGTGCTACCCATCAGCATCAGGCAGTCTCGAACCAGGCAGCCTGCTTCTGTGCCGGGAGCGTGGTGCATGATGATACGGTCAGGGCGGATCGCGACGAGCGTGCCTTTGGCAGCCAGCGGCAGGATGTCATGGTTCAGGTCTTCGATGAAGTCGCAAGCGCCGTCGGAGCGCTGACCGCAGGGTCCGATCTGCAAGAAGTGACCGCCCGTCTTTGTCCAGGAAAAGACCTCGGCAGCGCTCAGCAGTGACAACGGGTCAACACCGAATCCGACCAGGGTCAGGTTGTGTCCAAGAGCATCGTCGCTCAGTTGGATCTGCTGTTGCGTGTTGCGAACCCAGGCCTGGGGAAACAGACTGCCACGAACCAGCTTGTCGCCACGACGATGCTGCACGAACAAACCGTCTTTGAAGATGTTCTTCGGCTTGATGTCCAGTTGCTCGAAGTACTTTCTGGAAGCGGGAGTCAACGCCAGCGCGCGCATCATTCCGTGGATGAAGAAAGCGGCGACTTTGTTTCTCGGCATCACCAGACGGCCCATGAGTTTTGCCAGATTGATCATCGCCTGGGCATGGGGGCGACGCTCTACGTCATAGGTATCGAGTACTGACGGTGCGGCCTGGCCGTGAAGGACCCAAGCCAGTTTCCAGGCAAGGTTGGCGCCATCTCGAAGTCCCGCTACGAGACCTTGCCCGACAAAGGGGGGGGTGATGTGGGCTGCATCCCCGACAAGAAAAGTTCGCCCCTTGCTGAATCTGTTGCAGCAACGCGCGTGGAATCGATACACCGCCTTGCGCTCGATTTCCAGTTCCTGCGGATTGACCCATGGGGCAATCAGCCGGGCTATGCTTTCCGGGCTTTCCAGCTCTTCCCGGGATTCGCCTGGATGTAGCATGAACTCCCAACGCTCCCTTCCGCCGGGCGCGGGCATGTGCGGCGTCGGGCGCCGTGGATCACAGAGAAACTCAACGTGATCAATGGCTGACTTATGCCGGTTTTTGGCATCGACAATCAGCCAATCCTCTGCATAGGTTTGTCCTTCGAATTCCTGGCCGATCAAGGCCCTGACCCTGGAGCTTGCACCATCCGCACCGACCAGATATCGGGCGCGAATGTAATGCAGATGGCCGTCCTGGTCCCGCACGGAGGCGACGACACAATCCGATTCCTCGACCAGATTCTCGAGCTCGAAGCCACCCAGGCTGGTCACAGACTTCAGCCCAGAGACCTGTTTACGCATCGCGTGTTCGAGGTCGGGTTGATAGAAAGTCACCAGTTTGGGGTGGCCGTCGATGCACCCGGCGGTATTGGCCCGACTGAATTGCCCGAGGACCGGAGAGTGCATCTTCACTTCAGGGATAACGATCTTCTCGAAAGCATCTTCCGACAATCCGGCGAGTTGCAGGATGCGAAGCGCCTCGTTGTCCAGAGCGATGGCGCGGGGCATTAGTACGACCTCATGGGTCTTGTCCAATACCAGTGTCTTGACCCCATGGCGGCCGAGCAGCGCCGCGATTGTCGCCCCTACCGGACCGTTACCGACGACCAGCACATCGACGGCGATGGGAGGCAGTTCGGTACCTTTCTTGTTGTTGTTCATCTCGAGCCCTTGTTGTGATTGAAGTCGTGAGACGTGGAGATCTCATCGTCAGGCAAGGTGAAGGTATGTAAAATTGAGACATATTTCAATATTGAAATTTTCGTCAATAGTATTTCTGGACCATTACCGCACCGTGATGAGGTCATGTGGGCTATGCCGAGGGCCAGTTTCCGACCGGTGAGGCTTGGCTTCTGAGCAGATCAGCGTTGTTATTGGAGTAATGGTCCAGTGCTAGAAACTATGTTTTTGTCTTCAGGAATCCAACGTGGCGCGTCCGCAGCCCCATCCGAACCCAGTCCAGCTCTGTTTCGTCGAGTTCGAGCTCGACGAGGCCAACGCCTGCTTGCTGCGTAACGGAGAAACCGTGGCGCTGGCGCCAACGCCCTTCACTCTGCTGTGCGTACTTGCGCGCCAGCCTGGATCGCTGGTGACCAAAGATGCCTTGCTTGATGCCGTGTGGGGGCATCGGTTCGTCAGCGATTCAGTGCTGAAGACGGCCATCAGCGATCTGCGCAAGGTGCTGGGCGACGACCCCAGGCAGCCTCGCTTCATTGAGACAGTGTCGCGGCGCGGCTATCGCTTCATCGCCACGCCCTCCCCTGCACCTTCGATGCCGTCGGCACCCGCAACGGTGCCAGCGGCCGATGCGTATCCGTCGCCGCCATTCATTGGTCGCACCGACAAGCTCTCAAGACTGCAACAGGCGTGGGAGCGGGCTTACAACGGGCAACGTGCAGTGGTCTGGCTTGCCGGAGAACCGGGGATTGGCAAGACCACATTGATCGAGCATTTCCTCGCCAGCCTTGGCGGCATCGCCTGCGCACGCGGTCATTGCGTGGAGCACCACGGCACCGGCGAGCCGTACCTGCCGGTGCTGGAGGCATTGGCCGATCTGTGCCGCAGTGACCCCGCCCTGCCGGCGCTGCTGCGCGCCGTGGCGCCGACCTGGCTGCTGCAACTGCCGTGGCTGAGCACCGCGCAAGAGCGAGACGCGTTGCGGCGCGAGCTTGCCGGCATCGGTCCGGACCGCATGTTGCGGGAAATGGGTGAGTTGCTGGACCGCTACACCGAGCAGCAGCCGCTGTTGCTGATAACCGAAGACCTGCACTGGAGCGATCGGGCGACGGTCCAGCTCATCGACTATGTGGCGCGGCGACGTGGCCGCGCGCGGCTTATGTGGCTGGCGAGCTTCCGCGTCGCCGAGGTGGTGGCGCTCGATCATCCGCTCAACTCGTTGCGCCACGAACTGCGCCTGCAACGTCTGTGCGAGGAAGTGGTGCTCGATCCATTCTCGGAAACCGAAGTCGCTGACTATGTCGCGCTGCGTTCGACCTCTCTGGCCCGCGATGAAGCCTTCGTGCGTGCCCTGCACGAGCGCACCGACGGTGTGCCGCTGTTCGTATCGTCAGTCATCAGTGAGGTGATGGACGCCACGAACGACGACGCCACCATCGAGGCCCGGCTGGCGGGAATGGCGGTTCCCGAGAACCTCGCGGCCATCATTGATCACTACATCAGCAAGCTCGGGCCGGAGCAGCGCACGCTGCTCTCGGCGGCAGCGGTATGCGGAGTCGAATTCCGGGTCGAGACAGTTTCGCTGGCCCTCGAGCGCGACCTCGCTTCTGTGGCCGACACCTGCGAGGAACTGGTGCGCGAGCAGGTATGGCTCACACAGTCGCGGGCCACCGAACTTGAAGAGGCGATGGAGCTACCCTACTCGTTCCGGCATGCCCTCTTCCGCCAGGTACTGTACGACCGCACGCCGCGCTCATTGCGCACCCACCTTCATCGCCAGGTTGGCACTGCGCTCGAACGCGAGCGCACGGCCGGTGTGCCGGTTGCGGCCTCGGAGCTGGCGACGCATTTCGACCGGGCCCGGCAGCCGATGACCGCGCTGCGCTATTACGCCGAGGCCGCGGAAGCCGCGCTGCTGCACTTCAGCCCGGCCTTGTGCATCGGCCTCACTGAGCGCGCGATGGTCCTGCTGCGCCAAGCGCCAAAAGGGATAGAGCGCGATACGCTCGAAATCACCTTGGCCACGCTGCAGGGCGTGTCGGCTTTCCACACACTCGGTGTCGGCAGCGAAGCCAGGAACGCGTTCGAACGCGCCTACACGTTGCTGGCGGATGTACCCGAGCATCCGATGCGCGGTCGCCTGCTGCATGGATTCGGCTATCTGCTCGGTCTGCGCGGCGACTATACGCAGGCGCTGGCGGTAGCGGAGCGCGCCGAAGCCCTCTCGTCCGAGGCAAACGATCCAGCGCTCATGCTGGTGGCGTGCATCGTGCAGGGCGAGGTGCATCATCTCCAGGGACGCACGCAGGCGACCCGCCGCTGGCTGGAGCGCGCACTCGCAATCGCCGAACCGCTAGACATCGGCGCTAACGAGATCTTCGCGGCCGATCCTCAGGTCATGCTGCACGGCATGTTGGCCATAGAACTTGTGCGTTCTGGCCTGGTTGAGCAAGGCCGGGCTCACATGCAGCAGGCGCGGACCCGCGCACAAACGCTTCGCCAGCCTATGACCTGGCTGGTCGCCACCTGGCAGGAGGTGTTGATCGAGGTGCGGATGGGGAACCCTGTACGTGTGGCAGCGCTGGCCGACGACATGCAGACGCTGGTCGACGAGTATTCGCTCGCACTGGGACGCACAGCTTGCCGCTGGTGGCGCGGCTGGGCCGACGCGCGCAACGGCGCACCGCGCGACGGCTACCGCAACATCCGCGAGGCCTATGAAGAACACACCGGACTCGGCATGCGCTCCGGTGCCAGCGAGGTGCTCGGCTACGCCGCCGAAGCGTTGCTGCTGGCGGGTGATTGCGATGCTGCGCAAGTCGAGCTACAGGAAGCCCTACGGATGGGGGAAGAACTGGGCGAGCGCGTGTACCTGCCGCAACTGTTGCTGCTGGAGGCATCGATTGCGCGGATGCAGGGCCGGCTCGATGACGGCAGCACCGCGGTGCGGCGTGCGATTGAGGAGGCGCGCGCCCAGGAAGCTCCGTGGCTGGAGCTGCAGGCGTTAGTCGAACTGTGTGGGCACCACGACGCCACGGCCGAGGACCGCCAGGCCCTGGCGGTGCTGCTTGACCAGTTGCCCGAAACGGATGGAACCGAGCTGATGAAACGAGCGCGCTCGCTGCTTCAGGCGGCAAAGTCTGATTGACGAGTTAAGGGCACAGACCTGTGGGAGCGGGCTTAACTGACTGGCATTAATTTCTGAGGGAGCTCCACGGTCCCGACCGAAGTCTGACCTTTCGCTTACGACTCGCCCCTGGGGACGGCCTACGCTGTCGTCGAACTTTCTTGCCCCCTGGTCTGTGATGAGTCTGAACCCTGAATCCAAGTACCCGAACCGCCGCTCGTACGTCGTGAAGCTGCGTAGCGATGCCACGCCCGGCGCCCTCTCGGGCCGCCTTGAAAACCTGGTCACCGGGCGTCAACGCGAGTTTTCGTCCGCCGATGAGTTACTGGAGTCGATTGACTCGGACCTCACGTCGGCGGCCCACGAACACGTGGCAGATACCGACGGCGAGTGACGCCTCCAACATGAATGAGCGCTCGATATGGCGACCGAACGGCGACGTTTCGCTGACGACTTCGCGCACACCGGGCCCTACGCTGATGCAATCTCGAATCTACACGAGTCCAATCCGATGCCGCGACTTCCAACCTCCCATCCATTGACCCGCTACGCCGGGCAGACGCCCCTGCAACATGCCGAACGCCTGCTCGGCGTCGTCGTGGGCGCGGCGCTCGCCGCGTCTTTCGCTCTGGTCTTGACCGGTTGTTCCACAGAGGTCGCCAAGCCGTCGGTAGACCTGCCGGTCAGGTTCGCCGCAAGCACGGCCTCCGAGATGGAACCCGAAGCCGCGTGGTGGAAGACGTTCAACGACCCGGTGCTGACGGATCTGGTGCGCCGCGCGATGAACGAGAACCGTGACGTCAAGATAGCCGCCGAACGCGTGCGTACCGCTCGCGCCGGTGAGACGATCAGTAACTCCTGGCTCTTTCCGAGTGTCGGAATGTCCGCCTCCGGCTCCGACCGTAGCAGCGGCTACAGCTCTGCCAAGAAGCAGGGTTATCCAGATACCAGGACCGTGGGTGCAGGCCTGGACGTTTCGTGGGAACTCGACCTGAGCGGACGCCTGCGCGCTGGCGCGCAAGCCGCCGAAGCAGAGGCACTGGCCGCTGAGGACGGCGTACGCGGCGTGCGTTTGCTGGTGATGAGCGATGTCGCCAGCAACTACTTCACGCTGGTTGGTGCGCTGCGCCAGGCCGAAACATTGCGCGCGATCTCGACGGCGCAGGACGAAACACTGCGCCTGGTTAATGCGCGCCACCGTGTAGGGTTGGCGACCTCTTTCGATGTCGAGCGCGCACAAACCGATGCCGCATCGGCGCGCGCGCAGATCCCACCGCTGGAGACGCTGGCAGCCGTATCGCGTCACCGCATCGCGGTACTGATCGGTGACCAGGCTTTTAATGCCACGAGCATCCAGCCCTCCCGTGGCAACGCGGTGGCGCCCGAGGCACGCCAAGGCCAGCCCGCCACCCTGCTACAGCGTCGGCCTGATGTATTGGCGCTGATGGCGCAGCTCGATGCCGCCAATGCGCGCCGTAAACAAGCCGCGGCCGAGTGGTTTCCGCGGCTTTTCCTCGGTGCATCCTACGGCCGTCAGGGCCTTGAGCTGAACGGTCTGGATCTGGGCGCCGCACGCTTCACCAACGTAGCCGCCCTGCTCACCATGCCGCTCTTCAACGCCGGGCGCACGCGCGCGATCAACGAGGTCGCCGAGAGCGGCCAGCGTGAGGCGCTACTGCGCGCCGAGGACGGCATTGTGCGCGCGCTCGAGGACGTGGAGAACGCCCTCGTCACGCAGACGCAAGAGCGCCAGCGCGCCCAGTCGTTGCAGTCGGCCACCGAGTCTGCGGAAGCAGCGCTGAGCCACGCGCAGTCACTCTACGACAGGGGACAAATCGACCTGTTGCCGCTGCTGGACGCGCAACGGGCGCGCTTGTCGGTGCGCATGAGCGCCAACGACAGCAACACCCGACTGCTGCTCGATAGCGTGCAGCTCTATAAGGCACTGGGCGGGGGCTGGCAGGTGTTCGAACAACCCGCCACTCCCACCGCAGCCACCAAAGCCGACCGGCCACCACTTTCTTAAGAAACTGCCTTTTTCAAAGAGGAACCGCCTTGAAAACCTCCCTTACTGCGGCCGGCGCTTTGGCCGTAGCCGTCATGCTGTCCGCGTGCAGCCCGGACCAGCCGACCGTTCAGGCACCACGACCGATACGCACCGTTGAAATCAGCTACGACAATGCCCGCGACATCAGTCGCTACGTGGGCACCGTACAGTCGCGACATGAAGTCGACCAGGCCTTCCGCGTGGGCGGTAAAGTCGCCCAGCGCAACGTCGATGTCGGCCAGTTTGTGCGCGAAGGCAGCATCCTGGCTGTGCTGGATGACAGCGACTACCGCCTCGCTGAGCAAGCGTCGCGACAACAGTGGACGGTTGCCGTCGAGCAGACGCGCCAGGCCGACTCGGACCGCCAACGCCTGACTGCACTGAAGGCTGACGGCTCGGTCAGTGCGGCCGACGACGAGCGCGCACATACAAATGCCCAGACCGCGCATGCAACCGCTGAAGCCGAGGCGCGAAAGCTCGAGCTCGCGCGCAACCGGCTCAAGTACACCGTGCTGCGCGCTTCGCGTAGCGGCGTCGTCACGGCTGTGCGCTTTGAGACCGGGCAGGTCGTTCCGGAGGGCCAACCGGTTGTATCGATCGCGAATCCGGATGAATCCGAGATCGTCATCGATGTGCCCGAGGATCAGCTGTCCGTCTTCAAGGAGGCGCATTTCAAGGCCTCGCTGGCCAGTGCACCGAACGAGATCTTCGATGTCACGCTGCGCGAGCTGTCGCCGCAGGCAGCGGCGCAAACGCGCACCTATCGTGCGCGGCTCAAACCGATGCAGGCGCTGCCGCTGGGCGCCACTGCCACGGTAACGGCCGAGCGCGTGATGACCAGTGTCTCGGTGGCAGCGGTGCCAGCCACGGCACTGACGCAAAGCGGCGGCCAGCCTGCGCTGTGGGTGGTCACGCCCGTGGGCAAGGATCCGGTAGGCGTCGTCGAACTGGTGCAGGTGGCGGTGTTGGGCTACCGCAACGACGAGGTGCTCGTCTCCGGGCCGCAGGCCGGCGCATTGGTCGTCACCGCCGGGGTGCAGAAGATGGCATCCGGACTGAAGGTCGCGCTTCCCGGCGCGGCGATTATTGACGCAAACACCACGCAGCAGGCCGCCCGATGAACAACCTGAACCTCACCGACTGGGCGCTGCGCCATCGCGCCATCGTCCTGTTCATGCTCCTCATTGTCGCAGTGGCCGGCGCCTTCAGCTTCACCCGGCTCGGTCAGCTCGAGGATCCGAACTTTTCCGTGCCCTCCATGACCGCCATGGTCATCTGGCCGGGCGCCACCGCCCAGCAGATGCAGGACCAGGTCCTCAACCGCATGGAGAAAAAATTCGAGCAGATCGACAACTTCGAAAAGGTGGTCACCTACGCGCGGCAAGGCTACGCCGGCATGACGCTCACCGTACGCGGCGGCACTTCCAAGGCTGACCAGCGCGAGGCCTGGTACCAGGCGCGCAAGAAACTCAACGACCTGAGCCTGGAGATGCCTGACGGCGTGATCGGCCCGATCCTGAACGACGAATACGGCGACGTGTATGGCCTGATGTACGCGGTCAAGGGCGACGGCGTCGGTCACGCCGATCTGTCGGACGCGGCCGAGGACATCAAGCGCCAGATGCTGAAGGTGCCGATGGTCAAGAAGATCGATCTCATCGGCAAGCAGGCAAAGCGTATCTACGTCGAGTTCTCGCACGAGCGCCTGGCAGCGCTGGGCATCACACCGCTGGCCATTGCCGAAAGCCTCAAGAGCCAGAACGCCATGTTGCCCGCAGGCCAGATCGACACCCGCGGCGACCGTGTCATGGTGCGCGTAAGCGGCCAGTTCGTCAGCGAAGAGGCTATCCGCAACGTGCCCATCGCTGCAGGCGGTCGGCTGATCAAGCTCGGCGACATCGCGACCGTTACCCGTGGCTTCGAGGATCCGCCGACCTACACGGTGCGCCACAACGGCCAGCCAGTGCTGATGCTCGGCATTACGATGACCAGCGACGGCAACATCGTGGACCTCGGCAAGGCGATGGACACAGCAGTCGCCAAGATCCAGTCGGAGCTTCCACATGGCGTAGAGCTGGAACTCGTGGCCGACCAGCCAACCACGGTGAAGGATGCAATCCTGGACTTCGGGCGCGCGTTGGCCGAGGCGCTGATCATCGTGATCGCGGTGAGCCTCGCCAGCCTGGGCTGGCGCGCCGGCCTCGTGGTCGCGACCACGGTGCCGCTGGTGCTGGGCGGCGTGGCGCTGGTGATGCTGGCGATGGGCTGGAACCTCGAACGCATCTCGCTCGGCTCGCTGATTATCGCGTTGGGATTGCTGGTGGATGACGCCATCATCGCCATCGAGATGATGGTGGCGAAGATGGAAACCGGCATGGACCGCGTGAAGGCGGCCGCCTTCTCCTATCAGTCCACCGCGATGCCGCGCCTGACCGGCGCGCTGATCACCGTCGTGGGCTTCCTGCCGATCGGCCTCTCGAAGTCCACCACCGGCGAGTACGCGGGTGGCATTTTCTGGATCGTCGGCGCCGCGGTGCTGTTCTCGTGGATCTGTTCCGGCATCTTCACGCCGTACCTGGCGGTCAAGATGCTGCCCAACGACTTGGGCAAGCACCAGCATGGTGATATGTACGATACGAAGTTCTACCGCAACCTGCGCCGCCTGATCGACGCCGCCATAGAGCGCCGCTGGGTGGTCATCGGTGCGACGTTTGGTGCTCTGGTGCTTGCCCTGGCCTGTATCAAGCTAGTGCCGCAGCAATTCTTCCCCAACAGTTCGCGTCCTGAACTGGTCATTGACCTGCGCGTCAAGGAAGGCGCCTCGTTCGCCGCGACGACCGAGCAGGTCAAGCACATGGAGGAGATCCTGGCGAAAGACGAGGACGTGCGTTTCTATACCGCCTACACCGGCGCTGGCGCACCGCGCTTCTATCTCTCGCTCAACCCCGAGCTGCCGAATCCTGGCTTTGCCCAGTTCGTTGTGATGACCAAGGATCTGGATGCACGCGAGCGAGTACGTGCGCGGCTGGTGGCCTCGGCTGACCAACAATTCCCGCAGGCGTGGGTGCGCGTGACCCGCCTCGAGTTGGGGCCGCCTGTCGGCTACCCGGTGCAGTTCCGCGTCGTAGGCCCCGATACCCAGGTGGTGCGCCAGATTGCCCGCGACGTAGAGAAGGTGGTTGGGGCCAACCCGAAGGTGCGCGACCTCCAGCTCGACTGGAACGACCCGGTGCGCACGCTGAAGGTCGAGCTTGATCAGGACAAGGCGAGCGCGCTTGGCCTCACGCCGGCCGACGTGTCGCTGGCGACCCAGACCGTGATGAACGGCGCCACCCTGTCGCAGCTGCGTGAGCGCGAGGACCTGATCGACATCGTGGCCCGTGCCGTGCCAGAGGAACGCTTGAGCCTCGATACATTGAAAGACATCAACCTCTACACGCGCCAAGGCACGGTGGTGCCACTGTCGCAAGTCGCACAGGTGCGCTCTGGGCTGGAAGAGCCGGTGTTGTGGCGCCGCAACCGTGACATGGCGATCACGGTGCGTGCCGACGTGAAGGATGGTGAGCAAGGTGTATCGGTGACGCAGGAGATCCAGCCGTTGCTTAAGGATATCGAAGCGAAGCTGCCATCGGGCTACCGCATCGACGTGGGCGGCGCGGTGGAGGAAAGTGACAAAGCCAACAAGGCACTGCTGGCGGTGGCTCCGCTGATGCTGATCAGCATCCTGCTGCTGCTCATGCTGCAACTGCAGAGCTTCTCTCGCATGTGGATGGTGGTGCTGACCGCACCGCTGGGCCTGATCGGTGTGGTACCGGCGCTGCTGGTGTTCCAGTCGCCGCTGGGCTTCGTCGCGATCCTGGGCATCATCGCACTGGGTGGCATGATCATGCGGAACGCGGTGATCCTGATCGATCAAATACAAATCGAGATCGCCGAAGGGCGTGACCCGTGGAATGCTGTTCTGGATGCCGCCATTCACCGAGCCCGTCCGGTGATGCTGACGGCGCTGGCTACCGTGCTCGCAATGATCCCGCTAACGCGCAGTGTGTTCTGGGGACCGATGGCAATTGCGATCATGGGCGGCCTTACCGTGGCGACGCTGCTGACGATTTTCTTCGTCCCGGCGTTGTACGCCGCATGGTTCAAGGTGGGTCGCCAGACGGCCGCTGGCACCCTGCCGGAGAGCTTCGCTGTATGACGTTTTGTTAGTCAATCTGTATCTAACGCGCTCCCTTTGGCCGCCCTACTATCGTCCGCTCCATCCAGGTGCATACCTCAGAGATCGCGAAAACCGTTTTATACAGATTTAGCGGAGCTTCCAATTCGTTATCTCTTCCTTTAGGAGTTACGCCATGCCCGAACTGTCCAACCTGCTTGCCTACGGCCTGATTTCACTCGGCATGGTGCTGACTCCCGGCCCGAACATGATCTATCTCATCTCGCGATCGATCTGCCAGGGACGAATGGCCGGACTGATTTCCCTCGGTGGCGTGGCGTTGGGTTTCGTCGTTTATATGTTTTGCGCCGCATTGGGCATCACAGCCCTGGTCCTGGCGGTTCCCTATGCGTATGACGCCCTGCGACTCGGCGGCGCGCTCTATCTGCTCTACCTGGCCTGGCAAGCGGTCAAGCCCGGCGGCCGTTCTCCGTTCCTGGTACGAGACCTGCCCAAGGACAGCCCGCGCAAGCTGTTTATGATGGGATTTGTCACCAACCTGCTGAATCCCAAAATCGCGGTCATGTATTTGTCGCTGCTGCCCCAATTCATCGACCCCACCGACCACGGAAGCGTGCTGGCGCAATCCATCGTGCTGGGCTTTACGCAGATCGTCATTAGCGTGAGCGTCAACGCCCTGATTGCCGTCATGGCTGGCTCCATTGCGACATTTCTCGCAAACAGGCCCGTGTGGCAGACCGTGCAGCGCTGGCTGATGGGGACGGTCCTCGCAGGCTTGGCCACGCGCATGGCCGTCGAAGGGTGACGCTAAACCGGGGTATTTTCGGTTGGCGCATCGGGTGCGCTGGTAAAAGATCCGGGCGGGGTGGCGAATGCCCCGCACTGGAGGATCGGCTGAGAGCTCATCATCCGGACAAGCACATGGTCGTTCCATAAATCTTTACGCCCACAAGTGCTAAGTCCTTAGCTGCTTAATCCAGTCAAGGCTCGCAGCGGTAGAGCCGGAAGGACGGTATTCACACCCGATCCATCCTGGGTAGCCACGCTGCTCCAACGCCGCGAACAAGGCAGCAAAGTTGATGCTCCCCGTTCCCGGTTCGTGACGACCCGGATAGTCAGCAATTTGCACATGGACAGTTCGGTCATAAAATCGAGCCAGAACATCTGCTGCGTCTCGGGTCAAAAGCTGGGCATGGTAAAGATCGAGAATCAGCCCAACACTCGGAAAGGTCTCCAGCACCTGTTGCGCCCTGCTGAAGTCAGACATGTAATAACTCGGCATCTCCTTCGAACTGATCACTTCGATAAGGGGCCGCAACCCCTGATCCTCGAAGTACTTGACTGCATACTCCAGGTTGCTCCCGAAGATAAGAGCAGCCTCATCCTGCGTCGTAATTCCAGACATGATGTGGACATCCGAACAAGCCAGCACCTTTGCATAACTGGCGGCCTGGACCAGGCCAGCGCGAAACTCTTCTTCCTTGCCTTGCAGGGCAGCAATGCCTTTAGTGACACCCGACGGTGCGGCGAACTGAATCAGAGGAAGAGCGTATTGAGCCAAGTGGTCGGCCAGGAGACTGGCGTCGAATTCATAGGGCGACGGAAACTCCACCGCCCGAAATCCAGCGGCAGCGGCGGCTTCGATGCGTTGAAGAAAAGGCACCTCATTGAATTGAAAACCGAGATGAGCATTGAACTTGAGCATTGGGTAAACATCCATCCTGGAAAGAAACGAAAAGCCTGGAACATCCTTTGTAGCTCCAACACTACACTATCGGAAGTGGTCCCCCTAAGAGGTAACCTTCGACATTTTCCATGGACAGGGTTTCAAGCAGCACCTGCTCCAGGATGGCAAAAAAACATTTGATGTGAGCCTGTTTCAATGCCTGAGGCCGGGTCACCAGATAGACCTCCATATCTGGAAGGTGGAGATCCGGGAACAACCCGATCAGATCCTTCGCCAATATACGGGGCAGCACGGCCACCCCCATACCTCGCCTCACCGATTCGAGCTGCACGGTGAACGAGTTCACGCAGATCTGCGCGCGGTCCAGACCACCGGCCTTTGCCGCACGCATTTGCGGCAACATGTCCAGCGGGGGAAGCAAGGCAATATTGACCGCAGTGGCCGGGGTCACCCCTGGAAACCGCTTCAGATAACCTGCATCAGCGAAGACACCGTAGGCGAGCCGGCCTATTGGTCGATAAATCAGCGACGGCTCACCCAGATGAGCTGTACGTACAGCAATGTCTGCCACGCCGCGGACGATCTTGTGAAAGTCGGCTGTTACCATCAGCTCCACCGAACAACGTGGGTGCAGAGAAGTGAAGCGACTCGCGGCTTCCAGCACACAAGACGAGAACCCCTCTCCTGCACTGACCAGGACACTGCCAAATAGCTCTGTGTGTAGCTCGGATATGCCAGCCGCGGTTTGACGTCTCAAGCCAGCTTCAGCAGCCAGGGCAACTTCCACGAGGGATTGGCCCCGCGAGGTCAACCAGCATCCTTCAACGCCCCGCTCAACGAGTGGCTCGCCCAGTGCGACCTCAAGTTGGGTCAGGCGGCGGGACACGGTAGACGCCGCGATACCCAGCAACTGGCCAGCTTGAAGAAAGCTGCCACGCCGCGAGACTGCCAACAGCAGACGAAGATCGTCCCAATTTGCTTGCAACGCCATGCGTCCTGTCCTCCCTGGTCTGCATATGTGCAAAGCCATTATGCAGTAGTCGCTGTTTTTCGGGAGAGGCCTCAAAGGTATATCTACAGGCCCTCGAAACAAATGGAATGGATTGTATGACTACTGGCCCCAACGACTATGCGGAACGCGCCTCAAGAGCCTTCAATCGCCGTGATGTGGAGGCGATGCTTGCGTTGGTTTGCGAAGACTTCATCTACCTCGATGGTATGGGGATTCAAACCGGTCGCGAATCCATGCGCAAACGAGAGACTGCGCTGTTCGAAGCGTTCCCTGATGCCCAAGTGACCTTCACCCCATTCATGGTCGCTGACGATCATTTGGCGCTGACTGCCTTCCTGACCGGCACCTTCACCGCCCCCTTGGTGCTGCCAGGCCGGGTGATTCCACCCCATGGACGCCATATTACCGTGCACTACGCCGCACACTTCACCTTCAGAAACGGACTGGCCATCCGTGAAGAGGCCTTCTTCGACAGTGCGGTGTTGATGCCGTTAGCCGAACAGGGTGAGGGTTGAGCCATGCGTAGCGCATTTGTTACTGGAGCAACCGGCTTGCTGGGCAACAACCTGGTGCGTGAATTGGTCGCTCGCGGCTACACGGTCAAAGGCCTGGTCCGCTCAAGAGCCGAAGGTGAACAGCAGTTCAATAATTTGCCGGGTGTGGAGCTGGTCGTTGGTGACATGGCCGATGTCGACGCATTCGCAGCATCGCTGCAAGGCTGCGATACGGTGTTTCACACCGCGGCGTTCTTTCGCGATAACTACAAGGGTGGCAGCCACTGGAAGGAACTCGAAAAGATTAATGTCGCCGGTACGCGGGACCTGATTCACCAGGCTTACCGCGCCGGTATTCGACGGTTCATCCATACGTCTTCCATTGCTGTGCTCGACGGCGCACCTGGCATGTCCATCGATGAGACATGTCTGCGGGCCGACGCCGACGCGGATGACTACTACCGCAGCAAGATCCTCGCCGATCGTGTCGTCTTGTCGTTCCTGGAAGCACATCCCGAGATGCATGCCTGCATGGTCCTGCCCGGTTGGATGTGGGGGCCTGCCGACATTGGCCCGACCTCCTCAGGACAGTTGGTCAATGATGTCGTGAACGGCAAGTTACCCGGGCTGATCCCTGGCAGCTTCTCCGTCGTCGATGCCCGTGATGTGGCATGGGTGCTGATTGCTGCCGCCAAACATGGCCGACGAGGTGAGCGCTATCTCGCGGCGGGCCGGCATATGACGATGCGTCAGCTAGTGCCTGTTCTAGGACGTATCGCGGGCGTCAAGACACCCGTTCGACAACTACCGTTGCCCTTTCTATACACCTTGGCGGCTGTGCAGGAGATCTATGCGCGCCTTACCGGCAAGCCCATTCTGCTGAGCATGGCCACGTTGCGCCTGTTGATACGAGAGGAGGACCGCACCTGTTTCAACCACCGCAAAAGTGAACAGGAACTTGGCCTGAATTTCCGGGCGCTAGAGCTGACAATCACTGACACCGTGGCGTGGTACCGTGATCACGGCTGGTTTGAAAACCACAGTGCGCGGGCCTCGAAGAAAAAAAGCTCATCCGTCATGGTCGACAACTGACTTTCGGAAACGGGATTACCGTCTAGCCCCAAAGCCGATAATCTCGAGCCGCATTGTGCGGTTTTATGCTGGCACGCGAGGCGTACCTTGAGCTCCCGAAACCGCACCTCTTGGTCATTTACCGCACACCAGAACAAGGACGTAAAATTGTGAACAGGGAAATAATCCTGATGCGTCACGGCCAGCCAAAACTGGCCGCAACCGACAAAATCTCAGCGCTCGAGATGAAAGACTGGATCGAGCAATACAACCGATCCGAAATTACCCACCACCCGGCCCCGCATGCCAGTATGCAACTCGCCGCAACCGCCACGGTGATTGTTTCAAGCAGCGCGCCTCGTGCGCTGACCTCCGTCCAGGCGCTCGGCCTGAAGCCTGCACTGGTTGACGCACTTTTCTGCGAAGCACAACTACCTTGTGGTCATTGGAAACTGCCACGGCTATCGCCGTTTACCTGGGCATTTATCCTTCGAGTCTTATGGCTGTGCGGTTACTCACGCAACGTCGAATCCGCCGGCACTACGAGGATGCGCGCCAGCACGGCAGCTAAACGATTACAGTCCCTTGCCAGCGATGGACCGGTTCTGCTGCTCGGTCATGGCTTTATGAATCGAATGATCGCCAATCAACTGGTGGCTGACGGATGGGTTCGCCAAAAACGTAACGGCAGCCAGTATTGGAGTGCGACCGTGTATCAGTACGGCGGTGTGTAAGAGGCGCCAGACACTTTCTTGGCGATTATCAGCTCAGTGGCAATATTCAATTTCTTCTTTCTCCCCATTCAGCAAAACGCATTGGGCCGGTGACCAAACCGACCCAATGCCATACGAGCTGATCCATTTACCGCGAATCGACTAACGAAACCATCGCCAAGCTGGCCGAATGCGGGATTACCGCCTTTGCCTTGGAAGCTGCGCCTCGCACCTCCCGCGCTCAGAGTCTGGATGTGCTGTCCTCCCAAGCCAACATCGCTGGCTGACATAGCATCCCCCCGCACCTTTTTCAGCCCAATTCACTTTCCCGGATGAGCTTCTTGTTAATCTTCCCGACGCTGGTTTTAGGGATCTCGGCGACGAACTTGAACTGCTTGGGGATCGCCCATTTGTTGATGCGGCCACGCTCGACAAACCCTTGAAGGTGCGTCTCCAGAATCTTGCGGTCGAGATACTGCCCAGGCTCGCACACCACCAGCGCCATCGGCCGTTCGCCCCATTGTTCGTCCGCAACGCCCACGACGGCGACCGACATGACGGCTGGGTGCTCGCTGATCAGGCTCTCCAGTTCCAGGGAGCTGATCCACTCCCCGCCCGTCTTGATGACATCCTTGATTCGATCTTTGATTTCCACTCCACCCAAAGCGTCGATAGAGGCCATGTCGCCGGTGTGCAGCCAGCCGTTGTGCCACAGCTCGGCGCCCTTTTCGGGCTCCTTCAAATAGCCTTGAGTCAGCCAAGGCGCGCGCACCACGATCTCGCCCAGGGACTCACCGTCATGAGGAACGTCATTGCCACTGGCATCGATGATTTTCAGGTCGACCATCGGCACCGGCGTGCCCGTCTTGATGCGGGTGGCCAGTTGGGCTTGCGTGGATTGTTCGAGGTCTTCATCACGCAGGTAAGTCAGGCACAGCAATGGGCAGGTTTCCGACATGCCGTAACCGCTGTGCACCTGAATACCTTTGGCGCTCGCTTCGCTGGCAATTCCCAGCGTCAGCGCGCTGCCGCCCAGGAGCATTTTCCAGCCATCGAAACGAGTCCGTTGCGCTTCCTCACAGCTCAGGATCATTTGCAGAATGGTCGGCACACAGTGGGAGAACGTGACCTTCTCCTCTCGATACAGCCTGACCAGGCTGTTGGGTTCGTAGCGGCCGGGGTAAACCTGCTTGATCCCCATCAGGGTGGCGACATAGGGCACACCCCAGGCATGCACGTGAAACATCGGTGTGATCGGCATGTAGACATCATCGGAGCGCAGCAGCGGCAACCCCTGATAGACGCCCAAAGTGCCGACGGCATTCAAGGTGTGCAAGACCAATTGGCGGTGGGTGAAATACACGCCTTTTGGGGCGCCTGTGGTGCCTGTCGTGTAGAAAAGGGTCGCGACCGAGTTTTCATCAAAATCGGGAAAGTCGTACTGGTCGGCCGACCCGGACAACAGGTTTTCATATTCCCCCAGCACCGGTAGCGACGTGTGAGTGGCTGTGTCGTCCGTGAGCTGCAGGTAGCCTTTGACGGTCTTCAGCTGTCCGTGAATCTGTTCGACCAGAGGCAGGAAATCATCATGCACCAGCACCAGGTCGTCTTCGGCATGGTTCATGGTGAAGAGCACCTGATCCGGCGAAAGACGGATGTTCACGGTGTGCAGCACCGCGCCGATCATCGGCACGGCAAAGAAACATTCCAGGTAGCGATGGCTGTCCCAGTCGAGCAGGGCCACCGTATCCCCGGCCTTGACGCCGGCAGCGGTCAAGGCGTTGGCCAGCCGGCGGATCCGCTGGTTGAGCGTCTGGTAGCTGTAGCGCAGTTTGTCGGCATACACGATTTCCCGGCCCGGCTCGTACCGCACGCCGGACAGCAACAATTGCTTGATCAGCAAGGGATAGGCATAGGCGCCGTCGGCGGGCGGAATTATTTTTGTCGCCATCATGGTTGTGGTTCCCGGTCCTTATTACGTGGGCTCAGAACTGCTCTGCATCCAATTGATAGAGGCATTCGCTGCCAGCCTTGGCCGACGCGCTCAACGAATGGATACGCGGCAGCAGACGGGCGAAGTAGAAGCGCGCGGTGGCCAGTTTGCTGGCATAGAAAGCGTCCTTGGAATGCGTGCTCATGGCGGTTTTGGCCATTCGCGCCCACATGTAGGCGTACGCGGTGTAGCCGAACACGTGCAGGTACTCGACCGAGGCCGCACCGATTTCATTCGGGTTGTTCTGGGCTCGGTCCAGCAGCCATGCGGTCAGTTCGTCGAGGGTGTCGACGGCGGCGTTCAACGGTTTGGTGAACTCGCCGAGGTCAGCGCAGGCATTGGCGGTAAAGTTGCGGATTTCCGAAGCGAACAGCCGGTACAGCGCCCCGCCGCTGCCGACGATTTTGCGCCCGGCCAGGTCCAGTGACTGGATACCGTTGGTGCCTTCGTAGATCTGCGTGATGCGCACGTCGCGAACCAATTGCTCCTGGCCCCACTCGCGGATGTAACCATGGCCGCCGAAGATCTGCTGGCCGTGCACCGTGGTTTCCAGCCCCATGTCGGTGAGGAACGCCTTGGCCACCGGGGTCAGCAGCGACACCAGTTCCTGGGCGCGGGTGCGGGTTGCTGCGTCATCGCTGTACTTGGCGGTGTCCAGTTGCAGGGCGACGTAGCTGGAGAACGCCCGCCCGCCTTCGTTCAAGGCCTTCATGGTCAATAGCATGCGCCGTACATCCGGATGCACGATGATCGGATCGGCGGCTTTGTCCTTGTTCTGCGCGCCCGTCGGCGAACGGCTTTGCAGACGGTCACGGGCGTATTCGACGGCGTTCTGGTACGAACGCTCACCCAGCGCCAGGCCCTGGATACCCACGCCCAGACGTTCGTAGTTCATCATGGTGAACATCGCCGCCAGGCCCTTATTCGGCGCATCGATGATCCAGCCGGTCGCCCCGTCAAAGTTCATCACGCACGTGGCGGAGGCCTTGATGCCCATCTTGTGCTCGATGGAACCGCAGGACAGCGAGTTGCGCTCGCCCAGCGAGCCATCCTCATTGACCAGCACCTTGGGCACCAGAAACAACGAAATCCCCTTGGGTCCGGCGGGCGCATCCGGTAACCGGGCCAGTACCAGATGGATAATGTTTTCGGTCAGGTCGTGCTCGCCGCCGGTGATGAAAATCTTGCTGCCGCTGATCTTGAAACTGCCGTCGGCCTGAGGTTCGGCCCGGGTGCGAATCAGGCCCAGGTCCGTGCCGGCATGCGCCTCGGTCAGGCACATCGAACCGGTCCAGGAGCCGGCATACATGTTTGGCAAATAGCGTTCCTTGAGTTCCTGACTGGCGTGGGCATTGATCGACAGGCACGCACCGGCGGTCAGCATCGGGTACAGGCCGAACGACAGACTGGCCGAGTTGACCATCTCCTCGACCTGAGCCGAAATGGCCTTGGGCATGCCCATGCCACCGAACTGCGGATCACCGCCAACACCCACCCAACCGCCTTCGGCGAAGGCCTGGTAAGCCGCGACAAAACCGTCCGGTGCCTGGACCGCGCCGTTGTTCCAGGTGCAGCCCTGTTCGTCGCTGCTGCGGTTCAGCGGTGCGATAACTTCGCCACTGATTTTGCCAGCCTCTTCAAGGATCGCGGCGGCCGTTTCTTCATCTATCACTTCGGCCAGGCCAGGCAATTGGGCCCACAGCCGGGACACCTGGAAGACTTCGTTGAGTACGAAGCGCATATCGCGCAAAGGAGCTTTGTAATCAGACATCGTTGGCTTACTCGGAAGTGGTCAGGGCATGCGGCATGCCCTGGCGTTGGGATGTGCCGGTTGCACCGGCTTGTGCCACTTGGGCTTGCGGAACGGGGTGACGCAGCAGGAAGTAAGACAGGGCAGGAATCAGCACCAGCGCGCCGAGCATGTTCCACAGGAACATGAAGGTCAGCAGGATGCCCATGTCGGCCTGGAACTTGATCGGCGACCAGACCCAGCACACCACGCCGGCCGCCAGGGTGATGCCCACCAGGCCCACCACCCGGCCGGTAAACGACACGGCGTTGCGGTAAGCCTGAGACAGCGGCAGGCCCTGGCGCTGGTAATGCAACTGCACGCTGAGCAGGTACAACGCGTAATCCACGCCGATGCCCACGCCCAATGCGATCACCGGCAGGGTTGCGACCTTCACGCCAATGCCCATGGCCACCATCAACGCTTCGCAGAGGATCGACGTCAGCACCAGTGGCAGCAGGGCGACCAGCGTCGCGCGCCAACTGCGGAAGGTGATCAGGCAGAACAGCGTCACCGCCGCATAGACGTACAACAGCATGGTGCGATTGGCCTCGCGCACCACAATGTTGGTCGCCGCCTCAATCCCGGCCGACCCGGCCGCCAGCAGGAACTGGCGATCTTCGCTGTTGTTCTCCCGGGCGAATTTTTCCGCGATACCCACCACGGCATCCAGCGTCTCGGCCTTGTGGTCCTTGAGGAAGGTGATCACCGGCATCAGCGAACAATCGGTGTTGAACAACTCCGGGGAGTTGACCGAGGCTTGTTGCGCGGCGTAGTTCAGCACGTCCTGATTGCGCTGGATGCTGTTGAGCTTGGGGTTGCCTTCATAAGTACCGGCGGTGATTTGGCGTACCGCGTTGACCAACGAAGCCGTCGCCTGTACGCCCGGATACTGCTGCAGCTCCCAGGCCAAACGATCGGCGAGGATCAGCGTCTTGTAGTTCAGACAGCCTTCCGGCGCGGTCTTGATCATCACCGCGAACAGGTCGCTGGACAGCGCGTAGTGGCTGGTGATGTAGGCGTTGTCACGGTTATAGCGCGAGTCGGCACGCAACTCCGGTGCGCCACTTTCCAGATCGCCGATCTTCAGTTGCAGGCTGACCATGAAGCCGCCGATGCCCATCAGCACCGCGACCAATACCGCGCCCGTGGCCCACTTGCGCGTGGTGAAGCGGTCGAGCAAGTCCCACAGTTTGCCGAAGCCTTTGTGCCCTTCTGCGCGCGTGTCGATTTTCAGCGCACGCTCGGCAGCCTTGGCCCCGACGCCGACATAAGACAGCGCCACCGGCATCAGCAATAGCGAGGTAAAAATCAGCACCGCCACACCGATACTGGCGGTGATCGCCAGGTCCCGGATCACCGGAATATCGATCAACATCAGCACCGCGAATCCGACGGCGTCGGCCAGCAGCGCCGTGACGCCGGCAATGAACAGACGACGGAAGGTGTAGCGTGCGGCGATCAGCTTGTGGGTGCCACGGGCGATGTCCTGCATGATCCCGTTCATCTTCTGCGCCGCATGGGACACACCAATGGCGAAGATCAGAAAAGGCACCAGCACCGAGTAAGGATCGATGGCATAGCCGAGCCAGGCGACGATGCCGAGTTGCCAGACCACCGCGATCAACGAGCAGCCGACCACCAGCAAGGTGCTGCGCACGCATCGGGTGTAGGCGTAAATGATGATCAGCGAAGTGACGACGGCCAGGCCGAAGAACATCATCACCTGAATCAACCCGTCGATCAGGTCGCCCATCAGTTTGGCGAAACCGATCACCCGGACTTTGTACTGTCCCTTGCCCTCCTCCCCGGCCTTGCGCGCAGCACTGTCACCGGCGAATTCGATCTTGTCGCGCAACTGCTCCTCGAGCATCTGCGAAAAGGCGTGGTAGTCGATGCGCTGACCGCTGGCCGTGGCCTTGTCCAGCAGCGGCACGATCAGCATGCTCGATTTGTAGTCGCTGGCCACCAGACTGCCGACGATACCGGCGCGGGAAATGTTCTGGCGCAGCTGTTCTATTTGCTCAGGCTTGCCCTCATACGTATCGGGCATCACCGGACCACCCTGAAAACCTTCCTCGGTGACTTCGGTCCAGCGCACAGCCGGGCTCCACAAGGATTTCATCCACGCACGGTCGACGCCTTCGGTGAGGAACAATTTGTCATTGACCTGCTTGAGCACGTCCAGGTAACCGGGGTCGAAAATATCGCCCTGAGTGTTCTCCACCACCACCCGCACCGAGTTGCCCAAGCCGCGCAACGACTGGCGGTTTTCCAGGAAGTTCTGGATGTACGGCTGGCTCTGCGGAATCATTTTTTCGAAGCTTGGACGCAGCTCCAGGCGAGTCGCGGCCATGTAGCCCAGCACCACAGTGGCCAGCGCCATCAGCAGCATGAACAGCGGACGGTAGTTGAACACCAGCCGCTCCAGCCGATTGCCGGAATGGCGGTCGAAGTCCCGCAGTTCGCGGATCACCGGCATGGTTTCTTGTTTGATATTGCCCATGTCTGGGTTCTCGCTCTAAGGGTTCGAGGGCTTATTCAACGGACAGCGTCCGTGCACCACGGCTGCCAACCACCACCAGCGCACCGTCGGCGGCGCGCGTGACGCCCGTCACCGGGACCGGCTCGGCTTGCTGCACCCAATGCATTTGCGCACCGGTGCCCTGGCTCACCAGCATCTGCCCGCCCTGAGTGAACAAGCGGTAATCACCCTGCGCATCGACGATGCCGGCGGTGATGCTGACGTGCAGGCCACTTTTCTGCGGGGTCCAGCTGAGACCGCCATCGGTGCTGCGCAGCACATTGCCGCGCAAGCCGTAGACGAGCGCTTCCCCAGGTTTGCCGAGCACACCGAAAAAACTGCCCTGATAAGGTGTCTGCATGGCGGAGAAGCGCTGTTTTGCGTCATCCCATTTGAGCAACAAGCCCTGCTCGCCGGCGATGTACAGCGCATCGCCGGTGGAGGCGATGGCGTTGAGGTGAAAACCCTGCGGGTTGTCGGTGCGGTCCTGGAACGGTGTCCAGCTCTGGCCGCCATCCTCGGTGCGCAGGATCAGGTTGAACACCCCGACCACATAGCCGAGGCGGTCGTTGGCGAACCAGACATCGAGCAAGGGTTTGTCGGCACCCTGCGCCACCAGGCGCTCACCTTCGGCGACCAGCAGCGGCCATTGTTCGTTGCCAGGTTCTGCACGAGCCAACGCCTGGTAATGCTTGACCAGCAAGGCCCCGATCTCGCGGCCGTCCAGTTGCTTGCGCCAGGTCGCACCCGCATCGTTGCTGTGCAACACCACACCGTCACCGCCCACCGCCCAGCCCTGGGTGGCAGAAGGAAAACTCACGGCATTGAGGTCGGCACTGACCGGCACCGCTGCCTGCTGCCAGTGTTTGCCGACGTCATCGGAAAACAGAATATGGCCACGCTGGCCGACGGCGATCACGCGCTCACCGGCGCGGGCCATGCCGGACAACGGATTGTTGATGGCCAAGGCGCTGACCCTGGCGGGCAGGTCCAGCACATCGACGTAATCGGCCGCGTGGATGACGCCCTGCAACAGGCCGAGCACAACGCCAAACGCCACCTGCAAATAATTCTTATACGAACACATACCGCGTCCTCTTCGGAAAACCGCGCCGGGACACACATCCGTGTGTCTGACGTTGAAACCTGGCGCCCGCTCGCTCCCACCGCCTCGTGAGCAGTGAGTCGAGCGGGCGTTTTTGCGGTTGGCTCAGCGAATACCGGCGCCGGCCAGGGACTCCGACGACCATTGCGCCTTGGAGAGCGGATCGATGTATTTGATGCCGCCGTAAGGCCCGACCACGCCGTTGATGTTGTAGGAACCCCCCACCAGGTCGTAGATCATGAAGGGCGTGGAATCCGGGATCTGTTTGTCGTAGCTCTGGCTGAGGAACGCGAAGGATCCACGGTACAGCTGACCACGGGCGTCGTATTGGTCAGAGGCCAGAGCGGTCCAGCTGTCTTCATCGAGGTAGAAGCGGCGCTTCTGATAGATGTGTCGAGCGCCGGACTTGAGGTTGCCCTCCACTACCCAGACGCGGTGTTTTTCCCAACGCACGTAATCGGGAGCCAGGTGATTGGCGGTGGTCAGCGACTTGGGATCCTGGGCGTAAGTCAGCTTGTAGGTGTTGTACGGCACGATCATTTCCTGCTTGCCCACCAACTTCCAGTCGTAGCGATCCAGTGCACCGTTGAACACGAAAACATCGTCGTAGGTGCCCGCGCCGGCGGTGCCGGGGTTGGGCGTGTCGTACGCCAGGTTCGGCGCCAACTTGACCCGACGCTGGCCAGGCAGGTACTGCCAGGCGCGGCGCGGTTGCTGCAACGGGTTGGCGGCGTCCTTGAGCATCACCGCTTCACCGGCCCGGCGCGCAGGGCCGGTATAGGACAGCTTCATCTGGTAGTACACGTCGGCGCTGCTGATCGGCTGCGTCAGGTTTTCGTAGATCGGATAGGAAATGAACGCCTGCCCGGTGGTCGCCAGGCTCGGCACGCCGGCGGAGTCGACGTTCCAGGAGTCGTACTTGGAATTGATGCTCACGCCTTGATAGCGCAGCAGGAAGTTCCACATTGCTTCGTTGCCCGACTGCGGGATCGGGAACGGCACGCCCGGCAGCACGTTATCGATGGCCAAACCGCCTTCGAGGGACTTGGCGCCGCTGGCGTTCTTCACGCCGTTATCGAGGATGGCTTTGGGCAGCGAAACGGTGCGGTGGGTCGGGTAGACATTGACGTGGAAGCTCGGGAAACGTTTGGCCAGTTCCGCCGTGGTTGCACTGAGCAAGCCCTTGTACTGATCGACGTTTTTGCCGTCGATCACCAGCAATGGTTTTTCGTTGACGAAGGGATCCGGACGCATGCTGTCACCGGATTTGAAACTGGCCGGCGGCGTGGTCAGGCCACCGTCATAAGCGGGGATGGAACCATCAGCGTTCCCGGCCTTTTCAGCGCCCACCAGGGTCAGGCTGCTGCCCAATTTTGCAGCGTCCTGGGGTGAAACAGCGGCCTGTGCCTGGGCGGCAAGGACCATGGCCAGCGAAGCGGCCAACACGGTTTTGGCGAATTTCATCTTGTTATTCTCCTGCTTGCATTGAGCAAATCAGTGGTGAATCAAAAAGTGGTTTTCATCGTCAGGTAAACGGCGCCACGGTCCTCAGTCGTTGCACCACCACCGGAAAAGGCTGAGTAGCCACCGGCGTAACAGGCGTAGTTTTCATTGCCGCTAAAGGCATTGGGTGTGGAGCCGTCGCCGCTGCCGGCATTGGCCGCGCCGGTACTCAGACCGCTGGCGTCGCACTTGTCGGCCTTGCCGAAAGAGTCCACGTACTTCAGGTCGACAAAGTATTTGTTGTACACAACGGCCCCGAGGCCGATGGCGTAGTTACCGGTGTCTTTGGCACCACCACCGGACACCGGTGAGACGCCGTCGAGACCGACGTTGATGGACATCGGCGCGTTGAGGTCGACACCGGGAAACACCTGGTACCAGGTCGGCGTGAAGTTGACCGCGATGCCCCAGTTGTCCCGAGTCGGCTGGTCGATGCCGCGATAGGAGTCCTTGCCCTTGTAGAGCGCTTCGTTCTTGCTATCGAGCTTGAGCAGGTTGCTGTAATACAGCTCGCCAAGCAGGGTTGCCGAATCGAACACAGGCGTTTTGGCAATGGTCATCAGACCGTTGAGCGTCCAGTGCAAGGTGTCGCCGGTGGCGGCCATGCTGTCGCCCTTCTCCGGCGTGTCATAAACCACACCGGTGGCAGCCGTACGCGCCGGCAACAGGCCAAGACCCGCGCCCAGGTCCAGCGGACTGTTAGTGCTGACAATCGCCGGAATACTGGCCAGGGGCATGTTGTGACGAATGTTCAGGTCCGAACCCACACTCACCCCGCCCACATCCTTGGATAGGCTCAGGCCAACGATCTTGATGTTGTCGGCATAGGCCATTTGATAGGTGGCGGTGCTCAGCGAGTTAAGCGTATTGACCACCGCAGGCACTTGCCCTGCCGGCCGGGTGCCGTTGGGGTTGGCCGAACTCAGGCCTCTGGCATCCAGCCAGGCTTGCGGCAGGATTTCCGAAGTTTCGCGGTAGTAAACGCCGAGGGTGCCATCCAGCCAGACCGGCGACCACTTGGCCATAACGCCCCAGTCACCGCGCTTGTCCGGCGTCAGGTCATGACCGCGACGCACATTGGTCAGCCCGTTGCAGGGCGCCAGACCACAACCCAGCGGACTGCCCGGCACCACACCATTGGTGTTGCCCAGCAGGAACGACTGCGCACCGAAACCGACCAGATCGGAACCACCGTAATAAGTGCCTGCTTCCGGCAGGCGCGCGGCGTCCCAATCGAGGAAATACTGGGCGCCCACGGTCAGTTCGGGATTGACCGTGAATGACATCGACAACTGGTTACGCGGAACGAACAGTTCCTTCGCTTCAGTGCCCGGCGAGGCGGCCAGTTTGGCCAGGTCCAGGCCGGATTGGCCGTAACTGTTCGAATGCACCGGGTTGAGAATGGTCTCGCCCCAGAACACGTTGTGCTGTCCGGCCTTGACGCTCAGCAGCGACTCCTCGCCCACTTCGGTGCTGTAGAACACGAAGGCATCAAGGATTTCGCCGGAGGGACCGGTGTAGTAACGCTGGGCATAGTTGCTCAGGTGCGGGCTGCCGTTGCCGACGTTGTCACCGGTGACCCCGGCCAGGCGTGGGTCGTTGGCGACCAGCCCCGACCTTGCGTCGTTGCCGTTGACGAACGGGTTGGAATTGGAACCGGTGTTCTCGTATGCCTTGTCGTACCAACTGGCGGCGCTGACACGAAAACCCATGTGGTTCTGGTAGACCACATCCATCTCGGTCAACAGGTCAACACGGTTGGTGATGTTGGTCCCGGCCTTGCGGAAGTTGTAGTCACCGTCGTTGTTGTTCGGCGTTGCCAGCATGCGTTTGTCAGCGCTTTCGGTGCGTACGCCGTAGTTGTACTTCACGGTGTTATCAAGACGTACGGTCCAGTCCGGGTTACCTGTGTCGAGCTCGACCGCCTGCGCGACCGGCATGGCGGCGGCCAGAATGGCCGAGGCCAGCAAGGTGTAACGCGAGGGTGCGAACCCGTGACTCTTATTGTTGTGCATTGCGTTGTCTCCGCCTTTTTGTATTTGTTTTAAGCGCAGCCGCCCTCGCGCAACCCCTTGTTCCAGGGGTTTACGTTTTCAGGAGTGAGGGCAAAAGCCGGATGGCGCGAGCCAACCGGCGCCTGAATTAGCGATCCAGCTCGAGGATGAGTGCTTCGGCGTGTGGCCAGCGCCCATACCCGGCAGCAGGATTGAGATGACCGACTTCGCCGAGATTGAGCAGTTCGCTGCCCCAGCCTTCGGCCATGCGCGTGGCGGCATCCAGGCTGGCGAGGTGGTCGTTGGTACTGGCGGCCACCAGGCTGCGGAACGGCAACCGGCCTTTGGGTAGAGGGTCCCAACCTTGGGTACGCAAGGTTTCAGCGGAGGGGTAGCCCTGCGGCCATTGGGCATCAAGGTCCGGCGGAGCGGCCAGCAGAGCGCCTTTGATCGGCCGACTGTGCCGCGCAGCCCAGTGCGCAACCATCAACACACCGGCGCTGTGAGCGACCAGAATCACCGGCCCGTCGATCTGTTCCAGCTCGTGCTGAATCGCTTCGACCCGCTTGGCGCAATCGAGCTTGTCGGTGTCCAGCGGCGGCACACTGCGCACCTTGCACAGCCTGGTTTCCAGCAACGTTTGCCAATGTTCGGCAACGTGCTCACGCAGACCCGGTACGATCAGAACGGTTGCGGCAGTTTGCAGTTTGTCCACTTCAACACCTTCGCTTTCTCGATGACTCGACTGGCTCTATTCGCCAGGGGCTTTTTGTAGGACTGACATTAAAGAGCGCCCGCCCGAGGCGCTTTTCATTGGACGTCAGGCACTTTTCTTTTCATGACAAATTTCCAGGTGTTGGCGCACAGCGACCACTGGTCGAATATCCCCACAGGTTCTCTACAGCTCACTGTAATCAATGGGTGAGCGTCGATTGCTGCACAACGACGGTGTGATTTTGGACAGCATTGGGCGAGCGCCCTCGACAACGTCGCAACTGTTCAATTGTTGATGTGCTGGATATAGTCGCCACGCAAATTTGAATCGCAACCGGCCCAGGAAAGACCTTCGCATGCCCAAGCTTGTTCGCGCCGCCGTCTTGACCAACTACCTGGAAGTCACTCAGTACCTGGGGTTCAACCCGCGCGATGTACTGGCCGGCGTCGGTTTGAGCAAAGCCAAGCTGCAAGCCCCTGAGCATCGCATTCCCATCGATGCCGCCGTGCGTCTGCTGGAGGATTCAGCCGTCGCCAGTGGCTGCCAGAGCTTCGGTCTGAGCATGGCCGAGTCGCGCCAGCTCTCGGACTTCGGCGTGGTCAGTCTGCTACTCAGCCACCAGCGTACGCTGCGTGATACGTTGCAAGTGTTGGTGCACTACCGGCATCTGATGAACGATTCGCTGGCCCTCTTCATCGAGGAGGCTGGCAAGATGGTGATCATTCGCGAAGAGGTGGTCACCGAATCGCCGATGCCCTGCCGACAAGCCAATGAATTGGCCATCGGCGTGATGTTCCGCCTGTGCGCCGCCCTGCTCGGCGCACACTGGCATCCCTACAGCGTCAACTTCACGCACCAGCCTCCCGACAACCTGCAACTGCATCGCCGCCTATTCGGCTGCAAGCTGGAGTTCGGCAGCGAGTTCAACGGCATTGTCTGTCCCAATGCCAGCCTCGACATGACCAACCCCCATGCCGACCCGGCCATGGCGCGCTATGCCCAGAGTTACCTCGACTCGCTGCTGAGCCACGAAGGCCCTTCGATGCTGTTCGAGGTGCGCAAAGCCATCTACCTGTTGTTGCCGATGGGACGCGCCACCATCGAGCAGATCGCCCAAACCCAGGGCATGAACGTGCGGACCCTGCAACGACGCCTCAAAGACGACGGCTGCGCCTTCAACGACCTGATCAACGACGTGCGCCGCGACCTGGTGTTGCGCTACCTGGAAAACCCGAATTACTCGCTGGGCCGGATCGCCGACATGCTCGGCTACTCCATGGCGAGTTCCTTCACACGCTGGTTCATCACCCAGTTCGGCATGCCGCCGGCCGCTTGGCGCAGCGCGCAAAAACAACCCAAGGCACCCAGCGAACCAAGCACCCTGCCCGGTTCCACGGAACCCTGGGACGACTGAAAAGGACGCAAAAAAAGCGGCGACTGCTGGTACAGTCGCCGCAAAAAACCGGTGTCTGTGACACCGGCCGAGGAGTCAACGCAGTGCGGCCCTTCGTAGCAGCTGTCGAGCCTGCGAGGCTGCGTTCGGCTGCGAAGCAGTCGTGAGTCCGGCTGACGCGGTTTGTCTGATGCACCGCAGGTTCTGATTTTACGACTGCTTCGCAGCCGGACGCAGCCTCGCAGGCTCGACAGCTGCTACAGATAACCGCTGCCAGTATTTTTTAACGGTCTTAGAGACCCCAGCGCAGCATTAACAACACCAGCACGACAAGGAACACCGTCTCCCCCACCATCAACAGGATCGGCTTGATGCCGACAGCGGCCAACTCCTTGAGCTGGGTCTTCATACCCAAGGCGCTGATGGAAACCACCAGGCACCAGCGCGACAATTCATTGACCGATCCCTGCACCGCCGGGGCCACCCATCCGGTGCTGTTGATACAAGCCAGAATCAGAAACCCGACGGCGAACCAAGGCAGCAGCGGCGGTCGTTTGCCGGTCGGGTCAGCGCCCTGCATGCGGGTAATCATGGCGGCGCAGACGATCACCGGCAGCAGCATGGCGACCCGCATCAGCTTGACCACCGTGGCGGTATCGCCGGTCTCGGTCGACATGCTGTAACCGGCACCGACGACCTGGGCGACATCGTGGATGGTCGCCCCCAGGAACACGCCCGCCACTTGTGGCGACAACGACAGCCAGTTGGCAATCATCGGGTACACGATCATCGCCAAGGTCGACAGTGCCGACACCCCAATCACCGTGAACAACGTCGCGCGCTCTTTCTGCGGGTGATTGGGCAATGCCGCCGCCAGCGCCAACGCTGCCGATGCACCACAAATCGCGGTGGCGCCACCGGTGAGCATGCCGAACAAACGCTGGAATCCCATGGCCTTGGCCGCGATCACCGAGACTCCGATAGTCACCACCACCACAATCACCACCAGCGCCACAGGCTTCCAGCCCAGCGCGGCAATCTGTTCGAGCGTGATGCGCATGCCCAGCAACGCCACCCCAATGCGCAACACCGTGCGCGCAGTGAACTCGATGCCAGCCTTACAGGCACCGTCACCGGCCAGAAAGTTCAGCGCCATGCCCAACAGCAAGGCAAATAGCATCACCGGCGCACCGTAGTGCTCGGACAAAAAGGACGCTGCGGCAGCAACGATCAAGCTGACGACAAAACCTGGCGCCAGTTCGCGCGTTCGGCTGTGGATACGGGTGAGAGCGATGGCGCTCATGGCGCGGCCTCCTCGGGAACGATGACGATGAACGCCTGGCCGTCGATGATCTCGACCGGGTAGTTGGCGACTTTGACAGCAGTGGAATTGAGCAAGTAACCGCTGCGCAGATCGAAGCGCAGGCCGTGGGCGCAGCACTGAATCACCCGCCCCTCAAGGCGCCCGCCACACAACGAGGCGCCTTGGTGCGGGCAACTGTCGTCGATGGCGAACACGTCACCTTCGACGTTGAATAACGCCAGGCTTTTGTCATCGAATTCGAACAGTGCACGACCGCCCGCCTGCGGGAGTTTTCCGGCAGGCACGGGGATACGCCGGTTCATGCCGGTTGCCACTCGTAATCACTTTCCTTGAGTGATTCGTTCATGGCTCCGAGCAGCGCCTGAGCAGGTTGTGCGCCGATCACCGTCATGCGGCGGTCGAACTGAAAGCTCGGCACGCCACTGGTCGCGCCGGGGAAGCCTTCAAATGGCGTGGCGTCGCCCTTCAGGCAATCGAGCACCACGTCCGTATCGACGCCGCAGGAACGGGCAATGGCGAGCAAGGTCTCGCGGCACCCCAGGTTTTCGCGTTTGCGGAAATAAGCGGCGAACAGCCGTTCGAGCAACATTTCACGCTGAGTAGCATTGCCCAGTACGCTGACTCGTTCGAACAAACGGTGGGCGTCTGCGGTGTTGGGCATCGTCTCGATGTGGCTGAGGTCGATGGTCAGTCCAACCGCCGCGGCAGCCTGCTGTACCTGGGCTTGGCGCATGGTCATAGCGTCGGCATTGCCCAGACGTTTGCGGTAGAAATCGGCGAAGGGCTCACCTTGTACCGGCAACTGAGGCAGCAACTGCACGCCATGCCACACCGTGGTGATCTGCACATCCGGGTGGCGACTGCGAAACTGTACCTGCGCATGCTCCAGTTGACGCTTGCCGATCAGGCACCAGGGGCAGATGAAATCGAAGAACACATCAATACGTAAACGACCACTCACAACTTCACCTCTAACACGGATTCGTCCACCGGATCGTTGATCCGCTCGCCCTTAAGCCGGGCAATGTCCTTGTGGTAATGACACTTGGCATAAAAGAACACGGCCGCAGCCGCGATGCTGACCAGCGGCACCCACTGAAAAGCAGCCTGCAAGCCGATGAGGTCGGACACCTTGCCGGTGATGAACGGCCCAGGCGCCAGCCCCAGCATGTTGTTGGCCAGGGTCAGCGTGGCGAAGGCCGTGCCATGGACCGAGTAGTGGGTCAGGTTGGCAACCATGGCGCCGCAAGGGCCGGTCGTGCCGGCGGCAATCAACATGCCCAGGCAGATCAGCGCCAATTGCACAGGCCCTGGTGGCAGGGCGAATGCTGCCGACAACAGCAGGCAACTGCCCAGGCAATAGGCGATGGCCAAGGCGACTTTGCGCTCCGGCGAATGGCGCGACAGTCGATCGCTGAGCATGCCGCACAGGATCATCCCCGCACCGCTGCACAGCACGATGATCGCCGCGACACCACCCGCCTTGTCCGTGGCCATGTCGTAATAACGATTGAGGTAACTGGGCATCCACACAATGACGGTTCCGCCGACGAACAGTTGCAAGCCACTGCCGATGTAGGCAGCGATCACCGAGCGGCTGGAAAACAGCGTACGCAACGGACGCTTGACCGCGGCAGCCGCCTTGTTCGCCGCCAGGGAGGCACGTTGTGGCGCAATGCGTGCTTCCTTGACGATGACCGGGTAAAGCACTGCCAGCAGCAGGCCGAACAGCGCCATGCCGGCAAACGACCAGCGCCATCCAAGCTTCGCAGCGATTGCACCGCCCAGCGCCATGCCTAATACCGAACCGAACATGCCGCCCGCCATAAAGGCACTGGCCAGGGTTGCCCGCAGGTGTTTGGGAAACACCGAAATCACCACCGCAATGCCGACGCTGCCGTACGCCGCTTCGCCGACGCCGACCATGAACCGTGCAATGAACATCTGCTGATAGTCCTGCGCCACTGCGCAGCCCAGCGTCGCCAGGCTCCACAGCAAAGCCATCAGCGCCAGGCTCTTGACCCGGCCGAAGCGATCCGCGAGCAATGACAGGGGAATTGTCAGCAGCCCCACCATCAGAGCGACAATGCCACTGAGCAGGCCGAGCTGGCCGTCGCTCAAGGCCCATTCGCCCTTGAGCATCGGGAACACCGCGTTCAGCACCTGGCGCGACATGTAATCGGAAATCAACAACCCGAACGTCAGTGCGAAGACGATCCAGGCATACGGGCGCGCAACACCGACAGCACAGTCGTCATCGTCTGCGGCGATTGGGTGAAAGGCCATGCAGCCTCCTCAAAGCTTTGTTTTATTGTTGTTATCAAGCGTGTTGCAGTGCAGCGAGCGGGAGGTCATTGATCTCCCGCTTCGTCTGCCGATCAGCCGCGTTGCGGAACACCTTTCTGCCCAGCCTTGCGGTTGGGGGCCATACCGTTGGCCAGCAGCGTTTCTTCGATGCTCTGGTACTGCACGCCGATGCGGTAGATCTCGCGGGCTTCTTTACCGGTGGCGATTTCGCGACCCAGTTCATGAGCGATGCGCACGGTCTGCTTGATCTGCGCAACTGAGCCGAAACGATCGCCCTTGTGATCAATGATAGTGTCTTCATTGCCCACACGCGGGTGCATACCCATGGCCATCGACATGGTGTTGAACGGCATGACGTTCTTGAGCAGCGACTCGGAGGTCAGGGTGCAACCGTCTGGTGCGCGGTGGATGAAATTGAAGAAGTTGAACGGATTGGGGCCATCGAAACCGCCGCCGATGCCGATCCAGGTCAGGTTCAACGGGCCCTTGTAGACGCCCTTGCGCACCAGACGCTCGAGGGTTTCCATCGCGTGCATGCCGGTCAGCTGGAAGTGCGGCTGGATGCCGTTGTCCATCAGACGCTTGAGGTGTTCGGCGACCCAGGCCGGACCTGCCGGTACGGTCATTTCGCTGTAGGCGGCCTGATACAGGGGGTTTGCCAGGGACGTGCCTTCCAGGTATTCCGGATACAGCAGTTCCATGATGTTCATCTGGGTGGTGTTGATCGCCACCGTGACTTGATCCGGTTTTGGCGTCAGCTCGGCCAGCATGTGGCGCGTATCGTCCGACAGCCACTTGGCGGCTTCGCCATCGCTTTCCGGCGCGAAGGAAATCGAACCACCGACCTGGATGATCATGTCCGGCACCGCTTCACGCACGCCGGCGATCAACTCGTTGAACTTGGACAGGCGCTTGGAGCCCTTGCCGTCCAGTTCGCGCACATGCAGGTGCAGAACCGTGGCACCGGCCTCATAACATTCGACCGCTTTTTGCACCTGTTCGTCCATGGTCAGCGGGATGTCTTCGGGGAAGTCTTCCGGCATCCATTCCGGGCCGTACGGGGCCACGGTGATGACCACCTTTTCCATGTTTTCCGGGTGCAGGGAATCGTCGAAGAATTGCATGAGTTACTCCTGTTTTTATGATTGTCGCGCCCACCCGGGTTCGTGCCGGGCAGACGTCTTTACGAGTGCGAATGCAGAAGGGGTCGATCAGTAAGTCTTGTCGCCGATGATTCCGGCACGCTCCATCTTGCGATGGCACGGCGGGTAATCCATGACGGCGTAGTGTTGGGTGCTGCGGTTGTCCCAGATGGCGATGCTGTTGGGTTTCCAGCGCCAGCGCACCTGATACTCGGGGATGTAGGCCTGGCTGATCAGGTAGCGCAGCAACTCGCTCGCGCCCGGGTTGGCGTCCTGGCCGAAACGCACCCGCTCAGGGGTGTGGTAATTGCTCAAGTGCGTCGTGAAGGCGTTGACGAACAGCACCTTCTCCCCGGTTTCCGGGTGGGTGCGCACCACCGGGTGTTCGGCATCCGGGTACATCGCCTTGAGCGCCAGACGTTTTTCGATCGGCATGGCGGCGCCAAAGCTTGCTTCGATACTGTGGCGGGCGCGCAGGTCGGCAATCTTCACCTTCACGTCTTCCGGCAAGCGCGCATAGGCCTCGACCATGTTGGCCCACATGGTGTCGCCGCCTACCGGCGGGCACTCTACACAGCGCAGTACGCAGCCCATCGGCGGTGCCTCGCGCCAGGTCGCGTCGGTGTGCCAGGCGTTTTCGTAGCGGTCCATCGGCTGGTCCGGGTTCTTGTAGATGCGCACCAGCCCTGGGTGATCCGGATCGCTGCCGGCCACCGGATGATCCTCCAGTTCGCCAAAGCGCCGGGCGAAGGCCACGTGCTCGTCGCGAGTGATGTCCTGATCACGCAGGAACAGCACCCGATGCTTGAGCAACTGAGCACGAATCTCGGCAAAAAGACCGTCGTCATGCACCGCATCGGCGAGGTTGACGCCGATCAGTTCGGCGCCAATGCTGCAGGTCAATTGTTCGACTTTCATGGCAGACGACTCCCTTAAATGACGAAAATCGACGAGCCCGTGGTCTTGCGTGATTCCAGGTCGCGATGGGCCTGGATGGCATCCTGCAAAGCGTAGTGCTGGTTGATCTCGATCTTGATCCGACCGCTGCCGACATGGTCGAACAACTCGCCCGCCAACGCGGCTTTTTCCGCCGGGTCGGCGATGTAATCGGCCAAGGCTGGACGGGTCATGAACAGCGAGCCTTTCATCGCCAGCATCACCGGGTCGAAGGCCGGGATCGGACCGGATGCCGTGCCGACACAGACCATCAGGCCGCGACGCTTGAGCGAATCCAGCGAACCCATAAAGGTGTTCTTGCCGACGCTGTCGAACACCACGTTGACCCCCACGCCGTCCGTCAACTCGCGAACGCGCTGGGCGACGTCTTCATGGCTGTAGTTGATGACATGCTCGCAGCCATGGGCACGAGCGATTTCACCCTTGGCCTCGGTGGACACGGTGCCGATGACGGTCAGGCCGAGCAGCTTGGCCCACTGCGAAACGATCAGACCCACGCCACCGGCAGCGGCGTGCAGCAGAATGCTGTCGCCGGCCTTGAAATCGTAAATGCGCCGCATCAGGTACGACGACGTCAGGCCGCGCATGGTCATGGCCGCGGCGGTCTCGAAACTGATGGTTTCCGGCAGTTTGATCAGCGGTGCGGCCGGGATCAGGCGCTCGGTGCTGTAGGCCCCCAATGTATTGAGAAAGCCGGTGTAGGTGACGCGATCACCCACGCGGACATTGGTAACCCCCTCTCCGATGGCCTGGACCACACCGGAGGCTTCAACCCCCATGCCATTGGGCATCGGGATCGGGTAAGTGCCATTGCGAAAGTAAGTGTCGGCATAGTTCAGGCCGACCGCCACATGACGAAGACGAACCTGGCCTGGACCGGGATCGCCAACTTCGACCTCCTCATAACGAAGGACTTCGGGACCACCGGTTTCGTAGAAGCGTACGGCTTTGGCCATTTTTTCTTATTCTCCAATCTGCAAGATGGGCGTGCTGCGTCGAATTGCGCTGATTGGACTGTAGGACGCCGTCTGACGAGTCGCTTCTCATCAGACGACAATGGCTTTTCATTTCATGACAACTACCTGGTTGTACGAATCCCGGAAACGAGAAAGCCCGGCGAGTGGGCCTAAGGCTGTTCACTTAAGGTTTGGGTACATATCCGTTTTTGCGGTAACGGCGGCTATCGGTTTCGCTTTTACAGCGAGTCACTTGGAAAAGCCCCAAGTAACCAAGGGCTCTTGCCCCTGTCGTTCGGTGCCTCGCCTAGGCTCGGCATGCCCTCGCTCCGGTCCTGCTCCGTGGGCCCGCCGCCATCCATGCCGGGTTGCCCACTGCGCAGAACCTCCACTCGGCCTCTCGATGGGACGGTGCATCAAGATCAAAAGCTGCAGGCGAGCTAACGCTCGGCCTGTTGAGTGGTGAAAAGCAAAAGCTGTACGCCGATTGATCGTTCCCACGCTCTGCGTGGGAATGCCGCCGGGGACGCTCCGCGTTCCGCTGTCGACGCTAGGCTTGAGTCCTGCGCAGAAGTAACGCGGAGCGTCACGGGATGCATTCCCACGCAGAGCGTGGGAACGATCAGGCGGTGAGCGCGGAGTGTTGTTGATCTAGCTTTGGCTTTGGCTTTTGATTTTGATCTGTTGCCCCTTTCCCAGAGGCCGAACGCAGGTATTGCGCAGGGGGCACCGCGGCAAGGATGCCGCGGTAGCCGCCCCCGGCCATGGATGGCCGATGGCGGCGGGCCCCCGGAGCAATGCCGGAGTGAGGGCATGCCGAGCCTAGGCGAGGCACCGAATGGAGGGGCAAAGCGTTTTGCTTCCTTTTGGGCGTCTGCAAAAGGGAGTCGCTGTAAAAGCGAAACCGCCAGCAGCCATCACCGCAGAAACGGATATGCACCCCAACCTTAAGTGAACAGCATTACGGCAAGTAGGCCGGGCTTACTCGTTTCGGGAGTAGGCTCAATGCTGCTGGCGCTGTTTCTGTAGCTCTGTCTTCAGCCAGGTGCTCGTCGGCTGGACGCCTGTTGAGCAACGCACTTCATAGGCTTTGCCATTCATGCTGCTTTTAGTGGCAGCGAGATCGATGAAGTCTTCTGCGCTGCTCACCAGGTTCTTGCCTTCGAGATAATTCAGCTTCTTTTCGAGGTGTGCCCGAGCCTGGGGTCCAGGGTATTCACTGCCGTTGCGCACGAACTTGCACTCACTGCGCTCCACAAAATCCAGCAAGCCCTTTATCTCCTGGTTCGCCTGTGGCGAAGTTTGAGCCTGAGCACCGCCCGCCACTGCAAAAAGGCCGATAGAAGCAGTGATCAACCATTGGCGAAAAATCGGCCGAGTCATTGCTACTTTCAAAATCCACATGGTTCTTCCTTGTCCAAAAAGGGATAACTGTAGCGCGACGTCACCCGAGCAACCAGCAGAACGCTGTGCGATGTTCTTCGTTCGAAAGGATCAACCTTAAGAGAAAGGGGATCAATGAGCCCAATGCCTCTGTGCGCGAGCAGTTGGCCAAAGTCGCAGTTACTTATCCCTGTATCGGCATCAGACTCATTGATCGTTGCCCAGCTCAATGTTGGGCGATTTCCATCAAACAGAATGGAGATGCATTGGCGCGTCATTAGCGGCCATGCACTATTTTTTTAACAAAACAACTTCGGCACGTCTAATCACCTTTTTCCCCGGCCTTATAGGCTCCGGAAATATCGGCACCACCATTCGTCGCATCAAAAACGTTGCGCGATTTTTTTGACTATTTCTGGCTTAAGGTTTGCAGAAGACGCTCGTAGCTGCCCCAGAACGACGTAATTCTGACGCGACAGCACTTTAATTAACGCTTAGGACGCCAGCGATGCGCTTGGTCAGTCACCGGGAGATGTAACGTGTCAACTCTCAACGAAATCGCAGCGAACCACGCGAGAATGGCCAAGGCTCTTGTCGAAGAGTCGACCGGGCTGAGTGAGCGCCACACCCAGATTGTGGACAGTTTCGAAGTTCCATCCATGGATGCGCAACACATGCCTCTGCACCTTATCGCCGGAGTGCAGGACAACCATTTCGGGCAAGCAACGGCCTACTTGCTCTGACGGTGTTTGATCCGGGCAGCCGTTGGGCAGGCGGTTAAGGCCTGCCTGCCGGCGCGGTAAGGTCGAGTACCACTTCTTGGCCTAAACTCAACTGACTAGCCCGTTGGGGAGCTGCCGGAGTGGCATTCCCATGCTCGAAAATTTAGAGATGTCGCGCGTCAAGCGCTTCGCCGCAAACGTTGCCGGCCGAGATTTCGCGGTCGGTGACATTCATGGCCATTTCACTCGGTTGCAGGATGCTCTGGATGCAGCCGGGTTCAACCAAATGGTAGATCGCCTGTTCAGTGTTGGCGATCTGATTGACCGTGGGCCCGAGTGCCTTGATGCGCTCGATTGGCTGGACAAGGCATGGTTCCACCCGGTGCGAGGCAACCATGACGACTACGTGGTGTGCTTCGATACCTGCGATGTCGACAGCTGGATCGACAACGGTGGTTCATGGTTCGTGGACCTGCCGCTGTTCGAGAAGCAAGCATTCGCGGCGCAGTTCGCCAAGCTCCCTATCGCGATCGAAGTCGAAACTGCCTACGGCCTGATCGGCATCGTGCACGCCGATTGTCCATTTCCATCATGGCAACAATTGCGAAAGGAACTAGAGTCGCCGGAAAGCCACAGGCGTCTGCAGGAGCTGCAGCACTACTGCATGTGGTCACGAAGGCGAATCGATCAGCAAGAGACGCATGGCGTTGAAGGCCTGCGCGCACTGGTCGTAGGGCATACGCCGCTTTATATGCCAGTCAGCCTTGGCAATGTGATTCACATCGATACGGGTGGCTGGAGGCCGGACCGTGGTTATTTCACCCTGCTGGATCTCGAAACGCTCGAAACCATCCCCGCAAGCTAACTCAACACGGATTAGCCAACGCCATTCACTCAAAAAAAAACCCGGCCTCATCAGCCGGGTTCTTTATTAGCTATTCAGGTGGCATCACTGCCACCCACCATCAACAGCACTTCGGCCCGGCCTTGCTTCCGTAACGAGCTTCCTGGCGTTCCCGAAAGAACACCTCATAACTCATCACCGGTTTGTCCGGGTGCTTGGTTTGCATGTGCTCGACGTAGGTGTCGTAGTCGGGCATGCCGACCATCAGGCGCGCGGCCTGACCGAGGTATTTACCGAGGCGACTCAGGTCATTGAACATGCTGCAATCCTCGATCAAGCGTCCGGCAGTGCCTGGAATGGCGCTTCTTTATCCGTACGTTCTTTAGTACCCCAGGCGGCGATACCGACCTTGAGTGCAAAGAACAGGATGCTGAAGACCACCAGCAAGAACAGCGCGGTCAGCGTTGCGTTGGTGTACGCGTTGTAGATCACGTGCTGCATCTGGTCGATGCTCTTCGCCGGGGCAAGGATCTGACCGTTGGCCAGCGCATCGCTGTACTTCTTGGCCAAGGCCAGGAAACCGATCGCCGGGTTGGCATCGAACAGCTTGATGAAGCCTGCGGTGGTGGTGCAGATCAGCAGCCACACGGCGGGCAGCATGGTGACCCAGACGTAGCGCTGGCGTTTCATTTTGATCAGCACAACGGTCGCCAACATCAGCGCGATACCGGCCAGCATCTGGTTGGAGATACCGAACAACGGCCACAAGGTGTTGATGCCACCCAGCGGATCGATCACGCCCTGGTACAACAGATACCCCCACATCGCCACACAACCGGCGGTTGCGATCAGGTTGGCGGTCCAGGATTCGGTGCGTTTCAGCGCTGGCACGAAGGAACCGAGCAAGTCCTGCAGCATGAAGCGGCCAGCACGGGTACCGGCATCGACGGCGGTCAGGATGAACAGCGCTTCGAACAGAATCGCGAAGTGGTACCAGAACGCCATGGTGTTTTCACCCGGCAGAAGCTGGTGCAGGATCTGCGCGATACCGACTGCCAGGGTCGGCGCGCCGCCGGCACGGGCCAGGATGGTGGTTTCACCGATGTCCTTGGCCACTGCTTGCAGCGCTTCCGGGGTAATTGCAAAGCCCCAGCTGCTGACGGTCTGAGCCACCGAAACAGCGTCAGAGCCGACAAGCGCCGCCGGGCTGTTCATGGCGAAGTACACGCCTGGTTCGATCACCGACGCAGCAACCATTGCCATGATGGCCACGAAGGATTCCATCAGCATGCCGCCGTAACCGATGTAACGGGCATGGCCTTCACTGGCCAACAACTTCGGCGTAGTGCCGGAAGCAATCAGTGCGTGGAAACCGGAAACCGCGCCACAGGCGATGGTGATGAACAGGAACGGGAACAACCCGCCCTTCCACACCGGCCCGGTGCCGTCGATGAACTGGGTGAGTGCCGGCATTTTCAGGTCGGGCATGGTGATCAGGATGCCGATCGCCAACGCCACGATGGTGCCGATTTTCAGGAAGGTCGACAGGTAATCCCGCGGCGCCAGAATCAGCCACACCGGCAATACCGCGGCGACAAAACCATAGCCGATCAACATCCAGGTGATCTGGACCCCGGTGAAGGTGAAGGCCTTGGCCCAGACTGGATCAGCGGCAATCTGCCCACCCAGCCAGATCGAACCGAGCAGCAACAGCACACCGACGATGGAGATTTCACCGATGCGACCCGGGCGGATGTAGCGCATGTAAATGCCCATGAACATCGCGATCGGGATGGTCGCCATCACCGTGAACATACCCCACGGGCTTTCGGCCAGGGCTTTTACAACGATCAGCGCCAGCACCGCGAGGATGATGATCATGATCAGGAAGCAGCCAAACAGCGCGATGGTGCCGGGGATGCGGCCCATTTCCTCACGAACCATGTCGCCGAGGGAACGGCCGTTGCGGCGGGTGGACATGAACAGGACCATGAAGTCCTGAACGGCACCGGCCAGCACCACGCCGGCAATCAGCCACAACGTGCCGGGCAGGTAGCCCATCTGCGCCGCCAGGACCGGACCGACCAGCGGCCCCGCGCCAGCGATGGCTGCGAAATGGTGACCGAAGAGTACGTGTTTGTTGGTCGGCACGTAGTCCAGACCATCGTTATTAACGACAGCCGGTGTGGCACGATTGGGATCGAGTTGCATCACCTTGGTGGCGATGAACAGGCTGTAGTAACGATAAGCGACGAGATAGATAGCGACTGCTGCGACTACGATCCAGAGTGCGTTGATCGCTTCGCCGCGGCGCAGGGCCACGACACTTAGCGCAAACGCTCCCAGGACAGCCACGGCAAACCAGGCGAGGTGTTTAGCCAGACGGGGCATAGCGTGTCTCCTGCCGACAGCCAGTGGACTGCGGCGGTAATTTTTATAATTGTGTCCGCTGTGCGGAGCTGGCCCAATATCCCCGCATGCCGTCTACAAATAAATCCGCGTTACTACGTACGCGGGATCTACGTAGTTCTACGTAGATGGCGCCGCACCCACAGGGGAATGCTGTACACCTACGAGTAATTGGTCGGCTGTCAGGCCGCCTTCGCGAGCAAGCTCAGCTCCTACAGACTGACCGACACCCCAGCCACAGGTCATTCCGTCCAGCACCGCTACTGGACGCGCGTATCTTTGGCATATGATGCCGGGCCTTCGCCTTCCCTCGGTCCGGACAGGAGCAGAGATGCAGCTCAAACACAAAATCGTCGCGCTCGGGATTCTGCCGCTGGTGTTGGCCATCGCCGTCATCTGCGCGCTGGTGATTTCCATGAACCGGCAACTGGGTGAACAACAGGCGCAACTGATCGAAGACAGCATTCTGGCCAGCAAGCGCGCCGAACTTAAGAACTACGTCGAAATGGCGCAAAGCCTGATCGAGCCGCTGTACGACGACGGTCACGGTGATGAGCACGCACAGCAAAAAGTGCTGGAAGAACTGCGCAAGCTCAGCTTTGGCATCAATGGCTACTTCTTCGTCTACGACCACGAAGGTCGCAGCCTGATGCACGCGCGCCAGTCCGAGCTGGTGGGCAAATACCTGTGGGACATGAAGGACCCTCACGGTTTGCCGGTGATCCAGGCGTTGCTCAAAAGTGCGCAATCGGGCGAAGGCTTTCAACGCTACGCCTGGAACAAGCCCTCTTCCGGCCAGGTGACCGACAAGCTCGCTTATGTGGTGATGCTGGATCGTTGGGGCTGGATGCTCGGCACCGGCATCTACCTTGAAGACGTTGAGCGCGCAACCCAACAGGCGCGTGACGAAGTGGCCCAGGGCATTCGTAAAACCATGCTGGCGATTGCCGCGGTGGCCCTCGTGGCGGTGCTGTTTGTCTTCGCCAGCGGCATGACGCTGAACGTCAGCGAGCATCGCCTGGCCGACAAAAAACTTCAGCGCCTGACTCAGCGTATCGTCAGCTTGCAAGAAGAAGAGCGCTCACGGGTTTCCCGTGAACTGCACGACGGCATCAGCCAACTACTGGTCTCCATCAAGTTTCAGTTCGAGCTGGCCAGCCATCTGCTCGAGAATGGGCAAGCTCACGACAAGGGTTTGAGTACGCTGAGAGACGCCACGGAACGCCTGGGGGAAGCGATTGGCGAGGTTCGCAGCCTTTCCCACGACCTGCGTTCCTCGCTGCTCGACACCTTGGGCCTGCCGGCGGCAATCGGTCAACTCGCCGCAGAATTCGAGCAACGCAGCGGCCTGGTGGTGACTTACAACGACAACGAATTCGACTGTCACTTGGTCGATGGGGCAGCGGTCTCGCTGTTTCGCATCGTGCAAGAGGGCCTGACTAATATTGAACGACATGCCCAGGCTAAAAACGTCTCCATTACCCTGCACGGGTCTGAAGATTCCATACGGTTGACGGTGGTCGATGACGGTATCGGTTTCAACGTCGCCCAGGTCGAACGTCGTCATGCGGGCATTGGCCTGCGTAATATCCGTGAGCGTGTCGAGCATTTTGGTGGACGATTCGACCTGAACTCGATGCCGGGAAGAAGTGAGCTGGACGTTTGGCTGCCAATGAAAATGCCCGGTACAACACGCTGACTCGCCCCCTGACAACAAGAGTGAATACCCGCGATGAACCTGCCCTACCCGATCCGCGTCGCCCTGGTCGACGATCACGCCCTGGTCCGCGACGGGATCAAAGCGCTGCTGGCGGTCATGCCCCCCCTGGAAGTGGTGGGCGAAGCCGAGAGTGGCGCGGATGCCATCGAAATGGTCGGGCGCTGCCAGCCGGACCTGTTGCTGGTCGACATCAGCCTGCGGGACATGAACGGGCTCGAGCTGACCCGGGTGTTACGCAGCCAGTACCCGTCGCTCAAGGTGCTGGTGCTCAGCATGTACGACAATAATGAATACGTGAGTGAGTCCGTTCGCGCGGGGGCCAGCGGCTATGTACTGAAGAACTCACCGTCGCGGGAAATCATAGCGGCGATCGAAGCCATCGCCAGTGGCGGCACGTTCTACAGTGCCGAGATCGCCCAGCGGCTCATCGCCGATAAAAATACCGACAACGAGCTGACACCGCGCGAGAGCCAGGTGTTGTACAAGATGGCCCAAGGGTTGAACAACAAAGAGATGGCCCGCGAACTGGACATCAGCGTTCGCACGGTAGAAACCCATCGCTTGAGCATCCGCCGCAAACTCAACATCGACAAACCGGCGGCCCTGGTCAAATACGCGATCGATCACGGCATCATCTCGCGGTAGCGGATATGCATCATTTGCCGCTGTGATTCTGGTCTTGTGCACCCCGGTCCGAATTTCAGGCAAAAAAAATCCCAGGCAGCTGATGGACGCCTGGGACTCAAAATGCATAAACCGTGGTGGTGAACGCGGGGCGAATATTACTTAATATGTCTGCCTGTAACAAGATATTTTGATTCACTATCCAGTTACTAAATCTTCTAACTCATTAAATATCCACATATTTTTTATGGGCGAGCACCGACAAGGACAGATTTAGAGGTACCAGCGATACTCCCGCGCACTGATGTCCTGCAGGAATGCCAAATGGTCCTGGCGCTTGTTTTCGCAGTAGACATCCACGAACTCCGCCCCCAAACCCTCGCGCAGCTGAACGTTGTTTTGCATCGAACGCACGGCCTCCAGCATCTCCAGCGGGAAGTCGATTCCGCTGCCACGATCTTCGTTGAGGGGTGCAATCGGTTCACGCCCCACTTCCAGCCCTTGCTCCAGCCCTACCAGAATCGCCGCCAACACGAGATAAGGATTGGCATCCGCGCCCGCCAGGCGATGTTCGATGCGCAGATTCTTAGCGTCCGACTCAGGCACCCGCAGACAAGCGTCACGATCTTCAAAGCCCCAACTGGCGCGCGTCGCGACATTCACCGTGCCGCTCAAGCGACGCATTGCGTTGTGATTCGGTGCAAAGATCGGCATGCAATGCGGCAACACTTCAAGGCAACCGGCCACTGCATGGCGCAGTGCCTGCTGATCGTTAGCCGCCAACAGGTTGGTTCCCGCCTCGTCGTAAAGGCTCACATGCACATGCATGCCGCTACCGGGGTGCTGCAAGTAGGGTTTTGCCATGAAGCTGGCGCGGTGGTTGTGCTTGAGGGCCACGCCCCGTGTGCTGCGGCAGAACAGGGCCGCCCAGTCGGCCGCACGCAGGCCGTCGTCAAGGTGACCGAAATTGATCTCGAACTGGCCCGGGCCCAACTCCGCAGTGATCACCGTGGCATCGATGCCTTGTGCCCGCGCCGTCTCGACCATGTCATCGAGCACCGGTGAAAATCTCGACAGCCGTTCGATGTGCATATTCGGCTGATCATCGGCATCGTCGGTCAGTTGATCGCGAGGGAACTGTGGCAAGCCGTCACGAAGCTGGCGATCGAACAGATAGAACTCCAGTTCGAACGCGACCACGGGGAAAATCCCTTTTCGGCCGAGGCGCTCAAGCACCTGCGCCAACACTTCACGCGGCCCGAAAACGATAGGCTTTTCAGTACCGCTTGAGGTAATCAGCATCTGCCCCAGCGGTTGTTTTTCCCAGCTCACTGGCTTGAGCGTACCGGGCACCAGGCGGCGTGGAGCATCCGGGTCGCCGTCGTTGAAACAGTAGTCGCCGATTTTGAACAGACCGCCCTGCGTGCCCAGCAACACACAGTTTTGCGGCAGCTTGAGCGCGCTGCCTGCGGCGACTTTCTCGAGCATTTCTATCGGGTAGCGCTTACCGTAAAAATGCCCGGGGATATCCAGGGAAATCAGGTCAACGTAACGCACCTGCGGGAAGCGCTGACGAAACGCGCGAACCTCAGCAACCAGATCAGAGCAGACAGCATCCATCGTTAGTGTTCCTTGTTGTTTTTATCAGGTGTAAACCCAAAGCACCCGGGCGAGCTGATCCGAGAGGTTGCCATAGCGACAATGTGTGTGACTGGCCAGCTGAAAACTGTCGCCGGTGCGCAATGTCACCGGTTTATCGTCATCCAGCCACAGCGTCAGCTCACCCTCGAGGACATAGCCACCCTGCTCCGAGCTGTCGTTCATGTGCCGATCACCACTGCTGGCGCCGGGCTCCAGTTGGCTTTCAAGCATTGAAAAGGACGCCCTCATCTTCGGAGAGACGAGGATGTCGGTAATCCCGTCGGCGTAGTACAGCGTGCGTCGCTCATCCGGGCGGGTCACCCAAGGCAATGCCATGGGCTTGGGCAAGCTATAGAAATAGGTGGTCGGCACGCCGAGGGTTTCGCTGATGGCGGTCAAGTCCGCCACCGTGGGACGTGACAACCCCCGCTCGACTTGCGAAAGAAACCCGACCGAACGACCGATTTTGTCCGCCAGCTCTTTGAGCGTGTACTTTTTGTGTTTGCGCAGGTCCTGGATCAGGATCGCCAGCGCCGAGATTTCTTCTTGCATGTCCATCTAAAGGCTTCCCGAAATTGATGCTTCAAATACTGTCGCGCAGCCGATACCAGGCCTTGCCGATGGCTTCCAGCGGTGCGGCCAAATACTTTCCACCGGGAAAACTGCCGTTGATCAAACCCTGGTACAACGCCAGCTCATCCGTCTGGCCAAGTATTGCGTCGGACACGGCACGCGCCCCGGACAATGTCGGCAGCACGCCATGCCCGGAGTAACCCTGCAGCCAGTAGAGATCGCCACGTCGACCGATGTCAGGCGTGCGCTTGAGGGTCAGATCGATGTGTCCTCCCCAGGCAAAGTCCAGTTCGACGCCCTTGAGCTGGGGAAACACGCGTTCCAGATAGGGCCGTGTCGCAGCGGCGATGTCCTTCGGCATGCCGCCCAGGTAAGTGCAACCACCACCGAACAGCAGGCGGTTGTCCGGCGTACGGCGGAAATAATCGAGGACAAACTGGTTGTCGGTGACGCATACATTGCCGGGTAGCAACGCGGTCGCCTGTTGCTCTGAAAGTGGCGCGGTGGCCACCTGATAAGTGCCAACCGGTAACACGCAACTCGAAAGCTTCGGATCAAGCCGATCAAGGTAGGCGTTGCACGCCAGCACCAGCACGTCAGCGCGAATGCGACCGCGTTCAGTGGTGACCACGTAACGATCACCTTCTTCGCGATAGCTCAACGCCTTGCTCTGTACATGAATGCGTCCACCGGCCTGTTCAATCGCAGCGGCCAGACCGAGCGCCAGTTTCAGCGGATTCAAATGCCCGCCTTCAGGATCAAACAGGCCCGCCTGGTAGCGCTCACTGGCGACCCAATCAGGCAACGCCTCGCGCGAAATGAACTGCAAATCATCGTGGCCCCACTTGTGGCTGGCCTCGTGTTGCCATTCTGTCAGCAGACTCACCCGACGCGGCATCACCGACGTCCAGAGGTGGCCAGGCCGGTAGTCACAATCGAAATCATGACGCGCGGGCAAGTCTCGCAACTCCCGTGCCGCCCAGCGCATGCTGTCCCATAACCGGCGGGCGCGCTCAAAACCCAGCGCAGCCTCGAGCGGCGGCATGTCACACGACCAACCGAGAATGGCCTGACCGCCATTGCGCCCCGAGGCGGCCCAGGCCACCCGACTGGCTTCCAGCAACGTCACGCGTTTGCCGGCCAGTGCCAGACGCAACGCCGTATGCAACCCACTGAAGCCGGCCCCGATGATCAACACTTCAGTATCCTGCTCGCCCTCAAGAACAGTTCGATCCACCAAGCGATCCGCGCAGGTATGGGCGTAATAGCTGGCGACGTGCCGGGTAGATTGCTGAAACATACGGGCCTCATGAAATTTTATACTTATAATTTCATGAAAAAGTACACGTTAAATTTCACAACCGCAACCGCTCAAGGCGCAAAAAAAATCCCGCCCAGGAGAACCCGGGCGGGATTTTTTCTAAGCAGGCAGCGTTATCGAAGCACCACTGCCGACGTTTCAGGCGACAGGAATCATCGGATCTGCTGAAGCCAGCGCAGTGACACGGTCAGCCGCAGGTGGGTAGATCCACATCGTGTTGATCTGGGTTTTCAGCGCTTTGGCTTCCTCTTTGACCAACTTCACCTGGCGGTCCCAACCCTCGGTGTAGACCGCGCCCCAGGCGCCCAGATCCAGACAGGTCACGTATTTAGGCTGGCTGTACGGGGTCGGGTCCACGCCCAGAATCTGTGCGGCAACGTTGTTGCCGGCATGACGACCCAGCGAGATGGCGTGCTGACAGGTCATCAATGCGAAGTTGCCGATGTCATCGCTGGCGGCATAGGCCACGTCGCCGGTGGCGAAGATGTCTTCCTGGCCAATGACTTTCAAGTGAGCGTCGACGTGCAAACGGCCCAGGTGATCGCGTTCGGCCGGAATCTGCTCGGTCAGCGAGCTGGCGCGCACGCCGGTGGTCCAGACCACGGTTTTGGCATCGATGCGCTGACCATCGGTCAGGGTCACGCCATTTTCATCGACAGCGACCACCGACGATTTCAAGCGCCATTTCACGCCCGTTTCAATACTGGCTTCAGCGATTGATTCGGCGATCTCGGCGCCCATGGACCCGCCAACTTTCTCGCCGCGATCAACGATGATCACTTCGACGTCGGCGCGATCACCCAGGATGGCACGCAGACGCGCAGGCATTTCAGTCGCGGTTTCAATCCCGGTAAAGCCACCGCCGGCCACCACTACGGTGTTGCGAGCTTGGCTTTCTGGCAGGTTGACCAGGGACTTGAGGTGATTTTCCAGGCGTACGGCCTGCTCGATCTGATCCACGTCGAAGGCGTGTTCCGCCACACCTGGCGTGTTCGGCAGTGCCAGACGGCTGCCAGTTGCCAGAACGAGTTTGTCGTAGCTGCACACTTGCTGGTTGCCGGATGCATCGACGTAGCCGACACGTTTTTGCTCAACGTCGATGGTTTCGGCAGAGCCTTTGATGAAATGGACGCCGACCGCATCGAACAGTTCGCCGATCGGTGCAGCCAGTTGGTGAGCATTCGGCTCGTAGAAGCGTGGACGGACTCGCAGCTCGGCCTGAGGGGCCAGAACGGTTACTTCAACGTCGTTGTGGCCATGAATGTCGAACAGACGCGTGGCGCTCAAAGCCGTCCACATGCCACCGAAACCTGCGCCGATAACCAGGATGTGCTGTTTCATTTTTAACTCCGGGGAGAAGACCAAGTGATGAGTTCGTTTAAGGTCACGCTCTTCGGTAGCGACTGCTTACCACTGCTGACCGGACAACGGCGACTATATTGATCCTAGTTACTTGGCACAAAACGAAATTACTGATGGTTAGTATCGAAAGTTTTGATTAGTCCAAAAAAGGCTTATGAACAGCCAGCCATGCCGCACAACGAGCAGTGAATACGCGACAGGATGCGTTGCTCGGCTCGCTTTCCGCTGTTAACATTTACGACAACTTTAGTCGGAGATCGACATGTCTCTTTACAGCGCAGGCGTTGAGTACGGCATTCATTGCCTGATTTTTTTGGTGGGTAATTGCGGTGACACCCGTGAGGCGAGCGTGCGCGACCTTGCCAAGCTGCAAGGCGTACCACAGGACTATCTGGCAAAAATTTTCACCAAACTGGCCAAGGCAAAACTGGTGGTCGCCACTGAAGGCGTGCGCGGCGGGTTCAAGCTGGCCCGGCCTTCTGACGAAATCAGCATTCTGGATATCGTCAATGCCATCGACGGCCAGAAGCTCATCTTCGATTGCCGAGAGATTCGCGGGCGTTGCGCCCTGTTCGAAGGTTCCGCGCCGGCGTGGGCGCTGGCAGGTCCCTGCGCAGTTAATGCCGCCATGATGACCGCGCAGAAACGCATGGAAGACGCCCTCGCCCAGCAGACCATTCTTGATCTCGCCAGGAAGGTCGGACGAAAAGCGCCGGCGCAATTCAATGCTCAGGTGGACAACTGGATGAACGATCGTCGGGAAAAGAAAATCAGTGCGAGCACTCAGGCAAGCGACGACCCGATCATCCAGGTGACCGATATCACCGATTAAACCTTACAGACAATCACGCACTGCCTGACGTAACGCCCCGGATTTCGCCCAGGGCGGCCCCTGATAAAGCGATACGTGACTGCCATCCTTCGATTTCACGATATCCACAATCTCGTCGGCCGTGATGATGCTCGGCGCCGTGACCCTGTAGCCATTGGAAATCGCCGATTGGGTCGTGTTGGGAATCTCCCGCTGCCACGCCGGCAGAACGCACGCGGCATAGTCTTTCGGCGCCTTGTCGCTGTATTTGCTGACATTCGGCTCACCTGGCACCATGGACGCGGGCAACGAACAGCCCGCCAGCAACGCCAGCCCTACTCCCCCAATCAATTTGCGCATGACGCTTCCTTATCCCGAAAAAGGGGAATGTAGCGCGTCGCTGTCCAGACATCCATCAGTTGCACTGAACTCAACAAGGGGCGTTGTGTTCACCGGTATCCGGATACGACCTCTCATTCAGATAAGTCATCCATCTTTCATACGCTTCATGCTGCCATTGAGTGACCCGCTCCCATTCCGGGCCGCTCAGCTGATGTGCAGAAATCAGTTTCATCATTTCCGTGGTGGCCGCGTCCAGATCAACGATCAGTTCATGGGCATGAAATCTAAAATCATCAGTAGCCGTCATTTGAAGTTGCCTCGCCCTAGCAAAAATTCACTACCTCACTACGACATCAGATCTGCGGGTTCACGTTCATTTTCCCGACAAAAGGCTGCACCCACGGCTCGGACGAACAAAACGCCCTGACCCGGGAAATGGGACTAAAATTTCGTAGCGGAGATTGGCAGGAGGTCATCATGTGGCTTAACGAATCTGAAAACGAACTTCGGCGTGACCTGCAAGGTGTTGCGTCGGATTTGAGATGGTCAGCGGTAGAGCTTTTGCGCATCGCAGAGCAGCTACGCCTGGCCGGCAATGACGTGGATGCGCAAGCAACCCTAAAGCTGTGCGAGTTGTTTCAGGGAGATGAAGAGCGACTGAAGGGTTATGCCGAGGAAGTGAAAGCCAAGATTATCACTCGAACGAAAGCTCAATAGCAGGAGCGCTGCCATGCACAAGCCTCTATGCGCGCTGGTCGTTGTACTGGGCGCGTCGGGTGGCTGCAGCACCGAATCGCATGTCTATCGCGATCAACCGCTGGTCGCAAAGGTCGAGACCGGCATGAGCAAGGATCAAGTCCAGCAGATTGGCGGCCAGCCTTTATCCATAACGGATCGCACCGTTGAGCCTGGCACTTGCTTTGACTACAAGCTGACGCAGGCCGGCCATCAGCAAACGTACAACGTCAGTTTCGATGACAGGGGCAAGGTCGACCATAAAAGTTTCATGACCTGCGCGGAATGGAGTAACGCGCAGCAAAAAGCCCGAGAGCCTTCCCGCGGCGGCGGTGGCGGTTATTAGCCCAGGACCTTAGCGCCAGGCAAAGAAAAGCCCCGGCGAACCGGGGCTGCAAGCGCGCTACTTATCTGACTTCTGGCTGCGTGCAGGCCGACTTGCTTTGGCCTTGTAGCCGGGAAGAGCGGCCGCAAAGGCCAGTGCTTCCTCTTTACTGCCAAAGGCTCCAAGCCGGTCACCTTTGGTGCACACCCGCCATGGGCCGTTGTTCACGCTGAGTACGTCATAACCGTTCATGTGCATTTTGGTCAGCATCGGAACGCTCATAGTCACCTCCATTTCGGCAGTGATGATCCTGGATTCACTTGAATACCTTACACCCGACCTTCCATGAAGTGCCGACCAGACGTCGCGCCAGGATTCCGACATCCGGTTGCACTTTCAACTTCGTCCATCACTCCTCCAGAACCTGAACACAAGCGACGCCACGCTCAGAATCATCAAAGCGTTTCAGCGTCGCCTGTAAGGCTCTCTATCCTGCGGCCAACGCCGTCGCGGCCTTATCGATGAACGCTGCAATCTCGACCGGCATCGACGCCAGGGACGCATGGCTGGCGTGCAGGGTGAGGATCTCCCTGGCGTTCAGCCGCCCCGCCATCCATTGCTGATTTTGCGGTGCGATCATCCTGTCATCCGTGGAAACCTGATACCACGACGGCTTCTTCTTCCACGCCACCGTGTTGATGGTGTCGCCGAAGGTGCTGGCCAGCGGCGCTTTCTGGGTGATGCCCATCACCAACCCTTCGGTCTTGGGCAGGTCCTGGCAGAAGCTTTCGTGATAGAGCTCAGGTTTGACCCACAGATAACCGTCGCTGTCGGGAGCCAGGTTGGCCGCCGCAGCGGGCGAATGCCGTTGCGTGATGCCACCGGGACTTTCACCGGCGTCCGGCGCGAAGGCAGCGATGTACACCAGCCCCACCACGTTCGGTTGATCGCCGGCCTCGGTAATCACCGCGCCGCCATAGGAATGCCCCACCAACAACACGGGCCCCGACACTTGAGCGACCATCTTGCGCGTGCGCTCTGCATCGTCTGCCAATGAAGTCAGCGGCATCTCCACCGCGCGGATGTTCGTAATGCCCTTGTGAATCAACTCGGCGATGACCTTGTTCCAGTGGGCAGCACCGCCCCAAAAACCATGGACCAGCACGATCGTGGGTTTGTCGCTCATCACGATGACTCCGATTGAGGATGGGTTGTTGGCAAGTCGCGTCAGCCCTGGTCGCCGCCACCGACCGGCATGATCATGCCGGTGATATAGGACGCTTCGTCGCTGGCCAGAAACAGAATAGCGCTTGCCTGTTCATCCAGCGTGCCATAGCGCTTCATCAAACTGCTGTCGAGCGTCTGGTCGACAATCTGCTGATACCAGACCTTCTCTTGCTCGCTCTGATCGGCGCTGTTGCGCGGAATCACCCGCGGCGGCGCTTCGGTGCCACCGGGCGCGGTGGCATTGACCCGAATCCCGCGACCGGCTGTTTCGAAGGCCAGGCAAGCGGTCAGCGCATTGACCCCACCCTTCGCCGCACCGTACGGCACGCGATTGACACTGCGCGTGGCGATGGACGAAACGTTGACGATGGCACCGCTCCCCTGCTCAAGCATGAACGGCAGCGCGGCATGACAGCACCACAGCGTCGGGAACAGCGAGCGGCGCACTTCGGCCTCGATCTGCGACGCTTCGTAATGCTCAAAAGGCTTGGTCCAGATCGTCCCGCCCACATTATTGATCAGCACATCCAGACGCCCGAAACGTTCGACGGCGGTTTGCATGACGCGGCTGCATTCGCTGTATTGCTCAAGATCGGCGGTCAGCGCGAGCACCTGGCTGCCCTGCCCTAATTGCTGCTGAACCTCGAACACCAGCTCGGAGCGATCGACCAGAATCAACCGCGCCCCTTCCGCCGCCATGCGCTTGGCAACGCGCCGACCGATGCCTTGGGCAGCGCCAGTGATCAGCGCGACTTTTTCGTGGAATCTGTTCATACATACCTCGTGGCGAAGATCAATTTCGCAGGGAACGGCTATCTGTAGCAGCTGCCGAGCCTGCGAGGCTGCGTTCGGCTGCGAAGCAGTCGTGAGATCAGTGCATGCGGTGCATCAGGAAGACCATGCACTCAAGTATCACGACTGCTTCGCAGCCGAACGCAGCCTCGCAGGCTCGGCAGCTGCTACAAAGACGGTGTCGTTGCTGATACTTACGCCGCGCTAGCGGCAAATTTCTCGTAGTAAAAGTTTGTCGGCGCGATGCCTTTTTCGCGGATGAACTGGCTGACCGCCTCGACCATCGGCGGCGGGCCGCACAGGTAGACATCGACGTCGCCTTCGTTCAAATGCTGCGGCTCGATGTGTTGGGTCACGTAGCCCTTGAGCGGGTGCTGACTGTCCGGGTTGGCCACGCAGGCAATGAAGCTGAAGTTCGGGATTCGTGCGGCGAAGGCTTCGAGTCGATCCATTTCCACCAGATCGAAATCGTTGGTCACGCCGTAGATCAAATGCAGCGGATGCTCACTGCCCTGCTCGGCGATTTTTTCCAGCATCGCGGTGAACGGTGCCAGCCCCGTACCGCCGGCCAGCAGCAACAACGGACGGCGAATGTCGCGCAGATAGAAACTGCCCAACGGCCCGGCCAGGCTCATGCTGTCGCCCGCCTTGGCCATGCCGGTGAGGAAGCTGCTCATCAAGCCGCCGGGCACGTTGCGGATCAGGAAACTGACTTCGCCGTCGCGCTGCAACGAGCTGAACGAATAGGCGCGGGTCTGCTCGCTGCCGGGAATCCCGAGGTTCACGTATTGCCCCGGCAGGAACGCCAGTTTGCTCAGGGCTTCGCCCTTGATCGACAGCGCGATGGTGCTGTCGGACAACTGGCGCACGGCGCTGATGGTCGCGTCGTAACTGGCCTGACGGGTGCGGCACACCTCGGAAGAGGTCGGCACGCGCACCACGCAATCGCTCTGGGCGCGCATCTGGCAGGTCAGGACGAAACCTTGCTCGGCCTCTTCCGCGCTGAGTGCGTCTTCGATGTACTCCTCGCCCAAATCATAACGGCCGGCCTCGGCGAAGCATTTGCAGGTACCGCAGGCGCCGTCGCGGCAATCCAGTGGAATATTGATGCCCTGGCGATACGCGGCATCGGCCACGGTTTCGCCGACATTGGCGTCGATGAACCGGGTGACGCCGTCTTCAAAATTGAATGCAATGGAATGAGTCATGACCGCTGCCTCACAGGTGGTAAACATCGATGACCTGGCGAACGTAATCGTTCTTCAGGATCACTTTCTTGGCCTTGATCAGCGGGTTTTCACCGCGCACATCGAGGGTGTAGAAACTGCTGCCGAAATAGCTGTCAACGGTCTTGTAGCGAAAGCTCAGGGTGTGCCAGTTGAAGCGCACTTTGCAGAACCCGTCGGCCTGTTCGAGCAGCTCGATGTTGCTGATGTTGTGCGAGGTGCGGGTGTCCGGCATGGTGGCGCTGGAACGCTCGGTCTTGATGCGGAAAACGCGGTCTTCCAGGCCGGTGCGGTTGCCGTACCAGATCAGCGAGATTTCCCGTTGCGGGTCTTCAGTCAGCTCGTCGTTGTCGTCCCAGGACGGCATCCAGAACGTCGCGTCCGGGGCGTACAACTCCAGCCATTCGTCCCATTGCCGGTCATCGAGGTAGCGCGCTTCGCGGTAGAGAAAATCACGCACGGTGTCATAGGTGATGGTCATTGCACGGCCTCCACAGGAATCAGTTCGGACTGCTCGGCGGCCAGGGCCTTGAGCATGGTCTGCTGCCAATACTTGTGTTGCAGCACGAACAGGCCTTCGTCTTCGGTGCGCACGCCGCTGAGCAGCGGATGCAGGTCGATTTCCTTGGCGGCGTCATCAGCGCCTTCGATCCAGTGTTCGGCGCCGCGGGACATGTCGTTCCAGGCGGTCACGCTGCCCTGATAACTGGTCTGGCAGGAACGAAACTCTTCCAGATCATCCGGGGTGGCCATGCCGCTGACGTTGAAGAAGTCTTCGTACTGACGAATCCGGCTCGAACGGGCGTGGTCGCTTTCGCCTTTGGGGGCGATGCAGTAAATGGTGATTTCCGTGCGATCGACCGAGATCGGTCGGGCGATACGAATCTGCGAACTGAACTGGTCCATCAGGTACACGTTCGGGTACAGGCACAGGTTGCGCGAGTTCTCGATCATCCAGTCGGCGCGAGCCTTGCCGAAATCCTGGGCCAGTTCATCGCGACGCTCGTACAGCGGACGATCTTCTGGGTTGGACCAACGGGTCCAGAGCAGCATGTGGCCCTTGTCGAAGGAATAGAAACCACCGCCCTGCTTGGCCCAACTGCCGGCACTCATGGTCGGATTGCAATCGCCGGCCTCACGCTGCTTGCGCTGGTTCTGAGTGGCCGCGTAGTTCCAGTGCACGGAGCTGACGTGATAGCCGTCGGCGCCGTTTTCGGCGGTGAGCTTCCAGTTGCCTTCGTAGATGTAGCTGGAGGAACCGCGCAGCACTTCCAGGCCATCGGCGGACTGGTCGACGATCATGTCGATGATCTTTGCCGACTCGCCCAGGTGTTCAACCAGCGGGACTACGTCGGCCTTGAGGCTGCCAAACAGGAAGCCGCGATAAGATTCGAAACGCGCGACTTTGGTCAGGTCGTGGGAGCCTTCGCAGTTGAAGCTCGCCGGGTAGCCCGCTTCGGCCGGATCCTTGACCTTGAGCAGTTTGCCGGAGTTGTTGAAGGTCCAGCCGTGGAATGGGCAGGTGTACGAGCTCTTGTTGCCAGACTTGTGCCGGCACAGCGTCGCGCCACGATGGCTGCAGGCGTTGAGGAACGCATTGAGCTCACCGTCCTTGTTGCGCGCGATGAAGATCGACTGGCGCCCCATGGTGGTGGTGTAGAAATCGTTTTTGTTGGGGATCTGGCTTTCGTGGGCCAGGTACAGCCAGTTCCCTTCGAAGATGTGCTGCATCTCGAGATCGAACAGCCGCGGGTCGGTGAACATCTCGCGCTTGCAGCGATAGATGCCCTGTTCTTTGTCATCTTCGAGCAGGGAGTGAAGGTATTCGGGTCGCAGGGTCATGGCCGCCGCCTCCATTGTTTTTATTCAGGCAGGGCCATGCTAGGACGGGGGGAAGTGGCGGACTATCCGCTGGGTGCAGACCTGTATCCGTTTTGTGCAATGGGATTTTTTATGGGGGCGGGTGGCGTTTGCGGGAATACAGTCCACCGCCGATCCGGTGTAGGAGCAAAGCTTGCTCGCGATGGCGTCGTGTCAGGCGACATCAATCGTGAACCTACCGGCCTCATCGCGGGCAAGCCATGCTCCCACAGGGATGTGTGGCGTTTGCTAGCTCAGTGGCGGCGCTTGAGGGTGTCGGAAGGCAATTCACCGAACTGTTTGCGGTAGCTGTCGGAGAACCGGCCCAGGTGCAAGAAGCCGTAATCCATCGCCACTTCCGTGACGTTGCGCACGTTGCAGGTCGGGTCGCTCAGGCAGGCGTTGATGCGCTCAAGGCGCTTTTGCCGGATGTAGTTTTTCGGCGTGGTGCCGGCGTTGCGTTCAAACAATCCGTACAACGAGCGCAGACTCATCCGCGCCTGACGTGCCAGTTCTTCGCTGTCGATGTCTTGTTTGAGATGGCCCGCGATGTAGTCGGCAATCACCTCGAACGTGGCCGTCTGTGAGCCGAGACTGATCCGGCTGACATTGGTCTTCATCAGGCTGAGCATCTTGCTGACGATGATCTGTGCGTAGTGCTCCTGCACTTTGGGAATCTGCTCGGTCGCCTCGGCTTCCTGGCAAATCATCGCCAGCAGACCGACAAAGCCTTCCAGCTCATCGAGCTGATAACGGTTCTCCAGAAACCGCACGCCCTGCCCCGGATAGCGCCAGCGCTGTTCATCGCACACGGATTCCAGCAACGGGGTGGGGACTTTGAGGATAAATTTTTCGCAATCGTCGGAATACGTCAGGTCCACCGGATCATCGGGATTGATCAGCAGCAACTCGCCGGGTGCGAAGTAGTGTTCCTGGCCGTGGCCGCGCCACAAGCAATTGCCGCGCAGCAACACTTGCAGGTGATAGATGCTTTCCAGCGCACCGGAAGTGACCCGTACGCTGCCGCCATAACTGATGCGGCACAGGTCGAGGCTGGCAAACTTGCGGTGATTGAGGCTGGCCAGCGGTTGCCCGGCCCGGGGCATCAGAATGCAATGGTTACCGACATGCTGATTGACGTAGCCCGACACCGCGTAAGGGTCGGCGTGGTCGAATACGGTGCTGCGCTGACTCAACAGTTGCGCTTGCATCATCGGGTCACTCTCATTGTTGTTATAGGTAACGTCGGGCCATTCCAGGATCGAAACGCAGAAGACCACGAGATAAACGGTCGGTTATCTCGTGGCCCGGCTCCGTTGTTCGAGGATATCAGTCCTCGAGTGCGCGGACCCGCTCGTGGCGTTGCTGCTCGTCGGGTTGTGCGGTGGTCTGCAAGGTAAAATCGAAGTCGATTTCGGCAAAGCGACCGCTCACACCATGGGCCGCCGCACGCTGTTGATCGTCGCTGAAGGTGATTTTCGCGATCAGCTCATCCCGAGTGGCATAGGCGAAATCGTCGTGCAGGTACTGATCACCATCGAGGTTGATCTGGGTGGTCAGGTGACGATGATCCGGCGCGGAGATGAAGAAGTGGATGTGCGCCGGCCGTTTCCCATGACGGCCCAGTTGATCGAGCAGTTGCTGGGTCGGGCCGTCCGGCGGGCAGCCATAGCCCGACGGCACGATGCTGCGAAAGCGATAACGACCTTCGGCATCGGTGACGATACGACGACGCAAGTTGAACTCCGATTGAGTGGTATCAAAGTAGGAGTAAGTGCCGCCGGTGTTGGCGTGCCAGACATCCACCACCGCACCGGCCAACGGTTCGCCGGCGGTGTTCTTGACCTGGCCCTGCATGAACAGCACCACACCCGGATCGACGCCGTCATCCAGTCGCGCTTCGCCTTCCGACAGCGGCGCACCCGCAACGTACAGCGGGCCCTCGATGGTCCGCGGCGTGCCGCCGGCCTTGCCGGCCTGCTCGTCTTCGGCGTCCATCAGCAGGTCGAGGTAATGCTCCAGACCGAGCCCGGCCACCACCAGCCCGGCCTCTTGACGCGCACCCAGCACGTTGAGGTAGTTGACGGCTTTCCAGAACTCTTCCGGGGTCACGGCCAGGTCTTCGATGATGTTCACCGAGTCACGCAGGATGCGGTAGACCAGGGCCTTGACCCGCGGGTCGCCGGCGTCATTGAGCAGGCCGCTGGCCTCTTCGAGAAACTTCTGGACACTGGCAGTGTGGGAAATTTTGACGTTCATTTTGGTGGGTTCCTCATCTTGTAATTATTAGCGTAGCGAACTGAACAGGCTGGGTTCAGCGGTCATCCTCGCGGATAGAAGAAGGATGCCGGCACATCGCATCGACCTCGATCGCCATGTACGGAAACAGCGGCAATTGCATGAGCAGGTCGTGCAGCTCCTGAACGCTGTCGACGTCAAAAACGCTGTAATTGGCATAGTGCCCGGCGATGCGCCACAGGTGACGCCACTTGCCTTGCTCTTGCAGGCGCTGGGCCAGGGCTTTTTCGTCAGCCTTCAGCTTCGCGGCTGCTTCGGGATTCATGTCGACTGGCAGGTTCACGGTCATTTTTACGTGGAACAGCATAATGCTCTCCTCAGGCTTGATGAATGGCAGTAGACGTTTTGTCTCGACGGAAGAACGCCAGACGTTCTTCGTCGAGGCTCAGGCCCAGCCCCGGTGTTTTCGGCACGTGCAACTCAAAATCGCGATAGACCAGCGGCTCGCTGAGAATGTCTTCAGTCAGCAGCAATGGACCGAACAGCTCGGTGTCCCACGCCAGTTTGTTCAGCGTGATAAAGGCATGGGCCGAGGCCAGGGTGCCGATGCCACCTTCGAGCATGGTGCCGCCATACAGGCCGATACCGGCCGCTTCGGCAATCGCAGCGGTTCGCAGTACGGCGCGCGGGCCGCCGTTCTTGGCGATCTTCAAGGCAAACACCGAGGCCGCGCCTTCACGGGCCAGGTTGAACGCATCCTCCACGCATTCGATGGATTCATCGGCCATGATCGGCGCCGGGCTCATGGCGTTCAGGCGCGCCATGCCGGCGCGGTTGTTGCGCGAGATCGGTTGTTCGATCAGGTCGATGCCGTTGGTTCCCAGAATCCGGCAGGCGCGCAGCGCGACCGCTTCATCCCAGGCCTGATTGACATCGACTCGCACGCTGGCGCGGTCTCCCAAAGCTTTTTTGATCGCAATGACGTGGGCCAGGTCGCGGTTGACCTCACCGGCACCGATTTTCAGTTTGAAGATCCGATGGCGGCGCAGGTCGAGCATTTTTTCCGCTTCGGCGATGTCCTGGTCGGTGTCGCCACTGGCCAGGGTCCACGCCACTGGCAGGGCATCGCGAACGCGGCCGCCCAGCAGTTCACTGACCGGCAGCCCAAGGCGTTTGCCCTGAGCGTCGAGCAAGGCGGTTTCGATACCTGATTTAGCGAAGGTGTTGCCACGGATGCTGCGCTCCAGGCGCAACATCGCGGCGTTCACGTTGGCGCTGTCCTGGCCCAGCAGCAGCGGCGCGAAGTGTTTGTCGATGTTGGTCTTGATGCTGTCAGGGCTTTCGTTGCCGTAGGCCAGGCCACCGATGGTGGTGGACTCGCCAATGCCTTCAATGCCGTCGACGCAGCGCACGCGAATGATCACCAGGGTCTGGTTCTGCATGGTGTGCATCGCCAGCTTGTGCGGGCGGATGGTCGGCAGATCGACGATGATCGTCTCGATCGATTCAATGGCTGTTGCAAGCATGTCGATACCCGTCAGGTTCTTAAAGTTCTGGAACCGATTCTGGTACGGCTTTTTTCGGGAAGCCAATATAGAATTGGTCTGACTTGATACCTTTAAGGTATGCAACCGACTTGCGTCTGGAGGCTCCATGGAACTGCGTCACCTGCGGTATTTTCAGGTGTTGGCTCAAACCCTCAATTTCACCCGTGCCGCCGAGCTTCTGCACATTGCCCAACCGCCGCTGAGCCGGCAGATGCAGCAACTGGAGGATGAACTCGGGGTGTTGTTGCTGGAACGCGGGCGGCCGCTGAAGCTGACCGATGCCGGGCGTTTTTTCCATGAGCACTCCACCGCCCTGCTCGAGCAACTGGGCAAGGTGTGCGACAACACGCGACGGATCGGTCTGGGCGAAAAGACCTGGCTGGGCATCGGTTTTGCCCCGTCGACGCTCTACGGCGTGCTGCCGGAACTGATTCGCCGTTTGCGCAGCGGCGAGCCCCTGGAGCTTGAACTGGGGCTCTCGGAAATGACCACGTTGCAGCAAGTACAGGCGCTCAAGGCCGGGCGCATCGACATTGGTTTCGGCCGAATCCGCATCGACGACCCGGCGATCATCCAGACTGTGTTGACCGAAGATCGTCTGGTCGCCGCCCTGCCCGCGGGTCACCCATTACTGGCCGGGCCGATCAGCCTTCGCGAATTGGCGAAAGAACCCTTCGTGCTGTACCCCGGCAACCCACGTCCCAGCTACGCCGACCATGTGATCGCCTTGTTCGAATCCTATGGCGTGAGCATCCACGTGGCGCAATGGACCAACGAGCTGCAAACAGCTATCGGTCTGGTGGGAGCGGGAATCGGCGTCACCCTGGTGCCGGCCTCGGTGCAATTGCTGCACCGCGACGACATTGGTTTCACGCCGCTGCTGGAAGACAACGCGACCTCGCCGATTATTCTCAGCAGGCGCGTGGGCGACGTATCGCCGGGGTTGAATCATTGCTTGCAGATGATTGATGAACTGCAACCGCGGGCCTAGCCGGCAAACGCCCGACGACCGGCGCGCATCTCGATGCGCAACTCGCCAATCAGATTGGAGATATCGCGAACGCTGGTCAGCCGTTCGGGTGATACACCGGTAATCAACAGATCAATGCGCCCGGTGGCGGGTTCGTAGACCTTGATCCGTAACGTTTCGTCGGGATTCACCGTGCAGGCACAGGAAAGCGGTTGAAAACCGGACTCAACAATGCGGCAAAGCTCAGGAACTGAAACCATGACTGGCGCCTCCGTGGCCATTAATCGGATCCAACTTGCTCAGCATAGATGCGCTTTTCCAATCCTGCGCCCGCCGATGGTCGAAAAAGTGTTAGCTGTTTCTCACTTTGGCGACCTTTCAGTGAGAATCCCCACCCCAGATCCAATTCCAGAGCCCCGGTAATTTAACCGGCTGTGAACTGTCGCGAACGGTACGCGCCATGGCGGCCCGTTGCAGCGCGGCCGTATCGTCGTAAAACGGCTTCTCTGCGGTTTTCACACCGGTAGCCTGTGCACTGTCGAGGAGGATTTGCAGGTATTCCCGAGCATGCCGGGCGGTGTAGCGATTGAGGTCGTGGAACGTCACCACCACCGGAATCACCCCATCTACCACCGGTAACTCGCCAAGGGCGATGCGCTCGCGCACTTCGGACATTGTGCGCAAGAAATGAGCCCGCCGCCGGGGGCTGGCGTTGAAACCCCAGATTTTGCCGTCATTGGCGCTCAGATCGGTCAGCAGCACATGCATGCCATGTTGCTGATAGGCCGCGAAGACCCGTTTGTCATAGTTCCAGAATGGCGGACGAACCAGGGTCGGCGGCGCGCCGGTGAGCGCGGCGATGTCGGCGCTGCCCTTAGTCAGCGACTGCTCCAGTGCCTCCGGACTCAGAGACCGATGATTGGTGTGCCCGTGGGTGGCCGTGTGGAAACCCAATATCTGCCCTTCTGCGTGTTCACGGCGCATGACCTCGCGACCGATTTCGCTGTTGCCGGCACGTGGCGCACGGGTCTGCACGAAGAACACCGCTTTGAGGTTCGGTTGCACCGGGTTTGTGGCCAGACTGTCGAGCACCGTCATCGTCGGATTCCAGAAACTCGAGGCGCTGGGACCGTCGTCGAAGGTCAGCAGAAAACGGATCGGTGGTTGCGCGCTCAGACGCTGTTCGGTCTGCGGCGTCATTTCAATGGGAGAAGCGATGCACCCAACCAGCCCTGTGGCGATGATGAGTGCAGAGAGAACCTTGAACAGCTGTTTCATGTTTTGCCCATTTATCCTTCGTCGGCCCGCAGGTCGCTGCGGGCCGAGGTTGGATAAGGGTACACAGTGTTTGGTTCCAGTGCTGCCCGGCATCGTGGGTTACTGGGCAAACGCCTGCTGAAACGAGCTGTCGATAATCGGCGCAGTCGCCAACGCAGCCGGCAGCGCTTTTACCTTGAACAGGAAGTCCGCCGTGCTTTGCAGATCCTTTGCTGCCTGCGCATCCACCGGGCCGACGGTCATGTGGGCCTGGCGCAACCAATGGCGCGAGACGCTCTGGTCAAGGTTGGCTTTCTTCGCCCAGAGATCGGCGTACTCGTCGGTGTGGTTATCGACCCAGGCCCGGGCCTTTTTCAGGCGCACCAGAAAATCGGCAATGGCTTCGCGCTTGCTGTCGATCGACGGCGTCGAGGCGGCGATGGCGCTCAGGCCGGGCATCAGGTTCTTGGCGGTGAGGATCGGCCGGGCGCCGGAGAACAGAATCTGCTGGGAGATGTAAGGTTCCCAGACCGGGAACGCGTCGATGCTGCCCTGAGGCAACGCGGCGGCGGCATCGATCGGCATCAGTTTGATGAAGTCGACATAGTCTTCCGGCAGGTCGGCTTTTTCCAGGGCTCGCAGGGTCAGTTGCTGGCTCCAGGCACCGGGCCAATAAGCGACTTTCTTACCCTTCAGATCGGCGATGGTTTTCACCGGTGAATCCTTGGGCACCAGCAAGGCGATGGTGTCGGGGTTCTGCCGCGACACGCCGATCAGTTTCACCGGCGCCTGCTTGGCGGCGAGGAACAGAAAACCCGAATCGCCAAGAAAACCCAGATCCAGTGCGCCCGTATTCAGCGCTTCGGCCAGCGGCGCGGCGGCCTGGAAGTGCTTCCAGTCGACGGTATACGGCGCATCTTTCAGTACGCCCGACGCCTCCACCGAAGCGCGAACGTTGTAGTAGTTCTGATCACCGACGTGCAGGACGACGGGCTCGGCGGCGTAAGCCAGTGGTGCGGCGAACAGTGCGCTGGTCAGCAGACTGCGCACGAATCGGGACAGGTTCATCGGGGGCTCCTTGAGGGTTATTGCGATAGACCATAACGCTCTTATAAGAAGCATCTGAAATTCGATTTATGCATAAGCTAATGACTTGCGACAAACAGTGTCTGCGCAGCAACAGCGTTTCAACAGACTGTTTTCCATTTAACATTTCTCTGCCCCGACTCGATGCAACTAAGCTGAAATCTCCAGTCAGCGCGCTTCAATCAGAGAATCAACCTATGTGCGGACGCCTGTCGCAGTACCGTGGCATTCACGATTTTGTCGCGGTGCTGAGCATCCCCGACGCGTTGATCAACCACGTCAGTGATGAACCGCTGGCCCGCTACAACGCGGCGCCCACCACGCAACTCGCCCTCCTGCATCTGGAAAGCAACGGCCTGCATGCCGATTTTCAGCGCTGGGGATGGCGGCCGCACTGGGCGAAGGATCGGGCGGCACCGATCAATGCACGGGTCGAAAAAGTCGCCCACGGCCCGTTCTTCCGGGCGATCTGGCCGCACCGCGCGATAGTGCCGATCGACAACTGGTTCGAATGGGTCGATGCAGGGGACTCGACGAAGCAACCGTGGCTCATCCGTCGACGGGACCGGGCACCGATTTTATGCGCCGCAATCGGACAGTTCCCCCGCGCGGGTGATGAGCCGCGGGCGGATGACGGTTTTGTGATCATCACCGCCGACAGCGCGGGCGGCATGCTCGACATTCATGACCGGCGCCCCGTGGTGTTGTCTGCGCCGCTGGCGCGGGAATGGCTTGACCCGGCCACCCCCAAAGAACGCGCGGAGCAGATGGCTCTGTTGCAGGGCGAAGTCAGCGAGGTTTTCGAGTGGTACAAGGTGAACAAAGCGGTGGGCAATTCAAGAAATCAAGGCGCAGCATTGATTGATGAAATCCCATAAACGTATAAATGCAGGCATAAGCATCAGTTATATATACATATTGATCACTTGAACATTACGCAGACTGTTTCATCCAAGAGACACTTTGCTTTCTTCACCATTTAACTGACAACCGCCTGTCCGACACTTCGATACATTTAGAATAACTATGGATAGCATGCGCGCCGCATTCCCTTCGGCACCCCGCAATTGACCAAAGAATCAACGAACCAAGGAAATCCTTACAACAACAAGCCTTGCAGAGAATTAAATTGCGCGACGATTTCACAATTAATCAAGTCGATGGTCTGGCGTGTGTTTATCTTTCGAAGACAGAACATTACCCTCTCGACTGTTTTATCGGGCAATACATAAAGACCCGCAACCTGGGTTCAATCTCCACTATCAGCAACATTCTTCGTTCAACGCTCGAAAACTATCCGGGTAAACCTCCAGTGATGGTTAACGAGCTGAACGCCTGGATCGACAAGACCTTGGGTTACAGGGCCTCCCACCCCGATTTTCCAGCGCTGGAAGAGGTTTGAGTTGATGGGCCGGGTTCATTCAGCCAAAAAACTGAACGAACCCGACATCGAGCCACTCTCAATAACAGAGCTTCGGCCCAAGGAGGAATATATGAGCAAACTCGTCCCCTATGCCGTGCACTATATGTTCGACGGCGTTCGTCAGCACTTTTTCAAACTGGCTGAACAGTTCTCGGATGTCGAGGCAATACATTCGGCGTCTGCCCATGCTTATCCCGACTCCGATCGTCAAATCGCCGCACACGCCAACCTCGAAACTGCGCGCATCAAAGCGCAGCAATTAGGCATTACGCACATTCGCTGGAATGAAGCGATCTGATTTAATCATCGCCCAATGAAAAGCCCCGTTTTGATAGCGTAATGCTGTTCACTTAAGCGGAGCAGCCTTACGGTCTACTGGAAACCGGGTCTTTGAGATCTTCACCGTCCTTGGCCTCGAAGGCCTGGGGCGGTGATCCAGAAATAATCCTCCAATACCTGCCC
>NZ_FYDJ01000024.1 GCF_900187425.1 Pseudomonas sp. Irchel s3h14
GCAGAACGACCCAGTCTTTGAAGTCGCTTTCGTATCGCTTGCCCATTTTGGACATTTGTTATTCACCTTCGCCCTCTTGAATGATTGAGTCAATCAACAAGGGCGACAGGTAGCCTGACACGGAGGGCGTTTGCCAAAAGGGACTCGCTGTAAGAGCGAAACCATTAGCAGCCGTTACCGCAGCAACGGATATGTACACAGAAAAGAATCAAAGCCGAAAGTGCCCCACCATCCCCTTCAACTCAACCCCCAACTGCGCCAACTCAATACTGGAAGCCGCATTCCCCTGCATCGCCAACGAAGACTGATCCGCACTGGCCCGAATACTCGTAACACTGCGATTAATCTCCTCAGCCACTGAACTCTGCTCCTCGGCAGCCGCTGCAATCTGCTGGTTCATCTGCTGAATCAAAGACACTGCCGCCGCAATACTCCCCAGCGCACTCTCAGTCTGCAACGCATCACTCACCGCCAGCTTCACCAGCTCGCCACTGTTCTGAATCTGCTGAACAGAAGACTGAGCCGCCGAGCGCAAGGCACTCACCAGTCGTTCAATCTCCTCGGTCGATTGCTGCGTGCGCTTGGCCAGGGCCCGCACTTCATCGGCCACCACCGCAAAGCCCCTGCCCTGCTCGCCGGCTCGAGCCGCCTCGATCGCGGCGTTGAGGGCCAACAGATTGGTCTGTTCGGCCACACTCTTGATGACGCTCAGTACCGTGCCGATGTTCTGGATTTCCGCACTCAAACTTTCGATGCTCGAACTGGCCGAAGTAGCTGAATCCGCCAACTGCTCGATCCGCGCCATGCTCTGGCGCACCACCTGCTGACCACTTTCAACCTTGCCATCCGCCGTCTGCGCCGCCTGAGCGGCCTCCTCCGCGTTACGCGCAACGTCGTGCACGGTGGCGGTCATCTGATTCATCGCGGTAGCAACCTGTTCGGTTTCTTCCTTCTGGCTGCTGACTTCAAGATTGGTCTGCTCGGTCACCGCCGACAGCGACTGCGCTGAACTGGCCAACTGCTCGATACCCGCCTGCAAACCGCTGACAATACTGCTAAGCCCCGCGCCCATCTGCTGCATGGCCTGCATCAGCTGCCCGATCTCATCACGTCGGGTCACTTCAACCGTCGCACTCAAATCGCCAGAGGCAATCTGTTGAGCAACACGGATCACACTGCGCAGCGGTGCCACGATCAACCGGGTAATCACCCAGGCCGCAATCAGCCCGACCAGCAGTGCCAGCGCCGAGGAACCGATGATCAGCAGCGAGTTCTTTTTCAGCTCCGCCTGCATCGACTGGTCTTCGGCGATATAGGCCTGATCCACCCGCTCCACCACCTGAGCGGCGCGCTGATGGAGTTGCTCATAGACGGTTTTTTCCTGCGCCAGCAGGCCGGTGTACTCGGCGAGTTTTTCGCTGAATCCGCCAATGTGCCCGACCACTTCATTGAGGACCGTCAGGTAACCCTCATCCTTGACCGTGGTTTTCAGCTGCTCGGCCTGGGTCAGTGCCTGGTCGGCCTGCTCAATCTTGCCCTGCCCTGCGCTGTCGTCGCCCTTGCGGCTCAGGTCCAGGCGCACACGCGCTTCGTTCATGGCTTGCAACATCAACCGCGACACCTGGCTGACCTGATTGGCCTGTTCGATGAACTGACCACCGTCCTTGCCTTCGGATTCCTTCAAGGTATAAGCGCCGTCATCGGCCAGCCCGGCCTGCAGCACGTCGAGGTTATTGGCCACGCTGGACACCGACCAACTGGCCATCTCCAGTGCCAGGTCCTTGGCCTGGCTGAGCGAAACGAACTCGTCAAAGGCCTTACGGTAAGCCCCCAAGGACTGCTCGACGTCACTCATCACCGGCACGTTGGCCGCAGACGCCGCTTTCAGCTGGGTTGCAAGAGCGATCAGGCCGTCAACGCCCTCGCGCAGCGCGTCAGCGGTTTTCGGGTTGCCGTGCAAGGCGTATTCCTGCTCGAGCAGTCTCACCTTGAGCAAACCGCTGTTGAGCGACGACATCTGCTTGAGCCCGTCGAAGCGCTGGCTGATGGTTTGCAGGGACCATACGCCGATGGCCGCCACCAAGGCTGTCAACAGCAGCACCAGTACAAACCCGACACCCAGTTTTTTCGCCATACCGAGGTTGGCAAAACGTCCTTGCACGGCCGAAATCATTGCACTTAGTCCCCTGATATAGTCTGTTGACGCAGATTCGCAACGGGCCTGTATCAACACAAGTCTCTGGCGTCGGAATAATGGCAAAAAGCTACGCTTACGTCGTTTTCAGAACGCTTGAGGTCGATCCAGAGCGGTGGCCTGAAAAAACGCCCGGGCTCGCGGATCACAGGCATAGGCCACATTGATACGCTGCCAGTCACTGGCCTCTGCGGTGGGACTGAATGCCGTCGCAGAAGACAACAAAACACCGAAGCGCTGGGCTTGTTTGCGCACCTGAGCGTAGTCGGACATCCGCGATCGCGCCCAGATGAACAGGCCTCCGACCGGCTTGCCGAACACCTCCCATTCGGCGTCTTCAAGCACTTGCAACGCAGCCTCCCTGTCATTGCTCAAACGCTGGCGCTGGCGCTGGACCAATTTGCGGTAGGCACCGCTGGCTAAAAGGCTTGCCAGCACCGACTCGCAAAACCGTGAAGCGCCCATACTGCTGATCATCTTGACCTCGGCCAGCCGCGAAATAACCCCGGCGCCGGCCACTACAAAACCGACCCGCAACGAACTGCTGAGGGTTTTGGAGTAGCTGCCGACGTAGATCACGTTGTCATCGATACCCAACGCAGCGAGGCGCGTACCGGGGCCGCTGTGCAAATCCGCATAGACGTCATCCTCGATGACCAGAAGGCCATAGGTTTTAGCCAGTTGCAGAACCCGCTGCGCCACCGCCGGCGCCAGGCTGCTGCCAGTGGGATTGTGATAGAAGCTATTGATGAAGATCCCACAGGGCCTGTACTTAACCAGCAGTGCCTCAAGCGCTTCAATGTCCGGTCCGTGCGGGGTTCGCGGCACCTCGATCATGCTGACACCGTGCAGCCTGAGCAGGTCGAACAGCAAGGAATAGCCGGGATTCTCCACCACCACGCAATCACCCGGCTTGAACAAGGTCCGCACGATCAGGTCCAGCCCATGACTGGCCCCCGCCGTTGTCAGGATCCGGCTTTCCTCCACCAGGATATCGAGCTGTTTCAGCCGTTTGTTGATCTGCTGGCGCAAGGCTGACAGGCCCAGCGGCGTGCTGTAGTTGAACAGGCCGGCCATGTCGGTGCGGCTGACCTGGCAGATCGCGTAGCTCAGGTCGTCAGTTTCGCGCCAGCTCTCGGGCAGTCCGCCACACCCCAGTTTGAGTTCGCCCGAGGTGCGGCCCTGCTTCACTTCTGCCCCCTCGAACCTGGGGCAATCCTGTTGCCCCTGAGCGGCCAGCGCTGGCATGGCGACAATGAAACCGGCGCCATGACGCGACGCCAGCACCCCTTGAGCCACCAGACGCTCACAGGCCTCAACGACGCTGGACTGACTGAGCAAATTGATCCGGGCGATTTGCCGCACGGAAGGCAAACGCGTCCCCGGCGGCACCTCGCCACGGCAAAGCCAGCAGGTTAGCGCGTCGACGATTTGCTGTACGACCGGCACCAATGCCTGTCGATCGATTCTCAACTCCATGAGCAAGCAAACTCCTGTCCGTTTTGCGGGAAACAGTTAATCACAGGAGCGCTCGATCAGCTGTGCGACAACGCCACTAAAACCGTCGGTTCTAACCATTTGAAACACATTGTCCGGCACCTTTAAGGAACCGAAAAAAAACCCGCACAAATGCGGGTTTTTTCCTACGTCGCAGTGCCTGGTTTCAGAACGCCGTGACACCACCGTCCACTGCCAGTGAATGCCCCGTGGTGAACGCCGCGCCGTCGCTGCACAGGTACAGCACCGCACTGGCAATTTCCTCGACCTTGCCGATGCGCCCGACGGGGTGCATGGCATTGGCGAACTCGCCTTTCTTTGGGTCGGCTTCATAGGCGCGACGGAACATGTCGGTGTCGATCACTGCCGGACATACCGCGTTCACCCGAATCTTTTTCTTGGCGTATTCGATGGCCGCCGATTTGGTCAGGCCGATCACCGCATGTTTCGACGCCGCGTAAATACTCATCTTCGGCGCAGCCCCGAGGCCGGCCACCGATGCGGTGTTGACGATTGCACCGCCGCCCTGGGCCAGCAACAACGGCAACTGGTACTTCATGCACAACCAGACGCCTTTGACGTTGACGCCCATGATCGCGTCGAACTCATCGACCGTGCCTTCGGCCAACTTGCCTTTCTCGATCTCGATGCCAGCGTTGTTGAAGGCATAGTCGAGACGGCCGTAGGTATTGACCACTTCGTCCATCAGATTTTTTACATCGCTTTCCAGCGTGACGTTGCAGCGCACGAAGGTGGCTTCGCCGCCAGCGGTACGAATCAGCGCTACCGTGCCCTCACCACCCGCCACGTCCAGGTCAGCCACTACCACTTTCAAGCCTTCAGCGGCGAACGCCTGGGCGGTCGCGCGGCCAATGCCATTGGCGGCGCCCGTTACAACGGCAACCTGGCCAGAAAACGTCATGCTCATTGTTATGCCCTCGAAGAGAAGATGCGGGGATCGCGTGTTCTCAATCTAGCCACAAGGGCCTGCGGCGCGGCAGCACTATCAGAAGGCCGGTTGGGTGCCCATGAGTGACAGTGATAAAACTGCCGGCTCGACTATCACTGCACTGGATCGATGTGCATTCGCCGCATCAGCCAAACTTGCGGCATCGTTCATGAAGGTCTATCAACAAGTCTTTATTCATCTTGAGTGCCTGTCATGACTACCCAGACCAATCGCCAGTTCCTGCTCGCCAAACGTCCGGTGGGCGCGGCGACCCGCGAGACCTTCACCTATCAAGAAGTACCGGTCGGCGAACCGGCTGCGGGTCAGATCCTGGTCAAAAACGAATACCTGTCCCTGGACCCGGCCATGCGTGGCTGGATGAACGAGGGCAAGTCCTACATCCCGCCGGTCGGTATCGGCGAAGTGATGCGCGCATTGGGCGTAGGCAAAGTCGTTGCCTCGAATAATCCGGGCTTCGCGGTCGGGGACTACGTCAACGGTGCCTTGGGTGTGCAGGATTACTTCCTCGGCGAGCCACGAGGTTTCTACAAGGTCGATCCGAAACTGGCGCCTCTGCCGCGCTATCTGTCGGCACTGGGCATGACCGGGATGACCGCTTATTTCGCCCTGCTCGATGTCGGCGCGCCAAAGGCTGGCGACACTGTGGTGCTGTCGGGCGCGGCCGGTGCGGTGGGCAGCATTGCCGGGCAGATCGCCAAGATCAAAGGCTGCCGCGTCATCGGCATTGCCGGGGGTGCGGACAAATGCCAGTTCCTGATCGACGAACTGGGTTTTGACGGCGCCATCGATTACAAAAATGAAGACGTCCACGCCGGCCTCAAGCGCGAATGTCCGAAAGGCGTCGATGTGTATTTCGATAACGTCGGCGGCGATATCCTCGACGCGGTGTTGAGTCGTCTGGCCATGAAAGCGCGGGTGGTGATCTGTGGCGCCATCAGCCAGTACAACAACAAAGAAGCAGTCAAAGGCCCGGCCAACTACCTGTCGCTGCTGGTCAACCGTGCGCGGATGGAAGGTTTTGTGGTGATGGACTATGCCGCGCAGTTCGCCGCCGCCGGGCAGGAAATGGCCGGCTGGATGGCCAAGGGGCAGCTCAAAAGCAAGGAAGATATTGTTGAAGGACTGGAGACGTTCCCGGAGACGCTGATGAAATTGTTCAGCGGCGAGAATTTCGGGAAGTTGGTTCTGAAGGTTTAAAAGCTTCGCGGGCAAGCCTCGCTCCTACAGGTTATGTGTCATGCACGGATTATGTGACCGACACATGACCTGTAGGAGCGAGGCTTGCCCGCGAATGGTTTGAGCAGTCGCCGCTTAAGCCAGCTCTGCCACCACAGCTGCCAACGCCTTGGCCGGATCCGCGGCCTGGCTGATCGGACGGCCGATCACCAGATAATCGGAACCGGCATCCAGCGCCTGACGCGGGGTCAGAATGCGGCGCTGATCGTCCTGGGCGCTACCCGCCGGACGAATGCCCGGGGTCACCAGTTGCAGCGACGGGTGCGCCGATTTCAGGGCCTGGGCCTCCAGGGCCGAGCACACCAGACCATCCATCCCGGCTTTTTCCGCCAACGCTGCCAGACGCAACACTTGCTCCTGCGGCTCGATATCCAGACCGATACCCGCCAGATCTTCACGTTCCATGCTGGTCAACACGGTCACGCCGATCAGCAGTGGTTTCGGACCGGTGCGCTGGTCGAGCACTTCGCGGCACGCGGCCATCATGCGCAAACCACCGGAGCAGTGCACATTGACCATCCACACGCCCATTTCCGCAGCCGCCTTGACGGCCATGGCGGTGGTGTTCGGGATGTCATGGAACTTGAGGTCCAGAAACACTTCGAACCCCTTGTCACGCAGGGTGCCAACAATTTCCGAAGCGCAGCTGGTGAACAGTTCTTTACCGACTTTGACCCGGCACAGCTTCGGGTCCAACTGATCGGCCAGCTTCAGTGCGGCGTCACGGGTGGGGAAATCCAGGGCGACGATGATAGGAGTCTGGCAGGCGGACATGAGTGGGCTCTCAGGCAGGTCGAAATCGGCGCGCATTGTAGCGGAACCAGCGCCTCTGCGGGACCCGATGATCGGTAATTCGTCGAGGCGGCTCAAGCAAGACTAGCCCTTGCACCCATTGTGTCGAGTCGGATACACACATGACACGCCTGCAACACCCTTCAACGTTACCTTCGGCAGCCGCAACACGTCCTACAGCACTTCCCGCCTCCGGGCCGGACGCCTATGCTGAAACCACAACCTCGCAGCCCATCTTTGTGGTTGGCAGCCTACCTGGCAGATGAACGCACGCATGCACAACCTCCTCGCACCTGTGAATGACGATCAAAAAGCACCCGGTGATGACAAACGCTGGAGCATTCGCGCCCTGATCGTCGACGATGACGTCCCGATCCGCGAACTGATGATCGACTATCTGGCCCGGTTCAACATTCACGCCAGCGGCGTCACCGATGGCGCCGCGATGCGCCTGGCGCTGCAAGCGGAACATTTCGACGTGGTGGTGCTCGACCTGATGCTGCCCGGCGAAGACGGTTTGTCACTGTGCCGCTGGCTCCGCGCCGAATCGGACATCCCGATTCTGATGCTCACCGCCCGCTGCGAACCCACCGACCGGATCATCGGCCTGGAACTGGGCGCCGACGACTACATGGCCAAGCCGTTCGAGCCCCGCGAACTGGTGGCGCGCATCCAGACGATCCTGCGCCGGGTACGCGACGATCGCACCGAACAACGGGCCAACATCCGTTTCGACAACTGGCGCCTGAACAGCGTGCTGCGCCAGTTGATCGCTGCCGATGGCCTGGTGGTGCCGTTGTCCAACGCCGAGTTCCGATTGCTCTGGGTGTTCATCGAACGTCCGCGTCGGGTACTCAGCCGCGAACAACTGCTGGACGCCGCTCGCGGTCGCTCGATCGAAGCCTTTGATCGCAGCATCGACTTGCTGGTCTCGCGCCTGCGCCAGAAACTGGGTGATGACCCGAAAGCCCCGCAGTTGATCAAGACCGTTCGCGGTGAGGGATACCTGTTCGACGCCCGAGACATCGGCTGATGCGTGCGCGCTTCGATACGCTTTTCGGCCGCCTGTTTGGCATGCTGCTGGTGGCGATCATCCTGGCGCACTTGTTGGCGTTTTTCTGGTTTCACTATTACGGCCCGCCGCCGCCCCCTCCGCCGCCGGGGTTTTCCGAAAACGTCGACGGACAGCGCCCGCCAATGGACCCGCGCTTCGGAAATCGGCCACCGCGACCGTGGTTCGGCGGCCCTTTGGTGCCACTGACCTTTCAACTGGTCTCGCTGATCATCGCCGCCTGGTACGGCGCCAAACTGCTGAGCCGGCCGATCCAGCGGTTGAGCGATGCTGCCGAGCGCCTGAGCGAAAACCTCGACAGCCCGCCTCTGGATGAGTCCGGCCCTCGGGAAGCACGGCAAGCGGCACACACCTTCAACAAGATGCAGCAACGCATTCGTGAACAAGTGCAGCAACGCTCGCGGATGCTTGGCGCCGTATCCCACGACCTGCGCACGCCGCTGTCGCGGCTCAAGCTGCGGCTGGAGCAGATCGACGACAACAAATTGCAAGGCCAGATGCGTCAGGATCTGGACGACATGATCGGCATGCTCGACGCCACGCTCACCTACCTGCACGAGCAGCGCACCAGTGAGGCCCTGCAGTGGATGGACGTGCAGGCGCTGGTCGAATCCCTGAGTGAAAACGCCCAGGACCAGGGCGCCGATGTGCTCACCAGCGGCCACTGCGCACCGCTGCAAGTGCAACCGATGGCCTTGCGTTCGTGCATCAACAACCTGCTGGACAATGCCCTGCGCTATGCCGGGCAGGCAATGATTACGCTTGAAGACTCGCGCGAAACCCTGGTGATCCGGGTCATCGACCATGGGCCGGGTATTGCGGCGGATAAACGTGAAGCCGTGTTCGAGCCGTTCTTTCGTCTGGAAGGATCGCGCAACCGCAACTCAGGCGGGGTCGGGCTGGGCATGACCATCGCCCGCGAAGCGGCCGAACGCCTGGGTGGGCAGTTGAGCCTGGAAGAAACGCCCGGTGGTGGCCTGACAGCAGTGATTCGTCTGCCCCGATCCTGATCACCGCTCTGTGTACCGCTCGGTACAAACCTCACATACCCACGACAACTTGCCCCTTGAGGCTGCATAAGCCGGTGCTCCCACCGGCTATCCATTCCAAGGAGTGAGCGCAATGATCGGTAGCGTCAGCAGTTACACGAGCTATACCAGCACCAGCAGCACCACAACCAGCACCGCCCGCAGTCAGCAGTTTCAGAAAGATCTGCTCGCCAAACTCGACAGCAACAGCGACGGCGCGGTGGATCAGGATGAACTGAAGAGCGCCCTGTCGCAGAAAACCGACGATGGTCTGCTGGTCAGCCTGAGCAAGAATTTCGCTGACCTGGACAGCGACGAAAGCGGCAGCCTGAGCGGTGAAGAAATGGCCGCGATGGCCCCTCCGCCGCCACCGCCACGGGACCAGGCACCAAACACCGAACTGGCTGACGCGCTGATCAGCGCCTTGGACGCCGACGGTGACGGCGCCATCAGCAGCGATGAACTGAGCAACGGCCTGGCCAACGCCGGCAGCAGCGCCGACAGCACAGAAATCTTCTCGGCTCTAGACAAGAACGAAGACGGCTCCGTCAGCCAGGACGAACTCGTCGCCAGCCTCGCCCCGCCTCCGCCGCCACCTCAACAAGTGTCCAGCGAAGAACTGTTCAGCCAGCTCGATACGGACAGCGACGGCAGTGTCAGCGCCACCGAACTGACCAGCGCGTTGCAGACCAGCAGCACCTCATCGACCAGCACCGACACCAGTGCCGCGTTGCTCAATGTGCTGGATAGCGACAGCAGTGGCGGCGTCAGCAGCGACGAGTTGAACGCGGCGTTGCAAGCCGGCCGCGAGCGAAACACCGATAGCTCCACCGATCAGTCGAACGTGACCGAAGCCCTGAACAAAATGATCGCCAACCTGAGCAAGCAGTACTCGCTCGACAACGTGGCGACCGTGGGTAAGTACCTGAACGAGGCCACTTAAGTCAAAAGCTTCGCGGGCAAGCCTCGCTCCTACAGGTTTAGTGCATGACCGTAGGAGCGAGCGGTGCGGCGATCCGACTTTTCCGCGAAGAGGCCCTAAGCTTCAACCAAAAATCTCAGGGCCGGCGATCCTCAACCCGAGCCTGACTCTTGCTCCAGTCGTTCAGCAGGCTGTAGGCCACGGCCAACAACGTCGGGCCGATGAACAAGCCAATAAACCCGAAGGCAATCAACCCGCCAAACACCCCGAGCAGGACAATCACCAGCGGCAAATTTCCGCCCCGGCTGATCAGGTACGGTTTAAGCACGTTGTCGACGCCACTGATGATGAACATACCCCAAATCCCGAGAAACACCGCCATCCCGTACTCACCCTTCCAGGCCAGCCAGGCCGTGGCCGGAATCCACACCAGCGGCGGCCCCATCGGAATCAGGCTCAACAAAAACGTGACGATCCCCAACACCAGCGCCCCGGGCACCCCGGCAATCAAAAACCCGATCAACGCCAGAACCGCTTGGGCCGCCGCCGTCCCGATCACGCCGTTCACCACCCGCTGCACCGTGCCCGCCACCAATTCAATGTAATACCCGGCACGGTCACCAATCAGACGTTCCAGCAACCCGTGAACAAACGCCGCCAGACGCGGCCCGTCACGGTAGAAAAAGAACACGAAGACGATACTCAACGTCAGCTCAAGTATCCCGCCGCCAATCTGCGCGCTGCGCGCCAGCAACCAATTGCCGACCTGGCCCAGGTAAGGTTTGACCGCCAGCATCATCGCCGCGCCCTGCTGATCGATGCTGTTCCAGACCCCGACCAGCCGCTCGCCCACCAAGGGAATACTGCCCAGCCAGGTCGGCGCTTCCGGCAGCCCGTCGACCTGCACATCCTTGATGAACGCCGTGGCATCGCGCACATGGTCCGCGAGGTTGAACCCCAGCCAGACCAACGGCAACGCCACCAGCAACATCCAGCCCAGCGTCAGCACTGCGGCCGCCAGAGATTCGCGACCATTAAGCAAACGCGTCAGCAAACGCATCAGCGGCCAGCTGGCAAACGCCAGCACCGCGCCCCAGAACAGCGCCGACCAGAACGGCGCCATCACCCAGAAGCTCGCGCCAAACAGCACCAGGAGCAGGATCTGCACCAACAGCCGATCGTTATTGATCATCTAAATCTCGAAAAAAGTCAGTTCGCAAAAGAGTAGGCGAACGCAGTGTCTGCGTTCGCCTGATAAAGCTTACCGCAACAGTTCGATGTGCAAGCCAGCGCCGTCGACGCTGCCGGCTTCCATCCTGGCTGTACGCACACCCTGCCCGATCAGTGCCTGACGCCAGGCTTCGGCCTTCGGCCCGGAAACACTGACCCGCAACGTGGTGTCCAGATTCAGCCCACGAGAGATCAGGCGTAGCCAGGTATCGTCAGGATCGCCGGTCAATTTGGGGAAATCGAGCTCACCGGTGCTTTTGAGTTCTCGAAGCAAGGTTGCAGAAGTCGGCAGCAAATCGCCCAGCGGCGCGGCGGCGTCGAACTGTTCAACGTGCAGATACGCTTTGCGATTGCCGCGCGTGATGCTGTAAAGCGCCACCAGCGTGTTGTCCTGTGGTGCCGCTAGGCGCAACAGCAAATACGCTTGCTGATCATCTGCGCCATAAAGCTTGGCATTGCCGAAGACATCATTGGCCCACAGGCTGCTTTCGCCGCAATCACGGGCCTGGCACCAGAACAGCAACTGGGCGTCCTGCTTCTGCAAAGCTTCACGAGCGGCGGTGAAGGCGGCGGTGGAGGAATGTTCCGGTGGCAACTCGTAGGTCACCGAAGTGGCTTGCCCTCGGGCAGCGACCTGGCCGTCAAAGCGCAACTGGCCGCTGATTTTGCGGATCGAGCCCAGTGGATAGATCCGCTCAAGTTCGGCGACCGGGCGATAGTCAACGATCTGCGCATCGGCCATACGCGGCACGATCGGCAGGTCCTGACTGCCCGGGATATCGGCGGCAAACAACAGGGGACTGAAACAACACAGCGCCAGCAGACTGAGTGAACGCATGGATAGACTCATCGGATCAGCATGGCCTGGGCACCCTTGATGATACTGGCGTCATCGATACGCTCAGGCACCAGCAAACCACGCTGTACCGCCGGACGCGCCTCCATGGTTGCCATCCAGCGCTGCAGGGCCGGCAAACCGTCGACCTCGACACCCGACCACTCATGGCCACGAACCCACGGAAAAGTGGCGATGTCGGCAATGCTGTATTCACCGCCCAGAAACTCCACGGCTTGCAGGCGCGTGTCGAGCACTTCATAGAGGCGGCGGGTTTCATGTTGATAGCGATCGATGGCGCCTTGGAGTTTCTCCGGGAAATAACGGAAAAACACGTTGGCCTGACCCTGCATCGGGCCGATTCCACCCATCTGGAACATCAGCCATTGCAGGACCACTGAACGCCCCTTGGGGTCTTTTGGCAGCAGTTTGCCGCTCAGTTCAGCCAGGTAAATCAGGATCGCGCCGGATTCAAACACAGCGAAATCGCCGTTGGCGCGGTCGACAATCGCCGGAATCCGGCCATTGGGATTGATCTTGAGGAAGCCCTCGGACTTCTGTTCCTTTTTGTCGAAACTCAAGGCATGCACCGTGTAGGGCAGGCCGAGTTCCTCGAGCACGATAGAGACCTTGTGGCCATTCGGGGTCGCAGCGGTGTAGAGATCTATCATGGTTGTCTCCCATTTCAACCCGCCCAGCCTCGACAGTTGCCCGGCGCAAGTCAAGGAACGGCGAAGAACCGATTGAAACAGTCTGCGACAAGGTCGGCGCCGGGTTCGTCATTCAGATGCAAATGATGACCGCCAGGCAGCTGTTCACGGCTAAAGGGTAGACGTTCCAGCAACTCGGGATGTTTGGCGAGCATGCCGTCGGCAGCCACCACCAGTTTTGCAGGACAACTGACCCGCTGGACGAAGGCCATCGCCTGTTCTGTGGTCAGACGCAGCGGCGACGGTAAGGTCAGGCGGTTATCGGTGCGCCAGGTATAACCGCCCGGCACCGGCATCAATCCACGTTGGGCCAGCAGTTCTGCGGCTTCGCGACTGACAGCGACCAAGCCTTTCATGCGCGCCTCGATGGCTCGGTCGAGGGTGTTGTAGACCGGTTTGCGCTTCTCCCGCAAATCCAGCTGCGCTTGCAGGGCCATGCCCATCCGTTCGGCAGCGTTTTCGCCTTTGTCTGTAGGAGGAATGACGCCGTCGATCAACGCCAGATGGGTCACGCGTTCCGGTAACGAACCGGCCAGCACCAGCGAAACGATCGCGCCCATGGAATGCCCCAGCAGGCCAAAGCGCTTCCAGCCCAATTGCTCGGCCACTTGCAGCACGTCATGGGCGTAGTCCCACAGTGCGTAACCGGCACCGGTCGGCCGATGCCCGGAATGACCGTGACCGGCCATGTCCAGCGCGATAATGCGCAAGCCTTTGAGCTTCGGCGCCAGCCGGGCGAAGCTGTTGGCGTTGTCCAGCCAGCCATGCAAGGCGATCACCGGCATGCCGTCTTCGGGGCCGAACAGGTGCGCGGCCAGTTCGATATGCGGCAGGCTCAGGCGGACTTCTTCAACGACGTTGCTCATGCGCAATCCTGTTGGTGGCGACCGTCCCAACGGCTGAACAGGTTCTTCAGCAGCGTGGCCGTGTCCTGGGGACGTTCGAGGGGAAACATGTGGCCGCCGGGCATGGTCAGAGACTCCCCTTGCGGCAAGCGCCCCACGAGGCTTGCGTGATGACGCATCACCACCCGGCTCTTGTGCCCGCGAACCACCGCCAGCGGCACTTTCAGTTGCCGTGTGCGGCCGGGACTGGTGTGCGGCACGCCACGGTAGATACTGATTTCCGTGGCCGGGTCGAAGCGCAGGCGCAGCTTGTCGCCCACCTTGTGCAAGCCGTGTTGCAGGTAAGCGTCGAAGCATTCCGGGTCGAAACTGCGGAACAGGGTTTTGCCAGCGAAATAGAGTCGGGCCGCTTCCAGATCGGCGAATTCTTCCCGACGTCCCAACGTACGGCCGGCCGGGGTCAGGCGATCGATGAAACCGAAGCGTTTGGCGGCGCGAATCACCCATTGATCGGCGCGGGTCAGCACCGGCGAATCAAGCATCACCACGCCGCGATAGAGCTCGGGGCACCGCAACGCCGCGTGCAGATGCAGCACGCCACCGAAGGAGTGGCCGACGCCCCACACCGGTTCCGGTTGCTGCTTGAGGTGATGAATCAGCTCGTCGACCAGGTTGTACCAGTTGTCGTCCGCCGGAAAACGCGGGTCATGGGCGTGCTGCTGCAGATGCGTCACCTGATACTCGGGCGCCAGCGCCGCGAACAACTTGCCGTAGGTGCCCGAGGGAAAACCGTTGGCGTGGGCGAAAAATATCTGTTGCGACATACCGGTGATCCATCAACGAAAACAAGGGTTGATTGTCCGTAAGACGACGTCCTGCAGCAATGACCGTAAGTGCCAGGAATGATGACAGTCCGGTCAACAGGATTTCTGATGAAGATCTATCGCGTTTCACCGAACCGGCGGATTCTCACCCAACGGCACTACCGCCATGGTCAACCGCGACACACAGCTAGCCTTCCCCTCATCACTGGTCAAACGAATATCCCAGACATGCGTCGTGCGGCCAATGTGAATCGGCTTGGCCACCGCCGTGACCCGTCCACTGCGTAAGCCGCGCAAATGGTTGGCGTTGATTTCCAGGCCCACGCAATAAAACTTGCTGGCGTCGATGCACAGGTAACTGGCCATCGAGCCGACCGTTTCGGCCAGCACCACCGAGGCGCCGCCGTGCAGCAAGCCGAAAGGCTGGTGAGTGCGATGGTCGATGACCATGCTCGCGGTCAGGGACGCTTCGTCGACGGCTTCGAAGCGAATATCCAGCACTTCGCCGATGGTGTTTTTCTGGATTTCGTTCAGATGCTCGATGTTGGGAATGGTACGCCACAGGCTCATCGTTGCTTTCCTTGGTTGGTTTTATTCTTGACTCAATCCTGCCACAGCACCGCTTCGCTGCGCTCGCTCCATTCTTCGAAACGGGCACCGTAGGCGGCTTCGATCACGTTGCGCTTGATCTTCAGGGTCGGCGTCAGGAAGCCGTTCTCCACCGCCCAACTGTCCTTGACCACCACCAATCGACGCAAGCGTTCGTGTTTGTCGAGGACGCCGTTGACCTCCTCCAGGAGTTTTTCCAGGCTTGAATGCAGGCCCGCCCGCGCCGTTCCGCTGGCGTCCTGCTGACCGACCGCCGAGAGCACGCACAACCCCAGCGGCGCACTCAGGCCATCGCCCACCACACAAACCTGCTCGATGCGCGAATGCTCCGCCAGACGATTTTCGATGGGTGCCGGGGCGACGTATTTGCCTTTGCTGGTCTTGAAGATTTCCTTCAGTCGCCCGGTCAGACGCAGGTTGCCTTCGGCGTCTTCCTCGCCCTTGTCACCGGTGCGCAGGAAGCCGTCCTCGGTGATGGTTTCGGCGGTTTTCTCAGGCTCCTTGAAATACCCAAGCATGGTCGCGCCGCTGCGCACCATGACCTCGCCTGACTCGGCGATCCGCACCTCGACTTCCGGGCAGGGCTTGCCGATCCAGCCGGGTTTGTTCTGGCCCGGCCGGCAAATGTGCGAATAGCCGCAGCTTTCGGTCATGCCGTAGACCTCCAGCACATCCAGCCCCAGTTTGCGGTACCACAGCAGCAAGGTCTGCGGCACTGGCGCGGCGCCGGACAAGGCGATGCGCAAGGCGTCCAGCCCGAGCCCGGCCAGGACTTTGTGGCCGACCCGCTTGCCGATGATCGGCAGACCGAGCAGGAAGTCGAGGCGCTTTGCCGGGATCTTGCTGTACACGCCCATCTGGAATTTGGTCCAGATCCTCGGCACGCCGAACAGCGCGGTCGGTCGTGCACGGCGCAAATCGGCCAGAAAGGTGTCGAGGCTCTCGGCAAAAAACACCGTTTGCCCGGTGTAGATCGACGCCAGTTCGACGAACATCCGCTCGGCGACATGGCACAGCGGCAAGTAGGACAGCAGCCGATCCGACTCATTCAAGCCAAACAACTGCGTGCCGCGAGTGGTGGCAAACCCCAGATTGGCGAAGCTGTGCATCACGCCTTTGGGCATGCCGGTGGTGCCGGAGGTGTAAATGATGGTCGCCAACTGGTCGGCGGACGGCTTGGGATCGTCCTGGATCGGTGAGCTCTTTTGCAGGTCGGCCCAGCTGAAATCGAACGTCCCGGGTGGATGCAACGGCAGGCTGATCGTCGGCAGATCAGCGCTGACCCCGCGAGACATGCCTGGCCAGTCATCGAGTTTGCCGATGAACGCCAGCGCCGCTTCGGAGTGTTCAAGGACCTGGGCCACGGTCTCGGCGGTGAGGTTCGGGTAGAGCGGCACCGACACATGGCCGGCCATCCAGATCGCCAGGTCGGCGATGATCCAGTGCGCGCAGTTTTTCGAGATCAGGGCGATGTGGCTGCCTTGGGGCAGTTCGCGTGCGCGCAACCAATGCGCGGCGCAGCGCGCCTGATGACCGACGTCGGCCCAGCTCAGGGTCTCGACTTGCCCGCCGCCCACGGGCTGGACCAGAAAGCGCTGGCGCGGATGGCGGGCCTCACGCTCGTAGAAGACGTCCAGCGGCAAACGGAAAGCAGCAGGCATGCGACTCGCTCCTTTATTTTTGGTCTGGAGCAAGCGTAGTCAACCAAGCAGTTGCTTGGTTGACTATTTCACACAAAAATCAGGAGTCACACCCCCCTGTAGGAGCAAGGCTTGCCCGCGATGAGGCCTTCGAAAACGCAAAAGCTTCGCGGGCAAGCCTTGCTCCTACAAAAGCAAAAGCAAAAGCAAAAGCAAAGGCAAAAGCGGTTACGGGTGCTTGATGCCTTTGAGCTTCATTGCGCCGGCCAGCGGCAAATCACCTTCAAGTTCTGCAAGGCCGGCGGTGCGGACCGCTTCCGGGTCCTGCACATGTCCATGCTGAAGGTAGCCCAGCAAGTTACCCACCAGCGGGTTATGACTGATCAGCAACGCGTGATCCACAGACACCAACTGCTCCGCCACCGCTTGCGGGCGGTTGTCGGGGGTCAGCCAGTCGACGGTGCGAATCTCCGGCGCGAAATTCAGCGCTGTACGCACAATTTCTGCGGTCTCCTGCGCTCGCAGGTAAGGACTGGCGTAGATCGCGGTCAGCGGCTTGCCGGCCAACTCGGCGGCAGTGCGCAGCACTTCTTCACGACCATGGGCAGTCAGTGCCCGTTCCGAATCAGGACGCTTGCCGTGTGGCTCGGCTTCTCCATGACGCAGTATCCAGAGTTTCATAGCTTTGGTTCCTCATCTCGGGCCGGGTGTGGTGCCGGCGCCACAGCGTGCGGTGCTTCACCTTCCGGTGTACGCGGCGTCGGCCAGTCGGCAAACGGCCACGGTTTCTGGTCGCTGTGGAAGCTGCCGAAACGACCGATCTGCGCCAGGAACTGGCTCAGGCTGTCGCCGAAGTTCATCAGGCTGGCGCTCGGGGCGCCATATATCAAACGATAGATCAGTTGAACCAACACCACGGCGCCGAGGATGAATTGCGCCACTTGCCAGACCAGCACGTAGACGATCATCCACAACACGCGCAGCAGGATGGATTCGTACTTGGCTTCTACTTTTGGATCGTTCATGTCTCGCTCCCTGCCCCTGTCAATTGAGTGCTCAGTTGAAACCGCTGGTGGAAATAAAGTCGACGTCGGTTTTCGGCTCGGCACGCATCAATAGACCGATTACCTGCTCCAGCGTGCGCCCTTCGAACAGGATGGCGTGTAGCCCGGCGACCAGCGGCATGTACACGCCCACCTCCTGAGCCTTGGTCTTGAGCACCTTGAGGGTGTTCACGCCTTCGGCGACTTCGCCCAGGCGCGTCACTGCATCTTCCAGGCTCAAGCCCTGGCCGAGGGCGAATCCGACCTGGTAGTTACGGCTTTTCGGCGACGAGCAGGTGACGATCAAATCGCCGACGCCCGCCAAACCGAGGAAGGTCATCGGGTTGGCGCCCTGATTCACCGCAAAGCGGGTCATTTCCGCCAGCGCCCGGGTGATCAGCATGCTCTTGGTGTTTTCACCCATGCCCAACGCCACCGCCATGCCGGCGATGATTGCGTAAACGTTTTTCAGCGCGCCGCCCAACTCCACACCGAAGCGGTCGGCGCTGGCGTACACGCGAAAGGTCCGGCCATGCAACGCCTCCTGGACCCGCTGGCAGAGCTCTTCGTCTTCGCTGGCGACCACCGTGGCGGTCAGCGCGTGTTCGGCGATTTCACGGGCCAGGTTCGGCCCGGACAGCACGCCGATGCGCGCTTGCGGGGCGATCTCTTCGAGGATTTCGCTCATCAGTTTGAAGGTGTGGGCTTCGATGCCTTTGGTCAGGCTCACCAACAATTTGCCGCTCAAACGCTCGGCGTGCGGCATCAACACCGAGCGCAGCGCGCTGGACGGCAGTGCGACGAAGCACAAGTCGCAGGCTTGCAGAGTGGCCAGCAGGTCGGTGACCGCTTCCACGGCCGGCAGAATCTTGATGCCTTTGAGGTAACGCGGGTTCTCGCGATTGACCCGAATGGCCTCGGCCTGCTCGGGGTCACGCATCCACAGCCGGACCTGATGCCCGTTCTCGGCCAGCAGATTAGCCACGGCGGTACCAAAACTTCCGCCTCCCAGGACCGCAATTGGGCGCTGTTCAGTCATATGCAATCCGTTAATCCATACCAGTGGCGATGACGGCATTATACGGAGCGGCCCAGTGGCGGCCAGCCCCCGCATCAATTACCGGTACTTGTAGGAAGAAGACCAAGAAAACCGAGGAAAATGCCCACAACGTGACTGGAAAAGTCATTGCGCTCGGTTAACATGCGCGCCAATTGTTCGCTATCAAGGATGTGTTGTGTCGTTTGGCTCCCCTTCACCTCGCTCGCCGCTGGTACTGGCGCTGATTTTCAGCTCGCCATTGCTTGCCGACGACTTGTTCCTCGACAGCGAGCCGCTGCCGCAAGTATTGACCGCTACGCGACTCAAGCAGTCGCCGGCCGCGGTACCGGGGAGCATGACGGTGATCGACAGCGAACTGATCAACGCCAGTGGCGCCAGGGACATCAGTGAGTTGCTGCGACTGGTGCCGGGAATGATGGTCGGCAACATCAACGGCAACCAGGCGGCAGTGAACTATCACGGCACCAATGCGACCGAAGCGCGACGCATGCAAGTCTTGATCGACGGCCGTTCGGTGTACCGCGCAGGCTTGGCCACGGTGGACTGGAGTGACATTCCGGTGGCTCTGGAAGACATCGAACGCATCGAGGTTTTTCGCGGCCCGAACACCGTCAGCTATGGCGCCAATGCGCTGATGGCGGTGGTCAACATCATCACGCGCAACCCGGCCGACAGCCATGGCACGCGGATGAAAGTCACCCGTGGGCAGCGCGGCATCGACGACTTTTACGCCAGCCAGGGCGTGGGCTGGGACAGCGGCGACCTGCGCCTGTCACTGTCCGGCCAGCAAGACGACGGCTTCGACTCGGACCGTAACGGCGCCGATTACCGCGACAGCCGCCGCTTGAACCGCTTCAACCTCGCGGTCAGCCAGACGCTCACTGAAAACCAGAGCATCGACTGGCAATTGAATGCCAAGGACGGGAGCAATCAGCGGCCGTATACCTACCGCCCGGTCTTCTCGGGGATTACCGATGCCGGGAACAATTCCGACGTCATCGCCAAGGACTACGCCGGCTCGCTGCGCTGGAACCTCGACATCAATCCCGATCACAGCCTTTACATCCAAGGCTCGGCACAACACTGGGATCGTCAGCAAACCTGGCGTGCCTGCGATGCCGAGGTCTCGTTCAGCCCGCAGCTGACCGAGCTCTGGCAGCTCAACCCGAATTACACCGAACGCCTGGCGCGCAACATGGAGCGCTACACCGGCCCCGGCGCGCCCGCAGGTGACCCGGCCCAGCGCGCACTGGCCAATCAAGTGCTGGACCAATGGCGAAACGGCGCCCGGCAAACCCTCTGTGGCGATATTGACCAGAGCACCCGGGAATCGCGCTACGACCTTGAATTGCAGGACACCCTCAGCCTGTCCGACAGCCTGCGGCTGGTCAGCGGCATGAACTATCGTTACGACCGGGCAGATTCCGAGACCTACTTCAATGGCACCCTCGACGACACCACCTGGCGGGCGTTCGGCCAACTCGAGTGGCGCGCCACCGAGCATTGGTTGCTGCAGGGCGGCGCGATGTTTGAAGACACGCAATTGATCGGCAGTTCGCTCACCCCGCGGGTGGCGGTCAACTACCTGATCAACCCGCGCCATGGCCTGCGGGCGGTGTATTCGGAAGCCATCCGCTCGCCGGACATGTTCGAGAACAACGTCAACTGGAGCTATCAGGTAAAGAACCTGCGGCCCAGCGCCTATGGCCAGTCCAGTGCCCGGTATTTCGTCAAGACCCGTGGCCCCGGCGACCTCGAACAGGAACACATGCGCTCCCGGGAGCTGGGCTACAACGGCTACTTTGCCGAAGTCGGGCTGGCAGTCGATGTGAAGCTGTTCTACGACGAAATCACCGGGATGATCAGCGAACCGCTGCGCAACAATCAGTACATCGCCAGCAACTCAAACAGCGCGCGCCTCGAAGGGGCAGAAACCCAGCTCGACTGGCGAATCAGCAGCGCCGATCGCCTGCGCCTGACGTATGCCTACGTCGATGCCGAGGCGAGCAACCCGTTGGATGCACAACAAACTGCCCGAAACAGCGGTTCCGCCGGTTGGCTGCGCAACTGGGGCCATGGCTGGAACAGCGCGCTCTTCTACTATGGTGACGATGCCCTGAACGGCTACCGCTTCGAACGGGTCGACACGCGCATCGCCAAACGCATCGGCCTGGGCAAGGCCAGCCTGGAACTGGCCGGCGTGCTCCAGCAACGCCTCGACAGCCAGCCCACGACCTTCGTCGACAACAACTACGACGAGCGCCGGGTGCTTTACTTCAGCGCAGAGCTGGCGTTCTAAGATGCTGTATCGCCCGTCACGCAAGACGCCAATCCTTGGCCGCCTGCTGGCCGGGTTGTGCCTGGTGTTTGCCGGGCTGCTGAGCAGCCTGGAAGCCAGCGCCGCGGACATTTTGCTGACCGGCGCCGAGGACAGCCCGGGCATGCAATCCTTCACTCAGGCCCTGAGCGCGTTGCGGCCTGCCGATAACGTGCACTTCCAGTCGCTGGCCAGTCTGCCGGCGCCAGGCAAACTGCCCGCCAGCACCCGTTTGATTCTGCTCGACCTGCCGAGCCTCGACTGGCGCCTGCAAGACACCCAGGGCCCGGCGACGCTAGTGCTGCGCATCAGCCGCCTGCAAGCCCGTCAGCATCTGGGGGCCACCCTGCCCTCGCGCCTCAGCCTGCTCTGGAGCGATCCGCCCCTGGACCGACAATTGCGCCTGACCCGACTGCTGCTGCCTCAGGCCAAACGGGTCGGCGTGCTCTTCGATAGTCACAGCGAATTTCTCTTGAAAGAACTGCATCAGGCCGCCCACGCCCTAGGACTTGAAGTTGTCACCGAGCGCTGGGATAACACGAACGACAGCCGGCCGTTGCAATCTTTGCTGAAAAACAGCGACGTGTTGCTGGGCCTCGACGACCCCGATCTGTACAACCCGAAAACCGCGAAAAACCTGTTGCTCAGCAGCTATGCACGGCAATTGGCGCTGATCGGCCCTAACGCCGGGTTCGTCAGGGCCGGGAGCCTGGCCAGCACCTACAGCGATCAGAGCGATTGGCTGGCGATACTCGACGAACTGCTCGACCGGCCACCGGCCACTTGGCCACGCACGCACTACCCGCAACGCTTCAAAGTCTTAAGCAACCCGCAAGTGGCTCGTTCATTAGGGATTGAACAGATGAATGAAGCGTCTGTCGCAACACAGTTGGCCGAAGGAGAAAACCGCCCATGACCTTCCGTCGCCGTTGGGACATCAACACCCGCACACAGATCATCAGCCTCGGCCCAGCCCTGTTGCTGACGTTGCTGTTGATCAGTTTCTTCACCTTCGTGCGGATCCAGGACTTGCGTCAGGAGCTCAACCACACCGGGCAGCTGATCGCCAACCAACTGGCGCCGGCCACCGAATACGGGGTGATCTCGGGCAACAACGAGGTGCTCGACAGTTTGCTCAAAGCCACCCTGGCCACGCCCAATGTGCGCTTTCTGGAAGTCCAGGACAGTGCCAACCGGATTCTGGTGTACGTCGAGCAACCGTCGGAAACCCACAACCGCTCGCGCCAGGTCGAAGTGTTCCAGGCCCCGGTGCGGCTGCAACGCATCCAGCTGCACAATGATTTCCTGCAGGGCAGCCGCGTCGCCAACACGGCGCCCACCGAGGATTATCTGGGTCGGGTGATCGTCGGCCTGTCCAATGACGCCTTCAGCCAGCGTCAGCAGGAAATCCTGCTCAAGGCCGGGATCCTGGCGCTGTTCGCCCTGCTGTTTACTTTTCTGGTCGCCCGGCGACTGGCCGGCAGCCTGTCGCAACCGATCCGCGACATCGGCAACGCGGTCAAGGCGATTCAGGACGGCGACTACAAAACGCCGCTGCCGATCGTCGACGACACCGAACTGGGTGCGCTGTCGCAACACATCAACAACCTCGCCAACGGGCTGGAACAAGCCAGTCGCGAACAGCATCAAGCGATGGCGCAGTTGATTCAGACTCGCGAGGAAGCGGAAAAGGCCAACAACGCCAAATCCGATTTCCTTGCGATGATGAGCCACGAACTGCGCACGCCGATGAATGGCGTGCTGGGCATGCTGCAACTGCTGGAAACCACCGAGATGACCGAGGAGCAGGTCGAATACGCGGCGCTCGCCTCGGAGTCCACCGAACACCTGCTCAAAGTCATCAACGACATTCTCGATTTCTCGCGCATCGAGCGTTCGGAACTGGAACTGGAGCACATTCCGTTCAACCTCGCGGACCTGATCGGCAGTTGCGCCCAGTCGTTCTCGCACAGCGCCGTGCAACGCGGGCTCGACCTGGCGCTGTCGATTCCGGACGACATGCGCGCGTTGCAGGTTCAGGGCGACCCGACGCGGATCCGGCAGATCCTGGTCAACCTGATCGGCAATGCGCTGAAATTCACCGAACAGGGCCGCGTCAGCATCGAACCGCAATGGCAGTCGCTGGATCACGAACTGCTGTGGTTCACCTGCACCGTGCGCGACAGCGGGATTGGTATCTCGGCTGAAAGCCTGGAATTGATGTTCAACGCCTTCCAGCAGGCCGACAGCTCTATTTCGAGGCGATACGGTGGCACCGGGCTGGGCCTGCCGATTGCTCGCACGCTGGCTGAACGCATGGGCGGCACGTTGCGCGCCCAGAGCGAGGAAGGTCGCGGCTCGGTGTTCACCCTGGAAATCCCGCTGGCGCTCTATAAACAGACGCTGCCGGTGCGGGCGCCGCGCACACCGACCGGCAGCGGTGATGGCGAAGGGCGCAACGTGTTGCTGGTGGAAGACAATCCGGTCAATCAGACGGTCATCGAAGCAATGTTGCGCAGTCTGGGCTTTACTGTCAGCGTCGTCACCGATGGCGCCCAGGCAGTACGCAGCGCCGAGAGTCTGATTTTCGAAGCGATTCTGATGGACTGCCGGCTACCGATCATCGACGGCTACGAGGCCACCCGACAGATTCGCCAATTACCCGGCTGCACAGACTTGCCGATCATCGCGCTGACCGCCAACGCCTTGCAGGGTGACCGCGAAGCCTGTTTATCGGCGGGAATGAACGATTACCTGGCCAAGCCCTTCAAACGCACAGATTTGCAGCAAATTCTGCAACGCTGGGTGCAGTAGTGCAGGCCTTTCGGCTATCTGCGACTGGCGTGAAAGGCGAAAGTGCGGCAGTCTTAGGCACCCGAACAGGCCCGAAAAGGGGCTTGAATAATAATTTCAGTGCACAAGTGTACATTCATGTCCTTGGTGCTGTGACTTTCACCACAACGCAATAGTCTATGAGTAGGCTGCTGACTCGAGGCATGAACGCTTCGATCGGCCGGGAAGATTTGCCCCACCTGCCGCATGGGACTATTGAGGAGCTCGCATGACCCAACAAAACGCCTTTACTCGGGAAGACCTGCTGCGCTGCAGTCGCGGTGAGCTGTTCGGCCCAGGTAACGCACAACTGCCCGCCCCGAACATGTTGATGGTGGATCGCATCACCCATATCAGCGCCGAGGGTGGCAAGTACGGCAAGGGTGAATTGGTCGCCGAGCTGGATATCACTCCGGACCTGTGGTTCTTCGCCTGCCACTTCGAAGGTGATCCGGTGATGCCAGGCTGCCTGGGCCTCGACGCCATGTGGCAACTGGTCGGCTTCTTCCTCGGCTGGCAAGGTCTGCCGGGCCGCGGTCGTGCCCTGGGTTCGGGCGAAGTGAAATTCTTTGGTCAGGTTCTGCCGACTGCCAAGAAAGTAACCTATAACATTCAGATCAAGCGCGTACTGAAAGGCAAGCTGAACCTGGCCATCGCCGATGGTTCGGTCAGCGTCGACGGCCGCGAGATCTACACCGCCGAAGGCCTTCGGGTCGGCGTTTTCACCTCCACTGACAACTTCTAAGGGTTATCCGCATGCGCCGCGTCGTTATCACTGGTCTGGGCATCGTTTCGTGCCTGGGCAATGACAAAGAGACCGTCTCCGCTAACCTGCGTGCAAGCCGCCCTGGCATCCGGTTCAACCCGGAATATGCCGAAATGGGTCTGCGTAGCCAGGTTTCCGGCTCCATTGACCTTCCCCTCGAAGAGATGATCGATCGCAAGATCTTTCGCTTCGTCGGCCACGCGGCGGCTTACGCCTACCTGGCCATGAAAGATGCCATCGCCGACTCCGGTCTGACCGATGAGCAAGTCTCCAACCCGCGCACCGGCCTGATCGCCGGTTCCGGTGGCGCCTCCACGCTGAACCAGATGGAAGCGCTGGACATCCTGCGCGAGAAAGGCGTCAAGCGCGTCGGCCCATACCGCGTCACGCGGACCATGAGCAGCACCGTTTCCGCTTGCCTGGCCACACCGTTCAAGATCAAGGGCCTGAACTACTCCATCGCTTCTGCCTGCGCCACCAGTGCTCACTGCATCGGTACCGCCATGGAACAGATCCAGATGGGCAAGCAGGACATTGTGTTCGCCGGCGGCGGTGAAGAAGAGCATTGGAGCCAATCGTTCCTGTTCGACGCCATGGGCGCACTGTCCAGCCAGTACAACGAAACCCCGGAAAAAGCTTCCCGTGCCTACGACGCCAAGCGTGACGGTTTCGTCATCGCCGGCGGTGGCGGCATGGTCGTGGTCGAAGAGCTGGAACACGCTCTGGCCCGCGGCGCGAAGATCTACGCGGAAATCGTTGGCTACGGCGCGACCTCCGACGGCTACGACATGGTCGCCCCAAGCGGCGAAGGCGCCATCCGCTGCATGCAGATGGCCATGTCCACCGTTGACGCTCCGATCGACTACCTGAACACCCACGGCACCTCGACTCCGGTCGGCGACGTCATGGAAATGAAAGGTGTGCGTGAACTGTTCGGTGACAAGGCTCCGGCCATCAGTTCCACCAAGAGCCTGTCGGGTCACTCCCTGGGCGCCGCCGGCGTTCACGAAGCGATCTACTGCATGCTGATGATGGAAGGCAACTTCATGGCGGGTTCCGCCAACATCGACGAACTGGACCCGGAAGTGGCTGACATGCCGATCCTGACCAAGACTCGTGAAAACGCCACCATCAACACCGTGATGAGCAACAGCTTCGGCTTCGGTGGCACCAATGCCACGCTGGTACTGAAGCGCTGGGCCGGTAAGTAATACCCCCGCCTACGCCGCACATAAAAACGCCCCGACTTGTTCGGGGCGTTTTTTTGTGCCTTGGGAAAATGAATTCACCACAGCTCCCTGTAGCAGCTGGCGAAGCCTGCGTTCGGCGACGCAGTCGTCGTAATTTCAGTGTATGCGGTCTGCCTGAATCATCGAGGTAGCTGATTTCACGACGACTGCGTCGCCGAACGCAGGCTTCGCCAGCTGCTACAAGTCGTGCGTAACCTGCAGTTTTGTTCTTCGCTAACATGAAGCTTTTGTCATGAAACTCAGGCGCCTGCGACCGAATGTCGCGTGTTTAGCGGGCTGCAGGACTTTTACCAAACTCGCAAAAGTCCGTTACCAAACTCAGTCGTTTACTTAGCAGGCTAACCAAACATATAACGGAGTCCTGCACACGCCTTGCTGCAGATAACAGAGATTGGAGCTAGCAGATGACTGTAAAAGTAACTGAACGCGACGATTCACATAAGTCCCACGAAGGCGTAGCCGCCGGTATCCGGATCTGGGACGTGCACCAACAAGACATGCTGGTGGGGATGTTCCACTCCGAAACCGATGCCCACAGCTACAAGGCCGAACTGGAAAAACTGGAGCAGCAACGAGAGCTCCAATCCGCATAAGCAATGACAGCATTGAAAACGACAAACCCCGCCATGAGCGGGGTTTGTCGTTGTTGCAGTCTTTAACGGCTTACCACATCAGATCGTCCGGGATCTGATAGGCGGCGTACGGATCGTCCTCGGCAGCGACTTCTTCGGTCTTCACGTTCATCTGCACGATACGCTGTGGATCGCGCTCCTGGATCTTCAGGGCCGCTTCACGCGGAATGACTTCGTAGCCGCCGGCGTGGTGCACGATGGCCAGCGAACCGCTGCTGAGCTTGTTGCGCATCAGCGTGTTGACGCAGATGCGCTTGACCTTCTTGTCGTCGACGAAGTTGTAGTAGTCCTCGGTCGTGAGCTTCGGCAGACGCGAGACTTCGATCAACTGTTTGACCTGAGCAGCGCGAGCCTTGGCCTCGGCCTTCTCCTGTTGCTGACGGTTCAGCTCCTGATCGCGCTTGACCTTCTCGGCCATGGCTTCCTGAGCCGCCCGCTGCTGCGAGTCATCAAGTTCGATCTGACCTTTGTGGGCCAGACGCTGCTGTTTCTGCTTCTCTTTGCCGACCTGTTTGGCCTGCTTCTGGTTGACCAGCCCTGCTTTGAGCAACTGGTCGCGAAGGGAAATGCTCATGGTGCTTATTACTCACTTAGGCAACTGCTCAACCGCAGCTGGGCAAATTCTTTTCCTGACGTTTGGCTTCGCCCCACAAGGCGTCCAACTCTTCGAGGGTGCAATCTTCTATGGGACGGTGGGTGTCGCGCAATGCCTGTTCGATAAAACGGAAGCGTCTTTCAAACTTGCTGTTGGCGCCACGCAGTGCAGTTTCGGGATCGACCTTGAGATGACGCGCCAGATTGACCACGGAAAACAACAGATCACCGACTTCATCGGCAATCGCTGCCGAGTCATTGTCGGCCATGGCTTCGAGCACTTCATCGAGCTCTTCGCGCACTTTGTCGAGCACCGGCAAGGCGTCAGGCCAGTCGAACCCGACCTGCCCTGCGCGCTTCTGCAACTTCGCCGAACGGGATAATGCCGGCAGAGCTGCGGGCACGTCGTCGAGCAACGACAACTGCGTTGGCGTGGATGATTTCTCGGCGCGCTCTTCAGCCTTGATCTCTTCCCAGCGCTGCTTGACCTGCTCTTCATTCAGACGCGGAACATCCAGCGGCGCATACAGATCACCGGTAGGAAACACGTGAGGATGACGGCGAATCAGCTTGCGAGTGATGCTGTCGATGACACCGGCGAATTCGAAGCGCCCTTCTTCCCGTGCCAGCTGGCTGTAATAAACCACCTGGAACAGCAAATCCCCCAACTCACCCTGCAAGTGATCGAAGTCACCGCGCTCGATGGCGTCGGCGACTTCGTAGGCTTCCTCAAGGGTGTGCGGGACGATGGTTTCGTAGGTTTGCTTGATGTCCCACGGGCAGCCGTACTGCGGGTCGCGCAGACGGCTCATCAGGTGCAGCAAGTCTTCAAGTGAATACATCGATCAGTCTCTAAATCCGGTACGCAGTGTGCTTGGCAAACCTCAATCCTGTAGGAGCCGAGCTTGCTCGCGATGGCGGTGTGTCAGGTAAATCGCTATCGCGAGCAAGCTCAGCTCCTACAGGGATCGGTTTCATGGGGTCCGGTTACGACGGGTTTCGATGATGTTCGGCAACTGGGAAATCCGCCCCAGCAACCGCCCCAGTGCATCCAGTCCCGGAATCTCGATGGTCAGGGACATCAACGCGGTGTTGTCCTCTTTGTTCGAGCGGGTGTTGACCGCCAGCACGTTGATCCGCTCGTTGAGCAGCACTTGCGAAACGTCACGCAGCAGACCGGAGCGGTCGTAGGCGCGGATGATGATGTCCACCGGATAGGTGAGCACCGGCACCGGGCCCCAGCTGACCTGGATGATCCGCTCGGGCTCGCGCCCGCCCAGTTGCAGCACCGAGGCGCAGTCCTGACGGTGAATACTCACGCCGCGGCCCACGGTGATGTAACCGACGATCGCATCCCCCGGCAGCGGCTGGCAGCAACCGGCCATCTGGGTCATCAGGTTGCCGACGCCCTGGATCTGGATGTCGCCGCGCTTGCCCGGTTTGTAACCGGTGGCCTTGCGTGGAATCAGTTCCAGCTGTTCGTTGCCGCGCTCCGGTTCGACCAGTTGCTGCGCCAGGTTCACCAGTTGTGCCAGACGTAAATCGCCTGCGCCCAACGCAGCGAACATGTCCTCGGCGGTTTTCATGTTGGCCTTCTCGGCCAGCTTGTCGAAATCTACCGCTGGCAGACCGAGGCGGTTGAGTTCGCGCTCCAGCAAGGTTTTACCGGCGGCGACGTTCTGATCGCGCGCCTGCAATTTGAACCAGTGAACGATCTTCGCCCGCGCCCGCGAGGTGGTGATGTAACCCAGGTTCGGGTTCAGCCAGTCGCGGCTCGGGGTGCCGTGCTTGCTGGTGATGATCTCGACCTGTTCACCGGTTTGCAGGCTGTAGTTGAGCGGCACGATGCGCCCGTTGATCTTCGCGCCACGGCAGTTGTGACCGATTTCGGTGTGCACGCGGTAGGCGAAGTCCAGCGGCGTCGCGCCCTTCGGCAAGTCGATGGCGTGACCGTCCGGGGTGAAGATGTAGACCCGGTCCGGTTCGATATCGACCCGCAGTTGTTCGGCAAGGCCGCCAATGTCGCCCAGTTCTTCGTGCCACTCGAGGACCTGACGCAGCCAGGAGATTTTCTCTTCGTAGTGATTGGAGCTGGACTTGACGTCGGTGCCTTTGTACTTCCAGTGCGCGCAAACCCCCAGTTCGGCTTCTTCGTGCATCGCGTGGGTACGGATCTGCACTTCCAGCACCTTGCCCTCGGGGCCGATTACCGCAGTGTGCAGCGAGCGGTAGCCGTTCTCTTTAGGGTTGGCGATGTAGTCGTCGAATTCTTTCGGGATGTGCCGCCACAGGGTGTGGACGATACCGAGCGCGGTGTAGCAGTCGCGCATTTCCGGCACCAGCACGCGAACCGCGCGCACGTCGTAGATCTGGCTGAACTCCAGACCCTTGCGCTGCATTTTGCGCCAGATCGAATAGATGTGTTTGGCACGGCCACTGATGTCGGCATCGACGCCGGTCGCGGTCAGCTCATTCTTCAGTTGGCTCATCACGTCAGCGATAAAGCGCTCGCGATCCAGACGCCGCTCATGCAGCAACTTGGCGATCTGCTTGTACTGATCGGGTTCAAGGTAACGGAAGGACAAGTCCTCCAGTTCCCACTTGATGTGACCGATACCGAGACGGTGAGCCAAAGGCGCGTAGATGTCGAAGACTTCACGGGCGACGCGGTTGCGTTTTTCGTCATCGGCGGTTTTCACCGCACGGATCGCGCAGGTGCGTTCGGCCAGTTTGATCAGCGCAACGCGAACGTCGTCGACCATGGCGACCAGCATCTTGCGCAGGTTCTCGACCTGGCCCTGCGTGCCCAGCACCAGGGATTGACGGGGGCTGAGGCTGGCGCTGATCGCCGCCATGCGCAACACACCGTCGATGAGTTTGGCGACCACCGGACCGAAGCGCTGGCTGACCGCCGGCAATTCAATCTGGCCTTCGCGCACGCCGCGATACAGGATCGCGGCAACCAACGAATCCTGATCGAGTTTGAGGTCGGCGAGAATCTCGGCGATCTCAAGGCCCGTGCGGAAACTCGAGGTCCCTTCGGACCACAGGTTTTTCGCCGCATTGGCTTGCTGTTCGGCCTGTCGAGCGAACTCGCAGGCTTCCTTCAAGGCTTCGCGATCCAGTGCCGGATCGACACTGACCGCGTGATCGAGCCAAGCCTCGAGATTGATACTGCCGTCGGTGTTGATCGGCTGGTGTGCTCTCACCTGTACCATCTTGCTTACCTTCCCTACGACGCAGATTCAATGCGTCAAATCGCTGACCTTCGTTGCCCGTGCGCCCACATCAGGGCCGGTACGCGGCTGCACGGGCGGGCCAGTCGGACCAGACGAGCCGTCCTAGCTCGCTTCAAATAACGCCATGGCCTCGACATGTGCCGTCTGAGGAAACATATCGAGAATCCCGGCACGTTTTAACCGGTAGCCCTGCTTGATCAATTCGACCGTATCGCGCGCCAGCGTTGCCGGATTGCACGACACATACACCAACCGCTTGGCGCCCAGGGACGCAAGCTTGCGCACTGCCTCGAAAGCACCGTCACGCGGTGGGTCCAAGAGTACCGCACAAAAGCCTTCGCGCGCCCATTCGGCATCGGCCAAAGGCTGGGATAAATCGGCCTGAAAAAACTCCGCATTATGAAGATTGTTGCTAGCAGCGTTTGCAGCTGCCCGCTCGACCATCGCCTGCACACCCTCCACCGCCACCACTTCGCGAACGACCTTGGCCAGCGGTAAGGCAAAGTTACCCAAACCACAGAATAGATCGAGAACGCGTTCATCCGCCGTCGGTTTCAGCCAGTCCAGCGCCTGGGCGATCATCGCTTCGTTGACCCCGGCGTTGACCTGGATGAAATCTCCCGGTCGGTACGCCAGGTTCAAATCCCACTGTTCAAGTCGATAACCCAACGACTGGTCAGCCTCGACCGGTTGCGGTTCTCCGTCACCGTGCAGCCACAATTGGGCTTCATGGAAGGCGCAGAAATCCTTGAGGATCGTCATGTCGGCGTCGGACAGCGGCGCCATGTGCCGCAACAACACCGCCAACGACGAGCCGCTGAACAATTCCACATGCCCCAGCGCCTGAGGTTTGCTCAAGCGTCGCAACATCTCCGGCAAGCGGGTCATGATCGGCTGCAAGGGTTGTACCAGCACCGTGCATTCGTTGATCGCAACGATGTCCTGACTGCCGGCGGCGCGGAAACCGACTTCGAGTTTTTTCGCCTTCATGTCCCAGCGCACCGCCACTCGGGCGCGACGCCGGTAACCGAATTCCGGACCGCTCAACGGCGCGGCCCATTCTTCGGGTTCGACACCGGCGACCTTCGACAACTGCTCGGCGAGCATGCGCTGTTTCAGGGCGAGTTGTTCGTTGTGCGGCAGATGTTGCACGCTGCAACCGCCACAGCGACCGGCATGCGGACACGGTGCCGGGCGGCGCAGTTCGCTGGCCTGGAACACCCGTTCGGTGCGCGCCTCGACCACTTTGCCGTGGGCGCCCAACACACGCGCTTCGACTTCTTCACCGGCCAAAGCGCCGATGACGAACCAGGTGCGACCTTCAAAAAACGCGATACCGCGACCGTCATTAGCCAGGCGCTCGATACTCAAGCGCTGCTTTTTGCCGGTCGGAATTTGCGGGGCCTTGCTGCCGCCGGTGGGCTGGAAGCGCAGGCCTCTCTCTTGCTTGGCCATCAGTTGGGCGCGTCGAAAATGCCGGTCGACAAGTAACGGTCGCCACGGTCGCAGATGATCGCGACGATCACCGCGTTTTCAACTTCTTTGGACAGACGCAGCATCGCTGCCACCGCACCGCCCGAGGACACGCCACAGAAGATGCCTTCTTCACGAGCCAGACGACGGGTCACGTCTTCGGCTTCGCTTTGCGCCATGTCGACGATCCGGTCCACGCGCTCGGCCTGGTAGATCTTCGGCAGGTATTCCTGCGGCCAGCGACGGATACCCGGAATCGCCGAGCCTTCCATCGGTTGCAGACCGATGATCTGCACGCTCTCGTTCTGCTCTTTCAAGTAGCGCGAGACGCCCATGATGGTACCGGTGGTGCCCATGGAGCTGACGAAATGGGTGATGGTGCCTTCGGTCTGACGCCAGATTTCCGGGCCGGTGGTGGTGTAGTGCGCTTCCGGGTTGTCGCCGTTGGCGAACTGATCCAGCACCTTGCCGCGGCCTTCGGCTTCCATTCGCTGAGCGAGGTCGCGGGCGCCTTCCATGCCCTCTTCCTGGGTGACCAGAATCAGCTCGGCACCATACGCCGTCATGGCGGCCTTACGTTCGGCGCTGGAGTTGTCCGGCATGATCAGGATCATCTTGTAACCCTTGATCGCGGCAGCCATCGCCAGAGCGATCCCGGTGTTACCCGAGGTCGCTTCGATCAGCGTATCGCCGACGTGGATCTGCCCCCGCAATTCAGCGCGAGTGATCATCGACAGCGCCGGACGGTCCTTGACCGAACCCGCCGGGTTATTCCCTTCGAGCTTGAGCAAAAGGGTATTGCTGGTGGCGCCAGGCAGGCGCTGCAAACGGACCAGCGGAGTGTTGCCGACGCAATCGGCGATGGTTGGGTACTGCAAGGTCATGGCGTATTCGCAATCCAGACTGCGGGGGCGCCTATCATACCGGCAAACCTTCGAAGGCCATATCACGCAAAGTACGGTGCTTATGGTTTATGGGAATAAGGAGCTGGATCAGTACTCTTCGCCTTGCGCGACATTCAATGCATAGAACTCATGCAACTTGGCCTGCAACAACTGTTTGTCCGGTAGCTGGACCTGATATTCAGCGATCAGCGCTGGCGACAGGCTGCGGTTAAGGGCGTATTCGACCACCTCGTCATCCTTGCTGGCGCAGAGCAACACACCGATGGCCGGATTTTCGTGGGGTTTGCGCTCCTTGCGATCCAGCGCTTCCAAATAGAAGTTCAGCTTGCCCAAATACTCTGGTTTAAAACGACCGACCTTAAGCTCAATGGCTACAAGACAATTAAGGCCACGGTGGAAGAACAGCAGATCCAGGGCAAAATCACACCCACCCACTTGAAGCGGATACTCGGAACCGACAAAGCAGAAATCGCGGCCGAGCTCGCTCAGGAATTCTTTGAGGCGCGCCATCAACCCTTTATGCAGATCAGTTTCGGCATGGCCACCCGGCAGGTCGAGAAACTCAAGCATGTAGGCGTCGCGGAATATCTCAAGCGCTGCCGGGTGGGCTTGTCTCAGCACTGCTGAGATTTTTGCTGGTTGGGTCACGCTTCGTTCGAACAGTGCAGTCTTGAACTGACGCTCTAGTTCGCGCTTCGACCATTTTTCCTGAACTGCCAAACGGACGTAGAACTCCCGCTCTTCCGGCCGTTTACTCTGGCTGAAAATGATCAGGTTGTGCGACCAGGACAATTGTCGCACCAGTGGTGCGACTTTCTCTTCAGCGTGATAGGTCTCATAGAACTGGCGCATGCGAAACAAGTTCGACCGGGTAAACCCGCGCAACCCTGGTTGAGTCTGAGCCAGATGCTCGGCCAATTGACTGACCACAGAATCGCCCCACTCAGCCTGTTTCAGCTTGCGACTGATGTAAGCACCCACCTGCCAATACAGCTCGATCAGCTGGGTATTCACCGCCTGCATGGCCTGCTGTTTGGCACTGTGAATCAGCGCAAGCACTTCATTGAAACGGTCGTCGGTTGTGCTGCCGGGGACGCTGGATGCATTCATGCCGAACTCCTGGAGGACGAGGAAAAACGCGAGTCTATTCCGTCAAGTCAGGCTTAAGGTGTCGGCAATACCCTTTAGGAAAGGTCGTACAAAATAACGGGAACGCTCCGGCAAAATCAAAATGGTGGTGTCAGTGACGACGCCATCGCGAGCAAGCTCGCTCCCACAGGGGATCGGGTTGTTCACACTATTTGTGGTTGGCACCGTTCCTCTGTGGGAGCGAGCTTGCTCGCGATGGCGTCGTCACTGACACCACCCTCATCAGCCACCAACCGCATATTCAGCCGCAACCCGGCCCCAGTGTTCTCAGCCCACAAACTCCCGCCCTGCCGCTGCACCGCATTCCTCGCAATGCTCAACCCCAACCCGAACCCGCCATCCCCCGGCCGCGATCCGTCGAGCCGAATAAACGGGCAGAAGATCCGTTCAAGATCCGCCTCAGCCACCCCGCCGCCCTCATCTTCCAGCCACACATGCCAGAAATCGCCATCACGCTGCCCACCAAGGCGTACAACGCCGCCCTGCGGTGAATGACGAATGGCATTGCGCAGGATGTTTTCCAGCGCTTGAGCCAACGTATTGAGATGGCCGCGCACCCAGCAGGACGAATCCACCGCGCACTGCAACTGGCTCGTCGGCCAACCACTTTCATAGCAGGCATTTTCCGTGAGCATTTCCCACAACGCCTGAACCTGGATCGATTCGTCGGGCAGCGGCGCGCGCTCGGTGTCGAGCCAGGCCAGTTGCAGGGTGTCTTCCACCAGACGTTGCATGCCATCGACCTCTCGGCCAATGCGCTCGCGCAATTGCGTCAACCCCTGCTCGCTTTCGCTGGCCACCCGCAGGCGACTCAGTGGTGTGCGCAATTCGTGGGACAGATCGCGCAACAGTTGTTGTTGCAGGGCCACCGTGCTTTGCAGGCGCTCGGACATGTGATCGAAGGCACGGCCCAGTTCACCCAGCTCATCCGGGCGGTTGGTGATGCGGCTCGACAACCGCACGTTCAACTGGTCGGCACGCCAAGCATTGGCCTGTTCGCGCAGACTGTTCAAAGGCACAACCAGCAACCGATACAGACCGACGCACAACAGAAAGGTGAACAGTCCGGGAATCACCCCGTTGGTGATCACCCGCCAGAACACCCGGTAACGGCCGGGCACGAAACGCTGGGGCAGTTCGATCACCAGACTGCCAGCGGACGGATCGTTGGGAAAAGGCACCCTCAACCACGGCAGGCCTTTGGTATGGCGACTCGTCGGCCAATCCAGACCGCGTAAAAAGGTCAGGCGCTGGGTTTCTTTTTCCGTCAGCGGGTAACTGCTCAATGACTGCAAATCGCCGCCAATCACACCGACCCATGTCGACTCGCGTTGGCCGACGCTCTGCAACCAGGCATCGACGCCTGCACTCTGGCGCTGATTCCACGCCTGCTCGGCCTCGGCGGCGTAGCGCATCAGCGTGACCCGTGCCTCGTCGGACAGGAACAGGTTTTTCTTTTCCATGTAGCGCCCCCAGGACCAACTGAGCCAGATCATCAGCAGACAGAACGCCACCAACAAACACGCCAGTTTCCAGAACAGCGAATGTCTGCCCGGCAGGTCAGTCAACTTCATCGACAGCACTCAATACGTAACCCTTGCCCCACACCGTACGCACTTCGCGCTCGAGGTAACCGACGGCCTTGAGCTTGCGACGGATCTGGCTGATGTGCATGTCGAGGCTGCGGTCATGGGGCGCATAACCGCGCTGCAATACATGTTGATAAAGGAAGGCTTTGCTCAGGACTTCATCGCCATTGCGATTCAGCGTTTCCAGCAACCGGTACTCGCTGCGGGTCAGGCCGGCAGCGTGTTCGCCATAAAAGACATCACAGCATTCATCGTCGAAACGCAGGCTGTCCGCCGAAGGGGCAGTCGGTGCCGGCGCAGGCCGGCGGTCGAGCGCGACGCGCCGCAGGATCGCTTCGATGCGCACCCGCAACTCGACCATGCTGAAGGGTTTGGGCAGGTAATCATCGGCGCCCAGCCGAAAACCACTGATGCGATCCGCCTCGGCACCGAGCGCCGACATCAGCACCACCGGGGTGGAATGGCTCTGGCGAAACTGCGTCAGTACGTTCAGCCCGTCCAGGCCCGGCAGCAGAATATCCATCAGCACCACATCGAAAGCTTGCTGGCGGGCGATGGTCAAACCTTCCAGACCGTTCTGGCACCACGTCACCTGAAAACCGCAGCGCCCCAGGTGCTCATGAACATAAGCACCGAGTACGAGGTCGTCTTCTATAGACAGGATACGAGGATGGCCAGCGGTGATGGGAGTCATGACTATCTGCAAATAATTCTCAGTTGTCGATTATTCAAGATTGCCTGGCTGCGGGCAACACAAGGTTTGCCCGTGAGGTAAAAGTGGCGATCCAGCCGACGAATGCCGACATCAATTTTACGAAGATTGCCCGCCTGCAAATCGCTACACTGCGCAGGTGGCGCGTGCTGGACGTACGTGCAGGTCATTAAATCGCTGGATGCAGGAGAGATGCGTGCTCAAGAAACTGGGAATTAAAGGCCGCGTGCTATTGCTGACCCTGTTGCCGACCAGCCTGATGGCCTTGGTTCTGGGCGGCTATTTCACCTGGATGCAGCAATCCGACCTGCAAACCCAGCTTATGCAGCGTGGCGAAATGATCGCCGAACAACTGGCGCCCCTGGTGGCCCCGGCCATGGGCCACAAGAACACCGAGCTGCTGGAACGCATTGCCACCCAATCCCTTGAACAACCGGACGTACGCGCCGTATCGTTCCTCGCGCCCGACCGCTCCCTGTTGGCCCATGCCGGCCCGACCATGCTCAATCAGGCGCCGATCGGCAACAGTTCACAGATGCTGCGCCGCAGCGGTAATGACGCGACGCGTTACTTGCTGCCGGTGTTCGGCAAGCACCGCAATCTGGCCGGTGACTTGATTCCCGACGAAGCCGACCGCCTGTTGGGCTGGGTCGAACTGGAACTGTCCCACAACGGCATGCTGCTGCGCGGTTACCGCAGCCTGTTCGCCAGCCTGCTGCTGATCGGCGCAGGCCTGGCCGGTGCGGCGTTGCTGGCGTTGCGCATGGGTCGGAGCATCAATCGGCCGCTGAGTCAGATCAAGCAAGCGGTGGCGCAACTCAAGGACGGTCATCTGGAAACCCGTCTGCCGCCCCTCGGCAGCCAGGAGCTGGACACACTGGCGTCGGGCATCAACCGCATGGCCGGCACCCTGCAGAACGCGCAGGAAGAATTGCAACACAGCATCGACCAAGCCACCGAAGATGTGCGCCAGAACCTGGAAACCATCGAGATCCAGAACATCGAACTGGATCTGGCGCGCAAGGAAGCCCTTGAAGCCAGCCGGATCAAATCCGAGTTCCTGGCCAACATGAGCCATGAAATCCGCACGCCGCTCAACGGCATTCTCGGCTTTACCCATCTGCTGCAAAAAAGCGAGCTGACCCCGCGGCAGCTCGACTATCTGGGCACCATCGAAAAGTCCGCCGACAGCCTCCTGGGGATCATCAACGAGATTCTCGACTTCTCGAAAATCGAGGCCGGCAAACTGGTGCTCGACCATATTCCATTCAACTTGCGCGACCTGCTCCAGGACACGCTGACCATCCTCGCCCCGGCCGCCCACGCCAAGCAACTGGAGCTGGTGAGCCTGGTTTATCGCGATACGCCGCTGTCGCTGGTGGGTGACCCGCTGCGGCTCAAGCAGATCCTCACCAACCTGGTCAGCAACGCGATCAAGTTCACCCGCGAAGGCACCATCGTCGCCCGGGCCATGCTCGAGGAAGAGCACGAAGACAGCGTGCAACTGCGCATCAGCATTCAGGACACCGGCATCGGGCTGTCGAACCAGGACGTGCGCGCCTTGTTCCAGGCCTTCAGCCAGGCTGACAATTCGCTATCCCGGCAACCGGGCGGCACCGGTCTGGGGTTGGTGATTTCCAAACGTCTGATCGAACAGATGGGCGGCGAGATCGGTGTCGACAGCACCCCCGGCGAAGGCTCGGAATTCTGGATCAGCCTGAGCCTGCCCAAAACCCGCGACGATGCCGAAGACCTGCCCGGTCCGCCGTTGCTCGGACGTCGGGTGGCAGTGCTGGAAAACCACGAACTGGCCCGTCAGGCATTGCAGCATCAGCTGGAAGACTGCGGCCTCGAAGTCACCCCGTTCAATACGCTGGAAAGCCTGACCAATGGCGTGACCGGCGCGCATCAAACCGATCAGGCGATCGACCTGGCGGTGCTCGGCATCACCAGCAACGACATGCCGCCGGAGCGCCTCAACCAGCACATCTGGGACCTAGAACACCTGGGCTGCAAGGTGCTGGTGTTATGCCCGACCACCGAACAGACGCTGTTCCACCTCTCGGTGCCTAATCCACACAGCCAGCTCCAGGCCAAACCGGCTTGCACCCGCAAGCTGCGGCGGGCCTTGTCCGACCTGGTCAACCCGCGTCAGCAACGCAGCGAACCCGGCGAACCGGTGTCCAGCCGTGCGCCAAAAGTACTTTGTGTCGACGACAACCCGGCCAACCTGCTGCTGGTGCAAACCCTGCTCGAAGACATGGGCGCCAAAGTCCTCGCGGTGGAAAGCGGTTACGCGGCGGTCAAGGCGGTGCAGACCGAAACCTTCGACCTGGTGCTGATGGACGTTCAGATGCCCGGCATGGACGGGCGGCAAAGCACTGAAGCGATTCGCCAGTGGGAAAGTGAACGGCATTGCACGCCGCTGCCGATCGTTGCCCTCACCGCTCACGCCATGGCCAACGAAAAGCGTGCGCTGCTGCAAAGCGGCATGGACGATTACCTGACCAAACCGATCAGCGAACGGCAACTGGCCCAAGTGGTGCTGAAGTGGACCGGCCTGGCGCTGCGCAATCATGGGCCGGAGCGCTCCAGCGACAGCCACGGTGGCGGTCATGAGTTGCAGGTGCTCGATCACGAAGAAGGTTTGCGCCTGGCCGCCGGCAAGGCTGATCTGGCGGCGGACATGCTGGCAATGCTGCTGGCGTCGCTGGAAGCCGACCGCGAGGCGATTCGCTTCGCCCGGGAAAACAACGACCAGAACGCCCTGATCGAGCGCGTCCATCGCCTGCACGGTGCGACACGCTATTGCGGCGTCCCGCAACTGCGCGCCGCCTGCCAGCGCAGCGAAACCCTGCTCAAGCAACAGGACCCCAAAGCCCCCAGCGCGCTGGAAGACCTCGACCGGGCCATCAATCGCCTGGCCGCCCATGCCCGTATAAATGTTTGATGAATACCTGTAGCAGCTGGCGAAGCCTGCGTTCGGCGACGCAGTCGTCGTAAAATCAGGCGCTGCGGTCTTTCAGGTAAACCGCGTTTGCCGGATTTACGACGGCGTCGCCGCCGGACGCAGGCTTCGCCAGCTGCTACATAAAGCGTGACCGAGTCAAATGGAGGACCGCATGCGTACGATTCTTTTCAGCAGCCAGACCTACGACCGCGACAGTTTTCTCAGTGCAGAGCTACCGGCCGGCATTGAACTGCACTTTCAATCAGCGCGACTGAGCCTTGATACGGTGGCGCTGGCGGAGCATCACGAAGTGGTCTGTGCCTTCATTAATGATGACCTCAGTGCGCCGGTGCTCGAACGCCTGGCCGCGGGCGGCACACGCCTGATCGCCCTGCGCTCGGCCGGTTACAACCATGTCGATCTGGCAGTGGCAAAGCGTCTGGGGCTGGCGATTGTGCGCGTCCCCGCCTACTCGCCCCACGCGGTGGCGGAACATGCGGTGGCGCTGATCCTGGCGCTCAACCGACGCCTGCACCGCGCTTACAACCGTACGCGCGAAGGGGATTTCAGCCTGCACGGGCTGACCGGCTTTGACCTGGTGGGCAAGACCGTCGGCGTGGTCGGCACCGGGCAGATCGGCGCGACCTTCGCGAAAATCATGAACGGCTTTGGCTGCCAGTTGCTGGCCTGTGATCCTTACCCGAACCCGCAGGTCGAAGCGCTCGGCGCGCGCTACCTCAGCCTGCCGCAACTGCTGGCCGAGTCGCAGATCATCAGCCTGCATTGCCCGCTCAACGAACAGAGCAAACACTTGATCAACAGCGAGTCACTGGCGCACATGCAGCCCGGCGCGATGTTGATCAACACCGGTCGCGGTGGTCTGGTCGACACTCCGGCGCTGATCGATGCGTTGAAGGACGGCCAATTGGGCTATCTGGGGCTGGATGTTTATGAAGAAGAGGCGCAGCTGTTCTTCGAGGATCGTTCCGACCTGCCGCTACAGGACGATGTGCTGGCGCGCCTGCTGACCTTTCCGAATGTAATCATCACGGCGCACCAGGCCTTCCTCACCCGCGAAGCCTTGGGCGCGATTGCCGCGACCACCCTGCAGAACATCGCGGCCTGGGCGGCCGGTTCGCCACAGAATCAGGTCGAGAGCTGATCGGCTCAGGCCTTGGACAAAAGAATCATCAGGGCCAGCCAGCCGAAGCCCAGCAAGCGCTGCCCCAGCGAATGCCCGCGACGCAGCAGGAACCAGACAAAAAACGGCGGCAGAAAGAAAATCATCAGTTTCAGCCAGAGCTCCACCGGACGCGACCCGCCGGGTACCGGTGCCGGGATCTCTGCCTCGACTTCGGCTTTACGTTTGCGCCCGAAAGCGGCCGGGGTCACCCTGGGCACCCTCTCATTGGTCGGTAAACGCCCGAAAGAAAGAGGCGCCTGCTCCTGCGTTGCCGTCGACGTATCCGCTTGCACTGCCACCGCAGGTGCACCGCAATGAATGCAAGCAGGCGCCGTGGAGCTGATGCGTTGCTTGCACTCAAAACATTCGATCAACGCCATTTCTATTCCTTAGAGATGCAAAAGCGGCAGTGTGCCATGACTTGGCAGGTAATTTGAACCAGATCGAAGGTTACATGCCCGCGCCATGCTGCGTTCATGCCCGTGCTAGCATATCGCGCATATTTGGAGGACCCATGGTCGAACACGATTTCCGCTATAGCCTGATGAACCCGCAACACACCCTCACCGAATGCCGCGCCCTTGTGCCGGGGCGTTATCAAGTCACCGGCAACGGCGGCTCGATTCGTAACAACGACGTGTTGGTAGTGACCCTCAAAGGCGCCAAGGACTTGTCCATGCGCCTGACCGTCGAAACGGTTCGCCACTTGATCAATCCGCCAGGCCAATGGGTCGCGGTGGCCAGTGGTCCGGTATTCGGCGAACTGGCGATCCACACCTGGAAAGCCAACTGCGACAGCTGCGCCAAAGAGCTGAACTTCGAGTTCGCGGTTGACGCCAAGCTGGGCAACAAGGCTGAAAAGCCTGCTGCCACTGCACGGATTGCCGAGCTGGGCTGGACCACGATCGGCGAGAAGCACCTGTGCCCGAAATGCCAGGAGCCCGCGTGATGAAACGCCTCGCTCTGACCGCTATGGTTGGCGCCAGCCTGCTGGGCTGCGCCGCCGAGCCGGTGCAATTGCAACAGAACCGCAGCTACATTCTGGAGTGGATTGGCGAACGTCCGTTGATGGATTACAGCCACCTGACCGTTACCCTCGGTGAAGACGGTCGGGCCTACGGCAACGGCGGCTGCAACCATTGGTTCGCGCCGTACACCCTGGAAGGCGACAAGCTGAGCTTCGGCAAGGTTGGCAGCACGCGCAAACTGTGTGCGCCGGCGTTGATGGAGCAGGAAAAGCGTTTCCTCCAGGCGTTGGAAAACGTACAGCGCTGGGACATCTCGCCGATCGACCAGATGCGCTTCTGGCCGGCTGAAGGCAAGCCGCTGCGTTGGTGGCTTGAAGAGGGTTAACCCTCTAATGATCGTTCCCACGCTCTGCGTGGGAATGCCGCCCGGGACGCTCCGCGTCCCTTTGCAAATCGTGACGCAGAGCGTCACAGGATGCATTCCCACGCAGAGCGTGGGAACGATCAGCGCACTCAGTTAACTGCCTGCAACGCCTCAAGCTTCGCCATCACTCCCGCCGCCGTCTGCTCCCCCATCAGCTGTTCCCTTACCTTGCCTTTGTTATCGATGATGTAAGTCACCGGCAACGCCTCGCTGCGTGGCAGTTCGAACAGCTCCGCCGGATCCTGAGCCAGCACAGTGAATTTGATCCCCAGTTTTTCACTGGCGCTTTTCAGCTCTTCACCCTGCACATTGTCGAAGTTGACCCCGAACACACCAATCTTCTTGTCCTTGAGCTGATCGGCCAAGGTGTTCAATTCCGGGATCTCGGTCCGGCACGGCCCGCACCATTCCGCCCAGTAATTGAGCACCAGCCATTGTTTGTCCAGACGTTCGGCGGCGACTTTCTGGCCGCTCTGGTCGATGCCGTAGTCGTTACCACAGCCCCCCAGCAATAACGTACCGATGATCGCCAATGCCGCTGCCAGTCGCCTAGTCATGTTGTATTCCTTGTTCAAAATTGAATGCGCCTGCGACCCATCGCCTCCCAAGGTTCTGGATTACGCGCTGCACAGTTAGAATAGCCGTCACCTTACGCAAGATGCGAACCGCACATGACCGATCTGACGCTTTATCACAACCCGCGCTGCTCGAAATCCCGCGGTGCGCTCGAACTCCTCGAAGCCCGTGGCCTGACCCCGACGGTGGTCCGCTACCTGGAAACACCGCTGGACGCCGCGCAAATCCAGAGCCTGCTGACCAAGCTCGGCATCAGCGCCCGGCAACTGCTGCGCACCGGTGAGGACGAGTACAAAACCCTCAACCTGTCCGACAGCAGCCTGAGCGAGGCGCAATTGATCGCCGCCATCGCCGCCAACCCGAAACTGATGGAGCGACCGATTCTCGAAGTCGGCGACAAAGCCATCATCGGCCGTCCGCCGGAGAATGTGCTGGAGTTGCTGCCGTGAGTGCGCCGTACATTCTGGTTCTGTATTACAGCCGCAGCGGCTCGACCAATGAAATGGCCCGGCAGATTGCCCGTGGCGTCGAGCAGTCCGGGATGGAAGCGCGCCTGCGCACGGTGCCGCCGATTTCCACCGAGTGCGAAGCCGTGTCACCCGATATTCCGGACGAAGGCGCGCTGTACGCCAGCCTCGACGACTTGAAGAACTGCGCAGGCCTGGCCATGGGCAGCCCGACCCGGTTCGGCAACATGGCGGCGCCGCTCAAGTACTTCCTCGACGGCACCAGCAACCTGTGGCTGACCGGCGCTCTGGTGGGCAAACCGGCTGGCGTTTTCACCTCCACCGCGAGCCTGCACGGCGGCCAGGAAACCACGCTGCTGTCGATGATGTTGCCCTTGCTGCACCACGGCATGCTGATCACCGGCCTGCCGTACAGCGAATCGGCCCTGCTGGAAACCCGTGGTGGCGGCACGCCTTACGGCGCCAGCCATCACGCCGGGGCCGATGGCAAAAGCGGCTTGAATGAACACGAAGTCGCACTGTGCCGAGCCTTGGGCCTGCGCTTGGCGAAGACTGCACAGAAACTGGGGAACTGACGTGGCCAAAAAGCCGAAGATTTTGCCCTCCATCGAATGGCTCGAACCGCGGGTTCGGGCGATGCGCGTCATCAGCCTGCTGTGTTACTTCGGTTTGGTGGGTTTGCTGTGCGCCTACTACCTGGTGGTCGCCGATCTGCACGGCGCCCGGCCGTGGGTGATTCTGCTGATCGAACTGGTGCCGCTGCTGTTGCTGGCGCCGGGGATGATTATCGGCAGTGCGCGCGGGCATTCATGGATGTGTTTTGTGGTGAACCTGTATTTCATCAAGGGCGCATTGGCGGCGTATGACCCGAACCGGCAGCTGTTTGGTTTGCTGGAAATGGGCGCGAGCCTGGCGGTGTTCTGCTCGGCGCTGCTGTATGTGCGGTGGCGGTTTCAGTTGAATCGCAAGTTGGCTGGCGAGGGCGAGATTCGCGTCGCCTGATCTGACGCCTTCGCGAGCAAGTCGAATCGTCGCACCGCCGCTCCCACATTTGACCGCGTTCTCTCATGTTGGAAACGGTCGAATGTGGGAGCGGCGGTGCGACGATTCGACTTGCTCGCGAAGGGCGCGACTCGGTTTTAATGATTGACGGTGTAGGCGAGCATCATCGATATCTGGCTCATCGGCCGCCCACCACTTTCTTCATGCCACTGGTTGAACACGCCCTGCACCGTGGCCAGATCCCGCAGGCTGGTCGGCACCTTGTCGACGATCTTCTGCGCATTCAACGCCGCGACCACGTCGTAGCTCGGCACAAACGTATCCTTGCCCACCATCCGCAAGAACCGCGGTGCCGACAATCCGCCCAATTGATGACCGCGCTTTTTCAGGTAGGTCCACAACCCAACGATATCCGTGACCGGCCAATCGGCGATCAACGCGCCGAAGCTGCCCTTCTCATGCGCCACATCCAGAATGAACTGCGCGTTGCGCGGCACGCTCTTGAGTTTTCCCAGGTGACGAATGATCCGCGCGTCCTGCATCAAACGTTCAAGGTGTTCGGCACTCATCAGCACGACTTTCTCAGGGTCGAACTTGAAGAAAACCTCTTCGAACGCCGGCCATTTAGCGTCCACCAGACTGTGCTTGAGCCCGGCACGAAATACACGCAAGGCCATGGTCGAGAGGTAGCGGTCGTCGCTGATCTTGCGCAATTGCGCCGGGGTTTTCGGAACGGGCAGATGGGCTTCCAGTTCAGCCGCCGAACCGAAGCGGTTCAGACAGTATTCGTGCAGCCACTTGTAATCGCGCATGCCCTCTCCTGAGGTAATCGAAAAACCTGTGGGAGCGGGCTTGCTCGCGAAGAGGGAGTGTCAGTCGACAACTTAGTTGCCTGAAACACCGCCTTCGCGAGCAAGCCCGCTCCCACAGAATTTGTGTCAGAGGTTTACTACGTTGACGAACCGCGACGCGGCGGTTTCATCGATACGCAGGTTGGTGAAGTCGAACAGATTGCGGTCCGCCAGTTGCGACGGGATCACGTTCTGCAAGCTTCTGAAGATGCTTTCGGTGCGGCCTGGCGTCTTGCGTTCCCATTCCTGAAGCATGTCCTTGACCACCTGGCGTTGCAGGTTTTCCTGGGAACCACAGAGGTTGCACGGGATGATCGGGAATTGCTTGAAGTCCGAGTAGGCCTGGATGTCTTTTTCGTTGCAGTAGGCCAGCGGACGGATCACCACGTTGCGGCCATCATCGGCGCGCAGCTTCGGCGGCATGGCCTTGAGCGAACCGTTGAAGAACATGTTCAGGAAAAAGGTCTCGACGATGTCGTCGCGGTGATGACCGAGGGCCATTTTGGTCGCGCCGATTTCGTCGGCGAAGGTGTAGAGCGTGCCGCGACGCAGGCGCGAGCACAGCGAACAGGTGGTCTTGCCTTCCGGGATCAGCTCCTTGACCACCGAATAGGTGTCTTTCTCGACGATGTGGTACTCAATGCCCAACGCTTTGAGGTAGGCCGGCAGCACGTGCTCAGGAAAACCCGGCTGCTTCTGGTCCATGTTCACGGCCACGATCTCGAACTTGATCGGAGCGACCTTCTGCAAGTGCAACAGCACGTCGAGCAGGGTGTAGCTGTCCTTGCCACCGGACAGGCAGACCATGACCTTGTCGCCGTCTTCAATCATGTTGAAATCGGCAACAGCCTCACCAGCCTGGCGGCGAAGGCGCTTTTGCAGTTTGTTCTGGTTGACCGTAAGAGTGCCCATGACGCGAAATCCGTGAGGTGTGACGAAAGGCCGGTATTTTACGCAAAAACGCGTCGTCGGCGAAGAGCTCACAAGGGATTGGGTTGATGACAGACCCTGCGGCGATTAACAGGAGTGTTTACAGCGCAATTTGCTCTAAAGCCCTGCAACCTGCGCCGTTAAGACCTTTCTATACTGCGACATAAGGTCGCACACATTATCCAGACCTTTCCTTACTCGGCCACTTTGGCCCGTAGGCGCTCCACTGGGGGGCGACGGTAAAAACAAGAGGAGTGACTGGCATGATCCATCACGTAGTGGGGCTCTTCACCCACCCTGACCAAGAATGGAAAGAGATTCGTGGCGACCAGGAGGAAAGCATCAGCCACATGTATCTCACTCATACCCTGATTCTGGCGGCGATCCCCGCGATATCCGCGTTTATCGGCACCACTCAGGTCGGCTGGGTCATTGGCAGTCGCGCACCGGTGATGCTGACGGTGGAAAGCGCGATATGGATGACGGTCATGTCGTACCTGGCGATGCTCGGCGGTGTGGCGGTAATGGGCGCGTTCATCCACTGGATGGCTCGTACCTATGACGCCAACCCGAGTCTGGCACGCTGCGTTGCATTTGCGACCTACACCGCGACACCGCTATTTATCGGCGGTCTGGCGGCGCTGTACCCACACATGTGGCTTGGGATGATCGTCGGCACCGCGGCCATCTGCTACACGGTGTACCTGCTGTATGTGGGGCTACCCACTTTCATGAACATTCCATCAGACGAGGGATTTCTGTTTTCGAGTTCGGTGCTTGCTGTAGGCCTGGTGGTGCTGGTCGCCATCATGGCGTTCACTGTCATTGTCTGGGGACTCGGCGTGGGGCCGGTCTATACGAATTAGCAACACTTCACCCAAAAACAAGATCTGCCAACACAGGCCGCCGCAAGGCGGCCTTCTAATGCTCAAGGTTAGAAAACGGTGACGACCATTCGGCGCCTCGGCGATTCGCAACTCTCGAGCGTTGCGGCATACTCGACGTCTCTGGAGATCCATCAAGCATGCCCGAGCAACTCAATACCCGCGTCGAAGACTGTTACCAACTAGCCGAATCCTTTTTCAAACGACCTTTCAAACGCCCCGTGGTGAGCCTCAAGCTGCGCGGGCAAAAAGCCGGTGTCGCGCATTTGCACGAGAACCTGCTGCGCTTCAATCCGCAGCTGTACCGGGAAAACACCGAAGACTTCCTCAAACAAACCGTGGCCCACGAGGTTGCGCACCTGATCGCCCATCAACTGTTCGGCGACCGCATCCAGCCGCACGGCGAAGAGTGGCAACTGATCATGCGCGGCGTGTACGAACTGCCACCCAATCGTTGCCACACCTATGACGTCAAACGCCGCAGCGTGACCCGCTACATCTACAAATGCCCGTGTGCGGACAGTGATTTTCCGTTTTCAGCCCAGCGCCATGGTTTGGTGCGGCAAGGACGGCGGTATTTGTGTCGGCGGTGCCGGAGCACGTTGGTGTTCAGTGGGGAAATGCGGGTCGAGTGACCGTCTGATCGTTCCCACGCTCCGCGTGGGAATGCCGCCATGGACGCTCCGCGTCCACTGTGACGCAGAGCGTCACGGGATGCATTCCCACGCAGAGCGTGGGAACGATCTATTTAACAACTTTGGCACGCCGCAGTTCTTCGATACGCTCAGAGCTGTACCCCAACTCCTTTAGCACCTGATCCGTATGCTGCCCTATGGCCGCGCCGATATGCCGCGGTTCAGGCAACCCTTGCGAAAACTTCAACGGACATGCCATCTGCGCCTGAGTCGTCCCGTCCCCACGCGGCACGTCGGTCACCAGCGCCCGAGCCTTCAACTGCGGATGGCGCACCGCTTCGCCCAGGCTCAACACCGGCTCGACACACGCATCCAACGAGGCAAACAGCGCGCACAACTCGGCGAAATCGTGGGTCTCGAACTCAATCCGCAGCGCGTTCTTCAGCGCCTTTTGCAAGGCCGGTTCCGGCGATAAGCCCAAGGTTTCCAGTTCCTCCAGCCCCAGCGCTGCACACAGCTGTTTCATGAACGCGGGCTCCAGACTGCCCACCGAGAACCAGCGCCCATCGCGAGAACGGTAATAGTCATAGAAACTGCCACCGTTGAGCATCTGATCCTCCCTTCCCGGCTCCACGCCACAGGCCAGATACCCGGCGCCAGCCATGGCGTTCAGGCTGAACACACAGTCGGTCATGCTCACATCCAGATGCTGCCCCTGCCCGGTTTGCTGCCGCGCGATGACCGCCGCCAGCAGCCCGATCACCCCGTGCAACGAACCACCAGCGATATCCGCCACTTGCATGCCCAACGGCAGCGGCCCGCTGTCGGCGTGGCCGGTGTAGCTCGCCAGCCCCGCCAGCGCCAGGTAGTTGATGTCGTGGCCGGCGCGGTCCCTGTAGGGGCCGGTCTGGCCGTAACCGGTGATCGACACGTAGATCAGTTTCGGATTGATCGCCTTCAAGGCTTCATACCCCAGGCCCAATCGTTCCATCACGCCGGGGCGGAACTGCTCCAACACGATGTCGTAGTCCTGCAGCAACTGCTTGATCACCTCCAGCGCCTCGGGCTGCTTGAGGTCCAGCGCCAGGCTGCGCTTGTTGCGATTGAGGTAGGCGTGGCTGGCGGAGACGCCCTGATCGTGAGGCGGCAACACCCGCAGCAGGTCCATACGCGTTGGCGATTCGATGCGCAGCACCTCGGCGCCCATGTCTGCCAGCAACAACGAGGCGAACGGCCCCGGCAGCAGTGTCGAGAAATCCAGAACCTTGAGTGATGCCAGTGGACCGAGCATGGGCGTTCTCCGTAAACGATGTTCCCAGACTAGGCAGCCAACGCCCTTGCAGCAATCACCTTATGCATCAGTTGCGCTGACCGTTGCGCTCAAATCGCAGGCATGAAAAAACCCGCCGGAGCGGGTTTTTTCAGTGCAGCCGTCTTACTTGACGTTGCTTGGGGTTGGGCCTTCGGCCACGCCCAGGTCGTCTACTTCGCGCTCGTCGGAGATACCGCGACCGCCGGAAGCCAGCTCGACTTGCAGCTTGTCTTCGTCCAGCTCTTTCACCCACTTGGCCACGACCAGGGTCGCAACAGCATTACCAACGAGGTTGGTCAGCGCACGGGCTTCGGACATGAAGCGGTCGATACCGAGGATCAGCGCCAGGCCGGCCACCGGCAGAGTACCCACGGCCGACAGAGTGGCTGCCAGCACGATGAAACCACTACCGGTCACACCTGCCGCACCTTTGGAGGACAACAGCAGCACCAGCAGCAAGGTGATCTGGTGAGTGAGGTCCATCGGCGTATCAGTCGCCTGAGCGATAAACACAGCCGCCATGGTCAGGTAGATCGAAGTACCGTCGAGGTTGAACGAGTAACCCGTCGGGATCACCAGACCCACTACCGATTTATCCGCACCCAGGCGTTCCATTTTGATCAGCATGCGTGGCAGAGCCGATTCCGACGAGGAAGTGCCCAGTACGATCAGCAATTCTTCACGGATGTAGCGGATCAGCTTGAGTACGCTGAAACCATGCGCGCGGCAGATGGCGCCCAGTACCAGAACCACAAACAGGATGCAGGTGATGTAGAAGCAGATCATCAGCTGACCGAGTTGCACCAGCGAACCGACACCGTAGGCACCGATGGTGAAGGCCATCGCACCGAACGCGCCGACTGGAGCGAGCTTCATGATCATGTTGATGATGTTGAACATCACGTGAGCAAAGCGATCGATGAAGTCCAGCACCGGTTTGCCGTAGGCACCCAGGCGATGCAGGGCGAAACCGAAGATCACCGAGAACATCAGCACTTGCAGGATGTCGCCGTTGGCGAAGGCACCGACGATGGTGTTCGGGATCACGTTGAGGACAAAAGCGATGATGCTCTGGTCTTTACCGGCCGAGATGAAGCCAGCGATTTTGCTGGTATCCAGAGTGGTTACGTCGATGTGCATGCCGGCGCCCGGTTGCACGACGTTGACCACGACCAGACCGATCAGCAAGGCAATGGTGGAAACGATTTCGAAGTACAGCAGCGCATAGCCGCCGGTCTTGCCGACCGATTTCATGTTCTGCATGCCAGCGATACCACTGACGACGGTACAGAAGATGATCGGCGCGATGACCATTTTGATCAGTTTGATGAACCCGTCACCCAGCGGCTTGAGGGCTACACCGGTCTGCGGGTAGAAGTGACCGAGCAGGATGCCGATAGCGATGGCAACGATCACCTGGAAGTACAGGGATTTATACAGTGGCTGACGAGTCGTCATTGCAAAGTTCCTCAAGAGTGCCTCAGTAACAACATCCATCTGTTGTCCCTGACACCTCAATTGCGAACCCTCCTGCACTGGAGGGATTTGTTTTGTCGAGCTGCACGATGGCAGACCTCTGCGGCTTGTATCGCAAGCCCCGTGCCACCTTCGAAAAAAAACCTGCCAGCCTTGTGACATCAAGGGCTACAGGTTTTTTTGGGTCACTCACCCGCTACAACGATGTGGCGGATTTCCGCCCACCCGCCAAACCTCGTCCTGCAATTTGGCGGATATCCGCCTTGTTCATCCTCGACGGGCACCGCTACCATCCATTGCTCAGTGGACGGACCTGCCCTCTATGCGCGAACGCACCATCGCCAGCCATTTCGCCCGCGCCGCCCTCGGTGGCGCGCGTCGGCTGGGTTATGACTATTCAAATTTGCTGCAGCAACTCGGCATCAGCCCCGAGTTGCTTGAAGAGCCACGAGCGAGAATTGCGCCTGAACAGTTCACCCGATTGATCCAGGGACTGTGGCTGGCACTGGATGACGAATACCTGGGCTTCGGACAGGCGCCGAGCAAACCCGGCAGCTTCGCGATGATGTGCCACGCAGTGATCCACTGCCGCAATCTGGAGAAAGCACTCCACCGCGGCCTATTGTTTTACAGCTTATTCCCCGACGGCCCGCGCCTGACCCTGACCCGCGAAGACGACATGATTCGCCTCAGCCTCGACGATTCGCAGTTCCAGGACCCGGACCACTTCCTCACCGAGAGCCAGCTGATGGTGTGGCATCGACTCGGCAGCTGGCTGATCGGCCAGCGCATTCGGCTGGAACAGGCGACCTTCAGCTACCCGAAACCCGAGCACGGCGCCGAATACGATTTGCTGTTTCCTTGCCCGATGGAGTTTTCCACCGAGCAGAGCAGCCTGCTGTTTCACAGTCGCTACCTGAACATGCCGCTGTTGCAGGACGAGCGGACACTCAAACATTTCCTCGAACACTCCCCCGCCGACCTGTTGTCGCGTCCCGATGACGGCGACAGTTTGAGCAGCCAGCTGCGTCGGTTGCTCAGCCGCGACAGTTCACGCTGGCCGGACCTGGAAGAGGTGGCCGCGCACCTGCACATCAGCCCGCAGACGTTGCGGCGGCATTTGCGGGAAGAAGGGTCGAGTTTTCAGGAATTGAAGGATCAGCTGCGGCGGGACATTGCGATTTATCACCTGGGGCGTGCGGACCTGTCGTTGCAGCAGATTGCCGAGCAACTGGGGTTTTCCGAGCCTTCAGCGTTTCATCGGGCGTTCAAGAAGTGGACCGGGTTGACGCCGGGCGCTTACCGCGCGAAAGAGAACTGAAGGCGCACCGATCGTTCCCACGCTCTGCGTGGGAATGCAGCCCGGGACGCTCCGCGTCCCTGCCGAAGTGGACGCGGAGCGTCCGGGGAGGCATTCCCACGCGGAGCGTGGGAACGATCGGTGGCAGGGTCAAACCACCGGAAAATGAATCCGGAACGCCGCCCCGCCCATCGGCGAATCCCCCAGCGTCAGCTTCGCGCTGTAACTCTCAATAATGTCCTTCACCACCGCGAGACCAATCCCCTGCCCCGGATGCTGCCGATCCAGCCGCTCTCCCCTTTGCAGAATCCGCGCTCGCTGATCCGGCGGCACGCCCGGCCCATCATCCTCAACGCACAACTCAACCCCGCCAAGGCTTTCGCGCACGCTGATGCGCACTTCACCGAGGCACAGGCGATAGGCGTTTTCCAGCAGGTTGCCCATCATTTCCAGCAACGCGCCCTGTTCGATCGGCACGTAACACTGCTCCGGCAGATCGAAAGCCACCCGCACGTGTTTGTCGCGGTAGACCTTGTCCAGGGTGTCGCACAGGCTTTGCAGCACCGGGCGCAGGCGGACCTGATGGCGCACCAAACCGCTTTTGCGCAGGCTGGCGCGTTGCAGTTGATAGCTGATCTGCTGGCTCATGCGTTCGATCTGGGTTTGCAACACCCAGGCCTGATCGCGATCGGCCGGGCGCTGGGCCATGTCTTCGCTGACGCCTTGCAGCACGGTCAGCGGGGTTTTCAGGCTGTGGGCCAGGTCATCGAGGGAATCGCGATAGCGGCTGCGTTGTTCGCGCTCGCTGTGCAGCAAGCGGTTGAGGGAGCCGGTCAGGCGCAGCAGTTCGCGCGGGTGTTGTTCGCTGAGGCTTTCGCGGGTGCCGCTTTCGATCTCGTCCAGTTCCTGACTGAGCCGGCGCAATGCCTGCAAGCCCCAGGTCAAACCGATCCACAGCAGCGCGAGCAACACCAGCAAGGCGGCACCGAAACCGAGGTAGAGATTTTCCCGAAGGCCTTCGAGGGTGTCTTCGTACTCACGCACCGGTTGCAGCGCGACGATGCTGAACGCCGCGCTCTTGCCGCCGAGCAGTTTGACCTCGACGTCATAGACGAAGAATTCCTGGCCGTTGGCTTCGCTGATCCTCGCGAACTCGTTACCGCGTCCGTCGTAACGCGGCTTGTAGTTGATGTGCTCTTCCTGGGTGCCCTTCGAGCGCCAGACCAGATGCCCTTCGCGGTCATAGATGTAGCCGAGCAAACGGCCGTCAGTCAGGTTGAAGCGCTCATCGGGCAACTGCGCCGGCATCTGCAAGCGGTTGTTCTCCACCCGGGCGGCGGAAATCAACGTGGTGACGTCCGACGCCAGGCGTTGTTCGATCGAGTCCTGCAACGCCAGGCTGAACGCGCCCTGCATCGCCGGCAGCAACGCCAGCATGAACAACACCGCCAGGATCGTGGCGGCGAGCATCAAACGGACACGAAGGGAACGAATCAAGTGCAGCGCTCATTGAACAGGTAGCCGAGGCCACGCACGGTATCGATCGGTTTGAAGCCGGCCGGGCCTTCAAGTTTGCGGCGCAGACGGCCGACCAACACTTCGATCACGTTCGGATCACGCTCGTCGTCGTCCGGGTAGAGCTGTTCCATCAAGCGGTCCTTGGCCACCACTTGCTGGTGATGCCGCATCAGGTACTCGAGGATTCGATACTCGTAAGCGGTCAGCGCCAGCGGCTGTTCATCGAGGGACGCCTGTTTGCGATTGAGGTCCAGCAGCAACGGCCCGGCGACGATGGTCGACTGGGTGAAACCACTGGAGCGGCGCAGCAAGGCATTCAGGCGCGCATCGAGTTCTTCGAACTGGAACGGCTTGACCACGTAATCGTCGGCGCCGGCGGCGAGGCCTTCGACCTTGTCCTGCCAGTTGCCGCGCGCGGTGAGGATCAGGATCGGGAAGGTCTTGCCGCGCGAGCGCAGTTGACGAATCAGGTCGAGCCCGCCCATGCCCGGCAGGCCGAGGTCGATCACCGCCAGGTCATGGTTGTACTGCTCGGTCTGGTACAGCGCCTCTTCGGCATTGGCCACGGACTCGACCACGTGGCCGCTGTCCGTCAGGCGGGTTTGCAGGTGATGGCGCAACAGCGCTTCATCTTCGACGACCAGCAGTTTCATAACGCTCTCCCAGGCAAATCATCATCTCCAGAGGCACGTGCACCTCGATGGCTAACATGGCGACGCCGGATCAGTCTTTTGGATTGATCCGGCGCAGGCCTTTTCGGACGCGCTCCTTAGAAAGCGTAGTTCGCCGACAGGTAGGTCTGGGCGCTGCTGGTCAGGTCCAGCGAACCCTGTTTGCTGCCACCGCGCTCGCTCATCTCGGTGCTGGCGTTGCTGCGCAGATAACGGTAACCCAGTTCCACCGAGGTGTTTTGCGAAACCTGTTGCAGGACACCCAATTGGCCGCCGATGGCGTAACCGATGTCGCTGTCGCGGCTGAAGCCTGGGGAATCCTGAGTCATTTTGGTCAAACCGGCCGTGGCGCCGCCGAACAGCTTGGTGCTGCCGCCCACCGGGTAGAACAGATCGTAGCTGCCCAAGAGGTTTTCCTGACGCAGTTTAATGCCATTGTGCGAGCCCGACACGTTGTCGTAAGTGGCGTAGTAGCGGCCCTGGCTGTTTTGCTGGCCCAGACGCACACCCCAGGTGTTGTCCTTGCCGATCACGCCGTCGGCGTTCGGGCTGTTGAGGTTGTCGTTCAGGGCGTGGGACTTTTTAACCTTGTTGCTGGTCTGTCCAAAAGTAAGGCTGGCGAAATTGTCGTCGGAAGCGAAAGCCGCGGTACTCGCGCTCAGGACAGCGAAAGCCAGAAGCAGTTTTTTGAAACCAGTCATAGGGGAGTTCCTTATGCGCTATGTGCTATTTGGGTACGGGGCAAGGTTACTCACCCGGCCCTGAACTCCCCCTGAACGCACTCTGAACCTGAGCTGAATCAAATCGACTCGGCTGTTTTGATGACTCTTTGCAGGAGATCCGACCATTCGTGTTTTCCTTTCGGGAGCTGGAACGCGGAGCGTCCCTTGAGGCATTCCCACGCAGAGCGTGGGAACGATCAGCATGGGGCTACCCAGCCTGAGAGCAACCCGGCAAAATGCCCCACATGAATCGCGCCCCCGCCCTACCCGTCTGCTGCACTCCACTCGATGCCCATTGGCCGCTGCCGTTTGCGCTGCCCGATACGGTGCTGTTGAGCACTCACTTCGATACCTCGCAACTGGCCAGCGATGATTTCCAGCGCAGTGCCATCGAGCCGCCGCCCACCATCCAGCGTTCGGTCGCCAAGCGTCAGGCTGAGTTCCTCGCCGGGCGGGTTTGCGCTCGGGCGGCGTTGCAACAGTTGGAAGGGCTGAGCTTTATCCCGGCCATCGGCGAGGACCGGGCTCCGGTGTGGCCGACACACATCACGGGCTCGATCACCCACAGCACCGGCCGGGCCTCGGCGATTGTCGCGAAGAAAACCCACTGGCGCGGCTTGGGGATGGACCTGGAAAACCTGCTCAACCCTGAACGGGCCGAGCGACTGGCCGGGGAAATCCTCACCCCGCCAGAGTTGCAACGCATGACCGCTGGCCCTCGCGATCAACTGGCGATGCTGGTGACCCTGACGTTTTCGGTGAAGGAAAGCCTGTTCAAGGCGCTGTATCCGATCGTTCAGCAGCGCTTTTATTTTGAACATGCCGAGGTGCTGGAGTGGAGCGAGAGCGGAGAGGTGCGGCTGCGATTGCTGACTGATCTGTCCAGCGAATGGTGCAACGGCACTGAGCTGGATGCGCAGTTTGGGGTGGTGGATGGGCAGTTGTTGAGTCTGGTCAGCATCAAGGCCTGAAGGCTTTTAGCGTCTCCAATGACGCCATCGCGGGCAAGCCTTGCTCCTACGGACCGGCGGCGTTCGTCAATTTCGCACTCGACACAAAACCCGTAGGAGCAAAGCTTGCTCGCGATGGGGCCCTCACAGACAACACTGCTCTCACCGCTTCTCCTGATTCCTCGGCCAGCTCAGGCTGAAACACGCCCCGCCCAGGCTTTTGCTCTTGCTGATCAACGCCCGGCCATCATGCCAATGGATGATTCGCCGCACGATGGACAACCCCAACCCATGCCCACCGGAGGCGCGGGTACGGCTGTCATCGAGGCGCAGGAATGGTGTGAAAATCTTCTCCCAGGCCGTTTCCGGTACGCCCGGCCCGTCATCCTCGACATCCACTCGACAGCGCTGCTGCCCGACCTGATAGCTGACGGTCACCCGTGATTGGGCGTGGCGCATGGCGTTGCTCACCAGGTTCTGCAACGCTCGGTGCAGGTAGCGCGGCTCGGCCTCGACCCACGCGTCGTCGTTGTCAGCGGCGGACAAACACAAACCGCGCTGCACCGTGACCTCGGCGCGTAACGGCGCCAGTTCTTCGATCACCTGATTGACCAACGCATCCAGATCGATCCGCTGAAAATTCAGCGCCGGCGAACCCTGCTCCAGTCGTGCGTAAGTGAGCATCTCGTCCACCAGTCGATCGAGATCCTCGATGTCGTGGTCCATGCCTTCACAGTATTTTTCCAACGCCTGTGGTGTGGTGGCCGAGCCAATCATTTCCAGGCCAAAACGCAACCGCGCCACGGGTGTGCGCAGCTCATGAGACACGGCGCGCACCAGCTCACGCTGGATCGCCAGCAACTGTTGCAAGTGCTCGGCCATGCCGTTGAACGCCGAAGCCAGCCGTCCCACCGAGTCCGCGCCGCGTGCCGGCACGCGGGTTTCCAGACTGCCCTTGGCGATGCGCGTGGCGGCCGCTTCCAGGCCACGCAAGCGGCGTTCAAGTTGACGCACCAACAAATAGACGATCAAACCGATCAGGCTCAAACCCAGTGCGGCGATCAGCACCAGCCATTCCGGCGGATAAGGATTCATCTGATACAACGGGCCGATTTCCAGCACCCACGGCGTACCGACCATGCCGGCAAACACCCGGATCGAATCGCCGCCCTTGCCCAGCGCCATCACCGTGTCGCCCTCGGACACCCGGCGACTCTGGTCCTCGTCCATGTCCGCCTGTTCGATCGTCACCAGCCGCAAGTCGAAACCAAACCCTTTGTCGCGCTTCAACTGCGCCAGGCGCTCGGGTTGCTCGGCCACCGGGTAGCGCACCAGCTCATCGGCCAGCAGGTAAATAGTCGCCCGGGCCAGTTGCTCGCTGATCTGCTGGACTTCGCCAGTCAACACCAGCTGTTCCTTGTCGCTGACCAACCGGTAAACCTTCGCCGCATGCGGACCGGTCTGTTCCACCAACGCCTGTCCGCGCAGCACGCGGGTGCGTTGGGTGAGGTCGAGGTCGGTTTGGGCAAAAGTCTTCAGCGCCAGGGGAATCCCCAGCAACCGCTCCCACACCAGCAAGGCGCGGTGGCGCTCGGTTTCGTTCATCGGGTTCAGGTTGTCGGCCATCAACGAAAACGTGCCGTGGGCCAGACGTTCGCGGTATTGCTCGCCGCGCACCTGGTTGAGCAGGTGCAAGGCCAGCACGCCGAGTACCGCCACCAGAATCAGCGCCGCGCACATGCCACCGTAAATGCGCAGAAAGATAGAGTTCACAGCGTGCAGGCTTCCGGAACGAACAGATAACCTTTGCTGCGGATGGTCTTGATCAGCCGCGGATGCTCGGGGTCATCGCCGATTTTCGGGCGAATGCGCGAGATGCGCACGTCGATGGAACGGTCCTGGCCGTCATAGCCAATGCCGCGCAGCGCGGTGAAAATCTCTTCCCGGGACAGGATTCGTCCGGCGTTGGCGACCAGCAGCCAGAGCAGATCAAACTCGGCGCTGGTCAACTCGATGCCGTTGTCGTTCAGCCAGGCTTCGCGCAATGCGTTGTCGACCACCAACGGACCGAACTGCAGGCGCCGTTGTTTTTCCGGCGCCACTTCAGGAGTTTCACTGCGTCGCAACAAGGCCTGGATGCGCGCCAGCAGCAGACGTGGGCGAACCGGTTTGCACACGTAGTCGTCGGCGCCCAGGTCCAGGCCAAGAATCTGATCGGTATCGTCGGTGCGGGCGGTGAGCATCAGGATCGGGCCGTCATACTTGTCGCGGACCTTGCGGCAGATGCTCAGGCCATCTTCGCCCGGCAACATCAGGTCGAGGATCACCAGGTCCGGTTTCTCCTTGATGATCCGTGCCGCGGCCAAGGCGCCATTGCCCTCGATCGATACGCGCAGACCATTGGCTTCCAGGTAGTCGCGGGTCAGTTCGGCCAGACGCTGGTCGTCCTCCACAATCAATACCTGCCAGGCTTCTTGCTCCACGGTGACCTCTGCTTGCCAACAACACTTAATAAGGAAGGATCCGCCCGTCTTTTTGTAATGATTGGGGAGGATAAGAATGCGTACGCACTGGCCGATTGTATAAACGCCGCTCGCCAAGAACACAAGCCGGTAAATGCGTTCGGACAACGCGGTTTTTTGTGATAGGGTTCGCGCCCTTAAAAATCCAAATGACCGTTTTCAATCATTGAAAATCAGTGAAAAACGGTCCGCTCCAGCTAGGTCGCGGCCTACACGCTCGTTCTACGTTTCACACACAATTTACGCACAGGTTTATCCACAGGTAGTACGTTGCAACACCCTCAAAAACGCATTATCTTGTACCTCGTCGCGAAAAAAACCCTACATGTAGGGTTTTACGCCAAAAACCAAACACAAACCGGACACCGATTTCAAGCGCTTTTATTGCCTCTTTCCGGTTGAACCAAACGTATTTTTGAAAGACCAAACCGCGAGTGCGGATGGCTACTGTTTTTGAGCCGAAAACGGCGTTAACGGTACGGGTGTTGCAGTCAATTACTGTCACCCAAAAGGATCCCGGTTTCAGGTTCAAGGCCTGGGACCAAAGACTTCGGCATGGAAGCGGCGCCCCAATTGCCCCTTCCTGATCTGTCCCGAAGTTGGTATGCCCGGCCCCTCGCCGGTTGTAGTGCTTCAGGACGGAACGGTGGGCACCGTGATGGTGCCCAAACAAACATAGAGAATGTGGAGACAACCCCCCATGCAAACCGACACAACTCGCGAGAACCCGCAGGGCACCTTGCCGCAGGCCGCAGATTCGACTTCGGATCTGTCCGCCACCGCGCCTGGCCAACTGCGCGTGATCAAGCGTAACGGCACTGTCGTTCCTTACACCGATGACAAAATCACCGTCGCTATCACCAAAGCGTTTCTCGCAGTTGAGGGCGGCACCGCTGCCGCTTCGTCGCGAATCCACGACACCGTTGCCCGTCTGACCGAACAAGTCACCGCGACCTTCAAGCGTCGCATGCCATCGGGCGGCACGATCCACATCGAAGAAATCCAGGACCAGGTCGAACTGGCCCTGATGCGTGCCGGCGAGCAGAAAGTGGCCCGCGACTACGTGATCTACCGTGACGGTCGTTCGAAAGAACGCGCTGCTCACGCACCGGCCGAAGAAGCGGTCAACGCTCACCCGTCGATCCGCATCACCCGCGCCGATGGCACCTTTGCTCCTCTGGACATGGGCCGCCTGAACACCATCGTTACCGAAGCGTGCGAAGGCCTGGAAGAAGTCGACGGCGACCTAATCCAGCGCGAAACCCTGAAGAACCTGTACGACGGCGTGGCCCTGACCGACGTCAACACCGCGTTGGTGATGACCGCCCGTACCCTGGTTGAGCGTGAGCCGAACTACTCGTTCGTGACCGCTCGCCTGCTGATGGACACCCTGCGTGCCGAAGGCCTGAGCTTCCTGGAAGTCGCCGAAAGCGCGACCCACCACGAAATGGTCGACCTGTACGCCAAGGCCTTGCCTGCGTACATCGCCAAAGGTATCGAATTCGAATTGCTGAACCCGATCCTGGCGACCTTCGACCTGGAAAAACTCGGCAAGGCGATCAACCACGAGCGCGATCAGCAGTTCACGTACCTGGGCCTGCAAACCCTGTACGACCGTTACTTTATCCACAAGGACGGTATCCGCTTCGAACTGCCGCAAATCTTCTTCATGCGCGTGGCCATGGGCCTGGCGATCGAAGAGAAGAACAAAGAAGACCGTGCGATCGAGTTCTACAACCTGCTGTCGTCCTTCGACTACATGTCGTCGACCCCGACCCTGTTCAACGCCGGTACTCTGCGTCCACAGCTGTCGAGCTGCTACCTGACCACCGTGCCGGATGACCTGTCGGGCATCTACCACGCGATCCACGACAACGCCATGTTGTCGAAATTCGCGGGCGGCCTGGGCAACGACTGGACTCCGGTTCGTGCACTCGGTTCGTACATCAAGGGCACCAACGGCAAATCCCAGGGCGTTGTTCCGTTCCTGAAAGTAGTGAACGACACCGCCGTTGCCGTTAACCAGGGTGGCAAGCGCAAAGGCGCTGTGTGTGCCTACCTGGAAACCTGGCACATGGACATCGAAGAGTTCATCGAGCTGCGCAAGAACACCGGTGATGATCGTCGTCGTACCCACGACATGAACACTGCCAACTGGATCCCTGACCTGTTCATGAAGCGCGTCTTCGATGACGGCAAGTGGACCCTGTTCTCGCCGTCCGAAGTGCCGGACCTGCACGACCTGACCGGCAAGGCTTTCGAAGAGCGTTACGAGTACTACGAAGCCCTGTCCGAGTACCCGGGCAAGATCAAGCTGTTCAAGACCATCCAGGCCAAAGACCTGTGGCGCAAAATGCTGTCCATGCTGTTTGAAACCGGCCACCCATGGCTGACCTTCAAAGACCCGTGCAACCTGCGCAGCCCGCAGCAGCACGTCGGCGTGGTTCACAGCTCGAACCTGTGCACCGAGATCACCTTGAACACCAACAAGGACGAGATCGCCGTTTGCAACCTGGGCTCGATCAACCTGCCGAACCACATCACCAACGGCAAGCTGGACACCGCCAAGCTGGAACGCACCGTGAACACCGCCGTTCGCATGCTCGATAACGTTATCGACATCAACTACTACTCGGTGCCACAAGCGAAGAACTCCAACTTCAAGCACCGTCCGGTCGGTCTGGGCATCATGGGCTTCCAGGACGCTCTGTACCTGCAACACATTCCTTACGGTTCCGACGCTGCCGTCGAGTTCGCCGACAAGTCGATGGAAGCGGTCAGCTACTACGCGATCCAGGCTTCCTGCGACCTGGCCGACGAGCGCGGCGCCTACGAGACGTTCCAGGGTTCGCTGTGGTCCAAAGGCATCCTGCCGCTGGACTCGCAACAGATCCTGATCGAGCAACGTGGCCAGAAGTACATCGACGTTGACCTGAACGAATCCCTGGACTGGGCACCGGTTCGTGCCCGCGTTCAGAAAGGCATTCGTAACTCCAACATCATGGCCATCGCACCGACCGCGACCATCGCCAACATCACTGGCGTATCGCAGTCGATCGAACCGACCTACCAGAACCTCTACGTGAAATCGAACCTGTCGGGCGAATTCACCGTGATCAACCCGTACCTGGTTCGCGACCTGAAGGCTCGCGGTCTGTGGGACTCGGTCATGATCAACGACCTGAAGTACTACGACGGTTCGGTGCAACAGATCGAGCGCATCCCGCAAGAACTCAAAGAGCTCTACGCGACTGCCTTCGAAGTGGACACCAAGTGGATCGTTGACGCGGCAAGCCGTCGTCAGAAGTGGATCGACCAGGCTCAATCGCTGAACCTGTACATCGCTGGCGCATCGGGCAAGAAGCTGGACGTGACCTACCGCATGGCCTGGTACCGTGGTCTGAAAACCACTTACTACCTCCGTGCCCTGGCCGCGACCAGCACCGAGAAGTCGACCATCAACACCGGCAAGCTGAACGCTGTTTCCAGCGGCGGCAACCACGGTGAAGATTCGGTCCTGGCAGCGCCTGCCGGCCCTGCTCCAGTGCCGAAGGCTTGCGCCATCGACGAGCCGGATTGCGAAGCTTGCCAATAAGCTGAGCCAGTGAGCGCCGCAAGGCGCTTACTCGAACCCCCGACAGGCCTCTGGTTTGTCGGGGGTTTTCTTTTGCCTGATTCCTGTAGGAGCAAAGCTTGCTCGCGATAGGGATAGCACGATTTGTCAGGTATACCGCGTCACCGCTCATCGCGAGCAAGCTTTGCTCCTACAGGTTTGTGTCGGTCACAAAAAAGCCCCTCTTTCGAGGGGCTCTTTGTGCAGTGCTATCCGCCAACCCGCATCAGGTCATCTGAATGATGGTCTGCATGATGGTGCTCTGGGTGGAGATGGTCTTGGCGTTCGCCTGGTAGTTGCTCTGTGCCTTGATCAGGTCGACCAGTTCATTGGTCAGGTTGACGTTGGACTCTTCCAGAGAGTTGGAGTGGATCTCGCCCAAGGTACCGGTGTTCGGCGCATCGTAGCCCGGGATACCCGACGAAAAGGTTTCTTTCCAACGGGTGCCGCCTACAGGCTGCAAACCTTGTTCGTTGGTGAAGCTGGCGAGCGAGATCTGACCGATGGCCTTGGTCTGGCTGTTGCTGAAGTTGGCGAGCATCACACCGCTGGTGTCGATGGTCAGGTTGGTGATCTGGCCGGTGGCGTAGCCGTTCTGCGAAGGAATCGAACGCGCAGTGTCAGCGTTGTACTGCGTGGTTTTGTCCATGGAGACCGTAACGACGCCGGAGGCAGCGCCGTTGGCTTTCCACACGCCATTGGTCACGGTACCCGGAATCCAGCCGGTGATCTTCAGGTCAGGGCTGACAACCGGCGGAGTGGTAACGGAAACCAGTTTGCCTGACGAATCGAACGCCATGGTCGACGCGACCGGAAGGGAAGCGGCAAGAGTAGGATCGCTGCCATCCGGGTTGCGACCCTCGATCAGGGTGTAGGTCTTCCAGGTGTTATCACCCGTCTTGACCATGTATTGATCCATGATGTGCTGGTTACCCTGGGTATCGTAAATCGGGGTACTGAACTGCTTGGTGAAAGACGCTTCCTTGGACGGGTCAAACGGATTGGTAGTCTGGTTGATGATGGGAGCTGTGGAGTTCAGGTTGATCGTCGACGAAACCGTGGAGGTGTTTTTTGGCGCCAGGTTCGAAGTATCGATGCGCAGGTCAGTCAAAACACCATTGAGGATCTTGCCATTGGCATCCACGCCATAACCCTGCAGACGTGCAGAGCCATCGCTATTGGTGACATATCCGTCCTTGTCGACCTTGAACGTACCGGCACGGGTGTAGGACATCGAACCGTTCTCGCTCAGCACGAAGAAGCCGGAACCGTTGATGCCCATGTCCAGCACGTTGCCGGTGTTGCTGACGTCGCCCTGGGTGAACTGCTGGGAAACGTTGGACAGGCGCACGCCGTTACCGATGGTTTTGCTGCCGGTACCCAGCTTGGTGGCCGAGTAAACGTCTTCGAATTCCGCACGGGACGATTTGAAACCGGTGGTCGCGACGTTGGCGATGTTGTTGCCGGTCACGTCCAGTTGTTTGTTGGCTGCATAGAGACCGCTAAGGCCGATATTGAAAGACATATTCCACTCCTTTGTGCCGTGTTAGTCGGCTCTACATACCAATAGTTTGTACTTTGGACAGGGCGATGCTGCCCACCCCGGCCAGGTTGAGCATCAACTCACCGCCTGTCTGGCTGATGGTCACGCTGTTGACGGTGGCCGGCAGGTACGTCACCAGCGAGGTCGCCTTGCCGTCGTAGGTCGCCGTAGCGCCGAAGGTATAGGTACCCGCCTTGGCCACTTCGCCTGCGTCGTTTTTGCCGTCCCAGATGAAACTGGAAGTACCGGCTTTCTGGCTGCCCAGATCGATGGTGCGGACAACCTTGCCATCGGCATCGGTGATCTTGACCTTGACCGGGTCCACCGACGCCGGTACGGCCATGGTGCCGGTGAAACTCTTGGAGGTATCGACCACCGCCTTGTCGGTCGGTGCAATAACCGAACGCCCGACCAGCGACGACGCCTGCAATGCCTGGGACGAGTTGTAATTGCTCGCCAGGCCGCTCACGGTGTCGTTGAGCGTGGTGATACCTTCCAGGCTACTGAACTGGGCCAACTGGGCGACGAACTCGCCGTTGTCCTGCGGTTCCAGCGGGTTCTGGTTTTTCAGTTGCGTTACCAGCAACTGCAGGAACGCGTCCTTGCCCAGGGCCTTTTTGCCGGTGGCGCTGTTCGTTGCCGCCGCCAGGCCGTCGGCACTGGTGCTGGTCTTGATCGAGGAGTTGGCCAGGATGTCCTTGAGGCTCAAACCACTGGTGGTATCGGTAACACTCATCTGAGTCGCCCCTTATCACTGACCGAGGGTCAGGACCTTTTGCATCATGGTTTTGGCGGTGTTCATCATTTCGGCGTTGGTCTGGAACGAACGGCTCGCGGAAATCATGTCAGCCATTTCTTCCACCACGTTGACGTTCGGGTAGTAGACGTAGCCCTTGGCGTCGGCCGCCGGATGGTTCGGCTCGTAGCGCGCATCAAGGTTGCTCTGGTCCTCGACCACACCCAGCACTTGCACGCCTTGACCGGCGGCATCCTGGTTCTGGAACAGCGAGTCGCTGCCGCCGCTCTGGCCGCCCTGGAACATGGTGGCGAATACCGGGTGCCGTGCGCGGTAGGTCTGGTCGATGCTCGACGAGACGGTTTCGGCGTTGGCGATATTACTGGCGACGGTGTTCAAACGAGTGGTCTGGGCACTCATGCCGCTACCGGCAATGTTGAAAACACTGGCTAGAGACATGACTTACTCTCCACGAAGGGCTGACACCAGCCCTTTGAATTTGCTGTTGAGCAGGGTGAAGCTGGCCTGGAAGTTGACCGCGTTTTCCGCGTAGTTCGACTGTTCCAGCTGGGCGTCCACGGTGTTCTGGTCGATCGACGGTTGCATCGGCGTGCGATACAGCAGCGACTCATCGCCATTGCCCAGGCCTTCGGCTTCGATATGACGGCTGTTGGTCATGTTCAAGGCGAAAGAGCCGCTCTTGGTCTTCTCGTTCTGCTCGGCGAGCACTTTCGAGAAGTCCAGATCCCGAGCCTTGTAGTTCGGGGTGTCGGCGTTGGCGATGTTGTTGGCCAGGACTTCGGCACGCTGAGCGCGGAAGCCCAGGGCTTGTTCGTGGATACCGAGCGCTTTATCGAAGCTGATGCTCATGACGGAAACCTTCGGGTGACCTGATTTTTCGTAACATGGACATAGCAAGCGTCGTGCCAATTGAAAAAAGCCCGTAAACCGGGGCTTTGCGGGCAGTGGCAATGTGGCAATGCCAGAAAAGCGGCAACCGATTTCCGCCGCCTGCCGCTTTTCTGCCGCTTTCCCATGGGCAACACCTATCCCCTGTAGGAGCATGGCTTGCCCGCGATGGCGGTGTGTCAGACAACATCATCATTGACTGACACACCGCCATCGCGGGCAAGCCTTGCTCCTACAGGTATTGCAGCGCCTATGAGAAATGAGCAGAAAAAAAACGGGAGCCCCTGAGGACTCCCGTTTTTTGATGGCGCCAACGAATCACTTCGCCTGGTAAATGATCCCCGGGCTGCACTGGACCATCTGGTAATGATCCGGCAAACCGTTCAGCGCCTCGGAAGCACCAAGGAACAGATAACCGCCAGGCTTCAACGTGCTGTGAATGCGCAACAGGATGTCCTTCTTCACCTCGGCGGAGAAGTAGATCAGCACGTTGCGGCAGAACACGATGTCGAACTTGCCGAGGCTCGCGTAGCTGTCCAGCAGGTTGAACGAGCGAAACTCCACCCGGCTCTTGATCGGTGCCTTGATTGCCCAGCGCCCCGGCCCTTTCGGGTCGAAGTAACGCTGAAGGCGCTCGGGCGACAGGCCACGGCCGATGGCCAGGCTGTCGTACTCGCCGGTCTTGCAGTTGGTCAGCATGGTGCCGGACAGGTCGGTGGCAACGATCTGCACGCCCATCTTCAGCTGGCCCATGTTCACGCGCTCGAACTCATCGATCGACATCGACAGCGAATACGGTTCCTGACCCGACGAACAGGCCGCCGACCAGATCCGCAGACGCTGGCCAGGGGCGGCCTTGATCGCTGCCGGCAGCACCTTGTTCTTCAAGACTTCAAACGGATAGGTATCACGAAACCACAGGGTTTCGTTGGTGGTCATGGCATCCACCACCATCTCGCGCAAACCGCTGCGCGGCTGGGTCTGGATGCGCTGAACCAGCTCACCCAGGGACTTGATGCCTTGCTGTTCCATCAGTTTGTTGAGACGGCTCGAGACCAGGTACTGCTTGTTTTCACCGAGCAAAATGCCACAGGCTTTTTCCAGGAAGACCCGGAACTGTTCGAAATCCAAATTACCCGTAGACAAAGATGCCGCCTCTTAAATCGTATTAACCGTTAGGGGCAAAAGGCCCCTAGCTGATGTCTGCTGCTTTGATCCGGTTGACTACCCGGGATGCCAGGTCATCAGGACGGAATTTGGCAAGGAAGTCATCGGCACCGACCTTCTTGACCATCGCCTGATTGAATACACCCGACAACGAAGTATGCAGGATGATGTGAAGCTTTTGCATGCGAGGGTCGTTGCGGATCTCGGCCGTAAGGGTGTACCCGTCCATCTCCGGCATCTCGATGTCGGAAATCATCATCAGGAACTCTTCTTCCGGCTTCTTGCCCTCGTCGACCAGCTTGCGCAGGTAATCCAGCGCTTGCCGACCGTCGTTCAACGCCACCACTTCGACACCGACCGTCTGCAGGCAACGGGTCACCTGCTTGCGCGCCACCGACGAGTCATCGACTGTCAGTACTCGCAAAGAGAGCGCCTTGTGCTGGGTTTCGACATCCACCACGCCGACGGAAATCGCTTCCGGTGTCGGCGCCACTTCTGCCAGCACTTTCTCGACGTCGATGATTTCGACTAACTGATTGTCGACCCGAGTCACAGCCGTCAGATAATGATCGCGTCCCGTGCCCTTGGGTGGCGGATGAATCTCCTCCCAATTCATGTTGACGATGCGCTCCACTGACCGCACCAGGAAACCCTGGGTCTTGGTGTTGTACTCCGTGATGATCACGAAGGGATTGCTTTGATCTTTCAGCGCACCGGACCCGGTCGCCATGGCCAGATCAAGAATCGGAATGGTCGCCCCCCGAATATTCGCCACACCGCACACGACAGGACTGGATTTTGGCATCAGCGTCAGTTTGGGACATTGCAGCACCTCCCGAACCTTGAACACGTTGATCCCATACAGCTGTTGGCCGTCGAGACGGAACAACAACAGCTCAAGGCGATTCTGCCCTACCAGTTGCGTGCGCTGGTTTACCGCATCCATTACACCAGCCATGCACAGACTCCTACACCAACGCTTAAGTGTGTTGCGACGCGCATTCATCACTAAACGGCACGGCGCTTGCTTTTTAACTCTTATGAACACAGAACCGACATTTTTCCGACGCCTGACATCAAACGCCCGCAAATTGCTTTGCGCGGTGTCGGCCGTCTGCCTGTTCAACGCTGGCTGCCCTGCCCTTGCTGACGCGGTTACCTTGCCTGACATGCTTATCGGCGTCACTCAGGGCTTTCTTGAATTCACCGTAGAAGACTATCTGGCCACCAGTCAAACGGAAGGCCGCTACGAGATCGAGGTCAAGCAGCTCGATCCGCGGCTGCGCATGCCCATGTGCGACAAGGAATTGACAGCCACGCTTGAGAGTCCGGCAAGGCCGCTGGGGCGGGTTACCGTCAAGGTTGCTTGCGAAGGCACGTCCCCCTGGACCGTCTTCGTACCCGCTCAAGTGCGCCTGTTTCGCGACATTGTGACCACCACCCGAGCGCTGCGGCGCGCTGGCATCGTCGAGCCCGAAGATGTAACCCTGCGCGAGCGCGACATCAGCCTGATCAACCAGGGTTACCTGACTTCCGTCGACCAGGCGATCGGACAGAAACTTACCCGACCAATGGTCGCCGACCAGGTCATGACCCTGGTGCACATGGAACAGGCAGATGTCATCAGCAAAGGCGACCAGGTGGTGATTACCGCCCGCAGTGGAACGCTAAGCGTGCGCATGCCGGGTGAAGCGCTGTCCAACGGCGGCTTGCGCGAACAGATCCGGGTGAAAAACCTCAATTCCCAGCGGGTCATCAAGGCGCAAGTCACCGCACCCGGTCAGGTGGAAGTAGCCATGTAGAACACTGGCGCGCCACCCGACTGTTCCCTAGACTGTGCCCTATGCAGGGCAAGCGCTGACGCGCGCAAGCTCATTGATAATTGGGCCTAAAGTTTTTCCGGGTATGGCCGAAAACATGGCAAGCGTCCAAATACCCAGAGGTTTTTTGTCATGGTCATCGATTTCAGCCGTTTAAACAGTTCCTCGTCACTTACCGGTAGTACACGTACCAGCACCGCGAAGGAGACCGCCGAAGCCGGCAAACCCGCACCGCTGAATACCCCGGCCGAACAGGCCAGTACCGTCAAAAGCGGGGAATCGGTACATCTCAGCAATGAGGCTCAACAGTTGCAGAAGGTCACTGACAAGCTGCGCGATCAACCTGCCGTCGACAACGCCCGCGTGGCCGAGTTGAAAGCAGCGATTGCCGATGGCAGCTACAAAGTCGACAGCAACCGTGTAGCCAGCAAACTGCTCAACTTCGAAGCCCAGCGCTAGGCCAAGGCCTGCGCCAGGCTTTTGGACGCTTAAAACCCAAGGCCAGCCATGCACGACACTAATTTACTGCAACTGATCACCGACGATTTCGCCCCAGCACAGCACTTGCTGGAGTTACTGCAAACCGAGTCCCTCGCCTTGCACGGTCGCGACATGCCACTGCTCGAAGAAATTCTGGCGCAGAAACAGGCATTGATCATTTTGCTCGATCAGCATGGCAGCAAGCGCAGTGAAATCCTCGCCAGCCTCAACCTGCCGACCAACCGCGACGGCCTGGAGCAACTTGCCAGCCATTCGAGCATTGGCGACCAGCTGTTGGAGCAGAGCGATGTATTGACCGATCTTCTGGCTCAGTGCCAGGCGACCAACGTCAAGAATGGCCAGTCGATCCTGGTGCAACAGGCCGCGACGGCCAATCAGCTGAAAATCCTCAACGGCGGCGAGCCGCCAGCGCTCTATGATGCACGCGGATCAACCTCCATGCTTGCGAAGCCACGCCCGCTCAGTCAGGCTTGAGCCTGCTGAAAATCGCGCACTATCAAGACGCGAAACATGCTGGCAATATGCTGGCCAGCCGTAGTCATATTTTGCCTGGAGATTGATGAACCGTGTTCAATGCCTTAAGCGCGGAAGATGCTCCGCAGCCACCCAAGGTGCTCACCACGCCCCTGGAGATCTCCGGCAACCTGCGCCAGCTGCAAGACAGCCATGATCCGCTGATCATCACGTTCCATGAACGCAGCCAGCGCTTCCAGAGTTATCTGGTAGACATTGACCGTGACAGCAACATGATTGCCCTGGACGAAATGATTCCCCGCGATGGTGAACGCTTCCTGCTCGCCGGCGAACCGTTCAAGGTCGAAGGCTTTCACGACGGCGTGCGCATTGCCTGGGAAAGCAACGGCCCGTTGACCATCGACGAATCCGGTGGCGGTCGCTGCTACCGTGGCGCCCTGCCCACCGAGGTGGTTTACCACCAGCGTCGCAATGCATTCCGCGCAGCATTGAAGCTGGCACAACTGGTCAACGTCGATCTGGGCGGTGAAAAGCTCAAGTCGCCGATCAGCGGCAAGCTATTGGACATCTCCGCCACCGGCTGCAAGTTGCGCTTCGAAGGCGACATCACGGGCAGCCTGCAACTGGGCCAGGTCTATGACCGCTTCATCGCCGCCCTGCCTTTTGGCAACATGACGGCACCGGTCGAGCTGCGTTACCTGCACTTCGAAGAAAGGATCTCCACCACCTTCGCCGGCGTACGCTTTCACAACATGAGCGGGCTGGTGCAGCGGCAGGTCGAGCGGTTCGTCTATCAGCTTCAGCGCGAAGCGCGACGCTTCGACAAAGACGACATGTAATAAGACGCTTCAATAGAAAACGGGCAGCCCCTTGCGGTGACTGCCCGTTTTTTTATGCGTTGTTTTTATGCTTAAGGCCTGGCCTCGGTAAAACTTTGCTCGCGAGGTGCATCAGGGTCTTCGGGCGGCGGATCGGTATCGGGCTCTGATTCGGGGTCCGGCTCAGGATTGATCGGGTTCTGCATCTGGTCTTGCACCACCTGCTCATCGACACGCGGGTCAAGGCAAGCCACCAACGGCGAACTCGACATGCTGTCCGGCATGGCGACGTGATGCAGCGGTGCATCGTCGACCTGATGCAGGTTGGTCACCGCTTTCGGGCGAATCCGCCACACCAGCACCAACGCGAAGAAACTGAAGAAGGCATAGAGCATGTGGCTGCCGAACAGTTTCATCAGCACCCCGGCCACCAGCGGTCCGATACTGGCGCCAACACCGTAGGTCACCAACAGCATCGCTGTCAGGGACACCCGGCGATCACCCTCGACGTGGTCGTTGGAGAACGCCACCGCCAGCGGATACAGGCAGAACATCACCAGCGAACAGCAGAACCCGGTGATAAACAAAATCTCCAGCGGTACCTGTTGCATGATTGCCAGCGGCAACGCGGTAAGCGCCAGGACCAGGGCAAAACAGCGGATCAACAGCGCCCGGTCATAACGGTCGGACAGCCAGCCCAACGGCCATTGCACCAGCAAACCGGCAAAAATGCAGCTACCCATGAACAGACCGACCTGCTCCGTGGACAACCCCTGCTGTGAGGCATACAGCGGTGCCAGACCGTAGAACGAACCGATGATCAGCCCCGCCCCCAGCACCGTGCTCAATGACTGCGGCACGCGCTTGATGAAGAACCGCGGCTCCATCGGTGCCGGGTGCAATGGCGCCGGGTGAATCCGCCGGGTCAGGGCCACCGGCACCAGGCACAGCGCGAAGCACAGGGCGACCAGCATCAGCAGTTCAAGACCCAGGCCCGGGTGCATGACCAGAATCAACTGACCCAGCACCAGCCCCAAGTACGAGGCGATCATGTAGCCGCTGAACACCGTTCCGCGCTGCGAGGCTTCGGCCTGCTCATTGAGCCAGCTTTCGATGACCATGTATTGGCACATCATGCCGAGGCCGACGATGACCCGCAGGAAGATCCAGGCAGGCAACCAGTCCACCAGGCCATGGCCCAGCACCGCCGCGCCGACAATCCCGGCGCAGGCCGAATAAGCGCGAATATGCCCGACCCGGGCAATCAGCCGGTGGCCGATCTTGCCACCCAGCACCAGGCCGCAATAGTTGGCCGCCATCAACGCACCGACCCACAGACTGTCGACGTGGTCGGCGGCCAGGCGCAAGGCCAGGTAAGTACTCAACAGGCCAGAGCCGATCAACATCATCAGCGAGGCAAAATAAAGCGCTCGAAAGGGTTTCCAGATTTGGCGCATCGGCGTTCCGAGCGGCTCCTTGCAGTGAGTTTCAGGCTACCGACAAACGATAGCCTGATGTCGACGGGGCGTCAGGCCTGGGACGCTAAAACACGCCGCTCCCAGGGAGTAATTTCATCAAAGAAGCTGGTCAACTCCATGGTCTTCGAGGCGATGTAGCCTTCGATGAACTCCTTGCCAAACAGTTCCTTCGCCAATTGGCTACGTTTCAGACGCTCAAGAGCAGCATGCAAGGTACACGGCAACGAAAGATTGTCCGGCACTTCGAATTCACCCTGGATCGGCTCACTCGGCTCCAGTTTGTGTTCAATGCCATACAGCCCTGCGGCAAGGCTGGCGGCGATCGCCAGATAAGGATTTGCATCAGCCCCCGGCAAACGGTTCTCGACCCGACGAGCGGCGGGCGAACTGGCCGGAATACGCAATCCGGCCGCGCGATTGTCGAGGGACCAGCAGGCATTATTCGGCGACGCATACGGATGGCACAAGCGCTGATACGAGTTCACGTTTGGTGCGAACAACGCGGTGAAATCCGCCATGCCGGCCTGCTGACCCGCGATGAAATGACGGAAGGTCGCGGTCGGCTTACCAGCCTTGTCGCTGAACACGTTACGCCCGCTGCCGATCTCGATGATGCTCTGGTGAATATGCATCGAACTGCCCGGCGTGTGCGCCAGCGGCTTGGCCATGCAAACCACAGTCAGGCCATGCTTGAGTGCGACTTCTTTAAGCAGATGTTTGAACAGGAGTGTCTGGTCGGCCAGCAGCAGCGGATCGCCGTGCAGCAGGTTGATCTCGAACTGGCTGACGCCCATCTCGTGCATGAAGGTATCGCGCGGCAAGCCCAGGGCCGCCATGCAGGCGTAGACTTCACTGAAGAACGGCCGCAAACCATTATTGGAACTGATACTGAACGCCGATTGACCGTCCTCGCGACGACCGTCCAGGCCCAGCGGCGGCTGGAACGGTAGAGTCGGATCGGTGTTGGGCGCAAACACAAAAAATTCCAGCTCGGTCGCCACCACCGGCGCCAGGCCTAGGGCCGCGTAACGTGCGATCACGGCTTTGAGTTGCCCGCGGGTCGACAAAGACGAGCTTTCGCCAGTCAGCTCGTCCGCATCGCAAATGGCCAAGGCTCGCGGCTGCTGGCTCCACGGCAAGCGATGGATCTGTGCAGGGTCGGGCACCAGCGCCAGGTCGCCATCATCACTGCCGTAAAAGCGCGCTGGCGGATATCCGCCCATGATGCATTGCAGCAGCACTCCCCGCGCCATCTGCAAACGCCGGCCCTCGAGAAAGCCTTCGGCGGTCATTACCTTGCCACGGGGTACGCCATTCAAATCCGGCGTGACACATTCAATCTCATCAATGCCCGTCAATCGCTGTGCGAGTGAGCGATGGCCATCGGTTGTCATGACGCAATCCTTTGTTGTTGTGCGAGCCGCGAACGGCGACCCGTACAAAATAGGCTCCGCCTGTTCGGAATATCAAGCAGCGGCCAACAAAAAGAACCGGTCAGGGGAGGTAAAGGCTGAACACGCCGCCGCCCAGCGGGCCGCCATTGCTGATTTCGGTGCGTCCGCCCACGCCGTTGCGCTGATGCAATGCGGCAATCCGCCCGGCAAAGTACAGGCCCAGGCCAGTGCTTCCGCTGCTGTGGTTGATGCCCTGTACGTAATCGGCCTGACGCTCGATCATCTCGGGTGGATAACCCTCGCCATCGTCGTTGACGGTCAGCACCAGTTGCCCCGCTTCATCGCTGACGCTGATCAACACCGCGTGGCGGGCGTAACGAATGGCGTTGTTGATGCTGTTGCCCAGCACCGAAGCAATCAGCTCCCGGTCGAAGAAACCCAGAGGGCTCAACGGGTCCACTTCATAGGTCGCCGTGATGCCGCGACTGGCGAACACGTCCTGATGGCAGGCCAATTGCGCTTCGATGAAGTCATCCAGTTCATGGTAGGCCGGTTGCAACGGCATCTGGTTGACGCCGAGTTTGTACAGCCCCAGCAACTGCACGAGCATGCCATTGAGGTGCGCGAATTCGAATTCGATCACGCCCTGCTCCGGGGTGTGCTGCTGCGGATCCGGCAAGCGCGCCAGCCATTGGCTGTGGGCCTGCATCAGCATCGCCAGGGAGTTCTTCATGTCGTGTACGGTGGAGGCAATCACCGTGGAAAAATCGAGTGCCTGTTCGCTGTTGTTCATTCGCCAAACGCCTTGCTTCGCAACTTCTGATAACGGGGAAAACGCGCATCGGAGTCGGGCATCAGGCCGACCATTTTCAGGCACGTCCGACATTCCTCCAGCTCCGCCGAAGGGACACTGGTGTCGGTGCCGTGCAGCAGCGACTGCGCCATGTTCAGCGCGATACTGATGTTCTTCGGTTGCAGCGCCAGGGCTTTGCGGAACACCTGCCGCGCCTCCACCAGGTTGCCGGTCTTGTACACCCGCACGCCCTGACGGTTGAGGTCCGCAGCGGCGTTGCCGGAGTTGAGGATGGTCGGATCGTCGGTCAACTTGGCGATGCCCTTCATCACCGTCGGGTCGTCGCCGTAGATTTCCGCGCAGTTTTTCAGCATAGAGGCACCGGCGCTGGCCTGGCCGAGCATCTGCAGTTGTTTGGCCACCAGCAGCGCCGCTTCGGCGCTCATGAACTGTTCCATGCCATCGAGGCGCATCATTGCCTGCTCGGTGAGCTTCTCGGCAGTTTCGGCATCGTTGAGCAGCAGGCTGGTGGCTTTCATCAACCGCGCACGAATCTGCAGACCCGGATCTGAAGGGTTTTCCTTGGCCACCGCACTCAGCGTCGTGTTGATTTCCAGTCGAGTCCGGGTATCCAGGCCTTTTTCGCTGCCTTTGCTGATCAAGGCATGGGCCAGGCCAAGGTTGCTCTCCGCATCCTTGAAACGTGACTGCGCGCCCTGCGCCACGGCCTGACGATAGGCTTTGGAGGCGGTGTCGAAATCTTCGTTGGCCATCGCCAACTTGCCCAACAGCGCTTGCCGGCGCACCGCCAGCGGCGACAAGCGGATCGCCTCTTCCAGCACATTCTGGGCCGCCTTCGTATCGCCTTCGGCGACCAGCACATCGGCCATGCCGTCGTAGAGCGCCGGCATCATCGGGAACACTTTCAGGGCTTTTTCGTAGACGCCTTTGGCCTGAGCGACCTGGCCACGCTTGAACAGCAATTTGCCCAGGCCGGCAAACGCCCACGGCAAAGGCCGATCAGCAATGATGCCGTCGTAGAGACGCTCCAGCGCCTCGTTCTGATTCAGGTCGCGCAAGGCATCGGCGCGGTAGCGCAGACACAACGGCGAGTAGCGGATGTCTTGTTTGCACAGGGCGATGCAGGCATTGAGCACTTCAACCGGTTTGCCCCGGTCAAGGGCCTGCAGAATCGGCTTGAGCAAGGTCTTGCGTTGCTCCAGCCGCTCCAGGCGTTGAGCCAGGCCGGAACGGTTGAACGGTTTGGTCAGGTACGCATCGGGTTCGTGTTCCAACGCACTGAGCACCATCGCCTGGCTGGTCTCGGCGGTGACCATGACGAACACGGCCTCATGGCTGATCAGCTTTTCGATCATCAAATCTTCAAGCACCTGCTGACCGTTCTTCTTGCCGTCGCCCAGGTGAAAGTCCTGCAGGATGAAATCGTAGGCCTTCTGCGAACACATACGCAGCGCCTGTTCGCCGGTGTCGGCGGTGTCGACATCCTTGACGCCCAGCTCGCGCAGCATGGACCTGACGGAACTGCGGAAATCCGAGAAATCATCGACGATCAAAAAACGCTTTTGGTGATACGACAGCATCGAAGATTTCCAGGCAATTTAAGAAGAAGACCATGACTGTTCGGGTTATCGGCCAGTAGTGGCGTTCCCTTGAGAAGTCATGCCGTTTAGTACGCGCTAAATATTTGCCAAGATGCCGGTTCTGCAGGTGACCGAAACGGTGGCCATCGAGAAAAACCGGGTATACGTCATTTCACCGGCGCAACGGCTGACAATGAACGATGGCTTTCTGGAGGTCAGCGCCACAGAGCCGCGCGAAGGTCGCCACGCGTCCATTGATCTGTTCTTCCGCGACCTGGCCGATGTGTTGCGCGACATTCATGCCGTCGTACTCAGCGACCGACACGACGCCACCGTCGAACTGCTCGTGCCTTCCGACGCCTTGATGGTCCATGCCGACCCGACGCGCCTGGAGCAAATTATCTGGAACCTGGTGAATAACGCGCTGAAATTCACGCCCTCCAACGGCCACGTGCAATTGATCGCCAGCCAGGTTGGAAACATGGCGCGGCTGGACGTCAAAGACAACGGTGCAGGCATCGCACCCGAAAACCTCGATCACGTGTTCGACCTGTTCGGCCAGGCGGAAAAGCAGCACGTCAGCCACATCCGTGAAGGGCTGGGGATCGGCTTGTCCCTGGTCCGCCAGTTGACCGAGGCCCAACGGGGAACGGTTGAGGTGAACTCTGCCGGGGTGGGAACAGGTTGTACCTTCACGGTTTACCTGCCCTTGGCCCACACCAAAGATGAGCCGCAATCCTCGACTCAAGTCGAAGATTCCTCTGGCAGGCTGAGCGTTTTGACGATCCTTCTGATCGACGACTCCGCGGATGTACTGGAAACCTTGAAAATGCTGCTGGAAATGGAAGACGCGCAAGTGATTGCGTTCGACCGTCCAGTGGCAGCTTTGGATGCCGCAAAAAGCACGCGCTTCGACCTGATCATTTCTGACCTGGGCATGCCGGTCATGAACGGCCACGAGCTGATGAGCGCATTGCGTCAGTTGCCGCTGGTCAAGGACGTGCCGGCCATTGCACTGACGGGCTATGGCGCCCATAGCGACATTCAAAAATCACGGCAATCGGGCTTTGACCAGCACATTGGAAAACCGGTGTCCTACGATGATCTGATCGAAACGATTGAAGCTCTGCGACGCCCCCAGGCCTGAGGCAGGGTCAGCGCAGATAGGCGCGTTGTACGCAGGCTCGTCGATCGATGGCCTGCCTGAGCCGATCCTTGTGATCAGCCCAGACGTTGGGGTCGACTTTGGTTGAGCGCATCAGCGCCAGCATGGCTTCCTTGGCAACCAGGTACTCCGACCAGGCATCTTCGGACCTGAGTTTCAAAGACTCGCGCTCGGTCATTTCCATCCGCCGCAGGGCCAGTTCCGGCTCATCGGTAATCACTGGACTCAAGGTCAACTGCACCCGATGCGCCGCGACGAACTCCTGGGTGTCCGCGACAATCTCTCGCGCCCGTTGAGCGCCCCACTTCAACGCTACGCAGTAATGCTCACCGGCGTGCCGATCATGAACCTCCTCGCCAACCGCCCAGCCATTGGTGCCGTAGACACCTGGGTAATCCCCTCATGACTGACCCGTGCCTGCACCTCGATGTGCACGCCATTGCTGAGTACCTCTTCATGTATATGGAGGGGTAATTGCGTGTTGGTCCATAACCAGAATTTTGCGCCTCTTCGCCGCATCGACGTCGCCCCATGAGTTGTGTCTGGAGTAAGGCACAGCAATGACGGGCTTTCCATGTAGATCGTCGGGGTGGCGTGAAGCCGGTGGCACTTTCCTGCGGGCAAAACAAAACCCCTACCTGCATACGCAGATAGGGGTTTCGGAATTTAATCTTGACGATGACCTACTCTCACATGGGGAAACCCCACACTACCATCGGCGATGCATCGTTTCACTGCTGAGTTCGGGA
>NZ_FYDJ01000001.1 GCF_900187425.1 Pseudomonas sp. Irchel s3h14
TCTCGCGGAGTAACTTGTGACGCTGATAATCTTGTTGACTATCAGTCTGACTCCACAAGCACCCACACGAATTGCTTGATTCAGTTGTTAAAGAGCGGTTGGTTAAGATCTTTCGTCTCAACCGAGGCGCGCATTCTACAGCAGCCTCTGTTGCTGTCAAGCGGTTATTTTCCGAAGTTTTCAAAGTTTCCTTTGCAACTTCAACCACTTGCGCTTGCGATCTCTCGTTAGCGGGAGGCGAATTCTACAGCGTTACTCGCTGCTGTCAACACCTCTTTTACACCGCTTTCGACCGAGAAGATCGAATCGCCCATCAAGCTAAACCACCCTGCCTGACCGACTCCTTCTGGACTTCGACGAGCTGAAGCAACTCGCTGTCGAAAACTGCGTAACTCACTGTTTACCAAGGAGTTTTCCGTTTCGACTGCGCCGGAAGTGGGGCGAATTATAGACTTCCAGAATCTGCCGTCAACCCTTAATTACGCTTTTCTATCAATCACTTGCAGGACGCCGGAAAACAGCCCGTTTCCTCTCTATATAGGAGAGTAAAACGACCCCCTCTATATAGAAGAAACCCTCAGAGTACCCCGGCCTCTTTGAATGCAGCCACAACGCCGGCATCCAGACCCAACACCCGCTGCAGAACCTCCAGCGTATGCTCCCCTAATAGAGGAGGCGCATTGCGATACTCCACAGGCGTTTCGGACAGACGAATCGGACTCGCCACTTGCGGCACCATCCCGGCCAGCACATGGGGCAGCTCGATCGCCAACCCGCGCGCCTTAACCTGAGGATCCGCAAACATCTGAGCCAGATCATTGATCGGCCCGCACGGCACACCTGCTTGCTCCAACTGCAGCACCCACTCAGCAGTCGTCTTGAACACCGTCGCCTGGCGGATAAGCGGAATCAACACCGCCCGATTCGCCACCCGCAACTTGTTGGTCGCAAAACGTGGATCATCTGCCCACTGCGGCTGACCAGCCACTTCAGCAAACTTGCGAAACTGCCCGTCATTACCCACGGTAAGGATGAAGTCTCCATCCGCCGTAGGAAAGTCCTGATAAGGCACGATATTCGGATGAGCATTACCCAGGCGCTTCGGAGCATTGCCCGTAGTCAGGTAATTCATTGCCTGGTTAGCCAGACAGGCCACCTGAACATCCAACAGCGCCATATCAATATGCTGACCGCCACCGTCATGGTCCCGATGCGCAAGCGCTGCAAGGATCGCCACGGTCGAATAGAGACCGGTCAAAATGTCCGTCAGCGCCACGCCGACTTTCACCGGCCCGGCACCCTCGTCCCCTTCGGGTCGCCCCGTCAGACTCATCAGACCGCCCAGCCCCTGGATCATGAAGTCATAACCCGCGCGCTTGGCATAAGGGCCTGTCTGGCCAAACCCGGTAATCGAGCAATAGATCAGATTCGGATTGATCGCCTTGAGCGATTCATAATCCAGCCCATAAGCCGCCAGACCACCGACCTTGAAATTCTCGATCAGGATGTCCGACTTCGCCGCCAGATCACGCACCAACTTCTGCCCTTCAGGCCGGGTGAAGTCGATGGTGACCGATTGCTTGTTGCGATTGGCCGACAAGTAATAGGCGGCCTCGCTGGTGTTCTCGCCATAAGCGTCTTTAAGGAAGGGAGGCCCCCAGGCGCGCGTGTCATCGCCATTGCCCGGGCGCTCGACCTTGATCACTTCGGCGCCAAGGTCAGCAAGGATCTGCCCGGCCCACGGTCCGGCCAGAACCCGCGATAAATCCAGTACCCGTAGATGCGAAAGCGCGCCCATGGCCGTTCTCCTATTAATAGAACGCCTGGATGCCAGTCTGCGCACGGCCGAGGATCAGTGCATGGACGTCATGCGTACCTTCATAGGTATTCACCACTTCCAGGTTGACCAAGTGGCGAGCAACACCGAACTCATCGGAAATACCATTACCACCCAGCATGTCACGCGCCATGCGGGCAATGTCCAGGGACTTGCCGCAGGAGTTGCGCTTCATCATCGAAGTGATCTCGACCGCCGCAGTACCTTCATCTTTCATACGACCCAGACGCAGGCAACCTTGCAGCGCCAGGGTGATTTCAGTCTGCATGTCGGCCAGCTTCTTCTGGATCAGCTGAGTGGCGGCCAATGGACGGCCGAACTGCTGACGATCCAGGGTGTATTGGCGAGCGGTGTGCCAGCAAAACTCGGCCGCGCCCAGCGCGCCCCAGGAAATGCCGTAGCGGGCCGAGTTGAGGCAAGTAAAAGGGCCTTTCAAGCCACGGACATCCGGGAAGATGTTCTCTTCAGGGACAAACACGTTGTCCATGACGATTTCGCCGGTGATGGATGCGCGCAAGCCAACCTTGCCGTGAATTGCAGGAGCGCTCAGGCCTTTCCAGCCTTTCTCGAGCACGAAACCGCGGATGTCGCCGGCATCGTCCTTACCCCAGACCACGAACACATCGGCGATCGGGCTGTTGGTGATCCACATTTTGCAGCCAGTCAGGCTGTAACCGCCTTCCACTTTGCGTGCACGAGTGATCATCGAGCCCGGGTCGGAACCGTGGTCAGGCTCGGTCAGACCGAAGCAACCGATCCATTCACCCGAAGCCAGTTTTGGCAGGTACTTCTGCTTTTGAGCTTCGGTGCCGAATTCATTGATCGGCACCATCACCAGCGAGGACTGCACACTCATCATCGACCGATAGCCAGAGTCGACGCGCTCGACTTCACGGGCTATCAGGCCGTAGCTGACGTAGTTCAGGCCGCTGCCACCATACTGCTCAGGGATAGTCGCGCCCAACAGGCCGATTTCACCCATCTCGCGGAAGATCGCCGGGTCGGTCTTTTCATGGCGGAAAGCTTCTAGAACACGCGGCGCGAGCTTCTGCTGAGCGAATTGCTCAGCGGTGTCGCGAATCATGCGTTCTTCTTCGGTGAGCTGTTGATCCAGCAGCAGGGGATCGATCCAGTTGAAGCTAGCTTTACCGCCCATGAGTGTGTCCTCTCGAATCGGGTCAAATAACGTGGGCTGATCCTAGGCCGGGTTCGGCGTTACGGCAAACGAGGATTTTGCATACTGTTGTGCTAATTTCTCACTCCGAAACATCGCAAAATAGCTTTTATGCGATGTATTAGTGAGGTTGACGTACATGCGCAGGAAAATCCCCAGCACAACTGCCCTGATCAGCTTTGAAGCAGCAGCTCGCCACGAAAGTTTTACCAAGGCAGCTCAGGAGCTTTCGCTCACTCAGGGCGCCATTTGCCGACAGATCGCCAGCCTTGAGGAATTCCTCAGCGTAGAACTGTTCCGACGCTCGCGACGTGGGGTCAAGCTGACGGAGGCCGGACTTTCCTACAGCCGCCGGGTGGCTACCCAACTCGATGCCGTTGAACGGGACACCTTGTCAGTGATGGGCCAGCAAGGTGCCAACGTGATCGAGCTGGCGGTGGTTCCAACCTTCGGCACTCAATGGCTACTGCCACGACTCAAGGATTTCCAGCAAAAACACCCGGAAGTGACGGTCAACCTCACCAACCGAACGCGCCCCTTCCTGTTTGCCGACACCGACTTCGATGCCGCGATCTATTTTGGCGATGCGGACTGGTCGGGTACCGAATCCCACAGGCTGATGGGCGAAAATCCGATGCCGGTATGCAGCCCCAACCTCATGGGGGAAAAGACAACCCTGTCTCCCGGCGACATCGCCGAATTGCCCCTGCTGCAGCAGACCACCCGCCCTTATGCCTGGCGCCAGTGGTTCAACTCTCAAAACCTAAATGTCCCGCGAGACATGACAGGACCGCGCTACGAGCTATTCTCCATGCTTGCCCAAGCGGCCATGCACGATATGGGAATAGCGCTGATTCCACCGTTCCTGATTCAACGTGAACTGGCCGAGAAGCGCCTGGTCATTGCCAACGCCCAAGCGTTATCAAGCATCAAGGCGTATTACTTGATGATTCCCGAGCGAAAGGTCGAATCGGCCTCTTTAAGGGCATTTCGCGATTGGCTGGTCAATCAGGCACAGAGCTACAGCCTAGAAGGATAAAGGCCTCGCCTGATTAACTGACCTCGTAGTCAGCAAAATCAAAGCACTACAGATATAAGTATTTGTCGCATATTCGAAGACTGTACCGACAAGCAGTACAAACGTCCCACAAGAGCCTGAAAACGTGGCCTTGAGCCTCTATTGCGGAGCAATAACGACTCATTCACCTGACCGATGCGTAAATTCTTCAATTTTCACAAGAATCCTTACAAGGCACGGCCTGCAAGGGATTGAACCGGTCAGTTGCGACATTCGGTCACGGGGTGACTTGTAGTTAATTTTCCGTCACCCGTCATAAACCCTTGAAGGGCACTAAGTTCGCCTGCAAAATGCCGCGCCCCGCCCTGATTTGGCGGGATCGTGCTGATCGGCCGCCCCCAGCCGCACCATCCGAAGTGCCTGGGTTTACTCAATAAGATCACGCAGGAGATTTGACGTGCACATTGGTGTTCCTCTCGAAACCCAGACCGGTGAAACACGGGTTGCTGCAACCCCGGAAACCATCAAGAAGCTGATCGGCCAGGGTCATAAGGTCACTGTGCAAAGCGGCGCCGGCATTAACGCCAGCGTTGTCGACAGTGCCTATGAAGCGGCAGGCGCAATTATTGGCAGCGCCAACGATGCGTTTGGTGCCGAGCTGATTCTCAAGGTGGTCGCCCCCAGCGACAGCGAACTGACGCTGATAAAAAGCGGCACCGTTGTGGTGGGCATGCTCAACCCGTTCAGCAATGAAACCATTGCCAAGCTGGCTGAGTGCGGCATTACCGCTTTCGCACTGGAGGCCGCACCACGCACCTCCCGCGCTCAGAGCCTGGATGTGCTGTCCTCCCAAGCCAACATCGCCGGTTACAAAGCCGTGTTGCTGGCCGCTCACCACTATCCACGCTTCATGCCGATGCTGATGACCGCTGCGGGCACCGTGAAAGCGGCGCGTGTGCTGATACTCGGCGCCGGCGTGGCCGGTTTGCAGGCGATCGCTACGGCGAAACGTCTGGGTGCAGTGATCGAAGCGTCTGACGTACGTCCTGCGGTAAAAGAGCAGATCGAATCCCTCGGCGCCAAGTTCGTCGACGTGCCTTATGAGACCGATGAAGAGCGCGAATGCGCCGTTGGTGTCGGCGGTTACGCACGACCAATGCCCGCCAGCTGGATGCAACGTCAGGCCCTGGCCGTGCACGAACGCGCCAAACAGGCTGACATTGTTATCACCACGGCACTGATCCCGGGCCGCAAGGCACCGACGTTGTTGAGCGCGGAAACCGTGGCGCAGATGAAGCCGGGCTCGGTGGTCATCGACCTCGCGGCAGCCCAGGGCGGCAACTGCCCGCTGACCGTGGCTGACCAGGTTGTGGTTGAGAATGGCGTGATTATTTGCGGCCCGACCAATCTGGCCGGCGCAGTCGCGGCAGACGCTTCAGCACTGTACGCGCGCAACCTGCTGGACTTCCTGAAGCTGGTCTTCAACAAAGAAGGCCAGTTCGAGATCAACCTCGAAGACGACATCGTCGCCGCGTGCCTGATGTGCCGCGACGGCCAAGTCATCCGCAAAAACGCCTAAGCAGGGATTCAGACGATGGAAGAGCTTATCTCCCCCGGTATCTACAACCTGATCATCTTCGTGCTGGCGATTTATGTCGGTTATCACGTGGTCTGGAACGTTACACCTGCACTGCACACGCCTTTGATGGCGGTGACCAACGCGATCTCGGCGATCGTGATCGTCGGCGCCATGTTGGCCGCGGCATTGACCGTCACACCTCTGGGCAAAACCATGGGCACCCTGGCGGTAGCTCTGGCAGCGGTGAACGTATTTGGTGGCTTCCTGGTTACCCGCAGGATGCTTGAGATGTTCAAGAAAAAAGCCCCAAAAGCAGTAAAAGAAGAGGCGCCTAAGTAATGAGCATGAATCTTGTAACGACGCTCTACTTGATCGCGTCGATCTGTTTCATCCAGGCCCTCAAAGGCCTGTCGCACCCGACCACGTCGCGGCGCGGCAACCTGTTCGGCATGCTTGGCATGGCGCTGGCCATCCTGACCACCGTGGGCCTCATCTATAAGCTCGGCGCAGAGCTGGCCACCGCCGGGATCGGCTATGTCATCGTCGGCCTGCTGGTCGGCGGCACGGCCGGTTCGATCATGGCCAAACGCGTTGAAATGACCAAGATGCCGGAACTGGTCGCCTTCATGCACAGCATGATCGGTTTGGCCGCAGTGTTCATCGCCATTGCGGCGGTGGTCGAGCCGCAGTCTCTGGGCATCGTCAAACAGTTAGGTGATTCGATTCCGGCCGGTAACCGCATGGAGCTGTTCCTTGGCGCAGCGATTGGTGCCATCACCTTCTCCGGTTCAGTAATTGCCTTCGGCAAGCTGTCGGGCAAGTACAAGTTCCGTCTGTTCCAGGGCGCACCGGTACAGTTCAGCGGTCAACACAAGTTGAACCTGGTGTTGGGCCTGGCGACGCTCGGCCTGGGCATCACTTTCATGCTGACCGGCAACCTTGGCGCCTTCGCCCTGATGCTGGCCCTGGCCTTCGTGATGGGCGTGCTGATCATCATCCCGATCGGCGGTGCCGATATGCCGGTGGTGGTGTCGATGCTCAACAGCTATTCCGGTTGGGCAGCAGCGGGTATCGGCTTCTCGCTGAACAACTCGATGCTGATCATCGCCGGATCGCTGGTGGGCTCTTCCGGTGCAATCCTCTCGTACATCATGTGCAAAGCGATGAACCGCTCGTTCTTCAACGTACTGCTCGGCGGTTTCGGCGGTGCAACGGAATCCGCAGGCCCCGCTGGCGCCAAGGAAGCTCGTCCGGTGAAGTCCGGCTCGTCCGATGACGCCGCGTTCCTGCTGACCAACGCCGACACCGTGATCATCGTGCCGGGCTATGGCCTGGCGGTGGCACGTGCCCAGCACTCTCTGATGGAACTGGCGGAGAAGTTGACTCACCGTGGTGTCACTGTGAAGTTTGCGATCCACCCGGTCGCCGGGCGGATGCCAGGACACATGAACGTCCTGCTGGCCGAGGCCGAAGTACCTTACGAGCAAGTGTTCGAGATGGAAGACATCAACTCCGAGTTCGGTCAGACCGACGTGGTGCTGGTGCTTGGCGCCAACGATGTGGTCAACCCGGCGGCGAAGAACGATCCGAAATCGCCGATTGCCGGCATGCCGATCCTCGAGGCCTACAAAGCCAAGACCGTCATCGTCAACAAGCGCTCGATGGCCAGCGGCTATGCCGGCCTGGACAACGAGCTTTTCTACCTCGACAAAACCATGATGGTCTTCGGCGACGCCAAGAAAGTCATCGAAGACATGGTCAAAGCCGTCGATTAAAACCTGCTCCAGCGCAATACCCAAAACCTCAGCCTTTAGTAGGCTGGGGTTTTTTATTGCCCGCTAAAAACCGACCAAAGGCTCTAAATCGGGGCTCTGCATTCGACCATGGTAGCGGGAGGAATTTTTTTGAAATCACTAGACTGCATACCTTGCTTTCGTTGCCCGAGATAACAATCCATGTACCGTGATCGTATTCGCTTGCCTTCGTTGTTGGATAAGGTGATGAGCGCCGCTGACGCTGCCGCTCTGATTGAGGACGGCATGACCGTCGGCATGAGTGGTTTCACTCGCGCCGGCGAAGCCAAAGCCGTGCCCCATGCATTGGCCGAGCGCGCCAAAATCACCCCGCTGAAAATCACGCTGATGACCGGCGCCAGCCTGGGCAATGACCTCGATAAACAGCTCACCGAAGCCGGCGTATTGTCACGACGCATGCCCTTCCAGGTCGACAGCACCCTGCGCAAAGCCATTAACGCCGGCGAAGTGATGTTCATTGACCAGCATCTGTCGGAAACCGTGGAGTCGCTGCGCAATCAGCAACTCAAGCTGCCGGACATCGCGGTGATTGAAGCTGTGGCGATCACCGAGCAGGGCCATATCGTGCCGACCACGTCGGTGGGTAACTCGGCCAGCTTCGCGATTTTCGCCAAACAGGTGATCGTCGAGATCAACCTGGCGCACAACCCGAATCTCGAAGGTCTGCACGACATCTATATCCCGACCTATCGGCCGACCCGCACGCCGATTCCACTGGTAAAGGTCGACGATCGCATTGGCAGCACTGCCATCCCGATCCCGCCGGAAAAGATCGTCGCAATCGTGATCACCAATCAGTCCGACTCGCCGTCCACCGTACTGCCGCCGGACGTTGATACCCAGGCCATTGCCGACCACCTGATCGACTTCTTCAAACAGGAAGTGGCTGCCGGGCGCATGACCAACAAGCTCGGCCCGCTGCAAGCCGGGATTGGCAACATCGCCAACTCGGTGATGTGCGGGCTGATCGACTCGCCGTTCGAAGACCTGACGATGTACTCCGAAGTGCTTCAGGACTCGACCTTCGACCTGATCGACGCCGGCAAGCTGAGCTTTGCTTCGGGCAGCTCGATCACCTTGTCGAGCCGTCGCAATACCGATGTTTTCGGCAACCTTGAGCGCTACAAGGACAAACTGGTCCTGCGCCCGCAGGAAATTTCCAACCACCCGGAAGTGGTGCGCCGGCTCGGCATCATCGGCATCAACACGGCGCTTGAGTTCGACTTGTACGGCAACGTCAACTCCACCCACATCTGCGGCACGCGGATGATGAACGGCATCGGCGGCTCGGGCGACTTTGCGCGCAATGCGCATTTGGCGATTTTCGTAACCAAATCGATCGCCAAGGGCGGCGCGATTTCCAGCGTGGTGCCGATGGTCAGCCACGTTGATCACACTGAGCATGACGTCGACATCCTCGTCACCGAGATCGGTCTGGCGGACTTGCGTGGCCTGGCGCCGCGAGAGCGCGCTCGGGTCATCATCGACAACTGCGTGCACCCGGACTATCGGCAAGCCCTGGATGACTACTTCACAGCCGCTTGTGCACTCGGCGGGCACACGCCGCATATCCTGCGTGATGCCCTGAGCTGGCACATAAACCTCGAAGAAACCGGGCGGATGCTCGCGGTGTAATTGGTACAGATAGCAGCTGACGCAAACACAGTTTCGTCAGCTTGCTGTTGCCAGACCAAATCCTGAATAAAACTGTACTGCTGTACCGGTCTTTTCCTACCGTAATTGCCTACCTTTTCGAGTCAACCAACCAAAAACGCACGATATTAGTGCAGACAAGTACAGTTGCCTCAATTTCGACCAGTACACCACCCTTTAACAGTTAACTGGTCCCTCACAATACAGGTGAACTGTATCTAGAGAGACTGGCCAAACGAGAGGATCATTGGCATCAGTTAAACCACTACCTAATCCCGCCATAAGCGGAAGGATGTCAACCATGGAACGTACACTCAGTTCCGAGCTGTTTTTCGAAGACAACGCTGTAAAAACCCAGGCTTCCACGCCTCTTCGCGTTCTCGCCAACCTGATGCTGTGGCAGCGCCGCATCTCCAGCCGCCATCAACTGGCTCGTCTGGATTCGCGTCTGCTGGCTGACGCAGGGATTAGCGAAGCACAACGCTACGAAGAGCTGAGCAAGCCGTTCTGGCGCTAAGTTAGCGTCGCTGGCTCTGACCCACCGGGTCCACCGCCAGCACTCCAAATTGAAAAAACAAAGCCCGTCGTGGGAAACCACGACGGGCTTTGTCGTTTTGGACCTCAACATGGGTCATACAGTAGAGCTTTCGCTTAACAGGTACAGTTTTACTATTTAAACAACTGAGCCAGTACAATTTCAGTGCGGTGTGTCTGTTGCGGAAGAGATGACGGGATCAACATGAAATCCCGTACTGCCAGCAAAAGGACCGCGCCATGAATCACTTACTGGATGTTTCCGTTTCCACACCTCAATCAACGCCTCGTTTCCTTTGGTTTCGTAGATTGCTGAGAGGCCTCGCCAACAGCCTTGAAAGGGCTCGAACCCGGCGTTTGTTGGGCCAACTCAATGACCGGCAGCTCTCAGACCTGAACATCAGCCACGCAGATCGTCTCAACGAGTTGGATAAACCGTTCTGGCGCTAGCTTCCTGCTTGAACAGACGGGACTGTTCGAACCGACACTCATAGGCCTAATATCCAGATGAAACGTGGCGAACGCTGCATGATTGGCGTCTGATTCAACAGACACTGCGCCACCTCTCAATCGGTTTATCCAAAGGAGTTTCACCATGTCCCGTCTTCGTCTGCTCAGCGCTGCAGCCCTGCTTGCCGTGGCCGCTAATTCCCACGCCACCAGCTTTATCGTGACCACCGACGCCGTCGTCGGCGCCCTCAAGGCCACGTCCGATGCGACCTCCGATGTCACTTCTTCCTTTCGCGATGACAAAATCGTGCGCGCCGCCCGTGACGACGCCGCCAGCTTCGTGGCCAGCGAAGGCGCCATTCGTGGCGTGAAACTGGAAAGCGCACTCGACCATATTCGCCACCAGGCACCTCAGCTGAACGCGACTGACGCACAACTGGCGCAAGCCATACTGACTATCTAAGCGTCACCACTGACGTGGGACACGCCCGCCGTGTCCCAATGTTTCGGCGCTGGCTCTAGACCGGGCGTTGCGCTAGCCTTGCGACTCGCCTTCAGCTATCGAGTCTCATGCGTTTTCTTTCAAATCTGTTGATCTCTCCGCTTTTCGTGGCCACCTGCTGGGTGGGCTCCGTCCATGCCTATGACGCCTTCAATCTGTCTACACAAGGCATCGTGGCTACCGGCTACGCCACAAGCATGGTGACCTCCGCTCCCTTCGACCGTAAGCTGCTACTCGCGGCACAAGATGATGCTGCGGCGTTCATCGCCAGTGACGGTCAACTGCGAGGAGCACAACTGGAGTCCGCCCTTATTTATCTGCGCCGGACCCAGCCAAAACTTCGTGCCAGCGACCTTGAACTGGCGCAGGCAATTCTCGTCCAATAGTTATCCTTGTTCTTGCGGAGTCGTTCCATGCGTAGCCCTCTGATTGTTGCCGCCCTTGGCCTTCTGTTATTGGCCGATGTGGCTCAGGCGCACACTTTGGTCGCCACCAGTAACATCCTCATCAATGCCACCCAACGCACGCTTGATTTCACTTCCGATACCACGACGTCCATCCGTGACTCGAAGATCGTTCGTGAAGCCCACGACGATGCGGCCAGTTTCGTCGCCAGCGATGGCGAGATTCGTGGCGCGCACCTGGAAGCGGCCTTCAACACGTTGCGCACCCGCGTACCGGAAGCTCGCGGCGCCAGTGATCAGGTTCTCGCCGAAGCCATCCTCGCACTGTGAGGTCCCCAGGCGCCTGGCTGTTGGCCGGGGTCATGTTGCTGCTCGGCAACACGGCTCAGGCTGACTTGCAATTAAGGCTTAAAACCGAAGGCCTCAGCCCCGCTCAACAACAAGCCAGTCAGGCGTTGCTCGATGAAGCCATGCAGGCGCTGCCGCCGCGGTTCATCGAGCAGCTAGACCGACGCATCGACGTCGGCTGGACCGATGACATGCCGAGCAACGCTTACGGCCAGGCGTCGCTGGTGTCCGAGCTCGATCTGAACCGCAACCTGCTTGCCAGCCTCACTGACGGCAGCGCCGCGACCAAAAAGACTTATCGTCCTCATGGCACCGTACGCCGCGAAATGCTTGCCACGGTGTTGCACGAACTCACCCACATCTACGACCGCTCGCGCCTGTGGCCAAACGCAGAGCGCACGCTGATTCAGCACTGCACCCGGCGCAACAGCAGCTCAGGGCTGATTGGCATTCCCGATCAATGCCGCGGCCAGTCCGACCGACGTTTTACGCTCAGCGACGACCCGCACCTGCTCGACCTCGCCGGCTGGCCACAGTATGTCGGCCGTCGTGGCGAGCGCGAACAGCACAACCGGCAAATTGCCCGCAGCCCCGACATTTACGAGACGAGCAGCCCCAAGGAGTTCGTCGCGGTCAACATGGAGTATTTCCTCCTCGACCCGAGCTACGCCTGCCGTCGTCCGGCGTTGTACCGCTACTACAAAGAACATTTCGGCTGGGCGCCCGCCGCTAAAGACACCTGCGGCAAATCCTTCTCCTTCCTCAATGCCGGCAACGATTTCGCCAAAACACCACTGGGCCAGGTCGATCCGGAACGGGTCTACGCCGTCGACTATCTGCTGGCAGAAGCCAACCAGAACTGGGTCAGTCGCTGGGGTCACAGCATGTTGCGGTTGGTGATCTGTGCACCCGGCCGCCCCCGTGGGCCGGATTGTCGGCTGGATCTGGATCAGCATCTGGTGTTGTCCTACCGCGCCTTCGTCGGTGACGTACAGCTGTCGAGTTGGGACGGATTGGTGGGCAAATACCCGTCGCGCCTGTTTGTCCTGCCGCTGGCCCAGGTGATCGACGAATACACCAAGACCGAACTGCGCAGCCTGGCTTCGGTGCCGCTGAACCTGTCGCGCAGCGAGATCGAAGACGTGGTGGAACACGCCGCCGAAATGCACTGGAGTTACGACGGCAACTACTTCTTCCTGTCCAATAACTGCGCTGTAGAGGGCCTGAAGTTACTGCGTAGCAGTACCAACAATACAAAACTGGTCGGGTTGGACAGCATCATGCCCAACGGTTTGCTGGAAGTGCTCAAGGGCCGCGGACTGGCGGACACCAGCGTGCTGGACGATCCCCGCGAAGCGCTGCGCCTGGGCTACCGATTCGACTCCTTCCGCGATCGTTATCAAGCGATGTTCGAAGTGCTGAAGAAGCACTTGCCGATCAAGCAGGAAAAGGTCGAAGACTGGCTCTCATTGAAAGCTGAAGAGCGCCGGCAATGGATCGACCAAGCCGATTTGCGCACCAGCGCAGCCTTGCTGTTATTGGAGCAGGCAGCCTTCCGTCAACAATTGGTGCTGGCCCAGGACGAAGTAAAGCAACGTTATCTGGGCGCTCGGGAATTGAAGAACGGCGGCATGGACAAGGCCAACGCGACCTTGCAGCAAATTCTTGCCAACAGCGGCTTCCTCAGCCGTCCGGCGGAGCTGCTTGGTACCGGAGGTTATGGATTGCCGCAGCCAAGTGAGTGGCAGCGTCTGGAATCGGAAAGCAGCCTGCGGCAGAAACAGCTTCAGGCGCTGACAGGCGATCTGGACAAGGAAGTGAGAGCGCTCCTCGAACCGAGCCGTGCAGCCGAAATGGCCGCCAATGAAGCCAACCTGAAGCAGGTTGGCGAGCATCTGAGGAAGTTGCACAAGGCTGCGGGCGGCTTGGAGTTGCCGTAACCAACAGGCTTCGCGGCTAATCCGCGAAGCCTTCAACACCTACCTGCTATTCAAAGCACCCCTTCGAGAATTTCATAAACGATCCCGGTTCCTACGGCGATCAGCACAATATCGCCACCCGCACGGCGCCATTCGTACCCCGGGTAATATGGCAGCCGGCCCAAGGCACGGTTATCGAGGCGTTCGCCGTAATAGCCGTGAGGCAGCGGTCGGCCACGCACCAAATGAATACCTGGAGGTGGCGGAGCACCGCGCACGAAATAGCCATGGTTATCGTGGATAGTCTGGCGCACCGGGCCGAAGTCCCGTGGCGGAGGGCCGCCGCGATGATTGTCCTGCGGGCCACGGTGATCGTCGCCATGATTGTCACCGCGGTTATCGTTATGGCCTTGCTGCGGGCCGCCGCGGTCGTGATCGTCGTGCTGATCAGCACTCGCACTCAGCAACGGGGTGGCACTGAGCATCAGCACACCCAGGCTGGCAATCAGACGTTTCGGCATTTTCATCGGGTCTTTCCTCACTGCACATACAGCAAAAAGGGCTTCAGAACGTAGTCCTGAAGCCCTCGGTCTTGCTGTTTAGTCTGTGCCGCGAGGCTCTAATTCCTCTGTATCAGGAACTTTACCTTCAGCTGACGCGGGCTTTACGCACGCCGTCTGCCAGCGCCGAGCAAAGGCTCAACACGCCATCAACTGCCTGATCCGGCGTTGACGCATTGGCGATGTGATCGATCAACGCCGAACCCACCACCACGCCATCAGCCAGACGCGCGATGGACGCCGCTTGCTCCGGTGTACGAATACCGAAACCGATGCTGATCGGCAGATCGGTGTGGCGACGCAGACGCGCAACCGCTTCTTCAACATGCTCCAGCGTCGCCGCGCCCGCACCGGTCACACCGGCAACAGACACGTAATAGACGAAGCCTGAGCTGCCGTTCAGGACAGTCGGCAGGCGCACATCGTCAGTCGTCGGGGTGGTCAGGCGGATGAAATCCAAACCTGCGGCCTGGGCCGGGTCGCACAGTTCGCCGTTATGCTCCGGCGGCAAGTCGACCACGATCAACCCGTCAACGCCGGCCTCTTTCGCATCGGCAATGAAACGCGGCACGCCATACATGTGGATCGGGTTGAAGTAACCCATCAGCACCAGCGGCGTCTCGGTATTGCCTGCACGGAACTCGCGAACCATTTGCAGGGTTTTCGCCAGGTTCTGCTTGGCGCCGAGGGCGCGGATGTTGGCCAACTGGATTGCCGGGCCATCGGCCATCGGATCGGTGAAAGGCATGCCCAACTCGATCACGTCGGCACCGGCGCCAGGCAGGCCTTTGAGGATCGCCAGAGAGGTGTCATAGCTCGGGTCGCCAGCGGTCACGAAGGTCACCAGGGCGGCACGATTCTGTTCCTTGAGTTCGGCAAAACGCGTTTGCAGGCGGCTCATCAGTGTTTCTCCTGCTTGGACTGCTCTTGTTGAGAGTTTTCCATGTGGTGCATCACGGTTTGCATGTCTTTGTCGCCACGGCCGGACAGGTTGACCACCATCAGGTGATCTTTCGGCAGGGTCGGTGCGCGTTTGAACACTTCGGCCAGGGCATGGGCGCTTTCCAGTGCAGGAATAATCCCTTCCAGGCGGCAGCATTTGTGGAACGCATCGAGGGCTTCGTCGTCGGTTACCGAGGTGTACTGGACGCGGCCGATGTCATGCAACCAGGCGTGTTCCGGGCCGATGCCTGGATAGTCGAGGCCGGCAGAGATTGAGTGAGCGTCGATGATCTGGCCGTCGTCGTCCTGCAGCAGGAAGGTACGGTTGCCGTGCAGTACGCCCGGTACGCCGCCGTTCAGGCTGGCCGCGTGCTTGCCGGTTTCAATACCGTAGCCGGCAGCTTCAACGCCGATGATCTCGACGCTTTTGTCGTCGAGGAACGGGTGAAACAGGCCCATGGCGTTGGAACCGCCACCGATGCACGCCACCAGGCTGTCCGGCAGACGACCTTCCTGGTCTTGCAGTTGCGTACGGGTTTCTTTGCCGATAACAGCCTGGAAGTCGCGAACCATCGCAGGATAAGGGTGCGGACCGGCCACAGTGCCAATCAGGTAGAAGGTGCTGTCGACGTTGGTCACCCAGTCACGCAGGGCTTCGTTCATCGCATCTTTCAGGGTGCCGGTACCGGCCACGACCGGGATCACTTCGGCGCCCAGCAGCTTCATGCGAAATACGTTGGCCTGCTGACGTTCGATGTCAGTGGTGCCCATGTAGATCACGCAATCGAGGCCAAAACGTGCAGCCACGGTGGCGGTCGCCACGCCGTGCATGCCAGCGCCAGTCTCGGCGATGATGCGTTTCTTGCCCATGCGTCGCGCCAGCAGAATCTGGCCGATGCAGTTGTTGATCTTGTGCGCGCCGGTGTGGTTCAGCTCTTCGCGCTTGAGGTAAATCTTCGCGCCGCCGCAGAACTCTGTCAGACGTTCGGCAAAGTACAGTGGGCTTGGGCGACCTACGTAGTCGCGCTGGAAGTAGGCCAATTCTTCTTTGAATGCAGGATCATCCTTGGCCAATTCGTATTCACGGGCCAGATCGAGGATCAACGGCATCAGGGTTTCGGCGACGTAACGGCCGCCGAACGCGCCAAACAGGCCGTTGGCGTCGGGGCCGTTGCGCAGATTAGTCTGGGTCATGGGTCGCTCCAGTTGAATGCGTGGGATGATGCTTTTGAAAAGAGAGTGGGCTAACTCTACCCCTGACGCCTTGAGCTGAAAACCGATAAGATCGCTGCAACCTGTCAGGAAAACTCACAGATCTCATGAGCCATGACCTTCCCCCGTTGAACGCCCTTCGGGCCTTCGAAGCGACTGCCCGCCTGAATAGCGTCAGCAAGGCGGCCGAACAGCTGCACGTCACCCATGGTGCGGTCAGCCGGCAACTCAAGGTGCTTGAAGAACATCTGGGCGTGAGCCTGTTCATCAAGGAAGGCCGCGGCCTTAAACTCACAGATGCGGGCATTCGTTTGCGCGATGCCAGCGGCGAGGCGTTCGAGCGTTTGCGGACTGTTTGTGCAGAGCTGACCCAAAGCACCGCCGACGCACCGTTCGTACTGGGTTGCTCGGGCAGCTTGTTGGCACGCTGGTTTATTCCCAGGTTGGGACGATTGAATACCGACCTGCCGGACCTGCGCCTGCACCTGTCGGCTGGCGAGGGTGATCTCGATCCACGTCGCCCGGGACTGGACGCCTTGCTGGTGTTTGCCGAGCCACCGTGGCCAGCGGACATGCAAGTCTATGAGTTGGCGAGCGAACGGATCGGCCCGGTCATAAGCCCGCGATTCGCCGGCTTCGAACGACTGCAAGACGCACCGCCCGCAGCGCTGCTGAGCGAGCCATTGCTGCACACCACCTCACGCCCGCAGGCCTGGCCAAGCTGGGCACAACAAAGCAACCTCGACGCCAAAGCATTGAAGTACGGACAGGGTTTCGAGCATTTGTATTACTTGTTGGAGGCCGCAGTGGCCGGCCTGGGTGTGGCGATTGCGCCCGAGCCGCTGGTCGCTGAGGACTTGAAGGCCGGGCGCCTGGTTGCGCCATGGGGCTTCAGTGAAACCCCGGCGCAACTGGCGTTGTGGCTACCCAAGCGCGCCGCGGACGGGCGCGCTCGGCAACTGGCGCAGTGGCTCAAAAACGAGCTGAGCCAGACGGATTAGTCACCGCGTTTGAACAGCAGATAAGCCGCGAGCAGCCCCAATGCACCGACAGCCACACCCGCTGTCGTCCAAGGGTGTTCCTGGGCGTAATCCCGCGTGGCAATCCCGGTTTCACGGGTTTTGACTTTGACGTCTTCGTACGCATCGCTGAGCAGATGACGCGAATGCTTCAGCGCATTCTCGGCGTTGCTTTTCAAGGCTTTAAGGGTTTTACGCGACTCGTCCGAGGCGTCGTCCTTCAGGTTTTCCAAAGACTTCAGCAGACTCTCGATCTCGGCTTCCATGCTTTGCAATGAGGCTTTACGTAAAGAGGTGTTGGCCATGGTGGCTCTCCTGCATTGATTGAGTTGCGTGTGTTGGTTGGGACTTCAGGGGTTCGAGAAAGTGCAGTAAATCTGAACTTCCACTTCGGATTGGCCGACAGAAGTAATACGAAAAATCACTGCTAGGCTGTATTTCACACCCTGAGGAGAACGCCATGACTGACCATCACACCTACAAGAAAGTCGAACTCGTCGGCTCGTCCACCAGTAGCATTGAAGACGCCATCAACAACGCACTGGCCGAGGCCAGCAAAAGCCTAAAATATATGGAATGGTTTGAAGTGACCGAAACCCGCGGGCACATCAAGGACGGTAAGGCAGCGCACTTTCAGGTGACGCTCAAAGTCGGGTTCCGGATTGCCAGTAGCTGAGTTTGAGCTAGTCTTCTGAGCCTGCGCGCTGGCCGAGCGCCATAGGGAATGGCAAAGCGCTACATATTTACATCCGGCTGATTGCTGGGTGACCCTATTGACCCGACCAGGGAATGCGACCCGATGAAGAATTTTATTTTAGCGGTAGGTTTGTTGATTTTTGCGGGAACAGCCCTGGCCCAGGGCAAGTCGTGCGAAGAGCTAAAAGCTGAAATCGCCGCGAAACTGGATGCCAAGGGCATTGCTAATTATTCACTGGAAATCGTCGATAAAGGCGCTGCCGCTGACGGCAAAGTCGTCGGCACTTGTGAAAAAGGTTCCAAGCAAATCGTCTACAAGCAGGGCTGACCGCCCTCGAAAATGAAAAAGCCGACGCAATGACGTCGGCTTTTTTGCGCTCGCGATTTGAGCGTCAGCCCTTCATGACCTGGGCCAGCAGTTCATAGGAGTGCACGCGATCGGCATGTTCGTACAGGTCGCAGGTAAAAATCAGCTCGTCCGCCTGGGTCTGCTCGATCAGCACTTCCAGTTTTGCGCGGATTTTCTGCGGACTGCCAACCATCGCCAGGCCAAGGAAATCGCCGACCGCCTCTTTCTCATGAGGCAGCCACAGGCCGTCCATGGTTTTTACCGGCGGACGTTGCACCAGGCTCTGGCCACGCATCAACGCCAGGATGCGCTGATAGACCGAGGTTGCCAGATAATCGGCCTGCTCGTCGGTGTCGGCAGCCACCAAGGGCACACCGAGCATTACGTAGGGCTTATCCAATATTGCTGAAGGCTTGAAGTGATTGCGGTAGACGCGAATGGCCTCATGCATGAAGCGCGGTGCGAAATGTGAAGCGAAGGCGTAGGGCAAACCGCGTTCACCCGCCAGTTGCGCACTGAACAAGCTGGAGCCCAGCAGCCAGACCGGGACGTTGGTGCCCGTGCCTGGCATTGCGATGATCCGCTGGTCCGGAGTACGTGGGCCGAGGTAACGCATCAGTTCGGCAACATCTTCCGGGAATTCGTCGGCGCTGCCGGAGCGTTCACGACGCAAAGCGCGGGCGGTCATCTGGTCGGAACCGGGTGCACGGCCCAGGCCCAGGTCGATCCGGCCCGGGTACAGACTTTCGAGCGTGCCGAACTGCTCGGCGATCACCAGCGGCGCGTGGTTTGGCAGCATCACACCGCCCGAGCCAACACGAATGGTCGAGGTGCCGCCAGCCAGGTAGCCAAGCAGTACCGAAGTCGCCGAACTGGCAATGCCGTCCATGTTGTGGTGTTCGGCAACCCAGAAACGGTTGTAGCCGAATTTTTCGACGTGCTGAGCCAGGTCCAGGGAATTGCGCAGCGACTGGGCCGCGCTGCCGTTCTCCCGCACGGGCACCAGATCGAGGGTCGAGAACTTGATATCGGACAGTCGTTTCATAAGCCTGCTTCTCCAATTGAGGGCGCAGGTTTTTTCTTACAAACGAAAACCTGCCGAATCTATAAGCGTGATTCATGCAATGAGGGCATATACCCGAGTTTCAATGGCAGAGCCAAAATTCCTACGAAATAAGAGGACCGATCAGATCAGGTGAACTTTGCACCACGGTCTATCCTCAGAACCCTAGCAACCGAAAACCACAAAGGCGCGACGCTTCGCGCCGGATCTTGAGGAGGCAGACATGGCTATTACGAAGAAAGCATCGGCTCATTGGGAAGGTGACCTGAAAACCGGTATCGGCTCGATTTCCACGGAAACCGGTGTCCTCAGAGAAGCGCCCTACGGCTTCAAGGCCCGTTTCGAAGGCGGCAAGGGCACCAATCCGGAAGAGCTGATCGGAGCAGCGCACGCGGGCTGCTTCTCCATGGCGTTTTCGATGATTCTCGGCGATGCCGGTCTCAAGGCTGACAGCATCGATACCAATGCCGAAGTTACCCTGGACCAGGTGGACGGCGGATTCGCGATCACGGCAGTGAAATTGATACTCAAAGCGAAGATTCCTGGGGCGACTCAGGCTCAATTTGAGGAATTGAGCAATAAAGCCAAAGAAGGCTGCCCGGTATCCAAAGTGCTGAATGCGAAAATCAGTCTGGATGCAACATTGATCAGCTGATAGGGGTTGTCGCGCTCACCGATAAAAGATCGCAGCCTCGGCGGGCTGCGTTCTTTTTTTGCGCTGAAACAAAACCTGGCTGGCGAGATTGTGGTCGAATAAATGACAGCAGCTAAAGCGCATTACCGTGCGCGCTGCCTCAAAGGAGCTTCAACCATGAAACGTTTTGCCTTGGCGATTATCTGTTGCGCGCTGGCCACACCGGCCCTGGCGGCAACGAAATCCTGTGAAGAACTCAAAGCCGAGATTGAAGCCAAGATCCAGGCCAATAACGTCTCGTCCTACACGCTGGAAATCGTCACCAACGACGAAGTACACGATCAGAATATGGTCGTTGGCTCGTGCGAAGGCGGCACGAAGAAAATCATCTACCAGAAGAACGACCGCTGATTCACCTCACATGAGGCAATAGGACTCTCGATCTTCAGCGACGATTTCACGCTTGGCGTTGTACAACCGGGCGCCGGGGGTGAACGCTATCGAACGGCCTTCCAGCACATAACGCTGGCCGGCTTCGAAATAATCGTAGTTGATGGTCAGGTAGCACAAGCGTTCCGAGGGGCCGTTCATCATGCCCAGGCCCCCACCACCGGGCACTTCAAAGTCGAATCGAACGATCAGCTCATGGCTACCGGGGGTGACCTGGAAAAAACGCCCGTCACGCAATCGCTGATTGTCCAGGCGTTCGGCCATCAGCAATTTATCGTTGGGGAATGGCGTAGAAAACTCGACCCAGGCCATCTGCGGATTAACCGCTGGCAACGGGCTCTGACAGCCAGCAACGATGCTTGCAGCAAGTAACAGCGTTAACCTGCGCATGATGATTTTCTCAAGGACTAGTCCTTTAGAATAACGCCGATCAGGTGCGTTGGCAGCCTGCCGGTACACCCTGGCCAATCACTTTTCGCTGCTGATCATAGAGCTTTGCCCACGGCCGAAAGCCGATATTTCCTGCTTTCAGCTGATACCGCTCGCCGGCATTGAAGTCGTTGAATTTCACGTTTATCTGGCAGTCACGCCATAGCGGTTCGGCGTCGGGCCCGATGTTGGTGGGTGCGACCGGGAATTGGTAACGAACCGTCAACTCATGGCTACCCGGCGGAACCTCGAAATAGCGCTTGTCGGTGGCGGCCTTGTCATCGACTTCCAGCGCTTGCAGCGCGGTGTCTTCCTGCTTCGAATCCAGGTCGATCCACGCTTGAGCCGGATCATGGCGGGGTAATCCGAATCCAGCACAACCTGCCAGCAACAGCAGGCTTCCTGTCAGCATCAACGTGCGCATAGCGGAGCTCCAGTCAGGCGGGATAGTCTTGCGGGCAGACTCTCCAAGGATGATTCATTTTGATCAGGCCGCTTCCAAGCCTTGGGTTACTTGATCGCGTTTTACGCATTTTGTTTCCGGGTGTGTTGTTTTTGTTTCTCAACGGTTGCGCCGGCGTCAGCTATTACGGCCAATTGGCCAGTGGTCAGCTGCAATTGCTGCGGGCACGCGAGCCGGTTTCCACAGTGATTGCCGATCCCGGTCGCGATCAGCTATTGCGTGCGCACCTGACTCAATCGCAAAAGGCCCGTACGTTCGCCAGCCAACAGCTGCGGCTACCGGATAACCAGAGTTACCGTTTGTACGCCGACATTGGCCGGCCGTTCGTAGTCTGGAACGTGTTTGCCACGCCGGAATTTTCCCTGACACCCCAGAACCATTGCTTCCCGATCGCCGGTTGCGTCGCCTATCGCGGTTATTACAGTCAGAGCGCGGCCCGCGGTGAAGCTGCGTTGCTACGATTGCAAGGTATGGACGTATCGATCGGTGGCGTCGAGGCTTATTCGACGCTCGGCTGGTTCAACGATCCGATTATCAGTTCGATGGTGGCCTGGGGTGACGAACGATTGGCCACGCTGATCTTCCATGAACTGGCGCATCAACGTGTTTATGTGAAGGACGACACCGAGTTCAATGAGTCTTTCGCCACCTTCGTCGAACAGGAAGGCACCCGCCAATGGCGTGCATTCCGCGGCTTGCCACCGGACAGCGGCGCGCAGGTGCAGCAACGGGACCAGTTCATTCAATTGGTTCTGGATACCCGAACGCGACTTGAACGGCTGTACACCCTGCCCCTGCCCGCCGACCAGATGCGCCAGCGCAAAGCCGACGAGTTCGAACGATTGCGGGGTGAATACCGGCAGCTGCGCGACAGCCAATGGGCTGGGGAAAAACGCTATGACGCGTGGATCAATGCGCCGATGAACAATGCCCGGCTGTTGCCATTTGGGCTGTACGACCAATGGGTGCCGGCGTTTGCGGCGTTGTTCAGGCAGGTAGGTGGGGATTGGGTGAAGTTTTATGCGGCAGTCGAGAAGCTCGGCGCGTTGCCGGTGGGTGAGCGCAAGGCGGCGTTGAAAGCATTAGCAGATAAGATTTCCGTCAACTGAACTGCCGCCACCGCGGGCAAGTAGTCGCTAGCGTTGGCTCACAACCAAATAGCATCCCACAACGGATAATCCCCAACCCTCTCGACCAATCCCGCTCGCAATGGATTGGCGACGATGTATCGAGCAACTGCCTGTAGGTCTTCTTCTTTGCGAATGGCGCGATCATGGAATCCTGGCTGCCAAATCGGACCTTCTCTCTGAAGCGCCCGGTTTAATGTGACCGTTGTGCGTGATTTCGTGCGGGCCATCAGGGTCGGCAAGGGAATGTTTTGAAGTTCGATAAGCCAATGAAAATGATCAGGCATGACAACCCAGGCCAATGAGTTGGCGAATTGCTCTTGTTGCGCCTTTTGAAATGCATCGACTACTAATCGACCCGTTTGAAAACTGGAAAAAACAGGCTGACGGTTTCGGACGACGGCTGTCAGCAAGTAGATTTGCCCCTCCTCCGAGTAACGTCCTGAACGTAGTCGGTGGGCATGATGCTGGCTTGGCATTGATGATCCTCCTTGATCCAACTTCTTTTTGAGGCTAGATCACGGAGCAAAGTTTGAGTCGCAACAGTTACTCAGGATGTGTCCGGAAGAACGCCATCGCGGGCAAGCCTTGCTCCTACAGATTCTCGTCAAGTCGCAATGGTGGGCACGACACGCCCCCGTAGGAGCAAAGCTTGCTCGCGATGGCGGTTTAATTAACGCTGCAAAAACGCCTGATGCATCTCTTCCAGCGTCTCGAAGAGCCAGGCCGGTGCTTCAGCGCTCAACTCTTCCCGACTGCCAAACCCGTAACCCACCGCCGCCGCATCCAGCCCGTTACTGCGCGCACCGATCAGATCGTGCTTACGGTCGCCGATCATCAGGGTGTTGGCCGGGTCCAGGCCTTCTTCGGCCATCAAGTGGGCGATCAGCTCGACTTTGTTGGTCCGGGTTCCATCCAGTTCGCTGCCGTAGATCACTTTGAAGTGCTTGGCGAAGTCGAAGTGCCGGGCAATTTCCCGGGCGAAAATCCACGGTTTTGACGTCGCGATGTACAGCTGTCGCCCTTGCCCGCCGAGGGTTTCCAGCAATGGTGTGACGCCGTCGAATACGCGGTTCTCGTACAGGCCGGTGACCTTGAAGCGTTCGCGGTAGAAGTTCACCGCTTCCCAGGCCTTGGGCTCGTCGAAGTCGTAGAACTGCATGAACGCCTGCAACAACGGCGGACCGATGAAGTGTTCAAGTTTGGTCAGGTCGGGTTCATCGATGCCCAGTTTGCTCAAGGCGAACTGGATCGAACGGGTGATGCCCTCGCGTGGATCGGTCAGGGTGCCATCGAGGTCGAACAATACGGTTTGGTAATGCATGTTGAATCCTGAATAAGGGCGCAGGGTCAGAGCTGGTCGTAGCCTTCGGCCAGATGCAAATTCTTGAGCTTCACGTAGTTCGCCGCGCTGTAGGTGAAAAAGGCTTTTTCCTTGTCAGTCAGTGGCCGGACCTGTTTCACCGGGCTTCCCACATAAAGGAAGCCGCTTTCAAGGCGTTTGCCCGGGGGCACCAGGCTGCCAGCACCGATAATCACGTCGTCCTCGACCACCGCGCCGTCCATGACGATGCTGCCCATGCCGATCAGAATCCGATTGCCTACGGAGCAGCCGTGGAGCATGACTTTATGCGCGATGGTCACATCGTCGCCAATCAGCAACGGAAAGCCATCGGGATTGAACGGCCCGTCATGGGTGATGTGCAGCACACAGCCGTCCTGCACGCTGGTGCGCGCACCAACGCGGATGCGGTGCATGTCGCCACGAATCACCGTCAGCGGCCAGACCGAGCTGTCTTCGCCGATTTCAACGTCGCCGATCACCACCGCCGAACCGTCGACAAAGGCGCCTTTACCCAGTAGCGGCGTGTGGTTCTGATACTTGCGAAGGGTCACGATAGGCTCTCTCTCTTTTGCTGATAGCTGCGGTGAGCGTCGATTGTAATTAAGATGGCGCAATGTTTCTTCCAGCCAAGGTGCCAACCGTGAGCGTGAACAACCCTCTTTTGCAGTCCTACGACCTGCCGCCGTTCTCGGCGATCCGTGCCGAACACGTACAACCGGCCATCGAACAGATCCTGGCTGACAACCGCGCCGCCATTATCGAGATCCTCAAAACCCAGGGCAAACAACCGACCTGGGCCGGCCTGGTGCTGGCGATGGACGAACTGAATGATCGCCTGGGCGCGGCCTGGAGCCCGGTCAGCCACCTGAATGCCGTGTGCAACAGCGCCGAATTGCGCGAAGCCTACGAGTCCTGCCTGCCGGCCTTGAGCGCCTACGCCACCGAATTGGGCCAGAACCGCGAGTTGTTCGAGGCGTTCGAAGCGCTGGCTAACAGCCCCGAAGCTGCCGGTTTTGATGTGGCGCAGAAAACTATCCTGGAACACTCCCTACGTGACTTCCGTCTGTCGGGTATCGACCTGCCGGAAGCCGAACAAAAGCGATACGCCGAAGTGCAGAGCAAATTGTCGGAGCTGGGCAGCCGCTTCTCCAACCAGCTGCTCGATGCCACCCAGGCCTGGACCAAGCACGTCACTGACGAAGCTACACTCGCAGGCCTGACCGATTCGGCCAAGGCGCAAATGGCCGCGGCTGCACAGGCCAAAGGTCTGGAAGGCTTCCTGATCACCCTGGAATTCCCAAGCTACTACGCGGTGATGACCTACGCCCACGACCGCGCCCTGCGCGAAGAAGTCTACGCCGCCTACTGCACCCGTGCGTCGGACCAAGGCCCGAATTCCGGTCAGAACGATAACGGCCCGGTCATGGAAGAAATCCTCGACCTGCGTCAGGAGCTTGCAAAACTCTTGGGCTTCGCCAGCTTCTCGGAGCTGAGCCTGGCCACCAAAATGGCCGAATCGAGCGATCAGGTGCTGAGTTTCCTGCGCGATCTGGCCAAGCGCAGCAAGCCATTCGCCGCCCAGGATCTGGAACAGCTCAAGGCGTACGCCGCCGAACAAGGCTGCCCGGACCTGCAAAGCTGGGACAGCGGTTTCTACGGTGAAAAGCTTCGCGAGCAGCGCTACAGCGTGGCCCAGGAAGCCCTTCGCGCTTACTTCCCGATCGATAAAGTGCTGGGCGGTCTATTCGCTATCGTTCAGCGCCTGTACGGCATCGAAATCACCGAACTGAAAGGCTTCGACACCTGGCACCCGGATGTTCGCCTGTTCGAAATCAAGGAAAACGGCCAGCACGTCGGCCGCTTCTTCTTCGACCTCTACGCCCGCGCCAACAAGCGTGGCGGTGCCTGGATGGACGGCGCCCGCGACCGTCGCCGCACGATCAGCGGCGTATTGCAAAGTCCGGTGGCGAACCTGGTGTGCAACTTCACCCCGGCCGACAGCGGCAAACCGGCCCTGTTGACCCACGACGAAGTGACCACCCTGTTCCACGAATTCGGTCACGGCCTGCATCACCTGTTGACCCGCGTTGAACACGCCGGCGTATCCGGCATCAACGGCGTGGCCTGGGATGCGGTCGAGCTGCCAAGCCAGTTCATGGAGAACTGGTGCTGGGAGCCGGAAGGTCTGGCGCTGATCTCCGGTCACTACGAAACCGGCGAACCGCTGCCTCAGGACCTGCTGGAAAAAATGCTCGCGGCGAAGAACTTCCAGTCCGGCCTGATGATGGTTCGTCAGCTGGAGTTCTCGCTATTCGACTTCGACCTGCACGCCACCCACGGTGACGGCCGTAGCGTGGCGCAGGTACTTGAAGGTGTGCGCGACGAGGTGTCAGTCATGCGTCCACCCGCCTACAACCGCTTCCCTAACAGCTTTGCGCACATCTTCGCCGGCGGTTATGCGGCGGGCTACTACAGCTACAAGTGGGCTGAAGTGCTGTCGGCGGATGCCTTCTCGAAGTTCGAAGAAGAAGGCGTGCTCAACGCCGAGACCGGCCGCGCGTTCCGCGAAGCGATCCTGGCACGCGGTGGTTCCCAGGAGCCGATGGTGCTGTTCGTCGACTTCCGCGGACGCCCGCCGTCGATTGACGCACTCTTGCGCCACAGCGGCCTGAGTGAGGTCGCAGCAGCATGAGCGAGGGGCCTGTGAAGACGAAAAAGCGCTTTATCGCCGGGGCGGTCTGCCCGGCATGCAGCGAGCCGGACAAGTTGATGATGTGGAACGAAGACGAAGTCCCGCACCGCGAGTGCGTGGCCTGCGGTTATTCCGACACGCTGAATGAACAAGGCCTTTCGGTACCCAAGGAATTGGGCACGCGGGTCAACATTTCGGCACTGAAGGTGCCGGACGCCAAGGTTCAGGCCGTGCAGTTTTTCCCGAACCCGAAGCTGAAGAAAAAGCCTGACGAGCAACACTGAGTCAACGCCACCTTCCACTCCTGAACGGATTGGAAGGTGGTATCTATCTACCACCTTTCCCCTGCGCTTCCTTTATAGGCTGACCACATTCAGCCTCTACTCAAGGAAGACGCCATGCCCGATACCAATCCGCTTTTGCAGGCCCAGAGGCCGTTGCCCGCTGACACAACGGTTTACTCGACATGGGCCGATTTGAACCAGCTCTTCATCGAACAACTGGCGAATGGGCTCGTGCTGCAATCGCCGTTGGCCAGCGCGGTGCGGAGCTTGTCGACATCGACCTGCATCATGTAGCGGACGCCGTCCTTGAAATGAGTGCTGTCACCAAAACCGCCCTGGGTCATTTCGTTCAGGGCGTCTTCCTTGCTCCAGCCCTGCACCACGACCCGGTACATGGCCGCCATCAGGCCCGTGCGGTCCGAACCATGTTTACAGTGCATCAGCACCGGCCCCTCGGCTTCGGCAGTCTGGATCGTACGAAGGGCTTTGAGTACATCCGCGTCATCCACATGGTTGGTGCGATAGGGCAGCTGTACTTGTGCGATACCTGGCGCGGATAACCAGCTTGAATCCGACTCTGGGAGGAAAGTGATAACGGTACCGACCTTGAGTTTTTCCAGTAACGGCACGGCGCCTCTGTCGGGCAATGCACTGCGATAGAGCGTCGGGGACATTTTGAAGAGGTTGTATTGCACCTCGACCGATTGAGCCCACTCCGCAGGTCGGGGCAACGCACTGTCGTCGGCAAGGGCCAGCGGCAGGTTCAAAAGTGCGGCCAGCGACAGACAAATCGCCGGGATACAACGCGGTAGAGACATGCTCGGGGTGACCGTTCAGGAAGAATCGGGAAGATGACGCCCAGCTTCATCCCCGAGCGGTCAAAGGCCTGTGACCCCTCTGTCAAAGAATCGTGAATCGGCCGATCGCTTTCATTGCAAAACCGAGGTTTTTTAGCTGAATCGGTTCATCTTTATGCTTAGCCTGCTACCATTTGTTTCTCCATATTACCGATGCGCCCTATTGCTCCCCCGCTTGGTGGCGATCTGCATCGGTGCCAAAACGAAAAGTCGTCCTGCGAGACGGCTGAAAAACCGCTATGCCTGATGAGGTGCCACCCTATGTCCGATCAAGATCGAGACAACCCGCGGCGTGAGTTTTTGCGCAAAACCCTGACCTTGATCCCGGTGGTCACCGTTGCCAGCACCGGTCTGGGCAGCACGGTCCTGATGGGCGCGCCCGAAGCAGCCCCGGCCAGTTCCGGCAAAGCGCCGGTCAGCACCAGCACCTATGAACCCAGCTACTTCACCGCCGAAGAATGGACGTTCATCCAGGCGGCTGTCGCCCAGCTGATTCCAAGCGATGCCCAAGGGCCAGGCGCTCTGGAAGCCGGTGTGCCCGAATACATCGACCGCCAGATGAACACGCCTTACGCGGCCGGTGCGCTGTGGTTCATGCAGGGACCGTTCAACGCAGACGCTGCTCCGGAAATGGGCTGGCAGAGCAAACTGGTGCCCAAAGAGATTTATCGCCTGGGCATCGCCGCCACGGATGCTTGGTCGAAAGCGTTCAACGGTAAAGTATTTGCTGAGCAAGACAGCGCTACCCGAGACGATTTGCTCAAGCAACTCGAGGCCGGAAAACCTCAGTTCGACAGTGTTCCAGCGAAGATTTTCTTCAACCTGCTGCTGCAAAACACCAAAGAAGGGTTCTTCTGCGACCCGATTCACGGCGGCAATAAAGGCATGGTCGGCTGGACCATGATCGGCTTCCCCGGCGCCCGCGCCGATTTCATGGATTGGGTGGAACGCAACGAGCAATACCCCTTCCCGGCAGTTTCGATTCGCGGCGAGAGGGCGTAAGCATGGCAACGGTAATGAAGAAGGTCGACGCAGTGATCGTCGGTTTTGGCTGGACGGGCGCGATCATGGCGAAGGAGCTGACAGAAGCCGGCCTGAATGTGCTGGCGCTGGAGCGCGGGCCGATGCAGGACACTTACCCCGACGGCAACTATCCACAGGTGATCGACGAACTCACCTACAGCGTGCGGAAAAAACTCTTCCAGGACATTTCCAAAGAGACCGTGACCATTCGCCATAGCGTGAATGACATCGCGCTACCGAACCGCCAACTGGGCGCCTTCCTGCCCGGCAATGGTGTCGGCGGCGCCGGTTTGCACTGGTCCGGCGTGCACTTTCGGGTCGACCCGATCGAGTTGCGCATGCGCAGCCACTACGAAGAACGCTACGGCAAAAGCTTCATCCCCAAGGACATGACCATTCAGGACTTCGGCGTCAGCTATGAAGAGCTGGAACCGTTTTTCGATTACGCCGAGAAGGTCTTTGGCACTTCGGGTCAGGCGTGGACGGTGAAGGGTCAGTTGGTCGGCGAAGGCAAGGGCGGCAACCCGTACGCGCCGGATCGTTCGAATCATTTCCCGCTGGAATCGCAGAAGAACACTGTTTCCGCACAGCTGTTTCAGAAAGCGGCCACCGCAGTGGGTTACAAACCCTACAACCTGCCCTCGGCCAATACGTCAGGCCCCTACACCAACCCCTACGGCGCTCAGATGGGCCCGTGCAACTTCTGCGGTTTTTGCAGCGGCTATGTCTGCTACATGTATTCCAAGGCATCGCCGAACGTAAACATTCTGCCGGCGCTCAAACCGCTGCCCAATTTCGAGTTGCGGCCCAACTCCCACGTACTGCGGGTCAATCTCGACAGCACCAAGAGCAAGGCGACAGGCGTGACCTACATCGACGGCCAGGGCCGGGAGGTCGAGCAGCCGGCAGACCTGGTGATCCTCGGTGCCTTCCAGTTCCACAATGTGCGGCTGATGTTGCTTTCGGGTATCGGCAAACCGTACGACCCGATCAGCGGCGAAGGCGTGGTCGGCAAAAACTTCGCCTACCAGAACATGGCCACCATCAAGGCCTACTTCGACAAAGACACCCACACCAATAACTTTATCGGTGCCGGCGGTAACGGCGTGGCGGTGGATGACTTCAACGCCGACAACTTCGATCACGGCCCCCATGGTTTCGTCGGCGGCTCGCCGATGTGGGTCAACCAGGCAGGCAGCCGACCGATCGCTGGCACATCCAACCCGCCGGGCACCCCGGCCTGGGGCAGTGCCTGGAAACGTGCCACCGCCGATTACTACACCCATCAAGTGTCGATGGATGCCCACGGCGCGCATCAATCCTACCGCGGCAACTACCTCGATCTAGACCCGGTGTACCGCGATGCCTACGGCTTGCCGCTATTGCGGATGACCTTCGACTGGCAGGAAAACGACATCAAGATGAACCGCTTCATGGTCGAGAAAATGGGCAAGATCGCCGAAGCGATGAGCCCCAAGGCCATCGCCGTACTGGGCAAGAAGGTTGGCGATCACTTCAACACCGCGTCTTACCAGACCACCCACCTTAACGGTGGCGCGATCATGGGCACCGACCCGAAAACCAGCGCTCTGAACCGTTACTTGCAGAGCTGGGACGTACACAACGTTTTCGTCCCCGGAGCGTCAGCTTTCCCACAAGGTCTGGGCTACAACCCTACCGGCCTGGTGGCAGCTTTGACCTACTGGTCGGCCCGGGCGATCCGCGAGCAGTACCTGAAAAACCCCGGCCCGCTGGTTCAGGCTTAAGGAGCGATGACCATGAAAGCACTTGTTATCGCGACCCTGGCGCTGCTCGGTTGTGGCTCGATCAACGCCGCTGAAATCGATCAAAACCTGATCAAACAAGGCGAGTACCTCGCCCGAGCGGGTGACTGCGTGGCTTGCCATACCGCCAAGGACGGCAAGCCGTTCGCCGGCGGCCTGCCGATGGAAACGCCGATCGGGACGATCTACTCCACCAATATCACTCCGGATAAAACCGGGCTGGGCGACTACAGCTTTGAGGATTTCGACAAAGCAGTCCGGCATGGTGTCGCCAAAAACGGTAGTACCTTGTACCCGGCCATGCCGTATCCGTCCTACGCCAGTGTCAACGAAACCGACATGAACGCCTTGTACGCCTACTTCATGCACGGCGTAGCTCCGGTGGCTCAAGAGAACAAGGACAGCGACATTCCGTGGCCCTTGAGCATGCGCTGGCCGCTGACTGGCTGGCGCTGGATGTTTGCCCCGGCCGTGGCGGACTACAAAGCGGCACTCGGCGAAGATGCCGTGGTCAGCCGTGGGGCTTATCTGGTCGAGGGCTTGGGACATTGCGGTGCGTGCCATACGCCGCGTGCCCTGACCATGCAGGAAAAAGCCCTGAGTGCCGGCGAAGGCAGTGCATTTCTGTCAGGCAGTGCGCCACTGGAAGGCTGGATCGCGAAAAGTCTGCGCGGCGATCACAAAGACGGCCTGGGCAGCTGGAGCGAAGAACAACTGGTGCAGTTCCTCAAGACCGGTCGCAGCGATCGTAGCGCGGTGTTTGGTGGCATGAGTGATGTGGTGACGCACAGCATGCAGTACATGACCGACAACGATCTGACCGCGATTGCCCGTTACCTCAAGTCCTTGCCGGCGAATGATCCCGACGATCAGCCGCACCAGTACGACAAACAGGTCGCACAGGCGCTGTGGAACGGGGACGACAGCAAGCCTGGCGCTTCGGTGTACATCGATAACTGCGCGGCCTGTCACCGTACCGATGGCCATGGCTACACCAAAGTGTTCCCGGCGCTGGCGGGCAACCCGGTGTTGCAGTCGGAGGATCCGACGTCGCTGATTCACATCGTGCTCAAGGGCGGTACGCTGCCGGCGACTCACACGGCCCCTTCGACCTTTACCATGCCGGGATTCGCCTGGCGCTTGTCGGATCAGGAAGTGGCGGATGTGGTGAGTTTCATTGCCACTAGTTGGGGAAACAAAGGTGCCACTGTTAAAGCCAGTGATGTAATGGCGTTAAGGGAAGACGAAATGAAAACGACTTCAAATGATGACATTGGCCAAGCGACGACTCATTAAATAAAATAAAAAAGCGGCATGGAAACTCCATACCGCTTTTTTAGGCTTAGTTACAACCTAACGTGCACTCAATATTTACCGACTGCATGCGTTCAATCGCGATTACGGATTAACGATCTTCGAATAGGCACTCGCCAAGGCCAGCAGAACGGCCTTGTCTTGTGCGTCGATGTCACCATCACCGTCCACATCAGCATGGGCGGCCCCCATGGTGAACGTCATGCCGCCATCGTTCGATACGGCCTCGCGGGTGCTCGAGTCCAGCAGAGCGTAAGTGACAGCGCGGTTTTCCGAATCGTAACCCTCTTCCTTTAGTGCAAACTGCATGGAAACCCTAACTTCTTTTGGACTAACAATAGACGCTCGCATCAGCTGCAAAAAAACACCACGATGATTGTAATTCGACATTAATTAATTCCATTTAATAGTTAAACACGACAACTTCGTGCGCAACAGATATTACTAATAGCTCTTATAACTATGCCAGGTGTTATATGTATCTCATGGTGACGAACGCTTTAACCAATCGATAGAAATACAAAGAACCAGGTTTTTTGTAATTAACAGGCGCCGAACGGCACTGGCCGAATTTGTCGAGGCCCTATACTGTATGAACATACAGCCAAAGGACCTTGTCGATGCCTACCCCCCTGCCACCTCGCGGCCGCGGCACCGCCACCAACCCGCACAACCGTTTCGCGCCGAATCGCTCGGTGGCCGAGGATGACGGCTGGTATCAGGAAGCGCCGATCACCCAAGGCACCGAGGTGCGCATCGAAACGGCGAAAACCATCATCACTCGCAACAACTCGCCGGACTTGCCCTTCGATCGTTCGATCAATCCCTATCGCGGCTGCGAGCATGGCTGCATCTATTGCTACGCGCGGCCCAGCCACGCTTATTGGGACATGTCGCCAGGGCTGGATTTCGAAACCAAGCTGATCGCCAAGACCAACGCAGCCGATGTGCTGGAAGAACAACTGTCCAAGCGCGACTATCAATGCGCGCCGATCAATCTGGGCTCCAATACGGATCCTTATCAGCCGATCGAGCGCGAGCACAAAATCACCCGCAAAACCCTCGAAGTCCTGCTGCGTTATCGTCACCCGGTGACCATCATTACCAAGGGCTCGCTGATTCTTCGGGATCTGGACTTGCTGGTCGAACTCGCCGAGCAAAGGCTGGTGGCGGTGATGATCAGCCTTACCACCCTGGACGACGAGCTCAAACGCATCCTCGAGCCGCGCGCCGCGGCACCCAAGGCTCGGTTGCGGGCGATCCGCGTGATGCGTGAAGCGGGAATTCCGGTGGGCGTTCTGTGCTCGCCGATGATTCCGATGATCAACGACAGCGAACTCGAAAGCCTGCTCACCGAAGCGCATGCCGCGGGGGCGCAAAGTGCGGCCTACATGATGCTGCGCCTGCCACTGGAAGTTGCACCGCTGTTCGAAGAATGGCTGGCGGCCCACTATCCTCAGCGTGCCGCTCATGTGTTGAGCCTGATTCGTCAGAGCCGTGGTGGCGAGCTCTACGACAGTCGCTTTGGTGCCCGGATGCGCGGCGAAGGACCGTTTGCCGATCTGCTGGCGCAGCGCTTTGCCAAAACCATCAAACGTCTGGGTCTCAATCGTCGGGAAGGTTTCAATCTGGACTGCGAAGCCTTCTGTCCGCCGGGTCGCCAGATGTCGTTGATTTGAGGACAATTGACCTATTGTTGGGTAGTGTGAAATGCACTTTGCCACTACGCCGGTCACACTTTTTGTAACCTGGAACACACGTTCTAGAGCGGTTTATTCAGTTTGAGTTAAGTTTCGGCCGCTACCTTGTTCATCGAGTGACTGACGGGTCTAGATACTCGGCCTGGATGTTTTTTAAACAGCCACTGGCTTCACACCGGACAAAACGGGAAAATTCCCTGACTCCGCCAAAGAGGATGAATCATGAGTGACAAGGATAAACAGCCGTTGGCTGCGTCGGCTTCAGCCCAACCCGAGGCGGAAACCGCCGATGCAGCGCTGCAGCATATTGTTGACGGCTTTTTGCATTTTCATCACGAAGTTTTTCCACAGCAGGAAGAACTCTTCAAAAAACTCGCCACGGCCCAGAGCCCCAGAGCGATGTTCATCGCCTGCGCCGATTCGCGCATCGTTCCTGAGCTGATCACCCAAAGCGCCCCCGGCGACCTGTTCGTCACCCGTAACGTCGGCAACGTTGTGCCGCCTTATGGGCAAATGAACGGCGGTGTTTCCACGGCGATCGAATACGCCGTTCTGGCCCTCGGTGTGCAACACATCATCATCTGCGGGCACTCTGACTGTGGCGCGATGCGCGCAGTGCTCAACCCGCAAAGCCTGGAAAAAATGCCGACGGTCAAAGCCTGGTTGCGTCATGCCGAAGTGGCAAAAACCATGGTCCAGGAAAACTGCCATTGCGCTGACGAAAACGAAAGCATGCACGTCCTCACCGAGGAGAATGTGATCGCCCAGCTGCAACATTTGCGCACGCACCCGTCGGTTGCCTCGCGCATGGCCAATGGTCAGCTGTTTATCCATGGTTGGATCTACAACATCGAAACCAGCGAAATCAGAGCTTACGACGCGGACAAGGGTTGTTTCCTGCCGCTCGATGGCAGCCATCCGATTCCGGTGGCGACGCCTAAAGCGCGCTTCTAAATCTTCCTAAATTATTGTGTGGTTTAGTCGAGGCTGCTGATCAAGCAGCCCGGCTTCGCCACGCCTGAAGAAAACTTCGGGAGAGTCACCATGCGTGCTGCTCAACTTAAAGCTGTTCTGCCACGGGAGCTGCTGGCGTCCGTGGTTGTGTTTCTCGTCGCCCTGCCCTTGTGCATGGGCATCGCCATCGCCTCGGGGCTGCCGCCGTCCAAAGGCTTGATCACCGGGATCATCGGTGGCCTGGTGGTGGGCTGGATTGCCGGTTCGCCACTGCAAGTCAGCGGCCCGGCGGCCGGTTTGGCTGTTCTGGTGTTCGAATTGGTACGCCAGCACGGCATCGACATGCTCGGACCAATCCTGCTGCTGGCCGGTTTTCTGCAACTGGTGGCCGGGCGTTTGAAGCTGGGCTGCTGGTTTCGGGTGACGGCGCCGGCGGTGGTGTACGGCATGCTCGCCGGGATTGGCGTGCTGATCGTGTTGTCACAGGTGCATGTGATGCTCGACGCCGTGCCCAAGCCTTCCGGGCTGGATAACCTGGCAGCCTTCCCGGCTGCCGTCGTGCAGGCCTTGCCCTCCTTCGGTTGGCAAGCCGGTTTGCTCGGGCTGTCGACGATTGCGGTGATGTGGTTGTGGGAGAAATTCCGCCCCCATTCCCTGCGCTTCATTCCTGGCGCACTGCTGGGTGTAGGCCTGGCGACCGTTGCCAGCCTGGTGCTCGCCTTGCAGGTCAAACGAGTGGAAGTCCCGGCCAACCTGGCGGAAGCCATCGACTGGCTGAAACCCGCAGATTTACTCAACCTCGCTGACCCGACGCTGCTCATTGCCGCATTTGCCGTGGCGTTTATCGCCAGCGCCGAAACCCTGCTTTCGGCCGCCGCGGTGGACCGCATGCACAGTGGCCAGCGCTCGGACTTCGACCGGGAATTGTCGGCTCAAGGCGTCGGCAACATGCTCTGCGGTCTGCTCGGCGCACTGCCAATGACCGGCGTGATCGTGCGCAGTTCGGCCAACGTCCAGGCCGGCGCCACCACGCGACTGTCGACGATCTTCCACGGCCTGTGGTTGCTGGCTTTCGTGTTGCTGCTGTCCAGCGTGCTGCAAAGCATCCCGGTGGCGAGCCTGGCGGGCGTTCTGGTTTACACCGGCTTCAAACTGGTCGACCTCAAGGCCTTCCGCGGTCTGGGCCGTTATGGCCGGATGCCGATGTTCACCTACGCGGCGACTGCCCTGGCAATCGTCTTCACCGACCTGCTGACCGGTGTGCTGATCGGCTTCGGCCTGACCCTGGCCAAACTGGCCTGGAAGGCTTCGCGGCTGAAAATCAGCCTGATCGATCTGCCCAAGGACGGAGAAATGGAGCTGCGATTGACAGGTGCAGCGACCTTTCTCAAAGTGCCGGCGCTGACCCAGGTGCTGGGGACCATTCCGGCAGGCGCGACGGTGCATGTGCCGCTCAATAACCTGAGCTACATCGATCACTCGTGTCTGGAGTTGCTGGAGGAATGGGGTCGGGCCAATGCGGCCAAGGGATCAAAACTGTTGATTGAAGCGCGGGGGTTGAAGCGCAGGTTGGAGGGGCGATTACGGACCACGACGGGTGTCGGTTCCACCGCTTGAATCACCTTGTAGGAGCCGAGCTTGCTCGCGATGACGGATTTACATTCGACATTGACGTCGACTGATACACCGCATCGCGAGCAAGCTCAGCTCCTACAGGGGATTGTGTTGATCAATGGATCAAGCCGCTGGCTGATCCAGTTCCAGGCCCACGCCTAACCGACGCGACATGCACGGCCAGCGCTTCCACGCAGCGCCAGTGTCCGGGCTGCTTAGCTTTCCACGGTAGGCTTCCACCGACTCCAGCGCGAAGCTTTCGTCGTCGAGCATCTCGTCCACGGCGTGATGTACAGCCTCATCCAGTTGGTTGGCGAACTCCTCACCGATCAGTTGGTGGGCAATCAGGTTGGCGACAGTCATGTCCAAGGGGATCAGTGGCTGGCCAAAATGCTTGATGTACAGGTCATTGACCTCTTCGACAAAACGGTGCGCCAGATAGGCTTCGTCCAGCAGGCTGTCGAGCCCGATGTGTCCAGCCATTATCGTCGGCGGCTGGAGGAAGTACTGTTCGGCAATTTTCAGCACCGGTTTGATCTGTGACTCGATACCCGCTTCCCTGGCAACTTCATTGGCTGCATCCAGCAGATCAGGAACTTCATCGATGTAGGCGGCGACAAAACGCGTCAGCACACCATTGGCGTCCGCTTCCGGCAATTGGATGGATGGGTGTAGATGAGGCAGTTTGCTTTCCAGCTGACGAGTCAGCAGGCCGGTCTCGGCTTCGTGTTGTTGGGCTTTTTGGATCTGCTCGCGCAATGCGGCGGTGTTCATGAAAACTCCAGGAAACAAAGGCAATGAAATAGGGAAGACATAACTTAGCTGGCATACGAAAAATGCTAAGACGCATTTGTCATAATTATTTCATCCTTGAGACATCAAAGTTATATCGGTTTGCCACCACTCGTCTGCATCCTTCTCCATTCGAGCCCTGGAACGCAAGTCCCACCTGTTTCAGATGATTTACGCCCTCACATTGCGAGGTGGCAGTCGCTGTCTATACTCGGGTGGGAATGGAGTTAGCTGATGCGCCCGACTGCACACGCAGCAAGGCTTGGCGATTCAAGTTCGTAGTCTGAAAAAGCCGCTCCCTTGCCGCAGGTGAAAGCCGGCGGGATAAAAAGAACGATAAGGGGAACCCGCAATGATGCGACATCCACACGTCTGGATGGGCCTCCTGTTGTGGTCGATTTTCAGTCAGGCACAAGCGGCCTGGACTGTGAATATGGCGCCGGGAGCGACTGAAATCAGTCACGCAGTATTTGACCTGCACATGACCATTTTCTGGATCTGTGTAGTGATCGGCATCATCGTCTTCGGCGCCATGTTCTGGTCGATGATTCTCCACCGCCGCTCGACCGGGCAGGTGGCCGCAAAATTTCATGAAAGCACCACCGTTGAAATCCTCTGGACCATCGTGCCCTTCCTGATCCTGGTGGCCATGGCGGTTCCCGCGACTGCAACCCTGATCAAGATGTACGACGCCAGTGAGCCGGATATCGATATCCAGGTCACCGGCTATCAGTGGAAGTGGCACTACAAATACCTGGGCCAGGATGTCGAGTTCTTCAGCAACCTGACCACGCCCGCCGATCAGATCCACAACAAGGAAGCCAAGAGCGAGCACTACTTGCTTGAGGTCGATAAGCCTTTGGTGCTGCCGATCGGCGCCAAGGTGCGCTTCCTGGTGACTTCCGCCGACGTCATCCACTCCTGGTGGGTGCCGGCCTTTGCGGTCAAGCGCGATGCGATTCCGGGGTTCGTCAACGAAGCCTGGACCCGCGTCGACAAGCCCGGTCTCTACCGCGGTCAATGCGCCGAATTGTGCGGCAAGGACCACGGCTTCATGCCGATCGTGGTCGAGGTCAAGGAAAAGGCCGATTACGAAAAATGGCTGGCCGAGCGCAAGGCTGAAGCCCTGCAGCTCAAAGAGCTGACCAGTAAGGAATGGACCCTCGACGAGCTCAAAGAGCGCGGCGACAAGGTCTATCACACCACCTGCGTCGCCTGTCACCAGGCCGAAGGTCAGGGCCTGCCGCCGATGTTCCCGGCGCTCAAGGGCTCGAAAATCGCTACCGGACCGATCAAGGATCACTTGGGCATTGTCTTCCACGGCAAACCCGGTACCTCCATGGCGGCGTTCGGCAAGCAACTCTCGGAAGTCGATATCGCAGCGGTCGTGACCTACGAACGTAACGCCTGGGGCAACAACAAGGGCGACATGGTCACCCCTAAAGAAGTGCTGGAGCTGAAACAGGCGGAAAGCAAATGACCCGGTCTATTGCGCACGTAAGGAACCCGTCGGGGCATCGCGCCCCGGCCTGCCCAGCCCATCTGTTTGCAGGAGACAGGACATGACTGCTGTCGTCGATGACCATGTTCATACCGGCACCGCCCACGCCCACGGCCCCGCCAAAGGCCTGATGCGCTGGGTGCTGACCACCAACCACAAGGATATCGGCACGCTGTACCTGTGGTTCGCGTTCTCCATGTTCTTGCTCGGCGGCTCGTTCGCGATGGTGATTCGTGCCGAGTTGTTCCAGCCGGGACTGCAAATCGTCCAGCCGGAGTTCTTCAACCAGATGACCACCATGCACGGTCTGGTGATGGTCTTCGGTGCGGTGATGCCGGCGTTCGTCGGCCTCGCCAACTGGATGATCCCGTTGATGATCGGCGCGCCGGACATGGCCCTGCCACGGATGAACAACTTCAGCTTCTGGCTATTGCCGGCGGCGTTCATCCTGCTGGTATCGACCCTGTTCACCCCCAGCGGCGGTCCGAACTTCGGCTGGACGTTCTACGCCCCGCTGTCGACGACCTATGCGCCGGAAAGCGTGACGTTCTTCATCTTCGCCATCCACTTGATGGGGATCAGTTCGATCATGGGTGCGATCAACGTGATCGCCACCATCCTCAACCTGCGCGCCCCCGGCATGACGCTGATGAAAATGCCGCTGTTCGTCTGGACCTGGCTGATTACCGCGTTCCTGCTGATTGCGGTGATGCCGGTACTGGCCGGGTGCGTGACGATGATGCTGATGGACATCCACTTCGGCACCAGCTTCTTCAGTGCCGCCGGTGGCGGTGACCCGGTGTTGTTCCAGCACGTGTTCTGGTTCTTCGGTCACCCCGAGGTGTACATCATGATCCTGCCGGCCTTCGGTGCCGTCAGCTCGATCATTCCCGCGTTCTCACGCAAGCCGCTGTTTGGCTACACCTCGATGGTCTATGCGACGGCGAGTATCGCGTTCCTGTCGTTCATCGTCTGGGCGCACCACATGTTCGTGGTCGGCATTCCGCTGGTGGGCGAGTTGTTCTTCATGTACGCCACGTTGCTGATCGCGGTGCCGACCGGAGTGAAGGTGTTCAACTGGGCCAGTACCATGTGGCAAGGCTCGCTGACCTTCGAGACACCGATGCTGTTTGCCGTAGCGTTCGTGATCCTGTTTTCCATCGGCGGTTTCTCCGGGTTGATGCTGGCCATCGCCCCGGCAGACTTCCAGTACCAGGACACCTACTTTGTGGTCGCGCACTTCCACTATGTGCTGGTGCCGGGGGCGATCTTCGGGATCTTCGCCTCGGCCTACTACTGGCTGCCGAAATGGACCGGCCACATGTACGACGAAACCCTCGGCAAGCTGCACTTCTGGCTGTCGTTCATCGGCATGAACCTGGCGTTCTTCCCGATGCACTTTGTGGGGCTGGCGGGCATGCCGCGACGGATTCCCGACTACAACCTGCAATTCGCCGACTTCAACATGGTGTCGTCGATCGGCGCGTTCATGTTCGGCGCCACGCAGATCTTCTTCCTGTTCATCGTGATCAAGACCATTCGTGGCGGCGAGCCGGCACCGGCCAAACCGTGGGATGGGGCCGAAGGCCTGGAATGGAGCATCCCGTCACCGGCGCCGTATCACACCTTCACCACGCCGCCGGAAGTGAAATGAACGCGCAACCCTATGTGGGAGCGGGCTTGCTCGCGAAGAACGATAACGCGGTTGATCTGACGGACCGCGGCGTCTGCTTCGCGAGCAAGCCCGCTCCCACAGGGTTCTCGGTGGGGGTTGGAAATCATGGCTGATTCGATTTCGTTGAAGAAACTGGTCACGCGCCTGCTGCTGGTGGTGGTGGCGATGTTTGTCTTCGGGTTTGCCCTGGTGCCGATCTACGACGTGATGTGCAAGGCGTTCGGCATCAACGGCAAGACCGGCGGGCAGTACGAGGGCGAGCAAACGGTCGACACCTCGCGGCAGGTTCGCGTGCAGTTTCTGTCGACCAATTCCGCCGACATGTCCTGGGACTTCTATCCCAAGAGCGATGAGCTGACGGCTAATCCGGGGGCGGTGAACGAGATGATTTTCATCGCCCATAACCCGACCGATCGCCCGATGAGCGCCCAGGCGGTTCCGAGCATCGCGCCCAGCGCCGCGGCGGCGTACTTCCACAAAACCGAATGTTTCTGCTTTACCCAGCAAGTGCTGCAGCCCGGTCAACGGATCGAGATGCCGGTACGTTTCATCGTTGACCGTGACATGCCCAAGGATGTGAAGCACCTGACGCTTTCCTACACGCTGTTCGATATCACCGCACGTCATCCACCCGCGGCTGTTGCTGCAAACACCGGTGGCTAGGCGTTAAAGCGTGCCCGATAAGGAGAACAATAAATGGCAACTCATGAACATTATTACGTTCCGGCACAGAGCAAATGGCCGATCATTGCCACGGTCGGTATGTTCGTCACCGTGCTCGGCCTGGCCACCTGGTTCAACGACCTGAAGGCGGCGCGGCCGGAGTCCCACGGCCCGCTGATCTTTTTCGTCGGTAGCCTGCTGCTGGCCTACATGCTGTTCGGCTGGTTCGGTACGGTGATCAAGGAAAGCCGCCAGGGGTTGTACAGCGCACAGATGGATCGCTCGTTCCGCTGGGGCATGAGCTGGTTCATCTTCTCGGAGGTGATGTTCTTCATCGCGTTCTTCGGCGCACTGTTTTATGTGAGAAACATTTCCGGCCCGGCGCTCGGGGGTGAAGGGGCCAAAGGCCTCGCTCATATGCTCTGGCCTAATTTCGAGTTCGTCTGGCCGTTGCTGAACAACCCTGATTCGAAACTGTTTCCGCCGCCCAAGGATGTCATCAGCCCGTGGGGCCTGCCGCTGCTCAATACCGTGCTGCTGGTGAGTTCCAGCGTCACCGTGACCATCGCCCACCACGCCTTGAAAAAGGGCCATCGCGGCGCACTGAAAATCTGGCTGGCGCTGACCGTACTGCTCGGTTGCGCGTTCCTCGGCTTCCAGGCCGAAGAGTACATCCACGCTTACAAGGAACTGGGCCTGACCCTGGGTTCCGGGATCTACGGCGCGACCTTCTTCATGCTCACCGGCTTCCACGGCGCCCACGTGACCATGGGCACCATCATCCTGTTTGTAATGCTGATGCGGATCATGCGCGGGCATTTCGATGCCGATCACCAATTCGGATTTGAGGCCGCGAGCTGGTACTGGCACTTCGTGGACGTGGTGTGGATCGGGCTTTTCGTTTTCGTCTACGTGCTCTGAGGCTCTTGACTTAAAGAGCTACCAAGGCACGTGCGACACCAACTGGCCGCTGAAAAAACCCCAGGCAATCAAGCCGAGGGTAATGGCGGCCAGCGCAACACGAACACTCAAGGCAATGACGAGGCGGTTCGAGCGGCTGTCGTCCTTGACCAGAAAAAACAGGCCGCTGAACAGGCTGACAACCGTGGCAATCAGCATCAGGACGATGGCTGCTTTGAGCATGGTGAGACTCCGGGGGAAAGGCGATGCACTTGAGTATAGCTATCGCGACTACCGACTTTCTGGCGACGCCATGAAGCGTTTCCGGCCGGGCATCGTGCCGACCCTGGTGGTCGCGGTGTTGTTGCCCATGCTGGTGTCACTCGGGTTCTGGCAAATGAGCCGGGGCGCAGAGAAAAGCGCGCTGCTGCAAAGCTACACCGAGCGCCGTGCCGCTGAACCGATGGCCAGCACCGAGCTGCAACCCACCGCAGATCCGGCCTTCCGCCGGGTACACCTGCACGGCCAGTTCGATGCCGCACACAGCCTGTTGCTGGATAACCGTCAGCGCGACGGCAAGGTTGGCGTCGAACTGCTGCAACCGTTTCAGGATCAGGCGACCGGGCTCTGGCTGCTGGTCAATCGCGGCTGGCTGCCGTGGCCGGATCGCCGCACCCCACCGCAATTCACCACACCGACTCAGTCCTTGAGCCTCGTTGCCTGGGTCTACGTCTCCCCCGGCGCCACCTTCCAATTGCACGCCGACCCGAACACCACGACCTGGCCACAACTGATCACCGCGGTCGAGCCGGTCAAGCTCTGGACGACGCTGGATCGCGAAGGTTTTGCCTACGAATTACGCGCAGAAAGCGGTCCCGCGACTTACCAGGCTGATTGGCCGGTAGTCGCCATGGGACCGGAAAAACACCTGGCTTATGCCGTGCAGTGGTTCGCTATGTCGATCGCCCTGTTCGGCCTCTATCTCTATCTCGGCTGGCACAACGCAAAGGAGAAACACCATGGGAGCGGCCATGAATCCACCCAGCATGTCTGAGGCGAAAACGCCGGCGAGTCGGCGCAAGGGTCGCTTGCAATTGCTGCTGATCCTGCTTGGGGTGATCGGTCCGATGATCCTCGCCACCGGCATGTACAAATTGCAGTTCTGGGTGCCAGAAGGTCGCAGTTACCACGGCGAACTGATCGGCAACGGCCAGACCCGCGCCGACCTCGGCGTGCAGGCGCAGGAGGATCGTTGGCAGATACTGGTGACCGCGCCCAAGGATTGCTCGGTGGACTGCCAGCAACTGGTGTACCTGGCGCGGCAGATCCAGATCGGCCTCGGCCGTGATGCCGGGCGCGCCAGTCATGCCTTGGCCGCGGCACAACCGCTGAGCAGTGAATACGACGCCAAGCTGACGCGCGAGTATCCTCAATTACAACGTTATCCACTGAATTTGACCGACTTCCATAAGACCGCCGGCGACCAGTCAGTGCCACAGCTGTGGATCATCGACCCTCACGGCAATCTGGTGCTGCGCTACGACCCGACGGTGAAGGGTAAGGATCTGCTCAACGACCTGCGCCATTTGCTGAAACTGTCGAACATCGGATAAGGGCATCGTCATGGCCAAACCTGGATTTCGCCTCGCGCTGTTTGCCACCTTGCTGGCACTGATTGTGGTGTTGCTCGGCGCTTACACCCGCCTGACTCACGCCGGCCTCGGCTGTCCGGACTGGCCGGGTTGCTATGGCTTTATCAGCGTGCCGCAAAGCGAAGTTCAATTGGCCCATGCCGAACTGCATTTTCCTGATGCGCCCGTCGAAGCTCACAAGGGCTGGAACGAGATGGTTCACCGCTACTTCGCCGGCACGCTAGGGCTGCTGATCTCGGTATTGGCCGGCCGCGCCTGGGTTCATCGTCGTCATCCAGGGCAGCCGGTGAAGTTGCCGTTGTTCCTGCTGGCGGTGGTGATTGCCCAAGCGGCATTCGGCATGTGGACGGTGACGCTCAAGCTCTGGCCGCAAGTGGTCACTGGGCATTTGCTCGGCGGCTTTGCGACGTTGAGTCTGCTGTTTTTGCTGACGTTGCGATTGTCCGGCGTGTTGCCGGCGCTAACCGTGCCACGGCGTTTGCAGTACTGGGCGACCGCCGGGTTACTGCTGGTGATTCTGCAAATTGCCTTGGGTGGATGGGTCAGTTCCAACTACGCGGCGGTGGCCTGTATCGACTTCCCGACCTGTCATGGGCAATGGCTGCCGCCCGCGGACTTCGCCAACGGTTTTCACCTGACCCAACACATCGGCCCCAATTACCTCGGCGGGCAACTGGACAACGATGCTCGCACGGCGATTCATCTGACTCACCGCATCGGCGCATTACTGGTGACCTTGGTGCTGCTCGGACTGGCCTGGCAGCTGAAGGTGGTCGGCATGACGCGGCTGGCCGGGCTGGTGCTGATCGCACTCGCCGCGCAAATCACCCTCGGTATCAGCAATGTGCTGTTTCACCTGCCGCTGCCAGTGGCCGTCGCACACAACGCGGGCGGCGCGGCACTGTTGCTGACGATGGTGCTGGTCAATTATCACGCGCGAACCAGTCTGGTTCGGGTCAAGCAGCAACCCCCTGCACGCTGGCGGTTCAGCCCGCGTAAACACTCAGCCGGGCCCATAACAATAAAAGGAGAGATGCCATGGCGACTCTGATCGGCGCACGTCACAGTCAGGCGATCTGGCGTGACTACCTGGAGCTGACCAAGCCGAAAGTGGTGGTGCTGATGCTCATCACCTCGCTGGTCGGCATGTTCCTCGCGACCCGCGCCGGGGTGCCGTGGACGGTGCTGGTGTTTGGCAATCTGGGGATCGCCTTGTGTGCCGGTGGTGCGGCAGCCGTCAATCATGTGGTTGACCGACGCATCGATGCGGTCATGGCCCGCACGCACAAACGTCCCCTGGCCGAAGGTCGAGTGTCACCGGCGGCCGCGCTGACGTTTGCCTTGGTATTGGCGGTGCTTGGGCAAACCATACTGCTGGCCTTCACCAATCCACTGACGGCGTGGCTGACCCTGGCCTCGCTACTCGGCTATGCGGTGGTCTACACCGGTTTCCTGAAACGCGCGACGCCACAAAACATCGTCATCGGCGGACTGGCCGGCGCCGCCCCGCCACTGCTCGGCTGGACCGCCGCCACCGGCCACGTCAGCGCCGAACCCTTGCTGTTGGTGTTGATCATCTTCGCCTGGACCCCGCCGCACTTCTGGGCGCTGGCCATTCACCGTAAAGAGGAATACGCCAAGGCTGACATCCCGATGCTGCCGGTGACCCATGGCGAGCACTACACCAAAGTTCATATCCTGCTTTATACCTTCGCGCTGCTGGCCGTGAGCCTGATGCCGTACGTGATCCACATGAGCGGCGTGCTCTACCTGATTTGCGCGCTGGGACTTGGCGCGAGGTTTCTGCAATGGGCCATCGTGCTGTACCGTGGCACTCGGCCGCACGCGGCGATCAACACGTTCAAGTACTCTATTTATTACTTGTTCCTGCTGTTTATCGCGCTGCTCGTAGACCACTACTTACTGTTGAACCTATGACTCGAACCCAGAAAACCATCTTCATCCTCGTTGCCCTGATCGCGCTGGTCCTGGGCCTGACCATCAACAAAGTGCTGTCCGGAAAAGGCCAGGGCGACCCGACTGCGCTGATCGATGCCGGGATCATTCTGCTACCGCAAAGCCGCAACCTGCCGAACGTGACGATGACCGACCAGAACGGCAAACCGGTGGCGGTCAACGAGCTGAAAGACAAATGGTCGCTGCTGTTCTTCGGCTACACCTTCTGCCCGGACATCTGCCCGACCACCCTCGCCCAGTTGCGCCAGATCAAGAGCGAACTGCCGCCAGAGGCTGTGGATAAGTTGCAGATCATTCTGGTCAGCGTCGACCCGAATCGCGACACACCCCAGCAGCTCAAGCAGTACCTGGGCTACTTCGATCCGCAGTTCCAAGGGCTGACGGCTTCGTCGGTTGAAGACATTCAGAAACTGGCCAACGCGGTGAGTATTCCGTTCATTCCGGCGGACACCAGCAAGCCGAACTACACCGTCGACCACAGCGGCAACCTGGCGGTGATCGGGCCGGACGGGACGCAGCGTGGGTTCATTCGGGCGCCGTTGAACAACGTGAAATTGGTGGCGCAGTTGCCGGTGATGCTGAACCGTCAATAATTTGGGCAACACATAACTAATGTGGGAGCGGGCTTGCTCGCGAATGCGGTGGGCCAGCCAACATAAATGCTGAATGACACACCGCATTCGCGAGCAAGCCCGCTCCCACAGGGTCCGTATTCCAGGCATAAAAAAACGGGGACGCAATCAATGCGTCCCCGTTCTTTTATTGCTGTCTGATCAGAACGCTGGCAATACCGCGCCTTTGTACTTCTCGAGGATGAAGGCTTTCACTTCCGGGCTGTGCAGGGCAGCAATCAGCTTCTTCATCGCTTCGCTGTCCTTGTCGTCTGGACGGGCAACGAGGATGTTCACGTAAGGCGAGTCGTTGCCTTCGATAACCAGCGCGTCCTTGGACGGATCAAGCTTGGCTTCCAGCGCGTAGTTGGTGTTGATCAGCGCCAGGTCGACCTGGGTCAGCACGCGCGGGATGGTCGCGGCTTCCAGTTCACGGAATTTCAGGTCCTTGGTGTTCTCGGTGATGTCCTTGACGGTAGCGAGGATATTGTTCGAATCCTTCAACTTGATCAGGCCAGCCTTCGCCAGCAGCAACAGCGCACGGCCGCCGTTGGTGGCGTCGTTCGGGATCACCACGTTGGCGCCGCCGGGCAACTCGGTCAGCGCTTTGTACTTGCTGGAGTAAGCGCCCAGCGGTTCCAGGTGCACACCGGCAACGGCCACCAGGTTGGTGCCCTTGGCCTTGTTGAATTCATCGAGGTACGGCTGGTGCTGGAAGAAGTTGGCGTCCAGACGTTTTTCGGCCACCTGCACGTTCGGCTGGATGTAGTCGGTGAAGACTTTGACCTTCAGGTCCACGCCTTCTTTGGCCAGGGCCGGTTTCACGAATTCGAGGATTTCTGCGTGCGGAACCGGGGTGGCCGCGACGCTCAGGGTTTCATTGGCCTGAGCAGAGAACGCCGCAACTGCTGCGAGCGCTACGAGTAGTTTTTTCATTCAGCTAACTCCTTGTGCGGCGCCGGTCTTCGACGCCTGCCAGCGAATGGCCGGCTCAATTGTCATTTACGAGAACGCTTTATTTCCTGGAGAAATGGACAACCAGTTTGTCGCCAACGGTTTGCAGAACCTGAACGATCACCAGCAGCAACATCACCGTCACGACCATCACATCAGGCTGGAAACGCTGGTAACCGAAACGGATCGCCAGGTCGCCCAAACCACCCGCGCCGACCACACCCGCCATCGCCGTGTAGGACACCAGTGTAATGGCTGTCACCGTAATCGCGGCGAAGATGCCCGGGCGGGCTTCCGGCAGCAAGGCATTGGTGATGATCTGCCGGGTCGTCGCGCCCATGGCCTGGGTCGCCTCGATGATGCCGCGATCCACTTCACGCAGGGCGGTTTCCACCAGCCGCGCGAAGAATGGCGTAGCGCCCACCACCAGCGGCGGAATCGCACCGGCGACACCGAGGGACGTACCAGTGATCAACACCGTGAACGGAATCATCACGATCAGCAGAATGATGAACGGCAGCGAACGCAGGATGTTCACCATCAGCGACAGCATCGCGTAGACGCCTTTGGCTTCCAGCAACTGACGCGGGCTGCAGAGGAACAACAGCACGCCCAGGGGCAGGCCGAGCAAAACGGTGAACAACAACGAACCGAAGAGCATCAGAAAGGTATCGCCGGTGGCCAGCCAGATTTCGAACCAGTCGATATTGACGAAGAAACTTGCCAGGACTTCCATTAGCGCAGGACCTCCATGTGGACGTCAGCTGCGGTGAAGTGGGCGAACGCCGCTTCCATGTCGCCACCGGTAACAGCCAGGGTCAACTGCCCGTAGGGCACGTCTTTGATGCGGTCGATACGACCGGCCAGGATGCTGTAGTCCACACCCGTTTCACGAGCGACAGTGCCCAGTAGCGGTGCGTAGGTCGCTTCGCCCTGGAAGGTCAGACGCACGATGCGACCTGGCACGTGAGCGAAGTCATCGCGCTGCTCGCTTTCGTCGATCTGCTCGTCTTCTTGCACGAAGCGCTTGGTGGTCGGGTGCTTCGGATGCAGGAACACCTCGGCCACCGAACCTTGCTCGACGATCACGCCAGCGTCCATCACCGCGACTTGGTCGCAGACCCGGCGGATCACGTCCATCTCGTGGGTGATCAAGACGATGGTCAGCTTCAGCTCGCGATTGATCTCGGCCAGCAATTGCAGGACCGACGCGGTGGTCTGCGGGTCCAGTGCGCTGGTGGCTTCGTCGCACAGCAGGATTTTCGGCTTGGTTGCCAGGGCGCGGGCAATGCCGACACGCTGTTTCTGGCCACCGGACAACTGCGCGGGGTACTTCTTGGCGTGGTCGGACAGGCCGACCCGCTTCAGCAATTCGGCCACACGCCGGTCGATCTCGCTGCGCGACAGTTCACCGGCCAGGGTCAATGGCAGCGCAACGTTGTCGGCCACGGTCTTGGACGCCAGCAAGTTGAAGTGCTGGAAAATCATCCCGACTTGCTGACGGAAGCGTCGCAGGCTGTTGGCGTCGAGCGCGGTGACTTCTTCGCCGTCGACGAATATCTTGCCGCCACTGGACTCTTCCAGGCGATTGATCAGACGCAGCAGGGTACTTTTTCCCGCACCGGAATGGCCGATCAGACCGAAGACCTGACCGTTCTCAATCGTCAGACTGGTCGGATGCAGGGCGGGAATATCCTTACCGGCGACGCGGTAGGTTTTGTGGACGTTTTGAAACTCGATCACGTAGCGAACCTTGTGGGGCGCGTTGGAAAAGGATCAGCGGTTAGCCGGGCGCGCATTTTAGCCTGTCCGTATAGAGGTTATTAGCATTTATTCCGCATTCAACCTTCCATTTGGCAATAACGCGATCAAAGGTTAGAAAAAAGGAACGGCGCAAATCGTCATCAGTCACTAATTAGGCAACTCGAAAACGCCCCCGGTCCGTGCCTGGGGTATTGCTCAAGAGTCCTGGCTACGGCGGGAATCGCACGAGGAGTTTTGCCTGATGAGTACTAAAAAGCCTGCCGCAACCAAAAGCGCACTGGCCGGGACCGATACACCGGACCGCGGTAACACCAATGCCAAGCTCGACAGCCTGGAGCAATTTCGCTCCGACGCCACTGAACAGGCCCTGCGCACCAATCAGGGCGTGAAGGTCTCGGACAACCAGAACACGTTGAAGGCCGGCGCCCGCGGGCCATCGTTGCTGGAAGATTTCATCATGCGTGAAAAGATCACGCACTTTGACCATGAACGCATTCCCGAGCGCATCGTCCACGCCCGCGGCACCGGTGCTCACGGCTACTTCCAGAGCTATGAAACCCATTCCGTGCTGACCAAGGCCGGATTCCTACAAGACCCAAGCCAAAAAACCCCGGTTTTCGTCCGCTTCTCCACGGTGCAGGGCCCTCGTGGGTCGGGCGATACCGTGCGGGACGTACGAGGTTTCGCGGTGAAGTTTTTCACCGACGAAGGCAACTTCGACCTGGTGGGCAACAACATGCCGGTGTTCTTCATTCAGGATGCGATCAAGTTTCCTGACTTCGTGCACGCGGTGAAACCCGAGCCACACAATGAGATACCCACCGGCGGCTCAGCTCACGATACCTTTTGGGATTTTGTCTCTCTGGTACCGGAATCGGCGCACATGGTGATCTGGACCATGTCCGACCGGGCGATCCCGAAAAGCCTGCGCAGCATGCAAGGCTTCGGTGTGCATACCTTCCGCCTGATCAATGCCGAAGGTAAATCGCGCTTCGTCAAATTCCACTGGCGCCCCACGGCCGGGACGTGTTCGCTGGTGTGGGATGAAGCGCAGAAACTCGCCGGTAAAGACACGGATTACCACCGTCGCGATCTCTGGGAGTCGATCGAGATGGGCGACTACCCGGAATGGGAACTGGGCGTGCAGATCATCGAGGAGGAGAACGAACATAAATTCGACTTCGACATCCTCGACCCGACCAAGCTGATTCCGGAAGAACTGGTGCCGATTACCCCGCTGGGCAAAATGACCCTCAACCGTAACCCCGACAACTTCTTCGCCGAAACCGAACAGGTCGCCTTCTGCCCTGGGCATATCGTGCCGGGCATAGATTTTTCCAACGATCCATTGCTGCAGGGTCGATTGTTTTCCTACACCGACACGCAAATCAGCCGACTTGGCGGGCCGAACTTTCACGAGATCCCGATCAACCGCCCGGTGGCACCGTTCCACAATGGTCAACGGGATGCGCTGCATCGCACCACCATCGACAAGGGCCGCGCGTCCTACGAGCCGAACTCCATTGATAGCGGTTGGCCGAAAGAAACACCGCCGGCAGCCCTGGATGGCGGTTTTGAAAGTTACCCAGAGCGCATCGACGCCAACAAAATTCGTCAGCGCAGCGAATCCTTCAGCGACCATTTCTCCCAGGCGCGGCTGTTTTTCCACAGCATGAGCAAGCACGAGCAGGAGCACATCATCTCGGCTTACAGCTTCGAGCTGGGCAAGGTTGAGCGGGCGTTCATCCGCGCGCGCCAGGTGAATGAGATTCTGGCCAACATCGATCTGGAACTGGCCAGGCGCGTGGCGCAGAACCTGGGGTTGCCAGCGCCCAAAGCCGGGACGGTCGAAGTACGCAAAACCTCACCGGATCGCTCGCCGGCCCTGAGCCAGGCCAACTTGCTGCCGGCGGATATCAAAACCCGCAAAGTGGCAATCCTGGCAGCCAATGGCGTCGATGGTGCAGCGATTGAAGCCATGAAGAAAGCGCTGAAGGCCGAAGGTGCGCACGCCAAACTGCTCGGCCCGACGTCTGCTCCGGTGACCACCGCCGATGGCAAAGCCTTGCCGGTCGATGCGTCGATGGAAGGCTTGCCTTCGGTGGCGTTCGATGCGGTGTTTGTGCCCGGTGGCGCGGCGTCGATCAAGGCGTTGAGCACTGACGGCGTGGCGCTGCATTACCTGTTGGAGGCGTACAAGCACTTGAAGGCGATTGCGCTGCAGGGTGAGGCCAAACAGTTGCTGGATGTGTTGAAGCTGGAGGCTGATGCGGGGTTGATCGTGGGTGCGGATGCGAAGTTGATCAAACCGTTTTTTGCCGCGATCGGGCAGCATCGGGTGTGGGACAGAGAGCCTAAGGCCAAGGCGATTCCGGCCTGAAGTTATGCGTGAATGGAAGGACGCCTTCGCGAGCAAGCCCGCTCCCACATTTGATCTCAGTTGGTTACAGAAATTGCGTACACAGGAGATCAAATGTGGGAGCGGGCTTGCTCGCGAAGCTTTTAGGGTTTACGCGGACTCAAGACCATCTGCGCAGGCACGTTGCGCAGAATCTGCTTCTCCAGATTCAGGTCAAAATCCGCATCGAGTTTCTTCACGCGCTTGGTCAGCAACGTGGTCAACCAAGGGAAGTCCTGGGTGCGTGGCGCTTGAATACTCACATCACACTGGTAATTCACCACATCGGCGGCGATCGCATCCAGTTGGCGACGAAGCTTGGTCATATCAGTCAGGTTCAACGCAACTGTGGTGCTTTCAGCCGTTGGATCAATGACTTTGGCCTGTGGCTTGGCTTCAGCAGCCATGAGCGCAGCTTCGGCTCTATCCAGCTCGGCTTTGCGGGCATCGACGATGGCGTTGTTCAGCCCGCCGGTCAGCGCCGGGGCCTTGGGCATCAACGCTCGGGCGCGGCTCAGCGCAGTGGCAGCGGCATTCACATCGCCTTTTTGCAGCACAATCTGGCTGCGGCGCAGATAGGCTTCGGCCAGTTGCCGCTGGTATTGCTCAAGGGATTGATCGTTGGGCGACTCGGCCTGCAAGGCAGCGAGTTGATCTTCGGCAGTCGCCAGCTCACTGCTGGCGAGGCTTTGTTCCAGCTGTGCGATGGCCGTGGCCCGTGCACCGGTAGCCTCGGGGGCCGCCGGTGGCGTGCTTTGACAAGCGCCCAGTAGCAGCGAAAATGCGACAAGGAGCAGATAACGGGAGGCGAACGGCTTCATTCCTGCGACTCTCTATTTGCGCAAAAAACGAGCAAGTCTACACCCCTCGACGGGGCAGGACAAAACTCAGCAAAAACAGTGCGGCGGCCGTCACAACAATCGATGGGCCCGCCGGGGTGTCCTTGAACCACGACAGCGCCAGCCCGCCACAGACCGCGAGCATACCCAGCAGGCTCGCGCCCAGTGCCATCTGCTCCGGTGACCGGGCGTGACGTTGTGCCGCAGCCGCCGGGATGATCAGCAAGGACGTAATCAGCAACACACCGACGATTTTCATCGCCACCGCGATCACCACAGCGATCAGCAACATCAGGGTCAAGCGCAACGCCGCCACCGGCAGACCTTCAACCCTGGCCAATTCTTCGTGCACCGTGATTGCCAGCAATGGCCGCCACAACGTCACCAGCAAGGCCAGAACGGCCGTGCTGCCGCCGAGTATCCAGGCCAGATCGGTCGGGCTGATCGCCAGCAAGTCGCCGAACAGATAAGCCATCAGGTCGATCCGCACTTCGTGCATGAAGCTTAGTACGACCAAACCCAAAGAGAGCGTGCTCGGTGCGAGAATTCCCAAAAGCGTGTCGGACGCCAGCGGTTGGCGCTGTTGCAAAGTCACCAGCAACACCGCCAACAGCAGGCAGCCTACGGTGACCGCAACCGTTGGGCTGACATCCAGCAAAAAACCCAGCGCCACGCCGAGCAGCGCGGCATGGGAAAGGGTGTCGCCGAAATAGGCCATGCGCCGCCAGACCACGAACGAACCCAACGGGCCCGCGACCAACGCCAGGGCCAGACCTGCAAGCAGGGCGTAGAACAGAAAATCAGCCATGCTTGCAGCTATCTCCGTGAACGTGGGTAGGGGCCGACGGGGCCGCGCTGACCACCGAGCCATGCAAGTCATGGGCGTGGTCATGATGGTGGTGATAAATCGCCAGGCTTTGTGCGTTCTTTCCGAACAGCTCGACGAAAGCCGGATCACCGCTGACCTGCTCAGGGTGCCCGGAGCAGCAGACGTGACGGTTGAGGCAGACCACCTGGTCGGTGGTGCTCATCACCAGGTGCAGATCGTGGGACACCATCAACACGCCGCAGCCGTGGCGGTCGCGCAATCGTGTGATCAGGCTGTAGAGCTCAGCCTGACCGGCCACATCGACGCCTTGCACAGGTTCGTCGAGCACCAGCAGTTCCGGCTCACGCAGCAATGCCCGGGCCAGCAGCACCCGCTGCATTTCGCCACCGGAAACACTTTGCACCGGGCTATCGATCACCTGTTCGGCGCCGACTTCCTTGAGTGCCGCCAAGGCCATGGCGCGGTCCACTCCCGGCACCAGACGCAAGAAGCGCAGCACCGACAGCGGCAGCGTCGGATCGACGTGAAGTTTTTGCGGCATGTAACCAACCCGCAGTTTCGGCTTGCGCCACACACTGCCGCTGTCCGGTTTCAACAGACCGAGTACAGCGCGCACCAGCGTGGTCTTGCCGGCGCCGTTCGGGCCGATCAGGGTGACGATCTGCCCCGGCTCGACACTCAGCTCGATGTTATCCAGCACGTTTTGCCCGGCAAAGGTGACAGCAACCTGCTCGAGGCGGATCAGCGCGTTGCTCATCAAACCCCCTGGCAACCCGAGCAGAGGCCGACCACTTCAACGGTCTGGCCCTCGACGACAAATCCGACATCCTTGGCGCTACTGATGATCGCGTCACTGATGGATTTCTGTTCGAGCTCGATGGCGGCGTGGCATTCGCGGCAAATCAGGAACTGGCCCTGGTGGGCGTGTCCCGGGTGATTGCAGCCGACGAAGGCGTTCAGTGAGGAGATGCGGTGTACGAGGCCGTTTTCCAGCAGGAAATCCAGCGCACGGTACACGGTTGGTGGCGCCGCACGGCGACCGTCCTGCTCGCTGAGTACCGCGAGAATGTCGTAGGCACCCAACGGTTTGTGGCTTTGCCATACCAGTTCCAGCACCCGCCGGCGCAAGGCGGTCAGGCGCAGGCCTTGACGTGCGCACAGAACATCGGCCTCAGACAATGCGCTATGGACGCAATGAGAGTGGTCGTGGGGACGGCTGGCAATCGGTGTTTTAGGCATGAGCGGCGACGAGTTTTGTGAGAGACGTTATTATGTTACCCGTTCTCGCCTCTTCGAGTGGTCATCGTGTCCCGACTTTTTTCTATCTTTGTCGCATTTGTCGCAAGTTTTCTGCTGATGGGTTCAGCTCACGCCGAAGTCAAAGTTCTCACCAGTATCAAGCCTCTGCAGCTGATCGCCGCGGCGGTGCAGGACGGTGTTGCGATACCGGAAGTCTTGCTGCCGCCCGGCGCCTCCCCGCATAACTACGCCTTGCGCCCTTCCGACGTACGGAAGGTGCAATCGGTGGATCTGGTGTACTGGATCGGTCCGAGCATGGAAGGTTTCCTGCCCCGCGTGCTGAATGGTCGTACGCTGCCCAGCGTCGCCGTGCAGGATTTACCGGGCCTGAAACTGCGACATTTCGCCGAAGATAGCCACTCCCACGCTGAAGAAGCCGACGAGCATGATCACGATCACCGCCCCGGTAGCCTGGACGCACACTTGTGGCTTTCGCCGGTCAACGCCCGCGTCATCGCCACAAAAATGGCCGCAGACCTGAGTGCAGCCGATCCGGCCAATGCCGCGCGTTATCAGAGCAACCTCAAGGCGTTCGATGAGCGTCTGGATGCAATGGATCTTCGCTTGAAGGCGCGTCTGGCCGGCATCGCGGGCAAACCGTACTTCGTGTTCCACGAGGCCTTCGACTACTTTGAAGACGCCTACGGCCTCAAGCACGCTGGCGTATTCAGCGTCGCCGCCGAGGTCCAACCCGGCGCCCAGCACGTCGCGGCGATGCGCACTCGATTGCAGGAAGTCGGCAAAACCTGCGTGTTCAGCGAACCGCCTCTGCGTCCGCGCCTGGCGGAAACCCTGGTGGCAGGTCTGCCGGTGAAGCTGGCGGAACTGGACGCGCTGGGCGGGTACACGCCGGCGACCGCTCAGGGGTATGAGCAGGTGCTGGAGAAGTTGGGGAATGATTTGGCTGGGTGCCTGGAGTCGTTGTAACTCAGACATTTGTGGCGCCACCATTCGCGAGCAAGCCCGCTCCCACATTGGATCTCAGTCGGCCACGGAATTTGTGTGCACAGGAGATCCAGTGTGGGAGCGGCGGTGCGACGATTCGACTTGCTCGCGAAGCTTTTAGAGGGCGAACGGCAGCGGGGTGCTGACCTTCTGCCGCTGCGCCAGACGCTGCTGAAACTCCATCGGATCGTGAATCAGCACGTCCTGCCCGGCAAACGACTCGGCGGCGATCAACCGCGACAACCAGAACCGTACGCACGCCACCCGCAGCATGGTCGGCCACAACTCCGCCTCAGCCGCCGTGAACGGTCGCAGCGCTGCATAAGCGCCGAGCAACGCCCTCGCCCGCGGCCCGTCGATCAACCCGCTCTCGTCCGAACACCAGTCGTTCAAGGCAATCGCCACGTCGTAGAGCATCGGCCCCGAACACGCGTTGTAGAAGTCGATCAACCCGGTCAGGTGGGTGCCTTCGAACATCGCGTTATCGCGGAACAGGTCGGCGTGGATATTGGCTCGCGGCAGCGCCAGAATTTTCGTCTTCTGCTGTGTGATTTCGTCCAGCGCCCGTTGCAGCAGATCGCTTTGCTCGGCATTGAGGTACGACAGCAACTGCGTGCCCTCTTCCAGCATCCAGTCCAGGCCGCGATCGGTCTTGCGCTTGATCATGTTGGCCTGGGTCGCAAGGTGCAGATGGCCGAGCAACTCGCCCACCTGAGCGCAATGCTGCGCATTGGCTTCCTTGATGTGCTTGCCCGCCAGACGTGGCTGCAACAGCGCAGGTTTGCCGGCCAGTTCGCGCAAGGCGACGCCGTCGGTGGTGCGCAAGGCATAAGGCACTGGCAGGTCGGCGTCATGCAGCACGTCGAGCAGTTCTATGAAGAACGGCATTTCCTGAACCGGACCACGCTCAATCAGGGTCAGGACAAATTCGCCCTGCTCCAGGCTGATGAAGAAATTGGTGTTTTCGCTACCGGCGGCAATCCCCTGGAAATCAAGCAGGCGGCCGAGCCCGTAAGGGGCGAGAAAGGTTTCCAGCTCGGGCCGAGCCAGCGGGGTGAACACAGACATGTTTGAACTGCCAGTACGGGCGCCGCTGCTTGAGCCAGCGCCGATTGAAATTAAGAAACTACTTCCACTCAAAGATCTTCCATGACGGAATCAGCATATCCGGCTGATCCGAGCGGATGAAGTTTGCATCTGTCCCGTCCGCACGCACTAGAAAATACGGTGGTGCGCCCTTCGGTGTGACCTTGATCGCATACAGGAAACCGTTTTGACGGTACTCCTGGATGGTTTTATCCCCTTCCGTGCGGATGGTGACTTCCGGCTCCGGTGTCGGTGCATCGTCCGCCGCCATGACGGCCAACGGAACGGATGCAAACAACCCAGCCAGCAACAGGCGATTTAGTGTGCGCATGATAACCTTGTCCCTTTGTCGTCAACGGTCCCGCTATTCTAGCGCCGGACCCGCCGAAAAGGTTGATCCTGCTCATGAGCCAAGCCCCCCTCGTCCTGGTGGACGGTTCTTCTTACCTGTACCGCGCCTTTCACGCCCTCCCACCGCTGACCACGTCCAAAGGCCTGCCGACCGGTGCGGTCAAGGGCGTATTGAACATGCTCAAGAGCCTGCGCAAGCAGTATCCGGAAAGTCCGTTCGCCGTGGTGTTCGACGCCAAGGGTGGGACATTTCGCGATGACATGTACGCCGAATACAAGGCCAACCGCCCGAGCATGCCCGACGACATGCGTGTTCAGATCGAGCCGCTGCACCAGAGCGTGATCGCCCTGGGCTTCCCGCTCCTGTGCGTCGAAGGCGTTGAAGCCGATGACGTGATCGGCACCCTGGCCCGCAGCAGCGCAGCGGCCGACCGTCCGGTGGTGATCTCCACCGGCGACAAGGACATGGCGCAGCTGGTCGACGGCCACATTACCTTGGTCAATACCATGACCGGTAGCGCGCTGGACGTGGAGGGCGTGAAGGAGAAATTCGGCGTCGCTCCCGAGCAGATCATCGATTACCTGGCACTCATGGGCGATTCTTCCGACAACATTCCGGGCGTTCCGGGCATTGGTCCGAAGACCGCTTCCGGCCTGTTGGTCGGCGTGAACGGCGGCCTGACCGAGCTCTATGCGCAGCTCGACATCGTCCCGACCCTGCCGATTCGCGGGGCCAAAACCCTGCCGGCCAAGCTCGAAGAGCACAAGGAGATGGCGTTTCTCTCCTATCAATTGGCAACCATCAAGATCGACGTGCCGCTGGATATCGGCCTCGACGACCTGCAAATGGGCAAGCCGGATCACGACAAGCTCGCCGAGCTCTACACCCTGCTTGAGTTCAAGAGCTGGTTCGAAGAGAACCAGCGCGACGCCAAGCGTTCCGGCCAGGAAGTCGTCGCTCCAGTGGCTGAAGAAGCGGCCGTCGATACCGAACTCAAGTACACCACCATCCTCACCCAGGCTGATTTCGACCTGTGGCTGAAGAAGCTCAACGACGCCAAGCTGATTGCCTTCGACACTGAAACCACTGGCATCGATGCGCAGCAGGCGCAACTGGTGGGCCTGTCTTTCGCTGTACAAGCCAACGAAGCGGCCTACATCCCGCTGACCCATTCCTACATGGGCGTGCCGGATCAGCTCGATCGCGACACCGTGCTGCGCGCGCTGAAGCCGATTTTGGAAGACCCGAGCAAACTCAAGGTTGGCCAGCACGCCAAGTTCGACATGAACATCCTGGCCAACTGCGCCATCGGTGGCGATCAGAGCTGCGGCATCACCGTACAAGGCGTCGCTTTCGACACGATGCTCGAATCCTACGTACTGGACTCCACCGCGACCCGCCACGACATGGACAGCCTGGCGCTCAAGTACCTGAATCACACCACCACCAGTTTTCAGGACATCGCCGGCAAGGGTGCCAAACAGCTGACATTTGATCAGATCTCCCTGGAACTGGCCGGACCTTACGCCGCCGAAGACGCCGACGTCACGCTGCGCCTGCATCAAACCCTGCTGGAAAAGCTCAATGCCATCCCGAGCCTGAGCAAGGTCCTGAGCGAAATCGAAATGCCGCTGGTGCCGGTTCTGGCACGGATCGAACGCCAAGGCGCGCTGGTCGATGCCAACCTGCTGGGCATTCAGAGCGTTGAGCTGGGCGAGAAAATGGTCGCCCTCGAGCGTGAGGCATTTGCCATCGCCGGGGAAGAATTCAACCTTGGCTCGCCGAAGCAATTAGGCGTGATCCTGTACGAAAAACTCGGCCTGCCGATCCTCAGCAAAACCGCCAAGGGCCAGGCGTCCACCGCCGAAGCCGTGCTGGCGGAACTGGCCGAACAGGATTTCCCGCTGCCCAAAGTGCTGATGCAGTACCGCTCGATGAGCAAGCTGAAAAGTACCTACACCGATCGCCTGCCAGAGCAGATCAACCCGCGCACCGGGCGAATTCATACCTCTTATCATCAGGCCGTCGCGGCGACCGGGCGTTTGTCGTCCAGTGATCCAAACCTGCAGAACATTCCGATCCGCACCGCTGAAGGGCGTCGGATTCGTCAGGCGTTCGTCGCGCCAAAAGGCTACAAGCTGCTGGCAGCGGACTATTCGCAAATCGAACTGCGAATCATGGCTCACCTGGCCAAGGACGAAGGGTTGCTGCACGCGTTCCGCAACGATCTGGACGTGCACAAAGCCACTGCTGCGGAAGTCTTCGGGGTTGAACTGGCGGACGTCACCACCGACCAACGGCGCAGCGCCAAGGCGATCAACTTCGGCTTGATCTACGGAATGAGCGCGTTTGGCCTGGCCAAACAGATTGGTGTTGATCGCAAGCAATCCCAGGCCTACATCGACCGTTACTTCGCCCGTTACCCAGGCGTGCTGGAATACATGGAACGCACCCGCGCACAGGCCGCCGAACAAGGTTTCGTCGAAACCATCTTTGGTCGTCGTTTGTACCTGCCAGAAATCAACGCGAAAAACCCGGCCCTGCGCAAAGGTGCCGAACGCACGGCGATCAACGCCCCGATGCAAGGCACGGCGGCGGACATCATCAAGAAAGCCATGATTGCCGTGGATAGCTGGCTGACAGCATCAGGCCTCGACGCCAAAGTCATCCTGCAGGTGCACGATGAACTGGTTCTGGAAGTGCGTGAAGATTTGGTCGACCAGGTCCGCGATGAAATTCGCGTGCACATGAGCGACGCAGCGAAGCTTGATGTGCCGCTGTTGGTAGAGGTTGGTGTAGGAAATAATTGGGATGAGGCTCACTGAGCCGTCTGAAAAGGCGTTTTCTGCTGCGGCATAGTGCCGCGGCAGAAGGCCAAAGGGCTCTATAGTTCGGAAAATTCGACGGCCTATTCCAAAGGCTTTTTAAAAAATTCTGAACTAATCGCCTGAATCGCCACTCAGAGTTACTGAATGGGTGGTGAAGCCCTTCGATGCTCCTAATGTTGTGTTAAGTGTTGGCAGATATCTGGACCCCGCCCTAGCGGTCCGGAACTTGAACCCCGGAACTTCCCCCTCCCCATAAGAAGTCCGGGGTTTTTTTTGCCCGCGGTTTTTGTAAATGAGCTTACTCCGCGAGCTCGGCGCCCTTGTCCGCCAGTTCCATCCAGCCCGCCAGTACAGTGTAGGCGTCTTCCAGGCCCATGCGTTTTGGCGCCGAGAACAGCTGGATGCTGATCGCATCTCCCCAACCCTTGCGGATGTCTGCCTGAACCTTGAGCAGGACGTTTTTCGCCGCGCCGTAGGTCAGCTTGTCGGCTTTGGTCAGCAAAATGTGCATCGGCATGCCGCTGGCGACAGCCCAGTCGAGCATCAGCAGGTCGAAGTCAGTCATTGGATGACGGATGTCCATCATCAAAATCAGCCCCTTCAAACTCTCACGACCACCCAGATAGGCTTCCAGGTGACGCTGCCAGTGCAGCTTCAACGGGATAGGCACTTTCGCGTAACCGTACCCCGGCAGGTCGACCAGACGACGATCATCGTCTAGCTTGAAGAAGTTCAAGAGCTGTGTGCGACCCGGAGTTTTCGAGGTCCGCGCAAGGCTGGCGTGCGTCAAAGTGTTCAGCGCACTGGACTTGCCGGCGTTGGAACGCCCGGCGAAGGCCACTTCAAAGCCTTCGTCGTCGGGACATTGATCGACTTTGGCAGCGCTGAGCATGAAGGTGGACTGTTGGCACAGGCCGAGGATGGGGTTCTTGAGTTGCATGGGATTTCCGATGTGGGCGGCGCCGGGAATGGACGCGGCGAGCAGTGTCGTTTCCGTTTCAGTGACGCCAGTATATAATGCCGCAGATTTTGTGTGCGCTTTGTCCCAGCGTAGGATGAAGTTCACGAGAGCGATTGACCTTGATTGCGCACTAGAACGCAGAACGCTCTCAACCCTGAAAAGGTCGTTTTATGACGAAATGGCTGCTAGCTGCCGGTGTCTTGATGCCGCTTTACAGCGCTCAGGCTACACAGGATGCGGAAGCTGTGTACAACCGTGTTTGTGGTGCCTGTCATTCCGGCCAACTACCCATGGCGCCCAAAAAGGGCGATCAGGAAGCTTGGACGCCGAGGTTGGCGAAAGGTATGGAGACGCTGGTGCAACACGTGACCCAGGGTTTCAAGGCGATGCCGCCGCGTGGTTTGTGCATGGACTGCAGTGCCGAGGATTACCAAGCAATCATCCAGTGGATGAGCGAGTGATCCCGGTCCATAACTCTTTAACCCTTAGCCGTAGTTGGATTAGCTGATGAACAAATTGATCGTGAGTCTGCTGTTGACCGTGGGGATCTCCGGCATTGCCCATGCTGCAGGTGATGCGACTGCTGGTCAGGCGAAAGCCGCAGTATGTGGCGCCTGTCATGGCCCGGATGGCAACAGTATGGCGCCTAACTTTCCGAAACTGGCAGGCCAGGGCGAGCGTTATCTGAACAAGCAGCTACACGACATCAAGTCCGGCAAACGCACGGTACTGGAAATGACCGGCCTGCTGACCAACCTGAGCGATCAGGACCTGGCCGATATCTCAGCCTACTTCGCCAGTCAGAAAGGCAGCGTGGGCGCCGCCGACCCGAAAGTCGTTTCTCGCGGTGAAGCACTGTTCCGCGGCGGCGATCTGGCCAAGGGCCTGCCGGCCTGCACCGGTTGCCACTCTCCAGACGGCAAGGGCAACGCTGCTGCCGGCTTCCCGCACCTGGGCGGCCAGCACGCTCAATACATCGCCAAGCAACTGACCGACTTCCGCAAGGAAGAGGCCGGCCGCACCAACGATGGCGACACCAAGCCGATGCAGAGCATCTCCAAAAAGCTGAGCGACGAAGATATCGCAGCGGTGTCCAGCTACATTCAAGGTCTGCACTAAGACCGACGAATCGGGCGTTATGCGAGGTGTACACCTCCTGCAACGTTAACGCTCGATTAATCCGTCGGTGCAAGCATAAAAAGGGTGGCCTTGGCCGCCCTTTTTTGTGGCCGCTGCCGTTACACTACAGAACTCAAGCCCGTCAGGACCTGTCTGAAAACAGGTCGCGCGAGGCGACCAAAATTGTCCAGGAGTAAAGCATGCGTAATCTGATCATCAGCGCCGCACTCGTCGCTGCCAGCCTGTTCGGCATGACCGCCCAAGCGGCTGAAGCACCCGCAGCGCCTTATGTCGAACTGACCAATCCCGTCCCGGTAGCTGTACCTGGCAAGATCGAAGTGGTGGAGCTGTTCTGGTACGGCTGCCCGCACTGCTACGCTTTCGAACCAAAAGTCAATCCTTGGGCTGAAAAGCTGCCATCGGATGTGAACTTCGTGCGCATTCCAGCGATGTTCGGCGGTGCCTGGGACATTCACGGTCAATTGTTCCTGACTCTCGAAGCCATGGGCGTCGAAAGCAAGGTTCACTCGGCGGTATTCGAAGCGATCCAGGTCGAAAAAAAGCGCCTGACCACGCCTGAAGAGATGGCCGAGTTCGTCGCCACCCAGGGCATCGACAAGGACAAGTTCCTGGCCACCTACAACTCCTTCGCAATCAAGGGCCAAATCAACAAAGCCCGCGAACTGGCCAAGAAATATGAAATCTCCGGCGTTCCGACCATGATCGTCAACGGCAAGTATCGCTTCGACGTGGGCTCTGCCGGCGGCGCCGAGCAAGCATTGCAACTGGCCGACAAGCTGATCGACAAAGAGCGAGCGGCTAACAAGGCTGCTGCCAACTAAGCGCGGCGACTGCCATGCGCCGCTGGGGCACTGAACGCGTCGTTGGCCTGCATGATCCGCGGGTCAACGAACATCATCTGGAATCGACGGGCCTGCCCGCAGACAGTCGTCTGCGCTTGCTCAGTTTCAATATCCAGGTCGGCATCAGTACCGAGCGCTATCACCACTACCTGACCCGGGGCTGGCAGCATCTGTTGCCGCACACCGGGCGTGCCGACAACTTGCAAAAGATCGGCAATCTGCTGGGCGACTTCGATCTGGTCGCCTTGCAGGAGGCCGATGGCGGCAGCTTGCGATCAGGCTACGTCAACCAGGTCGAACACCTGGCCCATCTCGGCGCATTCCCCTACTGGTATCAACAACTCAATCGCAATCTCGGACGCCTCGGCCAGCACAGCAATGGTGTGCTCAGCCGCCTGCGCCCGTGGGCGATTGAAGATCATCCGCTACCGGGGCCCAAAGGTCGCGGGGCGATTCTGGTGCGCTTTGGCGAAGGTCCTGAGGCGCTGGTGGTGGTCATGATGCACCTGGCACTGGGCGCTCGCGCCCGCAGCATGCAACTGGCTTACATCCGCGAGTTGATCGGCGGCTATAAACACCAGGTGCTGATGGGCGACATGAATACCCATGCCAGTGACTTGCTGCAAAACTCCCCGTTGCGTGACCTCGGCCTGCTCGCGCCGCAACTGGAAGCGACGTTCCCTAGCTGGCGCCCGCAGCGCTGTCTGGACCATATTCTGCTGAGCCCCACCCTGACCCTTGAAAAGGTCGAGGTGCTGGCACAACCCATTTCCGATCACCTGCCGGTCGCGGTAGAGATTCGTCTGCCGGGTTCGCTCACGGCCGATGCATTGCCCGCGTTGAGTCCTGCCCCTCGCGGATCCCATGAATGAGCGACGAAGCACAGCGCTGGAAAGAGAAATACCTCAAAAGCATCGAACAACAGGAAAAGCTCGAACGTCGCTGGGACGCCCGGCTCGACCTGCTGCGTCGTGGCCTGGTGCGCAGCACGCTGGCAGCCGAGGGCACCGACCGCGTCGTTGACCAATGCATGAAGGAAATGCGTGAAGTCGTGCGCACCGACGACATGGACGCCGGCCTGGCCGCCCTGCTTCCGCGGCTGGAAAAAGCCGTGCTCGACTCCGAACAACGCCGGGAAACCCGGATCAATCAGACCAGCGCTGCATTGACCGCGCTGGTCTCACAGCTGCAAACATTACCGCTGCCCCGGGAAATAAGCCGGCCGCTGAAAAACTTCGCCAAGCATCTGGAGGCAAGAGTCGGGCAGGCGCGCGAAATTCCGTTGCTGCTCAGCGAACTGAGCGGTCTGCAAGGCAAAGCCCTGAATCAGCTTGAAAACCCGGCGGAACCCGGCCGCCCTGGTTTGCTGCAGCGGCTGTTTGGTAGCCGTGAAGCGGATGAAGCGGCATTACAGGTTGTCCCCGGCACTGTTCCGACGCCCACCCTGCTGCATGCCGAAGCGGTTGCTGTGCCTCATGCCGAGACATCACAGGTAACCGTCGATCTCGCACCAAAAATCGATAAGCCGCAAGTGGCGGTCACACAAGTTGCCGCGCCCGCGACTGCATCCGAGCCACCGACAATCGAGACTCCGCCCGCAGCAGCGCCTTCTCCTGCAGTTGTAGCGTTTGTCCCGCCGGTGCTCGAGCCGGAGCGAGCACGCGCCCAGACTCCAGAGACGCAACCGCAACCGGACATAGAACATCCAGAAGAACCCGCGCCATCAATCATCGAGCCAGAAATACGGGCTCAACCGGCAATCAATCCCGACGAACTGACCCCGGTGGTCTATCTCGACAGCCTGCCATTACCCCCGGCCATGGCCGAGGTGTTGGCCGCCGTAGATACTGAACAATCCGAGCCGGATGCTCTCTACGCCCTGCCGGACTCACCCGAGCCGTCCTACAGCTCGGTGGCCAAGCATATCGAAGACACGTTACTGGGCCTGCTCGACGACCTGACGCTGCCCGAGCGTCATCGTCCGCAAGCCGAAGCGATGCGTGATCGCCTGCAAAACGGTTTGAACTGGTACGAACTACTGCCAATCCTCGACGATCTGGCAACCTTGATGCTGGCAATCACCGACAGTGGCCAACATGAATTCGAAGCCTACTTGCAACAGCTAAACGAACGCCTCGAGTCGTTCCAAAGCAACTTGCAAGCCGCCAGCGAAGGCCATGCCGACAACCGTTCCGCCGCACGCGAGATGGACACGCAGATCCGCGAGCAGGTCGACGGCTTGCAGAGCAGCATGCAGGAAGCCGCCGACCTGGACGATCTCAAGCACGTCCTGGAAAACCATCTGGAAGGCCTGCTCGGCACCATGGACCAGCACCAGAAGCAGCGTAACGAGCGCGAGCAGGAAGTCGCGGCCCGCCTCCATGGTCTGGCCGAACGCGTTGCGCACATGGAGCAGGAAGCCCTGGGCTACCGCGAGCATCTTGAAGAGCAGCGTCAGAAGGCGCTGATCGACCCGCTCACCGGCCTGCCCAACCGGGCAGCCTGGAGCGAACGGCTGGATCACGAAATCAACCAATGGCAGCAACACGGCAACACCCTGTTGCTGGCCATGCTCGACCTCGACCATTTCAAACGCATCAACGATAACTATGGTCACCTGGCGGGCGACAAAGTCTTGAAAATCATCGCCAGCGTGCTACGCAAGCGCCTGCGCGGGACGGATTTCATTGCCCGGTTCGGCGGTGAGGAGTTTGTCCTGTTGATGCCAGACACAGCGCCAACTGCTGGTGCGAAACTGCTGGAAAAGCTGCGTGCATCGATCGAAGCCTGCCCTTTCCACTTCAAGGGCGAGCCGGTCACCATCACCATTTCCATGGGCTTGACTGCATTCAAGCCCGGTGAACATAGCGATCTGGTCCTTAAAAGAGCCGATCAGGCCCTATATCGCGCGAAACATGCCGGCCGTAACCAAATCGCACTGGGCTGACGGGCAATTGTTCCATTTTGTTTAAAACTTCGCGTGGGCCATCTGCGCGCAAGGCAGTACGTTACACTGTTGCATTACTGTCTTGCGTGTATTGCCTTCTGCCATGAAATATCTATCTCTCATCGTGTCGCTGATTCTGTTGGCCGGTTGTGCCAGCGGCCCCCGGTTCGACACCCGTCACCCTTCAGCCAATTACGACAGCCGCATTCAGTTCGTGGTGGTGCACTACACCTCCGCGTCACTGGAACGCTCGCTGCAACTGCTGACCCATGGCGACGTCAGCAGCCACTACCTGATTGGCGACGACAAGGGCGCCACCATCTACAAGCTGATGGATGAAAATCTGCGGGCCTGGCACGCAGGGGAAAGCGAATGGCAAGGCCGGACCTGGTTGAACTCCAGCTCCATTGGCATTGAAATCGTCAATCCGGGCTTTAAAGACACCCCGACCGGGCGCCTTTGGTACCCCTATAGCGAAGACCAGGTCCAGTCCCTGATCGTCCTGCTCAAGGACATCAGCAAGCGTTACGCCATCAATCCCCGCAGCATCATCGGCCACAGCGACATCGCCCCGATGCGCAAGCTTGATCCGGGGCCGCTGTTCCCCTGGAAGCGTCTGGCTGCCGAAGGCCTGGGAATCTGGCCGAACGAGCAGGCCGTAACGCGTCAGCAAGCACAGTTCGAAGTACAACTGCCAACCATCAGCTGGTTTCAGGCACAGCTGGCCCGCGCGGGTTATCCCACCCCGCAAACCGGCGAACTGGATGTTGCGACACGTCATGTGATTGCGGCTTTCCAGCTGCATTTCCGACCGACACGTTTCGATGGCACACCAGATGCGCAAACCGCGGCGCTTCTACAAGTCTTGAACCAGACAAAATAATGACGCCCGCCCGACGGTCAGGGCTTTTTTCCAATCAGCAGCTATAACTCATTGGTAATTCTTCGGATATTCCCTATGCCTGCTGCTCGAGAGACACTTCGTAGTTGGTTCTTTCGCCCTTGGTTTTTGGCGATACTGGCTGCTGCCTTGAGCGCGACACTTCTGATGGCCGGCAGCCTGTTCGTGGCCATGCATCAAGTCGAGCAGAGCGAAAGTGAAGAAATGAATGCCCAGGGCGAGCGCTTCCTTGCTCGTCTGGAGCAACTTTTCGGACAGTTGCGTGAAAGCCTCGACGACCTGGAAGCCCAGCCATTACGCGGCTGCGATGACGAAATGATCGCGACCTTGCAACAGGTCAGCTTCAATTACCGTTTCGTTTACGAAGCCGCTTATATGGACGCCTCGCGGATCTGTTCCAACCGCCCCCGCCAGGAAGGGCTGTCGATGATAAGACCGCCAGACATCAAGGGGCCGACCTACAGCTACTGGCTGAACACCACCACCGAACCCGATGAAAACCGCGCCGCGCTGATGCTCGGACGCGGCAATTTTCGTGTCGCTACGTCTCGCGGGCATTTGACCGACATGGTCGACTTGCCACCGGGAAGCAGCCTGCTGGTGGTGCTCGACCACGGTACGCGCGCGATTCCGGTACTGGGTGTCTCGCAGGCCTGGCCACCCACCGAACCCTGGCCCCCGAAAAGCCTCGACGCGCTACAAGTGACGCATTCCCGCTTGATTTACCGCATGCCCACCAACAATCCGGAATACCAATTGGTGCTGATCAGCCCGCGCACCGGTATGCATGTGCCCGCTGTCTGGTGGTGGTTGCTGCCGGCCAGCCTGGCACTCGCCTTATGCGTGGGTTTTTTGGTGCTTTTACTCGTGCGCCAGCGACAGTCGCTGGACGCCGAACTGAGTGGCGCCATACGGCGAGGCGAATTGCAGGTGCTGTATCAGCCGATCTTCGACCTCGACAGCCGCCACTGTGTCGGGGCAGAAGCCTTGCTGCGCTGGCGAAGGCCGGACGGAACCCTGACCAGCCCCGACCTGTTTATTCCGATGGCGGAGAACACCGGCCAGATCCGCCAGATGACCGACTTCGTCCTGCAACGCCTGCTTGAGCAGCTGGGTCAATTGTTGCGGGCCAATCCGCAACTGTACATCTCGGTCAACCTGGCGGCCTGCGACGTCATGGTGCCGCGTATCGGCCAAGTCATGGCGCGCCTGCTGACCTTGCACCGCGTCGCGGCAAAGCAAATTGCCTTTGAGGTCACCGAGCGGGGATTGATCGATGTCGTGGTAGCCCGGGAAAACCTGCAAGCCTTGCGGGATGTCGGGCATCAAGTGCTGATTGATGACTTTGGCACCGGCTATTGCAGCCTCGCCTATCTGCAAACCCTGCCAGTCGATTGCCTGAAAATCGACAAGGCGTTTATCGATGCGCTGGGTCATGACGCTGCAAGTAGCGGTGTCGCCCCGCACATCATTCACATGGCCCAGGCCCTGCAACTCAAGGTGATTGCCGAGGGCATCGAACTTGAATCCCAGGCGGCGCTTCTGAGCAGTGAAGGCGTGAAGTTCGGTCAGGGTTGGCTATTCGCCCGTGCGTTGAGTGCGGTGCAGTTCATCGAGCTGATTACCCGTGGTCGCCGATTGGCTGCCCGACGTCTCGATGACGAAGCCTGAAGCGGCTGCGGCTTAAACCGACAGCGCCATATAGAACTGAGTACCCTGCCCCGGCCGCGAATAAACACCCATCCGACCGCCGTGCAACTGCACGATTTCCTTGCACAGTGCCAGACCGAGCCCGGCACCACCCTTCTTGCGACCGACCTGTACAAAGGGTTCGAAAATCCGCCCCTGCTGGCCATAGGCAATGCCTTCGCCGTTGTCCTCGACGCTGATAATCACTCGTTCCCCATGGCGTCGAGCCTGCAAACGTATTTGCCCGCCGGAAGCGGTATGGCGCAACGCGTTGTCGATCAGGTTATCGAGTACCCGGTCCAGCTGCGGCTGATCGGCCTGCAATCGCGGCAATGGCCCTTGCACTTCCACCAACAGGTCGATGCCCTGCTCTTCTGCCGGGCCGGTAAAACGTGCCCGGGCCTGCTCCAGCAAATCCTCGATGGAGCACGGCGCCAATGTGAGTTTCTGCAATCCGTTCTGGTAGCGGGAGAAGTTCAGCAAGTCGTTGATCAACTGCATCAAGCGCTGCATCTCTTCATTCACGGTGTCCAGCAGATCAGCTTCACGCGAGTCCTTGGCAAAGTGCGCGCGCTCTCGGAACAGACCGAACGCCATGTGCATCCCGGTAACCGGCGTTCGCAATTCATGGGAGGCGCGCAGCACGAACTCGCTGCGCACCCGCTCAAACGCCCGCTGTTCGGTGACGTCATGCAGCACCATCACGGCGCCGAGAATATGACCCTGTGTATGGCTGACCGGCGTCAGGCTAAAGGTCAGCAACCGCGACTCACCGTCGACTTCGATACTCAGGTCCTCAGGCGCCCGCTCCAGGGTGCCGCCGCGCAGCACCAGTTGCAGCTGATCATCGAGTTCGGGACGCTCAAGCGCCGTACCCAGACCTTCACCGAGACGATCGCTGTCCCAACCCAACTGACGCTGCGCCACTGGGTTGAGGTGTTCCAAACGGCCATCGTGGTCAATCATCAACAGCCCATCGTCGATGCTGTCGAGCACGGCCTGCAAACGCTGCTGGCCGGCGAGCAGTTCATCGATATTGGTGGCCTGATGCTCACGCAGGGCCTCGGCCATGATCCCGAAGCGCTTGGTCAGCTGGTTCATTTCCACGGCCGAGGAAATCGGTAGCGTCACTTCGAAATTGCCTTGACCGATGTTGTCTGCCGCCTGGACCAGGGCCTCGATCGGCTCACCAAAACGTCGAGCGATAGCGTGGGCGGTGACGAAGCCGATGATCAGCACCGCCAACCCCACCAGCCCGAGCAGGCCGGCAATCAGCAGCGCCCTCTCCCGAGCCTGCCGTTCGGTGGCATTGATGTTATCCAGCGCACGCTGTTGCTCGACGATCAAACCATTGAGTAGCGCATTGAATTTTTCGGTGAGTTCTTTGTTGCCACTCAACACCTGTGTCGAGTCACGTGACAGGTCGTATTCCTGCAGAAAGCTCAAGTAGTCAGTCTTGGCCTGTTCGAAACCGAACTGGCGCTCATCGCCAGCCTGGGCATGGACAATGCCGTCGTCAAGCAACTGGAAATAATGCTGCTTGGACGCCTCGAACGCTGCAGGATCCGGCTTCTCGCTGAGCATGATCATCAGCTGATCGCCCAAGGTCTGACGCAATTTAAGTCCCAGGTCGAGCGTGACGAAATTATTGCGAATCAGCGCTTCCTGGGAACTCGCCATCTGCATCACGCTGACCAGCCCGAGCAACAGCCCAAGCAACGCCACGGTGATCAGTGCGGAAATACTCAGAAACAGCCGCGTGCGCAACTTCATCGCCAGTCTCATCGGAGACTGCTCACAAGTTGTACTGCTTGCGTTTTCGGTACAACGTCGAGGCATCGATACCCAGGGTCTTGGCGGCCTGGTCCAGCGTATCTGCAGTGGCGAGGACCGCTCCGATGTGGGCTTTTTCCAATTCATCCAGACTCAGCGCAGCGCCGATGCGAGGTGCGTTGTTGACCGGGGTTTCAGCCATGCCCAAGTGACTGATCTCGACCCGTTCCTGTGGACAAATGATGCTTGCCCGCTCCACAACGTTGCGCAGTTCGCGAATGTTCCCCGGCCAGCGGTAGCCGAGCAGCGCGTCACGGGCTTCGTCGCTGAAGCCCCGAGCCGGACGCGCGTATTCCTTGACGAAACGGGCCAGAAAGCGATCGGCCAGGTTCAGAATATCCTCCCTGCGCTCGCGCAGTGGCGGCAGGTGCAGGGTGATCACGTTCAGGCGGTAGAGCAGGTCTTCGCGGAAACGGCCATCGCGGACCATGTCTTCGAGGTTCTGGTTAGTGGCCGCGAGGATGCGCACATCGGCGCGGCGGGTGACCGGGTCGCCCACCCGTTCGTATTCTTTATCCTGGATGAAACGCAGCAGTTTAGGTTGCAAAACCAACGGAAAATCGCCGATCTCGTCAAGAAACAGCGTCCCGCCATCGGCCTGATTGACTCGCCCCAAAGTGCTTTCGCTGGCTCCGGTGAACGCGCCACGGCTGTGGCCGAAGAGCTCGCTTTCCATGAGTTCGGCGGTCAGGGACGGGCAGTTGATCGTGATGCAGGATTTCTTCGCGCGCTTGCTCCAGCCGTGAATGGCTTGGGACAGTTCGCCTTTACCGGTACCGGACTCGCCGAGAATCAAAATATTGGCATCGGTGCTGGCCACCTGGCGGGCGGTTTCGAGCACGACTTTCATCGCCGGGCTGTGAGAGTCCAGGCCATCCTTGGGTTTGCGCACTTCGCCTTCCAGGGCTTCCAGACGTGCCGACAGTTGCCGTACTTCCAGTTGCTTGGCGGTGGCCAGGCGCAATTGGTCGGGGCTGCAAGGCTTGACCAGATAGTCGGCGGCACCGGCCTGAATCGCATCCACGGCAGTATCCACGGCCGAGTGTGCGGTGACGATCACCACCCTCATCCACGGCGCCTGAATGCGCATTTGGGCCAGCACATCGAGGCCATTGTCTTCACCCAAGCGCAGGTCGAGGAAGCACAGGTCGAAGACTTGACGCTGAAGCAGTGCATCAGCCTGAGCGGCGCTGTTGGCGGTAGCGACGCTGTAGCCTTCATCTTCGAGGCAATAACGGAAAGTACGCAGGATGGCGGACTCATCGTCCACCAGCAGAATGCGGCCTTGATGCTCAGTGGCTGATTCCATTTTCCTACGCTCCTTAACGAATGATCTTGGTTAGTCCCGGAAAAATCGGGCAAGTTGCATGGTTGATTCTGGTCGATTCCAGCCACAGCAGCGTAGCTCTCTCCTCACCCTACGGCTAATCGCCTGATTTTGTTGTTTTTTTATCAGATAGCCGGTTCGCAGGCGATTGCCGGTGTCCCTTTGTGACATCCACGCCCTCCTCGCAATTCAAAAATATTAAAAGTTCCTACGAGTCCATCGTGCATTACGCACGACTTCAAAAGGACCATCGTGCAGGATGCGTCCGATCCGCTTTCCACATCACTCATAACTGATTGATTTTATTCGTTTTTATTATCATGAAAAGCTGGCATGCAGGCTGCAATGATCTGATTAACCGGGGCATTCAAGAAGTCGCCCTAACAAGATCACCACAGTGTGGGAGGAGCTTCAGGATGAGTCGCCAACGTGCCGCCCAGTTGCGTATCTCGCCACTGCATATCCAGCAAGGTCTGTTGGCTGTTCTGGCGCTATTGATCACCTTGATCGCCGGTCAGCAGTTTCAGCGTTGGGAGCAGAACCAGCAGCAAGAAGCGCCACGCTTGTCGATTCAGCACCCGACCCAAACCCATTTCAGCGCGGCCAGCAGCAACCAGGCTGACAGCCCCCCAATGCGAATGATGGACGTCGACCAGGCTCAGCCTGCGGATGAGATGCCTCGCCAGGAACGTTGGGTGTTCTAAACACATGAACTTGGCGCGTTCGAAGCGCCGGGAAAAGCACCACAAGCAACATCTCTATATAGAAGCGTAAGGAGAATCACCATGTTGAGCTGGGCAATCACATTCTTGATCATTGCCATCATCGCTGCGGTACTGGGCTTCGGTGGTATCGCGGGCACCGCCACGGGTATCGCCAAGATTCTCTTTGTCGTGTTCCTGGTGATGTTCATTGCTTCCTTCTTCTTTGGCCGTCGCGGTCGAGGGTGAACATGAGCGTTTTGTTAAAGACACTGGCAGCCGCCCTGCTTCTGGGCGGTAGTGCCATGGAAGAAAGATCAACACTGGTACTGAATTCGTAACATGAAAGAAGCAGCATGGCTTCTTTCCACTGCGCTACCCGAGGACGGTAGACGCATGATCAAGGGGCCGGGACGTTCTGCCTGTTTCAGGGGCGGAGTGACCTACGGGTACAGGGAGTACCTGCGCAAGGGCCGGGTCAGGCAGAAGCTGCGACGCAAGTTCGTCGATCACTCATGGATCGACGGACTTGCGAAGAGCTTCCTCAGCGCAAAGCGTTGTCTTAGAGCGTTCTGCTCACATCCCCGCTTCATCTCCGCTAATCCCTCGCAAAACCATTTCGCGGTGTTTCTTTGGTGACCGTATATCGAGAAAACTGCGACTCAAAGACCGAGAATTTTCGCGCTTAAACGTAGGCTTTTTCCCAAGTTTTAGTCCACATTCCCTTGTTCAAAAAACAACCAACCTCCTCTGCGATGGCCGGTTCACGGCACTTATGCCTGCCGAAATGTCGTATTCGAACCGGTTGGGACGCGAGTTTCAGTTAAAAAAGTTCATGCCGATTCGGCATAGGGTAGGCGTTTACGGCATTAGACGTCGCTTCCTTGCATCTGAATAGTTGCGCCTTTTTTCGCCTGCCAGAGAGCCGATAACAAGCGCTCCGGGGCACCTTATACGGGGGTAGATGCACAAGACTTTTTCGCCACAAGCGTTCCAGTTCTTGCATCTGCCTGAGTCAAACGCAAGTAAGGGTAAAGATATGAAGAAGGCAAAGCTTAGCCTCGCCTGGCAGATCCTCATCGGTCTGGTATTGGGGATTGCAATCGGTGCGCTGCTCAACCATTTCAGTGCCGAAAAAGCCTGGTGGATCAGCAACGTCCTGCAACCAGCAGGCGATATCTTTATCCGTCTGATCAAGATGATTGTGATCCCGATCGTGATCTCTTCGCTGATCGTCGGTATTGCAGGTGTCGGCGACGCGAAGAAGCTCGGGCGTATCGGTCTGAAGACCATCATTTACTTCGAGATCGTCACCACCATCGCCATCGTGGTCGGTCTGATGCTGGCCAACGTGTTCCATCCAGGCACCGGCATCGACATGAGCACCCTGGGTACCGTGGATATTTCCAAGTACCAGGCCACTGCCGCCGAGGTTCAGCATGAACATGCGTTCATCGAAACCATCCTCAACCTGATCCCGTCGAACATCTTCGCGGCCATGGCCCGCGGCGAGATGCTGCCGATCATCTTCTTCTCCGTATTGTTCGGCCTCGGTCTGTCGAGCCTGCAATCGGACCTGCGCGAGCCGCTGGTGAAGATGTTCCAGGGCGTGTCGGAAAGCATGTTCAAAGTCACTCACATGATCATGAACTACGCCCCGATCGGCGTTTTCGCACTGATCGCGGTGACCGTGGCCAACTTCGGCTTCGCCTCTCTGATACCGCTGGCCAAACTGGTGATCCTGGTTTACGTCGCCATCGCCTTCTTTGCCTTCGTGGTGCTGGGCCTGATCGCTCGCCTGTTCGGCTTCTCGGTGATCAAGCTGATCCGCATCTTCAAGGATGAGCTGGTGCTGGCCTACTCCACCGCCAGTTCCGAAACCGTGCTGCCGCGCGTGATCGAGAAGATGGAAGCCTACGGCGCACCGAAAGCTATTTGCAGTTTCGTAGTACCAACCGGCTACTCGTTCAACCTCGACGGTTCGACCCTGTACCAGAGCATCGCGGCGATCTTCATTGCCCAGCTCTACGGCATCGACCTGTCGATCAGCCAGCAATTGCTGCTGGTGCTGACCCTGATGGTCACCTCCAAAGGCATCGCCGGTGTACCGGGTGTGTCCTTTGTGGTGCTGCTGGCCACCTTGGGCAGCGTGGGTATTCCACTCGAAGGCCTGGCGTTCATCGCCGGTGTCGACCGCATCATGGACATGGCCCGTACCGCACTGAACGTGATCGGCAATGCCTTGGCCGTGCTGGTCATCTCCCGCTGGGAAGGCATGTACGACGACGCCAAGGGCGAGCGCTACTGGAACTCGCTGCCGCACTGGCGCAGCAAGGAAAAATTGCCAGCTGGCGAGATTTCCAGCAACTGATCACGCCCCCTGTAGGAGCAAGGCTTGCCCGCGATGAACGATAACGCGGTGTAACTGATACACGGCGGCGCCTCAATCGCTGGCAAGCCATGCTCCTACAGTACGGAGTTGCACGTACATTACGTGCAGGACGTAATCCCGCAGTAGCGATCAAAGCTCACAAACAAACCCCGGAGAAATCCGGGGTTTGTCGTTTCAGGCTACCCCGCTATCATTCGCCGCATTCTTCGGGGGATTTGACTGATGCTTAATGGCCTGTGGCTTGGCTTCTTCATCGTGGCTGCCGTTTCGGCACTGGCGCAATGGCTGATCGGCGGTAACGCCGGGATCTTCGCGGCGATGGTGGAAAGCATTTTCGCCATGGCCAAGTTGTCGGTCGAAGTCATGGTCCTGTTGTTCGGCACCCTGACGCTCTGGCTGGGCTTTCTGCGGATTGCCGAGAAGGCCGGGATCGTCGAGTGGCTGGCCAAAGCGCTGGGCCCGTTGTTCCTGCGCCTGATGCCGGGAGTGCCGGCCGGACATCCAGCCATCGGCCTGATCACGCTGAACTTCGCCGCCAACGGCCTGGGCCTGGACAACGCCGCCACACCGATCGGCCTTAAAGCGATGAAGGCGCTGCAAGAGCTCAACCCCAGCGACACCATCGCCAGCAACGCGCAGATCCTGTTCCTGGTGCTCAACGCCTCCTCCCTGACCCTGCTGCCGGTGACGATCTTCATGTACCGCGCCCAGCAAGGTGCGCCCGATCCGACCCTGGTGTTCCTGCCAATCCTGCTCGCCACCAGTTGCTCGACATTGGTCGGCCTGCTGTCGGTGGCGTTCATGCAGCGTCTGCGCCTGTGGGACCCGGTGGTGCTCGCGTACATGATTCCCGGTGCCTTGGCCCTCGGTGGCTTCATGGCGCTGCTGGCGACGCTCTCAGCGACCGCTCTGGCCGGCCTGTCATCGATCCTCGGCAACGTGACGCTGTTCGGGCTGATCATGTTGTTTCTGGTGATTGGCGCGCTGCGCAAGGTGAAGGTCTACGAAGCGTTCGTCGAAGGCGCCAAAGAAGGCTTCGACGTGGCCAAGAACCTGCTGCCGTATCTGGTGGCGATGCTGTGTGCCGTCGGCGTGCTGCGGGCATCCGGAGCGCTGGACTTCGGTCTGGACGGGATTCGGCATCTGGTGGAATGGGCCGGTTGGGACACGCGCTTCGTCGATGCGCTGCCGACAGCGATGGTCAAGCCGTTCTCCGGCAGTGCCGCCCGGGCGATGCTGATTGAAACCATGAAAACGTCAGGCGTGGACAGCTTCCCGGCGCTGGTGGCGGCGACGATTCAGGGCAGCACCGAAACGACGTTCTATGTATTGGCGGTGTACTTCGGCGCGGTGGGGATCCAGCGGGCGCGGCATGCGGTGGGGTGTGCGTTGCTGGCGGAGTTGGCCGGGGTGCTGGGCGCGATCGGCGTCTGTTACTGGTTCTTCGGATAAACCAAAAACCCCATGTGGGAGCGGCGGTGCGACGATTCGACTTGCTCGCGAAAGCGGTGTGTCATTCAACATTGATGTCGCCTGACACTACGCCTTCGCGAGCAAGCCCGCTCCCACATTGGGTTTGCGTTGGCCTCAAGGCCTTGGCGGCGGGGCGACTTTTTGGCCTTGCTCCACCGCCCAAGCCACCACCTGCACCGTCAACTGGTCACTGGCCTGGCCAAACCCGGCCACCACCGCCGGCACCTTCGCATCGCTCAACGGCTGGCGTACTTCGAAGCGCCGGCTGGCGAGGATTCGCTGGTCATAACCACGCACCAGCAACGCATCCAGACGCACGACGACGCTCGCACTCGTGCCTTGGTACTCGGTCTGGAACGCCTGCAGACTGCCGCCTAGCTCCAAATCCGCCTGGAAATTGCTGTCATCTGTACTGAGCAGCGGTACTCGACCATCACGCTGGAACCCGTCCAACAGACGATTGCGCAGCAACACCGGTGCCGGGTCGCTCCAACGCGAAGCCGTGTAGCTGCTGATCAAATCACCCTGAGGGATCACGGCGATCTTCGGGCTGTTCAAAGCCTCGCTGGCCTGCGGCTTGGTCAGACGCAGCGACCAGCGCTGCGGCGTCCCGTGACTGGCCGATGCGCTGCTCTGGGCCGAAGGCAACCGATAGACATCGGACGGCTCGGACTTGGGCAGGATCGAGCAGGCGCTGAGCACAAGGAAGCTGGCGAGGAGGGCGAGGTGAGGCAGCTTCATGGCGTGAACTCCTTGTTCTTGTCATTGCCCAGCAAATAACCGGTGGGGTTGGCTTCCAGTCGCTGGGAAATAGCCCGCAACGAGGTCAGGGTGTCGCGCAGTTCACGCACCGCCGGAGCCAGGCCATTGAGGCCTTGCATGCCGCTGTTGAGTGAGTCCTGATTGGTCGTGAGCAGCTTGTTGATGGTCGCGCTGCTCTGTTCCAGCGACTTCATCGCCTGCTCGGCGCTGCCGAACATCTGCTTGCCTTGATCGTTGAGCATGCCATTAGCGTTGCGCATCAGCGCGGACGTCTGTTCCAGCATGGCGCCGGCCTGTTTGCCGACCGACGCCAGTTGCTGCATCGCCTGGCGAATATCGCCGCGCTGGTCGGCGATGGTGCCGGTGGTTTGTTCCAGATGTTCAAGGGTCTTGCTGATCCGCTCGACGTTCTCCGAAGAAAACATCTGATTGGCGTTGTGCATCAGCATGTTCACACCGGCCACCAGGTCGCCGCTGTCATTCAGCAAACGGGCGATGGGCGAGGGCGAGGCAATGATCGTCGGTAAATTACCGTCCTTGCCCTTGAGCGTCGGACTTTGCGGTGTACCACCGCTGAGCTGAATGATCGAGGTGCCGGTGATGCCGGTCAGCGCCAATATGGCCCGGGTGTCTTCCTTGATCGGGGTGTCACCGCCCAGGCGAATCCGCGCCAGCACCCGGCGTGGGTCTTTCGGGTCCAGACGCAGGGCCACCACGTCGCCGACCTTGATCCCGCTGTACTGCACGGCGCTGCCCTTGGACAGACCGCTGACGGCTTCGTTGAAGACGACTTCGTAATCCTTGAATTCGGTGTCGACGCTGGACTTGGCCAGCCACAAGCCGAAGAGCAGGGCGCCCGCCACCACAATCACGGTGAACAGGCCGATCAATACATGATGGGCTCGGGTTTCCATGTCAGACCTCCTTAAGTTGTTGAGTGGCGGTCAGCGCCGCGCGGCCGCGAGGGCCATGGAAGTATTCGTGAATCCACGGATCGTCGGTTTCCGAGACTTTGTCGATGGCATCCGCCACCAGCACTTTCTTTTGCGCCAGCACCGCCACGCGGTCAGTGATGGTGTAGAGCGTGTCGAGGTCGTGGGTGACCAGAAACACACTCAGGCCCAACGCATCGCGCAGGGTCAGGATCAATTGATCGAACGCGGCCGCGCCAATCGGATCGAGGCCGGCGGTGGGTTCGTCGAGAAACAGGATGTCCGGGTCCAGCGCCAGCGCGCGGGCCAGGGCCGCACGCTTGATCATGCCGCCGGACAGCGAAGCGGGGTACTTGTCGGCCGCCGACAGCGGCAGCCCGGCCAAGGCCATTTTCACTGCCGCCAAATGCTCGGCGTCCTCTCGGCTCAAACCGGCATGTTCGATCAGGGGCAGCGCGACGTTCTCGGTCACGGTCAGCGAAGAGAACAGGGCGCCTTTCTGGAACAGCACGCCGAAGCGCCGTTCGACCATCGAGCGCTCGTGTTCGGACAGCGTCGGCAGATTTTTACCGAAGACCTTCACCACCCCTTCGCTGGGCTGGCGCAAGCCGACGATACTGCGCAACAGCACTGACTTGCCGCTGCCGGAACCGCCGACCACGGCAAGGATTTCGCCCTTGTACAAATCCAGATCGAGGTTCTCATGCACGCTCTGACTGCCGAAGCGATTGCACAGACCGCGGACTTCGATCACCGCCTCGGAGGGCGCTCGGGGTAGACGACTCACCAGCCCATCTCCATGAAAAACAGCGCGGCCACGGCGTCGAGCACGATCACCACGAAAATCGACTGGACCACGCTCGACGTGGTGTGCGCGCCGACGGACTCGGCGCTGCCACTGACCTTGAAGCCTTCGAGGCAGCCGATCGCGGCGATCAGAAACGCGAAGATCGGCGCTTTGACGATCCCCACCAAAAAATGCTGAACACCGATGTCGGTTTGCAGCAGCGACAGGAACATCGCTGGCGAGATATCCAGCGCCACCGCGCAAACCACACCGCCACCGATAATCCCCGAAAGCATCGCCAGAAAGGTCAGCATCGGCAGCGCGACCAGCAGGGCCAACACGCGCGGCACCACCAGCAGCTCCATCGGGTCGAGGCCCAAGGTGCGAATAGCGTCGATTTCTTCGTTGGCTTTCATCGAGCCGATCTGCGCGGTGAACGCACTGGCGGTGCGGCCGGCCATCAGGATCGCGGTCAGCAACACACCGAATTCGCGCAGGAAGGAGAACGCCACCAGGTCCACGGTGAAAATACTCGCGCCGAAACTCGCCAGCACCGTCGCCCCGAGAAACGCCACCACGGCGCCCACCAGAAAGGTCAGCAGGGCAACGATGGGCGCGGCGTCGAGGCCGGTCTGTTCGATGTGCGCCACCATCGGCGTAATACGCCAGCGCTTGGGGCGAAACAGACCGCGGGCGATGGTTTCCAGTATCAGGCCGACGAAGCCCAGCAACTGCAGGGTGTCCTGCCAGACCGCGTCCACCGCCCGGCCGATGCGGGTCAGCAGTTGAATGCCGACGCTGATTTCCGGTTCCTTGATTGGCACGCAGAAGTCGGTCAGCGAGCAATAGACGGTCTGCAACAAGGCACGGTCGGCCGAGGACAGTGTGCAATCGGGGTGTTCGGCGGATCGGCCCAAACGCTCGGAACCGAGCAACTCCACCAACAGCGACGCGCCGGCGGTGTCGAGCGCGCCGAGGCCGTTGAGGTCGATGTGAGTGCTGTCGTCGTATTGACCGCGGAGCTTTTCGCTCAGGCGCTTGAGATCGGCGTAATGGGCAAGCGTCCAGTCACCCGTGACCCGCAACTGAGCAGGGGAGTGAGAGGTGTCCAGTCGGGCACTGCCGGGCATTGTGCTGCTGGTCATAAGCTCCGTGCTTTATTGGCTATTACGCAGCTCTACGTAATAGCACGAACGGGTTACTTTGCGGCAGTCGCAGGCTTGTTGTCCTTTACCACGAAGCGCAACACACCGATGACCTGGCCATCTTCGGTCAGCACCCGAACCTGCCACTTACCCGCGGGGTTGCCGGGGAAATTCTGCTTGTGGGTCCACGCACGGTAGCCTTCCTTGCGCCCCCCGTTGATATCCAGCGGGATACGGTCGACTTCTTTACCGTTGAACATCCAGACGTGATAAATCCGTTCGGCCAGACCTCGCGGGGCATTGATCGCGGTGTACGCGTACAGCCCACCTCCGCGAATCTGCTCGGCGCTGACTTCTTCCAGGCTCTTGCCGGGGGTGCGGTCCTGCATTTGGGTGCTGATCGCCACGTCGGTCATCCACAGGGTCGCCGGCGGCACCCAGGATCGCAGCACCCAACCGAGCGCGCCTATGCCCACCGTGATACTGAGAATCGCCAAGGCGTTGCGCACGGTACGAATCGGGAAGATCGACGCCAGGCTCGGGAACGACAGCACGACGGCGGTGCCCAGGGCCAGTTTGAAACTCTGAGCGGTGGTCAGGTGCAGGATGACGGGCAGGGCGGTCAGCAGGGCAGCGAACAACGTCAGTGTGTGCAGTGCCAGGAACGCCCAGCGCCGGGGGGCCAGCCATTTGTAGTAGAGCGGGTCGATGATGGAAATCAGCGCGGCGATGCCCAGCAGACCGGTGAAGAACAGCTGGCCGCTGTTCCAGGTGGTGGTGATAAAAAAGAACGGCAGGACGAAGAACAGGCTTTCCTGGTGGATCATCTGCGTGGCGTAGCGCAGCAGAGGTTGGGGGATCTCGCGTTTGAAGATCCTGGCGAACAGCTTGGTGAGGCTGTTTTCCAGCATCAGCCAGATCCAGCTGACCAGCATGATGGTGGTGATCCAGGTCGCCAGACCTTGCTGGCGATCCACCAGAATGAAGCTGCCGACCCCGGAAATGAAACCGCCGAGCGCAATGACCCCAGGGTAGCGCTTCATCAATTCCAGGATGCGCTGGACGTATAGGGTCAGAGTAGGCATTCGGCGGTTCGCAATAGTCGTGGGGAAAATCCTCGACAGGGTAACCGCCGAGAGGGCGGCGTGGCGAGGGGCTGCGGCCCAATCACAAAACCGTGTAGCAGCAGGCTTCGCCAGCTGCTACACGGTTCGCGGTGCCCTTCGATGCAAGCGCCAACCTATCAGCATCAATACGATGAGCCCCAGCACCCCGGCAATCGCCCACACAAACTGATCATCACTGATCAACGGCTGTTCGATCCGCAGGTAGCCCGGCTGCATCAGCAATTCACGCATGGCCTTGTTTGCTTCCTCCAGCGTCACTCCTTGCAGTTCCTTGGCCGGGTTGGCGAAACGGCCGTCCTCGTAGTCCCCAAGGGCACTCCAGTAATAATCGGCCAACGCGCTGTTGCCTTGCACGGCCCAGGCCTGGCGGGAGATGGCGGCCTGCTTGAGGCGGTTGAAGGTGTTGGCATTGAGACCGTCCCTGAGCAACCCGGCCTTCAGATCATCCAGCACCTGTTCGGCCTCGGGCACGTCGTCGCGCTCAAGGTCTGCGTTCAGGCTCATGAAGCCCACGCCGCCAAACACCTCGCGCTCGGCCGAAGGTCCGTAGGACAAGCCATGGGCCAGGCGCATTTGGCGGTAGAGCGCCCAGTCCAGATAGTCCTTGAGCAAGTCGAAGGTTTCGTCGTGCTGATCTTCCAGCACCGGCTCCGGCACCAGCCAATGCAACTTGGCACTGTCGCCGACAAAACCGTGACTCAGAGTGCGCTCATGGGCAGCACTGGCCTGGATCGCCGGCAGGGGCGGGTGATCGGTCGGGTCGACCGCTTCAAGCGCGCCATAAGACCGTTCCAGATAGGCCGGCAGCAACCGCTCGAGGTCGCCGACCACGATCAGGGTCATGTTATTGGGCGCGTACCAGGCCTTGCGTACCTTTTCCAACTGATCGCGGGTCAGGTTATCGACCTCAGGCCGCTCGGGGCATTTGAGGCCCAGTTCCACCGCCAACTGATTACTCGCCGTGTGGCCAAGATCCTGGCGATCCAGCCAGCGTTGCAGGTGCGAGTAATGGCCGCCGTCTTCGCGCTCGACCACTTGTTTGGCGGCGTTGATGGCGTTGTCGTCGATTCGGGTCTGGGTCAGCAGCGCCAGCAGCAGGTCGAGAACCTTGCGCTGGTTTTTCGCCGGGGCCTCGATGACGAACGTCGTGTCGGCATTGCTGGTGTAGGCGTTCCACTCGCCACCCAGGGCCTGCATGCGTTCTTCCAGCCCGCCTTCGCCCGTGGCGTCGATGCCGCTGAACAGCAAGTGTTCAAGCAGGTGCGGCAGCTCCTTGTCGGCGCAGCTGAAATCATCGATGCCGACGCCGACCACCAGACGAATCGCCACATGCCCGCGCTCGGTGCCAGGCTTGAGCAGCAATTGCAGGCCGTTGGGCAGCGTATAGCCCTCGACCTGAAAGCGATCCAGGGCAAATGAAGAGAATGAGCAAAGCAACAGACAGGCGAACAACAAACAACGCATAACGGGTTTCCATACGGCTAGCGTAAGTTCAACAGACTTCAGGCAACTGTGGACGTTCAGGGTGAATGAGTGATGTCAGCGAATTCGTCGACCGCCAGTGCACCGGTGTCGGAAGTTTCCAGCACCACATAGGCGCTGCTGCAAAACAGCGAATTCAGACGCTTCATGTCGGCTATCAACTCAAGGTGCAACGAGCTGGTTTCGATACTTTGCACGATCTTACGTTGCAATCGGCTGACGTGAGCATGGGCCAGGCGGCGTTCCTGTGCGCGGAAGCGACGTTTCTCACGCAATAACTGGCGAGCACTTTCCTTATCGGCACTGAGAAACACTGACAACCCCAGGCGCAGGTTGGATATCAACTGACTGTGCAGCCCCGCCAACTCTTCCAGGCCGACCTCGGAAAAAGACCGGCGCTGCGAGGTTTTCTGCTGCTGAACCTTACGCAGCATGCGTTCAATAAGGTCACTGGCAAGTTTAAGGTTGATCGCCAGCTCGATGATTTCCGCCCAGCGCCGGCTGTCCTGCTCACTGAGGTCTTCGCGGGGCATTTGCGCCAGATACAGCTTGATCGCACCGTAGAGCGATTCGACATCATCAGTCAGACGCCGCATTTCCTGGGTAACGGCGGTTTGCTTGCCGTGCAGCACGTCGAGCATGGCCTCGAGCATGTTGTCGATCAGGTCGCCGATGCGCAGGGTTTCCCGGGCGGCATTGGCCAGCGCCAGGCTGGGCGTGACCAGCGCCGTCGGATCAAGATGCCGCGGTTTGGCAGTGCCGTTGAGTTGCGGGCGCTCCGGCAGTACCCACGCACAGAACCTGGCCATCGGCCCGACACTCGGCAGCAAGAGCAGGCAGCGCGCGGTGTTGTAGAGCAGGTGAAAGCCGATGACCATTTCCTGAGGGCTGAAGTCCAGGCTGTCGATCCAGTGCACCAACGGGTCGAGTACCGGGATGATCAGCAACAGGCCGATCAACTTGTACAGCAAGCTGCCCAACGCCACCTGACGGCCGGCGGCGTTCTGCATGCTGGTGCTGAGGAAGGCGAGGATGCCGCTGCCGATGTTGGCGCCGATCACCAGGCCGATGGCCACGGGCAGGCTGATCACTGCGGCACCGGCCAGGGTCGCGGTCAGCAGGACGGCGGCCAGGCTGGAGTAGGAAACCATTGCGAACAACGCGCCGACCAGGGCATCCAGCAAGATGTCGCCGGTCAGCGAGGCGAAAATCACCTTCACGCCTTGGGCCTGGGTGATCGGCGCGGCAGCCTCGACGATCAGTTGCAGCGCCAGAATGATCAGCCCCAGTCCGATACTGACCCGGCCCATCTGTCCGACCCGGGTCTGTTTGCGCGACAGGAAGAAAATCACCCCAAGAAAGATCAGCAGCGGTGACAGCCATGACAGGTCAAAGGTCAGCACTCGCGCCATCAGCGCGGTACCGACGTCGGCCCCGAGCATGGTCGCCAGGGCCGGGGTCAGCGCCATCAGGCCCTGACCGACAAAGGAGGTGACGAGCATGGCGGTAGCGTTGCTGCTCTGGACCATCGCCGTCACGACGATCCCCGAGATGAACGCCAGCCAGCGCTTGGACATGTTCCGGCCAATCACATGGCGCAGGTTGGAACCGTAGACCCGCAGGATGCCGGTTCGGACGATGTGCGTGCCCCAAATCAACAAGGCCACGGCAGATAACAAATTGAGCAGGGTGAGCATGCAGGCCCCCTGTGGTGGTAGCGCCCCATTGGGGCAAGTTGACGGTGCCGCGCGTTCTTCTACGTTCTGTACTTAAGCTGTAGTTGGCTAACGGTCTGCGCGCCAGCATCGCACAGCTAAAGAAGCGATTGAAACAAAACTGTCATGAAAACAGGTTGATGCAGGTATGAAAAAAGGGCCCGAAGGCCCCTTTGTCATCACATGGCATTCGGGTTACTGACCCGGAACGTCCTTGCGCAGTTTCACTGGGTCTTGCTGCTTCTTCTTTTTCATCATCGCAGTGCGCATCTTGATGTTGATCGCTTCCACCGCCAGCGAGAACGCCATGGCGAAGTAGACGTAGCCTTTTGGCAAGTGCACTTCAAAGGATTCGGCAATCAGCACGGTACCGACCAGCAGCAGGAACGACAGCGCCAGCATCTTCAGCGACGGGTGCTTGTCGATGAACTCGCTGATGGTGCCGGAAGCTAACATCATCACCAGCACAGCAACGACGATCGCCGCGACCATGACCGGTACGTGGGACACCATGCCCACGGCGGTGATGACCGAGTCCAGCGAGAACACGATGTCGATGATCGCGATCTGAATGATGGTGTAGAGGAAGTTGCCGCCCTTGCCGCCCGGTTCATCATGGGATTCGTCTTCACCTTCCAGCGCGTGGTACATCTCTTGCGAGCTCTTCCACAGCAGGAACAGGCCACCGAAGAACAGGATCAGGTCACGCCCGGAAATACCCTGGTCGAACACTTCGAACAGGTCGGCGGTAAGGCGCATGACCCAAGTGATCGACAGCAGCAACAGGATCCGCGTGATCATGGCCAGTGCCAGGCCGAAGATCCGGGTGCGCTGTTGCATGTGCTTGGGCATGCGGCTGACCAGGATCGAAATCATGATGATGTTATCGATACCCAGGACGATTTCCAGGGCGGTCAGGGTGAAGAAGGCAACCCAGATTTCAGGGTTGGTCAGCCATTCCATGTGTTTTCCTTTGTGCGAGTGTTAAACCACGAAGGGCCCAGGCTTCAAACAACAAAGCCTGGACCCGTCATGGTGAGTCTTGGGCTTATAGAGTGCTGAACAGCGGAAAAATCCCCATCAGCAAGGCGGCGATCAGTATGCACATGCAAACCAGCACTGCCCACTTCAGGGTGAAACGCTGGTGATCACCGAAGTCGATACCAGCCAGGGCCACCAACAGATAGGTCGATGGTACCAGCGGGCTCAGCAAGTGGACGGGCTGACCGACGATCGAGGCACGTGCCATTTCAACCGCGGTTATACCGTAATGGCTGGCAGCTTCCGCAAGTACCGGTAACACGCCGTAATAAAATGCATCGTTCGACATGAAGAATGTGAACGGCATGCTCACCAGCGCGGTGATCACGGCCAGGTACGGCCCGAGGAAATCCGGGATAACCGCCAGCAGGCTTTTCGACATCGCATCGACCATGCCGGTGCCCGTCAGGATACCGGTGAAGATACCCGCGGCAAAGATCAAACCGACCACCGCCAGCACGCTGCCGGCGTGGGCCGCAACGCGGTCCTTCTGCTGTTGCAGACATGGATAGTTGACGATCATCGCGATACTGAAAGCCACCATGAACAGCACCGGCAGCGGCAACAGGCCAGCGACCAGGGTGCACATCAGGGCCAGAGTCAGGGCGCCGTTGAACCAGATCAACTTCGGACGACGGGCATCCGGGAACTGCGAAACGCTGATTTCGCTGTGATCGATTTCATCGCCCACCAGGTGCAGTTCACCCAGACGCGCACGCTCACGCTTGCCGTAGAAGTAGGCGATGACCAGGATCGCCACCACGCCGGCGGCCATGGCCGGGATCATCGGGACAAAGATGTCGGACGGGTCGACATGCAGCGCACTGGCCGCACGGGCGGTCGGGCCACCCCATGGGGTCATGTTCATCACGCCACCGGCGAGGATGATCAGGCCGGCCATGATCCGCGGGCTCATGCCGATGCGGGCGTAGAGCGGCAGCATGGCGGCCACGCAGATCATATAAGTGGTCGCGCCGTCACCATCGAGGGAGACGACGAGCGCCAGTACGGCGGTGCCGACCGAAACTTTCAACGGGTCGCCCTTGACCAGTTTGAGGATCTTGCGCACGGCCGGGTCGAACAGGCCGGAGTCGATCATCAGGGCGAAGTACAGAATGGCGAACATCAGCATCACACCGGTCGGTGCGAGCTTGGTGATGCCTTCGAGCATCATCGGGCCGATCTTCGGCGCAAAACCGCCGAACAGTGCGAACAGGATCGGGATAATGATCAGAGCGATCAGCGCGGAAAGGCGCTTGGTCATGATCAGGAACATGAACGTGATGACCATGGCAAAGCCAAGGAAAGTCAGCATGGGAATACTCCAGGCATAGCGCGGCTAGGGAATGGGCGAACCGGGTGGGTCAGCGCAGAACGGGAAGCACGAGGCGTATGGGCGGAGTGACAGCGAAGCGGCGGGTAGAAGAGGACATCAGGATCACCATTGTTGTTGTTAAATGGGCTGTGCGAGCGATAAAACACTGGCATTGGCCGACCGGTCTGTTGCCGGTAGTGGGGGCGATCCTAATCGGGGAAGCTTTCACCCAGCTTTCGCGGATGAAAGCATTGACCAGATGTGCAACCGGTCGTCGGACCGGGGCAGGGACGTTAAACCGAGTTGACGCCTTCGCGAGCAAGCCCGCTCCCACACTGGATCTGTGGCGTACGCAAAACCAATGTGGGAGCGGGCTTGCTCGCGAAGGCGTCGGAACATACGCATCAGGAGGAAACAGAATGTGCGAAGTTCATACCGGTGGCTGCCATTGCGGACATCTGCGCTATCAATTCAGCGGGCCTTTGCACGACATCGCCCACTGTCATTGTTCGATTTGCCGACGGGTCAGCGGCGGGATCGTGACCACCTGGATCACCGTGCCCGCGTCAGCCTTTGAATGGCTGAAAGGAACGCCAGCGCAGTACAACTCTTCAACACCCTGCGTGCGGTATTTCTGCGGCAACTGTGGGGCGCAGCTGGCGCTGATAACGCAGCTGAGCCCGGACAGCATCGACGTGACCATCGCCACCCTCGATCATCCCGAGCAGGCACCCGCCGAAAGGCACATCTGGACTGGTAACCGTCTTCCCTGGCTGCATCTGGACGAACATTTGCCCGGCGAAGCTGAAGAACAGTTGTAAACTGATCAAAAAATAGACAGATCCAGTGGCCGAATCGCGCCCATCCAGATGGCGTGCTCGGTGTGGTCGAGCAGATCGTCGCCGGTGTCCGGGTGCAGGAACACCACCAAACCCTTGCGGTTGAGCGCAAGCCAGGGCAGCACATCGCCGATGTATTGCGGCTCGAAAGCCAACTGGCAGCTCCAGTCCGGGTGCGGGCCCACCGGCCGCTCATGGACGCGGCCCATCTTCACTGGAAACAGTTGCGCTGCCTGCTCACACAAGGCTCGCGCCTGAGGAAGGGTGCTGGCGTCGAAGTAGACATGGGCGTGGTAGCCCTTGATCCGCTGCATTTGAAACCCTCTGAACCGAGTCGAACCGGCGTTGTTTCCCACAGGTCACACGCCACATAGATAGGAAGAACGGAGCACGGCCATGAAAAATGCCGAAACCCCGGTGGTGAAAGTGGTGCTTTATGGTGCCATGAGTAGCCTGGGCAGTGCGCTGATGGCTGAAATGCTGCGGCGCCAACATGAAGTGATCGCGATTCTCGATGACCTGACGGCGCTCGCGCCGCGCCCGGGATTGCGGACGAAGAGCGGCGATTTGTTCGACGCCAAGCGGGTCAAGCAGAGCGTCGCCGGTTGTTCCGCGGTGATCTGTCTGCTGGATGCACCCGGGTTGCCGATGAACAGCGAGCACGTGGAAAAATCCATCGTGCCCGGCCCGGTCGAGCAAGTGCTGGCGGTGGATGCGCTGATCGATGGCATGCAGGCCTCGGGGATTTCCCGGCTGTTTCTGGTGGGCGACTTCGAGGTACTGGACGATCCGGAGATAGAAGATCGACTGCAACGCCACGCCGCCGAAGAAATCCGCGAGGCCCTGCAAAGCAGCACCTTGCACTGGACACTGATCAATGCGCCGCGCGGGGTGCCCGGGCTGACCATCGAGCATTTCAGCCACGTCAGCAGTAGCCTGGAGCCGGGCCTCGCCGAACCGCTTGAACGGTTGAGCCGGGTGGCGGTCGGGATTGCCGATGAGTTGCGTTTGAACCTGCATGTCGGCGAACACGTGACCTTCGTCGCGACCGAGGCTATACAGCGATAGACGGCAACGGCAGGCCATTCAACGATTGCGCACTGCTGGCCTGCTCAGCCATCAGCCAGTCCACAAACTGTTGAATCAGCGCACCACGCCGTTTCCGCTGGGGCAGGACCACGTAATAGCCGAGCCTGGAAATCACCGTTTCCGCGATCGGTCGACACAACAAACCTTGCGCCAGCAAGTTATCCACAAGGTGCCGCCACCCAATCGCCACACCTTGGCCGCCAATCGCCGCTTGAATCAACAGCGTGTAATTGTCGAAGCGCAATTGCCCCGGCGCAGGTGCCGAAGCGATCCCCAACTCACGAAACACGCCGCTCCAGTCGAACCAGTTGCTGCTGTTTTCGCCTCGAAGGTGCAGCAGCGGGAACTCGAGCAATGACTGGGAGGGCAAGGGCAGGGGACGATCCTTCAATAGCAACGGGCTGCACACCGGAAATACTTCCTCGCTGAACAGCCAATGGCTTTCGCCCTGCTTGAATCGGCCATCACCGAACAACACCGCCACATCAATATCGGTGCGCAGCATGTTGAGGCTGCGTTCGCTGGTGACCAGGCTGACGTCCACTTGAGGATTGGCGGCATGGAAGCGGTGCAGGCGCGGCATCAGCCAATACGCGGCGAAGGCGAAATCGGTGGCGACCTGCAACACTTCATGTTGGTGCTGTGCGCTGATCGCGCTCAATCCTGCGTCGATGTTCTGCAATCCGAGCTGAACCTGCTCAAACAGGATCGTCCCGGCCTCGGTCAGTTCGATGCCGCGATAGATCCGGTCGAACAACCGCGTCCCGAGTTGTTCTTCCAACCGTTTGATCTGCTGGCTGATGGCCGGTTGCGTGGTGCCGAGCTCCACCGCGGCAGCCGTGAAGCTGCGTTGACGGGCCGCCGCTTCAAAGGCGCGAAGCAAATCCAGAGACAAATCACCAAGGGCGTCATACATAAGCTGTGCTTATCCTAGTCATTGCCGCGCATGGGCTTTACCACAAATTGCATGGGCTACATGCTCGAACGCAGCACTCTCGCATAAATATTCACTATGGAATGCCGCGATCACATGAAGCGCAAGAATATTCTTTTCATCATGGCCGATCAGATGGCCGCGCCAATGTTGCCGTTCTACGGCCCTTCGCCCATCAAACTGCCGAATCTCAGCCGCCTCGCCGCCGAAGGCGTGGTGTTCGACGCCGCTTACTGCAACAGCCCACTGTGCGCGCCGTCGCGTTTTACCCTGGTCAGCGGTCAGTTGCCGAGCAAGATCGGCGCCTACGACAACGCGGCCGATTTCCCCGCCGATGTACCGACTTATGCCCACTACCTGCGTCGACTCGGCTACCGCACCGCGCTGTCGGGCAAGATGCATTTCTGCGGCCCGGATCAGCTGCACGGCTATGAAGAACGCTTGACCAGCGACATCTACCCGGCCGATTACGGCTGGTCTGTGAACTGGGACGAGCCGGACGTGCGGCCAACCTGGTTTCACAACATGTCTTCGGTACTGCAAGCCGGGCCATGCGTACGCACCAATCAGCTGGATTTCGACGAAGAGGTGGTGTTCAAGGCCCAGCAGTACTTGTTCGATCACATCCGGGAAGATGGCGATCAGCCGTTCTGCCTGACTGTTTCCATGACTCACCCACACGACCCGTACACCATTCCCAAGGCTTTCTGGGATATGTACGACGACGCTGACATCCCTTTGCCCGAAACCCCGACGCAGACCGAACTTGATCCGCACTCCCAACGTTTGCTCAAAGTTTACGACCTGTGGGACAAACCGTTGCCTGTGGATAAGATTCGCGATGCGCGCCGGGCGTACTTCGGTGCGTGTAGCTATATAGACAGTAACGTCGGCAAACTCCTGCAAACACTTGAGGAAACCGGCCTGATCGATGACACCATCATCGTGTTTTCCGGTGACCACGGCGACATGCTCGGCGAGCGCGGGCTCTGGTACAAAATGCATTGGTACGAAATGGCCGCCCGCGTACCGCTGTTGATCAGTGCGCCGGGGCAATTCGGGGCTGGCCGGGTCAGCGCGGCGGTCTCCACTGCCGATCTGTTGCCGACCTTTGTCGAACTGGCCGGCGGTTCGCTGGAGCCAGGGCTGCCGCTGGATGGCCGCTCACTGGTCTCGCACCTGCAAGGGCAGGGCGGTCATGACGAAGTCTTCGGCGAATACATGGCTGAAGGCACCATCAGCCCGCTGATGATGATTCGCCGCGGCGCCTACAAATTCATCTACAGCGAAGACGACCCTTGCCTGCTCTTCGACGTACACAACGACCCGCGCGAACAGGAAGAACTCAGTCAATCGCCGCAACATCGGCCGCTTTTCGATGAATTTCTCGCTGAAGCCCGGGCCAAATGGGACATCCCGACGATCCACCAACAAGTGCTCGCCAGTCAACGGCGCCGACGTTTTGTCGCCGAGGCGTTAACCCTCGGCAAGCTGAAGAGCTGGGATCACCAGCCGCTGGTGGACGCCAGTCAGCAGTACATGCGCAACCACATCGACCTCGACGATCTGGAGCGTAAAGCACGTTATCCACAACCCTGCCAAAACCAATAATGTTAAGGGGAATGCCATGCGTAGGTTATCCACAGCAATGACGGTCGGGCTTCTGGCTCTGGGCAGCGCATCGGCGTATGCCGATCAGAGTTGCGAGACGGTAAAAATGGCCGACCCTGGCTGGAGCGACATTGCCGCGACCAACGCCATCACCGGGTTTCTGCTGGACGGCATGGGCTACAAGGCCAAGGTCGACACGCTTGCAGTGCCTATCACCTTTGGTGGCTTGAAGGATGGCCAGGTCGACGTGTTTCTCGGTAACTGGATGCCGGCGCAGCAGGGTTTCTACGACAAGTTCGTGGCCACCGGCGATGTCACACAACTGGCGAAGAACCTCGATGGCACCGAATTCACCCTCGCCGTCCCGGATTACGTCTGGGACGCGGGTGTGCATAACTTTTCCGACCTGAACAAATACGCCGACAAGTTCGACAAGAAGATCTACGGCATCGGCTCCGGCGCTCCCGCCAACATCTCCTTGCAGGAAATCATAAAGAAGAACGACTTCGACATGGGGCAGTGGAAACTGGTCGAGTCCAGCGAACAGGCCATGCTGGCGGAAGTGTCTCGCGCGGTGAAGAAACAGAAGTTCGTGACCTTCCTCGGCTGGACCCCGCACCCGATGAACGTGCAACTGAAAATGCATTACCTCAAGGGCGGCGAGAAGTACTTCGGCGACACCGGCAGCGTTCACACCCTGACCCGCAAAGGTTATGCACAGGCCTGCCCGAACGTTGGCAAATTGCTCACCAACCTGAGTTTCACCCAGGAAATGGAGAACAGCATCATGGCCGAGGTGGTGAACAAGAAGGTCAGCAATGCTGATGCGGCCAAGGCGTGGATCAAGGCGAATCCGGCGGTGCTGGATAAGTGGCTGGACGGGGTGAAGACAGTGGATGGGAAGGATGCGTTGGGGGCGGTGAAAGCGAAGCTGTAACTCCCTGCGCCGATCGTTCCCACGCTCTGCGTGGGAATGCATCCCGTGACGCTCCGCGTCACATTCAGAAGCGGACGCGGAGCGTCCATGGCGGCATTCCCACGCGGAGCGTGGGAACGATCAGCGATCGATGTCTCGTCCTGCTACCCTTGCGCAAAATCTCACCCGAGAGGACCCATGGCCTTCCCAAGCCGCCATTCGCTCTTCCCCTTCCTCAGCTGGATGCCTCGGCAAACCCGCGCCAGCGTCGGGCGTGACCTGATCGTCGGCCTCAGCGGTGCGATTCTCGCGTTGCCGCAATCCATTGCCTACGCGCTGATCGCCGGTCTCCCACCTGAATACGGTCTGTACGCGGCGATTATCCCGGTGCTGATCGCGTGTCTGTGGGGCTCTTCGTGGCACTTGATCTGCGGTCCTACAGCGGCGATTTCTATTGTCTTGTACGCCAGCGTCAGTCCTCTGGCCGTTCCTGCGTCAGAGGACTACGTCACCTTGATCCTGTTGCTGACACTGCTTGCCGGCATTTTCCAGTGGCTGCTCGGTTTGCTGCGCTTCGGCGCCTTGGTGAATTTCGTCTCGCACTCGGTGGTGCTGGGTTTCACCCTCGGCGCGGCGGTGGTGATTGCCATCGGCCAACTGCCGAATCTGCTGGGGCTGGAATTGCCCAACCAGGCAACAGCGCTGAACAGCTTGATGATGCTGTTCAGTCATCTCGGCGAAGTGGATAAACCTTCGCTCATGTTGGGCTTGGCGACAGTCGTGGTGGGCGTGGTGTTGAAACTGCTGTTGCCACGCTGGCCGACGCTGTTGATCACCCTGGCGCTGAGCGGATTGCAGGTCTGGCTCTGGCCATCGATGTTCAGTCATGTGAAGTTGGTCAGCGCGTTTGTCGGGCGGCTGCCGCCTATCAGCCCGCTGCCGCTGGATCTGGACCTGATTCTGCGTTTGTTACCCAGCGCGGTGGCGGTGGGCATGCTCGGGCTGGTCACCAGTCTGTCGATTGCCCGTTCCTTATCGGCCCGCTCACAACAGTTGCTCGACGCCAATCAGGAAGTCCGCGCCCAGGGTTTATCGAACATGGTCGGTGCATTTTTTTCCGGATCGCTGTCAGCCGGTTCCTTCACCCGCTCCGGCCTGAGCTACGAAGCAGGTGCCTGTTCGCCAATGGCCGGCGTTTTTTCGGCGGTGTGGGTGGCGCTGTTCGCCATCTTCGGCGCGAATTTGATCGCGCACATTCCGATCCCGGCCATGGCCGGCAGCATTCTGTTGATCGCCTGGGGGTTGGTGGATCATCACGGCATTCGCGCGTTGTTGCGGGTCAGCCGCGCCGAGTTCCTGGTCATGGCGCTGACCTGTGTCGCCACGCTGCTGCTGGAATTGCAGACCGCGATCTACGCCGGAGTGCTGGCTTCGCTGTTCTTCTACCTCAAACGCACCTCGCAACCGCGAGTCCAGCATTGGCGGGATGGGGATGAAGACATTCTTCGGGTAGGTGGTTCGATCTTTTTTGGCGCCAGCCATTACCTGCAAGTACGCCTGCAACGGATGCACGGCGCGCGCGTGGTGATCGAGGCGCAACAGATCAACTTCATCGACTATTCAGGCGTGGAGATGCTGCACCAGGAAGCGCGACGGCTACTGCGGCAGGATCGCAGCCTGACCCTGCGGCGTGCGCGGCCGCAGGTAGTGGAAGAATTGAGGAAGCTGGAAGGGGCGGAAAAATGCCCGATCCGGTTTGAGGACTGATCCGAAATCGGTGTCGCGCCATTCGCGAGCAAGCCCGCTCCCACATTGGTTTTGTGAACGCCACAGATCAAATGTGGGAGCGGGCTTGCTCGCGAAGCTTTTAAAGGCCCAACTGGCGGCGAAGTTCGGCCAAAACCGGCGCGGTATTCGGGCGCACGCCGCGCCACAGGAAGAAGGCTTCTGCCGCTTGTTCGGCGAGCATCCCCAAGCCATCCATCGACACCGCCGCGCCATGCTCACTGGCCCAACGGCAGAACGAGGTTGGCTCTTTGCCGTACATCATGTCGTAGCAAACCGTCTTGCCCGGCTCGATCAAACTGCTGGCAATCGGCGGAACATCCCCTGACAGACTGGCGGACGTCGCGTTGATGATCAGGTCCACCGACTCCTTCAACCAATCAAAACCACTGGCCGACACCGGCCCCAGGTCCGCGAACAATTCCGCCAACAGTTCGGCTTTTTCCACCGTGCGGTTGGCGATGACCACCGAGGCGGGTTGCTCGGCCAGCAGCGGCTCCAGCGCTCCACGCACTGCGCCGCCGGCACCGAGCAGCAGGATCCGTTTGCCCTTGAGGCTGAAACCGGCGTTGACCGTCAGGTCCCGTACCAGCCCGGCGCCATCGGTGTTATCACCCAGCAGGCTGCCATCAGCGAGTTTGCTCAGGGTGTTCACCGCACCGGCGCGCTGCGCCCGCGCCGTCAGACTGTTCGCCAGACGATAGGCCTCTTCCTTGAACGGCACCGTCACATTCGCCCCACGACCTTCGAGGAAAAACGTCCGGGCGCAGGTGGAAAAATCGTCGAGAGGCGCCAGCAACGTGTTGTAGTCCAGCTTTTGAGCCGTCTGCTCGGCGAACAGACGGTGGATCAGCGGCGACTTGCTGTGGCCAATCGGGTTACCGAATACGACGTAACGGTCCATCAGAATTCCTCGTTCAGGCCTTGGCCAACCAATCGCGGTCTTGCAGGAAGTACTCGGTCAGCCGTGCTTCTTCGCTGCCCGGCTCGGCTTTCCAGTCGTAGCTCCAGCGTACTTGCGGTGGCAGGGACATCAGGATCGACTCGGTACGCCCGCCCGATTGCAGACCGAACAGCGTGCCGCGGTCGTAGACCAGGTTGAATTCAACGTAGCGCCCACGGCGGAATTCCTGGAATTCACGCTGTTTGGCGGTAAACGCATCATTTTTGCGGCGCTGCACGATGGGCAGGTAGGCGTCGATGAACGCGTCACCGATGGCGCGCATGAAAGCGAAGCTGGTGTCGAAGTCCCACTCGTTCAAGTCATCGAAGAACAGGCCGCCGATGCCGCGCGGCTCGTGGCGATGCTTGATGTGGAAATAGCTGTCGCACCAGGCTTTGTAGCGCGGGTAAACATCCGGGCCGAACGGCGCGCAGGCCTGTTCGGCGACGCGGTGCCAGTGCACGCAGTCTTCTTCATTGCCGTAATAAGGCGTCAGGTCAAAGCCGCCACCGAACCACCAGACTGGCTCTTCGCCTTCTTTTTCAGCGATGAAAAAGCGCACGTTGGCGTGGGACGTCGGCACATGCGGGTTGTGCGGGTGAATAACCAGCGACACGCCGAGGGCTTCAAAGCCACGCCCGGCCAGTTCTGGCCGATGGGCGCTGGCGGAGGGTGGGAGACCGCTGCCGAAGACGTGGGAAAAGTTGACGCCGCCCTTTTCGATGACCGAGCCGTTTTCGATCACCCGGGTGCGACCGCCACCACCGGCAGTCCGGGTCCAGGCGTCTTCGACGAACTGCGTGCCGCCGTCTTCAGCTTCGAGGGCCGCGCAAATGCGGTCTTGCAGGTCGAGCAGGTAGGCTTTTACGGCCTCGGTGCGGGTCGTCATGTCATCACCTTGAATCGGGCAAAGCTACGCGGCGCTCCATGGGAGCGGGGCCGGCGCAAATGGGCGCGTAGCATAACATCGCAGATGGACCTGCCGCAGTTGACGAAGATCAAGCTTGGGAGTTCGATAGGGAGCTTCGCGCTACAACTCCAGTAGCCAAGACCTAAGGAGAGTTCTGATGGCTAAGCGTATCCAGTTCCGCGCCCATGGCGGCCCCGAAGTGCTCGAGTATGTTGACTACCAACCCTCCGAGCCCGGCCCGCAGCAGGTTCGCGTGACCAACAAGGCCATCGGCCTGAATTTCATCGACACCTATTACCGCAGCGGTCTCTATGCGCCGCCAGCCCTGCCATCTGGCCTGGGCTCGGAAGGCGCGGGCGTCGTCGAGGCGGTGGGCAGTGACGTCACCCGGTTCAAGGTCGGTGATCGCGTGGCGTACGGCAGCGGTCCACTGGGCGCCTACAGCGACGTTCACGTGTTGCCGGAGGCCAACCTGGTGCATCTGCCGGACGCGATCAGCTTCGAACAGGCTGCCGGCGTAATGCTCAAGGGCCTGACCGTGCAGTACCTGCTGCGTCAGACCTATGAACTCAAGGGTGGCGAAACCATCCTGTTTCACGCTGCCGCGGGTGGCGTCGGCTCACTGGCCTGCCAATGGGCCAAGGCCTTGGGCGTGAAGTTGATCGGCACGGTCAGCTCACCGGAGAAAGCCGCACTGGCCAAGGCCAACGGCGCATGGGCGACCATCGATTACAGCCATGAAAACGTCGCACAGCGCGTACTGGAATTGACTGACGGGAAAAAAGTCCCGGTGGTGTACGACGGCGTGGGCAAGGACACTTGGCTGACTTCGCTTGATAGCGCGGCGCCTCGCGGTCTGGTGGTGAGCTTCGGCAATGCGTCGGGTGCGGTAGACGGGGTGAACCTGGGGATTCTCTCGGCGAAGGGTTCGCTGTACGTGACCCGCCCGACCCTGGCGACTTACGCCAACAACGCTGAAAACCTGCAGCGTATGGCGGATGAGCTGTTCGAGATGATCATCAGCGGCAAGCTGAAAGTGGACATCAGCCAGAAGTATCCATTGGCCGAAGCGGCGAAGGCGCAGACCGAGTTGTCGGCGCGGCGTACGACGGGTTCGACTGTTTTGCTGCCTTAAGGGCCTCTTCGCGGGCAAGCCTTGCTCCTACAGGGGATCGCGTACTACCTGTAGGAGCAAGGCTTGCCCGCGATGAACGATGACGCGGTCCTAGTCCGGGCGCACAACGTGGCCGGTCGCGAGATCGCGAATCACGCTCGGATTCTTGCGCCCACCCAGATTCCCACCCAACACGTAATCCACCTGCCCACGGAAATACTGCTCGACGCGAATCCGCGTCCGCGCCGCCGGTTGGCCCTGCGGGTTGGCCGACGTTGAAACCAACGGCCCGACCACCGCGCACAAATCCCGCACCAACGGGTGATCGCTGACCCGCAGCGCCACCGTTTCATGCACGCCGGTAATCCACTGCGGCAACATATTCTGATGCGGCACCAGCCAGGTGTTCGGCCCCGGCCAGGTGCTGGCCATGCGATCCATCCACAATTCAGGAAAGTCTTCGAAGAGGAAGTCGAACTGGCGAATGTTGTCGGCCACCAGAATCAACCCTTTTTCCACCGACCGACCCTTGATCGCCAGCAGACGATAGACCGCCTCTTCGTCCCACGGGTCGCAACCCAGGCCCCAGACCGCTTCGGTTGGGTAGGCAATCACCGCGCCTGCGCGAATGGCTCGTGCGGCTTGTTGCACACGCCAACTGTTGACCATGAAAAACTCTCCGGAATAAGGCTCTGCGCAGTTTACCGATCTTCCTTATAAAACCTAGCTCACCCGCGCAAACCAGCGCCCGCTTTCGCAGACCGCCCGGCCGTCCATTTCCAGCTCCGTCAGCGCTGCCAGCACTTTTGGCAAGGCCCAGCCGCTGGTGACGGACAACGCTTCACTGGTGTGGGGCGCGGCATGCAGGAGCATGAGCAACGGATGTGTCACCGCTGGTGTCGCTGTGGATAACGGCAACCGTTGCCAGCCACGCAAGGCTTCGAGGATGTGCTCGATGGTTTCCACCAGCACCGCGCCGTCGCGGATCAGCTGATGACAACCCTTTGCACCTGGGTGGTGGATCGAACCTGGAATCGCATACACCTCGCGCCCTTGCTCCGCCGCCAGCCTCGCGGTGATCAGCGAACCGCTGGCGATACTCGCCTCGACCACCAGCACGCCGAGGGATAAACCGCTGATGATTCGATTGCGCCGGGGGAAGTTACTGGCGGTCGGCCCGGCGTCCAGCGGGAACTCCGAAAGCACCGCGCTGCCCGAGGCGCTCATGGCGTCTGCCAGTCGTCGATTGCGCTGTGGATAAAACTTTTCAAGTCCCGTGCCAAGTACACCGACCGTTCGCCCGCCCACGTCCAGAGCGGCTTGATGCGCGGCGGCATCAATGCCCAGCGCCAGACCGCTGGTAATGACAAAACCGGCGCCGGCCAGACTGCGGGAAAATGCGGCGGCGGTGTCCATGCCCGGCCGCGAAGCGCGACGGCTACCGACCATCGCCAGCTGCGGTTTTTCCAGAATGCCGGGATCACCCGCCACGAATAACAGCGGCGGCGCATCACTGATTTCCGCCAACAGTGCCGGGTAATCAGGTTGGTCCCACATCAGTAAATGCTGGCCCGGACGCTCTAACCAGGCCAACGCATGGCTCGCGCCATCACGAATTTCACTGGAGCGCCTGGCCTCTGCGCAAGCGAGGGGCAAACCCAACGAACGCCAGGCACTGGCCGGTGCGCTGATAGCCTTGGACGCCGAGCCGAAGGCCTCAAGCAATTTCTTGAATCGCGCAGGACCGAGTTCCGGCAGGCGATGCAAACGTAAACGAGCTTCCAGTTCCGCAGGGGAAACCGGTGCAAAAGCAGACAGCGACATGGATCATCCTTGATCGTTATGAGCCCCGTTCAAACGGGAATAAGCTGTGGATAACTCTGTTGGTAACTTGTGGATCCAGTTAAGGATTTCGCACCTTGTCCAGCACCGCCAGGGAGCGTGATGCATAGAGCACCAGCCCGTAGCTGAGCTTGTCGTAGGTGCGGAAAACCATCAGCAAACCGGCGCGCTCATCCGGGATTTTCAGTGGCTGACCGGTGATCCGGTCACGCACGGTTTCGCCGGTTTTCATCACCACCAACACGTTGCCTTCGGCCAGGCCATCGCGCTGGCCCTTGTTCAGCGTGACCACATCCAGCGCGCCAATTTGGGTAACCCCGCGCGGCACGTCGATGATCAACCCGTTGATCTCGGTTTTTGGCGCACTGGGCATGAAGGTCGAGTTGATCGAGCGCTCCTCACCGCTGAACAAGCGGTCGCCGAGGCGGACTTCCTGAGTGGTGCGTTGCAGCGCCAGGGTGGCGACGTCGCCTTCGGTGGCCACAATCTCGCCGCCGCCGATGTCGTCGGCATTGATCCCCAAAAATTCTTTACTGACAGGATCGGTGTAGACCTTGCCCTGACGGAAGATGCCGTAAACCGGTTGAGCCGGGTCGAAGTGACCGCGAGCGAAGATTCGGTCACCGGTGCCACTGAGCACGCGTTCGGCATCGCCGGCGACGATATAGGGCGCCTTGTCGAAGTCCTCGGCCTTGTCGATGATGCGGTTGCTCAGCAGAAAGCTGTTGATCGATTGCAGCGGAATGCTCGGGATCGCATCGGCAACCGCGCTGCTGCGGATGCGTGGCGACAGCTTGATGGTGCCCCTGGAAGCGCCGCGATTAAGGGTCAGGCGTGGCTGCCCGTTGACGTAGACCAGCGACAGCGAGTCGCCGGGGTAAATCAGATTGGGGTTTTCGATCTGTGGATTGGCCTGCCAGAGTTCCGGCCATTTCCATGGTTCACGAAGGTATTTCCCCGATATGTCCCAGAGTGTGTCACCCGATACCACGGTGTATTGCTGTGGAAAACCTTCCTTGAGTTGCACTTGCCCGTGCGCCAAACCGGCCGAGGCCAGAAGGAGCAAGGCGAGTAGTGATTTCCTCATGCGGTGAATCCCTTTATTATGTGCATTCGCGTAGAACGCCAGAGCCCTCGTGGCTCGCTCCCGACTCTTTACCAAAAAGAGCAGGAAGCTACGTTTTACAACGGTAGCCTGCATCTTCGGACCCGCCAGGCCATCGACCCGACATTACCTCAAACGTGCAGCAATTAAGCTTATGGCCATTTTAGACATCCTCGAATTCCCCGATTCGCGCCTGCGCACTATCGCCAAACCTGTGGCCGTAGTGGACGACGAAGTGCGTCAGTTGGTCGATGACATGTTTGAAACAATGTATGAAGCGCCAGGCATCGGCCTCGCCGCGACCCAGGTCAACGTGCACAAACGTATCGTCGTGATGGACCTCTCCGAAGACCGCAGCGAACCACGGGTGTTCATCAACCCCGAGTTCGAAACCCTGACCGACGAGATGGAGCAATATCAAGAAGGCTGCCTCTCGGTGCCGGGCTTCTACGAAAACGTCGATCGCCCACAGAAGGTTAAAGTCAAAGCTCTGGACCGCGACGGCCAGCCTTACGAACTGATCGCCGAAGGCCTGCTCGCGGTGTGCATCCAGCATGAATGCGACCACCTGAATGGCAAATTGTTCGTCGACTACCTGTCCAATCTCAAACGCGACCGAATCAAGAAGAAACTGGAAAAGCTCCATCGCCAGAACGCTTGATGCCCTCCTTTCAAAGGCTTGCTGCGGCAAGCCTTTTTCTTTTGCGAGACCTTTCGAATGACTGAGCCACTGCGCATCGTCTTTGCCGGCACCCCGGAATTCGCCGCCGAACACCTCAAGGCCCTGCTCGACAGCCCTTACGAGATCGTCGCGGTCTACACCCAACCGGACCGTCCGGCGGGTCGCGGGCAAAAACTGATGCCAAGTCCGGTCAAGCAGTTGGCTCTGGAAAACAACATTCCTGTGCTGCAACCGCCAACCCTGCGCAACGAAGACGCTCAGGCTGAACTGGCCGCGCTCAAGCCGGACTTGCTGGTGGTGGTCGCCTACGGCCTGATTCTGCCGCAAGTGGTGCTGGATATTCCGCGCCTGGGTTGCATCAACAGCCACGCCTCCTTGCTGCCACGCTGGCGCGGTGCGGCGCCGATTCAGCGCGCCGTCGAAGCGGGCGACAACGAAAGCGGCGTGACCGTCATGCGCATGGAGCTGGGCCTCGACACCGGGCCGATGCTGCTGAAAGTCACCACCCCGATCACCGGTGAAGACACCGGCGGCAGCCTCCACGACCGTCTGGCTGAAATGGGTCCACCGGCTGTGATTCAGGCGATTGCTGGCCTCGCTGCCGGAACGCTGGAAGGCGAAGTGCAGGACGACAGCCTCGCCACTTATGCTCACAAATTGAACAAGGACGAAGCGCGCATCGACTGGAGCCGTCCGGCGGTTGAGCTGGAACGTCTGGTCCGCGCCTTCAATCCATGGCCGATCTGCCACAGCACGCTGAACGGCGAAGCGCTGAAAGTCCTGGCCGCCAGCCTCGCTGAAGGGCAGGGCGCACCGGGGGAAATCCTCAGCGCCAGCAAGGATGGTTTGATCGTCGCCTGCGGTGAGCAGGCCCTGTGTCTGACTCGTCTGCAATTGCCCGGCGGCAAGGCGCTGAACTTCAGCGACTTGTTCAACAGCCGTCGTGAGAAATTCGCCGTCGGTACCGTTCTCGGTCAAGCGGCGGACGCTCAATGAATCCACGTCTGGCCGCCGCCAAGGCACTCGCCGCTGTTCTTAACGGAAAAGCCTCACTCAACAGCTCCCTGCCGACACAGATGGACAAGGTCGAAGACCGCGACCGCGGCTTCACCCAGGACCTGGCATTCGGCACCGCTCGCTGGCAGCCGCGTTTGTCGGCGCTGGCGGCCAAGTTGCTGCAGAAGCCGTTCAAGGCAGCCGACGCCGATGTCGAAGCGCTGTTGCTGGTCGGTCTCTACCAGTTGCTCTACACCCGGGTTCCGGCCCATGCCGCCATCGGTGAAACCGTGGGTTGCGCCGACAAGCTGAAAAAGCCCTGGGCCAAGGCCTTGCTCAACGCCGTGCTGCGCCGCGCCCAGCGTGAAAGCGAAGCGCTGCTGGCCGAGCTGGAACACGATCCTGTGGTGCGCACCGCCCACCCGCGCTGGCTGCAAAAATCTCTCAAGGCGTTCTGGCCTGAGCAGTGGGAAGCCATTTGTGCGGCAAACAACGCGCATCCGCCGATGATCCTGCGGGTCAACCGTCGTCATCACAGCCGCGATGCTTATCTCGGGTTGCTGACCGACGCCGGCATCGCCGCCACGCCATGTGTTTACAGTCAGGACGGCATCATTCTCGACGCCGCTGCCGACGTGCGCAGCTTGCCGGGTTTCGCCGAAGGCTGGATCAGCGTGCAGGACGAAGCCGCGCAACTGGCCGCCGATCTGCTCGACCTGGCACCGGGTCAACGGGTGCTGGACGCCTGCTGCGCACCGGGCGGCAAGACCTGTCACATCCTTGAAGCCGAGTCGGCACTCGCCGGCGTGGTGGCGGTGGACCTGGAAGCCAAGCGTCTGGTGCGAGTGCGGGAAAACCTCGCACGCCTGGGCCTGAGCGCCGAACTGATCGCCGCCGACGGCCGCGACACCGCCACCTGGTGGGACGGCAAACCGTTCCAGCGCATTTTGCTGGACGCGCCATGCTCGGCCACCGGTGTGATTCGTCGTCACCCGGACATCAAGCTGACTCGCCAACCCGATGACATCGCCGCGCTGGCGGTGCTGCAAGGTGAGCTGCTCGATGCCATGTGGATAACTTTGGAGGTCGGCGGCATCCTGCTGTACGCCACCTGCTCCATGCTGCCGACCGAGAACACCGAAGTCATCGAAGCCTTCCTCGCTCGCACACCGGGCGCCCGTGAACTCGACATCGCCAGTCAGGCCGGCATCAAACAGCCCCATGGCCGTCAATTGCTGGCCCAGGAAGGTGGCCATGACGGGTTCTATTACGCCAAGCTGATCAAGATTGCCGCCGCGCGCGGTTAACCGGTTTTAAGGGAGTGACTGGATGAAAATCATCATCCTCGGCGCAGGGCAGGTCGGCGGTTCGCTGGCAGAACACTTGGCCAGCGAGGCCAATGACATCACCGTGGTCGACACGGACGGCGAACGCCTGCGCGACCTCGGCGATCGGCTGGACATCCGCACCGTGCAGGGCCGCGGCTCACTGCCGACCGTGCTGCGTCAGGCCGGTGCCGACGACGCCGACATGCTGGTGGCGGTGACCAACAGCGACGAAACCAACATGGTGGCCTGCCAGGTTGCCCACACCCTGTTTCACACGCCGACCAAAATCGCTCGCGTGCGCGAAGCCGCCTACCTGACTCGCTCCGAGCTGTTCGACAATGACGCGATTCCGGTGGACGTGCTGATCAGCCCGGAACAAGTGGTCACCAATTACATCAAGCGCCTGATCCAGCATCCGGGCGCCTTGCAGGTGATCGACTTCGCCGAAGGCAAAGCCCAATTGGTGGCGGTCAAGGCCTATTACGGCGGCCCGCTGGTGGGTCAGCAACTGCGCCAGTTGCGTGAACACATGCCGAATGTCGAAACCCGGGTCGCGGCGATTTTCCGTCGTGATCGGCCGATCCTGCCTCAGGGCGATACGGTGATCGAGGCGGACGACGAAGTCTTTTTCATCGCCGCCAAGGCGAATATTCGCGCCGTGATGAGCGAAATGCGCCGCCTCGATGAGAGCTACAAGCGCATCGTCATCGCAGGCGGCGGGCAGATCGGTGAACGTCTGGCCGAGGCTATCGAAAGCCGTTACCAAGTGAAGATCATCGAGATGAACCCGGCGCGCTGCCGTCATCTCTCGGACACCCTCGACAGCACCGTGGTGTTGCAGGGCAGTGCCTCCGACCGCGACTTGCTGATGGAAGAGAACATCGCCGACGCCGACCTTTTCCTGGCACTGACCAACGACGACGAAGCCAACATCATGTCGTCGCTGCTGGCCAAGCGCCTGGGTGCGAAGAAGGTGATGACCATCATCAACAACCCGGCCTACGTTGACCTGATCCAGGGCGGCGACATCGACATCGCCATCAGCCCGCAACTGGCGACCATCGGCACCTTGCTGGCGCACGTGCGTCGCGGCGATATCGTCAGCGTGCACTCATTGCGCCGGGGCGCGGCGGAAGCCATCGAGGCGATTGCCCACGGAGATGAAAGATCGAGCAAGGTCATCGGCAAGTCCATTGAGAACATTGGCTTGCCGCCGGGCACCACCATCGGCGCAATCATCCGTGACGAAGAGGTGATCATTGCCCACGACAACACGGTGATCGCGGCGGGCGACCATGTGATTCTGTTCCTTGTGGATAAAAAGCATATTCGGGATGTGGAAAAGCTGTTCCATGTGGGACTCAGCTTTTTCTGATCTCGCAACCAGATCGTTCCCACGCTCTGCGTGGGAATGCCTCAACGGACGCTCCGCGTTCGGCTTTGGATGGGACGCGGAGCGTCCCGGGCTGCATTCCCACGCAGAGCGTGGGAACGATCACTGTCTAAAGAGGTGCGAAAGATGCTCGAATCCCTGGAAAAGATGCTCGCCAAGGGTGTGGATAACTCATTGCTGCGCTTCGGGCTGGGCAAGGGTTATCTGGATCTTGGGGAATACGCCAAGGCCGCCGAACATTTCCAGCGTTGTGTCGAATTCGATCCGAAGTATTCGGCCGCCTGGAAGCTATTGGGCAAGGCCCATCTGGGGCTGAAGGATTTCGCATCCGCACGTCAGGCGTGGGAACTGGGCCTGGAAGCCGCTCGCGCCCATGGCGACAAGCAGGCCGAAAAAGAAATGACGGTGTTTCTGAAGAAGCTTGATCGTCAGGCTCACTGATCAGAGGTAGCGCAGGCCAATGCCCTCGGCATCCACCAGCACCACTTCCATGCGCACCCGCGGCGCGCCTGTGGGTAAGTCCTGCACCTGTCCGTACACCACCGCGCCCTTGGGCAACGCCGACAAGCCCGGATGCTTGACGTAGACACCTGTCGTCGAAAGGTTACGCGTCTGGCCCAGGCATTCGCCGAAGCTGTGGTGACTGATCTTGATGCGAAACGATTTGCGGTGTTCGGACATCTTCTGCGCCCTTTATTGAACGGTTGTGGATAACCCTGACCCCAAGGTTATCCACAGATCATGCCAACCGACTCAGTACCAGCGTTCTTCACCCGGCGGACGCTTCTTGAAGCGCTTCATGCTCCACATGTACTGGCTCGGATACGCCCGCACATAGCGCTCGACCACCTGGCTCATGGCCGCGCAGGACGTCTCGGTATCGGTGCTGTACATGGCCTCTGGCGCGGCTTCGAGGATCACTTTGTAACCCGAACCGTCCGGCAGACGTAGCGCATGCAGGAACACGCCGACCGCTTTGCCGCCGGCGAGCATGTTCGGTACGAACTTGCTGGTCAGGGCCTGGGTGGCGAAGAACGGCACGAAAATCCCGGCGGATTCGGACGGTTCCGGGTCAGCGGGAATGCCCACTGCACCACCTTTGCGCACTTCCTTGATAACACTGAGGATGCCTTCCTTGGTAGAAGCCGCAACTCGGTTACCCAATTGCACCCGCTGCTTGCGCAGCAAATCATCCACCGCCTTCAACTTTGGCGGGCGATAGAAAATGATCGGTTTGCACTGGTTGCAATAGAAGTGGTTCAACACTTCCCAGTTGCCCAGGTGACTGGTGATGCCGACGACACCTTTGCCGGAGGCGAGGGCGTCCTTTAATACGTCGAGACCTTCGACTTCACGCACCAGGTCGATGGAGCGCTGGGCCGGCCAGATCCAGGCGCAAGCGCTTTCGGTCAGGGACTTGCCGATGTCTTTCAAGCTCTGGCCTACCAGCCGCTCACGCTCGGCCGGGTCCATATCCGGGAAACACTTGGCGAGATTGATCCGCACCACATCGCGGGAACGGTTAGGGGTTTTCCACATGACCCAGCCGATGGCCGAGCCCACTGCCTGCACTGCCCGCCACGGAAGCAGGGCAAACAGCCGCAGAGCGCCTACAAGCAAGGCGCCTTTCAACTTATCCACAGGTCACTCCTGATCTTGTGCTGTGCGCGAGGCGGCTATTCTAACCGCCGTTCGCCAGCGCCGCGTAGCGATCGCAATCCTGGGTGTGGTCCATGACCATGCCCGAGGCCTGCATCAGCGCGTAGCAAATAGTCGGACCGACGAACGTGAAGCCGGCCTTTTTCAGGCCTTTGCTCATCTCCACGGCGGTCGGCGTCACGGCCGGCACTTCGCTGCGGTCCTTGAAATGGTTGATCACAGGCTTGCCGTCGACGAAGGACCAGAGAAACTCCACCGGATCTTCCAGCGCCAGCCAGGCCTGGGCATTGCGCCGGGCTGCATTGAGTTTGAGGCGATTGCGAATGATGCCCGGATCGAGCATCAATTCTTCGATTTCGGCGTCGCTCATTTGCGCCACGCGTTGTACGTCGAAGCCGAACATCACCTGACGATAGTGCTCACGTTTGCGCAGCACGGTGATCCAGGAAAGGCCGGCCTGGAACCCTTCGAGCAAAAGCAACTCGAACAATCCCTGCGCATCGCGTAGCGGCGTGCCCCACTCCTGATCGTGATAAGCCATGTACAACGGATCTTCGGAACACCAAAAGCAGCGTGGCATAAGGCTCCAGGGGGCGTGCGCAGGACCGAATCGGGTATACTCCCGCTCTTTAAATCGCAGCCCAAGAAACAGGTGAATTTCGTGAGCCAGCCTACGCCAGCCGTGCGTACCTTCCAAGACTTGATCCTCGCCCTCCAGCAATACTGGGCCGAGCAAGGTTGTGTGGTACTTCAGCCCTACGATATGGAAGTAGGCGCCGGGACTTTCCACACTGCCACGTTTCTGCGCGCCATTGGCCCGGAAACCTGGAACGCCGCTTATGTGCAGCCCAGTCGTCGCCCGACTGACGGCCGCTACGGCGAAAACCCGAACCGTCTGCAGCACTACTACCAGTTCCAGGTCGTGCTGAAGCCGAACCCGGACAACTTCCAGGAACTGTACCTGGGCTCCCTCAAGCATGTCGGCCTGGACCCGCTGGTCCACGACATTCGCTTCGTTGAAGACAACTGGGAATCGCCAACACTGGGCGCCTGGGGTCTGGGCTGGGAAGTCTGGCTCAACGGCATGGAAGTGACGCAGTTCACTTACTTCCAGCAAGCGGGCGGCATCGAGTGCTACCCGGTGACCGGCGAGATCACTTACGGTCTTGAGCGTCTGGCCATGTACCTGCAAGGCGTGGATTCGGTCTACGACCTGGTCTGGGCTGACGGCCCGATGGGCAAAGTGACCTACGGCGATGTGTTCCACCAGAACGAAGTGGAGCAGTCGACCTACAACTTCGAACACGCCAACGTCGAGAAGCTGTTCGAACTGTTCGATTTCTACGAAAGCGAAGCCAAGCGCCTGATCGAACTCGACCAGCCGCTGCCGTTGCCGAGCTACGAAATGGTGTTGAAGGCGTCCCATACCTTCAACCTGCTGGATGCTCGCCGGGCGATCTCGGTGACTGCGCGTCAGCAATACATTCTGCGTGTCCGCACCCTGGCGCGTTCCGTTGCGCAAGCCTACCTGCTGGCTCGTGCCAAGCTGGGCTTCCCGATGGCGACCCCGGACTTGCGTGACGAAGTACTGGCCAAGCTGGAGGCTGCACAATGAGTGCTCAAGATTTTCTGGTTGAACTGGGCACCGAAGAACTGCCACCCAAAGCCCTGAACACCTTGGCCGACGCGTTCCTGGCCGGTATCGACAAGGGCCTGCAAGCCGCTGGCCTGAACTACGAGACCAAAACCGTCTACGCCGCGCCACGTCGTCTGGCTGTGCTGATCACCGATCTGGCGACTCAGCAGCCGGATCGCAGCATCAACCTCGATGGTCCGCCACGTCAGGCCGCATTCGATGCTGAAGGCAACCCGACTCAAGCGGCCCTGGGCTTCGCCAAGAAGTGCGGCGTCGACCTGAGCGAAATCGATCAGAGCGGCCCGAAACTGCGTTACAGCCAAAGCATCGCCGGCAAACCGACCGCGAGCCTGCTGCCGACCATCGTCGAAGATTCCCTGAACGACCTGCCGATCCCCAAGCGCATGCGCTGGGGTGCTCGTAAGGAAGAGTTCGTTCGCCCGACCCAGTGGCTGGTGATGCTGCTCGGTGACCAGGTCATCGATTGCACGATCCTTGCCCAGAAGTCCGGCCGCGATTCCCGTGGTCACCGCTTCCATCACCCGGAAAGCGTACGCATCACCTCGCCGGCCAACTACTTGACCGACCTGCGTGCCGCTTACGTATTGGCCGATGCCAATGAGCGTCGCGAGCTGATCAGCAAGCGCGTCGAAGAGCTGGCGACGATGCAGGAAGGGACGGCTATCGTGCCGCCAGCCCTGCTCGATGAAGTGACCGCGCTGGTTGAATGGCCGGTGCCGCTGGTGTGCTCGTTCGAAGAGCGTTTCCTCGACGTGCCGCAAGAAGCCCTGATCACCACCATGCAGGACAACCAGAAGTACTTCTGCCTGCTGGATGCCGACGGCAAGTTGCTGCCACGTTTCATTACCGTGGCCAACATCGAAAGCAAAGACCCGCAACAGATCATCGCCGGTAACGAGAAAGTGGTTCGCCCACGCCTGACCGACGCCGAGTTCTTCTTCAAGCAAGACAAGAAGCAGAAACTCGAAGATTTCAATCTGCGTCTGCAGAATGTGGTGTTCCAGGAAAAACTCGGCAGCGTCTACGACAAGGCCGAGCGCGTTTCCAAACTTGCTGCGTTCATCGCCCAACGCATTGGCGGCAACGCCGCGTGGGCTTCCCGTGCAGGCCTGCTGTCCAAGTGCGACCTGGCGACCGAGATGGTCGGTGAGTTCCCGGAGATGCAAGGTGTTGCCGGTTACTACTACGCCCTCAACGACGGCGAGCCGGAAGAAGTTGCACTGGCACTGAACGAGCAGTACATGCCGCGCGGTGCCGGCGCTGAACTGCCGACCACCCTGACCGGTGCGGCCGTGGCCATCGCGGACAAGCTCGACACCCTGGTCGGCATCTTTGGCATCGGCATGCTGCCAACCGGTAGCAAAGACCCGTACGCCTTGCGCCGTGCTGCACTCGGCGTGTTGCGCATCCTGATCGACAAGAAGCTCGACCTCGACCTGAACGACGCCGTGGCTTTCGCCGTGAATGCCTTCGGTACCAAGATCAAGGCTGCCGGCCTCAACGATTCGGTGCTGGAGTTCATCTTCGACCGTCTGCGTGCCCGTTACGAAGACGAAGGGGTTGATGTCGGGACTTACCTGTCGGTGCGTGCCCTGAAACCGGGTTCGGCGCTGGACTTCGATCAGCGCGTACAAGCGGTAGAGGCGTTCCGCAAATTGCCGGAAGCCGCTGCCCTGGCTGCCGTGAACAAGCGTGTTTCGAACTTGCTGAGCAAGGTCGAAGGCTCTGTTCCTTCGGTCGTGGAAGCCAAGTACTTCGACAACGCCAACGAGTTCTCCCTGTACTCGGCGATCCAGCAGGCTGACCAGGCTGTCCAGCCGATGGCTGCGGCGCGTCAGTACAGCGAATCGCTGGCACGTCTGGCTGCCTTGCGCGAGCCAGTGGATGCGTTCTTCGAAGCGGTAATGGTCAACGCGGAGGATGCCAAGGTCCGCGCCAACCGTTATGCGTTGCTGGCGCGTCTGCGTGGGCTGTTCCTCGGCGTCGCCGACATTTCGCTGCTGGGCTGAGGGGCTGCTGTTGAAACTGCTGATTCTCGATCGGGACGGGGTGATCAATTACGACTCCGACGCTTACATCAAGTCGGTGGAGGAGTGGATTCCGCTCCCGGGTTCGATCGAAGCCATCGCGCAGTTGAGCAAGGCCGGCTGGACGGTAGCGGTGGCTACCAACCAGTCGGGCATCGCTCGCGGCTATTACGACATCGCCACCCTGGACGCCATGCACGAGCGCTTGCGCTCGCTAGTGGCGGAGCAGGGCGGTGAAGTCGGGCTGATCGTCTATTGCCCGCACGGGCCGGACGACGGCTGCGATTGCCGCAAACCAAAACCCGGGATGTTGAAAACCATCGCCGCGCATTACAACGTATCGCTGACCAATCTTTGGTTCGTCGGCGATACCCTTGGTGACCTGGAGGCCGCCAAAGCCGTCGATTCTCAGCCAGTTTTGGTAAAGACCGGGAAAGGCGAAAAGACTTTGGGCAAGACCCTACCGGTAGGCACCTTGATTTTTGACGATCTGGCGGCGATTGCCGCAGAACTTATCCACAAATGCCCTTAAATAAGTAGTGCGCTTCGATTTTTCTGATTAAGGATGAAGGGAAGTGCGCTTTATATAGACGGGCAAAGCCCGCACGGTAAACGTCGCCATGTCGATACTGCAGGCCATCAGAACTTTCCTCTTTTATCTGTTGCTGGGCACCACCTCTTTGCTCTGGTGCAGCCTGAGCTTTTTTATCGCGCCGTTTCTGCCGTTCAAGGCGCGCTATCGCTTCATCAATGTGTACTGGTGCCGCTGCGCGTTGTGGCTGAGCAAAGTCTTTCTGGGCATCAGCTACGAAGTGAAGGGTGCCGAGAATGTGCCCGACCAGCCCTGCGTGATTCAGTCGAACCACCAGAGCACGTGGGAGACGTTCTTTCTATCCGCCTACTTTGAGCCATTGAGCCAGGTACTTAAGCGCGAACTGCTCTTCGTTCCGTTTTTCGGCTGGGCCATGGCCATGCTGCGACCGATCGCCATCGACCGCGACAACCCGAAGGCAGCACTCAAGCATGTGGCGAAGAAGGGCGATGAACTGCTGAAAGACGGCGTCTGGGTTCTGATATTCCCAGAGGGAACGCGCGTTCCTTACGGCACCATCGGAAAATTCTCTCGCGGTGGTACCGCTTTAGCCGTCAACGCCGCACTTCCAGTACTGCCGATTGCGCACAATGCTGGCAAGTTCTGGCCGAAAACCGGTTGGGCGAAGAAGCAGGGCGTTATTACCGTGATCATCGGCGTGCCCATGTATGCCGAGGGTAGCGGGCCACGCGCGGTTGCCGAGCTCAATGATCGAGTCCAGGCCTGGAACGAGCAGATGCAACGTGAAATGGGTTCGCTGCCACCCGCCCCGCAAGCCCCGGCTGCTACTGACCAAGTGGCTGTCTGAGATTTTGTGGATAACCTGTGTACCGTTTGCTTGAAATGCGTCGGATTTAGTTCATAGGTTTATGATTTATATACATATTTTATAACCTCATAAAAAACCGAAAAAGGTGCATAAGTTTTTTCGGACGTAAAAAAACCGGCTGATATAGCCGGTTTTTTTATGCCCGTTGAAAAGCGTCTGGGTCACTCGCTCAATAGCGGTAACTGGATACTGAACGTCGTGCCTTGTCCCACCATGCTATGACAGGAAATCCTCCCGCCATGACGGTCCACCACCGCCTTGACCATGGACAAGCCCAGCCCCAGGCCGTCGCTGCCGTGAGCCGAGGTAAAACGCCGATACTGACTGAACAACTCGGGAAGTTCATCGACCGCAATCCCTCGACCCTGATCGGCGATCTCGCACAGAAGCCAACCCTCGGCACAACTCACCCGCACTGAGATCCGCGAGCCCGCCGGACTGTACTTGATGGCGTTTTCCAGCAGGTTGAACAGTGCCCGTGTCAGTAGCGATTGATCGGCCAGGACCAGCGCTTCAGCGTCTTCGTCGAGGTCATGCAGCAACTGAATGCTCTTCAGATGAGCGATGCTCGAGGCCTGGTCGAAGGTATCGAGCAACAACATCGCGAACATGCTCGGCTGAAACTGATAGGCCTCGGATTCGGCTTTTGCCAACAGCACAAAAGCCTCGGTCAGGTTCAGCGCTTTGCGCACTTGTAACTCGATCTGGCTGAACACTTGAATGTCGCCGGACACCTCATGCCGCTGAACATCGAGCAAGGCCAGAATCGCCGAGTGGGGAGCCCTGAGGTCATGGGACAAAAAGCGCAACAACACGGCTCGCTGTTCCTCGGCGTCGCGCTCGACACTCAAGTCAGTAAGGCTCAGTAGCCAGCCAATCACCGAATCGCCCTCGGCTGGCAACAGGGGTGCCAGGTCCAGACGCAGACTACGTGCCTGAGTGTCACGAAACTCCAGCGGCTCCAGGGTCGACAACGCAGATGGCATTCCGTTGGACGGCACCGGGTAACCCAGGTCGCTCAGTTGCTCGAGCATGTCCTCGCCCACCAGGCCACGACAAAACACCTCTCGAGCCTTGCGATTGGCCAGCAGAATGCGCCCTTGCGGATCGCTGATCAGCGTCGCCACCGGCAGGTATTCAAGTCCATCGGCAATGAAACGTCGGGTATCGCGGGTCCGGCTCATGGCCTGCTCTAGCGCGACGATTTGCCCTTGCAGCACATCACCGGCCGGGGCCTGGGTGCGACGACGTTCGGGAAAGACTTTTGGCTCGCTGTCCAGGCGCGCCAGTTCCCAGCCGAAATAGGCGAGCACCGCGTTCAGCCTTCGCCAATTCCAGATCAGGTAGCCCAACATCATCCCTAGCAGGCTCGCAGCCGGTGACCACCACCAGCCAAGCCGCATCAGTACACCCGAACCCAGTAGAGCGGCCGTCATTGCACCCAAAGTCAGCCATAGGGCGCGACGCGGACGCACCAACAGCAGGCCCAGCAACTCACCGACAATCACCACCGATAGCAACGCCGCCAAGCGCTGATCGAGAGCCACGATGTTGCGCTGTTGCAGCAGCCCGTTGAGGATATTCGCCTGAATCTCAATGCCCGGGGTGGTGCCGATGCTGGCCGATTGCGGTGTCACGTAGCGGTCGCCCAGGCCTGGAGCGGTCGAGCCGATCAGGATCAAGCGATCGCGCAACAACTCGGGCGGGACTTCGCCGCGCAATACGCTGACGTAGGGCACGCTGGGAAAGCCCGCGTCGGAACGGATGAAAGGAATCCGTATTTCGTGGGCTCGCTGCCAGCCTTGCGCCGATGGCAGAGCCGGGGTACCAGGCATCGGTACATTTCCCTTATCGGCAAGGGTTTCTTCGTACAGCAGCCAGGCCAGTTGCGGGCGGGGTTTTTGCGTCGGTCCTTCGCTTAAATACACGCTGCGTACAACTCCGTCGGCATCCGCTTCGGCATTGATGTGCCCGATGCCTTTGGCGCAATGGCTCAGCGCAGCCACCGGTTCAATTTCCCCCAAGGGTTGCCCATAACGTGCGACGCCTTCGCGCAACAGCGGCACGAAAACATTCCCGGCTCGACACGCCGCCTGAGCCAACAGCTGATCGTTGTCGGGATGGCTATCGGGCTCGCTGAAGATAACGTCGAACAGAACGCCTTTAACATTCGCGGCGCTGAGCCGATCCAGCAGTTGCGCGTGCATGGCCCGCGACCACGGCCATTGGCCAAGCTGCTGCAAGCTGTAGTCGTCGATCGTGACGATGAGTATTCGCGGGTCCACCGGCAGCGGACTCAGCCGGCGCAGGTTGTCGTACAGCAGATTGCTCAGGGTCAGGCCCTGGCTCATGGACAGCATCGCCGTCAGCGGCAACAGGATCAGACAGACCCACAGCCACTCGCGGACCATGCGCCGAAATAACCGCTGAGCCTGGGTCGGCTCGCGGTCATCCTTCCTTGGCCGTCTCTTCATCGGTCGTCGGCCAGGGTGCTATTGGACACGAGGGGTCCTGGGGTAATAGAAAATGTCATATACCCCGGTCTCTCCCTCTAACCCCTGAGCGTCGTAGGCCGACAGGCGAACATGGTAGAAAAACGCTTTCAGCCCGCTGAATTTGACCTCTGGTGTACTGGAAAACTGCTCTTGTTTGATGTCCATAAAGGCTGCGTCGGTAGCCACTTGCGCCCGATAACGTGTGGCCCCTTCAATGGGTTTCATGATCAATTGCCACACAGGCACATTACCCGTCTGACCGGCTTGCCCCAACAAACGCGGGGCAGGTAACAAGTCGATTGGCGTCAACGTGCCTTGTTTCTGAATACGCAAACCCTGACGGGCCATAACTTGGACCTCGTCAGCTTCAGAGCTCTGAGTCCGTTTGGCAGCCGACCGGGGAGGGCGGGAGTCCGACGTTTCCTCATCACGGTTGACCGCCACGTGTCCGTTCAGAACCTCCAGCAGCGCTTCGCCACCGTCATCGTTGCGCACCCGAAAGTGCGTGCCCCGAACGCCCAGTACACCGACCGGCGTGACGATCTGAAAGCGATCATGGTCGCTGGCACGTTTGATCACATACGACTCAACCTGCCCCTGCTCAAGAATGACCTGAGGGATCGAATGCTCTTCATTGAGGTGCAGGGTGATATGGGAACTGGAGGGCAACACCACCCGCGAGCCATCCCCCAGGGACAGGCTGACAAACGCCGAGGGCGAGGTTTTGACGCCTTCCTGTTCGTCGATCGACATACCTTCCTGCAGTGGCGTCTGCTTGCCCTTGGCGTCCAGTTTCCAGGCTTCGCCGGTCAGATGCTCGACAGTCGCCGGCAGCGGTTGTCCACGGCATTGTTGGTTTTCATCGATATAAGGCAGACGTTTTGCCGAAGCGACTGCTGCTGATGCACTCTGGGTGAATAATCCCATCAGGCCAGCAACCAGTAACAGACAGACACCCGAACGGCGTGGGAGCAATAAGGTCATGGGGTTCATGGATTGGCTTTTATGCTCTTATGAAAATCACGCCGGATAACGCACACAAGTATTTGACGCACGATACCTGACTGGACGCTCTGGCAGATAGCCATGGGAGCAAAGGACATGAGAGATGACACATCCTTGTGTCGGAACCGAGCAGGCACTCCGTGCGTTTTCCCCTGAACTGGAGACCGCCGAAAACCGGCGATCGACGGTCCTGCCAGGTTGGCTTGACGCTCCCTGCGTCGGAGCACATCCCAATGCCCCTGTGCCGCTCAGCGACGACGAATCTACCGGCAAAAGTGGCCTTGCGAGCCGATTCTCAATATTTGTTCAGAATTGGTCGAAGGCTAAAACATCCCATCGGCGAAGTGACACCAGCATAGCCATACTTGGGACCTTCGCAGCAATTCGTCACAATTGTTCAGATTCAGTCAATCAGCCTAAACTCCCGTAGGAATTTTTACTTTGCACTTACGAGATGAAGGAAACACTCGGCATGCGTGTCGCAATACTGGATGACGAGCCCGCCGAACTCCGCCGGGTGGAACAGACACTGCGACAGATCCCCGTCACGGGAGAGCAGGCGTGGACGCTGCATTGCTTCGAGCGGGGAGAGGACTTACTCCGGCAACTCCGGCGGGAGACCTTCGATCTGCTGATCCTCGATTGGCAGCTGCCTGATATCAGCGGCCTGGCATTGTTGCGCTGGACCCGTGAACACATGGACGTGCCACCGGCGGCGATCATGCTCACCAGTCGCGATACCGAAAGCGATATCGTCCAGGCATTGAACGCCGGGGCCGACGATTACGTGAGCAAACCGTTTCGTCCCAACGAGCTGATGGCTCGGGTCAGCGCAGTGCTTCGTCGGCATGGGCTGCAACGCGCGGCAGCCACCGAAATACTGACCTTCAATGACCTCGAATTCGACGACGCCGAACTCACCGTTACCCGTGCCTCCACCCCCATTAGCCTTACCGAACGGGAATACCGTCTCGCTCGCTGCCTGTTCGCCAATCTGGGCCGACCTTTGTCCCGTGAATACTTGTATGAGCGCTTTTGGACTCATGAAGAAATAGTCTCCTCACGCCCGCTAGACACTCATATTTATCGCCTGCGCAACAAGTTGGGCCTGACGGCTGATCGCGGTTGGCAACTGCTGACGATTTACGGGTATGGGTATCGGCTTGAGAGCGTGGCCACTGCTAGCGAATGACGACATTTCGACGATCAATAAAAAAGGCCAACGCTAAGCGTTGGCCTTTTTCGTTTTAGCGGTCCTGCCGGATCAGAAGTCCAGGTTGGAAACCGCCAGGGCGTTGCTTTCGATGAAGTCACGACGAGGCTCGACCGCATCACCCATCAGGGTGTTGAAGATCTGGTCCGCGCCAATGGCGTCTTCGATGGTCACTTTAAGCATCCGGCGCTGGCTTGGGTCCATGGTGGTTTCCCACAGCTGATCCGGGTTCATCTCACCCAGACCTTTGTATCGCTGGATGGTGTGACGCTTGGTGCTTTCGGCCATCAGCCATTCGAGGGCTTCCTTGAACTCGGTGACCGGTTTCTTGCGCTCGCCACGCTGGATATACGCGCCGTCGTCCAGCAAGGTGCTCAGTTGAGCGCCCAGAGAAACAACAGTCTTGTAATCGTTGCTGCCGAAGAAGTCGCGGTTGAACGTGACGTAGTTCGACAGGCCGTGGGAGATCAGTTCGACCTCAGGCAGCCAGACGTTACGTTCACGGTCTTCACGCAGGCTGGCTTTGTAGACCAGGCCGGACTTCTCGACGGTGCGCAGGCGAACTTCGTACTGGGCCATCCAATCCTGCATCGCAGCGTGATCGGACAATTGCTCCAGGCTAACGGCAGGCAGGTAGATGAAGTGCTCGGTCAGCTCCTGTGGGTACAGGCGCGACAGACGCTTGAGCGTCTTCATTACCAGACGGAAATCATTCACCAGACGCTCGAGGGCGGGTCCGGAAATACCCGGGGCTTCCTCGTTCAGGTGCAGGCTCGCATCTTCCAGGGCCGACTGCGTCATGTACTCTTCCATGGCGTCGTCGTCTTTGATGTATTGCTCTTGCTTGCCTTTCTTGACCTTGTACAGCGGTGGCTGAGCGATGTAGATGTAGCCGCGCTCGATCAGTTCTGGCAACTGACGGAAGAAGAAGGTCAGCAGCAGGGTACGGATGTGCGAACCGTCGACGTCAGCATCGGTCATGATGATGATGTTGTGGTAACGCAGCTTCGCGATGTTGTACTCATCGCGACCAATGCCACAGCCCAGCGCGGTGATCAAGGTGCCCACTTCTTGCGAAGAGATCATCTTGTCGAAGCGCGCCTTCTCGACGTTCAGGATCTTGCCCTTGAGAGGCAGGATGGCTTGGGTCCGACGGTTGCGTCCCTGCTTGGCGGAGCCGCCAGCAGAGTCACCTTCCACGAGGTACAGTTCGGAAAGGGCAGGGTCTTTTTCCTGGCAGTCAGCCAGTTTGCCCGGCAGGCCGGCGATATCCAGCGCGCCTTTACGACGGGTCATCTCACGGGCTTTACGCGCCGCTTCACGAGCGCGAGCCGCATCGATCATCTTGCCGACGACCAGTTTGGCTTCGTTCGGGTTTTCCAGCAGGAAGTCGGAGAAGTACTTGCCCATTTCCTGTTCGACCGCGGTCTTCACTTCGGAAGAAACCAGCTTGTCTTTGGTCTGGGAGCTGAACTTCGGATCCGGCACTTTTACCGAGATGATCGCGGTCAGGCCTTCACGGGCATCGTCACCGGTGGTCGCGACTTTGTGCTTCTTCGCCAGACCTTCGGCTTCGATGTAGGTGTTCAGGTTACGCGTCAGTGCGGAACGGAAACCCACCAGGTGAGTACCGCCATCGCGCTGTGGAATGTTGTTGGTGAAGCACAACAGGTTCTCGTTGAAGCTGTCGTTCCACTGCAAGGCGATTTCCACGCCGATGCCGTCTTCACGCTGGATGTTGAAATGGAACACCTGGTTGACCGGGGTCTTGTTGGTGTTCAGGTATTCAACGAACGCGCGCAAGCCACCTTCGTACTTGAACAGCTCTTCCTTACCGCTGCGCTCATCCTTGAGGACGATGCCGACACCGGAGTTGAGGAAGGACAGTTCACGAATCCGCTTGGCCAGGATGTCCCAGCTGAAGTGGATGTTCTTGAACGTCAGGTCGGACGGTTTGAAGTGAATCTGGGTGCCGGTGGTTTCGCTTTCACCGACGATTTTCATCGGTTCTTTTGGAACACCGTGAATGTAGGTCTGTTCCCAGATTTTGCCGCTGCGGCGAACGGTCAGGACCAGCTCTTCGGACAGGGCGTTCACAACCGACACACCTACACCGTGCAGACCGCCGGATACTTTGTAGGAGTTGTCGTCGAACTTACCGCCGGCGTGCAGCACGGTCATGATGACCTCGGCTGCCGAGACGCCTTCTTCTTTGTGCACGTCTACCGGGATACCACGACCATTGTCGCGAACGGTGATGGATTCGTCCGGGTGGATGATGATGCTGATGTCGTCGCAGTGGCCGGCGAGAGCTTCGTCGATCGAGTTATCGACCACTTCGAACACCATGTGGTGGAGACCGCTGCCATCGTCGGTGTCACCAATGTACATACCGGGACGTTTGCGTACGGCATCCAGGCCTTTCAGCACTTTAATGCTCGTTGAGTCGTACGTATTTTCTTCGCTCAATGCCTTCACTCCCGATGGTCGTGGGTCTGGGTGATACGGCCCTGTTCCACGTGGAACAGAGCGACTGGCGTTTCCGTCTGCCAGCCTTCCCTCAATAATTCGTGATCTACACAGGTGATAAACACCTGGCAGCGTAAGTCTTCCAGCAAGCGGCAAAGCGCGCGGCGGTGGTGCTCGTCCAGTTCGGACGGCAGGTCATCCACCAGATAAATACACTGGCCGCGTCGGGCCTGGCTGACCAAGTGCCCTTGGGCAATCCGCAATGCACAGACCACCAGCTTCTGCTGACCGCGAGACAAGATGTCCGCGGCGTTGTGTGCGCCCAATCTAAGACGCAAATCAGCGCGCTGTGGTCCGGCCTGGGTATGACCCATTTGCTGATCCCGCTGAAGGGACCCGGCGAGCACTGCACTCAGCTCGCGGTCTTTGTCCCAACCTCGGTAATAGCTGAGCGTTAAGCCCTCGAGCTCAACCAGTTCGCTCAAGGTCTGTTCAAAGACTGGTTTCAAGGCTTTGATATAAGCGCGGCGGTATTCATCAATTTCAGCGCTGGCCTGGCACAGTTCCCTGTCCCAAACCGCTTGCGAAACGGCGTCAAGTGTACCATGCCGCAGCCAAGAGTTTCTCTGGCGCAGGGCCTTCTGCAAGCGCTGCCAGGTGGACATGAATCGTGGTTCCACGTGGAACACGCCCCAGTCGAGAAACTGCCGGCGAATCTTCGGTGCGCCTTCCAGCAAGCGGAAGCTATCAGGGTTGATCAGCTGCAGCGGCAGGATTTCCGCCAGTTGTGCCGCGCTACGGGCGTTCTGCCCGTCGATGCGGATCTGGAACTCCCCTTGACGGTCGCGGGAGATCCCCAAGGCGCTGTGCCCACCCTCGGCCAACTCCACCTGCCCAAACACCGTACAGGCGAGCTGCTCGTACTGAATGACCGGTAACAGGCGGGTGCTACGAAACGAACGGGCAAGCCCCAGCAGATGAATGGCTTCCAGAACACTGGTTTTGCCGCTGCCGTTGGCGCCGTAAAGAATGTTGATTCGGGGGGAGGGGGAGAAGGTCACCGGGTGCAGATTGCGCACCGCGGTGACCGAGACGCGACTTAAGGACATCTAGCTTCTGCTGAGCATGATTACAGACGCATCGGCATGACAACGTAAGCCGAGTCGTCGTTGTCAGACTCTTGCACCAACGCACTGCTGTTGGAGTCGGACAGGATCAGGCGAACCTGCTCAGTCGTCATGACGCCCAACACGTCCAGCAGGTAGCTCACGTTGAAGCCGATTTCCAGATTGCCGCCGTTGTACTCGACGCCCACTTCTTCTTCCGCTTCCTCCTGTTCCGGGTTGTTCGCCTGGATCTTCAGCTGACCATTGGCCAATTGAAGACGGATGCCGCGGTACTTCTCGTTGGACAGAATCGCGGTACGGCTGAACGCTTCACGCAGGGCCTGACGATCGCCGAGGACCAGTTTGTCGCCACCTTTCGGCAGAACACGCTCGTAGTCAGGGAATTTGCCGTCGACCAGTTTCGAGGTAAAGGTGAATTCGCCAGTGGTGGCGCGGATGTGGTGTTGACCCAGAACGATGCTGACGATGCCGTCCGGTTCGGTCAGCAGACGCGCCAGCTCAAGGATACCCTTGCGCGGCACGATCACCTGGTGACGATCAGGCTGACCGATATCGGCCTTCATCGAGCACATGGCCAGACGGTGACCGTCGGTGGCCACGGCGCGGATGATGCCTTCGGAAACTTCCAGCAGCATGCCGTTGAGGTAATAACGCACGTCCTGCTGGGCCATGGCGAAGCTGGTGCGTTCGATCAAACGGCGCAGTTTGCTTTGCTCAAGGCTGCACGTCAGCGAGCCGGGGCCTTCTTCCACAGTCGGGAAGTCATTGGCCGGCAAGGTCGACAGGGTGAACCGGCTACGGCCGGCCTTCACCACGAGCTTCTGCTCGTCGACCTTGATGTCGATCAGCGCATCGTTCGGCAAGCTCTTGCAGATATCCATCAGCTTGCGCGCAGGCACAGTGATGGAACCTGGATCGGCAGGCTCTTCGAGTTGTACACGACCGACCAGCTCGACTTCCAGGTCGGTACCGGTCAGCGACAATTGCTGGCCTTCGACAACCAGCAGCACGTTGGAGAGCACCGGCAAGGTCTGTCGGCGCTCGACGACGCCTGCGACCAGTTGCAGGGGTTTCAACAGGGCTTCGCGTTGAATGGTGAAATGCATGGTCTAGTCCCTTGCCTTAATAAGCTGCGCTGGTGTTCATCAAGTGGTCAGTGTACGCAGCAGGTTCTTGTAGTCCTCGCGGATGTCCGCGTCGGATTCCTTAAGTTCGTTGATCTTGCGGCAGGCGTGCAAAACAGTCGTGTGGTCCCGGCCGCCAAACACATCGCCGATTTCCGGCAGGCTGTGGTTAGTCAACTCTTTGGACAATGCCATTGCAACCTGACGCGGACGTGCGACCGAGCGTGAACGACGCTTGGACAGCAGGTCGGAGATCTTGATCTTGTAGTACTCGGCGACCGTGCGCTGAATGTTATCCACAGAGACCAGTTTGTCTTGCAGCGCCAACAAGTCTTTCAGGGATTCGCGAATCAGCTCGATGGTGATGTCGCGGCCCATGAAGTGCGAGTGGGCGATCACGCGTTTCAGCGCGCCTTCCAGCTCACGGACGTTGGAGCGAATACGCTGGGCAATGAAGAACGCCGCGTCATGGGGCAGATCGACTTTGGCCTGATCGGCCTTTTTCATCAGGATCGCCACGCGGGTTTCCAGCTCCGGCGGCTCGACGGCTACCGTCAGGCCCCAGCCGAAGCGGGATTTGAGGCGTTCTTCAAGGCCTTCGATTTCTTTCGGGTAGCGGTCACTGGTGAGAATGACCTGCTGGCCACCTTCAAGCAGGGCGTTGAAGGTGTGGAAAAACTCTTCCTGGGAACGTTCTTTACGGGCGAAGAACTGAATGTCATCGATCAACAACGCATCCACCGAGCGGTAGAAGCGCTTGAACTCGTTGATCGCATTCAGCTGCAGGGCCTTGACCATGTCAGCCACGAACCGCTCGGAATGCAGGTACACAACCTTGGCATTCGGATTCTTCTTTAATAGGTGGTTACCCACCGCGTGCATCAAGTGGGTTTTACCCAAGCCGACGCCACCATAAAGGAAGAGCGGGTTGTAACCGTGCTTGGGATTGTCCGCCACTTGCCAGGCCGCAGCCCGGGCCAGTTGGTTGGACTTGCCCTCGACGAAGTTTTCGAAGGTGAAGGTGCGGTTCAGGTAGCTGGTGTGCTTGAGCGCACCTTCGACCTGCACCGTACGCTGTTCGGCGCGAATCGGAGCTTGTTGCGAACTGGCCCCGGCCATCGGGTCGAAGCTGTCGCGCGATGGCTCTTCATTAACCTCGGCAACTTTTTGCGTCGCTCGCTTGGTCGGAGCGGTTACCTGGGCTGGCGCCGGGGCGCTGACAGGTGCTTGAGCGGCCTGAGCCTGTGAAGCAGCGGCGGCCAACGGAGCATTCGGGGCGGCACGTGGTGCCGAACTGCGTTTGCTGCCTATTAATAAGGACAGCGCCGGCGCCATGCCATTGCCATGCTCATCCAGCAGTTCAAGGACGCGGCCCAGGTACTTTTCGTTGACCCAGTCGAGAACAAAACGATTCGGTGCGTAGACACGCAACTCGTCGCCTTCGGCTTCGACCTGTAGTGGACGGATCCAAGTGTTGAATTGTTGGGCAGGCAGCTCATCGCGCAAAAGCTCCACGCACTGCTGCCAAAGTTCCACTGACACGGATATCCCCTAAGTTGAAAGCCGGTGAGGCAAAAACAAGCCGCCATTGTAGCCGACCAAGCCCCGACTTATCCACACGAAGGTTGTGCACCGGCCATGAAGAATCAGTGATTTATACGAAAAAAAGACGACCAGCGGTCTGTGTATAAGCTCTGTGGATAACCGGGTCTAAGGTCGTTGTACAAGTGGGGGGGAAACTCGGTGGATAACCACCCTGTGGATAAGTACCCCTTTCACACACAGCTTATCCGACAGCGCAGCACAGGGTTACCACCGTTTTCCACCGTAGTTGTCATTCTCTGTACATCACGACTTTAAAGGGCTGATGGCAGTTATCCACAGATGATCGTGTCCCTAGCTTTTATAAGCTTTACAGAAAAGCTTTAAATACTTTCCTTCTTAATTTCTATATCTAGCCAGGGAGCTCGGCAGGAAAAACGTCTGGAGATCTATTTATAAGGAAACGCTGGTTGGAAATTGACCTAGAGGCTTGCTTTCTCTAGAATCCCCGGTCTCTTAAAACGGGGGCCATTCCGGCCCGTTGTGGACGAACCAGGTAACACGACAATGAAACGTACTTTCCAACCAAGCACTATCAAACGCGCTCGTACCCACGGTTTCCGTGCTCGCATGGCTACCAAGAACGGTCGTGCCGTTCTGTCGCGTCGTCGCGCCAAAGGTCGTGCGCGTCTGGCAGTTTGATAAGCCGGCACTGGAGGTGAGTCAGGACTTCAGTCGGGAAAAGCGTCTGCTTACTCCCCGGCATTTCAAGGCAGTCTTTGACTCCCCTACCGGCAAGGTTCCGGGGAAAAATCTCCTGCTCCTTGCGCGCAACAACGATCTTGATCACCCCCGTCTCGGGCTGGTTATCGGGAAAAAGAGCGTAAAGCTCTCCGTCGAGCGCAATCGCCTCAAACGTCTGATGCGCGAATCGTTCCGTCTGAACCAGGACTCACTGGCCGGCTGGGACATCGTTATCGTCGCGCGCAAAGGTTTGGGTGACGTAGAAAACCCCGAATTGATTCAGCATTTCGGCAAACTCTGGAAGCGTCTGGCACGCAGCACGCCGGTACCAGCAGTCAAAACCGAAACTGTAGGGGTAGACAGTCCCGATGCGTAAACTGGCACTCGTTCCGATCCAGTTTTATCGCTATGCCATTAGTCCTCTGATGGCCAGTCACTGTCGTTTCTACCCCAGTTGTTCCTGCTACGCGTATGAAGCCATAGAAAATCATGGCCTTCTGCGCGGTGGCTGGCTGGCCTTTCGTCGTTTAGGTCGCTGTCATCCGTGGAATCCCGGTGGTTATGACCCGGTTCCATCTATCCCTACCTCCCGTTCTTCTTCGATGGCCGAGTAATCATGGATATCAAACGCACGATCCTGATCGTCGCCCTGGCAATCGTGTCCTACGTTATGGTTCTTAAATGGAACCAGGACTATGGCCAGGCTGCCCTGCCGACTCAGAATGTTGCTTCCAGTACTACCGCACCGGGCCTACCGGACGCGGCGACTGGCAATAATGCTTCTGTCAGTGACGACATTCCACGCGCCGCAAGCGATACCAGTGCAACTGCACCTGCTGAAACTCCAGTAGCTGCAAGCAAAGACCTCATCCAGATCAAAACGGATGTGCTCAACCTGGCAATCGATCCACAAGGTGGTGATGTTGCGCAGTTGACGCTGCCGCTGTATCCACGTCGCCAGGACCATCCGGAAATTCCATTCCAGTTGTTCGATAACGGCAACGAGCGGACTTATCTGGCTCAGAGTGGCCTGATCGGCACCAACGGTCCGGACGCCAGTCCTGCCGGTCGTCCGGTTTACTCCTCGGAGAAGAAGATTTACCAACTGGCTGACGGTCAGGACCAATTGGTCGCGGACCTGAAGTTCAGCAAGGACGGCGTCAACTACATCAAGCGTTTCACATTGAAACGTGGCCTGTATGACGTAACCGTTTCCTACCTGATCGATAACCAGAGCGCTCAGCCTTGGTCCGGTGCAATGTTCGCGCAATTGAAGCGTGATGCCAGCTCCGATCCTTCTTCCAGCACCGCCACCGGCACCGCGACTTACCTGGGCGCCGCCCTGTGGACAAGTAACGAGCCGTACAAGAAAGTGTCGATGAGCGACATGGACAAGGCTCAGCTGAAAGAAACCGTTAACGGTGGTTGGGTTGCATGGTTGCAGCACTACTTCGTGACCGCGTGGATTCCGGCGAAAGGCGAGAACAACCTCGTCCAGACCCGTAAAGACAGCAAAGGCAACTACATCATTGGCTACACCGCACCGGCAATGACTGTCGCGCCAGGTGCAAAAGCCGAAACCAGCGCTGTTCTATACGCCGGTCCGAAAAGCCAGGCTGTGCTGAAAGAGTTGTCCCCAGGTCTGGAACTGACCGTCGACTACGGCATTCTGTGGTTCATTGCCCAGCCAATCTTCTGGCTGCTGCAACACATCCACGCGCTGGTCGGTAACTGGGGCTGGTCGATCATCTTCCTGACCATGCTGATCAAAGGGATCTTCTTCCCGCTGTCGGCTGCCAGCTACAAATCCATGGCGCGCATGCGTGCAGTGGCACCGAAACTGGCGGCGCTGAAAGAGCAACATGGCGACGACCGGCAGAAAATGTCGCAATCCATGATGGAGCTGTACAAGAAAGAGAAGATCAATCCGCTGGGTGGTTGCTTGCCAATCCTCGTGCAGATGCCGGTTTTCCTTTCGCTGTACTGGGTTCTGCTGGAAAGCGTTGAAATGCGCCAAGCGCCGTTCATGCTGTGGATTACTGACCTGTCGATCAAGGATCCGTTCTTCATTCTGCCGATCATCATGGGCGTAACCATGTTCATCCAGCAGCAGTTGAACCCGACTCCTCCGGATCCGATGCAGGCCAAGGTGATGAAGCTGATGCCAATCATCTTCACCTTCTTCTTCCTGTGGTTCCCGGCTGGTCTGGTGCTGTACTGGGTAGTGAACAACGTTTTGTCGATTGCCCAACAGTGGTACATCACGCGTAAGATCGAAGCAGCTACCAAAGCAGCTGCCTGATTTACACTGTGAATAACCACTCAAAACGCCCCCTAGTGGGGCGTTTTGCTATCTGTCACTTTTGTCTGGATAACGGTTTATGAGCGTTCCTCGTGAAACCATCGCCGCCGTCGCCACCGCTCAAGGTCGCGGCGGTGTGGGCATCGTCCGAATTTCCGGACCGCTGGCGAGTGTTGCGGCCAAGGCCTTCAGCGGTCGTGAACTCAAGCCAAGGTTTGCCCACTACGGTCCATTCCTCAGTGAAAACGATGAGGTGCTGGATCAAGGCATTGCCCTGTATTTTCCGGGCCCGAACTCGTTCACCGGCGAAGATGTGCTGGAGCTCCAGGGCCATGGCGGTCCGATAGTTCTGGATATGCTGCTCAAGCGTTGCCTGGAACTGGGCTGTCGGTTGGCCCGGCCGGGTGAATTCAGCGAGCGCGCGTTCCTTAATGACAAACTCGACCTCGCTCAGGCCGAGGCGATTGCCGACTTGATCGAGGCAAGTTCTGCACAGGCTGCACGAAATGCCCTGCGTTCCTTGCAGGGCGCATTCTCCGAGCGTGTGCATAACCTCACCGAGCAATTGATTGGCCTGCGCATCTATGTCGAAGCGGCGATCGACTTCCCTGAAGAAGAAATCGACTTCCTCGCCGATGGTCATGTACTGAGCATGCTCGACAAAGTACGTGACGAGTTATCCACCGTACTACGGGAAGCCGGGCAGGGTGCCTTGCTGCGTGACGGGATGACCGTGGTGATCGCCGGCCGGCCAAATGCCGGTAAATCCAGTCTGTTGAATGCACTGGCCGGTCGTGAAGCAGCGATCGTCACCGAGATCGCCGGCACCACCCGGGACATTCTTCGTGAACATATCCACATCGATGGTATGCCGCTGCACGTGGTCGACACCGCTGGTCTGCGAGATACCGACGACCAGGTAGAAAAAATCGGTGTCGAACGGGCGCTGAAAGCAATCGGCGAGGCTGATCGAGTCCTGTTGGTGGTCGATGCAACCGCTCCTGAGGCACTTGATCCGTTCGCGTTATGGCCTGAATTTCTGGAAATCCGTCCCGATCCGGCGAAAGTCACGCTGATCCGAAACAAGGCAGACCTCACGGGCGAAGCCATTGCCCTGGAAGTCAGCGAGGATGGACACGTCACCATCAGCCTGAGCGCCAAATCTGCAGGTGAAGGGCTGGAATTACTGCGTGACCATCTCAAGGCCTGCATGGGCTACGAACAGACCTCGGAAAGCAGCTTCAGTGCTCGCAGGCGTCACCTTGAAGCGTTGCGTCACGCCAGTGCTTCCCTTGAGCACGGCCGTGCACAGCTGACCCTGGCGGGAGCCGGTGAACTTTTAGCCGAGGATTTGCGACAAGCCCAACACGCTTTGGGTGAAATCACCGGTGCATTCAGCTCCGATGACTTGCTGGGACGGATTTTTTCCAGCTTCTGTATCGGTAAATAGTCCTCCCGTTATCCACAGACAGGCCATTCGTGCCTGTCTGTTCCCTCCTTTTCTTGAATTCTCTTCCAGTGCTGAGCAGATTCTTTCTGCTTGAGCGGATTTCCCGTGCCCTGGATTTGCTTATTCAGCAGTTTTCTGTGGATTAAGCCCTGTGAATAACTGCCTCTAAGGGCAGTTGATAACAGGGCCTCAAAACTGAAGATAACCGCCCCTGTGGATAAGCACCCCTTTCATCCACAGGCTTAAACCGGTTATCCAAGGGCCTCCTTGGCACATGACCACAGGGTTTTGAATCTCTGTACATATTGAATATAAAGGCCTGTAGAGATCTATCCACAGAAATGTGGCTCAGTAGAAATAAACATAAAAACAAAGATTTAATAAATTTCTTTCTTTTTAATTTCTATAACCGCGACTTCTCCACAGCTGGTTAAATTTTGTGCAAAGGGTTCTTTAGGAAGGGCGAAGTCCCTATACTTGCCGCCCAGGTCCAAAAACCTGAGCTCAAACTATTCCTGATTACCTAACTGAAGCAGGCACGAGGTGCGTGGTGGATTTCCCTTCCCGTTTTGAAGTGATCGTCATCGGCGGCGGTCATGCCGGTACCGAGGCAGCACTGGCCTCAGCACGTATGGGTGCAAAAACCCTGTTGCTGACGCATAACGTGGAAACCCTCGGTGCCATGAGTTGCAACCCCGCTATCGGTGGGATTGGCAAAAGCCATCTGGTCAAGGAAATCGATGCCCTCGGCGGCGCGATGGCCATGGCTACCGATAAAGGCGGTATTCAATTTCGTGTATTGAACAGCCGCAAAGGCCCGGCCGTGCGTGCAACCCGCGCTCAGGCAGACCGGGTTCTGTACAAGGCAGCTGTCCGCGAAATCCTCGAAAACCAGCCGAACCTGTGGATATTTCAACAGGCCGCCGACGACCTGATCGTCGAGCAGGAACAAGTGCGCGGTGTTGTCACCCAAATGGGCCTGCGTTTCTTGGCGGATTCCGTGGTGTTGACCACTGGCACCTTCCTCGGTGGACTTATCCACATCGGAATGCAGAATTTTTCCGGTGGCCGTGCTGGTGATCCGCCGTCGATTGCCCTGGCTCACCGTCTGCGTGAATTGCCATTGCGTGTCGGTCGCCTGAAAACCGGTACGCCACCGCGTATCGACGGCCGTTCTGTGGATTTCTCGGTGATGACCGAGCAAGCAGGCGATACACCGATCCCGGTGATGTCGTTCATGGGTTCCAAAGAGCAACATCCGAAACAGGTGAGCTGCTGGATAACCCACACGAACGCCCGTACCCACGAAATCATTGCCGCGAACCTCGATCGTTCGCCGATGTATTCCGATGCAGGTTTGATCGAAGGGATTGGTCCACGTTACTGCCCGTCGATTGAAGACAAGATCCACCGCTTTGCCGACAAGGAAAGCCATCAGGTCTTTATCGAACCGGAAGGCCTGACGACCAACGAGCTGTACCCGAACGGGATATCCACATCCCTGCCGTTCGACGTGCAATTGCAGATCGTGCAATCGATCCGCGGCATGGAAAACGCGCACATCGTTCGTCCGGGTTACGCCATCGAATACGACTACTTCGATCCGCGTGACCTGAAGTACAACCTGGAAACCAAAGTCATCGCCGGTCTGTTCTTCGCCGGGCAAATCAACGGCACCACCGGTTACGAAGAAGCCGGCGCCCAGGGTTTGCTGGCCGGGGCCAACGCCGCACTGCGTGCTCAGGGCAAAGATGCCTGGTGCCCGCGTCGCGACGAGGCGTACATCGGAGTGTTGGTCGACGACCTGATTACTCTGGGTACCCAGGAACCGTATCGGATGTTCACGTCCCGTGCCGAATACCGTCTGATCCTGCGCGAAGACAACGCCGACCTGCGCTTGACCGAAAAAGGTCGCGAACTGGGTCTGGTGGACGACGCGCGTTGGGCTGCGTTCTGCACCAAACGCGAAAGCATCACGCTGGAAGAGCAACGCCTGAAAAGTACTTGGGTTCGCCCGGGCACCGAGCAAGGCGATGCGATTTCCGAAAAGTTCGGCACGCCGCTGACCCACGAATACAACTTGCTCAATCTGCTGAGCCGTCCGGAAATCGACTACGCTGGTCTGATCGCCGTGACCGGTGGTGGCGCAGAAGATCCACAAGTCGCCGAGCAGGTCGAAATCAAGACCAAATACGCCGGTTATATCGATCGCCAGCAGGATGAAATCGCACGGCTGCGGGCCAGCGAAGACACAAAACTGCCTGTGGATATCGATTACACGAACATTTCCGGTCTCTCCAAAGAGATCCAGAGCAAGCTCGGTGCGACCCGTCCAGAGACTTTGGGCCAGGCGTCGCGTATCCCGGGTGTGACGCCGGCAGCGATTTCGCTGTTGATGATTCATTTGAAAAAACGCGGCGCGGGCCGTCAGTTGGAGCAAAGCGCTTGAGTTCGTTGGTCACCTCGCAACACGCAGAAGAGTTATCCACAGGTGCTCGCCAGCTCGGTGTCACGCTGACAGAAACCCAGCATGCCCAGCTGCTGGGTTATCTGGCCCTGTTGATAAAATGGAACAAAGCTTACAACCTGACTGCCGTACGCGATCCGGATGAAATGGTTTCCCGTCACTTGCTCGATAGTTTGAGCGTGATGTCGTTCGTCGAAAACGGTCGCTGGCTGGACGTCGGCAGCGGTGGCGGCATGCCGGGTATTCCGTTGGCCATCCTGTTTCCAGAGTCCCAAGTGACCTGCCTCGACAGCAACGGCAAGAAAACCCGCTTCCTGACCCAGGTCAAACTCGAACTCAAACTGGATAACCTGCAAGTTATCCACAGTCGCGTCGAAGCTTTTCAGCCTGATCAGCCATTCAACGGGATCATTTCCCGGGCGTTCAGCAGCATGGAGAACTTCAGCAACTGGACTCGCCACCTCGGCGACACCGAAACACGTTGGCTGGCAATGAAGGGCGTTCATCCCGCCGATGAGCTGGTAGCATTGCCGGCAGACTTCCACCTCGATAGCGAACACGCCCTGGCCGTACCCGGTTGCCAAGGCCAACGCCATCTGCTGATACTGCGCCGCACGGCATGATTGGGAACACAAGCAAGAATGGCTAAGGTATTCGCGATAGCGAACCAAAAGGGTGGTGTGGGCAAGACCACCACCTGTATCAACCTCGCAGCTTCCCTGGTCGCTACCAAGCGCCGGGTGCTGTTGATCGATCTCGATCCACAGGGCAACGCCACCATGGGTAGCGGTGTGGATAAACACGGCCTGGAAAACTCGGTCTATGACCTGCTGATCGGCGAATGCGATCTGGCCCAGGCCATGCACTATTCCGAGCACGGTGGTTACCAACTGCTGCCGGCCAACCGCGACCTGACCGCGGCCGAAGTGGTTCTGCTGGAAATGCAGATGAAGGAAAGCCGCCTGCGCAGCGCGTTGGCGCCGATCCGTGAAAACTACGATTACATTTTGATCGACTGTCCGCCGTCGTTGTCGATGCTCACGCTGAACGCTTTGGTCGCCGCTGATGGGGTGATTATCCCCATGCAGTGCGAGTACTTCGCGCTCGAAGGTTTGAGCGACCTTGTGGATAACATCAAGCGCATCGCTGAGTTGCTGAACCCGAACCTGAAAGTCGAAGGCCTGTTGCGGACCATGTATGACCCGCGCCTGAGCCTGATGAACGATGTTTCGGCGCAGCTCAAGGAACACTTCGGCGAGCAGCTCTACGACACGGTGATTCCGCGCAACATCCGCCTGGCCGAAGCACCAAGCTATGGCATGCCGGCACTGGCGTATGACAAATCATCGCGGGGCGCCATTGCCTATCTGGCATTGGCGGGCGAGATGGTTCGTCGTCAACGCAAAAACTCACGCACTGCCGCTGCTCAGGCAACTTAAGGAATCCCCATGGCCGTCAAGAAACGAGGTCTCGGACGTGGACTGGATGCACTGCTGAGTGGTCCGACTGTCAGCTCGCTGGAAGAACTAGCGGTGCAGGCTGATCAGCGTGAGCTGCAGCACCTGCCCCTGGACCTGATCCAGCGCGGCAAGTACCAGCCGCGTCGGGACATGGACCCTCAGGCGCTGGAAGAGCTGGCGCAGTCGATCAAGGCTCAGGGCGTGATGCAGCCGATCGTGGTTCGTCCGATTGGCAGCGGTCGCTTCGAAATCATCGCCGGTGAACGCCGCTGGCGCGCCAGCCAGCAGGCCGGCCAGGAAACTATCCCGGCGATGGTTCGCGATGTGCCGGATGAAACCGCGATCGCCATGGCGCTGATCGAGAACATCCAGCGCGAAGACCTCAACCCGATCGAAGAAGCGGTGGCTTTGCAGCGTTTGCAGCAGGAATTCCAGCTGACGCAGCAACAAGTGGCTGAAGCCGTGGGCAAATCCCGCGTGACCGTGGCCAACCTGCTACGCTTGATCGCGTTGCCGGAAGTAATCAAAACCATGCTGTCCCACGGCGACCTGGAAATGGGTCATGCCCGTGCTTTGCTCGGTTTACCGGAAAATCAACAGGTTGAAGGGGCGCGACACGTTGTCGCACGGGGGCTGACTGTACGCCAGACTGAAGCACTGGTTCGCCAGTGGTTGAGTGGCAAACAGGAACCTGCTGAACCGGTAAAGCCGGACCCGGATATCGCTCGACTCGAACAGCGTCTGGCTGAGCGCCTAGGCTCTGCGGTGCAGATTCGCCACGGGAAAAAGGGGAAGGGGCAGTTGGTGATCGGTTACAACTCCCTGGATGAGCTTCAAGGTGTACTTGCACACATCCGCTGAAACATTTCCTCATGTAGCGTGCAGTCGGAAATCACTACCTGACAGTTGAATAGGGGCAGAACCGCCCCTATACTCTGCGCGCATTTTGTCGGCACAAATTATGCCAAGTTATTGAATTCTGGCAGCCGATCATTGGGGAGCAAAACGATGGAAAGCCGCACGCCAAACCGCTTGCCGTTCCATCGCCTGGCAGTTTTTCCGGTCTTGTTGGCTCAATTTGTCGTTTTGGTACTGGCCGCTTTGGCGCTCTGGTACTGGCATGGAGTCGTAGCCGGGTACTCAGGACTCTGCGGAGGCCTGATAGCCTTGCTACCCAATGTTTATTTCGCTCACAGGGCATTTCGGTTTTCCGGCGCCCGAGCAGCTCAAGCCATCGTCCGGTCTTTTTATGCCGGCGAGGCGGGCAAACTAATTTTGACGGCAGTGCTCTTTGCATTGACGTTTGCAGGTGTGAAGCCATTGGCGCCGCTAGCTGTATTCGGCGTCTTCGTGTTGACCCAACTGGTCAGCTGGTTCGCGCCCCTGCTGATGAGAACAAGACTTTCGAGACCTTAGGGCGTTTGAGGCAACCATGGCAGAGACAACCGCTTCGGGCTATATCCAGCACCACTTGCAGAACCTGACCTTCGGTCAGCACCCAACTGGCGGGTGGGGTTTTGCCCACACCGCAGCAGAAGCCAAAGAAATGGGCTTCTGGGCTTTCCACGTCGATACTCTCGGCTGGTCGGTCGCGTTGGGTCTGATCTTCGTTTTTCTTTTCCGCATGGCGGCAAAGAAGGCGACTTCCGGTCAGCCTGGCGGCCTACAGAACTTCGTCGAGGTTCTGATCGAGTTCGTCGACAGCAGCGTGAAAGATACCTTTCACGGTCGTAATCCATTGATCGCACCATTGGCGCTGACAATTTTTGTCTGGGTGTTCCTGATGAACGCCGTCGACCTGGTTCCGGTCGACTGGATTCCGAAAGTGGCAGCCATCATTACTGGCGACCCGCATCTGGTCTTCCGTGCTGTTCCAACCACTGACCCGAACGCGACCCTGGGTATGTCCCTGTCGGTGTTCGCGTTGATCATTTTCTACAGCATCAAGGTCAAGGGCATCGGCGGCTTCATCGGCGAACTGACCCTGCACCCTTTCGGCAGCAAGAACATCTTCGTTCAAGCCCTGCTGATCCCGGTGAACTTCCTGCTGGAGTTCGTGACGCTGGTTGCCAAGCCTATCTCCCTGGCACTGCGTCTGTTCGGCAACATGTACGCCGGCGAACTGGTCTTCATTCTGATTGCTGTGATGTTCGGCAGCGGTCTGCTCTGGCTTAGCGGCCTGGGCATTGTTCTGCAGTGGGCGTGGGCTGTGTTCCACATCCTGATCATCACCCTGCAGGCGTTTATCTTCATGATGCTGTCCATCGTTTACTTGTCGATGGCGCACGAAGAGAACCATTAAGACCAGTCTCGACTAGTCTGATGTCCCACTCGGTCAAACGGGTGGGTGCCCGAACAGGGCTATGAAACGATTTGTTTTACCGCTTTAAAATCTAAAAAACCTAAACCATACGACGTAAAAGTCGGGAGGAAAGATGGAAACTGTAGTTGGTCTAACCGCTATCGCTGTTGCACTGTTGATCGGCCTGGGCGCACTGGGTACCGCAATTGGTTTCGGCCTGTTGGGTGGCAAGTTCCTGGAAGGCGCAGCGCGTCAGCCAGAGATGGTTCCAATGCTGCAAGTCAAAATGTTCATCGTTGCCGGTCTGCTCGACGCCGTAACCATGATCGGTGTTGGTATCGCTCTGTTCTTCACCTTCGCGAACCCATTCGTTGGTCAACTCGCTGGCTAATTACTCGAACCTTCGAGTAATTGGTGTGATGTGCAACGAACGAGCGAGGTGTTGGCGTGAACATTAATGCAACCCTGATTGGCCAGTCCGTTGCGTTCTTCATTTTTGTACTGTTTTGCATGAAGTTCGTGTGGCCTCCGGTCATCGCGGCTTTGCACGAACGTCAGAAGAAGATCGCGGATGGACTGGACGCTGCCGCCCGAGCAGCTCGCGACCTGGAGTTGGCCCAAGATAAAGCGGGTCAACAACTGCGCGAAGCAAAAGCTCAGGCAGCCGAAATCATTGAGCAAGCCAAGAAACGCGGTAACCAGATCGTCGAAGAGGCTGTTGAAAAAGCCCGTATCGACGCTGACCGTGTGAAGGTTCAGGCTCAGGCCGAGATCGAGCAGGAACTGAACAGTGTCAAAGACGCGCTGCGTGCCCAATTGGGTGCTCTGGCCGTTGGCGGCGCCGAGAAGATCCTGGGTGCCACAATCGATCAAAACGCGCACGCGGAGCTGGTAAACAAACTGGCTGCTGAAATTTAAGCGAGGGCGATCATGGCAGAATTGACCACGTTGGCCCGACCTTACGCTAAGGCAGCCTTCGAGCACGCCCAGGCCCACCAGCAACTGGCCTCTTGGTCAGCCATGCTCGGCCTGGCTGCAGCAGTGTCGCAAGACGACACCATGCAGCGCGTGCTCAAGGCCCCGCGACTGACGAGCGCAGACAAGGCCGCCACGTTTATTGACGTGTGCGGCGACAAGTTTGATGTGAAGGCACAGAACTTCATTAACGTCGTTGCCGAAAACGACCGTCTCCCGCTGTTGCCGGAGATCGCCGCTCTGTTTGACCTGTACAAGGCCGAACAAGAGAAATCGGTAGACGTTGAAGTCACCAGTGCTTTTGCATTGAACCAAGAACAGCAAGACAAACTCGCCAAGGTTCTCAGTGCACGACTCAACCGGGAAGTGCGCCTGCAAGTCGAGGAAGACAAATCCCTTATTGGGGGCATTGTCATCCGCGCCGGCGACCTGGTAATCGATGGCTCGGTTCGCGGCAAACTCGCGAACCTTGCCGAAGCATTGAAATCTTGAGTTTGAAGGGGCAGCAGAGCAATGCAGCAACTCAATCCTTCCGAAATAAGTGAAATTATCAAGGGCCGCATCGACAAGCTCGATGTGACCTCCCAAGCCCGTAACGAAGGCACTGTCGTCAGCGTATCTGACGGTATCGTGCGGATTCACGGTCTGGCCGACGTAATGTACGGCGAGATGATCGAGTTTCCGGGCGGCGTCTTCGGTATGGCTCTCAACCTGGAGCAAGACTCCGTAGGTGCCGTTGTATTGGGCTCTTACCAGTCTCTGGCTGAAGGCATGAGCGCCAAGTGCACTGGCCGCATCCTCGAAGTTCCGGTTGGTAAGGAACTGCTGGGTCGCGTAGTCGACGCACTGGGTAACCCAGTTGACGGCAAAGGTCCGCTGAACAACACCGAGACCGATGCGGTCGAGAAAGTTGCTCCAGGCGTGATCTGGCGTAAGTCGGTAGACCAGCCTGTACAGACTGGCTACAAGGCTGTCGATGCCATGATTCCTGTCGGCCGTGGCCAGCGTGAGCTGATCATCGGTGACCGTCAGATCGGTAAAACCGCTCTGGCGATCGACGCGATCATCAACCAGAAAAACAGCGGTATTTTCTGCGTCTACGTAGCGATCGGTCAGAAACAATCGACCATCGCTAACGTGGTTCGCAAGCTGGAAGAAAACGGCGCACTGGCTAACACCATCGTCGTTGCCGCGAGCGCTTCGGAATCTGCAGCACTGCAGTTCCTGGCACCGTACTCCGGTTGCACCATGGGTGAATTCTTCCGCGACCGCGGTGAAGACGCGCTGATCGTTTATGACGATCTGTCCAAGCAAGCAGTGGCTTACCGCCAGATTTCCCTGCTGCTGCGCCGTCCACCAGGCCGTGAAGCTTACCCAGGCGACGTGTTCTATCTCCACTCCCGTCTGCTGGAGCGCGCATCCCGCGTTTCGGAAGAGTACGTAGAGAAGTTCACCAACGGCGCAGTGACCGGCAAAACCGGTTCCCTGACCGCACTGCCGATCATCGAAACCCAGGCTGGCGACGTTTCCGCGTTCGTTCCGACCAACGTGATTTCCATCACCGACGGTCAGATCTTCCTGGAATCGGCCATGTTCAACTCCGGGATCCGTCCTGCTGTGAACGCCGGTGTTTCGGTATCCCGTGTGGGTGGTGCCGCTCAGACCAAGATCATCAAGAAGCTCTCCGGTGGTATCCGTACCGCTCTGGCTCAGTACCGTGAACTGGCGGCATTCGCCCAGTTCGCTTCTGACCTGGACGAAGCGACCCGTAAGCAACTTGAGCATGGTCAGCGCGTTACCGAGCTGATGAAGCAGAAGCAATACGCACCAATGTCGATCGCTGACATGGCGCTGTCGCTGTATGCCGCTGAGCGTGGGTTCCTGACTGACGTTGAAATCGCCAAGATCGGCAGCTTCGAACAAGCGCTGATTGCTTTCTTCAACCGCGATCACGCCGATTTGATGGCGAAGATCAACGTGAAGGGTGACTTCAATGACGAAATCGACGCTGGCATGAAAGCCGGTATCGAGAAGTTCAAGGCCACCCAAACCTGGTAAGCCGCAGCGGGAGCCGCAAGGCTCCCGCTTGCTAACCTGATAGGTGTTACATGGCAGGCGCAAAAGAGATTCGCAGTAAGATTGCGAGCATCAAAAGCACGCAAAAGATTACCAGCGCCATGGAAAAAGTGGCGGTCAGTAAAATGCGCAAGGCACAAATGCGCATGGCTGCTAGCCGTCCTTACGCGGAGCGCATCCGCCAGGTTATTGGTCATTTGGCCAACGCCAACCCGGAGTATCGCCACCCCTTCATGATCGAGCGTGAAATCAAGCGCGTCGGTTATGTCGTAGTGAGCAGTGACCGTGGTCTGTGTGGTGGCTTGAACACCAACCTGTTCAAGGCCCTGGTCAAGGACATGGCGGTAAACCGCGAAAACGGCGTCGAGATCGATCTGTGTGTTGTTGGTAGCAAGGGTGCGGCTTTCTTCCGCAACTTCGGCGGTAACGTCGTTGCAGCTATCAGCCACCTGGGTGAAGAGCCGTCGATCAATGATCTGATTGGCAGCGTCAAGGTGATGCTGGATGCCTACCTGGACGGCCGTATTGATCGCCTGTCCGTGGTGTCCAACAAGTTCGTCAACACCATGACGCAATTGCCTACCGTGGAGCAGTTGATTCCACTGGTGGCAACCGCAGATAAAGAACTCAAGCACCACTGGGACTATCTCTACGAACCGGATGCCAAAGAGCTGCTTGACGGCTTGATGGTCCGCTACGTCGAGTCGCAGGTCTACCAGGCGGTGGTCGAGAACAACGCGGCTGAACAAGCTGCGCGGATGATCGCGATGAAGAACGCTACCGACAACGCCGGTGATTTGATCAGCGATTTGCAGCTGGTCTACAACAAGGCGCGTCAGGCTGCGATCACCCAAGAGATCTCGGAAATCGTCGGCGGCGCTGCCGCGGTTTAACGGTTCAAATATTCAGAGGATCCAGCTATGAGTAGCGGACGTATCGTTCAAATCATCGGCGCCGTTATCGACGTGGAATTTCCACGCGACAGCGTACCGAGCATCTACAACGCGCTGTTGGTACAAAGCGCGGCAGGGACCACTCTGGAAGTTCAGCAACAGCTGGGCGACGGCGTGGTTCGTACCATTGCGATGGGTTCCACCGAAGGCTTGAAGCGCGGTCTGGAAGTCAAGGACTCTGGCGCAGCCATCTCCGTACCGGTCGGTAAAGCGACCCTGGGCCGGATCATGGACGTACTGGGCAACCCGATCGACGAAGCTGGCCCGATTGACACCGAAGAGCGCTGGGGCATTCACCGTCCTGCGCCAACCTTCGCTGAACAAGCTGGCGGCAATGACCTGTTGGAAACCGGCATCAAGGTTATCGACCTGGTTTGCCCGTTCGCCAAGGGTGGTAAAGTCGGTCTGTTCGGTGGTGCCGGTGTAGGCAAAACCGTAAACATGATGGAACTGATCCGTAACATCGCCATCGAGCACAGCGGTTATTCCGTGTTCGCCGGTGTGGGTGAGCGTACTCGTGAGGGTAACGACTTCTACCACGAGATGAAGGATTCCAACGTTCTGGACAAAGTGGCACTGGTTTACGGTCAGATGAACGAGCCGCCGGGTAACCGTCTGCGCGTAGCACTGACCGGCCTGACCATGGCCGAGAAGTTCCGTGACGAAGGTAACGACGTTCTGCTGTTCGTCGACAACATCTATCGTTACACCCTGGCCGGTACTGAAGTATCCGCACTGCTGGGCCGTATGCCTTCCGCAGTAGGTTACCAGCCGACCCTGGCCGAAGAGATGGGTACTCTGCAAGAGCGTATCACTTCGACCAAAAACGGTTCGATCACTTCGATCCAGGCGGTATACGTACCTGCGGATGACTTGACTGACCCGTCGCCAGCGACCACTTTCGCCCACTTGGACGCCACCGTCGTTCTGTCCCGTGACATCGCTTCCCTGGGTATCTACCCAGCGGTCGATCCACTCGACTCGACTTCGCGCCAGCTGGACCCGAACGTAATCGGCCAGGACCACTACGACACCGCTCGCGGCGTACAGTATGTTCTGCAACGTTACAAAGAACTGAAGGACATCATTGCGATCCTGGGTATGGACGAGCTGTCGGAAGCCGACAAGCAGTTGGTAAACCGTGCTCGTAAGATCCAGCGTTTCTTGTCGCAGCCGTTCTTCGTGGCTGAAGTCTTCACCGGTGCTTCGGGTAAATACGTTTCCCTGAAAGACACCATTGCTGGCTTCAAAGGCATCCTCAACGGTGACTACGACCACCTGCCAGAACAAGCGTTCTACATGGTCGGCGGCATCGAAGAAGCGATCGAGAAAGCCAAGAAACTGTAATCCCGGCGCCCGGCAACGGGCGCTAATTTAGGTTGAGGCAATCAGATGGCTATGACAGTCCATTGCGATATCGTCAGCGCGGAAGGGGAAATCTTCTCCGGCCTGGTCGAGATGGTGGTTGCGCACGGTGCACTGGGTGATCTTGGTATCGCTCTGGGTCACGCGCCGCTGATCACTAATCTCAAGCCGGGCCCGATCCGCCTGATCAAGCAGGGCGGGGAAGAGGAGGTGTATTACATCTCTGGCGGTTTCCTCGAGGTTCAGCCGAACATGGTCAAGGTACTTGCCGACACTGTGCAACGTGCTGCCGACCTGGACGAAGCCTCCGCTCAGGAAGCCGTTAAGGCTGCCGAGAAGGCCTTGCATGACCGTGGTGCAGAATTCGATTACGGTTCTGCCGCCGCACGTCTGGCCGAGGCCGCAGCTCAGCTGCGCACCGTCCAGCAGATCCGCAAGAAGTTCGGCCACTAATAGGCCACTGCTTGTTGTGTGATTGATTAAAAAGGGTAGCCTCGGCTACCCTTTTTTCTTTTTAGATATTCATAACCTGGTCGCAGCCGCTGACCACCCAGGATTGGTAGCCAGTCATGTCTTTAGAAATCGTTATCCTCGCTGCTGGTCAAGGCACTCGCATGCGTTCGGCACTGCCGAAAGTTCTGCATCCGATTGCCGGCAACTCGATGCTCGGCCATGTTATCCACAGCGCCCGGCAACTTGATCCACAGCGCATTCACGTAGTGATCGGCCATGGCGCCGATGCAGTACGCGAGCGTCTGGCGGCGGATGATCTGAATTTCGTCCTGCAGGACAAACAGCTTGGGACTGGACACGCCGTTGCTCAAGCGGTGCCTTTCATTGAGTCCGACACTGTCCTGATTCTTTATGGTGACGTGCCATTGATCGAAGTCGAGACCCTGCAGCGTCTGCTCAAGCAAGTAGCGCCGCAGCAACTGGGTTTGCTGACTGTAGAACTGGACGACCCGACCGGCTATGGCCGCATCGTCCGCAACGCCGACGGCAAAGTGACGGCCATCGTCGAGCAGAAAGACGCCAACGAAGCCGAACGAGCGATCACTGAAGGCAACACCGGCATTCTGGCGGTGCCGTTCGCGCAATTGGCTGGTTGGATGAGCCGCCTGTCGAACAACAATGCCCAGGGCGAGTATTACCTGACCGATGTGATCGCGATGGCAGTCAGCGATGGTCTGGTGGTGGCCACCGAGCAACCGCATGACGCCATGGAAGTGCAGGGCGCTAACGACCGCAAGCAGCTTTCCGAGCTTGAGCGTCACTATCAGCTGCGCGCCGGCCGTCGTTTGATGGCTCAGGGCGTGACCCTGCGTGACCCGGCTCGTTTTGATGTGCGCGGTGAAATCACCGTCGGCCGCGACGTGCTGATCGACATCAACGTGATCCTCGAAGGCAAGGTCGTTATCGAGGACGACGTGGTGATCGGCCCGAACTGCGTGATCAAGGACAGTACCTTGCGCAAAGGCGTGGTGATCAAGGCTAACAGCCACATCGAAGGTGCGATTCTCGGCGAAGGCAGCGATGCCGGCCCATTCGCTCGTTTGCGTCCAGGTACTGTGCTGGAAGCACGCGCGCATGTGGGTAACTTTGTTGAGTTGAAAAACGCTCACTTGGGCGAAGGCGCCAAGGCCGGTCATCTGACCTATCTGGGTGATGCCGAGATCGGCGCGCGTACCAACATCGGCGCGGGCACCATCACCTGCAACTACGACGGCGCGAATAAGTGGAAAACCGTGCTGGGTGAAGATGTGTTCATCGGTTCCAACAACTCGTTGGTCGCGCCTGTGGATATCTCTTCGGGTGCGACCACTGCTGCTGGTTCGACCATTACGCAGAATGTGGATAACGCGCAGTTGGCCGTGGGCCGTGCACGGCAGAAGAATATCGATGGCTGGAAACGGCCGGAGAAGATCAAGAAAAGCTGAGTTATCCACAAGCTCATGCGGCGGTCTTGAGATCGCCTTCGCGGGCAAGCCTTGCTCCTACAAGTTTTGGGTTGTTCACATAATGTGTGACGACGCTGACCTGTAGGAGCGAGGCTTGCCCGCGATGCTTTTATCCACAGGTCTTTTTATCGCCCCACGCTTGACGAAGTTTCGCCAATAGGTTTTGATTGCTTCCGTTATCTTTCGAATCGAAACTTACCAAGCCATGTCGAAACGCAATACACCTCAACGCCGTCACAACATCCTCGCCTTGCTCAATGAGCAGGGCGAAGTCAGTGTGGATGAGCTGGCCAAGCGCTTCGAAACGTCGGAAGTTACGATCCGCAAGGATCTCGCGGCGCTTGAGAGCAACGGCTTACTGCTGCGCCGTTATGGCGGAGCGATCACCCTGCCTCAAGAGCTGGTGGCCGACCTTGGTCAGCCGGTGTCCAAATACAAGCAGGCTATCGCCCGCGCCGCCGTTACGCGGATTCGCGAGCATGCGCGGATCATCATCGACAGCGGCAGCACCACGGCGGCGATGATTCCGGAACTCGGCCAGCAGCCGGGCCTGGTCGTGATGACCAACTCCCTGCATGTCGCCAATGCCTTGAGCGAACTTGAGCATGAGCCGGTACTGTTGATGACCGGCGGCACTTGGGACCCGCATTCCGAGTCCTTTCAGGGGCAGGTGGCCGAGCAGGTCCTACGCTCTTACGATTTCGACCAGTTGTTCATCGGTGCCGACGGCATCGACCTGGTTCGCGGTACCACCACCTTCAACGAACTGCTGGGGCTGAGCCGGGTCATGGCTGAAGTCGCCCGGGAAGTGGTTGTCATGGTGGAGGCCGACAAGATCGGCCGCAAGATTCCCAACCTGGAGCTGCCCTGGAGCAGCGTCCATACCCTTATTACCGATGATCGCCTGCCGCTTGAGGCACGGGATCAGATTCAGGCCCGCGGAATCAACTTGATCCTCGCGGCTGTCAATCAGGAGAAATAGCATGTGTGGAATTGTCGGCGCAGTCGCAGAACGTAATATCACCGCCATCCTGCTCGAAGGCCTGAAACGCCTGGAATACCGTGGCTATGACAGTGCAGGTGTAGCGGTCTACACCAATGACCAAAAGCTTGAGCGCCTGCGTCGCCCGGGCAAGGTCAGTGAATTGGAACAGGCGCTGGCCGAAGAACCGCTGGTCGGCCGCCTGGGTATTGCCCACACCCGCTGGGCCACTCACGGCGCGCCGTGTGAGCGCAACGCTCACCCGCATTTCTCCGGTGATCTGGCGGTGGTGCACAACGGCATCATCGAGAACCACGAAGCCCTGCGCGAGCAACTGAAAGCTTTGGGTCACGTGTTCACCTCGGACACCGACACCGAAGTCATTGCTCACCTGTTGAACCACAAACTCAAGGATCTGCCTGATCTGACCGTGGCCCTGAAGGCTACTGTCAAAGAGCTGCACGGTGCATACGGCTTGGCGGTCATCAGCGCTCAGCAACCGGATCGTCTGGTTGCGGCCCGCAGCGGCAGCCCGCTGGTCATCGGTCTGGGCATGGGTGAAAACTTCCTGGCTTCCGATCAACTGGCCCTGCGCCAGGTCACTGACCGCTTCATGTACCTGGAAGAAGGCGATATCGCCGAAATTCGCCGCGACAGCGTGCAAATCTGGGACGTTAGCGGCCAAGTGGTCGAACGTGAGTCGGTGCAGTACCGCGATGGCGCCGAAGCCGCCGACAAGGGCGAATTCCGCCACTTCATGCTCAAGGAAATTCACGAGCAACCGGCCGTGGTGCAGCGCACTCTGGAAGGTCGCATTAGCCAGAATCAAGTACTGGTGCAAGCGTTCGGTCCACAGGCTGCCGAGCTGTTCGCCAAAGTGCGTAACGTGCAGATCGTCGCGTGCGGCACCAGTTACCACGCCGGCATGGTTGCCCGTTACTGGCTCGAAGAACTGGCCGGCATCCCGTGCCAGGTCGAAGTCGCCAGCGAATTCCGCTACCGCAAGGTGGTGGTGCAGGCCGACACCCTGTTCGTGACCATCTCCCAGTCCGGCGAAACCGCCGACACCCTGGCTGCCCTGCGCAACGCCAAGGAGTTGGGTTACCTCGCCAGCCTGGCGATTTGCAACGTCGGCATCAGCTCATTGGTGCGTGAATCCGATCTGACTCTGCTGACCCAGGCCGGTCGCGAAATCGGCGTGGCCTCGACCAAAGCCTTTACCACTCAGTTGGTCGGTCTGCTGTTGCTGACCCTGTCCTTGGGTCAGGTTCACGGCACGTTGGCCAAAGGCGTCGAAGCCACATTGGTTGAAGAGCTGCGTCGCCTGCCAACCCGCCTCGGCGAAGCCCTGGCCATGGACGGCACCGTCGAAAAAATCGCCGAGCTGTTCGCCGAGAAAAACCACACCCTGTTCCTCGGTCGTGGCGCGCAATTCCCGGTGGCGATGGAAGGGGCGCTCAAGCTCAAGGAAATCTCCTACATCCACGCCGAAGCCTATCCGGCCGGCGAGCTGAAACACGGTCCGTTGGCGCTTGTGGATAACGACATGCCAGTGGTCACCGTGGCACCGAACAACGAGCTGCTGGAGAAGTTGAAATCCAACCTCCAGGAAGTCCGCGCCCGTGGCGGCGAGCTGATCGTCTTCGCAGACGAGCAGGCCGGCATGACCAATGGCGAAGGCACGCACGTTGTGCAAATGCCACACATCCACGACATCCTGTCGCCGATCCTCTACACCATTCCGCTGCAGTTGCTCTCGTATTACGTTGCCGTGTTGAAAGGCACCGACGTTGACCAACCGCGTAACCTGGCGAAGTCGGTGACGGTGGAATAAGTTATCCACAGGTGATGGAACATTAAAAATCGCAGCCTACGGTTGCGATTTTTTTTATCTGAATTGAGGACACGCCCATGGACCGATTCCAGGAAATGCAGGTCTTCGCTGCCGTCGCCCAAGACCAAGGCTTCTCGGCGGCGGCGCGGCGTCTGGGCCTGTCGGCCGCCAGCGTCACTCGCGCCGTGGCGGCGCTGGAGAAACGCATCGGCACGTTGCTGCTGACGCGCACCACCCGCAGTGTGCATTTGAGCGAGGCGGGTCAGCGTTACCTGGAAGACTGTCGGAGGATTCTCGCCGAGGTGCAGGAAGCCGAGGACTCGGCAGCGGGCAGTCATACCCAACCACGTGGGCAACTGACAATTACTGCGCCGGTGTTGTTCGGTGAGCAGTTTGTCACGCCAGTGATGGTGAATTATCTGACGCAATTTCCTGAGGTCAGCATCAATGGGTTGCTGGTCGACCGAGTAGTCAGCATGGTCGAGGAGGGCATTGATGTCGCCGTGCGCATCGGTGAGTTGCCCGACAGTAATCAGCACGCGATTCGCGTGGGTGAGGTTCGGCGGGTGATTTGCGGCTCGCCAGAATTCCTGGCGGCCAATGGTCGACCTCGACATCCTCAGGATCTGGCTCAGGCGCCGGTTATTGCGACGTCCTCTATCGGTCAGTCGAGAACCTGGCCGTTCCTCGAAGGGGGAGAGCCGCTGAGTGTTCGACCAGCGCCGCGCCTGGTGGTGACGGCGAATCAGGCGGCTATTACGGCGGCGTGCCTGGGTTTGGGGCTGACCCGGGTTCTGTCTTATCAGGTCGCGAGCAAAGTCGCCTCCGGTGAGCTGGAAATCGTTCTGGCTGACTTCGAACTGCCGCCATTGCCTATCCATGTGGTCTATCAAGGCGGGCGCAAGGCCCCTGCGCGGATCCGTAGTTTTGTGGATTTTGCGGTGAGCGCGCTACGTGAGCATCCGTCCTTGCAGGCGTGATGGTTTATTTCACTGGGTGAAATAATGGATTGCGTTGGCTGGTTATTCTGTTGTTTTGGTTGCGGGTGGAAGATAGCACCCCATCGGTGCTGAACACTGCTCAACAGCGCCACCACCCAACGGAGTCGACCATGCAAGCGATCAAACTCTACAACTTCCCACGTTCCGGCCACGCTCACCGTGTAGAGCTGATGCTGTCCCTGCTGCATCTGCCGACCGAGCTAATCTTTGTCGACTTGCCGAAGGGCGCGCACAAACAGCCGGATTTCCTCGCGCTCAACGCTTTTGGTCAAATTCCGGTCATCGATGATCAAGGCGTGGTGCTGGCCGACTCCAACGCGATTCTGGTTTATCTGGCGCAAAAATATGGCAACGGCCGTTGGTTGCCAGCCGATCCGGTCGGGGCGGCCAAGGTGCAGCGCTGGTTGTCGATTGCCGCTGGGCCGATTGCCTTTGGCCCCGCCAGAGCGAGGCTGATCACGGTGTTTGGGGCGGCTTACAACGCTGAAGAGGTGATTGCTTATTCCCACACCGTGCTCAAAGTGATCGATCAGGAACTGGCCGCGACGCCGTATCTGGCCGGCGCCGAGCCAACCATTGCCGACGTTTCGGCCTACAGCTACATCGCCCATGCGCCAGAAGGCAACGTGTCCCTGGAGGACTACGCCAACATCCGCGCCTGGTTGGCGCGGATCGAAGCGTTGCCAGGGTTTGTCGGCATGCCGCGCACCGTTGCCGGTCTGCAAAAAACTGCCTGATGCTTACGGCCCGACACTCTCGGGTCGTTCACACTGCGCCGATGGCGCAGGGGAGAAGTCGTTGTGGACCGTTCACCCTGGCACGCCGGCGAGAAAAAATTGCAGGCTCATGTGGGCATTGCCGAGCGAATGGAGGTGCTCGGTCGTAAGGTGATTCGCAGCGAGATGCCGGATCAGCACCGCACGTTCTATGAGCAACTGCCGTTCATGTTGTACGGCGCGGTGGATGCCGATGGTAATCCCTGGGCCAGTATTCTTGAAGGGCCACCGGGTTTCGCTCACTCGCCCGAGCCGGGCACACTGCAATTTCGCAGCCTGCCGGGCGCTGATGATCCGGCGCAATTGACGGAGGGTGCGGCGATCGGCCTGCTGGGGATCGAACTGCACACCCGGCGCCGCAACCGCGTCAACGGCCGAGTCGGCGCGATGACGGCAAGCGGCTTTGATGTGACGGTGGAGCAATCCTTCGGCAATTGCCCGCAATACATCCAATTGCGGCAGTTTCGCTCGGTGCCGTTGGCGGATCCGTCGACTCGCCTCGCGCAACACCTCAACGGGCTGGATGATGCGTCGAAAGCCCTGATCGCGGGAGCCGATACGTTCTTTGTCGCCAGTTACGTGGACGTTGATGGGCAACGCTCGGTGGATGTTTCTCACCGCGGCGGCCAGGCCGGTTTCGTACAGGTAGAAGGCAATCGCCTGACCATTCCGGATTTCGCCGGCAACCTGTTTTTCAACACCTTGGGCAACCTGCTGCTCAATCCCCGGGCCGGTTTGCTGTTTGTCGATTTCAATTCGGGAGACCTGCTGCACCTCAGCGGTCGCACCGAAGTCATTCTTGAAGGCCCACAGGTCGAGGCGTTTCAAGGGGCTGAGCGCTTGTGGACAGTCGAGGTGGAAAGCGTGGTGCGTCGGCCCGGCGCGCTTGCTCTGCGCTGGCGCTTCGACGGCGTGTCTCCCACCAGTTTGCTGACCGGCACTTGGGAGCAGGCCAACGCTCGTCTGCAAGCCCAGGCGTTGGGCGATCGTTGGCGGCCGCTGCGGGTGGCGCGTATCAAAGAGGAAAGCCACAACATCCGCTCGATCTATCTGGAGCCTGCCGATGGCGCGGGGTTGCCAGTGTTTCAGGCCGGGCAGCATTTGCCGCTGCGCTTCAACATTGCCGGCGAGGTGCACATCCGCACTTACAGCCTGTCGAGTGCGCCGTCCGATGATTTTTTCCGCATCAGCGTGAAGCGTGAAGGTTTGGTGTCTTCGCATCTGCATGAGCAGGTTCGTGTCGGTGATCTGTTGGAGGCCCGTGCGCCTCAAGGGCATTTCACCGTGGCACCTAATGAACGTCGGCCGCTGGTGCTTCTGGCTGCTGGTGTCGGCATCACACCGCTGCTGTCGATGCTGCGCGAGGTGGTTTATCAAGGCCTGCGCACCCGCCGCATCCGGCCGACCTGGTTTTTCCAGAGTTCGCGCACGCTGGCCGATCAAGTGTTTCGTCCTGAGCTGGATCGATTGCTCGACGGTGCGGGTGACGCGGTCAGGGTGCTGCGTCTGGTGAGTCAGCCGGAAGCCGGGGCTTTGGAAGGTGAGGATTTCGACCTGAGCGGGCGGATCGATACCGCGCTGCTCAAGACCCTCCTTGAAGTGGAGGACTACGATCAGCTGGATTTTGTCCTCTGCGGTCCGGGCAGTTTTACCCAGGGGCTGTACGACGGCCTGCGGGAACTGGACATCCGTGATGCAAGGATTCACGCCGAAACCTTTGGCCCCTCGACCTTGCGCCGAGTGCCGGACCCCGACGCGGTGGTCATCGAGCAACCGCCCGCTGCTACCACCTCCGTGCCGGTGGTGTTTCAGCGCTCGGCTAAGGAGGCCCGCTGGCAACCTAACGGTGGAAGTTTGCTGGAGTTGGCGGAAAGCCGAGGGTTGCGCCCGGAATTCAGTTGTCGCGGTGGTTCCTGCGGGACCTGCAAGACTCGCCTGATCAGCGGCCAGGTGAGTTATCCACAGCCGCCAGCCGAAGTGCCGGACGACGGACAAGTGCTGATTTGTTGTGCGATTCCGGCGCAGGGGTCGCAGCCTTTGGTCCTCGACCTGTAGCATCTGCCGAACGCAGCTTCTGGCCGCTGCGATAAGGGATCAGATTCGGTTATGTATTTTTTCGCTCGTCTGTCGGCGTTGATTGTCGCGGTGGCATTGCTCAACGGTTGCGAACGACAGGACGCGCCACCGCTCGATCAGCAACTCTACGTCTGGCAACGGCAATGGACACCGGCCCACGAAGCGGCGCTGAGGGACAGCCGCGCTGACTTTTCCACCCTGCGGGTGCTGGCCTTGCAGGCATTCCCTGAGGCGGGTTGGAGCCGGGCGCGGATTGACCCGGCGCTACTCAAGCGTGATGGTCGGCCGCTGATCGCGGTGATTCGTCTCGACGGCCAACTCAAGTCGCTGGATCGGGACGCAGTCACCGCGCAGATCCTGCAGGTACTCGACGATTGGCAAGTGCAGGGCCTGAATCTCTCCGGTGTGGAAATCGACCACGATGCCGGTAATGCTCGGCTACCGGCCTACCGCGAATTTCTTACGCATCTGCGCGCAGTTTTGCCGGCCACTATTGCGCTGAGCATCACCGCGTTGCCGGCCTGGCTCGACAGTCCCGAATTGTCGGCATTGTTATCCACAGTCGACAGCAGCGTGTTGCAGGTGCACGCGGTGAGCGATCCGCGTCTTGGCTTGTTCGACCCGGATCTGGCCCGACAATGGGCCAAGGCCTGGAGCCGCATCACTTCGAAACCGTTCTATCTGGCGCTGCCGGCCTATGGTGTGGCGTTGCTGCCGGGTGGCACCGGTGCGCCGGTAGTGGAAAGCGAAGTGCCCATCGAACGGGGTGGCAAGCGTCGGGAATTGCTCGCCGATCCGCAGCAACTGAGCCGACTCGGGACCGAGTTGCGCAACGATCCACCGGCGCATCTGGCGGGCCTGATCTGGTTTCGTCTGCCGCTGGCCAACGACCGCCGGGCCTGGAGTCTGACGACCCTGAGCGCCGTGGCGCGTGGCGATGCCCTCGATAGTCGACTGGCGTTGAAACTCTCGGTGCAGAACGACCTCTATGACATCAGCCTCAGCAATCAGGGCAACCTCGACAGCGCATGGCCCGAACGCCTGACACTCGCGGTGCAGGGTTGTGACGGTGCCGATGCGCTGGCCGGTTATGCGTTGCAACAGCGTCCGGATCTGCTTACCTTCACCCGCCTGCGCGACGGTCGAATACCGGCCGGCGGGCAGCGCGCCGTGGGTTGGGCTCGTTGCGCACATATTGATCAAGGAGGTTCGAATGTTTACCCGTAACTGGCCCCGCCATCTGCTTTGCCTGAGCCTCAGCCTGCCGCTGGGTTCGGCGCTGGCCTGTGGGCCGGATTTCCCGATGCGTCTGCTCGACAACCGCGGCCAGTCGCTGGCGGAGCTGCCGGAAGGTAACTTCAGATTTGAAATCAGTCGCCTCGGGCATGCGGTCGCCGGGCTGAAGAACGTCACCGAAACCGCCTATAACATGGATGCGCCCGACTACGCGGAACAGCGGGATAAGGCTGAACAATCCGGTTTGACCGCGGAGCAGCAGGGGCTGGTGAAACAGTTACGCAGCCTGACTGATGCGCATGAGGTCGAGATCCAGGGTGCGAACCTGCCGGCTGAGCTCAAACTCTATCTGGCCGGCGCGGTGGCATTCAATTCCGGTGATCATGGGCTGGCCGCCGAGTACTTCCAAAAATTGCTGGCATTGCCAGCGGATCAACGGGCGTTGCGCAGCACTTGGGCGGCCTACTCGTTAGGTCGGGCGCTGTTTGCCATGAGCGCGGAAGCGGACGCTGGTCCTGACCTGCTGGCTCAATCTCGAAAGTCTTTCGAGCAGACCCGTCAGCTGAGCATCGACGGTTTTAGCGATCCACTGGAACTGGGTGTGGCCAGCCTCGGCGAAGAGGCCCGCGTGGCCCGCACCGCCGGCGACTGGAACAGTGCCATCGAACTTTACGCCACGCAAAACCTTCAGGGGTCGGCGGTGGGTTACACCTCGCTGAAACTGTTGGTGGCCGACCTCGCGGCGATGCCTGACGATCAACTGGCCGTGTTGCTCAAGGGCAAACCGGTGCAGCAACTGGTGACGGCGTCGTTGATCAGCCGACTGGGCTGGTCATTCGGCGATCAACCGCCGAACGAATTGAAACTGATCAAACTGCTGCAAAACAGCACCCGCGGTAGCCTCGACAACGCGGATCGTCTGGCGGCGGTGAATTATCAACAGGGTGATTACGCCAGCGCCAAGGCATTCCTCGAACACGCCGGTGATGGCGGACTGGCGTGGTGGCTGCGGGCCAAACTGGCCGTGCGCGATGGCGATAAAAACGCGGCTGCTGCTGCGTATGCCAAGGCTGCCCAGGCCTTCCCGCAGAACGAGTCGTGGGGTGAGCGACGCACGCCGGACTGGGACTTCGAAACGCTTCAACCCAAATGCCGGGTTGAGGGGGAAAGCGCGATCCTGGCATTGCAACGCGGGGATTACCTGCAAGCGTTTGATCAGCTTTATCGCAGTAAAGATATCTACTGGTTCGACGCAGCCACGGTCGCCGAGCGTGTGTTGACGGTCGATGAACTCAAGCAATACGTCGACACTCAAGTGCCGGCGCCGCCCCCTCTGACTCAGCAGGATCGCGATAACTACGTGCAGTTACCGGTGGCGGCAAAACTGCGCAATTTGCTCGGGCGGCGCTTGTTGCGCGAAGAGCGGTACGACGAAGCTTCAGCCTATTTCGATAACGCCGACTTGCAGGCCAAGGCCAAGTGGTACGGACAGTTGCGCCACGACGCCGAATCCAAGTGGTGGCCGACCAAACGGGCATTCGCTTATTACCATGCCGCGACACTGGCCCGTTTCGACGGAATGGAGTTGTTGGGCTACGAGATGTCCCCGGATTACGCCACCTTCGGCGGCAATTACAGTCTGGAAGCGCCCGAACTCAAGGTCGGGCCGCTGATGGCCGAGGGTGAAGTGCAGCGCCAGCAAGCCACGGTGGCGCAGCCTGATGAACGTTTCCACTACCGTTTTGTCGCCACGGCGCTGGCGAGCAAGGCCGCTGATCATCTGCCCCACAGCAGTCAGGCGTTTGCTTCGGTGCTGTGCAAGGCTTCGTCGTGGAACACCAGCCTGCAAGAGCAAAGTGCGTTCTACCGTCGTTATGTCGAGGAAGGCCCGTATGTGGTCTGGGCTGGCGATTTTGGTCATCAATGCCAGGATCCAGACTTTCAGAGCGCCGACAAGCGCTATGTGACCCAGGTCTCCGACGCCGCGCGCGCGCAGCTGCGGCCTTACAAAACACCGTTGCAGATTGGCGGCGTGATAGCGGTCACGGCAGCGGCGCTGTTGCTGATCAATCGCCGCCGCAAAACGCGGTAAGACTCAAGCCTGTTGCACAAAGGTCAGCCGCACGGCGAAGCCGATCAGCAGACTGCCAAACAGCCACTGCTGCAGCCGCTGGGCCGAAGGACTGCGTTGCAGCCAACGGCCCAGCGCTGCGCCGGTCAGTGCGTAAGCGCTGTCGAATAACAACCCAACGCCAACCAACACCACGCCCAGTGTCGCAAATTGTGCGAGCACCGGCCCGGCGTGTGGATCGATGAACTGCGGCAGCAGCACCGAGCAGAACAGCAACGCTTTGGGGTTGAGCAGGTTGGTCAGCAAACCGCGCTGGATTGCTGCGCGCCAACGAGGTTTCTCGGTGGTGGCGTCTGCTCCGTTCAAGTTCGGCAGCATTGTGGTTCGCAGGCATTGAATGCCGATCCATAGCAGATACGCGGCCCCGGCCAGGCGTACCACGTCGAACGTCCAAGGTGCAGCCTTGAACAGTGCCGCCAACCCCAACGCAGCCAACGCCACATGGCATCCCCGGGCCACACCCAGACCCACCGCAGTCGCCAGCGCCGCGCCTTTGCCCTGACGGGCACCGGTCTGCAACAACAGGATCATGTCCGGGCCCGGCAACAGATAGACCACCGCCAGCGCCATGAAAAACACCCAGAGTCCTGCCACGTTGCACCCCATTCGTTGTCGATTCGGTACGGCCAGTCTAGGGCTGAAGGGCAGGGCAGGTGGTTGCGTAGTTCGCTTCTAAAATGCTTATGGTTGGCATAATCTGCCACTCAATTGCATGCAAACCATCAGGATCTGCCAAACCATGAAACTCGACGCCTACGACCGCAAGATTCTCGCTGCACTGCAACGGGACGGTCGCCTGAGCAATGTGCAACTGGCAGACGAGATCGGTCTGTCCGCCTCGCCTTGTTTGCGCCGGGTTCGAATGCTCGAAGAAGCCGGGGTGATACGTGGTTACCAGGCCAATCTGGATCGCGACGAAGTAGGGCTTGGACTGACGGTGTTTGTCGGGGTCAAGGTCGAACGGCACAACGATGAACAGGCCGAATCCTTTCGCCTGGCCGTGACCGCGTTGCCGGAGGTGATTTCGGCCTTTCTGGTGTCAGGGGAATCGGATTTTCTGCTGCAAGTGGTGGTGCCGGACCTGCGCGCCTATGACCGTTTTCTCACGGGGCGTTTGCTGAAATTGCCGGGTGTAAGCGACATCCGCAGCAACTTTGCGATTCATACGGTGAAGACGCCAGGGGCGTTGCCGTTGGAACATTTACCAGCGAACTAAGATCGTTCCCACGCTCTGCGTGGGAATGCAGCCCGGGACGCTCCGCGTCCCTTCCGGAGCCGAACGCGGAGCGTCCGTTGAGGCATTCCCACGCAGAGCGTGGGAACGATCAGGGGAAACACCATCACATCTGCGTCGCCATCCCCTCCACATTCATTGCCGCCTGGCGCAAGGCCTCGGAGCGGGTCGGGTGTGGATGGCAGGTCAGGGCAATGTCTTCGGCAGAGGCGCTGAACTCCATGGCCACACAGTATTCGCCAATCATCTCACTGACGCTTGGCCCCACCAGGTGCACGCCGAGAATCTCGTCGGTGCGCTCATCGGCCAGCACTTTGGCGAAGCCTTCAGTCTCGTGATTGATCTTTGCCCGGCTGTTGGCGGTGAAGGGGAATTTGCCAACCTTGTAGGCACGACCTTCGGCCTTCAGTTGTTCTTCGGTCTTGCCGACGCTGGCCAGTTCGGGCTTGGTGTAGATCACGTTGGGGATCAGGTCGTAGTTGACCTCGGCCGCCTTGCCGACAATCTGCTCGATGCAGACCATGGCCTCGTCTTCGGCCTTGTGGGCGAGCATCGGCCCGGACGTGACGTCGCCGATCACCCAGATGCCAGCCGCTTCGGTGCGATGACCCTTGTTGGCGAGCATGCCGCGCTTATCCGTGGCGAGACCTACGTTTTCCAGCCCCAGGCCTTGGGTGTAAGGCCGGCGGCCGATGGATACCAGCACGTAATCCGCTTCAATCGTTTCGGCCGTGCCACCAGCGGCGGGTTCGACGCTGAGCTGAACGCCGGTCGCCGAGGTTGTGGCGCTGGTGACTTTGGAGCTCAATTTGAAGTTGATGCCCTGTTTACTCAACGAACGTTGCAGGGTTTTACCGGCTTCACCATCTACACCGGGGCAGATCCGGTCGAGAAATTCGATCACTGTCACCTGAGCGCCCAAACGCCGCCACACCGAACCCAGCTCCAGGCCGATCACCCCGGCGCCGATCACCACCAGATGCTTGGGTACTTCGGTAAGCGACAACGCGCCCGTCGAATCGAGGATGCGCTTGTTGTCGATGTCCACACCGGGCAGGGGAGTGGGCTCGGAACCGGTGGCGATGATGATGTCCTTGGCGTTCAGTTCGGTCTTGCCGCCCTGGCTGTCGGTCACCGTCACTTTGCCGGGCCCGTCGATGTGGCCCCAGCCCCTGAGCCAATGGACTTTGTTTTTACGAAACAGAAACTCGATGCCCTTGGTCAACCCGGCAACGCTTTCATCCTTTTGCTTCATCATTTGCGCGAGGTTGAGTGTGGGTTTGACTTCAATCCCCAGGTTGGCGAATTCCGCGCCCATGGCGGCGTCGTAAAGTTCGGAGGCGTGCAGCAACGCTTTTGACGGCATGCAACCGACGTTCAGGCAGGTGCCGCCGAGCGTGGTGCGTCCTTCGATGCAAGCCGCTCTCAGGCCCAACTGCCCGGCGCGGATTGCCGCGTTATAACCACCGGGGCCTCCGCCCAGAATCACGACGTCATAGTTGCTCATGGTGTACTCCTGGAGTGAATCGGATCGGAATGGGTAAACGTAGTCCTTGGGTAAAATTACGAACGTAATATGTGCGTTCCGCGGCATTTCGGTCAAGGCTTCAGCCAAGCGACAGGTTGAGCGCCTTCAGATACAGCATTTAAGAACGGAAATTTCACGGCTTTCGTTATATCGTAACGAACTGCGATATGAGCAACGATAAACACTGGGGTGGTATGCAAGTCGATCTCGATGTCGATGGGACGCAAGTAGCCGGGCTGCCGCGTTTCCAGCAGGCGGTTTTTCAAGGGCGACGATTGCGTCAGTTCGCAATCGGTCTGGGCGCTCTTGCGGCGACAGGCTGGTTGCTGGCGTTTTTTGTCGGGCTGTTTGCGCCGCAGTCGCTTTGGCCCGCGTTGCTGGTCAATCAGAGCGCCGGTTTGCTGGTGCTGGTCGCCGGTTTGCAATCGGCCTGGTGGGTGACGCAATGGCGCGTACGGGCGTTGAATCCGGTCGTGCAGGTCGTCGTTGCTGACGAAGTCGTTGCCCCGGTGGGCTGGTACGAACAGCTGCTGGATCGGCTCAGCCAGCGATGGCTGCGAATGCTGGTGCAGATCGGCGCCCCGACGCTGTGGCTCGCAGGTTGGTCGCTGTTGACGTTATTGAGCATCGAACAAGTCTGGAACCTTGCACTGCCGCCAACCGCACCGGGATTGTCGGCCAGTGTCGGTGCGGCGCTGTCGTTGTTGCTGGCCTTCGGTTTACTGGTGCAGGAGCGTCAACTGGCGCAGGAAAACGTCGCGCAATGGCCCGAAGCAGCGTCGTTGGCGCAGCTGACACGGGTGGCGATCATTGGCCTGGTGCTCAGCGCTTTGTGCTTGTTGTTGGGTAGCGAAACCTCGGTATGGCCGGTGCGTCTGGCGGTACTGATTGGCTTATTGCCAGGGTTGGTCGCCGCTGAGCTGCTGTTGCGCGCCCTGCTGTCGTTGTTCAGTCCGCAGCGCGAACAACTCGAACCTGCCTTGCTGGCGCGCAGCTTCGTCGCCGACATGCTGCGCTGGCCGCCGCAACCCTTGTTGGCGTTGCAGCACGAATTGCACAACCGCTTCGGCATCGACCTGCGACAGATCTGGGCCTTCACCTACATGCGTCGGGCATTTCTGCCGGTGCTCGCCGTGGTCTCGATTGTGGGTTGGTCACTCACCGGCATTCACGAAATCCCGATGCAAGGGCGAGGCATCTACGAGCGTTTCGGCAAACCGGTGGAGGTATTCGGTCCTGGTTTGCACGCAGGTTTGCCCTGGCCTCTGGGCCGAGTGTTGAGCGTCGAGAACGGTGTGGTCCACGAGTTGGCCACCAGTGTTGGCGACACACCGGCGTCGGTGGTGGCCGATCCCGCCGAAGGCCCGGCGCCCGCGATTGCCAATCGCTTGTGGGACGCCAGCCATGTGAACGACAAATCCCAAGTCATTGCCAGCAGCCGAGCCGACAAGCAGAGCTTCCAGATCGTCAACATGGACGTGCGTTTCGTCTACCGCATCGGCCTGAGCGATCAAGCGGCATTGGCGGCGACCTACAACAGCGCTGATGTCCCGACACTGATCCGCAGCACCGCCAGCCGAATTCTGGTCCACGATTTCGCCTCGCGAACCCTCGACGGTTTGCTCGGTGAGGACAGGGTAGGGCTAGCCGAAGAGATTGGTCGGGCGGTGCAGGCTGACTTGCAGAAACTCGACAGCGGCGTGGAAATTCTCGCCACCGTGGTCGAGGCGATTCATCCGCCGGCCGGTGCCGCCAATGCCTATCACGGTGTTCAGGCTGCGCAGATTGGCGCCCAGGCATTGATTTCCCGCGAGCGTGGGGCGGCGGCGGAAGCCACCAACCAGGCGCAATTGCAGGCCAGCATCGCTCGCGATCAAGCGACGGCCAGCGCTCGTGAAATCAACGCTACCGCTCAAGCGGCGGATCTGCGGTTCAGCGCCGAACAAAAAGCCTACGCCAGCGCCGGCCAGGCCTTCGTGCTGGAACAGTACTTCAGCCAACTGTCCCAGGGCTTGGCCAATGCCAGGTTGCTGGTGCTCGATCATCGTCTGGGCGGAAGCGGTAACGCGCCGACCATCGACTTACGTACGTTCACGCTGCCGGCTGATCCTGCGCCAGCGCGTAATACCGCTCAGCCAGGAGCTGCCAATTGAGCCAGTCGCACACTCACGATCACGATGACCACACTGGCCACGATCACGGCCATGGCGGCCATCACCACGGCCATCACCACCACGGTGATCCCCAAGAAGCGGGCCCGTTCCCATGGCGGCGAATGGGCTGGGCAGCGTTGTTGGTAGCGTTCGCCATTGCGGCAGCGAGCCTGGTGCAAGTGCGTTCGGGGGAGGCGACGGTGATCACGCGTTTCGGTAATCCGTCGCGGGTACTGCTGGAACCAGGTCTTGGCTGGCGCTGGCCTGCTCCTTTTGAAGCGGCGATTCCTGTCGATCTGCGACTGCGCACGACCTCGAGTGGTTTACAGGATGTGGGCACGCGGGACGGTTTGCGCATCATCGTTCAGGCGTACGTGGCCTGGCAGGTTCAGGGCGATCCGGACAACGTGCAACGCTTCATGCGCGCCGTACAGAATCAGCCGGACGAAGCTGCGCGGCAGATTCGTACGTTTGTGGGTTCGGCTCTGGAAACCACGGCCAGCAGTTTTGATTTGGCTAACCTGGTGAACACCGACGCCAATCAAGTTCACATCGCCGATTTTGAAGCGCAGTTGCGTCAGCAAATCGATCAGCAGCTGCTCACGACTTATGGTGTGCGGGTGGTGCAAGTCGGTATCGAGCGTCTGACTTTGCCGTCGGTAACCCTCACCGCTACGGTCGATCGCATGCGTGCCGAGCGTGAAACAATCGCCACCGAACGCACGGCCATCGGCAAGCGCGAAGCGGCGCAAATCCGTTCCGCTGCTGAGCGTGATGCACGAATCGTACAAGCCGATGCGACGGTGAAAGCTGCCGATATCGAAGCACAGTCGCGCGTTGAAGCCGCGCAGATTTATGGTCGCGCCTACGCCGGGTCACCACAGCTCTACAACCTGCTGCGCTCCCTCGACACACTGGGCACGATCGTCACGCCCGGCACCAAACTGATTTTGCGCACCGACGCCGCGCCGTTCCGGGTGTTGGTTGACGGTCCGCCGACCCTTGATAACAAGTCCGGGTCGCAGCCATGAAATTAGTTCCACGTGGAACAAATGAGTTAAGCAGTCCCTGGATTCAGGCGGGGCGATTGGCTTTTTTGGCCCTTTACGCCGTGACAGTGCTAGCCGCTTTGGTGTGGGCATTTTCCAATGTGCGGCAGATCGATCCGCAAAATCGCGCGGTGGTTTTGCACTTCGGCGCGCTGGATCGCATCCAGAATGCTGGTCTGCTATTGGCCTGGCCCCGCCCGTTTGAGCAGGTGATTTTGTTGCCCGCAGCGGATCGGGTGATTGAGCGTCGGGTGGAAAACCTGCTGCGCACCGATGCCGCGTTACAGGCAGACCGAGTGGCGAGTTTCGCCACACCGATCAGCGATGCACTCGCCGGCTCAGGTTACTTGCTCACCGGTGACGCGGGCGTGGTGCAACTGGATGTGCGGGTTTTCTACAAAGTCACCGAGCCGTACGCCTTCGTCCTTCAAGGCGAACATGTGTTGCCGGCATTGGATCGATTGGTGACTCGCAGCGCGGTGGCCCTCACTGCCGCACGAGATCTGGACACCATTCTAGTGGCGCGACCGGAACTCATCGGCGCGGATAAACAGGCTGCCGAAAGACGCGAACGTCTGCGCGGTGATCTGGTGCAAGGCATCAATCAGCGCCTGGCTGACCTGACCGCGACCGGGCAGGGATTAGGAATAGAAGTGGCGCGAGTCGACGTGCAATCAAGTTTGCCCAGCCCAGCGGTCAACGCCTTCAACGCTGTTCTGACCGCCAGTCAGCAAGCCGATAAAGCTGTGGCCAATGCGCGCACTGAAGCCGAGAAACTGACTCAGACCGCCAACGAACAAGCCGATCGCACCCTGCAAGTCGCTCACGCCCAAGCGAGCGAACGTCTGGCCAAAGCCTCGGCTGACACGGCCACGGTATTGAGCCTGGCCAAGGCGCAGCAGCAGGGCACCGACCCGCAAATGCTGCTGCGCATCTACCGCGAACGGATGCCGAAGATTCTTGGCCAGGCCGGTTCGGTGACCACGGTCAACCCGAAAGACGATTCCCGCCTGATCATTCAGGGAGCTGCACAATGACCACCCCAACCGCCGCCGCACCGAGCATGTTGTCCTCGGCTGAACAACGCAGCGCCGCCCGACAATTGACCCTGGCCATGCTCGCATTGGGCCTGCTTGCGCTCGGCCTGACCTGGCGCTGGTTGTCGCCGGAGCAGACGGGCGTCAGTCAATTGCTGCTGGGCTTTGCTTCGTTACTGGTGGCCGTGCCCGTGATGCGTTCCGCCTGGTACAGCCTGCGTTATCCGAGCCTGCACGGGATCACTGATCAATTGATCGCCCTGGCCATGCTGGGGGCGTGGGCCACGGGTGATCTGCTGACCGCGGCGTTGCTGCCGATCATCATGATCTTCGGCCACGTGCTGGAAGAGCGCAGCGTGATCGGCTCACAGGAGGCGATTCGCGCCCTTGGCAAACTGACTCGCAGCCACGCGCGCAAAGTTCAGGCCGATGGCGCCATCGTCGAAGTCGATAACGGCACACTCAAGGCCGGCGACCTCGTCGAGGTGCGCGCGGGTGACCGGGTGCCGGCGGATGGTCGGGTGCTGTCCGGTCAGGCGAGCCTGGACACCGCTTCGATTACTGGCGAATCGGTGCCGATGGAGGCGGGTGTCGGCATGCAAGTCTTCGGCGGCGCGATCAACCTCGACGGTCTGTTGCGTATTGAAGTGACCCGCACCGGCAATGAGTCGACCCTCGGCAAAGTCATCGCGCTGATGCAAAGTGCCGAACGTTCCAAACCACCGATCACGCGTTTGCTGGAACGCTACGCCGGCAGCTACATGGTGCTGGTGTTGCTGCTGGCCGCGGTGACCTGGTTCGTCACTAACGATGCTCAGGCCATGCTCGCGGTGTTGGTGGCGGCCTGTCCTTGTGCATTGGTGTTGTCCGCGCCGGCCACGGCGATTGCCGGGGTGGCGGTGGCGGCTCGTCACGGGATTCTGATTCGCAGCTCCGCGTTCCTCGAAGAGTTGGCAGACCTGACTTCACTGGTGGTCGACAAGACCGGAACCCTGACCTTCGGCACCTTGCGTTTGCAATCCATCGACAGCCCAATCGAGGATCGCAGCCACGTCCTTAAACTCGCTGCCAGCCTCGGGTCCGCCAGCAGTCATCCGGTCAGCCGCGCGCTCGCCGGGTTGGTCACCCAGGAACATTTTCTGCTGCTCTCCGACATCCGCGAACGTCAGGGGTTGGGCGTGGTGGCGATGACGGAGCAGGGCGAGGCGGCGCTCGGTCGTCCGGAGCTATTCGCGCAATTGGGCATCGCCACTTCAAGTGTCCCCGACCACGATGGCCCGATTGCCGGGTTGGCGCTCAACGGTGAATTCCTCGCCTGGCTTTTGCTGGCCGACAGCGTCAAACCCGAAGCTCGATTTGCTTTGAGCGAGTTACGCGAATTGGGGTTGGGCAGGCAGTTGCTGCTGACAGGTGATCGGCAAAGCGTCGCGCACACATTGGCGCGAGATGTCGGGATCAGCGACGTTGAAGCTCAAGCGTTGCCCGAGGACAAACTCAATCGCGTGCTGAAGGAAATCGGCAGCGGCTTCCGGCCGATGGTCGTGGGAGATGGGATCAACGATTCGCTGGCGCTCAAGGCCGGCGTGGTCGGCGTCGCCATGGGCGCGGGTGGGGCGGATATCGCGCTGGCCTCGGCCGATATCGTCCTGATCGGCAGCGACCTGCGTCGACTCGGCACGTGTGTGCGCTTGAGTCGCCAATGCCGGCAAACGTTGCAGGTTAACGTGATCATCGGTCTGGGCTGGACGCTGGCGATTGTAGCTTTCGCCGCCTTCGGCTGGCTCGGTGCTGCGGGCGCGATGATTGCCGCGCTGTTGCACAACTTCAGCACCTTGCTGGTGTTGGGGAATGCCGGGCGTTTACTGCGTTTTCAGGAACCATTGCTCAAGCTGAAGGATGAGGATTGAGTACGCCTGGTGAATGCTCTAAACAGCGTGAACTCGGGCGATTTCAAGTTTTCAGAACTGTACGACGAATTCGTAGTCATCTAGGTGAGGGCAATCACTTTTGTGAATTCGCGACGGTGGGTTCGAGCGTTACGAATTATAGAAAAGGGCTATTAATTCGATAGCCAGCTATTTTTCAAGGATGGACTACCCTCACATCAGACGTCTGAAACAAGAGGGTCTATCCATGCTCGCGCATCTTCCTCCGGCCTTACAGAATCTGCAGTTACCGCTACGCCTGCGACTCTGGGACGGCCATGAATTCAATCTGGGGCCGACGCCTAGCGTCACTATTGTGGTCAAGGACCCACAAATGGTTACCCAGTTCACTCATCCAAGCCTGGACGCGCTCGGAGCGGCGTTTGTCGAAGGTAAACTTGAGCTGGAAGGCTCCATCAGCGACGTGATCCGTGTCTGCGATGAGTGGAGCCAGGCGTTGCTCGGTGATCAAGACAGTCAACCGGTGCGCACCGCTCACGACAAAGAAGCCGACGCCAAGGCGATTTCCTACCACTACGACCTTTCCAACGCGTTTTATCAACTGTGGCTCGACAGTGACATGGCGTATTCTTGCGCCTATTTTGAGACCGGCAGTGAAACGCTGGAACAAGCCCAGCAAGCCAAATTCCGCCACCTGTGCCGCAAGCTGCGGCTGCAACCAGGGGAATATTTGCTGGATGTCGGCTGCGGTTGGGGCGGACTGGCACGGTATGCGGCCCGGGAGTTTGGCGCGAAGGTGTTCGGGATCACACTCAGTAAAGAGCAACTGGCACTTGCCCGTGAACGGGTGACTGCCGAAGGTCTGGACGATCTGGTCGAACTGCAACTGCTCGACTACCGCGACCTGCCTCAGGACGGTCGCTTCGACAAAGTGGTCAGTGTCGGCATGTTCGAACACGTTGGCCACGCCAATCTGGCCGAGTACTGCAACACCTTGTTCGGTGCGGTGAAGGAGGGTGGCCTGGTGATGAACCACGGGATCACCGCCAAGCGCATCGACGGCCGTCCGGTGGGGCGCGGTGCCGGCGAATTCATCGAGAAATATGTGTTCCCCAATGGCGAGCTGCCGCACCTGTCGATGATCTCTGCCGAGATCAGCGAAGCAGGGCTGGAGATCGTCGACGTCGAGAGTCTGCGCCTGCATTACGCGCGTACGCTGGACCATTGGAGCGAACGCCTGGAAGACAATCTGGAAGCGGCTTCCAGGCTGGTGCCAGAGCAGGCGTTACGGATCTGGCGGCTGTATCTGGCGGGATGCGCTTATGCGTTCGCCAAGGGTTGGATCAATCTGCACCAGATCCTGGCGGTGAAAGCCCACCCCGATGGCAGCCATGAACTGCCATGGACGCGAGACGATATCTACAACCCTTAAAGTATCGGTGAAATAAGCCGGGCGACCCGCATGCCGACCTGTTGCAGGCGGTGGGTCTCCCGGCTTTCTTCTTTGGCGATCTCGTGAGCCTGGGCGAAGTCATCGATGAGCATCTGTTCTACTTCGGCGGCAAATTCGCTGTCGACCGTCAACAACATCACTTCAAAATTCAGCCGGAACGAGCGGTTGTCCAGATTGGCACTGCCAATGGCGCTGATTTCGCTGTCGATCAACACCACTTTCTGATGCAGGAATCCCGGCTCATAGCGGAACACCCGCACGCCGGCGCGCACGGCTTCGAAGGCATAAAGGCTGGAGGCGGCGTAGACGATCCGGTGGTCCGGTCGAGAGGGCAGCAACAGCCGCACATCCACGCCTCGCAGAACCGCTAGCCTTAACGCAGCGAACACGGCTTCGTCGGGGATGAAATACGGGCTGGTGATCCACACCCGCTCGGTTGCCGCATGGATGGCTTCGACGAAGAATAACGAACAGGTTTCGTAGGAATCCGCCGGACCGCTGGCGAGTAATTGGCAGAGCACGCCGTCGTCCGGGTAAACGTCCGGCAGGATCAGCGGCGGCAATGAGCGGGCGGCCCAAAACCAGTCTTCAGCGAAAGATTCCTGCATGCAGGCAACCACCGGCCCGCGTACTTGCACATGGGTATCGCGCCACGGGGCGAGGGGTGGTTTCTCGCCCATGTATTCGTCGCCGACGTTGTGCCCTCCGACGAAACCCAGCACTCCATCGACCACCACAATCTTGCGGTGGTTGCGGAAGTTGACCTGGAAGCGGTTGAGCCAGCCGCTGCGGGTCGCAAAGGCTTTGACCTCGACGCCGGCATCGCGCAGCGGCTGCACGTAACTGTGAGGCAGGGAATGGCTGCCGATGCGGTCGTACAATAAATAAACCGCCACGCCTTCGGCGGCTTTCTGCAGTAGCAAGGTTTGCAGGCGTTGACCGAGGCGATCGTCGTGGATGATGAAAAACTGAATCAGCACTGCTTCTTTCGCATTGCTGATGGCGTCAAAAATGGCGTTGAAGGTGGCTTGGCCGTCGATCAGCAAACGCACTTCGTTGTTCGCCAGGCACGGCATGCGCCCCAGTTTCGGCATGGCCCTCAAGGACGCGTAAGCATTGGAGGCACGAGCGGTCAGCGCCTCTTCTACCCAAGGACGCCAGTTCAGATCGGAGATAGCCTTGCGCATTTCTTCGTTGGCCTGGCGCCGAGCCTTGATGTAGCCATCGAAGGTACTGCGGCCGAAGACCAGATAGGGGATGAGCGTGAGGTAGGGAATAAACACCAACGACAGGGCCCAGGCGATTGATCCCTGGGCGGTCCGGACGGTGAGCACGGCGTGGATGGCAGCGATCAGGCCCAGCGTGTGAAGCAGTGCAATCATGTAGCCGAAAATATGCGGTCCAAAGTAATCCATGGGGGCAGCCTTGCTCCTGAAGATTCAATGCTTAACAGACCATGTTCCGTGCAGAATGTCGCTATTTAATTGGCCCATGAACCGAAGCTACTCGCTGACGTCTAACGGCCACAACTGATCAGGAGTTACTCGATGAACGTTCGTCTGCTGGGTTTGGCCATGGCTGTTGGTTTGTCACTTCCTGTGGCCGCTCAGGCGCAGATGTTGCAGCCCGGTTTGTGGGAAATGACCACAAGCAACATGAAGGTCGATGACCAGAATCTCCCGGATTTGCAGCTGATTCTTGGCCAGATACAGAGCCAGATGACCCCTCAACAGCGCGCGCAGCTCGAAAAGCAGGGCATCACCATGGGCGGCAAAGGGATTCGGGCTTGTCTGACTCCGGAGCAGGTGAAGACAGACGATATTCCGCTGACCGATCCACAGTCGGGCTGCAAGCAAGAAATCACCGACCGCACCGGGAATCAGTGGAAATTCCGCTTCAGCTGTCCGAAAGCGCAGGGCACCGGTGTTGCCACTTTCCTCAGTGATCGTGAGTTCACCACCAAGGTTAACGGCACCTTCAACGCCACCGGCATTCAGCAGAAGGGCAGCCTCGATAGCCGCGCCGTTTGGTTGGGGCAGGATTGCGGGACCGTCAAGCCGAGAGCTTAAAAGGCCGCCAGCAGGCTCGCGACCTACATGACCGTGTGGGAGCGGGCCTGATTCAACCACTCACACACCGTCTCAACCCCCATCCTCCCGAAGTCTTCACCTGTGCGGCTGCGCACACTGACAAACCCGCCTGCTTTTTCTTTCTCCCCGATCACCACCAGATACGGCACATGCTGACTGTGCTCGCGAATCTTTTGGCGGACTTTCTCGTGACGCAGATCCGCGCGGGCGTGCACGCCACTTCGACGCAATGCCTCGGTCACCGACTGCGCATAATCCGCCTGACGCTCGTCCATGCTGACGATCATGACGTGTGGTGGTGTCCGCCAGTTATCAAGCTCCTGTTGGCAGGACCAGCATGTACCGTAAATCCGTTGCGGCAACGTATCGCTGATGTGGTCGAGGGTGAACGCTTGCAGCACTCTGGTCGCGGGGACATGCGGGCCAGCGGTCGTAGATTCGAAGTTCCCCAGGCGGTAAAGCGATGTCTTTCCTTGACGGCGAATCGAGTGATTGGTCGCCGCCAGAGCCTGCATGCGGGCTTCGATCAGTCGCAGGTCTGTCTGCGTTAAGGATCGCTCGGCAGAAAACGAATGAAAGAACCCGTCGCCCAGCGCCGTTCCTGCGTGAAGTTGCACCTGTGGATGGAGTTGTTTAACGGCCATGGCCAGCATCAGCACGCAGGAGCGTCGCAGGATCTCCAGCCCGTCGGGCTCTTGAGGCGTGACGATGCTGACCCTGGCATCGGCTTCGATCATGAACTCACAGTCCACCAGGATGCCGTCCACTCGGCCGGCCACCGCCGCTTTTGCCAGTCCGGGTCCGATACTCGCGGCGAGTTCGTACACCGACAGCGGTTGGTCGTATTCACGCAATGAACCATCGCTCAGGGTGATGTGAATCATGTCGGTGCTCTCGAGTGCTAGCGCATAAACCGTAGTGGTAAACCCTGGCAGTTGTCATTAAGACGTTTGTCGTGCCAGGCAATTTGCCCCGACACGATCGTGGTGCTGACGCTGTGCCGGAAACGCTTGCGGGCAAAAGGTGTCCAGCCGCATTGAGACAGGATCGGCTGCAGGGAAACGGCGACGCCGCCGGGTTCCGGTTTGATCAGAACGAGGTCGGCCCAATAGCCTTCGCGCAGATAACCGCGGTCGGGAATGGCGAACAGATCGGCGACTCGGTGACTGGTTTTTGCGACGAGCGTAGTGATCGGCAACACTTCATCCGCGACCAATTCCAGCAACGCGGGCAGGGCGTGTTGCACCAACGGCAAACCGGAAGGCGCCTGACTGTACGGCCGCTGTTTTTCGGCCCAGGTGTGTGGCGCGTGATCGCTGCCGATCACGTCGAGCCGATGGCTCAGCAATGCTTTGCGCAAGGCATCGCGGTCGGCCTGGGTTTTGATCGCCGGGTTGCACTTGATCAGGTTGCCGAGGCTCGGGTAATCCCGGTCATCGAACAGCAAGTGGTGCAGGCAGACTTCGGCAGTGATGCGTTTTTGGGCCAGCGGCTTGTCTTCGAACAACGCCAGTTCGCGGGCGGTGGTCAGGTGCAGAACGTGCAGTCGGGTGCCGTGACGCCTGGCCAGGTCCACGGCCATAGAGGAGGAGCGAAAGCAGGCCTCGGCGTTGCGGATCAGCGGGTGGGCCGCCGCTGGAATGTGTTCGCCGAACAAGTCACGCAGGTTCGCGGCATTGGCGTCGATGCTGGGCGTGTGTTCGCAGTGGGCCAACAGAATGGTCGGCACCTCGGCGAATAACCGCTCCAGAATCTTTGGGTCATCGACCAGCATGTTGCCGGTCGAGGCGCCCATGAACACTTTGACGCCGGCAACTTCACAGGGATTAAGCCAGGCGACGGTATCGAGATTGTCGTTGCTCACGCCGAAATGAAAGCCGTAATTGGCGACGGAGTTGATCGCCGCTCGGCGCTTTTTGTCGGTCAATGCGCTGAGGGTCAGGGTCGCCGGATTGGTGTTGGGCATGTCCATGAAGCTGGTGATGCCACCGGCCACCGCAGCCCGGGATTCGGTGTAGAAGCTGCCCTTGTCTGGCGAGCCTGGATCGCGGAAATGCACTTGGTCGTCGATCATTCCGGGCAGCAGCCATTGCCCTTGTGCGTCGATTTCCACGTCGGCATTTTCACCGTGGATGCTGCTGGCGATCTTCACGATTCGCCCGTTGCTCACCAACAGATCACCTTCAAACTCCCGACCTTCGTTCACCAGCCGGGCATTGCGAATCAGCACGCTGCTCATGGTCAGAACTCGTTCTGCAGGGCTTTGTAGCCGCGCACAAGATCGACGTTGGTACGCGCCACGTCCTCGGAAAACTCCGAGGCGCTGACGCTCACCGGTGGGAACTGCGACAGATCTGTCTTCGGGCCGATGCGGGTGGTGGAGGGCACGTAGAAGTCTTCGGGCAAGTCGCGACCATCGACCACCGAGTTGTGCCGCACTACGCAACCGTCACCGACGACGCAGTTGAACAGCACGCTGTTGAACCCGATAAACACCCGGTCGCCAACCTTGCACGGACCATGAACGATCGAGCGGTGGGCGATGGAACTGAACTCGCCGATGGTCACTGCCGCGCCGGACTTGGAGTGGATCACCACGCCATCCTGGATGTTCGAGTTGGCGCCGATGGTGATCGGCTCCATCTCGCCTGAGGCATCCACTTCGTCGGCACGAATCACCGCGTAAGGACCGACGAAGACGTTCTCGCCGATCACCACTTTGCCGCAGATGATGGCGGTTTTGTCCACGTAGGCAGATTCGGCTATCACCGGCAAATCACCGGAAGGATTCTTGCGGATCATGGCTTGCTCAACGCGTTGTACAGGGTGTTGAGGTTGTACTCGAACAACCCGATGAATGTGCTGGCCGGCCCGTTAGCCGCGAGCGCATCGGAGTACAACGTGCCACCGATGTGCGCGCCGCTTTCATCGGCAATCTGCTTGAGCAGGCGTGCATCCTTGATGTTTTCCATGAACACCGCTTTGACCTTGGCCTGGCGTATCTGGGTGATCAGTGCAGCGACTTCGGCGGCTGACGGTTCGCGCTCGGTGGACAGGCCTTGAGGCGCCATGAAGTCGATGCCATAGGCCTGACCGAGATAACCGAAGGCGTCATGGGACGTCACGATTTTACGATTGCCCGGTGGCAGCGAACCGAGTTTGACCTTGGCTTCGGCAAGCAGCGCGTAGATCTGTTTCAGGTAGGCCTGACTGTTGCGTTCGTAGTCGTTTTTATTCGTCGGGTCGGCGGCGATCAGTGCCTTGGTGATGTTGCTGATATACAGCTCAGCGTTCGCCAGGTTGTGCCAGGCGTGCGGGTCGGGAATCGTCTCGCCATCTTCATCCAGGGAACGCGGGATGACGCCGCGGCTCGCGCTGATCACCGGCGCTTTGGTCTCGGTGCTGGTCACCAGTCGGTCCAGCCATGGCTCGAAACCCAAGCCGTTTTTAATGATGAGTTTGGCTTTGAGCAACGCCTTGGCGTTGTCCGGAGTCGGCTCGTACGTGTGAGCATCGGCATCCGCGCCGACCATGTTGGTGATCTGGATATGGTCGCCGCCGACTTGATGGGTCATGTCGGCGAGGATGCTGAAACTGGTGACTACCTGAAGTTTTTCCGCAGCAGACAGCGACATCGACAGCAGCAAACTGAACAGCACGAGTAGAACGCGCATCGGGTAACACCTCATTGGGATGTGAGCAAAGGCGGGCGGCGCAGCAAACCGTGCACCGGTCCGAACACCACGGACAGCAGATACAAACCACCAGCCACCAGCACGATTGCCGGGCCACTGGGCAGCGAGTAGTAGAACGACAGCAACAGTCCGAGCCACACCGAGAGGCAGCCGAGCAGGGCGGCGATGGCCATTAACACCGGCAAGCGACGACTCCAGAAGCGAGATGCGGCGGCGGGCAACATCATCAAACCGACCACCATCAGTGCACCGATGGCTTGAAAACCGATCACCAGATTCAGCACCACCAGGGTTAGAAATACGCCGTGGGCCAGGGGACCAAGTCGGCTGACGGTTTGCAGAAAGAGTGGGTCGAGGGTGTCCAGCAACAGCGGTTTATAGATGAAGGCCATGGCGATCAGGCTGAAGCCGGAGACCCAGAGCATGCCCGTCAACGTCGGGCCATCGACCGCCAGCGCCGAGCCAAACAACAGGTGCAACAGGTCCAGACGTTTGCCGGCGATGCCGAGGATCAGCACACCGCAGGCCAGGGAGATCGGGTAGATCGCGGCGAGGCTGGCGTCTTCCCGCAGGCCGGTGCGACGGGTGATCCAGGCGGCGAGTCCGGCCATGCCGAGACCGGCACCGAGGCCGCCGACGGTCAGCGCCGGCAGACTCAATCCGGCGAACCAGAAGCCCAATGCGGCCCCCGGCAGAATGCCGTGAGCCACCGCGTCGCCGATCAGGCTCATCCGTCGCAGGATCAGAAACACGCCCAACGGTGCGGTGCTGCATGCCAGAACCAATCCACCGAGAAGTGCTCGACGCATGAACACGAACTCGTGGAACGGTTGCCAAAGATGAGCGGCCGCGAGCATCAGGCCACCCGCGTATGGGGTTGTTGCTGGATCAGATCAACGCTCGACCCGAGGACGCAGCCAGTGCTTTTGATCAGCAGCGTTTGAGGAATGTGTTGGCGAACGGCGGCCAGGTCATGACACACGATCACTTGGGTTCGGCCTTCGGCATGCCAGGCGTGAATGTGTTTCCAGAGCAGTGCCTGACCGAGCTCGTCGAGGGCGGCGTGGGGTTCGTCGAGCAATAGCAATGGTGCGTCGGCGAGGCTCAAACGGGCGAGCAGGGCACGCTGTAATTCGCCGCCGGACAAAGCCATCAATGGGCGCTGTTCCAGTCCGCTCAGACACCAGTTTTCCAGGACGGCTTTGAGGCGTTGTCTGCGTATCTCGGGAGACTGCGTGCTACCCCAGAAACCGGCGGCGACTAACTCTTGCATGCTGATGGGGAATTGGCGATCCAGGTGTTGTTGCTGTGGAAGGAACGAGAGGCTGCCCTTGCGTGGAACATCCAGGATGACTTTGCCGGTCAGCGGTTTTTGCAAACCCGCGATGACTTTCAGCAGGCTGCTTTTACCCGAGCCGTTCGCACCGATTACGGCGGTGAGACTTCCTTGGGACAGTTCGAAATCCACGGGTGGGGTCAGTGGTTGGCCGGGTGCACCCCAACGCAAGGCTTGGCAATGAATCATGCGGCCTCCCAATTCCAGCGGCTTTCGGCGACCGCGTCGTGTGCGTGGAGGCTTTCCGCGTGGATGACTCGTATGTGGAAGGCGTTGATGCCAGGGGAGCGTTTCAGGGCCAGGTTCAAACGTCGGGCGGCGTCTTCGCAGAACATCAGGTTCTGCCCGTTGGCCCGCGCGAAGGCTTGTTCGTCGGCGCGTTTTACGGCGGTTTGTACGGCGGTGCCGAGGGCTGCTTCGGCGTCATTGATGATCGCGATCAGCGGCAGGTCATCCAGATAGTCATCCACTCGAAGCCGCAATCTCGCAGTGCTCCGTTGGCTGTGAGGCGTTGCGACGATGCCTTTTGTAGAGCCGAGCCAAGCCAACACATCGGCATGTTGCAACGGCTTGTTGGCGAAGTCATCGACGAATTGCTGCTGAATCAACTGCCGGGAAAGCGCAGCCGAACACGGACAAGTCGAGGAATAAGGCACGTCGATTTTTAGTTCCACGTGGAACATCGCGTTTTTCAAACGTGCTTCGATGCTCACTGGATAGGTTTTCCAGCCGGCCAATGGACTGACCAGCGCCGGTCTTTTGAGCAGTAAATCGGTGTGAATTTTTAAGTAAGCGCTGTTGGACAGTCCTTCATGAGTCTTGAGAAAACTTTGTAAAACTCGCCGCAACAAGGCAGGTGTCAGGTTTTCTTGCTCGAGCATTTCCAGCGCCAAGTACAGCCGCGACATATGAATTCCGCGCGCCTCTCCATCGTCGAGGCTAACGCCGGCGTCGGCCTTTGCACTCATTCGTTGGCCATCGAATAAAACAGGAAGAGCAATGCCGCACATGCCCACCCAGTCGAGTGGCAGGGCTTGGCGTGAGGCCTGCGCGGCGATATCCGGCAGAGTCAGCGCATTCATGAGCAGGTCCATCGTGGGAGTCGATTTCGTATGTTATGTTATTACATTAAAATCAACCATGCCTTTTTTATGAACAGGCTTTCATCATGCACAGACGTCATTTGCTCAATCTGATCCTGGCCAGCGCGGCCTTCGTTTTACCGTTTGGCGTCTCGGCCACTCAGATTCGCAATGCGCGGCTCTGGCATTCGGATGACAAGTTGCGATTGGTGTTCGATCTGAGCGGGCCGGTGCAATACAAGACGTTTTCCCTGAGCGCTCCCGAACGGCTGATCATCGATCTGAGTAGCGCCAACCTCAGTGGCGACTTCAGTCAGTTGGCGCTCAGCAACACTGTGATTCGCTCGATACGCTCCGGGCCCTTCGGCCAGGGCGATACGCGAATCGTCCTCGACCTCAGCGGCCCGGTGCAGCTCGCCAGTTTTTTGCTGCCACCACAGGACGGTCAGGGACATCGACTGGTACTCGATCTGAAGACGGCTGTGCCGTTACAAATGGCGGCTGCGCCCGAGGCGGCGATCGACAAGGCTCACCCCAAGCGCGACATCATCGTCGTGGTCGACCCCGGTCACGGCGGCAAAGACCCCGGCGCGGTCGGCGCCAAAGGTGAGCGTGAGAAAGACGTGGTGCTGTCCATTGCCCAGCTGTTGGCCAAACGGCTGAAACGCGAGAAGGGCTTCGACGTGAAACTGGTGCGCAACGACGACTTCTTCGTCCCGTTGCGCAAGCGTGTGGAGATCGCTCGCAAGCACAATGCCGACATGTTCATCTCGGTGCATGCCGATGCGGCGCCACGTCTGACGGCGTCGGGCGCGTCGGTCTACTGCCTGTCCGAGGGTGGAGCAACCTCGGCGACGGCGCGTTTCATGGCGCAACGTGAGAACGGCGCAGACCTGCTGGGCGCTACCAGCCTGCTCAACCTCAAGGACAAGGACCCGATGCTCGCCGGGGTCATTCTCGACATGTCGATGAACGCGACTCTCGCCGCCAGTTTGCAGTTGGGCAGTACTGTGCTCGGCAGTCTGGCGGGCATCACCACATTGCATCAGAAGCGTGTGGAACAAGCGGGATTTGCGGTGCTGAAATCGCCGGATGTGCCGTCGATCCTGGTAGAAACCGGCTTCATCTCCAACGCTCGTGACAGTCAGCGACTGGTCACCGCGCGCCACCAGCAGGCCGTAGCCGATGGCTTGTTCGAAGGTTTACAGCGCTATTTCCAGAAAAATCCGCCGGTAAACAGCTACATCGCTTGGCAGCAGGAGCAGAAGAAATCCCAGGCCTAACATCCCGTAATTCGGCTACAGGTGAACTTGCCACTGCTGCCACCGGAACTGGAAAACCGATTGATCGTGGTCCAGCCGACGCGACGGTTGTAGCCGACCCAGGCCTCGCCATCGGACGCGAGCCCAGTGAAGAACGTGAGTTGTCCGTAGCGACTGTTGGTCTGCGCCCAATGGCGTTTGCCGGCCGCTTCGAAGCCCCGCAGATAGATCGTATTGCCGACGGTGTTGACGCTGTAGGCGTTGCCGTCGCCATCCACGCAGGCGAGCAGATTGGCGCTTCGGGTGCATTTGGCCAGGCTCGGGATTTGCGCCCAGGCATCGACAGCGACCAGCAGCGAAAAGCTCATCAGCGCTATTTTCAGGGCTACACGCATAGGATTTCTCACGGACCGAACGGGCTTGAGCATCGTGCCCTTTGTCATCGAGGGCAAGAGGAGAGTGGCTTGATTGTGTTGTTATACTATAACATCAAGTTAAGCCCGACACTGCGACCGGGCATCTCTGTGAGGAATACCTGATGCCCAATCGTCTCCCCGTCACCGTCCTGTCGGGCTTTCTCGGCGCTGGCAAAAGTACGCTGCTCAACTACGTGCTGCGCAATCGCGAGAAGCTGCGCGTCGCCGTGATCGTCAATGATATGAGCGAAATCAACATCGATGGCGGCGAAGTCCAGCGCGATGTCACCCTGAATCGTGCGGAAGAAAAACTGGTGGAGATGAGCAATGGCTGCATCTGCTGCACCTTGCGCGAAGACTTGTTGGAAGAAGTGAGCAAACTCGCCAAGGAGGGTCGCTTTGATTATTTATTGATCGAATCCACCGGCATTTCCGAGCCACTGCCCGTGGCGGAAACCTTCACCTTCCGCGATGAAGAAGGACAGAGCCTGGCCGACATCGCCCGGCTCGACACCATGGTCACCGTGGTCGATGGCATGAACTTCCTGCTCGACTATCAGGCCGCCGAAAGCCTCGCATCCCGTGGTGAAACCTTGGGCGAGGAAGACGAACGCTCGATTACCGACCTGTTGATCGAGCAGATCGAATTCGCCGACGTGATTCTGATCAGCAAGATCGACTTGATCAGCAGCAGCGAACGCCAGGAGCTGATCGCGATCCTTGAGCGGCTTAACGCCCAGGCGGAAATCATCCCGATGGTCATGGGCGAAATTCCCTTGGCGAAGATCCTCAATACCGGCCGTTTCGACTTCGAAAAGGCCGCTCAGGCTCCGGGCTGGTTACAGGAACTGCGTGGCGAACACGTGCCAGAAACCGAGGAATATGGCATCGCCTCGACAGCCTACCGAGCACGCCGACCGTTTCATCCACAGCGCTTTTACCGCTTCATCGACCGCCCGTGGGTGAACGGCAAACTGCTGCGCTCCAAGGGCTTCTTCTGGCTGGCCAGCAAGCACATGGACGCCGGTAGTTGGTCCCAGGCGGGCGGATTGATGCGCCATGGTTTCGCCGGACGCTGGTGGCGTTTCGTGCCGAAAACCCAGTGGCCGCAGGACGAGGAAAGCACCGCCGGGATCATGGAAAACTGGACCGCAACCAGCGGCGATTGCCGCCAGGAACTGGTGTTCATCGGCCAGAACATCGACTTCGCGCAACTCACCAGCGAACTCGACAATTGCCTGCTGACCGACGATGAAATGGCGTTAGGCGTCGAGGGCTGGCGACTACTGCCAGATCCATTTGGCCCGTGGCACGAAGAGGCGGCAGCCTGATGTTGGCACCCAGTCTGAAACTGCGGCCGATCATTCATCAGGTTCAAGGTGAGACGCCGCAAGCGCTGACCCGAATACTGGATGACGGCGTAAACCTCGCCGTTTGGCAGCGCCAACTGCCGGCGCACATCGCTGATTTCGGGCGTTTGCTGCTGTCACTGAACGAGCCGTTGGCCGAGTCGCTGGTCCTGGAACTGCCCCGCGACGACACCGAACCCAATCTTCATGGATTAGCCTCAGGTTTCAGTGATCTCGAAGGTTACGAAGGTTTCATCGCCGACGTCTCCTGGCTGGTCAGTGCTTTCGCCTGTTTGATGGGCGCCAAGCGTGTCGGCCTGCGCCTGCGGGTCCTGGACAAGGCCATGTGCCCGCGTTTCCACGTCGATCATGTGCCGGTACGGTTGATCACCACGTATTGCGGGATCGGCAGCCAGTGGCTGAAGGAAGGTGCGATGGATCGCCGACAACTGGGCAAAGCCGAAGCCGAACCCCAGGACGGTCCGCTGATCGAGCAGATCGCCAGCGGCGAAGTCGCGTTACTCAAAGGTGAGAAATGGCATGGCAACGAAGGCTTCGGCCTTATTCACCGCTCGCCACAGCTTGCGTCCGGTGAGCGGCGGCTGATCCTGACGCTCGACTGGCTGAGCTAGCGGCTCACGGTTTGAGCCAGGTTCCCTGGCTCTGGGCTTCGCAAAACGGCTTCAAATACGCCGCATCCGTGGCTACGCCGTAATAGTGAATATCCTGCCGGTAAGGCATATTGGCGACTTGGGCGTTGCTGCACACGCCGAATGCGCCGGTGGGGCATTGGTCGACGTACTGCACCTCGACTTTCTGGCCTGGAAGGTTCGGCTGGCAGAAACCATCGGCGAATAGCTTTTCCGGGATGTTGCGGTTCTGCTGGCAGACTTTCACGTCGAGTCGCGCAGCCGTGCTATGTACCACGCAAGCCTGGGCCAGCGCGTCGCCGGACATGAGCGCCAAGAGCACCGACAATCCCATCAACCGCATCCTTTACCTCCTCAGAAAACCATCGACCATGTTGCAGAATATTCCCACGCACGTCATTGCTGGCCCCTTGGGTGCCGGCAAGACCAGCCTGATCAAGCACCTGCTGGCGCAGCGGCCGGCAAATGAGCGTTGGGCGGTGCTGATCAACGAGTTCGGCCAGATCGGCCTCGACGCTGCGTTGCTGACCCGAGACGCCGATGGTATCGCACTGGGTGAAGTGGCCGGGGGCTGTTTGTGTTGCGTGAATGGTGCGCCGTTTCAGATCGGCCTCGGGCGTTTGCTGCGCAAGGCGCGGCCGGATCGGCTGTTTATTGAACCCTCCGGGCTGGGGCATCCGGCGCAATTGCTCAGGCAGTTGAGTGAGGCGCCGTGGCAAGGCGTGCTGGCTGTTCAACCCTGCGTGCTGGTGCTGGATGCCCAGGCACTTGCTGCCGGCAAACCGCTGCCGGTGGCGCAACAGGAAGCGCTCAAGAGCGCCGGGTTGTTGCTGATGAATAAAGCCGAAAATATCGACGATACTGATCGCCAGCGAATCGCCGCACAGTTGCCGGCGCGTCCGTTGTATTGGACGCAGCAAGCCGCGTTGCCATTGAGTGAGTTACCAGGGCTTGGGGTTCAGGCTGTAGCGGGTGTGGATAACTTCGTTGCGCCCAAAGGATTGGCGCAGTTGCCGGCCATCTGGACCGATCCTGCGCTGCCAATTTGCTTGAGCCAGGAGCAGGAGGGCGGCTGGAGCGTTGGGTGGCGCTGGCATCCGAGTCAGGCTTTCGATGCGACGCTCGTTGGTCGTTGGCTTGAAAGCCTTGCCTGGCGGCGGGCGAAGCTGGTTATCCACAGCGTCGACGGGTGGGTTTCGGCGAATGCGCTGGAAAATTCGGCGCTGGGCTGGCAGCCCAGCGAATGGCGGCGTGATTCGCGCATCGAGCTGATTTTCAGTGAGCCGCAGGATGTTGATTCATTGCAAAGAGAGCTAGCCGACTGCCGGTCGAGCGCGACTTGAATCAAGGACGCCATTTGGTGTGTTCTTGCCGCCACTGGCTCATCTCGATGACCTCAGCGCGCGGTTTCACTACATCGGCCACCGCAGGTGTGTCGTCGAACGGCATCGGGTAGGGCGCCAGCTCAATCTGCGCACTGTGGGCGCCGAACTGGGTGATGGTGCCGTTGTGACGGCTTTCACCGGTTACGGTGAATTCGAAGTTATACACACGGGCGAGGCGCCGCCGGCCGTTGGCGTCTTTAATGAACGCTATCTTCTTCAAGGCCACGTTGCCGTCCAGCAGCTCGATTCCGAGCTTTGCGCAATGCAGCTTGACCCGCTCCAGCGCGCGCTCGCGCAAGCCATGGTTGTGCCATACCCACGCGCCACCGGTGGCAAGCAGCATCAGGACGAAGATATTTCCAAGGGTCAGCATCAACACGTTGCTCCAACAAGATAGTGTCAGCTTAACTGCGTCGCCGGTCTGTCGTACAGGCTGCGTTTAGTCGCATACTGCGCGGCTTGAATTTCAATCGTTTGACGGAAAACTCACCGCATGAAACGTACGCCCCATCTGCTCGCCATCCAGTCCCACGTGGTGTTCGGCCACGCTGGCAACAGCGCCGCGGTTTTCCCGATGCAGCGGGTCGGGGTGAATGTCTGGCCGCTCAATACGGTGCAGTTCTCCAACCACACCCAGTACGGCCAGTGGGCCGGTGAAGTGCTGGCGCCGCATCAGATTCCCGACCTGGTCGAAGGCATCGCGGCGATTGGCGAGCTGGGCAACTGCGACGCCGTATTGTCCGGCTATCTCGGCAGTGCTGCCCAGGGCCGGGCGATCCTGACAGGTGTGGCGCGGATCAAGTCGATGAATCCCAAGGCTCTGTATCTGTGTGACCCGGTGATGGGCCATCCGGAGAAGGGTTGCAGCGTCCCTGCGGAAGTCAGCGATTTCCTGCTGGAGGAGGCGGCTGCCGTGGCGGACTTCATGTGCCCCAACCAGCTGGAGCTGGACAGCTTTTCGGGGCGCAAGCCGCAATCGTTGTTCGATTGCCTGGCCATGGCGCGAGCGCTGCTGGCGCGTGGTCCGAAGGCTGTGCTGGTCAAGCATCTGGACTATCCCGGTAAACAGGGGGATGTTTTCGAGATGTTGCTGGTGACGGCCGAAGACAGCTGGCATTTGCGCCGTCCGCTGCTGGCGTTCCCGCGTCAGCCGGTGGGCGTCGGCGACCTGACCTCCGGCCTGTTTCTGGCTCGCGTGCTGTTGGGCGATAGCCTGGTGGCGGCTTTTGAATTCGCTGCGTCGGCGGTGCATGAAGTGCTGCTGGAAACCCAGGCTTGCTCCAGCTATGAGCTGGAACTGGTACGGGCTCAGGACCGGATCGCCCACCCGCGGGTGCGGTTCGAGGCGACGGCGATCAGTCTCTGAGTTCCGCGTTGAACCCATTCGCGAGCAAGTCGGATCGCCGCACCGCCGCTCCCACACGGGATCTCCTGTGAACACAAAATTTGTGTACGACGGAGGCCAAATGTGGGAGCGGCGGTGCGGCGATCCGACTTGCTCGCGAAGACTATCTAACGAACGACATCAAGCTCACTGAACAGCTCAGGCGTCGCCCTTGATGTCCTGATAGCGCTTTTCCAGTTCCTGACGAATCTGCCGACGTTGCTGGGCCTGCATGAAGCGGCGTTTGTCTTCGCTGTTCTGCGGTTGCAGTGGCGGGACAACAGCCGGTTTGCGGTCGTCATCTACCGCGACCATGGTGAAGAAGCAGCTGTTGGTGTGGCGCACCGAGCGCTCGCGGATGTTTTCGGTCACCACCTTGATGCCCACCTCCATGGAAGTGTTGCCGGTGAAATTGACCGAGGCCAGAAAGGTCACCAGTTCGCCGACATGAATCGGCTCGCGGAAAATCACCTGGTCCACCGACAGGGTCACCACGTAGCGGCCGGCATAACGGCTGGCGCAGGCGTAGGCCACTTCGTCGAGGTATTTGAGCAAGGTACCGCCGTGGACATTGCCAGAGAAGTTGGCCATGTCGGGGGTCATCAATACCGTCATCGACAGTTGTGCGTTTCCGGGTTCCATAGCGTTCTCACGGTTCAAGGCAGAATTTCGGGAGGGCGGCACCTCTGCGGGGGCCTCGTCAGCTTTTTCAAACCAACAGTTATCGGGACGCCGGGCGGGTGGCTGCCGTCACGCCCGGATCGATCTGTTTCCATATATTGCACCGCCTTTGCAGCGGAAGTCGTGGTGTTAACCTCCAAAAGTCCCCCTTAAGGAGCCCCACACCATGCATGCCATCAGCTTCATTCAAGATCTGGCAGTGATCATGTTGATCGCGGGTGTGGTGACCGTGCTGTTTCATCGCTTCAAACAACCGGTGGTGCTCGGCTACATCGTCGCCGGCTTCATCATCGGCCCGCACACCCCGCCGTTCAGCCTGATCCACGATGAAGAAACCATCAAAACCCTTGCCGAACTCGGGGTGATTTTCCTGATGTTCTGCCTGGGCCTGGAGTTCAGCCTGCTCAAGCTGTTCAAGGTCGGCGCCACGGCGTTCATTGCGGCGTTCCTGGAAATCGTGCTGATGATCTGGATCGGCTACGAGATCGGTCGCTGGTTCGATTGGAATACCATGGACTCGCTGTTCCTCGGCGCGATCCTGGCGATTTCGTCCACCACCATCATCGTCAAGGCGCTCAACGATCTGAAGATGAAGAACGAGCGCTTTGCACAGCTGATTTTCGGCGTGCTGATCGTTGAAGACATTCTTGGCATCGGCATCATCGCCTTGCTGTCGAGCATCGCGGTCAGCGGTACGGTCAGTTCCGGCGAAGTGTTTTCCACGGTCGGCAAGCTCTCGCTGTTCATGATCGTCGCACTGGTCATCGGTATCCTGCTGGTGCCGCGATTGCTGGCCTACGTGGCGAAGTTCGAAAGCAATGAAATGCTGCTGATCACCGTATTGGGGCTGTGTTTCGGCTTCTGTTTGCTGGTGGTCAAACTTGAGTACAGCATGGTGCTCGGCGCCTTCCTGATTGGCGCGATCATGGCTGAATCCCGGCAATTGCTGAAAATCGAGCGCTTGATCGAACCGGTTCGCGATCTGTTCAGTGCGATCTTCTTTGTCGCCATTGGGCTGATGCTCGATCCGATGATCCTGCTGCAATACGCGTGGCCGATTGCGGTGATCACCGTGGCCGTGGTGCTGGGCAAGATGTTTTCTTGCGGTCTTGGCGCGTTTATCGCTGGCAATGATGGACGCACCTCACTTCGCGTCGGGATGGGGCTTTCGCAGATTGGCGAATTTTCTTTCATCATCGCGGCGCTGGGCATGACGTTGCAGGTCACCAGCAACTTCCTTTACCCGGTCGCTGTTGCCGTCTCGGTGATCACCACGTTGCTGACGCCTTACCTGATCCGCGCGGCTGATCCGCTATCGATCAAGCTTGCAGCGGTGGTGCCGAAGCGACTGGGCAGGGTATTGGGGATGTACGGCGAATGGCTGCGCAGCATCCAGCCTCAGGGCGAGGGCGCGCTGTTGGCGTCGATGATTCGGCGGATTCTGTTGCAGGTGGGAGTCAATCTGGCATTGGTGATTGCGATCTTCTTCTCGGGCGCTTATTTCGCCGAGCGCATGTCCACTTACCTGCAAGACTGGATCAGTGACCCGAGCTGGCAGAAAGCGTTGATCTGGGGTGGGGCGTTGCTGTTGTCGCTACCGTTCCTGATCGCCGCCTATCGCAAGCTCAAGGCGCTCTCGATGCTGTTGGCGGAGATGGGCGTGAAGCCGGAGATGGCCGGCCGCCACACGCAGCGAGTGCGTCGGGTGATCGCCGAAGTGATCCCGATCCTCTCGCTGCTGGTGATTTTTCTGCTGCTGGCAGCCTTGTCGGCCAGTATTCTGCCGACCAACAAGTTGCTGGTGCTGATCGTCGTCGTTGCGGCCGCTGTAGCGGCGCTGCTCTGGCGCTGGTTCATCCGCGTGCATACGCGGATGCAGGTGGCGTTGCTCGAAACATTGGACAACCACAAGGATTCCTCAAGCCACTGAGACCTCTGTAGCAGCTGCCGAAGGCTGCGTTCGACTGCGTAGCAGTCGCAAAATCGGGCAATGAGATTTCCAGATAAACCGAGTCTTCAGGGTTTACGACTGCTACGCAGTCGAACGCAGGCTACGCCAGCTGCTACAAAGTCGTGCTTGCTCAGCTTTCCAGCCAGACGTCCCGCGCCCAGTGCCACACCGATTCCCAGGTTTCTTCGGCGATCAGTTCTTCTTCTGCCAACCACAGCACCACGGTGCCGTCTTCTTCGACCAGGTAGTAGTTGTCACCGTCCTGGCAGATCGGAATCATGCTGCGATCAACACCCGCATCCCAGGCGTTGGCGGCAACGTCCGGCAGGTAGGTGTGGGATTGCGGGTCGGTAACGGTTACCGGCTCCAGGCTGCCGTAGACGACGTCGCTGACGGTCAGCAAAAATTCTCTGAAGACAAACGGAATGTCGATGAACAGCTGTTCTTCGATTTCCACCAGTTGATCTTCGTCGGGCAACTCCAAGGGGACCGGTACCGGTTCGTTGGCTTCACGCAGTTGTTCGATGATTTCTTCCACGTCCGGGATCCTCTTGCTTGATGGCGCGGTTTAGTTGGGGCGGTTTATACAGTAGCTCGCTATAGATGCAACCGCGAAATAGAAAAACCCCGGCAAGGCCGGGGTTTTCATTACAGCATGCTTAACGCAGTGGGGATCAGCCGTTCTGGCGGATACCGGCGACCAGCCAAGGCTGGTTCTCGCCCTGCGGACGTTCCATGTTCCAGCTTTCGCTGAACACTTCGCCCTGGTCGAAACGCGAGCTCTTCGACACACCGGTGAAGGTCAGGGTGGCGATGGTCTTGTCGGCACGGTCATCCACGCCGTCCAGTTGAACATTGAGGTTATCAATGTAGGTGGACTGGAAATCGTCGCCCAGATCGGCACGTTCGCGCTTGAGGAACTCCAGCAGTTGCGGGGTCACGAACTCGGCGATCTTGTCCATTTCGTTGGCGTCCCAGTGTTGCTGCAGGGACTGGAAGTGGTTGCGGGCCGCTTCAATGAAGTTCTTCTCATTGAACCAGGCCGGAGCGTTGATCACCGGACGAGCGGCAACCGGTGCTGCCGAGCCGCCGAAGATCGAACCCATGGCCGCTGGCTTCTGCTCGAACACTTCACGCTGCATCGGTGCGCCAGCTGGAGCCATGTGCTCCTGCTGCTTGCGACGACGAGCGGCGATGAAACGGAAGACCAGGAAGGCGATGACGGCCATGATCAGGATGTCGAGGATCTGCATGCCCTGGAAGCCGTCGCCCATGAACATGGAGGCCAGCAGGCCACCGGCCGCGATACCGGCCAGAGGGCCAAGCCAGCGCGAAGCACCGCCGGCCTTGGCAGCGGCGCCAGCAGCACCGGCCGCGCCCGCAGTGGCGGCAGCGCCGCCTGCAGCAGAAGAAGGAGCCATTTGGCTGGTCTGGTGAGTCGGCGCAGCGCCGGAGCTCTTGCCACCACCAAAGCGCTTGGCGGCATTGGCGTCGAGGCTCATCGTCAGGCCAATGCACAACGCCATGGCGATGCTAAGAAAACGTTTCATAAAGGGAATTCCCATTTGTGGAAGGCACGCGCGCCATGTTGCACAGCTGAAGTGTTACTGGCTAGCGGCAGAGTGTTTCGGGCTTTTGCCTGACAGGTTGCGTTCAGCTTCAATCAGCGCAATAAGGCCTGTTAACTTTGGTCCGTAGGACGAGTGGATAAGTTCTGTAGGAGTCAGGGCATCAACCTGTGGGAGCGGGCTTGCTCGCGAAGAACGATGACGCGGTGCCTCTGATACACCGCGGTGCTGCCTTCGCGAGCAAGCCCGCTCCCACAAAAAGCTCTCGGTTGTCTTTATACCGCTTCCAGCTTCGCGTAACCCAACATCAGCCATTTGCTGCCTTCGCTGAAGTTCACCTGCACCCGAGCCTGAGCCCCGGCACCTTCGAAGTTCAGGATCACACCGTCGCCAAACACCGAATGCCGTACGGCCTGGCCGAGGCTGAACCCGGTGTCCGGGATCTCGCTACCGCCAAACAGGCTGCTGGAGCTCTGCTGCTGGCCGCCACCGAATGGACGGCTGACGCTGTTGGACAGCCGCACTTCCTGGATCAGGCCTTTCGGCACTTCACGTACGAAACGCGAGACCTTGTTGTAGGTCTCGCTGCCGTACAGGCGTCGGGTTTCAGCATAGGTCATCACCAGGTTCTGCATCGCCCGGGTGATACCGACGTAGGCCAAACGGCGCTCCTCTTCAAGACGACCCGGTTCTTCAAGGCTCATCTTGTGCGGGAACAGACCTTCTTCCATGCCCACCAGGAACACATAAGGGAATTCCAGACCCTTGGCGCTGTGCAAGGTCATCAACTGAATGCTGTCTTCGTGCTCGTCAGCCTGAGTGTCCCCGGCTTCCAGCGACGCGTGACCGAGGAACGCCGCCAGTGGCGTCAGGTCTTCGTCTTCTTCAGCGTTTTCGAAGTTGCGCGCGGCGCTGACCAGTTCCTCAAGGTTTTCTACCCGGGCCTGGCCTTTCTCGCCTTTTTCCGCTTCGTGATAGGCGATCAGCCCGGACTGCTCGATGACGGTCTGGGTCATCAGATGCAGCGGCATCTCCATGCACTTGGCGGCGAGGTTCTCGATCAGCTCAATAAATGCACCCAGCGCGCCGGCCGCGCGACCGGTCAGGCCTTTATTGGCGACCAGCAGGCGCATGGCTTCCCACATCGACACATCGCTGTGACGGGCGTGGTCGCGGATCGCTTCAACGGTTTTCTCACCGATACCACGGGCCGGAACGTTGATCACCCGCTCCAGCGCTGCATCGTTGCCGCGACCTTCCAGCAAACGCAGGTAGGCCATGGCGTTTTTGATTTCTGCCCGTTCGAAGAAGCGCTGACCGCCATAGATGCGGTACGGAATGCGCTCACGCAGCAAGGCTTCTTCCAAAACGCGCGATTGGGCGTTGGAGCGGTACAAAATCGCGATATCGCTGCGGGCCAAGCCGGTTTTCAGCGCGCTTTCGATGGTTTCCACCACGTAGCGTGCTTCATCGTGTTCGTTGAACGCGGCGTACAGATTGATCGCTTCGCCTTCGCCGCCGTCGGTCCACAGCTCTTTGCCCATGCGTCCGGTGTTATTGGCGATCAGGGCGTTGGCCGCTTTGAGGATGCCGGCGGTGGAGCGGTAGTTTTGCTCCAGACGAATGGTTTCGGCATCTGGAAAATCGTCGGAATACTGATAGATGTTTTCGATTTTCGCGCCGCGCCAGCCATAGATCGACTGATCGTCGTCGCCGACCACCATCAGGCTGTCGCCGCCCTTGGCCAGCAGACGCAACCAGGCGTACTGCACGGCGTTGGTGTCCTGAAATTCGTCTACCAGGATGTGGCGGAAGCGTTTCTGATAATGAGCCAGCAAGCCCGGATGATCGCGCCACAAGTCGAGGGCGCGCAGCAGCAATTCGGAGAAGTCGATCACGCCAGCGCGCAGGCACGCAGCCTCATAGGCTTCATAAATGCTGCGCATGGTTGCCAGAAACAGATCGCCGCTGGCTTGAATGTGTTGCGGACGCAGACCTTCGTCTTTCTGCCCGTTGATGAACCACTGGGCCTGACGGGCCGGCCAGCGTTGCTCGTCCAGGCCCAGCTCGCGGATCACCCGCTTGACCAGCCGTTGCTGGTCGTCGCTGTCGAGAATCTGGAAAGTCTGGCTCAGGCCGGCTTCCTGCCAGTGCGCCCGCAGCAAGCGGTGCGCCAGGCCGTGGAAGGTGCCGACCCACATGCCGGCCGGGTTGATACCCATCAGCTGCTCGATGCGATGACGCATCTCGGCAGCGGCCTTATTGGTGAAGGTCACCGACAGGATGGAGTGGGGCGAGGCGTTTTCGACCTGGATCAACCAGGCGATACGGTGCACCAGCACTCGGGTTTTACCGGAACCAGCACCGGCCAGGACCAACTGACGACCCACGCGGGCAGCTACGGCCTGGCGTTGGGCATCGTTGAGGGAGTTCAGCAGAAGGGAGAGATCATCGCGCATCGGGGCATTCTAGGGTGCGCCGTCACACCGGGCAAACCGAGCTTTGCATTAGCCGATGAAAGAAGCACGGATGACGACCGGTCGGTCACTGGCTGCAGGCGTTGGCGGGGCTCGCCTCAAGGCTTTTCAGCGGGTATGGGGGGCTGCAGTTTTTGTCGATTTTATGATCTGGAGCAGTTTGGTCCGGGCATTTGCTTGTGTATGCTCCGTCGACGTTTCGGGCTCATGCTCACCATTATAAGAACAAGAACATTGCCTATGACCCTCAGCACCGACCTGTCGGGCCCCGTTGTGGAGCCTCGGGTTATCCGCAAACAGTACGCCATGGAAATGGCGGTCGAACGCACGCGTCTGCTTTATCAGGGCTCATTGCTGCCCACATTATTCATGTTGATCAATGGTCTGGTCTGCGCTGGCTTGCTTTGGAGTCCGCAGCGTTACTTCCTGGTCAGCGTCTGGCTGGTGTGGCTGTTGTCACTGGTGGCGTTGCGGGTGATTCAAGTCGCAGCCTTCGATTCGGCGATACCCAACCGTCAGGCCCATCCGATCTGGCGCCGCATGTTTTTGCTGGGTTCGGCCATGACCGGCCTGACCCTGGCCGGCGCCGGCATTGCGCTGGTACCCGCCGATAACTTCATTCAACAAGCCTGGGTGTTCGGCCTGATCGGCGCCGCAGCGCTTTCGGCCAGCGTTGCCTACGCGGTCAGCCTTCCGGCGTTCCTGTCCTTTACCTTGCCCTGTCTGTTGCCGGCCATCGGCTATCTGTTCTGGGGCGGCGATGAACAAAGTCAGGGCTGGGGCTGGTTTGGTCTGATTTTACTGGGTGCGTTGAGTGTGGTCGCCTGGCAGGTCAATCGGCTCATCGATAGCGGACTGTTGCGGCGCTTCCAGAATCAGGCCCTGATCGAGCACTTGCAGCAGGCTCAAAGCTGCAGCGATCAGCTCAATCAAAAGCTGGCCAAGGAAATCGACCAGCGCCGTCGTGCCGAAGACGAGCTACGTCAAATTCAGATCGAGCTGGAAAGCCGTGTTGCCCAGCGCAGCCTGGAGCTGGACGCTGCCAATCAGGCTCTGAGCAAGAGTGAAGCGCGTCTCGCTCTGGCGTTGAAGGCCAGTGAGCTCGGGTTGTGGGACTGGAACCTGCAAACCGACGAAGTCCATCACACCCATCTTCAGGAACTGTTCGGCCTGGAGCCGGAATTCGTGACGGCGATGCTTCGCCACCTCAAGCCGCGCCTGCACCCTGATGACTTGCCGTCGCTCAAGCGTGCGCTGGTCGAGCATCTGAAGGGCCGCAGCGAGGATTACCAGATTGAGTACCGCGTGCGCCACGGCGATGGCCATTGGGTCTGGATCGAGGACCGAGGTCGAGCGGTTGAGCGCGGCGAAAATGGCCGGGTGATCCGCATGGTCGGCACCCGTCGCGACATCAGCGACAGCAAAGCTCTGGAAGAGCAACGGCAACTGGCCGCGACGGTGTTCGAAGCCGCCAGCGAAGGCATCGTGATTTTCGATCCGAATTACGCGCTGATCGCGGTCAACCAGGCCTTCAGCCGAGTCACTGGCTATGACATTGAAGACATGATCGGACGCAACGTGGTCGAGTTGCCGTGCAGCCGGGATGCCCGTCGACACTACGGGGCGATTCATCAAGCGCTGGAGCAGCACGGCAGTTGGCAGGGCGAGCTGGTAGAAACCCGCAAGAATGGCGAGTTGTATCCGCAATGGTTGCAACTGAACGCTGTGCGTGATGCTCGGGGAAATGTGAGCCATATCGTGGGCTTCTTCGCCGATCTATCGGCCCGGCGCGAATCTGAAGAGCGCATGCGTTACCTGGCGCATTACGACGAATTAACGGGCTTGGCCAACCGTTCTCTGTTCCGCGAACGGCTAAGCGAAGCTCATCAGCGGGTGCGCCAGGGCGGCTACCGCAGTCTGGCGTTGCTGCACATCAATCTGGATCGCTTCAAGCTGCTCAATGACAGCCTTGGCCATGAAATCGCCGACCAGCTCTTGCAGAAAATGGCTCGGCGGCTGGTCAATGCGTTGCCTGAAGCGGACACCATCGCTCGCTTGTCCGGCGATGAGTTTGCCGTGTTGTTCAATGCCTACGGCAACCTGTCGAGCCTGGCGCGGGTGGCGACCCGACTGTCGACCAAGCTGCGTTTGCCGATCACTGTCGAGGGCCATGAACTGGTGGTTAGCGCGTCCATGGGCATCAGTATGTTGCCGGACAACGCGCGAGAAATTTCCGCGCTGGTCCATCAGTCAAATATGGCCATGCAGCACGCCAAGCACTTGGGCGGAAATAACTTTCAGTTCTACACCGACAGCCTGCAAGCCAGCACGCTGGAGCGCTTGCAGCTGGAAAATCAGCTGCGTAAGGCCATCGATGAGAAGCAGCTGAAGGTGTTTTACCAACCGAAGCTGTGCCTCGCCACGGGCCGGCTGAATGCCGCCGAGGCGCTGGTGCGCTGGGATCACCCGACCATGGGTCGTGTGCCGCCGGGGGACTTCATCGGTCTGGCCGAGGAAACCGGGTTGATCGGCCCAATCGGCGAGTTTGTGTTGCGTCAGGCCTGCTGGCAAGCCTGTGAGTGGCAGCGTCAGGGGCTTGAACCGATACGGGTGTCGGTCAATCTGTCGGTGCATCAATTGCGTCAGGGCAAACTGGTCAGCCTGGTGCGTCAGGTGCTGGAAGAAACCGGTCTGGCGCCGCACTACCTGGAGCTGGAACTCACCGAAAGTCAGTTGCTGGACAGCGTCGAGCACATCATCGCGACCTTCCAGCAATTGCGCGATCTGGGCGTGAAACTGGCGATTGACGATTTTGGCACGGGTTATTCGTCCTTGAGCTACCTCAAGCGCATCCCCGTGGATTACGTGAAGATCGATCAGGCGTTTATCCGCGGTCTGGGGGAGGGCAGCGAGGATGCGGCGATCACCCGGGCAATCATTGCCATGGCGCACGGCCTGTCGCTCAAAGTGGTGGCCGAGGGTGTGGAGCGGGCAGAGCAGTTGGCGTTTTTGAAAGCCGAGCACTGCGATGAAGTGCAGGGTTATTTGATTAGTCGTCCGGTCGAGGCCGATGGCCTGGCGGCGCAGTTGCGTGCGGACGCGAAACCCTTGTAAGGGCTACATGGAGCGTATGTGGCGTGAAATGGGGACATCGAGTTACGCATTGAGCAGGCAAAAAGCCGATTCATGTAGTATAACTACAAGCGTGCTACATCCCCGGCACCTGCCAATAACAAAGAGTCCAGCCCTTTGAATCTGCTGCAACACATCGCCCAGTCACGCCACCTCTTACGCAAGTCGGAGCTCAAGGTCGCCGACCACGTGCTGCTTGATCCTGCGGCGGTGATGCACAGCTCCATGGCCGACCTGGCCCACAACGTGGGCATCAGCGAACCGACCATCGTGCGGTTCTGCCGCGCCATCGGTTGTTCCGGTTTCCAGGACTTGAAGCTGAAGCTGGCACAGAGCCTGGCTGCTGGCGCGAGCTTCGGGCAATTCGCGATTCATGAAGACGACTCGGTCGCTGACTACAGCCTGAAAATCTTCGACACCACCCTGCACACGCTGATGGAGGTTCGCGAGAAGCTTGATCCGGTGGAGTTGCAGCGTGCTGTGTCGCTCATGTCTCAGGCTCAGCGGGTCGAGTTCTATGGCTTTGGTGCTTCGGGCGCAGTGGCGGCCGATGCCCAGCACAAGTTCTTCCGTTTGTTGCTGACGGCGGCGGCGTATTCCGACCCGCACATGCAGGCGATGTCGGCGGTCACGTTGAAACCGACCGACGTGGCGATCTGTATTTCCCAGTCCGGGCGTTCCAAAGATTTGTTGATCACCGCCAATCTGGTGCGCGAGAGCGGCGCTTCGCTGATTACCTTGTGCCCGAGCCAGACACCGTTGGCCGAACTGTCGACCGTCAACCTGGCGATCGATGTGCACGAAGACACCGAGATCTATACGCCGCTGACCTCGCGCATCGCCCACCTGGTGGTGATCGACGTGTTGGCGATGGGCGTGGCCATGGCGCGCGGGCCGAGCCTGGTCAATCACCTCAAGAGCGTCAAGCGCAGCCTGCGCAGCTTGCGGCTGTCGCCTAAATCGGTAAAAGCGCTGGACGATTGATTCGTCGTTTGGCATGAAATGGTCGGAAGGTCGTTCCGACCTTATTCGCGAGCAAGCCCGCTCCCACATTGATCGGTTGTGTTGCACAAAAAGTGTATACATCGCAGATCCCATGTGGGAGCGGGCTTGGTCCGGGCGGCGTTCCGACGAAGGCGGCCGCAAAAACACTACTTTCAATGGCAATGTTCACATCCCTGTAACCCGCCCGCCGCCAAACCGTCATCCCTCGCGCCTATCTTGAAACTCCCGTAATCGCCTTGGGAGACTCGAAATGGCCCAGCCCTACGAAGAACGCAACAGCGCCACCAGAACCCGTCGTCAGCAGGAAGACCAGCGCCGCATGGAATTTCGCCGTGCTATCGAGGATCGCTGCGAACGTCGCCAACTGTTGGCCGAGATCGGTGATTTCCCTGATCTGGAGCTCAACTACTGGCAGGCGGCACCGGCAACTTCCCGTCGAAACGCTCAACCAGCACGCTGATCTGCACCCGCTCGCTGCGAATAAACGCAAGGAACGCGTGCGCCACCGGTGACAGTCGTTTCGCCTTGGCTTGCACCAGGCACCAGCTGCGGTACAGCGGCAGCTCTTCGACCGGCAACTCGATCAATCCGCCGGTCGCCAACTCAAGGTTCAGGGCGTGACGCGTCAACAGCGCCACGCCCAGACCCGCCAGCACACATTCACGCTGGGCTTCGGCTGATGAGACTTCCTGGGTCTGGTTGAAGTGCACGCGCTTCTCTTTGAAATATTCTTCGCAAGCCAGCCGCGTCCCGGAGCCGGATTCGCGCATCAGCAGTGTGTAGGGTTCAAGATCCTGCAAACGCAGCGGGCCCATGTGGCACAGCGGATGATCCGGTGGCGCCACGGCAACGATCGGGTTGTTGAGGAATGGCAAGAACTCCAGCCCCATGTCCTGCGGCACCATGGACATGATCACCAGGTCGTCGCGGTTGTCCGACAGTCGTCGAATTACCTGCCCGCGATTGACCACCGTCAGTTGCAGGTTCACTTCCGGATGCTGGCGCTTGAACGCGGCAAACAGGTGTGGCACGAAATACTTGGCGCTGGATTCCACCGCCAGTTTCAGCTGTCCTTGCAGCGATCCCTGCATGTCTGAAAGCTGCATGTCGAGGTTTTCCAGGCGTCCGAAAATGTCCCGGCTGGCGCGTTGAAGGGCTTCGGCCGCCTCGGTCATGTAGAGCTTTTTGCCGACGTAATCGAACAAAGGCTGCCCAATCAGCTCTTCAAGTTGACGAATCTGCAGGCTCACGGCAGGTTGTGTGAGAGACATTTCATCGGCTGCGCGGCTGTAGGACCGTAAATCACAGACCTCATTGAAGATCTGTAATTGACGCAATGTCATACGCATCAAGGACTTACGCATTTTATAGACGCTCTCACCGCGGGCTGATGCGCCAACTATAAGTCTTTACTTATGACTGACCCAATAATTAATCATTTTTGTTAATCCCTTGTGGGGGCTAGTGTGGGGCTGCGACTGAATCGAAACATTTGGTCACGCGTCGACCTGGTCTAGCAGGTCGTGGGTACCACCGGCTCAAGGGAACCTCCAAGTGATAAAAAAGATCCTGATCGCCAACCGTGGTGAGATTGCCGTACGAATCGTGCGTGCCTGCGCCGAGATGGGCATTCGCTCGGTCGCGATCTATTCCGACGCCGACCGCCATGCGTTGCATGTGAAACGCGCGGACGAGGCCCACAGCATTGGTGCCGAGCCACTGGCCGGTTACCTGAATGCGCGCAAGCTGGTGAATCTGGCGGTAGAAACCGGTTGCGATGCGCTGCACCCCGGCTACGGTTTCCTCTCGGAAAACGCTGAACTGGCAGATATCTGCGCAGAGCGCGGCATCAAGTTCATTGGTCCATCGGCTGAAGTGATTCGCCGCATGGGCGACAAGACCGAAGCCCGTCGCAGCATGATCAAGGCTGGCGTACCGGTTACCCCGGGGACCGAAGGCAACGTCGCGGATATCGCGGAAGCCTTGATCGAAGGCGACCGCATCGGTTATCCGGTGATGCTCAAGGCGACTTCCGGTGGTGGTGGCCGTGGTATCCGTCGCTGCGACAGCCGGGAAGAACTTGAACAAGCATTCCCGCGGGTGATTTCCGAAGCCACCAAGGCCTTCGGTTCCGCGGAAGTGTTCCTGGAAAAATGCATCGTCAATCCAAAACACATCGAAGCGCAGATCCTCGGCGACAGCTTTGGCAACGTGGTGCACCTGTTCGAGCGTGACTGTTCGATCCAGCGCCGTAACCAGAAGCTCATCGAGATCGCCCCGAGCCCGCAACTGACCCCGGAACAGCGCGCCTACATCGGCGACCTGTCGGTGCGCGCAGCCAAAGCCGTGGGTTACGAGAACGCCGGCACCGTGGAGTTCCTGCTCGCCGAGGGCGAGGTGTACTTCATGGAGATGAACACCCGGGTGCAGGTGGAACACACCATCACCGAAGAAATCACCGGCATCGACATCGTTCGCGAGCAGATTCGCATCGCGTCAGGCCTCCCGCTTTCGGTGAAACAGGAAGACATCCAGCACCGCGGTTTCGCGCTGCAATTCCGGATCAACGCCGAAGACCCGAAAAACAACTTCCTGCCGAGCTTTGGCAAGATCACCCGTTACTACGCGCCCGGCGGCCCCGGCGTGCGCACCGACACGGCGATCTACACCGGCTACACCATTCCGCCGTTCTACGACTCCATGTGCCTGAAACTGGTGGTCTGGGCGCTGACGTGGGAAGAGGCGATGGACCGTGGCTTGCGTGCCCTCGACGACATGCGTCTGCAAGGGGTCAAGACCACCGCCGCGTACTACCAGGAAATCCTGCGTAACCCGGAATTCCGTAGCGGTCAGTTCAATACCAGCTTCGTTGAAAGCCACCCTGAACTGACCAACTACTCGATCAAGCGCAAACCCGAAGAGCTGGCCCTGGCCATCGCCGCCGCCATCGCCGCCCACGCAGGCCTGTGAGGAATAGAACAATGAGCAAACAAATCTACGTTACCGACACAATCCTGCGCGACGCCCACCAATCGCTGCTCGCCACCCGCATGCGCACCGAAGACATGCTGCCGATCTGCGACAAGCTCGACAAAGTCGGCTACTGGTCGCTGGAATGCTGGGGCGGCGCGACCTTCGACGCCTGCGTACGCTTTCTGAAAGAAGACCCGTGGGAGCGTCTGCGCCAGCTGCGCGCGGCGCTGCCTAACACTCGCCTGCAAATGCTTCTGCGTGGCCAGAACCTGCTGGGTTACCGCCACTACAGCGACGACGTGGTCAAAGCCTTCGTCGCCAAGGCCGCGGTCAATGGCATCGATGTGTTCCGCATCTTCGACGCCATGAACGACGTGCGTAACCTGCGAGTCGCCATCGAAGCGGTGAAAGCCGCCGGCAAACACGCTCAAGGCACCATCGCCTACACCACCAGCCCGGTGCACACCATCGAGGCGTTCGTGGCGCAAGCCAAGCAAATGGAAGCCATGGGTTGCGACTCGGTGGCGATCAAGGACATGGCCGGCCTGCTGACTCCGTACGCCACCGGCGAACTGGTCAAGGCATTGAAATCCGAGCAATCGCTGCCAGTGTTCATTCACTCCCACGACACGGCTGGTCTGGCCGCGATGTGCCAAATGAAGGCCATCGAAAACGGTGCCGACCACATCGATACCGCGATCTCCAGCTTCGCCTGGGGCACCAGCCACCCGGGCACCGAGTCGATGGTTGCCGCCCTTAAAGGCAGCGAGTTCGACACCGGCCTGAACCTGGAACTGCTGCAAGAGATCGGTCTGTACTTCTACGCCGTGCGCAAGAAGTACCACCAGTTCGAAAGCGAGTTCACCGCCGTCGACACCCGCGTTCAAGTCAACCAGGTACCGGGCGGGATGATTTCCAACCTGGCCAACCAGTTGAAAGAGCAGGGCGCCCTGAACCGCATGAGCGAAGTGCTGGCCGAAATCCCGCGCGTTCGTGAAGACCTCGGCTTCCCGCCGCTGGTGACCCCGACCTCGCAGATCGTCGGCACCCAGGCGTTCTTCAACGTGCTGGCCGGCGAGCGCTACAAGACCATCACCAACGAAGTGAAGCTCTACCTGCAGGGCGGCTACGGCAAGGCGCCGGGCACCGTGAACGAAAAACTGCGTCGCCAGGCGATCGGCAGCGAAGAAGTGATCGACGTGCGTCCGGCCGACCTGCTCAAGCCAGAGATGACCAAACTGCGTGCCGAAATCGGTAACGTGGCCAAGTCTGAAGAAGACGTGCTGACCTACGCCATGTTCCCGGACATCGGTCGCAAGTTCCTCGAAGAACGCGCTGCCGGCACCTTGACGCCTGAGGTGCTGCTGCCGATTCCTGAAGCTGGCGGCGTGACCTCGGCCGGTGGCGAAGGCGTACCGACCGAGTTCGTCATCGACGTCCACGGCGAAACCTACCGCGTCGACATCACCGGTGTCGGCGTCAAGGCTGAAGGCAAGCGTCACTTCTACCTGTCTATCGACGGCATGCCGGAAGAAGTGGTGTTCGAACCGCTCAACGAATTCGTCAGCGGCGGCAGCAGCAAGCGCAAGCAAGCCACTGCACCGGGCCACGTCAGCACCACCATGCCGGGCAACATCGTCGACGTGCTGGTCAAGGAAGGCGACACCGTGAAAGCCGGCCAGGCCGTGCTGATCACCGAAGCGATGAAGATGGAAACCGAAGTCCAATCGGCCATCGCCGGCAAAGTCACCGCCATCCACGTGGCCAAGGGCGATCGGGTGAACCCGGGCGAAATCCTGATCGAGATCGAAGGCTGAGTTAACAGCCTCGATACACCGTTTTAAACCTCGGGGGGGCATGTGCTCCCCTTTTTTTTCGCCCCGGGTTTGTGGCTGTTAGAAACTCATTCGCCACTGACCCGTCACGCCGTGGTTTCGGCTGTCGGTGCCGATCTCACCAGTGAGGCCGACGCCCAGGGTGTGTTTTGCTGACAATCCAAGGTCCAGCCCTGCATCGACCAGCAGGCTGTCACGATCCAGCGGCGCGCCGGAAACGGTGAAGTTTTTTCCGCCCGTCACCAATCGTTGGCGGGTATCGCTGTAGACGTCCCCGTAAGTGTGTTTCCAGCCGGCACTGAACCGCGGCGTCAGTTGCATGCCGTTATCCAGCGTGTTGAGCTTCGCCAGCCGCAGGCCGAATGTGCTGTTCAAATTGTTCTGCGTTTGACCGTGTACCTTCAGTGCCGCTGCGCCACCTTTTTCTGTGTAAGTGTCGCGCTGATAGCGTTGGTAGCCCAGGCTGGCAAACGGTTCGATGCTGACGTTCGCCCGGCCCAGGTTGTAACCCAATTCCGCAAAGGCCTGCTGGGTGTTGGCATCGTAACGGCCTTCGGGGCGGTCGCTGAAACCTTTGAAGGCAACCCGGCGTTTAGTGCTGCCGTCGTGGCTGCTATAGGTCGCGCCCAGGCGCAGGGACATTGGTCCGTTTTGACGCAGGGCATAAGCTCCCACATGCCAGCTGTCGAGATCGCCGTCGAGTCCGCGGCTGTCCAGGCGCGTTTCGGACTTGCCGCTCATTACCCCGATGCGCCATTCCTCATCGATGCCCCAATCAGCTCCCAGTACCAGGCCTTGGGTTGTGTGTTTCAGAGCGTCGTAATCGCGATCCAGCGTCCCACCGTGACCCAATGCTTGAAGCCAGACTCGGCCATTGTCCTCGCTACCCGCGGCCAGGCGTGGTGCATTGCGCTTGATGGAATTGCTGTAGCTACTGGCGCTGTCCAGCTGACGCATGGCCGAGAGCATGGTCGCACTGATTGGGCTGTCACTGTTCAGGGTCGCTTTCGCGAGGTTGGCGTTATTGCCGCCAGCCAGCTGTTCGATGGCAACAGATGCCGTTTGTTTGTCAGCGCTGAGCAGGGCCGCGACAGCAGCGTTTGTGGGGCTGGATGCCTTTGGCACTGTGGCGACGGAATGGGTAGCTGGGGGTGGAGTTGCAGCTGTGACGGGCTGGTCGGTAGTAGTTGTCGGTGTGGAGACCGGAACGGATGTGTCGGTAATTGCAGGTGGATTCGGAGCTTCAGCGACGGAGGGTGCTTGAGGTATGTCCGTTGACTCTTCAATGCTTTGGGCGACTTCCTTCCCGTTATCCGTGATTGCGACAGCATCCAACGGCACATCGTTACGGACGAGGATCAGGTCGACACTCTTGTCTTGGTAGTCGAGATTGGGCGTTAAAAAGGCAAGGTTGTTGAGGACTTTCCCAAATTCCCCTTCGACTTTATTGGCAATTAGGATGTTTTTTTCGCTGATTAGCGGGTATTCACCCGGTGCTGCAACGATGTTCAGTGTGGCGCCGCCAAGGCTGGCGGTGCCATCGACTATTATCGTTTCACTTTTGCGGTCGGCATTGACCTCGTAAGTTAGCTCGGCAGTTTTGGAGAGATTCAAGTCACCTTTAACTTTCGGTGCGCCGTGCAAACCGTCGACAGAAAGCTTTCCGTTTACCTTCAGGGAACCCGTTAAACCGTTGCCCGCGAAAGCACCTTTTTCATGGATAACGACGTCGCCTTCGATAGTTCCCGGGTTGTTCAGGGTGCCTCCTGATTGCACGGTCGCTCCGCCGCCAATCTTTCCGTGGTTGACAAGCGTTCCTTGGGTCAACGCCCCACCCTGGATATGTCCATTATTTATTAGCGTTGCTTTTGGACGTATCAGGACACCGGTATTGAAATCACCGGGACCATTCATGGTCCAAGTACTTCGTTTGAGCTCCAGGCCTTCAAAACGACGACTCTCGCCTAACGTGCCACCGCTCGCGGTATCGAGCTGCAGGAAGTTGACACCGTCACCACCGTCAATCAATCCGGAAAGGACTCCGCGGCCAGACACAAGGACCAGATCATCTCCATCGCCGAATGTCCGATCAATACCATCCGTTGCTTTGCTGATGGTTGTCTTGTCGGTGGCGGGATCATTTATAAATGCGTCCAGCGCCGCTATGAGCTGCTCCGGCGTTGCTCCCGAAGGAATGGTGTCATCGATGGATACTTGCTGGGCAAGCGAAATTTCAGCGCAACCCAGCGCAAGCGCAATGGCCAGCGCCAAGTGTTTTGGTCGGTATTTATGTTGAACGGACATCGAATTCGGCCTCTGTTGATAAGAGGCCAAACTCTAAGAGGGAGGCTATAGGTGCCGATGTCAGCTGCTTCCGGCGAGCTTGCGGGGGTTCTCAGAAGGTTGTGTAGAAAATTGCCAGCCTCCTGAGGAAGGTTGTTTTTACCCGTTCGGGCTGACGCTTTTTCTTACAACAAATCGAGACATGGTCGGCTATCGCAAACTCGGAAACTCATCTGCCACTGACTGGGCAACCCAGACTCCGTCTGTTGCTGCCGATACTAGTATTGGTTCGAATCTGCATTGTTTTGCGTATTTTCTACGTAAGGTTGAATTAATCTGCATTTTATTGCGTATGGAGACGATGCTTGGTGATGATAAATGCACTATATTGCAGTTATGGTGCGGGCTAGCTTCTGAGAGATGCATTTAAATGCAGGTGATGACGATATGTACGACCTGACTTTACAGATCTTTACCTCCGGGAATTGGCACGACGCCATGGTCTTAAGCTTCGACAGCCCTGAAAAAGGTTTCGAAAGTCGATGCAACTTTGGCTACGAAACCCCCTATCTCGTCGAAAACATTGAGGGTATTGGAACACCCTTTGCCAAAGCCGTAAGTGCTAGGTTTCCTTTGGACTGGGAGGGTAAGCGATCCAACGTGCCAGCATTTCTGCATGACATCGCACCTGCCGGTGCCGCCAAGAAATTTCTGCTGACACACATAGGTCGTGACAAGCCTGCTGACGTCAGTGCCGACCTTTATTTACTGGCCAGAAGCACTCCGGCACCGATTGGCAATATGCGCATAAAGGAATCCGCCGAGGCAGTAGATCAGCGCAAGCCTATAGGGTTTAAACGCCAGGACGTCATTAGTCGGGATAACCGGTTTCTCGAATATGCCTATGAGCAGGGCGCTGCAATTGGGGGAGCAACGGGGGCAGGTGGCGAGGCGCCAAAACTCTTGTTAGCTCAGGGTAAGGGCACAGATCTATACCCCGATGCAGTATTGGACGATGCAGACGTTACCCAGCACTGGTTCGTGAAGTTCTCTCGCAATAAAGGAACCCGGAACGATCAGGACATTCTCAGAAGCGAGTACCACTACTACAAGGCACTACAAAAACTAGGCATCGAAACGGTGGCAGAACAGGGCTTGGCCTTGGAGGAGGGGACCAAACCTAGCTTGTGGATGCAGCGTTTTGATCGGCAAGTGACCCCTCAGGGTGTCGAGCGTTTTGCCGTGGAGTCGATCTACTCTCTGGCGCAAATCACCACGCCCGGTAGCCCGATGGACCACATGGAAGTTATCCGGCTGCTTGCGGGGCTATGGCGTGATGCGGGGCAGGCGGACCAAATCCCGAATCTCGTTGCTGACTATCTGCGTCGGGATCTGCTCAATAAAATCCTCGGCAACTCAGATAACCACGGGCGCAATACCGCAATCATCCGCGATACGGCCTCGTTTCGCCTGGCACCGATCTATGACTTGGCGCCAATGGTGATGGACGACGAAGGCGTCACAAGAACCACCAAGTGGCCGAAAGAGTTGGAGAGGGCTGGGGATGTAAATTGGCGTGGTGTGTGCCAGGCATTGGCCGACATCGCTGATCCGAATGATCCGCTGGCAGCGCTAATTGATTTGCCGGGTTCTTTTGAACGCCTGCGTGAGGATGCCAAACACTTGTTGGCACTCCCGGACATTCTGACTGACAACGGATTGCCCGACGCCACAATGAATCACCCGCGAATTGCATTGAAAAATCTGGAGCAGCGTTTGAAAGAGTGGGACCTGAAATGAGCATGACGGTTGCCGAGCGCACATTGCTCATAGAAAGCATTCAAGAGGCGCTGGCCCAAGGCACTCTTGAGATTGGTGAGGCAGTCCGTCGCTTGCGGGTGGAAGTCACAGGCCTGCACCAGACCCAGTTTGCAAAGATGTGCAAAGTCTCGGTGCGCACGCTGGTGCATATCGAACATGGAGAAGGCAATCAGACGCTGAAATCGTTGAATTCGGTGTTCCGACCGTTTGGATTGAAGATGGGCGTAGTTCGGATTCGGCGCGATTTCAGCTGAAACTGCACGGACCAATGTGGGAGCGAGCTTGCTCGCGATGGCGACACAGCAGTCAACCAAGTATTGAATTCGTCACTTCATTCGGTGCTTGGTGTAGGACCGCTCTGAGATAAGGAGACCGGGTTTTACATCGAATGAGGGCTCGCCTATAGTTCGCCCGTCGCCGACGAATCGGTGATCGATCTTAGCCGGTCGAACAAAGAGTGCACGGGCGCCCCCTGAAAGGAGGCGCTTTTTGCTGCCTATGTTTTTATGCCTATGGCGGCTGTGCGTGGGACACCTTCGGGTGTGCCGGAGTTCTCTTTGTCCGGTCGGCTAACCCGCGTACAGCTGTCACCTAAATTTGCTTAGCCGCGAACGGTGGGAGCTCTTCACTCAGAGAGAAATCCCCATGTCCAAATATCACCCGCTCCAAGGCAACTTCAGCGTCGGCCCGACGTTGTACATCGACACCGAAGCCCGTACTTCCGACCTTCTTGAAACTGCCACCCATCGAATCAAAGCCGCACGAAATCTGCTCAACAGCGTCACATGTCTGTGCGTGAAGGATGCGGAAGGTCATGACTTGGAACACTTTGCCAACGCTGCGCATATGTTGATCCAGGATGGCTGTGACGCCTTGGATGCGTTGGGCTGGAAGCTGGATAAAACCACACGTTAAAGATTAAAAGATCGCAGCCTTCGGCAGCTCCTACATGGGATTTGCGTACATTCGAAGGCTGCGACTTTTCGCTAACTACGGCTCAAATACGCCTTCCCATAATGCCGCTCCATCCGCGCCTGAATCAGCTCCAGCCCAATCGACATCACCCAATAAATCACCGCTGCCGTCGTCAGCATTTCGATGTAGCGATAGCTCGAGCGCCCATACGATTGCGCCAGAAACATCACCTCCCAAACCCCCATCACCGAGATCAGCGACGAGTCTTTGAGCATTGAGATGAATTGGTTGGTGGTCGGCGGGATGATGGTGCGCATGGCCTGGGGCAGGGTGACGCGCCAGAAGATTACGGTTTCGCGCATGCCCAGGGCCAGGGATGCTTCGCGTTGGCCGTGGGCGACGCCGAGGATGCCGGCGCGGAAGATTTCGCTGAGGTACGCGCCGTAGTTGAGCGACAGGGCAATGATGCCGGCGGCGATGGCGCCCGGGACGATGCCCAGTTGTGGCAGGCCGAGGTAGATCAGCAGGATCTGGATCAGTAGCGGTGTGCCACGAAAGAACGAGGCATAGAAGCTCGCAATGCCGAAGGCCACGGCGCTTTTCGACAGCCGCGCCAGGGCGGTGATGAAGCCCAGCAGCGAGGAGGTCACGATCGAACACAGGCACAGAAACAGCGTCAGCGCCGCGCCCTGCAAGAAGCCGTTGGGCGCCAGGTGCAGACCGATCAGGTTCGGCAGTTTGTCGAGGATGATCGAGAACTTCAGGTCGAAGCTCAGGAAGAAGCTGGCGAACAACCCGAGCATCGCCGCCCACGTCAGGTACAGCCGCGTGCGGAAACCGAATATCCGTTGCAACAGCGACTCAGCCACCGGTTGTGGCGGCTGAGGAGGTTTGGGGAAAGAAGTCATTTGCTGATGTCGGCGCCGATCCATTTTTGCGAAAGCTTGCTCAGGGTGCCGTCCTGTTTCAGCTGAGCGAAGACGTCACGCACTTTGGCGTCCCACTGGGCGTCGCCTTTTTCAATGGCCACCGAATTCGGCTCCGAGTACAGCGGCTCGCCGGCAAGCTTGAAGCGTTTGTCTTCGGTCAGGCGCGGTTGCGCGGTGACAAGGTTGGTGAGGATCGCGTCCAGTCGCACGCCAGCACCCAGGCCGAGGTCCTGAAATGCCACGTTGTCAGTGTCATACGGGGCGATCTGCACATCCTCGAACGGGTACTGCAGCAGGGTGTCTTCGGCGCCTTCGATCACCAGGTTTTTGTTCAGGTAGCTTTCATAGCTGGAGGCGCTGGTGAGGCCGACTTTCTTGCCACTCAGGTCTTTGGCACTGTGGATGCTGTCGTCCTTGGCGTTGACCACGATCACCGCTGGCGAGGCGTAGTACTCGACCGGGAAGTCGAAGACCTCGGCGCGGGCCTTGCTCGGGGTCATGGAACAGATGCAGATGTCGTAGCGACCACTCCAGCGGCCGGCCGCGATCACGTCCCAGGACGGGGTTTCGAGGCGCAGTTTGACGCCCAGTTTGTCTGCCACGGCCTTGGCCACGTCGACGTCGAAGCCGTCGAGCTGGTTCTGATCATTGAGGAACGAGAAGGGTGGATAGCTTTCCATCAACACGCCCACAAGCTCTTTCTTTTTTTCGACGCGATCCAGCGTGGCGCCACCAAAGGCTTGGGTGGAGGCAGCCAGAATCGTCAGGCCCAAGGCCAGTAGCGGTTGGAATTTCACAGTCGATCCCTGATAAAAAAGAGGTTGTTATTAACCGGATGGTGCGTATTAAATAGTTATAAGAACGACTCTGATAGTGAGTTATTTTCATAAGCTTATGAGTGAAAAGCATATGGGCGCAGCAAGCACAGTAATTCTGGATGGCGGCATGGGTCGTGAGTTGCAACGCCGAGGCGCGCCGTTCAGACAGCCCGAGTGGTCGGCGCTGGCCTTGAGCGAAGCGCCGCAAGCGGTAGAGGCGGTGCACACGGCTTATATCGAAAGCGGTGCGAACGTGATCACCAGCAACAGTTATGCGGTGGTGCCGTTTCACATTGGCGAAGAGCGTTTTGCAGCAGAAGGGCAGGCGCTCGCGGCGTTGGCCGGTGAGCTGGCTCGGCGCGCGGTAGAGGTTTCGGGCAAAGCGGTGCGTGTGGCCGGTTCATTGCCGCCGCTGTTTGGGTCCTACCGTCCGGACCTTTTCGATGCTGCTCGGGCGACTGAATTGTTGGCGCCGCTGGTGAAGGGGCTGGCACCTCATGTCGATCTGTGGCTGGCAGAAACCCAGAGTTCGATCGTTGAAGCGCGAGCGATCCATGCTGGTCTGCCGAAGGACGGCAAGCCGTTTTGGCTGTCGTTTACCCTGAAGGATGAGGACACGGACGAAGTGCCGCGCTTGCGTTCGGGCGAGCCGGTGGCTGAAGCCGCAGCAGTAGCGGCTGAGCTGGGCGTCGAGACGTTGCTGTTCAACTGCAGCCAGCCGGAAGTGATTGGAGCTGCGATTGATGCGGCGCGGGAAACCTTCGAGCGTTTAGGGGTGAAGATTCACATCGGTGCGTACGCCAATGCCTTCCCGCCGCAACCGAAAGAGGCCACGGCCAACGACGGTTTGGACCCGTTGCGTGAAGACCTTGATCCGCCGGGTTACCTGCATTGGGCGGCTGATTGGCAGAAGCGTGGCGCCAGCCATTTGGGCGGGTGCTGTGGGATCGGGCCGGAGCATATTGCAGTGTTAGCCCAGAAATTAGCGTGAAGCCATTCGCGAGCAAGCCCGCTCCCACAGGGTTTTGGATTGACCACAAAATTGTGATCCACCCCAATCCAGTGTGGGAGCGGGCTTGCTCCGGGCGGCGTTCCGACGATGGCGTCCGTTCGGGCGCCGAAGATTACCCGCGGCACTCGGCCAGGGTTTTCACCTGCCCCGAATCCGTCTGGTTCTCATCGGACAGCCATCGCTCAAACCCCGCCCCGATCGCCGGCCATTCCGAGTCCAGAATCGAATACCACGCCGTGTCCCGATTCTGGCCCTTGACCACCATGTGCTGGCGAAACACGCCCTCAAAACTGAACCCCAGCCGTTCGGCCGCGTATTTGGAGCGGGCATTGCCGTTGTTGCACTTCCACTCCAGACGGCGATAACCCAGCGCAAAGGATTCCTTGGCCAGCAAATAAACCGCCTCGGTGCTTTTCGGCGAGCGCTGCATCGGCGCACCGAAAGTGACATGGCCGATCTCGATCCGACCTTGTGAAGGAACAATCGACATCAAACTGAGGATGCCTTGCACATCGCCGCTGGCACGGTCGATCACGCTAAAGAAATACGGGTCGCTGTTAGCTGCATGATTGTTCAGCCAATCGTTGAACGCGCTGCGCTCCGGGAAAGGACCGTATGGCAAATAGTCCCAGAGTTTCGGGTCGGCACCCGGGCCTTGCAGGGCTTTCCACAAACCGTCGGCGTGACGCGCCGGGTCGAGTTTTTCCAGGCGGATGAAACGCCCTTCGATGGTTTGAACCGACGGCGCCGGGACGCCTTTCCAGTCGGCGAGTGAAGTCGACATGCTGTTCTCCTTGGACCTTAAATGGCTTTGCGAAACTGGATAAAACCGGGGCGTTCGGCGATGCGCTCGTAGAGCTGGATCGCGGTGGCGTTGGTTTCGTGGGTCAGCCAGTGGACCTTGCCGCAACCGTCCTCTTTGGCTGTGGCGTAGACGAACTCGATCAGTTGTCGGCCGACGCCGGTGCCGCGAGTTTCCGGCACTACCAGCAAGTCTTGCAGGTAGCAGGAGTTTTCGATGCTCCAGTTCGAACGATGGTAGATGAAGTGCACCATGCCCACCGCTTTGCCATCGGCCCAGGCCAGTGCGGCATGGGTCGGTTCGCTCGGGTCGAGCAGGCGCTGCCAGGTGCTTTGGGTGACGGCCTCAGGCAGTTCGGTGTTGTAGAAACGCAGGTACGCTTGCCACAAGGGTAACCAGGCGGCGTGATCGTCGGCGGTGACCTGGCGGATGTCGATCTGACTCATGTTCGTTCCTTAACGCATCAAGTGGGCGAGGGCTTGGTCGTGCACATCAGGGCTGGCGGCAAGCCCCTCGCGCACACCGGTGATGTCTGCAGCGTTGCGGTTCTGGCTGAGCTTGCGCTTGCCTTCCAGGCGCTGGATCGGCAAGGCAAAACCGACGATGGCCTTGAGCATCCCGTCAATGTAGTCGGCGGGGGCATCGGCGACTTTCCATGGACTGGCGCGACCCGCTTCATGACGATCAGTCAGCGCGCTGACCAGCGTGCGCAGGCGATCGGCGTCGGTGAACACTTCGGCCGTGCCGTAGGCGTGCACGGCGACGTAGTTCCAGGTCGGCACCACTTTGCCGTGCTCGGCTTTGCTCGGGTAAAACCCCGGGCTGACGTAAGCGTCGGCGCCAGCAAAAATCACCAAGGCTTCGGCGCCGTTCTGCAGTTCCTTCCATTGCGGATTGGCCTTGGCGAAGTGACCGTAAAGGGTGCCATTCGGGCCTTGGTCTGAACTCAACAGCAGCGGCAAATGGCTGGCTTGCAGACCTTGTTCCCCGTGTGTGACCAGCACAGCGAGGCGGGTGCCGAGTATCTGCTGGTGCAGTTCATGCAAATCATCTATGGCAAAGCTGCTTGGCGTGTACATGGAGATTTTCCTTGGCGAATGCCTGCATCCTAGGCAGGCTAATGGTCTGTTGTAAGAGCCATTAACGACCAATTTCATAGGTCCATTGCCATGACCAGCGAGCCACTGTCCTTGTCATTCAACCCGGCGGGTATCGAACTCGATCGCCGTCAGGGTTTGAGTCGTCAGCTCTATCAGGCCTTGCGGGTGCGAGTGCTCGACGGTCGTCTGGTCAGCGGTACGCGATTACCCGCCAGTCGCGATCTGGCGGCGGCGTTGTCGATTTCCCGAAACAGCGTGGTCCGGGCCTACGATCAGCTCTACGCCGAGGGCTTTATAGAAGGACGTGTGGGTGACGGGACGTATGTCGCGCAATTGCCTCAATCAGTGCTACCGGTGAAAAAACTATCCACAAAAGTATCCACAGGGTTATCAACAGGGTTACCCACAACCTTATCCACAAATTGGCTGGATTTACCTGTGGTTTCATCCAGCAAAGTTATCCACAGCGGCGCATTGGGGCGGGTTGAAAGGAACCATTTGGCCCTGCCTCCCGTCGGTCCACCCCGCGCATTTCGTGTGGGTGTTCCGGCTTTTGATCTGTTCCCTTTCGAGGTCTGGGCCAAGCTGAATGCGGCTTTCTGGCGTAAACCGGATCTCCAGCAGCTGTGTTACGGCGATCCTGCGGGCGATGCACGGTTACGCGGCCTGATTGCTGCGTATTTGCGCAGTTCCCGGGGGATGCAGTGCACGGCTGAGCAAATAGTGATCACCAGTGGCGCACAGCAGGGGATTAGCCTTTGTGCACAGCTGCTGGTAGAGCCGGGCGATGGCGTGGCGATCGAGAATCCGGGGTATCGGGCGGCGGGTCATGCGTTCGCCGTGGCCGGTGCGCGATTGCATGGGGTGGCGGTGGACAGCGAGGGCATCGACTGCACCGAATTGAACGGGCTCAACGATTGTCGATTGGCCTATGTCACACCGTCGCATCAGTACCCGACCGGGGTGGTGATGAGTCTGGCGCGGCGGCTGGAGTTGTTGGCCTGGGCCGAGCGAACCGAGGGATGGATCGTCGAGGATGATTACGACGGCGAATACCGTTACAGCGGCGCGCCACTGGCACCGCTGGCTGCGCTTGATCGTCACGGTCGGGTGCTCTACGTCGGCACGTTCGGCAAAGTGGCTTTCCCGGCATTGCGCCTGGGCTATCTGGTGCTGCCACCGGCATTGGTGGACGCTTTCGCCCAACGTCGCGCGGTTGATGTGCGCCATTCCGAGGTGAGCACCCAGGCCGTCATGGCTGAGTTCATGGCGGCCGGGCATTTCCAGCGGCATATCCGCCGCATGCGCCGCGCTGCGTTGAGTCGCCGCAATACGCTTCTGGCCAACTGGCCTTCGGATATCCCAGGGGTGGGCAGCCTGCCGAGTGTGGCGGCAGGGCTGCACTTGACGGTGGCGGTCGACACTCAGGCCCGCGAACGCGAACTGATTGAAGCCGCCGCCAGCGTCGATGTCGAGATCAATGGCCTGAGCAGTTACTGGTTGCCGGATTCGAGATCCACTGTGGATCAACGCGCCGGGCTGGTGCTGGGCTTCGCGGCGGTGCCCGAGGCGGCGATCATCGCAGCGCTCGGGCGATTGCAGAAGGCTTGGCGGCCCTGAGATCGAGGACTTCCGTCAGGTTCAGGTCCCGGACTTGATCTTGGTCCAGGCCCGGGTCCGTGCCCGTTCGGCATCGCGGGGCAGAGGTTGCAGGGTGTAAAGCGTGCTCATCGCCGCTTCGGTTGGGTACAGATTCGGGTTGTTGCGGATCGCCGGGTCGACCAATTCTGTGGCGTCCTTGTTCGGGTTCGGGTAGCCGACGAAGTCGCTGACCGGTGCAATCACCTGCGGCTGCAACAAGTAGTTGATGAAGGTGTAGGCGTCTTCCGGGTTCTTCGCGCCTTTGGGGATCGAGAGCATGTCGAACCAGATTGGCGCGCCTTCTTTCGGCAGGCGCATGTCGACGATCACGCCGTTCTTGGCTTCCTTGGCGCGGTTCGCTGCCTGGGAGAAGCTGCCGGAGTAACCGACAGCGACGCAGATGTCACCGTTGGCGATGTCGGCCATGTACTTCGAGGAATGGAAGTAGGTGACGTACGGACGGATCTTCATCAGCAGCGCTTCAGCCTTTTCGTAGTCCGCCGGTTTCTTGCTGTTGGGGTCCAGACCCAGGTGTTGCAAGGCCAGTGGCAGGATCTCCGACGGCGAGTCGAGTAGCGCAACACCGCACTGCTTGAGCTTGCTGATGTTCTCTTCCTTGAAGATCAGGTCCCAGCTGTCCACCGGTGCGTTGTCACCCAATGCTGCCTTGATCTTGTCCGGGTTGAAGCCGATCAGGATGGTCCCGTACATGTACGGCACGGCAAATTTGTTGCCCGGATCGTTGGCTTCGATCAGCTTCATCAGCTTGGGATCGAGGTGGTTCCAGTTCGGCAGTTTGCTGCGATCCAGTGGCTGGAAAACGCCGGCCTCGATTTGCTTGGCAAGGAATACGTTGGACGGCACGACCACGTCATAGCCGGAGTTACCAGTCAGCAACTTGGCCTCCAGCGCTTCGTTGGTGTCGAAGATGTCGTAGACCAGTTTGGTCTGGGTGTTCTGGGACTTGAAGTCTTCCAGCGCTTTGGGGGTGATGTAGTCGAACCAGTTGTAGACGCGCAACGTTCGCTCTTCAGCATGAACGGCGCCACTGAGCACTGTGGCGCAGAGCACTGTGGGAAAGAGTGCGGGCGCGATAAAACGCTTGAGACTGATCATTGTTCTAATTCCTCATTGGGCGCTTTCAAAACCTTCAAGTACGTTCACGGCATTGATGCCGATTTCTTCTACCGCGTAGCCGCCTTCCATCACGAACAGCGTCGGCTTGCCGAGGCCCGCGATGCGTGCGCCCATGGCCAGGTAATCCGGGCTGTCGAGCTTGAACTGGGAGATCGGATCATCCTTGAACGTATCGACGCCCAGGGAGACGACGACGATATCGGCGCCGTACTTTTCGATCTCTTTGCAGGCTTGTTCCAGCGCGGCGCTCCAACTGTCCCAGCCGCTGCCGGCCGGCAAAGGGTAGTTGAAGTTGAAGCCTTCGCCGGCCCCTTCACCCAGCTCATCTTCATAGCCGAGGAAGAACGGGAACTCAGCTTCCGGATGCCCGTGGATCGAGGTGAACAGCACGTCGCTGCGCTCATAGAAAATCGATTGAGTGCCGTTGCCGTGGTGGTAGTCGACGTCGAGGATCGCGACTTTTTTGTGGCCCTGATCGAGGAACGCCTGCGCAGCGATGGCGGCATTGTTGAGGTAGCAATAACCCCCCATCAAATCGCTGGCGGCGTGGTGTCCTGGTGGACGGCATAAAGCGAAGGCACTGCGGGCGCCGCGTTGAATGACGGCTTGAGCGGTCAACGCGACTTGCGCCGCGCTGTACGCTGCTTGCCAGGTGCCGGCGGTAATCGGTGCGCCGCCGTCGAAGCTGTAATAGCCGAGTTGGCCGTGCAGGCTGGTGGGCATGATCCGGCGCAGGGTGCGGGCCGGCCAGGTGTAGGGCAGCAAGTCGCCGTCGGTACCGAATTCGGTCCAGCGCGCCCAGGCACCTTTGAAGAAGTCGAGATAATCGCGGCTGTGGATGCGCGCGATCGGATCGAGGCCGAAATCTTGCGGCGCTTCGACCGGGCCGAGGTCGCGGTACTGCACGCGCTGCAGAACATGGTCGGCTCGCGAAGGCATTTCGAAGCAGGGCATCAGTTGCCCGTCCATCAATTCGCAACGGCCGTGGTGCAGGTGGTGATCGTCCGAGTAGATCGTCAGCATTTCTTGTTCTCCGCAGGCTGATTCGGTTGAACACAGTCTTGCGGCGCGCGGCGTTTGAGAGAACGGCAGGAAAGGCCAAAAGGGGATCGATATGGCCAAAAGAATTGACCGGAATTCGCCCCTTATTGGCGCGAGCCCTGGCCGATCGTTCCCACGCTCCGCGTGGGAATGCCTCTTGGGACGCTCCGCGTCCCGGTGACGCAGAGCGTCACTGGCTGCATTCCCACGCAGAGCATGGGAACGATCAGTGGGAACTCATGGTCTGAACTGACTCGGCGCCACACCGCTCCAGCGCACAAACGCATGACGGAAACTCGCGGTCTCGCTGAAACCCAATGCTTCAGCGATTTGATAGATCGGCAGTTGGTCCTCGCAGAGCATGCGTTTGGCCTGCTCGAACCGCAGCTCATCAAGCAATTCCTGATAGCTGCAACCCAGGTCATTCAGGTGCCGACGCAAGGTGCGCGCCGAGCAATTCATCTGTTCGGCCAAACCTTCGAGGCCGGGCGCCGCATTCAACTGCGCGCTGAGTAGCTGGCGGATTCGTCCCAGCCACACCTGGCGACCCGTGAACTCGGTGTTCTGTTTGCGGCAGCGTTCGGCCATGGCTTGATGGGTGATGGCGTCGGCCAGAGGCAGGGGGTGCTCCAGCCAGGCTTTGTCGAAGGCAAAGGCGTTGGACGCAGCGTCGAACTGCAAGGGGCAAGCGAAACGTTCGGTGTAGCGTGCCTGATAGTCCGGTGCCGGGTATTCGAAGCGGGCGCCAAGCAGCGGCAACGGTTGGCCGAGCAGGTCTTCGCAAGTGACCTTCATCGAAACCAGGCAAAACTCGACATTGAATGGCGCCAGCGCAGGGTTTTCCCGATAGTCGCCAGCGGTGAGCCAGATGCGCTCGTTATCCTCTTCCAGGCTCAACTCGAACAGTGTTCCTAATAGCGCCGGATAATGCAGTGCCAGCCGCAAGGCGTCACCTAAAGTGGCGCTGGTGAGTAAGGCGTACCCGAGCATGCCGTAGGACGAAACATGCATTCGCCGGCCCAATTCCAGGCCGATGTCACGCTTCAGCGCGACGGCGTTGGCGCAGACCTGCATCTCCTGATTGGTGGTGATGCGCGTGTCCGCCCGGCTCAGATCCGCCGCGCTGATGCCGCTTCCAGCCAGCAAGGCTTCGCTGGGCAGCCCCTGGTCCTTGAAAGCGCTGAGCACCAAAGAGACGGCGTTGAGGGTGGTGAGGTGGGAGTGGAGCATGGGGTATTCCAGCCTTGGGATGCTGGAACGCAGCAAGTTGTATGCCTGATGGAGATCCTGTGGGAGCGAGCCGGCTCCGGGCGGCGCTCCGACGATGGCGGTGTGTCAGTCAGCATCAATGTTGGATGGACGACCGCTATCGCGAGCAGGCTCGCTCCCACAGGGTTTTGCAGGGTGTCAGATGAGTTCGCCGCAGAGGTCGAGCTCTACAAGACGCCGCACTTCAGCGATGTCGAGCCCGGCACCCAGCAACCCATGCAACTTGCCGAACGCGGCTTCACGGGTCATGCCACCACCCGACAGCACGCCCACGCCGCGCAACCGACTGCCAGCCTCGTAAACATCCAGCTCGACGCCACCTTCATGGCATTGGGTGACGGCTACAACCACAACACCCTTGTCCCGCGCCCGTTCCAGGCTGGCGAGGAACTCTGGATTGTCGCTCGGTCCGGTGCCGCTGCCGTAGCACTCCAGCACCAGTCCCTGAATGCCACTGTCGAGCAGGCCATCCAGTATCTCGGCGCCGATGCCGGGGAACAGCGGCAACACGGCGACCTTCGCCAGTTGCTTGGGCTGGTTGTAGGTCAGCGGCACCGGTATTGAAGACGCCTTCGCACCGCCACCCTGACGCTCAAGACGCTTGAACGGATGACGACCGAAACTGCGAACCTTCGCGCAACGGGTCGGGTCCAGCAGTTCGCCGTGGAAGTACAGATGAACGCCCGGCGCAAGGCCTTGGCCGAGGGCTACCAGCGCGCCACTGAGGTTTTCCCAGGCATCGCTGTCGGTCACGCCGGCCGGCAGCATGGAACCGGTGAACACCACGCGGGCATGCAGGCCGAGCAATTGAAAACTCATGGCCGCAGCGCTGTAGGCGAGGGTGTCGGTGCCGTGCAGGATCAGCACGCTGTCGCAGCCCTGGACATCGACGGCGTCGACCACCGCTTCACGCAGTTGCTGCCAGTAAGCCGGGCTCATGTTGGCGCTGTCGATCAGCGGCGACATCTCGCGAAAGCGCCACTGCGGTACGACAAGGTCAGGCTGGCTGTGCAGATATTCGCGCATCCGGGCTTCGAAACCGGATGCCGGGGCCAGGCCATGAGCGCTGGCTTGCATACCGATGGTGCCGCCGGTGTAGAGCACCATGACGTGCTGGGCGGCAGGGTAGGTCGAGGAATTCATGGAGACGCTCCGAGAACAATGAGTTCCATTGTGGGAGCGGGCTTGCTCGCGAATGCGGTGTATCAGTCAACGATGATGTTGAATGTTACGACCTCTTCGCGAGCAAGCCCGCTCCCACAGGGGATACCGCACTTTAACCGATCAGCGTTGCGCTGCGGGTACGCCTTGCTGCTCAGCTTCAGCCTTGGTGGCGGCGGCTGGCGGATTGGCTGGCCAGGCTTTCAGGTCCAGGTCCAGATCCGGGAATTTGCTCGAATCGAACACAGGCGTCTTGATGCCGGCCGCGCGCTGGTCATCGTAGTCACGCAGGATGCGCATGCCGACTTTGAACAGCAGGAACAGCGCGATCAGGTTCACGAATGCCAGCATCGTCATGGTGATGTCGGCGAAGGCGAACACCGTGCCCAGGTTCTCGATAGCGCCCCAGAAAATCAACACCAATACCAGCGCGCGGTAGCCGATCAACGCCTTGCGGTTTTCACCGATCAGGAAGCGCAGGTTGCTCTCGCCCAGGTAGTAGTTGTAGAGGATCGAGGTGAACACGAACAACGACAGGGCCACGGAGATGAAGCTCCGGCCCCAGTCACCGACCACGGCGGCCAGGGAGTTCTGGGTCAGGGCAATGCCGTCGCCTTCGAAGCCCGGGGTGTAGAAGCCCGAGAGCAGAATCAGCAACGCGGTGCAGGTGCAGATCACGAAGGTGTCGAGGAACACGCTGAACGCCTGAACCACACCTTGTGACACCGGGTGCTCGACCGACGCGACCGCGGCCACGTTCGGCGCACTGCCCAGGCCTGCTTCGTTGGCGAATACGCCGCGCTTCACGCCCATGACAATGGCGCTGCCGATCAGGCCGCCGAAGGCCTGGTCGAGACCGAAGGCGCTTTTGACGATGGTCATCAGCATCGCTGGAACGTGGTCGAATTGCAGCACGATCACGTAGATGGTCACGCCGATGTACACCAGGGTTTTCACCGGCACCAGCAGGTCAGCGACCTTGGCGATGCGCTTGATCCCACCGATGAACACCAGACCCAGCAACACCGCCAGGGCCAGACCGGTGTAAGTGGTGTCGAGGCCGAAAGCGTTGTTCAGCGAGTGGGTCACGGCGTGGGATTGCAGACCGTTGAAGGCGAAGCCGAAGGTGATCAGCAGCAGGAACGCCATGATCATGCCCAGCCAGCGTTTCTGCAGGCCGTGCTGGATGTAGTAGGACGGGCCGCCACGGTAGGTGCCGTCGGAGTCGCAACGCTTGTAGAGCTGGCCGAGGGAGCATTCGAAGAAGCTGCTGGACATGCCGACCAGCGCGGTCACCCACATCCAGAACACCGCACCCGGACCACCCAGGGTCACGGCGATACCGACACCGGCGATGTTACCCGCACCGACGCGGCCGGCGAGGCTGAGCATCAAGGCCTGGAACGAACTGAGTTGGCCGGCGCTGCTTTTCAGGCTGTCGCGGAACACCGCGAACATGTGGAAGAAGTGGCGTAATTGAACGAAACGCGAGCGGATCGTGAAGTAGCTACCGAGCCCGACAATGAGCACGATCAGTACTTTCCCTGAGAGGAAGTCGTTGATGACTTCGAGCATGGATTATTCCTCGCTGTTTTTTGTGTAGGCAAATGCTGTGCGGTCAGAAACATCGCGTTACACCGGATTGCGCGCGGCAAAACAGGTGAGGCGAAGGTTCGTCCCGATTTCATATTGCGGGTTTGTTATTAGTTCGGGTTTCGCATGGTTTTGGGCCTCGTTACCGACGACCGCTCACGCGAAGAGGGGCGGCACTATACCGATGAGCGTGCCGTCCGTCTGCACGATTGTGGTGCAAGCATCGAAACGAGGTCCCTTTCTCTTGTAGGAGCATGGCTTGCCAGCGATGGCGATCTTGAGGGCGCCATCGCCGGCAAGCCGTGCTCCTACAGAAGTCGAGCCAGGCACGACCTATACGGTCGGGCCTGCAAATAATTAAAAAAAAGGGCTTGGGGAATAAATCCCCAAGCCCTCAAAAGGTGAGAGGTGTCTAGTCCCTCGACCTGGTGAGCGTGGCGCTTCGTGCTCTTCGTTAAAAGAGCCAGCGCCGGCGTTGCGTTCGGTTAAGCCTTCAGAGGCACCAGACGCGGAGCAATCATGTTTTCCGGGCGCAGGATGTCGGCGAGCATTTCGTCGTCGAGCAAGCCTTCTTCGCGCACCAGTTCCAGCACGCCGCGGCCGCTTTCGAGGGCGATACGCGCGATGCGGGTGGCGTTTTCATAGCCGATGTACGGGTTCAGCGCGGTGACCAGACCGATCGAGTGTTCGACCAGTTCGCGGCAGCGCTCTTCGTTGGCGGTGATGCCGACAATGCAGTGCTCGCGCAGCATGTCCATGGCGCGTTGCAGCAGGCGGATCGAGTCGAAGATCTTGAACGCGATCAGCGGCTCCATCACGTTCAGTTGCAACTGGCCGCCTTCGGCCGCGATGGTCAGGGCCAGGTCGTTGCCGATGATCTGGAACGCCACCTGGTTAACCGCTTCCGGGATAACCGGGTTGACCTTGCCAGGCATGATGGAGCTACCTGGCTGACGCGCTGGCAGGTTGATTTCGTTGATGCCGGTGCGTGGGCCGCTGGACAGCAGGCGCAGGTCATTGCAGATCTTCGACAGCTTGACCGCGGTGCGCTTGAGCATGCCGGAGAACAGCACGAAGGCGCCCATGTCGGAGGTGGCTTCGATCAGGTCGGCGGCCGGAACCAGCGGTTGACCGCTGATCAGTGCCAGACGCTCAACGGCCAGGTGCTGGTAACGCGGGTCAGCGTTGATGCCGGTACCGATCGCGGTGCCGCCCAGGTTCACTTCGGTCAGCAGTTCAGGTGCCAGTGTTTTCAGACGTGCCAGGTCTTCGCTCAATGTGGTGGCGAAGGCACGGAATTCTTGACCCAGGGTCATCGGCACGGCGTCTTGCAGCTGGGTACGACCCATCTTCAGGACGTGGCTGAACTCAACACCCTTGGCAGCGAACGCCTGGATCAGGCTGTCGAGGCTGGCCAGCAGCGCGTCGTGACCCAGCAGCAGACCCAGACGGATCGCGGTCGGGTAGGCGTCGTTGGTCGACTGCGCCATGTTCACGTCGTTGTTCGGGTGCAGGTATTGGTATTCGCCCTTCTGGTGACCCATGGCCTCCAGCGCGATGTTGGCGATGACTTCGTTGGCATTCATGTTGGTTGAAGTGCCAGCGCCGCCTTGAATCATGTCCACCACGAACTCTTCGTGGAAATCGCCGCGGATCAAACGTGCACAGGCTTCGCTGATGGCAGCGTGCTTGGCTTCGCTCAGGTGACCCAGTTCGCGGTTGGCGTCAGCGGCGGCCTGTTTGACCATGGCCAGGCCGACAACCAGCTTCGGGTAATGCGAAATCGGAACGCCGGAGAGACGGAAGTTGTTCACCGCTCGCAGGGTCTGGATGCCGTAATACGCTTGAGCAGGTACTTCGAGTACGCCAAGCAGGTCTTTTTCTGTGCGGAAAGATGCAGCGGAGGACATGATAGAAATCATCTCGATATGGACCCGGTCTGTGCCGGAACACTGCAAATGCTAGGCTTGTGGAGAATTTTGGGCCAATGCTGTTAAACACTAGCCTATGCACATTCGGCATAATGCCCGTGTGACGCCGTGTCTGCGGCGAGCGTGTGACCTAAATTGGTGCGTGTCCGGGAGGCCGTGATGAACCTTGAAAGTAAATGGCTGGAGGACTTTAGTGCTCTGGCCGCCACCCGCAGCTTCTCCCAGGCTGCCGAACGACGCTTCGTGACTCAGCCGGCATTCAGTCGACGGATCCGCAGCCTTGAAGCCGCGCTGGGGCTGACCTTGGTCAATCGCTCGCGTACGCCGATCGAGCTGACGGCGGCGGGGCAGCTGTTTCTGGTCACCGCGCGGACGGTGGTCGAGCAACTCGGTGAAGTGTTGCGTCACCTTCATCACCTGGAAGGCGGGCAGGGCGAGGTGATGCAGGTCGCTGCCGCTCACTCCCTGGCGTTGGGGTTCTTTCCGCGCTGGATCGCGCAGTTGCGTAACGAAGGCCTGAACATCGCGACGCGCCTGGTGGCAACCAACGTCGGTGATGCCGTGCATGCCCTGCGCGAAGGCGGTTGCGATCTGATGCTGGCGTTCTACGACCCGGATGCCGCGATGCAGATGGACCCGGAAATCTTCCCGTCGCTGCACCTTGGCGACACTGAAATGCTCCCGGTCTGCGCGGCAGACGCCGAGGGCAAGCCACTGTTCGATCTGGAAGGCGAAGGCAGCGTGCCGCTGCTCGCCTACAGCGCCGGTGCGTTTCTCGGGCGTTCGGTGAACATGCTGCTGCGTCAGCGTGCGCTGCGGTTCACTACCATTTACGAAACCGCCATGGCCGACAGCCTTAAAAGCATGGCGCTGGAAGGATTGGGCATTGCCTGGGTGCCGCGGCTCAGCGTGCGCGCCGAACTGGCTCGTGGCGAACTGGTGGTTTGCGGCGGCCCGCAATGGCATGTGCCGCTGGAGATTCGCCTGTACCGCTGCGCCTTGGTGCGCAAGGCGAATGTGCGGTTGCTGTGGCGCAAGCTTGAAGGCGGTGCCGCGCAGGGCACAACCTCCCTGTAGGAGCACAGCTTGCTGGTGATGGCGTCCGCCAAATCGCCATCGCCGGCAAGCCGTGCTCCTACAAGGACAGGATGCGCCAGCAAGCATTTTGGCTGACCCTGAAGTCAATAAAACCGGGACTTTGGCCCGAATGACAGATGGTCGTATCGGGGGCTGTTTATCTGCTTCATTGAGGTATACTGCGCGGCCTTCGGCCGGTTCGTCCGGCCATAATTCGTACAATCAAGCCACGCATTTTGCGTGGCTTGTTGTTTTTTGACGCGCCTGCGGGCGCCCAGAGAGAAGAGGCACGACGATGAGTGCACTGGTTGGCGTGATCATGGGCTCCAAGTCCGATTGGTCCACCCTTAGCCACACCGCCGATATGCTGGAAAAGCTCGGCATTCCTTACGAGGTGAAAGTGGTCTCTGCCCACCGCACCCCGGACCTGCTGTTCCAGTACGCCGAAGAGGCTGAGGCGCGTGGCATCGAGGTGATTATCGCCGGTGCCGGCGGCGCAGCCCACTTGCCAGGCATGTGTGCGGCCAAAACCCACCTGCCGGTGCTTGGCGTGCCGGTGCAGTCGTCGATGCTCTCGGGCGTCGATTCGCTGCTGTCTATCGTGCAGATGCCCGCGGGCATTCCGGTCGCCACCCTGGCCATCGGCAAGGCTGGCGCGATCAACGCAGCACTGCTCTCGGCGAGCATCCTCGGCGCCAAGCGCCCGCAGTTCCACGCGGTGCTGAAAAAATTCCGCGCTGAGCAGACAGACAGCGTCCTGGAAAATCCAGACCCACGCATCGCCTGAGGTTGTTGACGATGAAGATCGGTGTAATCGGTGGCGGCCAGTTGGGTCGCATGTTGGCGCTGGCGGGCACTCCGCTGGGCATGAACTTCGCTTTCCTGGACCCCGCGCCGGATGCTTGCGCAGCCGCGTTGGGCGAACATCTGCGGGCCGATTACGGCGATCAGGATCACCTGCGTCAGCTGGCCGATGAAGTCGATCTGGTGACTTTCGAGTTCGAAAGCGTCCCGGCCGAAACCGTGGCCTTCCTGTCGCAATTCGTCCCGGTTTACCCGAGCGCCGAAGCCCTGCGCATCGCCCGTGATCGCTGGTTCGAGAAGAGCATGTTCAAGGACCTGGGGATTCCCACCCCGGCGTTCGCCGACATTCAATCGCAAGCCGATCTGGACGCTGCCGTGGCTTCCATCGGTCTGCCTGCCGTGCTGAAAACCCGCACCTTGGGTTACGACGGCAAGGGCCAGAAGGTCCTGCGCAAGCCTGAAGACGTGGCCGGCACGTTCGCCGAACTGGGCAGCGTGGCCTGCCTGCTGGAAGGTTTCGTGCCGTTCACCGGTGAAGTCTCGTTGATCGCCGTGCGCGCTCGCGATGGCGAAACCAGGTTCTATCCGCTGGTTCACAACACCCACGACAGCGGCATCCTCAAGTTGTCCGTGGCCAGCACCGACCACCCGCTGCAAGTCTTGGCCGAAGATTATTCCAGTCGTGTGCTCAAGCAGCTGAACTACGTCGGCGTGATGGCGTTCGAGTTCTTTGAAGTCGACGGTGGCCTCAAGGCCAACGAGATAGCCCCGCGTGTGCATAACTCGGGTCACTGGACCACTGAAGGTGCCGAGTGCAGCCAGTTCGAAAACCACCTGCGGGCCGTCGCCGGTCTGCCGCTGGGTTCGACGGCCAAGGTCGGCGAGAGCGCGATGCTCAACTTCATCGGTGTTGTACCACCGGTAGAGAAAGTGATCGCGATCGACGATTGCCATTTGCATCACTATGGCAAGGCCTTCAAGGTCGGCCGCAAGGTCGGTCACGCCAATCTGCGCTGTGCAGACCGTGATACGTTGGCTGCACAGATCCTCAAGGTCGAAGCGCTCATCGCCGAATAGTTTCATGTGGCAGCGGCGGAACCATTCAGGGGCCGCCGTTCTCTGATGGCAGGATGCCAAAGTCTGACTAGGCTTTGGGCATTGCCATTCAATCAGAGGGAAATGCCATGGGAATTATTGGAACCATCTTTATCGGCTTGATCGTCGGCCTGCTGGCTCGGTTTCTGAAACCGGGCGATGACAGCATGGGCTGGATCATGACCATCCTGCTCGGTATCGGCGGTTCGTTGGCGGCCACTTATGGCGGCCAGGCTCTGGGCATCTACCGCGCTGGCGAAGGCGCAGGTTTCATCGGTGCGCTGGTGGGCGCGGTGGTATTGCTGGTGATTTACGGCCTGATCAAAAAAAGGACCTGATTGAAGTGACAAAGCCCTCTCTGCGCCATCGCCGGAGAGGGCTAGAATGCTCGGCGTTGCCATCGTCACATTGTCCTATCCTTTGCCGAGCACTTTCATGCGCCGTCTTCTGTTGACTCTTCTCTTCCTGGGCAGTGGTTTGGCCCATGCCGGCGAACTGCCGGAAACCGACTGGCTCGAACTGATGCCCAAGTCGGACCAGAAAGCCCTCGAGGCCATGCCCGAAATCGACCACAACTCCCCCGAAGCCAATGGCACCTTTACCGAAAAGGGTGGCATGAAGCAGAGCAAGGGCTTGCCGGCGGTGATGTATTCGACCAAAACCGTGCCGTCGATGAACGACAAGAACATCCGCATCGGTGGTTATCCGGTGCCGCTGGAGTCCGACGCCCAGGGCCGCAGCACGCTGTTCTTCCTCGTGCCGTATCCGGGCGCCTGCATTCACGTGCCGCCGCCGCCACCTAATCAATTGGTGTTGGTGCGTTATCCGAAAGGGTTGAAGCTGAATGACATCTATACACCGCTGTGGGTGACCGGCACGCTGAAGGTCGAGAAGGTCAACAACGACCTGGCTGACGCAGCGTATGCGCTGGATGCGGCGAAGGTGCGGGTGGTGAAAGAGTCGGATCTGTAAAGCGCCAGTAGGCCTGGCACAAACCAAATGTGGGAGCGGGCTTGCTCGCGAAGGCGGTGTAACAGTCAACGATGATGTTGAATGTTATGGCCTCTTCGCGAGCAAGTCGAATCGTCGCACCGCCGCTCCCACATTGGTTTACCGTGTTAGAGAGATTTGCTGGCGATGCTGACACCCAGGGTATGGCTCGCACCCGGCGCCAGCGTCACCACATCATCCATCACATTCGCCGTTTCAATGCACAGCATCCGCTGCCAGCCATCGTCGGCCATGTCACTGAACGCCGCAGCGCGTTCAATCCACGGATTCCAGATCACCGCCGAGCGTGAACCGCTGCTGGTCAGCTCGATGCGCCGTTCCCAGGCCGGATCGACAATGCTCAGCTTCGCCGGGGTATTGAGATAGATACGATCGGTCTCGCCAGTAAAATGCAGATCGCCGGCCTGAGTGACAGTTTTCCAGTCGTCCAGGGTTTCGATGTAACTCAAGCCATCCAGCCCTTCGACATGCACATCGCGTACATCGCTGACCGCGAAATAACTGTGCAGTGCCTGGCTGATGGTGACTTTGTCAGCGCCCTGGTTATGGCTGGTCAGGTTGATATGCAGTTGCTCATCCAGACGAATGCTCAGCTTCAAATCCACTTGATGCGGCCAGCCTGGCAAGCCGCCTTCAGGGTAAGGTAGAACAAACTCCACCTTCAGGCTTTCGCCCTCGGTTTCAATGCCGCCCAGTTCCCAGTCCATCGCCCGCACCAACCCGTGGGCGGTCGGCGCTTCGTTGCTGACGCGCATCGCCTGAACGCTCTGCGGGTTGCGCGGCAGATTGCCGAACCACGGCCAGCACACCGGAACCCCGGCGCGGATGCTCTTGCCAGTCTTGAACACTGCCTCGTCGTTGAGCCAGATCAGCGGCGGTTCCCCGGCCACTTGATAACTGAGGATGTGCGCGCCCTGCTGGGCAACCAGCAGTTCGGCCTGACCGTGGCGGATGCGCCAGCAGTTCAGTTCATCCAGTTTCACGGCTTCAACGTTGGGCGTGCTCATGGGGCAACTCTCGATCAGGAACAATGACTGCAATGGACCGCAGAAAGGTCGCAGTGTTTAACGAGCTCTAGGCGGAACCGAGCGGGTGCGACCGCTGCCGTCGATGGCGACGAACACAAACACAGCTTCAGTCACTTTACGCCATTCGCTGGACAGCGGATCGTCACTCCAGACTTCGACCATCATCTGAATCGAGCTGCGGCCGATTTCCAGCGCCTGGGTATAGAAGGAGAGCTGAGCACCCACCGCCACCGGAACCAGAAATGCCATGCGGTCGATCGCAACCGTAGCCACGCGGCCACCCGCGACTTTGCTGGCCATTGCGGTGCCGGCCAAATCCATCTGCGACACCAGCCAACCGCCGAAAATATCGCCAAAGCCGTTGGTTTCGCGAGGGAGCGCGGTAATTTGCAGGGCAAGGTCGCCTTGCGGGATTGGATCTTCTTGTTCGAGCTCTATCATGCCGGGGGTGCCTCTGACCCGTGACTCTCATTGGTACTTCAGGTGAATAGCCGTCTCAAGGAAAAACGATTCAGCCCCGAACATACTACGTTCGTCACGTTTTTCGTAAGGCGCCTAAAGGGAAACTCTGCGAAATCGGCTGGCGGGTGCCAACGACGTTTTCGCACAGCAACCCCTTACAAGCAGGTGCAGGATTGCGAGTATATCGGTCGGTAGACTCCGAGACGACCGTCCGGTTCTCATTTCGACCGTCAATTACGCACCTCTATGTGCTTTTTCGAACAATTTGCTATCGTGCCGGACCTGCCCAAGCCTCAGCCAGCGTTGTTGGGGTTGCAGATCCGACTATAAGAGAAGCCTTGCCATGACCACAGCGCCCTCGAGCATCGCGCAGCCAACCCAATCCGCACGTCCGCTGACCCGCAGCGATTACAAGACTTTGTCACTGTCAGCCCTGGGCGGTGCGCTGGAGTTTTACGATTTCATCATCTTCGTGTTCTTCGCCACGGTGGTCGGCAAGCTGTTCTTCCCGGCCGACATGCCCGAGTGGCTGCGCTTGATGCAGACCTTCGGGATCTTTGCCGCCGGCTACCTGGCGCGGCCGCTGGGCGGCATCGTCATGGCACACTTCGGCGACCTGCTGGGACGCAAGAAGATGTTCACCCTGAGCATTTTCATGATGGCGGTGCCGACCCTGATCATGGGCCTGCTACCGACTTACGCGCAGATAGGCATGTGGGCGCCGATCCTGTTGCTGCTGATGCGGGTGATCCAAGGCGCTGCGATTGGCGGTGAAGTGCCGGGCGCGTGGGTATTCGTTTCCGAACATGTGCCGCAGCGGCACATCGGCTACGCCTGCGGCACCCTGACCTGCGGCCTGACGGCCGGTATCCTGCTGGGCTCGCTGGTCGCCACCGCGATCAACAGCATTTACACCCCGGTCGAAGTTTCGGATTACGCCTGGCGGATTCCGTTCCTGCTGGGTGGCGTGTTCGGCCTGTTCTCGGTTTACCTGCGCCGCTGGCTGCACGAGACACCGGTATTCGCCGAGCTGCAACTGCGCAAGGCCCTGGCAGAAGAAGTGCCGCTGCGCGCCGTGTTGCGCGACCATCGCGGGGCGATCCTGATTTCCATGCTGCTGACCTGGCTGCTGTCCGCCGGCATCATCGTGGTCATCCTCATGACCCCGACCGTGCTGCAGACCGTCTACCACTTCTCGCCAACCACCGCATTGCAGGCCAACAGCCTGGCGATCGTGTTTCTGAGCCTGGGCTGCGTCGCCTCCGGTGCACTGGCTGACCGCTTCGGTGCAGGTCGTGTCTTCGTGTTCGGCAGTGCTGCGTTGCTGATCAGTTCGTGGACCTTCTACCACAGCCTGTTCAACCACCCTGACTGGCTGTTCCCGATGTACGCCTTGACCGGCTTGCTGGTCGGCACCATCGGTGCAGTGCCGTATGTGATGGTCAAAGCCTTCCCGGCGGTGGTGCGCTTCAGCGGGCTGTCGTTCTCCTACAACCTGGCCTACGCCATCTTCGGCGGCCTGACCCCGATGGTTGTCACCCTGCTGCTGAAGGAAAGCCCGTTGGGGCCTGCCTATTACGTGGCGATCATCTGCGGTGTCGGGATTCTGGTGGGCGCTTACCTCTGGAAGAAGGGTCGATAGCGCTAGACCGCCAGTTGTTAAGGCTTTCGCCAGTGCGAAAGCCTTGCTCCACATTCGCCCGTCGGTAAACGTGCTCCATGCTCAAGCATATGGTCCAGAGCATCTGCGGCGTGCTTCGGTTGAATGACCCGATGCTCCACCATCAAATCGAGTAACCAGAGTGCGCCATGCACGTGTAAGCCATCCCTCTGCGCTTGACGCCTCAGCTTGCCATCTCCGGTGAGCAACGGCCGACCTGTTTCTTTTGCGAGCAGATAGCACGACACATCGGCTAATGAGCTGTTGTTGTGCTCTATTTTGAGACTGAACAGCTTGGTAACCCCTGATTCGTCGAAGGACTCAACAATCAACCCCCGTCCGAGCAATTCGTCATGGGGGAAATCTTCGAGTTCATGCAGCACGAAATCTGTGCAGCAAAGAGTGAATGGCAGTCTGAACATCTGCTCCAGCAGTCCGGCATTTCTGAAGTCGATCCAGATATTCGTATCGCTGATGTAGATCAGACTCATGCACTCTCCAGTGAGCCCAGAAAATTGGGGTCAAGAGCGCTCACTGGTTTACGTAGAAGTTCGGCTGCACGGGATTTGGTGATCAACCCTTCCGCTAGCCCCCAGAACACCAAAGATTCAAAACGTTGCGGTGGTTTGCATGGCAAGGGGTCGGGTTCGGCCTTGCGCCAGCCGTTCGCACTGAACTGGATGGTGAGGGATTTATATCCACTGTCGCTAAGGAGGTTCAGATCCTTGAGGCGCCTCAATGCTGCATGCATTGAAATCCCGTATTGGCGCTTGGCGATCAACAACTCACGAGGATGGACCCGTGAGCGAGGATGGTTACCGAAGTCGCTGGTTACACCTTTGGCCGGGTAGAGGAAGGCGCCTGCGAAACGATGGCAACAGTTTTCCTTATCCCGTTCAGGCATATCATCGGGTAACTGCATGACCCAATGACCCAGTTCATGTGCCGCGGTGAAGCGTATGCGTTCACCTGGTCGCTCGGCATTCAGTGCAATCAAGACGTGGCGACCGTCACTGGTGGCGGCGCAGGCTCCGTCGAAGTCATCCGGTCCCATAAGCATCGCGACCTTGATGCTGTGCTCTTCCAGCTGTTCGGTCAGGTTGGAGATGGGGTCGCTACCAATTCCCCAGAAGTTCCTGAGTGACTCGGCAGCATGCTCGGCATCTTCGATAGAAGAAACGGGCAGCATTTGAGCCGGGGTGGCTGGAGTCTGGATGTCGACTGGGTCGAAGCATTCCTCCAGAGCCATATAGCGCTCAAGGTGCTCGCGAATCTGCTCTTCGACCTGAATCTGGCGATACTTCGGCATTTTCGCGAGTTTGCGAAACTCAAGGGGGGCAAGCGGAACGGCATCCGCACGGAAGAAGTATTCAGGATTGACCTGCAGTACTTTGGCCATTTGCAGCAGGCGCGCCGAGTTCGGGATACTTAACCCCTTCTCATATTTGCTGAGGGCTTGCTTGGTGATGTCTCCAAGTTGGAGCGCCAGAGCCTCCAGGGACATGCCGCGCAGTAGGCGAGCGCGGCGAATTCGGTCGTTGATCATGAGTTCCTCTCGTGGTTGACAAGGCTATATTTTAGTTTTGATTTGTCAACCTTGCTTTGACGGGGCAGGGCATCTGCGTTTCGAATGCTGGCCTTTCATCTAATTGTCATATTTCAGCCATAGAGTGTTCACACGGCCTGCTGATACTTGGCCCCGACTTAACACACCTATCTGCTAGGAGTAAGGCATGAAACTGAAGCGTTTGATGGCGGCAATGACTTTTGTCGCTGCTGGCGTTGCGACTGCCAACGCGGTTGCCGCTGTTGACCCTGCTATCCCGAGCTACACCAAGACCACTGGTGTGTCGGGCAACCTGTCCAGCGTCGGCTCCGATACCCTGGCCAACCTCATGACCCTGTGGGCTGAGAACTACAAAAAAGAATACCCGAACGTAAACATCCAGATTCAGGCTGCCGGTTCTTCTACCGCGCCACCTGCGCTGACTGAAGGCACCGCTAACCTGGGCCCGATGAGCCGCAAGATGAAGGACAACGAGCTGCAAGCCTTCGAAACCAAATACGGCTACAAGCCAACCGCTATCCCGGTCGCCGTGGACGCCCTGGCTGTGTTTGTGCACAAGGACAACCCGATCCAGCACCTGACCATGGAACAAGTCGACGCGATCTTCTCCTCGACTCGTCTGTGCGGCGCCAAAGCTGACGTGAAAACCTGGGGCGACCTGGGTGTGACCGGCGACCTGGCCAACAAGCCAGTGCAACTGTTCGGTCGTAACTCGGTATCCGGCACTTATGGCTACTTCAAAGAAGAAGCCCTGTGCAAAGGCGACTACAAGCCAAACGTCAACGAACAACCAGGCTCGGCTTCGGTCGTGCAATCGATCAGCTCCTCGCTGAACGGCGTCGGTTACTCGGGCATCGGCTACAAGACCGCTAGCGTGAAAACTGTGGCCCTGGCCAAGAAAGGCAGCACCGAGTTCGTTGAAGACACTGAAGAAAACGCCCTGAACGGCAAGTACCCGCTGTCGCGTTTCCTCTACGTTTACGTCAACAAGGCCCCGAACAAGCCTCTGGCCCCGCTGGAAGCCGAGTTCGTGAAGCTGATTCTGTCCAAACAGGGTCAGGAAGTTGTAGTGAAAGACGGCTACATCCCACTGCCAGCCAAAGTTGCTGCAAAAGCACTGGCTGACCTGGGTCTGCAAGAAGGTAACAACGTAGCAAAAAAGTAAAACCGTAGGAGCCGAGCTTGCTCGCGATGGGGCGCCGCGTTTCACCTTTGAAACCGTGGCGCTACCATCGCGGGCAAGCCTCGCTCCTACAACGGCTCAGGGTTACCACGCAGGTAACCCGGCCTCCCCAAATTTTCGGTCCACTGCCAGTTTCCACGGGCGGCGGATTTGTTGCGTCACTGCATTGTCATCTTTCTGTCATACAGGATCGCTAGGGTGTGCGCATGACTGATCTGGCCAATTCCACCATGACTACAAATCCCCCCAAGCGAATTGACTTCAATACGCCTGAGCTGCAACGCAAGCGCCGCATCCGCGCGCTCAAGGATCGACTGACCCGCTGGTACGTCCTCGTAGGCGGCCTTGCCGTCCTCGGCGCGATCACGCTGATCTTCTTCTTCCTCGCCTACGTCGTCTTCCCTCTGTTCCAGGGTGCCGACCTGACCGCCAAAGACGCCATCACGCCCGCCTGGATGCAAGACGCCGGCAAGCCGTTGATGATCTCCCTGGAAGAACAGAACCAGGTTGCCATGCGGGTTTCCGACAAGGGCCAGGCACTGTTCTTTGATATCGACAGTGGCGCTGAACTCAAGCGTGTCGATCTGAAGGTTCCGGCCGGCGTCAGCGTGACTTCTATCGGTGAAGACCAGCCAGGTCATCCACTGGTAGCGGTGGGCCTGTCCAACGGTCAGGCACTGGTGTTCCGTCATACCTATAAAGTCAGCTACCCGGACGGCAAGAAGACCATTACGCCAGCCGTCGAGTATCCGTACGGTGAAACGCCGATCGCACTGAACGAGACGGGCGGCGCGCTGGAGCACGTCAGCCTTAACGCGACCGATTCGACCCTGATGCTGGTCGGCTCCACCGGTTCGCAACTCAATGTTTTGTCGCTGACCAGCGAAGAAAACATGATGACCGGCGAAATCACCAACGAGCAGAAGCGTATTGATCTGCCGCAGATGAACGAGCCGGTGAAGAACATCTTCGTCGACCCGCGTCAGCAATGGCTGTACGTGATTAACGGTCGCGCCCAGGCCGACGTGTTCAGCCTGCGCGACAAGAGCCTCAACGGTCGCTACAAACTACTTGAAGACGGCGAAGCGCAAATCACTGCCAGTACTCAACTGGTGGGCGGCATCTCGCTGATCCTCGGCGATTCCAAAGGCGGTCTGGCCCAGTGGTTCATGGCGCGCGATCCCGATGGTGAACAGCGTCTGAAGCAGATTCGTACCTTCCAGATGGGCACCGCACCGATTGTTGAAATCACCGCCGAAGAACGTCGCAAAGGCTTCCTTGCCCTCGACGCGTCCGGCAAGCTCGGCGTCTTCCACAGTACCGCTCACCGCACGTTGCTGGTCGATCAGGTGGTGGAAGGCCAAGGCATTTTCGGTCTGTCGCCGCGTGCCAACCGCATCATCGTCGAGGCCAACGGTAAGGTGCAGCCACTGTTGCTGGAGAACCCGCACCCGGAAGTATCGTGGAGCGCGTTGTGGAGCAAGGTCTGGTACGAGAACTACGACGAGCCTAAATACGTCTGGCAATCGACCGCGGCCAACACCGACTTCGAACCGAAAATGAGCTTGTCTCCGCTGACCTTCGGTACCTTGAAGGCCGCTTTCTACGCCATGCTGTTGGCCGCGCCGCTGGCCGTCGCTGCGGCGATCTACACCGCATACTTCATGGCCCCAAGCTTGCGCCGCAAGGTCAAACCGGTGATCGAGCTGATGGAAGCGATGCCGACGGTGATCCTCGGCTTCTTCGCCGGGTTGTTCCTGGCACCCTATGTCGAAGGGCATTTGCCGGGGATTTTCAGCCTGCTGCTGTTGATGCCGATCGGCATCCTGGTCGCCGGTTTCACCTTCAGTCGCCTGCCTGAATCGCTGCGCCTGCGGGTGCCGGAAGGCTGGGAAAGCGCGATCCTGATCCCGGTGATCCTGTTCGTGGGCTGGCTCTCGCTGTACATGAGCCCGTACATGGAAACCTGGTTCTTCGGCGGCGACATGCGCATGTGGATCTCCCACGACCTGGGCATCACCTACGACCAGCGCAACGCTCTGGTGGTCGGTCTGGCCATGGGTTTTGCGGTCATCCCGAACATCTACTCCATCGCCGAAGATGCCGTGTTCAGCGTGCCACGTGGCCTGACTCTTGGCTCCCTGGCCCTCGGTGCCACGCCGTGGCAGACCATGACTCGCGTGGTGATCCTCACCGCCAGCCCGGGCATCTTCTCGGCGCTGATGATCGGCATGGGCCGTGCAGTCGGTGAAACCATGATCGTGCTGATGGCCACCGGTAACACGCCGGTCATGGAAATGAACCTGTTTGAAGGTCTGCGAACGCTGGCCGCCAACGTCGCGGTGGAAATGCCCGAATCGGAAGTCGGCGGCAGCCACTACCGCGTGCTGTTCCTCTCGGCGCTGGTGCTGCTGTTGTTCACCTTCATCATGAACACCCTCGCGGAACTGATTCGTCAGCGTCTGCGCAAGAAATACTCGTCGCTTTAAGAAAGGTAGAAGTCTGTGAAACAGAACTCCCTGAAAGGATGGTTCAAGAGCGGCGCCCCCGGCGTCTGGATCAGCGGTGGCGCGGTGTCCATCGCGGTCATCATGACCATTGGCTTGCTGGCAGTGATTGCCGTGCGCGGTCTGGGCCATTTCTGGCCGGCGGACCTGGTGCACGCCAGTTACGACGTGCCGGGCCAGGCCAATCACCTCGTCATCGGCGAAGTGGTGCAGAAAGAAGAAGTGCCGCGCGAGCGCCTGAAAAGCGCTGGCCTGCCGGTGCCCGATCAGGGCCCGGAGTTCATGACCCGCGAGCTGATCAAGGTCGGCAACCGTGACTTGAACGGCACTGACTTCACGTGGATTGTCGGCGAGTGGCTGACTAACCAAACGACCCCGACTGAGCTCATGGCTATCGAGCGTCGCGAATGGGGCAACTTCTACGGCTACCTGGTCAACGTCAAACAGGACGGCAAGGTCATCGCTGAAGGCGAAGCGGCGTGGCCTGAGTTGCAGGCGCGTGTGGAACGCGTGAACAAGCTCGCCGCGCAGCTCAAAACCCTTGAAAAGGTCGACATCGGCGCGATCAACGCAGGTCTGGAGCGTGTGCGTCTGCACGGCCGCAAACTGGAGTTGGCAGGCCAGCTCGACGCTGCCGCACAAGCGGACATGGAATCCGAGCGCGCTGAGCTCAATGCGCGCTATCAAGACATCGAAGCCCGTCTGAATGACCTGCACGCCCAATTCAACCGCGACAGCCTCACGGCCCGCGATGCGAACGGCAAAGAAATCGAAATCAGCATCGGTAAAGTGGTACACGCCTACCAGCCGAACGCGATGGGCACCGTTACCAAGATCGGCTTCTACTTCAGCAAGGTGTGGGAATTCCTCAGTGATGACCCGCGTGAAGCGAACACCGAAGGCGGGATCTTCCCGGCGATTTTCGGCACCGTGATGATGACGTTGATCATGGCGATGATCGTGACCCCGTTCGGCGTGCTGGCGGCGGTTTACCTGCGTGAATACGCCAAGCAGAACACGCTTACGCGGATTATCCGCATCGCCGTGAACAACCTGGCCGGTGTTCCAGCCATCGTTTACGGCGTGTTCGGTCTGGGCTTCTTCGTCTACGTATTGGGCGGATCGGTTGACCGGTTGTTCTTCCCTGAAGCATTGCCGGCACCGACCTTTGGTACGCCGGGTCTGCTCTGGGCGTCCTTGACCCTGGCGCTGCTGGCGGTACCTGTGGTGATCGTGGCCACGGAAGAAGGTCTGGCGCGGATTCCTCGCACCGTGCGCGAAGGCTCGTTGGCCCTCGGCGCAACCAAGGCTGAAACCTTGTGGAAGATCGTGCTGCCGATGGCCAGCCCGGCGATGATGACCGGCATGATCCTCGCGGTGGCTCGCGCCGCCGGTGAAGTGGCGCCGCTGATGCTGGTAGGTGTGGTGAAACTGGCGCCGTCGCTGCCGCTGGACGGCAACTACCCGTACCTTCACCTGGACCAGAAGATCATGCACTTGGGCTTCCATATTTATGACGTCGGCTTCCAGAGCCCGAACGTCGAAGCTGCGCGGCCGCTGGTGTACGCCACGGCGCTGCTGCTGGTGCTGGTGATCGCCACGCTTAACCTGTCGGCCGTCTACATCCGTAACCACCTGCGCGAAAAATACAAAGCGCTGGATAGCTAATACCGCCGCTCCCTGTAGGAGCACAGCTTGCTGGCGATGGCGATCTTGAAGACGCCATCGCGGGCAAGCCTTGCTCCTACAAGACGGCAACACCGCTGGCCCATTTTGTGAGGCCAGCGGCCAACCGAACCGAATTTGTTAGCACAGGGAGCCTCCCATGCAGCACGAAGCACATACCCACGGCATCAACATGTCGGCGCTGGGTCGCGACAAACAGAGCCTGAGTCTCGAGCAGGAAACCGTGGCCATTGAAGTGCCGGGCCTGAGCCTGTTCTACGGTGACAAACAAGCGCTGTACGACGTCAGCATGAACATCCCGAAACAGCGCGTGACCGCCTTCATCGGCCCATCCGGCTGCGGCAAGTCCACGCTGCTGCGCACCTTCAACCGCATGAACGACCTGGTGGATGGCTGCCGTGTCGAAGGCGAGATCAACCTTTACGGCAACAACATTTACCGTAAGGGTGAAGATGTCGCCGAGCTGCGTCGTCGCGTCGGCATGGTGTTCCAGAAGCCGAACCCGTTCCCGAAAACCATCTACGAGAACGTGGTTTACGGCCTGCGCATCCAGGGCATCAACAAAAAACGCGTACTCGACGAAGCCGTCGAGTGGGCGTTGAAAGGCGCGGCGCTGTGGGACGAAGTCAAAGACCGTCTGCACGAGTCGGCACTTGGGCTGTCCGGTGGTCAGCAACAACGTCTGGTGATCGCTCGCACCATCGCCGTGGAGCCGGAAGTGCTGCTGCTCGACGAACCGTGCTCGGCACTCGACCCGATCTCCACGCTGAAAGTCGAAGAGCTGATCTACGAACTGAAATCGAAGTTCACCATCGTCATCGTGACCCACAACATGCAACAGGCCGCGCGGGTTTCCGACTACACGGCGTTCATGTACATGGGCAAACTGGTGGAATTCGGCGACACCGATACCCTGTTCACCAATCCGGCGAAGAAGCAGACCGAAGACTACATCACTGGTCGCTACGGCTAGGAAGCTGTTGTTGCTCACTGAACTGACGCTGCGGTCCACCGCACCTTACCGGACGCTCCAAGGACGCCAACATGATTAGTAAAGAAGGCCTTACCCATCACATCTCCGCGCAGTTCAACGCTGAGCTCGAGGAAGTGCGCAGCCACCTCCTGGCCATGGGCGGGCTGGTGGAAAAGCAGGTCAACGACGCGGTGACCGCGCTGATTGAGGCCGACTCCGGCCTGGCCCAGCAGGTTCGCGAGATCGACGACCAGATCAACCAGATGGAACGCAACATCGACGAAGAATGCCTGCGCATTCTGGCTCGCCGTCAGCCGGCAGCATCGGACTTGCGTTTGATCATTAGCATCTCCAAGTCGGTGATCGACCTGGAGCGCATCGGTGACGAAGCGACCAAGATCGCCCGTCGCGCCATCCAGTTGTGTGAAGAAGGCGAAGCCCCGCGGGGTTACGTCGAGGTTCGCCACATCGGCGACCAGGTCCGCAACATGGTTCGCGATGCACTGGACGCCTTTGCCCGCTTCGACGCCGACCTGGCGTTGTCGGTGGCCCAGTACGACAAGATCATCGACCGCGAATACAAAACCGCGTTGCGTGAGCTCGCCACCTACATGATGGAAGACCCGCGCTCTATCTCGCGGGTCTTGAGCATCATTTGGGTGCTGCGTTCGCTGGAACGGATCGGCGACCACGCACGCAATATCTCGGAGCTGGTGATTTACCTGGTGCGCGGCACCGACGTGCGGCATCTGGGCCTCAAGCGCATGAAAGAAGAAGTTGAAGGCACAAGTGGCGAAACCGCTAATGTTCCGGGCAAAGCTGACGATAAGTAAGATTGCCTGAGAAAAGCGCCCGGCCTTTTGGCCGGGCGTTTTTGTTTGTGGTTGATGAATTCGAAAGCAGCACCCGCGAACGAAAAGTCCCGGCGTGACTGAAGGTTTTTGGCAATGTGCCATCAGCAAAGCGGTATGCTTGCCGGGATTTTTTAAAGGGGTGATGGATGAGTAAGGTCAGTGTGTTGGTCGTGGACGACGCGTCGTTCATTCGTGACCTGGTGAAGAAGTGCTTGCGCAACTACTTCCCGGGTATCCGGATCGAAGACGCGGTCAACGGCAAAAAGGCTCAGGCCTTGCTGGCACGGGAAGCGTTCGACCTGGTCCTGTGCGACTGGGAAATGCCGGAAATGTCCGGTCTGGAGCTGCTGACCTGGTGCCGCGAGCAGGACAACCTCAAGACCATGCCGTTCGTGATGGTGACCAGCCGTGGCGATAAAGAGAACGTCGTCCAGGCGATCCAGGCCGGGGTTTCCGGCTACGTCAGCAAGCCGTTCACCAACGAGCAACTGCTGACCAAGGTCAAGCAGGCCCTGAACAAGGTCGGCAAGCTCGATACCTTGATGAACAGCGCGCCGACCAAAATGAACTCGGCGTTCGGCAACGATTCCCTGAGCGCATTGACCGGTGGCAAGGCTGCCGTGGTCGCGCCCGCAGCAGCGCCGGTCAACCCGTTCGCCAAACCTGTCGCCGCCGCGCCAGCCCCGGCGGCTGCTGCTGCGTCTCGCGGTCTGCTCAACAGCCCGCCGATCAAGCCTCCAGCGTCCTCCGCGGCGCCAACGGGCGGTCGTGGTCAGGGCCAACTGCGCCTGCCGAACGGCATTCAGCAATGTGTGATCAAGGCCTTGAGTCTCAAGGAAGCCTTGCTGGTGGTGAAACGTACCGACACCCTGCCGCAAGTGCTCGACAGCGCCGTGCTGGACCTGGAGCAGGGCGATAACGCCGAAACCGCCCGTCTGAACGGCTACCTGCACGCCATCGTCGCCCACGAGCCAAAACCCGACAGCGACTGGTTGCAACTGACCTTCCGCTTCGTCGACCAGGATGCGCAGAAGCTCGATTACATCTCCCGTTTGATAGCACGTGGTACGGCGCAGAAGCATTTCATACCCGGCGCTTAATCTGTACCGCTGATCGGCTGATCGTTCCCACGCTCTGCGTGGGAATGCCTCTCGGGACGCTCTGCGTCCCTGCGGCTGTGACGCGGAGCGTCACTGGCTGCATTCCCACGCAGAGCGTGGGAACGATCATTTGAAACATCTGCCGACTACCTGGGTCCATTGCAGCTGCTAGGCTCTTTCCCAGGCCTTACTCGACAGAATTTTGCCCATGCTCGCGCGCCTGCTGTTTCTCTGCGGTCTTTTCATGGCATCCGCCTCGGCGATGGCCATGACGATCTACAAGTCCACCGACGCCAGTGGCGTGGTCTCCTACAGCGACCGCCCCACGACGGGCTCCAAGGTGTTCGTTTTTCGTGATCGCATGGTCGAGAATCTAGAGCGCCAGGTGTACCTCATCATCACGAAGAAGAAGGGCGTGGACAGCGTTTACGTGCGCAATGACTTGTATGCGCCGGTAGAAATCGAGTTGAGCTTCGGCGGGCTGAAGAACGTCAGTGGTGCGCCAAGCCGACCGATTCGCCGGGTGATGCCGGCACGCAGCAGTATTCGTCTGGCGCTGCTCACAGCCTCGCAGCCCGGAAGGCCGCTCGCGTATGTCCCAAAATTTGAATACTCCCTGGGCGACCCCTCAGGGGCCGCTATGGCCTATCGATACCCGTTGCCCTGGCGCGGCGGACCGTTTCGGCTGAGTCAGGGCGCCAACGGTCAATACAGCCACTTTGGTCCAAAGAACCGCTACGCCATGGACATCGCCATGCCGGTAGGCACGCCGATCATCGCGGCGCGAGGCGGTGTAGTGGTGAAAACCGAGAATGCCCAGACCGGGCGCGGCACCGATCCGTCGGGTAATTTCGTGCGGGTGCTGCACGATGACGGGACGATGGGCGTGTACCTGCACCTCAAGCGAGGTTCGGTGAGCGTTCGCGAGGGGCAACGGGTGTCGGTGGGGAGTCCGCTGGCCTTGTCGGGCAATACCGGCAACAGCAGCGGGCCGCACCTGCATTTCGTGGTGCAGCGCAATACCGGGTTGGGGCTGGTGTCGATCCCGTACCAGTTCAATCAACCGGTGGGTAGCCTGCCGAACTTTGCGCTCGGCAAACAGTGAGGTGTTGCCTGTTCTGACGCCTTCGCGAGCAAGCCCGCTCCCACAAGGTCTGTGCAAAACCTGTGGGAGCGGGCTTGCTCGCGAAGGGATCGACGCGGATCCGGATCTGCGTATTAATCGAGCATCAACACCTTGGCCAGAATGATCTTCGGCCCTTTCATCTTCTTGATGATGATCCGCAAGCCTTCGACTTCCAGCACTTCTTCCTCTTCCGGCACCCGTTTCAGGGTTTCGTAGACCAGCCCGGCGAGAGTTTCGGCTTCGATGTGGTCCAGGTCGATGCCCAGCAGGCGCTCGACCTTGAACAGCGGCGTGTCGCCGCGCACCAGCAGCTTGCCCGGCTGGTACGCGAGGATCCCGCGCTCAGCCTTGCGGTGTTCGTCCTGAATGTCGCCGACCAGTACTTCCAGCACGTCTTCCATGGTCAGGTAGCCGATGATGTTGCCGTCGGCCTCTTCAACCACGGCGAAGTGCGAGCCGCCTTTGCGGAACTGTTCCAGCAACTGCGACAGCGGCATATGGCGCGAAACGCGCTCCAGCGGCCGGGTCAGTTCGGCGAGGTTGAACGACTCGGGAATGTGGTCCAGAGCCGCCAGTTCCAGCAGCAAATCCTTGATGTGCAGCAGGCCGACGAACTCCTGACGATCGCTGTCGTACACCGGATAACGGCTGAACTTGTGGCGACGGAACATCGCCAGGATTTCCTTCAGCGGCGCGTTGAACTCCAGCGTCACCAGGTCTTCCCGGGAATTGGCCCAGTCGACCACTTCCAGCTCGCCCATTTCCACCGCGGAGGCCAAAACGCGCATGCCTTGGTCGCTCGGGTCCTGGCCACGGCTGGAGTGCAGGATCAGTTTCAGTTCTTCACGGCTGTAATGGTGCTCGTGATGCGGGCCGGGTTCACCCTGGCCGGCGATCCGCAAGATCTGGTTGGCGCTGGCGTTGAGCAGGTAGATGGCCGGGTACATGGCCCAGTAGAACAGGTACAGCGGCACCGCCGTCCAGAGCGACAGCAGCTCGGGTTTGCGGATGGCCCAGGATTTCGGGGCCAGTTCGCCGACCACGATGTGCAGGTACGAAATGATGAAGAACGCCGTGAAGAACGACACGCCTTTGACCACTTCGGCGGACTCTACGCCGACAGCGCTCAGTACCGGCTCGAGAATATGGGCGAACGCCGGCTCACCGACCCAGCCCAGGCCGAGGGAGGCGAGGGTGATACCCAATTGGCACGCCGACAGGTAGGCATCGAGCTGACTGTGAACGGTGCGCAGGATATGTCCGCGCCAGCCGTTTTTATCAGCGATGGCCTCGACCCGGGTCGAGCGCAATTTGACCATGGCAAATTCCGCCGCAACGAAAAAGCCGTTGAGCAAAACCAGGATCAGAGCAAAAAGAATCATGCCGAAATCGGCGAAGAGTGTCGCGAGGGTCAAGCCAGGGGAAGGGTCCATGATGGAGTTTTGCGGGTTCCGTGTATTCGAAAGGAAAGAAAAAAGTGCGCCTGAAGGGCAGGCACAAGTCAGCCAATGTAGCGGCTGACCGTGCGATTGCCTAGTGGCGCGTGCCGGCCGGTATCAGTCGGTGGCGCTGATGACCCGGGATTTGGTGACCTGAGCCGGCGCAAAATGGCAGGTAAAGGTGCTGCCGTGCCCCGGCACACTGCTGATTTCCATCCGTGCGCGGTGGCGCAGCAGCACGTGTTTGACAATGGCCAGCCCAAGCCCGGTGCCGCCGGTGTTGGAGTTGCGGCTGGAATCGACGCGGTAGAAGCGTTCGGTCAGGCGCGGCAAGTGTTTGCTGTCGATGCCGATCCCGGAATCCTGCACGCTCAGGTGTGCGCCTTGCTCATCGCCCCACCAGCGGATGCGGATATTGCCTTCGGCCGGGGTGTATTTCACCGCGTTGAACACCAGATTGGAAAACGCGCTGCGCAATTCGGCTTCGCTGCCCTTGAGCAGAATCGTCGGGTCGGCTTCCAGGGTTATTTTCTGATTGCGCTGGGCGGACAGTTGCTGAGCGTCGCTCTTGATCGATTGCAGCAAGCCGTCGATGGCCACTGGCTGGTTGTCCGACGGGTAATCGGTGGCTTCCAGTTTGGCCAGCAGCAGCAAATCGTTGAGCAACGTCTGCATGCGCCCGCCTTGCTGCTGCATCTGCTGCAAGGCACGGGACCAGCGCGGGTTCACGTCCTCGACGTTGTCGAGCAGGGTTTCCAGATAACCGCAGATCACCGTCAACGGCGTGCGCAGTTCATGGGAGACGTTGGCGATGAAGTCTTTGCGCATCTGTTCCAGTTGATGGATACGCGTCACGTCGCGCACCAGCATCAAGTGTTCGTTGTTGCCGTAGCGGGTGATGTACAGCTGAATGCGCAGACGGTCGTTGATCGGTGACGGGATTTCCAGCGGCTCGGCGTAGCTGTCCTGCTCGAAGTATTCCTTGAAGCGCGGATGACGGACGAGGTTGGTTACCGGCTGGCCGCTGTCTTGTGGAGTCTTGAGGCCGAGCAGGGTTTCGGCGGCGCGGTTCCACCATTCAAGGTTGCCGTCGCTGTCGAGCATGATCACTGCGTCTTTCAGCGCGGCTGTGGATTCCTGGACCCGGTCGATTACCGCTTGCAGACGCCCGCGTACGCGTTGATCGCGGCGTTGCAGGTGGTAGATGCTGTCGAACACTTCGCCCCACAGGCCATAACCATCGGGCGGTGCTTCATCGGGTTTGTGCAGGCGCAGCCATTCGTGCAGTCGCAGCAGTTGCTTGAGGGTCCAGGCCAGGTAAAGGCCCAGGCCCGCGGCGAGGCTCCAGCCGTAGTAGCCGGTAATCAGGCCGATCACCAGGCAACCGGTCACCAGTAAAAGCATGTGGCGGATCAGGGTGCCATGCCAGTTTTGGTTCACTTGAACGCGCGTCCTTGTCAGCTTGTCGGGCGGGAAAGGTCCGGATCAGGCCTTGGTGGAGAACCGGTAGCCGGTGCCGCGCACGGTTTGTACCAGATTTTCGTAAGCATCGCCGAGGGCTTTGCGCAGGCGGCGGATGTGCACGTCGACGGTGCGCTCTTCGACATACACATTGCCGCCCCAGACCTGATCCAGCAACTGGCCGCGGGTGTAGGCACGTTCCTGGTGGGTCATGAAGAATTGCAGCAAACGGTATTCGGTCGGGCCCATCTCGGCGGGTTTACCGTCGATGGTCACGCGGTGGCTGATCGGGTCCAGCAGCAGGCCGCCGACTTCGATCGGTGTCTCGCCATCGGTAGGACCGGCACGGCGCAGCACGGCTTTCAGGCGCGCAACCAGCTCACGAGGGGAAAAAGGCTTGGTGATGTAGTCATCGGCGCCGACTTCCAGGCCCTGGATCTTGTTGTCCTCTTCACCCTTGGCGGTGAGCATGATAATCGGGATGTCCCCGGTCAGCTCATCGCGCTTGAGGCGTCGGGCCAGTTCGATGCCGGACGTGCCGGGCAGCATCCAGTCGAGCAGGATCAGGTCCGGCTTGCGGTCGACAATGATGGCGTGGGCCTGCTGCGAGTTCTCAGCCTCCATGCAGTCATAGCCGGCCATTTCCAACGCAACGGCGATCATTTCGCGAATGGGCGCTTCGTCGTCGACGATCAGAATGCTCCTGCCAACCATGCCTTAATCCTCTTGTCATTTAACTGTCTTGCGCCGCATTAGATAACGGAATTATTGCAGTCGTGTGACAGTATTTTAGTCGCCCGGCGATTGTCATGATCCTGAACTAAGCTCTAAGTCCGAATCCTGACAACCACAAAAGGAAGGTTTCCATGAAGCACATCGCTCAATCCTGGAAGGCGCTGCTGGTCACTGCCGCGCTAACGCTGCCGACAATGGCCTTCGCCGAAGATCCGGGCATGGTTAAAGACGGCATGTTGGTCGACCACAAGGGCATGACGTTGTACACCTTTGACAACGACACTGGCGGCAAGTCGGCGTGCACCGGCAAGTGCGCAGAAAACTGGCCGCCGCTGAAAGCCACTGCGGCCGACAAGGGCGATGGCAAAAAGTGGACCGTCATCGAGCGTGACGATGGCACGATGCAGTGGGCGTTCGATGGCAAGCCGCTGTACTACTTCGTTCAAGACAAGAAGCCAGGAGACATGACCGGCGACAAGAAAATGGACAAGTGGCACATCCTCCAAGGGCCGAAGATGTAAACCTGTAGCAGCTGGCGAAGCCTGCGTCCGGCTGCGAAGCAGTCGTAAATCCTGCGCACGCGGTTCATCTGATACACCGCATAAACAGACTTTACGACTGCTGCGCAGCCGAACGCAGCCTGCGGCAGCTGCTACATAAAAGCGTGTCCATCAACGCAGTCCGTAATCCAGCACGATCCCGACAAAAATCGCCAACCCGGCCCAATGGTTGTGCAGAAACGCCTTGAAGCAACGCATCCGGTCTTTGCCGCGGGTGTACCAGAACTCCCACGCAAAACAGCCCGCCGCCGCCAGCAATCCCAGGTGGAACCAGCCGCCCAACTCGAATTTCGACCCGGCCAGCAGCAGGCAACCCAACGCCAACCCTTGCAGGATCAGGATGATCATCCGATCCGCATCACCAAACAGAATCGCCGTGGATTTCACGCCGATCTTCAAATCGTCGTCGCGGTCGGTCATCGCGTAATAAGTGTCGTAGCCGACGGTCCACATCAGATTGGCGATCCACAGCAACCACGCCGCCGCCGGGAGTTCACCGGTCTCGGCGGTGAACGCCATCGGCATGCCCCAAGAGAACGCCGCGCCCAACACCACTTGCGGGTAATAGGTGTAGCGCTTCATGAACGGGTAAGTGAGGGCCAGTGCCAAACCACCGAACGACAGCCAGACCGTTGCCGCATTGGTGCACAACACCAGCAGGAAACTCACGCCCATCAGCAGTGCGAAGAACACCAGCGCTTCTTTGGAACTGATCTTGCCGCTCACCAATGGCCGCTGTTCGGTGCGTTTCACGTAGCCATCGACCTTGCGGTCTGCCCAATCATTGATCACGCAGCCGCCGGCGCGGGTCAGCACCACGCCCAGGACGAAAATGACGATATTGGCCAGGGAGGGCGACCCTTTACCGGCGATCCACAGTGCCCACAGCGTCGGCCACAGCAGCAGATAAATGCCGATCGGTTTGTCCATGCGGGTCAGCTGAATGAAATCCCAGGCCCGTGGATTCAAGCGATTCAGGGACTTGAGCAGGCTCTGATACATCAGCAGTTCTCCGGATGGGCGCGGGTAGCGTTCCACAAGGTCGGCAAGAAAATTTCGGCCACCAGCACGCTCAAGGCGCCGCGGTCGAAACGCGAACGGCGGCCCCACAGTTCAGGTGCCCGGGACTCCATCGGCAGCCACTCCTGAGGATAGTGACAAACCTCAATGACGCGCCGTTGAAACGCCTGATCGCAAAACAGCAATTCGCCCAGGGAGCGGCTGCCCAATTCGTCCATGTGCAATCCGTCGCCCTGCAACGCGCTGCGCGCTGCCACGCTGCGCGCAAATACCCAGGCTTCGCCGTGGCCGCGCAGATACACCTCGCGAACCCAGCCTTCGCTGCCTTCGGCCAGGTCCAGCGCGGCACATTCGTCGGCGCGAAGCGGTTGCCAGCCTTCGAAGAGTGGCGTGACGCTGAAACCGTCATTCGACAAACGGATCAGCCGTCGGGTCAAAGAGCTTTCATCGAACAGCCAGTCGAGGGTAGACGTGTCGGGGAGGGGCGTCAGTTGGCTTCGAGGGAGCCAAAGCGGGGTCGCGGCAGAGGATTTTGAGTGCGGCACAGTGAGTCATTATTGGCAGCAAATGAGGCGGCGAGCTTACCATGTCAGCCTGCGATTTTGATTGATCCGGCCGGCCATTGCGTCGAACAGGCTTGCATCTGCCGGGCCCGATCAGTACAAAACGCGCTGAGCCGGACGGCAGCGCTCCAACCATCGACCGTTCGCGCCGGCAAAAGCCTGAATCTTGAGGATGTACGTGAATGAAAAAGTGGCAATGTGTGGTCTGCGGCCTGATCTACAACGAGGCCGACGGCTGGCCGGATGACGGCATTGCGCCGGGCACGCAGTGGCAGGACGTGCCGGAAGACTGGCTGTGCCCGGACTGCGGCGTCGGCAAGATGGATTTCGAAATGATCGAAATCAACTAAGACATATAGAGGAGTAAGGAATGAACGCACCTGTCGTGATCGTCGGCACCGGGCTGGCTGGCTACAACCTGGCCCGGGAGTTTCGCAAACTCGATGGCGAAACCCCGCTGCTGCTGATTACTGCAGATGACGGACGCTCCTACTCCAAGCCGATGCTCTCCACCGGCTTCGGCAAAAACAAAGACGCCGACGGCCTGAGCATGGCCGAACCCGGCACCATGGCCGAGCAGTTGAAGGCCGAAGTGCGTACACACACGCGCATCAGCGGCATCGACCCTGGCCACAAGCGCTTGTGGATCGGTGAGGAGGCGGTGTTTTACCGTGACCTGATCCTCGCCTGGGGCGCGGAAACCGTGCGAGTGCCGATCGAAGGCGATGCGGCTGACGCAGTCTTCCCGATCAACGACCTGGAAGACTACGCGCGCTTTCGCGCAGCGGCGGCCGGCAAGCGTCGGGTGTTGTTGCTCGGTGCCGGCCTGATTGGTTGCGAGTTCGCCAACGACCTGATCCTTGGTGGCTACGAGGTGCAACTGGTTGCACCGTGCGAGCAGATCATGCCGACCCTGTTGCACCCGGCGGCAGCCGCTGCAGTCCAGGCCGGGCTGGAAAGCCTGGGCGCACGCTTCCACCTCGGGCCGGTGCTCAATCGCTTGCAGCGCGTTGCTGACGGACTGGAAGCGCATCTGTCCGATGGCCAGGTGATTCCTTGCGATGTGGTGGTGTCGGCCATTGGTCTGCGTCCGCGCATCGACCTGGCGGCTGCGGCCGGTGTGCAGGTCAATCGCGGCGTAGTGGTCGATCGCCACCTGAAAACCTCCCACGCCAATATCTATGCCTTGGGCGACTGCGCCGAAGTCGATGGGCTGAATCTGTTGTACGTGATGCCCCTCATGAGCTGTGCGAGAGCGCTGGCCCAGACCCTCGCCGGAAACCCGACGGCGGTGAGTTATGGCCCGATGCCCATCACCGTTAAAACGCCGGTCTGCCCATTGGTGGTTTCACCGCCACCACGGGGTTTGGAGGGCGTCTGGACGGTCGAAGGGCAGGGCGCGGACATCAAAGTATTGTGCCGCGATGCCAGCGGCAAACTGCTGGGTTATGCCCTGACAGGCGCGGCCGTGATGGAAAAACTGGCCCTGAACAAAGAGCTTCCGGCACTGCTGGCGTAAATACCGGACGTTCTGTCGGAATCACCCCTCTTTTGCCCTTACAAAGGTCGCGCCGAGACTGGCGCGGCTCTTCGCTGCGTGCCATCCTCACTCCCGTCTGCCGCAGAGTAGAGCATCTGCGGCGCTTTGGGCGCTGTTCCAACGAGAACAGCACGGACATAACAACAAAAAACCGTCAAAGGGGCTTCACTAATGCGTAAACCAGAACTCGCCGCTGCAATTGCTGAAAAAGCAGACCTCACCAAAGAGCAGGCCAACCGCGTTCTCAACGCCGTTCTCGAAGAAATCACCGGCGCTCTGCACCGCAAGGACAGCGTTACGCTGGTGGGCTTCGGTACCTTCCTGCAACGCCACCGCGGTGCCCGCACCGGCAAAAACCCGCAAACCGGTGAGCCCGTCAAAATCAAGGCCAGCAACACTGTTGCGTTCAAGCCAGGCAAATCGTTGAAAGACAGCGTTAATCCGTAACACGCACCGACTTCCCGCGTAGCGGGTGAGCGGGATAAAAAATGGGCACGCCAACTTGGTTGGGTGCCCATTTTTTTATGGGTGGCGGTTTAGGTGACGCGGGTTTGTTGCTTGGCGAAAATCGCCGCCATCTCGGGTTCATCCAGATGATCCAGTGTTCGCTCCACCAACAAATGCACGCCGTCAGCCATGCGGCTGAGCGCCAGGGCTACGGAGCGGCGGGAACCGTCCACATCGTCGGCGAGGTTGGCGGCGATGGCGCTGATGGACAGCAAATCTTCCGAGGCATTGGCGAGAAGGGTTTCAGGGTTGATGCCCGGGCAGACGCTGAAGAGCTGGCCGTTGCGTTTTGGTGGTTTGGGGTCGGCTGGCGGGAAGTGATGGTCGAGGGCGCGCTCGGCGGCTTCGCTGAGTTTGTTTGAATCGGGGCTTTCGTAGGGAGAGACCGGATCGGTGTCGGGTGGGTTGGGTGTGACCTTGAACATGATCTTCAATTCCTTGAATGATGCTGACAACACTTCGCCGACTAAACGAAGGGGTGGCAGCTGTACGCAGGTTAGTCGGACCGGGGAATTGAAGAAGCCGGCGCACCCGAAGGTGCCCTACGCACAGCCACCATCAAATGCAGGTAGGAAATACCTGTCTGACAGAAGCTTGTGCAACTTCAATTACCAGCGAGCGACTAAACCCGATCACTGATGGGCAGTGACAGGAACCAAATTACCGACCGACCCCAAGGCGCACAAGCCGGCGGATTCTGGCGTAGCCGTAGGCAACGGCGCAAGGTGTTGTAGCTTGCAGGACGTTACCTTGAGGCGTTTTAAACAAGCGCTTTCGAGTGGTGTTTAACCATCGTAAATGTTGGCACTCCTTAAATCCCGATATGAAATTTCCGCGATACCGAAAGTTCCAATGTGGAACTTTGTTTTGTGAATGGGGTGCCATCACCGTGATGGCACTTTTCATACAGACTGTTGTCGCTCCAATTTGTTGAAATATGACAGCGCCTTTCGGAAGCCTCCTACATTTAATATTTTTTATTGTTGTCATGATTCAGACGCGTGGCAGCGATTCAATCGGCAGCGACCGCGGGTGATTGACAGTGATGGCTCTAAGTCGGTGGTTTCCGATCGATACGCCGGGTGAGGAAACATTAAACTGATATCAGGGAATCCCTTGCGATATATAAGGAATTCTCCTGCGTGCAATAGAGACGCTTCGTCTCGTTGTTTAATCAGATGCTTGCTAGTGGCCATCATCGTGAGTACGATGCGCGCACTTGAAAGAGCACGAACTCAATTGGATGAGACTCATCGCAGCTCTTTGATTCTGTCTCGCGTCGTTGGAACTCCAATAGACGTATGACTGTAATCCTAATTAAAGGCCATGGATGTCCTACTCAAGCAAACTTTCCGCTCATTACCTCGAACTCGCAAAAGCCTCTGTTTCCAAAGAGAATTTCGCGGGCGAGGACGTTCGCTTTTCGAGCGAATATGAGGTGCTGGAAAGCGAGCTGGGCAAAGCCTCGTCCATGCACGAAAGCGGTCAGATCGACTGGCTGAAAATCCGCGAAAACAGTGAAAACCTGCTGCGCACCCAGTCCAAGGACTTGCGGGTTGGCGCCTGGCTGACCTGGGCGCTGTACCAGCGCGAATCCTTTCAAGGGCTGCTGGCCGGCCTCGGTTTGCTGCACTACCTGTGCGAAAGCCACTGGGCCGAAGTCCACCCGAACAAGGCCCGCACCCGCTCCGCTGCCATCAGTTGGCTGGTACCGCGTCTTGAGCAGGTGCTGACCGAAAACGTCGCGATCAAAGAGCAGTTGCCGATGTTCCGGCGGCTGGTCGAACACCTTGAGGGTCTCGATGCCGCTTGCACCGAGCACTTGGGCGATGATGCGCCGTTGCTGCTGCCGATCTCCCGCCGCTTGAAAAACATGGTTCAGCGCGCCGCCGACAACCAGCCCGAACCGGGTGTGGTGGGCGCCGCGGTGGCCCAGGTCAAACAGGCTGCCACGCAGTTGTTCACCCCCGGCGCACCGATCGATAACGAGAAAGAAGCCCACAAGGCCCTGCGTGCCCAGCAGGAAAGCGCGCGACCGTTGTGTGCCTGGTGGCTCAAGCAGAAAGCCACCGACCTGCGCGCCTTGCGCCTCAATCGCACACTGTTGTGGTTGCCCATCGACGCGGTGCCCGAGCGCAACGCCGAGCAGATCACCGTTCTGCGTGGTTTGCCAGCCGACAAGCTCAAGGCCTATCAGGACCGTTACGACCAGGCCAAATACGCTGACCTGCTGGTGGAACTGGAGGCGAGCCTGGCGAAGGCGCCGTTCTGGTTCGATGGCCAGCGAATGGTCTGGGAGTGCCTCCAGGGGCTCAACGCCGAGATGGCTATGCGCGAAGTGGAAATCCACTTCGCGCTTTTGATTCAGCGCCTGCCCGGCATCATCGAATTGCGTTTCCATGACGGCGCCCCGTTTGCCGATCCGGCGACCCGCGCCTGGGTCAGCGCCCACGTCATGCCGCACCTGCAAAGCGCCAGTGCGCCGCGCAAGGTCGAAGTCGCCGACAGCCAGCCGGCCTGGGAACTGGCCCTGGAAGAAGTCTTGCCGATCCTGCGCAAGGACGGCCTCAAGGCCGCCGTGCAGATCCTCAAGCAAGGCTTGCAGAGCGCCCACGGCGGACGGGTCCGATTCTTCTGGCAGTTCGCCCTCGCGCGGCTGTGCTTCATGGCCAAGAAATACGAACTGGCCAAGACCCAACTCGAAACCCTGGACCAAACATTACAGGACTCAGGCCTGAACGCCTGGGAGCCCGATCTTGCGCTGGAAGTGCTGCATTTATTGCATAGCTGCTGCGAGTTGTTACCGCAGAACCATGCCGTACGTGAACGCAAGGAAGAGATTTATCGCAGGCTGTGCCACCTCGATCTCGAAGTGGTACTCGAATAGGCCCCAGGGCCACAACCGCAAGGAGAATAGCCATGGCCAAAGAAGGCTCGGTAGCCCCCAAGGAACGCATCAACGTCACTTTCAAACCTGCCACCGGTGGTGCTCAGGAAGAGATTGAACTGCCGTTGAAACTACTGGCAATCGGTGACTACACCCACCGCAAGGACGAACGTAAAGTCGAAGATCGCAAGCCGATCAGCATCGACAAGATGACCTTCGACGAAGTGCTGGCCAAGCAAGAGCTGCAGCTGACGTTGAGCGTACCGAACCGTCTTCAGGAAGAAGGCGACACTGAAGAACTGGCCGTGAAACTGCGCGTCAACTCGATGAAGGACTTCAACCCGGCCAGCCTGGTCGAGCAAGTGCCTGAGCTGAAAAAACTGATGGAACTGCGCGACGCGCTGGTGGCCCTCAAAGGTCCGCTGGGTAACGCGCCTGCGTTCCGCAAAGCCATCGAAGGCGTGCTCGCCGACGACGAATCCCGCGGTCGCGTACTGGGTGAGCTGGGCTTGAACGCCGCAGCCCAGGACGCCTGAGTCTCCATCAGCCAAGGAAGCCAACACAATGAGCACTAGCGCAGCACAGCAAAAGAGCAAAGAGAACGGCGAATACAGCATTCTCGACAGCATCATCGCCGAAACCCGCCTGACGCCGGACGACGAAGCCTACGACATCGCCAAGCGCGGTGTGTCGGCCTTCATCGAAGAGCTGCTCAAGCCGCAGAACAACGGTGAGCCAGTCAAGAAGGCCATGGTTGACCGCATGATCGCCGAGATCGATGCCAAGCTCAGCCGCCAGATGGACGAAATCCTGCACCACCCGGCCTTCCAGTCTCTGGAATCGTCGTGGCGTGGTCTGCAGTTGCTGGTCGACCGCACCAACTTCCGCGAAAACATCAAGATCGAAATCCTCAACGTCTCCAAAGAAGACCTGCTGGACGATTTCGAAGATTCGCCGGAAGTGATGCAGGCTGGCCTGTACAAGCACATCTACACCGCTGAGTACGGTCAGTTCGGTGGTCAGCCGGTTGGCGCGATCATCGCCAACTACTTCATGTCCCCAAGTTCGCCGGACGTGAAACTGATGCAGTACGTGTCCAGCGTTGCCTGCATGTCGCACGCGCCGTTCATCGCCGCGGCCGGCCCGAAATTCTTCGGTCTGGAAAGCTTCACCGGTCTGCCGGACCTGAAGGATCTGAAAGATCACTTCGAAGGCCCGCAATTCGCCAAATGGCAGAGCTTCCGCCAGTCGGAAGACTCCCGTTACGTTGGCCTGACCGTGCCGCGTTTCCTGCTGCGTAACCCGTACGACCCGGAAGAAAACCCGGTCAAATCGTTCGTGTACAAAGAAACCGTCGCCAACAGCCACGAGCACTACCTGTGGGGCAACACCGCCTACGCGTTCGGCACCAAGCTGACCGACAGCTTCGCCAAATTCCGCTGGTGCCCGAACATCATCGGCCCGCAGAGCGGTGGCGCGGTTGAAGACCTGCCGTTGCACCACTTCGAAAGCATGGGCGAAATCGAAACCAAGATTCCTACCGAAGTATTGGTTTCTGACCGTCGTGAATACGAACTGGCCGAGGAAGGCTTCATCTCCCTGACCATGCGCAAAGGCTCCGACAACGCGGCGTTCTTCTCCGCAAGCTCGGTGCAGAAGCCGAAGTTCTTCGGCATCAGCGCAGAAGGCAAGGCAGCAGAGCTGAACTACAAGCTCGGCACCCAACTGCCGTACATGATGATCGTCAACCGCCTGGCTCACTACTTGAAAGTGCTGCAGCGCGAGCAACTCGGTTCGTGGAAAGAACGTACCGACCTCGAGCTGGAACTCAACAAGTGGATCCGCCAGTACGTGGCCGACCAGGAAAACCCAAGTGCCGAAGTCCGTGGCCGTCGTCCACTGCGCGCTGCCCAGATCATCGTCAGCGATGTTGAAGGCGAGCCTGGCTGGTACCGCGTCAGCCTGAACGTGCGCCCGCACTTCAAGTACATGGGTGCCGATTTCACCCTGTCGCTGGTTGGCAAGCTGGACAAAGAGTAAGCGGAGCTAACTCATGACTGGATACGGCAGCCTTTTCGAACGCCTGGGTGGCGACGCGGACAAACGCGTCGGCTGGAGCCGCGAGGTCTCCGCCATGGCGTCCGTGGCTGCCCATCTGGCCAAGATGCTCAGCACCCGTGCGGGCAGCGTGCAAACGCTGTCCGATTACGGGCTACCCGATCTCAATGACATGCGTCTGAGCCTGCACGACTCCCTGAGTCAGGCCCGTCTGGCCATCGAAAATTTCATCGAAGCCTACGAGCCACGCCTGAGCAATGTGCGTGTCATTTCCCTGCCGCGTGACCACGATCAGCTTCGCCTGTCCTTCAGCATCGAAGGCCTGCTGGAAGTTGATGGTTTCAAGCGCCAGGTCAGTTTCGCCGCGCGCCTGGATGGCAGCGGTCAGGTCAAGGTCAACTAAGGAGACTCCGATGTCCGGCAAACCCGCAGCACGCGTCACCGACCCCACCGCTTGCCCGCTCCCCGGTCATGGCACCAATCCGATCGCCGCCGGTTCCGGCGACGTGTTCTTCGACGGCCTCGCGGCCGCCCGCCAAGGCGATGCCTCGGCGTGTGGTGGTGCGATGTCGGGCGGGTTGGCGACGACGGTTTTGATTAACGGGAAACCGGCTGCGACGGTGGATTCCGTCGGGACTCATGGCAACAAGGTTACGGCCGGGTCCGGGACGGTGATTATCGGGAATTCTCATTCGGCGGTGCCGTTTGTGGCGCCGTTGCCGGTGGAGATTCAGTGGCCGTTTAATGAGCATTTTGTGATCAATTGCCAAGACACCGGGAAGCCGTTGGCTGGGGTTGAGTACACGCTTAAAACTGCCTCGGGAAAGATCATCACTGGTGTCACAGGCAGTGATGGTAAAACGCAAAAAATCTTTTCATCGGCGGCAGAAGAGTTCGAGCTAGTCATACAACCACAGTCCAAAGTGGTGCTCGCTTAAAGAAAATTACAAGGAAGTGCCGTCGACGACGGTGTTCTTAATGTTTCTGGGACGGATTTTTAAATGGCAGCGACAACCATCAAGTCAACCATGACGCCGGCAAGCAATCAAACCGGACAAACTGTCGCTGTGCGTCAATTTAAAATTACCGATATTCCGGACGCCATGAAGAAAATCGAATGGCCGGTGGCGGCCGAGTTGATGCTTAAGTGGTTTGATGGCAAGCCTTGGTCCACAACAAAAGACGGAGGCATGGAAGAAGAAGTTAAGGGGCATCACAAATTTGCCCCTGATGAATATATTAATGAAAGTATTGTGAAAATGAGTTGGGCTCTTCAATTCGACAGAGCAAAAGAGTCCGTCGATCGTCTGCGCACCAAATGGAACAATCCGGCGGCGATTAATCTTATTAAAAGTAAAATGAAACCAGTCTATGGCGGTAGAACGCCAGGTGTTTATCCATTTGCTTTCAATGGTGTGGCAAGTGCCGTAGAGAGGTTTGGTTACGCGAACAGTGAAACGATCGAGTTTGAGCAGTCTGGTGAAGACGAAGTCAATGAACTGCGCGCCGCCCTCGCCAATTTTAATATCCATGTGTTCGCGGAAGGCGAAATAGTCGTTACTGAAAAGAGCGTAGTTTTTCTTCCGAATCGGATAGGTTTTTATATTGAAGATTCCTATGACTTCAATGATGCCCTCTCTCTGTATAGCCAGGGGTTGGGCTATTGGAATTTCGACGGGATTGAGGCGGACATTGTCGAAGGGGCTAATAAGAATGCGAGCAACACCCTTGAACAAAACAGACTGAAATTCAACTCTCGTGGCGGAATGAGCCCTGAAAAGCAAGCGGCTTATGATGAGTTGGGAAGAAAGCACTATATGTTAGTGCAGAACAGCGACTTTCAAAAATATCGGCAAGAAAATCAGAAAGGCGGGGATTTCCGTGTTTATTCTGACGTCCTATATGAAAGCGTTTCTGCTGCGCCGATCGAGATTCTGGTCAAATGAATAATTCCAGAAGATCGATTAAAGCGTTTGCCACTCTGATAGTTGTGGTGTGCGCCGGCCTGTTTGTAGTCAATAACGAGTTGACCCGTGCTCCTTATGTGTCGTTTGCCAGTCCTTCAGGCGATTATCAAGTCGAGGCGGTTCGGGCCAGTTGGCTGTTGGGGGCGTCAGGCATGGTGTATCTGCGGTTTGTTGACAAGAAAAACTCCAGTCAAGTTTATCGAACGCCGCTGACGTCGGAGACGTCTCTGGATATGCAGTCATTTGAAGATAAAGACATTGTCGGAGTTACATGGATTGATTTTGACAAGGATCGCCGGACTTTTACGTTGTCTGTTCCAAATTGGAAGGCTCACTGGGCAAGTTTCTTAATTAGTAACACCCCTTATGAAATCATGGATAACTGATGGTTTATCTGACGCGGGGGGCTCTGTGCGAGCCAATAAAGAGAAAACAAGGGACGAAAAAGTGGGCTCTCCCTAGCATCATGAGATGCCCAAAACGAGCCCGCTGTAAAATGACCTATTCCAGCTATTTCAAGTGGGCAGTATGGATGCCCGCCATTTTGTTGCCGCTGTTATTTATTGCGGACACTCTATTGCCTCCTGTAACACCCTTCGGAGGGTGGAAGCAGTTTTTTCATATGTTCATATTGGCTTTTGGCGTGGGTGCTTATTTCATATTTGCATTTTTGGCATCGCGAGTCATTGATCGAAAAACCGAGCGTGAAGTCGTCCGGCTCGCATGTTGGGCTCCGGTTATTTTTATACCCTTCTATGCCGCGCCGTGGTTTTTGTACGGCGTGATTTATTTAGTCAGTGGCCACTTGGCGGGTCTCAGGCTAATGGTTGAATGGTTGGCATATATACCTTATTTGTTGGTTGCGGGGTATTTCTGTTCGATCGTCACAATAGTTATTTATCAAGTTGTCAAAAGATTTTTCCGCCAAGAGCTGTAGTCAGGGATCAGCAGTAGCAGTCGGCAGTCACGAACTTAGCGAATTCACACGAACCCAAAATCAGGCAACTAGAAATGTCCTTTAACCACTACTACCAAAGCGAACTCACCGCACTTCGCCAGTTAGGTCGTCGATTCGCCGAGCGTAGCCCGGCGTTGGCGCCTTTCCTCGGCCAGGCCGGGCGGGATCCGGACGTGGAGCGGTTGCTGGAAGGCTTTGCGTTTCTGACCGGCCGCCTGCGTCAGAAGCTCGACGACGAGTTACCCGAACTCAGCCATTCGCTGATGCACCTGCTGTGGCCCAACTACATGCGGCCGCTGCCGGCGTTCAGCATTTTGCAGTTCGACCCGTTGAAGCGTTCGGGCCCGGCGTTGATGGTCGAGCGTGATACGCCGGTGGAAAGCGTGCCGATCGATGACGTGCGTTGCCGCTTCCGCACTTGCTACCCGACCGAAGTCTTGCCGCTGGATCTGGCCGCGCTGAATTACTCGGTGAAAGGCGACGGTTCGCTGTTGAGCCTGCGCCTGGAGATGAGCGCTGACGGTCACCTTGGTGAACTGGAACTGAGCCGTCTGCGTCTGCACTTCGCCGGTGAGCGCTACATCAGCCAGATGCTTTACCTGAGCCTGTTGCGCAACCTGGAAGGCATCGAGCTGATCCCGCTGGATGGCGCCGGCAAGCCCATCAACGGCGTCAACGGCACGCCAATGGCCTTCAAGATGCCCGGCGACCGCGTGCAGCCGGTGGGTTTCGCAGAAGAAGAGGCGTTGATCCCGTATCCGCTGAACACCTTCCGTGGCTACCGCTACTTGCAGGAATATTTCGCCTTCCAGGACAAATTCCTGTTCGTCGACGTCAACGGTCTGGACATTCTCAAGGCGCTGCCGGAAGACACGCTGAAGCAGATGCGCGGCCTCGAATTGCGCTTCGATATTCGCAAGAGCGGTATCCAGCGCCTGCGCCCGACGCTGGACAACGTGAAGCTCTATTGCACGCCGATCGTCAACCTGTTCAAGCACGATGCACTGCCGATCCGCCTCGATGGAAAACAGGACGAATACCTGCTGCTGCCGGCCGAGTACGACCTGGAGAACTGCGGTGTGTTTTCGGTGGAAACCGTCACCGGCTGGAAGCCCGGCGGCCTTGGTTATCAGGAGTACGTGCCGTTCGAATCGTTCGAGCATGACCCGAGTTTCGACGTGCCCAACAGCCGTCCGCACTACAGCATTCGCCAGCGTTCGTCCTCGTTGCACGACGGCCTCGACACGTACCTGAGCTTCGGCATCCGTCACACCGAAGCCCACGAAACCCTGTCGATCGAGCTGATGTGCACCAACCAGAACCTGCCGCGCAAGCTCAAGCTCGGCGACATCTGCATGGCCTGCGAAGAGACGCCGGAGTTCCTCAGTTTCCGCAACATCACCCCGGCCACGCCCAGTTATGCGCCGCCGCTGAACCGTGACTTCCTCTGGAAGCTGATCAGCAACATGTCGCTTAACTATCTGTCGCTGGCCGACGTCAATGCGTTGAAGGTGATTCTCGAAACCTACGACCTGCCGCGCTACTACGACCAACACGCTGAAAAAGTCAGCAAGCGCCTGCTGGGCGGGCTCAAGTCGATCAAGCACCAACACGTCGACCGCTTGCACCGAGGGTTGCCGGTACGCGGGTTGCGCACCGAGCTGACCATCGACCCGGAAGGGTATATCGGCGAGGGCGACCTGTTCGTTTTCGCTTCGGTTCTTAACGAGTTTTTCGCGCTTTACGCCAGTCTCAACTCGTACCACGAGCTGCGAGTAAAAAGCACACAGGGAGAGGTGTACCAATGGACACCACGTATGGGTCTGCAACCCCTGCTTTAAGCGGGCTGACCCGGGTAATACGCGAGTACTCGCTGTTTCAGGCCGTGCTGCTGGTGGTTGACCGGCTGCGCGAGGCGCACCCGTACCTGAGCGAAGACGATCTGTATGACCAGCTGGAATTCCAGGCCAATCCGAGCCTGGGTTTTCCCGGCAGTGACGTCGATCGCGTGGAGTTTTTCGAAGAGCACGGGCAGATGCGCGCGCGTCTGCGTTTCAACCTGATCGGCCTGGTCGGTTCCGGTTCGCCGCTGCCGGCGTTCTACGGCGAACAGGCCCTGGGCGATAGCGAAGACGGCAACCCGACCCGCAACTTTCTCGACCTGTTTCACCATCGCCTGCAACGGCTGATGCTGCCGATCTGGAAAAAATACCGCTACCGCGCAAGCTTCCAGAGCGGCGCCCTCGACCCGTTTTCGTCGCAGCTGTTTGCATTGATCGGCCTCGGTGGCGAAGAGATCCGCCGGGCCAAGGAACTGAACTGGAAACGCCTGCTGCCGTACCTCGGCTTGCTCAGCTTGCGGGCGCACTCGGCGGCGCTGATCGAAGCGGTGCTGCGTTACTACTTCAAACACGCCGAACTGACCATCGAGCAGTGCATCGAGCGTCGCGTCGAAATCCTCGACGAGCAGCGCAATCGCTTGGGCCGCGCCAACAGCCTGCTCGGTGAAGACCTGGTGCTGGGTGAACACGTGCGCGACCGCAGCGGTAAGTTCCGCATCCACATCCGCGAACTCGACTGGCAACGCTTCCACGAATTCCTGCCGATCGGTTTTGGCTACCAGCCGCTCTGTGCGCTGGTGCGGTTCACCCTGCGTGACCCGCTCGATTACGACATTCGCCTGGTGTTGCGCCAGGAAGAAATCCGCGAACTGCGCATCGGTGAGCAAAACGCCTGTCGCCTGGGATGGACCAGTTGGCTCGGCCGCGAAAAAGCGGACGGCGTGGTGACCCTGGGCAGCAAAATTCATTAAGGACAGATGACCAATGATCAACGTAGACCTGCAACAACTTATCCAGGCGCTGGACGCCGAAACCCGTCGTGACCTGGAAAGTTCGGCCGAACGCTGTGTCGCCCGTGGCGGCAGCAAGATCCTCGTCGAAGACTTGCTGCTGGGCTTGCTGGAGCGCCCGCAAGGCTTGCTCGCACGCGCGCTGCAAGACGCCGAAGTCGATGCCGGTGAGCTCAGCGCCGCGTTGCAATCGCGGGTCGAGCACAGCGCTTCGCGCAACCCGGTGTTCGCCCCGGAACTGGTGCAGTGGCTGCAAGACGCGTTGCTGGTGGCCAACCTTGAACTGGGCCAGAGCCAGGTCGAGCAAGCCGCGTTGATCCTCGCACTGTTGCGCAACCCGATGCGCTACGCCGGCAGCCGCTACCAATCATTGCTGGCCAAACTGAACATCGAGCGCCTGAAAGAATTCGCCCTGTCGCAGAAAGAACAACCGGCCACGGGCAAACCCGCGGTGCCCGGCGAATCGCTGTTGCAGCGCTTCACCCACAACCTGACCCAACAAGCCCGCGACGGCAAACTCGACCCGGTGCTGTGCCGCGATGGTGCGATCCGGCAGATGGTCGACATCCTCGCCCGTCGCCGCAAGAACAACCCGATCGTGGTCGGTGAAGCCGGCGTCGGCAAAACCGCCATCGTCGAAGGCCTGGCCTCGCGCATCGCCGCCGGTGAAGTGCCGCAAGTCTTGAAAGGCGTTGAGTTGCTGTCGCTGGACATGGGCCTGTTGCAGGCCGGCGCCAGCGTCAAAGGTGAGTTTGAACGCCGCCTCAAAGGCGTGATTGACGAAGTCAAAGCCTCGCCGAAACCGATCATCCTGTTCATCGACGAAGCTCACACACTGATCGGCGCGGGCGGCAACGCCGGCGGTTCCGACGCGGCCAACCTGCTCAAGCCAGCCCTGGCCCGTGGCGAGTTGCGCACCATCGCCGCCACCACTTGGGCGGAGTACAAGAAGTACTTCGAAAAAGACCCGGCCCTGGCCCGTCGTTTCCAACCGGTGCAGCTGCACGAACCGACCGTCAGCGAAACGGTGACCATCCTGCGTGGCCTGGCTCAGGTTTACGAGAAGAGCCACGGCATCTACCTGCGCGATGACGCGGTGGTTGCGGCGGCCGAGTTGTCTGCCCGTTACCTGGCGGGTCGTCAGCTGCCGGACAAAGCCGTCGACGTCCTCGACACCGCGTGCGCCCGCGTACGCATCAGCCTCGCCGCTGCCCCGGAAAGCCTCGAACGCTTGCGTGGCGAACTGGCTGAAGGTGGCCGTCAGCGTCAGGCGCTGCGCCGTGATGCCGAGGCCGGTCTGCTGATCGATCACGAAGTGCTGGACGCTTTGGAAGGTCGTCTGGCCGAAGCCGAAGATGAAAGGGTCGCCCTCGAAGCGCTGTGGACCGAGCAGAAAGAACTGGCCGAGCGCCTGCTGGACCTGCGTCAGCAATTGGCCAAGGCCCGCGAAGCCGTCGCCGTCGAGCCTACTGTCACGGTTGAAGAAGATACCGAAGGCACCGTGATCGAAACGCTGCCGGTGGACGAAGCGCAAAGCGTCGAAACGCTGGAAAGCGCACTCAACGAAACTCACAAAGCGCTGACCGAGCTTCAGATCAAAGAGCGTCTGGTGAGCTTCGAAGTCTGCCCGCGTCTGGTGGCCGAAGTGATCAGCGCCTGGACCGGCGTGCCATTGGCGCAACTGGCCCGCGAGCACAACGCCAAGGTCGCGAGCTTCGCCACCGACTTGCGCACCCGCATCCGTGGTCAGGAACAAGCCGTTCACGCACTGGACCGCTCGATGCGCGCCACCGCTGCCGGCCTGAACAAACCTGATGCGCCGGTCGGCGTGTTCCTGCTGGTCGGCCCGAGCGGCGTCGGCAAGACCGAAACCGCGCTGGCCCTGGCGGACTTGCTGTACGGCGGTGATCGTTTCATCACCACCATCAACATGTCCGAGTTCCAGGAAAAACACACCGTTTCGCGCCTGATCGGAGCACCGCCGGGCTACGTCGGTTACGGCGAGGGCGGCATGCTCACCGAAGCCGTGCGGCAGAAGCCGTACTCCGTCGTCCTGCTCGACGAAGTCGAAAAGGCTGATCCGGACGTGCTGAACCTGTTCTACCAAATCTTCGACAAAGGCGTGGCCAACGACGGCGAAGGGCGCGAGATCGACTTCCGCAACACGCTGATCCTGATGACCTCGAACCTGGGCAGCGATCGCATCGCCGAGCTCTGTGAAAACGGCGCGCGGCCGTCGGCCGAAGTCCTTGAAGAAACCATCCGCCCGGTGCTGAGCAAACACTTCAAACCGGCGCTGCTGGCGCGCATGCGCGTCGTGCCTTACTACCCGGTCGGTGGCCCGGTGTTGCGCGAGCTGATCGAAATCAAACTCGGCCGTCTGGGCGAGCGCCTGAACCGTCGTCAGCTGGATTTCACGTACTCCCAGGACCTCGTCGACCACTTGGCCGAACGCTGCACCCAAAGCGACAGTGGCGCACGCCTGATCGACCACTTGCTCGACCTGCACGTGCTGCCGCTGGTGGCCGACCGCTTACTCGATGCGATGGCCACGGGCGAAAGCCTCAAGCGCGTTCACGCGACACTCGACGGCAACGCCAGCGTGACCTGCGAGTTCGCCTGAGGTGGGTGTGATGTTCACTCAAGTGCCGCAACCACTGGTCTATGCCGAAGCCTTGCTGGCGCAATTCGCCAGCCTGTCGCGGTCGGCGGACGGTGCTGCGCTGCTGGGTGACTTCGTGCGTGGGTTGGCCGAGCTCAGCGGTTGCGAGTTGACGCAGCTGTACTTGCTGGACGCGACTCACACGTGCCTGGGGATGAACGCCGAATGCCTCAACGGCATCCTGCAGCCCCGGGAAGCGGCGAGCCTGCCGGCGGATTACAACGGTGAACAACTGCTGCAATTCGCCCTGTGCCAGAACCGCGTGGTGTGCCTCAGCGAGCTGAGCGGCAGCCTGCACGAAACCAGTTTCCTGCCGCCTCAGGCCATGCCTTGGCAGTCGCTGTTGTGTGTGCCGCTGGTCAATCAGCAGAAAGCCGTCGAAGGCTTGCTGCTGTGTGCCAGTCGCCGGCACATCGACCTGCAAGGCTTTGCCGATTCCCTCGGGCAACTTGGTTCGTTCGTGCTCGGCCAACTGCATTTGTTGCAACGTCTGCGTCAGCCGACCGGTGATGCACGTCCGGCGAAGGTCAGCGTCCCGAGCGCCAGCGGTTACGGTTTGATCGGCAAGAGTTCGGCCATGCGCCAGACCTATTCGCTGATCAGCAAAGTCCTGCACAGCCCGTATACCGTGCTGCTGCGCGGCGAAACCGGCACCGGCAAGGAAGTGGTGGCGCGAGCGATTCACGATTGCGGCCCGCGCCGTTCCCAGGCGTTCATTGTGCAGAACTGCGCGGCGTTCCCCGAGAACCTGCTGGAAAGCGAGCTGTTCGGCTATCGCAAAGGTGCCTTCACCGGTGCTGATCGCGACCGTGCCGGGCTGTTCGACGCGGCCAACGGCGGCACCTTGCTGCTCGATGAAATCGGCGATATGCCGTTGTCCCTGCAAGCCAAGCTGTTGCGGGTTCTGCAGGAAGGCGAGATCCGCCCGCTAGGTTCTAACGACACCCATAAAATCGACGTGCGCATCATCGCCGCGACTCACCGGGATTTGTCGGTGCTGGTCAGCGAAGGCAAATTCCGCGAGGACTTGTACTACCGCCTCGCGCAGTTCCCGATCGAGTTGCCGGCCCTACGCCAGCGCGAAGGCGACATCCTCGACCTGGCCCGGCACTTCGCCGACAAGGCGTGCTCGTTCTTGCAACGGGACGCCGTGAGTTGGTCCGATGCGGCGCTGGATCACCTGTCCGGTTATGCCTTCCCCGGCAACGTGCGTGAACTCAAAGGCCTGGTCGAACGCGCGGTGCTGTTGTGCGAGGGCGGTGAGTTACTGGCCGAGCATTTTTCCCTGCGCATGGAAGCCATGCCGGAAGACAGCAGCGGCCTGAACCTGCGCGAACGCCTGGAGCAGGTCGAGCGCAGTCTGTTGCTCGATTGCCTGCGCAAAAACGACGGCAACCAGACCCTCGCGGCCCGCGAACTCGGGCTGCCACGCCGCACGCTGCTGTATCGCCTCGGGCGCCTGAATATCAATTTGGGTGATTTCGATGGGTAGGCAAACGACCGTCGATTTCACCTCATCCGCTTCTAACAGCGCCACCCAAACGGGTCGGCGCTTTGTACTTTGTCTACCCCTGGAGACCCTCTGATGTCTGTTCGTCACTGGCAAGCCGTCCTGCTGACCCTCGTCGTTCTATGCGGCCTCGGCGGCTGTAGCGGCAATTACAAATACAACGACAACACCTATCGCCCATTGGGTGATCCGCAGGCGGTCAATCGCGGCAAGTGACCGCAAGGAGTATCACCATGGAACTGGTTTTCGAAATGCTCAACACCAAGCAGTTCGTGCCCACGGATTTGTGCCAGAAGACCTTCAAACAGGCCGGTGGCGTGATTGGTCGGGGCGAGGATTGCGACTGGATCATCCCGGACCGCAAGCGTCACCTGTCCAATCACCACGCGTTGATCAGCTACCGCGAAGGCACGTTTTTCCTGACCGATACCAGCAGCAACGGTATCCAGGACAGCGAAAGCGGCGCACGCCTGCGCAAGGGCGAAGCGATGCGCATCGAGCACGGCAGTGTCTACGTGCTGGGTGACTTCGAGATCCGTGCGCGGCTGGTGCGCGACCCGGCGACCTTCGACGTTGAAGTCGGCCGCCCGCAAGCAGCGGGCAGCATCATTCCGGACGATGCGTTTCTCGATCTCGACCCGCTCAATGCCCTCGATCAGCAAGAACGCGTGTATTCGGAAATCGACGAACTGATCTCCCCGAGCACGACTATCGAGGACACCCGTCAGCGCGCCGACTATGCGCGTATCGACATGGAAAGCCTGATGGTGCCGGAGCTGATCAACGCCCCGGCAGAGCCAGCCCCCGCGCCACCGCCCAAAGCAGTCGAGCGTCAGAGTGAAGGTTTCTGGGAGCACTTCGGTGCGGCGCTGGGCGTGGACCTCAAAGGCCTCGACCACGACGCCCGCGAAGCCCTGGCGCTGAATGCTGCACGCCTGCTCAAGCAAAGCGTTGGCGGTTTGCAGCAGAGCCTGCGCACCCGCAGCGAACTGAAAAACGAACTGCGTCTGGCCCAGACCACCGTGCAAGGCACCCAAAAGAACCCGCTGAAATTTGCCGTCGATGCCGGTGAAGCGTTGGGCATTTTGTTGCAGCCGAACAAGCCGGGTCAGTTGCCGGCCGAGCAAGCAATTTCCCGTGCGTTCCGCGATTTGCAGGCGCATCAGGTGGCCTTGCTGACCGCCAGTCGCGCCGCCGTTCGCGGCACGCTGGAGCACTTCTCGCCCCAACAATTGACCCTGCGTTTCGAGCGCGACAACAAGCCTTTGCTGGCCACGTCCGGCAGTCGCTGGAGAGCCTACGGTCGTTATCACCAAGCCCTGCGTCAGGACGATGACTGGAGCGAGCGCCTGCTGGCCCGCGACTTCGCTCAGGCCTACGAAGAACAGATCCGCCTGATCTCCACCCTTCACACCGACCACCAAGGATGATGCGCATGTCTCGCTGCTCGACCGCTTTTTTCAAGACGCTGACGGCGTTCGCGGCCCTGGTGCTGCTGGCCGGCTGCTCGTCGCTGTCGCCGTATTCCCACGTCACCAAACTCAACCTGAAGCTGACCGCCAGCGATCAGCTGAACCCGGACCTCAATGGGCGTCCGTCGCCGATCGTTGTGCGTCTGTTCGAGCTCAAGCACCCGGTGACGTTCGAGAACGCTGACTTCTTCAGCCTGTACGAACGCGCCAAGGAATCCCTGGCCCCGGACCTTGTGGCCAGCGAAGAAATTGAACTGCGTCCAGGTGAAACCGTGGAGATGAAACTCAGCGTGGAGGAGGGCAGTCGTTACGTCGGCATCCTCGCCGCCTACCGCGATCTGCCGGAAACCAAATGGCGCTACACGGTGCAAGTCACCCCGGTGGAAGTCACCGACGCTGATCTGACCCTCGACCAGGCCGGTATTCGCAACAGCAACGAAACGCTCGCCAAGGCGGATGACTGATCATGAATTCCCATAAAGTGATTTGGCAGGAAGGCATGCTGCTGCGTCCGCAGCACTTCCAGCACAACGATCGCTACTACGACCACCAGATGAAAACCCGCACGCAGTTGCTGGGCAGCTACACCTGGGGCTTCCTGAACCTGGACATCGACTTGCAGTTCCTCAACATGGGCAAACTGGTGATCAGCCAGGCCTCGGGGATTCTGCCGGACGGCAGCCTGTTCGAACTCGGCGGCAACACCGAACCGCTGGCGCTCGACGTGCCGCCGAACACCGGTAATACACCGATCTACCTCGCGCTGCCGCTGGTTACCGGTAACCACATCGAGTCGCGTCGTCCGGAGCAATCCGACGTGCTGGCGCGCTACACCGCATACGAAGCGGAAGTGGCCGACTCCAACGCTGGCGACGATTCCGCCAGCCAGGTCAGCTGCGGCCGCCCGGACTTCAAACTGTTGCTCGGCGAGCAGCAGAGCGACCAGGCCTACGTGAAACTGAAGATCTGCGAAGTGCTCGACACCACGCCCGACGGCGTGATCAGCCTCGACCCGGATTTCGTCCCGACCTACATCCAGGCGCATTCGTCCAGCTACCTGCTGTCGTGCCTGAAAGAAGTGATCAGCATGCTCGGCCACCGGGGCGACACCATCGCCGAGCGCATCCGCTCCAACGGCAAAGTCGGTGGCGCGGAAGTCGGCGACTTCATGATGCTGCAACTGATCAACCGCACCGAACTGCTGCTGCGTCACTACCTCGGCCTGGAGCAGGTTCACCCGGAAGAGTTGTACCGCACGCTGCTGACCATGCTCGGCGATCTGGCGACCTTCTCCAGCGACAGCAAACGCCCGCGTCTGGACAGCCGTTACCAGCACAGCGACCAGGGCGCGAGCTTCCGCAAGCTGATGGAAGCGATTCGTCAGGTACTGTCGATGGTGCTCGAACAGCACGCCATCGAACTGGTCCTGCAAGCGCGTCAGTACGGGATCATCGTCTCGCCGTTGCACGACCACAAACTGCTGGGCTCGGCCTCATTCGTGCTCGCGGCCAGCGCCAACTGCGACTCCGAAGAACTGCGCCATCGCTTGCCGGCGCACCTCAAGGTCGGCCCGGTGGAGCGCATCCGCCAACTGGTCAACCTGCATCTGCCGGGCATCAAGGTCAAACCGTTGCCGGTGGCCCCACGGCAGATCGCGTTCCACTCCAACAAAACCTATTTCATTCTCGAACTCAGTTCCGAAGACCTGGCACAACTCGAGCGCTCCGGCGGCTTCGCGTTCCACGTGTCCGGCGAATTCGCCGAGCTCGAACTGAAATTCTGGGCCATCAGGAACTGACCGACATGATCAAGGACATGGAACATACCCAGGACGATAAAACCGTCCTGCTCGACCGTCAGGGCCACGGCCCGGCGCAGAGTCCGCTGACAGATTTCGCCGCACCGCCGCGTTTTGAACAGCTGGAAGAACGGATGATCTACGCCGCGCGCTTGCGCCCGGCCGAAGCGTTCAACATCAGCCTAAATTCGCTGGTCGCAGCCGCCTCCGACCTGTTGTCGGAAGTGGTGCGACTCAAGCACAGCGACACCCGCGAAGACATGTACGCGCTCAACGAGCGACTGACCGCCGGCCTGAAACTGTTTGAAGTGCGAGCGCTGCACAACGGCGCCGAAAGCAGCCAGGTGATGGCCGCGCGTTACGTGCTCTGCACCGTGGTCGACGAAGCCGTCGTGACCACGCCGTGGGGCAACGAAAGCGAGTGGTCGCAGATGAGCCTGCTTAGCAGCTTCCACAACGAAACCTTCGGCGGCGAGAAGTTCTTCCAGCTGCTGGATCGTCTGTCGAAAAACCCGGTCAAGCATCTGCCGATGCTGGAGCTGATGTACCTGTGCCTGTCGCTGGGCTTCGAGGGTAAATACCGCGTGCAAGCCCGCGGCATGCTCGAGCTCGAAGGCATCCGCGACGCCTTGTATCGCCAGATTCGCCAACTTCGCGGCGACGTGCCGCGCGAACTGTCGCCGCATTGGGAAGGCTTGAACGATCAGCGCCGCAGCCTGGTGCGCATCGTGCCGGCGTGGATGGTGGTGCTGTTCACCGTGGTTTGCCTGGTGGTGATGTATTCGGGCTTCGCCTGGGTATTGGGCGAGCAACGCGAAACCGTTCTGCAACCTTATCAGCAGCTTGATCCGGCCGCGGTTCAGCCGCAGTCGCAGCCGTAAACAGGGACGTGTGATGAAAAAGTTTTTCAAGAAAGTCGGCGCATTCTTGCGTCAGACCTGGGTCTGGACCTTGCTGCTGGTGCTGTTCGTCGCGCTGCTGGTGTGGTTCGTCGGGCCGCTGCTGGCGGTCAATGACTACAAGTTCTGGGAAGGTTCGACCTCCCGCCTGCTGACCATCAGTGTGCTGTTCCTGATCTGGGGCCTGACCATGGTCTTCGTCAGCTGGCGCGCTGGCGTACGCAAGAAAGCCATCGAAGACACCGAAGACGGCCAGGATCGTATCCGCCGTGAAGAGCTGATCGACGAAGAGCAGAAAGAGCTTCGCGTACGCTTCAAGGATGCGTTGAAAACCCTGAAGACTTCGAGTCTCTATCGCGGTCGCAGCGAGCGCTGGCGCAGTGATTTGCCGTGGTACTTGCTGATCGGCCCTCAGGGCAGCGGCAAGACCAGCCTGCTGGACTTCTCGGGCCTTGAGTTTCCGATCAACAAGATCGACCGCAAACTGACCCGCGACACCCTCGGCACGCGTCATTGCGACTGGTACTTCGCCGACCACGGTGTGCTGATCGACACCGCCGGGCGTTACCTGACCCAGCCGGATGCCGAAGTCGATGGCAGCGCCTGGAGCACCTTGCTCGACCTGCTGCGCAAGCGTCGCCGCAACCGTCCGTTGAACGGCGTGCTGGTGACCATTCCGGTGGAAATGCTGCTGGGCAACACCGAGCAAGACCTCGACACCCTGGCTCGCCAGGTGCGTGCCCGTCTGCAAGACGTGCATCAGAAACTGCACGTCGATGTGCCGGTTTATCTGGTGCTGAGCAAGGCTGACAAGCTGCTCGGTTTCGACGAGTTCTTCGATCAACTGACCCGCGAAGAAAGCGATCAAGTACTCGGCACCAGCTTCCGCAAAGAGCAGAGCGGCACCGACGTCGCCGTGCTGCGCGCCGAGTTTGAAGAGCTGCTGCGTCGCCTGAACAGCCAAGTGATCATGCGCATGCACCAGGAGCGCGACACCCAGCGCCGTGGTCGCATTCTCGACTTCCCGCATCAACTGGGGCAGATCGGCGAGCGTCTGTGTCTGTTCGTCGACATGGCGTTCACCGGCAACCGCTACCAGCGTGTCAGCCAGCTGCGCGGTTTCTACCTGACCAGCGCACCGCACCTGACTCAAGAGATGGACCAGACCACCGCCGGCATCGGCGCCAATCTGGGCATGAACGCTGGCGTGCTGCCGACCTTGCGCAGCGGCCGTTCGCGCTTCATTCACCATTTGCTCAGCCGAGTTATCTTCCCGGAAGCCGATCTGGCCGGTCTGGACAAGCGCGAACGCAGCCGCATCCATTGGGGCCAACGTGCCCTGTACGTAGGCGCATTGGCGGCGCTGGCACTGTTCGGCATGCTGTGGGCGGGCGGATTCTCGGCCAACTACGAGCGTCTGGAAAACCTGCGTAACCTCGCTCAAAACTGGACTCAACAGCGCTCGGCCCTGACCGCGCGTGATGATTCCATGGCAGTGCTCAAGACCCTCGACACCAGCTACGCGGCGACTCAGGTCTTCCCGAATAAAGGTGACGTGTCGTACCACGAACGTGGCGGCCTGTACCAAGGCGAAGAGGTCAACCCGGTGGTCAAGGAGGCCTACGAGCGTGAGCTTGAAGCGCAACTGCTGCCGAAGGTTGCGACGCTGCTGGAAGGGCAGATCCGTGCCAACATGAAGGATCGCGAACGCCTGCTCAACAGCCTGCGTGCGTACCTGATGTTGAACATGAAAGACCGTCGCGACGGCCCGTGGCTCAAGGATTGGGTGGCCACCGAATGGTCCCAGCGTTACGCCGGCAACACTGCCGTGCAGAACGGTTTGAACACCCACTTCGAGCGTTTGCTGAAGCAGCCGTTTATCTATCCGCTGAACGATCAACTGGTGGCCCAGGCGCGTCAGGTGTTGCGCAGCGAGTCGCTGGCCAACGTGGTTTACCGGATGCTGCGCGAGCAGGCCCGCAACCTGCCGGAATACCGTTTGAGCCAACACTTGGGCCCACAAGGTGCGCTGTTTGTCGGCACCGAATACGTGATCCCGGGTTTCTACACCCAACAGGGTTATCAGCAGTACTTCTCGGTTCAGGGCTCTGCGCTGGTTACCGATATCCTGCGTGATAACTGGGTGCTGGGCGAAGGCTCGGGCATCAGCGGCATGGACTTGCGTCGCCTGATGGTCGAACTGGAGCAACTGTACTTCCGCGACTACGCCAACTTCTGGAGCGAAGCGGTCGGCCAGGTGGCATTGCCACCGATCAACGACGCCGGTGAAGGCGCCGAGCAACTGGCAGGGCTGACATCCGCCAACTCCCCCGTGCTGCAACTGCTGGTGGAAGTGCGCGAAAACACCCGTTTCCCGGTGATCGCCGACAGCGCTGATGAAGCTGCCGAGGCGGCGGACAAACTGGGCGAGAAGGGCGGCAAGCTCGGCAAACTCGCGGCGGCTGCGGCTGACAAAGCCGCAGACATGACCAAGAACCTGCCGGACACCGCGAAGAAATCCCTGCAACGTCGCTTCGAACCGCTGCACCGTTTGCTGGATGACAACAACGGCCCGGCCGCTGATTTGACCCCGGCTTTGACGGCGCTCAACGACCTGCAACTGCAACTGGCGAGCCTGGCCCGTGCCAGTGCGCCGGAACAGGCTGCGTTCGAAATGGCCAAGACCCGCATGAGCGGCCAGCGTGATGCGTTGAGCAACTTGCGTAATGCCTCCAACCGTCTGCCGCGTCCGGTCAGCGTGTGGTTCAACGTACTGGCTGAAGACACCTGGCGTCTGGTGCTGAACGATTCCTACCAGTACCTGAACCAGCGTTATCAGAGCGAGCTGTACAGCTTCTATGGCAAGGCGATCAACAAGCGTTACCCGTTCAGCGCCCACAGCACCAGCGACGTTGCGATCAGCGACTTCCGCGAGTTCTTCAAGGCGCAGGGCATCAACGATCGCTTCTTTGAAACCTATATGCGTCCGTTCGTGAGTGGCGATCCAGGCAACTACCGTCTGCGCAGCATCGACGGTCACAGCATGCCGATCTCCAAGGTCTACCTCGACCAGATGGCCGCGGCACAAGTGATTCGCCAGAGCTTCTTCTCGATCAACCCGGCCGAGCCACAAGTGCAGTTCAAACTGGAGCCGTACACCCTCGACCCGGCCGTCAGCCGTTCCGAGTTCAAGTTTGGCGACAAGACCATCGAATACCGCCACGGCCCGATCGTGCCGGTGTCGTTCAAATGGCCGACCGATGCTGAAGACGGTCGCACCAGCCTGGTCCTCGACAAAATGGCCGGCCGCCCGATCGGCATCGAGAAGAACACCGGCCCATGGTCGCTGTTCCGTCTGTTCGACCTGATGCAGACCGAGTACCTGAGCGGTCGCGATGTGCTGGTGCTCAAAGCTGACGTAGGCGGCCTGCGCGCCAATTACCTGCTTAGCAGCCAGCGCACACCGAACCCGTTCGACATGGGTGTGCTGCGTACCTTCCGTATGCCGGTGCAGCTCTGATGCTGGTTGCCAGTCCCTGGCGCAGCGCTGCGCGCACCGATCCGGGCAAGGTTCGGGCGCGCAACGAAGATGCTTTCCTCGACTGCCCACAGCAGGGGCTGTGGGTGGTCGCGGATGGCATGGGCGGTCATCAGGGTGGCGACATCGCCAGCCAGTTGATCGTCGCCAGCCTGGCGGAATTGCCGGTGCAGGACGACTTCGACGAACGACTCAAAGGCATACGCCAGTGCCTGCACTGGCTTAACCGTCGCTTGGGTCAGGAGTTGACCGTCACGGCCGGGCGCCACGACAGCATCATGGGCAGCACCGTGGTGGCGCTGCTGGTGGAAGGTAATCGCGCGGCCTGCATCTGGGCCGGCGACAGCCGTTGCTACCTGTGGCGTGGCCAGCGGTTGTATCAGCTGTCCAAGGACCATTCGCTGCAACAGCAACTCATCGACGAGCAACAGATGAGCATCGAGGACGCCCGTGCCCATCCTTCGGCCCATGCCCTGACCCGTGCGGTCGGGGCAGCCGATGTGCTGACTCTGGACGTGCTCGAACTCGAGGTTTACCCCGGCGATACGTTTCTGTTGTGCAGCGATGGTTTGTACCAGGGCTTAAGCACTGATGCCTTGGGCAACGCCCTGAGCCTGACCGCGCCGCACGTTGCGCTGGAGCGTCTGTTCGACGGCGCTCTGCGTGGCTCGGCCCGGGACAATCTGACTGCTGTGGTGATCCGAAAATGACTCAACTCATGCCGCCGCTCGACGACCTGCTGGTGACTGACGAGGAAGCCAATAACCTGACTTACTTTGCGTTCGCCAAATCACACAAGGCTGAACCCGCGCTGGCGCCGACCAAGGCCAGCGTCGGCGAAATGCCGGACGTACTCGCAGGCCGTTACCGCATCGAGCGCCTGCTCGGTGCTGGTGGCATGGGCGCGGTTTACCGCGCAAGGGACTTGTTGAGCGAACAGTTCGGCGATCCCGACCCTTACATCGCGCTGAAAATCCTCAGCGAAGAATTTGCCGAATCGCCGGACGCCAGTGCCTTGCTCTACAGCGAGTTCGCCCTGACCCGACGCCTGCGCCACGACAACGTGCTGCGTTTGCACAGCTTTGAAGTGGACACCGATTGCCAGCGCGCCTTCATCACCATGGAACTCATGCGTGGGCTGACCCTGGACAAATTACTCTGCGAGCGGCCGCTGGGCCTGCCGTGGAAAGAACTGCGCGACATCGCGCTGCCGCTGCTCGACGCGCTGGCCTTCGCCCACGCTCGCGGCGTGCTGCACGGCGACATGAAGCCGAGCAACGTCATGCTCAGCGAAGAAGGCGTGCGCCTGTTCGACTTCGGTCTGGGCCAGGCCGAGGAGGGCATCTTGCCCGGCCTGCCACACCTGAGCCGCAACCGCTTCAACGCCTGGACCCCCGGCTACGCCGCCCCCGAACTGCTCGAAGGCCAGCCGCTGTCGGCCAGTGCGGATGTCTACGGCGTGGCCTGCGTGCTCTACGAATTGGCCGGCGGCAAACACCCGTTCCGCCGCTTGCCCTCGACCGAAGCCCGCGACGGCCACCTCGAACGCGAGCTGCACGCACCCAGGAATCTCCCGAAACACTGCTGGCCAGCCCTGCGAACGGCGCTGGCATTCAATGCGGCAGATCGAACGATCACTGCCGCCCAACTGCGTGACGCTATGGGCGCCACATCGACTTGGCTGCAACGTCTGCGACTTCGGGCGTAACGGATGACTACCGAACAGGGAGCAAACAATGTTTAACCCTTCCAACGAAACGCATTTCAGCCTGACCGTCGAAGACTATGTCGGCGACCTGCAAGTGCTGTCGTTCACCGGCACCGAAGGCATCAGCCAGCCGTATCGCTTTGACCTGGAACTGGTCAGCGAAAACCCCGACCTCGACCTGGAAAAGCTCCTGCACAAACAGGCTTTTTTGGCGTTCGATCCACAAGGCAGCGGCATCCACGGCCAGATCTACCGCGTTGCCCAAGGCGATGCCGGCAAACGCCTGACCCGCTACAAAATCTCCCTGGTGCCGCAACTGCAATACCTGCATCACCGCACCAACCAGCGCATCTACCAGCAGATGTCGGCACCGAAAATCATCGCGCTGATCCTCGACGAACACGGCATCAAGGCCAACGCCTACAGCTTCCAGCTCAGCCAGCCCTGCCCGGATCGCGACTACTGCGTGCAATACGACGAAACCGACCTGCACTTCGTCCAGCGCCTGTGCGAAGAGGAAGGCATTCACTACCACTTCCAGCACAGTTCCAATGGTCATCTTTTGGTATTCGGCGACGACCAGACCGTGTTCCCTAAACTCGGCCAGCCAACGGCGTATGTGCAAGGCAGCGGCATGGTCGCCGATGAGCCGGTGATCAAAGGTTTCAAACTACGCCTGGAAACCCGCACCGGCCGCGTCACCCGCCGCGACTACGACTTCGAAAAACCACGCCTGCAACTCGAGTCCGCCTACAAACCCGAGGCCCAAAGCGACGCGCCGGACCTCGAAGACTACGACTACCCCGGCCGCTTCATCGACCGTGCGCGCGGAAAATTCCTCAGCCAGCGCGCCCTCGAACGCCACCGCGCCGACTACCGCCAGGCCGAAGGCCACGGCGATCAAACGCGCCTGATCAGCGGCCACTTCCTGGAAATGTCCGACCACCCGCGCACCGAGTGGAACGACCTGTGGCTGCTCACCGAAATCTTCCACGAAGGCAAACAGCCGCAAGTCCTCGAAGAGTCGGTGACCAGCGACACCACCGACCACAAGGACGACTTCCACCAGGGCTACCGCAACCGCTTCCTCGCCACCCCGTGGGACGTGTTCTACCGCCCGGCCCTGCAACACCCGAAACCCCGCGTCCTCGGCAGCCAGACCGCCATGGTCACCGGCCCCAAAGGTGAAGAGATCCACTGCGACCAATACGGCCGCATCAAGGTGCAATTCCATTGGGACCGCGAAGGCCTGGCTGACGACAAAACCAGCTGCTGGATGCGTGTTTCTTCGAGTTGGGCCGGCGACCGCTATGGCGCCATCGCCATCCCGCGAATCGGCATGGAAGTGCTGGTGACCTTCCTCGAAGGCGATCCCGATCAGCCGTTGGTAACCGGTTGCCTGTACCACAAGGAAAACCTCGTCCCCTACGACCTGCCGGCGAACAAAACCCGCACGGTGTTCAAAACCCTCAGCTCACCGGGCGGCGGCGGGTTTAATGAACTGCGGATTGAGGACAAGAAAGGGGCCGAGCAGATCTTCATTCATGCCCAGCGGGATTGGGATGAAAACATTGAGCATGATCAGAAGATTCGTGTGGGGAATGAACGCCACGATACCGTGGAGAAGAACACCTACACCGAGCTGAAGGCTGAAGAACATCGCACCACGATTGCTGATCGCAAGACTGAAGCGCGGATGGATGATCACCTGACGATTGGGCAGAACCAGCATGTGAAGCTGGGGACTGCGCAGCTGACTAGCGTTGGGAAAGAGATTCATCTGAAGGCTGGGGACAAGATTGTGATTGAGGCTGGGATGGAGCTCACCGTGAAGGCGGGCGGTAGCTTCATCAAACTCGATGCCGGCGGTATCACAGTTGTTGGGCCGGTGGTGAAAATTAATGCCGGTGGGTCGGCGGGGAGTGGGACAGGGATTGGGATTAAACCGCCGGTGCTGCCGGGGGCGGCGGATGCGGATAAGGCGGGGAGTTTGATGGATCAGGCGTTGTTGAATGCGCCTGAAGAACAGGTCAAACGCAAACCCAAACGAATGCTTAACTTTTCCGGCTAATAGACACCGACGGCAATCCAAGCCACCAGGGATCAGAATTCAGGTAATTGGTAATGACAGAGACAACGAGCAAAGTTGAGAAGTGGTCGTATCCCCTTAAGGTCGGGGCGGTAGAGGCGAAAGACCCAATGCAGTATTACGCGGCATTGGCGAAAGCCAAAGATGGTTATTACCCACTGGGGGCTAACGGTCTTTGGCATGGCGGCGTTCACTTCGATGAAGGAACCGGTTTGGTGAAAGATCTGACAGAAGTCAGATGCATCGCCGACGGTGAGGTTGTGGCGTATCGCATTGATGAGGCCTATCCAAAGTCAGACTTCGGCTCGACGCATTCGGTCTTTTCAACAGGCTTTGTGTTGGTTAAGCATCGGCTCGAAATGCCTAGCCCTCATGCGCCAGCGACGGTGCCTGGTTCTACACCTGCCGTAGCCCCCTTGCCAGGCCCAAGCCTCACCTTTTTCAGCCTTTATATGCACTTGCTGGACTGGGAAGGTTACAAAGCTAATCCTGCGTTAAAGAGGCCGGAGTTCTGGGGGAAGGGACTGTATCAGGTCAAGGCAAATGCTCCAGATAAATCACTTGGGCTAAGGGTTCGTGGGGGCGGATCAGGACAATTTCCTGTATTGGCGGTGTTACCTCGCGGCACCACTGTTCTCACGAAGCCTGCGGCTGCGGCAGAAAAATGGCTTGAGATAGTCAGTGTCACGCCGGAGTATGTTGGCTTAGCGCCAAATACCGGCTGGGTGTTTAAAGGGGAACTGAAACACCTGGGCGGTGACCGTTATTTTGTGGGGGAGAGTGCTAAAGATGCTCCTCCCGATCAGAAGCCCGGCGCCAATGTGCGTGATGCAACCAGCAATGGTCTGCCAATCGCGCTTCTACCGGTGGGTACTCAGATAAAGATCAGCGAGGAAGGAGCCCACGGGAAGTACCGCAAGCTTGTCGAGATTGTGAGTGGTCAAGCCATTCCTGCACTCACTATTGGTGCTGATGGAAAGCTGCCGGGCTTCGTATGGCTGGACTCATTGGAAGCCAAGAGCGAGCCGCATAGTCCTCGAGGTGAAGTTGTCCAGTTGACTCCGACTTTCAAAATCAAAGCAGGTGACATTCTGGGGCATGTCGGCAAATATCAAAATCACTCCGATGCGGCGGCAAAGAATTTGCTGCATATGGAGGTCTTTAGCTGCGAAGACGTGAAAGCGTTTAAAGATACTTGCTTGCCAAAGGTTTCTGGTCTCGCACCCACAGCCAAGACCGTGGTGAAAATTCCAAAAAATAGCCAATTGATAACTCACCAGCAGGGAATGAATGCCACCAATCCACCTAAAGTTTCGGATTCCGGAGTAAAGACAGGGTTCGACTTCTTTATTCCTGTAAGTGTTTTGGAAGCACTGCCAACAGATAAAAAAATCAAAGCTTCCATCGTTATGGGAGCCACGACGACCACGACATTTTGGTGGCGGCTTGATGGGGTGCTCGGTGATGGAAATGGCAATCCTGTTAGTGGGTGGTTTGCTGAACCTGATATTTCGCTATCTCGGCATACTCCTTGGGAGTGGGAAGGTTTCGACTTCATTAAAGAGACTGTCAGTAACGCGGATCACCTAGCTGCCACCCTTCATGCTCAAGAGCAGCTGACGGAAGAGGAACGCTCCAGATTTCTTCCGCAGGTTAGCGAATCTGTCGCTGGTCCAGTTAATGATCGTCTGTATAAAATTGTTGATACCGGCGGAGATAAAAAATTATCGTCAGACGAGATAGTAGATGCGCTAAAGAAACCTTGGCACGCCCAGTCTATTTCTCAGTTAATTACTAACTATGAAAATGAGTGGTATTTCAAGCCGGAGAAGTGGGATGCGCTTGATGAACTCATGGGGCATGCCGACTCAGATCCCAACAAGGCGTGGCAAGAAGAGAAGCTCAGGATCAAGAGTCTTGGATGGTGGGACAAGCTTATAGGGCAGCATGGGATAACCGATGACGCTAAGGTTTGGCACATTAGTCCAGTTGCACTGATCGGTAATTTCTCCGGGAAGTCTGAGCGACAGTTAATAACATTGGCCATGCTGAAAAAAGCCAGGCCCTCTATTGCGGATGATTATTGCGACACTATACTGCCAATTCTTAATAAATATGCAAAATTATATAGCGTGAATACACCGTTGAGGGTCGCGCATCTTCTGTCTCAAGTTGGTCACGAAAGCGGATTCAAAGTTAAGTCGGAGGTGCTGGATTACAGTGCTGTCCGGATGCGGAAGGTTTTTGGATGTAGGAACAACATGCAAGGCTATAATGACGCCACTGATGAGTGCATTATTTTGCCTAGATTGCGGCCTAAGCTTTGGAGTGAAGAAAGCACCTATGCGCATAATGCCGTTAACTTAGGCAGTTATGTTTACGCCAGTAGGAATGGTAACGGAGATGAGGCGAGTCAGGAGGGTTACAAGTATCGGGGGAGGGGGATTATACAGTTGACGGGGAAAAACAACTATCGCGAGTACACCAGGATTCATAATGAGAAAGATCCATCTGATCCTCGGGATTTTTTAGCTGATCCGGACTTGATTGTTAATAATATTACTTACGGTATCGAGTCGGCTTTTGTTTGGTGGGATCTAAATAACTTGAACTCTAGAATCGCACAGTCACTCGCCACTAGAACGGAGAGTAATATTAACCAGCACGTCGCGGATATTTCGATAGTGGTTAATGGTGGAACCATCGGCCTAACAGAGCGAGTTACTCTTTTTAATGAGTTACGTAGCATGATTGAAACGGAGCTGAATTGATGAGAAAAATTATCCTGGCTACCTTGATAGGGTTTTCCGTGTCCGCAGTCGCGGAAAGTAAAGTCTATCCTTTGGCTCCAAGTTTCCATGGCGCAGAAAAAGTTGAGTTTGTATCGATTGAAAGCGAAAATGGAAAAACCGTAAAGGGTAACTTTCTCAGTTCGAGCGGACAGCAATATAGCATTCCAGATACTTGTGAGCCTGAGGGCGGGGATCCAGAAGTAAGTGATGCCTATTCGGTGCAAGGTAAAGAAAACTATTTTGTATTTGAATGTGCGTGGACTGTTCAGCACTCTGGTATTGGTCTTGATGGCACCCAATACGAAACATTTGTTTATTTTGGTAAAGATGTGACGTCGGTTGTAAAAAACAAAGCTTTATCCCAAGCGCTTTCTGGCTATGAAGGTAGTTTGGAGGAAGGGGATAGAAGCTATGCCTGGTATTCGAAACGTAAAATTGCTAGTAAAAAACTATTAGAGCTTGAATCTGGGAAGACCTTGGATTCACTCGCGCTAGCACATGAGATCGCTTTAATTCGGTTGAAAGATTCTGATTATGAGGCCGTTAAATCATATTTGAGCCCCGAGCGGATTGAACTGCTATTTAAAAATTATCCTGTTAGTAAGTCGACTGTCGTGGCTTATAACGATATTGGCTATGCATTAGGTCAAGCTGGTGAAACAAAGTTGGCCTATCAGGTGTTGAAGAAGGTTGAACAGATTTCTCCAGATAGAATTGTTCTAAAGTTGAATATTGCCGATGTATTGTGGGGGGGCGAGAAGAATAAATCGAAAGAGTACTATAAAGAATATATTGGTTTGATGAAGAAAGCCGGGAAAGAAGCACTTATACCAAAGCAGGCGATTGAGCGGAGTGCTTCAAATTGAAAAAGGTAGGTGAGTAAGTGATGGATGGATTTATAAGTGAATAAGCTGGCGTCGCTCATAAATAATTTTGTCGCCGGTTTCTTTATGTCGTTGCCTAAAGTTGCATCAGCACAGGGAATAGTTTTGAGGAGGTTTTTTTTGTTGGTGACGCTCTTGTGTCCCCCGCTCGTTGCCGCTGAACCGATCTTCCAATCTCTACTGCCTTGTAAACAGGAAGGTAACACCGCAAGTCATTGCTCGGTGGTGCTGGATAGCAATGGTTACTTGGTAGATACCAATTCCGGCAAGAAGCTGTCCGACATAGCAGAGTCGATTGGAGCGTTGAATTCGTTTGAGCTCTACCGGGATGGCAGTCGATACATTCTGGCTAATGAAAATTTCTCCAGAGCTCAGTCCCGCCGCTGGATGGTGTTTGGCTATGACGGTGGAAGGATTGTCCTGCAAAGAATTTATATCTTCTCGTTGGACATTTCTGAACACTCAGGGCCTTACTGGCATGGTTACGACTGCCGCCCCGACTCTAATCCATTCACCCGCCCAAGCGGCGAGTCTTTCAGCGAGTCAGCTATGGAGGCGCTGTGCGGCGATGCTGAAGGTGAAGTGGTAGTGGTGCCGGAAAATTCATCTGTATTCGTGCCCACCAACTCCTTGGCCGTCGGTGTTCCCGTGTACAGCGCCCGAAAACGTGTTGGTGCTGCGACCTACCTATTTGCTGGAAGTTACGAGCCGGATCTGTCGACGATGGCTTGTATGTCCAACTGCTTTCTCATTGCATCGGAAATAGCTAAGTCTCCGGCGAGTAACGTATCAGCTGCTTCAAGTACTTCCGGTAGCGCCAAGGAATCGTGCAACCCCGACAGCTTTACCAATCCCGATTTGATCATCTGCGGCCAGCAAAGCTTCGAAAAAGTCGACGCAGTGTTGAATGAGCAATACAAGAAAACCCTGGCCAGCTTGTCTCCGTCAGACAAGAAGCAACTGACCGATGTGCAACGAAAGTGGGTGCGCTTTAAAGAAGCGTATTGCGAGGATATCTACCAGTCCGCTTTGCCGGGAGCCGAAGCGCCTATCGAAAATCTTGCGTGTTTGGCGCAGACAACCAATGCCCGGTTGGGCGAGCTCATTTATCTACAGACAGGGCTGCCAAATGATGGCTTTTACAAAGCTGCATCGTTGATGGCAGGGCAGGATCGCGAAAGCGGCTTGAAGGCCTCGATCAATCTGCTGGGAGGGGGTGAATTCGACGACCCGGTTTGGAAGCAATATGCGGATGGGCAGTGCGAGATGAGTTTCCGTTTGTTTCGGGAAGATCTCGCTTATTGCGCTGTGCGAATGCGCTTTCAGTTACCCATGAACCGCTAAAGGAATGATCGATTTGAAATCTTTGTCTGTGTTTTTTATTGCGTTGTTACTCCTCTGTCCGCTGGCGGCTCACAGTGAAGTCACAACAGAGGTCTATTGCTTCCGTTCGCAGGAAGGCAAAAGCGTCAATTTTGAGTTCAGAACCTATTACGACTCGGTCGCCAAATGGAGCGGGGCGGGGGTTAAGTACAGCAAGTCGAAGAAGGCCATTGCTCTTGTCCATCGGAGCACTGAGCATGAAGTCATGACTGAAGATGGACCCTATCAGTTCACGAAGACGTGGATAGAAGTGGCTGACGGTGCGCTGACGGGGGAGTATGAAATGGTCAGTCAGGGTGCCCGGATTTATGGAATGACTTATACGAACTATAAATCCGGAAAGAAGTATTCATTTGAGCAAGATATCAGTATGGATTCGCCATCAGAGACTGGTTGTCAGTGGTGAGTCAGGGATCATCAAGAAAGGGGACTTAACGTCCCCTTTTTCTATTCGCGGTTCCGCTACACCTTCGCCCGATGCTCCGCCGGATTCGGCGAATCAATATGATCCAGCGCTCGCTCCACTAACAGATGCACACCGACCGCCATTCTGCTGAGTGCCAGTGCGACGGAGCTGCGTGAGCCTTCTACACTGTCGGCCAGGTCGGCGGCGATGGCGCTGATGGACAGCAGGTCTTCTGAGGCGTTGGCCAGGAGGGTTTCGGTGTGGAGGTCGGGAGCGACGATGAAGAGGTCGCCATTGCGACGTTTAGGTTTTTTATCCGCAGGTGTGCCGAGGTGAAGATCTAGGGCGCGCCCGGCGGCTGCGTGGAGTTTTTTCGAATCGAGGGATTCGTAGGGAGATGTGGCTTCGTTTTCGGGCGAGTTATCTGTTGGATTGGTCATAGGTGTAAATCCTCGGAGTTAATAAATTCTCTCCCGGTTTCGGACTTGCACATCCGTGTCACCGATTTGCGGCGACCACCAAAGACTATCGGTGATACCGAAGACTGCCTAGTTCACGGACAGCCCGGCGTGTTGAAGGAAATGTCCGAGAGGTTTGAGGGGATCAAGATCAAAAGATCGTCCGAACGCGGCCCGAACCTTCGGCAGCTCCTACAGGATTGTGTTTCTTCAGGTGTAGGGAAGGTGCCGAGAGGTGACGCGGAGCGTCACGGGATGCATTCCTTTGCTGCGCGTGGGAACGATCAGGTTGGCGTGACTTGGTAGTCATTGGCGTCAAAAAGACCCGCATCTTCTTCTAACGCAACCAGATGGTGGCGTTCTTGCATGAAGCCGCTACACTGCGCCGGCCGTTCATTTTCCTTTTGAGGCTGTGCGCATGAAATTTCGTTTTCTTCTGTGGATGCTGGGTTTGTTGATGGGTAAGGCCAGTCGGACTAATCCTGCGTTTCAGCAGCAGTTGGGTGACAAGGAGTTGGTGTTCCAGCTACAGACCCTGGACGGGAAAGTGGCGCGGCATTTCTTTGTGAAGGATCAGCGTATTACCAGCAAGTCTGGCGTGTATGCCGAGCCTGCGTTTGCGATTGCCTTCAAAGATGCGGCGTATGGCTTTGCCACGATGCAGGCGAAGAACAAGCAGTTGGCGTTTATGACGGGGATTCAGGACAAGTCGATTCAGATCAAGGGCAACCCGGCGCTGGTGATCTGGTTCCAGGGGCTGACCAAGTATTTGAAGCCGAGGAAGGCGAAGGCTAAAGCCAAGGTTTGAAATCTTTCAGGTAGACCGGGTTGGATTCATCGCGAGCAGGCTCGCTCCCACAGGGTTTAGGTGATCCCCTGTGGGAGCGAGCCTGCTCGCGATTGGTTTTAGACCTGGGTGAATTGCGAAGCCAGTTCGCGCAGCAGCACTTCAGCCTCAAGCACTTTGCTGACGACATCATTGGCTTTGTCACGCGTCAAACCCACACGCTCCAGCAACGCATCCGGAATGTCTTCATCCGGCCCAGACCCAATCCCGCGGCTACGCAGCAAACGCACTGCCAGACACACCAGGTTTGGGTACTCGGCGTAATCGCCGTCGTAGCCCGGGTCGTGCTGGAAGCGCAGCGCGGTGGCCAGTTCTTCGGGCATGTCCCAGTAGCGCATCAGCCACGAGCCGATCTGTTCACGGCTGATGCCCAGCAGGTGTTGCTCGACGTAGCTGTGGCACAGGTGCGGGTTGACCTCCAGGTGGCGGCAGATCAGCGAGAAGTGCGGCGGGAAGACGTGGGCCAGCAGCAAGTAGCCGAAGTTGTGCAGCAGGCCGGCGAGGTAGGTCAGGCCGGCTTCCGGGCGCTGGGCGCGCGGCATGGCGCGGGTCAGGCCTTCGATGACGGCGGCGGTGTAGATCGATTGCTGCCAGTACGGCGTGGTGTGTTGCGGATGGTCTTTTGGCAGGCTCAGGGTTTTGCCCAGGGCCAGGCCCAGCGCCAGGTTGATCACCAGGTCGAAGCCCAGCACCCGCACGATGGCGTCTTCTACTGAGCGAATCTTGCCCGGTGAGGCGTAGTACGGCGACGCCGCCCAGCTCACGACTTGTGCGGCCAGGGCCGGGTCGGTTTCGACGACGCCGGTGATGTCGTCGATGGTGGCGTTGGGGTCGACGCGCAGTTTGATGATTTTCTGCGCGGTCTCGGCCAGCGGCGGAATCTCGATGGTTTCTTCCAGGCGTTGCTGGATGCGCCGTGCGGTGAACGCTTGAACGGCCTGAGTGATTTCCTCGCGGTCATCGTGAGGGCGGTCGAGGTTCGGGCGAATGCTGATCAGCGCTTCGCCGAAGTTGGCGGCGCTGGCCTTGGTCAGCATGGTCTTGAAGTCTTCGCTGGTGATCTCCAGCAACACGCCCGGCTCGCCCGAGTTGATCAGCAACTTCGGCTCGCGCAGCAGGCTTTCTTCATACAGGCACGGTGAACTGGTGAGCGCCGGCATGCCGGGCAGCAGGCTCAGGTTGTGTTTGCCGAGCATTTTTACCAGGCGTTCGGTGGACACGGCGGTGAGGCGGCGGCCAGTCAGTTCGGCGAGGCGATTGAGGTCCAGCAATTGGCTCTGCGGGAACAGCACCATGAGCGTGCCCACGGCGTCATCAAGCAGAACAGCCTGCACTTTGCGTGCGGCGTTCAGGCCGTGATGGTCGAGGACTTCTTCGTAGGCGATACCCAATTTGCCCAGCATCAGCCGAATAACCGACGGAGCGTGCGGGGTGGCGGGTGCGAGGGCAACTTCGGTCATGGTCTGTATCCGTTTTAAAACAATGGCAGGAGTATAACCAGCTTGCTCAGAACGGTGGTTCAGAAACTGCGACGGTGCTCACACTTGGCCGTATTGCTGCCCATGACGTAGCCAGCGGTCGAGCAGCGGGCTGACGTGATCCGGCCAGCGTTCCAGCAGCGCCTGGGCGGCGTCGCGCACGGCGGGCAGCAGATCGGCGTCGCGCATCAGGTCGGCGACCTTGAATTGCAACAGGCCGGTCTGGCGCGTACCGAGTATTTCGCCGGGACCGCGCAGCTCGAGGTCTTTTTCGGCGATGACAAACCCGTCGTTGGTTTCACGCATGATGCCCAAACGCTGACGACCGATCTGTGACAGCGGTGGATGGTAGAGCAGCACGCAATGGCTGGCGGCGCTGCCCCGACCCACACGACCGCGCAACTGGTGCAATTGCGCGAGCCCGAGGCGTTCTGGGTTTTCGATGATCATCAGGCTGGCGTTGGGCACGTCGACGCCGACTTCAATCACCGTGGTGGCGACCAGCAGTTGCAGGTTGCCGGCCTTGAATTCGGCCATGACCGCGGCTTTCTCGACGGGCTTCATGCGGCCGTGGATCAGCCCGACCTTCAACTCGCCGAGGGCGGCAGTGAGGTCTTCGTAGGTGGTTTCGGCAGCCTGGCAAGTCAGCTCTTCCGACTCTTCAATCAGCGTGCACACCCAATAGGCCTGACGCCCTTCGGCACAGGCGCCGCGCACCCGTTCGATGACTTCGACGCGCCGGGTATCGGTGATCAGCACGGTGTTCACCGGGGTTCGGCCGGGCGGCAGTTCGTCGAGGATCGAGGTGTCGAGGTCGGCGTAGGCGCTCATGGCCAGCGTCCGGGGAATCGGTGTGGCGGTCATGATCAGCTGATGCGGACACATCCGCCCGCCGACACCTTTCTGCCGCAACGCCAGCCGTTGCTGCACGCCGAAGCGGTGCTGTTCGTCGATGATCGCCAGTGCGAGGTTTTTGAACTGCACTTCGTCCTGGAACAGCGCGTGGGTGCCGACCACCATTGGTGTGCCGTTGGCAATCTGCTCCAGTGCGGCCACGCGGTTCTTGCCTTTGAGCTTGCCGGCCAGCCATGCGACTTCGATGCCCAGCGGTTCGAGCCAGCGCTTGAAGGTGATGAAGTGCTGCTCGGCGAGGATTTCGGTGGGCGCCATCAGCGCGACTTGATATCCGGCCTCCAGCGCTTGCAGTGCGGCGAGGGCAGCGACCACGGTTTTACCCGCGCCGACGTCGCCCTGAATCAGCCGCAACATGGGTTCGTGCTGACTGAGGTCGTAGGCGATTTCGTTGCCGACCCGTTGCTGAGCGCCGGTCGGGGTGAAACCGAGGTTGGCCAGATACTGGGCCGGCAGCTGAGTGGCTTTCGGCATCGCCGGCGCGCGCAGGGAGCGCATGCTCTCACGCAGGCGCTGCTGGGACAGTTGATGGGTCAGCAGTTCTTCAAAGGCCAGACGGTGCTGCGCCCAGTGATGACCGAGGGCGAGTTCGTCGACATCGGCATCGGCTGGCGGGTGGTGCAGGTAGCGGATCGCATCGGCCAGCGGCGCCAGTTGATAGTCCCGCGCCAGTTCATTCGGCAGCCAGTCGGGCAGGCTGGTGGGGCCGAGCATCGTCAGGGTTTGCATGCACAACTGGCGCAAGCGCTGTTGGGTCAGGCCTTCGGTGAGCGGGTAAACCGGGGTCAGGGTTTCGTCCACCGGCGGCGGCTCGTCGCCGGTGATGGCGCGGTATTCCGGGTGGTAGATTTCCAGCCCCGACGCGCCGGGCCGTGCTTCGCCATAGCAGCGAATCCGCGTACCGCGTTTGAGGCCTTCTTTCTGAGCGTTGCTGAAATGGTAGAAACGCAGACTGAGCCCGCCGGTGCCGTCCTGCAGGCGCACCACCAGGCTGCGGCGGCGGCCCATGACCACATCGGCGCCGCTGACGGTGCCTTCGATCACAGCGTCTTGCCCGGGTCGCAAATGGCCGATCGGGACCACGCGAGTGCGGTCCTGATAGCGCAACGGCAGGTGAAAAAGCACGTCCTGGAGATTCTCCAGGCCGACCTTGGCCAATTTCTCGGCCATGGCTTCACCGACACCCTTGAGTGCCGTCACCGACACTTGCGACAACTCGGTCATGGCAGCAACTTAGGCCGCAACCACCGGTGCTTGCGGCTTGGCCACCGAGCACAGGCGAATGGAGTCAGCGAGGATTTCAATCGCTTTCGGCCGCGGGAAGCTCGCGCGCCAGGCGATGGCGACGGTGCGGAACGGCACCGGAGGTGTCAGTGGACGCACTTCGATCACGCCGGGAGCGTAGTGATGGCTGTCGACCGCCGACAGCGGCAGGATCGAGATGCCGAGGCCGGACGCAACCATGTGGCGGATGGTTTCCAGGGAGCTGGATTCCACCGTGGTGTGCTTGGCGCCGTCGTTGCCTTTGGCCAGGGTCGGGCAGGCTTCCAGCACTTGATCGCGGAAGCAGTGGCCTTCGCCGAGCAGCAACAGGCTCTTGTCGTTGAGCAGGCTGGCGTCGATGGATTCTTTTTGGGTCCACGGGTGCTGGGCCGGCATCAGGACGTAGAACGGCTCGTCGTAGAGTTGCAGGGTCAGCACGTCGGCTTCGTTGAACGGCAGGGCGATGATGATCGCGTCGAGCTCGCCGTTGCGCAGTTTGTCGCGCAGCACGTGGGTGAAGTTTTCTTCGATGTACAACGGCATCTGCGGGGCGACCCGGTGCAGTTGTGGAATCAGGTGCGGAAACAGGTACGGGCCGACGGTGTAGATCGCGCCGACTTTCAGCGGGGCGGTCAGCTGGTTCTTGCCGGCCTGGGCCAGTTCGCGGATGCCTTGGGCCTGTTCCAGCACTTTCTGCGCCTGGGCGACAATGCCTTCACCGACCGGGGTCAGGCGCACGGCACTCTTGCTGCGCTCGAAAATCAGCACACCGAGTTCGTCTTCAAGCTTTTTCACGCCCACCGACAGGGTCGGCTGGCTGACATGGCAACGCTCGGCCGCGTGGCCGAAGTGCTGCTCTTGGGCGAGGGTAACGATGTAGCGTAATTCTGTAAGAGTCATAGCAAGCGTCCATGAAGTTGCGGGCCAAGCATACCGGCTGCAATCGATAGACGCACGTTATCAGACTGAGTGCGTTGAGTGACACAGGGCAAAGCAGGTTTGCCGCTGGCGGATATGCAAAAGGCACCTTTCGGGTGCCTTTATGGTTGATACATAACCCTGTGGGAGCGGGCTTGCTCCGGGCGGCGATCCGACGAAAGCGGTGTGTCAGTCAACATAGATGTTGAATGTGCTGGCCTCTTCGCGAGCAAGCCCGCTCCCACAGGGGGATCTGCGGTGGTTTAACGTCGGCGTTTTTCCAGCGAGTAAACAAACGGTGCAACGATTTCGATGGCGCCGTTGGTCAACATGTCGGCCGGTGGCTTTGGCAGCGGTTGGGCGCGGCGGATCATTTCCAGGGTGGCCCGGTCCAGATCGGCAGTACCAGAGCCGCCCACCAGTTCGAACGACAACACGTTACCTTCAGCATCCACCACGAAGCGGAGGCGGTTCATGCCTTCCTTGCCCCGCGCCTGCGCACTGGCCGGGTACTTCTTGTACTTGGCCAAGTGAGCGAGCAGGGTGCCTTGCCAACTGGCCTTGGCTGCTTGCTGCGCCGGTGATGGGCCCGGTGCCGGCTGAGCGGATTTCTCCGTTGGCGCCCGAGTCGGTTGCGCGTCGCTCGGTTTCTCCTCGGACGGCTTCTCTTTAGGCGGTTCCGGCTTTTTCTCCACAGGCTTGGGCGGTTGAGGCTTTGGCTTGGGTTTGACCGGTTTCGGCACGGCGATCTCGGCCTTTGGCACTTCAGCCAGCTTCGGTATCGGCAGCTCTTCCACCGGGGCGGGTGGCTGTGGCGGCGTTATGACCTTCGGAGGTGCCGGCGGTGGCGGGGCCGGAACCGGCGCCAATTCGACCATCATCGCCTGTGGCGGCAGCTCGATCGGTGGGCGCGACGTCCAGTTCAGCGCCAGCGCAATGGCCAGCGCATGGACGCCCAGCACCACGGCCAGGCTCCCGCTGTAACGCGTCAGCTTTTGGCGCGTCGTGATCATTTCTTGGCTGCCGTCTCGAGTCCGACCAGACCCACCTTCAGGTAACCGGCAGAGCGCAGGTTGTCCATCACGCTCATCAGGTCGCCGTAATCCACGCCTTTATCGGCCTGGAAGAAGATCGTCGTGTCTTTCTTGCCTTTGGTCCTGGCGTCGAGGGTGGCGCCGAGTGCTTCGGCCTTCACTTCGTCTTCGCCGAGGAACAGGCGTTGATCAGCCTTGACGCTGAGGAACACCGGTTTCTCCGGCCGCGGCGCCGGTTTGGCGCTGGAGGCCGGCAGGTCGACCTTGATGTCCACGGTGGCAAGCGGGGCCGCCACCATGAAGATGATCAACAGCACCAGCATCACGTCGATGAACGGTGTGACGTTGATTTCGTGGTTCTCGGCCAGATCGTCGTCTGCGCCTTCTTTCAAATGCAAGCCCATGGCTGATTACCCTACTTTGACCATGTGGGGTTGCGCGGAGCGCTCGGTGGTCGGCAGGTGATCGAGGTCACGGCTGACCAGTAGCAGGACTTCAGCCGAAGCGTCGGACACTTGGGCCTTGTAACCTGCGATGGAGCGGGCAAAGACGTTGTAGATCACTACGGCTGGAATCGCTGCAACCAGACCCAGTGCAGTCGCCAGCAGGGCTTCGGCGATGCCGGGAGCTACGACGGCGAGGTTGGTGGTCTGGGTTTTGGCGATGCCGATGAAGCTGTTCATGATGCCCCACACGGTACCGAACAGGCCGACGAACGGCGCGGTGGAACCGATGGTGGCGAGCACGCCGGTGCCGCTGCTCATATTGCGACCGCAGGCCGCAACCAGACGCTCAAGGCGGAAGGCGACGCGTTCCTTGATGCCTTCTTTCTCGCGGCTGTTGACCGACAAACGCATCTCTTCCAGGGCGTCATGCACCAGCAAATTGGCGAGGGTGCCTTGCTTGGTGGCTGTCACACTGGCTTCTTTAAGCGTGGTGGCTTTTTTCAGGTGGACGATTTCGGTGCGCAGACGACGCTTGGCGCCCATCAGCTCGAAGCCTTTGGCGATCCAGATGGTCCAGGTGATGATCGAGGCGATGGCCAGGCCGATCATCACGATTTTCACGATGATGTCGGCGTTCTGGTACATGCCCCACGGCGACAGATCGTGGGCCATGCCCAGGGTGTTGTCGGCTTCGAGGACTTCGGGAACGTCTTCGGCGGTGGTGTCTACAGCTTGGGTCGGGTCGATCGCAGCCGGGGTAACATGATCAGCTGGAGTTGGAGTTGGAGTTGGAGCTGGAGCTGGAGCAGCAGTGGCTGCCGGAGCGGCTGGCGCTTGTACGTCAGCGAAAGCGGCGGTCGGCGCCAGCATCAGGCTGAGCAGCAGGGCGGCCACCGCGCTCCAGGCGCGAGGTCGTTTGGTTGGCGAAGCGGGGAATTGATTGCGTGTCATGCTGGCCGGACCTGAGAGAAAAAGACGGTAAATGTTCTTCCAGGCCTCGTGAGGCCGAGAACAAAAGTGGCAGGCATTATTGCAAGTAATTCTTGTTAACAAAAGTAATAGAGTATCTTTTTTTCCTTCATTGCTAGCCGCTCGTCCATTGCCAGCGCTAGTCTGTGCCTTTCTGATGGGAGTTTTCTGATGTCCGCGCCCTCTGTTTTGATCGCCGGCTGTGGTGATGTTGGTAGTCGTCTGGCCACGCAATTGTTGGCTGGCGGATGGGAGGTTCACGGCTTGCGGCGTGATGTTTCGCGCCTGCCCAAGGGGGTGATTGGCGTTGCCGGTGACTTGTTCAATGAAGACTGTCCAGCGACCTGGCCGGTCGGTGCGGTGGATTACCTGGTGTATTGCGCGGCCGCCACCGATCACGATGAAGCCGGTTATCGCGCTGCTTATGTGCAGGGCTTGCAGCATGTGCTGGAATGGCTGAACGACTATGGGCAGGTGCCCAATCGCCTGCTGTTTGTTTCCAGCAGCAGTGTGTATGGCCAGCAGGATGGCGAGTGGGTCGATGAGACTTCGCCGACCATTGCAACAGGCTATTCGGGTCGATTGATGCTAGAGGCGGAGCAAGTGGCACTCCAAAGCGGCATCCCGGCCAGCATCGTACGTTTGACCGGCATTTACGGCCCAGGTCGCGAAAGGTTGCTGACGCAGGTGCGTCGGGGTTATCGCGTGGCGATCGATCCACCGTTGTACGGCAACCGTATTCACGCCGACGACGCGGCGGGGTTGATGGCGTATCTGCTCGAAGCAGATCGTCGCGGTGTGGCGCTGGATGACGTCTACATTGGTGTGGACGATGCGCCTGCGCCGCTGGCCGAAGTGGTGGGCTGGTTGCGTGAGTATCTGGGCGTGACCGAATGGGCCGAAGACGCGAGCGTGCGTCGCACTGGCAGTAAGCAATGCAGTAATGCTCGGGCGAAAGCCTTGGGCTGGACGCCGAAGTACCCAAGCTATCGCGAAGGCTACGCCGCGATCATTGAAGGGCGCAGCTGACTTCCGGCCACCACAAACCAAATGTGGGAGCGGCGGTGCGACGATTCGACTTGCCCGCGAAAGCGGTGTAACACTCAACAACGATGTTGAATGTTATGACCCCTTCGCGAGCAAGTCGAATCGTCGCACCGCCGCTCCCACATTTGATCTTCGTTGCAGCTAAGATCTGGTTACTGCTTCTCGAGCAACCACTTGCGATCACCTGGGGTGAACTGCGGCATTTCATCTGCCTGTGCGGTGTTCACTGCCTGGAGGATTTCCAGTTCCTTGCCCTTGCGTGCAAAGATCCAGGTGTTGCCCTGGCCGTTGAGTTGCAGCCACATGTTGTCATTGCCGCCGCTCATAGATGCGCAATCGCCCGCCAGACACAAGGCATAACGATCCGCTCCCGGCAGACCTGCAACCTGGCCGTCAGCCTGGAATTGCACGGTATTGCCTTCACCAGGACCGCTGACGACTTTCCAGCTGCCACCCATGTAGGCCGAATACAGTGCGCGCTCGAAACTGGCGCCCATCGGTGCGCCGTCCGGAACCGTAACCTGCGCGCGGTCGAAGACTTGCTCCGGCTCATTGTCGCTGGCGGCCTGGCTCAGTTGCTTGCCATCACGCTTCAGTTCACTACCCGAGCTGCCATAAAAGTCGACTTTCCAGGCGCCAGACTCTTCGCCCAGCAGCTTGCCGTCGACGTTTTCAAAACCATTGGTGTAGCGGGCCTGACCAGCCTTGGTGTTGACGTCCCATTCCAGGTTCGGACCATAGGCCTGGAGCGCTTCGCGCAGGGGGCCGCCTTTGGCTGCAGCATCGATCGCCACCTGATTGATCCAGGTGCCGCTGATATCACGGTCGGCAGGGTTGCTGGCACATCCGCCCAAGAGTAGGGCGACCAGCGAGAGAGCTAGCGCTTGGCGCATGGTGGAATCCTTTCAAAACGAAGACGGCGCAGCCTTTAAAGCTGCGCCGGACGCATTACTCGATGACCAGAATGGCATCCATCTCAACCTGCGAACCCTTTGGCAGGGCCGCTACGCCGATGGCGGCGCGGGCAGGGTAAGGCTGGTCAAAGTACTTGCCCATGATCTCGTTGACCTTGGCGAAGTGGCTCAGGTCGGTGAGGAAGATGTTCAGTTTGACGATGTCCTTGAACGAACCGCCAGCGGCTTCAGCCACGGCTTTGAGGTTCTCGAACACCTGGACGGTCTGGGCTTCGAAGCCTTCTACCAGTTCCATGGTTTTTGGGTCCAGAGGAATTTGACCCGACATGTAAACGGTGTTGCCAGCCTTGATCGCCTGGGAGTAAGTGCCAATGGCGGCCGGGGCCTTGTCGCTGGTGATAACTGTTTTGGTCATGAATGACTCCTTGTAATGAGTGGCTTACGCACGCATGCGAGTGATGCGAATCACCCCGGTCAGGGCGCGCAGTTTCTTGATCACGCGGGCCAGGTGCACGCGGTCGTGCACGCTGACCACCAGTTGGACCACGCTGATGCGACCATCGCGTTCGTCCATGCTGATTTTTTCGATATTGCCGTCGGCCGCGTTGACGCTGCTGGCCAGCAGAGCGATCAGGCCGCGCTGGTGTTCCAGCTCGACGCGCAGCTCGACATTGAATTCGCCGGTGACATCCTTGGCCCACGAGAGCTGGATGCATTTTTCCGGGTTGTGGCGGATTTCGCTGATGTTGCGGCAGTTGTCCAGGTGCACGACCATGCCTTTGCCCGCAGACAGGTGGCCAACAATCGGGTCGCCCGGGATCGGCGTGCAGCACTTGGCGTAACTGAGCACCAGGCCTTCGGTGCCGCGAATCGCCAGCGGGCCTTCCGCGCTCGGCAGCTGTTCGCCTTCGCCAAGCAGTCGGCGGGCGACCACGTAAGCCATGCGATTGCCCAGGCCGATGTCTTCAAGCAGGTCTTCGATCAGTTCCAGGCGGTACTCGGTGAGCATCGCCTTGACGCGCTCGGCTGCTACTTTCTCCAGCGAGCTGTCGAAACCGTTGAGAACCTTGTTCAGCAGGCGTTCGCCGAGGCTGATGGATTCGGAGCGGCGTTGCAGTTTCAGCGCATGGCGGATGTGAGTCCGCGCCTTGCCGGTGACTACGAAGTTAAGCCACGCCGGATTCGGCCGTGCTCCCGGGGCGCTGACGATCTCGACCGTGGAGCCGCTTTGCAGCGGTTCGGACAGCGGTGCGAGACGACGATTGATCCGACAGGCAATGCAGCTGTTGCCCACGTCGGTGTGCACCGCGTAAGCGAAGTCGACCGCCGTGGAGCCTTTGGGCAGCTCCATGATCCGGCCTTTGGGCGTGAACACGTAGACCTCGTCCGGGAACAGGTCGATCTTCACGCTCTCGATGAATTCCAGCGAGTTGCCGGCCCGTTGCTGCATCTCCAGCACGCCTTTGACCCACTGACGGGCGCGGGCGTGAGTGCCTTTTGGCTGCTCGTCACCACTGGATTTGTACAGCCAATGGGCGGCGATGCCGTTGTTGGCCATCTCTTCCATTTCACGGGTGCGGATCTGAATCTCGATCGGTACACCGTGCATGCCGAACAGCGTGGTGTGCAGCGACTGGTAGCCGTTGGCCTTGGGGATCGCGATGTAATCCTTGAAGCGACCCGGCAACGGTTTGTACAAATTATGCACAGCACCCAGCACGCGGTAGCAGGTATCGACCTTGTCGACGATGATCCGGAACGCATAGACGTCCATGATCTCGTTGAAGGCCCGACGCTTGCCGCGCATTTTCTTGTAGATGCCGTAGAGGTGTTTCTGGCGACCGCTGACCTCGCCCTGAATGCCGTCGATGGCCAGGCAGTGGCTGAGGGATTCTTCGATCTTGTTGACGATTTCCTTGCGGTTGCCCCGGGCGCGTTTGACCGCCTGGTTGATCCGTGCGGAACGCATCGGGTGCATCGCCTTGAAGCCGAGGTCTTCGAATTCTATGCGGATGGCGTGCATACCCAGCCGGTTGGCGATGGGCGCATAGATTTCCAGGGTTTCCTTGGCGATCCGTCGGCGTTTTTCGCCAGACAGGACTTCCAGCGTGCGCATGTTGTGCAGGCGGTCAGCCAGTTTGACCAGGATCACGCGAATGTCGCGGGCCATGGCCATGGCCATTTTCTGGAAGTTTTCAGCCTGGGCTTCGGCTTTGGTCTCGAAGTTCATCTGGGTCAGTTTGCTGACCCCGTCGACCAGTTCGGCCACGGTTTCGCCGAATTGCGCTTGCAGCGCTTCCTTGGCAATACCGGTGTCTTCGATCACGTCATGCAGCATCGCAGCCATCAGGCTCTGATGGTCCATGTGCATGTCGGCAAGAATATTCGCAACCGCGAGTGGGTGCGTGACGTACGCCTCGCCGCTACGGCGGCGTTGGCCGTCGTGGGCTTGTTCGGCGTAGAAGTACGCTCGGCGGACCAGGTTGACCTGGTCCTTGCCGAGGTAGGTCGATAAGCGATCGGCGAGGGCGTCTATGCTCGGCATGATGAATCCTGCCGTTCGCTGTGACCCCGCGCCGTGCTACGTCGACCAGGCATGGCTTAGACTGCCTCGTTGGACTCGTCCTCGAACGCTGCGAACAGCGGTTCGTCTTCGACGATTTCAGCGTTGGCGATGAACTCGTAGCTCATCAGGCCTTCAGCGATTTCACGCAAGGCTACAACGGTAGGCTTGTCGTTTTCCCACTGAACCAGTGGCTCTTTGCCGCCGGTGGCCAATTGACGGGCACGCTTGGTAGACAGCATGACCAGCTCAAAGCGGTTTTCCACGTGGTTTAGGCAATCTTCAACGGTTACGCGGGCCATGGTATTCCTCGGAGCGAATGCAATATGCGCGCTGCCCGGTTGGGCGAGCGGACTCAACAGTTTAAAAAATCACCAGCGATTAGGGAAGCGCTGATTTTTTGACCAAGCCCTTCAACGCGCTGCAAGTGCCAATGTAAAGCCCTTGCAACGGTTTTGGGAAGAGCTGTTTAGCCGAGCAATTCGGCCAAAAGTTTTCCGTTACGCTGCTGCTGACGCTTCTGATGCAGCTGATTGGCACGGAAAATTGCCTGCAAGTCGCGCAGTGCGTGGGCGAAATCGTCGTTGATGATCAGGTAATCGTAGTCGACGTAGTGGCTCATTTCGCTGACGGCTTCGCGCATCCGGCCTTCGATGATCTCGTCGCTGTCCTGGCCACGATTGGTCAGGCGCTGGTGCAAGGCCTGCAAGGAAGGCGGCAGAATGAAGATCGAACGAGCCTGGGGCATCAACTTGCGCACTTGCTCGGCGCCCTGCCAGTCGATTTCCAGAATCAGGTCGTGACCTTCGTCCAGGGTCTGCTGCAGGTGGCTTTGCGAGGTGCCGTAGAGATTGCCGAACACTTCGGCGCGCTCGAGGAAATCCCCGTGCTCGATCATCTTCACGAACTCGCTGCGTTCGACGAAGTGATAGTTCACGCCGTTCACCTCACCGGGGCGCATCGCGCGGGTGGTGTGGGAGACGGAGACGCGGATCTCCTGATCAGCGTCGGTCAGGGCCTTGACCAGGCTGCTCTTGCCCGCGCCCGAAGGTGCGGAAATGATGTACAGGGTGCCGGTGCTGTGGGTCATGTCAGGGTTGCCTTACTCAATATTCTGCACTTGTTCGCGCATCTGCTCGATCAACACTTTGAGGTTGACCGCCGCCTGGGTGCTGCGCGGGTCGAAGGCTTTGGAGCCCAGTGTGTTGGCTTCGCGGTTGAGCTCCTGCATCAGGAAGTCCAGGCGCCGACCGGCAGCGCCACCGGATTTGAGCACCCGGCGAACTTCGATGATGTGAGTGCTCAGGCGATCCAGTTCTTCGGCGACGTCGCTCTTTTGCGCGAGCATGACCATTTCCTGTTCCAGCCGCTGCGGATCCATCTCGGCCTTCATGTCGGCGAAGCGGTCGAGGACCTTCTGGCGCTGGGTGGCAAGCATCTGCGGGACCAGTTCACGCAGGGTCACCACGTCTTCTTCAATGGAGGTCAGGCGATCGTTGATCAATCGCGCCAGCTCCGCGCCTTCGCGCTCGCGGCCGGCCTTGAGTTCTTTCAGGCCTTCGTTGAACAGCGCCAGGGCTTCGGCATTCAGGGCTTGCGGGTCGGTCGCATCGCCCACCAGCACGCCGGGCCAGGCCAGGACTTCCAGCGGGTTCAGTGCAGCCGGATTTTTGATCAGGCTGGCGATGGTCTCGGCGGCGGCGACCAATTGCGCGGCGCGCTCGCGGTCCACTTGCAGTGGTTTGTCGGTATTTTCTTCGGTGAAGCGCAGGGTGCATTCGAGCTTGCCCCGGGAGATTCCCTGGCGCAGTGCTTCGCGGACCGCACCTTCGAGGTCGCGAAAGGACTCAGGCAGACGCAAATGCGGCTCCAGGTAGCGGCTGTTGACCGAGCGCAGTTCCCAGCTCAGGGTGCCTTGGGTGCCGGCTTTTTCGACGCGGGCAAAGGCGGTCATGCTGTGCACCATGGAGGTACCTCGCAATGCAGGTTCATGCGTTACCAAAGGTTTCGCAGGCCTGATCTATATGAATTTAAGCCCAGAGGCAGCAAAGGCGCAGGATTGTAGCGCAGTGGGGCGAATGCGCCCAAACACACGGTGTGACAAAGGGCTGCAGGTCGTCGGCAAAGCGCTGTGCAGGGCCTTCAGTCGTCGGGGGATTTTTTTAGAAGTGCCCACTCGTGGCCCTGCGGCTCTATAATGCTCCGCAGTTTTCCGTCCCCCGTACAGGTATTCCCTATGAAACGTCCAAGTGGTCGCGCTGCCGATCAGCTCCGCTCGATCCGCATTACCCGCAACTACACCAAACACGCCGAGGGATCTGTACTGGTCGAGTTCGGTGATACCAAAGTCATCTGCACCGTCAGCGTCGAGAACGGCGTGCCGCGTTTCCTCAAAGGTCAGGGCCAAGGCTGGTTGACCGCTGAATACGGCATGCTGCCGCGCGCCACTGGCGAGCGTAACCAGCGTGAAGCGAGCCGCGGCAAACAAGGCGGCCGCACCCTGGAGATCCAGCGTCTGATCGGTCGTTCCCTGCGTGCTTCGCTGGACATGTCCAAGCTGGGCGACGTGACCCTGTACGTCGACTGCGACGTGATCCAGGCTGACGGCGGCACCCGTACTGCATCCATCACCGGCGCCATGGTTGCACTGGTTGATGCCTTGAAAGTGATCAAGAAGCGCGGCGGCCTGAAAGGCGGCGACCCGCTGAAGCAAATGATCGCTGCCGTATCGGTGGGCATGTATCAGGGTGAGCCGGTACTCGACCTTGACTACCTGGAAGACTCGGCCGCCGAGACCGACCTGAACGTGGTGATGACCAGCACTGGCGGCTTCATCGAAGTCCAGGGCACTGCCGAAGGCGCACCGTTCCAGCCGGAAGAACTGAACGCTATGCTTGAGTTGGCGAAGAAAGGCATGACCGAAATCTTCGAGCTGCAAAAGGCTGCACTGGCCGACTGATCGGACTGCTCCACGCAAGGAGGACGCCATGAGTGACGAGCAACAGCTGCTTCCCACCCCGAGCAAAGAGGTTCGGCAGTGGGCGATGTTTTGTCACCTGTCCGCCTTGCTGGGGATCTGGATTCCGTTCGGTACGCTGATCGGCCCTCTGATTCTCTGGCAGATGAAGCGCGAGATGGACCCGTTTGTTGATGCTCAAGGCAAGGAGGCGCTGAACTTTCAGATCACCGTCGCCATTGCCTCCGCCATTTGCTTCCTGCTGATGGTGGTGATCGTCGGGTTCTTCCTGTTCGGTCTGTTGGCGATCGGTGCGCTGGTGCTGACGATCATCGGCGGCGTGAAGGCCAATGAAGGGGTGCCTTACCGGTATCCATTCACCTGGCGGTTGATCAAATAATCACCACGGTCCTGTAGGAGCAAAGCTTGCTCGCGATTCAGGCGCCGCGGTGAGTCAGATACAGTGCGTCATCGTTCATCGCGAGCAAGCTTTGCTCCTACAGGAATGAGGCGCGCACAAAAAAGCCGACAGTAGATGTCGGCTTTTTTGTGTGTGCGGAACGACGCTTAGATGGTCAGCGTCCAGTCGTAGTCCACGATCAGCGGTGCATGCTGCGAGAACCGTGGCTGACGTGGCAAGCGTGCGCTGCGTACGAAGCGACGCAGGCCCGGAGTCAGCAACTGATAGTCGAAACGCCAACCGAGGTTGAGCATTTCAGCCTGTTCGTTATCCGGCCACCAGCTGTACTGGTCACCTTCACGGCTGACTTCACGCAGGGCATCGACATAGCCCATGTTGCCGACAATCTCGTCCATCCAGGCACGTTCAGGTGCCAGGAAGCCCGGGGATTGCTGGCTGTCACGCCAGTTCTTGATATCCAGCTTCTGTTGCGCCACGTACAGCGAGCCACAGTAAATGTACTCGCGACGTTTGCGTCGCTGTTTATCCAGATAACGGGCGAAATCGTCCATTAGCTTGAACTTCTGGTTCAAGTCTTCATCGCCGTTCTGCCCCGAAGGGAGCAGTAAGGTCGCGATGCTGACCTTGTCGAAATCGGCTTGCAGGTAGCGCCCGTAGCGGTCGGCTGTCTCGAAGCCGAGACCGCTGATGACTGCCTTCGGTTGCAGCCGCGAATACAAAGCCACGCCACCTTGGGCGGGAACTTCGGCTTCGCAGGCATAAAGGAAGTAGCCATCCAGTTGGAAAGCTGGATCGTCCAGTTCAAAGGCGGAGGCGCGGGTGTCCTGCAGGCAGATGACGTCGGCATTCTGTGCTTGCAGCCAACTGAGCAAACCTCGCTCCACTGCAGCCTGAATACCATTGACGTTCACACTGATGATCCGCATAAATGGCCCCAAAAATCGCGTGCGTGTATGATACACGGCGTCAACCTAATTAGCTAAATCCGTGGTATTTGGGGGTTTTTTCATGCAAGCGTATCAGCGCGATTTCATTCGTTTTGCCATCGATCGCGGCGTTTTGCGCTTCGGCGAGTTCACCCTGAAGTCCGGGCGCACCAGTCCTTACTTCTTCAATGCCGGCCTGTTCAACTCGGGTTCGGCCCTTGCGCAGCTGGGTCGTTTCTATGCGGCGGCCATCGTCGAGAGCGGCATTTCGTTCGACGTACTGTTCGGCCCGGCCTACAAAGGCATCCCTTTGGCGGCGACCACCGCAGTGGCCCTGGCCGAACATCATGACCGTGATTTGCCATGGTGCTTCAACCGCAAGGAAGCCAAGGCTCACGGCGAAGGCGGCAGTCTGGTCGGCGCACCGTTGACCGGCGACGTGCTGATCATCGACGACGTGATCACCGCTGGCACTGCCATCCGTGAAGTGATGCAGATCATCGCTTCCCAGGACGGCGCCAAGGCTGCGGGCGTGCTCATCGCCCTGAACCGTCAGGAGCGTGGCAACGGCGAGTTGTCGGCCATCCAGGAAGTGGAGCGTGACTTCGGCATTCCGGTGATCAGCATTGTTTCGCTGAATCAGGTGCTCGAATTCCTGGCTGACGATCCGCAGCTCAAGCAACACTTGCCGGCGGTTGAAGCCTACCGCGCGCAGTTCGGCGTCTAAAGAAAAGGCCCTGTGAGAGCAGGGTCTTTTTTGAGTGCTGGTATCAGGGTCGCTATTACTCCCGTAGTCGCAACGCGCGCAATAAGGCATCAATCTGCCCAAAAGCGTCCTGTTGCCATTGATCCGGTGTGCGATCTCCCAGGATTTGGCTGTCTTCGACGAAGCGTCTTACTGAGGTCGGGCCGTAGCCCTCGGCGATATCAAACTTTTCGCAAATGAACTGAAAACCCTGTTCGCCACTTCCAGTTTCAAGTACTGGTCGACACTCTTCTGCAAGTGCTTCTATGCCTCCGGGATAATTGCGAACGCAGTAGTAGATGTCGTATGCGTCCTTCTGTTTATGCCTTCCGTTCAGGGCATATCCCTTCATCGCCAGTAGTGCGGGGACTGAGCACACAGCGACCTCCACTCGATTTTTGCCGCCCGCAGGCATTGGGCCTTCAATTGCAACCATCTGATAGAAACGCATGGCCAAGTCAGCGCCGTCGGCGCGTTGAACTGCAAAGTCGTTGAGAATGGGTGGCTTGTTTTGGATGATTTCGGCGTCGCGCGGCATCAAGAAATCCACGATCACATCTATCGCAGCTCCACCGTCCTGCACGGGGACCTGGCGGACTAGTTGGAATCGCCGAAGTTCTCCTCTTTGCTCGTATCCATTGCCCATCAGTGCTTCGATCAATGTTGCGTACTCGCCTTCACCGAGAGCCTCTGCGTTCAGGCTTAAATCGACATCAAGGGTACCAACATGTTGCATATCGTCATTCGCAAGCAGAAGCCACGGCACTGCTCCACCGATCACTGCAAACTTGCCTCTGAAGGAACCAAGAATTTGACCCATTTCGACTAATACCGCCTTCACTGCAGTCGTCGTTCTGTCGTCATAATCTGAAGCGGATTGAGGCTCTTGAGGTACTAACGGGGCCATGTCAATTTTTCCTGTCGTAGATACTCGGCAGCTTCCTTTCCTCGCTCTCCTGCTACCGATAGATCCAGATAGGTCTGAACTGGACTGGTGCATATGGCGCCCGGCGCGGCTTCAACGGTGTCCAGTAGAAGTCCTTCGTCCCTGGGTAAAGTGATCACTACGTTTTCTCCCTTTGATGCGGGAACCAACTGTAATGCTTTGACCAATTTCTCTAGACCTTGAATGTCCGCAAAAAAGTAATTCGTGCTGACTCGAGCATAGGGCGCGAGCCATTGAGCGGCAGAAAATGAGGAAAAAAGCGCGTGTCCGTTGCTCCTTTCTCCGATAGCGTTCCGCGCCGCATTTTCCAATGCGCTGCCATGTAAGGTGGTATAGAACTTTTTACGGTCCCCTGATGGAAGCTCGTATGTTTCGACCCATGCATCCAAAAGGGCTTTAGGATCGGAAAGACATACACCCTCGTTTGTTGTTTTTGCCCATTCTCGATTCAGCAGTGCGGTGCGGACATTGCTGACTTGACCCAGACTCGCTCCGGAAGCTTCGGAAAGCTCCATCACCCGCCAGGCTCGGTCCGGTTCCCGAAGCATCATACGAATGATCTGAGCTGATTTTGGCTTGAAGAGAGACTTCAGCTCCCTGTTCTCCGAGGGCGGCTTGTCAGCAACTTGGTGGTCAATGAATACACCATCGAATGAAATCCAGGAATTGCCTTCCAGGTCCAGATATCCCACACCTTTTTCCCGACACGCTTGTCTGGCTACGGGTGAAAGATAAGGTGCGACCACGATAGGCGTCGCCTGTGTGTTCCGCTCGTTCACGTAGTCGCGAAGCTGAAGTATGGCTGCGTTTATGAATCTGGGCTGGCCACTTGCTTTCACCTCGCAGACCAGAGAGTGCGATTTCCCTGATGTGTTTACCTCGACAACGAAGTCGGGAGTCCAGGCTTTTGAAAGCGGGACAGATTTCAGGCTTTTAATCTCGAGGATCGGTATTTTACTCAGGAGGTTTCGCAGCGCGTCTCTTGAGTGCATTTCGAGCTCTTTCATTGATTTAACCCTTTTCAACGAATGCTGAAAATATCCATTCTGGTGAAATCTGTCGAGGATTTTCATCCAATATGATGATTTCAGCGAATGCTGAAAATAAGGTTAACAGTGAAATATGGAAAGCGGACGTGCTACTAGCCCAACCTCCGCCATTTATCGATAAGCCGCACAGCGAGCCATACATTGAGCAGCGCAAACACCAGCAACGCCAGGACGACGAACACATAAAGCGTGCGATCCACGTCGAAATTCCACAGATCCAGTGTGCTGCTGCCCATGATCCTCACAGCAGCAGGAAGGTTGACGTAAAACAGCGCCAGGAAGGCGCTGGTCAGAGGGAGGGCGCAGGCGAACAAAACGTTCGTTACCTTTTTTCGGCTACGTTTTCTGGCGAGCGGGCCAGATTGGTTTTCATCCAGTTCCAGTGCTTCATGCAGCCTCGGCCACGCCAGGTTGAACATGAAGGTGGTCAAGGTCAGCAGCAATCCACTGACCGCCACGATGTCACTGAACGGCATTGATCCCCAGCGTTGCGCAGAGCAAGTCGTGGGAATCCTCACTGATCTCGAACTGCCCGGCGCTGCCTTTACGTTTTGTGATGGGTTTGAAGGTCGGTTCGTTCTGTGTGATCAGCATGTTTAGCTCATCACGAATGACGTCCGAACTGATCACCACCAGGTACACCGTCTGCGCATGTTCCGCAGACTCGATCACGGCTCGCATGCTGTGCTGCAGAATATCGTCCAGCTGATTACGAAAGCGCGAAACCGTGTTTTTCAGCAGGGTTTTGCTTTGGCTCTGGGTCAGCTGAAAAATCGTCGATATCTGAGATTCGGTCGGCAATGTCTGCCCGAAGTAGCTTTGAATCAGATACAGCAAGCGGTCCTGTTTCGCTTCATCGGCCCGACTCGGCATGCCGCCTTCTACCAGCATTTTCAAGTATTCGGTCAGGCTCGCCTTGGCGATTCGCTGCAGGGCGTGGGCGATTTCGTGGTCGGAGATCCTCAAGGTCTTTTTGACCGGCTCCCTTTGCTCGAGGTCGAATACCTGGGCGTCAATCGTGAACGAGATCTGCATGGTTCAGACCCCCGTGATTACTTGGAAGGCTTGTTTGGATACGGATCTGCCACGGCGTCACCTTGGCCGGTCAGGATATTCCAGCCATTAAGTACGTGGGTGCTTGGTTTGAAGTCTGGACACGGCGGAAGCGAAGTCTTTGACTGATTGGTGTATTCGCGCCCGCAGTCTGCGCACTCGTAAGTGCCTGCTGAAACATCACTGCCGTAGGGAACGTGGTCTTTTTGCATGGGGAAGATCTCCTGTGGATACAGGGAAGATCCTATGCGGACTTGTGCTGGCGGGATGTCGGACGTTTCGCTTAATCAGGTCAGGCATTTCCTGCGCGCATAAAAAAGATCGCAGACTTCGTCAGCTCCTACAGAATATTCGTACATCCGTAGGTGCCGCAGAAGGGTGCGATCTTTTGATGTTCTTGAATCAGTGACGCTTGCGATTGCTGATCAAGGTACCCACACCGGTGTCGGTGAAGATTTCCAGAAGAATCGCATTCGGCACCCGGCCATCGATGATCAACGAACTGCCCACGCCACCTTGCACGGCTTCCAGCGCGCAACGGATCTTCGGCAGCATGCCGCCGTAGATGGTGCCGTCGGCGATCAAGTCGTCGACTTGCTGGGTTGTCAGGCCGGTCAGGACCGTCCCCGACTTGTCCATCAGGCCGGCGATGTTGGTCAGCAGCATCAGCTTTTCAGCTTTCAGTGCTTCGGCAACTTTACCGGCCACCAGGTCAGCGTTGATGTTGTACGACTCGCCGTTGGCGCCGACACCGATTGGCGCGATCACCGGGATGAAGTCACCTTTGACCAGCAGGTTCAGCAGGTCGGTGTTGATCCCGACCACTTCGCCCACCTGGCCGATGTCGATGATTTCCGGTTGGGTCATCTCCGGCGTCTGGCGGGTCACGGTGAGTTTCTTCGCACGAATCAGCTCGGCGTCTTTACCGGTCAGGCCGATGGCGCTGCCGCCATGACGGTTGATCAGGTTGACGATGTCCTTGTTCACCTGGCCGCCGAGGACCATTTCCACCACGTCCATGGTTTGCGCGTCAGTCACGCGCATGCCATCGATGAAATGGCTCTCGATCGACAGACGCTTGAGCAGGTCGCCGATTTGCGGGCCGCCGCCGTGAACCACCACCGGGTTAATGCCGACGGCTTTCATCAGCACGATGTCGCGGGCGAAGCCGGTTTTCAGCTCCTCGCTTTCCATCGCGTTGCCGCCGTATTTGATCACCAGCGTCTTGCCGACATAGCGGCGAATGTAAGGCAGCGCTTCGGACAGGACCTTGGCGGTGTTGGCGGCGGCTTCGCGTTCGAGGGTCATTCAGGGCTCCGGGTGCTTCGTTAAATCAAAACGGTAATTGGAGATCAGGTGCAACACGCTTCAACTGGACTTTGAATACGTCCTTGATGCGCTGCAGTTCAGCCTCGTCATCGGCCTCGAAGCGCAGCACCAGCACCGGTGTGGTGTTGGACGCGCGAACCAGGCCCCAGCCTTTGGCGTAGTCGACTCGCACGCCGTCAATGGTGGTCAGGTCGGCGCCTTCGCCCCACTTCGCATCGTGCAGAGCATCAATGATGCTGAATTTGCTCTCTTCGGTCACATGGATATTGATTTCCGGCGTAGAAATATCGTTCGGGAAGGTCGCAAACAGCTCTTCCGCGTTGGATTTTTCTTTGCTGAGGATCTCCAGCAGACGAGCGGCGCTGTAAATGCCATCGTCGAAACCGAACCAGCGCTCCTTGAAGAAGATGTGCCCACTCATTTCGCCGGCCAGCAGGGCGCCGGTTTGTTTCATTTTCTTTTTGATCAACGAGTGACCGGTCTTCCACATTAGCGGACGGCCGCCGTATTCCTTGATCAATGGCGTCAGGCGACGGGTGCATTTGACGTCGAAGATGATTTCCGCGTCAGCGTTGCGCGCCAGTACGTCACGGGCGAACAGCATCAGCAGGCGGTCGGGGTAGACGATGCTGCCGGTGTTGGTCACTACGCCGACGCGGTCGCCGTCGCCGTCGAAGGCCAGGCCCAGGTCAGCGTTGGTTTCCTTGACCTTGGCGATCAGGTCCACGAGGTTTTCAGGCTTGCCCGGGTCCGGGTGGTGATTCGGGAAGTTGCCGTCGACTTCGCAGAACAGCGGGATGACTTCGCAGTTCAGGGCTTCGATCAGTTGCGGGGCGATCACGCCGGCCGCGCCGTTACCGCAGTCGACCACGACTTTGAGGCGACGAGCCAGTTTGATGTCCTGGACGATTTCGGTGTTGTAGCGGTCGAGGATCTCGACCTGGGTGATGCTGCCCTTGCCGCTGCTCAGGTTGTTGGTCTTGAGGCGTTCGTGCAGGGCCTGGATCTGTTCGTTGGCCAGGGTGTCGCCGGCAATGACGATTTTGAAGCCGTTGTAGTTCGACGGGTTGTGGCTGCCGGTGAGCATCACGCCGGATTTTCCGGCCAGCACGTTGGCGGCGTAGTACAGCGCAGGCGTTGGCACCAGGCCGACGTCGCTGACGTGGCAACCGCTGTCGGCGAGGCCTTTGATCAGTTGTTCGACCAGTTCTGGACCGGACAAGCGACCGTCACGGCCGACGGACACATTAGGTTCGTCCTGGGCCAGGCTCTGGGAGCCGATGGCGCGACCGAGCCAATAAGCGGTTTCAGCGTTCAAGAATTCCGGGACGGTGCCGCGAATATCGTAGGCGCGGAAGATGCTGTCGGGGAACTTGGGTGCGACTTGGGCTGGGGTGCTCATCTGTAGAAATGCTCCATCTCGAAAGTGGCTGGACCTGCCGCGAAGAACTCGTCGGCCGGCTCAAACTGAAGGGTATGACGGCGTTTTCCACTGAGAGTTCGTGGTGTGTAAAGGCCATGACCCCGACATCAGCGTGTAATGGAACGGCCAATGCCTTGATTTTCAGTGATAAACCTTCCAGATGACGTCTGTGCAATTCAGTGCAAAACCTGTGGGAGCGAGCAATCGAGCTTCGACCGGCTGCTCCCACAAAGTCATCAATGGCTGCCGGAGTGTCCGAAACCGCCCGTACCGCGCTGGGTTTCAACGAACTCTTCGACCATTTCAAAATGCGCTTGAACCACCGGTACCAGCACCAACTGGGCCAAACGTTCGCCAACGACCATGGTGAATTCGGTCTGGCCACGGTTCCAGCACGACACCATCAACGGTCCTTGATAATCGGAGTCGATCAGGCCGACCAGGTTGCCCAGCACGATGCCGTGCTTATGGCCCAGGCCGGAGCGCGGGAGAATCAGCGCCGCCAAACCCGGATCGCCAATGTAGACGGACAGGCCGGTAGGAATCAGCAGGGTTTCGCCTGGCTTGATGACAGTGTCTTTTTCCAGCATGGCGCGCAGGTCGAGGCCGGCGGAGCCTGGCGTGGCGTACTGTGGCAGCGGGAAATCGGTACCGATGCGAGGGTCGAGGATCTTGGCTTGCAAAGCGTGCATGTAAATTAAACCTGGTTCAGACGTTCGGCGATAAAAGTGATCAGCTGGCGAGCAATCTTGCTCTTGCTGGTCTGGGCGAAAAGTGTGGCGTGTAGCTGGCGGTCGATCACGCTGCAGGCGTTTTCTTCGCTGTTGAAGCCAATACTCGGGTTGGCGACGTCGTTGGCGACGATCAAATCGAGGTTCTTGTCTTTCAACTTGCGGGCAGCGTAGTCGAGCAGGTGTTCGGTTTCGGCGGCGAACCCGACACTGAACGGACGGTCGGGGCGTGTGGCAATGGTGGCCAGAATGTCCGGGTTACGCACCATCTGTAGCAACAAGCCGTCGCCGTTCGTAGGGTCTTTCTTGAGTTTCTGTGGGGCGACGACTTCCGGGCGGTAATCCGCGACCGCTGCCGAGGCGATGAACAGGTCGCAAGGGATCGCGGCTTCGCAGGCGGCAAGCATGTCGCGAGCACTGACCACGTCGATGCGCGTGACGCGATCCGGGGTCGGCAGGTGCACCGGGCCGGTGATCAGCGTTACGCGGGCGCCGGCTTCCACCGCGGCTTCGGCCAGGGCAAAGCCCATTTTTCCGGAGCTGTGGTTGGTGATGTAGCGCACCGGGTCGATGTTTTCCTGGGTCGGGCCGGCGGTGATCAGCACGTGTTTGCCGGTCAGTGCCTGACGCTGAAAACAGTCCGCCGCACACTGGGCGAGGTCGGTGGCTTCGAGCATGCGACCCATGCCGACGTCGCCGCAGGCCTGGCTGCCGGAGGCTGGGCCGAAGGTTTTCAGGCCGCGGCTTTCGAGGGTTTGCAGGTTGGCCTGGGTGGCCGGGTCGCGCCACATGGCCTGGTTCATCGCCGGGGCAACGGCGACCACGGCGTCGGTGGCCAGCACCAGCGTGGTCAGCAGGTCGTCGGCAATGCCTTGGGCCAGGCGGGCAATGAGGTCCGCGGTGGCGGGGGCGATCAGCACCAGGTCGGCCCATTTGGCCAGCTCGATGTGGCCCATGGCAGCTTCGGCCGCCGGGTCGAGCAAGTCGAGGTGGACCGGATGCCCGGACAAGGCCTGCATGGTCAACGGTGTGATGAACTCGCTGCCGCCGCGGGTCATGACCACGCGCACTTCGGCGCCCTGGTCGATCAGGCGGCGAACCAGGTCGGCGCTCTTATAGGCAGCGATGCCGCCGCCGACGCCCAGAACGATGCGTTTCCGATACAGCCGCTGCATAGGTCTGCCTTTCATTTCGTTGATGACTGCATGGCGATACCCCCTCCCCAGGGATGAAATCGCCTGCAAAAAAGATGGGCTAAGATATCACAGCGACCGCTACGGAACAGCGGCGCCCACAGACCAGGGAGGTGCTATGAGTATTCGCGATTGGCCAGCGGCGGAACGGCCGCGGGAGAGGTTGCTTGAGTTGGGCTCGGGGAGCCTTTCGGACGCCGAACTGCTGGCGATTTTTTTACGAACGGGCGTGTCGGGTAAAAGCGCGGTAGATCTGGCGCGACACCTGTTGAGTCAGTTTGGCAGCTTGCGCTCACTGCTCGAGGCCGATCAAGCAGCATTCAGCCGGCAGTTGGGGCTCGGGCCGGCGAAATTCGCTCAGTTGCAAGCGGTCCAGGAAATGAGCCGGCGGCATTTGGCCGAACGTGCGCGCCAAAAACCGGCGCTGGAAAATCCGCAGGCGGTTCGTGATTACCTGAAGTCAATGCTGCGCCATGAGCCTCACGAGGTGTTCGGCTGTCTGTTTTTGGATTCCAGACATCAAGTGCTGACCTTTGAAGTGCTGTTTCGCGGCTCCATCGACAGCACCAGTGTCTATCCGAGACAAGTGGTTAAACGCGCGTTGGCCCACAACGCCGCAGCACTGATCCTCTGCCATAACCATCCGTCGGGTAACACCAACCCCAGTCAAGCCGACCGAACGCTGACCAAGCGCCTGCAAGAGGCGCTGGACCTGATCGATGTTCGGGTGCTCGACCATTTCATCATCGGGGACGGCGATCCGCTGTCCATGGCTGAGTACGGGTGGATGTAGTGAACGACGAAAACCCATGTGGGAGCGGGCTTGCTCGCGAAGGCGTCGTGTCAGTCGATATCAATGTCTACTGACAGACCGCTTTCGCGAGCAAGTCGAATCGTCGCACCGCCGCTCCCACAGGTTTTGTGGTGACGCTGATTACTTGAGGATGACCTTCGAGTAATCCTGACGACCAAACGGGCTGACCTGATACCCCTCAACGTCCTTGCGCGTCAGCGCGAAGGCGGTCGGGTGGGCCAGCGGCAGCCACAGCGCCTGCTGCTGGATCTGTGCCTGGGCCTGTTCGTAGAGCTTGGTGCGCACACCTTGCTCGCCGGTGGTCTTGCCGGCGCTGATCAGCTTGTCCAGGTCCTGGTTGCAGTAGCGGGCGAAGTTGGTGCCGGATTTGACCGCGGCGCAGGAAAACTGCGGCGTGAGGAAGTTGTCCGGGTCTCCGTTGTCGCCGGCCCAGCCCATGAACAACAGGTCGTGTTCACCGGCCTTGGCGCGGCGAATCAGTTCGCCCCATTCGATCACCCGAATCTCGGCCTGGATGCCAATTTCCGCGAGGTCCGATTGCAGCATTTGAGCGCTGAGGCTCGGGTTCGGGTTGAGCAGACTGCCAGAAGGTCGGGTCCAGATGGTGGTCTGGAAACCGTCCTTGAGCCCGGCCTTCGCCATGAGTGCTTTGGCTTTTTCGACGTCGTGGGGATAACCCGGCAGGCCTTTGGCATAGCTCCAGGTGTTCGGCGGGTATGGGCCGTTGGCAGGTTCGGCGGTGTCTTCGAACACAGCTTTGACGTAGTTGGCCTTGTCGAACGCGAGGTTGATCGCCTGGCGCACTTCAGGCTTGTCCAGCGGCGGATGCTGGCTGTTGATGCCGACGAACGCGGTCATGAAGGCGTCAGTCTTTTCCACTTTCAGGGTCGGCTCTTTCAGCGCTGCCTGTACGTCCAGAGGCTTGGGCGACAGGGCGATCTGGCACTCGTTGCGGCGCAATTTCTGCAAGCGCACGTTAGCGTCAGGGGTGATGGCGAAAATCAGCGGATCCACCGAAGGCTTGCCGCGGAAGTAGTCCGGGTTGGCCTTGTAGCGGATCGAAGCATCTTTCTGGAAGCGCGTGAAGATGAACGGCCCGCTGCCGATTGGCTGGCTGTTGAGCTTCTCCGGGGTGCCAGCCTTGAGCAATTTATCGGCGTATTCAGCCGAATAGATCGAGGCGAAGCCCATGCTCAGGGTCGCGAGGAAGGTCGAGTCCGGGTGGTCGAGGGTGAACCGTATAGTCAGCGGGTCCAGTGCGTCGATCTTCTTGATCAGCGCTGGCAACTGCATCGACTGGGCGTGCGGGAAGCCGCTTTGGGCGACTTTGTGCCAGGGGTTTGCCGGGTCGAGCATGCGGTCGAAACTGAACTTCACGTCCTCGGCGGTCAGATCACGCGTCGGGCTGAAATATTCGGTGCGGTGGAATTTCACCTGCGGGTGCAATTTGAAGACATAGGTCAGGCCGTCGGGCGTGACTTCCCAGCTGTCGGCGAGGCTGGCGACCACTTTGCCGCTGGCGGTATCGAAGTCCACCAGACTGTTCATCAGCACGTCGGCCGAGGCGTTGGTGGTGGTCAGCGAGTTGTATTGCACCACGTCGAACCCTTCCGGGCTGGCCTCGGTGCAGACGCTCAGGGCCGCGGCATGGGCCAGCGGGCTCAGTAGGAGCGGGGCGAGCAACAGTGGTAGGGCAGCGAGGCGCATGGTCGGATTCCTTTACAGATCGAAGGCCCATCTGCAAGTGCAGTCTGGAAAAGGCTTACCCTAGTGGGCTCTTTTGTAAATGACTATCCCCTTTTTCATTTTAAGGGGACTATAGGCGATTGTTTTCGGTGAGTACCGGTTGAGCAAAACCCTGGATTGGCCTGTTGGCCGATTCTCTGCGACGAGCGGTCTTCATCGAGGATAGCCTTTATCCAAGGCGCTCAGAGCCAGAAAAACGGGGTTTTTATTAAGTCTGTGCACACGGAATGTTGTTGCTCTCCAGTCTTTCTGGTATAAAGCAGCGCTCTTTTCTAGGGGCCCGGTTCCTTCACTGTAGGTGTAGCCGGTAAGACCTCTAAAGAAACGCGGCGCCTGGCGCCAAATGACTGAGAGATTAAGCGGCCAACCCATGCCGGGTTGGGCATGTGGTTTTAGAGGGCTGAGGCATGTCGAGAGTATGTCAAGTTACCGGTAAGGGTCCGGTGACTGGGAATAACATTTCCCACGCAAACAACAAAACCCGTCGTCGTTTCCTGCCGAACCTGCAGCATCACCGCTTCTGGGTTGAAGAAGAGAAACGTTTTGTGCGTCTGCGCGTATCTGCCAAAGGCATGCGTATCATCGACAAGCGTGGCATCACTGTCGTGCTGGCCGAAATCCGCAAAGCTGGCAAGATCTAAGGGAGCTAATCATGCGTGAATTGATTCGAATGATTTCTAGCGCCGGTACTGGTCACTTCTACACTACCGACAAGAACAAGCGTACTACTCCGGACAAGCTCGAAAAGCGCATGTTCGATCCGCGCGTTCGCAAGCACGTGATGTACAAAGAAGGCAAAATCAAGTAATTGATTTTTCCCTCTTACAAAAAAGGCCCGTATCGCGAGATACGGGCCTTTTTTGTGGCCTCGAGAAAGGTTTCAAGCTTTCTGTTCAAACACCACATAGATCTTGCGGCACGGCTCCAGCACCTCCCAGGTGCCTCTGAACCCGGCCGGGATCACGAAGCGATCGCCCACGCGCAGGGTCTTGCCGTTGCCTTCGTTGTCGCGCAGCACTGAAACCCCCTGAACGATCTCGCAGTATTCATGCTCGGTGTAGTTCACATGCCACTGGCCGACCTCGCCTTCCCACACGCCTGCGCTCATCTGGCCGCAAGGGCTGTTGTAGTGGTTGTACACTGCTTGTTCAGGGTCGCCCTTGAGGACTTTCGCCGGGTCTGGTCGATAGCGATCGGGCTGGGTGGTGGCCTGGCTGAAGTCGACGATGTCCTGGATGCTCATTCTTGTAATCCCCCGTGATTGCGGCGCGAGTGGTTGGAAAGTCCAAAGTCTATGTTTATTAAAATGAACACCGCAAGGCCGTTTGCCGACCTTGTGTCAAATATATTGAAACAACCCCGGCCACTGGTTTAGGGTGGCAGTTGCCTTGGGCCGAAAAAGCAGGCTGGCCGGGCAGAATTCCTGACAGCGCCCGCGAAGACCGTGGAGCGTTCGTATTCAATAAGAGGAGGACACTCGTATGACCACCCTGACTCGTGCCGATTGGGAGCAACGGGCTCGCGATCTGAAGATCGAAGGCCGCGCCTACATCAATGGCGAATACACCGATGCTGTCTCCGCCGAGACCTTCGAGTGCATCAGCCCGGTCGATGGCCGTCTGCTGGGCAAGATTGCCAGCTGTGACGCCGCCGACGCCCAGCGCGCTGTTGAAAACGCTCGCGCCACCTTCAATTCCGGCGTCTGGTCGCGCCTGGCACCGACCAAACGCAAAGCCACCATGATCCGTTTCGCCGGCCTGCTGAAACAGCACGCCGAAGAGCTGGCCCTGCTTGAAACCCTGGACATGGGCAAGCCAATCAGTGATTCCCTGTACATCGACGTTCCAGGCGCGGCGCAAGCCCTGAGCTGGAGCGGTGAAGCCATCGACAAGATCTACGACGAAGTGGCCGCGACTCCCCATGACCAGCTGGGTCTGGTGACCCGTGAGCCGGTCGGCGTCGTCGGCGCGATCGTGCCGTGGAACTTCCCGTTGATGATGGCGTGCTGGAAACTCGGCCCGGCGCTGTCCACCGGTAACTCGGTGATCCTCAAGCCATCCGAAAAATCGCCGCTGACCGCCATCCGCATCGCTGCGCTGGCCGTTGAGGCCGGCATCCCGAAAGGCGTGTTGAACGTCCTGCCAGGTTACGGTCACACCGTCGGCAAGGCCCTGGCCCTGCACAATGATGTGGACACCCTGGTGTTCACCGGTTCGACTAAAATCGCCAAGCAACTGCTGATCTACTCCGGCGAATCGAACATGAAACGCGTCTGGCTCGAAGCCGGCGGCAAGAGCCCGAACATCGTGTTCGCCGATGCGCCGGACCTGCAAGCTGCCGCTGAATCGGCGGCCGGCGCCATCGCCTTCAACCAGGGCGAAGTCTGCACCGCTGGCTCGCGCCTGCTGGTGGAGCGTTCGATCAAGGATAAATTCCTGCCGCTGGTGATCGAGGCGCTGAAAACCTGGAAACCGGGCAACCCGCTGGACCCGGCAACCAACGTCGGCGCGCTGGTGGATACCCAGCAGATGAACACCGTACTGTCCTACATCGAATCGGGCCACACCGACGGCGCCAAACTGGTGGCGGGCGGCAAGCGCATTCTTCAGGAAACCGGTGGCACCTACGTTGAGCCAACGATTTTCGACGGCGTGAGCAATGCGATGAAAATCGCTCAGGAAGAAATCTTCGGCCCAGTGCTGTCGGTGATCACTTTCGATACCGCCGAAGAAGCCATTGCGATTGCCAACGACACCCCTTACGGCTTGGCCGCAGCAGTGTGGACCAAGGATATTTCCAAGGCCCATCTGACTGCCAAGGCACTGCGCGCTGGTAGCGTGTGGGTTAACCAGTATGACGGCGGCGACATGACGGCCCCGTTCGGTGGCTTCAAGCAGTCCGGCAACGGTCGCGACAAGTCGCTGCATGCGTTCGACAAGTACACCGAGCTGAAGGCGACCTGGATCAAGTTGTAAGCCAGTGAAGGAGCCCGGCAACCAATCGGACTCCTGAGCGACGCAGATCCCTTGTGGGAGCGGGCTTGCTCGCGAAGGCGCCGTAACAGCCAACGAAGATGTTGGATGTGATGGCCTCTTCGCGAGCAAGCCCGCTCCCACATTTGTTTTTGTACGACCTGTAAAAAATAACAATCCACAGGAGCGTGGAAATGCGTTGGGCGACTTATTTCGCCGTGTTGGCGTCTGTCTTGAGTGTCGGCCTGGCGCTGGGCGTCAGCATGCCGTTGGTGTCGTTTCGCCTGGAAGGCTGGGGTTACGGCTCGTTCGCCATCGGTGTGATGGCAGCAATGCCCGCCATTGGCGTATTGCTGGGGGCAAAGATCTCCAGCCATCTGGCCGCGTGTCTGGGCACGGCCAATCTGATGCGTCTGTGTCTATGGGCCGGGGCGTTGTCCATCGGTTTGCTGGCGCTGTTGCCAAGCTATCCGATTTGGCTGGTATTGCGGCTGATGATCGGGGTGATCCTGACCCTCGTCTTCATCCTCGGCGAAAGCTGGATCAACCAACTTGTGGTCGAGCAATGGCGCGGGCGATTGGTGGCGCTGTATGGCAGCAGTTATGCGCTGAGTCAGCTGGCCGGGCCGTTGCTGCTTGGCGTTGTGGGCACCGAGCACGATTACGGATTTTGGGTTGGCGTCGGGTTGCTGACGGCGGCACCGTTCCTGTTGCTGGGTCGCAGCGGAGCGCCGACCAGTGAAGCCTGCAGCGTGACCTTCAGTGACTTGCTGGGCTTCTGTCGTGGCCTGCCGGCGATTGCCTGGGCGGTGTCGCTGTTCGCAGCGTTCGAAGCGATGATCCTGACTTTGTTGCCGGTTTATTGCCTGCGTCAGGGCTTTACGACGGACATTGCGTTGGCGATGGTCAGCACGGTGGTGGTGGGTGATGCCTTGCTGCAATTGCCGATTGGCGCACTGGCTGATCGCCTGTCGCGGCGTACGTTGTTCACCGGGTGTGCGGTGATCCTGTTGATATCGAGCCTGGCTATCCCGTTGTTGATCGACACGTTGCTGATCTGGCCGTTGTGGGTGTTGTTCGGTGCCAGTGCCGGTGGCTTGTTCACCTTGTCACTGATCCTGATCGGCGAGCGTTATCGCGACGATGCGCTGGTGCGCGCCAATGCGCATATCGCGCAGCTGTGGGGTATCGGTTGCCTGGTCGGGCCGCTGGCCGCCGGTGCCGGCAGTCAGTGGATCAGCGGGCATGCGTTGCCGCTGCTGATGGCGGCCGGTGCGCTGGGGTTGGTGATTCTGCTGTCACGGCAAGGCGCGTTTGGTGCGGTGCAGCCGGCATAGATCTTGGCAATCTATATGACTGCACTGTTTTTAAAGCATCCGCTCCAGGCCGACCATGCTGCTGAGCCATGAATTGAAATGCAGCCACCAACTTCCCGGTTCTTTGGTCAGTGTGTGCTGTTTGCCGTCATCTTCAGTGACCCAGACGATCTGACCCTTTTCCAGCCGGGCCTGATAGCTGAGGGCCGGCGCCATACCCTCCAGTGCCAGTTCGCGTACCCGTCCGGCGAGCTGCGGGTTGTCCACCAGTACCCCGACTTCGGTGTTCCACAGCACCGAGCGCGGGTCGAAATTGAACGAGCCGATGAAGGCTTTCTGTCGGTCGAAAATCATCGCCTTGCTGTGCAGGCTGGAGTCGGAACTACGGGAGGAGCTGCTCCCGCTGTGAAACAGGCTCGGTCCGCTGCCGCCGTTACCGTTATCGCCGGGCTGGCGGCGTAATTCGAACAATTGCACGCCGTGCTCCAGTAACGCTTTGCGATAAGGTGCGTAACCACCGTGCGTGGCCGGTACATCGGTGGCTTCCAGTGAATTGGTCAGCAAACTCACCGACACGCCGGCATCGGCGCGACCGGTCAGGTACACCAGGCCCGGTTGTGCGGGCACGATGTAGGGCGAGACCATGATCAGCTCCTTGCTGACCCCATCGAGCTCGGGCGCCAATTGGGTGGTCAGTAGCAGGTGCGGGTCCGGTTCGCCGTCGGCCAGCACCTTGCTCGGTGCGTCCCACAACGCCTGGTTCCAGGCCCAGATCAACTCCCGGCGCCAGACATCCAGGCGCGGATGAGTGGTATAGGCCATCAACTGCTGATAAAGCGCGTGGTTCTGTTTGCGCGTTTCCTCCAGGGATTCGTCCAGTCGGGTCCGGGTGTTTCTCAGATCCTTGGCTGTCGGCTTGGTCGAGAGAAACTGTTCGATCGGCTTGCTCAGGGCGCTGTTCCAGTACTGGTCGAAGCTGTGTCCCAACTGCTCTGCAACCGGGCCGACACTGAGCATGTCGATGTCGGTGAAATTGAGGTTGGGTTCGGCATCGAAATACTCGTCCCCCAGGTTGCGCCCGCCAACGATTGCCGCGCTGTTGTCCGTCACCCACAGTTTGTTGTGCATGCGCCGGTGTTGCTGCGACAGGTCGAACAGCCGGCCCATGGTTCGCGTAACGACGGTGCTGCGGCCCAGGTGCAGCGGGTTGAACACGCGGATCTGAATCTTCGGATGGGCGGCGAGGGTCGCGATGATCCGGTCCAGGCCATCGCTGGTGGTGTCGTCGAGCAGAATCCGCACCCGCACGCCGCGGTCGGCGGCGTTGAGCAGTTCGCTCACCAATATTCGTGTGCTGATGCCGTCATGCACGATGTAGTACTGCAGATCGAGGCTGCTTTGGGCGTTGCGAATCAGCTCGGCGCGGGCGGTGAAGGCCTCGGCGCTATCGGAGAGCAAACGAAAGCCCGATTGGCCCTGATGAGGCGCAGCCTGGGCCTGAATTGAGCGGCCGAAGCTGGACTGGGTCGCCGGCAGTGCCTGGCTAGGGGATTTTTGCGCATCGAACGTGGCGCAACCGCTCAAGCACACGCTGAGCAACAGGAGAAAAGCCAGGGTTGGTCGGGAGCTCAAGTCGGATGTCTCGCATCACGGCAAAGACGAAGTATGGCACAGCCTGCCCAAATGAGGCGTCAACGGGGCGAACAGAACGAGGCGTGGTTGAAACTTGTAACTTTACGTCAGGGTTAAAGTTGAAGTGATCGCAAGTGAGTTTAGGGGCGATGTAATAGTGTCGGGTTTAAAGGTTGCGAAGATGTTTTTAATTGGGTGCTGTTTTAAATTTTTTGAATTGATTTCAATAGAGTCAGTGATAGAGGATGCCAGGATTTAGCCGGAGGACATCCTCGCGGACGAGTATTTAGAGGGTGGCGTGAAAGTCACACAGAGTTCGAGGAAGATGCTTCCAGGTTTTTCGGACAACTCCTTGCAAACCTTGACTCGAAAAGCTACGAGCCTTTGAGAATAACCCTCGGGCTATTAACGAGTATTCCTACAGATAAAGCTTACGCTATCCGCAATGATCGCTTGGCTTGATTTGCTATCGGACTTTTTTTCGTATGCAAAGCATGTGATTGATATCTGTCTAACAAGGAATTTAATAATGAAAAAGCTGTTTTTAGTCGCTGCGATGGCTGTTGCTGTTTCTCCCGTGATGGCATCGGCGGCCAGTGTCGGATTGACCGTTACAGGTAACATTGTTCCAACTTCCTGTACGCCAAGTTTCGCGGGCGGTACTAACGTTGATCTGGGTCAGATCACTTTAAGTTCTCTGAGTCCTACGGCTCAAAACAATCTGCCAGAACATGATATTTCCCTGAATATCCGCTGCGATGCCCCGGCCGCCGTTGAGTTCGGTGTGAAAGACAACCGTGCCGCGACTAAGGCTCCGAACCTGGTCTTCAGCCCTACAGGGTTTATCGGTGAAAATCTTTACTACGGCTTGGGTAACGCCGGCAGCTCTGGTGTGGGTCTCGGTGGGTTTGGCCTGCGGGTTGGCAAGGCCACGACTGACAATAGTGAGCAGACTTTCCTGGTTCGCACTCCAGACAACCTGAACTGGCGCTTGCCTGGCAGCCGCATGGTCTCGAACTTCCCGACCACTTACTCCTGGGGCCTGAGTGCGGCTGCCGGTCCGGCCGCAGCGCTGGTACACACTTTTGAAATGAAAGTGGCCGCCGTCATCCGGCCCACCCGTCAACTGCCGGCGACCACCACCTCGTTCAAGGTCGATGGTTCGGTGATTTTCGACGTGTTCTACCTCTAAGACAGGTTTTTTCAGGACGGCGACGGCTGATTTCCTGAACACAACCTGGTTTCAAACCGGGTGATAGAGACGGCTGCTGCCAGCGCAGAAGCAAGGGCGCTGCATAGCCCGCTGAATCTCTATCGCCAGGTCCCTTCGTCAAAAGAGCACAGCCTCGACGCACGTTCCAAACCGGATCGCTGCGTTGGTACGCCTGGAAATCATCATGTATTCATTAAAAAAGCACGTCGCGCTTGTTGCGTTGATTGCAATTGGTCTGTCGATTTCGTCGGGCGCAATGGGCGTCGGCATGGTGCCGGAAGTGCCGGTACTGCTGGTGGAAGAGTCCCTCGGCGAAGCCACGATCAACGTCAAGAACACCGATGATCAACCCGCGCTGTTGTATACCGTTATCGAGAACACGCCCGAGGACCAAGAAAGTCTGTTGGTACTGAGTCCGCCTGTGGCGCGGGTCGAAGCCGGTGGAACACAGCAGGTCCGATTCATTCTGCAAAGCAGCAAACCGCTCGAAACCGAGCGCCTCAAGCGTGTCATCTTCGAAGGCATCCTGCCGAAAACCTCAGAGAGTGATGCTCAGATAGTCCTGGGTGTGAGGCAGAACATTCCGGTGATCCTGCGTCCGGCCAATCTGCCGGTCGAGGTTGAACCCTGGAAGCGTTTGAACTGGTCGCTGCACGGCGCTCAGCTAAAGGTCAAAAACCCCAGCCCTTATGTCGTTCGACTGTCCAAATCCGTCAGCGTCATGCCATCTGGCGTGATGCTGGATTTGCCGCGAACCTATGTCTTGCCGGGTGAAGAGCTTGTGCTGGCGGGCGCCGCTTTGTTGGCCTCAAGCACGACGGTACGTCTGTCCCCCGCAACCACCTACGGTTTCGCGGTGGGCACTTATGACGCACCGCTGGTCTTCAAGTAATGCTCGGCACTCGTGGGGCGAGGATGGCGCTTGTCGCCGGAATGACCTACGGCGTGACGGTTTGTGATCGAGCCCTTGCCGACGAGCGTGTGGCGTTCGACGCCGAAGTGCTGAAAGACCGAGGGATTGACCCGAAACTGGCGCAGTACTTCAGTTTGGCTCCACGATTCGAGCAAGGTCTGCGGCGGATAGCGCTGGAAGTCAACGGCGTGGCAAAGGGGCGTGCGCTCGGCAGGTTTAATGAAAACGGTGACCTGTGTGTCGACATGGGGCTGCTGGCAGGTGGTGGCGTTCGTGTTCCCGATCGCCTCTCGCAGGAATCGGGCAAGGGCGCTTGCGTGCTGTTCAGTACAGCGTTTCCGGATGCGATTGCCCGGCTCGACCCGGGCAAGGAACAGGTCAGTCTGCTGGTGCCCACGCACTTGTTGGCGTCTCCGGGGCCGGGCCAGCGCAGTTTCTCCAATGGTGGCGTCGCGGGCCTGTTCAACTATGACGCGTTGGCGGTCAGCAGTCAGTTCAATGGCCAGTCGAGTCAGTATCACAGCCTCAACTCCGAAGTCGGCCTGAATGCCGGGGATTGGATTTTTCGGAGCCGCCAATCGTACGCTTCGTTTCAGGGAGTTACTCGCTTTGAGCATCTGAATGCCTATGCCGAACGGACCCTGGAAAGCGACAAGACCCAGATGCAGTTGGGTCAACTCACCCTGGCCACGCCACTGTTCGCTGGAGGGGCGTTTACCGGGGTTCAGTTTCTGCCCGAATCTGCGCTCGCATTGGAGAACGAAGGGTTTGGTGCCGGATCTGCCGTCGAAGGCATTGCTTATTCGCCGGCTCGAGTGGAGGTGCGGCAAAACGGTGCAATGATCTACACCACCGTCGTCCCCGCCGGACCTTTCACCCTCAGGGACCTGCCACTGTTGAGCTACAACCTTGATCTTGACGTGACGGTGAATGAGGAAAATGGTTCGCGGCGGCGATTTACCGTGCCTTCAGGGAGCCTGCGCAGAGGGACTGGCAGTTCGAGTGCCAGTTATTCATTGGCCTTCGGTCAGGTTCGCCGAATAACTGGCGATAATCGCGAAACCCCGACGTTTGCCACGCTCAGCAATGACTGGCAATGGCGGCCAGGTACGCAGTTGAATGTCGGAGTAATGGGAGCCAACGACTATCAATCGGTCGGTTGGGGAATCCATCAGGCGCTGACTGATCAAAGCACGGTCAGTGCTCAGCAGGTGGTCTCTGGCGTGCTGACCTCGAAAACGCGTGGCACTCAGTTTCAAGCAGCGCTCAGTACCGTTCTCGCCCCCTCATTGTCTGCAAGCCTGACGGCCTCGCAGCAATCTGAAGGTTTTCGCACGTTGTCGGACACTGCCTGGAATCAAACGCTTGATCGGCCCGACTCTCGAGCCAGCCAGCAGTTGGGGGCTTCGTTGAGCGGTACAACCACAGAGTCAGGAACGTTTGGCGCTGTGTTATCACGCAATGCCACGGTCAACGGTGAGGTGCAATCACGCCTGGGCCTTTCCTGGTCGCGTGCTTTTGGGGAGGTGAGCCTTTCAGTCAACCTTGAGCGCAGCTTCGGTGGCCAAACAAACAATGCATCAGGCACGGGCGCTTACCTCTCGCTGAGCATGCCGCTGGGTGCTCAGCGTAGCTTGAGCACTTATGCACGGCGCGACGACCGCGCCGGATTGAGCAGTGGGGCGCAGTTGAGTGAGCAAGTCAGCGACACACTGACCTATAGCTTTGCTGCCGACCGTGACGAAAACGGCGCCACAGGTATCAATGGGCGCGTCAACCTGTTGCCGCGCTACACCCGTGCAGCTCTGGGTTACTCCCACAGTGGCTCCGGGTCCAAGACCTATGACGTCGCCTTGCGTGGCGGTTTGGCGGTCCACGCGGATGGAGTCACACCGTCGCCCTATCCCCTGCGCGACACGTTCGGACTGGTGAAGGTAGGGGAATCGGCGGGTGTCAAAATACGCACTTCACAGGGGCCGGTCTGGACAGACGGTGCCGGGCGTGCCGTGGCCGCCAGTCTGCCGGCCTACCGCAACACCAAGGTAGAGATCGAAACAGCCAGCCTGCCGCGTAGCGTCGACGTGCTCAATGGCTATCAGGAGGTCGAGGCCGGACGTGGTTCGGTCCAGGTATTTGATTTCGCGCTCGTCAGCGCCCGGCGCGTATTGCTCGTGGTGCATACGGCGCAAGGCCAGCCAGTGGCCAAGGGGGTGGCGGTCTACGCCGGCGAAAAATACCTGACGACAGTGGTCGACGCTGGAAAGATTTTTCTGCTCGATGCGCAGAGCGAGATGCAATTGCAGCTGGCGTTGACCGAGGGCGACACGTGCAACGTGACCCTGAAGCTTGCCAAGACACCCTCCGAGTCATCAGCACTTTTCGAGACCGCTGAAGCGGTTTGCGAGGTGGGGTGATGTCTATAGTTCGCTTAAAGGAACGTCCATGAAATCAGCGGTATTCAGTTATTTTCCCGACATCTTGCGTGCGGGACCCCGCACCTTGGTGCTTGGCGTTTTGCTTTCATCTCCCTTCGTTCAGGTACAGGCCGCCGACCGTTGCACAGCTGCGCTGTCGCCGGCACTGCTGGACTTTGGGTCGACCACTCGCGGGGCCTTGCTGGAACACTCGACGGGCAGTGCTTCAGCAAGCTTTGGCAGCCGGCGTACCAGTCTTCAGGTGCAGTGCGCAGAAGCGATGCCGATGACGCTCATGCTGGAGGCGTCGGCGGCGAATGCCCAGCTCTATCGATTCTCGGAGGGGACATTACAGGTACGGATCCTCGGTGCTCAACTGGACGGCCTGACGGTGGATTGGGTGCGCAAGGGTGAAGAGGGCACGCCCAACCCGGATACGTTAAGGCCTGGCGACCGAATGATGCCGTGGCGCAACGGTACGGTGGCGGCAGGTCAGCGACTGGTTCTGGAGCTTGAGCTTGAGGCGCGAGTTAGCCAAGAGGCGACGCAGGTTCGCGACGTGACCCGGTTCGAAAGTCGCGGCAGTTTTGTGGTGAACTGATGTGCCGCAGGGTCAGTCGCTCACACCGTCGATGTCTGCCAACAGCTTGATTGCTGCCGCGCCGACCTTGCGTACAGCATCCTCGATCTGCGGCGTTGGCTTGGCGGCGTAGTTCATCCGCAGGCAATTGCGGTATTTGCCCGAGGCGGAAAAGATACTGCCGACGGCGATCTGTACGCCTTGATCGTGCAGTGCACGATTCAGTTTCAGGGTGTCGAAACCCTCCGGCAGCTCGACCCAGAGCATGAAGCTGCCCTGGGGGCGACTGGCTCGGGTACCGGCCGGAAAATAGCGGCTGACCCAATCGATCATTACGTCGCGATTGCGCTGGTATTGGGTGCGCATCCGCCGCAAATGCGGCTCGAAATGCCCAGCCTTGAGGAATTCGGCGATGGCAATCTGCGGTTGCGGCGCGGTGGAGCCGGTGCTGATGTATTTCATGTGCAGCACCCGTTCCAGATACCGTCCCGGCGCCACCCAGCCAATACGCAGTCCCGGCGCCAGGGTCTTGGAAAAGGAACTGCACAGCAGGACGCGGCCGTCTTCGTCGAAGGATTTGATCGTGCGTGGACGTGGGTAGGTGTAGGCCAGTTCGCCATACACATCGTCCTCGATGATCGCTACGTCGAAACGCTGGGCGAGCGTCAACAACGCGCGTTTGCGCGACTCCGGCATGATGTAGCCCAGCGGGTTGTTGCAGTTGGGAGTCAACTGTATGGCCTTGATTGGCCATTGTTCCAGGGCCAGTTCGAGGGCATCGAGGCTGATCCCGGTGAGCGGGTCGGTGGGGATTTCCAGGGCTTTCATGCCCAGGCCCTTGAGGGTTTGCATGGCGCCGTGAAAGCTTGGTGAGTCCACGGCCACAATGTCGCCCGGATCGCAGATGGAGCGGATGCTGGTGGACAGCGCTTCGTGACAACCGGTGGTGATCACCAGATCGTTGGCGCTCAATTGGCAGCCGGAATCGAGCAGCAGGCGGGCAATCTGTTCGCGCAGTTCGAGGGTGCCGTAGATGTTGTCGTAATACAGACCGGGCATGTCCTGCCGCCGGCTGATTCGCGCCAGGCTGCGCAGCAGCGGTTTCATGGTCGGCGTGGTGATGTCCGGCATGCCGCGCCCCAGTTGCACGACATCTTTACGCGGGACGGCGCGAATGAGTTCCAGCACCTGATCCCACTGGGAAATATCCACCGGCCGCTGTGCCGGGCGACCAATGGCCGGCAGCTCCGGCAGTTCACGACCCACCGGAACGAAGTAGCCGGATTTGGGTTTCGGTGTCGCCAACCCGCTGTCTTCCAACACGCGATAGGCCTGCTGCACTGTGCTCAGGCTGACGCCGTGTTCAACACTCAACGCCCGCACCGACGGCAGCCGGTCACCGGGGCGATAGAAGCCCTGTTCGATACGCGTGCCGAGCAGTTCGGCGAGGTTGACGTAAAGGGTCATGGCGCAGTCTCGGTGTGGGTGATTTGGTGAACCAGTACAGATGGGTCGAAAATAGGGGATTCAGTCGCTGAAATGCAAAATCTGTATGGAGTTAATACAGTCTCGTTGAATCTGTAATGCTTTTTGCCGTCCGCGCATCATGAAAGCTCTGGCTACCCAAGTAAACAGGAGCAATCAAAATGAACGGCTTGAGCGATGTGCGGCTGACGTTACACAGTCAGGAACTGGCGGCAGGGCAAAACAACGGCGCACGCGAGGCGGTCATGCGCAACGCACCGTCCGGCCTGAGTCGCTGGGGTCTGTTCTGGCATCGTCTGCACACGCGCAAGGCGTTGCTGGAGCTCACGACTGAGCAACTGAGGGATGTGGGGCTGAGTCGGGAGCAGGCGCGGGAGGAGGGGCTTAAACCCTTCTGGCGGATCTGAGTCTTGTGGTGTTCTTTGAACCGATTCGCGAGCAAGCCTGCTCCCACATTTGATCGTTGCCGAACACCAAATCTGTGTTCACTGAGAATCTAATGTGGGAGCGGGCTTGCTCGCGAAGGCGTCCGAAAGAACGCCACTGATCTTTCAAACCAACTCTTTAAGCCGATGCCACAACATCCCGAGCGCCAGTAGTGGCGAGCGCAAATGCTTGCCGCCAGGGAACGTGATATGCGGCACCTTGGCAAACAGATCAAACCCACCACCCTGCTGACCACTGATAGCCTCAGCCAACAACTTCCCCGCGAGGTGTGTGGCATTCACGCCATGACCGGAATAAGCCTGGGCGTAATACACATTCGGCTGATCCTTGAGCCGCCCGATCTGCGGCAGGCGATTAGCGCCAATGCCGATCATCCCGCCCCATTGGTAGTCGATCTTGACCCCGGCCAGTTGCGGGAAAACCTCCAGCATCTTCGGCCGCATGTAGGCGGCGATGTCCTTCGGGTCGCGACCTGAATAATGGCAGGCGCCGCCAAACAGCAAGCGGCGGTCCGCCGAGAGCCGATAGTAATCCAGTGCCACCCGTTGATCGCAGACCGCCATGTTCTGCGGCAGCAGCGAGTGAGCCAGCGCTTCGCTCAAGGGTTCGGTGGCGATGATGTAGCTGCCGGCGGGCAGCACCTTGCCGCCGAGTTCGGGATTGAGTTCATTGAGGTAGGCGTTGCAGCCCAGCACCAGCGTCTTGGCGCGAACCGAGCCCTGGGCGGTATGGACCTTGACCTCGGGGCCATAATCGATGCGGGTGACTGCCGATTGTTCGAACAGCTTCACCCCCAACTGCTGGGCGGCCGCCGCTTCGCCCAGCGCCAGGTTCAGCGGGTGCAGATGCCCCGAGCCCATGTCGATCAAACCGCCGACGTAGCGGTCGGAACCCACTACGGAATGCATTTCACTGGCTTGCAGCAGACGGGTTTCGTAACGGTAACCGAGACGGCGCAGCTCTTCGGCGTCTTCGGCAAAACCTTCGAGGTCCCGGGGCTTGTTCGCCAAGTCGCAATAGCCCCAGGTCAGGTCACAAGGGATCTGAAAACGCTCGACGCGCTGCCGGACGATTTCCACCGCTTCCAGGCCCATGAGTTTCATCTGACGCACGCCGTCCGCACCGATCACGTTGGCGAACTGATCGAGGCCGTGGCCGACGCCTCGAATCAACTGCCCGCCATTGCGTCCGCTGGCGCCCCAACCGATTTTGTGGGCTTCAAGCAAGATCACACTGAAGCCGCGTTCGGCCAGTTCGAGCGCCGTGTTCAACCCGGAGAACCCGCCACCGACCACGCACACGTCAGCCACCAGGTCAGCTGTGAGCACCGGATGATCGGGCTGCGGCAGGCTGCTGGCGGCGTAGTAAGAAGCAGGGTGCTGGTGGTTCGGGGCCGGTTGCTGAGCACGGGCATTCATGTGCGTGTTCCTGATTCTTGTGTTTAGAAAATTTGACGGAGCATAAGCCGGACCTTCGGACGCGGGCAACACTGGTCGGTTGGTGCTGTCTGGATCGCGGCTTTTGCGTCAGAATCCCGCTCTATTCCGCTTTTGGTCACCGCTTCGATGAGCTGCAACAGTCAGAAAATTCGCACGCTACGGCAGCAGATTCCCTCGTTCGAGTGCGTGCCCGGCTGCCATGACTGCTGTGGGCCGGTGACCACCTCGCCAGAAGAAATGTCCCGCCTGCCGCGCAAGACCCGGGCCGAGCAGGACGCTGCGATGGATGAGCTCAACTGTGTGCACCTCGGGCCGAACGGCTGCACCGTGTATGACGAGCGGCCGCTGATCTGTCGACTGTTCGGCACCACCAAGACCTTGCCGTGCCCGAATGGGCGGGGGCCGGTGGAGCTGATTCATCCGCGGGTCGAGAAGCAGATTCATGAGTACATGGCTTCAACGCGGCAGGTGCTGGTGTAACGATTTGATCGTTCCCACGCTCTGCGTGGGAATGCAGCCCGGGACGCTCTGCGTCCCAAGAGCCGAACGCGGAGCGTCCGTTGAGGCATTCCCACGCGGAGCGTGGGAACGATCGGCACAGGCTCAATCCGGAATCGGCAGGCTCAAACTCTCTTTCACCTCTTCCATCACGATGTAGCTCTTGGATTCGCGCACATGCGGCAGCTTGAGCAGTATGTCGCCCAGCAGTTTGCGGTACGAGGCCATCTCGGAAATCCGCGCTTTCACCAGATAGTCGAAATCCCCTGACACCAAATGGCACTCCAGTACGTGGGGCAGTTTCAGCACCGCGCGTCGGAACTCTTCGAAAGTATCGCCGGATTTGTAGTCGAGGCTGATCTCGACGAACACCAGAAGACTACCCTTGAGATGCTGCGGATTGAGCCGGGCGTTGTAGCCCATGATGATCCCTTCGCGCTCCAGCCGCCGGACCCGCTCGGTACACGGCGTGGTCGAGAGCCCGACCTTTTCCCCCAGCTCGGTGAAGGAGATGCGCCCGTCCGCTTGCAGGATCCGCAGGATGTTGCGGTCGATCTTGTCCAGCTCACGTTTGGTCTGAGTGTTGGTACGCATAGGGGATGCGCCTCCGTGAAAAGCGTTTTTGCCGAGAATTCTCGCCAAATATAGGCACTTATATAGTGAAAAGCACTGCCTAATCTTTTTTACACTGCGCACATCAATGCTCGACAACTACGAACGTCAGCGGCAAGCCGCGATGAGGGATATGAAAATGCGCGTTATGGTCTTGGGTAGCGGCGTCATCGGTACCACCAGTGCTTACTATCTGGCGCGTGCCGGGTTTGAAGTGGTGGTCGTGGACCGTCAGCCGGCTGCTGCCATGGAGACCAGTTTCGCCAACGCCGGGCAGGTTTCGCCGGGTTATGCCTCACCATGGGCGGCGCCGGGCGTGCCGCTCAAGGCCATCAAGTGGTTGTTGCAGCGCCACGCACCGCTGGCGATCAAGGCCACCGCCGACATCGACCAATACCTGTGGATGGCGCAGATGCTGCGCAACTGCACCGCCAGCCGTTATGCGGTGAACAAGGAGCGCATGGTCCGCCTGTCCGAGTACAGCCGTGACTGCCTCGACGAATTGCGCGCCGAAACCGGCATTGCCTACGAAGGCCGCAGCCTCGGTACTACCCAACTGTTCCGCACCCAGGCTCAACTTGATGGCGCCTGGAAAGACATCGCCGTGCTGAAAGAGTCCGGCGTGCCGTTCGAACTGCTCGACCGCGCCGGCATTGCCCGCGTCGAGCCGGCGCTGGCCAGTGTCACCGACATTCTCGCCGGTGCCCTGCGCCTGCCGAACGACCAGACTGGCGACTGCCAGATGTTCACCACCCGCCTGGTCGAAATGGCTACCAAACTGGGTGTGGAATTCCGCTTCGACCAGGACATTCAGCGCCTCGACTACGCCGGCGACCGCATCAATGGTGTCTGGATCGACGGCAAGCTGGAAACCGCTGATCGCTACGTGCTGGCCCTGGGCAGCTACTCTCCGCAACTGCTCAAGCCGCTGGGCATCAAGGCGCCGGTGTATCCGCTCAAGGGTTACTCCCTGACCGTGCCGATTACTAACCCGGCGATGGCCCCGACTTCGACTATTCTCGACGAGACCTACAAGGTCGCGATCACCCGTTTCGACAACCGCATCCGCGTCGGTGGCATGGCTGAAATAGCCGGTTTTGACCTGTCGCTGAACCCGCGTCGGCGGGAAACCCTGGAGATGATCGTCAACGACCTCTATCCTCAGGGCGGCGATCTGGCCCAGGCGAGTTTCTGGACCGGTCTGCGTCCGACCACTCCGGACGGCACCCCGATCGTGGGAGCTACGCCGTTCAGCAATCTGTTTTTGAACACGGGTCACGGCACGCTTGGTTGGACCATGGCGTGCGGTTCCGGTCGCTTGCTGGCCGATCTGATGGCGAAGAAAACGCCGCAGATCAGCGCCGAAGGCCTCGATATTTCCCGTTATGGAAAAAAACTTCAGGAGTCTGCAAAACATGTCAATCCAGCGCCAGCTCACCAATGAGCGCATGAGCCAGATCGTAGTCCACAGCGGTACCGTGTATCTGGCAGGGCAGGTCGGCGACGATATGAACGCCGGGATTGAACAACAGACCCGTGAAACACTTGCCAACATCGAGCGTTTGCTGGATCTGGCCGGGACCGACAAGAGCCGTTTGCTGTCGGTGACGATTTACTTGAAAGACATTGATGCACACTTTGAAGGCATGAACGCGGTCTGGGACAAATGGCTGCCAAAAGGCGTCGCACCGGCCCGTGCCACCGTTGAATCGAAGTTGTGCGAACCGGAAATCCTGGTTGAGCTGTCGGTTGTCGCCGCTCTGCCATAAATTCGTCTGAAAAATCCCTCTCCCGGTGCTACTGGCGGTTCACGCCGTCAGCCAGCGCCGGTTTTTCTTCCCATGACCGCCTAGAAGTCTGCCGCCATGCGTCCAGCCCGTGCCCTGATCGACCTTCAAGCCCTGCGTCACAACTACCAAATCGCCCGTGAAGTCACGGGGGCCAAGGCCCTCGCGGTGATCAAGGCCGATGCCTACGGTCATGGCGCGGTGCGTTGCGCCCAGGCGCTGGAAGCCGAAGCAGATGGTTTCGCCGTGGCTTGTATCGAAGAAGCGTTGGAGCTGCGAGCCGCGGGTATTCGTGCGCCGGTGTTGCTGCTGGAAGGTTTTTTCGAGGCCGATGAGCTATCGCTGATCGTCGAGCATGACTTCTGGTGTGTGGTCCATTCGCTGTGGCAACTCGAAGCCATCGAGAACGCTGCACTGAGCAAGCCGATCACGGTCTGGCTCAAGCTCGATTCGGGCATGCATCGGGTGGGCTTGCATCCAAAGGATTATCAGGCGGCCTATCAACGGCTGCTGGCCAGCGGCAAGGTGGCGAAGATTGTTCTGATGAGCCACTTCGCCCGGGCCGATGAGCTGCACAGCCAGGCCAGTACCGAGCAGGTCGCGGTGTTCGAAGCGGCGCGCCAGGGCTTGTCGGCTGAGGTCAGCCTGCGTAACTCGCCGGCAGTGCTCGGTTGGCCGCAGATTCCGAGTGATTGGGTTCGCCCGGGCATCATGCTCTACGGCGCGACTCCGTTTGAAGAAGCCAACGCCGTGGCGTCCCGCCTGCAACCGGTGATGACCCTCGAATCGAAAGTGATCTGCGTGCGTGAACTGCCGGCCGGCGAGCCGATCGGTTACGGCGCCACATTCATCACCCAGAAACCAATGCGCGTGGGCGTGGTGGCCATGGGTTACGCCGATGGCTACCCACGTCAGGCACCGACCGGCACGCCCGTGATGGTTGCCGGGCAGCGCAGCCAGTTGATTGGTCGGGTGTCGATGGACATGCTCTGCATCGACCTGACCGATGTGCCGCAAGCCGGCCTCGGTTCGACCGTCGAGTTGTGGGGCAAAAACATTCTTGCCAGTGACGTGGCGGCGGCTGCGGGCACGATTCCTTACCAGATCTTCTGCAACCTGCGTCGGGTGCCAATGCTCTATTCCGGGGCTTAGGTTAAAGCGCCCCGACCGAAAGTCGCTTCGCCGAACAGGATTCAGGTCCAAGTGTTGTAAATACTGAACGCTGTCGCCATGATAACGCTCAATATTCCAACAACCTGAATCCCTGGAGGCTCCAGCATTGGACGTCGGTGAACGACTGCAATCCATCCGTAAGCTCAAAGGACTTTCCCAGCGTGAACTCGCCAAGCGCGCGGGCGTCACCAACAGCACCATTTCGATGATCGAGAAGAACAGCGTCAGCCCCTCGATCAGTTCGCTGAGGAAGGTACTGGGCGGGATTCCCATGTCCATGGTCGAGTTCTTTTCCGAAGAAATCCTGCAGGAAAAACCGACTCAGATCGTCTACAAAGCCAACGAGCTGATCGATATTTCCGATGGCGCAGTGACCATGAAACTGGTCGGCAGGGCTCATCCGAGCCGGGCCATCGCGTTCCTCAACGAAATCTACCCGCCAGGCGCCGACACCGGTGACGAGATGCTCACCCATGAGGGCGAGGAAACCGGGATTTTGCTCGAAGGTCGACTTGAACTGGTGGTGGGGCTTGAAACTTTTGTGCTCGAAGCCGGCGACAGCTACTACTTTGAAAGTACTAAACCGCACCGCTTCCGTAATCCGTTCGATGCGCCAGCGCGACTAATCAGCGCAGCGACTCCAGCGAATTTCTAAGAAAAGAGGCGTCCCGCGAGCATTGCGGAGGTGCCCGAGTTGTTTTTCCGCCACGCATAAGACCCCTTCGACTTTAGGGTTGTTTCAGTGTGGCGGGCTTACCGTTATACTTGCGCCCGCCTGCGAACCGTGGCCGTGGGCGTGACTAGCCACCATTGAGGGTGAACGCGTGAATCTAATTATGAAAATGCTGGCCGTACCAGCAACCGTATTGGCCCTTTGGGCAGTCAGCGCACAAGCTGCGACCAACGACGATATTGCTAAACGCCTTGAGCCAGTCGGCCAGGTTTGCGTTCAGGGTAAAGAGTGCAAGGGGATGGAAGTCGCTGCTTCTGCGGGTGGTGGAGATGCCAAAACCCCTGACTCAGTGATTGCAAAACATTGTAACGCTTGCCACGGCACCGGCCTGTTGGGCGCACCGAAAGTCGGTGATGCTGCAGCCTGGGGCGAGCGCGCCAAGAAAGAAGGCGGCCTTGACGGCTTGCTGGCGAAAGCAATCTCCGGCGTCAACGCGATGCCACCAAAAGGCACCTGCGCCGATTGCTCTGATGGCGATCTCAAGGGCGCCATCCAGAAGATGTCCGGCCTGAAGTAAGCCTTCATCTTCATCAAAAAGCCGCTTTCGAGCGGTTTTTTTGTGCCTGCGATTTACGCCTGAGACTGTTCATTGCAGCAAAGACCCGGCAAGCTCGTTCCAACCCCAATTGGTAAGGGAGGATCAGATGGTGCAGCTGTGTTCTATCGAGCAAGCGGTCGATGATGTCCTGGCACGGTTGCCGGCGCATATCCACATGGGCCTGCCCCTCGGTCTGGGCAAGCCCAACCACTTCGTCAACGCGCTGTTTCAACGCATCGCGCAGTTGCCCGAGCGGCAGCTGACGATCTACACCGCCCTGTGCCTGGGCCGTCCTTCCTTGGGCGACGGTTTGCAAAAGCGCTTTCTTGAGCCCTTCATCGAGCGGGTTTTCGGCGATTATCCGGAACTGGATTTCCTGGCCGACCTGCATCGCGACAGCCTGCCGTCCAACATCCATGTCCAGCAATTCTTCATGCAGCCCGGCAGCCTACTGCGCAGCGCACAGGCCCAGCAGGATTACGTCAGCAGCAATTACAGCCACGCCGCTCGAGACATCAACGCCGCCGGGTTGAACCTGGTGGCGCAATTGGTGGCCAGCCACAGCGAACATCCCGACCGCCTGAGCCTGAGCTGCAACCCGGACATCACCCTCGACCTGTTCCCGATGATCGCCAAGCGTAGGGCGGCGGGTGAGACGATCCTGCTGGTGGGCCAGGTGCACGACGATTTGCCGTACATGCCCGGCGATGCTGAAATCGGTATCGACACGTTCGACCTGCTGATCGACGAGAAGGACAGCACCACGTTGTTCTCCACGCCGAACATGCCGGTGGGTTTCCAGGATCACTTCATCGGGCTGCATGCCAGCACGTTGGTGCGCGACGGCGGCACCTTGCAGATCGGCATCGGTGCCATGGGCGATGCGCTGACCGCTGCGCTGCTGGCGCGGGAGGCCGACAATGACGGTTACAAGGCGTTGCTGGCGGACGTGAATCTCAGCCAGTGGGCACAACTCATCGACCGCGAAGGCGGCGTCGAACCTTTCGCCAAAGGCCTTTACGGTTGCAGCGAAATGTTCGTCAACGGCTTGCTGGTGCTGGCCGACGCCGGGATCGTGCGGCGCAAGGTCTACCCCGATGTGCCGACCCAGCAACAGGCCAATGCCGGTACGCTGGACGAAGCTGCGCAGACTGACGGCATCTCGGTGCACGGCGGCTTCTTCCTTGGACCGCGCAGTTTCTATGAGCGCCTGCGCGAGCTGCCGCACAGCAAGCGGCTCGAGTTCAACATGACCCGCATCAGCTACATCAACGAGCTCTACGGTCAGGAAGAACTCAAACGCTTGCAGCGCCTCGATGCACGCTTCATCAACACCGCCTTCACGATGACCCTGCTTGGCGCAGCCGTATCGGATCAGCTCGAAGACGGGCGAGTACTCAGCGGCGTCGGCGGGCAGTACAACTTCGTTGCGCAAGGACATGCCTTGGAAGGTGCGCGTTCGGTGCTGCTCCTGCGCAGCTGGCGCGAATCGGGCGGTGAGGTCAGTTCGAACATCGTCTGGGAGTACGGCCATTGCACGATCCCGCGACACCTGCGAGACATCGTGGTCACCGAGTACGGCATCGCCGATCTGCGGGGCAAGACCGATGCGGCGGTGATCGAGGCGTTGCTGAACATCAGCGACTCACGTTTTCAGCCGGGGCTGATCGAACAGGCTCAGGCCGTCGGCAAGTTATCGAAGAGTTTCCGTATTGATCCACGGTTCGCCGACAACAGTCCGCAACGCTTGCAGGCCATTCAGGCGCGGCATCCGCAGTTGTTTCCGGAGTATCCGTTGGGCTGTGATTTCACCGTCGAGGAGAAGGATCTGCTGCGGGCGCTGAACTGGTTGAAGAGCAAGTTCAAGCTCACGGAGATTCTGGAGCTGGGCAAGGCCGCGCTGGATGCGCCAGAACCTTCATCGTTTCCCGAACACCTGGAACGAATGCAGCTGACCAACCCGGAAGGGTTGAAAGAGGATTTGTTTCAGCGGATATTGCTCACCGGCCTCAAAGCCACCGCACAATAACAGCCGACACAAAACACCAATCTGATCGTTCCCACGCTCTGCGTGGGAATGCAGCCCGGGACGCTCCGCGTTCCAGCTTTCGAATGGGACGCGGAGCGTCCCTTGAGGCATTCCCACGCAGAGCGTGGGAACGATCATTGCGGGGGGTTATTCGATGAAGGTTACTACGCCGCCAGCCAGCGACTGCACGCGAGCCAAAGACTCAACGCGATAACCCTGCGCATCCAGTTCCGCACGGCCGCCCTGGAACGACTTCTCGATCACGATACCCAAACCAGCAACCGTAGCGCCGGCCTGTTTGATGATCGAGATCAGCGCTTGCGACGCCTTACCGTTGGCCAAAAAGTCATCAATGATCAGCACGCGGTCGCTGCTGGTCAGGTGGCGCGGGGAGATTGCCACGGTGCTTTCGGTCTGCTTGGTGAACGAGTAAACGGTCGCCGACAGCAGGTTTTCGGTCAGGGTCAGGGACTGATGCTTGCGCGCAAAAATCACCGGCACGCCAAGGTTCAGACCGGTCATGATCGCCGGCGCAATGCCCGAGGCTTCGATGGTGACGATCTTGGTGATGCCCGAGTCCTTGAACAGCGTGGCGAATTCGTCGCCGATCAGCTTCATCAGGGCCGGGTCGATCTGGTGGTTCAGAAAGGCGTCGACTTTCAGGACCTGGTCGGAAAGCACGATGCCTTCTTCGCGAATTTTCTTGTGCAGTGCTTCCATGAAGCGTTCCTCTAAGGACGGCTATGCGTCTAAGGCTGGTTAAAAAGTAGTCGATTCTAGCGCTTTAACATCGCGCGTATATCCGCCAATGCCGTATTGCCGCGAACAGCTTTGACTTCAACGGGTGTGTCGTCGGTGCCTTCCCAAGCCAGGTCGTCCGGTGGCAGTTCATCGAGGAAGCGGCTCGGGGCGCAATCGATGATCTCGCCGTATTGCTTACGCTTGGCGGCGAAGGTGAAGGCCAGCGTCTGACGCGCTCGGGTAATTCCGACGTAGGCCAGCCGACGTTCTTCTTCGATAGTGTCGGCTTCGATACTGGAACGGTGCGGGAGGATTTCCTCTTCCATGCCCATGATGAACACGTAAGGGAATTCCAGACCCTTGGAGGCGTGCAGGGTCATCATCTGCACACCTTCGGCACCGTCTTCCTCTTCCTGCTGACGTTCCAGCATGTCGCGCAGGACGAGTTTGCCGATGGCGTCTTCGACGGTCATCTCGCCTTCTTCGTCTTTTTCGAGGGTGTTTTTCAACGCCTCGATCAGGAACCAGACGTTACCCATGCGGTAATCGGCGGCCTTGTCGCTGGAACTGTTGGTGCGCAGCCAGTTCTCGTAGTCGATGTCCATGACCATGCTGCGCAGCGCCGAGATCGGGTCTTCGCCGGCGCACTGCTCGCGGACCTTGTCCATGAAGCGCTTGAAGCGCGACAGTCGATCGGTGAAGCGCGTATCCAGATGTTCGCCCAGACCGATTTCGTCGGTGGCGGCGTACATCGAGATTTTGCGTTCGGTGGCGTAGTTGCCAAGCTTTTCCAGCGTGGTCGAACCGATCTCCCGGCGTGGGACGTTGATCACCCGCAGGAAGGCGTTGTCGTCGTCGGGGTTCACGATCAGGCGGAAATAGGCCATCAGGTCTTTCACTTCCTGACGTCCGAAAAAGCTGTTGCCGCCGGATAGGCGATACGGAATCTGGTGGTGTTGCAGCTTCAGCTCGATCAGCTTGGCCTGGTAGTTACCGCGATACAGGATTGCAAAATCGCTGTAGGGCCGATCCGTGCGCAAGTGCAGGGTCAGCAGCTCCACGGCCACGCGTTCGGCTTCGGCGTCTTCGTTGCGGCAACGGATCACGCGGATCTCGTCGCCGTGGCCCATCTCGCTCCACAGCTGCTTTTCGAATTCGTGCGGGTTGTTCGAGATCAGCACGTTGGCGCAACGCAGGATGCGGCTGGTGGAGCGATAGTTTTGCTCCAGCATCACCACTTTCAGGGACGGGTAATCGTCCTTGAGCAGCATCAGGTTTTCCGGCCGGGCGCCGCGCCAGGCGTAGATCGACTGGTCGTCATCGCCCACCACGGTGAACTGGTTGCGGATGCCGATGAGCAGCTTCACCAGCAAATACTGGCTGGCGTTGGTGTCCTGGTATTCGTCCACCAGCAGGTAGCGGACTTTGTTCTGCCATTTTTCGAGGATGTCGGCGTGTTCCTGGAACAGCTTCACCGGCAGCAGGATCAGGTCGTCGAAGTCCACCGCGTTGAACGCCTTGAGCGTGCGCTGATAGTGGGTGTAGACGATGGCGGCGGTCTGTTCCTTGGGGTTGCGCGCGTTTTCCAGGGCTTCGGGCGGCAGGATCAGGTCGTTTTTCCACGAGCCGATCATGTTCTTGATCTCGTCGACGCCGTCGTCGCCCGAGTATTCCTTCTGCATGATGTCGGTCATCAAGGCTTTGACATCGGTCTCGTCGAAGATCGAGAAACCCGGCTTGTAGCCCAACCGCACGTGTTCCTTGCGGATGATGTTCAGGCCCAGATTGTGGAAGGTGCAGACGGTCAGGCCGCGGCCTTCGCCGCCCTTGAGCAGGGTGCCGACCCGTTCCTTCATCTCGCGCGCGGCCTTGTTGGTAAAGGTCATGGCGACGATGTACTGGGCGCGGATGCCACAACTCTGGATCAAGTGGGCGATCTTGCGCGTGATCACGCTGGTCTTGCCGGAGCCTGCACCGGCGAGCACCAATAGAGGGCCGCCGACGTAGTTCACGGCTTCTTGCTGCCGGGGATTGAGTCGGGACATACGAAATCAGGGAGTCGTTTGCGAAATGGGCCGGCATTTTAACAGGCTCAGCGAATTGTGCTGCTCTCTCCGACTTGTGACGCAGCACGCTATCTATATTTGCCGGTTTTGATACTTTCACGCAGGATGCGTGGTGAGTTTGCGTCTAATGTTCGTAGTTCCGGATACAAAGCCGCGTTTGATAGCCGAGGCCATCTGGTCATTTGGTCATTGGTTACCGCCGCTGCATAATGCCCACCGCCTACATCTTTGCAGAGTCTAGGGAGCTAGCTTGTCTACGCCTGTCGAACCCTTGCGTTTGCTGCTACTGGCCGAAGAGCCAGCGTGGGCAGCGTTGTTGCGCGAGTGTCTGGCTCCGATGGGGAGCTCGACCGTGCTGATCAGCGCGCCGAGCTGGGAGTCGGTCAGCAGTCTGTTCGATGACAACCGCAACGCGGTGTTGTTGACGATTCCAGCGCTTCAACCTCTACCTGGCCGTTGCAGCCTGCCGACGGTATTGCTGCTCGAACATGAGCCGCTGTTGCCACCCGATGGAGTGAGTGACTGGCTGGTACGCGATCACCTTGATCCCGGCATGTTGCGCCGGTGCCTGCGGCATGTGCGTGAGCGCGGCCTGCTGGAAAACACGCTGCAGCGCCTGGCCGAGCAAGACCCGCTGACCGGCATCGCCAACCGCCAGGGTTTCCAGACCTTGCTGGCGGCGCGTCTGGCGGAAAACGACGGCCGCGGCCTGGCCCTCGGACACCTCGACCTCGACAACTTCCGTCACGCCAACGATGCCCTCGGCCACCAGGCCGGTGACCGGTTGATCCTGCAAGTGGTCGCGCGGCTGAAAAGCCAGCTTGAGGCCAGCGATCAGTTGGCCCGACTGGGCAGTGATGAGTTCGCCCTGCTGATCGACACCCGCCGCGCGCCTCAGCGCGCCGAATGGATGGCCGAACGCATTACTGAAGCGCTGGCCGAACCTTACTGGGTCGATGGCGAAAGCCTGTTGATCGGTTCCAGCCTGGGCATCGCCCACGCCCGGGCCCAGGCCGGCGCCGATCCGCTGATGTGGCACGCACACATCGCCATGCAACAAGCCAAAAGTACTCAGGGCTGTACCTTCCACATCTTCAACGAACGCATCAACCGCAATGCCCGCAGCATGGCCGATCTCGAAAGCGAGCTGCGTCGGGCGTTGCGCCGGGATGAACTGGAACTGCATTACCAGCCACGCTTGAACCTTGAGGACGGGCAGATCGTCGGCCTCGAAGCCTTGGTACGCTGGCGTCATGGCGAGCGCGGTTTGCTGCCACCCAGCGAATTTGTGCCGCTGGCCGAGCAAAGCGGCTTGATTGTGCCACTCGGTTACTGGGTGATTTCCCGGGCCCTGCGTGACATGCAGGCGTTGCGCGAACGGGGTTTGCCGGCGTTGCACATGGCGATCAACCTGTCGTTTCGGCAGTTTCAGGACAGCCAGTTACTCTCGACACTGAGTCGGTTGATTGCCGAGCGCGGCGTCGAGGCGCAATGGCTGGAATTCGAACTGACTGAAACCGCGGTGATGCGCCGCAGCGATCTGGTCAAACAGACCATGGATGCGCTGGGGCGTCTGGGTGTGCGCTTCTCCCTCGACGACTTCGGCACCGGTTTCTCTTCGTTTGTGCACCTCAACAGCCTGCCGATTGCGTTGTTGAAGGTCGACAAGAGCTTTGTCGGCGGCATGGAAGAACGGGAAGAGAATCGCAAGCTGGTGCACGCGATGATCAATCTGGCGCACAACCTCAATCTTGAAGTGGTCGCCGAAGGCGTAGAAACGCCGGAGCAACTGGATCTATTGCGCGGGTTTGGCTGCGATCAGGTGCAAGGGTATTTGATCAGCAAGCCGTTGCCGCTGGCGGAGTTGGTTGAGTACCTGACCTTCGGTAGCAGCCAACAGCCCGCACTGGAAGTCGTGAGCTAACGAGGATCCTGTAGGAGCAAGGCTTGCCCGCGATGCAGGCGACACGGTCTTGCAGGCACACCGCGTTATCGTTCATCGCGGGCAAGCCATGCTCCTACAGGGATCTCAGTCTGGCTGAGGGATTTCGAAACGCTGCTGCGACTCGGGCTCCCGACGAATCATCTTTTTCATCTTCCACTCAAACGCCCACGTCAGGCTCACCGCCGCGCACGCCAGCCCCAGCGCCAATCCCCACCAGACACCCGTCGGCCCCCAATTCAAATGGAAGGCCATCCACCAGGCGGCTGGCGCGCCAATCAGCCAATAGCAGCCCAAACCCACCAGGAACGTGGTCTTGGCATCCTTGAGCCCGCGAATGCAGCCCATGGCGATGGTTTGCGTGCCGTCGAACAGTTCGAACCACGCGGCGACCGCCAACAGGCTCACGGCCAGGTTGATGACGTCGCGAAACGCCGGGTCGTTGTGGTCCAGGAACAAACCGATCAACTGATTCGGCAGCAACCAGAAGACCATGGCGAAGGCAAGCATCGCCGCCGCGCCAAAAGCGATGCCGACCCGTCCGGCCAGGCGTGCATTCAGCAGTTGCCCGGCGCCGTAGTGCTGGCCGATGCGCATGGTGATCGCATAGGAAATCCCCGCCGGAACCATGAACGCCACCGAGACGATTTGCAGGGCAATCTGGTGTGCGCCCATTTGCGTACTGCCCATGGTGCCCATGCACAGCGCGGCGAACGCAAACAGTCCGACTTCCACCGCATAGGTGCCACCAATCGGCAGGCCCAGGCGCCACAGTTCCTTGAGGTATTGACGGTCAGGTCGCGACAAGCCCTGACGCAAGGGATAAGCGTCGTAGGCCGGATGCCGACGGATGTGCCAGGCCAGCGCCAGCGCCATGCAGTTGGCGACAACAGCGGTAACCAGCCCGATGCCCATCAACCCCAGTTTTGGCAGACCGAACATGCCGGTAATCAATGCGTAATTGAGCAGGAAGTTAGCCACGGTGCCGCCGAGGCTGATGACCATCACTGGCGTCGCCCGGCCAATGGCGCTGGTGAAGCCGCGCAGGGCCATGAAGCTCAGGTAGCCGGGCAGGGCGAACGGCAGGATCAGCAGGAACTGCCCGGCTGCGTGGACGTTGGTTTCGGTCTGGCCGAACAGCAGCAACACCGGTTTGAGGTTCCACAGCAGCAGCCCGGCCACCAACGCCATCAGCCACGCCAGCCATAACCCGGCCTGGGTCAGCCGGGTGGCGCCGACGATGTCGCCGGCACCCTGACGAATAGCCACGAGGGTGCCGACCGCGGCGATCACGCCAATGCAGAAAATCGACACGAACGAGTAAGTTGCTGCGCCCAGGCCGCCACCGGCCAGCGCCTCTGGACTCAGGCGCGCCATCATCAAGGTGTCGGTGAGGACCATCAGCATGTGCGCCAACTGCGAGGCAATCAACGGCCCCGCCAGCCGCAGGATGGCCCAGAGTTCGGTACGTGCTGGATGCTGCATGGTCATCACGCTCGATAATTAAAGAGGGACAGGAAAGCGTCGATTCTCGGCGCTCTACGGGGTTTGCACAAAGGGATAAAAAGGATGGGTTGCATGATTCAAACTCATGCTGGAGAGTTTCTGCTAGGTTGACCGAATCCCGCTATAGGAGCTTTCCGAATGTCTCGTCGTCTTCCTCCCTTGTATGCCCTGCGCGCATTCGAAGCGGCGGCGCGGCACAGTTCGTTTACCCGTGCGGCCGAAGAATTATCGATCACCCAAAGCGCGGTCAGCCGGCACATTCGTACGCTCGAAGAGCATTTTGCCTGTCGGCTGTTTCACCGCAGTGGGCGCAATCTGCAATTGACCGAGTCGGCGCGGCTGATCCTGCCCGGCATTCGCGAAGGCTTCACCGCCCTGGAGCGGGCCTGCAATACCTTGCGTGCCGAAGATGACATCCTGCGCATGAAAGCGCCGTCGACCCTGACCATGCGCTGGCTGCTGGCACGGCTCAGTCGCTTTCGGCACCTGCAACCGGGCAACGAGGTGCAATTGACCAGCGCCTGGATGGATGTCGACTCGGTGGACTTCAACCATGAACCGTTCGACTGCGCCGTCATCCTCAGCAACGGAAATTTCCCGCCGGACTGGGAGGCGAGTTTCCTGTTCCCGGAAGAACTGATTCCAGTCGGTGCGCCGAATCTTCTGCAGGATCAACCGTGGGATGTCGCACGGCTGGCCAATGCCGAACTGCTGCACCCGACGCCGGATCGTCGCGACTGGCGCAGTTGGCTGGAACGCATGGGGCTGTCGGATCAGGTGTCGCTCAAGGGCGGGCAGGTGTTCGACACGCTGGAACTGGGCATGATCGCCGCCGCCCGAGGTTATGGCGTGTCCATGGGCGATCTACTGATGGTGGCGGAAGATGTGGCTCAGGGGCGTCTGAGCTTGCCGTGGCCGACGGCCGTCGCCAGCGGTGAGAAATATTACCTGGTCTGGCCGAAAACCCGACCCGGTGGTGAACGTTTGCGCAGGCTCAGCGACTTCCTGCAAGGCGAAGCCCGAGCAATGGAATTGCCCGATGTTCAACACTTGGGCTGAATCGATAGAGCCGCCGCAATAGCGGCCTTGAGCCATATCCCGGCTATTTACTCAAGTATTCGGATTTACCGCCGAAAATGCAGGTGGAACCTTCGTGCAGGTTCGACGCAATTCCCATTATTAGAATTTTGCTGAGTGTGCAGCCAGATCAAGGAGGATCCGGTCGCTCGGCCAGGAGCTGTCATGTCTCAACCTCGTGCCCGGATCGCCTCACAGCTTGGTCTTGCGCTTGCCGTGATACTGGCGATTGTCATCAGCGGCAGTACCGTGTTCGCCCTGCGCTCGCTGGACACCGCCAACCTCGCCACCCGCGAAGAGCACCTGGCCAGTGAAGCCCGGTTGCTGGCCGATCAGTTGAGTACCTTTCACGGCACGTTGCGTGAAAGCACCCAGCGCCTGAGCGGTCTGTTCGAGAAGCGCTTCAGCGCCGGTTTGAGCGTGCACCCGGACGAACCGGTGGCGGTGGCGGGCACTCAGACCCCGGGCCTGCACCTTGGCAGCGAAGTGCTGAACAACAATTTCAAGGAAGTGGACGAGTTCAAGCAAATGACCGCCGGCGTTGCGACGGTGTTTGTGCGCAGCGGCGAAGACTTCATCCGGGTCAGCACGTCCCTGAGCAAACAGGACGGCAGCCGGGCCATCGGCACGCTGCTCGATCACGCGAACCCGGCCTATGCCCGCTTGATGGCGGGGCAGGCCTACGTCGGTCGTGCCTTGTTGTTCGAACGCTCCTACATGACTCAGTACACCCCCGTACGTGACAGCGGCGGTAAGGTGATTGCTGTTCTGTTCGTAGGATTTGATTACACCGACGCTCAGAACGCGCAGTTCGCCAACCTCAAACGCTTCCGTATCGGCCAGACCGGTTCCCTGGCGCTGCTGGATGAACAGAGCAAATGGCTGGTGCCGATCGCGGGCGTACAAGCGCTGGATCAGGCGACTCCGACCATCGTTGGCTTGGCGAAAACGCCGGGCAAGGGCAAGTTCTGGAGCGACAAGTCCGAAGATTTCTACAGCATTGCCGTACCGTTTGAAGGCGGCCCATGGTCGGTCGTGGCGAGCATGCCGAAAACTGAAATTCGTGCCGTGACCTGGAGTGTCGGCATTCAATTGGCGATTGGCAGTCTGTTGGCGATGTTGATCGCTGTGGGTTCGGCGGTCTGGCTGTTGCGCAGCAAACTCGCACCTTTGGGTGATCTGGTGCGTCAGGCGGAAGCCTTGGGTGCTGGTGATTTGAGCGTGCGGCTGAACGTGTCGAGCAACGACGAGATCGGTCAGCTGGCTCGCGCGTTCAACCAGATGAGCCAGGCGCTGTCGACCATGGTCGAGCACATCCGCAAGGCCTCGCAAGAGGTCAACAGCCGCGCCCAGGCCTTGTCCGGTCTTTCCGGTGGCGCCTATGAAGGGATGGAGCAGCAGTCGGGCGAAATCACCAGCATGGCCGGCGCCGTGGAAGAGTTCAGCGCCACCTCCCTGAACATCGCCGACAACATGGGCAGCACTCAGCGTCTGGCCCAGGAAAACGCACAGCAAACCCAGATCGGTCGTACGTCGATGGACGAAGCGTCCTCGTCCCTGGAACAAATCGCTGGCGCGCTGAACAGCACGGCGACGGTGATCAATACCTTGGGTCAGCGCTCCCAGGAAATCGGCGGCATTGTCGGTGTGATTACCTCAATTGCCGATCAAACCAACCTGCTGGCGCTCAACGCCGCCATCGAAGCCGCTCGTGCCGGCGAGCAGGGTCGTGGTTTTGCGGTCGTGGCCGATGAAGTTCGCAACCTGGCGTCACGTACTCGCCAGGCGACGGACGAGATTTCCGGGATGATCCAGAGCATTCAGCTGGAAACCGGTAACGCCATCAGCACCATGGAGCAGGGCAACGTGTTGATGCAGGAAGGCCTGTCGCGCAACGCCAATGTGGCTTCAGCCCTGGCGCGGATCGATGAGCAAAGCCGTTCTGCCGGTCAGCAATTCGCGGCGATCACCACCGCGACGCAGGAGCAGAGCAGTACCGCCACCTTGCTCAGCAGCAACCTGCAAAGCATTGCTCTGGCGAACAGTGAGCAGCGCGAAGTGGTGTCCAATCTGGCGATCACCGCCAAAGAGCTGGAGAAACTGGCGGCGGACTTGCGGCATGAGGTTGACCGGTTTCGTTGAGGCGCCTCTGAAATAGCTTTCGTCGGAACGCCGCCCGGAGCAAGCCCGCTCCCACAGGGTTTTGTGTCGATCACAAATCCAGTGTGGGAGCGGCGGTGCGACGATTCGACTTGCTCGCGAATGGGGTCACCTCAATTCAGGATCTGCCCCCAAGCTAGTCACACTTGGCATTGCTCGATACTTCCTTGCTCGCCAGTTTCAACTGTTTGGCCAATTCAGCCGCATTGGTGCTGTTGTAAACCCGGCCACCGGTGTTTTCGGCGATGCAGCGCGACGGGCCACCGGCGCCGATTTTCACCACGTTGACCCGCAAGCGCGGTTGTTCCCTGGCGATTTGGCGGGACACGGCGCAGGCGTCTTTATCGCAACCGTCCTCGCCGTCGACGAACATCACGATCACTGCATCGTTATTGCGCCCGTCGACCTTGCTGGCGGCGTAGGCCAGGCTGTCGGCCAGTGGTGTGCCATCGTTGGGAACCAGACCGCGAATCCCGTTGATCAGCCGCGGGCGGTCGCCAAACTTGAACACGCCCTGGTCCGGTGTTCTTTCGCAACCGGCGAAGGTGATCAGGCGCGTGTCGATCTTCGGGTCCAGCCCATTGATCATGCCGGCCAGCGAGTCCTTGGCGACGTCCATGCGGCTGGGCTTGGCGAAGATCTGCATGGTGCGGTTCGGGTCCAGGTACTTGTTCATCTCATTGCCGAAGAACCAGTCCTCATCGGATTTCACCGACTTGATGTTCAAATCCATCGAACCCGAGGTATCGAGTACCACCACAAATTGCGGGGGCACGGCATCAGGCGCTTTTTTACGGCACGCGTAGTTGTCCAGCGTCGGGGCCGGAGGTGGTGGCGGTGGCGGCGGCGGCGGTGGCGGCGCGGCCACGACCGGTTTTGGTGGTGGGACCGGCTTGGGTGGCGGTACCGGTTCTGGCGCGGGTACTGGTTCTGGTTCCGGAGCAGGTTCCGGTTCCACGACAGGCTCGGGTACCGGCTCAACCGGTTTCTCCACTGGCGTCACCACTGGCGCTACCGGCGCTACCGGTGGAACCACGACAACCGGTTCACGGTGCAGGAACCACCAGAGCCACAGCGCCAGAAGCAGCAACAGCAGCGCAAGCAAGGCCGCCGCGATCCACCAGCCACGGCGCGATGGCGGAACAACCGGCACCACTGGAACCACCGGTGGCACGATCGGTTTGGGCGGTCGCAGGTTCCAGCGCACCACCAACGGCTCACCGTTGAGGCTGTAGAGTTTGTCCAGCTCAGGCGTGCCGAGCAGGCTGCGCAGGTCTTGCGCTTCCGTCGGTTGACCGCGTTTTTGCAGTTCGTCCGCCAGCTGTCCGAGGGACGTCTGACGCACTTCATAGGTTTCCAGCAAGCGTCGTTGCGCGTCCTCGTTGAGGTCGGCGTAGGGCGTGGGTTGCCCACCCAGTTCGGTCCACCATTCCAGTACGTCGCCGCTGCCCATCCGCGGGATGGCAAAAAGGCTGGCGACGGTCGGCGGAAAGTGTTTCTGGATGAGGGCGACTTTGGCTTGCAGCGCACTCATCCCCTCCGGTGTGGCTTGCGCATCCCTGATGACCCGCTGCATGACGACTTTTTCCTGAAAAAGTGCAGGCCTCCATCGGGAGGCCTGCGGGGTGAAAAGTTACTCTTCGTAGCCGAGGCTGAATTGCAGCTGATTGACCTTCTTCTGCAGCGCCTTCAGTTCTTGCTGCTTGGCCGCCAGCGTCGCTGGCGTTGATTTGGCCATTGGCGCCGCTTGCGAAGCCTTGAGCTGCTGCTCGAGGCCGGCAATCTGCTTCTGCACCTGGCTTTCATTGCCGCGCCGGGCCTTGAGTGAGGTCAGCAGTTGCCCCAGCGACTGATTCAGCGCCGCCTGGGCTTTCTGCTGGCTGGCCAGGTCGGTTTTGGTACTGAGCTGCTGGGCCTGAATGTTCTCGTACACCTGACGGAACATTGCGTTTTGCTGACGGGACTCGCTCAGGGCCAGTTCCTTCTGCTTGACCTGATCGCTGTAACCACCGGAGTAGTCGCAGTTCATCTTGGTCAGCATGCTGCTGTCGCGATTGGTCGCATCGCATTCGCCCGGCGTGGTCGCGCAACCGCTCAAGGCCAGGACGGCAGTGAGGACCGCCAGTTGTCGTAGCGTCATGTGCTTAGCCCAGGGTGATTGCGGAGCGTTGGCTGTACAGACCGTCGACTTCCTTCTGCAGGGCAGCGACTTTCTGGTTCATTTTCATAATGTTCATGTCCACCTGCTTGATCTCGGCGCCGGCGGCGCCTTGTGCACGCTCGGCGTCTGCCACTTTGGTGTACTCGGTGACTTTGACGCGCATGTTGCCGAGGTCTTTACGCAGGCGCGTGATGTTCGAATCGATCTCGGCGATTTGCACTTGGGCCTGGGTCTTGTCGACTTTCTTGTTGGCGATGTCCTTTTTGATCTGGGCAATTTTCGCCTGATCATCATTGATCACTTGCTGAGCGGTCTCGGTACGGGCGATCACGTTCTGGGTGTCTCGTTCGACGTCGCTGTTCATTTTAGCCAGGCGGGTGGTGGTGTCGGAGTATTCGCTGCGACGCTGATCCAGGTAGTAGTTCGCGCCCATGGCCACGCCACATGCGGTAATACCGGCGGCGACGGCGCACACGGCTTTGTTGCTGCTGTTGGACAGCGCGCAAGCGAGGATGCCGGCACCGGCACCGACGGCGCAGGCCTGGTAGCCGGACTTGCTGAAGAACTCTGCGTCTTGACCCTGGGTCAGGCGCGGGTCGGTCCCGTCGCTGTCGCCGAGCATGGAGCTACCGGTGTTGGCGCAACCGGTCAGCAGCAGGCTGCCGGCGACAACGAAAGCGATCTGAAGCTTGAAGCGAGTCCAAAGGCTGCGCGACATGGTGAAACTCCTAGGTGACGGTGTTGAAGTGTTGTTATTGAGATGAGTTATTGAGTGACGGTTTTGCAGCTCTTCAGCCAGGCTTCAGTGTCGATTTTCTGCTTTTGCAGGAACGCCTTCTGATTAGCCCAGTGGGTGCGCAAGTAAGGTTTTAGGTCTTGCAGCTGTTTGTTGCGGGTGATGATTTCTTCCATCACCGGGACCTGTGTTTCAAGCAGCGGCAGGCCGTACAAGGTCGCCGATTCCACCAGGCTGCTGGCGTAGTAACGGCTGAGCTTGTGCAGACGGTCTTTCTGCTCGTCGAGCTTGCCTTTACGCATGTCGCAACTGGCGTCTTTGTCCGCGCTTTCGCAATTAAGTTTGTAGTTCTTTTGCAGGAAGTCCAAGTACTGGCCGTCGTCGAGCATCTTGGTGCACAGGAATGCGCCCAGATTGAGGCTGGCACGGATCGCCTGGTCGCGGGTTTCTTCCTGCTGCTGATTGCTGGCGCGCAGCTGGTTCTCCAGCGCCTGGAGTTTTTCCTTGAGCGCTTTGTCTTCGACGCCCGAGGCCAGGTTGTTCAAGGATTGCACGGTGCCTTTGTCGGCGGATTCAGTTTCCTTGCTGCCAGTGCCGAGTTTCTTCCAGCTGCTTTCGATGCTGGCGACCCGTTCGCGAGAGGTGAGGGTCGGGGAGACCAGCACCAGTCGCAGGCCGGTGGTTTTGTTTTTCACCTGACCTTCGGCGTTGTAGTACGGCTCTTCCTTACGCAATGCGGTACGCAGGTCGGCCTGCGCGGTCAGGTAGTTGCCGCCACGCACGACGTAGCCGCCGGCCTGGCCGTGCTGGCGGTCGAGTTTGTTCAAGCGAAACGGTTCGAACATCATCTCGTCGACGTTGCCGAGCATGTCGTGCAGGCCCAATGGATTGGGTTTTTGCAGGCCGGACAACTGCACTTTGCCGTTGGACGATTGCGCCCCGGCGAACCACTCGTAAGCGTTGATGCCGTCGGGCATCGGGTAACGCGTGTCGCGAAATTCCGCTGCGCCGACTTCCAGGCCGCCGCGAGCGGCGAATTCCCACTCGACTTCCGTCGGCAGGCGCAGGAAGCCCAGCGCGCCGTCTTCTTTCGGCAATTTGCCGGCAGCGTTTTTACGCAGCCACAGGTTGTATTTGTCGGCCGCTTCGACGGCTTGCACCCAACTTACCGCCGTTTGCGGCACGCGCATTTTGGTGGCGGCGGTGGGGCAGGTTGCTTCGGTCAGTGCGGCGTATTGCAGCTGACTCATCTCGTACTTGGCCATCAGGTAGTAGCGGGATTTGTCGTTCTTCGCGCCAGTGAAACTGCCGGCGATGAACGTCGGTCGGGTCTGTTCGACGTAGCCATACTCCGCGCCGTCCTGACCGATGTTGATCGGATAGTCGTCGAGCGGCCCTGCGACCGGAATGAACACTTTGCGAAACACCATCGAGCCTTCACAAGGCATCGGCAGCACGACGTCGCTGGCTTCGGGCATCGGGTTGAAATACTTCTCTTCCCAGCCCGCCGCCGAGGCGTCGAGCAGGTAGCCGAGGCTCAGGGGCAACAGCAAGCCAAAACGTTTATAGCTCACGCAGACTCTCCGCAGGTTGGATGTTGATGGCTCGCAGGGCGCCGATCACGGCCACCAATGCGGCGACCAGAAAGGTCAGGAGCAGGGCGGCAAAGCCATGCCAGACAGTGATGTGGCAAACGAAGGTGCCGGTGGCCTGGCTGCTGCCGAGCAGGTAGTCGAACAAATGACTGCCGACGGCATAAAACCCCAGCCCGCCGACGTAGCCCGCAAGGCTTAGCACCAGCGCCTGCAAGACCACAAAACCGCCGACGGCCCGGCGCTTGAAACCCAGCAGACGCAGGACCGCGAGGCTTTTGCGTTTGCGGTCGATGTTGGCCAGGAACGCACCGACCATCGACGCCACGCAGCCAATCAGCGCCGCCACGGCGATCACGCCGAAGATCAGCCCCAGCACATGGTTGATGGCTTTGACGTTGTCGATGTCGGCCAGCCGGCTCGAGGTTTCGATGTGTTGTTCGTTGAGCCAGTGCTCCAGCGGCGCGACCTGATCGATGTCGCGCGCATACACACGGGCGCGGGCATACAGCGGTTGCAGATTGCCCTGAGGCTTGCCGGTGTCAACGCCGAACGCACTGACCTGATAACCATCGCGAAAGCGCTCCAGATCCAGCAACAGCGGCGGGGCGACAAACCCGGCAGCGCGGCCGAAGCGGGCGCCGTCGAGCACTGCCAGCACCGTCAGCGTCATCTCGCCGCGTTCATTGACACCTTCCAGGCGGCGCAACGCTCGCAGCTGCACGCTGTCGCCGACCTTGGCCTGCAAGCGTTGCGCAGCGCGGGCGCTGAGGATCACTTGATTGCCGACCGGGTTGAGCGGCGCCAGGTTCAGTTGTGGGTCGCCCGGCTCGGTGGCGATGATTTCTGCGCCTTCGACAAACCGTTGCATGCCGATCAGCAAGTCAGCCTGGGTATTCAGCGAGCGCGTCTGGCCGAGGGCAAAACCGGTTTCGGGGCGCAGGCGCAAACGCTCGATCCATGCAGTGTCGTAGTTGCCGTTGCTGAGCATCTTCACTTCAAGGTTGCGTGGGTCGCGCAGCAGTTCGTCCTGCAACTGGCTGACCACCCCGTGCTTGAGCCCGAACAGCAGCAGCAACGGCGCGATCACCGCCACCAGGGAGGCGGCGATGCACAGCGAGACCTTGCGGTCGTGCCAGAGGTCTTGCAGCGCCAGTGAGCCCAGCAGGCGCAAGCGATCAGTCCATCGGTTCAAACAGAGTCTCTCCCTGGCGGCTGATAGCGCCGAGGCGCGGTAAACCGAAATCCTTCAGCAGGGCCCAGTCATGGGACACGACGAGCGCACTCAGGCCCATGTTCGACACCAGGCTCAGCAGCAACTCGAACAAACGCCGGGCGCTGTGAGGGTCGAGCGCGGCGGTCGGCTCGTCGGCCAACAGCAGCAGTGGTTCATGGGCAATGGCGCGCACACAGGCAACACGCTGGCGTTCGCCGATCGACAAGGCCTGAGGTTGTTTATCCAGCAACCCTTGCAGGCGCAACACGTCAACGGCGTGGTCGATGTGCTCGCTCTTCACCGACATCCCGAGCAAACGGCGCGGCAGGCTGATGTTGTCCCGCACGCTGAGGAACGGCAGCAAGCCGCCGCTCTGCAAAATGAAGCCCAAATGCCGGGAGCGCACCGCCGCCAAGGCTGGCTGGTCATCGCTGGCAAGCAGTTGGGCGATGTCCTGATCGTGGGTTGCGCCCAGCCGAAAGCGCTCGAGCTCGACCGGCGCGAGCAACAGGCCGATGGCTTCGAGCAGCGTGCTTTTGCCGCTGCCGCTCTCGCCGGTGATGGCGAGGATTTCTCCGGCGCCGACCTGCAAGTGCGGCAGGCGCACGTGATGGGCCAGCGCGCCTTCACCACGGCGCACCAGCAGGTTCTTGATATCGAGCATCAGCGTCTCGTTAAGGCATCATTTCGAGTGGCACGGGGTACACGTTGTCCCGCGCATCGCTGTCCTTGGCTAAAGCAACCCAGCGGTCGACGTCAGCGTTGTAACGCTGGTAGTGCCGCAGCTTGGTATTGAGCGTGCGGATGAATTTCTCCTGCGCCAGGCCATCCCAGCTCTTCCAGGTTTCTTCGTCCAGGTTCAATACTTCGCTCTGATACGGCAGGTCTTCGAGGTACTCGCCGAGCACGCCCATGTCCGCCAGTTTGGCGTTGCTGTTCTGCTTGAGCTGATTCGGATCGGCGCCCATGGTCGCAGCGACCGAACGCAGGCGCTCGAACATTTCCGTCGGCGAAATCAGGCCTTCGTTGGCGGCATCGAGGATCTGCTTCATCACGTCGCTCAAGTCGCTGAGCTGCGACTTGGTCAGCAGCACCCGCACATCGGTGGTCGGGATGTTCTGCTTGATCAGGTCCCTGTCGGTGATCCACGCCTTGAACACTGGTGGCGCCTTGCTGTTGGTCTTCTCGCCCAGATAGGCGAGTTGCATGGCGTGGCCGATCAGTGCCGCGTCTTCGAGCATTTTCTTCTCGGCCGGGTCCTGCTTGGCGTTCGCCGCGCTGCCGATGGCGTCTTCGCCCATGTAGGCGGCTTTCACCTGTGTCGTGATCGCGGCAGCCAGTGCGTCGACCTTGCGGCCGAACTCCTGCACATCGCCCGCATTTACCGGGTAGTACAGCGAGGTGTTGGTGCCCGGGTAGGTTGACAGGTTCCGGTACTGCGCCTCGGCCTTGGCGTGGTCCTTGGCCCCGGCCGGGGTTTTCAAGTGCAGCGTATAGATAGCGACGCCCGGATTGGCGGCCTCGATACGCACCTGCGCTGCGCTCAACCCGGTCTTCGACAGTTTGTCGTCGCCCTCGATAGCGCCCGCGTCGGTGATCAACACCACGTAGCGCGCACCGAACTGGCTCCAGTCGACCTTGTCGATGCTCTCCATGACGCCGGCAAATGAGTCCTCGTCGAAGCTGCTGCTCGACACGGTGGCCTGTTTGAGGTCGGCGATCTTGGCGAAAAAGTCGGCGCTGTCTTTCACCTTGGTAGGGTCGGCGTACATCTTGGTGGTGTATTCCAGCCCCGGCACCGCCTGGGTGTTGGAGCGGAAAGCCACCATGCCGAACTTGACCTGCTTGCCGAGGTTCTGCGCTTCGATCCGCTGATAAACCTTGCGGATCGCCTCACGAGTACGGTCAATGTACGGGTCCATCGAAATCGTCGAGTCGATGACAAACACCACCGCCGCACTGAATTCTTTCAGTTGGCTGGCCGTTTTGTCTTCGGCTTCCTTGCCACCGGCAGCGCTGTTGGCAGCACCGCCCTTGGCGTTCTTGTCATCCGGCTTGCTGACCGAAGCGACATTGAGCAGGCGCGTGCGGAAACCGCTTTCGGTCATGACTTCTTCGCCACTGAGCACCGGCAGCAGGTAGAACTGCTTTTGCAGGTCGACGAAGTATTCAGGTTCTTCAGCCAGTACGCCCGGTGCTTGTTTGCCCTTTTTCAGCGTGGCCCGCAGCGGCGCGACTTTGCTCACCGGGTCCGGCGCATCGAGGATGCCTTCTACCGTGGCGCGTTCCTTGAAGAACAGCAGTCGGTCGCGGTTGGCCGGGTTGGTGAAAGCCAGTGTCAGCTGCATTTTCCAGTCGGTGGTGCAACTCGCCGGCAACCAGCCAATGGTTTTGCCGTAACTGTCGGGGCCGACTTTCAGCCACTCGGCATTCGCCGCTTGAGCGCGTTCGTACACATAGAAACGGCTGAAGACCGGTTGCGCATCGCCTGCGGCACCGCCCGCCGTCGGGCTGATCTTGCAGCCCGGGGTGGTCAGCACGCGCTGGAACAAGGTTTTTTTACCGGCCTGGATCAGCGGTTTGTCATCGGCGTGGGACAGCGGGCTGATGCACAGCGCCAGCAACGTGGCAGCGCTCAACAGGAAACGACTCACGGAGGAATGCATCACTTCTGCAACTCCTCAAACCGCTGCTTGGCTTCGGCGTTGTTCGGGTCCTGGGTGAGGATCGTTTCGTACCAATAGGCCGCAGTGGCGTTGTCCGCGACCGGGAAGCACTCGCTGGCTTTCAGGTATTTAGGGTCGTATTCGCGGGCATAAGCGTTGGCGATCAGCGCGTCACCGGCCTGGGCACGGTTGGCGTACAAGCGCTGGGCGACACCGCAGTGTTTGCTGGCTTTGGCCTGGTTGATGATTTCCAGCAACTTGGCACTGTCGGGCGCAGCCTTGATGCAGGTCTGGACGAAGGTCAATTCGGGCAGGCTGTTCATGCTCTCGAGGGTGCAGGCTTGAGTGTCGGCGCCGGCCGGTGCGGCGGCCACCGGGGCAGGCGCCGGGGTGCGTTTGTAGAACCAGAATCCGCCGCCCGCTGCCAGCAGCAACAGCACGGCAATCAACAGACCCATCAGGCCTTTGTTGCTTTTTTTCACCGGTGCGGGAGGCGGCGTGTAGTCGGGCTCGGTGAGCACCGACTCCAATTCTACTTCTGGCTCGGCGGTGGACAGGACCAGTTCAGGCAGCTCAGGGATTTCCGGCATTTCCGGTGCCGGTGCACTCGGCGCCGTCAGATCGGCGCCGCCGTAGGTCGAGCGCGTCTGGCCGCCGGCCGTGGACGGCAGCACACCAACGCCGGGCCGAACCACGCCTTTGTCTGCATGCCCTTGGCTCTGTTCGCGTAGTTCAATCTGGAATTGCGAGTTGGCGCCGCCTTCCAGCAGCGGGTCGACCACGTCCGGGCCGACCTGCGCTTCCAGGCCTTCGCCGCTGGCCATGACGTTGAAACGCGAGACCTTGAACCAGAATGGATTGTTGCTCCAGGCCTTGTGGTCCTGGAGGTAAAAACCGTCCTGGTTACGCTGAATGGAAAACTCCAGCTGTTCCTCGCCACCCTGCCATTTCTTCACAGTGAGGCGGGCCTGGCCAGGCACATTGGGCTCTAACGCGAGCAGGTCGACACGAATTGGCATTGCTTATCTCGCTGTGAAGGCTGTGAGCACTTGGCCCAGCCGTTCGTTCTGTTCAGGGGTGATTTCGCGCCCGGCGCCATGGCCGGCATTGTCCTGCGTGATGCAGGCCAGGCCCGAGAGCCAGTCGCCGAGATACCGCTGCGCCTGATTCGCCGGTTGCGCCGGCAGCACGGGCACTTGTCCGGGACTGATGTCGGTGTAGAACGAGAACAGCGGCGCCTTGGCTCCGGCGCGACTGTTCGGACGCTCGCTCACCGGCTTCTGGAGGTAGCCGAACCACGACACGAAATCGCGCAGCACCCGTTGCACTTCCAGTACCTGGCGCTCGACCAGTTGATCGCGCCGCGCGCCACTTTGTGCACGTTTGAGGACTGCGCGGCTCAGTTGCCCCGGCAAGTCCTGGCGATAACCGGCGGTGATCAGTTCGTCGACCACCGCTTCCAGCAAGGCCTTTTCCAGACCGAGCAGGTTGAGCAGGCTTTGGCGGGTGGTCAGTTCACGCAGGTGTGCGATCCAGGCCTTGAACGCGGCTTTGGCGAAACGGTGCTCGTTGCTTTGCAATTCGGGTGTCGGAGTGCCGGTTTTGCTGCTGCTGACCGGCGCGTCGTGGCTCAGGTCGTCACCGAAATCGAAATCGAAACCGGCGTCGTTGCCGTACAGGCTCTGGCTCGGCGTCGGTGCGACCGGTTCATCGCTCACGGTTGGCTCATCATCGGTTTCGTACACGCCGCTGAGGTAGAGATCGCGGACCTCTTCACTCGGCATGTCGAGTTGATCGATCAACTCGCCGAGCACCGCCGGACGACGTCCCAGGCTGGTCAGAATCATCTGCGCCTGGGCTTTTTTCGCGGCAGCGGCACCGTCGCCGTCGGCGTGGTACCAGGTACTCAGGCCATGAGTGGTCAGGCCTTCGAGGCATTCGCTCAATTGCTCGCGGATGCGCTGCAGTTTGAATTCGATATTGGCTACGCCCTTGAAACTACCGCTGAAGTGGCTGATGCCACCGTCATCGTTGCGCAGCATTTCTGCCCAGGCGTTGGCAGGATCGTGGATGTGTTTGCACACCAGGTCGTTGCCGGCAAAGCTTGTACCCAGGGCGTCGACTCGCTCCTGGTAACTGGCATTGAGGCCGGTTTCGGCACCCGTCGCGTCTTGTTCGATGAACGCCGCGTCCATGCGCGGTTTGCGCACCAGGAAGGTGTTCTGGAACGGCGTGCCGGCCCAGTCGTTCATCCAGCTCAAGCTGCCGAAGCGCTCGAGCATGGTCAGCTTGACCATGCCGTTCCAGCTCTCGTCGTACTGATCGGGCGTCAGGCTCAGGGAGTTGGTGATGCGCAGGTCGAGCATGGTCAGCGCCCAGATCAGACCAGTGTCGCGTTTGCTGCGAGCGGCCGAGTCGGCGCCTTGGGTCTTTTCGATCCAGCGGGTCAGCACCGGGCCTACGTCGTTGACGTCGCTCTGCTTGGTCGAACCGGTGCAGACCACCAGCGCGTTCATTTCCTGGTTATCGGTGTAGCGTTCGAACAGGTAGGCGACCTTGCCACGCAGGATCAGCTGCGAAACGGAGTTGTCCTTGGTGGCGGATTGCGGGTCGTTGGAGTCGGCGATCTCGTGCAGTTTCTTGCGCCCGCGATAACCGGGGAAGTCCAGCAAGTCGACCTGGTTGACGATGTCGTCCGCCGGGGCTTCGATCAGGCCGAAGGTCATCTCGGCAGTCAGTGCCGCCAATTGCGCAACCGCAATGCCCTGACTGTTTTGCAGGCGTCCGTCGACCTGGGGCCGCACGTCGATCGGCAAGTCCAGCGGGCTGCCGAAGCGCTCGAGGATGTCGACGTTCATGATGCTGTCGCGCTGGCTGTAGGTGTCGTTTTCGAAACTCACCAAGGCATGCAGCGGGGCGAACACGGTCTCGGGCAGGCCCAGCTTGTGCAGCGCGCCGGCCAGTTGCTGGTACACGCGCGTCAGTTCGCTTTGCTCACCCCACAGGATTGAAAACAGCTCGGCACGTTCCTGGAAATTCAGCCGTGGCGCCAGTTGCAACGCTGTCGGCCAATACAGGTGTTCGAGTTTCTTCACCGAATTGCGGAAGTTGTCCCGCAGGTAATCCCACAGCGACACCAGATCGTCGGCGTTAACGCCCGGTTGCAGCGGCCCGGTTTCCCGACCTTCGAACGGTTTCAGCACGCGCAGGATGCGTTCTTCGTCGATCTCGTAGGAAATCCGTTCAAGGTCGAAGTCCTTGAACCAGGAGTTGGCCAGAATCTTCGCCAGCTCGATTTCCTTGAACAGGGTCAGCTCGACCGGGAACTGCGGATCCTGGCTCTGCGTGGCGTGGCGGCTGAAGCGCGTCACCAGGCCGGTGGCTTCCTTGCCGCCACCCACAGGGTTGATGTGCTTGATGAAGTCCAGGCGCTGGCCACCGAAATCGGTTTCCAGTTTGCCGTTCTGACCGGCCGCGAGGGCAGAAATCAGGTAGGACTTGCCGGCCTGGGACAAGCCGAAAAAGCCGATGGTCATCGGCGTGCAGGCCACGCGACCGAGGCTTTGAGCCAGGTTGCGGGCACGGTGCAGGCGGATGTTCAGGTTGTCGGCTTCGCTGTCCAGGCGCGGCGCATTGCCGCGCGTCTGGCCAATCCAGTCCAGCGCCTGACCGGCACCTTTATAAACAGCGGCCCAACTGGCAGAGAGCTGAGTTTGATCGGGGGTCAGATCATTCATTTGCGTTTCACACTTCCACTGTCGAGCCAGTACTTGGTCTCGCTCAGGCCGGCGTCGAGCATGGTGTTGAGTTCCAGCTCGAGGTCGCTGCGCGGGTTGAAGTTGACGTTGTTACTGTTGGATTCGATGTCGCGAACCGAGAGGCGGTCGCTGACCAGATCCTGCTTGCGCGTGTATTTGTCCGCCGGTTTGACCTCAAACCGCACCTTGAGCAGCGGCGCGCTGCCGTTTTCACCGATCGCGCGGGAAAACTTCTCCCGACCGGCCTTGGTGAACCGCAAGGTGTACAGCGGCGAGGCGGCCCAGCGATCAGCGGCCAACTGACGGAAACCGAGGCGCAGATCGCCGCGCATTTCCAGTTGTGGCGTGTCGGCGGCATCGCCAACGCCAATTTCGGGCAGCTTGATTTTGTAGTCTTCGGACTGGATGTCGCGGTACAGCACGTCGGCATCCTTGATCACGTTGTTCAGGTCGATGACGCCGATGTGCTTGACCGTCGAATACGGCTTGAGCGCCGAAGAGCGGAAGTAGAAGTTCGGCACGCTGTGATTGGCGCACAACAGGCAAAGCATGGCACCCACCGACGCGGTGCTTTTCGGGTCGTCGATCCGGCCGTTCTTGTGGAACGGGTACCAGCCGCCGGTGCGGTAGTTTTGCAGCGCCAGAATGCGCCCCGGTGGCAGCGGCAGCACCTTGCGAATGAACGCCTGGATGCCAGGCAGGCGCGAAGGGCGGCCGGTCAGCAGCAAGACATCGCACGGGTAATGCGCGACCACTTCACACAACGCACCGAGAATCTTGGTGATGTTGATCTGGTCGTTGAGGAACGCGGCGTGGAGCTTCTGCAGGTCGAAACTGATCGGCGCGTCATACAGGTCGAAACCGCTCTGACCGCCGACATCGCGGCGCACGGCGGCGTTCACGTAGTCGAGCACGGTCTGGCTGATCGCGTTGTCACCGAGCAACTGGCGGTAGCTCTGTGGGGTGACTTCTTGCGGCACTTGCGGGTCGTAATGCTCGTACGCCTTGAGCAGCGCCAGGCCCAGCGGTGCGAACACCTGCAGGTTCAGTTGCTGGCGCAGAATCATGTCCTGGGCGCTGACCGATTCATCGCCACACAGGCGCGACATCAGCGAATCCGGGGCTTTCACGCCGGTGTTCTGCAAGGCTTTTTCAAAGCTCGGCAGGATGAAGTCCTGGATCACGTCCAGCAGGATGTCATCGCCGGCCACTTTGAAGCCATCGCGAAAACGCTGCTCGGGCACGATGTGCACGTTGCTGCCGCTGCCGGTGTTGCCGGCGCGGTCGAGGCGATAGTCAGTGATGACCAGGTCGGTGGTGCCGCCGCCGATGTCGATGGTTGCCAGGGTGATGCGTTCGCGGTCGGTCTTGTCCGGCCGGGCGATGGTGTCGAAAAACTCTTCCGGGTGACCGGCGAAGTTCTCGTTGACCTCGGTGTACAGGTATACCAACTGGCCGCAGGAGGCTTCGTCCCATTCCACGCGGATGCTCGGGATCGGCGTGCGCGGGCTGACGGCCTGATCCTGATGCGGATCTTCCTCGCCGGCATGCCAGCCGAGGCTCTTCCACACCAGGCCGATGGCTTGCAGCATGCGTTCGTTGAGGATGCTGCGCTCGGCCTGCGGCATGCCCGGCGGCACGGTCAAGGTGATGCTGTTGAGCTGACGCGGTACGCGGGTGTGCCCCTGGCGCGAACGCTGGGCCGGGCTGTTGATTTGCGACAGCGCCTGGGCCAGTACTTCAGCGAGCATGAAAGTCATCAGCGAGCTGCGCGAGTAACGCGGCATGAACACTGGCAGACGATCGTCTTCTTCGAGGCTGTAAAGCGCCTCGCCGGTTTCATTGATCAGGTGCGAGAACGGTGCGGCCGTGGCGTAAGGCTCGTTATCGGTCTTGATGTACGAGCAGTTAAAACGCCAGCCGTGGCCGTAAGCGTTTTCGTCCCACAGATAGCGTTTCGGGCTGGACAGGCCAGTGGACCCTTCGGTGCCGCGACGACGGCTGGCCAGACGGCTGGCCTCATTGCCGACGCGGGCAATCGTTGCCCATTGGAACGCATCGTGACGGCCGCTCTTGACCGAGCAGTGGTCCTTGCCGAAATACGCCTGGGCGAATTCCACGCGGCTTTCGAACGGCAGATTGTAGGTGTGTTCGGGGGTGATCAGGTCGCGCAGTTCCAGCACGTAGTTCTGCTTCAGCCCGGAACCGGCCTGACCGTGGTTCTCGATCAGGATGCCGCAAGTGCGCGAGTTGCCGACGTCCAGCACCAGGTCCACCGGAATCGGCTTGACCAGGCCATTGCTGTCGTTGGCGACCACTTTGAGCTCAGGGATTTCTACTTTTGCCCGGGCCGTCGATTGCTGAGCTGCGGACGGTTTGCTCAACAGGCTGAGCAAGTTGAGGTAGTGCGCCAGGTGGTAGTTGGCGCGGATATCGGTGTCCAGCTCTGCGCGCGAACGGTGGGCATTGCCCTCGTTGAACACTTCCAGCAGCCACTCATTGACCCACGGCTGCGCCAGGAACCAGCGGGTTTCGCTGGCCTTGGTCGCCAGTTTGAAGGACACGCCGGAGCTGATGTCTTCTTCGTTCGGCGCCAGGTAGGCGGTGCCGTCACGCTTGGGCATGACGCGGCTGTCGAACGCCATCGTCAGACGGTGGGTGTTGCCATCGATGTCGGGTGTCGTCAGTTTCACCAGACGCATGCGCGACCAGTTGGTCGGACCTTCGTCGAAACGATGCGGCGGCATGAAGCGGAAAAACGGGGTCGGCAGCCAGATACCGTCCAGCAACTCGAGGCTGCTTTTCATGTCGACGCTGAACGCAGGTTTGGCTTTCTCGACCTTTTCCGGTTCAGGTTCGTAGAAAAAGAAGTCTTTCTCTTCGTTGTATGCCAAGCGGCAGATCAGCCCGCTGATCATCGGCGCGAACTCGCCCGCCGGTTCCTTGCGAGGATCCAGGCGCAGGGCGAAATCCATGAACTGGATGCCGGTGTCGCTGACCAGCGTGACGGTGTCTTCGAATTGGGTGACTTCAGGCAACATGTCGGGTTATTCCGTTTTTATTCGGCCACGTGCCGCATGGACATGGGGAATTGTTCTTTTCCGTAACCGCCGGTGCAGTCTGCGACTGTGGTCGCCCCTTTGCGGCAGTTGACCTTGGGCATGTCGTAAGTGCTGCCATCGCCACACACGGCCTGGCCCTGACTGTCGATGGCCAGGCTGCCACCCTTCATGGTAGCGCTCACCGGCCCGCTGCATTTCGTGCCGTCGGCCTGATGTACGGTGACTTCGCCCTTACCGTCCTTGAGCTGGTATTCCAGACGCAGCGGTTTGCCGGTTCGGCGATCCTGAATACCGGCACCGGCGCGGAACTGACCGTCGAGGAACTTGGCGGCACCGTCGGCGGCGTCTGGCGGGATGCTCAGGGGAGGGCCGGGTTTTGCGGCGGCGGATTTTTCTGCTTCGGGCGATGTGACATCCGGCGGCGCGGTTTTGTTCTCGGGTGGCGCGGTTGGGGATTCGGCTGCCGGGTCGTTGGCTGGGTCTTTGGCCAGGTCTGCCGGTGCGACATCAGCCTCGTTACCCTCGACAGCCGGCGCTTCCACGCCATTCGTTCCGGTCACAGCGGTGCCGGTTCCCGTGGTGGAGCCTACAACGGTCCCCGTCACAGGAACGCCATTGAGCGTCGTGACATTGCCGGTCAGTTGTGGTTCTTCCAGCTGTTTTTCCACCGGCACAATGCCCTCAGGCAGCAGGTCTACCGCCACCAACGGAATCGGGACGCAACCACGCAGACCGAGCAACAGCCACAAAAGCAGCAGCAGGAACGGCAGCAGCAACAGCCACCACCACCAGCGCCGCCACCACGGACGAGCAACCACCGGCACGACGGGCGCAACCACGGGCGCGGCTTCGACCACGGGTGGCAGCGTAAACGCGGGCGGAACTTGATAGAGGCAGTGCAGGGGATCGCGATTGCCGGTACCGGAATGCTCGAAACCCCAAAAGGTCAGCACCGGTTTGCCTTGCACCAGGTAGACGAAGTTTTCGTCGGGGAAATGAATCACACGCTTGAGCAGCTTGCCGAATACGGCTTTGTCGCCTTGCTGCTGTTCGGCTGGATCAGTACCCAGGAAACGCTGGCTCAATTCGTCGAGCGCGGTCTTCAGCGCTTCAAGTTGGCGGCGGGCAGGGGCGCGTTCTTCTTCGGTCGCACTGCTCCACGGGATCACATCGCCGTCGAGGCCGCTGTACCAGTCGATCTGGTTACCGAGCTCATCGCTTTGAGGGATGGCCAGGTGATCGACCATTTCGGGGTTCTTGCGGCGAATGGCTTCGCGCAATTGCAGGGCCGCCCGGTATACCGGTTGACCTGTTTCGCCCAGGGCAGTGAATGACCCGCTCTTACCGCTGCGTAATAGTGCCCCGCGCATTCAAACTCCATATGTTCTGTTGCGCAAAAATGACAGACAAAGGTGTCTGTTCTTGCTCCTGCAATTAGCTGGCGACCTTAATGTCATAATGATGTCGCCGTCAATCTGCCGGAGGTTCAAAACCGTATGAGACTAGCGTAAGAGTGCGGAGGTTGCATGGGGTCAATTTAAATTGGCTTGGGAAGGCTCGGGAGTGTGCTTTTTAAGCTTGCTGAATCGTTTCATCAGCGCTATAAAAAATGCACAACTCCAAGAAAGGCTTACCCATGAATCCGCTCAAACTCGTCGTTGCCTTTAGCGCGTTGTCCGCTGCTTCCCACGCCATGGCCTGGGATTACGTCCTGCTCGACACCGACAAAGCTTCCCAAAACTGGCAGATCACCAGCCAGCAACTGGGGGTGAAAACCGACCAACCTTTCTCAGTGACCCTTCGCACCTTGCACGGCGGTCGGCAAGAGGGCGTCAGCATCGTCGACATCGATAACGGCAACATGAAACTCTCGGTAGTCCCCACCCGCGGGATGAACGTCCTGCAGGCGTCGGTCGGTAATGTGCGCATGGGGTGGGATTCGCCGGTCAAGGACGTGGTCAATCCGTCCTTCATCGAACTCAATGGTCGCGGCGGGCTGGGCTGGCTCGAGGGCTTTAACGAACTGGTCACCCGCTGCGGCTACGAGTGGGTCGGCCATCCGGGCATGGACAACGGTGAACTGCTGACGCTCCACGGCCGCGCCGCCAACATCCCGGCCAGCAAAGTCACGTTGCACATCGATGAAAAACCGCCTTACACCATCAGCCTGCGTGGCGAGCTCAAAGAGCAGGCGTTCAAGAAAGTCGACTTCTCGGTGATGACCGAGCTGGTCACCGAACCCGGCAGCGCAGCGTTCGCCCTCAACGACACCCTCACCAACAACGGTGATTATCCGAAGGAATACCAGGCGCTGTACCACAGCAACTTCAGCACCCCATTCCTGGAACAGGGCGCCCGCTTTGCTGCACCGGTGAAACAGGTCTCGCCGTTCAACGACAAGGCCAAGGGCGATCTGCCGGACTGGCAAACCTACCGCGCGCCGACCAAGGACTACGACGAGACGGTTTACAACGTTGTTCCGTATGCCGATGCCAAGGGCGATACGCTGACTGTGCTGCATAACAAGGCCGGCAGCCTCGGGGTTTCGGTGGGTTTCAATACTCAACAGTTGCCGGTGTTCTCCCTGTGGAAAAACACGGACACCCAAGGGCAGGGCTATGTCACGGGCCTTGAGCCGGGGACGAGCTTTTCCTACAACCGCCGGTATCAACGGCCGCTGAATCTGGTGCCGACGATTGGAGCTAAAGAACAGAAGCAGTTTCAGATCAGCTACAGCTTGCTGGCGGATAAAGGGGCTGTGGATAAGGCGTTGAAACGGGTGAAAGAGATTCAGGGTGGGCGGGAGACGGAGGTGCGGCAGGCGCCGTTGGTGGATCTCACCAAGGAGTAAACCGATCAATTGGCGCTCGGCCGATACTGCAGCGCTTCTGCCAGATGTTCACGGGTGATGCCATCGACCTGTTCAAGGTCTGCCAGCGTGCGTGCGACCTTGAGCAGTCGATGGGCTGACCTGAGTGACAGGGTCAAACGCTCGCAGGCGGTTTCCAGCCAGGCTTCGTCGGTTGTGGATAACTTGCAGTGACGGCGCAGTCCCGGCAAATCAAGGAATGCGTTGGCGCAGCCTTGGCGTTTATGTTGCCGCTCCCGGGCGTTGGCAACCAGCACCGCAGCAGTGGCAGTGTCATCACCGGGTTTGAGCGCAGGATTCAACGCCGTGGCTTCCCGCGCGACGGTCAGGTGCAGGTCGATCCGATCCAGCAGCGGTCCCGACAGCTTGTTGCGGTAGCGTTGGACCATGTCCGGTGTACAACTGCATTTGCCGCTGGGTTCGCCAAGATACCCACAGGGGCACGGGTTCATCGCCGCCACTAATTGAAAGCGAGCCGGAAATCTCACGCGATCCTTGGCGCGGGAAATCACGATGTGACCGGATTCCAGGGGCTCCCTTAAGACTTCCAATACCTTGCGATCGAATTCCGGGAGTTCATCAAGGAACAGAACGCCATGGTGGGCGAGGGTGATTTCACCGGGTTGCGGCTTTGAACCACCGCCCACCAACGCCGGGCCGGAGGCCGAGTGATGGGGCTGGCGGAATGGTCTTTGCGGCCAGTGGCTCAAGGGCACGCAACTGGTGACGGATTGAATGGCTGCGACTTCCAGCGCCTCGTTTTCTGCCAAAGGAGGAAGCAGCCCCGGCAAACGACTCGCCAACAGCGTTTTCCCGGTCCCGGGTGGTCCGCTGAACAGAAGGTTATGAGCGCCCGCCGCCGCAATCAGCAATGCGCGTTTGGCCGAAAGTTGTCCCTGCACTTCATTCAGGTCCGGATAGGGTTTGCTGGCGTAGAGCAACCCGTTGGAAACGTAGGGCTCGACCGGCGTATGTCCATTGAAGTGCGCAACGGCTTCCAGCAGGTGATCCACGGCAAACACCTTCAGCCCCGACGCCAGGCACGCTTCCTCAGCATTCGCCCGCGGCACCATCAGCGAGCGCCCGGCCTTGCGTGCGGCCAGCGCAGCGGGCAACACGCCTCTCACCGCACGTACCGCGCCTGACAGCGCCAATTCTCCGAGGCATTCAATGTCATCCAGCGTCAACGTCGGCACCTGGACGCTGGCGGACAGAATCCCCAGGGCAATCGCCAAATCGAATCGTCCGCCGTCCTTCGGTAGGTCAGCGGGAGCGAGATTCAAGGTGATGCGCCGTGCAGGAAATTGCAGGCCCGAATTGATGATCGCACTGCGTACTCGATCCTTGCTTTCCTTCACGGCTGCTTCGGGTAAACCGACCATTGTCAGCGATGGCAAGCCGTTGGCCAGGTGGACTTCGACGGTGACGGCGGGCGCATCCACGCCAATCTGGGCGCGGCTGTGGACGATGGAAAGAGACATGGTCGTTCCTTGAGCTTTTTACGGGGGCCGCTTCCTGCGGGTTTTTGAAGGGTAGACGGGGGCGATGGATCTGGGGCGTGGTTATGCAGGCAAACTTTCACTGGATGTTGCGGACACGGAGCGGGGTAGTTGCGAGGCACAAAAAAACCGCCATTCAGACGGTTTTTTTCAAGAAGCGGTATTTAGTTTCTTCCACCAGCCAACCAACCACTTGGTTCAAGTTCTTTGCCGCGCGCGATGGCGACTTCAATAAAGCGTCGTTGATTAGCCGATAAATTCCCAGCCAAGCGACGTGCTTCGGCGTGAAACTCAACAAGTTGTAACAGCGTCGCCTTCCGCTTTTTTGGGCTCATACAATCCTCCTGCGATTGGATGCATATTTTGATGTTATTGGCCGCTCAAGTAGATGACAAGGCGGTTGGTCTGGTCGAATTCGAACCCGAGCTCTAGATAGTAAAAAACAACGTTCGGATCTGGATCCTGGATTTCGATCTCTCTGCATCCCAGCATACGCGCATAGAAATCTGCGGCCAGTATTGCGATGGGAGCTATCAAGCCACGAAGCGGATGGGATTTGTCTGGATCCCCCTGCAAAAGAATTACCTTCAGACAGATAGCGCTCCTGCGCGGTGTTGCATAGCACAAGCCGCACAGATTCTGCTCATACCAAATTGCCAAATCCAAACCCTTGGCATCTTTGCGCTTCCAGTCGGGAATGTGATCCCACGCGTAGATGGCTGCTCCTTCCCATAAATGACATTTCTCTATCGCTGTGGCGGTAATCGGCTCGAACCTGACAGCTGATACGTCGATTTTTAAAGTACGAGGCGCGACTTTTTTAATAAATGCTTTGTAGGTGAGCTTCCTTGCATCCGATTTAAAAGTCTGATTACGAAGGTCCGTGCCTTTTCCTTTTCTTCTCATTGCTAGCGTCTATCGAAGATGAAGGCGCAAGCGTAGAGGGCTGGTGGCGAACGATAAATCAGGCCATGGAGCTGCTTTTTGTAGGACTGTGCCTAGATAGATGAAGGACGCCGGTGAAAGAGCTCGGGTGGTCTTGCTTGATGAAGGTTGCCGATTATGATCACGCCTAAATGCAGCCATAGGAGGCGTACATGAACCGGATTGGGATGCGCCCGATTCATCCTGGTGAAATTCTCCGCAAGGAGTTTTTGACGCCACAGGGCATTACAACGGCGGCTTTGGCTCGCTCGCTGAAGGAGCCTGTGGCTGAAGTGAGCAACGTTGTGAGGCAGCAGAGCGGTGTCAGTGCTGGTCTGGCGAAGAAGCTATCCATGCTTTTGAATACCACGCCCGAATTCTGGCTGAATCTGCAATCGAGCTACGATCTTCGTAGCGCCGAAATCGAGCATGGATGAGCGCTTAAAGCGAATGCAACGCTCGAGAAGCTTTTTTCCACCATGGAAGGTTGACCGGACGCTGCGTCTGCTCGCCGCTCGGCAGCATATGTGGAACATCCTGCAACCGAATCCACGGTTGATTATTCCAATGCAACAGGCTCAACGACATCTCTGGCCAGTTCAGCAGGCTCAGAATCGGGCGTTCGGTTGAGGTGGGTTGTTGGGCGTCTCTGAGGGCGGGGACCACGTCGTGGGTCAGCCTTCGCGCAGGCCTCGGTATTCGGGGCAGTAGTGGTAGACCAGTAGCGCGTAGACGCCGGACTCGCTGATCAGCAGGGTGTTTTCGATGCATCCGTGGATGAGCATTTGGGCGGTTTGGCGTTGGTCGGGGTCGAGTTTTCGGACGGCTCGTTCGTCGAGGAAAAGCCTGAGCAATCGGCCGAGGTCGCGGGCGCTGAACCAGGCTTGGTTTTCCAGGAGGAGGGCGTGAAGGTGGAGTTTGTGGCGGGTGAAGACGCGGGGGATCAGATGAGAGTCATTGCGAATCATCGAAAGCTCCTTTTGCTAAAGGGGCTGCCGGCAATCGTCGCCAAACGAATGGGTGGCAGCTATACGCGGGTTGGCGAACCGGAGCAAAAGGAACCCGGCAGATCCGAAGATCTCCCACGCACAGCCGCCATGACTCGATATGACGGAAATTAGCCCGCCATCGGATGGTCGTCGTGCTCCTTAAGCCTTCCAGGTCGCCAAACCCAGTGCTGAAATATTCAGCTGAGGGTGAGCTTAGGAACCGGGGCTTTGCGACGCAATCGGACGGCGGATGTGATCTTTGTAGGACTCAGCCTGGAATTAGCGCTGAATGATCGTCCCCACGCTCTGCGTGGGAATGCATCCCGTGACGCTCTGCGTCACATTCTGAAGCGGAACGCGGAGCGTCCCTGGCGGCATTCCCACGCAGAGCGTGGGAACGATCAGGTTACTCGGCGTCAGCCGGCGGATTCAGCTTCGCTTCCAACTCCGCAACCTTCGCCTCAAGACTTTCCAACCGTGCCCGAGTCCGTGCCAGCACGACCATCTGGCTATCAAACTCTTCCCGGCTTACCAGGTCCAGCTTGCTGAAGCCGCTCTGCAACAGAGCCTTGAACTGGCTTTCGATTTCGCTTTTCGGCAGTGGGGTGTCGCCGCTGAAGAGGCGGGAGGCGGTGCCGCTCAGGGCATCGAGGAAGTCTTTGGGCGCGAGCATGGGAAATGTCCTGTCAACAATGGCGGGCAGTGTATCACGCAGTGTCTATAGTCAATCTCGCCGACAGGGGTGCACGCTTTTCGCGCATGGGGACGGACGGCTGCGCACTGTTGTTGTGCGTATCCGTCGGGCCATTTGCGCGCAGCAGCTTGCGACAGCGGCCAAAGGCTTGAAATCAGTGGGTTTTGGCGAGATGGCAAGCTTTCTGCTTAGTCCGTAGTAACCCATGCACTGATGCAGTCGCTGTGACGAATGCAGTGCGCCAAGCGGAACGGGGGAAATGTTTCGTGCGGAGTGGTTAGCAGGCGTCGGACGGGCAGGTAAGGCCGACGATGCGTTACAAAGCCAGGCACTGCGCTTAGACTTGAGTCGGGTTTGTTTTCCTGGGGCAAGTCCACCAATTCGGGAGAGAGTTTTCATGAAGCTAGTCACTGCCATCATCAAGCCGTTCAAACTGGACGACGTACGCGAGTCGCTGTCCGAGATCGGCGTGCAGGGCATTACCGTTACTGAAGTCAAAGGCTTCGGTCGGCAGAAGGGTCACACCGAGCTGTACCGCGGCGCGGAATACGTGGTCGATTTCCTGCCAAAGGTGAAGATCGATGTCGCCATTGACGACAAGGATCTTGACCGGGTTATCGAGGCGATAACCAAGGCTGCCAACACCGGCAAGATCGGGGACGGCAAGATCTTCGTGGTCAATCTGGAACAGGCGATTCGCATCCGTACCGGCGAAACCGATACCGACGCAATCTAAGCCGCCACAAACCCAACGCCCCAGGAGAAAACAATATGACTCTGCGTAAATTCGCAGGGCTAGGAGCCCTGTTGTCCCTCGTAATGCCCAGCCTGGCTATGGCGGCAGACGAAGTGGCGGCCCCAGTCCTCAATTCCGGCGACACTGCCTGGATGATGACCTCGACAGCCCTCGTGCTGTTCATGACCATTCCCGGCCTCGCGCTGTTCTACGGCGGCATGGTTCGCTCCAAAAACATTCTTTCCGTGATGATGCAGTGCTTTGCCATTACCGGTCTGATCAGCATCCTGTGGGTCATTTATGGCTACAGCATCGCGTTCGACACCACCGGCATGGAACAGGGCGTCGTCAACTTCAACTCATTCTTCGGCGGCATGGGCAAGGCTTTCCTCGCCGGTGTCACGCCATCGAGCCTGACCGGTCCCGCGGCGCTGTTCCCTGAGGCGGTGTTCATCACCTTCCAGATGACCTTCGCCATCATCACCCCTGCGCTGATCGTCGGTGCCTTCGCCGAGCGGATGAAGTTCTCCGCGATGCTGATCTTCATGGGCGTCTGGTTCACCCTGGTTTATGCACCGATTGCGCACATGGTCTGGTCCGGTAACGGCGGCCTGATGTGGGACTGGGGCGTGCTGGACTTCGCCGGCGGCACCGTGGTGCATATCAACGCCGGTGTGGCCGGTCTGATTGCCTGCCTGGTACTGGGCAAACGCAAAGGCTTCCCGACCACCCCGATGGCGCCGCACAACCTCGGTTACACCCTGATGGGCGCTGCCATGCTGTGGGTTGGCTGGTTCGGCTTCAACGCCGGTTCCGCCGCAGCCGCCAACGGCACGGCCGGTATGGCGATGCTGGTGACCCAGATCGCAACCGCCGCCGCTGCATTGGGCTGGATGTTCGCCGAGTGGATTACTCACGGCAAACCAAGTGCCCTGGGTATCGCTTCGGGTGTTGTGGCCGGTCTGGTTGCAATCACCCCAGCCGCTGGCACCGTGGGCCCGATGGGCGCTCTGGTCATCGGTCTGGCAGCCGGCGTGGTGTGCTTCTTCTGCGCCACCACCCTGAAACGCAAACTCGGTTATGACGATTCCCTGGACGCCTTCGGTGTGCACGGCATCGGCGGTATCCTCGGCGCGATTCTGACCGGTGTGTTCGCTGCACCGGCCCTGGGCGGCTTCGGCACTGTCACCGACATCGGTGCACAAGTCTGGATTCAACTGAAAGGCGTAGGCTTCACGGTGATCTACACCGCGATCGTCACCTACATCATCCTCAAGGTGCTGGACGCTGTCATGGGTCTGCGTATCACTGAGGAAGAAGAGGCGGTCGGCATCGATCTGGCACTTCACAACGAACGCGGCTACAACTTGTAAGTACGCGCACAAAAAAAATTGCCCGGCTTGCCGGGCATTTTTTTGTCTGGAGTTTGTCAGTGAAGGAACTGCTGAAAGGTTTTTTCGTACACGTTTAGTGGCGTTTACGACGGGCGTTTTTCTGCGGCCAATGGCTTACATGATAGAAGGAATATTAGGGCCTTTGTTTTTTCCCAGAGCGCGCTAGAATGCGCCCCGAACGTGCGGAGAACTGTATGTGGCAACAGACTCTGATTACCCTGCGGGCGAGGCCCCGGGGCTTTCATCTGGTAACGGACGAGTTACTCGCCGGCCTGCCTGAACTCAAGGCATGTCGGGTCGGTCTGTTGCATTTGTGGCTGCAGCATACCTCGGCGTCGTTGACCATCAACGAGAACGCCGATCCGGCGGTACGTCGCGACTTCGAACGATTTTTCAATCGTCTGATCCCACAAGGAACAGACGGCTATGAGCATAACGACGAAGGCCTGGACGACCTCCCGGCGCACTTCAAGGCCAGCGTGCTTGGCTGTCAGCTCAGTTTGCCGATTTCGGCAGGCCGACTGGCGCTGGGAACCTGGCAAGGCGTTTATCTGGGCGAGCACCGTGATTTTGGCGGTGCCCGTAAAGTCCTCGCCACCGTGCACGGTGAAGAGGCATAAACCGCTGGTTACCAGCGGTTGTAGAATTTTTTCCGGCAGCCTTCGACAGACGGCGAAGCTGGGCTATAACTAATCTGCTTTTCGCAAGTCATGAGGTAGAACATGAGCGACGATGATCTGGAAAACGACGACCTCGAAGTAGGCGACGACGACGAAACCGAAGAAGGTCTGGAAACAGCAGCGGAAGACGTTGCTGACGACGATGGCGGTGAAGCGCCCGTTCCGACCGCCAAAGGCAAAGCCAAGGCAGCGGTATCGGTCGATGAGCTGCCGAGCGTCGAAGCGAAAAACAAGGAGCGTGATGCTCTGGCGCGGGCCATGGAAGAGTTCCTGGCCAAGGGCGGCAAGGTGCAGGAAGTGGAGGCCAATGTGGTCGCCGATCCGCCCAAGAAGCCTGATAACAAGTACGGCAGCCGGCCTATCTGAGCCTGCTACTTGCTTGCTGAAAAAGCCCGCCGTCGCTGCGGGCTTTTTCATGGGCCCCTGTAGGAGCCGAGCTTGCTCGCGATGAGGGCGTCACATTCAAAATTGATTTCGACTGATACACCGCTATCGCGAGCAAGCTCGGCTCCTACAGGGGCGGTATGATTTCCGGGTTAGTGTTGGGCGTTCCAGAGGGCCAACAACGCCGGCAACTCGCTCAGGCTGCGAATCTCGGCATCCGGTGCCTTTTCGGCTTCCCAAACCTTGCCCGCCGGGTTAAACCAGACCGCCCGCAATCCTGCCTGCTGGGCGCCGGCAATGTCGTCACCCGGATGATCGCCGATATGCACGGCCGTCTCGGCCGTCGCGCCACCCCGTTGCAACGCCTCATGAAACAGTCGCGCATCCGGCTTGCCGATGCCGATGTCTTCGGCGCACAAGGCAAACTTGAAGTAATCCGCCAACCCTAAGCGACGCACATCGGCGTTGCCATTGGTGACCACGCCGAGGGCGTAGTGATTGGCCAGCGTCTCCAGGGTCGGTTGCACCTCCGGGAAGATTTCCAGCTGATGCCGCGCATGCAGAAACACTTCAAAGCTCTGATCGGCCAGGTCTGAGGCCTGGCCATGGTCGTAACCGGCCTCTTCCAGCGCATGGAACAAGACTCGGCGGCGTAGGGCGCTGATGCGGTGCTTGAGGCCCGGTTCACTGCTCAGGATCCGTTCGCGAATCGCCCACAAATGCTCCACCGGCACAGCGCCCAGATTTGGTGCGTGCTCGGTCAGCCATTCACGCAATATGGCTTCGGCGCTGACGATCACCGGGGCGGTATCCCACAGGGTGTCGTCGAGGTCGAAGGTGATCAATTGAATTCTCATGACTCATCGCCTTTGATGCGTTTGGCCCGTGGATGGGCGCTGTCGTAAACCGTCGCCAGGTGCTGGAAGTCCAGGTGGGTGTAGATCTGGGTGGTCTTGATGTCCGAGTGGCCGAGTAACTCCTGAACCGCCCGCAGGTCCTGGGAGGACTCCAGCAAATGGCTGGCGAAGGAGTGTCGCAGCATGTGCGGGTGCAGGTTCTGTCCCAGCTCGCGCTCGCCAGCGGCTTTAACCCGCACCTGAATCGCCCGTGGGCCGAGGCGCCGGCCTTGCTGGCTGACAAACACCGCGTCGTCCGCAGGGTTGGTCATGGCCCGCAGCGGCAGCCACAGCTCCAGCGCTTCGCGAGCTTTTTTGCCGACCGGCAGCAGTCGGGTCTTGCTGCCCTTGCCGAGCACTTGAACCATGCCGTCGGCCAGGTCCAGCTGATCCAGATTGAGCCCGGTCAGCTCCGACAGCCGCAAACCCGAGGAATAGAACAACTCCAGGATCGCTTGATCCCGACGTGCCAGAAAATCATCTTCCACCGCGCCCTCAAGTAGTTGCAGCGCGCGATCGGTGTCGAGGGTTTTTGGCAGCCGACGTTCGCCCTTCGGCGGTGCCAGGCCGTTGGCCGGGTCGTGGTCGCAGAGGCCTTCGCGGTTCAGATAGTGATAGAGCCCGCGCACCGCCGACAGCAGCCGCGCCAGGCTGCGGGACGATTGGCCCTGTGAATGCAGGCGTGCGATCAGGCTGCGCAGGCGCTGGATGTCCAGGGCCGCCCAACTGCTGATGTTCTGTTTGACGCACCAGCCCAGCACTTTGTCGAGGTCGCGGCGGTAGGCGTACAGCGTGTGGGGCGACACCTGCCGCTCACTGCGCAGGTGTTCGCAGTAAGCGTCCAGTTGCCGTTCCATCATCAGCGTACCGAGCGCAGGGAGGTGTTGACCCGTGGCAGCACGCGGCCCATGACTTCGGCGATGTAGCTGAGGAACAGTGTGCCCACCGAGCTCTTGTAGTGCTGCGGGTCGCGGCTGGCGATGGCCAGGACGCCGTGGATGCCTTGGTAGCTGATGGCGACGACGGCGGTGGAGCCGATCTGTTTGCGCTGTTCTTCGCCAAACAGGAAGTCCAGTTCGTGTTCACGCAGGCTGCCGCTGACGCTTTTGTCTTCCGAGAGCAAGCCGCCGATGGCCGTTTGTGCCTCGGCATGAGTGACCCAGCGGCCGACCGGCATCGGGTTGTCACCCAGCAGGATCAGGCTGACGAAAGGTACCTGGAAGTCCTGGCGCAGACTGTCTTCGACGCTGATTACCACATCTTCCAGGCTGGTGGCGTCCATCAGCGCGAGAATCAGGCGGCGAGTCTTGTCGAAGAGGCGGTCGTTGTCGCGGGCCACGTCCATCAAGTGCGAGAGGCGATGACGCAACTCGATATTGCGGTCGCGCAGGATGGTCATCTGGCGTTCGACCAGCGAAATGGTGTCGCCGCGCTGGTGCGGAATGCGCAAGGTTGCGAGCAGTTCTTCATGCTCGACGAAGAAATCCGGATGAGCCTCCAGGTACGCGGCAATCGCCGCCGCCTCAAGGCTTTCGGAAGGGGATTCGTCGGGCTGTAGGGCGGGAACCTGGGGCTTATCTTTCATGGATTCGACTCTCTCAAAGACGCACTTGTCCTTCATAAACGCGCACTGCCGGGCCGGTCATCATGACCGGTTGGCCAGGGCCTGCCCATTCAATGGACAAACGCCCGCCGGGCAGGTCGATCAAAAGCGGCGAATCCATCCACCCCTGGCTGATCGCGGCCACTGCGGCAGCGCAAGCGCCAGTTCCGCAAGCCTGGGTTTCCCCGGTCCCGCGTTCCCAGACGCGCAACTGCGCGCGGCTCCGGTCGATGACCTGGAGAAAACCGACATTGACCCGCGCCGGGAAGCGCGGATGGTTTTCGATTTTCGGCCCCAGTTCATGCACCGGTGCATTGTTGATGTCGCTGACCCGCAGCACGGCATGGGGGTTGCCCATGGACACGGCGGCCAGGTCGACCAGGGTGCCGTCGACGTCAACCTGATAACTCGTGGCCTGCTCCGGCGCTTCAAATGGAATCTCGGCCGGCACCAGGCGCGGTGCGCCCATGTTGACACCGATCTGCCCGTCGCTGCGGATATCCAGTTCGATGATGCCGCTTTTGGTCTCGACGCGGATCTGCCGCTTCGCGGTCAGGCGCTTGTCGAGCACAAAGCGAGCGAAACAGCGCGCACCGTTGCCGCACTGTTCCACTTCGGAGCCGTCGGCGTTGAAGATCCGGTAGCGGAAATCCACGTCCGGGTTGCTGGGCGCTTCGACGATCAGCAACTGGTCGAAACCGATACCCGTATGCCGATCGCCCCATTGCTTGGCGTGTTTGGGCAGGATGTGCGCATGCTGGCTGACCAGGTCAAGGACCATGAAGTCATTGCCCAGGCCGTGCATCTTGGTAAAACGCAGCAGCATGGTTTTACTCCGGCAGCAGGCTTTCGCCAGCAAACAACTCGGCTACCGTCTCACGGCGACGCACTTCAAATGCCTGATCACCGTCCACCAACACTTCAGCGGCACGGCCGCGGGTGTTGTAGTTGGAACTCATGACAAACCCGTAGGCACCGGCCGAATGCACGGCCAGCAGGTCGCCTTCTTCCAGGGCCAACTCACGATCCTTGGCCAGGAAGTCGCCGGTCTCGCAGATCGGCCCGACGATGTCGTAGGCGCGAGCCGCGGTAGTGCGCGGGCGCACGGCGGTGACGTCCATCCAGGCCTGGTACAGCGCCGGGCGGATCAGGTCGTTCATGGCCGCGTCGACGATGGCGAAGTCTTTGTGTTCGGTGTGCTTGAGGTACTCGACCTGGGTCAGCAGCACGCCGGCGTTGGCGACGATGAAGCGGCCCGGCTCGAACACCAGCGCCAGGTCACGACCGTCGAGACGTTCGCGCACGGCTTTGATGTAGTCGGCAGCCAATGGCGGCTCTTCATCGCGATAACGCACGCCCAAACCACCACCGAGATCGATGTGGCGCAGGTAAATGCCGCAATCGCCGAGGCGGTCGACCAGGCCCAGCAGGCGATCGAGGGCGTCGATGAAGGGTGGCAGGGTGGTCAGTTGCGAACCGATGTGGCAATCGACACCGACCACTTCCAGGTTTGGTAGCTGCGCGGCACGGATGTACACGTCTTCGGCGTCGGCGATGGCGATGCCGAACTTGTTCTCTTTAAGACCGGTGGAAATGTACGGGTGGGTGCCGGCGTCGACATCCGGGTTCACGCGCAGCGAGATCGGCGCGCGAACGCCCAGCTCGGCGGCGACGATTTGCAGGCGTTCCAGCTCATCGGTGGATTCGACGTTGAAGCAGTGCACGCCAACTTCCAGGGCACGACGCATGTCATCACGGGTCTTGCCGACACCGGAGAACACGATCTTGTCAGCAGTGCCGCCAGCGGCCAGTACGCGTTCCAGCTCGCCACGGGAGACGATGTCGAAACCGGCGCCCAAACGCGCCAGGACATTCAGAACACCCAGGTTGGAGTTGGCCTTGACCGCAAAGCAGACCAGGTGCGGCATGCCGGCCAGCGCATCGGCGTAAGCCAGGTACTGGGCTTCGATGTGCGCGCGAGAGTAGACGTAGGTCGGTGTGCCAAAGCGTTCGGCGATGGCGGACAGGGCAACACCTTCCGCGAACAGCTCGCCGTCACGGTAGTTAAAAGCGTCCATGGCGTTCCCTTATTGGTAGACGTCGTGCTTGTGTGCTTTCGACGGGCTCTTTTGCGAGGACTGAGCTTGCTCGGCAGGATCCTGGGAATCGTCAGGCAGGTACAGCGGGCCTTTTTGACCACAGGCCGATAATAAGCTGACAAAAGCGGCGAGCGAAGCGAGCGCAGCAAGGGAAGAGATCAGGCGCTTCATGGCGAAATCCTTGAAAATGCATTAATTGCGCCGGAGTATACCGGCCACCCGGCAGCTTGCCTATGCGACGGGGCTCCCGTCCGGCGGGGCTTGGACCGTAGCGCGGTAACTTGTCCTGCGCGGTGCACGGATATTTCGTAACGCTATCGGGCCCTTGGTCGTTATCCTTTGCAATCACCGGGGCTCGCCCGTATCTTGCGGCGCTTGAGCGTGAGTAGACACTTTTTGAGGTTCCCGCAATGAGTTTGACTGAAGCCCGTTTCCACGACCTGGTCGATGCCACCCAGCAGACGCTGGAAGATATTTTTGACGAGTGTGACCTGGATATCGATCTGGAGAGCTCGGCCGGTGTGCTCACCGTCAAGTTCGAAAACGGCAGCCAGTTGATTTTCAGCCGTCAGGAACCGCTGCGGCAGCTGTGGCTGGCGGCCGTATCGGGTGGCTTCCACTTTGATTACGACGCAGAAAGCGAGCGCTGGATGTGTGACAAGAGTGAAGAGCAGCTCGGTGAGATGCTCGAGCGCATCGTCAAGCAGCAAGCTGACGCCGAGCTCGATTTCGAAGGTCTGTGAGATCGTGACCCAGCCTGTGCCCGTTCGTCCGCCCAAACCGCTCTACAGCAATGTCAGCCCGGCGGTGGCTTCGCCGTGCAGCGGTGTGTGTCGGCTGGATGAGCAGAAGGTCTGCCTTGGGTGTTTTCGCCATGTCGAAGACATCCGCGAATGGCGCTCGGCCGATGACGATCGGCGGCGAGTGATTTGCGCCCAGGCAGTCCAGCGCAAGACCGCCACCTGAAGCCTTCACGCGACCTACAAAAGTGTGTCGTCGCCCCTCACTTGTATATTTATTGAGCTGTGATAGTGTCGAGAAACGCCTCAACCCATCGAGGCTCGTGAAAACCCCGCCTTTTTCTGGCGGGGTTTTGCTTTTTCTGTGCAGAAGAAAGGAGTCTGCCCAAATCATGACCGCACCTTCAATCACCCTTACCCGTCTGGACGTGCAACGTCTGGAGCGCCTGATCGACAGCCTGGATGACACGCTGCCGGGCGTTATCGCGCTGCAAACCGAACTGGACCGCGCCGATACCCTGGTCGGTCACGATGAAGTACCCGCCGATGTCGTGACCATGAACTCCCGTGTGCATTGCCGCGAAGAAGGCAGCGGCAAGGACTATCACCTGACGCTGGTTTATCCGAAGGATGCCAATGCCGACGAAGGCAAGATTTCCATTCTGGCGCCAGTGGGTAGCGCGCTGCTCGGTCTCAAGGTTGGTCAGCACATCGACTGGCCGGCTCCGGGCGGCAAGACACTGAAACTGACCCTGCTGGAAGTCGAATCGCAGCCGGCCGAGGGCGGCCACTTTCCGGAATAAACCCCTCAGACCTGCTCGAGTGCCTCGTTCAATGCGCGCTCCAGGTCAGCCTTGTAGCGCAAATACAAAATGCTTGAACTCTGACCATCACCGAGCAGGCCCGACAGGTCCAGGTCGGTGATGTAGCAGCGATAGCGTTCGGTTTCACGGCGCTGCTCGACGATTTCCCGGGCGACCACGCTGAACAGTTGGTCGCCATGTTCCAACTCTGAAAATTCCCGCTGATTGCAATACAACGTGACCTGCACCTGTCCCGGTGCGGCTTTGCCGACAATCGCCTGCACGTCGTAGAACGGTTTGTTGACCGGGGTTTGCGGCGCTGGCCGAGCTTCGACCCGACGCGCCCGTACAGGGCCGGAGGGCAGCAGTTGGTAATACAAGGTGTCCAGGCTCAGCGGCTGGGCGACGTCCATCGGCAGCAAGGCGTCGCGCCGGTACTGGATCGATTGCAGGAAACGTTGCATTGGCACCAGCAGGCTTTGCTCGTCGTGGTAGGGCAAACGCTGCTGCCACAGGGCATTAAATTCATCCAGCACGTACAGATCGGCGCGGTATTCGTTGATCCGGTAGAACACCTGAATGCAATCGGGCTGGCCCATCGGCAGGACCAGCGCCAGGTCGTGGTCTTCCAGTGCCATCGGGTCCAGGTGCAGTGGGCTGTAGCCTGGCCGCTCTTCGCCCAGGTAATCGACCAGCGCCGGCAGCGTGGCGAGGGCGACATGATTGACCTGGCCGGGCACCAGTTCCAGTACGTGATAGTGCTGCTGGACCTGAATCAGGTAGCGATGATTGAGTTTGCTCAACAGCAGGTTCTGCGCGGTATCGAGGATCTCTTCGACCCGCCGGGCAATAAACTGTGCGCGGTTGTGGCAGAAGCACCGAACCCGCAACGTGGGTTGTTGTAGCCCGCCGGGCAGGTTGTTGAGGTAATCACGCACGCAGTCGAGCAGCGCGTGAGGGCCGTCGAAGCGGTTGACCAGCACTTCGTTCCAACTATTGAGCGTGACCTGATCCAGGGTCAGCACCAGGTTTTCCCGGACGCCGGCGTAACTGAGGGAATCGGTGCGCTCGGTGGTCATCAGGATGTTCAGGTCGCGGTGGTGCTTGAGTGGATCGACGCCGACGTTCACCAGAATCAGCACTTCGCTCGGCTCACTGGCGCGCAGTAACGGCTCTTCGGCGACGGTCGTCAGGGGCAGGGCGATGCTCTGTTGCAGGCTGCCGAGCAGGTTGAACAGTTCGAACTCGCTCAGGTCGCTGCTGCCGGGATGCAAGGCCAGGCGGGTGCTGCTGTCGATCACGCCGTTGCGGTGGCACCAGGTCAGCAGTTCCAGCAATTGGCGGCTGCGCTTGATCGGTGCGAAATGCTCCCATTCGAGGGCCGTCAGGCTGCCGTTGTACAAACCCCACTGAGTTTGACCCGATTCTTTTTTGTTCGCAGCGTGCACCAGTGTGAGAGTGTCTTCGGCCAGATCCGGGGCGATGCCAGGGTTGATGAACTCGACCTTGTCGGCCTTGCGCTCGAAAGCCGCGTACAGCCGTCGACCCAGCACGTTGAGGTCGCGTTTGTTGATCAGGCTGACGGTCTGTTCGTTGCGGGCGAACTGGGTCAGGAAGCGGTAGCTGTAATTGAGTTCGTTGACCAAGGCCCTGCGTTCAGAGCCGACCTGACGGACTTTCCACTGGCTGCGGCTATCGAGCAGGGCCAGTTGACGATGATCCCACTGCCATTCGTGGGCCAGGCGTTTGAGCAACGAACGCTGCCAGCTCTGAGTGCGACTGCTGCTGCCAGTGAGTTTGCGATTGACCTTCAGGTACAACGCCCGGCGTACCAGCTCCAGCCGTTCCGGCTCGCCACGGGCGGTCAGGTATTCCTCGATGCGTCGGTAGACCACGACGTACGGGTCCAGCTCATCAAGGTCGAGCCGATTGGCAAACACCGCTTGCTTGAAGCGCAGGCTCAGGCAATGAACCTTGGGGTGTTCGCTGGCGTAGACCTCGATCAGCAGCAGTTTGAGCACCGATTTGTACGGCGACTCGATGCCCTTGAACAACTGCCAGAGTCCGGCGCCGATGTATTCGCCAGGTGGGATGTAGGCCAGATGCCCCAGGTCCAGGGTTTCGTCGGCACGGATGAAGCGCTTGGACATCAGCGTGTGGGTGTAACGGTCGTAGCTCGCTTCTTCGTAGACCGGCACCAGCCACCAGATGGGCGTGCGTCCGGCCAGCCAGATCGCGGTGCGGTAAAACTCGTCCAGCAGCAGATAGTGCTGGGTGGTGCCGCAGTCTTCCGAGCTCAGTTGCGTATCACGTTCGCCGCGTACGAAACGGGTCGGGTCGATCAGGAAAAAATGCGCCTCGGCACCTTGGCTGGCAGCCCAGACTTCGAGGAGCTGGCATTTTTTGCGCAGCTCGGCGAGCTCGCTTTCGCTCAAGTCCGGCCCGTGGCAGACCCACACGTCCATGTCGCTCTGGTCGGCCTGGGCGAGGGTGCCGAGGCTGCCCATCAGGAACAGGCCGTGAATCGGTCGCGGCGGATTGCTGCCATGGCGGGGCTTATAGGAAAACGAGCGGGTCAGGCGTTGGGCTTCGGCGAGGGCGTTGGCGTCGGGTTCGTAATTCGACAGCCCGGCCGGCGTGCTGCCCGAAACGTACCCCGGCAACAGCGGATGATTGACGTGGAAAAACAGCGGCAACAAGGTCAGCACCGCTTGCTGGCGGGTCGACAACCCTTCCATGGCGCGGGCCATACGGCCTTCGTTGAGCTTCAGAAAACGTGCGCGCAGTTGGCTGAGAACCTTGCGGTCGATTCCCTCGTCCAGATCGGGGCGGATTTCATGGTGGCGGGTCATGTCAGCTCAAACCGGCTCGCGGGGCTCAGACGTGGGTGTCTGCGGATGAGGGCAGTTTAGCGCCTCGGCTCCAGGACTTTTAAGCTGATTTTGTTTTTCTGGCGTCAGGTTTTTATCGCGGGGCGACGGCAGGCAACAGGGCGGGTAACGAAATGTGCCCGCGGAAATCCCGTAGCAGGGGTTTCCGTGGGCGCTACGGTAATGCTCAGGCAGTTTCCCGGACGTTGAGAATGGTCAGAACGGTTTGCACATTTTGCGCGGCGTCACGGCCCAGGCTGGTCAGATAACCACCATCTGGCTGGGTGATCAGTTCTTTGTCGAACAGTCTTTGGGCGGCGGCAATGGCTTTCGGGGCAGCGGTCTGATGAATTTTCAAACCTTCCTGGGAACTGTCCAGGTTGAAGAGTGCGAGGATTTCCAGTTCGGCAACCAACTCAGGGGTAAGCGACATAAGGACTCCAGACTTTCTAGGAATTGGACGACAGCGCCCCTAAGGTGATCCCACTCGGGCGGCATGTCCAGTGCTCGCGACAGGGTTTTTTCGCCTTGGGAAGCATTCCCCGGTGGGTGACGCGGCAGCGGGGTGGATACAGTGTAGTCAGGGTCTGGGAGAGCGTTGCAGATATTGCTATTCGTAGGAGCAAGCGGTGCGGCGATCCGACTTGCCCGCGATGAACGATAACGCGGTTCATCTGATAGACCTCAGTGCGGCAATCGCGGGCAAGCCATGCTCCTACAGGGCGCGGGCTTATTTCTTTTCCGGCGGCAACTCTGGCAATGCACGCAACGCAGCTTCGTACCATTCGGTGTTGAACGCGCGGTCTTCTTCGAGGATCGCGTCGATTTCCACCGCCAGAACGTGAGCCATCAGATTGAGGATTTCTTCACGCTCGTAACCCACCAGGGTCAGCTTGTTGAAGGTCGCCTTGGCGGCAGGCGGGTTGTCGCTTTCGATCTGGTTTTCGATGGCTTCGACCAGGGTGTTTTCGGCGAACTCTTCTTCGTCGATGTCGTCGTTGTTGATGCCGGGGGTTGGCTCGCTCATGGCAGGCTCCTCAAGTTAAGGCGGCCAGTTTACCTGCATTCAGCGCTGTGATGCTGCTGGCAAGAAACGTTGCGGCGTTCTATAAAAGGCACCTGCCAACCCCGCACGGCCTGGAGGCTAAGTGATGCTCAAGCTTTATGGATTTTCCGTCAGCAACTACTACAACATGGTCAAGCTGGCGCTGCTCGAGAAGGGACTGCCGTTTGAAGAGGTGCTGTTTTACCCGGGGCCGAGCCCCGAGGCATTAGCCATCAGCCCGCGCGGGAAGGTGCCGGTGCTGGGTGTCGAGCAGGGTTTCGTCAACGAAACCAGCGTGATTCTCGAATACCTCGAACACAGCCAGAAAGGCACGCCACTGTTGCCGAGCGATCCCTTTGAGCGGTCGCAGGCCCTGGCACTGGCCAAGGAAATCGAGCTGTACATCGAATTGCCGGGGCGTGCCTGCTACGCCGAAGCATTTTTCGGCATGACGGTGCCGGATGCGATCAAGGACAAGACCAAAGCCGAGTTGCTGCTGGGGTTTGCCTCACTGGGCAGGCACGGCAAGTTCGCCCCTTATGTGGCAGGCGACAGCCTGAGCATTGCGGATTTGTATTTCCTCTACAGCGTGCCGTTGGCCTGTGCGGTGGCGCAGAAGCTGTTTGACCTGGATTTGCTGGCCGAGATGCCGGCGGCCAAGGCGTTGCTGGAGCGTCTGGGGCAAAATCCGAATGTGCAGCGGATTGCAAAGGACAAGGAAGCGGCGATGCCAGCGTTTTTGGCGATGGTCGCGTCCAAAAAGTAATTTTGTAGCGTTCTTGCGAATGTCATCGCGGGCAAGCCTTGCTCCTACAGATTTACGTTGATTTCGAAATCGGCGTGAATCTGTAGGAGCAAGGCTTGCCCGCGATGCTTTTGGCGGTTTAGCGGCTGGCGAGTAACGCCTGGCCGCGAGCCACAGCCTTCTTGACCTGTGCCGGCGCAGTCCCGCCGATGTGGTCACGGGCATTCACCGAGCCTTCCAGGGTCAGCACGGCAAACACGTCCTGATCGATCTGGTCGCTGAACTTGCGCAGCTCTTCCAGGCTCATTTCCGCCAGGTCTTTACCGCTTTCCACGCCGTACTTCACGGCATGGCCAACGATTTCGTGGCAGTCACGGAACGGCAGACCACGACGTACCAGGTAGTCGGCCAGGTCGGTGGCGGTGGAGAAGCCGCGCAGGGCTGCTTCACGCATCATTGCGTGCTTGGGTTTGATCGCCGGGATCATGTCGGCAAAGGCCCGCAGCGAGTCGCGCAATGTGTCGGCGGCGTCGAACAGCGGCTCTTTGTCTTCCTGGTTGTCCTTGTTGTAGGCCAGTGGCTGGCCTTTCATCAGGGTCAGCAGGCCCATCAGTGCGCCGAATACGCGGCCGGTCTTGCCACGTACCAGCTCTGGGACGTCCGGGTTTTTCTTTTGCGGCATGATCGAGCTGCCGGTGCAGAAACGGTCCGGCAGATCGATGAACTGGAACTGCGCGCTGGTCCACAGCACCAACTCTTCGGAGAAGCGCGACAGGTGCATCATCGCGATGCTCGCGGCCGAGCAGAACTCGATGGCGAAGTCACGATCGGACACGTTGTCCAGCGAGTTGCCGCCCACAGCGTCGAAGCCCAACAGTTGGGCGGTGAATTCGCGGTCGATCGGGTAGGTGGTGCCGGCCAGTGCGGCGCTGCCCAGCGGCATGCGGTTGGTACGCTTGCGGCAGTCGACCAGGCGCTCGTAGTCGCGGCTGAGCATCTCGAACCAGGCCAGCATGTGGTGCCCGAAGGTCACCGGCTGCGCGGTTTGCAGGTGAGTGAAGCCCGGCATGATGCTGCCGGCTTCGCGCTCGGCCTGCTCCAGCAAGCCTTTTTGCAGGCGGGTGATTTCGCTCAGGATCAGGTCGATCTCGTCACGCAGCCACAGGCGGATGTCGGTGGCGACCTGGTCGTTACGGCTGCGGCCGGTGTGCAGCTTTTTACCGGTGACGCCGATGCGGTCGGTCAGACGCGCCTCGATGTTCATGTGCACGTCTTCGAGGTCGATGCGCCAGTCGAACTGGCCGGCCTCGATTTCACCCTGGATGGTCTTCAGGCCATCGGTGATGCTGTCGCGCTCGGCATCGGTCAGCACGCCGACCTTGGCCAGCATCGTGGCGTGAGCGATCGAGCCCATGATGTCGTGGCGATACAGGCGCTGGTCGAAAGTGACGGAGGCGGTGAAGCGGGCGACGAAGGCGTCGACGGGTTCACTGAAGCGGCCGCCCCAGGACTGATTGGTCTTGTCAGTGCTCATGAATTCGCTCGTGTCGGCTGAAGAAAGATGGCGTAGAAAGCTGTCGCGGATAATAACAGGGTTGCCAATCCTGTCGCTGGCACTGGTCGATACGTTTTTTTCTCAGGCGGCGGTCCATACTCGAATCAAAGCCGAGGGGATTTGCGCAACGATATTTTTCAATTGAGCAATATCGTGCCGGCAACCGTCTACAGTTGGACAGTAGGATCAGCGCAGTTCCAGACGCTGCGGCTGACTATAAGAAGAGGGGTGTTCGTATTGTGTATCAACAAACCCTACGGCGATGCCTCGCCAATGCGGGCCTGGGCCGCCAAACGCACGACAGATGAAAATTTAGCCGTCGGTCGGGCGGCACTTTTTGGCCCTCGCGCTAGTCTTAGCGTGGATCGCGGTGACGGACGTCACTTCACCTGTCTACGCTATCCTTGTGCGAGACTCACGCAGGAATCCAGCGCAATATGAATGTCCTGATCGTTGATGACGAACCCCTTGCCCGCGAGCGCCTGAGCCGAATGGTTGGCGAACTCGAGGGATACAGTGTCCTGGAGCCTAGCGCCACGAACGGCGATGAGGCGTTGGCTCTGATCGACAGCCACAAACCCGATATCGTGCTGCTCGATATCGGCATGCCGGGCCTCGATGGCCTGCAAGTGGCTGCACGATTGTGCGAACGCGAAACCCCGCCCGCCGTGGTGTTTTGCACAGGGCCCGATGAATTTGCCGTGGAAGCCTTACAGGCCAGCGCTGTAGGCTATCTGGTGAAACCTGTGCGTACAGAACAATTGCATGAAGCGTTGAAAAAAGCCGAGCGGCCCAATCGTGTCCAGCTCGCGGCCCTGACCCGTCCTGCCGCCGAAAGTGGCAGCGGCCCGCGCAGCCACATCAGCGCCCGTACCCGTAAAGGTATCGAACTGATCCCGTTGGGTCAGGTGGTCTACTTCATTGCGGATCACAAATACGTGACCTTGCGCCACGAAGGCGGCGAAGTGCTGCTGGATGAGCCGCTCAAGGCCCTTGAAGATGAATTTGGCGACCGCTTCGTGCGAATCCACCGCAACGCGCTGGTCGCCCGCGAACGCATCGAACGCCTGCAGCGCACGCCTCTGGGGCATTTTCAGCTGTTCCTCAAAGGCTTGAACGGCGATGCCCTGATCGTCAGCCGACGGCATGTGGCCGGCGTGCGCAAGATGATGCAACAGCTTTAATCCGCCATTTACGGGCGGGTTTCATCCCGATTGCTGGATGTCTGAGGCCAGGGAGGCCACGCGTTTTCTGATACAAGTCAAAGTGGATTTGGCTGAGCTGTTATTATCCGCCGTATCTATTCAGTACGGATTGATCCATGTCCTCTCGCGAAATCCGCATCGCCACCCGTAAAAGTGCACTCGCCCTGTGGCAGGCCGAATACGTCAAAGCCCGTCTGGAAGAGGCCCATCCGGGTCTGCTCGTGACGTTGGTGCCCATGGTCAGTCGCGGTGACAAATTGCTCGACTCGCCACTGTCGAAAATCGGCGGCAAGGGCCTGTTCGTCAAAGAACTGGAAACCGCGCTGCTGGAAAACGAAGCCGACATCGCGGTGCACTCGATGAAAGACGTGCCGATGGACTTCCCTGAAGGCCTCGGTCTGTTTTGCATCTGCGAGCGAGAAGACCCGCGTGATGCCTTCGTTTCCAATACCTACGCCAGCCTGGACGAATTGCCGCAAGGCAGCATCGTCGGCACCTCCAGCCTGCGCCGTCAGGCTCAGTTGCTGACCCGTCGTCCGGACCTGGAAATTCGCTTCCTGCGCGGCAACGTCAACACTCGGCTGGCCAAGCTCGATGCCGGCGAATACGACGCCATTATCCTCGCCGCCGCCGGCCTGATTCGTCTCGGCTTTGAAGATCGCATCACCTCGGCCATCAGCGTCGACGACAGTCTGCCGGCCGGTGGCCAAGGTGCGGTGGGTATCGAATGCCGCAGCGGCGACAGCGAAATTCACGCGCTGTTGGCACCGCTGCATCACCAGGACACTGCGATCCGCGTGACCGCCGAACGTGCTCTCAACAAACATTTGAATGGCGGCTGCCAAGTGCCGATCGCCTGCTATGCCGTGCTTGAAGGCGAGCAGATCTGGTTGCGTGGTCTTGTCGGTGATCCGAACGGCGGTCTGCTGCTCAGCGCCGAGGCTCGTGCGCCACGTAGCGACGCCGAAGCCTTGGGAGTGCAAGTGGCTGAAGACCTGCTGAGTCAAGGCGCCAACGACATCCTGAAAGCGGTCTACGGCGAGGCAGGTCACGAGTGACGGGTTGGCGCCTGCTGCTGACGCGTCCCGCGGATGAGTCGGCGGCGCTGAGCAGTCTTTTGGCCGAAAAGGGGATTTTCAGCAGCAGTTTGCCGCTTTTGGAGATCGAGCCGATTCCTGTCTCTGACACAATGCGCGAGGTGATTCAGGGACTGGATCGCTATTGCGCGGTAATCGTGGTCAGCAAACCGGCCGCCAGAATTGCTGTGGATCTGCTCGACCGGTATCGGCCGCAACCCCCTCGTTTGAAGTGGTTTAGCGTGGGCGCAGCCACCGCGCAGATCCTCGAGGATCGTGGGTTGGACATCAGCTTTCCGGTGGATGGCGATGACAGCGAAGCCTTGCTTGAACTTCCTCAGTTGCGCGAGGCAATCGCACGGCCCGGTCCACGCGTGCTGATCATGCGCGGGGAGGGCGGGCGCGAGTTGCTGGCTGAGCGTTTGCGCGAGCTTGGTGCTAGTGTCGAGTATCTGGAGTTGTACCGCCGCGACCTGCCGCACTACCCGCCGGCAGCGCTGCCTGACCGGATCGAAGCGGAACGCTTGAACGGGCTGGTGGTCAGCAGTGGACAGGGTTTTGAGCACCTGCATCAATTGGCCGGCGATGCCTGGCCGCAATTGGCGCGGTTGCCGTTGTTTGTTCCAAGCCCCCGGGTCGCCGAGCTGGCACGTGCCGCCGGGGCCCAAACAGTTGTGGATTGTCGTGGCGCCAGTGCCGCGGCTTTGCTGACGGCGTTACGGGAGCATCCCGGACCCGTTTTCTAATGCAAAGGATGGATACGTGAGCGAAACAGCCTTGCCTAAAGATGACGTCCAGCCAGTGCTCGATGCGCCGGTTGAAGCACCGGTTGAAACCGGGCCACCTGCTGCAGTGCAGCGCCGAGGCAATGGGCTGGCAATCGTCGCGCTGCTGCTGGGCGCTGCCGGTGTCGCCGTGGGCGGTTGGGGAGTCTGGCAGGTGCGTCACCTGCAAGCCAATACTCAACTGCAGTTGAGTCAGGTCCAGGCATTGAACGATCAGGCGCAGGACCTGAAGCTCAATGAACAACGCCTGACTGCTCGCCTGGAACAAATGCCAGCCGCCGCCGAGCTCGACGCGCGCAGTCGTTTGGTTACTCAGCTTCAAGGTGATCAGCAACGCTTGAATCAACGTCTGGAAACGGTTCTCGGCGCCAGCCGCAAGGATTGGCGTCTGGCCGAGGCCGAGCACCTGCTGCGTCTGGCCAGCCTGCGTCTTTCCGCGTTGCAGGACATCAGCAGTGCCCAGGCTTTGGTGCAGGGCGCCGATGAAATTCTGCGCGAACAGAACGACCCGGGCTCTTTTGCCGCTCGCGAGCAAGTGGCCAAAACGCTGGTGGCATTGCGTAGCACCCAACAGCCGGATCGCACCGGTCTGTTCCTGCGACTGGGGGCGCTGCGCGATCAGGTGGTCAGCCTCACCGAGTTGGCACCCGAGTACAAGGACCGTGGTGAATCCCTGTTGGGGCTCACCGCCGATGGCGACGGCGCCAGTCGCTGGGCGCAGTGGTGGGATCAGGTCTCGCGCTACATCCGCATCGACTTTAACGCCGACAAGAATGTGCGTCCGTTGCTGGCCGGGCAGAGTCTGAGCCAGGTGCGCCTGGCCCTGAGCCTGGCGCTGGAGCAGGCGCAATGGGCCGCGCTGAATGGCCAGGCCGCGGTTTATACCCAGGCGCTGGCTGAAGCGCGGGACGTGCTCAAGGGCAACTTCAACCCGGACAACCCTCAGAGCAAAGTGATGCTTGAGCAGGTTGGCGAGTTGAGCAAGCAACCGGTCACCGTCGTCACGCCAGATCTGACCGGCACGCTGAGTGCGGTTCAGGGGTATCTGGAGCGGCGTAATGTCAACGCCGAGGACTCGATCAAACCGATGGCCAAACCTGCCGCGGACACCGCTCAGGAGGCGACGCCATGAAACGCCTCTATGTGATCGTGTTCCTGGTGATCGCTGCGGCTGCCGCGCTTGGGCTGGCGATTGCCGAGCATTCCGGTTACGTGCTGATCGCCTACAAAAGCTTTCGCTATGAGTCGAGCCTGTGGGCAACCCTGGCGTTGGTCGCCGTGCTGTGGCTGGTGTTCTGGGGCATCAGGGCGTTGATCGAATTGGTGACGACTTCCAGCGGCGTGGTCAATCCCTGGTCGCGGCGCAATCGCAGTCGCCGGGTGCAGGTGGCGATTGAACACGGTCAGCTGGATCTGGCCGAAGGTCGCTGGGCCAGTGCGCAGCGTCATCTGCATCGGGCAGCGGAAGCCGAGCGCCAGCCTTTGCTTTACTACCTCGGCGCTGCCCGGGCCGCGAACGAACAAGGTCAATACGAGGAAAGCGACAACCTGCTGGAGCGCGCTCTGGAGCGACAACCCCAGGCAGAACTGGCGATTGCCCTGAGCCACGCACAATTACAGACTGACCGCGGTGATACGGAAGGCGCCTTGGTGACCCTGCAAGCCATGCACGAGCGTCATCCTCATAACGTCCAGACCTTGCGCCAGTTGCAGCGCTTGCACCAACAGCGGGGCGACTGGTCGGCGGTGATTCGTCTGCTGCCGGAGCTGCGCAAGGACAAGGTCCTGCCGCCGGCCGAACTGGCCGAACTGGAACGCCGGGCATGGGGTGAGAACCTGTCCCTGGCGGCGCATCAGGAAGAAGACGGGACGGTCGGCTTGCAATCGCTTAATCGCGCCTGGCAGCAGTTGACCTCAGCTCAGCGTCAGGAGCCGCAACTGGTGCTCGCGTATGCCGAGCAACTTCGGCAACTGGGTGCTCAGGTCGAGGCCGAAGAGGTCCTGCGAACGGCGCTCAAGCGCAACTACGACAGTCATCTGGCGCGCCTCTACGGACTCGTTCGCGGCAGTGATCCGGCACGTCAACTGCACACCGCCGAGAGTTGGCTCAAGGAACATCCGGCCGACCCAAGCCTGTTGCTGACCTTGGGGCGCTTGTGTCTGCAAAGCAGCCTTTGGGGCAAGGCCCGGGACTATCTGGAAAGCAGCCTGCGCGTGCAGCGCAACCCGGAAGCCTGCGCGGAGCTGGCGCGGCTGCTGGCGCAGCTGGGTGACACAGAACGCAGCAATCAGTTGTTCCAGGAGGGCTTGGGCTTGTTGGACGAGCGCTTGCTGGCGGCACCGTTGCCGGTTCCTGTTCACGCTTGAAGAGTGGACGACGGGTCGCTCGAAGGAGCGATCCCGTCGCCTGCAAACTGCCGGGATTTTACCTTTGTAGTCCGTCATCGGCAGAGTCCTACAGGGGACTACACCTAATCCTCTCGTTCCTGTCGGGTTTTCCCTACACTTCTGTTGAAGTGTCCCCGCTGGCCTGCCTTGAAAGGCTGACGCGCTTTCCTCTACCGTAACCGCCTGTCTCTACTGTTACGGAAATGCCATGTCTTTGGCCTGCTCACGCTCCTTGTTTTTCATGGCTTTCATTGCAGGTGCCCTGGCCCTGGGCGTGTCCTATTACCTGGAATATGCGGTCGGCCTCAAACCTTGCGGGTTGTGCCTGTTGCAGCGCTTTTGCCTCGCGTTGCTCACAGGTATCTGCCTGGTGGCTTCGGTGCATGGGCCGGGCCGCTTCGGGTCTTTCCTGTATTGGCTGCTCGGGCTGTTTTGCAGTCTGGCGGGTATGGTCTCGGCGTGGCGGCAGGTTTTGCTGCAGAGCGATCCAGCGCATCAGCTGTTGACGTGCCCGCCTAATCTGGCTGTTCAGTACGAGGACATGCCCTGGTTTTGCCAGGTGACACAGATGTTTAAAGGGGAGACGGAGTGCGCGGAGATTTCCTGGACACTGTTCGACCTGAGCATTCCTGAATGGAGTCTGCTGTTCTTCATGGCAATGACAATTCTGGGAATCTATCAGCAGCTGCGCGTTGTCTGGAAAGCCTGTCTGCGACCGCTCAGCGGCGGTTCGTCGCACCGGGCGCTGGCGGGTGATTAAACACTTGTATGAACTTTATCTCCTGCGTACCTTGAAGCCATTGTCGCGCGGGCATAATCTGGCCCGCACGTGTCATTGGAATTATGTTGCTCGAATGACGCTCTGCCTGGCCGATACTTGACCTTCAAGTGTGGCGATGGGTGTAGGGCAGCATGACCCACAAGGGAAGAGAGATCACCATGCTCGAAAGTTGTCAGAATGCTCAGGAACGTTGGGGTGGAGTGCATCTGCTGATCGATCGCTGGTTGCAGGAGCGTCACGAACTGGTTCGGGCCTATGATGCTCTCGGCGCCAAGCCTGAGGCACTGGGTGAGAACCGCAAGCCGTTGCAGGAATTCTGCGGCGTGCTGGTCGATTACGTGTCTGCCGGGCACTTCGAGATCTACGAACAGCTGACCGGCGAAGCCAAAGCGTTTGGTGATACTCGCGGGCTCGAGTTGGCCGAGACCATCTACCCTCGTATCGATGTCATCACCGAGAAGCTGCTAGCGTTCAATGACCTGTGTGATGCAGGTCAATGCGTGGCAGAGAAATTCAAAGAGCTGGGTGGCCTGTTGCACGAACGCTTCGAACTGGAAGACTGCCTGATCGAAGTGCTGCACACCGCTCACAAGGAAGAGGATTCGGTTCAGGCTTGAACCCCCTTCCTGCAAAACCTCCAAAAACGGTGCGCTATGCGTGCCGTTTTTCGTTTCCGGTATTCAGCTGGTGGCACCGCGCAATTCGACTTCGAATACCAGCGGTGTGAACGGCGCAATCAGGTCGCCGGCACCTTCGGCGCCATAGGCTTCGGCCGATGGAATCACCAGGCGCCATTTCGCACCGACCGGCATTTGCTGCAACGCGCTACGCCATCCGCTGATCACGCTGTCGAGACTGAACCACTGCGGCTGACTGTTCTGATCGAACACCGTGCCGTCGGGAAGGCGACCGATGTACAGCACCTGAACTTTGCCGTTGGGGCCGGCTTTGGCACCTGTGCCCGGCGCCAACTCTGTTAGCAATATTCCATCGGCCAGCTCACGAACCCCCTGTCTGGCTTTTTCCTCGGCGAGAAAGGCCTGCTCTTTTTCGAGGGCGATTTCACTTTGCGGCGTGCTCGGTTGCAAGGCGACCCGGGCTTCGTGCTCGGTAAGAATCTGTTCGATCTGCTCATCTTTCAGCGCCAGGGGTTTGCCTTGATAGGCTTGTTGCAAGCCTTGGATCAGCGCCTGAAGTTGCAGATCGGGAACCTCCTGGCGCAGGCGTTCGCCCAGGCTTGCGCCCAGGCTGTAAGAGAGATCATGAGTGTCATTTTCTTTGGTTTTTTCGGCGGCCTGGGCCACGGAAAAAAACACGCACAGTGATAAAAAAAGGTAGCGCGACATGGGCACTCTCCGACCTGAGATGCGGGGGATTATGCCAGTGTGAATGCGCTCGACGGTGAACTGGTTTTACGCAGGCGCAGAAGAATTTCAATCTGTTGCAACGTCGCGCTTTGGATACTGTCAACATGCCCTAGCGGCGGTAGCAGCAGAGGTCTAGTATGAGCCGCACCCACGTCAGCCAGGAGGTAAACCATGTCGGCCACCAAGAAGCCTGTAAATACTCCGTTGCACTTACTCCAACAACTCTCGGGCAGCTTGCTCGAGCATCTGGAAAACGCTTGTTCCCAAGCCTTGGCTGATGCTGAAAAACTGCTCGCCAAATTGGAAAAGCAACGCGGAAAAGCGCAAGAAAAACTGCACAAGTCCCGTACCAAATTGCAGGACGCTGCGGCGGCCGGCAAGGCCAAGGCACAAGCCAAAGCCAAGGGCGTGGTGAAGGAGCTTGAGGACTTGCTCGATGCCCTCAAGGATCGTCAATCCGAAACTCGCAGCTACATTCTGCAACTCAAGCGCGATGCTCAAGAAAGCCTGAAACTGGCCCAGGGCGTCGGTCGTGTACAAGAGGCTGTCGGCAAGGCGTTGTCCCTGCGTTCGGCCAAGCCTGCTGCGGCTCCTGCCAAGAAAGCCGCTGCCAAACCGGCTGCTGCAAAAGCACCGGCCAAGCCTGCCGCGGCTCCTGTTAAAAAAACCGCCGCCAAAGCACCGGTGAAAGCCGCAGCAAAACCTGCCGCTAAACCTGCGGCAAAAAAACCAGTCGCTGCTAGCGCTGCAAAACCGGCTGCAAAAACAGCCGCCGCCAAACCTGCCGCCAAGCCAGCCGCTGCCAAAACAGCTGCCGCTAAACCGGCTGCAAGAACCGCTGCTGCCAAGCCGGCGGTGGCGAGAACTGCAGCGGCTAAACCAGCGGCTAAACCGGCTGCAAAACCAGCGGCTAGAACTGCCACTGCGAAACCTGCTGCCAAGCCTGCCGCGAAACCAGTCGCGACTAAAACTGCTGCCAAGCCAGCTGCAAAACCGGCTGCCAAAACTGCTGCTGCAAAACCTGCTGCAGCCAAGCCAGCCACTGCTGCAAAACCTGCTGCAGCGAAACCAGCAGCCAAACCTGCTGCTGCCAAACCGGCTGCAAAACCAGCAGTGAAAAAACCGGTTGCCGCCAAGCCGGCCGCCGCGCCAGTTGCCAAGCCAGCCAACCCGGCTCCGGCAGCAACGTCTGCTTTAGCAGCCGCCACCTCGACAGCCACGCCAGCGCCAACGCCGGCCGCCGCATCGATCGCAGCAACCACCCCAACCAGCGCTTCCTAAGTGCTGCTTACCGCGACGCGCAGCTGATGCAGCGCGTCGCGGTCCAGGTGGGCGGCGCCTGCCGTTACACCTTCCAGCCAGGCCGATAGATCGGTCGCCTCACCTTGCGGCCAACTCAACGCCGATCGTTCCAGTCGCACCAACAGATGTCGCTCGGCTTCCAGTTCGAGTGCCTTCACTTGCTCGCGCAAAGCATTCAGTTCGCTATCGTCAGCGGCAACGACTTTCCAATTCACTCGCAAGGCTCGCAGCGGTCGCACCACGTCTGCGTCCCACGGTTCGGCCACGCTACGCAGTTGCTGCAATCGGTGTTCGTTACAGGCAACGCCACGTTCTCCCAGCCACAGCCCGCAGAGCAGCAAGCACACATTGATTCCCGCCGACTGCAATTGCAGACATGCGGGTTCAACACCGGGACGGGCGTAAGTACTAAGGGAAAAGCTCCACAGGTCAGAGGACATAGTGCTACTCGCGCCAGTTGCGAGCGAAGCTGGTAGACTCCGCCGCCATTATGATTCGACTTCAGAACCTGACTTTACAGCGTGGCCCTCAACGTCTGCTAGAAGACGCCGAGCTGACCCTGCACGCCGGCCACAAAGCCGGCCTCATCGGTGCCAACGGCGCCGGCAAATCGAGCCTGTTCGCCTTGCTTCTGGGTGACCTGCACCCGGACTCGGGTGATTGCTTCTTGCCGGCGGACTGGCGCATCGCCCACATGCGCCAGGAGATCGACACCCTCGATCGGGTGGCGGTCGACTATGTGCTCGATGGCGACCTGCGCCTGCGCGAGGTGCAACGCGACCTTGCGGCAGCCGAAGCGGCCCATGACGGTACCGCTCAGGCCCGCCTGCACTCGGAACTCGACAGCGCCGACGGTTACACCGCCGACGCCCGGGCCCGAAAGCTGCTGGCCGGCCTTGGGTTCACCAATGAACAGATGGATCGCCAGGTAGGAGATTTCTCTGGTGGTTGGCGGATGCGTCTGAACCTGGCGCAGGCTTTGATGTGCCCCTCGGACTTGTTGTTGCTCGACGAACCGACCAACCACTTGGACCTCGACGCCATCATCTGGCTCGAAGAATGGCTCAAAAGCTATCCCGGCACCTTGATGCTGATTTCCCACGACCGGGACTTCCTCGATGCCGTGGTCGATCACGTGGCCCACGTCGATCAGCGCAAGATCACCCTGTATCGCGGTGGCTACAGCGCCTTCGAACGCGCCCGTGCCGAACGTCTGGCCCAGCAACAGCAGGCTTACGAGAAGCAGCAGGCGCAACGTGCGCACATGGAAAGCTACATCGCCCGCTTCAAGGCCCAGGCCACCAAGGCCCGTCAGGCCCAGAGCCGGATCAAGGCGCTGGAGCGGATGGAAGAGCTGTCCGCCGCCCACGTCGATTCGCCATTCGATTTCGTTTTCCGTGAATCAGTGAAAATCTCCAGCCCGTTGATTGACCTCTCCGACGCCCGACTGGGTTACGGCGAGCGAGCCGTGCTGGAGAAGGTCAAGTTGCAACTGACCCCCGGTGCGCGGATCGGTTTGCTTGGCCCGAACGGTGCCGGTAAATCGACCCTGATCAAAAACCTTGCCGGTGAACTCGAGCCGTTGTCCGGCCGACTGACCCGTGGCGAGAACACCGTCGTTGGCTACTTCGCCCAACATCAGCTGGACTCGCTTGACTCCAAGGCCAGCCCGTTGCTGCACATGCAACGCCTGGCGCCGACCGAGCGCGAGCAGACCCTGCGCGACTTCCTCGGTGGTTTCGACTTCCGCGGTGCGCGGATCGATGAGCCGGTGCTGAACTTCTCCGGTGGCGAAAAGGCGCGCCTGGCGCTGGCGTTGATCGCCTGGGGCCGGCCGAACCTGCTGCTGCTCGACGAACCGACCAACCACCTGGACCTGGAAATGCGCCTGGCGCTGACCATGGCGCTTCAGGAGTTCAGCGGCGCGGTACTGGTGGTCTCCCACGATCGTCATTTGCTCAAAAGCACCACCGACAATTTCTATCTGGTGGCGGACGGCAAGGTCGAGGAATTCGACGGCGACCTGGAAGACTACACCCGTTGGCTGGTGGACTACCGCCAGCGCAACGCCCCGGTCAGCAATACGCCGGTCAATCCGGACAAGACCGACAAGAAGGCCCAGCGCCAAGCGGCGGCCGCGTTGCGTCAGCAACTGGCGCCGCACAAGCGTGAGGCTGACAAGCTCGAAGCCGAGCTGGGCAAGCTGCACGAGAAACTGGCGAAGATCGATACCAGCCTCGGCGACAGCGACGTTTACGAGCCGGCGCGCAAGAACGACTTGCGTGATCTGCTGGCCGAACAGGCCAAGCTGAAGGTCCGTGAAGCCGAGCTGGAAGAAGCCTGGATGGAAGCGCTGGAATTGCTTGAAAGCATGCAGGCGGAGCTGGAGGCGCTGTCTTGATGGAAGCCTTCAAGCTGCCATTGCCTGCCGTGTGGATCGAGCCGATCTGGCTGGTCGTGCAAATCTTGCTGATCCTGCTGGCCGGTTATATCGCCCAGCGTGTTGTCGCTAAATGCCTGACTCGATTGGGCGAGCGCTATCCGTTTCCGCCGCAGTTTTTTATGCCGCTGCGCGGTGGCCTGCGCTGGCTGATCATGGGCAGCGCGCTGATCTTCGTGCTGGAACGCCTCGGGGTGTCGGCGACGGTGCTCTGGACCGCGTTGTCCGGGTTTGTCGCGGTCGCGGCCGTGGCGTTCTTCGCCATGTGGAGCGTGCTCTCGAATCTGTTGTGCGCAATCCTGATCTTCACCGTCGGCCCATTCCGCATCGGTGACGTGGTCGAATTGGTGGACACCACCGACAAGCCTGGCGTCAAAGGCCGGGTCGTTGCGATCAATCTGCTCTACACCACGCTGATCGAAGCCGAAGAGCTCGGCACCGGCAGCGCCATGGTGCAAGTGCCCAACAGCCTGTTCTTCCAGCGCTCGGTTCGACGCTGGCGCGGCAGCGATGTATTCCCTTCCAATGGGTTTGAAAAGTAGGCTCTGAATTCCTGCATTGATGTCGTCTGATACACCGCTTTCGCGAGCAAGCCCGCTCCCACACTAGATTGATGAGGATCACAAATTTTGTGTCCACTGGAGATCCCATGTGGGAGCGGGCTTGCTCGCGAAGGGGGCCTCAAGCCATAAACGCTGGTCGGCAGTCCACCCTGTCCTGCAAAAAATCGGTAGTCATCGGCCCAAAGCCGCATTAGCTTAGACGTCTGTCACGAGTCTGAGTCGAGGTGTGCGATGGTGCTTCAAACATGGCTGGCGTTTTTTGCCGCCTGCTGGGTGATCAGTCTGTCTCCCGGTGCCGGCGCCATTGCGTCGATGTCCAGCGGTCTGCGATACGGTTTCTGGCGCGGTTATTGGAACGCCCTGGGTCTGCAACTGGGCCTGGCGCTACAGATTGCGATTGTCGCCGCCGGTGTCGGTGCGATCCTCGCGGCGTCGTCCACCGCTTTCTACGCGATCAAATGGTTTGGCGTGGCCTATCTGGTTTACCTGGCGGTCAAGCAATGGCGCGCACTGCCCAATGACATGAGCGACGACGCGGCCGTCCGGCAAATCGGCAAGCCGATGGCTTTGGTGTTCCGGGGTTTCCTGGTGAACGTCAGCAACCCCAAGGCATTGGTGTTCATGCTGGCGGTGTTGCCGCAATTCATTGATCCGCATGCACCGCTGGTGGCGCAGTACCTGATCCTCGGTGTGACCATGATCTGCGTCGACCTGATCGTCATGGCCGGTTACACCGGACTTGCATCGAAGGTGCTGCGGATGTTGCGCACGCCCAAGCAGCAGAAACGCATGAACCGCACGTTTGCCGGACTGTTCATTGGTGCGGCGGCATTCATGGCGACGCTGCGCAAAGCGGCGGTGTAAAGCCGTCAGGCACTAAAAAGGCGACCCTTGGGGTCGCCTTTTTTGTTTCACGGATCAGCGCAGGATGACCGGCGCGGTATCCGGTGGCAGGTCATTGCGCGGCTCCGGTTGTCCTGACGGCTCATAACTTCCATCCCCGAGCTGTTCGCTCAATTGTCGGGCCACATCCTCGCCCAGAGACCGGGAAACTTCACGCACCACCCGCGGGCGGTTCAATGAAACGTGGATATCCCGGTCGTTCACCAGTTTGGTGTCCTGAGCCTCGCCCATGGCGGTAAAGGCCGACGTTATCTCGTAAGTCCTGGTGTTGATCAGGCTGAAGTCGGCCACCAAAGTCAGTGCCAGCACTGCCGAATAGCTGTCGGTATTGGCCAGCTCGTTCATGTCCTGGGTGAAGTCGATGTCCGACAGCGTGCCGAACAGCACGTAGTCGGCACCCTTGAAGTGGCCGGCCTTGATGCGTTTGATCACGTCATACACATCGCTTTTAGCGCTGGTGGTGTAGGGCGTGCCCTGAATCAGCTGGAACATCCCGGTCTTGAGCATCTGACCTTTGATGTCACCACTGAAACGCCTGATTTCGGTCTGTTCCAGATAGCTGTTCTGCGTCGTGTACTCGTCATAACTGGACGAGCCACTGGTGCCGTAATAGTCCTGCTGATGATTGTCCCGGGCCGAGATCACGTGAACGTATTGATCCACGCTCGCTTCATAAGCCAAGTCGGTCACCGCGATTTTCGGGGCTGCCTGGGCGCCAACGGCGCAAGCCAGAGCCATGATGCCAATCCATACACGCATTGCTCAGCGCTCCGTGGTCTTGCGGATTTCTTTCTCGTCCATCCACTCTGCCAGCCCACTTTCGACGTCGATCAATTGCAGGCTGAATTTGTAGAAGACGTCCTTGTAATCGTTGCTGCGCTTGACGATGGAGCTGATCGAGCCTTCCAGACGATATCGGGCGGCGATCATGTTGCCGGTTTTGGCCACGGTACTTTTCTTGTACAGGCCGCTCTGGTTTTGCAGCTTGAGCTGATCAACCTGGCTTTGCATATCGGTGTTGTCGCTGGCAAAACGCGCGGTGCCGGAGTGCATCAGCTGCGTTTTGATCGACGTGGTGATTTCCCGGGTGTCGATGTACTCGCTGGTCTTGTTCATCACGTCGTACACCTGAACCACCGGGCGACCTTTCAGAACGCCGGACTGGGCTAGGGAACGGGTCATGCTTTGCGCGATCATCTGCAGGTCGGTCGAGCCGAATTCGTTGGTGACCAGTTCCACGGCTTTCGGGTCGCCATAGCTGATGTTGCCACTGCCCAATACCGGCGAGCGGTTTTCGGCACAGCCACCGATCAGCAGCGCAGCCAGGGCAAGGAGCGAAACGCGTACAAACATGGGCAAGGTCTCAAGTGGTCGGTTCACGGCGTATTGATCTCCAGGCGGAAATCCACGGCTTGGGGCACGGGAGCGATGGCCGGCAGGAAGCTGGTCTGCTCGGCATACAGGGTCAGGCTTTTCCAGGTGTCGGCTTCGGCCACGGGAAAGCCTTCCGGTCCCAGCCAAAGATAGCGGTAATACAGCGTTCGGTTGTGGGTGTCGGTGTTGCTCAACTGCGTGTTGATGGTCAGGAAGCCGTTTTCCCTGGCCATGCGCATCGGGCCGATGGCCACGTTCTCGATCGGTCCGGTGGCCATGACTTTGCTGGCGGCACTGCCCGGTTCCGGCGGAGGTGGCGGGGTGGCGCAACCGGCCAACAGGGCCAGCGCGACAACGGCGAAGCATTTCAATCCCATGAAAATCTCCGTTCAGGGTTGGGCAGGGCTGATTGCAGCCTGCGGTGCGGGAAGGGTATCGAGCTGCAGGGCAACATCGGCGGCGAATCGGCGGTCACCCACCGCGCGCAGGCTGAAGGCTTGATGTGTCTGATCCAGCTTGAACCTGACCGGTGCAGCGTCCGGCGCGTTGGGCAGCGCCAGTTGGTGCAGGCCTTTCTTGAGCCGCAGGCGGGCGACCAGCGTCTTGTCCGGCAACGTACGCCAGCCGCGGGTATCGGCATCCTCGCGTTGAAGCTGCTGCAGGAGCGTTTCCTCAAGCTTTTCGGGTCTGTGCTTTTTCAGATAGGCCAGGTATTCGACATTGGACCGGGCACGATGGAGCGTACGCTGGATAATACCCGGCATGTCATCACGCAAGGTGCGACGCGACATATCACCAAAGCTGTTGAGCAATGTCAGCTTGTGTTTTTTGCCGTCCACCATGATGAAGGCCACCGGTGGCGTGGAGGTGTCGGGGACGAGGATCGGGAATGACATGTTGGTGATGTAGGTTTCACCTTCGACGTCCACCGAAATCGGCACGCGCACCGAGCTGCGCGCCGGCGCCAGGCCGGTTTGCACGATCAGCAGAACGTCGACCTCGCCCGCCTTCAGCGGGGATTTGGCCAGGTTGCGCAAGGCTTGTTCGAGCAGCGGCGTATTGGGGCGCAGCTCGATGGCCTGGCGATAGCCCGGCGCGGCGAGGTCTTTCTCGTTCAACGATTCATAAATGAAGCCGGCGAGGTAATGGCTGAAGGCACTCTGGTAGCTGTTCTTCAGCGCGATCACTTCGGGGGCGTCGAGGGTCGCTACCGGGTAGCCCTGAAGGTCCTGGAATTTCATCGCGGCCCCTTCTTCCTTCGCCTGGTTTTCCAGTTCCAGGTATTGCTTGTCACGTTTGTCGGCAATGGTTGCTTCGCGCTCGTGGGTTTTCTTGATCATGACGCGCGCCAGTTCCGTTTCAGAGCCGGAGAGCAGCATCAGGGCCATTTGCGTGGTCAGGGCGACTCTCTCGAAATCGTAGCCATCGTATAAGCGCACCTTGTCGTTGGCGCTGTAACTGTTGAACTCGGTGAATTTTTTGAAGGGGACGAACATGGGCGAATTGTCCCACCCTTCGATCAACCGGTCGGCGTAGTCCCAATGTTGATAACTGTCGGGGAAATTGCCGGTGAGGCGCAGCAATTCGCCTTTTTCGAAGTGGTAAAGCAAGTCGCCCGGGGGAATGGGATTGTTGCGGTCGAGTACGGCAACCGCACCGTCGACCTGCCCGGCCTTGAAATACTCGAGTGTTTCTCCCAGCTCCGCGTTGTAGTCACGCAGGGTGGGACAACCGCTCAGTAGCAAACAGGCACTGAGTACAAATATGAAGCGCAGGCGGGTGGCCATTTACGGTATGTCTTCCTTGAAAACAAGCCGCCATGAGGCGGCAAATTATAGACTTGGATGATGGCACTTTGTTCCTCTACCTCAGCGGCCGCCGCATACAAAGCTTGAGTGAAAGTCATTGGAAGTGAACAATGTGTTACTTCGTATTTCCAATTGAGATTCATTCATGACTGCCCCGTCCCGTTTCCTGGCCTGGCTGGTGTTGCCGTTGTTTGCCCTGTGCAGTTTCAACCTGCTGGCCGACACCGTGGAAGGCGCGCCACAAGCGCTGCATTTGCTTGATTACATCGGTGCGGATTACCCGGAAACGGTGCAAGCGGGCAAGGTCATTAATGAGTCCGAATACCAAGAGCAGCTGGAATTTATCAAGGCGCTGCAAGGCTTGATCGCCGCGATGCCGGCCAAACCGGAAAAAGCCGGGCTGGAGCAGGGCGTCAGCACGCTGCGCAACGCGATCACTGCGCGTCAGGACGGCGCGGACGTCGGCCGTCAGGCACGGCAACTCGGCGCCAAGCTGGCGGTGACCTATGAAGTCAGCCAGGCGCCGATCATTACGCCGGATCCGACCCGTGGTGCGCCGTTGTACGCTCAGCATTGTTCGGTGTGCCACGGCGACGCGGGTGCCGGGGATGGCCCGGCAGGTGTCGGTCTGATGCCGCCACCGTCCAATCTGCGTGATGCGGCGCGGCTGGATCACCTGAGCCTCTACGCGATCTACAGTACCCTGGGCCTCGGTGTCGAAGGCACCGACATGCCGGCCTTCGCCGATCAACTGGATGATCGTCAGCGGTGGGACCTGGCGACCTACATCGCCAGCTTCAGCGCCGATCCGGCTGCTGCAAAATCCGAAAAGACCTACAACATCGCCGACCTGGCCCGTCAGACTCCCGCAGAAGTGCAGGTTGCCGAGGGGCCGCAAGCGGCGGCGACCTTCCGTGCGCAGCGGGCGCAACCGCCGCAGGTCAAGCGTGGTCCGGCGCAGTTGCTCGACTACACCGCCGCGACTCTGGACAAGAGCATCGCCGCGTACCGTGCCGGTGATCACGATCAGGCTTATGACCTGTCGGTGGCGGCTTATCTGGAGGGCTTCGAACTGGTCGAAAGTTCTCTGGATAACGTCGACGCCAACGTGCGTAAAGACACTGAAAAATCGCTGATGGCTTACCGTCAGTCGTTGCAAGACGGTTTGCCGGTGGCTCAGGTCCAGCAGCGTCTGGACGCAGCCAAGGCCAAGTTGAAGGAATCCGCCGGCCTGCTGGGCAGCGATGGCCTGAGCTGGTCTCTGAGCTACATCTCCGGTTTGTTGATTCTGTTGCGCGAAGGTCTGGAAGCGATTCTGGTGTTGGCGGCAATCCTCGCGTTCCTGCGCAACACCGGCCAGCAATCGGCGGTGCGCAGCGTCAACGTCGGCTGGGGGCTGGCGCTGCTGGCGGGTCTGGCGACCTGGGCGCTGGCGGCGTACGTGATCGATGTCAGCGGCTCGCAACGCGAATTGCTGGAAGGTGCGACGGCGTTGTTTGCCGCCGTCATGGTGCTCTGGCTCGGCGTGTGGATGCACGATCGTCGTCACGCAGCGGCCTGGCAGGATTACATCAAGAGCAGCCTGGTGGGCGGCGGTGGGCGTTTCGGGTTTGCGACGCTGGCATTCTTCTCGGTGTATCGCGAGCTGTTTGAAGTGATTTTGTTCTACGAGACCCTGTGGCTGCAGGCGGGTCCAGCGGGGCATAACGCGGTACTGGCGGGTGGCGCGACGGCATTGGTGTTGTTGGTCGGTCTGGCGTGGGTGATTCTGCGTGGCTCGGCGAAGCTGCCGCTGTCGTTGTTTTTCAGTATCAACGCCGGTCTGTTGTGTGCGTTGTCGGTGGTGTTTGCCGGGCATGGCGTGAAGGCGTTGCAGGAAGCCGGGATTTTCGGCACCCGGCCGGTGCCGTTCTTTGACTTCGACTGGCTGGGGATCCACGCTGATGCGTATTCGCTGAGTGCGCAGGCGGTGGCGATTATCGCGATCATCGTGCTGTATAGCCGTAGTCGGCTGGCTGAGAAGCGGCGGGTGCCGGTTTCCTGATCCGAGTGATCCTCAAGAGGTAAAAACATGCGTGTGTGGATCGATGCCGACGCCTGCCCTCGGGCGGCCAAGGATCTGGTGGTGAAGTTCGCCCTCAAGCGCCAGTTCGAAGTGGTGCTGGTGGCCGGACAGCCGCAAATCAAGCCGGGCTTGGCCCTGGTGAAGCTGATCGTGGTGCCAAGTGGTCCGGATGCCGCAGACGACTATCTGGTGGAATACGCGGTCCCCGGCGAATTGGTGATCTGCAGCGATGTGCCGCTTGCCGACCGTCTGGTGAAAAAGGGCGTTGCGGCGCTGGATCCGCGGGGCAAAGAGTTCGATGCGCAGAACATGGGCGATCGGTTGGCGGTGCGTAACCTGTTCACCGATTTGCGTGAACAGGGGCAGATGAGCGGCGGGCCAGCGCCATTTGGCGAGCGTGAGAAGCAGGCGTTTGCCAATGCGCTGGACCGGATCCTCACGCGGCTTTCCCGTTCACACTGATCGTTCCCACGCTCTGCGTGGGAATGCCTCAACGGACGCTCCGCGTTCGGCTCTGGATTGGGACGCGGAGCGTCCCGGGCTGCATTCCCACGCAGAGCGTGGGAACGATCAGGGTCAGGCGTCGTTTTCGTGGGTCAGTTCCAGAACGCGGTCGACCAGTTTGTTGATGCCGGACGCCGCTTCGCTGATCGATTGCGCCAGCATGTAAGCCGGGGTGCATACCAGTTTGCGGGCCTTGTCTTCGACGATGTCGCTCACCGCGCAATCTTTGTGGGTGGCGCCCATCTTGTTCATGGCGGCGGCAGTATCGGCGTCGTTGCCGATGGTGCAGGTCACGCCCGGTCCATAGATCTTCGCCGCGAGCGCCGGTGAGATGCAGATCAGCCCGACTGGTTTGCCGGCCTCGGCAAAGGCTTCAGCCAGCGCCAGGACTTCCGGTTGCACGGTGCAGCCGGCGCCTTCGACGGCGAAGTTCGACAGGTTCTTGGCCGCTCCGAAACCACCCGGAACAATCAGCGCATCGAAGTCTTCAACGTCCGCTTCACGAATATCCTTGATGTTGCCTCGGGCGATCCGCGCCGACTCCACCAGCACGTTGCGCGACTCGGGCATTTCTTCGCCGGTCAGGTGATTGATCACATGCAATTGCGCGATGTTCGGTGCGAAACACTGCACCTGAGCCCCCCGCTGGTCCAGACGCAACAGGGTGATCACGCTTTCGTGGATCTCGGCGCCGTCGTACACGCCACAGCCGGATAGGATCACTGCAATTTTTTTGCTCATGGGCTTTTCTCCAGATTCATGGCGTTAAATGTCCACTAATTTGTCACTCGTTGCCATAGGGTTAATTCGCGGCTACACCTAGGATCTGTCCTCAAGATTCCGATCAGGGCGCGTCATGGACTTCATTCTGTATGCGGTGCCGTTTTTCTTTGTGCTGATTGCCGTCGAACTGCTGGCCGATCGTTGGCGCGGAGTGAGCAATTATCGCGTGGCTGACGCGATCAACAGCATGAGCACCGGCGTGCTGTCGACCACCACCGGCCTGCTGACCAAAGGCGTCGGCCTGGTGACGTATGCGTTTGCCCTCAAGCACCTGGCGCTGTTCGAACTCTCGGCTGACAGCGTTTGGGTCTGGGTTTTCGCCTTTGTGCTCTACGACTTCTGCTACTACTGGCTGCATCGCATGGGCCACGAACGCAACATCCTCTGGGCGGCGCATTCGGTGCATCACCAGAGCGAGGACTACAACCTGTCCACGGCGCTGCGTCAGACCAGTACCGGCTTCCTGCTGAGCTGGATCTTCTACCTGCCGATGGCCGTGCTCGGCGTGCCGTTGCTGGTATTCATCAGCGTCGCCTCGCTGAACTTGCTGTACCAATTCTGGGTGCATACCAAACACATTCCCAAGCTCGGCTGGTTCGAGTGGTTCTTCGTCACGCCGTCCAATCATCGGGCTCACCATGCACAGAACGCTCTCTACATGGATCGCAACTACGGCGGGGTGTTCATTATTTGGGACCGTCTATTTGGCTCGTTCCAGGAAGAGGACGAAAACGAACCGGTGATTTTCGGTGTCACCACGCCACTGGCGAGCTGGAATCCGTTGTGGGCGAACGTGCAGTTCTACGCACAGCTGTGGGATGACGCGCGGCGTGCGCAAAGCAAATGGGACAAGTTGCGCATCTGGTTCATGCGCACCGGTTGGCGGCCGGCGGACGTGGCGGCCAAGTACCCGATGAACAAGCCAGACCTGAGTCAGTTCCGTAAATTCGAAGTGCCGCTGGACGGGCGTCAGCAGCTTTACGTCGTGTTGCAGTTCTGCGTCTACATCGCGCTGGGCAGCTACTTGATGAACCTGGAGCAGAGTTTGCCAACCGCCGCGCTGGTGCTCGGCTGGAGTGCCGTGGCGCTGGGTTTGTTTACGTTGGGCGTGGCCCTGGAGAATCGCCCGTGGGCGCTGAAGCTGGAGCTGCTGCGCCTGGCGTCGAATGTGCCGCTGGTGTGGCTGGCACCGGTCGTTGGGCTATGGCCGGCCAGCGCGGTGGGCTGGGTCGGCCTGCTGAGTTATAGCCTGCTTAGCGGTATCGGTCTCTACTGCTGCAGAAACCGTTTCACTCGGCTGGCGTCTTAGTCTCGGCAGATTTGGCCAGTTCGGCCTGCTCGTCGGCGTAGATCTTCTTCGCCAGACGGGCGTTCTTGAGGCGTCGGCGCAACCACAGGCAAAAGCCCAGTATCAGCAGGGCGCCGAGCACCCACAGCTCGTACTTCTTGACGCTGCCGAGCATGCCTTCGAGCACCGCACCGAAGTGATACGCGGCGGCAGCCAGCGCGGCGGCCCAGATCGCGGCACCAATCCCGTTGAGCAGCAGATAACGTCCCGGCGGATAGCCCGACAGGCCGATCGCTACCGGCATCACCGTGCGCAGGCCATAGACAAAGCGGAAGCTCAGCACCCAAATGTCCGGGTGCCTGCGGATGTGTTCCAGAGCCCGGTCACCCATCAATTGCCAGCGCGGTTTGCGCGCCAGCAACTTGCGGCCGTGCTTGCGCCCCAGGAAATACCACAGCTGATCACCGGCATAACTGCCGAGGAACGCCACGATCATGACCAATTTGAGGTCCATGTATCCGCGGAACGCGAGGAAGCCTGCGAGCACCAGAATGGTTTCGCCTTCGAAAAACGTGCCGAGAAAGAGGGCGAAGTAGCCGAATTCCTGAAGAAATTGTTGGAGCATTGTCTGGATGCTGGCGAAATGAACGCGCAGCCTAACCCTTCGGGAACATTCATGAAAGTGTCCAAATGTGTCTCGACGTGAACATTTCCTACAAGGACAATGGAATGCGGCTACGTGACGCAGGGATGCACATAACTGTCATACGTTGGTCATAATGGCCGCTTATAACTGTCACGCTCGCCCGCCAGCGCGGGCTCAGGAGTCTGCCGTGAGCTTTACCCCCGCCAACCGTTTGTTTCCAGCAACCCGCCTGCGTCGCAATCGCCGTGATGATTTTTCGCGTCGACTGGTCCGTGAAAACGTTCTGACCGTCGACGATCTGATCCTGCCGGTGTTCGTGCTGGACGGTGAAAACCGTCGCGAAGCGGTGGCCTCAATGCCGGGCGTCGAACGCCTGACCATCGATTTGTTGCTTGAGGAAGCGGCCAAGTGGGTCGAGCTGGGGATTCCGGCGCTGGCACTGTTCCCGGTGACGCCGCCGGAGCTCAAGTCTCTGGACGCCGCCGAAGCCTGGAACCCGAACGGGATCGCCCAGCGCGCCACCCGCGCATTGCGTGCGCAATTCCCTGACCTGGGTGTGATCACCGACGTTGCGCTGGACCCGTTCACCACCCACGGCCAGGACGGTATCCTCGACGAAGAAGGCTATGTGCAGAACGACATCACCGTCGACGCACTGGTCAAGCAGGCGCTGTCCCACGCCGAAGCCGGCGCTCAGGTGGTGGCCCCGTCGGACATGATGGACGGTCGCATCCAGGCGATCCGCGAGGCGCTGGAACTGGCCGATCACGTCAACGTGCGGATCATGGCCTACTCGGCGAAGTACGCCAGCGCCTATTACGGCCCGTTCCGCGATGCGGTCGGTTCGGCGCTGAACCTGGGCAAGGCCAACAAGGCCTCCTATCAGATGGACCCGGCCAACAGCAACGAAGCCCTGCACGAAGTGGCGGCGGACTTGTCAGAAGGCGCGGACATGGTCATGGTCAAGCCAGGCATGCCGTATCTGGACATCCTCTACCGGGTCAAAGAAGAATTTAAAGTGCCGACCTTTGTTTATCAGGTCAGCGGTGAATATGCCATGCACATGGCGGCGATCCAGAATGGCTGGTTGAGCGAAGGGGTTATCCTCGAATCCCTGACCGCTTTTAAACGTGCAGGCGCTGATGGCATCCTGACTTACTTTGCCGTCCGTGCTGCTCAATTGTTACGAGAGCAAAAATAGCCCTCCCAGGAACATTCGATGAATACCGAAGTACTCACTGAAGTTGCCGTAAAAGATGCTCAACCTGTGGTGGAGCAAATCGCTGAAATCCCGCCGGAACTGGAGCCTGCTCCACCCGCTGTGGTGGCCGAGCCCGCAATAACGGCACCAGCGATTGCCATTCCCGGCCTGGATGACAGCAGCCTGTACATCCATCGCGAGCTCTCGCAACTGCAGTTCAACATCCGCGTACTGGAGCAGGCGCTGGATGAGTCCTACCCGTTGCTGGAGCGGCTGAAGTTTCTGCTGATCTTCTCCAGCAACCTGGACGAGTTCTTCGAGATTCGTGTGGCCGGCCTGAAGAAGCAGATCACCTTCGCCCGTGAACAGGCTGGCGCCGATGGCCTGCAACCGCACCAGGCCCTGGCCCGCATCAGCGAACTGGTGCACGGTCACGTCGACCGCCAGTACGCGATCCTCAACGACATTCTGTTGCCGGAACTGGAGAAACATCAGGTCCGCTTCATCCGCCGGCGTCACTGGACCACCAAGATCAAAACCTGGGTGCGCCGCTATTTCCGCGACGAGATCGCGCCGATCATTACCCCGATCGGCCTCGACCCGACGCACCCGTTCCCGTTGCTGGTGAACAAGAGCCTGAACTTCATCGTCGAGCTCGAAGGTATCGATGCCTTCGGCCGCGATTCCGGTCTGGCGATCATCCCGGCGCCACGTCTGCTGCCGCGCGTCATCAAGTTGCCGGAAGAAGTGGGCGGCGCTGGCGACAACTACGTGTTCCTGTCGTCGATGATCCACGCTCACGCCGATGACCTGTTCCAGGGCATGAAGGTCAAGGGCTGCTACCAGTTCCGTCTGACCCGAAACGCCGACCTCGCCGTCGACACCGAAGATGTAGAAGACCTGGCCCGCGCCCTGCGCGGCGAGTTGTTCTCCCGTCGCTACGGTGACGCGGTGCGCCTGGAAGTCGCCGACACGTGCCCGAAACACCTGTCCGACTACTTGCTCAAACAGTTCAATCTGCACGAGACCGAGCTGTATCAGGTCAACGGTCCGGTCAACCTGACCCGCCTGTTCAGCATCACCGGTCTGGACAGTCAGCGAGCGCTGCAATACACGCCGTTCACCCCTCAGATCCCGAAACTGCTGCAAAACAGCGAGAACATCTTCAGTGTGATCAGCAAGCAGGACATCCTGTTGCTGCACCCGTTCGAGTCCTTCACTCCGGTGGTCGACCTGCTGCGCCAGGCTGCCAAGGACCCGCATGTATTGGCGGTCCGTCAGACCCTATACCGCTCCGGCGCCAACTCGGAAATCGTCGATGCGCTGGTCGATGCGGCGCGTAACGGCAAGGAAGTCACTGCGGTGATCGAGTTGCGTGCGCGGTTCGACGAAGAGTCCAACCTGCAACTGGCCAGCCGTCTGCAAGCGGCCGGTGCGGTGGTGATCTATGGCGTGGTCGGCTTCAAGACCCACGCCAAAATGATGCTGATTTTGCGTCGCGAGGCCGGCGAGATTGTCCGTTACGCCCACTTGGGGACCGGCAACTACCACGCGGCCAACGCACGTCTGTACACCGACTACAGCTTGCTGACCTCGGATGACGCCTTGTGCGAAGACGTTGGCAAACTGTTCAGCCAGCTGATCGGCATGGGTAAAACCCTGCGCATGAAGAAGCTGCTGCACGCGCCGTTCACGTTGAAGAAGGGCATGCTCGACATGATTGCCCGGGAGACCCAGTTCGCCCTCGACGGCAAACCGGCGCACATCATCGCCAAGTTCAACTCGCTGACCGATCCGAAGATCATCCGCGCGCTGTACAAGGCCAGTCAGTCCGGGGTGCGTATCGATCTGGTGGTGCGCGGCATGTGTTGCTTGCGTCCGGGCATCGCCGGCGTCTCGCACAACATCCACGTGCGCTCGATCATCGGGCGTTTCCTGGAGCACACCCGAGTGTTCTATTTCCTCAATGGCGGCGAAGAGCAGATGTTCCTGTCCAGTGCCGACTGGATGGAGCGCAACCTCGACAAGCGCGTCGAGACTTGCTTCCCGGTCGAGGGCAAGAAGCTGATCATGCGGGTCAAGAAAGAGCTGGAGCTGTATCTCACCGATAACACTCACAGCTGGAGCCTGCAGGCGGACGGCCGTTACATCCGCAACACGCCGACCGGCAACCAGAATCCGCGCAGCGCCCAGGCAACACTGCTGGAACGTTTGGGCAGCCCGATTCTGGCTGTTCGTTAACGCGCAAGTCGGGTAATAAAAAATGGCGATCCCTGCGGATCGCCATTTTTGTTTTCACCGCCGTCCCCTGTAGGAGCACAGCTTGCTGGCGATGGCGTCCGCGAGATCGCCATCGCCAGCAAGCTGTGCTCCTACAGCGATGGCGTCCGTGAGATCGCCATCGCCGGCAAGCCGTGCTCCTACAGGACCGTGTTTCAGCGAACGTTAAGCACGAAGCCGACGCGGGTCAGCCATTCCGCTTCCAGACCGAAGTCGGCCTGGGTCAGCTGGTTTTCGTCCAGCCAGTTTTCCGGGAATAACACATCCAGGCTGTCGCCATTGGCCTGCAGCACAACCTGAGGCATTTCCTGGGTGCCGCGGATGTGATGAAACAGGATCGCAAAGCGCAGCAGCACGCACAGGCGAATCAGCTTGATGCCTTCGTCGCCAAAATCGGCAAACCTGTCCCGGGGAATATTACGGCGGTGCCCACGTACCAGCAGTGCGAGCATCAGCTGGTCTTCGCGGGAGAACCCGGCCAGGTCCGAATGCTCGATCAGGTAGGAGCCGTGCTTGTGATACTGATAGTGGGCAATGTCCAGGCCCACTTCATGGACCTTGGCCGCCCAGCCGAGCAATTCGCGCCAGACGCCGTCATCCAGATCCCAATCTTCGGCGACTTGATCGAAGGCATGCAACGCCTTGCGTTCAACCCGCGCCGCTTGTTCCAGATCGACGTGATAACGCTCCATCAACGAGCTGAGGGTGCGCTCACGGACGTCTTCGTGATGATGACGGCCCAACAGATCATAGAGCACGCCTTCACGCAGGGCGCCTTCACAGTGGTCCATACGTTGCAGCTCGAGGGAGTCGAAGATCGCTTCGAGGATCGCCAGGCCCGCCGGGAAAATCGCCCGGCGGTCAGGCTTGATGCCTTCGAAGTCAATCTTCTCGACGTCGCCAAGTTTGATCAGCTTGCGCTTGAGCCAGGCCAGGCCTTGGGCGTTGACTTCGCCCGTGCCATGACCACCGGCCTTCAGCGCCAGGCCGATGGCGCGGATGGTGCCCGAGGAGCCGATGGCTTCATCCCAGGTCAGGCGGTGCAGGGCGTGTTCGATGCTCATGATCTCCAGCCGCGCCGCGGTGTACGCCTGGGCGTAGCGGGCCGGGGTGATCTTGCCGTCCTTGAAATAGCGCTGGGTGTAGCTGACGCAGCCCATTTGCAGGCTTTCGCGCAGCAGCGGTTCGAAGCGCTGGCCGATGATGAATTCGGTACTGCCGCCGCCGATGTCGGCCACCAGGCGTTTGCCCGGGGTGTCGGCGAGGGTGTGGGACACCCCGAGGTAGATCAGGCGCGCTTCTTCACGGCCAGAGATGACTTCCACCGGGTGGCCGAGAATTTCTTCGGCGCGGTGGATAAATTCGGCGCGGTTGCGCGCTTCACGCAAGGCGTTGGTGCCGACGATCCGCACGGCGCCGGTCGGCATGCCGCTGATCAGTTGGGCGAAACGCTTCAGGCAATCGAGCCCGCGTTGCATGGATTCTTCACTGAGCTGACGCTCATCGTCGATGCCGGCGGCCAGCTGAACCTTCTCCCCGAGTCGTTCGAGAATACGGATTTCGCCGTTCTGGGCCTTGGCCACGACCATGTGAAAGCTGTTGGAGCCCAGGTCGATTGCGGCGATCAGGGACAGATTCTTGGCTTGGGATTGCGGCATGGTCAGGGGTCTCGGTCGATAACCTCGACATCGTGCCACGATCAAACGCTGCCGCCAACGCGCAGGAGCTGCCAAAGGCTGCGATCTTTCAGCGCGGGGTACCTGCGCCGCGGCTGATGGCCTCTTCGCGAGCAAGCCCGCTCCCACATTTAACCGAGTCCCTCAGCAGAACACGGTCAACTGTGGGAGCGGGCTTGCTCGCGAAGGCGGTCTTACAGGCGCTTAAACCTCTTCAGCCTGCCGCTTCGACGGTGCCGATGAAATTCGCAAGCTCCGCCGTTTGCGGATTCGCGAACAGAATCTTCGGATCCCCGACTTCATGCACCTTGCCCTGATGCATGAACACCAACTTATCCCCAACCTCCCGGGCAAAACGCATCTCATGGGTGACCATAATCAACGTCATCCCTTCCTTGGCCAGTTGCCGGACCACGCTCAGCACTTCATTGACCAATTCCGGGTCCAGCGCCGAGGTAATCTCATCGCACAGCAAGACCTTCGGCGACATCGCCAGCGCCCGGGCAATCGCCACCCGCTGTTGCTGCCCACCAGACAATCGATCCGGGAAGGCATCGAATTTTTCCCCCAGCCCGACCCGCTCCAACATCTCCCGCGCCAGTTCGGCCGCTTTGGCTTTCGGCACTTTCTGCACCACCTGCGGCGCGAGCATCACGTTCTCGCCGACCGTCAGGTGCGGGAACAGGTTGAACTGCTGAAACACCATCCCGACTTTCTGTCGCAAGCTGCGCAGATCGGCACGGGCGGCGTCGAGGTATTCGCCGTCGACTTCGATCACGCCGTCGTTGATCGATTCCAGACCATTGAGGGTGCGTAGCAAGGTGGATTTTCCCGAGCCGCTGCGGCCGATGATCGCCACGACCTGGCCTTCCTCGACGCTGAGGTCGATGCCTTTGAGCACGTGGTGGTCGCCGTAATATTTATGCAGGGCCGAGATTCTAAGCAGAGGCATGCAGTCTCCTTTCCAGGTAGCGGGCACTGAGGGACAAGGGGTAGCAGAGCAGGAAGTAACCGAGGGCCACGAGGCCGTAGACCATGAACGGTTCAAAGGTCGCGTTGGCGAGCATGCCGCCGGTCTTGGTTAGTTCGGTGAAACCGATGATCGAGGTGACAGCGGTGCCTTTGACCACTTGCACCGAGAAGCCCACGGTCGGTGCTACGGCGATCCGCAGGGCTTGCGGCAGGATCACGTAGCGCAGTTGCTCCAGCGGATTCAGCGCCAGGCTCGACGAGGCTTCCCACTGGCCGTTGGGAATCGATTCGACGCAACCACGCCAGATCTCCGCCAGGTAGGCGCTGGTGAACAGCGTCAGGGCAATCGCCGCGGCCATCCACGGCGAAATCTCCACCCCGGCCAACGCCACACCGAAGAACACCAGAAACAGCTGCATCAACAGCGGCGTGCCCTGGAACAGTTCGATGTAGGTGCGGGCGAAGCTGCGCGGCAGGGATTTTTTCGAGATGCGCATGACCATGATCAGCAAGCCGATCAGTCCGCCACCGATAAACGCTACCAGCGACAGCGCCAAAGTCCATTGCAACCCCGTGAGCAGGTTGCGTACGACATCCCAGAATGTGAAATCGCTCATTGGCTGGTCCTCGCAATGTAGCGGCGGCCGATCCAGTTCAGCAGCTGGCGGATCAGCAGCGCCATGCACAGGTAGAGCAGCGTGGTCAGGGCGTAGGTTTCAAAGGCGCGGAAGTTGCGCGACTGAATGAAGTTGGCGGCGAAGCTCAGCTCTTCGGTGGCGATCTGCGAGCAGACCGCCGAACCCAGCATCACGATGATGATCTGGCTGCTCAATGCCGGCCAAACCTTGCCCAGGGCCGGCAGCAGCACCACGTGGCGAAAGGCTTCGAAACGCGTCATTGCCAGCGCCGCTGCGGCTTCAAGCTGTCCTCGAGGGATTGCCTGAATGCCGGCGCGGATGATCTCGGTGGAATAGGCGCCCAGGTTGATCACCATCGCCAGCACCGCGGCCTGCCATTCCGAAATCTGCACACCCAGTGACGGCAGGCCGAAGAAGATGAAAAACAACTGCACCAGAAATGGCGTGTTGCGGATCAACTCGACGTAGACCGCAAAAATGCCGGCGAACGGGCGGATGTTCCACGCTCGTACCAGCGCTCCGACGATGCCCAAGCCCACCCCGAGCACTGCGCCGATGGCCGTCAGTTCAAGGGTGAACAGCGCACCGCGCAGCAGCAGGTCGGTGTTTTGCACCACCGGTATGAAATCGAACTGATAAGCCATATTCAGTCTCCGCAACGACGATCAGAGATCGGCCGGCAGCGGCTCTTTGAGCCAGGTCCGGGAGTTCTTCTCCAGCGCGCCGTCGGTCTTGGCGGTGGCGAGGATCTGGTTGACCTTGTCCAGCAGCGCCGGCTCGTTTTTGTTCACGCCGACGTAGACCGGCGAATCCTTGAGCTTCACTTTCAGCGCCGGAATGCGTTTCGGGTTGCGTTCGCTGATGGTCACCATCACCACGTTGCCACTGGCGATCAGGTCAACTTGCCCGGCGAGGTAAGCGGCGATGGTCGAGTTGTTGTCTTCGAAGCGCTTGATGGTCACGCCTTCGGGCGCGACTTTGGTCAGCTCGATGTCTTCGATGGCGCCACGGGTGACGCTGATGGTTTTGCCCTTGAGATCGTCCAGGCTTTTGATACTGGCGTCTGGCGGACCGAAAACGGCGAGGTAGAACGGCGCGTAGGCACGGGAGAAGTCGATGACCTTCTCGCGCTCGGGGTTTTTGCCGAGGCTGGAGATCACCAGATCGACCTTGCCGGTGGTCAGGAACGGGATGCGGTTGGTGCTGTTGACCGGAGTCAGCTCGAGTTTGACCTTGAGTTGGTCGGCCAGCAGTTTGGCGGTGTCGATATCGAGACCGCGCGGTTTCATGTCCGGGCCGACCGAGCCGAAGGGCGGGAAGTCCTGAGGTACGGCAACCTTGAGGACGCCGCGCTTGACCACATCCTCCAGACCGTCGGCGTGGGCGGGCGCCTGGCTCAGCATCAGGCTGGCAAACAGGGCTGCGAGGAGGGCGCTGTAACGCTGGGTCATGGCAAATCTCCGAATCGGCGAGAAGTGAATTCTGCGGATCGACAGAGCATGGGCCGTGCCAACATCGGGTTTTGGGGGCGCAAGGCCACGGTTTTGCTGGTGTCGATCGGTCTTACTGGTCTGAACAGTTGGGCGGCATTTCGCACCCCGATAGCGCATCCATGAAAATCTCCGAACCCCCATGGGGCACGACTTGCCGGGCGTCGCGAATAGCTTTACAACTAACCGCTCATTGGCCTGGTTCGTCTGGAAAACCATGAACTCGATCTCTCGCGCCGTACCTGAAGTGGCGCTGCAAGCCATCCGTAAACTGATCACCGAACAGGGCTTCGGGCCTGGGGATGCCTTGCCCTCGCAACGGGATTTGGCGGTGCAATTGGGGGTCAGTCGGGCGTCGCTGCGCGAAGCGTTGTCGTCACTGAGTGCGTTGGGGGTGATCAGCATCCAGCCGGGCAAAGGCGTGTTCGTGCAGTCACCGGTTGATTTGCCGCGAGGTGATGCGGGGCTGAGTTGGCCGTTCGCGGCCCAGGCCTCGCCGCTGGACATCTTCCAGTTGCGCTATGCCCTGGAAGGCTTTGCCGCCGGTTTGGCGGCGGTGACCCTGAGTACTCACGAGCTCGATGCACTGGAAGATAACGTCGCCGCCATGCGCATCGAATTGAAGGCCGGCGACTTCGAGGCCGCGGCGCGACTGGATTTCGAGTTTCACCGGCGCATCCTGCTGGCGAGCGGCAATCAGGCGATGCTGAGCATTCTGACGGCCAGCGCCGACATCTTTCTAGAGAGCCAGAAACTACCGTTCATCCGGGCCGAGCGGGCCATGGAAACCTGGCAGGAACACCGCAAAATCCTTCGTGCGCTAGCCCGGCGGGCGTCCGGGGCAGCGCAGAAGGCCATGCACGAACACGTGCGTAACGCGGCACTGCGCACCGGAATTGCCTTCGTCGCTCCCGCCACCTCGTGACTTGGTCTATACCCAAACTCATGCGGCACCATAGCGAGACTCAATCATCTGCACCTTCCTGAACGAGGGAAGGGCGGCTATGATGGGCCACGTTTTTTTGCTTACAACCTGGAGACTTCCATGAGCAGCGATCTTATTAAACACGTCACCGACGCTAGCTTCGACGTCGACGTCCTCAAGGCCGAAGGCGCTGTACTGGTCGACTACTGGGCTGAATGGTGCGGCCCTTGCAAAATGATCGCTCCTGTTCTGGACGAAATTGCTGAAACCTACAAAGGCAAGCTGACCGTTGCCAAACTGAACATCGACGAAAACCAGGAAACCCCGGCCAAGCACGGCGTGCGTGGTATCCCGACTCTGATGCTGTTCAAGAACGGCAACGTTGAAGCGACCAAGGTCGGCGCACTGTCGAAGTCGCAACTGGCTGCTTTCCTCGACGCCAACATCTAAGCGTCGTTTAAAGCGTCATCAAAAAGGCCCCGCACATCGCGGGGCCTTTTCGTTATTGAGGGCTAGACGCTCCGAAACTCAGGTGGTACATTCGGCCCCGCACTGGTTTCTCCACTGCCCCCTGCTAGCCGTCGCCGACGCACTCCTTTTCGAATAAGTACGCGATCCTGTCGCCTTCTCTGCGGCGCGGCCTCATTAAGCCAAAAGCTTAATTTCCCCCCCTCCATAAATGATTACGTCATTCCTATATGAATCTGACTGAACTCAAGCAAAAGCCGATTACCGAACTGCTCGAATTGGCCGAACAGATGGGCATAGAAAATATGGCCCGTTCGCGCAAGCAGGACGTGATTTTCTCCCTGCTCAAAAAGCACGCTAAAAGCGGCGAGGAAATCTCCGGTGATGGCGTGCTGGAGATTCTCCAGGACGGCTTCGGCTTCCTTCGCTCCGCTGACGCTTCCTATCTCGCCGGCCCAGACGATATCTACGTCTCGCCGAGTCAGATCCGTCGCTTCAACTTGCGCACCGGTGACACCATCGTTGGCAAGATCCGTCCTCCAAAGGAAGGCGAGCGTTATTTCGCGCTGCTCAAGGTCGACACGATCAACTACGATCGTCCCGAGAACGCGAAAAACAAGATTCTCTTCGAGAACCTGACCCCGCTGTTCCCGACCGTGCGCATGAAGATGGAAGCCGGCAACGGTTCCACCGAAGACTTGACCGGTCGTGTCATCGACCTGTGCGCCCCGATCGGCAAAGGCCAGCGCGGTCTGATCGTTGCACCGCCGAAAGCCGGTAAAACCATCATGCTGCAGAACATCGCAGCGAACATCGCTCGTAATAACCCTGAAGTTCACCTGATCGTATTGCTGATCGACGAACGTCCGGAAGAAGTGACCGAAATGCAGCGCACCGTGCGCGGCGAAGTGGTTGCCTCGACGTTCGATGAGCCGCCAACCCGCCACGTGCAGGTTGCCGAAATGGTGATCGAGAAGGCCAAGCGCCTGGTCGAACACAAGAAAGACGTGGTGATCCTGCTCGACTCCATCACCCGTCTGGCTCGCGCCTACAACACCGTGATCCCGAGCTCCGGCAAAGTACTCACTGGTGGTGTCGATGCCCATGCCCTGGAGAAACCGAAACGTTTCTTCGGCGCCGCGCGGAACATCGAAGAAGGCGGTTCGCTGACCATCATCGCCACCGCGCTGGTTGAAACCGGCTCGAAGATGGACGAAGTGATCTACGAAGAATTCAAAGGCACGGGCAACATGGAACTGCCGCTGGATCGTCGTATCGCTGAAAAACGCGTCTTCCCGGCCATCAACATCAACCGTTCCGGCACCCGCCGCGAAGAGTTGCTGACTGCCGACGACGAGTTGCAACGCATGTGGATTCTTCGCAAGCTGCTGCACCCGATGGACGAAATCGCTGCCATCGAGTTCCTGGTCGACAAGCTGAAAACGACCAAGACCAACGATGAGTTCTTCCTGTCGATGAAACGCAAGTAAGTCGAACGGGCCAAGAAGCCGGGGAAACCCGGCTTTTTGCTATCTGATTTTTGATGAACCGGCAGTTCGTGGTTCTGAATAGAGGGGTTCGGCGCTAAACTGCCACCCCCGAACGGCACGGCCAATACGAGGCTCACGCATGCAGTATCGCGACTTGCGCGACTTTATCAGCGGTCTGGAAAAGCGCGGCGAACTCAAGCGCATCCAGGTTCCGGTGTCCCCAGTGCTCGAAATGACCGAGGTCTGCGACCGCACCCTGCGTGCCAAAGGTCCGGCCCTGCTTTTCGAAAACCCTACGGGTTATGACATCCCGGTGCTCGGCAACCTGTTCGGCACCCCTGAGCGCGTGGCGCTGGGCATGGGCGCAGAAGCGGTCAGTGAGCTGCGCGAGATCGGCAAGCTGCTGGCGTTCCTCAAGGAACCCGAGCCGCCGAAAGGCCTGAAGGATGCCTGGTCCAAGCTGCCGATCTTCCGCAAGATCATCGCCATGGCACCGAAAGTCGTCAAAGACGCGGTGTGCCAGGAAGTGGTCATCGAAGGCGACGACGTCGACCTCGCGATGCTGCCGGTGCAGACCTGCTGGCCGGGCGACGTCGGCCCGCTGATCACCTGGGGCCTGACCGTCACCAAAGGGCCGAACAAGGATCGCCAGAACCTCGGTATCTACCGTCAGCAAGTGATTGGTCGCAACAAGGTCATCATGCGCTGGCTGAGTCACCGTGGCGGCGCGCTGGATTACCGCGAGTGGTGCGAGAAGCATCCTGGCCAGCCGTTCCCGGTGTCCGTGGCGCTGGGCGCTGACCCGGCGACCATTCTCGGCGCGGTGACTCCTGTGCCGGACAGCCTTTCCGAATACGCTTTCGCCGGCCTGTTGCGCGGTAACCGCACCGAGTTGGTGAAGTGCCGTGGCAACGACTTGCAGGTCCCGGCGACCGCCGAGATCATCCTTGAAGGCGTGATCCATCCGGGCGAAATGGCCGACGAAGGCCCGTACGGCGACCACACCGGTTACTACAACGAAGTCGACAGCTTCCCGGTGTTCACCGTCGAGCGCATCACCCACCGGATCAAACCGATCTACCACAGCACCTACACCGGCCGTCCGCCGGATGAGCCGGCGATTCTCGGCGTGGCGCTGAACGAAGTGTTCGTGCCGATCCTGCAGAAGCAGTTCCCCGAGATCACCGACTTCTACCTGCCGCCCGAAGGCTGCTCGTACCGCATGGCCATCGTGACCATGAAGAAGTCGTATCCCGGACATGCCAAGCGGGTAATGCTGGGTGTCTGGTCGTTTTTGCGACAGTTCATGTACACCAAGTTCGTTATCGTCTGTGATGACGATATCAACGCACGCGACTGGAACGACGTGATTTGGGCCATCACCACGCGCATGGACCCCAAGCGCGACACGGTGTTGATCGACAACACGCCAATCGATTACCTGGACTTCGCCTCGCCGGTTTCCGGCCTGGGTTCGAAGATGGGGCTCGATGCCACGCATAAATGGCCGGGCGAAACCACTCGCGAGTGGGGCCGGGTGATCGTCAAGGACGAAGCCGTTACCCAGCGGATCGATGCCATCTGGAATCAGTTAGGAATAGATTGATGCGTGTAACCTTGCAGCCCTCCGGAGCAGTGCTACAGATTCTGCCCGGCGAGCGGATTCTCGATGGCGCGCGGCGTCTGGGCTATGAATGCCCGCAAAGCTGTCGAAACGGCAATTGCCATGTGTGCGCCGCATTGCTGGTGGAAGGGCGGGTCGAACAGGAAGGCGGTGTGCGCGACCATGGCGAGTTCTACACTTGCATTGCAGAGCCGCTGGAAGACTGCATCGTGCTGTGGGATGGCGTGCTCGCGCTGGGAGAACTGCCGGTGCGCAGCTTGTCGTGTCAGGTCATTGAATGCAGGGATGTCGGCGGCGATACCTGGCGTGTGCGTCTGCGAGCGCCGGCCGGCAAGCCGCCACGTTATCACGCCGGTCAGTACTTGATGATCGAACGCGAGAGCGGCGAGAAATCCGCGTTCTCCCTGGCCTCGGCACCGCATGGCGGGCGTGATCTGGAAATCCATGTGCTGGCGCGCGAAAGCAGTGCGCTGAGCCTGATCGACCAGTTGCAACGCAACCCGATGGTGCGGATCGAAATGCCGTTCGGCGACACCCATCTGGCGGAACTGCCGGACGGTCCACTGGTGCTGATCGCTGCGGGCACCGGCATGGGCCAGATCCATAGCCTGATCGAACATTGCCGTGCGACGGGCTTCAAACATCCGGTGCACCTGTATTGGGGCGTGCGTCGTCCTGAAGATTTTTATGCCATCGAACATTGGGATGAATGGCTGAAACTGGCCAATCTATTCCTGCATAAAGTCGTCAGCGATCAATGCGGCTGGCAGGGGCGCTGCGGGATGCTGCATGAGGCGGTGTGTGAGGACTTCCCCGATCTGAAACCCTTGCATGTCTACGCCAGCGGCTCTCCGGCCATGGTCTACGGCACGCTGGATGCTTTGGTCGGCGCCGGGATGGACGCTCATCAAATGCGTGCGGATGTATTTGCATACGCGCCGCGATTTTGATCCTCGATCTTGATCTGCGATTTTGATCGTCGATCTAATCGTTATAACTCTCTATATAGCCGATCGGTATTTATAAAATTATATAAATGCCGGTAGGTTATATGTCATTCAGGCAGATGTTTAAGAACTGTGCCATGGCACTTAAATTGCCTTAAAACATATGTGCCTTATTGTTACAGCGGTGCGTTCTATTAAGTAATTCTTCACCCGCGGGGAGCTGAACGCTAATCGCCATGAGCGCCATTGAATCTGCTTTTTTGAATCTGGCTTACCCTCCGCTGCTCGATCTGGGGCCGCAGCTCACGCACGAACAATTGCTCAGCTCAATGCAGTCGACGATGGCGCGCCACAAGGGCGGGCCGGTGTGGCTGTTCGCTTACGGTTCGCTGATCTGGCGTCCTGAATGTGCAGCGGTGGAGCGAGTGCGTGGTCGTGTGCATGGCTACCATCGCGGTTTGTATTTATGGTCCCACGAACATCGCGGCACACCGGAAGTACCTGGGCTGGTATTCGGCCTGGATCGCGGTGGTTCTTGCAGCGGCTTCGCCTATCGCTTGCCTGAAGAACAACTTGAAGCATCCCTTTACGCACTTTGGCAACGCGAAATGCCATTCCCGTCCTATCGCCCACACTGGCTCAACTGCCGTCTTGAAGACGGAAGTCAGGTTCAGGCGTTGGGGTTTGTATTGGAGCGGCATCTGCCCAGCTATGCGGGCAACTTGCCGGATCACGTGCTGAGCCACGTGTTCGAAAACGCTTGCGGGCGTTACGGCACTACTCGCGATTATGTCGAGCAGACCGCCCACGCCCTGCGTAGCCACGCCATGCCAGACCGGAATCTGGAGGCGCGGCTCAAGCGCTGCAAATCAAAGGCCGATCAGGCGATTGCTTCGCGACTCTGACTGGCGACTTGTTTGTGCCACAGCGTCGGCGCAAGGAAGGCCATCGCCAGTATGCATGCGCCAATCAGCAGCACGAAACCGCCATCCCAGCCGAAGTGGTCCACGGTGTAGCCCATCGCTGCACTGGCCGCGACCGACCCCCCCAGATAACCGAACAGACCCGTGAAGCCCGCTGCCGTACCGGCGGCTTTCTTCGGTGCCAATTCCAGTGCTTGCAGGCCGATCAGCATCACCGGGCCGTAAATCAGGAAGCCGATCGAGACGAGCGCGATCATGTCGACAGTCGGGTTGCCGGCCGGGTTGAGCCAGTAAACCAATGTCGCTACGGTCACCAATGCCATGAACACCATGCCGGTCAGGCCACGGTTGCCACGGAAGATCTTGTCCGACATCCAGCCGCATAGCAGCGTGCCCGGAATACCTGCCCATTCGTAGAAGAAGTAGGCCCACGAGGTTTTATCCACGGTGAAGCCCTTGGCTTCCTTGAGGTAGGTCGGTGCCCAGTCCAGCACGCCGTAGCGCAACAGGTAGACGAAGACGTTGGCCAGGGCGATGTACCAGAGCATTTTGTTGCGCAGCACGTATTTGACGAAGATTTCCTTGGCGCTGAATTCTTCTTCGTGGCTGGCGTCGTAGCCTTCCGGGTAGTCGTTCTTGTACTTCTCGATAGGCGGCAGGCCCACCGATTGCGGGGTGTCACGCATGGTGACGAAGGCAAACACCGCCACCGCCATGGCGACCGCCGCCGGCACGTAAAACGCTGCGTGCCAGTCATTGAACAGGCCCATGCCGAGCAGGAACAGCGGGCCGATCAGGCCGCCACCGACGTTATGCGCCACGTTCCACAAGGACACTACGCCACCGCGCTCCTTCTGCGACCACCAGTGCACCATCGTCCGCCCACTCGGCGGCCAGCCCATGCCCTGAGCCCAGCCATTGATAAAGAGCAGGATGAACATGATGGTCACGCTGGACGTCGCCCAAGGCGCGAAGCCGAAAATGAACATCACACCGGCCGATACCAACAGGCCGAAGGGCAGGAAGAAACGCGGATTGGAACGGTCGGACACGATGCCCATCAGGAACTTGGACAGGCCGTAGGAAATGGCGATGGCCGACAGCGCCAGGCCCAGCTCGCCGCGGGTATAGCCCTCTTCAATCAGATAGGGCATGGCCAGGGAGAAGTTCTTGCGCAGCAAGTAATAGCCGGCGTAGCCGATAAAAATACCGGCGAAGATCTGCCAGCGAAGGCGTCGGTAGGTGTTGTCTATTTTTTCTTCAGGCAATGGAGCCTGATGTGCGGCAGGACGAAAGAAAGCAAACATTCAAGAGCTCCAGATTTCTTGTTTTGACTGCGGATGCGAATGTTACAGTTTCGTTACCGAAAATAGCACCGCTTCGCATCGGCCAAATAGCGGAAATGCTGGAGATTGCATGTTCTTTTATGAACATGTCGCTCAGGTATAAATGTAGGGCGTTGTGGGAAACGTTACTTGCAGGTCTACGTGCCGCATTTCGGTCCAGGGTAGGACGAGTCATTGGGAAATGTCCTTCATATGAATGGGAAGTCGTGGCGTTCTGTTCCCAGTCGTCGAGCCTTAACCTTTGTGCTGGTGCCGGATCTGGCATTTCAGCTGCAAAGGGGAGGGGTTATGCGGTGGTTGGCGTGTGTACTTTTGTTGGTTATGTCAGTCGGTGTTCGGGCCGAGGAAGTGTTGCTGATCCCGGAAAACAATCCCAAGCCGATTTACCCAAGGGCGCTTTTCAGGGCCGGGATAACAGGTGAAGTTCGAGTCAGGTTCACTGCCAATGCCGATGGCTCGGTCAGCAAAGTAAGCATTCTGCAAAGCGATCATCCTGACCTGGCCGAAGCGACCCAGAAGGCGATAGCACAGTGGCGCTTTAAACCGTGGACGGCAGGAGGCGACAAACCCGCCGAACAGGACGTGACTGCGCCGATGGTTTTCAGACTGGATCTGGACACGCCCATTCATACCAACCAGTGGCTCAAACAATTGAGATGTCGTGACCTCAATGAGGCGTTGGTCGATTTTCCGGAGTATGCGTGGGTTGATTCAAAAGTGTTTGATTACACTCGCGCCTATCTGTCGAACGTGATTTATACGACACAGTTGCAGAATGAGCAGCGTCTGGCCTTGATTGCCAAACTGAATAAACCCGAAAATTGTCAGGGATTGTCGGACGAGCCCTGTCCGCAAGTACATGAGTTTGCTGCCGGAGGAAATTCGGAAGTTGCTTTAGTCCCGGACAATAAAAAGCGGTCTGAACAACTTCATTTGAAGTCCAGACCGCTGCATTGGGCTCAGCGAACCTGAACCACCACTTTCCCAACCGCTTTGCGCTGGCCAAGATCATTGATCGCCTGCGCCGCATTGCTCAGCGGATACACCTGCGACACCAGCGGCTTCAACTTGCCCTCGGCAAACCAGCCAAACAATTGCTGGAAGTTCGCCGCGTTGTCCTGTGGCTGGCGTTGGGCGAAGGAGCCCCAGAACACGCCGACCACCGCTGCACCTTTGAGTAGCGCAAGATTGACCGGCAACTCCGGAATGCGACCGCTGGCGAAACCCACCACCAGCAGGCGGCCGTTCCACGCAATGGCGCGGATGGCCTGGTCGAACAGGTCGCCACCGACCGGGTCGTAGATCACATCGGCGCCCTGGCCATCGGTCAGGCGCTTGATTTCGTCCTTGAGGCTGGTTTCGCTGTAGTTGATCAGCTCATCGGCGCCGGCAGCCTTGGCCACGGCGAGTTTTTCGGCGCTGCTGGCGGCGGCGATCACGCGGGCGCCCATGGCTTTGCCGATTTCCACGGCGGCCAGACCGACACCGCCGGAAGCGCCGAGTACCAGCAAGGTTTCACCCGGTTGCAGGTTGCCCCGTTGCTTGAGCGCGTGCATCGAAGTGCCGTAGGTCATGCTGAACGCGGCGGCGGTGTTGAAGTCCATCGATGGCGGGATGGACAGCACGTTGTAGCCCGGCACCGCGACCTGTTCGGCGAAACTGCCCCAGCCGGTCAGCGCCATGACCCGGTCGCCGACCTTGAGATGGCTGACCTTTTCGCCCACCGCGCTGACCACGCCAGCCGCTTCGCCACCCGGGGAAAACGGGAAGGGCGGCTTGAACTGATATTTGCCCTCGATGATCAGCGTGTCCGGGAAATTCACCCCGGCGGCGTGCACGTCCAGCAGGATTTCATTCTTCTTCGCGACAGGACTGGCGACGTCTTCCAGCACCAGCGATTCGGCAGGGCCGAAGGCTTTGCACAGCACGGCTTTCATCAGGGCTATTCCTTTGGGAGTGATGGCCGATAAGTGTAGGTGTGTGAGTCGATGGGTCAACGAGCATGCCCGGCCCTGATAGTCAGCCATAAGCTTGTGCTTGAGCGGCGGGTCGTTATGCTAGGCCGCAAACCGGATAAGGAGCGAATTGTGAAAGCGTGGATCATGTTGTTGCTGGCCCTGTCTCTGCCTGTGGCAGCGATGGCCGAAGAAGCCAAAGAAGGTGCAGCTCCGAAGGTCAATTACATCACCCTGAGCCCGCCGTTCGTGGGCAACTACGGGCTGGACGGGACGCCGAAGCTCAAGGTCTACAAGGCCGATGTGGCGTTGCGAGTGACCGGTGATGAGGCGACCAAACTGGTGAAAGCCAATGAGCCGTTGATTCGTAATCAACTGGTGGCGCTGTTTGCCCAGCAGACTACCGAGGCGATGAACAACGTCGAGGCCAAGGAAAAGCTGCGTCAGGAAGCCCTGAAGCAAACCCAGCAAATCATGAGCGACGAAACCGGCAAACCGGTGGTTGAGGATCTGTTGTTCAACAACCTCATTATCCAGTAATGCTGGATCCTGTAGGAGCAAAGCTTGCTCGCGATAGCGCCCACAAGACCGCCATCGCCGGCAAGCCGTGCTCCTACAAAAGCGCACCAGCAAGCCGCGCCCATTCAAAAAACATCTCAACGTAGCGCATTCACCGCCGCCCACTGCTCGGCCGTCACCGGCATCACCGACAGTCGCGAGCCTTTCTGCACCAGCGGCATCTCGGCCAGCGCCGCCTGCTGTTTCAGATAATCCAGCTTAAGCACGTTGGGAAACGTCTCGACATGCGCGACATTGATCGCGCTCCAGGCGTTTTTCTCTGCCGTGGCCTTCGGATCGTAGTAATGACTCTCCGGCTCCAGCGCCGTCGGGTCCGGATACGCGGCTTCGACGATCTTTCCGATCCCGGCGATCCCCGGTTCGGGGCAGCTGGAGTGATAGAAGAAAAACTCGTCGCCCACGGCCATGGCCCGCAGAAAATTACGTGCCTGGTAGTTGCGAACCCCGTCCCAGCGCGCTTTGCCAAGTGCCTCCAGGCCCTTGATCGAGAGCTCGTCGGGCTCGGATTTCATCAGCCAATAAGCCATGGTTTTTGCTCCTTGCGAAGTGGGTGGGCAAGTTGTCGGGGAATTTTATGACAAGCCGACGGTCGGTTGACGCCAGCGTTTGCGTGTCGGTTCACGTTGTCGCAGAATGCCGGCCTTCTAAGCTTGACGCTGCTGCACGGCCTACACCTACAACGGAAACCGCTGCTGTCATCGTGTTGATGTGCCTTTGGGGGGCAATCGATGAAACGCAAACCGGATTTACTATGGATTTTGGTTATTTTGTTCGGCCTCGGCGTCGTGACCACCGGCTATGCCCAAAGCCTGTGGAGCAACAAGACCGACGCTCCGATCGAAATCGCGCAGCAACAACAGCCGTCGGCCTTCAAACGCTGAACCTGTCTTCGGACGCTGCTGAAATCAGTGGCGTCTAGTCCGCGAAATACCACGCCTTGTCCGTGACCGTGCCCTGCAGCGGTACATCCCAGCTCGCCTGAGCCAATCGTTGAACCTTCTGACATTCATGGGCCAGGCCCAGCAGCGTCGGCTTGCGCCAATTTTTGCGGCGCGCCAGGTACGCCAGGCTCCGGTCGTAGAAACCACCGCCCATTCCCAAGCGTCCGCCGACATCGTCAAACCCCACCAGCGGCAACAACACCAGATCCAGCGCCCAGACCTTGCGTTGTCGGGCGATGTTGTGCCGTGGTTCGGGGATGCGAAAACGGTTGGGTTTGAGCTTTTCGCCGGGACGAATCCGCTGGAACACCATTTTGGTTCGTGGCCAGGCACTGAGCACTGGCAGATACGTCGCCTTGCCCCGACGTTGCGCGGCACGCATCAGCAGGCGCGGATCGATTTCACCGTCCATGGGCAGGTACAGAGAGATGTGCCTTGCGCGGCGGAATAGCGGGTGCTGGGCCAATTGTTTATACAGCCCGCGAGCAGCCTGGCGTTGCTGACTGGGTGTCAGTGCGCGGCGGGCCTTGCGCAGCATGCGTCGAAGTTGCGGGCGGGGCAGCAGCGCAGGTTCGGTCATGGATTCGGGCTTCAGAAGGGCAAGTACATAAAGCGTACCCGTAAAAAAGCCGATGCCGGTATTTAAACCGGCATCGGACTGGAATCAGGCTCCCCGGATGTACCGCTGTCGACTTAGCCCTTGAACCCGAAAGTTCAAGGTGGAAGATGCAGTAGGCTTTAAGGCTTTCCGTCTAGCGGACATGCACACCAGCCCAACGTGCAACCTCCAGGGTATAGCAAATCGGCTCAGGGACATCGCCAACTGGCAAGCACCCCAGGGAGTGATGCGAGTATACCCCAAGCGGTTTCGCGTTTCAGCCCTTGGTGACGTCCGGATCGGTTGCGAGCACCAGATCGACGCGATCCAGCAGGTCGCGAACCTGCTCGCGGGTCGAGCCGCTGGCCTGTACATCCGGGCGTTCTTCCTTGTGCAGAAGATCGTGCGTGATGTTCAGGGCAGCCATCACGGCGATGCGATCGGCACCGATAACTTTGCCGCTGCTGCGGATTTCGCGCATCTTGCCGTCCAGGTAACGGGCGGCGCTCACCAGGTTGCTGCGCTCTTCCTGGGGGCAGATGATCGAATATTCTTTATCGAGGATCTGCACGGTAACGCTATTGCTTGAACTCATGAGTCTTGCTCCAGGGCCTTGAGGCGCGAAATCATTGATTCGACCTTACGCCGGGCGATTTCGTTCTTTTCAATGAGGTGAGCGCGTTCCTCGCGCCAGGTCTTTTCCTGAGCTAGTAGGAGTCCGTTTTGACTCTTTAGTTGCTCGACCCGACTAATTAGCAGTTCGAGTCTGGCCATCAGAGCTTGCAGGTCGGTGTCTTCCATTGTGTCCACTGAAATTGTGCTTGATGGGTGGTAGCTGGCGGACAGCCTTTAATAGTCTTGGCGAGTCTGTCGATGTAGGATACAAGGCCTTCATTCTAGACATAGCGCCGTCTGGCGCCTAGCTGCCCATGCCCATTCAGAATTCCCCGTACCAAGCCTTCGCCAAACTGCTGACTTCCAGCGGTCATAATGTCTCGCCTGCCGAACTGCATGGCCTGCTGTTCGGCCGCAGTTGCGCCGGTGCCGGTTTCGATGCCGAAGGCTGGCTGGTCGATGCCGCCGAGCTGCTCGAAAGCGAGCCGCAGGATAATGTCCGCAACGCCTTGATCGGCTTGCAGGAGATGGTCAAGGGCGAGCTCACCGGCGACGACGTGACCGTCGTTCTGCTGCTGCCGACTGATGACGAGCCACTGGCCGACCGCGCCGCCGCACTGGGCCAATGGTGCCAGGGCTTCCTCAGCGGTTTCGGCCTGAACTGCCGTGACAGCAGCATGCTGAGCACCGAGGCCACCGAAGTGCTTCAGGACCTGGCGGCTATTTCACAGGTGCAAGACGCTCTGGAAGAGTCCGACGATGGCGAAAGCGATTACATGGAAGTGATGGAGTACCTGCGCGTCGCGCCGCTGCTGCTGTTCACCGAAAACAAAAAGCCGGACGCGCCGGCTGCCGCCAAACCGTCGTTGCATTAATCGCGTGCCAGGGAAAGCCATCTGCCCATGATTCATATCCCGAAATCGGAATACAGCCGTCGCCGCAAGGCCCTGATGGCGCAGATGGAACCCAACAGCATCGCCATCCTGCCCGCCGCCGCCGTTGCGATCCGCAACCGCGACGTCGAGCACGTCTACCGTCAGGACAGCGACTTCCAGTACCTCAGCGGTTTTCCCGAGCCTCAGGCGGTCATCGTTTTGATGCCCGGGCGTTTACATGGCGAATACATACTGTTCTGCCGTGAACGCAATGCCGAACGAGAGTTGTGGGACGGCTTGCGCGCCGGGCAGGAAGGCGCGATTCGCGACTTTGGCGCCGACGACGCCTTCCCCATCACCGACATCGACGACATTCTGCCGGGCCTGATCGAAGGTCGCGACCGGGTGTATTCGGCCATGGGCAGCAACCCGGAATTCGACCGGCACCTGATGGACTGGATCAACGTGATCCGCTCTAAAGCGCACCTCGGCGCCCAGCCGCCGAACGAATTCGTTGCCCTGGATCATCTGCTTCACGACATGCGCCTGTATAAATCGGCGGCAGAAGTGAAGGTGATGCGCGAAGCCGCACGGATTTCCGCCCAGGCGCACATCCGCGCGATGCAGGCCTGCCGTACGGGGTTGCATGAGTTCAGCCTCGAAGCCGAGCTCGACTACGAGTTCCGCAAGGGCGGGGCGAAAATGCCGGCCTACGGTTCGATCGTCGCCGCTGGGCGCAATAGCTGCATCCTGCATTACCAGCAGAATGACGCGGTACTCAAGGACGGCGATCTGGTATTGATCGATGCCGGTTGCGAGATCGACTGCTACGCCAGCGACATCACCCGCACCTGGCCGGTCAACGGCAAGTATTCAGCGGAACAGAAGGCGATCTACGAGTTGGTGCTGGCGTCGCAAGAAGCCGCATTTGCGGAAATCGCCCCGGATAAACACTGGAATCAGGCTCACGAAGCCACGGTCCGGGTGATTACCGCCGGTCTGGTGAAGTTGGGCCTGTTGCAGGGCGACGTCGACGAGTTGATCGCCAGCGAAGCCTATAAAGCGTTTTACATGCACCGCGCCGGCCACTGGCTGGGCATGGATGTGCATGATGTCGGCGAATACAAGGTCGGCGGCGAATGGCGCGTGCTGGAAGTCGGCATGGCGCTGACCGTGGAACCGGGCATCTACATTGCCCCGGGCAACCAGAACGTGGCGAAGAAATGGCGCGGCATTGGCGTGCGCATCGAGGACGACGTAGTGGTCACCAAAACCGGCTGTGAAATCCTGACCAAAGGCGTACCGAAAACGGTCGCCGAGATCGAGGCCTTGATGGCCGCCGCGCGGACACAAGCGGCATGAGTCGAGTCAATGTGGCAATCATCGGTGGTGGTCTGGTCGGCGCCAGCCTGGCGTTGGCACTGCAGGCCGGAGCCAAGGCTCGTGGCTGGAAGATCGTGCTGATCGAACCGTTCGCCCCCGGCGATACTTATCAACCGAGCTACGACGCCCGTTCTTCGGCGTTGTCCTACGGCGCCAAGCAGATTTATCAACGGTTGGGCGTGTGGCAGGAAATCTCCCGCCGCGCCGAGCCGATCAAGCAAATTCATGTGTCCGACCGTGGACGGTTCTCCACCGCTCGATTGTCGGCGATGGAAGAGGGCGTTCCGGCGCTGGGTTATGTGGTGGAAAACGCCTGGCTCGGCCAATGCCTCTGGCAGGGGCTGGACAAGGACGTGATCAGCTGGCGTTGCCCGGCGGAAGTCACGCGCATGGAGCCGCTGATCGATGGCTATCGCCTGACCCTCAACGACGAAACCACTCTGGAATGCGATCTTGCGGTACTCGCCGATGGCGGCCGTTCCGGTCTGCGCGAGCAACTGGGGATCGGCATCAAAAAGCGCCCGTACAACCAGAGCGCGTTGATTGCCAACATCACACCGAGTGAAGCGCACAACGGCATGGCCTTCGAGCGTTTCACCGATGACGGGCCGATGGCCTTGTTGCCGTTGCCGGAAAACCGCTGCGCACTGGTCTGGACCCGATTGGGAATGGATGCGCAACGGCTGGCGGCCCTCGATGAAAAGAGCTTCCTCAGCGAGTTGCAAGGCGTGTTCGGTTATCGCCTCGGCACGTTGAAGCAGGTTGGCGCGCGGCATTTGTACCCGCTGACATTGATCGAGGCCGAAGAGCAGGTGCGTCCGCATCTGGCAATTCTCGGTAATGCTGCCCACAGCCTGCACCCGATTGCAGGGCAAGGTTTCAACTTGTCCTTGCGTGATGCTCAAGCGTTGGCCGATGCGTTGTTGACCAGCGAAACATCTCCCGGAGACTTTGCGACCTTGCAGGCTTACCGCGAGCGTCAGCGTCTGGATCAGAACCTGACCGTGGGCTTCTCCGATCAGGTCACCCGTTTGTTCGGCAGCACTCAGCCGTTGGTTTCCCTGGGCCGTAATATCGGTCTGCTCGGGCTGGATCTGTTGCCGCCGGCCAAACGCTGGTTCGCCCGGCAGGCCATGGGTTTGGGTACGCGTCCCGATGCTTGAGTGGCGGTCGGAACATCCCTTTTTATGCGGCTCAAGCCGCAAGCGAGACAGGCTTAAAGCATGGAAATGCGCGCAGATCTGCTGATTGTCGGGGCCGGAATGGTCGGCAGCGCCCTGGCGCTGGCGTTGCAGGACAGCGGGCTGGAAGTCCTGCTGCTGGACGGCAGCCCCCTGAGCGTCAAACCCTTCGATGCCCAGGCTTCGTTCGAACCGCGAGTGAGCGCCTTATCGACTGCCAGCCAGCGGATTCTTGAACGTCTGGGCGTCTGGGACGGCATCGCCAATCGGCGCAGCAGCCCTTACACCGACATGCACGTTTGGGACGGCAGCGGCACCGGGCAAATCCATTTTTCGGCGGCCAGTGTGCATGCCGACGTGCTGGGGCATATCGTCGAGAACCGCGTGGTTCAGGACGCCTTGCTCGACCGTTTGCACGACTGTGACCTCGGAATGCTGGCCAATGCGCGTCTGGAACAGATGCGTCGCTCCGGCGATGACTGGCTGCTGACCCTGGCCGATGGCCGCACCTTGCGTGCACCTTTGGTGATCGCAGCGGATGGCGCTAATTCCGCCGTTCGGCGCCTGACCGGCATGGCGACGCGCGAGTGGGACTATATGCACCACGCGATTGTCACCAGCGTGCGCAGCGCCAAACCTCATCAACTGACCGCGTGGCAGCGCTTCACCGACAACGGTCCGCTGGCGTTTCTGCCGCTGGAGCGTGACGGTCAGCAGGATTGGTGTTCGATCGTCTGGTCGACCACGCCGAGCGAAGCCGAACGCCTGATGGCGCTGGGCGACGAGAGTTTCTGTAAAGAGCTGGAGCGGGCCTTCGAAGGTCGACTCGGCACAGTGCACAGCGCCGACCCGCGTCTGTGCGTACCGCTGCGGCAGCGTCATGCCAAGCGATACGTGGCTGAAGGTTTGGCGTTGATCGGCGATGCGGCGCACACCATTCACCCGCTGGCCGGGCAGGGCGTGAACCTCGGTTTCCTCGATGCCGCCGTGCTGGCCGAAGTGCTGTTGCAAGCGGCCACGCGTGGCGAGCGTCTGGCGGATGTAAAAGTGCTCAGCCGTTACGAACGTCGGCGCATGCCCCACAACCTGGCGTTGATGGCGGCGATGGAAGGCTTCGAACGCCTGTTCCAGGCTGATCCGTTGCCGATTCGCTGGTTGCGCAATGCCGGGTTAAAGGTGGTCGACCAGATGCCCGAAGCCAAGGCGCTGTTCGTGCGCGAAGCGCTTGGATTGATCGGGGATCTACCGGCTCTCGCCAAGGCCTGACATCTTCGTTGCGGCTGACGACCTCTTCGCGAGCAAGTCGAATCGTCGCACCGCCGCTCCCACAGTTGAAATGCATTCCCATGTGGGAGCGGGCTTGCTCGCGAAGACGTCGGTACATCCACCACACATCCCAACCTATGCAACATCTGGTAACGCCTCCGCGAACTGTTCGATTGAGAACGTAAATGTGAGTCCATATCATTTGGCTTCAATTTTTTAATCGAGAGATCGCTCCCATGCTGGTACCGAAGCGTCTACTGACCGCACTCGCCCTGACCGTGATTGGCAGCACCGCAGCCCAGGCCGCTGACGAGGTGGTGGTTTACTCCTCGCGTATCGACGAGCTGATCAAACCGGTCTTCGATGCCTACACCGCGAAAACCGGCGTGCAGGTGAAATTCATCACCGACAAGGAAGCGCCGCTGATGCAGCGGATCAAGGCCGAGGGCGAAAACGCCACCGCGGACCTGCTGCTGACCGTCGATGCCGGCAACCTCTGGCAGGCCGAGCAGATGGGCATCCTGCAACCGTTCACTTCCAAGGTGATCGACGCCAACATCCCGCTGCAATACCGCTCATCCGCCCATGCCTGGACTGGCCTGAGCCTGCGGGCGCGGACCATCGCTTACTCCACCGATCGGGTGAAACCCGGTGAGTTGACCACCTACGAAGGTCTGGCCGACAAGAACTGGGAAGGCCGCCTGTGCCTGCGCACAGCGAAAAAGGTCTACAACCAGTCCCTGACCGCCACCATGATCGAAGTCCATGGCGCCGACAAAACCGAGAAGATTCTCAAGGGCTGGGTGAGTAACCTGTCCACCGACGTGTTCTCGGATGACATCGCGGTGCTGGAAGCCATCAACGCGGGTCAATGCGACGTCGGCATCGTCAACACGTACTACTACGGTCGCCTGCACAAGCAGAAGCCTGATCTGGCGGTGAAGCTGTTCTGGCCGAACCAGGGCGACCGTGGCGTGCACGTGAACCTGTCGGGCATTGGCCTGACCAAACATGCTCCGCACCCGGAAGCGGCCAAGGCCCTTGTGGAATGGATGACCACGCCTGAAGCACAGAAGATCTTTGCTGACGTGAACCAGGAATTCCCGGCCAACCCTGCGGTTCAGCCGTCTGCAGAAGTGGCGAGCTGGGGCAAGTTTGTCGCCGATACCTTGCCTGTGGAAATTGCCGGCAAGCGTCAGGCTGAAGCGATTCGGATGATGGATCGGGCGGGTTGGAACTGACTGCAACGCTGATCGTTCCCACGCTCTGCGTGGGAATGCATCCCCCGACGCTCCGCGTCGAAGCGTGACGCAGAGCGTCACAAGATGTGTGCCCACGCAGACGGTTCGACGCCTCGACGTGGGCACAATCATTTCTATTGATCCACACCCCTGAGACTTTTCCTTGGCTCACCCCGCCCAACGCCGCTGGTATCCCCTGGTCTTCGCCATCGCTGCGCTGGTCCTGTTGCCACTCAGCGTTTTGCTGTTGTCATGGCAAACCATCGATCATCAAATCTGGTCCCATCTCTGGGATACCCAGATGCCACGTCTGCTGGGCAATACCCTGACCCTGGTACTTGGTGTCGGTATCGGCGTAACGCTCTTGGGTGTGAGCCTGGCCTGGCTCACCAGTCTCTGCGAATTCCCCGGTCGGCGTTGGCTGGACTGGGCGCTGATGCTGCCATTCGCCATTCCCGCCTACGTGCTGGCATTCGTCTTCGTCGGCCTGCTGGATTTCGCCGGTCCCGTGCAAACCCTGTTGCGCGAATGGTTCGGCACGGGCTTGAGGTTGCCGCGCGTGCGCTCCACCGGCGGTGTGATTCTGGTCCTGGTGCTGGTCTTCTACCCCTACGTTTATCTGTTGGCGCGAACCGCGTTCCTGGCGCAGGGCAAAGGCTTGATGGAAGCGGCGCGCGTTCTGGGGCAATCCCCGTTGCAAGCGTTCTGGCGAGTTGCGCTGCCCATGGCGCGCCCGGCCATCGGCGCTGGCGTGGCGCTGGCGCTGATGGAAACCTTGGCGGATTTCGGTGCGGTGTCGGTGTTCAACTTCGACACGTTCACGACCGCCATCTACAAGACCTGGTACGGATTTTTCAGCCTCTCCACCGCCGCGCAATTGGCCAGCCTGTTGCTGCTGGTGGTGATGGTCGTGCTGTACGGCGAGCGTCGTGCTCGCGGGGCCAACCGGGCGAGTAACGAACGACCTCGGGTCAAGGCGCTGTATCACCTGCGCGGTTTCAAGGCGTTGGCGGCCATGAGTTGGTGCGGTCTGGTGTTCGCCTGCGCTTTCGTCATTCCAGTGCTTCAACTGGTGGTGTGGTTCTGGCAGCGCGGGCGCTTCGACCTGGATGAGCGTTACGCGGGGCTGATCGTCCATACCCTGTACCTGGGCGGCATGGCGGCGCTGATCACCGTCAGTGTTGCTTTAGTGCTGGTGTTTGCCCGACGTCTGGCCCCGACCCGAGCGATCCGCTCCGGCATCAGCCTGGCCAACCTCGGCTATGCCTTGCCGGGTTCGGTGCTGGCGGTGTCGATCATGCTGGCGTTCAGTTACCTGGATCGCGAACTGGTGATCCCGTTATCGGGCTGGTTGGGCGGCGCCGGCAAGCCATTGTTGCTGGGCAGCCTGTCGGCGTTGTTGCTGGCCTATCTGGTGCGTTTCATCGCGGTGGCTTATGGACCGCTGGAAAGCAGTCTGGCGCGAATACGGCCATCTTTGCCCGAAGCGGCACGTAGCCTTGGCGTCAGTGGGCCACGACTGTTTTTCAAAGTGTATCTGCCGTTATTGCTGCCAGGAACGCTGAGCGCTGCGTTGCTGGTGTTCGTCGATGTGCTCAAGGAAATGCCCGCGACCCTGCTGATGCGCCCGTTTGGCTGGGATACGCTGGCGGTACGCATCTTCGAAATGACCAGCGAAGGCGAGTGGGCGAGGGCCTCTTTGCCGGCCTTGACTCTGGTTTTGGTCGGCCTGCTACCGGTCATCGGATTGATTCGACGTTCGGCGCATCGAAACGCCTAGGTGCCAGTCCTACACCTTGAGGCTACAATGCGCGGCATTCGGTGCGGTCCGTCCTACGGACCAGGTAGCTGAAATCGGCTGAAAGCCTTCTATTTCAAGGCTTTCACCCCGTGCAGCACCGGCCCGCACCTTCGCCACGCCCGGAAGGAGAAACCCATGGGACAGCGCACGCCTCTGTATGACCTTCATCTCGCCCTCGGCGCGAAGATGGTCGATTTTGGCGGTTGGGATATGCCTTTGCATTACGGCTCGCAGGTCGAGGAACACCATCAGGTGCGTCGCGATTGCGGGGTTTTCGATGTATCCCACATGACCGTGATCGATGTCAGCGGCCCTCAGGCCAAGGCCTGGCTCCAGCATTTGCTGGCCAATGACGTCGAACGTCTGCACAGCCCTGGCCGTGCCTTGTACAGCACCATGCTCAACGAGCGCGGCGGCATCGTCGACGACATGATCGTCTACCGTCTCGACGAAGGTTATCGGTTGGTGGTCAACGCCTCCACCCGTAATCAGGACCTCGCCTGGATGCAGGCCCATATCGATGGTTTCGATGTGCAGCTCAACGAGCGCTCCGAGTTGGCGATGCTGGCCATTCAAGGTCCTCAGGCCCGGCACAAAATCTCCGAACTGGTGACCCAGTCCCGCGGCAACCTGATTCAGATGCTCAAGCCCTTCGAAGGCCAGGCTGATGGTGACTGGTTCATCGCGCGCACCGGTTACACCGGCGAAGATGGCCTGGAAATCGTTCTGCCGGCCAATCAAGCGCCAGGATTCTTCAACGATCTGGTGGGCGCGGGCATCTCGCCGATCGGCCTCGGGGCGCGCGATACTCTGCGGGTCGAAGCCGGCATGAACCTCTACGGTCAGGACATTCACCAAGACGTTTCACCGCTGGCCTCCAACATGGCCTGGAGCATTGCCTGGGAACCGGCCACTCGCCAGTTCATCGGTCGCAGCGCTCTTGAAGCCGAACAGGCGGGTGGCGTGCAGCACAAACTGGTCGGTCTGGTCCTTGAGGAGCGTGGGGTTTTGCGCGCTCATCAAGTGGTTCGCATCGCCAATGTTGGCGAAGGGGAGATCACCAGTGGTAGTTTCTCTCCTACGCTTAGCAAGTCGATTGCACTGGCGCGCGTGCCGGTGGCTACCGCCGACCGCGCTGAAGTGGAAATCCGTGGCAAGTGGTACCCGGTCCGAGTGGTCAAACCGACCTTCGTACGCCACGGTAAAACCTTGATCTAACTTTTTTTGGCGGGCAATGACCGCTGACATTTTTCTTGAGGACACAGAACATGAGCGAAATCCCTGTCGACCTGCGTTTTGCCGAAAGTCACGAATGGGCCCGTCTAGACCATGATGGCGGCGTGAAAGTGGGTATTTCAGACCATGCTCAGGAAGCCTTGGGTGACGTAGTGTTCGTTGAGCTGCCGGAAATCGGCAAAGTGTTCGCTGCCGGTGAGGCTGCGGGTGTCGTCGAGTCGGTGAAGGCCGCGTCGGATATCTACTCGCCAGTTTCCGGTACAGTCATTGCCGTTAACGAAGAATTGGCCAGCAACCCGGAACTGCTCAACAGCGCGCCTTATGACAGCTGGATATTCAAACTTGAGCCAAGTGATACGTCTGAGCTGAACAACCTGCTCGACGCGATGGCCTACAAGGCCGCCATCGGCGAGTAAGCCTTAAGCGTCATCCCCAAAGCCCCGACTTGTCGGGGCTTTTTCATTCTCAAGGGGCACAGTGACAGCGACTGCTATGCTGGTTTGACCGTGTTGCATCGACGTTGAGCGCCAGTCAAGAGAGAGCCCGTCATGTCCCAGTTGCCGTCCTTGAGCCAGTTACGCGACCCCAATGCCTTCCTTCGCCGCCACCTCGGGCCCGATGCCGCCGAGCAACAGGCGATGCTCGACAGCCTCGGCCTCGGCAGCCGGGTCGAGTTGATCGAGCAGACGGTGCCGCCGGGAATCCGCCTGAACAGGCCGCTCGACCTGCCACCCGCGCTCGACGAAGAAGCCGCGCTGGCCAAACTGCGCGGTTACGCCGAGCAAAACCAGGTCTGGACCAGCCTGATCGGCATGGGCTACCACGGCACCCTCACGCCGACCGTCATTGTGCGCAACGTGCTGGAAAATCCCGGTTGGTACACCGCGTACACGCCGTATCAACCAGAGATTGCCCAGGGCCGGCTCGAAGCGCTGCTGAACTTCCAGCAATTGACCATCGACCTCACGGGCCTGGAACTGGCCAACGCCTCGCTGCTGGACGAAGCCACGGCAGCGGCGGAAGCCATGGCATTGGCCAAGCGTGTCGCCAAGTCCAGGAGCAATCTGTTCTTCGTCGACGAAAACTGTCATCCGCAGACCATTTCCGTGGTGCAGACCCGAGCAGAAGGGTTCGGCTTCGAGCTGATCATCGACACTGTGGATAACTTGAAACAGCACCAGGTGTTCGGTGCGCTCCTGCAATATCCCGATACCCACGGCGAAATCCGCGATCTTCGTCCGTTGATCGATCATCTGCATGCGCAGCAAGCCTTGGCGTGTGTCGCTGCCGATCTGCTGAGTCTGCTGTTACTGACGCCGCCGGGGGAGTTGGGCGCCGACGTGGTGTTCGGTTCATCCCAGCGTTTCGGCGTGCCCATGGGTTACGGTGGGCCTCACGCAGCGTTTTTTGCCAGTCGCGATGAGTACAAACGGGCGATTCCCGGGCGGATCATCGGCGTGTCGAAGGACGCTCGCGGCAACGTCGCCCTGCGCATGGCCCTGCAAACCCGCGAGCAACATATCCGCCGGGAGAAAGCCAACTCGAACATTTGCACCGCTCAGGTGCTGCTGGCCAACATTGCCAGTTTCTATGCGGTCTATCACGGTCCGGAAGGGCTCAAACGCATTGCCCAACGCGTCCATCGGCTGACCAGCATCCTCGCCGCTGGCCTGGAGCGCCGCGGCATCACCCGTCTCAACACACACTTTTTCGACACGCTGACGCTGGAGGTCGGTGGTACTCAGACGGCAATCATCGAAAGTGCCCAGGCCGCGCAGATCAATTTGCGCATCCTCGGGCGCGGGCAGTTGGGGCTGAGCCTCGACGAAACCTCTGACGAGTTCACCGTCGCGAAGTTGTTTGATGTGTTCCTCGGTTCCGATCATGGGCTGAACGTCGACGAACTGGACGCTGAAACCCTTGCTTCCGGCATTCCCTCGGGTCTGCTGCGTACCTCTACTTATCTGCGCCACCCGGTGTTCAGCGCCCATCACAGCGAAACCGAGATGCTGCGCTACCTCAAGCAACTGGAGAACAAGGACCTGGCGCTCAACCAATCGATGATCCCGCTGGGCTCTTGCACCATGAAACTCAATGCCACCAGCGAGATGATTCCGATCACGTGGCCGCAGTTCGCCAACCTGCACCCGTTTGTGCCGAAAGAGCAGGCGGTCGGTTATTCGCTGATGATCGAAGAGCTGGAGCGCTGGCTCTGCGCGATTACCGGTTTCGACGCGATCTGCATGCAACCCAACTCCGGGGCCCAAGGCGAGTACGCCGGGTTGCTGGCGATCCGCAAATATCACGAGAGCCGCCATGAGGGCGCGCGGGATATTTGCCTGATCCCGTCCTCGGCCCACGGCACCAACCCGGCGTCGGCGCAGATGGCCGGTATGCGGGTGGTGATCGTCGAATGCGACGAGGCGGGCAACGTTGATCTGGATGACCTCAAAGGCAAAGCCGCAGAGGCCGGAGACAAACTCGCCTGCCTGATGGCGACGTATCCTTCGACCCACGGCGTGTACGAGGAAGGCATCAGCGAAATCTGCGAAGTTATCCACAGTCACGGCGGCCAGGTGTACATGGATGGCGCCAACCTCAACGCTCAGGTCGGACTGGCGCGCCCGGCGGACATTGGCGCCGACGTGTCCCACATGAACCTGCACAAGACTTTCTGCATTCCCCATGGTGGCGGCGGGCCGGGCATGGGGCCGATTGGTGTGCGGGCGCATCTGGCGCCGTTCGTAGCCAATCACCCGGTGGTACCGATCGAAGGGCCATTGGCGCAAAACGGCGCAGTCAGCGCAGCGCCCTGGGGCAGTGCAAGCATCCTGCCGATCAGCTGGATGTACATCGCGATGATGGGGCCGCAATTGGCGGATGCCAGTGAAGTAGCGATCCTCGCCGCGAATTACCTGGCGCAGCACTTGTCCGGGGCGTTTCCGGTGCTTTACACCGGGCGCAACGAGCGGGTGGCTCACGAATGCATTCTTGACCTGCGGCCACTAAAGACGCTGACCGGGATCAGCGAGGAGGACGTCGCCAAGCGGCTGATGGACTATGGTTTCCATGCGCCGACCATGTCGTTTCCGGTGCCGGGGACGTTGATGGTTGAGCCCACCGAAAGTGAATCGAAGGCGGAGCTGGACCGTTTTATCGGGGCGATGCTGAGTATTCGCGCGGAAATCACCGAGGTGCAGAACGGTAACTGGCCGGCCGATGACAACCCGCTGAAACGTTCGCCGCATACCCTGGCGGATATCACCGGGGTTTGGGAGCGGTCCTACAGCATCCAGCAGGCGGTGACGCCGGATGCTCACACCAAGGCGCATAAGTACTGGCCGGTGGTGAATCGGGTGGACAACGTCTACGGTGACCGCAATCTGTTTTGCGCTTGCGTCCCGGTGGATGATTACCGCTGACAGGGTTTTGCATTGGGCAAAAAAATGCCGCTCATGGAGAGCGGCATTTTTTTGAGTCATGAATCAGAACGACATCCGCGCTTCAACGTAAAGATTCTGCTCTCGAAGCTTGCCCTTTAGTTGTTCGTCCCGTGCATTGATGCGGTTGGCGAAGGTGTTATAGCCGGTTTCAACCTTACCCATGTCGACATAGCGGTAGCCGGTGCCGACGGTAATTTGCCGGGTCAGTTTGAGGTCTGCACCGACGCCCAGGGTGTAGGCGAAATTGTTTTGGGTATTGTTGGCAAATCGACGTGAAGGGTTGGACTGATAGCCTTCGGAATTGATATGGGCCACGCCTGCGCCGGCCATGGCGTACAGCGATAGGCTTTGGGTCAAGGGGAAGTCCTTATAGGCATTGAACATCAGGCGTTTGGATGAGACCTGCATGTTGTTAACGTTGGCGTTGAATGGCGCCCAGTAACTCTTGAACTCCGAGTCCTGCTTGATGGTGTACTCGCTTTCCAGGCGCCAGCCGCCTATGAACTCATAACCGAGCGCAACGGAGCCGCCGACATCTTTGTTGCGCTCCGGACTGACGATACGGTTGTTCACCCTGGGACTTGTGAGCAGGGCGTCGGTAAGGTCTTGCTGGACACTCTGGATTTTTATCGAGCCGTACAGGCCTTCTGCGTGGGAAACGTGACTGTAGGCGGCCAGCAGAAGTAAAGATAAGACTGGTTTTTTCATGTGAGTCGATTCGCTTTTGGGGGTAATCCGAATCGACAAAGTTTGAGTTCGCACGTCTGGCGCTGATATCAGAGCTTTCATCAGTAGGTCGGTGAAAACTCGTCTGTATGTCGGTGTTTTGGCGTTAGCCTACGTAGGAAATAGCTGCGCAATTTCTCTGGTTCAAAAAAAATGCCGCTCATTGAGAGCGGCATTTTTGTTCAGCAGTAAATCTTAATTCGAAGCAACGGCATTCTTCGCCAGGATCGCGTTCGCCAGTTCCATGTCCGTGGCCTGCAGGCCAGGGTTGTCGGCGCGGACTTTCTGCATCGCGGCCTCCAGGTATGGGCCGCGAATGCCGCCGTCACTGGCGACAAAGCTGCCGGCATCGTCCTGGGCGGCAACGATCAGCTTGTTATCCTTGAAGGTCAGGTAGGTCGAACCGGTGGTCGCACCGGATGAGATGACGTTACGCCAAAAGCTATCGGCCATCACCGAACCGACAGGAAGGGACAACAAGGCGATGGTAGCGACAGCAAGTTTGAAACGCATATAGGGTGACTCCACTGGGTTAACTGCGGCGTTTGATTGCCAATCCCCCAATCGAGTTCCATGACGGCCGCGCCTACTTTTGTTCGCTCTGCGGCGTTACTCGCAGCACCTCCTCAATCGTCGTCAAACCCGCTGCGACTTTTTGCGCCCCTGACAGCCGCAAACTGCGCATGCCTTCCTTGAACGCCTGACGCCGCACCGCCAGCAAATCGGTGTCGGGGTTGATCAGCGCTTTGACGCCGTCCGTCAGCTGCATGATTTCGTAGACCCCGGCGCGGCCGCGGTAACCGGTATCGCGACATTCAAGGCAGCCGATGGCGCGATGTGCGTTGTTTGGCAACGGTGCCTGCCAGGGCCGGGTCAAGGTTTGCCAGTCTTCTTCACCCAGCGTCAGCGGCGCCTTGCAATGCGGGCACAAGGTGCGGACCAGGCGCTGGGCCATGACGCCGAGCACCGTGGCTTTGATCAGGTAATGCGGCACGCCCAGCTCCAGCAAGCGGCTGATCGCGCTCGGCGCATCGTTGGTGTGCAGCGTCGACAGCACCAAGTGGCCAGTGAGCGCAGCCTGGATTGCCATTTCAGCGGTTTCCAGATCACGGATCTCACCGATCATGATGATGTCCGGATCCTGTCGCATCAACGCACGCACACCAGCGGCAAAGGTCAGATCGATGTTGTGTTGGACCTGCATCTGGTTGAACGCCGGCTCGACCATTTCGATCGGGTCTTCGATGGTGCAGAGGTTGACCTCCGGCGTCGCCAGTTTTTTCAGGGTGGTGTACAGCGTGGTGGTCTTGCCGGAACCGGTCGGGCCGGTGACCAGAATGATGCCGTTGGGCTGGCTCGTCATGTCTTGCCAGCGGCGCAGGTCGTCGGCGGAGAAGCCCAGCTGATCGAAATCCTTGAGCAGTACTTCTGGATCGAAGATCCGCATGACCATTTTTTCGCCGAATGCGGTAGGCAATGTCGATAGCCGCAACTCGACTTCGCCACCGTCCGGGGTTTTGGTCTTGACCCGGCCGTCCTGGGGTTTGCGTTTTTCCGCGACGTTCATCCGCCCGAGGCTTTTCAGGCGGCTGACGATCGCCATGGTCACTTGCGGCGGGAATTGATAGACGTTGTGCAGCACGCCGTCGATGCGAAAGCGCACCGTGCCTTGTTCGCGCCGGGGTTCGATGTGGATATCGCTGGCGCGTTGCTGGAACGCGTACTGGAACAACCAGTCGACGATGTTGACGATGTGCGCGTCGTTGGCGTCCGGTTCCTGGTCGCTGGCGCCGAGGTTAAGCAACTGCTCGAAGTTGCCCAGGGTGTTCATCTGCTGATCGGCGTTGGTCGCGCCGCTGACCGATTTGGCCAGGCGGAAGAACTCCACACTGAAGCGCTGGATGTCGACCGGGTTGGCCACCACACGCTTGATCGGCAGTTTCAGCACATGGGTCAGGTCGGCTTCCCAGCCGGTGACGTAGGGCTGGGCGCTGGCCACGGTGACTGCGTCGCGGTCGATGGACACCGCAAGAATCTTGTGACGCTGGGCGAAGGCGTAGGACATCAGCGGCGTAATCGCCGCCACGTTGATTTTCAGCGGATCGATACGCAAGTAAGGCTGGCCGGCCTGCTGCGACAGCCAAAGCGTCAGGCTTTCCAGGTCGAGGTGTTTACCGGGACGGCTGAGGTCGTCCAGAAGTTGGCTGGCGATGAATTCCAGCGGGTGCATCTGGCCATTGGTAGCGTGACGGCGTCGAGCATTGAGCGCGTGTTCGGCCGAGTCCTGACTGATAAAACCTTGAGCGACCAGTTCACGCAGCAAATCATTGAGATCCAGCCAGCGGTCCTGAATGGCAAGTTGAACGGACATGCGGGCTCCTCATGAACAACAGTTCGCAAAGGATAGTCGCGGAGCCGCAGACCGTTGGGCCACTACCCGACGAAGCCGTGTCGAGTTTTTTCAGCCCGCCGCCTGAGCCGGTTCATCCCACGCGCAATCAGCTGCTCGCAGCTCAACCGAACAGACGCTGATCAGGTTACGTAATTTTTCCGCGATCACTTGGGCGCGGTGCCAGCTCAGGCCGTCCATCACGATGTCGATCGACAGCAGATCGTCCATCCGCTGCACGTTGACCTGTTGCGGCGTCAGAAACTGCAAGGCGAACAGGTTGAGCGCCCGGCACAGCAGATCCGGTTCGGCCTCGGCCAGCATTTGATAGTGAACGCGGCAGTGGGCGTTGCTGACGTTCCAGACATCGGCACGGGTGTGCGGGGTGTTGACGGCTTCTAGATGCGGCATGGTCGGTCTCCAAAATCACTGGAGGAATTTTTACATTCGGTGCCGGGCATTTCTTATCTATGATTGGGCTTATTGGCGATTGTTTGAATTGCTTGATTCGGTAAGTTATCAATCTAAGGTTTTTTTATGCATAGCGAGCTGGATGGCTACGACCGCAAGATTCTCGCGTTGCTGCAAGAGGACGCTTCACTTTCCAGTGCGCAGATTGCGGAGCAGGTGGGGTTGTCGCAGTCGCCATGCTGGCGGCGGATTCAGCGGATGAAGGAGGAGGGGATCATTCGCGGGCAGGTGACACTGCTTGATCGGAAGAAAATCGGTCTTAACACGCAGATCTTCGCCGAAATCAAACTCAACGCTCACGGGCGTTCGAACTTCACCGAATTCACCGAGGCGATTCGCGGCTTTCCCGAAGTGCTGGAATGTTATGTGCTGATGGGGTCGGTGGATTTCTTGCTGCGGATTGTGACGGCGGACATTGAGGCGTATGAGCGGTTTTTCTTCGAGAAGCTGTCTATGGTGCCGGGGATTCAGGAGGTGAACTCGATCGTGGCGTTGTCGGAAATCAAGTCCACGACGAGTTTGCCGGTGTAGCGCTGACCCTACACTGATCGTTCCCACGCTCCCGCGTGGGAATGCAGCCGGTGACGCTCCGCGTCACCTGGACGCGGAGCGTCCCTTAAGGCATTCCCACGCAGAGCGTGGGAACGATCATCATCGCGAGATTACATACGCAGCAGCATCTTCCACGCACGATTCTGATACACCGCAATCGCCTGCTGCTTGCGCGCATCCAGCGATTCATCGGTGATCGGCTCGTTCGCCAATTGAGCAAGCTGTTTCAGCTCACCGTACAGGCGATCCATTTCCGGAATATCCAGCACGCTGCGGGCATGGTGCAGCCAGGCCTGGATGCGCTCGATGCGCGGAAGTTGCTCGGCCAGGTCTTCTGGCTGTTGCTGATAACGCTGCAGTTGCAGGGAAGTCGCTTCTTCACCCAGCAAACGCGGCAGCCAGCTGCCCAATTGCGCAGCGCCCTGGCGATTGCCACGGACGTTGCGATCGGCAGCCCAGGTGCGGGCCAGCAACCAGCGCGAAGTGTTCAGCGAGAACAGGCCCCAGCGCGGATCTTCGAGCTCTTCGAGGAACTGCTCCGGCGCGGCTTTGCGCACGTCTTCGTCGTCGACACCGGCTTGCACCAGCGGACGCCAGTCTTCGAGCAAGGCATCCAGCGCGATGCGCAGATCGTGCGTTGACTGACGTGGCGCGGCTTGGCCCAGGCTGCTCAGCAGCGCGCGCAACTCAGCCAGGTTTTCGACCCAGTCCTGCAACAGGCGCCAGTGGCCGTTGAAACGATACTGCTCGGCCAGCCGCTGGCTGCTGCTCAGCAAGTGCCAGCTCAGCGCGGCAAAAGCGTCGTCCAGCTGGGTTTCAGCGGTGATCTGTGGTGCTGGCAGGCTCAACGAGTAGCTGTTGGCGTCGTACAAGCGATAACCGCGCTCGGCCTTGCTGATGTCACACGGCATCAGGGCGAGGGTCGCGGCCAGTTCGGCGGCCAGTTCCAGCAGAGCGGCCGGCTCGCCTTCGCGCAGTTCAAGCTCCAGCTCGCAGATTTCTTCTTTCTGCTTGCCGACCACCACGTGGCCGAGGTCCAGCGCAGCTTCGATAACCACTTTGGTCTTGCCACGGCCCCAGGCGATTTCAGCGCGTTCGCGGACGAAATCAGTGGTGAAGATCGCTTTCAGGGTTTTCTTGTCCAGCTCGGCGAGTTCTTCGGGCCAGCATTCGCCGTCGAGTTTCTTCACGTCGAGCTTGGCTTTGGGCAGGTTCCAGTCGTATTCGTTACGCACGGACAGACCGGCAACGCTCTGGCCGCGGGTCTTGAGGGTCTGAATCACTTCTTCGCCATCGCGGCGCAGGCGCAGGGCAACCTTGGCGCGGGCCAGGTCGCGCTCAGGCGTGTCGAAGTACTGGTTCATCAACTCACGGCGTTCCCAGCCACTTTTGTTGCGTTTTTTCAGGAGCGGGTGCTCGCGCAGGGCAGCGAGAGTTTCTCGGCTGACGCGGAGTTTGATTTCGGTTTCTTTCTGCATGGCCGGAAAATCCAGGATCGGGAGCGCAGCCGGGGGAATGTGTGGCTGCCAAGGTCGTGCAGTGTACAGGACTCGTTCGTCCTACGTGCCGTGGCGGTTTATTCCTGTCGCCGGATGGTTCTATGATGGAGTTCAAATCGGGAGTTGGGAGTCAGCGATGCTTTTGCCGTCCATGAAAGATCAGTTCGCTGCGCTGATCGCTGCGCCGTCCGTCAGCTGTACGCAGGCCAGCCTCGATCAAAGCAACCGTCCGGTGATTGATTTGCTGGCGACGTGGCTCGGCGATCTGGGTTTTACCTGCGACATCCAGCAGGTCAGCCCCGGCAAATTCAACCTGCTGGCCAGTTTCGGTTCCGGCCCCGGTGGCCTGGTGCTGGCCGGTCACAGTGACACCGTGCCGTTCGATGGCGCGCTGTGGCAGACCGATCCGCTGAAGCTGACCGAAGTCGATGGCCGCTGGGTGGGTCTGGGCAGTTGCGACATGAAGGGCTTTTTCGCCCTGGCCATCGAAGCCGTCATACCCTTGCTCGATCAGCCGTTCAAGCAACCGCTGCTGATCCTCGCCACCTGCGATGAAGAAAGTTCGATGTCCGGCGCTCGCGCTCTGGCCGAAGCCGGGCGGCCGTTGGGTCGTGCGGCGGTGATCGGCGAGCCGACCGGGCTGAAGCCGATCCGCATGCACAAAGGCATCATGATGGAGCGCATCGACATCCTCGGCCAGAGCGGCCACTCCTCGGATCCGCGCCTTGGCCACAGCGCCCTCGAAGCCATGCACGACGCCATCGGTGAGCTGCGCGGTTTGCGGTTGGCGTGGCAGCGTGAGTTCCGTAATCCACAGTTCAGCGTGCCGACGCCGACCCTGAATTTCGGCTGCATCCATGGCGGCGATAATCCCAACCGTATTTGCGGCCAGTGTTCGCTGGAGTTTGATCTGCGCCCATTGCCAGGTATGGACCCCAATGCCCTGCGCGCGGAGATTCTGCAGAAGCTCAAGCCCATTGCCGAGTGGCATCAGGTGAAGATCGATTACGCGCCGCTGTTCCCCGAAGTGCCGCCGTTCGAGCAGGCCGAGGACGCAGAATTGGTCCGGGTCGCGGAAAAGCTCACCGGCCATCGTGCCGAAGCAGTGGCGTTCGGCACCGAAGCGCCTTATCTTCAGCGTCTTGGCTGCGAAACACTGGTGCTCGGCCCTGGCGACATCGCCTGTGCGCACCAACCGGGGGAATACCTCGAAATGTCACGTTTGCAGCCTACGGTGCATCTATTACGTCAACTGATTGAACATTACTGCCTGACACCGGCGCCTCTCGTATAAATCGCCCGTGTCCAAACCCGTATCCATGAGGAGAGCGCGCGTGTCGCCAAGCCTGTTCCGACGATAACCATCAGCCCGCTGTGCGTTTTTCTGTTTCGCCCATTTTTTGGCTGCTATTTATTACAGGCCCAGGTTCATGCCCGAATACGTTAATTGGCTTCGTCACGCTTCGCCTTACATCAACGCCCACCGCGATTGCACCTTCGTCGTCATGTTGCCCGGCGACGGCGTGGAGCACCCGAACTTCGGCAATATCGTCCACGACCTGGTGCTGTTGCACAGCCTGGGCGTTCGACTGGTGCTGGTTCACGGTTCCCGTCCGCAAATTGAAACCCGCCTGGCTGCGCGCGGCCTGACCCCGCATTACCACCACGGCATGCGCATCACCGATGCCGCAACGCTGGAGTGTGTGATCGATGCGGTGGGCCAGCTGCGTATCGCCATCGAAGCGCGGCTGTCCATGGACATGGCTTCATCGCCAATGCAGGGCTCGCGCCTGCGGGTGGCCAGCGGCAATCTGGTCACGGCGCGGCCGATCGGTGTGCTCGAAGGCGTCGACTATCACCACACCGGCGAAGTGCGTCGGGTTGACCGCAAGGGCATCAATCGCCTGCTGGATGAGCGCTCCATCGTGCTGCTGTCGCCGCTGGGTTACTCGCCGACCGGTGAGATTTTCAACCTCGCCTGCGAAGACGTCGCCACCCGCGCCGCCATTGATCTGGGGGCGGACAAGCTGCTGTTGTTCGGCGCCGACCTGGGTTTGATCGATGAAAACGGTCGCCTGGTTCGTGAGTTGCGTCCGCAACAAGTGCCGGCGCATCTGCAGCGTCTGGGCAGCAACTATCAGGCTGAGCTGTTGGATGCGGCCGCTGAGGCCTGCCGCGGCGGTGTGGCTCGCAGTCATATCGTCAGCTACGCCGAAGACGGCGCGCTGCTGACCGAACTGTTCACCCGTGACGGTGGCGGTACGTTGGTGGCCCAGGAGCAATTCGAGGTTGTGCGCGAAGCGGCGATCGAAGACGTCGGTGGTTTACTGGATTTGATCAGCCCGCTGGAAGAGCAGGGCATTCTGGTGCGGCGTTCCCGTGAGGTGCTGGAGCGTGAGATCGAGCAGTTCAGTGTGGTCGAGCGCGAAGGCATGATCATCGCGTGTGCGGCGCTGTATCAGATCGCTGATTCGGATGCGGGGGAGTTGGCGTGTCTGGCGGTGAACCCGGAGTATCGCCATGGCGGTCGTGGTGATGAGTTGCTGGAGCGCATCGAAACCCGCGCCCGGGCGCAGGGGCTGAAAACCTTGTTCGTACTGACGACCCGGACCGCTCACTGGTTTCGCGAGCGTGGGTTTGTGCCGAGCAGTGTTGAACGCCTGCCATCAGCGCGGGCGTCGCTGTACAACTATCAGCGTAATTCGAAGATCTTCGAAAAAACCCTCTGAACTGATCGTTCCCACGCTCTGCGTGGGAATGCAGCCCGGGACGCTCCGCGTCCCATCTAAAGCCGAACGCGGAGCGTCCGTTGAGGCATTCCCACCAGACGGTTCGACGCCTCGACGTGGGAACGATCATCAATCCTGCACAAACTTCGCGCTGACATACGGCGAATAATCCGGCAGCACCGTCTCGATCTTCCCTTGTTCCTTCAAGAACTTCGCCGTCTCGCCAATCGCCTTGGCCGTGCCGCCGTCCAGCAGCGCGGTGGTCTGTTGGGCTTTCGCATCCGGGAACGTGGAACCGGCCAGCAACTCCGGCACATCAACGGCATTGGCACCGGTCAGTTTGGCGATTTTCTGCACAGGTACCGAGTCAGCAGTCCAGCTGTCTTTATGCGCGGCATAGTCGGCGAACGAGTCCAGCGTGACCTTGGCGAATTTGGCCACAACCTCTGGGTGCTTCTCGGCGTAATCCTTGCGCGCGACCCAGACTTCAAAGGTCGGTGCACCCCATTGGCCGACCTGTGCCGCGTCGGTCAAGGTCTTGCCGGTCTTGCGAATTTCCCCCAGCGCGGGTGACCAGACAAACGCACCATCGATGTCACCCCGCTTCCACGCCGCCGCGATTTCCGCCGGTTGCAAATTCACCACTTTGATTTTCGAGGCGTCCAGGCCCCAGTGCTTCAGCGCACCCAGCAAACTGTAGTGGGAGGTTGAAACGAAGGGTGTGGCGATGGTCTTGCCGATCAGATCTTCCGGTTTATCAATGCCACTGCCGTTGCGTACCACGAGTGCTTCAGCGGCGTTGATCTGGGCGGAAACAATGAACGCAACGATCGGCAGATTGCGCGAAGCAGCGGCCGCCAGCGGACTGGAGCCGAGGTTGCCAATCTGCACATCGCCGGAAGCAATGGCAGTAACCACTTCCGGGCCGCTATTGAAACGACGCCAGTCAATTTTCTGGCCTAGGGTTTTCTCGTACAGTCCGTCTGCCTGGGGGACTTTGCTGGGGTCGATACCGGTTTGATAACCGATCGTGAGGTTCGCCGCGTGAGCGCTAAAAGAAATTATTAGCGATACACAAACTGTAACAATTGGGCCGGATAGTGCGCGTTTGGTCGTCATGGCGCTGCCTTTCGATAGGGATTGATCGTGAATTGCATCAAAGCTAATCGATCTAAAAAAATGCTTACAAATACCCTTTAGGAATTAGCTTATGAGCCGGCGCCCGTGTCCCGGCTCAAGGGGTAGTGCGTCGCTAAATTCCTAAACGGTATGAAAAAGAATTGGTTGATTCTTTTTGGGTTTATGGCCCGGCAAGGAAGGAATTTGTTGGGGGTTAGACCATGGTCGTAGACACACATAGTTACGATTGACTTGTGATTCACGGTCTGGCGCTAATCGCGGATCTTAGGAGCCCGGGCATACGACCCTGGACCAGGAATACAAGAATTAGAAACGAGAGGAGCGAAACAATGAACAAGTCCACCTTGGCTCTGGGCGTGGCTGTGGCCGTCGGGGTTATGGCGCAGCAGGCCGGCGCCGCGGGTTTCATCGAAGACAGCAAAGCTTCCGTCAGTTCTCGCACCATGTATTACAACAACGATAACCGCGAGCGCGGCGGCACAGATCAGAGAGAGACCGCTGAAGGCCTCAAGTTCGATTATCTGTCCGGTTTCACCCAAGGTACTGTCGGCTTCGGTATCGATGCCCAGGCCCTCGTGGGTATCCATCTGGACGGCGGCAAGGGTCACCACCCAGCCAACAACAACACATTCTTCCCAAGCGACACCGATGGTTCGGCCGTGGACGAGTGGAGCCGTGCGGCAGCCAACGTCAAGGCCCGCTTCTCGAAGACCGAGGCCCACCTGGGTGGCGCTCTGCAACCGAACATGCCGATCCTGGTAGCGAACGACAGCCGCCTGCTGCCGCAGACCTTTGACGGTGGCACCATCACCTCGAAGGAAATCGACAACGTGACCCTCAACGCGGGTCAGTTGGAACACTCAGCAGGTCGCGCCTCTTCAAACTCCACCGGCCTGGCCGTGGCTGGCGGTACTCAGGACAGCAACCAGTTCCGTTACGCCGGTGCTGACTGGAAGGTCACCAAGGACCTTACCCTGCAGTACTACCACTCGAATCTGAAGGATTACTACAAGCAGGACTTTCTTGGCCTGATTCACGTTTTTCCGATCGACGCCAACCAGTCCTTCAAGACAGACCTGCGCTATTTTGACAGCGGCTCCGATGGCAAGAACGGCGACGCCGGCTACCGCTTCAACAACAACAACGGTTTTGCCAAGACCCCGGGCGAGGTCGATAACAAGACCTGGAGCGCCATGTTCACCTACACCCTGGGTGGCAATGCCTTCTTGCTCGGTCACCAGCGCGTCAGCGATGACGGCGGTTTCGTCTACCTGAATCAGGGCAACGTTGTTGATGGCAATGGTCGTCCGGAAGCGAACGGAGGCGCGAGCTTCTACCTGTTCACCGACGCCATGATTAACGGTTTTGTCCGTGCCGGTGAGAACACCACCTTCGGCCAGTACTCCTATGACTTCGCTGCGCTGGGTGTGCCGGGCCTGAAAACCTCGATTGCCTACCTGCACGGCGACAACATCAAAGCAACGAACGGCAGTGGCCCTGATTCGTCCGAGTGGGAACGTGACATGCGGATCGACTACACCATCCAGCAGGGCACTCTCAAAGGTTTCGGCGTGACGTTGCGTAATGGCGTCTACCGTGGCAGTGAAGTCTCCAACAACCCCGATGTTGACCAGACCCGTCTGATCTTCAACTACACCTACAGCTTCCTGTAAAAGCCATTAGAAAAAGTCTCGTCTGCAAGCGAGGCTTTTTTGTGGTTTTCAATATTCCAAATAGAGCTTACTTAGTAATTTTTTATTCTTTTTAGCTTTTAGGCCAAACACCTAAAGTGGGTGGCTTACGAGCCGATACCTTGTGTCCCGACTCAGAGTAGTAGCGCGAAGCTATATTCCTGAATGGCATGAAAAATAATGAAATAATTCTTTTTGTGTTTATCATGCGGGCCAAAATCACAAGGGTCAGGTCATCGCCGTAGTCACACGGTCTGGCACTAACCGAGCATTTCAGGATCCAGGGCATTCGACCCAGGACCTCAAGAATTAGAAACGATAGGAGCGAAACAAATGAACAAGTCCACCTTGGCCCTGGCTGTGGCCGTAGGGGTTATGGCGCAGCAAGCAGGCGCCGCCGGTTTCATCGAAGACAGCAAAGCTACTTTGGGGCTGCGTAACTTCTACATCAACACGGATAACCGTGACGGCACTGCCGATCCAAGCAGAAACGAAGAGTGGGGCCAAGGCTTCGATCTGCGCTTCACTTCCGGTTATACCCAAGGCACTGTCGGCTTCGGTATCGACGCCATCGGCCTGCTGGGTGTACGTCTGGATTCGGGCGGCGGCACTAATGGCAACGTTAACTCCAATGGCACCCCTGGTAACGCTTATGGCGGCACTGTGTTCCCGAGCAAGTCCAACGGCGAAGCGGTTGATAATTTCTCCAGCCTGGGCCTGACTGCCAAAGCCAAGATCTCCCAGACCGAACTGAAGCTGGGTACCTTGCAGCCAAAACTGCCGGTGATCGTGACCAACGACGGTCGTCTGCTGCCACAAACCTTCCAGGGCGGTCAGATCACTTCGGGCGAGATCAAGGACCTTACACTGGTCGGTGGTCAGATCGAGCACGCCAAAGGTCGTAACTCCAGCAACAACGAAGAGTTGTCGATTGTTGGTGCGAACAGTCGCACTGCGGCTGGTCGCGACAGCAACAAATTCTATTACGGCGGCGGTGACTACAAAATCACCAAAGACCTGACTGCCCAGTACTACTACGGCAACCTGGAAGATTTCTACAAGCAGCACTTCCTGGGTCTGGTTCACAACTGGGCAATCGGCCCGGGCGTTCTGAAATCCGACCTGCGCTACTTCAACAGCCGGGATGACGGTGCCAACGGTCACGACGCCAACTACTTCACCGCTGGCAACTACAATGCGCCAAACGGTAAAGGTAAGGTCGACAACAACCTGTATAGCGGCCTGTTCCTGTATACCGTTGCCGGCCACACCTTCGGCGGCGGCTATCAGGTCAGCAACGGTAGCAGCGACTTCCCTTACTTGAACCAGGGTGACGGCGCTTCGGCTTACCTGACTACCGACATGCAGATCCAGAAGTTCGCCCGTGCCGGCGAGCGCACTTGGCAAGCACGCTACTCGTATGACTTTGCCAAGGTCGGTGTCCCAGGTCTGACGGCCGGTGTGGTCTACCTGAAAGGTGATGAAATTGATACCGTCAACGCTCGCAGTGGCGAGTTGGCTAACGGTGCTTCCGAGTGGGAACGCGACCTGACTCTGGCTTACGTCGTACAAGAAGGCCCGCTGAAAAACCTTGGTTTGATGTGGAAAAACGCGATGTGGCGTACCGACCTGCCGAACACTCGTTCGCAGGACGAAAACCGTCTGATCGTCAGCTACTCGATCCCGCTGTTGTAATAGCACTCGCGTAACTGAAGTAAAAAAAGCCCCGCCCGGCATCTCGCCGGGCGGGGCTTTTGCGTTTTCAAGTCAGGCTCACCCCCGTAAACCCTCCTCGAAGTTTCCCTCTTTGTGCAGCAACTCAAGGCCTTCTCGAACCTTGTGGGCGATGATCGTCCCGATCGCCGCCGAGGTCCAGTGAACACATTTTTAATATTCATTTACGATCTAAACAAATCGATATCTATTCTTTTTAATGAATAAAAAATGCAGGCACAGTTGACCTCAACAAGCACTCACCAGGAGCAGCACCATGAGCCTCAGACTGGGCGATATCGCCCCCGATTTTGAACAGGATTCCAGCGCCGGCACCCTCCGTTTCCACGAATGGCTGGGCGATAGCTGGGGCGTGCTGTTTTCCCACCCGGCGGACTTCACCCCGGTGTGCACCACCGAATTGGGCTTCACTGCCAAGCTCAAGGACGAATTCGCCCAGCGCGGTGTGAAAGCCATTGCCCTGTCCGTGGACCCGGTGGACTCGCACCACAAGTGGATCGAAGACATCAACGAAACCCAGAATACCCTCGTCAACTTCCCGATCCTTGCCGACGCCGACCGCAAGGTCTCGGACCTCTACGACCTGATCCATCCCAATGCCAACGACACCCTGACCGTGCGCTCGCTGTTTGTGATCGACCCGAACAAGAAGGTGCGGCTGACCATCACCTACCCGGCGAGCACCGGCCGTAACTTCCATGAAATTCTGCGGGTGATCGACTCACTGCAACTCACCGACAACTACAAGGTGGCCACCCCGGCCAACTGGCAGGACGGTGATGAAGTGGTGATCGTGCCGTCGCTCAAGGACGAAGACGAAATCAACAAACGCTTTCCCAAGGGCTATCGCGCGGTGAAGCCGTACCTGCGTCTGACGCCACAGCCGAACAGGTAAACCATTGCATTTGAAAACGGCCATGCTCGCAATCTGCGCTATTTTTAGCTCAGATTAATTGCGACTGGAGCATCTCTCGTACCCAGAATATCTGCGACTGGGCTTGTATTCAGCGGCGTCTGCTTGCATTCCATTTGTGTGTGCTCACATTGTGTGCAAATGATGACTGACCTGCGCGTGGAGTGAGTTAAGGCCTGGCAACTGGAGCACGCATGGCTTTACCGGAAAATTATCAATGCGTTAGCTGACTTACTCGCGCAACTCCTGACTACAGACTGCACTACAGACGAGGGAACACCATGACTAGCACCGCCAGCTCTGCGCAGATTGACGTCGTCCAGCGCATGTACAATTCCAAAGGTGATATGGACGTCATTCGAGCGGTTATTGCACAAGATGCCGTGTGGGACATTGCCGTCGGTTTCCCGAAGGGCGGCGTCTATAACGGCCTTGACAACATCATTAACGACTTTTTCTCCTTCTTCGGCGACTTCACCGAATTCTGGGCCGAAGGTGACGAGTTCTTCGAGATTGGAGACCACGTCATCGCACTGGGTCGTTATCACGGTGTTACCAAGGACGGCGGTAACCAATTCACCTCCCGGTTCGTGCATATTTTCACCCTGCGTGATGGTCAGCTTATTCGTCTCCAGCAGACTGCCGACACGGTTCTTATCGCTCACGCGCTCGGGCGCGCCTGATTCGACACCCAACGCAACCGCACCTGTAGGGCAAGCTCATGACAACAACGCATGACCGCACCCTGGTTCAGCTTTCGTTGCCCGGTCGTCTCGGCGATCCTGCCACCGACTTTGGCTCCGATCCGCGAAGCAACGCTCGACTGGTTACAGCGATGGCCGCATTCGGTATGGACAAGCACGCTACGCTGCCGCCCGTCACTGCCACCGACTCGAGGACGGCCCTGTTTGAATGGGGGGCTGAGGCTGAAGCTGGCTTCGAGCAACTCTACAGCGCGGTCACCTCGGGTCTGCCACCCATTACCGGGGTGACGCGCACTGTCGAGACGATTACCGGTGTAGACGGCAACACGATCAGGCTTTACATACACCGCCCTGCCGAGTCCGCCGGTCTCATGCCCGGTGTTATCTACCTGCACTCTGGTGGGATGGTTCTGCTGAGCATGGACAACCCGCTTCATCTGCGCTGGGCCGATCAGTTGGCCGCCACTGGCCTGATCGTGGTCGGTGTCGACTTTCGTAACGGTGCGGGAAAACTTGGCCCCCACCCATTTCCGGCCGGCCTCAACGACAGCTTCAGTGCTCTGCAGTGGGCCGACGCTCGGCGCGATAAGCTCGGTGTGAGCAAGATCGTCGTAGTTGGCGACTCCGGCGGCGGCAACCTGGCCCTTGCCACCGCCCTCAAGGCCAAGCGGGATGGCCTGCTCACCCTGTTGGACGGGGTATATGCACTCGCGCCACACATTTCTGGTGCCTATGACTGGAGCGTGGAGGACCAGTCGCGCGAACTGCCCTCCTTGCTGGAAAACGACCAGTACTTCACCAGCCTCGCCACTAGTCGGGCCCTGGCCAGTCTCTACGACCCTGACTGCGCCAACCGCCGCAATCCACTGGCCTGGCCTTACCACGCGACCGAGGCCGACTTGACGGGCCTGCCACCACACGTCATTTCCACCAACGAACTCGACTCCGTGCGCGACGAAGGACTTGTGTACGCCCGCAAACTCGCTCACGCCGGCGTTAGTGTGATCAGTCGTACGGTCAACGGCATCGTCCATGACGCAGACGTCATCTTTGAGGCCGCTCTGCCGGAGCTTCATCACAGCGCTGTCTGCGACATCTACAACTTCGCTAGCAATCTATAGCCATTCCAGCTTCAAGCAACTTGAAATAGTCGGGAATGTTTGAGAGCGCTTGCTCGCGATGACGGCATACCAGGCGCCGCAAAATTCAGATTGAACCGTATCCACCAAGCAGGGGATTTCAGGCCGTTTTTACGGCCTGTTTTTTTGCCCGGGAAAAGCCATTTCATATAGATCTATAACGAATAACCAAATGAATAAATATGATTTATGGATATAACAATCACCTGTTAAGGTCACTTCCATCAAAGCGAGATCGCAAGCCGCGAATCGCCAACACCGTTCAAGGAATCGTCTGAATGCTGGTCGTCTCACTCGGTGGCAGTCCCAGCCAACGCTCCCGTTCCGGGGTGCTGCTGGAGCGCTCCCAACGCTGGTTGCAGGAGCAAGGTGTGGAAGTGGTGAGTTACCAGGTGCGGGACTTCCCGGCCGAAGACTTGCTGCATGCACGCTTCGACAGCCCGAAGGTGATCGACCTGCTGCAACAGATTGAAAACGCCGATGGCCTGCTGATCGCCACGCCGGTCTACAAAGCGTCGTTCTCCGGCGCATTGAAAACCGTGCTGGACCTGCTGCCCGAACGTGCCCTGGCCCACAAAGTGGTTTTGCCAATGGCCACCGGCGGCAGCATCGCCCACATGCTGGCGGTGGATTACGCGCTCAAGCCAGTGTTGTCGGCATTGAAAGCCCAGGAAATGCTCCACGGGATTTTCGCCGTAGACAGCCAGATCGCTTACGGCGAAGGCAGCGTCCAGGCGCAGTTGGCACCGGAGCTGGAAGAAAGACTGAATGAATCGCTGGAGCTGTTTTTCAGCGCCATGGCGCGACGGCCCAAGCCGATCGATCCGAATCTGTTGAATGAACGTTTGTTGAGTGCTCGCTGGAGCATTTAAGCCTTACCCCAATTTGAAGTACTCACCTTACTCAGCCGCCAACGGCCAAGCAGGTGCAGCCAAAACCCAACTGCAAAAAGGAGAGCGCCATGCGCACTGTCATTTTGCGTCGTGGTCTGGTCGCTCTGTTTGCTGCGGCTGTAACCTTCGGCGCCATTACTCAAGCTCAAGCCGAGACGCTTCGGATCGGTTATCAAAAGTACGGCACTTTGGTGCTGCTCAAAGCCAAAGGCACTTTGGAAAAACGCCTCGCCGCCCAAGGCGTGGACGTGCAATGGACTGAATTTCCCGGCGGCCCGCAGCTGCTCGAAGGCCTGAACGTCGGCTCCATCGACTTCGGCGTTACAGGTGAAACTCCCCCCGTATTCGCTCAAGCAGCCGGCGCCGATCTGCTCTATGTCGCCTACGAACCACCAGCGCCCCACAGCGAAGCGATCCTGGTGCCGAAGGACTCGGCGATCAAATCGGTGCAGGACCTCAAGGGCAAGAAAGTCGTCCTGAACAAAGGCTCCAACGTGCACTACCTGTTGGTCCGCGCACTGGAAGATGCCGGCCTCAAATACACCGACATCCAGACCGTATTCCTGCCGCCGGCCGATGCCCGCGCTGCGTTCGAACGTGGCAGCGTCGATGCCTGGGTGATCTGGGACCCGTACCAGGCCGCCGCCGAACAACAGTTGCAGGCACGCACTCTGCGTGATGGCCAAGGCATCGTCGACAACCATCAGTTCTACCTCGCGACCAAGCCTTATGCGCAGAAAAACCCTGAGGTGATCAAGACCCTTGTGGAAGAAGTGCGCGCCGTCGGCGAATGGTCCAAGGCCAATCCTGAAGACGTGACCAAACAAGTTTCGCCACTGATTGGCCTGCCAGCGGACATCACCCTGACCTCGATGAAACGCCAGGGCTACGGTGCGCTGTTCCTCACCCCTGAAGTGGTCGCCGCGCAACAGAAAATTGCCGACACCTTCTATCAGCTCAAGCTGATTCCAAAGCCGCTGAGTATCAAAGACGTGATCTGGACGCCTCCGGCGGCCGTTGCCCAAGCGCAGTAATTCGATTTCCTAAGGAGTCCACTCCATGAGCCTCAATATCTTCTGGTTCCTGCCTACCCACGGCGACGGCCACTACCTTGGCACCGCCGAAGGCGCTCGCGCTGTCGACCACGGTTATCTGCAACAAGTCGCGCAAGCAGCGGATCGTCTGGGCTTTGGCGGGGTGCTGATACCCACCGGGCGCTCCTGCGAAGACTCGTGGCTGGTGGCCGCGTCGCTGATCCCGGTGACCCAGCGTTTGAAATTCCTCGTCGCGCTACGCCCCGGGATCATTTCCCCTACGGTGGCCGCGCGTCAGGCTGCGACGCTGGATCGCCTGTCCGGCGGCCGTGCGTTGTTCAATCTGGTAACCGGCGGTGATCCGGAAGAATTGGCCGGCGACGGTTTGTTCCTGACTCACGAAGAACGCTATCAAGCCTCGGTGGAATTCACCCGTATCTGGCGCCGCGTACTGGAGGGCGAAACCGTCGATTACGACGGTCAGCACATCAGCGTAAAGGGCGCGAAGTTGCTCTACCCGCCGATCCAGCAACCGCGTCCGCCGCTGTACTTCGGTGGTTCTTCGGAAGCGGCGCAAGACCTCGCGGCAGAGCAGGTCGAGATGGTCCTGACCTGGGGCGAACCACCGGCCGCCGTTGCCGAGAAGATCGAACAAGTGCGCGCCAAAGCCGCGAAGCTCGGGCGTACCGTGCGCTTCGGCATTCGCTTGCACGTGATCGTTCGTGAAACCAATGCCGAAGCCTGGCAAGCGGCGGATCGACTGATCTCTCATCTGGACGACGACACCATCGCTCGCGCCCAGGCTTCTCTGGCGCGCTTCGACTCGGTGGGCCAGCAACGCATGGCCGCGCTGCATGGCGGCAGCCGTGACAATCTGGAAGTCAGCCCCAACCTGTGGGCCGGTGTCGGTCTGGTGCGTGGCGGTGCCGGTACAGCATTAGTGGGCGACGGTCCGACCGTGGCTGCTCGCGTGAAGGAATACGCGGACCTGGGCATCGACACGTTCATCTTCTCCGGTTATCCACACCTGGAAGAGTCTTACCGCGTCGCCGAATTGCTGTTCCCGCACCTGGACATCGAACGTCCGGAGTTGCCGAAAAGCGCCGGTTACGTCAGCCCGTTTGGTGAGATGGTCGCCAACGACATTCTCCCCAAAGCCGCGTCGCAGAGCTGAGGCGCGCCATGAAGAAACTTATCCATAACCTCGCGCCCTGGGCGTTACCTGTTTTGCTGCTGGCGGTGTGGCAGTTGTCGGTGTCGGCGGGCTGGTTGTCGACACGGATTCTGCCGGCGCCGATCGCGGTCATCGAAGCCGGCGTCAGCCTGGTGCGCAGCGGCGAAATCTGGACTCACCTGGCGATCAGCGGCTGGCGTGCAGCGCTGGGTTTCGCCATCGGCGGCAGCATCGGTCTGACCTTGGGCTTCATCACCGGCCTGTCGAAATGGGGCGAACGCCTGCTCGACAGTTCGGTGCAGATGATCCGCAACGTGCCACACCTGGCGCTGATTCCGCTGGTGATCCTGTGGTTCGGCATCGATGAGTCGGCGAAGATTTTCCTGGTGGCATTGGGCACGTTGTTCCCGATCTACCTCAACACCTATCACGGCATCCGCAACGTTGATCCGGCGCTGGTGGAAATGTCCCGCAGTTATGGCTTGTCCGGTTTCAGCCTGTTCCGTCAGGTGATTCTGCCGGGGGCGCTGCCTTCGATTCTGGTCGGTGTGCGGTTCGCGCTGGGCTTCATGTGGCTGACGTTGATCGTCGCGGAAACCATTTCCGCCAGCTCCGGCATCGGCTACCTGGCAATGAATGCCCGGGAGTTCTTGCAGACCGACGTGGTGGTACTGGCGATTCTTATGTACGCGGTACTCGGCAAACTCGCCGACCTCGCGGCCCGTGGACTTGAACGCGTGTGGTTGCGCTGGCACCCGGCCTATCAGGTTGTTAAAGGAGGTGCGGCATGACGGCTCAACAACCTCTACGCCTGCTGCGCGGGATTCCGCTGGCAGTGCGCAAGCTGCAAAAAACCTTCGGCGCGCGGCAAGTGCTGCGCGAGATCGATCTGCACATCCCGGCCGGTCAGTTTGTCGCCGTGGTCGGTCGTAGCGGTTGCGGCAAAAGTACCTTGCTGCGCTTGCTCGCCGGTCTCGACAAACCCACGGGCGGTGAATTGCTGGCCGGTTCCGCGCCGCTGAGTGAGGCGCGGGAAGACACTCGATTGATGTTCCAGGAAGCGCGTTTGCTGCCCTGGAAAAAGGTCATCGACAACGTCGGCCTCGGGCTCAAGGGCAACTGGCGTCCGCAAGCGCTGGAAGCCTTGGAGTCGGTCGGTCTGGCCGACCGCGCCAATGAATGGCCGGCCGCCTTGTCCGGTGGCCAGAAGCAACGTGTGGCCCTGGCCCGCGCGCTGATCCATCAACCGCGGTTGCTGTTGCTGGACGAACCGCTGGGCGCGCTGGATGCACTGACCCGAATTGAAATGCAGCAGCTGATCGAACGGCTCTGGCAGAAGCACGGTTTTACCGTGTTGCTGGTCACCCACGATGTCAGTGAAGCGGTAGCGATTGCCGACCGGGTGATCCTGATCGAAGAGGGCGAAGTCGGCCTCGACCTGCACGTTGAGCTGCCGCGCCCCCGGGTTCGCGGCTCCCATCGGCTGGCGGCACTGGAAACCGAAGTCCTCAATCGCGTGCTGGCGTTGCCCGGCGAACCGCCGGCACCGGAACCTGTTTCACCATTGCCCACGCAATTGCGTTGGGCTCAATAACTCAAGCCTTATCCAGCGACAGGAATCAACATCATGACGATCAAAGCCATCAACGTTCGTAACCAGTTCAAAGGCTCCATCAAGGAAATCGTACTCGGCGACGTACTGTCCGAAATCGACGTACAGACCGCTTCCGGCATCGTCACCTCGGTGATCACCACTCGCTCGGTGAAAGAGCTGGAGCTGGTGGTCGGCAGCGAAGTGATCGCGTTTGTGAAATCCACCGAGGTGTCGATCGCCAAGTTGTAAGCGCGTGCGCAAACAACGACCCCGAAGGGTGTAAGCCCTTCGGGGTTTTTTATGCGCGGGTGTTCAGGGCTCGGGCGCGCAGCGCCAACCGACGGCGGGCGCGTAGGTGCCGAGTGAAAACAGCAAACGTGGGTCGCTGAATAGCTCGCTGGCGTTTGGATCGATGTCTGCCGGCAACAGTGGCTGGCCGGTCTGTATGGGCAGTGTGGAATAGTCGATGTGCCACGGGGTTTGCCCGGCATGGTGGCGACCGAAAGAGAGTTCGCAGGCAAGCTGTTGCGGTGCGGTTGCCCCATCAATGTGTTCACGCAAATGGCCGCCGGGATTCAGCGCGACCGCGCGGCTGGCGGCGAACAGAAAGTAGTCACCGGCCAGCACCAGGCAGGCAACGCGCGTCGGATCATCGACCGCCTGTAACCACTGACCGCGACAGGTGCCGCGAGAGTCCGGCAGCCGCTCCCAGATCTCGTAGTAGCTGTCGTCCAGGGCGGTTTCGACCAGGCGTTCGCTGGTTTCGAAATGCATGCGCCCGATGTCTTCTTCGGTGCTGACGGGCTGGTAGTCGAGTTTGCGATGCCACTGGCAAATATCGCCGTTGACCTCGGTTACGCCGGCGAAGCCTTTTTGTTCGCTCAGGGTCAGCAGGTCCGCGTGATTCTGTTGCTCCAGCGGCAAGACCGGAAGCGGGGCAGGCGGGATGCGCAGGTCGGCAAACAAGCGCGGGGTTTGCAGCCAGTACACGGCTGTTTCGCTGTCGACGCGCCCCGACTGGAATTTGATCAGGCGTCGTTGCCACACGCCAAGGTAGTTGTCTGGAACGTGCGCCATGAACACCTCGTTGCGTTATGCGTCGCGCTTGGACAGGTAGGGCGGCAAATACAGGCCCAGGTAGGCGTCGAATACCCGCATCCCTTCCTCAGCCATGCGTGGCGTGATCTGCCCATGTTGCTGCACCGAACGCGCATAGACGCGGTCGCCGAGCTCCATGGCCAGGGCGAACACATCGACATCGGTCGGAAGCTTCGGCAATTCGAAGTGGTGATCGAAGAGTTTGTGCATCAGGTCGCCGAGTTCGATGTCGTGCTGACGGTCGGCCTGGGTGACTTCAGTCAGCCCGTGCTGGGCAAGAATGAGCTGGCGGGCGGCGGCGTCTTCGCTGTAGATCGCGAGCATGCGTTGTTCCACCAGTCGCGACAGATCGCGCCAGCCGTTCAGGGCTTCGTGGTCGATGGGCGCTTGCAGGCAGGCACGGAACGCAGCATGGACATCGGCCGTCAGGGCTTCGAGCAGCGCCGGGACGCTGGCAAAGAAGTGGTAGACGGAGGAGGGTGGGATCTCCGCGCGTTCGGCGACGCTATAGATCGACAGGCTGGCCACGCCCTCGGCAGCCAGCAGCGTGCGGGCGGCATCGAGTATCGAATCGATCCGGGCCTGGCTGCGAGCGCGGGGTTTGCGTGGGGTGGCGAGTCGGGTCATCGAAGTCTCCTGCGGGGCAGCGGGCATTGTACGAGCAGGGTTTGATGTTGTCTTGTCGGACGCCTTCGCGGGCAAGCCTCGCTCCTACGGAAAATCAAACGCATACCTGTAGGAGCGAGGCTTGCCCGCGAACCGCCGCAGGCGGCCATAAAAAAACGCCATCGGCCTTGACGACCGATGGCGTTGTTTTTACTGCAACCGCTTACACGGTATGCAGGTACCAGTTGTACTCGAGGTCGGAGATGGAGTGTTCGAACTCCTCCAGCTCGCTCTCTTTACACGCGACGAAGATATCGATGTATTTCGGATCGATGTACTTGGCCATGACTTCGCTGTCGTCCAGCTCGCGCAATGCATCGCGCAGGTTGTTCGGCAGGCTTTGCTCGTTCTGCTCGTAGGAGTTGCCTTCCACGGGTGCGCCCGGCTCGATCTTGTTGGTCAGGCCGTGATGCACGCCTGCCAGGACCGAAGCCATCAGCAGGTACGGGTTGGCATCGGCGCCGGCAACACGGTGTTCCAGACGGACCGCGTCGGCGGAACCGGTTGGCACACGTACCGCAACAGTACGGTTGTCCAGACCCCAGCACGGTGCGTTCGGCACGTAGAACTGTGCGCCGAAACGACGGTAGGAGTTGACGTTCGGGCAGAGGAAAGCCATCTGCGCCGGTAGGGTCTCGAGCACACCGCCGATCGCGTGACGCAGTGCGGCGTTCTGCTCGGGATCCTCACTGGCAAAAATGTTTTTGCCATCTTTATCAAGAATCGAGATGTGGACATGCAGACCGTTGCCCGCCTGGCCCGGGTAAGGCTTGGCCATGAAGGTGGTGTCCATCTCATGGTCGTAGGCGATGTTTTTGATCAGACGCTTGAGCAGGACCGCGTAGTCGCAGGCCTTGATCGGGTCGGCAACGTGGTGCAGGTTCACTTCGAACTGCGCCGGGGCACTTTCCTTGACGATCGCGTCGGCAGGGATGCCTTGCTCTTTCGCGCCTTCCAGAATGTCCTGGAGGCAGTCGACGTATTCGTCGAGGTCGTCGATCAGGTAAACCTGTGTCGAATGCGGGCGTTTGCCGGAGATCGGCGAGCGAGGCGGTTGTGGGCGACCGTTCACGTTCTCCTGGTCGATCAGGTAGAACTCCAGTTCGAACGCGGCGCAGATGGTGAGGCCCATCTCGTCAAACTTGGCTACGACTTGTCGCAGGACTTCGCGCGGGTCGGCGAAGAAAGGATCACCTTCGAGTTCGTGCATGGTCATTAACAGTTGCGCGGTAGGGCGCTTCTGCCAAGGCTCGTTGCACAGGGTGTCAGGGATTGGATAGCAGATTCGGTCAGCATCGCCGATGTCCAGGCCCAGGCCGGTGCTTTCCACCGTCGAGCCATTGATATCCAGAGCAAATAGAGAGGCCGGCAGGTTGATGCCTTTCTCGTAAACCTTGTGGAGGCTGGTGCGTTCAATGCGCTTGCCGCGCACCACACCATTCATATCCGCAATCAGAAGGTCAACGTACAGAACCTCAGGATGTTCCTTAAGGAACGCGTTCGCTTCGTTAAGCTGAACGGCACGCGGGGGTACCGACATGATGCAACACCTTTGTTGTTAAAAATATCAATCATTGATCTCTTCGGATTCCAGTCAACCCGAACGGCATGCCGAAGTCAAGCGAGGCCTTTTTTGCCCTAAAAAAGCACCCTTGGGGCTTTTTTGAGGCACTTTGGGGCGTTTTTATGCCTTTGAGCGATTTAGCGCCTGCGGGCTTGAGCGGGCCGTGTTGTATTTTTTACGGGGGTGTTGTGTAAAAAAATGAACAAGGCTAAGCTCGATTCAAACCCATAACACCAATAATACCGGGGTGCTTCATGTCTCGCCTGCCGTTAATCGGCGTCACCGCCTGCTCTAAGCAGATCGGTCTGCATGCTTATCACATCAGTGGCGACAAGTACGTCCGCGCCGTGGCTTCAGCGGCCAAGGGCCTGCCGGTGATTCTTCCGTCCCTGGCCGATTTGCTGGCACCGTCCGATATTCTGGACGGTCTGGATGGCATCCTCTTTACAGGCTCTCCTTCCAATATAGAACCGTTTCACTATAGCGGCCCAGCCAGCGTGCCGGGCACTGCACATGATTCTGCACGCGATGCCACCACCCTCCCGTTGATCCGCGCCGCAGTCGAGGCCGGCATTCCCGTACTCGGTATTTGCCGCGGCTTCCAGGAAATGAATGTGGCGTTCGGCGGCAGCCTGCATCAAAAAGTCCACGAAGCCGGTCCATTCATGGATCACCGTGAAGACGATAGCCTACCGCTTGAAGGACAGTATGCGCCAAGTCACCCGGTGCACATTCAACCGGGTGGTGTGCTCGCAGGTCTGGGCCTGGCGAGCGAGATACAGGTCAATTCGATTCATGGTCAGGGCGTTGAACGTCTGGCGCCGGGCCTTTGCGTCGAGGCCTTGGCTCCTGACGGGTTGATCGAGGCTGTCTCGGTCCCGCAGGGCAAGGGTTTTGCTTTAGGAGTGCAATGGCATCCCGAATGGCAGGTAAGCTCAAACCCGGATTACCTTGCGATCTTCCAGGCATTTGGCGATGCCTGTCGTAAGCGCGCATTACAACGCGACGCCGATGCGTTAAACAACGCCTGACTTATAAGAGTCAGGAAACCAAGCCTAAGAGGCATTTATGAGTAACAACCTCGACCAGCTCACCGATTGGTTGAAAGACCACAAGATCACAGAAGTCGAATGCATGATCGCCGACTTGACCGGGATCACCCGGGGCAAGATTTCGCCGACCAACAAGTTCATTGCCGAGAAAGGCATGCGCCTGCCCGAGAGCGTTCTGTTGCAGACCGTGACCGGCGACTATGTCGAAGACGACATCTATTACGAACTGCTCGACCCGGCCGACATCGACATGATCTGCCGCCCCGACCAGAACGCGGTATTCCTTGTGCCCTGGGCCATCGAGCCCACCGCTCAGGTGATCCACGACACCTACGACAAGCAAGGCAACCCGATCGAGCTGTCGCCGCGCAACGTGCTCAAAAAGGTGCTGAAACTCTATTCCGACAAGGGCTGGCAGCCGATCGTGGCGCCAGAAATGGAGTTCTACCTGACCAAGCGCTGCGAAGACCCGGACTTCCCGCTGCAACCGCCGGTTGGCCGTTCCGGTCGCCCGGAAACCGGTCGCCAGTCGTTCTCGATTGAAGCGGCGAACGAATTCGATCCGCTGTTCGAAGACGTCTACGACTGGTGCGAATTGCAGGAACTGGACCTCGACACGCTGATCCACGAGGACGGCACGGCGCAGATGGAAATCAACTTCCGTCACGGCGATGCCCTGTCCCTGGCCGACCAGATCCTGGTGTTCAAACGCACCATGCGCGAAGCCGCGCTCAAGCACGACGTGGCGGCGACGTTCATGGCCAAGCCGATGACCGGCGAGCCGGGCAGTGCGATGCACTTGCACCAGAGCATCATCGACATCGAGACCGGCAAGAACGTCTTCTCCAACGAAGACGGGAGCATGAGCCAGCTGTTCCTGCACCACATCGGTGGTTTGCAGAAACTGATCCCCGAGCTGTTGCCGCTGTTCGCCCCGAACGTCAACTCGTTCCGCCGCTTCCTGCCGGACACCTCGGCACCGGTGAACGTGGAGTGGGGCGAAGAGAACCGTACCGTGGGCCTGCGGGTTCCGGATGCCGGGCCGCAAAACCGTCGGGTGGAAAACCGCCTGCCGGGCGCCGACGCCAACCCGTACCTGGCGATTGCCGCGAGCCTGCTCTGCGGTTACATCGGCATGGTCGAAGGCTTGAACCCGAGTGCGCCGGTGGTGGGCCGTGGCTATGAACGCCGCAACCTGCGCCTGCCACTGACCATCGAAGACGCGCTGGAACGCATGGAACACAGCGCGACCATCGAGAAATACCTGGGCAAGAAATTCATCACTGGCTACGTCGCGGTCAAGCGGGCCGAGCATGAAAACTTCAAGCGCGTGATCAGTTCGTGGGAGCGGGAATTCCTGCTCTTCGCCGTCTGATGCGCCGGGCGCCGCCGTTATTGGGCGGCGCTTTCACCTGATTTTTTTAAGGAGATTCGCATGACCAGCAACAACCCGAAAACCCGTGAATGGCAAACCCTGAGCAACGATCACCACCTGGCCCCGTTCAGCGACTTCAAGCAGCTGAAAGAGAAAGGCCCACGGATCATCACCAACGCCAAGGGCGTTTACCTCTGGGACAGCGAAGGCAACAAGATCCTCGACGGCATGGCCGGCCTGTGGTGCGTGGCGATCGGCTACGGCCGCGATGAACTGGCCGATGCCGCCAGCAAACAAATGCGCGAACTGCCTTACTACAACCTGTTTTTCCAGACGGCTCACCCGCCGGTGCTGGAACTGGCCAAAGCCATCTCCGACATCGCGCCACAAGGCATGAACCACGTGTTCTTCACCGGTTCCGGCTCCGAAGGCAACGACACCATGCTGCGTATGGTTCGTCACTACTGGGCGATCAAGGGCCAGCCGAAGAAGAAAGTCATCATCAGCCGCAAGAACGGTTATCACGGTTCCACCGTGGCCGGCGCGAGCCTGGGTGGCATGACGTACATGCACGAACAAGGCGACTTGCCGATTCCGGGCATTGTCCACATCGCGCAGCCGTACTGGTTTGCTGAAGGCGGCAAGATGACACCGGAAGAGTTCGGTATCTGGGCGGCCAATCAGCTGGAAGAGAAGATTCTGGAAGTCGGCGTGGACAACGTCGGTGCCTTTATCGCCGAGCCGATCCAGGGTGCCGGTGGCGTGATCATTCCGCCAGACACCTACTGGCCGCGCATCAAGGAAATCCTCGCCAAGTACGACATTCTGTTCGTGGCGGACGAAGTGATCTGTGGGTTCGGCCGCACCGGTGAGTGGTTCGGTAGCGATTTCTACGACCTCAAACCCGACATGATGACCATCGCCAAAGGCCTGACGTCCGGCTACATCCCGATGGGTGGCCTGATCGTGCGTGACGAAGTGGTTGCGGTGCTCAACGAAGGTGGCGATTTCAACCACGGCTTCACCTATTCCGGGCACCCGGTGGCTGCTGCGGTGGCACTGGAGAACATCCGCATCCTGCGCGAAGAAAAAATTATCGAGCGCGTTCATGCAGAAACGGCACCCTATTTGCAGAGTCGCCTACGAGAACTGAACGATCACCCATTGGTGGGGGAAGTGCGTGGGGTGGGTCTGCTGGGGGCGATCGAGCTGGTGCAGGACAAGGCCACTCGCAAGCGTTACGAAGGCAAAGGCGCTGGCATGATTTGCCGCACGTTCTGCTTCGAAAACGGCCTGATCATGCGCGCCGTCGGCGACACCATGATCATCGCTCCGCCACTGGTGATTACACCGGCTGAAATCGATGAGTTGGTGACCAAGGCACGCAAGTGTCTGGACCTGACCCTGAGTGCATTGCAGGGCTAAGTGCTAGGCTCTGAGCGGGGTGCGAAGTTCGCATTTCGCTCAGCGCAAACAAAGGATGGGTCTTTCCTTGAAAGCCTGCCTTGGATCTTGCCAGACTACCGGTTGTTTTAGTTGCCCAGGAATAGGCCGCTGGCTCTTGGTTAACAAGAACGTGGTTAAAAAGAATAATTGGAGCATTACCCATGAAGGCATTAGGTATGAAGATAGCTGGCAAGACCCTCCTCGCCATGTCCCTGATGGGCGTGATGGCGGGCGCAGTTCAGGCGGACGACAAGGTTCTTCACGTGTACAACTGGTCCGATTACATCGCACCGGATACCGTCAAGAAGTTCGAAGCCGAGTCGGGGATCAAGGTTGTTTACGACGTATTCGACAGTAACGAAACCCTGGAAGCCAAGTTGCTGGCAGGCAAGTCCGGCTACGACATCGTCGTACCGTCGAACAACTTCCTGGCCAAGCAGATCAAGGCCGGCGTTTACCAGAAGCTCGACAAGTCCAAGCTGCCTAACTGGAAGAACCTGAACCCTGACCTGCTTAAAGCAGTATCGGTAAGTGACCCGGGCAACGAACACGCGTTCCCGTACATGTGGGGTTCGATCGGTATCGGCTTCAACGCCGAAAAGGTCAAGGCTGCACTGGGTGCCGATGCGCCAACCAATTCCTGGGACCTGCTGTTCAAACCTGAAAACGCCGCCAAGTTGAAGTCGTGCGGTATCAGCTTCCTCGATTCGCCAACCGAGATGATTCCGGTGGCGTTGCACTACCTGGGCTATCCAACCGACAGCCAGGACAAAAAACAACTGGCCGAAGCCGAAGCACTGTTCCTGAAGATTCGTCCTTCGGTGGGCTACTTCCACTCGTCCAAGTACATCTCCGACCTGGCCAACGGCAACATCTGCGTGGCCGTGGGTTACTCGGGTGACATCTACCAGGCCAAGTCCCGCGCGGCTGAAGCCGGTGACAAGGTGAAAGTCAGCTACAACATTCCGAAAGAAGGTGCGGGCAGCTTCTACGACATGGTCGCCATCCCTAAAGATGCCGAAAACGTCGAAGGCGCCTACAAGTTCATGACCTTCCTGCAGAAGCCGGAAATCATGGCTGAAATCACCAACGCCGTACGCTTCCCGAACGGTAACGCGGCCGCCACCGCATTGGTCGATAAAGAAATCACCGCCGACCCAGGCATCTATCCGCCAGAGGACGTGCTGGCCAAGCTGTACGCGATTGCCGACTTGCCGGCCGCGACCCAGCGGATCATGACTCGCAGCTGGACCAAGATCAAATCCGGTAAGTAAGTAAAACCCTGTAGCAGCTGCCGCCGGCTGCTACAGGGATCTTTATAAAGTTTGCTGGAACGGTTTTTCGAGGGTAAGTTGCGCGCCGGTTTTGTTGCCAGGCAGCCATGGCTGTCATGTAACGCTGGGCAACTTGGGCCCAACTAATTTTAGAGGACCTCCACGTGCCATTTTTTTCTTTGTTGCGCAATGCACTGCTGGTCGGCGCCGGACTGACGCTTGCCGTTAGTGTCCAGGCGGCTGGCACTGTGCATATTTATAACTGGTCGGACTACATCGGTTCGACGACCCTGGCAGACTTCCAGAAAGAAACCGGCATCAAACCGGTTTATGACGTCTTCGACTCTAACGAAACCCTGGAAGGCAAGTTGCTGGCCGGGCGTACCGGTTATGACGTGGTCGTGCCGTCCAACCACTTTCTCGGTAAGCAGATCAAGGCGGGCGCTTTCCAGAAGCTCGACAAGTCCAAGCTGAGCAACTATGCCAACCTCGACCCGGTGCTGCTCAAGCGCCTGGAGCAAAACGATCCGGGTAACCAGTACGCCGTGCCGTATCTGTGGGGCACTAACGGCATCGGTTACAACGTCGACAAGGTCAAGGCCGTACTGGGCCTCGACAAGATCGATTCCTGGGATGTGGTGTTCGAGCCGGAGAACATCAAGAAACTGCACAGCTGCGGCGTAGCGTTCCTCGACTCCGCCGATGAGATGATGCCCACGGTCCTCAACTACATGGGCCTGAACGCCAACAGCACCAACCCCGAAGACTACAAAAAGGCCGAAGCCAAGTTGCTGGCGGTGCGGCCTTACGTGACCTATTTCCACTCGTCCAAATACATCGCGGACCTGGCCAACGGCGATATCTGCGTGGCGATCGGCTTTTCCGGCGACATGTTCCAGGCCAAGGCCCGCGCGGCTGAAGCCGGCAAAGGCATGAACATCGCCTACTCGATTCCGAAAGAGGGCGGCGCGCTCTGGTTCGACATGCTGGCGATCCCCAAGGATGCGGCCAACGTCAAGGAAGCCCATGCCTTCATCAACTATTTGCTGAAACCCGAGGTGATCGCCCAGGTCAGCGATTCCGTGGGTTACGCCAACCCTAACCCAGGGTCGGACACACTGATGGAACAGTCCATTCGCACCGACGAATCGGTTTATCCACCGCAAGCAGTCCTCGACAAGACTTACGTGTCTATCGAGTTACCACCAAACATTCAACGTTTGATGACCCGCAGCTGGACCAAGGTCAAGTCGGGTAAATAGCTTCAAGGCTCAAACTATCCAAGGTTGGCTCACCTTGAGCGAACTGCACTCTTTTTTTCTGGGAGTTTCGTAAATGGCAGTTGCCTCCGGCGCCTATAAGAAAGCCCTCGAGGGCGACCAATCACCTAAACAGGTGTTGGTCAAAATCGACCGGGTCACGAAGAAGTTCGACGAGACGATTGCCGTGGACGATGTGTCCCTGGAAATCAAGAAAGGCGAGATTTTCGCCCTGCTCGGCGGTTCGGGATCGGGCAAATCCACGTTGCTGCGCATGCTCGCAGGCTTCGAACGGCCCACGGAGGGGCGCATTTTCCTCGATGGCGTAGACATCACCGACATGCCGCCGTACGAGCGGCCGATCAACATGATGTTCCAGTCTTACGCCCTGTTCCCGCACATGACCGTGGCGCAGAACATCGCGTTCGGCCTCAAGCAGGACAAAATCCCCGCAGCTGAAGTCGATGCGCGCGTGGCGGACATGCTTAAGCTGGTTCAGATGACGCAATACGCCAAGCGCAAGCCGCATCAGTTGTCCGGTGGCCAGCGTCAGCGTGTGGCCCTGGCGCGTTCGCTGGCCAAGCGACCGAAGCTGTTGCTGCTCGACGAACCGATGGGTGCTCTGGACAAGAAGCTGCGCTCGCAAATGCAGCTTGAGCTTGTCGAGATCATCGAGCGGGTCGGCGTAACCTGCGTCATGGTGACCCACGACCAGGAAGAGGCCATGACCATGGCCGAGCGCATCGCGATCATGCACCTGGGCTGGATTGCGCAGATCGGCAGCCCGATCGACATCTACGAAACCCCGACCAGCCGTCTGGTCTGTGAGTTCATCGGCAACGTCAACATCTTCGACGGTGAAGTGATCGACGACGCTGAAGGTCACGCGACCATCACCTGCAAGGACCTGGACCGCCAGATTTACGTGGGCCACGGCATCAGCACGTCGGTGCAGGACAAATCCGTGACCTACGCGATCCGTCCGGAAAAACTGCTGGTGACGCCGACCATGCCGACCTGCGAATACAACTGGTCCAGCGGCAAGGTGCATGACATCGCCTACCTCGGCGGTCACTCGGTGTTCTACGTCGAACTGCCGAGCGGCAAGATCGTCCAGTCTTTCGTCGCCAATGCCGAGCGCCGCGGTCAGCGCCCAACCTGGGGTGACCAGGTTTACGTGTACTGGGAAGACGACAGCGGCGTGGTACTTCGCTCATGAACATGCGCAAATTCAAACGCCGCCTCAATCGAATAATTCCCGGTGGCCGTCAGCTGGTCATCGGGGTTCCGTTTATCTGGCTGTTCATGTTCTTCATGTTGCCGTTCTTCATTGTTCTGAAGATCAGCTTCGCCGAAGCCGACGTGGCCATTCCGCCGTACACCGAGATCTATAGCTTCGTCGAGCAGAAGCTGCAGGTGCTGCTCAACCTCGGCAACTACGCGATGCTCGCCGGTGACGAGTTGTACATCGCCGCGTACCTCGGTTCGTTGAAGATGGCGCTGATCAGCACCATCCTCTGTTTGCTGATCGGTTACCCGATGGCCTACGCCATTGCCAGCGCCCGTAAAGAGATGCAAACGGTGCTGGTGCTGCTGATCATGATGCCGACCTGGACCGCGATCCTGATCCGCGTGTATGCGTGGATGGGCATCCTCAGCAACAACGGTCTACTCAATGGTTTCCTGATGACCATGGGCTGGATCGACGAACCTCTGCAGATCCTCAACACCAACCTCGCGGTGTACATCGGCGTGGTGTATTCGTATCTGCCGTTCATGATCCTGCCGCTCTACGCCAACCTGGTGAAGCACGACAACAGCCTGCTGGAAGCCGCATCCGATCTGGGTTCGAGCACGTTCAACAGCTTCTGGAAGATCACCATTCCGCTGTCCAAGAACGGCATTGTCGCGGGCTGCATGCTGGTTTTCATTCCGGTGGTGGGCGAGTTCGTGATCCCGGAACTGCTCGGCGGCCCGGAAACCCTGATGATCGGTAAAGTGCTCTGGCAAGAGTTCTTCAACAACCGTGACTGGCCGGTTGCCTCTGCCCTGGCAGTGGTGATGTTGTTGATCCTGATTGTGCCAATCATCCTGTTCAACCGTAGTCAGGCCAAAGAAATGGAGAGTAAAGAATGAAGCGCTTCCGTTTCTCAAGTTTCATGCTGGTTGCGGGTTTGCTGTTCATCTACGCGCCGATGCTGATCCTGGTGATCTACTCGTTCAACGCCTCGAAACTGGTAACGGTGTGGGGCGGCTGGTCGATCAAGTGGTACGTCGGTTTGATGGACAACACTCAACTGATGGGCTCGGTGGTGCGCTCGCTGGAAATCGCCTGCTACACGGCGGTGGCGGCGGTGGCGCTGGGTACGTTGGCGGCATTCGTGCTGACCCGTATCACCCACTTCAAGGGGCGCACGCTGTTCGGTGGCCTGGTCACCGCGCCGCTGGTGATGCCCGAAGTGATCACCGGTCTGTCGCTGTTGCTGCTGTTCGTGGCGATGGCGCAGATGATCGGTTGGCCACAGGAACGCGGCATCATCACCATCTGGATCGCCCACACCACGTTCTGTGCGGCGTATGTGGCGGTGGTGGTCTCGGCGCGCTTGCGTGAGCTGGACCTGTCCATCGAAGAAGCGGCCATGGACCTTGGCGCGAAGCCGTGGAAGGTGTTCTTCCTGATCACCATCCCGATGATCGCGCCATCGTTGGGGGCCGGCGGCATGATGTCCTTTGCCCTGTCCCTGGATGACCTGGTGTTGGCGAGCTTCGTGTCCGGTCCGGGTTCGACGACCCTGCCGATGGAAGTGTTCTCGGCGGTACGTCTGGGCGTGAAGCCTGAGATCAACGCTGTGGCCAGTCTGATTCTGCTGGCGGTATCGCTGATGACCTTCCTGGTCTGGTTCTTCAGCCGTCGTGCTGAAGAAAGTCGCAAACGTGCGATTCAGCAGGCGATCGAAGAAGGCGCTGCCGACTCCTGGAAACAACCGGACGTGCGTCGCGCCCCGCAGGCGCCGGAAGCGGCTTGATCCACGCATGATCGTTCCCACGCTCTGCGTGGGAATGCCTCTATGGACGCTCCGCGTCCACTGTGACGCGGAGCGTCACGGGCTGCATTCCCACGCGGAGCGTGGGAACGATCAGGTCAGGAAACCCAGGGTGACTTGCGGATGATCTCGACAAAGTTCATCGGCTTGAAACCCGGCTCACTGTCGACCAGCACATCCGCGTTTACGGTGCCGAAAGTGGTGTCCGGCTTGTGTTTGAAGCCATTGGCGAACGCACACAGGATGCACTCCTTGAACCCTTCGCCACGCGGGTGGGCATGCACCACTTCTTCGCGTTGCGCGCTGGGGAACGCTGCGTAATCGATGCCCAGCACATCCATTTCGACGCCAGCGGTGACCAGTGCCACGTTAGGACGCAGGTGTTGCGGCACGCCCGGTGTGGTGTGCAGGGCAATCGACAACCACACTTGCTCGATATCGTCGTTGGACAAACCGTAAGGCTTGAGGAACGCTTTGGCAGCGTTGGCGCTATCGACTTCGAAGCGCTCGGTGTCAGTGCGATGACCCTTCACCAGGCCCAAGTCATGGAACATCGCGCCGACGTACAACAGTTCGGGGTTGTAGGCCAGTTGCTTGCGTTCACCGCTCAAGGCGCCGAACAGAAACACCCGACGCGAATGGTGATACAGCAGGTCTGATTCGACGTCGCGAATGTATTCCGTGGTGGCCTTGGCCAACGCGCTGTCGGGGATTTTGATACCGGCGATGGTGCTGCTCATGGTGCTGTCCTCGTGGGGAACGCCGTGGCGGCGCTGATGGGATCAGTCTGTCCGCGCACCCGAAACCGGACAATCGATCCATGGCTGCGATCCCGGCCAATGAGCATGCATATCGCGCCAACCTCGCTTGTTGGTCGCGGATTGGCTAAGTTTGAATCCAGGTTGCACGCATGCCCTGTAGCAGCTGCCGAGCCCGCGAGGCTGCGTTCGGCTGCGAAGCAGTCGTAAACCCTGCGCACGCGATTCACCTGAAAGACCGCAGTGCCTGATTTCACGACTGCTGCGCAGCCGGACGCAGCCTCGCGGGCTCGGCAGCTGCTACAGATCGTGTGGTGGCCGACTTTCATTTCAATACCTGGAAGGCGAATTTTGCCATGAGTAAAACCGTTGCCATCGTGGTCTTCGCCGGCGTTCAGTCCCTGGACGTCACCGGTCCCATGGATGTGTTTTGCGAAGCGAATCGTTTCCTTGAGCCGGCAGATCACTATCGACTGGTGGTGATCGGCGTCGAGCGCGGGGTGATGGCGTGTTCCAACGGTTTGTCACTCAATGCCCATCGGCATTTCAGTGAAGCGCTGGAGGCTTATGACTTGCTGCTGGTGGCCGGTGGGCCGCAGTTGCCGTTCATGGATTTCGGTGCGGCATTCGATGCCTGGCTGCGCGATGCCTGCGCGCAGGCGCAACGCTTTGGTTCGATCTGCAACGGCGCGTTCATGCTCGCTCGGGCCGGGTTGCTGGAAGGACGAACGGTGACCACCCACTGGGGCGACGCCGCGGCGCTGGCGCAGTTGTGCCCGTCGACTCAGGTCGAGGCGGATCGTCTTTACGTACAGGACGGCGACCTCTACACCTCGGCGGGTGTCACGGCCGGGATTGATCTATCGCTGTACTTGCTGGCCAGGGATCACGGGCCAGAAGTAGCGCTGAGTGTGGCAAAGCGACTGGTGGTGTTCACTCAGCGCTCGGGCGGGCAGTCACAGTTCAGCCCATTCCTCACACCACACGCCGAACCCACTTCTGCCGTGGCGTTGGTGCAGCTTTACGTGTTGGCCAACCTGACGGGCGACCTGGCAATTGCCGACCTGGCGAACGCCGCCAACATGAGCGCCCGCAACTTTTCCCGGGTGTTTGCCAAAGAGGCGAAAGTCACCCCGGCGGAATTCGTCGAACGGGCCAGGGTGGACGCGGCGCGGGTGCTGCTTGAAAGCACCCACTCGCCGCTGAAGACCGTGGCCTATCAGTGCGGATTTCGCGATGCCCAGCACATGCGCAGTGTGTTCAATCGCAGGCTGGGCGTGACACCGCAGCAATTCAGGCTGAACTTTGCGGCGATGGTTTGACCTGACATTGTTGTTGCCTGTCAGGGCCTCTTCGCGAGCAAGCCCGCTCCCACACTGGACCGAGTTGCCCAGGCAGACACGGTTCAATGTGGGAGCGGGCTTGCTCGCGAAGGCGTCAGCCCGGCCAACGAAAATCTATTGAGCCGCTCTCGCTGGCAACAGTTTCAACGTGCTGCGCGTGTTGGCCGTGACTTCTTCGTCGTTGAGGTGCGCCTGGTAGTAGATCCCTTCGATATACGCCTCAGCCTGGTCGTCATAGTGGCTGTCGAACGGCACGCCACTCTGGCCAACCGGGTTGACGGTCAGGCTGTGGGTCGGGTCGGCGAAGTCGATCAGGCGACGGGTCGAGGGACCATAAGTTACTGGCCACGGCGCCGGGCCGATTTTGGCCGAGAGGTTGTTCGGTACTTCGTGAGTGCCAGGTGCCGCGAACGGGCCGACATTGAAGATACGATCCAGCGGCTTTTGCTGCCCCAGCGGATGGCCATGGGTCAGCGTATGGGCCTTGCCCCACTGCCATTGCGCGAAATCGGCGCCGAGGGTGATCTTGAGGTGAGCGATGCTCGCCTGCCACGCAACCTTGACCGTATCGGCGCGGGTTTCCTTGCCGAGGGTGTTGCGGTTGTCCCACCACGGTGAATCGGCCGTCGCGGCCAGGCGAGGCAGTGCGGAATCAATCACCCGGGTCGACAGCAAAGTCTCGAAGAAGTCATTGCCCAGTTCATCGTGCATCGTCGCGTCAGCCAGATTGAACAGGAACTGGTTGAACAGCGTGGCGCTGGTGGAATCGAGCGGGTAGTCGCCTTTCCATTGGGCCAATTGCTCAACCAGTTTGAGCTCGGCGGGATCGCTCACCCCTTCACGCAGTACGGGCAGCAACGGCGCCAACAGGCGCGGGCCGTAGGCGGTGGTGGTACCCAGTTGCAGCTTCTGGCTGGCGTCCAGATCCCACTTGATGGTTTTGTCGCTGAGCTGGCGATTGAGCTGCTGACCTCGATCGGCCAGGTTGTAGTAACCGGGAATCTCCATGCCGGTCGGCGACACTGGCTGGAAGTTGGCCGAGACGATGTAACCGCGTGCCGGATTCTCTTCCTGTGGGTTGGCGCTGAACGGGTAGAAACCTTCCTTGTCCGCGTCGGCGGTGCTGCCGTCGAGAATGAACCCCGGACGCACACCCGCCGGACGTTTTGGCAGTTGCGCCGCTGCCCACCAGCCGATGTCGCCCTTGGCGTTGGCCCAGACGATGTTCAGGCCCGGCGCCTGAACCTTTGCGGAAGCACTGCGCGCTTTGGCCAGGGTGTCGGCGCGGTTGAGCTGGTAGAAGCCCTCAAGGATCGGATTCTGGCTTTCGAGAAAACCCCACCACATGGCGATCGGCGTTTTGCCGACGCTGCTGCCCAGCGCATCGTTGACAATCGGCCCGTGGGGCGACTGGCGCAGCACCACTGTTACCGGCGCCTGGCCCTTGACCGCGATCTGCTGTTCGCTGGTCACCATGTCCACCCACTTGCCGCGATACCAGACCTGATTGGAGTTGTCCGGGTTGACCTTCTCGGCGATCAGGTCCAGGTCGTCGTTCTGGAACATGGTGATGCTCCAGCCGAAGTCGCGGTTCATCCCGAGGGAGGCGAACGGCATCAATGCCTGATAATGGCCGTAGAGCTCAAAACCCGGCGCCGAGAGCTGCGCTTCATACCACACCGACGGTGCGGAAAAGCGGATATGCGGGTCGCCGGCCAGCAGCGGTTTGCCGCTTTTGGTACGACTGCCGGAGATAGCCCAGGCATTGCTGCCCTCGAACTGCGGCAAGCCATTGTCTGCCAGTGACTGTTCGCTGAGGCGGGCGAGGGCGTTGAGGTCTTTCCAGTCGGTACTGGCGAGGGGTGGCATGGCACCGCTGCGGTTTTTCGCCAGCACGCCCTTGGGCTGCCAGTCGAGATCGAAGACGTTCAGGTAGTTGGCGCCCAACTGATCGCGCACGTAGGTCAGCAGCGGTTCGGTGCGAAACGCTGCGGCAAAACTGTAGGCCATGTAACCGGTAATACTGATGGTGTCTTGGGCGGTGAACGGGCGTTTGGGAATGCCCAGTACATCAAACTCCGCAGGTTTTGGATGGCTGTCCTGATACTGGTTGATGCCATCCAGATAGGCTTGCATGGCGATATAGGCCGGCGACTGTTTGTCCATGTTCGCCAGGTAGGTGTCGGCACGTTCGCGAATGCGCAGGCTGCGCATCAGCTTGTCGGTATCGAGCAGTTTCGGGCCCAGAACCTCGGCCAGCTCGCCGCGGGCGAGGCGGCGCAGGGCTTCCATCTGAAACAGCCGGTCCTGGGCGTGCACGTACCCGAGGGCACGGTACAGGTCGGTTTCGTTCTCGGCGCGGATGTGCGGGATGCCGCGCTCGTCGTAGCGCACGGTGACCGAACCTTGCAGGTGTTGCAGCTCCACCATGCCCTGGCGTGTCGGCTGCTTGCTGTAGACGTACCAACCTGCACCTGCGGCGAGCGCAACAATCAGCAGGGCGAGGACGGTCAGGCTACGTTTCATGGTGATTCCTTGTTGTTATCAGTGGCTGCAGTTCCCTGGCGCCACTGTTTACCACGGCTTGCCGACATGGCCATCGCACTTAGGAGGGATTCGCGTCTCCTGTCAGCCTTACTTCACTGCGTCGACAGGCCACGGGCAGTAACAACCCACTGCCAGTGTGTGCGTGGCATTCACCGCGCGGCCTTCGTTCAACGCTTGCAGAATCGGTTCGATAAAGCTGTTGTTCGAATTGCAGGTCAGGCCTTCGCTGTACGGGCCGAAATATGCCAGTTTGCCGCTGCGATCCCAGATCGCCACGGCCGGGCTCGCGGGGATCTGTTCGGAGCCTGGCAAAACGGCGATGCTTTTCAGGCTGCTTAAGGTGTTCGGTAACTGCCCGTGGCTGCCAGGCTTTTGTACCGCATAAAACTCCACGCCTTGCGGTACATAGTGCTCAACCAGTTCGCTCAGGTGTTGTTGGTTACCGACGTTGCACGGGCAGGCCGGGTCCCAGAAGTGCACGAGGCGGATGGCGCCGGGGCCGGCGAGATTGTCGGGCAGGCGCAGCGGGTCACCGGAGAACACCGCGGTGTGCTCGCTGAACGCTCGCAGGTAGCGCCCCTCAAACCAGTCGTAAGCAGCCCACAGCACGCCGGCACACACGAGGGCGAGCAGGCTGGCAAGCAGTGTGGCGCGGTAGGGCGAGCGCATGGATTTCAGTCCTCGAAGGTGCGCTAGCTTGCCATGCTTGCCCCAACAGATGAATATCGCAGGCCCATAAAGTCCGTTTCGCGTTCTGGAATTGCTCATGTCTGCCACTTTCGACTCCGATCATCTGCGTGCCAGCCTGCGGCCGCTGGCCGACTGGCAGCCGCTGTCGGAGGAAGCGCTGGCTTACCAGCGTTTCTACGGGCTGGATTTTGCGGGGCGCAACGTGCGCAGTGGCCTTGGGCGTTTCGCGGTCGATGGTTATGAAGTGGTCAGCCATGTCTGGTGGCCCGAGCGGGCGAAGGCGACGCTGTTTTTGTTCCACGGTTTTTACGATCACACCGGGCTTTACCGGCATGTGATCGAATGGGCGCTGGATCAGAATTTCGCGGTGATTGCCTGCGACCTGCCGGGACACGGGCTGTCCAGTGGCGAACGGGCCAGCATCAAGGATTTCACCGAGTATCAGGACACGCTGCAAGGGTTGTTCACCGAAGCGCAATCCCTCGATCTGCCGCAGCCGTGGCACCTGTGCGGGCAAAGTACTGGCGGCGCGATCGTGATTGATCATGTGCTCAATCAGGGCGCCAGCAGTCCGGCCCAGGGCCAGGTCATTCTGCTATCGCCGTTGGTAAGACCGCGGGCTTGGGGCTGGTCGCAACTCAGCTATTACCTGCTCAAGCCTTTCGTCAAAGCCATCGCCCGGCGCTTCAGCGAGAACTCCAACGACCCGGATTTTCTGCCCTTCCTGCAAGCCGATCCGTTGCAGCCGTTACGTTTGCCGACCGCCTGGGTCGGTGCGTTGGCGCGCTGGATCAAACGCATCGAAGCCGCACCGTACAGCATGCGGCGACCGCTGATTGTGCAGGGGCAGGCGGACATGACCGTGGACTGGGAGCATAACCTTGAAGTGTTGCGGGGCAAGTTCGATCGGCCGCAGGTGTTGATGTTGCCTGAGGCGCGGCATCACCTGGCGAATGAGACGCTGGCGTTGCGGCGGGAGTATTTCGGGTTTTTGAGCAAGCGGATTAAAGGCCGGAATCTTTAGCGGCTGTGGCGGCCCCTTCGCGAGCAAGCTTTGCTCCTACGGATTTGGGTCGTTCGCAAAAATGGCGATCCCCCACCGATCCGTAGGAGCAAAGCTTGCTCGCGATAGCGATCTATCAGGCACCGAAGATTATTGGGTGAGGCTCGGCGTATCCTGCCCCACCGCCAACCCCGCGCGAATCGCCGCCAATGCGGCCTGGTAGTAAGCCTTGCCCTCGGTGGACTCGGCGAAGGTCGCGAACTCTTCCAGCTCTTCATCCGACAGGTCGCGATAGACATACAACAGCGTGTTGTTCAGGTCGCTACCGATCTGGTCCATCAAGCGCTGACGCTGACCGTTCAACATGCCTTGAGCCTGACCACCGCCGAGCAGGCCGGGGATCATCGAACTGAGGCTGTCGGCCGCAACGCCGGCAATCGCCAGGCTGACTTCCGCGCCAGCCTCGCGAGCGGGCAGGGCCTGGGCCAGATGACCGATGATCAGCATGCGGCTGTCGCTGGCCTGAATCTTGGGTAAGCCCTTGGCGTTTTTTGCCAGCTGATCGCGACGGGTCGCGAGCAATTCGGCGGCCACGATTTTCTTGCCCAAGGGTGACTGAAAGAACGTCAGCGCAGGTTTCGGATCGGCGAGGGTCTTGCGCAATTGCGCTTCGGCGCGCTGGTCCACGGCCTGAGGGGCAAAGCGCTGATTGCTGTTATTCACCAGCGCCTGGAACACTGCCGGCGGCAGGCTGTTCTGGTACCGCTGCTGAGCGGCCGAGAGAGCGTCGTTGAAATGCGCGCGTTGTTCTGGCCAACCGGCGACCTTGTACAACTGGTCGTGGCCGTCTGCCCAAGCGGGCAATACACAGAACATCAACAGTGAAAAAAGCAAACGGCGCATAGGGACTCCTGTCAGCAGGCGACTATTCTCCGTGTGGCATTCGTCCTTGTCGAGAATTCGTATCAACCCGCTGCGCGGCTCTGTCGGATTTTCAGGCACAGGAATACTATGCGCGGCATGCGAATACCCTCTGATCACCCGCTGCTGTTACGTATCGTCGACGACCTGGCCGAACACGGCTGGTCGCAGCAGAATATTTTCCTTCCTCTGGGTCTGACCCGGGAACTGGCGGCTGAGTGCCGTAAACGTGCTGCCGAGGGCGAATTGGCCCCGGCCGCCGTGGGTCGAGGGGCAACATCCGAGATTCGCGAGGGGATTCGCGGCGATCATATCCAGTGGATCGAGCCCGGCCAGGCGTTGGCGTGCGACAGCTATCTGGATTTGATGGACAGCCTGCGCGAGGCGATGAATCGCGGTTTGTTTCTGGGCCTGGAAGATTTCGAAAGCCATTTCGCGCTGTACCCGCCCGGCGCGTTCTACCTCAAACATGTCGACCGCTTTCGCGACGACGACCGGCGCATGGTGTCGGCGGTGGTTTATCTCAATGACGACTGGCTGCCCGAGCACGGCGGCCAGTTGCGCATGTACCTGGGTGAAGGCGTCGAGCACGATGTAGTGCCTGCCGGCGGATGCCTGGTGGTGTTCCTGTCGGGTGAAGTGCCCCACGAAGTCCTGCCCGCGACCCGGGATCGCCTGTCGTTGACCGGCTGGTTCCGGCGGCGTGGCAACGAGCCGTTCTGATCATGCAAAAAATTCTGGTTAGCCGCTGTCTGCTGGGCCACCGCGTACGTTACGACGGCGGGGCGAGTGGGCCGTTCGATCAGCTTCAGCAGTGGCTTGATGAAGGTCGGGTGGTGCCGTTGTGTCCGGAGGTTGCTGGCGGGTTGCCGACGCCAAGGGCGGCTGCGGAAATTCCGGGCGGGCAGGGTATTGAAGTGCTTGATGGCCATGCCTCAGTGATCACCACCGAGGGCGAGGACGTCAGCGCCGAGTTTCTCTCGGGGGCGTATCAGGCGTTGGAGCTGGTGCAAAAGCACGGCATCCGCATTGCCGTGCTCAAGGCCAACAGCCCGTCTTGCGGGAATCTGTTGACTTATGACGGGACGTTCAGTGGGGTGAAGGTGAGTGGCGAGGGAGTGACGGCGGCGTTGCTCAGGCGCCATGGCGTGCAAGTCTTCAGTGAGCTGGAGTTGCCGCAAGCGGCGGCAGCCCTGGCAACCCTGAACTAACGCCCTACACAAAACCATTGTAGGAGCTGAGCTTGCTCGCGATGAGGCCATACCAGTCAACATCAATGTTGAATGTTCGACCGCCATCGCGAGCAAGCTCAGCTCCTACAGGTTCCAGCGATTTCAGGGTTTCGGCGCCACACTCGTATCCGCCCCCAACCACTTCTGTTCCAGTGCCTCCAATCGCCCATCCGCCTTGATCCGCTGCAACGCATTCTCCAGGCTGGCATGAAACGCCGGGTTACCCTTCTGAAACGGAATCGCCAGGCTAACCGGCGAGCTGTCTTTTGGTTTTTCTTCAGTCAGCGATTGCACCAGCAGGATTGAGCGTGGTTCTTCCTTCTGCGCGATCAATTGCGTGTTGGTGTGAATGTAAGGTTCGCTGAAGTCGAAACGATCCTCGAGGTCCGGGGTCACTGCTATGTGGTTGATGGCGACGTCGTACTTGCCGGTTTCAACACCTTGCAACAGATCGCTGGAATCGGTAACGACGAAGTCGGCCCGTACGTCCAGTTCGTCAGCCAGCAGTTGCCCCAATTCGACTTCGAAGCCCGTAAGTTTGCCATCTTCCTTGAAATTGAAGGGCGGTGTATTAGCCTCAAGGGCAATACGCAATTCGCCTCGGTCGTTTACATCGTCAATCAGTTCGGCATGAGCCAAAGGGCTCAGAAGGGGTAGCAGGCAGATCAGGCCAGGCAAAAAACGCATGGTCACTCCTTTGAATTCATTTATCGCGATGCTCTGATTCAGGCTCGCTTTGCTATGGTTGTCGAGTGCCTTCGACAACGATTGGCCGTGAAGTTGTCATGGCCACACGGATTTTACGGAAAAACTGGAGAAGAGAATGAAAACCTTTATGTCACGAGCAGCATTGGCTGGCCTGTTGATGGGTGCTTCGATGCTGGCAACGGCTGCTACACCGGCTCCCAAAGGTGCAGAAGTGTCCATCGTTTCTCCTGCGGATGGAGCCACGGTTCCGCAAACCGTCGTCGTCAAGTTTGCTGTCGAGAACATTGCGCTGGCGCCAGCGGGCGATGTCACCAAGAACACCGGCCATCACCACTTGCTGATCGATGTCGATGAACTGCCAGCCGCCGGTGCGCCGATCCCCAACGATGCCAACCACCTGCATTTCGGCAAGGCGCAGACCCAGGCTGAAGTAACGCTGACGCCGGGCAAGCACACCTTGCAGCTGGAACTGGGCGATAGCGGCCACATGCCGTTCGATCCGCCGATCGTGTCGGAGAAAATCACCGTCAACGTTAAGTAACATCAGTCGCGCCCATGAAAAAGGAGACCCGAAGGTCTCCTTTTTTTGTCGCTCAAGTCACTATCAGAACAACACGCGGCAACGAATGGTGCCGTTGATGTGCTGCAGCTTCTCTTGCGCCATTTCCGAGTAATCGGCGTCGACGTCGATCACGACGTAGCCGACTTTCTCGTTGGTTTGCAAGAACTGACCGGAGATGTTGATACCGTTTTCGGCGAAGACCTTGTTGATCTCGCTCATCACACCCGGAATGTTCTCGTGGATGTGCAGCAGACGGTGCTTGCCAGGGTGAGCTGGCAGGGCCACTTCCGGGAAGTTCACCGACGATACCGAGGTACCGTTGTCGCTGTACTTGACCAGCTTTTCAGCCACTTCCAGACCGATGTTGGCTTGCGCTTCAGCGGTGGAACCGCCGATGTGCGGGGTCAGGATCACATTGTCCAGGCCTCGCAGCGGGCTTTCGAACTCTTCTTCGTTGGAGCGAGGCTCTACCGGGAATACGTCGATGGCCGCGCCGATCAGGTGCTTGTCCTTGATCGCGTCCGCCAGCGCTTGCAGTTCAACTACAGTGCCGCGAGCCGCGTTGATCAGAATGCCGCCCTTCTTGATCGCACGGATTTCTTTCTCGCCGATCATCCACTGGGTCGCAGCGGTTTCCGGAACGTGCAGGGTGACGATGTCGGACATGCCCAGCAACTCGGTCAGGCTGGCAACTTGCGTTGCGTTGCCCAATGGCAGCTTGGTCACGGTGTCGTAGAAGTACACCTGCATGCCCAGGCCTTCAGCCAGGACCGACAGTTGAGTGCCGATCGAGCCGTAACCGACGATGCCCAGCTTCTTGCCACGGATTTCGAAGGAGTTGGCTGCGCTCTTGATCCAGCCGCCACGGTGGCAGGAAGCGTTCTTCTCAGGGATGCCGCGCAGCAACAGGATCGCTTCGGCCAGCACCAGCTCGGCAACGGAGCGAGTGTTGGAGTACGGAGCGTTGAACACTGCGATGCCGCGTTCGCGGGCAGCATTAAGGTCAACCTGGTTGGTGCCGATGCAGAAACAGCCGACAGCGACCAGTTTCTTCGCGTGATCGAAGATCTCTTCGGTCAGTTGAGTGCGGGAGCGAATGCCGATGAAGTGAGCATCAGCGATCTTTTCCTTCAGCTGGGCTTCCGGCAGAGAACCTGTGAGGTACTCGATGCTGGTGTAGCCCGCCGACTTGAGGACGTCGACAGCCGATTGGTGGACGCCTTCGAGAAGAAGGAACTTGATCTTGCTCTTATCGAGAGAAGTCTTGCTCATCTGCGTAAACCTGTATCCCGGAGAAAAATGGCAGGAAATAGCCAGCAGACGCTGACCCGGACGGCAGGAAAGCCGTCGCCACAGAATAGCCGTTGGGCACTATCCTGCGGGGTCGGTATGCTAGCATATGCACCCCGCTAAACACTCATTCCTGCGACGTGAAGCGTTCTCAGGATGACCATGAATTGTTCGAGAGTTCTGTCGATGACCAATCCTGCCCTGATTGAAGAGCTGAAGACCCTGGTTGAGCCTGGCAAGGTGCTGACCGATGCCGACTCCCTGAATGCTTACGGTAAGGATTGGACCAAGCATTTCGCCCCGGCCCCGACCGCCATCGTGTTCCCCAAGACCACCGAGCAGGTTCAGGCCATTGTTCGTTGGGCCAATGAGCACAAAATTGCGCTGGTACCGTCCGGCGGTCGCACCGGGCTGTCCGCCGCGGCCGTGGCTGCCAATGGCGAAGTCGTTGTGTCCTTCGACTACATGAACCAGATCCTCGACGTGAACATGACCGACCGCACCGCGGTCTGCCAGCCGGGCGTGGTCACCGAACACTTGCAGAACGTCGCCGAAGAAAAAGGCCTGTACTACCCGGTGGATTTCGCCTCCGCAGGTTCGAGCCAGATTGGCGGCAATATCGGCACCAATGCCGGCGGAATCAAGGTGATTCGCTACGGCATGACCCGTAACTGGGTCGCTGGCATGAAAGTGGTCACCGGCAAAGGTGATCTGCTGGAACTGAACAAAGACCTGATCAAGAACGCTACCGGCTACGACCTGCGTCAGCTGTTCATTGGCGCTGAAGGCACCCTCGGTTTTGTGGTCGAAGCCACCATGCGTCTGGACCGCGCGCCGAAAAGCCTCACCGCGATGGTCCTTGGCACCACCGATTTCGACTCGATCATGCCGGTGTTGCACGCGTTCCAGAGCAAGCTCGACCTGACCGCTTTCGAATTCTTCTCCGACAAAGCCTTGGCCAAGGTCATGGGCCGGGGCGACGTACCCGCGCCATTCGAAACAGATTGCCCGTTCTACGCGCTGCTGGAATTCGAAGCGACCACCGAAGAAGTGGCCAACCACGCCCTGGAAACCTTCGAGCACTGCGTTGAGCAGGGTTGGGTGCTGGACGGCGTGATGAGCCAGAGCGAAACCCAGCTGCAGAACCTCTGGAAGCTGCGCGAATACATCTCCGAGACCATTTCCCACTGGACGCCGTACAAGAACGACATTTCGGTCACTGTGTCGAAAGTCCCGGCGTTCCTGAAGGAAATCGACGCGATCGTCGGCGAACACTACCCGGATTTCGAAATCGTCTGGTTCGGCCACATCGGCGACGGCAACCTGCACTTGAACATCCTCAAGCCGGAAAACCTGAGCAAGGACGAGTTTTTCGCCAAGTGCGCGACCGTCAACAAGTGGGTGTTCGAAACCGTCGAGAAGTACAACGGCTCGATTTCCGCCGAACATGGCGTGGGCATGACCAAGCGTGATTACTTGACCTACAGCCGCTCGCCGGTCGAGATCGAGTACATGAAAGCCGTCAAAGCGGTGTTCGATCCGAACGGCATCATGAACCCGGGCAAAATTTTCGCTGTTTGACTTTTGAATTTAAGAGCTACGAAACAGGAGTCGGTAATGAGCTATCAGCACCAGTATGTCGACGGTACGCGTATTCACTTCCCGCTGGGGAAAGTGGTGTGCATTGGCCGTAACTACGCCGAACACGCCAAGGAACTGGACAACCCGGTGCCTACAGAGCCGCTGCTGTTCATTAAGCCGGGCAGTTGCGTAGTGCCGCTGGAAGGTGGTTTCAGCATTCCGACCGAACGTGGTTCGGTGCATTACGAAGCGGAAATCGCGGTGTTGATCGGCAAGCCTTTGTCGACCAAACCGAGCCGTGAAGAAGTGCTCGATGCTATCTCCGGCTTCGCCCCGGCCCTTGACCTGACCCTGCGCGACAAGCAGGCCGAGCTGAAAGCCAAGGGCCTGCCGTGGGAAATCGCCAAGTCCTTCGACGGTGCGGCGGTGATTGCGCCATTCGTGTCCGGTAGCACGTTCGCCGACCTGACCGACATCGGCATCCGCCTGACCATCAACGGCGAAGTGCGCCAGGACGGCAACAGCAGCGCAATGCTCAATCCGATCGTGCCGATGATCCAGCACATGGCCGGCTGCTTCTCGCTGCAGGCCGGCGACGTGATCCTGACGGGTACGCCGGTTGGCGTCGGTCCGCTGAATGTCGGCGATGAACTGGTGATTGAATTGCCGGGCGCCAGCAGCTTCACCAGCAGCGTCCGCTGATCCAGAAGCGCTGGTGATCGTTCCCACGCTCTGCGTGGGAATGCATCCCGTGACGCTCCGCGTCACATCCTGAAGCGGACGCGGAGCGTCCATGGCGGCATTCCCACGCAGAGCGTGGGAACGATCACTGTGCAGGGCTTTCCCGCCATTTCCCGTTTTTTTCACATCTCGTCCGGATAATTCCGGGACTTGCGGCGTCTTAGCCGGTCCCAATTGTGCTATTACCCTTAGCCTGAATTTCTGGAACGCATCCCTCGATGGTCACCCAACCACTGCCCAAGCTTAAAACTGCCCGCCGCTCGCGCTTTGTCATGCGTTGGTATTCCTGGCTTTTGCTGGTAGCCGCCGCCGCGTATGGCCTCGCGTTTGCGATGCACTGGGATGACCGAGGCGTGCTCTGGGTGCTGGAGCGTTTCGAAAGCCCCGCCGAACGCCAGGAGAGCATCTGGCTGCCGGATTACCGGGCAGTGATCGATGCCAAGGTGCTGCCGGGCATGGAAAAGGACGAGGCGTCGGACCTGGCCTACGACCCGCAGTCCAAAACCCTGTTTTCAGTCATGGGCAATAAACCGTTCCTGGTCGAGCTGACATTGCAGGGCGACGTGCTGCGCAAGATGCCGTTGGTGGGCTGGAGCAACCCGGAAGGCGTGACTGTAATGGGCAACGGTCTGCTGGCCATCGTCGATGAGCGCGAACACATGCTCTCCATCGTCAAGGTCGATGCCGATACCCGCGAGCTGAACATCGCCGACTTCCCGAAATACGACCTCGGCCCTTCGAAGGACCAGAACAAGGCCTTCGAAGCCATCGTCTGGGATTCGCGCAATCAGCAAATGTTGCTGGGTGAAGAGCGTCCACCAGCGTTGTTCACCTGGAAAAGCAACGACGGCCAGACACTCACCGGTGACAAGCAGAAACTCGCCAATGACGAACTGGACATCCGCAACCTCTCGGCGCTGGCCATCGACCCGCGCACCGGGCACACCCTGGTGCTGTCTGCCGACTCCCATTTGTTGCTGGAGCTGGACGAGAAGGGCGAGCAGGTCAGCTTCATGACCTTGCTGGGCGGCTTCAATGGTTTGAAGAAGACCATTCCTCGCGCCGAAGGCGTGACCATGGACGATGCGGGCACGCTGTACCTGGTGAGCGAACCAAACCTGTTCTACCGCTTCGAAAAGCAGAAATAAGCCCGCCGTGAGGGTGGCGCGCGGTCCCCTGTTGGGGTACACCTGCGGGACCGCGGCCAGTGGCCATTAAGCTTCAATTCAGACTGTCGTGGTATTTCATCCCCCCGTCCTGATTCCGAGCTTGCCCGAATGCGCCGTCTTGCCCGCCCCAAACCCCTGATTCTGATCCTGTCGGTCATTGCGTTGATCGCGCTGGTTGCGGCCGGCCAGTACCTGCGCCTGTTCGAGCGCGCCTGGTTCAACCTGCACACCCTTTGGCAGCCAGTGAACGGTCAGTCCATCGCTCTGGATCAGTACCAGGTGGCGGTTGAGGCGCGAGTCATTGTCGGGCTGGACGACGATGTCTCGGCGCTGACTTTCGATCCGGTGCGCAAAAGCCTGTTCACCGTCACCAACAAGAACTCAGAGCTGATCGAACTGTCGCTGGACGGCCAGATTATTCGACGCATTGCGCTGATCGGGTTTGGCGATCCGGAAGCCGTGGAATTTATCAGCGCCGACACTTACGTGATCACTGACGAGCGTCAGCAACGGCTGATCAAGATTCATCTGGAGACGGACACAACGTTCCTCGACGCAGCGGATGCCGAGCAGATGACCCTTGGCGTGCACATGAGCGGCAACAAGGGCTTCGAAGGTCTGGCTTACGACTCGGTGGGCAAACGGTTGTTTGTCGCCAAGGAGCGCGACCCGATGCTGATCTACGAAGTGCACGGCTTTCCCCATTACAACCCGGAAAAATCCTACGCGGTGCACGTAGTGAACAACCCCAAGCGCGATGCCGGGATGTTCGTGCGAGATCTGTCGAGCCTGCAATACGACGAGCGCAGCGGCCATCTGTTGGCGTTGTCGGATGAGTCGCGGCTGATTCTGGAACTCGATGTGGACGGGCGACCGCTGAGCACCCTGTCACTGAGCAAGGGGCGTCAGGGGTTGCAGAAGACAGTGCCGCAAGCGGAAGGGATCGCCATGGATGACGACGGCACGATGTACCTGGTGAGCGAGCCGAACCTGTTCTACGTCTTCAAAAAACCAGCATTGTAGGCTTCTGTAGGAGCAAAGCTTGCTCGCGATGAACGATAACGCGGTGTGCCAGACGCACCGCCATCGCGAGCAAGCTTTGCTCCTACAGAAGCGGAAAAAATCAGGCCTTGAGGGTTTTCACGCCTTCGCTGGTGCCCAGCAGCAGCAAATCTGCTGGACGTGCCGCGAACAAACCGTTGGTGACCACGCCGACGATGGCGTTGATTTGCGTCTCCAGCTCCACCGGGTTGGTGATCCGCATGTTGAACACGTCGAGGATGATGTTGCCGTTGTCGGTCAACACGCCTTCACGGTAGACCGGGTCGCCGCCCAGCTTCACCAGTTCGCGGGCCACGTGGCTGCGGGCCATCGGGATCACTTCCACCGGCAGCGGGAACGCGCCGAGTACCGGCACCAGTTTGCTGCCATCGGCAATGCAAATGAACGTCTTGGCCACGGCCGCCACAATCTTCTCGCGGGTCAGGGCTGCGCCGCCGCCCTTGATCAGGTTCAGGTGCTCGTCGCTTTCATCGGCGCCATCGACGTAGAACTCCAGGTCGCTGACGGTGTTCAGCTCATACACCGGAATGCCGTGGCCCTTGAGGCGGGCAGCGGTGGCTTCGGAACTGGCGACCGCGCCGTCGAACGCGCCTTTGTGCTTGGCCAGTGCGTCGATGAAGCAGTTGGCGGTGGAGCCGGTGCCGACCCCGACGATGCTCTTGTCGTCGAGTTTCGGAAGGATGAAGTCGACGGCGGCCTGAGCCACTGCCTGTTTGAGTTGATCCTGGGTCATGCGGGCTCCGAAGCGGGCAAGGGGAGAACGGAAAGGCCGGCATTATAGCCCCATGCCGGGCTAAAACCTCTTGATTCGTGTGGTCGCCCGGCCGAAAGCCGGGTTAGACTCCTTGGCCCTGCCCAACCCGCTCAGTGATGCTTTCCGATGCTCGAACAGTACGTCAAAAAGATCCTCACCTCGCGCGTTTATGACGTTGCCGTAGAAACCCCATTGCAGACTGCCCGCCAGCTCTCCGAGCGGCTGGGCAACAGTGTTTGGCTCAAGCGCGAAGACTTGCAGCCGGTGTTCTCGTTCAAGATTCGCGGCGCCTACAACAAGCTCACACAGCTTTCCGATGAAGAGCGCGCTCGCGGTGTCGTCACTGCTTCCGCGGGCAACCACGCGCAAGGCCTGGCCCTGGCGGCGAAAGTGTTGGGCGTGAAAGCGACCATCGTGATGCCCAAGACCACCCCGGAAATCAAAGTCGAAGGCGTGCGTTCACGCGGCGGCAAAGTGGTGCTGCACGGGGATTCGTTCCCGGAAGCCCTAGCCTACTCGCTGAAACTGGTCGACGAAAAAGGCTACGTCTACATCCACCCTTACGACGATCCCCACACCATTGCCGGGCAGGGCACGGTGGCGATGGAGATTCTGCGCCAGCACCCTGGCCGTCTGGACGCGATCTTCGTCCCGGTGGGCGGTGGCGGATTGATCGCCGGCATCGCGGCGTACGTGAAGTACTTGCGGCCTGAAATCAAAATCATCGGCGTCGAGCCGGACGATTCCAACTGCCTGCAAGCCGCCATGGCCGCTGGCGAACGTGTGATCCTGCCGACCGTGGGCCTCTTCGCCGATGGCGTCGCAGTGGCGCAGATCGGTCAGCACACCTTTGATATCTGCAAAGACTATGTCGATGAAGTGATCACTGTCAGCACCGATGAAATCTGCGCGGCGATCAAGGACATCTACGACGATACCCGCTCGATCACCGAACCTGCCGGCGCCTTGGGCGTGGCCGGGATCAAGAAATACGTCGAGCAACGCGGCGTCACCGGTCACACCTTTGTGGCCATCGACTCTGGCGCCAACGTCAACTTCGACCGCCTGCGCCACGTCGCCGAGCGCGCTGAACTGGGCGAGGGCCGCGAAGCGATTATCGCTGTGACGATTCCCGAGAAACCGGGCAGCTTCAAGGCGTTCTGTGAAGCCATCGGCAAGCGCCAGATCACCGAATTCAACTACCGCTACAACACCGGCAGCGAGGCGCACATCTTTGTTGGCGTGCAGACGCACCCGGAAAACGATCCGCGCAGTGCGCTGCTGGCCAGCCTGACCGAGCAGGGTTTTCCGGTGCTCGACCTGACCGACAACGAATTGGCCAAGTTGCACATCCGCCACATGGTCGGCGGCCGTGCGGCTCATGTGGTTGATGAAGTGATTCTGCGCTTCGAATTCCCGGAGCGTCCGGGTGCGCTGTTCAACTTCCTCAACAAGCTCGGCGGGCGTTGGAACATCTCGATGTTCCACTACCGCAACCATGGCGCGGCGGATGGTCGTGTGGTCGCGGGCCTGCAAGTGCCTCACGATGAACGCCACCTGGTGCCCGCAGCGCTGGAAGAAATCGGCTACCCGTACTGGGACGAAAGCGACAACCCGGCCTATCAACTGTTTCTCGGCTGAGCGGCTACGCTGATGGCCAGGCCATAAGGAAATCGAACAATGGAAACGTTAACCGCCCTGAAAGTCGCTCATATGGTGGCGACGGTGTTGCTGCTGGTCAGCGCACTGGGACTGGCGATCTGGGTCTGGCGCACGCGACGCAACGGTGATGCGACTGCTCCTGCGCGGACCTTGCAGCGGCCGCGGGTGTTTATCTGGCTGCTGATGGGCCTGGCATTGCTGAGCATGCCATTTACGGGATGGTGGATGGTGCATCTGGTGGGCTGGCCGTTGGGACAGACGTGGTTGCTGGCGTCCAGTGTGCTTTACACCGTGGCGGCATTGGGCTGGTTCTGGTTGCTGGTGCGGCTTAACAAACTGCGCACCGTTCCGGGTGGCAACGGCAAGTTCACCTTTGCCTTGGCGTTGTTCAGTTTTGTCTGCTTTATCGCCATTGCGGGGTTGATGGGCGCCAAGCCTGTTTAAGGCTTGAAACCGGGTTGACCCCTTCGCGGGCGAGCCTCGCTCCTACAGATTATGCGTCGTGTGACCAACACAAATCCTGTAGGAGCGAGGCTTGCCCGCGAAGGCGATTTCAATCGCGCAACGACATCACCGGCCAGCCACGCTTCTCAGCTTCGGCCCGCAGATTTGGATCAGGATCGACCGCAACCGGATTGGCCACTTGCTTAAGCAGCGCCAAATCATTCATCGAGTCGCTGTAGAAATAGCTGTCCTCCAACGAATACCCGGTTTCTTCCAGCCAACGATTCAACCGCGTCACCTTGCCTTCACGAAAGCACGGGACGTCGGTGCTGCGCCCGGTGTAGCGGCCATCAACCATTTCACATTCCGTGGCGATCAGGGTTTCGACGCCCAGACGCTGGGCAATTGGCCCGGTAACAAAACGGTTGGTGGCGGTGATGATCACCAGTTTGTCACCCGCCTTGCGGTGCTTGGCCAGCAGTTCGAGACCCTTGGGCAACACAATCGGCTCAATGCAATCGCGCATGTAATCCTGGTGCCATTGACCCAGCGTGGCCATCTCGGTGCGGCCGAGCACTTCCAGGCAGAAGTTCAGGTAAGCGTCGTTATCCAGCTTGCCGGCCAGGTAATCCTGATAGAACTCATCGTTGCGCGCCTTGTAGGCGACGGCGTCGAGGAAGCCGCGCTCGCACAGGTAATCGCCCCAAGCGTGGTCACTGTCACCGCCCAAGAGCGTGTTGTCCAAGTCGAATAAAGCCAGCCGCATTGCAGTTACTCGCTGAAAAGTCTGTAGAAAGGCGTCCAGAATACGGACTTTTCACAAGAGTGCACATAAGGTAGACCGGCTCGTTGCTGCTATCACAACCTTTGTGGAACAATGCGGCGACATGCGTTTGCGAGGTTGTTGCCGTGATCGACCCCGATGGTTTCCGCCCCAATGTCGGGATCATTCTCACGAATGATGCCGGACAGGTGCTATGGGCTCGCCGTATCAATCAAGATGCCTGGCAGTTTCCACAGGGCGGGATCAACCCCCAGGAGACGCCGGAAGACGCCTTGTACCGCGAGTTGAACGAAGAAGTGGGTCTTGAGCGCGAAGATGTTGAAATTCTCGCCTGCACCCGGGGCTGGTTGCGCTATCGTTTGCCGCAACGTCTGGTCAGGACGCACAGCCAACCGCTGTGCATTGGCCAGAAACAGAAATGGTTTCTCCTGCGCCTGGTCTCCAACGAGCAGCGGGTGCGGATGGATTTGACCGGTAAACCGGAATTCGATGGCTGGCGCTGGGTCAGCTATTGGTATCCGTTGGGCCAGGTGGTGACATTCAAGCGCGAAGTGTATCGACGCGCTCTCAAAGAGCTTGCCCCGCGCCTTTTATCGCGCGACTGACGACGGAGTTCGACCCCGAGCCATGCTCAATACGCTGCGCAAGATCGTCCAGGAAGTTAACTCCGCCAAGGATCTCAAGGCGGCGTTGGGGATTATTGTGTTGCGCGTCAAAGAGGCCATGGGCAGCCAGGTCTGCTCGGTCTACCTGCTTGACCCTGAGACCAACCGCTTCGTGCTGATGGCCACCGAGGGCTTGAACAAGCGCTCGATCGGCAAAGTCAGCATGGCACCCAACGAAGGTCTGGTTGGCCTGGTCGGCACGCGTGAAGAACCCCTGAACCTCGAAAACGCCGCGGATCACCCGCGCTACCGCTACTTCGCCGAGACCGGTGAAGAGCGCTACGCCTCATTCCTCGGGGCGCCGATCATTCACCACCGCCGCGTCGTCGGCGTGTTGGTCATTCAGCAAAAGGAACGTCGCCAGTTCGACGAAGGTGAAGAAGCCTTCCTCGTGACCATGAGCGCGCAGCTCGCCGGCGTTATCGCCCACGCCGAAGCCACCGGTTCGATCCGGGGTCTGGGCCGTCAGGGCAAGGGCATTCAGGAAGCCAAGTTCATCGGCGTACCGGGTTCGCCGGGTGCGGCGGTCGGTACCGCGGTGGTCATGCTGCCGCCGGCCGATCTGGATGTGGTGCCCGACAAAACCATCACCGACATCACCGCCGAACTCGGGTTGTTCAAGACAGCTATCGAAGGCGTGCGCGCCGACATGCGCGCCTTGTCGGCCAAGCTCGCGAACCAGTTGCGCCCGGAAGAGCGCGCGCTGTTCGATGTCTACTTGATGATGCTCGACGATGCCTCGCTCGGCAGCGAAATCACCACCGTGATCAAGACCGGTCAGTGGGCCCAGGGCGCGTTGCGTCAGGTGGTCACCGAGCACGTCAACCGTTTCGAATTGATGGACGACGCCTATCTGCGTGAGCGCGCCTCCGACGTCAAAGACCTCGGCCGGCGCTTGCTGGCTTATCTGCAGGAAGAGCGTCAACAGACCCTGGTCTACCCCGACAACACCATCCTGATCAGCGAAGAACTGACGCCGGCAATGCTCGGCGAGGTGCCGGAAGGCAAGCTGGTCGGTCTGGTGTCGGTACTCGGTTCCGGCAACTCCCACGTGGCGATCCTGGCGCGAGCCATGGGTATCCCGACGGTGATGGGCCTGGTCGACTTGCCGTATTCCAAGGTCGACGGCATCCAGATGATCGTCGACGGCTACCACGGCGAGGTCTACACCAACCCCAGCGAAGTGTTGCGCAAGCAGTTCGCCGAAGTGGTCGAGGAAGAGAAGCAACTGGCCCTCGGGCTGGATGCACTGCGTGACTTGCCGTGCGTGACCCTCGATGGTCACCGCATGCCGCTGTGGGTCAACACCGGCCTGCTGGCGGACGTGGCGCGAGCGCAGAAGCGTGGCGCTGAAGGCGTTGGCCTGTACCGCACCGAAGTGCCGTTCATGATCAACCAGCGCTTCCCGAGTGAAAAAGAGCAGTTGGCGATTTATCGCGAGCAACTCGCCGCGTTCCACCCGCAACCGGTGACCATGCGCAGCCTGGACATTGGTGGCGACAAGTCGCTGTCGTACTTCCCGATCAAGGAAGACAACCCGTTCCTCGGCTGGCGCGGTATTCGCGTCACGCTCGACCACCCGGAAATTTTCCTGGTGCAGACCCGCGCCATGCTCAAGGCCAGCGAAGGCTTGAACAATCTGCGGATTCTGCTGCCGATGATCTCCGGCACCCACGAGCTGGAAGAAGCCCTGCACCTGATTCACCGGGCCTGGGGCGAAGTCCGCGACGAAGGCTGTGACGTGCCTATGCCGCCGATCGGCGTGATGATCGAAATTCCGGCGGCGGTTTATCAGACCAAGGAGCTGGCGCGGCAAGTGGACTTCCTGTCGGTCGGCTCCAACGACCTGACCCAGTACTTGTTGGCGGTGGACCGAAACAACCCGCGGGTAGCCGACCTCTACGACTACCTGCACCCAGCGGTGCTGCAAGCCCTTCAGAGCGTGGTGCGTGATGCTCATGCCGAAGGCAAGCCAGTAAGTATCTGCGGTGAGATGGCCGGCGATCCGGCAGCGGCGGTGCTGTTGATGGCGATGGGCTTCGACAGCCTGTCGATGAACGCCACCAACTTGCCGAAAGTGAAGTGGATGCTGCGTCAGATCAACCTGAGCAAGGCCAAGGAATTGCTCGCCGAGCTGATGACCATAGACAACCCGCAAGTTATCCACAGCTCGCTGCAACTGGCGCTGAAGAACCTTGGGTTGGCGCGGATGATTAATCCGGCTTCGGCGAAAACCCTCTAAACGTTCAGCGGCCCCTTCGCGAGCAAGCCCGCTCCCACATTGGATTTGTGATCGACACAGATCCAATGTGGGAGCGGGCTTGCTCGCGAAGGGGCCAGACCAGACAACACCAATCTAAACCCGCACCTCAACCTCCCCCAAATGCCCGCCATACGGCCCAAAACTCCGTTCAACCATCCACCGCGTCCCATCCGCCTGAACAATCAGCGCCGTACTCGCTCGCGTCCCATAAGTCGGACTGGCAATAAACACACTCGACAGCAACGTCTCGGTGGCCAACCCGACCCCGGTATCCGGCAATTCGGCAAAGGGCGCAGTCTGCGGATCATTCAGCAACGCCAATAAAGCCTGAGGTTGCGGATCGTCCAGCACCTCCTCCAGCGCTGCCCGTGCCTTGAGCAGTTTCGGCCACGGCGTATCCAGCCCCGCATTCGACAAACCATAAACCCCCGGTGGCAGCATCACCGCCTCAGTCTCCCGGGCATTGAAGTGCCACAGTTCGTTGGAATTACCGACCAGCAGGTTAAATCCGGCATATTCCAGCGAACGTCCGCCAACGTCCGCCAAGTAGTCATCTATCGGCATATCCCCGCTAAGAAATCGCGCCACAAGCTCCCCCCGCGACTTGCGCGCGGGCGGCTGATGCGGATCGCGGATATTGGTCAGTGCGGCGAAGCGTCCATTGGCGCCAACACCGAGCCAGGTGCCTCCCGCCTCCAGATCGCGTCCGGCATGCACGTGCGGTGCTTCGGGCCATTGCGCCAGGGGCAGGCTGGGCCGTGCATAGAATTCGTCGCGGTTGGCCGCCACGATCAGCGGCTGGGCGTGACCCGGTCGCCAAGCGAAAACAATCAGGCACATAAGGTAGTCCTTGTGTGTTTTCTGCCCACTCTACTCAGTCATCGTGTGGGTATCCATCGCCATCCAGTGGAGCTTGAGGCCATGCATCCGTTACCATGCCGCTCTCATTTGGGGATGCACATGGAATTTCTGCTCTATCTGGCGCTCGGCGCCTGCGCAGGTGTGCTGGCCGGGCTGTTCGGGGTCGGCGGCGGGATCATTATCGTTCCGGTGCTGGTTTACAGTTTCAAGCTGCAAGGGTTCGATCCGTCGATCCTCACGCACCTGGCGGTCGGCACGTCCCTGGCGACAATCATATTTACCTCGGTCAATGCGATCCGCGAACATCATCGCCGCGGTGCTGTGCGTTGGCCGATTTTTGCCTGGATGACCCTCGGTATTCTCATCGGTGCCGGTTTCGGCGCGCTGACGGCTGAAGCGATCTCCGGGCCCAACCTGCAGAAAATCATTGGCGTCTTTGCGCTGGTCATCGCTGCGCAGCTGGCACTGGATTTCAAACCCAAGGCCAGCCGAACGGTGCCGGGTAAAGTCGGTCTGACCGTGGCCGGCAGTGTGATTGGCTGGGCCTCGGCGATTTTCGGGATTGGCGGCGGTTCGCTGACGGTGCCGTTCCTGACCTGGCGCAGCGTACCGATGCAGCAAGCCGTGGCGACTTCATCCGCCTGCGGCTTGCCGATTGCCTTGTCCAGTGCATTATTTTTCATGATTCTGGGCTGGCATGATCCATTGCTGCCGGCCCATAGTCTCGGTTTTGTTTATTTGCCGGCGTTGCTGGGGATCGCCCTGACCAGCATGTTTTTCGCCCGACTCGGCGCCCGACTGGCCCACAGCCTGTCGCCGAAGTTGCTGAAAAGACTGTTCGCCGCTTTGCTGTTCTGCGTGGGCCTGAATTTCCTGCTCTGACGCACCGCAATCCTGACTTAATCCTGGCGTGACAGCGTCGCCCGGGAATTTTAAAGGTTTCAACTCTAACAAGGAGTCGCAATGCTGCCTTACCCGCAGATCGACCCGGTGGCATTGGCCATCGGTCCGCTGAAAATCCACTGGTACGGCTTGATGTACCTGATCGGCATCGGCGGCGCCTGGCTGCTGGCGTCGCGCCGGTTGAACCGCTTCGACCCGACCTGGAGTAAAGAGAAACTCTCCGACATGGTGTTCTGGATGTCGATGGGGGTCATTGTCGGCGGCCGCTTGGGTTATGTGCTGTTCTACGATCTGAGTGCTTACCTCGCCAACCCGCTGTTGATTTTTGAAGTGTGGAAGGGCGGCATGTCGTTCCACGGCGGCTTCATCGGCGTGATGTTGGCCGCGTTGTGGTTCGGTAAAAAGAACGGCAAGTCGTTCTTCCAGCTGATGGACTTCGTCGCACCGATGGTGCCGATCGGTCTGGGCGCCGGACGTATTGGCAACTTCATCAACGCCGAGTTGTGGGGCAAGGCCACCGATGTGCCGTGGGCGATGGTCTTCCCGACCGATCCGGCGCAACTGGCGCGTCACCCGTCGCAGCTGTACCAGTTCGCCCTCGAAGGCGTGGCGCTGTTCGCCATTCTCTGGTTGTTCTCGCGCAAGCCGCGGCCGACCATGGCAGTGTCCGGGATGTTCGCGCTGTTCTATGGCATTTTCCGTTTCATCGTCGAATTCGTCCGGGTGCCGGACGCGCAACTGGGCTATCTGGCCTGGAACTGGCTGACCATGGGTCAGGTACTGTGCGTACCGATGGTCGTCGGCGGTCTGTACTTGATCTGGCTGGCGTATCACCGTGCACCGGCGGCTCCAGCGGCAGCTGTATAAATTCGAATCCCGGGGCGACGGTCCCGGGTTCAAGGACACAGGTAACTCATGAAGCAATATCTCGAACTGGTCGCCCACGTCATCAAGAACGGCACCAAGCAGGCCAACCGCACCGGCGTGAACACCATCAGCTTCCCTGGCGCGATGCTGCGTTATGACCTGAAGGAAGGTTTCCCGGCGATCACCACGCGCAAGATGGCCTTCAAATCGGCCATCGGCGAGATGTGTGGTTTTCTGCGCGGGGTGAACAACGCCGCCGAATTCCGTGCGCTGGGCTGCAAGGTCTGGGATCAGAACGCCAACGAAAACGCCCAGTGGCTGGCCAACCCGTTCCGTCAGGGCGAAGATGACCTCGGCGAGATCTACGGCGTGCAATGGCGCAAATGGCCGGCGTACAAGCAGATCCCGGTCAGCAACCAGGCCGCCATCGAGCAGACCCTGAGCCAAGGTTATCGTCAGATTGCTGAAGGCGAAGAGGGCGGTCAGGCTTACGTGGTGCTGTACAAGGCGATCGACCAGATCCGCCAGTGCGTCGACACCATCATCAAAGACCCGGGCAGCCGCCGCATTCTGTTCCACGGCTGGAACGTCGCCCAGCTCGATGAAATGGCTTTGCCGCCGTGCCATCTGCTGTACCAGTTCCACCCGAATGTCGAGACGAAGGAAATCTCCCTGACCCTCTACATCCGTTCGAACGACCTGGGCCTGGGCACGCCGTTCAACCTCACCGAAGGCGCCGCGCTGCTGAGCCTGATCGGTCGCTTGACCGGCTACACGCCGCGCTGGTTCACCTATTTCATCGGTGATGCCCACGTCTACGAAAACCATTTGGACATGCTGAATGAACAGCTCAAGCGCGAGCCGTTCCCGATGCCGAAACTGGTGATTAGTGATCGTGTGCCGGAATTTGCCAAGACCGGTGTGTATCAGCCGGAGTGGCTGGAGTTGATCGAGCCGAGCGATTTCTCGCTGGAAGGCTACGAGCACCACGCGCCAATGACTGCGCCGATGGCGGTCTAAGCCTTAACACCGACCAAATGTGGGAGCGGGCTTGCTCGCGAATGCGTCGTGTCAGTCAACGATGATGTCGACTGGCATACCGCTTTCGCGAGCAAGTCGGATCGCCGCACCGCCGCTCCCACATTTGATTTTCGGTGGCCTTAGTGACCGTGGCTTCTCCCTACATGAGAATGCTCAACCTCCGTCGCCACAACCCCGCCGCTGACCTCCAACCGCTGCAAAATCCCGCACTGATCAATATCCGGCCCTTCGCTGCAACGTTGGCGCAGGTCGAGCAGTTGTGTCTGCAACGCCAGCAACCCATCGATCCGCGCCTTGACGTGATGAATGTGTTCGTCGATCAACGCATTCACGCTTTCACACTGATCCTGCGGACTGTCACGCAGGGCCAGCAGGCTGCGGATTTCTTCCAGCGTCATGTCGAGGGTGCGGCAGTTGCGGATGAAGGTCAGGCGCTCGGCATGAGCCTGGGTGTAGACGCGGTAGTTACCGTCGCTGCGGGCCGGTTCCGGCAGCAGGTTTTCGCGCTCGTAGTAGCGGATGGTTTCCACGGCGCAGTCAGTGAGTTTGGCCAGTTCTCCGATCTTCATGACGGCAATCTCCAAATAGGTGCTTGACCCTATAGTGGCTACAGGGTCTTTACTTGGCAACAGGCACCTTTCCGGACGCGACCCAATGAGCGATTCCCTTCACACGCACAAACCCGAAGACGGGCATAATCACGATCACAAGCTGCAGCCTGTGCAGAAGAAGCATGACCACGGCGGCCACGGGGATTCCTGCTGTTCCTCAAAAGTGGCGGCACCGTCGCTGATCAAATTGAGCGAAACCCCAACGGCCGGCGCACGGCTGAGCAGCTTCCGCATCGACGCCATGGATTGCCCGACCGAGCAGACGCTGATCGAGAACAAACTCGGCAAACTCGTCGGCGTGCAGCAACTGGAATTCAACCTGATCAACCGCGTGTTGGGCGTCACCCATGATCTGCCGAACACCGCGCCGATCATCGACGCCATCAAGTCCCTCGGCATGCAGGCCGAGCCGCTGGAACAGGGCGTTGAACCGCCAGCGCCGGCCCCCGAGAAAAAGCCCTGGTGGCCCTTGGCGCTGTCGGGTGTTGGCGCACTGCTCGCAGAAGTTATCCACTTCACCAACGCTGCGCCGAACTGGGTCGTGGCAGTCATTGCGTTGATCTCGATCCTCAGCGGCGGCCTCGGCACCTATAAGAAGGGCTGGATCGCACTTAAAAACCTCAACCTGAACATCAACGCACTGATGAGCATCGCGGTGACCGGCGCGATCCTGATCGGTCAGTGGCCGGAAGCGGCGATGGTGATGTTCCTGTTCACCGTGGCCGAGTTGATCGAAGCCAAGTCGCTGGACCGGGCGCGCAACGCCATCGGCGGCTTGATGCAGATGGCCCCGGAACAGGCCACGGTGCAGCAGGCTGACGGCAGTTGGACCGAGCAGGACGTCAAAGCGATCGAGCTAGGCGCGCGAGTGCGGGTACGTCCCGGTGAGCGGATTGGTCTGGACGGTGAAGTGGTGGCTGGCAGTTCAACCATCGATCAGGCGCCGATCACCGGTGAAAGCTTGCCGGTGGAGAAGACTGTCGGCGACAAGGTTTTCGCCGGGACCATCAATCAGGCCGGTTCCCTGGAGTACTCGGTAACCGCAGCGGCCAACAACTCGACCCTGGCGCGAATCATCCACGCCGTCGAACAGGCCCAGGGTGCGCGGGCACCGACCCAGCGTTTCGTCGACAGCTTCTCGAAAATCTACACTCCGGCGGTGTTCATCCTGGCCCTCGCGGTGGCGGTGATTCCGCCACTGTTTATGGGCGCGCTGTGGTTCGACTGGATCTACCGGGCGTTGGTGTTGTTGGTGGTTGCCTGCCCATGTGCGCTGGTGATTTCCACCCCGGTGACCATTGTCAGCGGCCTCGCGGCGGCGGCGCGCAAAGGCATTCTGGTGAAGGGCGGCGTTTATCTGGAGGGCGGTTACAAGCTCGATTACCTGGCCTTGGACAAGACCGGCACGATCACACACGGCAAACCGGTGCAGACCGATTACCTGTCGCTTGATCCAACTGCCGATGAATTGGCCCCGGCGATTGCGGCGGCGCTGGCCGGTCGCTCCGATCACCCAGTGTCCTTGGCCATCGCCAACGCGGCTGTGGATAAACAATTCGCGCCGCTCGTTGTGGATAACTTCGAAGCGCTGGCCGGTCGCGGTGTGCGCGGCGAAATCAATGGTCAGGTTTACCACTTGGGTAATCACCGTTTAGTGGAAGAACTGAACCTGTGCTCGCCCGAACTGGAAGAAAAGCTGTTCGCGCTGGAGAAACAGGGCAAGTCCGTGGTGCTGCTGCTCGACAAATCCGGCCCATTGGCGCTGTTCGCCGTGGCCGACACCGTGAAAGAGTCCAGCCGCGAGGCGATCCAGCAACTGCACGACCTGGGCATCAAAACCCTGATGCTCACCGGCGACAACGTCCACACCGCTCAGGCGATTGCCGCGCAAGTCGGCATCGACGAAGCCAAGGGCGATCTGCTGCCGACCGACAAGCTGCAAGCCATCGAAGCCCTTTATGCACGGGGCCATAACGTCGGCATGGTCGGCGACGGCATCAACGACGCACCGGCGCTGGCGCGAGCCGAGATCGGTTTTGCCATGGCGGCGGCGGGCACCGATACCGCCATCGAGACTGCCGATGTCGCCCTGATGGACGACGATCTGCGCAAGATTCCGACCTTCATCCGGCTGTCCCGACAAACCTCAAGCATCCTCAAACAGAACATTGCCCTGGCATTGGTCATCAAAGCGATCTTTCTTGGGGTAACCTTCGCCGGGATCGCCACCATGTGGATGGCGGTGTTCGCCGACATGGGCGTGAGTCTGTTGGTGGTGTTTAACGGTTTGCGCCTGCTGCGCAAATAGACGATGAGGAAAGGGTGTGCTGAGTGCCGAGCTGAAGGCGTTTTACATGGTTGCCCGCCTGGGCAGCATTACCCTGGCGGCGAAAAAACTCGGCCTGAGCCAACCCACGGTGACCACGCAGATTCGCAATCTGGAAAGTCAGTACTCGGTTGAGCTGTTCTACCGTGGCGGCCGCCGCCTCAGTGTCAGCGATGAAGGCGCGCGGTTGCTGCCGATGGTCAAGGCGCTGTTGCAGCAGGAAGCCGACATCGAGTTTTTCCTGCGTAACAGCGGTCAGGTCCAGGGCACGCTGCGCATTGCGGCCACGGCGCCTTACTACATCCTCGATCTGGTGAAGACCTTTCGCGAACGCTTGCCGCAGGTGGAAGTGTCAGTGGAGATCGGCAACTCCCAGCAGGTACTTGAAGCGCTGGAGGATTACCGGGTCGATATCGCTGCGTCTTCGCAGTTGCTCGATGATGCGCGGCTGATTCGCCGGGTGCTCGGCAGCGATCCGCTGGTGCTGGCGGTTCATCGCAATCATCCGCTGGCGGTCCACGACCATGTGCCGCTCAGTGCATTGGCCGGGCATACGTTATTGATGCGCGAAACGGGCTCGACCACTCGACGTCTGACCGAGGAATTGCTGGCTAGCGCCGGGGTGAGTTTCGGGCCTTTGTTGGAAATTGGCAGCCGTGAGTCGATTCGTGAGGCCGTGTTGCGCAACATTGGCATCAGCATCATTGCCCGGCAGGAAGTGCCGCATGATCCGCAACTGCGCGTGCTGACTATCGAGAATGCGCCGCAGATTCCCGAGTATTTGTACTGCCTCAAAGAGCGAAAAGGCGCGCGGCTGCCGGCGGCGTTTCTCGGCCTGGCGCAGGAAATGGCCCCGGCCTGAAATCTCTATTGCCTGTTCTGGCCTCATCGCGGGCAAGCCTTGCTCCTACAGGGGAATGCGGTCAACTGTAGGAGCAAGGCTTGCCCGCGATGGCGTCAGTTCAGGCACCGCATGACTTCAACCAAAATCCCTGAATACCACTATCAGCCGTTTTTGCCTCACTGCCACATGACGGACGCATTACAAATCTAGGATGGCCTTCATCTGCTTGATGAGGCCTGTCCATGAACCACTCGATCGCAACTGCCCTGACCAACCCCGGCGCCCCGATGAAAGTGCGCGGCGTGCAGAAACGCTTCGGCGCCTTCACCGCGCTGGATAACGTTTCCCTCGACGTGGCGGCCGGTGAACTGGTGTGTTTGCTCGGTCCGTCGGGCTGTGGCAAAACCACCTTGCTGCGCTGCATCGCCGGTCTTGAGAAACAGGACAGCGGCGAGTTGTACCTCGGTGATCGCGACGTTTCCCACCTGGCGCCCCAGGCTCGGGACTACGGCATTCTTTTTCAGTCCTACGCGCTGTTCCCCAATCTCACCGTCGAAGCGAACATCGCCTACGGCCTCGCCGGCAGTGGTCGCGATGAAGTGCGCAAGCGTGTCGGTCAGATGCTGGAACTGGTCGGCCTGATCGGCAGTGAGAAAAAGTACCCCGGCCAATTGTCCGGCGGCCAACAGCAGCGCGTCGCACTGGCTCGGGCCCTGGCGCCGGCGCCTTCGTTGCTGCTGCTGGACGAACCGATGTCGGCCCTCGACGCCCGGGTCCGCGAGCATCTGTGCACCGAACTGCGCCAACTGCAGCGCAACCTCGGCATCACCACCCTGATGGTCACGCACAATCAGGACGAAGCCATGCTGATGGCCGACCGCATCGCCGTGATGAACAACGGCAAGGTCGAGCAATACGCCACGCCGCAGGAAATCTACGACCGCCCGGCCACACCGTTTGTGGCGGAGTTCGTCGGCCAGGGCAACTGGCTGCCATTCCAGCGCAGCAGCGACAGCCACGCCCAGGTCGGCGGTATGAACATGCGCCTGGCCGACGGCAGCGCCAAAACCGCGTCCGGACGTTTGTTCTGCCGCCCGGAAGCGATCAACGTCAATCCGCCCGTGCACGAAGAAAATCTGTTCCCGGCCAAGGTTCGCGAAATCACCTTCCTCGGCAACCGTTGCCGCATGAGCTTCGAACTCGATCAACTGCCCGGCCACGCATTGCTCGCGGAACTGGCGCCAGAAGCCATGCCACGCCTCGGCGCCCAGCAGATCATGGTCGCCTTGCCGCCACGTAGCCTGCAGGTGTTTGCCTGATGAGCGCGAACCTCGTGCTGCCGATACCGCACAAGCAGGTTCGGCAGACCTCCCGTGCCGAGATCGGCGACCGGGTGTTCGTGGTCGGCGGCAAGGTCCTGTTGCTGGTGTTGCTCGGCGTTGCGGTACTGATGCCGTTGCTGGCGATCTTCTGGCGCGGCTTCAGCTCGGAAGCCGGGCAGGGCGGCGGTTTGGCGGCCGCCCGTGAACTGGTGACCAGTGCCAATTTCCACTGGCTGCTCGGCAACAGCCTGAAAGTGTCCCTCAGCGTCGCAGCGATTGTCGTACCGCTGGCCTACCTGTTTGCCTACGCCCTGCAACGCACATTGATTCCAGGCAAAGGCATCTGGCGCGGCATGTCGCTGTTGCCACTGATGGCTCCGTCGATGCTGCCGGGGATTGCGCTGGTTTATCTGTTCGGCAACCAGGGCATGTTGCGCGGTTTGCTCTCGGACAATATCTACGGCTTCTGGGGGATTGTTCTGGGCGAGGTCATCTACACCTTCCCACACGCCTTGATGATTTTGCTGTCGGCGCTGTCCCTGGCGGATGCGCGACTGTTCGATGCTGCCTCCAGCATGGGCGCGAGTCCGGCGAAGGCCTTTCGCAGCATCACTTGGCCGGCAACGCGTCAGGCTGTGTTCGCGGCGTTCTGTCTGGTGTTCACCCTGACCATCACCGACTTCGGCGTGCCAGTGGTGGTCGGTGGCGATTATCAGGTGCTGGCGCTGGAAGCCTACAAAGCCGTGGTCGGCCAGCAACAGTTCGGTCGCGGCGCGTTGATCGGCATGGTCCTGCTGCTGCCAGCACTGTTCAGCTTCGGTGTCGACGCCTGGCTGCGTCGCCGTCACGGCGACTCCATGAGCGGTCGGGCGCAGGTCTTTCAACCGGCGCCGTCGAAATTGCGGGACGGCTGCTACCTGGCGATCGTGCTGCTGATCTGCGCGGTGTTGCTGCTGGTGTTCGGCATGGCGGTGTATTCGTCGCTGGTGAAATTCTGGCCGTACAACCTGTCGCTGTCGCTCAATCATTACCAGTTCAACGACACGGCGGGCGGTGGCTGGCTGGCCTACGGCAACAGCGTGAAAATGGCGTTGTGCACGGCGCTGATCGGCAGCGTGCTGATCTTTACCGGCGCTTATCTGATGGAAAAAACCAAGGGCCAGCGCGGGCTGAATCTGATACTGCGCATGCTCAGTTTCGTACCGATGGCGGTGCCGGGTCTGGTGCTGGGCCTGGGTTACGTCTTTTTCTTCAACCTCACCGGCAACCCGCTGCATGTGCTCTACGGGACCATGACCCTGCTGGTGGTCTGCACCATTGCTCACTATTTGACCACCGCGCAAATGACCGCCACCACCGCGCTGCGCCAACTCGACGCCGAGTTCGAAGCCGCTGCGTTGTCGCTCAAGGCGCCGCTGTATCGGCATTACCTGCGCGTCACCGTGCCGATCTGCCTGCCGGCGCTGCTGGACATCGTGCGCTACCTGTTCGTCTCGGCCATGACCACCGTCTCGGCGGCGATCTTCCTCTACAGCCCCGACACCATCCTCGCGGCGGTGGCGGTGCTGAACATGGACGACGCCGGCAACGTCGGCGGCGCGGCAGCGATGTCGACCCTGATTCTGTTCACCTCGGCGGGCGTGTCCCTGCTGCTGGCCTGGGCTTCGCGCGGTTTGTTGCGCCGCTCCCAGGCCTGGCGGCAGACCGCGCCGGGTCATTGATTCGCTGCTCCTAAAACCGAAAGCCCCTCAACTCAAAAACAGGAAAAGATCATGTTCAAGCCTATGGCCCTGGCCGCTGCTGTCCTCACCGCTTTCAGCCTGAACGCCTTCGCGGCGAAAACCGAGTTGACGGTGTACACCGCCCTCGAAGCCGAACAACTGAAGACCTATAAAGCGGCTTTCGAAAAGGCCAACCCGGACGTCGAGATCAAGTGGGTGCGCGATTCCACCGGCATCATCACCGCCAAACTGCTGGCCGAAAAAGCTCGCCCGCAGGCTGACGCGGTGTGGGGCCTGGCGGCTTCAAGCCTGGCGATCCTCGATCAGCAAGGCATGCTGCAAAGCTACGCGCCGAAGGACTTGGGCAAGATCGGCGGCAACTATCGCGACGCGGCCAACCCGCCAGCCTGGGTCGGCATGGACGTCTGGGCCGCGACCATTTGCTTCAACACCGTCGAAGCCGAAAAGCAGGGCCTGAGTAAGCCAGTGAGCTGGCAGGATCTGACCAAGCCTGAGTACAAAGGCAAGATCGTCATGCCCAACCCGGCCTCGTCCGGCACCGGTTTCCTCGACGTCAGCGCCTGGCTGCAAACCTTCGGCGAGAAGCAGGGCTGGCAGTACATGGACGACCTGCACCAGAACATCGGCCAGTACGTTCACTCCGGTTCCAAGCCGTGCAAGCTGGCGGCTTCGGGTGAGTTCCCGATCGGTATTTCCTTTGAATACCCGGCTGTTCAGTTGAAGCGCCAAGGCGCACCGCTGGACATCATCCTGCCGAAAGAAGGCCTGGGTTGGGAGATCGAAGCGACGGCTGTGATCAAGGGCACACCGCACGAAGAGGCGGCGAAGAAACTGGCTGACTTCTCCGCCAGTCCGGCGGCGATGGAGCTTTATAAAGAGAACTTCGCCGTCCTCGCGCAACCGGGTATTGCCAAGCCGCAGACCGAATTGCCGGCGGATTACGAGCAGCGTTTGATCAAGAACGACTTTGCCTGGGCGTCGAAGAATCGCGATGAAATCCTCACCGAGTGGCGCAAGCGCTATGACGGCAAGTCCGAGAAAGTGGCTGCCAAGTAAGATCTTCATCGGCTGTGAGGGCCCTTTCGCGGGCAAGTCGGATCGCCGCACCGCTCGCTCCTACAGGGATACGCGTTCCCCTGTAGGAGCGAGGCTTGCCCGCGAAGGCGGCTTCGAGTTCAGGACAAAACCCCATGACACAACACAACGACATGCTGATCGTCGGCGCCGGCATTCTCGGCCTGTCCCACGCCTACGCCGCCGCCAAGCGCGGTCTGAAAGTCACCGTTTTCGAACGCAGCGAAACGCCCTTAGGTGCATCGGTACGCAACTTCGGTCAGGCATTGGTCACCGGCCAACCACCGGGTCCGATGCTTGAGCTGGCCAAGGCCAGCCGCGAGATCTGGGGCCAATGGGCGCAACTCGCCGGCTTGCAACTCAAGCGCAACGGCTCGTACCTGTTTGCCCGCACCGAAGCCGAAGAACACCTGCTGGAATCCTTCTGCGCCGGTCGCGCCGTGGAGCACGGTTACCGCGTCGACCTGCTGCGCGGCGCCGCATTGCGCGATTTGTACCGCGGCCAATTCAGCCATCACCGCGCCGCGTTGCACGGCATGGACGATCAGCAGCTGTATTCCCGCGAAGCAATTCCAGCGCTGATCGACTACCTGCGCCGAGAACTCGGTGTCGCGTTTCACTTCTCCACCCTGGTGCGCGACATCGAACCCGGCCGCTTGCACAGCACCGCCGGATCCTTCCGTGCCGAGCAGATCATCGTCTGTTCCGGCCATGATTATCAGACGCTGCTGGCCGAGCCGATCGCCGAACTCAAACCGCAAATCTGCCGCCTGCAAATGCTCCGCGCTCGACCGCAAATCAACCTCAACCTGCAACACGCGTTGCTCACCGGTTTGAGCTGCGTGCACTACGGCGCCTTCGCCGATCTGCCGGAAGCGGCGGCGGTGCAGGCGCAGATTCTGCGAGATGAACCGCACCTGCATGAAAACGGCATTCACCTGCTGATCAGCCCAACGCCGTATGGTGAACTGATCATCGGCGACTCCCACCATTACGGCCGCGACCCGTCGCCGTTCAACGCCGAGCAGGTGGACAACTGGATGATTGAACTGGCCGAGCAGACGTTGGGTTGCAAGGTGCAAGTGGTCGAACGCTGGCAGGGCGTCTATGGTTCACGGGGACCGGGGCCGTTCTCGTTCCTGCGTCCGATGCCGGGTGTGAGCGTGGCACTGATGCACACTGGTGTCGGCATGAGCGTCGGGCCGGCGATGGCCGAACGTAACGTTGCGACCTTATTGGGAGACAGTTGATGGACCGCCATGAGCAAGTCATCGCCGAAGTGTTCGGTCTGTACGAGCGCTTTGGTGACAGCGATTACATCGGCGAGCCGGTGTCGCAAATCGAGCACATGTCCCAGGCCGCCGAACTGGCCATGGCCGAGGGCTTCGATGACGAAGTGGTGCTGGCCGCGTTCTTCCACGATATCGGCCATATCTGCGCCGAGAGCGCCGAGAACATGGGCGGCTTCGGCGTGGTCAGCCATGAGCGCTTGGGCGCCGATTACTTGCGTCGGGCTGGTTTCAGCGAACGCATGGCGCGGCTGGTGGAATATCACGTTCAGGCCAAGCGTTATCTGACGCTCAAAGAGCCCGGGTACTACGAGCGATTGAGCGAAGCCAGTCGCCGCACGCTGGCGTATCAGGGTGGGGTGATGACGGTTGGCGAGGCTGAGGCGTTCGAGCGCGATCCGTTATGTGGGGTCAGTTTGCGCATGCGCCAGTGGGATGAACAAGCCAAGGAAATGGGGATGCCGGTGATTGATCTTGAGGTGCTGAAGGCGAAAGCGGCGGCGCTACTGGTCCAGGGGGAATGCCCTTCGTTCACTGATCACTCTACGGGCAATGTTTAGCGAAACTCCCTACGCCTCGCGGCGATTTGGCGCCATGGCGCGCAACGCGGTGGAGGCGCTAGTGTTTGAGCTTCTTTAATTGCCAAGGAATGCTCATGCGCTATTTGAAAGTCACCGTTCAGGATCGAATCGGCAACGGCCGGGCAGACTCTGTGTTACTGCAGTTCTATGAGACAGCCTGTACCCCCGGCGGCGACATCCTGCTCAACAAGGCCTTTGCACTGGATTTCGACGCTGATGGCAACGTCGATTACAAAATGGGCGATGTCACTAACAACGGTGCGGAAAACAATACTGATCAGCGATTGCTGAAGACCTTCGCCAATGCGTGTCTGAAACTCAACTGGTTCAATCCCGGTGCCTCCACGAAACGTTATCTGAAAATGTTCGTTGAAGACTTCGCCGGGGATGGCAGCCCGGATACCGTGCGTTTGCACTTTCACGAAGGCACCGGCAAAACGACCGACAGGACACTGGCCTATACCGCAGCGGCCTACGACACGGATAACAACGGCACACTGGACTGGGTGATCCACTTCGATGTGGACAACGATGGCGATACCGACGCTGTGGATCAGGGGCTGGTGTCATTACTGAGTGGTACCTACCTCAAGTTCAAATGGAAGTGATCGCTCCAGCGCGCTACTTGAAGGTTATCGCCCAGAACTCGACTGGCCAGGGGCATGCGGACACTGTGCTATATCAGTTTTTTGAGCATGATCACTTGCAGCGCGTGGCAGCGGACGCTGATCTTCGCCGGCTCAAGATTTTTGGTAAAACCTATTTGAAATGCGCCTGGTTCAACGCAGGCGAAAGTGAGGAGCGGCACCTGCGAATCTTCTCGCAGAATCGTTCCGCTGATGGCAGCCCGGAAACGGTACGGCTGCATTTTCACGAGGGATCGCTTATTACCTATAAGGCTGCGGCCCACGATCTGGATAACGATGGTGGGTTGGAGGTGATATTGAGTTCGGATGTGGACAACGACGGGCGTGCTGATCGCACGGATCGGCGACGAGTCGCGTCGCTGGTGCGAGAATTTTTGAAGCTCGGCTTTTGATCGTTCCCACGCAGAGCGTAGGAACGATCAGGTTCAGAGCTGCTGCGCCAGCACTTCGATTTGTTCCTGCCTTTCCGCCTGATTCAACTTCGGATGCGGGTTAAGCGACGACCACTGCGGATGCGCCCGAGCCTTGTTCAGTGCCTCGGGCAGTTTGCCTTCGCGCCAGGATTTGTCCTGGGGTGTGGCGACCTGAATGCTGTCCATCGCCGCATGCCCACGCGCATTGAGCGCTTGCAGCAGTTGCCGCTGACGCAATGCCAATAGCCGCAGCACGCTGTCATCGACGGTCAGCTCTCGCTGGCCTTTGATCTTGCCCAGCAAGCGGCTGCCATAACTGCGCGCGGTTTGCAGGGCGCCGCCGGCAATTGCGCCGGCGAGTGCCGCTGCGCCAAGGGTCAGCCCGCCCACCAATAAATCGACCCCGGCCCCGGCTGCCGCGCCGGCCGCGATACCGCCACCGACTCGCACGCCGAGCTGTTTCAGGGTTTCCGGGTTGAACAAGTCATCGCCCCAGCGGCCATCGAGCAGAGGCAGGTCACTGGCCGCCGCGTCCTGTGGGCGGAAGGCATAGAGCTTGAGCAGCGCTTCGACGCAGCGTTGTTCCCGCTGTCGAACCGCTTTGCGCAGTTCGTTGATGGCTTGCTGTTCTTGCTCGGCTTCGCTGACCACGCTGCGCCGGCACGCGGCACAGTCGATCAATAATTCTGCAATCAGCCGCGCCGCACTCTGTTGCCGGGCCTGGCGTTGGGCCTGCTGATCGGCGATCAAGCGTTCCAGTTGCGGGCGGGCGTTTTCCAGCAGCAGCGCGAGGCTTTCATACAGTCGACGTTCGCCATCTTCCGGCGGCGCGACGCTGTCGAAACGCACCAGTGCGTGCAGGCCCAACCGCGCCAGCGCTTCACGCCAGTCCGGCTCGCGGTGGTTGGCGCTGCTGACAAAGTTCAGCACCGGCAACAGCGGTTTGCCGCAGCTGGCCAACACTTCCAGTTCGTCGCGGTACTTGGCCAGCACCGGTTCCCGGGCGTCGATCACGTAGAGACCGGCGTCGCAGGTCAGCAGTTGCCGCAGCACCTTGGCCTCCTGTTCGAAACGCTGCCGGGCTTCGCTGCCCTCAAGAAATCGCGCCAGACGTGCGGGACCGTCGAGGCGTTCACCCGGTCGTTCCAGACGTTCGAGGTAGTCGAGCAGGGCGATCGCGTCTTCCAGGCCGGGGGTGTCGTAGAGGTCGAGCAAAGGCTCGCCGTCCACCGACAACCGCGCGCCTTCGACGTGTCGTGTGGTGCTGGGGCGATGGGAGACTTCGCCGAAACCGACATCGCGGGTCAGGGTGCGCAGCAATGAGGTTTTGCCGACGTTGGTGTGGCCGACCACTGCCAGCTTCAAGGGCGCTTTCCATGGATTAGTCATGGCCGCTCTCCAGCCAGTTCAATGGCGCGCAATCGGCGAACGGCAGCTCCAGCTGTTGCAGCGCCACGTGCCAGTCACCCAGCCTTTCGGCGTCCAGCGCTTCGCCCGGCGGAGCTTGCAGCAGCCAGATGCGGGTGGCGCTGGCGTTGCGCGCCAGTTCGGCGATCAGTGCCAGACTGCCGCGGTCCGGCGAACGCCGCGGATCGCAAGCGATGGCCAATCGGGCCGGGGGGAAACGGCTCAGCTGTTCGAGGAGTTTGTGCCGCGATTCGCGACTGTCGAGAATCCCGGCGTTGCCCACGGTTTTCGGCAGTGGCGGCGGCCAGGGGCGTTGATCGTCCAGCTCGATGGCCACCAACAGCGCGCCATCGCTTGGCAGGTCGTTGACGCCGCTTTCAATACGATGCAATTGCTCTGGTGCAGCGTCGCTGATGCCCAGGCGTTCACTGGTCGGCATCAGCCGTTCGCGCAGTTGGGCATAATCGGGCAGGTTCAAATCCAGATGTAATGTCGCTTGGCCGGTTTTCCAGCGCCACAGGCAAAACAGCGCCAGCAACAGTCGCGGCAAAACACCGTAGACCACCAACACACCGACCAGCCATGTAGCCCAGGCCTGACGGGCGCTTTCGATGTTCAGTGCGGCATCGCCACTGGCGCGGATCATCTCCACGGTCGGTACGTTGAAACCCAGCATGGCTGGCAGGGCGCCGAGGGCCTGGGTCATGGCGACGAAGGTGTCGCCGCCGAGGAGCGTGGTTTCCCAGACGAAGCCATAACGCCGGGTCGCCATCAGCATCAACAGCATCACCAGCGCGCTGAGCATCGCCAGCAACCACAAACCGTTGACCAGTACGCCGACCGCCCAGCGATTGAGTTTCTGTCGTTGCAGCAATAGCAGCAGGGCCGGGGCCAGTTGCGCGGCTTTGGCATCGCGAGCGAGTTTTTCGCTGAGCCATAACCACAAGCGTCCGAGGGTGGTGCCGTGTTCGCCAGCGAAGGCCAGGCCCAATGCCCAGCTCAGCAATAGAATCAGGTTCAGCCCAAGCAAACTGCCCAAGGCCCAGAACACATTCACCGGAGTTTGTCCGTCGCCCAACGCGGCAAACGCCAGGCCGGCGCCGCTGGCGACGGCGAGAACAGCCAGCACCAACAGCGCCAGCCGCGCACCTTGCAGCCAATGTTTGAGGGCACTGGTCAGTCCATCGCGCTCGGCCAGCCACAGGGCGCGGCGTTGAATACGCGTCGGCAGATCACCGCCCGCGCTGCGGGCCAGTCGGTTGGCTTCCAGATCATCCAGGGGGCCGGCGTGTTCTTCACGCAGGCGCACCGTCTCGGTCAGCCAGAGGTTTTGCAGTGGAGTCAGTTCAGTCACGCGGCATCCCGTCGCTCAATTGAACGGTGAGCATAACCGCTGTGGCGCTTATCGGGGTACGGGAGGCTCTGGTATCCTCGCCGGCATGACTAAATCTCTCTCCCTCAGCCTGATCGCAGCCCTCGGTGAAAACCGTGTGATCGGCGTCGACAACAGCATGCCCTGGCACTTGCCGGGGGACTTCAAATACTTCAAGGCCACCACCCTGGGCAAGCCGATCATCATGGGTCGCAAGACCTGGGATTCCCTCGGTCGCCCGTTACCGGGCCGGTTGAACATCGTGGTCAGTCGTCAGGTGGATCTGCAGCTCGAAGGCGCGGAGGTTTATCCGTCGCTGGAGGCTGCAGTGGTTCGCGCTGAAGAGTGGGCTCGGGAACAGGGCGTCGATGAGTTGATGCTGATTGGTGGGGCGCAGTTGTATGCGCAAGGGCTGGCTCAGGCTGATCGGTTGTATTTGACGCGCGTGGCGCTGAGCCCGGAAGGGGATGCGTGGTTTCCGGAGTTTGATTTGGGGCAGTGGAAACTGGTGTCGAATGTTCCGAATCCAGCGGAAGGCGATAAGCCGGCATACAACTTTGAGGTGTGGGAAAAGGCCTAAAAGCATCGCGGGCAAGCCTTGCTCCTACAGGATTTGTGTCGTACGCAATTTTCGAGACTGACATAAATCCTGTAGGAGCAAGGCTTGCCCGCGATGGCGGTCTATCTAATGACGATTAAGCGTGAGCCAACTCCGAATGCTCATCCGCATCCAGCAGTTCTTTATCGGTCTGCTGCATGATCTGGCTGGTGATCGCACCGGCCGTTATCGAACCGCTGACGTTCAACGCCGTACGGCCCATATCAATCAACGGTTCAACCGAAATCAGCAACGCCACCAGTGACACCGGCAAGCCCATCGCCGGCAACACGATCAACGCGGCAAACGTCGCGCCACCGCCCACGCCGGCCACACCGGCCGAACTCAGCGTCACAATCGCCACCAGCGTCGCGATCCACAGCGGGTCCAGCGGGTTGATGCCCACGGTTGGTGCAACCATCACCGCCAACATCGCCGGGTACAGACCGGCACACCCGTTCTGGCCAATGGTCGCGCCGAACGAGGCGGCGAAACTGGCGATGGACTGCGGAATACCCAAACGGCTGGTCTGGGCTTCGATGCTCAGCGGAATGGTCGCGGCGCTGGAGCGGCTGGTGAAAGCAAACGTCAGCACCGGCCAGATCTTGCGGAAGAAACGCAGCGGATTGATCCCGGCCGCCGACACCAGCAGGCCATGGACCACAAACATCAGACCCAGCCCGATGTAGGAAACCACCACGAAACTGCCGAGTTTGATGATGTCTTGCAGGTTGGAGCCGGCGACCACTTTGGTCATCAGCGCCAATACGCCGTACGGAGTCAGCTTCATCACCAGACGCACCAGACGCATCACCCAGGCTTGCAGGGTGTCGATGGCGTTGATCACTTTCTGACCTTTTTCGACGTCATCTTTCAGCAGTTGCAGCGCCGCGACGCCAAGGAATGCAGCAAAAATCACCACGCTGATGATCGAGGTCGGCTTCGCGCGAGCGAGGTCGGCGAACGGGTTTTGCGGAAGGAACGACAGCAACAGCTGCGGCACATTCAGGTCGGCAACCTTGCCCGCGTAGTCGGTCTGGATGGTTTGCAGACGCGCCATTTCCTGAGTGCCAGCCACCAGGCCTTCGGCGGTCAGACCAAACAGGTTGGTCAAACCGATACCGATCAGCGCCGCGATGGCGGTGGTGAACAACAGCGTGCCGACGGTCAGGAAGCTGATCTTGCCCAGCGACGAGGCGTTATGCAGACGGGCCACGGCACTGAGGATCGAGGCGAACACCAGCGGGATCACGATCATTTGCAGCAACTGCACGTAACCGTTGCCTACCAGATCGAACCAGCCGATCGAGGCTTTCAGTACCGGGTTGCCGGCACCGTAAACGGTGTGCAGAGCCACACCGAAGACCACGCCCAGCACCAACGCGAGCAGGACTTTTTTCGCCAGGCTCCACGTGGTGTGACGGGTTTGCGCCAGGCCAAAGAGCAGGGCGAGGAACACCAGCAGATTGAGGATCAGCGGCAGATTCATTGGAACTCCGATAAAGACTTGTGCCGGCTACCTTCCGGGGCAGCCGCGAACCGGCAAGCCTAACAGCTTGATATTTAATGAATTAATATCAAAAACGTCTGAGTACTGTCGTTTTTGGAATAAGCGAGTGTCGCTGACGGGGATGCAACTGGCGCAATAGGTACGGTAGCGGTCGCTGACAGACGAGGACCGTCACACTTATTTGTTAGCGTCGATGTCTTTCACATTCAGGGTCTTTTAACAAGGAAGCATGCCGATGAAGCTCGCACCGAAATTTCTGGTCGCTGCACTCTGCCTGGGCCTCGCCGGCCAGGTATTCGCTACGGATTTGAAGCATTGGCCAGCCGAACAGGCCAAGGCGCTGGACGCAATGATTGCCGCCAACGCCAACAAAGGTAACTACGCGGTGTTCGACATGGACAACACCAGTTACCGCTACGATCTCGAAGAGTCGTTGCTGCCGTTCATGGAAAACAAGGGCCTGATCACCCGCGAGAAACTCGACCCCTCCCTGAAACTGATGCCGTTCAAAGACACCGCCGACCACAAGGAAAGCCTGTTCAGCTACTACTATCGCCTCTGCGAACTCGACGACATGGTCTGCTATCCATGGGTCGCGCAAGTGTTCTCCGGCTTCACCCTCCAGGAACTCAAAGGCTACGTCGATGAGCTGATGGCTTCCGGTAAACCGGTGCCGGCGACGTATTACGAAGGCGACGTGGTCAAGAAACTCGACGTCAACCCGCCGAAAATCTTCACCGGCCAGAAAGAGCTCTACAACAAGCTGATGGAGAACGGCATCGAGGTCTACGTGATGACCGCCGCCTCCGAAGAACTGGTGCGGATGGTCGCTGCCGATCCGAAGTACGGCTACAACGTCAAACCGCAGAACGTGATCGGGGTGAGCTTGTTGCTCAAGGACCCGAAGACCGGCGAGCTGACCACGGCGCGCAAGCAGATCACTGCGGGCAAGTATGACGAGAAGGCTAACCTCGGCCTCGAACTGACCCCGTACCTGTGGACTCCGGCGACCTGGATGGCCGGCAAGCACGCGGCGATCCTGACTTACATCGACGAGTGGAAAAAACCGGTATTGGTTGGCGGCGATACGCCGACCAGCGACGGTTACATGCTGTTCCACGATGTCGACGTGGCCAAGGGCGGCATCCACTTGTGGGTCAACCGCAAAGACAAATACATGACCCAGATTAACGGGATGATGGCCAAGCACGCCGCAGCTCAGGCCAAGGAAGGGTTGCAGGTCACGGCGGACAAGAACTGGGTGATCGTGAAGCCAGAAGAAATCCAGTAATAGATAGCCCGATCCTGCAGGCAACATAGATCCAATGTGGGAGCGGGCTTGCTCGCGAAAGCGGTCTGTCAGGAAAAATTGGTGTCGACTGACACTCCCTCTTCGCGAGCAATTCGAATCGTCGCACCGCCGCTCCCACACTTGACCGAGCTGGTCAAAAAAATGCCCCGCACTTGGCGGGGCATTTTTTTGTTCAACGGTTAAGCATCACAGCCCGTCGAGCATTGCCTTGTTACGCACGGCACCCTTGTCGGCGCTGGTCGCCAACAGGGCGTAGGCCTTCAGTGCGGTGGTCACCTTGCGTGGACGTTTTTCCACAGGCTTCCAGCCTTTCTGATCCTGCTCGGCACGACGGCCGGCCATTTCTTCGTCGCTGATCAACAGGTTGATCGAGCGGTTCGGAATGTCGATCAGCACTTTGTCGCCATCCTGCACCAGACCAATCGCGCCACCCGCCGCCGCTTCCGGGGATGCGTGGCCGATGGACAGGCCCGAGGTGCCGCCGGAGAAGCGGCCATCGGTGAGCAGGGCGCAAGCTTTGCCCAGGCCTTTGGATTTCAGGTACGACGTCGGGTACAGCATTTCCTGCATGCCCGGGCCGCCTTTCGGGCCTTCGTAACGGATGATCACGATGTCGCCAGCCTTCACTTCATCCGCAAGGATGCCGCGTACGGCGCTGTCCTGGCTTTCGAAGATCTTCGCGTTGCCTTCGAAGACGTGGATCGACTCGTCGACGCCAGCGGTTTTCACTACGCAGCCATCCAGCGCGATGTTGCCGTAGAGAACGGCCAGGCCGCCTTCTTTCGAGTAAGCGTGTTCGACACTGCGGATGCAGCCGTTTTCACGGTCGTCGTCCAGGGTTTCCCAACGGGTCGACTGGCTGAACGCGGTTTGTGTCGGGATGCCCGCCGGACCGGCCTTGAAGAAGTGATGCACCGCTTCGTCGTCAGTCTGGGTGATGTCCCACTTGGCGATGCCTTCAGCCAGGGTCTTGCTGTGCACGGTCGGCAGGTCGGTGTGCAGCAGGCCGCCACGGGCCAGCGAGCCGAGGATGCTGAAGATCCCGCCAGCGCGGTGCACGTCTTCCATGTGGTACTTCTGGATGTTCGGCGCAACTTTGCACAGTTGCGGCACGTGACGGGAGAGACGGTCGATGTCGCGCAGGTCGAAATCGATCTCGGCTTCCTGGGCCGCGGCCAGCAAGTGCAGGATGGTGTTGGTGGAACCGCCCATGGCGATGTCCAGCGTCATGGCGTTTTCGAACGCCTTGAAGTTGGCGATGTTGCGCGGCAATACCGACTCATCGTTGTCGCCGTAGTAACGCTTGCACAGCTCGACGATGGTGCGGCCGGCCTGCAGGAACAGCTGTTCGCGGTCGCTGTGGGTGGCGAGGGTCGAACCGTTGCCCGGCAATGCCAGACCCAGGGCTTCAACCAGGCAGTTCATCGAGTTGGCGGTGAACATGCCGGAGCACGAACCGCACGTCGGGCAGGCGCTACGCTCGTACTCAGCGACTTTCTCGTCAGAAGCGCTGGAGTCGGCGGCGATCACCATGGCGTCGACGAGGTCGAGACCGTGGCTGGCCAGTTTGGTCTTGCCGGCTTCCATCGGGCCGCCGGAAACGAAGATCACCGGGATGTTCAGGCGCAGGGCAGCCATCAGCATGCCTGGGGTGATCTTGTCGCAGTTGGAGATGCAGACGATGGCGTCGGCGCAGTGGGCGTTGACCATGTACTCGACGGAGTCGGCGATGATCTCGCGGCTCGGCAGCGAATACAGCATGCCGTCGTGGCCCATGGCGATGCCGTCATCCACGGCGATGGTGTTGAATTCTTTGGCTACACCGCCGGCGCGTTCGATTTCGCGGGCGACCAGTTGGCCCAGGTCCTTGAGGTGGACGTGGCCTGGTACGAACTGGGTGAAGGAGTTGGAAATGGCGATGATCGGCTTTTTGAAGTCGTCATCTTTCATCCCCGTTGCGCGCCACAGTGCGCGGGCGCCGGCCATGTTGCGGCCATGGGTGGATGTTTTCGAGCGGTAATCAGGCATGAAGCACTCCGGGCGGCTAATCAGGTATCAAAAGGGAAGTGAGCTTCTATTGACGTCTGGAACACTCAGAAATGGCCGTGTGTCCGGAAGTTGCCGATAACTTTGCGGGATCGCCGCGCGCTTCAGCTTGAGCTCATAAACCCGCCGGGGGATGACTGGCGATGAATGTCGCGATTCTACACGGCTGGCGTCAGGAGGGAATGCCGGAAAAGGGGGATCCAGCGCTGACGGAACGTGTGGGATGACGACCGGCAGGAATCACCCGCTATTCAGCGAGAGCTGCCGACGTGTGATCAGTGCATTGAAGGAAACGCCGACGGTGCTCAAGGCTAGGAAACTCAATGCGAGAGTCGTTTGCAGATGGGCTCCACTCAGATTGATCAGGGCGCTGATCAGGCCACCGAAGATAAATACCAGTGTGTTCCCGGCCGACGCCGAGGTACCGGCCATGTCCGGGAATACCTCCATCGCCTTCGAGGTGGCGACCGGCCGGGCGATGGTGGTGCCGGCGGTGCAGACAATCATCGGGATCAGCACCGTCAGGGTCGACAGCCCCATCACGTTTGAGAGCATGAGCATTACCAGCCCCGATAAGAAGATCAGGCTCAAACCAACAATGATCTGTGTATTGGGTGCGATCCGCCCGGCGAGGACTCGAGCGACAATGCCGCCGATGATGTAGGCCACGCCATACAGCAGCAGTGTCAGGGAAAACTCGTAGGCCGAAAGCCGTAACTGCTCCATGAAGATCAGGGGCGACATGACAATGAAGGAAAAGTGGCAGGTGAAGGCGATTGCGGCGATCAGCCAATAGCCGAGGAAACCCGCATCGCGACAGACGCGCCGGTAGGACTGAAGAATGCTTCGGCGCGGGGTTGTGGCGGTGTGCCGGTTTTCAAGAAAGAAGCAGGCCTTCAGGAACACGGCGGCGGCGAGGGCAATAAAGACAATGAAGCTTGCGGGCCAGTCCAGTGCCTGTTGCAACAGGGTGCCAGCCAGTGGCGAGACGGAAATGAAGATCCCGCTGACGGTGACCATCAGAATCCGTAGTTGATCCCGCTCCTTGCCGTCGAACAGGTCCTGGACCAGCGCCTGCGAGAGTACGAAGCAACCGCAGCCGATGGCCTGCACCACCCGGAACATCAGGAACCAGGCGTAGTCGGTGGACAGCACGCAACCAGTCGCGCCGACAATCGAGACCGCCATTCCCGCCAGCAGCAAACTTTTGCGCCCGATGACATCCGAGAGCGGCCCGACCAGTAGTTGGGAAAGTGCGATCCCGATGGCAAACAGGCTGATGGAAAACGCGATGTCACCTGGCGTGGTCCGGAAGTGTTCGGCCAGCGCCGGGAACGATGGCAGCAGAACATCCAGAGGGAAGACCCCGAGCATTACCATGGTCATTAACAGGGTGATTGCAGAGCGGCGGTGTTTGACACCGACCGCAGACTTTTCTTCATCCATCGACAAGGCCTGCCTGTGCGAAGAGCTGCTGGTTAAAAGGCAGTTCGAAAAAACCTGCCTTTTCCATTGCCTGTAGCGTCGCGCCTGCACCTGATCGGGCGCGCTGAAGGCAGGCTTGCGGGCCGGTCAGGGCACTGAGGATTTCTGCGACGCAATTCTCCCCGAGGCCCACGCTGTTCAGGCTTTCCTTCAGCCATCGCTCATCGACCTCAAAGAAAATCAGGAGGATGTCCACCAGCAGCTTCGCGGCGAACGTGCGTTGGCTGCTGTTCAGGGTCAGCCACAGATAATGGAACACTTCGCAAAAATAACGACTGTGTCGGGCCTCGTCGGTGAGGTGGTCCCTGAGCATTTCCTGGACGCTGGACACCAGTTCGTTGCGGCAAACCTCGAGCAGTTCCCTGGCGATGATGGTCTCGGACACGAAGCCGACGAGAAACCAGGCCAGCGCCTTATGCCTGTCAGGTGCGTGGTCAAGCAGGGCGTTCAGGCGGGTAATGCGGTGCGGCATCACCGGGCGTTGGGTCATGCCATAGAGGTCGGCTATCTGCTCGGCGAGACTATTGGAGAACAGCGCGTGATAACCCTCATCGGTATAGAGCTGGAGGGCGGCCGTTTTCATCCGTCGGGGGATGGACACACCGAGCTCATCATGAACGATGGTTTCCACGGAGCGGTTGACGATCCGATGTTCGAGCCGGGTGGTGTAGTCGAGGAAATACACCAGATGGTTGGCCGATAGTCGATGGGTGATCGCACTGCCGGCTGCTTCGATCACCGGGTGATTCAGGTAGGGCAAGAAGGCGGGTGGGAACCAGTGTCGTGTTTCCAGTTGCCGTTCCAGATCTGATGGCAATTGGTAGGTGTGCTCGCTGGTGCGTACCGAGGCCCGGGCATTCCAGTCGCCGAGTGTGAAGCGTTGGGCCCAGGCGTTGGGCAGTGACAGGTCGTCTGTGCAGGGCTCGGTCATTGTTGTGAGCCTCGGTTGCGCAGCAGCGCTTTCAATTCCTTGCACATCACTTGCCCGTCACTCTGGCCACAGCCAACAAAGAACAACGGTTGTTCGGCGCTGTCCTCGATCCCCAGCAACGTTTCGACCTGATCGTCGGCCAACGCACCGGTCAGCCAGGTGCTTAATCCAAGTGCGGTGGCCACCAGTTGAAAGGTCTGGGAAATATGACCTGCCTCGACGTAAGCCATTCGGTAGGCCCGCGAGTGTTCATATTTCCACCACAGTTTGTCGAAGCGAGCGGTGATGAACAGGCCGACTGGCAGGTTGTTGATGAAATGCTGCCCACACAACAACTGGCCCAAGGGCGAGTCAGGCACCGGATTGACGAAGCTCAAAGCATGTTCGTCGGGGTGGTAGGCGTAGAGCCCGGGATTCAGGCCGCTGACGTTCTGAACATGCAGAAAACCTTCGCAGGCATTCAGCCCGCCACCGGATGGACTGCTGCGCCGGGCGCCAAGACCTTCCGCGATGGTTTCGTCTATGTCGTTGTCGCGCTCACGTAGATAGCCAAGGGACAAATACAAAAGAGTGCCCACATCGTCGAGAGAAACCCCTTCACCCGTGAAGGAGCGACAGGTCTTTCGGTCGATCAACGTCTTTGCAAGTGCGCTTTGCGGCAGACAGGAAGGTTGGGGCAGGGCAATCCGCTCGCTTGTCGGGCGTTCTGTGAGGCTGATCTCCGGGGCAGGAGTGGCCAGTACTACAGCGCAATGGTCCAGATAGTGTCTCGACCATTCATTAATATCCTGGGGGACATATTCACAAGGAATGTTCTTGGTGCCGATATGAAATATCTTCGACAGTTCATCCCAGCCCCATTCAAGGGGGGCTTGTATTGAAGATGTGAGTATTCCTGCGTTCAGTAGTTGCGTGTCTATTATGTTGTTGTCATCAAATTTTTCAGGGTCGTCGATAAGGTGTGCGAGACGAATTGAATATTCAAGGTTCAATTCGAACTGTTTGTGGTTCTTGTAATCCCAGACTATTTGGTCGGGCGAACGAGGAAGTATAAATATATAAGGATTTATCTGCATGGTTGGCGATTCACTCTGGTCTTTGCCATAGAAAACGCTGGGTAGCCGGCACTCCCCAGCGTTTCATTTACTTAGCGGACTTTTGGCGCAACCAGAAAAGCCAGGTTGGCGATTTTGTTGGTTTCCAGAGTAATTGCTTTCATGTTTTGAACTCCTTGTAATTGATAGTGAGTGTCACTCCTTTGTGACGACTTAATCATAGTTTGTAATGAGTTCTTATCAAGGGGAGATTAGGTAGGAATGTTCCAGTAATTTTGTCGGATCGGTCTGAGGGTTGGATGAATCTTGTAAGTTCTGTCCGCTAAAATAAAAGACACAGCGAAACGTCCTGCAAGTCATTAAGACTGCTGGAGTAGGAAGTTGGAGAGTTCAATAACAGAAAACAGAACGGGGAGCCGGCTGGCTCCCCGTCAAACCGGCGAAATCAGCTGTTTGGCAGCAGGCGGCAGGTGATGCTCTTGATGTAGCGGGTTTCGGCGATGGCCGGGTGAACCGGGTGATCCGGGCCCTGACCGCCGCGCTCCAGCATCTGGATGTTGCGGTCCAGGTGACGGGCGCTGGTCAGCAGGATGTTCTGCAGATCGTCTTCCGGCAGGTGCATCGAGCACGAAGCGCTGACCAGGATGCCGTCCTTGCTGAGCAGGCGCATGGCTTGCTCGTTCAGGCGACGGTAGGCACCTTCACCGTTTTTCATGTCTTTCTTGCGTTTGATGAACGCCGGAGGATCGGCAACGATCACGTCGAAACGCTCTTCGCTGGCTTTCAGCTCTTTCAGGGCTTCGAACACGTCACCTTCAATGCAGGTCATCTTGTCGGCGAAACCGTTCAGCGCGGCGTTGCGCTCGACGCCGTCGAGGGCGAAGGCCGATGCGTCGACGCAGAACACTTCACTGGCGCCGAACGCAGCCGCTTGCACGCCCCAGCCACCGATGTAGCTGTACAGGTCGAGAACGCGCTTGCCTTTGGCATAAGGTGCCAGGCGTGCGCGGTTCATGCGGTGGTCGTAGAACCAGCCGGTTTTCTGTCCCTGGATGACGGGCGCTTCGAATTTCACGCCGTTCTCTTCCAGGGCAACCCACTCCGGCACCAGGCCGAACACGGTTTCGACGTAGCGGTTGAGGCCTTCGGCATCACGGGCAGCGGAGTCGTTCTTGAACAGAATGCCGCTAGGCTTGATCACTTGGGTCAGCGCTGCGATCACGTCTTCTTTATGGGCTTCCATGGTTGCCGAAGCGATCTGTACCACCAGGATGTCGCCGAAACGGTCGACTACCAGACCTGGCAACAGGTCGGAATCGCCGTAGACCAAGCGATAGAACGGCTTGTCGAACAGGCGATCGCGCAGGGACAGCGCGACGTTCAGGCGATGCACCAGCAGCGACTTGTCCAGCGGCAACTTGATGTCGCGCGACAAGAGGCGGGCGCAGATCAGGTTGTTCGGGCTCATGGCAACGATGCCCAGCGGCTTGCCGCTGGCCGCTTCGAGGATCGCCTGGTCGCCGGCCTTGAAACCGTGCAAAGGAGTAGCGGCTACATCGATTTCGTTGCTATAGACCCACAAGTGGCCGTTTCGCAGGCGACGGTCGGCGTTGGCTTTGAGGCGCAGGCTAGGCAGGGACATGACGTCGCTCCGGAAAAAAGAGCGGGAGTATAGCGTGTTGCGCACGGCCACGGTTTGGCGGATGGACATGCGGTGAGGAAGGGTCCGGCATTTGATGAAACTTCAGGCGATGGACCGGCCAGGGTGTCGGATCCAACTTTATAAGGGTTAGAATCGCCGCCTGTCCAAGAGTGTGTACTTATGTCCCCAGAGCTGACTTCCGAACAGATTCAACAGTCCCTGCAAGGCATCAGCGTGCCGGCCCAGCCGCAAATCATGGTGGATTTGCAGATGGAACAGTACATGCCCGATCCGGATCTGGAGGTGATCGCGAAGCTGATCTCCCAGGACCCGGGCCTCTCTGGCGCCTTGTTGAAAATCGTCAACTCGCCGTATTACGGCTTGAGCAACAAGATCGCCTCGATTCAGCGTGCGGTGAATCTGCTGGGCAGCCGCTCGATCATCAACCTGATCAACGCGCAGTCGATCAAGGGCGAGATGAACGACGACACCATCGTCACCTTGAATCGTTTCTGGGATACCGCTCAGGACGTGGCGATGACCTGCCTGACCCTGGCCAAGCGCATTGGCACCCAGGCCGGCGATGAAGCGTACGCGTTGGGCCTGTTCCATGACTGCGGCGTGCCGCTGATGCTCCAGCGCTTCCCCAACTACATGACCGTTCTGGAAGAGGCCTACGCCAATGCCAGCGCCGAATGCCGGGTGGTGGATACCGAGAATCGGGTGTTCAATACCAATCATGCGGTGGTGGGTTATTACACCGCCAAATCCTGGCGCCTGCCGGAGCATGTGACCGCCGCCATCGCCAATCACCACAATGCGTTGGCGATTTTCAGCGATGAGTCGTCGCGCAACAGTCAGCTGAAGAACCTGCTGGCGATCCTGAAAATGGCCGAGCACATTTGTGCGTCCTTCCGGGTGCTGGGCAACCAGCGTGATGACCACGAGTGGAACAGCATCGCACCGCTGGTCCTCGATTATGTCGGTCTCTCGGACTACGACTTCGAGACCCTCAAACAAACGATTCGTGACCTTGGCGCTCACCGCTGAGCGTTGCACAGCCTGATTCGAGAGCACCATGCCGGAACTGCCTGAAGTCGAAACCACCCGCCGCGGAATTGCGCCGCACCTGGAAGGCCAGCGCGTCAGCCGGGTGATCGTGCGTGAGCGGCGCTTGCGCTGGCCGATTCCCGAAGACCTGGATGTGCGGCTGTCCGGCCAGCGCATCGTGCTGGTGGAGCGACGCGCGAAGTACCTGTTGATCAATGCCGAGGTCGGCACGCTGATCAGCCATTTGGGGATGTCGGGAAATCTGCGTCTGGTGGAAGTCGGCACGCCGGTGGCCAAGCATGAGCATGTGGACATCGAGCTGGAATCCGGCCTGGCCTTGCGTTACACCGACCCGCGACGGTTTGGCGCGATGCTCTGGAGCCTCGACCCGCTCAACCATGAATTGTTGATTCGCCTGGGGCCGGAGCCGTTGACCGATCTGTTCGACGGCGAACGCTTGTTCCAGCAGTCCCGCGGGCGATCCATGGCGGTCAAACCGTTCATCATGGACAACGCGGTGGTGGTCGGCGTGGGCAATATCTACGCCACCGAAGCGTTGTTCGCGGCAGGTATCGACCCGCGTCGTGAGGCCAAGAGCATCTCTCGGGGGCGTTATCTGAAACTGGCGATCGAGATCAAACGCATTCTGGCGGCCGCTATCGAGCGCGGCGGCACCACACTGCGGGACTTTATCGGCGGTGACGGTCAGCCGGGTTATTTCCAGCAGGAGCTGTTCGTGTACGGTCGTGGCGGTGCGCCCTGCAAGGTTTGTGGCACGGAGTTGCGGGAAGTGAAGCTCGGGCAGCGCGCCAGCGTCTTTTGCCCGCGTTGTCAGAGCTGATACGCCTACGGTCTATAGTCAGTGTTCTGACTGCCCAACCCAAGGACCGTGCCATGAACCTGTTTCGAACCGTTGTCGTCGTTTTGCTGCTGAGCGTCGGTGCGCCAGCGCTGGCAGCAAACACGGGCAGCGGCGACCCGCGTTACACCATCCAGAATCCCCCGGCGTACGCCATGCTCGGCGATTTGCTGATTGCCCGACCCTTGCTGGTCGTGGCGACGGTGATTGGTGCCGGAGCGTTTGTGGTGTCGTTGCCGTTTACCGCATTGGGTGGCGGCGTTGGCGATGCGGGACAGGCGTTGGTGGTCGACCCGGCGAAAGCGGCGTTCGTGCGGTGTCTTGGGTGTGTCGGGGAAGGGTTTGAGCAGAGGGAGTGAGCCAGTTCGATCTTCGGTTTGGCTGATGACGTCTTCGCGAGCAAGCCCGCTCCCACATTGATCTGTGTCGCACTGCAGATCAACTGTGGGAGCGGGCTTGCTCGCGAAGAGGCCCGAATAAGCGCTACAAAAACCTCAGATTCAAGCCTTGCCGGTAATCTTCCGGTACTTCTCCATCAACTGCTCTTCAGTCTCCGGATGCGCCTCGTCCAGCGGAATGCAATCCACCGGGCACACTTGCTGGCACTGAGGTTCGTCGTAGTGGCCGACGCACTGGGTGCACAGGTTCGGGTCGATCACGTAGATCTCTTCGCCCTGGGAGATGGCGGCGTTCGGACACTCGGGTTCGCAGACGTCGCAGTTGATGCAATCGTCGGTGATGATCAGGGACATGCTAACTCCAGCCAGGGCGGAAAGCCCGGGCGCAATAAACCAATGCGCACAATTGTGCCGCATTGGCGCCCGCAGTGCACGCGGGCGCCGCTTGAGCGGTTGTTACTTCTTGAAGCGCTCGTTCAGGGCGTCCGCCACCGCGGGGTGGACGAACTTGGTGATATCGCCGCCCAGGGCTGCGATTTCACGGACCAGCGTCGAGGAAATGTACGAATAACGTTCGGACGGGGTAAGAAACAGACTTTCCACATCCGGCGCCAGCTGACGGTTCATGTTGGCCAGCTGGAATTCGTATTCGAAGTCCGACACTGCACGCAAACCACGCAGGAACACGTTGGCGTTCTTCTCTTTGGCGAAATGCGCCAGCAACGTCGAGAAGCCGACGACTTCAACGTTCGGCAGATGTTTAGTGACCTCGCGCGCCAGCTCCACACGCTGTTCCAGGGGAAACAACGGGTTTTTCTTCGGGCTGGCGGCGACGGCGATGATCACATGATCGAACAGGCGCGCGGCGCGTTCGACCAGATCGCCATGGCCCTTGGTAATAGGGTCGAAGGTACCTGGGTACAACACTCGGTTCATCGCGTCGTCCTGGCGGGAGTCCGTTGGGGAGTCGGATGGTATCGCAGCCTTCCCGGTCGGCCAAGTCGCCTTTTGGGTAAGAAAGCACTATGGACGATTGGAATATTCTCCCTTTTCATGGGTTTTTCAAACGTTCGGCCAAAGAAGTTGCCAGCTGCGCCGTCAGCCCGTAGACCGACAATTGCGGGTTTGCGCCAATGCTGGTGGGGAACAGCGAGCCGTCATGAATCGACAGATTGCCTAGTTGATGATGCCGGCCGAGGCTGTCGGTCACGGCGTTTTTCGGGTCTTCACCCATGGCACAACCGCCCATCACATGGGCGCTGCCCAGGCGTGTGCGATACAGCTCAAGGTTCAGGCCGTCGATCAGCGTGCGCGCTTCGGCCAGGGTTTTCACGTACCGAGCGTCGGCGTGCATCGGCATCACCGCATTGGCACCGCCCGCGAACTGGATTTCGGCCATGCTGTGGAACGCCCGGCGCAACCCGTCCCAGGCATACGGTGAAACCTGATAGTCGAGCACCGGCGTGCCGTCACCGCGCAACTCGACGCTGCCGCCGGGGCTGTCCGGGTGAAAGCCGTCCCGCAGCAACGCCAACATGGCGTGGGTGTGGGGCAGGTTTTCCATGTGTTGGGCGTTTTCCTTGCCGAAACCGCTGAGCAGGGTCGTGGCCAGTGCCGGGTGCAGCGGCGGCACTTCGAGTTTGTAAGACATTTTTCCGGTGGTGCCGTCCTGCCATTGGAAATGGTCGGAATAGATCGACTGTGGCGCGCCATAAAACGGGTTGATCACTTCGTCGAAAAGCCCTGCCGACATGTTCACCAGGTGCAGAAAAGTCCGTTTACCCAGCCGTTTGTGTGGGTCCGGCGCCTCAGAGCGCATCAGCAGCGCCGGACTGTTGATCCCGCCGCCAGCCAGCACGTAATGCCGCGCCTTGACCGTGATCGCGTGTCCGGTAGGCGCGACGCAGCGGTCGTCCATCGCTACGCAGTGCAAGCCTTTGACCTTGTCGCCGGCGATCAAGAGCTTTTCGGCGCGAGCCAGATAGAGCAACTCCCCACCTTTTTCCAGGGTCGCCGGGATGGTCGTGACCAGCATCGATTGCTTGGCGTTGGTCGGGCAGCCCATGCCGCAGTAGCCCAGGTTCCAACAGCCACGCACGTTGCGCGGGATCACATGCCAGGCGTAGCCGAGTTTTTCGCAGCCTTTGCGGATCACGTTGTTGTTGGCGTTGGGCGGGATCATCCAGGGGGCGACGCCCAGGCGTTGCTCCATTTTCTCGAACCACGGCGCCATCTCGGCCGGCGTGTGGCCTTTGACGTCGTGTTCCTTGGCCCAGTGGTCGAGGGTCGGGTCCGGCGTGCGAAAACTTGAGGTCCAATTGATCAGCGTGGTGCCGCCCACCGCCCGGCCCTGAAGGATGGTGATTGCGCCGTCCTTGCTCATGCGGCCGATACCTTCCTGATAGAGGCTGGTGTAGGCCTGGTCTTCGAGCATCTTGAAGTCGCTGCTGGTCTTGAGCGGGCCTTCTTCTATCAGCAATACCTTGTAGCCCGCGGCGCTGAGGATTTCGGCGGTGGTGCCACCGCCCGCGCCGCTGCCGATTATCGCCACGTCCGCTTCGAGGGTCAGGTCCTGGGTCAGTTGTGAACCGTTGTAGGTTTTCCAGCCACGGGCCAGGCCTTCGCGGAACGGATCGGGTACGGGCATCTTCAGGCTCTCTTGTTGTTATGTTGGTGAGGCGGCTGACGCCTTCGCGAGCAAGCCCGCTCCCACATGGGTATACGCGGTCCCCTGTGGGAGCGGGCTTGCTCGCGAAGGGCGCGCTGCGGTTTTAGACCGTTGGCGGTCCGGGATACCCGCAATGCGCCCACGACTCCGCCCGGCTGTACCACGCCATCATCACCAGTTGCTGTAACGAGCTATGGCCCATGCGCAGCAGACTCAACGAGCTGTTTTCCCAGCGATCGAGAAAGTGCCGAATATCGTCGGCACTGGCGTTTTCCCAGCTGCCCCAGATCCCGGTCAGTGGTCCGCGGGTGATGCTCATTCCCAGCACATCGAATAACTGCCGGGTCAGCTTGAGCATTTCCGGCGACAGATGATTCAGACCGTTATCCAGGCAGTGCAGGGTTTCACCGACGGCCGCCGGTGTTTTTTCGATGGCCACAGCACCGTCGAGCATTACCGGAATCAGAGCCTGCAGAAACAGCAAGTCACCGCTGCGCAGAATCGCGAAACCGCTGGCCGGCAGGCTCGATGAGCAGCCGCTGAGGCTCGCGCCCAAACCGGCGGTGGCGAGAAACGCGCTGGCGCCCAGGCTGAATTTAAGCAAGCCGCGCCGTGACAGCGCGGGTGTATCGGACAGACTTGGGCTCATTATTGTTATTACCCGAAGGGAATGATCGTTAGCGGATAAACAGTTTCTGAATCAGCTTCTGAATGGATTTTCCGTACGGCGGGTAGATCAATTTCGCCGCATTGAACCGCTGTTTGATCAGCACACCTTTGGCTTTGCTGAAGGTCAGGAAACCTTCGTGGCCGTGGTAATGGCCCATGCCCGAGGCGCCGATCCCGCCGAATGGCATGTCGTCCTGAGCGACGTGCAGCAGGGTGTCGTTCAGGCACACGCCGCCGGAATGGGTTTCGTGAAGTACGCGGTGTTGCTCACGCTTGTCGTAGCCGAAGTAATACAGGGCCAGTGGACGGGGTCGTTGATTGATGTAGGCAAAGGCCTGATCCAGATCCTTGTAGGGGACGATCGGCAACAGCGGGCCGAAGATTTCATCCTGCATCACCATCATGTCGTTGCTGACGTTGAGCAGCAGGCTGTGGCCCATGCGACGCCCCTGACCCTTGTCGAACAGCGGAATTAGCAGCGCGCCCTTGCTGGTGGCGTCGCTGATGTAACCGTTGAGACGCGCCAATTGTCGGTCATTGATGATCGCTGTGTAGTCTGGGTTGTCGGTCAAGGTCGGATAAAACCCGCGAACCGCCTGACGATAGGCTTCGACGAAAGCGCCTACGCGATCTTCCGGCACCAGTACATAGTCCGGGGCCACGCAAGTCTGCCCGGCGTTGAGCGTCTTGCCGAAGGCGATGCGTTCGGCAGCGTCCTTGAGTGGCACGTCGTGCGACACGATGGCCGGGGATTTGCCTCCGAGTTCGAGGGTCACCGGGGTCAGGTTCTCGGCCGCCGCACGCATCACGTGTTTGCCGATGCTGGTGGCGCCGGTGAACAGCAGGTGATCGAAACGCAATCTAGAGAAGGCCACACCGATATCGGCTTCGCCCAGTACCACGCAGACCAGGTCGTGCGGGAAGATTCGGCCCAGCAGTTCCTTGAGCAGCAAACCGGTGGCCGGGGTCGATTCGCTGAGCTTGAGCATCACCCGATTGCCTGCCGACAACGCGCCGACCAATGGCCCGATGGCCAGATACAGCGGGTAGTTCCACGGCACGATCACCCCGACCACACCCAAAGGTTGATAAACGACTTTGGCCGCCGCGGGTTGAAAGGCAATCCCGACCTTGCGCTTCGACGCCTTCATCCAGCCTTTGAGGTGCTGGCTGGCGTAGTGAATACCGTGCAGGCTGGGCATCAGTTCGGCGAGCAGGGTTTCATCGGCGCTGCGATGGCTGAAATCCTGGCTGATGGCATCGATCAATGCCTGGCGCTCATTGCTCAACAGATCGCGCAAGACTTTCAGCCATTGCTGGCGCTGGGCGGCGGGCGGCATCGGGTTGGCGGCATACGCCGAGCGTTGGGCGTCGAACAGGGTCTGGAGCTCTTCCAGGGGCTGCTGCAGGTTCTGCAAGTAGGCGATGTCAGCAGTCATGGTCGGCTCCGGATTTATTGTAATAAGGGTCTTTTTAGAGTCTATGCTCTAGAAAGTCAAATGACATCCTGGTGCAGCTTTGTTTTATCCACTCGCAGATAGGTCGTAAGATGCCGGTCAACGCACTTTGAATTAAAGCCCAAGCCATGGCCCCTCGGATCAAAACCAGCGAGCGCATCGTGCAGAACAGCCTGGAGCTGTTCAATCAGCAGGGTGAGCGCAGCATCAGCACCAACCACATTGCTGCCCATATGGAAATTTCCCCGGGCAACCTGTACTACCACTTCCCCAACAAGCAGGCGATCATCGCCGTGTTGTTCAGTGAGTACGAAAGCCTGGTGGACAGCTTCCTGCGCCCGCCCCAGGGTCGTGCCGCCACGGTCGAAGACAAGCGCTTCTACCTTCAGGAATTGCTGGCCGCCATGTGGCGCTACCGGTTTTTGCACCGCGACCTGGAACATTTGCTCGACAGTGATCCGGAGCTGGCCGCCCGTTATCGGCGCTTTTCCCAACGCTGCCTGATCCATGGCACGCACATCTACGCGGGCTTCGTCGAGGCCGGCATCCTGCAAATGGACAAGGTTCAGATCGAATCCCTGACGCTCAATGCCTGGATCATCCTGACGTCCTGGGTGCGTTTTCTGTGCACCACGCGTGAAAATTCCAATCACCTGAGCGAGCAAGCCATCAAGCGAGGCGTGTATCAGGTGCTGGTGCTGGAGGCCGGTTTCGTCACGGATCAATCTCGCGCCGCGGTAAACGCGCTGTTCGAGGAGTTTTACGTGCCGCTGGCCCAAGCGCTGGAAGAAGTGCAGTAGGATTCAAAACAGACTTAATCACAGGAGCCCGTTATGCCCATTGCGCAACTGATCAGCCCGCAAGCGTTGGACCTGAAAAAGGAGCAGCCGGGGCTGGTGATTCTGGATTGTCGTTTTGCCCTCGAAGACCCGGATTACGGTCAACGCAGCTATGCCGAAGGGCATATCGCAGGGTCGAGCTTTGCCGATCTTGAGCGTGATTTGAGCGGGACAGTGGTCAAGGGTGTGACCGGGCGGCATCCGTTGCCTGAACCTGAAGAGTTGATCGAACGTCTGCAAGCCTGGGGCGTCAACGCCGACAGCGATGTGATTTTGTACGACGACGGTCCGGGTGCGTACGCGGCGCGGGCCTGGTGGTTGCTGGCTTGGCTGGGCAAACGTGACGGCGTGTTCATTCTGGATGGCGGGCTCAAGGCCTGGCACGCGGCCGGGTTGCCCCTGAGTCTTGATGCGCCGCAGATTGAGCGTGGCACCTTCACGGGGGCGCCGGACAACGCGCTGGTCTTGAGCGCCGAACAGCTCCAGAAACGTCTCGGCCAGCCTGCGCTGACCCTGCTCGATGCCCGCGGCTTGCCGCGTTTCAAGGGCGAAGTAGAACCGATCGACCCGATTGCCGGGCACATCCCTGGCGCGCAATGTGCGGCGTTCACCGACAACCTGGGCAGCGACGGGCGTTTTCTGCCGGCAGATCAGCTCAAACAGCGTTTTGCCGAGAAGCTTGGTGATCGTTCGCCGACCGATCTGGTGGCGTACTGCGGTTCTGGCGTGACGGCCTGTCACAACCTGTTCGCGTTGTGCCTGGCGGGTTATCCGTTGGGCGCGTTGTATGCCGGTTCATGGAGCGAATGGATCAACGATCCTGCGCGGGGCGTCGCCAAGGGCGAGTAAACCTCAACCCAATGTGGGAGCGGGCTTGCTCGCGAATGCGGTGGGTCAGTCAACATAAGTTTCGACTGAAGCACCGCTTTCGCGAGCAAGTCGAATCGTCGCACCGCCGCTCCCACATTTGGATCGTCGTCGTCATCAAAGTCCGGGGAGTTGCCGGGCGCTGCGATACGCGCCCGGGCCCACGCCGTAAACCTGCTTGAACTGCCGACTCAGATGACTCTGGTCAGCAAACCCCAGCTGCGTCGCCACTTCAAGCGGCAAACAACCGCTCTGTAACAGCGCCCGCGCCCGAGCGATGCGCTGCTGCATCAGCCAGGTGTGCGGCGGCATGCCCGTGGCGCGGCGGAACACCCGGGCGAAGTGGAAGGGCGAAAGATTGACTGCCGCTGCCAGTTCTTCCAGCGAAGGCGGCGTCGCCAATTGTGCTTGCAGCAGATCCTTGGCCAGTGTCACCGCGCGATGTTCCTTGCCCGGCTTGCCGGCAATCGGCACGGCTGCGTGCCGTTGCAACAGCGACAGCATCATTTCCCGCCAGACCGTTTGTTGTTGCAGGGCCGTGGACGGACTCTCCAGCAGATGATGCAGTTGGCAGAAACCCTTCACCAGATCCGGATCGCGATACAGCGTGGCGCCAAATGCTGGCAAGTCGTTGGTCGGCAGTTCCAGTTCATCGAGTAGCGACAGAATCTGACCGCTGTCCGGATAGAACGCCCGATACAACCAACCCTCCTCAGTACCTTTATGGCCGGTGTGCAGTTCGTCCGGATTGATCAGCACCAGCGTGCCGCTACCGGCCAGGTGTTCGGCACCGCGATAGCGATAGCGTTGGGCGCCCGCCATGATCATGCCGATCACGTAACCGTCATGCACATGGGGCGCGAAACGGTGATCGATGTAGCGCGCGGACAATAACTCGACGCCGGCCAACGGCGCTGTTTGCCAGAATCGGATCGACTCGCCCTGATCGACGTCCATGGCCTTACTGACGACCCACGGCGGTCAGCCACTGCGGGATGCGGCGTTCCAGGTAGTAACCCGGTTGCCTGAACGAACCATCGACGAAGCCGACATGCCCACCCTTGGTCTGTAACTCGAATTGAGTGCAGGCGGACAATTCGTCGGCGTGCGGCAGGCTATGAGGAAATATAAACGGGTCATCGGTCGCTTGAATGATCAGGGTTGGCGTACGAATTTCGCCAAGGAAATAGCGACTTGAGGCGCGGTCATAGTAATCCTTGGCATCGGCAAAACCGTTCAGCGGCGCGGTGACTCGGCCATCGAAATCCCAGAACGTGCGCATGTTCTCCAGCGAGCCCAGCGCGGCCAATGCCGCCAGTCCTTCCTCGCGCCCATCGTGCTGGAACTGGCGCTGCTTGTTTTTAATGTAGGCCACCATCTCGCGCATGAAATGCGCCTGATAGACCTTGGAGAAACCCTGGCCGATACGGTCGGCGCATTGATCGAGACGAAACGGCACCGACACCGCCACCGCACCGACCACGCCACTATTGCTGCCGGATTCGCCCAAGTGCTTGAGCAACACATTGCCGCCCATGGAATAGCCGACCGCATACAACGGCGCGAGCGGTCGTTGGGCCTTCAGGTGTTTGATGGTTTCGGCCAGGTCTTCACTGGCGCCGGAATGGTAGCTGCGCGGCAACAGATTTGGCTCGCCGGAACAGCCGCGCCAGTTCAGTGCGACGCTGGCCCAGCCTTGGGCACCCAGTGCTTTCTGCACCCCGGCCACGTAAGGCGAATTGGAAGAACCAGTCAGGCCGTGCAACACCAGTACCAGTGGTGCCTCGGCGTTGTGCGGGCCGTGCCAGTCGAGATCGAGAAAGTCGCCATCCTCAAGCCACAAGCGTTCGCGCTGGCGTTCGATGTGCGTGGTTTTGCGCCACAGCGGTCCCCACAAGGTTTGCAAGTGCGGGTTGCCGAGGCCGAAGGCGGGGGTGAAGCGTTCTGGCGTTTGGGGCACGATGGTTCTCGATGCAGCGGTGCGAGCCTCGCTTGAGGCGCGCACCTTTTTCAGGCCGGTTGGTTAACCGGCAATCTCTGCCATACGTTGCCACAACGCGTAATACACCCGCCCGGATTTCTGCTCCCGGTGCAGGCGCCAGTTGCCTGGTAAGCCAAGGCTCGATGGCGCATTCTCGCTTTCAGTGTAGATCCATGCTTCGTCGGCCAGCCACTGACGCTCTTCAAGTAATGCGCAAACGCCCGGCAACAGGTTCTGGTTGAACGGCGGGTCGAGGAACACCAGGTCGTAAGCAGTCGCCGTCTGGGTTTCCAGGTAGCGCAGGGCATCGGCGGTCTGAATCTGGCCGGTGGTGCAGCGCAGCGTGCCCAGATGTTCCTTGATACTGGCGACCGCGATGTTACTGGCGTCCAGCGCCTGACCCATGGCCGCGCCACGGGACAAGGCTTCGAGGAACAACGCGCCGCTGCCGGCGAACGGGTCCAGAACCTTGGCGCCAGCGACATAAGGCGCGAGCCAGTTGAACAGGGTTTCACGCACCCGGTCCGGGGTAGGGCGCAGCCCCGGTGCATCCGGGAAACTCAGCTTTCGGCTGCCCCATTCGCCGCCGATGATGCGCAGTTGGTTCACGCCGTTATGGACGTTGTGAACAGGTTTTTTAGGACGAGTGGCCATTAATGCTCCGGAACCCCGAGCGGTTGCTCGGCAGGTTTATCAGTTGGGGCCGGTAACGGCTTTTGCGGCACGGTCGGGCCAGCGCTGACGATGACCATTTTGTCCGTGCTCAAGTGTTTGTTCAGTGCGGTTTTGACCTGCTCGACCGTCAGGCTCTGGGACTCGCGCATAAAGTCATCCAGATAACTCAGCGGCAGGTTGTAGAAACCCATGGCGCCGAGTTGGCCGACGATATCGGCGTTGCTGGCGGTGGACAGCGGGAAGCTGCCGGCCAGTTCACGCTTGGCGTCGTCGAGTTCTTTCTGGGTCGGGCCGGTTTTAAGGTAGTCGGCGAGCACGTCCTGCACCAGTTTCAGCGTGCCTTCGCTCATCTCGGCGCGGGTTTGCAGGTTGATCATGAACGGGCCGCGAGCCTGCATCGGGGTGAAGCCCGAATACACGCCATACGTCAGGCCGCGCTTCTCGCGCACTTCGCTCATCAACCGCGTGCCGAAGCCACCGCCGCCAAGAATCTGATTACCCATGGACAGTGCCGCGTAGTCCGGGTCGTCACGGTCGATGCCCAATTGCGCGAGCATCAGGTTGGTCTGCTTGGACGGAAACTCGATGTGACCGATGCTGGCTTTCGGTTCCTCCGGTTGCGGGATTTTCGCCAGCTCCGGGCCTTTTGGCAGCGCGCTGGAGACTTGCGCAGCAATCGCCTCCGCCTCGGCACGAGACAGGTCGCCCACCAGCGCAATCACCACGTTGCCAGCCGCGTAGGCTTTCTCATGGAACGCTTTCAGTTGAGCCAGTGTGATCGCTGGAACGGTTTTCGCCGTGCCATCGCTGGAGTGCGCGTACGGGTGATCGCCGTACAGGCGGTTCATCAGCTCCAGGCTCGCGAGTTTGCCCGGGTTCTGCTTCTGGTACTCGAAACCGGCGAGCATCTGGTTCTTGATGCGTGCAAAGGAATCGGCAGGGAAGGTCGGTTTGCCGATGACTTCAGAGAACAACTTCAGGGCCGGTTCGCGTTTGTCCGCGGCGCTGAGGCTGCGTAGGGAAGCCAGTGCCATGTCTTTAAATGCGCCGTTGCCAAAGTCTGCGCCCAGGCCTTCGAAGCCCTGAGCAATGGCGCCGACATCTTTGCCGGCCACACCTTCGTTGAGCATGGCGTTGGTCAGCACGGAGAGGCCAGGTGCGTCGCCGTCCTGGCTGCTGCCGGCGGCGAAGATCAGGCGCATGTCGAACATCGGCAGCTCCCGGGCTTCAACGAACAGCACCTTGGCGCCCTCGGCGGTTTTCCAGGTCTGCACGTCCAGGGTGCGGTGGCTTGGCGCTTTGCCGTCGAGTTCGGCCAGCGATTGCAGCTTCTGACTGGCCTTGGCCTTGTCGAGGGCTTCGCTGGCCTTGGATTCGTCGGTCTTTGAAAAGTAAAACGCGGCAGACCCGATCAATGCGACAGCGATCAGGCCCATCAGGACCAGGCGCGGTTTTTTACGCTCACTCATGAGTCGTCTCCTCCGGCAATACATGGGCGACGCTGAGACGTTCGCGGGTGAAATACAGCTTGGCGGCTTTCTGAATATCTTCCGGAGTCACGCTTTCCAGCTCGGCGAGTTCGGTGTCCATCAGCTTCCACGACAGGCCGACAGTTTCCAGTTGGCCAATAGCGGTGGCCTGGCTGGTGATCGAGTCACGCTCGTAAACCAGGCCGGCGATGACCTGCGCGCGGACTCGCTCCAGTTCTTCAGCGGACGGCGCGGTGGTTTTCAGCTGTTCGAGCAGCTTCCACAGGCCCGCTTCGGCCTGGGCCATGGTTTTCTTTTTCTGGGTATTGGGCGTTGCCGACAAGGTGAACAGGCTGTCGCCACGGGTATAGGCGTCGTAACTCGACGAACCGCCGGAGACCAGCTCTTCGCCGCGCTCCAGTTGTGTCGGGATACGTCCGCTGTAGCCGCCGTCGAGCAGGGCGGAGATCAGGCGCAAGGCGTTGACCGAGCGTTTGTCTTCAGCGGTGGCGATGCTTGGCACGTTGAAACCCAGCATCAGGCTCGGCAATTGGGTCTTCACATGCAGGGTGATCTGCCGTTCGCCGGGTTCGGCCAGTTCCAGCGGTATTTTCGCCGATGGCACGTCACGTTTGGCGATAGGGCCGAAGTAACGCTGGGCGAGGGTTTTGACCTCGTCCGGGGTCACGTCACCGACCACCACCAACGTGGCGTTGTTCGGCACGTACCAGGATTGGTACCAGTGGCGCAGCTCTTCGACTTTCATGCGGTCCAGGTCAGCCATCCAGCCGATGGTCGGCGTGTGGTAACCGCTGGCCGGGTAGGCCATGGCCTTGAAGCGTTCGTAGGCCTTGGACATCGGCTTGTCGTCAGTGCGCAGGCGACGCTCTTCTTTAATGACTTCGATCTCGCGGGCGAACTCGTCGGCCGGCAGACGCAGGCTGGCCATGCGGTCGGCTTCCAGCTCGAAGGCCACGCCCAGACGGTCGCGGGCCAGCACCTGGTAATACGCCGTGAAGTCATCGCTGGTGAAAGCGTTCTCTTCGGCGCCGAGGTCGCGCAGGATCAGCGACGCTTCGCCGGGGCCGACTTTCTCGCTGCCCTTGAACATCATGTGTTCCAGAGCGTGGGACAAACCGGTCTGACCCGGGGTCTCGTAACTAGAGCCGACCTTGTACCAGACTTGGGAAACCACCACCGGTGCACGATGGTCTTCGCGCACGACGACCTTCAGGCCGTTATCGAGGGTGAATTCGTGAGTGGGTTGTGGATCGGCAGCCAGGGCCGAGAGGGGCAGACAAACTGTGCTGAGCAGCAGGCCTGCAGCGCGGCGGGCTAGAGCATTCATTCGTTTTTAAACCTTTGGGGCTGCCCGCTTGGTCTTAGCCTAGGCGGGCGAGGAGGTGCTAGGATACTGATCCGTTTTACTGGCGGCCACGCCTATCAGGCCTTTGATCGGTCAGCAGGTTGTTTGGGGTTACGGCGGTAGCTTTGAGTTTGTCAGCTAAACTCTGCGTTTTCGCCGACGATGCCGTTCCAGTCCTTCGTATTAGTCGACCTTTGAGGTGCTGTTTGCACCTCGACAAAATGTTGCGCGTGAACAAGCTGGGTCAATCGCAGTCTGTTCTGCATCGAATATTTATTTGCCGAGGCGCCCTTTGGCGCGTCGCTACCGTGAGATAGCCGTCCTCCATGTTTGGTTCCAACGACGACAAGAAAGCCCCAGCTGCGGCTGGTGAGAAGAAAAGCCTGTTCGGATGGCTGCGCAAAAAGCCGCAGGAACCCGTCGTCGAACAGCCACAGCCACTTCCTGAGCCCACGCCTGCGCCGGTAATAGAAGAACAGCCCGCGCCGGTTGTCCTGCCGATCGCCGAGCCGGTGCTGCAAACGGCCATCGAGCCTGAGCCTGATGTTGTCGCCGAAGTCGTGACCCAGGTGCCATTGACGCCCATTGCCGAGCCATGGCTGACGTTGCCCGTGGCGGAAGAGCCGGTGGCATTGGTCGTAGATGAGCTGGCGCCGCACGTTACACCGCCGATTCCAGCGCCGACTGCCTTCGCTCCTGAGCCCGTTCAAGCGCCAGTGGTTGAGCCGGTTGTCGCGCCAGTGGTGGTGGCCGAGCCTGAACCGGTTGTTCTGGAACCTGTAGTGCCCGCTTTTGTTGCTCCGGCTGCTCCGGTTGTCCAAGCGCCGACTCCGGTAGCCGCTCCCGTCGCCCCTGTTGCCGCTGCACCTGTCGTTCCCGTCGAAGCGCCTGCCGAGCCTGTGCGTACAGAAGAAACCAAAGCCGGTTTCTTCGCCCGCCTGAAGCAAGGTTTGTCCAAGACCAGCGCCAGCATCGGCGAAGGCATGGCCAGCCTGTTCCTGGGCAAGAAGCTCATCGATGACGAGCTGCTCGAAGACATCGAAACCCGCCTGCTAACCGCCGACGTGGGCGTCGAGGCGACTTCGGTGATCATTCAGCGTCTGACCCAGAAGGTCGCTCGCAAAGAACTGGCCGATGCCGACGCGCTGTACAAGTCCCTGCAAGCGGAACTGGCGGCGATGCTCAAACCCGTCGAGCAACCGCTGAAAATCACTTCGCAGAACAAGCCGTTCGTGATTCTGGTCGTCGGCGTCAACGGCGCCGGCAAGACCACCACCATCGGCAAACTGGCGAAGAAGCTGCAGCTCGAAGGCAAGAAAGTCATGCTCGCGGCCGGCGATACCTTCCGCGCCGCCGCCGTCGAGCAATTGCAGGTCTGGGGCGAGCGCAACAAGATCCCGGTCATCGCTCAGCACACCGGCGCTGACTCGGCTTCGGTTATCTTCGACGCCGTGCAAGCCGCCAAGGCCCGTGGCATTGACGTGCTGATCGCCGACACCGCCGGTCGTTTGCACACCAAAGACAACTTGATGGAAGAGCTGAAGAAGGTTCGCCGGGTGATCAGCAAGCTCGACGCCGACGCGCCGCACGAGGTGCTGTTGGTGCTCGATGCCGGCACTGGCCAGAACGCGATCAGCCAGGCCAAACAATTCAACCAGACCGTCGAACTGACCGGCCTGGCGCTGACCAAGCTCGATGGCACCGCCAAAGGTGGGGTGATTTTCGCCCTCGCCAAGCAGTTTGGCTTGCCGATTCGCTACATCGGCGTCGGTGAAGGCATCGATGATTTGCGTACTTTTGAAGCAGAACCCTTTGTCCAGGCACTGTTTGCCGAGCGGGAGCGTTCATGATTCGTTTCGAACAGGTCGGTAAGCGCTACCCGAATGGTCATGTCGGCTTGCATGAGCTGAGCTTTCGAGTCCGTCGGGGCGAGTTTTTGTTTGTGACCGGCCACTCTGGCGCCGGTAAAAGCACCTTGTTGCGCCTGCTGCTGGCGATGGAGCGTCCGACCACCGGCAAATTGCTGCTGGCCGGGCAAGACCTGAGCACCATCAGCAATGCACAGATCCCGTACTTGCGGCGGCAGATAGGCGTGGTGTTCCAGAATCACCAGCTGTTGTTCGATCGCACGGTGTTCAACAACATCGCGCTGCCCTTGCAGATCCTTGGGCTGTCCAAGGCCGAGATCACCAAACGCGTGGATTCGGCCCTGGAGCGCGTGGCGCTCTCGGACAAGACCGATTTGTACCCTGGCGACCTGTCCACCGGTCAGCAGCAGCGCGTCGGCATCGCCCGCGCCATCGTTCACCGCCCGGCCTTGCTGCTGGCGGACGAACCGACCGGTAACCTCGATCCACGTCTGGCGGCAGAAATCATGGGCGTGTTCGAAGACATCAACCGTCTGGGCACCAGCGTGCTGATTGCCAGTCACGACCTGGCACTGATCGCCCGCATGCGCCACCGCATGCTGACCCTGCAACGCGGCCGATTGATCGGTGACGGGGAGGCCGGCGTATGAGTGCGACACGCAGCCCCAAGGTTTCCGAGCGCGTGGCTCCGAAGGCCGCCGATCAGCAACCGCAGAAGAAAAAACGCGACGATGATGACGGCCCGGATTTCGCCACACTGTTCCGTGCCTGGGTCGAGAGTCATCGCGCCAGCCTGCTCGATAGCTTGCGTCGTTTGGGCAAGCAGCCAATCGGTAGCTTCTTCACCTGCATGGTGATGGCGGTTGCCCTGAGTTTGCCCATGGGCCTGTCACTTTTGCTAAGTAACGTCGAGCGTCTCGGCGGTTCCTGGCAGCGTGCGGCGCAGATTTCCCTGTACCTGCAAATCGAGGCCAGCCCCGCTGAAGGCGAGTCGTTGCGCGAGCAGATCAAAGGCATGCCTGGGGTAGCTGATGCTGAATATGTCGGCCGCGATCAGGCGCTGGAAGAGTTCCAGCAGCAGTCAGGTCTGGGTGAGGCGCTTAAGGAACTGCCGGAAAACCCGCTGCCGGGCGTGGTTTTGGTGACGCCGAACGAGGTCGATAAGCCCGCGCTTGAAGCATTACGACAAAAACTTTCCGAGCTGCCGAAGGTACAACAGGCGCAACTTGATCTAGTCTGGGTCGAGCGTCTGGCAGCCATCCTCAAGCTGGGTGACCGTTTTGTCTTCGGTCTGACCGTGCTTCTGGTTTCTGCATTACTTTTGGTGATAGGCAATACCATTCGTCTTCATATTGAAAACCGCCGCACAGAGATAGAAGTGATTAAACTCGTCGGCGGCACTGACAGCTATGTGCGCAGGCCCTTTCTGTATATGGGCGCGCTTTATGGCTTCGGTGCGGGGATTCTTTCCTGGGGCGTATTGGCGTTCGGCCTTGATTGGCTGAACGACGCGGTGGTTGGGCTGGCCGGTCTGTATGGCAGTGATTTTGCGCTGGCCGGAGTGCCAGTTGCCGACGGTCTGTCTCTCTTGCTTGGCGCGGTGCTGTTGGGGTATATCGGTGCATGGATTGCAGTCGCACGCCACCTGCGGGAGCTTGCGCCAAAGTAATATCATTTTGCTCGTATTGACCTTTCAGCGTTTATGGGAACTTGTCTTTCGGTTTCCGGTCAATTTTCGCAGTGCTGAACTGCACGAGTTATGTAAGTCGGAGGTTTTTTCGTATGACCAATTCTTTGCAACCTGCATATGCTCTGGTCCCGGGTGCGAACCTGGAGGCCTATGTGCACACCGTGAACAGCATTCCATTGCTGACGCCGGAGCAGGAGCGTGAACTGGCCGAGAGTCTCTATTATGAGCAGGATTTGGGGGCGGCTCGGCAGATGGTGCTCGCCCACCTGCGTTTTGTTGTACATATCGCCCGTAGCTATTCCGGCTACGGTCTGGCTCAGGCTGACCTGATCCAGGAAGGCAACGTCGGCCTGATGAAGGCGGTGAAGCGCTTCAACCCGGAAATGGGTGTGCGCCTGGTTTCGTTCGCTGTGCACTGGATCAAGGCGGAAATTCACGAGTTCATTCTGCGCAACTGGCGCATTGTGAAAGTCGCGACCACCAAGGCCCAGCGCAAGCTGTTCTTCAACCTGCGCAGCCAGAAGAAACGTCTGGCGTGGCTGAACAACGAGGAAGTTCACCGTGTGGCGGAAAGCCTCGGTGTAGAGCCTCGGGAAGTGCGTGAGATGGAAAGTCGCCTGACCGGCCATGACATGGCCTTCGACCCGGCCGCGGAAGCGGACGACGACAGTGCTTTCCAATCGCCGGCCAACTATCTGGAAGACCACCGGTATGATCCGGCCCGTCAGCTGGAAGATGCCGACTGGAGCGACAACTCCAACCACAACCTGCACGAAGCGCTTGAAGTGCTGGACGACCGCAGTCGTGACATCCTCTACCAGCGCTGGCTGGCAGAAGAAAAAGCCACGCTGCACGACCTGGCGCAGAAGTACAACGTGTCGGCCGAGCGTATTCGTCAGCTCGAGAAGAGCGCGATGAACAAGCTCAAGTTGTCGATTGCCGCCTAACCGCAGCTCAGGCATAAAAAAACGCCCCGATCATTGATCGGGGCGTTTTTGTTTGTATCCAATATTTCCGCCATACCACAAACCCCTGTAGGAGCAAGGCTTGCCCGCGAAGGCGGTGTGTCATTCAGCAGTGATGTCGGCTGGCACACCGCCTTCGCGGGCAAGCCTTGCTCCTACAGAGTGCGTCGAGTTAGGGAGCCCAAGGTACGCGGCGTGAATCATTGATTCCTACAAGGTAGCTATCGCCACCGAGCTGACTCATCTGCTGTCGAATCCATCCCGCTCGCCGTGCGACGTAGTTAGTTGGATGACTGGCACTCCACACTCGTGGGTTAGGCAGCACCGCAGCCAGCAAACTGGCCTGCTGCCGGGACAGCGAGCGAGCGCCGACGCCAAAGTGATGTCTGGCGGCTGCTTCAGCGCCAAACACACCGTCATCCCACTCAACGCTGTTGAGGTACACCTCGAGAATTCGCTGCTTGGGCCAGAACACTTCGATCAGCCCGGTAAACCAGGCTTCCAGGCCTTTGCGCAACCAGCTGCGGCCGGACCACAGAAACAGATTCTTCGAGACCTGCTGGCTCAGGGTGCTGGCGCCGCGAATCGTTCCGCCGAGTTCGTTGTGGGCCAGTGCGGCCTGGATCGCGCCAAAGTCAAAGCCCCAATGCTCCGGGAATTTCTGATCTTCGCCGGCAATCACCGCGACTTTCAGGTCGTCAGAGATTTCATCCCAGGGTTTCCAGGTGCGTTGCAGGTCGATGGGCTCGCCGTCGAACCAGGATTCGACCTTGCGCTCGACCATCAGCGCGGTTCCCGGTGGCGGTACCACGCGAAAGATCAGCACCAGCAATACGCTGCCACCCGCGAACCAGAGCAGGGCCTTCGTGAATCGTCGCAAAAATAAACGCAGCATAGAGATGGCTTGGCCGAACCCGTTGAGCGGGCCATTATACAGACCCTGTGGATCGAGTCTGACTGGAGTTCTTCATGCTGCGTGGCTTTCTGATGCTGGCCGCTTTCTTCGGCTTCACCGGCGTTGCCCTTGGCGCGTTCGCCGCCCATGGCTTGAAAAGCCGTCTGACGCCCGAGTACCTGGCAATTTTCCACACCGGCGTGACCTATCAGTTGGTGCACACATTGGCCTTGCTGGGCGTTGCACTGCTGGCCACGCAGATTCCCGGTCGCCTGATCACCTGGGCGGGAGCATCGTTTGTCGTCGGCATCCTGCTGTTTTCCGGCAGTCTGTACCTGTTGACCATGACCGGCGTCAGCAAGCTTGGGATCATCACCCCCTTCGGCGGGCTGGCATTTCTAGTCGGCTGGTTGTGCCTGGGGCTTGCCGCCTGGCGGTTGAGCTGACCGGGTGGTCCATTTCATGACGAATGGCTTGGGTCGCCAAGACTGATCGGGCTAGAATGCCAGCCCCTAAAAATGATGGCGGCATTCGGCATGCGCATTCAGTTGAACGGCGAATCCCTTGAACTGCCCGACGGCGAAACCGTTGCGGCCCTGCTGACCCGTCTGGAACTGACCGGGCGCCGGGTGGCGGTCGAACTCAATCTGGATATCGTCCCGCGCAGCCAGCACGCCGACACCACGCTGAACGACGGCGATTCGGTCGAAGTCGTTCACGCTATCGGCGGCGGCTAGTCGTCCGGCCCGCAAGGGCACAGAATTCTGCAAGAACCTCACCCCTACAGAGGATTTCCCATGAGCATCGTTCGTAGCGACAAGCCCTTCGTCCTGGCCGGTCGTACTTACCAGTCGCGTTTGCTGGTAGGCACTGGCAAGTACCGCGACATGGAAGAAACCCGCCTGGCCATCGAAGCCTCGGGTGCCGAGATCGTCACCTTCGCCGTGCGCCGCACCAATCTCGGCCAGAACCCGGGCGAACCGAACCTGCTCGAAGTCCTGTCGCCGGATCGCTACACCTTCCTGCCTAACACTGCCGGTTGCTTCGACGCTATCGAGGCTGTGCGCACCTGCCGCCTGGCCCGTGAGCTGCTCGGCGGCCACAACCTGGTGAAGCTGGAAGTGCTGGCGGATCAGAAAACCCTGTTCCCCAACGTGATCGAAACCCTCAAGGCCGCCGAAGTGCTGGTCAAGGAAGGCTTCGACGTGATGGTTTACACCAGCGATGATCCGATCATCGCCCGTCAACTGGCGGAAATCGGCTGCATCGCGGTGATGCCGCTGGCCGGTCTGATCGGCACGGGCCTGGGGATCTGCAACCCGTACAACCTGCAGATCATCCTCGAAGAAGCCAAGATTCCTGTGCTGGTGGATGCCGGTGTCGGTACCGCCTCCGACGCCACCATCGCCATGGAACTGGGTTGCGAAGCGGTGCTGATGAACTCGGCCATCGCCCACGCCCAGCAGCCGATCATGATGGCTGAAGCCATGAAACACGCCATCGTGGCAGGTCGCTTGGCCTACCTCGCCGGCCGCATGCCGAAAAAACTCTATGCCAGCGCCTCCTCGCCGCTGGATGGTCTGATCAAGTAAGAGCCATTGATGACTGAATCAAACGAAACGCCTATCCAGCCGGAAGAAGGCGAAGAGCGCCAACACCGCCGCATCAAGAGTTTCGTGATGCGCGCCGGGCGCATGACTGAAGGCCAGCAAAAAGGTCTGGAGCAGGGCACGCCGCTGTTCGTGTTGCCTCTGGCCGATGCGCCGGTGGACTTCGATCAGGTGTTCGGTCGTTCGGCACCGCGCTCGCTGGAAATCGGTTTTGGCATGGGCCATTCGCTGCTGGAAATGGCCGCGGCCTCGCCGGAGCAGGATTTCATCGGCGTGGAAGTGCACCGTCCGGGTGTTGGTGCGCTGCTCAATGGCGTGCTGACTCAGGGCCTGACTAACCTGCGGGTCTACGATTGCGATGCGATCGAAGTTCTCAACCGCTGCGTGGCCGACAACAGCCTCGATCGCCTGATGCTGTTTTTCCCGGACCCATGGCACAAGAGCCGCCACCACAAGCGTCGCATCGTTCAGGCGTCGTTCGCTGAACTGGTGCGCAGCAAGTTGAAGGTCGGCGGTGTGCTGCACATGGCCACCGACTGGGAACCGTACGCCGAGTACATGCTGGAAGTGATGAACGTCGCGCCGGGTTATCGCAACCTGGCCGAAGACGGCAACTGCGTCCCGCGCCCGACCGAACGCCCGATCACCAAGTTCGAACGCCGCGGCGAACGTCTTGGACATGGCGTGTGGGACCTGAAGTTCGAAAAACAGTCTTAAGCCGTTACGCAATACCAAATGTGGGAGCGGGCTTGCTCGCGAAGGCGTCGTATCAGTCAACATCACTGTTGAATGATCTACCGCTTTCGCGAGCAAGCCCGCTCCCACATTTGTTTTGTGTTGTGGTTGGAGTCAGCGGCGGTCGGCTACGACGCCAATCAACACCAGCACCACCAACAACACCGGCGCCAGGCTGTAGTTGTTGAACTGGCTCAGGCCTTTGATGATCCACGGCGTGGCGTAAATCAGCGCGACGCCGCTGCCGATCATGCACAGCAGGGCCATCAGCGGGACGCGCAAGGCGCCGGCGATGCTGCCCAAACGTTGGTCGACCCAGCCTTTGATATCGGCGCCAAACAACACCAGCAGGCAGCCCACCAGTGCCAGAGCGATTTCAGACAGGTTGCTACGGCTCCAGCGGGACGCGGTGGCGAGCAGGTCGAGTATCAAATCCATTCGTTTTCCCTTAAGGCTGAAATCAGCTCAAAAATGTCTGCAGCAAGTCATTGAGGAAGAGTTGTCCGCGCTCGGTGGCCGCCAGACGTGACGGTTCGACCTGCAACAAGCCGCTTTGTTCGGCTTCGCGGCGGTGTTCGGCGAGGCTTTCCAGGGTCATCCCGGTGCGTTCCGGATACAGCCGCGATTCCACGCCCTCGGTCAGGCGTAGCGCGTTCATCAGGAACTCGAACGGCATCTCATCATTGGTCAGCGCTTTCTCGCCGGCCTTGAAGCTTTTGGCCGGGTTGAGGTAGTCCTTCGGCAGACGGGTCTTCCAGGTACGGACGATGCGCCCGTCCGGGTGGCTGAGTTTGCCGTGAGCCCCGGCGCCGATGCCGATGAAGTCGCCGAAACACCAGTAATTCAGGTTATGCCGCGCCGGACGGCCGGGCTGGGCATACGCCGAGACTTCGTATTGCGCGTAACCGTGCTCGGCCAACAGCGCCTGCCCGGCCTCCTGAATGTCCCACAATGTGTCGTCTTCCGGCAGCGTCGGCGGCTGGTTCCAGAACACCGTGTTCGGCTCCAGGGTCAGCTGATACCAGGACAAATGGGTCGGCTTCAGGGCGATGGCCTGGCGCAGGTCGCTCAGGGCGTCGTCCAGGGACTGATCGGGTAAACCGTGCATCAGGTCCAGATTGAAGTTGTCGAACCCGGCCTGACGGGCCATGCCGGCGGCACGTACCGCTTCGTCACCGTTGTGAATCCGCCCCAGCGCCTTGAGTTTCTCTTCCTGAAAGCTCTGGATGCCGATCGACAGGCGATTGATGCCCAGCGTCCGGTAGGCGACGAACTTCTCTTGCTCGAACGTCCCCGGATTGGCTTCCAGGGTAATTTCGATGTCGCTGGCAAACGGGATGCGTTGCTCGACGCCTTTGAGCAAACGGCCCAGGGCTTCAGCGCTGAACAGACTCGGCGTGCCGCCCCCAAAGAAGATCGAACTCAGCTCTCGGCCGTAAACCGCATGCAGGTCCTGATCGAGGTCGGCCAGCAGCGCGTCCACATACTCTTCTTCCGGCAACACCGGGCTGGCGGTGTGGGAATTGAAGTCGCAATAAGGGCATTTGCGCACACACCACGGGATGTGGATGTACAACGCCAGGGGCGGCAGTACCGGCAGGGCGGCCCGAGGCGATTGGGCATCGCCGCCGAAGATCAGCGGCGATGCGGATGAGTCATGGATCATTTCAGGCCCAGACGCTGGCGCAGCAGATCCATTGCACGGGCGCGGTGGCTGATGAGGTTCTTGTCGCTCGGGCTCAACTCGGCACTGGAGCAATCGCGCTCCGGCACCCAGAACAGCGGATCGTAACCGAAACCGTGTTCGCCGCTGGCTTCCGGCAGGATGCGCCCGTGCCACAGGCCTTCGCAGATAATCGGCAACGGATCGTCGGCATGACGCACCAGCGCCAGCACGCAAACGAACTGCGCACTGCGCTCGGCTTCCGGCACGTCTTTCAATACGTCGAGCAGCTTGGCGTTGTTCGCCGCATCGCCCTGACCGTCGGCATAACGAGCCGAGTAGATACCCGGCGCACCGCCGAGGAAATCCACTGCCAACCCCGAATCGTCGGCCAGCGCCGGCAGGCCGGAGATGCGCGCGGCATTGCGGGCCTTGAGGATGGCGTTTTCGACGAACGACAGGCCGGTTTCTTCAGGTTCGACGCTGCTGAACTCGCCGATCGAGCGCAGTTGCACCGATTCGCCGAGCATGGCCTGAAGTTCCTTGAGTTTGCCGGCGTTGTGGCTGGCCAGTACGAGTTGCGTGAAGTTGATCATTCGCCGGGGAAGAGCTCTTGGTTGAAATTGATGGTGTTGATTTTATCGCCGTTCTGCACCTTGATGTCGAAGGTCCGGATTTCCTGCTGATCGACCGGGAACTGGGCGATGTAGTAGATCGCGCCTTGTTCGGTGATCTGTTTGAACTTCAACGGTACGATCTGGCTGGTGAGGTCTTTCACCGATCCGCTGACTTCAGCGGTCAGTGGCTTGCCATCCTTGAGCACGGAGACGTTTATCACACCCTGGTTCTTGCTCCGCGTCAGCCCGGCCGCTTTGGCGATGTCGGGTGTCAGGAAGGTGGAGTTGAAGGTGTTGTAGTGCACCGTTACATCGCCAAAGGTTTCCTTGCGCTCGCCTTTGATGACATCGGCGGCCATGGCGGTGACGCTCAGGCAGGCAGTGAGTAAAAACAGCGCTAGACGACCCATGTTCGTTCTCCTTGGAATGTCGTGGTTCAGACAGCGACCTTGTGATCCTGCAGCCCGGGGCTGCTGACACGGTAAATACCGATCTCACCTAACAGATTAGGCCATAGCTTACTGGCCCACCCGTGCCGATGCTGTTGATCCACGGCAAGCCGATCAATGACCCTGGCTTCACGTTCGCGACATAACGCTTCAAAGTCTTCGAAGGTGCAAAAGTGGATGTTCGGCGTGTTGTACCAGGTGTACGGCAGAAAATCGGACACCGGCATCCGGCCCTTGCTCGCCAGGTACCAGCGGCAGCGCCAGTGACCGAAGTTGGGGAAGGTGATGATGCACTGGCGACCGACGCGCAGCATTTCGTCGAGGATCTTGTCCGGGTAGTGCACGGCTTGCAGCGCCTGGGTCATGACCACGACGTCGAAGCTGTTGCTGGCGAAGTTGCCCAGGCCCTTGTCCAGGTCCTGCTCAATCACGTTGATGCCCTTGGCCACGCACTCGGCGATGTTGTCCGGGTCGTTTTCCAGGCCATAGCCGGTGACTTGCTTGTTATCGCGCAGCCAGGTCAGCAATTCGCCATCGCCGCAACCGAGGTCGAGCACGCGGCTGCCGGCGGGGATCCATTCCTGGATGATTTCCAGATCAGCTCTCATGGCTTTCTCACAACGTAATGCGGTTCATGTAATTGCTGAATGCCTGCAAGTAGCGCAGGATCGGAATCAGGAAGGCGTCGTGGCCTTGCGGAGCGTCGATCTCGAGGTAGCAGACGTCTTTCTTGGCCGCCATCAGCGCGTCCACCAGTTCCCGCGAGCGGGCAGGGGAGAAGCGCCAGTCGGTGGTGAAGGACATCACGCAGAACTTCGCTTGGGCGTTGGCGAAGGTTTTCGCCAGGTCATCGTCGAAGTTCGCCGCCGGATCGAAGTAGTCCAGCGCCTTGGTCATCAGCAAGTACGTGTTGGCATCGAAGCGCCCGGAGAACTCTTCGCCCTGATAACGCAGGTAGCTTTCGACCTGGAACTCGACGCTGTGGAAGTCGTAGTTGAGCTTTTCGCTCTTCAGGCCCCGGCCGAATTTCTCGCCCATGGAGTCGTCGGAAAGGTACGTGATGTGCCCGACCATCCGCGCCAGCATCAAGCCACGCTTGGGGATCACGCCCGCTTCCTGGAACGAACCGCCGTGGAACTCGGGGTCGGTCAGGATCGCCTGGCGCGCCACTTCGTTGAAGGCAATGTTCTGCGCCGACAGCTTGGGGGCCGAGGCGATGGCCAGGCAGTGGCGAATGCGATCCGGGTAGGTGATGCTCCACTGCATCGCCTGCATGCCACCGAGACTGCCGCCAATCACGGCGGCCCATTGGCCGATGCCGAGCAGGTCAGCCAAGCGCGCCTGGCTGTGAACCCAGTCTTCCACGGTCAACACCGGGAAATCGGCGCCGAAGGGCTTGCCGGTTTCCGGATTGACGCTGCTCGGGCCGGTGGAACCGTTGCAACCGCCGAGGTTGTTCAGGCTGACCACGAAGAATTTGTTGGTGTCGATCGGTTTGCCAGGCCCGATGCAGCTGTCCCACCAACCGGGTTTGCGGTCGTCGGGGCTGTGGAAGCCGGCAGCGTGATGGTGACCCGACAAGGCGTGGCAGATCAGCACGGCGTTGCTCGCCGCGGCGTTCAGCGTGCCGTAGGTTTCGTAGATCAGGTCATAAGCTGGGAGCGAACGGCCGCAGGCCAAGGCCAGGGGTTCACTGAAGTGCGCCACTTGCGGCGTCACCAGACCAACAGAATCGGGGGGAAAGGCAGCTGGCATCGACCCTGCTCTCGTTGAAATGAGGCGTAAGTCTAAAGACCGCTGACCCTAGCAGCAAGCTAACTTCCCTGTCGCTAACGATCGTTCCCACGCTCTGCGTGGGAATGCCTCACTGGACGCTCCGCGTCCGCTTCGGCAGGGACGCGGAGCGTCCCGGGCTGCATTCCCACGCGGAGCGTGGGAACGATCAGGGTGGGGTCAAGTCAGGTAACTCCGGCAGCTTCTTCGGCGAACAAATGCGAACGCGTTTCTGCCGATTCAACTCGCCGCTGATCAAGCTCACCTGACTCTTGGACACCCCAAACGCCTTGGCCAAAAACGCTTTCAAATACGCATTGGCCTTGCCTTCAACCGGCGGTGCCGTCAGGCGAATCTTCAATCGATCACCATGCAGCCCGCAGAATTCATCGCTGCGGGCCGCCGGTTGCAGGTGACATTCCAGAATCAGGTCGTCACCGTCCCAGCGAAAGTAGCTCACCGGGTCAGATCAGCAGACGCAGGATTTCCGGCATCATCGTCATGGCGGCGAGGTTGTTGATCACCAGCATGTCGATCAGCTTGAGTGCCATGAACGCCAGGATCGGCGAGATATCCAGGCCGCCGAGGTTCGGCAGGATCTTGCGGAACGGCGCCAGGGCTGGTTCGCAGATCTGGTTCACCAACTCGGCGCCAGGGTTATGGCTGCCCGGTGCGACCCAGGACAGGATCACGCTGATGATCAGGGCAAAGAAGAAAATCTTCAGGAACAGCGCGGTCACGCCGATCAGCGACCAGATCAGCAATTGCAGCGGGTTACCGATGGTGCCGTAAGTCAGCAGCAGGGTCAGGGCCATCAGCGCCAGTTGCACGAGGATCGCCAGCACCAGCGAGGACATGTCCAGGCCGAACATGCTCGGGATGATCCGACGCAACGGCTTGAGCAGCGGCTGGGTGGCTTTCACGGCGAACTGGCAGAGCGGGTTGTAGAAGTTTGCGCGTACCAGTTGCAGCACAAAGCGCAGCAACACGATCAGCAGGTACAGGCTGCCGAGGGTTTGCAGCACGTAGACCGCTGCAGTGTTCAATCCAATCATGTAAGGCTCCTTATTGACCCAATTGTTCGGCCATCTCGGCCGAGCGGTGCGCAGCGGCGCCGAGTGCTTTTTCTACCAGGGCTTCGAAGCCGCCGGCCTGGAACGACTTGATCGCCGCTTCCGTCGTGCCCGCAGGCGAGGTCACGCGGCGACGCAGTTCCGCAGCGTCGACGTCACTGGCCACGGCCATGTGAGCAGCGCCCAAAGCGGTTTGCAGGGTCAGTTGTGCAGCGATGTCTGCTGGCAGACCGAGCTTCACGCCAGCGGCGGTCATGGCTTCGATCAGCAGGAAGAAGTACGCAGGGCCCGAGCCGGAGACGGCGGTGACCGCGTCCAGTTGTTGCTCTTCATCCAGCCACAGTGCGATGCCGACGGCGGACAGCAGTTCTTGCGCCTGTTTACGTTGCTCGGTGCTCACTTCAGCGGTGGCGAACAAACCACTCACGCCCTGGCGCAGCAGCGCCGGGGTGTTGGGCATGCAACGCACGATCGGTTGGGCGCCGAGCCAGTTGTTCATGCTGGCGCAGGTGATGCCGGCCGCAATCGAGACCACCAGTTGATTCGGCTTGAGGCTTGGGCGAAGCGCTTCGCAGACGGCTTTCATCGCTTGGGGTTTGACCGCCAGCACGATCACGTCCACGCCCTGAATGGCGTCGGCGTTGTCGGCGAACACCTCGATACCGTGTTCAGCGTTCACGCGAGCGCGGGTTTCGGCGCCCGGATCGCTGGCGCGGATCTGCGCGGCGTCCAGACCTTTGGCGCGCAGGCCGCCGATCAGGCTGGCGGCCATGTTGCCGGCTCCGATAAAGGCAATACGAGTCTTGCTCATGTCAGGTCCTTATAAAGAGAGGAGTCAGCCATTTTTCAAGGCTGACCATAGTCGCGGGCGCCAAACAGGGCCGTACCGATACGGACCCAAGTGGCGCCCATGGCGATGGCCGACTCGAGGTCGTGGCTCATGCCCATGGAAAGTGTGTCGAGCGGCAGGTTCAGGCTGGCTTGCAGGCGCTGCACGGCAGCAAAAGCGGCATCCTGAGCAGCGCGATCTTCAGTCGGCTCGGGGATTGCCATCAGCCCACGCAGCTTGATGCGCGGCAGTTCGCTGATGGCATTGGCCAGCGCCGGAAGATCAGCCGGGGTGCAGCCGGACTTGCTGGCTTCACCGCTGACGTTGACCTGGATGCAAATGTTCAGTGGCGGCAAATCGGCAGGACGTTGTTCGGACAGGCGTTGTGCGATTTTCAAACGATCCACGGAATGCACCCAGGCGAAGTGCTCGGCGATAGCGCGAGTCTTGTTCGATTGAATGGGGCCGATGAAGTGCCAGATCAAGGGCAGGTCGGCCAATTCGAGCTGTTTGCTCAGGGCTTCCTGCAGGTAGTTCTCGCCAAAGTCGCGGAGGCCGGCGGCGTACGCTTCGCGCAGGGCCTCGGCCGGCTTGGTCTTGCTCACGGCCAGCAACTGGACGCTGTCTGTGTCGCGTTTTGCGGCGACGGCAGCGGCGTGGATGCGTGAACTAACCTGAGCAATGTTGTCTGCTATCGTGGACATCAAGAGGCGCCGGCGGCTGAAGGTTCGCGGCATTCTACTGGAATTGAGGAACGCTATGGATATCACTGAGCTGCTGGCTTTCAGCGCGAAACAGGGCGCGTCCGACTTGCATCTGTCTGCCGGCCTGCCACCGATGATTCGGGTCGACGGCGATGTGCGGCGCATCAACCTGCCGGCCCTGGACCACAAACAGGTGCAGGCGCTGATCTACGACATCATGAACGACACGCAGCGGGTGGACTTCGAGAAGCACCTGGAAACCGACTTCTCCTTTGACGTGCCCGGCGTGGCGCGTTTTCGGGTTAACGCGTTCAACCACAATCGCGGCGCTGGCGCGGTGTTCCGGACCATTCCGTCCAAGGTCCTGAGCATGGACGACCTCGGTATGGGGGAAGTGTTTCGCAAGATTACCGAAGCGCCGCGAGGGCTGGTGCTGGTGACCGGTCCGACCGGTTCCGGCAAATCCACCACCCTGGCAGCGATGATCGATCACCTGAACACCCATCGCCATCAGCACATCCTCACCATCGAAGACCCGATCGAGTTCGTCCACGAGTCGCGCAAATGCTTGATCAACCAGCGTGAAGTCCATCGTGATACGCGCAGCTTCGCCACGGCTCTACGCTCGGCCCTGCGAGAGGACCCGGACGTGATTCTGGTGGGGGAGATGCGGGATCTGGAGACCATTCGACTGGCGTTGACCGCCGCCGAAACCGGTCATCTGGTGTTTGGCACGCTGCACACGACATCGGCGGCGAAAACCATTGACCGGGTGGTGGACGTGTTTCCGGGGGACGAGAAATCGATGGTCCGTTCGATGCTGTCCGAGTCGTTGCTGGCGGTGGTATCGCAGACGTTGGTCAAGAAGATCGGCGGCGGGCGGATCGCGGCCCACGAAATCATGCTCGGCACGTCAGCGATCCGTAACCTGATCCGCGAAGACAAGGTGGCGCAGATGTACTCGTCGATTCAGACCGGGGGAAACCTGGGGATGCAGACGCTGGATATGTGCTTGAAGGAGCTGGTGAGCAAGGGATTGATCAGCCGCGAGCATGCGCGGGAGAAGGCGCGCACGCCGGATGGTTTTTGAGGGGGAGTCGATCGTTCCCACGCTCTGCGTGGGAATGCCTCAATGGACGCTCTGCGTCCGCTTCGGCAGGGACGCGGAGCGTCCTGGGCTGCATTCCCACGCAGAGCGTGGGAACGATCAGGTTAGCGCTGAACAACCTGCAGGGTGTTCTTCTCTTTCGGCATAACCCGCTTGGCAACCACGTAGTGGCTTTCCCAGTAGGGTTTCTTCAGCGTATCGATGGTCACCGACTTGCCACGACGTGGTGCGTGGATGAAGCGGTCGTTGCCCAGGTAGATGGCAACGTGATTGACCCGACGGCTCTTGATGTTGAAGAAAATCAGGTCGCCAGGCTTCAGATCCTTGCGATCGACTTTCTCCCCATGACCGCTGGCCATGGCGTTGGAAGTGCGCGGCAGGTCAAAGGTGGCGTCGTTAAACGCGTATTTCACCAGGCCACTGCAGTCGAACCCTTTACTTGGGCTGCTGCCGCCCCAACGGTACGGAGTACCCAGGACGTTTACGGCACGGCTCAGCACGTCGCTGCTTTCCTTGCTCGCCATTGGCGGTACAAGGCTGCTTTTGCTGCTGCTCAACTGGGGAGCGCGTTTTACGGTCTGTTTGTTTTTGCTCGAAGGAGCAGAAACATGGGATTTTTGGGTGTAACCATTAACGTTAGGAAGACGTTGCTCACGATTGGTGGCGTGGGCGGCCAGTGGCATCAAAAGGCAAATGGTTAGCCATGTCTTGAAAAATGGACGCATTAGGCAGGGCTCATATAAGTTAGCGCGCAACTTTATAACAGCTTTTTTGGCCCTTCCGAGGCCGTTGGTCGATTCAACCTTGGGGTCAACGGAACCAAATAAGCGGAAAATAGACGCGATTGTCGGACACAACGCCTGTGCTACAAGGCTTTGACGGGACACAAGGTAGCATTTGCCATACGTCGGCCACCTGTAAAAAAGTCACAAAGATTTAAAGAATATTTATCTATCGTGTGAATCGAGGACCTTCATGAACACCTATCAACAGCCTGTCTCGCATCAAGACACGCACAGCAAAGTGATTGGTTACCTGCTGTGGATTTTCGGTTTTACCGGCGCTCACCGCTTCTATTACGGCAAGCCGGTGACGGGGACGATCTGGTTCTTCACCTTCGGTTTGTTGGGGATCGGTTGGCTGATCGACCTGTTTCTGATCCCGGCCATGGATCGTGAAGCGGACCTGCGTTTTACCGCGGGGCCCATTGAGTACAACGTGGCGTGGATTCTGCTGACGTTTCTGGGGATATTCGGCGTACACCGGATGTATCAGGGGAAGTGGATCAGCGGATTGCTGTACCTGGTGACGGGCGGGTTGCTCTTTCTGGGGGTGCTGTATGACTTCTGGACGCTGAATGATCAGGTGTCGATTCGCAATGCTCAGAATCGAGGTGCCTTCCAGTAAGTCTTCGCGAGCAAGTCGAATCGTCGCACCGCCGCTCCCACATTGGATTTGCGTCGTTCACAGAACCAATGTGGGAGCGGGCTTGCTCGCGAATGCAGACGACGCGGTCTTACGCCTGGTGGCTAATGCGTCCATCCACCAGGGTGTAACGCACCACGCCCGGCAGGCTGTGCCCAATGAACGGGCAGTTTTCGCCTTTGGACAGCCAGGTCTCACCAGCCACGGTCGAAGCCGCCGGATCGAACAGCACGATGTCCGCCGGGCCACCTACCGCCAGTTTGCCCGCCGGAAGGCGCAACGCTTCGGCAGGTCCGGTGCTCAAGCGCGCCAACAGCGTTGGCAGGTCCAGCAAACCATCTTCCACTAGCGTCATTGCCAACGGCAGCAGCAGTTCAACGCTGCTGATGCCCGGCTCGGTGGCCCCGAACGGCGCCAGTTTGGCGTCCCGCTCGTGGGGTTGGTGATGGCTGGAGATGGCCGAGACCACACCCGATTTCACCGCTTCACGCAGGCCATCGCGGTCGGCGCGGGTGCGCAGCGGCGGCTGGACGTGATAGAGGCTGCTGAAGTCGATCAGCGCTTCGTCGGTCAGGATCAGTTGATACAACGCCACATCGGCCGTCACCGGCAGGCCGCGAGCCTGGGCCTGAGCGATCAGGGCCACGCCACGGGCGCTGGTGAGCTGGCTGAAGTGCGCGCGCACGCCACTTTGCTCGACCAGCAGCAGATCACGGGCCAAAGCCACGGTTTCGGCGGTTTCGGGAATGCCCGGCAAACCGAGGAAGCTGGCGGTCGGGCCTTCGTGGGCCAAGCCACCTTCGGCCAGGTCATGGTCCTGAGAGTTGAAAATCACCGTCAGGTCGAATGTCGCGGCGTATTCCAGCGCCCGGCACAGCGTGCGGGTGTTGCGGAAGCTGTCCAGGCCGTTGCCGAAGGCCACGCAACCGGCATCGCGCAAGGCGACCAGTTCGGCCAGCTGTTCGCCGTCCAGGCCTTTGCTCAGGGCGCCGATCGGGAACACCTTGGTGTTGCCGGCCTCGCGGGCGCGGTCGAGGATCAGTTCGGCCACGGCCGAGGTGTCCAGCACCGGTTTGGTTTTCGGTGGGCAGCACAGGCTGGTGACGCCACCGGCTGCGGCGGCGCGGGTTTCGCTGACGATTGAACCTTTACGGCTGTAGCCCGGCTCGCGCAGGGCGACGTTCAGGTCAACCAGCCCAGGGGCGGCGACCAGGCCTTTGGCGTCGAGGGTGTCGACGGCGACAAAACCGGCCGGCGCGGCGCCAAGGGCAATGATCTTGCAGGCTTCAATATGGATATCGGTAACTTGATCCAGGCCGCTGGCCGGATCGATGACGCGGGCGCCGAGAATGCTGAGCTTCACTGGGCGTTCTCCTGCTCGAATTGGCGCTGGGCAGTCTGCCCGCTCATGGCCATGGACAACACGGCCATACGAATCGCAATACCGTAGGTGACCTGGTTGAGGATCACCGAGTGCGGGCCGTCGGCCACCGCCGACTCAATCTCCACGCCGCGGTTGATCGGCCCCGGGTGCATGACGATGCAATCCGGTTTGGCCCCGGCCAGGCGCGCGGTGGTCAGGCCGAACAGGCGGTAGAACTCGCCTTCGCTCGGCAGCAGGCCGCCAGTCATGCGTTCACGCTGCAGGCGCAGCATGATCACCACGTCGACGTCTTTCAGGCCTTCGGTCATGTCGGTGTAAACCTTCACGCCGTATTGCTCGATGCCGATCGGCAGCAGGGTTTTCGGCGCGATCACGCGGATGTCCGGGCAGCCGAGGGTTTTCAGCGCAAGCATGTTCGAGCGCGCTACCCGCGAGTGCAGGATGTCGCCGACGATGGCTACGGAAAGGTTCTCGAAGCCGCCCTTGTGCCGACGGATCGTCAGCATGTCGAGCATGCCCTGGGTCGGGTGGGCGTGACGGCCGTCGCCGCCGTTGATGATCGCCACTTGCGGGCAGACATGTTCGGCGATGAAGTGCGCCGCGCCGGAGTCACCGTGACGCACGACGAACATGTCGGCGGCCATGGCTTCCAGGTTGCGCAGGGTGTCGAGCAGGGTTTCGCCCTTGCTCGCCGACGATGTGGACACGTTCAGGGTGATCACGTCCGCCGACAGCCGCTGGGCCGCCAGTTCGAAGGTGGTGCGGGTGCGGGTGGAGTTCTCGAAGAACACGTTGCACACGGTCTTGCCGCGCAGCAACGGGACCTTCTTCACCGCCCGGGCGCCGACTTCGAGGAACGAGTCGGCGGTGTCGAGGATTTCCGTCAGCAGCTCGCGGCGCAAACCGTCGAGCGAGAGGAAGTGGCGCAGCTGGCCCTGATCATTGAGCTGCAGCGGGCGCTTGGTTTCTAGAGGCGTCATCGCGAGGGGGACTCTCAATAGGGCGAATTAAAGGGCGAGGTCTTGCAGTTCGAGCTTGAGTTCCGGGCCGGACAGTTTCACCCGTTCGTGGGCGGCCAGCGACAGGGTCGCGCCGACCACATTCGGGCGAATCGGCAGCTCGCCGGCGTCCAGGTCCAGCAGGCACACCAATGTCACGCTGGCCGGGCGGCCGTAGTCGAACAGCTCATTGAGGGCGGCGCGGATGGTCCGGCCGCTCATCAATACGTCGTCGATCAGCACCAGGTGCTGGCCTTCGATCTCGAACGGCAGGGCGGACGGGCGCACTTGTGGGTGCAGGCCGTTCTGACTGAAGTCGTCGCGGTAGAAGGAGACGTCCAGGGTGCCGAGGGGCGAGTCGCTGCCCAGTTCATCGAGCAACGCCTGGGCGACCCAGACGCCACCGGTACGAATACCGATGTAGCGCGGTTCGCTGATGCCACGTTTGGCCAGATAGGCGTCAAGCCGGGTCGCCATCTGGCTGATCAGTTCAACGGGATTGGGCAGGCTCATGGTTGCTCCTTCTTGGGCCCGAGCCGGGTTCTGCTGGAGAGGTGGCTCGGGTTGTAGCTAAGTAGAGACGCTTGTTGCGGCTCTTCAGGATTCGAACAGTGCGGTGTTTTCGTCGAGCCAGCCTTGCAGCAGCAGGGCGGCGGCGATGGCGTCCACCGGGTTGTCGCGGTAGCTGCCCTTTTGTCCGCCACGATCACGTCGTTCACCCTTCGCTTCGAAGGTGGTCAGGCGTTCATCGTGGGTATAGAAGGGCAGGTTGTAGCGGCCGTTGAGGCGGCGGGCGAATTTCTCGGCGCGCAGGCACATGTCGCTCGGCGTGCCGTCCATGTTCAAGGGCAGGCCAACCACCACGGCATCGGGTTTCCACTCTTTAATCAGGGCTTCGACCTGATTCCAGTCGGGAATACCGTTTTGTGCCTTCAAGGTGCACAGCTCGCGGGCCTGGCCGGTAATCACCTGGCCGACCGCAACGCCGATCTGTTTGGTGCCGTAGTCGAAACCCAAAATCAGGCGCAGGGCCATCAGGCGTGTCCCGCTTGGCTGGTCAGCAGGCTGAGGTTGACGCCCAGGTGCTTGGCCGCTGCTTCCAGGCGCAATTCGCTGCTGGTGTTGAACAAAATATCGGCATCGAACGGGCAGGTCAGCCAGGCGTTCTGAGCCAGTTCGGCTTCCAGCTGCCCGGCTTCCCAGCCAGCGTATCCGAGGGCGATCAGGCTTTTCGCCGGACCGACGCCATCGGCGATGGCGAACAGCACGTCCTGGGAGGTCGACAGGGCCAGTTTCTCATCGAGCTCAACGGTGGCCTGATAGCTCTGCCCCGAGGGGTGCAGAACAAAACCGCGATCGGTCTGCACCGGGCCGCCGATGAAGATCGGCACATGCTGGCAGAGCACCGGCGGTTCGATGTCGGGGCGCAGTTGTTCGAGGATATCGGCCAGGTTGAGGTCTTGCGGACGATTGACCACCAGACCCATGGCACCATTGGCCGTGTGCTCGACGATGTAGGTCAAAGTGTGCGCAAAGTTCGGGTCGACCATGTGAGGCATGGCGATCAGGAATTGATGCTTGAGGTAGCTGGGGCTGACGTTCTTCATGAGCGCTAGTGTGGCGTTGGAGGGGCGAACTGACAAGCTGAGGATGGCGCAATTTGGCAGTCGGCACAGGTCAAATGTGGGAGCGGGCTTGCTCGCGAAGGCGTCGTGTCAGTCGACATCAATGTTGAATGATTGACCGCATTCGCGAGCAAGCCCGCTCCCACAGGGATTTGTGGGGTGTCAGTTGCTGGAGAGTCTGTCGCCGCGGGCAAACTTCCAGGTCCGGATGATTTCCAGACGATCGATATCCGACAAATCCCCGGTAAACGGTGAAAACGGTGCCGCCAGCCGCACGATGCGCTGCGCCGCCTGATCCAGCAGCGGTTGCCCGGACGACTCCAGCACCAGCACTTCAAAGAGCGAGCCGTCACGGTTGATCGAAACCAAAAGGCGCAAATTACCGTAGATCTGCTTGCGTCGCGCTTCGTCGGGGTAATTCAGGTTGCCGATGCGCTCGACCTTCTTGCGCCACTCGTCCTTATACCAGGCGCCCTTGTCGCGCATGGTCGACGCGGCGCTCAGGCGATGGATACGCGGGCGCTTGGCATACAGCTGTTGTTCGTTGGCCAGCTCCGCTTCCAGGCTGGCGATGTCGCTGGACAGCTGTTCACTGTCGAACGTCGGCGCGGCGACTGCGGGTTTGGTGACGGGTTTGGGTTCTTCGGTTTTGGCTGCGGCTTTTTTCGGCTTGGGCGCGACGGTCGTCACGGCTGCCTTCGGTGCGGCTTCCTTCAGTTCAGGCTTGGCCGCTGGCGGTGGCGTGACTTTCTGCACCTTGTTGTCCTGGAAAGGCGCGACCTCGGTGGTCTTGGGAATTGCCTTTTTATCCAGGGTGCCGCTGCCTTCCTGATTCTCTTGAGCAAGAAAATCGGCTTTTTCAGGCTTCTTTTCGCTTTTAAAGGTGGCGAGGGTAATTTCCAGGGTTTTGCTGATTTGCTTGGGTTCGACCATCGTAAAGCCGACGCCCAACAGCAAGGCCAGGTGAATCAGCGCCGCGAGAAACAGGGTAAAACCGAGGCGATCAGCCGGGCGCACGCCACGATGGGCGAGTTCAGCGGGCAGATCGGACGGGAGCGTCATGACAAAAAAACCAACATCGCGTTTTTCACAGGCCGCGGATGATAACGCAATGTTGGTCGTTTCTTGGCTGTTCTATATCAACGGGCCTTGAGCTTCTGATCGATGGCATCCATCAGCAGGCCGCCGATGTCGGTGCCAAACGCGTTATCAATCTCGCGAATGCAGGTCGGGCTGGTGACGTTGATTTCCGTCAGATGCTCGCCGATCACGTCCAGACCGACGAACAACAGGCCTTTTTCGCGTAAGGTCGGGCCGACTTGTGCGGCGATCCAGCGATCTTTCTCGGTCAGCGGACGGGCTTCGCCACGGCCACCGGCGGCGAGGTTGCCACGGGTTTCGCCAGCAGCCGGAATTCGTGCCAGGCAGTAATCCACCGGCTCGCCGTCGATCATCAGGATGCGCTTGTCGCCATCGATGATTGCCGGCAGGTAACCCTGAATCATGATCTGCTGTTTGCCATGCAAGGTCAGGGTTTCGAGGATCACCGACAGGTTCGGGTGGCCAGCGGTGTGACGGAAGATCGACGAACCGCCCATGCCGTCCAGCGGCTTGAGGATCACGTCGCCGTGGTGATCGGCGAATTCACGCAGTACGTCCGGGCGACGACTGACGATGGTCGGCGGCGTGCACTGCGGGAACAGCGTGGCGAACAGCTTTTCGTTGCAGTCGCGCAGGCTTTGCGGCTTGTTGACCACCAGCACGCCAGCGCGTTCGGCTTGCTCCAGCAGGTAAGTGGAGTAGACGAATTCCATGTCGAACGGCGGATCCTTGCGCATCAGGATCACGTCCAGATCGCTCAGCAGCGCGTCGGTCTCGGCGTCGAGTTCGAACCATTTTTGCGGGTTGGCGAAGACTTTCAACGGACACATCCGCGCCCGTGCTTCGCCTTCGGCCTGGTACAAATCGCCCTGTTCCATATAGAACAGTTCCCAGCCGCGCTTCTGTGCGGCCAACAGCATGGCCAGCGAGCTATCCTTTTTATAGGAGATGCTGGCAATAGGATCCATGACAATCCCGACGCGAACGCTCATGGGTTTTTCCTCGAAATTGGGTGGTCCGAATGGACACGAAAAAGTGGCGTCAGAGTGGCGCTGAGTGTGTTCCCGGTCAAGGAAAAACCACTCCGCAGGTCGGCCGATAGATTGGTGTTAGAGACTGTGCTAAAAAGGCTGCCATATCGCGCTGGCCCTTGAACATCAAGGGTTTCGAGCCTCCGGTTATCGGAAATGGACAATTTGATTCGCAAAGGCGACGGCAGAGCATTTATGGAACAGCATTCCAGCGCCTTGAAGGTCATGGTGATCGACGATTCGAAAACGATTCGCCGCACCGCCGAAACGTTATTGAAGAACGTGGGTTGTGAAGTGATCACCGCCATCGATGGTTTCGATGCTCTGGCCAAGATTGCCGACAATCACCCCGGCATCATCTTTGTCGACATCATGATGCCGCGTCTGGATGGTTATCAGACCTGCGCTTTAATCAAGAACAACAGTGCGTTCAAGTCCACGCCAGTGATTATGCTGTCGTCCAAGGATGGGCTGTTCGACAAGGCCAAGGGGCGCATCGTCGGCTCCGACCAGTTTTTGACCAAGCCTTTCAGCAAGGAAGAACTGCTGAACGCGATCCAGGCCCATGTACCGGGCTTCGCCGCCGTTTTGCCGCAGTAGGACACGCACAGTGACGCTCGGCCAGCGGGCCCGGCGTCGACAAGAATGGGGAAGACCATGGCACGTATTCTGATCGTCGATGATTCGCCGACCGAAATGTACAAACTGACCGGCATGCTGGAAAAGCACGGTCATGAAGTGTTGAAAGCCGAAAACGGCGCCGACGGCGTGGCCCTGGCCCGTCAGGAAAAACCCGACGCGGTGCTGATGGACATCGTCATGCCTGGCCTCAATGGTTTCCAGGCGACCCGTCAGCTGACCAAAGACCCGGAAACCGGGCACATTCCGGTGATCATCATCACCACCAAGGATCAGGAAACCGACAAAGTCTGGGGCACGCGCCAGGGCGCCAAGGATTACCTGACCAAACCGGTCGACGAAGAAACCCTGATCAAAACCCTGAACAACGTGCTGGCCGGTTGATCGTCCAGCCATGACCGAGTCGCTGACGGCTTTCGAACTGCTGCTGCAGATCGACCAGCGTTGTCGTCTGCTGGCGGCTGACTTGCCGTCCCAGCCGACCCGACAAGACAGTTGGAGCGGCATCGGTTTTCGCTTGGGCGAGCACTGGTACGTCGCGCCGATGGGCGAGGTCAGCGAAGTGTTGCACGAGCCGAGGTGTACCCTGCTGCCGGGGGTCAGACCCTGGGTCAAGGGGGTGGCCAATCTGCGCGGGCGCCTGTTGCCGATCATCGACTTGTGCGGCTTCTTCGGGCATGAGCTGTCAGCCGTGCGCAAGCAGCGCCGGGTATTGGTGGTGGAGCATAACGAGGTGTTCACCGGGTTGATGGTCGATGAAGTCTTCGGCCTCCAGCACTTTGCCCAGGACAGTCTTGAGCCGGTAGATACCTTGAGCGGCCCGATTGCACCGTTCATCAAAGGCCGGTTTCAGCGCGAGCAGACCTGGCAGGTGTTCAGCCCGTTTGCGTTGGTGCAGTCCCAAAGCTTTATGCACGTAGCGCTGTAATCCTTGTAGGAGCAAGGCTTGCCCGCGATGCAGGCGACGCGGTCTTGCAGGCACACCGCGTTATCGTTCATCGCGGGCAAGCCTTGCTCCTACAGGTACTCATTCAGCTGTTCAGGCGAGGACCGATGATAAAAGCAAAAACAGGCAAGCCAGAAGGGTCGCGCAGCCGGTCACAGATCATCGCGCTGTTCATCGCGCTGATCGTCTTCATCATGCTGCTGTTCGCCAACTTCGCGTACCTCAACACCCAGGCCACGTACGACAAACAGTACATCGGCCATGCCGGTGAGCTGCGCGTGCTGTCCCAGCGCATTGCCAAGAACGCCACCGAAGCTGCTGCCGGCAAGGCGGCGGCGTTCAAGCTGCTGAGCGACGCGCGTAATGACTTTGCCCAACGCTGGGGCTATCTGAAGAAAGGCGATCCCTCCACCGGCCTGCCGCCGGCGCCGTCCACCGTGCGCCCGGAAATGCGAGCCGTGCAACTGGACTGGGAACGCTTGCTGAAAAACACCGACGCGATCCTCTCCAGCGAACAGACCGTGCTGTCGCTGCATCAAGTCGCCGCGACCCTGGCCGAAACCGTGCCGCAGTTGCAGGTCGAGTACGAAAAAGTCGTCGAAACGCTCCTCCAGCGCGGTGCCCCGGCCGCGCAGGTGGCCATGGCGCAGCGCCAGTCGCTATTGGCTGAGCGGATTCTCGGTGCGGTGAACACCGTGCTGTCCGGCGATGAAAATTCGCAGCAGGCCGCCGACGCCTTCGGTCGTGATGCGGCGCGATTCGGCCAGGTGCTCAACGGCATGCTCCAGGGCAATCCGTCACTGAAAGTCAGCCAGGTTGAAGACCGCGATGCTCGCGCGCGGTTGATCGAGATTTCCGAGCTGTTCGAATTCGTCTCGGGTTCGGTGGATGAAATCCTCGAAACCTCGCCGGAGCTGTTCAAGGTCCGCGAATCGGCGACCAATATTTTCACCCTGTCGCAGACCCTGCTCGAAGAAGCCTCGCACCTGGCCGGCGGTTTCGAAAACATGGCTGGCGGGCGCAACACCGACACCATTGGCGGCTACGTGCTGGGCCTGTCGGCGCTGATGTCGATCATCCTCATTGGCCTGGTGATGGTCCGTGAAACCAATCGTCAACTGCGTGAAACGGCCGAGAAGAACGAGCGCAACCAGAACGCGATCATGCGCCTGCTCGACGAGATCGAAGACCTGGCGGACGGCGACCTCACCGTGACCGCCTCGGTGACCGAAGACTTCACCGGGACCATCGCCGACTCGATCAACTATTCCGTGGACCAACTGCGCGATCTGGTGGCGACCATCAACCTCACCGCTGGCCAGGTCGCTGCCGCCGTGCAGGAAACCCAGGCCACCGCCATGCACCTGGCCCAGGCTTCGGAGCATCAGGCGCAGCAGATTGCCGAAGCCTCCACCGCGATCAACGACATGGCCCAGTCCATCGATCAGGTCTCGGCCAACGCCGCCGAATCGTCGGCGGTGGCCGAGCGTTCGGTGGAAATCGCCAACAAGGGCAATGAGGTGGTGCACAACACCATCCACGGCATGGACAATATTCGCGAGCAAATTCAGGACACCGCCAAGCGCATCAAGCGCCTCGGTGAGTCTTCTCAGGAAATCGGCGACATTGTCAGCCTGATCGATGACATTGCCGACCAGACCAACATCCTTGCGCTCAACGCGGCGATTCAGGCCTCCATGGCCGGTGATGCCGGGCGCGGTTTTGCGGTGGTCGCCGATGAAGTCCAGCGGTTGGCCGAGCGCTCGTCCGCCGCCACCCGGCAGATCGAAACCCTGGTGCGGGCGATTCAGACCGACACCAACGAAGCAGTGATTTCCATGGAGCAGACCACCACCGAAGTGGTGCGCGGCGCGCGTCTGGCGCAGGATGCCGGAGTGGCCCTGGAAGAAATCGAAGGCGTGTCGAAGACTCTCGCCGCGTTGATCCAGAGTATTTCCAACGCAGCGCAGCAACAGACGTCTTCGGCCGGTCAGATTTCCCTGACGATGAACGTGATCCAGCAGATCACCACGCAGACCTCGTCCGGCTCCACCGCCACCGCCGAGAGCATTGGCAACCTGGCGAAAATGGCCAGTCAGCTGCGGCGTTCGGTGTCCGGTTTCACCTTGCCGGCCGCCAAGGCTGAGGTTGCGGATAAAGTGTGAAACGCCTGCGAGCGAATGCTTTTTTTGAGTAGAGCAGTGATTTGGAGTGGTTATGGGTGATCGGCACGACTATGTGGCCCTCGAGTGGGTCAAAGGCGAGATTGCCGAAACGCTGAAAGTGGCTCACCAGGCGATTGAAACGTTGCTTGATGACCCGCAGGCGACGCACGCCCTCAGTGAATGCCTGGCATGCGTCCATCAGGTTCACGGCAGTTTGCAGATGGTCGAGTTCTACGGCGCGGCGCTGCTCGCCGAAGAGATGGAACATCTGACCACTGCCTTGCAACAGAACCGCGTCAGTCATCGCGATGAGACGCTCCACCTGTTGCTGCAAGCCCTTGGGCAGCTGCCGATTTACCTCGACCGGGTGCAAGGTGCGCGCCGCGACTTGCCGCTGGTCGTGTTGCCACTGATCAACGATCTGCGCAGCGCCCGTGGCGAAAGCCTGTTGTCGGAAACCAGCCTGTTCAGCCCGCAATTGCCGGACCTGCCGCCACTGGACGAAGAGTCGCTGGCGCTGCTGGAGCCAGCGGATTTACCGAATGTGCTGCGCAAGTTGCGGCAGATGTTGCAGATGGCCCTGGTCGGATTGCTGCGTGAGCAGGACGGCGAAACCAATCTCGGTTACCTGACCAAAGTTTTTGCGCGCCTCGAAGGGCTGTGCGGCAACGCACCCCTGAGCCCGTTGTGGCAAGTCGCCTCGGCGCTGGTCGAAGGCATGCGCGGCGGCTCGATTGCTAACAGTCCGGCGTTGCGCAGTCTGTTTAAGGAGGCCGATAAAGAACTGAAGCGCCTGCTCGAACAGGGCATGCCCGGAATCAATCAGCCGGCGCCGCTGGAGTTGCTCAAGAGTTTGCTGTTCTACATTGCCAAGGCCGAACATCCCACCGGGCAGATGCTGACCATGAAAGATCGCTACGGACTGGACGACGCGCTACCTGACAGCGCGATGGTCGACGAAGAACGAGCACGGCTGGCCGGTCCCGACCGCGATGCCATGCGCTCGGTGTTGGCCGCTTTGTGTGAAGAGCTGGTGCGGGTCAAGGAGCGCCTGGACCTGTTCGTGCGCAGCGACCGCCAACACACCTCGGACCTCGAAAGCCTGCTGGCGCCGCTGCGGCAAATCGCCGACACCCTGGCGGTGCTCGGTTTCGGCCAGCCACGCAAGGTCATCATCGATCAACTGGCCGTGGTATTGAGCCTCGCCCAAGGCCAGCGAGAGCCCAACGACGCGATCCTGATGGACGTCGCCGGTGCCTTGCTCTACGTCGAAGCGACCCTCGCCGGCATGGTCGGCACCGTCGAGCCGGAAAGCCAGGAAGACAGCCGCCTGCCGACCACCGACCTGACACAGATCCATCAGATCGTGATCAAGGAAGCGCGCATCTGCCTGCAACAGGCCAAGGACATGATCGTCGACTACATCGACGCCGACTGGGATCGCCAGCACTTGCAGCCATTGCCGGCGTTGCTGACCCAGGTGCGCGGTGCGCTGGCGATGATCCCGTTGAGCCGTGCGGCGAGCCTGATCGAAACGTGCAACCACTTCATCCGCGAGCACCTGCTGCTGGATCCGGATCATCCCGGCTGGCAGGAACTGGACAGCCTGGCCGACGTCATCACCAGCATCGAGTATTACCTGGAGCGCCTCAGCGACGACCCCGAAGCACCGGGCGAAAAGTTGCTCGACGTCGCGGAAAAAAGCCTGGCCGCACTCGGCTTTTTCCCCATCGAGCAACAGGTGCCGGTGCTTGAAGATGTGCTTAGCCCGAGTGAAGCGCAGGTCATGCAGGATCTGCAGGAACTGGATGACCCTGAGACCGTCCAGTCACTGGCCGATGTATTGGCCAGCCCCGTGTCCTCCGTCAACCCGCCCGCCCTGACGACCCCGGGAAGCCTGTTGCCGCCGCCCACTGGTGAAGAACCGGTGGACGATGAGCTGCGGGAAGTGTTCCTCGAAGAAACCGATGAAGTCCTGGAAATCCTCCGGGAGTACCTGCCGCGCTGGTCGGCCGATCCCGAGAGTAAGTCGGCCCTGAGCGAACTGCGCCGGGCCTTCCATACGCTCAAGGGCAGTGGCCGGATGGTCCGCGCTTTGGTGCTGGGCGAACTGGCCTGGGCGGTGGAAAACCTGCTCAACCGCGTACTGGAACGCAGCGTTCCGCCGGGGCCGGCGGTGCAACAACTGCTGGGCGATGCGCTGAATCTGCTGCCGGAACTGGTGGCCGAGTTTGCCCACCATGCCCAGCGCCAGCGCAACGATGTTGACCAATTGGCCGCACGCGCCCACGCCTTGGCCAAGGGCAATGAGCCGATACCCGACGAGGACGCACAAGACGTCGCCGCCCTCGATCCGCTGCTGCTTGAGATCTTCCGCAACGAAGCCGAAACCCATTTGGGCAGCCTCAACCGTTTCCTCGATCAAGCCGCCGAGCACGTGCCATTGCAGGCCAGCGACGAGTTGCAGCGGGCGCTGCACACCCTCAAGGGCAGCGCCTCGATGGCTGGCGTATTGCCGATCGCCGAACTGGCGAAGCCACTGGATCATCTTACCCGGGAGTACAAGGCGCACCTGATCGCCCTGGACCTGGACGAAGTAGAACTGTTGCTGGAAGCCGAAGGACTGTTCCGTCTCGGGTTGCGACAGCTCAAGACTGATCCACTGGCGGAGATTCCCGGCGCCCGCTCCTTGATCGAGCGAACCCAGGCGTTGCTGGCCGAGCGTCTGGAAACGCTCCTGAGTTCACCGAACACCGGGTTGCGCATCAAGCGTGATCCGCAACTGATCAACAACTTCCTCGCGCAAGGCATGGACATCCTGCTGGACGCCGAAAGCCTGTTGCAACGCTGGCAGCAACATCCCGGCGAGCGGCAGGAACTCAGCGCATTGCTGGACGAATTGACCACCCTCGGCGAAGGCGCGCACCTGGCTGATCTGCATCCGGTGGATGAACTCTGCGAAACCTTGCTCGACCTCTACGGCGCGGTGGAAGAAAGCAGCCTGGCGGTCAGCGAGGCGTTTTTCCATGAGGCGCAAAGTGCCCATGAAGCGCTGATCAACATGCTCGACGAACTGGCCGCCGGCCAGGAAGTCAGTCCGCAACCGGAGCGCATCCGGGCCTTGCGCGGCTTGCTCGATGAGAGCCTGGATCCGTCGGCGATGGGGCTGATTCGCAGCGATGGCAGCCGCACGTTGAGCATCCGGGAACTGGGCAGTGCCACCGCCGAACTGGAACAGACCGCGACCCAGGTTGAGCTGGACGATGAGATCGTTTCGATCTTCCTCGAAGAGGCGGTGGATATCCTCGAAAGCGCCGGCCAGGCCTTGCAACGCTGGCTGAGCGACCCGGACAACGCCGCGCCGTTGTTGTCATTGCAGCGAGATTTGCACACCCTCAAGGGTGGTGCGCGGATGGCCGAGGTCGAGCCGGTCGGTGATCTGGCTCATGAACTGGAAAGCCTTTACGAAGGGCTGGTGGACCGCCGTTACGCCTACAGCGAAGCCTTGGCGCACCTGCTGCAACACAGTCATGACCGGCTCGCGCAGCTGCTTGATCAGTTGCAGAACCAGCGGCCATTGGGCGATCCGGGTGAGCTGATCGAGGCCATTCGCGAGTTTCGCCAGGGCAATGCCAGCGCTGTTGAAACGGTCGAACCGGCACGGAACGAGGATTCCCCAGGCCATGATCCGGAGCTTCTGGAAATCTTCCTCGAGGAAGGTTTCGACATCATCGAAAACTCCGGCGCGGCGCTGGTGCGCTGGCAGGCCGAGCCGTCGAATCGTCAGGAAGTGGAAACCCTGTTGCGTGACCTGCACACCCTCAAGGGTGGCGCGCGGATGGTGGAAATCGCGCCGATTGGCGACCTCGCCCATGAGCTGGAATTTCTCTACGAAGGCCTCTCGGCTGGCGTACTGCAACCCACCGCCGCGTTGTTCGGCTTGTTGCAAAGCAGCCACGACCGACTGGCGCAGATGCTCGACGCGACCCGTGCCGGTCAGCCATTGCCGCCCGCCGATCAACTGATCGACGCGATCAAGAACTTCAGTCATCCGGCAGTGCCCGAAACACCGGCACCGGCCGTGGTGTCCGCAACGCCGAAAATCGAGACGCCCGCAGCGCAACCCGATGCTGGCGCGGACATGGTCAAGGTCTCGGCAGAACTGCTCGACGATTTGGTCAACCTGGCCGGCGAAACGTCGATCTTCCGTGGCCGGATCGAACAACAGGTCAACGATGCGCGCGTGACCCTGAGCGAGATGGAGACCACCATTGAGCGCATGCGCGACCAATTGCGCCGGCTCGACACCGAAACCCAAGGGCGGATTCTCAGCCGGCAGCAAGTCGAAGCCGAACGCCTGGGCTACGAAGAATTCGACCCGCTGGAAATGGACCGCCACTCACAGTTGCAGCAACTGTCGCGCGCACTGTTCGAATCCGCCTCCGACCTGCTCGACCTCAAGGAAACCCTCGACCGACGCAATCAAGACGCGGAAAACCTGCTGCAGCAGCAGGGCCGCATCAACACCGAATTGCAGGAAGGCCTGATGCGCACGCGCATGGTGCCGTTCGAGCGGATGCTGCCGCGCTTGAAGCGGATCGTCCGTCAGGTCTCAAGCGAGCTGGGCAAGGACGTCGAATTCATCGTCGGCAATGCCGAAGGCGAGATGGACCGCAACGTCCTCGAACGCATGGCCGCGCCGTTGGAACACATGCTGCGCAACGCCGTGGATCATGGCTTGGAATCGGCCGAGGTGCGTATCGCGGCGGGTAAGCCGGCTCAGGGTCGAATCACCCTCGACCTGTCGCGAGAGGGCGGCGACATCATTTTCGACATCCGCGACGACGGTGCCGGTGTGCCGCTGGATGCGGTGCGGCGCAAGGCGATCAAGCGTGGGTTGCTGGCGCCGGACAGCGACATCAGCGACCGCGATGTCCTGCAATTCATCCTGCAACCGGGGTTCTCCACCGCCGAGAAAATCACCCAGATTTCCGGACGCGGCGTCGGCATGGACGTGGTGCATGAAGAGGTCCGGCAGCTCGGTGGCAGCATGAGCATCGACTCTGTGGCCGGGCAGGGCGTGCACTTCCGGATTCGACTGCCGTTCACCGTTTCGGTCAACCGGGCGCTGATGGTGCAGTGTTTTGATGATCAGTACGCGATCCCGCTGAACACCATCGACGGCATCGTTCGCGTGCTGCCCAATGAGCTTGAAGGGCATTACCGGCTCGATCCGCCGACCTACAAATACGCCGGGCAACACTATGAACTGTGCTACCTCGGCGAACTGCTGAAAACCAGCCACCGCCCGAAACTGCTGGGCCAGAGCCTGCCGTTGCCGGTGTTGCTGGTGCAGTGCAACGAGCGGCACATCGCGGTGCAAGTCGACTCCATGGCTGGCACTCGCGAGATCGTGGTCAAAAGCCTCGGCCCGCAGTTTGCAGCGGTGCAGGGTTTGTCCGGGGCCACGATTCTCGGCGATGGGCGGGTGGTGCTGATTCTCGATTTGCTGGCACCGATCCGTGCGATGCAGGCCCGCGTGCCGCAACAGTCAGCGACTCAGGAGGCGGAGGTCGAGCCGCACAAGCCACTGCTGGTGTTGGTGGTCGACGATTCGGTGACGGTGCGCAAAGTCACCAGCCGTCTGCTGGAACGGCACGGCATGAACGTGCTGACTGCCAAGGACGGTGTCGACGCGATGCTGCTGCTTGAAGATCACATGCCTGACCTGATGCTGCTGGACATCGAAATGCCGCGCATGGACGGCTTCGAAGTCGCGACCCAGGTACGCGCCGACGAACGTCTGCAGCACCTGCCGATCATCATGATCACCTCCCGCACCGGACAGAAACACCGCGACCGCGCCATGGCCATCGGCGTCAATGACTACCTCGGCAAGCCGTACCAGGAATCGGTGCTGCTCGAAAGCATCACCCTGTGGAGCAAAACCCATGCTTGAGCACCGCACCAGCAACCTCACCGGCCTGCTGCTGCCCTTGGCTGACCGCAACCTGATCCTGCCCAACGTCGCAGTTGCGGAGCTTATTGATTACCAACCCAGCGCCTTCGACCTCGACACTCCGCCGTGGTACCTCGGGCGGGTCATGTGGCGGAACCGGCAGATTCCGTTGCTGAGTTTCGAGTCGGCGTGTGGGCAGAAAATCGTGATCGGTGAGCGGGCGCGGATTGTCATCCTCAATGCTCTCGGTGGGCGACCTGATTTGAAGTTCATTGCGTTGCTGGTGCAGGGGATTCCGCGGTCTTACAAGCTTGATAGCCAGTTGAGCTATGTGGATGTGCCTTTATGTTCGCTGGAACAGGCGGCGGTGCAGGTTGGGGAGCAGGTGGCCAAGGTGCCTGACTTGCTGGCGCTGGAGGAGTTGCTCGTAAAGGCCGGTTTAGCCAATTGATCGCTGACTGGCCCTAACTGATCGTTCCCACGCTCCGCGTGGGAACGATCATGACAAGGGTTTCTGCGCTAAACCCCGGCCCGAATCTTCATCTGCAACGACTCATGATGATCCAGCGCCCGCTCCACCAACAACTGCACCCCATCCGCCATGCGGCTGAGCGCCAAGGCTACAGAGCGGCGTGAGCCTTCCACATCGTCCGCCAGATCGGCAGCAATGGCGCTGATGGACAGCAGGTCTTCGGAAGCATTGGTCAGAAGGGCTTCGGTGTCGATATCGGGGGAAACGCTGAAGAGGTGATGTTTGCGGCGCTTGCCCGGTTTTTCATGGGGTGGGAAGTAGTAGGAAAAGACGCGGTCGGCGGCTTCCTTGAGTTTTTCGGCTTCGAGGGATGCTTCGGAACCGGTGTCGGTTTCCGGCGGGTTGGGAGTTGGTTTGAACATGGCAAAGATCCTTGTAGTGATGGAGCTGCCGTTTTTCGTTTTCCAGACGAAAAGGGTGGCAGCTGTACGCGGACTGGAAAAACCGAGAAAGGATCAAACCCGGCAGACCCGAAGGTCTCCCACGCACAGCCGCCATAACTTAGAACTACGGAGCAAAAAAAGCGCCGCATTATGTCATGTGCATTGATCCTGTTCTTCGGGTTTTCCAGGCCCGGTCGCTGAATTGGCAGCGACACACAAACGATAAAGATCAACGCAAAACCGCACCAGTCAGCGGGTTCCGGCATTGCTGTAGGCAGCGACGTCAGACTGCGTAGCCTCACACCATTCCTGCGGACAAACTTTTAAACACAAAACCCCATTTGACTGGCGAAGGTTGAAGAGTCCCAAAAAGGGACCGATCGGTCCTATTTTGGGACTTATCGATCATTGCACTCCGGCATTGAAACCGGCGGGGATTGCTCTGGCCCCATCGCGAGCAGGCTCGCTCCCACAGGGGTGACGCGTTCCAATGTGGGAGCGAGCTTGCTCGCGATGGCGTCGGCACGGCCAACCATTAACTTCCTGATCGTTCCCACGCTCCGCGTGGGAATGCAGCCCGGGACGCTCCGCGTCCCATTCGAGAGCTGGAACGCGGAGCGTCCCTTGAGGCATTCCCACGCGGAGCGTGGGAACGATCGGGGCGGTGTTCGATCGTTACGGTCAGCGTAACGATCCGTCTCTCTGCTTGATTGATGCCCCCCACCCAACACTCCTAAGGTGACTCCCACGACAGCGAACCCGTGGAGTGGTCATGACAACAACAATATCCCCCGACTCGCGATGGACGCGGCGGCGCAGCGAAAAGCAGCGGCGTCTCGAGCTGGTACGGGGTCTCGCCGACGGTGTGGTCTTACCCACCGACAAAATCGTTGCGGCACTAGAGGCGTTGATTCTGCCCGGCGACCGTGTGGTGCTGGAGGGCAATAACCAGAAGCAGGCGGATTTCCTCTCCCGCTCCCTGGCCAAGGCTGATCCCGCGAAGCTGCATGATCTGCACATGATCATGCCCAGCGTCGGACGCTCCGAGCATCTGGACCTGTTTGAACGCGGCATCGCCCGCAAGCTCGACTTCTCTTTCGCCGGCACCCAAAGCCTGCGCATCAGTCAGTTGCTGGAAGATGGCCTGCTGGAAATCGGTGCGATTCACACCTACATCGAGCTCTATGCTCGGCTGGTGGTCGACCTGATTCCCAACGTCGTGCTCTCGGCCGGTTTCATGGCCGACCGCGCCGGCAACATCTACACCGGCCCAAGCACCGAGGACACCCCGGCATTGATCGAACCGGCCGCCTTCAGCGACGGCATCGTCATCGTTCAGGTCAATCAACTGGTGGACGATGTCAGCGAGTTGCCCCGCGTTGACATCCCGGCCTCCTGGGTCGATTTCGTGGTGGTGGCCGACAAGCCGTTCTACATCGAACCGCTGTTCACCCGCGACCCGCGCCACATCAAGCCTGTGCATGTGTTGATGGCGATGATGGCGATCCGCGGGATCTACGAAAAACACAACGTCCAGTCCCTGAACCACGGCATCGGTTTCAACACCGCCGCCATCGAATTGATCCTGCCGACCTACGGCGAATCCCTCGGCCTTAAAGGCAAGATCTGCCGAAACTGGACGCTCAATCCGCACCCAACCCTGATCCCGGCGATCGAAAGCGGTTGGGTCGAAAGCGTGCATTGTTTCGGCACCGAATTGGGCATGGAAAACTACATCGCCGCTCGGCCCGACGTGTTCTTCACCGGTCGCGATGGCTCCCTGCGTTCCAACCGGATGTTCTGCCAACTGGCCGGGCAATACGCGGTGGACCTGTTCATCGGCGCCACCCTGCAAGTCGACGGCGACGGCCATTCCTCCACCGTGACGCGCGGCCGTCTCGCCGGTTTCGGTGGTGCGCCAAACATGGGCCACGACCCGCGCGGCCGTCGTCACGGCACACCGGCCTGGCTCGACATGCGTCACGACGATGCGCCCGAAGCGCTGCTGGAACGCGGCAAGAAACTCGTGGTGCAAATGGTCGAGACCTTCCAGGAGGGCGGTAAACCGACCTTCGTCGAAACCCTCGACGCGGTGGAAGTGGCGAAGAAAAGCGGCATGCCGCTGGCGCCGATCATGATCTACGGCGACGACGTCACCCACCTGCTGACCGAAGAAGGCATTGCCTATTTGTACAAGGCGCGTTCGCTGGAAGAACGTCAGGCGATGATCGCGGCCGTGGCCGGAGTGACCGTCATCGGCCTGCGCCACAACCCGAAAGACACCGCGCGCATGCGCCGCGAAGGCCTGATCGCCTTGCCCGAAGACCTCGGCATCCGCCGCACCGACGCCACCCGCGAACTGCTTGCGGCGAAAAGCGTGGCTGATCTGGTCGAGTGGTCCGGTGGCCTCTACAACCCGCCCGCCAAGTTCAGGAGCTGGTAATGCACGCATTCAACCTGCAACCGAAAACCCTGTCGTTGGCTGAGCAGTTGGCGGATCTGGCCGTCGATGCGCTGATCGACGAAGCGGACCTGTCGCCGAAACCGGCGCTGGTCGACCGTCGTGGCAATGGCGCTCACACCGATTTGCACCTCGGGTTGATGCACGCTTCGGCGCTGTCCCTGTGGCCTGCGTTCAAGGAAATGGCGGAAGCCGCCATCGAAATCGGCGAAGTCGGTGTGCCGCTGCGTGAAGCCATTGGCCTGATCGGTCGTGAAAGCGAGGAAGTGATGCTCGCCACCACGAACGGGGTGAACACCCATCGCGGCGCCATCTGGGCCTTGGGTCTGTTGGTCGCTGCTGCCGCGCTGGAATCCACGAATACCAAGGCAAGCGCCGTGACGTTGCGCGCCGCACGTCTGGCCTTGCTCGACGACCGTTACGCGCCGCGTCCTCTGAGCCACGGTGCGCAAGTCGCCCAGCGTTACGGCGTCCGCGGTGCCCGCGAAGAAGCCCAGCTCGGCTTCCCGGCAGTGATCCAGCGCGCACTGCCGCAACTCAAACTCAGCCGCGCCGCCGGTCATGGCGAGCAGAACGCTCGCCTCGATGCCTTGCTGGCGATCATGACGAATCTGGCCGACACCTGCGTGCTCTACCGCGCAGGCGAACAAGGCCTGCAGACCATGCAACTCGGCGCCCAAGCCGTGCTCGATGCGGGCGGCAGTGCCAGCCTCGCCGGTCGCCGCCGTTTGCATGAGCTGGACCAACAACTCATCGCGTTGAATGCCTCGCCCGGCGGTGCTGCCGACTTGCTCGCAGCCTGCCTGTTCATCGACCGCATCGAGTCTGGCGACGGCCTCATCCAGGGAGCTTTCTGATGGAAACCTTATCTTTTGAATTCCCCGCCGGGCAGCCGCCACGCGGCCGGACGCTGGTGGGCTGTGTCGGCTCGGGCGATCTGGAAGTGCTGATCGAACCGGGACAGGCCGGCAAACTGACGATCAAGGTGCAGACCTCGGTCAACGGCGCCGAACAACGCTGGCAGCATCTGTTTGCGCGGATGTTCGACGGTCAGACACCGCCGGCGATGGCGATCGATATCCACGATTTCGGCGCCACGCCGGGCGTGGTGCGCTTGCGTCTGGAACAAGGCTTTGAGGAGATCGGCCATGAGTGATCTTCTGCGGCCATCCCTACAAAGACGTAGCTTCGTCGAACTCGGCGCCCGGCAACGGGCGAAAGCCTTGCTCGACGCCGGCACCTTCCGCGAATTGCTCGACCCGTTTCAACGCGTCATGTCGCCGTGGTTGTCGCGCCAGGGCGTGGTGCCGCAAGCCGATGACGGTGTGGTGATCGCCAAGGGCAGCATCGGTGGTTTGCCGGTGGTGATCGCCGCCATCGAAGGCGCATTTCAGGGCGGCAGCCTCGGTGAGGTCGGCGGGGCGAAGATTGCCGGTGCGCTGGAGCTCGCCGCCGAAGACAACCGCAATGGCATTCCCACTCGCGCCGTGTTGCTGCTGGAAACCGGCGGCGTGCGTTTGCAGGAGGCCAACCTTGGGCTGGCGGCGATTGCCGATATTCATGCGGCGATTGTCGATCTGCGCCAATACCAGCCGGTGGTTGGTGTGGTGGCCGGCAGCGTTGGCTGCTTTGGCGGGATGTCGATTGCCGCCGGGTTGTGCAGCTATTTGCTGGTGACTCAGGAAGCACGGCTTGGCCTGAATGGTCCGCAAGTGATCGAACTGGAAGCCGGGCTTGAGGAATACGACTCCCGTGATCGTCCCTTCATCTGGAGCCTGACCGGTGGCGAGCAACGTTTTGCCAGTGGTTTGGTGGATCGTTTTGTCGCTGACGACGTGGCGCAGGTTCAGCAGCAGGTCAGCGAATTGCTTAAGCAAGGTTTGCCGGAACAGCACCGCAGCCGTCAGGCCGAGCTGTTCCTGCAACGGCTGGCCCGTCTGGACGCCGAGCCGCAAATCGAGCCGGCGACGGTTCGCGATCTGTATCAAGGAGAGCGCTCATGAGTTCGTATTCCCTGAGAGGTTTGAACTGGTTCAACGCCTTGAGTGCTGGCGCGAAACCGGTCGACGGTTTGCCCGCTTCATTGAAGGTGGCCGACGGTGTCTTGGGTGACCAGCCCGTTCGTTTTATCGCGGTGGTGGCTGATCCTGACAACCGTTTCGTCCGCGCCCGCAATGGCGAGGTCGGTCTGCTGGAAGGCTGGGGGCTGGCCAAAGCTGTGGACGAAGTCATCGCAGCGGATCTGGATAAACCGCAGAAACGCGCCTTGATCGCCATCGTCGACGTGCCGAGTCAGGCCTACGGTCGGCGTGAAGAAGCACTCGGCATTCATCAGGCCCTAGCCGGCGCGGCAGACAGTTATGCCCGCGCCCGACTGGCCGGCCATGCCGTGATCGGTTTGCTGGTGGGCAAGGCGATGTCCGGGGCGTTTCTGGCTCATGGGTATCAGGCCAATCGGCTGATCGCCCTGCGCGATCCGGGCGTGATGGTTCATGCGATGGGCAAGGCTTCGGCGGCGCGGGTGACGTTGCGTAGCGTCGAAGAACTCGAAGCACTGGCCGCCAGCGTGCCGCCGATGGCGTATGACATCGACAGCTACGCGAGCCTTGGCTTGCTCTGGGAAACCTTGTCGGTGGAACAGATCGAGCAGCCGACAGCGGCGGATCTGACGCGGGTGTCTGAATGCCTGACCCAGGCGATTGGCGATGTCGCCACCAGTGGCCGAGACCTGAGCAGCCGCTTGGGCGCAAGCAACCGTGCGGCGTCGAGTCAGGTTCGCCAATTGCTGAGAGAGCAGTGGTGAACACGCTTCTGGCCCACGACCTGCTCTGGGGGCTGACTCCGGAGCAGTTGCCTGCGGATGCACCTTCGTGGGTGATCGAGTCGATCAGTGCGGGTCAACCGGTGGTGGTTCGGCGTGCGTTGAGCGCGGCGGATCACATCGCGGTCGGGGTGCGTGGGCGCTTGCGTGAGCAGCGTTTTGCAACGGTGATGTCGGTCGATGCGATCCAGCGTCAAGTTCGGCCAGAAGCGCTTTGCCATGTCTCGATTGATCGGGATTTGCCGGCAGTGCGCGCCCTCAATCAACTGCGGCCGATGCTCGATTCCTGTGAGTGGGTTTGGGGTGTCAGCGGCAGCGCCGGGTTTGAATTGGCCAGCGGTTTTCAGGCGTTGCATGAGGGCAGCGATCTCGACTTGATCCTGCGTACACCGCAGCCGTTGGATCATGCACAGGCGCAGGAACTGGTGAAACTTCTCGATGCTGCTGTCTGCCAGGTGGACATGCAGTTGCAGACTCCATTCGGTGCAGTCGCCTTGCGCGAATGGGCCGGCTCTGCACGTCGGGTTTTGCTGAAAAATGCGAGCCAGGCTGTTCTGGTGATTGACCCCTGGAACCCGCAGGAGCAAGCAGCGTGAGCAGTTTGCTGGTGTTCCCCGGCCAGGGCGCGCAGCAGCCGGGCATGCTCCATCGTTTGCCTGTGGAAACAGTGATCGAGGCAAGTGAAGTCCTCGGGGAAGACGCTTTTCTTCTGGATTCTGCCGAAGCGCTGAAGTCGACAAGAGCGGTTCAGCTCTGCCTGCTGATCGCCGGCGTCGCGGCTTCACGACAGTTGTTAATGACGGCGGATTACGTGGCGGGATTGTCTATCGGTGCCTATCCGGCAGCGGTGGTCGCCGGCGCCTTGAGTTTCAGCGATGCGTTGCATCTGGTCAGCCTGCGCGGCGAGCTGATGCAACAGGCTTATCCACAGGGCTACGGCATGACCGCGATCATCGGCCTGGATCTGGCCACGGTGGAAAGTTTGCTGGCGCAAGTTCACAGCGTCGACACGCCGGTTTACCTGGCCAACATCAACGCCGATAACCAGGTGGTCATTGCCGGCAGCGATGGCGCGATGAACGCGGTGGCCGAGTTGGCGAAAGGTCGCGGTGCAGGTCTGGCCAAACGTCTGGCCGTCAGCGTCCCGTCTCACTGCCTGCTGCTGGAAACACCCGCGAAAACCCTGGCCGAAGCCTTCGCCAAGGTGCAGCTGAAAACACCGACGCTGGGCTACCTGAGCGGCAGTCGCGCCCGGCCCGTTATCAACACGGAAGCCTTGCGCGACGACCTGGCGTTCAACATGTGCCGCGTGGTGGATTGGCGCGGCACGGTACAAAGCGCCTACGAGCGCGGCGTACGTCTACAGATCGAACTGCCGCCCGGTGCGGTGCTGACCGGGCTGGCGCGCCGGGTGTTCGAGCAGGGCACCGTGATTGCCTTCGACGGTGCGCGGGTCGATACCTTGCAGGCGCTGTTGCGTGAGGAGGGAAGCCGCCAACCCTAGAACACCGACTCAGGCCTTCGAACAACAAAAACAACATTCGACGATGCACTTTGAGGACAACAACAATGATTATTTACGGTGTGGCGCTGTTGGCGATTTGTACGCTGGCAGGGGTGATTGTGGGCGACATGCTCGGCGTGTTGCTGGGCGTGAAATCAAACGTCGGTGGCGTCGGGATCGCGATGATCCTGCTGATCTGCGCGCGGTTGTGGATGCATAAACACGGCGGCATGACCAAGGATTGCGAGATGGGCGTCGGTTTCTGGGGCGCCATGTACATTCCGGTAGTGGTCGCGATGGCCGCGCAACAAAACGTCGTCACCGCCCTGCACGGCGGCCCGGTGGCGGTGCTCGCGGCAATCGGTTCGGTGGTGATCTGCGGCTGCACCATTGCCCTGATCAGTCGGACTCACAAAGGCGAACCGTTGCCCGATGAACCGACGGACATAACGCCGGTTGGCACTCCAGTAGGAGGTCGCTGATATGTGGGATCTCATTGAAAAAGGTCTGGAGCATAACGGTCTGGTGACGGCGTTCGCGTTCGTTGGCGTGATCATGTGGGTGTCGGTGGTGTTGTCCAAGCGCCTGACGTTTGGGCGGATTCACGGTTCGGCGATTGCCATCGTCATCGGGCTTGTTCTGGCCTGGGTCGGCGGCACGATGACGGGCGGGCAAAAAGGCCTGGCGGATCTGACGCTGTTTTCCGGCATCGGTCTGATGGGCGGCGCCATGCTGCGGGACTTTGCGATCGTCGCCACGGCATTCGAAGTGCAAGCCACCGAAGCGAAAAAGGCGGGTTTGATCGGTGTGATTGCGCTGCTGCTGGGCACGATTCTGCCGTTCATTGTCGGGGCGAGCATGGCCTGGGCGTTCGGTTATCGCGATGCGATCAGCATGACCACCATTGGCGCGGGTGCGGTGACCTACATCGTCGGGCCGGTGACCGGGGCGGCGATTGGTGCCAGTTCGGATGTGGTGGCGTTGTCGATTGCCACCGGGTTGATCAAGGCGATTTTTGTGATGGTCGGCACACCGATGGCGGCACGCTGGATGGGGCTGGATAACCCGCGCTCGGCGATGGTGTTTGGTGGGTTGGCCGGGACGGTGAGTGGTGTGACGGCGGGGTTGGCGGCGACGGATCGGCGGTTGGTGCCTTATGGCGCGTTGACGGCGACGTTCCACACCGGGCTTGGGTGCTTGCTGGGGCCTTCGTTGTTGTACTTCATTGTTCGTGGGATTGTCGGTTAAGCCTGGATTTGTATCGCCGGTGATGGCCTCATCGCGGGCAAGCCATGCTCCTACAGGATGTGCGCGCTCTCTGTAGGAGCAAGGCTTGCCCGCGATGCAGGCGCCGCGGTCTCAAGCATTGCGGTTGGCGTACATCCGGCACTCAGCCAGCAACGCCAGCAGATTCGGATCCCGCTCCTTGGCCTTCAAAAACACCACCCCAATGTGCTGCTGCAACCGATACTTTTCCTGCAACGGAATCAGCTTCACCCGGTTCTCATATACCGCCGCAATCCGCCCCGGCAGCAACGCATAACCCACGCCCGAGCTGACCATGCTCAGCAAGGTGAAGATGTCGTTGACCTGCATCGCCACCTTCGGTTCGAACCCCGCCTGCTTGAACACCCGATTACCGTCCTGGTGCGTGGCAAAGCCCTGGGTCAGCGTAATGAATGTCTCATCGCGCACTTCGGCGAGATCAACTTCGGTCCGTTGGGCAAACTTTGAATCCGCCGGTGTGGCGAGAAAGATGTCGTCGGAAAACAGCGGAATCTGCTCGCAGTCCGGGTCGTTGACGCTCTCGTCCAGCGACACCAGGATCGCGTCGACTTCCATGTTCTTGAGCTTGTACAGCAGGTCGAAGTTCGAGCCGAGGATCAGGTCGATATTGAGTTCGCTGCGGCGGATCTTCAGGCCCATGATCAGCTGCGGCACGGTCTTCACCGTCAGCGAATACAGCGAGCCGAGCTTGAAGCGCTCGGCGGAGAACCCGGCGGCTTCGCGGGTCAGGCGCACGGTTTCGACCACGTCCTGAATCAGCTTCTGTGCTCGTTCTTCCAGCACATAAGCGCTTTCCAACGGCGTGAGATTGCGGCCTTCGTGCTTGAACAGCGGGCAGCGCAGGGCGCTTTCCAGGGAGTGGATCGCCCGGTGCACGCTGACGTTGCTGGTCTGCAACTCGGCGGCGGCACGGGCCAGGTTGCCGGTGCGCATGAAGGCCAGGAACACCTCGAGTTTTTTCAGGGTCAACTCTTCATCGATCAGCATGATGCAGACTCTTATTCGAATGGCTCGATTGTGCACGTATGTGGGTTCTTCGGGGATTTGTGTTTTGAAACATTGCGCTTTTAACCTTCAGGCCTGAGCCTTGCGCGATGTTGCAACGAATCTTGAGGTGAGCAACACATGTATCACGGGGAAAGATTGAACGCCTGGACGCATCTGGTCGGGGCGGTGGCAGCGGTTGTTGGAGTGGTGTGGATGCTGGTGATCGCCGGCATGGACGGCAGCCCGTGGAAGATCGTCAGCGTGGCGATTTACGGGTTTACCTTGCTGGTGCTTTACAGCGCGTCGACCGTTTACCACAGCGTGCGTGGGCGCAAGAAAGCGATCATGCAAAAGGTCGATCACTTTTCGATCTACCTGCTGATTGCCGGCAGCTACACACCTTTTTGTCTGGTGACATTGCGCGGGCCGTGGGGCTGGACGCTGTTCGGGATTGTCTGGGGGTTGGCGCTGATCGGCATCCTGCAAGAGATCAAACCGCGTTCGGAAGCGCGGATTCTGTCGATCGTGATCTATGCGGTGATGGGCTGGATCGTACTGGTGGCGGTCAAACCGTTACTGGCGGCGTTGGGCAGTACAGGTTTCGCCTGGCTGGCGTCGGGCGGCGTGCTGTACACCGTGGGCATTATCTTTTTTGCGCTGGATAGTCGTTTGCGCCATGCCCACGGGATCTGGCATCTGTTCGTGATCGCCGGGAGTCTGCTGCACTTCGTGGCGATTCTGTTTTATGTCCTTTGAGGCCGCTACGGGATCAAGCGATCCAGTTGCGCCTGCGCCCGTCGGCTGAACACCTGCAACAAGTCGCTCAAGGTATGGGGCGGCGGTTCGTCGGCGCGGGTGACGGCATACAGGGTAATCGGTAGTGCTGGCGCCAGAGGTCGAATCGCCGTGGTGGCGGGGGATGCGCCGAGCGCGGTAAACGGGTCGATCACTGCCAGCCCGGCACCGGATTCAACCATCGCCCGCGCCAGCGAATAGGTCTGTACGGCGATGCGAACCCGTGGCGGCGGATCGACCGCCTCAAGGTAGCTGTCGAGTCTGGCCGCCAACGGGTCGGCGCTGGACAGACCGATCAGCGGCGCACCGGCCAGTTCGATCAATGGCAACGGTTGGCTCAAGGCGTCGTCGGTCCAATAGCCCAACGGCGCCAGCGCCACCAAAACACCGCAGGCCAGGGCTTGCGCCTTCAGGCCCGGATGATCCGGCGGTTGCAAGGTCAGCGCCACATCCACTTCGCGCATCAACAGGTTCTGCATCAGCTCACGGCTGTGGGCGCTGGACAGTTCGCAGACGATGTCCGGGTAGCGTTGCGTCCACTCGTTGATGGCCGGCGGCAGCAGCGACAAGGCCAGCGCCGGGATTGCACCGATCCGTACGCTGTGACCCGGCTCGCGACGCAAGCTCTGGGCCAGACGTCGCACGCCTTGCAGGCTTTCTGTGACCTTGTCGACCTCGCGCTCAAGCTCCAGCGCTTCGGGCGTAGCCTGCAATTTACCGCGCACCCGCAGGAACAACGGAAAGCCCAGTTGCTGCTCGGCGTGTTGCAGCACTTTGCTCACCGCCGGCTGCGATACGTGCAGCAACTGCGCGGCGCCACTGACCGAACCGGTCTGGCGAATAGCCTGGAAAATCTCGATGTGTCGCAGTCGCATGGCAAGTCCATAACCTTTGTTTATGGGTCAGGCATCTTTAAGCATTGTTCAAGGTCTGTCACCTGGTCCTAACCTGAAGCCTGTTTCAATAACGGTTAAGGACAGACATGGCTCAGCGGGTTTGCATCATCGGTGGTGGCGTCATCGGGCTGACGACAGCTTACGCACTGGTTCGCGACGGCATCGACGTGACGCTGATCGAGGCCCGGGATTCGCTGGGCAGCGAGACCAGTTTCGCCAACGGCGGCCAGTTGTCCTACCGTTACGTCGCGCCACTGGCCGATGCCGGCGTACCGTTGCAGGCGCTTGGCTGGATGCTGCGCGGTGACTCGCCGTTGAAGCTGCGCCCGCGCCTGGACCCGGCGCAATGGCGCTGGATGGCATCTTTCCTGGCGGCCTGCCGTCGTTCGGTGAATCAGCGCAACGGTGCACACCTGCTGCGTCTGGCGTTGCTGAGTCAGTCCACGCTGCAAGGTTGGCGCGACGAAGATCGCCTCGACGGTTTCGACTGGCGGCGCAACGGCAAACTGGTGACGTTTCGTGAAGCCGCGAGTTTTGAGCATGCGCGCCATGGCCTGGCCGATCCGCAACAGCAGCACGTGCTGTCGCGGGCCGAATGCGCGCAGCTGGAGCCTGCACTCGCCGAGGCGCCGTTTGTGGGCGCGATTTATACGCCTGACGAAGAGGTCGCCGATTGCCATGCTTTCTGCCAGCAACTGCAGGCTCGACTCCAGGCGTCGGGGCGTTGCGAGTTTTTACTCGGCCAAAAGGTCACCGGCATTCGCCACGCGGATGGCGCGGTGCAGGCCGTAGAAATGGGTTCGCAAGTGCTGCCGGTCGAGCAACTGGTGATTGCCGCCGGCCATCGCAGTCCGGCGCTGGCGCTGCCGGGCATGAACCTGCCGCTGTATCCGCTCAAGGGCTACAGCCTGACCTTGCCGATCCGCGCCGAACATCGCGCGCCGGAGCTGAGCATCACCGATTACAACCGCAAGATCGTTTACGCCCGCATCGGTGAACAATTGCGCGTGGCGGCGATGGTCGACATTGTCGGTTTCGACCCGGCGCTCGACCCCAAACGCCTGGCGCTGATCAAGCGTCAGGCGCAGGAAACCTTACCGAATGCCGGCGATTACGACGCCGCCATCGAATGGGCCGGCATGCGCCCGGCCACCCCCAGCGGCGTGCCATTGATCGGGGCCACGGCGTACCGCAACCTGTGGCTTAACCTCGGCCATGGCGCCTTGGGTTTTACCCTGGCCTGTGGCAGCGCCCGAGTGCTCAGCGAGTTGATCGCCCGGCGCACACCTTCAATCGAAATGCAGGGCCTCGCCCCCCGCGTCGCCTGACTTGAAAAGGAAAAACCGATGAGCATCAACCGTATCAACAGCAACAGCCGACTCTCTGGCGCGGTGACCTTTGGCGATCTGGTGTTTCTCTCGGGACAGGTTCCGGGTGACAGCTCCGACGTCACCGGCCAAACCGCCGAGGTGCTGGCGAAGATCGACGCGTTGTTGGCCGACGCTGGCAGCGACAAGGATCATCTGCTCAACGCGACCATTTACCTGAACGACATTGGCCGCGATTTCGCTGCCATGAACGAGGTCTGGTCGCAGTGGCTGTCACCGGGCAACGCGCCGACCCGCACCACTTTGCAGGCGCAACTGGCCCGTCCAGAGGTTCTGGTGGAAATCACCGTGATCGCCGCCCGCCGCTAATCGCTCTACCCACAACGGAGAATAACAATGCAAAAAATCACGTTGATCGGCTGCACCCTCGGCCTGCTGCTTGCCAGCCAGGTCCAGGCCAACGAAGCGCCACTGACCGGCACGCTGAACAAGGTCGCCAATGCCAAGAGCATCACGCTGGGTTATCGCGACGCGTCGGTGCCGTTCTCCTACGTGGGTGATCACACGGGGCAGCCGATGGGCTATTCGGTGGACCTGGCGAGCAAGATTGTCGAGCGCATCAAGCAAAAGCTTGAACTGCCGGATCTGCAAGTGAAGTACAACCTGGTGACCTCACAAACGCGCATTCCACTGGTGCAGAACGGCACCGTCGACCTTGAGTGCGGCTCCACCGGCGTGACCGCCGAGCGTATGCAGCAAGTGGCGTTTTCCTACGGGTTTATCTACGTGAAGGGTCAGTTGCTCACGGCGAAGGACAGCGGCATCAAGAGCTTCGCCGACCTGCGCGGCAAGAACGTCGTGACCACCGCCGGCACCACCAACGAGCGGTTTCTGAAGAGCTACAACATCGATCACAAGATCGATATGTTTGTGATCAGCGCCAAGGACCACGGCGAAGCGTTCCAGATGCTGCAGTCAGGTCGGGCGGCGGCGTTCTACATGGATGATGCGCTGCTCTACGGCGAACGCGCCAAGGCCCGCGATCCGCATAACTGGGTCGTGGTGGGCGAAGAGCAGTCACGGGAAATCTACAGCTGCATGGTGCGCAAGGATGATCCGCAGTTTCTTGCGTTGGTGAACTCAACCCTCGCCGATCTGTACAGCTCGGGCGAGATCAACGGCATCTACCAGCGCTGGTTCCAGCAGCCGATTCCGCCGAAGGGCTTGAACCTTGAGTTCCCGATGACCAGCGAACTCAAGGCGATCATTGTCAAGCCGACGAGCGATCCGGTTCAGTAGCAGCCAGATCGATCGCTAGACTGCGTCGCGGCCAATCGCGAGCAGGCTCGCTCCCACAGGGGAATGCATTTCAATGTGGGAGCGAGCCTGCTCGCGAAAGGGCCCTAGAAGTCGCCCCAAAGTTGTTGCGCTACCGCCAATGCCACGACGGGCGCGGTTTCGGTGCGCAGCACGCGAGGGCCGAGGCGGGCGGCGTGAAAACCGCCAGCCTTGGCCTGCTCCACTTCAGCGTCGGACAATCCGCCTTCCGGGCCAATCAAAAACGCGAGCGTCGCCGGTTTCGCATGGCTCACCAATGGTTCGGCCACCGGATGCAGTACCAGTTTCAATTCGGCCTCCGTCTGCTTCAACCAATCCGCCAACAGCAGCGGCGGATGAATCACCGGCACCCGTGAACGCCCACACTGCTCGCACGCGCTGATCGCCACCTGGCGCCAGTGCATCAGGCGTTTGTCGGCGCGTTCATCCTTCAGCCGGACTTCACAGCGGTCGCTGAAAATCGGGGTGATTTCAGTCACCCCCAGTTCGGTGGCTTTCTGAATCGCCCAATCCATCCGCTCGCCACGGGACAAGCCCTGGCCGAGATGGATCGACAATGGCGACTCGACCTGCCCGGCGAAGCTTTCATCGATCTGCACCACGACGCGCTTCTTGCCGACCTCCACCAGCGTGGCGCGAAACTCATGGCCCGAACCGTCGAACAGTTGCAACGCATCACCCTCGGCCATGCGCAACACGCGGCTGATGTAATGGGCCTGGGCCTCGGGCAACTCGTGTTCGCCAGTGCTCAAGGGGGCGTCGATAAAGAAGCGGGACAGTCTCATCTTGGGTCTCTGAAAAGGGTGTTAATCATCTGAATCATTGTCGGCTTCTGTGCACTCCCACATGGACCGCATCGTTCGATGCATCAGCCGGGATCGCGGAAGCCCGGATGGAAGTCTTTCGGCACCGACACGCTAACGCTGTCACGAGTGGCGATGTCGATGCCTTCGCTGGCCACTTCGGCCAGAAAGTCGATCTGATCAGGCGTGATCACGTACGGCGGCAGGAAGTACACCACGCTGCCCAGCGGTCGAAGTAAAGCACCACGCTCCAACGCATGCTGGAACACTTTCAAGCCGCGACGTTCCTGCCACGGATAAGCTTCCTTGGTGGCCTTGTCCTTGACCATCTCGATGGCCAGCACCATGCCGGTCTGGCGCACTTCCGAAACGTTCGGGTGATCGGCCAGATGCGCGGTGGCGCTGGCCATGCGCTGAGCCAGCGCCTTGTTGTTCTCGATGACGTTGTCTTCTTCGAAGATATCCAAAGTCGCCAAGGCTGCCGCGCACGCCAGCGGATTGCCGGTGTAGCTGTGGGAGTGCAGGAAGGCGCGCAGGGTAGGGTAGTCGTCGTAGAACGCGCTGTAGACATCTTCGGTGGTGACGCAGGCCGCCAACGGCAGGTAACCGCCGGTCAGGGCCTTGGACAGGCAGAGGAAGTCCGGGCGGATGCCGGCCTGTTCGCAGGCGAACATCGTCCCGGTGCGGCCGAAGCCGACGGCGATTTCGTCGTGGATCAGGTGCACGCCATAGCGGTCGCAGGCTTCGCGCAGCAGTTTCAGATAAACCGGGTGGTACATGCGCATGCCGCCGGCGCCCTGGATCAGCGGCTCGACGATCACTGCAGCGACGGTGTCGTGATTCTCGGCCAGAGTCTGTTCCATGGCGGCGAACATGTTGCGCGAGTGTTCTTCCCAGCTCATGCCTTCCGGGCGCAGGTAGCAATCGGGGCTCGGCACCTTGATGGTGTCCAGCAGCAGGGCCTTGTAGGTTTCGGTGAACAGCGGCACGTCGCCCACCGACATCGCCGCCATGGTTTCGCCGTGGTAGCTGTTGGTCAGGGTGACGAAGCGCTTCTTGTTCGGCTGGCCGCGGTTGAGCCAATAGTGAAAGCTCATTTTCAGCGCGACTTCGATGCAGGACGAACCGTTATCGGCGTAGAAGCATCGGGTCAGGCCTTCCGGCGTCATTTTCACCAGGCGCTCGGACAACTCGATCACCGGCTGATGACTGAAACCAGCAAGGATTACGTGCTCCAGCTGATCAACCTGGTCCTTGATGCGCTGGTTGATCCGCGGGTTGGCATGACCAAACACGTTGACCCACCAGGAGCTGACGGCGTCGAGGTAGCGTTTGCCTTCGAAGTCTTCCAGCCAGACACCTTCACCGCGTTTGATCGGGATCAGTGGCAGCTGTTCGTGGTCTTTCATCTGGGTGCAGGGATGCCACAACACCGCGAGATCGCGTTGCATCCACTGATTATTCAGGCCCATTTTCAGTCTCCTCGAGGCGGCTCGCGACGTGCGCGGGCAAACAATCGCGCAAGCCTATGCAATGCGTGACGTGGGGACAACCCATTGTGTGGATTGAGCTACTTTGTATAGGTGGATAGACGTCGCTGGCGGCCTTTTGATGCCTGACGTATTCTTCGCGGTTCTTTGAGCCGTCTGGCTCGCAAAACCGCTATTTCCTACGTGTATTTCCGGAGTTCGCTGAATGTCTGCTGGTTGGCTGCGCGCCTGTGCGCTGGTGATGTTGGGGCTGTTCAGCGTGTCTGCGCTGGCCAAGGATAAAACGGCGATCGTGATCGGCGGAGGGCTGTCTGGCCTCACCGCGGCTTACGAACTGCAAAACAAGGGCTGGCAGGTCACCCTGCTGGAAGCCAAATCGAGCATGGGCGGTCGCTCCGGCATGGCCACCAGTGAGTGGATCGGCAACGACAAGACCCAACCGGTTCTGAACAAGTACGTATCGACCTTCAAGCTGAGCACCACGCCGGCCCCAGAGTTCGTGCGGACCCCGAGTTACCTGATTGATGGTGAGTATTTCACTGCCGCCGATCTGGCCACCAAGCAACCGGCCACCGCCGAAGCGCTCAAACGCTACGAAAAGACCCTGGACGATCTGGCGCGCTCGATCGAAGACCCGCAGAACCCGGCGGCCAACAGCACACTGTTCGCCCTGGACCAGATCAACGTGTCCAACTGGCTCGACCGTCTGAATCTGCCGGCCACGGCACGTCAGTTGGTGAATCAGCAGATTCGTACCCGTTATGACGAACCGTCGCGCCTGTCGCTGCTGTACTTCGCACAGCAAAGCCGCGTTTACCGTGGCGTTGCCGACCGTGACCTGCGTGCTTCGCGCCTGCTCGGCGGTAGCCCGGTGTTGGCTCAGGCGTTCGTCAAACAACTGAAAACCATCAAGACCAGCTCCCCGGTCTCGGCGATCACCCAGGACAAGGACGGCGTGACCGTCAAAGTCGGCAGCGTTGGCTATCAGGCTGACTACGTCGTCGTGGCCGTGCCATTGCGCGCACTGAACAAGATCCAGATGACTCCGTCGCTGGATGCCCAGCACATGGGCGCGATCAAGGGCACCAACTACGGCTGGCGCGACCAGATCATGCTGAAGTTCAAGACGCCAGTGTGGGAAAGCAAGGCGCGGATGACCGGCGAGATCTACAGCAACACCGGTCTGGGCATGTTGTGGGTTGAGCCGGCGCTGAAGGGCGGCGCCAACGTTGTGATCAACCTGTCCGGCGACAACGCGCGCGTGATGCAGGCCTTCGGCGACAAGCAGATCGCCGATCAGGTGCTGATCCGTCTGCACGCCTTTTATCCACAGGCACGCGGTTCGTTCACCGGTTATGAGATCCGCCGTTACAGCAACGACCCATCGATGGGTGGCGCTTACCTGGCCTTCGGCCCTGGCCAGATCAGCAAGTACTGGCGTCTGTGGGAGCGTCCGATTCAGCGTGTAGCCTTTGCCGGCGAACACACTGACACCTTGTACCCAGGCACTCTGGAAGGCGCACTTCGCACCGGTCAGCGGGCAGCCAGTCAGGTAGAAGACCTGGCGGCCGGCAAGTCGTTTGAACCGGCGAAAGTTGTTCCGGCGGCGACGGCTGTTGCGGCCGGTGCAGTGGCGGCGAAGAAAGGTAACTTCTTCACCAACCTGTTCGGTGGTTCTGACGACAAACCGGCACCGGTCAAGGCGCCAGAGCCAGTGGCTCCGGTTGCTCCGGCTCCAACACCTGCTCCGGCTCCAACACCTGCGCCGGCCCCAGCGCCAACTCCGGTCGAAGCGCCGAAACCAGTGACCCCGGTGAAAGCCGAGCCCGCCAAAAAAGCCCCGGCAAAGGCAGCGGTGAAAAAACCTGCGGCCAAAGTCGAGGCTAAAAAGGCCCCGGTGAAAAAGGCTGAACCGGCGAAGAAAGTAGCGGCCAAGCCCGCTGCGACTCCGGCGACGGATACCAAAGTGCAGTAAGCTTTGGGACTAAAAGAACGTGGCAGAAATGCCGCGTTTTTTTATGCCCGAAGAAAACCACTATCAGGAATCGAATAAATCCTGGGGCGCAGGTGTTCTTTAGTTGGACTTCATTTTTTCTTACACATGGATCTTTAATCTTTCCTTAACTCACCTATTTCAGACTCTTGATCGTATTTCTCGATATTTCAAAGCGAAATTTTCCGCTTTAACTCGATAGATAACTCGATAGTCTTGGTCGCAGTTCTCACAGGATTTGGGCAATGCAGCTACGTAATTCTTCTTCGCGCTACGGTTGGGTCAGCATCTTTATGCACTGGGGCGTGGCGCTGGCGGTCTTCGGTCTGTTTGCGTTGGGCTTGTGGATGGTCGGTCTTGACTACTACAGCACCTGGCGCAAAGACGCGCCCGACTTGCACAAGAGCATTGGCCTGGTGTTGTTAGCCGTCATGGTTCTACGGGTGCTGTGGCGTTTCATCAGCCCGCCGCCGCCAGTACTGGAAAGCTATAACCGCATGACGCGCATTGGCGCCACATTCGGTCACTCGTTCCTGTACCTCAGTCTGTTCGCTGTGATGATTGCCGGTTACCTGATTTCCACCGCAGACGGTGTCGGGATTCCGGTGTTTGGCCTGTTTGAAGTTCCTGCACTGATATCCGGACTACCGGACCAGGCAGACACAGCCGGTGTGATTCATTTGTACCTGGCCTGGGCGCTGGTAATTTTTTCCGGTCTCCATGCGTTGGCAGCACTGAAACACCACTTTATTGATCGTGATGCGACCCTGACGCGAATGCTGGGACGCAAAGCCTGATGTTCAACCTCGACTCCAAAGGAAAAGAAAGCATGTTGAAAAAGACGCTCGCCGCTCTGGCAATCGGTTCTGCCCTGCTGTCCGCCAACGTGATGGCAGCTGACTACGTTGTCGACAAGGAAGGCCAGCACGCCTTCGTTGACTTCAAGATCAGCCACCTGGGCTACAGCTTCATCACCGGTACCTTCAAGGACATCGACGGCAAATTCAGCTTTGACGCTGCCAAGCCTGAAGCCAGCAAGATCGAGTTCAACGTGAACACCGCCAGCGTGTTCACCAACCATGCCGAGCGCGATAAGCACATCGCCAGCGGTGATTTCCTGAATGTGAGCAAATTCGCCAAAGCCACGTTCGTGTCCACCAGCGTCAAATCCACCGGCAAAAACGCCGCGGGTAAAGACACTGCTGACGTGACCGGTGACCTGACCCTGCTGGGCGTGACCAAGCCAGTCGTGGTCAAGGCCACTTTCCTGGGTGAAGGCAAGGATCCATGGGGCGGCTACCGTGCCGGCTTCGAAGGCACCACCAGCATCAAGCGTTCCGATTTCGGCAAGCAGAAAGACCTGGGTCCAGCGTCCGACGCGGTCGAGTTGTACGTAACGTTTGAAGGTGTGAAAGCGAAGTAACTTTCGCCGCTAAAACAAAAACGCCCCCGATCTCACGGTCGGGGGCGTTTTTTTATGCCTGGCGCAATCCTCAACAACGACACGGAACCCTGTAGGAGCAAAGCTTGCTCGCGATGGCGTCATCAGCCACACCACACACCGAGGTGAACCAATCGCGAGCAAGCTTTGCTCCTACAGGTTTTTGGTGATGCATAAAAAAATGCCCCGAATCTCGCGATACGGGGCATTTTTTATGGCTGCGTTAAATCAGCGATTGCGGGTCAGCAAGGCTGGTTTCTCGCCGCGCGGACGGCCTGGCAGTTGATCAAGTTGCTCAGGAGTCGGGAAACGATCGGTTTTCGACTCCTTGTGAATGATCTTCGGTGCCGGGCCGCGCGGGTTTTGCACGGCCGGTTCCGAACGCGGCTGATCGTCACGAGCCGGGCGGCGGTTGCGGGACTCTTCGCGACGGGCCTGGCCGTCACGTGGAGCACCGTTGCGTGGGCCGCTGCGCTTGGCCGGCGGAGTGCCGGTGGTGGCGCCATCGCTGCTGCGTGGGCCGCTTTGACGACCCTGAGGCTTGGCGCCGCCGGTGCGCGGAGCACCTGCGCCAGCGCCGGCTGCCGTGCCTTGTGCCGGAGCACCCGGACGGCGGCCACGGCCCTGAGCCGGTTTGGCTTGAGGAACGTAGTCGACGCGGTTACCGAAGTTATCGATATCGTCGTCCAGGAACTCGTCCGGAGCACGGTCTGCAGCAGCAGCGCGTGGCGCTGGACGCTGTTGCTCGCGAGCCGGAGTGCCTTCGCGTGGCTTGTGTTCACGCGCCGGGCGATCACCACGGCCAGTGGCTGCAGGTTTTTCCTTGCCGCCCTTGTCCTTGCCTTTGTCTTTACGACCGCCGCCACCGCCGGTGCCGTTCGGACCGTCGCCGCGCGGGCCACGTGGGTTGCGCGGGTTACGCACATCCGGACGCTCGCGGACTTCAGGTTTCTCGGCTTCTACAGCGCTGGAATCGAAGCCCATCAGGTTGCCGTCGGCAATCTTCTGCTTGGTCATGCGTTCGATGCTTTTCAGCAGTTTTTCTTCGTCCGGAGCGACCAGCGAGATCGCCTCGCCCGAACGACCGGCACGGCCGGTACGGCCGATACGGTGAACGTAGTCTTCGTCGACGTTTGGCAATTCGAAGTTGACCACGTGTGGCAACTGATCGATATCCAGACCGCGAGCGGCGATGTCGGTGGCGACCAGGATGCGCACTTCGCCGGCCTTGAAGTCGGCCAGGGCTTTGGTGCGAGCGTTCTGGCTCTTGTTACCGTGGATCGCGACGGCGCTGAGGCCGTGTTTGTCCAGGTACTCGGCCAGACGGTTGGCGCCGTGCTTGGTGCGGGTGAACACCAGAACCTGTTCCCAGGCGCCTGCGGTGATCAAGTGCGCCAGCAGCGAACGTTTGTGGTTGGCTGGCAGACGGAATACGCGCTGTTCGATACGCTCGACCGTGGTGTTCGGCGGCGTGACTTCGATGCGTTCCGGGTTGTGCAGCAGCTTGCCGGCGAGGTCGGTGATGTCTTTGGAGAAAGTCGCCGAGAACAGCAGGTTCTGGCGTTTGCTCGGCAGACGGGCGAGGACCTTTTTCACGTCATGGACGAAGCCCATGTCGAGCATGCGGTCAGCTTCGTCCAGCACGAGGATTTCCACGTGGGACAAATCGACGCTGCCTTGGCCGGCGAGGTCGAGCAGGCGGCCGGGGCAGGCCACCAGCACGTCAACACCGCGGGACATGGCCTGAACCTGTGGGTTCATGCCGACGCCGCCGAAGATGCAGGCGCTGACGAACTTCAGGTCACGGGCATAGACCTTGAAGCTCTCGTGTACTTGAGCCGCGAGTTCGCGGGTAGGGGTCAGGACCAGTACGCGCGGTTGGCGCGGGCCGTGACGCTGGGATTTGTCCGGGTGACCGTTGGGGAACAACCGCTCCAGAATCGGAAGGGCGAAGCCGCCGGTTTTACCAGTACCTGTCTGAGCCGCGACCATCAGGTCGCGACCTTGCAACACGGCGGGAATGGCCCGCTGTTGCACCGGAGTAGGCTCGGTATAGCCCGCTGCCTCGATGGCGCGGACTAAAGCCTCGGAGAGACCGAGGGAAGCAAAGGACATGAGTAATCCTGTTTTAGTTAGGGCTTGGCCCAATGGGAGTCTTGCCTGGCGCGAATGGCGTTTAAGAGGAACGCAATCCCGTCCGGTCCTGCTGGGCCAAGAAGGCTCATCTGGAGTGCTCGCGCGGGCTGAAAAGCTGCGCTGTAGCGGGGTCGAGATGCCTTGAACAAGTCCGAGCGTCCGGGCGTGAGCCTGGCGGGAAGGCCGGAGTATAACAGAGCAATCACTGCGCGCCGCTTTCCTGCTGCTCAACGGTTTTTCCGCTGGCGGCGGTGGCTCTGGTGGCTTTGACCTCGGCAGCCGGATCGGCGCCATAACGGGCGCTCAATTCAGCGTACGCAGGCTCGCGCTTGAAGCGTTTGAGTTCGGCGCCGAAGCGCTGCACCAACAAGTCCATGCCGGCGTTGCGGCGTACTGCCAGGAACTGGCTCTGGTGGCTGATGACGGTCGGGTTCTCGGTAATCTTGTCGCGGATGCCCAATGCGTCGAGCAAGTGCTGTCCGACCCGGCGATCAGTGATCAGCAGGTCGATCCGCCCGCGCACCAGTTTGCCGAAGTTGGCTTCATGGGTCGGCGCCGGTTCGCGAGTGAACAGGGTCGATTCGCTGAAGTCCTGGCTGTACAGATAGCCTGGGGAAGTGCCGATGGTCAGTCCTTTCAGGTCGGCCAGGGTGCGAAAAGGGTGGGGCCGTTCATTGGCGTAGAACATCACGAACTCCACTTCCGAGAGCGGCTCGCCGGGGTAGAGCAGGGTGGCGTCGCGCTCATCGCTGTGGAAGATGTCCAGCGCGCCGTCTGCCTGGCCCGTTTCGAGCATCGACAGGCAGCGTTTCCACGGCAGGAACTGCCATTCCACTTCGATGCCCAAGCGCTTGAAGACGATGGCGGTGGTTTCGTAGTCCAGTCCCAGGGATTTGCCGTTTTCCTCATACACGTACGGCGCCCAGGGTTCGGTGACAATGCGCAGCTTCTCGCCCCGAGCGGCGAAGCTCAGGCAAGTAAAAAGCAGAACTGTCAGCAACTGGGCAATTACGGGCATGGCCTGAGGTTAGTACTCTAAAGGCCTAATGAGAAGCTCTGGCGAGCATGTTTAGCACTGTCCTTGAGGTAGATTGCGCGCAAGGCCTCTATTTATCGGGCGAATTGAGCAGGTGGTCTTGGATAGCTTTGCGTCGACCGCCCAGGATCAGTCGTACCAGTTCCCTGTTGAACCAGCGTTCGAGCAAGTGCTGAGTGACTGGCTTGCCGAGGCGCTCTTCCTGGTTTTGCAGCGCCTTGTCCCACCACACCGGCCCACAGGCATTGTCGAACTCATTGTGGTGTTCATAGCAGCCATAGAGGATTTCGCGGATGAACTGACGCAGATGTTTGGGCAGTGCCAAGGTGATAAGTTTGTAGAGCATTCGCTGGACTCGTGGCGGTCGTGGCAGGTGAGCTGACACGCGGCGAGTATCGTCCAATGCCGCCTGGCTGGTTGGGTTCTTGGCGTGTTTGACGACCCAGGCGTTAACCTTGGCCCTGAACAGCTGCTTGCGGCTCCAGTAGTGATGGATCAGGTCCGGGCACTTATTGACCTTCATCGTGCGATAGACCGCGACCGACAGGCAGAACTCTTCAAGGGTATAAGCCCCCTGTGCCATGGGAAACAATTCGTCGATCAATGCAATGGAGTGATCAAGCACCTGCGCGTCCTGCTGGTGCAACCCGATCACGCCGGAGTTGAGCAGCAACATCTGATCATCAGCCAGGCCTTTGCTCAAAAGCGTACTCGACAGCGCACTGTAGAGCACGTTCTCCTTATTGGTGCCGTATTGGGTGTAGTAGTCGTTGCACAGCAGAGTGCCAGGTTGCACGCGGTTGAACAGTTCGACGGGTGAACAATGGAAGAACGTGTCGGTGTCGATCAGCAATGCGACTTCCGACTCCTCAAGCACCGTGCGCAACGCCACATGCTTGGCTCGAAAGTGATAGCCATGGGGTTCGTTCCAGCGGCGACGAGTAGGCTCGTCGAGGGGGCGCACTCGTACCGGTAGGTGTTCGTAGGGCTGCGGGTTGTCACTGAAAACCTGGATGTCGAGGTCTGCGTGGGGCGTTTCACGCAGCCAGGCCAATGCACTGGCGATGCTGAACACCGCTTCCTGGTGGTACGTCTGGGAGCCGAAAACCAGATAAACCAGTTGAGGGCGTGGTGGCGAGGTCTCAGTCGTCATTGGAAACAACATTCCATGGGCTTTGTATATAAAAGGCCCTCAGAAGAGGGCCTTGGGATGAGGCATGGAGTCTATCAGCGCGGTAGCTTCAGATTGTTCCACACGGCCAGGCTCGCTTCGGCCTGGTTCAGGGTATAGAAATGCAACCCCGGTGCTCCACCCTGCAACAAACGTTCACACATCTCAGTAATAACCTGCTCACCGAAACGCTGAATGCTTGAGGTGTCGTCGCCGTAGGCTTCCAGCTGCTTGCGGATCCAGCGCGGGATTTCCGCACCGCAGGCATCGGAGAAACGCGCCAGCTTGCTGTAGTTGGTGATCGGCATGATCCCCGGAACGATCGGGATGTTCACGCCCATCGCCCGTACACGCTCGACGAAGTAGAAGTAGCTGTCGGCGTTGAAGAAGTACTGGGTGATCGCACTGTTGGCGCCAGCGTTGGCCTTGCGCACGAAGTTGGTCAGATCGTCTTCGAAATTGCGCGCTTGCGGGTGCATTTCCGGGTAGGCGGCGACTTCGATGTGGAAATGATCGCCAGTTTCTTCACGAATGAATTCAACCAGGTCATTGGCGTGGCGCATTTCACCACTGGCCATGCCCATGCCGGAAGGCAAGTCACCGCGCAGGGCAACAATACGGGTGATGCCGGCCGCCTTGTATTGGGTCAGCAGGCCGCGCAAGTCATCCTTGCTGTCGCCAACGCAGGACAAATGCGGTGCGGCAGGGACTTTGACTTCGCTTTCGAGCTGCAACACGGTGTTGAGGGTGCGATCACGGGTCGAACCACCAGCGCCGTAGGTGCAGGAGAAGAAGTCAGGGTTGTAGGTCGCCAGATGACGGGCAGTGGCGATCAGTTTTTCATGCCCAGCGTCGGTCTTCGTAGGGAAGAACTCAAAGCTGTAGCGACGGTCTTCGGACATGGGAATACCCTTTGCAATCGCAAAAGGCGGGCCGGTGATGGCCGGTCCGCCTGGTCAGGATCGGCGGGCGCAAAGCCCGCCGGGTCCAATCAGTAGCGGTAAGCGTGCGGCTTGAACGGACCTTCAACGGTCACGCCGATGTAGTCGGCCTGGGTCTTGGTCAGTTGAGTCACAACACCGCCGAAACCGCGGACCATTTCCAGGGCCACTTCTTCGTCGAGTTTCTTCGGCAGTACTTCAACGGTCAGGCGCTCGGCTTTCTGGGCTGGCGACAGGTCGGCGTACTTCTGGCCGAACAGGAAGATCTGGGCCAGAACCTGGTTGGCGAACGAACCGTCCATGATGCGGCTTGGGTGACCGGTTGCGTTACCCAGGTTAACCAGACGGCCTTCGGCCAGCAGGATCAGGTAGTCGTCGTTCTGAGCGTCGAATGCGCCAGGGCCGGTACGGTGGATCTTGTGAACCTGTGGCTTCACTTCTTCCCATGCCCAGTTCTTGCGCATGAAAGCAGTGTCGATTTCGTTGTCGAAGTGACCGATGTTGCAGACAACGGCGCGCTTCTTCAGGGCTTTGAGCATGTTTGCGTCGCAAACGTTGACGTTACCGGTGGTGGTCACGATCAGGTCGATCTTGCCCAGCAGCGCTTTGTCGATGCTTGCTTCAGTGCCGTTGTTGATACCGTCGATGAACGGCGAAACCAGCTCGTAGCCGTCCATGCAGGCTTGCATGGCGCAGATCGGGTCGACTTCGGAAACTTTAACGATCATGCCTTCCTGACGCAGGGACTGGGCCGAACCCTTGCCCACGTCACCGTAACCGATGACCAGCGCTTGCTTGCCGGACAGCAGGTGGTCGGTACCGCGCTTGATCGCGTCGTTCAGGCTGTGACGGCAGCCGTACTTGTTGTCGTTCTTGCTCTTGGTCACCGAGTCGTTGACGTTGATGGCCGGGATTTTCAGCTCGCCCTTGGCCAGCATGTCCAGCAGGCGGTGAACGCCAGTGGTGGTTTCTTCGGTAACGCCGTGGACGCGGTCCAGGATCGCCGGGTATTTCTTGTGCAGCAGCTCGGTCAGGTCGCCGCCGTCGTCGAGGATCATGTTGGCATCCCAAGGCGCGCCATCTTTGAGGATGGTTTGCTCCAGGCACCACTCGTACTCTTCTTCAGTTTCGCCTTTCCAGGCGAAAACCGGGATACCGGCAGCGGCGATAGCGGCAGCAGCCTGGTCCTGAGTCGAGAAAATGTTGCAGGACGACCAACGTACTTCGGCACCCAGGGCAACCAGGGTTTCGATCAGCACGGCAGTCTGAATGGTCATGTGGATGCAGCCGAGGATCTTCGCGCCTTTGAGCGGCTGCTCACCGGCGTATTTGCGGCGCAGACCCATCAGGGCTGGCATTTCGGATTCGGCGATGATGGTTTCGCGACGGCCCCAGGCAGCCAGGGACATGTCGGCAACTTTGTAATCGTTAAAATCTGCAGGCGTGATAACAGCGCTCATGATGAGCCTCCATTCGTAATGTATGCGAATGGGCGCCGTTGTGCGTTTAGTGTCTGACCGATGACGGTCAAGCAACGCCCCATCCGAGCCTGACAGGTCGAACCTGCTGCAGCGCCCCTCGGACAGGTGGCGGGAAAACGGTATCAACCGAAGATGACCGTTTTGAAACGGTGGCGATTATAGCCGTGTGAGCGATACTTCCAAAGCGTTTCTGTTGGTCAATGTCTGAACGGTAATCGAGACCATAGTCGATGCTTGATAGAGCTCTAGGTCGGGCTCTGCCATGATGCCCACCATCATTCGGCAAGACGCTCAGGAGTGAATATGAATTTCCACACCCGCAAATGGGTAAAACCCGAAGACCTCAACCCCAACGGCACGCTGTTCGGCGGCAGCCTGTTGCGCTGGCTCGACGAAGAAGCGGCGATCTACGCCATCGTCCAGCTGGGCAATCAGCGTGTGGTCACCAAGTACATTTCCGAGATCAACTTCGTCAGCGCCTCGCGCCAGGGCGACATCATCGAACTGGGCATCACCGCCACCGAATTCGGTCGCACCTCCATCACCCTGAAGTGCGAAGTGCGTAACAAAATCACCCGCAAAAGCATCCTGACGGTGGAGAAGATTGTTTTCGTCAACCTGGGTGAAGACGGTTTGCCCGCGCCGCACGGCCGGACCGAGATCACGTACGTCAAAGACCAGTTCAAGGATGACATCGCCCCGTAGGAGCAAAGCTTGAAGATCGTTCCCACGCAGAGCGTGGGAACGATCTTCTGAGGGCAGTGAACAGCTCCGAACCCTGCGTGTCGTACCTACATGACACGCCACAGGTTCAGGAGCTTTATGGACGCGCAAAAAGACGGCAAGACCCCGAACCTCTCGCCTGAAGAACAGCACGACGTCGAAAAGAGCCAGCCGCCACGGGCGGCGGTGCTGCACGAAATCATCCGCACGCAGGGCGATCAGGAACTCGAGCGCAGTGTCGCCGCCTTGTGGTGGTCGGCGTTGGCAGCCGGCCTGACCATGGGCCTGTCGCTGATGGCCATGGGGCTGCTCAATTCCCGTCTGCCGGACGGCGAAGGCTTCAAGGTGATCGCCAGTTTCGGTTACTGCGCAGGCTTTCTCGCGGTGATCCTCGCCCGTCAGCAATTGTTCACCGAGAACACCCTGACGGCGGTGCTGCCGATCATGACCAAGCCCACGCTGAGTAATTTCGGTCGATTGCTACGCCTGTGGTCGGTGGTGCTGGTGGGCAACCTCTGCGGCACGTTGCTGGTGGCGTATGTGATGCTGAATCTGCCGATTTTCGACAGCAAGACCGACCTGGCCTTCCTCGATATCGGGCGCAAGATCATGGAGAACAGCGCCAGTCAGATGTTCGCCAAAGGCATTGTGTCAGGCTGGATGATCGCCACCATGGTCTGGATGATCCCGTCCATGGAGAGCGCGAAGATGTGGATCATCATCCTCATCACCTACCTCATGGCGCTGGGGGATTTCACCCACATCGTGGTCGGTTCGGCCGAGGTCTCGTATCTGGTGTTTGCCGGCGAGTTGCCCTGGAAGGATTTCTGGCTGGTGTTCGCCGGGCCGACGCTGGTGGGGAACATCATCGGCGGCAGCTTCATCTTCGCGCTGATCAGCCATGCGCAGATTCGCAGCGAGAGCGGCCCGCCGAAGAAGTCTACGGATCAAGGCCTGGAGCCCGACCCGCAGAAGACCAAAAAGTAGTCAGTGATGCTCGGCCTGTGCCGCTGGCGCAGGCTCATCCTTGGTCACGTGCTTGACCAGTTTGCCAATGCTCAAACCCTGCAACAGGATCGACGACAGCACCACGATGTAGGTGATGCTCAGCAGCAAGTCACGCTCCGGACCCAGCGGCAAGGCCAGGGCCAGTGCTACCGAAACACCGCCGCGCAAACCACCCCAGGTCAGAATCCGGATCGTCCCGCGCGGGACCGTACGCCAACGCCGAAGCAGCACGATGGCTGGCGCCACGGTCAGCAGGCGCGAGAGCAGAATCGCCAGCGCCAGCAAACTCGCCGCCAGCACATGCAACCAGTTGAACGGCAGCAGCAACAACTCCATGCCGATCAGAGCGAATAGCAGCGCATTGAGCATGTCATCGAGCAATTCCCAGAAACCGTCCAGGTACTTGCGAGTCATGTCGTTCATCGCCAGATTGCGGCCCAGGTTGCCGATGATCAGGCCCGCGACCACCATCGCGATCGGAGCGGAGACGTGCAATTCCGACGCCATGGCCGAGCCTCCGATGACCAGCGCCAGGGTCAGCATCACCTCGATCTGATGCTGCTCAATGCTCTTGATCATCAGGTACACCAAATAGCCGATCAGCCCACCAAACAGCACACCGCCAATCGCCTCGTGGGCGAACAGCATGGCCGTGGCGCCGACGGTCGGTGTTTCGCCGAGTTGCGCGATGCCCAGCAACACGGTGAACACCACCACAGCGGTGCCATCGTTGAACAGCGACTCGCCGACGATGGTGGTTTTCAGAGGCTTGGAGGCGTTGGCGGTCCGCAACACACCGAGCACCGCGATCGGGTCGGTGGGGGAAATCAGCGCGCCGAACAGCAGGCAATAAAGGAAGCTCACGTGCCAGCCGAGCAGGGCAAAAATGTAATAGGCGAGGCTGCCGATCACGGCGGTGGCGATCAACACGCCGAAGGTCGCCAACAAACCGATGGGCCAGCGATGGCTGCGCAGGTCATTCAGGTTGACGTGCAGGGCGCCGGCAAACAGCAGGAAGGACAGCATCCAGTTCATCAGCAGGTCGCCGAAGTCGATCTGGCCGATCAGCTGTTGCACACGTTCTTCGAGACCGGGGTAGCCGATGAAACTCAAGCCTTGCAGCAGCAGGGAAAACATCAGCGCGGTGACCATGACGCCGATGGTCGGGGGCAGGCCGATGAAGCGGAAGTTCACGTAGGTGAGGAGCGTGGTGAGGCAGATAAACGCAGCGACAAGTTCAAGCATCCGGGGTCCTTTGGATGGGAAGGTAGTAAGAATGCGCGGCGTTGACCGCGCAAGGGAATCAGGGTTATTCAGCCGGACACATTGACCGCAGCAGCATCGCGGCGTTGCAGATAGATGTAGAAAAGGGCCGTCAGCACCGTCAAGCCACTGACCAGCGCGCCGGTCCACGGTAAATCCGCCAGATCCGCACCACTGGCGACGACCAGTCCACCAATCCACGCACCTGCCGCGTTGCCGAGGTTGAACGCGCTCTGGTTCAACGTTGAACCCAGATTCGGCGCTTCATGGGCCTGATCGATGATCAGTAATTGCAAAATCGGACACAGGGCAAACGCGAAGATGCCCCACAACACCAGCGTAATTGCTGCCGGGATCACCGAGTGACTGGTCTGTGTGAACGCGGCCAGCACGACCAGCACGGCCAACGCCATGCCCACCAGCGACGGCAGCAATCGACTGTCAGCCAGGCGACCGCCGAGCATGCTGCCCGCGGTCAATCCGACCCCGAATAGCAGCAGCATGATGGTCACGCCATGCGGGCTGACGCCGGTGATGTCTTGCAGGATGGGGGCAATGTAAGTGAACACGCTGAACAGGCTGGTCGACGCCAGCACACTCATGCCCAGCGCCAACAACACGTTGACCTTGCCCAGCACTTTGAACTCGCTGGCGAGGTTGGCCTTGTCCATCGCGATGTCCTTCGGCAGCCAGACCCACTGCGCAATCGCAGCAATCACGCCGATTACCGACACCGCCCAGAACGTCGAGCGCCAGCCGGCGTATTGCCCGAGCGCGGTGCCCAAAGGCACGCCTAGCACGTTGGCCAGGGTCAGGCCAGTGAACATCATCGCAATCGCTTGGGCGCGTTTGTTGGGTGCCACCAGTCCAGCGGCAACCACCGAACCGATGCCGAAGAACGCGCCGTGGCAGAGCGCGGTGACCACTCGCGCGGCCATCAGCGTGGTGTAGTTCGGCGCCAATGCGCAAAGAATGTTGCCGAGGATGAACATCAGGGTCATGCCCAGCAGCGTGGCTTTGCGCGGCATGTTGGCGGTGCCGACCGCAAGGATCGGCGCACCGAACACCACGCCCAGGGCGTAGCCGGTGATCAGCAGGCCCGCGTGGGGGATGCTCACGGCGAGGTCGCGGGCGACATCGGGCAGCAAGCCCATGATGACGAATTCAGTGGTGCCGATGCCGAACGCGGCAACAGCGAGGGCAAGCAAGGCGAGTGGCATGCGCAAGGTCTCTGTCGGTAGTCTTGACGCTCTGATCAGGCATGCGCATGCCGACGCCCGTTCTCGACGAGAGCGGGCGGTGGCAAAAATTTATTGGAATTAGTCTGTGCGCAACTGAGTGCGGCGTGGTCGCTTGCAGTATAAACAGCTGCTGACATATGGCGAATCAATTATCTCCCCCGCTTCATGTAGGAGCACGGCTTGCCGGCGATGGCGTTCTTGAGATCGCCATCGCCGGCAAGCCGTGCTCCTACAGGGGAGGGGCGGTCAACAAAAGGAGTGTGCCGTGCTTGCAACAGCACTGGTGTTAGTAGCGGCGCTGTTGCACGCGGCGTGGAATACCCTGATCAAATTCAGTGCGGAACGGCTGCTGGTGGTGGCCTGCATGGACAGCGTTGCAATGCTGTTTGTCGCGCTGATGCTGCCGTTCGTGGCACTGCCACCCCTGGACATCTGGCCGTGGATTCTGGCGTCGGCGGCGTTCGAGTTGCTCTATCGCTATTTGCTGATCCAGGCCTATCGGGTTGGTGATCTCGGACTGGTCTATCCGCTGATGCGTGGCTTGTCGCCGCTGGTGGTGCTGGCACTGACGCTGATCTTTGCCGGGGAGGTGCTGACGAACCAGCAGATCTTCGGGATTCTACTCATCCCGTTCGGCATGCTGTGCCTGCTCTGGCAGGGCGGCGGTGGTGCGCGATTGCCGTGGTCGATGCTGCCGGTAGTGGCGTTGATCGGCCTGTGTATCGGCTGCTACACCTTCATCGATGGCCAGGCGTTGCGGCGCTGGTCGCATCCGCTGGATTACCTGGTGTGGGTCACGTTGCTCAGCGCCTGGCCGTTCCCGTTACTGGCGCTGGTGCGTAAGCGACCGGCCTTCATGTTGTTCTGGCGTGAACAATGGCGACTGGGGTTGGCGGTCGGGTTTTGCGTGTTGTTCAGCTACGCTCTGGTGCTGTGGGCCATGCAGCTGGGCTCGATTGCCGAAGCGGCGGCATTGCGCGAGATCAGCGTGATTCTGGTGGTGCTGTTCGGCATGCGTTACCTGAAAGAACCTTTCGGCAGGCCACGGCTCTTAGCCTGTGGGCTGGTGCTGATCGGCATACTGGTGATGAAGTTTTGACTGGAGCTCGACTCTTGAGACTTGAAGAAGGGATTGCGTTATGACGGTTGCTCTGTGGTGCATTTTGATCGCGATTGTCCTGCCCTATATTTGCACGGGCATCGCCAGGGTCAGTGGCGGGTTCAGGCCGAAAGACAATCATGATCCCCGTGACTTTCTTGAATCTCTGAATGGTTTTGGCCGACGCGCGTATGCGGCGCATCTGAACGGTCTCGAAATGATACCCGCGTTCGCGGCGGCGGTGATCGTTGCGCACCTGGCCGGCAATGCCGAACTGGTGACGATCAATGTGCTGGCGGTGTTGTTCATCACCAGTCGGCTGCTGTACATCATTTGCTACTTGGCGGACTGGGCGATTTTGCGGTCGCTGGTGTGGTTGGTGGGGATGGGGTTGATCGTCAGTTTCTTTGTGGTTTCTGTTTAAGAGCAAGCTCAAAAGATCGCTGGCTAAGCCAGCGATCTTTTGACTTTAAAGCTTGTCGGTCACTTGCGGCACTTGAGGCAGGGCTGCGCCTTTAGGCCAGAGCATCCAGATTTGCCCCTGCTGTTTCATGTCGCCGGCCAATTGCCCGGCCGCCTCACCTGTGCCCCAGAACAGGTCCGCACGGACTTCGCCGGCAATTGCGCCGCCGGTGTCCTGAGCGGCAACCGGGCGTACCAGTGCGGTACCGTCCGGTTTAGTGGTCGATAACCACAACAGACTGCCCAGCGGAATCACTTTGCGATCCACCGCCGCGCTATAGCCTGCGGTCAGCGGTACGTTCAACGAGCCGCGAGGTCCTTCGTTGCTGTCCGGATTGCGGGTGAAGAATACATAGCTGGGGTTGCTGCCCAGCAGTTCCGGAATGCGCATCGGATTGGCCTTGGCCCAATTGCTGATGGCGCCCATGGTCACTTCTTCTTTTTTCAGCTCGCCCTGGTCCACCAGCCAGCGGCCGATCGGTCGATACGGGTGACCGTTCTGGTCGGCATACGCAATGCGCAACTGGCGGCCATCATCGAGCTGGATACGACCCGAGCCCTGGATTTGCAGGAATTGCAGGTTCATCGGATCGGTCAGCCAGGCGACAACCGGTGCCTTGACCCCTTTGGTTTCAATCGTGGCCGCATCGTCGTAAGGCTTGAGCACGCGACCTTCGAGTCGTCCGCGCAGGCGTTTGCCTTTGAGTTCCGGATAAATGCTGTCCAGAGAGACGATGATCATGTCCTCGGGCACACCGTACACCGGGATGTTCGCCACTTCAGTCTGGGTCAGGCTGCCGGGGTAGACCGGCTCGTAATAGCCGGTGATCAAGCCGTTGGGATTGTCATTGGCGGCGCGCAGGCCGTAGACGTCGAGGTTCTGCTTGAGGAAGCCGCGAATGTCGCTGGCGGTTTGTGGCACGTTGGCGGCAGCCGCACACGTCGAGCCCCAGACCGGGTCGGCCTTAAGTCGGGTGCAGGCGCTGCGCCACGAACCGAAGCCGGCGACCAGGTCGTTGTCGGACACCGTCGGAAGTGCTTCCCACGTGGCGCTGGAGTAGGTCGCCAGGGCGTGGGTTTTCGGTTTGTTGTTGTCGCCACCGGTGCAGCCCGCAAGCACGGCCACCATCGGAAGGGTCCAGGCGAGGTTGTGACGCCATGCCTTGAAACGGCTGTTCATGGAGTAATTCCTTTGTCGGTTGCCTGAGTGCTCCATGCGCTCAAGCAACCCGTATTGATAATAGGGCTATTGGTCTTTGCCGATGACGCGAGGATACTGGCCGCCGTTTCCCGTGACCTGAAGCCACCATGACTCTTAAAAGACTTTCTGTTGTATTGCTGGCCTGCCTGACGTTGTCTGCCTGCGGTGGCGTCGATCCCAACTCGCCGCTGGGCCAGCGCAAGGCGATCTTCAAGCAAATGCTCAAGACCGGCGAAGACCTGGGCGGCATGTTGCGTGGCCGCATCCCGTTTGACGGTCCGAAATTCGCTGACGGTGCCGTGAAGCTCGATGCGTTGTCCCGTGAGCCCTGGAAACATTTTCCGCAGGTGCGCGAAGAAGATCACACCAGCGCCAAGAGCGATGTCTGGCAGAAGCAGGAACACTTTCAGGACATGGCTCGCACCCTTGAAGCCGCCACCGGTGAGTTGGTGATTGCCAGCAAGGTCCAGCCTTACAAGGTCAGTAACCTTGGGCCAGCGGTGCAGAAGGTCGAAGATGCCTGCAGTGCCTGCCATAAAGAGTTCCGGGATCACTGATTCCTGAGCTGATCGATCGTTCCCACGCTCTGCGTGGGAATGCCTCTAGGGACGCTCCGCGTCCAGTGACGCGGAGCGTCACGGGCTGCATTCCCACGCAGAGCGTGGGAACGATCACCACCAGAGCTCCGTCGCTCAGCCGGGGACTTACTTATCCAGCTCATCGAGTGCGTTCTGCAGTTCCTTGCGGGACTCGGCGAGTTTGTCTTTGCGCTTGTTGATCTTCTCGGCGTCGCCTTTCTTCATGGCCTTGTCCAGATCAGCCTGACGCTTGCTGACGTCGTGCTTGGCATCGAGCACCTTGTTCTCCCGTTCTTTCTTCAGGGAAGCATCGGTGCAATGAGCAGTGACTTCGCTCAGGGCCGTTTCAAGGCCTGCCTGCTGATCGGCGTTACCGTGAGACTTGGCCAGTTCAATCTGATTGATGATGCCTTGCTTCTTTGCGGCGCAGCCGGTCAGGCCCGGAGCTTCTTCGGCGGCCATCAGTGGAGCGGCCAGCACGCTGCAAAGGGTCAACAGGGCGAGCGGTGAAAGAAGTTTCATAAAAGCTCCATGTGAAAAAGCGATCGGGTCGATGTGACGATGGGGTGTTTGAGCCCAGCGGCACCATTGGGTTCCCGGGTTGGCGGGCATCGCCGACCGCTAAAAGCCGTCAATCCCCGCAACACGTAATGTTTCACTCAATGCCAGGACCTGCGGGTCGCGGAAAAATGCGCTCAATTGCGCTGCGCGTCCCGGGCCGATGCCGGCTTCTGCCTGCCATTGTTCGATATTTCGTTGTGCCAGTTCCTGCCATGAGTCGGCAAGCCGCGCCTGACCGGTCGGCGGTAAACCCAGGGCTTTGAGCCAGCGTGTGAAAGGGCGTTGTCGGGCACTGTTGAAACTGTTTAAAAGACGAGCGCTGCTGCGTTCGCCGAAGCCGTCAATGTTAGCAAGCTCTTGAGCATCGAGGGTCAACCAATCCAGCAGGCTATTCAGACGGCCTGTTTCGAAAAGTTTCTCCCAAGTGCCAGGACCGACATGCGGCAAGGCCAGTCCCTGCTTGCCGCTGAGCCAGGTCAGTCGGGCGAGGAATTGGCTTTCGCACCCCGGTGTCGGCTGCCAGCAACTCAAATGATGAAAGTCCTCCGCCAGCGGTACGCTCAATTCAGCGCGTTGGGTGCTGCGCAGCATGACACCGTCAAGCCTGGGAATGGTCAGGCCTGCCAGGCTGATGGCGACCTGATCTCCGGGCCGGATATCAAGTGCTTCCCAGCGTTGCAGTGAACTCACACTGACTCGCTTGATCTGCCGGTCATCGAGCATCACCGGTGTCAGTTCCAGCACCGGGGTGATTCGTCCGGTCCGTCCAATCTTGAAATGGACTTTGCGCACCTCGGCCAGGGCCTGGGCAAAAGGGAATTTCCAGGCGACGCTCCAATAAGGCGGTTTAGCCTGCCAGCGCTCGGCGGATGGGCGCTGATCCTGGCGCAGGACGATGCCATCACTGGTGAAGGGCAGGGGCGAGCGATACCAGTGATCGCGCCAGCGTTCAGCGTCGGCAAATTCCTTGATCGAGTGGCTGTAAGCTGCGGTGCTCGGGAAACCCAATTCATCCAGGACTGCGATGCGGGCGGGCAAACTGGCCGGGCCTTGGGGCCAGTCCCAGACAAACAGGCCGATCCCGGCGGCTTGCTCAGTGCTTAACTTTTTGCGGGCCATCAAGCCGGCCACTGTGGCGCGTGCATTGAGGCTGCCGGCACGGGCCTGTACGTGGTCGGTCAGGCGCCAATAGAGTTCACCTTGCAGCAGCAGGTCCAGCGGCTCTGGCAATTGTTGGGGGATGGTGGCGATCTGGCGCGCCGAAGCCGTCCAGTCCTGGCCATTTATTCCGTCACCGCGGCTGATTGCCTGAGTCAGCAGGCCTTTGCGGTAGATCAGCGTCACCGCTACGCCGTCGATCTTGGGCTGAATCCAGACATCACTCCGTCCTTTTAGCCAGGCTTCGATGGCGCGACCATCGCGGAGTTTTTCCAGGCCTGTGTGGGCGATGGGATGAGGCATCGTGCCGCCCGCGGTACGTAGCGGTTCTGCGGATGGGTCCAGGTCGAAGCATGTGCGCCATTCGGTCAATCGTGCACGGGACTGATCGTAGAGTTCATCGGCGACCAATGAACGGCCGCCCCGGTGATAGCTGTCGTCCCAGAGGTCGATTTGTTTTTGCAGTGACGTGATTTCGTCCAGGGCGCGTGCGGGTGGCCAGTCGGGGCACTCGGTAGCGTTTGAACTCAGGCAAAGAAAGGTCAGGAAAAAACAGAAAAACAGGCGCAGAAGCATCGTGAGCGTCCTTGCTCAGGGAGAATACTTTCAAGGTTAGTCAGCATTCGGGTGTCGGTAGCGAGGATGTTTTTCGGTGTGTTTCGAGAGGCTGCGATCTTTCGATTTTCGCGCAATAAAAAGCCCCGCACGGCGAACCGTGCGGGGCTTTTGGTACCGCCGGGGAAGTCTTACAGGCCGGCAGCAGCGCGCAAGGAATCGGCGCGGTCGGTCTTTTCCCAGGTGAAAGTGGTGAAGGTGTCTTCGCCCACAGTCTTGGTGGCCGGGGTGCGACCGAAGTGGCCGTACGCAGCGGTTTCCTGGTACATCGGGTGCAGCAGGTCGAGCATGGTGGTGATTGCGTATGGACGCAGGTCGAATACTTCGCGAACCAGTTTGACGATTTTGTCGTCGCTGATTTTTCCGGTGCCGAAGGTATTCAGCGAAATCGACGTAGGCTGAGCAACACCGATCGCGTAGGAAACCTGAATCTCGCAACGCTCGGCCAGGCCGGCCGCCACGATGTTCTTGGCTACGTAACGACCGGCGTAGGCGGCCGAACGGTCAACCTTCGATGGATCTTTACCGGAGAACGCGCCGCCGCCGTGACGGGCCATGCCGCCGTAGCTGTCGACGATGATCTTGCGACCGGTCAGGCCGCAGTCGCCTACCGGGCCACCGATGATGAACTGGCCAGTCGGGTTGATGTGGAACTGGGTGTCTTTGCTCAGCAGTTCGGCAGGCAGTACGTGCTTGACGATCAGCTCCATCACGCCTTCGCGCAAGTCTTTGTAGGACACGTCAGGGTTGTGCTGGGTCGACAGTACAACGGCGTCGATACCGACAACCTTGCCGCCTTCGTAACGGCAAGTCACTTGCGACTTGGCGTCCGGGCGCAGCCAAGGCAGCAGGCCGGATTTACGGGCTTCGGCCTGACGCTGAACCAGCTGGTGCGAGAAGGTGATCGGTGCTGGCATCAGCACGTCGGTTTCGTTGCTGGCGTAGCCGAACATCAGGCCCTGGTCGCCGGCGCCTTGATCTTCAGGCTTGGCACGGTCGACACCCTGGTTGATGTCAGGGGACTGCTTGCCGATGATGTTCATCACGCCGCAAGTGGCGCCGTCGAAGCCGACATCGGAGCTGTTGTAGCCGATGTCGAGAATGACGTTACGCACGATCTCTTCCAGGTCGACCCAAGCCGACGTGGTGACTTCACCTGCGATAATTGCAACGCCGGTTTTTACCAGGGTCTCGACCGCTACACGGGCGAATTTATCTTCAGCAATGATGGCGTCCAGCACCGCATCGGAAATCTGGTCGGCGATTTTGTCCGGATGTCCTTCGGACACGGACTCGGAGGTGAAGAGGGAGTATTCGCTCATCTCGATTTTTTCCTGAATTTACCGATGGTGAGTGTCGCCAGCCGGTCGCTGAAAATGGCGGACCTGGATCTGGAAACCATTACGTAAGCCTACATAGAGGCTTTCCCCGGGAACGAGTCCCGCAGCGGTGGCCCAACGGGCCAAATCGTCCTGTTCAAACCCCAACCAGAGATCACCGCAGGCCTCCCTGGCCCAACTCTGGTTGTGGCTACATAACTCTGTCACGAGCAGGCTACCGCCCGGTTGCAGCAAGTCGGCCATGTGCTTGAGTGCTTCGGCCGGCGCGGCGAAATGGTGCAGCACCATGTTCAGTACAACGCAGTCAGCCTTGAGGCGGACACCGTTCAATGCATCGGCCAATTGCAGGCTGACGTTAGCCAGCGTTTCACGTTCGCAAACCTGGCGCGCCAGTTCGAGCATCGCCGGGCTGTTGTCCAGCGCCGTGACCTGGGTGAAGCGGCGCGCCAGTTCCGGCAGAAAAGCGCCGTCGCCGGGGCCGACTTCGATGGCCGTGGCGCCTTCGCTGAAACTCAGCTTGTCGAGCAATGCCACCACGCTTTCGCGGTATTGCGGCAGACCGGCGATCAAGTCTTGCTGGGCGCGAAACTTCTCCGCGACCCGTGAGAAAAAGTCCTGGCTGGCCGCCGCTCGTTGCCCATGGACCTGAGCGATCCGTGACTGCACCTCGGCAGGCAGGGTCAGGTTGTCCACTTCTTCCAGTAGCGCGGCATGCAGCTTGCCACCCAGCAGGTCGGTGTGGGGCAGGGCGCGACGGTAGAAAATCGCGTTGCCTTCACGGCGCGTCGCCACCAGTTCAGCCTGGGCCAATACCTTGAGGTGATGACTCATGCCGGACTGACCGATGCCAAAGATCTGCGCCAGCTCCAGTACGCCAAACGAATCGTTGGCCAGCGCGCGCAATACATTCAGCCGCAGAGGATCGCCGCCGGCCTTGCACAGGGCCGCCAGCTCATCGCAATCGTCATGTCGAATGGAAGGCACACGTAAATTCATAAGGCCAGCAGTCTAGTGACGGTCAGAAAACACCGCAAGAGCAATATCAAAAAGTTTTGATATTGCTCGATAGATGGCACTTCTCGGGGAAAGGGTCACTCTACAAATCGTCAGCGGAAAGGTTTCATCAGGCGAATGCGACTTTATCCACCGGAAAAACGCCTTCAGATGACTATCTGTCATTGCCCCGAGGCGGGTGGGTGAGGGAAAATGCTCGCCTTTTTTCCGTTTCGTTTTATTCACTCTCGATTCAATATCCGCAGGAGAACAGCGATGCCCAGCCGTCGTGAGCGTGCCAACGCCATTCGTGCCCTCAGCATGGATGCCGTGCAAAAAGCCAACAGCGGCCATCCCGGTGCCCCTATGGGTATGGCGGATATCGCCGAAGTACTTTGGCGTGACTACCTGAAGCACAACCCGAGCAATCCATCGTTCGCCGACCGTGACCGCTTCGTGCTGTCCAACGGTCACGGCTCGATGTTGATCTACTCGCTGCTGCACCTGACCGGCTACGATCTGTCGATCGAAGACCTGAAGAACTTCCGCCAGCTGCACAGCCGCACCCCGGGTCACCCGGAATTCGGCTACACCCCGGGCGTTGAAACCACCACCGGTCCACTGGGCCAAGGCCTGGCCAACGCTGTTGGTTTTGCCCTCGCAGAAAAAGTCCTGGCGGCGCAGTTCAACCGTCCGGGCCACAACGTTGTCGACCACCACACCTACGTGTTCCTGGGTGATGGCTGCATGATGGAAGGCATTTCCCATGAAGTCGGCTCCCTGGCCGGTACTTTGGGCCTGAGCAAACTGATCGCCTTCTACGACGACAACGGCATCTCCATCGACGGCGAAGTCGAAGGCTGGTTCACCGACGACACGCCTAAGCGTTTCGAAGCTTATAACTGGCTGGTGATCCGCAACGTTGACGGTCACGACCCTGAAGAGATCAAGATCGCGATCGAAACTGCGCGCAAAAGCGATCAGCCAACCCTGATCTGCTGCAAGACCACCATCGGTTTCGGTTCGCCGAACAAGCAAGGCAAGGAAGACTGCCACGGCGCCCCACTGGGTGACGCGGAAATCGCTCTGACCCGCGCTGCGCTGAAATGGAACCACGGTCCGTTCGAAATCCCGGCCGACATCTACGCCGAGTGGGACGCCAAGGAAACCGGTCGCGCGGCCGAAGCCGAATGGGATCAGCGTTTCGCTGCCTACTCTGCAGCCTTCCCTGAGTTGGCCAACGAGCTGATTCGTCGTCTGAGCGGCGAACTGCCGGAAGACTTCGCTGAAAAAGCCTCGGCTTATATTGCTGAAGTCGCCGCCAAAGGCGAAACCATCGCCAGCCGTAAAGCCAGCCAGAACGCATTGAATGCCTACGGCCCGCTGCTGCCTGAACTGCTGGGCGGCTCCGCTGACCTGGCCGGTTCCAACCTGACCCTGTGGAAAGGTTGCAAAGGTGTTACGGCTGAAGACGCCAGCGGCAACTACATGTACTACGGCGTTCGCGAGTTCGGCATGAGCGCGATCATGAACGGCGTGACCCTGCACGGCGGTCTGGTGCCTTACGGCGCGACCTTCCTGATGTTCATGGAATATGCCCGCAACGCAGTGCGCATGGCCTCGCTGATGAAGCAGCGTGTCGTGTTCGTCTACACCCACGACTCCATCGGTCTGGGCGAAGACGGCCCGACTCACCAGCCGATCGAGCAACTGACCAGCTTGCGCAGCACGCCGAACCTCGATACCTGGCGCCCAGCCGATGCCGTTGAATCGGCGGTGTGCTGGAAAATGGCTCTGGAACGCAAGGACGGCCCTTCGGCGCTGATTTTCTCGCGTCAGAACCTGCAGCACCAAACCCGCAATGCGTTCCAGATCGCCGACATCGCCCGTGGCGGTTACGTGTTGAAGGATTGCGACGGCGAGCCTGAGCTGATCCTGATCTCTACCGGTTCCGAAGTCGGTCTGGCGGTTCAGGCCTACGACAAGCTGACCGAGCAGGGTCGCAAGGTGCGTGTTGTTTCGATGCCTTGCACCAGCGTGTTCGATGCTCAGGACGCCGGCTACAAGCAAGAGGTTCTGCCGCTGCAGGTCAGTGCCCGTATCGCTATCGAAGCCTCCCACGCGGACTACTGGTACAAGTACGTGGGCCTGGAAGGTCGCGTGATCGGCATGACCACCTACGGCGAGTCGGCGCCTGCGCCTGCCTTGTTCGAAGAGTTCGGTTTCACCCTGGAAAACATCCTGGGTCAGGCTGAAGAGCTGCTGGAAGACTGATCCAGAAGTTGCTTTGTCTGGACTGCCGCTTTCGCGAGCAAGCCCGCTCCCACATTGGAATGCGTTCTCCTGTGGGAGCGGGCTTGCTCGCGAAGGCGTCGGTCCGACCAACACTGCAATAACGGATTCACCACGGTAATCGAGAACCCCATGCCTCAACCGCGTCCTTACAAAGTTGCACTCAACGGCTACGGCCGGATTGGTCGTTGCGTCTTGCGTGCGTTGTTTGAGCGAGGCGATAAGGCCGGGTTTGAAATTGTTGCGATCAACGATCTGGCTGACATGGCCAGCATCGAATACCTGACACGCTTCGACTCCACTCACGGGCGTTTTCCCGGGGAAGTGAAGGTCGACGGCGATTGTCTGCATATTAATGGCGACTGCGTGAAGGTCCTGCGCAGTGCCACCCCCGAAGGCATCGATTGGGCGTCGCTGGGCGTCGATCTGGTGCTGGAGTGCTCCGGCGCTTACCACACCCGTGAAGACGGCCAGCGTTTCCTCGACGCTGGCGCACCGCGGGTGCTGTTTTCCCAGCCGATGGCCAGTGAGGCTGATGTCGACGCCACCATCGTCTACGGCGTGAACCAGGATTGCCTGACCGGTGATGAGTTGCTGGTGTCCAACGCGTCCTGCACCACCAACTGCGGTGTGCCGCTGTTGCGCCTGCTGGATCAGGCCATTGGTCTGGAATACGTGTCGATCACCACCATTCACTCGGCGATGAACGATCAACCGGTGATCGACGCCTACCATCACGAAGACTTGCGCCGCACCCGTTCGGCGTTTCAGTCGGTGATTCCGGTGTCCACTGGTCTGGCGCGCGGCATCGAACGCCTGTTGCCGGAACTTGCCGGGAGAATTCAGGCCAAAGCCGTGCGGGTGCCGACGGTTAACGTGTCTTGCCTCGACATTACGATGCAGACCGTGAGCGATACCGACGCCACCGAGGTCAACCGGATTTTGCGCGAGGCCGCCACCACTGGCCCGCTCAAAGGCTTGCTGGCCTACACCGAGTTGCCTCACGCCAGTTGTGATTTCAACCATGACCCACATTCGGCCATCGTCGATGCCAGTCAGACCCGAGTTTCCGGCCCACGGCTGGTAAACATCCTGGCCTGGTTCGACAACGAATGGGGTTTTGCCAATCGAATGCTGGACGTTGCAGAACACTATTTGCAAACAGCTGCACCACAACCAAAACCTGCTCTCTAAAACAGCTATCCAGGAAATGCGACCCATGACCGTGTTGAAGATGACCGACCTCGATCTGCAAGGTAAGCGCGTACTGATCCGCGAAGACCTCAACGTCCCAGTCAAGGACGGTGTTGTCACCAGCGATGCGCGAATCCTGGCCTCGCTGCCGACCATCAAGCTGGCCCTGGAAAAAGGCGCGGCCGTGATGGTCTGCTCGCACCTTGGCCGTCCGACCGAAGGCGAGTTCTCGGCCGAGAACAGCCTCAAGCCAGTCGCTGACTACCTGAGCAAGGCTCTGGGGCGTGAAGTGCCGCTGGTGGCCGATTACCTGGGCGGCGTTGACGTGAAGGCCGGCGACATCGTGCTGTTCGAAAACGTGCGCTTCAACAAAGGCGAGAAAAAGAACGCTGACGAACTGGCCAAGCAGTACGCCGCCCTGTGCGACGTGTTCGTGATGGACGCCTTCGGCACCGCTCACCGCGCCGAGGGTTCGACCCATGGCGTGGCCAAGTTCGCCAAAGTCGCGGCCGCTGGCCCGTTGCTGGCCGCCGAACTGGACGCACTGGGCAAAGCCCTGGGCGCCCCGGCTCAGCCAATGGCTGCCATTGTTGCCGGCTCCAAGGTCTCGACCAAACTCGACGTGCTGAACAGCCTGAGCCAGATCTGCAACCAGCTGATCGTCGGCGGCGGCATTGCCAACACCTTCCTGGCCGCTGCCGGTCACCCGGTCGGCAAGTCCCTGTACGAGCCGGACCTGCTGGACACTGCTCGCGCCATCGCCGCCAAGGTCAGCGTGCCGCTGCCGGTCGATGTCGTGGTTGCCAAGGAATTCGCTGAAAGCGCGACCGCTACCGTCAAGCTGATCGCTGATGTGGCCGCAGACGACATGATTCTGGACATCGGCCCACAGACCGCGGCGAATTTCGCCGAGCTGCTGAAGTCGTCCAAAACCATCCTGTGGAACGGCCCGGTGGGCGTGTTTGAATTCGACCAGTTCGGTAACGGCACCAAGGTCCTGGCCCAGGCCATCGCCGAAAGCTCGGCATTCTCCATCGCGGGCGGCGGCGACACCCTGGCCGCCATCGATAAATATGGCGTTGCCGATCAGATCTCCTACATTTCTACCGGTGGCGGCGCGTTCCTCGAGTTCGTCGAAGGCAAGGTTCTGCCGGCCGTTGAAGTCCTGGAAAGCCGGGCCAAGGCCTGAGGCCGCCCATTTGACCAGGCGAAGGAGTGTTCAGATGGTCAAAACGTTAGCGCTGTTGATTATCGCGGGGTCGCTGGCAGCTTGCGGGAGTAACCCGAAAGCTCCGAAGGTGCCCGAGACGCCTGAACAGGGCAAAGGCTGCTACCAGGCCGACTGGCAGGCCGAAACCAACCCGGTGATCAACAAGCGTTCCGGGCCTGATGGCCTGGACAAATACGAGACACAGACCCCGGCCAAGGAACATGGCTGCCCTTGACGGGTCTGACACTTTACTCAGGGCTGGCGGCGTGCGCCGTCAGTCGAGGAACATGGATGAAAGGTTTTATCGCCGTTACGGCGCTGGCTCTGCTGGCAGGTTGCGCTAATTTGAACCTGTTCAAGCCTGCCGAATCGACGGACAGCTGGACCACCTGGACCTGCGACAGTCAGGCCAGAGTGCTCTGGCGCTACACCGACGAAAGCCGCAAGGAAGTCGACGTTCGCCTGGGCGGTGCCGATCAGGTCTACCGCTTGAAGCATGAGCCGGGCGCCGAAGGTTCGCTGTACAGCAACGACATGCTGGCGTTTCACGTAAAAGGTGAGGAAGGCCTGGTGTACTGGGTCGCCACCAATGATTTGATCGGCCGCGGTTGTAAAGCGCAGTAATACGCGAGGCCGACGCTAAACCTGTAGGAGCCGAGCTTGCTCGCGATGAGGCCCGCACATTCAACACATGTGTTGGCAGTTAAATCGCTATCGCGAGCAAGCTCGGCTCCTACAGGGGTTAGCGTCAGTTCTCAGGATTTTTGTTGTACCGAATTGGCAGGCCGGGGCAACCCCCGATCTGCAATAACTTGAATAGCCGCCGCCGCTACGGCAGGCTGGCACGATTAACGACCCTCAACCGGGAGATACACACACAATGGCACTTATCAGCATGCGCCAGATGCTGGACCACGCAGCCGAGTTCGGCTACGGCGTTCCAGCCTTCAACGTCAACAACCTTGAGCAGATGCGCGCCATCATGGAAGCCGCTGACAAGACTGACTCCCCGGTGATCGTCCAGGCTTCGGCCGGTGCTCGCAAATACGCCGGCGCACCGTTCCTGCGTCACCTGATCCTGGCGGCAATCGAAGAATTCCCGCACATCCCGGTGTGCATGCACCAGGACCACGGCACCAGCCCTGACGTCTGCCAGCGCTCCATCCAACTGGGCTTCAGCTCGGTGATGATGGACGGTTCCCTGGGCGAAGACGGCAAGACCCCGACCGACTACGACTACAACATCCGCGTCACCCAACAAACTGTAGCCCTGGCTCACGCCTGTGGCGTATCGGTAGAAGGCGAGCTGGGCTGCCTGGGTTCGCTGGAAACCGGCATGGCCGGTGAAGAAGACGGCATCGGCGCCGAAGGCGTTCTGGATCACAGCCAAATGCTGACCGACCCGGAAGAAGCCGCTGACTTCGTAAAACGCACTCAAGTCGACGCCCTGGCCATCGCCATCGGCACCAGCCACGGCGCGTACAAGTTCACCAAGCCGCCTACCGGCGACGTGCTGGCCATCGACCGCATCAAAGAAATCCACAAACGCATCCCGAACACCCACCTGGTGATGCACGGTTCGTCTTCGGTTCCGCAAGACTGGCTGGCGATCATCAACCAGTACGGCGGCGACATCAAAGAAACCTACGGCGTACCGGTTGAAGAAATCGTCGAAGGCATCAAGCACGGCGTGCGCAAGGTCAACATCGACACCGACCTGCGCCTGGCGTCCACCGGTGCGATGCGTCGCCTGATGGCCACCAACCCGAGCGAGTTTGATCCGCGTAAATTCTTCGGCGCGACCGTGACTGCGATGCGTGATGTGTGTATCGCACGTTATGAAGCGTTTGGTACTGCGGGTAATGCTTCGAAGATCAAGCCGATCTCGTTGGAAGCGATGTACCAGCGTTACCTGAAAGGTGAGTTGAACGCTAAGGTCAACTAAGCCTTCAGCGTTACTACCGGTATTAAAAAACCCGCAGAGATGCGGGTTTTTTATTGCCTGAAAATTGACTACTGACTCTTTCAGATCGTTCCCACGCTCTGCGTGGGAATGCCTCAACGGACGCTCCGCGTTCGGCTCTGGATGGGACGCGGAGCGTCCCGGGATGCATTCCCACGCAGAGCGAGGGAACGATCAGAGTGAGGAGGCTACTTATCGTGATCAATATCCAGCTTGCTGAACGTCACTTTTCCGCCTTCACTGGTGTACCCGGTGTTGTCCTGCACATAAGCCCCTGCCTTGAAGTACAGCGGCTTGACGCTCCAGGTCTTGCTGATTTCGGTGTTCCACTGGTAGCCCGCCGCACTGATGCCCAGCGCGCCGCCCGGGCTCAGGTGGATGAGGTAGTTGAACTCCCGATCCAGTTTCACCCCGGTAGCAATGGTGATTATCCGTGCGTCATCGTCATCAGGGCGCATACGCACCTTGGCGACGAGGTTGCCTGACTGCGTAGTGGTGCTGTACTGATACTCGAGCTTCACCATGGGCTTCTGGCTTTCATAGGCGTGGATCTGGCCAATGACGATCTTGCCCGAGGTCGGTACCTGGTTCACGGCCAGGGTGGCACGCAGGGTATTGTCGGCGTCCGGGTAGAGCCAGTTTTTCAGGGTGCCATTGCTGTAGGTTTCGCGAAGTTCGGTGCGGGGATACTTTGCGTTTTCAGTGGTAGAACCGGTGACCGGGGTCCAGAAAAACAAGGTGCCGGTGTCGGAGTGGAAGTATTGGTCCTTGAAGCCATCCACCAGTTTTGACGTTTCAACGGTGTACGGCGGATTGCCGACAGGAACGCTGAGGTTCCAGGTTGCGAGATCGATCATAGACAAAAGCTTCCACGGATTTTTTACTGCACGTACGTGCCAGAAGCTCTAGCACGCGACTTGGAGGGCTGTCTTTATAAGCGTAGAAGGCATGTTTGTTAATGCCCGTCTGGCAGATCGTTGACGCCAACATCCTGTCGAAATGCCATCTTTCCCGGTTTTAGAGGGCTGTGGCGCCGACCGTTAGTCGGCAAATGGACGCTTTGGTTAAATGATGGCGTACTGATAGCTTCTGCTTTTGCGGAACCCGGTCTAGAGTGAAGGCTTAGTATTTGTCCGGTTTTCACGAGAAACCGGCCTGACGTCCCGCATAAGAGAAGCAGCATGGAATGCGCGCAACCCACGCCAGCTGAAACCAACTCAATTCTTTTAATCGTTGATGATTACCCTGAAAACCTGATCAGCATGCGCGCGTTGTTGCAGCGCCAGGACTGGCAGGTCATCACCGCCGCCTCGGGCTTCGAGGCGCTGAGTCTGTTACTCGAACACGATGTCGACCTGGTGCTGCTGGATGTGCAGATGCCGGACATGGACGGTTTTGAAGTGGCACGCCTGATGCGCGGCAGCCAACGAACCTGCCTCACGCCGATCATTTTCCTTACCGCCAACGAACAGTCCCAGGACGCCGTGATCAAGGGCTATGCCAGCGGCGCGGTGGATTACCTGTTCAAACCGTTCGACCCGCAAATTCTCAAGCCCAAAGTCCAGGCGCTGCTCGAGCATCAGCGCAATCGCCGTGCGTTGCAGCGCCTGAGCCACGATCTGGAGGTCGCGCGCGCGTTTAATGCCTCGGTGCTCGACAATGCCGCCGAAGGCATCCTGGTGGTCGGTGAGGACGGTCTGATCCGCTTTGCCAATCCAGCGATGTCGCGGCTGCTCAATGCCACGTTGCAAGACCTGCAAGGCAAAGAGTTCCTGGATTTCCTGCAAAATCCGCACATCCCGATCTGGGCTGACTCCGAGCTGCTCGCCGGTTACAAACGCGGCGAAATCCTGCGCCTGCATGATGCATTGCTGCGTACGGCGCCCGGCCAGCAGGTGCCCGTGGCGCTGTCCTGCGCGCCGTTGCCCAGCGAGCAACATGCGATGGTGGTGACGGTGCTGGACATGTCGGTGGTGCGCCATCTGCATCAGCAACTGGAGTTCCAGGCCGTCACTGACCCATTGACCGGGCTGCTCAATCGTCGTGGCTTTTACCAGACGGCGGAAAACCTGCTGTTGCGTGGCGACCGCTCCGATAGCGCCTGGGTGCTGCTGTATCTGGACCTCGACGGCTTCAAACGGGTCAACGATTCCCTCGGTCACGATGTTGGCGACCGGGTGCTGCGTTGGGTGTCCGAGCAGTTGAAGGCCTGTCTGCGGCCCTTCGACATTCTGGCGCGCATGGGCGGTGATGAGTTCACCGCTTTGCTGGATCTGGAGTTTCCCGAGCAAGCGGCAAAGATTGCCGAGAAGCTGATTGAGCGGGTGTCGATCTGTCAGCAGATCGATGGTCTGGATATCGCGTTGGGCGCCAGCATCGGCATTGCGACGTACCCGGATTGCGGCTCCAATCTTGACGGTTTGTTGCGCGCATCTGACATCGCCATGTACGAAGCCAAGCGCGCCGGTCGTCAGCAATATCGTTTCTACGATCACGAAATGAACGGCCGGGCGCGCTCGCGGCTGATGCTCGAAGAAAGTGTGCGCGCGGCGATCGAGAACCGTGATTTCAATTTGGTGTATCAACCTCAGGTGGCGATTGCCAGTGGGCAGATTCGCGGGTTCGAAGCGCTGATCCGCTGGCAGCACCCGAGCGTCGGCGATGTACCACCGGGGCTGTTTTTGCCATTGCTGGAAGAGGCGCGGTTGATCAGCCACCTGGGCAGCTGGATCTATCAACAAGGGGCGAGCCAGCGAAAAGCCTGGGAAACCGTGTTTGCCGACGACCTGGTTCTGGGCGTCAGTTTGAGCAGCACGCAGTTCGGCATGCCCAATCTGGTCACCGAGTTGCGCCAGGTGCTGGAGCGCCATGGTTTGCAGGCGCGCCATCTGGAAGTCGAGGTCACAGAAGAGGCCTTGATGCAAAACCCCGAGGAAACCCGTAAACAGCTGCGCCTGCTGCGTAACCTGGGTGTGCGAGTGGCCCTGGATGACTTTGGTTCCGGGCCGTGTTCGCTGTCTCATCTGCGCGATCTGGAGTTGGACACGCTCAAGTTCGACCGGCATTTGATTGCCCGGCTTCTGGAGTCCTCACGCGATGCGGTGCTGGTGCGCAATGTGATCGAGCTGTGCAAGCAGTACGGGATGCTGGTGATTGCCGAAGGGGTGGAAACCGTTGCGCAATATCGATGGCTGCAAGCCAATGGTTGCGAGTACGCGCAAGGGTTTCTGGTCGCACGGCCGATGATGGCCGAGGACGTCGGCGACTTCGTGCAGCCGTTCGACTGGAACACGCTGACCGGCTGAATTCGCTACACTGGCGACCTTTTCGTGAATCGTGTTGCCGCCCCAATGACCGCGTTGAAATACCTCCAGGCCTATCCCGCCGCGCTGCAGGACCAAGTGCGCCAGCTGATCGCCGACGGTCGTCTGGGCGACTACCTGAGCCAGCGTTACCCGGAAAAACACCGGGTACAGAGCGACAAGGCGTTGTACACCTATACGCTGGACCTCAAGCAGGAATACCTGCGTAACGCCCCGGCCATCGATAAGGTGTTGTTCGACAACCGCCTCGACCTGACCCACCGCGCCCTCGGTTTGCACACCGCGATATCCCGAGTGCAGGGCGGCAAGCTCAAGGCCAAGAAAGAAATTCGTGTTGCGTCATTGTTCAAGGATGCACCTGCCGAGTTTCTGAAAATGATCGTGGTGCATGAACTGGCGCACTTCAAAGAGTCGGATCACAACAAGGCGTTCTACAAGCTTTGCGAACACATGTTGCCGGGGTATCACCAGGTGGAGTTCGATGTGCGGGTGTACCTGACGTGGCGGGATATGCAATAGAGATCAAAATATCGCAACCGGGAGTGTTTAGATGGATGTAAGCAAGACCAAGAGCAGCTTCTATCGTCGGTTGTACGTGGCGTACCTGATTGATAGCGGGCTGGCCAGTAGCGTCCCGGCGTTGACCGAAGTCACCGGCATGCCCCGGCGTACGGCGCAGGACACCATCGCAGCGTTGGCGGATCTGGATATTGTTTGCGAGTTCCAGCAGGAAGAGGGTGCGCGCAATCATGCCGGGCGCTATCGGATTCGCGAGTGGGGGGCGATAGATCGGGGGTGGATCGAGCGTAATCTTCGGCAGATCAAAGCGGTGCTTGAGTACCCCTGAATTACCGACCCCGATCGTTCCCACGCTCTGCGTGGGAATGCCTCAATGGACGCTCTGCGTCCGCTTCGGCAGGGACGCGGAGCGTCCCGGGCTGCATTCCCACGCAGAGCGTGGGAACGATCATTACGGACGGCGCATCCCGATATGCGGAATGTCATCTTCGAGAAATTCCTCGCCCGCCACCACAAATCCGTATTTAGCGTAATACCCCTGCAAATGCGCCTGGGCCGAGAGATAGATCGGTACTTCAGGCCAGCGCTTTTCAACCTGTTTCAGCGCCTGTGCCATCAACTCATGCCCCAGCCCTGTGCCGCGCGCTTGAGGGGCAATGATCACCCGCCCGATGACCACGTCGCCACCCTGCAACTCCGGGTCGAGTAACCGCAGGTACGCCACTAGCCGATCCCCGTCCCAAGCCATTAAATGGCAGGTGTCACCTTCCAGATCCTGGCCATCGATGTCCTGATAGACGCATTTCTGCTCAACGACAAACACCTCTGCACGAAGCTGCAGAATGGCGTACAGCTGTTCTTTACCCAGATCGCTGTGGTGTTTGCAGACCCAATCGATTGTCATCTTCACACTCCTTGAACTTCGTCGCTCCGATACTAAGCGCCCAGGCGAAAGATGTCTGTATGGCAGAGAAATCTGTGACAAAGGCCAAAATGCCATCATTCATTTCGCGCGGCCTTGTCTTGTTTGTGTAATCTGAGATGAAGCGCTGTGCAGTGGCTTCGATGAGCTGATGTTGGTACCAGGGTTTGGCAGTACGGGGGCCTTGGAGTTTTGGCTGAAAACACGTCGGGCGTCCCGCCCGCTAAGGATTTTCTAGCATGCCGCGATTGCATCGAGCCTTTGCTTTGATTGGATTGCTGTTGCTGACTCAAAGCGCGACAGCGGAAAAGCTGCGATTGGTAGCCGATGCCTGGCCGCCCTTTACCGACGCCACGCTGGTCAACGGTGGCTTGGCTACGGACATCGTCAGCACAGCACTGGCCCGGGCCGGTTATGCCAGTGACTTTGAACAAGTGCCTTGGGCGCGGGCCTTGCTGGGGGTTGGCGAGGGTCGATACGACGTGTTGGTCAACGCCTGGTACACCGACGATCGTACGAAGCTTGGCCAGTTTTCCGGCGAATACCTGCTCAACCGGGTGCGCTTTCTCAAGCGCAAAGATACGCCGATCGAATACAACAACCTGGAACAACTGCATGCCTACCCGATTGCGGTGGTGCGCGGTTATGCCTATTCGACAGAGTTCGATGACGACGTAGCGCTGCAGAAAGTCCCGGTGCACAGCTTCTCCATGGCGGTGCGCATGGTCGCCGCCAACCGGGTCAAATTGACGCTGGAAGACGAATACGTCGCGCGTTATTACCTGGCTCGGGAATCATCCAAGGTGCGCAATGCCGTGGAGTTTTTGCCCAAGCCATTGAGCGAGAACAGCCTGCACATCCTGGTCAGCCTGAAGAACCCCAGGCATGAACAGATCGTCGCCGGTTTCGACCGCGAGATCGCGGCAATGAAAGTGGATGGGAGTTATCAGCGGTTGATGAAACAGCACGGACTGTAAGGTGTGGTTGATGGCCCCTTCGCGAGCAAGCCCGCTCCCACATTTGATCTGCAGTGGGTACAGATTTTGTGTACGACAGAGATCTAATGTGGGAGCGGGCTTGCTCGCGAAGAGGCCCGCTCAGCCATCACACATCTCAATCCTCACTCGTTTCCTTGATGAGGTGCGCTGCCAACGTCCGCAATGGCCCAAGCTGACGGCACATCAATGCCAATTGCGTCTGCACCAGCCGTTGGCCTTCATCAAGTTCGTCCGGCATCTGTTCAAGCGTGTTGGCCAGTGCCTCTTCCTCATCGCTTTGAATCGCAATCGGCAGTTTGCTCGCCAACCCTTGGGCAATTTCATCGATGCTGGCGGCCAGTTTCACGCCGGCACCGTCGATCAAATGCTCGCGCACGTCGGGCGGTAGCTGGGTTTCCCGGTGTGCGCCCAGTCCGGACAAATAACTGAGCAAAGTGTGCGACAGCACCAGGAAGCGGAACCCGACATCCGCTTCCTTACGGAAATGCCCCGGTTCCATCAGCATGTTGGCGAGCGTCGTCGACAGTGCCGCGTCGGCGTTGTGCGCATTGCGTCGGGCCAGGCGATACGCCAGGTCGTCGCTTTTGCCAGCGGCGTATTGCTGCATGATTTGGCGCAGGTAAATGCTGTTGCACGTGAGGGTGTTGGCCAGCACTTTGTTCAGGCGTCGGCCCTGCCAGTCCGGCAGGAACAGGAACACCGCCAGCCCGGCGATCAGGCTGCCGAGCAAGGTATCGAACAACCTCGGCAGGAACAGCCCGTAACCATCCCCGACCTGGTTGAAGCAGAAGAGCACCATCAAGGTGATCGCGGCCGTCGCCAAGGTGTAGCGGGTGGTGCGATTGATAAAGAACACCACCCCGGCGGCGATCGCAAAGCATGACTGGACCAAGGGATTAGGGAACAGATCGAACAGCGCCCAGGCCACGGTCAGGCCGATGGCGGTGCCGATGATTCGTTGGCCGAGTTTGCGGCGGGTGGCGCCGTAGTTTGGCTGGCAGACAAACAGTGTGGTGAGGATGATCCAGTAACCCTGAGACGGGTGGATCAAATGCACCATCCCGTAGCCGATGCTCAAGGCCAGGGGCAAACGCAGTGCGTGACGGAACAGCAATGACGTCGGTGTCAGCTGCGTGCGTAACCGAATCCACACATCCTTGAGGCTACGGGGCGAACGGTCGAGCAGGCTGCTGTCGGTGGCGTCGGCCAAGGCATCGGGGTTGCTGGCGTCGCTGAGCAAACGATCGAGCGTGCCGAGGTTGGCCGCCAATGCCCGCAACGAACGCAGCAATCCGCGCCACGCCGGGTTGCTCTGAATGCGCAAATGTTCGAGGGAGGCGTGCAGGTCGCTCAGGGCTTCGGCGAAGCTCGCGTCATAGATGAACGGCTGGCGCATCTGAATCGACTCGGCCAGCGCCCGGCAGGCCTTGCCTTGTTGGCGCAGCAAGCGCTGACAGCGGAACATCACGTCGCTGTGAAAGAAGGCATCGGCGAGGGCGTTGTAAGGGTAGTGCGAGGAACTGGCGCGCTCGTGGATGTCCTGAGCGAGGAAGTACAGCTTCAGGTAACGGCTGAGTTTCGAGCCCGGTCGACCGTTGCCGACCCGGTGCAGGATGATTTCCTTGGCGGCGTTCAGTGCGGCCACGACACGGCCGTTTTGCTGCGCCAGTTCCAGTCGACGCGCTTCCACGTCCATCTGCCGGATCGGCTCGAACAGCGACGATTTCAGCTTCAGGTAAAAACCCAGTTCACGGAACAACCGCGCCAGGCTTTGCTGCACCGGCTGATTGGAAAACATCGCCTGCCACAGCACCGAGAGCAAACCGTACCAGGCCGCACCGGCCACCAGCAGCACTGGCTCGTGCCAGAAATCGGTGACTGCACCGCCGCGCTGGTCCACGCCGATCATGGTATAGACCGACAGAATCAACGTTGCCGAGGCAATCGCGCCATAGCGTTCACCCAAGGCGCCGAGCATGGTCAGGCCGAAACTGGCCAGGGCCAGGGCGATGACAAAAATGATGGGGTAGGGGAAGAGCAACTCGACGGAGAGGGCGGCGACGCTGAAGCACACCAGCGTCACGGCCAGTGCGTTAAGGCGGCCTTGCCAACTGTCGTCGGTCTCGGCCAGGGCGCTGGCGATGATCCCGAGGAACAGCGGGATCAGCAGCCCCATTTCATCCTTGTACCAACACAGCGCCATGCTGCCGGTCAGGGCGATGAATACCCGCACGCTGTAGCTGAATTTATCCAGCGCCCAGAGGCGACGCAGAGACTGACTTAAGGGGGTCGATGACATGAAGTGCGAGGGCCTTCCGAGGCAATGACGCTAAATTGAGCCAGTAATGACGCCGACGCAATGGCGCCGATCACATCTGACAGCAAAATCTGTTCCTTCCCTGGCGAGCCTTCCCTAAATGTAGGAGCTGAGCTTGCTCGCGATGACGGATTAACATTCAACAATGATGTTGGCGGTCAGACCGCTATCGCGAGCAAGCTCGGCTCCTACAGGGGGAAAAGATAACGCGGTCGATCAGACGAATTGCGCGGCAGCGTAGCCGGAGGCCCAGGCCCACTGGAAGTTGAAACCACCCAGATGCCCGGTGACGTCGAGCACTTCGCCGATGAAATACAGGCCGGGGCTTTTCAGCGATTCCATGGTCTTGGACGACACCTCGTTGGTATCGACGCCGCCCAATGTCACTTCAGCGGTGCGATAGCCTTCAGTACCGGCCGGCACCACTTTCCAGCTTGCCAGTTTTTCGGCGATGTCGGCAATTTCCGCGTGGGTGTACTGCTTCATCGGTTTGGAGACGAACCAGTTGTCTGCCAGCAGGTTGGCCATCTTCTTGGTGAAGATTTCCCCGAGCAGGGTTTTCAGCTCGCTGTTCGGACGTTCGGCTTGCTGCTGTTGCAGCCAGCTCGGCACGTCGTGGTCCGGCATCAGATTGATCTCAACCGTATCACCGGATTCCCAGAACGAAGAAATCTGCAAAATCGCCGGACCACTGAGGCCGCGGTGGGTGAACAGGATGTTTTCGCGGAAACTCTGGTCATTGCAGCTCACCAGGCAATCCACCGACGTACCGGACAGTTCGGTGCAAAGCTCCTTGAGCTGATCGGTAATGGTGAACGGCACCAGCCCGGCGCGGGTCGGCAGCAAGTCGTGGCCGAACTGCTTGGCCACCTGATAACCGAAACCAGTGGCGCCCAGCGTCGGGATCGACAAGCCGCCAGTGGCGATCACTAACGATTCGCAGGTGATCTGATCGAGGGTGGTTTGCAGCAGGTAGCCGCTTTCCATTTTCTCGATGTGCTGGATCGAGGTGTCCAGATGCAGGCTGACGCCGACCTGATCGCACTCGTTGAGCAGCATTTCAAGGATGTCGCTGGATTTGTTATCGCAGAACAGCTGGCCGAGTTTTTTCTCGTGGTACGGCACGCCGTGTTTGGCGACCATGCCGATGAAATCCCACTGGGTGTATCGAGCCAGGGCGGATTTGCAGAAGTGCTCGTTCTGCGAGAGGAAATTGCTCGGTTCGGTGTACATGTTGGTGAAATTGCAGCGGCCACCGCCCGACATCAGGATTTTCTTGCCGGCCTTGTTCGCATGGTCGAGCAACATCACCTTGCGCCCGCGCCCGGCGGCGGTCAGCGCACACATCAAACCTGCGGCGCCAGCGCCAATGATCACGACTTTGGTAGAGCGCAAAACGGTGTCCTCACACAAAATTCAAATTCACCGACAAACCAATGTGGGAGCGGGCTTGCTCGCGAAGGGGCCAGAACATTCAACATGGATGTTGTCTGTCAGTCCGCCTTCGCGAGCAAGCCCGCTCCCACATTTGATCTCTGTCAGCCAGACGATCTCTTACAGGATCCGCACGCGCAGCGAACGGCCTTTGATCTTGCCGTCATTCAGGCGCTGCAAGGCTTGCTTGGCGATCCCGCGTTCCACAGCCACATAAGCCTGGAAATCGAAAATCGCGATCTTGCCAACCTGAGCGCCCGGAATGCCAGCATCACCGGTCAATGCGCCAAGAATGTCGCCCGGACGCACCTTGTCTTTACGGCCAGCGCCGATGACCAGCGTGCTCATCACCGGCAGCAGCGGTGCGCCGCCCTGGGATTTGAGGTTGTCCAGCTGATCCCAGCTCAACGGCGACTTCTGCAGTAGCTCGATGGCTTGGGCGCGGTGCGCTTCGGACGGTGCGACCAGGCTGATCGCAATACCTTTCTCACCAGCACGACCGGTACGGCCAACACGGTGGATGTGGATTTCCGAATCACGGGCCAGTTCGACGTTGATCACCATGTCCAGCGCATCGATGTCCAGGCCGCGAGCGGCGACGTCGGTAGCAACCAGCACCGAGGTGCTGCGGTTGGCGAACATGGCCAGTACCTGGTCGCGGTCACGCTGTTCCAGATCGCCGTGCAGGCCGACGGCGGAGATGCCTTTGGAGGTCAGGTGATCAACAGTTTCCTGAACCTGCTGCTTGGTGAAGCAGAAGGCGACACAGGAGGCCGGACGATGATGCCCGAGGACTTTGACCACGGCGTCCATGCGCTCTTCCGGGGAAATCTCGTAGAAGCGCTGCTCGATCTGCGTGTCGTCGTGGAACGCCTCGGCCTTCACGATCTGAGGGTTGCGCATGAACTTCGCGGCCAACTGCTTGATGCCCGTCGGGTACGTGGCGGAGAACAACAGGGTCTGGCGACGCTCTGGGCACTGGGCAATGATTTCTTCGATGGAATCGTAGAAACCCATGTCGAGCATGCGGTCGGCTTCGTCGAGGATCAGCGTGTTCAGGCCATGGAGAATCAGCGAACCCTTGCGCAGGTGCTGCTGAAGGCGGCCCGGGGTGCCGACGATGATGTGCGCGCCATGCTCCAGAGAGCCGATCTGCGGGCCGAAGGACACGCCGCCACACAAGGTCAGGATCTTGATGTTGTCTTCGGCTCGGGCCAAACGACGGAGTTCCTTGGCGACCTGGTCAGCCAGCTCACGTGTCGGGCAAATGACCAGCGCCTGGCAACCGAAGAAGCGCGGATTGATCGGGTTCAGCAGGCCGATACCGAAGGCGGCGGTCTTGCCGCTGCCGGTCTTGGCCTGGGCGATCAGGTCCATCCCCTTGAGGATCACCGGCAAGCTTTGCGCCTGGATCGGCGTCATCTCGGCATAACCCAAAGAGTCGAGGTTAGCCAGCATGGCGGCGGACAGCGGCAAAGTATTAAAAGCGGTGGCGATGGTGGTCACGGGACTGGCCTGCAAAACAAAATGTCGCGCAGTGTACCAGCCTCGCTCTCTCTACCTGCAAATTCTGGACGAATAGTCGTAGCAGCTGTCGAGGCACGAGGCTGCGTTGGGCTGCGAAGCGGCCCCCGGGGGCGGTCCTGCGGACACGCAACGCAGCCTCGTGCCTCGGCAGCTGCTACAAATCAGTGCTCTATATCGTGCTCGCGGCTGACCATCCGTCGGCCATCCTTTGGTGAAAGCTGCGAGAAGATCGTCGCGGCCAGCATCGCCATGATCCCGACCGTTACAAAGGTCAGCTGGAACGCGCCCAAAACCGTGTTCACGCCGTCGTTGCCAACTTCTGCGGTGAATCCACCAAGCAAGGCGCCGGCACAGGCAACGCCAAGGCTCAGGGACAATTGCGCGACCACCGACAGCAAGCTGTTGCCGCTGCTGGCGCTGGCGTCGTCGAGGTCGATCAGGGTTACGGTGTTCATTGCGGTGAACTGCAAGGAGTTGATCGCCCCCAGAATCGATAGCATCACCAACAGCAGCCAGTACGGCGTTTGCTCGCTGACCAGGCCCATGCTCGCCAGCATTAGCCCCAGCGCCAACGTATTGCCGGTCAGCACGATGCGATAGCCCAAACGTTCGATCAGCGGTCGCGCCACCGACTTGGCGACCATCGCTGCCGCCGCCAGCGGCAACATGCTCATCCCGGCCTGGGACGGCGAGTAACCCAGCGCCACTTGCAGCAGCAACGGCACGAGAAACGGCAGGGCGCCGCTGCCCAGTCGGGCGAACAGGTTGCCGAGGATGCCCACGGCAAACGTCCGGGTCTTGAACAACGACGGTGCGAACAGCGGATTTTCGATGTGCCCGGCCCGCAACCAATACGCCGCCAGACAGGCCATGCCGGCGAACAGCAGCAGCATCACGCGCAAGTGCGGCAGGTGTAATTCGCCGAGACCTTCCATGGCGATGGTGATCAGCACCATCGCCGCGCCGAACAGTAAAAACCCCAGGCTATCGAAGCGGGTGCGTTCGGTGCCGCGCAGGTCGGGGATAAATCTCCACACCGCGTAACAACCGACGGCGCCCACCGGCAGGTTTATCAGGAAGATCCAGTGCCAGGTCAGATATTCCACCATCCAGCCGCCCATGGTCGGGCCGATCAACGGGCCGAGCAATCCGGGAATGGTGATGAAGCCCATGATCCGCACCAGCTCCGAGCGAGGGTAGGCGCGCAACACTACGAGTCGCCCGACCGGCAACATCAGCGCACCGCCCAGGCCCTGAATCACCCGTGCCCCAATCAGCAGGCTCAGGGTGCTCGACAGTGCGCAGAGCAACGAGCCGAGGCTGAACAGCAGGATCGCGCTGAAGAAGATTTTCTTGGTACCGAAACGGTCGGCGATCCAGCCCGAGGCAGGGATCAGCAAGGCGACGGTGAGCATGTAGGCGATGATCACGCCCTGCATGCGCAACGGGTCTTCGGCCAAGTCTCGGGCCATGGCGGGCAGGGCGGTGTTGAGGATGGTCCCGTCGAGGGATTGCATGAAGAACGCGATGGCGACGACCCACGGCACCCAGCGGGCGGTGACAGCGTCGAGAGGCGGGCGGTTGGGCATGGGACCTCTTGTTGTTGGAGATGATCGTTCCCACGCAGAGCGTGGGAACGATCAGGGTCAGAGGGTCAAGGTCAGTTTGCTGACGAGCGCCCCCGGCAATAACGCCGACGCTGTGGCCCGCTGGCTGTAGGTACTGGCCGACAACATCAGCTCGCGCTCCTCGGTCAACGCTTCCAGCTGCGACCCAAGCAAACTGTACGCACTGTCATCAAACCGCATCGTACTCACCGGCGCCTGAATCTCGCCGTTCTCAACCCAGAAGGTCGCAAACCGCGTCATGCCGGTCAGGCGTGCCGCCGGCTGATCCGAGTAGTTCAGGTACCAGAGGTTGCTGATGTACAGCCCCGTGCCCAGTTGCTTGAGAATCTCTGCATCAGGCAACGTACCCGCCGCCATGTTCACTGCGCTCGGCATTTCACCACCGCTGGCGCCGTTGGCGGTCAGGCCGTATTCGGCCGCACTGCGTGAACTGACCATCTGTGCGCCGGCCTTGCCGTTGACGATCAACCCCAGATCGCTGCGCGGATAACCTTCGCCGGAGAATGCCGGGCTCAATGAACCGCTGACCTTTTCATCCACCGACACCAACGGGCTGAACGCACTGTCGCCCGCGTAAAGCTTCTGCAGTGGGCTGTTTTTGCTGGCAATCGACTGCGCCGAGAAACCGCCCCAGCCCAGCATGTCCATGATTTCCCCCAGGGCTGCCGGTGCCAGATAGGCGCGGTACTGACCCGGCGCCAGGGTGTGTTGCGGTCTGCCGAGAAACGCCAACTGCTCGCGCGCCTGCGCAAAGCGCTTGGCAAACCCTTCGCTGTTCCAGTCGTGCCCGGCGTAACTGGCTTTCACTGCTTGGCCGTTTTCATGGACCAGACTGAAATCAAAGTTGAAGCTGTTGGCCTGATGCCAGCCGAACGCGCCCGAAGAACTGGCGAAACCACGACTGATCGGGCCGGCGGCGTAGAAACCCACCAGGTCCAGCCCTTCGGCGGCCTGGGTGATTTCAGCGACCACCTGCTCGGTGTCCGGCAGCGGGTGATCTTGAACATTCTTGCTCTGCCAACCGTTGTAGTTGAGCAGCAGGTACGGATCCTGCGGCAGCAGCGGCAAGGTTTCGCGCAATTGTTGCAGACCTTCGGCCAGACGCTGAACGTCGACTTCCGCATCACCGGAAAGGGTAATGTTCAGGTCGGCATGCCGACCGTCGTTGATCAGTTTGAAACCGACGCTCGCCTGCTGCACTTGACCGGCCTGACGCACCTTGGCGTGGTTGAAGCGCACGAAGGCCGACGATTCCGCGGCGTAACTGAGGGTGAACTGTTCCGGCTCGTGAGTCGCCTCGCGCAGCCAGTTGACCAAGGCCTTGAACGCATCGGCCTGACTTTTTGAAGTACTCATCAGGCATCTCCCCCAAACACATCCACATTGCTGAATACACAGGCCGGCGACGCATGGCCGACGCGGATCACCTGGTTCGGTTCGCCCTTGCCGCAGTTCGGTGTGCCCAGGACCTTGACGGAGTTGGCATCGCCAACGGCGCTGAGGCTTTTCCAGAACTGCGCGGAGATCGCCCGGTAGTTCGGGTTCTTGACCACGCCTTTGAGTTCGCCGTTTTCGATCAACTGAGCCCATTCGCAGCCGAACTGGAATTTGTTGCGCGCATCGTCGATGGACCACGAGCGGTTGGTGCTCATCAAAATCCCGTGCTCGATGTTGCCGATCATCTGCTCCAGCGGTTGATCGCCGGCCTCGATGTTCAGGTTGGCCATGCGATCGATCGGCGGACGGTTCCAGCTGCAGGCGCGGCTGTTGGCAACGCCGTCCATGCCGGCACGGAATTGCGACAGCGCGCCGCCCAATGGGCGCAGCAGCAAGCCTTCTTTGATCAGGAATTGTTTGCTCGCGGCGGTGCCGTCGTCGTCATGCCCGTAGCTGGCGAGTTGTTCGGGGATGTCCGGGTCGAAGGTCACGTTGAGCAGTTTGGAGCCGTATTGCAGGCTGCCGAAGTCTTCTGCCTTGACGAAACTGGTACCGGCGTAATTGCGCTCGTCACCGAGGATGCGGTCCAGTTCCAGCGGGTGACCGATGGACTCGTGGATCTGCAGCATCATCTGGTCCGGCATCAACAGCAGGTCACGCGGGCCTTGCGGGGTGTTCGGCGCCAGCAGCAATTGCAGCGCCTGATCGGCGACTTTCGGGCCGGCACCGACCAGGCCGCAGCGGCTGATCACATCAAAGCCGCCTTGTTGGCCGAAATTTTCGCGGCCCAAAGTACGGGTCTGGCTGTCATTGCCGTCGTAGGCGGTGACGTCCACGCTCGGGTAGACGAAACGCTGGGCCTGGCGCAGTTCGGCGCCGGCGCTGTTGAGGTAAATCTGCTCGACGTTAGTGATGCCGATGCTCACCTGCCAGTTCACCAGTCGCTCGTCCTTGGGCACGGATGCGGATTCGGCGCCGAGCAGTTGGTAGCAATCACTCAGGGACGGGAAGGGCTGGTCGAGGCTCGGCGAAAAGTAATCGGCGCGGTCGCTGGAAACGGCTTGCTCGCGCAGGTCGAGCAGGGCGTGGGGCTTGAGTCGGCGGGCTTGCTGCTCGGCTCGCTCCAGCGCGGCTTGCAGGCCGGATTGGGACAGGTCGTTGGTCGCGGCGTAGGCTTCGACGCCGTTGACCCGAACGGTCAGCATCGCGCCTTCGTCACGGCTCAGGCTCGGAGGTTCGGCGACATTCTTGCGCACCGACAGGTACTGACCGGACTCGCGCACATAACGCAACGAAAAGAATTCAGCGCCCGTGCGCAAGGCAGCGAAGCGCTGCTTGAGCTGGGGATGGAAATCGAACATTCGGGAACCTCCTTGGTATGGAGTGGCGGTGTATCGATGTTGCGAGGGGGGTGAAACGTTTGCGTGGCGCTAGATTAGGCCTGCGTGGGGGGTAGGATCAAGCACGGAGCGGTGTAGGAAAGGATTACCGGGAGAGGTGTAGTGTTTGTTAAGGCCCCATCGCGAGCAAGCTCGGCTCCTACGGTTCGAGGTGAGTCACATTTTTGTGATCACCCCAATCCCGTAGGAGCCGAGCTTGCTCGCGATTGGCCGCGCCTCGGTGTTACGACTTACTGAGCGGTAAGGCTCACATCCCGCAACGGCTTGCCACGCACCGGTGCATCACCGGCCACGAAGTAAGCAGCCTTGCTACGCGGCAATGTCTTGCGACCACGGATCTTGTCGGCGATTTTCTCGGCGATCATGATCGTCGGCGCGTTCAGGTTGCCGGTGGTGATGATCGGCATGATCGAGGCATCGACCACACGCAGGCTCTGCATGCCGTGCACACGACCTTCAGCGTCAACCACCGCCATTTCGTCGGTGCCCATCTTGCACGAGCAGGACGGGTGGAACGCGGTTTCGGCGTGTTCGCGGATGAACTTGTCGAGCTGCTCATCGGTTTGCACGTCGATGCCCGGGCTGATTTCGCGGCCACGGAAAGCATCCAGTGCAGGCTGTTGCATGATTTCACGAGTCAGGCGGATGCCGTCGCGGAATTCCTGCCAGTCCTGCTCGGTGGCCATGTAGTTGAACAGGATGCTCGGGTACTCGCGCGGATCCTTGGACTTGGCCTGGATGCGACCACGGCTTGGCGAACGCATGGAGCCCATGTGCGCCTGGAAGCCGTGCTCTTTCACACCGTTGCTGCCGTTGTAGTTAATCGCGACCGGCAGGAAGTGGTACTGGATGTTCGGCCAATCGAATTCCGGACGGGTACGGATGAAACCACCGGCCTCGAACTGGTTGCTGGCGCCGATGCCGGTGCCTTTGAACAGCCACTCGGCACCGATGGCCGGTTGGTTGTGCAGCAGTAGCGAGGGGTACAGCGAGACCGGTTGAGTGCACGCGTATTGCAGGTACAACTCGAGGTGATCCTGCAGGTTTTCACCCACGCCCGGCAGATCGTGGACCACCGGAATGTCGAGTTTTTTCAGCAGCTCGGCCGGGCCGACGCCGGAGCGTTGCAGAATCTGCGGCGAAGCGATGGCGCCGGAGCACAGCAGCACTTCTTTGCGGGCGCGGGCTTCAACGCGCTCTTCAGCGGCGCCGATCAGGTAACGCACGCCGACTGCACGCTTGCCTTCGAACAGAATCTTGTCGGTCAGGGCGTGGGTGACGATGGTCAGGGTCGAGCGCTTCTTGGCGATGTCCAGGTAACCGCGAGCGGTGCTGGCGCGACGGCCGTTCGGCGTCACGGTACGGTCCATCGGACCGAAACCTTCCTGCTGGTAACCGTTCAGGTCTTCGGTACGCGGGTAACCGGCTTGCACGCCGGCTTCAACCATCGCGTGGAACAGCGGGTTGTTGCCGGCTTTCGGCGTGGTCACGCTGACCGGACCGTCGCCACCGTGGTAGTCGTTCGGGCCGATGTCACGGGTTTCAGCCTTGCGGAAATACGGCAGGCAGTTCAGGTAGTCCCAGTCTTCCAGACCTGGCAGTTTGGCCCAGTTGTCGTAGTCCATCGCGTTGCCGCGGATGTAGCACATGCCGTTGATCAGCGAAGAACCACCCAGGCCCTTGCCGCGACCGCATTCCATCCGGCGACCGTCCATGTGTGGCTCTGGATCGGTTTCGTATCCCCAGTTGTAGCGACGACCTTGCAGCGGGAACGCCAAAGCGGCCGGCATTTGCGTGCGGAAATCCATACGGTAGTCCGGGCCGCCAGCTTCGAGCAGCAGGACGGTGACGCCTTCGTCTTCAGTCAGACGGGTCGCCAGGGTGTTACCGGCCGAGCCGGCACCGATGATGATGTAATCGAATTCTTGGGACATTGAATGCACCCTCTTTGAAGTTGGTCAGGTCGCCTGTAGCAGCTGCCGAGGCACGAGGCTGCGTTGGGTCGCGCAGCGACCCTCTGAGGGCGGTCCTGCGGACACGCAACGCAGCCTCGTACCTCGGCAGCTGCTACAGGGTTTTCAGCCGGGGCTTAGAACACCGAGGCGTAATCGCCCAGTTCGACCTGTACCGATTTGATGCGTGTGAAGTTGTTCAGCGAGCTGATGCCGTTCTCACGGCCCACGCCCGACTGCTTGTAGCCGCCGACCGGCATCTTGGCGTCGGATTCGCCCCAGGCGTTGATCCAGCAGATACCGGCTTCCAATTGATGAATCACGCGGTGAGCGCGGTTCAGGTCTTTGGTGACGACGCCAGCGGCCAGACCGAACTCGGTGTCGTTGGCACGACGGATCACTTCTTCTTCGGTTTCGTAAGTCAGGATGCTCATCACCGGGCCGAAGATTTCTTCGCGCACGATGGTCATCTCGTCGGTGCAGTCGGTGAACACGGTCGGTGCCACGAATGCGCCTTTGGCGAATTCGCCTTCAGTCAGACGGCTGCCGCCGCACAGAACGCGAGCGCCTTCTTCCTTACCTTTGGCGATGTAACCCAGCACGCTTTCCATGTGGGCGAAGCTGACCAGTGGGCCGAAGTTGGTGTTCTCGTCTTCCGGGTTGCCGACGCGGATGCGCGCAACGCGTTCAACGATCTTGGCTTCGAAAGCGGCTTTCAGGTGGCTTGGCACGAACACGCGAGTGCCGTTGGTGCAGACCTGACCGGAGCTGTAGAAGTTGGCCATCATCGCGGTGTCGGCGGCGCGATCGAGGTCGGCGTCGTCGAAGATGATCAGCGGGGACTTGCCGCCCAGTTCCATGGTCACGTCTTTCAGCGACGAAGCGGAAGCGCTGGCCATCACCTTCTTGCCGGTGTCGGTGCCGCCGGTGAAGGAGATTTTTTCGATGCGTGGGTGCTCGGTCAACCAGGTACCGACTTCACGGCCGCTGCCGGTCAGCACGTTGAACACGCCAGCCGGAACGCCAGCTTCGGTGTAGATCTCGGCCAGTTTCAGCGTGGTCAGGGAAGTGACTTCGCTTGGCTTGAAGATCATCGCGTTACCAGCCGCCAGGGCCGGTGCGGATTTCCACAGAGCGATCTGGATCGGGTAGTTCCACGCGCCGATACCGGCCACGACGCCCAGCGGCTCGCGACGGGTGTAGACGAACGAAGTGGTGCGCAGTGGAATCTGCTCGCCTTCGATGGCCGGCACCAGACCTGCGTAGTACTCCAGCACGTCAGCGCCGGTGACGATGTCGACGTACTTGGTTTCGGAGAACGACTTGCCGGTGTCCAGGGTTTCCAGGGCAGCCAGTTCATCGTTGCGCTCGCGCAGGATGTCGACGGCACGACGCAGGATGCGCGAACGCTCCATGGCGGTCATCGCGGCCCAGATTTTCTGGCCCTTTTCGGCGCTGACGACGGCGCGTTCAACGTCTGACTGGGTCGCACGTTGTACGGTTGCGAGGACTTCACCGTTAGCCGGGTTGATGGCTTCGAAGGTGGCGTCGCTGCTGGCGTCACTGTAGCCGCCATCGATGTAGAGTTTTTGCAGTTCGAAACGGGCCATATAGTCCTCGCAAGAGCATAAGTTGGTTGGCGGTAACCACTGGGCGTGCCTTATAGCTTGGGCAACGCTGGTCAGTGGCGGTTCAGGTGCTGAGCGGTTCTGTGTGCTCTAACTCACCTGCTTGGCCAGTTGGAAATCCATGTATTCGTAAGCGATCTGGTGCGCCTGCCCGGTGTCGAAAGCATCTCCCGACAGCGCGCCGCGCAACCACAAACCGTCAATGAGGGCTGCCAGGCCGCGGGCTGCACTGCGCGCGTCATCGAGCGGCAATACACGGCGGAACTGGCAGCACAGGTTGGAATACAGACGGTGATCGTTGATCCGCTGCAACCTGTGCAAAGACGGGTGGTGCATGCTGGTGGCCCAGAAGGCCAGCCAGGTTTTCATTGCCGGGCCATTGACCTGGCTGGCGTCGAAGTTGCCTTCGATAATCACCTGAAGGTGCGCCCGTGGGCTGCTGTCTTCCAGCGCCTGACGACGCGCGGTGACGTTCTCGCTGAGGACACTCATCAGATACTGCGCCGTGGCAGCGATCAGGCCGTTCTTGTCCTGAAAATAGTGACTGATGATGCCATTCGAGACACCGGCCAAACGGGCGATCAGCGCAATGCTGGCGTCCCCCATTCCGACCTGATCTACCGCCTGCAATGTGGCTTCGATCAACTGCTGGCGGCGGATGGGTTGCATACCGACCTTGGGCATCTTGCACATCTCCTTAGGCCTTCCGGCGGACGTGAAACGTCTATCGGATTGAAGGCCAGTCTATTTTGTTTTGATTGAACGTTCAATCAACAAAGAATAAGATCTGCGACAATTCGTCGCTGCCTACAGGTTTTTCCTACATGTAGTTGGCGGAAAAACGACATCCGAAAACGCTCGAAACCCACGCGCATTGGCGCTCCCGGGCTTCGGGCTTTTTTCGGGCTGTCTTTATATCACCCGCTGGTCGGCTGCCAACTAAGCGATTGGTCGGGTAACGCGTTGCCTTGTGTTTTTCTCTCGCACTGCCTGGAGCATCTGTGCCATGAGTTCTGCCTCTCTAATAAAGACCCCACCCGAGAAGGTGACGGTCAACGGTTGGGTGTTCTACACCTCTACCGCGTTGATCCTGTTGTTGACCGCCATTCTGATCATTGCCCCGCAAGAGGCCGGCAGATTGCTCGGTATTGCCCAGGCCTGGTTGTCCCGCAGCTTCGGCTGGTACTACATGGTGGTGATCGCCGCTTACCTGGTGTTCGTGGTCGGCCTGGCGTTTTCGTCCTACGGCAAGCTCAAACTGGGCAGCAAGGACGACACCCCGGACTTCAGCTACGGCGCTTGGGCGGGGATGTTGTTCTCCTCGGGTATCGGCATCTCGCTGCTGTACTTCGGTGCTTCCGAGCCGCTGGACCACTACTTCAATCCGCCCGAAGGCGTGGCTGCCAGCAACATGGCCGCCCGTCAGGCCGTTCAGCTGACGTTCCTGCACTGGGGCCTGCATGGCTGGGCGATCTACGCATTGGTCGGTCTGGCCGTGGCCTATTTTGCTTACCGTCATAACCAGCCGCTGGCGTTGCGTTCGGCGCTGTATCCGCTGGTCGGCGAGCGTTGGGTCAAAGGCGCGGCCGGTCATGCGGTAGACGGCTTCGGCATGTTCGTGACCCTGCTGGGTCTGGTGACGAACCTGGGGATTGGTTCGCTGCAAGTGTCGTCGGGGCTGGAAAACCTGTTCGGCATGGAACACAGCAACACCAACCTGCTGATCGTGATCATCGTGATGAGCACCGTGGCGACCATCGCTGCGGTGTCGGGTGTGGAAAACGGCATTCGCCGTCTGTCCAACCTGAACATCGTGCTGTTCAGCGGCCTGTTGATTTTCGTGCTGCTGTTCGGCCCGACCCTGCACCTGCTCAACGGCTTCGTGCAAAACGTCGGCGACTACCTGAACGGCGTGGTGCTGAAGACCTTCGACCTCTATGTGTACGAAGGTGATAGCGAGAAGTCTGACCGCTGGTTGGGCCTGTGGACCCTGTTCTACTGGGCCTGGTGGATTTCCTGGGCCCCATTCGTCGGCATGTTCATCGCGCGTATTTCCCGTGGTCGCACGGTGCGTGAACTGGTAGCCGGTGTGTTGCTGATTCCGCTGGGTTTCACCCTGGCGTGGCTGTCGATCTTTGGTAACTCGGCCCTGGACCTGGTGATGAACCATGGGGCGGTGGAACTCGGGAAGACGGCGCTCGAACAGCCGTCGATGGCGATTTACCAACTGCTTGAGCACTACCCGGCGTCGAAAATCGTGATCGGCGTGTCGATCTTTGTCGGTTTCGTGCTGTTCCTGACCCCGGCGGATTCCGGGGCGGTGATGATGGCCAACCTTTCCTGCAAGGGCGGTAACGTCGACGAAGACGCCCCGCACTGGCTGCGGATCTTCTGGTCGGCGGTGATCACGCTGGTGACCATCGGCCTGCTGTTCGCCGGTAACTTCGAAGCCATGCAAACCATGGTGGTGCTGGCCGGTCTGCCGTTCTCGGTGGTGCTGGTGTTCTTCATGTTCGGCTTGCACAAGGCGATGCGCCAGGACGTGCAGATCGAACAGGAGCAAGCGGAGCTCGCAGCCCGCGGTCGTCGTGGTTTCAGCGAGCGTTTGACGCAGCTGGACTTGCAGCCTAACCAGTCGATTGTTCAGCGTTTCATGGACAAGCAAGTCAGCCCGGCGCTGGAAGATGCGGCTGTGCAATTGCGTGCTCAGGGTCTGGATGTGCAGACGTTGCTGGGCAAGTCGAAACGCTGCATGGGCGTGCGGATCGAGATGGAAGAGGGCAACCCTTTTGTCTACGAAGTGAGCCTGGACGGCTATCTGGCAGCGGCGAGCGACACGGTGTCGGCTGAAAGTGCTGATGAACCGCGTGCACGTTACTACCGCGCCGAGGTGTACCTGCACAACGGCAGCCAGGACTACGACTTGATGGGCTTCACTCAGGATCAGATCACCCGTGACGTGCTCGATCAGTTTGAAAGCCATCGGCAGCTCCTTGGCCGGGTTTATAGCTGAAACATGAGGTGATGCGGTGTTTCAGTGACACCGCGTCGCGTTCATCGCGGGCAAGCCTTGCTCCTACAGGAACGGCGCAACACCTGTAGGAGCTGAGCTTGCTCGCGATGGGGCCGCCAGGGTCGATACACAATCGACCCGATATCCCATAAACAAAAACGCCGCGATCCTCTCGCGGCGTTTTTGTGTGTGTTGCCTTACCCCAGGTTCTTGCCGAGCAGTGCGTGATACAACTCACTGTCCCCGAGAATCCCGACCACTTTGTTGTTGTCGTGCAGCACCAGCTTGTTACCCGTCTGATATCGAATCTGCAGCGCGTCGCGCATGCCGATGTTCGAATCCACCAGTGTTGGCCGACGACCCAAGCCTTCAACCGCTTGCCCTGGGATCCAGTTCTGCAGATCCAGGCTCGCGCCGTTCTGGCGTGCGCCTTTGATGGTGTTGCCTTCGGCCAGGTCCAGCCAGGAATCGCCGCCCGGATCGAGGCATACCGAACCGTTGATGCGTTTGCAGTTGTCCAGGGTGCGCATCAGGCTGCGACCGCACAGTACGTTCAGCGGATTGGTGTGGGCGACAAAGGTCCGCACGTAATCGTCCGCCGGGTTCAACACGATCTCTTCAGGTTTGCTGTACTGAATGATCCGACCGTCTTTCATGATTGCAATACGGCTGCCGAGCTTCAGGGCTTCATCGAGGTCGTGGCTCACGAAAACGATGGTCTTGCTCAGCTTGCGTTGCAGTTCCAGCAGTTCGTCTTGCAGGCCTTGGCGGATCAGCGGGTCAAGGGCCGAGAACGGTTCGTCCATCAGCAGGATGTCGGCGTCCATCGCCAGGGCACGGGCCAGGCCCACGCGTTGTTGCATACCACCGGACAGCTCGTTGGGTTTCTTGTTGCGCCATTGGGTCAGGCCCACCAGCTCAAGCTTTTCATCCACCAGTTTGCGGCGTTCTTTCTCAGGGCGACCCTGCATTTCCAGACCGAAACTGATGTTCTCGCGCACCGTCAACCAAGGCATCAGGGCGAACTTCTGGAACACCATCGCAATGCGCTTGGTGCGCATCATTTTCAGTTCCGCCGGGGTGCAGGAAGCGATGTCGATCTGCTTGCCTTCGTGCTCGACGAACAACTTGCCGCGGCTGACGGTGTTGAGGCCGTTGATGCAGCGCAGCAGACTGGACTTGCCGGAGCCGGAAAGGCCCATCAGTACGCAGATTTCACCTTTTTCGACGTCCAGGCTGGCCTTTTCGACCCCAACGATCTGCCCGGTCTTTTTCAGGATCTCGTTACGGGTCATGCCTTGATCCAGCAGCTTGAGTGCCTCGCGTGGATCCTTGGAGAAGATTACGTCGACGTTTTCGAAGCGAATAATGCTCATGCGTCACCCCCTACTTTGGCTTCGGGTTGTTTGCAGATACGGTCGAGCATGATCGCCAGCAGTACGATCGCCAGGCCTGCTTCGAAGCCCAGAGCGATATCAGCAGTGTTCAGTGCGTTGACCACGGGTTTGCCCAGGCCATCGGCGCCCACCAGTGCCGCGATCACCACCATCGACAACGACAGCATGATGCACTGGGTGATACCGGCCGCGATGCTTGGCATGGCGTGGGGCAGTTCGATTCGCGAGAGCAGCTGACGTCGCGAGCAGCCAAAGGCCTTGCCAGCGTCCATCAATTCTTCCGGGACATCGCGAATACCCAGGTAAGTCAGGCGGATAGGTGCGGCAATCGCGAACACCACCGTAGAAATCAGACCCGGGACCACACCCAGACCGAAGAGGGTCAGGGTAGGAATGAGGTACACGAAGGTCGGCACGGTCTGCATCAGATCGAGCACCGGCCGCATCACTGTGTAGAACATCGGTTTGTGCGCGGCGACGATGCCCAACGGCACGCCGATCAACACGCACACCAGGGTGGCGAACAACACCTGGGCAAGGGTTTCCATGGTTTCCTGCCAGTACCCCAGATTGAGGATCAGCAGGAAGGAGGCGATGACAAAAACGGTCAGGCCCCACTTTCGTTGAATGAAGTGTGCCAGTAGCGCGATGAGGCCGATCAATGCCAGCGGGTTGAACCAGGTCAGCGCAAAAGTCACGCCGTGGATCATCGTTTCCAGTGACACGGCGATTGCGTCGAAGGTGCTGGCGCCGTTTTGCGTCAACCATTCAACGAAGCCCGCGATGTACTGGCCTAAAGGTATTTTCTGATCAATCAGCATGGTAGTGAACGTCCGCATGCAAGGAAATAAACAGCCCGGGCGAGCGAACTCGCCCGGCGTAAGCGATTACTGCGCGAGCTTGGCTTTCACGGCCTCCAGGCCAGGTTTACCGTCAATGGTGGTCACGCCAGCGAGCCAGGTATCGAGGACCTGTGGATTCTTTTTCAGCCAGGCCTTGGCGGCCGCGTCAGGCTTCATTTTGTCGTCCAGGACGTTGCCCATCAGCGTGCTTTCCATGTCGAGGGTGAATACCAGGTTTTTCAGCAACTGGCCCACGTTGCTGCATTCCTGCGCATAGCCCTTGCGGGTGTTAGTGAAGATGGTCGCCTGACCGAAGTTCGGGCCGAAAAAGTCGTCGCCGCCAGTCAGGTACTTCATCTTGAAACGAGTGTTCATCGGGTGCGGTTCCCAGCCCAGGAACACCACGGCGGTGTTGCGGCGCTGGGCGCGATCGACTTGCGAGAGCATGCCTGCCTCGCTGGACTCGACCACCTTGAAGCCGGCGTCTTTCAAGCCGAAGGCGTTCTTGTCGATCATGCTCTGGATCAGGCGGTTGCCGTCGTTGCCTGGTTCGATACCGTAGATCTTGCCGTCGAGTTCTTTCTTGAACTTGGCGATGTCGGCGAAATCTTTCAGACCTTTGTTATACAACTCTTCGGGGACGGCGAGTGTGTATTTTGCGTTCTCCAGGTTGGCGCGCAGGGTCTCCACGGTGCCGGCATCGCGGTAGGCCTTGATGTCGTTTTCCATGGTTGGCATCCAGTTACCCAGGAATACGTCCATGTTCTTGCCGTCGGCCAGGGACTTGTAGGTCACCGGAACGGAAATCATCGTGGTTTTGGTCTTGTAGCCGAGGGCATCGAGAACGACGCTGGTGGTGGCGGTGGTGACGGTAATGTCAGTCCAGCCGACATCGGAGAAGTTTACGGTGCTGCACTGAGCGGGTTCTGCGGCTTGAGCCAGTAACGGCAGACTCAGCATGGCGGCCAACAACAACGACGGGGAACCTTTCATGGATGGACTCCTTGGTGTTTTTTTTGGCAGTGTTCCGACTGGACCACCGCACTTATAGGTTGCGGTTGGATGGCGTTTTGGAGACATCTCTACCACGGCGCCTTGCAATCGAGTCGATACGATCATGTACCACTGAAAATCTGACGCCTACAGGGTGCGTCGTATCCAGTACAGGGATGGTCGCATCCAGTGTCGGTGACGTCGTTTACAGATTTTTTCGGCCCTCTTTGCCCCTCTGATCCGCAAAAAAACGGCGAAAACGCGACGTAAAAGACACGCGGCGTTAGTGGGCATGAGTGCGTCGGTGTGAGACGTCGAACGACATGACAAAAGCCTGATGATGCGGCCATCTCGGCGGATTGCAGCTTGAGCGTAGCAGCTCCGTCACTGGGCGCTTTTGCGTCTGGAGTTGGCACATCCAGGAGTTCGGCAGTAATGGCTATCAGTGTTTTCGACCTGTTCAAAATCGGCATCGGCCCTTCCAGTTCGCACACCGTGGGACCTATGCGGGCCGCGGCGTTGTTCGTGCAAGGTTTGCGTGAGCAGGGTCTTTTGGAACAAGTACGGCGCGTCGAAGTTCAGCTTTATGGTTCGTTGTCGGCCACCGGCATCGGTCACGGCAGCGACAACGCAGTGATCATGGGCCTGATGGGCGAGTGGCCGGACGCGATCGATCCGTCGCAAATCGGCATCCGCATCGAAACCCTGCGCGAAACCCACACGCTGTTGCTCGACGGTCGTTTGTCGGTCCCGTTCATCTGGGCCCGGGACATGCGCCTGATCGACGAGAACCTGCCGTTCCACCCCAACGCCATGACGTTGATCGTCGAAGGCGATGACGGCGAGCTGCATCGCGACACCTACTATTCCATCGGCGGCGGCTTTGTCGTTGATGAGGCACAGGCTTCCAGCGGTGTGGTCGATCTGGACCGCACCGTGCTGCCGTACGATTTCTCCAGCGCCGCCGAACTGCTTAGCCTCTGCAAGCAGCACAATTTGCGCGTCGCCGAATTGATGATGGCCAACGAGAAGGTCTGGCGCAGCGAAGAGGAAATCCGCGCTGGCCTGATGACACTCTGGCGCGCCATGCAGGATTGCGTGGAGCAAGGCCTCAAGCACGAAGGCATTCTGCCCGGTGGCCTGAATGTGCGTCGTCGCGCGGCCAAACTGCACCGCAGCCTTCAAGAACTGAACAAGCCCAACGTGATCGGCTCGACCTTGAGCGCCATGGAGTGGGTCAACCTGTTCGCCCTGGCGGTCAACGAAGAAAACGCCGCTGGCGGGCGCATGGTCACGGCACCGACCAATGGCGCGGCGGGGATCATTCCGGCGGTGTTGCACTACTTTATGAAGTTCAGCGAGGTGGTGACCGACGCCAACGTGGTCGACTATTTCCTCAGTGCGGCGGCGGTAGGGATTCTGTGCAAGAAGAACGCTTCGATTTCCGGTGCCGAAGTCGGTTGCCAGGGCGAAGTCGGTTCGGCTTGCGCCATGGCGGCGGCCGGGTTGGCGGAGATTCTGGGGGCGACACCGGAGCAGCTGTGTAACGCGGCGGAAATCGGTCTGGAACACAACCTCGGCCTGACCTGCGACCCGGTGGGCGGGTTGGTGCAAGTGCCGTGCATCGAGCGCAATGCGATTGCCGCGGTGAAAGCCATCAACGCGGCGCAGATGGCGCTGCGTGGCGACGGTCAGCACTTTATCTCGCTGGATCGGGTGATCCGCACGATGCGTGATACCGGCGCGGACATGCATGACAAATATAAAGAGACATCGCGCGGTGGATTGGCGGTTAGCGCGGTTGAGTGTTGATTCAGTAAGACCGAGTTGTCTGCTTCGCGAGCAAGCCCGCTCCCACATTCGACCGCATTACCCTGAGAGAACTCGGTCACCTGTGGGAGCGGGCTTGCTCGCGAAGGCGTCAGACCAGTCAAAACTGCGCGCAAAATGAACACCCGATTCAAAACGCGCCACGTTTTGGCGCGTCGCTTACAGACAAGCGGCTTCACCTGGATCACGGATCCAGGTTGGCCATTACCGCCTGTCACCTGTGCTTGCGGTGACACTCTTCACCAGGTCGCTGTAGCCCTGTTCCCACAAGTGCTACCGATTTGCTCACGCCCAACGAGGCAGAGCGTCTCCCGCCGATAATGGCACTTATATCCCCTACTCGCGACGCGGCTTATATAGACGCGGCGCGACGTCGTTTTCAGGAGTTATTGAACAGCCATTCAACTTTAGGCATGGCATTTGCTCTGTCATTACAAAGCCCGTCTCCCACGCGAGAACGATGGCAATAACAAGAGCCTCCGCCTGAGGCCATCACCCGCTTTGTGTGAGGAGATACCGCGATGACGACGTTCAACTCCGGGGCTCAACCCCAGAACCGTGCGCCTCAATCCATCGGCTTTTTGCTGCTGGACAATTTCACGCTTATTTCTTTGGCCTCCGCAGTAGAACCCCTGCGTATGGCCAACCAGTTGTCCGGTCGTGAGCTGTATCGCTGGACCACGATCACAGTCGATGGCGGTCAGGTCTGGGCCAGTGACGGTCTGCAGATCACCCCCGACTGCTCCATGCACAAAGCACCCGCCCTGGACACCATCATTGTCTGTGGCGGTATCGGCATCCAGCGCACTGTTACCCGGGAACACGTTTCGTGGCTGCAAAGCCAGGCGCGTCAGTCGCGCCGTCTCGGTGCGGTCTGCACCGGCAGCTGGGCCCTGGCGTGCGCCGGCCTGCTGGATGGTTTCGATTGCAGCGTCCACTGGGAATGCCTGGCCTCGATGCAGGAAGCTTTCCCGCGTGTGGCCATGAGTACCCGTCTGTTCACCCTCGACCGTAACCGTTTCACCAGCTCCGGTGGCACCGCGCCGCTGGACATGATGCTGCACCTGATCAGCCGCGATCACGGTCGTGAACTGTCGGCCGCGATTTCGGAGATGTTTGTCTACGAGCGTATTCGCAACGAGCAGGATCACCAGCGTGTGCCGCTCAAGCACATGCTCGGCACCAACCAGCCGAAGTTGCAGGAAATCGTCGCGCTGATGGAGGCCAACCTCGAAGAGCCGATCGACCTCGACGAACTGGCGGTGTATGTCGCCGTGTCGCGTCGTCAGCTGGAGCGGCTGTTCCAGAAATACCTGCACTGCTCGCCGTCGCGTTACTACCTGAAACTGCGCTTGATTCGCGCCCGGCAGCTGCTCAAGCAAACGCCGATGTCGATCATCGAAGTGGCGTCGGTGTGTGGTTTCGTGTCCACGCCGCACTTCTCCAAGTGCTACCGCGAATACTTCGGCATTCCGCCGCGTGACGAGCGCGTAGGTTCCAACACCACGCAACAAGTGGCGATGATGCCGCTGCCGCAAGCACTGGTGCTGTCGCCGTTGTCCGGGCCGTTGTCGGCGTTGAGTCAGGCGCGCAATGAGTCGACGTTTGCCAGCGTAAGGCTCTAAACCGAGGCGCCTGCTTCGCGAGCAAGCCCGCTCCCACATTTAACCGAGTTCTCTCTGGGGGAATGCGGTCAAATGTGGGAGCGAGCTTGCTCGCGAAGACGGTTTATCAGGCGCTACGGCTCTGCTGATACTCCGCCAACGCGGGCAGCAATTGCTTGTCGATGGCCTGGCGCACGGCCGGCAGAATGGTCGCGCTGCTGGTGTACATCTGCTTGACCATAGTCCGCAGCGTCATCGCCCGTTCATCGTTCAAGCCTCGCACTGCACATTCGCAAGCCTGCTCAGCTGTAGAGCCACTCGGTACTTGAAAACCCAACGATTTCAGCTGGCCCAACAGGTCTTCCTGGTCAATCAAATCAGCGTGCATCATGACGCAATCCTTCTTCAGGGAACGGTGTCGTGGCTCGATTCTCGTAGGGGGGCGGGGTGGCGGCAAGGACGATTTGTCGCAATGGCCGCAATACCTATGAACAGGTCGTTTTCGGCTAACTTGCTGCGGATAGGAGTGGGCACACTGGAGTCAGCTGGCTTCACGAAGGTTTGGTCACCCTCGCGCAACGGCTCCTCAACAGTACCCACCTCTGCCCCGATCCTGTCACGGCTTGATCGGGGTTTTTTTTGCCTGTGAATCAGGGATAGAGGTGGTGTCTGGGCTGACGCCTTCGCGAGCAAGCCCGCTCCCACATTCGACCGAGTGCTCTCAGGAGAATGCGGTCAACTGTGGGAGCGGGCTTGCTCCGGGCGGCGTTCCGACGAAGAACGATTACGCGGTTTTAGCGTTGCAATACGAGGATGCGCGACAACAATTCATCACGGTCGACATAGCAACCCTGAAAATGCCGGGCGCCGGTGGCGGGGTCGAAGGCGTTGCGGGCGTGGAGGGTGCGGCGGTTGTCGAAACACCACATTTCGCCGGGGTTTAACCGCGTCATCACCCGGAATCGTGTTTCCCGGGTCATCGCAATAAAGCGGCGGTAGGCGTGATAGAGAGCGGGCATCTGCTCGACCGACGCATCGAACGGACCGCGCAGAAAGTTCGCCATGCGGATTTCCGAAACCTGCCCAAAGGCATCCAGCGCGATGATCGGCGCGAGACGGCGGTAGTCGCTGTGGCGGTCTTTGTTGCGGAACTCCACAGGTATTTCGCAAAGGCTTTTGAACGCCTCGGGATCTTCATCGCGCAAGGCTTCGGCAATGGCAAAACCGTCGACGAAAATACTCTCGCCACCGTCAGCGTCATTCACCAGGCAATGCAGAAACTGCAGCCCCGGTTGCAACTCCCGGGTCGGCAGGTCGCTGTGCAGCGGCAGGTTGAAAGCGGTGTAGGCGTTGCTGTCGGCATCAGCCTTGGATTGCACGTTGAACAGCACGCCAAAATTGCTCTCGCGGATGAAGGAAATCCGCTGGGCGATCAGCTTCAACGAGCCCGGCTCGGTGGGCACACCGCGGACCTGGGTCAGGCCGAGATCGCGCACGGCCAGCAGCCATTGCAGCAAGGCGTCGTTGTCGTTCATCAACGCCTGGTAGTCGAATACCGGCAGCTTCAGGTTGCTGTTCCAGAGCTGGCTTTTGGGCTTGGATGCCCGGCGTTCGGCGCGGGACTGATCATCGTAGGCGTGGGCCCGTAACCAGCCAGGATCGAAGCGGCTGAGGTGGCCGTCCTGCCAATCGACACGCAGGCAGCCTTCGGCATCAATGCTGACGTTCGAGGGCTTCAGGTTTTCGGCGACGTCGACGATTTCCAGCACTTGCTCGCGGGTGACGGTGTAGACGCACAGCGGGCACGGGCAGTTGTCCCGCAACCACTGATGATGAAACGGGCTGACACGGTCATCGGCCCACTTCACTTGAATTCGGTCCGCCAGGGTGTGTACGGCGGTCAACGCGCTGATCAACGGGTAGGTACGGAAGTCGGCAAAAGCGGCGGCGGTGTTCAATGGCGATCTCCTTGTTATTTTTTAGGGGGTAACGCGATCACTCGGCCAATGTAGTCGGGGGCGGGAAGGTCGGTTTGCTCGGCGACGATGGCTTGCAGCTTGCTCAAGGTGTCTTCGCTGAACGGTGCGGAGCGCGGCCCGGCGAGGTCGACGTGCAGCAGCATTTGCTCGTTGCCCGCCAGCTCCTTGTCATCGCCTACCCAATGCAGGCTGTGATAGAGGTGCAGGCGTTTACTGTCGTGGCCGATGATTTGGGTGTGCACTTCGACGTCGGCGTCGAGCTTCACTTCGTGCAGGTAATTGAGGTGCAATTCGAGGGTGAACAGCGAGTTGCCGCTGGCTTCGCGGTTGTTGCTGTCCATGCCCAGACGATCCATCAGCGCGTCGGTGGCGTAGCTGAAGATGAGCAGGTAGAAGGCATCGCGCAGGTGGCCGTTGTAGTCGACCCAGTCGGGGATGATTTTGGTTTGGTAGGTGGTGAGGGTGGGCATGATTCTCTCCAGACATGATCGGGGATGATCGTTCCCACGCTCCGCGTGGGAATGCAGCCCGGGACGCTCCGCGTCCCAAGAGCGGACGCAGAGCGTCCATTGAGGCATTCCCACGCAGAGCGTGGGAACGATCAGAGGGGAGGTTTACTCGCTGAAAGCCATCCCATGCTTCTCTTTGGTGGTCTTCACCGCTTCCAGCACCGCCAGCAAGCAATCATCACGATAGCGCTCCAGCGCCGAAATGCTGTGCGTGCCCAGCTGATCGCTGGTGCCATCCACCACATCATCAATCAACTTGTCGGTCAGCTCCGGTGCCGGCAGATACGTCCACGGCAACTGCAACGCCGGCCCGAATTGCGCCATGAAGTGCCGCATGCCCGCATCGCCACCCGCCAGGGTGTACGTCAAGAATGTGCCCATGAACGACCAGCGCAGACCCGCACCAAAGCGGATTGCATCATCGATTTCACCGGTGGTCGCCACACCGTCGTTGACCAGGTGCAGTGCCTCACGCCACAGCGCTTCGAGCAAGCGATCGGCGATAAAACCGGGTACTTCCTTGCGCACATGCAACGGACGCATGCCCAAGGATTCATAGACTTTCATTGCTGCTTGAACGGCTTCCGGGGCGGTGTTTTTGCCGCCAACCACTTCCACCAGCGGCAGCAAATAAACCGGGTTGAACGGGTGGCCGACCACGCAACGTTCCGGGTGTGTCGAACTCTCGTAGAACTCGCTCGGCAACAGGCCGGAAGTACTGGAGCCGATCAAGGCATTGGGCTTGGCCGCCGCGCTGATTTTGCTGTGCAGTTCCAGTTTCAGGTCCAGACGCTCAGGGGCGCTTTCCTGAATGAAATCCGCGTCGCGAACGCATTCTTCGATGGTTGCGACAAAGCGCAGCCGATCCTGCGATGCACCCGGCGCAAGGCCCTGTTTCTCCAACGCGCCCCAGGCATTGGCGACGCGTTTGCGCAGCGCGACTTCGGCACCGGGCGCCGGGTCCCAGGCCACCACGTCGAGGCCGTGGGCGAGGGCGCGGGACACCCAACCGCTGCCGATGACACCGCTGCCCAAGGCTGCGAAGGTTTTGATTTCAGTGATAAAGCTCATGGCGACGTCCTAAAAGAATTCGGTGATCCCCTGTGGGAGCGGGCTTGCTCGCGAAAGCGGAGTGTCAGTCGACAGAAATGTCGAATGTACCGGCCTCTTCGCGAGCAAGCCCGCTCCCACAGGGTTAGGTGTAGGCGTGGGTTAACCGCGCTTGGTCAGGCCCATTTTTGCCCGGCCTTCCGCCGGCGTCAGAACACGGGCGCCGAGACGGCTGAGGATTTCCGAGGCGCGTTCGACCAGTTGGCCGTTGGTCGCCAGTACGCCCTTGTCCAGCCAGATGTTGTCTTCCAGACCGACCCGCACATTGCCGCCGAGCAACACCGCTTGCGCAGCCATCGGCATTTGCATGCGACCGATGCCGAAACCGGCCCAGACCGCATTGGCGGGCAGGTTGTCGACCATGGCTTTCATGGTGGTGGTGTCGGCCGGCGCACCCCACGGGATGCCCAGGCAGAGTTGGAACAGCGGGTCGTCGAGTAACCCTTCCTTGATCATCTGCTTGGCAAACCACAGATGGCCGGTGTCGAAGATTTCCAGCTCGGCCTTCACGCCCAGCTCTTGAATTCGCTTCGCGCCGGAACGAAGTTGCGCCGGGGTGGAAACGTAAATGGTGTCCCCGTCGCCGAAGTTCAGGGTGCCGCAATCGAGGGTGCAGATTTCCGGCAGCAGTTCTTCAACGTGGGCCAGACGGGTCAGCGGGCCGACCAGGTCGGTGTTCGGGCCGAACTCCATCGGGTTCTCGCCCGCGCCGATTTCCAGGTCGCCGCCCATGCCGGCGGTGAGGTTGACGATGATGTCGACGTCCGCCTCGCGGATGCGCTCCATCACTTCGCGATACAGCGCGACATCACGGCTGAATTTGCCGGTTTCGGGGTTACGCACGTGGCAGTGGACTACGGTGGCGCCGGCCTTGGCGGCTTCCACGGCGGCAGCGGCGATTTGTTTCGGGGTGACCGGCACGTGTGGGCTTTTGCTGGTCGTGTCGCCAGCACCGGTGAGTGCGCAGGTGATGATGACGTCGTGGTTCATGAGGCGGGTTCCTTGCAGGCGTGATGATTCCGTTCGCAGCCCGGACGGGCTGCGAGTCGGTGGTTCAATCGGGTTTATTTAGTGGTCAGTTTCAGGTTGTCAGCCGCCGGTTTGCCATCGAAGGTGGTCACGCCTTCGAGCCAGCGTTGCTTGTCTTGCGGGTGATCTTTCAGCCATTGCTTGGCCGACTCGAAAGCGTCCTTGTGATCCAGCAGCGGCTGCATCATCCGGCTCTCGTCTTCGGCGGTGTAAGTCAGATTGCTCAGCAAACGACCGATGTTCGGGCATTGCTGTGCGTAGTTTGGCGAGGTGACGGTCCAGACCGTGGCCATGCCTTCGTTCGGGCCCAGAGCGTCTTCGCTGCCGGTGAGGTAAGTCATCTGCACGTTGACGTTCATCGGGTGCGGCGCCCAGCCGAAGAACACCACAGCCTCTTTGCGTCGCACGGCTCGATCCACCGCCGCGAGCATGCCGGCCTCACTGGACTCGACCAGCTGGAACTTGCCGAGGCCAAACTGGTTCTTGGCGATCATCGCCTTGATCTGGGTGTTGGCGCCCGAACCAGGCTCGATGCCGTAGATTTTGCCGCCCAGTTCCTTTTCAAACTTGGCGATGTCGGCAAAGGTTTTCAGGCCCTTGTCGGCGAGATACGTCGGTACCGCGAGTGTGGCGCGGGCATCTTTCAGGCTTGGCGCCTCAAGCACCTTGACCTGATTGGCCGAAACGAACGGCGTGATGGTCTGGGTCATCAGCGGGTTCCAGTAGCCCAGGAACAAGTCCAGGCGCTGGTCGCGGATCCCGGCGAAGATAATTTGCTGGGAAGCGCTGGTTTGTTTGGTGTTGTAGCCGAGGCCATCAAGCAGGACTTGGGTCATGGCACTGGTGGCGATCACGTCGGTCCAGTTCACGACGCCCATGCGCACGTTCTGGCATGAAGCAGGTTCGGCCGCCATGACGCTGGCGCTCAGGAAAGCGGTACCGCTGAGTGCAAGAACACAGCTGCTGATCAGTCGTTTCATCTCAGGTTCCTCGGCAGACGTTATTGTGGGTTCCGGCATCTTTGTGCGCCGGTGATGCCAAGTTACGCAGCTTAAGGCCCGCTAAAGCGCACTGCGGCGACCAGCTCTTGCACTGCAGCGACCTGCGCTCTTGAATGCCGCGTGCAAGTGGCGTATCAACGTCAACACGCTACCCGCCCTCTCGCTACCTGCCATCGAGTGCGCTCAATGTCCCAGGATTTCTACTTCATGTTGATGCCGGGTTTCTCGGCCATCGGTTTTATCTCGGCCATCGAGCCGCTGCGGGTCGCCAATCGCTTTCGTGGCGAGCTCTACCGCTGGCATGTGCTCAGCGCGGACGGCGGGGCGGTGCTGGCCAGCAACGGCATGTCGGTCAACGCCGACGCGGCGCTGGAGCCGCTGAAGAAAGGTGCAACCCTGCTGGTGGTCGCCGGTTTCGAACCGCTGAAATTCGCCACGCCCGCGCTGGAACACTGGCTGCGCCGCCTGGACAACGAAGGCGTGACCCTCGGCGCCATCGACACCGGCAGTTTTGTCCTCGCCGAAGCGGGCCTGCTCGACGGCCATCGCCTGACCCTGCACTGGGAAGCCATCGACGCGTTCAAGGAATCCTACCCACAGCTCAGCGTCACCCAGGAACTGTTCGAGATCGACCGCCGACGCATTACCTCCGCCGGCGGCACCGCTTCCATCGACCTGATGCTCGACCTCATCAGCCAGGCCCACGGCCCGGAACTGGCGATCCAGGTCAGCGAACAATTCGTGCTCGGCCGCATCCGCCCGCGCAAAGACCACCAGCGCATGGAAGTCGCCACGCGTTATGGCATCAGCAACAAGAAACTGGTGCAGGTGATTGGGGAGATGGAGCAGCACAGCGAACCGCCGCTGAGCACGCTTGAGTTAGCCGAATCGATCAAGGTGACCCGACGTCAGCTGGAACGCCTGTTTCGCCTGCATCTGAATGACACACCGAGCAACTTCTACTTGCGCCTACGCCTGGAGAAGGCGCGGCAGTTGCTACGCCAGACCGATATGAGCGTGCTGGAGGTAAGCATTGCTTGCGGGTTTGAATCGCCGTCGTATTTCACCCGAAGCTATCGGGCGAAGTTTGAGCGGTGTCCGCGGGAAGACAGGCGCACCGCCAAGGCATGAACAGCAGAAAAACCTGTGGGAGCCGGGCTTGCCCGCGATGAGGCCGCCACTTTCAACATTGATGTTGACTGACACACCGCAATCGCGGGCAAGCCCGGCTCCCACAGGTTCTATGTGTTGGCGGTAATTGAGTTACTTCTTCATCAACGCCGAGCAGGCCGCTTTAAACGCTTCATGCTGATACTTGTTCAGCGTTGCCGGAAGTTCGAAGTCGAATTTCTTGTTCTGCGCATTGATGGTTTGTGGCGACAGCAGCGTGACCTCGCAATTTTCCAGCAACTGGAAAACGCCCTCGATCTTGAACGTGGTCGGCCCACCGGCGAACTCGCCTTTCTTGCTGCGCTTCTTGATCGCAATCCGGTCGATGGAGTTCTCGCGTACAAACGACGCCACCTGAGCGGCAAACACTTTGACGTTCGCGGCTTCGTCGTCATCGTCGAGGGCGATTTTCTTGGTGGCCAGGGCGACGTGGCTCAGCGCCTGACCGTCGAGAGAAGCCACGGCGATGATCGCTTCGCTGCCTTTGATTTCGATGCCGCAAATTTTCATGTAAATCCCTTTCTCGGATGGTGGCATGCAGCTTACAGCTCAAGCTGATCGGCGTTGATGCCAAAAGCCGCGGCAATTTTCTCACGGGTCGCCTTGCGAGGCTTGGCGACGGTCTCTTGCTGGGCGAAGGCTGGTTGGGAAATACCCATGCGTTTGGCGACTTCGTCTTGGGTCAGGTTCAGGTGCTCGCGCCAAGCCCGAATAGGCGTTGCTCCGTTGACGATACGACTGACCACCTCGTGGGGAATAAGATCGGGTTCAATTCTCTGCGCCACATATTGCGCATAGGGAATGACCACGAATGCAGGGTTTCCATCTGCGTCATTGATGATCTGAACGTCAGTAGGTACGTTCATCGTGTTTTTGGTCTCTCGAATATAAGTCTTTTATAAGATTATGAATCTTTACTTATATTTTGCTATCGGCCAATTAACGAAGCATGTCGGGATGTTGCCCGACCACAACATCACTCCTGCCCAATCGACTCCAAAAACTCCGACCGCTCATCGCTCATCCGCGCCACGCAATCATTCTGCGCAATCGTGAATGCCTTGCTACCGGTCGTCGCCGGAAACGCCTCTACCGCGCAATCCGCATCCCGGGTCTTCAGCCACTGCTGTTGAGCTGCCTTGAGCTTGGCGGTGATGTCGGTCAGTTGTGCCGGGTTCTTGCCGTAGAGCGTTTGCATGCGCTCGGTCAGGCTTTGGTAGTTGGCTTTCAGCAGGTCTTCGGCGGTGGTTCTGCTGTAGGTCGAGCATTCCAGGGTCTGGACTTCGTTTTCGACTTTGTCGCAGGGGTTATCGTCGGCCTCTTCAGCCGCGTGTACGCCGGTCGCTATCAGTGCCAAAGCCAGGAAGATCGATTTCATTGCGCCGCCGCCCCTTATTCCAGTAAAGCATCCAGTGAAACATCCAGTAATGGCGCGAATTCTGGCCCATGCGCAGGCCCTTGAACAGGTGCTCCATGACGTCCGTCGACGACCCTTTGTCGCGGATTGACGCTTTCGGCAAACCCCCTGTCGTTTTTGCACCCGGCTGCCCCCTCCCTCAGGCATATGCTGGCCCCAAAGCGCCGGCACACGATTCGGCGCATGAATCGCTAATAGGGGACAGCCTGATGAGCCCAGCCGAATTGCACGCCGACAGCATCGTTATCGACGGTCTGATTATTGCCAAGTGGAACCGTGAGCTGTTCGAAGACATGCGCAAGGGCGGTCTGACCGCGGCCAACTGCACCGTGTCGGTGTGGGAGGGCTTTCAGGCCACTGTGAACAATATCGCCGCCAGCCAGAAGCTGATCCGCGAAAACAGCGACCTGGTGATTCCAGTGCGCACCACCGCCGATATCCGCAAGGCCAAGGAGCAGGGCAAGACCGGCATCCTCTTCGGCTTCCAGAATGCTCACGCCTTTGAGGACCAGATCGGCTACGTCGAGGTGTTCAAGCGGCTGGGCGTCGGTATCGTGCAGATGTGCTACAACACCCAGAACCTGGTCGGCACCGGTTGTTACGAGCGTGATGGCGGCCTGTCGGGTTTCGGTCGCGAAATCGTCGCCGAGATGAACCGCGTCGGTGTCATGTGCGACCTGTCCCACGTAGGTTCGAAAACCTCCGAAGAAGTCATCCTCGAATCCAAGAAGCCGGTCTGCTACTCCCATTGCCTGCCGTCGGGTCTGAAAATTCACCCGCGCAACAAATCCGATGAAGAACTGAAGTTCATCGCCGATCACGGCGGTTTCGTCGGCGTGACCATGTTTGCGCCATTCCTGGCCAAGGGCATCGATTCGACCATCGACGATTACGCCGAAGCCATCGAATACACCATGAATATCGTCGGCGAAGACGCCATCGGTATCGGCACCGACTTCACCCAGGGCCATGGCCAGGACTTCTTCGAATACCTGACCCATGACAAGGGCTACGCCCGCCGCCTGACCAGCTTCGGCAAGATCATCAACCCGCTGGGCATCCGCACCGTCGGCGAGTTCCCGAACCTGACCGAAACCCTGCTCAAGCGCGGCCATTCCGAGCGCGTGGTCCGCAAGATCATGGGCGAGAACTGGGTGAGCGTCCTGAAGGACGTCTGGGGCGAGTAACGCCACTTTCAAACAACAAATTCTGTAGCAGCTGCCGAGGCACGAGGCTGCGTTGCGGTCCGCAGGACCGCCCTCGGGGGGCTGCTTCGCAACCCAACGCAGCCTCGCAGGCTCGGCAGCTGCTACAGGGCTAGCACGACAACACAACGAATTTTTCTGGAGTTAAGTTTCCATGGCCAAGATCGCCCCGCAATTGCCAATCGAAGTCGACAGCGAAACCGGTGTCTGGACCTCCGACGCCCTGCCAATGCTGTATGTGCCGCGTCATTTCTTCGTCAACAACCACATGGGCATCGAGGAAGTGCTGGGCGCCGACGCCTACGCCGAAATCCTCTACAAGGCCGGCTACAAATCCGCCTGGCACTGGTGTGAGAAAGAAGCTGAATGCCATGGCCTGGAAGGCGTTGCGGTGTTCGAGCACTACATGAAGCGCCTGTCGCAGCGCGGCTGGGGCCTGTTCAAGATTCAGGACATCGACCTCGACAAAGGCACTGCCAGCGTCAAGCTTGAACACTCGGCGTTCGTCTACGTGTACGGCAAGGTCGGGCGCAAGGTCGACTACATGTTCACTGGCTGGTTTGCCGGTGCCATGGACCAGATTCTGCAAGCCCGTGGCAGCAAGATCCGCACCGTTGCCGAACAGGTTTACGGTGGCTCAGAAGAAGGCCACGACGACGGCCTGTTCACCGTCAAGCCGTTGTAAGTCGAGGAACCCGCCATGGCTTTCGAAGCAATGTTCCAGCCGATCCAGATCGGCAAACTGACCATCCGCAACCGCGTGCTCAGCACCGCGCACGCCGAGGTCTATGCCACCGACGGTGGCATGACCACCGACCGGTACGTCAAGTATTACGAAGAGAAAGCCAAGGGCGGGATCGGCCTGGCGATTTGCGGCGGTTCCTCCAGTGTGGCCATCGACAGCCCGCAAGGCTGGTGGAAGTCGGTCAACCTCGCCGACGACCGGATCATTCCGCACTTCCAGAACCTGGCCGATGCCATGCACAAGCATGGCGCCAAGATCATGATCCAGATTACTCACATGGGCCGACGCTCGCGTTGGGACGGCGAGCATTGGCCAACCCTGCTGTCGCCGTCGGGCATCCGCGAGCCGGTGCACCGTGCGACCTGCAAAACCATCGAGCCGGAAGAGATCTGGCGGGTGATCGGCAACTACGCCAGCGCCGCCGCGCGGGCCAAGGCCGGTGGCCTGGATGGCGTCGAGCTGTCCGCCGTGCACCAGCACATGATCGACCAATTCTGGAGCCCACGCGTCAACAAACGTACCGACGAATGGGGCGGCAGCTTCGAGAACCGCATGCGTTTCGGTCTGGAAGTGATCAAGGCTGTGCGGGCTGAAGTCGGCCCGGATTTCTGCGTCGGCATCCGTCTGTGCGGTGATGAATTTCACCCGGACGGCTTGTCCCACGAGGACATGAAGCAGATCGCCAAGTACTACGACGACACCGGCATGATCGACTTCATCGGCGTCGTGGGTTCGGGTTGCGACACGCACAACACCCTGGCCAACGTTATCCCGAACATGAGTTATCCACCGGAGCCGTTCCTGCACTTGGCCGCCGGTATCAAGGAAGTGGTCAAGGCCCCGGTGCTGCACGCGCAGAACATCAAGGACCCGAACCAGGCGACCCGGATTCTGGAAGGCGGCTACGTGGACATGGTCGGCATGACCCGCGCCCACATCGCCGACCCGCACCTGATCGCCAAGATCAAAATGGGTCAGGTCGACCAGATCAAACAATGCGTCGGCGCCAACTACTGCATCGACCGTCAGTACCAGGGTCTGGACGTGTTGTGCATCCAGAACGCCGCGACCTCCCGTGAATACATGGGCGTGCCGCACATCATCGAGAAATCGACCGGTGTGAAGCGCAAAGTTGTGGTGGTCGGTGCCGGTCCTGCCGGGATGGAAGCCGCTCGCGTGTCGGCCGAACGTGGCCACGACGTGACCCTGTTCGAGAAGAAAGAATTCATCGGCGGGCAGATCACCACCGCCTCGAAAGCCCCGCAACGGGACCAGATCGCCGGTATCACTCGCTGGTTCCAGCTTGAGCTAGCGAGGTTGAAAGTTGACCTGCGCCTGGGCGTGGCGGCCGATGCGGCAACCATTCTCGACCTGCGTCCGGACGTGGTGGTGCTCGCCGTTGGCGGTCATCCGTTCCTGGAGCAGAACGAACACTGGGGCGCGGCTGAAGGCCTGGTGGTCAGCAGCTGGGACATCCTTGACGCCAAGGTTGCACCAGGCAAGAACGTGCTGGTCTACGACACCATTTGCGAGTTCACCGGGATGTCCGCCGCGGACTTCCTCGCCGACAAGGGCAGCCAGGTCGAGATCGTCACCGACGACATCAAACCGGGCGTTGCGATTGGCGGCACCTCGTTCCCGACGTACTACCGCAGCATGTACCCCAAAGAAGTGATCATGACCGGGGACATGATGCTGGAGAAGGTCTACCGCGAAGGCGACAAGCTGGTGGCGGTGCTGGAAAACGAATACACCGGCGCCAAAGAGGAGCGGGTGGTGGACCAGGTCGTCGTCGAAAACGGCGTGCGTCCGGACGAAGAAATCTACTACGCCCTGAAGGAAGGCTCGCGCAACAAAGGCCAGATGGACATCGAAGCCCTGTTCGCGATCAAGCCGCAACCTTCGCTGAGCCAGGCGGGCGACGGCTACTTGCTGTTCCGCATCGGCGACTGCGTGGCGCAGCGCAACACCCACGCGGCGATCTACGACGCGTTGCGGTTGTGCAAGGATTTCTAAGAGCTTGTGGATAACCCGTAGGAGCAAGGCTTGCCCGCGATAGCGTTGGAACATCCGATGCATTCCTGGCGGTAGGAATACCGCCATCGCGAGCAAGCTTTGCTCCTACAGGGAATCGAGCAAGGCATCCAGGTCGTCAGGCCTGCAAGACCCGAGGTCTTTGGGAGCTCCACCATGTTGAACACCCTTCTTCCAATCCTGTTGTTCGCAGCCCTGGGCCTCGCTGTCCTCGGCGCGTTGCGGCGGGTGGCTATGTGGCGCCGAGGCCGGGCTTCGAAAGTCGACCTGATCGGCGGCCTGTTCGCCATGCCCAAACGTTACATGGTCGATTTGCACCATGTGGTCGCGCGGGACAAATACATCGCCAACACTCACGTCGCCACGGCTGGCGGTGCGGTGGCGTCCATTGTGCTGGCGATCCTGGTTCACGGTTTCGGCCTGCAGAGTCGCATTCTCGGTGTTGCCCTGTTGATTGCCTCGGCGGTGATGTTCGTCGGTGCGATTTTCATGTTCCTGCGTCGTCGCAACCCACCAGCTCGCCTTTCCAAAGGGCCATGGATGCGCCTGCCAAAAAGCTTGCTGGCGTTCTCGGCGTCGTTCTTCCTGTTGACCCTGCCGGTCGCCGGCATCCTCCCGGAAAACTTCGGCGGTTGGGTGGTGGCTGCGATCCTCGGCGTCGGTGTGCTGTGGGGCGTTAGCGAACTGTTCTTCGGCATGACCTGGGGCGGGCCGATGAAGCACGCCTTCGCCGGTGCTTTGCACCTGGCCTGGCACCGTCGCGCCGAGCGTTTTGGTGGCGGCCGTTCCACCGGTTTGAAACCGCTGGACCTGAACGACCCAACCGCGCCACTGGGCGTGGAAAAACCCAAGGATTTCACCTGGAACCAACTGCTCGGCTTCGACGCCTGCGTGCAGTGCGGTAAATGCGAAGCTGCGTGCCCGGCGTTCGCCGCCGGCCAGCCGCTGAACCCGAAAAAACTGATTCAAGACATGGTCGTCGGCCTGGCCGGTGGCACCGACGCCAAGTTCGCCGGCAGCCCGTATCCAGGCAAGGCGATCGGCGAACACGCGGGTAACCCGCATCAACCGATCGTCAACGGCCTGGTGGACGCTGAAACCCTGTGGTCCTGCACCACTTGCCGCGCCTGCGTCGAGGAGTGCCCGATGATGATCGAGCACGTCGACGCCATCGTCGACATGCGCCGTCACCTGACCCTGGAAAAAGGCGCGACCCCGAACAAGGGCGCTGAAGTCCTGGAAAACCTGATCGCCACCGACAACCCTGGCGGCTTCGCCCCAGGCGGGCGGATGAACTGGGCGGCGGACTTGAACCTCAATCTGATGAGCGAGAAGAAGTCGGTCGACGTGCTGTTCTGGGTCGGCGACGGTGCCTTCGACATGCGCAACCAGCGCACCTTGCGCGCGTTCGTCAAAGTGCTGAAAGCAGCCAAGGTCGACTTCGCGGTGCTGGGCCTCGAAGAGCGTGACAGCGGTGACGTGGCCCGACGTCTGGGTGACGAAGCCACCTTCCAGTTGTTGGCCAAACGCAACATCCAGACCCTGGCCAAGTACAGCTTCAACCGCATCGTCACCTGCGACCCGCACAGCTTCCATGTGCTGAAAAACGAGTACGGCGCCTTCGACGGCAACTACCTCGTGCAGCACCACAGCACTTACATGGCAGAAATCATCGGCGCTGGCGCCCTGAACCTCGGCCAGCACAAAGGCAGCAGCGTGACCTATCACGATCCGTGCTACCTCGGCCGCTACAACGGCGAATACGAGGCGCCGCGTGAAGTGCTGCGCGCCCTGGGTATCGAGATCAAGGAAATGCAACGCTCCGGTTTCCGCTCGCGCTGCTGCGGCGGTGGCGGCGGTGCGCCGATCACCGACATTCCGGGCAAGCAACGGATCCCCGACATGCGCATGGAAGACATCCGCGAAACCGGCGCCGAACTGGTGGCCGTGGGTTGTCCACAGTGCACCGCGATGCTCGAAGGCGTGGTCGAACCCCGGCCGCTGATCAAGGACATCGCCGAACTGGTGGCGGATGCGTTGCTCGAAGACGCTGCCCCGAGCAAGCCGACCAAACCGGCCCAACGTGAACCTGCGGAGGCCCACTGATGAGCGACATTATCCGCCGCGACCCACGCGCCGAATGGATCGCCCGTAACCGTTTGCACCCGCTGCACGCGGCCATGCAACCGGCGCAACACAGCTGGATGGGGCCTAACGGCGTCATCCGCAAGAATCCCCATGGCATCGGTTTTATCGGTCCCAACGGCATCAAACGCATTGACCGCAGCGGCGCTCAACAGGGCGGGGCGAGCAAACGCTCGGCTGCGGTTGAAGTGCAGTTGCCACTGCATCAAGTGCCTGCACCTGCGTTTTACATCAACGTGGTGCCGGACATGGTCGGCGGCCGCTTGAGCAGCCACGACCGCGACTTGCTGGGTCTGGCTCACCAGTTGGCCGGCAAGGACGGCGCGGTATTGGCCGTGGTCTTCGGTGAACATAAAGAAAACGCCTTCGCCACCGCTGGCGTTGATCGCTTGCTGGTGCTCGACGGTGAAGAATTCAACGGTTATGCACCGGAACAACGGGTCCAGGGCCTGCGGGCTGTGGATAACCAGTTCAGCCCGCGTCACTGGTTGCTGCCGGACAGCCGCAGCGGTGGTGGTGAACTGGGTCGACGCTTTGCCGCCGCGCTGGGCGAACGCCCGGCCACGCGGGTCTGGCAGGTCAAGGATCAGGAATGCATCGGCCGCGCCGGCGCTGGCTTACAGGACCTTGCGCGCCCCGTTGCACGCTTGATCCTGGCCGCCGTCGAATGCGCCGAACCGGTCAGCGAAACCCGTCACGAAGCCTTGCCGGTGGAGTTATCCACAGCGGTGGCCCGCAGTCTCTCGCGCATCGAGGATTTGGGCGCCGTGGCAGTGGATCCGGCGGCGATTCCGATGGCCGAATCCGAGTTCATCTTCTCCGGCGGCAACGGGGTCAAGGACTGGGGACTTTTCCACAGGACGGCCGAAGCGTTGGGTGCTACCGAAGGCGCCTCCCGTGTGGCGGTGGACGATGGCTTTATGGCCCGCGACCGTCAGGTCGGTGCGTCCGGCACCTGGGTCACCGCGCGGGTTTACGTGGCGGTGGGGATTTCCGGGGCGATCCAGCACCTGCAAGGCATCGGTGCCTGCGACAAGGTGGTGGCGATCAACCTCGATCCTGGTTGCGACATGATCAAACGGGCCGACCTGTCGGTGATCGGCGAGAGTGCCGAGATTCTTCAAGCCTTGATCGATGCGGTAGAGGCTTACCGCAATGAAGCCAAGCGCGATGCGGCTTAAGGAAAGGAAAGGGTTATGAGCACGAAAATCATCAGCCTGGTGTCCATCGGCGCCCACCCGACCTCCGGCCGGCCACGTCGCGCGGAGCAGGATGCGCGGGCGGTGGAGCTGGGCCTGCAACTGGCTGGGGATAACCTGCAAGTGCTGCATGCCGGCGACGTCGCAGAACCGGCGTTGCGTGCGTATCTGGGCATGGGTCTGGAACAGCTGCATGTGCTTGAGCAGCCGGAAGGCGCCGATGCACTGCCGGCATTGACCGCGTATTTGCGTGACGCCGGGGCTCAGGTTGTGCTGACCGGTAGCCAGGCGGAAACCGGTGAAGGCTCGGGCATGTTGCCGTTCCTGCTGGCGGAAAGTCTGGGCTGGCCGCTGGTCGTCGGGCTGGCTCAAGTTGAATCCATCGACGGTAATTCAGCACTGGTGCTGCAAGCTTTGCCGCGCGGTCAGCGCCGCCGCCTGAAAGTACGGCTACCGTTTCTCGCGACTGTGGATAACGCCGCGCCGAAGCCTCGGCAGAGCGCTTACGGTCCGGCCCGACGCGGCGTGTTGCAGGCTGATGAAGTCGAAGTGATCGACGATGAACTGCTGGCAGTCGCCACGCTGCAACCGGCCAAGCCACGGCCTAAGCGCTTGAAGGTGATCAAGGCCAAGAGCGGCGCGGACCGGATGAAAGCCGCGACGGCCAAGGCCAGCGGTGGAGGCGGGCAGGTGCTAAAAGGGTTGAGTGCCGAGGCGGGGGCCGAGGCGATTCTCAAGTTACTGATCGAAGAAGGCGTGGTCCGCTAGCGGATCACCAGCGCAGATCTAAAAATGTGGGAGCGGGCTTGCTCGCGAAAGCGATGGCTCAGTCGACATCAATGTTGAATGTGAGTCCGCCTTCGCGAGCAAGCCCGCTCCCACAAGGAAAAATAATGACCGTTGAGTTTCGTTCGGCCCTGCGCGCGGATGCGCGGGAGATTGCTCGTTTGTTTCAGATTTCATCAGAAGGCGCTGCGGATTACATCTGGAGCCAACTGGCGCAACCCGGTCAGGATTTACTGGACGTGGGCGCCAGTCGTTACGCCCGTGACGACGTAGATTTTTCTTATCAAAACTGCCTCATTGCCGAGGTTGATGGAAACGTCATTGGCATGATGCACAGCTACGTGATGCGTCACGATCCGCTGGCGGAGCCCGTGACCGATCCAGTCCTGGCGCCGTACGCCAAGATGGAAATCCCCGACACCCTCTATATTTCCAGCCTGGCGCTCCATGAAGGCTGGCGAAACCAGGGCCTGGGCAAGCAATTCCTTGCCTACGCTTACGACCGTGCCAACCAGCTGGGGCTCAATGGCTTGAGCCTGATCGACTACGCGGTGAACACCGGCGCCCGTCGGTTTTACGAGCGACATGGTTTTCGTATCGTCGATACCTGCCAGATCACGCCCCATCCGATGATTCGGGTCACGGGTGAGGCCTATCTGATGTATCGGCCCTAGTGAGCTACATTTCTCTATGAGCTGCTAAGGGTTGCCGCAGCGCTAGTTCATAAAACTCGTTTTCAAGAATGGGTTGAACATGAGGGCGGTCAGTCGGCGTGAGACATGTCTGATCGGCGGCGTGAGTTCAAAGTCGTCTCTGGTGCTGCTTGCATTTTTTATCTGTGCAGCAACAAGTTCGATGGCTGATACCCGGCCGGCAGCTCCGGATTTCTACACATGGTTAGCGTCCGAACAGGGACAAAAAGCGTCCTTGGCGCAGATGAAACAGCAATGCGCCAAGGTGTTGGATGCTGAAGAAAACCTGAATTGTTCAGTGTCTGTTCTCGCCCGAATGTTCGAGGCCAAAACCGCAAACCAGATCCCTGAATACTATCTGGCGATCAAGCGACGTCACGCTCAGGCAATCGCGAATGATCCTGAACTCAACGCAATGTTTTCCATGTTCGGCAGCGAATCCCTCGCGACCCTGCGGGCGGTCGGCGATTTCTCGGTGACAAGAGCGAAGCGGCACGAGGTACTTGTCATCCATCCTTACGCCAGTGACGGTCACGTGACTGACGAGGTGCTGCCCTACCTCGATGTCAAAGCAGCCAATGGTGTCTCGTCGCGCTTCATTCTGGACACCGGCGCACCGCAAACCCGGGTCAACCACGACACCGCGAAGCTGTTGGGGATCAGGTTATTAACCGACTCTCACTACGGCTACAGCACGTTTTATGGTGAACGCGACCTGTCTGCCAAACTCGGGATCTTTGAGTCTTTAAAGATAGGTTCAAGCGAGTTCAGAAACGTCCTGGTGTTTGTCAGCGACCGGGAAAACCTGTTGGGGCTTGATCTGATCGGTAAGTTGGGGCGTTTGAAGGTCACCAAAAAGACCCTTGAGCTTAACGCCGAACCTCCCGCGCGATGTGATTCGCCAATTACCTATGCGCGCATCGACATCAATCAACGACTGACCATTGCCGCACGCCTGGATCGTCGGGCCACGCCGGCGATTATTGACACCGGCAATGTTGATTACCTGACGTCGTCCTCGCCGGGCAACTCACCCATTCATGTCACTGATAAGCCGCGTTCCCAAACCTTCAAGGGTGAATTGAGCCTGGCGGGACATATCCAACGGATCACCTACAACTACTACCCGGACTTTACGATTCCTCCGTCGTTGTTGCTGGGTCAGTACGTGCCTTCGCTTTTGCTTGGGTGGGGTGCATTCAATGACCATGAGTTGAATCTGGACATCGACTCGGGCCGGTCGTGTTTCAACAGGACCTGATCGTGGTTACCCACAATCCCTGTTAGCGCTTCTGTGGATAACGTGTTCGCCCATCGCTACACCCCATACAAATCAAGCCCTGCAACCCTTCGTACAAAAAACAACCAGCCTAACTCGCGGTTTTTTCAAGCTTTTTCCAGAGGATAACTTTGTGCGCGAGCCAATACTTGCCCCCAATCTCTGTTAGCGCATCTGTGGATAAGATGTTCGCTGTCCTCTACAGATCATATAAACCGGGCTTATCAGGCGAGTGATCAAAAAACGATCAAATCGTCGTTTTAGACCGAGAAACTTCGCGCAAACCCCGATTTATCGCGGCTTCCAACGGTTTTCCACAGATCCGCCCAAGTTGCCCCCAAAGTCTGTTGGCGCTTCTGTGGATAAGGTGTTCGCCATCCTCTGCAAGCCACGTATAACGTGCCTTTCAAGCTTTCGATCAAAAAACAACCAATCGTTACTCAAAACCCTGCTTCTGCATAAGTCACGGATTTTCTTCAGTTTCTGTGGAGAAAATTTGCACCGTAAACCGAGTTGTCCCCATTTGCTGTGGGCGAAGGTGTGGATAAGTTGTTCGCGAACCGCTACAGCCCCATGCCAGCGGTAGCTCTAAAGCGATTGATCGAAATTTGAACAATAAAAAACCGCGAAACATGTTCGCGGTTTTTTTTCAGCGGGATCGGTCAGCCTTGAACCGGAACCCCTTTGAGGTAAGGCGCAGGTTCCGCGCCCAGATTGTTCAGCAAACGCTCGCTGTACCAGTCCACGAAGTTCACCACGCCAAACTCATAGGTCTTGGAGTAAGGGCCTGGCTGGTAAGCCGTGGAGTTGATGCCGCGCTGGTTCTCTTCGGCCAGGCGACGGTCCTGGTCGTTGGTCGCATCCCAGACCTGGCGCATGCGCTCCACGTCGTAGTCCACGCCTTCGACGGCGTCCTTGTGGACGATCCACTTGGTGGTGACCATGGTTTCCTGCGCGCTGATCGGCCACACGGTGAACACGATGATGTGGTCGCCCATGCAGTGGTTCCACGAGTGCGGCAGGTGCAGGATGCGCATCGAGCCCAGGTCCGGGTTTTTGATCCGGCCCATGAGTTTGGCGCAGCCTTGTTTGCCGTCCAGGGTCATCGACACGGTGCCTTTGAGCAGCGGCATGCGCACGATGCGGTTACGCAGGCCGAAGCTGGCGTGGGCGTAAGGGATCTTCTCGGCTTCCCAGGCAGCAGCGGAGGCGGCGACGTGGTCCTTGAAGGCCTGATCGGCACGCGGGTCGGTGACGTCGTCCCATTCCAGCAGGGTTTTCAGCAGTTCCGGGTGCGACGCGTTGCAGTGGTAGCACTCGCGGTTGTTTTCCAGCACCAGTTTCCAGTTGGCTTTCTCCATCAAGGTGGTGGTAATCGCCACCTTGGTGTTCTCCATGTCGTACGGTTCCATGTAATGGTTCAGCGTCGACAGGAAGTCATCAATGGCTGGCGGGTTTTCCGACAGGCTGATGAAGATGTAGCCGCCGGCGGTCTTCACGTTCACCGGTTTGAGGCCGTACTCCTTCATGTCGAAGTCGGCGCCCATCTCGGTGCCGGCGAACAGCAGGCGACCGTCCAGTTCGTAGGTCCACTGGTGGTAGTGGCAGACCAGTTTGGCGACTTTGCCTTTTTCACTGGTGCACAGCCGCGAACCACGGTGACGGCAGACGTTGTGGAACGCATGGATCACGCCTTCGGCGCCGCGAATCACGATGATCGGGTTCTTGCCGACTTGCAGGGTCAGGTAGTTGCCCTTGGTCGGGATTTCGCAGGCCATGCCGGCGATCAACCACTCTTTCTGGAAGATTTCCTGCATGTCGATATCAAACAGCCGCTCGTCAGAGTAAAACGGCTGCGGCAGCGAGAAAGTGCGCTCGCGCTCTTGCAGCATCTGCGCGGTGGCCTTGCGTGCGGGTTCCAGCGGATCGCCCAGGCTGATTTTTGCGGTGACGTCCATCGATTTGATCCTCAAGGCCATTCTGTGTGGCCGGCGAAAGTGGCTAATCAGGTTTGCTACGCAAGGTGTAAAGATTGTGTCTTGGTATGGAGCGAGTGTGGGGCCGGCGCTGGGCAGAACCTTATCCATGGGCGACATGGCCCAATCTGTTCCCGACGCGCAACCCCCGGTAGATGCAGGCTGGTCGCGATAAGTATGTGAATGTCGCAGATAGGTAAATGGGTGGTTCGCACGTTACGCAGAATCGCCAACATAAGGCCGACCATCGGCGGTGGAGAACAGCATGTCCAACAGCTTCCTGAATCCGGTAACCACCCAGACCTGGGCCAATGGTCGACACATCGTCCGTTGCGTCAAAGTCATCCAGGAAACCTGGGATGTGCGCACCTTCTGCTTTATGGCTGACCAGCCGATCCTGTTCTTCTTTAAGCCGGGGCAGTTTGTCACCCTGGAGCTGGAAATCGAAGGGGTGCCGATCATGCGCTCCTACACCATTTCCAGCTCACCGTCGGTGCCATACAGCTTTTCGGTGACGATCAAGCGCGTGCCGGGCGGCAAAGTCTCCAACTGGCTGCACGACACCCTGCACGAAGGCCAGGAGCTGGCGGTGCACGGGCCGGTCGGGCTGTTCAACGCCATGGACTTCACCGCGCCGAAGGTGCTTTACCTCAGCGGTGGCGTCGGTATCACGCCGGTCATGTCAATGGCGCGTTGGTTCTATGACACTAACGGCAACGTCGACATGGTGTTTATCCACAGCGCCCGTTCGCCTAAGGACATCATTTACCACCGCGAACTGGAACACATGGCGTCGCGGATCGATAACTTCAGCCTGCACCTGATCTGCGAGAAGCATGGTCTGGGCGAGCCGTGGGCGGGTTATCGCGGTTACCTGAACCACAAGATGCTGGAGCTGATGGCGCCGGACTTCATGGAGCGCGAAGTCTTCTGCTGTGGCCCGACGCCGTATATGAATGCGGTCAAGCGCATGCTGGAAGCGGTCGGCTTCGACATGTCGCGTTATCACGAGGAGTCCTTCGGTGCTACACCAGCGGAAGCCCGTGCTGATGCGGTGGAACAAGCCGAAATGGCCGCAGACGCACCGGACATCGACGCGGCGGACCTGCACCAGGTGGAATTCACCGCGTCCGGGAAAAGCATTCGTGTGGCGCCGGGTGAAACCGTTCACGCCGCCGCTGCCAAGTTGGGTCTGTTGATTCCGAAGGCTTGCGGGATGGGGATCTGCGGGACGTGCAAGGTGATGAAGCTGGGCGGGGAGGTCGAGATGGACCACAACGGCGGGATCACCGAGGAAGACGAAGCGGAAGGGTTCATTCTTTCGTGCTGCAGCGTGCCGAAGGGCGACGTGCGCATCGAGTTTTAAGCAACATCGTGCCCATCCCGAGATCGGGATGGGCACCTTCCATTCAGTCGACGAACAGGTCCGGCATCAGCGGGTCGGTTGTGTCAGGCGCGAACCGATACGGTTCAAAATCCGTCACCCCGTGTTCACCCAGAATTTTCTCATCAATCAGCAATCGCCCAGTAATGCTGCGACCGCTGCTGCTCAGAATCGCATGGGCGGCATCGGCCATGATCGCGGGCGTGCGCGCATGCTTGAACGACTCGCGTGACCCCAGCTGAAACTCGATGGCGGCGGTGGCGATCATCGTCTGCGGCCACAGGGAATTGACGCTGATGCCGTAGTTTTTGAATTCCTCGCTCATGCCCAGCGTCAGCATGCTCATGCCGTATTTGGTCACGGTGTAAGGGCTGTACTGAGCAAACCATTTGCTCGCCAGATTCAGTGGCGGGGAAAGGCTGAGGATGTGTCCGCCGCTTTTCTTCAGATAGGGCAGGGCGGCCTGGCTGCACAGGAGCACGGCACGGGTGTTGATCTGGTGCATCAAGTCGAAGCGCTTGAGTTCGATGTGTTGAACCCCGGTCAGCTTGATCGCGCCGGCGTTGTTGATCAGCGCATCAATGCCGCCGAAATGCTCGTTGGCCTTGGCCAGAGCCTCGCGCACCGCGACTTCATCACGCACATCCACCTGCAAGGCCAACGCCTTGCCGCCCGCGGCTTCGACTTCCTTGGCCACACTGAAAATCGTGCCTGGCAACTTGGGGTGCGGCTCGGCGCTTTTAGCGGCAATCACAATGTTGGCCCCATCGCGCGCAGCCCGTAGCGCGATCTCACGACCAATCCCGCGGCTGGCGCCGGTAATGAACAGGGTTTTGCCTTTCAATGACATGCGTACGCTCCTGATTATTGTTATCTGAGCGGATCAAAACAGCTCGCAGTCAAATGTAGACCAACTCTCCAGCCGCCACTGATCGTTCCCACGCTCCGCGTGGGAATGCCTCTCGGGACGCTCCGCGTTCCTGCCTCACCGCTGATGCAATGCCGAACACCGTTGTGACGCAGAGCGTCACGGGCTGCATTCCCACGCGGAGCGTGGGAACGATCAGGTGGGGGAGTGCCATGAGCCTCAATACCAGCGCTGAATCTCGATCAACCCCTCCATACCCGCATAGTTCCTCGCGCTGGAGTAACGCCAGTGCTCCGGCAAATCCACATACCCGCGCTTCACCGGGTTGTAGTGGATGTAATCCAGCTTCTGGCGCATCACCGCTTCGCTGTACACCATTTCCGCGTGCGAACCTTCCTGCAACAGCTGATAAACCCTGTCCTGCTTGTGCGCGCGTTTGCTGAAACGCAGGCGTTGCAAAGCGCGATCGGCGCCTTTGCTTTGCAGGTCGTCGAGGATTTGTCGGGCGGTGAAGGATTTGAATTGGCTGAGGCATTTGTTGAGGTCTGGAGCTTCTGCGACAAAGTGCAGATGGTTCTCCAGGACCACATAGCCAAACAGCTTTAAATCATGATGGGTTTGCTGATAGCGCCAGCAGTTGAGCAGATGATCGACAATGTAGGGGCGGATGAACAGCGGCAGCCATTCCATGAGTGTGCAGGTGAGGAAGTGTGGTTTGTCGGGTTCAGTGATGGTGTAACGACTTCGGCCCATGGGTGCATTCCTTTGCGCGGGAATGACTAGGGTGAGCGCGGTTGTGTGGTGGCGCTAGCGGACAGCGCTGCTGTGTGAGTGGGAAATTGCGACACGCCCGTAATGATCGTTCCCACGCTCTGCGTGGGAATGCAGCCCGTGACGCTCTGCGTCACAACGGTGTCCGACTCTGCGACGGAGGTGAGGCAGGAACGCGGAGCGTCCCGAGAGGCATTCCCACGCGGAGCGTGGGAACGATCAGTAGGCTGGCGGGGGTTAGCGGGACATGACTTCGCGAATATCCGCCGCCAATTCGCGTACGCGTTCTTCTTCGGTGTCCCAGGAGCACATGAAGCGTGCGCCGCCGTTGCCGATGAAGGTGTAGAAGCGCCAGCCCTTGGCCGTCAGTGCAGCGATGGCCGGTTCCGAGAGTTGCAGGAACACGCCGTTGGCCTGTACCGGGAACATCAGTTCCACACCTGGAATGTCGCTCACCAGTTCCGCCAGCAGCTGCGCGCAGTGGTTGGCGTGGCGGGCGTATTTGAGCCAGGCGTCGTTTTCCAGAATCCCGACCCACGGCGCCGACAGGAAACGCATCTTCGAGGCCAGTTGCCCGGCCTGTTTGCAGCGGTAGTCGAAGTCTTCAGCCAGTTTGTGGTTGAAGAACAGAATCGCTTCCCCCACCGCCATGCCGTTTTTCGTGCCGCCGAAGCACAACACGTCGACGCCGGCCTTCCAGGTCAGGTCGGCCGGCGAGCAGCCGAGGAAAGCGCAGGCGTTGGAGAAACGCGCGCCGTCCATGTGCAGGTTCAGGCCCAGTTCTTTGCACGTGGCGCTGATGGCGCGGATTTCTTCCGGGGTGTAGACGCTGCCAACTTCGGTGGCCTGGGTCAGGGTGACTACGCGCGGTTTCGGGTAGTGGATGTCCTGGCGCTTGAGCGCGATTTCGCGGATCGATTTCGGGGTCAGCTTGCCGTTTTCAGTGCGGGCGATGAGCAGCTTTGAACCGTTGGAAAAAAATTCCGGTGCGCCGCATTCGTCGGTTTCGACGTGGGCGGTTTCCGAGCAGATCACGCTGTGGTAACTCTGGCACAGCGACGACAGGGCCAGGGAGTTGGCCGCGGTGCCGTTGAAGGCGAAGAATACTTCGCAGTCGGTTTCGAACAGTTTGCGGAAATCGTCGGACGCGCGAGCGGTCCATTCGTCGTCGCCGTAGGCGCGTTGGTGGCCGTGGTTGGCCTGTTCCATGGCGGCCCAGGCTTCAGGGCAGATACCGGAATAGTTGTCGCTGGCGAATTGTTGGCTCTTATCGGTCATGGCCCTGCTTTCCGTGATCGAGACTCTTATGGTGAAGAGCCTCGTGGTCAATGATGGTGCGCACTTTACCGAAGATCATCCGGAGAGCACACGCGATGCGTCTGACAGAAAAATACAAAGACGACAGGCGATTATGCACATGACGCAAAGGGATGGGGCACTGGATCTGCTCAAGTGGCTGGCGCTATTGAGTATGGTGCTCGATCACCTGCGATATGTTGGTTATTCCGTCGATCTGCTGTATGTGCCGGGGCGGTTGGCGTTTCCGTGGTTCTGTTTGGCGATGGCCGCAAACCTGGCGCGGGCCCACACGGTGACGACGGACGGCCAGTGGCGTTATCTGGGCTGGTTGCTGCTGTTTAGCGCCATCAGCGAAATTCCTTACCGGATGTACATTCCTGATCCCGGCACCTTGAACGTGTTGCCCACGTTGGTGCTGGGATTGCTGGTGGCCCGTGGCTGGCAGGACCGAACCCTGCAAGCGCGACTGTTGGCGGCAGGCGCCTTGCTGCTGGCGGCGCTGTTCCCGGAGCGACTGATGTTCGGCTTCTTCGGCGTCCTGTTGCCGCTGGCGATGTTGCTGGTGATCAGGCGGCCCTGGTATTTCAGCCTGTTGCCGGGGCTGGTCTGCCTGGCGGCCAATCAATGGGAAGTGCTGTATCACTCCGCCCGGTTCGGCAACCGTGAAGCCATCCTTGGCATTGCCACTTGTCTGATTGCGCCACTGGCCGGCCTGCTTTTGCTGCGTTACGCCGGCCGACTTAAACCGCCGCCTCCAATGCGCCGCTGGGCGTATGCCCTATATCCGCTGCATTTTTTACTGTTGCTACTTGTCCGCCAAGTCGCCTCATAACCCTGTGGGAGCGGGCTTGCTCGCGAATGCGGTGTGTCATTCAGCATTGTTGTCGACTGGCACACCGCATTCGCGAGCAAGCCCGCTCCCACAAGGGTTCCTTATTGATTTGAGGAGTGTGTTCGGCATGCCATTTTCCGCCATGTCGTAAACGCACCTTTGCGTGGCGTCCGTAGGCATTTGGCCTGTCTGCGCCGGTCATACCATCGCATTCAAAGGGCACTGTCGAAACACCAGTGCCTTACCGAGACGAATGGCGCATAGATGCCGCTGGGAGAGACGCGATGTTCAGCAAGCAAGACCAGATCCAGGGTTACGACGATGCACTGCTGGCGGCGATGAATGCCGAGGAGCAACGCCAGGAAGATCACATCGAGCTGATCGCGTCAGAGAACTACACCAGCAAACGCGTCATGGAAGCGCAAGGCAGTGGCCTGACCAACAAATACGCCGAAGGCTATCCGGGCAAGCGCTACTACGGTGGCTGCGAGCATGTGGATAAAGTTGAAGCGCTGGCCATCGAACGCGCCAAGCAGCTGTTCGGTGCTGATTACGCCAACGTGCAGCCGCATTCCGGTTCCTCGGCCAACAGCGCCGTGTACCTGGCTCTGTTGCAAGCCGGCGACACCATTCTGGGCATGAGCCTGGCCCACGGCGGTCACCTGACCCACGGCGCCAAAGTGTCGTCCTCGGGCAAGTTGTACAACGCCGTGCAGTACGGCATCGACACCAAAACCGGTCTGATCGACTACGACGAAGTCGAGCGCCTGGCCGTCGAGTGCAAGCCGAAGATGATCGTTGCCGGCTTCTCTGCTTACTCCAAGACCCTCGACTTCCCACGCTTCCGTCAGATCGCCGACAAGGTCGGTGCGCTGCTGTTCGTCGACATGGCTCACGTTGCAGGTCTGGTCGCTGCCGGCCTGTACCCGAACCCGCTGCCGTACGCCGATGTGGTCACCACCACCACCCACAAGACCCTGCGCGGTCCACGTGGCGGCCTGATCCTGTGCAAGTCCAACGAAGAAATCGAGAAGAAGCTCAACGCGGCAGTCTTCCCGGGTGCCCAGGGCGGCCCGCTGATGCACGTGATTGCCGGTAAGGCCGTGTGCTTCAAGGAAGCTTTGGAACCTGGTTTCAAGGCTTACCAACAACAAGTGATCGACAACGCCCAGGCGATGGCCGGCGTATTTATCAAACGCGGCTACGATGTAGTGTCCGGCGGTACCGATAACCACCTGTTCCTGGTCAGCCTGATCCGTCAGGGCCTCACCGGCAAAGAGGCGGATGCAGCACTCGGTCGCGCCCACATCACCGTGAACAAGAACGCTGTCCCGAACGATCCACAGTCGCCGTTCGTGACCTCCGGCCTGCGCATCGGCACCCCGGCGGTGACCACTCGCGGCTTCAAGGTTACCCAGTGCGTCACGCTTGCCGGCTGGATCTGCGACATCCTCGACAACCTCGGCGACGCCGATGTCGAGGCCAATGTTGCGCAGCAAGTTTCGGCCCTGTGCGCGGACTTCCCGGTTTATCGCTGAGCGCGGTTTTGGAGTAAATGACTATGCAACGCTACTCGGGCTTCGGCCTCTTCAAACACTCCCTCAGCCATCACGAAAACTGGCAGAAGATGTGGCGCACGCCGACCCCTAAAAAGGTCTATGACGTGGTCATCGTCGGCGGTGGCGGGCATGGTCTGGCGACCGCCTACTACCTCGCCAAAGAGCACGGCATCACTAACGTGGCCGTGGTCGAAAAAGGCTGGCTGGGCGGCGGTAACACCGCGCGCAACACCACCATCGTTCGCTCCAACTACCTGTGGGACGAGTCGGCGCACCTGTACGAACACGCAATGAAATTGTGGGAAGGCCTGTCCCAGGACCTGAACTACAACGTGATGTTCTCCCAGCGCGGCGTTTACAACCTGTGCCACACCCTGCAAGACATCCGTGATTCCGAGCGTCGTGTCAGTGCCAACCGCCTCAACGGCGTCGATGGCGAACTGCTCGACGCCAAACAAGTGGCCGACGAGATTCCGTACCTCGACTGCTCGAAAAACACTCGCTACCCGGTGATGGGCGCTACGGTCCAGCGTCGCGGCGGCGTGGCCCGTCACGATGCCGTGGCGTGGGGCTTTGCCCGTGCCGCCGACGCCTTGGGCGTGGACCTGATTCAACAGACCGAAGTGATCGGCTTCCGCAAGGAAAACGGTGTGTGCATCGGTGTTGAAACCAACAAGGGCTTCATCGGCGCCAAGCGCGTTGGTGTGGTCACTGCCGGTAACTCCGGGCACATGGCCAAACTCGCCGGTTTCCGTCTGCCGATCGAATCGCACCCGCTGCAAGCGCTGGTGTCCGAGCCGATCAAGCCGATTATCGACAGCGTGATCATGTCCAACGCCGTACACGGTTACATCAGCCAGTCCGACAAGGGCGACCTGGTGATCGGCGCCGGTATCGACGGCTACAACGGCTACGGCCAGCGTGGTTCGTACCCGGTGATCGAGCACACCATTCAGGCCATCGTCGAGATGTTCCCGGTGTTGTCCCGCGTGCGCATGAACCGTCAGTGGGGCGGCATCGTCGACACCACGCCGGACGCATGCCCGATCATCTCGAAAACCCCGGTCCCGAACATGTTCTTCAACTGCGGTTGGGGCACCGGTGGCTTCAAGGCAACACCTGGCTCGGGCAACGTGTTTGCCGCGAGTCTGGCCAAGGGTGAAATGCACCCATTGGCGGCACCTTTCTCCATCGACCGTTTCCACAACGGTGCGTTGATCGACGAACACGGCGCTGCTGCGGTTGCCCACTAACAGGAGAAATCCCCATGTTGCATATCTTCTGTCCTCACTGCGGCGAACTGCGCTCCGAAGAGGAATTCCACGCATCCGGCCAGGCGCACATCCCGCGTCCACTGGATCCGACCAACTGCACCGACGAGGAGTGGGGCGACTACATGTTCTTCCGCGATAACCCTCGCGGTCTGCACCACGAACTGTGGGATCACGTCGCCGGTTGCCGTCAGTACTTCAACGCCACCCGTGACACCGTGACCTACGAGATCCTCGAGACTTACAAGATCGGCACCAAGCCACAATTCACCGACAAGACCGATAGCCCGAAAGCGGCCGCCACGGCTCTGGGAGAGAAGGTATGAGCCAGATCAATCGCCTGTCCAACGGCGGACGGATCGACCGCAACAAAGTGCTGAACTTCACCTTCAACGGCCAGACCTACAAAGGCTTTGAGGGCGATTCCCTGGCCGCTGCCTTGCTGGCCAACGGTGTGGATATCATCGGTCGCAGCTTCAAGTATTCCCGTCCGCGCGGCATCTTTGCCGCCGGTGCCGAAGAGCCGAACGCCGTGCTGCAGATCGGCGCGACCGAAGCCACGCAGATCCCGAACGTACGCGCCACGCAACAAGCGTTGTATCAAGGTTTGGTCGCTACCAGCACCAACGGCTGGCCGAGCGTGAACAACGACATGATGGGGATTCTCGGCAAGGTCGGCGGCAAGCTGATGCCGCCGGGCTTCTACTACAAAACCTTCATGTACCCGCAATCGTTCTGGATGACGTACGAGAAGTACATTCGTAAAGCCGCCGGTCTTGGCCGCTCGCCGACCGAGAACGATCCGGACACCTACGACTACATGAACCAGCACTGCGACGTGCTGATCGTCGGCGGTGGCCCTGCTGGCCTGGCCGCTGCACTGGCGGCTGCCCGCAGCGGTGCGCGCGTAATCCTCGCCGATGAACAGGAAGAGTTCGGCGGCAGCCTGCTCGATTCCCGCGAAAGCCTCGACGGCAAGCCTGCTGCCGAATGGATCGCCAGCGTCATCGCCGAACTGAAAGACACCCCGGACGTGCTGCTGTTGCCGCGCGCCACAGTCAACGGTTACCACGACCATAACTTCCTGACCATTCACGAGCGCCTGACCGATCACCTCGGCGACCGCGCCCCGATTGGCCAGGTCCGTCAGCGCATCCACCGCGTTCGCGCCAAGCGTGTAGTGCTGGCGACCGGCGCTCACGAGCGTCCGCTGGTTTACGGCAACAACGACGTGCCGGGCAACATGCTCGCCGGCGCTGTGTCGACTTACGTGCGTCGTTACGGCGTGGCTCCGGGCAAAAAACTGGTGCTGTCGACCAACAACGATCACGCCTATCGCGTGGCTCTGGATTGGCTCGACGCCAGCCTGCAAGTCGTCGCCATCGCCGATGCCCGCAGCAATCCGCGCGGCGCGCTGGTTGAAGAAGCACGCGCCAAAGGCATCCGCATCCTGACCGGCAGCGCCGTGATCGAGGCCCGTGGCAGCAAGCACGTGACCGCCGCTCGCGTTGCCGCGATCGATGTCAAAGCGCACACCGTGACCAGCCCTGGTGAGTGGCTCGATTGTGACCTGGTTGCCAGCTCCGGCGGTTACAGCCCGGTGGTTCACCTGGCGTCGCACTTGGGTGGCAAGCCGATCTGGCGTGAAGACATCCTCGGTTTCGTACCGGGCGAAGCACCGCAGAAACGCGTGTGCGTCGGTGGCATCAACGGTGTGTACGGTCTCGGCGATTCCCTGGCCGATGGTTTTGAAGGCGGTGCTCGCGCCGCAGCCGAAGCCGGGTTCCAAACGGTCGAAGGCGTACTGCCTAAAGCCCTGAGCCGTCTGGAAGAGCCAACCCTGGCGTTGTTCCAGGTGCCACACGAAAAAGCTACCGCACGTGCGCCGAAGCAATTCGTCGACCTGCAAAACGACGTCACCGCGGCCGCCATCGAACTGGCAACCCGCGAAGGCTTCGAGTCGGTCGAGCACGTCAAACGCTACACCGCACTGGGCTTCGGCACTGACCAGGGCAAGCTCGGCAACGTCAACGGTCTGGCCATCGCCGCCCGTTCGCTGAACGTGACCATCCCGCAGATGGGCACCACCATGTTCCGCCCGAACTACACGCCGGTGACATTCGGCGCTGTGGCCGGTCGTCACTGTGGGCACATCTTCGAGCCGGTGCGTTTCACCGCGCTGCATCACTGGCACGTGAAGAACGGCGCCGAGTTCGAAGACGTCGGTCAGTGGAAGCGTCCTTGGTACTTCCCGAAAAACGGTGAAGACCTGCATACCGCCGTGAAACGCGAATGCAAAGCCGTGCGTGACAGCGTCGGTCTGCTGGACGCTTCGACCCTGGGCAAAATCGACATCCAGGGCCCGGACTCGCGTGAGTTCCTCAACCGCATCTACACCAACGCCTGGACCAAGCTCGACGTGGGCAAGGCCCGCTACGGCCTGATGTGCAAAGAAGACGGCATGGTGTTCGACGACGGCGTAACCGCCTGTCTCGCCGACAACCATTTCGTGATGACCACCACCACCGGCGGCGCTGCACGCGTGCTGCAATGGCTGGAAATCTACCACCAGACCGAATGGCCAGACCTGAAGGTGTACTTCACTTCCGTGACGGATCACTGGGCAACCATGACCCTGTCCGGGCCGAACAGCCGCAAGCTGCTCAGCGAAGTCACCGACATCGACCTGAGCAACGAAGCCTTCCCGTTCATGACCTGGAAAGAAGGCCTGGTCGGCGGTGTGCCGGCGCGGGTGTTCCGGATTTCGTTTACCGGTGAACTGTCGTACGAAGTCAACGTGCAAGCCGACTACGCCATGGGCGTGCTCGAGAAAATCGTCGAGGCCGGCAAGAAGTACAACCTGACCCCGTACGGCACCGAGACCATGCACGTGCTGCGAGCCGAGAAGGGCTTCATCATCGTCGGTCAGGACACTGATAGCTCGATGACCCCGGACGACCTGAACATGGGCTGGTGTGTCGGTCGCACCAAACCGTTCTCGTGGATTGGCCAGCGTGGCATGAACCGCGAAGACTGCGTGCGTGATCAGCGCAAACAGCTGGTTGGCCTGAAGCCGATCGATCCGACCAAATGGCTGCCGGAAGGTGCGCAACTGGTGTTCAACACCAAGCAAGCGATCCCGATGACCATGGTCGGTCACGTCACCTCCAGCTACTTGCACAACTCCCTGGGCTATTCGTTTGCCATGGGTGTGGTCAAGGGCGGCTTGAAGCGCATGGGTGAGCGGGTGTTCGCACCGCTGGCCGATGGCAGCGTGATCGAGGCGGAAATCGTTTCTTCGGTGTTCTTCGATCCAAAAGGCGATCGCCAGAACGTGTAATCGATCGCTCCCGCGCCTGGCGCGGGAGCGATACAGAATTCAGGACAGGTGCTTTATGACCGCAGCCAATGTTTACCAACAACGCCCAACCACTGGGGCCAAGGCCGAGTCGTCGCTGCATCATGCCGACCTCGCCAGCCTGGTGGGCAAGGGCCGCAAAAGCGCCGGCGTGATCGTGCGTGAGAAAAAACTCCTCGGCCACCTGACCATTCGTGGCGATGGCCATGATGCGGCGTTCGCTGCCGGTGTGCACAAAGCACTCGGTATCGAATTGCCGGGCGCGCTGACCGTCATCGTCAAAGGCGAAACCAGCCTGCAATGGATGGGGCCGGATGAATGGCTGCTGATCGTGCCGACCGGTGAAGAATTCGCCGCCGAGAAGAAACTGCGTGAAGCGCTGGGCGACCTGCACATCGCGATCACCAACGTCAGCGGCGGCCAGCAGCTCCTCGAACTGAGCGGCCCGAACGTGCGCCAGGTGTTGATGAAGTCCACCAGCTACGACGTGCACCCCAACAGCTTCCCGGTGGGCAAGGCTGTGGGCACGGTGTTTGCCAAGTCGCAACTGGTGATCCGCCATACCGCTGAAGACACCTGGGAACTGCTGATTCGTCGCAGCTTCTCGGATTACTGGTGGTTGTGGTTGCAGGATGCGGCCGCCGAATACGGCCTAAGCGTCCAAGCGTAATGATCGTTCCCACGCTCTGCGTGGGAATGCATCCCGGGACGCTCCGCGTCCCAAAGCGGACGCAGAGCGTCCATGGCGGCGTTCCCACGCAGAGCGTGGGAACGATCAGATAGGAGTCACCGCACTATGAGCCGCGCCCCAGACACATGGATTCTGACCGCCGACTGCCCAAGCGTTCTCGGCACCGTGGACGCGGTGACCCGCTTTCTGTTCGAGCAGGGCTGCTACGTCACCGAACACCATTCCTTCGATGATCGGCTTTCGGGCCGTTTCTTCATTCGTGTGGAATTCCGTCAGCCCGACGGCTTCGACGAACAAGCCTTTCGTGCCGGTCTCGAAGAACGCGGCCAAGCCTTCGGCATGATCTTCGAACTGACCGCGCCGAACTACCGCCCGAAAGTGGTGATCATGGTCTCCAAGGCCGATCACTGCCTCAACGATTTGCTCTACCGCCAGCGCATCGGTCAATTGTCGATGGACGTGGCCGCCGTGGTTTCCAACCACCCGGACCTCAAGCCGTTGGCGGACTGGCATCAGATTCCGTACCACCACTTCCCGCTTGACCCGAACGACAAACCGTCCCAGGAGCGTCAGGTCTGGCAGGTGATCGAAGAGTCTGGCGCCGAACTGGTGATCCTTGCCCGCTACATGCAAGTCCTGTCGCCAGAGTTGTGCCGCAAACTCGACGGCAAGGCGATCAACATCCATCACTCCCTGCTGCCGGGTTTCAAGGGCGCCAAGCCTTATCACCAGGCCTACAACAAGGGCGTGAAATTGGTGGGTGCCACGGCGCATTACATCAACAACGACCTGGACGAAGGCCCGATCATCGCCCAGGGCGTAGAGGCTGTGGACCACAGTCATTACCCGGAAGATCTAATCGCCAAAGGGCGGGATATCGAAGGGCTGACCCTGGCCCGGGCAGTTGGTTATCACATTGAACGACGAGTGTTTTTGAACGCGAACAGAACGGTCGTTCTTTAGATTTTGGGGCCGCTTCGCGACCCATTCGCGAGCAAGTCGAATCGTCGCACCGCCGCTCCCACAGGGATTTGTGTCGGGACACAGATTTCAGACACACCCTAAATCCAATGTGGGAGCGGGCTTGCTCGCGAAGAGGCCCTCTCAAACAACACAAGACACACAAGCAATAACCCGAGCAATCAACGCGCCGCCGTTCCATGGCGACGCGACCGCTACATAAAAACAACAGCGAGGTGAAAGCATGTCTGGCAATCGTGGTGTGGTGTATCTCGGCAATGGCAAAGTCGAAATACAGAAAATCGACTATCCAAAAATGCAGGACCCGCGCGGCAGGAAGATTAACCACGCTGTCATCCTGCGTGTGGTTTCCACCAACATCTGTGGTTCCGACCAGCACATGGTGCGTGGCCGTACTACCGCTCAAACCGGCCTGGTACTGGGCCACGAGATCACCGGTGAAGTGATCGAGAAGGGCAGCGACGTCGAAAACCTGCAAATCGGCGACCTGGTGTCGGTGCCGTTCAACGTGGCTTGCGGGCGCTGCCGTTCCTGCAAGGAAATGCACACCGGCGTTTGCCTGAGCGTTAACCCGGCGCGTCCGGGCGGTGCTTACGGTTATGTCGACATGGGCGACTGGACCGGTGGTCAGGCTGAATACGCGATGGTGCCGTATGCCGACTTCAACCTGCTGAAACTGCCGGATCGCGATCGCGCGATGGAAAAAATCCGCGACCTGACCTGCCTCTCCGACATCCTGCCGACCGGTTACCACGGCGCAGTGACTGCGGGCGTTGGCCCGGGCAGCACCGTGTACATCGCCGGTGCCGGTCCTGTCGGTCTGGCTGCTGCCGCTTCCGCTCGCCTGTTGGGCGCAGCGGTAGTGATCATCGGTGACGTCAACACCGTCCGCCTGGCGCACGCCAAGGCTCAGGGTTTCGAAATCGCCGACCTGTCCCTGGACACCCCGCTGCACGAACAGATCGCTGCACTGCTGGGCGAGCCAGAAGTGGATTGCGCCGTCGACGCCGTGGGCTTCGAAGCGCGCGGTCATGGCCATGACGGCGTGAAACACGAGGCTCCGGCCACCGTGCTCAACTCGCTGATGGGCGTGGTTCGGGTTGCCGGCAAAATCGGTATCCCAGGCCTGTACGTGACTGAAGATCCGGGTGCAGTCGATGCAGCCGCGAAGATGGGCAGCCTGAGCATCCGCTTCGGTCTGGGCTGGGCCAAATCCCACAGCTTCCACACCGGCCAGACGCCAGTGATGAAGTACAACCGCCAGCTGATGCAGGCGATCATGTGGGACCGTATCCACATTGCCGACATCGTGGGTGTGGAAGTCATCAGCCTGGATGACGCGCCACGTGGTTATGGCGAGTTCGATGCGGGCGTGCCGAAGAAGTTTGTGATCGATCCGCACAAACTGTTCAGCGCAGCGTAAGGCTTCACGCAAAACAAAACGGCGACCCTCGGGTCGCCGTTTTTTGTTCGATGATGATCGTTCCCACGCTCCGCGTGGGAATGCAGCCCGGGACGCTCCGCGTCCCAAAGCGTGACGCAGAGCGTCACAGGAGGCATTACCACGCAGAGCGTGGGAACGATCATTTACAGGGCTGCAAATGCGCCTTGATATAGAACGGGTCCCGTCGGCTGCCCCGTCGGCGAACCGCCCTCCGGCTCAAGACTGACCGCCAACGCAATCGGTTTGCCAATCAGCGCCTAATTCTTTTTCGACTGTTCGTCGGGGGCTCGCCAAGACTCGGAACAATCCTCTGGGATGCCAGTCCAACACACGGTTTTTCGCTGCCCATTGCCGGGCGGTTTTCATGGCACATGAGGATGTCTGGATGAAGATTTCACGCGGTTTTGCACTGGCTTCGCTGATGTGTCTGGCGGCCAGTCCGGTCTTTGCTCAGTTCAGCCTGTTCGATGCGGCCAATGCCCTCTCCGGCACGCAGGACGATGACGCAGCCGCAGCCGCGCCGACTGCGACGACCGCGCAGACGGCCGGTCTGCTGAGTGCCCTCAGCCAGTTAAACGTGACGCCAGAACAAGCCATTGGCGGTGCCGGGGCGATGCTCGGTCTGGCGAAGAATCAATTGAGTTCGACCGACTACTCGGAGTTGTCCAAAAGCGTGCCCGGAATCGACTTACTGTCCGGTGGCGGTCAACTGGGCCTCCTCAGCGGCTTGCTTGGCTCGTCCGGTCAAGCGGCAGGTCTGGACAACGTCTTGGGCAACCTGAATAACACCAACGACCTGAACAGTGCCTTCAGCGCGTTGGGCATGGACACTGGCATGATCGGCCTGTTTGCCCCCGTGCTTCTGCAATTTTTTGGTCAGCAGGGCGTCGGCGGGTCGCTGCTGACAAACCTGGGCGGGATCTGGGGCGCAGGCACCGGTACCTGATTCAGCGGCGCTCGGCGCGCAACGCGTCGATGCGCTGGTCCTTCTCGATCCAGAGCTGGTTGACCCAGTTCTGGATCGTTTCGCGAAACTGCGGATCGTTTTCGTAATCGCCCTGCCACAGCGCCGGGTCGAGTTCGCGGGTCTTGATGTCGATGATGACCCTCGGCACGTTGCCGCTGAGCAAATCCCAGAACCCCGGAATCGTCTGCTGCGGATACACCACCGTCACATCAAGGACGGCGTCCAGCTGTTCGCCCATTGCCGCCAGAACAAACGCCACGCCGCCAGCCTTGGGCCTGAGCAGGAGGCTGAAGGGTGATTGCTGCTGGGCACGTTTCGCAGCGGTAAAGCGTGTGCCTTCCAGGTAATTGACCACCGTCACCGGCTGACGTTTGTACAACTCGCACGCCGCTTGGGTGATCTCCAGATCCTTTCCGGCCAGCTCAGGGTGCTTCGCCAGGAATGCCTTGGTGTAGCGTTTCATGAACGGATAATCCAGCGCCCACCACGCTAGCCCCAGGAACGGCACCCAGATCAGCTCTTTCTTGAGGAAGAATTTGAAGAACGGCGTGCGGCGATTCAGCGTCTGGATCAGCGCCGGGATATCGACCCAGGATTGATGGTTGCTGATCACCAGATACGACGTGTCGACCCGCAGGTCATCGCCACCACGGATGTCCCATTGTGTGGGGATGCACAGGCGGAAAATCAGCTTGTCGATTTCGGCCCAGGTTTCGGCGATCCCCGTCACCGTCCATGAGGCGTAATCACGCAAGCGGCCGGGCAGGACCAGTTTGAGCAAGGCGAACACCATCAGCGGCCCGAACAGGACCAAGGTGTTGAGCAACAGCAGCAGGGTAACGAAACAGCCGGTGAGCAGGCGGCGCATAAATAACTCTTGAAAGCATTTGGGCGCGCAATGATAAGCAGCTTCGGACGGCAGGCCAAATCGGCGACGACGAATGTTTCACGTTCGAACCGCTAACCTCTTCACACTGATCGTTCCCACGCAGAGCGTGGGAACGATCTACTCGATAACGGTCTAAAATTCCGCTGCCCACTCCTCAAGGAAGCCCATTACGTGAAATCTCTCCTTGCACTGCTTTCCCTCGTGGCCCTGCCGGTCCTGGCCGCTGAGCCGACCCTGTACGGGCGCTATGAATACATCGCGCTGCCGGAAATCGGTGGCGAAGTCCTCAAGGCCAAGATGGACACCGGCGCCCTGACCGCGTCGCTGTCGGCCAAAGACATCGAAACCTTTACCCGCGATGGCGACGAGTGGGTGCGTTTCCGCCTCGCCACCAAAGGCGCGAGCAACAAGGTCTACGAACACAAGGTCGCGCGGATCAGCAAGATCAAGACCCGCTCCGAAGAAGACGAGGACGACAACGAAGCGGTCGAACCCACCAAGCGTCCGGTGGTCGATCTGGAACTGTGCCTGGGCAACGTCAAGCGCACCGTTGAGGTCAACCTCACCGACCGCAGCAGCTTCAACTACCCATTGTTGATCGGTGCCAAAGCCTTACGTGAGTTCGGCGCGGCGGTGAACCCGGCACGACGCTTTACGGCGGACAAGCCCGACTGCTGATTTCAAGTGGTCTCATTGACGTGACGTGAGCCTTGGGGCACCGTTCGCCCACTTAACTCCCGGGCTCGGACGCCATGCCTCATATCCTGATTGTCGAAGACGAAGCGGCGATTGCCGACACCCTGATTTTCGCCTTGCAGGGCGAGGGCTTCACCACCACCTGGCTGAGCCTTGGCGCCGCTGCGCTTGAGCATCAGCGCCAGACCCCGGCCGACCTGATCATTCTCGACATTGGTCTGCCGGACATCAGCGGCTTCGAGACCTGCAAGCAATTGCGGCGTTTCAGCGAAGTGCCGGTGATTTTTCTCAGTGCCCGTGATGCTGAAATCGATCGCGTCGTGGGCCTGGAAATCGGTGCCGACGATTACGTGGTCAAGCCGTTCAGCCCAAGGGAGGTGGCGGCGCGGGTCCGGGCGATTCTCAAACGCATGGCGCCGCGAGCGACCGCCGAGGTGTCATCGGCGCTGTTTCGCATTGACGGCGAACGAGTGCAAATCAGCTATCGCGGTCAGCTTCTAACCCTGACCCGCCATGAGTTTCGTCTGCTGCAATGCCTGCTGGAGCAACCCGAGCGGGTCTTCAGCCGCGAGCAATTGCTCGATGCGCTGGGCGTCGCCGCCGATGCCGGGTACGAGCGCAGCATCGACAGCCACATCAAGAGCGTGCGCGCCAAACTGCGCCAGGTGAAGGCTGATGCAGAACCGATCCAGACCCATCGCGGCCTCGGATACAGCTACAGCCCGGGGCGTAGCTGATGCCTCTGGGGATCCGGATATTCCTGGTCTACGTGCTGTTTATCGGCCTGACCGGTTACTTCGTGCTGAACACCGTGATGGAAGAAATCCGTCCCGGCGTGCGCCAGTCCACCGAAGAAACGCTGGTCGACACCGCCAACCTGATGGCCGAAATCCTGCGCGACGACTTCAAGGCCGGCACCCTGAATCAGAACCGCTGGCCCGAGCTGCTCAAGGCTTATGGCGAACGGCAACCGAAGGCGAGCATCTGGGGCTTGCCGAAGAATCAGGTCAACCACCGGATCTACGTCACCGATGCCAAGGGCGTCGTGGTGCTGGACTCCAGCGGTGTGGCAGTGGGGCAGGATTACTCGCGCTGGAACGACGTTTTACTGACCCTGCGAGGCGAATACGGCGCTCGTTCCAGCCGCAGCGATCCGGACGATCCGAACTCCTCAGTGATGCACGTCGGCGCCCCGATTCGCGACAACGGCCAGATCATCGGCGTGGTTACCGTGGCCAAACCCAACAGCTCGTTGCAGCCATACGTTGATCGCACCGAACGGCGATTGCTTGCCTGGGGTGCCGGGCTGATCGGCCTCGGTCTGCTGTTCGGCGCGTTGTTGTCGTGGTGGTTGAGCGCGGCACTGCGGCGATTGACGGCTTATGCACAGGCAGTCAGTGAAGGCCGGCGGGTCGAGGTTCCGCACTACCGTGGCGGCGAACTGGAACAGCTGGCGACGGCGGTGGAGCAGATGCGCACACAGCTAGAAGGCAAGGCCTACGTCGAGCGTTACGTGCACACATTGACCCACGAACTGAAAAGCCCGCTGGCGGCGATTCGCGGCGCAGCAGAGTTGCTGCAAGGCGAGATGCCGCTGGCTCAGCAGCAGCGTTTTGTCAGCAACATCGACACCGAAAGCGCGCGGATGCAGCAGTTGATCGAGCGCCTGTTGAATCTGGCACTGGTCGAGCAACGCCAAGGACTGGAGGAGCGGGTGGCGGTGCCGCTGGCGAAGTTGGTAGATGAATTGCTGAGCGCTCAGGCGGCGCGCATCGAAGGCAAGCAGTTGCGCGTGGAACAAACCATTGCAACAGATCTGGTGCTGACCGGTGAACCGTTCCTGTTGCGTCAGGCATTGGGTAATTTGCTGGAGAATGCGTTGGATTTCACGCCTGCAACGGGCGTGTTGCGATTCAGTGCCGCGAAGGTCGGCGAGCAAATCGAATTCAAACTTTTTAACCAGGCCGAGGCGATTCCCGACTATGCGTTGCCGCGTTTGAGCGAACGTTTTTATTCTCTGCCGCGACCGGACAGCGGGCGCAAGAGCACTGGACTGGGGCTTAACTTTGTTGAGGAGGTGTTGAAGCTGCATGGCGGAGAACTGTGCATCGGCAATGTCGAGGGCGGTGTTGAAGTAGGTTTGCACTTCCCCGTGTGATCGTTCCCACGCTCTGCGTGGGAATGCCTCAATGGACGCTCTGCGTCCGCTTTTGGGACGCGGAGCGTCCCGGGCTGCATTCCCACGCAGAGCGTGGGAACGATCAAAATCAAAACACTCTCCACACACTCTCCACACACTCTCCACATTCCCCCCACAAATCCCCCACACACCCATCCCAGACTCTCCCCATCCAAACAGGGAGAGTCCCATGAACCGCAGCCTGACCATAAAACTCGGGGCAATTGCCCTTCTGATTCTGTTGTTGCTGATCCCGCTCCTGATGATTAACGGTGTGATCCAGGATCGTCAGCAACTGCGCGACGGTGTTCTCGAAGACATTGCCCGCAGTTCCAGCTACAGCCAGCAACTGAGCGGGCCGCTGATGGTGGTGCCGTATCGCAAAGTGGTGCGGATCTGGAAGACCAATGAGAAAACCAACAAGCGCTACCAGGAAACCGGCGAAGAACGCGGCCATCTGTATTTTCTGCCGGAGCGTTTCGAGCTCGACGGCAAGGTGCAGACCGAGTTGCGCTCGCGGGGTATTTACGAGGCGCGGCTGTACCACGCCGACAACCACATCAGCGGCCTTTTTTCGATTCCCGCGCAGCTGGGTATCAAGGAAGATTTCGCCGATTATCAGTTTGATCAAGCGTTTCTGACGATAGGCATCAGCGATATCCGCGGGATCGAAAATGCCCTGAAACTGGACCTCAATGGTCAGAGTCTGGACTTTGAACCGGGCACGCAACTGGGCTGGCTAGGCGAGGGGGCACACGTCATGTTGCCCGCGCTGGACAGGCACAAAGGCGCGGAACTGGCGTTCGCCTTTGACCTGCGCCTGCAGGGCACCGGCCAGTTGCAGATCACTCCGGTCGGCAAAACCAGCAAGGTGCAACTGGCGGCCAACTGGCCTCACCCGAGCTTTATCGGCAACTACTTGCCGGCTCAGCGTGAAGTCACCGGGACAGGTTTTACCGCGAATTGGCAGACTTCGTTCTTTTCCACCAACCTGGAAGAAGCCTTGACCAACTGCCTGACCAGCGACCGTTGTGACGAGTTCAAGAGCCGCAACTTCGGGGTGAGTTTCATCGATCCGGTGGATCAGTACCTCAAGAGTGATCGGGCGATCAAATACGCGCTGCTGTTCATTGCCCTGACCTTCGCCGGATTCTTCCTGTTCGAAGTGCTCAAAAGCATGGCCGTGCATCCAATCCAGTACGCGTTGGTGGGCGTGGCCCTGGCGTTTTTCTACCTGCTGTTGCTGTCGCTGTCCGAGCACATCGGCTTTGCCCTGGCGTACCTGCTGTCGGCGGGCGGCTGTGTGTTGTTGATCGGTTTTTATGTCTGCCATGTGCTGCGCAGCGTGCGTCACGGCTTGAGTTTTTCGGCGGGATTGGCGGCGTTGTATGGCTTGCTCTATGGCTTGCTCAGTGCAGAGGATTACGCGTTGTTGATGGGTTCGCTGCTGTTGTTCGGGTTGCTGGGCGTGTTTATGGTGCTGACCCGCAAGCTGGACTGGTATGGGATTGGGCAGAAGTCGGCCAAGCCGTTGGTGTTTGATATGGGAGCGGTGGAATGAGCCGGTCGTTGGGGTTGCGCGAGGATCAGCGCGAGGGAGAGGTGTTGGCGACGCTGATATTCGGGTTGTTTCCAGTCGATTCGGTGTGGTGCATTCGCGAGCAAGCCCGCTCCCACACTGGATCTCCTGTGAACACAAAAAATGTGCACACCACAGATCAAATGTGGGAGCGGCGGTGCGACGATTCGACTTGCTCGCGAAGAGGCCCGGACAACCAGTGAAAATCTAAACCTTGGGCATCGTCGCCAGCATCGAAGCCCGCTGACTCACCTCAAAGTACCAGTTCGCCAGCTTCGGATTCACCGTGCGCCATTCCAGATCCGGATGGCGCAAATCCAGGTAGCCCAACGCACAGGCAACACTGATCGCCGCTACATCGAAATGGCTGGTCAGCTCGGCAATCGCGTCCGCTTCCAGCAATGCCAGGCCGCGACGAATCTTCTCGCGCTGGCCATCGAGCCACTCGTCCCAGTGTTTTTCCGGGGCGCGCAGGGCGACTTCATAACGAATCAGCACCGCAGCGTCCATGATCCCGTCGGCCAGGGAGGCCAGGGTCAGGCGCCGCCAGCGGGCCGAGCCGTTACGCGGTATCAGCGGGTTGCCGACGTGCTGGTGATCGAGGTAATCGAGGATCACCCGGCTGTCATGGATGACGTTGCCATCGGCCAGGCGCAAGGCCGGGATTTTACCCAGCGGATTGTCTTCGTTGAGTATCAGGTCAGGGCTGACCGGCGTGAGCACGCAGTCTTGCAGCGCCACGCGGTCCTGTTGACCGGTTTCGTGCAGCAGCACCATGACTTTGCGAACGAAGGGCGACAACGGGTTGTGGAACAGGGTCATGCTGGGGGCGGACATGGCAGCGTCTCGGTGTGGGGCAGTGCTGGGCAGCATAGCGCGTTGGTCCGAGAGCTCAAGATTAACCCATGTGGGAGCGGGCTTGCTCGCGAAGGCGGTGTGTCAGTCAGCATCAATGTTGACTGACACACCGCCTTCGCGAGCAAGCCCGCTCCCACAGGGTTTTAGTGGCGTTGCAGCAGGCCGCGCAGGGCGAGGATTGCGGGAACGCCCAGGCCAAGCCAGCTCAATGCGTCCCACACACCATCCCCCAGCAACGCGGCAAACAACCCCGCGGCACTGAGCAGGGCGATAACCGTGGGGGTGGAAAAGACCTTCCAGAAATTCGACTGCCGCGGCCTCATGCTGGACTCTCCGCGTTCTCGAACGCAGGTTTCGCAGCCTTGCGCCGCACCACCCACAGGTAAACCCCGCTCCCGAGCACGATGATGGTCAGCCCATCCAGCGTCGCCCAGAGGATCTTCATCGGCATGCCGCCGTAATCACCGAAGTGCAACGGTTGAGACATGCCCATGGCGTCCATGTACCACGGGCGTTCGGCCACGGCGGTGACTTGCAGGGTGCTGGCGTCGATCAGCACCGGTGTCAACAAGTGCGAGGTCAGGTGGGTGCTGCCTTTCATGAACACCGCGTAATGGTGTTCGCTGGAGAAGCGTGTGCCGGGGAAGGCGATGAAGTCCGGCTGCATGCCCGGTGCGACTTCCTTGGCGATGTCGAGCAAGCGGGTCGCGGGTGCCAGTTGTGTCAGTGGCGGCGCGTCGCGGTACGGCGCGACCATCGCGCTCAGGCTGTCGTTGCGCCACGCGGCAATCAACAGGTCGGCGCAGGCGCTGATGACGCCGGTGACACCGACCACCAAGGCCCAGGTCAGCGTCACTACACCGATCAGGTTATGCAGATCGAGCCAACGCAGGCGGGTGGATTTGTCCTGGCGCACGGTGGCGAATTTCAAACGCCGCATGAACGGCAAGTACAGCACCGTCCCGGAGATAATCGCCACCACGAACAGAATCCCCATGAACGCCAGCAGCAACTTGCCCGGCAGACCGGCGAACATGTCCACGTGCAGGCGCAACATGATCATCATGAAGCCGCCATTGGCCGATGGCATCTCCAGCGCTTCGCCGGTACGGGCGTCGAGCATGAAGGTGTGAGACGAATTCGGTTCAGTGCCGGCGGTGGCCGCCATGATCGTAATCGCGGCGTTGGGCTCGTCTTCATCGAATCCGAAATACTGCATGACCTCGCCGGGACGATGCTGTTCAGCCGCCTGCACCAACTGCTGCAAATTCAGCAGCGGGGTGTCCGCCGGCATCGCCTTCAACTCAGCGGCATCGCCCAGCAGGTGGTCGATCTCGTGATGGAAGATCAATGGCAGGCCGGTCAGCGCGAGCATCAGCAGGAACACGGTGCAGATCAGGCTGGTCCAGGTGTGGACGAAGGACCAGCGGCGAATTGTTTTGCTTTTCATTTCATAGCCTTCAGAAATACCAAAGCCGTCCATGTCGGACGGCTCTGGTCTTGGGCGTGTCAGGTCAGGCCATTACCACTTGTAAGTGGCACTGGCGACGACGCTGCGTTGGTCGCCGTAGTAGCAGTAGAAACTGTCGCACGTGGAGATGTAGTCCTTGTCGAACAGGTTGGTAGCGTTCAGTGCCAGGGAGGCGCCTTTGAGGCTGTTGTCCAGGCGGCCCAGGTCGTAATGAACCGCGGCGTCGAACACGGTGTAGGCGTCAGCCTTGCCGAGCGAGGTATTGCCCTGGTCGCCGTAGGTATTGCCGGTGTAGCGAGCGCCGGCGCCGATGCCGAAACCGTCCAGCACACCGTTGTGCCAGGTGTAATCGGCCCACAGCGAAGCCTGCTGGTTAGGCATCAGTTGCAGACGATTGCCTTTAAAGTCGCCTTTCTGCACTTCGGATTTGGCCAGGGTGTAAGCGGCGATGACCTTGAGGTTCTCGGTCACATCGGAAACGGCTTCCAGTTCCAGGCCTTTGACTTTCACTTCACCGGTCTGGCTGGTGACCGAAACGTTGTCCGAGTTGGTCGTGGTGACGGAGACGTTTTTCTGGGTCAGGTCGTAGACCGCAGCGGTCAGCAGGGTGCTGCTGCCAGGCGGTTGGTACTTGATGCCCAGTTCCCACTGCTTGCCTTCAGTCGGCTTGAACGAATCGGTCGGCGATGCCGTGGCGTTGCTGGTCGGCTGGAACGACTCGGCGTAGGACAGGTACGGCACGATGCCGTTGTCGAACACGTAGCTGATCGCCGCGTTGCCGCTGAAGTTCTTGTCGCGCTCGGTGTTGGTGGCGTCGCCCTTGTTGAAGAACCTTGTGCCGGTGTGGACCCAGTCTTCACGACCACCCAACGTCAGGCGCCATTGGTCGAGGGCCATTTGGTCCTGGACGTACAGGCCGGTCTGGTAGGTCTTCTGGTTGTAGTCGTAAAACGCCGCCGAACGTGGCGGACGAACGATGGGCTGGCCATAGATCGGGTTGTTGACGTTGGTGGTCAGACCGTCACCGAAGATCGAGGTGTAGTTGGTGTTGGTGCGCTGGTGATCGAGGCCGATCAACAGGGTGTGACGGATGTCGCCGGTCGCGAAGTCGCCCTGGAAGTTGTTGTCCACGGCGAACTGGCTGATGTCCTCGTCGACACTGGTGCTCGAGCGGCCAACGTTGCCGTCGGCATCGACCTGGGTGAACGGGTAGGCGCCGGGGGTGAGGGCCTGGAAGGACAGGTCCGATTTGGTGTAACGCAGGTTCTGCTTGAACTGCCAGACATCGTTCAAACGATGTTCAAAGGCGTAACCCAGTGCGTAGTAGGTGCGGTCGTAGAATTCCCAGTCCGGGTCGCCGAGGTTCTTGTGATGGGAAATCTTGCCAAGCGGCGAGTGGATCTTGGTGCCCTGCACCGGCAAGAACTGGCTGGTGATCCCGGTATCGTCGCGGGTGAACTGCGTCAGCAGGGTGAATTTGGTGTCTTCGTCGATGTTCCAGGTCAGGCTCGGCGCGATGTTGTAGCGTTTGTTGTCGACGTGGTCGATCTGCGTGCCGCTGTCGCGCACCACACCGCTCAAACCGTAGAGAAACTGGCCTTCGTCATCGATCTTGCCGGTGCTGGCAAAGTTGATCTGGCGATGGTTGTCGCTGCCATATTGCACCTGGATTTCGCTGCTCGATTCGGCGCTGGGGCGACGACTGACCATGTCCAGCAAGCCACCTGGCGGGGTCTGGCCGTAAACCGATGAGGCCGGGCCGCGCAGCAGGGCGAGGCGGTCGAGGTTCCAGGTCTCCTGTTTCGGGTTGGCGTACACGCCTTTTGGCAGTGGCAGGCCGTCGAGGAATTGCGTCGGTTCGAAACCGCGTACACGCAACCAATCGGCACGGGTGTCGCTGCCGTAGCTGCTGGCGGTGATGCCGGGCATGTAGCGCACCGCGTCATCGAGGCTGTGCACATTGCGGTCGTCCATTTGCTCGCGGGTGGCGATCGAAATCGAGCGCGGTGCCTCGACCAGCGCGGTATCGGTCTTGGTGCCGGCGGCGGTGCGGGTCGCCAGGTAACCTTGCACCGGGCCCCAGGCACTTTCGGTGTTTTCCACGCCAATGACGGCGGTTTCCGGCAGAGCCATCACGCCTTCAGGCACGGCCACCAGGCTATAAGTGCCAGCGCTGCTTTGTTCCAGTTGCAGACCAGTGCCGCGCAAGGCTTCGCGCAGGGCGCCGGCTGCGTCGAATTGGCCTTTGACCGGCGCCGAGGTCTTGCCCGCTGCCAGTGAAGGATTCAACGACAGCGCCAGACCCGCCTGGCTGGCGATCTGGTTCAGGGTGCTGGCCAATGGCGCGGCCGGCAGGTTGTAGGCGCGAACGCTGGACGCCTGTTCAGCGGCAATCAGCTGACTGCTGGCCAGAGGGGCACAAAGGGCAATGGCAATCGCCAGCAAACTGGGGCGCAACAAAGTGTCTAGCGAACGGGACATACAGCGGCTCCTGAATGGAAATATTTCTCAATTGCCTAGGTGCCGGACGAGAATTCAAAAGTGATAGGGCAAGATGAAAATAATTTCGATTCAGTAAACGGGGATCGTTCCCACGCTCTGCGTGGGAATGCCTCAATGGACGCTCTGCGTCCGCTTCGGCATGTGACGCGGAGCGTCACGGGCTGCATTCCCACGCAGAGCGTGGGAACGATCATTTAGCTTCAGTCTTCGCTGCCACCGTCACCCACCACGGTGTGTGCTGTTCGATCTGCACCGGCAGGGTCGGCAGCAGGGCGCTCAGGGCCAGATCGGTGTCGTGCAGCGGAAAGCTGCCGGTGATCCGCAGGTCGGCGATTTCGGGCGCAACGCCAAGATGCCCGCGGCGATAACGACCGAGTTCATGGACCAGGTCCTCCAGCCGCGTGTTGTCCACCACCAGCATGCCGCGGGTCCAGGCATCGGCGCCGAGGTTGAGCGCGACGATCGGCCCCAGGCCATTGCTGCGCATCAGGACTTGCTGGCCTTCACGCAGAATCTGCTCTTCAGGACTCGACTCGGGATGGGCCGCCACCGCCGATTTCAGCACGCTAAGGCGCGTGCCTTCTTCTTCACGCTTGACCAGGAACCGCGTCCCCAGTGCACGCATGCTGCCTTCGCGGGTTTCGACGATAAACGGCCGGGCGTCGCCATGGCCGGTTTCGACGAGGATCTCCCCTTCCTGGAGGATGATCAGCCGTTGTTTTTCATCGAAACGCACATCCACGGCACTGTGGGTGTTGAGGTTGAGCAGCGTGCCGTCGGTCAGGCGCAGGGTGCGTTGCTCACCGGTGGCGGTGCGCTGGTCGGCCAGCCAATAGTCGATCGGCAGATAGCGATCACCGGCGAACAACGCCAACCCGATCACCGCAACGATGCTGGCCACGCCGCTGCCGAGTTTGCGCACGCGCCGGCGAATGCTTTCGCGCGATTGCAGTAACGCGGTGCGTGCCGGGCCGCTGGCAACGCTGAAGCGCTGGTCGAGCATGCCCAGTTGGCGCCAGGCCCGCGCATGTTCTTCGTGGGCGGCGTGCCATTTGGCGAACTCTTCGCGCTCCACCGGGTTGCCGGAATCCAGGGACAACTGCCAGGCAATCGCGGCATCCAGCACCTGTGCCGAGACGGGTTTGGAGCTGACCGGACTCATACCGGCTCACCGTACAGCGCGATGTAGCATTGACGAATGCCTTGGGCCAGATACTGACGCACCCGCGGCACTGACACGCCCAGGCGCTCGGCGATTTCGGCGTGGCCGAGGCCGTCGAGACGGTTATAGAGAAACGCCGCCCGGGCCTTGCTTGAAAGCTTGCCGAGCAGGCGGTCGATGGCTTTGAGGTCTTCGAGGATCAGTTGCTGTTCCTCCACCGACGGTTGTTCACCTGCGGGGATCAGCATCAGTTCGGTGAGGTAGGCCTGTTCCAGTGCGGCGCGGCGGAAATAGTCGAACAGCAGACCCTTGGCAATCGCCACCAGAAACGCTCGCGGTTCACGCGGTTCCTTCAGTTCTTCACGACCCAGCAAACGCACGAAAGTGTCCTGACTCAGGTCTTCGGCCCGTTGCGGACAGGCTACATTGCGTCGCAGCCAGGCCAATAGCCAACCGCGGTGGTCGCGATACAACGCACCAACGAGCTCACTTTGAGGGCTTTGGACTGACGACACGTAGCATCACCGATTGGGAAGTATTAACTAACGAGAATTGTTCGCGATTGTGTCAGAGGCGGGGGAGGTAAGCAATTGGCGCTGGTCGGGTGGACCGCGTCATCGTTCATCGCGGCGGTGCGGCGATCCGACAAGCCTTGCTCCTACGGGTTTTGTGTCGTTAACCAGTTTCGTGAACAACACCCAACCTGTAGGAGCAAGGCTTGCCCGCGATGGCGTCAGTCAATACACCGAATATCTAAAAGGAAGGCGCTCGCTGTCTGCGTTTCCACTGATTCATCCGCTGCTGCAAATTCAACGGACTATGAATCTGCATCTGCCGCGCCCGGCTGAATAAAATCAACGCCAGCTCAGCGGTGGCCAACGCATCGGCACTGGCATTGTGGCGCTCGAACACTTCGAGTTTGAACCAGTCGATCCACTGATCCAGCCCGGCGTCGCGAATGTGCGCCTGAGGGCAAAGCAGCGGTGCGATATCAGCCACATCCAGAAATGGATGCTGCAACTTGTAGCCCAGATGGTCTTTCAAGGCGCGCCCGAGCATGTGCTGATCGAATGGCGCATGAAACGCTAGCACCGGGCTGTCGCCAACAAATTCCATGAACTCGACCAGAGCCTGAGCCGGATCGCTGCCCGCAGCAATTGCACTCGGCCCCAGGCCATGGATCAACACGCTGGGAGCCAACTTCATGTCGGTGCATTGCAACGTGCGCTCGAACTGCTGGCTGAAATCGATCGCGCCGTCCTCGATCACTACCGCGCCGATGGACAACACTCGATCCTTGTTCAGGTTCAGCCCGGTGGTTTCCAGGTCGAGCACCACCCAGCGTTGTTCGCGCAGGCTGCATTCGCCCAGCACTGCCGCCGAAGGCAAGCGTTGCAGACGTTGTTGAAGTTCGCAGGGAAGGCTGGGACCCGCCGGGCGCAGCCATGAAAACAGGCTCATAGCTGATACCGCAGGGCGAGGCTGCTTTGCAGGCGTTGTGCCTGGCGCAGGGATTCACGCAGGATCCGTCGATCCAGATGATTGAGGCTGTCTGGATCGACCCGGTTGGAGTAGGGCAAGTTCTCCCGGGTCTGTAGCTGATGTTGCTGCATGCGGGCTTGCTGGATGAAGTGATAGGCCTCTTCGTACGCCGCACCGTCCAGCCGTTCGATGACTTCTTTATCCACCAGTTGGCGAAAGCGCTCCAGCGTGTTGTTCGCCTCGATCCCATGGGCCAACGCAAGCAGTCGGGCACCGTCGACAAACGGCGTCAGCCCCTGGATTTTCAAATCCAGGGTGGCTTTCTCGCCATTCTTGCGAGCCAGTACGAACTCACGGAAACGTCCTACGGGCGGACGGTTACGCAGGGCGTTCTCGGCCATCATCCGTTGGAACAGTCGGTTGTCATTCACCTGATCAAGAATGCCCTTACGCAGCTGCTCGCAGCCTTGCTCGTCGCCCCAGACCACGCGCAAGTCGAAATAAATGCTCGAGCCCAGCAGGTTCTCCGGCGTTGCCTCGCGGATAAACGCCGCAAAACGTCGCGACCATTCGGCCCGGGACAGACACAGCTCTGGGTTGCCGGCCATGATGTTGCCCTTGCACAGGGTGAAACCGCAGAGCGCCAGGCTCTGGTTGATCTGCTGGGCAATGGGCAGCAATTTGCCGCGAATCTCGGCGGCGTGGGCCGCGTCCCGGGCTTCGAACAGAATGCCGTTGTCCTGATCGGTGTGCAGCGTCTGTTCGCGACGGCCTTCGCTACCGAAGCACAGCCAGCTGAACGGAATGCCGGGATCACCTTTCTCGGCGAGGGTCAGTTCGATCACCCGGCACACGGTGTGGTCGTTGAGCAAGGTGATGATGTGCGTGATCTGAGTTGAAGAGGCACCGTGGGCCAGCATGCGTTCCACCAGTTGGCCGATCTCGCCGCGCATCGCGACCAGATTTTCCACCTTCTGGGCGCTGCGGATCGTCCGCGCCAAATGCACCAGATCGACCCGTTGCAGGGAAAACAGATCACGTTCCGAGACCACGCCACACAGGCGATGATCCTTCACCAGACAGACGTGGGCGATGTGCCGCTCGGTCATGGCAATCGCTGCATCGAAGGCGCTGTGGTCCGGCGACAGGTAAAACGGCGCCCGGGTCATGTGGCGCTCGATGGCTTCGTTGAAATCGTCAGTGCCGTCGGCCACCACGTGGCGCAGGTCGCGCAGGGTGAAAATGCCCAGCGGCGATTTATGTTCGTCGACCACCACAATGCTGCCGACCTGCTGCCCGTGCATCAGGGTCACGGCTTCACGCAGTGGCGTGGCCGGGCTGCAGGTCACCGGGTGGCGCATGGCCAATTCGCCCAGGCGGGTATTGAGCGAGTACTGGGTGCCGAGGGTTTCCACGGCTTTTTGCTGGACTTGCTGGTTGACCTGATCCAGCAGGCTGCTCACGCCGCGTAGGGAAAAGTCGCGAAACACGTTGGAAAGCGCGAACAGTTTGATGAACGCCAGCTTGTTCAGCTGTAGGCAAAAGGTGTCTTCGGAGGCCAGATGCTCGGTTCGAGTCGCGCGCTCACCCAGCAGCGCGGCGAGGGGGAAACACTCGCCGGTGGTGATTTCGAAGGTGGTTTCGGTGCCGCCCTTGGCCGTATGGGGGCGTTCACCCACGACCCGGCCTTGCTTGACGATGTAGAAATGCTCAACCGGGCCGTCGGCGGGCTTGAGGATGCTCTCGCCGGGCGCATAAAAACGCAGCTGACACTGCTCGACCAGGTACGCCAGGTGGGCGTGTTCCATTTGATTGAAGGGCGGGAAGCGCTGAAGGAATTGCAAAGTGCCCTGGATATTCTGCAATACCGCGGTTTTCCCTGCCTGTGTGAAGGCGTCCTCTTTACTCATAACCAATACCGCAGTCTTTTTTGAATTGTTGTTGTCGGATGACTCAGCCATGGTCGGCCCCTGCGCGCAGGGTGCCCATTGGACGTAAGTCTAGGTAGGCAGTGAACCTGTCGGTATTTGGGAAATGTCTTACGCAACTGTGGGAAAAACCTCCTACATTGGCTATAGGAAACCTTTCCGACGAAGTGCACCCTGAAGGTCTGCTGGGTGATGTCACACGGAAGTGATAGGCAATTGAATTGGAAAAGCAGAGAAAGCCATGTCCGACCACGATATTTTGAGTGACGCCGAGCGCAAGGCGCTGAGTGACGTCATGCTGGAACCTGACCTGCCGCCGCAGCGAGTGCTGATCGTCGACGACGATAAAGACGCGCGCGAGTTGCTGTCGGAGATTCTGGCGCTGGACGGGGTGCGCTGCATGACTGCCGCCAGTGGCGAAACTGCACTCAAGATGTTGGAGACGATGCCATCGATTGGCCTGGTGATTACCGATCTGCGGATGAGAAATGTCGATGGTCTGGACCTGATCCGGCAGGTTCGTGAATCGGTTCGGGCGGCTATGCCGTTCATCATCGTTTCCGGCGACGCCGACGTGGAAGACGCGATCGCTGCGATGCATTTAAGCGTGGTCGACTTCCTGCTCAAACCTGTCGATACCGGCAAGCTGTTGGCGCTGGTCAAGCATGAGTTGGGAATGGATGTGCAGGAACCGATTTGAAACAAAAAAAGCCCTGATCTTGCGATCAGGGCTTTTTTTGTCCGGCGTCAGCGCTTAGTTACAGGCCATTGGCAGCCTTGAACTCGCGGCGACGACGGTGCAGGACCGGCTCGGTGTAGCCGTTCGGCTGCTTCGTGCCTTTGACCACCAGTTCGACCGCCGCCTGGAAGGCGATGTTGCTGTCGAAGTTCGGCGCCAATGGACGGTACAGCGAGTCATTGGCGTTTTGACGGTCAACCACTGGCGCCATGCGCTTGAGGCTTTCCATGACCTGATCTTCGGTGACGATGCCGTGACGCAGCCAGTTGGCGATGTGCTGGCTGGAAATCCGCAGCGTCGCACGGTCTTCCATCAGGCCGACGTCGTTGATGTCCGGCACTTTCGAGCAACCGACGCCTTGGTCGATCCAGCGCACCACGTAACCGAGAATGCCCTGGGCGTTGTTGTCCAGTTCGTTCTTGATCTGTTCCGCGGTCCAGTCTGGATTGACGGCCAACGGGATGGTCAGGATGTCATCCACCGAAGCGCGTGCACGTTTGGCCAGTTCGGCCTGACGGGCGAACACATCGACCTTGTGGTAGTGCAGCGCATGCAGCGCAGCAGCGGTCGGCGATGGAACCCAGGCAGTGTTGGCACCGGCCATCGGGTGAGCGATTTTCTGTTCGAGCATCGCTGCCATCAGGTCCGGCATGGCCCACATGCCTTTACCTATCTGGGCGCGACCTTGCAGGCCGGTGCTCAAACCGATATCGACGTTCCAGTTCTCGTAGGCGCCGATCCACTTCTCAGCCTTCATGTCCGCCTTGCGCACCATCGGGCCGGCCTCCATGGAGGTGTGAATTTCGTCACCAGTACGGTCGAGGAACCCGGTGTTGATGAACACTACACGCTCGCTGGCAGCCTTGATGCAGGCCTTGAGGTTGACCGTGGTACGGCGTTCCTCGTCCATGATCCCGACTTTCAGCGTGTTGCGCGGCAGACCGAGTACTTCTTCGATGCGACCGAACAGCTCGTTGGTGAACGCCGCTTCTTCCGGGCCGTGCATCTTCGGCTTCACGATGTAGACCGAGCCGGTACGGCTGTTCTTGCGCGAATTGTTGCCGTTGAGGCTGTGGATTGCCGCGAGGCTGGTGACCAGACCGTCGAGGATGCCTTCCGGCACTTCGTTGCCATCCTTATCGAGGATCGCGTCGATGGTCATCAGGTGACCGACGTTGCGCACGAACAGCAGCGAACGACCATGCAGGCTCAGTTCTTTACCATCGACACCGGTATAAGTGCGGTCGGCGTTCATGGTGCGAGTAAAGGTCTGATCGCCCTTGGAGACTTCTTCCGACAGATTGCCCTTCATCAGGCCGAGCCAGTTGCGGTAGATCACCACTTTGTCATCGGCATCGACGGCGGCGACCGAGTCTTCGCAGTCCATGATGGTGGTCAGCGCGGCTTCCATCAGGATGTCTTTGAGGCCGGCAGCGTCGGTCTGGCCGACCGGGGTGCTGGCATCGACCTGGATTTCGAAGTGCAGGCCGTTGTTTTTCAGCAGGATCGCGGTCGGTGCGGCTGCATCGCCGTGGAAACCGATCAGCTGTGCATCGTTGCGCAGGCCCGAGCTCTTCAAAACGGAGTTGCTGCCGCCTTTAAGGGCGACCACCAGTTTGCCGTCAACGATCTTGTAGCCGGTGGAATCGACGTGAGTCCCGGCAGCCAATGGCGCCGCTTCGTCGAGGAAGGCGCGGGCGAAGGCGATGACCTTGTCGCCGCGAACCTTGTTGTAGCCTTTGCCTTTTTCCGCGCCGTCAGCTTCGCTGATGGCATCGGTGCCGTAGAGCGCGTCATACAGCGAACCCCAACGGGCGTTCGAGGCATTGAGCGCAAAACGGGCGTTCATCACCGGAACCACGAGCTGTGGACCGGCCATGCGGGCGATTTCGTCATCGACGTTTTGCGTCGTTGCCTGGAAATCGGCCGCTTCTGGCAGCAGATAACCGATGTCTTGCAAGAAGGCTTTATAAGCCACGGCGTCGTGCGCCTGACCGGCACGGGATTGGTGCCAGCCATCGATACGAGCCTGGAAATCATCGCGTTTGGCGAGTAGGGCTTTGTTCTTCGGCGCCAGGTCATGAATGACCTTATCGGCACCGCCCCAGAACTTATCGGCGGTGAGGCCGGTACCGGGAATGGCTTCGTTGTTCACGAAGTCGAACAGGACTTTGGCGACCTGCAGGCCACCGACTTGAACGTGTTCAGTCATTGCTTGCCTCACTCTGCTCAGCTATTTCGCTTTTCAGCTCTTCAATTTAACAATGAAGCCTCTGGCCATTTAAACCACAAACCCATCTACCAGTGCATGCCATTGCTGGCGGCTGGGTTCGATCCGATCAACGGCTTTACGGCCTTGCTGACAGGGCTTTCAGGGTTGTGGCTGCACCTGCGGCAGACATCGATCCAGCGTTATGTAGTGCGCGCTGCGGCATACTACATGATGAATTGCGCTTGTGAAAATTAGACTAATTACGTCGTTCTGCGACGCCATGACGCATTGCAGTCACGTCGGGGAACGGGATGTTCTCAAAAAACTATTGGATTGTTCCAGTTAAATATAAAAACTTGTACACATAATCTTCATTGCCCTGCTATGGGGCTTTGGTTTTCTGAGACGCCGAGCCGATTCCCGGCCCTTGCCTATACTTGGTCTTCTATAACAAAAGTCATGACAAGAGGGCTGCGCCATGGACCACCTCGTACTCACTGTTTTCGCTCCGGACAAGCCAGGGCAGGTCGAGCGCATTGCCCAATGCATCGCCGAGCACGGCGGCAACTGGCTGGAGAGCCGCATGTCGCGAATGGCCGGGCAGTTCGCCGGGATTCTTCGTGTGGGCGTGCCGGCCGAGGCCTACGATGAATTGGTAGATGCCTTACAGGCATTGTCCGCCCATGGCATTCGCGTGCTGATTGCCGAAAGCGGCATCGAGCAATCCTGCACCTGGAAGCCGATAGCCATGGAATTGGTGGGCAATGACCGCCCGGGGATCGTACGTGACATCACGCGTCTGCTGAGTGAACAGGGGGTGAACCTGGAAAGTCTGGTGACCGAAGTACGTCCGGCGCCGATGAGCAGCGAGCCTTTGTTCCACGCAGAAGCGATTCTCGCCGTGCCGCTGACGCTGTCCCTGGACGTGCTGCAATCGCGCCTGGAAACCCTGGCGGATGATTTGATGGTCGAATTGGTACTGCGCAGTGAACCCTGAGCAGGTTATCCAAGTTATACGTGCACCTGCCTGTGGATAACCTGTAGAGACAGCCCGCCAGGCCACGTCGGCCGGGGTTCTTCAGGATTTGATCAAAAAACCAGCAGTTTCAGGGACTTGCGCACAAACGCCGGGGATCACGTTGTGGATAACCTTGGGAAGGATCGATGCAGGCCACGGTAGCCGTGGCCTGTAGAGGTTTGTGCGTTTTTTGATCAGCGGCGGCGTCGCAGACTTATCCACGCGTCGACGCTGTAAACCGCCAGACCCGCCCAGATAAAGATGAACGCTACCAGTGTGCTCGACGACAAATGTTCGCCAAACAGCAGAACGGCCTGCAACAGCACCAGCGTTGGCGCCAGGTACTGGAGGAATCCCAGCGTCGTGTAGGGCAAATGCCGTGCAGCGGCGTTGAAACACACCAGCGGCACCAGCGTCACCGGACCAGCGGCCACCAGCCACCAGGCTTCTGACGTGGTCCAGAATTCGGCTTGAGCGCTGCTCGCGGTGGGGTTGAACAGCAACCACGCGACGGCAATCGGCACCAGCATCCAGGTTTCCACCACCAGGCCCGGCAGCGCCTTGACCGGTGCCTGCTTGCGGATCAGTCCGTAGAAACCGAAGGTCAGCGCCAGCACCAGGGACACCCACGGCAGACTGCCGACTTGCCAGACCTGCTGCGCGACGCCGACCGCCGCCAGGCCAACCGCCAGCCATTGCATGCGGCGCAGTCGTTCGCCAAGGATCAGCATGCCCAACAGCACGTTCACCAGCGGGTTGATGTAGTAACCGAGACTGGCTTCGAGCATGCGCCCGTTGTTCACCGACCAGACGTAGGTCAGCCAGTTGGCCGCGATCAGCGTGCCGCTCAGGGCCAGGATCGCCAGGCGTTTAGGGTTGTCACGCAACTCGCGCCACCAGCCCGGATGTTTCCACACCATCAGCAGCAAGGCGCCGAACAGCGCGGACCAGAGCACTCGGTGGATGATGATCTCCACGGCGGGCACGCTGGCGATGGCTTTGAAGTAGAGCGGGAAAAGTCCCCAGATGATGTAGGCACTCAGGCCCAGAATGTACCCGCGACGCGGGTTGGCGGCTTGCATTCAGAATCCTTGCTTAGGCAGCTAACAAAGAGGGGATTGTAAGGAGGTTTGCCTAGGAAAGTCTTACCTGATTAGGTAGGGCAATTGTGAATACCTGACTGTGGGAGTGAGCCTGCTCGCGATAGCGTTGTGTCAGCAACTGATGTGCTGAATGTGTCGCCGTCATCGCGAGCAGGCTCGCTCCCACAGGGGGCCGTGTTGGGTCAGAAGAGTTTTAGGGGTTCTTCATTCAGGGCCGCCAGTTGTTCGCGCAAGGCCAACACCTGATCGCCCCAATACCGCTCCGTACCAAACCACGGAAAACTGTGCGGGAACGCCGGGTCGTCCCAGCGGCGGGCGAGCCAGGCGCTGTAGTGCATCAGGCGCAAGGCGCGCAGCGGTTCGATCAATGCCAGTTCCCGCGGATCGAAGTCGTGGAACTCACTGTAGCCGTCCATCAATTCTGACAACTGACCGAGACATTCCTGACGATCACCCGCCAGCATCATCCAGATGTCCTGCACCGCCGGGCCCATGCGGCAGTCGTCGAGGTCGACGATGTGGAACATCTCGTCGCGGCACATCATGTTGCCGGGGTGGCAGTCGCCGTGCATGCGGATGTTCTTGTGCGGCGTAGCGTTGTAGACCTCTTCCACCCGTTTGAGCAGGTCGCGGGCCACGGACTCGTAGGCCGGCAGCAGACTTTTGGGTACGAAATTGCCTTCGAGCAATGTCGTCAGCGAGTCATGACCGAAGTTCTTCACACCCAGCGCTTCACGGTGTTCGAACGGTTTTGTAGTGCCGACGGCGTGCAGGCGACCGAGCAGTTGCCCCAGGCGATACAGCTGATCGAGATTGCCCGGCTCCGGCGCACGGCCGCCACGGCGGGGGAACAGGGTGAAACGGAAACCGTTGTGTTCGTGCAGGCTGGCACCGTTGTGAATCATCGGCGCGACCACCGGCACGTCGCACTCGGCGAGTTCGAAGGTGAATTGGTGTTCTTCGAGAATCGCTTCATTGGTCCAGCGCTGCGGACGGTAGAACTTGGCGATCAGCGGCTCGGAGTCTTCGATACCGACCTGATAGACACGGTTCTCGTAGCTGTTGAGCGCCAGAATGCGCGCGTCGCTGAGAAAGCCGATGCTTTCGACGGCATCGAGCACGAGGTCTGGGGTGAGGGTTGCAAACGGGTGGGCCATGCTGACTCCTGCGCGCGGCAGGCTGCCGCGTCCGGCCAAGCATGGTAGCGCAGACGGGGCTTCTTTAGGGGGATCGTTCCCACGCGGAGCGTGGGAACGATCATTAGGGGGGCGTTTATCAGGCGCCGACGATCCCGCCGTCCTCGCGGGAAATTGCCATCACCGAAGACCGCGGCTTGCCATTTGGCAGATGCTCAGGGAACGTCGACCCACCGTTCTCCCCCGGATGCTGAATCCCGACAAACAAGGTCTTCTGGTCTGGCGAGAAGCTGATCCCCGTCACCTCGCAGCCCACCGGCCCGACCATGAAGCGACGAATCTCCCCGGTCACCGGATCAGCGCAGAGCATCTGATTGTTGCCCATGCCCGCGAAGTCGCCGGCGTTGCTCGAATCGCCATCGGTGAGAATCCACAACCTTCCGGCCTTGTCGAAACCCAAGCCGTCCGGGCTGTTGAACATGTTCTGCGGTGTGATGTTCGACGAGCCGCCCTTCGGCGTACCGGCGTGAACACCGGGGTTGCCCGCGACCACAAACAGGTCCCAGGAAAAGCTTTTGGCACCGTGATCGTCACGGTCTGTGCGCCAACGCAAAATCTGTCCGTAGACGTTTTTCTCGCGAGGGTTCGGTCCGCCCACCGGCTGGCCATCCTCGCCACGCTTGGCGTTGTTGGTCAGCGTGCAGTAGACCTGGCCATCCTTGGGGCTGACAACGATCCATTCCGGACGGTCCATGCGCGTGGCTTTCACCACGCTGGCGGCGAGGCGGGCGTTAATCAACACTTCGGCCTGATCGGCGAAACCGCTGCTGGCGTCGATGCCGTTTTTACCGTGAGTCAGTTCGATCCATTCGCCCTGGCCTTTTGGGTGATCGGTGTTGCCGTCGCCCGCGTCGAAGCGCGCCACGTACAAGGTGCCATGGTCCAGCAGGTCGCGGTTGGCCTTGGGGTTTTTGTGGTTGATCTTGTCGCGGCTGACGAATTTGTAGATGAACTCACCGCGCTCATCGTCGCCCATGTACACCACGGCGTGACCGTCACCGGTTTCGGCCAGGGCGGCGTTTTCATGTTTGAAGCGGCCCAGCGCGGTGCGTTTGACCGGCGTCGATTGCGGGTCGAACGGGTCGATCTCCACGACCCAACCGTGACGGTTGAGTTCGTTGGGATTTTTCGCCAGGTCGAAACGCTCGTCGTGCGGGTGCCAGTTGATCTCTTTGCTGGCCGCCACCGCGCCGTAGCGTTTCTGCGCGGCGTCGAATTTTTGCTCGGCATTGCTGCTGCCGAAGCAGTCGGTGAAGTTTTCTTCGCAGGTCAGGTACGTGCCCCACGGCGTCTTGCCGTTGGCGCAGTTCTGGAAGGTGCCCAGGACGTTCTTGCCGTGTGGGTCGGCACTGGTTTTCAGCAGCGCGTGGCCGGCGGCCGGGCCGCTCAGGCTGATTGGCGCGTTGCCGTGAATGCGCCGGTTGTAGCGCGAGCCCTGGACGAAATGCCACTGGTCGTTCTTGCGCTGCACTTCGATCACCGACACGCCTTCGCAGGCCAACGCCTTGCGCACGTCAGCAGCCGATTGCGGCATGCCGCCGTGGGCGTAGAGGTAGCGATAGTTGGTGTATTCGTTGTTGATCGCCATCAGCGCCCGGTTTTTGTCACCGGGAAACTCGAACAGGCTCATGCCGTCGTTGTTGTCGCCGAACTGGACTTCCTGATGCTCGGCCGTGCCGTTGCCACTCGGGTCGAACGCCGGACCGTTCTTCTGCAGGGGTTGGCCCCAACTGATCAATACCGAAGATTTGTAGCCTGGCGGCAGAGTGATGGCATCGCTGGTGGCGGCGGGAATACTGTCAAACCCCAACAGTTTGCTGGAGCCGGCGCTGACGCTGGCGGCCAGTACGCTGCGGCTCAGCAGGTTGCCGCCCAGGAACATTGCTGCACCGCAAAGGGCGCCGGCGCTGATGAAGCCTCGGCGGCTGAGGCCGACCATTTTCTCGAGGTCGGTGGATTGGTTGTCTTCTAATAGGCTCACATCAGGCTCCCTGCGGGTTTTTGCAGTCACCTTAATGAGCGTTAATGACACTTGTGTTTCAAAGCGGTGTACCGAGCAAAACGTTGGATGGTGCGAACTGCACCAGCACCGGTTTATTGGCGGCCAGACCGAGGGTTCTCAAGTGCAGCGGCTCGGCCAGCGCGCAGAGTGTCTGGCCATTGGGCAAGCCGATGCGCACTTCGCTGGGGCCGTCCTCGGCGTCGAGAATTTCCTCGATAATGCCCTTCAGGCAATTATTGCCGGGTGTTGCCCCTTGATCGATGCCCAGCAACTCCAGCCAGCCGGCCTTGATCAGTGCGACCACTTCGGTGCCGGTTTCGAGTTCCAGACGCAGGGTGCTGTCGTGAGTGATCTGCGCATCGATGCTCAAGCCTTCGGCCAGTTCAAGGCGAATCCGGTCGTTGTGCCCTTGGTTCTCAATTGCCACAACCTTGCCATGCAGTTGATTGCGCGCGCTGGTTCTGAGCATCAGTCGACCGAGCAGGTCGAGATCGCTGGCATCTTCGGCGGCTTCCAGCACCTGAGCCTGCAAGGCTTGCAGCTTTTGATACAGGCGCAATACGCGCTCGCCTTCGCTGGAGAGTTTGGCGCCACCGCCGCCCTTGCCGCCGACACTGCGCTCCACCAACGGTTTTTGCGCGAGGTTGTTCAGCTCGTCGATGGCGTCCCAGGCCGCTTTGTAGCTCAGCCCCGCGCTTTTCGCGGCACGGGTGATCGAGCCCTGTTCGGCGATGTGTTGCAGCAACGCGATGCGCTGCGGACGACGGACGATGTGCTGGGACAACAACGTAGGCAAGGACATGGCAAGACGCTTTGGGCTGTGGCGATGGGAAGGACGTTGGCGGCTTGGGGCCCGGGAGTCAAGTCAGGGCGCATCGCCGGGTTTGGGTGTGCGGGCCAGGCAATAGACGTCGACACGTGCGGCGCCGGCGTCCATCAACAGGCGAGCCAAGGCTTGGGCCGTGGCGCCGGTGGTCAACACATCGTCCACCAATGCTAAATGACGACCCTTGGTGCACGCATCGGGCGTCAGGGCGAAGGCGTTGCGCAGGTTCTTTTTGCGGGCCTCGGCATTCAGGTCCTGTTGGGCGCTGGTGTCCTGAATTCTCAGCAACAGCGTTTCATCGCACGGAATCTCGAGGCTGGTGCTGAGCCAACGGGCGGGCATCGCGGCTTGGTTGAAACCCCGTTGGCGCAGGCGTTTGGTGGCCAGCGGAACCGGGATGAGCGCGTCGGGTCGATTCAGGTCTTCATCGAAGCGATGTTGCAGAAACTGAGCGAGAAGCTCGGCAAGCAGGCGACCAAACGGCCACTTCGCAGAGTGTTTGAAGCGTGTGATCAACGTGTCCACAGGAAAGCTGTAAGTCCAGGGCGTAGCGACCCGTTCAAAGGCTGGCGGCAGTTTCAAACATTGGCCACAGGTCAGGCCAGCAGTGGGCAACGGCAGGGCGCAGGTTTGGCATTGATCGCCCAGCCAGGGCAACTCCGTTTCACAGGCCATGCAGAGGGGTGTGCATTCATCGGCGGGTTCTGAACAGAGCAAACAGAGTTGTTCGTTTTTTAACCAGATGTAAACCGGTCCTTCGTATCGTGGTTGACAGCGCATGAGTCTTCCTTAAATATGCCGAACATCCGTGTCGCGTCTGTGGGTATTCCATTCCCCAGTCGCTTGCCAAGCATAAAACAAAGGAAACGCCCATGAGCGCCAGCACCACTGCAACCCTGCGTCATGACTGGTCTTTGGCCGAAGTCAAAGCACTCTTCGTTCAGCCATTCAATGACCTGTTGTTTCAGGCGCAGACGGTGCACCGCGCGCATTTCGACGCCAATCGGGTCCAGGTGTCGACGCTGCTGTCGATCAAGACCGGTGCCTGCCCGGAAGATTGCAAATATTGTCCGCAGTCCGGTCACTACAACACCGGCCTGGAAAAAGAAAAGCTGATGGAAGTGCAGAAGGTCCTCGAAGAGGCCGCTCGCGCCAAGGCCATCGGTTCGACCCGTTTCTGCATGGGCGCGGCGTGGAAACATCCGTCGGCCAAAGACATGCCTTACGTGCTGGAAATGGTCAAAGGCGTGAAAGCCATGGGCCTGGAAACCTGCATGACCCTCGGTCGTCTCGATCAGGACCAGACCGTTGCGCTGGCCGACGCCGGCCTCGACTACTACAACCACAACCTCGATACCTCGCCGGAGTTCTACGGCAGCATCATCACCACACGCACCTACAGCGAGCGCCTTCAAACCCTGGCTTACGTGCGTGAATCGGGGATGAAGATCTGCTCCGGCGGCATCCTCGGCATGGGCGAGTCCCTCGATGACCGCGCCAATCTGCTGATCCAGCTGGCCAACCTGCCGGAGCACCCAGAGTCGGTGCCGATCAACATGCTGGTGAAAGTCGCCGGTACGCCGCTGGAAAATGCTGACGATATCGATCCGTTCGACTTCATCCGCATGCTCGCTGTCGCACGCATCCTGATGCCGCAATCCCACGTGCGCCTGTCCGCCGGCCGCGAAGCGATGAACGAGCAGATGCAGGCCCTGGCGTTCTTCGCCGGTGCCAACTCGATTTTCTACGGCGAAAAACTGCTGACCACCGCCAACCCGCAGGCGGACAAGGACATGCAGCTGTTCTCGCGTCTGGGCATCCTGCCGGAAGCGCGCGAAGAGCACGCTGACGAAGTGCATCAGGCCGCGATCGAACAAGCGCTGGTTGAGCAGAAGAGCAGCGAGCAGTTCTATAACGCTGCTGTTTGAAGCCTCCACCGAACCTGTAGGAGCAAAGCTTGCTCGCGAAGGGATCGCCTCGGTCATTCAGAAAAACCGAGGTGCCTTAATCGCGAGCAAGCTTTGCTCCTACAGAGCTGTATCTCCTTCCCACTCGCGAGGTCTGCATGTCTTTCGATCTCAGCGCGCGCCTTGCTGCCCGTCGTGCCGAAAATCTCTACCGCCAACGCCCATTGCTCGAAAGCCCCCAAGGCCCGGAAGTGGTGGTCGATGGTCAGCCGTTGCTGGCGTTCTGTAACAACGACTACCTGGGCCTGGCCAATCACCCGCAAGTGATCGAAGCCTGGCGCGCCGGTGCGGCCCGTTGGGGTGTTGGCGGCGGCGCGTCGCATTTGGTCATCGGCCACAGCAGCCCACATCACGCGCTGGAAGAGGCCCTGGCCGATTTCACCGGTCGCCCGCGCGCGCTGTTGTTCACCACCGGTTACATGGCCAACCTCGGCGCAGTCACCGCGCTGGTCGGGCAGGGCGATACGGTGCTGGAAGACCGGCTCAATCACGCGTCCCTGCTGGATGCGGGTCTGTTGTCCGGGGCGCGCTTCAATCGCTACCTGCACAACGACGCGGCGAGTCTGGCCAAGCGTCTCGAGAAGGCGACCGGCAATACCCTGGTGGTCACCGACGGCGTGTTCAGCATGGACGGCGACATCGCCGACCTGCCGGCGCTGGCTCGAGAGGCGAAAGCCAAAGGTGCCTGGTTGATGGTCGATGACGCTCACGGGTTTGGTCCGCTGGGCGCCAATGGTGGCGGGATCGTCGAGCATTTCGGCCTGAGCCAGGAAGATGTGCCGGTTTTGGTCGGCACCCTCGGCAAGGCGTTCGGGACCGCCGGGGCTTTTGTCGCCGGCAGCGAAGAGCTGATCGAGAGCCTGATCCAGTTCGCCCGTCCCTACATTTACACCACTAGCCAGCCGCCGGCGCTGGCCTGCGCGACGCTGAAGAGCCTTGAGTTGCTGCGCACCGAACACTGGCGACGTGAGCATCTGAAAACGTTGATCCGCCAATTCCGCCACGGTGCCGAACAAATCGGCCTGGAGTTGATGGACAGCTTCACGCCGATCCAGCCGATCATGATCGGCGATGCCGGGCGTGCGGTTCGACTGTCGCAGATGCTGCGTGAACGCGGTCTGATGGTGACGGCTATCCGTCCTCCGACCGTGCCCGCCGGCAGCGCCCGACTGCGGGTGACCCTGACCGCCGCGCACAGCGAGGCACAGGTGCAGCTATTGTTAAATGGACTGGCCGATTGTTTTCAACAACTGGGACCGGAGCCAAGCCATGCGTGATCGTCTGATTCTGCTGCCCGGCTGGGGCCTCGGAATTTCTCCCCTGGAGCCCTTGGCGGCAGCGTTGCAAGGACTGGATGAACACTTGCGGGTCGAGATCGAGCCGTTGCCGGAACTGGAATCGAGCGATCTTGAGGAGTGGCTCGATGAGCTGGACTCGACGTTGCCTCAGGACGCCTGGCTCGGCGGCTGGTCGCTCGGCGGCATGCTCGCTTCAGAATTGGCGGCCCGGCGCGGCGATCGTTGCTGCGGCTTGCTGACCCTGGCGAGCAATCCTTCTTTTGTCGCCCATGAGCAATGGCCGAGCGCGATGCCTGCCGAAACCTTCGATGCGTTTCTGGCCGGTTGCAAGGCTGATCCGCGCATGACGTTGAAGCGTTTTTCGCTGCTCTGCGCTCAGGGTGCCGAAGACCCGCGCGGGTTGTCTCGGCTGTTGCTCGGTGGCGCGCCACACACTTCGGCAGAGGTGCTGATGAGCGGCCTGGAGTTGCTCGCACAACTGGATACCCGCCAGGCTTTGCAGGCGTTTCGCGGCCCGCAATTGCACTTGTTCGCCGGCCTCGATGGACTGGTTCCAGCCGAAGCGGCGGGCGACCTGCTGACATTGCTGCCGGATGTTGAAATTGGTCTGATCGAGCAGGCCAGTCACGCGTTTCTTCTGGAAGACCCTCACGGTGTGGCGGGGGCGATTCAGGCCTTTTTGCATGAGTCCGGTGATGACTGATTTATCCCTTCCCAACCTGCCCGGCGGCTTGCCCGACAAACGCCAGGTGGCGGCATCTTTTTCCCGTGCGGCGGCAAGCTACGACAGCGTGGCCGAATTTCAGCGCGACGTTGGCAGTGAATTGTCGAGTCGTTTGCCGGAGGACTTCGTGCCGGGTGTGTGGCTGGATCTGGGCTGCGGCACCGGGCATTTCAGTCGTGCATTGGGCGAGCGATTTCCTGCCAGTCACGGCCTGGCCCTGGACATCGCCGAAGGCATGCTCAATCACGCCCGGCCGTTGGGCGGTGCAATGCATTTCATCGCTGGCGATGCCGAGCGGTTGCCGTTGCAGGATTCGACCTGCGATCTGATCTTCTCCAGCCTGGCGGTGCAGTGGTGCGCGGACTTCGCTTCGGTGCTCAGTGAAGCCAATCGCGTATTGAAACCAGGCGGAATTTTCGCGTTTGCTAGTCTGTGCGTAGGCACACTGTTCGAGCTGCGTGACAGCTGGCGTCAGGTGGATGGCATGGTGCACGTCAACCGCTTCCGCGAGTTCGGGGTTTATCAACAGCTTTGCGCGGACAGTGGGTTGAGCGTCGCGAGTCTGGAAACCCGACCGCACGTGTTGCATTACCCGGATGTGCGCAGCCTGACCCATGAGCTGAAGGCGCTGGGCGCACACAACCTGAACCCCGGTCGGCCGGGCGGTTTGACCGGCAGGGCGCGGATCCTCGGTTTGATCGAGGCTTATGAGCGGTTTCGTCAGGCCAAAGGATTGCCGGCGACTTATCAAGTGGTCTACGCCGTGTTGGAGAAACCCTTATGAGCGCAGCCTATTTCATCACCGGTACTGACACCGATGTCGGCAAGACCACCATTGCCGCAGCTTTGCTGCATGCCGCGCGGTCGGCCGGTTTGAGCACGGCGGCGGGCAAACCGGTCGCCTCCGGTTGCGATGTGACGCCCAAGGGCTTGCGCAATGCCGATGCGTTGGCGTTGCTGGCGGAGTGCTCAGTGCCTTTGACTTATGCACAGGTCAACCCTATGGCGTTCGAACCGCCGATCGCACCGCATCTGGCAGCGCGGGAGGCTGGCGTGGCATTGACGGTGCAATCACTGTTGACGCCCATGCTGGAGATTCTCGATATGCAGGCGGATTTCACCTTGATCGAAGGTGCTGGCGGCTGGCGGGTGCCTTTGGCAGATCAGGACAATCTGTCGGACCTGGCGATGGCGCTGGATCTGCCGGTGATCCTGGTGGTGGGTGTGCGCCTGGGTTGTATCAACCATGCGCTGCTGACGGCCGAGGCGATTGCTCAGGACGGTTTGCAGTTGGCGGGGTGGGTGGCCAATATCATCGATCCAAAGACTTCGCGCCTGGAAGAAAACCTTGCAACACTTGCTGAGCGGATCCCGGCACCGTGCCTTGGGCGAGTGCCGAAACTTAAGGTGGTGACGGCTGAAGCGGTGGCGGAGTATCTGCAGCTGGACTTACTGGACTGACTTTTTCTGGCAGGGGTTTTAACTATGACAAGGCACTGTGCCATTAGTGTTTTTGTCGGGCCTTTTGACGGTGGGTCTGGTTCAATGGCCGCTGTTGATCCTTTGTAGGACGAGTTCTCCCATGGAAATCTCAGGAAACACCGCTTTTTATGCCGGTCTGAGCACTATTCAGACAGGGCAGAACCGCGTCGATCAAGCCTCTGGCCAGATCGCCAACAACACCATCGAACGTTCGGTCACCAGCCAGTCTTCCGAGGCTCAGGTTGATCGCCTGCGCTCGGTGGATCGCAGTCAGCAGTCGGACCTGGCCAGCAATATGGTCGAGATGTCCCAGGGCAAATTTCAGGTTGAACTGGGCGTCAAAGTCGCCAAGGCTTCTGACGAAATGCTCGGTACGTTGATTGATACCTACGCTTGACCCCAAGCTGAATCCGCTCCCACAACGCCGCGACTATTCGCGGCGTTTTTCTGCGTAAGTCCTTCTCGCTCAACTAATCTCTTCTGCACAGCGTATTGCTCAGGCGACGGTGTTGCGTGGCTGTGGATCTGGCATTTGCATCGGATGATGACGAACGGCAAAAGATCGGCGCTTGACAAGAATTAGGCGTAAACGTATGTTTCAAACAACTGTTTGACCGCCACAACAAATCAACGCGGTCGTTCATTCCCGGTTACATCAGCAGAGGTTTATCGCTATGCCTGACTACAAGGCCCCCTTGCGTGATATTCGCTTCGTTCGTGACGAACTGCTCGGCTACGAAGCGCACTATCAGAGCCTTCCGGCTTGCCAGGACGCAACTCCAGACATGGTTGACGCCATTCTTGAAGAAGGCGCCAAGTTTTGTGAGCAGGTGCTGGCTCCGCTGAACCGCGTGGGTGACACCGAAGGCTGCACCTGGAGCGAGTCCGGCGTTAAAACCCCGACGGGCTTCAAAGAAGCCTACAAACAATTCGTCGAAGGCGGCTGGCCTAGCCTGGCCCATGACGTAGAGCACGGCGGCCAAGGCCTGCCGGAATCTCTGGGTCTGGCCGTCAGCGAAATGGTTGGCGAAGCCAACTGGTCGTGGGGCATGTACCCAGGCCTGTCACATGGCGCGATGAACACCATTTCCGAGCACGGTACGCCCGAGCAGCAAGAGGCTTACCTGACCAAGCTGGTTTCCGGCGAATGGACCGGCACCATGTGCCTGACCGAACCGCACTGCGGCACCGACCTGGGCATGCTGCGCACCAAGGCTGAACCTCAGGCCGATGGTTCCTACAAAGTTTCCGGCACCAAAATCTTCATCTCGGCCGGTGAACACGACATGGCCGACAACATCGTCCACATCGTGCTGGCACGTCTGCCGGATGCACCGGCGGGCACCAAAGGCATTTCGCTGTTCATCGTTCCCAAGTTCATGCCGAACGAAGACGGTTCGGTCGGCGCACGCAATGCTGTGACCTGCGGTTCCCTGGAACACAAGATGGGCATCCACGGTAACGCCACCTGCGTGATGAACTTCGACGCGGCCACCGGTTTCCTGATCGGCCCGGCGAACAAAGGCCTGAACTGCATGTTCACCTTCATGAACACCGCACGTCTGGGCACCGCGCTGCAAGGTCTGGCTCACGCCGAGATCGGCTTCCAGGGCGGTCTGAAATACGCTCGTGATCGTCTGCAAATGCGCTCCCTGACTGGCCCGAAAGCGCCGGAAAAAGCCGCTGACCCGATCATCGTGCACCCTGATGTACGTCGCATGCTGTTGACCATGAAAGCGTTCGCCGAAGGCAACCGCGCGATGGTTTACTTCACCGCCAAGCAAGTCGACATCGTTAAATACGGCGTGGACGAAGAAGAGAAGAAGAAAGCCGACGCACTGCTGGCTTTCATGACGCCAATCGCCAAAGCCTTCATGACTGAAGTCGGCTTCGAATCTGCTAACCACGGCGTGCAAATCTACGGCGGCCACGGCTTCATCGCCGAGTGGGGCATGGAGCAGAACGTTCGCGACAGCCGCATTTCGATGCTGTACGAAGGCACCACCGGTATCCAGGCACTCGATCTGCTGGGCCGTAAAGTGCTGATGACTCAAGGCGAGGCCCTGAAAGGCTTCACCAAGATCGTCCACAAGTTCTGCCAGACCAACGAAGGCAACGAAGCGGTCAAAGAGTTCGTCGAGCCATTGGCTGCGCTGAACAAAGAATGGGGCGAGCTGACCATGAAGGTCGGTATGGCTGCCATGAAAGACCGCGAAGAAGTCGGCGCGGCGTCGGTGGATTACCTGATGTACTCCGGTTACGCCTGCCTGGCTTACTTCTGGGCTGACATGGCGCGTCTGGCTGCCGAGAAATTGGCTGCCGGCACCACCGAAACGGCGTTCTACACCGCCAAGCTGCAGACTGCGCGCTTCTACTTCCAGCGCATCCTGCCGCGTACCCGCACTCACGTTGTCACCATGCTGTCGGGCGCTAACAACCTGATGGACATGAAAGAAGAAGACTTCGCGCTGGGTTACTAAGCCTCACGCTGCTCTTCAATAAACCGCCGCTTCTTTTGGGAGCGGCGGTTTTTTTATGGGCGCCAGACACGCAACGCTGCAGCGTCCATCAAGGCGTCGGGATAAAAGGCGTGCCATCGCAATAGAAGTTCCCCGGCAAAACACCCCTGACCGGTACGGCCTCCGGGGCTGACCGAATCGCTTGCCCGGCCGCATTGAGCGTCGTATAGAAGACGTACATTACCCCTCTGCCGATCAGGCCCATGGTCAATGGATACGGCACGTTCAAGGTCTGACCCAGCGTCGCAGCGTCGGCTGACAGCAAGGCAGAGACGGTGACTGGCGGATTGATCAGCGTGGAGCCATCGTCCTGTCGACTGAGTGCACAGTTCACAGTAACCGTCGCATTGACCCGCAAGAGCACCGAGGGCGGGATAAATACCTCAATGAAACGGTTGGAATAGGGCAGGTCACTGGGTTGCGGGGAGTTGCAGGTGAGATTGCCATTGTTCAGGTTTCTTACCACTGGCGGCAGCAACTGCATGAAGGTCGACAGATTGAAGATCAGATTCCTGGCGACCAGCCCGTCGAAGTTTACCCCGCCACTGGTGATCCTGAACCTGACGGATGCCGGCGTATCATTGGTGTTGGCTCCCGGAACAGCGGCTTGCACGCGTGCCGCAGGGACCACCAACCGCATCGGCAACGACTGCCCGGCATACACAACAGCCACCGCCGCCAGCGTACCGACGAGCACCGTGATGGAGTTGCCAATCTGCAAACCGTCGACACTGTCCAGCCACACCTCCATCCCGGCTGGGGTGATATCAGCCAGGGTCACTGTGTTGTCTGGCGCAATAGCCTGCGTCACCCGCGGCACGGGAATATTTGAAGGCGCTATTTGAAGCGCGACCCTGACTTCAAGGATCAATGAGTCTCGAGCGCGATTGCCGGCTCGGTCCATAAGGCGGTAGATCAGCTCGCCAGTGCCGCGGGTACGAAAAATTTCCGCCGGGACGGCGATAAATCGATCGGCCGGAGAATCGGGCAAAGTAACAACCGGCGGAACGGCATAAGAAACCTCCCTGTGACTATTAGTGTTTCCGTAGTAGGGCACGTAGCGCAGGCCAATCTGGTTATCGATTTCGGGGTGCGGTGGTATCCGGAACATAACGGGGTCGTTGGCGAGCAGATAAGCCTCGGTGATCAGCGCAGTGTCGAGGTTGAGCGGTAGCAGCGGGCGTGGCGGTGTGATGGTCAGGTGGCCAAAAGGTGCAGTTTTCTGAATCAGCAACCGGGTGCTGGCGGTGGCGCTCAGTAAATTGTCGCCGTCATCCAGAACGTACGTGAGCCGATACTCGCCTTCACTGCCTACCTTACGGCGCGCTACAAGCACCTCGAAATCCCCGGCGGGATACGCCGCCATTTGATGGTAGGCAAGGATTTCATATTCACCCGGAGACGGTAACTCTGCGTATATCCGGATAATGGGGCGTGACCCGGCGGGACCGGGTTGTGGCAATGCCGGGATGCGAATACGCAGGTCACGTGCCGTCGCCGTCAGGGGAATCAAGCCACCGGAATTGGGTATGGCTTCCACCACGCTCAGCGGTAGCAGCCTGGGTATCGCATCACGAATCTGAGCAAGTGAAGTGGTGCTGACTGCCTCGATAATTAGGTCTTCCATACGTGTCACTCCTGTCAGGTTTGGACGACACTCTCCTATCCCGAAAGTGGTGGCAGGGCTCCGGTGAGTGGTGCAGGGAATTAAACGCTGTTAAAACACCGACCGATACTGTCATAAGTGACAGTTGCAAATGGCGTGCATTTTGCATGAGGCGTGATGTTGCCAAGCGCCAAGCTCTGAAGGCTTTCCTGCTCCGGCGATCCGACATCTGTAAAAAAGCCATGGTTGATCGATCTAATGGCTATCAGCCACTTTTTTCTGAAATACCTGGCAAATCGCTCAGAAAAACCGAATTTCTGCCGTTATAGAGGGTGCGGTGTGATGCAGATCACATTGCGTGTGCTTAATTGTGCCAAGTAAAGGCACAATGCCATCTTCGATTTGCCCGGGCCGGAGCTCAACCCCTTGCCGCGTTCTTCTGCTGTACGTTTCAGCCATTTCCTGCCGTCATTACTGCTTTTACTCGCGGGGCTTGCGGCTGCGTACGTGAAGGATCTGAACGTCTTTTTCACCTCGCTGTTCAACGTACTGCCAACCCTGGTGTTGTTGCTCGGCGGTGCTTACTGCGCGGTTTACCGACGTCAGCGTGAGCTGTTTCTGATGGTTACGGTGTACATCGCCTACTATCTGCTCGACACCCAGACCGACTATTACCGCGACAACGGCAAGGTTCGTGAAGACGCAGCCGTGGTGTTCCATTTGTGTTGCCTGCTGTTGCCGTTGCTGTTCGGCATCTTCGCCGCGTGGCAGGAACGCACTCATTTGTTTCAAGACATGGTGGCGCGCTTCGCCGTGTTGCTGGCCTTCGGTAGCGTGGCGTTGGGACTGGAACAAAGTTACCCGCAGGCGCTGTTGATGTGGTTGTCGGAGATCCGTTGGCCAGCGTTGCATGGCGCCTGGATGAGCCTGATCCAGTTGTCTTATCCCGTGTTCATCGCCTCGTTTGTGTTGCTGGCCTGGCAATACTGGCGCAACCCGAGACCCTTGCATGCTGCCCAACTGGTGGGCTTGCTCGGTTTGTTCTGGATGTTGCCGAAAACCTTCATCCTGCCGTTCACCTTGAACATCATGTGCAGCCAGGTGATGTTGATGATTGCCGCAGCGGTCGCCCATGAGGCCTATCAAATGGCCTTCCGCGACGAACTTACCGGCCTGCCGGGGCGCCGCGCCTTGAACGAGCGGATGCAGCGATTGGGGCGCAATTACGTGCTGGCGATGAGCGACGTCGATCACTTCAAGAAATTCAACGACACCCACGGTCACGATGTCGGCGATCAGGTATTGCGACTTGTCGCCAGCAAGTTGTCGAAAATCGGCGGAGGCGGTAGGGCGTATCGCTACGGCGGTGAAGAATTCGCCCTGGTGTTCGCAGGCAAGACCCTCGAAGAGTGCATGCCGCACCTGGAAGTCATCCGCGAATCCATCGCCACCTACAACATTCAACTGCGCAATCAGGACAGCCGTCCTCAGGACGACCAGCAAGGTCGTCAGCGTCGCGCGGGCTCGGGCGCCTCCAGTGTATCGGTCACCGTCAGCATTGGCGTGGCCGAACGACTGGAGCAGCGCACTCCCGAAAAAGTGCTCAAGTCCGCGGACGAGGCGCTCTACAGTGCCAAAGGTGCCGGTCGAAACTGTGTGGTGGCGTTCGGTCAGACCCGCCGTGGCGCAGTGCGCATGGACGCCGCTAATGATTGAGTGATGATGGCGCATTCAGCGTCTGGACTGTGATTGTGAGGCCGGGTGCGCGGCAGTAGGTTTGGGGAATCTGCTGCCGGAGAAATGACCATGCCTGAGTACAAAGCTCCCCTGCGCGACATGCGCTTTCTGATCGACCACGTTTTCGATTTTCACAGCAACTACGCCGCGCTGGGCGCCACCGATGCCAGCCCGGACATGGTCAATGCGATCCTCGAAGAAGGTGCAAAGTTCTGTGAGAACGTTCTCGCACCGCTGAACCGCAGCGGCGACGAAGAAGGATGCCATTTCGACAATGGCGTGGTGACTACGCCTACAGGCTTCAAGCAGGCCTTCGCACAGTACGTTGAGGGTGGCTGGCACGGTATGGCGGCTGATCCGGTTTACGGTGGCCAGGGTTTGCCGAGCTCACTGGGGCTGGTGATCAGCGAAATGGTCGGCTCCAGCAACACCTCCTGGGGCATGTACCCCGGTCTGACTCACGGTGCAATGTCGGCGATCCACGCCCATGGCACTGAAGAGCAGAAACAGACTTACCTGAGCAAACTCACCGCAGGCCAATGGACCGGCACCATGTGCCTGACCGAAGCCCATTGCGGCACTGACCTGGGCATCATCAAAACCCGCGCCGTGCCTGCGGCCGACGGCAGCTATGCGATCTCCGGCAGCAAGATTTTCATCTCCGCCGGCGAGCACGACATGAGTGAAAACATCATTCACCTGGTGCTGGCGAAACTGCCGGACGCTCCGGCCGGGACCAAGGGCATTTCGCTGTTTATCGTTCCTAAATTCCTACCCAATGCCGAGGGTGAGGCGGGCGAGCGCAACGGCGTTTCCTGTGGCTCGATCGAACACAAAATGGGCATCAAGGCCTCGGCCACCTGCGTGCTGAACTTTGACGATGCCAAGGGCTTCCTGATCGGTGAGCCGAACAAGGGCCTGAATTGCATGTTCACCATGATGAACCATGCACGACTGGGCACCGGCATGCAGGGCTTGTGTCTGGGGGAGGCGAGCTTTCAGGGCGCGATCAAATACGCCAACGACCGACTGCAGATGCGAGCGCTGACCGGCCCGAAAGCGCCGGAAAAAGCTGCCGATCCGATCATTGTTCATCCTGACGTGCGCAGGATGTTGCTGACGATGAAAGCCTTCAACGAAGGCAACCGGGCGCTGACTTATTTCACTGCTCAGTTGCTGGACGTGGCGCATCTGAGTCCGGATGAGACGACGCGTCAGGATGCCGAAGACCTGCTGGCGTTCCTCACGCCAATCTGCAAAGCCTTCATGACCGATACCGGACTGGAAGTGACCAACCACGGCATGCAGGTGTTCGGTGGTCACGGTTTTATCCGCGAGTGGGGCATGGAGCAGTTGGTACGCGACTGCCGGATCGCACCGATCTACGAAGGCACCAACGGCATTCAGGCGCTGGACTTGCTTGGAAGAAAAGTCCTCGGCAGCCAAGGGAAATTGCTGCGCGGGTTCACCAAAATCGTTCACAAGTTCTGTACGGCAAACGCCGGACATCCGCAACTTGCCAGCTACGTGGCGCAGCTCAACGACCTGAATCAGCAGTGGGGAGAGGTGACCGCCAAGGTCGGCATGGCCGCGATGAAAAATCCGGATGAAGTCGGCGCGGCTTCGGTGGATTACCTGATGTACAGCGGTTACATCATCCTCGGCTATTTGTGGCTGCGCATGGCGCTGGTCGCTCAGGCGCAGCTCGATTCGGGCAGTGGCGATGCCGATTACTGCCAGGCCAAACTGGCAACCAGCGAGTTTTACTACAAGCGTTTGCTGCCACGCACGGCGGCTCATCGGGCGGCCATCGAGGCGGGTAGCGATTGTCTGATGAACCTGCCTGCGGAGTTATTCGCACTATAGTGTTTCAAGCCGAGGTAAAAGAGCCCGCCTGGTTGCGGGCTTCTTTAATGGTTTGCCCGCCAGTGACTAAAAATAACAAAATGGTCACGAGCTGACCCTATGTGTCGTAAAAGTTGTTGGGTTACACTCAAACCCAACGAAAGCACCACTCCTACGAATCACCTGTTTAGATCTTGCGAGGTTTGCCATGGCTGACTACAAAGCGCCCCTGCGCGATATGCGCTTCGTCCTCAATGAAGTTTTCGAGGTCGCCAAACTCTGGGCCGAGCTGCCTGCGCTGGCCGAGACTGTCGATGCTGAAACGGTCGAAGCCATTCTCGAAGAAGCCGGCAAGGTCACCAGCAAAAGCATCGCACCCCTGAGCCGTGCGGCTGACGAAGAAGGTTGCCATTGGGCGGACGGTGCCGTCACCACGCCGGCAGGTTTCCCACAGGCTTATCAGACTTACGCTGGAGGCGGTTGGGTCGGTGTCGGTGGCGATCCGACCTACGGCGGCATGGGCATGCCCAAGGCTGTTTCGGCTCAGGTCGAAGAAATGGTCAACTCCGCCAACCTGTCGTTCGGTCTGTACCCGATGCTGACCGCGGGCGCCTGTCTGTCGATCAACGCCCACGCCAGCGAAGAGCTGAAAGCCGCGTATCTGCCGAACATGTACGCCGGCGTCTGGGCCGGCTCCATGTGCCTGACCGAGCCGCACGCCGGTACTGATCTGGGGATCATCCGCACCAAGGCAGAGCCTCAGGCCGACGGTTCCTACAAAGTCAGCGGTACCAAGATCTTCATCACCGGCGGTGAGCACGACCTGACCGAGAACATCATTCATTTGGTACTGGCCAAACTGCCAGACGCACCGGCGGGGCCCAAAGGCATTTCGTTGTTCCTGGTGCCCAAGTTCATGGTCAATGCCGATGGCAGCCTGGGCGCACGTAACCCGGTGACCTGCGGTTCGATCGAACACAAGATGGGCATCCAGGCCTCCGCGACCTGTGTGATGAACTTCGACGAGGCCGTGGGTTATCTGGTCGGCGAGCCGAACAAAGGCCTGGCCGCGATGTTCACCATGATGAACTACGAACGTCTGGGTGTTGGTATCCAGGGCCTGGCCAGCGGCGAGCGTTCGTACCAGAACGCCGTCGAATACGCCCGCGACCGTCTGCAAAGCCGTTCGCCGACCGGCGCGCAGAACAAGGACAAAGTCGCTGACCCGATTATCGTCCACCCGGACGTGCGTCGCATGCTGTTGACCATGAAAGCCTCGAACGAAGGCGGCCGTGCCTTTTCGACCTACGTGGCCATGCAACTCGATACCGCCAAGTTCAGCGAAGACGCCACCACCCGCAAACGCGCGGAAGATTTGGTGGCCTTGCTGACCCCGGTGGCCAAGGCGTTCCTGACCGACCTGGGTCTGGAAACCACGATTCACGGCCAGCAGGTTTTCGGTGGCCACGGTTACATCCGTGAGTGGGGCCAGGAGCAACTGGTCCGCGACGTGCGCATCACCCAGATCTACGAAGGCACCAACGGCATTCAGGCGCTGGACCTGGTAGGACGCAAGATCGTCGGCACCGGCGGGGCGTTCTACAACCTGTTTGCCGACGAGATCCGTCATTTCACCGCGACTGCCAGTGCTGATCTGGCCGAGTTCACCAAGCCGCTGAACGATGCCGTGACCACCCTCGACGAACTGACCGCGTGGCTGCTCGATCGGGCGAAAAGCAACCCGAACGAAATCGGCGCTGCCTCGGTCGAGTATCTGCAAGCATTCGGTTACGTGTCTTATGCGTACATGTGGGCACTGATGGCCAAGGCCGCTTTAGGCAAAGAGGCGCAGGACGATTTCTACGCGAGCAAGTTGGGCACGGCGCGCTTCTATTTCGCACGTCTGCTGCCGCGTATTCACTCGTTGAGCGCGTCGGTGAAGGCCGGCAGCGAGTCGTTGTTCCTGCTGGATGCAGGGCAGTTCTGACAATGTAACGTCATGTAAGCATTCTCTTACATGACGTACTGCTCTTCTCCCATAGATGAAGATTGGATCCACAGCTAATCTACTTCACATGGACGTCGCGCAGGAAGCGCAAAGCAACAACACGGACACGTAGGATTCTGCCAGGACGGCGGAGTGAAATGGATGTCAGGGAAACAGTCTGCAAAGCCCCGCTTCGGCGGGGTTTTCTTTTATCTGCAGAAAAGTGCTCAGCTCATTTCATCCAGTGCTGCCGGGCTGCTTAAACGCCCCTCCGAGCCATTCATTACTTCCTCCAGCAACGTACGCAGTAAGGCCATAGAGGCCTGTTGCCGCTGCACATCCCGACACACCAAGCCAACTTTCAGCGGCACCCTCGGCTCGCTCAATGGTTTCCACAACAGTTCCTTGTTGCCGTGTGCCTGTTGCGAGCGTCCGGGCAACACCGTCGCCAGTCGCGTGTGCGGCAGACTGTCGAGAATCCCCGCCATGTTGTTCAGTTCTGCCTGTACCTGCGGACGTCGTCCCAGATTGGCCAGTTGCGCCTGCCAGATCTGCCGTACTTGAAACTCTTCACCCAGCAGCAACATCGGCAATTCGGCGGCCTGACTCATGGACACTTTCTTGAATTCCCGCAACGGGTGATCCGCCGGGATGACCAGGGTCAGCTCGTCTTCGTACAGCATCACGCCGTGCAGCCCCGGCTGACGAGGCGGCAGATAGCTGATGCCGATGTCCAGAGAACCGTTGAGCAACCGCCGCTCGATTTCCAGCCCCGTCAGTTCATAGATCTGCACCACCAAATGCGGCTGCGCCTTGCGCACGCGTTCGAGCATCTGCGGCACCAGGCTGGTGTGGACGGTTTGCAAGACGCCGATGGCCAACGTGCGCAGCGCTTGACCCTTGAAGTTGCCCAAGGCTTCCCGTGCCCGCTGCAATCCATCCAGTAAGGGCAGGGCATGGTTGTACAAAGTATGAGCAGCCAGGGTGGGCAGCAGGCGTTTACTGCTGCGTTCAAACAGGCTCACATCGAGGTTTTGCTCGAGGTGGCGGATCTGCTGGGACAGCGCCGGTTGGGAGATTGAAAGCCGCTCGGCAGCCCGGCCCACATGACCTTCTTCATAGACCGCGACGAAATAACGCAGTTGTTTGAAATCCATAAGGAATGCTTATCGAAAATGCTGGGAAATCGAAATGGCTCAAGGCCTTGGCTGAGCCTAGTCTAACCGCATTCACAAGGCTTACAGGGCCGCAGAGCGCGATGAATAGCGTTTGCTTCGAGGGTGTTTACATAGGTAAGGCAAAAAACCTCGCACGAGGTTTGATCAGATGAACTTGTTCAGCTTGCGGCGCAATCCTCCGAGTCTTGATGACTTGGCCGTGGACGCCTTCCTGCCGTCCAAAGACGACAATCTTTCCAGCGAGTGCCTGATGCCCAGTGTCGAGCGACCGAAACAGATATTCGTGCGCGGCCAGGGTTCATGGTTGTGGGACAGCGATGACCGCGCGTATCTGGATTTCTCACAGGGTGGCGGGGCCAATAGCCTTGGACACAGCCCTTCGGTACTGGTCAACGCCATTGCGATGCAAGCTCAGTCGCTGATTAATCCCGGTTTCGGCCTGCATAACCGCGGCATGCTCAATCTTGCTGAGCGCCTCTGCTCCAGCACCGGCAGTGATCAGGCGTATCTGCTCAACAGTGGCAGCGAAGCCTGTGAAGCGGCGATCAAACTGGCGCGCAAATGGGGCCAACGACATCGCGGCGGGGCCTCGCGGATCATCGTTGCCAACAACGGTTGCCATGGTCGTAGTCTGGGGACGATTTCGGCGTCGGACAGTTCGAATCTGACTAACCGATTCGAGCCGTTGCTTCCAGGCTTCAGTCACGTGCCGTTCAATGATCTTCCGGCCTTGCATGCGGCCGTCGATGCCCAGACCGTGGCGATCATGCTCGAACCGATCCAGAGCGAAGCCGGGGTGATACCGGCCACCGAGCATTACCTCAAAGGGGTCGAGCGCCTGTGCCGTGAGCTGGGCATTCTGCTGATCTTTGACGAAGTGCAAACCGGTATCGGCCGTTGCGGCACTTTGCTCGCCGAACAATCCTACGGCGTGCGGGCAGACATCGTCGTTCTCGGCAAAGGGCTGGGTGGTGGCGTGCCATTGGCGGCGTTGCTGGCGCGGGGCAAAGCCTGCTGTTTCGACGTCGGCGAAGTGATGGGTACTCATCATGGCAATGCACTGATGACGGCTGCCGGGCTTGCCGTGCTCAACAGCGTGCAGGACAAGGGATTTCTCGATCATGTCGGGGAAACCGGTCAGCACCTGAGCGAAGGTCTGCAGCGTTTATCCCATCGCTATGGTCACGGCGAGTTGCGCGGGCTAGGACTGTTCTGGGGGCTTACCTTGTCCGACGAATCGGCTGATGCCGTCGTCAAAGCGGCGTTGTACGAAGGCTTGCTGCTCAACGCTCCGCAGCCTGATTGCCTGCGCTTTACCCCGGCCCTGACCGTCAGCAAAGCCAATATCGACGAAATGCTCCTGCGCCTGGCCCGCGCCTTCTCCCGTGTGCGCACTGCGCAACTGCAGTGTCGCAAAGGGATTGCCGTCTGATCAGACCCGTCCTACACGAACTCCCGAACCGTCTCGCGGTATAACGCATCGCCCCATGCCTGATTCTTTTGGCGTGGGGCGTTTTTTTGTCTCTGCATTTCGCCGGAAAGGTTTCACTCTCGGACGTGATGGCACTGAACCCTGACGAACGGCAAAGGTCGATTAGCTGTAGGCTCACACGAGCCAACTTTAATCAGGAACTGACCCCATGGACTTTATTCGCATCATCATCGCCATTCTGTTGCCGCCACTGGGTGTGTTTCTGCAAGTCGGTTTCGCCGGGGCGTTCTGGCTGAATATTCTGCTGACGCTGTGCGGTTACATCCCCGGGATCGTGCATGCGGTGTACATCATCGCCAAGCGCTGAAATCATCGGCGTCAGGTAGATCGCTTTCGCGAGCAAGCCCGCTCCCACATTCGACCGTATTCCCCTGGGAGGACTCGGTCAGTGTGGGAGTGGCGGTGCGACGATTCGACTTGCTCGCGAAAGGGGCACCGCAATTTCCGCACTCAGCGCGACCTTCAGTCCGCCAACGCCATCACCCTTCGATAAAACAACCATTCCTGTTCCAGCGCATGGGCCTGATTGCCGGCCTTGCGAAAGCCATGGCGTTCGTCGGCGTAGTAATGCGCTTCAACCAGAATGCCGTTGTCCCGTAGCGCCGTGACCATGTCGCGGGTCTGTTGCGGCACCACCACGGCGTCCAGTTCACCCTGAAAGAAAATCACCGGCACACGGATGTTGCCCGCGTGCAGCAACGGCGTTCGAGCGGCGTAGCGTTCGGCATCCTGCACCGGGTCGCCGATCAGCCAATCCAGATAATCGCCTTCGAACTTGTGGGTCGTCCGACCCAGCGCCACAGGATCACTGACGCCATACAGGCTGGCGCCGGCGCGGAAGACTGTGTGAAAGGCCAGCGCGCACAGTGTGGTGTAGCCGCCAGCACTGCCGCCGCGAATAAACGCCTTGTTGCCGTCGATCAGTCCGCGATCGGCGAGATGAGCGACGACGGCGCAGGCGTCCTCCACGTCCACTTCGCCCCAGCTCAAATGCAGCGCTTGTCGATAAGCCCGGCCATAGCCACTGCTGCCGCGGTAATTGAGGTCGGCCACGGCGAAGCCGCGTTGCGCCCAATACTGGATGCGCGGATCGAGCATGGGGTAGCAGGCCGAAGTCGGGCCACCGTGGATAAACACCACCAGAGGCGGTTTCGCATCACCGGTCATCGCTGGATAGAAGAAGCCGTGTGCCTCGCCCGAACCGCTTGGGTAGCGCAGGGTTTGCGGAACGCTGATCTGCTCGGCAGGCAACGGTGCAATACCGCCAGCCAGTGTTTTGACCTGCCGGGTATGGCGGTCGATGGCAATGACTGCCGATGAGCTGACTGGCGAAGCGGCGATGCAGTAAATGAACTGCTCATCCAGTGCGAGAGAGCGGAAGCGGCTGTAATCGCCAGTGAAATCTTCACCGGCGTCACCACAAAGACCCAGTCTGCCAAATCCGTCTTCGGTCCAGCTCGCCAGATAGCGGTCTTCGCTCAGCGGCAACCAGGTGCAGCCACCCAACTGCCACGGCGCTGGTCCATGATCAGCGGCGGCACTCGGCAGCGGGCTCAAACCGTCTGCCGATTCCACCCAAGGCTGCCAGTAGCCGCCGCGATCAGTCAGGCAAAACAGACGGCCGCTGGTATCGAATCTCGGTTGTTGCAGCGATTCCTCGGCGTCTCCGCCAGCCACGCAACGCGGTGGAGCAAAACGGCCGTCGTTCTGGCGTTCGGTAACCATCAGGCGAGTCGCGGTCCATGGCTGATCCGGGCGGCTCCACTCGATCCACGCCAGTCGTTGCGCGTCGGGACTCAACGTCGGCGCGGCGTAGAAGTCGGCGCCTTCGGCCAGCAGATGACGTACTCCATCAGCCACATCTATAGCGACCAGACGATGCCGATCGCGGTTTTCTTCAACCGCCAATACCTGCCCGTTAGCGAACTGCAGATCGCCGTATCGGCATTCGCCTGAGCTCAGTAACTCAGGTGTCTCGCCGGCCAGCGACTGCCGATACAGCTGTTGGTCCGCCTCGTTGACGAACACTATCCCGTCATCGGTCAGACAGAACGCGCCGCCGCCGTATTCGTACACGCGACTGCGCACACTGAAGCCCGCTGACGTCAGGCAATGCGCCTGGCTGTCACGCCAATGCCAGATTCGGCAGGCGGCGTCCTCGGGGCGGTACTCGTTCCAGAACAAGCCATGTGGGCCGACCTGCAACTCGGCGAAGTCGATGCCGGCCGCAACAGCCTTGGCAGCGCTGAAGGGTTCAGCTTTTAGCGATGAGTCGTGAATTTCGTTCATTGCGAAAGGCCAGTTGTTCGATGGTCTGGGTCGCGTGCTCGGCTTCTTCGCGGGCCTTGAGGATCACGCCGTGATGTTCGGACTTGCTGCACACCGGGTCGGCGTTGCTCGCGTCACCCGTGAGCATGAACGCCTGGCAGCGACAGCCGCCGAAGTCTTTTTCTTTCTCGTCGCAGGAACGGCACGGCTCGGGCATCCAGTCGTAACCGCGAAAGCGGTTGAAGCCGAACGAGTCATACCAGATGTGCTGCATGCTGTGGTCGCGCACGTTGGGAAACTGCACCGGCATCTGTCGGGCACCGTGACACGGCAGGGCGGTTCCGTCCGGTGTGACTGTCAGAAAAATACTGCCCCAGCCATTCATGCAGGCTTTCGGGCGCTCTTCGTAATAGTCGGGGGTGACGAAAATCAGCTTGCACGGATGCCCTTCGGCTTCGAGCTTGGCGCGGTATTCGTTGGTGATGCGTTCGGCTCGGACCAGTTGTTCCTTGGTCGGCAACAGACCGACCCGATTGAGCTGCGCCCAACCGTAGAACTGGCACGTGGCGAGTTCCACAAAGTCCGCCTCAAGGGCGATGCACAGCTCGATGATCCGGTCGATCTTGTCGATGTTGTGCCGATGGGTCACGAAGTTCAGCACCATCGGATAGCCGTGGGCTTTCACCGCGCGGGCCATTTCCAGCTTCTGGGCGAAGGCTTTTTTCGAGCCGGCCAACAAGTTGTTCACTTGCTCGTCGCTGGCCTGGAAGCTGATCTGAATGTGGTCCAGGCCGGCCTTCTTGAAGTCGCTGATTTTCTGCTCGGTCAGGCCGATACCGGAGGTGATCAGGTTGGTGTAGAAACCCAGCTTGCGCGCCTCGGTGATCAGCTCGGCGAGGTCCTGGCGCACCAGCGGTTCACCGCCGGAAAAGCCCAATTGCGCCGCGCCCATCTCCCGCGCTTCGCGGAACACCTTGATCCACTGCTCAGTACTGAGTTCTTTGCCTTGCTCGGCGAAGTCCAGCGGATTAGAGCAGTACGGGCATTGCAGCGGGCAGCGATAAGTCAACTCGGCCAGCAGCCACAGTGGCAGGCCGATTTCCGGTTTGGGCGGTAACTTGTCTGACGCGCAATCAGGCAAGTTCGATCCAGTGCTGAGCACGGGCGACCTCCATGAATTGCTCGATGTCGTCACCGAGCTCGGGCACGCCAGGGAACTGTGCGTCCAGTTCGGCGATGATCGTCGCGACGTCACGCTCGCCGTCGATCAAACCGCCGATCAGTGCGGCGCTTTCGTTGAGTTTGATCATGCCTTCCGGGTAGAGCAGCACATGACCTTTCTGCGCCGGTTCGTACTGGAAGCGGTAGCCGGGACGCCAGGTCGGGGTCTTGCTGCGATCAAAACTCATAAGGTGATTCCTTTATGCCAGACCCGTTGCTCGGTCACGCTGTGATACGGCGGGCGTTTCAGTTCGTAGGCCATGCTCATGGCATCGAGCATGCTCCAAAGAATGTCCAGTTTGAACTGGAGAATTTCCAGCATGCGCTCTTGACCGGCCCGCGTCGTGTAGTGCTGCAAAGTGATTGCCAAGCCGTGTTCCACGTCGCGGCGTGCCTGACCCAGACGCGTGCGGAAATACTCGTAACCAGCCGGATCGATCCACGGGTAATGCTGCGGCCAACTGTCCAGCCGCGACTGGTGGATCTGCGGCGCAAACAGTTCGGTCAGCGAGCTGCTGGCGGCTTCCTGCCAACTGGCACGGCGGGCGAAGTTGACGTAGGCATCGACGGCAAAACGTACACCGGGCAATACCAATTCCTGCGAGCGTAGCTGATCCGGGTCGAGGCCGACCGCTTGCCCAAGACGCAGCCAGGCTTCGATGCCGCCGTCTTCGCCGGGGGCGCCGTCATGGTCGAGCAAACGCTGAATCCACTCACGACGAATCTCGCGGTCCGGGCAGTTGGCGAGGATCGCGGCGTCCTTGAGTGGGATGTTCACCTGATAGTAGAAACGGTTGGCCACCCAGCCCTGGATCTGTTCGCGCGTTGCCCTGCCTTCATACATCGCCACGTGGTATGGGTGATGGATGTGGTAGTAGGCGCCTTTGGCCCTTAACGCCGCTTCGAACTCGGCGGGGGACATTGCTGTGTCAGTCATTTCGGTTCTCCGGGTACGACCGGTGGATTCTTTGGTGCCTGGTCGGACGCCTTCGCGGGCAAGCCTCGCTCCTACAGGGCACGCTCTTGTAGGAGCTGAGCTTGCTCGCGATGGGGCCATCCGCTACAGCACAATACTCATGCCGTCATACGCCACTTCAACATCACGCCGAGCCAGTTCTGCACGCTCTGGCGAATCCTCATCGAGAATCGGGTTGGTGTTGTTGATGTGGATAAGTACTTTGCGCTGGTTGGGCAGCTGTTCCAGCACTTCCAGCATGCCGCCGGGGCCGTTCTGCGCCAGGTGGCCCATTTCACGACCGGTGCGGGTGCCGACGCCACGGCGCTGCATTTCGTCGTCATCCCACATCGTGCCGTCCACCAGCAGACAATCGCTGCCCGCCATGATCTCCAGCAGCGGTGCGTCGACCTTGCCCAGGCCCGGTGCGTAGAACAGTTTGCCGCCGGTGTTGAGGTCTTCAACGATCAGGCCGATGTTGTCGCCGGGGTGCGGGTCGAAACGGTGCGGCGAGTACGGCGGTGCGGCGCTGCGCAACGGCAGAGGGGTGAAACGAAGACTCGGGCAGCCCGGGATGATGAAGCTGCGGTCAAGCTCGATCTGGTTCCAGGTCAGCCCGCCGTTCCAGTGGGTCAGCATGGTGAACAGCGGGAAACCGGTGCTCAGGTCTTCGTGGACCATGTCGGTGCACCAGACCTGGTGCGGGCAACCTTCGCGCAGGCTGAGCAGACCGGTGGTGTGGTCGATCTGGCTGTCCATCAGGATGATCGCGTTGATGCCGGTATCGCGCAGGGCGCGGCCCGGTTGCATCGGGGCGAAGCTCTGGAGCTGGGCGCGGATATCCGGCGATGCGTTGCACAACACCCAGTTCACGCCGTTATCGGAAATCGCGATAGACGACTGAGTCCGCGCCTTGGCGTTCAGGCTGCCATCGCGAAAGCCGGCGCAGTTCACGCAGTTGCAGTTCCACTGGGGGAAACCACCGCCGGCGGCGGAACCTAGAATCTGGACAAACATGGCCGCTCCATCATTCGAAAACTGAAAATAAAAACGCCTCGGCGAGCCGAGGCGTTGCACTGCGCTACAAAAAGATTAGCGGCTTGCGAAGTACATGGTGACTTCAAAGCCGATACGCAGGTCGGTGTAAGCAGGTTTGGACCAGGACATAGAAGCGCTCCTTCAGGTGATGGGACAGTTGAGATCTATACATATAGTCCACCTCCAGCCGGAGATGTTCAGATAGTTAGGTGGCTATGTTACTCAAAATTACAGGGCGATTGGCCGGGAATCTTTGAGAAAGCTAATTGCAGCACCGGTAATGATCATTTTGCCGCTTGCCAAGGCGATGCCGGGCAAGGTCCGCTGGCCAGACAGCGCCAACCGCCTTCGGCCTGATTCAGTCGTTGTACGGCGGCCAGTAACGTTTCACGGTCGATCGTCAGAATCGTCTGAGGTAGAAGCTCCAGATAATCCGACGAGCGGCCGGCCAGTTTGCCCTGCCAAAGCAGTTCGGCGGCCTGCGCATTGGGCAGCGCCGCGCTATCGAATTGATCGGCCAGTGCCTGGCGCTGGCCGATGAAAGTCTCGTGATCGATATCGTCGATCATCCCGGCCAATCCACGCAGGAAGTGTTCGATGTGTTCCAGCAGATCCAGAGGGGCGACGCTGGGTGATTGCACGCCGAACAACAATCCTGTCTGCCCATGGATCTGCCGCAGGGCGCTGAACACCGCATAGCCGAGCTGCAGTTCTACCCGCAGGCGTTGGTAAAACGGCGTCTGGCAGAGGTGAGCAAGCAAGCGCCAGGCGGCTTCGTCAGCGATGTCTGCGGTTGCGGTCGGGCAGAAGAGCAACAAGGCGTGTTCGCTGGACCCGGTATCGACCGCGCTCCACAGATGCTGCGCGTTTATCGGGGAGGGCGGCGTCAGTTGATTGTCCGCAGTGCCGGGCACACGACTCAAGGCAAGGCCCATCGCCGCTTGTGTCTGGGCGGACAGGCCGGTCGCCAGACCATCCCAGCGTGCGCTCGACCAAAGCTGGATCAAATCGTCCGAGTCAGCGGTGCGCTCAAGGCAGTGATCGGGCAGCGCTTTAAGCAACTGTCGAATGGGCATCAACGCAGCGCTCGGCGGCTCTTCTTGCGAGAAACTGGCATCAGGTTTTGTCAGTTCTTTCAGCGTATGTTCGAGGACGGTCGGCATCGGCTCCTGTAGCCCGGTCATTTTCAGCAGCCATTCATTGCCTGATGCGCGGAAGGAAAAATCGACACCTGCCTGACGAGCGTCTTCACGCAACGGCTGAAGGCGGTTTTCCAGGCTCATTTGAACGTTGCTGCGAGGCGCCGAGTCCAGACGCCAGCGCAGGTAAACGGTACCTTCGGCACTGTTATCGGGCAACGCCTGACTGAACTGCATGGGCGAACGTTCACGACGACCGCGTGAGCGATCCTGGGCAAAGGTCCGCAAGCCTCGGTGTTTGCTGGTCTGGCCGCGGATCAGTCCGGCACTCGGGGCCGGAGCTTCTGCGCGTAAAAACGGATTAGGTGTTGGCAGTTGCCATTGGCCTGTGAAGTTATCCACAGCGCCGATTTGTTTCAGGACGTCCTTGAGGGCTGCAACGCCCGATTCGGATAACCCTGTTTCACGCTGTTCACTGTCGAGTCGGGCCAGTTGCAGGGCGCCACTGACTTGTTGCTGACGTTGCAGCAGGGCGGCGTATTCTTTGCGCAACCCGGTCCAGGGTTGCTGTGAGGCAAAGAATCCAAGCCAATCCAGTAGCTGTTCGCGGATCCCGTTGGGCTTCGCGTTGGCAGGCAACGTGAGCTCGATGTGCAACAAAGCCTGGCCGGCGAACTGATACAACGGCGCAGCTTTGAGGCTGTCAGTCAGCCCGCACTCATGCAATTGCGCCAGCAGGCCACCGGGTTTCGCCGCGTTCAGCCAATGACACAGGAACGCCAGCGCCTCGGGCGATGAATCGGACAATGCGTCGAAGGCAAACAGCAGATCCAGTCGACGCTCTCCAGCCTGTTGATAACTTTTGTCCGAAGAGTCCGTCAGCGATGTAGGCGTTTGTTGCGGGACCTTTTCCCCTACGGGAATAGCAGCGCTAAAGCGCTGAGCCATCGCCCTCAACTCATCGAGACTCTGCGGCCCAGCCAAGCACAAGGTCATTTGCCCGGTCTGATAAAACCGCTGATAGAAACCCTGCAAGGCTTGCTGGAACTCAGGTTGCGGCACCGGCAGGCTGTAGCGGTTGCCAGCATGAAACGCTCGGAGTGGATGCGCCGCTGAAACACCGTCGAACAGCGCGAATTGCTGTTGAGAGGTCGTATCCCGCGACCAGGCGACAAATTCTGCGTGCAGCACTTCCCGTTCCCGCCGCTGATCGTCCGGATTCATACGTGGATGAGCGAGCATGTCCGACAGGCGCTCCAGTCCCCCGGTAAACGCTTGAGGCGGTAACTCGAAAAAGTAGTCAGTGGTGCGTTCGCTGGTCCGCGCATTCACCTGACCGCCATGACCCTGGACGTAGGCCATCAGTGCTTGGCTCGCAGGAAAACGCTCTGTACCGAGAAACAGCAGGTGTTCGAGAAAGTGCGCCAGCCCGGGCCAGGCCAGCGGCACGTCATGGCTGCCCGCCGCGACGCGCAACGCCGCAGCACTGCGCTTCAAATCGGGAACATGACGCAGCGTCACCCGCAGACCGTTGGCCAGGGTTTCAGTGTGAAGGTGGGGGTGATTCAGCGCAGGCATGAGCACTTCCAGAACAGAGAAGCGCTAATGCTAGCGGATAACGGTAGATCAGCGCTTGTTAAGCTCGCTGTAAAGCTCGGGGCGGCGATCGAGGAAGTAGCGATTGGCGGCGCGGGAATCGACCATCAACTGACGATCCAGCTCGCCGACAATCAGCGCTTCATCAAGGCCCGCCTGGGCGATGCGATTGCCATCCGGCGCGGCGATGCTGCTCTGACCGCAATACTGGATCTCGCCTTCGTTGCCGCAATAGTTGGCGTAAGCCACATAGCACTGGTTTTCGAAAGCCCGGGCGCGGACGGTGACGTCGGCAATGAAGTCGTAAGGAATCATGTTCGCCGTCGGCACCAGAATCAGCTCGGCGCCGGCCAGGGCCAGGCGTCGGGCGTTTTCCGGGAACTCCAGGTCGTAGCAAATCAGGAAGCCGAGCTTCCAGCCATTGAGTTCAACCAACGGAAATTCATTCGGTCCGGCGCTGAACATCGAGTGATCGAGGTCGCCGAACAGGTGAGTCTTGCGGTAGTTGCACAACCGCTCGCCATTGGCGTCGATCAACTGCACGGCGTTGTAAATCTGACCGTCTTCGGTGCGCTCGGGGTAGCCATACAAAATGGCGATCCCGGCCGTCTTGGCGATGCGCGCGATCTGCTGCGCCGACTCACCGTTGTACACCTCCGCCAGCACGCTGACCGCGTCGAGGCCGATGTTGTAGCCGGTCAAAAACATCTCCGGCAGCACCAGCAAATCCGCGCCCTTGGCTTCCAGCGCCAATTGATGCAGACGTTGCAGGTTACCGGCGACATCCAGGGGCAGCGGTGGACATTGGTAAAGGGCTACGCGCATTTCGGATTCCTTTTACTCGGGCAGGGCGATCGGGCCGATCTCGTTGAACACATCTCCTGGACCCGGGTTCTCGGCGTGAGTTTCACCGCCGAAGTGTTTCATGATGCCCCACACCGCATTGAGCGAGGTCTGCACCGCGCCTTCGACCCACGCAGGCGTCCACGAAACATCGTCACCGGCGATGAAAATGCCGCGCTGCTCGGCCGGCATGTCGGTCTGCATGAAGTGCGCGTACATGCGCTGGTTGTAGCGATAGTGACCGGGCAGCGCGCCCTTGAAAGCACCGAGGAAATGCGGGTCGGCTTCCCAGGACACGGTGATCGGATCGCCAATGATCCGCGCCGCGATATCGACTTTCGGATAGATCTTCTTCAACGCATCCAGCGCCAGTTTCACGCGTTTTTCCACGGGTTGCGGGAGCATTTTCAGCGCGTCGCTCATCCACGAGTACGACAGGCAAATCACGCCCGGCTTGTCGTCGCCATTGTCGAACAGGTAGGTGCCACGGGTCAGGCGATCGGTGAGGGTCATGCTCATCAGGTCGCGGCCGGTTTCCGGATCCTTGTCCTTCCAGAATGGCCGGTCGACCATCACGAAGGTTTTCGACGATTGCATGTAGCGCGTACGGTCGAGGGCCATCCACATCTTTTGCGAGAAAAGGCTTTCGTCGCATTCGATCTGGGTGGTCAGCAGCCAGCTCTGGCACGTGGTCAGCACCGCTGCGTATTCGCGGGTGTCGCCCCAGTTATCGGTGACGGCAAAGCGCCCGTCCGCCGCGTGGGCAATTTTTTTCACGCCGGTACGCGGTGCGCCGTTGTGCAGCGAGCTGAGGCTGGTGCCTTCTGGCCAGTGCATGCAACGTTCCGGCACATGACGCCAGATCCCCAACGGTACTTGTTCCACGCCGCCGACCACCAAGTGCTGGTGATCGTCGCAGTTGGTCATGACCACACGGAAGATTTCCAGCATCGAGTTCGGGAAGTCCGAGTCCCAGCCGCCGGTACCGAAACCGACCTGACCAAACACTTCGCGGTGATGGAACGAGAGCTTGGCGAAAGCTTTGGAGGTGGCAACGAAGTCGTAGAACGTGCGGTCGTCCCACAGCGGGACGAGGGTGTTCCACAGCTCTTTGAGGCGCGGTACGTCGCGGTCGCGGATCGCTTGCTGGATATCCGAGAACTGCGAACCGGCTTCCAGCGCATCGGCCCAGGCGTCGGCGACTTCCTGGAACAGTGCAGGAAGATCCGCCAGTTTCTGTGCGTAATGAGTCTGACCTTCGAGGTCGATCACCGTGCTGCCCGAGGCAGGTGTCAGCGGGTTCGGGAAAGGTTTGGTTTCGAGGCCGAGCTTGTCGACGTAGTGATAAAACGCGGTGGACGACACCGGGAAACGCATGCCGCCGAGCTCGGCGATGATGCCTTCAGCGCCGTTGAATGCCTGGGAACGCAGACGGCCGCCCATTTTCGAGGCTTCGTAGACGACGGGTTTCAGGCCCAGTTTCATTAATTCGTACGCGGCCACCAGACCTGCGATGCCAGCACCGACAATCGCGACCTCAGCGCCATGGTTGTGCGCAGGGATGCTGCCCAGACCGGCCGGGTGCTCGATCCAGTCGTCGAAGGCGAAGGGAAAGTCCGGACCGAAAATGGTGACTGGTTTTTTACCGTCTGCAGGATGGCGATTGTTCTTGTTCATGGCTGACCTTGCTGGCGACCGGACGCGGCATGTGCGTCTGAGTATAGGAAAAGATGGCAGCCATTCTAGAGAGCGTAGAACACGTTAATAAGACGCAATGTGTCGTCGTTTTGCTAAATATTTGATCAGAATGACGATGGATTGCTACACATCGTCAATGTGGGAGCCGAGCTTGCTCGCGATGAGACCCTCCCAGACACCAAAGAGCTATCGGCAAAAACTCAAACCGGTTGCCCCCGATCAATCTTGCTACTCAAGATGATCGACGTAGTCGTCTTCTCCACCCCATCCACACTGCCGATCTGATCCAGCAACTGATCCAGCTGCTCAGGTGAATCGGTGCGCAACCACGCCACGTAATCAAATTCGCCACTGACCGCGCACAACTGCTGCACCTGAGCCATCGCGCTGAGACGTCGCAACACTTCCTTGCCCGAGCGTGGTTGTACCGTGATCCCGACGTACGCCTGCAAGCCGCCATCCACGACACGTTGACCCAAGCGCACGCCATAACCGGTGATCACCTTGGCCTTTTCCAGCCGCGCCAGCCGCGAAGTAACGGTGGTGCGGGCGATGCCCAGTTGGCGGGCGAGCATGGCTACGCTCTCGCGGGCATTGATCTGCAGGGCTGCAATCAATTGACGATCGATTTCGTCAAGAACGGGCGGGCGGGTGTCAGGCAAAGGTCGTCTCCAGCGGCGTAGATCAATGGGTTGGCATGTTACAGGCACATCTCGCACAGCGGATGTTTGATCTAGCCTTCAGTACCGTTCAGTCGATTTTTACCTGCGACAATTTGCCATAAGTAACTAGGTGGTACATTATTCCGCGCTTGTCACAAATGGGGAAAATTACCGACATGAATAATTCTGGGGCTGCCGGCGGCGGCAAATGGTTGCTGTTGGGGCTGGGTGTCCTGATTGCATTGATCGGGCTCGGCCTGGCCGGTGGCGGCGGCTATCTGGTCTCGCTCGGCGGTAGTTGGTATTTCCTGCTGATGGGCCTGGCGATGCTGGTTTCCGGGTTGATGATCGCCCGTCGTAAGCCGCAGGGGGCGTTGTTGTATGGCTTGGCGTTGATCCTTACTGCGATCTGGGCGGTGTGGGACACCGGTTTTGAATACTGGCCGTTGGTCTCTCGGGTGCTGACGTTTGCCGTAATCGGTCTGGTTGTCGCGCTGGTCTATCCGACGTTGGTGCGTGCTTCGGGTGCGACCGCAGGCCGTGGCGCTTACGGCCTGGCCGGCATTCTGGGCGTTGGTGTTGTTGCAACGCTCGCCTACATGTTCGTGCCGACCCACGTGGTCAAGGCCAGCAGTGAACCTGCGGTGACACCGGTCGCACCGGGCACCGAACAGAAAGACTGGGCCCATTGGGGCAATACCACTGCTGGCAACCGCTTTGCCGCGCTGGATCAGATCAACAAGGGCAATATCGACAAATTGCAGGTGGCCTGGACCTTCCGCACCGGCGACATCCCGCAAAGTACTGGTGCTGGGGCTGAAGACCAGAACACGCCGCTGCAAATCGGTGACACGGTCTACACCTGCACCGCCTACGGCAAAGTCTTCGCCCTGGATGCCGACACCGGCGCCCAGCGCTGGAAGTTTGACCCACAAGGCACCGCGCCAAACTGGCAGCGTTGCCGGGGTCTGGGTTACTCCGAAACTCCCGCGTCTTCGGACAATCAGCCAACGGCCTGTACGAAACGTCTGTTTCTGCCGACCGGCGATGCGCGTCTGATCGCGATCAATGCTGAAACCGGCAAACCCTGCGAAGAGTTCGGCAACAAAGGCACCGTCGATCTGACAACCGATATGGGCGAAGTAAAGCCCGGCTACTACCAACAAACCTCGACCCCATTGGTCGCAGGTGACGTGGTAATCGTCGGTGGTCGCGTGGCCGATAACTATTCCACCGGAGAACCGCCAGGCGTAGTCCGTGCGTACGACGTGCGTAGTGGTGAACTGGTGTGGGCGTGGGATCCGGGCAATCCGAACACCACCAAACGTCCGCCGGCCGGTGAGACCTATACCCGTGGCACACCGAACGTCTGGTCGGCCATGTCCTACGACGCCAAACTCGGTCTGGTTTACCTGCCAACCGGCAACGCCACCCCGGACTTCTTCGGCGGTCAACGTACGGAGTTCGACGACAAGTGGAACTCGTCCATCGTCGCCATCGACGTGAGGACCGGTCAGGTGCGCTGGCATTTCCAGACCACTCATCACGACTTGTGGGACTTCGACCTGCCTGCACAACCGCTGCTGTACGACGTCCCTGACGAGAAGGGCGCAATGCAGCCGGCCTTGGCGCAAGTCACCAAGCAGGGCGAGATCTTCCTGCTCAACCGTGAAACCGGTGTGCCGATCGCACGCGTCGAAGAGCGCCCGGTGCCTCAGGGCAATGTGCCCGGCGAACGCTACTCGCCGACTCAGCCGTTCTCGGTGGACATGCCGTCAATCGGCAACAAGACACTGACCGAGTCCGACATGTGGGGCGCGACACCGTTCGACCAATTGATGTGCCGCATCCAGTTCAAAGGCATGCGCCACGAAGGCGTCTACACCCCGCCGGGCATGGACCGTGCGTTGCAATTCCCGGGCTCATTGGGCGGTATGAACTGGGGCAGCGTCTCGGTTGATCCGAACACGAATTACATGTTCGTCAACGACATGCGCCTGGGCCTGGCCAACTACATGATCCCGCGCAACAAGATCGCCGCCGGGGCCAGTGGTATCGAAATGGGCGTCGTACCACAGGAAGGCACGCCGTTCGGTGCGATGCGCGAACGCTTCCTCTCCGCGGCCGGCATTCCGTGCCAGAAACCACCGTTCGGCACCATGTCCGCCATCGACCTCAAGACCCACAAACTGATGTGGCAAGTCCCGGTCGGCACCGTGCAAGACACCGGTCCGCTGGGCATTCGCATGCACCTGCCGATCCCGATCGGCATGCCGACCCTCGGTGCTTCCCTGGCCACCCAGTCGGGCCTGCTGTTCTTCGCCGGCACCCAGGATTTCTATCTGCGTGCTTTCGATACGGGTAACGGTAATGAAATCTGGAAGGCTCGTTTGCCTGTGGGTAGCCAGTCGGGTCCGATGACCTACGTTTCACCGAAAACCGGCAAGCAGTACATCCTGCTCACCGTTGGCGGTGCGCGTCAGTCGACGGATCGTGGTGACTACGTGATTGCGTATGCCTTGCCGAAGTAAAGGCTGAATCGCAGGAACGAGAAAGCCGCGCAATTGCGCGGCTTTTTCGTACCTGCGAATTGTTATCGCCGTAAAGCGTTGTCGATGAGTTCGATCTGAAAGCGATACCGCGCATTTACATGTTTGAGAAGCATTGCTCCGATTGAAATCCCAAGCACCAGAGCGATCACCATCAGCAAAGCAGTATTTCCCAGATTGCCAGCCACCGGGCCAGCCATCAGGGTCTTGTTTAGCCATGGGAGGCCACCAAACTCCTTAGTGCAAACGTAAGCCGTACCGAGAAGTGCAAGGCCTGCGGCTTTTTCTCCAAAGAAATAGGCGACTCGAGCTTCCGCGCGATTTATTTTGAGTTCGAGCCAATACTTTGCGTTAGCCAATGCTTTTTCAGGGTGGTTTTTCAGGGCTTCGACGAAGTCGCTCTCGTGCGTAATGTCCGCCAGCATGTTTCTCAAACTGATGGTTTTCCATCGGGCTAGTGTCCAGGCTGATGCGACGATGGGGGTCAGCAGGGACGCCAATGTAGAGAGAGTGGATAACAGGATTAGAACGAGTACAACGTTTTTCATCGTATCCGGTAACAGTGATTGAGATGTGTGCCAATAGGCCAGCAGCGCTGCGATTCCAATCCCTACTGCACCTCCTAGAAGAGACCAATTAGCGAAGCGTTCTGCACGCAGCTCTATCCCTGTGCGTCGTGAGGCTGCCTTTCGAGGTTCGCATTTACTTAAGTACTCAAGAACCTTGATGGTTTCATCGAGATTGTTATCCGGCGGGTCCTTTTCCATGCTGCTCATTTGTTGCTCCTTTTTGTGTGACGTACAAGTTTTCGCAGTAAGAGAACACTATTAAAAAAACGCGCCTAAAAACTCTAAGCATAAAAAACCCGCTCAATTTGTGCTTGGTCGCTTGCGCAACCCTAGGCATGGCGGGTGTGTTGACAGCGAGACTATTTAGAACTGCTTTGTTTTTCAACTAGGTTGTACAAAAGAGCGGGTGCTTTGTGACGGTGATCTATTACAAAATGCAAGAAAGACCTAGGTTCGTAGGTGTAAGCCATTATTGTTTTCGACAACCTCGGCAAACACCTCCCGAAATCGCCTCATCTCCGCATCGGTGCCCACACTGACCCGAACCCAGGTCGGCCAGCTCTGCCACACACGTCCTATCAGGACGCCGCGCTCGGCAAGTGCGTGCACGACGCCTTCAGCCGGGCGTTTGACGTCGATCATGAAGCAATTGGCTTGCGACGCCGTGCAGCGAAAGCCGCGTGCTTTCAGCCAGGTAATGGTCTCGTCGCGCAACCGGGCGTTGTTTTGTTTTCGCTGCGGAAGCAGTTCAGTGTCTTCAAGGCTGGCTATGCCGCCCAGCAGTGTCGGGATGGCCGGCACGTTGTAACCGCCGAAGACTTCAAGTTGCTCAAGCAACGTCGGGTGACCCACCGCAATGCCGAGACGTGCGCCGGCCATGCCGTAGATTTTCGAGAAGGTGCGCAACACCAGCAGGTCTGGATGTTCCTTGACCAGCGGAATGCAGGTCGGCGCATCCGAGAAGTCAATGTAAGCCTCATCCACCAGCAGGATTGAACCCTTGGGCTTTTCGGCCAGCGCCCGTTCGATGTCCGCGCGCGGGGTGACGGTGCCTGTCGGATTATTCGGATTACACACGTAGATCAATCCAGCGTGCGGGTCAGCTGCCAGCATCCCGGGAATGTCGTGAGCATGCTTGGTGTTGAGTGGCACTTCATGCACCGAGACTTTTCGGCCGCGCGCTGCTTCAGCGGGATCTTCATAAGAAGGAACGGCCATCACCAGGCTGCCGTTTTGTGTGAAGGCGTGCACCGCGTGCTGCAACACCGCTTTGGAACCGCAGTAGGTCTGAACGTATTCTTCTGGCACACCCTGCTGTCGTGCGAACAGCGCATTGAGTGCGTATTGGGTTTTATAGGGATAGCGGCCGCATAAGGCGATCCCTTGCTGCATCGCCTGTCTGGCGGATTGCGCCGGTCCCCACGGGCTTTCATTGAAGTTGATCAGCACTTCATCCGAAGGGGCTGGCGCGGTGACGGCCGGGGTTTGCGCACGGACCCACGGCGTATGCGCCAGAAACGGCAGCACGGCAGCAAAACCCATGATCGAGCGGCGAGTGACATCAACCATAAAAACTCCCTTTTCTGAACGTCAGTTGCGCCTAGGCTTTGATTGGCCAGACAGTTGTGTGACGAGAGGGGCTACGGTTGATTTAGTCGAGGCTGGACGCCAACAGTAACGCGTAGTCGAATGCGAAACCGGGGATGCGAGGCGATGGAAATGACCAGGAAGATGCCTCCCGCTGTGCGGGAACATGCAGTGCAGATTGCCCATCACGAAATGGCGCACTACGTCATTGCCCGAGCCTTGGGGTTTGAAACGGGCGGCGTGACTCTGACAGTGACCATGGATTTAAGGCATCAAGGCGGGGCGTCCATTAGCTTGGTGCGGTCAATTTCGTCGATGGAAGCCATGAGGGAACATCTGGAAGCTCGGATGATGGTCCTGTTTGCTGGCGCTATGGGGCAGACATTAGCTTCAAAGCCTTCGCCCAAAAAAATCGTCGATAAGTCGAAAGCGACAGCCATCCTCAAAGGAGAGTTCGGGGCGGAACAGGATTACGCAAAAATAAGGGAGTTACGGCATTTGCTGCGCAATATCACCTACCCCGATACGGATCCGGCTTCGTCTGACCGCATAGCGGCTGAGCTGAAAGAGATTACTGAGCGCGTGTGGTTTCGGACTCAAAAAATCGTCGAGGCATTGGCCGATACGATTACCGAGTTGGGAGGGACGGTGGTAGACGGCATGGTCATCGTGGAACAGTGGGGTAGGGCGGCGGATACGTATGAGGTCGTGTTGACGGGGGAGATGCTTGAACGGCTGCGGCCGGTGCAGGCCATTCCTTCGTTAACTGTTGCTTCTAAAAGTTGAAGGTGATCTGCGCGTATGAAGATTGGAAGCCCCGAAAAGTCGGGGCGTATTTCAAGGAAGAGCTGCCGGTATTCTTCGGACTTCGCCGCAGTCCGAGCAGGTCACCGTGTCAGCACCTTCACCACATCATCAATCACCGCTTTGCTCATTGCCGTCAGATAGTGCGCGGCCCGGGCGTGGCGGTCGGTGTCTTTTGCGTAGGCGGCATCCACAGCAAGCGCTTTGGCTATGAAAAGAAAATCAGATGCCTGTGCCAGCGCGTCGCTGATAGGGACGCCAGCGCGGACGTTGAACAGCGCTTGATTCGAGCAATAAATCAACGGGGTAAAGCCGATGGTTTTCAGTTCTGAAGGTTCGGACGGGTTTGTTTTGCTCATGGTCTAGCTCCTAAGCTTGATGAGCTGCCACTTTCGTTTCCAAGCGAATGGGTGGCAGCTGTGCGCAGGTTGGAAACCGGGAGCTTAGGAAACCGGCACGTCCGAAGACGTCCCACGCACAGCCGCCATGACACAGGGATTGCAGCCGTAAAAACGTCTGAGGTCATGTTGGGCGCGTTGTTGCGATTCGCTCGTCGGGTTTCCAAGCCCGATCGCTGAATGGTCAGCGACGTCCGGAGAGTATCCCGTCAAAGAAAAGGCCAACAAGGCGGCAAAGTGCCCCAAATGCAAGTTTCGGAGTTTGCCTACAAGGTCTGCGGGCGTCATCCGATATTTCGACACCTTAAGTAAACACAACTAAACGCCAGGCACTGAACACCCACATCCACCAGAAACCCTCGTTAACAATTTCATTGGCAATCAAGGTGGCCGCACGGCCGTTAAAGTCTAGAGTTATTCCCTTGAGGTCATATTCCTTGGGTGGCATATTGGTATGGGTTGGGAGATTGAATACACCGATGAATTTGAAGGTTGGTGGGAGGGGTTGGATGCAAAGGAGCAAGCCTCGGTTTCAGCAAGCGTCGATCTGCTGGGGTTTTTCGGGCCGGGTCTGCGTTACCCGCATAGCAGCGATATTAAAGGCTCACGACTGGGCAATCTCCGAGAGTTGCGGGTCCTGCATGCGGGTCGACCTTATCGTGTGCTCTATGCGTTTGATCCACGCCGATGCGCGTTACTTTTAATCGGAGGGGACAAAACCGGTCGAAACCGTTGGTATGACGAGCATGTCCCGCAGGCGGAAACATTGTATGACGACCATTTGGAAACATTGCGTAAAGAGGGCCGCAACGATGGCTAAAAAATTTGCTGAACTTCAAGCTCGCATGACGCCGGAGTCTCGCGCTAACGCAGATCGGTTGTTCCAGCAGCACCTGAAAGAAATGCCTCTGCACGAGCTGCGTAAGGCCCAGGAGTTGAGTCAGGAAACGCTGGCCAAGACGCTGCACGTCAACCAGGCAGCGATCTCCAGAATGGAGCGGCGCACAGACATGTACATCAGCACCTTGCGAAACTACATCCGCGCCATGGGCGGCGAACTGGAAATTATCGCGACCTTTCCTGAGGGTCAGATCAGGATCGAGAATTTCGCCAACTGAGTGATGTTTCGGCAGGCGCTCGTCGCGATTGAGTATTCCAACCGACACGAAAAAGCCGCGCATTGCGCGGCTTTCTTGTTTGGTGGGCCCACACGGACTTGAACCGTGGACCAAAGGATTATGAGTCCTCTGCTCTAACCAACTGAGCTATAGGCCCTCAGTAGGCCGCGGATTATAGCGACGGTTTCTCGGCTGTGCTATCCGAAAAGTCTGAAATGGCTATACGAAGAAACGTCGCGGCAAATTCTTCCGGTGGCAAGGGCAGGCTGACGATGTAGCCCTGGATCTGTTCACAGCCTTCGGCAGCGAGGAATTGCTGCTGTGCGAGGGTTTCCACGCCCTCGGCAATGATGGTGAATTGCATGCTGCGGCCCAGGGCGATGATGGCGCGAACGATGGCTGCATCGTGGGGATCATCCGGCAGGCCGCGGACGAAAGACTGGTCGATCTTGAGAATGTCCAACGGCAGACGTTTGAGGTAACTCAGGGACGAGTAACCGGTGCCGAAGTCGTCGATCGCCAGTTGCACGCCCAGGTGTTTGAGTTGATGCAGCACTGCCAGCGCCTCTTCAGCCTGGCTCATGATGAAGTTTTCAGTAATTTCCAGTTGCAGGAAACCGGGTTTGAGGCGGTTGTCCTTGAGCAATTGTTCAATCCGGCCGAGCAGGTTCGGCTGACGCAATTGAGCGCCCGCGAGGTTGACCGATAGCGGGCCGACGGGTTCGTAAACCTGATTCCACTCGAACATCTGCCGGCAGGCGGTTTCGAGAACCCAATCGCCGATTTGCAGAATCATGCCGTTTTCTTCGGCCAGCGGAATGAAGTGCTCCGGCGGCACATCGCCGAAGGTCGGGTGACGCCAGCGAATGAGCGCTTCTGCGCCGACCAGGCGATGGTCGACCAGGCTGATCTTCGGTTGATAATGGAGGTGCAGTTCGTTGCGCTCGATCGCGCGTCGCAGCTCATGTTCCAGTGCCACTCGCTCGCTGGCTTGAGCAGTGAGGTCGCGGGTGTAGCTTTCGACCCGGTTGCGACCCTTGGCCTTGGAGCGGTACATCGCCGCATCGGCGTTCTTGACCAGCGTGGCGACGTCGCAGCCATCCTTGGGATACAGGCTGGTGCCGATACTGGCGCTGATAAAAAACTCATGTTCGCCAGCCTGGAACGGTGCACCAAAGCAATTGAGCAACTTGGTCGCGATGTTGTCGGCGTCACTGGATTGCTGCAGCCCGGGCAGCAGGATGATGAATTCGTCGCCGCCCAGTCGCGCCACGGTGTCGATGTCGCGCAACTGCTCCTTGAGGCGCACGGCAATGCCCTTGAGCAGCAGGTCGCCGACCGGGTGACCCAGGCTGTCGTTGATGTGTTTGAAACGGTCCAGGTCCAGGAACAGCACCGCGCCCTGGCCGCCGTTTTCCTGCTGGTTGTTGAGCGCGGTCAGCAGTCGGCTCTCGAACAGCGTGCGATTTGGCAGCCCGGTCAGCGGGTCGTGGTGTGCCTGGTAATCGAGCTTGGCCTGGGCATGTTTGAGGCTGGAAATGTCCGCGAACACCGCGACAAAGTGGGTGACGAATCTGTCCCGGTTGCGCACCGCACTGATGGTCAGCCAGCTCGGATAGAGCTCGCCATTCTTGCGCCGGTTGGAAATTTCGCCCTGCCAATGGCCTTCGGCAGTCAGTTGATGCCACATGGCGGCATAAAACGCGCTGTCGTGCAGGCCCGAGGCGAGCAGGCGAGGGGTGTGGCCCAATGCTTCGCTCTCGCTGTAGCCGGTGATTTCGGTAAACGCACGGTTGACCGCGCTGATGTGCTGTTGAGTGTCGGTGATCAATACACCTTCGGCGGTGCTCTCGAATACCGTGGCGGCCTGTTGCAGTTTCTCCTGCATCAGGTGTCGCTCGGTGATGTCCCGGGCTATGGTCAGCATGCAATCTTCATCGCCGATCGGTAGCGGACGGCTGGACACCTCGCAGAGGCGGATCTGTCCGTCGCTGCGGCGTATATGGCAACTGAAGTCGCGGACGAAACCGTCCCGGTGCAGCAGATCGAGCATCTGTTTGCGTTCGTTGAGATTGACCCAGATTCCCAGTTCGAGAGCGGAGCGATCCACGGACATCGCGCTGTTGAAACCGGTAATGCGACTGAAACCCTCGTTGACCTCAATCAGTAAACCGTCGCTCTGCCGGGACAATAGCAAGCCGTCGGGGGAGGCATGGAAGGCCTTGGCGAATTTCTCTTCGGAGGTTTGCAGCTGTTTCTGGGTTTCCTTGAGCTGGCTGATGTCCCGCACGACCACTACCAGCGCAGGGGTTGTATCGAGATCGAACGGCTCAGCGGAGATCAGGCCGGTAAACACTTGGCCATTGTTGCGGCGAAAGGGCATCTCCAGGTTACGGATGCTGCCGGCCTGCAACCGTTGCAACAAGCCCGGCCCGACGCCGGGTATGCCCCAGATGTTCAGGTCGGTGGCCGTCTGGCCGATGACGTCTTCGGCCTTGAGACCGATCTGTTCTTCGAACGCTTCGTTGACCTCCATCAGGCAGCCGTCGGAGAGTCGCGCGATGACCAGAATGTCCGGGCATTGCTGGAACACCGAGGCGAACTTCTGTTCCGACAGGCGCAACGCTTCTTCGGTGCGCTTGGCTTCGCTGATGTCGATCATCAGTCCGCGCATCACCGGTTCATGGCCGTGCTCGATCAGGCTGACGATATCGCGCACCCAAATGCAGCGGCCATCGGCGGTGATGACCCGGTAATCGTGGCTGTGATCGCGCCCGGCCAGTACTTCGTGATCGCAGAAGGTCTGGGCGCGGGTCAGGTCGGCCGGGTGGATAATGTTGCGCCAGAAGCCCGGAATCAGCCAATGAGACAAGGGGTAACCGAGCAGATCCTCGGCATGGGGGGACACATAGCTGTAGGTGAAATCGCTGATCTGCGCTTCCCAGGCGATGGCCGAAAGACTCTCCACCAGCCCGCGGTAATGGTATTCGCTGCTGCGCAGTTCTTGCTCCAGGTCGACCCGGCGGGCAATTTCTGAACTCAGCCGGCGGTTGACCCGGATAACCATCGCCAGCACGATGATCAGCAGCAGCAATCCCGGTAGACCGTAAACCAGCAGATCGTTCCAGAATGTTCGATGATCGAGGACGTTGCCGATCCAGTGCTCCTGAATCTCATTGATTTCGTCCGGGGTCATGTCCGCCAGGACTTTATCCAGAATACCGACCAGTACCTTGTTGTTCCGGGGCACGCCCATTGCCAATTGATAACGATAGGGGGTTTCGCCGCTGACGTAGAGCCCGTCGAGCTTGAGCTGACGCAGGCTCCAGACGCTGGAGGCGAGATCGCCGACCACCGCATCCACTTCATCGGTAGCCAGCGCCTGCAGCGCTGAGCTGACGTTAGGCATCGCCACCAGATTGAGGTCGGGATTGTGGGTGCGCAACAGCTCGTGGGGTGCGTAGTTTTCCACCACGGCGACTTTCAGACCGTACAAGTCTTTGAGTTTGCGTGGCTGGGGGCCTCCGACATGGGCCAGGATGACAATCGGAAAGTCCAGGTAGGGGCGGGTGAATGACAGGTAAGTCTGGCGCTCCGGGGTCGACATGATGCCGGGCAACAGGTCCAGTTTGGCTTGTTTGGCTTGCTCCAGGACGACGGTCCAGCTGACGGGCTCGATGGGCGTGAGCTTGATGGCCAGGCGTTGACGGATGAGTTCGATATAGTCTGCTGCAAGGCCCTGATAGCGGCCCTGATCGTCGCGAAACTCGAAGGGTGGCCATGACGCATCGACACCCAGGCGCAAGTCCGGGTGAGCCGCCAGCCAGCTACGTTCTTCGTCGGTCAGAGTCAGCGCGCCAGCCGTTGCGGTCCAGGTCAATAGCGACAGCAAAAAAAGCACGGTCGGCAGTCTGGGCATAACGGTCTCGTTATGGCTCGGGGAATGTTTCGAGTGTAGACGGGCAATTCGGAGGGGGGGAGGTGCGGGGGATTTAATCTGTATAAAAGCAAAACCCCCGGCCTGGGCCGGGGGGGTTGTTGTTACTCGTCGAGGAAGGAGCGCAAATGCTCGCTTCTCGTCGGGTGGCGCAGCTTGCGCAGCGCCTTGGCTTCGATCTGACGAATCCGTTCACGGGTCACGTCGAACTGCTTACCAACCTCCTCGAGGGTGTGGTCGGTATTCATGTCGATACCGAAGCGCATGCGCAGAACCTTGGCTTCACGGGCAGTGAGGCCGGACAGAACTTCGCGAGTCGCTTCTTTAAGGCTCTCAACAGTGGCGACATCGATTGGCGACTGCATGGTCGAGTCTTCGATGAAGTCACCCAAATGGGAGTCTTCGTCATCACCGATCGGGGTTTCCATGGAGATCGGCTCTTTAGCGATCTTCAATACCTTGCGGATCTTGTCCTCAGGCATTTCCATGCGTTCGCCCAACTCTTCCGGGGTCGGTTCGCGACCCATTTCCTGCAACATCTGGCGGGAAATGCGGTTGAGCTTGTTGATCGTCTCGATCATGTGCACCGGAATACGGATGGTGCGGGCCTGGTCGGCGATCGAGCGAGTGATCGCTTGACGGATCCACCAGGTGGCATAAGTCGAGAACTTGTAGCCGCGGCGGTATTCGAATTTGTCTACCGCTTTCATCAAACCGATGTTGCCTTCCTGGATCAGATCGAGGAATTGCAGGCCACGGTTGGTGTACTTCTTGGCGATGGAGATCACCAGACGCAAGTTCGCTTCTACCATCTCTTTCTTCGCGCGGCGGGCCTTGGCCTCACCGATCGACATGCGACGGTTGATGTCCTTGATCTCGGCGATCGTCAAACCGGTTTCGGTTTGCAGCGCGGTCAGCTTCTGCTGGCAACGAATGATGTCCGGTTGCAGGCGACCAATGGCTTCAGCGTATTTGCTTTTGCCTTTGGCCAGTGCGTCGGTCCAGCTTTCGTCAACTTCGTTGCCCGGGAACTGGCGCAGGAAGTCGGCACGCGGCATGCGGGCATCACGAACGCAAAGTTGCATGATCGCGCGCTCTTGCTGACGCAGACGATCCAGGGCACTGCGAACACGCTCGACCAGGCCTTCGAATTGCTTCGGAACCAGTTTGATCGGCATGAACAGCTCAGCCAGAAGCACCAGCTCGGCAATTGCCAGCTTGTTGCCACGACCGTGCTTTTTCAGCGCCTTGCGGGTGATTTCCATCTGATCGGAGACAGCGCCAAAGCGCTGAGCTGCGATGACCGGATCCGGACCGCTTTCGGCTTCTTCTTCGTCGTCGGTGCTGGCTTCAGCGTCATCGTCGTCGGTGTCGTCGTCCGCTTTCACGGCTTTCGGGTCGACAGGCGGCGGCACTTCTGCAGCAGGCGGCGCAATGCCGTCGTCCGGGTCGATATAACCGCTCAGGACGTCGGACAGGCGGCCACCTTCGGTGGTGACGCGAGTGTATTCGGACAGAATGTGGTCAACCGTGCCAGGGAAGTGCGCAATTGCGCCCATCACTTCGCGGATGCCCTCTTCAATACGCTTGGCGATTTCAATTTCGCCTTCACGTGTGAGGAGCTCTACCGTACCCATTTCACGCATGTACATGCGCACTGGGTCGGTAGTGCGACCAATGTCGGTCTCGACCGCTGCCAACGCTGCTGCTGCCTCTTCGGCCGCGGCTTCGTCGGTATCGGCGTCGGCCAGCATAAGGGAATCCTTATCTGGCGCAACCTCGAATACGTTGATCCCCATGTCATTGATCATGCGGATGATGTCTTCCACCTGTTCCGGATCTGAAATATCCTCCGGCAGGTGGTCGTTGACCTCCGCGTAAGTCAGGTAACCCTGCTCACGACCAAGTGTGATCAACTCTTTGATACGAGACTGCTGTTGCGCTTTTCCGGACATAACACCCTATCCACTGAAGGTCTTGGCGGGCAAAAAACAAGCCGAGGATTATACCTGAGCTATGACCTCACGCGCCAGTTGAGGTCGGGCTTGATGCGGAAACATTGCGACTTAATAGGTCGCGCAGTTGATTTTTCTCTTCGGCACTCAGTTCACTTTGACGTGCTTTCCTGAGAAGTTGTTCCAGGTTTCGCTCGCGTTGGCGGGCTGACAAGCTAGTAATGGTGTCGAAAAACTGTTGTTCAAGGTTATCTCCGTCAATCAGCCATTCCTTTTCCGCCAGCGCCTTGAGCAAACGTCCTTGCTCCGTACCGTGCCAGCGTGCAATCAATTGAAATGAGTTTAGCTTGGGATTCTTCTGTACGGCTTCGAGAAGGGCCACCAGTAATTGCGTGTTGGTGTGATCCTCGGCAGCAAAGTGCCCGGCATCCTCGACTTTCTCGGCCAATTGCGGGTGATGCAACAGCGTACGCAAGGCGGCCAGGGTCGGCGGCTCTACAGCGGCCGGCACCCGTGGCGCGCGGGGTTGATCTTGATCACCGCCGCGTTTGCCGTTTTTGTCCCACGGTTTTTTGTCCCATTTTTTGCCGCCGGCGCCGGGTTTCTTCGGCGTCCATTCCTGCTGCGGCGCATACATCTCTTGTGCCTGCGGCTGATGGTAGTCGCTGTAATCCGGCATGGCGTCGTAATCGATGCCCGGGTCGTACGCCGGCGGTGATTCCTGAGGTGCGCTTTGTACCAGTTGGCTCACGGCTTCACCGCTAAGCCCGGTAATTTCGGTCAGACGCTGACGCATCAGGATGCGCAGGTTCGCCCCCGGGACTTTGTCGATCAGCGGCGCGGCGAGGGTGGCCATGTGGGCCTTGCCTTCGAGCGAGCGTGGGTCCGATTCCTCGGTCAGCTGTTGAAAAAAATAATCCGCTAATGGTTGGGCGTGCTGGTTGATCCGTGCGCGGAAGGCATCGGTGCCTTCGGAGCGGACCAGCGTGTCCGGGTCTTCGCCTTCGGGGAGGAACAGAAAGCGTGCGCGCCGCCCGTCCTGCAGGCTCGGCAGCGCTGCCTCCAATGCCCGCCAGGCGGCATTTCGACCTGCCTGATCGCCGTCGAAACAGAACAGCACGTTGGGCACGACGCGAAACAGACGCTTCAAGTGCTCTTCGCTGGTGGCGGTGCCCAGGGTCGCGACAGCATTGCGCAAGCCTTGCTGGGCGAGGGCGATAACATCCATGTAGCCTTCGACGACGATGATTTCGTCGAGGTTGCGGTTGTTCTTGCGTGCTTCATAAAGGCCGTAGAGTTCCTGGCCCTTATGGAATACCGGGGTTTCCGGTGAGTTCAGGTATTTCGGCTTGTCGTCGCCCAATACCCGGCCGCCGAAGGCGATGATTCGCCCGCGGCTGTCGCGGATCGGGAACATCACGCGATCGCGGAAGCGGTCATAGCGTTTGCCGGTTTCGGCGTTCTCGATCAGCAGGCCGGCATCAATCATGGCTTTCTGTTGCAGGGTGTCGCTGCTCAAATGCTTGAACAGATTGTCCCAGCCAGGTGGGGCAAAGCCGAGGCCGAAGTCTCGGGCGATTTCACCGGTCAACCCGCGACCTTTCAAGTAATCCACAGCTGCTTTTCGCGATGGATGGCTTTTCAGTGCCTGACGGTAAAAGTCGGCGGCGGCGGTGAGTAGCGGGTAGAGCGGCGAATCGGTCGGCTGTCGCGGTTTGTGCGGCCGTCCGCTTTCTTCGCGGGGGATTTCCATGCCGGCGGCTTTGGCCAGTTCTTCGACAGCCTGGACGAAATCCAGATTGTCGTGGTCCATCATGAAGCCGAGGGCGTTGCCGCCAGCGCCGCAGCCAAAGCAATAATAGAACTGCTTGTCGGGGCTGACGCTGAAGGAGGGGGTTTTCTCTTTGTGAAACGGGCAGCAGGCGGTGTAATTCTTGCCGGCCTTTTTCATTTGCAGGCGCGAGCTGACCACATCGACGATGTCGGTGCGGTTCAGAAGGTCGTCAATGAAGCTCTGGGGAATTAGCCCGGCCATGGCGTTCTCGTCATCTGCGCTGCAATTGATCCGAAACGAAGGGCGGCTGAGCGCGGGTCGTTGTTTGAGGCGCGCAAAATGTGCGGCTCGACCAGTGTCGTCTGCGTAATCGCTGTCGGGAAGTGTATCTGCCGAAAATCCACTGACGTTAGTACCAATCAGTATTCGACTATTTGAAAGTGTTGCGCTGAAATCCGCTGCGGCCAGTCGATGGCCTCGGATAGCTCATAAGCTGGCACGCAAGAAGGTGCCTTGGGCTGATCGTCGTGAGAGGAATCAGTGGGTGTGCTCGTCAGTAGCCTTGGAAGGCTCGTCAGAAAAGACGTGCACCGCTGGCAAAAGAGCCAGGTCTGACGCTGTGAAGCAGATTTGTCTCGGTCGCGTCTGCGGCTTTGACGGTGAAGCATCAAGCGTTTTCCGCAAATGCCATTAGCCCGGCTGAGGGCCGGGCTTGGCAGAAGCTTGCTACGAACGTCTGTGTATTAGTACAGACGAACGGCGCGGCGCTGTTCGCGCTGAACTTTCTTGGCGTGACGCTTAACAGCGGCTGCTGCTTTGCGCTTACGCTCAGAAGTAGGCTTCTCGTAGAATTCGCGGCTACGAACTTCAGCCAGTACACCGGCTTTTTCGCAGGAGCGCTTGAAACGACGCAGAGCTACGTCGAAGGGTTCGTTCTCTTTTACTTTGACGGCTGGCATCCAGAGCTACCTTCATTCATTACCGGGGTCAACATCCTCGTGGCAAAAGAGCACTTGAAGACGTCGGTTTTTAAGGGTTGCGGATGTTAACCCCTCATCGCTCGGAATGCAAAGCCTCTGATCGAAAACCGCTGGTCGGGGCATCACGTGGCGACTATTATGCGCGCCTTCGAATTCAGCCTAAACAAGGCGCAAACCCATGCTAGTACTGGGATTAGAAACCTCCTGCGACGAAACCGGTGTCGCATTATATGACAGTGAACGCGGCCTGCTGGCCGACGCGCTGTTCAGCCAGATCGACCTGCACCGCGCCTATGGCGGGGTCGTGCCGGAGCTGGCCTCGCGTGATCACGTCAAACGCATGCTGCCCTTGATTCGTCAGGTGTTGGCTGAAGCTGACTGTGTGCCGACCGAGATCGACGCCATCGCTTATACCGCGGGTCCTGGCCTGGTCGGTGCCTTGCTGGTGGGCGCTTCCTGCGCTCAGGCGCTGGCTTTCGCCTGGGGTATTCCGGCGCTGGGTGTGCACCACATGGAGGGTCATCTACTGGCGCCGATGCTGGAGTCGCAACCACCGGAATTCCCGTTCGTCGCTTTGTTGGTGTCTGGTGGTCATACGCAACTGGTTCAGGTTGACGGGATCGGTCAATACACGCTCTTGGGTGAGACCCTCGACGATGCCGCCGGTGAAGCTTTTGACAAGACCGCGAAGATGATGGGGCTCAATTATCCGGGTGGCCCGGAAATCGCTCGGCTGGCGGAGCAGGGGGTTGCAGGACGTTTCACTTTCCCGCGTCCGATGTGCGACCGTCCGGGCCTGGCTTTCAGCTTCAGTGGCTTGAAAACCTTCGCCCTGAACACCTGGCAGCAGAGCGTCAGTGCCGGGGACGACAGCGAGCAAGCCCGTTGCGACATCTCGCTGGCGTTCCAGCAGGCCGTGGTGGAGACTTTGACCATCAAGTGCAAGCGTGCCCTGAAACAGGCCGGTATGAAGCGTCTGGTGATTGCTGGCGGCGTCAGCGCCAACAAGGCACTGCGTACTTCGCTGGAGAAGATGCTCGGCGACATGAAGGGCGATGTTTTTTATGCCCGTCCGGAGTTCTGCACTGACAACGGCGCGATGATTGCCTTTGCCGGCTGCCAGCGTTTGCAGGCCGGTCAGCATGAAAGCCTGGCGATCAGCGTGCAGGCGCGTTGGCCGATGGAGCAATTGTCGGCGCTGTGATGATGTGCGGGATGAGCGGCGCTCATGCCCGGTATTTAAAAATGCCGTTCGCGCCCGGCAAATAGGTCGCGTAGATTGCCCCGATGGCGCCAGACGATCAGTCCCGTGAGTGCGCTCATGGGTAGCAGTGCCGCCGGCTCCTGCCAGGCCAGCAGCGGCAGGGTCAGCGGTGTGGCGATCAAGGCTGCCAGTGAGCTGGTGCGGGTCAGGTAGAACGTCAGCAGCCAGGCGCAGACTGCCAGCAGTGCGGCGGGCGGGTAGAGCCCCAGCAGCATGCCGGCAGAGGTGGCGACACCCTTGCCGCCGCGGAAGCGAAAGTACAGCGGGAACAGGTGGCCGATGACGGCACAGACGCCGATCCAGGCCTGCTCCTGAAGCGAAAGGCCCGCAACGCCGGCGATCAGTACGGGTAGCAGGCCTTTGAAGAGGTCCCCGATCAAGGTCAGGACGGCGAGTTTTTTGCCGGCCAGGCGCAACATGTTGGTGGCGCCGGCATTGCCCGAGCCACTCATTCGCGGATCGGGTTTACCGGTCAGGCGGCTGAGCAAAATGGCGAAGGACAGAGAGCCGAGCAGGTAGGCGAGGGTCGCCAGTAACCAAAACATGCTAACTATTCCGGGCGAGGACGCCCTGATTCTAACGGCGCATTGCGCCCTTGTCGTGCAGCGGAGAAAAGTGCTTGGACAGAGTGTTTATCGAGGGCCTGGAAGTCGACACCGTGATTGGTGCCTACGACTGGGAGCGAGGCATCCGACAGTGCTTGCGTCTTGATCTGAGTTTCGCCTGGGATAATCGCCCGGCCGCCGCCGGAGATGACCTGACGCTGGCGCTCGATTACGCCAGTGTGTCGTCGCGAATTCAGGCCTTTGCCGAGCAGGCGCAGTTCCAGCTGGTCGAGACCTTCGCCGAGCGTCTGGCTGAAGTCCTGATGAGCGAATTCAACATCACCTGGATGCGCCTCAAGCTGACCAAGCCAGGCGCCATCCCGGCTGCCACGGGTGGTGTGGGCGTGGAGATCGAGCGCGGATGTCGCTGACTCAGGTGTATCTCGGGCTTGGTAGCAATATCGAGCGCGAATCCCATTTGCAGGCTGGCCTGGAAGCCTTGACAGGTTTTCTGGTGGATATACGCTGCTCGGCGGTGTTCGAAAGCCAGCCGGTGGGGATCAAGAGCGGGCCATTCTTCAATTTTGTGGTATCGGCTTTTACCGATTTGCCGCTAATGGAGCTGGATCGCCGGCTGAAATTCATCGAGGCGGACAATGGCCGTTATGCGCCGGACCGCAAAGGTTTGCCGCTGGATATCGACGTTTTGCTGTTCGGTGACCTGGTGGGCAACTTCGATGGCTTGATCCTGCCGCGGGCAGAAATTCTGAAAAATGCCTTCGTGCTGTGGCCGTTGTCGCTGATTGCGCCGGATCGCGTGCATCCGGGTGTAGGCAAGAGCTTTGCGACGTTGTGGCGCGAGGCGCAGATTGATCAGGTGTTGGCGCCGGTGGCGTTTGAGTGGCGCGGTGAGCAGTTGACCCCTTCAGATCTGTTGTGATCTTGCGAGCGCCATCGCGAGCAAGCTTTGCTCCTACAGGAACTACGCTGACCCTGTAGGAGCGAGCGGTGCGGCGATCCGACTTGACCGCGATGCTTTCAGGCAGACGCCGCTTCTTTGTAAGCCTTCAGCGCCTTGAGTCGTTCGCGCTTGATCGCCTCACCCAGCTCCGGCCCTTTGAATCCCTTCTCCATCAACGGCTGAACCGCTACGGTCCGAGCAGCATTCGCTGCCCCCCGCAAATAATCAGCCTGTGGGTAACTTCGTTGCTCCAGCCCTTTACGTCCACGCGCGTCCATCTCGCACGCCGCGATAAATTCCTCGAACCGATGCGGCCGGCGGTAAACGTCAAAACTCTGCAGCAACTCCAGCAAGGTCGACGGCTTCAGCTCTAGGGCGCGATGGCCGTGGGTGTGATATTCGCCCACCAGCAGAGCCAGTTCCTGACAGTCCTTCGGTGCCTTGAAGCGTTCGTTGACCGCTTTGATCAGCTTCAAGCCCTTGTGCTCGTGGGCAATGTGTCGGGGCCATTCCTCCTCAGGTGTCAGTCCCTTCCCGAGGTCGTGCAGCAGGCAGGCCCAGCGCACGGTGAGTGGTTGTTTGTGTCGCGCCGCTTGCTCCAGCACGCTCAATGTGTGCACGCCCGTGTCGATTTCCGGGTGGTGGGCTTCCGGTTGCGGTACGCCGAACAGGGCATCGACTTCCGGCATCAATACCTTGAGAGCGCCACACTCGCGCAGTACTTCGATGAACACCTGTGGCTGATCTTCCATCAGGGCGCGGGAAATTTCCTTCCAGCTGCGTTCCGCGGTCAAGGCTTCCAGTTCGCCTGATTCGCTGAGTTGGCGCATCAGTTCCAGTGTCTCCGGCGCGACGGTGAAACCGAGCCCAGAATAACGAGCAGCGAAGCGAGCAACACGCAGAACCCGGAGCGGATCTTCGGCGAACGCGGGGGAAACGTGACGAAGCAAGCGCGCCTCGAGATCGCGCTGGCCGTGGTAAGGATCGGTCAGGTTCTGCTGATCGTCTTCGGCCATGGCATTGATGGTCAGGTCACGACGGATCAGGTCTTCTTCGAGGGTGACTTCGGGGCTGGCGTGAAAGGTAAAGCCGCCGTAACCGCGTCCGCTTTTGCGCTCGGTCCGGGCGAGGGCGTATTCCTCACCGCTTTTTGGGTGAAGAAATACCGGGAAATCAGCACCCACCGGGCGAAAGCCCTTGGCGAGCATTTCTTCAGTGGTAGCGCCAACCACAACCCAGTCGATGTCGGTGACAGGCTTGCCCAGCAGGCGATCACGTACCGCGCCGCCGACTTTATAAATCTGCATAAAAAACCTCCGTTAGCCCGACAGAATAACCTTTGCGTCGAACCTCCGGAGGCACAAACAAGATCAAAGATGGATGACAGCCAGGTCCAGCCGGCCGTAATCCCCTTCACTGTGTTCACCTCTGGGCGGAACATGATGGGTTTTCATCACCTGGTCGCCTTGCAGGGTTTCCAGATGAATATCGAAGCCCCAGAGCCGGTGCAGGTGTTTGAGCACTTCCTCGGTGGACTCGCCCAGCGGTTTGCGGTCGTGTTGCTGGTGACGCAAGGTCAGCGAGCGGTCACCACGCCGGTCGATGCTGTAGATCTGCACGTTGGGTTCACGATTGCCGAGGTTGTACTGCGCCGCCAGGGTTTCACGGATGATGCGGTAGCCACCTTCGTCATGAATGGCCGGGACCAGCAGATCCTCCTTCTGGTCGTCATCAAGGATGCTGAACAACTTCAGGTCACGGATCACCTGGGGTGACAGGTACTGCAGGATGAAGCTTTCATCCTTGAAGCTGCTCATGGCGAACTTGATGCTCGACAGCCAGTCGGTGCCGGCAATCTCAGGGAACCAGCGGTAGTCCTCTTCGGTAGGGTGTTCACACATGCGGCGGATGTCCCGATACATGGCAAAACCCAGGGTGTAGGGGTTGATGCCGTTGTAGTAGGGGCTGTCGAAGCCGGGTTGGTAGACCACGCTGGTGTGGGACGTCAAAAACTCCATCATGAAGCCGTCGGTCACCAGGCCTTCGTCATACAGGTCGTTCATCAGGGTGTAATGCCAGAACGTGGCCCAGCCCTCGTTCATCACCTGAGTCTGACGTTGCGGGTAGAAATACTGAGCGATCTTGCGCACGATCCGCACGATTTCCCGCTGCCATGGTTCCAGCAGCGGTGCGTGTTTTTCGATGAAATAGAGAATATTTTCCTGAGGTTCGGCGGGGAAGCGCGCGTTGTCCTTGTCGCTGTACTTGTCTGCACCTTTTGGAATGGTCCGCCACAGATCGTTGATCTGTTTCTGCAAATGCTCTTCCCGATCCTTTTGCCGGCGACGTTCTTCTTCGGCGGAAATCGGATATGGGCGTTTGTAGCGATCTACCCCGTAGTTCATCAAGGCGTGGCAGGAATCCAGCAGGTCCTCGACCGCGTCGATACCGTGGCGCTCTTCGCACTGCATGATGTACTGCTTGGCGAAGACCAGGTAATCGATGATCGAACTGGCGTCAGTCCAGGTGCGGAACAGGTAGTTGCCTTTGAAAAAACTGTTATGCCCGTAGCAGGCATGGGCGACGACCAACGCCTGCATGCAGATGGTGTTTTCTTCCATCAAGTAGGCGATGCACGGGTCCGAGTTGATCACGATTTCGTACGCCAGCCCCATCTGGCCGCGAGAGTAGGATTTTTCGGTGCTGAGGAAGTGTTTGCCGTAGGACCAATGGTGATAACCCAGCGGCATGCCGACGGAGGCGTAGGCATCCATCATCTGCTCGGCGGTGATCACTTCGATCTGGTTAGGGTAAGTATCGAGCGCGTAGCGGGCCGCCAGGCGACTGATTTCTTTGTCGTAGGCCTGAATCAGCTCGAACGTCCATTCGGAGCCGGTGGAAATGGGTTGGCGCTTCTGCTCTTTGGCGGTCATGTCACTAACCTGCGCTGGAAGAGTTCACGGAAGACCGGATAGATATCGCCGGCCGAGACCAGTTGTTGCTGGGCAAAAGTGTCAGAGAAGGCTTCAGCGATGCGTTCGTACTCGAACCACAGGGCCTGATGTTCGCGCGGGGTGATCTCAACGTAAGTGTAGTACTGCACGAACGGCATGATCTGGTTGATCAGAATGTCGCGGCAGATTGGCGAGTCATCGTTCCAGTTATCGCCGTCGGAGGCCTGGGCGGCATAGATGTTCCACTCATTGCTCGGATAGCGTTCGGCCATGATCTCCTGCATCAGTTTCAAGGCGCTGGAAACGATGGTGCCGCCGGTTTCGCGGGAGTAGAAAAACTCCTCTTCATCCACTTCCCGGGCGCTTGTGTGGTGGCGGATGAACACGACGTCGATCTTGTCGTAGTTACGCTTGAGAAACAGGTACAGCAGGATAAAGAAGCGCTTGGCGATGTCCTTGGTCGCCTGGGTCATGGAGCCGGACACGTCCATCAGGCAAAACATCACCGCCTTGGAACTGGGGTTAGGTTGCTTGATGAGCAGGTTGTACTTGAGGTCGAAGGTATCGAGGAACGGTACGCGATGAATGCGTGCACTGAGTTTTTCGATTTCTGCTTCGATTTTCTGAATATCGCCGAAGTTGTCAGGCTCATCCCGCTTCAATCGCAGCAGTTCTTCTTTGGCTTCGCGTAATTTTGCCCGGCTGCTGCCAGACAGGGCGATTCGCCGTGCATGGGCCGAGCGCAAGGTGCGGATGATGTTGATCCGCGACGGATTGCCCTCGTTACTGATCCCGGCACGAACGGTCTTGAAGGTGTCAGTGCCGGTCAGGTTGCGCTTGACCAGGTTCGGCAGTTCAAGGTCCTCGAACATGAATTCGAGGAATTCCTCCTGGGTGATCTGGAAGACGAATTCGTCCATCCCTTCGCCCGAGTTGCCGGCCTTGCCAGGGCCTCTGCCACCGCCACCTCCGGGCGGGCGGGCAATGTGCTCGCCGCTGGTGAATTCCTTGTTGCCCGGGTGCACGACGGTCTGCTTGCCACCGCGACCGTGGTGAAGCACCGGCTCGTCAATGTCGCGACCGGGGATGCTGATCTGTTCGCCGTGCTCCATATCGGTAATGGAACGCCGGCTGACCGCCTCTTCGACAGCCTTTTTGATGTGATCACGGTAACGCCGCAGAAACCGCTGACGGTTCACCGTGCTCTTGTTCTTGCCATTGAGACGTCGGTCGATCACATAGCTCATGACTGCTCCTTAGAAGCTGTCCTGAAAGGGGCGAGCGGTTATGCAGCATCGACACCGAGCCAAGGGATGTTCACGCTCCCCCAAGCGCTTTTGGACGCTGCCTGAACCTCGCTACCGACTTTCGAACACCTTCCAGAGGTCTGTGTAACAGAAAATGCGTACACAGGCCTCTGGCTGACGACAACCGGTCTGACCGGCAGCGGGTTATTGTGATTTTCTGACCCGCAGGTACCACTCGGACAGCAGTCGAACCTGTTTGTCGGTGTAGCCCCGCTCGACCATTCGTGTGACGAAGTCGTTGTGCTTCTGCTGGTCCTCTTTGCTGGCCTTGGCGTTGAAGCTGATGACTGGCAGGAGGTCCTCGGTGTTGGAGAACATTTTCTTCTCGATGACCACCCGCAGTTTTTCGTAGCTGAGCCAGGTCGGGTTCTTGCCGTTGTTATTGGCCCGGGCGCGCAGTACGAAGTTGACGATTTCGTTGCGGAAATCCTTCGGATTGCTGATGCCGGCCGGTTTTTCGATTTTCTCCAGTTCTTCGTTCAGCGCTACGCGGTTAAGGATCTCGCCGGTTTCCGGGTCGCGGTATTCCTGGTCCTGGATCCAGAAGTCGGCGTACAGCACATAGCGATCGAAGATGTTCTGGCCGTACTCGCTGTAAGACTCGAGGTAGGCGGTCTGGATTTCCTTGCCGATGAACTCGATATAACGCGGTGCCAGGTACTCCTTGAGGAAGCGCAGATAGCGTTCGCGGGTTTCGGCCTGGAATTGTTCCTGCTCGATCTGTTGTTCCAGCACATAGAGCAAGTGCACCGGGTTGGCGGCGATTTCGTGCGGATCAAAGTTGAACACTTTCGACAGGATCTTGAACGCGAAGCGGGTCGACAGGCCGTTCATGCCTTCGTCGACACCCGCGTTGTCGCGGTATTCCTGGATCGACTTGGCCTTCGGATCGGTGTCCTTGAGGTTTTCGCCGTCATACACGCGCATCTTGGAGTAGATGTTGGAGTTTTCCGGCTCTTTCAGGCGCGAGAGTACGGTGAACTGGGCAAGCATCTTCAGGGTGTCAGGCGCGCAGTGAGCCTTGGCCAGGGAGCTGTTGAACAAGAGCTTGTCGTAGATCTTCACTTCGTCGCTGACCCGCAGGCAGTACGGCACTTTGACGATGTAGATCCGGTCGATGAAGGCTTCGTTGTTCTTGTTGTTGCGGAAGGTGTGCCATTCCGATTCGTTGGAGTGGGCCAACAGGATCCCGGTAAACGGAATTGCCCCCAGACCTTCGGTACTGTTGTAGTTGCCTTCCTGAGTGGCGGTCAGCAGTGGGTGCAGCACCTTGATCGGTGCCTTGAACATTTCGACGAATTCCATCAGGCCCTGGTTGGCCCGGCACAGTGCGCCCGAGTAGCTGTAGGCGTCGGCGTCGTTCTGCGGGAATTCTTCGAGTTTGCGGATATCGACCTTGCCCACCAGGGCCGAGATGTCCTGGTTGTTTTCATCTCCCGGCTCGGTTTTGGCCACGGCGATCTGGTTGAGGATCGACGGATAGAGCTTCACCACACGGAACTGGCTGATGTCGCCGCCGAATTCGGCCAGGCGTTTGGTAGCCCATGGCGACATGATGGTGTTGAGGTAGCGCCGTGGAATGCCGAAGTCTTCCTCGAGGATCGCGCCATCTTCGGTGGCGTTGAACAGACCCAGAGGCGACTCGAATACCGGCGAGCCCTTGATCGCGTAGAAGGGCACTTTTTCGATCAGTTGTTTCAGCTTTTCGGCCAGGGACGATTTACCGCCACCCACAGGGCCGAGCAGATAAAGAATCTGTTTCTTCTCTTCCAGGCCCTGAGCGGCATGGCGGAAATACGACACGATCTGGTCAATGCATTCCTCCATCCCGTGGAAGTCTTCGAAGGCCGGATAGCGGCGGATCACCTTGTTGGAAAAGATCCGTGACAGCCTCGAGTTGGCCGAGGTGTCGAGTAACTCCGGCTCACCGATGGCCAGTAACAGACGCTCGGCGGCGGAGGCGTAGGCGCTGCGGTCGCTTTTGCACAACTCAAGATACTCTTGCAGCGAGAGTTCTTCCTGGCGTGTGGACTCGAAGCGTTGTTGGAAGTGGCTAAAGATACTCATGACGTCACCTCGCTCGATACGTGGAGCCGACGCCGGATCATTCAGTCGATGCTGGCAGCGACCGAATATGCAGTCGCTGTTTACCCCCCAGAACTCTTTCGAAGCTGACTACCCCGAAAGCTACTCCCGATGACCCGCGCGCCGGTGTACCGGCTCTCCCCTGTTTTGGATGGCCTGCGCTTAAGGATAGTTGGGAATTCGGGAGGTAAAGGCGAGATACGTAATTAGTTGTGGCAGACCGTTCGTCTGCCACCGCGCGAGCCCGCGGGGGCCGGGGCTTGCGCGTTACAAAAATATTATTCGGAAGTGCCTTGCGCCGTTTCTGAAGGATAAGTCGTACGCCACAGCTCAAAACCGCCATCCATGCTGTAGACGTCGGAGAAGCCCTGACTAATGAGGTACGCAGCGGCGCTCTGACTGGAATTGCCGTGGTAGCAGACCACCACCGTCGGTGCGTCGAGGTCGGCGCCCTGGATGAAGGCGTGCAGCGAATGGTTATCCAGATGCTTCGAGCCGGCGATGTGCAGCGCGGCAAAGGTCGCTGGGTCGCGAACATCGACCACTACCGCGCCTTGTTCGCGCAGGGCCTGGGCCTGTTCCGGGGGGATACGTTTGAATTCGCTCATGGCGGGCTCCTGTGGCTCGGCTGAAAGCGCAGTCTAGCGCGGGGCGCTGGCTGACGATGGTTCGGGGATGAGTGTGGCGACTGGCGGCAGGGCAAGGCCATGCTCGTCGCATTTGCAAGACAGGCGTTCACCGCTGTCGACATTCATGAGGGTCAGGGCGCCACCCCAGACACAACCGGTGTCGAGGGCCGAGATGCCCGGCTCATTGCATCGGCCTTCCAGAGCGGCCCAGTGGCCGAAGATGATCTTCAGGCCCTTGGTCTTGCGCTCTTTGTGCTGAAACCAGGGCTTGTAGCCCGGTGGCGCATTGTCGAGGCCTTCCTTGCTTTTGAGGTCAAGCTTGCCCTCGGCGGTACAAAACCGCATGCGGGTGAAATAGTTGGTGATCACCCGCAGGCGTGTCACACCTTTGAGGTCGTTGTCCCATTTCGCCGGATCGTTGCCGTACATGCCATCGAGGTAGGGCGGCAACAGGTTGTCATCGCGCAATGCCGTCTCGACTTCGGCGGCATACTTCAAGGCCTTGCGCAGTGACCACTGGGGCGGAATGCCAGCATGCACCAGGGCGACATCGCGCTGTTCGTCGTAGTGCATGAGCTTTTGCTGACGCAGCCATTCCAGCAGTTCCGCAGAATCGGGCGCTGCGAGAATCTCGAGCAGGGTGTCGGACTTCTTCAAGCGTTCGATGTTTTTCCCGGCAGCCAGCAAGTGCAGGTCGTGGTTGCCAAGCACGCATACCAGCGATTCGCGGATGCTATAGAGGAAGCGCAAGGTGTCCAGCGACTGCGGGCCACGGTTGACCAGATCGCCGACCAGCCACAAACGATCCCGTGTCGGGTCGAAGGCGACTTGCTTGAGCAGACATTGCAATGCCTGAAGGCAGCCTTGCAGATCGCCGACGGCGTACGTTGCCATTAGTGCAGGGCTCCGGGCACCGCCAGACGGAATGGGGCGATGATGGCGTCGAAGTGTTTGCCGTCATCGGCAACCATTTCATAAGTGCCCTGCATGGTACCGACTTTGGAGGTCATGACCGTACCGCTGCTGTAGGTGTGGCTCTCGCCCACCTCGATCAACGGTTGCTGGCCAACAACGCCCGCGCCGCGAACCTCTTCGACATGCCCGTCACCGTCGGTAATCACCCAGTGCCGTGACAACAGTTTGGCCGGTAGCTCGCCATTGTTGTGCACGGTGATGGTGTAGGCGAAGGCAAAGCGGTTTTGCTCGGGTTGCGATTGTTCTGCCAGATAGCGGGTGACGACGCTGACGTCGACCTGGTAACGAGGATCGGACATGCAAGAGGCCTTAAACGAAGCGGAACGCGGGGCGTAGCTGATGGATATCAGTCTAGGCCAAGTATCGGGTAGTAAACCAGACATGAAGGCTGGTGTCCTACCCGATAACGCTCATTGCCTGTCAGTCGGCGGCGGGCGTCTGTAGGACTTGTTCGCTGAGCTTGTCGGCCAGGCGCACGAAGGCTGCCAGATCGAGCTGTTCGGGGCGCAGACTGCCATCAACGCCGGCGGCTTCGATTTCGGCGTTGCTCAGCAGCAGCTTGAGGGTGTTGCGCAGGGTCTTGCGGCGCTGGTTAAAGGCTTCGCGCACGACACGCTCCAACAGCTTGTGATCCTTGGCCGGGTGCGGCAGCACCGCGTGAGGTACCAGGCGCACGATAGCCGAATCGACTTTGGGCGGCGGATTGAACGCGCCCGGGCCAACGTTGAACAGATGCTCAACCCGGCAGTGATACTGAACCATGATCGACAAGCGGCCCCAGTCACCACCACCAGGGCCTGCTGCCAGGCGCTCGACCACTTCTTTTTGCAGCATGAAGTGCATGTCGCGAATCAGGCTGGCGTTATGCAGCAGGTGAAAAATCAGCGGCGTAGAGATGTTGTACGGCAGGTTACCGACCACCCGAAGGCTGTTCGGCGCAGCGTTCAGGCTGTTGAAGTCGAACTTCAGTGCGTCGCCCTGATGCAGATTGAAGTTGCTCTTGCCGGCGAATTGCTGGTTGAGGATCGGGATCAGATCCTTGTCCAGTTCCACCACGTCCAGCTGGGCACCGCTGTTAAGCAGGCCTTCAGTCAGCGCGCCCTGGCCAGGGCCGATTTCCAGTAAGTGGTCTTCAGGCTTGGCACGAATGGCGCGCAGGATGCGGTCGATAACGCCAGCATCGTGCAGAAAGTTCTGGCCGAAGCGCTTGCGCGCCCGGTGTTGGTAATGCTCGGTCATAAACGGGTCTCGGCCATCTGGTAGGCGGTTTCCAGGGCGACTTGCAGGCTGCCGGTATCGATTTTGCCGCTGCCGGCCAGATCCAGGGCGGTGCCGTGGTCGACCGATGTACGGATGATCGGCAAGCCGAGGGTCACGTTGACTGCCGCGCCGAAGCCTTTGTACTTCAGCACGGGCAGGCCCTGGTCGTGGTACATCGCCAGCACTGCATCGCAGTGCTCCAGATACTTGGGGGTAAACAGAGTGTCGGCGGGCAGGGGGCCACGAAGGTCCATTCCTTCGCCGCGCAGGCGCTCTAATGTAGGTTCGATGATGTCGATTTCTTCATGGCCCAGGTGTCCGCCTTCGCCGGCATGGGGGTTGAGCCCACAGACGAGGATGCGTGGCCGGGCAATGCCGAATTTTTCTTGTAGATCGGCGTGCAGGATTCGCGTGACCCGTTCCAGACGCTCCGGCGTGATCGCATCGGCAATCTCGCGAAGAGGCAGGTGAGTGGTGACCAGCGCCACGCGCAATCCGCGAGTGGCTAGCATCATCACCACTTGGGCGGTATGGGTCAGGTCGGCGAGAAATTCTGTGTGCCCGGAAAAGGCGATCCCGGATTCATTGATCACGCCCTTGTGCACAGGGGCCGTGATCATGCCGGCAAAATGCCCATCCAGGCAGCCTTGGCCAGCTCGGGTCAGGGTTTCCAAGACGAAAGCCGCATTGGCCTTGTCCAGTTGTCCGGCGGTGACCTTGGCGTTCAGCGGTGTATCCCAGACATACAGGCTGTTGGCTGGCGCGGGTACATCCGGCCAACTGTCCGGGTTTACCGGCAGCAAATCTACAACCACACCCAGCTGCACGGCCCGCTCAAGGAGCAGGTCGCGGCTGGTAATGGCAATCAGGGGATGTGGCTGGGCTTGCGAGGCGAGCAGCAGGCACAGGTCGGGACCTATGCCTGCCGGTTCGCCGGGTGTCAGCGCGAAACGTTTGGGTTTCACTGCGCTGCCTGGTCTGCACCAGGGAGTTTGATCTCTACGTACGCTTCGTCACGGATCTGACGCAGCCAGGTTTGCAGCTCTTCGTCATATTTGCGGTTACGCAATACGGTCATTGCTTGCTGCTCGCGGGCCTGGGTGGTGCTGTCAGTGGCGCGACGGCCAAGGACTTCCAGAACGTGCCAGCCATATTGGGTCTGGAACGGCTTGGACAGCTGACCTTGCGGGGTCTTGGCCATCACTTCGCGGAACTCGGGAACCAGTGCATTCGGGTCGATCCAGTTCAGGTCGCCACCGTTGAGGGCGGAACCCGGATCTTCCGAGAAGCTTTTCGCCAGTTCGCCGAAATCTTCGCCCGCTTCGATACGGGTGTAGAGCGACTCAGCCAGCGCCTTGGTTTTTGCTTCGTCGCGGATCGGGCTAGGTTTGACCAGGATGTGACGTACGTGCACTTCATCACGTACCTGGGTCTCACCGCCACGCTTGTCGAGGATCTTCAGGATGATGAAGCCGCCCGGTGTGCGCATTGGCTGGGTAATGTCGCCGACAGCCATGGTGCTCAGCATGCGATCGAACGGAGGTGGCAATTGACCGGCTTTACGCCAGCCCATGTCACCACCTTCCAGTGCGGTTTCGCTGGCGGATTTGGCAATTGCCAACTGACCGAAGTCAGCGCCTTGCTTGAGCTGCTGGTAAACCGCATCTGCCTGTTTGGCTGCATTCTGAATCGCGTCGGAGTTGGCGCTTTCCGGCGTAGGAATCAGGATGTTGGCCAGGCGGAATTCTTCGGACAGCTGCATTTTGCCAAGGTCGGAAGCGAGGAAGTTCTTCACTTCCTGTTCGGAAACCTGGATACGCTCGGCCACACGACGCTGACGCACACGGCTGATAACCATCTCGCGGCGAATCTGGTCGCGGGCGTCGTCGTAAGACAGACCGTCGCGAGTCAGAGCGGCGCGAAATTGTTCAATCGACATGTTATTGCGCTGGGCAATAGTGCCGACAGCCTGGTTCAGCTCTTCATCGGTAATGCGGATGCCGGAGCGTTCGCCGATCTGCAGTTGCAGGTTTTCGACGATCAGGCGCTCGAGCACTTGCTGATCCAGCACGCCGGCCGGCGGTACGGCAGAACCGCGCTTGGCGATGGTTTGCTGAACTTCATGAACGCGTTGGTCCAGTTGGCTCTGCATGACCACGTCGTTATCGACAATGGCCACCACTTTATCGATGGACTGCACCGCGGCGTTCGCCGCGGTACCCAGGAACAGCGCGCCCAGCATCAGCGGGCGCAGACAATCAGAAAGCTTGGTCTTCACGTTCACGATAACCTTGGATGCCTTTGTCGAGGAAGCTCTCTACTTTGGCGCCGGTGAGGCCGCCGAGTCCCTTCAGAACAATTTGTAGGAAGATGCCGTGGTCGCCTTTTTCGTTTTCCGGGGCGTTCTGACTGAATTCGTCATAGCTGACCCAGTAACGGTTGATCAGGCGCAGTTTCCAGCAGCAGTTGTCGTACTCGAAACCACCGAAAGCTTCCAGGGTACGGTTACGGTTGTAGTCATACTGCCAGCGGCTGATGGCGTTCCATTGCGGCACGATCGGCCAGATCACCGAGAAATCGTGCTGCTCAATCTTGTAGTAGTCCTTCACGTAGCCAGGAGTGCCCGGAGTACCGTAGTCACCGCCGCCCACCGACCATTTACCGGTGTTCTGGTCGTAACGGACCTGGTCATTACGATAGCGATAGCCGGCGTTGATGACCTTGTTCGGGTTGTCTTCAGGCTGGTAGTGGAACATCGCGCTGCCGGAGCGAGGACTGCGGCTGTCCGGGTCCCAGTTGTAATCGGCCGTGGTGCGCCAATCGCGGTTCCAGCGATATTCGTATTCCAGCGCATAAGGCGAGACATTAGCCTGCGCATCGTCGCGGGTTTTTGCATCGATGCCCGGCAACTGTACTTCACGATCCTTGAAGTACACGGCCTGGCCGACGCTGATGCGTTGACGTTCGAAGCCATTGTCTTCGATCCAGCGGTTGGTTACGCCCAGAGACAATTTGTTCTCGTCGCCGACGCGGTCGGAGCCGGAGAAACGGTTGTCACGGAACAGCGACGCGTAGCTGAAGGTGTATTCGCTGGTGTCGAAGACCGGAATGTCTTCCTGATCCGTTTCAGGAACGTACAGGTAGAACAGGCGCGGTTCGAGGGTCTGGCGATAGTTCTTGCCGAACCATTGGGTGTTGCGATCGAAGTACAGGCCGCTGTCGATGCTTGCAATCGGCACGCCACGGTTCTGGCTGCTGCTGAAGGTACCGTTGAGCTTTTGCTGCTCTGCGGTTTGCGCGTCAATCTGGCTTTTGCCGGTACCGTCCAGATCCAGTTGGTACTGGGTGTACTGGTACTTGAGCGATGGCTTCACGAAGCCATAAGTCCAGTCCAACGGCAGGCTCACACCCGGTTTTAGATTCAAGCGGTCGCCGTTGGCACGTGCCAGTCCCGTAACGTTGTTATCAAGACGCGGTTCGACGGTGCCATCTTCGTTTACGAAGTTACCGTCCTTCAAATCACGGTCGAAGCGTACGATTTCTGTATCGTAGTCGAAGTCCAGGCCGCCAGGATGAGTCGGCAACTGACCAATGAAAGTGATCTGCGGCAAGCGGTCATACGGGGTAATGTTCGAAACGCTCGCGAGCTGAAAAGCCTGTGCATTCACGCGAGCGGCGTAGCTGTCTCCTCGATAGGTGACCGACCCTTGCTGATTCACGTAGTCGCTGGTGCTTTCCACGCCAATCTGGTCAGTCTGCAGATCCTGGAAGTAATACGGATCGCTGATCTTGGTGTAATCGACTTGTGTCAGAACACGCGAGTCGAGACCGCCCTTGTGCTGCCAGTTATACATGTAGCGGTTTTTCTGGTAGTCGGTCTGCTTGCTGCGATCGGTGTCTTCGTCGTTGAGGTACGCGGCGCCGAACTGACCTTCGCTGGACGGGGTCAGGTAACGGAATTCGCCTTCCATCAACAGCCCGTGCTTGCTCATGTAGCGCGGGTACAACGTGGCATCGTAGTTCGGTGCCAGGTTGAAGTAATACGGTGTGACCAGCATGAAGCCGGTATCGCTGCCGGTGCCAATGGTCGGCGGCAGGAAACCGGACTGGCGACGGTCGTCGATCGGGAAATAGATGTACGGCGTGTACAGGACCGGAATGTCTTTGACCCGCAGCGTCACATTGGTCGCGGTACCGAAACCGGTGGCCGGGTTCAAGGTGATGTTGTTGCCCTTGAGCTGCCAGGCATTGCTGTCCGGCTCGCACGTGGTGTACGTACCATCCTTGAGGCGGATGATCGCGTTCTCGGCACGTTTGGCGTACAGCGCATTACCGCGGATACGGGATTTGTGCATCACGTATTCGGCGTTGTCGACCTTGGCTTCACCGGTGTCGAGCTGCACGTCGGCGTGGTCGCCCACGATCAGTGCGCCGTTGTCGCGAACACGGACGTTGCCGCTCAGTTCGCCACGGCTCTCGGCCTGGTAGAGGTTCGCTTCGTCGGCTTCGACCTGCATGCTGCCCTGACGCATGACCACGTCACCCGCCAGGGTTGCGATCTGCTCATCCTGCTTATAGCGAGAGGCTTTGGCGCCGAGAAAGGTCGGAGCGTCACTTTTATTCGTCTTGTCATTCATGCCAGGACGAATCGGTTCGATATAGGAACCAGCGCAGTAAGGTCCGGTTTCGGCCAATTGCGCTGCAGTGAGCTTCTCGCGCGGAACCCAATCGAGGTGACTGTAGTCTTCGCTACGCGACTTCAGGCCGCGGCCTTTGGATTCGGTTACCAGCACAGTCTTGGCGCCGGTGTCTTGACTGGAACCGCTGTCGGCCGGAGTCTCGCCGCTCGTGCTGACCGCCGCACTGCCGTCATGGACGGGGCGAGGTGGTAGCGCAGCTGCTGGAGATTTTGGCGCACAATTCCAGGCACCCGAAGCAGAGACTGAGCAGTCATACTGTTCCGCGGCGACCACGAACGAAGTGGCTAGAGGTTGCAGGGCCAGCAGACTGCCGGTAACCAACAACGGAAATTTTTTACGAAACGCGGGGGATTTCAATGCCATCTTATTAGTCCGGGCTTCCTGCGTGCCATCTGCCCGCGGTGTGGGCCGCACGCCTCTCGATGGTCTGAAAAAGATGCTGGATAATAAAGCATGACCCGCTTGACGGCTAGCGCCGTCGGAGACCCTTGCAATGCCTGACCAAGATGTACGTTTGCAACACCTGAAAGTTTGGCTCGATGAGCAATTGGCTGTCCTCTTTGCAGAACAGGGTTGGGGTGCCGTACCCCCGGCCACGTTGACCGCGGCTAGTAGCGATGCGAGTTTTCGACGTTACTTCCGCTGGGAAGGCGAGGGCAGAAGTTTCGTCGTGATGGACGCGCCACCGCCCCAGGAAAACTGTAAACCCTTCGTGGATATCGCTTTTTTGCTGGCGAAATCCGGAATAAATGTTCCGAAAATTTATGCCGAAGACCTCGAACGTGGTTTTCTTTTGCTCAATGACCTGGGCAACAAGACTTACCTGGACGTGATCGACAGCGAAAATGCCGACGATTTGTTCAAGGATGCCCTGCAAGCGCTGCTGGCTTTTCAGCAGTTGCCGATGGTTGCACCACTGCCAAGTTATGACGTGGCGCTACTGCGCCGCGAGCTGGAATTGTTCCCCGAGTGGTACGTGAAGCGCGAGTTGGGTATCGAGTTCGACTCGGCGCAGCAAATGCTCTGGCAGAACGTGACCGAGCTATTGATCGACAGCGCACTGGCCCAGCCTAAAGTGCTGGTGCACCGCGATTACATGCCGCGCAACCTGATGCTCAGCGAGCCAAATCCCGGCGTGCTGGATTTTCAGGACGCCGTCTATGGTCCCGTGACCTACGACGTGACCTGCCTGTTCAAGGATGCGTTCCTCAGCTGGCCCGAGGAGCGTGTGCGCGGTTGGCTGGAAGCGTACTGGCAGCAAGCGGGCGATCTCGGGATCCCGGTTCAGCCCGACTTCGAAGATTTCCTGCGTGCCAGCGACCTGATGGGTGTGCAGCGGCACCTGAAAGTGATCGGCATCTTTGCCCGAATCTGCCACCGCGACGGCAAGCCGCGCTATCTCGGCGATGTGCCACGCTTCTTCGCTTATATAGACGCCGTGATCGCCCGCCGCCCTGAACTGGCCGAGCTGGATGTGTTGCTGCTGAGTCTGCGTGCTGGAGCGAATGCATGAAGGCAATGATTCTGGCAGCAGGCAAAGGCGAGCGCATGCGCCCGCTGACCTTGACCACGCCGAAACCGCTGGTTCGCGCGGGCGGTATTCCGTTGATCGAGTATCACTTGAAAGCCTTGGCGGTGGCGGGGTTTACCGAGGTGGTGATCAACCATGCCTGGCTCGGCCAGCTGATCGAAAACTACCTGGGTGATGGCTCGCAATACGGCGTACGTATTCAGTACTCGCCGGAAGGTGAGCCACTGGAAACCGGAGGCGGGATTTTCCGCGCGCTGCCGTTGCTGGGTGACGAGGCCTTTATGGTGGTCAACGGTGACATCTGGACCGACTACGACTTCAGCGTGTTGCACCAACCCATCACCGGGCTGGCGCATTTGGTGTTGGCGGACAACCCGGCCCATCACCCGACCGGTGATTTCAGTCTGATCGACGGGCAAGTACGCGACGATCAACCGGACACTGCAACCCTGACCTACAGCGGCATCGCGGTCCTGCACCCGCAGCTGTTCGACGGTTGCTCCGCCGGAGCCTTCAAGCTTGCACCGCTGCTGCGCAAGGCCATGGCCGATGGACAAGTCACCGGCGAGCACTTGAATGGACATTGGGTGGATGTTGGCACTCACGAGCGTCTGGCTGAAGTCGAAACTTTGTTAGAAGCGAGACGCTGACATGTTGTGGCCAGGGACTCTGATTGGAGCCGGAGCGGGCTTTTACATCGCCAGCATTCCGGGGGCCATGCTTGGCGCCTTGTTGGGGCAGGTGCTGGATCGGCACTTGCACATACAGAGCTGGGCGCACTTGCGAGAAAGGCTCGGTGGCCGCTCGGTGCTGCGCAACGATGAACTGCTGTTTGTGTTGTTGGGGCGGCTGGCCAAGTGCGATGGACGGGTGGTGGAAGGCCACATCCAGCAGGCCCGTCAGGAAATGCGTTCGCTGGACATGACCGAGTCGGCCCAACGTCGGGCCATTGCCGCGTTCAATCGCGGCAAGTTGGGAGATGACCGGTTGCGCGGTTACCTGCGTCGCTTGAGTCATCAACCTCATGCCGCCGAAGGCGTCTTGCGCGCCTGTTGGCGGATGATCTGGGCGGATGGCCGCGCCGGTAGCGCTGAGCGAGAGCTGATCAGGCAGTGGGGTAAATGGCTGGGCTGGTCGTCACAACAGGTGCAGGCTCTGGCGGCCGATTACGAGCAGCACAAGTTTGCACAGGCCAGCAGCGCGCTGACCTATCAAGATGCCCTGCGGCTTTTGGGCGTTTCGGCGACCAGTGAGCCGGCGCAGATCAAGCGCGCTTATCGACGCCTGCTGAGTCGCCATCACCCGGACAAGATTGCCGGCAGCGGTGCGACGGCGTTGCAAGTTCGCGAAGCCACTGACAAGACCCGCGAACTGCATAGCGCCTACACATTGATTCGTGAGCGGCGGGATTTTCGCTAGTGACCCGGAAGATTTTGCTTTTGCTTAATTCGCGTTCTGTGGACTCAACCAGCCCCGCACCCGACGGAACAGTTGCTCTTGCTCTGCCTTGGAATTACCCGGCAAAGCCTTGAGCGAAACCTGACTGAATCCCGAAGTCTTCAAGCGTTTGCTGGCTTGCAAGCGTTCCAGCGCCAGGTTGCGATCCAGCGGCTTGTCCATATAGAAGATGTCTGCGGTGGGCAGCTTCAGGGTCGGTGTCAGTTCGACCAGCTCTGGTTTGGCTTTCGCCGGCATCTGAGCGGCGACCATCACAAACTTCTCCACTTGCGAGGGCTGCTTCTCGCTCAGGTAGCGCGCGGCCCAGTAGGCGCCAGTGCCATGCCCCAGCACGACAATGCTGCGAGCGCTTTGCTGTTCGGCGTAGGCAATGGCGGCGTCGATGCGGGCGAAGATTCGTTCGGCATCGGCTTTGGCCTGTTCCTCGGTGGTTTCGGCGATCGCCTTGTCCGCCACCTCCGCTTCACCGCCCGCCGCTTGTTCGATGGGCGCTGCAGTGGTCGAGTCTTTGCTGCCGGTGTCCGGGGGTTTTGGTGTCGGTGCCACTTCTACGATACGCGGCGCAATGGCATCGCTTTGCAGGTCCGGCAAGGTGATACTCAGGCTGCTCCATTCGGCGTCCGGCAATTTACGTCGCAATGGACCGATTGCTTGCGGCCAGTCAACGGTTTCGCCAGCGCCCGGGATGATAATCACCGCGCCTTTGGGGTCGGCGGTATTGGCCGGTTTCCACAAGGCCAGAAACGTGTCGCTGCCCGCTTGCAGTTGCTGCTGTTCCTGAGCAGGGATTTGTCGCTCAAGTGCAGACGCTTCTTCCTGACTACGCTCAAGCAGCGGCTGGCGCTCGACCGGTTTTTCTTCGGCGGGTGTTTCCGTTGCGGCAGGTACCGGGTCGGCGGCCTCGACAGAAAAGGCGCAAGGCAGGATCAGCGACAGGCACAATGCTGGCAGTGCCAGGCGGTAAACAGGGGGCATCGGATATTCCAGGCCAGAAGTTATTCCGGCAGCCTAATGGGTTGGTCAGTATTTGTCAGTGTGTGAGACTTCGATGATGCGTTTTTGCTGCCTGTGGGTTATCGGCTGTTTGTGGTTTCCCTTGATGGGCTGGGCGGCTCCCGCGCCACCGGTGCACGTCGCGCAATTGTCTGCGGGCCAGCAGCAATGGCTGGCGCAACATGGCGAATTGCGCGTGGGGCTGGTGTTGCAAGTGCCCTACGCCCAATACGATCGCCGCCTGCAGCGTTTGTCCGGGGTCAATGTCGAGCTGATGAAGTGGCTGGCCAAGGCGCTCAAAGTCGAGCTGAGCTGGCGCAACTTTCCCGACCTGGCGCAACTGGAATCTGCGGCGCGCGAGGGTGAAATCGACATCGCTCCGGGGCTGACCCAAACACCCGGTGGCCTGCGGCTCTGGCAGTTTTCCGACCCATATATGCGGGTGCCGCAACTGGTGGTCAGCGACCAGAAAAGTACCGGCGTGGTAGAGCTGGAAAAACTCGACAGCCAGACCCGCGTCGCCGTGCGCATGCCTGGCGCCACCGCCGATTACCTGCGCAGCAATTACCCGCACCTGAACCTTCAAGGCGTACCGATCGAGCGCCAGGCACTGCAACTGTTATTGAGTCAGCAGGCCAGTTACGCCGTGGTTGACGAAGCGCAGCTGGGACGTCTGTCCGCCGAGCCGGAGTTCGCCGGGCTGGTGGTGGTGGGCGACATCGGCCTGCCGCAACTGTTGCGGGTGGCCACGCGCCGGGACTGGCCGGAACTGGCCGGCATCGTCGAAAGTGCGTTGCGGGCGATCCCGGCCAAGGACCTGGAGCAACTGCACAACCAATGGCTGCAACCCAAATACCCGCGCCTGACCGAGTCCCCGGGGTTCTGGCAAAACCTCTGCCTGCTGTTGGCGGTGTTGACGCTGAGCAGCATGGCCATCGTGTTCTGGCAGCGTCGACAGCAGCACAGTCTTGAGCATCGTTTGCTGGCCGCGCGCGAGGACATTGCCCTGCGTGCCGCCAGCGAAGAAGCGTTGCGACTCACCCAGTTTTCCATCGATCAGAGCACCGTCGGCATCCTTTGGGTCAACTGGGACAGCCATGTGCGCTACGCCAATCGCGCGGCCGAAACCATGCTGGGTTATCCGGCGGGCGGAATCATTGATCGGCCGCTGATCGACTTCGAGCCCGGCTTGCACATGGACCGCTGGCTGAACCTGTGGAAACGCGCCCGGGCCAGTGAGGATGGCCCGCAAAGTTTCGAAACCAACTGCATACGGGCGGATGGCAGCAATCTGCCGGCGGATGTTTCACTGAGCTTTTTGCGGTTTCGCGACGGCGAATACCTGGTGGTCTACCTCAACGACGTCACCGAGCGCCGTCGTGCATTGGCCGCGTTGCAGGAAAGCGAAGCGCGCCTGCAAGGGATCGCCGCCAACGTTCCCGGACTGGTCTTTCGTCTGGAGCGGGCGCCGGTGACGGGGCAGATCGATTTTGCCTACATCAGTGAAGGCAGCGAGAGCCTGGTCGGTTACTCACCGGCGACTCTGGCCCATCGCGACAAAGGCCTGCGCAGCCTGGTGCATCCGGACGATAAAGCCAGTTATCACCAAACCCAGGACCATGCGCTGGATACCGACAGTGACTGGTCGTGGCAGGGACGGATTCTCACCCGATCCGGGGAACAGCGCTGGGCCGAGATCAAGGCCATCACCCGCCGACTCGAAGACGGCGCCTATGTCTGGGACGGGATCGTCTGGGACATCAGCGAGAGCAAACGCATCGAATTGGAACTGGCCAGCTCTCGCGAACAGCTGCGTGAATTGTCCGCGCACCTGGAAAGCGTGCGGGAAGAGGAAAAGGCCCGCATCGCCCGGGAAGTTCACGACGAACTGGGTCAGATGCTCACCGTGCTCAAGCTGGAAACCTCCATGTGCGAACTGGCCTACGCGCAGCTCGACCCCGGTCTGAACGAACGCTTGAACAGCATGAAGCGACTGATAGCGCAGCTGTTCCAATTGGTACGCGACGTGGCCACGGCGCTGCGGCCGCCGATTCTCGACGCCGGGATCGCCTCGGCCATCGAGTGGCAGGCTCGCCGATTCGAGGCGCGCACGCAGATTCCGTGTCTGGTGCAGGTGCCGGAGAACCTGCCGGTACTCAGTGATGCCAAGGCGATTGGCCTGTTCCGGATCCTTCAGGAAGCGCTGACCAATGTCATGCGCCATGCCCAGGCGCATACTGTCGAACTGACGTTGGCGCTGGAAGGCGACGAGTTGTGTCTGACCGTCAGCGATGATGGCGTAGGATTTGTCCCTGCCACCGGAAGGGCAACATCCTTCGGGGTGGTCGGCATGCGCGAGCGAGTGTTGATCATGGGCGGACAGTTGTCGCTTGAGAGTGAACCGGGTGAAGGCACGACCCTGAGCGTGCGAGTACCGCTGGATGAGGAGAAGTAAGTGATCCGTGTACTGGTAGCCGAAGACCACACCATCGTCCGCGAAGGCATCAAGCAATTGATCGGCCTGGCCAAGGATTTGCTGGTGGTAGGGGAGGCGAGCAATGGCGAGCAGTTGCTCGAGACCTTGCGTCATGTTCCCTGCGAAGTGGTCTTGCTGGACATCTCCATGCCTGGGGTTAACGGGCTGGAGGCGATTCCGCGGATTCGTGCGCTGAACAATCCGCCGGCGATTCTGGTGTTGTCGATGCACGACGAAGCGCAAATGGCCGCCCGTGCGTTGAAGGTCGGCGCTGCGGGTTATGCGACCAAGGACAGCGATCCGGCGCTGCTGCTGACGGCGATCCGCAAGGTCGCGGCGGGCGGGCGCTACATCGACCCGGACCTGGCCGACCGCATGGTCTTCGAAGTCGGCCTGACCGATTCGCGGCCGTTGCACTCGTTGCTGTCCGAGCGCGAATTCTCGGTGTTCGAACGCCTGGCCCAGGGCGCCAACGTCAACGACATCGCCCAGCAACTGGCCTTGAGCAGTAAAACCATCAGCACCCACAAGGCGCGGCTGATGCAGAAACTCAACATCACCTCCCTGGCGGAACTGGTGAAGTACGCCATGGAGCACAAACTCCTGTAGGAGCACAGCTTGCTGGCGATGGCATCCTTGAAATCGCCATCGCCGGCAAGCCGTGCTCCTACAGGGATTTGTGCCGGCCATATCCATTTGCGACACGCCTGCAAACCCGCTTTTGCCCGTTCCTGCGGCTTGCCGCTTCAAGATTGCCGCTGCCCCTATCTATCCCCGCCATCCTTGTAGGGCAATCCCTACCCCCAACCTTCCATCCTGCTGAGGCCATTCTCTCCTGCGCCCCGATTTGCGTGGTCGGCAGCGTCCACTAGGCTTAGTCCACAGCAGTCATCAACAACAAAGGTGTGGGTATGAGCCAGGTCGATTCAAGCGCAGGGGCCAGCGATATTCTGGTCAGCTTTCGTGGAGTACAAAAAAGCTACGACGGCGAGAACCTGATCGTCAAAGACCTCAACCTGGAGATTCGCAAAGGCGAATTCCTCACCTTGCTCGGGCCCTCCGGCTCCGGCAAGACCACCAGCCTGATGATGCTCGCCGGTTTCGAAACACCGACCGCAGGCGAAATCCTGCTGGCCGGGCGTTCCATCAACAACGTGCCGCCGCACAAACGCGACATCGGCATGGTGTTCCAGAACTACGCATTGTTCCCGCACATGACAGTCGCCGAGAACCTGGCGTTCCCGTTGACCGTGCGCGGCTTGAACAAGAGCGATGTCAGCGACAAGGTCAAAAAAGTCCTGAGCATGGTTCAGCTCGACACCTTCGCCCAGCGTTACCCGGCACAACTGTCCGGCGGTCAGCAGCAGCGTGTGGCCCTGGCCCGCGCCTTGGTGTTCGAGCCGCAACTGGTGCTGATGGACGAACCTCTCGGTGCACTGGACAAGCAACTGCGTGAACACATGCAGATGGAAATCAAACACCTGCACCAGCGCCTCGGCGTGACCGTGGTCTACGTGACCCACGACCAGGGCGAAGCCCTGACCATGTCCGACCGCGTGGCCGTGTTCCACCAGGGCGAGATCCAGCAGATCGCGCCGCCGCGCACCCTCTACGAAGAGCCGAAAAACACCTTCGTCGCCAACTTCATCGGCGAGAACAACCGCCTCAACGGCCGCTTGCACAGCCACACCGGCGACCGCTGCGTGGTTGAGTTGGGGCGCGGTGAAAAGGTTGAAGCCCTGGCGGTCAACGTCGGCAAGACCGGCGAACCCGTCACGCTGTCGATTCGCCCCGAGCGTATTAGCCTCAACGGCGCAAGCGATCAATGCGTCAACCGCTTCTCAGGGAGGGTGGAGGAATTCATCTACCTGGGCGACCACGTCCGGGTTCGCCTGGAAGTCTGCGGCAAGACCGATTTTTTTGTGAAACAACCGATTGCCGAGCTCGATCCCGCGCTGGCCGTCGGCGACGTGGTACCGCTTGGCTGGCAGGTCGAACACGTTCGCGCGCTCGACCCACTTCTAGAGGCGCATTGATCGCCCCCTGCTTCAACAACACCAACCCTGCACGTGGAGAGAACAATAAATGTTGAGATCCCTGAAATTCACCGCTTTGGTCATGGGCATGATCGGTGCGGCACACGCAATGGCGGCGGGCCCGGACCTGACCGTGGTGTCCTTTGGCGGGGCGAACAAGGCGGCGCAGGTCAAAGCCTTCTACGCACCGTGGGAAGCGGCAGGTAACGGCAAGATCGTGGCGGGCGAGTACAACGGCGAGATGGCCAAGGTCAAAGCCATGGTCGACACCAAAAGTGTGTCCTGGGACCTGGTAGAAGTTGAATCGCCAGAACTGTCCCGTGGTTGCGACGAAGACATGTTCGAGCAGCTTGATCCGAAGTTGTTCGGCAAGTCCGAAGACTACGTCAAAGGTGCCATCCAGCCATGCGGCGTGGGCTTCTTCGTGTGGTCGACCGTGTTGGCCTACAACGCCGACAAACTGGCTTCCGCACCGACCAGTTGGGTGGATTTCTGGGACACCAAGAAATTCCCGGGCAAACGTGGCCTGCGTAAAGGCGCCAAGTACACCCTGGAATTCGCTCTGATGGCCGACGGCGTTGCGCCGAAAGACGTCTACAAAGTACTGGCCGGCAAGGATGGTCAGGACCGCGCGTTCAAGAAGCTCGATGAGCTGAAACCAAGCATCCAGTGGTGGGAAGCCGGCGCGCAACCGCCGCAGTACCTCGCTTCCGGCGACGTGGTCATGAGCTCGGCCTACAACGGCCGGATCGCTGCCGTGCAGAAAGAAAGCAACCTGAAAGTCGTGTGGAACGGCGGCATCTACGACTTCGACGCATGGGCCATTCCAAAAGGTCTGGATAAAGCACGTGCTGAAGCGGCGAAGAAATTCATCGCGTTCTCGGTGGCGCCGCAGCAGCAGAAGACCTACTCGGAAAACATCGCCTACGGCCCGGCCAACATTCAAGCCGTACCGTTGCTGGCCAAGGATGTCCTGAAAGACATGCCGACCACCCCGGAAAACATCGCCAACCAGGTGCAGATCGACGTCAGCTTCTGGGCTGACAACGGTGAGCAACTGGAACAGCGCTTCAATTCCTGGGCTGCGAAGTAAGCAAGTCACACGGGACGAGGGTTCACCGGATGATCGTTCCCACGCTCTGCGTGGGAATGCCGCCCGGGACGCTCCGCGTCCCTGTGACGCAGAGCGTCACTGGATGCGTTCCCACGCAGAGCGTGGGAACGATCAGCACCCAAAGTTCGAGGCGGCGTTTGCCACCTCTGTAACGATCAAAGATTTCCGGAGTACGCCATGGCCACCGCCATTCCCCTGAACGCGGGCACTGACCCCACCTTGAAGCAGCGGCTCAAGCACGCCGAGCGGATCAACCGCTGGAAAGCACAAGCCTTGATCGCGCCGTTGGTGCTGTTTCTGTTGCTGGTGTTCCTGGTGCCCATCGTGGCGCTGCTCTACAAAAGCGTCGGTAACCCGGAAGTGGTCGGCGGCATGCCGCGCACTGTGGCGGCTATCGCCAGTTGGGATGGCCGAGGCTTGCCCGCTGAACCGGTTTACAAGGCGGCCAGCGAAGACCTCGCTGAAGCCCGCAAGAATCAGACTCTGGGCGACCTGTCCAAGCGCTTGAACATGGAGTTGGCCGGCTACCGCAGCCTGCTGACCAAAACTGCACGTGCCTTACCGTTCGCCACCGAACCGGCCTCTTATAAAGAAGCGCTGGAAGGTCTCGACGAGCGCTGGGGCGACCCGGCCTATTGGCAAGCCGTGCGCCGCAACACCAGCAACATCACACCTTATTACTTGCTGGCGGCGGTCGATCACCGTATCGACGACCTCGGCGAAATCGCCCCGGCCACGCCCGATCAGGCGATCTACCTCGACATCTTTGCCCGGACGTTCTGGATGGGGCTGATCATCACCGTGATCTGCCTGCTGCTGGCGTATCCGTTGGCCTACCTGTTGGCGAACTTGCCGTCACGTCAAAGCAACCTGCTGATGATTCTGGTGCTGCTGCCGTTCTGGACCTCGATCCTGGTGCGGGTCGCCGCGTGGATCGTGTTGCTGCAATCGGGTGGCTTGATCAACAGCGGCCTCATGGCGATGGGCATCATCGATAAACCGCTGGAGCTGGTGTTCAACCGCACCGGGGTTTACATCTCCATGGTGCACATCCTGCTGCCGTTCATGATTCTGCCGATCTACAGCGTGATGAAAGGCATTTCGCCGACCTACATGCGTGCGGCGATTTCCCTCGGCTGCCACCCGTTCGCCAGTTTCTGGCGGGTGTACTTCCCGCAGACCTATGCCGGTGTCGGCGCCGGTTGCCTGTTGGTGTTCATCCTCGCCATCGGCTACTACATCACCCCGGCGTTGCTGGGCAGCCCGAACGATCAGATGGTCAGTTACTTCGTCGCCTTCTACACCAACACCAGCATCAACTGGGGCATGGCGACCGCACTCGGTGGGCTGCTGCTGTTGGCGACCGTGGTGCTTTATCTGATTTACAGCTGGCTGGTGGGCGCCAGTCGCCTGCGCCTGAGCTAAGGGGAGAACGAAATGCTGAGTCCTTATATGTCGCCCATTGAGCGGGTGTGGTTCTACAGTTTGCGGATTCTCTGCGGCTTGATTTTGTTGTTCCTGATCCTGCCGGTGCTGGTGATCATTCCGCTGTCGTTCAACTCGGGCAGTTTCCTGGTCTATCCGCTGCAAGGCTTCTCGCTGCACTGGTATCAGGACTTCTTCGCCTCGGCGGAATGGATGCGAGCACTGAAGAACAGCATCATCGTTGCCCCGGCGGCGACTGTGCTGGCGATGATCTTCGGTACGCTGGCGGCAATCGGCCTGACGCGGGGCGACTTCCCCGGCAAGGCGCTGGTGATGGCGCTGGTGATTTCGCCGATGGTGGTGCCGGTGGTGATCATCGGTGTGGCGAGCTATCTGTTCTTCGCGCCACTGGGTTTGGGTAACAGCTTCTTCTCGCTGATCGTGGTGCATGCGGTGTTGGGTGTGCCGTTTGTGATCATCACGGTATCGGCGACGTTGCAGGGGTTTAACCAAAACCTGGTGCGTGCTGCTGCGAGCCTGGGTGCTTCGCCGCTGACGGCGTTCCGTCGGGTGACCCTGCCGCTGATTGCGCCTGGCGTGATTTCCGGTGCGCTGTTTGCCTTCGCGACTTCGTTCGATGAAGTGGTGGTGACGCTGTTCCTCGCCGGTCCCGAACAAGCGACATTGCCACGGCAGATGTTCAGCGGCATCCGCGAAAACCTCAGCCCGACGATTGCTGCCGCAGCGACCCTGCTGATCGCATTCTCGGTGATCCTGCTGCTGACCCTGGAATGGCTGCGTGGCCGAAGCGAAAAACTGCGCACCGCCCAGGTCTAACTCACCCGCAATGATCGTTCCCACGCTCTGCGTGGGAATGCAGCCCGGGACGCTCCGCGTCCCATCGAGAGCCGAACGCGGAGCGTCCGTTGAGGCATTCCCACGCGGAGCGTGGGAACGATCATGCTGCGGGTATGGTCATTCATGGCCTGAATAGCAGACAAACCCCAATCCCCAGCTACTCTTGTGCCCAGCTCCCCTATATATAAGAGGCTGCGCACATGAGTCTTTCCTCTTTCAAAATCGCTCACAAACTGATCACCGGCGCAGGTGCCATTGAGCAGCTGGCGGCTGAACTGACACGCCTGGACATCGACAACCCGCTGATCGTCACCGATGCCGCACTGGTCACGTCCGGCACGGTCGAGCTGGCGCTGGCGCAGTTGGGCGACCGAACCTACGAAATTTTCGACCGTGTGTTGCCAGACCCGGAAATCGCCATCGTCGAAGACTGCATGCGGGTCTACCGCGAGGGCGGTCACGACGGACTGATCGGCCTGGGCGGCGGCAGTGCCATCGACATCGCTAAAAGTGTCGCGGCCTACGCCGGCTATCACGGGGCGCTGGAGGATCTGTTCGGCATCGATCAGGTGCCGCGCAAAGGCCCGCCGCTGATCGCCATTCCGACCACCGCCGGCACCGGCTCGGAAGTCACCAACGTGGCGATCCTCTCCGACAAGGTCGCGCAGCTGAAAAAAGGCATCGTCAGCGACTATCTATTACCGGACGTGGCGCTGGTCAGCCCGCAAATGACCCTGACCTGTCCGCGCAGTGTCACTGCCGCCAGTGGCGTCGATGCACTGGTGCACGCCATCGAATCCTATCTGTCGTTGAACGCCTCACCGATTACCGACGCGCTGGCCATCGGCGCCATCAAGCTCATCGCCAAGGCGCTGCCGAAGGCTTACGCCAATCCGTCCAATCTCCAGGCCCGCGAAGACATGGCCACCGCCAGCCTGATGGCCGGTATGGCGTTTGGTAATGCCGGGGTCGGCGCGGTGCACGCGCTGGCGTATCCGCTGGGCGGCCGTTACAACATTGCCCATGGCGTCAGCAACGCCTTGCTGCTGCCGTATGTCATGACCTGGAACAAAATGGCCTGCGTGGAGCGCATGCAAGATATCGCCGAGGCCATGGGGGTGAAGACCGCTCATCTGAGCGCCAACGATGCGGCGGACAAGGCCGTAGAGGCGATGACCGAGTTGTGCGCTGCGGTGGAAATCCCGCCGGGCTTGCACAGCTTCGGCGTTCCAGAAGATGCCATCCCGGCCATGGCGGTGGAGGCGGCGGGGATTGAGCGCCTGATGCGTAACAATCCGCGCAAATTGAGCGCCGTCGATATCGAGAAGATCTACCGAGCGGCGTACTGATCATCGCGGCCACGGTGCGCGGGTCAAAGCATGAGGTATACAATGCGCGCCATCGTGATTCTGCTCAAAAAAGGTGCGTCATGCAGCCCTTCGTAATTGCTCCGTCGATTCTCTCCGCCGACTTCGCCCGCCTGGGTGAAGAAGTGGACAACGTCCTGGCCGCTGGCGCCGACTTCGTGCACTTCGATGTCATGGACAACCACTACGTGCCGAACCTGACCATCGGCCCGATGGTGTGTGCCGCACTGCGCAAGTACGGCGTGACTGCGCCGATCGACGCGCACCTGATGGTCAGCCCGGTGGACCGCATCATCGGTGACTTCATCGAAGCCGGCGCGACCTACATCACGTTCCACCCGGAAGCCACGCAGCACGTCGACCGTTCCCTGCAACTGATCCGCGAAGGTGGCTGCAAGTCGGGCCTGGTGTTCAACCCGGCGACCCCGCTGGACGTGCTCAAGTACGTGATGGACAAGGTCGACATGATCCTGCTGATGAGCGTCAACCCAGGCTTCGGTGGGCAGAAGTTCATCCCCGGCACCCTCGACAAGCTGCGGGAAGCGCGGGCGCTGATCGATGCCTCCGGGCGTGACATCCGCCTGGAAATCGACGGCGGCGTGAACGTGAACAACATTCGTGAAATCGCCGCTGCTGGCGCTGACACCTTCGTCGCCGGCTCGGCGATCTTCAATGCACCGAACTACCAAGAGGTGATTGAAAAGATGCGTTCCGAACTGGCGCTGGCCCGCCCATGAGTGGCTTTGAGCAGCTGTTCCCGGGGTCTCTGCCGCGGCTGGTGATGTTCGATCTGGATGGCACGCTGGTCGATTCGGTCCCTGACCTCGCAGCGGCTGTGGATAACATGCTGCTCAAACTCGGGCGTCAACCTGCCGGCATCGAATCGGTGCGTGAGTGGGTGGGCAACGGCGTGCACACGCTGGTACGCCGGGCCTTGGCCAATCACATCGACGGCGAGGGTGTCGATGAGGTCGAGGCCGAGCATGCCCTGGAGCTGTTCAACGGCTTTTACGAGGACGGTCACGAGCTGACGGTGGTTTACCCCGGCGTGCGCGACACCCTGAAATGGCTGCACAAGCAGGGCGTCGAGATGGCGCTGATCACCAACAAGCCGGAGCGCTTCGTCGCGCCGCTGCTGGATCAGATGAAAATCGGTCGTTATTTCCGTTTGATCATCGGCGGCGACACCCTGCCACAGAAAAAGCCAGACCCGGCAGCGCTGTTTTTCGTGATGAAAATGACCAATATCCCGGCGTCGCAATCCTTGTTCGTCGGCGATTCGCGCAGCGATGTGCTGGCGGCGAAAGCGGCGGGGGTCAAATGCGTGGCGCTCAGTTACGGTTATAACCACGGCCGGCCGATTGCCGAAGAGTCGCCGGCGCTGGTGATCGACGATCTGCGCAAGTTAATTCGCGGTTGCCTGGATCCGGCCGCTGAGATAACGTTGCCCGACGCTGTTCAACCCCCTTCTGGAAACGCCATCGTGGTGGTCACTCGCAAACTCTGGATGAAAGTCATCAAGGCCCTGGCCCGCTGGCGTTGGCGCGCCTGACTTGTTCCTGGCCGGCATACCGGCGCGTTTGCATACCTGACTGTTAGACCCTCAAGCCACGAGGCTACCCCATGATCCGCGAAGAATTCCTGCGTTTGGCCGCTGCCGGCTATAACCGCATCCCGCTTGCCTGCGAAACCCTGGCTGACTTCGACACGCCGCTGTCGATCTACCTGAAACTGGCCGACGAGCCCAACTCCTACCTGCTGGAATCGGTGCAGGGCGGGGAGAAGTGGGGGCGTTACTCGATCATCGGCCTGCCGTGCCGCACCGTGCTGCGGGTTCACGACCATCACGTCAGCGTGACCCACGACGGCATCGAGATCGAAAGCCACGAAGCTGAAGATCCACTGGCCTTCGTCGAAGAATTTAAAGCCCGCTACAACGTGCCGACCATACCTGGCCTGCCGCGCTTCAATGGCGGCCTGGTGGGTTACTTCGGTTATGACTGCGTGCGCTATGTGGAGAAGCGTCTGGGCAAATGCCCGAACCCGGACCCGTTGGGCGTGCCGGACATTCTGCTGATGGTTTCTGACGCGGTAGTGGTATTCGACAACCTCGCCGGCAAGATGCACGCGATTGTCCTGGCTGATCCCTCGCAGGACGATGCATTCGAGCAAGGTCAGGCGCGTCTGGAAGAGCTGCTGGAAAAACTCCGTCAGCCGATTACCCCGCGCCGTGGCCTGGATTTCAGCAAGCAACAGTCTGCTGATCCGGTGTTCCGTTCGAGCTTCACCCAGGACGATTACGAAAAAGCCGTCGACACCATCAAGGAATACATCCTGGCCGGTGACTGCATGCAGGTTGTGCCGTCCCAGCGCATGTCGATCGACTTCAAGGCTGCGCCAATCGATCTGTACCGGGCGCTGCGTTGCTTCAACCCGACGCCTTATATGTACTTCTTCAACTTCGGCGACTTCCACGTCGTCGGCAGTTCGCCGGAAGTGCTGGTGCGGGTCGAAGACAACCTGATCACCGTGCGCCCGATCGCCGGCACCCGTCCGCGTGGCGCCAACGAAGAGGCCGACCTGGCACTGGAAAAAGACCTGCTGTCCGACCACAAGGAAATTGCCGAGCACTTGATGCTGATCGACCTGGGTCGAAACGACACCGGTCGGGTTTCGGAAATCGGTTCGGTGAAACTCACCGAAAAAATGGTCATCGAGCGTTATTCCAACGTGATGCACATCGTTTCCAACGTCACCGGCCAACTGAAGGCCGGGCTGACGGCGATGGACGCACTGCGGGCGATTCTGCCGGCGGGCACCTTGTCTGGTGCGCCGAAGATTCGCGCGATGGAAATCATCGACGAATTGGAACCGGTCAAGCGTGGTGTCTACGGCGGCGCCGTCGGCTACTTCGCCTGGAACGGCAACATGGACACCGCGATCGCGATCCGCACCGCGGTGATCAAGAACGGCGAACTGCACGTGCAGGCCGGTGGCGGTATCGTTGCCGACTCGGTGCCGGCGCTGGAATGGGAAGAAACCCTGAATAAGCGCCGCGCGATGTTCCGTGCAGTGGCCCTTGCCGAACAAACCCCGGACCTGTAGGAGCCGAGCTTGCTCGCGATAGCGGTGGGTCAGACAACATCAATGTTGGCTGTGCTGGCCTCTTCGCGAGCAAGCCCGCTCCCACAAAGACCTCCGCACCATAAAAAAACGCGGCACCTGTGAGGGCGCCGCGTTTTTTGTGTCTGCTGTTTGCCGGATCAGAAGTCCAGCGCAACCCCAACGGTAAGCCCTTGCTGGGTAAAGTCATCATCCTTGCGGAACGTGTATCCGCCACGCAGCGCCAGATCGGCCGTCAACTTGTGGCTGACCCCCAGGCTCACGCGATTCAAGTGGCTTTGCGGTGTATAACCGTCCAGTTTGAAGTCCAGGGACGGCAGGCTGTTGAGCGCGATGTTTACTTTCTGAGTGTCATCCTCGTATTCATGCTCATACGCGTATTCGCCGAATACTTGAGTCTGTGCGGTGATCTGATACTTACCCTGCAGACCGGCGCCCAGACGTTTTGAATCGCGAGTCTGATCATCAAAGGTCAGCGCTGTGGAACGAGTGCTGTTTTCCGAGTAGCCGTCGACTTCCACTTTTGCATAATCGGCGCTGATGAACGGCGACAAGTGCCACTCGCTACCTGGTTGCGCAATGTCGTAACCAAGGCGAGTGCTGAAGGCCCAGAGATCGCCATCGGTATCGCCTTTCTCCGCTCCTTCGCTGGCACCCAGGTCGAATTTGCGTTTGAGGTTGTCGTAATCCAGCTTGCCGCCGGTCAACGCGGCATCGGCCCACCAGCGATTCTGCTGGAACTGGGCGAAGGCGGTGGCCAGGTAGCTGTTGAGTTTGTAGTCCGAATCGTTATTGCCTGCTTCCAGGTTCTGACGATAGAAGCCCGCCGCCACACCGACGCGCCAGGCGTCATTGAGACGATAGCTGCCGCCGATGTTCAGGTTGTAACCGTCGCCGTCGGCGCTGGCTCCGCTGCTTTGGCTATCGACATCCAGATGCTGTCCGCCACCGGCGACAATGGCGCGCCATTGGCCGACCGCCTGCCAGTTCTCCCAGTCAGATTGCCATTGGCTGCGCAGTTCATCCTGGTGCGCACGCAAAGTGGCGTGGGCCATTTCTGGCAGCAATGTCAGCTCCCACGGCGCAGCCAGTAGGGAGTAGGCGTAGTCGGAAATCAGTTTTTGCCCGGCTTCGGTCGGATGAACCCCATCGTTATAAATCAGCTTGCTGGGGTCCGGGGTGACACTGTTGATGCCATACGTAGGGTTTTCGGTGCAGCTGTTACCGCTGAAGCAAGTCGCCGTCAGGCTCTGGCCGGTAGCAAAACCGAATCGAGCCGGATCGGCGAAGGTTTCCTGCAACAGCAGCGGAATGTTCAACGGGATGATTTCGGCATCGATCCCCGCCAGTCGAGTGACCAGTTGCCGGTTGAAGGCAGAGCTCAGTAGTGAGGTGGGTGTCTGCTGGGGCGTGCCATTGATGGCGGGCGTCAAACCCAGGTCGGGCAGGAGCCAGACCATAATGTACCGGGCGCCGGCGGTTTGCAGAACCTGGACGCTGTTGGCCAGTCGATCCGCAGCGGCATTCGCCTGAGCGCCACTTTGTACACGTCCCTGAAGAAAATCGTTACCACCCCCGGAGATGTAATACAGCGCATTCGGATCGGCGCTGAAGTTGTTTGTCGGCAGATAGCCCGGGCGTGTGCGTTCGCCCGTGGCGGATGCGGTGGTGATCGAGGTGAGGATCTGGTCGGTGCGGTATCCGCCAACGGCCCAGTTATTACCGTCCGGCAGACCCTGGTTCGCCCGCTCCGCTGAGGTTGAAGCAGCCGTCTGGTCCGGTGAAAACCCGAGCCTTCCACCCAGTAATTGCGTCGAGTTGGCGGAATAGACTTCGCCGCTGCCGTCCTGGTAAACCGGGCCGGTCCGGTTGGTGAAGCGCACGGTCGAGCCGGGAGGGCCGCCCGTGTCGGTAAACTGCCCGGCATCGTTGAGGCTATCGCCGAAGACGATGAAATTCGAATAAGGGTTGGGCGCCGCGATCGCCTGGGTGCAGGCCATGGCGAGCAAGCAGCCGGCAAGCGGTACAGCCAACGTCTGTCTGATCATGAGCAAGTCCTTTTGTTATTGTTGTAGTGGGCAGAACGATAGTGCCAAAAACTATAGGGCCTGTTGCCGTTCGGCGCGAACCCGTCAATTGTTTCAAGAGCTTCGATCGCCCCATATTGCACGCTCTGCCCAGCTAAGTTACTGTGCCGAGACGTATAAATGAGACCTTCCCCGTGTTGATCGTCAGCAAACTTCTGGATCAAGTCATCAAGGCACACGCCCGTTGGCGTTGGCGCGCCTGAATCCTTCTGCCGGCCCGGCCGGATCTTTACCGCTTTGCCTTCTTTACCCGCAAGACAAACCGCTTTGCAGCGCGACTCCAGCGACTGACAAAGTGCAGGACGCTGCGGGTAAATCATTCGAAGGCTGTATTCAAAGTCAGTAAATTCAAGAGGTTCTTAAGCCATGTTGCTGATGATCGATAACTACGACTCTTTTACTTACAACGTTGTGCAATACCTCGGTGAGCTCGGCTCCCAGGTCAAAGTCGTGCGCAACGATGAGCTCACCATTGCCGAAATCGAAGCCCTCAACCCAGAGCGGATCGTCGTTTCGCCCGGCCCTTGCACGCCGAACGAAGCCGGCGTGTCGATTGATGTGATCAAACATTTTGGCGGTAAATTGCCGATTCTGGGCGTCTGCCTCGGGCATCAGTCCATCGGTCAGGCCTTTGGCGGCGATGTGGTGCGCGCCCGTCAGGTCATGCACGGCAAAACCAGCCCGGTGTTCCACGAGGATAAAGGCGTATTTGAAGGCCTGAACCATCCGCTGACGGTCACCCGCTATCATTCACTGATCGTCAAACGCGAAACCCTGCCCGATTGCCTGGAACTGACCGCCTGGACTCAGCTTGAAGACGGCTCAGTCGACGAGATCATGGGGCTGCGCCACAAGACACTGAACATCGAGGGCGTGCAGTTTCACCCTGAGTCGATCCTCACCGAACAAGGCCACGAGCTGTTCGCTAATTTCCTCAAACAAACTGGCGGCACGCGCTAAGGACTTTTCATGAATATCAAGACAGCCCTGAGCCGTATCGTCGAACAGCTCGACCTCAGCACCGATGAGATGCGCGATGTCATGCGCGAAATCATGACCGGTCAATGCACGGATGCGCAGATCGGCGCGTTCATGATGGCCATGCGCATGAAGAGTGAAAGCATCGACGAGATCGTCGGCGCCGTGTCGGTCATGCGTGAGCTGGCAGACAAGGTCGAACTCAAGACCCTCGACGGCGTCGTCGATGTGGTGGGTACCGGCGGCGACGGTGCGAACATCTTCAACGTCTCGACGGCTTCCTCGTTCGTGGTCGCGGCGGCCGGTTGCACCGTCGCCAAGCACGGCAACCGTGCGGTCTCGGGCAAAAGCGGCAGCGCCGATTTGCTGGAAGCGGCGGGTATCTACCTGAATCTGACGCCAGTACAGGTAGCACGCTGCATCGACAACGTCGGCATCGGTTTCATGTTCGCTCAAACCCATCACAGCGCCATGAAGCACGCCGCCGGCCCGCGCCGGGAGCTGGGCTTGCGCACGTTGTTCAACATGCTCGGCCCGCTTACGAATCCGGCCGGCGTGAAGCATCAGGTGGTGGGCGTATTCAATCAGGCGTTGTGCCGGCCGTTGGCCGAGGTCTTGCAGCGTATGGGCAGCAAGCACGTGCTGGTGGTGCACTCGAAGGATGGCCTGGACGAATTCAGTCTGGCAGCACCAACCTTCGTGGCGGAATTGAAGGATGACCAGATCACCGAGTATTGGGTCGAGCCAGAAGACCTGGGCATGAAAAGCCAGAGCCTGCACGGTCTGGCAGTGGATAGCCCGGCGGCCTCGCTGGAGTTGATTCGCGATGCCCTGGGTAAGCGCAAGACCGAGAACGGTCAGAAAGCCGCGGAAATGATTGTGCTCAATGCCGGTGCCGCGCTGTACGCCGCCGACCATGCCAGCAGTTTGAAAGAAGGCGTTGCCCTGGCGCACGATGCGCTGCACACAGGCCTCGCTCGGGAAAAACTGGAGGAGTTGGGTGCATTTACCGCGGTATTCAAAGTGGAGAATGAGGGATGAGTGTACCGACGGTTCTGGAAAACATTCTGGCCCGTAAAGTCCAGGAAGTCGCCGAGCGTAGCGCTCGCGTAAGCCTGGCGGAGCTGGAAAGTCTGGCCAAGGCGGCCGATGCACCCCGTGGTTTTGCCAAGGCATTGTTGGCTCAGGCCAAGCTCAAGCAGCCAGCGGTCATTGCAGAAATCAAGAAAGCTTCACCGAGCAAAGGCGTTATCCGCGAGAATTTCATTCCCGCCGACATCGCCAAGAGTTACGAGAAGGGCGGCGCGACCTGCCTGTCAGTGCTTACCGATATCGATTATTTCCAGGGCGCCGATGCGTATCTGCAACAGGCGCGGGCGGCGTGCAATCTGCCGGTGATCCGCAAGGACTTCATGATCGATCCGTACCAGATCATTGAAGCCCGAGCGTTGGGCGCGGACTGCGTGCTGTTGATCGTCTCCGCACTCGATGACGTGAAAATGGCCGAGCTGGCGGCCGTGGCCAAAAGTGTCGGCCTCGATGTGCTGGTGGAAGTTCACGATGGCGACGAGCTGGAGCGGGCCTTGAAAACCCTCGACACTCCGTTGGTCGGCGTGAACAACCGCAACCTGCACACCTTCGAAGTCAATCTGGAAACCACCCTCGATCTGTTGCCGCGTATCCCGCGTGATCGCTTGGTGATCACCGAAAGTGGCATTCTCAACCGGGCCGATGTCGAGCTGATGGAAATCAGCGATGTGTACGCGTTCCTGGTTGGCGAAGCGTTCATGCGCGCCGAAAGCCCGGGCACCGAACTACAGCGTCTGTTCTTTCCTGAGCGTGGTATCGCGGTGAGCGGTTCTACACTCGACTGAACATGACTTAATGAAGAAGCCGGCGATGCCGGCTTTTTTATACCCCAAACAAAGGATGTCTACTGCCATGACCCAGCCCATCGCCTTGACCGTCGAAGCCGGCCTGCTCGCCGAGCAGGATCTGTTGGCCCATGTGTGCACCGGCGATTCGGAGTTTGGCCTGCTGTACTGGCAGCCCAGTGATAAGGCGTTGGTCATGCCGCGACGGTTGAATCGTCTGCCTGGGTTCGAGGCTGCGTGTGAAGTGTCGGCGGCGGCAGGTTGGCCGGTGTTGTTGCGTGAAACCGGCGGTGAACCGGTGCCGCAATCGGCCTCAACGATCAACATCGCGCTGGTCTACGCACCACCGCGTAGCGAGAGTGACCAGAACCGCATCGAAACCGGTTATCGCCGGCTGTGCGATCCGATTTGTCAGCTACTCGATGAACTGGGCGGCGTTTCATCTTTGGGCGAAATAGAGGGTGCGTTCTGTGATGGGCGTTTCAACGTCAACCTTGATGGACGCAAGATGGTCGGCACGGCTCAACGCTGGCGCCAGAGCAAGGGCGGTACGCGTCCGGTAGGGTTGGTGCACGGTGCTTTGTTGCTCGATAACGAGCGTGAGTCGATGGTTGCGGCGGTTAACCGGTTCAATGAAGCCTGTGGCCTGGAGCAGCGAGTTCGCGCCGAGAGCCACATTGCTCTTCATGAAGAATATGCAGCACCTGATGCGTTGGGGCGACTCGACACGTTGTACCGCCAGTTGCTGGCAGACATGTTCAGGGTTTAACGCGTACCGAAGACCACCATGGTCTTGCCTTTGACGTCCACCAGGTTGCGTTCTTCCAGATCCTTGAGTACGCGACCGACCATCTCACGTGAACAACCGACAATCCGCCCAATCTCCTGACGGGTCACCTTGATCTGCATGCCATCCGGGTGAGTCATCGCATCCGGCTGCTTGCACAGTTCCAGCAGGCAGCGTGCGACGCGGCCGGTAACGTCGAAGAATGCCAGGTCACCCACTTTGCGGGTGGTGTTGCGCAGGCGCTGTGCGATTTGTCCGCTGAGCACGTAAAGAATGTCTGGATCCTGTTGGGACAGTTCGCGGAATTTCGCGTAACTGATCTCCGCAACTTCGCATTCGATCTTGGCACGCACCCAGGCGCTGCGTTCCTGTTCCAGGCCAGCCTGTTCGAACAGGCCCAACTCACCGAAAAAGTCTCCGGAGTTCAGGTAGGCAATGATCATTTCGCGGCCGTCGTCATCCTCGATCAGGATGGTGACCGAACCCTTGATGATGAAGAACAGGGTTTCCGAGCGGTCGCCGGCACAAATGATGTTGCTTTTGGCCGCATAGCGACGGCGCTGGCAGTGCATCAACAGTTTGTCGAGGTTCTTGATTTTGGGTGTTGGGGTAATAGCAACCATGGTTGTATCCCGAAAAGACTTCACGGTGTGTTTGGTTTTCTTATGAGTCGCTGAGGTTGCTACAAAGCTGGCTATGCGCCAGTGAATTGGCGCCAGCTTAACAGACACTTCCTGCAATATTCGAGAATTTACCTACAGCGCAGCGGCTTGCGTCGTAGGAAGGCGAGACGCCGTCAATCAAGGCCCCTGTGCTAAGCTGGCGACCCTTTTTTATACAGTGGAGTCTTGGCGATGAAGGCACGCATCCAATGGGCTGGCGAAGCCATGTTCCTCGGCGAATCCGGCAGCGGTCATGTCGTGGTCATGGACGGTCCGCCCGATGCCGGCGGTCGCAACCTGGGTGTCCGGCCGATGGAAATGCTCCTGCTGGGTGTTGGCGGTTGCAGCAATTTCGACGTGGTCAGCATCCTCAAGAAGTCCCGTCAGGCCGTTGAAAGCTGCGAAGCCTTCCTCGAAGCCGAGCGCGCCACCGAAGATCCGAAGGTTTTCACCAAGATCCACATGCACTTTGTGGTCAAGGGCCGAGGCTTGAAAGAAGCCCAGGTCAAACGCGCCATCGAGCTGTCTGCCGAGAAGTATTGCTCGGCGTCGATCATGCTGGGTGCGGCGGGCGTAGAGATCACACACGACTACGAGATCATCGAGCTCGGTTGAATCGACATTCAACTATCATAAAGGCAGTGCAGACTGTGGCGATCCCAAGCTGACGTCTGCACAATGCGCCACTTTTTTCAGGGTAGTGGCCTGTCCGCCGACAGGCCGCGCACCCGAACAGACAACCAGAGTCGCCATTGCGAAGAGGTGTTAACCGTCCTACGCAGGTGTGTCGTTCGCATCTGACGGGCATGCTTGATCATGCGGCCGGGCCGCAATACATAGAGAGTCTTTAACGGTGAAAAGCAAACTCAAGCTCCACGGGTTCAATAACCTGACAAAGACCTTGAGCTTCAACATCTATGACATCTGCTACGCGGAAACCCCGCAAGACCAACAGGCTTACGTCGAGTACATCAATAAAGAGTACAACGCGAAGCGCCTGACGCAGATCCTCACAGAAGTTGTCGATATCATTGGTGCCAACATCCTGAACATAGCCAGTCAGGACTATGAACCCCAGGGCGCCAGTGTCACGATTCTGATCTCCGAAGAGCCGGTGACCCCAACCGACAGTCAGATCGAAGAGTCCCCGGGCCCGCTGCCTGAAATTATCCTGGCCCACCTCGACAAGAGCCACATCACGGTGCACACCTACCCGGAAATCCATCCGGACGATGGCATCGCGACGTTCCGTGTGGACATTGATGTGTCGACCTGTGGCGTCATTTCACCGCTCAAGGCGCTCAACTTCCTGATTCACCAGTTCGATTCGGACATCGTGACCGTGGATTATCGCGTGCGCGGCTTCACCCGTGACGTGGAAGGCAAGAAGCACTTCATCGACCACGAGATCAACTCTATTCAGAACTACCTTTCCGAAGACACCCGCGACGCGTACCAGATGACCGACGTGAACGTGTACCAGGAAAACCTGTTCCACACCAAAATGCTGCTGAAGAACTTCGAACTCGATAACTACCTGTTCGGCGACGCCACCAGCAACCTGTCTTCTGAGCAGCGTGCTCAGGTGACCGAGCGTGTGAAACACGAAATGCTGGAAATCTTCTACGCGCGCAACATGCCGAACTAAATTGTAGGAGCAAGGCTTGCCCGCGATTGCGTCCTTGAGATCGCCATCGCGGGCAAGCCTTGCTCCTACGAACGCCCCTGAGGTCAGATCCGGTAAGTACTTTTGGTCATGACCTTGGCCATCAGGCTCATGCCGAACTTCACCGGTGCCGGAAAGCGGAAACCCCCAGCCTCCAGCGCGCTTTCGGCGTGGTGTTCTTCATCAATGCGCATCTGCTCGAGGATCGCCCGGGACTTTTCGTCCTCGGCCGGCAGTTGCTCAAGGTGTTCGTTCAGGTGTTTGCAGACCTGATGCTCGGTTGCGGCAACGAAACCCAGGCTGACTTTATCGCTGATCAACCCGGCCACCGCACCAATCCCGAACGACATGCCGTAGAACAGCGGATTGAGAATGCTGGTGTGGCTGCCCAACTGTTTTATGCGTTGTTCGCACCAGACCAGGTGGTCGATTTCTTCTTCGGCGGCATGCTCCATGGCGGCGCGCACTTGCGGCAGCTTGGCGGTCAGGGCCTGACCCTGATACAGCGCCTGGGCACACACTTCGCCGGTATGGTTGATGCGCATCAGACCGGCGACGTGCCGGGTGTCTTCGTCGCTCATTTGCGCATCCGGCTGCACGATAGCGGGCGAAGGACGGTACGGCTGACCACTGAAGGGCAACAAGGTACGCATCGCGGCATCGGCTTGCAGCAGAAGGCGGTCAATCGGCGAGTAGTGACGTTGGGTTGTCATGCTGACCTCCGGGAAGAATCTCGGCGGCCAGTTTAACCCAATCGGCCGGGGAAGGTTTGCGCTGGGTCATTGCGACGCAGGCTTCTTCTGTAGGAGCACAGCTTGCTGGCGATGGCGATTTCAATGACGCCATCGCCAGCAAGCTGTGCTCCTACAACGGAGGGTAATGAATCAGCCCGGCGGCCAATGCATCTGGCGCTGACCCAGCACGTGCATATGAATGTGATAGACGGTCTGCCCACCCAGTGGATTGCAATTCATGACCACGCGGAAGCCCTCTTCGCAGCCCAGTTCCAGGGCCAGACGCTGGGCGGTGAACAGAATATGCCCAGCCAATGCCTTGTCGTCCTCGGTCAGGTCGTTAAGCGTGCGCACCGCTTTTTTCGGGATCACCAGAAAATGTACCGGTGCCTGTGGGGCGATGTCGTGGAAGGCCAGTACCTGGTCGTCCTCGTAAATGATCTTCGCCGGGATTTCCCGGTTGATGATCTTGGTGAACAGAGTATCCACAGCTGTTTTCTCCGTTGTTTGGGCTGGCCTGAGTGTAACCATGGGTTATGCCCGAGCCCAGCCTTTTACCTTGAGGGTGCGATCAGCGCGGGCAGTAAGCCTTGTTGACCATGCCGGCGATTGTCCGGGTCAGCCAGCGGGAGCCGAGTCGCGGCAGGAAGGCGCGCCAGCGGTTGCGTCGACCCGGAATAATGATGGCGCGATTTTTCTCCAGAGCCCGCACGGTGTAGAGCGCGACTTCCTCGGGGCTCATCAGCATTTTGCTGTCGATCAGTTTGCCAGCGTCCAATTGCGCGGTGCGGAAAAACGCCGTTCGGGTAGGGCCGGGGCAGAGCACCGACACTTTGACCGCGCATTTTTTCAGTTCGACGCGCAACCCTTCGGAAAAGTGCAGCACATAAGCCTTGCTGGCATAATAAGTACTCATCCACGGGCCGGGATGGAACGCCGCCACCGAGGCGACATTCAAAATCTGACCGCCGCCCTGCAGCGCCATACTGTTGCCGATCGCGTGACACAGGCGAGTGAGTGCGAGGATGTTCAGTTCGATCAGGTCCTGCTCGGTCATCCAGTCCTGAGCCAGGAAAGGACCGCAGGTGCCGACGCCGGCGCAGTTGACCAGCAAATCGATCTGTCGGTCACCTTCCTCCAGCTCCAGCAGAAAACCGGACAGCCGTAGCGGCTCGCCGAGGTCGCAGGCTCGGAACAACACTTCCACGCCAAAGCGTTGAGTCAGTTCAATCGCAATACTTTCCAGCTGATCACGCTGACGGGCCACCAGAATCAGGCTGCGGCCGCGCCGGGCCAGCGCTTCGGCCATCGCCAGGCCGATGCCGCTGGAAGCGCCAGTGATCAGAGCGTAACGGGTCATGCATTTCTCCATCGCAACAGCTCCGCGCCGGCGACGCAGGTGTCACGGACGGGGAGCGCTGTTCATTCTTTCGCAGAGTCTACAGGGGGCTGGGCTGCTTCGGCTGCTTCGTCGGCCGAATTTGGCGCTGGCTCTGCTTCCACGGCGGTTTGATCTTCGATCTCTTCGGTGGTCACGGAGTCACTTTCATAGCTGCTCTGGGTGGCGCTTTCGTATTCGCTCTGGAGGGTAGTAAGGCCGCCGCTCAGTCCGCCGATGAACAGGATCGCGATAAACACCAGCCACAGTGAAGACAAGACCTTGACCGCGGTGCTATTGGGCGGTGGTGGCGCACCGTATTGATTGGCGGTGTTATTACCTGGCGCAATCATCATCACGAACGGAAAGATGCTGCCCACGAACGGCACGAGGGTCAGCAGCCAGAGCCAGCCAGACCAGCCGATATCGTGCAGACGCTGGACACTGAACTGAATGCTGACGAACGCGAGCGCCACGACGAGAATAAAGGCCAGCAAGCCACCGAGAATCAGGCCGGCGGTCGAGTCCGTAGTGATGAGGGCCAAGCCGAAAACAGCAAGCACAGCGCCAACACCAAGGGTCACCAGCGTCAGCGACATCGTCCAGGCCAGGTAACGCAAGCGGCCAATGCGGCCGTCGAAGCTGAACGGCTTGAGTGTGGAAAACTCAGGCAAAACTTCGCCAACGGTAGCCCGGGGTGGTGCGTAAGGGGATTCGGGATCTGCCGCGACGCCAGGGGAGTGTTCATGAACGTTGGACAGGTTCAGCTCGATCGAGGGTTCGGATTCAATCCGGGCATCGATACCGGTTTTTGTCAGCGCCTGGAGATAAGTTTGCGCATCGACCTGCGACAGGTCGCGTTTGAGTGCAACCGGCCTGCCACTGAACAACCGCTCGATGGCCGTCACATCGCTTTTGAACAGCTCGGCGAGATTGAGCTTGGCGGTGGTGACGTCAACACCTGGTAGCAGAGCGCCGTCGAACACGATCTTGAAACGGTTTTCGCTCATTGCGAGGCATCCTTGTCGCGAATGTTTCAGGGAGTCTTGCTGATGGAGTGTAAGGCCAGTCGGAATGGACTGACCAAGTTTTACAGTCAGCGTGGCCAGCGTTTGGGCAGCGCTGCCGCCAGCTCCAGTGCTTTTCGGTACTCGGTATCGAGGCGAGCGACCAATTGATCGACACTCGGCAGGTCGTCGATCTCGCCGACACCCTGGCCAGCGGACCAGACGGTTTTCCAAGCTTTGGCTTCATCGCTTACGGGTTTGAGTTTGGAGCCGAAGTTCACCTCACCCTTGCCTTGCAGCGCTTTCATGTCGAAACCTGCAGCCTCAAGGCTCTGACGCATAAAGCTCGCCGGTACTCCCGACACCGCTGGAGTATGGACGATGTCCGCCGCTCTGGAAGTCAGCAGCATCTCTTTATAGGCGTCAGACGCATGACTTTCTGTGGTGCCGATAAATCGCGTACCAAAGTAGGCCAGATCCGCACCGAGCAATTGTGCCGCGAGAATCTCGTGGCCGTGGTTCAGGCAGCCGGCCAGCAGCAGGGTCTTGTCGAAGAATTGGCGGATCTCGGCAATCAGCGAGAACGGGCTCCAGGTTCCGGCGTGTCCACCGGCGCCTGCTGCCACCGCGATCAAACCGTCGACCCCGGCCTCGGCAGCTTTCTCTGCATGGCGACGAGTCGTCACGTCATGGAACACCAGACCGCCATAGCTGTGCACTGCATCGACCAGTTCTTTCACGGCGCCGAGGCTGGTGATCACGATCGGCACTTTGTGCTCGATGCAGATATCCAGGTCCGCTTGCAGCCGCGGGTTGCTGTTGTGGACGATCAGGTTCACCGCATAAGGCGCCGGATTATCCAGTATCGCCAACCCTGCTTCGATCTCTTCCAGCCAGGCCTTGAAGCCACTGCTCTCGCGCTGATTCAGTGCGGGAAAGCTGCCCACCACGCCATTACGGCAGCAGGCGAGCACCAGTTGTGGGTTGGAGATCAGGAACATTGGCGCTGCCACCACCGGCAGACGCAAGCGTTGTTCGAGCAGAGCGGGCAGCGACATTGGAAGTACCCCGGTGATTTGTGCTTATTGGAGTTAGAACGGCCGAACGATGACCAGAATTACAATAGCCAGCAATATCAGAACCGGCACTTCATTGAACCAGCGATAAAAGACATGGCTGCGGGTGTTCTCGCCACGGGCAAAACGTTTCACCTGGGCGCCGCACATGTGGTGGTAGCCGATCAGGATCACCACCAGGGTCAACTTGGCGTGAATCCACGCACCCTGACTGAATATGCTTGGGTTCAGGCCGATCAGTGCGATGCCGAAAATCAAGGTGGCGATCATCGCCGGCCCCATGATGCCGCGGTACAGCTTGCGCTCCATGATGCTGAAGCGTTCCTTGCTGACGGTGTCTTCGCTTTGGGCGTGATAGACGAACAGGCGCGGCAGGTAGAACAGGCCGGCAAACCAGCAGACCATGCTGACGATGTGAAGCGCTTTGAGCCACAGATAAAGCATTTTTTAGTTATTCCCAGGTTCACGGTAGCCCGAATAGTAGAGGCTTGAGGCTCCGCACGTCACCTTGCCGGTTGTCGCAGGACGATACGGGCCCTATTATCGACGGCTTTCCAGTGGGTTCGTTGAGGGCAGGTTTATGGTCAAGGTCGGTATCGTCGGCGGCACGGGTTACACCGGTGTCGAACTGCTGCGTCTGTTGGCGCAACATCCGCAAGCTGAAGTGGCAGTCATCACTTCCCGATCCGAGGCCGGTCTGGCCGTGGCTGATATGTATCCGAACTTGCGCGGTCATTACGATGGCCTGGCGTTCAGCGTTCCGGACATCAAGACGCTGGGCGCTTGCGACGTTGTGTTCTTCGCCACGCCTCACGGTGTTGCCCATGCGTTGGCTGGCGAACTGTTGGCGGCCGGGACCAAAGTCATCGACCTGTCGGCGGACTTCCGTCTGCAAGACGCTGATGAGTGGGCCAAGTGGTACGGTCAGCCGCACGGCGCGCCGGAACTGCTGGAAGAGGCGGTCTATGGCTTGCCGGAAGTCAATCGCGAGCAAATCAAGCAGGCCCGTTTGATCGCCGTGCCGGGTTGCTACCCGACTGCTACGCAATTGGGTTTCCTGCCATTGCTGGAAGCAGGTCTGGCCGATACCACTCGCTTGATTGCTGACTGCAAATCCGGTGTCAGTGGTGCCGGTCGTGGCGCGTCTGTAGGTTCGCTGTACTCCGAGACGTCGGAAAGCATGAAGGCTTACGCCGTCAAAGGTCACCGTCACTTGCCGGAAATCCGCCAGGGCCTGCGTCGCGCTGCGGGCAAGGACGTCGGTCTGACGTTTGTTCCGCACCTGACGCCAATGATTCGAGGTATCCACTCGACGCTCTACGCGACGGTCGTGGATCGCTCCGTGGATCTGCAGGCGCTGTTTGAAAAGCGTTATGCCAACGAACCGTTCGTCGATGTCATGCCTGCCGGCAGCCATCCGGAAACCCGCAGTGTGCGCGGTGCCAACGTTTGCCGTATTGCCGTGCATCGTCCACAGGATGGTGATCTGGTGGTGGTGTTGTCGGTAATCGACAACCTGGTCAAAGGTGCGTCGGGGCAGGCGGTGCAGAACCTGAACATCCTGTTTGGTCTGGATGAGCGCTTGGGTCTGTCTCATGCAGGCATGCTGCCGTAAGGCTTTATCCTGCTCAGCAAAAAGGCCCGTCTGACGGGCCTTTTTGCATTCCGGGCTTACGATTGGGTTGATTGATATACCGTAACAATAGTTGACCGATTTTCTAGGAGAAGCGGATAATGCGCGTCATCACGCATTATGGCGGCGTAACGCCGGGAGATAGTTAGCATGAGCGTCGAATCCTTCACCCCCACGGCTTTGCAATTCACCCACGGTGCCGCGCACAAGGTGAAGAGCCTGGTCGATGAAGAGGGGAATGATCGCTTGAAGCTGCGCGTATTCGTTACGGGCGGCGGTTGTTCAGGTTTTCAGTACGGCTTCACCTTCGATGAGGAAGTGGCCGATGACGACACCATTGTCGAGCGCGAAGGGGTGAGTCTGGTCGTTGATCCGATGAGCTTCCAGTACCTGGCAGGTGCCGAGGTGGATTATCAGGAAGGTCTGGAAGGTTCGCGCTTCGTGATCAAGAATCCGAACGCCAGCACCACGTGTGGCTGCGGCTCTTCGTTCTCGATCTGATCGCAAGTCACCGCATCACCAAGCGCCGCATGGCCTCAGGGCTCTGCGGCGTTTTGCTGTCTGGGATCTGGTATGGATGGTCAGGCAGGGTAGATGGCGCCGAGTACGCGCAGGCCGCTTGCGCCGGTGACGCTCGGGCGATTGGCAGCGATGCCTTCAAGGCAGCAATGGGCCAGCCAGGCGAAGGCCATGGCTTCGACCCAGTCCGGGTCTACACCGTAAACCGCGGTGCTGCTGACCTTGGTGTTTGGCAGCAAGCTGGCCAAGCGGTCCATCAGCGTGGCGTTGTGGGCGCCGCCGCCGCAGACCAACAGTTCCTGGGTATCTGATTGAGCGCTTTGCAGTGACTCGACGATGGTCAGGGCGGTCAGTTCGAGCAGGGTGGCCTGCACGTCTTCGGCGGCGAAGGTCGACAGTTTCGATAGATGTTGTGTCAGCCATGGCAGGTTGAACACTTCGCGGCCGGTGCTCTTTGGGCCTTTGGTCACGAAAAATGGATCGCTCAGCAGTTCATTCAGCAGAATCGGTTCGACCTTGCCGCTGGCAGCCCATTGGCCATCGCGATCAAAGTTGTCTCCGCGTTGCTGGTGAATCCACGCATCCAGCAGAACATTGCCCGGGCCACAGTCGAAACCGGCTACCGGTTTGCCGGGTTCAATCAGGCTGAGGTTGCTGAATCCGCCAACGTTCAATACCGCGCGATTGCCTGCGCGCTCTTCAAACAACGCTTCGTGAAAGGCCGGGACCAGTGGGGCGCCTTGTCCGCCAGCCGCAACATCGCGGCTGCGGAAGTCGCTGACCACGGTGATGCCGGTCAGCTCGGTCAGAAGGGCGGGGTTGCCAATCTGCACGGTGAAGCCGCGCGCCGGCTCGTGGCGAATGGTCTGGCCGTGGCTGCCAATCGCGCGAATGTCTTCGGGTTTCAGTTTTTGTTGGTCGAGGAGGGTATGAATGCCCTTTGCTGCCAGGTTCACCCAGTTTTGCTGGGCGATGGCGGAGCGGGCAATCTCGTCCGGGCCGCTGGCGCACAAGCCAAGCAGCTCGGCGCGCAGGGATTCAGGCATTAGGGTGTAGTGCGTGGCGATCAGGTTGATCGTCGGAGTCAGCTCGATCAACGCAATGTCCAGGCCATCGAGGCTGGTCCCGGACATCACACCTATATAGAGCGTCATGGCTTAGCGCTTGCTCGAAGCCAGCTGCGTGGATTTCTCTTGATCCATGCGCGCCATCAGCGGTTGGCTCTGCGCGAGGAAACGTGCGCGTTCAGCTTTGGAGATCGGATCGGCCATCGCCACCTTTTGGCCTAGTGGGTCGACGTGCACGCCATTGACCTGGAACTCGTAATGTAAATGCGGTCCGGTGGAAAGTCCGGTGGTGCCGATGTAGCCGATCACCTGGCCTTGTTTGACGCTACTGCCAGTCTGCACGCCTTTGGCAAAGCCCTGCATGTGGCCGTACAGCGTACGGTAGGTGTTGCCGTGCTGGATGATCACGGTATTGCCGTAGCCGCCACGGCGACCGGCCAACAACACTTTGCCGTCACCGGCTGCCTTGATTGGGGTGCCGCGAGGCGCTGCATAGTCGACGCCTTTGTGAGCGCGGATCTTGTTCAGGATCGGATGCTTGCGGCCCATCGAGAATTTTGAGCTGATGCGGGCGAAGTCCACCGGGGTACGGATAAACGCCTTGCGCATGCTGTTGCCGTCAGCAGTGTAGTAGCTGCTGTTGCCTTGTTTATTGGTGTAACGCACGGCGGTGTAGGTCTTGCCGCGGTTAGTGAAGCGAGCGGAGAGGATCGGGCCGTTGCCGACAGCCTTGCCGTTGACGACCTTCTGTTCGTAGATGACATCGAACTGGTCACCCTGGCGAATATCCTGGGCGAAGTCGACGTCATAGCCAAACACGCTGGCCATGTCCATGGTCAGGCTGTGGGACAAACCGGCGCGTGCAGCGGACTGCGACAGCGAGCTGTTGATCACGCCATGAACGTAGGCAGAGCGCACGGTCGGCTTGGCGGTAATGCGGTTGAATGCATAACCCTTGTCATTCTTGGTCAAGGTGATGCTTTCGACGTCGCTGATCTTGCTGTGCAGATTGGTCAACTGGCCATCGGGGCTCAGTTCGAATTCGAGTTTCTGGCCATGTTTGAGTTGGCTGAACTGCTTGGCCTGCTTGTCACTGGCCAGCACTTCATGCACCGAAGTTGCTGGAAGGCCGACTTTTTCAAACAAGGTGGAGAGGGTGTCGCCTTTAGAGACGATCACTTCCCTGTGGTTTGGAGACTTTTTTTCTTCGATCACAGGCGCCGGCGATGGCGCGGCCTGAGCGGTTTCCTGGGGTTCTTCGGCGCTGTTTTCGATCTGCGCAAAAGGGGAAGCTGCTGGCTCATTTGTGGCTTGGACCGCTTCGGCAGCGTCTTGATCTTGTGTCAGTTGTTCAGCTGGGCTTTCCAGTTCAAGACTCAGGGTCGTCTTTTTGGCTTCAACATCACTGGAAGGGAATACCAGAAGCGCCAGGCTCAGAAGGGCGGCGATGCCACTTGCTGCGAGCAGGTGGGTCTTCGGGTAAAGCGGTGGCGCTTTAGACGATTCTTTGGTCATAGGTAATTTTTGACTTTGAAAAAGATGAATTGGAAAAGATGAATGACATGATGAAGATGAAATAACTGTATAAAATATAACCAAATCATCTCTGAAGCAAGTCCGCGAACGCTGTGTCCGTGGATTGGCGTCCGTGCGCCGGGCAAAACTTGTATTTGACGCGCGATCTTGTATGGTTGGTTCCCTTTGAATTCGAGCCTTGCGGGTCTGTTATGAAGTCGGTTGAAGAGCAGCTAGCGCTGATTAAACGTGGTGCGGAAGAACTGTTGGTCGAGTCCGAGCTGATCGAAAAGCTCAAGCGTGGCCAGCCGCTACGTATCAAGGCAGGCTTCGATCCGACCGCGCCGGATTTGCACCTGGGGCATACCGTGCTTATTAATAAGCTGCGCCAGTTCCAGGAGCTGGGGCATCAGGTGATCTTCCTTATAGGTGACTTCACCGGGATGATCGGCGATCCGAGCGGTAAGAGTGCGACGCGTCCTCCTCTTACCCGCGAGCAGGTTCTCGAGAATGCCGAGACCTACAAGACCCAGGTTTTCAAGATTCTTGATCCGGCGAAAACCGAAGTTGCGTTCAACTCCACCTGGATGGATCAGATGGGGCCGGCCGACTTCATTCGCCTGACTTCGCAGTACACCGTAGCTCGCATGCTCGAGCGCGACGACTTCTACAAGCGCTACACCACCAATCAGCCAATCGCCATTCATGAGTTTCTCTACCCGCTGGTTCAGGGTTACGACTCGGTAGCCTTGCGCGCGGATGTCGAACTGGGTGGTACTGATCAGAAGTTCAACCTGTTAATGGGGCGTGAACTGCAGCGTGGATATGGTCAGGAGGCTCAGTGCATTCTGACCATGCCGCTGCTCGAAGGTCTGGATGGCGTGAAGAAGATGTCCAAGTCCTTGGGCAACTACGTGGGTATCCAGGAAGCTCCAGGTGTCATGTACGGCAAACTGGTTTCCATTCCGGATGCGCTGATGTGGCGCTACTTCGAATTGCTCAGCTTCCGCTCCATGGATGAGATCAATGCATTCCGTGCCGATGTCGAGGCGGGTGCCAATCCGCGTGATATCAAGATCAAGCTGGCCGAAGAGATTGTTGCGCGTTTCCATGGTGAAGAGGCTGCGGCCAATGCTCACCGTGCGGCGGGTAACCGGATGAAGGAAGGCGAGCTGCCGGACGATCTGCCGGAGATCGAATTGACTGCTACTGAAGATATGCCGATCGCTGCTGTCCTTAATAAGGCAGGCCTGGTCAAGAACTCGGCTGTCGCGCGGGACCTTCTAGGTTCTGGTGGTGTGCGTATAGACGGTGAGGTTGTCGATCGCACCTTTATATACGTACTGGGCGCGACCCATGTTTGCCAGGCCGGGAAGAAGGCATTTGCGCGTATTACGCTCAAATCCGAATAAAGCTCAAATTAGGTGTTGACGGCAGATTCTGGAAGTCTATAATTCGCCCCACTTCCGGCGCAGTCGAAACGGAAAACTCCTTGGTAAACAATGAGTTACGCAGTTTTCGACAGCGAGTTGCTTCAGGTCATCGAAGCCCAGAAGGAGTCGGTCAGGCAGGGTGGTTTAGCTTGATGGACGATTCGATCTTCTCGGTCGAAAGCGGAACAAAAGAGGTGTTGACAGCAGCGACTAACGCTGTAGAATTCGCCTCCCGCTAACGAGAGATCGCAAGCGCAAGTGGTTGAAGTAGCAAAGGAAACTTTGAAAACTTCGGAAAATAACCGCTTGACAGCAACAGAGGCTGCTGTAGAATGCGCGCCTCGGTTGAGACGAAAGATCTTAACCAACCGCTCTTTAACAACTGAATCAAGCAATTCGTGTGGGTGCTTGTGGAGTCAGACTGATAGTCAACAAGATTATCAGCATCACAAGTTACTCCGCGAGA
>NZ_FYDJ01000023.1 GCF_900187425.1 Pseudomonas sp. Irchel s3h14
CGTCCGGCCCCTCGCTTAGGCTCGGCGTTCCTTCGTTCCGGCATTCATCTGGGGGCATCGCCTCCGGTCGGCTTCGCTTCGACCTCCTCTCGATGTGTTCGACTGCGTCGAACGGCGCTGCGCGCCTACCCCCCAGATGAACACCTCCACTCAGCCTGCCGAAGGGGCGGGTGGATCAAGATCACAAGCTGCAGGCGAGCTAACGCTCGGCCTGTTGAGTGGTGAGGGGCGAAAGGCTTACCCGATTCCCTGTGGGAGCGAGCTTGCTCGCGATGGCGGCCTGACAGCCGACCAATCATTCGCAGATGGACACCGTTCCACTGTAGGAGCCGAGCTTGCTCGCGAAGGCGGCCTGACAGCCGACCAATCACTCGCAGATGTACACCATTCCACTGTAGGAGCCGAGCTTGCTCGCGATGACGGAGCGTCAGCCGGCCAATGTCTCGCAGATGGACACCGTTTCGGGCATTGCATTCAAAAACCATCACCCACAAAAAAGGCGACCCCCTCACAGGAGTCGCCTTTCCTTTAACCGCCGCTAAAACTTACTCGGACAGTTTGTACGCAATCACGTAGTCACCTTGCTTGGTGCCCAGCGACCCGTGGCCGCCTGCAACAACAAGCACGTATTGCTTGCCGTCCTTGCCGGTGTAGGTCATCGGTGTGGTTTGTGCACCTGCTGGCAGGCGACCTTCCCACAACTGCTTGCCGTTTTTCACGTCGTAGGCGCGCAGGTACTGGTCGAGGGTGCCGCTCAGGAAACCAACGCCGCCAGCAGTGACGAAGGTCCCGCCCAGGCTAGGCACGCCCATGCTCAGCGGGATCGGAACCGGTGAGCTGTCGCGCACGGTGCCGTTTTTGTGTTTCCAGATGATTTTGCTGGTGGTCAGGTCGACCGCTGCCACGTAACCCCAGGCCGGTGCCTGGCACGGCAGGCCCAGTGGCGAGAGCAGGGGTTCGAGGATGACGCCGTATGGCGCGCCTTTGTTTGGCTGCACGCCTTCGGTTTCGCTTTTGCGCGGGCCTTGGGCCGCGATTTCGGCGGCCGGGATCATTTTCGATTTGAACGCCATGTAGTCCGGGTTCATGAAAGCAATCTGACGCACCGGGTCAACCGAGATGCCGCCCCAGTCGAACACACCGAAGTTGCCTGGATACACGATCGAACCTTGCAGCGATGGCGGTGTGAACGGGCCGTCGTAGCGCATGGATTTGAAGTCGATCCGGCAGATCAGTTGGTCGAACGGGGTGACGCCCCACATGTCGCGTTCTTTCAGCGGCGGTGGCATCAGGTTCAGGTCGGATTTCGGCTGGGTTGGCGAGGTGTGATCACCTTCGACAGCGCCTTGTGGCACCGGCACTTCGTTGATCGGCACGATCGCCTGGCCAGTGCTGCGGTCCAGCACGTAGATGCTGCCTTGCTTGGTGGACGCGAGTACCGCCTGTTTAACACCGTCTGCGGTTTTCAGATCCATCAGGGTTGGTTGGCCGCCGACGTCCATGTCCCACAGGTCGTGGTGGGTGAACTGGAAGTGCCAGCGAACCTTGCCGGTGGCGATGTCGAGGGCGGTCAGGCCGGCGGCGTGCAGTTCCGATTCAGGGGTGCGAGCACCACCGAACTGGTCCGGGGTCTGGTTGCCCATCGGCAGGTAAAGCATGCCGAGTTTTTCGTCGACGGCGAACATGGACCACATGTTCGGCGAGTTGCGGGTGTAGACCTTGCCTTCGGCAATCGGCGTGGTGTCGTCCGGGTTGCCGCTGTCCCAGTTCCACACCAGTTTGCCGGTGTGCACGTCGAACGCGCGGATCACGCCGCTTGGCTCGTCGGTTGAAACGTTATCGGTGACGTGGCCGCCAATCACCACCAGGTCTTTAGTGACCGCTGGAGGTGAGGTGGAGTAGTAACCGCCTGCAGTGAAGCCGCCGATGTTGGCGCGCAGATCAACCTGGCCCTTGTCGCCGAAGTCTTCGCACATCTTGCCGGTGTCGGCGTCGAGGGCGATCAGACGGGTGTCGGCAGTCGGCAGGAAGATCCGGCGTGGGCAGACGTTGCTGACCGGCGCAGGGCTGGCAGTGCCGGTCGGGCTTTGCTCGGACGCGTAAGCGGCGTCATCGTGATACGTCACGCCACGGCAGGTCATGTGCGCCCAACCCTTGAAGTTCGCCGCGTTTTGCGTGGAGAGCTTCGGATCGAAACGCCAGATTTCCTTGCCGGTGTCTGGGTCGAGCGCGATCACCTGGCTGTGCGGCGTGCAGACGTAGAGCATGCCGTTGACTTTCAGCGGGGTGTTTTCGGCAGTGGTTTCGCCCGGGTCGTTCGGCCCTGGCAGGTCGCCGGTGCGGTAGGTCCAGGCCGGAACGAGCTTGTTCACGTTCTGCGGGGTGATCTGTGTCAGTGGCGAGTAACGATCGCCATGGGCGCTGCGGCCGTAGGAGTTCCAGTCACCGTCGGGCATGGCCGGGGCGGTGTTGGTCATGCCTGGCACGCTGTCGCGGTCCAGTTGGCCTTTGATTTCACCGGGGTTGGTGAACTGACTGGCGAGCGCGGCAACACCGGCAATCGCCACGGCAGCGCTCAGCGCACCCGTGCCGACCGGATTGAACTCACCGCGATGCAGCGGGCGGCGGACCCACGGCAGCAGCATGACGATACCGATGGCAAACAACATCGCCAGACGCGGCACCAGTTGCCACCAATCGAGGCCGACTTCCCACAGGGCCCAGATGGTGCTGGCGAACAGCACCGCAGCGTACAGGCCCAGCGCAGAGCGGCGGGCAGCGATCAGCAGCACGCCGGTCAGCGCCAGGCCGATACCGGCCAGCAGGTAATACAGCGAGCCGCCGAGCATGCTCAGCTTGATCCCCCCGGCCAGCATGGCCAGGCCCATTAGCAGAAGCAGGATACCGAGCAGGCTCGGCAGCAGACGGCTTCGACTCAAAGCACCATCAGTGCTCATAGTGTGGTTCTCCGTGACGTTTTAAGTAGTCCCGCGCAAGTTCACTGTAGATGACGATCCGGTGCGGGCAGGGTTCATGTAAAAAGTGTTGGGTTGATGTAACCCTTGTAGGAGCAGAGCTTGCTCGCGATGGCGGTGTGTCAGGCAGCGCCAATGTCAACTGACACTCCGTCATCGCGAGCAAGCTCTGCTCCCACAGGATTTGTGGTGTTGGTTAGAACGATGACTGGATCTTGATCCCGCCAATCAGCGCGTCATCGACCTTGTCCACGCCACCGGGGTGGCGGATGTATTGCAGGTTCGGGCGCACGGTCAGCCAGTTCGTGACGTGCACGCCGTAATAGAGTTCGGCGCTGTATTCGGTGTCCTGCGGTGGCAGGAAGGATGGGGCGTCGTAGTCGAAGACCGCGCGGGCCTGATTGGTCGCCTCGGCGTTCTTGCGATAGGCCGGGTTGACGTGGACGCGAGCCAGGGCGAAACCGATGTCGTCCTTTGCGCGTGCATCGAACAAGCCTTTGTAGACGACGCCTGCCTGGACATAGTTGTCGATGGCGTTGGTCTTCTTGTCGTGCATCGTGCCGTTGGCGAACACGCTCAGGCCGCGGGAGTTGTCGCTGGCGCGGCTGGTCAATTGCTGCTGCACACCGAGCCACACACCGTGTTTGCTCGACGCGCTGCGGTAAGCCTCGCCACTCAAGGCAGCCGGCTGACCGTTGCTGTCCTTGTAAGCGTCAGTGGCGTTGGCACTGCTGTAGTAATAGCCGGCGCGGTATTCACCCGGCAGGCCATTGAGCTTCGGCGACCACACCAGTTCCACCGGCAGGATCGCGCCCTGGGTGCCGCTGCCGCTGAGCTTGAAGCCATTGTCGCGATCAAGGTTCGACGGGTTTTGCTCGTAGGCGCCGACCTGTGCATACAGCTCCGGCGTCAGGTGATATTTGACCCGCATCGCCCATTGGCTGACCGGCCAGTTGTACCAGATGCCACCGACCCAGTTGCCGACCTGCGAGCCGCAGAACGCGAGGTTCTGGAAGTCGCAGGGGAAGCTGTTGAAGTCTTCGCCTTCGCCAAAACGACCGACCTTGATGTCGAGCTTTTGATCGAAGAATTTCTGCTGATACCACATCTGCGTCAGGCGCCAGGTCTGGCCACGGCCCCAGACTTCCTGAGCCGAGGTGAACCCGCCCACGCGCGGATCGTTGATGCGGTCGTTGCTGATGTTGTTGCCGTTGCGCTCGGTGATGGTCAGCTGAAACTCGGCGTCGTCCCAGCCCAGAATCTTCTGCAAGTCCATGTGGGTGCCGAGGGCAAACTGGTCGCTGTAGCGAGCGGTGCGGTCATGGTCGTAACCACCGTGCAGATTGCTGCCCATTTCGCCGGTGTAATCGACTTTGAAGTCGTAGCCTTTTTCCGAAAGTTCGGTGCGCGTGCCATTCCAGTCGCCGAGCATCCATGGCGACTCGCTATCGAAGGCCGGAGCGGCCTGGGTGCAAGTGGCGAGGCCCAGCGCGGTGAATCCGCCAATCAGGGTCAGGGCTTTTCGACCAGCAATAGCGGTGCAGACAGCGCTGTCTCGCGAAGTTTGAAGATAAGGCATAGGGGAAGTAATTCTGGGTCTTTTTCTGGGAAGTGAACTGAAGCGGCAGTATGTCGCGGGCAGAAGAAACGTTTCAGCTTGACGGGCGCAAGGATAATGTCCTGTTACAAATAGAGAAAGCGCTTTTACTGACATGGAGCGTTTCGGATTTGGTAACAGTCCCAGTCGGCACAACGCATTCCGTAGGAGCATGGCTTGCCAGCGATGGCGTCCTCAAGATCGCCATCGCGGGCAAGCCTCGCTCCTGCAGGTCCGGGTGCGTTCTTTTGCAGGTCACCTACATTTAACGGAGGAACACACAGAGCGCTTCCACCCGACCACACCCTCGGCTAAGGTGCGCGGCTTCCCATTCTTTCACCGCTCGAAGGCCCGGCATGACCGAACAGAACAACAACCCGCTGCACGGCGTGACGCTGGAGCAAATCCTCAACGCGCTGGTTGAACACTACGAATGGTCGGGGCTGGCCGAGCGCATCGATATCCGCTGCTTCAAGAGTGACCCGAGCATCAAGTCGAGCCTGACATTCCTGCGCAAAACCCCATGGGCGCGGGAGAAGGTCGAGCGCTTGTACGTGAAGCTGATGCGCACCAAGCGCCCGGTCTGAACATGGTCAACCCACCGACGCCAGGTTCTGCCGCGAGGCGTCGATTTGTGGCCGTGGCGGCGGTGCTTGGCTGGGCAGGACTGAGCATTCAGCTGTACTTGATTCTCTACTCACGCTGGACGCTGGCGGCCAGTCTGCTCGGCGGGCTGGTCAGCTTCTTCAGCTATTTCACCGTGCTGACTAATACGCTGGTGGCGACCGTGCTGACATGCGAGCTGACGTCCCGCGAGTCGGCGGCGCGACGCTGGTTTTTGCAGCCGTGGGTGAGTAGCGGCATTGCCGTGAGCATCGCCGTGGTCGGGCTCGCGTACAGCCTGTTGTTGCGCCATCTGTGGCATCCCGAAGGCTGGCAGTTGCTCGCCGATGAGTTGCTGCACGACATCATGCCGCTGCTGTTTCTGGTGTATTGGTGGTGTTGCGTACCCAAAGGCACATTGCGCCTGGGGCACATTGCCTTGTGGGTGATGTATCCGCTGGTGTATTTCGCTTATGCACTGCTGCGCGGGCATCTGCTCGCTGCTTACCCGTACCCGTTCATCGATGTGAGCACGCTGGGTTATCCACAGGTGTTTCTCAATGCCGCGGGGATATTGGCGGGGTTTGTGGTGATCGCGTTGTTGGTGGTGGGACTGGATCGCTGGCGAAAACCGAGCTAGCGAACACCACCGAACAACTGTGGGAGCGGGCTTGCTCGCGAATGCGGTGTGTCAATCACATCAATGCTGAATGACACACCGCATTCGCGAGCAAGCCCGCTCCCACAAGGGGGGCGTCGAGGTTGTTATTCCTCGTCGCCGTCATCCAGCCGCCAGTAACCCACGGCTTTGACGAACTTTTCATCCAGCCTATGCTCATCCAGCAACACCCGGCGTATCTGCCGCGACATTTTGGTTTCAGTCGCTACCCACGCATACAAATTGCCACTCGGCACTTGCAGCTGTTTCACGGTGTTCAGCAAGTTGTTTTTCCCGCCCTCGCGCAATACCCAGATCACATTGACTTGCGCGGCGCTTTCCAGACGTTGCTGCTCGGCGCCGTTCTCTACTTCCACAATCACCAATGCCCGGCGATTGGCCGCCAGGCCTTCCAGCCGCCGAGCGATCGCAGGCAGGGCGGTCTCGTCACCGATCAGCAAGTAGCTGTCGAAGATATCCGGCACGACCATCGAGCCGCGGGGCCCGCCGATGTGCAGGAATTGGCCGGGTTTGGCCTGCTCGGCCCAGGTCGCGGCAGGGCCGTCGCCGTGCAGCACGAAGTCGATGTCCAGTTCCAGCGTGTCGAGGTCGTAGCGGCGCGGCGTGTAGTCGCGCATCGCCGGCATCGGCCCGTTGTCTTTGCCGGCACCGAGCACCAGGGTTTCCAGGGCGGCTTGTTCCGCCGCGTTTTGAGGAAACAACAGTTTGACGTGGTCGTCCGTGCCGAGACTGACGAAGCCCGCCAGTTCCGGCCCGCCCAGCGTGATGCGGCGCATGCGCGGGGTCAGGTCGACCACCCGCAACACTTCCAGGCGACGGCGTTTGATCTCGTGGCTGACACGGTGAATGGTTTGCACGATCACTTCAGTCATTCGGCTTGCTCCTGAACGGGTTGAACGGCAGGGCCATCGACGATGGCTTTGGCGGTGTTGTTAAGCAGGTCGCGTACCCGCAGGATTTCTTCCAGGCTCCAGCGGCCGTGATGCATCTGCAAGGCATGACGCAAGTTGTGCACCGCTTCGTGGATCTCGGCGGGGCGGTCATGGCCGCGCAATGAGCGCTTGCTGACCTCGATGCGCATCCGCACGCCGTCCAGTGCGATCGCCTGATCGCTTAACGACAGACGTCCGGCATCGGTGATGGTGTAGCGTTTTTTCCCGCCCTCGGCGTCGCCCAGGATCATCTCGCTTTCTTCAAGGAAGGTCAGGGTCGGGTAAATCACACCGGGGCTGGGGCTGTACGCGCCGTCGAACATGCTTTCGATCTGGCGGATCAGGTCATAACCGTGGCAAGGCTGCTCGGCGATCAGCGCCAACAACAGTAATTTCAGGTCGCCGGGGGCGAACACCCGTGGTCCGCGTCCACCGCGTTCGCGGCCGGGGCCAGGGCGTTTCTCGAAGCCGTCGCGGCCGTCGCTGTGTTCGCGGTGGGGGGAATGATGGTCTCTCATTTTCCTTCTCTCTCGTCGTATTTAGATACAACTTAAGATATATCTTAAGGCGTAAGCAAGGTGTTTTTTGGGCAGCACCTTTCAGGCGACGAGTGGCAGGCAACCTTAGCGTTGACTTTCAATTGGCCTGGCACGCTTATTCTTTAGTGACTGCGAGTTGAGAATTAATTAAAGTCATTGCTCTAATAATAATTATTGGGTTTATCTTATAAAAGTCCTCGAAAGCCTCAAGTTTGTTAGTTGAAAGCGCTGTATGGTTTTTCCCGAAAAACTGTAGGTAGGGCGCAGCCTACAGTTGTTGTGTTGTGATTCTTGTTTTTGTTCTTTTTTCTGGCTGGTCATGGGGGCGATTAACTACGCGATTGTCGGAAGTTGCTTGCTTATTTTCCAGAGCGAACAGTCGATCATGGTCTGGCGTTGGAAGTGCAGGTAAACATGACCGAACCTGGTCGGTGTTGTTTGAACTTTCAATGATCTAATCACTTAAAGAAAACAGGTACTAATCGATGTTCAAAAAAATCGCATTTGCTGCTCCTTTGGCCGTCCTGGCACTGGGTTCGTCCATGGCATTCGCCGCAGAACCGATTAACCAGGTCATCAACATCAAGGCGTTCGTTCCTACTTCGCTGTTCAATGTTGCGCCGCAAAACCCGGATTTCGGGCGTGACGAAACCATGACCCGGCAGGGCAGCGGTGATCTGACCACCGTACGTGGTCTCTTCAACATGAAACACACCGACCCGAAAGGTGCCATCAACGCACTGATCGATGGTGACGCGGCGCTGTACAACGGCCGTGACAGCATTCCATTGACGGTTACGATTGGTGGCGTTGAATTGGGCAGCACCACTACTGAAGTCGTTAACCAACTGGACTCCGTACCGGGCGTGCAACGGGAAATGGTCATCAAGGCCCAAACGCCGACACCGACCCAGACGGGTGATTACTCCACCAGTTTTGCCGTGATATTCGAACCTGTTATCAAGCCGTAATTGAAATATCTTTTTGAATAAAGTTTTTTATTCAGCGGTCTTGCCCACTTGTCATCACTGGATGACAAGTGGGCGCCGAGTTCTTATGTAATTGAGATTTCAGATCATGTTCCCGATGACTCCCATCGCGACTGCGCTCGCACTTTTTTTGTGTGCCAGTGCCCTCGCTGCCCCCACTAACAACGACAACACACCGCGCAGTCTGCTTGCGCAGGCCAAAGGGTTGCCGGCGGAATTCGAAGAGCACTTCTTCGATGTGCCATTAGCGGTTCGGGTGGAGCGTGATCAGCAGTTTCTCGGTGAGGCGATGATCGTTTTGACCAAAGATGATCGTGTCACCCTGATAGATTTTACCGACGTTGGTGACAGTCGCATCCCCGCCAGTGAGCGAGAGGTCTGGGCCACTTACCTGAAACAAGGCGTTGCCTTGGGTGCCTGCCAGGGCAGCTGCCCGGAACAGATGCAGGCGGTGCATTACAACCTGCAGAACTCGTTGCTCTCGATGGCCACCGAAAATGCCGAGCGCGATGCCGAGACCCCGCGTTATTACGAATTACCCGACGGCGGCAGTACTGGCCTGATCGTGCGCAACCAGCTCAACCTCAATGGCGGCCAGGATCAGGACCTGGGTGGGCGCTATGGTCTTGAGGCCAGCAGCAGCCTGGGTAACTGGACCCAGCGGGTGAACCTGCAACTGGCCCGGCTCGGAGGCCCGGATGACAAGCTCTATCACGCGGTTCACGAGTTATACAGCCAGCGGGAATTGCAGGGCAGTTTTCTGCGACTCGGCTATTTCACCCCCAACTCCGAAGGCCTTACCCGACAACTGCGCTCGTTTGGTGCCAGCCCCGATACGGCAGCAGGCCTGATGTACGGCAGCTCCGACAGTCTGGCGATCAACAGCTCGGCGCCCAGCATTTATCCGATCTACGTCACGGCCAACCGCCAGGCGTCGGTGGAGATTTTTCGCAACGGCGTCTTGATCAACACCCAGGCCGTCGGTGCTGGCCTGCAAACCCTCGATACGCGGTCATTGCCCGGCGGCATCTACGAAGTCGAGGTGCGGTTGATCGAAGACGGCCAGATCACCTCGACCACCCAGGAGCTGGTGTACAAACCCACCAACTGGCGCAACCACGATGAGCGCTGGCGCTACAGCCTGTTCGCCGGCCAGGAAAGCAAATTGTTGAGCAATTGGGATCAACAGTCCCATGGCGATTTGACGGCCGGTGCGGCAGTCAATTACCTGCTGCATCCGCGGGTGATTCTGGGGTTGTCGGCGCGTCAGCTGCAGGACAAACAGCAGTATGGTTCGTCGATCGACTGGACCCTGGCCAACAACACCAGCCTGTACGCCAACCTCTATCAAACCAAAGACCACGGCACCGGCATGGACCTGCAAGCCCTCTACAACTACGGCTCAGGCAATCTTTTCGCCACGCACACCCGCAGTTGGCTGGACACCACCAATACGTATGAAACCTTGCCGGACGGCACACGCATACGCCAGCGCAACGTGTTCACCGGCCAGACCAGCAACAGCTCACTGGCGATCAACCATCGGCTCAGCAGCAAGAATTCATTCAATGGTCGGGTTTCCTACAGTGAGGGCAACACGGAAGGTGTCGCGCTTGATCTGGGCTGGTCGCAAAGAACCCGGTTGTTCGGCAGTGACGCCAGTTGGCGCTTCTCGGTATTCGACCGGCCGGGCAGTTTCAGCAGTGGCGACGAACGTAATCGCGGGGTCGACCTTAGCGTCAACGTGGCGCTCGGCGGACCGGGTGAACAATGGTCGGGCAGCATCGGCACTCGTACGGCCCGGGAGGGCGGACGCGACAACAACGGCTCGCTGACCTACAGCAAAACCCTTGAAGACCACGTTCTGCAAAACGTCTCGGTCACGGCCCTCGCCGACACTTATGGCGTGGGCCTGTCCGGACTCGGCAGTTTCAGGACCGACACGTTCAATGGCGATGCCTTCGTCCAGCGGTCGTCCTACAACGGCAACTACACCGGCGGCTTGAACTTCGACAGCACCGTGGCCGTGGGCGGGCAGCACATCGTCATGAGCAGCGAGCAACACCGCGGTGGCGCCGGGATGATCATTGATGTGGAAACCGATCTCGATGAGATCGCCCTGCGAGCCGACGACTTCAGCGGCGGCAGTGCGACGCTGCGGCCCGGCCGCAACTACGTGCCGCTGACCGCCTACAAAAACGGTTCGGTCAGCTTCGACTTCGAAGGCAATCACGTGCCGTCGGCGAGCATTCAGCCGCCGCGCACCCGCTATCACCTGAACAAGGGCGGGGTGGATTACAGAAAGATCACCGTGAGCAAAACCCTGACCGTGCTCGGTCGGTTGCTCGACCCCCAGGGCAAGCCGCTCAAGGGGCACCACATCATCAATCATGCCAGTCGTGGGGTGACGGAAGTGGACGGTTTCTTCTCCATGGAAATGAACGCCGGTTCGCCGACGCTGGAAGTACGACGCGGCGAGCAGTTGCTGTGTCAATTCCGGCTTGATCCGAGCAAGGCCCGCACTGAAAACAACCTGTTGCTGATCGGCGATCTTCGGTGCACCAGCGATACGTTGGCGCAGGGGCCCGACACCCTTCATGCACCGGGTTGATGAGCGGTTCAAGGACTTAATCAAGGCTGCTCACAGATCACTACCAAGAGGACAAGAAAATGAATTATCGATGGGCACTGCTGTTTGCTGGCTGGTTGCCGCTGATGGCCAATGCGGGGCCGGCGATCAATGTCGGGGTGGTCTACGACTACCTGGACGCTGACAAAAGTACGTACTTGAAACGGGTGTTCAACGGCGGCGATGCCACGGCCTTCGTCAAGGTCAATATCCTGGAAATCGTCTATGACGCGGATGGCACCTCGCGGGAAATCCCTCTGACGGCTCAGGTCGAAATGGCTGCCCGCAACGGTCTGATGGCCAGCCCCGCGCGCTTGATCGTTCCGGCCAACGGCATGCAGGGCACCCGTCTGGTGTACATGGGCGAGCGGGACCGTGAGCGTTATTTCCGGGTGCGATTTGTGCCTGTCGTGCCGGAAAAGGAAGACGAGTTCGCCGTGTCCAGCGACGAGCGCGACGCGTACAAAAAAGGTCTGTCAGCCGGGGTCAATGTGCTGGCCGGTTACGGCACGATATTTTTTGTCCGGCCCGAGCAAACACGCTTCGACAGCACGATCGATGACGGCCCGGGTCAGTACCGGATCCGCAATCAAGGCAATTCGGTGGTGGTGATCGATGAGTTCAGGGACTGCTCGGCCAAGAACGAATCCGACTGCCAGCCGACCACCAAGCATCACATCCTGCCGGGCCGCACATTCGAGTTCGACAAACAGAGCGGTCGCGAATATCGCTTCACGATGATCGAAGGCAAGGCGACGAAGGTGCTGGAACTCAAGGGCTGAAGCTCGCTGCGCAAGTGCCCTTATTGACCGTGTCAGGTGACAAATCATGTTCAAGGCAACACTCGTAACTACATCGCTGGCGCTGCTCATAGCGGTCAGTGGCGTCGTTCAGGCGACCACCTTCCGGGAAATCTTCGAGGTGGCGGTGACCATTCCCGTCGCGGAGTTTTACGTGATCCCGTCGGAGCCGGGCTGGATTCATCAGCAACAACTGCTGCCCTATAGCCCGATAACAAACCGGTTGGCTCCGTTGCGCAAAAACTTCGATGTGAAAAATACCCACGGCGGTATTTCCGCCAGGCTCAGTGTCGAGCCGTATCTGAGCAATGGCCAGGCCGGTGACGACATTCCCTTGATCGTGACGTTCAACAGTAAGCGACTGACTGTGGACGCCGAAGAGGTGATTTCCGAACTGGATGGCCGGGCCGGCAGGCGCGTAGGTCTGGAAGTGGCCGCAGTGGAAGTGCCGAACGGTTATCCGCCGGGCAGTTACTACGGCAGCGTGCACATGATTTTCGAGGCCTTGGCGCCTTAGCTGGACGTGATGGAAAACGCTCTGAAGGTGAATCGCAAGACCGCCTTGAGAACGGCCACTTTGCTGCTTTTCAGGACCCAAATGATGTATTTAAACAAGAGAATCACAAAGAACCGTGCTTCGGTACTTGCTCTCGGGGCGCTGTTGTTTCTGCACGCGCAGGCTACCAGTGCCGAAGACCTCGTCTATGAAATCGAGGCGTTTTTTGCGCCGAATGCGAACAAACCGACTGAAAACATATTTAAAAATACCACGCCAATAAGCAGCATTTGCCGGGTTCATATTCCCGCACAATGCCAAAGCCTGAACATTTTCAGTCTTCGATTTGACGGGTTTGCCGCAGACAGCACAGGGCCCTTTCTGGCCAACCATACAAACCCCAGAGAAGGAGCAATGTTCAAGGTTCCTTCGACGTTCAAAGACGTGGTGGTAAATCATGTCGGTACGAACAGAACGGAGGTTGTTCAAATGCGGATTGCCGGCGTCGGCTCGTCGTGGAGAATGCCTCGACCACCTGGGGTCAGCGCCTGGGGATTGGGGGAGGGAGGGGCGGGCTGGGACCAACAATGGCGGGAAGCCCCCAGCCCGTGCATGAGAACTGGCCATCTGGCGGCAGGCGTCCAAGACGCCAGTTTTTTCTGGATTGTGCCGGAGGGGGCGGGTGCCTGCAGCCGGCAGCCGACGATGGACGTCAATTGGTTCACTCTGCGCTCACTTGAATTTGCCTACGAACTCAAAACGCCCAATCCATTGGGGATGGCCGACGGGCAGTACACAGGCAGCACGAGTTATTCGGTGGGTCGAGGTAATGACTTCGATTTCGGTGATCTCATGAATGTCGTGAGCGGTAATACTTTCAACTTCAACTTCACCCTCACTGTGGAGCATCAGCTGAAGATCGAGGTTCCACCGGGCGGTAATAAAGTCGAACTGGTTCCCCAGGGCGGCTGGCAAGCCTGGCTGAATCAAGGACGCAAACCGACGCGGTTGTTCAGGGACCAGACCTTCAGCATTTCGTCCTCCTCGGCTTTTAAAATGACGTTGGAATGCCAGCATCAGGCTGACAACACCTGTGCCTTGAAGGATCCGGTGTCTGATCAGACGGTGGCGCTGGATATTGCCGTGAGCTTGCCCTATGGCTTGAACAGCCGTGGCGGAGAAGCCGTCAAAAGCCGTCCCTTGCGTCTGGATGGCGTGGGTACTGATTTCTTCCAGCCCGCTTTTTATGTGAGTCGTGGGGAGGGAACGCTGCACTTCGAAGTCGGACGCGACGAAGTCGAGAAAATGCTGGTATCGGGTGTTACCAATACGTATTCCGGCGATGTCACGGTTATCTGGGATTCGGAAGTTTGATAGAAAACTGTGGGAGCGCTCAACGCTGCGCCGTCTCGACCGGCAGGCACATCGTGTGGCCACCCGGTTGCAGGTACGGCGTCAGAATCGGCGCCATCCCCTTGAGCACTTGCACTGGCAAGGCCGAGGTGAACTTGAACGCTTCGGCCGATTGCCCGGGCACGAACGCAGTCATCGTGCCGAAGTGACGATCGCCGATGAAGAACACGAAGGTTGCGGTGCGGTTAATGGATTTCGAACTCAGGATTCGCCCACCCGAACCGAAAGCTTCGATGCGGTTATCGCCCGTACCGGTCTTGCCGCCCATGCCCAATGCTTTGCCATCGGGCGTCACGAAACTGCCGGACACGCGCTTGGCCGTACCGGCATCCACCACCTGCGACAACGCTTCACGCATGGCCGTGGCCACCTCGGAAGGCATCACCCGTTTACCGGCATCCGGATTATTGATCAGCTTGGTTTCATACGGCGTGTTCGCTGCAAAATGCAGGCTGTCGATGCGCAGTGTCGGCATGCGCACGCCGTCGTTGAGGATGGTGCCGATCAGTTCCGCCAATGCTGCCGGACGGTCGCCGGAACTGCCGATGGCCGTGGCCAGCGACGGCACCAGGTGGTCGAACGGATAGCCGACTTTCTGCCAGCGCTGGTGAATGTCGAGGAACGCCTCGATCTCCAGCATGGTGCGAATGCGGCTGTCGCGGGCACCCTTGTGACGGCTTTTGTACAGCCAGCTGTAGACTTCCTGGCGTTCGAACTGGCTGGCTTTGACGATCTGGCTGAACTTGGCGTCGGGGTTGTTCAACAAATAGCCGATCAACCATAGATCCAGCGGGTGAACCTTGGCGATGAAGCCTTGGTCCGGCAAGTCGTAGGCGCCAGGGCCGTAGCTTTCGTAGAGCCGTTGGAGGCGTTCGTCGGTCAGTTTTTCGGTGAGCTTGGCGCCTTTGAGGTGCGAGCGCACGAACATGTTGAAGCTTTCCTGACTGGCCTGTGGCAACAGATAACGATGCACCGCGGCCATGCGGATCGGGGTCGGGCGCATGCTGTCGAGGAAGGTCTCGAGCCGAGCCTGGGTGTCCTTGTTCTTGTACTTCTTCCAGAACTTCAGCAGGAACGACGTGCCTTCGCGGTCGGCAAACGAGGCCAGGTATTCCTGGCGGCGAGGGTCGCGGTCGTCCTTGAGCAATTCGGCGCTGCTATTGGCGCCGGAATACGTGGTGTAACGCACCAGGTCACGCATCAGCCGAATGAACGGCAGGTTGATCGACTCACGCAGGGCATCGCGCAGGGTAGGGAGGCGGCCGTTGTCTTCTTTGCGAAAGTTAACGAATGTGTGCAGCCCGCCACCGGTGAAAAAAGCTTCGCCGGGACTGGCCGAGTATTTGCGATCCAGCGCCGCGCCGAGCATGCCTGGCAAGTTGTGGTCTTTGTTCTGGATCAGGTAATCGACGGCCCAGCGACTCAGGCGGTCCTGTTCAGGGACGTCGACCTTCTTCAGTTCCGGGACGGTCATCGTTGCGTATTTATCGTGCAACTCGGCGATGATCTGCAAATAGGTGGTCATCACACGCATCTTGGCGGTGGAGCCCAGTTCCAGCTTGCTGCCTTCATTGATATCGAACGGCTGGTCGGTGCTGTCGGTTTGCACCCGCACCCGCGAGCCGTCCGGGGTCAGTTCGAACAGCGTGAAGCTGTAGCGCACTTGGGTGGTGCTGGTGGGGGTGAGCAGGCGTTCGCCCATCAAGCCGATCTGCGCTGCAAACACAGGGTCGGCCAGATGCTTCAGGTACTCGGTAGCCTGGGTTTGCAACTCGCCTTGCAGGGTGCTGGTGGCGGAAAGATCAAGGCGATCGAGGTCGTACAGCGGACGGTTGAGCAGCCCGCCCAGGCGACTGCGTGCCACGCTGATGCCCTTGTTGGTTTCGATCGGCTGAATGGTTGGCTGTGTCTGCCAGTCGCGATAGATCACTTTGCTGGTCAATGCCGCTGCCGCGAGTGGCGCATCGATCACGCCATTCAGTGCCAGCAGGCGAATGTGGCTGTCGGTGAGTTCGGCCAGTTCATCGTGCCCCTTGGTCAGGTAGTGGGAAGGGCGGCGCTGGGCAATCATCAAAGACAGCATCTCACGCAGGGCCAGACCTTTTTCCGACATGCTTTTCGGATCTGTCTCCTTACTGGCCAGCCGCTCGTTGGCCTGGTTGAAATCGGCGCCGTACCAGACGCGCAAACCTTCGGCCATGCCATGCACTTCACCGTGGCCCGGTACTGCCGACAGGGGCACGCTGTTGAGGTAATCGCGAATCACGTTCTGCCGGGCTTCGAGGGTCTCCGGTCCGGCCTGATAGGCGCGCACGCTGGCAGAAATCATCTGACGGATTTTTTCCGCGCCCGACACGGTCAGGCCATCGGGCGAATGCCGGTACTTTTCAAGTTGCGTTGCCAGGGTACTGCCACCCGCCGACTGGCCCGGCAGGTGCAATAACTTGGCGACCTGCGACCACGCCGCCATGCCGAACCGAGGCCAATCCACCGCGGGGTTGGCCCGGGGCTGACGGGGGTCGAGCAGAAAGCGGTTTTCGATGAACAGCAAACTGTTGACCACCACGGGGGGGATCGCCGCAAAGCTTGAATACAGTTGTTGTGGGTATTTGTACTGGTAAAGCGGTGCCGCACGGCAATCGGTGATCGACAATCCAGCCTGGATTTTCTCCGCGTAGGGCACGAAAAAGCCATTGTCGGTGTAGTCCATCAACTTTTGGGAAAACCGGGTCTGGGACGCCACAACATAGTCACGCTTGATCAGACGCGGCAGGAATTCATCCATGGAGCTGTAGCCCAGACGCATGTCGAAAGGACCGGCGCCGGGATAGTGAATGGCATCGCTGGGACCGGGTTTCAGCTCGTAGCTCAGGGTGGCGGCGTATTGGCTGAGTTCCCGGGATTGAAACTTCGACGTGCGCATTTCCTTGGCCGCGGCCAGCCCGAGGACAATCAGAATTATCAGCAACAACAACCAGAACGCCCCCCAACCGTGCTTCGTACGGCTGCGAGGGGGTTTTTCAGGTATAGGCGCTTCATCCACACGTTCAGTCGGAACCACATTTTTTCTCGGATCGGTTTGCCACAAAACGCCCATAGTCGACTGATCCATTCACGCAGATTGAGAGGACTTGTCTGAAGCTTAGACGGTGGTTGGCCTTGGTGAAAAAATTGTGAATACACAAATCTTGAATTTTCATCGTCAAGTCCCGCTTTACGGCTACTGCGCAACCGAACGGGGATAAAAGCTGCTGGCGAGCTAACGCTCGGCCTGATGAGTGGTGAGGAGCGAGGCGGGCATGCGCTAATGCCGATCAGTTAAGGAACGACACAGTCCGTAGCAGCTGGCGCAGCCTGCGTTCGGCTGCGCAGCAGTCGTAAAACCTGAGTTTGCGGTCTTCCTGAAACACCGCATCGTCTGATTTCACGACTGCTTCGTCCGAACGCGGCCCGAACCGAACGCAGGCTTCGCCAGCTGCTACGGATCGCGTTTTGGTTTATTCCCTCTCGGCTTGGGTCATCGAAGCCCAACGCGCAACCCAGTAAGGTATCCGCCGCCAATACGGCATGGGCATCGGCTTACGCACCGACTTCCCGCGTAGCGCGGGAGCGGAATAAAAAATGGGCACGCCAACGAGGTTGGGTGCCCATTTTTTATGCCTGACGAATCAGCTGACTCGATTTTGAAGCTTGGCGAAAATCGCCGCCATCTCGGGTTCATCCAGATGATCCAGCATTCGCTCCACCAACAAATGCACGCCGTCAGCCATGCGGCTGAGCGCCAAGGCTACGGAGCGGCGGGAACCGTCCACATCGTCGGCGAGGTTGGCGGCGATGGCGCTGATGGACAGCAAATCTTCCGAGGCATTGGCGAGAAGGGTTTCAGGGTGGATGCCCGGGCAGACGCTGAAGAGCTGGCCGTTGCGTTTTGGTGGTTTGGGATCGGCTGGCGGGAAGTGATGGTCGAGGGCGCGCTCGGCGGCTTCGTTGAGTTTGTTTGAATCAGGTTCGTATGGGGAGACCGGATCAGTATCCGGCGGATTTGGAGTTACCTTGAACATGTCTTAGCTCTCTCTTGAGTGAGGCTGCAACCAGTTCGCGACTAAACGAAAGGGAGGCAGCTGTGCACAGGTTAGTCGACCGACGAGCTAAGAAATCGGCGCACCCAAGAGTGCCCTGCGCACAGCCACCATAAGTACAGGGATGGGATACCTGACTAATTGGAACTATGCGACTTAGCAACGACGGGCGACTAAACCCGACCACTGATGGGCAGTGGCAGGGAAACGATAGAGGCCAGGGCTAAGGCGCACAAGCCGGCAGATTCTGGCGTAGCCGTAGGCAAAGACGCAAGGTGTTGTAGCTTGCAGGAAGTAACCTTGAGGCGTTTTAAACAAACGCCGTCGAGCGGTGTTTAACCATCGGAAATGTTGGCAAGAAAGAATCTTCCATGCGTCTTATCCGCTCGCCATCATGAGAAGTGGCACCCACAATCTAAACCTTGGCACTCACCTCACTGCGATTCACCAACGCATCCAGCGCATCATTCAAACTCGATGCCTTGTCGCCAATCAGCAGATGCCAAACACCACCGTCCAGCTGGCTGACACCCTGACACCCCAGCGCCTTCAAATCACACTCCGACAACGCCTTGCCATCCGCCAGTTGCAGCCGGATCCGGGTCATGGCGATGCAGTCCATCTGCAACACATTCTCGCCGCCACCCAAAGCATTCAGCCATTGCTGTGCTTCTGAATTCGCCACCGCCGCAGGTTTCGGCGCATCGATAACAGCAGGAGCGGAGGAAACAAGTGCGCGCCCCAACGCAGGCATCGCCAAGCGAATCTCATCGGCAATGCTGTCTGCCATCGGCCCGACCACGACCTGCAAACTCCCACCCTTGCCCGGACGCACAACCGCCATCGCACCCAACACTTTCAACTCCGCATCGTTCGCCTTGTTGCGATCCACCATGTCCAACCGCAACCGAGTGGTGCAGGCGCCCACGGTGATCAAATTCTGCGCACCACCCAGCGCCTTGATGTAAGCCCCGGCGCGTTCATTCTCGGCGATGACTACTTTGTCGCCATTCAGAGCATCTTCACGCCCCGGCGTCTTCAAGTTGAACCGACGAATGCAGAAATCAAACACCACGTAGTAGATCACCGCATACGCCAACCCCACCGGCACGACCAGCCAGCCATTGGTGGATTTACCCCAGCCGAGGATCATGTCGATAAAGCCACCGGAGAAGGTAAAGCCGAGGTGGATGTTCAACAGGTTGGTGACGGCCATCGACAAACCCGTTAGCAGTGCGTGCAGTAAAAAGAGCAGCGGTGCGAGGAACATGAAGGCGAATTCGACGGGTTCGGTGACGCCGGTGAGGAACGAGGTGAGCGCCATGGACAGGAAGATCCCGCCCATGACTTTGCGCCGTTCCGGCAGCGCATTGCGGTACATCGCCAGGCACGCGGCGGGCAGGCCGAAGAGCATCATCGGGAACATGCCGGTGGTGAACTGGCCGCCCTTGGGGTCTCCGGCAAAGTAGCGCGAGATATCGCCGGTCACGAGGGCGCCCGTGGTCGGGTCGGTGAAGTTGCCGAAGACGAACCACGCCATGTTGTTGATGATGTGGTGCAGACCGGTGACGATCAGCAGGCGGTTGAGCACGCCGAAAATGAAGGCCCCGATGCTGCCGCTTTCCAGCATCAACACACCGAAGCTGTTGATCCCGTGTTGGATCGGCGGCCAGATCAAGCCAAAGATGACGCCCAGGCCGACGGCGGCGAAGCCGGTGACAATTGGCACGAAGCGCCGGCCGCCAAAGAACGCCAGGTACTCCGGCAGTTTGATGTCCTTGAAACGGTTGTACAGCGCGCCCGCCATCAAGCCGCTGACGATTCCGGCGAGCATGCCCATGTTGATGCTCGCGTCGAGCACCTTGAGCGTGGAGATCATCACCAGGTAGCCAATCACCCCGGCCAACCCGGCGGTGCCGTTGTTGTCCTTGGCGAAACCGACCGCGATGCCGATGGCGAAGATCATCGCCAGGTTGGCGAAGATCACCTGGCCGGCGTCGTGGATGATCGCGATGTTCAGCAGGTCGGTGTCGCCCAGGCGCAGCAACAGGCCGGCGATCGGCAGGATCGCGATCGGCAGCATCAGCGCGCGGCCGAGGCGTTGCAGGCCTTCGATGAAGTAGTGGTACATGGCGGATCTCCCTGGGTTCTTGTTTTTGTTGTTGTGAGCTCAGCTCAGAGGCCATTGCTGGTGACAGGCGTGACGCACAGCAGCAGCGCTGCTCAATTTGAGCAAGTCCTGGCTGATGCGTCGGCATTCGCTCGCGTCCAGGTGACGGACGCGGTCCTTGATTTCACCGATCTGCACTGGGCTGATCGACAACTCGCTGACGCCCAGACCAATCAGTACCGGCGTGGCCAGCGGATCGGAGGCGAGCGCGCCGCAGACACCGACCCAACGGTTGTGCACCGCAGCGCCGGCGCAGGTCTGGGCGATCAGTCGCAGCAATGCCGGGTGCATGGCATCGACCCGCGAAGCGAGACCGGCGTGGTCGCGGTCCATGGCCAGGGTGTATTGCGACAAGTCATTGGTGCCGATGGACAGGAAGTCCGCATGCTCTGCAAGCTGCTCGGCCAGCAGGGCGGCGGCGGGGACTTCGATCATCACGCCCAGTTCTGGACGCTCAAGCACACCGAGCTCAGTGCACAACGCATCGAGACGCTGGCGGATGTGCAGCAGCTCATCGACTTCGGTGACCATCGGCAACAGGATCCGGCAGCGCGACAGCGGGCTGACATGCAGCAAGGCGCGCAGTTGCTGATCCAGCAATTCCGGGCGGACCTGAGCCAGGCGAATACCGCGCAGGCCGAGTACCGGGTTGGCCTCAACCGGTAGCGGCAGGTAGTCGAGTTGTTTGTCGCCGCCAACGTCGATGGTGCGGATGATCACCGACTTGTCGCCCATGGCGTCGAGCACGGCTTGATAAGCAGCGCGCTGTTCCTCTTCGTCCGGCGCGGTGTTGCGGTCGACGAAGAGAAACTCGGTACGCAGCAAGCCGACGCCGTCGGCGCCATTGGCCAGGGCATCAGCCGCTTCGGCGCTGGAAGCCACATTGGCGGCGACTTCAATTTGCAAACCGTCGAGCGTCAGCGCCGGGGTGTGAGCCTGAGCCTGTTGTTCGGCGCGGCGCTGTTGATGATCGAGTTGCGCCTGATGCACTTCGGCCAAACGTTCTGCATTTGGCGTCAGTTCGAGGCGACCACCATCGGCATCCAGCACAACCGCTTGGCCTTGCTGCTGATCCAGCAATGTCGAACCCAATGCAACGATGCACGGCAGGCCTTTGCCACGCGCGAGAATCGCCACGTGGGAAGTCGCGCCGCCCTCGGCCATGCACAACCCGGCGACACCTTGCTGACTGAGTTGCAGCAGATCGGACGGCGTCAGTTCATGCGCGGCGACGATGGCGCCGGCTGGCACGTCGTAGTGCCAGGTTTCGCCGAGCAGGGCGCGCAGCACGCGTTGTTTGAGGTCGCGCAGATCGTTGGCGCGTTCTGCCAACAGCGGGCTGCCGAGTTGCTGGAGCACCTCGCACTGCACGTCGATCGATTGGCTCCAGGCGTGGGTCGCGGCCATGCCCTGGTCGATGGAGGTGTTCGCTGCGTTCAGCAGCGCCGGGTCTTCGAGCAGTGCGAGGTGCGCGGCGAAGATCGCTTCTTCGTCGGTGTTTTTATGTTTCCTGGCTTGGGCCAGCGTGTGGTCGATTTCACTGCGTACGACGGTCAGCGCGGTGTCGAGGCTTTGCAGTTGTTGCTCGGTATCATGGTTGCCGACGTCCACCGGCAGGCTGATTGCGTTCAAGCGGAACAGCGACCCGGCAACCAAACCGGGCGCGGCACAAACACCGTGCAGCACGCCTGCTTCGGCAGCTCGAGTGCGTCGGGCAAGCGGTGTCGGCGCGGCGGCGTGGCTGTCTTCGGCCAGCGCTGTGGATAACGCGATCAGCAACGCTTGCAACGCTGCTTCGGCGTCCGGGCCCTGGCAGCTGACCTGAACCTCGTCCTGTTCGCCAACGGCCAAACCCATCAGTCCGATCAAGCTGTCGCAGGTCGCCGATTTGCCAGCGAAATGAAGCTGCGATTTGCTCTTGAAACCTTGCGCTGTCTGACGAATCAGCGCTGCCGGACGAGCATGCAGCCCGCCGCGATGGGCGATACGAATGTGGCCGTGAATCTCTTCCCCGGATAGCTCCGCTTCAGCCTGCGCTCCAGGTGTGTGCCGACGAATGATGTGCAGCAATGGCTCGCCAACTTTTACCGACTTCAGCGTGATGGGTCGCGCCTGAAAGTCCTGGCTGTTGGTCAGGATCATCAGGCTGACCAGGCTTTTGCACTGCTGCGCGACCTTGTCCAGGTCATAGCGCAACAGCGGCTGGCCATTGCTGACCCGCGCCCCTTCCTTGACCAGCATCGAGAAGCCTTCGCCCTGCAACTCGACCGTGTCGAGGCCCAGGTGCAGGAGCAATTCGGCGCCGTTGTCGGCACGCAAGGTGACGGCGTGGCCGGTGCGGGCGACGTGCACCACGATGCCGGCGCACGGGGCGTGGAGGGTGTCGTTCAGCGGGTCAATGGCGATCCCGTCGCCCATGGCGCCGCTGGCGAACACCGGGTCCGGGACTTTGGCGAGCGTGAGCACCGGGCCGCTGAGCGGGGCGCTGAGGGTCAGCTCTTTATTATTGTTGTGCATGGCTCGGTCTCATCAGTAAAAACGGTTCGGATCAACTCGCCCCTGTAGGAGCCGAGCTTGCTCGCGATGACGGTGTTTCGGTCGCAGATGATGCATTGGATGTACCGACGTCATCGCGAGCAAGCTCGGCTCCTACAGGGTGCGGGTCACTTTGCTCAAGTGCCGCGGCTGGTCCGGGTCCATGCCACGGGCGACAGCCAAACCGGCGGCCATGACGTAGAAACTCTGGATCGCCAGAATCGGGTCGAGGGCCGGGTGCTCGGCGCGGGTCAGGGTGAGGTCGCGTTCGGCAATGTCATCCGGTGCGGCCAGCAATACGCGGGCACCGCGCTGGCGCATGTCGGCGGCGAGGCTCAGCAAGCCGGCCTGCTCGGCACCGCGCGGGGCGAAGATCAGCAGTGGATAATTTTCGTCGATCAACGCCATCGGGCCGTGACGGACCTCGGCGCTGCTGAAGGCTTCCGCCTGAATCGCCGAGGTTTCCTTGAATTTCAACGCAGCTTCCTGGGCGATGGCGAAACCCGCGCCACGGCCAATCACCATCAGGCGCTGGCAATCGCGCAGGGCATCGATGGCCAGGCTCCAATCCTGTTTCGCCGCCTCGCGCAAACCTTCCGGCAGTGCGAGGCCGGCCTCCAGCAATTCCACGTCCTCTTTCCAATGGGCGATCAGACGGGCGCTGGCGCTGAGGGTGGCGATAAAACTCTTGGTCGCCGCGACGCTGCTTTCGGTGCCTGCACACAGCGGCAGGCTGAACTCACACGCGGCCTCCAGCGGCGAACTCTCGGCGTTGACCATCGAGATGCTCAGGGCGCCGCGCTTGCGCAGCAGACGCATGCTATTCACCAGGTCGGGACTTTGACCGGACTGCGAGAAGGCGAACGCCACTTGGCCGCTGACCTTCAACGGCGCTTGCAGCATGGTCACCACCGACATCGGCAACGACGCCACCGGGAAGCCCAGCTGCTGCATGGTCAGGTAGGCAAAATAACTGGCGGCATGATCGGAGCTGCCGCGAGCGACGGTCATTACCACTTGCGGCGGCTGACGGCGCAGGCGCCCGGCGATCTCGATCATCTGCGGGTCGAGGTGCTGCAATTGGGCTTGCACGGCCTCGAACGAGGACAGCGCCTCTTCAAGCATTTTTGAAGTCAATGTCTTCTCCTTCGACCATGACGGCGGTCAGTGTGAGTGAGCGATCGAGCCGCACGCAGTCGGCCCAGCTGCCGGGTTGCAGGCGCCCGCGTTCGTTGAGGCCGAGGTAGTCGGCGGGGAATTGCGAAAGACGTTGCGAGGCCTCGGCGATTGGCAAACCGATCTTCACCAGATTGCGCAGGGCTTGATCCATGGTCAGCGTGCTGCCGGCCAGCGTGCCGTCGGGCAAGCGCACACCGCCCAGGCATTTGGTCACCGTGTGGCTGCCGAGCTTGTACTCACCGTCGGGCATGCCGGCGGCGGCGGTGGAATCGGTGACGCAATACAGGCATGGGATCGAACGCAGGGCCACACGGATGGCGCCGGGGTGCACGTGCAGCAAATCCGGAATCAGTTCGGCGTATTTGGCGTGAGCGAGCGCCGCGCCGACGATGCCCGGCTCGCGGTGATGCAGCGGGCTCATGGCGTTGTAGAGGTGGGTAAAACTGCTGGCGCCGGCGTTCAGCGCGGCAACGCCTTCCTCGTAACTGCCGAGGGTGTGGCCGATTTGCATGCGCACGCCACGGGCGCTGAGGGCGCGGATCAAGGCGTCGTGGCCGGCGATTTCCGGGGCGATGGTGATCACCCGGATCGGCGCCAGTGCCAGGTATTCTTCGACTTCGGCCATCAACGCGGTGTGGGCGAAATTCGGTTGGGCACCGAGTTTTCCGGGGTTGATGTACGGGCCTTCGAGGTGCACGCCGAGGACTCGGGCGCTGCCTTTCGGGCGCTGTTCGCAGAACTCGCCGACGTCCTTGAGTACTCGCGAAATCTCTTCGTTCGGCGCGGTCATGGTGGTCGCCAGCAGCGACGTGGTGCCGAAACGCACGTGGGTTTTGGTGATGGTCTCGAAGGCTGGCGCGCCTTCCATGATGTCTTTGCCGCCGCCGCCATGAACGTGCAGGTCGATGAAACCCGGCAGCAGGTAAGGCAGGTCGTTGTCGGCCGGATCGCACGGTTGGCCTTCGATCGACACGACCTTGCCGTGTTCGTGAATCAGCCGGCCGCGAACCCAGCCGCGGGCGGTGAGGATGTTGTCTTCGGACATGATCAGTTCTCGGTTGCTTGTCTAGCGACGAAGCTCTGCGACAAAGTCGTAGTAGTCGTTGCGGCAATAGGTGTCGGTGACTTCGATTGGCGTGTTGTCTTCCAGGTAACCGACCCGGGTCATCAGCAGCATGGCGGTGCCGGGGGCGATTCCTACCAGGGCGGCGAATTCGTCCGAGGCGTTGATCGCCTGAATGTGCTGCAGGGCGCGGACGATTGGCTTGCCGATGCCGTCGAGGTATTCGTAGAGGGAGTCGCCTACGGCTAGCGGCTTGGGAATGATCGAGGCGGGCAGGGTGCTCATCTCGATCGCCATCACCGTGTCGTCGGCTTTACGCAGGCGTTTGAGCCGCGCGACCTTGTCGTTCGGCGAGAGGCCCAGGCGGATCAGTTCTTCGTGGGTCGGCGGAGTGATTTCACGCTCCAGCCATTGCGAGCCGGGGACGAAGCCTTTCAGGCGCAGCATTTCGCTGAAACCCGAGAGGCGCGACAGCGGTTGTTCCAGGCGTGGGGTGATGAAGGTGCCGGAACCCTGGTTGCGGCGGATCAGGCCTTGCTCGAACAGAACTTCCAGCGCTTTGCGTGCAGTGACCCGGGAGATGCCCAGCATTTCGCTGAGGTTGCGCTCCGATGGCATGGCCTGTTCGGCTTTCCACTGGCCGGCATGGATCGCCGCTTCCAGATTGCGCGCCAGTTGCAGGTACAACGGCGTGGGCTGGGTGTCGTCAGGGCGTAGGGCCTGGAGGTCATTCATGTAGGTTTGGTCCGATGCGGATATAGGATTGTTGTCGCCCGGTGGTGGGGTGAAACCTAATACCACTTAAATACCATGTCAATGAGACCACTTTGCTGTTGGCGCGGGAAAGCCTGCCCTGATTGATGGGCAAGAGGGTTGCTGGTTTGAAGTGGTATTAGAGGTGGGGGTTTTGAAAGCAAAGATCGCAGCCTGCGGCAGCGCCTACCGATGGGAGTGGTATCTACCCGGTAGGCGCTGCCGCAGGCTGCGATCTTTTGAATTTATTTTTCGAGGAGTGACCAACGGTAGCCAATTTGATCGTTCCCACGCTCTGCGTGGGAATGCAGCCCGGGACGCTCCGCGTCCCATCAGGAGCCGAACGCAGAGCGTCCGTTGAGGCATTCCTTTGCTGCGCGTGGGAACGATCATAGGAGGGGGATTACGGACGGATTTCGATCATCGTGCCGTCCGGCACCAAACCCCAAACCTCGCGCATGTCCATGTTGCGCATGGCAATGCAGCCGTCGGTCCAGTCCAGCGTGTGGAACAGGTCTTCGGGGTTTTCTTCAGTGTCCGGGGTGCCGTGGATCATGATCATGCTGCCGGGTTCGACGCCTTCACGCCGGGAGCGCGCAGAGTCACTGATGTTCGGGTAGGAGATGTGCATCGCCAGATTGAATTTATCGCTGACCTTGCGCCAATCCAGCCAATAGAAACCTTCAGGCGTGCGCTTGTCGCCTTCCATCAGCTTCGGCCCTTTGGGGCGTTTGCCCAAGGAAATGCGATAGGTCTTGAACGGCTTGCCGTCATTGATCAATTGCAATTGGTGGGCGGACTTGAGCACCAGAACTTTTTCGATGACTTTGCCGTCCAGTGTTTCCGCAACGGAAGCCTGGGAGACAGCGACGAACGACAAGCAAAACAGGGCAAGCAACCAGCGCATTGAAACGATATCCCTAAGAGGTGTCGCGACTATTTAATAGTTATAGGTGTTTTTGCAGGAGCTGCCGCAGGTTCGGGCCGCGTTCGGACGATCTTTTAGCGGCCTGCAGAGGTTCCGAAATCAAATCAAGTATTGGCAGGCTGAGCAAGCGGCGGGATCGACTCGGACCGCACGGGGTAGACCTCGGTCCGCCGGTCAGCGAAGAAGCATTCTAAGGTACGGCCCACCGTGCGGAAAGCCAGCTCGGACCAAGGGATGTCGGCTTCTTCGAAAAGCGCCACTTCAAGGCTCTCGGGACCGGCGCAAAAGTCCAGGTCCACCAGCTCGGCGCGGAAGAATACATGCACCTGGCTGATGTGCGGCACGTCGATCAACGTATAGATGCTCAGGTTGCGCACCCGCGCGCAGGCTTCTTCGGCCGTCTCGCGAATGGCCGCCTGCTCGATGGTTTCACCGTTTTCCATGAAACCGGCGGGCAGGGTCCAATAACCGAGCCGAGGCTCGATGGCGCGTCGGCACAGCAAAACCCTGGAGCCCCAGGTCGCGACGCAACCGGCGACGATATTGGGGTTCTGGTAGTGAATCGCCTGACAGCTGTCACAGACAAAACGCAAGCGCGAATCGCCCTCTGGAATGCGCTGGGTCACCGGGTTGCCGCACTGACTGCAAAATTTCATGCTTGGGTTCCTGAATGCTGCGCCTATCTTGGCGTGCGACGGTGTCTGTCGGCAAGTTGTCGTTTAGCGACATGCAGTGGTTATGGGCTTGGGCGGTCGGTTCGATTGGTGCATGATGCGAGTAGCGAACAAATCGAGAAGTCTCATGCTGGACGAGCTACTGCATCGAGTAAGCAACCACACCCCTCGCACACTGGAAACCGACAAACGTTTCCCTGAAGCCGCGGTACTGGTGCCCATCACTCGCAGTGACGAACCGGAACTGGTTCTGACCCTGCGCGCCAGCGGGCTCTCGACCCATGGCGGCGAAGTCGCCTTCCCCGGCGGGCGGCGCGACCCCGAAGACCCTGACCTGATTTTCACCGCCCTGCGCGAAGCCGAAGAAGAAATCGGCCTGCCGCCCGGGCTGGTCGAAGTGATCGGCCCGCTGAGCCCGTTGATCTCCCTGCACGGCATCAAGGTCACACCCTATGTCGGTGTGATTCCGGACTTTGTCGAGTACCGGGCCAACGATGCCGAGATCGCCGCAGTCTTCAGCGTACCGCTGGAGTTCTTCCGCAAGGATCCGCGCGAACACACCCATCGCATCGATTACCAGGGTCGAAGTTGGTACGTGCCGAGCTATCGTTATGGCGAGTACAAAATCTGGGGCCTGACGGCGATTATGATCGTCGAGTTGATCAACCTGCTCTATGACGCCAAAATCAGCCTGCATCAGCCACCCAAGACGTTTATCAACACCTGAAGCCATCGCCCGTATGGCGTGAACCCCGCTTTTTGCAAGTGAGCCAGCCTGGCCTTGAGGACAATAAGATGAAATATCGCCTGGGCGACGCCCGCGTCGAAACCCATCCGCAGAGCTGGGTCGCACCCAATGCCGTGCTGGTGGGTAAGGTCAAACTGGAAGAGGGCGCCAACGTCTGGTTCAACGCCGTGCTGCGTGGCGACAACGAACTGATCCTGATCGGCAAGAACAGCAACGTCCAGGACGGCACGGTGATGCACACCGACATGGGTTATCCGCTGACGATCGGCACCGGCGTGACCATCGGCCATAACGCCATGCTTCATGGCTGCACGGTGGGCGATTACAGCTTGATCGGGATTAATGCGGTGATCCTCAACGGCGCGAAAATCGGAAAGAACTGCATCATCGGCGCCAATTCGCTGATCGGTGAAGGCAAGGAGATTCCAGACGGTTCGCTGGTCATGGGCTCCCCCGGCAAAGTGGTGCGCGAGCTGACCGAACCGCAGAAAAAAATGCTGGAGGCCAGCGCCCGTCACTATGTGCATAACTCGCAACGTTATGCCCGCGATCTGGTTGAGCAGGAAGAATGAGCGCCACTGAACGGCCGGTGCTATCGCCCTGCGTGAACATTTGTGCGTTGGACGACGATGACATTTGCACCGGGTGTCAGCGCACGGTGGAAGAGATCACGCGCTGGAGCCGAATGGACAACGAGGAGCGCCGCAAGGTGTTGGGGTTGTGTCATGAGCGGGCCAAGTCCAGCGGGATACTCTGGATGATCGGCAAAACTCCCAATCTGTAGCAGCTGGCGGAGCCTGCGTTCGGCTGCGTTCGGCTGCGTAGCAGTCGTAAATCCTGAGTCCGCGGTGTGCCTGAATAATTGCATTGCCTGATTTTGCGACTGCTTCGCAGCCGAACGCAGCCTTCGGCAGCTGCTACAGGATTCGCGTTTGGGTTTGGTGCTTGTGTATGGCTGAAGTACCCTGTGCGCCAAATTGACAGGTATCCCGCCGCCCCATGTTCTTCCTGATCGCTTACATCAGCAGCGTCGTGCTGATCAACTTCGCCTTTTCCACCGCTCCGCACCTGGACATCCTCTGGTCAGCCTGGGGTGGTTTGGTGTTCGTTTTGCGCGACATGGTGCAAACCCGTTTCGGCCATGGCGCGATCGCGGCGATGCTGGCAGCGCTGGTGTTGTCCTACGTGACGTCCGATCCGTCCATCGCGCTGGCCAGCGCCACGGCGTTCGCGGTGTCCGAATGCATCGATTGGCTGGTGTTCAGCATCACCAAGCGTCCCTTGCACGACCGCCTGTGGATAAGTTCGGCCCTGAGCATTCCTCTCGATACCTTCATTTTCTTCGGCATGATCGATGCGTTCACCCCGGGCGTGATTCTCACCGCCATGGGCTCGAAGTTCGCGGGCGTGACCGCCGTGTGGCTGATCATGGCCTGGCGCTTGCGTAAGCAGGCCGTTGTCAGCTGAAGCCAAACCCGCAGGTTCATGTAAAATGCCGCGCTTTCTCCCCATGGGAAGCGCGCCAGGCGCTGCGACCCTCGATGATCCGCTTCTTGAGGACCTGAGATGACCCGTATCGGAACTCCATTGTCGCCAACCGCGACCCGCGTATTGCTGTGTGGCTGTGGCGAGTTGGGCAAGGAAGTGGTGATCGAGCTGCAACGCCTGGGCGTTGAAGTGATTGCCGTGGATCGCTACGCCAATGCCCCGGCCATGCAGGTTGCCCATCGCAGCCATGTGATCAACATGCTCGATGGCGCCGCCCTGCGTGCGGTGATCGAAGTCGAAAAGCCGCATTTCATCGTGCCGGAAATCGAAGCCATTGCCACCGCGACCCTCGTGGAACTGGAAGCCGAAGGCTTCACCGTGATCCCGACCGCTCGCGCCGCGCAGTTAACCATGAACCGCGAAGGCATCCGTCGCCTGGCCGCTGAAGAGCTGGACCTGCCGACCTCGCCGTACCACTTCGCCGACACCTTCGAGGATTACAGCAAGGCTGTCGAAGACCTCGGCTTCCCATGTGTGGTTAAACCGGTGATGAGCTCGTCGGGTAAAGGCCAGAGCCTGCTGCGTAGCGTCGATGACGTGCAGAAAGCCTGGGATTACGCTCAAGAGGGCGGCCGTGCCGGTAAAGGCCGCGTGATCATCGAAGGCTTTATCGACTTCGACTACGAAATCACCCTGTTGACCGTGCGTCACGTCGGCGGCACTACGTTCTGCGCGCCAGTCGGTCACCGTCAGGAGAAGGGCGACTATCAGGAATCCTGGCAGCCACAAGCCATGAGCCCGATTGCCCTGGCCGAATCCGAGCGCGTTGCCAAAGCCGTCACTGAAGCCTTGGGTGGCCGTGGTCTGTTTGGTGTTGAGCTGTTCATCAAAGGCGATCAAGTCTGGTTCAGCGAAGTCTCGCCGCGTCCACATGACACCGGTCTGGTGACGTTGATTTCCCAGGACCTGTCGCAGTTCGCGCTGCACGCACGGGCCATTCTGGGCCTGCCGATTCCGTTGATCCGTCAGTTCGGCCCATCGGCTTCGGCGGTGATTCTGGTGGAAGGGCAGTCGACTCAAACAGCTTTCGCCAATCTCGGTGCTGCGTTGAGCGAGCCGGATACGGCGCTGCGTCTGTTCGGCAAGCCTGAGGTGAATGGTCAGCGTCGGATGGGTGTGGCGTTGGCGCGTGATGAATCCATCGAAGCCGCTCGTGCCAAGGCGACCCGCGCGTCCCAGGCCGTTGTTATAGAGCTGTAACCGCGTCGCTGCATTCGCGGGCAAGCCTTGCTCCTACAGGTTTCGCGTCGTTCACACCATCGTGAATCGACGCAAACCTGTAGGAGCAAAGCTTGCTCGCGATTGCGGTCTATCAGACCACCCGATTCAGATCGTTATCGCGCGTTTCCTTCAGGCACAGCACCGCAATCAAACTCAGCACCGCCGCCCCCGACACATACCCGCCGACATAACTCAAACCGCCCATCGCCACCAGCTTCTGTGCGAAGAACGGCGCCGCCGAGGCTCCGACAATGCCGCCCAGGTTGTAGGCCGCCGACGCACCGGTATAACGCACGTGAGTCGGAAACAGCTCCGGCAGCAGCGCGCCCATCGGCGCAAACGTCACGCCCATCAGAAACAGCTCGATGCACAAGAACAGCGCCACGCCCCAGGTCGAACCTTGGGTCAGCAGTGGCTCCATCAGGAAGCCGGACAGAATCGCCAGCACACCGCCGATGATCAGCACCGGTTTACGCCCGTAACGATCACTGGCCCAGGCCGACAGCGGCGTAGCGGCGGCCATGAACAGCACGGCAAAGCACAGCAACGCGAGGAAAGTCTCGCGGGTGTAGCCGAGCGTCGACACGCCATAACTCAGCGAAAACACCGTCGAGATATAGAACAGCGCGTAGCACACCACCATCGCCCCGGCACCCAGCAACATCGGCGCCCAGTATTGGCTGAACAGCTCGACCAGCGGGATCTTTACCCGCTCCTGGCGAGCCATTGCGTTGGCAAACACCGGGGTTTCGTGAAGCTTGAGGCGAACATACAGACCGACCATCACCAGCGCAGCACTGAGCAGGAACGGAATCCGCCAGCCCCATGAGCGGAACTGTTCGTCGTTCAGGGTCATTGCCAGCGTCAGAAACAGGCCGTTGGCCGCGAGGAAACCGATCGACGGGCCGAGCTGCGGGAACATGCCGAACCAGGCGCGTTTGCCCTTCGGCGCATTCTCCGTCGCCAGCAACGCCGCGCCGCCCCATTCGCCGCCGAGTCCCAGGCCTTGGCCGAAGCGCAGCACGCAGAGCAGGATCGGCGCCCAGGCCCCGATGCTGTCGTATCCCGGGAGCACGCCGATTAGCGTGGTGCACACGCCCATTAGCAGCAGCGAGGCAACCAGCGTCGATTTTCGCCCGACGCGGTCTCCGAAGTGACCGAAAAGCGCCGAGCCCAACGGTCGAGCCAGGAAGGCGATGCCGAAAGTGAGGAACGCCGATAGCATTTGGGCCGTGCCGGAGGTTTGCGGAAAGAACACCGGACCGATCACCAGTGCAGCGGCAGTGGCATAGACGTAGAAGTCGTAGAACTCGATGGCGGTGCCGATGAAACTCGCGGTCGCCACGCGGGTGGCGGAGTTCGTCGGTTGCGCAGGCGCGGTGTCGTTATAAGTCGTGCTGGTCGTCATGCGGTTATCCCTGACAGTCATGTGGCCCAGTGGAGCGAATTATTATGGTCGAACACCCAGGGATGTGGGAGTGAGGCGCGGCCGATGTTCAAGGTAGGAACAGTCGTCGGTGTGGTGCGGATATTGTCGATGATCTGGCCGGAACCTGCTGCGTGCGGGGTAAACACTTGGTCCGGCGGGGCTTGGGTAAGCGGCTTGATTATAGGAAGGCAGCTATCGATCGAACAAGGGGGAAAAAAGGATCTAGCGGACGGGTAAGACTGCCGGCGTCGAACTGGTATGCCAGATCAACACCCGGGTAACGCGATTCTCCTCGGTCTCCAGAATCTCCAGCCGATAACGCCCGATCTTCAGGCATACCGCACTGTCCGGAATCGTTTCCAGCGCCTCGGTCACCAACCCATTGAGGGTTTTCGGACCGTCGCTTGGCAAGTGCCAGCCCAGGCTCTTGTTCAATTCGCGAATCGACGCCGCCCCTTCGATCACCAGGCGGCCATCGGCCTGTGGGTGGATGTGCGGGTTATCCAGGCTGTGCTGGCTTTCGAACTCGCCGACGATTTCTTCGAGAATGTCTTCCAGGGTCACGATACCGAGTACTTCGCCGTACTCGTCGACCACCATGCCCAGGCGTCGCTGTTGTTTATGGAAATTCAACAGCTGCAGTTGCAGCGGGGTGCTTTCCGGCACGAAGTAGGGGTCGTGACAGGCTGCCAGCAGTGCCTCTCGGGTCAGGCTGGCGTCGGACAGCAGATGGCGGATCTGCCGGGTATTGAGCACTGCTTCGACCTGATTGATGTCACTGTGGAAAACCGGCAAGCGCGTGCGTTTATTGGTGCGAAGTTGCTCGATGATTTCCTCGAGGGAGTCGTCCAGATTGACCCCGTCGACGTCACTGCGTGGCACCAGAATGTCGTTGACCGTGATGTTGTCCAGCGCATGGATGCCTGACAGCGGGTGTGGGCGGCAGACGGCGTGTTCGTGATCGTCGTGCCGATCGTTCGGGGCCTCGTCTTCGCTCTGCTGCACCACGTTGACTTTGCGGGCGAACGGTCGCATCAGCAGCTGGCTTATGCCATTGAGCAACCAGGCGGCGGGATAGATGATTTTCAGCGGCGCGCCAAGCAAGGTGTTGCCCAGGGCCAGGACGGCGTCCGGATAACGGACGGCGAGGGTGCGCGGCAGGTAGTCGGCGAACACCAGAAGCACGGCGCCAGCCCCCAGGCAGGCCACCCATGGACCGTTTTCCGCCCAGGTGAAAACCGCCAGCAAGGTGCTGATGACCACGACCAGTGCGCGGCACAGGGTGTTGCAGAGGATCAGGCTATTGAGCGAAAAGCTCAGTTTTGCCACCGGCTTGTCGCTCGAGCGCGAAGCGGTCCGCTGGGCGAGCAAGTGCTGTTGCGCAGCTTCGATGGCGGTAAACAGCCCCGACCATAAAATCAGCAGGGCCACTACCGCGAGCATCGGCCCTATGGGCAAGTCGTCCATTAATGCCGCCCGTCAGATATGCAGGATGTATTCACGAACCAGCTTACTGCCGAAATAGGCCAGCATCAGCAGGCAGAAACCGGCGAGGGTCCAGCGAATGGCCTTGTGTCCGCGCCAGCCGAGGCGGTTACGGCCCCAGAGCAGCACGCTGAAGACGATCCAGGCGATGCAGGCCAGCAAGGTTTTGTGCACCAGGTGCTGGGCGAACAGGTTGTCGACGAACAGCCAGCCGGAGATCAGCGACAGCGACAGCAGGGTCCAGCCGGCCCAGAGGAAACCGAACAGCAGGCTTTCCATGGTTTGCAGCGGTGGGAAGTTCTTGATCAGGCCCGACGGGTGCTTGTGCTTGAGCTGATGGTCTTGAACCAGCAGCAGCAACGCCTGGAATACCGCGATGGTGAACATGCCGTAGGCGAGGATCGACAGCAGGATGTGGGCGAGGATGCCCGGTTCTTCGTCGATGATCTGCACGGTGCCGGCGGGGGCGAACTGTGCGAGCAGCACGGTGGCGGCGCCGAGCGGGAACAGCAATACAAGCAGGTTTTCCACCGGGATCCGCGAGCAGGCCAGCAGGGTCAGGGCAATCACCGCCGCGGCAATCAGGCTGGCGGCGCTGAAAAAATCCAGGCCCAGGCCAATCGGTGTCAGCAGGTGGGTGAACAGACTGGCGCTATGAGCCAGCACGGCGAACACGCCGAGCGTGACCAGCAGGCGTTTGTTCGCCTTGGCACCGGTGGCCAGACGAGTGCCCTGATAGAGGGTCGCAGCGGCATATAAGCAGGCGGCGGCGAGGGTAGCTAGCAAACTGGGTGACAAGGGGAGCATAAATCCTGTTAGGCAAGCCCGAAAGGCGCTGAGTTTGGCATAGAACCCCCGCAGCACGAAAGACCATGCAAGCTGACGACGAGGTGTCCGCCAGACGCAGTCTTCGCTATAATCCGCGACCTGCCCACGCCGCAGGCTCGCCGAGCACATGTTTATTCCGGTCTGGGCCGCCATTATCCCGGTCTACACAGGGCCTGAAAGGATCGCGCAATGTTTGAAAACTTAACCGACCGTCTCTCGCAGACGCTGCGCCATGTCACCGGCAAGGCCAAGCTGACCGAAGACAACATCAAAGACACCCTGCGCGAAGTGCGCATGGCGTTGCTCGAAGCTGACGTCGCCTTGCCGGTCGTCAAGGACTTCGTCAATTCGGTCAAGGAACGCGCCGTCGGCACCGAGGTGTCGCGCAGCCTGACGCCGGGCCAGGCCTTCGTGAAGATCGTCCAGGCCGAACTCGAAAGCCTGATGGGCGCAGCCAACGAAGACTTGAACCTGAGCGCCGTTCCTCCTGCCGTCGTGCTGATGGCCGGTTTGCAGGGCGCGGGTAAAACCACCACCGCCGGCAAACTCGCGCGCTTCCTTAAAGAGCGCAAGAAGAAGTCGGTCATGGTCGTATCTGCGGACGTTTACCGTCCGGCAGCGATCAAGCAGCTGGAAATGCTCGCGGGTGAAGTCGGCGTTACCTTCTTCCCGTCCGACCTGAGCCAGAAGCCGGTCGACATCGCGCAAGCGGCTATTAAAGAAGCAAAACTGAAATTCATCGACGTGGTCATCGTCGATACCGCCGGTCGCCTGCACATCGATGAAGAGATGATGGGCGAGATCAAGGCGTTGCATGCCGCGATCAACCCGGTCGAAACCCTGTTCGTGGTCGACGCCATGACCGGTCAGGACGCCGCCAACACGGCCAAGGCCTTTGGCGACGCGCTGCCGCTGACCGGTGTGATCCTGACCAAGGTCGACGGCGATGCCCGTGGCGGTGCCGCGCTATCGGTTCGTGCCATCACCGGCAAGCCGATCAAGTTCATCGGTATGGGCGAGAAGAGCGACGCGCTCGAACCGTTCCACCCGGAGCGTATTGCTTCGCGCATCCTTGGTATGGGCGACGTACTCAGTTTGATCGAGCAGGCCGAACAGACCCTCGACAAGGACAAGGCCGACAAACTGGCCAAGAAGCTGAAGAAGGGCAAGGGCTTCGACCTCGAAGACTTCCGCGATCAGCTGCAACAGATGAAAAACATGGGCGGCCTCGGCGGCCTCATGGACAAACTGCCAAACATGCCCGGTATGAACCTGGCGCAGATGGGCAACGCCCAGGGCGCGGCAGAGAAACAATTCAAGCAGATGGAAGCCATCATCAATTCCATGACCCCGGCCGAGCGCCGCGACCCTGAGATGATCAGCGGTTCGCGCAAACGCCGGATCGCCATGGGTTCCGGCACTCAGGTGCAGGACATCGGTCGCTTGATCAAGCAGCACAAGCAGATGCAGAAGATGATGAAGAAGTTCTCCGCGAAAGGCGGAATGGCCAAAATGATGCGCGGCATGGGCGGTATGTTGCCCGGCGGCGGCATGCCGAGAATGTAAAGAATTCACGCAAGGGCTTGCCCTTGCACCTCCCACATGGAAGTGGGATCTCCAGCAAACCCGCGCTTGGCGGGAGCTGACTGGCCGTTTTCAACGACGGCTCTATAGCAAATCTTGATGGCGACTGAAAGGCCGCCGGAAAAAGTCATTTGCAAAAGTCCGGATATTCCTTAGAATATGCGGCCTTTCGGGCACCTATGCCCGCTGTGCCTTTAGATTTGCAGCACCGACTACAGGAACGATGTTCACATGCTAACAATCCGTCTTGCCCTTGGCGGCTCCAAAAAGCGCCCGTTTTACCACTTGACCGTAACCGACAGCCGCAACCCGCGCGACGGTTCGCACAAGGAACAGGTTGGTTTCTTCAACCCTGTTGCTCGTGGTCAAGAAGTCCGTCTGTCCGTGAACCAAGAGCGCGTAGCCTACTGGCTGAGCGTTGGTGCACAACCTTCTGAGCGTGTTGCTCAGTTGTTGAAGGACGCGGCTAAGGCTGCGGCCTGAGCAATATGAACGCGACGCCAGCTGTTGCTGATGATTTGATCGTTATCGGCAAAATTTATTCGGTTCATGGCGTTCGCGGCGAAGTGAAGGTGTATTCCTTTACTGATCCGACTGAAAACCTGTTGCAGTACAAAACCTGGACGCTCAAGCGCGAAGGTAGTGTGAAACAGGTTGAGCTGGTCAGCGGACGTGGGAACGACAAGTTCCTGGTCGCAAAGCTCAAGGGTCTTGATGATCGTGAAGAAGCGCGTCTTCTGGCCGGTTATGAGATCTGCGTGCCGCGCAACCTGTTCCCTGAATTGACCGACGGCGAGTACTACTGGTACCAGCTGGAAGGTCTGAAGGTCATTGATCAACTCGGGCAATTGCTCGGGAAAATCGATCATCTTCTGGAAACCGGCGCTAATGATGTAATGGTGGTCAAGCCTTGCGCTGGCAGCCTGGATGATCGCGAACGCCTGTTGCCCTATACGGAGCAATGCGTGTTGGCCGTCGACCTTGCCGCAGGCGAGATGAAGGTGGAATGGGATGCGGACTTCTAAGCGTGGCTAACTTGCGCGTAGAAGTGATCAGTTTGTTTCCCGAGATGTTCTCCGCCATCAGCGAGTACGGCATCACCAGTCGTGCGGTGAAACAGGGGCTCTTGCAGCTCACCTGTTGGAATCCGCGAGACTACACGACGGATCGACATCACACTGTGGACGATCGCCCATTTGGCGGTGGTCCGGGCATGGTGATGAAGATCAAGCCCCTGGAAGATGCGTTGGTTCAGGCCAAGGCAGCAGCCGGGGAGGCGGCGAAGGTAATTTACCTGTCCCCCCAAGGCCGTCAACTGACTCAGTCGGCGGTACGCGAGTTGGCGAATCTGGATGCATTGATCCTGATTGCCGGCCGCTATGAAGGCATTGACGAGCGTTTTATAGAGGCTCATGTCGATGAAGAGTGGTCGATTGGCGACTATGTACTGTCTGGCGGCGAGCTGCCGGCGATGGTCCTGATCGATGCGGTTACACGACTGCTGCCTGGAGCTTTAGGGCATGCGGACTCCGCCGAGGAAGATTCCTTTACGGATGGTTTGCTGGATTGCCCGCATTACACCCGACCGGAGGTGTATGCGGATCAGCGTGTTCCCGACGTGTTGCTAAGTGGCAATCACGCGCATATCCGGCGTTGGCGTTTACAGCAGTCCCTTGGTAGGACCTTTGAACGACGCGCCGATCTTCTGGAAAGCCGCTCGCTTTCTGGAGAAGAGAAGAAGCTGCTCGAGGAATACATCCGCGAGCGGGACGATAGTTAACAACGTATCGATGGTAGATCCGACGATTTACCTTAGGAGCACAGCATGACTAACAAAATCATCCTTGCACTCGAAGCAGAGCAGATGACCAAAGAGATCCCTACCTTTGCCCCGGGCGACACTATTGTCGTTCAGGTGAAAGTGAAGGAAGGCGACCGTTCGCGTCTGCAAGCGTTCGAAGGTGTTGTTATCGCCAAGCGTAACCGCGGCGTAAACAGTGCTTTCACCGTTCGTAAAATCTCCAACGGTGTTGGCGTAGAGCGTACTTTCCAGACCTACAGCCCGCAAATCGACAGCATGGCCGTTAAACGTCGCGGTGACGTACGTAAAGCCAAGCTGTACTACCTGCGTGACCTGTCCGGTAAAGCAGCTCGCATCAAGGAAAAACTGGCTTAAGTCCAGCTTCCGATGCAGAAAAAAGCAGCCTACGGGCTGCTTTTTTGTTGCCTGCGATTTATCTTCCCTGACCGTACTGTCGGTCTTGCCTGAGCCTTTATGCCTGCCATCGATCATCCTTTGATAGACCAGTTTCTCGACGCTCTGTGGCTGGAGAAAGGTCTTTCCGATAATACCCGCGATGCCTATCGCAGCGACCTGGCCCTGTTCAACGGCTGGCTGCAGGAAAAAGGGCTGGAGTTGATCAATGCCGGCCGCGAATTGATCCTCGATCACTTGGCCTGGCGTCTGGAGCAAAACTACAAACCCCGCTCGACGGCGCGATTTCTCTCCGGCGTGCGTGGCTTTTATCGCTATTTGCTGCGGGAAAAGCTGATTGCCGTCGATCCGACCTTGCGTGTCGACATGCCGCAGCTGGGTAGGCCATTGCCTAAGTCCTTGTCGGAAGCGGATGTGGAGGCCTTGTTAAAAGCACCTGACCTGAGCGAAGCCATCGGCCAGCGTGACCGCGCCATGCTCGAAGTGCTTTATGCCTGCGGCTTGCGTGTGACGGAGCTGATCAGTCTGACACTGGAGCAGGTCAATCTGCGCCAAGGCGTGCTGCGAGTGATGGGCAAGGGCAGCAAGGAGCGGCTGGTGCCGATGGGCGAGGAGGCGATTGTCTGGGTCGAGCGTTACCTGCGCGATGGCCGCCAGGAGCTGCTTGGCGGGCGTCCCAGCGATGTCATGTTCCCCAGCCAGCGCGGCGAGCAGATGACTCGGCAGACCTTCTGGCATCGCATCAAGCACCAGGCCAAGGTTGCCGGGATCGGCAAGTCGCTGTCGCCGCACACCTTGCGCCATGCCTTCGCCACGCACTTGCTCAACCATGGCGCGGACTTGCGGGTGGTGCAAATGCTGCTCGGCCACAGTGATCTGTCGACCACGCAGATCTACACCCACGTCGCCCGCGCCCGCTTGCAGGACCTGCACGCCAAGCATCACCCGCGCGGCTGAACACAGCCCCTGTAGCAGCTGGCGAAGCCTGCGTTCGGCTGCGTAGCAGTCGTAAATCCTGAGCTCGCGGTTTAACTGAAACACTGCAGTGTCTGATTTCACGACTGCTGCGCAGCCGAACGCAGGCTTCGCCAGCTGCTACATAAAAGCGTCGTGCACCGTGAGCGAGATGTCCAACATCACCCGCATTCGGCCACACGGGCCTTATGTGGTAGGCTTTGTCGGTTTGCACGATGGGCGTTTATGACCCGGTGTTTCGGCACGGGCGTTCTGATCGTCCCATTTGTCCGCCTTCAGGAGTTCTCATGCGTCTGACCCAGATTTTCGCCGCCGCAGCCATTGCGTTGGTCAGCACCTTTGCCGTCGCCGATGACGCGGCCGACAAAGCCATTCGTAAAAGCCTGGAAAACCTCCAGCTCGACGTGCCGGTAGAAACCATCACCGCCAGCCCGCTGCCAGGTCTGTACGAAGTCAAACTCAAGGGCAGTCGCGTGCTCTACGCCAGTGCCGACGGCCAGTACGTCGTTCAGGGCTACATGTTCCAGCTCAAGGACGGCAAGCCGGTCAACCTGACCGAGAAGACCGAACGCCTGGGTATTTCCAAACTGGTCAACGAAATTCCGGTGGCTGAAACCGTGGTATACCCGGCGATCGGCGAAACCAAATCGCACATCACCGTGTTTACCGACACCACCTGCCCGTACTGCCACAAGCTGCACGCCGAAGTGCCTGAGCTGAACAAGCGCGGCATCGAAGTGCGTTATGTCGCATTCCCGCGCCAGGGCCTTGGCTCGCCGGGTGACGAACAGCTGCAAGCGGTCTGGTGCTCGAAAGACAAGAAAGCCGCCATGGACAAGATGGTCGACGGCAAGGAAATCAAGGCCGCCAAGTGCGATAACCCGGTTTCCAAGCAGTTCGCCCTTGGTCAGTCGATCGGTGTGAACGGTACACCGGCCATCGTTTTGGCCGACGGCCAAGTGATTCCGGGCTACCAGCCTGCGCCACAAGTCGCCAAACTGGCACTGGGCGCGAAGTAAATTCGCATCGTCACGGTCAGCCATTGACGATCATGGTTCGGCGGCAGCATTCGCCGGGCCATTAATAGAGAACCGCGAGTATGCGGTTGTTTTCACGGCCGGCCTTGAGTCGGCCGTTTTATGGGGAGTTCACAGTGAAACCGGTCAAAGTAGGCATCTGTGGGTTAGGGACCGTCGGTGGCGGTACCTTCAACGTACTTCAGCGTAACGCCGAGGAAATTGCTCGTCGTGCCGGGCGTGGAATCGAAGTGGCACAAATTGCCATGCGCACGCCAAAGCCTCAGTTCCAGACGACCGGTATTGCGATTACCAACGATGTCTTCGAAGTGGCCACGAACCCTGAGATCGACATCGTCATAGAGCTGATGGGCGGCTACACCGTTGCCCGCGAGCTGGTACTCAAAGCGATCGAGAACGGAAAACATGTTGTGACCGCGAACAAGGCGTTGATCGCTGTTCACGGTAATGAAATTTTCGCCAAGGCCCGGGAGAAGGGCGTGATTGTGGCGTTCGAAGCCGCCGTGGCCGGTGGCATTCCGGTGATCAAGGCGATCCGTGAAGGCCTGTCGGCCAACCGCATCAACTGGGTCGCCGGCATCATCAACGGCACCGGTAACTTCATCCTCACCGAAATGCGTGAGAAGGGTCGCACCTTCGAAGACGTACTCGCCGAGGCGCAAGCCCTGGGTTACGCCGAAGCCGATCCGACCTTCGACGTTGAAGGCATCGACGCGGCCCACAAGCTGACGATCCTGGCGTCGATTGCGTTCGGTATTCCGCTGCAGTTCGACAAGGCCTACACCGAAGGCATCACCAAGCTGACCACCGCTGACGTGAACTACGCCGAAGCGCTGGGCTATCGCATCAAGCACCTGGGCGTGGCGCGCAGCACCGCGGCCGGCATCGAACTGCGCGTACACCCGACGCTGATTCCGGCCGATCGCCTGATCGCCAACGTCAACGGCGTGATGAACGCGGTGATGGTCAACGGTGATGCCGCCGGTTCGACCCTGTTCTACGGCGCTGGCGCTGGCATGGAGCCGACCGCTTCGTCGGTGATCGCCGACCTGGTGGACGTGGTTCGCGCCATGACTTCCGACCCGGAAAACCGCGTACCGCACCTGGCCTTCCAGCCGGATTCGCTGTCGGCCCACCCGATCCTGCCGATCGAGGCCTGCGAAAGCTCCTATTACCTGCGTATCCAGGCCAAGGACCATCCGGGCGTGTTGGCGCAGGTGGCGAGCATCCTGTCGGAGCGCGGCATCAACATCGAATCGATCATGCAGAAGGAAGTCGAAGAACACGACGGTCTGGTGCCAATGATCCTGCTGACGCACCGTGTGCTGGAACAGCGCATGAACGACGCGATCACCGCCCTGGAGGCCTTGGAAGGCGTGGTCGGTCCGGTCGTACGGATCCGCGTCGAGCACCTGAACTAAGCCGTTATCGTTCACCGGGCCCGCCTGCGGGCCCGGGTTTGCGAACACTGTCTATTGGAGCCAGTCATGCGTTATATCAGTACCCGCGGCCAGGCACCGGCCCTGAATTTCGAAGACGTCCTGCTGGCCGGTCTGGCCACGGACGGTGGTCTGTACGTCCCGGAAAACCTGCCACGCTTCACCCAGGAAGAAATCGCCTCCTGGGCCGGCCTGCCATATCACGAGTTGGCCTTCCGGGTGATGCGCCCGTTCGTGACCGGCAGCATCCCTGACGCTGATTTCAAAAAGATTCTGGAAGAGACTTACGGCGTGTTTTCGCACAACGCCGTGGCGCCATTGCGTCAGCTGAACGGCAACGAATGGGTGCTGGAGCTGTTCCACGGCCCGACCCTCGCGTTCAAAGACTTCGCTTTGCAGCTGCTGGGTCGTCTGCTCGACTACGTGTTGGAAAAACGCGGTGAGCGCGTAGTGATTGTCGGCGCCACCTCCGGCGACACCGGTTCGGCCGCCATCGAAGGCTGCAAGCACTGCGAAAACGTCGACATCTTCATCCTGCACCCGCACAACCGCGTGTCTGAAGTGCAGCGTCGCCAGATGACCACCATTTTCGGCGAAAACATCCATAACATCGCCATCGAAGGCAACTTCGATGACTGCCAGGAAATGGTCAAGGCCAGCTTCGCTGACCAGAGCTTCCTCAAGGGCACGCGCCTGGTAGCGGTGAACTCGATCAACTGGGCGCGGATCATGGCCCAGATCGTTTACTACTTCCACGCAGCCCTGCAGTTGGGCGGCCCGGCACGTTCGGTATCGTTCTCGGTGCCGACCGGCAACTTTGGCGACATTTTTGCCGGTTACCTGGCGCGCAACATGGGCCTGCCGATCAACCAGTTGATCGTCGCCACCAACCGCAACGACATCCTGCACCGCTTCATGAGCGGCAATCAGTACGTCAAGGACACCCTGCACGCCACGCTGTCGCCGTCGATGGACATCATGGTGTCGTCGAACTTCGAACGCCTGCTGTTCGACCTGCACGGTCGCAACGGCGCAGCGATCGCCGGTCTGATGGACACCTTCAAGCAAGGTGGCGGTTTCAGCGTCGAACAGGAACGTTGGACCGAAGCCCGCAAGCTGTTCGATTCGCTGGCCGTGGATGACGCTCAAACCTGCGAAACCATTGCTGAAGTTTATGAGCAAACCGGCGAACTGCTGGATCCGCACACCGCCATCGGCGTGAAGGCGGCGCGCGAGTGCCGTCGCAGCCTGGATATCCCGATGGTGATCCTCGGTACGGCGCATCCGGTCAAATTCCCGGACGCAGTGGAAAAAGCTGGCGTAGGAAAAGCGCTCGAACTACCTGCACATCTTTCTGATTTGTTTGAGCGAGATGAGCGCTGCACCGTGCTGCCAAATGACCTGAAAGCCGTGCAGGCCTTTGTCAGTCAGCATGGCAACCGCGGCAAGCCTCTGTAACCAATTAAATCTGTCACATTTTGAAGCCCGTCTCCTGACGGGCTTTCTCATTTCTGCGTGCCACACTTGTCGGGTTTTCGCCCCATGAAGGACGGGCGAGTTGATCACGAAGGAAGTGGCAATGCTGTTTTTCAGAGGGTTAAAACCAGCCGCGTGCTGGTTGTTTTTTTTAGTCGGTACCTTGGGCTTTGCTCAATGGGGGAGCGCGTCGCAATTGGCGGCGACCGATTCCAAAGGATCGGTTGCTGGCCTAAGGATCGAGCTGGATGCTCAAGAGTTGAAATGGATTGCCGAGCATTCAAAAGTCATCGTCGCATCGGTGCAATATCCGCTGTACCTGTTCAAGAATGAGCACGGCCAATGGAGCGGCTTGAACAATGATCTGCTCAGCCGCATCAGCGCAATGACGGGATTGCAGTTTGTTCACGAAGAATCGTTTTCCACCGATCAGTTGCTCGGGCGACTGGAAAGTGGCGCAGCGGACTTGAGCACGACGCTGGCGATGAATGACGAACGCAAGACGTTTCTGGATTTCAGTCATGCGTTCGGTGGCGCTGGCTGGGTGTTTGTCGGGCGGGCCGGGGCGCCAGAGGTGCAATCCCTGGAGCAGCTGTCGGGAAGGGTTCTGGTGTTGCCGACCCGGCATGCGCTGGAGGCCACGATTCGCCGCGACTATCCGGACATCGACCTGCGCTCGGTTAAAACCTATGCGGAGGCACGGGCGCTGGTCGAGAGCGGTGAGGCCTATGCCACCATCGAAAACGAAACCGGAGCACAACTCTATCCGTCCAGGCAGCTCAAGGTCGGGTATACGGTGGAGGGCAAATGGGAGGCGGACCACCTGGCCGTACGCAAGGGTCAGCCTCAGCTGTCGAGCATCCTCAACAAGGCGCTTGAAGCGCTTGATCCTGCCGAATTGCGCGCCATTCGCCTGAAATGGCTCAATGGGATTGCCCCGGTCAAGGTGCCCGGCGCCTGGCAACGACTCGCCGAGTGGGGCTGCTGGGGTATGTTTATCGTCAGTCTGTTCGGCCTGTTGTCCCTGCTCTGGAACCGACGGCTCACGGTATTGATCCAGCAACGCCTGGATGCCGAGAAGAGTCTGAGTGATCAGCTTGCCTTCCAGCATGCGTTGATGGACGCCATGCCCGATCCGATGTTTGTTCGTGATCTGGAAGGGCGCTTGATCATGTGCAACAAAAGTTATGAGGAGGGCTTGTCGACCCGTTTCGACCAGGTTCAGGGACGACAGCTGATTGAACTGGACGTCTTGCCCAAAGAGACCGCCGAACTGCTGCATGCAGAGTTCATGGCCCAGCTCGGTACGCGCAAGACGCGCTTCAGTGAGCGTCAATTGATGTTCAACAACGGCATCAGGCATGTCTATCAGTGGACGGTGCCTTTTTACAGTGCCGACGGACAATTGCGTGGCCTGCTGGGAGGATGGATCGATATTGGCAAGCGTAAGCAGCAGGCGTGAGGCGGCTGTTTTTTCCCTGTCATCTTGGCCGTGCATGCTCTATTGACCCGCGGCGCAGGTTCACCAGCAGTCGGTATCCAGAACTTTCTTCTCGAGCCAGTGGTCATTTACTGTAGGTACGCCCCAGGCACTTTGTTTTCGGACTAATGAGTGGTGATCGAGATGGAAAGTATCAGTCTATTGCTCGGTGAAGCTCTGAGCCCGTATCAGGTAACGTTGACCCCGTCGGGGACCCATGGCGAATGCCTGGTGACACTGAAAAATGCGACCGGCGCTATCGTGGTCGAGCGGGCGTTCAATCAGGCCCAGTTGACCAGCAAACGTCTGCTGACGGATGTCGTCGACGGTTTGCATCGCGACGTGCTGATCGCCGAAGGTCGGCTGGAGCCCTGCGTCATCGCGGCGTTACGTAATGCTGCTCAGGATAAAATCCTGGCCAACCGAAATTGAATTGTTTTTTGTGGGAACCTTCCTGCGCTTAGGTCAGTCAGACCATGTAACAGCAGGATCAAGCATTGTGCTCCGGTGCTTGTAGATTGCTGTTACTGGTCTTTATGTAGGCCACGTTTAACCCCGAGTCGTCTCCCCACTTCTCGGGGTTTCTTTTTGCCTGCGATTTTTCATTGCTCGGCCTGCTGTATGAAAAATGCCCGGCTGGCCTCCAGGTAGTCGCTGCGACTTTCGGGGTCCAGCCAGGCGGCGTATGCCTCGCTCAAATGATCGTGGGGCAGGGTGCGCAGCAGTTGGTTGATCTCGATGATCGCCTGCCGGCCCTGGGGGGTGTCGGTACAGCCGATGTAACCGGACAGGTATTTGCCCGTGCCGCTAATCGGGTAGAACTGCAATTCATCCTCCGCGATCCCTTGCTGCTGGGCCTGGTAGCGGATCTCCGAGCGGTACCCCAACAGCATCCGCAAGCGCCCGAGGCGTTGCATTTGCAACAGGCTGCCCAAGGCATCGTTACCGTAATGGAGGGTCAGTGAGTTGGCTGGCGCTTGTTTGAGCAGCGCGTCGAGATATTCGCCGTAGTTGCGCTCGGCAATAATGCCCAGTTTCTCGCGGCCACTGGCGAGCAGGGCCGCCAGGTCCACTTCGCCGTCCTTGATAAAGGGCGCCAGCACCTCCCGATCAACGCGGCGCACGGCCAGGCCATTACTCATGGCCCGAAAGACCGGGATGGAAAACGCGATCCAGCCATCGCGCTCCTTGCTCCAGTTCAGCGCTGCATCGCACGTGAGGGATGGCTCGTGGAGCATTTGCAAGCCACGAGCGCGATTGACTCGCATCAGGGAGTGTTCATATTGCGGCATGCGGGCGATCAGCAGCGGCAACAGTTGATCGATGACGCCCTGGCCCTTTTTCGATCCTTCGAAAATCATCAGCGGTGGAAGGTCGCGCAATAACCAGACCAGGGTTTCCTTCGGTTGCGCCAACGTTGGCTGAGCCTGGCCGGCGAGCAACAGGAAAAACGCGAACGCGCACACTGCTCGTCCACCGCGGGTCAGGCAGTGGTTGATGGGCCGCGCAAGCAGTCGCCTCAGCTTAGATGGCCCCGTCTTCACGCAGCTTTGCGATCTGTTCCTTGTTGTAACCAAGATCGTTGAGTACCTGCGCATTGTGTTCGCCCAACTGCGGCCCGACCCATTCCGAAGTGCCGGGTGTATCAGAGAGTTTCGGCACGATTCCCGGCATCTTGAAATCTTTGCCGTCCGGCAACTTGGCCTTCAGGAACATTTCCCGGGCCAGGTACTGTGGATCACTGAACATGTCTTGCGCACTGAAGATCCGGCTGGCCGGTACGTCGGCCTGATTCAACTGCTCGATGATGGTGTCCAGCGGCAGCGAGTTGACCCAGCGATCAATCACCCCATAAATCTCGTCGCGACGGCTATCGCGTCCGTCGTTGCTCGCCAACGCAGGGTCATTGGCCAGGTCCTCGCGACCAATGATCAGCATGAAGCGCTTGAAGATCGCGTCGCCATTGGCGCCGATCTGCACATGTTTGCCGTCGGCACTGGTGTGGATCGAGGAGGGCGTGATGCCCGGCATGATGTTGCCGGTGCGTTCGCGGATGAAGCCGAACACGTCGAACTCGGGGACCATGCTTTCCATCATGGCGAAGATCGCTTCATACAGCGCCACATCCACCACTTGGCCGAGGCCACCGTTAACCTCGCGATGACGCAAAGCCATCAGCGCACCGATCACGCCCCAGAGCGCGGCAATCGAGTCACCGATGGAAATACCGGTGCGCACCGGTGGCCGATCTTCGAAACCCGTGATGTAGCGCAAACCGCCCATGGATTCACCGACGGCACCAAAGCCTGGCTGATCCTTCATCGGCCCGGTCTGACCGAAACCCGAGAGACGCACCATCACCAGTTTCGGGTTCAGTGCGTGCAAGACTTCCCAGCCAAGACCGAGTTTTTCCAACACGCCCGGGCGAAAATTCTCGATCAGAATGTCCGCTTCGCTGAGCAGTTTTTTCAGGATCGCCAGGCCGTCGGGGTGTTTGAGGTTCAGGGTCAGGGATTTTTTGTTGCGCGCCTGGACGAACCACCACAGCGAGGTGCCTTCATACAGTTTTCGCCATTTGCGCAACGGATCGCCGCCATCGGGGGACTCGATTTTGATCACCTCGGCACCGAACTCGCCGCAAATGCGCGAGGCAAACGGCCCGGCGATCAGTGTCCCCAATTCAATGACTTTCAGACCTGAGAGCGGTTTTCCGGTGAGCGGCATGCTGGATCCTGTAGGACAAAGGTTGAGCGGATACAGGGTTTTAACATAGCCGAACGTCAGACGACCAAGGTTGATCGCCTTCAATTCGTGGATTGCCTACCGCATCGGTTAGACTTGCCGCCTTTCCCCGTATCAAGAAGCCCGTTCATGGCCCAGCCGTCCACGACCTACAAGTTTGAACTGAACCTTACCGACCTCGATCGCAGCGTGTACGAGAGCGTGAAGCAGACCATCGCCCGTCACCCTTCGGAGACCGAAGAGCGCATGACCGTGCGGCTGCTGGCCTACGCCTTCTGGTACAACGAGCAGTTGTCGTTCGGTCGCGGTCTGTCAGACGTGGACGAACCAGCCCTGTGGGAAAAGAGCCTGGACGACCGTGTCCTGCACTGGATCGAAGTCGGCCAGCCAGACGCCGACCGCCTGACGTGGTGCTCGCGTCGCACCGAACGCACCAGTCTGCTGGCCTACGGCAGCCTGCGCGTCTGGGAGACCAAAGTGATCCCGGCGATCAAGAACCTGAAAAACGTGCATATCGCTGCTGTTCCGCAGGAAGTGCTGGAAACCCTGGCCAAAGACATGCCCCGGGTTATCAAGTGGGATGTGATGATCAGCGAAGGGACGATTTTCGTCACCGACGACCGTGGTCAGCACGAAGTCCAATTGCAGTGGCTGAGCGGCGAGCGCGGCTGATTATTCGCTGCTGGTCCGCGTTACCCGTTTTTATCCTACGTATTCAAGAGAAGCACCTGTCACCCCATGCGCATCGAACCTCGCCTGTTGCCCGACACCCTGCCATTCCTCGGTGATCTGCCGCCGCTGCTGACCCGTCTGTACGCGGCGCGGGGCGTGCTGTCCGAGGCTGAACTGGACAAGAGCCTGGCGCGGCTGATTCCGTACCAGCAACTCAAAGGCATCGATGCCGCGGTGGATTTGCTGGTGACGGCACTGGAGCAGCGTCAGCGGATTCTGATCGTCGGTGACTTCGACGCCGATGGCGCGACGGCCAGTACCGTGGGCATGTTGGGTTTGCGCCTGCTGGGCGCGGCGCACGTCGACTATTTGGTGCCGAACCGATTCGAGTACGGCTACGGCCTGACGCCGGAAATCGTTGAAGTGGCGCTGACCCGTACACCACAGTTGCTGATCACTGTGGACAACGGTATCTCCAGCGTTGAAGGCGTGGCGGCGGCGAAAAAGGCCGGGCTCCAGGTGCTGGTCACCGACCACCACTTGCCCGGTGACGAGCTGCCGTTGGCCGATGCCATCGTCAATCCCAATCAGCCAGGTTGCGAGTTTCCGAGCAAGGCGCTGGCCGGCGTCGGGGTGATTTTCTATGTGCTGATGGCCCTGCGTGCGCGTTTGCGCAGCCTCGGCTGGTACGAGAGCAAGCCGCAGCCGAACATCGGCGAGTTGCTGGACCTTGTGGCCCTGGGCAGCGTCGCCGACGTGGTACCGCTGGATGCCAACAACCGGATTCTGGTGCACCAAGGCCTGGAGCGGATTCGCGCCGGGCGCGCGCGGCCGGGGATCAAGGCGATCCTCGAAGTCGCCAAACGTGACCACACGCGCATCACCTCTACCGACCTGGGTTTCATTGTTGGCCCGCGCCTGAACGCGGCGGGGCGTCTGGATGACATGAGCCTGGGCATCGAATGCCTGCTCACCGAAGACGCTGGTCTGGCGCGTGAAATGGCCGCTCAACTCGACGGCATGAACCAGGACCGCAAATCCATTGAGCAGGGCATGCAGCGTGAAGCACTGGCTCAACTGAAGGATTTGCCGGTCGAGTCGATGCCGTTCGGCTTGTGCCTGTTCGATCCCGAGTGGCACCAGGGTGTCATCGGAATCCTCGCATCGCGTATGAAAGAACGCTATTTCCGTCCGACCATTGCCTTTGCCGATGCCGGCGATGGCTTGCTCAAGGGCTCGGGGCGTTCGGTTCAGGGGTTTCATATTCGCGACGCGTTGAGCGTGGTAGCGGCGCAGCATCCGAACCTGATCAGCAAATACGGCGGCCATGCGATGGCCGCTGGTTTGACGCTGCCGGAAGCGAATTTTCCGTTGTTCGCCGAAGCCTTTGATGCGGAAGTGCGTAGGCAATTACGCGAAGAAGACCTGACCGGGCGATTGCTGTCGGACGGCACGTTGGCGGTCGAGGAATTCCACCTGGAACTGGCCCGAGCCCTGCGTCATGCCGGACCTTGGGGGCAACATTTTCCGGAGCCGCTGTTCCACGGCGTGTTCCAGTTGGTCGAGCAGCGGGTGGTCGGCGAGCGGCACCTCAAAGTGGTGCTGAAGAGTGAGTGTGGTTCGGTAAAACTGGATGGCATTGCCTTCGGAATCGACCGCGACATCTGGCCGAATCCGACCATCAAGTGGGTGGAATTGGCCTACAAACTCGACCTCAACGAGTTTCGTGGCAACGAGACGGTGCAGTTGATGATTGCCCATATCGAACCGCGATAGCGATCTCTTTGAGAGTGAACCCTCCCTCATCCCGCGATGTCGACTAGGCTCTAAGCACTGCTTGATTATCCTTGTGACGTCTTGTCGAATTTTTTGCCCGCGGGGGCGGGTGCTGCACCTTTTTCCTGTCACTCGTCGACTTTCAAACAGAACCCTGGAGCCTGCCCACTGATTCGAGAGGTGCCCCATGAGTCTGCTGCTTGAACCCTATACCCTTCGCCAATTGACCCTGCTCAACCGCATTGCGGTGTCGCCGATGTGCCAGTACTCCAGCGTCGATGGACTGGCCAATGACTGGCACCTGGTCCACCTTGGCAGCCGCGCTGTCGGCGGGGCCGGCCTGGTGTTTACCGAAGCCACGGCGGTGACCGCCGACGGACGCATCACCGCCGAGGACCTCGGCCTGTGGAACGATGAACAGATCGAACCGTTGCAACGCATCACGCGCTTCATTGCGGCACAAGGCGCTGTGGCCGGCATTCAGTTGGCTCACGCCGGGCGTAAGGCCAGCACCCATCGGCCGTGGATCGGTAAACATGGCAGCGTCAAACCCGAAGACGGTGGCTGGATCCCGGTGGGCCCATCGTCGATTGCTTTCGACCCGCAGCACACACATCCCAAGCAGCTTGATGAAAGCGAGATCGCTGAGGTCATTCAGGCCTTTGTCGCTTCGGCCAAGCGAGCACTGACCGCCGGTTTCAAAGTGGTGGAAATACACGCCGCCCACGGTTACCTGTTGCATCAGTTTCTTTCGCCCCTGAGCAATCAGCGGCGCGATCAATATGGTGGTTCGTTCGAGAATCGCATCCGGCTGGTGCTGCAAGTCACCGAAGCGGTGCGTGCGGTGTGGCCGGAAGAGCTACCGCTGTTCGTGCGGGTGTCGGCCACCGATTGGGTGGAAGACGGCTGGAACCCGGATGAAACCGTGGAGCTGGCGCGACGCCTCCACGCGTTGGGCGTAGACCTGATTGACGTCTCGTCGGGCGGTACTGCGGCCAACGCCGAGATTCCTACAGGTCCCGGTTATCAGACCCGTTTCGCCGAACGTGTGCGCAAAGAGTCAGGTATTGCCACCGGCACGGTAGGAATGATCACTGAGCCGGCACAGGCCGAGCACATTCTGCGCACCTGCCAGGCTGACATCATCTTTCTCGCCCGTGAACTGCTGCGTGATCCGTACTGGCCGCTGCATGCCGATGATGACCTGGGTGGACGCAAGGCCATCTGGCCGGCGCAGTATCAGCGTGCCACCCATCGTGAACAGCCTATTCATGAGTCGGATTTGCGCGACTGAGTGATGCTGTAAAACCAAAAAGCCCCGGTCGAGTTGACCGGGGCTTTTGCGTTTTTGTGCCGGAATGTTGGTTGCCTGTTCCTCCGCCTTCGCGAGCAAGCTCAGCTCCTACAAGGGTAACGTGTCGAACACATCATTTTCGTTCGACACGATACCCTTGTAGGAGCTGAGCTTGCTCGCGATGGGGCCAGCCCAGACACCCAATTACTCTCAGGTGTACTTACGCTTATCCGGTGCAGGCGGGAAGTACTGGTACAACCAGGTTTCACTCAACGTCCGGTCATTGGTGCGAATGAACAACCGCAGCTCCACCGGCGCCACGCTGTCATTGGTCGGGTACCAGTCAAAGGTAATGCGGTAACCCTTGATGTCATCCAGTACCAGCACGTTGAAATCCTTCACTTGCCCATTCGAACACGTGACTACCGGCTCGATCCCCGCGCCTTGCGGTAAGCGGTCCAGACCGCCGCCCGTGAAGTCCACGGCAAACCGTCGCGCCCAGACTTCCGGGTAATGTTCGCCAGGCGCCCAGCCTTCGATGAAGCCGCCCATACCCGAACGAGTCGCGTTGACTCGCGCCAACGGCGTGCTGACCGGTGGCAGTGCGCTCCAGTACAGCTTGTAGCCGTAGTTCAGTGAGTCGCCGGCCGCGACCGGTTTTTTCGGGGTCCAGAACGCGACGATGTTATCCAGGGTTTCGCCGGTTGTAGGAATTTCCAACAGATCGATAGAGCCTTCGCCCCACGCGGTCGTAGGTTCTACCCACAGGCTCGGACGCTTGCTGTACCAGTCGACGGTGTCTTGATAGCTGTCGAACTCGTGATCGGTCTGCACCAGGCCGAAACCTTTCGGATCGGTGTCGGCGAAGGCGTTGAATTGCAGGGTGGCCGGGTTATTCAGCGGGCGGCAGATCCACTCGCCGTTGCCGCGCCACATGGCCAGGCGATCCGAGTCGTGGATTTGCGGGTGAATCGTGTCGCACATGCGTCGTTCATGGGTGCCGCAGCTGAACATGCTGGTCATCGGCGCGATGCCCAGTTGTTCGATGGCAGTGCGCGCATTGATGTGGGCATCGATGCCCATGACGACCTGGCTGGCCTGACAGTCGATGTCGAAACGGTAAGCGCCGGTGGCGCTCGGTGAATCCAGCAGGGCGTAGACCACGAAGCGGGTGCTGTTCTTGTCCGGCGTCTCGAACCAGAACTTGGTGAAGTCCGGGAACTCTTCACGCTTCTTGGCATAGGTATCGATCGCCAGGCCGCGTGCCGATAGACCGTACTGGCCCGAGGCATCTACCGCACGGAAATAGCTGGCGCCGAGGAAGGACAGCACGTCGTGCTGGTCCAGCTCCGGGGCTTTGAACAGCTTGAACCCGGAAAACCCCAGGTCGCCCGTGAGCTGTTTGGTATCGACCGTGGTTTTTTCATAGTTGAACAGGGACGGGCGGAAATGCACCTCTCGCGCCTGACGCGTCTTGGGATCGACGCTGTACATGCGCACCGGTTGTTTGAAACCCATGCCGACGTGGAAAAACTGCACATCCAGCTGACCGTTGAGGTCATTCCACAGTGAGTGGTTGCCGTCGTAGCGGATCGCGTTGAAGTTCTGCGGCGTCATGGTCGCCAGGGTCGGCGGCAACACCTGCTTGGTGTCTTGATAGCGATTGCCGGCGAGCTGCTTGGCCTGGATCTTCAGCGCTTCGAAGTCGAACGCCTGAGCTTCGCCATCCGCCGCGCCAGTACCGGCCCAGGCCCGCGAAGCCAGCAGGCCAGTGGCGGATAATCCGGTGTAGGCAGCGATGGCCATGGATGCTTTGAGCAAATTCCTGCGGTGCATAAGTTCAACCTGTCGTGAACAATCCCGCGCCGTTCCTGGCACGTGCTGGATCAAAAATAAAGGTTCGGACATGCCTTCGGCCAAACGCAACGGACATTAAACAGATAACAAATAGCTTAAACCGTTCGGTTGTGTAGAAAAAATGATTGGTAGCACTTTGGCTTCGTGGCAATGAAACAAGAAATGTCGGTTAAGTTTTCCGACAGTACTTTCTGATTTATAGGGCATTTCTGCTTTTTTGACTAATTACTCTAAAAACCGCTTTTCAGCGCCCGGATAGTTTCTATTCTGTGGTCATGACCGGTTTCTGCCCTTCAGGCCGGCGACTGACAAAAAGGAGAGGGCGATGCGGTTTTTGAAGTTTTCTCGGGCTTATAGAAGGACATCGTCCATGACGAAAGTACAAGGCATCACCCAGTTGCTGGGAATCCTTCCTTGCCTGACCACTGTGCGCCGAAGGCGTCGGGTCAGTTCGGACGAGATGAAGTTGTTGGAGCGCTATCGGGAGCTGTCGGAAAGCGACCAGATTGCGATGCGGTATCTGGTGGATGCGATGAGGAGTGTTTCGCGGTTTTGACCGAGGATGGTTACCGTGAAAGCCATTTGGCTTTTACGGTGGCCAGGCAGGTCAGTTTGCCTGCTTCGGCGTCGGTGATGCCTTCTTGGATTGCTTGGCGGCGAGCCGCGATATTTTTTTGCTCGATGGTCTGTTGCAGATACTTTTCTGAAAAGGCGCTATCACTTGGAATCACTTCAGTGACGCTTTGGCTGGTGATGCGCGGTTTGCTCATGGCTGCGGATTGCTCTTACGGGAGATTGAACAGGTGTATTCAAACCAAAGGGGCGGACTGTGAAGTCTGCCCCTTTTTCATTTTTTCACTCTACCTTCAACTGCAAGTGCCCACGATCGTGAACGGCCGTTGTGCCTGCATCAGATCAGGCATGTCCCGCCACTTGACCCAGGCCTGATGCTGCCAATGCAGCAGCGGCACCGAGATCCCGGCCCACTGCAACGAACTCAGGCTTGGAATGTTATCCACAGGAGTCGTTTTCGAATCACGCAGCATTGGGATGACTACGTTGCTCAACCATTGACGCAGGTTTCGGTTTTCCGGCACGAAATGGTGCACCAAAAGGGCATACATCCCTGATTCGCTGACCATCAGTGATTCGACTGTTTTGCCGTACTTGAGCAGCCAGACGTATCGACGCTGATCCGGATCAAGTTTCAGGGTGAGGCGTTGGTCCATCGGACGGCCCATCAGGCGACCGAGGTCCTGGACGCAGAACCAGGCTTGGTTGTCCTGCATGATGGCGTGGAGGAAGCGGTTGTGGCGGGTGAAGATGGTTGGGGTGAAGTACGGATGGATTTCAGACGGACTTGGTGTGTGCGTATGCATTTTTTCGACTCCATGTTGAAAAAGGAGCCGCCACTAATCCTTCGACAGATTTGGGTGGCGGACCGTGCGGCGTTCGAAGTCGGGACATTCTCGATCAACATGCAAGCCAAGAGGCCCGCGCCACACGGCCCACCATAAAGCGAAGCTGAAAGGCAAAAGTTGCCCCAGTTTCTATGGGGGCGCGGATGCGCCATGTTGATGATTTACCGGCTTCGACCCCGGGTCGCTGATTTTGCAGCGACGGGTTGAAGCCTATCTGCAAGGCGCTCGCGGCGCCAAGTCTACCTTGGCGCCGCATGCTGTAGGAATCGGTGTCTATGCCGGAAGGTTCGATCTGTAGGAATTGCCTGTTTTTGCATGAGGTGCAGTCAAACAGCGTCACAGCCGTGGTTTTTCCTATAGTTTTCCCGTATTCAGGAACGAACTGCAGGTTTGCTACATGTTGATCGAATTTTCAGTTTCCAATTATCGCTCCTTCCGTGACAAACAAACCCTGTCCATGGCTGCGACGCCGCGCTTGAGCAAAAAGCGCAACGTGTTCACACCCATCGTAAATGGAGAAAAACTGCCTGATTTATTAAAGGTGGCGGCGATTTACGGACCGAACGCATCCGGTAAATCTTCGCTTATCCGGGCAATGGGGGTCATGGGGAGTTTGCTCGCTTCGATACCTACATCAAATGATGAACCGTTACCGGTCTCGCCATTTCGTTTTGACCCGCAACTTCAAAACGAACCCAGTTCTTTTGAGTACAACTTCATTCAACGCGGGGTCCGATATCGGTTTGTTCTGCGCATGACGGCGCAGCGGGTTATCGAGGAACAATTGGTTTCCTATCCAAAAGGTAAGGAAACACTGTTGTATTCGCGTCGCTTTGTTGATGAGGGGGAGCATTATGTTTTTGGCTCAAGCCTTGAGGGCGGTAAAGAGGTGCACAACGCTTGGCGGCGTCTGACGAGCCCCAAGATGTTGTTTATTTCACAGGCGGTTGCGAACAGTAGCGAAGAGTTAACCCAGTTGCGGAGGCCGTTTAGCTGGTTTCAAACCGGTCTACTCGTTATTGAGCAGAACAACATGATGGGGCTGTCAGCAGCGTCCATCAGATTTCTTCGGATGGCATCGGATTACACACATGATTTACGAGACTTTCTAAAAGAAGTGGATATCCCGGTGTCAGCGATCCGGCTCAACACCGAAGACGCAGAGTCTGTTCAACGCACCAAAAAACTCACACTGAAAGAGTTCTTCGCAGCCGCCCAAAAAGACAAAGTAACCCTGACGCATACGAGTCTTTTAGGCAGTGCGGAGTTTGATTTTTCCGAGGAGTCCGACGGTACGAAAAACCTGATTGGGTTCTGGCTGCCCTGGTTCATGATCAATCACGCCGATGGTAGCGGGATACTTTCTGTCGATGAGTTGGACAGCAGCCTTCATCCCTCAATAGTCGCGGACTTGATTGAGAAACACCTGGACAGTGGGCTGGATACTCAACTGATCTTTACCACTCACGACACTCATCTAATGAACGCCAAAGCGCTTCGACGCGATCAGTTCTGGATCACCGAAAGAGACGCTAACGGTGCAACCTGCCTTTTTTCTGTTTACGACTTTGAAGGACGGGAAGGGGAGGATGTCGAAAAGCGTTACTTTGAAGGCCGTTATCGCGGGTTGCCACTGATAAGGCGGGGTTGATCATGGCGCGTTCGATACGGCTATTTGATCGAAAGGCACCGCGGTTCAAGCCTCAACCCAAAGTGTTGATCCTCTGTGAAGACAGCAAGTCAGGAAAGCGATATCTGGAGGAGGCTGCATTTCATTTTCGCGCCAAAGCTCAAGTGGAAATTGCCCACTGTGGCGTCACACACCCAAGCGGCATTGTAGAAACAGCAATAGCCCGCCAGAAAGGCTTCGACAAGGTGTTTTGTGCATTGGATCGCGATACACATCTGTGTTTTGAACGAGCGATAAATCTGGCGAAGTCTCATCCGAAAATCAAAGTCATCGCTTCGTACCCCTGTTTTGAGTTTTGGCTGCTTCTGCACTTCGGTTTCAATCGAAAGCCATTTCGAGCGGTTGGGAAGCACTCTCCAGGCGACTTGGTGGCCAAGAGCCTCAGAGAAAAACCCAGCATGGATAAATACGAGAAAGGCGAAGACACCAACTATTTCGCACAACTTTTAGGTGAGCCCTTCCAAAGGGCGAGAGATTTGGCACCAAAGATTATCGAGGACGTTGCTATCAGCGGCGACCCCAACCCCAGCACCGAAATCCATTTGCTGATGGACGAATTCGAAACTCTCTCCAAACCCCTGCCGATCTAACACTTCAAACCCTGCCCGCATCACTACGGGCAGGGTAATTACCCTTATCGACTAACCTTCCAAGCATCCCCCGCAGGCGCAGTCCCATGGTCATACGGCTTGGCAAGCCACATGTAAACCAGCCCCAACCCAATCACGATCGCAGTACTCAACACCATCGCATAGTTGATGTACCACGCAGCATCCGGCGTGCGCGGCCAGGCCATGTTGATGATCGCGCCCACGCCATAAACCAGCGCGCCGATGTTCACTGCCCAGCCCCAGGCGCCGAGGGTGAATTTGCCACTCGGTTTCCAGCCTTTCATGCGCGCATACAACGCGGCGAGCACGATCATCTGGAACGCCAGGTAGATGCCGATGGCTGCGAAGCTGACGATGGTTGCCACCGCATCCTGCAGGAAGAAGCCCAGCACAATGATCAGTGCCGGCAGGACACCGGACACGAACAGTGCAGCAACCGGAACCTGAGTCGTAGGGGAAATCTTCTTCAGCAGTGAGCTGCCGATGACCATTTCATCCCGAGCGTAGGAATACAGCAGACGACTCGCCGCCGCTTGCAGGCTGATGACGCAGGAGATGAAGGAAATCATCACCACGCCCATCACCACTTTCGAACCGACCGGGCCGAAGGCGTTGTTGAGGATGGTGGTGACCGGGTCCTTGTCGGTGCCGTTGATCACCGCTTGCATGTCTGGCACGGCGAGGATCAGCGCCAGGCAGGCGAACATCGCCGCGATGCCGCCGATGTAGATGGTCATGCGCATGGCCACCGGGATTTGCTTGCTTGGGTTCGGGGTTTCTTCGGCCACATCGCCGCAGGCCTCGAAGCCGTAGTACAGGAACATCCCCGCCAGCGAGGCGGTGAGGAACGCCGGCAGATACGAGCCGTCGACGCTGATATCGAAGGTGTTGAACAACACACTGATCGATTGATGACGCTCGAAGATCAGCAGGTAAACGCCGACGATCACCGCACCGACCAGTTCACAGAGGAAGCCGAACATGGCGATCCGTGCCAGCACTTTGGTGCCGCTGAGGTTGACCAGGGTGGCGAACAAGGTCAGGAACAGTGCGATGACGATGTTGGTGTTGTTGCTCGGTTCAAAGCCCATCATGGCGGCCAGGTACGGACCGGCGCCCACCGCAACGGCGGCGATGGTGACGCACAGGGCGATGGAGTAGATCCAGCCGACCATCCACGCCCAGCGCTTGCCCACCAAGCGACGAGCCCACGGGTACACGCCGCCGGAAATCGGGAACTGCGAGACCACTTCACCGAAGATCAGGCACACCAGCAACTGGCCGCAACCGACCAGCAAATAGGCCCAGAACATCGGTGGCCCACCGGCGGCGAGGCACAGGCCGAACAGGGTATAAACCCCTACGACCGGAGAGAGGTAAGTGAAGCCCAGGGCGAAGTTTTCCCACAGGCTCATGCTGCGATTGAAGTTCGAGGTGTAACCCAGCTTGCGTAGTTGCTCGGCATCGCTGTCAGCGACGGGTACAGCGAGTTCGGGTGTTGAATCCATGGTGTTAGCTCCGGAAAATCGGCAGATTTCGGATGTCCGAAACCGTGGCAGAGCCATGACGGCGCTGCCCGGATCGGTGGTTATTGTTTTGGCTTCTTGGGGGTGGAACCTGATGGTGCGTGTTGCCGGTGTCTTCCTTGAATTAGCAGTGACGCCATCGCGGGCAAGCCTTGCTCCTACGGGTCTTGTGTCGATCAATGAAACGACTCAATCCTGTAGGAGCAAAGCTTGCTCGCGATGCTTTTAGTGTTTGAACATCACATGCCGAACGACGGTGTAGTCCTCCAGCCCGTACATGGACATGTCCTTCCCGTAACCGGACAGTTTCTGACCGCCGTGGGGCATTTCGCTGACTAGCATGAAGTGCGTATTCACCCAGGTGCAGCCGTACTGCAAGCGTGCGGACAAGCGATGCGCACGACCGACGTCCGAGGTCCAGACCGACGACGCCAGGCCGTAGTTCGAATCGTTGGCCCAGCCCAGTACCTGTGCTTCATCGGCGAATTTGGTCACCGACACCACCGGCCCGAACACTTCACGACGGACGATTTCGTCGTCCTGTTGCGCGTCGGCCAACACCGTTGGTTCGAAGAAGAAGCCATTGCCTTCCACAGCCTTACCGCCGGTGATCAATCGGATATGCGGCTGCGCCACGGCACGCTCGACAAACCCGGCCACACGGTCGCGATGTTGCGCGGTGATCAACGGGCCGAGTTCGGTCGACGGATCGTCCTGCAAACCGTACTTGATGCTGCTGACTGCTTCGCCGAGTTTCTCGACGAATTTGTCGTAGATGCCTTCCTGCGCGTAGATGCGGCAGGCGGCGGTGCAGTCCTGGCCGGCGTTGTAGAAGCCGAAGGTGCGAATGCCTTCCACGGCGGCGTCGATGTCGGCGTCGTCGAAGATGATCACCGGGGCTTTGCCGCCCAGTTCCATGTGCATGCGTTTGACGCTGTCGGCGGTGCTGGAAATGATGTTCGAACCGGTGGCAATTGAGCCGGTCAACGAGACCATGCGCACTTTCGGGTGTGTGACCAGTGGGCTGCCAACCGTAGGCCCACGACCGAACACAAGGTTAAGCACACCGGCCGGGAAAATATCCGACGCCAGTTCTGCCAGACGCAGCGCGGTCAGCGGGGTTTGTTCCGACGGCTTGAGCACCACGGTATTACCCGCCGCGAGGGCCGGGGCGATTTTCCAGGCGACCATCATCAGCGGGTAGTTCCACGGCGCGATGGAAGCGATCACGCCGACCGGGTCGCGACGGATCATCGAGGTGTGACCGTGCAGGTATTCACCGCCCGCTGAACCGCTCATGCAACGGCTGGCGCCGGCGAAGAAACGGAACACGTCGGCAATCGCCGGGATCTCGTCGTTAAGTGCAGCGCTGTAAGGCTTGCCGCAGTTGTCCGACTCCAGTTTGGCCAGCTCTTCGCCGTGTGCTTCGATGGCGTCGGCGAGTTTGAGCAGCAGCAGCGAACGTTCTTTTGGCGTGGTTTGCGACCAGTCTTCGAAGGCGCTGTCGGCGGCACGCACGGCGGCATCGACCTGGGCTTCACTGGCTTCGTTGATTTCCACCAACACACGACCGAGGGCCGGGTTGAACACCGGTTGGGCGGGGCCTTCGCCGTCGATCAGTTGGCCATTGATCAAGAGTTTGGTTTGCATGGCTTTGTCCTCTTCGGAACTGTTGTTTTTTCTCTGTCGGAACCGGCCCAAATGTGGGAGCGGCGGTGCGACGATTCGACTTGCTCGCGAAAGCGGTGCATCAGGCACCATCAATGTTGAATGTGATGGCCCCTTCGCGAGCAAGCCCGCTCCCACTTTAGAGTCGGTTCCTACAGGGAGTAGTCGTTGTTCGTTATTTACCACCACTGCCCGCAACGCTTTCGCCGCCACGGGTCAGGTAATAGGCGCCGAGGATCGGCAGCATGGTCACCATCATCACCAGCATCGCGACGACGTTGGTCACCGGCACGTCCCGTGGGCGGCTGAGCTGGTTGAGCAGCCACAGCGGCAGGGTGCGTTCATGGCCGGCGGTGAAGGTGGTGACGATGATTTCGTCGAACGACAGGGCAAACGCGAGCATGCCGCCGGCCAGCAACGCCGAGCCGAGGTTCGGCAGGACGATGTAGCGGAAGGTCTGCCAGCCGTCGGCGCCGAGGTCCATTGAAGCCTCGATCAAACTGTGAGAAGTGCGACGCAAGCGGGCGATGACGTTGTTGTAGACGATCACCACACAGAAGGTCGCGTGACCGACAATGATGGTGAACATCCCCGGCTCGATCCCCAGCGTCTTGAAGGTCGCCAGCAACGCGATGCCGGTGATGATCCCCGGCAAGGCAATCGGCAGGATCAGCATCAGGGAAATGCCTTGCTTGCCGAAGAAATCCCGGCGGTACAACGCCGCCGATGCCAGTGTGCCGAGGACCAATGCAATCAACGTCGCGACGGAGGCAATCTGCAGCGACAGCTTGATCGCTTCCAGTACGTCGGGCCGGGAGAACGCCACGCCGATCCACTTCAGGGTGAAGCCCTTGGGTGGGAAGCTGAACGCTGCGTCTTCGGTGTTGAAGGCGTACAGGAAGATGATCAGGATCGGAAAGTGCAGAAACACCAACCCGCCCCAGGCGGCGATGCGCAGGCCGAGCGAGGCTTTCTCGCCGTGTGTTTCTGGCTTTTGTTTTTTCGCATCAGAGCGCATCGAAGGCCCCCAGTCGTTTCACGACAGTCAGGTAAATGGCGATCAACACAATCGGCACCAACGTGAAGGCCGCGGCCATCGGCATGTTGCCGATCGCGCCTTGCTGGGCGTACACCATGCTGCCGACGAAGTAGCCCGGCGGGCCCACCAGTTGCGGCACGATGAAGTCGCCGAGGGTCAGTGAAAAGGTGAAGATCGAACCGGCCGCGATGCCCGGAATCGACAGCGGCAAAGTCACTTGCATGAAGGTCTGGCGTGGCTTGGCACCGAGGTCGGCCGAGGCTTGCAGCAAGGACGGCGGCAGACGTTCCAGCGAGGCCTGGATCGGCAGGATCATGAACGGCAGCCAGATGTAGACGAACACCATGAAGCGGCCCAGGTGCGAGGTCGACAAGGTGCTGCCGCCCACTCCCGGAATGCCCAGAATGAACTGCAAAACCGGCTCAAGCCCCAGGTGTTGAACGAACCACTGCGCCACGCCGCCCTTGGCCAGCAGCAAGGTCCAGGCATACGCCTTGACGATGTAACTGGCCCACATCGGCATCATCACCGCGATGTAGAAAAACGCCTTGGTTTTGCCGGTGGTGTAGCGCGCCATGTAGTAGGCAATCGGGAACGCGACGATGGCGCTGGCGATCGAGACGACGACGGCCATGCTCAAGGTGCGCAGGATGATGTCGAAGTTCGACGGCTGGAACAGGGCAGCGAAGTTCGCCAGGGTCAGGTCGGGCGTGACCGCCATGGTGAAGTCATCGAAGGTGTAGAAACCTTGCCACAGCAGAACCAGCAGCGAACCGAGGTAGATCGCGCCGAACCACAGCAGCGGCGGTACCAGCAGCATCGACAGGTACAAGTTCGGCCGGCGATACAGCAGGTTGGAAAACCTGCGCAACGGCGAGCCGCCGGCCGGGGTTTGAGGGAGAGCCACGCTGTTCATCTCACACCCCGCCGACAGCATTGTCGTGCAGCGGGATCATCGCTTCCCGTGCCCAGCGCGCGCTGATGCGTTGCCCGGTCTGATGTTGCGCGCTGACGTCCAGCCACTGGACGTTGGCCTGGCTGATGTTCAGGGTCTGGCCGTTTTCCAGTTTGAGTTCATAACGCGTGGCGCTGCCCTGGTACTGAATGTCATGGAGCAAACCGCTGACTTCGATTTCATGGCTGGCCAGCGGACCTTCGGCGAAACGCACGTGTTCCGGGCGAATCGAAAACGGCTGTGGATTGCCGCTCAATTGTTTCGCCAGGTCACCGCGAATCACGTTGGAGGTGCCAACGAATTCCGCGACAAAGGTTGTAGCCGGTTTCATGTAGAGGTTGCGCGGCGTGTCGACCTGCTCGATGCGCCCCTTGTTGAACACCGCCACGCGATCCGACATCGACAGCGCTTCGGTCTGGTCGTGGGTGACGAAGATGAAGGTGATGCCGAGCTGGCGTTGCAGCTTCTTCAACTCACTCTGCATTTGCTCGCGCAGCTTCAAGTCGAGTGCGCCCAACGGTTCATCGAGCAGCAGCACGCGCGGGCGATTGACCAGGGCGCGGGCCAGAGCCACACGCTGGCGCTGGCCGCCGGACAGTTGCACCGGTTTACGCTCGCCGTAACCGCCGAGGGCGACCATGTCGAGGGCTTCTTCGGCGCGTGTCTGGCGTTCGGTTTTGCCGACGCCTTTGACTTTCAAACCGTAGGCGACGTTGTCGAGTACGTTCATGTGCGGGAACAACGCGTAATCCTGGAACACGGTGTTCACGTCACGCTGATATGGCGGGAGCCCGGTGGCTTCTTCGCCGTGAATATGGATAGAGCCTGCACTCGGCTGTTCGAAACCGGCGATCAGGCGCAGACAGGTGGTTTTGCCCGAGCCGGAAGGGCCCAGCATGGAAAAGAACTCGCCGTCCTGGATATCGATGGAAACCCGGTCAACGGCCTTCACTTCGCCGAACTGACGGGAAACGTTGGTGAACTGGACTGCAAGCGTCATGGTGCGGTGCTCCAAAAAATCGAGGGCTGGTGATGATCGTTCCCACGCTCTGCGTGGGAATGCAGCCCGTGACGCTCTGCGTCACCTTTGCGCGAATGGACGCGGAGCGTCCGGTGATGCATTCCCACGCGGAGCGTGGGAACGATCGGTACGGGGTGTGTCAGCGACCACCCATGATCGCGATGTAGTCCTGGGTCCAGCGGCTGTACGGCACGAACTTGCCGCCTTCAGCCTGCGGGGTTTTCCAGAAGGCGATTTTCTCGAACTGGTCGAAGCCGTTGGTTTTGCAGCCCTCGGCGCCTAACAATTCACTCTCCTTGCACCCCGCCGGAACCGCCGGCAGCGAACCGAACCATGCCGCCAGGTCACCCTGGACTTTCGGTTGCAGAGACCAGTCCATCCACTTGTAGGCGCAGTTCGGGTGCTTGGCTTCGGCGTGCAACATGGTGGTGTCGGCCCAACCCGTTGCACCTTCTTTTGGAATCACCGAGGCAACCGGCTGCTTGTCCGCCACCAGGCCGTTGACCATGTAACCCCACGTGCTGGACGCCGCGAGGCCTTCGTTTTTGACGTCACTCATCTGGACCGTTGCGTCATGCCAGTAGCGGTGGATCAGGGGCTGTTGCTTGCGAAGCAGGTCCAGCGCCGCTTTGTATTGCGCTTCGTTGAGCTGGTACGGGTCTTTGATGCCCAGTTCCGGCTGTTTCGATTTGAGATAAAGCGCCGCATCGGCGATGTAGATCGGGCCGTCGTAGGCTTGGACGCGACCCTTGTTGGACTTGCCGTCCGGCAGGGTTTGCTCTTCGAACACCACGCTCCAGCTGTCCGGCGCTGTTTTGAAGATATTGGTGTTGTACATCAACACGTTCGGGCCCCATTGGTACGGGGTGCCGTAGGTTTGTTTGTTGACGACGTACCACGGGCCATCCTTGAGGCGAGGGTCAATGCTCTTCCAGTTCGGGATCAACGCCGTGTTGATCGGCTGCACACGCTTGCCGGCGATCAACCGCAGGGAGGCATCGCCGGATGCAGTCACCAGGTCGTAACCACCCTTGGCCATCAGGCTGACCATCTCATCGGAAGTGGCGGCTGTCTTGACGTTGACCTTGCAGCCGGTTTCCTTTTCGAAGCCGGTGACCCAGTCGTAGGCCTTGTCGCTTTCGCCACGTTCGATGTAGCCAGGCCAGGCCACAATATCCAGCTGACCTTCGCCGGCACCGACGGCTTTCAGCGGTTCGGCGGCCTGAATACTGGCACTGGCCAGCAGCGCCGTGGTGATTGCACTGAGCAGTGCGGTCTTGTGCACGAACATGGGGTTTCCCTCTTCTTTAATTATGGTCGGGGCAGTTTTGAACGTGGTGAAGCCGATGCCTTTACGGCTAATTGTTAGCGTAGTGCGCTTTTACAAATGCTGTCCGTGGCGGGCCATGATGTGCCGCACCACGCTGTAGTCCTGGAGCGAATCGCTGGATAAGTCCTTGCCGTAGCCCGAACGCTTCAGACCGCCGTGGGGCATTTCGCTGACCAGCATGAAATGGCTGTTGATCCAGGTGCAGCCGTACTGCAAGCGCGCCGCGACCTGCATCGCCTTGTCCAGGTTCTGGGTCCAGACCGAGGAGGCGAGGCCGTATTCCGAGTCGTTGGCCCAGTCCACGGCTTGTTCGAGCTGATCGAAACGGGTCACGGTGACCACCGGCCCGAACACTTCGCGCTGGACGATCTCATCGGTCTGCTTGCAACCGGCCAGCAACGTCGGCTGGTAATAGAAGCCGGCACCGGAGTGCACCGCCGCGCCGGTCACCCGCTCGATGTGCGGCTGGCCGAGGGCACGCTCGACGAAACTGGCCACGCGGTCGCGTTGGCGGGTGCTGATCAGCGGGCCGATTTCGTTGTCGGCATCGCGCTTGCCGGCGAAGCGCAGGCTGCTGACCGCTGCGCCGAGTTCGGCCACCAAGCGGTCATGAATCCCGGCCTGTGCATAAATTCGGCACGCTGCGGTGCAATCCTGACCGGCGTTGTAATAGCCGTAAGTGCGCACGCCTTCGACCACGGCTTGAATGTCGGCATCGTTGCAGACGATCACCGGGGCCTTGCCGCCGAGTTCGAGGTGAGTGCGTTTGAGGGTTTTTGCTGCGGCCTGGAGGATTTTTTGCCCGGTGACGATATCGCCGGTCAGCGACACCATGCGCACTTTAGGATGACTGACCAAGTGGCTGCCGACGCCTTCACCGCCACCGCAAATGATGTTGATCACACCACGCGGCAGGATCTCGGCCAGCGCGGGCGCCAGGGCCAGAATCGACAGCGGCGTGTGTTCGGACGGCTTGAACACCAGCGTGTTACCGGCGGCCAGGGCCGGGGCGATTTTCCACGCGGCCATCATGATCGGGTAGTTCCACGGCGCAATCGACGCGACCACGCCAATTGGATCGCGGCGAACCATGCTGGTATAGCCCGGCAGGTATTCGCCGCTGAGCTGACCGGTCTGGCAACGCACGGCACCGGCGAAGAAGCGGAACACATCGACCGTGGCGCTCAGGTCATCCTGACGGGCTAGGTGCAAAGGCTTGCCACAGTTCAGCGATTCGAGGCGGGCGAGGAGGTCGGCTTGTTTTTCGATGGCGTTGGCGATGTCCAACAGCAGGTTCGAGCGTTGTTGCGGCGTGGTGCGCGACCAACCGGCAAAGGCGCGGTGGGCGGCGAGAATCGCGGCTTCGACTTGCTCGGTACTGGCTTCGGCAATGTGCGTCAGCACTTCCCCGGTGGCCGGGTTGAGGATGGGTTCGACAAAACCCTGGCCCGCGACCAATTCGCCATCGATCAATAACGCGGTGAACAACGGGGTCTGCGCGCCAGCCATTTTTCGGGTTCTCTTTTCTTGTGTGGCCATGCTGCTCCCTGTGACTGGGGCCCGGCCGTCTTATAGATGTAGCAAGACTAGTGCTCAGGCCCGAGGTCGACAAATTCTAAATACTGAAGGTGGCGTTCGATTAAATAGATGGCTTGCGTCCGCCGTGGGGCTGCTCGCGGGCGACGGTCAGGAACGGGTCCACCAAGGCTGGGCGCGCGGTGCCGCGACGCCAAGCCAGGCCAACGTCCAGCGTCTGGCTCAAGTCCGCTATCGGGCGTGCTTCGATGATGTCGCCCTCCAGTGACCACGGGCGATAGGTCATATCGGGCTGGATCGACACGCCCAATCCCGCTGCCACCAGGCTTCGCACCGCTTCCGTCGACGCCGTTCTTAAGGTGATGCGCGGTTGCAGCGAAGCCGCCGCCCACATGCGTTGCGCATTGCGGTCCATTTCATCGACGTTCAGCTGAATCAACGGTTCACGGGCCACGTCGGCGAGGTTGATGCTGTCGTGTTCCAGCAGCGGATGCTGGGCCGGCAACCACAGCCTATGGGGCGAATGGGTCAGCACTTCGGTCTGCAAGGCGTGGCGGTCTTCGAGGTTGGAGAGGATCAGCACGCCGACATCGATCTCACCGCTGACCAGCAAATGCTCGATGTACGGCCGTTCGTCCTCCATCACGCGGATCTCGACATTGGGGTAGGCGCGCTGGAAACGGGTGAGTAGATCCGCAAGGTAGTAACCGGCTACCAGGCTGGTCACGCCGATGATCAACTGACCGGCGACCTGATCGGTGCTCTGTTGCAGGCTGCGTTTGGCGTTGTCCACCGTTGCCAGAATCAGGTGCGCCTGGCGCAGGAATTGGTGGCCCTGGTGGGTCAGCGTCATGCCCTTGGCGTGACGGTTGAACAGGCCGACGCCGATTTCCTGCTCCAGTTGCTGGATGGCCAGGGTCAAGGTGGACTGAGAAATGAACGCGGTTTGCGCGGCGGCGGAGATTGAGCCGGTCTCGGCCACAGCGATAAAGTGACGGATCTGACGCAAGGTCATCATGGAGAAAGTACCCGGTGGGCGGTTTTTATAGATTTGCTTGAGTGTATATCCATTTTTCTGAAGGGCCGTGGTCAGCTGAACGGCGCTGTGCAACATCTCGAAGCACTCTCGCCCCCGAATGCCGGGCACTTTCGATCTAGGCTGGTGGCCTTATTGATCCGGTTAACCCCTTTTTGGAGGCGGCAAATGAACACGCGTGGATTGCTCGATCAGCTACTCAAGTCCGGTCAGGACATGTTGCAGAACAAGGCCGGAGGCTCACAAAACAAGGCCTCTGGCGGTGGCTTGGGCGGATTGCTCGGCGGCAGCGGTGGTTCGGGCGGCCTCGGCAGTTTGCTCTCGGGCGCAGGCGGCGGGGCGTTGGCGGCGGGTGCCATGGGCCTGTTGCTCGGCAGCAAAAAGGCACGCAACGTCGGCGGCAAAGTCGCTATCTACGGCGGCCTCGCGGCGCTCGGCGTCATTGCCTACAAGGCCTACGGTAATTGGCAGGCCCAGCAGGGCACCGCACCACTTTCTAATACAAGAAGTGAACCGCAGACACTCGACCGTCTGCCTCCAGCGCAAGTCGAGCTGCACAGCCAGGCGATACTCAAGGCGCTGGTTGCGGCGGCCAAAGCCGATGGCCACGTTGATGAACGTGAGCGTGCATTGATAGAAGGCGAATTCACCAAACTCGACAACGATCAGGAATTGCAGCAGTGGCTGCATGCCGAACTCAGCAAGCCGCTCGACCCGACAGAAGTCGCCCGCGCTGCCAGTACGCCGGAAATGGCTGCCGAGATGTACATCGCCAGTGTGATGTTGGTGGATGAAGAGAGCTTCATGGAAAAGTCCTACCTCGATGAACTGGCGCGACAGCTCAAGCTTGAGCCGGGGTTGAAGGCTGAGTTGGAGAAGCAGGTGCGTCAGGCTTCTGTGTAAGTCAGCAGGCCGCCTTCGCGGGCAAGTCGGATCGCCCCGCGAAGGCGCCTTCAGTCGCGCTACATGCCCCCATCAGGGCCAATTCCGGCTATTTTTGCCGGGGATGAGAAGTGGCGCGCAACCCATTCTAGATGCAGCCCCGCCCTCGGCTATACTCCGCAGCATTTGAAACGCCTCCCGAGGACTGACTGTGAAGAACTGGACGTTGCGCCAACGCATCTTGGCGAGCTTTGCGGTGATTATCGCCATCATGTTGCTGATGGTCGTCGTGTCGTATTCCCGTTTACTGTCGATTGAGTCCAGTGAGAACGTTGTGCGCTCGGACAGTGTTCCCGGGATTCACTACAGTTCCCTGATTCGCGGTGCCTGGGTCGATGATTACGTGTTGACCCAGCAACTGATCGGGCTGGGTGGAGGTCGAGGCATGACCCAGGCTGACAAGGATATGTACCAGGGTATTGAGGAACGGCTGCAACGCTCGATGGCCAGCTACCAGGGGACCATCTTCGAGAAAGCTGATCAGGCAAGATTCGACGAATTTGTAAAGCTGCACGATCAATATGACAAGCTGCTCGAAGAGGTGCTCGATGCCTACCAGCAAAAGGACTTCGAACAGGCCCGTCGCATCCTCGCCGAACAGATGACTCCGGCATGGGCTGCCGGCCGCAAACAGCTGGACGAACTCATCGAATTCAACAGGGAGGCGGCTGAGGCGGCCACTGACTCGATCATTTCATCGGTAGCGGTAGCGAAGCTGATCATGGGCATATCGTTGCTGGTCGCCGTCCTTAGTGCCGGGTTGTGTGGTCTTTTGTTGATGCGCGCGATCATGGCGCCGATGAACCGCATTGTGCAGATCCTCGAAATAATGCGTACCGGCGATCTCAGCGGTCGTCTGGACCTGGCGCGCAAGGACGAATTCGGTGCCGTGGAAACCGGCTTCAACGACATGATGACCGAGCTGACGTCCCTGGTGTCCCAGGCCCAGCGTTCCTCGGTGCAGGTCACCACCTCGGTGACCGAGATCGCTGCCACCTCCAAGCAACAGCAAGCGACCGCCACCGAAACCGCCGCCACCACCACCGAAATCGGCGCGACGTCCCGTGAGATTGCGGCCACTTCGCGGGATCTGGTGCGCACGATGATCGAAGTCTCCACCGCCGCCGATCAGGCCTCGGTGCTCGCCGGTTCCGGGCAGCAAGGCCTGGCGCGGATGGAAGAGACCATGCACTCGGTGATGGGCGCGGCCGATCTGGTCAACGCCAAACTGGCGATCCTCAATGAGAAGGCCGGCAACATCAATCAGGTGGTAGTGACCATCGTCAAGGTCGCCGACCAGACCAATCTGCTGTCGCTCAACGCGGCGATTGAGGCCGAAAAGGCCGGTGAATACGGCCGCGGTTTTTCCGTGGTCGCCACTGAAGTACGGCGTCTGGCGGACCAGACCGCCGTCGCCACGTACGACATCGAACAGATGGTGCGCGAGATCCAGTCGGCGGTGTCGGCCGGGGTGATGGGCATGGACAAGTTCTCTGAAGAAGTGCGCCGTGGTATGTCCGAGGTGCAGCAAATCGGCGAGCAGCTGTCGCAGATCATCCATCAGGTTCAGGCGTTGGCGCCGAGGGTGTTGATGGTCAACGAAGGCATGCAGGCCCAGGCCACGGGCGCGGAGCAAATCAACCACGCGCTGGTGCAGTTGGGCGATGCCAGCAGCCAGACCGTCGAGTCCCTGCGCCAGGCCAGTTTCGCCATCGACGAACTGAGCCAGGTGGCCGTAGGGCTGCGCAGTGGCGTTTCGCGATTCAAAGTTTGATGAGCGAACCCACGGCCAAACGCATCGCCGTGAAGCCGGCGCTGCAATCATTGTTTCTGGTGTTTCGCATCGGCAACGAGCGCTATGCCTTGCGGGCCATCGAGGTGGCGGAAGTGCTGCCGCGCCTGCCGTTGAAACCGATTCCCCGCGCGCCGGAATGGGTGGCCGGGGTGTTCGCCTACCGTGGCGCGGTGGTGCCGGTGATCGACCTCAGTGCGCTGACGTTCGGCCAAACGGCCCAGGCCCGCACCAGCACGCGTTTGGTGCTGGTCAATTACCGTCCGGATGAGTTCGCTGAGGCGCAATTGCTCGGGCTGATTCTGGAACAGGCCACCGATACCTTGCGCTGCAACCCGGCGGATTTTCAGCCCTATGGCCTGGACAATCGTCAGGCGCCGTACCTCGGGCCGGTGCGTGAAGATGCCCAGGGTTTGCTGCAATGGGTGCGGGTCGCCGATCTGCTGGACGAGAAGGTTCGCGCGCTGCTGTTTCCGTCGCAGCCGTTGGACCTGGCGCTGTTTGAGGAGCGGCCATGAGCAGCGATCAGCGGTTTTTCGATTTCCTCAAAGAGCGCATCGGTCTCGACGTGACGTCGGTGGGACCGGCGATCATCGAGCGTGCGGTGCGTCAACGCAGCACCGCGTCCAAAGCGCTGACGGCCGATGAGTACTGGCACACCTTGCAGGGATCGCAGGACGAGCAGCAGGCGCTGATCGAAGCGGTGATTGTCCCCGAGACCTGGTTTTTCCGTTACCCGGAATCCTTCGCCACGTTGGCGAAACTGGCCGCCAAACGCCTGAGCGACATCAACAATATGCGCGCGCTACGGATTCTCAGCCTGCCGTGTTCCACCGGTGAAGAACCGTATTCCATCGCCATGGCGTTGCTTGATGCCGGGTTACAGCCGCACCAGTTCAAGGTCGAAGGCATGGACGTCAGCCCGTTGTCGGTGGAAAAAGCCCGGCGCGCGCTGTACGGCAAGAATTCGTTCCGTGGCCAGGACATCGCCTTCCGCGACCGGCATTTCACCGCTGAAGGCGAGGAGGGCTATCGCCTCAGCGGGCGAGTACTCGAACAAGTGCGTTTGCAGGTCGGCAATCTGCTGGATCCGACGTTGCTGGCCAACGAGCCGCCTTATGACTTTGTGTTTTGCCGCAACCTGCTGATCTATTTCGATCAGCCGACCCAGCAGCAAGTGTTCGAAGTGCTCAAGCGTCTGACCCATTTCGACGGTGTGTTGTTTATCGGCCCGGCCGAGGGCAGTTTGCTCGGCCGTTTTGGCATGCGTTCGATCGGTATCCCGCAGTCCTTTGCGTTCAGTCGTCAAAGCGCACCAGAGCCAGAACCCTTCCCGACTTTCGTGCCAACGCCTCTGCCCGCCCACCAACCGGTGCGCAGCGTGACACCGCCGCCCGTTCGCAGCCGGCCCTTCGCAACGGTAACGCCGCTGCCTGTGGTGGCGAAAGTCGCCAACCCGGACACTGCCGCGCTGCTGGCGAATATCGCCGCGCTGGCCAACGAAGGCAAAAGTGCCGAGGCCCGCGCCGCGTGCGATAGCTATTTGCGCAGTCACGAGCCAGTGGCCCAGGTCTTTTACTGGCTGGGCTTGCTCAGCGATGTCGCCGGCAGAGTCCTTGAGGCTCAGGGTTTTTATCGCAAGGCGCTGTACCTCGACCCGCAACATCCCGACGCGTTGATGCACCTGGCGGCGATGCTGCAATCCTTGGGCGACACGGCGGGAGCCAGACGATTGCAGGACCGCGCCGCCCGCAGCGAGCGCGCCGCTGACAGTGAGCGTAAACGATGAACGCCGCCGACACCTTTAGCCTCACCCATGAAGATGCTCAGGCCATCGACGACTGCTGGAACCGCATCGGTATCCACGGCGACAAGTCCTGCCCGCTGCTGAGCAATCACATTCACTGCCGCAATTGTGCGGTGTATTCGGCCGCGGCGACGCGCTTGCTCGACCGCTACGCGTTACAGCAGGAAGACCGCGGGCAAGTCTCCACGGCGGTCGAGAGCGAGGTGAAAACCCGTTCGCTGTTGATGTTCCGTCTCGGCGAAGAATGGCTCGCCCTGGCTACCCGCAGTCTGGTGGAAGTGGCGCCGCTGCAAGCGATACATTCCTTGCCGCACCAGCGCTCCCGGGCCTTGCTCGGCGTGGCGAATGTGCGCGGCGCGTTGGTGGCGTGCCTGTCGCTGGTGGAATTGCTCGGGCTCGACGGCGCCAGCAGCGTGGCGTCCGGCGCGCGGGTCATGCCGCGCATGCTGATCATCGCCGCCCACGGCGGGCCGGTGGTGGTGCCGGTGGATGAAGTGGACGGGATTCACGCCATCGACGAACACATCCTCGAGGCGGCGTCCCGCTCCGGCACGCAGGCCAGCGCCAAATACACCCGTGGCGTGTTGCAATTCAAAGGTCGCAGCCTGCGTTGGCTGGATGAAGAACAGCTGCTGTCCGCCGTGACCCGGAGCCTTACATGACCCCCGAGCAAATGCGCGACGCCTCTTTGCTGGAACTGTTCAGTCTGGAAGCCGAGGCCCAGACCTTGGTGCTAAGCGCCGGCCTGCTGGCGCTCGAGCGCGATCCGACCCAAGCCGATTACCTCGAGTCGTGCATGCGCGCGGCCCACTCGCTCAAGGGCGCGGCGCGGATTGTCGGGGTCGATGCCGGGGTCAGCGTCGCCCATGTGATGGAAGATTACCTGGTCAGCGCCCAGGAAGGGCGCCTGTACCTGCGGCCCGAATACATTGATGCACTGTTGCAAGGCACTGATCTGCTGATGCGAATTGCGACGCCGGGCAACGCTCCGGCGCCTGCGGATATCGAAGCTTACGTCATCTTGATGGGACGGCTGCTTGATCACATGGCGGCTACCCCCATCGCGCCGCCGATGGCAGAGCTTCAGCTGGAACCGCCGACGCCCAAGGTTGAGCCGCCCATGCCTGCCGCCACCGAAGCCCCCCCGGCAGCGCCCGCCGAGCCAGCGCCCAAGACTAAACGCACCATCGAAAATGGCGAGCGCGTATTACGCGTCACGGCCGAACGCCTGAACAGCCTGCTTGATCTGTCGAGCAAATCCCTGGTGGAAACCCTGCGGCTCAAACCGCACCTGGCCACCATGCAACGCCTCAAGCGCATGCAGAACAACGGCCTGCGGGCCCTGGAAAACCTCAACGTCCACCTCAAGGAACATGCCTTGAGTCTGGAAGCACAGGAAGCCCTCGAAGTCGCTCGTCGGCTACTGGCTGAGTCTCAGCAATTGCTGGTGGAGAAGAACGCCGAACTGGATGAGTTCGCCTGGCAGGCCAGTCAGCGGGCGCAAGTGTTGTACGACACCGCGCTGGCCTGCCGCATGCGGCCGTTTGCCGATGTGTTGAGCGGGCAAGTGCGCATGGTCCGCGACCTCGGTCGCGACCTCGGCAAACAGGTACGACTGGAGATCGAGGGCGAGAAAACCCAGGTCGACCGCGACGTGTTGGAGAAACTTGAAGCGCCGCTGACTCACCTGCTACGCAATGCCGTGGATCACGGCATCGAATCCCCGGAGCAACGGCTAATGGCGGGCAAGCCCGCTGAAGGCCTGATCCGTTTGCGTGCTTCCCATCAGGCCGGTCTGCTGGTGCTGGAGCTGAGCGATGACGGCAATGGCGTCGATCTGGAAAAGGTCCGCCGCAGCATCATCGAACGCCAATTGTCCCCGGCCGAAACCGCCGCGCAGTTGACTGAAGAAGAGCTGCTGACCTTTCTGTTTCTGCCGGGTTTCAGCCTGCGCAACACGGTCACCGAAGTCTCCGGGCGCGGCGTCGGACTGGATGCGGTCCAGCACATGGTCCGTCAGCTGCGCGGCGCGGTCGTGCTGGAGCAGGTGGCGGGCGAGGGCAGTCGTTTCCATCTCGAAGTGCCGCTGACCCTGTCGGTGGTGCGCAGTCTGGTGGTGGAGGTCGGTGACGAGGCGTATGCCTTTCCGCTGGCCCACATCGAACGGATGTGCGATCTGGAGCCGGCGGACATTGTCCAGGTCGAAGGCCGTCAGCATTTCTGGCACGAAGGCCGGCATGTCGGGCTGGTCGCGGCCAGTCAGCTGTTGCAGCGTCCGGCGAGCCAGAACAGTCAGCAAACCCTCAAAGTGGTGGTGATTCGCGAACGCGAGGCGATTTACGGCGTGGCGGTCGAGCGTTTTATCGGCGAGCGGACGTTGGTCGTTTTGCCGCTGGATGAGCGTCTGGGCAAGGTGCAGGACATTTCCGCCGGGGCCTTGCTCGACGATGGTTCGGTAGTGCTGATCGTCGACGTCGAAGACATGCTGCGTTCGGTGGACAAACTGCTCAATACCGGGCGTCTTGAGCGCATTGCCGGTCACGGCAACCAAACGGTTGAAGCGGCTCGAAAACGGATTCTGGTGGTCGACGATTCGCTGACCGTACGTGAGCTGCAACGCAAGTTGCTACTCAATCGCGGCTACGACGTGGCGGTGGCGGTGGACGGGATGGATGGCTGGAACGCCCTGCGTTCGGAGGATTTCGATCTGTTGATCACCGACATTGATATGCCGCGCATGGATGGCATCGAACTGGTGTCTTTATTGCGCCGGGACAATCGCCTGCAATCCCTTCCGGTGATGGTGGTGTCTTACAAGGATCGTGAAGAGGACCGTCGCCGTGGACTGGACGCTGGAGCCGACTATTATCTAGCCAAAGCCAGTTTTCATGACGACGCCCTGCTTGACGCGGTGGTTGAGCTCATTGGAGGAGCGCGTGCATGAAAATAGCGATCGTCAACGACATGCCCATGGCGGTGGAGGCCCTGCGCCGCACCTTGGCATTCGATCCGGCGCACGAGGTGGTCTGGGTCGCCAGTAATGGGGCCGAGGCGGTGCAGCGTTGCGCTGAAAACACGCCGGATCTGATCCTGATGGACCTGATCATGCCCGTGATGGATGGCGTGGAGGCGACCCGGCGGATCATGGCCGAGACGCCGTGCGCGATTGTCATTGTTACGGTCGACCGCGAGCAGAACGTGCATCGGGTGTTTGAGGCCATGGGCCACGGAGCGCTGGATGTGGTCGATACGCCGGCCATCGGTGCCGGCAATGCCCAAGAGGCAGCGGCCCCGTTACTGCGCAAGATCATGAACATCGGTTGGCTGATCGGTGACCGGGGCAATCGGGAGCGAGCCGCCCCGAGCCCGCTGCGCAGTTCGGCTTCGCGCCAGCGCCTGATCGCCATTGGCTCATCCGCCGGTGGGCCGGCCGCGCTGGAAGTACTGCTCAAGGGGCTGCCGCGAAATTTTTCGGCCGCCATCGTGCTGGTGCAGCATGTTGACCAGGTGTTCGCTGCCGGCATGGCCGAATGGCTCAGCAGCGCCAGCGGCCTGAATGTGCGCCTGGCCCAGGAAGGCGAGCCTCCGCAGGCTGGGTCGGTGTTGCTGGCGGGCACCAATCACCATATTCGCCTGTTGAAAAACGGCACGCTGGCCTACACCGCCGAACCGGTCAACGAGATCTACCGGCCCTCGATCGATGTGTTCTTCGAGAGCGTGGCCAATTACTGGAACGGCGATGCCGTGGGGGTTTTGCTCACCGGCATGGGACGCGATGGTGCACAGGGGCTTAAACTCATGCGCCAACAGGGCTACCTGACCATCGCTCAGGATCAGCACAGCAGCGCGGTGTACGGAATGCCGAAGGCGGCAGCGGCCATCGACGCCGCTGTGGAGATTCGCCCACTGGAAAAGATAGCGCCACGATTGCTGGAGATTTTCCCCAAATGAAGACTTTTCACAGCAATCTGGCCCAAGTAGTACTCAGGTGACTGCCTATGAATGATTTACAGCTCGACGACTTCAAAACCGACGAAAACGCCGCCATGGTGTTGTTGGTGGACGATCAGGCAATGATCGGCGAGGCGGTGCGCCGCGGGTTGTCGAACGAAGAAAACATCGACTTCCACTTCTGCGCCGACCCGCACCAGGCCATCGCCCAGGCGATCCGCATCAAACCGACGGTGATCCTTCAGGATCTGGTGATGCCCGGTCTTGACGGCTTGAGTCTGGTGCGCGAGTACCGCAACCATCCGGCGACCAAGGACATCCCGATCATTGTCCTGTCGACCAAGGAAGACCCGCTGATCAAGAGCGCGGCGTTTGCGGCCGGGGCCAATGATTACCTGGTGAAGTTGCCGGACAACATCGAACTGGTGGCGCGCATCCGCTATCACTCGCGTTCCTACATGACGTTGCTGCAGCGCGACGCCGCTTATCGCGCGCTGCGGGTCAGCCAGCAACAGTTGCTCGACACCAACCTGGTGCTGCAACGCTTGATGAACTCGGACGGCCTGACCGGGCTGTCGAACCGCCGGCATTTCGATGAATACCTGGAGCTTGAGTGGCGCCGTTCGCTGCGTGACCAGAGTCAACTGTCGCTGCTGATGATCGATGTCGACTACTTCAAGTCCTACAACGACAGCTTCGGCCACCTTGAAGGTGATGAAGCCCTGCGCAAAGTGGCCACGGCGATTCGTGATGCCAGCGCCCGTCCTTCGGACCTGCCGGCCCGTTATGGCGGCGAAGAGTTCGCCCTGGTGCTGCCCAATACTTCGCCGGGCGGCGCGCGACTGGTCGCGGAAAAACTTCGCCAGACCGTAGCTTCGCTAAAGATTCCGCATGTTTTCCCGGTCGAAGGTTCGAGCCTGACCATCAGCATCGGCCTGTCGACCATGACCCCGCAACCGGGCGGCGATTGCCGTCAATTGATCTCGGCGGCGGACAAGGGGCTGTATCTGGCGAAGAACAATGGGCGTAATCAGGTGGGGATCGAGTAACCCACACCCCTAGCGCTGTAGCACCGTAGCAGCTGTCGAGCCCCGCGAGGCAGCGTTCGGCGGCGCAGCCGTCGTAAAACCAGGCAACGCGGTCGTTCAGGAAAACCGCGTACACAGGTTTTGCGAGGACTCCGTCCTCGAACGCAGCCTCGCGGGGCTCGACCGCTGCTACAAGTGTTCGCCGTTTAGCCAAAACCATTCGCCCCTAAAGCCGCCAGGCGGGCTGCCGTGACAGCCTGATTACGTTATACTCGCCGGCTTTCAAAAGTTCGCCAACGAGTGCTGCCCGCCATGGAAATCAACCCGATCCTTAACAGTATCAAGGACCTGTCCGAGCGCTCCGAAACTATTCGGGGGTATCTTTGACTACGATCAAAAGCATGAGCGTCTGACTGAAGTCAATCGCGAGCTTGAAGATCCGTCTGTCTGGAACAACCCGACGTACGCTCAGGAGCTGGGCCGCGAGCGGTCCCTGCTGGCTCAGATCGTCGAAACCCTCGACGAAATGCACACAGGCCTGGCCGACGCCAAAGACCTGCTGCTGATGTCCGCCGAAGAAGAAGACCAGGCCGCCGTCGATGACGTCGCTGCCGAAGTCGAGCGTCTGCGCGAGTCCCTGGAAAAACTCGAATTCCGTCGCATGTTCAGCGGTGAGATGGACGCCAACAACGCCTACCTGGACATCCAGGCTGGCTCCGGCGGCACCGAGGCTCAGGACTGGGCCAACATCCTGCTGCGCATGTACCTGCGCTGGGCCGACAAACGCGGTTTCGACGCGACCATCATGGAACTGTCGGCCGGTGAAGTCGCCGGTATCAAAGGCGCCACAATCCATATCAAGGGCGAATACGCCTTTGGCTGGTTGCGTACCGAAATCGGCGTGCACCGTCTGGTGCGCAAGAGCCCGTACGACTCCGGTAACCGTCGCCACACCTCGTTCTCGGCCGTGTTCGTGTCGCCGGAAATCGATGACAACATCGAAATCGACATCAACCCGTCGGACCTGCGCATCGACACCTACCGCTCCTCCGGTGCCGGTGGTCAGCACGTAAACACCACCGACTCGGCCGTGCGTATTACGCACGTACCGAGCAACACCGTGGTCAGCTGCCAGAACGAACGCTCCCAGCACGCCAACAAAGACACCGCGATGAAAATGTTGCGGGCGCGCTTGTACGAGCAGGAAGTGCAGAAACGCAACGCCGCCTCCCAGGCCCTGGAAGACACCAAGTCGGACATCGGCTGGGGTCACCAGATTCGCTCGTATGTACTCGATGCGTCGCGAATCAAGGATTTGCGCACTAACATCGAACGCAGCGACTGCGACAAGGTGCTCGACGGCGACATCGACGAATACCTGGTGGCCAGCTTGAAACAAGGGCTCTAAGGCACGCGCTACAGGGTTGTCGTAATCCTGTAGGAGCGAGGCTTGCCCGCGAACCCCGGCGAATGCCGGGGGCAACGAACCTGATGGAATATTTAAAGACATGAGCGACCTAGAACTCGACCCGCAAGCCCTGCAACAGGAAGAAAACTCCCTGATCGCCCTGCGCAAGGAAAAGCTGGCTGCCGAGCGCGCCAAGGGCAATGCCTTCCCGAACGACTTCCGCCGCGACAACTACTGCGAAGACTTGCAGAAACAGTACGCGGACAAGACCAAGGAAGAGCTGGCAGAGGCTGCGATCCCGGTCAAGGTTGCCGGTCGCATCATGCTCAACCGTGGCTCGTTCATGGTGATCCAGGACATGACAGGTCGCATTCAGGTCTACGTCAACCGTAAAACCCTGTCCGAAGAAACCCTGGCCTCGGTGAAAACCTGGGACATGGGCGACATCATCGCAGCCGTTGGCACCCTGGCGCGTTCCGGCAAGGGCGACCTGTACGTCGAAATGACCCAGGTGCGCCTGCTGACCAAGTCCTTGCGTCCGCTGCCGGACAAACACCACGGCCTGACCGACACCGAACAGCGCTATCGCCAGCGTTACGTTGACCTGATCGTCAACGAAGACGTGCGCCAGACCTTCCGCGTACGTTCGCAAGTGATTGCACACATCCGCAGTTTCCTGATGCAGCGTGACTTCCTGGAAGTGGAAACGCCGATGCTGCAAACCATTCCGGGTGGTGCGGCAGCCAAGCCGTTCGAGACTCACCACAACGCGCTGGACATGGAAATGTTCCTGCGTATCGCGCCTGAGCTGTACCTCAAGCGCCTCGTTGTCGGCGGTTTCGAAAAAGTCTTCGAGATCAACCGCAACTTCCGTAACGAAGGCGTTTCGACTCGTCACAACCCTGAATTCACCATGTTGGAGTTCTACCAGGCTTACGCCGACTACGAAGACAACATGGACCTGACCGAAGAGCTGTTCCGCGAACTGGCACAGCTGGTTCTGGGCAGCACCGACGTGCCTTATGGCGACAAAGTGTTCCACTTCGGCGAACCGTTCGTGCGTCTGTCGGTGTTCGACTCGATCCTCAAGTACAACCCTGAGCTGACCGCTGACGACCTGACCGACATCGACAAGGCCCGCGCCATCGCCAAGAAGGCCGGCGCCAAGGTGCTGGGCTTCGAAGGTCTGGGCAAATTGCAGGTGATGATTTTCGAAGAGCTGGTCGAGCATAAGCTGGAGCAGCCGCACTTCATCACTCAATACCCGTTCGAAGTGTCGCCGCTGGCCCGTCGTAACGACGACAACCCGAACGTCACCGACCGTTTCGAGCTGTTCATCGGTGGCCGCGAAATCGCCAATGCCTACTCCGAGTTGAACGACGCGGAAGACCAGGCCGAGCGCTTCATGGCGCAGGTGGCCGATAAGGACGCCGGCGACGACGAAGCCATGCATTACGACGCCGACTTCGTTCGCGCGCTGGAGTACGGCATGCCGCCAACGGCCGGTGAAGGTATCGGCATCGACCGTCTGGTGATGCTGCTGACCAACTCCCCGTCGATCCGCGACGTGATCCTGTTCCCGCACATGCGGCCACAAGCGTAAGTGTTTCAATAAAAAAGCCGCCTAAAACAGGCGGCTTTTTATTGCCTGTCTGGTACAAACGTATCAATTGGTTACTTTTGAAGTAGAGAGGAATACCTGTCGTGAACCGTGCAATTGCTCAAGAGGGTGCAGCGGACGTCGCCACTGCGGTCGCTGAAAGTGTTCAGTACCAGGGTCGCAAGGCCAGCCGACAGGGCAGTGAGCAGCGTCGACAGGACATTCTCGATGCGGCGATGCGCATTGTCGTGCGCGATGGCGTGCGGGCCGTGCGTCACCGTGCGGTGGCCGCCGAGGCCGGTGTGCCGCTGTCGGCCACCACTTACTATTTCAAGGATATCGATGACCTGCTCACCGATACCTTTGCCCAATACGTGGAACGCAGTGCGGCGTTCATGGCCAAGCTGTGGGCCAGCAATGAAGGCTTGCTGCGCGAAATGGTGGCTTATGGCGATGGCAGCCCCGAGTCGCGTTCACAGCTGGCCGACGATATCGCACGCCTGACCGCCGATTACGTGCAGCGCCAATTGCACAACCGTCGCGAACACTTGATGGCCGAGCAGGCGTTCCGTCAGGAGGCGCTGTTGAACCCGCGTCTGGCGGAGTTGGTGCGTTCGCATCAGCAAATTCTTCTGCAAGGCACCTGCCATTTTTTCGAGGTATTGGGTTCCCGCGAGCCACAACAGGATGCCAAAGTGTTGACGGCGATTATCGGACGGATGGAATATCAGGGCCTGCTCAACGACGCCGAGCCTGTCGCCGAAGCCGAAATGCTCGGCATCCTGACCCGCTACATGCATTTGGTATTGGCGTCGGTGTAATCCTTGTGGGAGCGGGCTTGCTCGCGAATGCGGTTGAACATTCAACATTAATGTCGACTGACACACCGTATTCGCGAGCAAGCCCGCTCCCACATGAGGTCCGTGTGTGTTCATAGGGAGTGTTGAATGAAAGCCTGGCGTGTCGTTGTGATCGCCTTGTCGTTCCTGCTGCTCAGCGGCTGTCTGGTGACCTTCAAGGAGCCGCTGCCCTCGAGCGAGCCCGCGCCCAAAGGGTTGCTCGGCAAATGGACCAGCACCAACGCCTGGGGCGAGCCGCTGAATCTGGAGCTGACGCGCCTCGGCGACAATCACTATCAGGCCGTCAGCTACTTCAAGGCTAAACCCAAGGAGCGTGAAGCCTATCCGTTCACGGTGACCCGCCATGGCAGTCGCTGGTACCTGTCGGCCAAGGTGCCGGCGCAATTCGGTGGGCATTTCACTATCGCCGGTTTTGAACTCACCGATAAGCATGAACTGGTGGTCTATAACCTCGACCTCGAGCAGATCAACCAGGCCCTGAGGCAAAAAGTCCTCAGCGGCGAAGGCTTCCAGACTGACGACGGCGACGGCGTATTGATCAACAACAATCTGGACCAGGTCTTCGCCTACCTCGACGATCCGGCCAATTCCGATGTGTTCGTCGAGGCGGTGCGCTATCAGCGCCTGGCCAAAGCCAAATAAACCCAGCACGTAAATGGTTTTTCTACAGGAGTTTCGGGTGGACGATTACCAGCAGACGATACGCATGTTGTCCGATCGCATTGTGCTGGCGCAGACGCCGATTCGCGTCCTCGATGCAGTCAAGTGGGACGACGGCATCCGCAATGGTTTCCTCAAGGCCAAGGGCAAGGAAATGCCGGCGGTGGACCGCGATTACTACCTGAACCGGCCGCTGGCGTTCGACTCCAACAAGGTGAAGCTGGAATTCCAGAACATCGAACGCGACATCACCCGTCAGCTCGGACAGTTCAACCCGGTTGGCCAGATCATGCGCCGCATGTGCAAGGAATACCGCATGGTGGTGCGCATGCTCGAAGCGCGCGGCACCGAGGATTTCGGGCTGATTTCACAGGAGCTTTACGGTGCCGCTTCCGACGCGTTCCACGCCGGCGATCCGACCCTTTCCGACCTGGGCCTGATGCTCTCGGATTACCTGAACAATATCGATGGCCGTGGTGACTTGAAGGACGAGCCGAAAATCCTCACCGCCAAGGAAGCCGTCCACCTGCTGCAAACCCGCTTGAACAAGGTATTCGGCGAGGCCGAGGAAACCATTCGGGTGTTCGAGTCCGACGGGATCGTCGCCGATGCCGCGGCTGGCGCCGACTACATCAAGATCCGCGCCGACGCGATGTTCAACGACCGTGACGTGCGCGCCCTGGAAGTCCACGAAGGGCTGGTGCATGTGGGGACCACGCTCAATGGCCTGAACCAGCCGATCTGCACCTTCCTCTCCAAAGGCCCGCCGTCGTCGACGGTGACCCAGGAAGGCCTGGCGATCCTGATGGAAATCATCACCTTCGCCTCGTACCCAAGTCGCCTGCGCAAACTGACCAACCGCACCCGCGCCATTCACATGGTGGAAGAGGGCGCGGACTTCCTGCAGATCTTCGAATTCTTCCGCGAGCAAGGTTTTGAAATGGCGGAAAGCTACGGCAACGCCAGTCGGGTTTTCCGTGGCTCGGTGCCGACAGGTCTGCCATTTACCAAAGACTTGTCCTACCTCAAGGGCTTTATCATGGTTTACAACTACATTCAGTTGGCCGTGCGTAAGGGCAAGCTTGAGCAGATACCGCTGCTGTTTTGTGGCAAGACCACGCTGGAAGACATGCGGACCTTGCGCCAGTTGGTGGATGAAGGGCTGGTGGTGCCACCGAAGTATTTGCCGGATCAGTTCCGTGACCTGAACGCGCTTTCGGCATGGATGTGCTTCTCCAACTTCCTCAATCACCTGAGCCTGGACCGGATCGAAGCGGATTACTCCAATATCCTCTAACGTGTACGCCGTCCAAATGTGGGAGCGGGCTTGCTCGCGAATGCGGTCTCCACATTCAACATTTCTGTTGTCTGACACACCGCTTTCGCGAGCAAGTCGGATCGCCGCACCGCCGCTCCCACATTTGGTCCGTATTCCAACCACACTTCACGAGGTTTCATCGGATGAGAATCCTCGGCTTCTTCTGCCTTCTCCTGACCTTGAGCGGTTGCAGCTCGCTGCTGTTCTACCCCGAGCCAGGCCAGCTGTTTACCCCGGAAAAAGCCGAACTCGAATACCGCAACGTCACCCTGACCACCGCCGACGGCCTCAAGTTGCACGGCTGGTGGTTGCCGGCCAAACAAGGTGTCGAGGTCAAAGGCACGGTGCTGCATTTGCACGGTAACGGCGGCAACCTGCCCATGCATCTCGGGGGGAGTTGGTGGTTGCCAAAAGAAGGGTATCAAGTGCTGCTGCTGGACTATCGCGGCTACGGTCTGTCCGAGGGTGAACCGACGCTGCCGGAGATTTATCAGGACATCGACGCCGCGTTCAAATGGCTCGATCAGGCGCCGGAGGTCAAGGGCAAGCCGCTGATCCTCCTGGGGCAAAGCCTCGGTGGTTCGATGGCCGTGCATTACCTGGTTCAACATCCCGAACGCCAAAAACAACTCAAGGCTTTTGTCCTCGATGGCGTGCCTGCCAGTTACCGCAGTATCGGTCAATTTGCCCTGAGCCATTCCTGGCTGACCTGGATGTTTCAGGTGCCGCTGTCTTGGCTGGTGCCGGACGGCGACAGCGCGATCCATTCCATGGCGCAGCTCAATGGCGTGCCGAAACTGATCTACCACAGCATCGACGATCCGATCGTGCCCCTTTCCAACGGCATCCGTCTGTATCAAGCTGCGCCGCCGCCGCGGGTGCTGCAACTGACCCGTGGCGGTCATGTGCAGACGTTCGCCGACCCGGTCTGGCGCACAGTCATGCTGCGTTTTCTCGACGACCCGCAGCATTTCAACGGCCTGCGCCGCCTGGGCGAAGTCCCGAATTACCCGGCGCCGAAAAATTCTGAAGATGAACCACCAGAGAGTCCGCAATGAGTGAAGAACGTAACGCCATCCCGCTGATCATCACCGGTATCTGCACCATCCTCGGCACCGTCGGAGCCCTGTGGTTCTACGGCTACCTGCACTTCGCCAAACCCGAAGATGCGCTGCTGCTCAGCGACTTCACCATGCTCAAGACTGTGCCGGGCGAAGACTACAAAGTCTCCCTGGAGCCGGCCGCGCAAGTCGCGCAGTGCATCGATGGCGTGCTGGTGATGTTCGACACCGAACAGAAAGGCCTGAGCGGCATATTGGTCAACAACAAGAAAAAAGCCGTGCGTTGCATGGGCGAGGAAACCCCGCAGAAGCTGCAACCGTAGCGCGCCCCGAAATCTTAAAAACAAAAGCCCCGCCTGATCAGATCAGGCGGGGCTTTTGTGTTTCAGCAGACGAAGCTTAGTTAGAGCTAACCGCCGAACGCGGGATCACTGGCTGGTTGTCGTTGGAAATGGTCACTTCCACCCGACGGTTCATCGCACGGCCCGACACGCTGGAGTTCTCCGCGACCGGGTATTCCTTGCCGTAACCCTGCGCCACGATACGCGCGGGATCAACGCCCATTTTCACCAGCGCCATGCGCACGGAACCGGCACGACGCTCGGACAGCGACTGGTTGTGGTTCGCGGTGCCCGTGCTGTCGGTGTAGCCTTCAACGATCGCTTTGCGATCAGGGTTTTCCGAGAGGAACTGCGCCAGTTTGTTGATATTCACCAGACCGCTGGACTTCAGATCAGCCCTATCAGTGGCAAACAACACATCACCGAACGTCACCAAGGTGCCGCGATCGGTCTGCTTGGCGTTCAGGCTGTCCTGCAATTGTTTGATCTGCGCATCGCGGGCATCCAGACGGGCCTGGGCGCGCTGCGCAGAAGCATTTTTCAGATTGGCTTCGGCGTTGCGCAAGGCGATGGTCTGCTTCGCCACTTCAACACGTTGATTGGTCAGGTAAGCCAGTTGGTCGACCTTGGCCTGGTCTTCTTTGTCCTGATAAGCCTTGTCGGCCTTGTCCAGGTAATCGCTGGCTTCTTTGGTTTCCAGCGCCGCGACTTTGCTGGCTTGCGGGTTGGTTTGCAGGCCGGTGTAGTTGCTGCGGGCCTGTTCCAGGTTCGCGTTCGGCGGCGTGGAGCAGGCAGCCAGTGCAACGCTTGCGGCCAGCAGGGCAGGGATCATCAATTGTTTACGCATCATGGTTTCGTCCTTTTAGTCGAGTAAGAAGTACGTCGTGCCGGCCGCTTATTGCACGGTGCGCTGGCTTTCCTGACGCAGTTCTTGAACACCTTTCTGAGAGTCCTTCACAGCCTGTTCAGCTTTGATCGCCTGGGCTTTGCGTTCAGCCACGCGAGCGTCCCATTCGGCCTGTTCGGCCAGCACTTTGGCTTCGTCATACTTTTTGTCGTGCAGGGCGATTTCGGCTTGTTTGAGCTTGTCCTGGGCGGATTTCATTTCCACCGCCGCAAACTCGGTACCGCCAGCACTGACGGCGCTGTTGACCGCTGATTCCGTCACAGCGAATTGCTCGCTTGGCGGGTTACCGGCACAACCGGCCAGAACGAAGCTGCTGCCGATGGCCAGTGCAGCCAGTTTCAGGCTACGCAGAGGTGGGAACGAGGATTTGGCAGTTCGGGTTTTCATGGTCTTCAACTCCATTGGAATAACTCCTGAAAAACTAAAAAATCCATCCTGGGCAAGGAGCCGCAACCTTCAATTTCCGGGGGTGTTTTAAAACGGCCGTCCCAGGCGTGGTTAATGGGTGTGACCCGAGGCGTTTTTCGAAAGTTCAGAGAATATGGCCCATTGCCCGAAAAAACTTTGACCGAACGGACAAGGCTCTAAGCCGGGAATTCTTACCGCAAACAGCCGTATTCCCGGCCCTGCAGGGGGCCAGGAATACGCATTTTGGGAGGGGGAAAGGAGTGCGGTAATCAGTGTTTCTGTTTGTCGTCAACGGCCGACAAATCGTGCAAATGACGACGGGACAAGGCGAGAAAACGCGGAGTCGGACCGACGTCTTCGTACAGCGGATCACCTTCTTCGTCGGTGGCCACGACGGTCGAGCCCTTTACGTACGGAAAGCTTTTTTCGAGCTCTTCCAGGGCGGCGCCGATCAGCTCGCCGAGCAGTTCTTCGGGCTGCCGTTTGGGGTACATCTCGATAATGGCCGCCAGCCGTGCGGCGGCCTCCACATCCAGATGAATCGAGTATCCGGTGTCGGTCAGGCGACCCTTGGCGTTTTCTTCCCAGTGATGGGCAAGCTCGCGGATTTTCATAGTGACCTCAATGCGCACCTGCTCGTGGCAGGCAGTGTCAGTGTCCGGCAATCGCCGGCGACAGCCGTTGTAAGGCTTACTCTTCAGACTAGCTTTAACGCCCAAGGTTTAAAGTCCCTTCGTCGTCTCATGCCGTTGGGGGGATTGGGTGTATATCCGTTTCTGCGGTGATGGCTGATTACGGTTTCGCTTTTACAGCGAGTCACTTTCGAAAAGCGCGAAAGTAACCAAAGCGCTCATGCCCCTGTCGTTCGGTGCCTCGCTTAGGCTCGGCATGCCCTCGCTCCGGTCCTGCTCCGTGGGCCCGCCGCCATCGGCCATCCATGGCCGGGGGCGGCTAACCCGGCATCCATGCCGGGTTGCCCACTGCGCAGAACCTCCACTCGGCCTCTCGAGGGGGCGGTGCATC
>NZ_FYDJ01000004.1 GCF_900187425.1 Pseudomonas sp. Irchel s3h14
TTGCTTTTGATTTTGATCTGTTGCCCCTTTCCCAGAGGCCGAACGCAGGCGTTGCGCAGGGGGCACCGCGGCAAGGATGCCGCGGTAGCCGCCCCCGGCCATGGATGGCCGATGGCGGCGGGCCCCCGGAGCAATGCCGGAGTGAGGGCATGCCGAGCCTAGGCGAGGCACCGAATGGAGGGGCAAAGCCTTTTGCTTACTTTTCGGCGTTTGGAAAAGTGAGTCGCTGTAAAAGCGAAACCGTAATCAGCCATCACCGCAGAAACGGATATGTCCCCCCCGCGCCTAAGTGAACAGCATTACCCGCATTTACGAGGCGCTTTCTTGCAGTGGCGATCAGTTGCGCTCAGCTCATCGAACAGCATCCACCAGCGTAGATTCATCAATCTGGCCAATCGAGGTCACCCCGGTCAAGGTCATGGCGACGCGCATTTCCTTGGCGAAGATATCCAGCATATTCTCCACCCCGCGTTGACCATCGGCGGCCAGTGCATAAGCCATGGAACGCCCCAGCAATACGCCTTTTGCGCCCAGCGCCAACATCCGTACGACATCAAGTCCCGAGCGGATTCCCGAGTCGACCAGCACCGTCAAATCATTACCGATGGCTTGCATGATCGGCGGCAATGCTTTGGTTGTGGAGAGCACGCCGTCCAGCTGTCTACCACCGTGGTTCGACACGACAATGCCGTCCGCGCCAAAGCTGACCGCGTCTCTGGCATCCTGAGGATCGAGAATGCCTTTGATGATCATCGGGCCTTTCCAGAACTCACGAATCCACTCCAGATCACTCCAGCTGATCGAAGGGTCGAAGTTATTGGCCAGCCAGCCCATGTAGTCTTCGAGGGTTACGGCTTTGCCGAGGTACTTTGAAATATTGCCCAGGTCGTGAGGACGCCCCATGACGCCGACGTTGAATGCCCAGTCGGGTTTGGTCATGACCTGAAGCATTCGCCGCGATGATGCAAAAGGGCCTGACATGCCCGAGTGTGCGTCCCGGTATCGGGCACCGGGCGTGGGCATGTCTACGGTAAATACCAGGTTTTTCACACCGGCGGCCTTCGCCCGCTCCAGTGCATTTTTCATGAAGCCTCTGTCCTTCAACACATACAGCTGAAACCAGATGGACTGTTGGCTTTGTGCCGAGACTTCCTCGATCGAACACACCGAAACCGTTGATAGACAAAGCGGGATGCCTTTATTTTCCGCCGCTTTGACCGCCTGCACTTCACCACGGCGGGCGAACATGCCCGTCAGGCCGACCGGCGCCAATATGATCGGCATTGAAAGTGGTTGGTCGAAGAGGGTGGTTTCAAGGCTCAGGGTTTCGACGTTTTTCAGAATGCGCTGACGCAGGCTGATGCCGGTCAGATCAGCGCTGTTGGCCCTCAGCGTGTGCTCTGCATAAGCCCCACCATCAATGTAATCAAACAAAAAACGTGGGAGTTTGCGACGTGCTGCCTCGCGATAGTCAGATGCGGATGAAATGATCATGGTGCCTCGGTCTGGTGAGTGGCGGGGCGATGGTTGCGTCGAGCGTAGAGTCAGATTAACGAAAACGCCCCGCATTGCGGGGCGTTTTTTTGCTCGTGCTGTCAGTTGGTATCCAGATCCACGTTCTTGGTTTCACGCAAACAGATCATGCCCACCACCAGGCTCACCCCGGTAATCAGCACCGGGTACCACAACCCGTAGAAGATGTCCCCGGTGTACACCACCAAGGCAAACGACACCGTTGGCAGGAAACCGCCGAACCAGCCATTACCGATGTGGTACGGCAGGGACATTGAGGTGTAGCGGATGCGGGTCGGGAACAGTTCGACCATCAACGCTGCCAGCGGGCCGTAGCACATGGCGGAGATGATGATCAGCGCGACCATCAGCGCCACGATCATCGGTTTGTTGACCAGCTGGGTGTCGGCTTTTGACGGATACCCAGCCAGGGTCACGGCGCCACGCAGGGCCGCTTCATCGTAGCCTTCGAGTTTCACTTCACCGACGCTGACCTGCACGGCGCTGCCGGCAGGTAGAGCTTCGCTGTTGTAGGGAAGGCCCTGTTTCACCAGGAAGGTTTTGACCTTGTCGCAAGGGCTATCAAATTTCGCCTTGCCCACCGGGTCGAACTGGAAGGTGCAGGTGGCCGGGTCCGCCAGTACGGTGATCGGTGCCTGACGGCTGGCCTGGTCGATGGCCGGGTTGGCGTAGTGGGCGATGGACTTGAAGATCGGGAAGTACAGTGCAGTCGCCAGCAGCAGGCCGATCATCAGCACCGGTTTGCGCCCGACTTTGTCCGACAGCCAGCCGAAGAAAATGAAGAACGGCGCGCCGATGATCACGCTGACGATCAACAGACTGTTGGCCAGGGCCGGGTCCATTTTCAGGAACTGGGTGAGGAAGAACAGCACGTAGAACTGCGCCGCGTAAAAGGTCACGGCTTGCCCGGCGTTGATGCTGAACAGGGCGATCAGGACGACTTTCAGGTTTTCCCATTTGCCGAAGGAATCGCGCAGCGGCGATTTGCAGAGCTTGCCTTCTTCTTTCATTTTCACGAACGCTGGCGACTCGTGCAGGCTCATGCGAATCCAGGTCGAGATGCCCAGCAGAATGATCGAAAACAGAAACGGAATCCGCCAGCCCCAGACCTCGAACTGGTCGCCGGTAAAGTAGCGGCAACCGAGCACCACCAATAGCGACAGCAGCAACCCGAGGGTCGCGGTGGACTGAATCCAGCTGGTGTGGAAGCCGCGTTTACCCATTGGTGCGTGTTCTGCGACATACGTGGCAGCGCCGCCGTATTCACCACCCAGGGCCAGGCCCTGAAGCATGCGCAGCACCACGAGGATGATCGGCGCAGCAATGCCGATACTCGAGTAGGTCGGTAGCAGCCCGACGCAGAAGGTCGCCAGGCCCATGAGGACGATGGTCGCAAGGAACGTGTATTTACGCCCGATCATGTCCCCCAACCGGCCGAACAGCAAGGCGCCGAACGGCCGCACGATGAAGCCGGCAGCGAAGGCCATCAGCGCAAAGATGAACGCCGTGGTGTCATTGACCCCGGCGAAAAACTGTTTGCTGATCACCGCCGCTAGGGCGCCATAGAGGAAAAAGTCGTACCACTCGAAGACCGTCCCGAGCGACGAGGCGAAGATGACTTTCTGGGTTTCCTGGCTGGTGCCCGCGCTGCGTACGGCTTCCAGGGGCTGAACATGTTCTGACATATCGGTATCCCTCACAGTGATTGTTTTTTTTGTTCCACTGGTGTTGCGTGTTCCTTGCAGGGTTAAAGCTCAATGTCCGTGAATCAAATACAAATCCCCTGTGGGAGCGGGCTTGCTCCGGGCGGCGTTCCGACGAAAGCGTTGGGTCAGTCGACCTCTATGTTGAATGTAATGCCGCCTTCGCGAGCAAGCCCGCTCCCACAGGGGGTAGGTCTACGGTCGAAGGGTTAAGGATCAGCTGTGCAGCTTTTTCGGCAATCATCAGCGTAGGCGAACAGGTGTTGCCCGAGGTGATGCGCGGCATGATCGAGGCGTCGGCGATGCGCAGGCCCGGGATGCCATGGACTTTGAGTTGCGCATCAACCACCGCGTCCGCATCGTTGCCCATGCGGCAGGTGCCGACCGGATGGAAGATGGTGGTGCCGATGCGGGCGGCGGCTTCGTGCAATTGTTCTTCACTCTGCAAGCTGTCGCCGGGCAAGTACTCGACCGGTTTGAATGCTTGCAGGGCCGGTGCGGCGACGATGCGGCGGGTCAGGCGAATGGCATCCGCTGCCACCCGCAAGTCTTCCGGATGGCTCAAGTAGTTGGGCTGAATCAGTGGCGCTTCCTGCGGATCGGTGGAGCGGATCTCGACGCGACCACGGCTTTGCGGGCGCAGATCGCACACAGACGCCGTGAAGGCGGGGAAGGCGTGCAATGGCTCACCGAAACGTTCCAGTGACAGCGGCTGAACGTGGTACTCGAGATTCGCCGATGTCTGCTCCGGCCCCGAACGGGCGAAGGCCCCGAGTTGGCTCGGCGCCATGGACAGCGGGCCGCTGCGGTCATACAGGTAACGCAGGCCCATGCCCATCTTGCCCCACAGGCTGCCGGCGATCTGGTTAAGGGTGCGGGCGTTTTCCAGTTTGTAGATCAGGCGCAGTTGCAGGTGATCCTGCAGATTGCCACCCACGCCGGGCAGTTCATGGGCAACGCCGATTCCCAATCGTTGCAGCAGCGGGCGAGGGCCGATTCCGGAACGTTGCAGGATGCTCGGTGAGCCGACGGAACCGGCGCACAGCACAATCTCTTTGCGCGCCTTGAAGGTTTTCGCCTGACCCTGCCAACGCGCGCTGACCGCTGACGCACGGCCGTTTTCCAGCAGCACTCGATCCACTTCGACGTCGGTCAGCACGGTGAGATTGGGCCGATGGCGGATCGGTTTGATAAATGCCTTGGAGGCGTTCCAGCGAATTCCGGCCTTTTGATTGACCTGGAAGTAGCCGCAGCCTTCGTTGTCGCCCTGGTTGAAGTCATCGATGCTGGCGATGCCGCTTTGCTCGGCGGCGCTGCGGAAGGCATCGAGAATCGGCCATGACAGCCGCTGACGTTCGATCCGCCATTCCCCGGCGGCACCGTGAAATTCCGAGTCGCCGGCAAAGTGGTTTTCGCTCTTTTTGAACAATGGCAACACGTCTTGCCAGCTCCAGCCGGGATTGCCCTTGGCCGCCCAGCCGTCATAGTCGCCGGCCTGCCCGCGCATGTAGATCATGCCGTTGATCGAGGAACAGCCGCCGAGCACTTTGCCACGTGGGTAACTCAGGGTGCGGCCTTGCAGGCCGGGTTGTGCTTCGGTCTTGAAGCACCAGTCGGTGCGCGGGTTGCCGATGCAGAACAGGTAACCCACGGGGATGTGAATCCACGCATAGTTATCGCGGCCGCCGGCTTCGAGCAGCAACACCCGATTCTGCGGGTCGGCCGACAATCGATTGGCCAGCAAACAACCGGCCGGGCCGGCACCGACCACGATGTAGTCGTATTCATCCAGGGAAGTCTGCATCCGTGACCTCGTATTGTTGTTCTTGTTGTCGGTCATCCTAGTTGTTAGCTTTCGTCAAAAGAATGTTAGTTTTTGCGCAGCCGCTGTGCGTTTTTAAACAGCCCCACCTCAAGGACGGTTCATGTTCGACTGGAATGACCTGCGGTTTTTTCTCGAGTTGCAGCGCAGCGGGCGTCTGCTCACCGCTGCCCGCCGTTTGAACACCACCCACGCCACCGTGGCCCGGCACATCGAGGCCATCGAAAAGAGCCTCGGTACTGCGCTGTTTGTTCAGCACGCCCAGGGTTATGAGCTGACCCCGGCCGGTGAAGCGCTGCTCAAACATGCTGAAGCGATGGAAAACGTCGCGCTGCTGGCGCAGGAAGAAATCACTCAGTCCACGGCGCCGCTGGGCAAGATCCGCGTTGGCGTGACCGAAGGGTTGGGCATCATGTTTCTCGCCAGCCGCATGAACGGCCTGTTTGAACGCTATCCGGGATTGGAAGTGGAACTGGTGGCGGTGCCGCGCTTTGTCAGCATTCTCAACCGTGAAGCCGAGATCAGCATCCACCTCGAACGCCCGGCGGCCGACATGCTGGTCACCCGCAAACTGACTGACTATCGATTGGCGCTGTACGCCAGCCAGGAGTATCTCGACCGTTCGCCACCGCTGCGCAGCCGCGAAGATCTCGGTCGTCATGCGTGGATTGGCTACGTCGACGACTTGCTGTTCAGCCAGGAACTGATGTTCCTCAACAGCTTCTGCCGCAATCCGCAGGTGGTGTTCCACAGCACCAGCGTCATCGCCCAGCAACAGGCTGCGCGCTCAGGCCTGGGGATCGCCGTGCTGCCGTGCTACATGGCCAGCACCGATCCCGGCCTGGTGCCGTTGTTGCCGGATGAGAGTATTCAGCGCAGCTACTGGATCAGCACGCGGCGTGAGCTGCACAAATCCGTACGGCTGCGGGTGATGTGGGATTACGTGGTGGGGTTGTGTGAGGCGGAGCAGGGGTTGTTGCTGGGATAAGGTTTGTCGTCCAGTCTATTGGATGACGACAAGGAGCGTTATCCGACACTCCGTCGCGATAAAGGGAGCTTGCAGCATGACCGACGACACAAAAACAAAAGGCCCGGCGTCGTACTTCCCGTCAATCGAGAAAAAGTACGGGCAGCCAATCAGCCACTGGTTGGATCTGCTGGGAACAGTGAGCGGCAAGAAGCACATGGAAATGGTGGCGTGGCTGAAGACTGAACACGGTATGGGGCATGGCCATGCGAATGCGTTGGTTGCGCATTATTTGGCGAGCGCTAAAACGTGAGCCACCTGTAAGCGGCTCGCAACGTGGCATGGCTATGGGAATACTCGGTGGAGTTGTCCCCCTGTAGGAGCAAAGCTTGCTCGCGATGGCGTCAGGTCTGGCATACCGCGTCTTCGTTCATCGCGAGCAAGCTTTGCTCCTACAGGGGAGCGTGTTTCAAGGGAGGATTTTGAATGAGGTGCTGGCCAGGCGCTCGCCGTTCACCAGAATGTGCACGGCGTGCTCGCCTGCGTAATGCCGGCGGGTGGTGAGTTCCTTGATCTGCTGGCTACGGGCGATGGATTCGGTCGCCTTGCCGGGAAGCGTCAGCGCCTTGAGCTTGAATACCTTCGCCGACGTGCTGCCGTTGGCTTTGACGTAATCGATCGCGTAGTCGATCACCAGTCGCTGACTGTCCTGGACCGTGGATTTCACGGCGAAGGACAGGGTGATTTTTTCACCCAGACGAATCACCGCTGGTTCGACTTTCACACCGATGATCTCGACCTCAGGCTTGCCGCCCGCGCCAATGATCGCCAACGCGCGTTGGTTGCCCTGTTTGATCAGGCTGCGCAGCGCGTGTTTGGCGATCCACGCAGTGTGTTTGTTGTCCAGCGACCATCCTTCGATCAGGTTCAGCACCCATTCGGGATGATCCTTGGTGATGTCATTGAGGTGGTTGGCCACGGACTTGCGCACGTAAAGGCTGTTGTCGGCCTTGAGGTTGTCGAGGATGGCGGCCGCTAAAGTCGGATCGGCCTGCACTTGCTCCAGACGAAACGACCACGGCAGGCGCGGTCGACTGCCTTCGCTGGCCAGGCGGCGGACATGTTCGTTTTCGTCCAGGGACCAATCGTGCATGACCGCCAGTGAGCGTTCGATGTCGTTGCGCAGGAAATGGCGGATTGCGAATTCCGAGGAACCGAAGGTGGTGAAGTATTTCAGCGCCTCCATGGATTGTTCGAAGGCATGTCCGCCGTAGGTCGCGACGTAATGCGGTAATGAAATGCTGACGAAGCCGCTGTTCAGCCGCGGAGCGAGGGCGCGCAGCACCTCAAGCGTCTCCTCGTAACTCAATGGCAGCACCGCGTGTAGGCATTCGCTGACCCGGGCCATGCGCTGCATGATTGATAACTCGGCAAGCCCGTCATTGGCCAGTTTCAGGAAGGCCTTGGCGTTGAACGCGGGGTAGACCGCGGTCATCTCGGTGGCGATGTGCTTGAGGCGGTCGGCGTTGAAGATTTCTTTCAGGGCGGGGGCGGGTTTGTCATCAGCCATTGTCGATTCCTTATGTCGATCGTTCCCACGCTCTGCGTGGGAATGCATCCTGTGACGCTCTGCGTCACGACTTGCGAAGGGACGCGGAGCGTCCCGGGCGGCATTCCCACGCAGAGCGTGGGAACGATCAGTTACGCCTTGCCTGATTCTTCTTCCAACTGATCCGACTCAAACAATCTCGCCAGTTCCACCCGGGCCTCCTGCGCCGTCTGCAATACCTTCGCCGCATCGTCATAAATCGCGTGCTGGGCCTCCAGCACTTGCTCGTCGTGATGCTTGAAACGCTTGATCCGCGCATCGGCCTGGGCCTGGGTCAAACCCAGGCCGACCAGGGTGCGTCGGCTCATTTCCAGACTCGAATAATAGGTTTCCCGAATGGCCTCGGCGCCAAGGTCCACCAGTCGATGCACATGCTGACGGTTACGGGCCCGGGCGATGATTTTGATGTGCGGATAGAGTTTGTGCACCAGTTCGGCGGTCTTGATGTTGGTGTCCGGGTCGTCGGTGGCGATGACAAAGTATTCCGCCTGCTCGACCTTGGCCGCACTGAGGATCTCCGGGCGCATCGGGTCGCCATAGAACACCGGCACGCCGCCAAAACTGCGGGACAGTTCGATGGTTTCCACCGAGGTGTCGAGGGCGACGAACTTGATGTTCTGCGCGCGCAAAATCCGCGCAACGATCTGCCCCATACGGCCCATGCCGGCGATCACCACGCGTGGCGTGTCGGTATCGATCTCGCGGAATTTCTCCGGCACCACCACCGGTTGAACCTTGGGGCTGACCAGTCGAGCGCACAACAGCAACAGCAGCGGCGTCACCGCCATGGACAACGTGATGGTCAGCACCAGCAAGTCGTACAGGCGCGGCTCGAACAGTCCCTGGTCGCGGCCGATCTTGAACACCACAAACGCAAATTCACCTCCGGCCGCGAGCACGATGCCGAGGCGAATCGCACTGACCTTGCCCAGACCACCCGCCAGCCGACCGACAACAAACAGCAGCGGCAGCTTGATTGCGATCAGCAACAGGGTCAGGCCCAGCACCGTAATCGGCGCGCTCAGGAGCAGACTCAGATTGGCGCCCATGCCGACACTGATGAAAAACAGCCCCAGCAGCAATCCCTTGAACGGTTCGATTTGCGCTTCCAGTTCGTGACGGTATTCGGAGTCCGCCAGCAGCAACCCGGCGAGGAACGCCCCCAATGCCATGGACACGCCGACCAGGTCCATCAACCACGCTGTGCCGATCACCACCAGCAACGCGGTGGCGGTGGAGACTTCCGGCAAACCGGTCTTGGCCACCACCCGGAACACTGGGCGCAGCAGATACCGCCCACCGATCACCACCACCGCGATGCTGCCCAGCACGCGCAAGCCGTGATTGAGGCCTTCGCCAGCGCCGCTGCTGTGATCGCCGCCCGCCAGCAACGGCACCATGGCGATCAACGGGATAGCGGCGATGTCCTGGAACAACAGAATCGCGAACGCCAAGCGCCCGTGGGGGCTGGTCAGTTCCTTGCGCTCGGCCAGGCTTTGCAAACCGAACGCGGTGGACGACAGCGCCAGGCCCAGGCCCAGCACGATCGCGCTGTTCAACGGTTGGCCGAACACGAACAACGCCAGCACACCAATCACCGAGCCCGTCAGCAGCACTTGCGCCAGGCCGACGCCGAACACCGATTTGCGCATCACCCACAAACGTCGCGGCGACAGTTCAAGGCCAATGATGAACAGCAGCAACACCACCCCGAGTTCGGAAATGTGGCTGACGCTTTGCGGATTGCCAATCAAGCCCAGCACCGACGGGCCGATGATTACGCCGGCAAACAGATAACCCAGCACCGCCCCCAGTTGCAGGCGCTTGGCCAAGGGAACGGTGAGCACGGCCGCGAACAGAAACACGACAGCGGCTTGCAACAGGTTGCCTTCATGGGGCATAGCGAAACTCCAGGGACTCGGTACGGCGGGGCGGTAAGGATAAAGGCTTGAGAAGAATGCGTCATGCCAATGCAATCGTAATAATCACAGCACTAAGGAATGATTCAGCGCCAGCTGATGATTACTAACGGGACGATTATTGATATCACGCCAGTGGAGCGTTAGGCCGCAAGCAACAATTGGCCATGGAAGGCTGATTGAAATTGCACACCGTTCCGGTAAAGATCGGCGTCGATTTTGTTGGCTGGATGTCAGGAGCGACTCATTGGAAAAGAAACCTCTTTACCGCAAGGTCAATACCCGCACTTGGGGTGTCCGGTGTAACGAAATCACGGGGCATTACCGGCATCAGCGCAATACCAAGACTGAAATTCAAAACGATGCGCTCCGGGGATCGATGCATGGAACTCGTCGGCACGGGTTCGACTACACGCCGTTGTTTCGGTTTCTGCTATCCCGAGTCGGTGGGCAATGGGATGAGGTTTTCAGCGAAGCGGTGGCTCGCCTCGATCGGCCTGAACCAGTGTTCTGGATGGTGGCTCTGCATGAAAACGAAAGGCAGGAGCAGGTGCGATTGGGGGAGTCGAGCTACTTCAGTGGCTTGTATGTCGATGATCAAGGGTGTCTGCGGATCGTCAATCCCGAGCTGACGGCCGAGCGAATGACACCTAAGTGTTATTGCTGCACCCACACTTTCAACGGCATTCCTTTCGGCCAGCGCAAGGACTGAACGGGTCAATCAACCCGGCTATGGCTCATCGATTGTTCACCCAGCCGATACTGATTATTCCCACTGCGCTTCGCCTCATACATCGCCAGATCCGCAATATGAATCAACCGGTCCATGCTCGGCGCATGGTCCGGGAACACCGCGACCCCCAGGCTGGTGCCGATGTGGCGTTGATCATTACCGATGGTCACCGGTGGCGACAGTTCGACGAAGATTTTCTGGCAGATGCTGCGGGCTTCGTCTTGCAGGCTGTTGCCCTGGGGCAGGCCTTGGAGGATGACCACAAATTCGTCGCCACCGATCCGGGCGACGGTATCGGTTGAACGCAGGATTTTCTTCAGCCGTGTGGCGGTGGTGATCAGTACCCGATCGCCGGCGGCATGGCCGTAATGGTCGTTGATTGCCTTGAAACCATTGAGATCGACAAATACCAGCGCAACCCTCGTGGCGCTGATGCGCGCCTGTTCCAGTGCTTCGGACAGACGCTCCTCGAGCACCAGGCGATTGGGCAGACCGGTCAGCGGGTCGAAGTGGGCCAGGTGTTGCAGGTAACTGGCGGAGGCTTTTTCCTCGGTGATATCGCGTACCACGCCCATCATTTTGATCGTTGCGTCGTGGTCATTCTTGACCACATTGCCGGTTTCCCGAAGCCAGCGGATCGTGCCGTCGGGCCAGACCACCCGATATTCCTCGTCATGGTTGTCGCCGGTTTCCAGGCAACGCAATTCCCCGGCCCGGACCCTGGCCCGATCGTCGGGGTGAACACATGAGCAAAACAGGGCGTAGGAGGGCGTTACTTCGTCGATCTTGAAGCCAAACATGCCGTAGATCGCGTCCGACCAGTAGAGCTTGTCGGTGTCGACATCCCAGTCCCACGTGCCGATGCGGGCGAAGTACTGGCTGCGCTTGAAGCGTTCGGCATCGCCGTCCTGACGGATGTTTTGTCCGTCAGTCAGGCTGGTGATCAGCACGCGATACTCGGCCAGCTGCTTTTGCAGCGAGCGCTCGCGACAAATCAACGCGACGATCAGGGCTAGCATCGTTGAGCCGATGGCGGCGCTGGTCCAGTCCACATTCATTCAGGTTTCGCCATCGTGGCGTATCAGCCGTATCGGGAGAGGTGTGCCTATGTTAGTTCACACGGCCCTCGATCATCAGCCTCTATTACGAGGGGCGCCAAACTCAAAGCAGTTCACCTTTGTCCCACAGATGCACCAATTCCCCTGGCGCCTGATCTTCAGGCACCTTCATCACCATCCGGTCGTCCTGTTCGCCGCTGCGGTAGCGCACTTCGATTTGATAGAAGCGCTGATCGCCCCGGCCGGCGGATGAACTCGTCATAAGCAGGCAACCCTCGAGCAACGAGCAGATGCGGGTGCGTTGGTCGGCATTGCATTGGGCGAATTCGATCTCTCGGGGGCGGGTCAAGGTGTGGATTGCCGCAATGCCGCCCTGGCGGGAGACACAGACCACCGCGTTATCGTCCAGTGTTGGCAAGGTTTTCATGGTTCCTCCAGCGTCAGGTTGACGCCCACTTCAGACCAGCCGTGTCGCACCGCCTCGACTTCCTTCGCCCCAAACTCTTGTCGGGCATGCTCGACGGTCAGTTGCGCGAAGGCACTGAATGTCGCTTCGCTACTCAGGCGTTTGTCGCACAACGTGTCGTACCAGATGCGGCCGGTTCTTTCCCAGGCAAAGCCGCCCAGCGCCATCGCGGCCAGATAAAACGCCCGATTGGGGATGCCCGAATTGATGTGCACCCCTCCATTGTCTTCCCGGGTGATGACGAACTTGCGCATGTGATCCGGTTGCGGGTCCTTGCCAAGCAACGGGTCGTCATAGGCCGTGCCCGGATGGGCCATCGAGCGTAAACCGATGCCTTTGATGCCCGGTGCCAGCAGGTCCGCACCGATCAGCCAGTCAGCCTCTTCGGCGGTCTGGCCCAGTACATGTTGTTTGATCAGTACCCCGAAAACGTCCGAAATCGATTCATTCAATGCCCCGGACTGGTTGGCATAGACCAGACCGGCTTCGCTTTCGATCACGCCATGCGTCAACTCGTGACCGATCACATCCAGAGAACGGGTGAAGCGTTCGAAGATTTCGCCATCGCCGTCACCGAACACCATTTGCGCGCCATTCCAGAACGCGTTCTCGTAATCCAGGCCGTAATGCACGCTGCCGATCAGGGCAAAACCCTTGTTGTCGATGGAGTCCCGACCCAGCACCTTCCAGAAGAAATCATAGCTGGCACCCATTGCGTCGTAGGCCTCGTCGACCGCCGGATCGCCGGTTGCCGCCTGACCTTCAAGCCGCACAGGCATACCCGGCAGAAGCATTTTCCCTTGCGCGTCATGAATGCTGCGTTGCGCCAGGCCGGGGCGGCCGGGCAGCGGCAGGATCGCTTTGGCGGGTGGTCGCGATGGCGGGCCAGGATTGTGCCGCAGACGGCGGACATGGATCAGCGTGGTCTGGGCGCTGGCGCGCTGACGGTCGGAACCGTGGGCGATAATACGGTTGAGGATGTAGGGCGGGATGAAACTGTACAGCGGTGATGAGTCGTTCATCAGAGCATCCTTTCCTGAATACGAAGTCGTTATTCATGTGAACCGGATGACGGTCTTTCGGTTCCGTGGATTGCCTTGCGCGCCGGTTTCTGCGAAAACCTCCGTCCGCGCCCCAATCACTGGGCGACAGTGAACGAGTAGGAATCATGAACGACGAGTTGCAAATCATTGACCTTGAGCCGGGCGACGGCAAAGCCGCCGTCAAAGGCGCGCTGATTACCACCCAATACCGCGGCTGGCTGGAAGACGGGACTGAATTCGATTCTTCCTACAGCCGGGGTAAACCTTTCCAGTGCGTGATTGGCACCGGTCGGGTGATCAAGGGTTGGGATCAGGGGATTATGGGGATGCAGGTTGGCGGCAAGCGCAAGTTGCTGGTGCCGGCGCATCTGGCCTACGGTGAACGGACCATGGGCAAGATCACGCCGAACTCGAATTTGATTTTCGAGATTGAGTTGCTGGAAGTGCTGACGCGCGATGACTAACCGCTAGGCCTGAAAGGTCTCCCGGTAGGCATAAAGCCCCGGTGTTCCACCGGTCATCACGAACAGCACGTTGTCCCCAGAACGATAACGTCCTTGCCTGAGATCGGCCAACAGCCCAGCGAACGCTTTGCCGGAGTACACCGGGTCGATCAACAGGCCTTCGGCGCGAGCCATCAGGCGCACTGCTTCCTGCATGGCTGGCGTCGGCAGACCGTAACCGTCGCCCAACTGACTGCCGTCGATGGCGATCTCTTCAGCCTGCACAATGGCGCTACTGCCCAACAGCGCCAGTGCGTCCTGGGTCAATTGCCGGGTTCTGACCGCTGACGTGTCTCGATCGGACAAAACCGAGTACGACTTGACGATCGAGGTGCCGCGGCCCAGCAATTGGAAGCCCGCCGCGAGCCCTGCGTGGGTGCCGGCGCTGCCGTTGGGCACCACGACTTGATTGAAGGTGAGGCCGAGTTCCGTCTCCTGTTGCGCGATCTCTGCTGCGCAGCGCGCATAACCGAGACTGCCCAGAGGCGTTGAGCCACCGGTGGGAATCACCAGCACGTTGTGTCCCGAATCCCGAAGTTGCGTGGCCCGTGTTTCGGCCACGGCGAGTGAGTCGCTGCCCCCGGCAAGCACCTGTAGCTGTGCGCCGAACAATTGGTCGAGCAAAACGTTGCCGTTGAGTTCGTAATCTACATCGGCTTTGGGTACCGCGCGGGTCAGGATCAGTTCACAGGCAAGGCCCAGGCGAGCACAGACCGCCGCGGTCAGGCGCGCGTGGTTGGACTGAATGCCGCCCACGGTGATCACCGTGTCGACTCCGGCCGCCAGCGCTGCGCCGATATGGAATTCGAGTTTGCGCAGTTTGTTACCGCCACCGCCAATCAGCATATGATCGTCGCGCTTGAGAAACAGGCCGATTCCCTGCGACTTCAAGCCCAGCAGCTGTTCGAGGCGTTCGGCGCGCTGAATGGGCGTGGGGCCTTGCAGAAGGTCTGCCCGCGCAAAAGAACTGAGTGACGTGTCCAGTAGGGTTTGCATCAATGGAGCCTCGTTGTTCACTTTAATTAAGTGACTCTAGGGAGAAAGCCCTTCGTGATAAACGCATTGCCGGTTATTACTCCTTTAACCTGATGTACTTAATCAAGCGTTCCGTTTCCTCCCTTCACAAGGCATGGTCATGAGCAAACTCAGGCAAATGGAAGTTTTCGTCGCCGTGGTCGAGGCGGGCAGCTTCGCCGATGCGGCCAGTGACGTCGGGATGTCGGCAGTCATGGTTGGACGGCATATCCAGAGCCTGGAGAAAACCCTCAACACCCAGCTCATTCAACGCACCACCCGACGGCAATCCATCACCGGGGAAGGGCGGTTGTTTTATGAAGAAGCCAAGCGGGCACTGGAGCAGGTGAAGTACGCATTCAGCCGGGTGGAGGCGTCGAACCCGGAGCCCAGCGGCCTGTTGCGAATCACCGCGCCGATGACCCTCGGCGTGGCATTGGTCGGTCCTCTGGTGTCCGAGTTCATGCAGTGTTATCCGCAGATCCAGGTCGAGCTGATTCTGAGCAACGAAGTGGTGGACCTGTACGAGACGTCATTCGATCTGGCGTTCAGGATCTCCGAACTGATCGGCGTGAACCTGCTGGCCAAGCCATTGCCACCGTATCGAATGGTGATCTGCGCATCGCCCCGGTATCTGAAAAAATGGCAGGAACCCCAATCCCCCGAAGACCTGCACCGACACAGAATCCTCACCCACACGTCCTGGAACAATCGGTTTGCCTGGCCTTTGCAAAACGGCGTCAGCGAGGTTCCCTGGCCCGAAGGAGCGGTGCTGAAAAGCAATGACGGCCAAGTGCTGCTGCAAGCGGCGGTGGCCGGTGAAGGGATATTGATGCAGCCTGATTTCCTGGTGTCGGCAGCCTTGGCCAACGGCGAACTCGTGCGGATCCTCGACGCCTATGCTCCGCCGCCCAAGCCGGTACAGATGGTTTATCCACGCTCGCGCAAATCACTGCCCAAGTTGAAAGCCTTTATCGAATTTGTTGCGCAGCGACTGGCGTGAGCGTTGCGGATGCGGATTTTTCAGCAGGGATTCGATAGGCTACGGCGCATCAAAAACCAACGCCTTTGCGTGGGAGGGCGCGTGTCGCCAATCAACGAATACGCAGCTGCTGTTCAACTGCTGGACGAAGCTTACCGGCGCTGGACCGGCCAAAGCCTGCCATCCCCTGAGTCGCTGACCGGACCTGAGCGCTTGCACTGGTTGCACGCGCACGCGCCTTACAGCCTGTTGGCTCATGGCACCGAAGCCGATCCGTGCTTCTTCTATGCCAACGAACAAACGCTGGCCTGTTTCAAATACCCTCGCTCGCAATTCCTCGGCATGCCGTCACGGTTCAGCGCTTCGCCACTGGACCGAGCCATGCGCCAGACGTTGCTGGAGCAGGTCACGGCCAATGGGATTGCTCATGGCTACAGCGGGTATCGGGTGGATCGGGATGGCAATGCCTTCATGATTCACGAAGGCAAAGTCTGGACGCTGATCGATCAGCACGGTGAGCACCGGGGGCAGGCGGCACTGTTCTGGCCGGATGCGGAGCGTGTTGGTCACGTAGAGATATGATCGTTCCCACGCTCTACGTGGGAATGCAGCCAGGGACGCTCCGCGTCCCAAGAGCGGACGCAGAGCGTCCGGTGAGGCATTCCCACGCAGAGCGTGGGAACGATCAGTTGACACGGTCTTACGGCAAATCGTTAAACAGCGGAATACGCCCGTTCAGCGAAGGTCGGTAGCGCCAGGTCAGGCGATCCAAAGCAGGTTTCATCGCCAGAATTTCCTTCAACGTAGCGCTGGCAATGCTTAGGGCCAATGCCTGTCCCGGGCATTGATGCCGCCCCGCACCAAAGGTGAAGCTGCGTCGTTCTGGACGATAAAGAAGAAAGACGTCGGGATGGTTATTGAGCTGTGGATCGCGATTGGCCGAGGCCAGCAGCACCAGAATCACATCGCCTGAATTGAGGCTTACCCCGTCGATTTCACAAGGCGCAGCGACAAACCGGCGAGTGTTTTGCACCGACGGATCGAAGCGCTGAACCTCAGCGATCAAGTCGTCCACGGGTGTCGATTCGCTGTGCAGCGACGGGATTCGAATCAACGCCACCAGCGCATTGCCGATCAGCCCGGCGGTGGCTTCATAGGTCTGGGAGAACAACCCGATCAGGTTGGCGATCAACGTTTCAGAGTCGCCAGAGGTTGCCGCGAAGCGCTGGCGGATCCCGGCGAGCAGGGCGCTCTGATTGTTCGGGTCATCCAGCAGCTCAACGAAATATCCGCTCAAGTGTTCCGCCGCAACGTGCGCTGCATCCCGTTGCGCCTGATCGCCAAGGGGCGACAGGCACGCGACGAAGTCTCCGGTCAGTTCGCTGATAGCCCGGCCCTGAGCCGGAGAGAACCCCAGCAATGCAGCCACCACGCACACCGGCCCTCGGAACATCGCCTTGTACAACCCATCGGCGCCCGGAGTGATCAGGCGAGCGCGGACCAGCGCATTGACTTCATCTGCATCAATCAACGCCAACCCCGGTTGAATCGCCGACCTTGGGCAACGCTGCCGTTCGCCCTCATTCATCCGCATTAACTGACCAAAGATCTTGCCGGCCATCCCGCCAACGATCGCCTTGGGCACTGGTTCGTGGGAAGGCCGGACATGACAGTCAGGGTGCGCCAGCACGGCCGCAACGGCTCGGGCGCTACTCGCCACCCACACATTCAGTCCTTGGTGAAAAACCAGCCCGCCCTCCGCGCGCAGTTGCGCGTAATAGGGATAAGGATCGGCATGAGTCGCAGCGATGATCGGGTCCATGGGTCGCAGCCTTGTTCGTGGTTGGAAAAGTGTTGCTACTATCTCCAGTCCGAAAGGGCCTTGATTCGTCCGGGAGCGAAATATGAACGTAGAACAGCACGACATCGGCGTCTCTCAGGTGGCGGCCGCGATCGCGGAACCGGCCCGGACGAAAATCCTCTGTTCGCTGATGGACGGCCACGCCCGCACCAGCACTGAGTTGGCGGCGATTGCCGAAGTCAGCGCCTCCACCGCCAGCGCGCACCTGGCCAAACTCAAGGATTTGGCGCTGGTGCGGCTGCATGTGCAGGGCCGACATCGCTATTACAGCCTGACGGACAAGCGCGTCGCCCAAGCGCTGGAAGCGTTGATGGTGATCGGCCAGAACGCCGCGCCGACCTTCAATTCGCGGACCCCGGATCGCCTGCAATTCGCCCGCACCTGCTACGACCACATGGCCGGCACGTTGGCGGTGCTGCTGCATGACCGGATGATCGAAGCGGGGTGGCTGCTGGAAACCGATGAACAGGTCTATCAGCTGAGCGACAGCGGTGAGGCGTTGTTTGAAGGATTGGGTATTGAGGTCAAGGACCTGAGTACGTTGCGCCGCCGCTTCGCCTGCCCATGTCTGGACTGGAGCATGCGCCGGCCGCATCTGGGCGGTTCGTTGGGGGCGGCGTTGTTGCAAACGGCGATCAAGCGAAAATGGGTGACTCAGGACCTGGACAGCCGCGCGCTGGCGTTGACGGCGACGGGGCGAAAGGAACTCAGCAGTCGGTTCGCTGTTGAACTGCCGATTCAGGTATCGACAGCACAACCCGCTTCCACCGAGACCAGACGCCGAGCGATCGCCAGCTCTGCGCCTTAGCGACTGGCCGAGGCCATCAGCACGCCGAAACCGGCGAAGGTCACGCCCGAGACTTTCGCCGCCAGCCAGGAACCCTTCGGGCTGGATAACCAGCCTTTGGCGGCATTGGCGAGCAAGGCATAGCTGCCATGCACCAGAATCACCAGTGCGCCGTAGGAGGCCACCAACTTGAAGAACTGGGTGGAGAAGTGCGCGGAGGTGTCGATGAATTGCGGGAACACCGCCAGAAAGAAAAACACTGCTTTGGGGTTCAAAAACTGGATCGAAGCCGCTTCAAGGAAACGGTAGCCCGGGCTTGAGGGGCGCGTTTCAAGCAGCGTGTTGATACCAGCCGAGCGCCAGCTTTTGTAACCCAGGTACAACAAATAGGCGGCCCCTGCGTATTTCAACGCGGTAAAGGCGTTGGCGGAGGTGCTGAGGATCAGGCCGACACTGGTGGCGCTGATGGCGGCGACGATAAACGCCCCCGACGCGATCCCCAGAATGCCCGGCACGGCCCCCGTCCAGCCGTGGCGAGCTGCGTTAGACAGGGTCAGGAGCACGCCAGGCCCCGGACTCAAAATGGTCAGGGTGGCAAACAGTAGAAAAAGTCCGTAGCTGTTCATGTCTTGCTCCGTCAGGTGGCGCTGGCTGCGTGCGGGCAGATTGGCGTGGCGACGTGGGTGTGACAAACGCTTTAATTGCGGTGCATATGTGACTAAATTAGACGCATGACAAATCCACTACCGCCGCTTAATGCTGTTCGCGCCTTCGCCGTTGCTGCTCGTCATCAGAGTTTCAGCCTGGCGGCCGAAGAGCTGCATGTCAGTCACAGTGCCGTCAGCCGGCATATCAAATTGCTTGAAGAGCACCTGGGTGTGCTGCTGTTCGAGCGGCGTGTCCGTCAATCGGTGCTGACGCCGGCCGGTCAGCGCTTTTATGAGCAGGTCAGTGCCGGGCTGGCGCAGATCGCCAACGCCGCGGCTGAACTCAAGCAACATGCCTCGCTGCCGACCGTGAAGATCAATGTCCGTCCATCCTTTGCGATGCTTTGGCTAGCACCCAGGCTGGTGGATTTCATTGCGCAGCACCCGGACATCAAGCCGCAGGTGATCACCCAAACCCAGGCACCGGATCATGCACGCGACGGGTTCGACATCGTCATTCGCCGTGGTCGTGACGACTGGGCGCCGGCGATTGAGGCGCGAGCACTTTTCGAAGACGAACTGTTGCTGGTCGCGGCACCCTCGCTGATCGAGCGCCTGGCCCTTGAAGACATCGCGTCCCTGAGCCAGCACACGTTGCTGACCGCCAAGGCGCGTCGCGAAGATTGGCACAACTGGGCCCTGCATTTTGGTCAAGGCAAGTCAGCCACTCAGGTCACCCGGCAGTTTGACCACATGCACCTGGTGCTTGAGGCCGCCGTGGATGGACAGGGCATTGCCTTGTGCCCGACCTCTTTGCTGGGCACCCACCTCTCGAGCGGTCGCCTGATTTGCCCGTTGCCCGAGTTGCGGATGCCATTGCCGCGTTATTACTACGGTGTTGCGCCGGACGTGACGGTGCAGACACGGGTGTTTGTGGAGTGGTTGTTTGCCCGGATTGCTCAGGATGGGTTTCAAGGCATCTGACGAACCCAGGGCTCTAAACGACTCGAACCCTCAAACTTACTCTTATCGGTCTAGGGGCAAATCCGCTATCTATGGATACTCCTCGGCCACCTTCCTAACAGGTCATCGGCGCAGGGCCATATGGCCATGGAATCCAATAATTCTCATGAACTCAGACAAGCCTCCCCACTTGAGAGGTCGGCACTAGCATATAGTTTTCGCGCCAACAACTGCTTCAGTAGACAGGTATATGGTTTTTCGTGGCTTGTTAATGTCTGCACCCAGAGAGGGCAGCCTTAATGGCGAAGAACATAAATGTCGATGAGGGAGCAAGTGATGGGTGCAAGAAAGGGGTTTGATGAGTTCACCATAAAGTATGACGATATTCATCGGGCGTACTGGACCAATACACTAAGTGAAGACGACCTTAAGCATTGGCACGAAGAACGGCTTAACGCCGTGCTCCGACACGTCAAGAGCAAATCCGTTTTCTACGGCAAGCACTTTAAACATATCGATGTTGAAGGCGTCACGCTGGCAAATCTTTCTTCACTGCCTTTTACCACCAAGGACGATTTGAGAGAGTCCATGCTGGACATTTTGTCTGGCACGCTGGAAGACAGCATTTATTATTATGAAACCACCGGCACGACCGGCCCGGCGACGCCTTGCCCGCGAGATAAAAAAGAAAGTTACGCGAGTAACAAGCAACTCGCGATGGCCTATCAGGCGGTGTTGGAGAAACATTTCCCTACGGAGAAAACCGTTGTAGGCGTCATGGGGCCGACTGAGGTGCATTCGTTCGGTGACACCCTGGGTGATGTCTGTCATCAACTGGGTGTTTGTAACGCCAAAATCTGGCCACATTCCCCGGTCATTGGCTATCCCAAGACGCTCCAGTTGATGAAAGACTTGCGTATCGGCGTAGTCGCTTCGGCCCCAGGTCTGCTGCTGGCACTGGCCAAGGAGGCCGAGCGGCTGGGCCTCAACCCGCGCGAGGACTTTCATTTGCGCGCGTTCATGATGAGCGGTGAACTGTGTACGCCAGCCCTGAAGAACAACTTGTACAGCCTCTGGGGCTGTGAAGCGTACAACAGTCTATATGGCTCCCAGGAAGCAATGATCATTGCCGCTGCCAATACCAGCGACCAATTGATGCCTCATCGGCTCAATTACATCTTTGAGGTGTTGAACCCGCAAACGGGCGAAAGTCTGGGTGACAGCGGCGAGGGTGAGCTGTGTGTCACCATGCTGATCGACGGCGTGAAACCTTTGATTCGCTACCGTACGGGCGACCTGGTCTCCATTCAAAAAGCTCCGAAACAACCGATCGCCCTCGCGCAAGTGATGAAAGTGGTCGGGCGTGTCAAAGACGCCATGACCCTGAACGGCAACGCCTTCACGGCGGGCCAGATCGAGCAGGCGCTACTTGAAGGTGTCGAGCAATGCCTGGGGTATCAAATCGTTATCAACTGCGTGAACAGCAGGGATACGGTGATCGCCAAAATGGAAATGTCCAGGTTTTACCAAGGTGATCGCAGCCAATTGACGCTGCTGATTCGAGAGCGTGTGCGTGAGCGCCTAGGGGTGGAGGCGACCATCATGATGGTCGATGACCTTGATGACCACGTGAATCTGGGCAGTTGGTTCAGCTGGAAAGAAGCGCGAATTGTCGACCAGCGCAGCCGATAGTCGAGGGCCCTGTATGAGCATGTCCGTGCAAATCGTGTCGGCGAAAAGTGAACTGTTCCAGAAAGTCCGCGCTTTAAGATCGCGCTACATTGGTGACAACCCCGCCAGCGAGGAAAGCTTTTCCGATGCCGAGGCAATACGCGATACCGACTCTTACCACATGGCTTATCTGGATGGAAACGAGATTGTCGGCGCCATTCGAATTACCCCGTTAGGGCATGGCATAAGCTTTGTCGAGCGGGTCGTTAATGTGGGGCATTACTTTGCTCATCCAATGGATTCTTTTGATGCCAATCGGCTGGTGCTGGATGAAAAGTACCGAGGCGGTTTGCACTTAAGGTTCTTTCTTTTACAAACAGCCATTTGGTTGAAGGCCAATACGCAATTTCGATACATCTCGGCATTGTGTCGGGGGCGCCTGGCTGCCTTGTATGTCGATATCGGAGGGCATGTTCTGGCCGACGACATTACTTGGACGAACCGTCAATCATCACGTGATTACAGTTTGGTTTACCTGGAACTGGAAACCGTCTTTAACACCATCAAAGGGAAAGTAGCTCATGGATAAATTTTTTAAAGAACTGGATGCCATTGTCGACTGTGGATGGGCCAAAATCAAAAAAGGTCGCTATTGGAATCACAGTCTTGAGCAGACCATTACGGTCGAGCTTTATCAGCAGGTAATGCTTCAGGTTTATCATTACACCCGGTTCAACTCGATCAATCAGGCGGCTTGTGCATTCAGCGCGGATCCGTCCCAGACAACGCTGCTGCGGTTCGTTTACAAGCACGCGCTTGAAGAGCTGGGCCACGAGAAAATGGTCATTCGTGACTTGGAATCCATCGGTGCCTTGCCTGCATCGATGCCTGCACCGCTTCCTCCCACTCAGGCACTGATCGCTTATCTGAACGATGTGGCGATCCGCCTGGGGCCGATTGCCCGCTTGGGGTACAGCTATTGGGCAGAAGAAGTGTATGACCACATCCAGCCTATCCTGAACAAGTTCCGCGTAGACCTGGGGCTTAAAGACGAGCAGATGACGTTCTTTGTCGCTCATTCGACTATCGATGAAAAGCATTCCGAAGAAGTGCGCCTGGCGATGCAGCGCGCGGTGAAGACGGATGAAGAGCGCGCGCTGATCAAAGAAGTGGCGAGGGTGACGTTGTACCTCACTGGCCAGTTGCTGGAAGAGTCGCTGCTGGAATATGAACGTCTCGCCCACGCCACATTGGCCAAGGCGTCCTGACCTGATGAAGCTGATCGTCATTGTCGGGTCAAACCGGGCACACGGGGTCAGCAGTCGGGTGGTGTCGTTGATTCGACGCCACCTGGAAGGACGCGCCTCGGTCGAAGATCTCTGGCTTCGCGATTACCGTATCGACTACTGCGATGCCGATAACGCCTGTTCACTCATCGATTGTTCCCTGCAGGACGATGTCGCCAACATCGTTGATGAAATGGTCAAAGCGGACGCCATCCTGTACCTGCCGGTGATGCATGCCTATGGAACCAACAGCCGTTTCCAGGCGTTTCTGGAGCGCGTGGGCTATGGCTTCATGCGTCCCCGGGAGCGCCCGTTAAGGGACAAGCTTGCAGCGGTGGCGGTGGTGGGGCGTCGATACGGTCACACGGCGGTATTTGGCCAGGTGGTGCTCAACGTACTGTTGAACAAAATGGTGTTGGTCGGTTCGGGGTTTCCGGCCACGTTCAACACGCAACTCGTTCAGGACCCGGAAGCGGAGCAGGCACTGCGCGAAACCCTGGATCGCCTCGTCGAGCACTATCACAAGTTGAACGAACGACCCCGTCGCGGCGCCGAGCGTTTGCGCCTGCTCAAACAAGTCCAATTTCAAACGGGATGATGGATAAATGCCTATTCGAGATTCTTTGATAGCCGTACTGGTGGCGTTCTTGTGGGGGGCACAAGTGACGGCGGTTAAAATTGGCGGGCAAGAGCTTCCGCCTATTCTGATGGTCGCGATGCGCTTCGCCTTGATGGCCGCTGTGTTGATGCCTTTTTGCGGAATTCCCAAACGCAGCGAATGGCTTCCAGTGTTCTGGATTGCTTCTCTGGTAGGGGCACTCCATTTCGGATTGCTGTATTGCGGCATCTCGCGAGTGGATGCCTCGACGTCTGCCATCACTTACCAACTTGCGACACCTTTCACTCTTTTGCTGGCCTTTGCGGTATTGGGGGAGCGTATCGCATTGCCCGTCGTAGGGGGAATTGTCATCGCGCTGCTTGGCGTGCTGACGGTGCTGGGCGGCGTCGGCAAGGGCGGTGCGCTATCGGGCATATTGCTGGTGATTGCTGCGGCTTTTGTCTTCGCCGTAGGAACGCTGCTTACCAAGCGATGGGGACCTTTCAACCCGGTGGCGATCAGCGCGTGGACAGCATTGATCGCTGCGCCGGAGTTGCTGATTGTTTCGGCTGCGGTTGAGGGGCACGCGTGGGGTTCAGTCCTCACGGCCAGCCCGACGGCCTGGGCCGCTGTGTTGTATACCGCGGTCAGTGGTGGGCTGATCGGATTTGGCCTGTGGTATTGGCTGTTGGGCAGACACCCTGTCCAGCGGTTGACGCCGTTTCTGTTATTGGTGCCGGTGTTTGCCGTCGCGGTCAGCCAGCTTCTTCTGAAAGAAGGCCTGTCGCTGAGCCTCGTCGTCGGCGGTGTGGCGGTTTTGGCCGGAGTCGGGCTTTGCCAGGTTCGCCTGCAACCCCGGCAGGTTTGCGCAAGCAACAACCCGGCCGATTGATCGGCAAACCCGTTGGGAGGTGATTGTTCATGAAGTGGCCAGGACAGTTGGCGTTGTTCGCCTTGCGTTGGCAAAACCGGTTTCGCTACGGACTCAAAATCCGCCGCTGGAAGGCAGAGGGTTACGATATCGCCTATCTGCACTCGAGCAGCCGCGAGGCCGAGCCCACCCTGGTGTTCCTCCATGGATTAGGAGCCAGTAAGGATCAGTGGGGACCGCGGATTTATTCGTTGGTGGAGTCTTACAACTGCGTTTTTCTGGATCTTCCCGGTGAAGGCGAGTCCTCGTTCGACGGCACGCAAAGCTACGGTCCCGCGGCACAAGTGGAGCGGCTGAAGGCGTTTTTTGATGCGCAGTCCCTCAACGACGTCGTATTGATCGGCAGTTCCATTGGCGGCTGCATCGCCTGCCTTTTTGCCGTCGCATATCCGGCAGCGGTGTCCCGTTTAATCGCAATCGCGCCCGCCGGCTTGCAAGCGGTAAGGCCAAGTCCAGCGATGAGCCAGTTTTTTGAGTCTGGCAAGCATCCGTTTGGTTATCGGTCTGTCAGTGAAATGCAGGGGCTTTGGGCGATCGTATTTACTCGAGTCCCCAAGGTCCCGGCCTTTCTGGCAAAGGCTCTGGCTATCAAGGGTGCGCTTCGCTATGCGAGGGTCGGGAAAATACTGGGGGACTTCAAGGACGCTGGCCTCTACCCGCTTCAAAGGCGGCTAGCTGACGTTCAGGCCCGGACCTTGATTGTTTGGGGGAGCAATGATCGGGTGTTTGATGTTTCCTGTCTGGACGAGGTCTACAGCCTCTTGCCGCAGGCAAGTGTCTGCATCATTGAGGGGGCCGGGCATGTTCCGTATCTGGAGTGCGCCGACCAGACCCTGGACGCTATCCAGCGGTTTCTCGACTGACGGCGATTTTTGGAACAGCAAGTAAAGCCTGGGTAATTGTAGGTTGACCCGTATTGAACCTATGAGTAGTATCCGATGGGCATTCAGGAATTACTCCTGCAATGCCTTTCAAGACACAGGAAGTCTTAAATGTATTACCGACTATCAGTGCTGAAAAACTCCCTCGGATCCTCATCCGAGTCAAACACTGCCCATCTTTCGGTTTTCAAAAGCAATATCTGGCGTCGCTAATTCAGCAACCGCCGGTGTCTTGCTGTCTGTTTCAGTCAAACACCCCAAAATAGTGATTCATTAAACGGCCGAACGCTGTGATTCGATCTTTCGTGGTTGTTATTTCGAAAGTCGTACTACACGAATGGTGCGGTAAAGTTCTGTCTCTTTTCCGAGGCATCTCTTTGCGTGACCCTGTGCGCCCGCCTGTTTGATGGATCCTCTAAATCAATAATTAAGCTGATTGAACTGCTTGGCAGTTTGAGGCGTCGGCCTGTGCGTTCGACTCTCATCTGTGTGAGCGTTTGGCAATAATAAAGGAGTGATTTATGAGTGCGATACCCACCCCCGTCAGTGTTCAGTTACACACTGAGCGCTTGAAATGCGATCCGCTTGTTGTATATGAAGCGGCTGCAAAAGCGTTAGGGCCCGATAAGACCTTTATTCTCGAATCGCTGTCTGGCCCCAGCCGCGATCGTAAGGCGACTATCATCGGGATGGAACCATTACTGGCAGTTAAGATTTATGAGGGGTACGCGACACTTGAGGGTAATGAGCGGCTCATAGCTCATTTAAGAAGTTCACTGTCAGAGCGGGGAATTATTCTGGACGGCAGTGGAAATATTGGTGTTGATTCGAACGATGCTGTATGGGATTTATTACGTGCGTTACAAACACCTTTTGATGTTCCACGCCAGTCTAATCCCAGCCTCGCTTTTTTTGGTTACCTCTCCTATGACAGTGTCAGGTTTGTCGAAGATATTCCGGACCTGACCGAACGAACCAATAACTATCCGATTATTGCCTTGACCGTGTTTCAGACGCTGGTGTATTTCCACGCCAACGGAACCGTGGACGTCATGGTTAACAATTGTTCTCTATGGAAGTCCCACAGCACCGATGACTATGTCGCGCTGTTGGCCGATGCTGGGGGCATGGCGGCTTCTGACGCGCCGATTGTTTACCCTTCCGTTACGGTTGCTCGCGATACCGTGGAAAAAGACCAGTTCCTCGGTTGGGTCGACACGGCGCTGGAGCACATTCGCCAAGGTGATATCTATCAAATTCAGTTGGGCCACGAAGTTCAGGTTGATACGCCGATCAAGCCTTTTGACGTATATCGGGCATTGCGCAAAAACAACCCGTCACCCTACATGTACCTGGCCAATTTGGGCGGGGTCGACTTGATCGGCGCCAGTCCCGAATTGTTTGTCCGCATCAAGGATGAGCTGATCGAGATGAGACCGATCGCCGGAACGGTCGGAAAAACCCCCGGTGTACCCTCCAGCGAGTTGATCTTGAGCATGACGCGCTCTGAAAAAGAGCGGGCGGAGCATTTGATGCTGGTGGATTTGTGCAGAAACGATATCGGTCGCGTCTGCCAGCCAGGATCACTTGAGGTCGACGAGTTGATGTTGGTAGAGGAGTACTCTCATCTCTATCACATGGTGTCAAACGTCCGCGGTTTATTGCGAAAAGGGTTTGATGCCTTTGATGTTATCAAGGCGTCTTTTCCGGCAGGAACCATGACGGGTGCGCCGAAGATTCGGGCGATGCAGATTATCGAAAGCATGGAAAACAACCGCCGTGGAATATATGCCGGAGCAGTCGGCCTTATCGGGTTTGATGGCAGCGTCAATACGGCGTTGTGTATTCGTTCGGCAGTTCATAAAGACGGCACTTATTACTTGCGGGCTTCTGCAGGGGTCGTCGCAGACTCGGTTCCGGATAAAGAGTGGACTGAAACATTCTACAAAATGGGGTCTGTTTATCGCGCCGTTACCGGAAAGGAGATGCTGCAATGAAAGTTTTTCTGATTGATGCGTATGACAGCTTTGTATTTATTATCAGTCAGTACCTTGAACAGTTAGGTCTGGAAACCCACGTAGAGCGCAATGATGTTCCGGATCTGATTAAAAGGATTGAAGCGTATGGCCCGGACTTTTGTGTACTGGGACCTGGACCCGGTCATCCACGGGACGCCGGATATATCGAGGTGATCCAGCACTTTAAAGGGCGTCTGCCCATATTGGGTGTATGCCTTGGGCATCAGGCAATTGGCCTGGCCTTCGGTGGCTCGGTCATTCGGGCTGCCCATGTCATGCATGGAAAGGTCAGCATGATAGAAAACGACGGCCAAGGTGTGTACGCCCATACTAACGGCAAGTCGATCAAGGCGACACGCTACCATTCGCTGATTATCGATAACAAAGACCTGCCCGAGGAGTTGGCCGTGACATCCAACTCAAGTGATGACGGATACATCATGGGGGTGCGGCATGTTGAGCATCGGATAGAGGGTGTCCAGTTTCATCCCGAGAGCATTTTGACGGAGGATGGTCTTGGCATATTTAAAAGTTTTATAGAACAGCACTGTCGCAAAGCAGAGGTATAAGCGGCGGGTAACGGGTTGCTTCTACCGCAACCCGTGTTTTCAATGTTGCAGTAACGAAAAAAAAGCTTCTATGAGTGCAGGGATTCATCGTGGATGACTTATATAGATATAGAAATAAAGAACCCCTGAGGATTAACTTCGAAGAGGTATTGGATGATTTCTCCGTTCTGGCCAAGGATTTGCACCGGCGTGACTGGGAAAGCCATTTACGCAAGGTGCTGCGTAGAATCGGTTATGATCGCTACTTGTTGAGCCTGGGCTCCTCTACAACGAATGACCCCTTTAATAGGATCATAACGTCTTACCCTTCTGATTGGCTCAGGCAATACAAGGATGAGAACTTTATTCAGGTGGACCCGATAATCAGGCATTGTCGTCACCACTTTGTGCCGCTCTTTTGGGGGGCAGCACGGGGACAGGCGCGGGGCAGGTCTAATGAGTTCTGGAAGGCACGCGAGGGGTACGGCCTTTTACAAGGGGTTAGCATTCCTTTGCGGTGTAATGAAAGGTTCGGGTCACTCAATGTCGCTCAATGCATGAATTCTAATGACGAGTTCGACGATGATCTGAATGCCGCCCTGGGGAAGCTATTCATGCTGATTCCGTTCCTTTTGGAAGGCTCACAGAAACACTTGAAAGAACCAGGCGGGCAATTCCGCAGCCTGACCCTGCGAGAGTGTGAAGTGCTGAAATGGTCTGGAGTGGGTAAAACGACTTGGGAAATGAGCTGCATCCTGGGCTGTTCGGAACGCACCATCAACTTTCATATCGCCAATGCCAGTCGAAAACTGGGCTCTTTCAGCCGTCGGCAAGCGGTAGGCGTGGCGTTAGCGCAGGGTTTGATTTCACTGTAGCGAACGATCTGTTTATCTCTTCCAGTTGACCGGTATGCAGCGGCCAGCGAACCCGGCTTACGAGGCCCTGGCAATCATCCGTCCAATCGGCATTTTTGTTTCTGTATTTTCCGGGATTGCGTGAAGAACCAAAAAAAAACCCCCATCGCCAAAGCAATGGAGGGCTTCGATACAGCGAGGGTGTCAAATCAAACCTTGACGATCCAGCCCGCTGGCGCTTCGATATCGCCGGTCTGTACGCCCGTCAGCTCTTTGTAGAGCTTCTGGGTGACCGGGCCGACTTCTGTTTCGCTGTGGAACACGTGCAGTTTGTCGTTGTAGCTGATGCCGCCGATCGGGGTGATCACCGCAGCAGTACCGCAAGCGCCGGCTTCCTTGAAGTCGGACAGCTTGTCGATGAACACGTCGCCTTCGACCACTTCCAGACCCAGACGCGATTTTGCCAGCTCGATCAACGACAGACGGGTGATGCCCGGCAGGACCGACGGCGAGTTCGGGGTCACGAACTTGTTGTCGTGGGTGATCCCGAAGAAGTTGGCCGAGCCGACTTCTTCGATTTTCGTGTGGGTCATCGGGTCCAGGTAGATGCAGTCGGCGAAGTGGGCTTTCTTGGCCTGGGAACCTGGCATCAGGCTGGCCGCGTAGTTACCACCGACCTTGGCTGCACCGGTGCCTTGTGGGGCGGCGCGGTCGTAGCTGGAGATCAGGAAGTTGTGCGGGGTCAGGCCGCCCTTGAAGTAGGCACCGACCGGGATGGCGAAGATCGAGAAGATGAACTCGGGGGCGGTACGCACGCCGATGTTGTCACCCACGCCGATCACGAACGGACGCAGGTATAGCGCGCCGCCGGTGCCGTAAGGCGGGATGAAACGCTCGTTGGCGCGAACCACTTCCTTGCACGCTTCGACGAACTGCTCGGTGGACACATGAGGCATCAGCAGGCGCGCGCAGCTGCGTTGCATGCGTGCGGCGTTCTGGTCCGGGCGGAACAGGTTGATCGAACCGTCCTTGCAACGATAGGCCTTCAACCCTTCGAAGCATTGCTGGCCATAGTGAAGGGCAGTGGAGCCTTCGCTGATGTGCAGCACATTGTCTTCGGTCAGGGTGCCTTTGTCCCACTCGCCATTACGCCAGTGCGACAGATAGCGCTTGTCTGTCTTGATGTAGTCAAAACCCAACTTGTCCCAATTGATGCTTTCGTTACCCATGACACCCTCTATCACTTAACAACCGCCGAAACGGTTCAAGGCTTCTGACGTTTTTCTGGATGGGGACAACAATACTTCATTCCGGGCCCATTTCGCAGCCCAGATTGCGTTCCTTTGATCGTTCCCACGCTCTGCGTGGGAATGCCTCAATGGACGCTCTGCGTCCGCTTTGGGACGCGGAGCGTCCCGGGCTGCATTCCCACGCAGAGCGTGGGAACGATCAGTTAGAGGTGTAGCGCGTGGCCAAGGGCTCGCAACGCCGCTTCCTGTACAGCCTCGCCCAAGGTCGGATGCGCGTGGATGGTGCCGGCAATGTCTTCCAGCCGCGCGCCCATTTCCAGGCTCTGACCGAACGCCGTCGACAATTCCGACACACCCACACCGACCGCCTGCCAGCCGACAATCACATGATTGTCACGCCGCGCCACGACCCGCACGAAGCCGCTTTTCGATTCCAGAGTCATCGCCCGGCCATTGGCCGCAAACGGGAAGCTGGAAACGATGCAGTCCAGACCCGCCGCCTTGACGTCGTCCGGTGTCTTGCCGACCACCACCAGTTCCGGGTCGGTAAAGCACACGGCGGCGATGGCAGTCGGGTTGAACTCGCGGGATTTACCGCTGATCAGTTCGGCAACCATCTCGCCCTGAGCCATGGCTCGGTGCGCGAGCATCGGTTCGCCGCTCAGGTCGCCGATGGCATACACGTTGCGCATGCTGGTCTGGCAGCGGTTGTCGATCTTGATCGCCGAGCCGTTCATGTCCAGGTTCAAACCTTCGAGGTTCCAGCCTTGAGTGTTCGGTTTGCGGCCGACGGCCACCAGCACCTGATCGGTTTCCAGGTTCAGGGTGTCGCCATTCGGGTCAAGCACTTGCAGTATATTACTAGCAGAATCAAAGCCTTGGACGCTGTGCTTCAAGTAAAGCTTCATGCCGAGCTTTTTCAGTTCGTCATGCACAGGCTGCGTCAGTTCGGCGTCGTAGGCCGGCAGGATACGATCCTGAGCCTCGACCACGCTGACCTCGGCGCCGAGCTTGCGGTAGGCAATCCCCAGCTCCAGACCGATGTAACCGCCACCGACCACGATCAGCCGTTTCGGCACAGACGTTGGCGCCAGGGCCTCGGTGGAGGAGATGATCGGGCCGCCAATCGGCAGCATTGGCAGGTTCACGCTTTTCGAGCCGGTGGCCAGCACCAGGTGCTCGCACTGAATGCGCGTGTCGCCGACTTCTACGGTTTTACCATCGATAATCTTCGCAAAACCTTGAATGACCTGGACTTTGTTCTTTTTCAGCAGCGCCGAAACGCCCGTGGTCAGGCGGTCAACGATGCCGTCCTTCCACTCGACACTCTTGCTGATATCGAGCGTCGGCGCCGAAACACTGATGCCCAGCGCCGAGTGCTGGCTGTGGTGCTGCGTCTGGTGAAACTGTTCGGCGACGTGGATCAACGCCTTGGACGGAATGCAGCCGATGTTCAGGCAGGTACCGCCCAGGGATTCGCCTTCCACCAGAATGGTCGAGATGCCCAGCTGACCGGCACGAATCGCCGTGACATATCCGCCAGGGCCGCCGCCGATGATCAGCAGCGTGGTGTTCAGAGTTTGCATGCCTGCTCCAGTTAAAAAGAGTCCACAAACAGGGTGGCGGGTTGTTCGAGCAAGCCACGGATGGCCTGGATGAATTGCGCCGCGTCCATGCCGTCGACCACGCGGTGATCGAAGGAGCTGGAGAGGTTCATCATCTTGCGAATCACGATCTGGCCTTTGACGACCATCGGGCGTTCGACGATTTTGTTGACGCCGACGATCGCCACTTCCGGCAGGTTCAGCACCGGGGTGCTGACAATGCCGCCCAAGGCGCCGAGGCTGGTCAGGGTGATGGTCGAGCCGGACAGTTCATCGCGGCTGGCCTTGCCAGTGCGCGCAGCGGTGGCCAGGCGAGATATTTCCTGAGCGCTGTCCCACAGACTGCGGGTTTCGGCATGACGGACCACTGGCACCATCAAACCGATGTCGGCTTGGGTGGCGATGCCCACGTGCACCGCGCCGAGGCGGGTGATGACCTGGGCTTCGTCGTCGTAACGGGCGTTGATCTGCGGGAAGTCGCGCAGGGCAACGACCAATGCGCGGACCAGGAACGGCAACAAGGTCAGCTTGCCGCGGGTTGCGCCGTATTTTTCGTTCAGATGCGCGCGCAGTTCTTCCACGGCGGTGACGTCGATTTCTTCGACGTAACTGAAGTGAGCGGCGCGCTGAGTAGCGTCCTGCATGCGCTGGGCAATCTTGCGGCGCATGCCGATGACCGGGATTTGTTCTTCGTCGTTACGCTGGGCGTAAGCGGCGGCAGCGGTGGATTGCGGCTGTTGACCTTGGGCCAGATAGGCGTCGAGGTCTTCGTGCAGCACCCGACCGGCAGGGCCGGTGCCACGCACCAGGCGCAACTGGATGCCGAGGTCCAGCGCATGTTTGCGTACAGCCGGGGAGGCGAGCGGACGCTCATCAGCTTCGCGAGCGACCATCGGACCTTGGCATACGGCAGCTCGCGGCGCTGCAGCGGCGAACGGTTTGCTTTCAACAGCGGCTGCAACTTTCGGTGCCGCAACCGGCGCTTCTTTAACAGGTGCAGGCTGAGCCGACTCTTTAACGTTGCCCGCGCCTTCGACTTCAATGCTGATCAGGATGCTGCCAACCGCCATGACTTCGCCCGGCACACCGCCCAGCGCAATCACCTTGCCGTTCACCGGCGACGGGATGTCGACCATCGCCTTGTCGGTCATGACATCGGCGAGTACCTGATCTTCGACGACCATGTCGCCGACTTTGACGTGCCAAACCGACAATTCAACTTCTGCAATGCCTTCGCCAATGTCCGGCATTTTAATAACGTGCGTGCCCATTCAGACCTCCATAACCCGATGCAAAGCCGCGCCCACTCGGGACGGACCAGGGAAATACGCCCACTCTTGTGCGTGCGGGTAGGGAGTGTCCCAACCGGTGACGCGCTCGATAGGCGCTTCCAGGTAGTGGAAGCAGTGCTCTTGCACCAGGGCGACCAGTTCGGCGCCGAAACCGCAGGTGCGGGTCGCTTCGTGAACGATCACGCAACGGCCGGTTTTCTTCACCGACTTGACGATGGTGTCCAGGTCCAGCGGCCACAGGCTGCGCAGGTCGATGACTTCAGCGTCGATGCCGGTTTCTTCAGCCGCCACTTGCGACACGTAAACCGTGGTGCCGTACGTCAGGATGGTCACGTCCTTGCCCGGACGGGTGATGGCGGCGACGTCCAGCGGCACGGTGTAGTAACCGTCCGGCACTTGTGCGGCCGGGTGTTTCGACCACGGGGTTACCGGGCGTTCGTGGTGACCGTCGAACGGGCCGTTGTACAGGCGTTTTGGCTCGAGGAAGATCACCGGGTCATCGTTTTCGATGGAGGCGATCAGCAAGCCTTTGGCGTCGTAAGGGTTGGACGGCATGACCGTGCGCAAACCGCAGACCTGGGTGAACATCGCTTCGATGCTCTGGCTGTGGGTCTGGCCGCCGTAGATGCCGCCGCCGCAAGGCATGCGCAGGGTCATCGGTGCGGTGAACTCGCCGGCCGAGCGATAACGCAGGCGTGCGGCTTCGGAAATGATCTGGTCCGACGCCGGGTACACGTAATCGGCGAACTGGATCTCGGCCACCGGCCGCAGACCATAAGCACCCATGCCCACGGCGACGCCGACGATGCCGCTTTCGGAGATCGGCGCATCGAACACCCGGGAGGTGCCGTACTTGTTCTGCAGGCCTTCGGTGCAACGGAACACGCCGCCGAAGTAGCCGACGTCCTGGCCGAACACCACGACGTTGTCGTCACGCTCAAGCATCACATCCATGGCCGAGCGCAGGGCCTGGATCATGGTCATGGTGGTCGTGGTCATGGCGGTTTCCAACTCGATTTTGTTGTTGTGATCGTTCATGTCAGATCCCCAACTCTTGACGCTGGCGCTTCAAGTGCTCCGGCATCTCTTTATAGACGTCTTCGAACATGGTCGCGGCGCTTGGAATCTGGCCGCCGGCGAGGGTGCCGTACTGTTCGGCTTCTTTTTGCGCGGCGATCACTTCGGCTTCGAGTTCGGCGCTGACGGCGACGTGTTCCTCTTCGGACCATTGACCGATTTTCACCAGGTGCTGCTTCAGGCGCGCAATCGGGTCGCCCAACGGGAAGTAGCTCCAGTCGTCGGCAGGACGGTATTTGGACGGATCATCGGAAGTCGAGTGCGGACCGGCGCGGTAGGTGACCCATTCGATCATGGTTGGGCCGAGGTTGCGGCGGGCGCGTTCAGCAGCCCAGGCCGAGGCGGCATAGACCGCGACGAAATCGTTGCCATCGACCCGCAGGGAGGCAATGCCGCAACCGACGCCACGACCGGCAAACGTGGTCGCTTCACCACCGGCAATCGCCTGGAACGTGGAGATCGCCCACTGGTTGTTGACCACGTTGAGGATCACTGGCGCACGGTAAACGTGGGCGAAGGTGAGGGCGGTGTGGAAGTCGGATTCAGCGGTAGCGCCGTCGCCAATCCAGGCCGAGGCGATTTTGGTGTCGCCCTTGATCGCCGAGGCCATGCCCCAGCCCACACCCTGTACGAATTGGGTGGCGAGGTTGCCGGAAATGGTGAAGAAACCGAAGTCTTTGACCGAGTACATGATCGGCAGCTGACGGCCCTTGAGCGGATCACGCTCGTTGGACAGCAGTTGGCAGATCAGGTCCACCAGCGGCACGTCTCGCGCCATCAGGATGCTTTGCTGGCGGTACGTCGGGAAGCACATGTCATCGACGTTCAGCGCCAGGGCCTGGCCGCTGCCGATGGCTTCTTCGCCAAGGCTCTGCATGTAGAACGACATTTTTTTCTGACGCTGGGCGACCACCATGCGGTTGTCATAGATCCGCGTCTTGAGCATGGCGCGCATGCCTTTACGCAGGATCTCGGCCGGAACGCCTTCGGCCCATGGACCGAGGGCATTGCCCTCGTCATCGAGCACGCGAATCAGGCCCTTGGCCAGATCAGCGGTGTCGGCCGGTTCAACGTCGATTGGGGGTTTGCGCACCGTGCCGGCGTCGGTCAGACGCAGGTAGGAGAAGTCGGTTTTGCAGCCAGGACGGCCCGATGGTTCGGGAACGTGCAGTTGCAGCGGTTCGTACGCTTGGTTCATGGCTTCTACGCTCGATCTTGTGAATTTCTTGTAGTGAGCTGACCGTCATTCTTCGATGAAAGAATTCTTGTCCTACAACAATCATAGGCCGGGCCCAGAAGAATATTTCTCTCTGTTTCGTTGCGTTGGCGATCATTTGAGGATAAAAAATCTGCATAAACATAAAAAACAGGTGGTTTTGTCTCATGCGCAAACTGGACCGTACCGATATCGGCATTTTGAACAGCCTTCAGGAGAACGCGCGCATCACCAACGCCGACCTCGCACGCTCGGTCAATCTGTCACCGACGCCGTGCTTCAACCGGGTCAAGGCGATGGAAGAACTGGGCCTGATTCGTGAGCAAGTGACCCTGCTGGATGCCGAGCTGCTAGGGCTGCACGTCAACGTGTTCATTCACGTCAGCCTGGAAAAACAGGTGGAGGAGGCGTTGCAGCATTTCGAGGAGGCGATCTCGGATCGCCCGGAAGTGATGGAATGCTATTTGATGGCCGGCGACCCGGACTATTTGATTCGCGTACTGGTGCCGACCATTCAGTCGCTGGAGCGCTTCATGATGGACTTCCTCACCAAAGTCCCCGGCGTCGCCAACATCCGCTCGAGCTTTGCGCTGAAGCAAGTGCGCTATAAAACCGCACTGCCGTTGCCGGCTAACGGATTGACCCTCAACAACTAAACGCAAAGCTCTGTAGCAGCTGTCGAGCACCGCGAGGCTGCGTCTGCGGCCTGTCAGAAAGAATGCGTTTACAGGTTCTACGACTGCTTCGTCCGAATGCGGCCCAAACCGAACGCAGCCTCGCGGTGCTCGACAGCTGCTACGAGGGGAAACTCAGAGTTTATTCAGAGGGATTTTGAGGTAGGTCACGCCATTGCCTTCGGCCGGCGGCAAGTTCCCCGCCCGCACATTCACCTGAATCGCCGGCAGCAACAGTGTCGGCATGCCCAACCCCGCATCGCGCTGGGTGCGCATGGCGACGAACGCGGCTTCGTCGATACCGTCATGGATATGAATATTGCTTTTGCGCTGCTCGCCCACCGTGCTCATGCACTGAGGATCGCGGCCCGCAGGCGGGTAATCGTGGCAGACATAAAGTCGAACGGCGGCAGGGAAAGCCAGCAGTTTGCGAATCGAGGCGAACATCTGATTGGCGTTGCCGCCGGGAAAGTCGCAGCGCGCGGTGCCCACGTCCGGCATGAACAGCGTATCGCCCACCAGAATCACATCGCTGTCGATCAGATAGGCCATGTCCGCTGGCGTATGGCCGGGCACATGCAGCGCCGTGGCTTTCAGATTGCCGATGCGAAACGATTCATCCGGCGCGAACAGATGATCGAACTGCGAACCATCGATACAGAATTCCGGCTCAAGATTGAACAGGGTCTTGAACACGCCCTGAACCTTGCTGATGGATTCGCCGATAGCAATCTTGCCACCCAGTTCCCGACGCAAATACGGTGCGGCGGACAGGTGATCGGCATGGGCGTGGGTTTCCAGCAGCCATTGCACTTGCAATTGATGTTGGCGAACGAAGGCGATGATCTTGTCGGCCTGGGCGGTGGCGGTTCGCCCGGCGGCGGGATCGTAGTCGAGTACCGGGTCGACGATAGCGCAGTGCCCGCCATCGTGCTCGTAGATGACGTAGCTGAAGGTCGACGAGGCAGGGTCTAAAAAAGCTTCAATCAAGGCAGGCATGGTGGCCGTTTCTTTCTGGACAAGCCTTGAGGGTAGTTTCATTTTCCCTGCGCTGACCAGCCCGCATCAATTCAATTAATGAAAAAAGCTGCGCGGGCTCTATCCTGTCAGTCATCGATACCGGGCGCTCCCGGCTTTTTTTTGCAGATCACGAGTGTTTTATGTTGCTGGCAAGTTTCTTTGGCGTGGTGATGGGGTTGGTACTTGGTTTGACCGGCGCCGGTGGCGGCATTCTTGCGGTGCCGGCCTTGGTGCTGGGGCTGGGTTTGACCATGACCCAGGCTGCGCCGGTCGCACTCTTTGCGGTGGGAAGTGCGGCGGCTGTCGGCGCCATTGACGGGTTGCGCCATGGTCTGGTGCGTTATCGCGCAGCCTTGCTGATTGCCCTGCTGGGGGCGGTTTTTTCGCCGGTCGGCATCTACTTCGCCCATCAGTTGCCGGAAAAAATCCTGATGATCCTGTTCAGCCTGCTGATGGTCATGGTGGCCTGGCGGATGCTGCGCCGTGAACGACAGGAAGAGGGACCAAGCGACCACGGCCACGCCAACTGGGGCCAGAAGAACTGCATGCTCGATCAGCAGACCGGGCGCTTCTCCTGGACCGCCAAGTGCACCGCGACCCTCGCGGCACTGGGCGCGGTGACCGGTGTTGTCTCCGGGCTGCTCGGGGTGGGCGGCGGCTTCCTGATCGTCCCGGCGTTCAAGCAACTGACCGATGTGCAGATGCGCGGAATCGTCGCCACTTCCTTGATGGTGATCAGCCTGATTTCCGCCATCGGCGTGATCGGCGCGTTTCAGGCCGGGGTGCGAATCGACGGTCTGGGCGTGGCGTTTATCGTCGCGAGCATCGTCGGCATGATCATTGGCCGAAGACTTTGCGCGCGAGTACCGGCCCGGGGATTACAGATCGGCTTCGCCAGCATCTGTGTCGTGGTCGCCGCTTATATGCTGTTTAGAGCGGGGGTCTAGCAAGTACCGGTTCCTGTGGAGGCCAGTCCGTTCCACAGGCGTACACCTTAAGTTCCGGGCCTCGTCGATGGACGGTCTTACACCGAACTTGTCGCGCATGACCTGCCACTCCAAAGCACTTCAAAACCGCCTCCAAGGCAGCGTATGACGCCGCCGGTCAGCTTTCGATAATCGCCTCCGACATCCAGTCCCCCGCTGCGGAGCGCGTCATGCACAACAATAAGAACATCAAGCATCGTTTCTTGCCGGCCTTCATCGCCAGCCTGTCGACCCTCGGTTTGAGCTCGATGGCCGAAGCCGAGATCGTGCTGTACGACAAGGACCAGACCACGTTTTCCACCGACGGCTACATCAACGCCTTCTATGTGAACAGCGATGTGGACCGTGCCGGCGACCAATTCGACCGGAAACAGGCGCGGGTCAAAATGGGTTTTCTGCCCAACTACCTGGGCTTCAACATGAGCAAGCAGGTCGATGACCTCAAGCTCGGTGCCCGGTCCTCCTTCTGGGTGACCATCAACGACAGTGAAACCAACGGCACCGACACCGCCATCGACGTGCGGCAGTTCTACGGCACGGTGGCCAACCCGGAGTGGGGCGAAGTGCTGATCGGCAAGGACTTCGGCCTGTTTGCCCGTTCCAACATCCTGCTGGATGAAATGCTCGCCGGTTACGGCCAGGTCAGCGATACCCTGGGGCTGGTGGACGGTGGCGGGGTGTCGTTCGGCAACATCGGCACGGGTTATCCGTACCCGTTCCCGACGTCGCAGATTACCTACCGCACGCCGGTGATGGAGGGTTTGCGGGTGGCCGTGGGGATCATGGACCCGGTGGACACCAACGACAGCAGCCCGACAGGCAAGGCTTACCAAGAAAACCCGCGTACCGAAAGCGAGATCACCTATCAGTTCGACCTCGCCGGGGCGAAGATCTACAGCTGGGTCAACGGCAGCTACCAGACGTCGGACAATACCGATTCCACCGTCGAGTCCGTCACCTCCAAAGGCGTCGGCTATGGCGTGCAGGCGAAAATGGGCGGCTTGTCGCTCACTGGCTCCGGTTTCCAGGCCAAAGGCATCAACCCGTTCTTCACCAACAACGCCGGCGAGCCGACCCTGCGCAACGTCGACAGTGACGGTTACCTGCTGCAGGGCTCCTACAAACTGGGCAAGAACCGCTTGGCTTTGTCTTACGGCAAGACCAACGACGACGGCAATGGCGTGGTCGGCAGCGGCGCGGACTACGAAACGCGCGGCGTTGCGCTGTTCCATGACGTCAACGACAACCTCAAGCTGGTGGCCGAGTACAACCAGTTCGCAATCAACGGCCACGACACCAGCGACCAGAACGAAGACACCGACACCTTTGCGGTGGGGGCGGTGCTGACCTGGTAAGCCTTTGGTGGCGACCTTCGCTGCGCGCATCGCGGCGAGGGTCGACACCGTTCTCATCCCATCGAAGCGGCTACCCGCTACCCAAGTAGCATACGTAGCAGCTCACAGGCTTCGTACACTCGAACCTCATACATGCGCACCTGCGGGAGGCGACGATGCAGCAGGTCCAGAGTGAAGGTGTGGTCAGTGCAATGTCCCAGGCCACCGATGCCCAGCAAGTGGCCCAGGAGCTGGCGCGACAACTGTTGCACCCGCACTTGGGCTTCGTGCTGTTCTTCTGTTCCGCCGAGTACGACTTGCAGGCGCTGGGCCAGGCCTTGCAACAAAGCTTCGGTGGCATTCGCCTGGTGGGTTGCACCAGCGCCGGGGAAATCACGCCCCTGGGCTACGGGCGCAACTGCGTGACCGCGGTGGGCTTTGACCACCGGCATTTTTCCATCGACGCCGAACTGATCTCCGAGATGGAGCGTTTCAGCCTGATCGACGCCCAGCAAATGGTCGAGCGACTGGTCAGTGGCTGTCGCAGCAACACCCTGGCGCCGATCAAGGGCAACAGCTTTGCGTTGACCCTGCTCGATGGTTTGTCCAGTCGGGAAGAAATGGTCCTCGCGGCCCTGAGCGCGGCGTTGGGCGACATTCCGCATTTCGGCGGTTCGGCCGGCGACGACAATTACCTGACCCACACCCACGTCTATTTTAATGGCGAGTTCCACAGCGGCGCGGCGGTGGTGGTGCTGGTCAATACCTGGCTGGACTTCGAGGTGTTCACCACTCACCACATCCTGCCGAGGGCGGAAAAACTGGTGGTCACCGGAGCCGACAGCGCCTCGCGCCGGGTCTTTGAACTCAACGCCGAGCCGGCCGCCGAGGAGTACGCCCGGCACATCGGCGTGCCGGTGGCGGAGCTCGATCATCGGATCTTCGCCGCGCACCCGTTGGCCGTGCGGATCAACGATCAGTATTACGTGCGGGCGATCCAGCAGGTTCACCCGGACCTGAGCCTGAGTTTCTACTGCGCGGTGGAAAACGGCATCGTCCTCACGGTCATGACGCCAGGCCCGATGCTGCCGAATCTGCAAACCCTGTTCGAAGGCTTGCAGGAGCGCCTCGGCGATCTGTTGCTGACCATCGGCTGCGACTGCTTTCTCAGGCGTCTGGAACTCGAAGACGGCGGCAGTCTGGAGCAGATCGGAACGTTTTTGCGTGACCAGCGGGTGATGGGTTTCAACACCTACGGAGAACAGTTCAATGGCATGCACATCAACCAGACCTTCACCGGGGTTGCCATTGCCCGAGGCCGGTCCCCTGGGCACCGCTGAGCTTCAGGCGCAGATCGCCAGCCTGCAGCGCGACAACCACAAACTGCAGCGCATCAATGGCGCGCTGATCGAACGGATCGAGTCCGGCATCACCCGCGGCAACGACCCGTACGCGGCGTTCCAGCATTCGGTGGTGCTGGCCGAGCAGGTGCGTGAACGCACCGACGCCTTGAACCAGGCCATGGCCGAACTCAAGTCGGGCAATCACTTGCTCAGCGAAGCTCGCCTGCGGGCGGAAACCGCGCATCAGCATTTGATCGATGCGATCGAGAGCATTTCCGATGCGTTTGTGCTGTTCGATGCGGACCAGCGAATCGTCTTGTTCAATAGCCGTTTCAAGGCGTTCTGGGGCAACAGCCGGGTGCGGATCAACGCCGGCATGCGCCTGGCCGAGGTCAAGCGACTGATGTCCGCCACCGGGCTGTTCACTGAAGAACCGCGGGGTCATGCCGACGAAAACCTGCTCTATCGCCTGCAGGACGGTCGCTGGTTACAAGTCAGCGAAAGGCCGACTCAGGAAGGCGGGCGGGTGATCCTGTTTACCGACATTACCGACGTCAAACTCAGCGAAACCGTGCGCCGCGAGCAGGCGGTGGCGCAGAAATCGCATTTGTTGCAACGTGCGGTCGACAACCTGTCCCAAGGCGTGGCCATGGTCAACGCCGAGGGCATTCTGGAGTTGTGGAACCGGCGTTTCCTCGAACTCAGCGGACTGGCCCCGGTGGCGGCTCATCGTCCGTTTGCCGAAGTGATCGGCGACAGCGAGTTGAACCTGCTGACCCCGGCCAGTCGGGATCTAAACGGGCGGCACGTGCAGGAATGCGAGCAGCGCCTCTACGATGGCCGGGTGCTGGAAATCCGCACCCATCCGTTGCCTACCGGCGGTTTCGTCAACACCTTCACCGACATCACCGAACGCTACCAACACGCCGAAGCGCTGAGCGAAAGCGAGCGCTGGATTCGCCTGATCACCGACCATGTGCCGGCGCTGATCGCCTACCTCAATGCCGATCTGGTCTACGAGTTCACCAACAAGGTGTATGAAGAGTGGTACTGCTGGCCTCGGGGCGTGATGCTCGGGCAGAGCCTGCGCGAAGTCCACAGCGAACAGCATTACCAGCGCCTCGAAGCCTACGTGGCCCGGGCCCTGGCCGGTGAGAGCGTGACGTTCGAGTTCGCCGAAACCAACATCAACAACCAGGAACGCTACATGCTGCGCTCCTACGTACCCAATCGCCTGGCCACCGGGGAAGTGGTGGGGATTTTCGTGTTGATCCGCGACATCACCGAACGCCGCCGCACCGCTGAAGCGCTGCACCAGGCCTATCAGAATCTTGAGTTGCGGGTGCGCGAACGGACGGCGGAACTGACCACGCTCAACGACCAATTACTGCGTGAGATCGATGAGCGTCGGCGGGCGGAATCTCGCCTGCGTGAAGCCAAACTCGAGGCCGAACAGGCCAACCTGTCGAAGACCAAGTTTCTCGCCGCCGTCAGTCACGACCTGCTGCAACCACTCAACGCCGCACGGCTGTTTACCAGCGCGTTGCTCGAACGGCGGGAGCCGGTGGCCAATGCGATTTTGGTGCGTAATGTCAGCAACTCCCTGGAAGACGTGGAGAACCTGCTGGGTACGCTGGTGGACATTTCCAAACTGGATGCCGGGGTGATCAAGGCCGACATTGCGCCGTTCGCCCTGAGCGAATTGCTGGAGAACCTTGCGGCCGAGTACACCCAAGTGGCTCGCAGTGAAGGCCTGGAACTGCATTTCATTCCTTGTTCCGCATTGGTGCGCAGCGACATTCAGTTGCTGGCACGGATCCTTCGAAATCTGTTGAGCAACGCCATTCGCTACACCTACAGCGGTCGTGTGGTGCTCGGTTGCCGGCGTCATCACCAGCGCCTGTCGATCGAGGTCTGGGACAGCGGCATGGGCATTGCTGAAAATCGCCTCGAGGAGATTTTTCAAGAGTTCAAGCGTGGTGATGTGCAGCGTCCTGATCAGGATCGCGGTTTGGGCCTGGGCCTGGCGATCGTGGAAAAGATCGCCGGGATTCTCGGTCACAGCATTCATGTGCGTTCGTGGCCGGGCAAGGGCTCGATGTTCTCGGTCGAAGTGCCGCTCAGCGCCACGGCACCCAAGGCGCTGCCGAGTCTGCTGATGAGTGAACCGATGCTTGAACGTCTGCGTGGGGCGCGGGTGTGGGTGCTGGACAACGACGCGGCCATTTGCGCCGGCATGCGCACGTTGCTTGAAGGGTGGGGGTGTCTGGTGGTCACTGCACTGTCGGAGCAGGACCTGGCGCGGCAAGTGGACAACTATCACGAAGAAGCCGATTTGCTGATCGCCGACTATCACCTGAATGACGATCAGAACGGCGTCGATGCCGTGGCCCGGATCAACGCCCGTCGCGGCTCGGCGATTCCGGCGATGATGATTACTGCTAATTACAGCAACGAGCTGAAGCAGCAGATCCGCGAACTGGGCCACACCCTGATGCACAAACCGGTGCGGCCGATGAAACTCAAGACCGCGATGAGTCACTTGCTCGGCAGGCCTTGAGGCTTCTGGTGTCTGTGCTGCCCCCTTCGCGAGCAAGCCCGCTCCCACAATTGACCGAGGCGACTCAGATCCAATGTGGGAGCGGCGGTGCGACGATTCGACTTGCTCGCGAATGGGGCGACTCGGTCTCAACGCCGTAAATACGATCCGAAATCTATGTCGCCGGCACTCAAGATCGCTTGCACCCGGTTGTGCACATTGAGTTTGCGCAGGATTGCCGAGACATGCGCCTTAACCGTGGTTTCGGCGATTTCCAGGGTGTAGGCGATCTGTTTGTTCGACTCGCCCTTGGTCATGCGTTCGAGCACCAGCAACTGCTTGCGGGTCAAGGCCTGGAGCAGTTCAGGTGGGAAACTCGGGGCATCGTTCATGCGCCTTGTACCGCATTTTTGTGTGCGGATGATGTCCGGCGGCAAGTAGACATTGCCGTTGAGGATCTGCTGGATGGCCTCGGTCATCTGTACCCGTGGCGAGGATTTGGTGATGAAACCCACCGCGCCGTAAGTGATGGCTTGCAGCACGACCTGTTTGTCCTGTTCGGCCGAGACGATCACCACCGGAATGGTCGGCGCCTCGTTGCGCAGGTTGATCAGGCCATTGAGGCCGTGCATGCCGGGCATGTTCAGGTCGAGCAGGATCAGATCCAGGTCGTCGTGTTCCTGCGTCAGCACCAGGGCGCTGTCCAGGTCGGCGGTTTCCATCACTTCGCTGCCGGGGAAACCGTCGCTGATGACGTTATGAATGGCTTCGCGAAACAGCGGGTGATCGTCGGCAATCAGAATTTTGTACATAGCCTTTCACCTCATTATTTTGTTTAGGGTGTGGCAACAACTCGCACGCGTATAGGTCAGGGGAAGGGCTCGGGCTGGGCGGGCGTTACGGGCAGGTTGGCTGCCTGCCAGGCGTCCAGGCCGTCGCGATACCAATACAGAGTCTTATAGCCCATGGCGGCGGCGCGCTTCACGGCGTTCCAGCTCAGCCAGCAATCGGAGCGGCAGTAGAAGACCAGCGGTTGCGCGAGATCACCTGCGGTCAATGTGTTCAGCTTACGCGCAAAATAGTCCTGCCAGTCGGGTGTCAGGTCACCGTCGCCGGTATTGGCCAGCCAATGGCTGCCGGGCAGGTTTTCGTGGGGCTGGTCTTCGATGAAACGTCCTTGCAACCACTGGCGGCGGTAGACGTCGATCAGCACCGGACGCGGCGTCTGGGTCAGCAGGGTTTGCAGGGCCGCGGTATCGATGATGCCGGCGCCCTGGACTTGATTCGGGGTCGGACTGCGGTACAGACCGATGCGATAGCCGTCAGCGGAAAACAGCGGGGTTTCGGCCTGCGCGACGCCCAGCAACAGGCTCAGCGATAGCGCGGCGAGAGAAGGGCGTAGCAGACGACGTCGGGCACGCGGCATGGGGGTTCAATCCTTATAGTTATGAACCTATTACATGCCAGTCTCGGTGCGATTGGAATGCGACGATAGACAGGAAAACCAGTACTAAAGTAGTAATTTCACCTGCCGCATGCACCAATCCTGAAGTCAGCGGAGATCAAATGTGGGAGCGGGCTTGCTCGCGAAGGCGGTATGTCAGGCAACATTTTCGTCGACTGGACGACCGTCTTCGCGAGCAAGCCCGCTCCCACAGGGGGATTTGTGTTGTCAGTTGGTTTTGCGCAGGGCGGCGTGTTGCGGGTTGAAGGTGAACACGGCGAGCAGCGCGAATATCAGCGTCAGCCCCACGCACACCGCCAGTGCCAACGGATTGAAGCGTTCATACAAGGCAAACCGCACCAATTCCACCGCATGGGTGAACGGGTTCAACGCGCACAACCAGTACAGCCACTCGCTGGACTCGCGCATCTTCCACAGCGGATACAGCGCCGACGACAGGAAAAACAGCGGGAAGATCACGAAATTCATCACCCCGGCAAAGTTCTCCAGCTGACGGATCGCGTTCGACAGTAACAGGCCCAGCGCGCTGAGCATCAACGCCACCAGCAGCAACGCCGGTAACGCGATCAACAGCCCCATGGCCGGTGGTTGCACGCCGTACACCCAGGCAATCGCCAGAAAGGCATAGACCTGCAACAGCGAGATCAACGAGGTGGCCAACAGTTTGCTGCACAGCAGGAAAGTCCGGGGCAGGGGACTGGTCAGCAACACACGCATGCTGCCCATTTCGCGGTCGTAGACCATCGACAGCGAACCTTGCATGCCGTTGAACAGCAGGATCATGCAGGCAAGACCAGGGATGATGTACACCTCATACGGAATGTAGGTGTCATAGGGCTCGATGATCGCGATCCCGAGTGCGGCGCGAAAACCGGCGGCGAACACCAGCAGCCACAACAACGGCCGCACCAGCGCACTGAGAAACCGCGTGCGTTGCAACACAAAACGCAGCCATTCACGCAGCACGATGCCGCTGAAACATTGCCAGTAGGCATTCATTGGGCGGCTCCTGAAGTCGTCAGTCGAGTGAAGGCCGAGCCGAGGTCGCCGCCGTGTTCCAGGCTCAGGGCGTCGGCTTGTCCGCTGGCGACCAGCCGGCCCTGATGCAGGATCAACAAGTCGTCGCTCGGCTGTACTTCATCGAGTAAGTGAGTGGTCCAGAGCACGCTGATGCCTTGCTCGAGGCACAGGCTGCGGATGTGTTGATTGAGCGCCAGACGACTGGCCGGATCGAGGCCGACGCTGGCCTCGTCGAGCAACAGCAGGCGCGGTTCATGCAGCAGAGCGCGGGCGATTTCCACCCGGCGACGGTGGCCGCCATTGAGTTCGCGGACCCGTTCGCGACGGCGTTCGGTCAAGGCCTGACGAGCCAGTTCGGCGTCGACCCGCAGGCCGGTCTGGCGCCGGGACATCCCATGCAGCGCGGCGTGATAGCGCAGGTTTTGCTCGACGCTGAGGTCCAGGTCCAGCGTGCTTTGCTGAAACACCACACCCAATTGCTTGAGCGCCGGACGCGCCGCATTCCGCAACGAACAGCCGCCGACGCGGATGTCACCGCGTTGCAAATCGTAGAGTCGAGTGAGCAGGGCGATCAGCGTCGATTTGCCAGCGCCGTTCGGCCCGAGCAGCGCAGCAAAACGGCCAGGTGCCAGGCTGAAACTCACCTGACGCAACGCCTCTTTCGCACCATAAGCGAAACTCAGCTCGCTGACTTCCAGTGCGTTCATGGCGTCACCACCACGCCCCACGGATAACGCCCGACCTTGATCGACTTGGTGACCTTGAGGTTGTCGACATCGATCACCGACACGTCGCCGCTGACGCCGTTGGTGGCCAGCAATTGTTTTTGATCCGGGGTAAACGACATCTGCCAGACCCGTCGTCCAACCAGCAGATAATCAAGAATCTCGAAGGTCTTGGCGTCGATCACCGCCACATGATTGGCCGGGCCGAGGGCGACGAAACCGTACTTGCCGTCGGCGCTGAGCTTGATCCCCACCGGCTGGACTTTGTCCGGGTGCACACCCTTGATCTGGAAGGTCAGGGTCTTGAGGGTCTTGCGGGTGGCGACGTCGAGAATGGTCACCGTGCCACCGATTTCCGCCGAGGCCCAGAGCTTCGAACCATCCGGCGTGAACTCGACGAAGCGCGGCCGCTGATCCACCAGCGTGCTGTCGGCCAGGGTCTGGGTGCTGGTGTCGATCCAGTGCAGCATGTTGGTGGTTTCGCTGGTGTTCACCGCCCACTTGCCGTCGGGGCTGACGGCCATGCCTTCGGGTTCGACGCCGACGTTGATCTGACTCAGCACCTTGGAGGTTTCGGTGTCGATCACTGTCACCAGCGCATCGTCTTCGTTGGAAACGTACAGCCAACGATTATTCGGGTGCAGGGCAAATTGTTCAGGATCCTTGCCCGAGGGCAATTCCTTGATGATCTTGCGGGTGGCGACGTCCATCACCTGGACCCGGTCCGAGTCGCTGGCGCAGATGTACAGCAGCTTATTGTCGTGGGACAGCAGCAGACCGCGCGGGCGTTGGCCAACGGGCAGGGTGTCGGTGACTTGCAGGGTTTGCAGGTCGATCAGGCTGAGGCTGTTGTCTTTTTCGTTGGAGACCCAGGCGGTGCTGGCCGCGGCCTGCCCGGCGGCGAGCAGCAGGGCCCAGAAAAGCAGGGAGCGGCAGAGCAGGGTGCGGCGCATGGCGGATTCCTTTTTTTTTTGTTGTGGTTTTTGTGGAAAGTTGGATCAGGGAAAGCGGCAGCTGACCTCGGGCTTGTCGTAGCCGAGGCTGTCCATCTCGTTGAAGGGGTGCAGGAAGCCGTCTTGCGGCGACGTGCTGACCAGCGCCCGGGGCTGCACGATGGGAATGGGTTGGCGCAACTGGCCGTTCCACGGCCGATAACTGAGCTTGCGACCCTTGAAGCCGTCCAGCGGCAATTGATCGCTGATCTCAAGCGTACGGATCGCCATCGCATCGACCTGACGCAGTTTGCTCACGGCACTGGCGATGCTGCGCACGGCGATCCAGGCCGCGAAATCGCGGTCATTCATCCAGCGCCCGGTCAGGGCTTCGAAGCGTTTCTGCAACTGGGCGGCGCCGTAGGTTTCCACGGTTTTATGCCAGCCCACCGGGGTCAGCCCCTGAGTGCCGGCGACCGGCCGTGGGTACCAGGTCTGGTAGGGCACGTATTCGCCGAAATCGCCGCGTTCATCCGCCACCAGCACCACGTCGTACTCGGCGGTCTGGGTAAACAGCGGCATGTCGGCCTGGGCGCTGCGACGCTGATCGTTGTCGAAACTCCAGGCTTTTTCCGCGACCAGTTTCAGGCCGAAGCGTTTGGCCGCGCGGCGCAGGGCGGCGGCATAGGCTTGATCGTCCGGGGTCGGGCCGACGATCAGCAGCGCCCGTTGCCATTTGCGCACTACCAGAAATTGCGCCAGCGCATCGGCGAGCATCGCCCGACTCGGCAGGCTGTGCAGCACGTTCGGCAGGCAGTCGGTGGTGCGCAGGCTGTCGTCGGGGCTTCCGGCGTTGAACAACAAACTGTCGGGTAGCACGGCGGCGAGCCGGCGCAGGCTGGAGGCCGGTGCGTTGACGACAAACAGGCGCAGACCTTGCTCATGTTGAGCCTTGGCCGCTTCGACCAAGGCATCCGGATTGTCGACGTTGGTGCTCACAAGGTTGTAGCTCTGGTTGAGGAAACGCCCGGTGCTGTTGCTGTCGGTGATCGCCAGTTCGGCGCCACGCAGCCCGGCATCGATAGGTTCGGGAATGACGTTCGACAGCAACGGGCCCGGATCAGGGCGATAGCCCAGGTAACCGATCTGCACCTGCAACGGCGCGTCGGCAGCCTGGCTCTGGGTCGCCAACCCGGCGGCGCAGGCAATCGCCAACAGGTAGATCAGGGCGTAAGGGGCAAGCTGGCGCATAGGGCACTCCATTACAGGTAGCGCCAGCATAGGAACGCTGTGAGGCAGAAGGAAATATGCAGAAAGTACCAATGAGCCAATACCAAGGTAGTAACTCGCCCGGAGCGGCGCGGTTTTAGCATGGGCAATAGCGGCCATCACACGGGAGGAGATTGATCATGCGTATTCTCAAAGCGTTGCTTCTGCCGTTGCTGCTGATCCTGACCCTGATCGGCGTCGACAAGCTCCACGGCCCACGTCCAGCACCGTTGCCGGTCTTGCCCATGACACCGGGGCGATGATCGTTCCCGCTTGCCGTACGGCCACAAGCCCTACTACCAAGGAACTAGACGGCGGCCACCAAAGCAGCATGGGGCTTGCGCGAAGCCCTTCCTAAGATGGGTGCCATAGCCTCTTCAAAGAGGTTTTGCGTGCAATCAAGAGGGCATAACAATGACAACAAAACGCAACGCCTTACTCGTTGCCGGACTGCTGGCCGGCTTTATCAGCGCAGGTTCCGTCTGGGCCCACGGCAACGTGGTCCCCCAGGCTGTCGCCACCCCGGGCCTGACCCCGATCAAGGACGCTGGCGTACCGGTCGATGCCGATGGTTGGGCCGCGGTGAACCCTTATCGCGCTACCCCGGAACACGATAAGGCCGTGGAAATCGGCTCTTCGGCCTACAACCAGAACTGCGCGGCCTGCCATGGCCTGGAAGCCAAATCCGGCGGCATCGCCCCTGATTTGCGCATGCTGGATGTCGGCGAGGCGGGTGATGAATGGTTCGTCGAACGCGTGCGCCACGGCGCCGTGCGTGACGGCCGGGTCTACATGCCGAAGATGGCCGACTACCTGAGCCAGGAAGCTTTGTGGGCGGTACGCACTTACCTGGACACTGTTCGCGTCGAGGAGTAACCCATGCGCCTGCTCGCTGTGTTGATCAGCGCTGTGTTGCTGTGCTGCCAGGCAGTGCAGGCGCAGGTTCGTACCTATGACGAAATGATCGCCGCCGGGGAGCTGAAAGTGGCGGTCTACAAGGACTTCGCCCCCTACAGTTTTGAAGACGCCGGCCAGGCCCGTGGCGTTGATGTCGAACTCGCCGAAGCGTTGGCCAAGGCCCTCGGCGTGCGCCTGACGTTGATTTGGGCACCTGCCGGCGAGAAGCTCGACGATGACCTGCGCGATTACATCTGGCGCGCCAGTCAGTTGCACGATCTGCAACTGGCCGACCTGATGATGCGCGTGCCGTACGATCGCGATTACGCGCAGAAACGCAATGAACTGGGTGAGCTGGAAAACGGCCATGTGGTGATGTTCGGGCCGTACCAGAACGAACAATGGCAGGTCGCCTATGATCGCCGTCGGCTGGACAAGGTCGGTAGCGTCGCCGTGTTCGAGCATCACCCGATCGGCGTCGAAGTCGACAGCGTGCCGTCGTTCTACCTGACCTCGGTGTTCAACGGCATGCTCGCCGGCAAAACCCACCACTATCCCGGCGTGCCCCAGGCTTTCGCGGCCATGAAGGCCGGTGAAGTCGACGCGGTCATGGCCATGCGCGGCGAGATCGACTGGCAAGTGCATGAAGCGGCGGACCCGCAAGTGGCGCTGGCGGAAAACGCCTACCCGAACATGGGCAAGCAGCTGTGGGAGATCGGCATGGCGGTGCACGAAAGCAACCGTCAACTGGCCTATGCCGTGGAAGAGGCACTGGAAGCCTTGATCCGTGAGGGCGCTGTCAAAACCATTTATGGCCATTACGGCCTGCGCTATGACGTGCCCGAGATGTATCAATAGTGAACTGGCGAGCGGGTTGTCTGTTGGCCTGTTGGTTACCCATCGCCGCGCACGCCGTGGACATCGACCCGGGCAAAGACCCGGTTCCGTCGGTGATGTGGGCCTTCTATCACAAGCAGATGCTCGGCGATGCGCCGTTCGTGTTCGACGAACGGGTCAAGCTGTTGGCGCCGCCGTTCGCCGAAGACGCCCGGCAAGTACCGCTGGAAATCGACGCGCGAGCGTTCAAGGGCGAGGTGGTGAAAATTCTCGCCTGGGCCGAACTCAACCCTTTGCCGAAAATTGTCGATTTTCAGCCGCTGGAACGGGTGCTGCCGTGGCTGTCGATCCGCATCCGTATTGAACAGGCCACGCCGTTGCGCGCGGCAGTGCTGACCCGTGATGGGGTGTGGCATGTCGGCTCGACGTTGATCGATGCCGCGGGCGGCGGTTGCACGGCGCCGAGCGTGGTGCGCACTCAGCCGGGCTGGGAAGAGCACATCGGCGAAGTGCTGGGCGGTCGTTATCCCCGGGGCGAGTTCAGTCGCGTGCGCTTGCAGGTGGCGCACCCGATGGACAACGGCATGGTCAGCGGTATTCCGGAATTCTTCATCAACCATGCCGAACTGCGGGATCACAACGATCAGCTGTTGGCACGTCTTGAGTTGTTTCCCGCTGTCAGCGAAAACCCAAACCTGGCCTTTGATATCGAAGGGGCAGGGCAGACGCGCCTGATGCTGCGCGACAACAGCGGCAATCAATTCGATGCGGCCATACCCTGACCCAAAGGAGCGCGTGATGCGCTGGATGCTGCTGTTGTTTATGAGTCTGAGCCTGCCGGTTCTGGCCGAGCTCGACTACTCACTCAAGCCCCGGCAGATCGCCGAAGACACCTGGCTGCTGGAAGGCAGCACCGACAATTTCGCCAAGACCAATGGCGGCAACATCGTCAACACCGCGTTCATCGTCACCGAACAGGGTGTGGTGGTGATCGACACCGGGCCGTCGAAACGCTACGGCGAAGCGATGCGCAAGGCGATTGCCTCGATCACCGAAAAACCGGTGATCGAGGTGCTGCTGACTCATCATCATCCTGATCATGTGCTCGGTAACCAGGCCTTCAGTGATGTGCCGATCAGCGCGTTGGCCGGCACCACCGAGCTGTTGCAGCAGCAGGGCGACGCCATGTCCGAGAATATGTATCGCCTGGTGGGCGACTGGATGCGCGGCACCGAAGCGGTGTTGCCGACCCGGACGCTGACGCCCGGCGTGCGAAGTTTTGGGAATCACGATTTTCGTCTGTTGGGCCTGGGTGGGCACACGGGCGCGGATCTGGCTATTCTCGACCAGAAAACCGGCGTGCTGTTTGCCGGGGATCTGGTGTTTTACCAACGGGCGCTGACCACGCCCAACAGTCCGGGGTTGGCGGTGTGGCTGGCGGACATCGCCACCCTTCAAGGCCTGCCGTGGACGCTGATCGTCCCCGGCCATGGACCGGTGGCCACGGATCAGCAGCCGTTCGAACAGATGCGCGACTACCTCGGCTGGCTCGACCAGTTGATGCGCGATGGCGCCGCCAATGGCAGCGACATGGCTGAGATGATCCGTAGCCCAATTCCCGAACGGTTTACCGGGATCAGCCTGAGTCGTTACGAACTGATCCGCAGCGTCAGCCATTTGTACCCGCGTTACGAGCGCGCACAAATGCCCCGTGTCGACTCCGCCGCGAACAAATGATCAACACAAATCCCCTGTGGGAGCGGCGGTGCGACGATTCGACTTGCTCGCGAAGGCGGCTTATCAGCAGACATCATTGTTGAATGTGAAGGCCCCTTCGCGAGCAAGCCCGCTCCCACATTAGATCAGTGTCGATCACGAATTTCGGTGTTGATCTCCTCCGACCCGGTACTAAGGAACTAGCAATCTCAGCACTGCGGGCAATTGTTCCAAGGGCGGCGGCGCCCAAGAATCTGCACCAGACCGGGAAAATTTCCCGGGTATAACAAAAACTGCAGAGGTAGCCGTCATGACCCAACCCGCACGTCGCCAACCCTTCGTCTTGAGCGTGCTGCTCAGTGCCATGCTGTTGTCTGGCTCGGCATTGGCCGGCGTCACTGATAAAGACATCCTCCAGGACCCCAAGAACCCGGAGCAGATCGTCACCAACGGTCTGGGCGTCCAGGGTCAACGCTACAGTCCGCTGGATACGCTCAACGTCAACAACGTGAAGGACTTGCGGCCGGTCTGGGCATTCTCCTTCGGCGGTGAAAAACAACGCGGTCAGCAAGCACAGCCGATGATCAAGGACGGCGTGATGTACATGACCGGTTCCTACTCGCGGGTGTTTGCGGTGGATGCGCGCACCGGCAAGAAGCTCTGGCAATACGATGCGCGCCTGCCCGATGACATCCGTCCTTGCTGCGACGTGATCAACCGTGGTGTCGCGCTGTACGGCGATCTGGTGATTTTCGGCACCCTCGACGCCAAGCTCGTGGCCCTGAACAAAGACACCGGCAAAGTCGTCTGGAGCAAGAAAGTCGCCGACCACAAGGAAGGCTATTCCATCAGCGCCGCGCCGTTGGTGATCAACGGTAAACTGATCACCGGTGTCGCCGGCGGCGAGTTCGGGGTGGTTGGCAAAATCGAAGCCTACGACCCGAAAAACGGCAACCTGCTGTGGACCCGTCCAACCGTCGAAGGCCACATGGGCTACACCTACAAGGACGGCAAAGCGGTAGAGAACGGCATCTCGGGCGGCGAAGCCGGCAAGACCTGGCCCGGCGATCTCTGGAAAACCGGCGGTGCCGCCCCTTGGCTGGGTGGTTACTACGACCCTGAAACCAATCTGCTGCTGTTCGGCACCGGCAACCCGGCGCCGTGGAATTCGCACCTGCGTCCTGGCGACAACCTCTACTCCTCGTCGCGCCTGGCGCTCAACCCGGACGACGGCACTATCAAGTGGCACTTCCAGAGCACACCTCACGATGGCTGGGACTATGACGGCGTAAACGAGCTGGTCTCGTTCAACTACACCGAAGGCGGCAAAGAGATCAAAGCCGCCGCGACCGCTGACCGTAACGGTTTCTTCTACGTGCTGGACCGCACCAACGGCAAATTCATTCGCGGCTTCCCGTTCGTGGACAAAATCACCTGGGCCACCGGCCTGGATAAAGAGGGCCGCCCGATCTACAACGAAGCCAGCCGCCCAGGCGCGCCAGGCACCGAAGCCAAAGGCAGTTCGGTATTCGTAGCTCCGGCATTCCTCGGTGCGAAAAACTGGATGCCGATGGCCTACAACAAGGACACCGGACTGTTCTATGTGCCGTCCAACGAATGGGGCATGGACATCTGGAACGAAGGCATCGCCTACAAGAAAGGCGCGGCGTTCCTCGGTGCCGGTTTCACCATCAAGCCATTGAATGAAGACTACATCGGCGTGCTACGCGCCATCGACCCGAAAACCGGCAAGGAAGTCTGGCGCCACAAGAACTTCGCGCCGCTGTGGGGCGGTGTACTGACCACCAAGGGCAACCTGGTGTTCACCGGTACGCCGGAAGGTTTCCTGCAGGCGTTTAACGCCAAGACTGGCGAGAAAGTCTGGGAATTCCAGACCGGCTCCGGCGTACTCGGCTCGCCTGTGACCTGGGAAATGGACGGCGAACAGTACGTTTCGGTGCTGTCCGGTTGGGGCGGCGCCGTACCGCTGTGGGGCGGCGAAGTGGCCAAGCGCGTCAAGGACTTCAACCAGGGCGGCATGCTCTGGACCTTCAAGCTGCCGAAAGACCTTGTAGTGGCCAAGCACTGATCGAATACCTGCACCAAACCTGTAGGAGCAAAGCTTGCTCGCGATGAACTCACCGCGTTTTGACTGAATCACCGCGGCGCCCCAATCGCGGGCAAGCCTTGCTCCTACACGTGTTGCGGAATGCCCGGATAACTGTGGTGCTCCAATCGCGAGCAAGCTCAGCTCCTACTACCAAATAACGAGAGTCCTCCTGCCAACGGCGCATTCGTCTGACGCGCAGGGCTCTCTACTATCGGTTCATCGCCTGTTTGCCCGACAGGCATCGACCCAGACAGAGGCCCACCATGATCTATGCACAACCCGGCACACCTGGCGCCGTCGTTACGTTTAAACCGCGCTACGGCAATTTCATCGGCGGCGAGTTCGTCGCTCCGGTCAATGGTGAGTACTTCACCAACTCTTCGCCTGTCACCGGTGAAGTGATCGCCGAATTCCCCCGCTCCAGCGCCGCCGACATCGAAAAAGCCCTCGACGCCGCGCATGCCGCCGCCGATGCCTGGGGCAAGACCTCAGCGCAGGACCGCTCCCTGGTGCTGCTGAAAATCGCTGACCGCATCGAACAGAATCTGGAAATCCTCGCCGTCACCGAAACCTGGGACAACGGCAAAGCCGTGCGCGAAACCCTGAACGCCGACGTGCCGCTGGCCGCCGACCATTTCCGTTACTTCGCCGGTTGCATCCGCGCTCAAGAGGGCGGTGCCGCCGAGATCAACGAGCTGACCACGGCCTATCACTTCCACGAGCCATTGGGCGTGGTCGGACAGATCATTCCGTGGAATTTCCCGCTGCTGATGGCCGCCTGGAAACTCGCCCCGGCCCTGGCCGCCGGTAACTGCGTGGTACTCAAACCTGCCGAGCAGACGCCGCTGTCGATCATGGTCTTCGCTGAGTTGATCGCCGACTTGCTGCCACCCGGCGTGCTGAACATCGTTCAGGGTTTCGGTCGCGAAGCGGGTGAGGCGTTGGCCACCAGCAAGCGCATCGCCAAGATCGCCTTCACCGGTTCCACCCCGATTGGCGCGCACATCATGAAATGCGCGGCCGAGAACATCATTCCGAGCACTGTCGAACTGGGCGGCAAGTCGCCGAACATTTTCTTCGAAGACATCATGCAAGCCGAGCCACAGTTCATCGAGAAAGCCGCCGAAGGTCTGGTGCTGGCGTTCTTCAACCAGGGCGAAGTCTGCACCTGTCCATCGCGAGCGCTGGTGCAGGAGTCGATCTACGACGACTTCATGAAAGTGGTGATGAAGAAGATCGTCAAGATCAAGCGCGGCAACCCGCTGGACACCGAAACCATGGTCGGCGCCCAGGCGTCCGAGCAGCAATACGACAAGATTCTCTCGTACCTGAAAATCGCTCAGGAGGAGGGCGCCGAGCTGCTCACCGGCGGCGCGGCCGAGCGTCTTGAGGGCGACTTGTCGACGGGTTATTACATCCAGCCGACCCTGCTCAAGGGCCACAACAAAATGCGCGTGTTCCAGGAAGAAATCTTCGGCCCGGTGGTGGGTATCACCACCTTCAAGGACGAAGCCGAAGCCCTGGCGATTGCCAACGACAGCGAGTTCGGTCTCGGCGCCGGTCTGTGGACCCGCGACATCAACCGCGCCTACCGCATGGGCCGTGCGATCAAGGCCGGGCGTGTCTGGACCAACTGCTACCACCTGTACCCGGCCCACGCCGCGTTCGGTGGCTACAAGAAGTCCGGCGTCGGTCGTGAAAACCACAAGATGATGCTCGACCACTATCAGCAGACCAAAAACCTGCTGGTGAGCTACGACATCAATCCGATGGGGTTCTTCTGATTCGACACACAACCGTGTGATGGCCATCGCGGGCAAGCCTTGCTCCTACAGGATCGCGCAATACCTGTAGGAGCAAGGCTTGCCCGCGATTTGGCCGTCTCTGACACCCCGCAACACCCCCTACCAATGCACGCCGCCACCTCGTTCGAAAGTAGCATTCGGGTGCCCGGCGCCCCGTGCATTAATGGCTTTACCGGAATCGTCCGGCACAAGAAGAGGATTGACCCATGTGGACTAAACCCGCGTTTACCGATCTGCGCATTGGCTTCGAAGTGACGATGTATTTCGCCAACCGCTGATTGTTCACCCGGCCAGCTGTTGCGTTGGCCGGGCCTGCCTTCTGGAGCATTGCCCATGCACATTCGCGTTCTCGGATCCGCCGCTGGCGGTGGTTTTCCGCAATGGAATTGCAACTGCCGCCAGTGCGCCGCGATGCGCAATGGCAGCCTGCGGGCCCAACGGCGCACCCAGTCCTCGATTGCCCTGAGCGACAACGGTGTGGATTGGGTGCTGTGCAATGCTTCACCGGACATTCGCGCGCAACTCGAGAGTTTCGCGCCGCTGCAACCGGCGCGCCGGGTTCGTGACACGGCGATTGCCGGCGTCGTCCTGCTGGACAGCCAGATTGACCATTGCACCGGCCTGTTGAGTCTGCGCGAAGGCTGCCCGCATTCGGTCTGGTGCACCGAACGGGTCCATGAAGACCTGAGCAGCGGCTTCCCCTTGTTCACCATGCTCAAGCATTGGAACGGCGGGTTGCAGTGGCAACCGGTCGGGCTCGACCGCGAGCCGTTCAGCATCACCGCTTGCGCACACCTGCGATTTCGCGCGATCCCCTTGGTCAGCAACGCACCGCCGTACTCGCCCAATCGCGGCAATCCGCAGCCGGGCGACACCATCGGCTTGTTTATCGAAGACCGACGCAGCGGTGCTTCGCTGTTCTATGCGCCGGGCCTGGGACAAGTCGACGACGAGGTGCTGAGCTGGATGCAACGCGCCGATTGCCTGTTGCTGGACGGCACCTTGTGGCGCGACGACGAGATGCGAATCTGCGAAGTCGGCCAGAACCTGGGCAGTGAAATGGGTCACCTGTCGCAAAGCGGCCCTGGCGGCATGCTCGACATCCTTGAAGGCTTTACCCGCCAGCGCAAGGTGCTGATCCACATCAACAACACCAACCCGATCCTCGATGAAGACTCGGCCGAGCGGGCGCTGCTGGATCGGCGCGGGATCGAAGTGGCGTTTGACGGTATGAGTATTGAGCTGTAGCGGATGGCCCCTTCGCGAGCAAGCCCGCTCCCACAGGGTTTTGTGTACACCGAAGATCCCTTGTAGGAGCCGAGCTTGCTCGCGATGGGGCCAGACCAGACACCGCAGATTCCCCGGAGAACCGCAATGACTGACACCCCAATGTCCCCCGCCGAATTCGAAGCGGCCCTGCGCGCCAAAGGCGCCTATTACCACATCCATCATCCGTTCCACCAAGCCATGTACGCCGGGCGCTCCAGTCGCGAGCAGATTCAAGGTTGGGTCGCCAACCGCTTCTATTACCAGGTGAACATCCCCCTGAAGGACGCGGCGATTCTCGCCAACTGCCCGGACCGCGACGTACGCCGGGAATGGCTGCAACGAATTCTCGACCACGACGGTGCACCCGGCAGCGAAGGCGGCATCGAAGCCTGGCTGCGGCTGGGGGAAGCGGTTGGACTGGATCGCGAGCAAATCCTTTCACAGGAATTGGTGCTGCCCGGTGTCCGTTTCGCCGTGGATGCCTACGTCAATTTCGCCCGTCGCGCCTGTTGGCAGGAAGCCGCCAGCAGTTCGCTGACCGAGCTGTTTGCGCCACAGATCCACCAATCCCGGCTCGATGCCTGGCCGGCCCATTACCCGTGGATCGACGTCGGCGGTTACGACTATTTCCGTAATCGCCTGAGTCAGGCGCGACGGGATGTCGAGCATGGTTTGCGCATCACCCTGGCGCACTACGTCACGGTCGAAGGCCAGCAACGCATGCTGGAAATCCTGCAATTCAAGCTCGACGTGCTGTGGAGCATGCTCGACGCCATGAGCATGGCCTACGAACTGGAGCGTCCGCCGTATCACACCGTCACCACGGAGAAGGTCTGGCATCGGGGGATTGCCCTGTGAGCCTGATCAACCGCGAGCAATCACCGTCGCTGCGCCAGGGTTTTCGCCTGCAATGGGAACCTCGTCAGGACTGTCACGTGCTGCTGTACCCCGAAGGCATGATCAAACTTAACGACAGTGCCGGGCAGATCCTCGATCTGGTGGACGGCCAGCGCAGCGTTGCGGCGATCATTGATCGACTGTCTGAGAGTTTCCCCGGCGTACCTGGGATCGACGAAGACGTGCTGGCGTTTTTGGAGGTGGCCCATGCTCAGTTCTGGATCGAGTGACTCGCGTCCGGGTCCGCCGCTGTGGCTGTTGGCGGAGCTGACCTATCGTTGCCCGCTGCAATGCCCGTATTGCTCCAACCCGCTGGACTTTGCCCAATCAGGTGAAGAGTTGAGCACCGAGGAATGGATCCGGGTGTTCCGCGAGGCCCGGGAGATGGGTGCCGCGCAACTGGGTTTTTCCGGCGGCGAACCGTTGGTGCGTCAGGATCTGGTCGAACTGATCAAGGCCGCCCGGGACATGGGTTACTACACCAACCTGATCACCTCGGGCATCGGCCTGACCGAGCAAAAAGTGCGCGATTTCAAGGTCGCGGGGCTGGACCATATCCAGATCAGCTTCCAGGCCGCCGACGAAGCGGTGAACAACATGCTCGCCGGCTCGCGCAAAGCCTTCGCGCAGAAACTGGCGATGGCCCGGGCGGTGAAAGCCCAGGGCTACCCGATGGTGCTGAACTTCGTCACCCATCGGCACAACATCGACCAGATCGCGCAGATCATCGACTTGTGCCTGGAGCTGGAAGCGGATTTCGTCGAATTGGCGACGTGTCAGTTCTACGGCTGGGCCGAGCTCAACCGCGTTGGCCTGTTACCCACGCGCGAACAATTGCAGCGCGCAGAGCGCATCACTAACGAATATCGCGAGCGTCTTGAAGCGCAGGGCCACCCGTGCAAGCTGATCTTCGTCACCCCGGATTACTACGAAGAACGCCCCAAGACCTGCATGAACGGCTGGGCCAATCTGTTTCTCGACATCACCCCCGACGGCACGGCGCTGCCTTGCCATAGCGCCCGACAGTTGCCGGTGCAATTTCCCAATGTGCGCGAGCACAGCATCGAGCACATCTGGACTGATTCTTTCGGTTTCAATCGCTTTCGTGGCGATGACTGGATGAAGGAACCGTGCCGCTCCTGCGATGAAAAGCACAAGGATCTGGGTGGTTGCCGCTGCCAGGCATTCATGCTGACCGGCGACGCCGCCAATGCGGACCCGGTGTGCAGCAAGTCACCGCATCACGGTGTGATTCTCAAGGCCCGCGAGGAAGCCGACGCACCGGGGTTGGGCATGGAACACCTGACGTTGCGTAACGAGAAGGCTTCGCGACTGATCTATCGCGGATGAATCCAGATGTTGCGTCCAACGCGAACCCCTGTGGGAGCGGCGGTGCGACGATTCGACTTGCTCGCGAAAGCGGTGGGACAGTCGACATCAATGTTGAATGTAATGCCGCCTTCGCGAGCAAGCCCGCTCCCACAGGGGGTTCTCCAGTGAATTCAGAGTCTGAGTACACCAGCCTGCTACCCATAGGTCTGATTGCATTCACAGCCGGATGCTTTAGTGTGGACATTACCTTCCAAAACAATAAAAACAGGCTTTCCAATGAGCCAGAGTCTTAGTCAGCTGCGTAAATTCGTTTCGCCTGAAATCATCTTTGGTGCCGGCTGCCGGCACAACGTCGGCAATTGCGCCAAAACCTTTGGTGCCCGCAAGGTGCTGCTGGTCAGCGATCCCGGTGTGATTGCCGCCGGTTGGGTTGCCGATGTCGAGGCCAGCCTGCAAGCCCAGGGCATCGAGTACGTCCTGTACAGCGCGGTCTCGCCCAACCCTCGGGTTGAGGAAGTGATGCTCGGCGCCGACCTGTACCGGGAAAACCATTGCGATGTGATCGTGGCCGTCGGTGGCGGCAGCCCGATGGATTGCGGCAAAGGCATCGGCATTGTCGTCGCCCATGGGCGCAGCATCCTCGAATTCGAAGGCGTGGACACCATCCGTGTCCCCAGTCCGCCGCTGATCCTGATTCCGACCACCGCCGGGACCTCGGCCGATGTCTCGCAGTTCGTGATCATCTCCAACCAGCAAGAACGCATGAAGTTCTCCATCGTCAGTAAGGCGGTGGTCCCGGACGTGTCGTTGATCGACCCGGAAACCACCCTGAGCATGGACCCGTTCCTGTCGGCCTGTACCGGCATCGATGCGTTGGTGCATGCCATCGAAGCGTTTGTTTCCACCGGTCACGGGCCATTGACCGACCCCCATGCGCTGGAGGCGATGCGCCTGATCAACGGCAACCTGGTGCAGATGATCGCCAATCCGAACGACATTGCCCTGCGCGAGAAAATCATGCTCGGCAGCATGCAGGCCGGGCTGGCGTTCTCCAACGCGATCCTCGGCGCTGTGCACGCCATGTCCCACAGCCTCGGTGGCTTTCTCGACTTGCCTCATGGGCTGTGCAACGCGGTGCTGGTGGAACACGTGGTGGCGTTCAACTACAGCTCCGCACCGGAGCGCTTCAAGGTGATAGCCGAGACCTTTGGCATCGATTGCCGTGGCCTCAATCACCGGCAGATTTGCGGGCGTTTGGTCGAACATCTGATCGCTCTGAAACATGCGATCGGCTTCCACGAAACCCTCGGACTGCACGGGGTCAGCACTGCGGACATTCCGTTCCTGTCGCAACACGCCATGCACGATCCGTGCATCCTGACCAACCCGCGCGAGTCCAGTCAGCGTGATGTCGAGGTCGTCTATGGCGAAGCCCTCTGACGAACAACAACGGGCGCTGGCGGGGTTACTGGGATTAGGCAGCCACTCGGCGCGCAAGAGTCATTACCCGGAACTGGCTGCGCGCCTTGACGAGCTGGAAACCGAGCGCAATCGCTATAAATGGCTGTTCGAGAACGCGGTCCACGGGATCTTTCAGGCCAGCCTCCTGGAAGGCATGCGCGCCGCCAATCCGGGACTGGCGCGGATGCTCGGCTACGACAATCCCCAGGAAGTGCTGTTTTCCCTGGCGGATCTGGCGAGCAACCTGTTTGTCGGTGGTGCACAGGAACTGGAAAATATCGGCGAAATCCTCAGGCACCAGGGCAGCCTGCATGGCTACGAAACCCAATTGCGGCGCAAGGATGGCAGCAGCCTCGACGTGCTGATGAACTTGTTGCTCAAGCCCGATCAGGAAGGGCTGGTGGAAGGTTTTGTCGCCGACATCACCGAACGCAAACTCGCCCAGCAGCGCCTGCAGCAACTCAACGACGAACTGGAGCAGCGGGTCACCGCGCGTACTGACGAGTTGCTGGAAGCCAACCGCAACCTGCAACAGCAGATCACCCAGCGTAAACAGATTGCCGAAGCCTTGCGCGATGCCCGGGACGCCGCCGAGGCCGCCAATCGCAGCAAGGACAAATACCTCGCCGCCGCCAGTCATGACCTGCTGCAACCGCTCAACGCCGCGCGTTTGCTGATCTCGACCCTGCGCGAACGCAAGCTGCCCGACGTCGAACAAGTGCTGGTGGAGCGTACGCACCAGGCGCTGGAAGGGGCGGAGGATTTGCTCACCGATTTGCTGGATATTTCCCGGCTCGATCAGGCGGCGGTCAAACCGGACATTGCGCTGTACCGTCTCGATGAATTGCTCGCGCCGCTGGTGTCGGAGTTCCAGTCAGTGGCCCAGGCTGAAGGGTTGAACCTGCGGGTGCACATGGGCGATTACGCCATCAGCACTGACCTGCGCCTGATGACGCGGATCCTGCGCAACTTCCTCAGCAATGCCTGCCGCTACACCGACGAAGGCAGCATCCTGCTGGGTGCCAGACGCCGGGGTGAAATGCTGCGCCTGGAAGTCTGGGACACCGGACGCGGGATCGCTGCGGACCGACTGGATTCGATCTTCCTCGAGTTCAACCAACTGGACGTCGGCCGCGCCTCCGACCGTAAGGGTGTGGGCCTGGGGCTGGCCATCGTTGAACGCATCGCCAAGATCCTCGGCTATAAAGTCGGGGTTCATTCGTTGCCGGGGCGCGGTTCGATGTTCAGCATCGACGTGCCGATTTCCCATGAAATTCCGCTGCCGATCAGCCTGGCGGCACCACAACCCGGCACCGGCAATCCATTACCGGGCCGACGTTTGCTGGTGCTGGACAACGAAGTGAGCATCCTCGAAAGCATGAGCGCGCTGCTCGGGCAATGGGGCTGCGAAGTGGTGACGGCCACCGATGAATTCTCTGCACTGGCCGCCTTGCAGGGGCGACCACCGGAACTGATTCTGGCGGATTACCACCTCGATCACGGGGTGGTGGGCTGTGATGTGGTCAGGCATTTGCGTGAGCATTACCACCAGGCGATTCCGGCGGTCATCATCACTGCCGACCGCACGGATCAGTGTCGGCGCTCATTGCAGCGACTCGACGCACCGCTGCTGAACAAACCGGTGAAACCCGGCAAGTTGCGCGCGGTGCTGAGTCAGTTGCTGGGGTAGCGATAGTGCAGGCTGAAACCGAGCTCGGCTGACTCGCCTTGCTCCAGCAATCGCAACCCCGGTCGACCGGGCAGGTGATGCGCGTTGACCGGGTGGCTCACCGGTTCGATACAGAAAAAATCCAGGCCCGCCGGGCAGTAGAGCAGGAAGTAATCGCTGCCGGTGGCCCGGCATTCCAGCTCATAGCCCAACGCGGGCTGGCGGATCAGGCATTGGCCGTCCCATTCGCAGAAGCCGTTGTCGACCAATGTCTCGGGCAGCGCCTTGAGCGACTGGAAATCCCATTCGGCCGGCAACGCACTGAGGTGTGTCGGCAGCTTTGTTACGTCACACAACCAGACGTGCCGGGCTTGCGCCTGCAACTGGGTGCCCGTGGTACGCGGAAAGTAGGGATGCAAACCGAGCCCATGCCAGGCCGGGTTTTCGGCCAGATGGGTGACCTTAAGATCAATACTCAGCTTGCCATCGCTCAGATGGAATCGTTGCCGGGCGCGATAGGCGAAGGGCGTGGTGCTGTCGAGTTGCAGGACGATTTCATCGCGCGTCTGCGAAACCACCTGCCACGGCTGCTGCCAGGCGCTGCCGTGAATCGGCATGGGATCGGTGAGGCTGTTGGGTGTCAGGGCCAGCCAGCCCTCGGGGCATTCAAAGCCGCCTTCGGAAATTCGGTTCGACCACGGCGCCAAGGGAAAGCAGCCGAGCTTGCCGGGCAGACCGGTGTTCAGCGCGTGAGCGTCACTGTGGCGCAACAGCGGCAGACCCGTGCCGCGCACGCTCCAGTTGACGATGCTGCCACCGAGTTGCGGGGCGAGGGTGAGATGGGTGAATTCGTCTTCGAGGTTAAGCAACGTTGGCGTCATTTCAATTGAGCTCTGATGTGAGAACACCGCTGAGCCTTGTAGCAGCTGGCGAAGCCTGCGTTCGGTTCGGGCCGCGTTCGGACGAAGCAGTCGTAAAACCATACGACGCGGTGTATCAGGAAAATCGCATTCACCGGATTGACGACTGCTTCGTCCGAACGCGGCCCGAACCGAACGCAGCCTTCGGCAGCTGCTACACGGGGTTCATCCCTGGAACAACGGCTCCGGTAAGCCTTTGACGCCTGGATTGAGGGCGAACACACCGCCGGCCAGTGACTGTTCGTCATGGTCGTCGCCGGGGCGGATCGAGGTCACGAACAGTGTGTCCAGGCGACTGCCGCCGAAGGCGCACATGCTCGGTTTTTTCACCGGTACGGCGAGGGAACGGTCCAGTCGGCCATCGGGCGTGAAACGGTGAATCAGCCCGGCGTCATTGGCGCAAATCCAGTAGCAGCCTTCGGCATCGACCGCCGCCCCGTCGGGACGACCGGGGAATTGATGCATGTCGACAAACAGCCGCCGGTTGGACGGCGTGCCGCTGTCGATGTCGTAATCAAAGGCCCAGATTTGCTGGACCAGAGGATGAGAGTCAGACAGGTACATCGTTCGCCCGTCCGGGCTGAAACCCAGGCCGTTGGGCACGATAAACCCGCCGAGTTGCGCCTCGAGTGGCCCGCGTTGCCCGGCGCTGTAGCGATAAAGCGTGCCGTCGGCAGCGTTGGCGCCCATGTTCAGCACCATGCTGCCGGCCCAGAAGCGCCCCTGACGATCGCAACGACCATCGTTCAGGCGCATATCTGTGCGGGCGTGTTCGACCGGTGCCAGGAGATTGCTGTCGAGGCTGCCGTCATTGTGCGGGTGCAGATGAAAGAACCCGCTTTCCATCCCGGCAACCCAGCCGCCGTTGCTGTGACGTGCAATGCAGGCGAGCATCTCCGGCGCTTTCCAGGCATGGACATGGCCGGTTTCGGCGCTCCAGCGCTGAAGTCCACCGGCAGGAATATCCACCCAATACAGAGCGTTTTCCTCGGGGACCCAGACCGGGCATTCACCGACCGCGTTACGGGCATCGACAATCAATTCGGCTTGCATGACAACTCATCCCCTCGGGTTTTTGTTGTTGGGATCAAGTGATGTGCGCGGGTTCAGTCGCCGAACGGGCCGGACGCGACAAACGCACCACCCTGGTAGACCCGTGCCGGGTCATCAGCGGCCGGCATCGGTTGGGCTTCGACTTTTTCGCGGAACACTTCGGAGCTGTCCTGAGGTTCATAACCCAGGCAGGTGGCGAAACGGTTGTCCCACCAGACGTTCTTGTTGTCGGACATGCCGTAGACCACGGTGTGGCCGACATTGGGGGCGTGCAGCGCGCATTCGAGCAATTGAGTCAGGTCGCCGAAGCTCAACCAGGTGCTCATCATTCTGCGGTTCAGTGGTTCCGCGAACGAGGAGCCGATGCGCACGCTGACGGTCTCGATGCCGTAGCGATCGAAGTAGAAACTGGCCATGTCTTCGCCGTAGGACTTGGACAAGCCGTAGTAGCTATCCGGGCGGCGAGGGGAGTGGGCGTCGATGACTTCATCCTGCTTATAGAAGCCGATCACGTGATTGGAACTGGCGAAAATCACCCGCTTCACACCATGGCGGCGCGCGGCTTCATAGATGTGGAACACGCCGCAGATGTTGGCGCCGAGGATCTCTTCAAACGAGTGCTCCGTCGACACGCCACCAAAGTGCAGGATCGCGTCCACGCCTTCAACCAGCTGATGGACTGCTTGCTTGTCTGCCAGGTCGCAGGGCACGACTTCTTCACGGTCATCGATGGCCGGGGCAATGTCGGCGATGTCCGACAGGCGAATCACATTGGCGTAGGGCCGCAGGCGTTCGCGCAGGACTTTGCCGAGGCCACCGGCGGCACCGGTCAGGAGGAGACGATTGAAAGGAGCGCGGGCGTTAGGTGTGATGATCATGGAAGTCCCTGAACAAGCAGTCAGTTGTTATTGAATTTGTTGTAGGTTGTCGTACGACTAGACCGAAGTATCGTTAGCCTTTCTGGTGGTTGTCAACGACACATCAATTGAAATTGACGAAGGGTCTGGCCGCCCCTCGATTGATGTAGCAGCTGGCGGAGCCTGCGTTCGGCTGCGAAGCAGTCGTAAACCCTGTACACGTAATTTTCCTGATGCACCGCGTCGGCTGATTTTACGACTGCTACGCAGCCGAACGCAGGCTTCGCCAGCTGCTACAAAGAGTGAGTTGTGGCACAAATCGGGGATCCAACCTTGTCGTGATACCCGCCTTACAGCAATGAGATCGGGTAGTTGATGATAATGCGGTTTTCGTCGAATTCGTTGATGCTGAAATCCTTGCGGATCGACGCGTTACGCCATTTGACGTTGAGGTTCTTCAGCGCGCCGCTCTGTACGGTGTAAGCCAGTTCTGATTCGCGGCCCCATTCCTTGCCGTCGGTGATGGTGCCTGTGTGCACGTTATCGCCGCTGATGTAGCGGTTCATCATCGTCAGGCCGGGAATGCCGAGCGCCACAAAATTGTAGTCGTGGCGCAGCTGCCAGGATCTTTCCTTGGCATTGTCGTAGCTGGAGTTGTAGCTGTCGTTGGCCAGGGTGCCACCGCTGGTGCCGTTGACCCGCATCCAGACATCGTCGCCGGTGAGTTTTTGCAGGCCGACAAAGAAGGTGTTGCCGCCGTATTTGGCCGAGAGCATGGCGAACGCGGTTTTGTTGTCGAGGTCGCCGGCCAGGGCGCTGCCGTCTTCCTTGCCGATGAAGTAGCCAAGGTTGGCGCCGAGGGTCCAGTCGCCGATGGGCTGGCTGTGGCTCAGGTTGAAATACTGCTGCTGATAAATGTCGCTGAGTTGCGCGTACCAGACACCGACCTGGGTGCGCTTCTCATTGAACGCATATTCACCGCCGCCAAAGTTGAAACGGTCCGAGGTGAAGGCAGCGGATTTGCCGTTCATGAACATGTCTTCCATGCTCGCATCGTTGCGCGGGCTGTTGGCGCGGAACTGGCCGCCGTAGAGCGTCAGGCCACTGATCTCGGTGGACGTCACCTGACCACCGCGAAAGGTTTGCGGCAGCGAGCGGCCATCGTCGGAGCGCAGGATCGGCAACACCGGCATCCATTCGCCAACCTTCAATTCGGTTTTCGAGACTTTACCCTTCAGCGCCACGCCCAGGCGCCCGAAATTGTCGGCCGGGCGGCCGTCGTCATGAATCGGCAGCAACGAGGTGCCGCCCGTGCCTTTGCCACCGTCGAGTTTTTCCGAGTACAGGCCCAGCACATCCATGCCGAAACCGACGGGTCCCTGGGTGAATCCGGATTTGGCATCGAGGATGAAGCTTTGCGTCCACTCTTCAGCCTTGCCCTGCGGGTAGGCCGGGTTCGTGAAGTTGCGGTTGATGTAGAAGTTGCGCAGGTTCAGCGTGGCTTTGGCGTCATCGACGAAACCTTCGGCATGACTGGTCATGGGCAAGGCGAGGGCCAGGCTGCTGCAACCGATCAGGCTCAGGGTGTGACGGCGTGCGAAAGTTGGGCGAGGGGTGCAGACGGAGGAATTGCGGACGAGCTTGCTCACAGTGACGCTCCCGTGTTTCTTGTTGTTTTTATTTTTTGTTATACGTCGTCGTACAACATTGGGGCGGATTATTTGCAAGTGTTGCGGGGAATGTCAATCAGAAGTTGTACGATGACTTGGCTCGGTTTTGTAGTATGTCGAAGAACCCTTGTGGGAGCGGGCTTGCTCGCGAAAGCGGCGTCACATTCAACGCATTGGCTGACTGACACACCGCTTTCGCGAGCAAGTCGGATCGCCGCACCGCCGCTCCCACATTGGATTGTGTTTAGCTCACAATCATCGGCGGCATCGTGCCTAGTAAAGAAACGGCAGCCACCGCTCCCATCCCGAGCAACCATTCGAGAATTACACTGCTTTTCAGAGCAGTCGGACGCTGCTCGCAGTCATTGATCCGCAGCCGATTGAACAACGCCAATCCCAGCATTGCGGCGACCAGCAGAACCTTGATCAACAGAATCAGCGCAAACCCGGACAGCAACGGCGTCGGCCAGAATTGCCCGGTCAGTACGCGAACGTTGATCAGCCCGGTCATCACCAACCCGGCCACCAATACGTAACCAATGCCGCTGAAGCGTTGCAAGGTCGCTTTGATGGAATGCTCTGCCGGCTGCAGCAGGATCATCACCAACAACATCAAGCCGCCGAGCCAGGCACCGACGCAGGTCAGGTGAATGATTTGATTGAGAATCAGCAATTGGCCATTGAGGCCGTCGAGCATGGCCCCGTGGCCGACCGGGGCGAGGGTGGCCAGCAGCAAGCTGGCGAGGCCGATTCGCAGGGGCAGGTTTGCACGCAATGGCGTCATCAGCAGCGCGACCAACAACGCATTGAGCAGCAAGTGCCAGCGCCAGACCTGCCCGAAAAACGTTTTGCCCAGCACCAGTTGCAGGGTCGACGGATCGAATGCCGCGTCCCACGAACCGGCCATGCTGGCGGTGATCAGCAGCAACCAGCCAACGCCAGTGACCAACGCCAACGCCGCCAGCCAGCGGCTTGTTCTGGCCAATCGCTGATCCAGATTTCCAGCGTCGCCATTGACCAGCAGCGGCCTGAACACCCACGTCCCGAACAGCATCAGCACGACGGTGAAATGCAGAAAGCGGCACAGCACCATCGCGCTCGTCATGAATTACTGGCCAACCTTGAAGCTGTAGGCGCCTTCGCTTTTGTGGGTATCGACCGACACCGCGTGCCATTCGACTTTGTAGGCACCCGCTGCCAACGGTGCGGCCGGGGTGACGATCAGGGTTTTCTTGTCGCTGCCTTCGGTGGCGAGGCTTTTCACCGGCACATCGCTGCCGTCCTTGCTGATAGTGACTTTGGAAAAGGTCGCTTCAACGCCTTCGGAAAACACCAGGCGCAGTTCCGACGGTGCGCTCACCGTGCTGTCGGCGGCCGGGGTCTGGTCTTTCAGATGGGCGTGGGCAAACACCGATGAAGCGGAGAACAGCGAGCCGAGCAGGGCGGCAGTGGTCAGGGTTTTCTTGAGCAACATCGTGGAATACCTCTGAGGCAGGTTCGAAAAGGCGGCCAGTTTACCTGCGAGAAGCTGGGTGTACGAAGTTTCGTTTTCCCTTGTCGCCGCGAGGTAGAGCGGATGCTAGTCTTGAGCAACGCTGTTGTCAGGGAGCCCTCATGGGCAATCACAAGATCGAGATTCGTCGCAGTAACGTCGAGAAAATTCTGTTGGGGGCCGAAAAGGTGTTCGCCGAAAAAGGTTTCGGCGGCACCGCCATGGCCGACATCGCCGCCGAAGTGCAACTGCCGCGCTCCAACCTGCATTACTACTTCAGCACCAAGAGTGAGCTGTACAGCGCGGTGCTGTTGGGTCTGCTGGAAGTGTGGAAACAGGACGCTCTGTGCTTCGAGATGTTCGACGACCCGCGCGTTGTGCTCAGCAGCTACATCCGCGCCAAGATGAACCACTCCCGCAGCCGGCCTTACGGCTCCAAAGTCTGGGCCAACGAAATCATCCACGGCGCACCGACCTTGGGTGAGAAGCTGGACGTGAGTCTGTACGACTGGGCCAAGATGAAAGAAGCGAAAATTCGCCAGTGGGTGGACGACAAACGCATCCTGCCGGTGGAACCTTCGAGCCTGCTGTACATGATCTGGGCGTCGACCCAGCATTACGCCGACTTTGATCATCAGGTGAATATTCTGAATGACCATCAGCCGTTGTCGGACATGCAGTTCGAGCGTGCGGTGCAGACGGTGACGAGTGTGATCTTGCGGGGGATTGGGTTGGAGCCCTAACTCGATCGTTCCCACGCTCCGCGTGGGAATGCCTCAATGGACGCTCTGCGTCCGCTTTGGGACGCGGAGCGTCCCGGGCTGCATTGCCACGCAGAGCGTGGGAACGATCGGTTAGGGAGCGACGTGGTAGGGATTGCGCGGATCATGATTCCAATCCAGAAACGGTTTGCCCGTATCCATCGGCACCATCTCGATACAATCCTGCACCGGACACGTGATTTGACACAGATTGCACCCCACGCACTCATCATCAATCACTTCATATTTATGCGTCCCGTCCGCCTGCTTAAGGCTCGCAATCGCCTGGTGCGAAGTGTCTTCGCAAGCAATGTGGCAACGACCGCAACCAATGCAGGCCTCCTGGTCAATCTTGGCAATCACCTGATAGTTGATGTCCAGGTACTTCCAGTCCGTGGTGTTGCCCACCGCACGCCCGGAAAACTCTGACACGCTGGCGTAGCCCTGACTGTCCATCCAGCGCGATAAGCCGTCCTTCATCTCCTCGACAATCCGGAAGCCATGCAGCATTGCTGCCGTGCACACCTGCACCGAGCCGCTGCCCAGCGCAATAAACTCCGCCGCGTCACGCCAGTTGCCAATGCCGCCAATGCCGGAGATCGGCAGGCCTTGCGTCTGTGGATCGCGTGCGATTTCGGCGACCATGTTCAGTGCAATCGGCTTCACCGCCGAACCGCAATAACCACCATGAGTGCTTTGGCTGCCCACGGCGGGATTGGCGACCATGCGCTCCAGGTTGACGCTGGTGATCGAGTTGATCGTGTTGATCAGCGACACCGCATCCGCACCACCACGATGAGCCGCACGGGCGGCGACGCGAATGTCGGTGATGTTCGGCGTGAGCTTGACGATCACCGGCAGCGAGCAATACGTCTTGCACCAACGGGTGACCTGCTCGACGTACTCCGGCACCTGGCCAACCGCCGCGCCCATGCCGCGCTCCGGCATCCCGTGCGGGCAACCGAAGTTCAGCTCGATACCGTCGGCGCCGGTGGCTTCCACCAGCGGCAGGATGAATTTCCAGGATTCTTCGACGCAGGGCACCATCAGCGACACAATCAGCGCGCGGTCGGGCCAGTCTTTTTTGACCTGAGTGATTTCCCGCAGGTTGATCTCCAGCGAGCGATCGGTGATCAGTTCGATGTTGTTGAAGCCCACCACTTCGCGGTTGGCCCCGAAGTGCGCCGAGTAGCGCGACGACACGTTGACCGCCGCCGGGTCTTCACCCAGGGTTTTCCAGACCACGCCACCCCAGCCGGCCTCGAAGGCGCGGACCACGTTGTAGGCCTTGTCGGTCGGTGGCGCGGAGGCCAGCCAGAACGGATTGGGGGCTTTGATGCCGGCGAAGACAATCGAGAGATCGGCCATTTACGCAGCCTCCACGTTGAGCATGAGTTGGGCGTTGATGGCCTCGGCGGCCCGTTTGCCGTGCTGCACGGCCTGCACGGTGAGGTCCTGATCGAGACTGGTGCAGTCGCCGCCGGCGTACACGCCGGGGATGCTGGTGCGCAGGTTTTCGTCCACTTGAATTCGCTCGCCCTGACGCTTGAGTTCACGGGCCAGCGGATCGGCGAGGGCGCTGCCATCAAAGGCCTGGCCGATGGCTTTGAAGATCGCATCAGCGGCCAGTTCGAACGTTTCGCCAGTGGCTTGCAGGCGACCTTCGACTAACCAGGTCCGAGCGAAGCGCATGCCGCGTACTTGGCCTTGAGCATCGAGCAGGACTTCTTCGGGTTGTGCCCACGTCAGCAAACGCACTTGATTGGCTTTGGCGATGTCCTGTTCGTGGCCGGTGGCGCCCATTTCCTCGACACCGCGGCGGTACACCAGGTTGACGTCGCGCGCCCCGAGGCGAGCCATTTGCACGGCCATGTCGATGGCGGTGTTGCCGGCGCCCAAAACGATGCAACGGTCAGCGAGGGGGAGTTGGGTCAGGTCATCGGCCTGACGCAGTTCGCGGATGTAATCGGTGGCGGCCAGCAGACCGGGTGCATCTTCATGAGCAAGCCCCAGCTGTTTGCTGGCGGCCAGACCGAGGCCAAGGAACACTGCATCGAACTGCTGATGCAGGTCGCTGAGGGTGAGGTTTTCGCCGAGTTTCTGCCCGTGGCGGATTTCGATTCCGCCGATCTCCAGTAGGAATTCAAGCTCCTTCTGCGCGTAGTCGTCCACCAGTTTGTACTTGGCGATCCCGTATTCGTTGAGGCCGCCAGCCTTTTCCCGCGCCTCGAAAATCACCACGTCATGACCGTGCATGGCACTGCGGTGAGCGCAGGACAAACCGGCCGGACCGGCGCCGACCACGGCGATGCGCTTGCCGGTTGATGCCGCACGGGTGAAGGGGTGTTCGCTGAAGTGTGCGTTGTCGACGGCGTAACGCTGCAACAGGCCAATCAGCACCGGTGCGCATTCATGGTCGTTGTTGCGCACGCAGGCTTGCTGGCAAAGCACTTCCGTCGGGCAGACCCGGGCGCAACTGCCGCCGAGGATGTTCGCCGAGAGGATTTTCTGCGCGGCGCCCTGAACGTTTTCCTGATGGATATTGCGGATGAATGACGGAATATCGATCTCGCTCGGACAAGCATTCACGCACGGCGCGTCGTAGCAGTACAGGCAACGCGAGGCTTCCAGATGGGCCTGACGGTCGTTGAGTGGCGGCGCCAGATCGGTGAAATGGCCGGCGAGGGCGGCCGCATTCTCGTGCGGATGCGGGAGGTGGTTCAGAGTCTTGATCACGGTGTTGGCCTCACGGTTATTGAGGTACTGCCTCTGATGGGCATTGAGTTTTTCGTCGTCAGGGCTGCCGCCTTCGCGAGCAAGCCCGCTCCCACATGGGAATGCATTTCAAATGTGGGAGCGGGCTTGCTCGCGAAGGCCGAAGGCCTCGATTTCAGCGTTTCACAGCTGTCGGCTTGTTCAACTCAGCCCGCTTACTCAGCAAATCAAACACCGCCGGATACGCCGGCCGTTCGACATACCGCCCGGCACCACGCTCGGCCCGCAAATCGCCATCGGCCCACACCACCCGGCCCTGGCTGACGGTGTGGCTCGGTACGCCGCGCACGGTCTTGCCTTCGAAGATGTTGAAGTCCACTTGCTGATGGTGAGTCTTCGCCGAAATCGTCCGCGTACCTTCCGGATCCCACAGCACCAGATCCGCGTCTGCACCGACGCGAATCGCGCCTTTGCGCGGGTAGAGGTTGAAGATTTTCGCGGTGTTGGTGGAGGTGAGCGCCACGAAGTGCTGCATCGACAAACGCCCGGTGTTCACCCCTTCATCCCAGAGCACCGCCATGCGGTCTTCGATACCGGCCGTGCCATTGGGGATCTTGCTGAAATCGTCACGGCCGGCGGCTTTTTGTTCGGCGCAGAAACAGCAGTGGTCGGTGGCGGTGGTGTGCAGGTTGCCCGACTGCAGACCGTGCCAAAGTGCTTCTTGATGGCCGCGCGGACGGAAGGGCGGGCTCATCACGTAACCGGCGGCGGTCTGCCAGTCCGGGTGTTGGTAGACGCTGTCGTCCAGCAGCAAATGCCCGGCCAGGACTTCGCCGTAGACTTGTTGGCCCTTGCTGCGGGCGTAGGTGATTTCGTCGAGGGCTTCCTTGGTCGAGACATGCACCAGATACAGCGGCGTGCCCAGGGTTTCGGCAATGCGGATCGCCCGACTGGCCGCCTCACCTTCCACTTGCGAGGGGCGCGACAATGGATGCGCTTCCGGGCCGGTCATGCCCTGGGCCATCAACTTGCGTTGCAGGTGATAGACCAGCTCACCGTTTTCCGCATGCACGGTCGGCACCGCGCCCAATTCCAGGCAGCGCTCGAAACTCGCCACCAGGGTGTCGTCGGCGGCCATGATCGCGTTCTTGTAGGCCATGAAGTGCTTGAAGCTGTTGACCCCGTGCTGGCTGACCAGCTCGGCCATTTCCTCGCGCACCTGTTCGCTCCACCAGGTGATCGCGACGTGGAAACCGTAATCCGACGCCGACTTCTCGGCCCAGCCGCGCCACTGATGAAAGGCTTCCATCAAGGATTGCTGCGGATTTGGAATCACAAAGTCGATGATCGACGTGGTGCCACCGGCAAGTCCCGCCGCAGTACCGCTGAAGAAGTCTTCGCTGGCCACTGTGCCCATGAAGGGCAGTTGCATGTGGGTGTGCGGATCGATGCCGCCGGGCATCAGGTATTGGCCGCTGCCGTCGAGCACTTCGGCATCGGCGGGAACATCAAGGCTTTCACCGATGGCTTTGATCACGCCGTCGGCGCAATAGACGTCGGCGCGATAACTTTCATCATGGGTAATAACGGTGGCGCCACGGATCAACAGAGACATTCCGAGTTCCTCGCAGGCAATGACCGACTTGTGCCGGTTCTAAATGTTTTATTTGAAGCCGACGCAAACAGGTGTATTCCTGTCAGCGCTGTCAGGAATAAACGCTAGTCTGAGTTTTAGGATTGAGCAAGAATATTTTTTATAAGCTTATATCTGTTTTAACTAATTGATAAATAACGACTAAATACGTAAATCACCAAAATGGTGAGGCCTCTCACCATTTTGACGCACTTGACAGGTTCCAAAAATAGACGAGATTTCTTATGTGAAATCAGCCGGTTGAGGATGGTCTATGGTTGATGCGCGACGTTGAAAAAAAGTGGTATGCACCAGATTGAGTCCTGACGGTTCGGACAACTTGCCTGGCATTTGGCCTGAGTGAACAAGCAAGTAACCGGTGACTCAACGGCTATATAAATAAAACTGATAAACATCAGTTGGTTACAAAGTTTTTATGGAACTGCCCGATGCGCAAACGGGGTAGCCGGCACGTTAATTGATGCCGCCAGCCCCTGATGAGCAACAATAATCAAAAGAACAGTGGAGCGGCCATGCAACAGATCAGATCGCAAGTGACCGAGCGCGACGGCTTGTTTGAGCTCGAAGCCGGCAGTGACGTCCTCGACAGCCCCCGTTACAACCACGACATGGCACCGACCAAGGTGCGCGAACGAACCTGGAACAAATGGCACATCACCGCATTGTGGGTCGGCATGGCGATCTGCGTGCCGACCTACACCCTCGGCGGCGTGCTCACCGCGTATTTCGGCCTGAGCGTCGGCGAAGCGCTGTTGGCGATTCTGTTCGCCAACATCATCGTACTGATCCCGTTGACCCTGAACGCCTTTCCCGGCACCAAGTACGGCATTCCGTTTCCGGTGTTGTTGCGTTCGTCCTTCGGCATCCTCGGCTCCAACATTCCGTGCCTGATCCGGGCGCTGGTGGCGTGTGGCTGGTTCGGCATTCAGACGATGTTCGGCGGGCTGGCCATCCACCTGTTTCTCGGCTCGGTGTTCGACGGTTGGAAATCCCTCGGCGGTACCGGTGAAGTGATCGGGTTCATGGTGTTCTGGGCCTTGAACCTGTGGGTGGTGATTCGCGGCGCGGACTCGATCAAATGGCTCGAAACCCTCTCGGCGCCATTGTTGGTGCTGGTGGGCGTGGGCCTGTTGGTATGGGCGATGCCGAACGTGTCGATGACCGAGTTGCTGGCGATCCCGGCCAAACGTCCAGAAGGCGCGAGCGTGGTCAGTTACTTTGCCGCCGGGCTGACCGCCATGGTCGGGTTCTGGGCCACCTTGTCCCTGAACATTCCGGACTTCAGCCGCTACGCGAAAAGCCAGAAGGACCAGATCGTCGGGCAGATTATCGGCTTGCCCCTGACCATGTTTCTGTTCGCCTCCCTCGGCGTGGTAATGACGGCCGCCTCGGTCAAACTGGTGGGCGTCACCGTCTCCGATCCGGTCACCCTGATCGGTCATATCCAGAGCCCGGTCTGGGTCGCACTGGCCATGGCGCTGATCATCATCGCCACGCTGTCGACCAACACCGCGGCCAACATCGTTTCGCCGACCAACGATTTCCAGAACGTCGCCCCCAAGTACATCAACCGCACCAAAGCGGTGTTGCTCACCGGCCTGGTCGGCTTGGCGCTGATGGCCCATGAGCTGTTGAAGAAGCTCGGTTTGATCGTCTCGGATTTGAGCCTGGAGACGGTGTATTCCAACTGGTTGCTGGGCTATTCGAGCCTGTTGGGGCCGATTGCCGGGATCATGGTGGTGGACTATTTCCTGATCAAGAAACAGCAACTGGACTTGGCCGGCCTCTATCGCGATGACGTTTACCCGGCGTGGAACTGGTTTGGGTTTATTGCGTTTGGTGTGCCAGTGGCGCTGACGCTGCTGTCGCTCGGCAGCGATGCATTCAGTTGGTTCTACGACTATGGCTGGTTCACCGGATCGGCACTGGGCGGACTGATTTATTACGGGTTGTGTTCGATGCGCCCGAATCCGTCAATCGCGAAATCCACGGTTTGATCGTTCCCACGCTCTGCGTGGGAATGCAGCCCGGGACGCAGAGCGTCCCACGCCTGGACGCAGAGCGTCCATGGATGAATTCCCACGCGGAGCGTGGGAACTATCAGAACTAGAAGAACTGAGGAGATCATCATGAACGCTGCCGTAGACGTTCTGCAGTCCACCCATCAGCACATCAACCGCGACCGCTTGTGGCAGTCGCTCATGGACCTAGCCAAGCTCGGCGCCACGGTCAAGGGCGGCGTCTGTCGCCTGGCCCTGACCGACCTCGACCGTCAGGCTCGGGACATTTTCGTCAACTGGTGCGAGGAGGCCGGGTGCACCGTCAGCATCGATGCCGTCGGCAACATTTTCGCCCGCCGTCCGGGCCGCAACCCCAACCTGCCACCAGTGATGACCGGCAGTCACATCGACACCCAACCCACCGGCGGCAAGTTCGACGGCTGCTTCGGCGTACTGGCCGGCGTCGAAGTGCTGCGCACGCTCAATGACCTGGGCGTGGAAACCGAAGCGCCGCTGGAAGTGGTGGTCTGGACCAACGAAGAAGGCTCACGCTTCGCCCCCTGCATGATGGGCTCCGGTGTGTTCGCGGAAAAATTCACCCTCGAAGAAACCCTGGCCAAAGTCGATGCCGAGGGCGTCACCGTCGGTGAAGCCTTGAACGCCATTGGCTATGCCGGCGAGCGCAAGGTCAGCGGCCATGCCGTCGGCGCCTATTTCGAGGCCCATATCGAACAAGGCCCGATCCTCGAAGACGAACACAAAACCATCGGCGTGGTGATGGGCTCCCTCGGCCAGAAATGGTTCGACCTGAAACTGCGCGGCGTCGAAGCCCACGCCGGCCCGACGCCGATGCACCTGCGCAAGGACGCCTTGGTCGGCGCCTCGGTGATCGTCGGTGCGGTCAATCGCGCCGCCCTCGGACATCAACCCCACGCCTGCGGCACCGTCGGCTGCCTGCAAGCCTATCCCGGCTCACGCAACGTCATCCCCGGCGAAGTGCGCATGACCCTGGACTTCCGTCATCTGGAACCGGCGCGCCTGGATTCGATGATCGCCGAAGTCCGCGAAGTCATCGAAACCACCTGCGAGGAACACGGCCTGACCTTCGAACTTACACCCACTGCGGATTTCCCGCCGCTGTACTTCGACAAAGGCTGCGTCGAAGCGGTACGCGGCGCCGCCCAAGGCTTGGGCCTGTCGCACATGGACATCGTCAGCGGAGCAGGACACGACGCAATCTTCCTCGCCGAACTCGGCCCGGCCGGGATGATCTTCGTACCGTGCGAAGGCGGTATCAGCCACAACGAAATCGAAAACGCCGCGCCGGATGATCTGGCGGCCGGGTGTGCGGTGTTGTTGCGGGCGATGCTGGCGGCGTCGGCGGCGATTGCCAACGGTGAATTGGCGGCTTGAAATGCATGACGTGCGCTGAAAAAAAACAGCGCACGTCACAAACCCGAATCCTCAATCGTCATCCTGTTGAATCCCCCAAACAGTGGAGCAACACGATGTCGTCCAACACCCAACCGGTCAACCTGCTGCAATCGATTCCTCAGGTGTTCGAAAGCCTGACCCAGGTCCACGTCACCCTCGACAGCCACGACCTCGACCCGACCCTCAAACACCTGCTGCACCTGCGTGCCTCGCAGATCAACCAATGTGGTTTCTGCGTGAAGATGCATACCCGCGAGGCCCGTGAAGCCAATGAAACCAACGAGCGGCTGGATCGGCTGATCGTCTGGCGTCACGTCAACGATTTCAGTGCCTCCGAACGCGCCGCCCTGGCCTGGACCGAAGCCCTCACCGTTCTCGATGAAAAGACCGACTACGCCAGCCTGCGCGGCGACTTGCGCGAGCACTTCAATGACGCGCAAATCGGTGCCTTGACGGCCGATATCGGCATGATCAACCTGTGGAACCGTTTGCAGGTGTCGAGGCACTGATTGATGAACTCCGCTGAAAATGCCGCCGCTGTGTTCGAGCAGCGCCGGCCCTTTTTGCTTGGTCTGGCGTATCGCATCCTCGGCTCCCGCGCCGAAGCCGAGGATGTCGTGCAAGAGCTGTTCATCAAATGGCTGGAGGCCGACCGCGCCGCCATTGCCGCGCCGGCCGCCTGGCTGACCACAGCGTGCACTCGGCACTGCATCGATCTGCTGCGCTCGGCTCACAAGTCGCGGGTTGATTACATCGGCACCTGGTTGCCGGAACCGATTCACACCACCCACCAGGATTCACCCGAACACAGGCATGAACTGGCCTCGTCGCTGTCCACCGCGTTCCTGTTGTTGCTGGAACGGCTAACCCCCAAGGAGCGTGCCGCGTATTTGCTCTACGAAATATTCGACATGGATTACGCGCAAGTGGCTGACGCGGTCGGGGTTCAAGAGGCAGCGTGCCGCAAACTGGTGTCCCGAGCCAAGGCCAGCCTGGGCAGCGGACAAACGCGCTTTCAGCCGGAACCGGCACGTCAGGACCAATTGCTCAGCGCTTTCCATAGCGCCATCGCCAGCGGCTCGACCGCTTCCTTGACCGCGATGCTGAGCGAAGACGTCGAACTCTGCGCCGACAGCGGCGGCAAGGCCTCGGCGATCCGCGAAACCTTGTCCGGCATTACCCGCGTGCTGGATTTCATTGGTCAGTCGTTGCACGTCTATTGGCAGGCTTGCGAATGGCTGCCCAGCGAAATCAATGGTGCCCAAGGCGTGATCATCAAGGCAGACGGGGTCATCACTGCGTCGATGACTTTTGGGTTTGACGAAGCGGGGCGGGTGAGGCGGATTTTTATCATGCGTAACCCGGAGAAGTTGGCGGGGCTGCAGGATTTGTTGGATGTGCAGTGACTTAGTGCCGGCACTGATCGTTCCCACGCTCTGCGTGGGAATGCAGCCCGGGACGCTCCGCGTCCCTTTCGAGAGCTGGAACGCGGAGCGTCCCTTGAGGCATTCCCACGCAGAGCGTGGGAACGATCGATGTCGGGGGATGAGTCCTCTGCACTATCCCACCCCCACGCGGTCGTAATCTTCACAGGGTGGCGCGTGAATGCGCCGCCGCACGCGTGGAGATCCAATGAGCCAGGACGTCCTGACCACCGAAACCAATCGCCGTCAGTTGCAGCAGATTATCGCCGGCCTGTCAGATGGGGTGATTCTGCTGGAGCTCGACCAGACCCTCCTTTGGGCCAATGACGCCGCGTTGGCCATGCACGGCGTCGGGCAGCTCAGCGAGCTGGGGGCGAATGCCAAGGAGTACGCCAAGCGCTTCGCCTTGCGTTATCGCAATAATCATCCGGTTCAGGCCGACAATTATCCGATCAGCCGCGTCGCCCGAGGCGAGTCCTTCAGCGATGTGTTGGTTGAGGTGACGCCCACCGATGACGAAGAGCGCACCTGGGTCCACAGCGTGCGCAGCATGGTATTGGCCGACAGCGCTGGCAAGCCGGAGTCGCTGGTGCTGATCATGAACGATGTCACGGAGTGGGCCAGCGCCGAACAGCGTTTCGAAAAAACCTTCAATGCCAACCCGGCCCCGGCGGTGATCTGTCGCCTCAGCGATTTGCGCTACATCAAAGTCAACCCGGGCTTCCTGGAGATGACCGGCTATACCCGTGATCAGGTAATCGGCCGTTCGACCTACGAACTGGACGTGCTGGAGGGGGCCGAAAACAAAGACCTGGCCAAGCAGCGGTTGCGCGAAGGGGCGACCATTCCGCAAATGCAGGCGCAGTTGCAGCTACCCGAAGGTGGCAGCAAACAGGTGATCGTCGCCGGCCAGCCCCTTGAGCTGAACGACGAAGCCTGCATGCTGTTTTCCTTCGTCGACATCGAGCCTCGGCATAAGGCTGAAGTCGCCCTGCGCCAGAGCGAGGAACGTTTCGCCAAGGCGTTTCGACTGACCCCGGTGCCGATCCTGGTGTGCAACGCCGGCGATCAGGTGGTGATGGACGTCAATGAAGCGTTCCTCGATACGCTCGCGTATTCCAGTGAAGAAGTGCTCGGCCAATCGGTGACGCAGATCGATTTTATCGATGACACAGGCGCGCGCTCGCGACTGTTTGCAGCGCTGGAAAAAACCGGAAGCGTGGATCGTGTCGATGTTCGGGTACGCAAGAAAGACGCGGGGCTGATTGATTGCGCGGTCTCGGCCGACACCGTGAACATTCAGGACAGTCCCTGCTACCTGCTGGTGTTTATGGACATCACCGAACGTAAACGCACGGAGCTGGAGCTGGTGTCGGCGATCGAAGAGGTGATGAAAGACGCCTCCTGGTTCAGTCGCACGCTCATCGAGAAGCTCGCTAACGTGAAAAACGTCAACTCGCCGCAGTTGCCTGGCGTGTCGTTCACCGACCTGACTGCCCGCGAGCGCGATGTGCTCGGCCTGATTTGCGAAGGCCTGGCTGACAAGGAAATCGCCGCGCGGCTCAAGCTCGCACCCAACACGGTGCGCAACCATGTTTCGACGGTGTATTCCAAGCTCGATGTTCACAGTCGTAGCGAGGCGATTGTCTGGGCTCGCGAGCGCGGTTTGTTCTCCGGCGAGTGGCGGCCCAAGGCCCAGCGGTAGGTGCAAATGCACTACTCGAGGGGGTGCAAATTCATGTTCAAGGCGGGGGCGGCAGTTCTTAGGCTGTAAGGGTGCGATACAGGTCTTCGGGTATCGCGTCCCTTTCGAAACAGCTACAGGAACTGCCAGATGATTTATGTGGCGCAATTGCGTATGCAACTGGAGCGGAGCTTTTCGCCGTTGGCCTGTGACTGCGCTGTTACGGGTGATCATTCACTGACGGTGAAGCTCTATCATCCGGTGTCGGGTCAGGTGGATCTGGTGGTCACCGGGTTGAGCGTGGCTAACCTCAGAACGCCGGAGTCGGTGGCAGCGTTGATCGAAGAGCTGCGTTATGAACTCGAGAGCAACACGTTGAGTCGTCGCGAAACGTCCTAGGAACTGTCGGGTTTTGCCGGCGGTCGTATAAAGAATACGAGAGTATTTTTTCTGTGACCGGTCCGCGGGTACGCGGTGAGAGTGTTGGGTCGCGGAAATATGTCGATCACTTACCGCGGGTCAACCTATGAAAAGTCTTGGGAAACGCACTTTTACAACACTGTCGTTCGCACTCTGGATAGCGATTCTGGGTGGTTGTGCCAGTCCTCCACCGCCACCTCCCGCCGCGCCGCCTCCACCCCCTGTGCGCACTTGCCAGACCACTGAAAGCACCGATGTGCAAGGCGATGTGAGGGCTGAGGGGCAGGTGACCAGGGAAACCACGCTCACTCGTTGCATCACTCAGTAAGCGTCCATCTGCTCACGTTGAACCGCCAGCGGCGCTGTGCTGCTGGCGGGTATCCGCGCGTTTCGCTCAGACTTCCTCGATCCTGACCCAGCGTGATTCCTGCGCTGCCAGTCGAATGGCCGTCGCCAGGCGTTCGACTTCCCACGCCTGTTCGAAATCTGTTCCACCCTGAGATAAACCTGCCAGCGCCATCACCAAATCATGGACTTCCAATGTCTTGAGTTCGTTGTAGCCGAGCTGATGCCCGGCCGCCGGGCTGAACGCCGCATAACCTGGCAGATTCGGCCCTGCCAGAAAGCGCTGGAAACCGTCCTGACCGGCACGAAACAGACGCAGTTCATTCAGGCGTTCCTGATCGAACACCAAAGTCCCTTGGGTGCCGCTGATTTCGAAACTCAGGTGATTCTTGTAGCCGTGCTTGAGCCAACTGCTGCTGAACGTGCCACGAGCGCCATTCGCAAACCGCAACAAGGCGTGGACCTGATCGTCGACCGCGATACTGCGTTGTTCCAGACTGCCAGCCGTGGCGGGACGTTGCCGGTGCACGGTCTGGGTGTCGGCGCTCACTGCCTCGACATCGCCCACCAGATAACGGGCCATGGCCAACAAGTGACTACCCAGATCCGCCAGTGCGCCACCGGCATGATCGGCATCGCAACGCCACGACCAGGGTGACGCGGGATCGGCCATGAAGTCTTCGCTGAATTCACCCTGGAAACTGATGATCTGACCCAAGTCGCCGTTTTTAATCAGCTGCCGGGCTAGCCCGATCATCGGGTTGTGCTGATAGTTGTAACCCACCCGCGTCACCACCCCCGCCGCTTTGGCCGCCAGACGCATGGCATCGGCCTGTTGCAGATTCACCGCCAACGGCTTTTCGCAATACACCGGTTTGCCGGCGGCGAGGGCGGCCATGGCCATGGGGTAGTGCAGGTGATTGGGCGTGGTGATGGCGATCAGATTGACCTTGGGGTCATCGATCAGTTGTTGCCAGTCGCTATGAGCGGTGTCGAAACCCCAGGCATCGGCACAGTGGCGGGCTCGCTGCGGATCGGCGTCGGCCAGGGCGGCGAGTTTGAGCTTGAGGGGCAGTTCGAAAACCGCACTGACGTTGCAAAACGCCAAGGCATGGGCGCGGCCCATGAAACCTGTGCCGATGAGTCCGATACCGAGTTTGCGCATAGCCGGGGTCCTTTTGGGATTTTGTTTTGAGGAGGGCTATTTATGGAATAAATATTCTCTTTGTGCAACATACTGGAATAATAATTCTTTTTGCTGTGCTGTTTCAGAAAGCACAGAGAACGGCTACACCGCCTTGCTCCATTGCCTACAACTACGCCGGAATCCGCCGGCTTGTGCGTCTCGCTATCGATCTCTATCGTTTCCGGGTGCCCAGATCAACCACAAACCGCGGGCTTTGATGACGGGACATACACCTCAGACTATATTGGCCACTAATTAATCAAATTTGAGCAATGCAACGAAGCTCGAATAGAGGTGGCTATGTCGAAGGATCTCGAAAATACAATCTGTGTTTTCGTTGATGGTGATCGTCACGAAGCTAAGGCTGTACGTGATTCTGTCGGATTCCAGCATGGCGGCATCATCCGCCTGGCGAACGGAAAAATCGTTAGCGGTCGTGCCAGTACTGTCAAAACCAATTCCGAGAAGGCATACGGATTTATCGCAGCTGCGGTTGCAAAAAGTGGCTCAGGAGTGAGGATCGATATGGATAGCGAAGGATACAAAACAGCGGCTGAGAGTGGCTGGGTCATGGTCGGTTCTAACGGCACCAAGTTATCAGCCGCCACGTGCGCTTCGGTGCGTATCGATGAATACGCTGCTGAAATGCTCAAGGACCCGAACAAGGTTCGAGCGTTTTTCGAACGTGTGAATGGGGATGCCAAGGCTCGCTGATGTATTGCATTTCTCCTTCTTTTGTTCTTGGTTTCCATGGGTGCGAACGAGAAATTGGCGAGCGCGTACTGGCTGGCGAGGCAACGCTACTTGATAGCACTAATGACTATGATTGGCTTGGTCGCGGCGCCTATTTTTGGGAAAACAACCCGCAACGCGCACTGAGCTTTGCGACGAATGCGCAAAAGCGGAGCTCTATCAAAAATCCCTTTGTGATTGGCGCAGTGATTGACTTGGGCCGTTGTCTGGATTTCACCGCCGAGAGTGCGTTGCGTGAAATCCGTCAGACCTACCTCTGGCTTGAAGCCGCTTCTAAAGAAGAGGGCGGTCAACCGCTTAAGAAAAACAATCCCTACCTACGTCGTTTGGATTGTCAGGTCATTGATGCCTTACATACCTTCCGGGAGGTTACGGAGGCACCTGCGTACGATTCTGTCCGTTCACCATTCTGGGAGGGTGAACGTCTTTATCCAGGCACGGACTTTATGCATGAAACGCATGTTCAGCTGGCGATCCGTAATGTAAAGAGCATCAAGGGCTATTTTAGAGTTCTGGATCTGACTGGGAAGCCGGTTGAGTTTGTTCGCGCTGAGTAGTGTCCTTGCTTTATCCAGCTGGCGATCACCATCAGAACAATAAAAAGGCAGCCCGAAGGCTGCCTTTTGCTCATCCGGTAAATCGGATCAGGACAAGAACCCACCATCCACATTCAACGAAACCCCAGTGGTGTAACTCGACGCATCACTCGCCAGATACAACACCGCTCCCGCCATTTCACTCGGATCCGCCACACGCTTGAGCGGAATCTGTTGCAATGCGGTGTTCAAAATAGCCTCGTTCTTCACCAGCGCCGAAGCGAATTTGGTGTCGGTCAGACCTGGCAGCAGGGCGTTGCAGCGGATGCCGAACTGCGCGCATTCCTTGGCGAATACTTTGGTCATGTTGATGACCGCCGCTTTGGTCACCGAGTAGATGCCCTGGAAGATCCCCGGCGAGATGCCGTTGATCGAGGCGACGTTGATGATGCTGCCGCCGCCGTTTTCGCGCATCAGCTTGCCGGCTTCCACCGACATGAAGAAGTAGCCGCGGATGTTCACGTCGACGGTTTTCTGGAAAGCGCTGAGGTCGGTGTCCAGTACGTTGCAGAACTGCGGGTTGGTCGCCGCGTTGTTGACCAGGATGTCCAGGCGCCCGAACTGTTCGCGGATGCCGGCGAAGACCTGGCTGATCTGTTCCATTTCACCGATGTGGCATGCCACGGCAGTGGCTTTGCCGCCGGCGGCGATGATCGCGTCAGCCACGTGCTGGCAGCCGTCGAGTTTGCGGCTCGAGACGATGACATGGGCGCCTTGCTGGGCCAACAGTTTGGCGATGGCTTCACCGATGCCGCGGCTGGCGCCGGATACGAATGCGATTTTGCCATCGAGGTCGAACAACTGAGTCTTGGACATGGTTTTTCCTTGTTATTGGGGCCAGGGAATGTAATCGGAGCCGGGCGATCAGAGGCTGGATTTCGAAATGACTTGCAGGCTCATCTGCTCCAGCAGTTTGTTCATGTGAATGAACTGCGCGAAGCGTTTGTCCTGGGTCTGACCATGGAAGAAGCGGTAGTAGATCTGCTGCACGATGCCGGCCAGGCGGAACAGGCCGTAGGTGTAGTAGAAGTCGAAGTTGTCGATCTGGATGCCTGAACGCTCGGCGTAGTAATCGACGAACTCGCGGCGGGTCAGCATGCCCGGTGCGTGGCTCGGTTGACGGCGCATCAATTGCACCGGTGCCGGATCGTCGGCTTCGATCCAGTAGGCGAGGGTGTTGCCCAGGTCCATCAGCGGGTCGCCGAGGGTGGTCAATTCCCAGTCGAGCACGCCGATGATGTCCATCGGATTGTTCGGGTCGAGGATCACGTTGTCGAAGCGGTAGTCGTTGTGGACGATGCTGGAGGTCGGGTGATCGGCCGGCATCTTGTCGTTGAGCCAGGCTTTGACCGCTTCCCACTTCGGCGCGTCCGGCGTCAGTGCTTTCTCGTAGCGATCGCTCCAGCCTTTGATCTGCCGCGCGACATAACCTTCGGGTTTGCCGAGGTCGCCCAAGCCATAGGCGTTGTAGTCGACCCGGTGCAGTTCAACGAACTTGTCGATGAAGCTCTTGCACAGCGTTTCGGTTTTCGCCGAATCCAGACCCAGTTCCGGCGGCAGTTCGGAGCGCAGGATGATCCCCTTGACCCGTTCCATCACATAGAACTCGGCACCGATCACCGATTCGTCAGTGCAGTGCACGTAGGCTTTGGGACAGTACGGAAAACCATCACGGAGCTGATTAAGGATGCGAAATTCGCGGCCCATGTCGTGAGCGGATTTGGCCTTGTGGCCAAAGGGCGGGCGACGCAGGACGAACTCCTGCTCGGGGTATTCCAGCAAGTAGGTGAGGTTCGACGCACCGCCCGGAAACTGGCTGATCTGCGGCAAACCACTCAGGCCCGGAATGTGGGCCTTGAGGTACGGATCGATCAGGCTGGCATCGAGTTCTTCGCCGGTGCGGATACGTGTGGACTGGTCAGTAAGCGCCATGCTTATCCCTTCTGCTTATTCTGGAGGCCTGAGACTATTGGCTAATCTAATGCGCACACCCGACACCCACAACCACGAAACGCCCTTATAGGTGAGCGTGTTGCCGGGCAATCATTGTGTTTGATACACCTGTTTGAATGGTGGTCAGATCATGCTCGTCGACGATGGCAGGGCAATCGGGGTCAATACCGGATTGCCGGTGAAGAACGCCACCAGATTGCGACCTACCAGCTCCACGGTGCCTTGAGTGGCTTCCGGGGACAAACCGGCGACATGCGGGGTGAGGATCACATTGGCCAACGTTTTGAAGGCATTGGGTACGTGGGGTTCTGTGTCGAAGACATCCAGCGCAGCGCCAGCAATCCTGCGCTGCTCAAGCGCGCTGATCAGGTCTGCAGTGACGATCACACTGGCTCGGGCGATGTTGACGATGAACCCCTGAGGGCCCAAGGCGTCGAGTACTTGTCGGTTGATCAGGTGTTTGGTGCCCAGCCCGCCGGGGGTGGCGACGACCAAAAAGTCTGATTCCCGTGCCAGCTCGGTGGGCGTCGAGCGGAAGCTGTACGGCACATCGCTGCGATGCTGGCGGTTGTGGTAACTGACCGTCATATCGAAGCCGTGGGCGGCGCGTTTGGCGATGGCCATCCCGACTGCACCGAGACCCAGGATGCCCAGGTGCTTGCCCGCCAGGGAAGGGCGCATGATTTTCGGCCACTCACCCCGGCGTACGGCGGCGTCGCAACGGGGAATGTCACGTACCAGAGACAGCAGCATCGCCATGGCATGGTCGGCGACGGAAGAGGCATTGACTCCGGCGCCATTGGTGACCGTAATGCCCCGGTTGGCGGCGGCTTGCAGGTCGACGTGTTCGTAGCCGGCGCCGATCACGCAGATAATCTTGAGATTGGGCAGGGCGGCGATTTCGTCGGCATACAGCCCCAATGGACCACGGGTCAGCACCGCATCGATCTGCGCGCCATGCCGTGTGATGGCATCGGCGCGCTCGGCAGGCGTGGGCGCCAGAATCAGGTGAAAGCCCTGATGTTCGAGAATCGGCAGGTAATCATTGATGGTTTCAACCAGTACCAGAACGGTTGCGGGCATGCTGGGCTCCTGTGGGCATCGGAAAGTCGGGGGCTCGAACGTCGCTCGGATTGCTGATTGCGCAACGGTCTGGCATTTACCAAAGATAGCAGGCTTGTGGCCTGCAACCTCCGATAGCGCTTACACATCCACGGCGTTTAACACTGCGCTGTGTTTATCTCAGTTCAGCGCAGGAATGTTCATGAGGCCGATCCTGCAGTCGGCGTCGCGGCCGTGTCCGAGGTGAGAAATGTCCGGGCTGCGTCGAGGATTTCATCGGACAAGGCGTTACCACGGGTTGCGCGGGCCAGGGTCAGGGCGCCGACCATCAGCGAATAGTCCACCAACGCTTTTTGCCGATTGGTGTCGGGCTGATCCGCGCCCATCAGCGGTGCCAGCATCTGCAACAATGCCTCCAGCCCTTGGGTGTAGGTCTGGTGCAAACCGCTTTCAGCGGTTTCATGACACATGTCGCCGGCAAACGCGGTCACTGGGCAGCTTTCGCCCGGATTATCGCGATTGGCCGCAGACAGGTAGGGCGCGATGATGCTCTCGCGAGCCGAGAGGCTGTCGTCGTTATCCTCTATTTTCTGCTTCCAGCGTTCCATCGATTGGGTGAACGCCCGGCTGCACGCCTCTTGCGCCAGCGCTTCCCTGGATTCGAAGTGACCATAGAAGCCGCCATGAGTCAGGCCGGCCGCACCCATCACATCGACGACACTGATCCCGTGCAGGCCGCGTTCGCGAAACAGACGCGTGGCGGCTTCGACGATGATCTCGCGGTTGAGTTCGGCTTGTTTGCGGGAGACTCGGGGCATTGGCGGCTCACAGGTATATAGAAGGCAGAAATCAGCTGGCGTACTGGGCTATGCCGTTGCCAAACGACCAGTTCTCTTTCTTTACTTCCACCAGATTGATGAATACATCTTCCAGACGCACCGCCAGTTCGGCGTTAAGGCTCTCGGCAATGGTTTTGTAGAGGAGTTTTTTCTGCTCGATGGTGCGGCCTTCGCTCAAGGTGATCTGAATCACCACCAGATTGTCGGTGCGATTGATGCCCAGGTAGCCGGGATCAAAGATGAAATGCTGTACATCGTGCTCGGCAAGAATCTGGAAATTATCGTTTTCCGGCACGCCAATGGCGCTGTGCATGGCGGCGTAGATCAATTGCCCGACACGTTTGGCATGAGTAGGGTCTTGATGCTTTTTGATGTCGACGCGAACGAGTGGCATGAGAGGGCTCCGAAATAAGGGTTGCCGGTCAGCAGTCGGGATCGAAATTACATGACGGCAATCCTTTATTGAATAGATTTTTTAAAACATCTATTTAATAAAGGGTGCCAGAGGATCTGATCCGCACAACCACTCCTCAGCTAAGTCTTTGCTTCTGCTCATTAATCCCGGACAATCGCGCCCCTGTTTCGGCCAGGGCGCTGCCTGTCGGATTTTTCCGACTCGTCCTGACCGGGTAGCAACTGACCGGAATGCGGAGATCCCACCGGATGAATGATCAGGCCAATAGCGTCGACGAACGCTATGTATCGGCGGCACCAGCGACGCTTGAGAGCTGGAATCGCCATGACACCACCTGGATGCTGGGCCTGTTTGGCACGGCCATCGGGGCTGGCACGCTGTTTTTGCCGATCAACGCGGGTCTGGGCGGCTTCTGGCCGTTGCTGGTCCTGGCGGTGTTGGCGTTCCCCATGACGTTTTACGCACACCGTGGCCTGACACGCTTTGTGTTGTCCGGACGCGAAGGCGCGGACATCACTGAAGTGGTGGAAGAGCATTTCGGGATCAAGGCTGGCGCGCTGATCACCTTGCTGTACTTCTTCGCGATCTTCCCGATCCTGCTGATTTATAGCGTGGCCCTGACCAACACCGTGGGCAGTTTCCTCGAGCATCAACTGCACATCATGCCGCCACCGCGCGCCGTGCTGTCGTTGGTGCTGATCCTCGGCCTGTTGGCGGTGGTACGTTGCGGCGAGCAGGTGATCGTCAAGGCCATGAGCCTGATGGTTTATCCGTTCATTGTTGCGCTGCTGTTCCTCGCGGTGTTCCTGATTCCTCACTGGAACGGCGGCATCCTCGCCACCGCGTCGACGCTGCCAGAACCGTCGGCACTGCTGCACACGCTGTGGCTGGCGATTCCGGTGATGGTGTTCTCGTTCAACCATTCGCCGATCATCTCGGCGTTCGCGGTGGACCAGAAGCGTCGTTATGGCGATCACGCCGAAGAGCGCAGCTCGCAGATCCTGTCCCGCGCCCACGCCTTGATGGTGGTGATGGTGCTGTTCTTCGTGTTCAGTTGCGTGCTGACCCTGTCACCGGCGCAATTGGCTGAAGCCAAGGCGCAGAACCTGTCGATCCTGTCGTACCTGGCCAACCACTTCAGCAACCCGACCATCGCCTTCGCGGCGCCGTTGATTGCATTTGTGGCCATTTCCAAGTCGTTCCTGGGTCACTACATCGGCGCCAGCGAAGGTCTTAAAGGTCTGATCGTGAAGAGTGGCAAGCGCCCGGCACCGAAGACCCTGGATCGCATGACTGCTGCTTTCATGCTGGTGGTCTGCTGGATCGTTGCCACGCTGAACCCGAGCATTCTCGGGATGATCGAAACCCTCGGTGGCCCGATCATCGCCGCGATCCTGTTCCTGATGCCGATGTACGCAATCCGCAAGGTTCCGGCCATGGCGCGTTTTCGCGGTCAGGCTTCCAATGTCTTCGTGACGGCGGTGGGCCTGGTGGCGATCTCGGCGTTGATCTATTCGCTGACTGCCTGAACCACCACTCTGATCGTTCCCACGCTCTGCGTGGGAATGCAGCCCGGGACGCTCCGCGTCCCTTTCGAGAGCTGGAACGCGGAGCGTCCCTAGAGGCATTCCCACGCAGAGCGTGGGAACGATCAGGCAACGATCAGGCATAAAAAAACGCCGCTCATCTCACGATGGGCGGCGTTTTTTATTGCGTTGCAGCGTTAGGCTTGAACGACCGGGATGTTGGCGTTCGCAGCAGCTTCACGGAACTCGGCGATCTGGTCGAAGGACAGGTAGCGGTAAACATCGGCCGCCATGCTGTCGATCTTGCCAGCGTATTCCATGTACTCCTCGACGGTCGGCAGGCGACCCAGGATGGAAGCAACAGACGCCAGCTCGGCCGAAGCCAGGTAGACGTTCGCGCCGTCACCCAGACGGTTCGGGAAGTTACGGGTCGACGTCGACACAACAGTCGAGTTCGGCTCTACACGTGCCTGGTTACCCATGCACAGCGAGCAGCCTGGCATTTCCATGCGAGCGCCGGCCTTGCCGTAGATGCCGTAGTAGCCTTCTTCGGTCAGCTGGTGAGCGTCCATTTTGGTCGGCGGCGACAGCCACAGACGGGTTGGAAGCTGACCTTTGACCTGTTCCAGCAACTTGCCGGCAGCGCGGAAGTGACCGATGTTGGTCATGCACGAACCGATGAACACTTCGTCGATCTTCTCGCCAGCAACGCTGGACAGCAGACGGGCGTCGTCCGGATCGTTTGGCGCGCAGAGCACAGGCTCTTTGATGTCGGCCAGGTCGATTTCGATGATTTCAGCGTATTCGGCGTCAGCATCGGCAACCATCAACTCAGGGTTGGCGATCCAGGCTTCCATCGCTTGAGCACGACGTTCCAGGGTACGCGCATCGCCGTAGCCTTCGCCGATCATCCAGCGCAGCAGGGTGACGTTGGAGCTCAGGTACTCAGTGATCGACTCTTTCGACAGCTTGATGGTGCAACCGGCAGCCGAACGTTCGGCCGAGGCGTCGGACAGCTCGAACGCTTGCTCGATGCTCAGGTTGTCCAGGCCTTCGATTTCCAGAATGCGGCCGGAGAAGGCGTTCTTCTTGCCTTTCTTCTCGACGGTCAGCAGGCCAGCCTGAATCGCGAAGTAAGGAATGGCGTGAACCAGGTCACGCAGGGTGACGCCCGGTTGCATTTTGCCTTTGAAGCGAACCAGGATCGATTCCGGCATGTCCAGCGGCATAACGCCAGTGGCTGCGGCAAACGCTACCAGACCGGAACCGGCCGGGAACGAAATGCCCATCGGGAAACGGGTGTGCGAGTCACCACCGGTACCGACGGTGTCCGGCAGCAGCATACGGTTCAGCCAGCTGTGGATGATGCCGTCGCCCGGACGCAGGGAAACGCCGCCGCGGGTCATGATGAAGTCTGGCAGGGTGTGGTGGGTGGTCACGTCGATCGGCTTAGGGTAAGCCGCAGTGTGGCAGAAGGACTGCATTACCAGATCGGTCGAGAAGCCCAGGCACGCCAGGTCTTTCAGTTCGTCACGGGTCATAGGACCGGTGGTGTCCTGAGAACCCACGGTGGTCATTTTCGGTTCGCAGTATGTACCTGGACGAACGCCTTTGCCTTCTGGCAGACCGCAAGCCTTGCCGACCATTTTCTGTGCCAGGGTGAAGCCCTTGCCGGTGTCGACAGGTGCTTCAGGCAGTTTGAACAGGTCGGTAGGGCCCAGGCCCAGTTCGGCACGGGCCTTGTCGGTCAGGCCGCGGCCGATGATCAGCGGGATACGGCCGCCAGCACGAACTTCGTCCAACAGCACCGGGGTCTTCATTTCGAAGGTGGTCAGGACTTCGTCAGTGCCGTGTTTGCAGACTTTGCCAGCATGCGGGTACAGGTCGATCACGTCGCCCATGTGCATGTTGGTGACGTCGAATTCGATTGGCAGTGCGCCAGCATCTTCCATGGTGTTGTAGAAGATTGGAGCGATTTTGCTGCCGAAGCAGAAACCACCGGCGCGCTTGTTCGGCACGAAAGGAACGTCGTCGCCGAAGAACCACAGCACCGAGTTGGTGGCGGATTTACGCGAAGAACCGGTACCAACCACGTCGCCAACGTAGGCGATCGGGAAGCCGGCGTTGCGCATTTCTTCAATCTGCTTCATCGGACCGGTGACGCCCTGGGCGTCAGGCACGATGCCTTCACGGGCCATTTTCAGCATGGCGAGGGCGTGCAGCGGGATGTCCGGGCGGGACCAGGCGTCCGGAGCAGGGGACAGGTCGTCGGTGTTGGTTTCGCCGGTGACCTTGAACACGCGCAGGCTGATCTTGTCGGCCAGCACAGGGCGGTTCTTGAACCACTCGCCGTCAGCCCAGGATTGCAGCACGCCTTTAGCGTGAACGTTGCCGTTCTTGGCTTTTTCAGCGACGTCGTGGAAAGCGTCGAACATCAGCAGGGTGTGCTTGAGTTCTTCGGCAGCGACTGGCGCCAGTTCGGCGTCTTCCAGCAGATTAACCAGAGTCACAATGTTGTAGCCGCCCTGCATGGTGCCGAGCAGTTCAACAGCGCGTTTCTTGTCGATCAGAGGGGATTTTGCTTCGCCTTTAGCGAGGGCAGACAGGAAACCGGCCTTTACATAGGCTGCTTCGTCCACACCTGGCGGAATGCGATTGGTGATCAGGTCAACGAGGAAAGCTTCTTCGCCAGCCGGGGGATTCTTCAGCAGCTCGACCAGGCCTGCAGTTTGTTCGGCGTTTAGCGGCTGGGGAACGATACCCAGTGCTGCACGCTCTTCGATATGTTTGCGGTAGGCTTCAAGCACAGTTATTACCCTCATCAGTGGTCCCAAATGGGTGTCCGGGACGCTCATCCCGAAATTGCCGTACTCATGCGCTGCGTGGCGTTGTGGGCCACTTAGCCAGAATTACCGACAATTCCTTACAGAAGCTGCTTTCAAAGTTTTACGCCTGCAGAACGGGGAGCTGATGAGGGTTGGCGTCAGGCTTTTCCCCGCTGGAAAAACCCTTCGCCAACACCGCTCTGAAGGAACGACTGTGCTCGTGACGCTTTGAAAACAGCTTCTAACGGACATTGGCGCCTTAAAAGGCTGGCTGATTCTACGGCAAAAAAAAATTAAAGGTAAGTCAGGGTCTATTGGACTTTGGTGGCGAGTCGCGTTGTGGGCCAACGTGTGCGAGGCAAGGCGCGGGATGCCGCTAATGGTTGTTCCCTTGGCAAATCCCGCAACGCGGCCTCGCGCACGTTGGCCCACAACGCGACTCGCCACCAAAGTCCAATAGACCCTCAGCCCTGAACTTTGAGGGGTGATGAATGTTAGACAAAGGGCTAACATGCCGACCTGTTCTGCTTTCCCGTGCTCTCCCAACCTATGCCCAATCAGACCATCAAGACCCCCTGCGTCGGCCTCTGCTCCACTGTTTACGGTGATTTGGTGTGCCGTGGCTGCAAGCGTTTCCACCATGAAGTGATCAACTGGAATGGTTACAACGAGGAGGAAAAGCGCGCGGTGTGGCTGCGTCTTGAGCTGCTGCTGTCCCAGGTGATGGCCAGCAAGCTTGAAGTTTTCGATCCCCAGCGCCTTCGACTGCAACTGGAGCAGCGCAAGATCCGCTTTGTGCCGCATCAGTCGGAATATTGCTGGGCCTATCAGTTGATCGCCCGGGGGGCGCGAGTGATCAACAACCTGGAAGCCTACGGAATGGTGCTGATGCCGGAGTTTCGCGACTGGAACCTGCCGGAACTGCGGGATGCTATTGATCGGGAGTTCTTTTTGCTCTCCGAAGCGCATTACCAGCGCTACATTGCCCCCGGTTTCCTCCGGGATGCCTTCGGCGGCTAACCGTTAAAAGCATCGCGGGCAAGCCTTGCTCCTACAGATGACCGCGTCCCCCTGTAGGAGCAAGGCTTGCCCGCGATGGCGATCTATCTGGCGCCGCAAATCTCAATGCTGGGTCACGATCTCCTCCAGATGATCCATGATCGTATCCGGCTTCAGCACCAGCACATCGCTCTCCACCGCATCCAACACCACTTCCGCCGTATTCCCGATCAACGCCCCTGACAATCCGGACCGCGCCACGGTACCGATGACCGTCACCGCCGCCTGCAGTTTGTGGACCATGAACGGAATCAGCACATCAGCCGGCCCTTCCTCGATATGCAGGTGGTCGTCATCAATGTCGAACTCGGCCTGAAACGCCTTGCACTGTTCGCGATAGCGCGCCTCGATGGTTTCACTGAGCTGCAACGTCGGGTCGGCCGCCGACAGCATCGGCGACGGATGGGCACTGACCACATGCAAATGGGCCTTGGCCAGGCTGGCGATGTCGTAACCGTGATCGACAATACAAGAGTGCAACGTGCGGTGTTCACCATCGGTATTGCCAACATCGATCGCCGCCAGTATGACCCCGCCAGTCCAGGGTTTCGAGGTTTTGACCAGTAGCACTGGCGTCGGGCAGTAACGCAGCAGTTTCCAGTCCGCCGGGGTCAGCAGGGCTTTTTTCAGCGGGCTGTCGGGGTAATGCTGTTTGACCACCAGGCCGCAACCTTCAGCCTGCTGCACATCGACAATGGTTTCGTGCAGGCTTTCGTTCCACGCCTGCTCAGTGGTGACGCTGTAGCCGTCCTCGATCAGCGCGGCCTTGAGCACGCCCAACATGCCACTGTGGTCATGCTTGCGGTCGCAGACCAGCAGATGCAGATGAGCCTGGGTCACGCCGGCAATCAGCTTGGCCCGTTTGAGCGCCAGGCTGTCCGAGTGTTCAGGTTCGAGGACCACCAGAATGCTGCGAATGGCTTGCATGATCGGGATCTCCATGAAGTAAGAAATACTGCGTTGGACAACTATAGTTGCTGGTTGGCCATTCGGGACTTGATGTATATCAACGGTCGCGGCTGGTGGTCTGCCGGCAGGCCGGTATAATCGGCGCCCTTCGATTTTGAACCTCTTATCCGTGAGCCCCATGATCCTTCCCGAAATTCACGAGTTCCTCGGCTGCCGCACCCCCGATGGCTGGGTTCAAGCCGCGCTGGCCGATCAGGAAACCTTGCTGATCGATCACAAGAACTGCGAATTCAAGGCCGCCAGTACCGCGTTGAGCCTGATCGCCAAGTACCACTCCCACGTCGATCTGATCAACCTGATGTCGCGTCTGGCCCGGGAAGAGCTGGTGCACCACGAACAGGTCATGCGCCTGATGAAAAAGCGCAAGATCGCGCTGCGTCAGCTGTCCGCCGGGCGCTACGCTTCGGGCCTGCGCAAAGTGGTGCGCAGTCACGAGCCGGTCAAACTGGTGGACACCCTGGTGGTCGGCGCGTTTATCGAAGCCCGTAGCTGCGAGCGTTTCGAGGCGCTGGTGCCGCATCTGGATGAAGAACTGGGCAAGTTCTACTTCGGCCTGCTGAAAAGCGAGGCCCGGCATTTCCAGGGTTATCTGAAACTGGCCTACCAGTACGGTGACGCCAAGGACATCGCCCAGGTGATCGACAAGGTCCGCGCCGCCGAGCAGGAACTGATCGAGTCGCCAGACGTGGAATTCCGTTTCCACAGCGGTGTGCCAGCCGCGGCCTGACGTTTTCGACCGAAAATGTAAAAAACTCTTAAAAGAATGAAACATCTCCGAAAACCGGCCCCCGAGGCCGGTTTTTGCTGCCTGTGATAACCGTCCGGTCACCGATTGGCGCCATAATGCCGGCCACTTCACGCAAGGGCTGGCAGACGGTCGTTATGGATAACCTGGGTTTTGGCAAAGTACTGCTGGTGGAAGACGACGAAAAGCTCTCCGGGCTGATCGCGCATTTCCTGTCCCAACACGGTTTTGAGGTCCGGCAGGTGCACCGCGGCGACCTCGCATTGGCCGCGTTCCTCGAATTCAAACCGAAAGTCGTCGTGCTCGACCTGATGCTGCCGGGCCAGAGCGGTCTGCACGTGTGCCGCGAGATCCGCAGCGTGTCCGACACGCCGATCGTCATTCTTACCGCCAAGGAGGACGACCTTGATCACATCCTCGGGCTGGAGTCCGGCGCCGATGACTACGTGATCAAACCAATCAAACCGCCAGTTCTGCTGGCCCGGTTGCGTGCCTTGCAACGCCGCCAGACGCCGGACAGCGGCGTGTGCACCGCTCTGGAGTTCGGCCATCTGAGCATCGACCGCAGTTGCCGGGAAGTGCGGCTGGCGGGAGAGGGCATCGAACTCACCACCATGGAGTTCGAACTGCTGTGGTTGCTGGCCAGCGCCGCCGGCAAGATTCTGTCCCGTGACGACATCCTCAACCGCATGCGTGGCATTGCTTTCGATGGTCTCAACCGCAGCGTTGACGTCTACATCAGCAAACTCCGAGGCAAGCTCAAGGACAACCCGCGCGAACCGGTGTGCATCAAGACCGTCTGGGGCAAGGGTTACCTGTTCAATCCGTTTGCGTGGGAGCTGTAAATGCTGCGACTATTTTTAGGGTTGTACCTGGTGCTGGCGGTGGGGCTGGTGCTGGCATTGCAGGCGGTTGAGCACACATTCAACGCGCTGCTCGATGGGCAGATGCAGGCCTATAACCGTGAAGCGGTGCGAGGGCAGGCCTGGTCGCTGGTTGAGCAATTGCGCGGGCTCGAAGGCCCCGCGCGTGCGCAACAACTGGAAGCGCTGCGCCCGCATTACGGCTTGGGGCTGAGCCTGCCAGAAGCCGATCAGTTGGCCCTCGATGATCGTGAAAAAGCCCTGTTGGCCGAAGGGAAACTGGTCATTCGGGATGAGTACACCCAGTTCATTTCGTCGATCGACGGCGGTTCTCAACTGCTGAGCATCAAGTTGCCGGCCGAGCCGAGCCTGATGCCGTTCTACATCTCCGCTGCGTACCTGATGTTGGCCGGGCTGATCGGCATCGTGCTGTTTTTCTGGGTACGGCCGCACTGGCGCGATCTGGAGAAGCTGCGTCTGGCGGCCGAGCGTTTTGGCGATAACGATCTGTCGTCGCGGATCCAGCTGTCCAAGCGCTCGAACATCCGCGACCTGTCCGAACACTTCAACCTGATGGCCGCCCGCATCGAAGGCCTGATCGCCAATCAGCGCGAGCTAACCAACGCCGTGTCCCATGAGCTGCGCACGCCGATTGCCCGGCTGTCGTTCGAGCTCGATCAACTCAAGCAGCAACCCGATCCGACCCAGAACCGTGAACTGATTGCCGACATGTACGCTGACCTCGGCGAGCTGGAAGAAATGGTGTCCGAACTGCTCACCTATGCCAGCCTCGAGCGCGGCGCCACGGTGATCACTCGGGAAAACATTCAGGCCAGCAGTTGGCTCGACAGCGTGGTCGGCAGCGTCGCGCTGGAAGCCGAAGCCGCTGGCGTGCAATTGCTGATTGTCGAGTGTCAGGTCGATGAGGTCCGTATCGAGCCGCGCTTCATGGCCCGGGCGGTGATCAACCTGCTGCGCAATGCCATTCGTTATGCCGATGAGCGGGTGGAAGTGTCGTTGGTGCGCTCCGGTGATCACTACGAAGTGCGGGTCAACGACGACGGGCCCGGCGTGCCGATGGACGGGCGGGAGAAAATCTTCGAACCGTTCTCGCGCCTGGACGCCAGCCGCGACCGCCGCACCGGCGGCTTCGGCCTGGGCCTGGCGCTGGTGCGGCGGGTGTCGCAATCCCATGGCGGGCAAGTGGAAGTGGCGGACTCGCCGTGGGGCGGGGCGTCGTTTCGCATGACCTGGGCGCACCTGGATTGATCGTTCCCACGCTCTGCGTGGGAATGCAGCCCGGGACGCTCCGCGTCCCATCACAAGCCGAACGCAGAGCGTCCGTTGAGGCATTCCCACGCAGAGCGTGGGAACGATCTTTAGAACGAGTAAATCACTTGGCTAGCCAACGATGTCTGCATCCGCCGCTCGACAATAGGACTGTCCGCCGCATCGTTGGCCAGATATTGCACGGCCAGTACCGTCGAAACACTCCACTGATCATTGACGGGCAACGACCAGGTCAAATCCGCCCCGCGACTCACCAGCCCGCCATGCGTGTCATAAGCCCTGAACTGACTGCGCGACGCTTGGGCATCGCTGACGCCGTACCAGGTGCGCACGTAATTGCTGTCACCAAACTGGCTATTGAGGCTGCCCACGACCTTGCCATGGTCACCTTCATAAAACGGCGCGCTGATGCTCAGTTTCAACCGGTTCCACGCCGAGCCGGTGTCATGATCGTCATCGTCCTTTTCCAAGGCATGCTCAAAACTCGCACCGAGAATAATCGGCCCCATGTGGTAAGTCCCGTCGAGCCCCAGCACCGGGCGCGACTTGATCGAGCCCATGCCGTTCAGCTCATCCGAACCTTTGAACCCGGTCTTGCGATCCTTGCGCACATCACTGGCGCCGATGTACACGCTGAGGCCGAAGTCGTCCTCGTCAAACGCCCAGCCCAGACCCTTTTCAGTGTCCAGGAAGAATCCGTAAGGGCTGACGATTTCACCGCCCAGCAGCGGCGCCACCACGCGTTCGTCACTGCCGCTGTAACGGGGCACGCTGGCTGCACCGGCCCGCAAGGTGTAGCGCCAGTCTTCGGCTCGTAACGAGTCGGTGGGAATGAGCAGGCAAAGGGAAGTCAACGACAGAGATAGCGAGCGAAACATGGGAGCACCCGAGGGAATTTGGATGCGCCTATGCTAGGCAGCTGCCGGCCAGCAATCTTTGACAGCTTTGTCGGGAAACTGTCAAAGACTGTGAACCGGCTTAGCGGCTCAAACCCAAGCGCTCATGCCACTCGGCGATGGACTCTGCGGGATAGACGTCGAACTGCTGATCCCCAGGATGCGCCTCGACTTCCACCCACGGCGCCTTGGAGTCGAGCATCAAGTGCGTATGTTCCGGTGGCACCGGCAGCGGGGTGTCGATGGCCGACGCAAACGGGTGAATCAGCTCCGGCCATTCCGGGCTGAACAGCCACAAGCCTGAGCCACACAGAGAACAGAAATGCCGCTCGGCAGTGCTGCTGTGGGCGCGTTTATCGCCTTCGTCCTTGAGTCGTGCGTGATAAATCGCGATGTGCTTGCGACCGCGCACCTTCAGGCTGCCGGCTTCGCCGCCCAGATTGATCGCATAACCGCCACCGCCCTGAGTCTTGCGGCAGATCGAGCAGTAGCAACGCTGATACGGGTAGGGGTGGGCGCTGGTCAAACTGAACGACACTGCGCCGCAATGGCAGGAACCTTCGAGCTGCATGGGAACCTCCGACAGGTCTGGAACTTACCCAAGACAGCCTAGACCTTCAGCGCCCTTCGACCGGTACGAGAATCGCGTCGCCGGTCGCCACCAGTTTCAGTTGATCGCCGGTTTGCGCGAACAACTCGGCGCGGGCGAACACCTGCTTCTTGCCAGCCTTCACCACCTGACCCCGAGCGATGAACACTTCGCCGATGGCGGGTGCCAGGCAGTTCACTGAAAAATGCGATGCCAGCACGTTGCCGGCGACCGTTCCGGCTGCGAATCCGCAGGCTGTGTCGAGTAGCGCACCGATCAGTCCGGCGTGCAGGAAGCCTGCATACTGCGCCATATCGCTCTCGCGAAACGCCATCGTGAGCTCGGCTTCGCCGCTTTCTGCGCGAGTAACTTCGAAACCGGCCCAGCGGTTAAAGGCTGAGGTTGAGTTGATCTGTTTGAGTGCGTTGAGCATGGCGAATCCCTCCGATTGAGGCACCAACATGCGCCGGGTTTTGGGGGAAGTCATGGTGGATAAGGGAGGGTGATGGGCCGTTGGATTTGTGGTGAATGTTCTGGCCTCTTCGCGAGCAAGCCCGCTCCCACATTCGTCCGCATTCATCCGGGAGAACTCGGTTAAATGTGGGAGCGGGCTTGCTCGCGATGAACGATAACGCGGTCCCACTGGACGCCCACTGTCCGCCGGGTCAGCATGGCGCCTCGAAATCGGGACCTTGATCATGCGACGACTGCCTTCTTTAGCAGCACTCAGAACCTTCGAATGCGCCGCCCGCCACGCCCATTTCGGTCGGGCGGCGGCGGAGTTGTGCGTCACCGACAGCGCGGTCAGCCATCAGATTCGCCAGCTCGAAGAGCAATTGGGCGTGACGTTGTTCATCCGAGAAGGCCGGCAGATTCGCCCGACGATGGCCGCCGGGCGCCTGATGCAAAGTCTGCAGCAGGCCTTCGAGCTGATCGGTGATGCCTGCGATGAGCTGCGTGACCCGTCATCGCTGGCGGTGTTGCGTCTGGCAGTCACTGCCGAGCTGGCGCAAAAGTGGTTGATGAGTCGCCTGACGGATTTCTACGCGCGCTATCCGCACATCACCTTGCACCTCTACGAACAACCGATCGACGCCACAGCGCCAGGAGAAGACATCGACCTGGCGATCACTTACGGCACCGGCCCGGTGGACAGCAGCGCGTACTTTGTCCGGCCCTTGCCGGCGTTGCAGTTCTTCCCGGTGTGCAGCCCCGGACTGTTCAACCAGGGCACGTTGAAAACCCCGAAGGATCTGGCGCGTCACTGCCTGCTGCACGACGATCAGGACGGCAAGACCTGGACCGCCTGGCTCACCAGCCATGCCGGCGATCAGCGTCCGGAACGACAGTTGTATTTCGCCCACGCCGGTTTGGCGCTGGAAGCGGCGGCTCAAGGTCAGGGTGTGGCCATGGGCGATAACTTGACCGCGCAGGAGGATTTGCTCAGCGGTCGTCTGGTCCGGCCGTTCACTTCAAGCATGACTGCACTCGGCCAATATGCGCTGGTGTGTGAGCGGGTGCGGCTGGAGCGCCCGGCAGTGGCGCAGATGCTGGAGTGGTTCAACGATCAGCTGATCGATTGATGAATTGAATTCAAGTATTCCGAAATATTCATCGTTGGCGAGGAGGGCGCTGGCGACCGTAGCCTGTGGTTATTCCAATCCCCGTTGATGAGGTTTGACCATGGCACGGTTGCTCGACTCCACCCCCAAACTCGATGGTTTCCGCCTGCCCGGCGAATTCGAAACCAAGTCCGGTTGCTGGCTCGGCTGGCCGGAGCGCACCGACGTCTGGCGCAATGGCGCCAAGCCTGCGCAGAAAGTCTGGGTGCAGATCGTCACCGCCATCTCCCGCAGCGAACCGGTCACCGTGTGCGCCTCCGCTGCGCAGTTCGCCACCGCTCGCCGCCAATTGCCGCCTCAAGTGCGGGTGGTGGAAATGACCTGCAACGACACCTGGTTCCGTGACAGTGGCCCGTGCTTTGTGGTCAATGACGACAGCGGTGAGGTGCGCGGCGTTGACTTTGAGTTCAACGCATACGGCGGCCTCGACGGTGGCTTGTACTACCCGTGGGACAAGGACGATCAGATCGCCAGCAAAATCCTCGAAATCGAACGGTTCGACCGCTACCGCGCGCCGCTGATTGCCGAATTGGGCGGTATCCAGAGCGACGGCGAGGGCAGCATTCTCACCACCGAGCAATGCCTGCTCAACCGCAATCGCAACCAGCATTTGGGCAAGGAAGAAGTCACCCGCCGACTGACCGATTACCTCGGCGCCGAGCAAATCATCTGGCTGCCACGGGGCTGCAAATTCGACGAAACCGACGGCCATGTCGATGATCTCGCCTGCTTCGTGCGCCCCGGTGAAGTGGTGCTGCAATGGACCGATAATCGCGATGATCCGCAATGGGAAATCTACCAGGAGGCCTACGACATCCTGCGCACCACCCGCGACAGCCGTGGCCGTGAGTTGATCGTGCACAAACTGCCACAACCGAATGTGCTGGAATGGACCGCCGAGGAAGCTGAAGGCCTGGATCAGCAAGACAGCACGCACACCCGTCAGGCCGGGACGAAAATCTGCGCGTCGTACATCAACTACTACGCCGGCAATTCCTCGATCGTGGTGCCTTTGTTTGGTGATCGTAATGATCAGGCAGCAATGGCGACCCTTGCGGAACTGTTCCCGCAACACAAAATCGTCGGTATCGAAAACTCCAGGGAAATCCTCCTCGGTGGCGGTAACGTCGCGTGCATCACCATGCCGCAGTATGCAGGCAGTGCCTGCAACAAAAAGGGAGTTTGAAAATGGGCCTGCACAAACTGACTCAAGCGTTATTGCTGGTGCTTGCACCCCTGTGTGTGCAGGCCGCCGACACCGCCAAGCCGGTGGTCAATCTGTACATCTGGGGCGAGTACCTGGCCCCGGACACCCTGACCAATTTCGAGAAGAAAACCGGCATCCACGTGGTGGTCGACCACTTCGACTCCCTGGAAACCGTAGAGACCAAACTGCTCACCGGACGTAGCGGCTATGACCTGGTGCTGACCGCCGGCCAACATTTGTCCCGGGCGATCCAGAGCGGGGCGATTCAAATCCTGAACCCGCAACAGCTGCCGCATTTTGCTGGCGTGGGTGACGAGTTCCGCCAGCACATGGCGGTGTTCGATCCGGGCAATCGGTACGCCGGGATCTACGCCTGGGGCACCACTGGCGTCGGCTATCAGGAAGAGGCAATCAACAAGCGCCTGCCCGACGCACCACGGGACAGTTGGGCGATGCTGTTCAACCCAGCGGTGGTGTCGAAATTTGCCGATTGCGGGGTCAGTTTGCTCAACGATCCCAACGAGGTTTTCGCAGCGGTCATGAAGTACATGGGCCTGGACATCAACCGTCAGAACCTCGATGACCTGAAGCGGGCCGAGCAGCAACTGGCGAAGATCCGGCCCTACATCCGCTACTTCGACAATGACCTGAACATCAGCGACCTGGCCAATGGCAACACCTGCGTCGCGATGTCATGGAACGGCAACGTCGCCATCGCCGCCGGACAGGCCGAGGCTGCGAACAAGCCGTTCAAGTTGAATTATCAGATACCGAAGGAGGGCACGTTGATCTGGTTCGACGCGATGGTCATTCCCAAGGATGCGCCTCATCCGCAGGCGGGACTGGCGTTGATGGATTATCTAATGACGCCGGAGGTGATTGCGCCGATCACTGACACCATCCACTACGCCAATGCGATTACGGCGGCGGACGGCTTGATTGATCCGGCGATTCGCAATGACCCGGGGACGTATCCGTCGGCTGAAGTGAGGGCTTCGTTGTATAGCAAGAATGACAATGGCAAGGCGTTTAACCGGGCGTTGATTCGGGCGTTCAGTCGGTTGAAGTCGGGGTTGTGACTGGCATTGGATGATGTGTTGAATGTGCTGACGCCTTCGCGAGCAAGCCCGCTCCCACATTCGACCGCATTCATCCGGTAGAGCTCGGTTAAATGTGGGAGCGGCGGTGCGACGATTCGACTTGCTCGCGAAGAACGATAACGCGGTCTACCGGTTGGGCACACGCCACAAATACCACGCCGCCACCGTCCGAAACGGACTCCACCCCAGCCCGATCTCAATCATCTGCTTGCGATTGGGCTGCACCTCCAACCCCTTCATCCGCCGATACCCCTCACGCACCCCGAAATCATCGGCCGGCAAAATATCCGGTCGTTCCAGGCTGTAAATCAGCAACATCTCAACCGTCCAGCGCCCAACCCCACGCAGGGTGATCAAGCGTTCGATCAACGCTTCATCATCCATGGCCAGTGCCGTGGCGTAATCCGGCACCACACCGTCCAGCGCTGCTTGGGCAATGCCCTGAATGGTCGCGATCTTGCCAGCGGAAAACCCGCAACTGCGCAGTTGATCAAACTCAGTCGCGACAATCTGTTCAGGCCTCGGGAACTCACCCGTCCCAAACAACGCGATCAACCGACCGACAATCGCATCCCCGGCCTTCGCATGCAGTTGCTGGTAGGCAATCGCCCGCACCAGTGACTCATAAGGATCGCGAGCCGCATGGGGCTGATGCAGGCAAGGGCCGACGGCTGCGATGTGGCGGCGCCAGTCCTCATCGATGGACGATAGAAACTCGGTGGCGGGCAGATAGGCGTCGGGCATGGGGTCAAGCTTTCCCGGACGGCGCCAACAAGGCGTTCACTTCGCCATAGGTGAAGGTCTTCAGATCACGGCTGTCGAGTGTTCCTGTTTCCAGAAAGCTCTTGGCCAGTGCGCTCATGGCGCCATACAGAAACTCGGCAATGCGTGAACCCGCGCTCAAACGGCGTACGCCGAGGGCTTTCAGCTCTTCAGGCGATGGCAAACCGGGGAGCCCGAGGACGTTCAATGGCAACGGAGTGCCCTGGCACAGCGCAGCGATTTCGTACTCAGCCGTGACGCCAGCCGCGAACAAACCATCGGCACCGGCCGCCTGATACAACGCGGCGCGCCTGAGCGTCTCTGCCACGCGATCTTCGGCGGGCACCAGGCTCTTGAGATACACATCGCTGCGGGCGTTGATGAACAGCTTCACATTTCGGCGACTGGCAACCTGCCGAGCGATTTCGATCTTGCGCACCAGAAGCTCGGGCGGGGACGCACCGTCCTCGATATTGATCCCGACGGCCCCGGCGGCAATCACCGCATCGATGAGGTCGGCCACCCGCGTCAGGTCATCGGAATAACCGGCCTCGATGTCCACGGTCAACGGCACCGAGATCACCCGGGCGATGGACTCGACCGTTGATATCAGGCGCTCAAGGGGCAGGGCATTGCCATCCGGATAACCGTGAGCCCAGGCGACTGCCGCGCTGCTGGTGGCGACGGCTTTACAGCCCAGCTGTTCCACGATGCGCGCCCCGGCGGCATCGGCGACGTTGGTGAGGATCAGCAAGCCGTCGTGGTGCAACTGGTGAAATAGGTTGTCCATCGAATGTCCTTCCTTATGACTGATTGAGAGAGCCGGAAAGTAATCAGAATGCGAGTTGTTGCGTGATCTGCACCGCCGCTTTTTCCAGCCTGAGCAGGAACGCCTTGCGCGGTTGTCCTCCACCATAGCCGGTCAGCGAGCCGTCCGCGCCGATCACCCGGTGACAGGGCACGACAATCGAGAGACGGTTATGCCCGTTGGCCAGGCCCACGGCGCGACTGGCGCCGGGTTTGCCCAATAGCGCCGCGATGGCGCCGTAGGTGCTGGTCTGGCCGTACGGGATCTTCGCCAGTTCGGCCCAGACCTGTCGGGCGAAATCGCTGCCAGGCAAGTGTAGTGGAACGTTGAAGTCAGTGAGTTTGCCGGCGAAATACTGCGTCAGCTCGTCTTCAATCTGCTGCAAATGCGCGTTATGTCCTGGCGCGACCGCATAGCCGTATCGATTCTGCAATTCTTCGACTTCCCTGGTCAGCGCTGGCCGATCAAGAAACTCCAGCAGCACCAGGCCGCGTCGTTCGGCCATGGCGATCATCGGCCCCAGCGGTGTGGTCAGGCGAGTGAACAGCAGCGGCTCGCTGTTGGCGGCGCGGCCCGGCGTGATGTTGAAGGACTTTTGAAACGCATCGCGAAATCCGCTCAGGGACTCGTAGCCCGAGTCGAACGCCGCGCTGTCGATGGAATCGCCCTGTTTGATCCCGCCCAACGCCATGCCGAGGCGTCGGGTGCGCAGCCAGGCGTGAAAGGTCATGCCGAAATGCTGCTTGAACCAACGGCGCAGTTTCAGCGGCTCGATGCCCTCGGCCAGCAACTGGGCATCGGTCCAGCGCTGGTCGGGGTCGGCGTCTACCGATTTGAGCAGCCGCTGCACCCAGTCCGGCGCGATGGCCGCCGCGTCCAGTGGTTTGCAGCGCAGGCAAGCGCGGTAGCCCGCCGACATGCACTCATCGGCATGGGCGAAGAACTCGACATTCTCCGGCTTCGGTTTGCGCGCGGTGCAACTGGGGCGACAGAAGATGCCGGTGGTTTTGACCGCGGTAAAGAACACCCCCTCGTAGGCGGTGTCTCGTTCGAGCATGGCGCGAACCATCTCGGCGTGGGGCGGAAGCAAAGCGTTTTGTAGGTTCATGAAGTGAGCATAAGGCGCGTCGCCCAACGCCTCCACCGGAAAATCGACAGAGAATTCCAGTCATTCGTCATGAGGAACTGCCTAATGCCTATGTCGGTGATGGATGTCCGGAAAATGTGGATGGCTGTGGCGCAGCGGTGTGTGTTCATGTTCGTGACTGTGGGGTTCGGTCCCGTCCCACTGGAACGAATGCTCATGTTGATGATGCTCGTCATGCACGTGGCGATGAGCATGCTTGAGCGCCTCATGTTGATGCTCATGGGCATGACGTTCCTTGAGGTGAATCCATACCCCAAGGCCCATCAACAGCGAAGCGGCCCAAAACGTCAGCGTGACGGGTTCATTCAACAGCAAGATGGCAATCGCCGCGCCGAGGAAAGGTGCCGTGGAAAAGTAGGCGCCGGTACGCGCAGTGCCCAGGCCTCGAAGCGCCAGAACGAACAACACCAGGCTGATGCCATACCCCAGGAAACCGACGATCAACGTAGGCCCCAGCACCGTCATGTGCGGCAGTTTTGCGCCGAGTAACAGTGCCAGAGAGCAGTTCACCGCCCCGGCGACCAACCCCTTGATGCCGGCAATAAACAACGCATCCGAGGCCGATACCTTGCGCGTCAGGTTGTTATCGATCGCCCAGCAGACGCAGGCCAGCGCTACCGCCAACGGTCCGATCCAGCCCTGTGACTGCGCCGGGTTCTGCGGCCAGGCCAGCAGTAAGCCACCGGCGACGATTGCCAGCATTCCGGCGACGATGCGCCGGTCAGCGTTCTCCTTGAATACCACCCAGGCCAGGACGGCGGTCAATACCGATTCGAGATTGAGCATCAGCGAGGCTGTGGCGCCGGAGGTCAGGGTCAAACCGAACATCAGCGCCACCGGCCCGAGCACGCCGCCAAAAGCGATGGCACCGATCAGCCATGGCCACTCCGACGATTTCAGGCCGCTGGGCTGCCAGCCCCGGTCGCGCAACAGTCTGACGAGCGTCAGGCCCAGCCCGCTGCCCAGGTACAACAAACCGGCCAAAAGGATCGGCGAAAGGTTCAGGCCCAGCAACTTGGCCAATGGCGTACTCGCGCCAAAAAGAGCGGCAGCACCAAGGGCGTAGACAACGTTCAGATTCATTCAAGGCTCGTTGGAGATTGAGACGGGATGAAACGCAGTTTGAACCTGCATTGCGTCCAGTCAATCCATAACCTCAGGCTCGGCGCGCCATCAGCAACACCGAAGCCGCCGCCGACAGCAATCCCGCGCAGCAACGATTGAATAGCCGCTTGCCCCGGGGTTCGGCGAACCAGCGGCGCATGTGCAGGCCCATGTAGGCGTAGGCGCCGATGGCGATCCATTCCAGCATCAGGAACAACGCGCCCAACACGGCGAATTGCGGCGATACGGCTTGGGTCGAGTCGACGAACTGGGGCAGGAACGCGGTGAAGATCAGGATCGCTTTCGGATTACCGGCCGCCACCAGGAACTCTTGCCGAGCCAACGCCAGCATCCCCACCGGCGCGCCCGCCACCACGTTTTCCGCCCCGGGATCCGCGCGCCACAATTGCCAGGCGAGGTAGAGCAGATACGCCGCCCCCAGAATCTTGATCGCGTAGAACAACAACTCCGACGTTTGCAGCACCACCGCCAGCCCCGCCGACGCGAGGGCGATCATGCCGGCGAACGCGAGCAGCCGGCCGATCCCGGCGACACAGGCGATGCGGTAGCCATAGCGGGTCGAGTTGCTGACCGACAACAGGTTGTTCGGCCCGGGCGCCATGTTCAGGGCGAAGCAGGCCGGAAGAAACAGGGTGAGGGTGGCGAGGTCCATGACGGGGCTCCAAAAGCAGGAACGGTATTTTTATCACAGGCGTGGGGCGGCTTGACCCATACAGTGGTGGACGTCGGTCGCGGTACAGCTGAGGGGTGTTTTGTTCAATACAGCCATCAGGTCGCTCTTTACCTTGAGGCCTCGTTCAACTGAATTGAAGAAGGTCTGTGATGAGTCTGATTATCTCGATGGCGGCGTTCGCACTGGTGGCCTCAATAACCCCAGGGCCGGTGAACATCGTGGCGTTGAGTTCCGGCGCGCAGTTTGGTTTTCGCGCCAGTCAAAGGCATGTGGCCGGGGCGACGCTGGGTTTCGTTGTGTTGTTGGTGTTGATGGGATTAGGCCTGCATGAGGTGTTGCAGCGATGGCCAGCGCTGACGCAGGTGGTGCAATGGGCGGGTGTGGCGTTCCTGTTGTACATGGCCTTCAAGTTGGCCGCCGACAATGGGCATCTGGATGCGAAGGAGTCAGGCCGGGCACCGTCGATGGTGTACGGCGCCGTCATGCAATGGCTCAACCCGAAAGCCTGGCTGGCCTGTGTGGCCGGCATGGGCGCTTTTGTGGCGGATGGCGAGGCGCGGCTGGTCTGGCAGTTTGCGGCGGTGTATCTGGTGGTTTGCTACGTGTCGGTCGGCAGTTGGGTCTACGCCGGGACGTTTTTACGCGGGTATTTGAGCAACGCCAAAGGCATGCGGTTGTTTAACCGAAGCATGGCGTTGCTCTTGGTGGTGTGCGCGGGATATTTGATCCGGGCTTAGGCGCTGCGCATCAACCCAGACCGCTCAGTGCATTTTCTACCGGTAGCGGCAGGGCGTTGAACCGATTGGTTCGCAGTTCCGCGATGGCATAGATGGCGCGCGCTGTGCGGCCATTTCCGTCGATAAAACTGTGGTAGCCCAGGAATGCCCCCAGCATCTGTTTGCCGAAGTACTCATGAGCCGAATCCAGGACTGCCAGGTGTTTTTCCAGCATCGCTGCGCCCGACACGTTGGACGGGTAACGTGCTTGAGCGGTAGGGCTGCGCAAGGCATCTGTCGCTTCGGGCACCAGACGCCGATGCAGTTCTTTGTAAACGGCAGGGTCGGTCAGGGACTTGCCATTACCGCTGAACTCGCGAAGCAAGGTCCTGATGTTATCAACCTCGTTTCGAGAGCTCGACGCTTTGAGAATCCAGGCAGCGGCTCGATCAGCGTTGTCGGTCAAGCGGTCCGGGTTAAAGGACACATCGTCGAGAAAGCCGCTGTAAGGTGCTTTGCCAAGGTCCGAAGCGAGCAATGTTTTTTGATGTTGATTCATGGCCGTCAAGTTTTTGTACTCCACCTCCAGAAGGTCGTTGAACAGCTCCGGCAGTGTCGTGTGATCCTTGAACTGTCGCAGGTTATCCAGGGAAAACTTTTGCGCTTGCTGGCGTATCAACGAATCGACAACGTCCGAATCCAGGACCTTCTTCAGCGATTGAGCGGTGTCAGACTGGCGTGCGAGGTCGGTCAACGAGCCTTCAAGCAAATGCTGAAGCTCCGTTTGGGGAACGTTCTTGGGCAACTTTGCACTATTGGCTTGCAGGTGCTTGAGCACATGTTCAGCGGTTTCGAGCCCATCGCTTTTAAACAGCGCCCGCGCATGCGCTACGGTGTCGAGGCTGATGCGGATCCGCGCAGCCGCACCGGTGTGGTAGAGGGCGCGCAGCAGATTGTAGGAATGGGCGCCTGTCAGGCGATACAGCTGCGCCCTGACGATATGCGCCGCAGCGGCAGTATGGCCGGCGAATTTTATCGCGCCTCTGCCAATCAGTTTTACACCGCCGTTGAGCAGGGTCGGTATTCCGTCCAGCGGGTTCAACAGGGAAACGACGGTGCGCGTGCCAATCCGGGATGCGGACAACAATTTTGTGGCCAATGACGCGCTCTTTCCAACGGCCTTGCCCACTTGTGCCGGCACGCTGGCAAAGACAAAGGCAACAGCCGCCGCGTCCATTACGCAACTGGCGATCGCGTCCCGCTGCCTGGCCGGAATACCGGAAGACAAACCCTCGATGCATTCCTTGAACGGAATGATCAAATTCAACAGCGTATTAAAGATGACATCGAACTTTTCCGACGCCAGTTCCTGTTCCGTGCTGTCACGGCCCATGTCCGCCAGTTCACTTTCGGTCAGGAAGGGATGCTGCTCAGCGATCAGGTCGCTGATGGCTTTTATGCGCTCGGCGTTGAAGTAAGCCATCGGTTTATTGGAGAGGGTCGGGTGCGACGCACTGTCGAATTCACCTATCTTGCGCACGAATACCGAAGACGTCGTATCACTGCGCGGCGCAGCGTTTTCCAAGTAGGCATCCAGATCCAGTGGTGCATTCTGAAAGCTGTTGTCTTCGATAAAGTTGCCCCGTATGCCGTCCTGTCCATAAGTAAACAGGTATTGACCGACTTTCTCCCTGAGTTCCGGCGCGCTCCGGCATTCAGAGCGCAACGGGAACAGCTCGAAGCAGCGAACCAGTGTGCCTTGATATTCTGCACAAATGATCACGCCGTAACGGCCCGTTCGCTCCCGTGTCGCCTCGGGTATTGATCCTGCGTAAAAATGCTGTTTGTAGGCTTCTACGCGGTAGATAGCCAATCGCCCATGTTCGATAAATCTTCTGTTGGATTCCTCCAACTGTGAAAACACATAGCGAATCGTGGTTGACAGGCCGGATATCAGATCGCTGTAGTGATTGTGCACGGCTGTTTCATATAGGTCGGCAACCGGGTATAGCTGCTTGAGCCTGGGAAACTCCTGATAAATATCTTGGCCCCTGGTACGCCCCCAGTCTTGCGTGTGAAGTTGGTCGCTCATGTACAAGTCCAACACCGACACTTCGCGTCCGCCACCGCCACCGGAGCCCCGGTGTTTGACCAGCCGTTCATGAGGGTCGCAGGCCGGTACGACCGATGTCAGCTCTTTCAATGCGAGGGCTTTGAGCCGGGGAATTGGCTTGTTGATCGCGTTAAGCGCGGTAGACAGCGTCTCGACATGCTCGTTATAGGCCTTGATGCCTTTATTGATCGTTTCGAAGCTCAGGTTGCCGTCCGCGTCGCGTTGGATCAGTCCATTCATCAATGCCCACGTAACGACCGGGTCAATCCCCGCCATGGCGTGCAAATCATTGAGTTGCGGGGTGAGCCCCGAGATCGGGCTAAAGCCCAGCAAGTGTTCATAGGTCATGCGCCGGGAGCAACCGGGAACAATGCTTTCGGCCAAGCCCACGGCTTGGCAGAGGATGACCCAGCCCGGGGTTCCGACCTCCAGCGACGGGGGTAGTTCGCGCACCAGATACTCCGGTGCCATACCCGCCAATGCCAGTTCGGCCACCAGGGGGGCGATGAGTTTATCGAGCTTGAAGCGCTGAATCAGATGCGCTTCCAGGTCATTGCGGACATCGCAAGGCCGGCGCTGAACCTGGGCCGAGGAGTAAAAGTTGAACCCTGCAAGCGTCGTGTTGGCCGTGTCTATCTCGGGATCGAGGTCCAGCAGCATGGCGGCGATCAGCAACTGATCAACAAATTGTTTCGACGCCTTGGGGCCTGACTCGTCGGTGAACCAACCCAGCGCATCAATGTAGTTTTGCCCTGTTTCATCCTGCAGGCGCGCATCGCTGATCAGCCGTTGCAAGCGGTACTCGAGGCTCTGTGGCTGCTTGTCCGATCCTGCGTTTTCCAACACCAGCGATGCGCCAAAGTATTCGGCCAACGGCATTTCGTTGCCGGTCAGTTGCGCTGTGATGTCACGAATAATCGCGCGTTTACTCTTGGTTAACTCGAAGGGCGAATCCTCTGGAGCGTCCAGCAGCTCCCAGTAGTTACCCGTGTCCGGCAGGTCCGGCATAACGGCGAAGTTGAGCAGGTCAATCAGCGCTTTGGTACTTTCTTCATCGGTGGGTAGTGGCAAATCATGAAAGCGCAACCATTGACTGACGACCACTTTATCGCCGGTGGCTATCCAGCCGCCGGTCAACTTTGCCATGTTCGCCAACCGTTTTAATTCTTCGTTGATAGTTGCAATGGCTAGCACATGGGAAGTGATGTCCATGGGCGAAAACCAGGCAGTGGTGGCATCGTTCAGAGTGCTGGAGTTCGGCCAGGAGTAATACAGCCGGCCGCCTTCATCGACGAGGAAAACGGCGTGTGGCGGTATGGACTTCGAGGTGCGGATTGTCAGAAAGTCGGGATGTCGGGTCAGGTTGTACAAGTAAACACTGGCGGAACGATGAACCTGATCGAAATCGGAACCGGGAATGCAGGTGGCCGCAATGTTGTTCCATGACCACCCGAGGTCCTGGATTATCTCGTTACCAAGGGCTTGACTGACGACGGTAGTGATTGCTTGTTTTTGACGGCCGTTTGGAGTGCTTTCGGACAGGATGTCTTGAGTTTTCATAGTTAGATAAAATCTTTCTGGAAGTTGTTAATTTTTTTGAGTGTTAAAAAAATAATTAGGTGAAAGTTGAGCGGTTTTGATGGTGGGGGATGAGGGGATAATAAGTAATTGTATTTATATGTCTGTATGTTTCGCTCTTAATAAATAGAGCGGGAAGGGCTGCTAGTGTGCAGTTTTAATCGGGTGAGAATAGTTTTATTGATATGTGTTTATAGATGTAATCATAGGAATGAAGTTTAAGAGGACTCCGAGCTGACCAGCAATAACCCGTTTAACCCCGATACTGTCCAGGCGTCGCCGCCAGATGCTGTTTGAACGCACGCTGAAAATGCGCCTGATCGGCAAACCCGGCTTCGAGCGCCACATCGGCGATCAGCTTGCCGCTGCGCAACTGATCGCGGGCGAACTGGATACGCCGGTTAACCAGAAAAGCGTGGGGCGTCATGCCGTAATGCTGCTTGAACGCACGGATCAGGTAGGACGGCGATAGCTGGGCCGCCTCGCAAATGTCTTCGAGCTTGAGCATTTGCGTGCAGTTGTCGCGGATGTAATCGGCCGCCCGTTCCAGTTTGAAATTGGGCTCGCGCAGCGGTTGATCGATCGGATTGAGCCGCTGCTGCACGTCGGTGAAAAACTCCACCGCCGCGCTTTGCTTGCGCAGCACGTCTTGCTGCGCATCGACCAGTGTGTCGTACAAACCCTTCAGGCCGACAAACAGGTCGCTGTCGTGAGTATGGGTGATGGAAAACCGGCGAAACGCCAAGTCCTGGCTGAAGCCGAGCTGATGCTGCAAATCGGTCAGCCAGGGTGTCTCGACGTACAGCATCAGGTAGGACCACGGCTGGTCATCGATGGGATTGCAGGCGTGGACATCACCGGGATTCATCAGCACCACGGTGCCGGCACTGACCTGAAACTCCGATTGCTCGTGGAGGTAGGTACTGCGCCCGGCCGTGATCGCACCGATGGAGAAGTGCTCGTGGGAATGCCGGGTGTAGCAGACCTCGCGGCCGTCGGCGATGGAGCGGGCTTCGATGAAGGGCAGGGCGTCGTCGCGCCAGAAGCGCGGGGCTTTGTCAGCGTCTTTGGCAACGGCGTGCTTCATGGTCAGCGTCCTTGGCAGGTCAGCGTCGCAGTGTATTAGCTCTCGCCGGCAAAGGCTCGTTGCAGCGCTGCGATGTCGAGTTTTTTCATCTGCAACATCGCCGTCATGGCGCGTTGGGATTTCGCCGTGTCAGGGTCTTTCATCATGTCCATCAGGGCCACCGGTACGATCTGCCAGGACACGCCGAATTTGTCCTTGAGCCAGCCGCATTGCTGGGCCTCAACGGGCCCGCCCACGGACAGGCGCCCCCAGAAGTGGTCGACTTCTTCCTGAGTATGGCAATTGACCTGAAATGAAACCGCTTCATTGAACTTGAATATGGGACCGCCGTTGAGGCCGGTAAAACTCTGCCCGTCCAGTTCGAAACTGACCGTCATCACCGAGCCTTCGGGCCTGCCGTGGATCTCCTGACCGGCCTTGCTGTAGTGAGTGGTGGCGCTGATTTTCGAATGATCGAAGATCGCACAATAGAACTTCGCGGCCTCCTCGGCTTGATTGTCGAACCACAGGCAGGGCGTGAGTTTTTGAACGCGGTGCATGGTGTAGCTCCTCTACGGATTTCTCAGGCTGGACTTTCAGCGTAGTCAGCCTCGGGTCGTCTGGCCGTACCGTAGATCGACAAGTCGAAAGAGTTTCCCGAGAGCCCGACGCTCGTGTTGAACACGTCCTTTTCCGCACTGACCCGTGACGCAAACCTGGGCATGTTCGACATCGACCCGGTCACCAAAAGCTTGCATGCCCAGTCCAAAAGCGGTTGCTGCTGGCGCTTGCTCAAAATCGGCTACGTGATGCGTCTTCTGGCGCAGCATCGGTTGGGCAAAGATCTGGTTGTCGCCGTGGCCTGAAGGCGAAGGTTCAGCGACCGCCCAGGCCTCCTTTTTCAGCGATCCACCGGGTAGCCAAATCAATAAAGGCCCGCAGTTTCGGCTGTGTCTGGGTGCGGCTGGGAAAATACAGGTACAACGCCGAGCTGAGTGGCACGAAGGGTTGCAGCACCCGCTCCAGGCGTCCATCCGCCAACTCGTCGGCAATCTCCAGATCACAGGCATAGGCCAGGCCCGAACCGCTGCGAGCGGCCGCCACCAACAACCGGCGGTCATTGACGATCACACCACCCTTGACGCCCACGGTAAAGTCCCGAGCCTCGCGGCGAAACTCCCAACGATGGGCGCTGCCTGAAGTCGAGAAGCGAAAGCCGATGCATTGATGTCGGGTCAGGTCTTCTGGAATGACCGGCTTGCCAGCCTTGGCGAAGTACGCCGGAGAGCCCACCACCGACCATTGCAGGTCAGGTGTCAGGCGCACCGCGATCATGTCTTTTTCAATCGACTCTCCCAAGCGAATCCCGGCATCGAAGCCGCCGGCCATCAGGTCGACCGTGGCGTCGTCCAGGGAAATATCGAGAGTGACTTGCGGGTAGGCCTCGCGGAACAGCGGAATCAGCGGCTCCATCAATAAAGCCCCGGACAATCGTGGGGCCGTGAGTCTCAGTGTGCCCATGGGCTGATCGCGGAAACCGCTGAGCACCGCCAGCGCCTCATCGATTTCACTGGCCGCCGGACGCAAGCGGGCAAACAGACTGGCGCCGGCTTCGGTCAGTGCCACTCGGCGCGTGGTGCGCTGAAACAGCAGCACGCCGGTGCGTCGTTCCAAGAGCTTCATCGCATGGCTGACGGCGGTGGGCGTAACGGCTAGCCGAGTCGCGGCCAGGGTGAAACTTTTGTGCTCGGCGACCGCGAGAAACTCGGTCAAACCATCAAACGGGTCGTGATTCATATCGGCGCCATTATGAAAGAGCGTTTCATAGTGCTTGTAACACGAGGGCATTTTTCCGACCAATGTTCCTGCGTACCTTGTGCTTACCCCAACTGACTACAAGGATTCGCGATCATGACCACCTCCCAAAACTTCAAACGTGTCTGGCTGATCACCGGTGCTTCTCGCGGTATCGGCGCCAAGATCGCTGCCGCCGCGCTGGCCAATGGCGACGCCGTGGTCGCCACTGCCCGTGACGCCAGCAGCATCACCCAGCGTTTTGGCGAGCAGCCAGGTTTGCTGGCCGCCACCCTTGATGTGACCCACGAAGCCCAGGGCGTTGCGGTCGCCAAGGCGGCCATCGACCACTTCGGGCGCATCGACGTGCTGGTCAACAACGCCGGTTTCGGCGTGCTCGGTGCGGTGGAAGAAGCCAGCGCCGATGAAGTGCGCCGCGTGTATGAAACCAACGTCTTCGGCTTGCTGAATGTCACTCGCGCCGTCCTGCCGCACATGCGCGCCGCTCGCCGTGGACATGTGATCAATCTCTCATCGGTGGGTGGTTACAGGTCAGGTCCGGGCTTCGGCGTCTATTGCTCGACCAAATTTGCCGTCGAAGGCTTGAGCGAGGCGCTGCACGCCGAGCTGGCACCGCTGGGCATTAACGTGACCATTGTCGAGCCAGGCTATTTCCGTACCGAATTCCTCGAAGGTAATTCGCTGGTCGAATCCCCGGCTTCGATTGCCGACTACGACAGCACGGCGGGTGAGGTGCGCAAAATTGCCAAGGCCGTGACCCTGAATCAGCCTGGCGATCCGGACAAGCTCGCCCAAGCCATGATCACCCTGGTTCAAGCGCAAAAAGCCCCTCTGCGCTTACCGCTGGGCAGTGACTGTGTCGCAGCGATCGAAGCCAAGAACGCCTTCGTCGCTGAGGAGTTGCAGGCGTGGCGTGAGCTGTCGGTGTCCACCGACTTCTAAACCCCCAACCGCTCCGTGTAGCAGCTGCCGAGCCTGCGAGGCTGCGTTCGGCGACGAAGTCGTCGTAAACCTTGCGCATGCAGTTTTCCTGGCACACCGCAGAGCCTGACTTCACGACGACTTCGTCGCCGAACGCAGCCTCGCAGGCTCGGCAGCTGCTACACAGAGCGGGTTACTCCAGTTTTCTTTGTGTGACCGGTGGTCGATGAACCCGTCTCGCCCGGCAATTTGCGCTTAGCTGAAAGGATAACGCCGACCCTGTAGGAGCCGAGCTTGCTCGCGATGGCGTCAGGTCTGACACACCGCGTTATCGTTCATCGCGGGGCCTAACGAGAGCCCCTTCAGAACACCGTGAGTCTGAGGACATTCGCAATGCTGACCCTCAACATCAATGGCAAGGACCAGGCGCTGGATGTCCCCGCAGACATGCCGCTCCTGTGGGTCCTGCGCGATGTCGCGCACCTGACCGGCACCAAATTCGGTTGTGGCATGGCCCAGTGCGGCGCCTGCACCGTGCATGTCGACGGCGCGCCGATGCGCTCCTGTGTCACCCCCGCCACAGCCGTGGCCCATGGGCAAAAAATCCTCACCATCGAAGGCCTGTCCACCGACGGTTCGCACCCGGTGCAGCAAGCCTGGGCCGAACTCGATGTGGTCCAGTGCGGTTACTGCCAGTCCGGGCAGATCATGTCGGCCGCCGCGTTGCTGGCGAAAATTCCCAAGCCCACCGACAGCGACATCGACCAGGCGCTGTCCGGCAATATCTGCCGCTGCGGCACCTATCCACGGATCCGCGCAGCGGTCAAACGCGCCGCCGAGATCGGTTGATGCCACGTTGACGGGAGTCCGAACAATGAACAGCCTCAATCCTCTGTCACGTCGCAGTTTCCTCAAGGGCAGCGCGGTGCTGGGCGGTGGTCTGGTGGTGGCGTTTGTCATCCCCGGTGGCCATCGCTTTGCGATCGGCGCCGAGAATCAAGGCAATGTTTTTGCGCCCAATGCGTTTTTACGGATCGGCAATGACAACAGCGTCACCATACTGCTCGGCCATTCGGAAATGGGCCAGGGCATCTGGACCGGCCTGACCATGTTGATCGCCGAAGAACTGGACGCCGATTGGTCGAAGATCCGTGTCGAACATGCACCGGCTTCGGCCGCCGAGTATGGCCTGGCCGGATTTGGCGGGATGCAAATTACCGGTGGTTCGACTTCGACCTGGATGGAGTTCGACCGTTACCGGCAGGCCGGTGCAGCGGCGCGATTGATGTTGATCGACGCGGCGGCCAAACGCTTCAACGTCGCTCCGTCCGGGATTCGCACCGAATCGGGTGTGGTGATTGCCGGCGACCAACGCGCCACCTACGGCGAACTGGCCGATGACGCCGGCAAGCTGCCGGTGCCGGATCCGGCGTCGATCAAGCTCAAGGAGTCCAAGGACTGGAAAATCATCGGCAAGCCGACCAAGCGCCTGGACACGCCGGAGAAAATCACCGGCCGCGCCAAGTTCGGCATGGACGTGCAGTTCGACGGCCTGATGACCGCCATGGTCGCGCGTTCACCAGTGTTCGGTGGCAGCGTCAAATCCTTCGAAGGCGCCGAAGCACTGGCGATCCCGGGCGTGCACAAAGTGGTGCAGGTGCCCACCGGGGTGGCGGTGATTGCCGATCATTACTGGGCGGCGAAGCTGGGGCGCGATGCGTTGAAGGTCGACTGGGATCTGGGGCCAAACACCGGGCTCGACAGTCAGACACTGCTGGAAAGCTTCCGCAAACTCGCCGCCACCCCTGGCGCTTCGGCCAGTCAGGCCGGTGATGTCGCGGCGGGTCTGGGTAAAGCGTTGAAGACCATCGATGTCGAGTACAGCGTGCCGTACCTGGCCCATGCGCCGATGGAGCCGCTCAACTGCACAGTGAAAATCAGCAAAGACAAATGCGAAATCTGGACCGGTACCCAGTTTCAGACGCTGGATCAAATGGTCGCCGGTAAAATCACCGGGCTCAAACCCGAGCAAGTGGAAATACATACCGAGTTTCTGGGCGGTGGTTTCGGCCGCCGCGCCAATCCGACCTCGGACTTTGTCGCAGAAGCCGTGGAAGTCGCCAAGGCAGCGCGCGCGCCGGTGAAAACCGTCTGGTCCCGGGAGGACGACATTCGCGGTGGCTACTACCGCTCGGCGTTCCTCCATCAGGCCCGCATCGGCCTCGATGCCGACGGCCTGCCGATCGCCTGGAAGCATGTGATGGTCGGGCAGTCGATCATGGCGGGCACGTCATTCGAGGCGAGCATGGTCAAGAATGGCATCGACAAGACCTCTGTCGAAGGGGTTGCCGACAGTCCGTACCTTGAGGGGTTGGCGAATCACCAGGTTGATCTGCATTCGCCGCAAACCGGCATCCGCGTGCTCTGGCTGCGTTCGGTAGGGCACACCCACACCGCGTTCGTGATGGAGTCGCTGATCGACGAACTGGCAGAGGCGGCCGGCAAGGATCCGGTCGAGTACCGACGAACCTTGCTCAAGGATCATCCACGGCATCTCGGCGTGCTGAACCTGGCCGTCGAGAAAGCCAACTGGAAGGCGCCACTGCCGGACGGCCATGCGTTGGGTGTCGCGGTGCATGAGTCTTTCGGCAGCTACGTCGCCCAGGTGGCCGAGGTGTCCCAGGACAACCTGGCGATCCGCGTACACCGGGTGGTGTGTGCGGTGGATTGCGGCATTGCGGTCAACCCGATGAGCATCGCGGCGCAATTGGAATCGGCCATCACCTTCGGCCTCGGGTTTACCTTGCACAGCAAACTGACCTTCAAGAACGGGCAGGTGGTGCAGTCCAATTACCACGACTATCAAGTGCTGCGGCTCAACGAAATGCCGGTGGTGGAAGTGCATATCGTGCCCAGCAGCGACAAACCCGGCGGCATCGGCGAGGCCGGTGTGCCGCCCACGGCGCCGGCAGTGGCCAACGCGGTGTTCGCCCTGACCGGCCAGCGCTTGCGGGAGCTGCCGCTGCAACTGTCGGGGGGGTGAGATGAGACGACATCTGATTCTTGGCGCGGTGGTGTTGATCGGCCTGATCGCCTACGCCGAGCACCTGTTCGCTGACGATAAGGAGGCCATCAAAGCGTTCGATACCGTGCAAAAGGTCTTTCAGAGCCCGCGCTGCCAGAACTGTCATATCCCGGGCGATTCGCCGTTGCAGTTCGACGCCGGGATTCCCCACGCGATGAACGTCGTGCGGGGCATGGACGGCAAGGGTGCGGCGGGTTTGCCCTGCGCTACCTGCCACGCCGAGCGTAATCCGCCGGCCAGTTACGGCGCTCACGCACCGCCGGGGGCGCCGCACTGGAGCCTGCCGCCCGCTGCGCACAAAATGGCCTGGATCGGGCTGCCGGCCGACCAGTTGTGCGCAATGATCAAGGACCGTTCCAGCAACGGTGACCGCGACTTCGCCGCGCTGATCAAGCATGTCAGCGACGACAAACTGGTGCTTTGGGGCTGGAATCCGGGTCAGGGAAGGGCGCCGGTCCCGGTGCCGCACGATATTTTCGTCACCCAGTTCAAACGCTGGGCAGACGCGGGAGGGCCATGTCCGGTCGTGGGTAGTTGACCGGCGGTCCGTTAACAGGGAGTCAAACCGGGTATGGACGACTCTAAGAAATATACCCGCCAATGGAGTGAGTAATGCTGATCCCAGGCAAACCGGTAAAACCAGGCGCATGCGCCGACCCGTTGCGCACGCCATTGCAGGAGCGCGAGCTGCTGCGTGACCTGGCCCGCAAGGCCGAGGAGGAGCTGATGGGCGTGCAGATGGCGAGCATGGACGAGTTGACGCTGCTCTCCAACCGACACGGTTTTACAGCGCTGGCCCAACAAGGGCTGGATGTCTGCCACCAGCTGAAAAAGCCAGCGACGCTGCTGCTCTTCAATATTGATGACTTCAAGCACATCAACTATCTCTATGGACGTGCCGAGGGCGACAACGCCCTGAAAACCTTCGCTGATGTGCTGCGAATAGCCTTTCGCGAGAGCGATGTGATCGGCCGGCTGGGCAGCGACAAATTCGTTGCGTTGCTGACCGGCTCAAGCATTGTGGAGATTCCCGCGATCAGGGCGCGACTCGAAGAAATACTCGAAGAGCGCAATGCCACGGTGCATCGCGGTTATGACATCCACTTCAGCATCGGACAACTCGAATGCAATCCTCAGCTTCCCGGCTCGATCGAGGAGCTGATGGCACAGGCCGATGCGTTCACTTGGCAAACAACTGAGCCACATCCTTGAATGCCTTGAACTCAAGCGCGTTGCCGCAAGGGTCGAAGAGAAACATTGTCGCTTGCTCACCTACCAGGCCCTGAAAGCGAATGCCCGGTTCGATCACGAATCGGGTGTCGAGGGCTTTCAATCGCTCGGCCAGAGCCTCCCATTCCGCCATTCCCAACACCACGCCGAAATGCGGCACCGGCACGTCATGACCGTCGACAGCATTGGTGTGCGCGGCTTCTTGAGAGGCGTTTTTCGGCGCCAGGTGAATGACCAGTTGATGGCCGAAAAAATTGAAATCGACCCAATGATCGCTTGAGCGACCTTCTTCCAGGCCGAACACTTGGCCATAAAAATTGCGCGCGGCCGTCAGGTCGTAGACCGGGATGGCCAGGTGAAAAGGGGAGAGTTGCATCGGATGTGCCTCGGCTGTGTGGGTTCAGATTGAGTTTAGCTCTGTGCTTTTTGATTAAAAGACGATAATTTTTGCATCGAGCTCAAATTATTTCGATCAATCGAGAACGCCATGCTGCGCGAACTGAAAACCTTTATTGCGGTGACGCGCTACGGCACTTTTGCCGCGGCCGGGATGCACATCGGCCTGACCCAGTCGGCTGTCAGCGCGCAGATTCGCAATCTGGAACAGGCCCTGGGCATTCGTTTGTTTGACCGCACCGGACGTCAGGCCTTGCTCAATGCGGCAGGCCAGCGGGCGTTGCCGATGGCCAGGGAAATGCTGGAGACCTTCAGCCGGATGGCGGTCAGCGATGATGTCAGTGAGTATCGCGGCGAGTTGAAAATAGGCGCGGTGGCCACGGCCCAGACCGGCCTGCTGCCCCAGGCGTTGCTGCGACTGAGGCAACAGGCGCCGTTGCTGGAGCCGAAACTGGTGCCCGGCGTGTCGCTGAACCTGTTGAGTCAGGTGGACACCGGTGAGGTGGATCTGGCGATCCTGATCAAGCCGCCGTTCGAGTTGCCCAAAGAACTGTCAGCGCAGGTCATCCGCAAGGAACCGTTTGTATTGATCGTGCCAGCGGACCTGGAAGACGATGAGCCGTTGCAGATCCTCGCGAGCCATCCGCATGTGCGCTACGACCGCAATTCGTTTGGCGGAAGATTGGTGACGCGGTTTTTGCGTGAGCAACAGATTGATGTGCAGGTGGCTTTGGAGCTGGATGAGCTGGAAGCCATCGTGAAGATGGTTGAATGCGGGTTAGGTGTGTCGCTGCTTCCCGAGGCGGGGCTCTGGCTTGAGCATGGGGCGAAGGTCCGGATCATTCCGTTGGGGGAATTGACGTTTTACCGGGAGATCGTCCTGTTGCAGCGCTATAGCCAGCGCACGCAGCCGATCCAGCAGCTGTTTGCGCGATGCCTGACTTAAACCACGGTCCTCTGTAGGAGCCGAGCTTGCTCGCGATGACGGTGTGTCAGGCGACATCATTATTGGCTATTCGACCGTCATCGCGAGCAAGCTCGGCTCCTACATAACAGGCACAAAAAAACCCGCCTCAAGAGGCGGGTTTTTTAGTGGGCTGACCGAAGATTACTCTTCCAGGCTGCCCATGGCCGTGGTGTTGAAGCCACCGTCCACATACATGATTTCGCCGCTGATGCCGGACGCCAGGTCCGAGCACAGGAAGGCGCCGGCGTTGCCGACTTCGTCGATGGTGACGTTACGACGCAGCGGGGTTTGCGCTTCGTTGGCGGCCAGCATCTTGCGGAAGTTCTTGATGCCGGAAGCGGCGAGGGTGCGGATCGGGCCAGCCGATACGCAGTTGACGCGGGTGCCGTCCGGGCCCAGGGAGCCGGCCAGGTAACGAACGCCAGCTTCCAGGGAAGCCTTGGCCATGCCCATCACGTTGTAGTTCGGCATGGTGCGCTCTGCACCCAGGTACGACAGGGTCAGCAGGCTGCCATTGCGGCCTTTCATCATTTCGCGGCCGGCTTTGGCCAGGGCCACGAAGCTGTAGGCGCTGATGTCGTGAGCGATGCGGAAACCTTCACGGGTGGTGGCTTCGGTGAAGTCGCCATCCAGTTGGTCGCCCGGGGCGAAGCCGACGGAGTGCACGATGCAGTCCAGGCCGTCCCACTTCTTGCCCAGCTCAACGAAAACCTTGGCGATTTCTTCATCGCTGGCCACGTCGCACGGGAAGCACAGGTCAGGGTTGGAACCCCAGCTTTGTGCGAACTCTTCGACACGACCCTTGAGTTTGTCGTTCTGATAAGTGAAGGCAAGCTCAGCGCCCTCGCGATGCATGGCGGCAGCGATGCCGGATGCGATGGACAGCTTGCTGGCGACACCGACGATCAGTACGCGCTTACCGGCGAGAAAACCCATGTGTTGCTCCTCTCTTTCAGGTTATTGCGCAGTGGCTGGGGCCAGGAAAGCGGCTTCCAGCAACTGCTGTGTATACGGATGTTTGGGGGACGCAAAAATACTTTGCGCGTCTCCCTGTTCGACCACTTGGCCTTGCTTGACCACCATCAACTGGTGGCTCAGCGCTTTGACGACAGCCAGGTCATGGCTGATAAACAGATACGTCAGGTTGTACTTGGTTTGCAGTGAACGCAAAAGCTCCACCACTTGGCGTTGCACTGTCCGGTCGAGGGCCGATGTCGGCTCGTCCAGCAGAATCAACGCCGGTTTTAGCACTAAAGCCCGGGCAATGGCGATTCTCTGCCGCTGCCCACCGGAAAATTCGTGGGGGTAGCGGTGCCGGGTTTCCGGGTCCAGACCTACCTCCTTGAGTGCCGCAATAATCGCCAGTTCCTGTTCCGCCTCGGTGCCCATCTTGTGGATCCGCAGGCCTTCGCCGACGATCTGGCTCACGCACATCCGTGGGCTCAGGCTGCCAAACGGGTCCTGAAACACCACCTGCATCTGCCGGCGCAACGGTCGAACCTGTTGCTGCGTCAGGCAGTCTAGCTGCTTGCCTTCAAAACGGATGGCGCCTTTGCTGCCGATCAGCCGCAAAATCGCCAAACCCAGTGTCGACTTGCCCGAACCGCTTTCTCCCACAATCCCCAGGGTCTGGCCCTGAGGCAGGCTGAAATTGATTCCGTCGACCGCTTTGATGTGGTCGACGGTCTTTTTCAGAAAGCCTTTCTTGATCGGGAACCAGACTTTCAGGTCCTCGACTTGCAGCAGCGGCGGGCCAATTACATTGGTTGCCGGCTTGCCGCTGGGCTCCGCTGCCAGCAGTTCCCGAGTGTACGGATGCTGCGGTGCGCGGAACAACTCTTCGCACGATGCCTGTTCGACGATGCAACCGCGCTGCATGACACATACGCGATGCGCAATTCTTCGCACAAGGTTCAAATCGTGACTGATCAGTAGCAGCGCCATGCCCAACCGGGCCTGTAATTCCTTGAGCAATTCGAGGATTTTCAGCTGGACGGTCACGTCCAGCGCGGTGGTCGGTTCGTCGGCGATCAGCAGTTCCGGCTCGTTGGCCAGGGCCATGGCAATCATCACCCGCTGCCGCTGGCCGCCAGACAATTCATGGGGTAGCGCCTTGAGGCGTTTCTCGGGCTCCGGGATGCCGACCATTTCCAGCAGCTCCAGGGTGCGCTTGGTCGCGACTTTGCCGATCAGGCCTTTGTGAACGCCCAACACCTCGTTGATCTGCTTCTCGATCGAGTGCAGCGGATTGAGCGAGGTCATCGGCTCCTGGAAGATCATCGCGATCCGGTTGCCGCGGATGTGGCGGATGGTTTTCTCTTTCAGGCTCAGCAGGTTTTGCCCGGAGTATTCGATAGTGCCGGACGGATGCCGGGCGAGCGGGTAGGGCAGCAGCCGCAGGATCGAGTGCGCCGTCACCGATTTACCGGAGCCACTTTCGCCCACCAGCGCCAGGGTTTCGCCGCGCTTGATATCGAAGCTCACGCCTTCGACCACCCGCTGAACGCGCTCGCCGACGACAAATTCGACGGCCAGGTCGCGCACTTCGATCAGATTGTCCTGATTCATTTCACTTCCTCGGGTCGAAGGCATCGCGAGCAGACTCGCCGATGAACACCAGCAAACTCAACATCAACGCCAGCACGGCAAACGCGCTCATGCCGAGCCACGGCGCTTGCAGGTTGGATTTGCCCTGGGCCACCAGTTCACCCAGCGACGGCGCACCAGGCGGCAAACCGAAGCCGAGGAAATCCAGGGCGGTCAGGGTGCCGATGGCGCCGGTCAGGATGAATGGCATGAAGGTCATGGTCGAGACCATAGCGTTGGGCAAAATGTGGCGGAACATGATCGCCCCGTTTTGCATCCCCAACGCCCGCGCGGCGCGCACGTATTCCAGATTACGCCCTCGCAGGAATTCGGCGCGGACCACGTCCACCAGGCTCATCCACGAAAACAACAGCATGATCCCCAGCAACCACCAGAAGTTCGGCTGCACGAAACTGGCGAGAATGATCAGCAGATACAACACCGGCAGCCCGGACCAGATCTCCAGAAAGCGCTGCCCGGCCAAATCCACCCAGCCGCCGTAGAAACCCTGCAAGGCCCCGGCAATCACGCCGATGATCGAGCTGAGAATGGTCAGCGTCAGGGCAAACAGCACCGAAATCCGGAAGCCATAAATCACCCGGGCCAACACATCGCGCCCCTGATCGTCAGTGCCCAGCAGATTGTCTGTCGAGGGTGGCGCAGGTGCCGGGACTTTCAGGTCGTAGTTGATGCTTTGATAGCTGTAGGGAATCGGCGCCCACAGGACCCAGGCGTCTTTTTCCTTGAGCAGTTCGCGGATGTACGGGCTCTTGTAGTTGGCTTCCAGCGGGAATTCGCCGCCGAAGGTGGTTTCCGGGTAACGCTTGAGCGCCGGGAAGTACCAGCCGTTGTCGTAGTGCACCACCAGCGGTTTGTCGTTGGCAATCAGCTCGGCGCCGAGGCTCAGCCCGAACAGCAGTAGAAATAGCCACAGCGACCACCAGCCACGCTTGTTGGCCTTGAACAGTTCGAAACGTCGGCGATTGAGAGGGGACAGGTTCATCTCAATGCTCCCGGCTTTCGAAGTCGATACGCGGATCGACAAAGGTGTAGGTGAGGTCGCCGATGAGTTTCACCACCAATCCCAACAGGGTGAAGATGAACAGCGTGCCAAAGACCACTGGGTAATCACGGTTGATCGCGGCCTCAAAACTCATCAGCCCGAGGCCGTCGAGGGAGAAGATCACCTCCACCAGCAACGAGCCAGTGAAGAAGATGCCGATAAACGCCGACGGGAACCCGGCGATCACCAGCAGCATGGCGTTGCGGAACACATGGCCGTAGAGCACGCGGTGATTGGTCAGGCCCTTGGCCTTGGCGGTGACCACGTACTGCTTGTTGATTTCGTCGAGGAAGCTGTTCTTGGTTAGCAGGGTCATGGTCGCGAAGTTGCCGATCACCAGCGCCGTCACCGGCAGTGCCAGGTGCCAGAAGTAATCGAGAATTTTGCCGCCCATGCTCAACTCGTCGAAGTTGTTGGAGGTCAGTCCTCTCAGCGGGAACCAGTCGAAATAGCTGCCACCGGCAAAGACCACGATCAGCAGGATGGCGAACAGGAACGCCGGGATCGCATAGCCGACGATGATTGCCGAACTGGTCCAGACGTCGAAGTGGCTGCCGTGTCGCGTCGCCTTGGCAATCCCCAGCGGGATCGACACCAGGTACATGATCAGCGTGCTCCACAGCCCGAGGGAGATCGACACCGGCATCTTTTCCTTGATCAGGTCGATGACCTTGGCGTCACGGAAGAAGCTGTCGCCGAAATCCAGCGTGGCGTAGTTCTTGATCATGATCCACAAGCGTTCCGGCGCCGATTTATCGAAGCCGTACATGTGCTCGATTTCCTTGACCAGCATCGGGTCCAGGCCCTGGGCGCCGCGATAGGCGGAGCCGGCCACCGAGACTTCGGCACCGCCGCCGGCAATGCGGCTGGTGGCGCCTTCGAAGCCTTCGAGCTTGGCGATCATCTGCTCTACCGGCCCGCCGGGGGCGGCCTGGATGATCACAAAGTTGATCAGCAGAATGCCGAGCAACGTCGGGATGATCAGCAGCAGTCGCCGAAAAATATACGCCAGCATCTGATTACTCCGTGCCCGCAGGGTCGGCTTGCAGTTTGGTTTCGACTTCTATCGCCGGGGTAGCGTCTGGCTTGACCCACCAGGTGTTAATGCCGATGTCGTACTTGGGTGAAACTTTCGGATGACCGATGTGGTTCCAGTAAGCCACGCGCCAGGTTTTGATGTGCCAGTTGGGGATCACGTAATAACCCCATTGCAGCACGCGGTCCAGTGCGCGGGCGTGGGCCACCAGGCTTTTGCGCGAATCGGCGTTGATCAGTTGCTCGACCAACTGGTCCACCACCGGGTCTTTCAGGCCCATGGAATTGCGGCTGCCGGGTTTGTCGGCGGCGTCAGACATCCAGAATTCACGCTGTTCATTGCCCGGAGAGTTGGACTGCGGGAAGCTGCCGACGATCATGTCGAAGTCCCGTGAGCGCACGCGGTTGATGTACTGCGAGACGTCGACCCGACGGATCACCAAGTCGATTCCCAGGTCACTCATGTTGCGCTTGAACGGCAGCAGCACCCGCTCGAATTCGGTCTGGGCCAATAGAAATTCGATGGTCACCGGTTTGCCATTGGTGTCGACCATCTTGTCATCGACGATCCGCCAGCCCGCCTCTTGCAGCAGTTGATAAGCTTTGCGCTGCTGGGCGCGGATCATGCCGCTGGCGTCAGTCACCGGGTTCTGGAACGCCTCGCTGAACACCTGCTCGGGAATCTTGCCGCGGAACGGGTCGAGGATCGCCAGTTGATCGGCGTCCGGCAGGCCGCTGGCCGCCATTTCCGAATTTTCGAAATAACTGCGGGTGCGCGCGTAGGCACCGTTGAACAGTTGCTTGTTGGTCCACTCAAAGTCCAGCAACAGGGTCAGGGCCTGGCGCACGCGCACGTCCTGGAACACCGGGCGGCGCAGGTTGAATACAAAGCCTTGCATGCCGGTGGGGTTGCCGTTGGGGATCTGTTCCTTGATCAACCGGCCCTCGGTGACGGCCGGAATGTTGTAGGCGTTGGCCCAGTTCTTGGCTGCCATTTCGAGCCAGTAATCGAACTGCCCGGCCTTGAGTGCTTCCAGGGCCACGGTGTTGTCGCGGTAGTAGTCGGTGGTCATCACGTCGAAGTTGTAGAACCCGCGGTTCGCCGGCAGGTCCTTGGCCCAGTAATCCTTGACCCGCTCATAACGCACCGAACGCCCGGCCTTGACTTCGCTGACCTTGTACGGGCCGCTGCCCAACGGTATCTCCAGGTTGCCCTTGGTGAAATCGCGCGTCGCCCACCAATGCTTGGGCAACACCGGCAACTGGCCGAGGATCAGCGGCAGCTCACGGTTGTTGTTGTGTTTGAACTTGAACAGCACCGTCAGTGGATTTTCAGCGACCACTTCCTCGACATCGCTGTAGTAACCGCGGAACAGCGGCGCGCCGTCCTTGATCAGGGTCTGGAAACTGAACACCACATCCTCGGCGCGCATCGGATGCCCGTCGTGGAAGCGCGCTTCGGGGCGCAGGTAGAAACGCACCCAGCTGTTGTCCGGGGCTTTTTCGATCTTGCCGGCGACCAGGCCGTACTCGGTGAACGGTTCATCCAGGCCCTGTTTGGCCAGGGTGTCGTAGATCATGCTGATGTCGTCGGCCGCGACACCCTTGTTGATGAAGGGATTGAGGCTGTCAAAGCCGCCGAAACCGGCCTGACGGAAGATCCCACCCTTGGGTGCGTCCGGGTTCACGTAATCGAAATGTTTGAAATCGGCCGGGTATTTCGGCGGCTCGTTGTACAGGGTCAGGGCATGTTGCGGGGCGGCGCAGGCCAGCCCGGCGAACAACAGACCGCTGGCCTGCAAGAGCAGGGTGCGTACGGGTTTCATCGATCTTTCTCCGAAGATTTCAGCCACCATGCGCTCAGGCCCAACGTGTAGGGCGGCGTGGTGACGAAGGCAAACCGGTTGCGGTAGGCCAGGCGGTGATAATTGAGGTACCAGTTGGGAATGATGTAGTGCTGCCACAGCAACACCCGGTCCAGGGCCTTGCCGGCGGCGACCTGTTCATCGCGGGTCTGGGCGGCGAGCAATTGTTCGAGTAAATGGTCGACCACCGGATTGGCAATACCGGCGTAGTTTTTGCTGCCCTTGACCCCGACCTGGCTGGAATGGAAGTACTGCCATTGTTCCAGGCCCGGACTGAGCGTCTGGTTGAGGGTCATCAGGATCATGTCGAAATCGAACTGATCGAGGCGTTGCTTGTACTGGGCGCGATCGACCGTGCGTAGCCGCGCATCGATGCCGATGCTGGCGAGGTTCTCGACGTAAGGCTGAAGGATGCGCTCCAGATTCGGGTTGACCAGCAGGATCTCCAGGCGCAACGGTTGGCCGATGGTGTTCTGTAGCCGTTGACCGTTGAGCTTCCAGCCGGCCTCGGCGAGTAGCTCCAGGGCCTTGCGCATGGTTTCCCGCGGAATGCCGCGGCCTTCGGTCTGCGGCAGGCTGAACGGCTCGGTGAGCAGCTTGGCGGGCAACTGATCGCGATAGGGCTTGAGCAACAGCCATTCGTGACCGACCGGTAGCCCGGTGGCGGAGAACTCGCTGTTGGGGTAATAACTCATGGCGCGCTTGTAGGCGCCGCTGAACAGCGTGCGGTTGGTCCACTCGAAGTCGAACATCAGCCCCAGCGCTTCGCGGACCTTGGCCTCGGTGAAGGTTGGCCGCCGGGTGTTCATGAACAGGCCCTGGCTCTGAGTCGGGATCTGGTGCGCGATTTGTGACTTGATCACATCGCCACGGCGCACGGCCGGGAAGTTGTATCCGTTGGCCCAGTTCTTTGCCTGGTGCTCGATGTAGATGTCGAACTCACCGGCCTTGAACGCTTCGAAGGCCACGTCGCTGTCGCGATAGAACTCGACTTCCATGCGGTCGAAGTTGTACTTGCCGCGATTGACCGGCAGGTCCTTGCCCCAGTAGTCCTTGACCCGTTCGAAAACGATCTGCCGTCCAGGCTCGACCGACGTGATGCGATACGGCCCGCTGCCCAGTGGCGGTTCGAAGGTGGTGGCCTTGAAGTCACGACCTTTCCAGTAATGCTGGGGCAGCACCGGCAATTCGCCCAGGCGCAGGATCAGCAACGGATTGCCGGCGCGCTTGAAGACGAAACGAATGCGCTGCGGATTGAGGATGTCGACCCGCGACACTTCTTGAAGGTTGGTGCGGTATTGCGGATGGCCTTCCTTGAGCAATAAACGGTAGGAGAACGCCACGTCATAGGCGGTAATCGGCGTGCCATCGTGGAAACGCGCTTCCGGGCGCAGATTGAACACCACCCAGCTGCGGTCCTCGCTGTACTCCACCGATTGGGCGATCAGACCATAGCTGGAGGTCGGTTCATCGCCGGACGGCGCGTACTGGCCGGTGCCGATCATCAACGGTTCATTGAGCTCGTTGATGCCGTATTGCAGAAAATTCGGCGTGGAAACCGGGCTTGAACCCTTGAACGTGTAGGGGTTGAGCGTATCGAAGGTGCCAAACGCCATCACCCGCAACGTACCGCCCTTGGGCGCTTGCGGGTTGACCCAGTCGAAGTGGGTAAATCTGGCCGGGTACTTGAGCGTGCCGAACTGCGCATAACCATGGCTTTCGCTGATCGTCGCGCTTGCGGGGGAGCTCAAGGCCAGGCTGATCAGGAGCAGAAGGAGGGGACGCTTCAAGTCAGGAATCCGATCCAGGCGGCTTGGGCTTTGTGGCCCGTACAGTAACAGCTTGTATCGACAGGAAAAAGCCAGCGGTTTAACGCGCCGTTAATTGTGCCAATGGACTCCCTGTAGCAGCTGGCGAAGCCTGCGTTCGGCTCGGTCCGCGCTCGGGCGAAGCAGTCGTTAATTCAGACGGTGCGGTGTTTCAGGGCTACCGCGAACTCAGGTTTTGCGACTGCTGCGCAGCCGAACGCAGGCTTCGCCAGCTGCTACAAGGGTTGGGTGGACCCTTGGGCCAAAAAAAGCCCCTGAAATCAGGGGCTTATTTTAGCGTGGGGAAGCCACCGTCAGCATCTGGCCAGGCTTCAGCGCCTGGCCAACACGTGGGTTCCAGCGCTTGAGGTGCTGCATTTCAACGTTGAAACGCTTGGCTACCATGTACAGCGAATCGCCTTGCTTTACCTTGTATTGGGTCTGCGGCTTCTGTTTGTCAGCTTTGCTGTTCGCGGCTACGACAGTGTTGACGCGTCCGGAAGAGCGCTTGGCAGTGTCCTGCATGACCAGTGTCTGGCCAACCTTGAGGTTTTTGCCGGTCAGCTTGTTCCAGCGCTGCAGGTCCTTGATGTCGACCTTGTTGGCCTTGGCGATGGTGCCGAGGTTGTCGCCGCGTTTAACACGGTAAGCGCGTTTGAGACTGGCGAGTTCGGAGTCGTCCGAGCCTTCGAATACCGGCTTGAGCGGCTTCTTGCTGATCAACTCTTCAGGACGCATGGTCGAGAGACTGGCGGTCAACAACTGCGCCTTGGACGTTGGCACCAGCAAATGCTGGGGGCCATCGATGGTGGTGCGCTGCTTGAAGGCCGGGTTGAGCTGGAACAGTTCGTCTTCGTCGATGTTTGCCACCGCGGCGACCTTGGACAGGTCCATGCGCTGGTTGATTTCGACGACCTGGAAGTACGGTTCGTTGGCGATCGGGTTCAGGTTCACGCCGTAGGCTTCAGGTGCCAGCACCACTTGCGACAAGGCCAGCAGCTTCGGCACGTAGGCCTGGGTTTCGGCCGGCAGCGGCAGGTTCCAGTAATCGGTCGGCAAGCCGAGCTTTTCGTTACGCTCGATGGCCCGGCTGACCGTGCCTTCGCCAGCGTTATAGGCCGCCAGGGCCAGCAGCCAGTCGCCGTTGAACATGTCGTGCAGGCGGGTCAGGTAATCCATGGCCGCGGTGGTCGAGGCGGTGATATCGCGACGGCCATCATAGAAACGGGTTTGACGCAGGTTGAAGTAACGCCCGGTGGAAGGGATGAATTGCCACAAGCCAACCGCGTTGGCCCGGGAATAGGCCATTGGGTTGTAGGCGCTTTCAATCACCGGCAGCAGCGCCAGTTCCAGCGGCATGTTGCGTTCTTCAAGGCGTTCGACGATGTAGTGAATGTAGAGGCTGCCGCGTTCGCCGGCGTTTTCGAGGAAGGACGGGTTGCTGGCGAACCACAGGCGCTGTTGCTCGATGCGCGGGTTGACACCCACGTTGTCCTGCAACTGGAAGCCCTGGCGCATGCGTTCCCAGACATCTTGTGGAATTTGTGGAGTCGGTTTTTCGCTGAGCCAGATAGGTTTCTGCTTGGCCCGGGCGGCGATGTTCGGAGTGTGTGTCGCGTCGGTCTGCGGCACATGGCTTGAGCAGCCCGCCAAAGTGGCGGACACAGCCACCGCGATGGCTTGAGCCAAGCGGGTCAATGCGTCTGAATTGATGGCTTTACGAATAGATGACGACATTGGCTGGAAGTAAGTTCCGGGCAAAAATGTCGGGCGATTCTAGAAAGCGTACCCCCTGCGGTCAACCATTCAGAATTTTTGTACCAACGTGATGGCTACTTAGAACTTATCTTTCCAAGCACGTAGAGCAGCAAAGACCGCACTCGGAGCCCGGTTTTGGGGTCCATTCCGTTCGTCCACTTTTTCTTTAACGGATGTTTCGTCGACACGCAAAAACGGGTTGGTAAGCTTTTCAAGCGCCAGAGTAGAGGGCAGCGTCATGATTCCGGCTTCACGTTGTGCGGTGACTTTTTCCAGACGTGCGGCGGTGTCCGGATTGCCCGGTTCAACCGCTGCGGCAAACTTCAGGTTGCTCAGGGTGTATTCGTGAGTGCAGTAGACCAGCGTATCCTCAGGCAGCGCGGCCAGGCGCGTCAGCGAGGTATGCATTTGCTCCGGCGTGCCTTCGAACAAGCGTCCGCAACCGGCGGCAAACAGGGTGTCACCGCAGAACAGCAAGCCGTGATGGTAATAGGCGATATGCCCCAGGGTGTGGCCGGGGACGGCAAAGACATCGAAGTCCCAGCCCAGCACGCTGACGCGGTCGTTGTCCTTGAGGGCCACGTCCCGCAGCGGGATGGTTTCGCTGGCTGGACCGTAGACTGTCGCGTCTGTCGCTTTTTTGAGCTGCTCGACGCCGCCGACGTGGTCATGATGATGATGAGTGATCAAAATATCACTCAACACCCAACCCGGATGTGCTGCGAGCCAGGCCTGCACTGGCGCGGCATCGCCCGGATCGACCACTGCGCAGCGCTGGGTGCGGTGGTCTTGTAACAACCAGATGTAGTTGTCGGTGAAGGCGGGAAGGGCACTGATCTGTATCATCGTCGGATTCGCCAAGCGGAAAACAATGGCGCATCTTAGAACTTCCTGGCGCGTTGGAGAATGCAATGACCGATAAAGCGTTCGCTCAGGCTGATCCTGAATGGCTGACATTGATCAGCGCGGCCCGTGAATGGCTGTCCGGCCCCATCGGGCAATTTCTGCTGGACGAAGAACGTCGCATGCTCGAAGACGAGTTGGGACGGTTCTTCGGTGGCTACCTGGTGCATTACGGCCCGTCGGCCCAGACGCCGCCGTCGGCGCCGCAAGTCCAGCGCAATGTGCGGCTCGGCGCGCCGTTGCCGGGTGTCGAGATCGTCTGCGAAGAGCAGGCGTGGCCGTTGAGCGAGCATGCCGCCGATGTGGTGGTGTTGCAGCATGGGCTGGATTTCTGCCTGTCGCCCCACGGTCTGCTGCGTGAAGCGGCGAGCAGCGTGCGGCCCGGCGGGCATCTGCTGATTGTCGGGATCAACCCCTGGAGCACTTGGGGTTTGCGTCACGTTTTCGCTCACGACGCCTTGCGCAAGGCTCGCTGCATCTCCCCGTCGCGGGTCGGTGACTGGCTGAACCTGCTGGGTTTCGCGCTGGAGAAACGCCGCTTCGGATGCTATCGTCCGCCGCTTGCGTCACCCGCCTGGCAGGCTCGTCTGGCCGGTTGGGAGCGCAAGGCCGGTGACTGGCAACTCTCGGGTGGCGGCTTCTATTTATTGGTTGCGCGCAAGATCGTGGTGGGCCTGCGGCCTGTCCGTCAGGAGCGGCGTGAACCGATGGGCAAGCTGATTCCATTGCCGATGGCCAAGGTCAATCGTCGCCGCATCGATCCGTAATACACTTTTTATTTTCCCGGCCGGGTTTGCCCCGGCCTCGGGCATCGTCGATCACCGATCGGCGAGCCACCGCATTTTCTGGATAGATTGGCATGAGCGATAGTGTAGAACTCTTCACCGACGGCGCCTGTAAAGGCAATCCTGGTCCTGGCGGCTGGGGCGCGTTGCTGGTGTGCAAGGGCATTGAAAAAGAACTGTGGGGCGGCGAAGCCAACACCACCAACAACCGCATGGAGCTGATGGGCGCGATCCGTGGCCTTGAAGAACTCAAGCGCTCCTGCGACGTGCTGCTGGTCACCGACTCGCAGTACGTGATGAAAGGCATCAACGAGTGGATGGACAACTGGAAGAAGCGCGGCTGGAAAACCGCCGCGAAAGAACCGGTGAAAAACGCTGATCTGTGGAAGCTGCTGGATGAGCAGGTCAATCGCCACAACGTTACCTGGAAATGGGTGCGTGGCCACATCGGTCACCATGGCAACGAGCGGGCTGACCAATTGGCCAACCGTGGCGTGGATGAAGTGCGCGGTTACAAACAAGCTTAAGCCTCACACTGATCGTTCCCACGCAGAGCGTGGGAGTGATCAGGTAACGGGTTCACAGCATCAGAATAGCGGTGGCCAGTTGTTGGTCTGAATACTGATCCGTTATCTCCCCACGAATCCGCTTGAACGCCGCCTCAATCCGCGCCCCGCGAATCTCCCCCTCACTCGCCACAAACGCCGCCGCATCATCCTTGGCCGCCAGCACGATCTTGTCATCGCTGAACGACCCACTGGTACCCTTGGTGGAGCTCAGTGTGAGACTCACCGTTACGTCAGTACTGATCACGAAACTGGTGGCCTGGGCGGCCCCGGTACCCAGCAGGCAGGCACTTAGTAAAAGAAAACGTACGGTCTTCATGACGAACTCAATTCCATCGCAAATAAGCCACGCACGCTAACAAGCCACCTGCCGTCAGACTTTATGAACTTTGCTAATGATTGTTAAAAACTGCATGAGCGCAGGTCATTTGGCGTGGCGCGCTGGATCCCGCGGGCGTGTTAACATCGCCGCTTTTGCACGAATGACCCGTTGAGAGCTGAGCACTGATGGCCACCAGATCCGTTGTACTCGATACCGAAACCACCGGCATGCCGGTGACCGACGGCCACCGGATTATCGAAATCGGTTGTGTCGAGTTGATCGGTCGGCGCCTGACGGGCCGGCATTTCCACGTTTACCTGCAACCGGACCGCGAGAGTGATGAAGGCGCCATTGGCGTCCACGGCATCACCAATGAATTTTTGGTCGGCAAGCCGCGTTTCACTGAAGTGGCCGATGAATTCTTTGAATTCATCAAGGGTGCGCAGCTGATTATCCATAACGCGGCGTTCGACGTTGGCTTCATCAACAACGAATTCGCCCTGATGGGTCAGCACGATCGTGCGGACATCACGCAGCACTGCTCGATTCTCGACACCCTGATGATGGCCCGGGAACGTCACCCGGGGCAGCGCAACAGCCTCGACGCCTTGTGCAAACGCTATGGTGTCGACAACTCCGGTCGTGAACTGCACGGCGCTTTGCTCGACTCCGAGATCCTCGCCGACGTTTACCTGACCATGACGGGCGGCCAGACCAGCCTGTCCCTGGCTGGTAATGCTTCCGACGGCAACGGTTCCGGGGAAGGTGCGGACAATTCCGCCACCGAGATCCGCCGTCTGCCGGCCGATCGCCAACCGACGCGTATCATCCGTGCCAGCGAAGATGACCTGGCTCAACACGTGGCACGCCTGGAAACCATCGCCAAATCCGCCGGCGCCCCATCGCTCTGGCAGCAACTGGCCGAGGCCAAGGCTCAAGCCTGATTTTTCGCCACACAATGGTGCGCCCGTTGACCTCATTCAGGGCATCACACTCGCCACATGCGCTCGAACCCTCTACCCTGAGGTGATTGGCGGACCACGGTCTGCCGCCTCAGGACACTGAGCCTCATGTATAAAGATTTGAAATTCCCGGTCCTGATCGTCCATCGCGACATCAAGGCCGACACCGTCGCCGGTGATCGCGTGCGTGGCATCGCCCGGGAGCTGGAGCAGGAAGGCTTCAGCATTGTCTCGGCGGTGGATTACACCGAAGGACGTCTGGTCGCCTCGACCCATCACGGTCTTTCCTGCATGTTGATTGCGGCCGAAGACGCCAGTACTCACTCTCATCTATTACACAACATGGCCGAACTGATTGGCCTGGCGCGGGTGCGTGCGCCCGACTTGCCGATCTTCGCGCTGGGTGAGCAGGTGACCCTGGAGAACGCTCCGGCCGACGCCATGGCTGAACTCAATCAGCTGCGCGGGATTCTTTATCTGTTCGAAGATACCGTGCCTTTTCTGGCCAGGCAGGTCGCTCGAGCGGCACGCAAATATCTGGATGGTCTGCTGCCGCCGTTTTTCAAAGCGCTGGTGCAGCACACGGCCGACTCCAATTATTCCTGGCACACACCCGGCCATGGCGGCGGCGTGGCGTACCACAAGAGCCCGGTGGGCCAAGCGTTTCACCAGTTCTTCGGGGAAAATACCCTGCGTTCCGATTTGTCGGTGTCGGTGCCGGAACTCGGTTCTTTGCTCGATCACACCGGTCCGCTGGCAGAAGCCGAGGCCCGTGCTGCCCGCAATTTCGGCGCCGATCACACTTTCTTTGTGATCAATGGCACCTCGACCGCCAACAAAATCGTCTGGCATTCGATGGTCGCTCGCGATGACTTGGTGTTGGTGGATCGCAACTGCCATAAGTCGATATTGCACTCGATCATCATGACCGGCGCCATTCCGCTGTACCTGTGCCCGGAGCGCAATGAGCTGGGGATCATCGGCCCGATTCCATTGAGCGAATTCAGCCGCGAATCGATTCAGGCCAAGATCGACGCCAGCCCGCTGACCAAGGGCCGGGCGCCCAAGGTCAAGTTGGCGGTGGTGACCAATTCGACGTACGACGGCCTCTGCTACAACGCTGAACTGATCAAGCAGCAACTGGGCAACAGCGTCGAGGTCTTGCACTTCGATGAGGCCTGGTACGCCTACGCGGCGTTTCACGAGTTCTTCGCCGGACGTTACGGCATGGGCACGTCCCGCAGCGAAGGCGGCCCGCTGGTGTTCACCACCCATTCCACCCACAAACTGCTGGCGGCGTTCAGCCAGGCGTCGATGATTCACGTCCAGGACGGTGGCGCGCGGCAACTGGATCGGGATCGCTTCAATGAAGCGTTCATGATGCACATCTCCACCTCGCCGCAGTACAGCATCATCGCTTCGCTGGATGTGGCGTCGGCCATGATGGAAGGCCCCGCCGGGCGTTCGCTGTTGCAGGAAATGTTCGACGAGGCGCTGAGTTTTCGCCGGGCCCTTGCCAATTTGCGCCAGCACATCGCCGCTGACGATTGGTGGTTTTCCATCTGGCAGCCGCCGTCGGTGGAAGGCATCAATCGTGTGGTCACCGATGACTGGCTGCTGCAACCCGACGCCGACTGGCACGGCTTTGGCGGCGTGACCGACGACTACGTGCTGCTTGATCCGATCAAGGTCACGTTGGTGATGCCGGGCCTGACGGCAGGCGGCGCCCTCAGCGAGCGCGGGATTCCGGCGGCGGTGGTCAGCAAATTCCTTTGGGAGCGGGGGTTGGTCGTTGAAAAGACTGGGCTGTATTCATTCCTGGTCTTGTTCTCCATGGGCATCACCAAGGGCAAATGGAGCACGCTGCTGACCGAGTTGCTGGAGTTCAAGCGCAGCTACGATGCCAATGTCAGCCTCGCGACTTGCCTGCCGTGCGTGGCGCAAGAGAATGTCGCGCGCTATCAGGGTATGGGTTTGCGCGATCTGTGCGATGAGCTGCACGCCTGCTATCGCAGCAATGCCACGGCCAAACACCTCAAGCGCATGTACACGGTGCTGCCGGAAATCGCCATGAAGCCGTCTGACGCCTATGATCAGTTGGTGCGTGGCGAAGTTGAAGCGGTGTCGATCGATGCTCTGGAAGGGCGGATCGCCGCGGTGATGCTGGTGCCGTACCCGCCGGGGATTCCGTTGATCATGCCCGGCGAGCGTTTTACCGAGTCGACGCGCTCGATCATCGATTACCTGGCATTTGCGCGCACGTTCGATAGCAGCTTCCCGGGGTTCGTCGCTGATGTGCACGGATTGCAACACGAAGACGAGGGCAATGGACGGCATTACACCGTTGATTGCATCAAGGAATGAGGACCTTTCCCAGTATGCAACCGATCATGAATCCGAAATACCCAGGGCTGTCGGTGCGCGTTGCCGACGAAGGTTTTGCGGCCTATATCTGGGGCAGCGATTTCAGTTTTGAAGTCGCGACCTACGGCGCAGCCGAAATCGGTAAACCGGTGGAGCAGTGGCCGGTGACGCCGATCACGCCTTATCGAAAGTGCTACGGCATCGATCCCGAAGAGTTCAGCAGTTTCCGCGATGCCGCTGACAACGCGATTTTTATGGCTTATCTCGATGATGAGCCCGTGGGTCACCTCGTGGTCAGCACCAACTGGAACGGCTTTGCCCATATCGACGAGTTGGCGGTGCATTCGCCGGCGCGCCGTCATGGCGTGGCCAAGGCGCTGCTGGATGTGGCGCAGTTCTGGAGCCGCAAAAAGAAACTGCCGGGTATCATGCTTGAAACCCAGAACAACAACCTGGGGGCCTGCCGGCTCTATGAGCGCCGCGGTTACGTCTTGGGCGGAATCGATCATCTGCGTTATCGCGGGATCGATCCGAACACCGCCGAAGTGGCGCTGTTCTGGTATCGATTGTTCGATAACCCGCTGGAAGCGCCGCTTAGTTCGCCAACATCGCCACGGCTTGTTCCGTGATGATGCCCAGCAATGCCTGAACCGCTGGCGATGGCTCGCCGTTCTTGAGGGTCAAGGCATATAGGCTGATCGGCACGGCCGGCGCCAGCGGGCAGGCATCCAGCCCGGCCGATTTAGCCCCGAGGGCGGTGAAAGGGTCGACGATGGCCAGACCTTCACCGGCCTCGACCATGCTGCGCATCATCTGGTGAGTCTGTACCCGGGTTTGAATGACCGGGGCAGGGCGCAGGGCATGCAGCTTGTTTTCCAGCGCCGGGCTCAGCGGATCATGACCTTCCAGGCCCACCATCGATTGGCCGGCCAGGTCCTGTAGCGAGATGTACTTTTGTTTGGGTTGCAACCAGCCGTGGGGTGCCAGCAGCTGAAGTTTCCCCTGGGCGATCACCTGGCAATGAATGTCGGCGTGATCGGGGTCATGCAGGCTCAGACCCAGATCGCTTTCGCGCAGCAGCAGGTTTCTGACGATCTCGCGGGTAGGTTGGCTCAGAAGGGTGCAAGGCGCGTCAGGGAGACGTCGGCGCAGGGCGGCAATGCTCTGTGGCAATAGCTGCTGTGACAGGGGCGGCGTGCAGACGATCCGCAAGGGCGGAGCCTGATATTGCTTGAGGCTGTTGGCCAGGCGCTGGACCGGCTCGAGCGCTTCATAGACGTGGGCGATCTGGACCTGCAACTCCCGCGCCTCGCGCGTAGCCTGCAAGCGTCCACGCACGCTGGAAAACAGCATGAAACCCAACTGATCCTCGGCGTCGCGCAGAGTCCCTTCGACTTCAGCCACAGGCAACTGCAGCCATTCGGCGGCGGTGCCCAGGTGACCGGTCTGCAGGAGCGCCTGGATCACTTCGATATGACGTAAACGCATGCGTGAAGTCCATGTTCAGCAGGTGAGGGAGTCAGTGGCTGAATCCTAACTCAAGTGCGCGCATATGACTTCTGCTCATAACACGGGGTTATGAAGCGACGTTGGTTTCCGGCAGGCTGCCGACATAGGTGTCGGGTTCGCGCACGATGGTCACGTCCGACTGCACCAGCAAAAACTGGTTGTCATCGAGTTTCCGTACGCGGTCGCCAATGGCCAGCTTATAAGTGGTGACAGGCACCGAGCCAGTGAGGCCGTCTGCCGACGGGGTGGATTCCTGGAACTCATGCACGGAATAAACACGGCCTTCCGCGTCTCTTGCATGGAACTGACCGACGAGTACTGCTGCCATCTGCTTAGAACCTCTGGGGATAAATCACTCAATTTGCGGCTCTGTAGACCGTGGTTGGGCGAGGTAAGTTTTCCTACAGGAAAAAAATAGTCAGGGGCGGCGTTTTTCAGTCGCCCACTGCTTGAATCGTCATCTATAACTACAAGCTCTTTCCATCGGACAGTCGAGAATCTTCCATGAGCAACGTCTATACGATCGCTGTACTGGTCGGCAGCTTGAGAAAGGAATCGATCAATCGCAAGGTGGCGCTGGCCCTGGCCGACCTGGCGCCTGCCAATCTCAAACTGGTTATCGTCGAAATCGGCGATCTGCCGCTCTACAACGAGGACATCGATGGTGCTTCACCGCCGGCAGCCTACAGCACTTTCCGGCAACAAGTGAGCTCATCCGACGCGGTGCTGTTCGTCACCCCCGAATACAACCGTTCGGTGCCTGCGCCGATGAAGAACGCGATCGATGTGGGTTCGCGTCCCTATGGCAAGAGTGCCTGGAGCGGCAAGCCCGGAGCGGTGATCAGCGCTTCGCCGGGCGCTATCGGTGGTTTTGGCGCCAACCATCACCTGCGCCAGTCCATGGTGTTTCTGGATGTGCATTGCATGCAGCAACCGGAAGCCTACTTGAGCGGCGCCGGTTCAGCGTTCGACGAGGCGGGTAACCTGTCCGAGTCGCTCAAACCGTTTTTGCAAAAATTCATCAATGCTTATGGACAGTGGGTTGAGCAGCATAAAAAGCAATGACGCTCATTTAGCCACGGAGCCGGCCACAGATCATCGATTCGATCTCCAGCAGCCATGCGGCGGTTTGCGCCGCCGCAGGTTGTGCGGTGATGCAATAACGGCGACCGCCCCAAGCCGTGATTAGCCAGGCATCAATGGTTGTTTCTGAAGGGCATACGGGCAAATCGGTACAGGCTGCGAAGGCTTCGCGCCACTTCTGCGACAGCTCCTGGAACGCTCGCCGGTGGTGTTTGGGTTCGGCGATCTGGTGTTCGAGGGTCATCAGTTCATAGTCGAACAACGGTTGCCTGGCCTCGAGCGGGTCACAGGTCAGGCGTATCAGACGGTTGGTCCGGGTCTGCCAATCCAGATCCGTGGGCTGTACGACCTGTTCATCCACCTGCTGCAACAGGTGCTCCAGGCAATGTCGGACGTAACCTGACAACAAGGCTTCCTTGCTCGGGAAATAGTCGTACAGCGTGCCTATGGCAACTCCTGCCTCCAGCGCCACCGCGCGCGTGGTCAACCCCGACCAGCCGTCGCGTTGCCAAATCCGAACAAATGCTTCGTAAATTGCCTCTACGGTGAAAATCGCCCGGGCCTGGCTCGGCCGTTTCAGCGGCTTTGCGCGGGGATTGAGGGTGGGCGCGATGCCCTTGTTGTTTCCGAACCCGCTCTTCATCGGCTGCCACTACTCTGGTGCTACCCGCCATTCACTCGCAGCAGGAGTCTGAAAGATGCAAAGTCCGAGCACGGTAACACGGCTGATCACCCGCAAAAACGCCCTTGACCAAAGCCGAATCGAGCAGGAGCAACGTAGCCTGATTCCGGCTGCCGGCGAGGTGATTTTCAAGATCGACCGGTGCGCGTTGACCACCAACAACATTACCTACGCGGCCTATGGCAATTCGATGAGCTACTGGGAGTTCTTTCCTACAGGGTTGGCGGAATGGGGACACGTCCCGGCGTGGGGCTTTGCTGATGTCATTGCGTCTGATGTGGCAGGTATCAAAGTCGGGGAGCGCTTCTACGGGTATTTTCCGATTGCCAGCCATCTGTGGATGCGCCCGGAACGGGTCACCGAGCGTGGTTTCTATGACGCCGCCGAGCATCGGCAGGCACTGACGTCGGCCTACAATCAATACACCCGTTGCAGCTGGGATTCGTACTACAGCCCAGAAACCGAAAACCTGCAGATTTTGCTCAAGCCGCTGTTCCTGACCTCGTCAATGCTGGCGGATTTCCTTCAGGACAAGCAGTTCTTTGGCGCGACCCGGCTGGTGTTCTCCAGCGCTTCGAGCAAAACCGCGTATGGCACGGCGGTCTGCCTGGAAAATCACCCTGACCTGGAGCGGGTGGCGTTGACCTCGATCGGCAACAAGGCGTTTGTCGAGAAGCTCGGTTGTTACGAGCGAACGGTGGCCTACGCAGAACTGGCGAGCCTGGCCAATGACCGCCCTACGTTGTATGTGGATTTTTCCGGCGACCTGGATTTACGGGATCAGGTGCACCAGCATTTTGCCGGGCAGTTGGTTTACAGCTGCTTCGCCGGTTCTGCGCAAAGCACCGATGAGGCTAGATTGACGGCCATTGAAGGGCCGCAGCCGGTGTTCTTTTTTGCGCCGATCCAGATCCGCAAGCGCAATACCGAGTGGGGGCCGGAAGGGGTCAGTCAGCATATTGGTGAGGGTTTGCAGCGTTTCTACCGGCAGTTGACCGCGACTGATAAACCGTTGCTGGAAGTGGTCGAGGACAAAGGCTATGAAGCTGCGCAGAGCGTGATTGCCCGGCTGTTCCACGGCCAGATCGCACCGATCGAGGGGCATGTGATTCGGCTATAGCACACCGATCTGTGGTAGCAGCTGCCGAGCCCGCGAGGCTGCGTTCGGCGACGCAGTCGTCGTGAAGTCAGGCACTGCGGTGTCCCAGGAATACCGCGTTCGCAGGGTTTACGACGACTGCGTCGCCGAACGCAGCCTCGCAGGCTCGGCAACTGCTACATCGACCCCGGTGTGTTTAGGGGAGGCAGCAAGTTTGGGCTTTACTCCGCTCGTGTGATCGGCTGGGGGTATTACTTCAAGGTCGGGATTGTGCTGACGGTGCCGGTGTTGTTGGTGACGTTGGCGGCGTTGGCATTGCGGTTATCGGTATAGACCGCGTCGGCTCCTTCGCGAGCTTGCTCGCGATAGGGCCAGCCCAGACGCTACAAAACTCAGCCACTGCCAGGAACGTTAGGCCAAAGATCCGCCACCAGAAACAGCCGCTCGGCTTCTTCCCAATCGCCCTGGGCGTTTTCTGTGAGTCGCACCAGCAACTGCGCCGGGGCCAGTGGCTCCAGATCGCTGAGCCAGGCATTCAGCTGCTCAGTGCTCCAGGTCTGCTCCATCGGATAGTGCGCCGGTGCCAGCCAGGCATGACGGGGCAGGGGTTGCCAGCGACCGAACGGACGCTGCACGACAAAGTCTGCCCAGTCCTTCTGATGCAGCCAGCTACCGCGTAAATGCTGGGGATGTGCGCCAGTCGGTGGCTCGGCCGGTCCCGGCCACGGATACAACAAATAGCCGCCCAGCCACAAATGAGCACTGAACTGCTGGATATCCAGCGCTGCCAATACTTCGCGGCTCTCCGGGCGCGCCGAAATCGGCAATTGATGCTGAGTCAGATGGGCCAGTTTGCGGTCCAGCCGATCGTGGCAACCGGGGCCGAGCCACTGCGCCGTGTCGTGTCCGTCGCCATTTTGCGGGCCAAGGTAAAGTTTGATCGCCAGTTCCAGATGGTGCACGCCGTCACGATCGCGCAGCAGCATGTCCAGCTCGCCCAACGTGTGGCCTTCGCGGCGGATCGGCATGTTGGCGGCAATCAGGTCGATACCCGGCGCGTGCCGCACGGCGTATTGCCAGAGGCGTTCGTAGTACAAGCCCAATCGCCGGGTCCGGGCCTGCGCCAGCCAGTGCAGCAAGTCATAACTGTCGTGATCGAGTTGCCGCAGCCACCGTTCCAGCCGCTCCGGCGCTTGTACCCAGTCACTTCCTGTCAGCGGGTGACGCTGCGGCCACGTCGTGACGCCAAGCATCGGCGGCGCGAGGATGACCCAGGCCAGGTCGCGCACTTCGGGGTGGCGCAACTGGTGGGGTAACTGCAGCAAATCGGGAAATAGGATCATCTTGCGAGCATAGCCTCAATCGTGAGTACACCGTTGTGGCTGAAAGGATTTTGTCTATCCCGCGCTTTCGCCCATAATCGTGTTTTTCGCCGCCGCGCAGGAACCTCATGGAGCAATTTCGTAATATCGGCATCATCGGTCGCCTGGGCAGTTCTCAGGTGCTGGATACCGTCCGCCGACTGAAACGGTTTCTGCTCGATCGTCACCTGCACGTGATCCTCGAAGACACCATCGCCGAAGTCTTGCCGGGTCATGGCTTGCAAACCTCGTCGCGCAAGATGCTCGGCGAAGTATGTGACATGGTGATTGTGGTCGGTGGTGACGGCAGCCTGCTCGGCGCCGCCCGCGCACTGGCCCGACACAATATTCCGGTGCTCGGCATCAACCGTGGCAGCCTGGGCTTCCTGACCGATATTCGCCCCGATGAGCTGGAAGTCAAAGTTGCCGAAGTGCTCGACGGCCACTATCTGGTCGAGAACCGCTTCCTGTTGCAAGCCGAAGTCCGCCGCCACGCCGAGGCCATTGGTCAGGGCGATGCGCTGAACGATGTGGTGCTGCACCCCGGCAAATCGACGCGGATGATCGAGTTCGAGTTGTACATCGATGGCCAGTTCGTCTGCAGCCAGAAGGCCGACGGCCTGATCGTCGCCACGCCGACCGGTTCGACTGCCTACGCGCTGTCGGCGGGCGGACCGATCATGCATCCCAAACTCGACGCTATTGTGATTGTGCCGATGTACCCCCATACCTTGTCGGGCAGGCCGATTGTGGTCGATGGCAACAGTGAGCTGAAAATCGTCGTGTCCAAAGATATGCAGATTTACCCGCAAGTCTCCTGTGACGGGCAGAATCATTTCACCTGCGCGCCGGGTGACACCATCACCATCAGCAAGAAGGCCCAGAAGCTGCGGCTGATTCACCCGCTCGACCACAACTACTATGAAGTCTGCCGGACCAAACTCGGCTGGGGCAGCAAGTTGGGTGGTGGAGGCGACTGATGCTCGATCCCGCGCGTAGCTACGACCTGATCGGTGACGTGCACGGTTGCGCTCTGACCCTTGAGCACTTGCTCGACCGGCTCGGTTATCAAAAACACGCTGGCGTCTGGCGGCATACGTCGCGTATGGCGGTGTTCGTCGGCGACATCATCGACCGCGGTCCGCGGATTCGCGAAGCGCTGCACATCGTTCACGACATGGTCGAAGCGGGTCAGGCGCTGTGCATCATGGGTAACCACGAATTCAACGCCCTCGGCTGGAGCACGCCGGCGCCTCCGGGCAGCGGCAAGCAGTTCGTGCGTGAACACACCCCGCGCCACGCCCGTTTGCTGAACGAAACCCTGACCCAGTTCGAAGACCATCCGGCTGACTGGCATGACTTCCTGCAATGGTTCTATGAGATGCCATTGTTCGTCGATGCCGGGCGTTTCCGCGTGGTGCATGCCTGCTGGGACGCGGGGTTGATCGAACCACTGCGAGCCCTGTTCCCCAACGGCTGCGTCGATGAACATTTCCTTCAGGCCTCGGCCGTACCGGGCAGTTTCGCCTGCACCGTGTTCGACCGCCTGCTGCGCGGCACTGACATGCGCTTGCCTCATGGTCTGACCATGACCAGCGGCGATGGCCTGACGCGTTCGTTCTTCCGCACCAAGTTCTGGGAAGACGACCCGCAAACCTACGGAGACATCGTGTTCCAGCCCGACGCCTTGCCCGAACCCGTGGCCCGGACGCCGCTGTCGTCCACTGAAAAGAACACTCTGCTGCGCTATGGCGTTGATGAGCCGCTGTTGTTCGTGGGCCATTACTGGCGCAGCGGCAAACCGGTGCCGATCCGGCCGAACCTGGCCTGCCTGGATTACAGCGCGGTGCTCTACGGCAAACTGGTCGCCTACCGCCTGGACCAGGAAACCCGTCTCGACCCGCATAAATTTGTCTGGGTCGATGTCGAGCGGCCGGAGGTGCTGCGATGAGTGCCGTTGCTGTTTTACGGCTGCCGCTGGCGGTGGACTTGAGCGGGTTCGTCAAACTGTTGCAGCGCATGCAGGTGCCGCATCGGGTCAGCGAAGAGGCGGGTGAGCAGGTGCTGTGGGTGCCGGCCAACATCAGCGAAGACGTGCGCACGTTGTACGAACGCTTCCCGGCCGGTGATCCCGATCAACAGCTGGACATTCCGGTGGCGCAAACCATAAAGCGCCCAAGTTTCGTCGAGCAACTGCGCCACGCCAAGGCGACAGCGTTCGTTTTGCTGCTGAGCCTGTTTGTCGGCGCGGTGACGCTGCTGGGCGAAAACCTCGACACGATGCGCTGGCTGACCTTCCTCGATTTCCGAGTTGTCGGCGAGTACATCCACTTCGTGCCATTGGCCGACAGTCTGGCAGCGGGGCAGTGGTGGCGTCTGGTGACGCCGATGCTGATCCACTTCGGCATCCTGCACCTGGCCATGAACGGCATGTGGTACTGGGAGCTGGGGCGGCGCATCGAGTCGCGCCAGGGCAGTATCAACCTGATCGGCCTGACATTGCTGTTCGGCCTGGTCTCGAATTACGCCCAGTTTGTTTTCAGTGGTCCGACGCTGTTTGGCGGCTTGTCCGGCGTGCTGTACGGCCTGCTCGGGCATTGCTGGATCTTTCAGCTGTTGTCGCCAAACCCGGCTTATCGTCTGCCGCGCGGCGTGCTGGTGATGATGCTGGTGTGGCTGCTGCTGTGCCTGTCCGGGCTGGTCTCGATGATCGGCTTCGGTGAAATTGCCAATGCGGCCCACGTCGGCGGGTTGCTCGTCGGATGCTTGACCGGTTTGTTGGGTGGTTTGTACAACCGCCGTAAACTGGCCGTCTAACTAGTTATGTCAATAAAGAGCGCGGAGCCCTTGATGTCCTCTTTTAACGAAATGATCAACAACATCACCCCCGATATCTACCAGAGCCTGAAACTGGCGGTGGAAATCGGTAAATGGTCCGACGGTGGCAAACTCACCGCCGAACAACGCGAACTGTCGCTGCAAGCGATGATCGCCTGGGAAATCCAGAACCTGCCCGAAGACCAGCGCACCGGTTACATGGGCGTGCAGGAGTGCGGCTCCAAGTCGATCGAAGTGCCGAACATCCTGTTCAAATCGGATGCCGTCCATTGATCGAGCTTGGCCGTGGTGCAATCAGCAAAATGTCGGCGCGCCTTGACGGGCCGAACGTGCAGTACGCGTTTCGCCTGGACGACGTCGAGGTGCCGGTCAATCCCTTGATCGGGACCACGGTGCGTCTGGAATACCTGGGCGCTATTCACTGCACCCATTGTGGACGCAAGACCAAAACCAGTTTCAGTCAGGGTTACTGCTACCCGTGCATGACCAAACTGGCCCAGTGCGACATCTGCATCATGAGCCCGGAGCGTTGCCACTACGACGCTGGCACCTGCCGTGAGCCGGAGTGGGGCGAGAAGTTCTGCATGACGGATCACATTGTGTATCTGTCCAATTCTTCGGGGGTGAAGGTCGGGATTACCCGCGCCACTCAGCTGCCGACCCGTTGGATCGATCAGGGTGCCCGTCAGGCCTTGCCAATCATGCGTGTCTCGACCCGTCAGCAGTCGGGCTTCGTCGAAGACCTGTTCCGCAGTCAGGTAGCGGACAAGACCAACTGGCGTGCTTTACTCAAGGGCGATGCGGTGTCGGTCGACCTGGCGCAGGTTCGTGATCAGCTGTTCGACAGTTGCGCCGAAGGATTGCAAAGTTTGCAGGAACGATTCGGCCTACAGGCGATCCAGACTATTGCCGATGTAGAAACGCTCGAAATCTGCTATCCGGTCGAGCAATACCCGGCCAAAATCGTCAGCTTTAACCTGGACAAGAATCCGATCGCCGAAGGCACGCTGTTGGGAATCAAGGGCCAGTACCTGATTTTCGACACTGGCGTAATCAATATTCGTAAATACACGGCCTACCAGCTCGCCGTGCATCAGTAAGGACTCCAGCATGCGCACCGAACAACCGAAGATGATCTACCTGAAGGACTATCAGGCGCCCGAGTACCTGATCGACGAGACGCACCTGACCTTCGAGTTGTACGAGGACCACAGCCTGGTCCATGCGCAACTGGTGATGCGCCGCAATCCTGAACGTGGCCCGGGTTTGCCGCCGCTGGTGCTGGATGGTCAGCAGCTTGAATTGCTGTCTGTGTCCCTGGCTGATCGCGAGTTGGCCGAAGCGGACTACCAACTGACCGAAAATCACCTGACCCTGCACCCGACCAGCACCACCTTCACGGTCGACACCAGCGTCAAGATCCACCCGGAAACCAACACTGCGCTGGAAGGCCTATACAAATCCGGCACGATGTTCTGCACCCAGTGCGAGGCCGAAGGCTTCCGCAAGATCACCTATTACCTCGACCGTCCGGACGTGATGAGCACGTTCACCACCACGGTCGTCGCTGAACAGCACAGCTATCCAGTGCTGCTGTCCAACGGCAACCCGATTGCCAGCGGTCCGGGCGAAGACGGCCGGCACTGGGCGACCTGGGAAGATCCGTTCAAGAAACCGGCCTACCTGTTCGCGTTGGTGGCCGGCGATTTGTGGTGCGTCGAAGACACCTTCACCACCATGACCGATCGCTCCGTGGCGCTGCGCATTTATGTCGAGCCGGAAAACATCGACAAGTGCCAGCACGCCATGAACAGCCTGAAGAAATCCATGCGCTGGGACGAAGAGGTGTACGGTCGCGAGTACGACCTGGACATCTTCATGATCGTCGCGGTCAACGACTTCAACATGGGCGCCATGGAGAACAAGGGCCTCAACATCTTCAACTCCAGCGCCGTACTGGCCCGCGCTGAAACCGCGACCGACGCCGCGCACCAGCGGGTCGAAGCGATCGTCGCCCACGAGTACTTCCACAACTGGTCGGGCAACCGCGTGACCTGCCGCGACTGGTTTCAGTTGTCGCTGAAGGAAGGCTTCACCGTGTTCCGCGATTCGGGCTTCTCCGCCGACATGAACTCGGCCACGGTCAAGCGCATCCAGGACGTGGCCTACCTGCGCACCCACCAGTTCGCCGAAGATGCTGGTCCCATGGCTCACGCCGTGCGCCCGGACAGCTTCATCGAGATTTCCAACTTCTACACCCTGACCGTGTACGAAAAGGGTTCGGAAGTGGTCGGCATGATCCACACCTTGCTCGGCGCCGAAGGCTTCCGCAAAGGCAGCGACCTGTACTTCGAACGCCATGACGGCCAGGCCGTGACTTGCGACGACTTCATCAAGGCCATGGAAGACGCCAACGGTGTCGACCTGACCCAGTTCAAACGCTGGTACAGCCAGGCTGGCACACCGCGTTTGGCGGTCAGCGAGTCTTACGACGCGGCGGCGAAAACCTACAGCCTGACGTTCCGTCAAAGCTGCCCGGCAACCCCGGACAAGGTCGAGAAACTGCCGTTCGTGATTCCGGTCGAGTTGGGCCTGCTGGACGCCAAAGGTGCGGTCATTGCGTTGCGTCTTTCCGGTGAAGCCAGCGCTCAGGGCACCTCTCGGGTCATTTCGGTGACCGAAGCCGAGCAGACATTCACCTTCATCGACATCGCGGAACATCCATTGCCTTCGTTGCTGCGTGGCTTCTCTGCGCCGGTGAAACTGAGCTTCCCGTACAACCGCGATCAGCTGATGTTCCTGATGCAGCACGACAGCGACGGCTTCAACCGCTGGGATGCGGGTCAGCAATTGTCGGTTCAGGTGCTGCAAGAGCTGATTGTCCAGCAGCAGAAAGGCGAGAAACTGGTGCTGGATCAGCGTCTGGTTTCTGCCTTGCGCACCGTGCTGTCTGACGAGACGCTGGATCAGGCGATGGTCGCGGAAATGCTTTCGCTGCCGGGCGAGGCGTATCTGACCGAGATCAGCGAAGTGGCTGACGTTGACGCCATTCACATCGCTCGCGAGTTTGCTCGTAAACAATTGGCAGAAGGTTTGTTCGAAGCGTTGTGGCTGCGTTATCAGGCCAATCGCGATCTCTCGAAGAAAACCCCGTATGTAGCCGAGGCCGAGCACTTCGCTCGTCGCGCATTGCAGAACATTGCGCTGTCGTACCTGATGCTCATCGGTAAACCGGAAGTGGTGGCGGCGACGCTTGAGCAGTTCGAGACCAGCGACAACATGACCGAGCGTCTGACGGCGTTGGCGGTGCTGGTCAATTCGTCGTTCGAAGAAGAGAAGGCCACGGCACTGGCGAGTTTTGCCGAGCACTTCAAGGACAACCCGCTGGTCATGGATCAGTGGTTCAGCGTCCAGGCGGGCAGCGTGTTGCCTGGTGGTCTGGAGCGGGTCAAGGCGTTGATGCAGCATCCGGCATTTAATATCAAGAACCCGAACAAGGTGCGGGCGCTGGTGGGGGCGTTTGCCGGGCAGAACCTGATCAATTTCCATGCGGCTGATGGTTCGGGTTATCGGTTCCTCGCGGATTTGGTGATCGAGCTGAACGGGTTTAATCCGCAGATCGCTTCTCGGCAGTTGGCGCCGCTGACTCGCTGGCGCAAGTATGACGATGCGCGTCAGGGGTTGATGAAAGGTGAGCTGGAGCGGATTCGCGCTTCGGGTCAGTTGTCCAGCGATGTGTTCGAGGTAGTCAGCAAAAGCCTGGCCTGACTCTGGGTTCGCTCCTGCAGTGGTTCACCTGAACCCTGTAGGAGCTGAGCTTGCTCGCGATGGCGGCCTTAGATCCGAACGGGATTTTTGATGGTGTACATATCCATTGCTGCGGTAACGGCCACTTAGGGTTTCGCCCTTACGGCGACTCACTTTTTTTTCAAACGCCAAAAAAAAGTAAGCAAAAAAAGGCTCGCCCCGAGCGTCCGGCTCCTCGCTTAGGCTCGGCGTTCCTTCGCTCCGGCATTCATCTGGGGGCATCGCCTCCGGTCGGCTTCGCTTCGACCTCCTCTCGATGTGTTCGACTGCGTCGAACGGCGCTGCGCGCCTACCCCCCAGATGAACACCTCCACTCAGCCTCCCGATGGGGCGGGCAAAGCAAGATCAAAATCAAAAGCTGCTGGCGAGCTAACGCTCGGCCTGTTGAGTGGTGAAGGGCGGGTGTACACCCATTCCCTGTAGGAGCTGTCGAGTGAAACGAGGCTGCGATCTTTTGATCTGGCTGTGGCTGTGGCTTTAGATGTTGATCCTGCTTTTGATCTTTCGCCCCTTCGGCAGGCCGAGCGTAGGTGTTCATCAGGGGGTTAGGCGCGTAGCGCCGTGTGGCGAAGCCGCACACATCGAGAGGAGGTCGTCGCGAAGCAGACCGGAGGCGATGCCCCCTGATGGGCACCGTAGCGAGGGAACGCGGAGCTTTAGCGAGGCGCCGTACGCCGGGGCGAAGCCTTTTGGTTCCTTTTTGGCGTTTGAAAAAGGGACTCGCTGTAAGAGCGAAACCATAAGCCGCCGTTACCGCAGCAACGGATATACACACCAACCAATCACCGCACCTGATACCCAAACATTCAGCCAACCCGCATATCGCCCAGGTTAACAAAACATAACGTGGCGTCGATTGTCAGACCTTTCCAAACCCCGATAGGATAAGCCAGCTTCCGAAGGGGCTCTAGATTGCGTATTTCAGGACTATGCTCCAGAAAAGGCAATCGCAAAGAGCACCCTTATGGCGCCCAGAAAGGTTGAACGGCCTAACAATAATAATGGGGGAAGGTCTATGAGTGAGCCTGTCATGGGTGTGGGTATCTGCCGCCCGCTGGCATTACGCAAATTCGCGTTGCTGGCTACAGCGCTCTCGCTGTTGGGCTGTGCCGTGCTGTCGGCACCTGTGCTGGCCGCTGCTGCGCCAGCATCCGACATTGTTTATTCCGTTGAATCTGCCAAAGCCAGCAAGAGCCTGATGCTCGACGTCGTGCACGCCGGCAAGCGTCTGGTGGCGGTCGGGGATCGCGGGCACATTTTGTATTCCGATGACCAGGGCGCGACCTGGACCCAAGCCAAGGTGCCGACCCGGCAACTGCTGACGTCGGTGTTTTTCGTCGATGATAAACACGGTTGGGCCGTCGGCCATGATGCGCAGATCCTCGCGAGCGAGGACGGCGGTGTCACCTGGACCAAGCAATTCGAAGATCTGAAACGCGAATCGCCGCTGCTCGACGTCTGGTTCCAGGACGTCAATAGCGGCTTTGCCGTGGGCGCTTACGGCGCGTTGCTGGCAACCACCGATGGCGGCAAGAACTGGGAAGATGTCAGCGATCGCCTCGACAACGAAGACCAGTACCACCTCAACGCCATCGCCGCGGTCAAGGATTCCGGTCTGTTCATCGTCGGCGAGCAGGGCAGCATGTTCCGCTCCGCCGACTGGGGCCAGACCTGGGAGAAGCTTGAAGGTCCATACGAAGGTTCACTGTTCGGCGTGATCGGCACCGCTCAAGCCAACACGCTGCTGGCCTACGGGCTGCGCGGCAATCTGTTTCGCTCCACCGATTTCGGCACGACCTGGGAGCCGGTTGAACTCAAGGCCGCTCGCGGTGCACTGGAGTTCGGTCTGTCCGGCGCGACGCTGCTCGACAACGGTTCCATCGTGATCGTCGGCAACGGTGGCTCGGTGATCCGCAGCGACGACAACGGCGAAACCTTCAGCGTGTTCAACCGTCCGGATCGCATTTCCGTTTCGGCAGTCACCGCAGCGGGCAACGGCAATCTGATTCTGGCAGGACAGGGCGGCGTTCGCGTCACCTCGCCAACCGGCGCCGGTGCAGAAAATGGAAAAAACGGGTCGTCCAAATGAGCCGGGCAAATAATAAGAAGGCGGGTCTATGACATCCTTGAGCAGTCATCATCAAGACAAGGCGACGTTTCTTGAACGCCTGATTTTCAACAACCGCCCGGCAGTGATCACCATCTGCCTGCTGGTGAGTATTTTCCTGTTCTGGCAGGCGACCCTGATCCGGCCGTCCACCAGTTTCGAAAAAATGATCCCGCTCGAGCATCCGTTCATTCAAAAGATGATGGAGCACCGCAACGATCTGGCGAACCTGGGTAACACGGTGCGGATTTCCGTCGAAGCCACTGACGGCGACATTTTCTCCAAGGAGTACATGGAGACGCTGCGTCAGATCAACGACGAGGTGTTCTACATTTCCGGTGTTGACCGTTCCGGTCTCAAGTCGCTGTGGAGCCCGAGCGTACGCTGGACCGAAGTGACAGAGGAGGGCTTCGCCGGTGGTGAAGTAATCCCGCAGAGCTACAACGGCTCCCAGCAAAGCCTCGACCTGTTGCGCAACAACGTACTCAAGTCAGGTCAGGTCGGGCGTCTGGTGGCCAACGACTTCAAGTCGAGCATTGTCGATATCCCGCTGCTGGAGTCCTACCCGGACCCGCAGGACCAAGGCAAGTTGCTGGCGCTGGACTATCGCAAGTTCTCTCACGAACTCGAAGACAAGATCCGCAACAAATTCGAAGCCCAGAACCCCAACGTGCAGATCCACATCGTCGGTTTCGCCAAGAAAGTCGGCGACCTGATCGATGGCCTGGTCATGGTGGTGATGTTCTTCGGAGTCGCCTTCATCATCACGTTGATCCTGCTCTACTGGTTCACCAACTGCATGCGCAGCACCGTGGCGGTGTTGAGTACGACGCTGGTTGCGGTGGTCTGGCAGCTGGGCTTGATGCACTTCTTTGGCTTCGGGCTCGATCCCTACTCGATGCTGGTGCCGTTCCTGATTTTCGCCATTGGTATTTCCCACGGCGTGCAAAAGATCAACGGTATCGCCTTGCAGTCCAGTGAGGCAGACAACGCCTTGACTGCCGCGCGACGCACGTTCCGTCAGCTGTTCCTGCCGGGGATGATTGCGATCCTCGCGGATGCGGTGGGTTTCATCACGCTGCTGATCATCGATATCGGCGTGATTCGTGAGCTGGCCATCGGCGCGTCCATCGGCGTGGCAGTGATCGTGTTCACCAACCTGATCTTGCTGCCAGTGGCGATTTCCTACGTTGGCATCAGCAAGCGCGCCGTTGAGCGCAGCAAGAAAGACGCGCACCGCGAGCATCCGTTCTGGCGCCTGCTGTCGAACTTTGCCAGCCCGAAAGTCGCCCCGGTCTCCATTGCTCTGGCACTGATCGCCTTCGGCGGCGGCCTCTGGTACAGCCAGAACCTGAAAATCGGTGACCTCGATCAGGGTGCTCCGGAGCTGCGCCCGGACTCGCGCTACAACAAGGACAACAACTTCATCATCAGCAACTATTCCACCAGTTCCGACGTGTTGGTGGTGATGGTCAAGACCAAGTCTGAAGGCTGCTCGCGCCACGAAGCCATGGCGCCGATCGACGAGCTGATGTGGAAGATGCAGAACACCGAGGGCGTGCAGTCGGCGATCTCGCTGGTGACCGTGTCCAAGCAGATGATCAAGGGCATGAACGAGGGCAACCTGAAATGGGAAACCCTGTCGCGTAACCCGGACGTGCTGAACAACTCGATCGCCCGGGCTGATGGCCTGTACAACAACAGTTGTTCCCTGGCGCCGGTGCTGGTGTTCCTCAACGATCACAAGGCCGCCACGCTGGATCGCGCCGTGCATGCGGTGCAAGACTTCGCCAAGGAGAACAACAAGGAAGGCCTGGAATTCATCCTCGCCGCCGGTAACGCCGGGATCGAGGCCGCCACCAACGAGGTGATCAAGGAATCCGAGCTGACCATCCTGATCCTGGTGTACATCTGCGTGGCGACCATGTGCATGATCACCTTCCGTTCCTGGGCGGCGACGCTGTGCATCGTGCTGCCGCTGGTCCTGACCTCGGTACTCGGTAACGCCCTGATGGCCTTCATGGGCATTGGCGTGAAAGTCGCGACCCTGCCGGTTGTGGCACTCGGGGTGGGGATTGGCGTGGATTACGGGATCTACATCTACAGCCGTCTGGAAAGCTTCCTGCGTGCTGGTCTTCCGTTGCAGGAAGCCTATTACCAGACGCTGAAATCCACCGGTAAAGCCGTGTTGTTCACCGGTCTGTGCCTGGCGATCGGCGTGTGCACCTGGATCTTCTCGGCCATCAAGTTCCAGGCCGACATGGGCCTGATGCTGACCTTCATGTTGCTCTGGAACATGTTTGGCGCACTGTGGCTGTTGCCGGCATTGGCGCGGTTCCTGATCAAACCGGAGAAACTGGCGGGGCAGAAGGGCAATTCGCTGTTTGCTCACTGATCCCAGGCTGAAATAGAAAAGCCGCAACCATGGTTGCGGCTTTTTTACATCTCGAATTTCACTCCGAACCCAATGTGGGAGCGGGCTTGCTCGCGAAGGCGGTCTACCATTCAACACCTGTGCTGACTGACACGCCGCCTTCGCGAGCAAGCCCGCTCCCACATTGGATTTGTAATGATTATGAGGGATCAGTACCCAACACCGCATTCAACGCACTACGCGCATCATCCAGCTGCACCAACGTCGCATGCCGCGCACCCAGTGCATCACGATTCTCGATCGCCGTCAGAATCGCCTTGTGCCGGGGCAATGCCAGTTCATGCAGATTCGGTCGCTGGTTGGAATGCTTCAAAGCTTCGGCAATCGCCACCGACAGCATGTTGCACAGGTTGGCCAGCAAGTCGTTATGGGTCGCATCGGCAATCCGGCTATGGAAATCCAGGTCCGGTTGCAAGAGCGCTTCGGGGGTCGGTGCGGCTTCCATACGTTGGTAGGCTTCACCGATGGAGGCGATGTCAGCGTCCGTGGCGAACTGCGCGGCGAGGGCGGCCGCAGCAGGTTCAATGATGCTGCGCACGCTGGTCAGCAAATCGAAGAATTCATTTTGCGGGCTGCTTTGCATCAGCCAGTGCAGCACATCGGGATCGAGCATGTGCCATTCCTTGCGCTGCTTGACCACCGTGCCCACCCGCGGACGGGAATACACCAGACCCTTGGCGACCAAAACCCGGGTGGCTTCGCGCAGGACCGGCCGGCTGACCGCGTACTCCTCGCACAACAGGGCTTCGGCGGGCAGTTTGTCACAGGGCTTGAAGCGTCCGGAAACGATCTGCATGCCCAGTTCCTGGACGATGCGCGAGTGCATGCTTTTGCGGTCGGAGGGTTTGCGGTAATCCATGGGGAGCTGCGCGATCCTGTGGGATGGGGTGCCGCGCATGATAACAGGCGCGAGCGGTGGGCGATCCAGCCCTTTGATGATCATTCCCACGCTCTGCGTGGGAATGCCTCAAGGGACGCTCCGCGTCCCCGCGCGGGAAGTGACGCGGAGCGTCACGGGCTGCATTCCCACGCAGAGCGTGGGAACGATCGGTGGGGGGATTAGTGAGAGTGGCGGGGAACTTCAGAACCACGGCAGCCGACCAGGAAGTCGAAATCGCAACCCTGATCCGCCTGCAACACATGATCAATGTACAGCTGACGATAGCCACCCACGATCAACTGCTGCGGTGGCTGCAGATCAGCCATGCGCACCGCCAGTTCGGCGTCGGGAATGTCCAGGTGCAGACGACCGTTGGCGCAATCGAGCTCAATCCAGTCACCTTCCTTCACCGTCGCCAAAGGTCCGCCAGCGGCCGCTTCCGGGGCCACGTGCAGAACGACAGTGCCGTACGCCGTGCCGCTCATGCGCGCATCGGAAATGCGCACCATGTCCGTCACGCCTTGGGCCAGCAGTTTGGCCGGCAAGCCCATGTTGCCGACTTCGGCCATGCCCGGATAACCCTTCGGACCGCAGTTTTTCATCACCAGAATCGAGTTGGCATCCACATCCAGCTCCGGATCGTTGATCCGCGCCTTGTACATGTCGAAGTTCTCGAACACCACCGCACGCCCGCGATGTTGCATCAGTTCGGCGCTGGCGGCTGAAGGCTTAAGCACCGCACCCAGTGGAGCAAGGTTGCCGCGCAGCACACAGATGCCGCCGTCGGCGCGAATCGGGTTGTCGAGGGTGCGGATCACTTCGTCCTGGCCATAGATCGGTGCGTCCTTGGTGTTCTCGCCGAGGGTCTTGCCGTTGACGGTCAGGGCATTCGGATTCGGAATCAGGTTAGCTTCACCCAGACGACGCAGCACCGCTGGCAGGCCGCCGGCGTAGTAGAACTCTTCCATCAGGAAACGTCCGGACGGTTGCAGGTCGACGATGGTCGGCATGCCGCGACCGATGCGGGTCCAGTCATCCAGGTCCAGCTCCACACCGATGCGCCCGGCAATGGCTTTCAAATGGATCACGGCGTTGGTTGAGCCACCGATAGCGGCGTTCACCCGAATGGCGTTTTCGAAGGCTTCTTTGGTGAGGATTTTCGACAGCTTCAAGTCTTCGCGAACCATCTCCACCGCGCGCATGCCGGACATGTGCGCCAGCACATAACGACGCGCATCGACGGCAGGAATCGCCGCGTTGTGGGGCAGGGAAGTGCCCAGTGCTTCAGCCATGCAGGCCATGGTCGACGCGGTGCCCATGGTGTTACACGTACCGGCCGAGCGGGACATGCCACCCTCGGCCGCAAGGAAATCGTCAATGGTGATGGTGCCAGCCTTGACCTGTTCGCTGAGCTGCCAGACCACGGTGCCCGAGCCAATGTCCTGACCCTTGTGCTTGCCGTTGAGCATCGGCCCGCCGGTGACGACGATCGCCGGCACGTCGCAACTGGCCGCGCCCATCAACAACGCCGGGGTGGTCTTGTCGCAACCGGTCAGCAGCACAACACCGTCAATCGGGTTGCCGCGAATCGCTTCTTCGACGTCCATGCTCGCCAGGTTGCGGGTGAGCATGGCGGTCGGACGCAGGTTCGACTCGCCGTTGGAGAACACCGGGAATTCCACGGGAAAGCCCCCAGCCTCGATCACCCCACGTTTGACGTGCTCCGCAATCTGGCGGAAATGCGCGTTGCACGGGGTCAGTTCCGACCAGGTGTTGCAGATGCCGATGATCGGCTTGCCGTGGAACTGGTGGTCGGCGATGCCCTGATTCTTCATCCAGCTGCGGTACATGAAGCCGTTCTTGTCGGCAGTGCCAAACCATTGGGCGGAGCGCAGGGTGGGTTTCTTATCAGACATGATCGGTTCTCTTATTGTATGACTATATTGTTCGAGATGAGGCGTAACATAAGCGCAAATTCGGCTGTTTGGAAGTGTTGTTGCGTAAATAGTATTACTATATAGTCCGTTTCAACGGAGGGATTGCCCTGGCGGTTTTCCGCGAGAGGCGTCCCCCGAGGTTCTATAACAACAACAATCGGAGACCGATCTCATGAGCCAGGAACTGCGGCTTATTCGTCGCATTACGCTGAAACTGATTCCCTTCCTGATCCTGCTGTACCTGATCGCCTATGTGGATCGCTCCGCCGTAGGCTTCGCCAAATTGCACATGGGCGCCGACCTCGGCATCGGTGACGCGGCTTACGGCTTGGGTGCCGGGCTGTTTTTCATTGGCTATTTCCTGCTGGAAATCCCCAGCAACCTGATGCTCGAACGCTTTGGCGCGCGGCGCTGGTTCGCGCGGATCATGGTCACCTGGGGCGCCATCACCATCGGTATGGCCTTCGTCCAGGGGCCGCACAGTTTCTATGTGATGCGCTTTCTGCTCGGCGCGGCGGAAGCCGGGTTCTTTCCGGGTGTTCTCTACTACATCACCCAGTGGTTCCCGGTGCGCCATCGCGGCAAGATCCTCGGGTTATTCATCCTTTCCCAACCCATCGCCATGTTGATCACCGGCCCGGTGTCCGGCGGTCTGCTCGGCATGGACGGCATTCTTGGCCTGCATGGCTGGCAGTGGCTGTTCATCGTCATCGGCGCCCCGGCGATCCTATTGACCTGGCCGGTGCTGCGTTGGCTGCCGGATGGTCCGAAACAGGTGAAGTGGATGGACCAGGCCGAAAAGGACTGGCTGACCGGCGAACTGAAAAAGGATCTTGAGGAATACGGCCAGACCCGCCACGGCAATCCGTTGCACGCCCTCAAGGACAAACGTGTCTTGCTGCTGGCGTTGTTCTATCTGCCGGTGACCCTGAGCATCTACGGCCTGGGCTTGTGGCTGCCGACCCTGATCAAGCAGTTCGGTGGCACGGATTTGGTGACTGGCTTCGTGTCGTCGGTGCCGTACATCTTCGGGATCATCGGGTTGCTGATCATTCCGCGCAGTTCCGACCGCTTGAATGATCGCTACGGCCACTTGGCGGTGCTTTACGTGTTGGGTGCCATCGGCCTGTTCCTCAGCGCGTGGCTAACGGTGCCGGTGCTGCAACTGGCGGCGTTGTGCCTGGTGGCCTTCGCGCTGTTTTCCTGCACCGCGGTGTTCTGGACCTTGCCGGGCCGCTTCTTTGCCGGCGCCAGTGCGGCGGCCGGAATCGCCTTGATCAACTCGGTGGGCAACCTCGGCGGCTACATCGGTCCGTTCGTGATCGGCGCGCTCAAGGAATACACCGGCAACCTGGCTTCGGGCCTGTACTTCTTGTCCGGTGTGATGGTGTTCGGGTTGGTGTTGACCGGCGTGGTTTATCGCCTGCTGGAACGCAAGCACGTGCTGCCGGCCGACCAGTTCGCTGCCAGCGCCCGTGGAGCGACCCGCACCTGAATCTGAGGATTAACACCAATCAACTGTGGGAGCGGGCTTGCTCGCGAAGAGGCCGTCACATTCAACATCAATGGCGACTGACACTGCGCCTTCGCGAGCAAGCCCGCTCCCACATTAGCCTTGTGGTGTTTTGAAGAATTGTTTACAGGAGAAAATCCATGCGTTTAGTTCAGTTCGAATTGAGTAACGGCGAGCGCCGGGTGGGCGTGATCGAAGACAGTCAGGTGCGCGAAGTTCAAGACGCGCGCACGGTTCGCGACCTGGCGTTGGCCGCGATCGAGGCGGGCGTCAATCTTGAGCAACAGGTGAAAACCCAGGGCCTGAGCATCAGCCATGACTATGCAGAACTGTTGGCCACGTTGCGCATCCTGCCACCGCTGGATCACCCGGACCCGGCGCACATGCTGGTCAGCGGCACGGGCCTGACCCATCTGGGCAGTGCGTCGGCTCGGGACAAGATGCATCAGCAAGTCGGCGACGAAGCGGCGATGACCGACACCATGCGCATCTTCAAATGGGGCGTGGAGGGCGGCAAACCGACGGCGGGGCAGGCCGGCGTACAACCGGAATGGTTCTACAAGGGCGACGGCAGCATCGTCGTGCGTCCGGGCCATCCGTTCCCGCTGCCACCGTTTGCCGAAGACGCGGGGGAGGAGCCGGAACTCAGCGGTCTTTATGTCATCGGCCACGACGGCAAACCGTATCGCCTCGGTTTTGCCGTGGGCAACGAGTTCTCCGATCACGTGATGGAACGCAAAAATTACCTGTACCTGGCGCACTCCAAATTGCGCAGTTGCAGTTATGGCCCGGAACTTCGGGTCGGTGAACTGCCGGAGCATCTGGCAGGCACCAGCCGCATCCTGCGTGACGGTGAAGTGCTGTGGCAGAACGAGTTTCTCAGCGGCGAGGCCAACATGTGCCACAGCCTGGAAAACCTCGAGTACCACCATTTCAAGTACAGCCAGTTCCTGCGTCCGGGCGATGTGCACATTCACTTCTTCGGCACTGCGACCCTGTCCTTTGCCGACGGCATTCGCATTCAGCCGGGTGACGTGTTCGAGATCAGTCAGGCCGAGTTCGGTGCACCGTTGATCAACGGGATTGCACCGGTTGAAGCGGCGTTCGAGCCCGGCACCGTCGGCACCCTTTAAGGAGACTCCTATGACCCAGATTCTTGGGCACAACTTCATCGGCGGCCAGCGCGCCGCGGCTGGCACCATCATCGTCAACAGCGTTGATGCCAGCACGGGCGATCAGCTGCCTTACAGTTTCCACCAGGCCACTTTTGAAGAGGTCGACTGTGCCGCCAAAGCTGCCGCCGGCGCCTATCCGGTCTACCGCAGCCTGAGTGCCGCCAAACGTGCCGAGTTCCTCGACGCGATTGCCGATGAACTGGACGCGCTGGGTGATGACTTTGTAGCACTGGTCTGCCGCGAAACCGCGCTGCCAGCGGCACGCATTCAAGGCGAACGCGGCCGCACCAGCGGCCAGATGCGCCTGTTCGCCAAGGTGCTGCGTCGCGGTGATTTCTACGGCGCGCGGATTGATCAGGCACTGCCGGAGCGCCAACCGCTGCCGCGTCCGGACCTGCGCCAATACCGCATCGGCCTTGGGCCAGTCGCGGTGTTTGGTGCGAGCAACTTTCCGTTGGCGTTCTCCACCGCGGGCGGCGACACCGCGTCAGCGTTGGCCGCCGGTTGCCCGGTGGTGTTCAAGGCGCACAGCGGTCACATGGCCACCGCTGAACGGGTGGCCGACGCGATCATCCACGCCGCAGAAAAAACCGGCATGCCGGCCGGCGTGTTCAACATGATCTACGGCGGTGGGGTCGGCGAAGCGCTGGTCAAGCATCCGGCGATTCAGGCGGTAGGCTTTACTGGTTCGCTCAAGGGCGGCCGTGCGTTGTGTGACATGGCTGCCGCACGTGCGCAGCCGATTCCGGTGTTCGCCGAGATGTCGAGTATCAACCCGGTGATCGTTTTGCCGCAGGCACTGCAAGTTCGCGCCGAATCGGTCGCCCGTGACCTGACCGCTTCGGTGGTTCAGGGCTGTGGTCAGTTCTGCACCAATCCCGGTTTGGTGATCGGTATTCGCTCTCCGCAGTTCAGCGCGTTCGTGCAACAGGTGGCGGGCCTGGTCGGCGATCAGCCGGCGCAAACCATGCTCAATGCCGGGACCCTGAGCAGCTATGGCAAAGGCCTGCAAAAACTCCTCGCGCATCCGGGCATCGAGCATCTGGTCGGCCAGCCACAGCAGGGCAATCTGGCTCAGCCGCAGCTGTTCAAGGCCGATGTAAGCCTGTTGATCAATGGCGATGAAGTGCTGCAGGAAGAAGTGTTTGGCCCGACCACGGTGTTCGTCGAAGTCGCCGATCAGGCGCAACTCAGCGCCGCGTTGAATGGTCTGCATGGGCAGCTGACGGCGACGATCATTGGCGAACCGGCGGATTTCGAACAGTTCGCTGAGCTGACGCCGTTGTTGGAACAGAAGGTCGGGCGGATCCTGCTCAACGGTTATCCGACCGGCGTGGAAGTCTGCGATTCGATGGTCCATGGCGGGCCGTATCCGGCAACTTCCGATGCGCGCGGCACGTCGGTGGGCACGCTGGCCATCGACCGTTTCCTGCGTCCGGTATGCTTCCAGAACTACCCCGACAGCCTGCTGCCGGATGCGTTGAAGAATGCTAACCCATTGCGCATTCAACGCCTGGTGGACGGCCAACCGTCCCGCGAAGCGTTGTAATCCTGTGACTGATCGTTCCCACGCTCTGCGTGGGAATGCAGCCCGGGACGCTCCGCGTCCCTTCAAAGCCGAACGCAGAGCGTCCGAAGAGGCATTCCCACGCAGAGCGTGGGAACGATCATTGCGGTGTGATGAGCTATCATTGCGTCTTTCCCATTCAAAGATTGACTGCCATGACTGCCCCAACCGACACCTTGCTCGCCATCCTCGAACACTGCGATATGGTGGAAATCGACGGGCTACACGCCTTCGAATTCTCCCTCGATGAAGACGATAACCTGCACATCGAATGCCTGGACGGTCGTGTGTCCAAGCACTGGGAGTTCACCCCGGCCGAAGTCGAGGCCGCGACCTTCGATCCAACCCTGCAAAGCTGGCTGATCACCGGCAGTTCCGGCGAGCACCGGTTGGTGTGCATGACCGCGTTCCGCGGTGATGACGACGAGGAAGTGAATGAGGATGCGTAAGCTCTGGCCACTGTTGATGGCCGGCAGCTTCGGCGCGATGGGCTTTCAGGTTGCGTCGGCCGACGACTATCAGTTGCTGGTCGGCTCCTACACAGCCGGTCAGAGCCAGGGGATTTATCGCCTGAACTTCGACAGCGTTACCGGGCAGATCGATGCCAAGCCGCTGCAAGTGGTCAAGAGCGAAAACCCATCCTGGCTGACTCTGTCCAAGGATCAGCGTCACCTGTTCGTGGTCAACGAAAACGGCCCGGGACAGACCGATCCGGTAGGGTGCGTCAGCAGTTATGCGATTGATCCCAAAACTCATGAACTGAGCCTGATCAATCAGGTGCAAAGCCTGGGCAACGAGCCGACTCATTCGAGCCTCGGCGTTGAAGCCAGTCACCTGTTTGTCAGCAACTATTCGGTGTCTGAAGATCCGGGCGGCACCCTGGCGGTATTGCCGGTGGACGCCGACGGCAAACTCAAACCCGTGGTGCAGATGAGCAGCCATCCATCGAGCCGGGTCAATCCCGAGCGGCAGATGTCGGCGCACGTGCATTCCACGGTTTCGTCGCCGGACGGTAAGTATGTGTTCTCCAATGACCTGGGCGCCGACAAGATCTTTGCCTACCGCTTCGACCCCAAGGCCAACCCGGAACTGCCCTTGATCGCCGCTACACCGGCGTCTGTCCAGTTGCCACCCGGCAGCGGGCCGCGTCATCTGCTGTTCAGCGCCGATGGCAAGCACGCGTGGCTGACCATGGAAATGAGTGCGCAGGTTGCGGTGTTCGATTACAAGGACGGCCAACTCAAGCAAACGCAAATGGTCGAGTTGGCGACGGGTCAGCCCGTTTCGGACAAGGCAGCCGCTGCGCTTCACGCGTCGCGCGATGGCAAGTTCCTCTACGTCAGCAACCGTGGCACCGCCAATCAGCTGCTGGTGTTTTCCATCGATCCTGCGAGCGGGCACCTCAAGGAGCTGCAGCGCCGTTCCGTTGAAGGTGATCACCCGCGTGAGTTCAGCCTCGATCCGAGTGGCAAGTTCTTGTTGATCGCCAATCAGAAAAGCAACCAGATTGTCGTCGTCGAACGCGATTCAAAGACAGGCCTGCTGGGTAAAACCGTGCAAAAACTGCCGATGGACGCCCCGAGCGACCTCAAGTTCATGGTGCGTCAATAGGCCGCAGGCCCCGGTTGATGGGGCCTGCATCCTTCTATTAATGACGCTGATATCTGCTAATGCTACAAAAGATTTCAAGGCGCCAACCTCGAAGGTTAAGTTTGCTTCACGGCCCCACCGGGCAAGCAAGCCAACTGAATCTGAGGAACACCGCCATGAACTTCAATCTCTTCTCCGTAATCGCTGCTTCTGCAATCTCCGCCACCGTTGCTCTGCCAGCCAGCGCCAACGTTGAAATCAGCGACAAAAAATCCCACGCCCAAAGCTACACCCAGAAATACCTGCAACAGAGTGCCAACTTTTACGCGGCTCTGGATCACAAGACCCAAGCCTGAAATTTGACCCCTGCACCCTTTATGCAGGAGCGAAGTCACTTGCGCCGATCGAGCTGAAACGCTTCGAGAAACCTGAGTGATGTCGCTCCTGCATAACGCGTTTACGACAGCATCATATTGCTATCAATGTATTGCTTGATATCACATGGCCATAAGTTTAAATTTGACGCTGATTTTTTGACTCCTTCTCATGATAAGGATCGACAGCATGGCAATGCGTCTGGCCGTGGTTCTTCTGTTTCTCTATTCCACCCCCATTCTTTCGGCTGCCCAGCCCGTTCCAGACGAGCCGGATGCGGCCCGCGAGCGCATGATGAGTTTTATTGAAGACTGAAATAGTCTGGCTTAATGATCAACGAAGCTGATGGTCACTATGGATAACCCTGAGTGGTTATCACCGCTTTTTTGATCGATTCTGTGGGCATCGAAACATGCCTGCGGAGAACATCATGGCCAGCGCAATCATCACTTCTGCCAAACACGGCGCCTACCTGGCTATCGCTCTTTACGTGGCCATGGTGCTGGTTGTCAGCCTCTCGCCTCAATCGCAACAGACCCTCGATGCGCCGATTCAAGTCGCTTATCCCGGCATCCAGTTTGAACACCGTTCGCAAACCGCGATGGTCGATCAGGCTGAACTCGCAGGAGTCGCCGGGGAATGAAAGGGCACAGACTTTGGGTCATCGCCTTCCTGGCGTTCATGACCAATGGATCTTCCTTGCTGGGTATCGGACAGGGCTCGGCGGGGTCGGTGGCACGGACTATCGAAGCGAATCACAACCTGGCTCGCAACATTGAAACCGCGAAGGCCCTGGGGCTGTTGGCCGGCAATCCGCCAATCGAACGCCAGGACGATTTCTTCGGGCCGTTCCACGTGGATTGCTCGGTGTTGCAGATGTGTGAAGTGTTCGCCTGAGTCGCCTAGACGCGCCCCCTGTAGCAGCTGGCGAAGCCTGCGTTCGGCTGCGAAGCAGTCGTAAATCCTGTATGTCAGATCTACCTGGAAGACCGCATGTTCTGGTTTCACGACTGCTGCGCAGCCGAACGCAGGCTTCGCCAGCTGCTACAGGGATCGGCGCGGCTACTTGCCCATCACGCCAGTAAATAGTTCCGACTCCAGAAACCGCTGCAACCAAGCCTGCAAACGGTGATAGGGCGTCTGCCCGAACCACTCGCGATCCACATGGGCGAACTGCCGCACGAACGGCATCAGCGCCACATCCGCAAGGCTCGGATGCTCGGCCAGCAAGTAGTCGCGTCCCTCCAGCAACTCATCGAGCCTGCGCAAAAACACCTCGCCCTCGGCGCGATAAAACGTTATCGGCTGCTCGGGATATCGTTCGGCGTACTTGTAGCGATTCAAGTGCACCTTGAACACCTGATCGTTTTCTTCGATCAGGTCGGCGATGAGTTGCTGCCCGACAGGGTCATCCTTGAGCAACCAATCCTGCGGATCGTTCTGCGCCAGGGCCCAGTGCATGATCGCCAGGCTTTCCTCAATCACCTGACCGTCGACGCTCAGCACTGGCACCGTGCCTTTACTCGACAGCGCCAGCATTTCGGCAGGTTTGGCCTTCAGGCTGACCTCGACAATGTTCACCGCCACGCCGGAGTAGCGCAGGGCCATGCGCGCCCGCATCGCGTAGGGGCAGCGGCGGAAGGAATACAGCGTATTCATTTCACCTCCAGCGTACTCAGGCCGTTGCCCTGACGGCGGACCTGAATCTGCACCGGAATCCGTTCATGCATTTCCTGCACGTGTGAAATCACCGCGACTTTTCGTCCCTGCGCTTGCAAGCCGTCGAGAGCATCCATGGCCAGTTGCAGGGATTCCGGATCAAGGCTACCGAAGCCTTCATCGATGAACAGCGATTCGATTTTCAGCGTGCTCGATGCCATGGACGCCAAACCGAGCGCCAGAGCCAGCGACACCAGGAACGTCTCGCCGCCGGACAACGAATGCACCGAACGCAGTTCATCGCCCATTTCGGTGTCCATCACCAACAAACCGAGCATGCTGCCGCCACGTTTGAGGCGATAGCGCCGCACCAGTTGGCGCAACTGAACGTTGGCGTGATGCACAAGCAGGTCGAGGTTGTAAGCCTGGGCGATCTTGCGGAAGGTGTCGCCCGTGGCCGAACCGATCAGCGCATTTAAACGTGCCCAGCGCTGGTATTCGGTGTAGGCGTCGGCAATCTGCTGCGCAAGGGCCTGATTGGCGTTTTGCCGGCGCTGATCCTCAGCCTGTTCGGCGCGCAGTTCAGCGCAACGGTGTTCGCTGGCGGTGAACAGGTTTTGCAGCTCGGCAAGCGCTGTCGCCAGTTGTTCGGCGTCGAGATTACCGTTGTGCTGTGCCTGGTGATTGAGCAGACGCTGATCGCGTTCCTGCAACAGAACCTTGGTCTGTTCGATGGCTTTTTCGCTTTGCTGCAATTGCTGACGCAGTTCGCTGACCTGCTGGTCGTCGACACTCAGCAGATCCTCCAGACCACCATCATCCAGTTCCGGATGCAATGCGCGCCAGTCGGCAATCTTGCTGCTCAGCTCGCGATCTTCGGTTTCCAGTGCCTGCGAACGTTCCTGCTGGGCCTTGAGTTCGGCGCCCAGTTGCACCAGCCGCGTACGCACGGTTTGCAGTTCCTGATTGGCCGTCGCTTCAGCATTGCGCGCCTGTTCGACGGCTTGATCCAGTTGCTGCTGCCACTGCTCGGCGCTGCTGTGTTCGCCGAGCAATTGCGTGAGTTTTTGCTGGCAGTCCTGTTGCTGGTCGGCGAGGGTGGCGAACTGTTTTTGGGCCGTTTCCAATTGCTGGAGGCGAGTGAGTTGGCGGTCCTGTTCTTTCTCCAGCGTCTGCTGCCGTTGTTGCTGTTCGCCGAGTTCATCGCGTTGCTGATCGAGTTGTTCCAGACGCTGGGCGATCTGCCGGTCCAGTTGCATGAAGGTCGCAGCCGGTTCGTTGCGCAAGGCTTGCAGCGTATCGGCCGGGAGCAGGGTGCTGAACGCTGTCAACTCTTCATCCAGACGCTGGCGATCACTGCTCAACTCACGTTGCTGGTTGGCCAGGTGCTGGGCAGCTTGCTGGCTCGCCGTTTCAGCGCTACGCAGTTGCTGTTGAAGGCGCGCGGCGTCCTGTTGCAGGGTGAGCAGGGCGGTTTGCCGTTGTTCGTCCTGAGTGATGCTTTGGTTCAGCTGGTTGTTTTGCTGCACCAGCCAGGCATCGCGTTTAGCCGCATCCTGCGTCAACAGCTGCGCAGATAACGGATGTGCTTCAAGGCTCGGTGCCAGGCTCTGCTGCTGGGTCGCGAGGTGTTCTTGCTGTTGCAGCAACTCCTTTTGCTGCGCAATCACGCCGCCCACTTCAGCGCGCAGTTCAGTGAGCTTTTCTTTCAACAGGTCGACGGCTTTCTGGGCGTTGGCCTGTTCGCTTTCATCATGCCGGCCAAGGCTCTGCAGCAGGGCTTCGGGCTGATGATAGGGATGGTCGGGGCTGCCACAGACCGGGCACGGCTGATCGTCCTGCAACTGCTCGCGCAGTTCTTCGACGCTGGCGCTGCGGGCCAGACGCTGGCGTTCCAGCAGTTCGCGGGTGACGGTCAGGGTCTGTTCGGCAACGACCAATTCGTTCTTGGCTTTCACGCCGTCCTGGGTCAGACGTTCTCGTTCTTGCTGAGCGCTCAGCTGGCGCTGCTGGAGTTCGGACGCGCGCTTGTCCAGTTCCTGCTGACTGGCCCACAGGCGCGTCAGTTCTTCAAAGGCCCGCTGCTGTTTGCGGTTGTCTTGCAACAGACTGCCGAGAATCCGGATCTGCTCGGCCACCGCTTCCGGTTCGGCGCCGGCCTCCTTGTACAGCACTTCAAGGCTCTGGCGCTGAGTGGACAGGTCCTCGGCAGCGCGAGCGGCGCTCTGTTCCAGGGCGGCCAGTTCGGCCTGGCCCTTGTTCAGGCGATTGCCGATCAGCATCAGCTGTTGCAGGCGATCACGGTAGGCGTTCCAGGCATCGCTCAACGGCGCCAGTGGGGTGCTTTGCTCAAGCTCCCCAGCAATCCGCTGCAAACGTTCGGCGACCTGTTTCTGTTGGTCGAGCAAACCTTGGATCGTGTTTTGGCCCTGAGTGCAGGCCAGTTCCGCCTGCTGCTTGAGGTCGGCACTGAGGCTTGCATCCTTGACCAGACGGGCGAGGGTGCTTTGCGCTTCGAAGGCCTGACGCAGCAGTGGAGCGCATGAGGTGTGTTGGCTTTGGGCCTCGACCAGCGCGGTCTGTGCAGCACTCAGGCTGTGTTCGAGTTGCGCCTGGCGCTCATTCAGTTCGGTTTGCTGTCGGGTGTGCTGCTGAATCTGCGCGGCCAGCGGTGTGAGCTGGGCAGTGAGTTCTGTTTTGCGGGCGAACTGGTGCCGTTGCGGGGCCAGTTGCTCCAGGCGAGTCAGCTTCAAACGTTCGCCGGCCAGACCTTCCCAGTGCTGCCGGGCCGATTGCAGCTGTTCGGTGGCGCTCTGCTGCTCGTCCTGCAACTGGCGCAAATCCTTGAGCCAGGTGTGTTGCAGTTCCAATTGCTTGAGTTGCGCTTGCTGGGTCTTGAGTTGTTGCTGAGCCTCGTTGAAGCGTTCATCGAGTTCCGCCCGGGCTTCTGGTGACAATGGCGTCACGCCAGTGGCCTGGTCCTGCAGCAGCTTGTGGGCTTCGCGAGCCTCTTTGGTTTTGTCGAACGCCCGGCGACCGAGGCGCGTATAGAGCGCGGTGTCGGTGAGTTTTTCCAGCAGTTCGCTACGTTCGTTGTCGTTAGCCTTGAGAAAAGCACTGAATTCGCTCTGGGCCAGCAGCACCGCGCGAGTGAATTGCTCAAAGTTCAAGCCCAGTACGGACTCGAGCTGAGTTTTGAATTCAACTTTCTGACTGGCCAGCAGTTGATCCAGATCGATGTCGCGCAAACTCTGACGGCTGGCTTGCAGCTTGCCGCCGGCCTTCTCGCGGGCGCGATTAGCCTCCCAGCGAGCGCGGTAGCGACGGCCATCGATGCCAACGAAATCTACTTCGGCATAACCTTCACCCGTGCCGCGACGCAGCAGTGTGCGAGGGTCGCCAGTGCTGATCTCGCCGTCGGCGTCTGGCGCTTTGGCAGACACCTGAGCATTGCTCAGCCGAGGCACAGCACCGAACAGCGCCAGGCACAAGGCGTCGAGCAAAGTGCTTTTGCCGGCGCCGGTCGGCCCGGTGATCGCGAACAGACCGGCGCTGGCCAACGGCTCAGCGGTAAAGTCGATTTCAAAAGGCCCGGCCAGTGAGGCGAGGTTTTTCAGGCGGATCGCGAGGATCTTCATGCTTGTTCGCTCTCCATCTGCACGTCTTGCAACAGCTCGGCGAAGTCCTTGAGGGTTTGCTCATCGACCTCGCTGCCGTAGTTGTCCTGCCAGGCGCGGCTGAACAGTTCCTGAGGCGTGAGCTGGTCGAGTTCGATCAAGGTCGTGCCGTCATCGACGCCATCGCGGCTGCCACTGCCGGCATATTCAGCGGCGATCCGCACCAGACGCACGGCTTTGCCTTGCAGGGCGGTTTCCACTTGATAACGCAAGTCGGGTTGCGGCTCATCGAGACGGACTCGAACTTCCAGCCACGGCTGGCGCTGGATATCGGCCAGCAGGTCAATGTTCGGCAAGTCGGCCAGTTGCAGCAGGATTTCCGCCAATGGCGCCGGACCGATGCGTTGCAGATTCACCGCCCTGGGGATCAGTTTGGGTTCGACGCTGACCAGGGTCTCGCCCTTGAGTGTGATGTCGAGAATCTGGTGCTGATAGCCAATCTCGGAGAACGACAACGGAATCGGCGAGCCGCTGTAGCGGATGCGCTCTTCACCATTGACCTTCTGCGGCTTGTGCAAGTGGCCGAGGGCGACGTAACTGATGCTCGGCCCGAACAGGCTGGCGGGCAGCGCTTCGGCGTTGCCGATGATCAGGCTGCGCTCGGAGTCTTCCGAGACCGAACCGCCGGCCATGTGCGCGTGGCTGATAGCGATCAGCGCCTGACCTGGTTTGCGCTTGGTATTGGCCGCTTCGATCAGCCATTCGTGAACCTGACCGATACCGCGCAGGTAGTTGTCACCCAAATGCGCACCGGTCACTTCGGCGGGTCGCAGGAACGGCAGCGCCAGGCACCAGGCGACGGTTTTGCCCTTGGCATCCGGTAATGGCAGCAACAGGCGTTCGGCGTCGAGTTGACCGTCATCCAGCCACAGCACACGGCCCAGCGCATGCGTGCGCAAACGCCGCATCAACGGCGCGGGCAGTTCAATGCGCGAGCCGGAATCGTGGTTGCCGGCGATCATCACGATGGTCAGCTTCGGTTGTTGTTCATGGGCGCTGACGATGAAATCGTAGAGACGCTCCTGGGCTTTGACTGGTGGGTTGACCGTGTCGAAGATATCGCCGGCGATCAGCAGCACGTCTGGCTGGTCCAGCTTCAGCTGGCGCAGCAGCCATTCGAGAAAGCAGGCGTGTTCGAAATCGCGTTCCTGGCCGTGCAGGTTCTGCCCGAGGTGCCAGTCGGAGGTGTGAAACAGACGCAAGGTGAACTCCGTAGGAAATAAGGTGATGGCCGCGAGGAAAATGATGGCGGCTAAAGGAGGGAGAGTTTACTGGCAAACACGCTAGATGTGGCCAACGCCACAACCTGTAGCAGCTGGCGAAGCCTGCGTCCGGCTGCGCAGCAGTCGTGAATTCTGCTGCACGGTCTTCCTGACACACCGCATATGCCGATTTTACGACTGCTGCGCAGCCGGACGCAGGCTTCGCCAGCTGCTACAGGGAATGCGGTGGCAGGGGTTATTTGGGGTAAAGCGGCGGCAGGCCACTGTCGCCCACTGGATCCTGAACCCGCTCGGCAATCGGAATCGCCTTGATCGCCCGCCACAGATCGTCACCTTGCCAATGCTGGCCGGTTTCGCTGTAGAGCGCGCCGTTCAAGCCATCGAGGGCGTCGGACAACGGCACAAACCGCGCCGCCATGTCGGCCAGGGTTTCCGGTTGTTGCCGGGCCCAGGCGTCGAGGGCCTGGCGGGTGGCGTGGGAGTCGTTGGCCTGACAGGCGCGCTTGAGATCGTCGAGCACGGTGCGCGGGCTCGGGCCGGTCTGCGCCGCGCGCAGGATCGCCGGTTGCCAGCGGGCGCGCCACCAGAGACCGAAGCCCAGCAGGGTGGTGCAGGCCAGGATCAGGCTGCTGAGTTTCCACCACCAGAGGGCTTCGTTGTCGGCCGCGGAAAAGACTTGAGGCAGGCCGGCCGGGGTGTCGACCATCAGGCTCGGATTATTCACCACTGGCAGGGTTCGGGCCGGCAGGCTGCTGTGGTCGAGGTGGTCCTCGAAGGTGTTCCACCAGATCACTTCGACCGCTGGCAACTCGATTGCGCCGCTACGCGTGGGTACCAGCGCTTCACGGTCTTCGCGACTGCCGATCAGCCCGCGCTCGCTGTTCTGGTTGCCCAGCACCGGTTGATCCGGGTAGCGCCGCAAACCGTTGACGTCGGTGGCGGGCAGCGGCGGCAATTGCGAACTGTCCAGGCCTTCAGCCTTTACCGTCAGGCTGCGGGTCAACGAATCACCCACCTGCGCATGATCCGGTTCCGGGTTCCAGCTTTCGCTCAGGCTGAGGCTACGGGCCGGCAGCCATGGCACGTCGGCCGGGTAGGTGATGGGTTTGGCCTTGACCGTCAGCAGAATCTCGGCGGAGCTGACCCGCATCAATTTGCCGGATTTCGGTGCCTGGGCGGCGGAGTCCTTGGCGGGCTGTGCGTCCACGAGTGCGGCATTGAATATCTGCGGCGGAATGATCAACTCACCGCTGTGTTGCGGGTAGATTGCGTAGCGCATCTCGATCACGCCGTGGCGCAGGCCATTGATGTCTTTCTCGTAGGTGCGCGCCTCGCCCAGTTGCTCGATGCGCACATCGGGGATTTGCAAAGGGGGCAGGCTGCTGTCGTCGTACAGCGACACCGAATGGTAGATGCGCAAGGTCAGGATCGCCTGGGCTTGTACGTACACGCTGTTTTGATCGAGGCTGGCGTCGATGAACACCGGGTCCCGTTGGGTCGGGCTGTCTTGGGTTTCGGTCTCGACCACTTGCACGGTGATCGGCTGGCTCTGCACGTCACCCAGTTGCAGCGACGGAATCACCACGCTGCCGTTCTGCCGAGGCAGCAGGGTGATGATCCAGCGGGTGGTCGCGCGGTTGTCGCCATTCAGGGTGGTCAACTGGTTGACCTGACGGCTGCCACGCACGTCGAACAGCGGCTCCAGCGGTGTCAGATCAGGCTTGCCGAACTGCGTCACGTCGTTGGTTTCCAGGGTCAGTTCAATCGTTTCGCCGCTGTTCAGGCGACTGCGATCCACACTGGCGACCAGCCCCGCAGCCTGAGCCTGAACAGTGCAAAGCAGCAATGCGAGCAAGAAAGTGGTGAAGCGGGTCATCGAGTTTTTTCCTGATCCTGATGTTGTTGCTGTTCGTACCAGAATTTGCGTCTGAGCAATTCACCCGGGTCATCCGGGATCTTGCGCAGCCATTGCTCCAGCGCCTGGCGCTGTTCACCGTCGATGCTGTCGCTGGCCGGGCGCATCGGTGGTCGGGTGCTGTCTTCATTCCCCAGCTCGCTGCCCGGGACTTCATTGGTGCCGGTTTTCGGCGGCGTTGTGCGCGGTTGCTCGGAGTCCTTTGTGCCTTGTTCGCCGTCGGTTTTCGGTTCGCCCTTATCCGACGGTTGCGTGGCCGCGCCCGGCGGCGGTTCTTGCGTGGGGGGCTCAGTCTCGTTACCAGCGTTTTTGTCCGGCGCAACGGGCGGCGGAGTGTTTTTCTGCTTGAGCAGACTTTCCACCAGCGCCTTGTTGGTCAGGGCCGGGCGCAAATCCGGTTGACGCTCCAGCGCCTGTTCGTAGGCATCCAGCGCGGCTTCCAGCTCACCGCTTTTGGCCAGGGCGTTGCCACGATTGTAGTGGGCGTGGGCGTCGCTGCTTTCGGCGAACCGCTGGGCGGCGCCGCTGTAGTCGCCTGCCTCGTAGAGCGCCACACCTTGCCATTGTCGATCTTCGAAATGCTGCGCAGCCTCGGCCGGGCGTTTCTGCTTGAGCAAGTGCAAACCCTGTTGGTCGGGGCGCAGCCACAAATCGTTGAAGTCGAAGGCATAACTCGGTTGTGGCAGCAAAAACAGCAGTGGCAAGCAGAACAACCAACCGCGACGACCGGCGCACGCCGCCAGCAGCAGCAACGGCAACAACAGCCAGTAACCCTGATCGGCCCACGTATCGAGGCGTAGGGTCTGGCCGTCGTTGCGCAGCGCGCGTGGTCCCTCGAGCAAGCCGAGTGCGCGCAAGTCGGCATCGTCCAGGCGCGCGTGGCGATAAAGTCCGTCCAGATCGCTGGCAAAGGCTTTCAGGCTTGGTTCGTCCAGATGTGGCACCAGAATCGCGCCCTGGTCGTCCTTCAGAAAGCTGCCGTCCTCCTGGGTGATCGGCGCCCCTTCGGCAGTGCCGATACCGAGCATCAGAAATTGTGTCGACTTGCCGTCCAGCGCCTGCTGAATCCCTTGGCGTTCCTGTTCGGTCAAGGTTGAACCGATCAGCAGGATCCGCCCGTCACCGAGGGCGCCCTGTTCCAGCAAGGCAAGGGCCTTGGTCACCGCCAGATCGGCGCGATGTCCTGCCTGGGGCATCAGCGAAGGCTTGAGGGCATCCAATAGATTGCGGCTGGTCGACAGGTCATCCGACAGCGGCACCAGCGTGTGAGCGCTGCCGGCGTAGACAACGATCGCGGTCTGGGCATCACTGCGGTTCTCCAGCAGGTCGAACAGTTTGCGCCGGGCCTGTTCCAGCCGGTTGGGTGGTACGTCGGTGGCGAGCATTTCCGGGGTCAGCTCAAGGACCACGACCAGCGGGTCGGCGGGTTTCTGACTGGCTTGCTCGACACGTTCCCAGCTCGGGCCGAGCAGCGCCAGAACGGTCAGCCCCCAGGCACATCCAAGGATGACCCACGGCAATTTGCTGTCGCGACCGTTGCCACCACTGAGCAATGCCGCATGGAAGGCCGGTGGCAGAATCATCTGCCAGCGCCCGGCGCGTTTCTGCCGATGCCAGAGTTGCCAGAGCAACCAGCCGAGCAATGGCAACAACAGCAACCACCAGGGGCGGAACAAGTACGGCCAGAGTGCACTCATCGGCGCCTCCGCAGACGCAGGCGTTTAAGCCGCTGGCGCCAGTCGGGCAGTTGATTTTGCAGAAGATCCTTGGTGAACAGTCGCCGCAACGGGTTGTCCGGCCAGCGCTCGCGAACCACCAGCAGCATGCTCAACAGCAACGCTATCGCCAAAGGCCAGTGGTACAACGCCTGCGCCGGGCGGGCCTGAGTCGGTTGCTGGGTCACCGGTTCCAGCTTATCGAGGGTGTCCTTGATCGCTTGCAGCTCCTTGTCATCATGGGCGCGGAAATACTGGCCGCCGGTGGCTTCGGCGATCGCCATCAAGGAGGGTTCATCGAGGTCGAGACTCGGGTTGACCCCAAGGAAACCCAAAGTGCCGCTTTGCTCCGGATCGGCGCCGATACCGATCGGGTAGATTTTGACGCCTTCGCTGGCTGCCAGCCGCGCAGCCGTGAGCGGATCGATTTGGCCACCGTTGTTGGCGCCGTCAGTGACCAGAATCAGTACGCGACTTTGTGCCGGGCGTTGGCGCAGGCGTTTGAGGGCCAGGCCGATGGCATCGCCAATGGCGGTGTTCTTGCCGGCGATGCCGATCCGCGCTTCGTCAAGCCACACGCGCACCGTGTGCCGGTCGAACGTCAGCGGTGCTTGCAGATACGCCTGGCTGCCGAACAGGATCAGGCCGACGCGATCGCCATCGCGACTTTCAAGGAAGTCACCGAGCAAGTGCTGAACCAATGTGAGTCGACTGACTTCTTCGTCCTGCCACTGCATGTCGGGGTAATCCATCGAGCCGGACACGTCGACCGCGACCAGCAGATCACGACCGCTGGCGGCGATGGGCAGCGGTTCGCCAAGCCATTGCGGGCGCGCCGCGGCGATCAGTAACAACAGCCACAGCAGAATGAACGGTGCCTGTTGGCGCCAGGCCGGCAGGTTGGCCCGGGCGCGGCGACGGACCAGACCTTCGAGGTCACCGAGGAAGCTGACTTTGAGCGCCGGCTCGCCACTGTCGGCGACAGGCAGCACGATGCGCATCAGCCAGGGTAGCGGCAACAGGGCAAAGATCCACGGCCAGGCGAACTCAAACATGTTTACGAATCCAGGTGTCGACCGCTTGAGTCAGGCCGGCGATGGCCTTGTCGTCGAGTTTGCATTCGGGTTTGTAGGCGCCTTCGACCAGCACCATCCAGCGGGTCAGGCCGGCGGCCGGGCAGCGATTGTCGAGGAATGCCAGCCATTTGCGCCCATTGAGGGTATGGCTCTGGCTGTAGGGGTAGTGGTTGCGGCACAGGCGTTTGAGCAAACCGTTGAGTTGCTGCAACCAGGCGCCGGCCGGCGCGCCGTCGTAGGGTTTGGGCATCCGCGCCAGTTCGGCCAGCGCGGCGAGGCGCACCGGGTCCAGCGGTTGTTCGGCGCGCACGATCGGACGCTTGCTCGGAAGGAAGCGCCTTGCCTTCCACAGACCGAAACCGATGAGCGGCAGTAACACCAGCAACAGCCACCAGCCCGGTGCCGGTGGCCAGAATTCAATCGGTGGCGGGGAGATCAGAGGTTGCAGTTGATCGAGGCTGCTCATCGGCCTTTCCCCGGTTTCTGCGGGTTCAGGTACTCGCGCAATTGTTCAACCATCTCGCTCTGGGTGCTCAGGGGCATTAGCAATACCCGCAGCTTCTGCGCCAGCAATTCCCAGCGAGCGATGCGTGCTTCGGCCTGGGCGCGATAGGTCTGGCGCAGCTCGAAATTCAGGGTGTCGAGTTCCAGTTGCGCACCGCGTTCGGCGAAGCGTAAAAGCCCGGCGGCGGGCAGGGCGTGATCGAGAGGGTCAGATACCGGCAGCAGCAATAGATCGCAATGCCGCGACAACAGGCTCAGCTGTTGTTCGGCGCCCTCGGTCAGGGTGCGTTCGTCGCAGATTATGATCACCAGGCTGCCGGGGCGCAGGACTTCCCGGGCACGACGCAGGGCAATGTTGAAGGCGTCCCGGTCCGGCTCGTTTTCTGTGTGCAGCGACTGATTGACCCGCACCAGACGGTTGAGCAACTGCAGCAGGCTCTGTTTGCTGCGTCGTGGCTTGATTTCATAGTGTTCATTGTTGCCGAACACCAGTCCGCCGACCCGATCGTTATGACCCAGTGCGGCCCAGCCGATCAGGCTCGCGGCCTGGGCGGCGAGCACCGATTTGAACATCAGCCCCGAGCCGAAAAACAGCCGGCGACTTTGCTCGACCATGATGAAAATCGGCCGCTCGCGCTCTTCATGGAACAGCTTGGTGTGGGGTTCCTGGGTGCGGGCGGTGACGCGCCAGTCGATGCTTCGCACGTCATCGCCGGCCTGATAGACCCGCACCTGATCGAAGTCCACCCCGCGCCCGCGCAGTTTGGAGTGGTGCAGGCCGATCAGCGGGCTGCGCTGGCTCGGTGTGGAAAACAGTTGCACTTCACGCACACGATGGCGCATCTCGATCAGCTCGGCGAGGCTGACACGGATGCCCGGCTCGGGCGGCAGGATGACGTTCATCGGGGTCAAGCGACGGCTACGACGTCGAGAATCCGCTGGACCACCCGGTCCTGGTCGATGCCCGCGGCTTCGGCTTCAAAGGAAAGAATGATGCGATGACGCAGCACATCGAACAGCACGGCTTGAATGTCTTCCGGGCTGACGAAGTCGCGACCGGCCAGCCAGGCGTGGGCCCGGGCGCAACGGTCGAGGGCGATCGAGCCGCGCGGGCTGGCGCCATAAGCGATCCACTCGGCCATCTCCGGGTCGAACTTGGCCGGGGTGCGCGTGGCCATGACCAGTTGCACCAGGTATTCCTCCACGGCGTCGGCCATGTACAAGCCGAGGATTTCCTTGCGCGCGGCAAAAATCGCCTGCTGGCTGACCCGGCGCTCGGGCTTGGTTTCGCCGTTCAGCGCTTCGCCGCGGGCCTGCTGCAGGATCCGACGTTCGACGGCGGCGTCCGGGAAGCCGATTTTCACGTGCATCAGGAACCGGTCGAGCTGCGCTTCGGGCAGTGGATAGGTGCCTTCCTGCTCGATCGGGTTTTGCGTGGCCATCACCAAAAACAGCGGTGACAGCTCGTATGTGCTGCGCCCGACGCTGACCTGGCGCTCGCCCATGGCTTCGAGCAGGGCGGACTGAACCTTGGCCGGGGCGCGGTTGATTTCGTCCGCCAGCACCAGGTTGTGGAAGATCGGGCCTTGCTGGAACACGAAACTGCCGGTTTCCGGGCGATAGATTTCCGTACCGGTGATGTCGGCGGGCAACAGGTCGGGGGTGAACTGGATGCGATGGAACTGTGCTTCGATGCCTTCGGCGAGTTCTTTGATGGCCTTGGTCTTGGCCAGGCCCGGAGCGCCCTCGACCAGCATGTGGCCGTCGGCAAGCAAGGCGATGAGCAAGCGCTCGATGAGTTTTTCCTGGCCGAGAATCTGCGTTGAAAGAAAGGTTCGCAGCGCTAGCAGCGCTTCACGATGTTCCATCGATGACTGTTCCTGGAAAGGGTGACCGAAGACGTTCGAATAACGCCAGGGCTGGGGGCGTTACTTTAATCTATCGCGGGGGGCGGCGACTAACGGCATTTTGTGCAAAGTGCGGATTAACGTTTGTTTCCACGCCTTACGACAGATCGTTCCCACGCTCCGCGTGGGAATGCAGCCTGTGACGCTCTGCGTCACGACTTTAAAGCGGGACGCAGAGCGTCCAGTGATGCATTCCCACGCGGAGCGTGGGAACGATCAGTGTCCGGAAGGGAGGAGTCAGTTCAGTTGGCTTATGTAGGTGCCAGTGCCCTTGAGGATGTTTTGCAGTGTTTCTTCCACTTCGGCCAAATCCGCCGCATCAGTGCTGTGAATGATTTCCAGCGAATCATCGCCATTCAGCGCATCGGCGTCAGCGGCGGCGATTTCGATCAACAGGCGGGTAGGGCTGAGAGTGACTTTTACGCCGTCCAGGGTCGAAGGCTCGTCGCCGAGGCTGATGTCCAGCGCGTCCTCGTCCGGGTAGCGGGTCATCAGGAACATATCGCCCTGATCGCTGTGGCAGCAGAGCATGGCCATGTTGTCTTCTTCGTCATCGCACGGGTTGACGATCAAGAGGGCGGTGGTCATTTGCATGGGGAATTCCTGGCTCGACGAGCATTGTGAAGACGAACAAAGGGCGATTCTGCCAGCAGACGGGAATTTCTGCTCGCTTGGTTGTCAGAGGATGTGTCGTGAGCATCTGGGGTGTTGCTGGTCATTTCTGGTACGGATGTGCCGCAAAACCGGGCTTAAACCCCCCGTTTTGCCGTGCGGCTGCTAGTGTTGTTCGATGCACGAGGCGCAAGCTGCGTACCGATGACCGAATATGTCGCAGCGCTGCAAGCACGGGCCTTGCCGCACTGGTTAAGCTGCGCAACGGATGAGCACCTGTAAAGGCATTGCGCTGCACCTTGCCCAGTCGTTTTTGCAGATGCCCATTCATGGAAGGTGAATGTGACCTGAGTGTCTCGTCCAGCTTCACCCACCTGTCATCCTGTTTCCTCTGCCCGAGAATCAGGAACAGGGTGACGGATTGCCCCGAAAGGGGTTTGCACGCGACGCTTCCATCAATAACAAGCCCAAGCGGAGTACCACAGATGGCGTTCTTCACCGCAGCCAGCAAAGCCGACTTCCAGCACCAACTGCAAGCGGCACTGGCCCAGCACATCAGTGAACAGGCACTGCCACAAGTGGCGCTGTTCGCGGAACAATTTTTCGGCATCATTTCCCTGGACGAGCTGACCCAGCGTCGGTTGTCCGACCTCGCCGGCTGCACCCTTTCTGCGTGGCGCCTGCTTGAGCGCTTCGATCACGCGCAACCGCAAGTGCGCGTCTACAACCCCGATTACGAACGCCACGGCTGGCAGTCGACCCACACTGCGGTCGAAGTGCTGCACCACGACCTGCCATTTCTGGTGGACTCGGTACGCACCGAGCTGAACCGTCGCGGCTACAGCATCCACACCCTGCAAACCACTGTGCTGAGCGTGCGTCGCGGCAGCAAGGGCGAGCTGCTGGAAATCCTGCCGAAAGGCACCCAGGGCGACGACGTGCTGCAAGAGTCGTTGATGTACCTGGAAATCGACCGTTGCGCCAACTCGGCCGAACTGAATGTCCTGAGCAAGGAACTGGAACAGGTTCTCGGTGAAGTCCGCGTCGCGGTCGCCGATTTCGAACCGATGAAAACCAAGGTCCAGGAAATTCTCACCGGCCTGGACAACAGCCAGTTCGCTGTCGATCCTGAAGAAAAAGCCGAAATCAAAAGCTTCCTGGAATGGCTGGTGGGCAACCACTTCACCTTCCTCGGCTATGAAGAGTTCGTGGTTCGCGATGAAGCCGATGGCGGCCACATCGTCTACGACCAGGATTCCTTCCTCGGCCTGACCAAGCTGCTGCGCACCGGCCTGACCTACGATGACCTGCGCATCGAAGACTACGCCGTGAACTACCTGCGCGAACCGACTCTGCTGTCGTTCGCCAAGGCTGCGCACCCAAGCCGTGTCCACCGTCCGGCTTACCCGGATTACGTGTCGATCCGTGAAATCGACGCCGAAGGCAACGTCATCAAGGAATGCCGTTTCATGGGCCTGTACACCTCCTCGGTGTATGGCGAGAGCGTGCGGGTCATCCCGTACATCCGCCGCAAGGTCGAAGAAATCGAACGCCGTTCCGGCTTCCAGGCCAAGGCTCACTTGGGCAAGGAACTGGCGCAGGTAGTTGAAGTGCTGCCGCGCGACGATCTGTTCCAGACCCCGGTGGATGAGCTGTTCAGCACCGTGATGTCGATCGTGCAGATCCAGGAACGCAACAAGATTCGCGTATTCCTGCGTAAAGACCCGTACGGCCGTTTCTGCTACTGCCTGGCCTACGTGCCGCGCGACATCTACTCCACCGAAGTGCGCCAGAAGATCCAGCAAGTGCTGATGGATCGCCTGAAAGCCTCGGACTGCGAGTTCTGGACTTTCTTCTCCGAGTCCGTGCTGGCCCGCGTGCAGCTGATTCTGCGCGTCGATCCGAAGAACCGTCTGGACATCGACCCGGTTCTGCTGGAAAAAGAAGTGGTGCAAGCCTGCCGCAGCTGGCAGGACGACTATGCGAGCCTGACGGTTGAAAGTTTCGGTGAGGCCAGCGGCACCAACGTGCTGGCCGACTTCCCGAAAGGCTTCCCGGCCGGTTACCGCGAGCGTTTCGCCGCCCACTCGGCTGTGGTCGACATGCAGCACTTGCTGAGCCTGAGCGAAAAAAATCCACTGGTGATGAGTTTCTATCAGCCACTGGGTCAGGTGTCCGGCCAGCGCGAGCTGCACTGCAAGCTGTATCACGCTGATACCCCGCTGGCGTTGTCCGACGTGTTGCCGATCCTGGAAAACCTCGGTCTGCGCGTGCTGGGTGAATTCCCGTATCGCCTGCGTCACAACAGTGGCCGCGAGTTCTGGATTCACGATTTCGCGTTCACCGCCGCTGAAGGCCTGGAACTCGACATCCAGCAACTCAACGACACCTTGCAGGACGCTTTCGTTCACATCGTGCGTGGCGATGCCGAGAACGATGCGTTCAACCGTCTGGTACTGACTGCCGGCCTGCCATGGCGCGATGTCGCGCTGCTGCGTGCCTACGCTCGTTACATGAAGCAGATTCGCCTGGGCTTCGACCTGGGTTACATCGCCAGCACCCTGAACAACCACACCGATATCGCTCGCGAGTTGACCCGGTTGTTCAAAACCCGTTTCTACCTGGCTCGCAAGCTCGGCACTGACGATCTGGAAGACAAGCAGCAACGCCTGGAACACGCGATTCTCAGCGCACTGGACGACGTCCAGGTGTTGAACGAAGACCGTATCCTGCGTCGCTACCTGGACCTGATCAAAGCCACCCTGCGGACCAACTTCTACCAGACCGACGCGCACGGTCAGAACAAGTCCTACTTCAGCTTCAAGTTCAACCCGCACCAGATTCCAGAGCTGCCGAAGCCAGTACCGAAGTTCGAAATCTTCGTGTATTCGCCTCGCGTCGAAGGCGTGCACCTGCGCTTCGGCAACGTTGCTCGCGGTGGTCTGCGCTGGTCTGATCGTGAAGAAGACTTCCGCACCGAAGTCCTGGGCCTGGTAAAAGCCCAGCAAGTGAAGAACTCGGTCATCGTGCCGGTGGGTGCCAAGGGCGGCTTCCTGCCGCGTCGCTTGCCACTGGGCGGCAGCCGTGACGAGATCGCGGCCGAGGGCATCGCCTGCTACCGCATCTTCATTTCGGGCCTGTTGGACATCACCGACAACCTGAAAGACGGCGCGCTGGTACCGCCGGCCAACGTCGTGCGTCATGACGACGATGACCCGTACCTGGTGGTCGCTGCGGACAAGGGCACTGCAACCTTCTCCGACATCGCCAACGGTATCGCTATCGACTACGGCTTCTGGCTCGGCGATGCATTCGCATCGGGCGGCTCGGCCGGTTACGACCACAAGAAAATGGGCATCACCGCGAAGGGCGCGTGGGTTGGCGTTCAACGTCACTTCCGCGAACGCGGCATCAATGTTCAGGAAGACAACATCACGGTGGTCGGCGTCGGCGACATGGCCGGTGACGTGTTCGGTAACGGCTTGTTGATGTCCGACAAGCTGCAACTGGTCGCAGCGTTCAACCACCTGCACATCTTCATCGACCCGAACCCGGAGCCGGCCAACAGCTTCGCCGAGCGTCAGCGCCTGTTCGACCTGCCGCGTTCGGCCTGGTCGGACTACGACACCAGCATCATGTCCGAAGGCGGCGGGATCTTCTCCCGTAGCGCGAAAAGCATCGCGATTTCCCCGCAGATGAAAGAGCGCTTCGACATTCAGGCTGACAAGCTGACCCCGACCGAACTGCTGAACGCCTTGCTCAAGGCACCGGTGGATCTGTTGTGGAACGGCGGTATCGGTACGTACGTCAAAGCCAGCAGCGAAAGCCACGCGGATGTCGGCGACAAGGCCAACGATGCACTGCGCGTGAACGGCAACGAACTGCGCTGCAAAGTCGTGGGCGAGGGCGGTAACCTCGGTATGACCCAGCTGGGTCGTGTCGAATTCGGCCTCAATGGCGGCGGTTCCAACACCGACTTCATCGACAACGCCGGTGGTGTGGACTGCTCCGACCACGAAGTAAACATCAAGATCCTGCTGAACGAAGTGGTTCATGCCGGTGACATGACCGACAAGCAACGTAACCAGTTGCTGGCGAGCATGACCGACGAAGTCGGAAACCTGGTGCTGGGCAACAACTACAAGCAGACTCAGGCACTGTCTCTGGCGGCACGCCGTGCCTTCGTGCGGATTGCCGAATACAAGCGCCTGATGAACGATCTGGAAGGCCGCGGCAAGCTGGATCGCGCCATCGAGTTCCTGCCGGCTGAAGAAGCGATCAACGAGCGACTCGCGGAAGGCCATGGCCTGACCCGTGCCGAGCTGTCGGTGCTGATCTCCTACAGCAAGATCGACCTCAAGGAAGCGCTGCTCAACTCCCAGGTACCGGACGACGACTACCTGACGCGCGATATGGAAACCGCTTTCCCGCCGACCCTGGTGAGCAAGTTCTCCGACGCCATGCGCCGTCACCGTCTGAAGCGTGAGATCGTCAGCACCCAGATCGCCAACGATCTGGTCAACCACATGGGCATCACCTTCGTTCAACGACTGAAAGAGTCGACCGGCATGAGCCCGGCGAATGTTGCGGGTGCGTATGTAATAGTTCGGGATATCTTCCATCTCCCGCACTGGTTCCGGCAGATAGAGGCCCTGGACTACCAGGTTTCCGCTGACGTGCAACTGGAGCTGATGGACGAGCTGATGCGTCTGGGCCGTCGCGCTACGCGCTGGTTCCTGCGCAGCCGTCGCAACGAGCAGAATGCTGCCCGTGACGTCGCGCACTTCGGTCCACATCTGGCAGCGTTGGGCCTCAAGCTCGACGAATTGCTGGAAGGCCCGACCCGCGAAGGCTGGCAGACCCGTTATCAGGCGTACGTTGCGGCTGGCGTTCCTGAGTTGCTGGCGCGCATGGTTGCAGGCACTACTCACCTGTACACCTTGCTGCCGATCATCGAAGCGGCGGACGTAACCGGTCAGAACGCAGCGGACGTGGCGAAGGCTTACTTCGCTGTGGGTAGCGCGCTGGACATCACCTGGTACCTGCAACAGATCAGCGCTCTGCCGGTTGAAAACAACTGGCAGGCCCTGGCCCGTGAAGCGTTCCGCGATGACGTCGACTGGCAACAACGTGCGATCACCATCTCCGTCCTGCAACAGGGCGACGGCACCCAGGACGTGGAAACCCGTCTGGAGCTGTGGATGGAAGAGCACGAAGGCATGATCGAACGCTGGCGCGCCATGCTGGTAGAAATCCGTGCCGCCAGCGGCACTGATTACGCCATGTATGCGGTGGCCAACCGTGAGTTGCTGGATCTGGCGTTGAGCGGTCAAGCGGTAGTGCCAGTCACTGCCACTAGCACTGCCAGCGCTGAGTTGGAACCGGCGGCCTGATCAGGCGCTGAATGAAGAAGCCCCGTCTCGAAAGAGGCGGGGCTTTTTTTTGCCTGAAGGGTTTGTACCGTCTGGTCGGGCCTCATCGCGAGCAAGCTCGGCTCCTACAGGGGAGGTGGTGGACACATAACTTGCACACGACACAAAAACCTGTGGGAGCCGAGCTTGCTCGCGATGATGCCATTCGCCTTAATACAATTTCTGACCTGTTGTGTTATCGATCATCGACACTTTATCTGTCGGCCTGGTCAATAAATTACTGAGCGACTGGTCAAACTTCTGCAAGGCCCGAACTTGCACGTTCTGTTGTTCGTTAATGTCGGCAACTATCTCTTCGCTGCGTTTATAGTCCGCCCATACCGGACTCAGTTCTTTAGCGTCATGCCCTTGTGCAGTGCCGATGTAGTTGAAGTTGGTATCGTAGAACGCTGCGCTGACATTTGCGCTGATGTCCGAACTGCGAGACGTCATCAATTGACTGCGGGTATCGACAACGGCGACCACATCCGGTTTAGCGGCCCTGAGACTTTGCATGTCCGGATACACCGTCACCGAGCCAAACTGACGTTGCAAGGACGCCTTCACCCAGTCCACGGCCAGGTCGGGTTTGGAGGTGGCGACGTAGGCGTCGTGAATCGACTGCACCAGCAGGCTCTGGCCGAAACCGGTGCCGGCGTTGGCCTGGTAATCCTGAAGGTAGGCGCGGTTGGTCTGAGTGTTGCGGCTGTAGACGATGCCCAGGGACACGTTGCTGCCATTGGTGACATGCGTGGCACTGCTGCGGCCGACCGGCTCGGTGAAGACGCCGTCGAGCGAAGAAACAGCCTTCGGTGCAGTGGGTATTGAGCAGCCCGTTAAAAGAATCGTCATCGTCATGGTGCTGACAAGTGCAAGTTTCATGGTGTTTCTCCCGTGAAACAACTTGAGTTGGAAAGTTAATAGGCCGGACACAGTCGGCGGAGATTCCAGACTAAACCTGTCGTCACTGAATGAAATGGCCAATCAGCGCACTTGTCAGGTGACTACTAGTTTTGTTTGGTTTAAAAGGCCCCGGTTAATTGCGCCGGGAAATAAACAGGCCCGAATTGTTAATTCGGGCCTGTTTATTTATGGCTGGCGCAACAGCTATCAGTTTTCCAAAGGGATCAATATTTTTTCTTCTGGCGCTAACACCATAAATACCAACAGTTTGGCGGGTTTGGTGGCGCTGGCATTTTTCGAGACCAAATGCTCCGAACCGGCCGGTTCGTACCAGTATTCACCAGCCTTGTAACTGATAGCCTTTTCGCCTTTGACCTGGGAAATGATTTCTCCCGAAATGACGTAAGCCATGGCCGTGCCCTCGTGCTTGTGGGCGATGGACGATTGGCCGGGCAGATAGTCGACCTCGATCATCAGCGCCTTTTTATTGGGCACGTTTTTCAACATCTGGTCCTGCAGCACGGTGACCTTTTCCGAAGGAGCGGCTTCATGAGCGAATGCCGCGGCGGAAAAGGTCAGGGCGAGGGCGGCGAAGGGCGCAGCACAGTAGCGGAAGGCTTTCATGGGTATCACCTGCTTGGTTAGTTGTCAGGGACCACAGTAAGTCTCGGCCAAGGCCAATCAAACAGCCAATTTTCGTGAAGGCGAGGGGACCAATCATGCGCGTTTTAAAAACAAGATCGCCGCCTCCAGCCACTCCTGCAGGGGTACCCATAACCCTGTAGGAGTGGCCGAAGGCGGCGACCTAATTTTTAAACGATAGGAAAACTGTTGAAATCGACGGCGTTGGCCAGGCGGCTGTCGATCAGGCCGATAAAGCCTTGTACTTCAGGGCAGTTGAAATGCATTTGCATGGCCGCTTCCGATTGCCAGCGGGCGCTGACAGTCCAGCGGTTGTCGTCCTCGGGGCAGCGGTCGACCATATAGGAATCACAGCCCGGTAGTTCGCGCAGGGTGTCGACAATCTTTTGCAGTTGCTTGCCCAGTTCGTCCGAGCGGCCGGCGGCGGCCTGCACCTTAACGGTATTGATCACTTCGTTGGACATTGCTCAGACTCCTGAATCAGGCCGGACGAATCCTGCTCATTGAGGGATAACGCTTATGCAGGATAGGCCTGCATCCCCGGACCACCAATAGCCAATCGCGGGATAAAAACGCAGACCAATCCGTCAGGCAACCTGCTGCAAAATGTCCCGCAGGCGGTCCAGGGCGATGTCGATGTCCAGGGTTTCAATGGCGCCAAAACCCAGAAAAAATCCGGCCTGGGGCGCTTGCTGGTAGAAAAAGCTGTCGATGGGATACACCCCGACTTCGACCTTTTTTGCCAGTTCGATCACCAATGGAATATCGATAGACACTTTGCACATAACCACCATGTGGAACCCGGCGGTGGTCGGGACCGCCTCGAGCCACGGTGAAAGATCGCCGGCCATGCGCTCGAGGATCCGCTCACGACGCCCGGCATAGATCGTATGGCAGCGCCGAATGTGCTTGAGCAGACAGCCTTCGGCGATGAACTTGGCCAGCGCCCATTGGGGCAGGGTGGAGGTGTGCAGGTCGGTGAGCTGCTTGGCGCGAATGACCGCTTCGAGAATCGCCGGCGGCAGGATCGCATAACCCAGGCGCAGCTCCGGCAGCAGGGTTTTCGAAAAGGTCCCGACGTAGGCGACGATGCCGCGTTCGTCCATGCTTTGCAGCGAGTCTGTGGGCCGGCCTTCGTAGCGAAATTCGCTGTCGTAATCGTCCTCGATGATGATCGCGCCCAACTCATGGGCACGCTCCAGCAGCGCCACCCGGCGCGCCTGGCTCATCGGCATGCCGAGCGGGAATTGATGGGACGGCGTGACGTAGATCAGCCGGGTACCAAGGGGGATTTTGTCCACCTGAATGCCTTCCGCATCCACCGGGACGCCGATCACCGTGGCGCCGTGGGTACCGAACAACAGGCGTGCGGGCGGATAGCCGGGGTCTTCCATGGCGACAAGGCTACCGGGGCGCGTGAGTACCCGGGAGATCAAGTCCAGCGCCTGTTGCGCGCCGTTGCACACCACCACGTCTTCGTCCTGGCAATTGACCCCGCGGGAAAACGCGATGTGCCGGGCGATCGCATTACGCAGCGCCGGCAAGCCTTCGGGCAGGCTATAGAGACCCTTGGACGCGGCGATCTGGCGCAAGGCGTGAGCGGTGCAGCGCCGCCAGTCATCCTGGGGGAACTGGCCCTTGCTGGTGGCGCCGCCGATGAAGTCGTAGCGCAACGAGCCTTCCAGCGTCGGATGGCGCAGGAACACCGGCAAGTTACGCCAGGACTCGATGACCTCGGCGCTGGCCAATTCCGAATGGCTCTGTTTACGGGTGATTTTCGCCGGTCGGGCGTTGACGTACGTGCCTTTGCCGATGACCCCGGTGAGGAAGTTTTCGTAGGTCAGTTGCGTGTAGGTGTCGGAAATGGTCTTGCGCGAAATCCCCAATTGTTCTGCCAGCAAACGACTGGGCGGCAGCTGCGTCCCGGCTGCCAGACGACCGGATTCGATGGCACTGCGCAGTTGGTTGTACAACTGGCCTGCCAGGTCCTTGCGGCCGTTGATGACAACGTGAAGTTCCATACCGGCGAGGCTCCTGGGGCGATTGATGCGCGTGTGCGTCGGGCCAGATTACCCGCATGAGCGCCTGCGCAAAAGTTGCGTGGGCGAAAAACCTCCGATTGGTCTGGTGCCTGAATGGTCCACGGGTATTTCGTAGAATTGGATCTGTAACGCCAGCGTATCAACGCCTACCTTGAGGGGTACACATTCGATCCACGAGGACACTCCATGAACGCCCGCCTGGATTACTACAGCGCATCGCCCAAAGCGATGAAAGCGATGATTGCCATGGAGGCCTTGACCAGCAACCTCAGCATCGAGCCGGCCTTGCTGCACTTGATCAAGATCCGTGCCTCGCAACTCAATGGCTGCGCTTTCTGCACCGACATGCACTCGGTGGATGCCCGGCGACTCGGCGAGACCGACCGTCGTTTGTATTCAATCGTGGTCTGGCGCGACAGCGGCTTCTTCGATGCGCGTGAACGCGCGGCGCTGGGCTGGACCGAAGCCGTCACCTTGCTCTCTGAAAGCCATGTGCCGGACGAGGTCTACGCGCAGGCCCGGGAGCAGTTCAACGAAGGCGAGATGGTCGACCTGACCATCGCCGTCACCACCATCAACAGCTGGAATCGCCTGGCGGTGAGTTTTCGGCAAACCCCCGGCGGCTGAATCGATTTTCCGCCGCGAGTGTCATGTCAGGTTCATAAACGCTGCGCAGGATGAGGCTTTCAAGGACAGATCGACAGGGAGTCAGCGATGCGATTCATGGAAACCACAGGTCGTCAGCAAGTTGCCGAGTACCGCTCGCCCGTAGAAAAAACCTCATCCTGGCGCGCACTGGCGGCAGGGATCGATCCGGTGCTGGCGCAGTCTTTTCGGGTCAGTGCCCGTTGCGGCTGTTTCATGCAGGCAGCCCGCAGTCTCAACATCAAGGGCACCCAGCTGCGCAAACAATTGGCGCAGCTTGAAGCGCACCTGCAGTGTTCGCTATTCAGCCACTCAGAGAATGGCGTTGCCCTCAGTCGTTACGGGTTGCAGCTGCAATCGCAGTTGATTGCTCTGGCCCACGAGCGCGATTTGCCGGTGACCGAACAGCCGTTGATTCGCCTGGCCGTCGCCGAATCGATCCTGCATGACATTCTCGGTCGCGATCTGGTTGCCTTGTTGCGGCGCAACGCCAGCGTGCGCCTGGACATCATCACCCTGGACAGCGAACTCTCCCTGCAAGCGGTCAGTGCCGATGTGGTGCTGTGGCTGGCCGGCACCGATTCACCGCTGCCAGGCCCGAGTTTTGCGGTCAGCGAGCCCCGCTGTCTGGCACGGCTCGACTACTTGCCCCACATCGCCAAACGTTATTCACGGGTCGCGTCGCGGCCAGGCAGCCTCGACGACCTGACGGATTTCCTGCTGGTGCAATGGCAGCATGACCGTCAGGTCGACAGCTTTCGGCCGTGGAATACCCTCGTAGATCAACGTCTGGCCGGGGTGGTGCAGTTGCATTCCTATGAGCTGATGCTGGAGATGATCCGTTGCAGCGCCTGCATTGGCCTGCTACCCGGATACATCAGCCGCTTCGACCGCGGCCTGATTGAATTGCCGGGGCTGTTCAGTCAACCGATGCGGCGTCAGGTGTGGATGGCGGTCAATGCCGAGTCCGAGGGGCAATCGCAGGTGCAAATGATCGTTGAGCTGATCCAGAACACCTTCAATGAACGGCGGGAGTGGTTCGAACAACCTTCAGCGGTATAGAGTGGGCGGCCATGTCTGTATCAAGGATGAATCACCCATGCCCGCCACTGACGCTGTCATCTCCCTCGAACGTTTCAACGAATCCCACATCGACGGCATTACCGCGCTCTACAACGACCCGGCCATTACCCGTCAGGTGCTGCAAATGCCGTTTCAGTCCACCGAAGTCTGGCGCAAGCGCCTGGCGCCGGACAACGAGCGTGTGGTGCAGCTGGTGGCGCTGCATCAAGGGATGGTCATCGGCAATATTGGCCTGGAGCAGTTTTCGCGGATCCGCCGCAGCCATGCTGGCAATCTTGGGATGGGCGTCGCGGTGGCCTGGCAAGGCAAGGGCGTCGGCTCGAAGCTGTTGGCGGCGGCGCTGGACATCGCCGACAACTGGATGAACCTGCAACGGCTCGAACTTTCGGTGTACGCCGACAACGAAGCCGCCATCGGGCTGTATCGCAAGTTCGGCTTCGACACCGAAGGGCTGTTTCGCGACTACGCCGTGCGTGACGGCGTGCTGGTGGATGCCTTGAGCATGGCGCGCCTGCGTCGCACACCCAAGGCTGGTTGAGTCACTCGTCCAAGGCGAACGCCACCGCCGCCTGCGCATGCAGTTCGGTGGTGTCGAGCAAGGGCAGGGCGCTGTGTTCGGGTTTGATCAGCAGGCCGATTTCCGTGCAACCGAGGATGATGGCCTGGGCGCCGCGTCGGGTCAGCGATTCAATGACCTGCTGATACACCTTGCGTGACGCCTCGCTGATCACCCCGACACACAACTCGTCATAGATGATGCGGTGGACGGCCTGACGTTCATCGGCCTCCGGCACCAGTACGGTCAGCCCCATTGAAGTCAGGCGTTCCTTGAGGAAATCCTGCTCCATGGTGAACGCTGTGCCGAGCAATCCAATCTTCAGCGCGCCCGCCTCGACGGCAGCCTGACCGACCGGATCGGCGATGTGCAGGAATGGAATGTCGATCGCTGCCTGAATCTGCCCGGCCACCTTGTGCATGGTGTTGGTGCACAACACCACGCAATCGGCGCCACCCGCCTGCAGCCGCTGCGCCGCATCCACCAGAATCGCCGCCGCATCGTCCCAGCGCCCGGCATGCTGGGCCTGTTCGACAGGGCCAAAGTCGACGCTGTACATTAGCAATTTCGCCGAACGCAACGGCCCGAGCCGGTCGCGTACCTGTTGGTTGATGAGACGGTAATATTCGGCGCTGGACTCCCAGCTCATGCCGCCGATTAGGCCGATGGTGCGCATGTCGTGCTCCTGTTGATGGCAACCCTATGTTTTTGAGCATGCCATTGTTTGAGAGTACCCGTGGCTCTTCATCGCGATCTATCAGGAAATTTCACATGCCAGCGGTGCTGAGCCACGACCTGCTGGGCGGCAGACTTTGCCTGCAGCTTTTACCCCGTGCGGCTTACAGCGCGCGTGACCCTGTGCAGTGGCAAACCCTTGGGGTGACGCTGGAACGGCAACACGGCGTGCACGCCATCGATTCGGATCACCGGGTGGATTTCGACACCTTGCCTGGCGTACTGGCTTACACCCCGGTCGGCGTGGAAGTGTTTTCCGAATCGGCCAGCGGTGGCGAATACCTGCTGATGCGTCTGCACGAGCCGTTGGCCCATCAGCATTTACCCTCGGTTAACCACCGTATTCAGTCTTCAGGCAATCGCCGTGCGCTGATGCTGGGCCGGGAACTGCGACGTCTGTTGCTCGCTCCGCAACTGGACAGGCTGGCGCTTGAGCAAAGGGCGGTGGAATTTGTTGGTTTGGTGAGTTCAAAGGCAGATATCGCGCAACGTGCCACGCCCAGGGTTTTCACCCGAGTGCTGGACCAGATCACCGAGCAGTTCCACGAACCCCTGACCCTGGAACAATTGGCCGCCACCTACGGGCAAAACGAGTTGCGCTTTCTGCGCGACTTCACCCGAGCGATCGGCCTGACACCCCACGCTTACCTTGTTGAAGTGCGGCTTCAGGCGGCACGCTGGATGATCGAACACACCGACTTGTCCCTGGCCGACATCGCCCTGGACGCCGGCTTCGCCCATCAGTCCCACATGGGCAGTGCCTTTCGCAAATACCTGGCCATGACCCCCAGCCAATACCGTTCACGCTTTTAGTCGTACGCCGGCAGCGCGCATCTGCCATGCTCAAAGTCCGCAGCACCGTTTCAACAAAGGAACACCGCAATGGACGATGTACAGCAACTGGGTGAGATGCTTCGCCATTACGCAGAAAGCGAAGCACACAAGAAGCAACTGTTCGAGTCGCAATCGGCCGTGTGGGCGACGCGCATTGGTGAACTGTTCGATCAGATCCAGCAATGGCTGGAACCGGTCCAGGCGCCGAATCTGCTGGAGGTGAGCCGCGAGGCCTATGTCGCCTCGGGGCCGAGCGTTCCGGTCGAAACGTCGACCTTCAAGACCGAGAAGCTGTCCATTGTGATCGCCGGTAAACCGGTTGAATTTGTGCCGGATGTGATGGGTGCCGGTGGTCAGATTTCACTGGCCGTGATGGGCCTGACGGCCGCGCGCTACGGCAGCATTTCGCTGGTGTGCCTGCCGCCGTCCAGCAGCTGGCAATGGCGCAAGACCAATGGCTTGAAAGACCCGGATACCTTTGCGTTCGATGCGAACTTTTTGGCGCAGCAGTTGCAGAGCCTGATCCCACGCGAGCGTAGCTGAGCTTCATGATCGTTCCCACGCTCCGCGTGGGAACGATCAGTGTGGCTTCAGATTTCGAGGTTGCCCCAGCCAGGTTTCGCCTCTTCAGGCGCCACCGCCTTCACGGTCTTGCCCGTCGCCAACTCTACCCGCCGCGCCACCTCCGGGTCATCGGCAAACGGAATCAGACTGGCTTCATCCAGACTCTCGGTCGTCTGGTGTTTCAGGCAGTATTCAACCGCCAGCCAAAGCCCCGCCACGCCCAATACATTCAACACGACCTCAATCATCTCAAGCCTCTTGCCTCAGGCAATCTGCGCTTCGCGGTGGGCCATTTCGACGTCCGAAACCCGCACCGTGCGCCAGACGTTGTAAGCCATCAGCAACATGCCGCTGAGGAAGAACACCCCGCCGGCGAAGCGCACCACGAACCCTGGATGGCTGGCCTGCAAGGCTTCGACGAAGGAGTAGGTCAGCGTGCCGTCATCGTTGATCGCACGCCACATCAAGCCTTGGGTGATGCCGTTGACCCACATGGACGCGATGTACAGCACGGTGCCGATCGTCGCCAGCCAGAAGTGCAGGTTGATCAGCGGCGTGCTGTGCATCTGCTCGCGGCCAAAGACTTTCGGGACCATGTGGTAGATGGCGCCGAAGGTGATCATCGCCACCCAACCGAGGGCGCCTGCGTGTACGTGGCCGATGGTCCAGTCGGTGTAGTGGGAGAGGGCGTTGACCGTCTTGATCGCCATCATCGGCCCTTCGAAGGTCGACATGCCGTAGAAGGCCAGGGACAACACCAAAAAGCGCAGGATCGGGTCGGTGCGCAATTTATGCCAGGCACCTGACAGCGTCATCATGCCGTTGATCATTCCGCCCCAACTCGGCGCCAGCAGGATCAACGACATCGCCATGCCCAGCGACTGCGCCCAGTCCGGTAGCGCGGTGTAATGCAAATGGTGCGGGCCGGCCCAGATGTACAGGGTGATCAACGCCCAGAAGTGCACGATGGATAACCGATAGGAATACACCGGCCGCCCGACCTGTTTTGGCACGAAGTAATACATCATCCCGAGGAACCCGGTGGTCAGGAAAAAGCCCACGGCGTTGTGCCCGTACCACCACTGCACCATGGCGTCGGTCGCCCCGGAATACACCGGATAGGACTTGAACCAGTCCACCGGAATCGCCAGGTGATTGACCACGTGCAGCATCGCGATCACCACGATGAACGCGCCGAAGAACCAGTTGCCGACGTAGATGTGTTTGGTCTTGCGTTGCACCACGGTGGCGAAAAACACGATGGCGTAAGCCACCCAGACCACCGTCATCCACACCGCGCCGGAGAACTCGATCTCGGCGTATTCCTTGGTGGTGGTGTAGCCCAGCGGCAGGGTGATCAGCATCACCACGATCACCGATTGCCAGCCCCAAAAGGTGAATGCCGCGAGCTTGTCCGAAAACAGCCGCACCTGGCAGGTGCGTTGCACCGCGTAGTAACTGGCGGCGAATTGCGCGCTGCCGGCAAAGCCGAATATTACCAGGCTGGTGTGCAGCGGGCGCAAACGGCCGAAGGTGGTCCATGGCAGGTCGAGGTTCATCTGCGGCCATACCAGTTGCGAGGCGATCCACACCCCCATCGCCATCCCCACGACACCCCAAACCACGGTTGCCACGACGAATTGGCGGACGACCTTGTAGTTATAGGCCTGTCCGATTGTTGCTGTGCTCATGGTCAATGCTTCCACGGTTGCAAAGTCTTGCCAGGCCACCCGGACTGGCATGTCGCCCACTGTAGAAACCCTGCCAGAAACAAAACAGACTCAGAAAAACCGAGTTTATGCGGATCAGATTTGAGGGGAGCCTGCGGCCATCTGCCACAATCTGATACGGTTTTTTAGCGTTCAGGTGAATCTGTAACGTGCTGCGCCGCAGGTCCATAGTCGCTACCACAAGCACCGCCAAACCCGTAGCAGCTGTCGAGCACCGCGAGGCAGCGTTCGGCTGCGTAGCAGTCGTGAAATCAAGCGACTCGGTGGGTCAGGTAAACCGGGTACACAGGGTTTACGACTGCTGCGTCCGAACGCGACCCGAGCCGAACGCAGCCTCGCGGTGCTCGACAGCTGCTACGGGGCAGAGCGTGCGATCAATCCTGATGAGGTAGCCACATGTATCAGTACGATGACTATGACCGGGCCCTGGTCTTTGAGCGCGTCGCGCAGTTTCGCGATCAGGTCGAACGCTTCATGGCGGATGAGTTGAGCGAAGAAGAATTTCTGCCGCTGCGTTTGCAAAACGGCCTGTACATGCAAAAACACGCCTACATGCTGCGCGTGGCGATTCCATACGGCACGTTAAGCGCGCCGCAAATGCGCACGCTGGCAAGCATCGCCCGGGATTACGATCGCGGCTACGGCCACTTCACCACCCGGCAGAACATGCAGTTCAACTGGATCGAACTGGCTCAGGTGCCAGACATTCTCGAGCGCCTGGCACACGTGGAAATGCACGCGATCCAGACCTCCGGCAACTGCGTGCGCAACATCACCACCGAAGCCTTTGCCGGCGTGGCGGCGGATGAAATGATCGACCCGCGGCCGCTGGCAGAAATCCTGCGGCAGTGGTCGACCATCAACCCGGAATTCCTGTTCCTGCCGCGCAAGTTCAAGATCGCGATCTGCTCGGCGGAACAGGACCGGGCGGCGATCATGATGCATGACATCGGCCTCTATCTTTACCCCGGCACCGACGGGCAAATGCTGCTGCGGGTTATCGTCGGCGGAGGGTTGGGGCGCACGCCGATCCTTGGTTTGCAGATCCGAGAGGGGTTGCCGTGGCAGCACCTGCTGTCCTACGTCGAGGCGGTGCTGCGCGTCTATAACCGCCACGGTCGGCGCGACAACAAGTACAAGGCGCGGATCAAGATTCTGGTCAAGGCGCTGGGCATCGAAGCCTTTGCCCGGGAAGTGGAGGAGGAGTGGCAGTACCTCAAGGACGGCCCGGCGCAGTTGACCGGCGTCGAGTATGAGCGCGTGGCCAGTGCGTTTGTGCCGCCGGACTACCGTACTCTGGCGGACACCGACCTCGATTTCGGCACATACCTGTCCGAAAACCCGGCCTTCGCCCGTTGGGTGTCGCGCAACGTCCAGCCGCACAAAGTGCCGGGCTACGCCAGCGTGGTGCTATCGACCAAACCGGGCGTTGCTTCGCCGCCGGGTGATGTCACCGCCGAGCAAATGGAGACCGTTGCCGACTGGTCCGAGCAGTTCGGTTTTGGCGAAATTCGCATCGCCCATGAACAGAACATTGTGTTGCCCGACGTGCCCAAGGCTGATCTCTACACGCTCTGGAACCGCGCCTGCGAGCAGGGCCTGGGCTGCGCCAATATCGGTTTGCTGACCGACATCATCGCCTGTCCCGGCGACGACTTCTGCGCGCTGGCCAATGCCAAGTCGATCCCCATCGCGCAGGCCATTCAGGCACGCTTCGAAGACCTCGACTATCTACATGATCTGGGCGACATCAGCCTGAACATTTCCGGCTGCATGAACGCCTGCGGCCACCACCACATCGGCAACATCGGCATTCTGGGGGTCGATAAGAACGGCAGCGAGTGGTACCAGATCACCCTCGGCGGCGCCCAGGGCAAGAACAGCGCATTGGGCAAAGTCATCGGCCCGTCCTTCAGCGCCGCCGAAGTGCCCGAGGTGATCGAGCAGATCATCGCCACGTTCGTCAATTACCGCGAGAGCGAGGAAGTGTTCGTCGACACCTTGCAGCGCATCGGTCTGGAACCGTTCAAAGAGCAGGTCTACCCGAAGCTGCTGGAGGTGTCGGCATGAACAATGTGCTGCGGCTGGAGGAGGGTGTGGCGCGGATTGTCGTTGATGATCCCTGGGCACTGGTCAGGGAACTCGACGGCGAGTTACCCGACGGGTCGCTGATTTTACCGTTGACCCGTTGGCTTCAGGATCCGGCACAGCAGGCGGTTTGGCTGGGGCCGGATGACGAAGTCGAATGCCTCAAGCCGTGGTTCAACTCGTTGCCGCTGATCGCCTTGGACTTTCCGAGTTTCCGTGATGGTCGCGGTTACAGCCAGGCGTACTTGCTGCGCACTCGATTGGGCTGGACGGGCGAGTTGCGCGCCGTCGGCGATGTACTACGCGATCAACTCAGCCACATGCGTCAATGCGGGTTCGACAGCTTCGCGGTGCGTGAAGATAAATCGGCTGAAGATGCGCTCAAGGGGCTAGCCGGGATGAGTGTGTTGTATGGGCGCTCGGTGATTGAGCCGCGACCGTTGTTCAGGCGACGTTGAGGGTTTCGCTTGGGTCGATGATGGCATTTTGGTAGAGTCCGCGCCTCATAAGGAAGTCGTACCGAAAGGAGTCTGGTTTGAGTGTGGGCAAGAAGATTTTAGGGCTAACCGCGTTTCTGCTGATGTTGACCCTGTGGGGCGGTTACTTTTATGTGTTCCAGGAAAACCGCGGCGGTCAGTTGGGTGGTGCGCTCGACAGTTACGCCTGGTGCGGCACGCCACCGGCCGCCGATGCGCTGTCGCTGGGCAAGGATCAGTTGACCCTGCGCATCACCAACAACCTGCGTGGCGAGTTCATGCTCAGCGGCGCGGTGATAGTTTCCGAACGCACCTTTAATCGCTATGACCTGGGCCGAAACGAGCTGCGCCTGCGCCTGGAACCACTGCAATGGTCCTACGGCGCCACGCCGATTTTCCTCGAACAGGTCAGGATTAAACCCCTGAGCCGTAACCTCGCCTCTGACAACAAAAGCGCCTACGCGGAGCTCGAGCCGCGACCGATTGGCGTGCAGGGGCGCGCCACCGAGTTTCCCTTCGACACCTACCGCTACGGCTACAAACCGGTGCTGTATTACCTCAAGGGCAATGAGCGCATCGACTTGCGCTTTCGCCACATCACCACGCTGATGGAGATGTCGAACACCTTTACGCCCATTCAGAAGTACAACCGGGTCGAGTACATCAATGAGAAAAACTCGTTGGTGCGCGACGAGGATTATAAGCCTTACGCCGCCAACGAATGTGCGTTCAGCGTCGAGCGCAAGGGCTCGTTCAAGGTGATTGTATTGCTGTTGCTGCTGGTGATTTGCCTGCCGCTGATGCACGTGTTTTATCGCGACGAACCGGGCATCGATTTTCTCGCCACGCTGGTGAGTATCGGGGCGATCCGGGTGTTTCTGGTGGGGCCGTTGCAGGACTTTCAGCTGTACAACATCGACTTCCTGTTTGGCGCGGCGATTTTGCTGGTGGGGACGGTGTCGTTGATCAAGGCGATGCGGGCGAACAGTCGGCGGGAGTTGGCGGCGAAGAGTGGTTCGTCCTGGTGATACCACCGTCTATGTAGCAGCTGCCGAGCAGCGCGAGGCTGCGTTCGGCGACGAAGTCGTCGTCAACCCTGCAAACGCGGTTTTCCTGTAAACCGTATCGCCTGATTTCACGACGACTTCGTCGTCGAACGCAGCCTCGCGCTGCTCGGCAGCTGCTACAAGTTACAGACCGGACGCGTTCAAGATCACTTCAACGCCGGATCCCCCATGTTCATTTTCTTCCAGCCCTGCAGCAACACCTGTGCCTTCGGTTCCTGTCCGTTATCCAGGTAGTACTGGATCAACGACAACCGGGCATTGCGATTGGCCGGTTGCACTTTCAACAATCGCTCCAGCTCTTGGCAGGCCTCATCGACCTTGCCGCTGTCGTGCAACGCCACCGCCAACACGTAACCGTACTGGGCGTTCTGGGGCTCCAGTTGCGCCGCTTTGCGCAGGGCCGGCATGGCCTGAGCTGATTTGCCCGCGCGCACCAGCGACAGGCCTTGAGTGTGTTGCAGCAGGGCGGCATCCGGATGTTCTTTCAGGCTCTGCTCCAGCAGCGTCTGGGCTTCCTGACTGCGTCCGTTCGCCTCCAGCCATTGCACCAGCGTCACCAGCGCCGGATAGAAATCCGGATCGCGCTTGAGGGCGGTGCGCAGCAGCGCTTCGACTTCACCGCTACGACCGCTGGCCTGATAGAGCATGGCGAGGTTGAGGTTGGCTTCAGCGCGTTCGGCCAGGCTTTTCTGGACTTCCTCGTATTCAGCGATGGCTGCAATCCAGTTGTCTTGGGCGCTGCCCAATCCATTACGGGCCACGCTCAGCAGATCCCGAGCCGCGACAATCCGCACAGCCTTCACCGGATCATGCAGCAACGGCGTCAGCAGCGACGCGCGCTCCGGTGGCGGCAAGAACGCACTGATCGCCCGGACGGCGCTTTCACGCACTTGCGGGGCCGGGTGGTTCAAGTCCTTGGTGGCCAGTTTCAACGCCTGTTCGCTTGGATACAGCGGCAACTCGGCGAGCAGGGTCGCGCGCTGAATCGCTGGCAAATTGCTGCGTTGGAGCTGCTCGTACAAGGCTTGTGCCGCGCCGGGCTGACCGTTGCGAATCAGCCACAGGCTTTCGTCGTAACGCGGTGCCTGCGCGGTGGCGGTGTTCCAGAGCTTGAATTGCTCGGTGACCTTATCGCCAGCCTTGCCCTGGTGACAGGTCAGGCAAGCGTCGGGCGTGCCGAGTTTTTTCGCTCGCTCAGGGTTGGGAATACTGAAACTGTGGTCATGCCTGAAGTCATTGCCCATGTAGAACTTGCCGGGCATGTGGCAATCCACGCACTGTGAACCCGGTTGGCCCATGGTGTGGCGGGTGTGTTCGATGGAATCGTAATTCTTCGCTTGCAGCCCTTTGCCATCAACGCCGTCCGCCGAGGTCTTGCCGGCGCTGTTGTGACATTGCAGGCAGACACCGTTGCCCGGTGCCTTGAGCTCGGTGCTGTGCGGGTTGTGGCAGTTGCTGCAGCGCACGCCCTTGTCGAACATTTTGCTCTGGGCGAAGGAGCCGTGTTCGAACACTTCGTCCTTGATCTTGCCGTCCAGCGCGTACAACTCGCGGGTCAGGGGGCTTGGCAGGTAGTCATCCATCAGGCGCCTGCCAGTGGTGAAGCCGTCGCCCAGTGGCGCGCGGCGCGAGTGGCAGCGGGCACAGGTTTCGATTTCGACAGTGGCGTTCTTGTCCTTCAGGTCGACGGCAAAACCGGCATGGATCAGGTCAGCTTTTTTTGCTGTCCATTCCAGGTGATTGGAAGCCGGGCCGTGGCAAGCCTGACAGCCGACACCGAGGCTGTTCCAATGGCTGTCGAAGGTGTTTTTCGCGGCCTCGAAATTGCGCTTGTAACCGGTAGTGTGGCACTCGACGCACATGAAGTTGGCGTTCTGGCTCGGCTTGCTCCAGTGCAACGGGTCTTTGAAGTTCACACCCTGGCCCGGATAGAGGTGAAACCAGCGGTGCTTCTCGGTATCCCAGGCCACGCCGAGGGCTTGCAACCGACCTTCGCCGACCTCGATCAGGTACTGCTGCAACGGCGCGATGCCGAAGGTGTAGGCGACCTTGAAGTCGGCATTCTTTCCGTCTATGCCAGGGGTGTTGACCCAGAACCCGTCGCCCTTGCGCGAGAAACGGGTGGTTTCGTTTTCCGCTTTGAAGGTGACGTTATTGAAGTCGCCCAGCATCGTTTCGGCATTGGCTTCCTGCATTGCCAATTGGTGATGGGAGCCTTGCCAGTCCTTGACCTGCTCGCTGTGGCAGCCTTGGCATTGTTGCTCATCGACCATCGTTGCCGGCGCCACGGCGACCGGTTGCGGTTTGACCGGCTGAGCGACCGGCGTGCTGACAGGCACATAAGTCGCGGGGGCCGGTTTGCTGCTGAACAGAAACCAGCCGATGCCCGCTATGGCCAACAGCAAGACGCCGAGGGTGACGGGAAACAGGTAACGGTTAATCAAGGTCGGTGGCGAATCAGGGTTTGGCTGTACCGCTTTATTTTTATGTTTCGGCATTGCGACTTCCATAGTCCGGGTGCGTTTGCCGTCAGGCGCGCGTTCAAGCTCGACGCAGCTTTGCCGGATGGCCGGCGTCTGTCAAATGATGCATTGAGGCTGAGGGCCTCTTCGCGAGCAAGCCCGCTCCCACATTGGATCTCCAGTGAACACAGAGCACGTACACGACGGAGGTCAATTGTGGGAGCGGGCTTGTCTCCGGGCGGCGCTCCGACGAAGGTGGTCTGTCAGGCGTTGCATTACTCCCCGACAAACCACCGGAAATACGGATTCCCCCCATCCCCGCGCATCACCTCGCGAATATCCCTGGCCCATGCGTCGCGGTCACCGTCATAAGCATGCAGACTCGCCCGATAGAACTGCATCAGGCGTTGCTGGTGCGCATTCATCCGCTCGTTGAAACCCGCATCGGCATTCACCAGCGGTGGCGCTATACGCAGGTCCAACAGGGCCGGCAGTACGCGGCTGATCTCCTTGGCCCGCACCCACGGCGCATATTCGATACGCGGCTGATCGTCGGTCACGGGTTGGGCGTCGGCGGCGAAACGCTCCAGGCCTGCACGATCGGTGACCCAGGTCGAGAGCAACGCTGCAGCGGAGCCAATGCCCACGTCCTGTAAGGTGCTGCGCACGGTGTCCTGTTGGAAGCGTTGGCTGATTTTCGTCGCGTCCAGTTCGATCGGTTCCAGCGAGCCCACCAGCAGCATTTCGTGGAACTCGCTGGTCCACAGGGTGGCGTAGGGGAACACGTCGAGAAAGCTGCGCACCAGTGAGCGCGAATCGTCGATGTTCTGGGTGGGCAGCGGCAGCCATTGCGCGACCAGGCCTTGTTTCTCCAGGCGGCTGGCGGCCAACTGATAGAAGTCCCGGGAATACAGATTCACCACGCCCGCCGCGGAGGGCGGTGGTGGTTCGAGGGTGATCAAGTCGTAGCGCTGTGGGTTGCGCAGCAGTTCCTGCCGGCCATCGTGCAGGCGTACGTCAACGCTGGGGTCAGCGGCCGCATTGAAGTTGCCTTTGAACAATGGCGCGGCTTTGACCACCGATGGCAGCAACTCGGCCACGACACGGTGCTCCAGCCCCGGATAGCGCGTCAGGGCGCCCGCGGTGATGCCGGTGCCAAAACCGATCACCAGCGCCGAGCGCGGTTCACCGTTGTGGATCAGCAGCGGCAGCAGCGCCTGAATACGCATGTAGCGCAGGGACGGCATGGCGTCGCCGGTGTTGGACACGCCCTGGATGTACAAGCGCTGGAACGCTTTTTGTCCTTTGCCCTGAGTGACCACGGCGACGGTCCCACCGCGTCCTTCTTGGTAAAAAGCCAGAGTGCCGTTGCGTGCACCGGGGAGCAGGCTGGCGAGTTTGTTCACCGGCGTAAAAACGGCCACCGCAATCGACAACAGGCCAATAGCGACCACAGCCTGGCGTCGGCCTTTCTTGACCCTATGACCCTTGCGCACCGCGAAGTACCCGATCCCGGCGGCGACAATCGCCAGCAGGCCCAGGGTTCGGACCAGCCCCAGCAACGGGATCAGTACAAACCCGCAGAGCATCACCCCGACAATCCCGCCCAGCGTATTGAACGCCACCACCGCGCCGACAGCCTGACCGACCCGCTCGCGGCCGACGCTCAAACGCAGGGCCAGCGGAAATGCGGCGCCGAGCAGCAGGGTCGGTACAAACACGATGCTCACTGCCGCCACCGCAAACCGCGCGATCATGCCCAACAGGTCACTCGCACCCAACGACAACACCCAGGTTTCGGCCAGGCTTTGGGCGACCACCAGCCAGCGTCCGAGCAGGGCGATTTCCAGCAACGCGACGAGCCCTGCACCGGCGATCAGCAAACCGAACACACCCCAGGGATCGCGAATGCGATCAACCCGACGGGCCAACAGGATGCTGCCGAGAAACAGCCCGGAGAGGTACGTCGCCAGCACCACCGCAAATGCATAAGTACGGGTGCTCATGAACTGCACGATGGATTGCGACCAGACCACTTCGTAACCGAGGGCCACGCCACCGGCAATTGAGTAAAGCCACAAGGCAACGCGATCGGGTGCTTTGTCGGCGTGGTGCTTGACCGGCGCCTCATTCGGCAGCGAGTGGTGGCGTTGGAGCCACAAGGCACCGACGGCGGCCAGCAGGTTCAGCATGGCCGCGGCCAAGGCACTGCCGCGTACACCGAGGGTCGCAATCAATACAAACGCGGCGAGCAGGGTGCCGGCGATGGCCCCGGCGGTGTTCGCCGCATAGAGTTGGCCGCCGGCCTTGCCCAGTTGTTGCGGGTTTGCTGCCAACGAACGAACCAGCACCGGCAGGGTACCGCCCATCAGCAACGCCGGAATGCCCACCAGTGTAAACGGCAACACCCAGGCCAGCAGGCCGACTTGCTGTTCCAGCCAGGCAAACGGGCTGGCCGCGAGGCTCATGGCGAAGGTCGCACCGACACCGAGTACGGCCACCAGCACTTCCAGCCCTGCATAAAGCAGCACCGGCTGTTGCAAGCGATCGGCCCATCGGCCAAACCACAAACCGCCTAACGCCAATCCGGCAAAAAAGGCGCTGATCCCGGTGGTGATGGCGTACACCTCGACGCCGACCACCAGCGACAATTGCTTGATCCACAGCACCTGATACACCAGCGCTGCGGCACCGGAGACGAACAGCAGCAGGGCGGGAATCAGCAACGCCGGGGCTTTGGTCTGAGTGGCAGGTAGGGCCGACGACTTGCTGGCGACACGTGAGGACATTGCGGATTGCCTTGTGCATTTGAGGCACCACGTGATCGTTCCCACGCAGAGCGTGGGAACGATAAGGGTGCCTCGCTGAAAATAGGGCCGCTCGCCGGTGAAGGCGAGCGGCGGTCAAGCGGTCTTACTGTGCAGCTTTCATTTTTTCAGCGATTTTGGCATCTACCGCAGCACGGATCTGATCGATGCTGAAGCTGGCCGGTCTCTGGCTGGGTGGATAGTCGACGAAGGTCTGGAGGAACTTCGCCGCTTTCATGGTGGCGATCTCGAACAGGTAGACGTTCTTGGTGGTCCAGTCGTAGTACTGATCGGACACTATGTCGGCACGTTCATACGGGTCCATGCGCAGGTTGAAGACCTTCGGTACACGCAGACACACGAACGGTTCGCTCCACACTTTGAAGCCGCCTGGCGCGCGTTGTTCGCAGAACACTGTTTTCCAGTTATCGAAACGCATGGAAACCAGCATGCCGTCATCGTTGAAGTAGTAGAACTCCTTGCGCTCGCCTTTAGGCTGTTGGCCGGTCAGGTACGGCAGTTGGTTGTAACCATCCAGATGCACTTTGAAGTTGGTGCCGCCCGAGGTGGGTGCCCAGCCTTTAAGGAGTTTGTCCTTCACACCGGTGTCGCCGGCAGCAGCCAGCAGGGTCGGGAACCAGTCCAGGCCCGAGAACATCTCGTTGGACACCTCACCGGCCTTGATCTTGCCTGGCCAGCGCACGATCGCCGGTACCCGGAACGCGCCTTCCCAGTTGGAGTTCTTCTCGTTGCGGAACGGCGTGGTTGCCGCGTCCGGCCAGGAGAACTGGTTCGGGCCGTTGTCGGTGGTGTAGACGACAATGGTGTTGTCGGCGATTTTCAGGTCGTCGAGGGTTTTCAGCAGTTTGCCGACGTCACCGTCGTGCTCCAGCATGCCGTCCGCATACTCGTTGCCGGGCATGCCGCTCTGGCCCTTCATCGACTCACGCACGTGGGTGAACAGGTGCATGCGGGTGGTGTTCATCCAGACGAAGAACGGTTTGTCCGCCTTGGCCTGTTTCTCGATGAACGCTTGCGCAGCCGCAGTGGTTTCGTCGTCGATGGTTTCCATGCGCTTGGTGTTCAAGGCGCCGGTGTCTTCGATCTTGCCGTCGGCAAAGCTGTGAATCACGCCACGCGGAGAGTTGGCCTTGACGAATTCAGGGTCGTCCTTGGGCCAGTACGGACGCTCGGGCTCTTCCTCGGCATTGAGGTGGTATAGGTTGCCGAAAAACTCGTCGAAGCCGTGATTGGTTGGCAGGTACTCATCCCGGTCGCCCAAGTGGTTCTTGCCGAACTGGCCGGTGGCGTAGCCCTGCGACTTGAGTGCCTGGGCGATGGTGATGTCGCGTTTTTGCAGGCCCACCGGGGCACCTGGTATACCGACTTTCGAAAGACCGGTGCGCAACGGTGTCTGCCCGGTAATGAACGACGAACGTCCAGCGGTGCAACTGTTCTCCGCGTAATAGTCGGTGAACATCATGCCTTCTTTGGCGATCCGGTCGATGTTCGGTGTCTTGTACCCGACCACGCCCATGGAATAGGCGCTGATGTTGGTCTGGCCGATGTCATCGCCGAAGATCACCAGGATGTTGGGTTTTTCAGCGGCTCCGGCTGTTGCCGAAATCGCCATCACCGAGGCTGCCACCAGGGCGAATTTCGGTAGCCATTTGTGTATGCGAGTCATCTGACTTGCTCCTTTGCTCACTTGCGTCGCTCAAGCGCGACAAACGTTTTTTGCAGTCCTGCGTAACGCTTTTTTTACTGCACGTGCTCGGGGGCGGCGGCCTCGAAGGGATAGATCCGGCGCCATTCGGCGGCCATATCCACGATAGTCCAGCCACGTGATTTTGCTTCGTCCAGGGCCTTGTCCAGACGACCGATCCGCGATTGACGGTCGTAGGCCCATTCGCGTTTGGCGTCGGTGTGATGCACCAGCCCCATGAAACGTTTGCCCGGCCCGGCGGCGGTCCACTGCAACATTTGCAGGTCGCCGTCGGAGTTGCCGAACGCGAGGATCGGGCGCCGGCCGATGACCGCGTCGATGCTTTCCGGTTTGCCCGGGCCGTCATCGTTGTGGGCCAGTTTGGCGGTGCGCAGGATCGACGGTTGGCCGTCCTTGAGCTGGTAGGCGGTGACAAACGTGGTGCCGATGACTTGTTCCGGCGGGATGCCGTAGACCTTCTCGGCAAAGGCGCGCATGAACGCGGTGTCGCCGCCGGAGACGATGTAAGTCTTGAAGTCCTGGCTGCGCAGGTAGTCGAGCATTTCCAGCATCGGCTGGAAGATCATCTCGGTGTAGGGCTTGCCGGTTTTCGGATGGCGCGCCTGGGTCAGCCAGGTTTTGGCGTAGTCATCGAAGGCTTCGGTGGTCATGCCGGTGTGGGTGGCACCGAAGATTTTCAGGATGCCGTCCATGCCTGACTCGCCCAGGGCTTTGTGATCATTTTCCAGCACTGCCTTGAAGGGCTGGGTGGTTTTCCATTCCGGGTGCTGCGGTGCAGTGCGCTTGACCTCTTCCAGGGCAAACAGCAATTCGAAGTACATCGGCTGCTCGCTCCAAAGCGTGCCGTCGTTGTCGAACACGGCGATACGATCGGCGGGTTTGACGAAGTCCTTGCTGCTTTGATCGGTCACGGCCTGGACGAACTCGATGATGTTCTTTTTCGCCGGGCCGTCGTTCCAAGAGGGCAGGGGTTCGCGGGGCTGGGCCAGCGTCGGCAGGCTCAGCGCAAGGGTTAATAGCAGCGTCAACCCGTAGCGGTAGCGCAGCGATATCGGGTTCGTCATGGGAAATCCTTCTCGTAAGCGAGATTGAGTGGACGCAGTGCAGGTGCGGCTGACCCTGTGTTGCGTTTGGCCTGACTATGCAGCGTAGCCAAGGATTGCTTTAGTTGGCGCAGCGCCTGTTCTTCGGTGGGTTGACGGCTGTAACAGGCGCGCAACAGGTCTTGCAGGCGCGGACCAAGATTCGTCAGCTTCAGGCCCATGCGGCTGCGTCTGGCCCACAGGTACAGGGCGCTCAACTGTGCGGGTCTGGCGTCGATTTGCGCCGGAATTTGCCGCCAGGCGTAGTCGGCGGATTCCAGCCAGGCGGCGCGTCGGACGCGGCGTCGGGCCTGCCATTGAAGGTACGTACGATGGACGAACGGACGGGCAAACCAGCCGAGCAACGTCACGGCCACCAGCAGCGCTAAAAGCACCAGCCCATGCCCGGAGAGATGCACGCGACCTTGCTGACCCAGTTTTTTCAGGTCTTCGGTGATCGAAAACACCGGCCGATAAGCGCTGTTGGCCACGGCATCGAAGGTTACGGCCGGGACTTGGGCCGTGCGGGTCTGTCGGGTGCTGGCGTCCCACCATTTCAGCTGGATCGCCGGCAGATTGTGGCGGCCTTCGGTGTCGATCCGATAGGTCACGGTGTCGATGCGCTGGCCACCGTTGAAATGGCCGCGACCGTCGTCGAGGTTACTGATTTGCGGGGCTTTCGGATAACGGCTGAGGCCGGCGACATCCTCCAGTGACGGCGCGGGCAGCGACATGGCCAGGGCGTCGTCAGCTTGCAGCGTGAGTTGCCGGGTGAGGCTGTCGCCGACCTTCAGGGGTGTTGCCGAGTTGACGACCGTTTGCGTGAAGCGCAGTCCTTGGGCCACGAGCACCGGTTCGCCGGGTTTGAACCCCGGCGGTTGTGTGGCAATGAAGTGCAGTGGCTGGCTTTGGGCGGTCAACGGCGCGCTGGCCTGACCGGGCGTGGCACGCACCGTCAATGCCGGGATGTCAAAACCCTGGGCCAGATTCGGGGTGATCCGGTAGCTGTAGCGCATGCCGTTGAACGACTTGCCGTCGAGCGTCTGGTTCAGGTGTTCGGCATGGCCGTCGGGCGGCATCACCAGTGCGCCGGGAAGCTTCAGGTCGGGCAGGGTGGGCGCTTCGGTGAACCAGCTGTCGGTGAGGACATCGAGATGCAGTTCCAGAATGCCGCCGACCATGACCGAGTCGGCGGGTTGCAGGCGGGTCTGGATTCGCAGCTCCGGTTCAGCGGCCAAGGCGTTGATGCTGATCAGGGAGAGGATCAACAAAGTGCCAAATTTAGTGGTGAATGACCTGGCGCTTTCGCGAGCAAGCCCGCTCCCACATTTGATCTGTATGCAACGCAAATCCCCTGTGGGAGCGGGCTTGCTCGCGATGGGTGCGATTCGGTCTATCAGACGGATCATGGTTTGCCTCCCGCCTGATCCTGCAAACTGAATTTCTGCTTCAGGAATTTCGCCGGCGACGTACTGAGGTTCTGCAACCACAGCGCATCCGACGCCGCTTGCTCGGTCTGAACCGCTTTGCTCTGGCCCTTTCCCGGCGTCTTGTCCATTTTGATGTCGTCGGGCTTGACCTCCGGCGCGTTCTGTTCGGCGCTGTCGGTGTCTTTCTGCAAGGCGATGGCCAAGGCCAGGTTGGCGGTGGCTTCAGGGAATTGCGGTTGCACCTTCAACGCCTGGGTATACGCGGCGATGGCCTGATCAAATTTGAAGCGACGCACGTAAATATTGCCCAGGTAGAAATACGCTTGCGGTGTGTCCAGTCGCGCGAAACTGGCCAGTGCCAGGTCGTAATCGGCGGCGTTGTAGGCGGCAATGCCTTTCCAGTAAGGATCGACGAAATGCGCCGCAGCCTGCGGGAAATGCTCGTGCTCGAAGGCCCAGCGGCCTTGCTGGTCCGGGGTGAAAAAGGCATCGGTCAATGCGTTGGCTTCGGCCGGTGCCGGTTGCAAGCCAATGCACAGCGCCAGTAACCACCCGCCCATCCAGTTCAGGCTCCAGCCCTTGCGCACGCTGAAGAAGGCGATCAGCAGCAACGGCCAGCACAGCCAGTAACCGGCGTCCTTCCAGTGCAGTTCGCGCTGTTCATCGCTGGCAGTCTGGAAATGCTGCTGGGCGTGCAGCTCGATCCAGTCCAGGTCGTCGTCATTGAGCGTCAGGCTGCCCAACGGCGCATCCAACGTTGATCCAAGCTGTTTGAGTGCGGCCTGATCAAAACTGCCGAGTGCCGGACGACCATTGCTGTCGGTACGTGGCTGGCCGTTGGCGTCGTGGATGATCCCGCCGTCCTCGCTGCCGACGGCCAGAATTAGCACTTGCAGCGCGCTGTCGTTTAGTTGCGTGGCCAGACTGCTGAGTTGTGAGGTATCGGCGCCATCGGTGATCAGCAGCAGGGTTCCCGGCGACTCCTCGGCGATCAGCAGGCGTTTGGCTTGCTCGATCACCGCGCCGACATTTTTCCCCGGCTTGCTGATCAGGTCGGTGCTAAGGGCCTGAATGAAAGTGTCGAGCAGGGCCGGATCGTCGGTCGGCGGCAGTACCAGATGCGCGCTGCCCGCGTAGGCGATCAACCCGCTGCGAGCACCAGCGCGACGCTGGATCAGGTCATGCAGCTTGTGTTTGGCCGCTTCCAGACGACTTGGCGGTACGTCGGTGGCGTCCATGGACGGCGACAGGTCGATGGCGATGATCAGTGGCGCACGGTTTTCCAGAAAGTCCGGACGGTCCTGTTCCCATGTCGGCCCGGCAGCGGCGACGGCGCCCAGCATCAACAACGCGCACGCCAGATGCACGGGCCGAAAGCGCTGTTGATCCTGCGGCGTAATCAGCAAATGCGGCAACAAGTGCTCGGCAATGTTGCTGCGCAAACGCCGTTGCACGTCGCGGCTGCGGCGCCAGAGCCAGGGCAACAGGGCGCCGAACGGCACCAGCAACAGCCACAGTGGACGCAGAAAATGGAAGTCACTGAGATTAATCTCCATCTCAAGCCTCCTGCCGCTGACGCGCGAATGTCAGGTGCGGAAGGAGCAGGGCGCCCAAATGATAGAGCGCGAGCAAACCGATCGCGGCCCCCATCGGCCACCAGAACAGGTCCTTTTTCGGCTGATGACTGAGGGTTTTCACTTGATGCGGCGTGAGCTTGTCGAGGGTGCCGTACACCTGATCCAGCGCATTGCGATCTTCAGCACGGAAGAACTTGCCGCCCGTGGCCTCGGCGATTTGTTGCAAACCCTGAAGGTTGACCTTGGCTTCGCCCGAGGCGTCAGGGTCACCAATGCCGATGGTGTGGATGACCACGCCTTTGGCGGCCGCCATGGACGCCGCGTGATCCGGGGTAATGGCGCTGCTGGTGTCGTTGCCGTCGGTGAGCAGGATCAGGACTTTTTCCTGTTCGTGGGCTTGGTCGAGCAGTTTCAGGCTTAGACCGATGGCGTCACCGATGGCGGTGTTGGGACCGGCCATCCCGATGCCGATGTCGTCCAGTAACAGCGACAGACTGGCGTGATCGAGGGTCAGCGGCGCCTGCGGGTAAGCACCACTGCCGAACACGATCAGGCCCAGCCGATCATCTTTGCGCTTGTCGATAAAGCCATGAACCACGCCCTTGACCGCCGCCAGACGGTTGATCTTCTGGCGGTTGGCGTCGGTGAAATCGGTGGTTTCCATGGACTGTGAAATGTCGATGGCCAGCATCAGGTCACGCACCGGTTGCTGGCGCTCGATTGGTTTTTCGACGAACACCGGGCGAGCGGCCGCCAGTAGCAACAGTGCCCAGACCAGCAGGTTCAGCAGCAACTGCCAGCGATTGCTGCGGGTGCCGGCCTGGCTGGGTGCCTGGCCGACGGCTCGGCTCATGGCAGCGAAAAACGGTACGCGCACGGCGCTGCGGGCTTCGCGGTAATCGGGCAGGTAGCGGTAGCCGAACCACGGCAACGGCAAAAGGATTAGCAGCCAAGGGTAATCAAGCTGCCACATGGTGATGCTCCACCCAGTGTTTGCAGGTGGCGAACAGTTGAACGCGTTGTTCGGTCTTAAGCGCCAACAATGCGGCATCAGGTGCATAGGCCAATTGCGCCAGTTGTTGGCTAAAATCCGCCGGTAGCGGCTGCGCACTGTGCCGCACCAAAAATGCCTGCCAATCCTCACCGCCAAGCGCGGCGGGATCCTGTGGGAGCGGGCTTGCTCGCGAAGACGGACTTCCATTCAACATTGATGTCGCCTGACCAGACGCCTTCGCGAGCAAGTCGGATCGCCGCACCGCCGCTCCCACAGGGGTTGTATTCCAATCGGTGGGCATGGAAAGGGCCACGCGTTTCAGCAGTTCCGGGAGTTCGCGCAGGGCATTGAGTTGATCGTCGCTGTTTTGCAGTTCGGCCAGCCGCACCAGCGCCTCGCGCCGATACCGATCCCGCCGCCACTGCCAATACCTCCGTGCGCTGACCAGCAAAACCGCAATCACCAACAGGCAGAGCAACACCCACCAACCCCACGTCTGCGGCGCATAACTGACCGGCGCAGGCAGGGCGATCTCCTTGAGTTGCTCGATGCTCGGGATGTTCGGGTTCATCGCCGACCTCTGCCAAGCTTGCCCAGTTCGGCGCGCAATTGTTCCTGCGCCTCGGTGGCGGTGCTGAACATCATCAGCGGCACCTGACTGCGGCGCAGCAACGTGGCGACGTCCTTGAGCCGACCACTGAGAAAGTCCCCCAGTGGCTGATGAACGCTGCGTTGCTCGACGGCCAGTTCCACCTGTAACTGGCCTTGAGTGATCAGTAAACGGCCGTTCTTCGGCAGGTTCAGCGCCAATGGGTCGTAGACCTGCATGGCAATCACATCGTTGTGAGCCGCCAATTGGCGCATCAACTGCAAGGTGCGCTCACCGGCACCGGCAAAGTCGCTGACGATGCAAATCAGGTGATCGTGACCGGCCACCGCCAGGCAATGCTGTAACACCTTGTCGAGTTGGTCCTCGCCTTCGGCGTCCGGATTGGCCGCGTTCAGTTGCTGATTCTGCTCAGCGATGCGACTGCACAGCGCTTCGACACGCTTACGGCTGCGCAGCGGGGCAATGGCCTCGATGCGTAAATCGTTGAACACCAGGCCGCCGACCCGATCTCCCGCGTGGAACACCATCCACGCGGCCAACGCGGCAAGTTCGGCGGCAATGGCGGATTTGAAACTGCGTTGGGAACCGAAGAACATCGACATGCGCTGGTCGACCAGAATCAACGCCGGGCGGTCGCGTTCTTCGGTGAAGGTACGAACCACCGGTTTGCCGGTGCGCAGCGACGCCCGCCAATCCAGATGACGCAAGTCGTCCCCCGGCTGATAGCGGCGCAGCTCATCGAAGTTCAACCCACGGCCCCGCAGGCGCGAGGCATGGTTGCCGGCGAGAATGCTGCCTTGCGGCTGACGCGCGAGGAAACTCAGGTCACGCGCCTTGAACTCCAGGGCCATTAACTGCGCCAGAGAGACATAGACCAGACCGTCCGCACTGTTCATTTTCAACCTCAGGCCGGAATCGCGACCTTGTCGAGCAGGCGATCAAGCACCTGATCAGCAGTGACGCCGTCAGCGACCGCGTCATAGCTCAGTTGCAGACGATGACGCAGCACCGGATGCACCACGGCGCGAACGTTATCCGGCGAGACAAAATCCTGCCCCTGCAACCAGGCATCGGCCCGGGCGCAACGATCCAGGCCGATACCGCCGCGAGGGCTGGCGCCGATGGCGATCCAGCGACCGAGGTCGGCATCGTAATCGGCCGGGTGGCGGGTGGCATTGATCAGGTCGATCAGGTAGCGATCGATGGCCGGGGACACGTGAACGGCGCTGACTTCTCGACGCGCAGCGAAGATCACCTCCTGGGACAGCGCGAAGCCTTGCACCGCAGCCGTTTTCGCGCCCAGCGCAAACTCTTCGTCACGTAACAGGCGCAGCACCTGGCTTTCGTTCTCCGCGCTCGGGTAATCCAGCAGAACCTTCATCAGGAACCGGTCCATCTGTGCTTCCGGCAGCGGGTAGGTGCCTTCCTGTTCAATCGGGTTCTGGGTCGCCACCACAATGAAAAGCTCCGGCAGTACATGACTGTTGCCGGCCACGGTGATTTGCCGTTCTTCCATGGCTTCCAGCAGTGCAGCCTGAACCTTGGCCGGGGCGCGGTTGATTTCGTCGGCCAGGATCAGGTTGCCGAACAGCGGGCCGGGCTGGAACTGGATCTCGTTCTTGCCATCGATCTGGTGCAGCACCTCGGCGCCGGTGATGTCCGAGGGCAGCAGGTCGGGGGTGAACTGGATGCGGCTCATCTTCGCGTCCAGGTGTTTGGCCAGCGCTTTGACCGTGCGGGTCTTGGCCAGGCCGGGCAGGCTTTCGAGCAACAAGTGCCCGTTGGCCAACAGGCCAAGGATAATCTGGCGGATCACCTGATCCTGGCCGAGCACGGCTTCGGCGATGCTGGCTTGCAGGGCGTTGAGGTCTTGGAACGCAGTCATGGGATGTTCCACTCCTAGAAAAACGCCAATGTCAGGTTGACGCTGAAGCCATTGCCTTCAGGACGGTTCTTGGTGTCGAACTCCGGCACCCAACGTGCGCTGACGCTGGCCTGGGCATCGGCAAATTTACCGGCCCAGCCCACCACCGGGCCGGCGCCCACCGAGCGGCCGCGAAAGCCGTTGAGTGAATCGGCGGTTTGGCCCTTGTCATCGGTGATCTGCTGTATGTAACCGCCGACAACGCCGGCGCTCCAGCCATTGCCGAAACCGTGGGTCCACAGCGCATCGAGGGTGAAAATGTTACCGTTGCGATAATCCGTGGCGTCGTTCTCGGTGTAGAACTCGAGGCCGCTCGACAGAGTGAACTCGCCGCCCTTGCCGTCCAGGTGGGTGAAGGCCACGGTGGGCATGAAGGTGTAAGTGTTCTGGCCGGGGTTGGCCAGACGATCGTCGTTATAGGCACCGGTCGGCACGTAGATCGGCAGGGAAAGCGAGAGGTGGTTGACCTCGTCGAAGTGGTAGCCGGCGGCGATCGGCGTGATCAGCATGTCGGCGAACTGTGTGCCGGTGTCTTCGTCGCCCAGTGTCCGGCCGCGCGGGCCGGTAATGCTGATGCTGACGTCGGTGTACTGCACCGGCACGCCGATGGCCGAGGCGTAGTTCCACCGACCCTTGCCGGTGTCCCAGATATGGGTGAAGTTGGCCATGGTGTAGGAGACTTTCATGTCCAGATCCGCGCCGATCTCACCGGAAATCGGCACACCCTTGCCGCCCTTGAGGTCACCGTCGTACCAAATGCTGGTCAGCGACATGACCCAGCCGGGTTCCGGCGGCACGATCCCGGCATTGGAAAATACCTGTTGCCCGGTGATCGGCCGGCCGACACCGCCCTCGGCCGCGAGGGCCAACGGGCTTGCACCGAGTACGCACAGGGCCACTAAAGGACGCACAACATAAGGCCTGACCATGTCGGACTCCGTTTATTGTTTTGGTTGATTGACGGGGGTCAGCAGCGGCATTTTCCATTCGCCACTGGTGACTTCCGGTTTCGGCAGGTACAAGCGCAAGATCCCGTAGAACGGGCCTTTTGGCGCTGGAAGCCAGTTGCTTTGCAGGTCCTTGGCCGGTGCCTCGTGCTGCACGTAAAGAGTCAGGCCACCGTCGGCGTCGAGCTTGAGATCCGGCAACATCCGCGAGTTGATCAGGTAACGGTTCAACGGGTTGGCCACCAGCAATTTGTTCTTGCCGTCGTACATCGTCAGCGACCAGAACGCATCGGCCGGGGGCAGGGCGCCCTTGTCGAAATGCAGGGTGTAATCGTGTTTCGAGGTGTCGACCGGCTGGCCGTCCTTGTCGACGAAGTAGCCGATGTAATTCGCCTCTTCGGCGGAGTTGCCAAAGATCCCCATGTTGGCGCCGGCGTAGCGGTACAGGTAGTTGCCGTTCAGGTGATCGCGAGTGCCGAAGAAGTCACCGCTGGTGACCTGGTGGGTGTCGACTTTGTCTTTTTTGAACTGGGCGAACTCGGCTTTGGCATCGCTGATACCGTCCTCCAGCGCCTTGCGCTGCTCAGGCGTGAGCGCGTCCAGTTTGAAAGGCTTGCCGGCTTCAATACCGATTTTCGCAAAGCGTGCGAGCAGGTCTTTTTCCACGTCCTGCGCCGGGGCAAACGACAGCATGAAGTTCAGGTAGCGGAACAGGTCGGGCGTATCGCTCATGGTCGGCGTGGGTTTCGGCCAGTCGATTTTCGGCGCAGCGGGCGGGGCTTTTTGTTTGACGTAGTGGCTGAGTGTCTCGACCTTGTAACCCTTCTGGATCTCCTTGACCTTGCCCAAGTCCTTTTCATCGAACAACTGCGTGCGATACAGCGCGTAGGCGATGTTGCTTTCACTGCGCAGCAGCCGATCGATTTCCACCGGTTGCTGGCCTTGCCAGTTCGGCCCGGCAATCATGAAATGCCCGCCGTTGTTGCCCGTGCTACGTGTGCCCAGGTAGGCAAAGTTCTGCGTGTAGGCGTCGATCAACTGCACCGAGTAGTAACGGTGCTCGTCGATGGCCGGCAAGGTCAGCACCACCGGTTCGGCGCGCAGGTCCATCCAGATAAACGAATAAGGCGTGTCGGCATTCGGGGTGACGAAGGCGGTGTCTTTGGCGGTAAACGCCTTGGCAGTGTTGCCGATCTGGTTGAACGGCGCCTTGAAGTTCGGGCTCTTCTTGTCCACGGCCTGGGTGTAGAGGGTCTTGTACATCTCTACCACCGGGAAGCCGTACAAGTAGGCTTCCTTGGCGATGCCCCGGGCTTCTTCCGGGGTGGCGGTGAAGTCGGCCCAGGCGCTGGTGCTCAGGGTGAGCGAGAGTGCGGTGAGCAGCATGCGGTTATTCATAAAACTTCCTTATAAAACGCTTGGGCGTCATTCCACGGCCGTGATGTCGTCGAGTTTCCAGCTTTTGTCGAAATAGGCTTCGGTGGGCGCGTACAGGCGGAAATAGCTGAACCAGTGTTTGCCCGGCACGGTTTGCACCCAGTTGTTCTCGAAATCTTTGGGCGCGGTCGGGCCGAAGTACAGGTCCACCGAGCCGTCGGCGTTCTTTTTCAGATCCTGACGGGACGACAGATCGGCCTTGCGCTGCGGGTTGTCGATCAGGCAGCGGCTGTCGATGTCATAGACGGTCATCGACCAGAACTGCTTGGCCGGCGGGTTGGCGCCGACGTGCAGGCGATAACTTTTGCCACCGTCGAGCCAGTTGCCCTTGGCGTCGGTGTAGGCGCCGAGGTAGGTCTGGCCAAGGCCCGGTGTCTTGGAAACCATGCCCTTGGTGTTGGTCACCGCTTCGTAGAACCAGGCACTGCGTTCCCACAACTGGTCGTAATAAGCCACGCGCTGCGACGGCTCGGCGATGTTCAGCACGGTGTCCCATTGCCGGTCTTTCCAGTACTGGGCGTCTGGAAAACGCTTGGCGAAGGTGTTGGCCTTGGCGATCAGCTCGCCGACTTGCGCACCTTGTTCCAGCGCCTTGCGTTGGTTGTCGTTGGGGTTGAAGGGTTTGTCTTTTTCGATGCCCAGGCTGGCCAGCATGGCCATGTAGAAACGGTCACGTTCGTTGACTGGCTCTTTCTGGATGATCTGGTGCAAGCGCTGCCAATACGCCAGGCCACGTGGCTGGGTGCCGGACCAGGCCTTGCCGCCGGGGGAGAGCAGCTGGGTCTTGCCCGGTTCGGCGCGTTTGGCGTACGGGTACATCTTGAATTGTTCGACCAGTGCCTTGCCCTTGGCCGGGTCCGGATCGAGGACGCGAAAGCCCACCAGCACGTTCATCGTTTCCGACTTGGCGAGGTAATACTTGCCGGCGTCGGCCGGTGGCTCGGCACCCGGTGGCAGCACCAGATACTTGCCCCCCTTGCCTTTGTCCGGGCCGGTCTGGCCCATGTCGATGATTGCGCGTTGCCAGAAATCACCCACACCGCCCGCGGTCGGGCCGGGCGGCAGTTCGATCACCAGCGGGCCGGTTTCATTCAGGTCGACGAAACCGAGGATGTACGGCGTGGTGGCGTTGGCGGTGATCACGCCCAGTTTGTCTTCGTAACTGTTGAGCACCATCAGGTCGCCGCTGTGGGCGCCGAGTTTGTCGCGAAACTCTTCCTGCCACTGCGCGTAGGACACCAGCGGCAAGGCCCACAGGTAACTCTGGGTCGCCTGTTGGAAATCCAGCTCGGCGTAGAGTTTGGCAATCGATTCATGGGCCGGCAGTTCGCCTTCCATCGCGATCTTGCCGATCCGCGTATCCAGCTCCTGAGCGCCGACCCCGCAACTGACGAACATGGTCATCAGGCTGAAACCGGCTGCGCGAATTGCACCGTGCATACGAAAGTCCTTATTTGCCGAACGTGACGTTGATCCCGGCGTACAGCGTGAACTGCGGCAGGCCATCGCCTTTGCGTTCCACGGTCCACTGAGGTTCGACGAATACGTTGAGAATATTTGTCCCGGATTTCCAGACCTTGCCGCCGCCGAACCCGATGGGGATGTAAACGAGACTGATCGGCACGGTGGCGCGCAGCAATTGCGGGACACCAATGAAATCGTTGGGTGCGATGGGCAACGTGCCGCGCATCAGGATGTCGTTGGTGTGGGCATTGGTGTCGTAAAGCTTGGGTGTGTAGTAATCCTGAAGGTTGGCGCCGGGCGCCAGGTTCAGCGGGTTGTTACTTTTGTTGGCCGTCTCGGCGTTATCCGCGTGGGCATAAACGGCAGACGCCATTGAAGCCGCCAATAGAAAGGCGTGTGCTCCCGCATTCTTCGACATGAATCCCCCGTTCCTTCGTGGCTCATTGGACGACTCGGCACTTGACGGCCGTTACTGCGAAATCTCTTTCCTATCAAGCCTGTAGGACACGTCTGTTGACGCTAGCAGCTAACTCGGGGTTCGCCAGTCGAAGGGGGGAATCTTTGGTTTTTTTGTACACGTTTGCGTGAATTTGTGTGTACTAAAAAGTTAATTCGAAACAGGGGGGAGATCGATGAACTGTTGATGTGGTGAGGGCGAAGCCGCTCGATATAAATCCACCCCATATAACTATGTACCGCACCTGACCACCGCCCCATCGACATGCTGTGCCCTACAGACAAGGAGTGACTGTATGGCACAAAACACATTCAACGATGGATCATCAGGGAACGTTGTCATCAGGTCGGGACCGCCCGCTTCGAGTGGTGGTTCGGGCGGCGGTTTCGGTGGCGGCGGTGGGGTTTCAGGCGGCTTTGGTAAAACCAGCAAGGGAAAGCGAAAAGCCCGAAAGCGAGCCATAGAAGCTGATCGTAAGGCAAAGGAACAAGCGAGCGCGCAAGCAGCCGCTCAAGCGCAAGCCGAGGCGACACAAGCGCAGGCCGCCGCTGCACAAGCGCAGGAACAGGCTCGCGTGCAGGCCCGGCATCAACAACTCGCGGGGCTGGCGCAGCGTCATACCGCTGTAAGAGTTGAGGTAGACCAACGTTTTGCTGCCCGGTCCGCACAACTCGCGCCGACCCTGGAACAGGAAGTTCTGGCGGTGCGACGACCGCCCGATAGCCACTCTACCGAGCGCTTGCAGCTTCACACCATCACCAAAGAAAAAAACGGAATCGATGGGCTCATCGCCCGCAAAACTGCAGAGCTCAATGCAAAGAACGCGGTTGCCCGCTCATTCGATGGGCACGATCCGCTCACCCGCACGGCGAACGATTACCTGGCCCGACTGGAGCAATTCGGCGAGGCGCTTGTTCACGGCCACCAGACCTGGGAAAACGCCTACAACGCTGCCCATGAAGCTCGACTGCTATCGGCACAGATAAACGCTCTTACGGGTAAATCCAATGCACTGGCCAGGCATCACGCCGAGCAGACCATAGTCTGGCGTGAGCGGGAGGCCGTCTGGGAGCGTAACCGGCAGTACGCCGAGCAGCGTGAGGCGCGAGTTCGGTTCAAGCAGCAAGTCGATGAAGATGCGCGGGTTGAACGGGTCAGGCAGGCCAACACGCTGACGGCGCCGGCAACTTCGGTGGCCGCTGGCGGCGGAATGTTTTTGACTCGAGAAAGTGTGTTGGTTGCGCAAGACGTCGCCGCTGCACTTGAAAGGGCTGTCCAGGCTGCCATTGACACCCTCATCGATGCCGGGCGCATCGTAGCCAGGACAGGGCCAGTATTCGTTACTGCAATGTTTTATTCGCCAACTCTTGGCAATGGCGAATTGACCACGGAACAACGCCGGCGCTTGTTCCAGGGCATTGGCGTTCCGGTACAAGCTCTGGGCCTTACTGACAGTCGGGCGCTGCAATCAATCGCAGATGCGGGCGGTTCGATGGAAGTGGCGTACCGCCTCAAACCCGAAGCTGTGCCGGAAGGTACGGCGATTATCGTCACAGGCACCGGTGGTGAGGTAGGCGCTCGTGTACCGGTCATCAACGCCGTACTTGACCCGCTGACCGGTGTCTACAGCGCCGAGGTCCCGGGTTCACCGCCACGACTACTGCAGTTCACACCCGAGTCCACGCCTCAAGTCGCCACTTCCGGCCAGGCCAGCCTGGCGGTAATGACGCCGCAGATCCAGGACATCCCGGCAGGTGTCGACTTGCGCATTCAGGATTGCATCGTTTGCGTGCCGGGCCTGTCGCCGATGTACTTGTCCTTCAACCTGCCACCCATGGGCTCAGGCATCGTCACCGGGACCGGTCAACCCGCTGCGAATGATTGGTGGAAAGCCGCAAGCCGAGCCCAGGGTGCAGCCATTCCTGTGCAGATCGGCGACCAATTCCGCGGCCGGGAAATTCAGTCGTTCAGCGCCTTCGATGAAGCGCTGTGGCGCACGGTTCGCGAACACCCGGCGCTTATCACCGAATTCGATGAGGTGAACAAAAAGCGCATCGCACAAGGCTTCGCGCCCTACGCGCCAAAAAGTACCTGGGTCGGTGAACGGCGTGAATTCGAACTGCGTTATCAGGAGCGGGCAGAACTCGGCGCGAACCCCTTCAACCTCGACAAAATAAGCATCACCACACCGCAAAGCACCCAGGGGAGGCTGGGCATCACTCCAGCGGTTCTACCCTGGCCGATTCGTCACGTGGGAGGCGGTACCTGGTCCCCTTTGGTTCCACCAGGCATCGAACATCTCGGGCCAACGACCTCGCCGATCACGCCCTCGATTCCAGCGGTTTATCCGGGCGCACCGGCCATCCCGGTCCTACCGCAAAACGAGACGTTTCCGGCTGTTGACGAAGGGCAGATTGGTGCCAGTATTCCTGGGTATCCGGGGGATATGGAGTTGCCTTCTCCGGATGTTCTGTTTCTTGATCGGCGGGATGATCCGGGTACCGCTACAGGTTGGGGGGCTGATACTTCGGAAGTTTGGCTCGGGGATGACGCAAGGGGTATGGGCGCACCTATTCCTTCGCATATTGCGGATCAGTTGCGATGGCAGGAGTTCAGGAATTTCCATGGGTTTAGGCGGGCGTTTTGGAAGGCTATTGCAGAGGATGTGGCATTGAGCAAACAGTTTAGTGTTCACAATTTAAAAAGAATGCAATCAGGCCTTTCTCCATACCCTTTGGGTACTGATCAGGTTGGTGGGCGCAAAACGTTTGAGCTTCACCACGAAATTGGAATTGCAGACGGTGGGGAGGTGTATGGGATGGATAACATCTTAGTGATGACACCCAAGCGGCACATCCAATTGCACGGAGGGAAAAAAGAAAATGATCTTTAAAAAGAAGTTGGAAGACTATACAGAAGCGGAATTTTTGACCTTTTTACAAGGGTTTATTAATTATCCGGATGAATTGGAAGGAGAAGAGCTGGAGGCTTATCTGGATAGCCTGTTGGTCCATTTTGAGTTAATTACCGAACACCCAGACCGATCAGACGTCATCTTCTATCCCAAGGACGGTCAGGAGGACAGTCCCGAAGGGATTCTGAAAGAAGTCAAAAAGTGGCGGGCAGCCAATAACAAACCTGGTTTCAAACCCGAGTGACTTGCCATCTATGACTAACTGGCACCTGCTCATCAGGAAATGAGCAGGTGCCATTGTCTTCGGAAGTTTGCCAAAAAGACAAAAGGAAGAACCAAAGATGGAACTTAAAGCAACACTCAAGGATTACACCGAGCCGGAATTCCAGGCGTTGGTAAACAGGATTTGGGCGGTTGATTTACCTAAGCAGAATCATGATCAATTGATCAATCATTTCGACCGTATCGTCGGCCATCCTGATGGTGCTGACCTGCTGTTTTACTCAAAAGACGAGTACAACATGAATTCCCCCGAATTGGCCGTCGGTTATGTCAACGAGTGGTGGCAAGGGCACGGCTTGGCCGCGTTCAAGGGCCAGAGTGCAGCTGTGAGAGCGCCAATGCAGCATGTGCCACTGAGTCCCGCGCAAATGGCGCAGCAACACGCGACCTTGAGCCGGGAAGGTGTTCAAAGAATCGTCGCGGGAGTGGCGGCATCCGAGCAAGCGATTGAAGTGTCTCTTGGCCTTCTCGAACAACGAATCAAGCACCTGCATGACCAACAGTCCGATGAAGTGAATATCATCGAGCGCGAGGCGAGTCTTCGAGCACTGGAAGTGGCCGAGTACGAGGCGCGTAAGGCTGCGAACCAGTATGGATACTGGAAATCGGGCGTCGAGTTCACCAAGAGCGTCGCTCTGCGCGATAAGGCCGACGCTCGGTCAGAGCAGGCAATGTGGCAAAGTATCGCGCAACAGATCAGCGCCACCCATGAACGGTACGCAAGGAACTTGATCGCCATCAACCAGCGTCTGCTGCGCTTGCAAGTTCAGGCTGAAGCATTGCTGGTCCTCGCACAGGCTCAACTTGTCCGTCAGCGCCATAAAGAGGGGGTTGGCCCTACTCAGGTGCCCGGTCTGCTTGTCGCATACCTCGCCTTTGCCAAGGTGCGCCCCAGTATTTTGCTCAGCGGTGTCTTGTCGCAGCCACTGGAGACTCATTGGGTGGCTCTGCAAAAATCCATACGTTCAGCTATGGCAGAGTTCACCTGGCAGCTCACTACTGAAACCGACGCTCATACAGGTCAGTACGCATCGGTCCTGCGATTTGAGTTTGTCAGTCGTGCCGAAACCGAGATGTATGGGTTAAGTGTGCCCCTTGCCGAACTTCACCCTATAGAGGGGCAAGACTGGCATGGTCTGGCGAAGTCTCAAGCTGAGGTCGACATGCGCTTCAGAATGAACAGCGGTAGCTACTCCGTTCCACCTAGCAACCTGTCTCGAGGATTGAAACAGAGACAGACGCTGCTACAGATAGCCATTACACCGACCAATGGAACGAAGGTGCGAGTGCGCGAGGCCGTTTGGGATGAGCGTCTAAAAGCTTTCTGCTTCACTACTGACGCAAAAGTACCGGTTACCGTTAGCTGGGTTTCGCCGAACGTACTTGAAACCATTTCTGAGTTGGCACCAGCCCCCGAGAGCAAGTTGGGACTTCTCGTGTCGTTACCTGTGCCTTTGCTAGAGGTGATCAACAACATTGAAGCGATTCAGTTCGATGACTATGTCGTAGTCTTCCCGAAAGATTCAGGACTGGACCCGCTTTACGTCATGTTCAGGGATCGACGTGAGTACCCGGTTTAGCGGGTGAGCGCCAAGCACCCGATCACGTCCGTCGATGACAAGAAAAAATCCAGGACGTGATCGCGCTTCTATGTCGCTATTCAGCGCTTTTTCACCTGCTCCCGCAGCCGTTCTTCCTGCTCCCGCAGTTCCGGTGTGAACTCGGCCCCGAAATCTTCGGCCTCGTACACCTGGCGAATCTCGATCTCGGCGTCGGTGCCTGGCATCGGGTTGGGGCAGCGCTTGACCCACTCGATCGCTTCCTGTTTCGACTTCACCTGCCATATCCAGTAGCCGGCGATCAGCTCCTTGGTTTCGGCGAACGGGCCATCGATCACCGTGCGCTGGTCACCCGAGAAACGCACGCGGGCGCCTTTACTGCTGGGTTGCAGGCCATCGCACTCGATGAGGATGCCGGCTTTGACCAGCTCCTCGTTGTAGTTGCCCATCGCGGTCATCAGTTCCTCGCTGGGCATCACACCGGCCTCGGAATCCTGGCTGGCTTTCACAATGATCATGAATCGCATGGTCTTATCTCCGCTGGATGTGAGTGATTCACTGGCTAGTCGAATGGGCGTCGCTTAAATCGACAACGCCGTTAACGGAAGACCATCGATTGAGCAGATTTGTTTTCGGCATTAATCTCGCCGGTCTGCGACACCCACTAGCCGATGGCTGCCTTTCGTCATGAACACCGGGTTGCGGCCGGTGACGGCGGTACGCTGTACACCGACCCCTGTGGGAGCGAGCTTGCTCGCTCCCACAGGTTTTGTGTTGATTGTCAGAGTTGTATCCAATTTAGGGGGCGAGACATCACAATTTGTATCTGGGCATAGGTCGTCGGGCCATTTCGTGGTTAACTTCGGCCTCTTCAAAATTCTCTACAACAACGTTCAGAAGGACTCCGTTCATGGCTCAAGTCACTCTTAAAGGCTCCCCGGTTCAAGTCAACGGCCAACTGCCACAAGCCGGTTCCAAGGCGCCAGCCTTTTCCCTGGTTGCCGGCAATCTGTCCGACGTGACCCTGGCGAGCTTCGCCGGCAAGCGCAAAGTGCTGAACATCTTCCCAAGCGTTGACACCCCGACCTGCGCGACTTCGGTTCGCAAGTTCAACGCCCAGGCCAGTGATGTCGCCAACACTGTCGTGCTGTGCATCTCCGCTGACCTGCCGTTCGCTCAAGCGCGCTTCTGCGGCGCCGAAGGCCTGGAAAACGTACAAAACCTGTCGACCCTGCGCGGTGCCGAGTTCATCGAGAACTACGGCGTTGCCATCGCTGACGGCCCGCTCAAAGGCCTGACGGCCCGTGCCGTCGTGGTTCTGGACGAAAACGACAACGTTCTGCACAGCGAACTGGTCAAGGAAATCGCTGAAGAACCGAACTACGAAGCGGCACTTGCTGTTCTGAAGTAAGCGCGCTTTTACAATTGTTAACGGCCTGGCCCTGTCCAGGCCGTTTTCATTTGTGCTTCAGTGTCTTAGATAAATCTCCTGTTACGTAAGCCGAAGGTAAATTGCCGGTAAAGCCGCTTTGCTTAATGCCCGCCAGTGCTTATCGTTCAGCCTCCTGTAGAAGAAGCCCACGCGCCCAATGGTTGATCATTCCATGCAATCCTCCGTTTCCCGTAGTCCCCGTCGCTGGCTGTTTGGCCTGCTTGTCCTGTTGGTCATCGCTGGCCTGTGCTGGAAATTCTGGCCCGCCGGCACTGCCCAAAAAGAGGGCGCAGGGCAAAAAGCCGTTGCTGGGCATACCGGCAGGTCGGGGGGGATGCGTCCCGGTTTCGGCGGCGCAACCGGGCCGGTTCCGGTGCGTGTCGCGCCAGCGGTCAAGGGTGACTTCCCGCTGTACTACAAGGCGCTGGGCACCGTGACGGCGCTGAACACCATTAATGTGCGCAGCCGCGTCGGCGGTGAGCTGATGAAGATCTCCTTCGAGGAAGGGCAGATGGTCAAGGCGGGCGATCTGCTGGCTGAAATCGACCCGCGTCCGTACCAGAACGCCTTGCTTCAGGCCGAAGGCACGTTGTTGCAGAACCAGGCACAACTGAAAAACGCCCAGGTCGATGTGGAACGCTATCGCGGCCTGTATCGCGAAGACAGTATCGCCAAGCAGACCCTGGACACCGCCGAAGCACTGGTGGGCCAGTATCAAGGCACGGTCAAAACCAATCAGGCGGCAGTCAACGACGCCAAGCTCAACCTGGAATTCACCAAGATCCGCGCCCCGATTGCCGGACGTGTGGGCTTGCGTCAGCTGGATGTCGGCAACCTGGTGGCAGCCAACGACACCACCGCGCTGGTGATCATCACCCAGACCCAACCGATCAGTGTGGCCTTCACCTTGCCGGAAAACAGCCTGGACACCGTGCTGGCCCGTTATCGCACCGGCGCCAAACTGCCCGCTGAAGCCTGGGACCGTGGCGACACCAAGTTGCAGGCCACCGGCGTCTTGCAGAGCCTGGACAACCAGATCGACGTCACCACCGGGACCCTGAAATTCAAGGCTCGTTATGAGAACCGCGATCAGGCGCTGTTCCCGAATCAGTTCGTCAACGTCCACCTGCTGGCCGACACTCTCAAAGACGTGGTGCTCGCACCTTCGGCAGCGATTCAGTTCGGCACCAACGGCACGTTTGTCTACGCCCTGGACGGCGACAAGAAAGTCGCGATTCGTCAGTTGAAAGTCGGCGCCAGTGACGGTGAAAACACCGTGATTACTGAAGGCCTGGCCCCTGGGGATCGCGTGGTCCTTGAAGGCACCGACCGCTTGAAGGAAGGCAGCGAAGTGGAAGTGGTCAACGACACCAAGGATGTACCGACCACCCCGACCGGGCACCTGCAAGGAAAATCGGCCGTCACGGCGCCTGACGCGACAACCACCGACAAGGCGAAAAAGGGCGGCGCATGAACATCTCGCGACTGTTCATCCTTCGTCCGGTAGCCACCACCCTGAGTATGCTGGCCATCATCCTGGCCGGCGTGATCGCCTATCGGCTGCTGCCGGTATCGGCATTGCCTCAGGTCGATTACCCGACCATCCGCGTCATGACGCTGTACCCCGGCGCGAGCCCGGATGTCATGACCAGCGCCGTGACCGCGCCCCTTGAGCGTCAATTCGGGCAGATGCCCGGCCTGACCCAGATGGCGTCGACCAGTTCCGGCGGCGCTTCAGTGCTGACCCTGCGTTTCAGCCTCGACATCAACATGGACGTCGCCGAGCAGCAGGTGCAGGCGGCGATCAACGCCGCGACCAATTTGCTGCCCAAGGACCTACCGGCGCCGCCGGTGTACAACAAGGTCAACCCGGCGGACACCCCGGTGCTGACCCTGGCCATCACCTCCAAGACCATGCTGCTACCCAAGCTCAACGATTTGGTCGACACGCGCATGGCGCAGAAAATTGCCCAGATCAGCGGCGTCGGCATGGTCAGCATTGCCGGCGGCCAGCGTCAGGCCGTGCGGATCAAGGTCAACCCCGAGGCGCTGGCGGCCAATGGCTTGAACCTGTCGGACGTACGCACTTTGATCGGCGCGTCCAACGTCAACCAGCCCAAGGGCAACTTCGACGGCCCGACCCGGGTGTCGATGCTCGATGCAAACGATCAACTGACCTCGCCCAAGGATTACGCCAACCTGATTCTCGCCTACGCCAACGGCGCGCCGTTGCGGCTCAAGGACGTGGCAGAGATCGTCGATGGCGCGGAAAACGAACGTCTGGCGGCGTGGGCCAACGAAAGTCAGGCGGTGTTGCTGAACATCCAGCGTCAGCCCGGTGCCAACGTCATCGAAGTGGTTGACCGGATCAAAGCCCTGCTGCCAAGCATCACCGACAACCTGCCGGCCGGTCTCGAAGTCACTGTGCTGACCGACCGCACCCAGACTATTCGCGCCTCGGTCACCGACGTGCAGCATGAGTTGTTGATCGCCATTGCGCTGGTCGTGATGGTGACCTTCCTGTTCCTGCGTCGGGCCAGCGCCACGATCATTCCGTCGGTCGCGGTCCCACTGTCGCTGATCGGCACCTTCGGCGTGATGTACCTCGCGGGTTTCTCGGTCAACAACCTGACCCTGATGGCACTGACCATCGCCACCGGTTTCGTGGTGGACGATGCGATCGTCATGCTGGAGAACATTTCCCGATTTATCGAAGAGGGCGATAGCCCCCTGAATGCGGCGCTCAAGGGCGCCAAGCAGATTGGCTTCACGCTGATCTCTCTGACCCTGTCGCTGATCGCCGTACTGATTCCGCTGCTGTTCATGGCCGACGTGGTAGGGCGGTTGTTCCGCGAATTTGCCATCACCCTGGCGGTGGCGATCCTGATCTCCCTTGTCGTCTCTCTGACCCTGACGCCGATGATGTGCGCACGGTTGCTCAAGCGTGAGCCCAAGGAAAAAGATCAAGGCCGTTTTTACCGAACCAGCGGCGCCGCAATTGATTGGATGATCGCGGCTTACGGGCGCAAGTTAAAGTGGGTTCTCAAGCATCAACCGCTGACCCTGATGGTGGCCATCGGCACGCTGGCGTTGACCGTGTTCCTTTACATGGTGGTGCCCAAGGGCTTCTTCCCGGTGCAGGACACCGGGGTGATCCAGGGTATTTCCGAAGCGCCGCAGTCGATTTCCTTTGCGGCCATGAGCGAGCGGCAGCAGGAGCTGGCCAAAGTGATCCTGGCGGATCCGGCGGTGGAGAGCCTGTCGTCCTACATCGGCGTTGACGGTGACAACTCGACGCTGAACAGCGGTCGTCTGCTGATCAACCTCAAATCCCACAGTAATCGCGACCTCAGCGCCACCGAGGTGATCGCACGCCTGCAACCGGAACTGGACAAGCTCATCGGTATTCGCCTGTTCATGCAACCGGTGCAGGACCTGACCATCGAAGACCGCGTCAGCCGGACTCAATACCAGTTCAGCATGTCGTCGCCGGATTCCGAGCTGCTGAGTCTGTGGAGCAGTCGCCTGGTGGAAGCCTTGGCCCAACGGCCGGAGCTGACCGACGTCGCCAGCGATTTGCAGGACAAAGGCCTGCAGGTCTATCTGGTGATTGACCGCGATGCGGCGTCGCGGGTCGGTGTGTCGGTGTCGAACATCACCGATGCGCTGTACGACGCCTTCGGTCAGCGGCAGATTTCCACCATCTACACCCAGGCCAGCCAATACCGCGTGGTGCTGCAATCGCAGTCCGGCGAGAAGATCGGCCCGGAGGCGCTGAACCAGATTCACGTGAAAACCACCGACGGCGGGCAAGTGCGCCTGTCCAGTCTGGCGCACATCGAGGAGCGTCAGGCACAACTGGCGATCACCCACATCGGTCAGTTCCCGGCAGTGATGATGTCCTTCAACCTCGCACCCGGCGTGGCGCTGGGGCATGCGGTGGAAATCATCGACCAGGTGCAGAAAGACATCGGCATGCCGATTGGCGTGCAGACCCAGTTCCAGGGCGCGGCCGAGGCTTTCCAGGCCTCGCTATCGAGTACCTTGCTGCTGATTCTCGCGGCAGTGGTGACCATGTACATCGTGCTCGGTGTGCTTTACGAGAGCTACATCCACCCGATCACCATTCTCTCGACCTTGCCCTCGGCGGCGGTCGGCGCCTTGCTGGCGTTGCTGTTGAGTGGCAATGACCTGGGCATGATCGCGATCATCGGCATCATTTTGTTGATCGGTATCGTGAAAAAGAACGCGATCATGATGATCGACTTTGCCCTCGACGCTGAACGCAATCAGGGCATGGACCCGGAAACGGCGATCTATCAGGCGGCGTTGCTGCGTTTCCGGCCTATTCTGATGACCACACTGGCGGCGTTGTTCGGCGCGGTGCCGCTGATGCTGGCGACCGGTTCCGGCGCGGAACTGCGTCAACCGTTGGGTCTGGTGATGGTGGGTGGCTTGTTGGTGAGTCAGGTGCTGACGCTGTTTACCACGCCGGTCATCTACTTGTATTTCGACCGCCTCGGTCGGCGCTGGGGTCGCAAGCCTGAAGCCGTGGAAGCGGTAGAACAGCCATGAACCTGTCCGGACCTTTCATCAAGCGCCCGGTCGCGACGATGTTGCTGAGCCTGGCGATCCTGCTGCTGGGCGGCGTGAGCTTCGGCCTGTTGCCGGTGGCGCCGTTGCCGCAGATGGATTTTCCGGTGATCGTGGTTCAGGCGAGTCTGCCCGGTGCAAGCCCTGAGGTCATGGCCTCGACCGTGGCCACGCCGCTGGAGCGCTCCTTCGGCGCCATCGCCGGGGTCAACACCATGAGCAGCCGCTCCAGCCAGGGCTCGACCCGGGTGATTTTGCAGTTCGACCTCGACCGCGACATCAACGGCGCGGCGCGGGAAGTGCAGGCGGCGATCAACGCTTCGCGCAATTTGCTGCCGAGCGGGATGCGCAGCATGCCGACCTACAAGAAGGTCAACCCGTCCCAGGCGCCGGTCATGGTGCTGTCGCTGACCTCCGACGTACTGGAAAAAGGCCAGCTCTACGATTTGGCCTCGACGATTCTGTCCCAGAGCGTGTCTCAGGTGCAGGGTGTCGGCGAAGTGCAGATCGGCGGCAGTTCCTTGCCGGCGGTGCGCATCGAGCTCGAACCGCAGGCGCTCAACCAATACGGCGTGGCGCTGGACGATGTGCGCAACACCATCGCCAACGCCAACGTGCGCCGCCCCAAGGGCTCCGTCGAAGACGGCCAGCGGCTGTGGCAGGTTCAGGCCAACGATCAACTGGAAAAAGCCAAGGATTACGAGTCGCTGATCATTCACTACGCGGACGGCGCGGCCCTGCGCCTGAAGGACGTGGCCAAGGTCAGCGACGGCGTCGAAGACCGCTACAACAGCGGTTTCTTCAACAACGACGCGGCGGTACTGCTGGTGATCAACCGCCAGGCCGGCGCCAACATCATCGAGACGGTCAACGAAATCAAGGCTCAACTGCCGGCGTTGCAGGCCGTGTTGCCGGCCAGCGTCAAACTGAACGTGGCGATGGACCGGTCGCCGGTGATCAAGGCGACCCTGCACGAAGCGGAAATGACCCTGCTGATTGCCGTGGCGCTGGTGATTCTGGTGGTGTTCCTGTTCCTCGGTAACTTCCGCGCCTCGTTGATTCCTACCCTTGCGGTGCCTGTGTCGCTGGTCGGCACCTTTGCGGTGATGTACCTCTACGGATTCTCCCTGAACAACCTGTCGCTGATGGCGCTGATTCTGGCCACCGGGCTGGTGGTGGACGATGCCATTGTGGTGCTGGAGAACATTTCCCGGCACATCGACAAAGGCGTGCCGCCGATGAAGGCCGCGTACCTGGGGGCGCAGGAAGTCGGCTTCACCTTGCTGTCGATGAACGTCTCGCTGGTGGCGGTGTTCCTGTCGATCCTGTTCATGGGCGGGATTGTCGAAAGCCTGTTTCGCGAGTTTTCCATCACGTTGGCGGCGTCCATTGTGGTGTCGCTGTTGGTCTCGCTGACGCTGACACCGATGCTCTGCGCCCGCTGGCTCAAGCCGCATACGCCGGGTGAGGAAAACCGTTTGCAACGCTGGAGTCAGCGCGCCAACGAGTGGATGGTCGGCAAATACGCCACAAGCCTCGACTGGGTGCTGCGTCATCGCCGGTTGACCTTGCTTAGTCTGATAGTGACAGTCGGCGTTAACATTGCGTTGTATGTCGTTGTACCTAAAACATTTATGCCTCAGCAGGACACTGGTCAGCTGATCGGTTTCGTGCGCGGCGACGATGGGTTGTCGTTCAGCGTGATGCAGCCAAAAATGGAAACCTTCCGCCGCGCCGTGCTCAAGGATGACGCGGTGCAAAGCGTCGCCGGCTTCATCGGCGGCACCAACGGCACCAACAACGCCTTCATGCTGGTGCGGCTGAAACCGATCAAGGAACGCAACATTTCTGCGCAAAAGGTCATCGAACGCCTGCGCAAGGAAATGCCCAAGGTTGCCGGTGCGCAGCTGATGCTGATGGCCGATCAGGACCTGCAGTTTGGTGGCGGTCGTGAACAGTCCACGTCGCAGTATTCCTACATCCTGCAAAGCGCCGACCTTGGCGAGTTGCGCGAGTGGTATCCGAAAGTCGTGACTGCGCTCAAGGCTTTGCCGGAATTGACGGCGATTGACGCCCGTGAAGGGCGCGGCGCCCAACAGGTGACCCTGATCGTCGACCGTGATCAGGCCAAACGCCTGGGCGTCGACATGGACATGGTCACCGCGGTGCTGAACAACGCCTACAGCCAGCGGCAGATTTCGACGATTTACGACAGCCTTAACCAGTATCAAGTGGTGATGGAGGTCAATCCGAAATATGCCCAGGACCCGATCACCCTCAAACAGGTTCAGGTGATCACCGCCGACGGCGCGCGGATTCCGCTCTCGACCATCGCTCATTACGAAAACAGCCTGGAAGACGACCGCGTCAGCCACGAAGGCCAGTTCGCCTCCGAGAGCATTTCCTTCGACATGGCCGAAGGCGTGACGGTGGAGCAGGGCTCGGCGGCCATCGAGCGGGCCATCGCCAAATTGGGTATGCCGGAAGACGTGATCGTGAAAATGGCCGGCACTGCCGACGCTTTCGCCGCGACCCAGAAGAGCCAACCGTGGATGATTCTTGGGGCACTGGTGGCCGTGTATCTGGTGCTCGGTGTGCTGTATGAAAGCTACATCCATCCGCTGACCATTCTCTCGACCTTGCCATCGGCCGGGGTCGGCGCGTTGCTGTCGATCTATGCGCTGGGCGGTGAGTTCAGCCTGATCTCGTTGCTCGGGTTGTTCCTGCTGATCGGCGTGGTGAAGAAAAACGCCATTCTGATGATCGACCTGGCCTTGCAGCTGGAACGGCATCAGGGCATGGCGCCGCTGGAGTCGATTCGCAGCGCTTGCCTGCAGCGTCTGCGGCCGATTCTGATGACCACCCTGGCGGCGATCCTCGGCGCATTGCCGTTACTGCTGAGCCGCGCCGAAGGTGCGGAAATGCGTCAACCGTTGGGCCTGACCATTATCGGCGGATTGATCTTCAGCCAGGTGCTGACCCTTTACACCACCCCGGTGGTTTACCTCTATCTCGACAAACTGCGCCATCGCTTCAACCACTGGCGTGGGGTGCGTACCGATGTTGCTCTGGAAACTCCGCTATGACTGACCGTTCGCTTATCACTCTGGCTGCACCGCTGGTAACGGCCCGAGGCTCGCGTTTGTTGAGCCTGGCGCTGTGCGTGGCGATGCTCAGCGCCTGCGCCATCGGCCCGGATTACCAGCGCCCGCAAGCGGCTGCGCCGGCGCAATACAAGGAAGCGGCAGGCTGGCGTCAGGCCAATCCCAGCGATTCCCTGGCCCGTGGCGCCTGGTGGGAGTTGTATGGCGATCAGCAACTCAATGGCCTGATCGAAAAACTCAACAGTGCCAACCAGACCGTCGCGCAGTCCGAAGCCCAGTACCGTCAGGCCCAGGCCTTGGTGCGCAGTGCCCGTGGCGCGTTTTTCCCCACTGTGGACCTGACCGTCGGGAAAAACCGCTCCAGCCAGGGCACCGGCAGCAGCAGTTCGAGCCTGACCAGTTCTTCCAGCGGGATTCGCGACACTTACACCGCACAGGCCGGGGTCAGTTGGGAGGCCGATGTTTGGGGCAAGCTGCGCCGAGGACTGGAAGCCGACACCGCCAACGCCGAGGCGAGTTATGCCGATCTGGCGGCGATGCGCTTGAGCCAGCAGTCGGAACTGGTGCAGAACTATCTGCAATTGCGGGTGATCGACGAGCAGAAACGCCTGTTGGAGGCGACGGTCGAGGCCTATCAGCGCTCGCTGACAATGACCGAAAACCAGTACCGCGCCGGCGTCTCCGGCAAGGATGCGGTGGCACAGGCTCAGACTCAGCTCAAAAGCACCGAGGCTGACATGGTTGATCTGATCTGGCAGCGCGCCCAGTTCGAGAACGCCATTGCCGTACTGATCGGGCTACCGCCGGCCGAGTTCAGCCTGGCTGAAAGCAAAGACATTCCTGCGTTGCCCGAGATACCGCTGAGCCTGCCTTCGCAATTGCTCGAGCGCCGCCCGGACATCGCTTCCGCCGAACGTTCGGTGATGGCCGCCAATGCCAACATCGGCGTGGCCAAGGCGGCCTATTATCCGGATTTCACCCTGAGTCTGAACGGTGGTTACAGCAGCAGCACTTCTTCCAACTGGATCAGCGTGCCGAACCGCTTCTGGTCGGTCGGACCGCAATTGGCCATGACGTTGTTCGACGGCGGCCAGCGCTCCGCGGAAGTTGACCGCAGCGAAGCGGCCTACGACGAGACCGTGGCCAAGTATCGCCAGACCGTGCTCGATGGCTTCCGTGAAGTGGAAAACTATCTGGTGCAGCTCAAGGTCCTGGAAGACGAAGCGGGCGTGCGCCAGGAAGCACTGGACGCGGCGCGAGAGTCCTTGCGCCTGACCCAGAACCAGTACAAGGCCGGTGTGATCGCTTATCTGGGCGTGGTGGTCGTTCAGGCCACAGCGTTGAACAACGAACGCAGCGTGCTGAGCCTGTTGCAGAGCCGATTGATTGCCAGCGTGCAGTTGATCGCGGCGCTGGGCGGTGGCTGGGATGGGGCGTTACAAGTGACCGAAAAAGAGTAGGCGCAACCCAACTGATCGTTCCCATGCTCTGCGTGGGAATGCAGCCCGGGACGCTCCGCGTCCCTTTCGAGAGCTGGAACGCAGAGCGTCCCTAGAGGCATTCCCACGCGGAGCATGGGAACGATCAGCGGGGGATGTCAGTTAATGTGAAACCTTAAAACAAGCGTTTCATCGGCTTGATGGCCCTTTGCTTATTTTGTCAGTGCGTTCTTTTGCGCAATCAGTACAATCGCCCGATTTGCCCCCCGAGAACGGAGGGCTGTCGCGAGTAGTCTCATGCTTATCGGTAGCTATTCCCCCACGCTGGTTGTCATCTCGCTTTTTGTGGCGATTCTCGCCTCCTATACCGCGCTCGACCTGACTGAACGCATCGCCACGGCCAAGGGCCGGGCCGTGCATCTATGGACGGCGGGCGGCGCCTTTGCCATGGGGGTTGGCGTGTGGTCGATGCATTTCATCGGCATGCTCGCATTCAAATTGCCCATCGACCTCGGTTACGACGTCGGCATCACGTTGCTGTCACTACTGACTGGCATCCTCTCCTGCGGCTTTGCCCTGTGGCTGGTCAGCCAGCCAAAATTGCCAGCCTGGCAATTGGCGTTCGGCGCGCTGGTCATGGGTTCCGGGATCAGCGCGATGCACTACACCGGCATGGCCGCCATGCGCATGCAGCCGGGTATCGATTACGATCCGACCCTGTTCGGCGCCTCGCTGCTGATCGCCGTAGTCGCCTCGGGCGCTGCGTTATGGATCGCGTTCCGCCTGCGCCAGCACACACCTTATGTCGGCCTGATCCGTGGCGGTGCGGCGGTGATCATGGGTTTCGCGATTGTCGGCATGCACTACACCGGCATGGCGGCGGCGCGTTTCCCGGATGGCAGTTTCTGTGGCGCGGCCGTCAGCGGCCTGAACGGCAAAGGCCTGGACAATCTGGTGCTGATCACCACCCTGGCAGTGTTGAGCCTTGCCTTGCTGACCTCGATCCTCGATGCGCGCCTTGAGGCCCGCACCGCAGGCCTTGCTCACTCATTGACCGAGGCCAACCGCGAACTGACTCAACTGGCCCTGCATGACACCCTGACCGGCCTGCCGAATCGCGTGTTGCTGGCTGACCGCATCGATCAGGCAATGTCCATGGTGCAGGAGCAGGGCGGTTGTTTCGCGTTGATGTTCATCGATCTGGACGGTTTCAAACCGGTCAACGATGCCTTTGGGCACCATATGGGCGATCTGTTGTTGCGAGAGGTCGGCTTGCGCCTGCGTGAGGATTTGCGCAGCCATGACACCCTGGCGCGGATCGGCGGTGATGAATTCGTTTTATTGGTGCAGCTCGGCGAACAGAATGACGCATTGAACCTGGCGGCCCGTCAGGTCGGGCTGATCGGGCGTTCGTTCCGGGTCGGCGAACATGACTTGCAGATTTCCGCCAGTGTCGGCATCGCGATATATCCGGGCAACGGTGAAACCGCCGAGGAATTGCTGATGAACGCTGACGCGGCGATGTATCACGCCAAGGGCGCCGGGAAAAACGGCTACAGCTTCTTCGATGCCTCGATGAACAACAACGCGCGCAAACAGCTGCAGTTATTGCAGGACTTGCGTATCGCCATTGATCAGCAGCAATTCAGTCTCTATTACCAACCCAAGTTCGATGCCAACAATGGCCGGCCGGTCGGCGCCGAGGCGTTGCTGCGCTGGGTGCATCCGACCCAGGGCATGCTGCTGCCGGACAAGTTCATCGAACTGGCGGAAAAAACCGGGCTGATCATTCCGATTGGCGAATGGGTGCTCAACGAAGCCTGCCGTCAGATGCGCGAGTGGTACGTGCTCGGGTACACCGACTGGCGCATCGCGGTGAACCTTTCAGCCTTGCAGTTCTGCAACGCGGGTCTGGTCCAGAGCGTCGCCAAAGCCTTGGCCACTCACCATTTGCCGGCCAACAGCCTGACCCTCGAGATCACTGAAACCACCGCCATGAGCGATGCCGATGCGAGCATGACGGTGCTTCAGGAGCTGTCGACAATGGGGGTCGACCTGTCGATCGATGACTTTGGCACCGGCTATTCGAGCTTGATGTACCTCAAGCGCCTGCCGGCCAACGAACTGAAGATCGACCGGGGTTTTGTCCGCGATCTGGAGCGTGACAGCGATGACGCCGCCATCGTTTCTGCCATCGTCGCCCTCGGCCAGGCACTGGGGTTGCGGATTGTCGCCGAAGGGGTGGAGACCGACTCACAGCAAGACTTCCTGACGCAACTCGGTTGTGATTCGCTGCAGGGCTATCTGCTCGGGCACCCGCTGCCGGCCGAACGCTTCATGGTGGATATTCTGCGTGCAGAGCAATTGGCGGTGAGTTGAGAACAATGTGATTGATGTGAGCCCATGCAAAAGCCAGCGATGGCGGTTATTCTTGGCCCCGACTGCTAACGCTTGGAATGGGGGAAATTTCGCATGGACAAAGTCATCGTCATCACCGGCGGCAGCCGCGGTATCGGCGCCGCCACAGCCCTGTTGGCCGCCGAACAAGGCTATCGGATCTGCATCAACTACCTGGCCGACGAATCCGCTGCGCAAACTGTGCTGGAACAAGTCCGCGCCCTCGGCGCCCAAGCCATCGCGGTGCGTGCTGACGTCAGCATCGAAGATGAAGTGATCGCGCTGTTCCACCGCGTGGACACTGAGTTGGGCCGGGTCACTGCACTGGTGAACAATGCCGGCACCGTCGGGCATAAGTCGCGGATCGATGAAATGTCCGAATTCCGTATTCTCAAAATCCTCAGAACCAACGTCCTGGCGCCGATCCTCTGCGCCAAACACGCGATCCTGCGCATGTCGCCCAAGCATGGCGGGCAGGGCGGCAGCATCGTTAACGTGTCCTCGGTGGCCTCACGCTTGGGCGCGCCCGGTGAATACGTCGACTACGCAGCGTCGAAAGGTGCGCTGGATACGTTCACCATCGGCCTGTCCAAGGAAGTGGCCGGCGAAGGCATCCGCGTCAACGCGGTGCGCCCTGGTTACATCTACACCGATTTCCACGCATTGAGCGGCGACCCGGATCGGGTCAGCAAGTTGGAGTCGGCGATTCCGATGGCTCGGGGCGGACGACCGGATGAAGTGGCTGAGGCGATCGTGTGGTTGCTGTCGGACAAGGCTTCCTATGCGACCGGGACATTCGTTGATCTCGGCGGCGGGCGTTAACACTGATCGTTCCCACGCTCTGCGTGGGAATGCCTCAAGGGACGCTCCGCGTTCCAGCTTTCGAAAGGGACGCGGAGCGTCCCGGGCTGCATTCCCACGCAGAGCGTGGGAACGATCATTCAGAACGACCGCACAATCCGGCCCAACGTCTCCATCGCCTTCTCGGCAGTCTCATCCCAAGGGCTGCCGTAATTCAGCCGAATGCAATTCCTGAAGCGCTGGGTCGGTGAAAAGATCGGCCCGGGCGCAATGCTGATCCCTTGCGCCAACGCCATCTGAAACAACTTCAGCGAATCCATCTGCGGTGGCAATTCCAGCCACAGGAAGTAACCGCCGGCCGGTTGGCTGACGCGGGTTTGCGCCGGGAAGTAGCGTGCGATAGCGGCGAGCATGGCGCTTTGCTGTTCTTCCAGGGCGTAGCGCAGTTTTCGCAAGTGCCGGTCGTAGCCGCCGTGTTGCAGGTAATCGGCAATGGCCGCCTGGGCCGGCATCGACGCGCACAGCGACGTCATGAGTTTCAGCCGTTCAATCTTCTGCGCATAACGTCCGGCGGCGACCCAACCGATGCGGTAGCCGGGGGCCAGGCTTTTGGCGAACGAACCGCAGTGCATCACCAGCCCTTCGGTATCAAAGGACTTGGCCGGTTTCGGCGCCTGTTGGCCATAATACAGCTCTGCGTAGACATCGTCTTCGATCAGCGGCACTTGATGGCTGCGCAATAGCTCAACCAGTTCCTGTTTCTTCGCCTCGGGCATTGTCGCGCCCATCGGGTTCTGGAAACTGGTCATGCACCAGACAGCCTTGATCGGGTGCCGTGCCAGGGTTTGCGCGAGTACGCCAAGGTCGATGCCATCGCGCGGATGCACAGGGATTTCCACGGCTTTGAGCTTCAGCCGTTCCAGGATTTGCAGGCACGCGTAGAACGCCGGGGCTTCGATGGCCACCAGATCGCCGGGCTCGGTGACCGCTTGCAGGCACAGGTTAAGCGCTTCCAGCGCGCCGTTGGTGATCAGCAGTTCTTCCATGGGCAGCATCAGCCCGCCGACCATGTAGCGCAGGGCGATTTGTCGACGCAGTTGCGGGTTGCCCGGCGACATGTCGGTGACGACCATGCGCGGGTCCATCTCGCGGGCGGCGCTGGCCAGGGAGCGGGACAGGCGTTGCAGCGGGAACAGGGTCGGGCTGGGGAAGGCCGAGCCGAAGGGCACGGTGTTCGGGTCCTTGATCGAGTCGAGTACCGAGAACACCAGTTCGCTGACGTCGACTTCGGTGGACTCGTTGACTTGGCTGCTGATCACCGGCTCCGAGAACGGGCTCGGCGCGTGTGCGTTGACGAAGTAGCCGGAACGCGGGCGAGCGCGGATCAAGCCGCGGCGTTCGAGCAGGTAGTAGGCCTGGAACACCGTGGACGGGCTGACCCCGTAAGTCTGGCTGGCGTAGCGTACCGACGGCACGCGCTGGCCGGGGCCGAGGACACCGGAGCGGATCAGTTCAGCGATGTCGTCGGCGAATTTTTCGTAGCGTTTCATCGAGTGCCTGGATTGGTGTAATGCAGAAAAATCGAGGTGACTTCTTCGCGGGCAAGCCTCGCTCCTACAGTGTGGTGTTGGCTGTAGGAGCGAAGCTTGCTCGCGAACGGCAGCACCGCAGTCTAAGGGATCAACGGTTCATCGGCGCAACAAACCGGCTCTTCGCCACGCTATAAATGTCCGGCTCATCACTGTCGACAATCTTGAAGCTGATCGTCTGCGAACTGCTGCTCGGCCGTTCCGTGGTCATCGCCACCGACACCGGCACATCCACTATCTCGCCCGGTGCCAGGCTCAGGTCGGTCTTGCCTTGCAGCAGGAAGCCTTCGCCATCGACCAGGGTCAGAAGGTAATCCTGGCGTTGCTGGGTCTTGTTGATGACTTTCAGGCTGTAGATGTTTTCGATCTGCCCCTGACTGTTCTCGCGGAACAGGCCACGGTCCTTGCTCACGTCCAGCGAGACCATCGGTCGCTCCACCAGCGCCAGGGCAAGCGCACCGATCATCACCAGCAGGACAACGGTGTAGCCGATCAAACGCGGCCGCAACAAATGAGTCTTGCCGCCCTGCAATTGATGCTCCGAGGTGTAGCTGATCAGCCCGCGGGCGTAGCCCATTTTGTCCATGATCGAATCACAGGCGTCGATACACGCGGCGCAGCCGATGCATTCCATCTGCAAGCCGTCGCGGATGTCGATGCCGGTCGGGCAGACCTGCACGCACACCTGGCAGTCGATGCAATCACCGAGGCCGACTTCAGCCGGTGCCACGTCACGTTTGCGCGGGCCACGGTTTTCGCCACGGGCCACGTCGTAGGAGATGGTCAGGGTGTCTTTGTCGAACATCACGCTCTGGAACCGCGCATACGGGCACATGTGCATGCACACCGCTTCACGCAGCCAACCGGCGTTGATGTATGTCGCGCCGGTAAAGAACAGCACCCAGAACAGGCTGACGCCGCCCATCTGCAAGGTCAGCAGTTCTTCGGCCAGCGGCCGGATCGGGGTGAAGTAGCCGACAAAGGTCAGGCCGGTCAACAGGCTGATGGCCAGCCACAAGGTGTGCTTGGCCGAGCGGCGGATCAGTTTGTTCAGGCCCCAGGGTGCGGCTTGCAGCTTGATTCGCTGGTTGCGTTCGCCTTCGGTGAGTTTCTCGCACCACATGAAGATCCAGGTCCAGGAACTCTGTGGGCAGGTGTAACCGCACCAGACTCGCCCGGCGAACACGGTGATCGCGAACAGGCCGAACGCAGCAATGATCAGCAGCGCCGACAGCAGGATGAAATCCTGCGGCCAGAAGGTTGCGCCGAAGATGTGGAATTTGCTTTCGGAAAGGTCCCAGAGCACAGCTTGGCGGCCGCCCCAGTTCAACCACACCGTGCCGAAGAACAGCAAAAACAGAAACCCCGCGCCGCTCATGCGCAGGGTGCGGAATAAACCGGTGAAGCTGCGGGTGTGGATCAGGTTGTCGCTGGACTTGGCCTTCATCTTTGGACGCGAAGGCTCATAGCTCTGCACTGAAGGGTTGTGTATTAAAGGGGCGGTTTCTACGGTTCGGACGGGGATTCTATCGCTCATGGTCTTTCGCTCATCAGCCTCCATCAGGCCTGAGCACTATGAGCGGCGATCTGTTTGCATAACAGACTCACCTATTGCAATAAAAAGCGGATCAGATGGGCGTTGATCGGCTGCCTGCGACAAGTTGATGCACCCGCTGCAGCGGGACGCAGACACCTATATCAAGCGTCTGCGGGTGTTATTGATCCGGGTCAGTCAAATCACCGAATCACTGTCGGTGGCCTTCAGATGCTTACGCCCGTCGACTGCGCCTGCTACGGTCAATGCGTCGGCTTCTGCTTCGGTAATGTAGAAGCGCTGGCCATCGAGCTCCACCGCCGACATGGCTTTTTCCGAGTCGGTAATGATGGTGACGTCGGGACACAAACGAATTTCTTCGCCGTTCTCGGTAATGAAGAAGCAGGTCTGGCTTTCGATGCGCACAGTCATGGAGGTGTCCTTTTTTCTGCGGGTTCTAAAGTGTTAGGGCACAGCCGAGGATCATCGTTCTGTGCAACTGATTAATGGTCGGCGCGGTCCATCCTGAATAGAGCAACTTTCTGTTCAGTCATCACAAGGACAACACCATGAACGCCTGGTGGCATGAGGTTTGGGTGACCCTGCAAGCGGAGTTCGCCGACATTGGCGACGCTTCACAACTGACGCGCATTACCGTGCGCTTGCTGATGGCCGCAGTGTTGGGCGGGATTCTCGGCTTCGAACGCGAGCACAAGGGCAAGGCCGCCGGGGTTCGCACCCACATGCTGGTGGCGCTGGGGGCGGCGCTGTTTGTGCTGGTGCCGCAAATGTCCGGCGCCCAGGCCGACGCCTTGAGCCGGGTGGTGCAGGGTGTGATTTCCGGGATCGGCTTTCTCGGCGCCGGCACCATCCTGAAAAACACCGCGGACGACGAGGGCCATGTCAAAGGCCTGACCACCGCCGCGGGGTTGTGGATGACCGCCGCCATCGGTGTTTCCGCCGGTTTGGGGCGCGAGGCGACGGCGGTGCTCAGTACGTTGCTGGCATTGGCGATCTTCAGTGTGATGCCCTTTGTTGTGCAAATGATCGACAAGGACAAGGATCAAAACCCGTAAAGATCGTTCCCACGCTCTGCGTGGGAATGCCTCAATGGACGCTCCGCGTTCGCTTCGGCAGGGACGCGGAGCGTCCCGGGCTGCATTCCCACGCGGAGCGTGGGAACGATCATTTAAGGGGTAGCGATCACCGTCGGCGTGGTCTGCGGAGGGTCTTCGCGCGGAGGCGGGGTAGTGCCGGGCGGCTCTTGCTCAGGTACAGGTTCAGGCTCGGTCGGCGGAATGGTCGGGCTGTCGATGTTTGGATCAGGCGTTTCGGCAGGGATCGGAATGCTCATAAATTCAGCCTCCAGTGGCACATGGCGTAAGTCGTGCTTAAGTGTGTTGACCACCGTGCAAAGGAATTGATTCCTCCGAAGGCCCAGGCAATTCTCGTGAACTTTTACCGGCGCCTGTCGCTCGGAACCTAAGTGAGTTCATTCCGGGGCGGACGATCCTGCGGGATGGCTATCCTGTTACAAGCCACAGACACAAGAGCGTCCATGGGGCGTAAAGGAGAGATGCTCGATGACTGCTGAAAAACCCACAGAGCTGAACTACAACCCTCATATGCCGCTGTCGCAGGCTTTACTGCTACCGCGCATCGCCATCGAAAACACCATGCCGATCCTCGATGGCGGGCAGTTCGCCGTCAAAGCCGTGGTGGGTCATGACGTGGTGGTGACCAGCAAAGTGTTCGCCGACGGTCATGACAAATTGGCCGTGCGAGTGCGCTGGCACGCCGAGGGTGAGGAGACCTGGCAAAGCGATGTCATGGCCGACCTGGGCAATAATGGTTGGCAGGGCCAGTTCCGGGTCGCGCGCCAGGGCCGTTATGTGTTTTGCATCGAAGCCTGGATCGATCAGTTCGCCAGCTTCTGTTATGACCTGGAGAAAAAACACGCCGCCAGAGTGCCGATCAGCCTGGAACTGCAGGAAGGGCGGACTCAAGTCCAGCAAGCCGCCGAACGCACGGAAGGACAGCTGAGCGAGCAACTGGCAGCGCTGCACCATGAATTGTCGGGTCTGCTCGAAATCGAGCAGGTCGAGCTGTTTCTGCACCAGCGTAGCGCCGAGCTGATGACGTTGGCCGATCATCGTGCCTATTTGAGCGTCAGCCCTGAGTACCCGCTCGACGTCGAACGGGACCTGGCGCAGTTCGCCAGTTGGTATGAATTGTTTCCACGTTCAATCACTGACGATCCGGCCCGTCATGGCACCTTCAACGATGTGCATTCGCGGCTGCCGATGATCCAGGACATGGGCTTCGATGTGCTGTACTTCCCGCCGATCCACCCGATCGGCCGCAGTTACCGCAAGGGCCCGAACAACTCCCTGACCGCTGGGCCGGACGATCCGGGCAGTCCGTATGCCATCGGCAGCGAAGAGGGCGGTCATGAGGCGATTCATTCGGAGCTGGGCACGCGCGAAGACTTCCGGCGTCTTGTCGCGGCAGCCGCTGACCATGGGCTGGAAATCGCCCTCGACTTCGCGATTCAGTGTTCCCAGGATCATCCATGGCTGCAACAGCATCCGGGCTGGTTCAACTGGCGTCCCGACGGCACGATCAAATACGCCGAGAACCCGCCGAAGAAATACCAGGACATCGTCAACGTCGATTTCTATGCCACCGATGCGATTCCTAGTCTGTGGGTCGAGTTACGCGACGTCGTGGTGGGTTGGGTCGAGGAGGGCGTGAAGCTGTTTCGCGTCGACAACCCTCACACCAAACCGCTGCCGTTCTGGCAGTGGCTGATTGCTGATGTGCGAGCGCTGTACCCCGAGGTGATCTTCCTGGCCGAAGCCTTCACCACCCCGGCAATGATGGCGCGGTTGGGCAAGGTCGGTTACTCCCAGAGCTACACCTACTTCACCTGGCGCAACAACAAGTCCGAGCTGGCCACCTATTTCACTGAACTCAATGAGTCACCGTGGCGCGAATGCTTCCGGCCGAACTTCTTCGTTAATACACCGGACATCAACCCGGCGTTTTTGCATGAGTCGGGGCGCGCCGGATTTCTGATCCGCGCCGCGCTGGCGACCATGGGCTCCGGTCTGTGGGGCATGTATTCAGGCTTTGAACTGTGCGAAGCGGCACCGGTGCCGGGCAAGGAGGAATACCTCAATTCCGAGAAGTACGAAATCCGCCCACGGGACTTCAACGCGCCAGGCAACATCATTGCCGAGATCGCCCAGCTCAACCGTATCCGCCGGCAGAACCCGGCCTTGCAGACGCATCTGGGCTTGAAGGTCTACAACGCCTGGAACGACAACATTCTGTATTTCGGCAAACGCAGCGCGGATGGCAGCAATTTCGTTCTGGTGGCGGTGAGCCTTGATCCGCATAACGTCCAGGAAGCGAATTTCGAATTGCCGCTGTGGGAAATGGGCTTGCCCGACGACGCCAGTACCCAGGGCGAAGACTTGATGAGCGGTCATCGCTGGACCTGGCACGGCAAGTACCAGTTCATGCGAATCGACCCAGCGCATCAACCGTTCGGGATCTGGCGGATCACCGTTTAACACTGATTAGCACTGATCGTTCCCACGTCGAGGCGTCGAACCGTCCGCGTGGGAATGCCGCCTCGGACGCTCTGCGTCCGCCGCTGTGACGCAGAGCGTCACTGGATGCATTCCCACGCAGAGCGTGGGAACGATCTTGTCCGGGGCGCTTTCCAGTTTTCAACAGGAGTTTCAAATGGCGAAGAAACCCAAGGCAGCCACCTTTATCAAGGACCCGCTCTGGTACAAGGATGCGGTGATCTACCAGGTTCACGTTAAGTCTTTTTTCGACTCCAACAATGACGGGATCGGCGACTTTCCCGGTCTTATCGCCAAACTCGATTACATTGCCGATCTGGGCGTCAATACCATTTGGCTGTTGCCGTTCTATCCCTCGCCACGACGCGATGACGGCTACGACATTGCCGAATACCGTGGCGTGCATTCCGACTACGGCACCATGGCCGACGCCAAGCGGTTCATCTCTGAAGCCCATAAACGTGGCCTGCGGGTGATTACCGAACTGGTCATCAACCACACCTCTGACCAGCACGCCTGGTTTCAGCGTGCGCGCAAGGCCAAGAAAGGCTCGGCGGCACGGGACTTCTATGTCTGGTCCGATGACGATCAAAAGTACGACGGCACCCGCATCATCTTTCTCGACACCGAAAAATCCAACTGGACCTGGGACGCGGTGGCCGGTCAGTACTTCTGGCATCGCTTCTATTCTCACCAGCCAGACCTGAATTTCGACAACCCGCAAGTCATGAAAGCCGTACTGTCGGTGATGCGCTACTGGCTGGACATGGGCATCGACGGTCTACGCCTGGACGCGATTCCGTACCTGATCGAACGCGACGGCACCAACAACGAAAACCTGCCCGAGACCCACGACGTCCTCAAGCAGATCCGTGCCGAAATCGACGCCAATTACCCGGACCGCATGCTGCTGGCCGAAGCCAACCAATGGCCGGAAGACACGCAACTGTACTTCGGCGACACCGACGCCAAAGGCTTGAACGGCGACGAATGCCACATGGCGTTCCACTTCCCGCTAATGCCGCGCATGTACATGGCGCTGGCCCAGGAAGACCGCTTCCCGATCACCGACATTCTGCGTCAGACCCCGGAGATCCCGGCCAACTGTCAGTGGGCGATTTTCCTGCGTAACCACGATGAGCTGACCCTGGAAATGGTCACCGACAAGGAGCGCGATTACCTGTGGAATTACTACGCGGCCGACCGTCGGGCGCGGATCAACCTGGGGATTCGCCGCCGCTTGGCGCCGTTGATGGAGCGCGATCGTCGTCGCGTGGAACTGCTCAACAGTTTGCTGCTGTCGATGCCCGGCACGCCGACGCTGTATTACGGCGACGAGATCGGCATGGGTGACAACATCTACCTCGGCGACCGTGACGGTGTGCGCACGCCGATGCAGTGGTCGATTGACCGTAACGGCGGTTTCTCCCGCGCCGATCCGGCGAGTCTGGTGCTGCCGCCGATCATGGACCCGCAATACGGTTACCTGTCGGTCAACGTTGAAACCCAGGCCGGCGACCCGCATTCGCTGCTGAACTGGACCCGGCGCATGCTCGCCGTGCGCAAGCAGTCCAAGGCCTTCGGTCGAGGCACGCTGAAAATGCTCTCGCCGACTAACCGACGGATTCTGGCCTACACCCGGGAATTCACCGGACCGGACGGCAAGCACGAAATCATCTTGTGCGTGGCCAACGTGTCCCGTAGCGCGCAAGCAGCGGAACTGGACCTGTCGGCCTACGTCGGCATGGTGCCTGTGGAGATGCTCGGCGGTAACGCCTTCCCGCCGATCGGCCAGTTGAATTTCCTGCTGACCCTGGCGCCTTACGGCTTCTATTGGTTCGTATTGGCGGCGGAAAACCAGATGCCGAGCTGGCACGTGGAACCGGCGCAAAGCCTGCCGGACTTCACCACGCTGGTGCTGAAAAAACGCATGGAAGAACTGCTCGAAGCGCCTTCCCGCGGCACGCTGGAGCAGGGCATCTTGCCAAGCTGGCTGCAGAATCGCCGCTGGTTTGCCGGCAAGGACGGGGGCATCGAGCAGGTCAACATTGCCTATGGCGTGCGCTTTGGCGATCCGCTGCACCCCGTGCTGTTGAGTGAAATCGACGTCACCAGCGGCGGCCAGACCAGCCGCTATCAGTTGCCGTTCGGTTTTATCTCCGAAGATCAGGTGGGTGCCGCGTTGCCTCAGCAACTGGCCTTGTCTCGGGTCCGGCGCGTGCGTCAGGTCGGCTTGATCACCGACGCCTTCAGCCTCGACACCTTTGTGCATGCGGTATTGCTGGGCATGCAAAGTAATACCGTATTGCCATCCAGTGCTGGCGATATCTGCTTTGAGCCGACGTGGGAACTGGCGAAACTCGGTCTGACCGGGGAATCGGAAGTGCGTTACCTGTCCGCCGAACAGTCCAACAGTTCGGTGGTGATCGGCAACAGCCTGGTGCTGAAACTGATCCGCAAGGTCGCGTCTGGCGTGCACCCGGAACTGGAAATGAGCGCGTTTCTGACTCACGCCGGTTTCCGCAATATCTCACCGCTGCTGGGTTCGGTGGTTCGCCGTGATCCGGCGGGTGAGGAAAGTCTACTGATGATTGCCCAAGGCTATTTGAGCAATCAGGGCGACGCCTGGGAGTGGACCCAGAACAACCTCGAACGGGCGCTGCGTGATGAACTGGCCGACGCCATGTCCGAGCAGGAGCAACACTACAACGCCTTGGGCGAACTGAGAGATTTCGCCGGTATGCTCGGTCAGCGTCTGGGTGAAATGCATCAGGTACTGGCGGCGCCCAGCGACAACCCGGACTTCACTCCGAAGGTCACCACCCAGAAAGATGCCCTGGCCTGCGCCAAGGACGTGGCGGCGCAATTGGAGTACGCGCTGAAGTTGCTCAAACAGCATCAAAGCGAATTGAACCCGGCAGACAAAGCCTTGGTCACTCGTTTACTGGACAACAAAAAAGCCATCCTCAGCCATGTTCAGGAGCTGGGCAAAAAAGCCGTTGGTGGTCTGCGCATTCGCGTCCACGGCGACTTGCATCTGGGCCAGGTACTGGTGATCAAGGGCGACGCTTACCTGATCGACTTCGAAGGCGAGCCGGCGCGGCCGCTGCACGAACGACGGGGCAAACACAGCCCGTACAAAGACGTCAGTGGCGTATTGCGCTCCTTTGACTACGCTGCGGCGATGGCGATCAACGTGCACAACGTCGACAACACGGCCGATGCCCAAGCCGCTCGTCAACGTGTCGCTGATCGCTATTTAAATGAAGCAAGACAAGCATTTGTCGACGCTTATCGGCTGGCGGCAGCTAGTCTTGCTCATGCATGGCAAGATCCGGAAGGCGAGGACGCCGCGTTGGCGTTGTTCGGCCTGGAGAAGGCAGCGTATGAAGTGGCCTATGAGGCAGAAAATCGCCCCACATGGTTGCCCGTGCCGTTGCACGGTTTGTATGGGTTATTGAGTGGGCTTAAACCCTTTTCCGATCTTGGTGGAGAGTAGTCATGAGTTTCTCGAACAAGGAACAGGGTCACGCTAAAGAAGCGTTGCTGCCCAGATCGCGGGACATCGACGCGCTGGTACGCGCCGAACATCACGACCCCTTTGCAATTCTTGGCCCCCACGGCGATGGTCATGGCGGGCAATTCATTCGGGCCTATTTGCCGGACGCCTTGAGCGTGCAGGTACTGGCCAAGGACTCCGGGGAGGAACTCGGCAACCTTGAGGCCACCCAGACGCCGGGCCTGTTCGTCGGGCACTTCGATCGGGCGCAGGCGTATCTGCTGCGAACCCGCTGGGCCGGCGGCGAACAGGTTACCGAAGACCCTTACAGCTTTGGCCCATTGCTCGGCGAGATGGACTTGTACCTGTTCGCCGAAGGCAATCACCGCGATCTCAGCGCTTGCCTGGGCGCGCAGCTGAAAACGGTCGACGGTGTCGATGGCGTGCGGTTCGCCGTGTGGGCACCGAACGCCAAAAGGGTGTCGGTGGTGGGTGACTTCAACAACTGGGACGGTCGCCGGCACCCGATGCGCCTGCGTCATCCGACCGGCGTTTGGGAAATCTTCGTCCCGCGCATGCAAGCGGGGGAAACGTACAAATACGAAATCCTCGGTACCCACGGCATTCTGCCGCTCAAGGCCGACCCGATGGCGCTGGCCACCTCGCTGCCACCGGACACCGCGTCAAAAGTCGCTTCGCCGCTGAACATCGATTGGCAGGACCAGGAGTGGATGCAATCCCGCGGCGACCGTCATCGGGTGAGTGCGCCGCTGTCGATCTACGAATTGCATGCCGGGTCCTGGCAATGTGAGTTGGATGATCTGGGCGAAGTTGCGCGCCTGTACACCTGGCATGAGTTGGCCGAGCGGCTGATTCCTTACGTGAAGGATCTGGGTTTTACCCACATCGAACTGATGCCGATCATGGAACACCCGTTCGGCGGATCCTGGGGTTATCAGCTGCTGTCGCAATTCGCCCCGAGCGCTCGCTACGGGTCGCCGGATGACTTCGCCGCGTTCGTCAATGCCTGCCACCAGGCCGATATCGGCGTGATCCTCGATTGGGTGCCAGCGCATTTTCCGACCGATACCCACGGCCTGGCGCAGTTCGACGGCACCGCGCTGTACGAATACGGCAACCCGCAGGAAGGCTTCCATCAGGACTGGGACACGCTGATCTACAACCTGGGTCGCACCGAAGTGCACGGCTACATGCTGGCCTCGGCGCTGCACTGGCTGAAACATTTCCACGTCGACGGCCTGCGGGTCGATGCCGTGGCTTCGATGCTGTATCGCGATTATTCGCGCAAGGCCGGCGAATGGGTGCCGAACCGTCATGGCGGTCGGGAAAACCTCGAAGCCATCGACTTCCTGCGCCATCTCAATGACGTGATCGACCTCGAAGCCCCTGGCGCGCTGGTGATCGCCGAAGAGTCCACCGCATGGCCGGGTGTCAGCCAGGGCACGCAACAGGGCGGACTGGGCTTCGACTACAAGTGGAACATGGGCTGGATGCACGATTCGCTGCACTACATCCAGCAGGACCCGGTGTACCGCGCTCATCATCACAACGAACTGAGCTTCGGCCTGGTGTATGCCTGGTCCGAGCGCTTTATCCTGCCGATCTCCCACGACGAGGTGGTACACGGCAAGCACTCGCTGATCGACAAGATGCCCGGCGACCGCTGGCAGAAATTCGCCAACCTGCGCGCCTACCTCAGTTTCATGTGGGCGCATCCGGGCAAGAAGCTGTTGTTCATGGGCTGCGAGTTTGGTCAGTGGCGTGAGTGGAATCACGACCAGCAACTCGACTGGTACTTGCTGCAGTACTCGGAACACAAAGGTGTGCAGAAACTCGTCGGCGATCTCAATCGGCTGTATCGCGAAGAGCCGGCGCTGCATGATCAGGACGACGCGCCACAAGGCTTCCAGTGGTTGATCGGTGATGATGCAATCAACAGCGTCTACGCCTTCATGCGCTGGAGCAGGGAGGGACGGCCGGTGTTAGTGGTGGCTAACTTCACACCGGTGCCGCGTGAGGGGTATCGCATCGGCGTACCGTTTGAAGGGCGTTGGACCGAGGTGATCAACAGCGATGCGGCCACTTACGCCGGTTCGAACTATGGCAACAGCGGCGGGGCGTTTACCGAGGAGGAGCCGAGCCATGGCCAGGCACTCTCATTGGTATTGAATCTGCCGCCGCTGGCGGTGTTGATGCTGCGTCCGGAGGGTTGATCTAACACCGAGTCGCTCCCATCGCGAGCAAGCTCGCTCCCACATTGGATTTATGTCGTACACAAAACCAAATGTGGGAGCGGGCTTGCTCGCGAAGGCGTCAGCCGAAACAAAACGCCTCTTGAGGTCAGACGCTCACCACCGCATCCGCACACCCAAACTCCCAATCAACCCATTCAAATCATTGTCATCCACGTCACTGCTGTAGTCGGCGCTGACGTAGAAACTTACGGCGGGCGTCACTCTGGCCACCAGGCCCAAACCTACTTCGACGGTCGATGAATAGCGGCTGCTGCTGATCTTCTCGACCTGATCGAGGTTCACGGTATTGCCGGTGTACACCGTGTGCCACACGTTGGTTCGCACATAGGGTTCGACCCCCAGCCCGTTGATGTCGTAACTACCTTTCAACCGTGCACCGACCCGGCCGCTCCAGGACGTCAGATCACTGGACGAGGCATTGCCTGAGCCTGCATACGGGGTGTCCAGGGTAATGCGTTGATTGATCAACTGTGCCTGGGGTTCAACTACCCAGTTATCGCCCAGACCAATGGGAAAACCACCTTCCACCGACAGTGTCACCGCGCTGCCCTCGGTCGCCAGTCGGGCGCCCTGGTCATTGCGGGTATAGCCGTTGACCCGACCGCCGCTGGCCGTCAAGTCCACGTGCCAGCCCTGGGGCCCGGTCAGGCTCCAGTAGGCGCCGAGGCTCTGGCCTTCGAGGTTGAGGGTGTCGTGGCTGGGATCAGCAAGGGCGCGACCGGTCAGCAGCCCGTTGCTGTTGCCTTGTAACTGAGTCATGCCGCTGACCAGTCCGACCCGCTGGGTATGACCGCTACCGCTTTGCAGCGTCAGGATCGCCGGCCCTTTGAATTCGCTACTGCCAGGGATCGCAAACCCCTGAGCCAGCACATCGGTTTGCGCCTGCCGCGAAGCCTGCCCATACACCTGATCCCAGGCCGAAGGCGAAGCGTCCTCGATGGTCAGGCGTGAACTACGTGTATCGGAGGCGGCGCTGAAGCGGCCGGAGTAGGGGGTGGTGAAAGTGACGGCGGGTAAGGTCATGACCGGAACATCCTGACGGTACCAAGGCGTGGTTGCATCCTCTGCCGGCCCTGCCTGTATTTCCAGGGACGAGCACAGAAGGAGTGAACTCGAGACAGTGCAAAAAGTGACTTTGATCTCTTGTGGGGTGAATGAAGTTTTCATGGCGGTCTACCTTGCAATCGCATGCCGTATCTCGCTCTGGCGTCTCTCTCCTACCCCGAATGAGGGGCGACCGAATGTAGTGGGGCAAGCCTTTGGCCGCCCGATTTTGCGGGTGTCTTGGGGTTTGCCCCTGGTGTATTTCCGGGGGTAGTAACGTGTAGCTAAGAAGACCGATGCCACTGCGTCAAGAAAATGAACGATGAGCGGTATGGCTAATTTGGCCTATGCAACTAATTGTTTTTCGGCGTTTATCTAAGTTCTTGTTTGTACGAAAAATCATCGCGAAACCCGCGAATCAGAGGCGTTCGTCAGCCGACGGTCGGTCTTCGAGCTGCCTTGATCCAGCCAGTTGCTGACGGATTCTCGCTGTTTATTACTGTCAATAATGTGGCTGAAAACGCTCATTCGTTGCGGCTCGCAGTTGAACCGCTACAGGTGCACTTCCACCGCCAACGGCAAATGATCCGACAAATGCGTCCAGGGCTTGTGCCCCAGTATTCGCGGCTCATGACTGCTGGCATTGCGCAGATAAATCCGGTCCAGACGCAGCAGCGGGAAGCGCGCCGGATAGGTTTTCGCCGGGCGACCGTGGTGGCGTTCGAAGGCTTCATGCAGGTAGTCGCGTCGGGCGAGGGCCGTGTTGCCTTGCAGCTGCCAGTCGTTGAAGTCACCGGCGATGATCACCGGCGCATCGTCGGGCAAGGATTCGAGCAGTTGGCAGAGTAGTTGGAGCTGCAACTGGCGATGGCTTTCCAGCAGGCTCAAGTGAACGCAGATCGCATGCACTTCAGTGTGCCCCGGCACATCCAGCACGCAATGCAGCAGGCCGCGACGCTCGGGGCCGGTGATCGAGACGTCGAGGTTGCGGTGTTCGCGGATCGGGTATTTCGATAACAGGGCGTTGCCGTGGTGACCGTTGGGGTAGACCGCGTTGCGACCGTAGGCGAAGTCGCTCCACATGCTGTCGGCCAGGAACTCGTATTGTGAGGTCTGCGGCCAATCGTTGTAGCGAGTGGCATGACGGTCGTGTTCGCCGACGACTTCCTGCAGGAACACCAGGTCCGCCGATGTACTGCGTACCGCTTCACGCAGTTCCGGGAGAACGAAGCGTCGGTTGAGTGCGGTAAAACCCTTGTGGGTGTTGACCGTCAGCACTCTCAGTCGATGAATCGCCAGGGGCGTGTTCAATGGAGATGATTTGACGGCCTGCCACTTGGAATCACTGGTCACGTTCACTCCTCTGAATCAGGACTGGTTATGTATGCGACTGATGCAGCAGCGGGCAGTTCAGAGCGATTCGTCGCAAGCAGCCTTGACACCAAAATGTAGCAGCTGTCGAGCCTGCGAGGCTGCGTTCGGTTTGGGCCGCATTCGGACGAAGCAGTCGTCATCCAGAACATGAAGTTTGCCTGACACACCGCGTTGCCGGGTCTTACGACTGCTACGCAGCCGAACGCAGCCTCGCAGGCTCGACAGCTGCTACAGGCTGCTACCAGTGCTACCAGTGCTACCAGTGCTACGTCAGACGAAGACAATTTCATAAGGCAACCGTATCCGTTCCAGAAGCACCGGGGGTAGCAGCGGGGCGAGGCCGATTGCCGGCTCGCCGTCGAGCTGGCTGGCATAGGCGTGGGTGGCGTGGCTTTTGCGCGCGACGGTCCAGGTGTCCAGGCGCACCTTGCGCGCGCGATGCCACGGGATAAGCCCTCGATCACGCGTTGGCCAGTGCCAGGCCCAGACCGGTACTTCGTTGAACGTCGCGCCGACCATTGCTGCAGCCTTGGCGCTGGCCCGGCCGACGGCGTCATGGTCGACAATGCCATCTTCGCGCCAGGTGCTGAACACTACATCCCCGGGGCGTAAATAACGGGCGATGAATTGAGTCATCTGAAACTCGCGTTCGGCCAGGGCGTTGTCGGTGAAGCCGCCACGAATCCATTTCAGGCTGTGCATCGGCAGCCCGAGCCGGCGCAAGGCTTCGAGGCTTTCCTGGGGGCGGAACACGCTCAAGCGTTTCTCCGACCACTGTTGCGAGCCCGGATGGCTGGCGCTGCCGTCGGTGATCGAGATCAATTGCAGGGGATGACCCAGGGTGCTGAGCAGCTGCAGCAGGCCGCCACAGGTCACGACTTCATCGCCAGGGTGTGGGGCAATCAACACGGCGCGTGCGCCGGCAGGAACCAGGGTCTGAGTGCTGATGACAGGAATGTTGTCCAGTTGCGGGGCGCTGTTCCAGATTTGTACTGGTGGGATGCTTTCGCTGATGGAGACCGTTTTCATGGCTACGTCCTTGTTCTCGTTGTTAGCAATGTGCGGCGCTCCAAACCCTGGATTGCCGCGAGCAGAGTATTGCTCATGTCACGCTATTCGTCGCCTCGATGTTCCATTCAGTACGTTTTTTTATCCGAGCTATCCCTGAAGGTCCATTTCACTCTTCTTCCTCATGCTGCAATTCGAACAGCAGCAGCGAACGGCCAGTGACCGAATATTCGTGACCGAACTCGAAGCGTTCCTGACCCCGAATCGACGGTTGGTTGGTGTCGATCATGCAGGTCCAGAAACCGCCGTCCGGCACTTCCGGAAGCAGGAAATTGACGATGTCGTGATGCGCGTTGACCACCAACAGCAGGGTGGCGTCGGCGCCCTTGCGGCGGATACCGGTTTCCTGGGCGCGGCCATCCATCAGCATGCCGAGGCAGCGGCCATGGCCTTCCTCCCATTGTTCGATGGACATTTCGCTGCCGTCCGGCGCGAGCCAGGTGACGTCCTTGACGCCGATGTCCTCGTTGTAATTGCCCACCAGGAAGCGGCCGCGACGCAGGATCGGGTAGGCCAGGCGTAACTTGATCAGGCGTTTAACGAACTTGAGCAGGGCCTTGCCGTCTTCGCTCAGGTCCCAATTGACCCAACCGATCTCGCTGTCCTGGCAATAGGCGTTGTTGTTGCCTTCCTGGGTGCGGGCGAATTCGTCACCGGCCACCAGCATCGGCGTGCCTTGGGACAGCAGCAGCGTGGCAAAGAAATTGCGCATTTGCCGCTGACGCAGCTCATTGATCTCGGGATCGTCGGTCGGGCCTTCGACGCCGTGGTTCCAGGACAGGTTGTTGTTGCTGCCGTCCTGATTGTTCTCGTCGTTGGCTTCGTTGTGTTTGTCGTTGTACGACACCAGGTCGTTCAGGGTGAAACCATCGTGGGCGGTGACGAAGTTCACCGAGGCATACGGCCGCCGGCCACGCTGATTGAACATCTCGCCGGAGGCGGTCATGCGACTGGCGAAGTCCGCCAGTTGGCCATCGTCGCCTTTCCAGAACGCACGCACGGTGTCGCGGAATTTGTCATTCCACTCGACCCAACCCGGCGGAAAGTTACCCACCTGATAGCCACCGGGGCCGCAATCCCAGGCTTCTGCAATCATCTTCACCTGGCGCAGCACCGGGTCCTGCCGGCAGGCCACCAGGAAGCTGTGACGTTCGTCGAAGCCATCGTGGTAGCGCCCGAGAATGGTCGCCAGGTCGAAGCGGAAACCGTCGACGTGCATTTCCGAAGCCCAGTAGCGCAGGGAGTCGGTGACCATTTGCAGCACGCACGGGTGACTCAGGTCGAGGGTGTTGCCGGTACCGGAATCGTTGATGTAGAAGCGCTTGTCGTCGGGCATCAAACGGTAGTAGGAGGCGTTGTCGATGCCGCGCATGGACAGGGTCGGACCTTGTTCGTTGCCCTCGGCGGTGTGGTTGTAGACCACGTCGAGGATCACTTCAAGATTGGCTTCGTGCAGGTGCGCAACCATCTCCTTGAACTCGGCGATCTTCCCGCTGGCCAGGTAACGCGGGTCGGGGGCGAAGAACGCGATGCTGTTGTAGCCCCAGTAATTAGTCATGCCCTTGTGCAACAGATGCTGGTCGTTGACGAAGGCATGAATCGGTAGCAGTTCCACGGTCGACACGCCGAGCTTGCGGATGTGTTCCAGCACGTCATCGACCATCAACCCGGCGAAGGTGCCGCGCACATTCTCGGGGACGGAGGGGTGACGCATGCTGAAACCGCGCACGTGCGTCTCATAAATGATGGTCTTGTCCCACGGCACGCTGACCCGATGGTCGTGACCCCAGGTGTGGGCGGGGTCGATCACCTTGCACTTGGGTACGAACGGGGCACTGTCGCGCTCATCGAAACTGAGGTCGGCGTCGGGGTGGCCGATGGTGTAGCCGAACAGCGCTTCGGACCATTTCAACTGGCCGACCAGTTGTTTGGCGTAGGGGTCGATCAGCAACTTGTTGGGGTTGAAGCGATGACCGTTCGCCGGGTCGTACGGGCCGTAGACACGGTAGCCGTAGATCATCCCCGGATGCGCGTCGGGCAGGTAGCCGTGGTAGATCTCGTCGGTGTATTCCGGCAGTTCGATGCGTTCCAGTTCGACCTCGCCGGCATCATCGAAGATGCACAGCTCGACCTTGGTGGCATTGGCGGAAAACAAGGCGAAGTTGACCCCCAGGCCATCCCAGGTCGCGCCCAGCGGGAAGGGCAAGCCTTCACGGATTCGCGAGGCCTCGACCTGAGGTTCTGGCGCGGCTTTCTTCGGACTGGTCATAGGTGCTCCTGCAAAGGGGGGACAGTTCTTGGCTCTGGTTTTTTTTGAGGGCGAGCGAGCCCTCGGTGGCGAGAAGGCCCGCCACGAGGTCAATCAGGACACAGGTGAGAGGCGTCAGACAGCGGGCGGTTTACGCGCTGCTCGAGGCTTTTTCTCGTTGGCTTTTTCGCCCGGCGGGATGACCTTGGAGGCAGCGGCGGGCTTGGCTTTGGTTTTTGGCTCCGCCGCCTTGCCATTGGCTTTGCTGGCAGGGGCCTTGGCGGCGGCTTTGCTTCCAGCGGCTTTTGGCGATTTGCTCGGTGCCAGGGCTTCGGCTTCAGCCAGTTTGCGGGCCATCTCCCAGTGGCGAGCGTCCTGGCCCTCGGGTTTTCCTTCCGATTCCCAGATTTGATAGGCGAATTCGCGGATGCGTTTATCGTTTGTGCTCATCGCAATGCTCCTGAACTGAACTCAAGTGTGGGTAGTTTGGATAAAAAGATTGATCGGAAAATCCACTAGCGCGTCGCTGATGTTCAACTCCCTTTGGTGTGTGACTGTTGTGCTTGAAAAAAGTCCCTTCAAATTTTCATCAGGGGCGGTGAACGATAATTTGACCCGTGTATCGCCCCACAGCGGCGCTTCAATCCGGGGTTCGGCACTGTTTTTCAGCAGTTCGGCGCAGCGTATCGGTACGATCACGATGGCGTGTTTTCCTTCCAGCGCGCGAGCAAATGCGAGCACCCGGTGAGCCTGGCTGCCGACGACTTCAAGGGCTTGATACGTCCCTCGTCGAAACAGTTCGGTGTGCTCGAGCCGCAGGTTCAATACTTGTGCGATCAGCGCTTGTTTAATGCGCCCATCGCGCCACTTAGCCAACAATTCGGGCAGTTCCAATGGCGTCTGCATCGACTGCTGTCGGCTGGTGTAATCCACCGGCCGGCGGTTGTCCGGATCGACCAGCGAGAAGTCCCAGTACTCGTTGCCCTGATACAGGTCCGGTACCCCCGGCACGGTCATGCGCAGCAAGGTTTGCGCCAATCCGTTGAGTGCGCCGGGGACGGCGATGCTCTTGGCTGCTTTGCCGAGGGCAGCGCGTAACAGTTCACCTTCGGGGCTCAGAAGCAGACGTTGCAGGAATTGCTGAACCGCTTGTTCATAAGCCTCGTTTGGCGCGCTCCAGCTGCTTTGCAACTTGGCTTCGCGCAAGGCTTTCTGTTGCCACTGCCACAGGCGTTGAGTGTAGTTCTCCAAGGCTGCTTGATCGTCACTGCGCATATCGAGCGGCCAGCTGCCGAGGATTGCTTGATAGAGGATCAACTCATCGCCCGCAGTCGGCATCTGGTCGTCATCACCCAGGGGGCGGGCGAGGGTCCGCCAGAGCGGGACTTGCTCGGCGTACCAGGCACTGCGCTCGCTCAGCACCGCCAGGCGCGCGCGGGTGTCTTCGCCGCGTTTGTGGTCGTGGGTCGCGGTGGCCAACAAATTGTCGGGGAAGGCTTCGAGACGGCTGATGCAAGCCGCATGGAAATCGGCCACCGGCGCGCTGAACTGCTCGGTACTGAAGCCCACGTCATTGCGCGACAACAATGTCGCCGAGCGATAGAACGCGGTGTCCTCCACAGCCTTCGCCGCCGCCGGTGATGTCAGTTGCTGAAAACGCACACAGGCATGCTTGAGCACCTTGCGCGTCCGGCCCAACGAGCGTTTGCGCCAGGGTTCACCGCCCAGCCAGCGGGCCAGGCAATCGAGTACCGGCCAGTCGGCCTCGCCGAGGGTAAGTCTGGCACCGTCCATGGCTTGCTGGAAAAACACATCGTCTTCAGCCGAACGCCCACGGGGGCTGATATAGGTGCGGTACACCGGGAAATGCACGATCAGTTCCTGCAACGCCCGACGGATCGCACCGAGGGTCAGGTCGCGGGTCATCAGGTCATCCCGGGCCACTTGCAACAGGGCCTGGGCGACGCTTTCGAAGTCTCCGGCGAGGGAACCGTTGAGGATCTGCTGGCGGGCCAGTTGCGCTTCCTGACGGAAATCGGCGGGCCGTTCGCTGTAACGATTCCACAGTTCGGCCAAAGTGTTGGCGCCTTCCGGAGCGTGTTGCAGCAGCGACAGCTGGTTCATGAACTCGTAACCCGTGGTGCCATCCACCGACCAATCACGGTGCAGGGTTTCACCTTCGCCGAGGATCTTCTCGACGTAAATCGGCAGGTGCCGATCCGGCGACAGGCTGTCGACCCGCCGCCGCAATTTGCGGCAGTAACCCCGAGGGTCGGCGAGGCCGTCGATATGGTCGATGCGCAGACCGTCAACCAGGCCTTCAGCCACCAGTTCGAAGATTTTTGCGTGGGTGGCTTCGAACACGGCCGGGCGTTCGACCCGCAGGCCGCCCAGTTCGTTGATATCGAAAAAACGCCGCCAGTTGATGTCGTCTGCCGCCGTGCGCCAACTGGCCAGGCGATAGCTTTGCTGTTCAAGCAACAGGTGCAGGCGCTGGAAACCTTCGGGCGTGAGCGAGTCGTAAGCGCTGAGGTTGTGCTGGATGGCCTGCAGAATCGCCGGATCACTGGCCAGTTCACGCAGCTCTGTTTTCAGCGGTATCGCCAGACTGTGGGCGTCGGTTTGGTAGCTCAAGGTGCTGAATCGGTCTGCCAGCGATTTGAGCGATTCGGCGCTCAGTGGGTCATCGGTCCTGAGCAGTTCGCCGTAATTCGTCGGGCAGATCGGGAAGTGATGCTCATAGTGCTCGACATAAAACGCGCCCTTTTGCGCATCAAAGCGCAGGGGCAGGGTGCCGTCCTGCAAGGCGATGCCGTAGTCGCTGCCGAGGAAGGGCAGCAGCAACTGGCCTTCCATCAACGGGTCGGGTGAATGCCACTGGATATCGAAGAACTCGCCGTAAGGACTCAGGCGTCCCCATTCCAGCAAATCCTGCCACCAGGGATTATCGCCACCGCCGACCGCCATGTGGTTGGAGACGATGTCGAGGATCAGCCCCATGTTCAGCTCGCGCAATGCACTGACCAAACGCCGCAGCGCCGCTTCGCCGCCCAGCTCCGGGTTGACCGTGGTCGGGTCCACGACGTCGTAGCCATGCATGGAACCGGCGCGGGCGCTCAGCAGGGGGGATGCATAGACATGGCTGATGCCGAGGCTGGCGAAGTACGGCACCAGCGGCACCGCATCGTCCAGCGTGAAGTCTTTATGGAACTGCAGCCGCAGGGTCGCCCGCAGCGGTTGGGTAAGCGTTTGCTTCATTGGTCACGCTCGGCCGCCTGAAGCCGCGCACAGGCGAGCAGTTCCAGGCGGCGGGCGGCGTCCGGGTCATCGAGCAAAGCTTCGCTGTCGCCGGGCAGGCGTCGGGACCAGTTGGGGTGCGTGTCGATGGTGCCGGGCAAGTTGGCTTGCTGTTCGATGCCCAAGGCATCTTCCAGCGGCAGCAACACCAACGGCGCACGGGTATGGCCGAGGAAACGTATCGCAGCGTCGAGCACCTGATCGGTTTCATGGGACTCTTCGCGAAAGTTCTGCGGGTCCTCGCTCAACACCCGGCGCAGGCCTTCGCGCTCGCGTTCGCGGTGATGACGCCATTCGATTTCACCCGGGGCGTCGACCAGGCCCAGTCGGGCGTTCCAGTCGATATCACGGCCATGCCACCAGCCATTGAGCGTCGGCAGGTCGTGGGTGCTGGTGGTCGCGAGGGCATTGTCCGGCCAGTCGAGAATCGGTTTGAAGTGCGCGTTGTCCTGTTCGAACAGCAGCACGCGCATGCCGAGGATCGAACGGGCGATGAGCTTTTCTCGCAGACCGTCAGCCACAGTGCCGAGGTCTTCACCGAGGACGATGGTCTGGTGGCGATGGGACTCGAGGGTCAGCAAACGCAGCAGGTCATCTACCGGGTAATAGAGGTAGGCGCCGTCGGCGGGTGATGCGCCATTGGGGATCACCCACAGCCGTTGCAGGCCCATGACGTGATCGATGCGCAGGCCACCGGCGTGGGCAAAATTGGCGCGGAGCATTTCGATGAAGGCACGAAAGCCGTTGCGCACCAGACCTTCGGGCGAGAACGCGGAAATCCCCCAGCCCTGGCCGGTGCGGTTGAGAATGTCCGGTGGTGCACCCACGGTCAGCGAGGCGAGCAATTCGTCCTGACGACTCCAGGCCTGACTGCCACCGCCATCGGCACCCACCGCCAGATCGGCGATCAGTCCAATGCTCATGCCGGCGCTGCGGGCGGCGGTTTGTGCGCGTTCCAGGCAGCGGGTGATCAGCCATTGGCAGAAGGCAAAGAAGCCGATGCGCCCGGCGTTCTCTTCGGCGAATTCGGCCAGGGCCGCGCTGCGCGGGTTTTGCCATTGCTCGGGCCACTGGCGCCAGTCGAGGCTTTCACCCTTGGCAGCACGGACTTCTTGAATGGCTTCAAAGCGGCAGTGGTTTTCCAGGGCTTCGCCAGCGGCGTGACGGAAGCTGCTGAAGTCGGCATGCAACGGGTGTTCGCCCTGGACAAAGCCTTCGTACAACGCCTGCAACAGACGATGTTTGGCTTCGGCCGCCACCGGCCAATCAATCAACGGCAAGGCTTCAAGGTGCTTGAGTTCCGCCGCCAGGCCGGTTGCATCAATCGCGGTCCGCATCGCTCGATCACCGAGGATGGCACCCGGTGCGGCGTACAGGCTGTTGAGAAACAAGCGGCTGGACGGCGAATAAGGACTGTAACGTTGGGTGTCGCTGCCGAACATCGCATGCAGTGGACTGATCGCCAATGCTTCGGCACCGCGTTCGCCGGCCACTCGGGCCAGGTCTTCGAGTGCCTGGGTATCGCCGAAACCGCCATCGCCCGGACGACGCAGCGAGTACAACTGCACGCTCAGGCCCCAGGCGCGCGGGATCGGACTGTCGACGGCATCGCCGACGCTGTAGCAGCGCGTCGGTGCCACGGCTAACGTGAATGACTGCCCGTCGATGCTGACGTGCTGATAACCGACCGGGATCAGGCCGGGCAGTATCGCCTCGGCATCCAGTTTTAAATGAAGTCGCGAGCCATCTTCAAGGTGGATCTCGCACGGTGTTTCGGGCCCAAAGTAATGCGCCAGGCTGAGGCCGACACCGAAGTCGGCGGTCAGCAGCGGCGGCAGGTGTCGGGTCTGTTGCACCTGTTGCAGTTCCAGCAGGCTGGCGTCGATTTCCTGGGCGCTGCCGGCAGGGTGGCCGAGTCCGGTGAGGACGTTACGCAACACCGATGGAGCGACTTTCTGTGGGCGGCCGTTGGCGTCGATCCAGTCGACGGCCAGGCCTGCTCGGCTGGCCAGTATTTCCAGTTGCGCATCGCTCATGGGCGCTCTCCATCCGGGGGTAGCAAAGGGGCTGCGGCCGTGAGGCTGACTAGCGCGCAATACGGGGCAAGGGTGCCCTCATCCAACAGACCGGCTGACTGTGGCGGGAATTCGAACAACAACGAAGCGTCGGCCTGTGGGGAGTGGACCACCGGCGTGTCGCTGAGGTTCAGGTCAATGCACAACTGACTGCCATCGCCCAGTCGCCAGCGCGCCGTTACCGCACCTGCGCCCAGCACCTCGGCGCCCAGTGCTTGCGCACCGGGCAGGCGGGGAATGATCTGCTGATGACGGATCTGCAACAGTTGGCGATACAGGTCGTGCATGGCGGATTGTCGGGTTGATGTCAGCTCGGGCCGTGAAGCCTCAAAGGTCTGGCGTGCGTTGGGGTCGGGAATCTGCTCGCGCTTGTGCGGATCAGCAAACGCGCTGAAGGCGGCAAACTCGTTACGTCGTCCCTCGCGGACCAGTTCCGCCAGTTCACCGTGATGGCTGGTGAAGAACAGGAACGGTTGCTCGGCGGCGAACTCGTCGCCCATGAACATCAGCGGGATCATCGGTGACAACAGCAGCAATGCGGTGGCTGCCTTGAGCGCATCGGGGTTGGCCAGTTGATGCAATCGTTCGCCCAAGGCGCGGTTACCGATCTGGTCGTGGTTTTGCAGAAACAGCACAAAAGCACTGGGCGGCAAGTGACCGCTGGGCTCGCCACGGGTTGTACCGTGACGGGTCACGTGGCCCTGAAACACAAAACCCTGGCTCAGGCAGCGGGCCAGTTGTTCAGTGGGGTTTTGTGCATAGTCGGCGTAATAGGCGTCGGTTTCGCCAGTCAGCAGCACGTGCAAGGCATTGTGGCCGTCGTCGTTCCACTGCGCGTCGAAGCCTTCTTCGAGCAGGCTGGCCTGGTTGTGTTCGTTTTCAACGGTCAGCCACACATGCCTGGCCGGATCGGTTTGCAGGCGAACCTTTTGCGCCAGTTCCTGAAGAAAGTCAGGGTCTTCGATGGCGTGTACCGCGTCCAGGCGCAAGCCATCGAAGCGGTACTCCAGCAACCACATCAACGCATTGTCGATGAAGAAGTCCCGCACCTCGCGCCGCCGGAAGTCGATGGCCGCACCCCACGGGGTGTGCTTGTCTTCGCGGAAGAAGGCCTTGGCGTAGCGATGCAGGTAGTTGCCGTCCGGGCCGAAGTGGTTGTAGACCACGTCGAGAATCACCGCCAAGCCATGGCCGTGGGCGGTGTCGATCAGGTGTTTGAGTTGTTCGGGAGTGCCGTAGGAGGCTTGGGGCGCGTAGGGCAGGACCCCGTCGTAGCCCCAATTGCGATCGCCGGGGAACTGCGCCAGCGGCATCAATTCGATCGCACTGATGCCCAGCTCTACGAGGCGCGCCAGGTGCTGCTCGACTTCGCTAAAGCCGCCGAGCGCACCGACGTGCAATTCGTAGATCACCGCCTCATTCCACGGCCGCCCGAGCCAGGCGCTGTGTTGCCATTGATACGCAAGTGGATCGACCACCACGCTGTGGCGGTCGATATCACCGGCCTGCGCGCGGGAGGCCGGGTCGGGCACCTCCAGCTCGCCGTCGATGTTGTAGCGGTAACGCGTGCCGGCGGGGCAGCGGGTGTTGATCACGAACCAGCCATCTGCCTGGGGCAGGAGTGGCAAGGACTGTCCATCTTCCAGTTCGACACTGACGTAAAACGCATCTGGCGCCCACAAGGCAAAACGCGTGTGCTCTGCGTCCAGCATGATTGCGCCGTGGGGCCAGGTCTCAAGGGTCCGTAACGGCATCTATGAAAACCTCTTAATGTTTGCCCGATTTACCCAGCGCTTTGGTCACCAGTTTTTCGTAGAGTTCGGCGTACGGTTCGACCGCCTTGCACCAGTTGAAAGGCGCGGCCATGGCCCGGCAGCGCATGGCATGGAGCAGGTCGGGGAAGGCAAAAACCTTGAAGGCCCGGCTCAGGGCCTCCTCATAACTCTCGGCCGTGGATTCGTCGAACAGGAAACCGGTCACGCCGTTTTCAATGGTATCGGCCAAACCACCGGTGTTGCGTGCCACCGGCAACGAACCGAAGCGCTGGGCGTACATCTGGCTCAGGCCGCAAGGCTCGTAACGCGAAGGCATCAGCAGGAAATCGCTGCCGGCGAACATGCGACGGGCGTCGGTCTCGTTGAAACCGATGCGCACGCCGATCTGGCCTGGAAAGCGCAGGGCCAGTTCACGCATGGCTTGTTCTTCTTCCGGCTCGCCACGACCGATGATCGCGATTTGCCCGCCAGATTTGACTATGTACTCGGAGACGGCTTCGGTCAGGTCCAGGCCTTTCTGATAGACCAGTCGCGAAACCACGGCGAACAGCGGACCTTCGCTATCGTCCAGGCCAAACAGCTTGCGCACGTGGGCGGCGTTTACCGCTTTGCCTTCCCAATCGCCAATTTTGAAGGGGCGGAACAGGTGCGGGTCGGTGGCCGCGTCCCAGCTTTCATCGATGCCGTTGGGAATACCACTGAGCAGACCTTGCTGGGTCTTGGCGGCAAGAAAACCGTCGAGACCGCAGCCGAAGGCCGGGGTGGTGATTTCCTGGGCATAGGTGGCGCTGACGGTGGTGATGTGGCTCGAATAAGCCATGCCGGCCTTGAGGAACGACATCTTGCCGTAGAACTCCATGCCTTCCTGTTGCAAGGCATGCATGGGAATACCCAGTTCTGGGCACGACCCAAGACTGGTCACGCCCTGGTAGGCGAGGTTATGAATGGTGAACAGCGTCGGGGTGCGCTGTCCACGCCAGTGCATATAAGCAGGCGCCAGACCGGCAGGCCAGTCATGGGCGTGCACCAGGTCCGGGCACCAGTGGATTTGTGCGAGGTTGGCGGCGATATCGGCGGCGGCCAGGCCCAGACGGGCGAAACGAATGTGGTTGTCCGGCCAGTCGCGGCCGTTGTTGGCACCGTAAGGCGAACCCTCGCGCTCGTAGAGCTCGGGGCAGATCAACACGTAAATGACCAGACCGTCGGGCATGTCCATGCGCCCGATCTTGCAGGGGGGCAACGCGGCGTGACCACCGAGCTCACCAATGATATGAATCGGGTTTTCGCTGTGCAGCACTTGCGGGTAACCGGGGATCAACACGCGCACATCGTGCAAGTGAGCCATGGCTCGCGGCAGCGCTGCGGAAACGTCGCCCAGACCACCGGTTTTCACCAGATCGGCAATCTCCGAGGTGACGAACAGGACTTTCTTCTTGTTGGGATTCTGACTGGCCACCGGTGCCAGCGTCTTGGTGCCGGGGACGCTGATCGATTGGTGGCTTGGGGCGCTCACGGCGCTCGTTTCGCCGACCTGCTGATGAGCACGTTCTCCCTGAATATCTAAAGCCGCACTGATCATATGAATCTCCCGTGTTGTTGATCTAATTCTTAGGTCTGGCACAAACGGTGTTTCGTGGCCAATTCCTGTGGCCGGGCGCAAACGCGCTGCGCATCGGTGAGCAAGCGCTGCCAATACGATGAAGCAGAATGGCTGTAGAGATCGTTGCAAGGATTGCACCAGTCGCAACGCACCTCCTTTTAAGCTGACCCGTCACGACCGGCAAAAGTTTCGACTTTCTTTCCGCTTTATGACCGACCGGTTTCGCCCCGCGGAACTGAGTCTAGGCCAGAACTTAGAGCGTGTGAGACCAGATGGCAAAATTGTTCGACAATCGGTTTAAAGAGGTACGGACGTACCGCTTGGAGGGAGAAACGCACCGACGAAGGGCATGTTTTTTTACCTTTTTGCCTCAAAAAAAAGTCGAGATGTCACATGAATGTGCGATGCGCGGCAATGCTCGCGCACCGTTGTGGTGCGCAGGCTAAGTCCCGTCTTTGGCCGAACCGCTGCCTTACGGTCCGCCTTGATGCCTTGTTATAGTCCGGGCCTCATTTTCTGCCCGGTAAAAGGATCACTGCCATGTCTCAGTACACTGCGTTCACCGTCGAACTGGCCGATAAAATCGCCCATGTGCAGATCAACCGGCCGGAAAAGATCAATTCGATGAATGCCGCGTTCTGGAGCGAGATCATCGAAATTTTCCAGTGGGTCGACGACACCGACGAAGTCCGGGTGGTGGTGCTCAGTGGTGCGGGCAAGCATTTTTCTTCTGGCATCGACCTGATGATGCTGGCTGGCGTGGCCAATGAACTGGGCAAGGACGTGGGGCGCAACGCGCGCCTGCTGCGCCGCAAGATCCTCACCCTGCAAGCGTCTTTCAATGCCGTCGACAATTGCCGCAAGCCGGTACTGGCGGCGGTTCAGGGTTATTGTCTCGGTGGCGCCATCGATCTTATTGCCGCCTGCGACATGCGTTACGCCGCCGAAGACGCACAATTCTCGATCAAGGAAATCGACATCGGCATGGCGGCCGACGTTGGCACTTTGCAACGCTTGCCGCGGATCATTGGTGACGGCATGCTGCGTGAACTGGCTTACACTGGTCGCACGTTCGGTGCCGAAGAAGCGCGTGGCATGGGCCTGGTCAATCGTGTTTACAGCGACACCGCCAGCCTGCTCGACGGTGTCATGGGCATTGCCCGCGAGATCGCCAGCAAGTCGCCGATTGCGATCACCGGCACCAAAGAGATGATCAGCTACATGCGCGACCATCGCATCGACGACGGCCTCGAATACGTCGCCACCTGGAACGCCGCCATGCTGCAATCCACCGATCTGCGCGTGGCCATGGCCGCCCATATGAGCAAACAGAAACCCGAATTTCTGGACTGATTAAAAATGACTTCACGCTGGACCACTGCAGTACTGGACACCGACCAACCCGGCGGCTGGGCCGTAGCGCGCAGCCCCGAAGGCTTTCTGTTCGATGACAATGGCGCGCTGTTCCCCCGTGAATGGCTCAAGCGCCAGGACCTGTCGATCCTTGCCGAACATGGCATCGGTCACCTGGACGGCGAACCGGTTTATTTACTGGAGCTGCGCAGTCACAGCGACGTGCCGGGCTGCAACTGGAAAGGCCTGCGGGCGTTCATGCTCGAAGGCGACCATACGGTTTACAAGGTGCTCGGTTATGCCGCGCAAATCGGTACCTGGGCCCGCGAACACCGCTTTTGCGGTAACTGCGGACAGGCGATGATCCAGGTGACTCGGGAACGGGCGATGTATTGCGAACCGTGTGATATACGCAGCTACCCGCGCATTTCGCCGAGCATGATCGTGCTGGTGACCCGGGGCGATGAAGTCCTGCTGGCGCGTTCGCCGCGCTTTGTCACCGGGGTCTACAGCACGTTGGCGGGGTTTGCCGAACCGGGCGAATCGGCCGAAGACTGCCTGATTCGCGAAGTCCGCGAAGAAGTGCAGATCGAGGTCAAGAACATCCAGTACATGGGCAGCCAGTGCTGGCCGTTCCCGCATTCGATGATGCTGGGTTTCCATGCCGAATACGCCGGCGGCGAGATCGTGTGTCAGGAAGACGAGATCGAAGACGCCCAGTGGTTCAACGTTCATGAGCTGCCGCCGTTGCCGGCGTCACGCTCGATTGCCCGTTACCTGATCGACGTCTATGTAGCGCGGCGCTTAGGCCACGCTGAACCAGTGTTGCCAGGCTAACCGCGCGGTCAAGCCCAGCACCACGGTGATGAACACCGGGCGGATGAACTTCGCACCGCCGCTGATGGCGGTGCGAGCCCCGAAGAACGCCCCGACCATCACCGACAGGCCCATGCTCAGGCCGATGATCCAGTCCACCTGCCCGGAAAACACGAACACCGACAGTGCCGCAATGTTGCTGACGAAGTTCATGCTGCGCGCCACGCCGCTGGCCTTCACCAGATCGATGGGGTACATCAGCATCGTGCTGACGGTCCAGAACGCACCGGTTCCGGGGCCGGCAACACCGTCGTAGAAACCGAGGCTGAAGCCTTGGGTCGATTGCCACTTTTTCTTGATCGGTGCGTCGCTGTCCAGCGGCGCTTTCGGCGTGCCGCCAAACAATAGATAGACGCCGCAGGCGAAAACGATCACCGGGAGCATCTTGTTCAGCCATTCCGCGGGCAGGTAGTGAGCGACCACAGCACCGGTCAACGCGCCCACCAGCGTGCCGACAATGGCGTGCATCCACTGCCTTGGATGGAACAGCTTGCGTCGGTAGAAGGTGAAACTGGCGGTGGCCGAGCCGAACGTCGAACTGAGTTTGTTGGTGCCCAGCACCAAATGCGGCGGCAGGCCTGCGGTCAGCAGCGCCGGGGTGGTTAACAAACCACCGCCGCCGGCAATGGCGTCGATGAAACCGGCAATGAAAGCGACGAGGGCCAGAATGGCCAGGGTGGTGAGGTCAACACTGAGTTCGAAAGGCATGGAATCGGCTTATTCGGCGGGGTGCAGGACAGGGCTGCGGGGAAGGGCCGATATCTTACCTATATCCAACTTCTGCGGCGACCGTGCTGATCGTTCCCACGCTCTGCGTGGGAATGCATCCCGGGACGCTCCGCGTCCCAGCGTTAACGGCGGACGCAGAGCGTCCATGGCGGCATTCCCACGCAGAGCGTGGGAACGATCAGCGCGCTGGTGGTTATTTTTGCTGTGGCCCATTCCCGATCTGCCACACAAACGGCGGCTCGGTCCCGTTGATCGCCCAGTCCCCGACAATTCGTGCCTTGTAGATCACCGGATTGTGCGACGACACCGTCCGCGCATTGCGCCAGTGCCGGTCCAGCGATTTACCCACCCGAGTATCCGAAGCCCCCAGTGCATTGAACAGCTCTGTGGTCGCTCGCTGTATCAGCTCCGACACCACCACCTGAGCCTTGGCCGATTCGATTTCCGCCGCGACATTCGCCTCCCGTTCAAGTACTTCATCTCCCGAAAACCGTGCCAGATAAGCCCGCTGCGCCGGTTGCGCAGCCTTCAAGGCGCTGGCCTCGGCCGCATACACCAGTGCCGCAATCTCACCGACCACTTGCTGCACTTGCGAATCCTGGCTGACGTGCTGCGCATTGCCATGGCTGTAGATGCGTTTTCGTTCACGTACTTGGTGAGCCACATCGCGCAACGCCGCACGACCAATCCCCGCCAGGGTCGCCAGCAACACCAGCTGATAAAACGCAGTCTGGTATTTGAAGCGGGTGGCGAAGTCGATGATGTTCTCGGCCTCCACGTCGGCATCGATAAACCGTGAGGTGCCACTGCCTGTGGTGCGCTGGCCGAAACCGTCCCAGTCGTCGCTCTGCACGATGCCGGGTTGGCGGGTTCGGACGGCGGCAATCACGTCGCCACCGGTATCGCTGCGTTGCGCATACACATCGATCCAGTCGGAAAACAGGCTGCCGGTGCTGTAGAACTTCTCGCCGTTGAGCCTCCACTGATCGCCATGAGGCGAGACTTTGGTGATGACGTCGCCAATCGCCACGCTGCCGATTTCGGTCCAGGCATTGCCGGCGATGTCACCCTCGACGAAGCGCTTGAACCACAGATCCCGAGCCGGCCCGGGCGCCGAGTTCAAGCGATCCTCGGCAAAGGCGAAGTGCCCACGCAAGGCCTGAGGCACGTTGGAATCGGCTTCGGCCAATTCGATCAGCAGCTCAAACAGTTGTGGCAGGGAGGCGCCGCCACCGCCGTATTCAACCGGAATCCGTACGGCGCCGAAACCGGCATCCTTTAGCCACTGAATCGGTTCGTATGGAAGGCTGCGGGACTGTTCGCGCTCAACGGCACCGGCGGCGATGCGTTGGAAAATTGGCCGGAATCTTGCGGCCAGCGCTTCATAGTCAGTGCCAGTGGACAGCGGATTGATTACCTGGTGTTCGGTCATGGGACGGCTCCTTGGATCGGCAGTAGAAAGTGTTGCGTCTGCCAGGGGCAATTGCATGGTCCATGCCGAAACCCAGATGCCAGTTATTGCGGGCTGGTCTGGGCTTACTTCGTCTGCAACTGTTGCCCTGTCAACAGCGCAGCAGCAAATTGCCTCAGACACACCCACATCCCTGTGGGAGCGGGCTTGCTCGCGAAAGCGGTGTGCCATTCAACATCTTCGTTAGCTGACACACCGCTTTCGCGAGCAAGCCCGCTCCCACAAGGATCTCGCTCGGCTCATGACAGTCGCGCCACAAGCCATGTTTCAGCGCTGGCACGGTTGCTGCTCTGACCCAAGGACTTCCCTAAAGTCCCGAGGACATGCCAATGAGTCAGCAAGCCGTCAAATTTGCCTACTGGGTGCCGAACGTCAGCGGCGGGCTGGTGGTCAGCAAGATCGAGCAACGCACCCACTGGGGCATCGACTACAACCGCAAACTGGCGCAACTGGCCGAAGAGGCGGGGTTTGAATACGCCCTGACCCAGATCCGCTTCACCGCCGGTTACGGTGCCGAGTACCAGCATGAATCCGTCGCCTTCAGCCACGCGCTGCTGGCAGCCACCACCCAACTGAAAGTGATCGCCGCGATCCTGCCTGGCCCTTGGCAACCGGCGTTGGCGGCCAAGCAATTGGCAACCATCGACCAGCTGACTAACGGCCGGGTGGCGGTGAACATTGTCAGTGGCTGGTTCAAGGGGGAGTTCCAGGCGATTGGCGAACACTGGCTGGAACACGACGAGCGTTATCGCCGCTCCGAAGAGTTCATTCGCTCGCTGAAGGGTATCTGGAGCCAGGACAACTTTACCTTTCGCGGAGACTTCTATCGCTTCGACAACTACAGCCTCAAACCCAAACCGCTGGGTCAGCCGGAAATCTTCCAGGGTGGCAGTTCCCGCGCGGCTCGGGACATGGCAGCGCGGGTGTCGGACTGGTACTTCACCAACGGCAACACCCCGGAAGGCATCAAGGCCCAGGTCGATGATATTCGCACCAAGGCGGCGGCCAACAATCATTCGGTGAAAGTCGGCGTGAACGCGTTTGTCATTGCCCGCGACACCGAAGAAGAAGCGCGAGCCGTGCTGGCTCAGATCATCGACCAGGCTGACCCGGAGGCGGTGAATGCGTTTGGCGATGCCGCGAAGCAGGCGGGCAGGGCGTCACCTGAGGGCGAGGGCAACTGGGCCAAGTCGACCTTCGAGGATCTGGTGCAGTACAACGACGGTTTCAAGACCAACCTGATCGGTACGCCGCAGCAGATTGCCGAGCGGATCGTCGCGCTGAAAGCGGTGGGCGTGGATCTGGTGTTGGCGGGGTTTCTGCACTTTCAGGAAGAAGTGGAGTATTTCGGCAAGCGGGTATTGCCGTTGGTGCGTGAGCTAGAAGCAAAAGCAGCGTCCAAGCAGCAGGCCGCGGTAGCCTGAACACCACAACTCCTGTGGGAGCGGGCTTGCTCGCGAAGACGGACTGACATTCACTATTGATGTCGACTGACACACCGCCTTCGCGAGCAAGCCCGCTCCCACATTGGATCTTGGTGAAGTTACAGGCTCAGGTCGGACAGACCTGGATGGTCGTCAGGACGACGGCCCAGCGGCCAGTGGAACTTGCGGTCGCTTTCCTTGATCGGCATGTCGTTGATGCAGGCAAACCGATTGGCCATCAAACCGTTCTCGTCGAACTCCCAGTTTTCGTTGCCGTAGGAACGGAACCAGTTGCCCGAGTCGTCGTGCCATTCGTAGGCATAACGCACGGCGATGCGGTTGCCGGTAAAGGCCCAAAGTTCTTTGATCAGTCGGTAATCCAGTTCCTTGGCCCATTTGCGCGTCAAGAAACCTTTGGCTTCTTCGCGGTTGTAGGCAAACTCGGCGCGGTTACGCCATTTGGTGTCCAGGGTGTAGGCCAGCGACACGCGTTCCGCGTCGCGGGAGTTCCAGCCGTCTTCGGCCAGGCGTATTTTTTCGATGGCCGATTCACGGGTGAATGGCGGCAATGGCGGACGAACTTCGGCATTAGACATTAATAGTCTCCCTATCAAAGTAAAGTTCTAGCAAGTTGTCGGGCTTGGTTTAAGTGTTACAGGTCCAATAACTTTCGCGCCATGCATTGCGCATTATCGGCGGCATTGTGATCACCCATGACAAGCGCCACGGTAATGGCACCGTCGATCAGGATCAGCAGCTGTTTGGCCAGCGTCTCCGGGTCTGTGGCGCCATGTTCGGTGCAGAGCTCGCACACGTAGTCGAGCAGCTTCTGTTTGTGGTCTTTGGCGACCAGGCGAACCGGGTCTTGCGGGTCGCCGGTTTCGCCGCTGGTATTGATGAATGCGCAGCCACGGAAGCCTTCGGAGGCGAACCAGGCCTTGAGCACGGTAAACAGGTTGAGTAGCCGGTCGGCCGGTGTTTCAGCCTGGTCGACTTCGCTTCTGTACCAATGCATCCAGCGCACATCACGGCGTTGCAGGGCCGCGACGGTGAGCTCCTCCTTGTTGGCGAAGTAGCGGTAAATACTCTTTCTGGAGACGCCGGCGGTTTTCACCAGAAGATCCATCCCGGTGGCCGCGATGCCACTTTTGTAGATCAACTTTTCGGTGACATCCAGAATGATGTCGCGTGTGTCGTTGCTGGTTATTTTGTTCATGTGGCGAACAGTAGAACGATCGTTCTCCTTGGTCAAGAGGATATTTTTGTCGTCTGAAAAATCGCCTTCGCGAGCAAGCCCGCTCCCACATTTGAAATGCGTTCCCTTGTGGGAGCGGGCTTGCTCGCGAAGGGGCCTTTACAGACACTAACAAGACCCAAGCGGATCCATGGTGTAAGCTCTCGGGTTCTTCGGATTCGACCTTTTTGCGAGCCCTATGCCGTCGCTTTTCAAACGCTCTCTGCTGCCCAAACTGCGCAGTTTTCCGCTGACCGCCGATGCCGTCACCATTCTTTCTGGCGCTGCCGAGTTTCGTCGGTGCCTGCTGGAAAAGATCGCCAGCGCCACCCGACGCATCTATATCGTCGCGCTCTATCTGCAACAGGATGAAGCCGGCCAGGAAATTCTCGATGCCTTGCACGCGGCCAAACTGGCGCGTCCGGAACTGGACGTGGTGGTGGTGGTTGACTGGCTGCGCGCCCAGCGTGGCTTGATCGGCGCCGGCAAGCAGCCGGGCAACTCGGCCTGGTATCAGGAAACCACCCGCACTCATGAAAGCGTTGTGCCGGTGTATGGCGTCCCCGTGCAGACCCGAGAGCTGTTCGGTGTGCTGCATTTGAAAGGCTTCGTGATCGATGACAGTGTGATCTACAGCGGCGCGAGTCTGAACAACGTCTATCTGCACAAGTTCGATAAATACCGCTACGACCGTTATCACGTGCTGCAGAACAGCGCCCTGGCCGATTCGATGCAGCACCTGATTCAGCACGGTCTGATCGCCTCCAAAGCCGTGCATCGTCTCGATTTGCCGAACCTGCCGACCACCCGCAGCCTGCGCAACGACATTGGCGACCTGCGCAGCCGCCTCAAGCACGCGGCGTACGACACCACCACAGGCACCACGGAAAAGGGTGGTTTGTCGGTCAGCCCGTTGCTCGGTGTCGGCAAGAACAACCCGTTGAGTCGAGTGATTTGCGAATTGATCGCCAGCGCTCAGCATCAACTGACCATCTGCACGCCGTACTTCAACCTGCCGCTGCCCGTGACCCGTGAAATCAACCGGGCACTGGCGCGGGGCGTGAAGATCGACATCATCGTCGGCGACAAGACGGCCAACGACTTCTACATCCCGCCGAGCGAACCGTTCAAGGTGATTTCGGCACTGCCGTACCTTTACGAGATCAGCCTGCGGCGTTTCGCCAAGCGTCATCATCGCAGCGTCGACAGCGGCCAGCTGAACCTGCATCTGTGGCGTGACGGCGACAACACCTACCACCTCAAGGGCATGTGGATCGATCAGCGCTACACCTTGCTGACCGGCAACAACCTCAACCCGCGAGCGTTCCGACTCGACCTGGAAAACGCCTTGCTGATTGATGATCCGAAAGGCGAACTGCTGGAGCCGCGTCGTAAAGAGCTGGCGGAGATTTTCGAGAACACCCGCCGGATCGAGCGTTATCAGGAACTGGAAACGCTGCTGGAATACCCGGCGGGGGTGGCCAAGTTTCTCAAGCGCGTGAGTCGTGTGCGGATCGAGCGGTTGTTGTACCGGATTCTGTAGCACGGCGGGGCAAATGTGCTGCCCTTCAAAACGCCTTCGCGAGCAAGCCCGCTCCCACATTAGTTTTGTGTCGTTCACAAATCCAATGTGGGAGCGAGGCTTGCTCGCGAAAGGGCCCGTTCAAACACTACAAATCTCAGTTCAACCCCAACTTCCCACGCAACGTCGACAAATCCTCTGCCAGTGTATTCACCGGCCCGACCAGCGCCTTGCGGTCGTTTTCCTTCACCTTGTCATACGTCTCGAAACCACCGTCTTGGGTTTTGTACTTGGCCAGCGTCTTGTTCACCGTCGCGAAGTTCTTGTCGACTTTGGCAATGAAAGCCGCGTCCTGCTTTTCGATCTGCGGACGGAACAAATCGACGATTTTCTTCGCGCCGTCGATGTTGCCCTGGAAGTCATAAAGGTCGGTGTGGCTATAACGATCTTCTTCACCGGAGATCTTGGTCGCAGCGACTTCTTCAAGCAGCGCCGCAGCACCGCCCACCACTTTTTCCGGCGGGAAGGTCAGGCCGGCGACGCGGGCTTGCAGGTCTTTCACGTCTTTGTTCAAGCCATCGGCCAGTTCGCCAAGACCCTGGGTGCTGTTTTCCGAAAACAGCGAGTATTCGATGCGGTGGAAACCGGTGAAGTCGGAGGCGCCCACGCCTTTTTCGTGGTCATCGACACGGGAGTCGATGGACGCGTCCAGGTCACTGAACAATTCGGCAATCGGCTCGATCGACTCGTAGTAGACGCGGGTCGGGGCGTAGAGCTTTTTGGCGGTGGCCAGGTCACCTTTTTTCACGGCATCGGTGAACTGTTGGGTGTGGCTGGCCAGCTCATCGAGCTGTTCCGTCACATAAATCTTGTAGTCCGAAATCGGCCCCACCAACTCCAGCGGTGCCGTCGCCGCGAAAGCCGAAAGCGGGGTGTTGAGCAAGCCAAGGGTCAGCAGTAACGCGAGGGGCGACTTTTTCATGGGCGGTTCCGTGGTGGGGAGTGGGTTATGCGGTGGCTTTTGGTTGAGGAGCTGGTTGCGTGGCGTCAAGCAGCGAACGACCGATGAAATCCTTGTCGCCCGTCACGCCGGGCAGGGTGAAGAAATACCCGCCGCCGACCGGTTTGAGGTATTCCTCGAGCGGCTCGCCGTTGAGTCGGGTTTGCACGGTGATGAAGCCTTTTTGTAGATCCGCCTGATAGCAGATGAACAGCAGACCCATGTCCAGCTGACCGTTCTTGTTCACGCCGTTGGAGTAGTTGAACGGCCGGCGCAGGATCAGGTTGGCCTGGGTCGCGGCGGTGCGAGGGTTGGCCAGGCGGATGTGCGCATCGAGCTTGGTCAGCTTGCCTTCCGGGTCCTTGGCATAGTCCGGGACTTGGGTTTCATGTTCGCCGCCCATCGGCGCGCCGGTGCTCTTGACCCGGCCAAGAATGCTTTCCTGTTCTTGCAGCGGCGTGCGGTCCCAGCGCTCGACGAAGTTGCGGATGATCCGCACCGCTTGATAACTGCCATTGGCCGCCCAGGCCGGTTCGTCACCGCCGGACTGGACCCAGACGATGCTGTCCATGACCTTGGCATCGTTGGAATTCGGGTTGGCTGAGCCGTCACGAAAACCGAGAAAGTTGCGTGCACTTTGCGCTGGTACGCCGGGTTTGACCGGGGCCTGGGGCGGTACGCTGCCTTCCTGTTTCCAGCTCACCAGGAGCAAGTCCGGCAGGTTTTTCACGATGTCGCGCAGGGCGTGGATGTTGGTGTCGGTGGTGTTGGAGCAGAACTGCAAGCTGAGGTCGCCGTGGCAGCAATCGGCTTCCAGCGCATCGTTGGGAAAACCGACCATGCGGATCAGACGCTTGGGTTTGGCGGCGGCCAGGCCGAAGCGTTCATCGAACAGTGACTCGCCCACCGACACGGTGATGGTCAGGTTGTCCGGCGTCACCACCGGGCCGAGAATCCCCGAATCCACCGGCGGCAGTTTTGGATCGACCTGCGTGACCGCACCGCCCTTCATCAGGAAGGCGATGCGCTCGTTGAGGGTGCGAAACAAACGCTCCAGGTCTTCGCGGTCGCTGGCCAAGACATCAAACGACACCAGCATGCCGCAGGCCGGGCGCGGGGTGACGATGCCGGTCTGGTGTTTGCCGTGGAAGGCGTGGCGGTCTTCGGTCTTGTCACTGCTCGGCGCTTCGGTCACTTGCGCCGGGCTGGCGGCTAGGGCCGGGCAACTGAGCGCGGTGCCGGCCAATGCCACTCCGGCGGCGCCCATGCCCATCAATACCCGGCGACGCTGGAGGTTGAATTGCTCTGAATCGTTCATCGGTTTGTTCTTCTGTTTACAGGCCGGAAAGGCCAAGGGCGGGATCGATTCCATCGAGTGCATCGGCCAGAACCTTGGCCTTGTCGGCGATCTGTTTGCGCTGCTCGGCACTGACGCTGTCGTAGCTCGCATAGCCTTCCTTGATCTTGAAACCATTGAGCTCGGCGTCGAGGGCAGTGACTGCGCTGTCGATCTTCGGCAGCAGTTCGGCGGCGGATTTGCTCAGTAACGGACGCAACAGGTCGACGACTTTGCGGGCAGCAAAGATGTTGGCGGCAAAACCGTTCAGGTCGGTGTGGCTGTAGCGTTCTTCTTCACCGCTGCTGGCGCGGACGTCGGCCAAGCTGTTGAGATTGCGCACCAAAAGGCTCACCAGTTGCTCAGGCGGCAGCGACTGGGCCAGCAGTTGTTGTTTGAGCGTGGTGACGTCGGCGATCAGACGCTGGGCGACAGGCATCAGGCCGTCGAGCGTGCGTTGCTGGAACAGTGCGTATTCGATCCGGTGGAAACCGGTGAAGCCCGGATCCTGCTCGCGTTTCTCGAAGTAATCGGCGCGGGCGTTGATCGTGTTGTCCAGCTCGGCCAGACGTTGTGCGGCCGGGGCGATCCGTTGATACGCGGCACGGGCCGGCACATACAAGGCTTGCGCCTTGCTGAGGTCGTCGGCTTCGATGGCGTGTTCAAGGGCGGTGACGGCTTTGATCAGCGCGCTGCTCTGAGTGCTCAGATAAACGCGGAATTCCGACAGTGGGCCAACAAAGGCCACCATCGAAGGTTTTGCCTTGGCCGCCGCGTCTGAAGCGGCCGTCGGGCTGACGTGTAAGGTGCCGCGCGGATTGCTCAGCAGGCCGCACGTGATCGCATAGTCACCGGGCAACAGGTTGGCATTGATCACCTGACTCAGGCCGGGGGCGATGTTTTCCCGCTCTTCGACCACCAGCACACCGTCGAGAATTTCCCATTCAACGGCTCGGTCCGAGCGATTGACGATGCGGAAACTGGCGCGACCGGCGGGGACGCTCAGTGCATTCGGCTCGCAGCTGTGCGGGTGGATAGTCACCAGCACTTCGTCATGGTTGGCCTGACGCTTGGCGGCGGCCATTTTCGAGGCGTAGTAGAACAGGCCACCGGCGGCGATCATCACGATCACCGAACCGGCCACCGCCCAGCGCAAGGCACGGGGAGGGGAGGCCTGAGGAGAGGCTTGATTTGGCATGGGTGCCCTTACTGGCTGGAAACGGAAGATTGCTTGGCGGGTGCCGGAGCGGGAGCGGGAGCCGGGTAAAAAAACATAACCAGCGCCACCATCAGATAAATCAGATACGCCCCGAGGGTGCTGACGGTCGGCGCGTCCTGGTAACCGAACATGCCGGCCAGCACCGCGCCTAGCGGGCCATCCATCGGCAGCGTTGCGCTGAAGTCGAAGAGCACGGTTTGCAGGTGATTCCAAACCCCGGCTTCATGCAGCGCTTGCACCGAGTTGGCGAGGATCCCGGCGGCGACCACCAGAATGAACAACCCGGTCCAGCGGAAGAACGCGCCGAGGTTCAGGCGCATGCTGCCGGTGTAGATCAGGAAACCGACGATGATCGCCAGGATCAGGCCGAGCAGGGCGCCAATCGGTGCTGCCGGGCCTTCGCTCTGCTGGAACACCGCGAGCAGGAAGAACACCGTTTCCAGACCTTCCCGCGCCACGGCGAAAAACACCATGGCGATCAGCGCCGTGACCTGGTGTCTGGAACCGGTCAGCGCCTGATCGAGTGAAGCGTGCAGCGAATGTTTGATAGAACGCGCGACTTTGCGCATCCAGAACACCATGGAACTGAGAATGCCCACGGCGACCAGGCCGACCACTCCTTCAAACAGTTCCTGTTGCTTTTGCGGGAACTCGGCACTGACCAGTTCCAGGCCTCCGCCCACCAGCAGAGCCAGGGCCGCGGCGAGGAAAACGCCAATCCACACCGCTGGCATCCACTGGCCGCGGCCGGTCTGCTTGAGGTAGCTGGCGATGATGCCAACGATCAGCGCGGCTTCAATGCCTTCGCGCAACATGATCAGAAAAGGAACGAGCATTCAGCACCGGGGCGTCATTAGATAGGGTGCTAATTTGTAACATAATGACACTCATTCCCAAATGGCAATCATTGACATTTACCTGAACCTAACCTGAACAAGATCTCTTCCGTTGATCGTTCCCACGCTCCGCGTGGGAATGCAGTCCGGGACGCTCCGCGTCCCAAGAGCGGACGCAGAGCGTCCATTGAGGCATTCCCACGCAGAGCATGGGAACGAGCGCCGTTTCAGCTAATATGCCCACCACTCAAACAAGAACAAGGCTTGCCTCGGTCAATGTCGGAAAAAGACACCATCTCCATTCAACTGGTGCGTGAAGCACTGCTGCAAAGTTGCGCCCCCGGAGCGACCACCGATGAGGTGTTGAACAAGGTCGGCATTGATCCGGCGCTGCTGGAAACCACCACTGCCCGCGTGCCGGCCACCGCTTACGCAAGGCTGTGGCGCTTGTTGGCCCGGCGCCGGGACGATGAATTTTTTGGCATGGACCCGCGCAAACTCAAGTCCGGCAGCCTGGAGTTTCTCTGTCGCTGCTCCATGGTGCAGCCGAGCCTGGCCGCCGGCCTGACTTCGGGTTTGAGCTTTTTGTCGTTGATGCTCGAACACCTGCCCGCGCAGTTGGTTCATCAGCAAAGCCTGGCGGAAATCGTCTTGCTCGAAGACGACCAGGACCCGCGCCGCGCCTTTACCTATTTCACCTATTGGATGATCGTTCACGGTGTCGCCTGCTGGCTGGCGGGGCGGCGGATTCCGATCCTGGCCATCGAATTGCGCTGTCCGGCACCGGACTTCTGCGATGACTACCAGGTGATGTTCTCCGAGAACCTGCGTTTCGACCGGCCGCGCACGCGGATGATTTTCTCCGCCGAGTGCCTGGACTTGCCAATCAAGCGCAGCCCGGAAGAGCTCAAGCGTTTCCTGGCCCATGCGCCGGCCAATATTCTGGTCAAGTACCGTGATCCCGAGAGCCTGGCCAGCCGGATCAAGCACGATTTGCGGCAACTGCCCGCCGAACACTGGCCGGAAACCGAACCTCTGGCGCAACAGCTGTGCATGTCGGCTTCCACCCTGCGTCGACGCTTGGCCGAAGAGGGCCAGACTTACCAAGGGCTCAAGGACAGCGTGCGCAAGGAGCTGGCGATTGTCTGGCTGGCCGAGCCTGCCATCAGCTTCGCAGAGATCGCCACGCGGCTGGGGTTTGCCGATACCAGTTCGTTCTACAAGGCGTTTCGCAAGTGGTCGGGGTCAAATCCCGGGCATTACCGCAGCCTGATCCTTAACGAGGCGAGCTAGACACCGATCGTTCCCACGCTCTGCGTGGGAATGCCTCAACGGACGCTCCGCGTTCGGCTTTTGATGGGACGCAGAGCGTCCCGGGCTGCATTCCCACGCGGAGCGTGGGAACGATCTTTTGCCACCTTGGCCAAACCAGTCACGCAACTTGATAGCTTTGACCATTGTCCCGCGCCCCGCGCAGAGCGAGTATTTCCCTGTTAATCGAGGTTCCCCCAGCCTAATAAAAATACAAAGGGATTCTGGCAATGCGCGATTACTTGTCTGCTACATCACAGTTCAATTATCAGCACACCGTCGACGCCGCACTCGCGGGCGATTTGACTGCCCTCAATGCCTGTGTCGAGTGTTGCGACCGGCATGCCTTGCCGGGGCGCATCGCGCTGTTCTGGGAAGGCCGCGATGGCGCCAGCGCGACCTACACCTTCAGCGACTTGCAGGACAAAGCCGCGCGGTTCGCCAATTTCCTGCTGGCCCAAGGCGTGAAAAAAGGCGACAAGGTTGCCGGTCTCCTGCCACGTAACATTGAATTGCTGATCACTGTCTTCGCCACCTGGCGCATCGGCGCGGTCTACCAGCCGCTGTTCACGGCATTCGGCCCGAAAGCCATCGAACACCGCCTCAGCTCCTCTGGTGCCAAAGTAGTAGTCACCGACGCGGGCAATCGCTCCAAACTCTCTGAAGTCGCCGACTGCCCGACCATCGTCACCGTCGCCGGTCCCAAAGGCCAAGGCATCGTCCGCGGCGATTACAGCTTCTGGGCCGAGCTGGCCAATTATTCTCCTGAGTGCGAACCGGTCCTGCTGACGGGCGAAGACCCGTTCCTGCTGATGTTCACGTCGGGCACCACCGGTCCGTCGAAAGCGCTCTCCGTTCCGCTCAAGGCCATCGTCGCCTTCCAGAGCTACACCCGTGACGCCGTGGACTTGCGCCCCGAAGACGCCTTCTGGAACGTCGCCGATCCGGGCTGGGCCTATGGCATCTATTTCGGTGTCACAGGTCCCATGGCCATGGGGCATCCGATCACCTTTTACGATGGCCCGTTCAGCCTCGAAAGCACCTGCCGGGTGATCAACAAATACGGGATCACCAACCTCACCGGTTCGCCGACGGCCTATCGCCTGTTGATCGCGGGTGGCGACGAGTTCGCCCGCTCGATCAAGGGCAAGCTGCGCATCGTCAGCAGTGCCGGCGAGCCGCTGAACCCGGAAGTGATTCGCTGGTTCGCCGACAACCTCGGCGTGGTCATTCACGACCATTATGGCCAGACCGAACTCGGCATGGTGCTGTGCAATCACCATGGCCTCGAGCATCCGATCCACATGGGCGCCGCCGGTTTCGCCTCGCCGGGCCACCGCATCGTGGTGCTGGATGACGAGTACAAAGAACTCGGCGTCGGTCAGCCGGGCATTCTGGCCATCGATCGCACCCAGTCGCCGATGTGCTGGTTCGCCGGTTACGAAGGCGCACCGACCAAGGCCTTCGTCGGCAACTATTACCTGAGCGGCGACACCGTCGAGTGGAACCCGGACGGCAGCATCAGCTTCGTCGGTCGCAGCGACGACGTGATCACCACCTCCGGCTACCGGGTCGGTCCGTTCGATGTGGAAAGTGCGTTGATCGAACACCCTGCAGTGGTCGAAGCGGCAGTGGTCGGCAAGCCCGATCCGGAGCGCACCGAACTGGTCAAAGCCTTTGTCGTGCTCAGCGCGCAATACCGCGCTGCGCCGGAACTGGCCGAAGAACTGCGCCAACACGTGCGCAAACGACTGGCCGCGCACTCGTACCCCCGTGAAATCGAATTTGTCAGCGAATTGCCGAAAACCCCTAGCGGCAAATTGCAGCGCTTTATCTTGCGCAACCAGGAAATCGCCAAGGCTCAAGAGGCCGCCGCGAAGAACGCTTCAGCTTGAATCCAAGGAAACAATGATGCAGATCGAAAACAAGGTTTTTCTCGTCACCGGCGGTGCATCCGGCCTCGGTGCGGCCACGGCTGAAATGCTGGTCGCGGCGGGCGCCAAAGTCATGCTGGTGGACATGAACGCCGAAGCCGTTGCGGCCCAGGCTGAACGTCTCGGCGCGCAAAGCGTGGTGGCGGATATCAGCAACGAAGCCGCGGCGGAAGCCGCTGTGCAGGCGACGGTCAAAGCCTTCGGCGGCCTGAATGGTCTGGTCAACTGCGCCGGCATCGTGCGCGGTGAGAAGATCCTCGGCAAGAACGGGCCCCACGTGTTGGCCAATTTCAGCCAGGTGATCAACGTCAACCTGATCGGCAGTTTCAACATGCTGCGCCTGGCCGCTGCGGCGATTGCCGAAACCGAAGCGGATGCTGACGGCGAACGCGGCGTGATCATCAACACCGCCTCGGCTGCAGCCTATGACGGCCAGATCGGCCAGGCCGCGTATGCCGCCTCCAAAGGCGCGATCGTCAGCCTGACCTTGCCCGCCGCCCGTGAACTGGCGCGCTTCGGCATCCGCGTGATGACCATCGCCCCGGGCATTTTCGAAACCCCGATGATGGCCGGCATGACCCCGGAAGTCCGCGCCTCCCTGGCGGCTGGCGTGCCGTTTCCGCCGCGTCTTGGCAAACCAGGCGAGTATGCCGGGCTGGTCAGGCATATCATTGAAAACAGCATGCTCAATGGCGAGGTGATCCGTCTCGACGGCGCCTTGCGCATGGCCGCCAAGTAAGGAGGATTTGTCATGACAATTTCCAACGATCCCATTGTTATCGTTAGCGCCGTCCGCACCCCGATGGGCGGTTTCCAGGGCGAATTGAAAAGCCTGACCGCGCCGCAACTCGGTGCTGCGGCGATTCGCGCCGCCGTCGAACGCGCCGGTGTGGCGCCAGACTCGGTTGAAGAAGTGCTGTTCGGTTGCGTCCTGTCCGCCGGCCTCGGCCAGGCGCCGGCGCGCCAAGCCGCATTGGGCGCCGGGCTGGATAAATCGACCCGCTGCACCACCCTGAACAAAATGTGCGGTTCGGGCATGGAAGCGGCCATTCTGGCCCACGACATGCTGGTGGCCGGCAGTGCCGATGTGGTTGTCGCCGGCGGCATGGAAAGCATGTCCAACGCGCCGTATCTGCAGGACCGCGCCCGCAGCGGTTACCGCATGGGTCACGGTCGCGTACTCGACCATATGTTCCTCGACGGCCTGGAAGACGCCTACGACAAGGGCCGCTTGATGGGCACCTACGCCGAGGATTGTGCCGAAACCAACGGTTTCACCCGTGAAGCTCAGGACGCCTTTGCCATCGCCTCGACCACCCGCGCGCAGCAGGCGATCAAGGACGGCAGCTTCAAAGACGAGATCGTGCCGCTCACCGTGACCGTCGGTAAAGAACAGGTGCTGATCAGCAACGACGAACAGCCACCGAAAGCCAAACTGGACAAGATCGCCTCCTTGAAACCGGCGTTCCGCGAAGGCGGCACGGTGACGGCGGCGAACTCCAGCTCGATCTCCGATGGCGCCGCGGCACTGGTGTTGATGCGCCGTTCCGAAGCTGAAAAGCGCGGCCTGAAACCGCTGGCAGTGATTCACGGCCACGCCGCGTTTGCCGACACCCCGGGCCTGTTCCCGGTGGCACCGGTGGGCGCGATCGAGAAGCTGATGAAGAAAACCGGCTGGTCTCTGGACGAAGTCGATCTGGTCGAAGTCAACGAAGCCTTCGCCGTGGTCAGTCTGGTGACGATGACCAAGCTGGAAATCCCCCACGAGAAGATCAACGTTCACGGCGGCGCTTGCGCCCTCGGCCACCCGATCGGTGCGTCTGGCGCGCGGATCCTCGTGACCTTGCTTTCGGCCCTGCGCCAGAAAGGCCTGAAACGCGGCGTTGCAGCGATCTGCATCGGCGGCGGCGAAGCTACGGCCATGGCCGTTGAATGCCTGTATTAAGGGCTGACGCAAATCCCTGTGGGAGCGGGCTTGCTCGCGAAGAGGCCGTGTCAGTCGACATCAAGGTTGAATGACACACCGCTTTCGCGAGCAAGCCCGCTCCCACAGGTCCAGCATTTCAACCAGGCATTTTGTGCGAAAGGCTCAATTTTTAAGGATTTGGCATGATTCCCAATGACGAACAACTTCAGATCAGCGAAGCGGCCCGGCAGTTTGCCCAGGAACGGCTGAAACCGTTCGCCGCCGAGTGGGACCGCGAGCATCGCTTCCCCAGGGAGGCCATCGGCGAGATGGCGGAGCTGGGCTTCTTCGGCATGTTGGTGCCGGAAGAGTGGGGCGGTTGCGACACCGGTTACCTGGCCTACGCCATGGCCCTGGAAGAAATCGCGGCCGGCGACGGCGCCTGCTCGACCATCATGAGCGTGCACAACTCGGTGGGTTGCGTACCGATCCTCAAGTACGGCAACGATGACCAGAAAGAACGCTTCCTCAAACCGTTGGCCAGCGGCTCGATGCTGGGGGCTTTTGCCCTCACCGAACCGCAGGCCGGCTCCGACGCCAGCGGCCTGAAAACCCGTGCCCGTCTGGAAGGCGATCACTACGTGTTGAACGGCTGCAAACAGTTCATCACATCCGGGCAGAACGCCGGGGTGGTGATCGTGTTCGCCGTGACCGACCCAAGTGCCGGCAAGCGTGGCATCACGGCGCTGATCGTGCCGACCGATTCGCCAGGCTACAAAGTTGCACGGGTCGAAGACAAGCTCGGCCAGCACGCGTCCGACACCTGCCAGATCCTGTTCGAAGACGTGAAGGTGCCAGTCGCCAACCGCTTGGGCGAGGAGGGCGAAGGCTACCGAATCGCCCTGGCCAACCTCGAAGGCGGCCGTGTCGGCATCGCTTCGCAATCGGTGGGCATGGCCCGCGCTGCGTTCGAAGCAGCCCGCGACTATGCCCGCGAGCGAGAAAGCTTTGGCAAACCGATCATCGAGCATCAAGCGGTAGCGTTCCGTTTGGCGGATATGGCAACCCAAATCGCCGTCGCCCGGCAGATGGTGCATTACGCGGCGGCGCTGCGTGACAGCGGTAAACCAGCCTTGGTCGAAGCGTCCATGGCCAAGCTGTTCGCCTCTGAAATGGCTGAGAAGGTGTGCTCCGCAGCCTTGCAAACCCTCGGCGGTTACGGTTACTTGAACGATTTTCCGCTGGAGCGGATCTACCGCGACGTGCGGGTCTGCCAGATCTACGAAGGCACCAGCGATATTCAGCGCATGGTTATTTCGCGCAATCTTTGAGAAGGAAGCTACTTGTGAACTACGAAACGATTTTGTTGGAAACCCATGGTCGCGTTGGCCTGATTACCCTGAACCGTCCGCAAGCGCTGAATGCGTTGAACGCGCAAATTGTCAGCGAGCTGAACCACGCCCTCGATGGCCTGGAAGCCGATTCGAACATCGGTTGCATCGTGCTGACGGGCTCGAAAAAAGCCTTCGCGGCCGGCGCCGACATCAAGGAAATGGCCGAGCTGACCTATCCGCAGATCTACCTTGACGACCTGTTCAGCGACAGCGATCGCGTGGCTAACCGCCGCAAGCCGATCATTGCCGCCGTCAACGGTTTCGCCTTGGGCGGTGGTTGTGAGCTGGCGCTGATGTGCGACTTCATCCTGGCCGGCGACAATGCCAAGTTCGGTCAGCCGGAAATCAACCTCGGCGTACTGCCGGGCATGGGCGGCACTCAGCGCCTGACCCGCGCCGTGGGCAAGGCCAAGGCCATGGAGATGTGCCTCAGCGGCCGTTTGATCGATGCGGTGGAAGCGGAGCGTTGCGGGATTGTGGCGCGGATTGTTCCGGCCGATGAGTTGCTGGAAGAAGCGTTGAAAGTCGCGGCGCTGATTGCCAAGAAGTCGTTGCCTATTGCAATGATGATCAAGGAAAGCGTCAATCGCGCGTTTGAAGTGAGCCTGTCGGAAGGTGTGCGCTTTGAGCGTCGGGTGTTCCATGCGGCGTTTGCGACGCAGGATCAGAAGGAAGGGATGGCGGCGTTTATTGCCAAGCGTGAAGCGGAGTTCGTCGGTAAGTAACCCCCCACACACTGATCGTTCCCACGCTCTGCGTGGGAACGATCATGTCTGCGGCGACTCTCTAGACCAGGTAGTGCTTCAGCTCCCGGGCAATCACCATCCGCTGTATCTCGCTCGACCCTTCATAAATCTGCGTAATCCGCGCATCCCGGTAGTAACGCTCCACCGGGTAATCCTCCAGATACCCATACCCGCCATGAATCTGCATCGCCGATGAACACACTTTCTCGGCCATCTCGGATGCAAACAGCTTCGCCTGTGAAGCCTCCGACAGACACGGCTTGCCGGCACTGCGCAACCGCGCGGCATGCAGGATCAACAGTCGTGCAGCATTCAACCGGGTGTGCATGTCGGCCAGCATGTTGGCGATGCTCTGGTGCTCGATGATCGGCTTGTTGAACTGCACCCGATCCCGCGAGTAGGCCAGCGCCGCTTCAAACGCCGCGCGGGCAATGCCCAGCGCCTGCGCGGCGATGCCGATGCGGCCGCCTTCGAGGTTCGACAGGGCAATCGCCAGTCCTTTGCCGCGTTCACCCAACAGGTTGGCCTCGGGAATCGTGCAGTTGCTCAGGGTCACCGCGCAGGTATCGGACGCGCGAATACCCATCTTGTGTTCGGAGCGATCAACGATGAAACCCGCGGTATCGGTCGGCACCAGGAACGCCGAGATGCCGCGCTTGCCCAAGTCCGGATCGGTCACCGCGAACACAATGGCCAGTTTCGCCCGTTTGCCGTTGCTGACGAATTGCTTGGCGCCGTTGATCACCCACTGGCCGTCGCGCAGTTCGGCGCGGGTGCGCAGGTTGTGGGCTTCGGAACCGGCCTGGGGTTCGGTCAGGCAGAAGCAGCCGATGGCCTGACCGCTGGCGAGATCCGGCAGCCAGGTCTGTTTCTGTTCTTCAGTTCCGTAGTTGAGGACCGGACCGCAACCTACGGAGTTGTGAATGCTCATTAGCGCGCCAGTGGCGCCGTCGCCGGCCGAAATTTCTTCCACGGCCAAGGCGTAGGCGACGTAGTCGACATAGGTGCCGCCCCATTCCTCGGGCACCACCATGCCCAGCAGACCCAGTTCGCCCATCTTCGCCACCAGACCGTCATCGATCCAGCCGGCCTTTTCCCAGGCTTGTGCGTGGGGCGCGATTTCGCCGCGGGCAAAGTCCCGGGCCATGTCGCGGATCATGACTTGCTCTTCGCTCAATTCGATATCGTGCATGGCTCAGCTCCCGCTTTGGTCAAAACCCGTGAAGAAACTCGCGACGTGCTCGGCGTCCAGCGCCTGCAAGGTCGGCGGGTTCCAGCGCGGTTTCTTGTCTTTGTCGATCAGCAAGGCGCGCACGCCTTCGATCAGGTCGCCACGCTCGAACCATTGCCGGTCCAGGTGCAGCTCAAGGGCGAAGCAGTCTTCCAGACTCAAGTGCCGACCACGACGAAGCATTTCCAGGGTCACACCCATGGCCAGCGGTGAACGGCTTTCCAGCAGGTCGGCGGTGGTCGTGGCCCACTCGTGGCTGTCGGCGACCGTTACTTCACGCAGTTGCTCAACAATACTCGGCACATCGGGCAGGGCGAAGAAGTGATCGATGGCCGGGCGCAACGCGCTCAATGGCGCGTCGGGCAGCTGTTGCACGGCGAGTTTCGTCAGCAGACCTTGAAGGTCCTTCAACGGTGTTTCGTGCCATTCGAGTTGATCGAGTTGCTCGTCCAGGGTGCCCAGCCTGTCGCTTTCCAGGTACCAGTCGGCCAGGCCGCAATAGAGCGCATCGGCTGCACGGATCTGCACGCCGCTGACACCGAGGTAAATCCCCAGTTCACCGGGAACGCGCGGCAGGAAATGGCTGCCACCGACATCCGGGAAATAACCGATCGCCACTTCCGGCATCGCCAGACGGCTTTTCTCGGTGACCACCCGCAGGTCGGCGCCTTGAACCAGGCCCATACCGCCGCCCAGGACAAAGCCGTCCATCAAGGCGAGCACCGGTTTGCGGTAGTGGTGAATCGCGAGGTCGAGGGCGTATTCCTCGACGAAGAAATCTTCGTGAAGCGTGTCGCCGTTTTTGAAGCTGTCATACAGCGAGCGAATATCGCCGCCGGCACAGAACGCCTTCTCGCCAGCACCGCGCAACACCACTGCGTGTACATGCGGGTCCAGTGCCCAGGCGTCGAGCTGACGCTGCAGGTTGCGCACCATGTCCAGGGTGATGGCGTTAAGGCCGGCGGGGCGATTGAGGGTCAGGTGACCGATGTGATTGCGAACCTCGGCCAGCACTTCGTTTTGCGTGGCATCCATGGACGAAGTCCCCGGAGAAGAAACCTGAGCAGTCATCACTAACTCCCTGCTTTTATTGTTCTTTATAGAGAAGCTCGCGCGCGAGCGATGCTGGATCGTATCAGTGCAAATTTGTGATGTACAACCGGCATATGTGCAGGGTTTGTTTGCGTTTTTGCCTTAAAGCAGCTCCAGCGGATAGCCGACGACAGAATCGGCTGTGAAAGCCCCTCGTTCAGCGCAGTTGAGCTGTCTGGACGGGGACTTTCGACACCTGCATCGGCCTGGTAATTGGCATTCTGACGGTCCATTTCAAGCGCTTGCGACGATGCGCCTGGAACGGACTGCACTCCGACGACTGGCTCGGGCCGGTCGAAAACAACAACAAATACGGCTGCGGTAAATACCGCATCGACTCTCTGCCCCTGTCAAAAAGTGTGGTTAGGCGCAGGCGCCAGACCGCGATAAATCCAAATAATCCGGGACTCAAGAAGATGATCAACATCAAATGGCTGACTTTGCCGGCAATCGCGTTGCTGTGCTGCACCACCGGCGCCAGTGCCAAGGAATGGAAAGAGCTGCGATTCGGCGTCAACCCGAGCTACCCGCCTTTTGAGTCCACCACCGCCGACGGCGGCGTGCAGGGCTTTGGCGTGGATTTGGGCAACGCGATCTGCGCCGAATTGAAGTTGAAATGCGTGTGGGTCAGCAATGACTTCGACGGGCTGATTCCGGCGCTCAAGGCGGGCAAGTTCGATGCCATCGAATCGTCGATGACGGTGACCGATGCGCGCAAAAAACAGATCGACTTCACCGATCGCCTGTATGCCGGGCCGACCGCCATCGTCACTCGCAAGGATTCCGGGCTGTTGCCCACCGCCGAGTCGCTGCAGGGCAAGACCATCGGTTACATGCAGGGCACGATTCAGGAAACCTACGCCAAGGCCAAACTGGCACCCGGCGGCGTGAAACTGCGGGCCTATCAGAATCAGGATCAGGTCTACGCCGACCTGGTATTTGGCCGTCTCGACGCCTCGATCCAGGACAAGATGCAGGCGCAAATGAGCTTTTTGACTTCACCTCAAGGCGCTGATTTCAAGAACAGTGAAGGCATCAGCGACCCGTTGGTCCCATCCGACATCGCCATCGGCGTGCGCAAGGACAACGAAGAACTCAAAGGCATGCTCAATGCCGCCATCAAGGCCCTGCATGACAAGGGTATCTACGCGCAGATCCAGCAGAAACACTTCGGCGATCTGGACCTCTACAACTACTGATCCTCGCGCCCCGAAGGCTGCGTCCTGGTAACAGGCGCAGCGCTTGCGCGCGGGCGCCTCAAGACAGGTGACTGACGTGAACTCCTTCCTGAATCTGATCGGGGTCGATCTCTCGGCCCTGCAAGGCTATGGCCCTTTGTTGCTGCACGGCACCTGGGTCACGCTGAAATTGTCAGCGCTCTCGCTGCTGGTGAGCATGGCGCTGGGCCTGCTCGGCGCGGCGGCGAAACTGTCGCCGCTGAAGCTGTTGAACCTGCCGGCGACCTTCTACACGACGCTGATTCGCGGTGTGCCGGACCTGGTGCTGATGCTGCTGATTTTCTACAGCCTGCAAGGCTGGCTGAGCAGCCTGACCGAGGCCATGGACTGGCCCTACATGGAAATCGACCCGTTCGTGGCCGGCGTCATCACCCTCGGTTTTATCTACGGCGCGTATTTCACCGAGACCTTTCGCGGGGCGATTCTGAGTGTGCCGCGCGGCCAACAGGAAGCCGCCGCGTGCTTTGGTCTGAACCGCTGGCAGCGATTTCGCTTTGTGGTGTTCCCGCAAATGATGCGTTTCGCCTTGCCGAGCCTGGGCAATAACTGGTTGGTACTGCTCAAGGCCACGGCGCTGGTGTCGATTATCGGTTTGTCGGACCTGGTCAAGGTTGCGCAGGAAGCCGGCAAAAGCACCTTCAACATGCTCGATTTCCTGCTGCTGGCAGCGGCGCTTTATTTGCTGATCACCAGCGCTTCCAACTACGTTTTGCGCGTGCTGGAACGGCGCTATAACCAGGGTGTGCGGGGGATGGCACGATGATCGAGTTGATTGCCGAATACTGGAAACCCTTTCTGTTCAGCGATGGCTACAGCCTCACCGGGTTGGCGATGACCTTGTGGCTGCTGGTGGCGAGCATTGTGATGGGGTTCTTCCTGTCGTTGCCGTTGGCGATCATGCGCACCTCGCGCTGGGGCCTGCTGCGTTGGCCGGTTCAGCTGTTCACCTATGTGTTTCGCGGTACGCCGCTGTATATCCAGTTGCTGATTTGCTACAGCGGGATCTACGGCATCGCCGTGGTGCGCTCGCAACCGCTGCTTGAAGCATTTTTCCGCGATGCGATGAATTGCACCTTGCTCGCGTTCACGCTCAACACTTGCGCCTACACCGTGGAAATCTTCGCCGGGGCGATTCGCAGCATTCCCTACGGTGAAATAGAGGCCGCCCATGCGTATGGCTTGAGTGGTTGGCGCCTGTACCTGCGGCTGATTCTGCCTTCGGCATTGCGCCGGGCACTGCCGTATTACAGCAACGAAGTGATCCTGATGTTGCACGCGACTTCAGTGGCGTTCACCGCCACCATTCCGGACATCCTCAAAGTCGCTCGGGACGCCAATGCCGCGACCTTCATGACTTTCCAGGCTTTCGGCATTGCCGGCCTGCTGTACCTCGCGCTGTCGTTCGGCCTGGTCGGCGCCTTCCGGTTGGCGGAGAAGCGCTGGCTGAGTTTTCTCGGTCCGACTCACTGAATCCCATTTTCTATCCAGAGCGGTGCCGCCAGGCGCGCCGCTCCAGGAGTGCTGACATGTACAAACTCACGGTTGAAAATCTGTATAAACGTTTTGGTGACAACGAAGTGCTCAAGGGCGTCTCGTTGAATGCACGGGCAGGCGATGTGGTCAGCATGATCGGCGCCAGCGGTTCGGGTAAAAGCACGATGCTGCGCTGCATCAATTTTCTGGAGCGCGCGGACGAAGGCGCCATTGAACTGGACGGCGAGCGCGTCATCACGCGCCCAGGTGCCGGTGGCATGCGCGTCGCTCATCCGGCGCAATTGCAGCGTTTGCGCACGCGCCTGGCGATGGTGTTCCAGCATTTCAATTTGTGGAGCCATCTGACGGTGCTGGAGAACATCGTGCTCGCGCCGTGTCGGGTACTGGGGATCAGCCGCAAGGCCGCCGAAGAAAGTGCGCGGGCCTATCTGGACAAGGTCGGTCTGCCGCAACGAGTGGCCGATCAATACCCGGCGTTTCTGTCCGGAGGGCAGCAACAACGGGTGGCAATCGCGCGTGCCCTGGCAGTAGAGCCGGAGATTCTGTTGTTCGACGAGCCGACTTCGGCACTCGATCCGGAATTGGTGGGTGAGGTATTGAAGGTAATTCAGGCACTGGCCGAAGAAGGCCGTACCATGTTGATGGTGACCCACGAAATGGGGTTTGCCCGGCAGGTTTCCAGCCAGGTGTTGTTCTTGCATCAGGGCAAGGTCGAGGAGCAGGGTGACGCTACGATCCTCGACCAGCCAAAAAGTGAACGTTTGCAGCAATTTCTATCGGGTCGTTTGAAGTGAGGCAAGACGTACATGGCGGATATCCGCGATCTGTCGATCGTGCTTGATCGTATCGATCAGGCAATCATCGAAGTGCTGCGCCACGAAGGGCGCATCACTTATCAAAAGCTTTCCGAGCGTGTGCACCTCACGCCCAGGCCGTGCCTGGAACGGGTGCGCAAACTCGAACAGCTCGGGGTCATTCGTGGGTATGGCGCGATTCTCGATGAAAAGAAACTGACGCCAGGCTTGTCGTTGCTGGTGCTGGTTGCGTTGTCGAACCAGAGTGGGCGGGCGGCGCAAAAGGCGTTCGAAGCCAAGGTCCGCGCCTGCCCGCAGGTGCTGGAATGTCAGTTGATCAGCGGTGCGTTCGACTACAGCTTGCGCATGCGTTGCCGGGACATGGAGCATTATCGGGTGCTGACCGAAGTCTGGTTCGATGATCCGGATTTGCACATCGACAAGTTGGTCAGCCATCCGGAATTGGCGATGGTCAAGACCACGATGGAATAGGCTTCGAACGCTGTACAACCTGTGGGAGCGGGCTTGCTCGCGAAAGCGGTGTGTCATCCAGCATCAATGTTGACTGACACGACGCCTTCGCGAGCAAGCCCGCTCCCACATTGGATTTGTGGTGTTCGCCGAATCGGCTGAGCGATTCAGAATCTTCAGCCGTTTCCATCACAACCACCCCCCTTATCAACCGGGTTTTCCCGGCGCCGAAACAGACAATGAGTACCTCTTAACCCTCATTGAATCTGTGCCCATGCAAACCACCAATACCGTTTTGATGATTCGCCCGACACGTTTCTCCTTCAATCAGGACACGGCGGCGAACAACCGTTTCCAGCAGCCGGCCGACGTCAGCGAAGACGTTCAGCAAAAGGCCCTGCAAGAGTTCGATGGCTACGTTGCCGCGCTACGCAGCCATGGGGTCGAAGTCATGGTGCACAACGACCGCGAAGCGCCGCATACCCCGGATTCGATCTTCCCTAACAATTGGTGGAGCAGCCATCCCGACGGCACATTGGTGCTGTACCCGATGCAGGGCCACAACCGGCGTCTGGAGCGGGACAAAGGTGTGCTCGACTGGTTGCGGGACGAGTACCGGGTCGAGCAGTTGCTGGATCTTTCCAGCCTCGAACAGCAGGAAGTGTTCCTCGAAGGCACCGGCAGCATGGTGCTGGATCGTCAGCAACGGATTTGCTACGCCGGTTATTCCACCCGCACCCATGCCCGTGCCCTGGATCAGGTGGTCAGTCATTTGGGTTACGAGCTGTGCGCGTTCAATGCAGTGGACCGCCAGGGCGTCGCGATTTACCACACCAACGTGATGATGAGTGTCGGCACGCACCTGGCCGTGGCTTGCCTGGCGTCGGTCACGCAACCGGCCGAACGCCTGGCCCTGCGTTCGCGACTGGAAGACAGCGGCAAAAAGGTCATCGCCCTGAGCTGGGAGCAGCTGGAATCCTTCGCCGGCAACATGCTGGAGGTCCACAACGCTGCGGGCGAACCTTTGCTGGTGATGTCGCGCACGGCCTGGCAATCGCTGGATGCGGCGCAGCGTCGCTTGATCGAAGCCCACACCACGCCACTCCCCGTCAATATCGACACCATCGAGCGCATCGGCGGCGGCAGCGCGCGCTGCATGTTGGCCGAGGTCTTTCTGCCCAAACATCGGGTTACCCGGGAGCAACTGCAATGATCGTTCGTCCAGCCACACCGGCAGACCTGCCGGCACTGTTAGCCCTGGCCCATAGCGCCGGAACCGGTTTGACCACCTTGCCGGCCGACGCGGGGCGTCTGCGTCAGCGTCTGGAATGGGCGGCGAAAACCTTCTCTGGCGAGGCCGAGCGCGCCGATGCCGATTACCTGTTTGTGCTCGAGAATGACCAGCATGAAGCCATCGGCATTTGCGCACTGGCCGGTGCCGTTGGCCTGCGCGAGCCCTGGTACAACTATCGACTGGGCCTGTTTGTCGCGGCCTCGAAAAACCTCGGGATCAATCAGCAGCTGCCGACATTGTTCCTCGGTAACGACATGACCGGCCATTCGGAACTGTGTTCGCTGTTCCTGCATGCCGATCACCGCAGCGGTCTGAACGGGCGCTTGCTGTCCAAGGCACGGTTCCTGTTTCTGGCGGAATTTCGTCAGCATTTCGGGGAGAAGGTCATCGCCGAGATGCGCGGCTACTCGGACGCAGAGGGCGTTTCACCGTTCTGGGAAGGTCTGGGGCGGCACTTCTTCAAGATGGATTTTGCCGATGCCGACTACCTGACCGGGCTGGGTAACAAGACGTTCATCGCCGAATTGATGCCCAAGTTTCCGCTGCCGACCTGCCTGTTGCCGGAAGCGGCGCGAACGGTCATCGGTCGCGTCCACCCCAACACCGAACCAGCGCTGGGGATGCTCAAGGCTGAAGGGTTCGAACACCGCGACTACATCGACATCTTCGACGGCGGCCCGCTGATCGAATGCGCCACCGGCGACATCCGCGCGGTGCGTGACAGTCAGGTGCTGCAACTGAGCATCGGCACACCGGGTGAGCAGGCGGCGACTTACCTGATTCATAACCGCCAGTTTGCCGAATGCCGGATTACCGCGGCACCGGCGCGGGTGGCTGCCGGTACGTTGATTGTCGATGCGCAGACTGCGAAGAGTTTGGGGTTGAGTGCCGGATTATCGGTGCGTGCGGTGAGTCTGGCCGTGCCAGCCCGGCAATTGTCAGCGGCCTGATCAATCCTTTGCCATAACGAGATCCGTAGCAGCTGCCGAGCCTGCGAGGCTGCGTTCGGTGCGGGCCGCGTTCGGACGGAGCCGTCGTGAAATCAGGCGGTGCGGTGTATCAGGTAGACCGTGCATGCAGGGTTTACGACGGCTCCGTCCGAACGCGGCCCGCACCGAACGCAACCTCGCAGGCTCGGCAGCTGCTACAAGGATCGTGGGCGCTGTCAGGTTCTGCTGCTGAGGACTTCACCAATGCTGCGCCGTTTGGCATGCAGCTCGCTCGCATGGATCAACTGTTCAAGGTCTTCGGGGGTGACGTCGAAGAACGCCTCCATATCCGCCAGGGCCAGTTTCAGGTCCTGAGCGGTGATCGCCTGGCTGTCGGTGGGCGGGCGATCGGCCGGCACCCTGGACACCGTTTCGCTGGCGCGTTTTGGGTAACGAATGCGCGTCAGGTTGTTGTAGGCCAGGGCGCAGAGCAGCATGGCCGATCCGCTGAGCATCACCGGGCCGAGGGCTTTCCAGTCCAGGGCAATGGTCGCAGGGTCTGCCAATACCAACAGCAGCGCCAAGGCCCCGGCCGGTGGATGCAGGCAACGCAGCCAGCACATCAGAATCAGCGCCATGCCGGCCGCCAGGCAAGCGCTGCCGAGGGTTCGTCCAAGCACGTGAGCGACCAGCAGCGAAACCACCCCGGCGCTGAGGTAGCCGCCAAGAATCGACCAGGGCTGGGCAAGGGCGCCGGAGGACACTGCGAACAGCAACACGGCCGATGCACCCAGCGGACCGATCAGGTGCTGCGCCACTTGCATGCCGAATACCTGGCTGCACAGCCAGACACTGAACATCGTGCCCAGGGACATGCCGATCGCGGCGCGGCTCCATTCGGAGGGGCGGGTGTTGATGGCGGCGGGAAACCAGCGAGCAAACATGAGGCAGACGATCCGTAAAAAATTCGAGGCAAAAAAAAGGCTTAGCTGGGATACCCAGAAAGCCCTTGAAGTTGTTCCAACTATTGGGGGAGGAACGGGCACAGTGTGCCGTTCATTCCTGATGCTGACAAATTCATATTAATGCAGTTTTAGTGCATTAATTTTGCTGTAAGGCCATCCGACGACCGCTCATGAAACACAGGAATCCGCCCATGGCAGTCAGCGCGCTCAGGGCATAAAACATCGTTGGCGCGGGGGTGTGAATCAGCAGGTATCCGCAGATCACCGGGCTCAGGGCTCCGCCGAGGGCCGCGAGGTTTTGCGCGCCGTAATAGCTGCCGCGCAGCTCTTCCGGCGCCAGGGTGTCGACGAAGAGGAATTCGGCGGGGTAAATGATCATTTCACCGAGGGTGAAGATGAACATTGCCACGCACCAGCTCACAAGGCTGTCGGCCAGGCTGAAACCGATCAACCCGACGATGAACAGACTGGTACCGCCCGCGATCCAGTAACGCAATTGCTCGCGTTTGAGGAAACGGCCGATCTGGTATTGCAGCAGGATCACGCTGATCGCATTGCAGGCGAGCAGGGCGGCCATGGTTTCCAGTGCCCGTTTGGAGTCGTGGGTCACCAGCAGGTATTGCGACAGGTACAGGGTGAAACGGCCGTGGACCACGGTACTGAGCAGGCAGCCGCAGGTGAACATGATCAGCGTGCGGTCGTTCTTCAGGGTGACCAGCGTCTTGAGAAAACTCGCGGGCTGGCCAATCGTGGGTGCCTGGGCCGAGTCCTTCGGTATCCCGATCATCAGGAAAATACTGAAGAACGCGATGCCGCCGGCGATCAGGAACGGTGCAATCGGGTACACGCCGGCAATCACCACGCCGAGCATCGGGCCGGTGGCGTAGCCGATGTTGGTCAAGGTGTAGCGCAGGGAAAACGCCTTGGCGCGCTGGCCGATGGGCAGGTTTTCGCTGAGGATCGCCTTCGAGCCGATCAGGAACAGCGCCGAGGCGGTTTCGGTGATCACCAGGGTGGCGGTGGTCAGGTAGAGGTTGTCGGCGAAGGTCAGCAGCACGAAGCCGATGGCGCTGGAGAGCATCGCGAGGATCAGCAGCCGGCGCTTCTCGAGGCGGTCGATGATGTAACCGCCGTAGAGCGCGAGCAGGGTGGCGATGAACACCGCGATGCCCAGCAGCAAGCCGACGTCCTGTTGGTTGAGGCCGAGTTTGTTGCTCAGGAACAACGTCAGCAGCGGGCTGGTGATGGCGCGGCTGACGACGATGGTCAGCGAAACGATCATCAAACGGCGGATAACGAGTGAGTAAGTGGCCACGGTGGTGCAAATATCCTTATTTAATGAACTCTGACTGATCGTTCCCACGTCGAGGCGTCGAACCGTCTGCGTGGGAATGCCTCAATGGACACTCTGCGTCCGCTTCTGGGACGCGGAGCGTCCCGGGCTGCATTCCCACGCGGAGCGTGGGAACGATCAGTGCCTCGACAGATTCCAGCTCTTCAACCCGCCACAACTGCTCAAGCAGTTCTGCCGCCTGCCCCCGCGGCATCACCCGCACCGCCAGACTGAAAAACTTCTCCTCCAGCGCCGCATCACTCAACGGATTGCCCGGCGCACCCAGCGGCGGGTCGACACACAGGCTCGCCTGCCGACCGTCCACGGTCCGCACCCTGACGACGGGCTCGCCATCCTCTGACAGTTGCGGGTCCACTTCAAGACGGATGCGCGACATCCAGTGAGCAATCCGCGGATCGCTCCGTTGTTCATCGTCATAAGCCTCCAACCGGCAATGACCCTGCACCAGCCGGGCCGCGAGGGCATACGGCAGGCTCATCTGCGCAGCCGCCAGTGTGCCGACGTCGCGCCCGCCGCACATGTCCTGCAGAAACCCGCACAACGACACTTGAACATCCTCGACCTGATCCGCGCTGACCTGCAGTTGATCCAGCAACAGTCCCAGCGCATCGATGGCCGAATGGGTTCCTCGGCACGCGGCATAAGGTTTGATCGAACAGCGAGCGAGTTTCCATACGACGCCCAGATCGGCATCCAGCGCCTCAGGTTGTGCAGTCTCACCGGCCAGGGTCTTGAGAAACCCGCCCCAGACATCATCGAACAACTTCGTCGGCCCGGTGATGCCTCGTTGGGCAAATCGCGCCGCCAGCAATCCACCCTCGGCGGCACGACCACTGTGAAGTTTTTTACTTTGCGAACCGTCGTGGATGAATGCCCACAACCCCCCACTGAAACTGCCGGCAATGCCCAGCGCCGAAACGGTTTGCGCGGTATCCAGTCCGAGAATTCGCGCACTGGCCGCCGCCGCGCCGAACACGCCGCAGGTGGCGGTGGAGTGCCAGCCGGCGCCGTTGTGGGCCGAATAACTGCCGCAGGCTTCGAGCACCCGGCGGCCGATTTCGTAGCCGATCACCACTGCCGTGATCAACTCCCGGCCATTCACCGGTTTTCCAGACATCGACACCGCCGCCATGACCGCCGGCAGCACCACCGCGCCGGAATGGTCGCAGCCACCGGTGTCGTCCAGTTCCAGGGCATGGGCGGCGACACCATTGAGCATCGCGGCCTGAGCCGCGCCGGTGCGCTGATCGGTGCCCCAGATCAGCGTGCTTCCGACTTCACCGTCGAACACCTGGCGTGCCTGTTTCGCGACATCGCTGCCAGCCCCGGCCAACGTCGCGCCGAAGGTGTCGAGTATGTGCCGCTTGGCTTGTGCCACCAGCGCTGGCGGCAAGTCTTCGAATCGGGTGTCGACGCAAAACTGCGCCAATCGCTGCATCCGCTCACTCATACGATGTAATCCCGATAATGCCGCTCATACACGGCCGCCGGATGGTCCTCGGTCACGGTCCGAGCCGATTCAGCCCACCATTGCGCGACGTCGGCACCCGTGGCGATCCACACGTCATCGTGCTGTTGAATCCCCTCCAGCAACTCGCGCAATACGCCAATCCGCCCAGGCGTAGCAATGATCTCCGGATGCAGCCGCAGCACGTAACACAAGCCGAACCGGTGAAACCCGGCGAAGTCCATTTGCAGGTTGCCCAGGGTGTGGCTGTAAGAAGCGATCCGCGATTGCGCCGGCGGCACCGCCGGGCTGAGGTTGAAGGCGAAGTAGGGTTCGTCTTCCAGTTCGTAGTGCAACGGCAGTTCGATGACGTCGGGCGCGGTCGGGTGAGCAAACGGTAAATCATCACCGCGCCACGACGATGACCAGCAAATGCCGTGATCCTTCAACGCCTCGATGAAACCCGGCGCACCGTTGCCGGCCGGGATGCGAAACCCCGTCGGACGCTGGCCCGTCAGCGCGGTCAACGCCTCGCAGCCTTTGGCAATCTCGGCGCTTTGCTCGGTGAGACTCAGGGTGTCGTAGTTCTGATGGCGATAACCGGCGCAGGCAATCTCATGCCCGCCAGCCTGGATTGCCCGAATGTGCCCGGGGTTTTCCTCGGCGACGATACCGGGAACAAACCAGCTGCTGGAAACCCCCAGTGCTTCGAATAAACCGAGCAAACGGTCGACACCGCGTTGGGTGCCATAGCGCCAGACCGACAGCGTCTTGTCGCGCCCGGCGACTTCAGGCGCTTGAGTCAGAATGCCGTGGATGTCGTTGTAATCGACGGTCAACACCACGGCACAGCGGTAGCCTTTGGGCCAGACAGTGGACTCAGCCATGGTGATGCTCCTTCAGCCACCACTGGGCGACATCGCGGCACGTGGCGAACCACACGTCATCGCGCTGGCGCATGTGTTCGAAGAGTTTTTCCAGCAGCAGGATGCGTCCCGGTTTGCCGGTGATCTTGGGGTGGAACAGGGTGGTCAGGCACAACCCTTCGTTCATGGCGCCGTCGTACTCGCGGCACCAGTTATCGAGGGTCAGCGCGTAGCTGGCGGTGCGGTCGAGCCCGGAAGGAAAGTCCGGCGCGCGGGTGTAGGCGAGGGAGGCGTAGTCGTCCATTTCCCAACGACCGGGGATTTCCACCAGCGGTGTGTCGTGGCCCGGCACTTTCACCAGGTACGGCCGGTCATCGCCGCGCATGCTGCTGGAATAGGTCACACCAGCGTTCACCAACATCGCCGGGGTTTCGGCGCGCCAGTCGCCGGACGGGGTGCGGAAACCTTCGGCGCGGATGCTCAAGTGCTTCCAGAACACCTCGCGGGATTTCTTCATCACGTCCTTTTGCTGTTCCAGCGTCAGGGCGTAAAAGGATTCGTGTTTGTAGCCGTGGTAGGCCACTTCATGCCCGCGCTCGACAATCGCCTGGCACTGTTTCGGCCAGTTCTCCACGACCCAGGCCGGGACGAAGAACGTCGTCGGGATTTGGTACTCGTCGAGCACATCGAGGATTCGTGGCAGGGCGCGGTAAGGACCGTAACCACCGAAACCGAAGTACTCGGGTTTGCGCCAGATCGAGCCGTTGAGCATGGCATCGCCGGTCGGGCCGTCGAGGTCGAAGGCCAGGGCGAGGCAGGCTTTGTGCTGGTTGGGCCAGGTGGGTTGGGGTGAGCCGAGCATTGTGGCGCTCCGTACTTAAATAGTGTTGACGCAACCAATCCTGTAGGAGCATGGCTTGCCCGCGATGGCGCACTCAAGGACGCCATCGCGGGCAAGCCTTGCTCCTACAGGACAAGCATTACTTGCCGGCGTTAATGGTCACAGTCTTGATCGCACCCAACTCCAGATCCCACTTCTTCAGGATCGCCTGGTAGCTGCCGTCATCCACCATGCTCTGCAACGCGACCTTCACCGCCTCACTCAGCTCAGGCTTTTTCTTGCTCACGCCCAGTCCGGTGAACTGCTCGGAGATTGGCAGGCCCACGGTTTTGTACATGTCCTTTTCCTGAGTCTTCAGGTAGGACAAGGTCTCGCTGCCCTGCATGGCCGCGTCGATACGGCTCTGACGCAGTTGCGCGCGGGCATCGGCCGAGCCTTCGGTGCCGATCACGTTGATCGCAGGCTTGCCGGCAGCTTCGCAATTGGCCTTGCTCCACTCGGCGATTTCCGCCGGGAAGGTGGTGCGGCGGCTGGTGCCGACTTTCTTGCCGCACAGGTCGATGATCTCGTTGAAATCCTTGTTCTTCTGCAAGGTGTAGAACTGCGGACCGCTGGTGAAGTAGTCAACGAAGGTCACGCTGGCCTGACGTTCGGCGGTGTCGGTCATGCCCGACATCACCATGTCCACGCGGTCGGTGGTCAGCGCATTGATCATTTGCTCGAAGCCGGTTTCCTGCCATTTGATCTTCACGCCCAGACGTTCGGCCAGGGCGTTGCCGAGGTCAACGTCGAGACCGGTGAGGGTGTTGGTGGCCGGGTCCTTGAAGTCCATCGGCGGGTAGTTCGGCATGATCGCTACCACGACCTCGCCTTTTTCCTTGATGCTGGCCGGTAGTTCGGCGGCCCAGGTGAAACCGGATGCCATAACGCCTGCGAGTACTGCTGGGATAACTATGTTCTTCATGGTCGTTCTCTTATGAGTGTTGTGAGGCGGCTCTTGTTTTCCAAGCACGGCCCTTAGGTTCGAACGGCAGAAATGAAGCTTTGGGTGCGCGGGTTTTGCGGACTTATTAGTATTTCTTCGGGGCTTCCAGCCTCCACGATCTGTCCTTCGTCCATGAACACCATGCGGTTGGAGACTTCGCGAGCGAAGCCCAGTTCATGGGTGACGACGATCATGGTCATGCCGGTCTGCGCGAGGTCGCGCATCACCGACAGCACCTCACCGACCAGTTCCGGGTCGAGTGCCGAAGTGGGTTCATCGAACAGCATCAGCTTGGGCCGCATGGCCAGTGCACGGGCAATGGCGACGCGTTGTTGCTGACCACCCGAGAGTTCGATCGGGTAGCTGTTGCGCTTGTCGGCCAGGCCGACGCGAGCGAGCAGTTCCACGGCTTCTTCGTGCGCCTCTTTGGGCGAACGCTTGAGCACTTGGCACGGCCCTTCGATGATGTTTTGCAGCACAGTCATGTGCGGGAACAGGTTGAAACGCTGGAACACCATGCCGGTGGACAGGCGTTGACGGGCGATCTGCGACTCGTTGAGTTCGTGCAGTTTGTTGCCGACGATCCGGTAACCCACCAGTTCGCCGTCGACCCACAGGCCGCCCTTGTCGATTTTTTCCAGCTGATTGATGCACCGCAGCAAGGTGCTTTTGCCGGAGCCGGACGGGCCGATGATGCACAGCACTTCGCCTTGCTCGACTTCGATGTTGACGTCCTTGAGGGCGTGGAAATGGTCGTAGTACTTGTTCAGGCTCACGGCCTTGACGATGCTTCTCATGTTGAACTCCTCAAGAACGCTTGCCGGCGCCGCGAGCGAAACGACGCTCCAGACGACTTTGACCGAAGGACAGGACGGTGACGGTGGCCAGGTACCAGATACCGGCGACGATCAGCAGCTCCATGACCCGGGCGTTGGCGTAGTAGATGTTCTGGGCGTTGTAGAGCAGTTCCGAGTACTGGATAACGCTCGCCAGCGAGGTCATTTTCACCATGCCGATGAACTCGTTACCGACCGGCGGAATGATGACCCGCATGGCTTGCGGCAGGATGATCCGGCGCAGCGCTTGCAGGCGCGGCATGCCGATCGATTTGGCGGCTTCGTACTGGCCGGTGTCCACCGACAGCAGGCCGGCACGCACCACTTCGGCGGTGTAGGCGCCCTGGTTGATGCTCAAACCGAGCAGGGCGGCCACGAACGGCGTCATCAGGCTCACGGTGTCCATTTCGAACAGGCCGGGGATGCCGATGGTGGGGAAAATCAGCGCCAGGTTGAACCACAACAGCAGTTGCAGAATCAGTGGCGTACCGCGAAATAGCCAGGTGTAGGTCACCGCCACGTAGCGCAGGATCGGGTTGGCCGACATGCGCATGATCGCGGTGATCACCCCGAAGACAATGCCCAGCGCCATCGCCAGCACCGCCATGACGATGGTGTTGAGCAAGCCCCACATGATCGCCTGGGACGTGAGGAACTGGCCGATGTAGGACCACTCGATCTTGCCTTCGGCGAAGGCCCGCACCAGCCCGAGAATCGCAATGACGATGACGGTTGCGAAGAAAATCCGCCCGTAGTAGCGCCGTGGCACATGGTGGTACTGGGTGATATCGAACTGGTTTTCCGCCAGTTTGCGCTCCGACTGGAGTCGTTCTGCCTGAGTCTGGCTCATGTTGTTTCTCCGTACACTTGGTAATTCAGGCCAACCACAATCCTTGTAGGAGCTGAGCTTGCTCGCGATGGCGGCGGGTCAGCTGGCATCTGTGTCTCCTGACACACCGCCATCGCGAGCAAGCTCGGCTCCTACAGGTTTTGCGTTGTCTATCAGAGGCGGAAACCTTGATAGTTCTCGGTCCATTGCTGCTGCGCGGCGAGGGCGGTTTTCAAGCGGCCGATCTGCTCGCGCACCTGTTGCGGCGCGGTGCCGCCCCAGCCACTGCGGGCGGCGATGGCGGCTTCGAGGGTCAGGCTCTCGCGCACTTCAGCAGTCAGGCGCGGGTCAATCTCGGCCAACAACGCTGGCGAGGCTTCCCACAATTCGATGTCGTGTTTCTCGCAGGCCTGGACCAGCGCACCGGTGATTTCGTGGGCTTCCTTGAACGGCACGCCGCGCATGGCCAGCCAGTCGGCGACTTCGGTGGCGAGGGTGAAACCCAGTGGCGCCTGACGACGCAGCTCTTCGACGTTGACCTTCATGGTCGCGACCATCCCGGCCATGGCTGGCAGCACCAGCAACAGGGTGTCGACACTGTCGAGCACGCCGTTTTTGTCTTCGCTCAAGTCGCGGTTGTACGACAGCGGCAGGGATTTGAGGGTGGAGAGCAGGCCGGTCAGGTTGCCGATCAGGCGACCCGCCTTGCCGCGTGCCAGTTCAGCAATGTCCGGGTTTTTCTTCTGCGGCATGATTGAGCTGCCGGTGGCGTAGGCATCGTCCAGTGCGACCCAGCGAAATTGCCGCGACGACCACAGGCAGAACTCCTCGGCGAGGCGGGAAATGTTGATCCCGAGCATGCTGGCAATGAACAGGAACTCGGCAACGTGATCGCGACTGGCCACGGCGTCGATGGAGTTTTCACACACGCCGCTGTAACCCATTTCCTTGGCCGACTGCTGCGGCAGGCGAGCGATGGCGGAACCGGCCATGGCCGCAGCACCCAGTGGCGACAACGAAGTGCGCACGTCCCAGTCCACCAGGCGTTGCACGTCACGCAGCATCGACTGGGCGTGAGCCAGCAAGTGGTGAGCGAAGACGATCGGCTGGGCCTGCTGCAAGTGAGTGAACCCTGGGCAGATGCTTTCGATGTGTTGCTCGGCCTGATCCACCAGCGCTTGTTGCAGGGCCAGCACTTCAACGGCCAGGGTGCGGACGTGATCACGCAGGAACAGGCGCAGGTCGTTGGCGGTCTGGTCGTTGCGTGAACGGCCGGCGCGCAGCTTGCCGCCGAGGGCGCCGAGGCGTTCGGTCAGCAGGCGTTCGATAAAGGTGTGGACGTCTTCGTCGTCCAGGGTCGGTGCGATGCTGCCGGCGCGAAAGTCATCGCCGATACGCTCGAGGGCGTCGAGCATGGTTTGGGTTTCTTGTTCGCTCAGCAGCCCGGCGCGCTGCAATTCACGGGCATGCGCCTTGGAACCGGCGAGGTCATACGGGGTGAGGCGAAAGTAGCGTTCGGGGCAACGGGACAAGGCCGCCAGGGCTTCGGACGGGCCGCTTTTGAAGCGAGTACCCCAGAGACGGTCGGTGGTTTGAGACATTGTTGTTTTCCTCGTCGGTAAAGCGAACTGAAATCAGTGTGCCGGGCCTGAAACACTCGCCACAAATCAATTGGGCATGGTTTGGCCTAAACATTATTCAAGGGCAGGGGAAAAGCGCAGTTGCATCGTTGCGAGAGCTGATCGAAGTGTCAGCTTTTAATAGTTCGAAATCAGTGAGTTGGCACTGATGTGCGGGATTTATTAGCGGTTGCCAAGCCTGGTTTTCTGTGGTCATTATTATTTACCAGCACTATTTTTGTTGTTGGACACAGGTTGTTGAATAGGGCGCCAGAGGTAAATAGGCATTATGGAAACCCCACTTTCCAATTCCGGAAACCCGCCGTTGAAAACGGGCCATCGGGCACCGCTGACCCTCAGCGGTCTGGACTTCAAACTGCTCAAAGTGTTCAAGGCCGTGGTCGAGGCCGGCGGCTTCAGTGCCGCCCAGAACGAGCTGAATGTGGGACTGGCAGCCATCAGCAAACAGATCTCCGACCTGGAGATCCGCATCGGCATGCGCCTGTGCACCCGCGGCCGCGAGGGGTTTCACCTGACCGAAGAAGGCCGTCTGGTGTATCAGGCGTCCATTGATTTATTTGCCTCGGTCGACAACTTTCGTGATCGGCTTAGTTCAGCGCAAAACGAACTGATCGGTGACCTTGGTGTGGGGGTTATTGATAATACGATTTCCGATGTTAATTCGCCGTTAGTTGCTGCGCTTAGAATAATTAATGAGACATCGCCTAAAGTCAGGTTCCAACTTCAAGCCTCTCAGCTGGATGAAGTGGAAAGAGGCGTGGTAGAGGGACGGTTAGTGGCGGGGATCGTGCCGGTGTATCAGAAGCGCGAAGAGTTTGATTACTACGCGCTTTATGAAGAACGTTCCGAAGTTTATTGCGCGGTCGGTCATCCGTTATTTACGGTGCCGGACGAAGAAATCGGCAGTCATGTGCTCAAGGATTACGAGTGCATCAACCACCGCTATGCGATCCATCGGGACAAACTGAATTTTGCTCACTACGACAGCTTTTCCGCCTCGGCCAGCCAGGTCGAAGCGGTGGCATTGTTGATCAAGACCGGGCGTTTCGTGGGTTTTCTTCCCCAGCATTACGCCGCGTCGCTGGTGGCGCAGGGGCAGTTCCGGGCGGTGCGTCCGGACCTCATCAACATCGTCACGCCGTTCAATCTGATCCTTCGTCACAACACCGTGCGCAGTCCGTTGGTCAAGGCGTTTGCCCGGGCGTTGGGGGTTGATTTGAAGGCGCCGCTCTAAGGCGCAAACGCATCGCACACCGCCGTTCACCGGATAAGCCGTGGGCGACTTCGTCGTTTAATACAGTCGCTAATCGCGGGCCCAATTGTGCAGGGCTCAATGTTTCAAAGCCCATGCCCTGATAAAACGGTTCATTCCACGGCAAGTCGCGGAACGTGGTCAGCGTCAGACCGTAGAGTTCTCGATCCCGGGCATGTTCAACCGCGGTTAACAGTAACTTGCGACCCGCGCCCCGGCCCTGAAAGTGTTGTCTGACGGACAGTTCCTGAATATGCAGTTCGTTGTCGACTTCAACAGCGCTGAGAAACCCCATAAGTACGCCATCAGGGGATTGCGCGACCCAAACCTCATCCGTCTCGATTGCCCGGCGATGTTGTTCGGCATCGGTCACCTGCGCATCGGCAAGCCAGGCCAGCGAAGGGTCGCAGCGAAACAGTTCAGCCGCCGAACGCTCGATGGCGGGGAGGTCGGAGGCGTCGGAAAGTCGGGCACGGCGAATAATGAAATTCATGCGGGCGACTGTAGCAGCTGTCGAGCTTGCGAGGCTGCGTTCGACGACGCAGTCGTCGTGAACCCAGGCAACGCGGTGTTTCAGGAAGACCTCATGCGCAGGTCTTGCGACGACTGCGTCGCCGAACGCAGCCTCGCAGGCTCGGCAGCTGCTACAGGGGATTTAGGTGCAGCAGGATGTAATCGTTTTTGTCGAAACGACCGCTCAAAATGGGCGGCAATGCACCCAACGGCGTGCCCTGCAGGGCGCGGTAGTCGCTTTCATCCATCATCAGCCAATGCGGCCCCTGAAGGTTTTCCAATTCTTGGGCCGATTCGGTGAAAACCGGCTGCAAGTCCTGCTCGATGTTGACCATGAACTTGATCGCCTTGGCGTCTTTACCCATGGCATGCAGCACCAGAGGCGCCGGGTCTTTCTGGACAAGCGAGAATGCCGCGCGGCTGAAGGTTTGGGTGTCGTAGAGTCGGCGTTCGACCGGTTCGAATACCAGAATGTAGACTGACCACAACGCCAGGACCGCGCAAAAGGCAGTGTCTGAACCCGCCAGCCGGGCCGAAAAAGCACCGCCAGCGCAATGACTTGCAGCACGCCAAGAATAATCAGAATTGCAGTCAGCGCCGGCATTTGCTCGGAAAAACGTCGGTGAGCCACCATCAATCCAACGACCAATAGAACCGTGATCAACAACCACACCCCTTGCATCAACCCCCGCAACCACTCGAATACCCGACCTTGCGCCACCCCCAGGGACTGGCGGAGGATTGCGGGTGACATCGCACTCAAGCGACGACCGAAGCAGCGGGCCACTGCTGATGCGGAATCGGCAAGTTGCGCGATTCACCACGACCCATCGGGAAGTACATGAAGCCAGCGCGGGCCAGGCGGTCAGCGTCGTACAGGTTACGTCCGTCAAAGATCACCGGTGCGTTGAGCCGCTGCTGGATCAGGCTGAAATCCGGGGCTTTGAACTGCTGCCATTCGGTGCAGATGATCAACGCGTCAGCGCCGGACAATACCGACTCCGGTGTGCCCATCAGCATCAACCTCGATTCATCGGGATACAGCTGCTGGGTTTCTTGCATGGCTTCCGGGTCGAACGCGCGGACATTGGCCCCGGCAGCCCACAGCGATTCCAGCAGCACCCGGCTCGGAGCATCGCGCATGTCGTCGGTGTTCGGTTTGAACGCCAGCCCCCACACGGCAAAGGTCTTGCCGCGCAAATCGCCCTTGTAGAACGCGTTGATGCGCTCGAACAGCTTGTGCTTCTGACGCTGGTTGATCGCTTCCACCGCTTGCAGCAGATCGCTGGAGCAATGCGCCTCTTCGGCGCTGTGGATCAGCGCGCGCATGTCCTTGGGAAAGCACGAGCCGCCATAACCGCAGCCGGGGTAGATGAAGTGGTAGCCAATGCGCGAATCGGCGCCGATGCCCAGGCGCACCGATTCGATGTCGGCGCCCAGGTGTTCGGCCAGTTCGGCGATCTGGTTGATGAAGCTGATCTTGGTCGCCAGCATGCAATTGGCGGCGTACTTGGTCAGCTCGGCGCTGCGCAGGTCCATGAACATGATCCGGTCATGATTGCGGTTGAAGGGCGCGTAGAGGTCGCGCATCACGTCACGCACCTCATCGCGTTCGCAGCCGATGACGATCCGGTCCGGGCGCCGGCAATCGGCCACGGCAGAGCCTTCTTTCAAAAACTCCGGGTTGGAGACGATATCGAATTTCAGCAAGCGGCCGACCTTGATCAGGCACTTGTCGATATGCGCGCGCAAGGTGTCACCCGTGCCCACCGGTACCGTGGATTTCTCCACCAGAATCACCGGTTGTTCACGGTGACGCGCCACGGCTTCGCCCACCGACAACACATACCGCAGATCCGCCGAACCATCGTCCCGGGATGGCGTACCGACGGCGATAAACAACACCTGACCATGCTGTACCGCAAACTTCTCGTCAGTGGTGAATTGTAGACGATTGGCCTCCAGGCTTTCGCGCACCAGGCTGGCCAGCCCAGGTTCGAAAATACTCACGTGGCCTTGTTGCAGCAGTTCGACTTTCTTCTCGTCAATGTCCATGCAGACCACGTCGTGGCCGACTTCAGCCAGGACAGCCGCTTGCACCAGGCCAACGTAACCGCTACCAAATACACTGATTTTCATGAGGCACTCCTGAGTTCGGACGCGAGAGCAGGGCGAGAGTTGATGGTGATGACGCCGAGGATGACCAGGGCCACCCCGAGACTTTTTGAAAGGCTGAACGCTTCGTTGAACAGCGGCAGGCTGGCGGCCAGCAGGTACACCAGCGCATAGCTGATACTCAGCAGCGAATAGGCCCGGCCCAGCGGTAAATCCCGCAGGGCGGCGAGCCAGCAGAGCATCGACAGGGCGTAAGCGAGAATGGCGACCAGCACCACGGCGACAGCGGACAGATCGATGCTGGTGGTGAGCCAGTGTTCGGGCGATGGCAGGCGACTCATGCTCCAGCGCATGCCCAGTTGCGCGGCACTGACCAGCAGCACGCTGCCCAGCGCGAAGATGATTCCGCGACGCAGGTTCATGTGTGTTGCCCCAACAGCACCACGCCACCGATCACCAGCGCCACACCCAACCAGTGGCGACGGTCGATGGTTTCGTGGAAAACGAAGCGGGCGACCAGGGTGATCAGCACGAAATTGAGGCTCAGCATCGGGTAGGCGATGCCGACCTCGAGGCGCTGCAACACCAACAACCACACCAGCAAGCCCGATCCCAACGCGGCGAGCGCCAGCCACAGCCACGGCGAGCGCAGTTTCTCGGTCCAGTCCGACGCCTTGTCGCGCCAGCTTTCCACGGCGTACTTCTGGGCGATCTGGCCCAGGCAGGTCAGCAGGCAGGCGGCCAAGAGCAGTAACAGGCTCATGACGCCTCCTGAGGAAAGATCAGAATCACAATGTTGCCTTGTTCATAGCGCTTGCCATCCTTGGGCAGCCGTTCGATTTCGCGCAATTCGTCGTCACCTTTGACGCGCATGACCACGCCGACCGAGCCGCTCTGGCGGGCGTTGCGCATCCACGCTTGAACCTGGTTCGGGTCGACTTGCTGCTGTGCGCCGTCAGGATAGGCGAGGCCATATTTCAATTCGCCTATCGTGTTGTACAACGCCACGTCCGGGCGTTTCAGACGCCAGGCCAACGCCCCGGCAGCACCCAGGTCGTTGCTCAGCAACTGGTCGGTCTGGCCGAGTTCCTGGGCATGCTCGAGGATGAATTGGTCGGGCATCTTGTTGGCGACCACCGAATCGGGCAGCCCGGCCGGCAACAGGGCGATCAGCAGCAGACTGCCGAAGGCCGGCGCCGCCCAGCATTGCAAGGGTCTGAAGGCTTGCAGCAGGTTGGCCATGATCCAGCCGGTCAGGCCGATGAACACCAGCACCAGGTTGTGCAGTTCATGGTTGTAGAGCGGTTTTTTCAGTTGCAGGTAGACCAGGGCCAGCAGGGTTGTCAGGCCCAGCATCAGGTTCAGCAGACCATTGAGGCCCAGTACCCGGCCTTGCTCCAGCTTCAAACGGTCTGCCAGTGCGTGCCCCAGCAGCAACGCCAACGGCAACAGGCACGGCAGGATGTAGGTCGGCAGCTTGCCGTTGCTCAGGCTGAAAAAAATCAGCGGCATCAGCAGCCACAGCAGCAGAAAAGCGATGTTGGCCTGGCGTCGTGTGTCCCACGCTTGCTTCAGCGCCGACGGCAGCAATGCCGCCCACGGCAGACTGAACGCCACCAGCAACGGCAAATAGAACCACCACGGCGCGTCATGCTGGGCATCGTCGCCGGCGAAGCGGCGAATGTGTTCGTGCCAGAAGAAGAACCGCCAGTAATCGGGCTCCTGCGCGTGCACGGCCAAGGCCCACGGCATGCTGACGGCGATGGCCACGACAATCGCCAACGGACCGTAGATCAGCAGTTCACGCCAGCGTTTTTGCCAGATCATCCAGGGCAGGGCGATCAGCACCGGCAGCAGCCAGGCAAGAAAACCCTTGGTCATGAACCCCATGCCGCAGGCCAGGCCCAACACCGCCCAACCGATCAGGCGCTGGCCACGGCTGACGCTGTCCAGGGCAAACCACAAGGCAATCAGACTCAGATTGACCCAGAAGGTGAATTGCGGATCGAGGTTGGCGTAACCGGCCTGGCCGGCAACGATCGTGAAACTCATGTAGAGCAGCGCGCAGGCGAAGCTTTTGCGCGGCTCGTTCCAGAGCCTGCGGGCAATCAGGTAGCACAGCAACACGCTAAGCCCGGTGCTCATGGCCGACGCGATACGGACACCGAACAGGTTGTCACCAAACAGCGCCTGGCCAATGGCGATCATCCAGTAACCGGCCACCGGTTTTTCGAAATAGCGCAGGCTCATGAAATGCGGCGACACCCAGTTACCGCTCAGGAGCATGTCCTGGCTGATCTGGGCGTAACGGGTTTCGTCTGGAATCCATAAGCCATGGCTGCCCAGTGGCAGCAGGTACGCCAGAGCGAAGATGGCCAGCAACAACGGCAATGCCCAGCGCTTGCTCATACGCCTTGCACTCCCAACCAGCCTTCGCGCCCTTCAAGCGCGCCGCGTAGCACTCGGCCAACCGGCAAGGTGTCGGGGGCTTCGGGCAGCAGATCGCCCAAGGGTTGAAAATGGATGCCTCGCTGGTGCGCATCGGCCAGCAGTTTGCGGAAATCGTTGGCCATCAGAATCCCTTCTACTTCGGCGTGGATCGTGTAGACGTTGAGTTTTTCGGGGCTGAAGCGCTCAAGAATGAAGGCGTTGAAGTCCTTGGCCGCCACGCTGGGACCGACCACCTCATCGAACGTCGGCAGGTCCACCGGAATCTGCGGCGCTCCCAAGCCACCATCGGCCAATCGCGGTCGGAACAGGCTCTGGCCCCGGCAATCGCTGTTGTAGCGAAAGCTGAATGCCTGCTTGGCCTCGATCACACGCTCGTCTGCCCGCCACCCGGCGGACGCCGAGCATTCGACGTTTTGCCCGAGGATGTCGGCGAGGGTGTCGACGCCCCGACGAAGGTGCTCGATCAGCTGCTTGTCGCTCCAGCGCCCGGCATTGGCCTGCCAGCCGTGATGATCCCAGGCGTGCAGGCCGACTTCATGCCCGGCTGCCACGGTTTGACGCATCAAATGCCCAAGATCACGGCCGATCGGTTTGCCGGGCCACGCGGTGCCGGCCAGCAAGATGTCCCAGCCGTACAGGCCGGACGCGTTGGAGCGGAGCATTTTCCAGAGAAATTGCGGGCGGATCAGACGCCATAAGTGACGCCCCATGTTGTCCGGCCCGACACTGAAGAAAAACGTCGCCTTGACCTGTGCTTCTTCAAGCATTTCCAGCAGTCGCGGCACCCCCTCGCGGGTGCCTCGGTAAGTGTCGACATCAATCCGCAGGCCCGCCTGCATTAGCATGCTTCTTCTGTAGAGTGCTCCGCGATTTCGAGCATGGCCTCGCGCAGGAAGAAATCCAGAGTATTGCCGATGGTTTCACTCATCTGCACGGTCGGCGTCCAGTCCAGCAGGCGCTTGGCGTTGGCGATGCTCGGTTTGCGGTGCGACACGTCCTGATAACCGGTGCCGTAGAACGCTTTGCTTTCGACATCGCGGAACCCGGCGAACGGCGGGAAGTTGTCGCGCAACGGGTGCGCTTCGAACTGACGCAACAGCTCTTCACCCAACTGGCGGATGCTGGCTTCGTTGTCCGGATTGCCGATGTTGATGATCTGGCCGTTGCAGGCATCGTTGTCGTTGTCGATTATCCGCGCCAAAGCTTCCACGCCGTCGGCAATGTCGGTGAAGCAGCGTTTTTGCTCACCGCCATCGAACAGGCGAATCGGTGTGCCTTCCACCAGGTTGAGGATCAGCTGAGTGATCGCGCGGGAACTGCCGATACGCGCCGAGTCCAGGCGGTCGAGGCGAGGGCCCATCCAGTTGAAGGGACGGAACAGCGTGAAGTTCAGGCCTTTCTGGCCGTAGGCCCAGATCACCCGGTCGAGCAGTTGCTTGGAAGTCGAGTAGATCCAGCGCTGCTTGTTGATCGGCCCGACGATGAGGTTGGAGGTGTCTTCGTCGAAGTTCTGGTCCTGGCACATGCCATACACTTCGGAAGTCGACGGGAAGATCACGCGTTTGTTGTATTTGACGCAGTAGCGAACCAGTTTCAGGTTCTCTTCAAAGTCCAGCTCGAACACCCGCAGCGGGTTGCGGGTGTATTCGATCGGCGTGGCGATCGCCACCAGTGGCAGGATCACGTCGCACTTCTTGATGTGGTATTCGATCCACTCGGAGTGGATGCTGATGTCGCCTTCGACGAAGTGGAAGTTCGGGTGACTGCGCAGACGCTCGATGGCATCCGAGCCGATGTCCAGGCCATACACTTCGTACTTGTCGTCGCGCAGCAGGCGCTCGGACAGGTGATTGCCGATGAAGCCGTTGACGCCGAGGATCAGCACGCGAGTGCGACGCGGTGCGCGACCGGACTCGGCGCCACGCAGTACGGAACCGTCCACCAGTCCCAGTTCGCTAGCCAGTTGCGGGCCACTGAGGTACAGGCCGTTGTCGTTGCGCTGGCCGGCGGTGATCACCAGGGAATCTTCGCCGCAGGCAATACGCAGTGGGTCGACGCTGATGACGCGACCAGGCGCTTGACCGTCGTTGCCTTTGGCGACTTCTGCGCTCCAGACAATCAGCTTGTGCTCGCCCACGGCGCAGAAAGCACCTGGATAAGGCTGAGTCACTGCGCGAACCAGATTGAACAGTTCTTCCGCCGGTTTGTTCCAGAGCAGTTTTCCGTCGGCCGGGGTTCGACGGCCAAACACCGTGGCTTGGGATTCGTCCTGTGGGGTTTCGCTGATTTTGCCCTGAAGCAACGCCGGTAGCGTGTCGCGCAGCAGGTCGGTGGCGGCCACGCGCAATTTACCGTGCAGGCTCAACGCCGTGTCGCTGCGCTCAATCGCAACCGTTTTCTGGGCGAGGATTGCGCCGGCATCGGCCCGTTTGACCATGCGGTGCAGGGTCACGCCGGTTTCGGTTTCACCGTTGATCAGTACCCAGTTGGCTGGCGCGCGTCCACGGTAACGCGGCAACAACGAACCGTGCAGGTTGAAGGCGCCTTTGCTGGCGGTGGCCAACAGCGGTTCGCTCAGCAGGTGACGGTAGTAGAACGAGAACAGGTAATCCGGGTTGAGCTTGCTGATGCGCTCGATCCACAGCGGGTGGTTGGCATCGTCCGGGGCGTGCACCGGGATGCCCTTGCGTGCACACAGTTGCGCAACCGAGCCGTAAAACGCGTTTTCCTTCGGATCATCGGCGTGGGTAAACACGGCGGCAATTTCAAAGCCCGAGTTGAGCAGGGTTTCGATGCCGGCACAGCCGATATCGTGATAGGCGAAGACAACAGCGTTTGCGCTCATGAGAGAACCTGATCGGAAGAAGTGGAAGTGAGGCCGTCAACCGTGACCACGGGAGCAGGGGTAGCAGGCTGGCTACGCAGGACCTTTTCGATAAAGAACCGGGGGCGGGCGCGCACGTCGCTGTACATGCGACCCAGGTACTCGCCCAACAGGCCCATGCCGATGAATTGGCCACCGGTGAAAACGAACAGCACAGCGAACAGCACGAATGTCCCGTCGCCCGCCCATCCAGCGCCGAAAACCAGGCGCAACACGATCAACGCCGTGGCAAACATCAAGCCGAGCGCCGCCATGCCGAAACCGACAATGCTCAGCAAACGCAGGGGCGTGGTGGTCATGCAGGTGATCAGGTCGAACATCAGGTTGACCAGGCGCATGGGGCTGTACCTGGACTCCCCGTGTTCACGCTCGGCATGCATCACTACAATTTCCGTGGTGTGCCGGGCGAAGCTGTTGGCGAGGATCGGGATGAAGGTGCTGCGCTCGCGGCAGGCGAGCATGGCGTCGACGATGGTTCGCCGGTAAGCACGGAGCATGCAGCCGTAGTCGCTCATGGCGACGCCAGTGGAGCGCTGCACCGCCAGATTGATCAGCTTCGAGGGCCAGCGGCGCAGCGCCGAGTCCTGACGGTTGTTGCGCACGGTGGCGACCACGTCATATCCCAACTCGGCCTGAGCCACTAATCGCGGAATCTCTTCGGGTGGGTTTTGCAGGTCGGCGTCGAGGGTAATAACCACATCACCTTTGCACTGCTCAAAACCAGCCATGATTGCCGCGTGCTGGCCATAGTTGCGGTTGAGAATGACCGCCACCACCGGGCTGCACTCGCGATTGGCGGCGGCTTCGAGGATCTGCGCCGAGTCATCGCGGCTACCGTCATCGACCAACACAATCTCGTAGTCATGGTGCAATTGCTGACACGCGGCTTCGGTGCGCCGGAGCAATTCCGGCAGGCTGTCTTGCTCGTTGTAGACCGGGATGACGATCGACACGCAGCGGATCGGGTAAGGTTTCACAGGCTTGAGTCCATAACGTTTTCAATGGCACCGACCACACGATCGACGTCATCGAGGGTCATGTCGGGAAACAACGGAATCGAGCACAACCGTGCCGAGTTCCATTCGGTGTTGGGCAGGTAAATGTTGGGAAAACGCTGGCGGTAGTAGGTGTGCAGGTGGGTGGCGATGAAGTGAATGCCGGTGCCGATGTTCTGCGTTTGCAGGGCCTTCATGAACGCTTCACGGTCCAACCCGCAGCGCTCGGTGTCGATACGCAGGATGAACAGGTGCCAAGCGTGCCGCTGTGGGTACGCCGGAATCGCCAACGGCTGCACCTTTGATCCTTCGAGGCGCTGCAGGTAGGCGCGGGCCAGTTCGGTACGCTTGGCATTGATCTGGTCCAGGCGCTCCAGCTGCACCAGGGCGATGGCGGCATTGATGTCCGCCAGGTTGTATTTGAAGCCCGGCTCGATCACCTGAGCCTGAGGTTTGCGCCCGTGGGTCATGCGGTCGTAGGCGTCGACGCCAAGGCCGTGAAACTTGAGCAGGCGCACACGATTGGCCAGGACTTCATCGTCACTGACGAACATGGCGCCCTCGGCGCAGGTCATGTTCTTGATCGCGTGGAAGGAGAAGATCGCCGTGCCTTTCGCGCCGACATGCCGACCTTTGTAGAAGGTGCCTGCGGCGTGAGCGGCATCTTCGATGACGGGGATGCCGTATTTGTCGGCCAACGCATAAAGCGGATCGAGATCGAACGCGGCACCGGCGTAATGCACCGGAATAATGGCTCGGGTGCGCGGCGTGATCGCGGCTTCGATGCTGGTCAGGTCACTCATCAACGTGTCGCGATCAACGTCGACGAACACCGGTGTCGCGCCCAGCAGGCAGATCATGTTGGCAGTGGACACCCAGGTCTGGGACGGCGTTATGACTTCGTCGCCAGGACCAATGCCCAATGCCAGTAACGTGATGTGCATACCGCCGGTGGCCGAGGACAGTGCCACGGCATGGCGACATCCCACGTAGTTGGCGAATTGCTCTTCCAGTTCCTGATTTTTCGGCCCGGTAGTGATCCAGCCGGAACGCAATACTTGCTCTACGGCGGCCATTTCTTCATCGCCGATACTGGGGCGGGAGAATGGGAGAAAAGCCTGACTCATGGAGAACCTCGGGGCGTAAGCCGTCCTTCAGCGTAAATGCCGAAAGAAACGTGATTTCAATGATTTAGCTAACTGCCAGGCACACGCTGTGTTTGACTTTTACAGCCGTGGCCGGCAGGTTGGGAGCCCATCGAGGCTCACCGGATTGATTGAAGGTTATGCCTGATTTTGTCAAAGGAACATGAAAACCCGGTCGGCGAATCGTTTATCTGAAAGTCATACAGCCACTGTTCAGACTTCTGCCGTTCATCGAGTTTTTTAGTAGAAAGTCCTACAGAAGTGTCCCGCTTTATATGAAGGATGTTTCAATCCTTAGTTGTTTAATGAACTGTTTCCACATTAAGGCCGTTTCGTTTGATTGACTTACCCGCTACCGACTCAATCCCTTCAAAGACCAACCCGCTGACCCTGTACCTGGCGCGTCTGGCACCCTCCAGCCAACTGACCATGCGTTACGTGTTGCAGGACGCCGCTGACCGGTTGGGCTTCGAAGACATGAACGTCGAGGAGATTCCCTGGCACAACCTGCAACCGGAAGATGTCATCGCGCTGGTGGCCACCTTGCGCACCGACGGCTACGCGCCGAACACCTCTTCGCTGTACGTCAACGCAGTGCGCGGGGTAATGAACGAAGCGTGGCGCATGAGCCTGATCAGTCAGGAACACTTGCTGAAAATGCGTTCGGTGAAAGGGATTGCCGGCACGCGATTGTCCCAGGGGCGCAACCTCAGGCGCACGCTGATCCAGGAATTGATGGCGGTCTGTGCTGCCGATCCACGGCCACAAGGGTTGAGGGATGCGGCGATCATCGGAATTTTGTATGGCTCGGGCATGCGCAAATCGGAATCGGTGAACCTGGACCTGAACCAGGTCGATTTCGCCGAGCGCAGCCTTCGTGTGACCGCCAAGGGCAACAAGCAATTGATCAAGTACGCACCGGCCTGGGCGTTCGCCAAACTCAATGACTGGCTGGAACTGCGGCGCTCGCTACTGAAGGAAGGTGAAGTGGACGACTCGTTCCTGTTCAATCGCATCCGCCGCGGCAGTCACATCACCCGCGAGCGCATCACCAAACATGCGATTTATTACATCGCCCGACAGCGGGGCGCGCAGGTCGGGGTGAAAATCATGCCGCATGATTTTCGACGTTCGTTCATTACCCGAGTGATTGAGGAATATGACTTGTCGATCGCCCAGAAACTCGCCCATCACAGCAACATCCAGACCACGGCCAACTACGATGTGCGCGATGACAACGAACGGCGTCGGGCCGTGGACCGGTTCGATCTTTGATCGATGGGGTTCAAGATTCGCTCAGTACGTGGGCATGGCCGATCGTCGAGACGTGAACCGCACTGCCGGCGGGCGGCGCATACAGGCCCGAACTGCGCACCATTAATGATCGACCAGGCTGTTGCCCGGCAACCAACGACTCCAATTCCACCGTCAACGTGCAGGTATTGCCGCTGAAATCCCGCTCGGTCACGACGGCGCGACACCCGGCAGCCTTGGTCGGGCTGGGCTGGATGCTGACGAGTTGCAGTTGTTCGGGACGCAGCATGATCTGCGCCGATTTGTTGTTCCGGTGGTTGTTCACCGGTATCCGACCGAGTTCGCAATGGGCCCAGCCGGCTTCGATTCTGGCGGGCAAGACCACGGCATCCCCCAGAAACAGCGCGGTTTGTTCATCCTCGGGGTAGCGGTAAAGATCCAGCGGATGGCCTGACTGCACCAGCCGACCATCGCGCATCACCGCCAGCTGATCGGCAAACGACAAGGCTTCGCTCTGGTCATGGGTGACCAGAATGGTGGTCACGCCGGCGTCGGTCAGCAGCCGTGCGACCATTTTGCGCATGGCGCCTCGAAGTCCGGTGTCGAGGGCCGAAAACGGCTCGTCCAGCAACATCAAGCGCGGCTGTTGCGCCAACGCCCGCGCCAGCGCCACGCGCTGTTGCTGGCCGCCGGAGAGTTCATGGGGCCAACGGTTGGCCATGTTTGCATCCAGCGCCACGCTGTCCATCAACTCTGCGACGCGCTCCTGTTTTGCACCGCCCTTGATCGAAAGCCCGAAACCGATGTTGGCGGCCACGGTCATGTGCGGGAACAGGGCGCCGTCCTGGGGAACATAACCAATCAAACGCTGATGCGCCGGGACTTCGTGGGTGTTGTCGACGAGCGTTTGACCATTGAGTGATAGACGGCCCGTGTCCGGGAATTCGAAGCCGGCGATCATCCGCAGCAGCGTGGTTTTTCCAGAACCGGACGGGCCGACGATGACCGTTCGGCTGCCCGTTGGCACCGACAGGTTGATGCTCTCCAGCGCTTGATGGGAGCCGTAGGACTTGGAAATGGAATGAAGTTCAAGAGCGTTCATCGGCCAGCCGTTCGTTTGGATTGGTGATAAAGAAGTCCGGTCAAGGGAAGCGACAGCAAAATCATCAGCAAGGCATAGGGCGCAGCGGCGGCGTAGTCGATTTCGCTGGTCATGGCCCAGAATCCGGTGGCCAGGGTGCGTGTGCCGTTGGGGGCGAGCAGCAGGGTGGCGGTCAACTCATTGGTGATCGCCAGAAACACCAGCGCGGCGCCAGCGGCAGCGCCGGGCGCGGCCAGACGCAGGGTGATCAGCCACAATGCCCGGGCGGGCGAGCGGCCGAGGCTGCGGGCCATGTTTTCCAGCTCCACCGGTGCCTGGGCGATCCCGGCGCGCAAACTCACCAGGGCGCGGGGCAAAAACATCAGCAGGTACGCCAGCAGCACCGTGATGGTCGTCTGGTAAATCGGCCGGGCGAAATGGATAGTGACGGTCACCAATGCCAGGGCCACGACGATCCCGGGCAACGAACTGGTGATGTAGTTGCAGCTTTCCAGTACACGTTGCAACCGGCCCGGAGAGCGAATCGACAGCCAGGCAATAGGGATGGCGGCGCAGGTGGTGAGGGCGGCACCCGCAACGCCGAGCAGCAGCGTTTGTTCCAGCGCCGGCAGAAGTTCGTCCATCTGCCAGACTTGCGTACCGCCGGCGATCAGCCAGTTACCTAAAGTCACCAGTGGCACGCCTAGCGCCAGCGCGCAGGTCGCGATCTGTACGGTCAACGCGAGGAGGGTGGTTGCGGGTTTCAGGCGCACCACCCGCTGTTCGCGAGCGCTTCCCGGCCCGACACGGGCGTAACGCGCCGTACCGCGAGCGGCCGATTCTGCGGTCAGCATCACCAGGCAACACAGGGCGAGCACGCTGGCCAGCATGTGGGCGGCGGGGCCGTTGAAGGTGGATTTGAACTGATCGAAGATGGCCGTGGTGAAGGTGTCGAAGCGGATCATCGCGTACAGGCCATATTCGGCCAGCAAGTGCAGGCCCACCAGCAACGCGCCGCCGCAGATGGCCAGGCGCAGTTGCGGCAGGACCACGCGGAAAAATATCGCCCAAGGCTTGAGTCCCAGCGATTCGGCAACGTCTTCGATCGCCGGATCGAGCCTGCGCAGGGTCGCTGCAATCGGCAGGTAGAGGAACGGAAAGTAGGCGATGACCGAGACCAGAACCCCGGCAAACAGCCCGTGAATGGGCGGGACCAGACTGACCCACGCATAACTGTGCACGAACGCCGGCACCGCCAGCGGCGCGGTCGCCAACAGCGACCACCAGCGCCGCCCCGGCAGGTTGGTGCGCTCTGTCAGCCAGGCCAGAGTCAGGCCTAACGTAACGCACAACGGAATCGTGATCACCACCAGTAAAACGGTGTTGATCAATAATTCAGCGACCCGTGGCCGGAATACCAGCGGCACAAGGGTCGCCCAGCCTGTCTGAAACGATACGCCGATGACGAAGGCAATCGGCACAAGCGACAGCAGCGAAACCAGCACCGACAAGCCAATCACCCACGCGCCACCACGCCCCGCGAAGAGGCCGCGGGATCGTCGTCGCAAGTTCGCGGGTATCGCCTCCGCGACACCCGCTGGCAAGGTTTCAGGCATCAATTAGAGCAGTCCCGCCTGAGTCATCAGCTCCACGGCTTTTTTACTGTCGAGTTTTGAAGCATCGACTGTCGGCGCGTCGAGTTGCTGCAAAGGCACCAGTTTTGGGTTGGATTCAGCGTTCTTGCCCACGGCGTATTCGAACGATTTGCCGGTTTTCAGGATGGCCTGGCCATCTTTGCCGGTAATCCATTTGAGGAACGCCTGGGCTTGTTCCTTGTGTTTGCTGGACGCCAGAACGCCGCCACCGGAGACACTGACAAACGCGCCCGGATCCTTGTGCTTGAAGTAGTGCAGGGCGGTGTTCTTGCTGTTTTCGCCGGTCTTGGCCTGGTCGCCGAAGCTGTAATAGTGGTAGATCACGCCGCTGTCGAGCTGCCCGGCGTTGACCGCTTTGAGTACGGCGCTGTTGCCCCGGTACGCGGTAAAGTTGGTTTTCATCCCTTTCAGCCACTCCAGGGTGGCAGCTTCACCCTTGAGTTCCAGCACGGCGGCGACGATGGCCTGGAAGTCGGCACCGGCCGGTGAAGCGCCCCAGCGACCTTTCCAGTTCGGGCCGGCGAGGTCCATCAGCGACTTGGGCAGCTCGGCTTCGGGCAGTTTGCTCGGGTTATAGACAAACACCGTGGAGCGCGCGGCGATCCCCACCCATTTGCCATGGGCCGGCCGGTAAGCATTGCCGACCTGTTCCAGGGTGGCCGGCGCTACCGGCGCAAAAAGCCCCGCGTTGTCGACCAGCACCATGGCCGGGGAGTTTTCGGTCAGGAACACATCGGCCGGGGAGGCGGCGCCTTCCTGCACGATCTGATTGCCCATCTCGGTGTCGTCGCCATTGCGCACGGTGACCTTGATGCCGGTTTCCTTGGTGAAGCCCTCGATCCAGGATTTGGTCAGGCTTTCGTGCTGGGCGTTGTAGACCACGATGCCATCGGCATCTGCATACACGTGACCGGCACTCAGCAAAGCGGTGGCCAGCAGTGCTGTTTTCAGGAAAGAAGGGATGTTGGGACTCATGCGTTGGCAGCTCCTGTTTTTTTAATAATCGTGCGCGCAGGCTCGGCAGAATCGACGGGGAAGGGTCGTCGATCAGTGTAGATCAATACGAATCATTTGCATGTTTAAGGCGCGGCAAATGTAAAGTGCCAAATGAGAAAAAAGCGTCAAAATTTCAGAAGTAATGCATCACTTGTAGCAGCTGGCGAAGCCTGCGTTCGGCTGCGAAGCAGTCGTGAAATCAGACACTGCGGTCATTCAGTTAAACCGCGAGCTCAGGTTTGACGACTGCTTCGCAGCCGAACGCAGGCTTCGCCAGCTGCTACGGATCGCGTTATGGCTTAATTAAGCCGATGGACACCCTTTTTGTATTCCGCTCGCGGCCTGGTTAATCAGCGCGGCAAGACGCTTGACGTTGTTCTGTTGAGCGATCACCAGTTCTTCGATGGACGGCCCTGAAGGTGTCTGCAACGTGCTGCGGCAAGTGATCAGCGCGTTCTCGCTTTCACCGAGATTGCGCAGGCGCCATTTGACGTCAATCAGCGCGTATTGGCCGGGGATCGAGTCGAAGCGCTGCACGTCCAGCCGCACCGACATTTTGCGCTGGGGATTGCTGTTGACCAGTTGATCGACCAGGGCACTGCGCAATTCATCCGACAGGCTCGCGCCCCACCACTCGGTTTCGAGGATCGCCAGGCCGCTGTTGCCCTGGCGAATCACGATTTGCGGGCGGTCGACCTGAGGAGGGACGCTGAGCCCCTCGATCTGGATATCCGCAGCACTGGTCCTTGAAATGCCGCTCGGTTGCGCCGGGGTCAGGGTGTGGAATTGAATCGGATCACCGCGGCAAGCGGCGAGTAGCAACAATGCAGTGACCAAGCTGATTTTCAGCGGATAAACCATGAGTGATGCTCCTGTGGTCATTTGCGCGGCGGCCCCTGCAGGTCCATCGGCGCGGCATTGTCGGGGCGACCGCGAATCAGCGATTCCGGATGCCGTCCCAGGTAATCCGAGAGTTCACGCAAGGAGCGCGACATGCGCCCGAGTTCGTCGAGGGTCTGACCTAATTGTTCGCGTTGCGGCGAGTCTTCGGCCAAGGTCGAACTGGCCGATTGCAGCGTCTTGCTGACATCCGCCAGGGTGGTCTGCACGCCGGGCAGGGTCTTGGCGTTGAATTGCGTCAGTCCTTTACGCAGTTCGACGAGGTTGCTGTCCAGGTTGCTGGCGATGCGCTCGATTGGCAGCTGGTTGATCTTGTTGACCATGCCCTCGAGTTTTTCCTGCAATTGTTCGAGGCTGCCAGGAACGGTCGGGACAGAGACTGGACGGGCGGTCGGATCGAACACGACTTTCTCCGCTTTGGGGTAGAAGTCGAGCGCAATGTAGAGCTGACCGGTCAACAGATTGCCGCTCCGGGCCTGGGCCCGCAGACCGTTGTCGATGAAGCTGCCGATCAGGCGTACACCAGCGGCTTCGTCGTTGGGGTCATGCTTCAAGACCTCGAGCATTTTGATGTGTGCCTGGCCGAGGCGTTGCGGGTAGATCACGATGCCGACGTTGACCGGAAAACTGCGCTTTTTCGCGTCGAAATCGAGATTGATCGACACAACTCTGCCGAACTCGATGCCAAGGAATTCCACCGGTGCGCCAACCCTGAGCCCGCGCAAGGCCTGATCGAAACGCAAACTCAAGAATTGCCCCTTGCCACTGGGCGGGGCGAGGGCGGTTAGCTGGTCTTCGAACAGGTCGTAGGCTTTGTCCTCGGCGGCCGGTTGATCGTTAGGGCTGTATTCCGGAGCGCGGAAGGCGATGCCGCCCACCAGGATCGATGACAGCGATTCGGTTTTCACCGAGAAGCCGTTGGCGCCGACATTCACGTCGATCCCGCTGGCGTTCCAGAACCGGGTGTTTTCAGTGACGTAGGCATCGTTGGGCGCGTGGATGAACACTTCGATGTTGACCCCTTTGCCGTCGGCGTTCAGGGCATAAGCCACCACTTGCCCCACCGGAATCTTGCGGTAGTAAACCGGAGAGCCAATGTCCAGCGAACCGAGATCCTGAGTGTGCAGGGTGAAGCGCTTGCCCGGCTCGCCATAGGTAATCGGAGGCGGGTTTTCCAGGCCGATAAAGTTTTTTGCACGAGCGTTGGCCTGGCCGATGTCGGCGCCAATGTAATCCCCGGACAGCAGGGTATCGATACCCGACACCCCGCCGGCGCCAATACGCGGACGCACGACCCAGAATTGCGAGTCTTCGCGGGTGAAAGTTTCCGCCTGCTTGGACAGTTTGATGGTGGCGTTGACGCTCTTCTGATCGTTGCTCAGCTCAACGTCCGAGACATGGCCGATCACCACGTTGCGGTATTTGACCTCGGTCTTGTTGGCCGTCAGGCCGCTACCGGTTTTGAACGTAACGGTAATGGTCGGACCTTCCTGCATTATGGTGTGCACAACCAGGGAAAGCCCCACCAGCACCGCGACGATCGGTACGATCCATACCAGCGAAACGCTGAAGCGGCGGGTCTTGACAGGGGCCTGCCCAGGGGCTTGCGGCCCATCAGTGGCTTGCGACTTCATCCATGACCTCCTCGTTTGGGTTGTCCCGCTCTTCTTTATCCCAGATCAGGCGTGGGTCGAAACTCATCGCCGACAGCATGGTGAAGACCACCACCAGGCCAAAAAACAGAATGCCCGGGCGCGGTTCGATATCGGCCAGGGCTTGAAACTTCACCAGTGAGGCCACCAGGGCGACCACTATCACATCAAGCATCGACCAGTAACCGATTAGCTCGACGAAACGGTACAGCGTTGACCGCTGCTTACTCGCCCATTGGCTGTCGCGCTGAACGGTCACCAGTAACAGCGTCAGGGCGACGAACTTGATGCCCGGCACCGCGATGCTGGCGATGAAAATAATCAGGGCAATGTCCCAGGCGCCGTGCTGCCAGAACTCCAGTACACCGCCCATGATCGTGCTATCGGCGCCGTTGCCGACCATCTTGGTGTTCATCACTGGCAGCAGATTAGCCGGGACGTAAAACGCCAGGGCAGTGAACATGTAGGCCCAGGTCCGGGCCAGTGAGTTGGTTTTGCGCCGATGCAGCGGCGCGCCGCACCGTGTGCATTCGTGAGGTTCATCGGTCATGTCACAGGCCAGGCCACAGCTATGGCACAAGCACAGGTTGAGTTCACTCGCCACCGGGGGCCTGTTCATAAGATGTCCCATAGATCACGGATGTCGCGTCCTGCGATGCGGATCATCATCAGACTGAGAATGGCCAGGGCAAACAGGCCGATGCCGGGCAGCACATCCAGCAATCCGGCGAGTTTGATGACCGCGACCATCGCCCCCAGCAGACAGACCTCCAGCATGCTCCAGGGCCTGAGGGTCTCCAGCCAGCGCATGCAGAACCTGAAACCGGGCGAGCGACGGGAGGCGAGGGCGAAGCTCAGGACCCAGATAAGCAGCAACAGCTGGAAAATCGGCGCGATGATCATCGCGATCGCCGCCACCATGGCGATGAAAGTGATCGGCCCCAGACTCAAGGCCAGCACCGAATCCCAGAGTGTTGCGCTGTTTTTAAGGCCTTTGAGGCTGATGCTCATGACGGGGTAGAAGTTGGCGAAAATCCACAGCATCAACGCGGTGAAGGTCAATGCCAGACGTTGTTCCACCGTCAGGCCGTTATAGCGCTGAAGCACGCCGCCGCAGCGCGTACACAGGGTTTTTTGATGTTTGGCGAGCGTGACTTTTTGATACACGCAGTCGCAGTGCTCGCAGATGATCAGTGGGTCAGTCGTAGCCATAGGCTGCACTCGCCAGGACGCAGGGAAGTCAGAGCACTCCCTCAATATAGAAGGACCTCGCAATTGAGCAAATTAAAAGGTTATTCAATAGGATAAGTCTGATCATTCCCACGCTCTGCGTGGGAGCGTGGGAACGATCATGAGAGGAGGGGTGGTTGTAATCGTCAGCCAAGCAGTTCGCGCAGGCGATACCAGAACATGCCGAGCGCCAGCAGCGGAGAGCGCAGCATCGGCCCGCCGGGAAAGGTCATGTGCGGCACGGCGCTGAACACGTCAAAGCCCTGACTGTGTCCGACGTGGATCGCTTCGCCCAACAGCTTTGCGCACCAGTGGGTCACGTTCAGGCCATGACCGGAGTAACCCTGGGCGTAAAACACGTTAGGGTGCTGGCTCAAGCGCCCGACCTGCGGGAAGCGATTGGCGCTGATGCCAATCTTGCCGCCCCATTGATAGTCGATGCGCACGTTGGCCAGTTGCGGGAAGACCTTGAGCATGTGCGGGCGCATGTAAGCTTCGATGTCCGCCGGATCGCGCCCGGAGTAATGGCAGGCGCCGCCGAACAGCAAGCGTCGGTCCGCCGAGAGCCGGTAGTAATCCAGACCGACTTTCTGATCGCAGAGCGCCAGGTTATGCGGGATCAATTGCGCTGCCTGTTCGGGCGTCAACGGCTCGGTAGCGATGATGTAGCTGCCCGCCGGGAGAACCTTGCCGCTGAGTTTCGGTTCGAGCTCTTCCAGGTGAGCGTTGCACGCCAGCACCAGACTGCCGGCGCGCACCGTGCCGCCGGCACAGCGAACCTGCACCGTGTTGCCATGGATCAACTCCAGCACCGGGCTCTGCTCGAAGATCTTCACCCCTAAGGATTGCGCCAATAGCGCTTCGCCAAGGACCAGATTGAGCGGGTGCAAGTGACCCGAGCCCATATCGACGAGACCACCGGCATACACGCCTGAGTTCACCACCTGCTGACGGATCTGCTCCGGCCCGACGAGTCGGGTTTCGTGGGCGTAACCCGATTCGGCAAGGTCTTGTTGCTCAGCCTTGAACGCCACGAACTGCGCTTTGGTATTGGCCAGTTCACAGAACCCCCAGCGCAGGTCGCAATCAATCCCGTGCTCACGAATGCGGTTGCCCACAAGCGCAACCGATTCGACGCCCGCACGCTCAAGGTAACGCACGCCTTCTTCACCGACATGACGGGCAAAGCCGCTGACGTCATGGCCGATGCCACGGATCAGCTGCCCGCCGTTACGTCCGCTGGCGCCCCAGCCGATTCGCCGGCCCTCCAGCAGAATCACCGAGAGCCCGCGCTGCGCCAGTTCGATCGCCGTGTTAACGCCGGTAAAGCCACCGCCGATCACACAGACATCGGCTTCAAGGTCCTCGGCCAGTGTGGGGTAGGGCGCCATTCCATTGGCTGACGCCGCGTAATAGGAGCGAGCATGTTCGTTGCTGTACTGATTCATTGATTGGACTTCACTTTGCTCCAGGAACGGGTCATCAAACGCATGATCGCCTGGGGCGGGGTGGTGGAAATGTAGAGTTTGTCGAGGACTGCCTGGGGTGGGTAAACCTCAGGGTTGTTGACCAGCTCAGGGTCCATGTCTTGCTTGGACGCCGGGTTAGGGTTGGCGTAACCGACCGACGCACTGACTTTGGCAATCACTTGCGGATCGAGCAGGTAATTGATGAAAGCATGCGCCTCTTTCTGGTTGCTGGCGTCTGCGGGAATCGCCAACAGGTCGAACCACAAGTTACTGCCTTCCTTGGGAATCGCGTAGGCGATGTTCACGCCGTTCTTGGCTTCCTTGGCCCGGTTCGCAGCCTGGAACACGTCACCCGAGTAACCGAAAGCCACGCAGATGTCGCCGTTGGCCAAATCTGAAACGTATTTCGAGGAGTGGAAGTAGGTGATGTAAGGGCGGATGGTCAACAGCTTCGCTTCAGCTTTTTTGAAGTCTTCAGGTTTTTCGCTGCGCGGGTCCATGCCCATGTAATTGAGAACGGCCGGGAACACTTCATCGGCCGAATCCATCATCGACACGCCGCACTGGCTGAGTTTCTTCAGGTTCTCCGGTTCGAAAAACACGGCCCAGGAATCAATGCGGTCAATGCCCAGCACTTGCTTGACCTTGTCGACGTTGTAGCCGATGCCGTTGGTGCCCCACAGGTACGGGACCGAGTGTTCGTTGCCCGGATCGTTTTTCTCCAGCAGCGCCAACAGTTTCGGGTCGAGGTTCTTGAAGTTGGGCAGCTGCGAACGATCGAGCTTCAGGAACGCGCCGGCCTTCACCTGGCGAGCGAGGAAGTGGTTGGACGGCACCACCACGTCATACCCGGTGCGGCCAGCGAGCAACTTGCCTTCCAGGGTTTCGTTGGAATCGAATACGTCGTAGATCACCTTGATCCCGCTTTTCGCCTGGAAGTCGACGAGGGTGGTCTCGCCGATGTAATCGGTCCAGTTGTAGACGCTGACCGTTGGCTTAGCCTGCACAACGGCGCTGAACAATAACGCCAGCGCGACCGGAACCATGGATTTCAATAGACGCATACGACACCTCTTCTAATTTTTGGATTTATCAGGCGTTAGCATTCCCCTGTGGGAGCGGGCTTGCTCGCGAAAGCGGTCTGTCAGTCAGCGGTGATGTTGGATGTGCTGGCCTATTCGCGAGCAAGCCCGCTCCCACAGGGGGAATGCGGTCTCATGTGAGAGCTTGTTTGCTAGACGCTGAGCAGCAGGAACTCTCGCTCCCACGAGCTGATCACGCGCTTGAAGTTCTCGTGTTCGGCGCGTTTGACCGCCACATAACCGCGGACGAATTTGCTCCCCAGATAACGCCCGATGGTTTCGCATTCTTCCATCTGCGTCAGAGCGTCTTCGATGGTGATCGGCAGGCGCAGATTGCGGCGCTCATAGGCACGACCCTGGACTGCAGCGCTCGGTTCGACGCGCTCGACCATTCCCAGATACCCGCACAACAGGCTCGCTGCAATCGCCAGATAAGGGTTGGCGTCGGCCCCCGGCAAACGGTTTTCCACGCGCATCGCGTCCGGCGTTGAAGTCGGCACACGCAGGCCAACGGTACGGTTTTCTTCGCCCCATTCGACGTTCACCGGCGCCGAAGTGTCCGGCAGGAAGCGGCGGAACGAATTGACGTTCGGCGCAAACATCGGCAGCACTTTGGGGATGTACTTTTGCAGGCCGCCGATGTGGTGCAGGAACAGCTCGCTCATCTGCCCGTCGGCATTGGCAAAGATTGGCTGGCCGGTGGCGATGTCCACGACGCTCTGGTGGATATGCATGGCGCTGCCGGGCTCATCGCCAATCGGTTTGGCCATGAAGGTCGCGGTGACGTTGTGCTTGAGCGCCGCTTCGCGCAGGGTGCGCTTGAACACGGTGATCTGGTCGGCCAGATCCAGTGCGTCGCCATGACGGAAGTTGATTTCCATCTGCGCCGGGCCGTCTTCGTGGATCAAGGTATCGAGGTCCAGGCCCTGAAGTTCACACCAGTCGTACACGTCTTCAAACAGCGGATCGAATTCGTTGGCGGCATCGATGGAAAACGACTGACGACCACTTTCCGCACGGCCCGAACGCCCCAGCGGTGCCTTGAGCGGCAAGTCCGGGTCTTCGCAGCGCTGGGTCAGGTAGAACTCCATTTCCGGCGCGACAATCGGCCGCCAGCCTTTGTCGGTGTACAGCTGCAGGACTTTTTTCAGCACGTTGCGCGGTGACAGCTCGATCGGGTTGCCAAACTTGTCGAAGGTGTCGTGAATCACGATGGCGGTGGGCTCGATGGCCCATGGGATCACGTACACCGCGTCGGATACAGGCTTGCACACCATGTCGATGTCGGCCGGGTCGAGCAGGTCGTAGTAGATGTCGTCGTCGACAAAGTCCCCGGTTACCGTTTGCAAAAGCACACTTTCCGGCAGGCGCATGCCTCGCTCATGCAGGAACTTGTTGGTGGGTGCAATTTTGCCGCGTGCGATGCCGGTCAAGTCGCTGACCACACACTCGACTTCGGTAATCTTGTGATCTTTCAGCCACGTGAGCAGCTGATCGAAAGGGACATTCATAAAGACCTCGTTATTGGTTTTATTAACGCCGGGGAGGCTGGTTTCATCCACCACACACTTCCCCTGTGGCGCGTTGACGACTATCTTGGGCGAGCCTTGACGTTCCATCTATCCACTTTCAGCAGCACCAAAACGCACCAAACGAGTGCGTAAGGTCACCCATGACAACGTGCAACCCCCTGCAAGTCCAAGCGTTCAACACCGCCGATGTAGCCGAGCAAATCCGCGCCACACCGGGTTGGGTGCAGCATTACCAGCAAATGTCACCGGGGCATTTCGCCGGGCGCGTGCGTTACCTGGACCTGCAAGGCGTGGAGATTTACGAGGAACAGATGAACACGCGGGTCGAGCAGAATTTCAGCGCGCCCGAAGGTTCGCTGGCGTTCTGTTTCGATCGCATCGACAACGCGCTGTACGTGTTGAATGGCGAAAGCCGCAACATCTGGATCACCCCGGAGAACTACCAGGAAATCGCCGTGGTGTTCGGTCCGGAGTTCGTGCAGCGTCACGGTTTGAACGTGGCCAGGCTCGAAGGCCTGTTCATGGCGCCACTGAACTCGGGGCAGAATGCGTTGTTCAGTCGCTGGCTCAGCGGGACATTGACCCGACTGGCGCAGACGCTCGATCCGCCGAGCAAGGAGGCGTTGACCCAGCAGTTGCTGGAAGACTGCCTGTACATCCTCGACAACGCGTGTGTTTGCCTTGATCGCGGAGGGTTACAGCGCCGCGCCGAAGAGCGTGCAGTGATGAAGCGCATTGGTGAGTGGGCGGCTGATGCCCCGGAAGACACCCTGAATCTGCTGGAGCTTTCGCAGGTCGCCGGGGTTTCACTGCGACAGTTGCAGCATGCGTTCAAGGCGTATACCGGGATGACCCCGACCCATTGGCTACGCTTGCGCCGACTCAACAGCGCACGCCGCGAATTGCTCAGCCGCACAGCGATAGACACCACCGTTGCCGAAGTGGCGATGCACTGGTCGTTCTGGCATTTGGGGCGTTTTTCCAGCAGTTATCGGGCGTTGTTCAACGAACTTCCCAGTCAGACGCTCGCCCGCAAACCCTGTGGCGCACCAGGTCGCGGGTAAGCCCGGACACGTCAGCGCGGCTTTGTGGCTTTCGCCGATTTGCTGTTGCCCGGCATGTGCAGGTAAGCCATCACGCTTTCGGTCAGCTCGGTCGCCAGCTTGACGGCTTCCTTGTTGCGCGCCATCACGCCCGCCACCAAGCCTTCGATCAAGGCGAGCACCGCGATGTTGGAACTGGTCAATACCGGATGGTCGGCGGGAGCAAACAGCACGTGTTCGGCAATGCTGGTGAGCGGCGAGGCGGGTGAATCGGTGATTGCCAGCACTGTGGCGCCACGTTCATTGGCGAAACGGGCGAGTTGCAGGGTGTCGAGGGAATAGCGCGGCAGGGAGATCGCCAACAACACATCCTGATCGGTAATCGCGGCCAGACGGTAAGCGGCGTTTTCGTTGCCGCCTTCCATGCTGATGGCGGTGGCATCCGCGCAGAAAGGCATCAGGGTCGAGGCGGCGAGGCCGGCGAAATAGACGCTGTTGCCAAAGCCCAGGATGTAGATTTTGCGAGCCTGGGTCAGGCAGGTCACGAACGCTTCAAAGGTGTCTGCATGGTTGTTGGTCGCCGCCGTGGCGAGGTTGCTGCTGGCGCTCTGGATTTGCTCATGCAGGCCAAACGCGCCGCCAGGACGATGCGCCAGTTCGTTGCGCAATTTGTCGACCGGCGACACCATCTGCTGCAACGTCGCGACCAGCTCGGCTTTCATGCCGGTGTAGCCACCCAGGTTCAAGGCCTTGGCCAAACGGTTGACCGCAGCTGGTGAGGTGGACGTTTCGTGGGCCATCTCCTCGATGGTCAGCGTCGCAGCCCTCAGTGGGTGACGCAGGATAAAGTCCGCCACCTTGCGCAGTGACGGCTGCAAATCGCCAACGATCTCCGCCAGTTTGCGCATAACCGGTGCGGCATAGACCGTGGTGTTTTTCGATGGGGTCGGCATATCCGGCTCAACATTTCCTGAGGGTTGATAAAGCTTGCGGGAGTGTATCCGAAGCCGACACCTTGGTGTGCCGCGCTTGGCCAAAGGGCGGAATGCCAGTCAGTTAAGCCGTAACGCAGTCAGTAGCAGCTGGCGAAGCCTGCGTTCGGCTGCGTAGCAGTCGTAAAACCTGACCGCGAGGTAGTCCTGAAGAACCACATTGCCTGATTTCACGACTGCTGCGCAGCCGAACGCAGGCTTCGCCAGCTGCTACAAAGTATGCGCTAGGCCGGGCGGGCTATTTCAAGCTGCCAGCAAGGAACTGCTGGAGGCGTTCGGACTGCGGGTTGACCAGCACTTCGCGCGGGTCGCCACGTTCTTCGACCTGACCCTTGTGCAGGAACACCAGTTGATTGGAAACCTCGCGGGCAAAACCCATTTCGTGGGTCACGACCACCATGGTGCGGCCTTCGAGGGCGAGGTCCTGCATGACTTTCAGCACTTCGCCGACCAGTTCGGGGTCGAGTGCCGAGGTCGGCTCATCGAACAGCATCACTTCCGGCTCCATGGCCAGCGCCCGGGCAATCGCCACACGCTGCTGCTCGCCGCCGGACATATGGGCCGGCCAGGCGTCCATCCGGTGCGCCACGCCGACTTTGTTCAGATAGTGCTCGGCCTTTTCCCGGGCTTCTTTCTTGCCCATGCCAAGCACATGCACCGGGGCTTCCATGACGTTTTCAAGGGCGCTCATGTGCGACCACAGGTTGAAATGTTGGAACACCATCGACAGCCGCGAACGCATGCGTTGTAACTGCTTGGGTTCGGCCGCCTTGAGCCCACCGAGTTTGTTGGTCACCAGTTTCAATTGTTCGCCGTTGAGCACGATGTTGCCGGCGTTGGGCTGCTCCAGCAGGTTGATGCAGCGCAGGAAAGTGCTTTTGCCCGAGCCGCTGGAGCCGATGAGACTGATCACATCGCCGGCCTTCGCCTCCAGGGACACACCCTTGAGCACGTGGTGGGCGCCGTAGCTTTTGTGCAGATCCTGAACTTCAAGTTTGTACATGGTTTTATTCTCTGGAATCAGTCGCTGAGCAAGCGACCCTGACGGATAAGGCGGGTGCCGGCGACTTTGGCCAGCCACAAACCGGGCTGGGCAAAGCGCAGGCGTTCTCGGGCATAGAGGATGCCGTCGGTGCTGGCGCGCACGATACTGTGGCGATCGGTCAGCGGATCCAGCACTTCGAACAGCGGATCGCCCACCCTGACCCGGGCACCCAGCGGTTGCAGAAAACTCACCACCCCCGGATGCGGCGCATAGGCGTACTGCGCACCGGCGAATGGCGTCGCTTCACAACAGGTCGTTGGCGCTGCTGGCCAGTCACCGCTGATCAGGCCTTGTTCGGCGAGATAGCCAAGAATGGCCTCGGCGCTATCGACACATTGCTCGCGTTCGGTGTCGGCCATGCCGCGCAACTCGATGGTGGTGGCCACACAGGCCAGCGGAATATCGGCTTCAGGAAAGAGCTCGGCCAACCGCAACCAAGGGATCGCACAGGCTTCATCGAAGGCACTGCCGCCCGCACCCTCGGCCAGCAGCGCGGCGCCGGCACCGAGTCGAGTGGCCAACGAACGCAATCGCGGCCAGTTTTGCGGCATGGCGTAAAGCAGCATGATCGACTCGAAATCGCAGTGCAGGTCCAGTACCACATCGGCGTCACAGGCATGTTGCAGCAACAGGCGGCGCAGGCCATCGAGTTCCGAGGTCGCTGGCGGCATGCCGGCGAGGACTTCCTTCATGGCTTGGCGGATCAGTGGGGTGTTGACGTCGGCATTGTCGCCGAGGTGGTCTTTCACCAGCGCCGCTACGGCTTCGGTCAGCTCCGGGAAATCCCGATTGAAATTCTTCCCGCTGGAGAACTCAAAGCGCCCCTGATGGGTGGCCTGGAACATCTGGGCGATGCCAATCGGATTGGCCATCGGCACTAATTCGATCACTCCGGTCAGGCGACCTTGTTCTTCCAGCACCCGCAGACGTCGTTTGAGTTCAACCGCCACGCGCATCCCCGGCAGCTCATCAGCGTGCAAGGACGCCTGGAGGTAAGCCTTACGCGGTCCGCTGCCAAAGCGAAACAGCGACAGGCGCCGTTCAGTGCCCGAAGCACTCCACGGCAACAGGTATTCAATGTGCTCCATAACAGCTCCTTAGTGCTTGCGCGGTGCCAAGTACGCCAGCCAGCGACGCTCGGCCAGCTTGAACAGACGAACCAGGATGAAGGTCAGGGCCAGGTAGATGAGGCCGGCAGTGATGAACGCCTCGAACGGCAGATAGAACCGTGCACTGACCGTACGCGCGGCCCCGGTTATATCCACCAGGGTGACAATCGATGCCAGGCTGGTGGTTTGCAGCATCATCAGTACTTCGTTGCTGTACTGCGGCAGCGCCCGGCGCAAGGCCGACGGCAGCAGAATGCGGCGGTACAGGGTAAAGCGCGACATGCCCATGGCCTTGGCGGCTTCAATCTCGCCGTGTGCCGTGGCCTTCAAACTCCCGGCCAGCAGTTCCGCGCTATAGGCACTGGTATTGATCGCAAAGGCCAGGCAGGCACAAAAGGTTGCACTGGACAGGTACGGCCAGAGCACGCTTTCACGTACCGCTGCGAACTGCGCCAGGCCGTAATAGATCAGGAACAATTGCACCAGCATCGGCGTGCCGCGAATCACGTAGGTGTAGAGCCACGCAGGGAAGTTGATCAGGGGCGATCGGGACACCCGCATCAGAGCCAACGGAATCGCCAGCACCAGGCCGAAGGCCAGGGAAATCAGCAGGACTTTGAGGGTCAACAAGGCGCCATTGAAATACAGCGGCAGGTTTTCCCAGATCAGGTGGTAGTCGAGAATCATGGGTTGCTCCCAATCACAATTCGGCGGCTTTGATGCCGACCGAGTAGTGTTTTTCCAGATAGCGCAGCACCAGCAATGACACGCTGGTTAGCATCAGATACAGCGCCGCCACCGCGAGGAAAAACGTAAACGGCTCATGGGTGGCGTCCGCTGCGTTCTTGGCTTTGAACATCATGTCCTGCAAGCCGATCACCGAGATCAGCGCGGTGGATTTGGTCAGCACCAACCAGTTGTTGGTGAACCCCGGGATGGCGAAACGAATCATCTGCGGCACCAGAATCCGCCAGAACACTTGGCTGCCACTCATGCCATAAGCCACGCCGGCCTCACCCTGACCTTTGGGGATGGCCATAAAGGCGCCGCGAAAAGTTTCCGAGAGATAGGCACCAAAAATGAAGCCCATGGTGCAGACGCCGGCGATAAAGGGATTGATGTCGATGTAGCGGGTGTAACCGAGCGCCAGGGCGATGCGGTTCACCAGATCCTGGCCGCCGTAGAAAATCAGCAGGATCAACACCAGGTCAGGAATACCGCGAATCAGGGTGGTGTACCCTTCGCCCAGCATTGCCAGCCATTTGAGCGGCGATAACCGAAAGGCCGCGCCGATCAGACCCAAAGCAATCGCCATGCTCATGGAGGTCAGGGCCAGGTTAATGGTCAGCCAGGCGCCATCGAGAATGCTCGATCCGTAGCCGTGAAGCATGATGAAGTTCCTCAAACGAGCGCCAAAAGGCGCGCGAGACGAGCCCAAAGCGCCCGCAAGAGGCCGGCGCCACAGGGTTTCAGGTAAGGTTTATTCGCCGTAGATATCGAACGCGAAGTACTTGGCCATCACTTGCTGGTACTTGCCATTGGCGCGCAGGGCGTCAATCGCTGCACTCAGCCGTGCAACGTTCACGCTGTCACCTTTACGCACCGCGATCCCGGCGCCTCGGCCGAAATATTTCGGGTCGCTGATGTCCGGCCCCACCAGCGCGAAGCCTTTGCCTGCCGGTGTTTTGATGAAGCTCTCGTCGGTGTTGACGATGTCGGCGAGCGTCGCGTCCAGTCGACCCGACGCCAGATCGAGGAAGGCTTCATTTTGTGAGCCGTAGCGCACCACTTCGACCCCGGCTTTTTCAAGCTGCTCGGTAGCAAAACGGTCGTAGGTCGAAGAGCGTTGCACCCCGACCTTCTTGCCCTTGAGATCAACCAGCGGGTCGTTGATCACATTGCCGGCCTTCATCACGAACTTGCCGGGCGTGTGGTAGTACTTTTTGCTGAAGTCGACCGACTTCATACGGTCTTCAGTGATCGACATCGACGAAAGAACGGCATCGATCTTTCGCACTTTCAGCGATGGGATCATGCCGTCGAATTCCTGGATGACCCACTCGCATTTGACCTTCATTTCTTCGCACAGGGCGTTGCCGATGTCGTAGTCGAAACCACTGACGTTGCCCTCTGGCGTCTTGAAAGAGAAGGGTGGGTAGGCGGCTTCGATACCGATACGCAGGCTGTCTTCGTCGGCGTGTGCCAGCAAGCTTGCGGCGCACAGTGCCAGAGCACCTAGAAGTTCTGTCTTGTTCATATTGTTGACTCCTTGGAGGGGCGTTGGGGTGGTACAGGCCATCCGATCTGGCACGGTGGATCAGTCCTGATGATTTTGTGTGGCTATAAATGACATGTTTTATTTCATAATGCAACGCAATGAAAATAAACATATCATTCGGTGGCGCAAAAATTCACCGCGATCCCGTGTGATCACGAGCATGTTCAGGCGCCAGGCAGGCTATTGATGGGCATTACGCGGGAGGGACCGGCTTGGCCAATTCGATGCCGGCCGCACTCAGTCGCTTCAGGATCTCAAAGAGCAGATCGCTCTTGGTCGTGCTGACAATCCTTGGGCTGCTGACATAGCCGGTGATGGTCAATGTGATGCCTTCAGGGCTCAGATTGCTGAATCGAACAACGGGGGAGGGTTTGTCTAGGATGGTTTCATGTTCGCAATAGGTGGTGTACAGCAGGGTTTTGACTTGTTCGGGGTCGATATCCAGAGGGAACACCAGCTCGAGGGTAGCCACCCCTTGGGCGCTGCCGCCCATGGTCACATTGCGCAGGTTCTGGGAAATAAGCTGGGAGTTGGGCACGATCACGATCGAGCGGTCACTGAGCTGTATCTCGGTGGCCCTGACATTGATTCGTCGGATATCACCTTCGACCCCGCTGATGCTGATCAGGTCGCCGACCTTGACCGGACGCTCGGTGAGCAGGATCAACCCGGATACGAAGTTCTTGACGATCTCCTGCAAGCCGAAGCCGATCCCCACCGACAACGCACTGACGATCCAGGCCAGATTCGTCCATTGGACGCCCAATGAAGACAACGCCAGCAGAATGACCAGTGCGTAGCCGATATTACTGAACAGGGTGCTCAGCGACGCACCCATGCCAGGGTCCATATCGGTTTTTGGCAGGAACTCGTTATCCAGCCATCTGCGTAGCGATCGAATCAGGTAAATACCGATCAACAGCGCGAGGACCGCATTCAACAGATTGCCCGGAATAATATTCAGCTTGCGCAGGCCATCGCCGCCGAGGATCGCTGAAACCCTGTCAGTCAGTTGGCCAAAGGTCGCTCCAATCCCCCCCACAATCGTTGTAATCGCGGCAATCAGGAGTAAGGCCGCTCGGCCAATACCCGACACAACAACCTCGATTTGTTCAAGCCGTACATCGCCGATACCCAGCAGCTGTTTCATCGTTTTGCCGCTGGGGTGCTTTGGCGAAAACAGGTAATCACACAAGTCCCTGAACAACTGCGTCAGCAAATAGAAGCTGGCAATAACGATATAGAGCCAGACAATTTCGTAAGTGATGAACCGGGCCAGGGAGATGTAACCGATCAGCAGGCCAAAAATCGAGATCAACACGGCGATGCTGACGCCGGTATAAATCAGCCCCGCCAGCGTAGTACCTGACTCAGGGTGTTCCCCGGCAATGACCATCGCTCGGCGGGTTCTACTGACGCGTAGCAATAGCGCACCGATAATCATGATGACGACTAATGACACGACGCCCCGGCTGAACAGAACCACCTGCGTACTCATACCCGTCGCATTGGTGACTTGTACCAGCGAGATGAGTATCAGCATTGATCCGGCCAGCAGCGCCGGAAAAGGGCTTATTGCAAGTGCTACTTCATCGGCGATGCCAGGCAACCGCCATGAGGGATTGCGTTTAGACAGCAGGGCCCGACTCAAACCGATAATCAGGGCGCAGGCGTAAGCGATTTTCTCGACATCGTCGAAGTAACCTTGCAGTGGCTGCGGCAATGGTTCAAGCCGGGTAGCCGCCGCGGAGATGAGCTGTATTGCGCAACCTGCGCTCAACATCGTGGCAACTACCGTCGCTATCGCCAATGAACTTCTGCGCAGGCGACCTTCCGGTACTCGATGGATGCAGACCCATGTCAAACCACGTTCAGCCAGTCTTCGCCCCGGCGTCCAGAACGCCAGGGCCAGCAATAACAACGTGACGGTCGCGGCACGCCGGCCGGGTTGCCAGACGGACTGAATGACACTGTTGCACTGGTCGATCAAAAACCTCAGACGGTTTTTATCCTCCTCCAGTGGAGAAAACAGCGGTAACCAGAACCGGGGGTTGAGGAAGCTGGCGGTGCGCTGGGCCAGTTCTGTTTCCAGTTGGGTGCGCCGCATACTGGCAATCTGAGTGATGAGGTTAGTAGCGCCTTCTTTGATGGCCTGCAGTATCTTGAGATCGCTATCCACCTTGTCTTTTTGTGCAGTGAGGTAAGACCTCTGTTTCACGAGATCGGACTTTTCCGCGGCAAGGCTGGTGTCGGATGCCGTCCCGAGCACACTGAGTTGCGCTTGCAATTGCGCCTGCTCGGGAAGTAACGCGGCCGCCAACTTGTCCGCATCACTGAAGAGCAACTGAACGTTGTCCTGAAAGCCCACCAACTGGGTGTAGTTACTGGTCAGTGAGACCTTCTGCTTAAGGGTGTCCAGCCTTAGTTGCAGTGCTTCCAGATCGCTTTTTGACACCGTAGCGGTAGCGCTGGCCTCACCGTTGCTTGAAGTGTTGGGTAGTTCATCCGCCGACAGCTCGCCGATGTTCGCCCCCATCAGCGCGAACACAACGAATATGAGTAATTTCAATGCAGGACGCATAGGCATGCCTCCAGCGGCTTTAGCCATTCAGGTTAGGTCATGGCGTGTGCAGGCGCGAAAAATAGTTATGCACGCTGACCACGAATAGGGAAGGGGGCGGTTGAGAAGGGTGATCTACAATCTTTTATGCTGTACCGCGCTCAGGATCACGAGGTGTGACGTATTGAGCGGTCTGTCTACCGACCCAGTGTGCTTGCAGAGTGCCGGGCCCTGTCGGAGGTCATCATGAAAAGGTTGTCATCCATTAGCCTGTGCATCGCACTGTCGGTTTCCTGGACCCAGGGATGGGCCGAAACGGTCGTGCCGATGAAAGGGCAGAGTTCTCAACAAACCCAAACGGACATGACCGATTGCCAAAACATCGCGGCCAGTCAGAGCGCCTCGGCTGCACCGCCTCCTAGCGGCGGTAGGCTGAAGGGCGCCGCGGCGGGCGCTGCCGCAGGAGCTGCGGGGGCGCAGGTGCGGGGACGTCAGCATGACGAGTTTTATGATCAGGTCGATGATGACCGCAAGCAGGACTATCGCCAGGATCGCGCCAAAGAAACCGCCGTGGCAGGAGCGGTCGTCGGAGGCTCGCGTCAGCGTCAGGAACGCCGGGCGCAAGATAAAACCAGTGCTGCGACCAGTTCTACCGCCTATACCAGTTGCCTGCAGGGTAAGGGGTATCAGGTTAATCCTTGAGCACTTTCCTGCCGTTGATCGAGCAGATGAACCATCAGGCAGGCATACAGCGTCACGAGGATGAACAAGCCCATGCGGATGGCGAACGCTGTGTAAACGTCCTTGCCTGCTGCGCTGTCCTGTACCGACTGACCCAACAGGATGATCAGCGTGATCAGGGTATTGAGCCAGAACCCCGGGGTAAACCGCGTCGGGCTCAGGGCATACAGCTTGCGCGCCAGAACCAGGCCGAACAGCAGCATCCACAGAAAGAACATCCACAGATGCACAAACAGGCTGAGGGCGCTCCAGAACAGGATCGCCAACAGGCCCGCGAGTAACGTCGAGCCGAGCAGTTCGCGACCGGCGATGCGGGCGTTTGTCGTGGAGCTTTGCTGACCCAGGCCGACGGCCTTCAGGATGATCGGCAGATAACCGGCCGGGTCGATCAGCGCCAGCAGGAATGCCGGTAAAACGATCAGGGTGGCACGCAGCGCAATCCGACTGACTTCTTCTGCCGGCAGGGGTGGGGCAGTCGGCGGGGAAGGGGCATTGGGTGGATCCGGGAATAACCCATGACTGAACGCCACGACGACAACGGCAAGCAGCAAACCCTTGACCAGTGCGCCGATGACCATCGCCGCCAGATCGAATTCGGCGATACCGGCCGAGGAAATCATGGTCAGGCCAATCACCAGAAAGGTCATGATCAAGGTGTTGCCGCCGCGCAGGCCATAGCGGAAGGCCAGGAACAGACCGACGCTGATCAATAGCACGCCGCTGACGGGGTAATAACGCAGGACCGGGATCAATAGCAGGCCGATGCCGGTGGTCAACATGGCGGCCAGTGCGAGAACCAGTCCGGCCTTGAACGGCAGCGGGCGATTGACCGAGGCCAGCAACAGCAGGCAAAGCACCGGCGCCATAAAAGGAATCGGCAAGCCGAGGCCGAAACTGGCGGCGAGGCTCAACGCTGTACCGGTGGCCAGGCGCAGTGCGCGTTGATCCCGCGGCGTGCGCCGAGTCGACATACCTTTAATAGGCATAGCTCAGCCAGCTCATGAACCCCACAAACACGTGGCCGAGTGGGTTCAGCGGATTACCTTCGGTGGGGAAGGCCATGACTTCGGCCTGCCCACCGGCACGGATGGCGCGACCGTCACGCAGTTTGTCCATTGAGTCTTGGGAAAACTCGATGATCACCGGGAAGCGCTGGGCCGGACGCAACCAGTCGCGGCTGTTCTGCACGCTGGGCAAGGTTCCGGGCGGGGCTGTTTGCCCCACGCTGACGCCGTAACCGACACTGCGCACGCGCCCCTCGAAGACCTCGCCCGGCAGAGCATCCAGAACAATCGAAACCGGCGTGTCGAGTTTCACCAGACCGAGGTTGTTCTCGGTCATGTCCGCACTGATCCATACATCATGAATGGCGATCAGGGTCATGACCGGGCTACCGGCCGCGGCGAATTGCCCAGCGTCAGTACGCAAATCCGTAATCAGTCCGGCCGAGCGAGCGCGAATCTGCGTGTTGGACAGATCCAGTTCGGCTTTGGACAACGCCGTGGCGGCACTGCGCAGCAAGGCGTTGTCTTCTTCGCTGCCACCTTCCTGCTCACGCGCGCGCTGTACTTCGGCGCGGGCAGCGGCGACCTGGCTGACCGCCTGTTCGCGGTTGGCGCGAGACACTTCGAGCAGTCGCACGGAAATGGTCCCGGGGTCTTCGCGATATAAACCTTCAAGGCGCTGATTGTCCTGGCGCGCCTTGAGCTCATTGGCCTGGGCGGCTCGCAGATTGGCTTGCGCCGAGGCAATGCCGGCGGTGCTCGCACCGATCTGTCTGCGGGTCGATTCAAGGTCGGCGCGCGCACGGTCGACGGCAATCTGGTACGGCTGAGGGTCCACCTCGAAAAGAATCTCGCCGGCCTTGATGTCCTGGTTGTTGCGCACGTTCACCCGGACCACGCGGCCTGCCACTTCCGAGGCGACCGGAATCACAAAGGCACCCACCCGGGCTTGTTGCGTATAGGGTGTGAAACGATCCGCCAACAGGTACCAGGTCAGGCTCAGGAGGATCAGTAACAGTACCCACTTGATGCCTTTTTTTACCGGGTCGGCAGCCGGTTCTGGCGCCTGGGTGACAGGTGTCTCGGGCGTGGGCTTGGCGGCTTCGCTCATTGATCTTTTACCTTGTAAGACATTGGAATGGCAGGCTGTGCAGTGGCGGGCTCTTCCAGCAGATCGCCCCAGTCGGTGCGTTTTTCCATTTGCTGGCGGGTGGCTGGATCAACTTTCGGCTGGGCGCTGTACCAGCCACCGCCCACGGCTTTGTACAAGGCAATGAGATTACTCACGGCATTGCTGCGGGCGACCAGATAATTGTCCTGTTGTTCGAGCAGGGCACGTTGCGCATCCAGCACCCGCTGGAAGTCCGAATAACCTTCGCGATATTGCGTGCTAGCCAGCACCAGCGAGCGCTTGGCCGCCACTTCGGCCTCACGCAGGATGCCTTCGCGCTCCAGGGATTTGATCAGGCCATAGGCCGCATCGTCCGCCTCGCGTGCCGCCTGGCGAACCTTGTCGCGGTAAGCCTCGATCAGCTGCTGCAACCGCGCATCCTGCACGCGCACGTTGTTGCTGATCTGGCCGTGATCGAACAGATTCCAGCGCAGACTGGGGCCGCCGATCAAATCCAGATTCCGAGGCGTGCCACTGAGCGTGTCGGTTGACCAGACGATGCTGCCGAGCAAGGTCAGCGACGGATAGAAATCGCTCTCGGCCACACCGATCAGCGCTGACTGGGCGGCGACATTAAGCTCGGCGGCGCGCACATCGGGCCGACGTAGCAGCAGGTTGGCCGGTACATCTTGCAACACGGCACGGTCGACCAGCGGGATCAATCCCACGTTCTCGACCAGTTGCGGCAGTGCGCCAGGCGGCTGACCAATCAATACCGCCAGCGCATTGCGGGTCCGTTGCAACTGGTCTTCGAAATTGGGGATGGTGCTCAACGTGCCCAGGTACTGGGTCCTGGCTTGTTGCAGGTCTAGCTCGGCGGTTTGGCCGCTATTGAAGAGTTTTTCGGTGATCTCGAAGTTGCGCTTTTGCTGTTTGGCGTTTTCCTGGGCGACGCGTAAACGGGCTTCGGTGGTGCGCAGTGAGAAATAGGTATCGGCCACTTGTGCGCGCAGCAGTACGAGCACGTCTTCATAGTTGGCCTGGGCGGCGAAGTAGCTGGCGTCGGACGACTCGATGGCGCGACTGAATCGGCCCCAGAAGTCCAGCTCCCAACCCACATCGAACCCCGCGCTGTGTTGCCAGAAATGGCTGTCCTGCGGGTTGGTCCCGCCGGATTGCCTGCGGTTAAAGTAAAGACTGTCGACACTGGCTTGCTGCAATTGCGGGTAAAGGCCGCTTTGAGCAATGCCGAGTTGGGCTCGGGCTTCCATGACGCGCAGGCCGGCGATTTTGAGGCTGGAGTTGCGTGCATCCGACTCGGCAATCAAATGATTGAGGACCGGATCGGCGAAGACTTGCCACCACTGACGAATGTCCGGGGTCAGGCTGCGCTGGCTGGATTGCTCGAGGGCAGGGGTGGTCCAGTGTTTGATCCATTCTTCGCCGGGCGGCTGGAAGTCCGGCCCAAGTCGTACGCAGCCATTGAGGCCTAGTACGCCAAGCAGCACGAGCCGGCCTGGCCAATTCAGCAGGGTTGTACCTGGATGCATTACGCATTTCCCGACCAACAAAGATCACTGGAGCATAGCCGTCCAAATGGGCACACGGCTGCTACGCTTTTTAAGCGCCATCAAATCTACTGTGATCCGTTAGAAAGGTACGACGATTATGAATAACACCCCGGGTGTCGTTGAAGCCCATTCAGCTGGCTGGCGCTTTAAGTTGGGCATAGTCATTATCTGCTTGATGCTGGGCTCCTGGCTGTTAGTGCCTCTCGCCGCGGCAGCCGATGTGGCGGGTTCAAAAATCGCTGCACTGACTGGTGTGCTGTTCATCAGCAACAAAATCCTGCTGATTCTCGCCATTGCCATCATGGGCAAATCCGGATTCCAACAGTTAAAGCGCAGCCTGTTCGGTTATGTGTCCTCACTTGCACCCAGCACGGAAGTCGAAGTGGGCCCATGGCGTCACAGAATTGGCATCGTTATGTTCTTTGTGCCGCTGATTTCCTCCTTTCTTGAACCCTACGTCGACAGCATTTGGCCGGGGCTCAGACCCAATCTCTGGCAGGTTCAAGCGCTGGGTGACGTCATGCTGATCGGTAGCTTTTTCGTATTGGGGGGGAATTTCTGGGAGAAAGTGCGTGCCTTGTTTATACGCACCGCTCGTGTCGCAAACACAAGTGCGGCGTGAACAACAATAGTGGGCGAGGGTAGTGAGTACTCGTGCGTTCAAGCTCTAATGGCTAGCTCTACTAAAGAGCTATTTAGCATAGTTAATATTAATCACATACACATCTATAATAGATAGAGCGTATTAATTGCGCGCTATTTCAAAAGCTGGAGGGCTCAATCGACATGACTACCAGCACCTTTGATAAACACATTCCCAGCACTGAGGCTGTGATCGCAGCACTGAACCTGGAACCCCACATGGAAGGCGGTTTCTACCGCAGGACCTTTCAAACCGATCACCACGCGATGGTTGAGACCGCTGGGGGCCGGCGCTACCTGATGACATCCATTTACTACTTGCTGACCAAGGATTCGCCGATAGGTCATTTTCATCTGAACCAATCGGACATCGTGCATTACTACCATGTGGGAGATGCGATTCAGTACAACCTGATTTTTCCGGACGGCACATTAAAAACGGTTGTGATGGGCAGCGATATAATCGCCGGACAATGTTTGCAGCTGCATGTACCGGGTGGCATCTGGAAAGCTTCGCAGCTTACAAATGGACTGGCGGGATACGGCCTGATCAGCGAAGCGGTTACACCAGGGTTTGATTTTGCAGATATGGAGTTGGGTAATCAGCAGCAGCTTACCGAGCAATTTCCCGAACACACGGAGCTGTTTGAGAAGCTGATGGGAGAATGAGTGGTTGAGTCGATTTGATCGTTTCAAAATCTGCGTGCAACCGGGCTAATCTCGAAACACCTTGTTACGTGTAATGTATATTATGTTAAATGATGTGTCTGAGTGGAACTTTCTCAGCGAGCTTCGCCTACAGTACCCCGAAGTAATTCTTCGAAATCTGAGGAACTAATCATGCGAAACGGGGAATTTGTTCCGCGTTTCGGAAATTTACTTCCGTAGTTCCTTGGACCCGTGACGGATTTAGAAACGGCGAAGAATTTACCGTCAAAGAAATTTAGTTCCTGCGATTCCGGCAACTGGATACCACCGGACTTCGTGACTTCCTATGGCAAGGCCCTCACGGGCCTAGCCATGCATGACACCACTAGCTTCTTCATGTGCAGCTGCAACCACGCGGTTTGGCTCGGTGGAAAGGAGGTCCTGTGGGCGCTTGCCTCCAAGCCATCCGTTGGCTGAGATAAACCAGAATGAAACTCCCCAACCATCTTTCATGGGACAGAGAACAGACAATACATCTCTAAGGCCGGGGATCGGGCTGGCGCCGCCTTGCGATGGGAACGCGTAAACTGGAAAAGACCTGCAGCCATCGTGTTCGATCGAGAAAATTCGATGGTCCGCTTCCCACTCCTTGAGCGCGGGGCTTAGGAGCTCAACGTGAATACCCAGATGGTTAGCCAAGTCCTGAACTAGAAGGAAGTCACCGCACGTCAGAATATGAGCTTTGGCAAGGGCAACCATCTCCTTTTCTCTTTCTTCGATAGTCCGACGCTTCTCATCGCTTCCTGCAGCCGCCACCCCTGGACGAGGACACGCCTCCATTCCATCTTCCTTCAGTGGTTTACCCGCAGGAGCTGCCCTCTCGACCCGCCTGAATGCCTCGATCGCGGTAGCTTTGACATCTTTATCGGGATCAATTGTCATGGGATGCTTCCTAGTTACCTTTCAACGCTTCTGCTGCACAAAGCGTTGCTGGTGTGCAGCGGGCGAAGTGCCTAACACTTCAGGCGCCAATATCGCTATGACTTGATTATAAACGCCGAAGTTAATTATTGCGGTTTAAGCTTGGCTCCCAACCACTGTGAAAATACGATTCCAATCTCGAGCCAACAATGTTCGACACGCGATTTCTGATCCCCCGAAGCAGCGTTTTGAGACCGTCTGCATGCTTGCTTCAGTTACATAGAAAATTGACTCGCCATTTTCATCGAGCAAAATGCCACCTGCACCTCGCAATAATGCGTGTCCTGCAACGACGTCATGTGCGGAAACCGCGTACAGAGAAACTCCGCAGACTCCATCTCCTGCGGCGACTTTTGCAAGCCTATAGGCAATTGAGGGCATCGCAACAAAACTGCTGGGGGTGCACAGCTCACAATTGATCTCTGGCTTCAAGATCGCGGCGGCACTCACCATCACGTAGGAGCTGCTCGACAACGCCAGTCCCGAAAGCTTACTTGTTACTGGCTGTCCGTTGCGTAACAAATCGGGTAGTCCCTCGGACCAGGCGATGCAATCAGGCGAGCCCTCAACAGTGACTGGTGCGTAGACCACCCCCAATACCGGAATTTGCTTATGCAGAAGACCGACAGAAATGGCAGACCCTTTGAGACCTTTGAGAAAATCACTCGTACCGTCGTTAGGATCGACGACCCAACACCAGGAATGTCCGGTGAGGCTATGTCCGGCTTCCTCGCCCCAGAAGTCACAAGAAAAAAGTCCTAGAAGTTGCTGGCGTAGAACGCGTTCGATTTCTATGTCTACTATGGCCTTATCGCCCTTCCCTCGTGGTCCATTTACCCTCGCCCATTCCTCAATAAGTAGCTGTCCCGCGCGGATAACGACCTCGATAGTCTGAGTGAGTAGCATTGGAAGATCTGATTTGTGCATGGGGCTCTCAATATCGGAAGAAATACTGGGACGCTTGATGAGGGTTAGGCTGTCAGCTAGGCAATTCAGATTTGTCTATGCATCCAGGGGGCATTATCTGACCACATGTAATGCGTCGAAAATAGGCGTGTGGAGCCGCGGTCACCTTGAGGATTAGGGTTATGCTAGCCACCCGCAAGGCGCCCAGTAGGTTCATGTTCTATTCCGAATTGCGAGGCCGCATCAAGAAATCTACGTGCAGCTTCATTAGATCTATTTGCCATCATGCGCTGAGCTTCGGCCTCAAATTGAGCCTTTAAAAACCACTTAGACGTTTTGACTTTACGTCTTCCTTTCATGGCCGTCTCTCGTGAACACTGTTGGGTAAGGGGGCTTCGTCGTCGCGCTCGTCGTGGCCTATCGCTGGCAGCGATGATTAGCGCGGAGGTCGATAAGTTTGAAAGCCAGAAGTATCCGTACCCTCCTCCCCGGTTTGATCTGCAAAAAGGTCTCCTTTGGTATTGAGCTACGGTACCAATGGAGAGCCGACAACTACTCAGGGGCATCCTCCTCATCAGGTAGATTTACAGCGTTGACCATTCGAGTGATGACGATAGACAACCAGGTTTGATGGGCGACAAGCTCTGGATCAACGTCACCATCCGCATTGGACGTTTTATAGAGTGATCTCCAACCCAGGATATCTGCTGGGTCGACCTTGTCGTTGTCTCTGAATACAGCTTTTGAAGCAAGCCGGTAGGCGTATGTATCTAAGCAAGCGTCATCCGCTAACCTTAGCTCGACTCGGCCAAAATCAAAGACATTCTCAGCGATCCATCGCGAAGAGCCGTTAAGTTTTGGAGGTATTGCCAGCAGGACACCAACGATGGCCTTATCTGAATCAGGCCGATCCATTTCGTTGAACAGGTCGATCAGTTGTTGGCCGGAGAAGCGTTTGATTATCTCTATGCCCTGCTCCGGCTGAGCAACGTTCGCCACCGCGACCATAAGCATGGTTGAAGGACTGTGCTCATTACTCGTCGCAGATAACTGACGGGCGCTAATCTGAAGTGCGGGCATAAATCTCTCTCAAAATGAACACTATAGATTGTAGCTCTATAGAGTTCAAAAAGGCTTCATCGTTCATTTTGTGGATTAAGCAAAATGGAACTGAAGGAAGCGTTCGCCATTGCGTTACGTAACACACGGCTTCGCCGGGGCTTGACCCAAGAAGATTTTGGAATCGTCAGTAGCAGGACATATCTCAGTACGCTTGAGCGCGGCCTTAAGAACGTTACCTTGGAAAAGGCATCGGAGCTTGCCGACAGAATGGGGGTGCACCCGCTTACCCTCCTCCTTGAGAGTTTTTTGCTCCTCGATCCGGATACAGATTTAGACTCGCTGTTTGAACGTATTCGGCGTGAGATCAATACGGACCAAAACTCTTAGCTCGGAGCCGGTGATGTCGAATTATTGCGGAGCGTTGTCTGGCGTCTCGTACTGAGTTAGGTATATCGACCTTGAGCAACTTGAGGTTTCCGGGGAAGCCCACTAGTCAATCTCAAGGTATACGAGAATCTCCAGCATGGCCCCGATGGCGTGCCGGCCAGGTAGGCGACTGGTTTTCCGGCGATATGTCACCTGCCGTTGACCAGCCTCTCCCCGCGGCCTGTCATATCTGCAAAGTGCTAATGCGCCATAGAATCAGAATGCCAACCCTTCTGCTAACTGAATCAGCATCTCCTCAACCCGGCGGGTGCCCTGGATGGTTGAAAGCATCGCAATTGGGCTTTTACCCGAAAAGCAATCCTTGGACTTGGAGAGCCAGTGCTTGGCCTTTTCGTCGTCCCCGAAGAGCGTCTGGGCCATGGCGATGATGTGTGCAACACGAAACAGGCGATCGCTCTCGTCCACCGTCAATCGCTGGCCGCGCGCCAGCCTGGTTTTGAGAGCTTTGGGCGAAATTATCTGGTCGCGCTCTAGCGGACTCATTCTGCCAAAGTCGCAAAGGGCTTTGACATTACCAGCCGAGAAACCAGCTTCGATCAGTTCGTGGATGTCCCGATCTGAAGCGTCCGTGGGGATTTGGAGAAGTGCTTCCAACCGTACCCGGTAGGCACCATAGGCATTCTCACGCAGAATTTCAGCAAACATAGAGCACCCTCTTGTTCGGCATTTGCCGTGCACCTTTCGCGACAGGCAGCGACCGTCCATGACCGGCCGGTAATATCCGTCCGAGTAGAGCTCAGCATGAGCATAATGAAACGTCCCGTACGATGGAATGAGAGTCAAACGATCATGAGCGAAAACGAACGCTGGACAGTCAAATGCCAGGCAACCGCGGATGGAACTGGCGACGTCATCGTTGATCTGCCACCAGAATTGCTTGCGAGATTAGGTTTGGGCCTTGGGGACGAGTTGACTATCGAGATGGTAGATGGCGCGATAGTCCTGAAACCGAAGCACAATACGTCGTCCTCGTCCTGAACTTTGCTCTACTCGTCAGAACTGCCTCGATTTGTCGAAAACCGGTAAGAACCCAAGCCCGCTTCCCATTGCGGTTTTTTGACTTGGGATCGCCTTCGAAAATCCATCTTGCTCAAGCAAGAATATTGATCGCCCCCTCTATCCAGCGTCGATTCTCCGAGGACGAACACGGCGACCAATCTGGTTGAACCCCTATCATTTCCCAAAGCTTTGGTTGAGTTGGGCTGGAAAATACCTGCAGTGAGCAATACCCTGCGTGTATCCGCCGAACGTTACGAGCTGAAATATGTCAGGGACTAAGATATTTGAAAGCCCACGTTGGCTGCGCGACCTGTTGCGCTTCCTGCCGCTGAAGAGCCAATTCGTACTGTCAGGCAACATTCGCGATCTGCAAGCAAGCGAAGTGACACCTGGGACAGTAACCGCGCAGAGCTTCAATCAGACCCTTTGTAATGCCCTGCTCGATGCAGGCTATGCCCACGTGCTTGTCTGGGACCCGGTATCCGGTTTCCGGTCCATTGGTAAGCCCGGTACTGATCCTGCAACTGGCCAGACATTCATGCAGGAACTTGGTTTGACCCTAATTGACGGGGTCGCGCCAGCAGGCATCGATCTGTTAAGCGCCACCTTACCGCGCCTGGTGGGCCGAACCGGCGAGCCCGTCGCGCTGTTGGTTGACTTCGCTTCGCGCCTAGTAATGCGCAACGATTCACTCAACGCCGCTGAACACCAACTGTTCACCCAAGCTCTGGTGCAATCCCATCAAGCCCGTAGCCGTCCTGCGACTGAGTTGCGTAAACCGTTCTTTAACTCTCTGATCTGGCTAGTGGAAAAGGAAGGTGATCTACCTGATTGGTTTTTGGTCGACAACCCACGCCTTCGCCATATCCCGGTGTCCAAACCTGATCAAGTTGTCCGCCGAGCACTCGCGCCCGCTCTGCTCAAAGCGCTCACAGGTAGTCAGGGCGTCAGCGAAGAAACCACTACCCAGGCTGTTGAAGCGTTTGTACAAAACACTGAGGGGCTGTTGTTGCTCGATCTCAGCGCCATCGCGCAGTTGGCGCGGGTAGAGAGTGTACCTATGGAAAAGATCGCCGATGCCGTGCGCCGCTATAAGATCGGTGTTACCGAAGACCCTTGGCTAAAAATCGATCGTCAGCGAATTCGCCAGGCAGACGCCATCGTTCACCAGCGGGTCAAAGGCCAAGAGCATGCCGTGACTCACATGCTCGACATCGTCAAGCGCGCGATGACCGGTGTCGGCGCCAGCCGCAAGGGCAATCGGCCCAGGGGCGTGGCCTTCCTCGCCGGCCCGACCGGGGTGGGCAAAACTGAATTGGCCAAGACCATCACCAGTCTGCTGTTTGGCGACGAAAGCGCCTATATACGCTTCGACATGTCAGAATTTAGTGCTGAACATGCCGATCAGCGCTTGATCGGCGCACCGCCCGGCTACGTTGGCTATGACGTCGGCGGCGAGTTGACCAATGCGATTAGGGAGAAACCGTTCAGCGTGGTGCTATTCGATGAAATTGAAAAAGCCCACCCCCGTATCCTCGACAAATTCCTGCAGATCCTTGATGACGGTGTACTCACCTCCGGCCGCGGAGATCGGGTGTACTTCTCTGAAGCACTGATTGTGTTCACCTCCAACCTGGGCATCTACCGTCAAGGCGACAACGGCGAACGAGTGGCTAACGTGCTGCCTGGCGAGGCCTTCGAGCAGGTTCAGAGCAAGGTGCATAGCGAGATCGACCGGCATTTCAAGCTGGTGCTTAACCGACCGGAAATTCTCAATCGTATTGGCGAGAACATCATCGTCTTCGACTTTATCCGCGAGGATGTCGCCGTACAAATCTTCGAGCAGATGGTCAACGCTACCTTTAGCGACCTCCAGGGGCAGGAGCTGTTTATCGAATTGACAGCCGAGGCACGCCAAACCCTGCACAGCCTTTGCTTGCAGGACCTATCCAACGGTGGACGGGGTATCCGCAACCAGTTGGAAGCACGCCTGCTCAACCCATTGTCGCGAGCGTTGTTCGACCAGGATGCGCAGCCAGGTGAACATTTCACGATCACCGAGTTGACTAGTAGTGGACTGATGATGGAACGTCATTGAGCATGGACTTGAGCCTGTCGCGCGTGCATTTCCCGGTCACTACCCTAGGCCCCGGCCGACGCCTGGGCATCTGGTTTCAAGGCTGCAGCATCCGCTGTCCTGGCTGTATTTCTGCCGATACATGGGGGCCAGGGCAGCGTCGACTGTCGACGGCACAACTGCTGGATCAGATTACGCCCTGGCTGGACGTTGCAGACGGCATCACGATTTCAGGCGGCGAACCGTTCGATCAGTTTGATGCCTTGATCCGCCTGCTCCAAGGCCTGCGTCGTCTTAGTCAGGTCGATATTCTCGTTTACAGCGGTTATTCCCTGGAACAACTCGACGACCAACTGCGCCAGGCCAACGGCCTGATCGATGCGTTGATCAGCGACCCCTACGACGAAGCCCTCAGCCAAACTATGGCTCTGCGCGGAAGTGACAACCAACGCCTTAACCTGCTTACCCCCTTGGGTCGGGCGCGCTTGGGCGACTTTGAACGCCTACTGATGACCACCGACAAGGCACTCGACCTAATGTTCGACGAGACGGGCAGCGTGTGGATGGCCGGTATTCCTCGGCGCGGTGATTTGCTGCGTTTGCGCGACCTGCTGCAGGACCAGGGCCATCAATTACAGATCAGCGCTCACGCATCGCGACGCCGCTGAATGGAGTACCCCATGATTCGTTTCTGCCCCAATTGCAACACCGAGCGCTCGCTTCAGGAGATGTTCTGCGAGGGATCCATCTTCGAGATGGCCTGTGGCTGGGATCTCGCTGGAGAACCCATCCACCCTGAAGGATGGCGCCCCCAGGCCATTACGACTCAGGAGACCATCGCTAGAGTGAGCCCAGCACCGGACAACGCAACGGCCTTGCTTTGTGAAAATGGTCACCCGATGGACCTAGGCGACCTGATGTGCCACGAATGTGGCGGCGAGCTCGCGCAATCGGTACCTTCCGCTTCCGTGCCAGACAGCGGCGAATCAGAAGCAGTCACGGAAACCCTGATCGATGGCTGGCGCTTTGTTCGAGAAATCAGCAACACCGACGGCGTTCGTGAGCGCTACCTCGTCGAGCACAACGAAACCGCGCAACAAGCGGTATTGACCTTGTATCGATCCGGCTCTGAGCCGGATCCGGTGATCTACGATGTGATACGCCGGTTGCCTCGCGAGCATGTACCCGAGATCATCGTCACCGGTCGCTGGAATGATCGCGCCTACGAAGTTATTGAGGAACTTAGCGGTGGGACCCTGGCTGACCTTGGCAGCGTCATTCGCGATAACGCCAGCGTACGTCACGTAGTCAGCGAATTGGGCCAGGCGCTGCATGTGTTCAATGAGGCCGGCCTGCGCCATCGCGACCTGCGCCCCGCCAGCCTTCTCGTTCGCTCCCGCGAACCGCTGGACCTGGTGATCAGCGGCTTCGGCTCGGCACGCCTGTCGGAGTTCGACCTGGATATCGTCTCGCCCCTAGAAACCAGTCGTTACATGGCGCCAGAGGCCATTGCAGGTGGCGTTGCAGCGGCCTCAGACTGGTGGAGCATGGGCATGATTCTGCTCGAGCAACTGACGCAGGGTGCCTGCTTCAGTGGCATCAATGCCAATACCTTCCTGATCCACGTACTGGCAAACGGCGTGCCGATCCCCGACGACCTCGACCCGCAACTCCATTTGCTGCTGCGTGGGCTGTTGGCGCGCGACCGCCACCAGCGCTGGCAATGGCCGCAGGTCGAGGCCTGGCTTAACGGTATTGCGGTAGAGGCACCGCCCTCCTCCGTTCAACAGAATGATGAGGGCGAAGGCGCTACGCTGCAGTTAGGACAGCGCCGCTATCACTTGCCCGGCGTATTCGCCCTTGCAGCAGCACAGACGGACAACTGGCAACAGGCCCTCGACCACCTGCTTCGTGGGGTAATAGTGACCTGGGCCGAGCAGGTCAGCTTGACGCCTTCCCTGGTCGCAGGTTTGCGTCAGATCGTTCAACACGAAGGCATCGAGGACGACTTCCGCCTGATGCTGGCACTGAAGGCTCTCAATCCAGAAATCCCCTTAATCCATCGCGGCGAGATCGTGACCCCGGGATGGTTGCTGGAACACCCCCTGGAAGGCTATCGCCTGATCAGCGGTTCGGTTCCAGACCTGCTCGAGCAGCTACAGACTGACCATTGGCTGTCGCGCCTGAAGACCCGCGCGGAAAACGTCCGTCAGCGTGCCTTGCATCAACATATCGAGCTGGTCGAGGAGCCGTTGCGGATTTACTTGCTATCGACCTCGCGTGCCAAGTTGGCGACGCAGTGGCTGGAGCGCCAACGACTACTTCCCGACACCGATCACCCGGGGCTGCTGTCACTTTCAGAGCGCCGGGTAATCGCGGAAGAGGATCTAATTGTGCTGCTCAGTGCCGCGATTAGCCAATTTCGTTCGGCCAGCTCGATCATCGAAGAGGCCGCCCAGCTGGCCAAGACCGCCGACGTCAGCTGGTTCGATACTGAGACTGCGGGTGAACTGCTGCTGCATTCACGTCTGGAGTTGTACCGTAGTGTCGATGAGCGCATTCGCGGCTTCGCCCGCTCCGGCGTGGCGACAGTGGACCAATGGGCCGAGCACTTCCGTCTGGAGCGGCGCATGCCATTGGCTCAGATGTTGGTGCTGCTGGCCATTCCGTCCAACCAGTGGCTGGAGCCACAGAAACAGCAGTATGTGTCGCAGATCCTCGAGTTCTTCGAGAAGAAGGTAGTGACCGCCGTGATGCGCGGTCCGTTGGTGCGCATGAGCATTGGTAAGACCACCGCCCGCGTTGACGTCAACGAACTGAACAGTGAACGCAGTCCGGCTGCGGCCTTGCTCGACCATCTGTTGCAACGCAATGCCAATGCGGTGAACCTGGACCCGGAAAGCTTCCAGCTCAACAGCCAACTGGAATCACGCCTGCATGCCCTGTACCGGCAGAGCGCGCTGTACAAACGCGACACCGGTATCGATGGCCTTTATTTGGGTTTCCCATTTCTGCTCAACCGCGATGCACGCGGTACCACGCGTACGCGGATTATCCCGTTGTTGCTGTGGCCGGTTAAGCTGCAGCTTGAACTGGGCAGCCGTGGGCACGCCGCCCTAGCGTTTGACAGCGAGCGTGAAGAAATTCGGCTCAACCCTGCCTTGGAAAGCGTGCTCGGTGCTGAAACCTTCAAGCGCTGGCGTAAGACCGCCGATGAACTACTTGGTCGCTCGTCGATCCGCGCGGCGGATGTGATGGATGCCTTCGGTATGCTCGCTACCATCCGCTCGCGGGCGCTCGGCAGCTTACCGCCCAGTATCGTGGAAATTGCTCCTTACCAAGATGAACTGAGCTGCGCTGCGGTACTTTTTCATGTGACTTTCATGGGGCAGGCGATCGGCGAAGACTTGCGCCAGCTGAAGAATCTGTCGCCTGTCGGCACCGGCCTGGAAACTGCATTGCGCCTCAAAGCAGCCGATGCAGCTGTGCCTGAGACACCACCAAACGAGTTGCAGCGGTTCTTCACTGTTGCAAGCGACCCGTCCCAGGAAGCGGCGGTGATCCAGGCACGACATAGTCCAGGGCTACTTGTTGAGGGGCCGCCAGGTACAGGTAAGAGCCAGACCATCGTCAATATGGTCGCCGACGCCATCGGCCATCAGCGCAGCCTGCTTGTTGTTTGCCAGAAGCATGCCGCGCTAGAAGTGGTGTACAAACGTCTGGTGGCTGAAGGTCTGGGCCAACGCATCGTTATGCTCAATGACGTCAACCGCGACCGCGAGCCGGTTATCCGTAGCATCCGCGAACAGCTGGAGCGTTTGTTCGCCGACGGCACTCGGCCGCCAAGCTGGCAGAGACAACGCGAGCAGATCGCTGCCCGTATCGAAGCCCTGGAGGGTGAACTCGACCGCTTCCACCAGAGCTTGCACCGTCTCGATGAAAGCACCGGTCTTAGTTATCGCCAACTGCTCGGTGAGCTGATTGAATTGGAGGCAGGTCCTGAGCCAATCGAGTTCCCGGCCTTACGTCAACGCTTGGTAACACTGGACCTCGCCAGCCTGACGCGTTTAGAGGAAAACTGCGCCCCTCTGATACGTCTGTGGCTACCCTCTCGCTTTGAAGGCAGCCTGTTGAAGCAGTTGAAGCCATTCGCCGCCGACCGTGCGACCTTGCAGGCCTTCACTGACAACCTGAACAGTTTCACCCAGGCCGAAATTAACCGTCAGGCCACGCTGCAGACGCATTCGGCCAGCTTCGAAATTGACGATCCGACGCCGTACCGTAGTTGGATAGCGTCCCATGTCGCTACTCTGCTCGATTTGAAAGAAGAGCAACGCCTACGCTTGGCGCGCTGGCTGCCATTGTTCCGCAGCCGCGAAGTCGGCCAGGCGCCGAGAGGTGAGTCGATTCTCGGCGAATTACGCCAGCTCGATCAGCAGCTCGGTCAGCTGGACCAGGGCCACTTCGCAGCCACGCTATCGCCAGCACTGAGTCTGGTTGAGAGCAAGACACTCAGGCATTTGGAGCACGACTGCGCCAAAGTCATGGCTGCCCGAACCTGGCTGGCGAACATCAACCCGTTGCATCTGCTGCGGCGCAAGCGCTTGCGCAACTTTCTTCAAGAGCAAGGGCAAAGTCTCGCTGTTGATGTCCTCCCGACTCTGCATGCCGCGATCCACCTGGAAATTCTGTGGCGTCCTCTGCGCGCCGAGTTGGCGACACTGCATCAGGTACTAGAGCTGGAGACCGTGAGCCAGCAAGCCTGCCTGGAGTTGGTCAGCACAGTGAAGAGCGACATCCGCCACCTACTAGAGATCCAGGTGCTGGCCCACGCCATAGCGCAATCGCCGCGCCCTGAGGAAGCCGACGAGGCCGTCCTGGCTGGAGACAAGCAGCACCTCGAGGCGCTTCTCAACAATCTCGACGCCTCGTTGATGCGCCACGGGGTCCGCCAGTCCAGCCTTGACCAGCTCAAAGTGCTCGGTGATTGGCTGGGCGATGAGCTGGTGCAACAACTGCAACACGCCATCACGCACAACCTGAACAATCAATTGACGCTTGATCGCCTGCATGAGGCGCAGCCGTTTCTCGCCGCCTATCAGTCATTCCGTGGCCGCGCTAGTCAGCTGGCCGAGCCGGATCTGGAGCTACTCGCACTGCTGAGACAGCGCCAGGAGCAATTGGACGGCATCGCACCCGAGCAACTGGAGGCCGCCGTAAGACGGTTGCTTAATCGCGAAGCGCGACTAGGTTGGAAACATCGACTTGAGCAGGCCCACCCCGAACTGCTGTTCAGTCAGGATGAGGCTCGGACAAAGGTGGCCAGCCTCGCTCAAGCCGACGCGCAGATGCGTGTGCTCAACCGAGAGTTACTCGCCAACGGCATCGACCTTACTCGCCTGGGCAATCACAAACAGTGGGAGGACGTCACCCGACTAACGGGCAAGCGCTCGCGGCGCCTGCGCGAATTCATCGAACTGGGCAGCCACCTCGGCCTAATGAGCTTACGTCCGGTATGGTTGATGAACCCGGACGTGGCCAGCCGTGTGCTGCCGCTTAAGGCCGGCCTGTTCGATACCGTAATCTACGACGAAGCTTCGCAGATGCCTGTGGAATTCGCCTTGCCGACCCTGTTTAGAGGTCAGATCACCGTGGTCAGCGGCGATGAGAAACAGATGCCGCCGACTGCTTTTTTCTCCAGCCGCATCGAAAGCGACGAAGCCGAAACATTCGATGGCGACGAGCCTGACGCTGACGCTGACGAGGAACAACGCGAAGCCTTCGAAGACACCTGGAACCGTCGCGAGATCAAGGACTGCCCTGACTTGCTGCAATTAGCGCGCACCGCCCTGCCCAACACCACATTGCAGATCCACTACCGTTCGGCCTACCGCGAGTTGATCGGCTTCTCCAATGCATCATTCTACGGCAACCGTCTTAACGTCCCGGTCCGTCATCCGCAAGCGAACATCCTGCGTATCAAGCCTCTGGAGCTGATCGAGGTCGGGGGGCTATACCAGAACCAGAGTAACGCCGAGGAAGCCGAACGTGTCGTCGAGTATCTCAATGAACTCTGGCAGCAACCCTACGATCTGCGCCCCTCGGTCGGCGTGGTCACGTTCAACCGAAAGCAGGCAGAGTTAATCGAGGAGCACTTGGAGCAGCGTGCGGAACAGGACGAACTTTTCCGTGCTGCCTACACCGAAGAGCGCGAACGCAGTGAGGACGGCGAGGATATGTCGGTGTTCGTCAAAAACGTGGAAAACGTACAGGGCGATGAGCGCGACGTCATCGTCTTCTCTTCGACTTTCGGTCGCAACAGTCAAGGCACCTTCCGTCGCAGCTTTGGTGTACTCGGACAGACCGGCGGCGAGCGTCGCCTCAATGTGGCGGTGACCCGTGCACGACGCAAGGTGGTGATGATCACCTCGATGCCGATCGCCGATATCTCCGACATGCTCAACACACACCGCGCGCCGATCAGCCCGCGTGACTATTTGCAAGGCTATCTGGAGTACGCGCGCGCGCTCTCCGCGGGTGAGTTCGGTAGTAGCGGTAAACTGCTTGAGCGCCTGCAGACAGACCGAAACGGCCAGCAACGAGAACAAGGCCAACGCCGTGATGGTTTCGTCAGACTGGTCGGCGAGTTTATTCACTCCCTGGGCTGGCTGGCCGCCCCTGCCAGCGAGGGCGACGCCTTCGGTCTCGACTTCGCCATCGAGAACGCAAGCACGGGCCTATACGGCATCGGCATCGAATGCGATGCCCCGTGCCACGCACTGCTAGAGCGCGCCCGCGCCCGGGAAATCTGGCGTCCGACCGTACTGCACCGTGCCATCCCTCATATTCACCGAGTCTCGTCACAGGCTTGGTATCACAATGGTGAAAGCGAGCGTGCACGCCTGCGTGAAGCCATTGAACAGGCCATGCAGGCCGCGCCCCCGTCACAACTGACGCCCACTACAGCCGATACGGAAACCTGCCTATGAGTGGTCCGAAGGTCGTTCGCATTGTCACCCGGGAAGAAATCATCGCCATCTGCGAAGGCCACCTACAACGCCTGGAGCTGGTCTTGGCACGTTGGCAGGCGCAAGCCAGTAAGGTCGGAGAGCTGAACGAACAGGAGCGCGTCGCCACCTTCGCCCGACGCGATCGCCTGCGCGCCCTGTTGGCGCAAGAGCGCTTTGCTGAGCTGCAGAAGGCCGTACCGGCCGAGATCGAGCACCTACGCCGAGACCTGGAGGATCGCGAAGAACGCGCGATTATTCGTGCCGCTCAGCGACGCCAACGCGAACGACGCCTTAAGGAGAACGCCGCAACATTGCTCGAGGCATTGCAAGCGCGCTCCGAAGGCGCCGATCAAGACCTGTTGCGTTCTCTCACGCAATTGGCCAACGGCATCATCAAGGAAGATGGCGAGCGTCTGCTGGCTGCGGGTTTCGCCCAATTGGCCAAGGCCGATCAGAAAGAGACGCTCAGCGAAACCCAGCGAGCCTTGGCACAGCAACTCAAGGTCGATGACACTCCGAACTCCTTGAGCGAATGGATGGCTGCCCGACACCCTGAAACCTTGCCCGATATACGCCTGCAACGCATAAACCGACACATCGCTGAACTGCAGCTGCTGCAGGGTACCGACAGCGCCGCGTCATTCCTTCAGGCGCAGGAAAGAGCCGAGGCGGAACCCGAATCGCAACGGCGTAATCTGCTACTCGACAGTCTCGTCCTCGACTTGGTCTCATCCACTCGTACTTTCAAAAACAAGCGAGAGAGCCTCGAACGGCTACAGGACTTGGCCAGCGAAATGGAAACACAGGCAGGTACTGACTATACCGCGCTGTTAAGTCAAATCAGCACCTGTACTACTGTCACCAACCTAGAGACGATTGCGGGACTGACCGAGCAGTGTGAAGCCTTTATCGCAACCCATTTGCAGGCCGAGGCGGCCCCGGCCCGCCGCGAAGCCGTGCTAAGTGGATTGGCCAGCCTCGGCTACGAAGTACGCGAAGGCATGGCGACCGCTTGGGCGGAAACTGGTAAGGTCGTGCTGCGTAAAGTAGCCACTCCCGGCTATGGCGTAGAAGTCGGCGGCAAGGCCGACAATGGTCGTCTGCAGGTTCGTGCAGTAGCTCTCAGCGGTGACCGTGACAAAACCCGGGATCGAGATATTGAAACTATTTGGTGTAGCGAGTTTCAGCGGTTACAAGCGCTGTTAAAAGACAGGGGCAGCGAGTTATTGATCGAGCGCTCCCTCTCAGTAGGTGAAGTTCCGCTCAAAGAAGCGAGCGCTTCCATACAGGTCGCGGAAGCGGTCATTGCTCAGCAAAAAACAGTATAAAACACTACAGTGCAACGCTCTCGTAAGCGTGGCTTTCTCACATTCTGCTCAACTGGTGTGGCGAAGGCACACAACCCGTTCTTTACTGCACACAGCATTCAGTGCGGGCCTTGAAAGCCCGCTAAGCTAGCGTTTGCGAGTGCCCGCTCAGAGTCGATTGCTGCCTTCGCGCCAAGCCGCAATCGGCCCAGAGTGCGTAAAAACACTTATAACCTCATCGCTTTCGATCATCGACGTTCATTGAGCGGGCTATTGCGCAGTCAATTCCGCTGGCAACGCGCGGGTTGGCATCGCGGACTTGACGAAGCATCAGGGCATAGAGCTTCTAGCAACTGCGCCGACGCCTATCGGTCGCGCATCGGGGTGCATCTTGCATTCACGCAGCACTTTCTCTACTGGGCTTCGCGTATCTAGCTGCCGTCACGCTACAGTTTCGTAGCGGCAGTGAGATAGTCGACGCAGTCTCCAAATGCAACTCTCAGCGCCAACCAGTCTGGGGACGCATAAGTAGAAATGCAGGGGGTAGCCGGCGCAATGACCATTGGGCTAGGCAGCCAAGTAAACCAGTTGTTCCGAGGCTATTCTGGCGACGGAGCAATACGCCTCCCCCATCGGCATCTGTATCGAAATTAGCGAGTTTATGCCCCAAACATAATTTTCCTGCGCCCATATCACGACCGTAGAAAACTCTTGGGTCTGGCTGACAAGGTGAGACCTAAAATAACCAGGTCATGCTGGGGGCTGGGCCCTACTAAAAAGAAAAGCCGAAAATCATCACCTACCCAAGCATCCAGCTGACGCAACGTAACCGGATAGCGTTGAATCTCTGGTATTTGCTTCTATATGCTCGATACGACACCGTTGTTCACATTCGCCCTTTGCTTACCGACACCTCCTTCTCGGCCGGCCAACTGCACAGGGCGCTTCAGTGGGCCTGAAATAACATCCGTTAAAAACATTTCGAAGAGGCGCTCATGAGCATACTTCAAGCCAAATCGCCCCTCCGAAATGGCGACATTAGCCGCTTCTGTATTGGTCATAAATCTCACCTGTGGGTGCGGGCAACCTGACGGGGCCGCCTCGCCGCTTGCGGAATGATTGGCGCGACATCTCAAATCTTTAGCAGATCACGAAGCGCCTGATTGGCTCGTGTTCAGTCGCAGCTGTGTGACCTCCGCGGATGATTGGTCGAGTTGTCGCCTGGTCTCGAACACTTGGTAGTTGGCCTGCGCAGTCGCTTCTTCGAGCCTTTTAATTTCATCACGAGATAAATCAAACTGCTCTTGCAGCATTTCCTTGGCACCTTCTGCCTTGGCGACAGCCGTTTTCATTTCAGCAATTTCGCCCGTCAGCCGCTGCATTGAGTCCGCCTGCGTGGCCATAGCCTTGGTCTGCTGCCGGGCCTCGCTAAGGAGGCGCTCGTTATCCCTGTTCAACCGAGTGAGCTCGTCCTGCTTGAGGATCAGGGTTTGCTGAAGTTGGCGAAGCTCAACCTGAACTTGCTGCACTTGCCCTTCGTGTCGCTGTTGTTCCTGATCCCGCTGTTCCTTGACGGCGTTGCGGTAATGCTCCAGCGCATCGCGTGAATGCAGATGCTTTTCTTCCAGAGAGCGAATCTGCTCGTCCTTCTCCTGCACGCGCAGTTCGAGATCACTGCAATTTTGGCTAAGGCGCGCATTGCGGGTGATTTCAGTTTGCAGGCCGGCCTGGCAGATCAGCAGCTCTTCTGTTTGAGCCTCCAATGCCGCCTTCTGACTATCAAACTGACGCTGCAAAAAGGTGAACTGTGCATCCAGAGCGTCGTACTTTTTCTCCAATGCGAGGCGCTGCGCGTCAAAAACGCCTTGGGCGTGCTCTATAGCCTGACCTCCCTCCTCCGTCATTCGCTCTAACAAGCCCGCCACAAGCTCGGTGAGTTCGTCACTCAAGCGCTCCCTGGAGGCGCGCGGCCGCGGGTCAAAATCTTCGATTTCCTTCAAATAGCGGTGAATAGTCGTCTTCGAACCGGTATTTCCAAGTTCGATGCGAACGGCGTCGATACTCGGATTCTCACCCCGAGCCAGCAGCGCTTCCCGCGCCTTTTGGACAATCGCCTTGTTTATTCCACCGCGCGCCATTTTCTTCTCCTACGATTTCGTACTGTTTTACATACTACGTATATACATAGCATTTATGTGATCAAAAAAGAATAATTTACGCAACTTTCTTTGATAAAATAATCGAGCGTTATCGCATCATAGAGCCGTTTTTCGCTTTTTCCAGCGCCGGAAAAGGTACGTTTGGTGTAGAAGGGTTGAGATGAACAAGGCGGATCGTTACCTGCAGGCCGGCACCCGGGACAACACCCGGCGCAGTTACCGTGCGGCGGTGGAACACTTCGAAGTGACCTGGGGTGGCTTTCTCCCCACGACCGGCGAGGGCATCGTGCGCTACCTCGCCGAGTACGCCGATCAGCACGCTATTAGCACCCTCAAGCAGCGCCTGGCCGCCCTCGCCCAATGGCATATCACCCAAGGCTTCCCCGATCCGACCAAGACCCCGGCGGTTCGGCAGATGATCAAGGGCATCCGTGCGCTGCATCCCGCCCAGGAGAAACAAGCGACTCCCCTGCTCCTGCTGCACCTGGAACGAGCTGTTCAGTGGTTGGAGCAAGACGCGGAGCAAGCCGCCGTCCGCCAGGATCTGGCCGCCCTGCTGCGCAGCCGGCGAGACTTGGCCTTGCTGCTGATCGGGTTCTGGCGCGGTTTCCGCGGGGATGAGTTGTCGCGCTTGCAGGTTGAACACACCCAGGCGCAAGCCGAAGTGGGCATCACCTTCTACCTACCGCACAGCAAGGGCGATCGCCAGCACCGCGGCACGACGTTCCGTACCCCCGCCTTGAAGAAGCTTTGTCCGGTGCAAGCCTATGTGAACTGGATCACCGTCGCCGGCATTGCGCAGGGTCCGGTCTTCAGAAAGCTCGATCGCTGGGGGCATTTGGCGGACGACGGCTTGAATGCCAACAGCCTGATTCCACTGCTGCGGCGAATTTTTAATCGCGCGGGGGTGTCTGGCGATCCGTACACCAGCCACTCACTGCGTCGTGGCTTCGCCACTTGGGCCGCGGCCAATGGCTGGGATATCAAAGCGCTGATGACATACGTTGGCTGGAAGGATATGAAGTCCGCCATGCGCTACATCGACGCGACAGATTCCTTTGGGGAGTTGGCGACAGGTCGGCCGCTCACTTCCTCAGCTATTCCCCAAGCGCAAGCGTTGACAGTGGCTGAAAATCTCTAAGGACCGGGTGAGGTGCCGCGAGTAAATTTGTTTCACCGTTGATGGAACGGTTGGACTCGGTTCGCGGGGTTGTGCGCCATCTACTAAGATTTCCGGCCATGGCATCTCGCCATGAGGCCGAGCCCCGCAAAGCGGGCGGCCAATTCGCATGAGAGAGGAAATCACGTGCGCCTATCCACGCTGAGCATTCGTAATGTCCGCAATTTCACGACCATTGATATCCCGCTAGCAGGCAATGTCGTGTTGCTGGGCGAGAATCGCGTAGGCGAGAGCAACCTGCTGTTTGCCATTCGCTGGGTGCTGGATCCGACGCTCCCTGACGCCGCACGGCAGCTGAAGCTTTCCGATTTCTGGGATGGCGTAGTTGGCAGATAAAGACGGCAAGATTGGTAGCGGATCCTGGAGCGGTGTAGCAGTGAACTTCATGGCGCAATCACGACTCAGTGGAAGTCATAAAAACGCATGGCCTATCCCATTACCTTGTCATTTATGTAGATCATAAAGACCAGTACACGCAACGTACTGTCGGGCTCATTACTGGCGCCATAACGTCTATTGTTTAGGCAGCCTGGCTGCACGTCTCATGCTGGCAGCGCGCGCCGGCCCCGCCGCAATAGCTCCTGGACGTTCGAGGCGCCCTATGCTTTCGATTACGTTAATCAATACGCTGGTGGTGGTGGTAATTGCGGTGATCATTCATTACGAATGTTTAATGCGCTTGAATGAATGGCTACCCAAGGCTGAAAGCTTAGAGCTGATTCAGAATGGTTGTGGGGGTATTCGGGGCACTGATGACCCATGCAGTCGAAGTCTGGTGTTTCGCGCGGGCCTACTGGCCAGTGGGGCAGTTTGCAGGGCATCCTCGATGGCTCGCTCATGGACTGCGTGTACTTTTTCTTTATCACCTATACGACCATCGGTTTCGGCGATATCTCACCTCTTGGCGATCTCAAGTACCTGACCGGACGACTGCAAGCGCTGACAGGTCTGGTGCTGATCTCCTGGACCGCGTCATTTCTATTTGTCGAAATGCAGAAGTACTGGAAAATCAAATAACATCTTTACTGATGGACGCTCAGGCGCGCTTTCTCGGTTTTGAATGTCATCGCGATCTCGACAATGCAACCCAGGTTATTTACCGCCTCCAGCTTTGAGTGTCGGACGGTTAAAGCACGCGTTTCAAAGGATCTGACTCAGGCCCTTTGAAAGTGGGCTGATGAGCAGTTCAGGGGAATGGCAGCACCCGACCTGACAACTGACTACGCTTAACTTGACATGGATCAATCGTGGCACCTTGATGTGCTATAGGTTGAAAAAACCAAATCCCGTAATGAGTTGCCGGGGGACGCTCCATGCTCTGGTTTCGCCATCATCAAGCTGCGTTCATGCGCCTCGCCATCGTGCTGTGGGTGCTAGCGTTCGGCATGGCGGCGAGCCAAGGATGCCTGGCGCAACCCAGCCATAATCCAGCCACACCCCACGTGTCACTCAGCACCTCACAACACGACGATGGTCACGACGCCCATGCCATCGGCTGTCTTCAATACTGTGCCGATACGGCAATTGCCATTAGTCCATCGCTGCATCTTCCAGTGCTTGATTTCGCCAGCTGGGCGTTTCTATTGCTGGTCCCCGCATTGCTGTTGTATCCGACCAAACCCTCTGCTTTCGCCTTTCTTGCATTACAGCGCCCGGCTCCCGCCAGGCCGCCTGCACGCCTGACTTTCGTCCGTTTCAACGATTAAACCGACCCTCAGCGCGCCGAGCTCCGGCCGCACTGCCTGGCTGCGCCAATCTGGCGCGGCTGGGTATTACCTGTGTTGTCCTGACCTTTTGGAGATTGCCATGCATGCCTCATTGAAATTGATCCTCGCCACCCTGCTTGTAAGCAGCCCGCTCATGGCCTCGGCCGCTGATGAGCACCACCCTGAACAGACACCGACCACGCCAACTCAAACGAGCGAAGCGGCCACACCGATGCAAAACAAAGCTATGACCGAGCAAATGCAAAAAATGCAGGCTGCACATGACAAAGCAGCCGCCGCCAAGACCCCTGCCGAACGACAGGCCGCAATGCAGGAGAGCATGAAGACGATGAAGGACAGCATGGCCATGATGCATAAAAACTGTCATGGCATGGGCATGTCCGGCGGTAAAGACGGTATGGAGATGGGGATGATGAACATGATGATGAAAATGATGGATCAGCAGTCGAGCATGATGAAGATGCCCGTGAGCAAGTGATGCAGGCAAGCCTGTAGCGAATGCCACGGCGGTTTCACCTCAGCCAGCATGGCCGGGGTAAAACCGCCGAGCGTTGATCCTGCCCGGCCCCCTACTAGAGATCACTCCTCGGGAGTACCAAACCATGATGAGTTCACAGCACTCGACCAACGGTTCTCCAACATTCTGGAAAAGCAAAACCGGCATAGCGCTGGGCATGCTGCTGGTCATCGCACTGTTCTACCTGGCCAGGGAGCACTACGGCCATATCCTGGGCCTGCTGCCTTACATGATTTTACTGTTGTGCCCGCTAATGCATCTGTTCGGACACCACCACGGTGGTCACCGCCATCACGGTGAAACTGCAAGCTCAGTCAAGGACGAGAACAGGAGTTGACTCATGCACGGCACTGAGCTTCATGTCCATCAAACACCTGCACAATCGTCAGCGGCTACCGCTGAATACACCTGCCCCATGCATCCGGAAATCCGCCAGATCGGCCCCGGCACCTGCCCCAAGTGTGGCATGACCCTGGAGCCGGTGATCCCCGAACTGGAGGAAGAAGAGAACCCCGAACTCAAAAACTTCACCCAGCGCTTCTGGTGGACATTGCCACTGACAGTGATCGTCACCGTGCTGGCCATGGGCGGCCATACCCTGGTGCTGTTCCACGGCCCCACACAAAACTGGATCGAGCTGGGACTGGCAACACCTGTGGTGCTTTGGGCCGGCTGGCCATTTTATGTGCGCGGCGTGTATTCAGTGATTCAACGCAGTCCGAACATGTGGACACTGATAGGTCTTGGCACGGCCGCGGCCTTCCTTTACAGCGTCGTCGCCACCCTGGCCCCCGACGTCTTCCCCAGCACGTTCATGATGGACGGTCGCATCGGTGTGTACTTCGAGGCGGCGGCGGTGATCATCTCACTGACCCTGCTCGGCCAGATACTCGAGCTCAAGGCTCACTCGCAAACCTCGGCCGCCATCAAGTCGCTGCTCGGACTGGCACCCAAAACCGCCCGACGGATCAATGCAGACGGCACCGAAGAAGACATCCCGTTGACCCACGTACACAGCGGCGACACCTTGCGCGTGCGACCAGGCGAAAAAGTGCCCGTCGACGGTCAAGTGCTGCAAGGCGAAAGCGCTGTGGACGAGTCGATGCTCACCGGAGAACCCATACCGATCATGAAGAGTGCCGGTGACGCACTGATCGGCGCCACCCTCAACCTTCACGGTAGCCTGGTGATGCAGGCACAGAAAGTCGGATCGGCCACCCTGCTCGCGCAGATCGTCCAGATGGTGGTGCAGGCACAGCGCTCAAAAGCGCCGATGCAACGTCTGGCCGACGTGATTGCCGGCTACTTCGTGATCGTGGTGATCACCATCGCCGCGCTGACGCTGGTCGCCTGGGGGCTGTGGGGGCCCGAACCAAGCTGGGTATTTGGCCTGATCAACGCCGTAGCGGTAATGATCATCGCCTGTCCCTGTGCCCTCGGATTGGCGACCCCAATGTCGGTAATGGTCGCCACCGGCAAAGCTGCCGGCGGTGGCGTCTTGTTTCGCGATGCCGCCGCCATCGAGAACCTGCGCAAGATAGACACCTTGATTGTCGATAAGACCGGCACACTCACTGAAGGTCGGCCAGCGTTCCATAGCGTCGAGGCTGCACCGGGATTTACTCAGGATGAAGTGCTGCGCCTGGCGGCGTGCCTCGATCAGGGCAGCGAGCACCCGTTGGCTCAGGCCATCGTCGAGCAAGCCCGCGCCGCGGGCCTGACGCTGAGCACACCTGAAACCTTCGAGTCCGCCTCTGGTATTGGCGTAAGCGGTCAGGTCGAGGGGCGCCGCCTGACGTTGGGCAATACCGTGCTGATGCATGAGGCTGGCGTCTCCACCGAGAGCCTGCAAGTACAGGCCGAGACGCTACGCAGTGACGGCACGAGCATCATGTTCCTGGCGGTCAATGGCGTCCTGGCGGGATTACTGGCTGTAGCCGATCCCATCAAACCTACCTCGAAGCTGGCAGTCGAGCGTCTACAGGCAGACGGAGTCAAGGTCATCATGGCCACTGGCGACGGCCTTACGACGGCCCGTTCGGTGGCTCGTCAATTGGGTATCGAGGAAGTGCATGGAGAGGTTAAACCGCAAGACAAAGAGCGCCTGGTCGCTGCTCTGCAACAGACCGGGCACCGTGTAGCGATGGCTGGCGACGGCATCAATGACGCCCCTGCACTGGCGCGCGCCGATGTGGGTCTCGCCATGGGCACTGGCACTGACGTGGCGATGAACAGCGCTCAGGTCACCTTGGTCAAGGGCGATCTGCTCGGCATCCTGCGTGCTCGCAGCCTATCAGTAGCAACGGTGAGAAACATGCACCAGAACCTTGCCTTCGCCTTCCTTTACAACGCCATGGGTATCCCGTTGGCCGCCGGTTTGCTCTACCCGCTTACCGGCCACCTGCTGTCGCCACTGATTGCCGCACTGGCTATGAGCGTGAGTTCGGCGTCGGTGGTATTTAACGCGTTGCGCCTGCGCCAGGTTTTAATTTAATGAGCGATAAAGGCTGCTTGACCTTACCGTCGTGGCAAGGTCGAGAATAAAACCAGGGTCGCGAAAAAGCCGCATACATTGGCCGTTTCACGATCAATTCCTTATGAGGAGTCATTGATGAACAGCGTTGAACTGCAAGTCCAGGGCATGAGCTGTGGCTCCTGCGTCAAACAGGTAACCCAAGCGTTGCGCGCGCTCAACGGAGTCAGCGAAGTGACTGTCGACTTGCAATCCGGACGAGTGAGGGTCAACGGTAATCCGGACAGCAATGCATTGCTTGCAGCCCTGCAAGAAGCCGGCTATCCAGCACAGACTACGGAAGGCGCCCAGAGCGAGAAGAAAATCGCAGGTTGTGGCGCTTGAAGTGTACGTATGCGAAGCATGCCCTCAGCCTTCGACAGTCGACGCGAGCGGAAACCAGACGCAGACTTCGAATCCTTCCGTTCGACCTGTCGCCGGCGACACCAGCCGTATTTTCGCGTTGACTCCCTGCACAATAGTTTTGGCAATTGCCAACCCCAACCCTGAACCGCTGGTTTCACTGTTACCCCGCACAAAACGCTCGGTGAGGCGCTGCAGCACCGGCTCGGGCACTGCCGGACCACCATTGACCACCCGTAGCAGCGCTTGGTCGGTGAGGCTGACTTCGACCGGTTGATCCGCGGCGCCATACTTGAGCGCATTCTCGATCAGGTTGCGCAACAGGATGGCGAAGGCGTCCGGATCAATCGTCGAGTACACACTCGTCTGGGTTGGCAGGTGCAACACGATCCGGTGCCCACTGCTGTGGTTCCACTCATCGACCACATGGGCCAGCAACGGAATGAGGTCCTGGGGCGTTTCGGACAACAGCCCTCCTCCCTCGGCCTTGGCCAGTTGCACGAGTTTTTCCGAGAGCCGCGCCAGTTCGCGCAATGAGGTTTCGATTTTAGCCGCGCGCAACCGCAACGGGCCTTCAGGGGCTTCGTGACGCAAACGCTGGATCTGCGCCAGGGTCGCGGCCAGTGGCGTGCGTAATTCATGGGCGCTGTTGGCCGTAAAGCTGCGCTCGGCTTCCAAGGCCTTGCGCAAGCGTTCCAGCAGATGATTGACCGCCTCGGCCAGCGGGGCGATTTCCGCCGGCAATCGCGCCACGTTGATCGGCGACAGATCACCCACGCCGCGAACCTCCACGGCACGACGATAGGCCAATACACTGCGCAGGCTGATGCGCACAAACATCCAGGTGCCAAACAGGCTGATGGGAATCAGCGCCAATAACGGCAACAACAAGGCAAGCAACGCTTCGCGGGCGGCTTCACGGCGATGTTCCAGAGGTTCGGCGATTTCGATATACACTGTTTCACGCAGCGCACTGGCGGCGTAGAGACGGTATTTTTTAGTGGTTGAAAAACCTTCGGCCGGTTGTTGGTTGAAGATCTTCGGGTTGGCGTCGTGGGACTGCATCAGGATCTCGCCCTTGGCATCGCGCACCAGATACGTCAGGTATTCCTTGTGCATTTTCAGGGTGGCGACATGTTGTGCCTCACGAGGGTTTTCCCGGTTGCTGATTTCCAGCACGGCCAGGGGCAGGATGCGCTGCGCGGTCTCTTCCAGCGCGCTGTCGAACGCCTCGTTCAATTCATGTTGCACCACCAGCCAGGCGCCGACGGTCGCCGCCAGCCACAGTAAGGTCGTGCCCAACGTCAATCCCAGGCCGAGACGTTTTTGCAGGCTTGATGACGGCTTCATGCGGACATCAACCGGTAGCCCATGCCGCGCACGGTTTCAATCAGGTCGCGCCCGAGTTTTTTACGCAGACGGCTGATATAGACCTCGATGGTATTGCTCTCGATTTCGGCGCCGAAGGCATACAGCCGTTCTTCAAGCTGCGACTTGGACAGCAGCGCGCTGGGGCGCTGCATAAACGCCTCGAACAGCGCCCACTCCCGCGCCGTGAGGTCCACCGTCGCACCGGCTCGCTGCACCGTGCGGGCACTCATGTCGACCTGCAAATCACCGAGCCTGATCTGCGGATTGGGGTTGCCGCTATAGCGCCGAGCCACCGCCGCCACACGGGCCGAGAGCTCAAACAGGTCGAACGGTTTGACCAGGTAGTCGTCGGCGCCCGCGTTGAGGCCAGCGATGCGTTCGGAAATCTGATCCTGGGCAGTCAGGATAATCACCGGGGTCACGTCCCCTGCCGAGCGTTGCTGACGCAAAAAATCCAGCCCGCGACCGTCCGGGAGCATCAGGTCCAGCAGGATCAGGTCGTAAGGCGTGGTGCGCACGCTGTTGCGCGCATGGTCCAGGCGCTGCACCCAATCGACTGCATGGCCGTCATCGGCGATCTGTTCGCGCACCGCCTCCCCCAAGCCTGGTGCGTCCTCGACCAATAAAACCCGCATCTGGCATCTCCCGTGATGGTTGTCGTGCAGCACCTTAATCGCCTTACCTGACGTGAATCTGAAGATTCAGCTGGTTGTCAGGAATGCACCTTAGGGTATGCCACAGACGCCGACCTCGGCAGGAGACAGATCATGAAATCAGGCTTTATTGCCAATGCCGCGCTGTTGAGCTTGCTGCTTAGCGGTTACGCCCTGGCCGATGACGACTGCAGCGACCCGGTGAGCGACTGGCAGCCGCGTGAAACCTTGCGTCAGCAGGTAGAGCGGCAATACGGCTGGAGCGTGCAGCGCATCAAGGTCGACGACGGTTGTTACGAGCTCAAGGGGTTGGACCGCAAAGGCAATGCCATCGAAGCCAGCTATTCACCGGCATCGCTGCGCCTGCACACACTCGAGATCCATTTCCGCGACGACGGCGATGCCAGGGATTACCTCGGCAGCCCGCTCACCGAATGACGCCTCACCTGTCGATGAGTTTTTCCTGCACTTCAGGTTGCTGTCAGCCAGCAGGTCCAGGCTCTCGACCTAACGATCAAAAGGACACCCACCATGAAAAAAATCATTGCAGCAACGTGCCTCGCCGCCGCCATTGCTCTGTCGGGGCTGGCCCAGGCCCGCGAAGTGACCTTGACCACCCAGCTCAAAGACTACAGCGGCAATGATGCCTACCTGGCGATCTACGTCACCGACGCCAATGGCCAATACCAGAAAACCCTCTGGGTGGCGGGCAAGAAGGCCAAATACTACAAGCATCTGGGCGACTGGGCCCGTGGCAGCGGGATGAACCCGAGCGAGTTTGACGGGGTTAGCGGCGCCAGTGTCGGCAGCGGGCGCACACTCAAAGTCAGCGTCGAACTGGCAGACACCCTGATTGATGCCGGGTATCAGATCCGTATCGACAGCTCCGTCGAGGACAAACGTGACGCCCGCGCCGATGTCAGCGTGCCCCTGACGTCCAAGGGTGCAGGCCAGCCGGTGACCGGCAGTACCTACGTCGAGTCCTTTACTTACGATCTGTAGCACGTGCCCTTTCTGGAGGCTGACCATGCTTCGCCAGTTCCATTCCCTACCTGGCCTGATCGCCGCCCTGTTGGTCATGCTGTTGGCCATCAGCGGCGCGGTGCTGTCTGTCGACCCGGCCCTGGAACGCCTGCACAGCACGTCCACTCCTGCCGGACAACTCAACGTCGGCCAACTGGCCGGGCGCGTTGCCAGCCACTTCCCGGGCGTGGAGCAGATCCAGCGCACAGCGTCCGGCACGGTGATCGTCTACTACAACCAGAACGGTCAGGCCGGGGTGGAAAAGGTCGACCCACTGACCGGCCAAGGCCTCGCACCGTACGAGCCATCCGCGTTCTCACGTTGGGTGAAAGACCTGCACCGCTCGCTGTTCCTTGGCACGCCGGGCCATGGGGTGTCGGGGGTCGGCGCGCTGTTCATGCTGATGCTGTCGGTGTCCGGTGCGCTATTGCTGGCACGGCGCCTGGGTGGCTGGCGCAACCTGCTGCGGCCACTGAGGGGCACCTTCAGCCAGCGCTGGCATGCTGAAGTCGGGCGACTGGCCTTGCTCGGGCTGCTGCTGTCGGCATTTAGCGGGCTCTACATGTCCGCCACCACCTTTGGTTTTATCGCCGACGGCAGTGAGAGTGAGCCCGCCCTCCCCGCCCACGTCAGCGCCGGCCCGGCCTTGCCGGTGGCGAACCTGCAAGCCTTGCAGGCCACCGACCTGAATGACCTGCGCGAGCTGGTCTACCCCAGTCCCGGTAACCCGAAGGACGTGTTTTCCCTGCGCACGGTCCAAGGCGACGGCTACGTGGATCAGGCCAGCGGCGCCTTGTTGTCCTATCAAGCCCACGACTCGATGCACACCCTCTACGAATGGATCTATCAGCTGCACACCGGCGAAGGCCTCTGGTGGCTGGGCCTGCCGCTTGGGCTCTGCGCCCTTTGCGTGCCGTTGATGAGCGTGACCGGCATCCTGTTGTGGTGGCGCCGCCGCAAGGCGGGCCCGAACATCCGCCACAACAGCCCTGCCCACTCCGCCGACAGCGTGATTCTGGTGGGCAGTGAAAACAACAGCACCTGGGGTTTTGCCAAAACCTTGCACGACGCCTTGCACCAGAGTGGCCATCAGGTGCACAGCGCGGCGATGAATGAATGGGTGGGCGATTACCACAATGTCCAACGGGTGTTCATCCTCACCGCGACCCATGGTGACGGCGATGCGCCGGCGTCGGCTTCGCAGTTCCTGGCGCGGCTGGCCAAAACCGGCCTCAAGCCCGGCCTGCCCTTTGCGGTGCTGGGCCTGGGGGACCGCCAGTTTGCGCAGTTCTGTCAGTACGCCCATCAGGTGCAGGATGCGATGTTGCAGGCCGGTGGCTCGCCGTTACTGGGGCTGGAAACCGTCAACCGCCAGTCCTCTCAGGAATTTGCGCGCTGGGGCCACGCGTTGGGCGAAGTATTGGGGCAGGATCTGGTGCTGGTTCACACCCCGCAGCAGCCGCGTACGCATCAATTGTTGCTGACAGAGCGCATTGCCTATGGCGAACAGGTGAATGCGCCGACCCACGTACTGCGCTTCAAGGCACCCGGCGAGCTGCCGGGCTTTCTGGCCGGTGACCTGATCGGGATTCTGCCCCCGGGCAGCCCGATCCCGCGTTTCTACTCGCTGGCCAGCGGTTCGCAGGACGGCGTGCTGGAGATCTGTGTGCGTAAACACAACGGCGGCATGTGCTCGGAATTCCTTCATGGCCTGAACATCGGCGCGCAGATCGACGCTTTTATCCAACCCAATCCGCAATTTCGTCCGGCATCGGGCACGCACCCGGTGATCCTGATCGGCGCCGGTACCGGCATCGGTCCTCTGGCCGGTTTTATCCGCAACAACAAGGCCCGACACCCGATGCACTTGTATTGGGGCGGGCGTAACCCGGCCTCGGATTTTCTCTATGAACCGGAGCTCAACCAATACTTGTCGGACCGACGCCTCACGGCATTGCGCGCCGCCTTCTCTCAGGTTCAGGACCGCAGCTACGTGCAAGACCGGCTGATCGGCGATGCCCTGGCCTTGCGCCGACTGATTGAAAAAGGTGCCCAGGTGCTGGTGTGTGGCAGTCGCGAAATGGCCAAAGGCGTGATGCAGGCCCTCGATGAAGTGTTGGCGCCTCTCAACTTGAGTGTGCTGACCCTCAAGGCACAAGGACGCTACCGTGAAGACGTTTACTGAGTTGCAGCGCTATAGCCTGAACGGCGACACCATGGGCACCCGCTACACCGCCCTGTTCTATGCCGGGGCCGGGATCGATACCGACGACGTTGGCCAGCGCCTGGCGCGCGTCGTGGCCCGGGTGGACCAGCAAATGTCCACCTGGAAACCCGACTCGGACCTCAACCGCCTCAACGCCGCCACCGAGCAGGAATGGGTGTCTGTGCCCAAGGAACTGGCGACGGTGCTGTCTGCGGCACTGCGTGTCAGTCAGCAATCCGGCGGCGCCTTCGACATCGCGGTCGGTGATCTGGTTAACGCCTGGGGGTTCGGCCCCGGGGAGCAGACGGTCACAGAGCAGGCGATCGGCACGATTGCGCCGCGCCCCCGACTGTCAGCCAGCGCCGCGTTGGTGGTTGACCCGCAACGCAATCAGGTGCGCAAGCGCGTGCCGTTGAACCTTGACTTGAGTGGCATCGCCAAAGGTTTTGGTGTGGATGAACTGGCGCGTTGCCTGGAGGGTTTGGGCATCACCCGCTACCTGGTTGGCATCGATGGGGAGATGCGCGCCCGGGGCGTCAAACCTGACGGCCAGTGCTGGGCCGTGGCCCTGGAAAAGCCCAACCGGGGCGTGCGTGAAGTCATGGGCGTGATGGAACTTAGCGATGCCGCCATTGCGACCTCCGGGGACTATCGACATTGGGTCGACGTGGCCGGTCGATCCTATGCTCATACCATGAACCCGGCCACCGGCGCACCGCTGTGCAGCCCGCTCGCCGCCGTTACCGTGGTGGTGGCCTCGTGCATGCTCGCCGATGCCTGGGCCACGGCGCTGATGGTCCTGGGCGAAACCGAGGGCCCACGTCTGGCTCAGGAGCGCGGAATGGACGCGTTGTTCGTGCTGCGCGAGGGTGAACAGTTCAAAGAAATATCCATTGTCGGCGGTCAGTTGCAGGCGCAGATTGAAACCCGCTGACGCCGTTTGCCGGACCGCTCGGAGCGCGTCCGATTTGAACCGCCTAAAGACAGTGAGTCCCGTTAAACAATGAAATGATTGTCTCAACCGCCAGTCTGCTGATCGGCGTCGCGGCTGCCAATGCCAGCCACGCCACGTTGTTGGTCACCGGAATGGCCGGGCTGGTGGCGGGCGCCAGTTTCGTGGGGTGCTGCGTTGCCTTTGGCGGTGGTTTTCATCGCGCCAGCGCAGAGCGCTGTGCCATGGATTTGCGGTATGTCGCTGGTATTTCTCGGCGGCCTGGGGGGCTATTGCAGCCACGGCCGGTGGTGCCATATTCATGATCGGCGCCTGGCGCGTGACACTTTTGGGCGCACTGCCATGGGTATCACGGAGCTGGTGGGATCGCTGTTCGGAGCGGTGGTTTAATACTGGCGAAGTTTTTCTGGTGGACGTTCAAGCGTTCATTCATGTTGTCGGTACTCAATGCAGGAACTTGATCCAACCCGCAATTGCAAGTGCAGCAAAACAGGTCCAGCCTGAAAACAACCAACGCCAGACGAACATCCGCGGGACAAATCCCACGCCCCTCTTACAAAGGCCACGCTCATGGCCGCAAACAATGCCATGGCCAGAGCAAGGTCGGTTTTATCGTCGGGGTTGCCATCAAGGGGATAGAGCCTGCAGACGAACATTATCGCGGCAGCAATACACCAATCTGACAGCACAGTCCGTCCTTGCAAGTTCGGTGGCCGTTATAGCACTGGTTTCCATTTCCGGCGTTGCTGCAAACTCGGCAGCCGGGCGCTTGCGGTGGACAGTCGCCATTGCGTTTTCCATCGGAGCATTGGCGGTAATCCGCACCCTGTAACTACAATTTTCGCTGGAGAAGGCTCATGAATGTCGATTGGCTTAACTTCACTCCCTGGTCATCCCTGGCCGGTGGCGCATTGATTGGTCTGGCTGCCAGTCTCTTCGTCGTCGCCAACGGGCGTATCGCAGGCATCAGCGGTCTGATCGGCAGTCTTTTACAGCATCGGAGCGAGGGGGCAATTGAGAAAGCGCTGTTCCTCCTGGGCCTGCTCATCGCTCCGCTTTTATGGGGACTGTTTGCCACCCTGCCCCACATTGAGTTCCAGAGCGGCTGGCTCGGACTTACCGTCGCCGGCGTATTGGTGGGCATCGGCACCCGCTACGGCTCGGGCTGCACGAGTGGACATGGGGTATGCGGCCTATCACGCCTTTCGCGGCGCTCTATGGTCGCCACGGTGTGTTTCATGTTCAGTGGTTTCGCTACGGCGTTTGTCTTGCGTCATTTGCTGGGAGGTTGAACATGATCAAACTGAGTGCATTCATTGCCGGCCTGCTGTTCGGCTTGGGTCTACTTCTGGCGGGCATGGCCAACCCGGGAAAAGTACTGGCTTTCCTGGATTTAGCCGGTGCCTGGGACCCTTCCCTGGCGTTGGTCATGGTTGGGGCAATTGGCGTAGCCATCGGCCCGCTCACCTGGGCACGCCAGCAATCGAGCTCGCTACTCGGAAAACCCATGCAGATACCGATCAAACGTGAGTTGGACCCGCGCCTGATTGGCGGCAGTCTGTTATTTGGCATTGGCTGGGGAATAGCAGGCATCTGTCCTGGTCCCGCAGTGGCCATCCTGTTAACTGGACACTGGCAAGCCTTCGTATTCATGTTAGCCATGCTGGCTGGCATGTTGTTGTTCACTGCGCTGGAGACCCGGCGCAGCCATTGATAGGGAGATCGCCATGAACGTAGTCTTTTAGGTAGAGCGGCGCTGGTCCAATAATGTTCACCCTCTCAGTGCCTAGTGAGTGGTCGGGAACAGCGCATCGAACTTCATGCTTATGATCTAACGCATCCAAACGTCAAGCGCTGCGCGGATAGCAGCATACCGTTTATATGAGCCAGATCAGATTGTTTAAAAACCGAGGACTCCCGTCCAACATTGATCCAGGGTTTTCCCATGACTCATTCGCTTGCCAGCCCGTTAGACGTCGTCATTATCGGTGGGGGCCAATCAGCCTTGTCGGTAGCGTACTTCCTGCGCCGCACTCAACTTACATTCGTTATCCTAGACGCCGAGGAAGAACCAGGTGGCGCTTGGCGCCACGGCTGGAATTCACTGCGTCTATTCTCCCCGACTACCTGGAGTTCGATCCCCGGCTGGATGATGCCGACTATGGGAGAAGGCTACCCCACACGAAATCATGTGATTGACTACCTCAACCAGTATGAACAGCGCTACCAGTTTCCAGTTGAACGCCCGGTGCGGGTCACTTCTGTGGAGCGTACGGAATCAAGCTTACGAGTACGTTCCGGCGACAAGCATTGGGATGCCAAGGTTGTTGTCAGCGCTACAGGCACCTGGAGCAACCCCTACATCCCTCGCTACCCGGATGCTGAGTTATTCGTCGGTCGGCAGTTGCACTCCGCGCACTATGCCGAAGCCCAACCGTTCGAGGGCAAGAAAGTATTAGTGGTAGGTGGCGGTAATTCAGGAGCACAGATTTTGGCCGAGGTATCCAAGGTCGCCAAGACTATCTGGGTGACCCCCGTCGAACCGTTGTTCTTACCGGACGATGTGGATGGGCGAGTACTGTTCGAGCGCGCAACCGAGCGCTGGAAAGCCCAACAGAGCGGGCGTGTCATTGAGCAGCCTGTTGGTGGCTTGGGTGACATAGTCATGGTGCCGCCAGTTGTCGAAGCCCGTGCGCGCAATGTTCTCAAGTCTGTACGCCCTTTTGAACGTTTCACTCGCAACGGCGTGATGTGGGTCAATGGCTCAGAATCTGCAGTGGACGTGGTGATTTGGTGCACCGGATTCAGACCAGCCCTACAGCATCTGGATACGCTAGGGGTGATCAACACCGAAGGCCGCGTTGAGGTCGAAGGTACCCACTCGACTCAAGAACCAAGGCTATGGCTGGTCGGCTATGGCGAGTGGACAGGTTCAGCTTCTGCCACCTTGATCGGCGTAACACGCACAGCACGCAGCACAGTCAGCGAGATCGTAGCCTTACTCACTGAGCAGCCCATTGCCTAGTGCGTCTGCACCTTAGGAGTAGTGGGCATGGACGAATTGATTGTGCGTTGGCTTGAGCGAATATGTCGTTTGTGTCTCCTAACTCCACCTGTTTTGGGCCTCCCTATAGCACGACGCTGACGTGAAGAGCCGAGGTCGAGTTCAAAAATGAAACTGCCTCCGGATAGTCAGTAATCCGCTTTTGCTGTATCAAAAGCCGCTTTTAACACTGGCCGTTAGAAGATCCTCCGCTTCTGGTGCAGGACGGCTTTTCCCTGATGCAAACGCATACCCAGCTTGCGCAACTCGCTAAACCAGAAGACTGCGCTAGCCATTGCCAAACACAGTCCCCACTGGCCCAGCGTCAATGCACTTGTGTCGAAAGCCTTGTTGAGTGGTGGCCAGTGCACCACTGCAATCTGCAAGACCAATGCCAGCGCGATTGCGCCCCACAGCCATCGGTTAGCGAACAACCCGATGAACGCACTGGCCAACTCCGAGCGGGCACTCAGCGCATTGAATAGTTGCGCCAATACAAGGACCGTAAAACCGGCAGTGCGTGCCTGAACCAACGACTCATTACCCGCTATCAACCCTCCCGGCAGCATCCAGTCGACCGTCAATAAACTCACCAATGCCATAACTAAACCGATCTGGAGTACGCCGACCCACATGCTTGAATCGATGATTCGATCCGATGGCTTGCGCGGGCTGCGTGTCATCACATCCTCGCTGTGTGGGTCAATGCCCATGGCGATGGCAGGTGCGGCATCCGTGATCAGGTTAATCCATAGAATCTGGGTGGCCAGCAGCGGCAGGATGATCCCGCCCTCCTCATCCACCAGGCCGACGACGCCGGCCCCGACGACGGCAAGGAAGACCATCAGTACTTCACCCATGTTGGAAGACAGCAAGTAACGAAGGAACTTGCGAATATTGTCCAGAATCCCGCGCCCTTCGCGAACGGCCAACACAATGGTCGCGAAGTTATCGTCAGCCAGAATCATTTTACCCGCCTGCTTGGTCACCTCCGTTCCGGTGATGCCCATGGCAATGCCGATATCGGCTGACTTAAGTGCGGGTGCGTCATTTACACCATCCCCGGTCATCGCCACCACATGTCCCTGCACCTGAAGCGCATCGACAATCCTCAGCTTATGCGAGGGTGCCACACGTGCATAAACAGAGGTCGATTTGACGGCCTCGGCCAAACCCGCGTCGTCCAGCTTATCCAGATCGGCACCGGTCAATGTCCCGCCACCAGCCTGGATGATGCCCAGGTCCTCGGCGATGCGGGCCGCCGTTCGCGGATGGTCGCCCGTGATCATAATGATGCGGATGCCTGCTCGATGGGCCTCGGCAATGGCCGGTGCGACTTCTTTGCGCGGTGGGTCGATGATGCCGACCGTACCGATAAAAATAAGCCCTGCCTCAAGGGCTTCACCGGCCGCAACATCTTCACCGACCGCCAAAGGACGGTACGCCACGGAAAGTGTGCGCAACGCGGCACCCGACAACTCATTCACATCGGCCACGGCTTTTGCACGAAGGTCGTCGGTCAGTGGCATGACATCCATGCCGACCTGAACCTGTGTGCAATGTTGAAGGAGTACATCCGGCGCACCCTTGCTGATCAGGAGTCGCTCATCGCTGTGCTCGTGATCGATGACCAGTGCCGACATCATTTTTCGATCGGAGGTAAACGGTATTTCCGCCACGCGTTCGAAGCGTTCGATGTTGCGTGCAGGTGCATCAAGTTTGCGCTCTGCCACCAGAAAGGCACCCTCGGTCGGATCTCCCCGAATCACCCAGATGCCATCTTCCTGCTGCGCAAGCGCGGCATTACCGGCCAGGCTTCCGCCACGCAACAACAGGACATTTTCGCTGTGCGCCGGGCCGCCGGCCATGGGCTGATCCTGGTGATGAATCTGGCCCTGCGGGGCGTAACCGACACCGCTGACCACGGCTTTGCCGGATGCCGTCATGGTTTGCTGGATGGTCATTTCGGATCGAGTCAGCGTACCAGTCTTGTCGGTGCAGATGACTGATGCAGACCCCAGAGTCTCCACTGAAGACAGTCGTTTGATGATGGCTTTGCTGCGGGCCATCCGCAGCATGCCGAATGCGAGCACCAGTGATAGAACGGCAGGTAGTCCCTCTGGCACCGCAGCCACCGCCAGGGACACACCTAGCAGGAGAACCCGCAGCACATCGTCGACAGTGTGAATTTCAGAGAGCATCAGTACTGCCACAACGACAACCGTAGCGATCACCAGAACAGCAATACCGAGCATCCGCCCTATTGCGCGCACTTCCTTTTGCAGAGGCGTCACCTCTTCGGACGTGACATCCAGCAGATGAGCTATCGCCCCTACTTCAGTCGCCATACCGACTGCCGTGACAACGCCGACCCCCGAACCCTGGGCGATGGCGGTGCCTTTGAACACCATATTGGAGCGCTCTGCCAAAGGCACTTCGGTGCGCAAACGCGCTGCATTTTTCGAGACCGGTTCACTCTCTCCAGTCAGCGATGCTTCCAGTACCCGTAAGGCATTGGCCTGAATGAGTCGAGCATCGGCGCCCACAGAATCGCCCTCGGATAACACCAGCAGATCACCGATCACCAGGTGGTGACTGGGGATGCGCGACAACACTCCGTCGCGGATGATTGTGGAGGTGGATTGAGTCAGTTTGGCCAATGCCGCAACCGCTCGTTGCGATCGGGTTTCCTGGAAAAACCCCAAAAGCGCATTAGCCAGTACAATCAGCATGATGACCACGGCATCAACGGGCCATTCTCGACCCTCTACAAGGAACCAGCTTCCCAAGGTAATGGCCACTGCGACAAGCAACAGATAAACCAGCGGATCTCTAAATTGCGCCAGCAAGTAATGCCAGGCCGGTTTGACAGGTTGAGTGCGCAACTCATTGGCCCCGTCATGGCTCAGATGCATTTTCGCCTGTGCACTGGACAAGCCTGCGCGGGAGTCAGAATCCAGCTCACGGACGATCGTTTCTATGTCTTCGAGGTATGGAGAAGCGATACAACGCTTGCCACGCTCATCGGTCTTACTCATTTCATCCCCTTTTGCCGGACTTAATTTTCTAGCGCCAATCCAGATAACGAAACAGCTCCTCCTCCTGATCAAAGTGCAGTCGCACGAGGGTATCCAGACGAATCAGCTGATGCTGAATCTCATCAGCAGGTGCCGTTGCGGGGTCGGAACTGAAGTCGCTACTCATGCGCGTCAGTAAATGGATAAGGCGAAAAATCTCCCGGTGAGAGTGGCTCATAGCCGACATCGGGTCCTCGCCCGGCATGCTTCGCGTCAGCAGCGGGTACAGTGTGTTTTCATCTTCCCGCTCATGCTGCGCCAGTGATGTTTGCAGCTTGTTGACCAGTTGCACCAAGTCGGTCTGTGCTTGCGCAAGTGGGCGCTGGGCAAAGTCATTGGCCAGTTGGTGCAGCTCGCTCAGTACGGTGGAGAGTTGCTGGTGCTCATCTTGCAGGCGATCGATATGCTCTGCGGCAAGCTTTCGTTTCCTCAGCTCCCACGATGACCCCAGTGCCCGCAAGGCGTTAAGGATGATCACCACGTCGATGCCCTCCTGCACCACGGCGCCAATCAGCGGCGGCAGGTAACCGAGGGCCGCCACCGCCATGGCCAGCAACGACATCCCCATGCCGACCAGCACACCCTGGCGGGCGATGTAGCGGGTGCGTCGGGCAATGTCCAGCGCCTCGACCAGACGATCCAGACGATCCACCAGCAGCACAACACCAGCGGCTTGTGCAGAAGCAGTGGCACCGCTGGCCCCCATGGCCACGCCGACATTCGCCGCTGCCAGCGCGGGGGCGTCGTTGATGCCATCGCCAACCATCAATGTGCTAGTGCGCAGGCAACCTTGCTGTACCGCACGCACTTTATCCTCAGGGGTCAACCCGGCATGCAGCTCGTCAATCCCGGCAGACAGCGCAATCATCTCGGCGGTTTCCAGGCGGTCCCCGGTTAGCATGACGATCTTTTCGATACCTCTATTGCGCAGTCGACGCAGAGTCTGCGGAGTTTCGCGCCGAACGTTGTCCGAGAAAATCAGCAGGCCCGCGAGTTTCCCATCCACGTCGATGAAGCTTCCACTGCACGCCAGGTAATCCATGCGCCGTAGCATGGCGGCGACCCAGTCAGTTCCAGGGGCGTCTTTGTGAGCAAAAGACAACGTGCCGAAACGCACCTGCACGCCATCGACATGCCCACAAAGTCCAGAGCCTGGGCTTTCTTCTACTTCCTGCGGGACGCTGAGAGGCAATTGACGCTGATGCGCCGCTTCAACAATTGCCTGGGAGATAGGATGCGTCGAGGCCTGCGCCAGTGAAGCGGCCAGGCCAAGCAGGCGCTGCGGATCGGCCAGTCCGTTGACCTCTATCGACTGCAGACGGGCATGGCCGCTGGTCAGCGTGCCGGTCTTGTCGAGGAACACCTGCTTGATTCCGGCCAACGCTTCCAGGGTCACGCCGTCCTTGATCAGGATCCCGCGCCGCGCTGCCCTGGAAATCCCCGACATGATGGCAATCGGTACAGCCAGAATCAAAGGGCAAGGTGTGGCCACCACCAGAACCGCCAGCGCTCGCAAAGGATCACCACTCAAATGCCAGGCCAATCCGGCAATCAGCAACGTCAGTGGGATGAAGAACAATGCATAGCGGTCGGCCAGGCGCACGAAAGGTGCGCGCGAACGACGTGCTTCCTCAGCCAGCCGCACTATGCCGGCATAGGTACTCTGCGCAGCCGTTCGCGTGGCGAATTACTCTGCGCAGCCGTTCGCGTGGCGAATAGCAGGATGGGCGCACCGACATTGGATACGCCACTGGGCAGTTGCTCGCCCTCTCGACGGGTTACGGGCAACGACTCACCACTGAGCGCCGATTCGTCGAGAATGGCCGCATGACTCAGCAGGCGACCGTCGACCGGTATCACCTCCCCCAGCCGCACCAACAATGTCTGATGCAGTTGGACCTGCTCAACGGGGATCTGGCGCAAGCCACCCTCCTCCTGCAACCAGGCAAAACGTGGCGCCCGGTCGATGAGCGCACGAAGCTCGCGGTCGGCGCGTTGCTTGGTGAAAAACTCCAGGGTCCGGCCGGTCGCCAGCATCAAGGCAATCACCGCCGCCACGAGTGTCTGCTCAAAGACCAGGGCGGCAGTGATCGACAGCAGCGCGATCAGGTCGACACCGGCCTCGCGCCGGGCCAGGCGCCTGACGATCTCAATGAGCAGGACCGCGGACATCACCAGACTGCCTGCGGCCCAGCACATCGATGCCCAATCAGGTTCTTGCGCAACATACGCAACGCCGCCGGCCAGCAGCGCCAGAGCGGTGAGCAGCAATAGAACGGGGTCCAGCCATTTGCTGAGCATCGAAGTGAGTTCCTCAAAAGCGATTTGCATGCCTCGCTGTAAAAACATCTGTCGCTCATCGAGGTAGAGCTTAGGACTCGAATGTCTTTCGTGTCCGGCGAGGCGCCACAATTGAAGCGTTGGACACAACGGAGGTCATGGCTGTGCCCGGACAAACCAGGTGTTTGCCCTCTTTCTGATCTAAATCAACCAGGCCTTGGACGTTCACGTAGAAATTAGAGTCAGCAGTCGTACCATCACATTCAATGGATGCAGAAACTCTCGTTTCGTGGAGGCTCCCATGGCTACGCACCTGCAAGGCACCCAACCGGTCGTCCCGCCGACTGCCCACCCACTTGCAGGCAGTTTGCGAAAGGTGGAACCCAAGCGCCTGTCCTTGAGCCTGCTGATTGCCCTGGTGGTCGGTTCGATGATCGGCAGCGGCATTTTCAGCCTGCCGCAAAACATGGCAGTCAGTGCGGGTGCCGGGGCGATCCTGATTGGTTGGCTGATCACCGGCGTCGGCATGCTGTCGCTGGCGCTGGTCTATCAGATCTTGTCCAACCGCCAACCGGCGCTGGACAACGGCGTGTTCGCCTACGCCCGCGCCTTGGGTGGCGAATACCTCAGCTTCAACTCAGCCTGGGGCTACTGGATCAGCGCCTGGATCGGCAACGTCAGCTACCTGGTGATTTTGTTCGCTGCGCTGAGTTATTTCTTCCCCCTGTTCGGTGAAGGCAATAACAAAGCTGCGATTGCCGGGGCGTCCGTGGTGCTGTGGTCGTTGCACTGGATGATTCTCAGGGGCATGCACACGGCAGCGCGCGCCAACGCGTTGACGACGGTGGCCAAGATCGTGCCGTTGCTGCTGTTTATTGGTGTGGTGATAGCGGCTTTCCAGCGTGAAACCTTCAGTGTCGACTTCTGGGGGGCGCCCGCGCTGGGCAGCACCCTCGATCAAGTCAAAAGCACCATGTTGGTGACTGTCTGGGTGTTCATCGGGATCGAGGGCGCCAATGTGTTCTCTGCCCGCGCAGCGGAGCGGGCCAATGTCGGCCGCGCCACGGTCATCGGCTTTGTCATCACCCTGTTGCTGTTGATTGCAGTGTCGTTACTCTCGCTGGGCATTCTCAGACAACCTGAACTGGCCGCACTGAAAAATCCTTCGATGGCCGGCGTGCTTCAGGCCGCAGCCGGGCCATGGGGCGCGGTGTTGATCAGCATTGGCTTGATCATTTCGGTGGGGGGCGCCCTACTCGCCTGGACGCTGCTGGCGGCGGAATCGGTGTTCACACCGGCCAAGGAAAAGGTCATGCCGGGCGCGCTGGCCGTGGAAAACACCCAGGGTGTGCCGGCCAATGCGCTGTGGATCACCAACAGCTGCATTCAACTGTTCCTGCTACTGACGCTGTACTCGAGCGCCAGTTACCTCGCGCTGATTTCCCTGGCCACCTCGATGATTCTGCTGCCGTACCTGTTCAGCGGGCTGTATGCGCTGAAACTGACCTGGCAGGGCCAGACCTATGCCGGCCACCGCGCCCTGCAACTACGCGACATGGCCATCGCCTCGATCGCCACACTGTATTGCCTGTGGCTGCTGTATGCCGCCGGGCCTAAATACATGTTGCTCAGCGCTTTGCTCTACGCCCCCGGTTCGTTGATTTACCTGGCCACCATGAAGGCTCGTCAGGGGCAACCGCTCAGCGGCCCCGAGACGGGACTGTTGATCATTATCTGGACGGCGGCAGCCTTCGCCGGCTGGATGCTGTGGTCCGGAACACTGGCGTTGTAGGGGCAGTGTCATGTGTTTGTTCTGTCGTGGTGGACCGGCAAACGGGGTGTTTGCGATCCATCTCTATCACCCAAGAGGAGAAATCAAAATGAGCAACAGCGAAAAAAAAGTGCCGGTTCATAGCGACAACAAAGCCAGTCAGCATCCGGTGGCAACAGACCTCTGGCGCCCCCTGGAAAAACTCCGCCAGCAGGTTGATCACTTGTTCGAAGACTTCAATCGCGGCTCTGGGCTGTCGCCATTCGGTCGCGGGCTGTTCGATGTCGAGCCGCTCTGGCGTCGGGAGCTGATTGGTCACAGCCTGCCTGCCGTGGACATCACCGAGAAAGACAAAAGCTTCGAAATCACTGCCGAACTGCCCGGCATGGATCAGAAAAACATTGAGATCAAACTGTCCAACGGCAGCCTGATCATCAAAGGCGAAAAGAAAGAGGACAAGGAAGAAAAAAGGAAGGGCTATCACCTCAGCGAGCGTCACTACGGTTCCTTCGAACGGGTGTTCAACCTGCCCAAAGGAGTCGATGCCGAGAAGATCGACGCGAGTTTCAGCAAGGGCGTGCTGAGCATCTCGCTTCCGAAAAAGCCCGAAGCCATGAAAGCTGACAAGGTCGTGCCAATCAAAGGCGACTGATTCTCAGGCTGTCCTGCCCCTGCCAGGAAACTGGCGGGACAGAATTGAGGGCGTCTCGCAACCGACCATACAGGGTCGGGGTCGGCACACTCATCGTGGCGTCGCCCACCACCGACCAGTGACGTATGTGCAAAGCAGCACCACAGGAAGCCGCCAGCGTCGAGGCCAAGTCGAGATTCGCTCAGTTCCGCCAGCTCATCTTTGATTTTCTCGAACCTGGGTCCGAAGCAGGCGACCCCCTACTTCCGTTGGCGAGAAACTACGGGGGGGCGGGTTAATAAGCGCAAGCCATGTTGCTGTTCAAGGCGGCCATGGTTTGGCTAAGGATATCCGCACAACCCGCCGCGCGTATGCCGTTTAAGTTTCCTGACCCTTTAAGCCCCTCGTTGTGTAGAGGGAATGAGTTGTCATCTGGAGGATCACTGCAATGACCACGGAAAAAGTTAAGTACGGCGTACATTCCGAAGCCGGCAAACTGCGCAAAGTCATGGTTTGCTCTCCAGGCCTGGCCCATCAGCGGCTGACCCCGAACAACTGCGACGAGCTTCTTTTCGATGATGTGCTGTGGGTCGCCCAAGCCAAGCGCGACCATTTCGACTTCGTCACCAAAATGCGCGAGCGCAATGTCGACGTACTGGAAATGCACAACCTGCTGACCGACATCGTCGCCATCCCTGAAGCCCTGAACTGGATCCTGGAGCGCAAGATCACCGCCAATTCAGTGGGCTTGGGCCTGGTCAACGAAGTCAGCTCGTGGCTGCGCAGCCTGGAGTCGCGCAAGATTGCCGAGTTCCTGATTGGCGGCGTGTCGGCGGATGATCTGCCGGACAGCTTCGGCGGCAAGACCATTCAGATGTTCCGCGATTTCCTCGGCCACTCGAGCTTCATTCTGCCGCCGTTGCCCAACACCCAGTTCACCCGCGACACCACCTGCTGGATTTTCGGTGGCGTGACTCTGAATCCGATGCACTGGCCGGCGCGCCGTCAGGAAACGTTGCTGGCCAGTGCCATCTACAAATTCCACCCGGAGTTCACCAACGCTGACTTCCAGATCTGGTATGGCGATCCGGATCAGGAACACGGCAACGCCACACTCGAAGGCGGCGACGTGATGCCAATCGGCAACGGCGTGGTCTTGATCGGCATGGGCGAACGGTCGTCGCGCCAGGCCATCGGCCAACTGGCGGTGAACCTGTTCAAGCACAACGTCGTAGAGCGCGTGATTGTCGCAGGCCTGCCGAAATCCCGCGCAGCGATGCACCTGGACACCGTGTTCAGCTTCTGCGACCGCGACCTGGTGACGATTTTTCCGGAAGTGGTCAGCCAGATCGTCGCCTTCACCCTGCGCCCTGACGACAGCAAACCGGGCGGTATCGACATTCGTCGCGAAGAAACCAACTTCCTCGACACCGTGGCCAAGGCTCTCAACCTGAAAACGTTGCGCGTGGTGGAAACCGGCGGCAACAGCTTCGCCGCCGAGCGCGAGCAGTGGGACGACGGCAACAACGTGGTGGCCGTGGAACCGGGCGTGGTGATCGGCTACGACCGCAACACCTACACCAACACCCTGCTGCGCAAGGCCGGTATTGAAGTCATCACCATCAGCGCCGGCGAACTCGGTCGCGGGCGTGGTGGTGGCCATTGCATGACCTGCCCGATCATCCGCGATCCTATCGACTATTAATTCCTGTGCCCTGCTTCGCGCTCATAAAGCGGGAGGCAGGTGGATAACCCAAACTCAAGGAGATCCCATCATGGCTTTCAACATGCGCAACCGCAGCCTGCTCTCGCTGATGCACCACACGACTCGCGAGCTGCACTACCTGCTGGACTTGTCCCGTGACCTCAAACGCGCCAAGTACACCGGTACCGAGCGTGCGCACCTGCAAGGCAAAAACATCGCACTGATCTTCGAAAAAACCTCGACCCGCACCCGTTGCGCCTTCGAAGTCGCGGCCCACGACCAAGGCGCTCACGTCACCTACATCGACCCGGTGTCGTCGCAGATCGGCCACAAGGAAAGCATGAAGGACACCGCCCGCGTGCTGGGGCGGATGTTCGACGCCATTGAGTACCGCGGCTTCGAACAGGAAATCGTCGAAGAGCTGGCCAAGTTCGCCGGCGTGCCGGTGTTCAACGGTCTGACCGCTGAATTCCATCCGACGCAAATGATCGCCGACACCCTGACCATGCGTGAACACAGCGACAAGCCGCTGCACGACATCAGCTACGCCTACCTCGGCGACGCCCGCTACAACATGGGTAATTCACTGCTGATGATCGGCGCCAAACTGGGCATGGACGTGCGCATCGCCGCACCGAAAGCCTTGTGGCCGCAGGCTGATTTCATTGCTCAATGCAAAGCCTTCGCCGAAGACAGTGGCGCACGCATCACCATCACCGAAGACCCGAAAGAAGCGGTCAAAGGCGTGGACTTCATCCACACCGACATCTGGGTGTCGATGGGTGAGCCCGTGGAAGCGTGGGACGAGCGCATCGAGCAACTGCTGCCGTATCAGGTGAACGCCGCCATGATGAAAGCCTCCGGCAATCCGCGCGTGAAATTCATGCACTGCCTGCCGGCGTTCCACAACAGCGAAACTAAGGTCGGCAAAGACATCGCCGCGCGCTATCCGTACCTGGCCAACGGTATTGAGGTGACTGAAGAGGTCTTCGAATCGCCGGCCAACATCGCCTTTGAGCAAGCGGAAAACCGCATGCACACCATCAAGGCGATTCTGGTGTCGGCGTTGGCAGATATCTAACCGTATCGATCGTCTCCACGTATCGCGCGGAGCGATATTACTAAAAGGAATGCATTATGCGTATCGTCGTTGCTTTGGGCGGTAACGCCCTGCTCCGCCGGGGTGAACCCATGACCGCGGACAACCAGCGCGCCAACATCCGGATCGCCGCTGAGCAGATCGCAAAGATCCACCCTGGCAACCAACTGATAATCGCCCACGGCAATGGTCCACAAGTCGGCCTGCTGTCGTTGCAAGCGGCGGCCTACACCTCGGTGTCCCCTTACCCGTTGGACGTGCTTGGCGCCGAAACCGACGGCATGATCGGCTACATCATCGAGCAGGAACTGGGCAACCTGCTGGACTTCGAAGTGCCGTTTGCCACGCTGCTGACTCAGGTCGAAGTCGACGCCAACGACCCGGCGTTCCAGCACCCAAGCAAACCCATCGGCCCGGTCTACACCAAGGCCGAAGCGGAAAAACTCGCCGCGGAAAAAGGCTGGGCCATTGCCCCGGACGGCGACAAATACCGCCGTGTGGTCGCCAGTCCAAGACCGAAACGTATCTTCGAAATCCGCCCGATCAAATGGTTGCTGGAAAAAGGCAGCATCGTGATTTGTGCCGGCGGTGGCGGCATTCCGACGGTGTACGGCGCCGATGGCAAACTCCAGGGTGTGGAAGCGGTGATCGACAAGGACCTGTGCTCGGCGCTGCTGGCCGAACAGCTGAACAGTGATCTGTTGGTGATCGCCACCGACGTCAACGCCGCCTTCATCGACTTCGGCAAACCCACCCAGAAAACTATCGCCCATGCTCATCCTGATGAACTGGAAAAACTTGCCTTCGCGGCCGGCTCCATGGGGCCAAAGGTGCAGGCAGCCTGCCAGTTCGCTCGCAACACCGGCAAAGTGGCAGCCATCGGGTCACTGGCCGACATTGAAGACATCGTCAACGGCGCAGCAGGCACTCAAATCAGTACAACCGAGGAAGGTATCCGCTTCCGTTGACATTGCTTGTGGGTACTGAAGGGCACCCGCTGATGAGCGGTACTCTCGTCAGCGTAATGAACTTCAAGGCTGATCAATTTGGATTAGTTCGACGCTGTCGCGATACTCCGGCACCGAAACCGACCACCCCAATTCCAGGCTGATACGTCGACGCAGTACATCCGAAGCATTGGGCTCGCCGTGCACCACGTAGGTGTGTTTCGGCGGCCGCTTGAATCCGCGCAGCCATTGCATGATTTCATCGGCGTCGGCGTGCGCGGACAGGGTTTCCATCGGCACCACCTCAGCCCTTATCGGTACATCCTTGCCGTGAATGCGCACCGAAGGAGCGCCCGCAATAATTTGCGCGCCACGGGTACCGCCGGCCTGGAAACCAGGTACGAGTAACGTATTGATTGGGTTGGGGGCCAGCGCCTTGAGGTGGTGGATCACACGCCCCCCCGTGGCCATGCCGCTGGCAGCGATAATCACCGCCGGGGTGCGCTGCTGATCCAGTTTGATCGAATCCGCGGTGGTGCGCACGAACTGTGCGACGTGACACATGCCTTCGCATTCTTCGGGGGACAACCGGTGCTCGCTGCGAAAACGCTGGTACAAACTCGTGACGTCGGAGGCCATCGGGCTGTTGAGATAGATCGGCACATCGGGAATCGCGTGTCGTTGTTTCAGCCGATATAGGTGGTACATCAACAGTTGGGCGCGCCCTACTGCGAACGACGGAACCAAGGTGATGCCATGACGCAGCGTGGTGCGGGTGATGACTTCGGCCAATTGCGCCTCAGGCGACTCGACCGGATGTTTGCGATCACCATAGGTCGATTCCACCAGCAGGTAATCAGCCTGCTCGACGGTTTCTGGAGCGAACATCAATGGATCATCTGGCCGCCCCAGATCCCCTGAACAGACAAGCGTGATGCCATCGGCGATCACCTCCACCGTAGCCGCGCCCAATATATGCCCCGCGCAACGAAGCTGGATGGTCATGCCCGGGACAATTTCGACCCTGTGATGCAACTCCACTGGTCGTAACAGTTTCAGCGCCCGCTCGGCATCTTGCTCGGTATAAAGTGGCAACGCCGGTTTGTGCCGGGAGAAACCATGCCGATTGGCGAACTCGGCGGCCTCTTCCTGTAAGCGGCCGCTGTCCAATAGAAGGATCCTTACCAGCTCACAGGTGGCGGGTGTGGCATAAACCGCACCGCGATAACCGCTACGCACCAATACGGGCAGGTAGCCGCTGTGATCCAAGTGGGCATGGGTAAGGACGATGGCGCCGAGGTTGCCAACCGGGAGCTGGAACGGGTCCCAGTTATGCAACCGCAGTTGTTTATAGCCCTGGAACAGGCCGCAATCGATCAGTACGTGTTGGTCGCGATGTTCCAGCAGGTATTTGCTGCCGGTGACCGTGCCTGCTGCACCGAGAAATGTCATTCGCATGACCGTCTCCTTGAACATTCATGGGAGCGCTATTGATCGCTCCTTTTGGCGCAAGAGCCGTTGATTTTTATCAACAGCAGGTGCGACCGGGTCGTCGTTTCAGTCAAACCAAGGCAATGACTTGACGATCGTCAAGCTGCACGGGGCCCTGTTCAGTACGCTCTCGGCGGTACTGCCGATTAACCTGTCGATCCCGTGGTGATAGACCGTGCCCAGCACCACCATGTCGAATGCATTCTGTTGGGCGAAAAGTCCGATCACCTTGTGGGGAATGCCGGTCAGTAGATGTTGGCATTTTTTTTCGATGCCATAGCGTTCGACAAGTACCTCAAAGGCCTCCTCCTGGGCATCGTTGACTGCGTCTCTCAAATTGTCATCCAGACTCAGTGTCGGCACACTCCTCGTAGCGTCGCCCATCACCGACCAGTTATTGACATTCAACACGTGCAAGGCGGCGCCACAGGAGGCCGCCAACGTTGAGGCCAGGTCGAGAATCCGGTCATTGAGCCCTTGGGTCAGCTCCTCCAGATGGGACAGATCGATGGTCGCTAGAATTTTCAACGGTTTGGGATTCTTAGCTTCAGTAACCAGATGCAAGGGGGCCGGACAGTTGCGCAGCAACAGCCAGTCCAGGGGCCGATGGAACGCGCGATCGAGTGCCGGTACATGCTGGGTGTCCTTGATCACCAGATCCGCATGGAAGTCATTGACGTACTCAAGCATATGCGCCGGGGTGGATTTGGCCCAGACCACCTCGGTGGTTACCTGCAACCCGATGCATCGCTGAAACCGGGCTTGCTGCTCCAGCCAGTGTCGATGCACCTGCAAGTAGCCCTCCCGTGCCTGGGCCATCGCATCGTGATCAAACAGCCCGGCCACCGCCAGCGCTTGCACATAGTCGAATGCGACGATGTGCAACAAGGCTCCGGTGGCACAGGCCAGTGCATGCGCCCGGTCAAACGCCGGGGTGCGGGTCATTTCGCTGGGGGCAATCAATAGGATACGTTTAAGTTTCAGCATCATAGACCTCGTCCTTGGAACGCGTTACCTGCCTGACTGCAAACCCGACTTCCTGTCAGGGACTCGTGCAATCGCTCATTACTTGCCAGACGCTTTATTGGTCATCCGACTGGCGCGTACCTTCTCCTCATCAGCAGTGCGTAGCGCCTGACTGGCCGTTGCCTGCGCCTGTTCCGCCTTGATGTAGGCCTCATCGGCCCTGAGTCTCGCCGTTGCGGCATTATTTTCGGCGGCCTCCAATCGGGCGTCGAATTCCTGAGCGTGCTTATGACTGCAACCGGCAGTCGATGCCAACAAGACGCTCAGCAATACAAAGGACAAGCGCTTATTCATGACTTTTTCCCCTCGGTTTAAAGCAACTGGAAAAGCTATAGATAGTTGACCCAAGTATCTGACGTTATCGCCTGCACACTCTGATTTTTGTCAACTAATGGCCCGCTGGCGATTAGTGAGGAACTCACTGAAGCCTTGTTGATTTAACTCAATGTCTTTGCGCTGCTCAGGCGTAAAAAAAAAGAACCGGGCGCTGCGTCCCGTCAATAGCGCATCAAAAAGAGGACACCGTCATGAGCGACTTGAGCCTGCGTAAAACTATTTTGGAAGAGCTGGAATTCGTGCCGGAAATCGATGCTGCCAACATCGGCGTTGCGGTGGACAATGGCGTCGTCACGCTCTCCGGTCACGTCAGCAGCTACACCCAGAAAATCAGTGCGGAACGCGCGGTGAAAGGCATCAAAGGCGTTCGTGCGCTAGCCGATGAAATTCAAGTCAGGCTGGCCAAAAACACTGGTACTTCGGACGACTCGATCGCCACCCGCGCCTTGAAAATCATCAATTGGAGTTCTGACGTTCCCGAAGGCGACGTCAAAGTCATCGTGCAGAGCGGACGGATCACCCTGGAAGGCCAAGTGGACTGGCAATACCAGAAAGAAACCGTGGAGCGGTCGGTGCGCAAGTTATCCGGCGTGGTTGGCGTGAGTAATCGCCTCACCTTGCGCCCTCGGCTGGATGTCTTCGATATCCAGCAACGTATCGAGGCAGCGCTAAAGCGTAGCGCCGAAGTGGATGCCCAGGAGATTCACGTCACTGTCGAGGGTGATGTGGTGAGACTCGAAGGCCGGGTTCACTTGTGGCGCGAACGCCAGATCGCGGAACGGGCTGCATGGTCGGTGCCGGGCGTAAGCAAAGTGGAAGACCATTTACTGCTTGCGTGAGCTAATACCCCTGGGGAGCCGGTGGTTTTCCAGGCGGATTACGGGCTGCCCGGCCCGTGTTTTTTGTCGAGTCATCGCCATGAAAAAGAACCACCAATGGAACCTGTCCTACTTCGCGATCGCGTTTGTCGTGCTCACCCTCGTTCAATTTCTGTTTATTGATCGTCGTGTCGTGCAGAGCATTCCCTACAGTCAGTTTTTGCAACTGCTGAACGAGCAAAAGGTCAGCGATTTACGGGTCGAGAAGGATCAGATCAGCGGCAAACTGCAGGACCCCATTGACGGGCACAACCTGTTCTCCACCGTGCGGGTCGATCCGGCGCTGGCGACGGAACTCGCGCAATCGGGTGTCGGCTTTACCGGGGTCAACGAAAACACCTTTTTGAATGGACTGCTGGGCTGGCTGCTGCCGTTTTTCCTGATCATGGTGATCTGGCATTTTCTGTTTCGCGCCATGGCGGAAAAACAAGGCATGGGCGGGTTGATGAACATCGGCAAGTCCCGGGCCAAGGTGTTCGTCCAGCGCGATACCGGGGTGACCTTCGCCGATGTCGCGGGTATCGATGAAGCCAAGGCCGAATTGGTAGAAATCGTCTCTTTTCTCAAGGACAAGGCCAAATACGCACGCTTGGGGGCGCACATTCCCAAGGGCACGTTGTTGGTCGGTCCGCCGGGAACCGGCAAAACCCTGGTGGCCAAAGCCATTGCGGGTGAAGCCGGTGTGCCGTTTTTCTCGATCTCGGGGTCGGAATTTGTCGAAATGTTCGTTGGAGTGGGTGCCGCCCGTGTGCACGACTTATTCGAGCAAGCGCGGCAGGCGGCGCCCTGCATCATCTTCATCGACGAACTGGATGCGCTGGGCAAAATGCGAGGCGTTGGCGCATTTGGCGGCAATGACGAAAAGGAGCAAACCCTCAACCAGCTACTGGCAGAACTGGACGGATTCGATCCTCGTGAGGGCGTTGTATTACTGGCTGCGACCAATCGGCCAGAGATCCTGGACCCGGCGCTGCTGCGAGCCGGCCGGATCGACCGCCAGGTACTGATTGATCGCCCGGACCGTAAAGGCCGGCAAGCGATTCTCAAGGTCCATCTGCAAAAAATCACTGTGGAGCCGGGCCTGGATGGCGAGCGTATTGCCGACATCACCACGGGCTTCACGGGCGCTGATCTGGCCAATCTGGTCAACGAAGCGGCGATCGTGGCCACTCGTCGTGGCGCCGAAGCAGTCAGCCTGGATGACTTCACGGCGGCAGTGGAACGTATCGTCGCGGGGGTTGAACGCAAGAGCAGCGTGCTACACCCCGACGAGCGCCAGGTGGTGGCGTATCACGAAATGGGGCATGCCCTGGCTGCCAGTAGCCTGCCGGCCATGGACCCCGTTCACAAAGTCTCCATTGTGCCCCGCGCCATCGGCTCGCTGGGCTATACGCTGCAGCGACCGACCGAGGATCACTTCCTCATCAGTTGCCAAATGCTCAAGGACCGGATTGTTGTTCTGATGGCCGGACGCGCCGCCGAATACCTTGCTTATGGCCAGATTTCTACCGGGGCTGCCGATGATTTGGCTCGCGCCACTGATATCGCCCGACAATTGATCACCCGGTTTGGCATGAGCACCGAACTCGGACAGTCGGTGCTGGAGCGGCAAAGCGCGACCTATCTGGGCGAACGTATGCAGGGTGTTGGTGAGAAAGACTATTCGGAACAAACGGCCAGGGAAGTTGACCTGGGTATTCGTGCCCTGCTCGATGAAGCCTATGGGCGGGCAAAAGCCCTGCTTGACAGTCGTCGGGGTGATCTGGACGCCGGTGCACACTTGTTGCTGGAAAAAGAAACCCTGACACCCGAAGAGTTTCCACCGCTCATGCCGATCAAACCCGCCCCGCCATCCACCCAGCGGACCGTGACGCCACCCTGAGGAACGTGTCTTGATGATACCCCTTAGTGCGGACCGCTACGCATCCGCTACCGTTGGAGGTTCGCCATGCTGGCAGTCACGTTGATCAATACTCTGGTGGTCATCATCGTCGTGGTGATCCACTACGAGTGCCTGTTACGTCTGAACGATTGGCTGCCCCGGCTCAAGCTTTGGAGCCGTTTCAGAATTGTCGTCGGGGTGTTCGGCGCCCTGCTGGCCCACGCGTCAGAAGTCTGGTGCTTCGCGCTGGTCTATTACCTAATGGTGCGTTCCGGCGAATGGGGCGGCCTGACGGGCAACTTCGATGGTTCGCTGCTGGACTGTGTCTATTTTTCCTTCACTACCTATACGACGATCGGTTTCGGCGATATTTCACCCGTCGGCAATCTCAAGTACCTGACCGGCCTGCAGGCGTTGACCGGTCTGGTACTCATTTCCTGGACGGCCTCGTTTCTATTTCTCGAAATGCAGAAATACTGGAAGAGCAAATAACAAGCGCAGGCATACGCTCTGCCAGACCCGTCTGTCGGTCTGGCATAAACGGCCTGTGTCTCTTCAGGCTCAGACCGCCAGGACGCTGCAAGGCACTTGATACAAAATATGCTCGGTCGTACTGCCCAACAGCTTGTCCACCCCATGGGATTGGACTCTACCCATCACGATCACATCCACTTGATGCTCGTTAGCGAACTCGCTCAGCGCCGTGACGGGGTGTCCTAGAATGAAGTGTCGACGATCAGAGGGCACACCATACCGACCGGCCAACTTGAGGAAAGATTTTTCCAGGTCTCTGCGCAGCGCTTTGGTGAGGTCAGCCAGCGTCAGACCGCCCATGTCCGCCAGAAAGGCGGCGGAAATATTGCAGGCGTACAGCAAATGCAACTCGGCATCACACTGCATGGCGAGGCCTCTTGCTTGCTGGATGATCCGGTCATTGAGTTCGTCGTCGGGAGACTCGGCATCCGACACCTCGACCGCCGCCACAACCTTGCGTGGCAAGACGAAGCCGCTCCCGCCCACCAGGTAAACCGGTATCGAACAGTGACGCAGCAAATGCCAATCCAGAGGCGTGAAAAAGGCACGCTTGAGCGCTGATTCATGCTGAACTTCCTTGATCAACAGGTCGGGCTGCATTTCCGAGACGTGATCCAGGATGTCTTGCTTCATGTCATCGGCCCAGGCCACCTCGGTGGTCACATCGATCCCCCTGCCCCGCAGATTTTTTGCCTGGTTCTTTAGCCAGTCATGATGGTCTTGCAGGTAACGCTCCCGAGCCTTTTCCCGGTCGCCTTCTTCGAGCAGCGACAACATTTTCAACGAAGGAATCAAGGCGGCAATATGCAAACTCGCGCTGCTGGCCTTGGCCAGCGCTGCAGCATGATTGATTGCCTGGGAATAGCGCAGGGCCGGGTTGATGATCACTAACAACCGTTGATACTGGCTCATGATCTGCCTCCAGTCAGGTGGGTATTCGACGCCGGTTGCTGCCTGTTGCCGAGGCCAGCGGTGGCGCCCTCGCTGGATCAAGCACCAGCATGGCTCCAGAGTCCTCCTCCGGCGCCTGCGTGCCCTTGATTTAAATCAGATCCCCCGCACACACAGGACCTCAGCCATCGGCCACAGGCGTCCACTGCCAGTTCAGCACCTCGGGCATGTCTTGCCCGTGCTCGATGAGGTAGAGCTTGTGTTTTTCCATCGTCGACCAGTATCGCGACCGCGCGTTTTGCAGTTGATCATGCAGGCGGGGCACCCGCTCGATGACGTCCAGTGCCAGTTGATAACGGTCCAGGTTATTGATCACGGCCATATCGAACGGCGTCGTGGTCGCGCCCTCCTCCTTGAAGCCACGGACGTGGAAATTGTCATGATTGGTGCGTTTGTACAACAGGCGGTGGATCAGCGCGGGGTACCCGTGGAAGGCGAAAATCACCGGTTTATCGACCGTGAACAGTTCATCAAACGCTGTGTCCGGCAAACCATGGGGATGCTGGAAGGATGGCTGCAGCACCATCAGGTCGACTACATTGATAACCCTGACACACAAATCAGGAACGTACTCGCGCAACAAGGTCACGGCAGCCAGGGTTTCCAGGGTCGGCACGTCACCGGCGCAGGCCATCACCACGTCCGGGTCCTGATCATCCCGGCATGCCCAGTCCCAACGGCCGATTCCTGTCTGGCAATGTCGGATGGCGGCATCCATATCCAGCCACTGCCACTCCGGTTGTTTGCCGGCGACGATGACGTTGATGTAATCGCGGCTTCTCAGGCAGTGGTCAGACACCGACAACAAGCAATTGGCATCGGGCGGCAGGTAGATCCGCACGACGTCCGACTTTTTATTCGCCACCAGATCGATGAACCCCGGATCCTGGTGGGAAAAACCGTTATGGTCCTGGCGCCAAACATGGGACGTCAGCAAATAATTGAGCGAAGCAACGGGTTTACGCCATGGCACCTCAGCGGCGGTTTTCAGCCATTTGGCATGCTGATTGACCATCGAATCGACGATATGGATGAATGCCTCGTAACAGGACAGCAAACCATGGCGGCCCGTCAGCAAATAGCCTTCGAGCCAACCCTCGCACACCTGCTCGCTGAGGATCTCCATGACCCGGCCATCGACCGACAGGTTCACATCGTCCGGCTCCAGCGGCTCCATCCATGCTTTGGCGCTGACCTCGTAGACCGCATCCAGTCGATTCGACGCAGTTTCATCCGGGCCGAACAGACGAAAGTTTTTCGATAGCAGATTGTTTTTCATCACATCGCGTAAAAAAGTGCCCAGTACCCGCGTGGCCTCTGCGCGCAGGCTGCCAGGCACCTCGAGCTTCACCGCATAGTCGGTGAACCGCGGCAGGTCCAGAGCCCTCAACAACAAGCCACCGTTGGCGTGGAGATTGGCACTCATGCGCCGGTGGCCGGTCGGTGCCAGTGCAGCGATTTCGGGCAGCAAGGTACCATTGGCATCAAACAGTTCACCGGGACGGTAACTGTTAAGCCACTCCTCCAGTTGTCGCAGATGAATCGGCTGCTGGAAATCGGCCAGGGGTACCTGATGCGCGCGCCAGGTGCCTTCGACGCGATGGCCATCGACGAATTTCGGGCCGGTCCAGCCTTTGGGTGTGCGCAACACCAACATGGGCCAAAGCGGCCGTTCTGGTGCTCCGGACTGCCGAGGCTGGCGCGCTTCGCGCTGAATCTCGCGGATTTTCAGCACCATCGTATCCAGCGTCCGGGCCAGGGCCTGATGCACCTGCGTCGGATCATCGCCTTCAACGAAATACGGATCGTAGCCATAGCCATACATCAGGGCTGACAGTTCATCCTCACTGATTCTGGACAGCACCGTGGGGTTGGCGATTTTGTAGCCATTGAGGTGCAGGATCGGCAGCACAGCCCCATCACGCACCGGGTTGAGGAACTTGTTGGAGTGCCAACTCGCCGCCAGCGTACCAGTTTCGGCCTCACCGTCACCGATCACGCAGGCGACAATCAGGTCTGGGTTATCAAAGGCGGCACCGTAGGCATGGGCCAGGCAATAGCCCAGTTCGCCGCCTTCATGGATCGACCCCGGAATCTGCGCCGACACATGGCTGGAAATCCCGTACGGCCAGGAAAACTGCCGAAACAGGCGAAGCAGACCGTTGGTATTGCGCTCCACCGATGGACAAAATTCGGTATAGGTGCCTTCCAGGTAGGTCTGCGCGACAACCGCTGGCCCGCCATGGCCGGGACCGGCGACGAAGAGCATGTTCAAGTCGTACTGGTTGATCAGCTGATTGAGGTGCGTGTAGATCAGGTTAAGGCCTGGCGTCGTGCCCCAATGGCCCAGCAACCGCGGTTTGAGGTGGGCCAGGGTCAGGGGCACCTTCAGTAAAGGGTTATCTTTGAGGTAGATCTGCCCGACAGCCAGATAATTGGAGGCCCGCCAATAGGCATCCAGCCCCTCCAGTTGCTCATCACTCAGAAAATCGCTCATGAAGTTCTCCGCCAACGGCTCGACCTACCGATAGTCATTCGTGGATTCTGGGAGTCTGAAACGCCCAGGACTTGATTTACATCAAGTCTCACCGCCGGCAATCAAGTTGAATGGCGTGGGAGTGCTCTGAACATCGGCCCGCAAGACGCAGGTTTTCCCCGTTCGTCGATTACCCCGGCGAACGCCCGAATGAGCTGCGCACCCGAAGACTCACCATCTATGCTTAGAAAACCCCAGATGGCGTCCCTCCCATGCCTGAAACTCGTCCCCTTCAAGTTCATTACCTCAAGGCCGCGTGTTCCAACTGCAGCGTGTTGGAGTTGTGCCTGCCAATTGGCCTGAGCGGCGCGGAAGTCGAGCGACTGGATACGCTGATCGTGCAACGCTTCAAGGTTAAAAAGGGTGCCGCGTTATACCGCACGGGTGATCCGTTGCGTTCGCTTTACGCGGTCCGTATCGGCTCATTCAAGACCAGCGTGTTGTCAGTCGATGGTCGTGAACAGGTCACGGGTTTTCACATACCCGGCGAGATGCTCGGTCTGGACGCCATCAGCGCCGATGAGCACGCCTGCAATGCGTTTGCCCTCGAGGACAGCGAAGTCTGTCCCATCCACTTCGCGCAACTGGAGAAACTCGCCCAAAACCTGCCGTCGCTGCAGCACAACCTTAACAGGCTCCTGAGCCGTGAAATCGTGCGTGATCACAGCATGCTGATGCTGATGGGCAATATGAACTCGGATGAGCGACTGGCGGCTTTTCTGCTGAACCTGTCGCAACGTTTTAGTATCCGCGGCTATTCATCCAGGGACTTCGTGCTGAAAATGCGTCGCGAAGAAATCGGCTCCTACCTGGGGCTGCGGCTGGAAACCATCTGCCGGGGCATTGCGCACCTGCGGGATCAGGGACTGGTAGAAATAACGGGCCGAGACGTCAAAATCCAGAACATGGAAGGGCTCAAGCAGCTGGTCGCGGGCTGTCATCGCTCCCCACGCTGACACCCGCACGTCTGGAGGATTGGCATGCGTGCCATGGTTCTTCATATTCCCGGCCAGCCGCTGCAACGGGAAGAGCGCCCCATCCCGACACCCGGGCCACACCAACTGTTAATCAAAGTCCTGGCATGCGGCGTGTGCCGCACCGATCTGCATCTGGTGGACGGTGAGTTACCACAAGCGGTATTGCCGCGGGTACCGGGACATGAAATCGTCGGTGAAGTCACAGCGGTAGGTGCCGACGTTGCGCCCAGCTGGATAGGCCAGCGGGTGGGTGTTCCCTGGCTTGGCTGGACCTGCGGTCACTGCGTGTTCTGCCGCTCGGGCCGGGAGAATCTGTGTGATCAGGCGCAGTTCACCGGTTGTCATCTGGACGGTGGTTACGCCGAGTACACCGTAGCCGACAGGCGTTTCTGTTTCCCTATTCCTGAGGTGCTCTCGGACATCGAGGCCGCACCGCTGCTGTGCGCCGGGCTGATCGGCTTTCGGGCGCTGCAAATGGCCAAAGACGCACGCCATCTGGGCCTCTATGGTTTCGGTGCAGCAGCGCATCTGGCGATTCAGGTGGCGCGGGGGCGGGGGCAGAAGGTGTATGCCTTCACCCGACCGGATGACAGCGAAGGCCAGGCCTATGCCCTATCCTTGGGGGCCGAATGGGCCGGCCCTTCGGATCAACCTCCGCCACACTTGCTCGATGCCAGTCTGATTTTCGCCCCCGTCGGTGCGCTAGTACCGGCGGCGCTGGCGGTAACGGTCAAAGGCGGCTGCGTGGTGTGCTCCGGCATTCACATGAGCGACATCCCTTCGTTCCCTTATCGGCTGCTGTGGGGCGAGCGCAGCGTTCGTTCGGTGGCCAACCTGACCCGAGAAGACGGCACGGCGTTCTTTGCGGAGCTGCAACACACGCCCGTGCACTGCGACGTCACCCGTTTTGCCCTGGACGATGCCAATCAGGCGCTGGCGTGCGTGCGGGCCGGTCAGTTCAACGGCGCGATCGTCCTCACGCCCTGACGCCCTGTCCCACCGCCAGAATACTCCCCGGCACCGAGTACAAGGCCCGTTCGGTGTTGCTGCCGATTATCCGGTCAATGCCCACCCGGTGCACGGTGCCCATCACCACCACATCGGCCAAGTATTGCTCGACGAACTCACTGATCACCGGCACCGGCAGCCCCATGACGAAATGTCGACGTTCAGGCGGCACACCGTAGCGATCTGCCAGGGTGACGAAAGCCAGGTGCAACGACTCACGCAGCTCCTCGATGTAGTCCACGCCCCAGCCGCCGCCGGTCAGCGGCGCGTCACCATTGAAGGCCGGCGACAAATCAAAGGCATACAGCAAGTGCAGCGGCGCGTCGCACTGCAAGGCCAATGCGTTCGCGGTCTGGATGATAGTGTCGTTGAGGCCGCTGATCTGGGTTGATGGATCGAACGGATCCACCGCCGCCACAATGCGGTGCGGCAAGCTGTACCGTACTTGGTTTACCAAATGCACGGGGACCGGGCATTCGCGCAACAAGTGGCAATCGAGAGGTGTAGTGAACACCCGCTTGAGCAGTGGCTCAAAGGTGACGTCCTTGATCAGCAGGTCGGGCTTGAGCGCTTCGACCGTCTTCAGGATGTCCAGCAGCGGATGGCTGGTGAATACCGCTTCGACGGTCACCTCTAGCCCGACTTCATTGAGCCGGTCCATCTCGTCGGCGGCCCAACGACGACAGCGGCGCAAATAGCCCTGATACCTCGCGTCGTCGACTTTCTCGTCCCACAAATGCACCACCGGTGCCGGTTCGACAAAGGCCCGCACATCCAGCGCAGTCCCACTTGCCTTGGCCAGCGCGACGGCACGCAACATCGCCGGGGATTGGTGCAAGGTTTGGTCGGCGATCAGCAACAAACGTTGATATTGGCCCATCACACACCTCGGTTCGACACCGGCTCGCAAGGGCCGGCAGGTGTCCCAGACTGCACCCGTTGCCCCCTGCCCCAAGTTGATTTACATCAACCAGGTACGAATGAATGCGCTTCGTCACGAGTCTCTGATCCAGATCAGATTCAAGCACCAGCAACGGCGTAGAAAGGAATGAATCGTACGGTTCGTCACCGTGCGTCAACCTTTCAAACCGGATGGAGGAATACCCCATGCTCACTGTCAAAGACCACAATGATCGGGCCGCGGCCGCCTACGCCGCAGTCACCGGACAATACTGGATTGAAGCGCTCAAGGACGGTCGCCATGTGTTGATCCGGCCGCTGGCGGAAAAAGATCGCGTGCGTGAATACGCCTTTATCAAACGGCTGTCTCCCGAGTCCCGGCACATGCGTTTTCTTGCGCAGATCAACGAACCTGGCGCCGCCATGCTTAACCAGTTGATGGACACCGATAACAAACAGCGCACAGCCTACATCGCGCTGGTCCACGAAAACGGCCAATTGATTGAGATCGGCGTCAGCCGCTACGCCGCCACGGGCGAGCATGAATGTGAATGCGCCGTGACAGTCGCCGATGAATGGACACATCTGGGCCTGGGTACGTTACTGATGGAGCATTTGATCAAAACCGCTCGCAAAAACAACTTTCGCCAGATGTATTCGGTGGATGCCTCCAGTAATGCACCGATGCGTGACCTGGCCAAGGCTCTAGGTTTCGAGACACGCAATGATCCCGATGACAGCCGTCAGGTCATCCATCGTCTTTTCCTGTAAACAATCGCCCCGCGATGTTCCGGCCAACGGTTCATCGCGGGGCTATCCAAGTTCTCAGGATTGCAGCATCTCGCTCGGTTTGATCGCAAGTACACTGCAAGGCGCCCGGTGCAAGAGTTGTTCGGCCGTGGTCCCCAGTAGCTTGTTCAACCCCTTGTGCTGCACCGTTCCCATTACGATGACATCGGTGCGGTGGTCAGCGGCAAATTCACAAATACTAGATACCGGTGCGCCCTCGATGAAGTGCCGACATTCCGGTGGCACGCCGTGACGCTCTGCCAGGGCCGCAAATGCCTCGTGCTGAGCCACGCCCAACGCTTCATAAATCCCGACGGCCAGCGGCAGCGCACCAAATCCCATGTCCTGCGCATACACGGCCGTCCAGTCAAAGACATGCAGCAGCTCAAGCCGGGCGTCACATTGTTCAGCCAGCTTGGTCGCAGCGTCGATAATCTGGTCGTTGAACACATGGTCCTGCTCTTCGCTGCGCATCACATCGACGATGGCCAGCACGCTGCGGGGTCGTGGATTGAGGGCATTGGTCACCAGATGCACCGGCACCGGACAATCGCGCAGCAACTGCCAGTCCAGCGGCGTGAAAAACACCCGTTTCAATGCCGATTCTTCTTGGGCTTCCTTGATGATCAGCGCCAGCGGCATTTCGTTGACGAAGTGCAGAATCTCCTCATAAGGATGCTGTACCCACACCACCTCGCTGGTGACCTCGACCCCGTGTTTGCTCATCAACCCGGCTTGCTCCGCGAGCCACTGCCGATGGGTTTGCAAATACCCGTCCCGGGCCAGGCTGATTTGTTCAGGGGCGAACAGGCCGGCTACCGCCAGGGCCTGCAAATAATCGAACGCCACGATGTGCAACGGCAATTGCATGACTAACGCCAACGCGGCGGCGCGATCGAACGCCGGTGTGCGGGTCATGGCTGGGGGGGCTATTAACAGTAAACGCTGTGTCTGCGACATGGGGCACCTCGGCACGCGGCCATCTGGCTGGAGCGAATAGAAATCCAGATTGAGCGTTCCTGCCTGAGGCGACTTGATCTTTATCAGAAACGACGTCCTGTATGACGTTGATTACGGCAGATAAGGTTGATCTTGATCAACGGATTCCCTCCTCCATCGCCCTAGCCTGAATCAAGGCTTAACGTGTCAATGGCAATGTCGGAGGGGCAATGATCGAATATGACCAGCAGTTGTTGGTAAGAGCATTGGATGCTGCGACAAATCCGGTATTGATCACAGAGCGGACGGGGTGCATCGTCTGGATCAATAAAGCGTTCTGCCTCTTGAGTGGCTATTCCAAACCGGAGCTGGTGGGAAAAACCCCGCATCTGCTCTCGTCGGGACGACAAAGTACTACCTTCTATCGGGACCTATGGCTGACGCTCCTGGCGGGCCTGACCTGGCAGGGAGAAATGGTCGAGCGACGCAAGGATGGCGCTAGCTGTACCGTCAATCAGGTCATCACCCCTGTGCTCGATCATCAAGGTGTGGTGACGCACTTCATCGCCATCTTGCACAATTTCAAGTTGATGGATGACGAGCGCGCCAACATGCAGCAGTTGGCGTTTCACGACACCCTGACCGGGTTGCCTAACCGCAGGTTATTTCTGACTCTGCTCGATCAGGCGATTGACCACGCCACGAAACATCAACAGTCGTTGGCGTTGATGTTTATCGATCTGGATCGCTTCAAGTCGGTCAACGACACGTTAGGACACGCCTGTGGGGACAAGCTGCTGGTAGCGGTGGCCGAACGCTTGGGCCAGTCCGTGCGCAGATCCGACGTTGTCTCTCGTTTAAGCGGGGACGAGTTCGCGATTCTGATCACGTGCATGGATCAAGTCGACCAGCTTGAGGCCTTGGCCAATAAGCTTATCGCCGCGATCAATCAGCCCTTCATGATCGAGGGACAAAGTATCGAAATGCGCATAAGCGTCGGTATCAGCCTGTTTCCCGCGGATGGAGTCATCGCCGAAGACTTGCTCGGACAAGCTGACGGCGCGATGTACCAGGCAAAAAAGGCCGGTGGCAATACCTGTCGGTTCAGCCTCCTGACGCCACCCTCTGATTGAGAACTCAATACACAGGCCTCAGTGCAACAAGGTGCCCACCCACATCGCCAGTGTCAGCAACACCTGGCCGGGGATCACATAAGCGGCGAACCGTCGTCCGCCGCTGACCCAGGCCACCAGGCATTTGCTCAGCGAGTTACTGCTGACAGCAATCAGCGCGGGGTCGGCAATGGCATCGAAAGGCAACAGCCCGGCCTTGGCCAGGGAGGCAATGGACGCCGTCGAGGAATGCGCATCGGCAAAACCGGTAAGGGTCGCGGTCAACATCACCCCTGCCTCGCCAAAGTGGCTGAGCATCACTGACGACAGAAAAGTGATACCGGTCATGGTCAACGTGACGACCAGGGCCAGCTTGAGATTGAACGCACCACCCACCTTGATCGGCTGGTTGGCGTCGGTCGTAGGCGTGGGAAACATCAAGCCCAGGCCATACAACGCCGTGGCAGCAGCACCGCATAACAGCGGACCCCACATGTGACGCAACAGGCCGGTATCGACCGCCCCCAGGATCAGGCCGACCTGGGTGACGGTAGCCAGATTGGACAGTATCGCTGCCGCGCTCAGAATTTTGATGTGCTCTGGCTCTTTGGTAACGAGATGCCCCATGGCGGCGATGGTCATGGTACTGGAAGCAAACCCGGAAGCGATGGCGCTGATCGCATAGCCATAACGGCTGCCCAAGGTACGCACAGCGATATGCCCCATCGCACCCACCGCCATAAGCAATACGGTCAGGGTGCAAATGGTGCGCAGGTTGATGGCGGCGTAGGGGCCGATGAAACGGTCCGGTGCCAATGGCAGCACCACCAGTGCAGCAATCAGTAACACCAACCCGTCGCGCATTTCCGCTTCGGTCAGTTGGCTGCGGGCAAAGTGGTGCAACTTCTGCCGGTACATCAGCAGCCCGGCAATCACCACACCAATGACAATGGCCAGCTCAGGCGCGGTGCTACATAATGCACCCAATACCAACACCGTGAGCAACGCCACTTCGCTGGTCACACCCGGGTCGTTACTCAAGCTTCGCCAATACGCCACGCAGACCAGCATTGCCAGTCCGAAAGCCATGATCCCCACCAGCAGACCACCACCAACCAACATTGCCCCGTAACCCAACAACGCGGTAATCGCAAACGTACGCAAGCCAGCACAGGCACGGCTGTCCCCTCGCCCCTTGTGCCGTTCGCGTTCAAGACCGATGAGCATGCCGATCCCCAGCGCAGCGGCCACTCCCGCCAAGCCCAAGGTTTCGATCATGGATGCCCCGCTCTCATGCTCGCCATGGCGATCCCTCCAATCCCATTCTTGCGCTTGAGTTCAGCACGCCCTGAAGACTGCGCCGCAATGACGGACGGGAGGTTGATAATGGTCAACCATTTCATGATGGACTCGGTGCGACTAACCGCACGTCGGACGGAATTTTTCGTCCCTCGCCAGTTTGACAAAAATCAATCTCCCCTCCCCGGCAAGCGGCAGGATGAGCCTAAGGCTTCACTGCCCAGACGCACCGTTGCCATTGAGCACAGGCGTTTCTGGATTACCTACGGGAGATTTGTCATGTCTGAGCAATCACGTTTCATGCTGGTCGTCTCGCCCCTGATGGAAAACAGCCCCGCTTTCGACCGGGCCGCAGCGTTGGCCAAGGCTTCGGGTGCGGCATTGCATATTGTGGCGTTCGATTACCTGGAAGGGCTGGCGACGGCCGGGATGGTCAACGAACAAGCGCTGGAGCAGATGCGACTCGGGTATGTCGAGCGTCATCGCCAATGGCTGGAAGAGCAGGCCCGTCCCTTACGCAAAATCGGAGTGCACGTCACCACTGAAGTGGTCTGGGTGGAAAGACCCTTGCAGGAAATCCTCATTCACCTCAAAGAACAGCCGATGGCCGCACTGATCAAGGCTCTTGAGTACGAATCGCTGCTGTCACGCCTGATGTTCACGCCCCTTGATATTCATTTACTGCGTGAATGCCCCGTGCCTTTGCATTTTGTCAGTCACGTGGAGCACGCCCTGCCACGCAAGATTGTCGCCGCAGTTGATCCTTTCCATCGCGATGGCCAATACGAAGGTTTCAACGACCGGATTCTGCGCGAGGCCTCAAAACTGGCGAGCACCTGTAATGCGACGCTCGATGTGATCTATGCCCATGACCTGTCCTCCATCAGCGGCGACGAATTCGGCTTCGACAACGCCTCTGCATTCTTTTCCTCAGGTACCGCCAAGACTCTGTTCGATGCGCAGGGCGAAGCCTTCCGCGAACTGGCCGAACGCAACGGGATCCCGCCTGAGCGCCAGCACATGATCATGGGCAATCCGGCCAAGGTTCTTTCCAGTTACGCTGACGCCTATGACATCGACGTAATCGTCATGGGCCGTGTAGGCCATCGTGGCATGGGCCGATTGGTCGGCAGTACGGTGGAACATCTTCTGTACAAAATGCCGTGCAGCGTGTGGGTGGTTTCACCGGAAGAATTGACTGAGTGAAAGAAGCCCACGAATCAGATAGAGGGAGAACGGGGTATGAACGCACCACTGACCAACGCCGCCAACCAAATGCTTGCCTGCGTACTCACATTGGCATCGGTAATTGTAAATGCCAATACCCTTGAGCGGGTGCAGACCGGGCAATCAATCACCCTGGGCTTTTTGCCTGACTTCGCTCCGTTCAGCACCCAGGACGGTGACAAGGCCAGCGGCTATGGGATCGACCTATGCCTGAAGGTGGTCGAAAAGGTCAAGAACGAGCTGGGCCTGCCCTCTTTGCAAGTACGCTATCAGCCTCTCAAGATTAACGAAGAAGTCGATGCCATCAGCACCGGAAAAGTTGACATCGTTTGTACACCGACATTGGCAACACTGGAGCGACGCAAGACAGTCAACTTCACTATCCCCATCTACACCGCCGGTCTTTCGGTCGTGGTACGCAAGAATGCGCCTGCTGGGTTGCTCAAAGTGCTTAATGGCCAGGTGGACAAGACCGGCCCAGCCTGGCGCGCGTCTGTCAATCGCGGTCTGGCCAACATGACTTATGCGACAGTCGCTGGCAGCGTCATTGACCAGTGGGTCCGCGACCAACTGCGCGCGCTGGGCGTAACGGTGACGCGGGTCACAGTCGAAGGCGCGAATGCGGGGCTCAAACTGGTGGCCAATGGCAAAGCTGATGCTTTCTTCGCTGAGCGCATGGTGCTGACGCACATCCTCGGCAACACATATCCTGACAAGAATCTTGTATTGCTGGACCGCATCTTTGACTACTCACCGACCGCAATGATGGTCGAACGGGACGATGAACGTTTCCGCTTGTTGGTGGATACCGCGCTGAGTGAAATGTACCGTTCGGGTGAGATCGAGCAGGCATACGACAGGCACCTGGGAGGCGTCAGCGACACAACCAGGAAGCTGTTCAAGCTCTATGCGCTGCCTTAAGCGATAGCGTCGGCGGTGTGCCGTTCATCCCCGATCAATGTGGGAGCAAACTTGCTCACGAAGGCGGCTCAACATTCGATATTGATGCTCGGTACCACCCCGCTGTCGCGAGCAAGCCCGCATTCACACTCGCACGGTTCAGCCAGAAGGGATGTGTTGCTCGCCCTTATCTAGAAGGACCACATTATGCGTATCGTCGTTGCTTTGGGCGGTAATGCTCTGCTCCGTCGGGGTGAACCTCGAACCGCAGAGAATCAGCGTGGCAATATCCGGATCGCCATCGAGCCGAGCCTGTAGATAACGACCCATCCATTCCAACACCTACAGACGCCCCCCCTCGCATGCCTGAGAACATTGTTGGACCTCGCAGTTCGCCGCAGGTCATTTGGTTCAGGGATGTGCCGACTCATGAAAAATTCCCGGGCAAGCGTGGCTTAATCATCAGGTTTCGGAATACATCAACAAGGGAATCGATGTCGAGCAGATGATAGAGCTCGCTAAGACTGTGACGACCTGGGATGAATGGTCTGTTGGCCTAAACCGCCTCAAGCCCGACTGAAAATCGCTCCAAAGCAAGGTGCAAGGCTTGGTGATCGGAACCTCACTTAGCTGCGTTTCTTGGAATGGCAGGAAGACTGCGTGCGCTGACTGCATCGGAGCTCCCATTACTCAGGCAGAAGCTCCAGATTGCAGTAGAGGGATTGATTCGTTCCTAACGCTTAGAGATTGAGCTTTGCAACAGAGTCGAAAAAAGAAAACTCTTACTTTTGAGAGTGCCCGCTTTTGGCCCAGGCCGTGTAAAAACGCATTCGTCACTTTGAAGTCAGCGTTGCTACGTGAAAATCTGGCGCCGACCGTTTGGTTAAGTAGACCAAAAGTTTGCGTAGGGACGCGATTTTTTGGCTGTTTTCGTCTGCCTCCGAAGATCGAAAACGTTTTTACACAGCGTCGGCCGATAGCTGCCCGCCATGATAGGCGGCAGATGGACAGACGCTGACGCTCGCCGGTATCTGCTGGCCCTTTACCACTTGAGGTCTCACCCCTGCGACGCTTTACAACAGAGTCCGGCCATCCTGATAGAATCGATCAGGCTATAGATAACACCCCTCTGAGAAATGGTATGAATACAGAATTGATGGAAGATGAGATGCGCCGGGCGCTATTCGGTGATTCTGAGCCCTCTGTGCCGGCAATTAACTCAGACGTGCAGGACACAGTCCCGGATGTTGTGATCGTGCAACCGGTGAAGGCAGCGAAGAAAAAGATAGTCTCAAAAGGCTTCACACCTAGGTTGAGAGTCACGCTCCGTGTGGGAAATGAATTTGAAGGCGAGATGCACGAGATGGTACATGAGGCCGATACGCTGAGCTCCCTAGTTGCAGAACAAGAAGCTACTAAGACGGCTAGAAAAAAATTCAGGTTTGTGGAAGTGGTTTCGGTCAAGTCGATGTAGTGGGTACTCTCACTTAGCTCGCCCATCTGGCATTAAACCGCATTCAGTTACCGCGGGTCACCGAACAGGTTCGTGTCGATTGAAGCCTCAAATACTAGGGGGCGGTAGTCGTATCCCGGACTGGATTTAACAGCACCACTCCATCCAACTCTCAATGTTTAACTGGTCGCCAGCCCCAAGCTACATAACTGAGGGTGGCGACAGGCAGAAATCGGCCAGTTTTACGCCGGTCTGAGCGGCTGCTTTGGGTTGTGGATTCAACCGGTCGCGATGGGCTCTGCCACCACTGTCAGATTTTACGTAGCGACGCAGACTTCAAAACTGGACCTGCGTTTTTACACAATTTGGGCCAAAAGCTACCTGTCGGCTTTGCCTAAGCAATCACAGACGCTCCACCTGTTGCACCTGGGCCTCATGTGCCTACGAAACCCGGGGCGATTCAAAACAGCGCGATCGGCACCGGCATGCAACGAAAGCAATGATCCCGTGCCGCTTGCCCCTCCAGTTGTGCTCAGGACACCAGCTGTTCAATGTCAGCCAGGAAGCGATCTTGGTGAGTCTGCTTTTTCTTGCCGGTGTATTTGAGTTCGGAGAAGGTCTTCTACATGGCGCGTAACAAGGCACACGGATAGGGTGGCTGGTTGACAGTGCTCGGTGTGCCAAGGGGGCTGCTAGCTATTTTTTTTTGCGTCGCCTTAAGTAAATCAAATAGCGTATATAAACATTCACTTGATATTTCAAATTCGTCCAAAGGCGGCAAATTTAGTGGGGCAAGAGTTTTGTGCCAGACTATAATAAAAATGTTAAATACGCGCGGATTAGTGTTTTGGGGTGGATGTATTAGAAGTTATGAAATTTGATGTGTGTGGCTATCCTTGGAGGTTGGTGGTTAATAATATTTAATCTGTGATGGTTTGGTGTAGTGGTGAGGATTTTATATGAACGTCTTGTTGAAAGAGCTACACACCTATCATCATGAGGTGGCTATCAAAATTACTCAAATCAAAGGATTGCTGGGGAGGTTGAGGCATGAATCCGCTAGTGCCGATGACTGCAAGCTGTTGTTTAAGCTGCTGGAAGCCTTGCATGGTGATGCAGAGCGACACCACCATGAAAATGAAGAGCTTATTCGGCGGGCCTTGCTAGCGACTGAGGCACCGATCCACCAACGGGTCAAGGATATCGAGCGAGATCATCAAGCATTTGGGCGCATTGCTGGACAGCTCAAGATGCTGGAGGACTCAACTCAGGAGGCGAGAGTAATCGCTGACACTATCGATGACTTTATCAAGAAATACTACGATCATATGGAGGCTGAGGAGAATATTTTCTTTCCGGTGGCAGATAAGTGGTTGTCAGACATCCAGTGGCAGGAAATAAAGCGTCAGTGGCATTAATCGAAGCTTTAACCGTCTTGCTTAACCATGCTGCTACTTAATACTCGATCTGACATATTTATTGCGCGGATTCCAAATTTTACACCGCGGGCTTGTAGGATTACTTATATAGAATTACAAACGAGATGAATTGTGAGCCTTACACCCACACATTCGCCATGCATGGAATAAGCGTTGGGGCTAATCGCATTATTTCGATTACAGATATCTAGTCGCCTACGGCGAATCTGGCCACGGGGTTATTGGGGGAACTGCGAGTGATGATGCAAATCTCTAGTGGCCATGCTTTAAGCAGGTGAGCCGCCCCTGGTTTCGTTGGCTGATCTGAGGGCGCGCACACGGCTCAACAGGTAGCAGCGGTCCACCGGCAACCCTGGGTCGCCAGGTACCCTTCTCCAGCGGCAGAAATCGGCCCAGAGTGTGTAAAAACGCTCATGGGCCTGGGATTCCTCAAGCATCGACGTTCGTTGACGGAGCTATCGCACGGTCGATGCATGGATTGCATCGGTAGCGTCCTGGAGCACGTAAGTGCTGTTTTAGCGTCCTTTGAATGAGCCAAAGCCGGCCTTTGTTACGCCGACAGTGCCTTTATCAAACTGTCAGCGCCGATAATTTTCATGACCCGTTTCAGGTTGTAGGCGAGCACGTTCAGGCTCATCTCCGCGCTTACCCCAGCCAGCTTTCGCGTCAGGAAGTGCGTTGCGCCCATCCATTGTTTGAGCGTCCCGAAGGGATGCTCAACCGTTCGTTTTCGGACTCGCATCATCTCCGGCGCGTTGTTCAGCCGGTTCTGCATCTCCTCCAGCACGCCTTCATGTTCCCAGCGCCGGACTCGCCGTTCCGTGCTCGGTGTACATTGCGATTTCAGTGCGCAATTCCGGCATTTCGAACTCCAGTAGCGGTGCAACGTCAGACCTTTTTCAACGCTGGAAAAACGCCAAATCAATGCCTCTCCAGCTGGACAAATGTATTCATTTTTTGAAGCATCGTAGATGAAGGCATCATTGTTGAAACGCCCATCGGCTTTGGCTGCTGAAGTCATCGGCTTCGGCACGTAGGCAGTTATATGAGTGTCGTGACAAGCCAAGATTTCCTCGCTTTTGAAGTAACCTCGGTCAGCCACTACCGACAGCGTTTCTGACGCCATCGCCTCGCGGGCCTGCTTGGCCATCGAGCTGAGTTGATCGCGGTCGGAACCGACGTTGGTCACCTCATGCGCAACGATCAAATAGTGCTGGGCATCGACCGCTGTTTGCACGTTGTAGCCGACAATTCCGGTACCGCGCGTCATCATGGAACGGGCGCCTGGATCGGTCAGTGAGACCTGTTTATCCGGCGACTCATTGAGCTGAATTTCGATCGCTTGAAGCTCCTTCATTCGAGTTTTGAGCTTGGCGATTTTCTCTTCCAGCCGCACGGCTTTGGGCTCGAAGGATGTGGGTTCTTGCCGATCGGCAGCATCGAGTGCCGCCAGGTAACGATTGATACTCGATTCAATTTCTTCCATGCGCCGTTTCAGTTTGGCGCTGGTGAAATTGCGGTCGCGGTTGTTGACTGCTTTGAATTTACTGCCATCGATGGCGACCAGATGTTCTCCGAATAATCCCAACTGCTGACACAGCACAACGAACTGGCGACAGACGCCTCGGATGGCCTTGCTGTTGTCTTTTCGGAAGTTGGCGATGGTCTTGAAATCCGGCATCAAACGCCCGGTCAGCCACATCAACTCGACATTGCGCTGAGCTTCTCGCTCCAGGCGCCGGCTCGATTGAATGCGGTTGAGATAGCCGTAGATATAGATCTTTAGCAGGATTGCGGGGTGGTAACCGGGCCTGCCAGTATCAGCAGGAGTGGCTCTCTCGAAACCCCGATTGACCAGGTCGAGTTCGTCGACGAAAACGTCGACTACACGCACCGGATTGGTATCGCTGACGTAATCGTCGAGGCTCTCGGGGAGCAAGGTGCTTTGACCGCGACATTCGCCTTGAATGAAGCGCTTCATCGGCAACTCCTGCGTTAAAATCCCCAGCAATCATACGCGCGATGACAATTATGAAAGCCCCGAGAATGACTAAGACACACGCCCCTCACCGGGCTCAAAAGCTCGTGGAACTTGGCTGGACTGTTAAACATGAATTCAAGGCTGACAACGAAACATACGAGTGGTATCTGGAATGGGAGCACGTTGAAGAGCCTCCATTACTTTCCTCACAAGATAATTGGGATAAACCCAGCCACTACCGCCCCTGTGACTGATTCAAGATGGCAGATTTAACGTTGCAGATCTAAGCACGATGGATGCGTTTTTACACAGTCTCGGCCATAAGCAGACGCCCCAATCGCACCACTCATACGACCTGGAGAGAAATGTCATCTTGTCGGTTATGGACGAGTCGCTCAACGAAGAACTCCATATGCCCTCCGGGGGTAGTCAGCAGAGGCCAAGTATCGACCTTTAAAGCGATATCCTGAAATGCTTGGGCGCACTTGGAGCGCGGAAAGTGCTCGAAGACTGCTCGCTGCTTCTGCACCGCCCTACGCGCACATTCATCGTACGGAACCGCTCCCACATACTGCAGGGTTACGTCGAGGAAGTGATCGGTGATCTTGGTCAATTTAGCGAACAGGGCGCGACCTTCCTGCGGACTCTGCGCCATATTAACCAGCACCCGGAAACGGTCCATTGCGTAATCACGATTAAGCAGTTTGATCAGTGCGTAGGCATCGGTGATCGAGGTCGGTTCGTCGCAGACCACCAGCAAGACTTCGTGGGCCGCCCGGACGAGACTGACCACCGACGCGCCGATGCCCGCAGCTGTATCAATCACCAGAACATCGAGACTGTCACCGATTTCACTGAAGGCCTGGATCAGGCCTGCGTGCTGAGCCGAAGACAAATGCACCATGCTCTGGATGCCTGAAGCCGCGGGGACGATTCGTACCCCGCCCGGACCGTGCACGAGTACATCGGATAGCTCACAGCGACCTTCGAATAAGTCCGCAAGCGTGTACTGCCGGGAAAGCCCCAACAGGACATCGATATTCGCCAAGCCAAGATCGCCATCAAGCAACACGACTCGCTTTCCAAGTTTCGCCAGCGCCAATGAAAGATTCACAGCCACAGTCGTCTTGCCGACGCCACCCTTTCCGCCGGTTACGGCGATAACTTGTACAGAACGCACACCATCCATGTTATTGATTCCCTTCCATGTGCAACGCGTTCGATTAGTCGCTAACTATTCCCAGATACGTAATGTTAGCTGAAAAGTGCAGGTACTGGCCCCCTGGACTCGCTAATCCTGCAGCCCTGCCTGCAGCTGCGCGAATTGTACGAGCGCCTCGACCTGGCGCGTAGCGCGCGGCCATTCAGCCTGTGCCTTCATTGCAACCTGCCGCTGCACGAGATCAGCACGGAACTGGCTCGGCTGCAGGTGCCACCGCGCATTGGCATCCTCTATTCGCACTTCCTGCGCAGCGACGCCTGCCAACGGATTTACTGGGAGGGTTCGCATTGGCGCGGTATGTGTGCATTGCTGGCGCCTCTGCTGAACAGATAGCCGCGCGCAATGAAGTGGCTCGGCAGCTAAATAGCCGTCCTCGGAAAACACTAACCTACGAAACACTCGTGGAAAGATTTAGCCAATCTGTTGCATCGACCGGTTGAATCCACAGTCGATAGTAGCCCCTCACCACAGGCAGCAGTCGGCCAGAAGCAGACGTTCGACTTGGTACATTTTCAACCCGAAGTTGGTATTCGCCAGGGATCTTGAACAGGTCGCCAATCAGGACCTCGACAGCAAAGTCCTTCTGCGGAATCTTATAACTAACGCGTGAAAGGGGCCTGCGCGTAGACAGCACATACAACAATGCGAGCACGACCAAAAATATCAGGCCGTAGTAGCTGTGCTGATCCTTCTTGTAGATGTTGAAGGCATCAGCAAGGTCAACGCAGAGGTATAAGATGCCCACGACAGCGAAAAACTTCCCAATCGCTTCGCCGGAGAACAGTGCTTAGCGCCAATAAGCCCGCGTCCTAATCGACTCGAAAAAGTACCTCATAGTCCGAGCTGCCTATACACATCATCGGAGTAGTAGCGGCCCCCAGTCGTGCCCGCGCTGCGCAATCGGTCGAACTCATCGGGCCAGTGGTACATCGCGTGTTCGATGAAGTTGTGATTGAACGAGGTGTAGAGCACGAGTTGATCCCGGATTGTCGGGGGGCAACGGTCATCCATCTGTCGACTTCCATTCAAGTTCACGCCAATGAGAGGCAGATTAAGCCGCAACGCCACTTCAAGCTCCCACTTTACGAACTTTGTCAGATATCTAGTGTTCTCGCCGATTAGCACCACAAGAAGCTTGGAGTTTGCGAAGCGCTCCCGAAGCTGGCGCTTGATGCTTTCTTCCTGGCTAGAATCCCGCGCCGTGTTTAGGTCATGCGCGTTGTGGAAATTGAGCGAAAAGCCGTCATGCGCTGTCCACGCAGTCATAAGACGGTAGTAGTGCATGTCTTTGTCGCCGTCAAAGGCGATGTAGGTCTTGTTTCTGTATGCCACTGGACTTCCCCTTGCTTTATTTTAATGAATTTTAGGGCGTGTAGAGCGGTTGTGATTAGAGAAGAAGACGGAACCTGCCAGTAAGCTTATCTCAGGTCGGAGGAGTCACCCAGAACGAACGCCCTGTTCGGCGTCCTTGCTTGCAAACCTTGGCTTTACATCCCACTGCAAAGCCGCCGCCGAGAATCTATCTATCAGCGACTGCTATGGGTCGATTTCTGACTGTCGTCACCCTCAGTTATGTGGCTTGGGGCTGGCGACGTAACGGAAGTCCACGCCATATCCGGCGATTTGCCAGTAAGGCGGCCCCATGTAGTGGGATCGCATACGGGCAGAGGCTAAGCCGGATCGGCGCCGATACCCGTAACGAATCGAACAAAAGTCCCCGCGCGCTGGCCGCTGGACTAGGCTAAGTGGACCACTCAAGCTTAGGTAACGAAAGACCCTCGCCATGAGCCAGACCGAACAAACCTACCAGCAGCTGCAGGCGCGTATTGCCGAACTGGAAGCGGAGTATCAGACGCTGCAGGACAACTACGACGATGAGATCCTGTTGTGCGTGAGCGTACTGCGCGCCTTGGTTGATGATGACTATGACAACTGTGAATCACTGGTGAAGCGAGCTGATTGCTCTGATGAACGCAAGGTTGACGTGCTGCGGTTTATCGCAGACGTGCGCGACGGCTATTGCTGAGCAGTAAAATTTTGCGACGTGCTGCGGATGCCTTCGCGGGCAGTGTCTATGCTTTAATTTCACGAAAGGAATCGGATTGCCTAAAGACCTGAAGCCTCCACGCGCAATTACAAGGAGAAGTCATGCAGCTGCACGAAGCGTTTGAACTGAAAGAAATGTACGCCGTGGACCAGGCCAATCGCGCGATTCAAACCGCCGGTTGGCAGTTATTGGCTGTTATCCCGGGAGGCAATGGCGCGATCTATGTGCTGGGCAAGAGGAAGCTGAAGCAAGCCCCTGAACAAGACGAGGGCGTCTTTCAGACGCATGTACCCAGCTGAGTGCTGGTTGCTGAGCTGGCACCTTCCCATGACAGGAAGTGCAATGACACCAGTGGCCTGTAAAGCCGAGCACGCAAGCCTTAAGCAGCTTTCGTATAAATTGAATTACCAGCCAAATATGCGCCTGGCTAGAGTCTCTCAGAATTCGAAAACTCGCCTAACAGCCGATTTTCCAAGGCATCACCCTTGTAAACCGGGATCTCCAGAATTCGCCCACCGCCCCCTCGCCCCTTGACCGTCGTGCTAGAGTTTTTCATTTTTTTGCAAAACCTTGCACACAGTGCAATTGCCAATCCCCCCCACAGAGCCCCCAGCAGGCCTGGGCTCGATCACTGGTTGCGCCACCGCGACCCGTTGCACAAAAAACGGATACAAGGCCCGTCGGCGGGAGGGGGATAAGTGCTTTTTCCGAAGTTTTTCTATTCTGGAGGATTTTTTTGTTGATGTGATCACCTGGGCTATTGGTCCGCATCCACGGGATCTGACCGTCAGCTTTGGGTTGTGGATTGCTGCCTGTCGCGACCCATTGACTCCCCTCATAGCAGACGTTAGCAAGCCTCCCGCATCGTCAATGTCGCTCCAGATCCCGAGCCCTGATCTGGTTGATCAAGTGTTTTCCGATACTGTGCGCCTGGCCGATTGATGCCTATTGTGAAAGGGCCAATCGACGGTAGATTTAGCCAATCGGGAAGCTACGCCCGTGTGTCTATACTACGTCAGATCAAGTCGCTCTAACGCATAATCCTTACCTGCCAAGGTAAGTTCAAATGTGGTGCTGCCGAACGTACCCCGTGTCACATTTTGCTTCACAAGACGTTTAACTTGGAGTTGCTTTAGACCGGCTTCAACTTCTGACGTGCTGAGTGAGACAAGTTTGCAAACTGAGTTTAAGTTTGCAATTTTTCTGAAGCTCGCATGATAGGCTAAAGCTTCCATTAGTAGCGTTTGATCATCTGTCAACTGTGGAAATTGAGGGTTGTTCTTTTTGTAAATTTTTCGCTCTAAATCGTGTAACTCACCGTAAGCTCCATCAGTGATGCGGGCGTAGTAAATCGCAACAGACAGAGTGCTGATTAAAATCGCGATAATCATCAGCAGCGACCAATTCGGCATTGGCGTTTCAAGCCAAAGCCAATCCCAAAAACCTAGTAGCCAGCCCGTGGTATCTGCCGACAACGTCAGGTCGAAGTAAGTGTCGAGCAGCTTCATGGCAGCCCAAGCGACAAGGAAAATTCCAGCCGAGTAGGTCATAACCTTGAACGTGAACGGGGAATGCTTCCCTTGTGTTGCCATGTTACTCGTCTCAAGTGCAAAAACAGGTGTTATCAGCATAGCATTGGAAAAGTGGCCCTCTGTCAGCGGACCCGCAAGGTCAGCTATTGGCCGTTTTCTGCCCGTGGTGAGAGGCAGAAAACGGCCAAAAGCGGTCGATCAAAACATGAATGGCCGGGTCATAAACGACAAATCTCTAACGTTGCGCACAACCCTACAGGGATCCGATTCTCTAACCTGACTTGACCACCCAAACGATCCGCAATGGCCTGAACGATGGTCAGCCCCAATCCTGCGCCCTGGTCGTTTCCGCGACTGTAAAAACGCTCGAAAAGCCGCTCGCGATCCTCCTCGTTGATTCCCGGCCCCTCGTCTTCGACGGATAGTTCGTAGCGATTGTCTTTTTTGCTCAACCTTACAGTGATCACTCCATGCAGCGGGGAGAAATTCGCCGCATTGGTTACCAGGTTGTTCAAGGCAATATCAATGGCAGCGGGGTCTACTCTCACAGGGCTGATGTCGGCGGTGACATCGAAGACCAGTTCGAGATCCTTGCTCAACAACCAGGGAGTTAACTGACCCAGGCTGTCGCGAACGGTGGCTGCCAGATCAATCGGTGCAGGCGTTTGAGTTCCTGCTTGAGGTTCGATGCGGGCCATCGTGAGCAATTGGTTAACCAGCCGACTGGTACGGTCCACGCCGGCGATGAGGTGTTCAAGTGAGGCGCGACGATCATCTTCACTCCCCGCGTCCATAAGATTTTGGGCGTGCACCCTGAGCACGGCGAGTGGTGTGCGCATCTCGTGGGCGGCGTCAGCGATAAATCGTCGCTCACGCCCCATCACCTCCTGAATCTGTGCGAGCATTCGGTTGAGGGCTGCCTGCATGGGCTCAAGCTCAGTGGGTAGCGGTGTCAACTGCAAGGGATCGAGTGAGCCAGGATGCCTCGCCCGTAATGTCGCAGCCATATTGACCAGAGGCTTCAACCCCCAGCCGATAGCCAACCAGATCATTGCGGCCAGCATCAAACTTCCCAGAATATTGGGCCACAATGTATGGCGCACAATCCGGTCCACCAGGTCCGAACGGACGTCTTCTCGTTCCCCCACCCAGATGCGCAAACCGTTTTGCTTGTCTTCTAGCAGAAAGGCACGCCAGTGGCGATTGCTCAGGTCGACGACATCACTGAAGCCTGGCGTTCTTGGCGGTGTATTGAAGGACGGCGCGCTAGCCGTGTATACCAGCACTTCGTTCTTGGGGTTCCAGACTTGAAAGGCAATCTTTGTCTCGTAGGGATGGCCGTCGACCCTTGGCTCCGCTTCGCTCAGGGCCTGATTGAAGGCCCGATACAGATCAGCATGTTCTTTGCCGGACATGGGCATGCGCATGACGCCTTGTAGCAGGCGGGCGTTCTGGGCCAGTTGTGCGTCATAGACTTCGGCGATTTCGTGGTTGCTGTCGTGCAGATTGAGTAGGCTGATCACGGCCAGACCGGCCAGCATCAGGCCGATGATAAGCGTCAGGGTGCGCCGCCTGATCGAGGTCATCCACGCTCCTCCACCAGATAACCGACACCACGGATGGTGCGGATCAGGTCAGTGGAGAATTTCTTGCGCAAATGATGGATGTGTACTTCCAGAGTGTTGCTTTCGGCTTCCTCGCTCCAGCCGTACAGCAGTTGCATCAAATGATCGCGGGTCATCACCCGCCCGGGTGGCGAAAGCAGTTCGTGGAGCAGTTGGTATTCCTTGGGCGTCAGGGCCACTGGCTGGCCCTTATAGCTGACTTGCTGAGTGCCGGGATTCAAGCTGATACCCGCGTGCTCGATCAACGATTGTGCGCGCCCGGCACTTCTACGCAGGAGCGCACGTATGCGGGCTTTCAATTCCGCCAGGTCAAAAGGTTTGATCAGGTAATCATCGGCCCCGGCATCCAGCCCGGCAATGCGGTCTTCGGTGGCATCCCGCGCTGTAAGGATCAGCACCGGAAGATTGGAGCCACTGTCACGCAAACGCCGCAGTACTTCGAGACCGTCCATGCGTGGCAGGCCAAGGTCGAGCACCGCCAGATCAAAGGTTTCACTGAGCAGTGAATGCAAAGCGCTGCTGCCGTCCTGCAACCAGTCGACGGTGTAACCTTCGCGACCCAGGGCCTGATGTATGCCTTCGCCGAGGGCCACGTCATCCTCTATCAGTAATAAGCGCACACGGACTCCTGTCAACTGAGTTTCTTGTTCACGTCCACCAACAGTGCTTCGATCTCCTTACGACGACCGGCATCGGCGGTTTCGCGTCCGGGTCTAGGCGCCGCAAGCAGTGCTTTTTGTAGCGCAGCCTTGGCTTCAACGTAACGCTTTTGACGGTAGAGGTGATCGCCCCAGAAGTACAGGCTATCGATGCCACTGGGGTTCATACGCAGGGCGAGTTCGAGTAACTGCTCGGCCTTGTCCGAGTCGCCAAAACCGATGGGCCAACCCGGTACACGGTCATACAGCGCGCCGAGGCTAGTGTAGGCCGAGCCTTGCAGCGCCTTGGGGTCAATAGCCAGAGCTTTTTCCAGATCGGCCTTGGCCTCCTTGACCTTGCTCAGCGCCCCCAGTCCTCCCTGGGCACCGGCCCAACTGCTGGTGACGATGCCGGACCAAATCCACGCTTCAGCAACCGTTTGACGCTCTTGGGTGAAGCTTGAAGCTTGTGCAGCCAGCTTTTCAAATGCGGCGGTTCGCTGCCCCTCCGGCAATTCGTACTGAATATGCGCCCAGCTTTGCTGGATACCGTTCAGGCGCTGCTGATCGGCAGTGTCCAGCGCCCAGACACTCTGGCTCAAGGCTCCAAATAGCAGGCAAGCGATGATATTTTTCATGGTTTGAGATTCTCCTGGTCTGTTTTCTGGCTCAGGCGGCGGATCAGCGGCAATTGCTTGCGCAGGCCTCGGTCCACCAGATGTGGCAGCAGGCTATTGAGGCGTACGAAAAAACGTTCCGGCCATCCTAGGTACAAGTCGCGACGACCACCGGCAATGGCGTGAATAACAGCGGTCGCCACGGTTTGCGGATCGTCGACGTTGGCCTTGAGCGCATCGTTCAGCGCCTGGGCTGCCGGGCTATTCATGCTGGTGTGGGTGGCTCGCGGGGCGACGTAGAGCACGCTGACTCGCGTGTCTGCCAGCTCCCGGCGCAGGGCTTCGGAAAATCCGCGCAGGGCAAATTTGGTGGCGCAATAACTGGCGTATCCGGCGTAGCCAATGGAGCCATACGTCGAACCGACGTTTACCACCATGGCGCTGTCGGCCTGCTTGAGCAGCGGCAGCAGGATTTTGGTCAGGCAGATCGGCGCGCTGATGTTCACCGCCAGCATCGCGTTGATCTCGTTGTCATCCAGTTGTTCGAGCATGGCGAAATGATTAACGCCGGCGGCATTGATTAGCAGGTTAATGCGCCCCATGCTTTCGGCCTCTGCCAGCACCTCCCGGCGCTCGGCGAGGACGGTCAGATCGGCGCCCACCCAGCACACGTTTTTTGGGTAGCGCTTGAGCAAAGGCTCCAACGGTTCCCTATGTCGAGCCACTGCCAACACATGTGCACCACTGGCGCACAGGGCCGTGGCGATGGCCAGACCGATGCCACCGCTGGCACCGGTCAACACGACACGAGCTTCAGACAGGCGCATGCAGGTTCTCCCCGTCGCGCGGCAAGCCTCGGAACATGTCGGCGTACAGCGCGTAAACCACTTTTGAAGCATGAATGACGGCGGCTTGGTCATCCGGATCGTCCAGCGTGTTCATCAATCGCCGGTAGGTCTGCATGTGCTCAATATCCAAAGAGCCGTGGGAACTGAGGTAGCTGAAGGCGCTTTCCGGCAGGTCCAGGCGTTCGCGAATGCTGCTGGCGGCGTGGGTGGCCAGGGCGATGCTGGTGCCTTCGAGCACATTGACCATGCCGAACAGTCCCACCGGGTTGTCTCGGGCAATCAGGTCGTAAAGGAAACTGACCATCAATTCGACAGGCAAGGACGGGCGCCCGTCGCACACGGCGTCCCTATTGCCACCGCAAGCCTCGATGTCATTGAGTACCCATTTTTCATGACCGTATTCATCCTCGATGTATTCGCACACCGCTTCACGCAGCCATTCCAGGCGCAATGGCAGGCGCGCACCGCAGGCCATCATCAACGGCACGGTATGGCGCACGTGGTAATAGGCCTGCGTCAGAAATGCCCGGTAGCTTTCCAGACTGACGTTGCCCTCCAACGCATCCCGGATAATCGGCAGGTTGAACAACGTCATGCGTTCTTGTTGAGTGGCTTCTTGCAGCGTTTCGAAAAAACTCATGGTGCGGATTCCTCGGAAAATGCCGATTCGGTCAGTTGCGCCCGGTAGCGCTCGACGATGGCATCTCGGCGTGGTCGACCATTGGCTGTCAGCAAGCCATTGGTGGAGGTGAAGGGTTGGCTAAGACGAGTCCAGTGATGGACTTGGGCGTAATCGGGCAAAGCCTCGTTGGCCTGGGCCACGGCGGCAGCCAGTTGCTCATGAGTGCAGTCAGGGTGATGGGGCCAGAGCAGCGCATGGTTGCGTGGCATGGCTTCGCCGTAGACGAAGGCCTGGGCGATATGGCGGCGCTGGGTCAGTTCGGCCTCGACCCATTCGGGGTTCACGTTGCGCCCGAAACTGGTGACGAATTGATGCTTCTTGCGGCCCTTGATGTAAAGAAAACCTTCAGCGTCGAATTCACCGAGATCACCGCTGGGCCACCACTCAGTGGTGTTCGGCGCGTCCCCCAGATAACCCAGCAGGGTCGAACCCTTGATCAGCACTTCGCCGTCGTCGGCCAGGCAAATCTCCACATGGGACAGTGGCCGTCCAACACTGCCGAGGCGCCGTGCTTGCGGACGATTGAGGCACACCACCGACGCACACTCCGACAAACCGTAACCTTCGTAGATCGGAATGCCCACACGCTCAGCACGCCGCAGTAAATCTTCGGAAACCCGGGCACCACCCACGGCGGCAAAACGCAGGGGCCGAGGATCAAAGGCTTTCTGCTCGGCAGCGCTGACCAGCATTAGCAGCAACTGTGGCACTAGGATCAGACTTTGGGGGCATCGGCTGGCCAGGCATCCCAGCAGTTGCGGCGCACTCACACCACTGGCGCCTTGAATGCCCAGTGTTTTCTGGCTTGGCAGACTCAATGTGGCGCCAGCGTACAACGCCGCATAACAACCAATGTTTTCCAGCAAAATGGCCAGCGGCAGCAGGGCCAGATGGTGTTGCGGATCGGTGGTTTTGCTGGCTAGGTCCAGTTCGCGGGTGACCCGCAGAATACTGTCGGCATTCAAGCACACACCTTTTGGGGTACCTGTAGTGCCCGAGGTGAACGTCAGTTTGGCGGTGCGTTCAGGCAAGCGGCTCGGGTCGCTAAAAGCGCGGCACCAGAACTCGCCGCTCTTCTGGTAGCCGGCTGCTTGCAGTTCCTCTTGCAATGAAGGCTCGGCGATCACCCGTTCGGCTTGGCTTTGTTCCAGGCAATGTTTACGTTGCGCCGGGCTGAAAAAAGGCGGCAAGGCCACACAGGTCAGGCCTTCGCACAATATCGCAATGTCCCAGAGCATAGCTTCGACGCCATTGCCCAGCGCCAATGCGATCACTTTGACGTGTTCATCGCGCAAGCGCTGCTGGCGATAAACAACTTCGGCATACAGCGTGGCGTAGTCCAGCTTTTGCTGATCGTCCCATAACGCAGTGGTATTGGTTTTACGCTCGGCATGGTTGCGCAGGGTCTGTTTGAAACGCTCCATTTCAGGCGACATGGCAGGCCCCCTCCATGGACGTTGGCAAGCCCAAACGGCTAAACAGGCCAATGTTGCTTAGATGAATGAACCCGGCGCGTATGTTGCCAACGTGGACCCAAGGCTTGCTTTCGTAGTAACTGCCCCAGGCGTGGCGGTCCTCGCCCAGCCGCGCAGGGTCGGCGGCACACAGCGTCACAGGTTTCAAACCCAAGCGATGAAAACTGTTTACCAACCCCAGGTTTCCGGTAAAGGCCACCCACTCTAGACCGCCCATGGCCAGCAGGTAAGTCATCGCGATAATGCTCAGTCGTGCACTTCCTGTGCTGCTTGCCGCCAGATTACCCACCTCGACGATAACCGAACGGTCTATGGCCAAGTCCGCGGCGGCACTGATCAGCGGATCAATCGCTTCGTCCAGATAACCCTCAAGAAACAGCGGTCCGGCGCTTGCCAGACGTACACCCACCACCGCATACAGCACGCCGAGCGCATCGCTCATGCCAAACAACTCCGGCATGAAATGGCGAATGTCGGCACCGTGGGCCTTGCGAAAACGTTGCTGGATAAAGGTTTCGAAGGCGCACCGTTGCGGGTCGTCCGGCAGTGCTCTGACGAGATGCATCTGCGGTGTTTCGGCTTGGCCGAAATGCAGCGGCAACTGAACATTCCAGTTGAAATCGGACATTGAAAAACACCTCCCCGGAGCAATTGGGGAGAAGTATCAAACGCATTTCTTAACGAAGTCTGAAGGTGAGAAAAGTTTTGGCGAAGTGGTCTTCAGATTGCCTTAAGGCTTGGCGGGCAGTGTAACGGCCGTCGGCTCGATGACTGGGCCCAGGCTGTTCGAATAAGTCGGCAGCCTATTACCTGCATGAGGCCCACAATGACTCGCGATAAAACAATTCAGTGCTACGGAAAGCTGTCGATCACTTTGCACTGGCTAATGCTGGCGCTGTTCGTCGGCGTATACCTTTGCATCGAAATCAAGGGACTGTTGCCACGCGGCGATACTTTGAGAGGCTTGTTTCTCGGTTTACACGGGCTGTTCGGTCTTAGCATCTTTGCCCTGGTCTGGGTCCGTCTGCTTGGACGACTGACACCACGCCCGCACATCACGCCAACGTTGCCCGCCTGGCAGACCGGCACCTCTCACTTGATGCATCTGGCGCTGTATGTACTGATGATCGCCACGCCATTACTGGCCTGGCTGATGCTGGCAGCAGGAGGTAAACCGATGCCTTATTTCGGTTTTTTCCTGCCAGCGCCGGTGGCGGTCGATCCTGACTTGGCCAAGCAATTCAAGTATTGGCACGAACTGCTCGGCAGCGCCGGTTATTGGCTGATCGGTGTACATGCGGCGGCGGGGTTGTTCCATCATTACTACGTGGGCGACAACACCTTAACCCGTATGCTGCCAAGGCGTTGATAGCCCTTGCGTTGAGATACTGGCTGCGTGTGTCCGAGGGTTTTTCAGTGGGAATTGGTAGTCACTTAAGAATAAACGGTACGTCGTCAAAGCTTCAGAAAAAAGAGCTGCTCTCTCAGTGGTCCTCTAGACACTCTTGACCCAGACCAGGGGAAGCCTACTTCCACTCAAAATAAGGCGTTATCGCACAGAGGCGGATGACCGCTATGGGTCGGTTAGCGACCACCACCCATTGTGACTGATCCACCCTTGTCCTCCCTCAACGTGGAGGACAAGCCATGAACACTATTGCTACATACAGCCCTCAGCCTTGGAACAAGGGAAAGCTTGTCGGGCAGAAAGCCCCGCTCCGAGTCAGAGATATCTGGGCCATCCGCGTAAGACTTCAGCTTGCTGAGAAGACCCGTGATTTGGCGCTCTTCAACTTGGCCATCGATAGCAAGCTGAGTGCCTGTGACTTAACCAAGTTGCGAGTCCGAGACATTGCCCATGGGGAGCATGTGTCGTCACGGGCTATCGTGATGCAGCAGAAAACTCAGCATCCAGTGCAATTTGAAATCACTGAGCAAACCCGAACGGTTCTGGAGGCTTGGATGCATCAGGCGCGTCTTCACAGCGAGGACTTCTTGTTCCCGAGCCGGTTGCACGCCTCAGACCATCTTTCCACCAGGCAATACGCTCGAATAGTTAAAGCGTGGGTGACAGCCATCGGCCTTGACCCAACCATGTATGGTACCCACACGCTACGGAGAACTAAGGCCTCGTTGATCTATCGCAGGACGAAGAACCTGAGAGCCGTACAACTCCTGCTTGGTCATACGAAGCTTGAAAGCACTGTTAGATACATGGGCATCGAGGTCTATGATGCCTTGGAAATGGCGGAGCAGACGGAAGTCTGACCATTCACTGCGACGGTCGATGCTAGACCGTCGCTATCCGTCCCATAGCCGCCAATCAATTGTGTCTACAAAATCGGGGGGCATTCAAATCAGAGGGCAGTCTTGCGCTGAGTAATTTATGACTGGCGTATCCTCAAAATGGAATCTGTGATGGCTTGAGCATTAGTGTCCAGCGTTTCCATGGCCGACATCGCATTAGCGGCAACACTTCCTACCCCATTTTCTGAGAGCCACTTGGTTATTTCTTCTATAGCTGCACTTAAGGCGTGCTGGTTGTGGAGGAGCAATGTCAGAGCGTCCGCCGTGGCGATCTTGCAGTCTGAGTAATCTGGCATGGCGGTCGTCCTTGAGGAATGATGCCGGAAGCCTAGCTCATCTCGTCTTTGGCTGAGACTGGCCGACAGCTGCCCGCCATGATAGGCGGCAGATGGACAAATGCTGACGCTCGCCGGTATCTGCTCTGCTGGCCCTTTGTCACTTCAGGTCAGACCCAACGACGCTTTACTACAGAGTCCGGCCATCCTGATAGAATCGATCAGGTTATAGATAACACCCTTCTGAGAAATGGTATGAATACTGAATTGATGGAAGATGAGATGCGCCGGGCGCTATTCGGTGATTCTGAGCCTTCTGCGTATCCGTCCGGCCAAGTCATCTACTCACCCCCGCAAAGCCAAGACATGGTGTGCACTTAAATTTAAGTGGGCACCAGTTCTAGCCTTTTAAGCGGGTATTTCATGCAGCCACAACGCCGTTCCTACTCTAAGTCCTTCAAAGCCCAGGTCATTCAAGAGCGTGCCCAGCCCGGCGCTTCGATTGCCAGCATCGCGCTCAGCCATAGCCTCAACGCAAACCTCGTGCACAAATGGATTCGGGTGCAAGCGCAGAGAAGCCCGGCGCTGCAACCTGCATTCATTCCGTTACCCATGCAGCTGGCCGTAGCAAATTCGCACGCAGCATCATCGAACATCTGCGTTGAAATCCAGCACCCGCGCGGCACCGTCAAAATGAACTGGCCAACCGAGAGTGCTGCTGCCTGCGCGACCTTTCTTCGAGACCTGCTGCGATGATCCGCATCGACTCCATCTGGCTCGCCACCGAGCCGATGGACATGCGAGCTGGCACCGAGACTGCGTTGGCCAGAGTGATCTCGGTGTTCGGTGCGGCGAAGCCGCACTGTGCTTATCTGTTCGCCAACCGCCGCGCCACTCGTATGAAAGTTCTGGTGCATGACGGCTTCGGTATCTGGCTGGCTGCTCGCCGGTTGAACCAAGGTAAGTTCCACTGGCCAAGCATTCACCATGGCGCTGAAATAGAGTTGGATACCGAGCAACTCCAGGCCTTGGTGTTGGGCCTGCCATGGCAGCGCGCGGGCTCCGGCGGTATGATCACACTGCTTTAACTGCTGCCATTAGCCTATCGGTCTATCGCCGCGAATTACCTGGTTTGGCAAAATCGGCACCATGACTTCGCTCCCCAATCTCGATCACCTTACCCCTGAACAACTGCGCACTTTAGCGGCGCAGTTAATACAGCGTGTCGAGACACTCGACCAGCAAGTCGAGACGATGGGCAAGACGGTCGAGACCATGGGCAAGAAGATCCACCGCGACCAAACGGTTATCGAGAAGCTGACTCACGAGATTGCGCAGCTCAAGCGCTTGAAGTTTGCCAAGCGCAGCGAGCAGTTGAATCCGCAGCAGGCCAGCTTGCTCGATTACCTGATCGATACCGATATCGCGGCAATTGAAGCTGAGCTTCAAGCCTTGCAAGCAGCACCAGCGCAGGCCGAGAAAAAGCAAAAGCCCAAGCGCACGGCGTTGCCGCCAGAGTTTCCACGCACGTTGATCCATCACGAACCGGACAACACCCACTGCCAATGCGGCTGTGCACTCAAGCGCATCGGTGAGGACGTCAGCGAGAAGCTGGACTACACGCCCGGCGTATTTACCGTCGAGCGCCATGTCCGTGGCAAGTGGGTATGCGATGACTGCGAAACGCTGATACAGGCACCCGTTCCGGCACAGGTCATCGACAAGGGCATCCCGACCGCCGGACTACTTGCCCACGTCATGATCGCGAAGTTTGCTGACCATCTGCCTCTTTACCGTCAGGAAACGATTTTCGGTCGAGCGGGCTTGGCGATTCCACGTTCGACGTTGGCTCAATGGGTTGGTGTGACAGGTGTGCAGTTACAGCCTCTGGTCGATGCGCTGCGTGACGTAGTGCTAGGGCGCCAGGTCATCCACGCCGATGAAACACCCGTGCAGATGCTCGCTCCGGGCTCGAAGAAAACACACCGTTCCTATGTTTGGGCCTACGCCACCAGCCAGTTCTGCGAAACAGCGGCTGTCGTTTATGACTTCAGCTCTAGCCGAGCAGGTGAGCATGCTCGCAACTTCCTGCAAGACTGGAAGGGCAAGCTGGTCTGTGATGATTTTGGTGGTTATGTTGCGGCCTGAGTTATGTGATCCCGACCGAGCGAATAGGCAGTTTCTCTGTTGTCGATAGGCGATTGACGCAACATAAATTGCAGCGCCTTGGTAGACCTTCATCCCCTGGAGTGTCTGCCATGTTCGAGAATATCTATTCTTCAAACGCTGCCTGTAAACGCCATCGTGCGGGATCGCTGGCCGCTGAACGCGAGCGATATCTACAGCACTGTGCTGAGCAGGGCTGTACGCATGCCTCCCTTTACTTGAAGGCGTGCTGCTTGCTTTGGATCGCCGAGCGGGTGCAGCCAAGCGACCTCAATGCAATCAATTCGTCACGGCTGCGCCAGATCATTCACGAAGGGCCATTGCCGGCCAATTCTCCTGCAACTGCTACGACGTTGATAAACACCGCAAGACCTTGGTTTAAGTTCCTAGGCTGGTGGCAAGAGCCAACGGCGGAGCCAATTCCATTCGAGGAGAATCTTGAGCTTTTCGTCTCGTGGATGCGGGATGAACGCGGTTTGACACCATGTACCATCAGTCAATGGCGCAGTCGAGCGGCAACCTTTTTGCGCTGGAGCTTCAACACAGGCCGCCGATTTTCGACGCTTAGCCCCGAGGATATTGATGCCTACTTCATCACCTACGGTGCGCAACGGTGGTCGCGAATTTCGGCAGGGCACGTCGCAACAATGTTGCGGGTATTCCTGCGCTACGCGGCAACGCAGGGAACATGCAGCAGTACATTGGCCGACTCGATCCGCTCCCCGCGACATTACGCCCTGGAGTCACTTCCCTATGCGCTGAGCTGGGAGGATGTTCAGCGAGTACTCGCAACTACAAATTCAAGTTCTGAACTCGATGTGCGCGACCGAGCCATCCTGATGCTTCTCGCCATCTACGGTTTGCGCCGAGGAGAAGTTGCCGCACTCCGGTTGGATCAGATCGACTGGGCTGCTGGCCAATTGCGTATTTGGCGATTGAAGCGCCGTCAGCCGCAGGTTTACCCATTGGTCTCCACAGTGGCTGAGGCATTAGCGCAATACGTCGACACAGTGCGTCCGAAGGTACTGCACCCTGAGATATTCATCCGAACTCGGGCGCCGCGAATCCCCATCTCCGCTGCTGGGCTATACAACATCGTCAGCGGCAGATTGCGCCTGCTCAACATACAAGCTGCACATTTGGGGCCGCACGCGCTTCGACATGCATGCGCGGCCAGGCTGCTCGCCAATGGGCTGAGTCTCAAGGAGATTGGCGACCACCTTGGCCACCGCAGCACATCGGCGACAATGACGTACACCAAGGTGGATCTGGTCTCGTTACGTGAAGTCGGTGACTTCGACCTGGGAGACCTGCTATGAGAACCTTGGACGTAGTCAATGCCTACGTGGCTGTCCGTCGTGCCCAAGGCGTGGGCCTGAATAGCAGTGCCAGAGTGCTGCGTCAGTTTGCACGTGAGACTGGAAACCTACCGCTCCCCGAAGTTACTCCAGAGGCAGTAGCCGCATTTCTGCACGGGCACGGTGAGCTAAGCGCTACGTGGAAGACGAAGCGAGGATTACTTGTTAGCTTTTATCGCTTCGCAATCGCACGTGGCCACGCAACGATCTCGCCCCTGCCGGAACGACCACCACAGCTTCCACCGGCACAGACGCCCTATGTCTATGCCACCGCAGAAATACAGCACCTGTTAGATGCCACCGTCATACTGAGTACCTCGCTCAGTCGCCTTCAAGCTGCGACATACAGAACCCTCCTGCTGATCCTTTACGGTGCTGGGTTGCGCGTCGGCGAGGCGATCAGACTAAACCTCTGTGACGTCGACCTCGAGCAGCGAATCATCACCGTTCGTGACACAAAGTTTTATAAGACAAGGCTGGTGCCGATTGGGCCCAGGCTGGCATCGAAACTGCGAGTCTATCTACGACAACGTTGCGCGCTAGCACTTCCACTAGGCCAAGACTCTGCCCTGCTGTGCACTCGTACTGGCCATCGCCTGAACTACCAATACGTCATAACTCTGTTCCAACGCGTTCGTTTGGCGGCAGGCATTGCTCGCCCAACAGGCGAGCTACGGCCTCCGCGCCTCCATGATCTGCGGCATACAGCCGCCGTACATCGTGTACTGGGATGGTATCGCACCGGCAAGGATGTACAGCGGCTATTGCCGCAATTGGCAACGTATCTGGGGCACGTCGACATAAGGTCGACTCAGCGCTATTTGCACATGACTCCCGAACTGTTGCACGAAGCTAGTCGCCGATTTGCCATTTATTCAGGCCAGGAGATTGATCATGATTGACCGCAATCGCCTCGGGGCATGGGTACGTCGCTTCTTGTTGGAGTATCTGGTCGCCGAGCGCAACCTTTCCCACAACACTCAGATCAGTTACCGCGACACGCTGACCCTCCTGCTTCCATTTGTCAGTCGAAAAGCCTCGGTGGCAATCGACCATTTGTCGGTGCTCGACATATCGCCCGCCATCGTGCGCGCATTCCTTGAACACGTCGAACACGAGCGCGGTTGTGGCATTGTCACGCGCAACCAGCGGCTCTGCGCGATTCATTCATTAGGGCGTTTCATCGCTATGCGATCGCCAGAGCATTTGGCGTGGTGCTCAGAGATCCGTTCTATCCCGTTCAAAAAAACTACCCAGGCAGTCATCCACTATCTCGACAAGCCAGAAGTGGAGGCTCTGCTCCGGGCACCTAATCGAGCTACGAGCCAGGGTGCACGGGACTATGCGATTTTGCTTTTTCTATACAACACTGGCGCCCGCGCTGACGAAGCTGCCTGCCTCAGCGTTGGTAATTTGCAACTTGGGACTTCACCCTCCGTGCGCATTCTGGGTAAGGGAAACAAATGGCGCGTATGCCCCCTGTGGGCAGTAACAGCTACAGCGCTGCGGCCACTCATCGTCGAACGCAGAACAGAGGATCGCGTATTCATAGGTCGTACCGGGAATCCCATGACTCGATTCGGCATGTATCGCGTTGTGTCGGTGTATGGACGAGCAGCCGGCAAGCGGGTTGATTCCATGCAAGATAGGCGCATCAGCCCGCACACTATTCGACACACGACCGCCGTTCACCTGTTAAGAGCCGGGGTCGATATCAATACAATTCGGGCCTGGCTCGGGCATGTCTCCTTGGACACAACCCACATCTACGCGGAAGTCGATCTCGAAATGAAGGCCAAGGCGCTTGCATGTTTGGACGTGACAAATGTGCCTAAGGCTGTGCGCCTGCGACCGAATTCAGCATCTCTCATGGCGTTCATGCGGGGGTTGTAGCATGAATTTATGTGCCACTTTTTGCGCCGGACTCCCGATTGGGAGGCGGCGCCCCTTACCCCCGCAACATAACTCAGGCCGCAACATAACCACCATTATGAGTTGCAAAACATAATGCTGGTTACAAGGCCAGCTTTGAACTCGGCGTGACCGAGGTCGGCTGCATGGCCCATGCGCGGCGCAAGTTCTTCGAACTGCACGTCACCAACAAAAGCCAGCTCGCCGAGCAAGCCCTGCGCTACATTCAATTGCTGTACGAAATCGAGAGTGAAGTCCGCGACCTGGAGCCGGATTTACGGCGCCGAATACGGCAAGAAAAAGCCGTACCAGTGATGAATATGCTGCATGCCTGGATGGTCGCCCAGCGCGACCTCGTGCCCGAGGGTTCGGCTATCAGCAAAGCACTCGATTACAGCCTGAAACGCTGGTCAGCGCTGTCGCGCTACCTAGATGACGGGGCCGTCCCCATTGACAACAATTGGGCCGAGAACCAGATCCGACCATGGGCGTTAGGGCGTAAGAACTGGCTCTTCGCAGGATCACTGCGCAGCGGAAAACGCGCGGCGGCGATCATGAGTTTGATCCAATCGGCGCGCATGAATGGGCATGATCCGTATGCGTATCTGAAGGATGTACTGACTCGGCTGCCGACACAGCGGGCGAGTGAGATAGGCCAATTGCTGCCGCATCAGTGGGTAACTGCATAACTTAAGCAGGGAGACTTCGGCAGACGCTTACCCTGATTCTACTCATGCGCCGTTTCAAAAAAATCAGGCCATAAGCCAACCGAAGATCGATTAGCTTCATGGCATTACGCATATACGACGAATCCGTCATGCAGGGCGATCGGGATATTTCGTCTGATTATCGGGTAGACCATCGTGCTCCTCTTGGCTATTGCGAGCGCTGGTGTGCTGATGGCCACAGCAATTGTCATGTTCACCACTTTCACCGTGTTCATGTCCGCCATGCCCATGCCCATGCCCACGGTGCATGAAAAAGTGCATTAGTGGACAGGCCAGTAGTAGCAGGAATGGCAGATATGGAAGGACGTGAGCCCTGTGCTCGGTGAACAGGAAATAACCGGCGATGGCTAGGAAGCCTAAAAAGTACCAGTTGGTGCCCCTTGCGCGGTGCTGGGGCAAGTTATGTTGATTCATGATGGCACTCCTTGGAGGGAACGGGAGGGAGGGTCATGACGCAAGGCCACTTCCAATTTTACTGAAGCGCTATCGTAGGTGTGAGCATAGCGAGCCAGAGCATCGGTTTACGTGTCCAATGCGTCGGAAATTTAGGGTGGTGAGTCGCATAAAGTATCAAGGCAGATTCTTCCTTTTCAGTTGCCGATTAGCCTCGGCCATGTCCTTATCAAATTGGCGGACGCCGCGAAAAAGTTGCACCCCGACCAAGACCGGGCACAGCAGGAAAATCGCTGCTATGACAAACGATTTTCCGGTCAGCCCCAACAGGTAAAGCACGGTGGCGATGCCCACAACACTCACCAGGAGGCAGATAATTAAAACTTCGCGGTTCATGATTTAGGCTCCTGACTCAAGCCGATACGGGCACGTTTCAGCATCGCGGAATTGGCGATTACCGACAGGGAGCTGAGTGCCATCGCGGCGGCAGCGATGATGGGATTAAGCAGTCCGAACGCCGCGATTGGAATGCCGATACTGTTGTAGATGAATGCCCAGAACAGGTTTTGTTTGATCTTGACCATCGTTGCGCGCGACAGCTTGATCGCGGTGACCACGTCGCGTACGTCGTTCTTGAGCAGGATAATGCCGCCGGTTTCCTTGGCTACATCGGAACCCGAGCCAATGGCGATGCCGATGTCAGCGGTGGCCAGGGCAGGCGCATCGTTGACACCATCGCCAACCATAGCCACGACCTGCCCTTCGCTTTGCAATTGACGGATCACTGCGGCCTTGTCGTCCGGCAAGACCTCGGCAATCACTCGCTCGATGCCGACCTGCCGCGCGACCGCTTCGGCAGTACGGTGGTTGTCGCCGCTCAGTAGCACGACCTTGATGCCGCTTGCCTGCAATGCCGCAACGGCTTCAGCCGCTTCAGGTTTTATGGTATCGGCCACAGCAATTACCCCGAGCAAGCGGTCGTCGACCCCGACCAGCATAGCGGTCTTGCCATCGGCTTCCAGACCGATGAGGTGCTCCTCGGCAGCCTCGGTCGAAATGCCTTGGCGGGCGAATAAACGCCGGTTGCCCAGCCAGATTTTGCGACTGACGATACTGCCTTCGATGCCGTGACCGGCGATTCCATTGATGCCGATCGCTTTCGGCAGGCTGATGCCGCGATGCCGGGCGGCGCGCACTATAGCTGCGCCGAGCGGATGTTCTGAACCGGACTCCACGGCGGCGGCGAGCATCAAGACCTCGTTTTCCAACGCTGTACCAAGCGGGATCACATCGGTTACGTTGGGTTCTCCTCGGGTAATCGTGCCGGTTTTGTCGAACACCACCGTACTCAGTTTTTCTGCCCGCTCCAAAACTTCGCCGCCGCGGATAAGGATGCCGTTATCGGCACCCTTGCCAACACCGACCATTAACGCGGCGGGTGTCGCCACGCCCAGGGCGCAGGGGCAGGAAATGATCAAAACCGCGATAAAGGCCAATAGCCCCTGCGGAAAGCTCCCCGCGAGAGACCAGCCCAGCAGGGCCAGCAGTGCGACCGTTACCACTGCTGGCACAAAGTAACCAGTGACCTGATCGGCCAACCGCTGGATCTGCGCGGTGCTGCTCTGTGCCTCCTCGACCATCTTGATGATCTGCGCCAGTGCGGTATCGGCACCAATCCTGCTCGCCTTGAAAGTGATCACCCCACTGCCATTGAGCGTACCTCCGATCACCGGACTGCCCGGGTGTTTGTCGACCGGCATCGACTCACCCGTCAGCATGGACTCATCTACCGTTGACTGACCTTCACTGACATCGCCATCGGTGGGGATTTTTTCGCCAGGCTTGACTACCAGGAACTCGCCGGCCATGACGTTTTCAGCGGGCAAGTCGACCTCTTGCCCATCACGAATCACATGCGCGATCGCCGGTTTGAGATCAAGTAAGCGCCGTACCGCAGCCGAAGACTTTTTCTTGATGATCTCCTCCATGTACCTACCCAGCAGTACGAAGGCGATGATCACCGCAGACACTTCGAAATAGACGTCGCGTTCGGCCACCTTCACCGGCAGGACGTCCGGAAAGAACAGCACCGCGACACTGTAGAAATAGGCAACCGACGTGCCGAGGGCGATCAGGAAATCCATGTTGATGTTACGGGTGCGAATGGCGTTCCACGCCCCCTTGTAGAAACTCCAGCCACCGATGAACTGCACCGGAGTGACCAACAGGAAAAGCCATATACCCCAGGTGAACCAAGGGAGCGCAGGGATCGGCACCCAAGTCAGTAGCGTGGCACCGGCGGCCAGCGCGATGAAGGCGCCCGCACGCAGAAGCGCCAAGGCCAGTACACCTGTGAGGGCGATAGTCACGCGGGTTTTCATCGCCTTCAATTCTCTTTCTGGCGACTCGAAGGTGCGCAGACAGGTATCGCTGCAAAAGTAATAGCTGCGCCCGCCACGTTCCCGTGACAACGCTGTGCTCTTATCGACCATCATTCCGCAGATCGGATCTTTCGCCATTTTCCCTGATGCAAACGCCGGCTGGTGCTGGCTGTGCTGCATGTGTGATTCGTTCATCACTGTCTCCTGCCTTAAGCGGCTATCAAGACTTGCCACGGAGCTTGCCGGACAGCCAGGCAAACAAGGTGCCGACTATCGCGCCCCATACGGTCAAGACCAGCAGTGGCCCGACGAAAGTCGTCACACCGTAGTCTTGCGGCGCTTGGAGACGACCGAAGTCGAGTCCATGGAACAAGGCGTTGAGAAAAGCGATACCTTGCGCCGGCCATAGCGCATAGAGCAGCGCACAGACCGTGTAGGAAATGGCTATGGTCAGGGCCAGAGAAACTCCGGTTTTCCAGGGAGCGTTCATGATTGTTTTCCTGAGCTGGGAGGCGCGTCAGTAGGGATGTCGGGACTGCGGGGGGTCGACCAGGGCAGGAATGCCGGAGTCTGTTCACAGTAAGTGCGGTAGGCATCGCCGAAGTGCGCAAGCATCTCCCGTTCTTCCCGCTTCGCCAGCTTGGCGTAGACGAACAGGAGGATTGGAAACATCACCAGGGTGATCAATGTCGGCCACTGCAACAGAAAGCCAAACATGATCAGCACGAAGCCAACGTACTGCGGGTGACGGATCCGAGCATAGGGCCCGTCGAGCGCTAGTTGCCCACTACCTTGGGCCTTGTAGAGCACGCGCCACGCGGCCGCCAATAACCAAAAGCCGCCAGCGATCAGCAGGTTGCTGATAATGTGGAATGGTCCCCAGTGCGGATTGACCTTCCAGCCCAGAGCTGTTTCGAGCAAATGCCCTGCGTCGTGCGAGAGGAAGTCGATGCCAGGGAAGTTACGAGTGAGCCAGGGCATCAACAGGTAGATGGTCAGCGGGAAACCGTACATTTCGGTAAACAGAGCCACCAGAAACGCCGAGAACATGCCAAAGGAGCGCCAATCGCGGCTCGTCTTAGGCCGTGTGAAGCTGAAGGCGAACAAGATAAACACTAATGAGTTGATGATGACCAGCGACCAGAGACCGTAGGCCGATTCAGTATGGTTCATGGTTGGTGCTCCTCACTTGCCGGGTGTGTTTGCTGTTCGTGCCTTTGCTGATGGTCGCCGTGGTCGTGGGGCATAAACAGGTGCACAAGTGGGCAGGTTGCTAATTGCAGGTAGGGTAAGGCGCTCTCCACGTGTGTTGTGTGCTCAGTTGGCTGTAAGGAACTGTAAATAGTGCCCATGGCCCAGAACATTCCGCGACTCTGACTGTTGTCCGCTTGTGGTTCGTGATCCATATCAACCTCCTACTGCCAAGGAGTCATCAGCGCCGGCTCAGTCAGCGACCTCGCCATGCCGGATACTCATGGGTTGAGCCTTTAACAACAAACATCAGAGGGCGCTGTCTGCGTTAACCCAGCCAACACCAGTGCTTTGTAATTTGCATCAGCTCTACTGCACATTTACTTTTTCATTGGCATTTCCATCATGGACGACTGCTGTTCCATCATTTGCATCATCATGTCCATCATCCCTTTGCCTCCGCCCTCCTTAGCTCCAGACATGCCCATACAACCCATTGCGCTCTGCTCCTTGCTCATCATGGCCATGCTGTCCTTCATCGTTTTCATGCCTTCTTGCATGGCCGCCTGGCGCTCGGCGGGAGTTTTAGCCGCCGCTGCTTTGTCATGCGCAGACTGCATTTTCTGAATTTGATCGGTCATGGCTTTAGTCATGGCCGCCGACGCTGGTGCTGTGCTCTCGGTTGAGTCGCCTGGAGCGTCGGCCGGGTGGTGTGCATCCTCGGCAGAGGCTATGAACGCACTGCTAGCCAGGATGGCAGCTAGAACGAATTTGAAAGGCGTTTGCATGATGAACTCCAGGGAATGTGAGGGATAAGCAGAAATAGTTGAGTCGCGAAAAAGCCGCGCGCAATAAGACAGAGCGACCGGTGCCCGGACACTCTGAAGTAGGGGTTAATCGTTGGAACGAACGAAAATCAGGCGGACTGGGCCTTCCGGCGGTGCGGGGCGTTTCAGTGCAAGAGCGGCGAAGGAGGATTTCTCCTCGGGGTTAAGCAATATTATTACTGCCGCAGTTAGCAGCAAAAGGGCGGCCCAATGGATGGGGTCTAATGCAGGAGTCTGCAATGCAGGTTTTATCGCCGTGGCGGTGTCCTCACAGTTCTGAAGGCAACCACTGGCGTGGAGAGCATGACCATCCACCACATACTGCTCGGCATCGTGTGGCGCGGCTATATTGTGATCCGGTTGCACCAAACACCCCTGGATTGCCATCACGGCCACAGCTAACACCCATACCACGAGGGTAAGGTGCAATAGGCTTCGGCGGTTACGGCGGAACCAGTACATGAAGTACAACCTCGACTTATTACGTCGTGTTGATTTTCAGTCTAGCTAGCAAAGCAATGGAGAGATTGATCAAAATCAAACTAATGGATGACTCGATGATCGAGGTCAAGGCTCGCCTTGAGTCGTCCCTGGTTATGGGCTGGGTTCGGCATTGGCATCGATACCCTACAACTGCGCCAAGTGCAGGTCGTCTAGTGTGAAATGATGTGCTTTACCTTGACATAAGCTTAAGGCTGACGATGGTGTCAAGACCAGGAAATCTGGTCACTTGTGGAGGCTCCCCAGCTGCGCCAGCACGGGGATGAGAGCAATGCCCAGATGTATTGACCAGACGCTTACCCTTCTGCGCCGGCAATTAACTCAGACGTGCAGGACACAGTCCCGGATGTTGTGATCGTGCAACCGGTGAAGGCAGCGAAGAAAAAGGCAGTCTCAAAAGGCTTCACACCTAGGTTGAGAGTTACGCTCCGTGTGGGAAACGAATTTGAAGGCGAGATGCACGAGATGGTGCATGAGGCCGATACGCTGAGCTCCCTAGTTGCAGAACAAGAAGCTACTAGGACGGCCAGAAAAAAATTCAGGTTTGTGGAAGTAGTCTCGGTTAAGTCGATGTAAGTGGGTACACTCACTTTTCGCCCGCAGGGCATTAAGCCGCATTCACTTACCGTGGGTCACCCAACAGGTTCGTGTCGATTGAAGCCTCAAATATTAGGGGCGTTAGTCGTATCCCGGACTGGATTTAACACCATCACTCCATCCAACTCTCAATATTTAACTGGTCGCCAACCCCAAGCCACATATCTGAGGGTGGCGACAGGCAAAAACCGACCCTTTGCAGACATTCATAACGATTAAGCTAAAGGGCCGGCTTTAGCCGGTCCGGGTGAACGAAGCGAACGATTTGAACGCATTGTCAGGGGGCACTTTCTGTGGCGCTGGTACCCTGAAGCCGCTCTAGGCTACTTAGCTTGTGAACTAGCAGCCTAGCCCCACTATCATCGACGAAGTCCTCATACAGGACAGTGTTGTCTCGGAAGTGATTGTCGAGGAGATTCAGGACGTCTCTTAGTACTGCGAGCATATTCTCGACTGCGGCTCTGCTGATGCCGCTAAGAGGATTGGAGTTTCGGTTGCTGAGGTAGTTGTGATCTTGATGTGCTATACGCTTGTTGCGATGCTCGCGGGCAAACTCTGCTGCCGCTACTGCCTTAGTGCAGAGATCCTGAGCCTCCGTCCTTAGCGCGGAATCAGTGATGAGTGGTGGAAGCGACTGCACGGTTAGGTTCTTGTTTTTTCCTGTGGCCGGTGGGTCCGTCATTCGTGAGACGCCAAGGAGTACGCTATCCCAAAGCTCGTCTTGCACGATTTTAAAGAATAAACCAGCCGTTCTATTGAGCAGCTGAACCGTATCCGTTGTATCTCCGAAAAGCTGCCGATACTGCTGCCAAAGAACATGAAGCTCTACGAGCTCTCTATAGAGTTCGTAGAAATTAGCACCGAGTTCTTGTCCCATCGCGAAAATATAATCGGCACGTACTTCTTCCATGGATCGCGTGACCATTGAGTGCATCCTAACGATTAAGCCAACAGGCGAGCAAAAGCGTAGCTTTTGCGAGTCCAGTGAGCGAAGCGAGCGGTGTTGAGCGCCTTGTTAGGCGTATTCAACGGAATGTTCCATTTAAAAATTTTTGGCCTCGGGCGCACGGAAGGCCTTACTGTAGTAGCCAGACTGATCGAAACAGCAAACCTGCTTCTTGCCGGATGCAAGCATATCGCAGGCATCACCAATTCGTTTTGCGCGCGTCTTAAGTTGCTTGGCTGAAGTAATCCAGTGTATCCAGTCTACTCGTGCGATGGTCGTCGTATTGTTCCAAACTTTACGAGCCTCAGGAGTGGCTGCCAGTGCCTCCTGAAAATCTGGTGGGATGTCAGGCTCGGGTTCCTTCTTCACAGGGGTTAGCTCTAGCGTAACGATATCCCCAACGGCCGCGCCTGCGGCTTCGCGTAATTCTCTACTTACCTGCAGCCAATGGCTCAGCTGACCATCCGGCTCAAGGGTTGCCTGGAAATGGTGCCCATTGATTGTGCCTTCAACTGTCGTCCTTCCTCGCCTCGGAAGCTGTTCACTCGCGTCTCTTGGCAGTACTACGAACGCCCACGATGTATCATTACCAGGCTTTGCCGGACGAAGAAGCTTTGCTTCGAATCGGGATTTCACATCGATTGTTGTCATTGCAACTCCTCCAACTTATACGCCTAACTACTATTTGGCGACATCACTGTCGCGTTTAAACGCGACAGTAATGTCGTATAACGTTCCTTTTCGTCCTGCAAGCCCTTGTCTAGCCTGGAGGAATTGCAGCAAACGCGACATAGTCCAAGAAGAAACGCGACATGGATGACGCCGAGCTCAGCTGCGGTTCAGAAGCAATCAATAGCATGAGAACACTGACTATCGGCAAGGCATTGCAACATCCGCGGCACGGTATGTGGGATGGACATTTTTTTAGCTGCAAAATGGCCATCTAACAAATTTCTTATTCAAACTTCCCCGTAGGCGGCAACCGCTGCATAAGGGAATGACTTAGCGCATCACGCAATCCCGTCGGGATGTCCGGTGGCCCCTGCCTTAAAATCGGGCTCACCATCTGCCCATCAAACTCATTGCGAATGGTGTCGATGATGTCATCCGGTACCTTCGTCATATCGTATTGAACGATGGGGGTCGTGCCAGGAAACAATGTATGTATTGCCATGAGTTGTGCCAGCTCGGCCAGCTTCTGTTCATGCGTCGCCACAAAGGCAATTTCGACATGACCGCCACTCACTGGCGGCTTCAATAGCATTTCCGGCGTTCTCAGCAGCAGCAAGTCCCACGCTGTAGCGGAAATGTTTCTGAGCGCCTTTTTACGTGAGGTGTTCTCCTTGATTCCGAGCAGAGAGCCTGCTTGCCCGCTGAAATAGTGCAACGCCAACTGGCTTTCCCGGGCAAGCGAAACATTCACCGTAGCGCTGATGAAGCGCTGATAAGCAATGTACTGGTCCGCAGCCGGCGCACCTCGCATTTCAAATTCGCGTAACAGAACCATCTTCAGCAATGCGATCTCGGTGACTTCAACTGTCTCCAGAGCCTCACGCTGGGTATGGTTTGCGATAAATGAATGCACGTGCTGCTCGGCAATCTCATCAAGGGAATCTACGCCTTCCTTCGCAAGATAATGCGCGACGGCGGCCGGGAGCAGGCGGACGTTGCCCGTCGCCAGAAAATAACCGGTGTCCATGGCTAGGAACCGATAAAGCAACCGTAAGCGCCGTGTGGCATGAAGCAAGAAATTCGCGCGCGTTGATTTTGCATACTGCTCGGTCAAAAAGAAGCCGGCGTTGATATCCCAGCCTTCACGTGAGACGAACTCAATAAAACCTCGCATGCCATCATCTATCTCCGCACCGGACATCAATGCGGCGATGCCGTCCAACAAATTGGAGTCGACCACGGCCTTGGCGCAGGCTGGATAACTCAACTCGCCCTCTTCCCAATACTGTCGGTTTATCAGGTACGGTTGTTTACCGCCGAACTGATCGATCAACATGACGGGCTTATTGACCCCAAAAGTCTTAGTGCCGCGCAGCCATGGCGACTCAATTGGGGAATCCTTCACCAGCCATTGGAATGCTGTCATGGTGCTGCCCCCCTTTTCCCAAGAAAAATTTTGAACAACTGCATTCCGAGCTTTGTGCAGCGCGAAGTGAGCAATGATCAACCCGATACTAATGGCCATTAAGATGCCCATGTCCTACGACACGCGACTCTCTCCTCAGCCGCTTCACCGCCTGCCTGCCAAGTTGAGAGCAGGTCCACGACTCGTCTGATGGGCAAGTTTCAACCCAAAGCAATGGGATGGACTCCTCCTCACTTCGGCATCTTGAGTGCCAGACTGAAAGGGCGAACCACAGTCAACGGTGAGAAGGAGTCCACACATGAAGCTTATGCGAATTGGGGTCGACCTGGCCAAGAACGTGTTTCAGATCCACGGCGTGGATTGTCATGAGCTACCCGTCTGGCGGCAGCGCCTACCGCGTGATCGCTGGCTGCAAACGGTGTTGGAAAAGATCGAACCTGGCTGTGAGATCGGGATGGAGAGTTGCGGTGGGGCCCATCACTGGGCGCGGCAGCTACAAGCCAACGGATTTCGGGTAAAGCTGGTCGCGCCGCAGTTCGTCAAACCGTACGTCAAGAGCAACAAGAACGACGCGAACGATGCCGAGGCGATCTGCGAAGCGATGAGCCGTCCCAGCATGCGCTTCGTCGCCATCAAGACGATCGAACAACAGGATATCCAGGCGACGCATCGCATCCGGGCCGGCTTAATCGAACAGCGGACGGCCAAAGCCAATCAGATCCGTGGGCTGGTCGCCGAGTACGGTCTCGTTGCACCGAAGGAATTGCTGATGCTGCGTCGTGCAATACCATGCTGGCTAGGGGATGCGGATAACGGTTTGACGGCACGCTTTCGTCGTCTGCTGGATGGTTTGTGGGACGATCTTCGTGCGCTGGATGGGCGTGTTTGCCAGCTCGACGGTGAGATCACTGCGATCGCGACAAACGAGCCGTCCGCCGTTCGCCTTCAACAGCTGCGCGGTGTCGGCCCAATGATCGCCACAGCGCTCGTCGTCGCTCTCGGTGATGCCCGTCAGTTTGCCAATGGCCGACAGTTTGCCGCCTCGCTGGGACTGACACCGAGGCAACACAGTTCTGGTGGTAAGGATCGACTACTCGGTATCAGCAAGCGCGGTGATACGTATCTGCGAACATTGATGGTGCATGGCGCACGCTCGGCGCTACGCACAGCCAAATCCAAAGAGGATCGGCTCAGCCAGTGGGCCGTTCGTTTAGCCGAGCGATCGCATCCCAATGTGGCCGCTATTGCGCTGGCCAACAAAACTGCACGCATGGCTTGGGCGATGCTGCGTCACGGCACTGATTACCAACCGAATCAGGCAGCGGCCTGATCTATTTACCCGACGTGTTCTACGAGAGAAACAACTCTTAACCACGATTGCGAAGCAACCTGAACGATGGCAAACCGGTCGAACCGGCGTCGGCAAAACCCTCGAATGTCCAAGTGCGAAAAGCACGAAAAAGCGATCGGGAGCCGGCGCGCGAATAGCCCATCATGGCCCTGCATCGACCGGTTGAATCCACAGCCAAAAGCAGTCATTCACTACATGCGTGACTAGGCAATGCAATCGAAATCAAAGCTGCGAACAGCACGAATGCGCTCGATATCCATAAGCACGCGCCTAAGCCATACACCTGATAGACCCAGCCGGAGAGCACCGTGCCGATCAACCGTCCCATGGCGTTCGACATGTAATAAAACCCCACATCCAGCGACACGCCGTCTTCCTTGGCGTAGGACACGATCAGGTAGCTGTGCAGCGAGGAGTTCACTGCGAACAACGCACCAAAAATCATCAATCCGCCCAACAGCACCCCCTGTTGCGACAACCCGGTGTTCAGCCCCAGAGCGATTGCCGCGGGCAGGCCGGCCAGTGCCAGCGCCCACAGAAACGCTGCACGACCATCCGGTACGTGCCCCCGTTTCTTTCCGGTGATGTTGGGCGCGAAGGACTGCACGACGCCGTAGCCAATCACCCAGGCAGCAAGGAAGCCGCCAACCTTCCAGAAATCCCAGCCGAACACGCTGCTCAGGTACACCGGCAAGGCCACCACAAACCAAACATCGCGGGCGCCGAACAGGAACATTCGTGCCGCTGAGAGGATATTGATCGCCCGGCTCTTGGACAGGATGTCCCTAAATTTGGGCTTGGCTTTGGCTTTGCCCAGGTCCTTCTTCAACAGGATCAAGCTGCTGATCCAGATCAGCGCCAGGACACCTGCCATGGCCAGCACGGCGCCTTTGAAGCCGATGAGTGCCAGCAAGGCTCCACCAAGAAAGAAGCCGACACCCTTGAGTGCGTTCTTCGAGCCGGTGAGGATCGCCACCCACTTGTACAGCTTGCCCTGCTGCCCATCAGGAACCAGAAGCTTGATGGTGCTTTTGGCACTCATCTTGTTCAGGTCTTTGGCAATTCCCGACATCGCCTGGGCCGCCATCACCCAAGGAATGGTTAGCCAGGTTACCGGGACGGTCAGCATCAGCAGCGCCGCAACCTGAATGCCCAGCCCGATGTTCATGGTTCGGTTCAGACCCAGTCGAGCGCCGAGATAACCGCCCACCAGGTTGGTGATCACGCCAAAGAGTTCGTAGAACAGAAACAACGCCGCGATTTGAAGTGGGCTGTAGCCCAATGCGTGAAAGTGCAGCACCACCAACATGCGCAAAGCACCATCGGTGAGGGTGAAGGCCCAGTAGTTGCCCGTAACGAGCAGGTACTGCCGCACTTCCGGCGCGAGGGCTGACAACGCTTTCATGACCGCTCCTTAAACTGCCAGGCCGACCATTTTGGCCAGTTCGACGGTGCGGTTGGCATAGCCCCACTCGTTGTCGTACCAAGCATAGAGTTTGACCTGGGTGCCGTTGATGACCATGGTCGACAGCGCATCGATAATCGATGAGCGAGGGTCGGTACGGTAGTCGATGGACACCAGTGGGCGCTCCTCGAAACCGAGGATGTCTTTCAGCTCGTTCTCGGAGGCGTCCTTGAGGAACTGATTCACCTCCTCGACAGTGGTGGCCCGCTCGACCTCGAAGACACAGTCGGTCAGTGAAGCGTTGGCCAGCGGCACGCGTACCGCGTGACCATTCAGGCGCCCACGCAGCTCCGGAAAGATTTCGGCAATGGCGGTGGCCGAACCGGTACTGGTTGGGATCAGGCTCATGCCGGAGGCACGCGCCCGGCGCAGATCCTTGTGTGGCTGATCGAGGATGCTTTGGGTGTTGGTCAGGTCGTGGATGGTGGTGATCGAGCCGTGGCGAATGCCCAGCTTTTCGTGGATGACTTTCACCACTGGCGCCAGACAGTTGGTGGTGCACGAAGCAGCGGTGACGATGCGATGTTCCGCCGCATTGAACAGCTGATGGTTGACGCCCATGACGACGTTCAGCGCGCCTTTTTCTTTCACCGGAGCGCAGACCACCACACGCTTAACGCCCTGATCCAGGTAGGCCTGCAACACCGCCACGGTTTTCATCTTGCCGCTGGCTTCAATCACCAGATCGCAGCCCGACCAGTCGGTGTCGGCAATCGCTTTGTTCGCGGTCACCTTGATGCGCTTGCCGCCAATCACCACCTGATCGCCTTCTGCGCTGGCTTCGTTGTGCCAACGACCATGCACAGAGTCGAAATTGATCAGGTGCGCATGGGTTACTGCATCGCCTGCCGGATCATTGATCTGCACGAACTCAAACTCCGGCCAACTCCAGGCCGCTCGCAGAGCGAGGCGGCCGATCCGACCGAAACCATTGATGCCAACTTTGATAGTCATGTTGTTGTGCTCTGTATCTGTTGTCAGTAGGAGTTCGACTGGATGTCGAACTGGCCGATGTATTCGATATGGGCAGGATGTTGAATGGCGCGTGGACGCAACGACTGAACATCGCGAATGGCATCGCTGAATGGCACACCGCTCTCGATCAGCAATTGAGCGGCGACCAAGCCCGTACGACCCGAGCCGCCCTTGCAATGAATGGCGATGGTTTTCCCTTCGTTCAGCAATTGCTTTAGGCGCGGATGGTGTTGCGCCCATGCGGCTTTGAATGCTTCGCCAGGAGCTTGATCATCTTCTACTGGCAGGTGAAACCACTCGATGCCGAGCATTTGGCACTCTTCGGGCAGCAGGTCGATCTCGTTCTGAAGCAACTCCTCGGTCGGCATCAGCGTCAGCAACGCCGATGCCCCTGCATCCTTAAGAGTTTGCAACGCCTCGAATGGTCGGGTGCCCTTCGTGCCTGGGCACGGGGTAAAGATCAATTGGCCATTGAACTGTGCCAGAGGCTGTACGGAATAAGGGTGTTGTGGCACGGTGAAAAATCCTCAGATGGAGCGCTGATTGACACGTTTCATGAGTTCTTCCGCTGACTCTTTGCGCTCGGAATAACGATCCACCAGATAGTCCTGACGGTCGCGAAGCAGCAGCGTGAATTTCACCAGCTCTTCCATCACATCAACGACGCGGTCGTAGAATGGAGAAGGCTTCATCCGGCCGTTGTCGTCGAATTCCATATAGGCCTTCGGCACGGAGGATTGGTTGGGGATGGTGAACATGCGCATCCAACGTCCCAGCACTCGCAGCTGATTGACCACGTTGAACGACTGCGAACCACCGCACACCTGCATGACCGCAAGGGTTTTACCCTGGGTCGGGCGTACTGCGCCCATGGTCAGTGGCACCCAGTCGATCTGCGCTTTGAACACTGCGCTCATGGAACCGTGACGTTCTGGAGAGCACCAGACCTGCCCCTCGGACCACAGCATCAGGTCGCGCAGCTCCTTCACTCGCGGATGATCGTCGGGGGCATCATCTGGCAGCGGCAAACCGGATGGATTGAAAATCCGCGCCTCGGCACCGAAGTGCTCCAGCAGCCGAGCGGCTTCCTCGACTAGCAGGCGACTGAAGGAGCGCTCACGGGTCGATCCGTACAGCAGCAAAATGCGTGGCTTATGGATGGAGGTCTTTTCGATACCCAGTTTGTCTGTCGATGGAAGCTCAACCAGTTCGGTATCGAGTTGAGGGATAGGGTTATCAAACATAGTCTTTGTCCTGCGCAACGGCGCTCTTGGATTCGTCGAACCAGCGGCGTTTCAGCCAAAGGGCCACACCGACCAGGGAAATCAGTACCGGTACTTCCACCAGCGGACCAATCACCGTGGCAAAGGCGACCGGGGAAGCCAGACCGAAGGTGGCAATGGCCACGGCAATCGCCAATTCGAAGTTGTTGCTTGCGGCGGTGAAAGCCAATGCGGTGGTGCGCGGGTAGTCAGCCTTGAGCAGCTTGCCCATCCAGAAGCTGATGAAAAACATCACCACGAAGTAGATCGTCAGAGGGATCGCGATGCGCAATACGTCGAATGGCAATAGCAGCACCACGTCACCCTTGAGGCTGAACATGGCCACGATGGTCAACAGCAGTGCCACCAGTGTCAGCGGGCTGATCTTTGGAATGAAGCGCTCCTGGAACCAAGCTTCGCCTTTACGGGCGATGAGAATCTTGCGGGTCAGGAAGCCTGCCAGGAACGGCACCCCCAGGTAGATCAGAACCGACTCGGCAATGCTGACAAAGCTGGTCTCAATCACACTGCCTTCCAGCCCGAACAGCGGCGGCAACAGCCCCAGGAAGACCCAGGCATACACACTGAAAAACAGGATCTGGAAGATGCTGTTGAACGCCACCAATCCGGCGACGTACTGATTGTTGCCACCTGCGATCTGATTCCAGACCAGCACCATCGCGATGCAGCGAGCCAAGCCGATAAGGATCAGGCCCGTCATGTATTCCGGCTGGTCCCGCAAGAAAATGATCGCCAGTGCGAACATCAGCACCGGGCCGATGACCCAGTTCTGGACCAAAGACAAAACGAGGATGCGCTTGTCCTTGAAGACTTCCGGCAGTTCCTCATAACGAACCTTGGCCAGAGGCGGATACATCATCACGATTAAGCCGATAGCGATGGGGACGTTGGTTGTGCCCACAGAAAGACTGTTGAGCCACTGCGGCCAGCCTTCGAACAGGCTCCCCAAACCGATGCCCAAGGCCATGGCGAGAAAAATCCACAGGGTCAGGTATCGGTCCAGGAAGGAAAGGCGGCTTTTACTCATGGTCATTGCTCCTGTGGTTACAACGTGCCAATCAGGGCCAGCTCTGCCTTGAGCTGTTCGGCCCTCAGTTGGGCAAGCGGTAAAGCCAAGAAAGCTTCAATTCGGGTTTTGATCTGCTCCAAAGTGGCTTCAAAAGCCGCCTCGATCTCTTCTTGAGTCCCGTGGTATTCCGAAGGGTCAGCCAGCCCCCAGTGGGCTTTGGTGGCCGGTCCGAAAAATACCGGGCAGGCTTCACCGGCTGCCTTGTCGCACACCGTGATGACGAAATCAGGAGCCAAGTTCACATGGACATCGCTGGACTTACTGAACAGCCCGAGCGTCGATATACCAGCGTTTTCCAACGTCTTGAGACTCAGCGGATGCACTTCACCTTTGGGCTGACTGCCCGCGCTGTAGGCTTTCATGCCTTCCGGTGCCAAGTGATTGAAGACCGCTTCACAGAGGATGCTGCGACAGCTATTGGCAGTGCAGAGGAACAGGATTTTCATCGAGCGATCTCGTAGTCGAAGGCGGAATCAGGCGATTTTGCTTTCACAGCACACGGCTGCACGTTCAGGACGGTCACCCATTTCATCAAGGCGTTTGGCATCAGGGCTCAACCAGTGCTTGTTGCTTTCCAGCACGGTGGTCAGTACTTGATGAACCCAATCAGGGAGATTCGGGTGTAGTCGGTAATACACCCATTGGCCTTGCCGACGGTCCGACAACAGGCCGCAAGTACGCAGTTGCGCCAGATGCCTAGAGATTTTTGGCTGACTCTCGTTCAACGCGCAGGTCAGCTCGCAAACACAAAGCTCTCCTTCACGGGTGATGAGCATCATCGTGCGGACCCGAGTGTCGTCTGCCAGGCATTTGAAAACAGTGGTCGGTGTCAGATGGTCAGCCATATCGTTTTCTCAGTGTTTGTTTTTGACCAAGACGAACATCTTGATGCGCTCATGAATTTCGTGAAGGGTGTGACGGAAGGCATCGGGTTTGGTGCTGGTGACCGGGTCCTCAAAACTCCAGGCCAATGCCTCACCTGCTCCAGGTAAAGACAGGCATTCCGCTGCGGCTTTATCACACAAGGTGATGACGTAATCGAAACGCTCACCACGGAACTCGTCTATCGACTTGCTACGTAACCCTTCAGTACTCACACCGCTGTGTGAAAGCGCCTCAAAGGCGCGCGGATCTACCTGAGTCGGAGTTGTGCCGGCGCTGAACGCCTCGAAATGCTCTGAGTCGGTATGCCTCAGCAACACTTGGGCCAACTGGGAGCGTGCGGAGTTGGCGGTACAGACGAACAGGACACGGGCTTTGCTGGTCATAGTGAAGCCTCAGCTCATATACGGCTTAAAGAATATATGTTTTCCCGTATACAAGGTAAAGAGCCAACCACACATTAATCCATCAAAGCGATTGGACTGCCCCGACCACCTTCAATGAAAGCCCTGTATTACGGCGCCAGCCACGTAAATCGCTTTCCGGGTCTTTTCAAATATCTGCGGCGGTACATATACGTTTTCCGTAATAAATCTGTCACTCACGCAGAAATAGGTCGCTCCCCTGGCTCAAGGACTACCTGAACATGCAGAAGAAATAAGAAGGCCGCCCCTAACCCGCCCCGCTCATCGAGGGCGGGCACGATGGCTGTGCACTAGGCTTTGCAACAACCCGGCGAGGTACGAGGTGCGACCTCAGGGGTTGTCTCTCTGGTACCGCAACAAGACGTCTGACTTGCCGAAGCCTTCAAACGATCATCGACTTCATCGAAATCCGAGTTGCAAATGCCAGTCTCCGGGAGGACCAGCTCAACCCTTTTGGCCGCATTCCAATCGCCCGCCAATGCCGCGACAACAGACCGTACCTGCTCATACCCCGTCATCAACAAGAACGTAGGTGCCCGGCCATAGCTCTTCATCCCCACAATGAACAAACCTTCCTCAGGATGGGCCAGCTCTACCGCGCCATGGGGTCTAACCGTACCGCAGCTGTGTTCGTTGGGATCAATCATAGGAGCGAGTAACACTGCGCTTTGGGTCGCGGGATCAAGTGCGATACGCAGCTCGGCGAGCAAACTCAGGTCTGGGCGGAATCCAGTCGCCACAATGAGTTCGTCCACAGGTGGAAGAAGCTTCTCTCCCGCCTTCACGACCAGCCCTTGGCCACTGCTTGTGACCTGATCGATGGCGACGTTTTTGAACAACTCGATCACGCCGTCGTTCAGCAACTGGCGAATCTTCAGGCCGAGCTTTCCGCGCTCTTCCAATTGGTCATTCGCCCCACCACCCAAAATTCGATCAAGAGAATTACCCCGGATCGCCCATAGCACTGTGGTTTGCGGCGCCTCCTGAATCAGGCGCACCAGATCCTGGAGGGCGTTAAAAGCGGAGTGACCACCACCCACCACCAGCACTCTTTTGTTGGCATAGCGACTCCGGGCGCGGCCCAGTACCTCCGGAATGCCGTATGCAATGTTCGCTGCATGCTCGATTTCGCCCAAGGCAGGGATGCCATGGGCACCCATCCAGTTCGGTGTCAGGTAGGTGCCCGAGGCCTCAATGACAGCGCTGGCCAGTACATCTCGTTCACCCGATGGTCCTATGACACGCAGTAAAAAAGGAGATGCCGATCTGCCCTGAGTCTTCATTGCATCCTGACCGACGCGCGTGACGGCCAGAACACGGGTATTGAGCTGCAAGTGACGCTTGATCTGTTCGAGGTCCGCGAGAGGTCGAACAAACCGATCCAGCAGTTCACGACCCGTTGGATACTCGTTCTCCGGCGGTGGAATCCAACCATCAGCCAGCAAAAGTTGGGCCGCCTCCTTGTCCACGTTGAACTGCCATGGAGAGAACATCCTCACATGTGCCCATTCTTCAATGCTGGACCCAGCTTTCGAGCCAGCTTCCAGAATCAGCGGTGTGATACCTCTGGCCAGCAGGTGAGCGGCTGCGGCGAGGCCCACTGGACCCGCACCAATTACGGCGACGGGAAGGTGATTGCTCTCCATGATCGACTCCTTCTTCAGGCTGGCTGATTGATTGGAAACAGGCGCTCGACAATCGCGCAGTCGAGCCAGCTACCTTCCAGGCAGGCGTGTTTTTCATACACCCCCACTTGGCGGAAACCGCAGGCTACGCACAGGGCGAGGCTGGCGTGATTGAAGGTAAAAATGCGTGAAAGGACTTTCCAGAACCCCCGAGCTTCGGCTTCTTCCAGCAGTGACTGAAGTAACTGCTTGCCGAGCCCCTGGCCGCGAACACTGCGATCCAGGTAAATGGAAAAATCCGCAATGCCGTCGTAACAGGCACGACTGCGATAGCTACTGAGTCCTGCCCAGCCAACAACCCGATCCGCCTCATCGACCATAACCAACACTGGATAGCGCTCCATTGAGTTGATGCGATCAAGCATGTCTGCCGGGCTTCGAGGAGTCGTTTCAAACGTAGAGCTACGCTCCTCGATCCCCTGGTTGTAGATGGCGGCTATTGAAACAGTGTCGCTGGGTTCAGCTAAACGAACTCGCATTGTTGGAGCCCCATTACGTTGGTAGTAACAACATTACTGGCAAAAAAAAGGGAAATTCTTCCCTTTCAATCCTTGCTCTTCACGACTGGACAGCACTCACTCACGAGCCCGCAGCGAATCTCCGTGGCCCGCGTGATCTGCCTGAGCAAACTCAGCGCTCCCTGCCTGGCTTCAGCCGAGATGTTCTCGATCATCGCTCGCTCCTCAGCAATCAGGTCAGCCCTGATTTTCTCGTATAGCTCACGTCCAGCATCCGTTGCCTGGATCCGTACTGCACGCCGATCTTCATCATCCTCAACGCGGGACACATACCCTTTGCGTTCCAAGGTATCGATCACTCGACTCGCCGTGCTTTTGTCCAAGAACATTTCTTCTGCCAAGACCTGAAGACGCAGAGCACCCCTTTTGACCAGCGTCTCGACGGCATAGCATTGGGTAACCGATACGTCGTAACAGCAAATCCGGTCACGATCACGGAACTGATGGACTCGAACGAGCTGGTTCAACGCTTCATACAAGTCCTCGGAATCCTGAGTGAGCTGATCGTTTTTTCGCTTCGTCATAACCGTCACAAATTAGTTGTTAGATGCAACAATAATCCTGATTTCCCGAAATCGTCAACACCGATCTCTCGATTGACGATAGCCAAAGGAAAGCGCTAGCTTGTTGTCACTGACAACAAAAAATGGACGCATCGGTTGTGACACTTCCAGAGCAGATTCATCCTCCGATCAATCGCTCCAGGCTCGTATGGGCCATGGGTTTCACCCAAATTCTTGCCTGGGGTTCGACCTACTACTTGCCCGCAGTACTTGCGTCTACGATAGCCAAAGAGACGGGATGGTCCATTACCAGTGTGGTGGGCGGCCTGTCCTGGGGGCTGCTGGTAGCGGGAGTTTCCTCGCCGACCGTTGGTCGTCAGATTGATCGCCATGGTGGACGCTCTGTCCTAGCCGCCAGTTCACTGCTGCTGGCTCTCGGCATGCTATTGATGGGACTCGCGGAAAACGTTGCCACCTACTATGTCGCCTGGACCCTGATCGGCGTTGCCATGGCGGCAGGCTTATACGACGCTGCCTTCTCAACCCTGGGACGACTTTTCGGGGAGGAGGCTCGAACGTCAATCACTGGGCTGACCTTGTTGGGTGGCTTCGCCAGCACCATAGGTTGGCCGGTGATAGCGGGACTGGAGAGTTGGATCGGCTGGAGAAACGCCTGCTTTACCATCGCCGCAGCTCATCTGCTAATCGGATTGCCCATTCATGCGCTGTTGATTCCTGGAAGCACAAAGCAACCGCCCCATCCCGTAACAGTAGTATCACCCAATGCATCCGAGCTTCACCCTAGGGCCACCAACCAATTGTTCTTGTTGATTGCCGCCATGCTGACGGTTCTGGCGTTGGTCGTATCAGGTATCTCAGTACACCTGCTCAATGTCCTCAAGCAATTGGGAATCGCAACTGCCGTTGCCTTGGCCATCGGCATGATGATTGGTCCTTCGCAAGTCCTGGCACGGGTGGCGGAGTTTTCCATTGGCAGGAACCTCCATCCAACCTGGTCCGCACGAGCCGGTGTGTTGCTTTGTTTGATCGGGCTTGGACTGCTGATTTCAGGCCTGCCCTGGCTCGCCTTTGTGGCGATAGCACTTTACGGCGCCGGTAACGGCATCCTCACCATCGCTCGCGGCACCCTCCCCTTGGCGCTGTTCGGGCCTCAAGGATATGGCGCACGAATGGGACTGCTCGCAAGACCCGTCCTGGTCGCCCAAGCCTGCGGTCCCATCGCCGCCGCTTACGTTCTGGACAGCTTCGGAGCATCGGTACTGCTTAGCGTGATGTGCGGGTTTCTGTTGCTGTGCTTCATCGCCTCTTGGCGTCTGCCAATTACGCAAAAAGGCAGATAATTGTGATATTCCGGTAGACGCAGTGTTGAGCAGAAAAAAGTCGATACCCAGCATCAAGCAAACACTGGATACGATGCATTGTGAATGAAGCGCATCAAACTAGGGATGATGTGAGAAGCATCCGGTCCAACACCTCTAAGGGTTGCCGAAGCAAAGTTGCGCTGCTTCGGTAATCCCACAAAATACAAACCCGGCACGTGCTCCGCCTTCCCGTTGCGTTGGGTCAGGCTTTCATTGCCCGCCTCATGCAGACCTGCCAAAAAACCAAGGTTCGGACGAAACCCGGTCGCGAAAACCAAACTGTCCACGTCAGTGTGCTGCCCATCAGCCCAGATCACGCCCGTGGACGTTACCTCCGTGAACATCGGCTTGCGCTCAAAAAGTCCCTGCTTGATGGCTCGACGATAGGTGCCATCATCCAGCACGGGGGTACTTTGGTCATTCAGCCAACGAGTCTTCTCCATCCCTGTCCACTTGAGCCAAGCATGAAAATCCACACCGAGGATCTTTTGCGGAAAAAACCGAATCGATTCCCTTGTCGCCAATACGACGCTGCTGACTTGAGCCAATTCATGGGCAATTTGTACAGCTGAGTTGGCAGCACCTATGACCACTACTCGTTGATCACTGAAGCCGTCGACATTTCGGTAATCAGCACTGTGTAAACGTTGCCCGCGAAAACTCCCCAGTCCCTGAATGTCAGGGATGAACGGCTGATTGAATCCGCCAGTGCAAACGATCAATGCTTTTGAGCAGAAACGCTGACCATCAGATGCCTGAAGCAAAAAGAGTCCATCCTCCCTACTCACTCTCTGGATTCGTATGTTCTGCCGAATGGGTAGCTGGAAAGCGTCCGCGTACTGCTCCAAATAACGTATGACTTCATCACGTAGCGGATAGTGCTTAGCTTCAGCTGGAAAAGGCATCCCAGGTAGCGCTGAGTAAGCAGCAGGTGAAAAAAGTCTCAGGCTTTCGTAGTAATTGCGCCAGTTTCCACCAGGCTGGCTCTCGGCATCAAGGATGAGAAATCTGAGATTCTGCTGCCGCAGATGCCAACCACACGCAAGCCCAGCTTGGCCCGCACCAATAACGATGACATCCGTGGGCTCATTAATTACGTTCATGTATGCGCACTCATGCATATATAGAGACAACAAAAAAACTACTCTGGCATACCAGGGCAGCAAAACGGAGCCAGACTCTTCATGTGTTGGAGAATGGCTTCGAGCCGTGTCACCACAGCCGGTCCATCCACCTCGTAGAACATCTGCCTGCTGACTTTGGTAGAGCGGACAATGCCAGCCTCTAATAGCACTTGCAGATGACGGGACACCACTGAACGCTCTTGAGGTAGCTCTTTGGCAATCTCACCGATATCTGCTCGCCCCAGTTGCATTACTCGCTTGAGCACAGCTACCCGCGACGGCTCGCACAGAGCTTTGAAGAAGGCTCCATCGAGAGAGTCGATTGCAGCATCAATTGCACGGCAACGTGTAGAGGTTCGGTTTGTCATGCGGATGACTATATGTGCATATCCATGCACGCGTCAATTGTCCAAATGAGCGTCCCAACAGATATCAATAGCGCCTGATCAATGCCTGCAAGCTCCAGAATGATGAATTCGACCGTCTATATTGGGTTGATTTCTGCCGGTTGCGACTGGCAGAAATCGGCCAAAAGCGGTCGTTTGGGAGAGAACGGATCAGCGCGAAGATGCCGCCAGATCCTCTTCGACGAAGCGCAGCATCGCCTCCGCCAGCGCCTCGCGCGGATAGGCATTCTGTGTCACCAATAGTGAAGCGATGGTCGAATGCGTTCGGGCGATCGGCACTGCCAGTGCCCAATGATCGGCGTTGATAAAGCCCATCAGGCTGCTGCCAGGCACAATCTGATCGTAGAAGATCACTTGGCTGTCGTTGCGGGCATCGATGCGCGCCAGCTTGTTGTAACTCGATTTCAGCACGGCCGAGATGTGATCCGGCTGCGGGAAGGTAACGAGCGAATAGTAGTTCAGTTCGGACGGCAGCCGGTTCTGCGCCAGCCAGCTCTTGCGCGTTGCGGGTCGCAGGCTGTTGATCGCGCCACCGTCGCCCGAATCGCAGGTCGCACCGGGAAAGTGCCGCAACAGGTCCGCCTGGTACTGCTCGGCATCGTTGGCCAGCGCCGAGCCGCCGACTGAGCCGGCTGCGCTGATTACTGCCGCCACGCGGCCGCGGATTTGCGGGTACGCGACCATCGCTTCGAGAATGTCGGGCGCGCCCTTCGAATAACCGATCAGGACGAGGCGCGGCGGTCCGGCTTCGGCTGGCATCGCCATGATCGCGTCGCGTATTTGCCGAGCGTTGTTTGCGGAGCTCGATAAGGCGTCGACCTTGATCTGCACCAGGTCATATCCGAACTGGCGGAGATGAATCGCTACGCTGCCGGGCGCTTGCAGCCATTGCTCGAAGCATTCGTAGCCGACGCCGGCCACCACAGCGCCGATCAGACGGCGTTTCGATTGACCGAGATCGACGGGTTTGCCAGTGCCACCCGGTTCGCTACCGACGCGCGTCAGTGCCTCCTCGCAAGGGCGGCTATCGGGCAGGTCGCTTCCTCGCGTGTCGAGGATCGAGCAGAAAATCTCGCGAAAGCGCGCCCGCTGGTCCTGCACGCCGGCCTGCGACGCAGGGACCAGCACAAGCGGCGGAGTGTCCGTCGAGTAGGCAATCAGCGGCGCGGGTGCGCAGGCGGTGAGCGCAAGGCAGCCAGCGATCATCAGCCATGCCATGCCAGCGCTGCACAACAATGGGTGGGCACCGCACAAACGGCCGGCCGAGTCATCCGGCCTGCCGAACAGGTCACTTGCGGGCATCGTCGACCTCCTTGCGTGCAGGCGATTCGCGCCAGTCCAGATACGGTTCCCAATCGAGCATCTGCACCTGCGACAGGCTGAGCGGCCGCGTCGCAAAGAACATGACCGCACGCAGACCGTCGCTGAAGTAATGGGCGCCGCTGAACGTCGTTCGCGATTGTGCCTGGGACGCGGGACCGACGCCGGTGACGAACCCGAGCTTGTCCAGACCGGCCGAATACATCATGTCCTGGATCAGGAGATTTCTCGCCTCATCGACATCCTCATGCAAGACGAGGTTTTCCGACTCGCGCGGTGCAAAGCGTCCGCCGGTCGGTCTTGCGACCTGCGCGAGATAGACGGAGTGACCCTCGAAGCGCATTGGCGTGTTCCACACACGCACCCAAGTCGCCGGCGCTCCGGCTTGCGATTGCTTGCGAACCACGGCATCGGGCATGCGGCCGAACACACGTTCGGCCGCATCTGCGGGGTGCGCGGCACGCCGGTAGCCGCGACGCACAAATGCGGCGGCAATATCGGCGAACTCACCGACGAGAATCGCATTGAACGGATCGCCGTTCGCCCTGCCGTTCGCGTCAGCGGCGCAGCAGGGAAGGCGCTCCAACGCGGAACGCAACGCGGCCAGATCGTCATAGTCCTTGATCTCGGAACCGTGATGCTGGAACAAGCCTTCGGCAAACCATTTTTCCCCAGCATCGTCCGGCACCCGCAAGAAGAGGGAGAACGGGATCAGCGTCTTTCTCTGCAGCAGATCGATATTCAGCAGCCGCGTAACGCGCTCCGGGTTGATGAACAGCACGCCCGCTTTCGTTTCGCCTGGCAGGACGGGATTCTTGAACCCCAGTTGGTCTAAGTGATCATTGATGCGCACGTTCGCTGCCGGGGTGAATGTCCCGTGCATGGACCAGGCGACTTCGAGTGGCGAGAAATAATCGGGATCGGTTCCCGGCCGCAGCAACAAGAGCGGATCGGCAGTCCGGTTCTGGACTTCGACCCACACAGGCTGCACGCGCGTCTTGTCCAACTCTACTCCCAGCATGCGCCGCCTGTCTTCGGCACTGAGCACGGCGGCGCTGACGCGTATCTCGTGCCTGGTGGCCGTCTGCGCACGTTCACGCAATCCGGAGGTACTGAAATCGGCAGGCGCCTGCCAGGTCGAACAAGCAACGGCTAGCGCAAGAATCGCTACACAACTCATGGTGCACAAGCAGCGCATTGCACATCGCAGAGTACCCCTGGCGCGTGGCGCCGACGGCAAGCGACTCATGGCTTGACCCGCCCCGGTGATTGTCCGCCACTCTCGTAGATTCCCTTCGATAGAAAGAATTCGATTTCCGCCAGGGAGGTGTGCGTGTGATCGAATACCAGGACACAGCGCAGCCCATCCGTGTAGTAAGGATCGGTCGTCAGGTTCTCGCGCGGCGCGCTCTTGGGCGCAGCCCCCACACCCTTCACAAATCCGAACTTGGCCAGCGTCACCGAATACGCCATATCCTGTGTCAGCGCACTGCGCGCTTCGTCGACGTCAGGGTCGATCTTGTGCGTCGTCAGCGTCGCAGAATGCACGGTCAACCGGCTGCCGATATCACGGCTGATCTGTCCGACCCACACCTTCTTGCCGTGATATTCCATCGGACTCAGCCACAGCCTCAGGTGATTGCGCTGGTGGACGTTGTCACGCGCCTTTTGCAAGGCAAGGTCCTGAGCTCGCCCGAACAGATAGAGATCGCTCACCGGCGCATAGGGATAGCGCTCGCCGGCAAGCGCCGAATTAACCATTTTCATGATCGCCCCCGACCACTTTTCCTCGGTTCCACGCCAGCCGCGACGCGCGAATGCGGGGAAGGCATCATCGAGGCCGCCGACGATCACCAGGTTCAGCGGATCGCCGTTCCTGGAACCCTCCTCGTTGGTGACGCAGCACGGCAGCGCCTCCAACGCCGCCTGGAAACTGGCGTCATCCGTGTAGTTCACAATGTCCTCGGGTGGATAGATGCCCTGCCTGAACACTTCGCTGATGTGGTAATCGGCGCGCAGGCCCGGCACGATGGCCAGAACAGAGAAATGCCTCGCCCGCCCGTCTGCCACCAGATCGAGGTTTACGAACTTGAACCCCTCGTCGAGATTGGTCAACACGAAGCCCGAGGTTGTCGCGCCAGGTGCGACAGGGTTGCGGAAGGCCAGCCGACGAAAGTGCCGGTCGAGCGCCGTCCGCTCGTCCTGCGGGACGCCCGAGAAAAATGCTTCGGCCGCCTCGGATGCAGGGAAGAAATTTGGATCGAGGCCCGGTGAAAGCAGATAGTAGGGGCGGTCTTCCCGATTTTTGACTTCGATCCAGACTGGCTGTATCGATGTATTCGCCAGAGGCACGCCGTAGACCGCCTCGCTTTCTGCGGCCGACAGTACGGCGGTCGATACGAGCAAGCCGCCATCGCTGCGCGTCACGGCGCGGCTCTTGTAGTCAAGGCTCGTCGTTGGCGGCGGCTGGGAGGCGCAGCCGGCGAGCGCAGCTGCGATGGCCGTTGCTGAGAGAACGTGTCTCACCATGCGATGCATCGCGTAACCTCATCAACTGAGCTTTACCAATCTTCGCTGGCGCGCCTACGTAATCCGTAGCTACTACGGACATTGGTTTCTACGTCGCAGCTTTTCATCAGGAACCGCCCCGGGAATTGCGCAGGCTTTTTGGGGTGAGTTTCGCCGCCATGGAAGAATAGTCGAACTATCGATTGCAGGCCGCTTCGGCCTCTGCAGGTGATACGTCACCGATGGCTCCAGCGCCGTCGATGGTTGCCCTTTCCCGCCCCGCCCCTCTCGGCACGCTGCTGCCGGGTACCGCTGAGACCTCCCAGTGCCATGCAAGAAACTCCCGACAGTATTTAGGGCGTTTTCACACAGCCTGGGTCGGTTGCAGCCCTTCGCGACAGGCAGCAGTCGGCCATTTCCGGTCGCTCGTGACTGATCACAGTCGACCCGTTGCAAGCAGGCGGCCAGCTTAGAACGAACCTGCGCCTTTCCTCGCGGGTGGGGATTATCCGTGCTGCGTCGAAGCAGGATCCGGCTCATCCTCCACCGGGAGAACCCAATCTTTTCTTGTGAGTAAAGTCGAGGTACCGAGCAACACGCTGCCTGTACAGTGACAGCACAGAACAAGGTAATTACAATTTGATTAACATCCAGCGACTTGAGCGATTGAATACCCCATGGAAAGCAAGACTGCGCGCCTCACTGTGCTCATTGATCCCGTCAAGAAAAAAGCTTTCGAGGAACTCTGTGCAGCACAAGACCTGACGTCTTCGCAGGTTGTCCGCCAACTGATTCGTGACTATCTGGACACTCACGGCGCCAGCTATTCGACCAAGAGCAAGCATGCCGCCAGTACCAAGTCATAACCCAACACTGGCAGTTAGTCTCTAGAGGGTCGACGTACCCTCTACGTGCCTGACAGCTTTAGCCAGCGCGGTGTTGAAGTCGGCGTGGTAATGCTCCGGGCCAATTTCTTGCAGGATACCCACCCTATCGAGCTTGCTGAACACCTTCGTGTTCGCTTCGCAGAGTTTCACCACGATATTGCGCTTGTGCAGCTGCTGAATAACCTCCTCCAACACTTGCAAGCCCGTGATATCCATAAACGGCACGCGCTTCAGACGGATAATCAACAGACGTGGGTCGGTATGGGTCTGTGCTAACACACGCTCGAAGGTCTCAGCCGCACCAAAGAACAGTGGCCCTTCAATCGTGTAAATCAGTATCCCTGGCGGCAAGTGAGAATGGCCATTCGCCCTCAACTCTCCTTCAAGTTCGTGCTCGACTATCTGCTGCACCTCCACGGATGAGGCCATGCGGCGCATGAAGTGCAACATCGCGAGAATGACGCCGATATTCACGGCGATCACCAAGTCACTGAACACTGTGAGGCTGAAGGTGATGAGCAGAATAGACACGTCTGCGCGCGGGGCTCGCTGGACCATGCGCTTGAAGTGTTTCAACTCGCTCATGTTGTACGCGACCACGAAAAGAATGGCAGCCAGGGCGCACAGTGGGATGTTTGAGGCTAGAGGTGCCAGAAACAGAATAATAAGCACCAAGGTGACCGCGTGCGTAATGCCAGCCAGCGGGCTTGTGCCGCCATTACGGATATTGGTTGCAGTACGGGCAATGGCTCCGGTAGCCGCGAAGCCGCCAAACAATGGCGTGACCAGATTAGCCACCCCCTGACCGATCAGCTCCTGATTGGAATCATGCTTAGTGCCCGCCATGCCATCAGCCACCATTGCGGACAAAAGCGATTCGATTGCTCCAAGCATGGCGATCGTGAAAGCCGGACCAATCAAATCGATGACGCGAGACAGCGTGATTTCAGGCAGGCTAAACGCTGGAAGACCTTGAGGTATGCCACCAAATGCGCTGCCAATCGTGGCTACCCCCTCGAAATGAAAGGTTGACTGTATTGCCATAGCTACCGCCATTGCGACCAACGGGCCAGGCACCCGTTTGAGACCGGGAATTTTGGAAGCGGTGATTACCAACAAAAGACTGAGTGCAGCCAGCAGGGTGGTGGCCACATGAAGATCCGGGAGCGCCTGTAGCAAATGCCAGAGCTTTTCGTGGAAGTGCTCTCCACTGATCGCCGGTAAACCGAAAAAGTCTTTCCACTGTCCGACCCAGATGATCACGCCGATGCCGGCGGTGAATCCGACGATCACCGGATCGGGGATAAACTTGATGATTGCACCAAGCCGGGCAATCCCGAGCAATAACAACATGGCGCCCGCCATCATCGTGGCGATTTGCAGACCGTCTACGCCATGCTTGGCCGTAACTCCCGCCAGAATCACGATGAACGCACCTGTTGGCCCGGCAATCTGTAAGCGGCTCCCCCCAAAGAGCGAAACCAGCAGGCCGCCGATGATTGCGGTGTAGATGCCTTGCTCAGGCTTGACGCCAGATGCAATGGCAAAAGCCATTGCCAGGGGGAGCGCCACGACCCCGACTATCACGCCAGACACCAGATTGCGGAGCCAGTGTTTACGCCCCATCAATCCCGCCTTCCAGGCCTCACCAACCGCAATCATGGCTAGCTCCAAAATAGATGTATGCGCATACTATTAACATGCCATGATAATTTAAATACCCTTTATCCACTGCCTCGTGCCGCAGGGAATGCTGATAGCGAAGACTCAGATGGGCTGAACAGGCGTGCACTGCAAATAGAAATTTCCGAGAGCGCGTGTAGCGTGGTGACTGACATGAATCGCAAAACGGTGAAAAGCAAACATGCCGAAGGCGTAACCTTTGACACCCACTTGATCGCAAACCCGACCAATCCCAAGGAGTGGATCGTGTTCTTCAAGAAGGACGCGGGGAGGAGTTATTTTTTGGTTGATGACAACGAAGAGGTCGAGTCTTTCGGACATCTGGATGACTTGATCGCCGAGCTTCGAGACTTGGGCCTCAAGACCGCTGAAATCCATTTCTAACCATTGGATTACGCCTTGGAGACATGATCATGTCAGTGAAAATCGAGTATCTATCCAATCAAAACGAAGCTCTTTGGTCTGTATGCTTCCTGATATGACAGGCAGCTTTGGGTCCAGAGTGTGTAAAAACGCTTCGCCAAAATTGCAGTGTGCGCGTCTACGTTAAATCTGAAATTTATCGGCACATCAGCAGATTTGGATTTTGCGAAGACGCGCGATTTCCAGCCCGGTTTTGAGTACCTGTCGCGCTGAAAAAAGTTTTTACACTGCCTCGGTCGGTTGAATCCGCAGTCGACTACAGTCCTTCGTGACGGGCAGAAATCGACTCTCAGCGCTCACTGGAATTGCGGCCAATGGTCCTGAATTTCATACCATGGAGCCTTGGATGCCACCTCGATGTGTTTCTGCTTGTCCGAGGTGAATGTAGTGTCCAGGGTGCCCAGCGCTATCGAGATCCAATTGGAGTATTCACCTTGGTTTCTTGACCAGAACAGCGAAGAGCCGCACGGGGCGCAGAACTGGCGCAATACTGATTCAGAGGATCTGTACGACTTGATGCCATCGGCGCCTCGGATGAGGTGCAGATCGCCACGCAGTACACTGCCATAGCTGGCGAATGCAGCTCCATGGCTTTTGCGGCATTGGCCGCGATGGCAGTGAGAAAGCGCTTTTGATCGTGACCGGATTTCGTATTTGACGGCGCGGCAAAGGCAGCTGCCCTGGAAGACGTCAGTCATTTTGGAGCACACCTGAGAACGAAGAGACGGCCATTTAAACCGCGAACAGCTTCGGGGTCGACCGGCAGCATCTGGCTGTTTTCTGCCCCTCGCCAAGGGCAGAAATCGGCCAGAAGCAGTCTGTATCGCTTCTGATTTCCTCGACACGTGCGGCTGCCTGGTTTGGGTCGCGTGCCGTCAGTGGCCATAGGTCTCAGTCAATGACGTGGGGAATCAGACCCGGCAAAACCTGATGGTGCTTTTCCTGCACGGCTCTCACAGTGCCTGATAGGCTCGGGTCACCCGTAAGAATCACTCCAAGCTGGAGTGTCATGACGTTAAGCCCATTGCTATTCTGGATGCCACTCTGAATCAGCTCAGGTGGATAGCCTTCGGAGTGTCGGCGCAGAGGGTGAATGCCGCTGTGTACGAACGAGTTCATGGCGTGATAATTCACATCCTTGAAATTCATTAGCATGCTCGATGCCTGCAGAGGAGCCCTTTCGACGATCTCATGGAGCATCTGCGAGAACATCGGGAGTTTATTTGCACTGTGTTCGACTTCCAGTGTGAGTGATGCCGCGAGGGTTTCGACCTGCTGATCCTTAGCCGCATACAGAAGCCAAACGGCTCTTGTAAGGGCTTCATACTGCAAACGCATCATCGCTAGAGCTGACGTGTAGCATTGAGTTCTTACCAGCAGGCGCAGGCTTAGAGCGTGTTCCAGCGCCATGCCGCAAGCCACCATTGCGACCTCATGCCGTGTGCCGGGAAATGGAGTAACTCCCTTCAAAAGGTGAAGGATCTCTATGTGAAGTTCATCAGATCTATTCAGAAAATCTTCCATCTCCCGTCTTTCCTTTTGTTTACGTAGACGCTCATTTGTTCATAGTGAAGTCATTCATACCTGAACTTAAGTGTGCAAAGTCGTTGGTTAGTGGCTGCAATGGGTCGATTAGAGCCCTTCGCGACCGCCAGTAATCTATGCTGCCTTTGACTAGGAGCGCTCTGCAAATGTGCGACCGTGGACACCTTGGTGTCTTGGACGAGGGAATCGCTGGAAGGCCTCTGCTCTATATAGGGTGGTTCTCATCACACGATATTAATCGCAGTGGCACCATAATCTGTCAGGGGGCGCTCTTCGGCTTGGGTTTTCGGGTGCTCGGCTTACGTTTGGCGCCGGGAGCCTTGCGTACCTGCGTCAATTGATGCTCCAGAGTTTCGGCACAGGCGTGCTGCGCTGCTACCGATTGCCGAGTTTGACTGAGCTCGTTTTGAGTCGACTCCAGCCGCCGTTGCAACTGCTCGACGTGCCGACCAGACACTTTGAGCTGAGTCGACATTGCCTTGCCCTCCTCGCGCGCGCGGTCGACCTCACGGTGCGCGCGATCTTCGACGCCACGGACGTAGCTCTCCTGCGCGACGCGCTCCTGTTCGGCCTTGAGCCGCAGCGCCTGCAGATCCTGCTGCAATGTCTGGTTGTGATGCTGAACTTCGCGGCGCTCGTGCAGCCAACTTTCACGCTGCTGCTGCAGATCCTCGATCTGCGTCTGGCGCTGGGATAGCAGCAACTCGAGGTCGGCCAGCCGCGTCTCGGTCGCCTCGCGCCCGGCCATGGCCTCCGCCGCGTGCTGACGAAACTTAGCCGCATCCTGACGCGCCTGCTCCTCTGCGGCCGCGACTCGATCGCGCTCCGCGCCTATCATCTGTCGTTGTTCGGCCAGCGCCTGTTCGGCGACGCCCTGTGCCAGGTGGATCGCCTGTTGCCACACCGCAACAAACGCCTGCGCCACCTCGGCCGGCAGTGCCGGCAGGCGGGTCTCGCCGCTCAGACGCTCGGCCAGGCGCGCCCACCACTGATCGAGCAGGCCACCGACCCGCGCCGGACTGCCGCGCCCGAGTTCCAGACGCACGCGCTCCACGGTCGGCCGTTCGCCCCGCGCCAATACCGTATCCGCAGCGGCAAACACCTCGTTTTCCGGCACCCCGACTGCCATGGCTCATCTCCGGTTATATTAGGTCTGATAATGGAATGTTATCCAATTCTGAGCCACGTGTTAGTCCTGGCTCAATCAAAGAGACGGATACAAAAAACCAGATTGTTTAGACGGAAACGAGAAAAACTCCTAGCTCAATACGCGCTCCGACAAGCGCCATGCGGATTTTAAGACCTCCTATAAAGTTAAAACATGGCGAACGGAGATTTCGTTGTCATCGTAGAGTATGGATAATCCGCTCGTCCGGGAGCTCCGAGTCAATTTAAACAACTGCTGATAATCCAAGTCCTGCGTACAGGCGTTACGGAAGCGATAGCTGCTTCGCCTTATAAAAAAGCTCTGATGCTTTCCCGCTCTATACCAAGGAAACTCAGCATTCAACTCTATAGTAAAGCTAATTCCCTTTTCAATCCAATACTGTATTTCTCCTAGAAAGTTTAGATAGCACGCGGTAATGATTTTTGATATGTCTGCACTGCTATATGGGCATGGTGCACGCTGGATAAAGCAATCGAATCCAGATTTTCTACCTGAAACACTTGTAATGGTAGGCCACTTAATGCAAGCCAATTTCAAGCGCATTAGCACGTACGCCAAAGCACATGAGCAAAAGCTACAAATAACCCCAGTCGTTGCACCATACTCCGTCAGCGAGTTGATACGTGCCAAACAATCCTGGTGACCACGAAGATATTTTTCCTCTAGCGCCTCGCAGCAAGCATAAAGCGTCATCCGGATTTGTTGATAATCATGAAGCTCAAGATAGTCATATTGCTCATTATTCGGCGAATCAGGAATTATCCAATGCACTGGTTGATGACTAAATATCTGACCAACCAATCGGTCCGGACACGGAATACCCAAGAGCCGCTCAAGAGGTACCACCAAAGCCTCCCTCGTCACATCATTGCTATAGTAATCTGCACAATGGTACGAGCCACTGCATACGCCGCGCATCAACGCTCGAAACCATTTCGCTTCTAGGTTACCAATTTCCAGCGCTCTAGCTATAAGTGCGCAGTCCACCTTAAACTTGGAGCGATGACCTAAATCAGGCCAACTAAGGTTACAATTTTTACAAAAGTGCTGTGTCACTCCACGTATTTCCTGCTCGTAAAAGTAGGATCCAATGGGAGTATTACCGATGAAACGATCGACGCATTCAGGGCACATTTCTACAAGCTCAACGTCGTGAACCGAACAATAGCGATAAAATTTAATACACGAGAATACCGAGTGAAATCCTACATCCATGCATAGTGGACAAAAACGTATGCTTGCTGTTGGATTTAAAATTTGCGTAGGTGGTGCGAACTGCGTAGGAATATGTGATTCGCTCTCCCCTATTGCTGACGAAGCCAACCAGTTCGGAACTACGAATGGCATTCGATGCTGCCCATACGTGGTTCCACTATCCTTAAGGAGTTCGTCGCCCCTTAAGTAGCTGTACCGCATGATTTTGTAAAAAATAGAGATGTAGGATTCGTAGGGGTATATCTGTTTTGGTACGTATATATTCATTGCTTAGCACCCATCGAAGCAGTCCGACAGAAAGTTTCTAATCCACTAACATTCACAGCCTCCCGAATATCATCGTTGGTTATAGGAAGATAAGAATTTTCACGTCCATCAACCATACATCTCATTAGGAAAAAATATTGCACGACTCTGGTTACATGTTCCATTGGTAGGTTGCCAACGTAACAACCTGACGCTTTTTTATTCATTTCCGCCCAAAATTGAGGAGCAATCGAACTGATCCTCCAGCCACGCGCGAAAGCCTCAGGAAAAAAGCTTTGAGTGTACGTAATTCCGCTACCCGCTGGATAAACCATATCACTGTCGTAGAGCTTCAGGATCTGAAATAGGTTTTGTTCGCTGTTCACCCCAGACATATCTCGCACATCACTCATGAATCGCGCGATGATTTGTAATTGCTCGACACTTTTTAGGTCATTTACCAGATCAACGATCTCCGGCATGGCAAAGGATACCACGGTCATTTTTATTTCTATGCTATCGAGAACATTCATCAAATCAGCCAGCTGATAGAAATCTGCGCTTGCAAAACGCTGCAGCTCATCGATAATTAGTACAAAGTGGGTTTTGCCCATCTCTTCCATCTTGTTTTTTATACGATCAACCAATAAATTAAATCTTACAATACTACTATCTCGCGGTTTGACTGGTATCCTTTCCTGCTCGATCAGTTGATGTATTATGGTTGATCTATGCTTCGCGTTTTCGCGAGCAACAGCGATGAGCCTAACAACCAGCACATCCTTGAATTTGGCTCCCGCCTCTTCACTAAGCGCCTTCGAACACCGTGTTTTACCAATACGTGATGGGCCCTGAAAGATTACCCCTGTTTTTTGCATCGCAATTTCAAAAAAAACCTGATTTAACACCTCCTTCAATACGGGCGTATTCAGCCGAAAATAGGTTTTTAATGCGGGATGACTGAGATTAGGCATTTTTATTCGCCCTCAAAATTGAAGATCGGAAGAGAGCGCCATTTCGGAGTTTCAATAACTTCCTCTCTCTCAGTACTGTATTCAACATTACGAGTTAAGCTCTGGCCCACGTAGCCGGCAGGCCCACTGAGCTCGGGGCATTCGGCTAACAATCTTTGCAACTCTAAATTATTCCGTGCAGTTGACGATTTCAATAAATGATTTTGATACACAACAACAGGACGTTGCCCGCGACATATTTCGAATAACTTCTTACTCACCGCTCTATTAATCAGCTTTCTTGTTTGAACGCTATGTTTATATTCTCGCCAAGCGAGCTCTACAGTTAATACATCGAGAGGTAGACCGCTGAGCAAGTACGCAGTGACGGTTCTATAGTCGTCCGGATCGATCCTAATAATTATTTCCTGCCCTATCAAGCTCGGCATCTCTGCTAAAATTGGGCTGGTATATAACGCTTTATCCAGTTTGATGCGTGGGCGTATACCGTTTTTAATGCTGCCCCGCACAAATACCTTGCGGCACAACGAATTAACGTCTTTCGAGTTTACCAGGACTGCATTTACAATCGGCTTAAATAAAATCTCGCAATCCTTGTAGGCTTTTATTGCATCAAGAGGGCTATTTCCTTTGTTGGCGCCACCGCCAGGAGTAGCATTATAATTCGCAATGTAAACATCTAAAACTTCCAGCGCTTCATCCACATTGATATCATAATAAATCGCGGCCTTCTCGGGTGCGTCTGATCGCCCATCGTAAGGGTGTCGACCTGTTGTTGAAGAAAGTGGGTGAAGCACATGACTGGCGAGGGTATTAAACAATCCCTCAATGTTTGTTCTACGCCCAGGATTACCTAGCGGCCCGTAGTCAATTGCAATGCCTAATTTATCCAAGCACAAGCTTTGAACATCCTTAGCAAAGTGCTGCATCGCGTTATCGAAGTATATTGCCGCAATGCTGTGATACCTAAGTTCGGGGAAAACATAGTATGGCATGCCCGCACCTTCAACGTAGTTCAGATCAGTGATGCTAAATTTTATTCGTGGCTTCCAGTTCCCAAGAAACGCATCACAAATCACTTGGAATACATCAAGCGCGGTGACTTGGCTCGAAAAAACATACCGAGCGGCGCAAACCGCTTTGCTTCTCCTGCATCGCGCGCATATCAACCAGAATCTATCGACGATATCATCTGTTGTAAGCCGACGATCCCCCTTGATGTTAAGCACAAATTTACCATCCAGAAAATGGGAGTCGATTTCCAATACATCCAAAACATCACATTGACCAAACAACGACTCAATCCCATTGCAAACAGCAGTATGAATGAGACTCAAGCGACCTCCTACCGCAAGCGCCCCAGCTTGGAAATTTTGCTCCAGTACTTTATCTATCAAACCTGATATAGTTTTGTTCGCACCTCTTGGTTGGCAAAAAGGCCAATCATTTTCACCAACACCCTCATGCCTGCATATTTCATAGAAATTTTGGAACAGAAGTGTCTTTTGATACTTCATTCCTTTCCCAACAGGTGCATCCCGCCGAAGAACTTTTTCGACAAATCGAGGCAGAATATTTGGAAAATTTTTTAATAGATTGTACATTGCTCCAGCCATCCCTCCTTTCTGCTCAGTTTTTTTTGGCTGGATTGGTTTTTTTCGCTCATATTTTTTTACTCTAAAGCCAGGGATACAAGCCGCATCCCCAAAACAAACACCATTTTCGTCCTTTGCTTTGAATCGCTTGATTAAACGACTCACTTCAGATGCAATGATCTCTGTCTGTACAAAGATTTCACTCAATGACTCCCCATCTAAACGCATTCTCACTGCTAAGCGACGGCGCAGAAACACCGCCCTTTTATCTTCAGGCACCTGCGCAGCATCAACTGAGGTATAGATAGGATTAATTGGTTCCATCCCTATTTCATTCATTATTAAGTCTCCATTGGGAGTCTAATGAAAATGGGGTTTCCTCGAAGGCTATCAAAATCTTGCCAGCATTGTACAAGCGATATATTTGTAACATCACAGTGGCTTTGCTATATTCATTTAGAGCTGCGAGGCAATGCAACAACGTTCCCTTTCCGAACCTTGTAATATACAAGTTCGCGGAGTCAATTAGGTTTGGTGGAATGTACTGTTCTCGACTGGCAGTCAAAAAAGCTGAAAGCTTCAGCAATGGAAATATCTTTTGCCTTTCGCAATTAAGCTCCTCATCCGTTACATGTCTAAATCTAATGTGCTTCTCGCGCCACAAGCAATTATCCAGAAAATCTGCATCTCGTTTGTTTTGCTCGCTTTTATTTACCGAGATCTTGTGATACTCAACACCTGAACTAGTCTCTACGCGCAGGCGATATTTCGAGAAAATTTTCTCGCCATTTATCTCTATTTCCGTCTCATAATCACCGAACTCAAATGACTTTATATTTGAGCAAAACTCTAAATTCAACACCCAATGCGCAACCTCACGATCACTGAGTAACGAAAGTATACATTTTGCTTTATTGCTATATATGAGCCAGTGATTGCCAAAGGCTCTTTTTCTGGATGTGAAATTATAAGTTACACTTTTCGCGGACATAGCTATCCCCATGATGAGCATGAGGATATGCCGACCCTTGCCTCAATTCCTTTTGTCAGGGGCATTCCGGTTAGATTCTTTCATAACCTTAGCAGAGCGGAGCCACCTAGCAAGTTTTAGCTTCATTCCCCATTTCGGATAATTACTTCTTCTCCGAGACGAGGACTAAAATCTGTTCAAGGATACGCGGTAGTAATTCTGCATTAGAAATTCGCTGAAGCGCTTTACAAATTGCGCTAAGCAGCTAATCTGCATCAGATTTTCGATTTTTGATGAAGTTGTAAGTTTTACTTCGGGGTACTCCTACGGGCACCGAAGGACTTTATAGATCTCAGAAATCACCTGCATCGCTGCGTCTTCGATCGTTCCTTCGTTACGGCATAAAACCCAGCCGTGATCTGCGATTGCTTGCTCGAACGCCTTTGTACAAGCGACATGTTCTTCCAGCTTATGGATCACAGTACTGCCCAGCCCACGCCCTCGTGCCGCAGCCCTTGCCCATGAAATATCTGGGGCGGTGACAACCCCGACATGCAGGTCTGGCACTTGCACGTTTCGATCAATGTTCAACTGTAGAATCTCTGCAAACGGGACTATCCGGCGAAACGCGGCATCAGACGGGTACCAGCGATCGATCAAGATGATGCTGTCTGGTGGCTGTTTAGTCAGCACATGCCGGGAAATCCAGGTACGGCTATCAGCAAAGCGCTCACAAACCCTCAACTCCAAATCCCGGGTGGGATTTCTGACGAGCTTGTTAACGAGGGTCATTGTTTCACCCCTATAGGGATCGCTTTTTTTCTCGCAAAGTCGGATCACCTTTTTGTTGTCTGCCCTTAGTAATTTCGTCACGGCTTCCAACAGTGTGGTTTTGCCGGCGCCCTTGGGCCCATCTAGAGAAACAAACAGCGGACGATTCATTCTTCACATAACGATTGAGATACGATTTTTTTTGCCCGGTTCGTTCGCTGGAAACGCTTGGCGCGACTACGCGAATCGAGTGTAGGGACCTCATGAACAGACATTGATGAACACTCTAACTTGGTTTCTGACTAACGGGTCTCAAAATCCAGGGTTATAGCCGCTTATGAGCATCGCTCATCGAATGCGCTGCCTTTCAAGGCGGCCAGAGAAAAACGGTCTAATCCCTCGGGAGGGTTCAGGAATACACTTAATCAGAGGCTCTTGGCCAAATGTGTTTAGGGAGCCTACCAAGCATCTACTTTCCAGGAGCTTCCCCACCCACGTCTGACAAAAGTCATTTGGCTGACTCCCGTCAAGGTATGTCGCCATGTTATCTACTCTGGAACTACGCCACCTCGTAGAGCAAAGCTTCCTCCCGACTCGCTGCGACTGTACGGTCGATCCACCTGCAGCGCTGACCGTGCGTTTTTATCACGGCACCTCGAATCAAGAAATCCTCACTGTCACCGGGATCCCGATTGCCCCGCTCAACAACGGTTTTGCCATCGAGACCCTTATCGCGGATCTGCGAAACGACCTCGAACGTGTCAGCGCTACTGCTCCTTGCTACTCGGCAAATCATTCTGCCAAAAGGTAGCTGCGAAAACGAAGGTCATAAAAGCCGCTCACGCCCTCCACTGCGGCATCGCTCGCTAACTGAACGAGCGTCAACAGAACGTTACTTTTTCGAAGCACCTCACAACCGCTAATCAGTTAGTTCGGTTTTTTGACGCTTCCCCGATATGCGGTCACAACTTTTGCGCTCCGTTGGGTCATAACACGGTAGCTGTCGATGGAATATTGGCATCTGCCGAGGTTTTCGCCTGATACGGAGATAAGCTCATGATTTTCAATGTACAAATTTTTGGCGCCAAAGGAGATGGCATCACTGACGACACGGCGGCGATACAAAGTGCAATTGATGCGGCGGCCGCTGCAGGCGGTGGGCAGGTGTATATGCCGACCGGAACTTATATCGTTTCGGGAGGTGAGGAACCCTCCGACGGTTGCCTGATGCTCAAGAGCAACGTCTACCTGTACGGCGACGGCATGGGCGCAACCACCGTCAAGGTGGCTGACGGCTCCGACACCAAGATCACGGGGGTCATCCGCTCCGCCTATGGCGAGGAAACCCACGATTTCGGTGTCAGCAACCTCACCATCGACGGCAACCGTGACAACACCACGGGCAAGGTCGACGGTTGGTTCAACGGCTACATTCCCGGCGAAGCAGGCTACGACTCCAACGTCACCCTCGACAGCGTCGAGATCAAGGATTGCTCCGGGTACGGTTTCGACCCGCACGAGCAGACCGTCAACATGGTCATCAAGAACAGCGTGTCCCATGGCAATGGCCTGGACGGCTTCGTTGCTGACTTCCTCAGCGACAGCACCTTCGAAAACAACGTCGCCTACGACAATGACCGACACGGTTTCAACGTCGTCACCAGCACCCACGATTTCACCATGACCAATAACGTCGCCTACGACAACGGCGGCAATGGCATCGTGGTGCAGCGTGGCAGCGAGGACATCCCCTCCCCCAGCAACATCACCATCACCGGTGGCGAGGTGTACGGCAACGGCGCCGAAGGGGTGTTGATCAAAATGTCCAGCGAGGTGACCGTCAGCGGCGTCGAGATTCACGACAACGCCAGCGCCGGGATCCGCATCTACGGCAGCAACCACGTCGAGATCATCGACAACACGCTCAACAACAATTCCCTGGGCAACCCCGTACCGGAAATCATCATCCAGTCCTACAACGATACCCTCGGCGTGTCCGGCAAGTACTTCAACGGCAGCGACAACACGATCCAGGGCAACATCATCATCGGCAGCGACCTGTCGACCTACGGCGTTGCCGAACGCAACGAAGACGGCACCGATCGCAACGCCATTATTGGCAACACCATCAGTCACACCAGCAAAGGTGCCACGCTGGTCTATGGCGACGGCAGCTATGTCAGCGCCACGGTGCCGATGACCACCGTGCAAGGAACGGCTGGCAACGACACCCTGCTGGGCAGTGCCGCCAGCGAGATTTTCTACGGCGTTGCCGGCAACGACACCATCAATGGCGGAGCCGGTGGCGACATTCTGGTGGGTGGTGCAGGCATCGACAAACTCACTGGCGGTACCGGCGCCGATACGTTCCGTTTCGTCGCTCAGTCCGACACTTATCGCAACGCAACCACAAGCTTCGATGACACCATCACCGACTTCGACGTCTCCCAGGACAAGATCGACCTCGCCGGCCTCAGCTTCACGGGCTTGGGCAATGGCCGTGGCGGCACCTTGCAGGTCAGCTACAGCGCCAGCAACGACCGCACCTACATCAAGGACTACGATGCCGACGCCAGCGGCAATCGCTTCGAGTTGATTCTCTCGGGCAACCTGGTCAGCACCCTGACCGCCAGCAATTTCATCTTCAATCGGGTGGTCACCGGCACCAGCGGCAGTGACTCGCTGCTGGGTAGCGAGTCGGCCGACACCCTGCTCGGCCTGGCGGGCAACGACAGCCTCAATGGCGGCGCGGGCGACGACAGGCTCGACGGTGGCGCCGGTATGGACACCCTCACCGGTGGCGCCGGGGCGGACACCTTCGTGTTCTCCAACCGTCTGGACAGTTACCGCAACTACAACACCGGCGGCGCCAACCTTGGCGACCTGATCACCGACTTCGATACCACCGCCGACAAGATCGACCTCTCGGCCATGGGTTTCACCGGCCTGGGGGATGGCAAGAACAACACCGTGTACGTGGTGCTCAACAGTGCCGGCACCAAGACTTACATCAAGTCCCTGACCGCCGACGCCAATGGCAACCGGTTCGAGGTGGCGCTGGACGGCAACTACCTCAACACGCTGACCAGCGCCAACTTCGTCTTCGCCTCGTCGTCACCGACCAACCAGGCGCCGGTGGTAGCAACGGCGTTGCTCGATCAGAACGCGACCGAGAACACCCTGTTCAGCTACGTGGTGCCGGCCACCAGCTTCACCGATCCGGATAATGACAGCCTCAGCTACACCGCGACCCTGGCCGATGGCAGCGCCCTGCCCGCGTGGCTGAGCTTCAACGTCACCAACCTGACCTTCACCGGCACGCCGACCAGCACTGCGTCCGGCAACTACAACGTGTTGGTCAAAGCCACGGACCCGGCCGGTGCATCGGTCAGCGATAGCTTCGCCCTGGTAGTGGCCGATGCGCCCGCTAACACCATCACCGGCACCAACAATGCCGAAACCCTCAACGGCACGGCGGGCGCAGACCTGATCCTCGGCCTCGGTGGCAACGACACAATCAAGGCCGGCACCGGCGCGGACATCGTCGACGGCGGCGCCGGACGCGATTCGCTGTACGGCGGCGACGGTGCCGACACCTTCCGCTACACCAACGCACTCGACAGCTACCGCGACTACGACACCGGTGGTGTCACGGCCACCGACACGATTTATGACTTCACCGCGGGCGTCGACAAGATCGATGTTTCGGGCCTGGGCGTTATCGGCCTCGGCGATGGCAGCAATGGCACGCTGTACATGACCCTCAACGTGGCCGGCGACAAGACCTACATCAAGTCCGCCGAAGCGGATGCCGATGGCAATCGTTTTGAAATCGCCCTCAGCGGCAACTACCTCAACACCCTGACCGCCAGCGACTTCGTGTTTGGCGAGAGCGCCCAGCAGAACATCCTCTACCTGCCCACCCTAGGCCAATCCAATGCGCGACTGCTACGCATGACGGAGGACGACAATCAGTCCGGCACCTCGATGCTGGTCAACGACCTGGACCGCTACACCTCCTATGACGTGCGCAGCCAGTTCACCGATGCCGATGGCAACGGCATCGACATCGCGGTGGGCGGCAGCACGGTCACCGGCCTGTCGACTCTCAGCGCCGAGGAACTCAAGTTGTGCTGGTGGCTGACCGACACCAACCAGCCCGGAGCTGCGCTGTTGCGCGCCGTGACGCTGCTGCGGGACCAGCTCACCGAACTGCAATCCATCAATAACGTCACCATGGGCATCATTTGGGGCCAGGGCGAGGAAGCCGCCCAGGAGATCGCTCGAGCCACGGACAAAGCAGCGGCAGCAGCGGCCTACAAGGCCGCGACCCTGAAGGTGTTTGATTACCTGCATGCCCAGTTCGGCAACTTCAGCGTGTACTTGATGGAAACAGGTCATTACGAACAGGACGCTGCGCGTGCCCGTGGTTATTCGGAAGAAAAGATTGCCTCCATCGTCGATGGGGTTGGCTATGTCCGCGCCGCCCAGGAAGCCATCGCCGCCGAGCGCGCCGACGTCAAGCTGGCGGTGGACTACACCGACCTCCCCTTGCGCCACGAAGTCGATCCGCTGGCGTATCCCGACGACGTCTGGCACCTGCACGAGGAGTCGGCGGAGATCGTCGGCCAGCGCCTGGCCGACTACATTGCCAATGACCTTGGCTTCCAGGGCAACCCCAACGACAACAACAGCGTGCAGGACATTTTCGACAACGCTCAGAACATGATTTCCGGTACCAGCCAGGCGGATAACCTGGTGGGCAGTTCGGGCAACGACACACTGGATGGCGGCCTGGGCGCCGACACCATGACCGGTGGCAATGGCAACGACATCTATGTGGTCGATAACGCGTTAGACCGCGTGGTGGAAACCAACACCTCGACCTCGCAGATCGACACGGTGCAGGCCTCGGTCAGCTGGACCCTGGGCGCCAATCTCGAGAACCTGATGCTCACCGGCGTGTCGGGCATCAACGGCACCGGCAATGAGCGACACAACTTCATCACCGGCAATGCCGCCAATAACGTACTCGATGGTGCCGCAGGGGATGACAGCATGAGCGGCGGCGATGGCAACGACACCTACTCTGTCGACAACGCCGACGACGCAGTGATCGAAATCAACAGCAATGCGGTGTCTGGAGGGATCGACAGCGTGCACAGCAGCCTGGCGGCCTATACGCTCGGCAACAACGTCGAGCGTCTGTATATCGATAGCACTGGCGCCGCCAATGGCACGGGCAACGCGTTGGACAACACGCTGTTCGCCGGAGCCGGCAACAACGTGCTGGACGGGCGCGATGGCATTGACACGGTGTCCTATGAACGCGCCCTGTCCGGCGTTACCGTAAACCTCTCGACGTCAGCGCAACAAAACACCGTGGGTTCCGGACTCGACACCTTGAAACTCTTCGAAAACCTGACGGGAAGCGCCTACGCCGACAGTCTGTCGGGCAACAGCGCCGCGAACGTTCTGAACGGTGGTGCGGGCAACGACACGCTGGTGGGCGGTTCGGGCGATGACCGGCTGATCGGCGGTGCAGGCACCGACAACCTCACCGGTGGCACCGGCGCGGATACCTACGCGTTTGGTGCGCTGTCGGACATGGGCGTCGGGGCTTTGCGCGATGTGATCAGCGGTTTCAAGACCACCGAGGGCGATCATCTGGATTTCACCGGCCTGGACGCCAACCCGCTGACCGCCACTGTCGACGCCTTCACGTTCATCGGCAGCAACGCCTTCGACCCCTCCAACGCCACCGGCCAACTGCGCTTTGCCGATGGCATTCTCTACGGCAGTGTCAACGCCGACGCCACCCCCGAGTTCGAATTCGAATTGGTGGGCGTCCAGGAGCTGCACGCCAGCGACTTTACAGCCTGACGTGTGGGAGCGAGCTTGCTCGCGATGACGGCGGTACATTCAGCAATGATGTTGGCTGACACACCGTAATCGTCGGAACGCCGCCCGGAGCAAGCTCGCTCCCACAAGGGTTTTGTGGCGAGGGTGATGATGCAGAAAGCCGGGACTTGGGCTTTTCAAAACAGGCTTTGCACCTGCTCCAGGACGCCGCGGTTCATCTGGCCGGTGTGGGTGTGCAGGCTCACATAGCTTTGCAGCATTTCGAGCTTGGTGTTGAGCAGGTCTCGGCGGGCCTGGAACACCCGCTGCTGTGCATCAAGAATATCCACCGTGGAACGCACTCCACCCTGAAAGCCTTTTTCCGTCGAGGTCAGGGCCCGCTGATTGGACTCCACCGCCCGCTGCATCGCCTTGCTCTTGGTGAACCCGGCCACCACGCCCAGATAATCGGCTTCGATGTCCTCGGCCAACTGTTGACGCTGCACATCGTAGTCGGACTGGGCACCGGCCAGTTGCGCTTCGGCCTTCGCCACCGAGGCGCGTACCGCCCCGCCGCGATACAACGGAATATCCAGCTGCACCCCCACGTAATAAGTGTCCTGGCGTGGATCGAGTTCCTGGTACTGGCGTGTTTCCCGGCGGGTTAGCTGGGTGGTCAGCGACAAGGTCGGATAATGCCCGGCGCGCTGACTGTCGGCCTGCGCCTCGGCGACTTTCACCGCTGCCAGCCGGGCTGCCAGCTCGGGGCTGGCTTCACGGGCAATCGCCGTCCAGTACGGCAAATCCTGCTCCGGTGGGATCGGGCTACCGGCGGCGAGTTCTTCTCGCATCGGCTGGATGTCATCGATGGGCACGCTGGCGCGACCGGACAATGCCCGCAACGCAGCCACGCGGCGGGCCTGGGCTTCGGCCTCCTGGGCCTCCACCAGATCTAGCCGCGCCTGGGCTTCATCAATGTCGGTGATCGCGCCCTGCCCGCCTTGATAAAGCTTTTTGCTCTGCGTCACCAACCCATTGATGGCAGCCTTTTGCTGGGCGATCAACTTGATCTCGTTTTCGGCCCGGGCGACGTCGAAATAGCCTTTGGCGACCCGGTCGTACAGGGTCTGGCCGGCAACGTCGAATAGCTGGGTACCTAACTGCCCCCGCGCCTTGCCCTCCTGATACGCCGCCCAGCGCCCCTTGTCATAGAGCGGTTGTTGCGCCGCCAGGGTGACGTTGTTCGCCTGAAAATCGTTACTGTCGACGTAGCTGCGGTCGTCACCGCCATCGGTACGCCCACCGTAGCCGTAGCGCGACGTCAACGACACTTGCGGATAGAGGCCGCCGCGGCCAATCGCCTCTTCATGCTTCGAAGCATCAAAGGCATGGGCCGCCGATTGCACGGTCGGGTCATTGGCGCGCGAAGCGTCGTACGCAGCGGTCAGGCTCAGGCCTCCTTCAGCGGCCCACACGGGATTAATCGCGGCCCAGCTGGTAAACAAACCCAGCAGCACACGGGAGCGATAGCGACAGAGGTCGATCATGCTCATTCCTCTTTGAAGGCCGCAAGCAAGCGCTCACGCAAAGGTTTCATCAGGTAGTTCATCAAGGTGCGTTCCCCCGTCACCACCGTGACATCGGCGAGCATGCCGGGGCGAACCAGCAGGCCGGCGGCCTGCAGCGAGGCGACGGTGTCGGCGGGAATTTCGACCTTGGCGGAAAAGTACGGCTGGTGCGTCTGTTCGTTGATCAACTGGTCCGCCGACACCGTAGTCACCGTGCCGGTGACCGTCGGCGTATCCACCCGTTGCAGCGCGGTGAAATGCACATGCACCGGCAGCCCCGGGCGTAACTTATTGGCCATCAGCGGCTCGAAACGCGCAGTGATCGCCATCGGCGCATCCAGCGGAACCACCTGCATCAGGGTCTGTCCGGCCTGGGCAACGCCCCCGACCGTATGAATGCTCACGTCCATGACCTGCCCGGACACCGGCGCACGGATCGCACCGTTGTCGACTTCAAACTGCAAGGCGCGAATCTGATCGGCATAACCTGCCGCCTCGGCAGAGACCTCGCTGAGCTGGGTTTCGGCATCGCGGCGAAATTCCTGCTGCGCCTGCAAGGCCTTGAGCCGGCTTTCATTGATCGCCTGGCGGGTCCTGCCGACATCGCCCACCCCAGAGGCAATCTGCCCGGCCAATTGGGCTGCGTTGCGCTCGGACTCGAAGAGCTTATTGCGCGGAACGTAGCCTTCACGGGCCAAATCACGCAGGCCTTCCAGCTCCTGCTGCTGGAAGCGCATCTGCGCGTCGTAGTTGCGCTTGACGCCTTCGTAGCCGCGCAATTGCTGCTGCAATGCCGCGGCTTCGTGTTCGATGATCTGCAAGCGGCTGCCCAGTTCTTCGCGGCGGGTCAGAAACAACTGGCTCTGCAAAGCCATGGCGGCCTTGACCCGCGGCTCGTCGGCATGTTCCAGCAGTTCAGCGGGCCATTGAATCTCGGCTGAGCCCAGGCGCTCGGCTATCAACCGCGCCTCGACACTGCGATCGTTGAGCAACCTGCCCAGGGTCACGTCCAGTTGCGACTGCGCCTGCACCGTATTGAGCTGCACCAGCAGCTGTCCCTGGGTGACGCGGTCGCCATCGCTGACCAGCAGCTTTTCCACCACCCCGCCGACCAACGACTGCACAGCCTTGCGTTCGCCCGCTACCACCACGGTGCCGCTGCCCACGACACCTTGGTCGAGCGGCGCCAGGCAGGCCCAGAGCAGGAAACCGCCCAGCGTCAGGACCAGAAAACCCACACCATAGCGTGCCGCGCCACCGGCGTCGGTACTGGCGCTGGGCAGCGTTGTGGCGTCGCGCACGCTCAGGCCCTGCTCTGGGGTCAGATCATGCATCTTCGCCAGTCTCCTTGACCGCGGCCGGTCTTGGCCCCGGCATCAATGCCTTGAGCATCTGATCCCGTGGACCGAATGCTTGTTGAGTGCCGTCCTTGAGCACCAGGATGTGATCGACCACCGCCAGCACATTAGGCCGGTGGGTAATCAGCACCACGGTGCTGCCAGCAGCCTTGAGTACACTGATGGCCTGCACCAGCGCCAGCTCTCCGGCTTCATCGAGGTTGGAGTTGGGTTCATCGAGCACGATCAGCGCCGGGTGCCCGTAAAGCGCGCGGGCCAGGCCGAGGCGTTGCTTCTGCCCACCGGACAAGCCAAGCCCGCCGGGGCCCAGCGGCGTGTCGTAACCCTTGGGAAACCTCAGGATCATCTCGTGAATGCCGGCGTGACGCCCGGCGGCGATGATCTTGTCGGCGTCCTGCTCGCCGAAGCGGGCAATGTTGTCGGCTACACTGCCGTCGAACAGCTCGATGTCCTGCGGCAGGTATCCAAGGTGCGGGCCCAGGGCGTCGTGGGACCATTGACTGATCTCGGCGTCGTCCAGGCGCACCGAACCGCCCATGGCCGGCCATACCCCGACCAGCGCTCTGGCCAGCGTTGATTTACCACTGGCACTGGGGCCGACGATGGCGAGCACATCACCTTTGGCCAGGCTGAAATTGATGCCCCGCAGGATCGGTTGCGAGGCGCCGGGCGGGCCGACATACAACTGCTCCAGGCGCACTGCCCCGGTGGGCGGTGGCAAAGGCATGCGCAGGCGCTCGCGCGGATGCTGGGCAAGCAGTTGGCTCAGGCGCTGATAGCTCTGGCGGCCGGAGTTGAATTGTTTCCACGAGCCAATGGCGATTTCCACGGGGGCCAGGGCACGCCCCAGCAGCAGCGACATCGCAATCATCATGCCTGCCGACAATTGGCCTTCAAGCACCAACAACGCCCCCAGGCCCAGGGCCAGAGACTGTCCGGAGATGCGTACGAAACGGGTCATCGAAGTGATACGCGCACCGCGGTCGCTGGCATGGGCCTGGGCGGCAATGATGCGTTGCTGCAGCAGGCTCCAACGCTGGCGCAACGGCCCGAGCATGCCGAGGGCCTGGATGACTTCGGCATTGTGTAACGTGCTGTTTACATAGATCGACGACTGCACACCCAGGCGATTGGCTTCGCCCAAGCGTGTGCGAGTCGCCAACTCGCCCCACAGCGCCAGGCCGATCAGCACCAGGGCCAGAACCAGCGTCAGTACGCCGAACCAGGGATGAAAGATGAACGCCACCAGCAGGAAGATTGGCAACCACGGAGCATCGAGCAAGGCGATCAGGCCCTGGCCGGTGATCAACTGTCGCAACGTCGCCAGATCGGTGAGCACCTGCGCCGGGTTGGCGTTGTGCTCGCGCAGGCTGCGGGCGAAGGCAGCGTCGAAAATCCGCTCGCCCAAGGCATCGTCCAGCCCCGCGCTCATGCGAATCATCACCTCGCCGCGTACCCACTCGATCAGGGCGCTGAACATGAACAGCCCCAGGGCGATCAAGGTGAGCATGAACAAGGTGGTTTCGTTGCGGCTGGTGAGGACCCGGTCGTACACCTGCATCATGTAGAGCGACGGCACCAGCACCAGCAGGTTGATCACCCCACTGAACAGCGCCAGCGACCAGAACACCCGGCGATAGCTTAATAAAGCGGCATCAATGTCATGACGCGGATCGAGAAGCAAACCCATAGAGTGTCGCCCGCAAAAGGAAAAGTCGGTCCAAGACGCAATCCATCGCTGGTTTTTTTGCCCTGAGGCATTGGCGAAAACACTAAACGTAGCCGGATGCGCCGCTATCAGAGACGATCCTCGTCGCTTCAGGCGCCACTTACTGACCACGCAACCACGGGTTAGTGCCGGTTTGACGGGCCGGGTTTCCATGTGGGTGACGGGCGGGAATGTTGCATTCCCCACTACTATCCAAAGCTTTAAGCAAATCAAAGTCTCAGCGTTTGGAGGCGTCAAGTGCCGCACCCAGTTGCCGAAGATGGTCTAGGATGCGATGAATGGCGAGCTTGAATTGGCGTCTTTCGTCACTCACTCCCATGACGCTGGAACGTATCAATGAAGCGTTCGACCTGATGCATGAAGGCAATCGATCTGCACCGTCGCCTGGTGCATGGCCCCACGCACTTTCGTCTGACACCCTGTAACGGAGAAGCCAACGTGAGCACCTTGAAACTTCACCCTGCACTGGACAATGGTATCCAACCCGCCGCCGCGAATTTCTCAGGTGGCACCCTGCAATGCCTGTGTGCGACCGACAAGGTCGAGGTCAAGATCGACGCACAAACCCTGTATAACCACGCGTGCGGCTGCAGCAAATGCTGGAAACCGCAAGGCGCGACATTCGCCGTCATCGCCGTGGTACCTCGGGATAAGGTCAGCGTCACTGCCCACGGTGAAAAACTGGCAATTGTCGACGAATCCGCCACCATCCAGCGGCACGCCTGCAAGCAGTGCCACGCCCATCTCTTCGGGCGCATCGAGAACAAGGACCATGCATTTTATGGCCTGGACTTCGTCCACACCGAGCTCTCTCCCCAGAGCGGATGGGCTGCGCCGGGATTCGCGGCGTTCGTGTCCTCCATCATCGAAACCGGCACACCGCCAGCGCAAATGAAGGCTATCCGCGAGCGCCTGCGCTCGATCGGCCTGGAACCCTATGACTGCCTGTCCCCGGACTTGATGGATGCACTGGCGACTCATGTCGCCAAACAGAAAGGCCTGCTCCCCGCCGCCTGATTGATCGGCCGCCGCGGTTTCTTCGTCGGACCGCGGCCCGGCCCCCCCAAAAAACGCGGCTGAGCGGATCGTACCCACAGGTTCGAGCCGTGGCCTTCGGCTCATCAAGCAATGGCTGCCGAGCTCAGCGCTCCTTCGCGTCCTCATCCCTCATCCCTCATCCCGTTTTCCCCTCCCAAGTAGTCTGAAACTCCCACCCCGCTTGGGAGTATCGGCCGATGCGCAATCCCCGGTGCTTACACATAGTTACAGCTTATAGCAGTACAAAGTCTACGGTCAGGCCTCGATGGCCCGAGTTGCTCTGGAGAAAATCATGGCTATTAATAAGAAAAACTCAGCGCTAACAAGCAACCCTACTCCGACCGTCACCACCGACCTGAGCGACTACGCACCCGGCAGCACCGCCACCATCACGGCCAGCGGTTTCGCCGCCGGCAGCACCGTGAAGCTCGAAGTGGACCACGCCACCGGCGCCGGTGCGGATAACCTATGGGGCACGCCCGACGACGTGCTCGATACCGACACCGGCGAGGGACACGAGCCCTGGTACGTGACCGACGGCGGCGCCGGCGATCTCGACGGCCAAGTCAACGGCAGCGTCACGACTTCGTGGTACGTGAATCCCGACGACTCGGCAGGCGCGACGTTTCTGCTCACCGCGGCCTCTGCGGGCGACGATCGTGTGTTCGGTACTAGTGACGACTCAGTGGCGACAACGTCGTTTACGGACAACGCTCTGAGCGTCGTGGCGACCGGCGTGAACGTTACGCTGGACGAAACGGCCGGGTTGCAGAACGGCACCGCCACTCCAAGCCCTGCGGAAGACGCTAACGACAACGACACTCTGGTGGCCCTGCCCTCGATCTTCTCTACCCGCTTGACCGCACTTGGGGCAGGTGCCGCAACGGGGGCGGCCTTGAGTGGTTATACCGGTGCCGTGGGCAACACGGGCAGCGATGCGTTCACCCTCACCGCTGCGCCCGGAGGAAGCATTATCGATATCAGCTTCGTCGGTAGCACTGGCGCACCGCTCAATGGCGTGGACAGCGAACTGGATACCCTCGATGGCACCAGCATCCTTCTCTATACGGATACGAACAACAACATCGTTCTGGGCCGAGCCGGGGGCCCAACCGGCGCGATCGTGTTCGCTGCCTATATTGAAGAAACCGGAACGCCGGTCACGGGCGGCAAGATCTGGACCGTGCAGTACCAACCGCTCAAAAATCTAATTAATCCGAACCCCGATGATCCGCTCAATCTGCTGAATAAGGTTTTCATTGGAGCCAGTCAGGATCTGGTGTTCAGTCTGGCCAATGCGCCCTCCGGTCAGAACCTCTTCCTGATGTTCACGACGGCGACCCCGACAGTTGTCGACGACGGTGGTGTCTTGCGGATTACCGATCCCACGATCATCGCCACCGGGAAGAACCCCGCCGACCAGTCAAGTGGCGTCAATATAAACACTGGCGACACGATCAATACCAGCCAGGCAGGTGGCCCGACCACCTTCGGCACCAACAGCCAGATGATTACGGAACAGGAAGGCATCCGCTTTTCGTTCGTCACGGGTGCCAGGCAGAATGTGACCATTCCCAACCTGGATCAGAACGAAGCAGATCTCGAATCCAACATTGACTTTACCAACGTCTTCAATACGAAGACGGCCACTTTCGACGTCGTGCAGCTGCAAAGCGGCAAGAGTGCAGTCGTAAAAGTCAGTGCATTCAGCACCGCTGCTGAACCTGGCGTGAATTTCATCAACGGATATGTGGGTGATACGTCGGTTGCAATCACCAATGTTCGCGTGATCAACATCAGCACCGGGGCGGTGATCGAGAACTCAGCCGGACCGGAGAATGATCCGGCCATTACCATCAGCTTTACTGGTGGGGTTGCAACCATCACCGGCGTTAAAGCCGGCTACAAGATTGAATACACCACAACGTCGGAACACAACCGCGTGCTCGTCGAGAACGGGGCGGCCCTCGACGCCAGGGGCAATGACCACGCCGATTTTGATATCGGTGGCTTCAAGCTGCTCCAGGCCTCTGTTGCGAGCGCCGAAATCGGCTCCAAGATCATCTTCGAAGATGACGGGCCGAGCATCAGCACCACCGGCACGGAGCCGGCGCTGACGGTAGACGAGACGGTGCTGACGACCAACGCCACCGAGAGCTTCGCCGCCAACTTCAGCTCGGCGTTTGGCGTTGATGGCGCCGGCACGCTGACCTATGCGCTGGGCGTGGTGGCGGGTGCCTCCGGACTGACCGACACGGCCACCAACGAGGCAGTCAACCTGTCGCTCAACGGCACAGTGGTGGAAGGCCGCACGGCCACAACCAACCAGCTGGTATTCACGGTGAGCGTGGCCGCCAATGGTGACGTCACGCTCGACCAGATCCGCGCCGTGGTGCATCCCGACACCACCAATCCCGATGATTCGAAAACTCTGACCTCGGATAATCTGGTGACGCTGACGGCGACCAAAACCGATGGCGACGGCGACAGTGCCCAGGCAACCCTCAACATCGGGCAGAACCTGGTGTTCAAGGACGACGGACCGAGCATCAACACCACCGGCACGGAGCCGACGCTGGCGGTGGACGAGACGCTGCTGGACACCGACGCCACCCAGAACTATGCCGCCAACTTCACCTCGGCGTTTGGAGCTGATGGCGCCGGCACACTGACCTATGCGCTGGGCGTGGTGGCCGGTGCCTCCGGACTGACCGACACAGCCACCAACGAGGCAGTCAACCTGTCGCTCAACGGCACAGTGGTCGAAGGCCGCACGGCCACGACCAACCAACTGGTGTTCACAGTCAGCGTCGCCGCCAATGGCGATGTCACGCTCGACCAGATCCGCGCCGTGGTACATCCCGACACCACCAATCCCGATGATTCGACGAGTCTGTCGGCGGACAACCTGGTAACGCTGACGGCGACCAAGACCGATGGCGACGGCGACAGCGTCCAGGCGACCCTCAACATCGGGCAGAACCTGGTGTTCAAGGACGACGGGCCAAGCATCAACACCACCGGCGCGGAGCCAACGCTGACGGTGGACGAGACGCTGCTGGACACCGACGCCACCCAGAATTATGCCGCCAACTTCAGCTCGGCGTTTGGCGCGGATGGTGCTGGCACACTGACCTATGCGCTGGGCGTGATTGCCGGTGCATCGGGGCTCGTGGACACGGCCTCGGGCCAAGCGGTGAACCTGTCGCTCAACGCCGGCGTGGTCGAAGGCCGCACGGCCACCTCCAACGTGCTGGTGTTCACGGTCAGCGTGGCCGCCAATGGTGACGTCACGCTCGACCAGATCCGCGCCGTAGTGCATCCCGACACCACCAATCCCGATGATTCGAAGACTCTATCGGCGGACAACCTGGTAACGCTGACAGCGACCAAGACCGATGGGGACGGTGACAGTGCCCAGGCGACGCTCAACATCGGGCAGAACCTGGTGTTCAAGGACGACGGGCCAAGCATCAACACCACCGGCGAGGAGCCAACGCTGACGGTGGACGAGACAACCCTGGCAACCAACGCCACCCAGAGCTTTGCCGCCAACTTCACCTCAGCGTTTGGCGCCGATGGCGCGGGTACATTGACCTATACGCTGGGCGTGGTAGCGGGCGCCTCCGGGCTGACCGACACAGCCACCAACGAGGCAGTCAACCTGTCGCTCAACGGCACAGTGGTGGAAGGCCGCACGGCCACGAGCAACGAGCTGGTATTCACGGTGAGCGTCGCCGCCAATGGCGACGTCACGCTCGACCAGATCCGCGCCGTGGTGCATCCCGACACCACCAATCCCGATGATTCGAAGACTCTGTCGGCGGACAATCTGGTGACGCTGACGGCAACCAAGACCGATGGCGACGGCGACAGCGTCCAGGCAACCCTCAACATCGGGCAGAACCTGGTGTTCAAGGACGACGGGCCGAGCATCAACACCACCGGTGAGGAGCCAACGCTGACGGTGGACGAGACGCTGCTGGGCACCAACGCCACCCAGAGCTTCGCCGCCAACTTCACCTCGGCGTTTGGCGCTGATGGCGCTGGCACGCTGACCTATGCGCTGGGCGTGGTGGCGGGTGCCTCCGGGCTCACCGACACGGCCACCGGCCAGGCGGTAAACCTGTCGCTCAACGGCACAGTGGTCGAAGGCCGCACAGCCACGAGCAACGAGCTGGTATTCACGGTGAGCGTCGCCGCCAATGGTGACGTTACGCTCGACCAGATCCGCGCCGTGGTGCATCCCGACACCACCAATCCCGATGATTCGAAAACTCTGACCTCGGACAATCTGGTAACGCTGACGGCAACCAAGACCGATGGCGACGGCGACAGCGTCCAGGCGACCCTCAACATCGGGTCGAACCTGGTGTTCAAGGACGACGGGCCGAGCATCAGCACCACCGGCGCCGAGCCGACGCTGACGGTCGATGAAACGGTGCTGGCGACCAATGCCACCCAGAACTTTGCCGCCAACTTCAGCTCGGCGTTTGGCGCTGATGGCGCCGGCACGCTGACCTATGCGCTGGGCGTGGTGGCAGGTGCCTCCGGGCTGACCGACACGGCCACCGGCCAGGCGGTAAACCTGTCGCTCAACGGCACAGTGGTGGAAGGCCGCACGGCCACGAGCAACGAGCTGGTGTTCACAGTGAGCGTCGTCGCCAATGGTGACGTCACGCTCGACCAGATCCGCGCCGTGGTGCATCCCGACACCACCAATCCCGATGATTCGAAAACTCTGTCGGCGGACAACCTGGTGACGCTGATAGCAACCAAGACCGATGGCGACGGCGACAGCGCCCAGGCGACCCTCAACATCGGGTCGAACCTGGTGTTCAAGGACGACGGGCCGAGCATCAGCACCACCGGCGCGGAGCCGACGCTGACGGTAGACGAGACAACCCTGGCAACCAACGCCACCCAGAGCTTTGCCGCCAACTTCACCTCGGCGTTTGGCGCTGATGGCGCCGGCACACTGACCTATGCGCTGGGCGTGGTGGCGGGGGCTTCCGGGCTGACCGACACGGCCACCAACGAGGCGGTCAACCTGTCGCTCAACGCCGGCGTGGTCGAAGGCCGCACGGCCACGACCAACCAGCTGGTATTCACGGTCAGCGTCGCCGCCAATGGCAACGTCACGCTCGACCAGATCCGCGCCGTAGTGCATCCCGATGCCACCAATCCCGATGATTCGAAGACTCTATCGGCGGACAATCTGGTGACGCTGACGGCGACCAAGACCGATGGCGACGGTGACAGCGCCCAGGCGACCCTCAACATCGGGCAGAACCTGGTGTTCAAGGACGACGGCCCAACACTCTCGTTCGGCAACCTGATCGGGACCGGTAGCGTCCTTGCGCAATACGGGTTCTGGAACAATACGGCCGGAGCCGACGGGCTGGGTGCAACCGGTCTGAATATCTCGTTGGTGAATGGCCAGTTCACCATCGTCAGGCCAGACAACACGACCGCGACCGGGACCGGCACGCTCACCGAGCTGGTGCCCTCACCGGATGGCGACGGCGCGTACCAATTCGCAGGGACGTTGACCGGCGATT
>NZ_FYDJ01000013.1 GCF_900187425.1 Pseudomonas sp. Irchel s3h14
CTCACCACTCAACAGGCCGAGCGTTAGCTCGCCTGCAGCTTTTGATCTTGATGCACCGCCCCATCGAGAGGCCGAGTGGAGGTTCTGCGCAGTGGGCAACCCGGCATGGATGCCGGGTTAGCCGCCCCCGGCCATGGATGGCCGATGGCGGCGGGCCCACGGAGCAGGACCGGAGCGAGGGCATGCCGAGCCTAGGCGAGGCACCGAACGACAGGGGCAAGAGCCCTTTGGTTACTTTGGGGCTTTTCCAAAGTGACTCGCTGTAAAAGCGAAACCGCCAGCGACCGTTACCGCAAAAACGGATATACACCCGATCAAAAAGAGCCAGCGATTGTTACGCTTTCTGTAACGCTGAATCAAACCCAGCCCCCTTTATCGATCGCGGGCAAAGACTAGAATTCAGGTATCGGAATCAACACGGAGCACGGAAAAATGAAAACCCTGATCAGCCTGTTTCTGACCGTTGTCGCCACCTCGGCCATGGCCGCCGGCAACGAACCCGCCGCTACCTCGTACAACCCGGCACAGCCGCTGGACATCGCCGAAGTGGTTTCAGTGTCGAACACTGCGACCGCCTGCGGGGTTGTGCCTGCGACCATGGAGTACGTCGATCATCAAGGCCAGACCCATCGCGTGACGTACGAGGTCATGGGTGATTGCACGAGCAACCTGTAATCACTGGCACGCTGCACGACTCACACGATCATTCGTTTCGCCTGTTCTTTTTCAGGGTTCATAGCAGCGTCCATGTGTAGCTGAGGATCAAGCGGTTCTCGTCGATATCACTGCGGTAGTTGGAGCGCGCCATCGCGTTGCGCACACGAATCCCGAGGCCTTTGAGGCTGCCGCTCTGCAGCACATAGCCGATGTCCAGATCGCGTTCGCGGTCCTTGCCCTCGAACCCTTTGCCGGTATCGACATTGTTGCCGGTGATGTAGCGCACGGTGCTGGTCAGCCCCGGTACGCCGAGGGCCGCGAAATCGTAGTCGTAACGCGCCTGCCAGGAGCGCTCATCGGTGAAGGCGAACTCGTAGGTCGGCACCTCGTTACCCAGTGGACTGATGTTGGCAAACACTCGCGGGAAGGCACTGTCGCCGAACATGCCCTGATAGCCGACATAGAACGTGTGGCCGCCACGCTTGGCTGACAGCAAGGAGAAGAACGCCTGGTTGTCGATGTTGCCCAGCAGCTTTTTGCCGTCTTCGCGCGAATCGTAATAACCAAGGTTGGCGCCCAGGATCCAGTTACCGAGTGGCTCGCTGTGCTTGAGGCCGAGAAAACGCTGGTTGTAGATATCTTCCAGTTGCCCGAACCAGGCGCTGACCGAGCTGCGCTTATCGTTGAAAGCGTAATCGGCGCCGGCAAAGTTGAAGCCATCGCTGCTGACCTGACGCTGCGGTACGTGACCGAGCATGGCTTGCATCTTTTCGTCGCCAGCCTCGTTGCGCAGGCTGGTCGAGTTCAAGTGACCACCTTGTAAGGTCAGGCCGTTGATCTCGTTCGAGCTGATGCTCGCGCCCTGATAGCTGGGCGGCAGCAAACGGATATCGCTGAAGGCCAGCACTGGCAAGTTGGGTTGCAGCTCACCCACCTTCAGTTCGGTTTTGGAGACACGCACCTTCAACGCGCCTTCCAGTCGGCTGTAATCATCCGCCGCGCGCCCGTCATCCTTTACCGGCAGCAAACCGGTATTAACCCGATCCGGGCTGCTGTCGAGTTTGAGGCCGAGCAGGCCAATGACATCCACACCAAAACCGATGGGGCCCTGGGTATAACCGGATTTGACGTTAAGGATGAAGCCCTGCGCCCACTCTTCAGCCTTCGATTGTTGGTTGGCTCCGACGATGTCGGAGAAGTCCCGGCTGAAGTAGTAATTGCGTGCTTGCAAGGTGGCGGTGGTGTCTTCGATGAAGCCACTCTCGGCCGCCATCGCACCGGCGGAGAAACTCGAGACGACAGCCATGGACAACACTGAACCGGTTGTTGGAAGAATCTGTTTCATCGTTTTTTCTCTTATTTTTATTAATCGACAGGTTGAAGTGCTTCAGCCGCAGCGGATTCGCGGCGGGGAACAGGACGACGGGCGTTTAACAACAAGTGCGTGACCATGCCGAAAATCAGCCCCCAAAAGGCGGCTGACAAACCCAACAACGACATGCCCGACGCGGTGGTCAGAAAGGTCACCAACGCGGCTTCGCGATCACTCGGCACGGCCATTGCGCCGGCCAACGCCCCGGCAATCGCAGCAAACAGCGCCAGCCCGGCCAAGGCCGCGATCAGCTCTTTGGGGAACGCCGAAAACAGGGAAACCAGGGTGGCGCCGAAGATCCCCAGCACCAGGTAACACAGCCCGCCCACAACCCCGGCCACATAGCGTTTGCCGGGATCTTCATGGGCCTCGCGCCCGGTACAAATCGCCGCGGTGATGGCTGCCAGATTCAGCCCATGGCAACCGAACGGCGCCAACAGCGCCGTGCCCACCGCACTGCTGGCGATGATCGGGCCGGCCGGTGTTGCGTAACCGCTGGCGCGCAGCACCGCCATGCCGGGAACGAACTGTCCGGTCAGCGCCACCATCACCAGCGGCAAGGCGATATTCAGGGTCGCGCTCAGGCTGAACGCGGGCGTTATCCACACCGGCGTGGCCAACCCGATCACCAACGCTTCGCTGTGCAAATCACCGGCGAGAAAAGCCATCGAGCAGCCCACCAGCAGCACCATCAACACCGCATACCGCGGCATCAGCCGTTTGCAGATCAGGTACGTGGCGAACATCGCCAGCACCAGCAACGGCTTGCCCTGCAACGAGACGAACAACCCGGTGCCGAAGCTGAACAGAATCCCCGCCAGCATCGCTGCCGCAATCGCCGCCGGCAGTTTGCCGATGATCCGGTCAAACGCCCCGGACACGCCGACCAGAAAGATAATCAGGCTGCTGACCAGATACGCGCCTACCGCTTCCGGCATGGAGATTCCCGGCAACAGCGCCACCAGCAACGCCGACCCCGGCGCCGACCACGCGATGATCACCGGGACGCGGTAACGCAGGCTCAGACCGATGCCGAGCACGGCACTGCCGATGGAAATCGCCCAGACCCAGGAAGACAGCACCTCTCGCGAGAGGTGCGCGGTCTCGGCGGCCTGAAAGATGATCACCAATGGGCCTGCGTAGGAAATCACCGTGGCGATAAATCCGGCGACTGCCGCAGACAGGGAAAAATCCCGGACGAACGTTTTCATGAAGCTTCGCCAACAGACCCATCGGGCGAACCGTGGCGCAGGCCCGACAGCGCTTGTTTAGCATTGCGCCGACTGCTGATGGCGAACACGGTCATGGCAATCGCGGCCACCGCACCGGGCAAGGCAAAGGCCATGAAGTTCAGTTGCAGCGGCAGGCTGATCCCGAGCAACGCACCGCCCAGCAGCGGTCCGACGATGGCGCCGTTGCGCCCGATACCCGAGGCCCAACCCAAACCGGTGGAGCGAATGGTCATGGAGTAGAACTGCGCGGCGCAGGCGTACAACAGAATCTGCGAGCCGATGGTGGTGGCGCCGGCAATGGCGATCAGCAGGTACAACAGCGGCATCGGGCTGTTGAAACCCAGCAAGGTGATCGACACCGCAGCCACGGCGAAGAACACCGCCAATACCCGCGGCAGGTTGAGCTTGTCACCCAGCACACCGCCGCCGACCGCGCCGAAAATGGCGCCTAAGTTGAGCACCAGCAGGAACGACAGACTCGAGCCCAGGCTGTAACCGGCGTTGGCCATCAGTTTCGGCAGCCAGGAACTCAAGGCGTAGACCATCAGCAAGCAGCAGAAAAACGCCAGCCACAACATCAGCGTGCGCAGCGCACGACCTTCGCGAAACAGTTGCAACACCGGAGTGCCGGTGCCCTTCACTTCGCTCATGTGCAGCTGATCGCCGGTTTGCGCGACGTAAGCCGGGTCAACCCGCTGCAGGATGTTGCGCGCCTCTTCATTGCGCCCCTGACGCAGCATGAAACCCACCGACTCGGGCAGGAAGTACATGATCAACGGCAACAACAGCAACGGCAGCACTGCCACGTAAAACACCGATTGCCAGCCAAAACTCGGGATCAACACGATACCGAGCCCCGCCGAGAGCATGCCGCCCACCGAATAGCCGCTGAACATGATCGCCACCAGCGTGCTGCGGATTTTCTTCGGCGCGTACTCGTTCATCAGTGCCACGACGTTGGGCATCACCCCGCCAATGCCAAGCCCGGCAATGAACCGGCACAGGCCAAACTCGGTGGGGTTGCGGGCAAAACCATTGAGCACGGTAAAACCGCTGAACAGCATCACGCAGATCGTGATGGCTTTTTTGCGGCCGATCTTGTCCGACAGCGGGCCGAAAAACAGCGCGCCGAACATCATCCCGAACAGTGCATAACTGCCCAGTGCGCCCGCTTGCAGGGGACTGAGCCCCCACTCTTTCATCAGCATCGGCAGCACCACGCCGTAGATCACCAAATCGTAACCGTCGAAAATGATGATCAGGGCACACCAGAACAGCACCATCCAGTGAAAGCGGTTGAATCGTGCGTTGTCGATAACCTCATGTACGTCGATCTTGCGCATGGCATTTATCTCTTGTTGTTATTTTTTAAGAGCGTCGGCAACACGGCTAACGTCCGTACAGCCGAGGGTAAAGACGCCAGACACGGGGCAATATCCGCTTTGCGCAGATCGCTATCCGTTTTGTGCAATGCCTTGAACAGGGGGCGGGATGAGGAGTGTTGCGGGCATGGCGCGCCGCAGATCCGGCAGATCTGACCCTCTCCGATAAACTGTCTTCTTTGCGATCGCATTTGAACGCTAAGCTTGGGCTTATGGATGACTCAGATTATTTACGCCTGCTGACCATCGCGGCCGAGCAAGCCAACGCGTTCCTGTCCAATGCCCGCAAATGGGAGCGTGAGCGTTGGGTCTGTCAGCGCCTGCTGCAAGGCCTGAACATTCCCTATCGCGCCGACGAATTCGCCCCGGCCGGGGAGCCGCCGGACGTGTTGTTTCGTGACGCCAGTTTCGAAGTGTTTTTCGTGCTCGATGAAGGCCGACGCCTCAATGACGAATGGCGCGATGAACTGCAACGACGACGCAGCGCGTTTTCCCTGAGTTCGCTGGTGCGCCGCGAGGCCAAGCCCCGGCGCATCCCGGCCAATGAATTCTTGCTGAGACTGGCGCCGACCTTGCGCAAAAAAGCGCACAACTACAAAGAACGCGGCATGGACCTGGGCGAACTGGACATCATCGCCTTCGCCAGCCTCAAGCGCGAAGTGCTGGACCTCAACAGCCACTTCCCGCCGCCGACCGAATACCTGCGCCAGGGCTGGCGCTCGTTGTCGCTGGTCGGTCCGACCTTCGCCCGCGTGCTGTTCGCGCACCCGGATGCGCCGGATTTCCTGCGCAGCAACCTGGGTCGCAGCATTGTTTTCGACGTCGGGATCAGCCTGTGAGTCCGTTGCAGGAACTGATTGCCGAAGTGCCGCAAACGGGTCGCGTTCGCTGGATCGGCGTGCGGCCGCAGTCACGTTCTCAAATGATCGAACTCGATGCCGTGGAGGCGCGGCTTGAAGCCGGTTTGACCGGTGATCACGCGCGTCCCGGCGTACGCAATGCTCGGCAGGTCACGCTGATTCAATGGGAGCATCTGGCGGTGATCAATTCGCTGATGGGCCGCCCGACGGATCAGCCGGTGTTAGCACAGGACTTGCGACGCAACATCGTCATCAGCGGCATCAATCTCTTCAGTCTCAAGGGCCGGCGCTTCAGGATTGGCCAGGCGATTTTCGAAACCACCGGCTGGTGCCAACCCTGCGCCCGCCTCGAGAACAACCTCGGCCCCGGGACCTTTCAGGCGGTTCGCGGACATGGCGGAATCACCGCCCGAGTGTTACAAAGTGGAATCATTCGCCTGGACGATACGGTGAGCGTCGAGCCCATTCCTGCCAGCGGCTATGCTCCGTTCAATGTGGGCTAACGTGTTGCACAGCAGCCTGCTTGTAGCTTCTACACATTTAGCAACGTCTACCCCTGACGAGGCCCAATATGACCAGCCGCCTGAACCCCGACGACCAAAAGCATGTCGAAGAGTACCTGCAACTGTCCCAGCACCAAGTCGAGCGCCGGCCTTTCCGGCCGTGGATGCTCCTGGTGGTGGTGTTGGCAGTGACCATTGGTTTAGGCCTGTTGAGCCGATTTATCAGTTACCTGACGCTATGAGCAGCATCGCGCTCGCTCGGGTAATTGCACCGATTTCTTTTAGCCTTGCGAGATATCCCCATGACTCATCGTATTGTCATCGTTGGCGGCGGCGCCGGCGGTCTGGAGTTGGCTACCCGTCTGGGTAAGACTCTGGGCAAGCGCGGCACGGCCAGTGTGATGCTGGTCGACGCGAACCTGACCCACATCTGGAAACCGCTGTTGCATGAAGTGGCGGCAGGTTCCCTGAACTCTTCCGAAGACGAACTCAACTATGTTGCCCAGGCGAAATGGAACCACTTCGAGTTCCAGCTGGGGCGCATGAGCGGGCTTGATCGCGCACAGAAGAAAATCCAGCTGGCCGCCACCTACGACGAAGCCGGCGTGGAGCTGGTCCCGGCCCGTGAACTGGGTTACGACTCGCTGGTGATCGCGGTCGGCAGCACCACCAACGATTTCGGGACCCAGGGCGCGGCGCAACACTGCCTGTTCCTCGACACCCGCAAACAGGCCGAGCGTTTCCACCAGCAATTGCTCAACCACTACCTGCGCGCCCATGCCGGGCAGACCGACAAGGTCGAACAGATCAGCGTGGCCATCGTCGGCGCCGGTGCTACCGGGGTCGAACTGGCTGCCGAACTGCACAACGCCGCCCATGAACTCGCGGCTTACGGCCTGGACCGGATCAAACCGGAAAACATGCACATCACGCTGATCGAAGCGGGGCCACGGGTGCTGCCAGCCCTGCCGGAACGTATCGGCGGGCCTGTGCATAAAACCCTGGAGAAACTCGGGGTCAACGTCATGACCAATGCCGCCGTCAGCGAAGTGACGGCCGACAGCCTGATTACCGCCGATGGCAAAGTCATCAATGCCAGCCTGAAAGTCTGGGCGGCCGGGATTCGTGCACCGGGCTTCCTCAAGGACATCGATGGCCTGGAGACCAACCGGATCAATCAGCTGCAAGTGCTGCCGACCCTGCAAACCACCCGCGACGAAAACATCTTCGCCTTCGGTGACTGCGCAGCCTGCCCGCAGCCGGGCACCGATCGCAATGTTCCGCCACGCGCCCAGGCTGCGCATCAGCAGGCTTCGTTGCTGGCCAAATCGCTGAAACTGCGGATAGAAGGCAAACCTCTGCCTGCGTACAAGTACACCGACTACGGCTCGCTGATCTCGCTGTCGCGTTTTTCAGCTGTGGGTAACTTGATGGGCAACCTCACCGGCAGCGTGATGTTGGAAGGCTGGCTGGCGCGGATGTTTTACGTGTCGCTGTATCGCATGCACCAGATGGCACTGTATGGCGCGTTTCGCACCGCGATGTTGATGTTGGGGAGCAAGATCGGGCGCGGGACTGAGCCGCGGTTGAAGCTTCACTAACGCGATCAAGTGTGGGAGCGGGCTTGCTCGCGAAGAGGGCGTGTCAGTCGACGTAAATGTTGCCTGACCCACCGCTTTCGCGAGCAAGCCCGCTCCCACATTTGTTAGTCAGTGCCTTGTAGATCTGTGTCTTACTGTATCTCTCCCGCCGTTTCATCCCCTTCGCTTACAAACTCCCCCTTGCGCGACACAGTAGCGATACACCACGCCCGCTAAATGGCCACACCCGAGCAAGGCTCCCCGCCCGCTACGGTTATCGCCGCACTTACGTGGCGTCCTTTATCGAACGGTTGTGTCGTGCAACCCAGGAGTATTGAAATGTCCCGTACCACCAAAAACACTATCGGTTTGCTCGGCGCTGTTTTGGCCGGTGGCATGATGTTGACCGGTTCTGTGTTCGCCGCGCAACCTCTGACCCAGGGCTACCTGCTGGCCTCGGCCGAACAGGTGGTGAAGACGCCTGAAGGTAAATGTGGCGAAGGCAAGTGTGGCGATGCGTCGATGGCAAAAACCGACACCGATGGCGACGGCAAGGTCTCCCGTGCGGAATTCCAGAAAGTCGCGCCGAAATCCAATTTCGACAAGATCGACACCAACCATGACGGCTTCATCGACGAGCAAGAGGCTTTCGACAACGTGAAGGCCAACTTCGAAGCCAACGGCAAGAAAATGCCAAAAGGCCTGTTCGAGCACTTGAAAGACCAAGACGGCGCCTAAGCGTCTGAGAACCAAGCCGCGCTTTTCCGTCGAGAAGCGCGGCTTTTTTGCGTCTGGAACATTTTTCGAAGACAAAAAAAATCCCCGTATCTTTCGATACGAGGATTTTTAATATGGTCGGGGTAAGGGGATTCGAACTCCTGACATCCTGCTCCCAAAGCAGGCGCGCTACCGGACTGCGCTATACCCCGGTAATAAAAAGGCGACCTTTAAAAAGTCGCCTTCTTCGATCAGTGCTTTTGGCCTCTGATCTTAAGATCTGATCCCAGCGTGAACTGGTTTCAAAAATGGTGGGTCGTGTGGGATTCGAACCTACGACCAATTGGTTAAAAGCCAACTGCTCTACCAACTGAGCTAACGACCCAAAAATGGTCGGGGTAAGGGGATTCGAACTCCTGACATCCTGCTCCCAAAGCAGGCGCGCTACCGGACTGCGCTATACCCCGGCTTGAAATTGGCTCCGTGACCAGGACTCGAACCTGGGACCCAATGATTAACAGTCATTTGCTCTACCGACTGAGCTATCACGGAACTACATATTTCAATTTACAACGATGAAGCTTTTTGCGTTCTCTTCGACCCGTTCGCATCGCTGCGTTCGTGTGTCTGAGGCGCGCTATTCTACAATCTTAAGCACCTCTGTCAACCCCCTAAATTGCTTTCAAGTTAATGATTTGCAACTTATTTCAGATTCCTGCTTGGGGAGCTGGAACCCTTCAGGGCGACTTACTGCGGGGCGCACTTTACAAGCCTTTTCCTTTCAGTTCAACAGCCTGGCGAAAAAAAGGCCTCGCAATGCGAGGCCTCACAGGTTTTGCTGCCGCCGTGGATCAGACGAAGACGATTTCGTCGTTCTCCACGACACCCTTGGCGGTATCGCCCGGCATGAAACGACCGGACAGAATCAGCTGCGCCAGCGGGTTCTCGATCCAGCGCTGGATCGCTCGTTTGAGCGGCCGTGCGCCGTAAACCGGGTCGTAACCCACCGCGATCAGCTTATCCATGGCCTCAGGGCTGAGATCAAGCTTGAGCTCGCGCTCGGTCAGGCGACTGCGCAGGCGACCCAACTGGATCTCGGTAATGCCCGCGATCTGATCCCGAGCCAATGGCTCGAAGATCACCACTTCGTCGACCCGGTTGATGAACTCCGGCCGGAAGTGCGTGGAAATCGCATCCATCACTGCCGCACGCTGAGCCTCACGATCACCGACCAATTCCTGGATCTGCACCGAACCGAGGTTGGAGGTCATGACAATCACGGTATTTTTGAAATCCACCGTGCGGCCATGACTGTCGGTCAGTCGGCCATCTTCCAGCACTTGCAGCAAGATGTTGAAGACATCCGGGTGGGCCTTCTCGACCTCGTCCAGGAGGATCACCGAATAAGGCTTGCGACGCACTGCCTCGGTCAGGTAACCGCCCTCTTCATAGCCTACGTAGCCTGGTGGCGCCCCGATCAGACGAGCCACGGAATGTTTTTCCATGAACTCGGACATGTCGATCCGCACCATCGCCTCTTCAGTATCAAAGAGGAACTCGGCCAGCGCCTTGCACAGCTCGGTTTTACCGACACCGGTCGGGCCGAGGAACATGAACGAGCCACTCGGGCGATTCGGATCGGACAACCCGGCACGGGAGCGCCGCACGGCGTTGGAAACGGCAATCACCGCTTCGTCCTGGCCGATCACACGTTGGTGCAACAGGCTTTCCATCTTCATCAGCTTGTCGCGCTCGCCTTCGAGCATTTTCGACACCGGAATACCGGTCCACTTCGAAACGACTTCAGCAATCTCTTCTTCGGTCACCTTGCTGCGCAGCAACTGGTTTTCAGTTTTGCCGTGCTGGTCGACCATTTGCAGGCTGCGCTCCAGGTCCGGGATGATCCCGTACTGCAACTCGGCCATGCGGTTCAAGTCGCCTTTGCGGCGGGCAGCTTCCAGTTCCTGACGGGACTGTTCGATTTTCTGCTGGATCTGAGCAGAACCCTGGACTTCGGCTTTTTCCGCGTTCCAGATTTCTTCGAGGTCCGAGTACTCACGTTCGAGGCGGACGATTTCTTCCTGGAGTTTTTCCAGACGTTTTATCGCGGCTTCGTCGCTTTCTTTCTTCAGCGCCTGGGATTCCACCTTCAGCTGAATCAGACGACGCTCCAGACGATCGAGCACTTCCGGTTTGGAGTCGATCTCCATGCGGATGCGACTGGCCGCTTCGTCGATCAGGTCGATGGCTTTGTCCGGCAGCTGACGGTCAGTGATGTAGCGATGACTGAGCTTGGCCGCAGCGATGATCGCGCCGTCGGTGATCGCCACCTTGTGGTGAACCTCGTAACGCTCTTTCAGGCCACGCAGAATCGCGATGGTGTCTTCTTCGCTCGGCTCATCCACCAGCACTTTCTGGAAGCGCCGTTCGAGGGCCGCGTCCTTCTCTATATATTGGCGGTACTCGTTGAGCGTGGTCGCGCCGACGCAGTGCAGCTCACCGCGCGCCAATGCTGGCTTGAGCATGTTGCCCGCATCCATCGAGCCTTCGCCTTTACCGGCGCCAACCATGGTGTGCAGTTCGTCGATGAACAGAATGATCTGCCCTTCCTGCTTCGACAGTTCGTTGAGCAGGGATTTGAGGCGCTCTTCGAACTCGCCACGGTACTTGGCACCGGCAATCAGCGACCCCATGTCCAGGGACAGCAGGCGTTTGCCTTTCAGTCCATCCGGCACTTCGCCGTTGATGATGCGCTGGGCCAGGCCTTCGGCGATGGCGGTTTTACCCACGCCAGGCTCACCGATCAGCACCGGGTTGTTCTTGGTGCGGCGCTGCAGGACCTGAATGGTCCGGCGAATTTCGTCGTCACGGCCGATCACCGGATCGAGCTTGCCTTCTTCGGCACGCTTGGTCAGGTCGACGGTGTATTTATCCAGCGCCTGGCGCGACTCTTCGTGGTTGGCGTCATTGACGGCCTCACCACCACGCAGGTTGTTGATCGCGTTTTCCAGGGCTTTCTTGCTGACGCCCTGGCCGAGCAACAATTTGCCGAGCTTGCTGTTCTCGTCCATGGCGGCGAGCAACACCAGTTCGCTGGAGATGAACTGGTCGCCCTTCTGCTGGGCCAGACGATCGGCCTGATTGAGCAGGCGCGCCAAATCCTGCGACATGTTCACGTCGCCGGTCGGGTTCTGGATTTTTGGTAGTTGGTCGAGCTCTTTGGTCAGCTCTTTACGCAGGCTGTTGACGTCGAAGCCCACCTGCATCAGCAGGGGTTTGATCGAACCACCCTGCTGCTCAAGCATGGCTTGCATCAAGTGCGCCGGTTCAATGCCCGGATGATCGAGGCCGACGGCCAGGGATTGGGCGTCGGACAAGGCTAACTGCAACTTGCTGGTTAAACGGTCTATACGCATGGGTCACCTTCCTTTTGAGCAGGCCGGACCTATAAAACATCCTGAATGAAGAAACCTGCCAGATACCGTTATAGATGCGGTCGATTCTGGGAGTTTCAAGCGTCGCTCAATTGATGCAGATCAGAGAAGTTTAGCGTTTGTGCCCTGTCTCACGAATACGTTCCTCTTTTGGCGAGTGGCTGTTGTCGTCAGGCAAGGCGCCGCGACGAGTCATAGCCCGCTATGGCGAGGAGCGGCAACGCAGCATGACGGCAACAGACACCGTCAAAAAGGAACAGTATTTGTGAGACAGGGCACTACAGCCAAATGAGGGAGGCAAACCGACCGGTGCGTGGACTGCGGCGGTAAGAAAAGAAGCGAGGATCGGTCACGGTGCAGAAACCGCCACCATAAACAGCAGTGACACCGCGAGCCGCCAGACGCAAACGCGCCAACTCATAGATGTCGGCCATGAATTTGCCAGCATTTGCACTCGGTACAAACGCTTTAGCGGCTTCGGGCAATTGCTCGACGAAGGTTTCGCGCACTTCAGGGCCGACTTCAAAGGCTTGCGGGCCAATGGCCGGGCCGAGCCAGACCAGCACTTCTTCTGGTGGCACGGCCAGACTGTCGAGGGTCGCCTCCAGCACACCCGCCGCCAACCCGCGCCAACCGGCATGGGCCGCCGCGACGCGAGTGCCTGCACGGTCGCAAAACAATGCCGGCAGGCAATCCGCGGTCATCGCCGTGCAGGCGATACCGGGCGTTGCCGTCCAGCTGGCATCGGCAGTGGCCGTAAGGCTTGGGTCTGCGTGGGCCACGACAATGCCGTGAACCTGCTTTAACCAGGCCGGCTGAATAGAGAAATGATCGGTGAGGCGACGGCGGTTTTCGGCAACAGCTTCGGGGCTGTCATCGACGTGATCGCCGAGGTTGAGGCTGTCGAACGGCGCCAGACTGACGCCGCCCGCACGGGTGGTCACGCAGGCTTTCACCCCGGCAGGCGCAGGCCAGTCGGGAATCAGCCAGTCATTCATCCGATGAACGCCTCGCGGTCTTGCTTGAGCAGCGTCAGCAACCAGACGAAATCGTCCGGCAGTGGCGATTCCCAGCTCATGCGTTTACCGGTGGTCGGGTGATCCAGCTCCAGGAACCGCGCATGCAGCGCCTGACGCGGGAACGCCTTCAACGATTCGACCATGGTCACACTGGCTGCCGGCGGAATACGGAAACGACCGCCGTAGGCAGGATCTCCGACCAACGGGTAGTTGATGTGAGCCATATGCACACGAATCTGGTGCGTACGACCGGTTTCCAGCTTCACCCGCACGTGCGTGTGGGAGCGGAAACGCTCGAGCACGCGGTAATGGCTGACGGCTTGCTTGCCACCTTCCATCACGGCCATGCGCTGGCGTTGCTGACCGTGACGACCGATCGGCGCGTTGATCTTGCCGCCGGCAGTCACCACACCGATCACGATGCACTCGTAGATCCGGCTTACGCTGCGGCTCTGCAATTGCGTGACAAGCTGTGTCTGCGCCTGAATGGTCTTGGCCACCACCATCAGACCGGTGGTGTCCTTGTCCAAGCGATGCACGATACCGGCGCGGGGCACATTGATGATGTCCGGCACGTGGTGCAGCAAGGCGTTGAGCAAGGTGCCATCAGCGTGACCGGCGGCAGGATGCACCACCAGACCCGCGGGTTTGTTGATCACCAGGATGTCGTCGTCTTCATAGACGATGTCCAGCTCGATGTCTTGAGCGATCCATTCGCCCTGAGCTTCCTGCTCGGCAGTGAGTTCAAGAATGGCACCACCGTGAACAATGTCTCGCGGGCGGATAACCGCCCCATCCACAGTCAGGCGGCCGTCTTTGATCCAGGCGGAAAGGCGCGAGCGCGAGTGCTCAGCGAATAATTGTGCGGCGACTTGATCGAGGCGTTGGCCGCCCAATTCGGACGGCACCTCTGCGCGAAGTTCAATTTTATCGGACATGCTCAGACTAGGCGTCGGCACAGCCTTTGGTTTCGGCTGCGCGCTTGTGGTTAAATACGGCGTCTTTTGCCCCGAGGCTATTCAACGGGGCGCTCATCATAACAGGACGGCCCCGCCCAAGACAGCGGCCGTCATAGGGACGCAAGCCGCCATGCAAGTGAAACACCTGCTGCTGATCGCCATCCTCGCATTGACCGCTGCTTGCTCATCGAAGGAAGTCGTAGACGAAAACCTGAGCGAGGTCGAGCTGTACCAGCAGGCTCAGCACGATCTGGACAACAATAGCTACACCGCCGCCACAGCCAAGCTGAAGGCGCTGGAGTCGCGTTATCCGTTCGGTCGCTACGCCGATCAGGCTCAACTCGAGCTCATCTACGCCAACTACAAGAACACCGAGCCTGAAGCTGCGAAGTCTGCCGCCGAGCGCTTCATTCGCCTGCACCCGCAGCACCCGAACGTGGATTACGCGTATTACCTCAAGGGTCTGACTTCTTTCGATCAGGACGTCGGCCTGTTGTCGCGCTTCCTGCCGTTGGACATGACCAAGCGTGACCCGGGCGCCGCTCGCGACTCCTACAACGAGTTCGCCCAGCTGACCAGCCGCTTCCCCAACAGCCGCTACTCGCCGGACGCCAAGCAGCGCATGATCTACCTGCGCAACCTGCTGGCGGCCTACGAGATTCACGTTGCCGACTACTACCTGACCCGTCAGGCCTATGTCGCCGCCGCGAACCGTGGTCGCTACGTGGTGGAAAACTTCCAGGAAACCCCTTCGGTCGGTGACGGCCTGGCGGTGATGACAGAGGCCTACCAGCGTCTGCACCTGGACGACCTGGCCGCCACCAGCCTCGAAACCCTGAAGCTCAACTACCCGAACCATCCAAGCCTGGACGACGGTCAGTTCAAGCCTTCGATGGACGAAGCCGACAACCGGTCGTGGTTGAGCAAGGCCACCCTGGGCCTGATCGAATCCCGTCCACCGCTGCCGCCGGGCGAAACCCGCGCCAACCAGGACGTGCAGCGGCAGTTCCAGGACGCCAAGGACGCGATTCCGAACGATCTCAAGCCTAAAGATGAAAATGGCGACGTGATCGAAGAAGAGGAACACGAGTCCGAAGCCAATAACAGCGACCGCTCGTGGTTCAGCTACATGACCTTCGGCGTGTTTGACTGACGCATCGGGTTGTACAAAAAGGAGCCTTTCGAGGCTCCTTTTTTATGGGCTCGATGATTACGCTGTGCGCTGGTCATGTCCTTGGCTAAACTGGCTCATCACTCGTCGAATAGCTGCTCATCATGCTTCGTTTACTGTTCTGGATCGCCCTGATTGCCGCTGCGGTATGGTTCTGGCGCAAGTTCAAGGGCCAGGCTTCTGTGCCCAAGTCCTCTGCCGAGCTGGAAGCGGCCCCGATGGTCCGCTGCGCCCATTGCGGCGTACACCTGCCACGCGACCGCGCGCTGAGCCTTCAACAACAGTGGTATTGCAGCCAGGCTCATCTTGAGCAAGGCCCGGGCTCCAGTGATCGCTGAGACCTCCAGTCCCGGCAGCAAACAGGCCCAGCGACTGCTGCGCCTCTATCACCTTTACCGTTTGAGCATCGGCATCACCCTGGTGCTGTTGATCTCCAGCAACATGGACAACCAGCTGCTGACGTTCAGCAATGACGACCTGCTGCGCAGTGGCAGCTGGTTTTACCTGGTGCTGAATATCCTGCTGGTGGTATTCCTCGGGAACACCCGGCGCCCGACGCAACTGTTCAGCCTGGCGCTGACCGACGTCCTGCTGCTGTGCGGTCTGTTCTACGCCGCCGGCGGTGTGGCCAGCGCCATCGGCAACTTGCTGATCGTATCGGTAGCCATCAGTAACACCTTGTTGCGAGGGCGCATCGGACTGCTGATTGCCGCCGTTGGCGCGCTCGGCATCGTCGGGTTGAGCTTCCTCCTGAGTTTCAGCCATCCCGCCACCCCCAACGACTACCTGCAAGTCGGCACGCTCGGCGCCTTGTGTTTTGCTGCGGCATTGCTGGTGCAAGGGCTGAGCCGACGCCTGGAGGTCAGCGAAACCCTCGCCGAACAACGGGCCAGCGAAGTCGTCGGCCTCGAAGCCCTCAACGCACTGATCCTGCAACGCATGCGTACCGGCATCCTGGTACTCGACGACAAGCGGCGGGTTCAACTGGCCAACCACAGCGCCTTGAACCTGTTAGGCAGGGAAAATCTTGCAGGCCAGCTGATCGACGACTACTTACCCAGCCTGGTCGAACGCCTGCAACTGTGGCTCAACAATCCGACGCTGCGCCCCCAGAGCCTGAAAGTCGCCAGTAGCGGTCTGGAGCTGCAACCGAGCTTCATTGCCCTGGACCAAAGCCCTCACCACCAGACCCTGGTCTTTCTCGAAGACCTCGCGCAAATCGCCCAACAAGCCCAGCAACTGAAGCTCGCCGCCCTCGGTCGCCTGACCGCCGGTATCGCCCATGAAATCCGCAATCCACTGGGCGCCGTTAGTCATGCCGCGCAGCTATTGCAGGAATCAGAGGAACTGAACCGCGCGGATCGACGTCTGACACAGATTATTCAAGACCACTCTCAGCGAATGAATCGGGTTATCGAAAACGTCCTGCAACTGTCCCGCCGCCAGCAAACCGTAGCGCAACGGCTTGATCTGAAGCCGTGGCTGGAGCAGTTCGTCAACGAAACCCGCGAGGGGGCGACCGAGCATCAGCAGATTCATCTGCGCATCGGTTCAGGAGACTTCAAAACCCTGATGGATCCAGACCAGCTGACCCAGATTCTCGACAATCTGTTGCGCAATGCCTGGCGCCATAGCGCCTTGAATCACGACCTGGCACAGGTCTGGCTCGAGTTGTTCGTCGACCCGGACAGCCTGCTGCCGATCCTCGAGATCCTGGACGATGGCCGCGGCGTGGCACCGGAGCATCACGTGCACTTGTTCGAACCGTTCTTCACCACCAGCCCCCAAGGCACCGGCCTGGGGCTTTATCTGTCCCGTGAGCTGTGCGAAAGCAACCAGGCCCGCCTAGACTTCAAACCACGCCAAGGCGGCGGCTGCTTTCGCATCACTTTTGCTCACGGACGGAAACAAAGTTGAACATGAGCCCACGGCAAAAAGTCCTGATCGTCGACGACGAACCGGATATCCGCGAACTCCTGGAAATCACCCTGGGACGGATGAAACTCTACACCTTCAGTGCCCGCAACCTCGGCGAAGCCCAGGCCCTGCTGTCGCGAGAGACGTTCGATTTGTGCCTGACCGACATGCGCTTGCCGGACGGCACCGGCCTTGAGCTGGTGCAACACATCCAGCAACGCCACCCAAACGTACCGGTGGCAATGATCACCGCTTATGGCAGCCTGGAAACGGCGATCAACGCCCTCAAGGCCGGCGCCTTCGACTTCCTGACCAAACCGGTGGACCTCACCCGCTTGCGAGAACTGGTCAGCAGCGCGCTTCGGTTGCCTGCGCCGGGCGGCACCGGCATCGCCATCGATCGCCGGCTACTGGGTGACTCACCGCCCATGCGCGCCTTGCGCAAACACATCGACAAACTGGCCCGCAGCCAGGCGCCGGTGTACATCAGCGGCGAATCCGGCAGTGGCAAGGAGTTGGTCGCGCGACTGATCCATGAGCAAGGACCCCGCGCCAGCCAACCGTTTATCCCGGTCAATTGCGGGGCGATTCCGTCGGAATTGATGGAAAGCGAGTTTTTCGGGCATCGCAAAGGCAGCTTCAGCGGTGCCATCGAAGACAAACCCGGACTGTTCCAGGCCGCCCATGGTGGCACCCTGTTCCTCGACGAAGTGGCTGATTTGCCGCTGGCGATGCAGGTCAAACTGCTACGGGCAATACAGGAAAAAGCCGTTCGCGGTGTCGGCGAGCAGCAGGAAACCGTGGTCGATGTGCGTATCCTTTGCGCCACCCACAAAGACCTCGACGCCGAAGTCGCCGCCGAACGTTTTCGTCAGGATTTGTACTACCGGTTGAACGTGATCGAACTACGGGTGCCGCCCTTGCGCGAACGCCGTGACGACATCGAATCCCTCGCCAGCCATGTGCTCAAACGCCTGGCTATCAGCACTGGCCAGCCCGCTGCAAAACTCCACCCCCAAGCCCTCGACGCGCTGAAAAGCTACCGCTTCCCCGGCAACGTCCGGGAACTGGAGAACATGCTCGAACGGGCGCACACGCTGTGCGAAAACAAACAAATTGAAGCCAGCGACCTGCGACTGGCCGAAGGCAACTGCAACCCGGAAGGTGGTGTGCCGGACCTGACGCAGATCGACAACCTGGAAGACTACCTGGAAAACGTCGAACGCAACCTTATCCTCCAGGCCCTGGAAGAAACCCGCTGGAACCGCACGGCGGCGGCTCAGCGGTTGAATCTTTCATTTCGGTCGATGCGCTACAGGCTCAAGAAACTGGGACTCGATTGAGTCTCAGATACGTCCAGTCGGTGCATACGGCGCCGGATCAATGATCGGCTCACGCCCCAGCATCACATCCGCAAACAACTGACACGACGCCGGCGCTAGTACCAAACCATTACGGTAATGCCCGCAATTGAGCCAAAGCCCTTCGAACCCTGGCACCCGACCGATGTAGGGAATGCCTTCCGGTGAGCCCGGTCGCAACCCGGCCCAGTGCCCCACGACCTCGGCATCCGCCAGTGCAGGAATCAACTCCACCGCCGACGCCTTCAGGCTCTCCAGGGCAGATTCGGTTGGCGTCTTGTCGAAGCCTTCATGCTCCAGCGTACTGCCGATCAGAATGTGCCCGTCGCGCCGGGGAATCGCATAACGCCCCTTGGCCAGAACCATGCTCGGCAGGAAATCCGCTGCGCATTTGTAGAGAATCATTTGCCCTTTCACCGGCTCGACCGGCAAGTCCAGGCCCAGGCTCTTGAGTAAATCACCGCTCCAGGCACCCGCGGTCAGCACCACCTGATCGCCATGAATCGCTCCCGCCGAGGTCTGCACCCCGACCACCGTTGCGCCTTCACGGATAAACCCGCTGACTTCACACTGCTCATGAATCGTCACGTTCGGCAGCGCCAGCAACGCAGCCTTGAGGGACTTCACCAGCCGCGGATTACGCACATTGGCCACATCGGCCATGTAGATCGCCCGGGAAAAACCGCTCCCCAGCACCGGCACCGCGTCGTGAGCCGCCGAGATATCCACAGCCCGCAACGGACGGTTTTCCCGCTCAGCCCAGGCCAGCGCCTCGGCCTCATCATCCAGATCCAGCCAGTACAACCCGGTGGTATGCACCTCGGGATCGACACCCGTGGCGGCAAACAGTCGCTCGCCCAGCTGTGGATAAAAATCCTGGGACCAATGCGCCAACGCGGTGACCGCCGGGCTGTAGCGCCACGGGTAAAGCGGCGAAACGATACCGCCACCCGCCCAGGACGACTCCTGACCGACGTTCGAACGATCCAGCAGCACAACACTTTGCACTTCGGACGCGAGATTGAACGCTGTCAGCAGGCCAATCACGCCGCCGCCGACAATCACCACTTGCTGTTGCCTGGTCATGTTCTGATCCAACCGTTAAATAGACAGAGGGCGCAAAAAGGCGCCCGCAAAAGGAACTCAGCGACCCCAGCAATCCTTGGCAACCAATCCGGCCGTGGCATTGACCATGCTTCTGACGCCGGTGTTGGTGATGGTGAAATCACCGCACTTGTCAGCAGCCATGGCCTTGCCGGGCTTGCGCACTGCCGTCAGCAGGAAGGTCTGATCGGTCAGGGTCGGGGTGATGGTGTAGAAGTCATTACCGGCACTCAGGCCGGTGGCGTTGGTGTAGACATTATTCTTCGAATAGTAGCGTTCAAGGATCTGCGCTTGTTCGGAGAGCAGGCCGGCGACTTCAGTGCGGCGCCCCTTATTCACGTACTCGGTGAGGCTCGGGTAGCCAATGGTGATAACGATTCCGATGATCGCAATCACGATCATGATTTCGATCAGGGTAAAACCTCGGTTGGATCTGCGCATGCCTCAAACTCTCACTTACTGTATTTGTCGCCACATGATGCGACGGCTGCCGCCGCTGCCGGGCTTTTCCACCAGGGAGCTGATGCCACCGCTGGAGTTGTTAACAATTTTGCGGGACGCATTGTTGACGATCGCGTTCAGTGTCGGAATACCACCGGTGAAAATCACCCCGCTTGATATCGAATCCGTGCTGTCGACCAGCCCGTCACCATTGGTGTCGAGCACCGCGTAATTGAGCATCTTACCGCTGAATGCATCCAGCTCGACCAGTTTGCCGGTACCGAAACTGGCGCAAGGGTCGGTGGTGTCCACGCTGGCCGTGGTGAACACGATCCGGCCCGCCACCAGACTGGCCTGATTGATCACCCGTTCACCGGTTAGCACGTTGTTGTACACCAGCGGCAGGTACCAGCCTTTTTTCGCCGGATAGGTCACGTCGTTCTGACTGGTGGTAATAAATTGCCCACTGCTGCCGGAGAACACGCCAGTCACCGACTGTGCCTGCAAACTGGACGTTGTGATTTTTCCGGAGCCACCTTCCGCATCCCACACGGCATAGAAAGCCTGAAGGTCTTTGTTGGTCTTGTCGGCCGTCTCATTGAATTTACCGGTGCCGAAAAACACTTCCTTCCCTCCCAACGAATTGTCCGCCAGCAATGGTTGTGCGGTGATCGGCTGGGTGACGCCACCCGCGGTGGTAAACAGCGGTTGGCGGGAAAACGCCAGGTCCCACGATTCCGGAGCGGTGGCGCTCAAATCAAACTTCCACAACCTCCCCTTCAAATCGCCACCATAAGCGGCCTGCACCACATTCTGCGAGTTGACACGAAGTTTTACCGATGACAGGCCGTTGGTAGTTTCGGCGCCGTCGACCACTATTTTCTTGATCAACGTGCCGTCGCGAACATCGACCACGTACAACGCTGCCACCCCGGAGTTGCTGCCATAACCGTTGGAGATGAATGCCGCCCATCGACCGTCGGCCAAGCGTGCCACTTCCGGTCGTGCGTAGGCATAACCCAGATCATTGAAAACGTTCTCCGTATTTGCCGTGGTCGGCGCACTGATTTCCCACAACGCGTTAGTCACGTTACCGGCCGAGGCGTCGAACAACTGCAGTGCATAGAAGGTTTTGCCGCCCGCCCCTGTTCCACCAATCGCCAGGGTTTTCCAGGCACTGTTGAGCTGGGCATCGAACACGCCCACCTGGCCGTCCACCAGAAACTTGTGGCTCACCCCGTTTATGTAATTGGGGTCGGCGATGTAACGCAGTGACGGCAACACACTGGACGGCATAAAAGCGTAACGCCGCGTGCCATTGGACGTGTTGATGACGTTTACAAAACCGTCGTTGGCGTTCACCACGAGGCTGGCGTTCATGCTTGCCGCTTTGGTTGCCAGATAGGCGCTGTAAGTGGTGTCGCCTGACAGATCGGACGCGGTTTTATCCGTGGGTGACGCCAGGGCCAACGGCGAATTGATGATGTCGCCAAGCAGCACACTGCGCACTTTCAGGCCGGTCTTGTTGGTGCCCTTGCTCCACTCCACCAGATCGATGCCGGTGATGCCGGTGGGCAAACTCTGGTTGAGGGAAGTTTGCTGGGCAGGGGAAAAACTGGCGTAGGCCAGTGTCACAGCCGAATTGGTCAGGGTATTCCAGGACTGGTAGGTCGGCGCCGTGGCACCGGGCACGATGGCGGTATCGGTTGTCCACAACACCGAGGCGGTGTTAACCGCGCCAGCGGAGGTAAACCCGTAGGACTTGATCGTGCCGCGCCAATCCTTGGGATCGTAACTGGTCTGAAAGTAACTCGAACCGCTGGCCAGAGTGGTCCCGCTGGCCACGCCGCTGCCACCTGAGCCAGCCTTGGAGGTGATATCGCTCAGGGCCGAAGACAGTGCGCTGTTGAGCCCGGCGCCTTCAGTCGCCTGGTAGTACTTGCCCTGCCCGTAGGTCGCGGCGTCCGCCAGCATTTGGTTTGCTGCGGTAAAACCCACGGTGTAGGTATTCATGTTCTGCCTGGGAAAATCCAGGGCGTCCCAGCTTTTGCCCGCGGCATCGGTCCCCGTGGAGCGCATGTCGATGTCGAAGGCGAACTTGGCGATGTCATCCAGATACAGGGTATCGCCATCGTCGTCGCCGAAGAGGTTGGCGCCATCGTTATTGCTGATCCCGTCCCAGTTCGGTAAGCGGCTGCCACCGAGAGGATCGTCGGTCGGAAAGGTTCGGTCGTAGGTTGGCAGGCCATCAGTAATCACCACCCCGTAGTTTCTTTGGCAGCGATACTGAATCGGACTGGTATAGGAGGTGGGCGTCGAGTTGTTGTACGGCGCCATGCCACGGAAATAGCGGGTGATCTCGTAATAGGCTTCAGCCAGTGGCGTATTGGCCTGCGCGCTCAGCTCGTCGATTCCGGCGATCAATGCGTTGTAGTTGGTATCAGCCTGAGCCTGAGTCACGGTGCCGCTGACAGCCGACAAATCACTGACCGAGCGGGCGATGTAACCGCCGTCATTCTTATGGTTTCCGACAGCCAGGTTGAACGTCGACAGGCCGATGCGCAGCGAGCGGTTGCTGGCCACCAACGCCTTGGAAACGTTGCGCGCCACATTCATCCGGTAATCATCGGGGATCGAGCCATCGGTGAAATCCCGGTCGGAATGGTTGACCAAGCTTATCAGATACGACAAGTATTTCGCCGAATAGCGAGTGTCCTCGCGCCCTACCGGATCGGGAAGCTTCAGGCAAAGCGAATCCAGACCGAGGAAGCTGTTTTTATAAAAACCGTACCATCCATCCCTCCCGCATGTTCCACGAGTCAAACTCGACAAGGAAATACTGCTATCGGTCATGTCAAGTTCCCGGCCTTTCAAGCACGAACCATTCGAGAGGCAAATAGTCACCGGGGGGCGTGCGATCGTTGGGTCGAAGCCTGCCGCCCAGATAATGCTGTTCATACTCCCCGAGTCATCGAGTAACAGCATTACATTGGGTGCCACGGCGGCGGCGTTCAACAGCGGCGAATCCGATGGCGTGAATGCATAGGCCGGCGCCGACAGGTAAAGCCCCAACACTGCGCCGCATACCAGGCGCCACAGCCCGGCGTACCGTTCAGTACTTCGCATAGATACTCTCCACCACACTGCGCGAGTTGCCCGCGATGCCGACTGCGGTCACCCGGTACAGCGTTGTCGAGGTGTTGCTCGGCACATTCACGGCGGTCAGGGTGGTGCCGATGTTCTGCACCCCGTAAAAACCGCTACCGGAGGCGATCCAGGTCACCCCCGAGGTGGAATTGAAGCCGGCGCCGGTGATTGTCGACGACTCGGCCGGTGGCGCGCATTGGGTGGTGCCACTGCAGACCGGCAACGAATAGGTCTCCAGTTGCACCGCGCTTTCACCCACGCGCAACGCCGATTCGGCGCCCTGGAACGACTGATTGCGCAGAATCACGCTGCCGGCCATTTTTTCCTGCAACGTCGCGCTCTGCATCGACGAAAGCCCGATCAACGTCAGCACCAGGAGAAACACCAGGCTGACCAACAGCGCCATGCCGCGCTGGGCATGAGGGGTCGTGGAAGAAATACTCATCGGCCCTCCCCTCATGGCAAGCGGTTGCGCAGAGCGGCAACCACGTTGAAGGTTTGATTGCGTACCCGGTTGTTCGGGTCGGTGAGAGTCAACGTCAGGCGAACACTACGGATGCGCGCCGGATCAGTGGGGTTGTTGCTGTAACTGGAGGCGGCCACATCAGTGGCGGAACTGGCGAGGCCGAAGCTCACGTTGAAGGCACTGACGTTGTTCACCAGCACCGCCTGAGTCGGCGTGCCGGTGCCGACACCCATCAGCAGTTGATTGTTGCTGAAGCTGTAGATCAAGCGGCGGATCGGAAACGCCAGCTCGCCCGACGCCGGAACTCGGGCGCCCGTATAGGCCGTTGCATTGTTCCGACAATCGGAAACCACCGTCCAGGTCGGCACCCCGCCGCTGCCGCCAACATCGGCAGTCACCATAGTCAGTTTGAGGCTGGCGTTGTCCCAACTGATCGGCGTTGTCTGGCTGGCATTGAAGTCACCTGCCGAGCTTGAATCGGTGACCGCTCCCAGACATCCGAACATGCCGACCATGCGAATTTCCTGAATCATCTTGCTCAGCACGAACCGCGCATCTTCCTGCATGGCGGCTGCGGTGTTCTGGCTGACATAGGTGTTCTTGGCCGCGATGAAAATCTGCGCCACGCCCAGGACCACGACCAAACTCAACGCCAGGGCGATCAGTAACTCGATCAGGCCGAAACCTCTGTTGGTCTGGTTCATGGCGTCGAGACCGGATCGACGGTGGCGCGACTGGTCAGGACGAAACTTCGCCGCGAATTGTCGATGTTCGCAGCCCGCGAGTCATCCCAGGTGATGGTGATGGTGTACACCCGCTGATTGAGCGTAACGCTGCCAGTAGCCGTGGCGCCGCCGAAATTGACAATGTTGGTGGTGAAGTCGTAGAGGTCCTGATCCCGGGCGACACTCAGGTTGCCTGAGGTCGGAGGCGTGACGGTGTAGTCGGCACCGGAGTTGGCGCGAATACGGTCCATCATGTCGTAGGCGATAAAACTCGCCTGGCTGGTCATCCGCGCGCTGTCAGTGTACTTCAGCGCATTGAGCTGAATCGCCGCAGCCCCCAACAGCCCCACCGTCAGAATCAACAACGCAACCAAGACTTCGATCAGCGTCATGCCCTCCTGTGCACGCTTGCTCCATCCCCTCATCCGCAGCTTCCACCCAATAGAATTCGTCCGTTCAAACACACATTCAGTGTCCTGCTTTGCGCCCCCCGTACGTAGCTGATCACCACCGCCGTGGACGGTGCCGACAACCCGCCAAGGTTGTTGAAATCGATGGCGGTCACTCCTGAGGTTAGCGTCAGAGTCGCGCCGCTGCTCATCGCTGGAACAACCCGCAATACATTGGCCGGATTGCCAGTACCGTCAAAGACCGTTAATTCTCCGGTCCAGACGCTGCCGCCGGCCGTCGGGCGCAGCCGGGTGGTGACACCACGGTCGATAGCCTCCAGTCGGGCGAAATTGAGTCCGCGTTGCAGATCGCCGATTTCGGTGTCGGCCTTGGTGATTTGCACCGAACGGGTAAACGCCGGTACGGCCAGCGTGATCAGGATCAGAAGCACCGCGAGCGCGATCAGCAACTCGATCAGTGTGAAACCTTTTGTACGATGATCCATCAGTGCCCTCCGTTGCCGTCGGCTATACCTGCTTCTACACGCTAGAACATTCGACCGGCAGGTGTTCGGTTGTTTTGCCATTACTCGCGCAGGGATCGCGCGGGCCGCAGCACTCCAGGGAGGGAGATGACATGCATCAGCGAGGTTTTAGCCTGATCGAACTGCTCATGGGACTGACAATTGTCGGGATTGTTCTGCTGTTGGTCAGTCCGGCGTTTGCTGCACTGACTGAATCGAACCATCGCGAGCAGGTGGCAAAGTCGCTTATCAGCGGTATACGCAACGCCAGAACCGTTGCCATCACACGCAACCAGAGCGTAGTGATTCACGGCATCAACGACGACTGGAGTCAGGGCTGGCGGATCATTCTGGATATCAGTGGTAAAGGCGCGGAGGACAACAGCAATCCGCTGCTGGTTGAGCGCGCGAGTGGCACTCGGGTGCCGATTGTCGGCAATTGGCCGGTCAGGCGATACATACGTTTCAACAGTATTGGCGAGCCACAGATGCCCGGACGGGCCTTTCAAGCGGGGACATTGCACATCTGCGCAGCCCGCGAACCGGTCACTCAGCTCCAGGTGGTGCTGGCCGCGACCGGTCGCGTCAGCCTGCGCAGCCATAAGGCTGAGCAGGCGCTGTGCCCAGGGGGGTAAAAGCGTTAAAGCAGGGAGCGGACGCGCAACTCTTTAGGCATGGAGAAGGTAATGTTCTCCTCGCGACCGGCCAGTTCATCGGCGCCGGTAGCGCCCCACGCCTGCAACTGCTGGATCACGCCACGCACCAGCACTTCCGGTGCGGAGGCACCAGCGGTGATGCCGATTCGCTCGACACCGTCGAACCAGCTCTTTTGCAGGTCTTCGGCGCCGTCGATCAGATAGGCCGGGGTGGCCATGCGCTCGGCCAGTTCACGCAAGCGATTGGAGTTGGAGCTGTTCGGGCTGCCGACCACCAGTACTACGTCGCACTCGTCGGCCAGTTGCTTGACCGCATCCTGACGGTTTTGCGTGGCGTAGCAGATGTCGTCCTTGCGCGGGCCACCGATCGCCGGGAAGCGTGTACGCAGGGCATCGATGACGCGGCTGGTATCGTCCATGGACAGGGTGGTCTGGGTCACGAACGCCAGTTTTTCAGGATTGTTCACCTGCAAGGCGGCGACGTCTTTCTCGTCTTCAACCAGATAGATCGCGCCACCATTGCTGCCATCGTACTGGCCCATGGTGCCTTCGACTTCCGGGTGACCGGCGTGGCCGATGAGAATGCATTCACGGCCGTCGCGGCTGTAGCGTGCCACTTCGATGTGTACCTTGGTCACCAGCGGACAGGTAGCGTCGAACACCTTCAGGCCACGACCGGCAGCTTCGGTGCGCACGGCCTGGGAAACACCGTGGGCACTGAAGATCACGATGACGTCGTCCGGCACCTGATCCAGTTCTTCGACGAAGATCGCCCCGCGAGCGCGCAGGTCTTCGACGACAAATTTGTTGTGGACCACTTCGTGGCGCACGTAGATCGGCGGCCCGAAGACTTCCAGGGCGCGGTTGACGATTTCGATCGCCCGGTCCACACCGGCGCAGAAGCCACGGGGGTTGGCGAGTTTGATTTGCATGCTGTGCCTCGTGTCTTGCGCGCAAGAAGTTGGATCGTTACAACCCTGTAGGAGCAGAACTTGCTCGCGAAAGCGGTGTTTCAGTCAACAATGATGTTGAATGTGGTGACGCCATCGCGAGCGAGCTCTGCTCCTACATTGGACCGTGTTCGGTCAGTTACAGCGATTTGACGTTGATGATCTCGACGTCAAAGGTCAATGTCTTGCCGGCCAGCGGGTGGTTGAAGTCGATGGTCACTTGCTCGTCATCGAATACCTTCACCACACCGGGCAACTCAGTATTGGCCGCATCGTTGAAGATCACCAGCAAGCCAGGCGACAGTTCCATGTCCTTGAACTGCGAGCGTGGGATGATCTGTACGTTCTGCGGGTTGGGTTGGCCAAAAGCGTTTTCCGGCTGAATCGTCAGCGTACGCTTGTCGCCAGCCTTGAAGCCGAACAGCGCTGCTTCGAACCCTGGCAACAGGTTGCCGTCACCGACCTTGAAGGTCGCCGGGGCTTTGTCGAAGGTGCTGTCGACGGTGTCGCCGTTCTCCAGGCGCAGTGCAAAGTGCAAAGTGACTTCCGTGTTCTGGCGGATGCGTTGCTCAGCCAATACCTGTTCAGTCATGAACGGCTTCTCCGGTCTTTTTACTTTTGAACATGTCCAGCGCAAGCATTACGGCACCGACAGTGATTGCACTGTCGGCAAAGTTGAACGCCGGGAAATACCAGCGATTCTGCCAATGCACCAGAATGAAATCGATCACATGGCCCAGGGCAATGCGGTCATACAGATTACCCAGCGCGCCACCCAGCACCAGCGCCAAAGCGACGGCCAGCCAGGTTTCGTTGCGCCCCAGACGCTTGAGCCACACCACCAGCACCGCACTGACCACGACTGCGATCAGGGCAAACAGCCAGCGCTGCCAGCCAGAGCTGTCGGCCAGGAAGCTGAATGCCGCGCCCGTGTTGTAGGCCAGGGTCCAGCTGAACAAATCGGGGATCACCACGATTTGCTGGTACATCTCGAGCTTGCCTTCGAAGTAGAACTTGCTGGCCTGGTCGATGACCAGGACCAGCAAACTCAACCAGAGCCAGCTCAGCCGTCCGAAACGGCCAGCCGCATTAGGCATAGTGACGAACCTCGCCAGCGCCGCTGATGTTGTCGACGCAACGACCGCAGATTTCCGGATGCTCCGGGTTCACGCCGACGTCTTCACGGCAGTGCCAGCAACGGGCGCACTTGGCGTGGCTCGACTTGACCACTTGCAGTTTCAAACCGCTGACTTCGGTGACCACGGCATCGGCCGGCGCCTGAACGAACGGTGCAACAGTGGCGGTCGAGGTGATCAATACGAAGCGCAGTTCGTTGCTCAGCTTGGCCAGGTCGGCGCTCAAAGCCTCTTCGGCGTACAGCGTCACTTCGGCTTGCAGGTTGCCACCGACGGCCTTGGCCGCGCGCTGGATTTCCATTTCCTTGTTGACCGCGACCTTCACCGCCATGATCCGCTCCCAGTAGGCGCGGTCCAGCTCGACGTTTTCCGGCAGCTCGGTCAGGCCTTCGTACCAGGTGTTGAGCATTACCGATTCGTTACGCTCGCCCGGCAGGTATTCCCACAGTTCATCGGCAGTGAATGCCAGGATCGGCGCGATCCAGCGCACCAGCGCTTCGGAGATGTGGTACAGCGCGGTTTGCGCCGAACGGCGGGCCTTACTGTTGGCGCCAGTGGTGTACTGACGGTCCTTGATGATGTCGAGGTAGAAACCGCCCAACTCCTGCACGCAGAAGTTGTGGATCTTGGAGTAGACGTTCCAGAAGCGGTATTCACCGTAGTGCTCTTGCAGCTCGCGTTGCAGCAACAGGGTGCGGTCCACGGCCCAACGGTCCAGCGCCAGCATTTCTTCGGCCGGCAGGATGTCGGTGGCCGGGTTGAAGCCGGTCAGGTTGGAGAGCAGGAAGCGCGCGGTGTTACGGATCCGCCGGTAGGCGTCCGCACTTCGCTGCAGGATCTGCTCGGAAACCGCCATTTCACCCGAGTAATCGGTGGAAGCGACCCACAGACGCATGATGTCGGCGCCCAGGGTGTCGTTGACCTTTTGCGGCGCGATCACGTTGCCCAGGGACTTGGACATCTTGCGACCGGACTCATCGACGGTGAAGCCGTGAGTCAGCAGCTCGCGGTATGGCGCGTGGTTGTCTATGGCGCAACCCGTCAGCAACGACGAGTGGAACCAGCCACGGTGTTGGTCCGAACCTTCCAGGTACAGGTCGGCACGTGGACCGCTCTCGTGGCCCATCGGGTGCGAACCGCGCAGAACGTGCCAGTGCGTGGTGCCCGAATCGAACCAGACGTCCAGGGTGTCGCTGATCTTGTCGTATTGCGGCGCTTCGTCACCGAGCAACTCGGCGGCGTCCATCTTGAACCAGGCTTCGATGCCTTCGACTTCGACGCGCTTGGCGACTTCTTCCATCAGTTCAGCAGTACGTGGGTGCAGCTCGCCGCTTTCCTTGTTCAGGAAGAACGGGATCGGCACGCCCCAGTTGCGCTGACGGGAGATGCACCAGTCCGGACGGTTGGCAATCATCGAGTGCAGGCGCGCCTGGCCCCAGGCCGGAACGAACTTGGTCTCTTCAATGGCTTTGATCGCCCGCTTGCGCAGGGTTTCGCCAGTCACAGGTTCTTTGTCCATGCCGATGAACCATTGCGCGGTGGCGCGGTAGATCAGCGGGGTCTTGTGACGCCAGCAGTGCATGTAGCTGTGTTCGATGATGCTGGTGTGCAGCAGCGCACCGACTTCGGTCAACTTGTCGACGATGGCCGGGTTGGCTTTCCAGATGAACTGGCCGCCAAAGAACTCCAGCGACGTCGCGTAAACGCCGTTGCTCTGTACCGGGTTGAGGATATCGTCGTTGACCATGCCGTACTTCTTGCAGGTCACGAAGTCGTCTACGCCATAGGCCGGCGAGGAGTGAACCACGCCGGTGCCAGCGCCCAGTTCAACGTACTCGGCCAGGTAAACCGGCGACAGACGGTCGTAGAACGGGTGACGGAAGTTGATCAGTTCCAGCTCTTTACCGGTGGTGGTCGCAATGACCGAGCCTTGCAGGCTGTAACGGGCCAGGCACGACTCGACCAGCTCTTCAGCCAGCACCAGCAGTTTGTCGCCGACGTCGACCAGGGCGTAGTTGAATTCCGGGTGAACGTTCAACGCCTGGTTGGCCGGGATGGTCCACGGGGTGGTGGTCCAGATCACGATCGAAGCGGGTTTGCCCAGCGACGGCAGACCGAAAGCGGCAGCCAGCCTGGCTCCGTCGGCAATCGGGAAGGCCACGTCGATGGTCGAGGACTTTTTGTTCTCGTACTCGACTTCCGCTTCAGCCAGGGCCGAACCGCAGTCGAAACACCAGTTCACAGGCTTCAGGCCCTTGAACACGAAACCGCCCTTGACGATTTCTGCCAAGGCACGGATTTCACCGGCCTCGTTTTTGAAGTCCATGGTCTTGTACGGGTTGGCGAAATCGCCCAACACGCCCAGACGGATGAATTCGGACTTCTGGCCTTCGATCTGCTCGGTGGCGTAGGCACGGCACAGTTCGCGGGTCTTGTCCGCGCCCAGGTTTTTACCGTGGGTCACTTCGACTTTGTGCTCGATCGGCAGACCGTGGCAGTCCCAGCCCGGAACATAAGGCGCGTCGAAACCCGACAGGGTTTTCGAACGGATGATCATGTCCTTGAGAATCTTGTTCAGCGCATGACCGATGTGAATTGTGCCGTTGGCGTACGGAGGACCGTCGTGAAGTACGAACTTCGGACGATCCTTGCCAATCTCGCGCAACTTACCGTACAGGCCAATGCTGTCCCAGCGCTGCAGAATCTGCGGTTCGCGCTGAGGCAGGCCGGCCTTCATTGGGAAGGCGGTGTCCGGAAGGTTTAGCGTGGCTTTATAGTCGGTCATTTAAGGCTCTTCATTAGCGATTGGCGCTAGGTGCGACAGGGCACGGGCGGCGGCAACATCCGCATTGATCGCCGTCTTAAGCGCCTCCAGAGAGGCGAAACGCTGCTCTTCACGCAGCTTGTGGTGGAAAACCACCGTCAAACGCCGGTCATACAGATCGCCGGCAAAATCTAAAAGATGCACTTCGAGGTGGGCTTTGCCATCACCTTGAACGGTTGGCCGCACGCCAATGTTGGCGACGCCTGGCCAGGTCTTGCCGTCGATGTCGACGTTGACCAGGTAAACCCCGGTCAGCGGCACGCGACGACGCTTGAGTTGTATGTTGGCCGTGGGCGTACCCAACTGGCGCGCCAGCTTCTGGCCATGCAGGACCCGCCCGGCAATTCGGAACGGACGCCCGAGCAGTCGCTCGGCCAAGGCAAAATCAGCGGCTGCCAGGGCATTGCGGACCTGGGTGCTGCTGACACGAATACCGTCCAGCTCGACGGTTTGCGCCGCTTCGACGGTAAAGCCTTGCAGGACGCCAGCCTGTTGCAGGAAATCGAAATCCCCTACCCGGTCGCAGCCAAAACGGAAGTCGTCACCGACCTCCAGGTGCTGCACGCCCAAGCCATCCACCAGAATGGTGTCGACGAATTCGGCGGCGCTGAGCTTGCTCAGGCGCTGGTTGAAGGCCAGGCACAGGACCCGGTCGACACCCTCCTCGGCCAGCAGCTGCAGTTTATCCCGCAGCCGGGCCAGACGGGCCGGTGCTGTGTCCGGCGCGAAGAACTCTCGCGGCTGCGGCTCAAAAATCACCACGCAGCTGGGCACGCCCAACTCGAGCGCACGCTCACGGAGCCTCGCCAGGATAGCCTGGTGGCCACGGTGAACACCGTCAAAGTTGCCAATAGTGGCGACACAGCCCCGATGCTGGGGGCGCAGGTTGTGGAGGCCTCGAACCAGCTGCATAACGCGCTTCTTGCTCATAAAGTGGTCGATTATAACCACACCCGGCGGCCGACGACAGGCAACACCGTAACCCAAAGTGATCGAGCCGACAAAACTGCCGGCCCGCCCGTGTTTATCGAGGTCGTGACCTCAGCTTAGCGCTTTGCGATTGAAGTCTCGCAAACGGAAGCCCATCAACAGCAACATGCCGAAATAAGCCACCACACCGGCAACGACCAATGCGCCCAGACGCAGGAACCGCTCCAGCATATGCCCCTGATCCCAGGCTGGCATGAAATGCATTCCGACCAGTAACACAGCAGACATCACCAACACTGCAATCACTAGCTTGAAGCCGAACTTCGCCCAACCCGGTTGCGGCTCATACATCTGCTGCTTGCGCAGCTGATAGAACAGCAGGCCAGCGTTAATGCACGCGCCGATGCTGATGGCCAGCGCCAGACCGGCGTGGGCCAGCGGGCCGATCAACACCAGGTTGAACAATTGGGTAATGATCAGGGTGAAAATCGCGATTTTTACCGGAGTGCGGATGTTTTGTTGCGCATAAAAGCCCGGCGCCAGCACTTTGATCACGATAATCCCGAGCAAACCGACCGAATAAGCAATCAGCGCCCGTTGGGTCATGGAGGCGTCAAACGCGCTGAACTGGCCGTACTGGAATAAAGAAACCGTCAGCGGCTCAGCGAGAATCGCCAGCGCCAGAGAGCACGGCAACACCAGCATGAAGCACAGGCGCAGCCCCCAATCGAGGATCCGCGAGTATTCCTGGCGATCCTTGCTGGCGTAGGTCTTGGCCAGGGTCGGCAGGAGAATCGTGCCCAGCGCCACGCCCAGCACACCGGACGGTAATTCCATCAAACGGTCGGCGTAGTACATCCATGACACGGAACCGGCGACCAGGAACGAGGCGAAAATGGTGTTGATGATCAGCGAAATCTGGCTCACCGACACACCGAGAATCGCCGGCAGCATTTGTTTCATGACCCGCCAGACGCCGCTGTCACGCAGGTTCAGTCGTGGTAACACCAGCAGGCCGATCTTTTTCAGGTGCGGCAGCTGATAGAGCAATTGCGCCAGACCACCCACCAGTACTGCCCAGCCCAGCGCCATGACCGGCGGATCGAAGTACGGCGTCAGGAACACCGAAAAGATGATCATGCTGACGTTGAGCAGGGTCGGCACGAAGGCCGGCACCGAGAAGCGGTTATACGTGTTGAGGATCGCCCCGGCCAATGAAGACAGGGAGATCAGCAATATATAAGGAAAGGTCACGCGCAACAGGCTGGCCGTCAGCTCGAACTTTTCCGGCGTATCGGTGAAACCCGGCGCGGTCGCCCAGATGACCCACGGCGCAGCGATCATGCCCAACGCGGTGACCAACGCCAGCACCAGCGTCAGCAGGCCCGAGACGTAGGCAATGAAGGTTCGCGTCGCCTCCTCGCCCTTCTGGCTTTTGTATTCGGCAAGAATCGGCACGAACGCCTGGGAAAATGCCCCCTCGGCGAAGATCCGCCGCAGCAGATTGGGCAATTTGAAGGCGATAAAGAAGGCGTCAGTCGCCATCCCGGCGCCAAATGTGCGCGCAATGAGAGTGTCACGAACGAACCCCAGAATCCGGGAAAGCATCGTGATAGAGCTGACGGCGGCCAACGATTTGAGCAGATTCATTGAAAGAGTTTGTGCCTGTCGATAAACAGCAGGCGAACAAAGCGCCTACTTATGCGATACTCCGCGCCGCAGCAGCACAGAGCCAAAGCTCGCGAGTTTACAGGTCAAGCGCCGGAAATAAATATCCCGCCTCTTTATACCTACCACTTAGCGGAACGTCTCAACCGCCCTTGACAAGACATCAACTCATCGGCATGATTCGCGGCCTATTTTGTTTGCTATTTCCTAAAAAGTCTTTCGAGGAGCTCGACGGTGGCCAACACACCTTCCGCCAAAAAACGTGCAAAACAGGCTGAGAAGCGTCGCAGCCACAACGCCAGCCTGCGTTCCATGGTTCGTACCTACATCAAGAATGTAGTTAAAGCCATCGACGCAAAAGACGCTGAAAAAGCTCAAGCTGCTTACGTTCTGGCCGTGCCAGTTATCGACCGTATGGCCGATAAAGGCATCATCCACAAGAACAAGGCTGCTCGTCATAAGAGCCGCCTGAACGGTCACGTCAAGGCTCTGAACCTTGCTGTTGCCGCATAAGCGATAAGCTTGTTAAAAAACCGACCCTAGGGTCGGTTTTTTATTGCCTGCGATTTAGTAAACCCAGCGCAAAAAAAATGGGAAGGGGCAGCCCCTTCCCATACTTTTGATCTTCTTTAGATTACTGAGCCTGCGCCCACGGCAAAATCGGAATCGCCGTCACCGCATTCTGCGGACTGCCTTCGATTACACGATCGCTATAGACCAGGTACACCAGCGTATTGCGCTTCTTGTCGAGGAATCGCACCACCTGCATGGTCTTGAACACCAGCGACGTGCGCTCCTTGAACACCTCGTCACCATCCTTCAACTCGCCTTTGAAGCTGATCGGCCCGACCTGACGACAAGCGATAGACGCTTCTGCGCGATCTTCAGCCAACCCCAAACCACCCTTCACTCCACCCGTCTTGGCCCGCGACAGGTAGCAGGTCACGCCCTCAACCTTTGGATCATCAAACGCTTCGACGACGATGCGGTCGTTCGGACCGACAAACTTGAACACCGTCGACACCTGACCAATCTCCTCGGCCGAGGCCAGCAGCGGCATCGCCAACAGCAGACCCAACAATCCTTTTGCCACGCGCATTCAGGTATTCCTTCAGACCAGGATCAGGTTATCGCGGTGAACCAGTTCCGGCTCCGCCATGTAACCCAACAGACCGACAATCGCCTCAGACGACTGACCGATGATTTTTTGTGCTTCCAGCGCGCTGTAGTTGGCCAAGCCTCGGGCGATCTCACGACCGTCCGGCGCCACGCAAACCACCATCTCGCCACGACGGAAGCTGCCCTGGACCAGTTTGACACCCACAGGCAGCAAACTTTTGTTGCCTTTGGACAGCGCCGTCACCGCACCAGCATCCAGCACAAGCGTGCCGCGGGTTTGCAGGTGCCCGGCCAGCCATTGCTTGCGCGCCGCCAACAGGCCGCGCTCAGGCGACAGCAAGGTGCCGATGCGCTCGCCCGCCTTGAGGCGATCCAGCACGCGCTCAATACGCCCGCCAACGATGATGGTATGCGCACCGGAACGAGCCGCCAGCCGCGCAGCACGCAATTTGGTCTGCATGCCGCCACGACCCAGCGCACCACCCGTACCGCCCGCCACCGCATCCAGCGCCGGATCATCGGCGCGCGCTTCGTAAATCAGGCTGGCATTAGGGTTGTTGCGCGGATCGGCGTCGAACATGCCATCGCGATCCGTGAGGATCACCAACAGATCAGCCTCGACCAGGTTGGCCACCAGCGCCGCGAGCGTGTCGTTGTCGCCGAAACGTATTTCATCAGTGACTACGGTGTCGTTTTCGTTGATCACCGGAATAACTTTCAGCTCAACCAGCGCGCGCAAGGTGCTGCGGGCGTTCAGGTAGCGCTTGCGGTCGGACAAGTCGTCGTGCGTCAGGAGAATCTGCGCAGTATGCCGGCCATGCTCGGCAAAGCTCGACTCCCAGGCCTGCACCAGCCCCATCTGACCGATGGCGGCAGCGGCCTGCAACTCGTGCATCGCACTGGGTCGTACGGTCCAGCCCAAACGGCTCATGCCGGCCGCCACCGCCCCGGAGGACACCAGCACCAGCTCGACGCCAGCCTCATGCAAAGCCACCATCTGCTCGACCCAAACACCCATTGCCGCGCGATCGAGGCCCTTGCCGTCCGCCGTCAGCAAAGCGCTGCCGATCTTCACGACCCAACGCTGCGCACCTGTCACCTTGCTCCGCATCATCTTCAACCTTAGCTTGAGGACAGCGCGACCCAGCGCTGCCCGTAACGTTATTCGTGACTACCGATTTCCAGATACTAAAACGCCGCTCTAGTGAGCGGCGTTTAAGTTTATCGCAACGAATCAGTCACGCACGTAAATGATTTCCGGACCGTCTTCGTCATCCACATCTTCTTCGTCCCAATCATCGTCGCCGATGTCATGGACCGACTTCACGCCGCTACGGCGCAGGGCACGCTGGTCATCCAGGGCCTGCAGCTGAGCACGGGCTTCGTCTTCGATATGCCGATCGAGCTCGGCCAACTCTTCTTTGTAAACCGGGTCGTTAGCCAGGCGATCAGCACGGTCTTCCATGTAACGCATGATGTCGTGGCAAAGACGCTCGGTGCCCAGCTTGGAAATAGCCGAGATCACGTAGACCGGACCGGTCCATTCCAGGCGATCAACGATTTCCTTGACGCGAGCATCGTGCTCTTCTTCGAGGATCTGGTCGCACTTGTTCAGCACCAACCAACGATCACGTTCAGCCAGGGACGGGCTGAACTTGGTCAGCTCGCTGACGATCACTTCAGCAGCATCTGGCGCGCTGGCGTCATCGAGCGGCGCCATGTCCACGAGGTGCAGCAGCAAACGGGTACGCGACAAGTGCTTGAGGAAGCGAATCCCCAGGCCTGCGCCATCGGAAGCACCTTCGATCAGACCCGGAATGTCCGCGACCACGAAGCTTTTCCAGCGATCGACGCTGACCACACCCAGGTTCGGCACCAGCGTGGTGAACGGGTAGTCGGCGACTTTCGGCTTGGCGGCCGACACCGAACGAATGAAGGTGCTTTTGCCAGCGTTCGGCAAGCCCAGCAGACCGACGTCAGCCAACACTTTCATTTCCAGCTTCAGATCACGCGCCTCACCCGGCTTACCCGGAGTGGTCTGGCGCGGAGCACGGTTGGTACTGGACTTGAATCGGGTGTTACCCAGACCGTGCCAGCCGCCGTGAGCAACCAGCAGTTTCTGACCAGCCTTGGTCAGGTCGCCAATCACTTCCTGAGTAGCGGAGTCGATGACGGTAGTGCCGACCGGAACACGCAGGACCAGCTCTTCACCTTTCTTGCCGGTGCAGTCAGTGCTGCCGCCGTTGGAACCACGCTCGGCATCAAAGTGCCGGGTGTAACGGTAGTCCACCAGGGTGTTGAGGTTTTCGTCGGCGATCATGTAGACCGAGCCGCCATCACCACCGTCACCGCCGTTCGGGCCGCCGTTTTCAATGAATTTTTCGCGACGGAAGCTCATGCAACCGTTGCCGCCGTCGCCGGCCTTTACTCGAATCGATACTTCATCAACAAACTTCATAACAAAACGCCTCTCGTCATACGGACGAGCCGAAAAAACCAAGACATAAGACTCTTGCAAAAATGAGCGCAGCGACCTCAATCAACGACCGCAAATCCAGCGCTGGAGCCCATCACAAACAGCTTTGCAAGAGACTCACCCCACAAACGAAAAAGCCCCGTCGCGAGACAGGGCTTTTCCAGCAACTACGTAATTATGCCGCGACGACTTCAGTCTTCGGGACAATGCTCACGTAACGGCGGTTGAAAGCGCCTTTTACTTCAAACTTGATCACGCCGTCGATTTTAGCGAACAGAGTGTGATCTTTACCCATGCCAACACCGTAACCGGCGTGGAATTGGGTGCCGCGCTGACGCACGATGATGTTGCCCGGAATGATAACCTGGCCGCCATACATCTTCACGCCAAGGCGTTTGGCTTCTGAGTCGCGACCGTTACGGGTACTACCACCAGCTTTTTTGTGTGCCATGAGTCAATTCTCCTAGTGAGGAATTAGGCTGAAATTAAGCCTGAATACCGGTGATTTTGATCTCGGTGTACCACTGGCGGTGGCCCATACGCTTCATGTGGTGCTTACGACGACGGAACTTGATGATGCGGACTTTATCGTGACGACCTTGGGAGATCACTTCAGCCACAACGGTAGCGCCAGCAACAACTGGAGCGCCGATGTTCACGTCATCGCCATTGGCGACCAACAGAACGCGATCAAAAGTAACGGATTCGCCGGTAGCGATTTCCAGTTTTTCGATCTTCAGGTATTCACCTGGGGCGACCTTGTATTGCTTGCCACCAGTAACAATTACTGCGTACGACATGGTATTTCTCCGATAATCCTGCTCACCCAGCTCTTTATAAGAAGAGGTATTGGCTGGCATGGCTGCATTGGGCTGGAAGGCCTGTTTGCAATTGCGTAAGGCAGGTGCTGCCCAGGAAGTTCAGGGTGCGCGATTGTACGCAAGCTGTCGGGGCGATGCAAGAGGCCGTCCATCGTACCTTGACACCCGCCGACGTGGGTCCTAGCATGCCGCGCAACCCTTCTGGAGCAACTGTCGCTGATGCAACCCCAAGCTTTCTACCGCGCGGTGGCGGACGATTTTAGCGCCGTCGACGGCATCATCAAGAAGCAGCTGACTTCCCGAGTGCCGCTGGTATCGAAAATCGGCGATTACATTACCTCGGCTGGCGGTAAACGCCTGCGCCCTCTATTAGTGTTGCTGTGTGGCAAGGCTCTGGGTCGCGAAGGCGATGACCTGCGCCTGCTGGCCGCAACCATCGAGTTCCTGCACACCGCGACCCTGCTGCATGACGACGTGGTCGACATGTCCGGCATGCGCCGTGGCCGCTCGACGGCCAACGCCATGTGGGGCAACGCGCCAAGCGTGCTGGTGGGCGACTTCCTGTATTCGCGGTCCTTCGAAATGATGGTCGAACTGGGCTCCATGCCGGTGATGAAAATCCTTTCGCAAGCCACGCGCATCATCGCTGAAGGCGAAGTGTTGCAGCTGTCCAAGGTTCGTGACGCCAGCACCACCGAAGAAACCTACATGGAAGTCATCCGCGGCAAGACCGCGATGCTCTTCGAAGCGTCGACCCATAGTGCTGCAGCGCTCTGCGAAGCGACATCGGAACAGTCAGAAGCCCTGCGTACATTCGGCGATCATCTGGGCGTGGCGTTCCAATTGGTCGATGACCTGCTGGACTACAAAGGCGACGCCGAAACCCTGGGCAAGAACGTCGGTGACGATCTGGCTGAAGGCAAACCGACCCTGCCGCTGATCTACACCATGCGCGAAGGCACGCCGGAGCAGGCTGCCCTGGTGCGCAAGGCGATCCAGAAAGGCGGCATCGAAGACCTGGAAAGCATCCGCGAAGCCGTGGAAGCCTCAGGTTCGCTGGATTACACCGCGCAACTGGCCCGTGACTACGTCGCCCGAGCGATCAAGTGCCTCGACGCGCTGCCTGCCAGCGAATACCGCGATGCACTGGTCGAATTGAGCGAATTTGCGGTCGCCCGTACGCACTAACACGCCCCCTGTAGGAGCAGAGCTTGCTCGCGAAGGCGATCTACCAGTCGACACCCATCTGACTGATACATCGCCTTCGCGGGCAAGTCGGGACGCCGCACCGCTCGCTCCTACAAATCATGCGTCGCCCCTCGCCCGCTAAAAACCCTATACAATGTGCGCTTTTTAGCGATCCTGAATCCAAGGAGCTTTAGTGAGCACGTTGCCACCCTGCCCAAAATGCAATTCTGAATACACCTACGAAGACGGCGCCCAGCTGATCTGCCCTGAGTGCGCCCACGAGTGGTCCGCCAGCGGCGAAGCCGAAGCAGTGTCCGATGACACCGTGAAAAAGGATTCGGTCGGCAACGTCCTGCAGGACGGCGACACCATCACCGTGATCAAGGACCTCAAGGTCAAAGGCACGTCGCTGGTGGTCAAGGTCGGCACCAAGGTCAAGAACATCCGCCTGTGCGATGGTGATCACGACATCGACTGCAAGATCGACGGCATCGGCCCGATGAAACTCAAATCCGAGTTCGTCAGAAAAGTCTGAGCCTGCTGTATTCCATCCCGCGTCCTGCGTGGGATGGTGCTTCACCCTCCCCCCGCTTCGCCCAACAATCCCTCGCAATAGCCAAACGCCAGCCGTTTTGACCTTACGCAACCTTTACCCTTAAAAAAACACAAACCGCCAATAGGTCCTTGCTATTTGATGAATAAGAATTATTCTCATTGAAACCCATCAATGGAGATGAGACCCATGACTTATTTGATCGACGCCTGGCTGGACCGCCCACACCCTTACCTCAGGATCCTGCATCGGGAAACCGGGGAAGTCTGTGCGGTGCTTGAAGAAGAAGCCTTGAACGAGCTGCAGGATCAGGGTGATCTGGACGTCAACGGCTTGAGTTCCAGCGAGCCGGTGGTGCTCAAGGAACTGGTGCGCAATCTGTTTCTGTTCTGCTATGCCCGGGCATTGCGCCCGACAAGCGAACTGCACCACAAGATCGAAATATGAGAAACACAAAACCTTGTAGGAGCAAAGCTTGCTCGCGATACAGACGACTCGGTTCCGACTTGAAACAGAGTTGATGCTTTCGCGGGCAAGCCTCGCCCCTACAGAGTTACAGGGATTACAGAACGTCGAGCAGTTCGACGTCGAATACCAGTACGCTGTGCGGCGGAATGCTGCCAACGCCTTGAGCGCCGTAAGCCAGTTCGCTCGGCACGTACAGACGCCATTTGCTGCCGGCGTTCATCAGTTGCAGGGCTTCGGTCCAGCCAGCGATCACGCCGCCAACCGGGAATTCTGCAGGCTGACCACGATCGTAGGAGCTGTCGAACACAGTGCCGTCGATCAGAGTGCCGTGGTAGTGAGTGCGCACTTGATCTTCACGGGTTGGCTTGGCGCCTTCACCCTGAGTCAGCACTTCGAATTGCAGGCCGGAAGCCAGGGTGGTGATGCCGTCACGCTTGGCGTTTTCAGCCAGGAATGCCAGGCCTTCGCCAGCAGCGGCTTCAGCTTTGGCAGCTGCTTCAGCTTGCATGATTTCGCGAATGACCTTGAAGCTCGCGGACATTTCTTCCTGACCCACACGGCTTTCCTTGCCGGCGAAAGCGTCGGTCAGACCTGCCAGGATCGCGTCCAGGCTAACGCCCGGTGGCGGGTTGTCGCGCAGTTGGTCGCCCAACTGACGGCCAATACCGTAGCTGACGCGGGTTTCGTCGGTGGACAGATTTACTTCGGACATGACACTGCTCCGCTGTGCGGACGGCCCTGGAACTTGCCGTGCGTACACAGCGCGTCCCGGAGCGCCCGGAACCAAAAGGGCCAGCAGACTAGCACAGATGCCATTGCGTTGATGAGAGGCGTCAGTGCTGACACCCGATCGGGACCTTCAGACTCTCTTCGGTGCTGCCCCCTAGCCCGCACATTTCATCATGAACCGAGGTGTGCACAAGGTTGAATGGCAAGTGGGGGAAGGAATGAAGCAATTCACGCGCATGCTCGACCGATCGCAGATGAAACGTCTGGCCGTGGGCATCACTCAATGGATACGCCGCGCCATGCATCCGCGCCTCCAACAGGTAGATCCCGCCTTCCATCGAGATCAGGTTGAGTTCATCGATCTTCCCGGCGATGGCATAGGCATTCAACTCTTGCAGGTTCATGAACACACCTCACACAGTGGCGAGCCAAGATCCTTACAGGCATAGGCCTCGGCGCATCAAAGTACAAGCCACAAACGACACCGCCCGTCTGTTTCGCAACAGACGGGCGGTTTGGTATAGCGATAAAAAGCGATTAGTGCTTGGTCAGCTTATCCAGATAACCCATGGCAAACGCCGAAATCACGAAGGTCATGTGGATGACCACATACCACTTCAAATGCTCGGGATCGACGTTCTTGGCGTCCATGAAAATCCGCAGCAGGTGGATGGACGAAATGGCCACGATGGAAGCGGCCACCTTCATCTTCAATGAAGAGGAATCCATGGTGCCCAGCCAGTTGAGCTTTTCCTTGTCGTCGTCGATGTCCAGTTGGGAAACGAAGTTCTCGTAACCGGAAATCATCACCATCACCAGCAAACCGCCTACCAGCGCCATGTCGATCAGCGAGAGCAGCACCAGAATCAGATCCGACTCGGCCATCGAGAACACGTTAGGGATGACGTGGAAGACTTCCTGGAAGAATTTCAGCGCCAGGGCCAGTAGCCCAAGGGACAGACCGAAGTAGATCGGCGCCAGCAGCCAGCGGCTGGCGTACATTGCATTTTCGATAAAGCGTTCCATTAAATCTCACACAAGGCCTGGAAATGACCGCGAGTATATCAGCCACCTGTTACACCCAGAAACCGTCGGGAAATCCGCAACCTGCGCGTGTGTGACAAGGTTTTTCTGCTAGTGTCCAAAGCATTGACAGCTCAGCGACATCGGACAGGAAGACGGGAAATGGATGTGCGATTGCCTTTAACGAGCGCCGGTATTTGCCTGGTCTTGCTGATGAGCGCCTGCTCACCCAGCGATGAGAAGCGCCAGGTCAGCCTCGAGGAAAAGACTGCACAGTTCGAGAAGTCTCTGGATGCGATTCAGGACCCAAAACTCAAGGATGCCGTGGCTGAACTCGGCGGCTCACTGTTGTTGCTCGAGCGTGCGCAACTCAAGCTCGACAGCAAACCGGTGGAAACAGAATATGGCGAAGACGCCCTCGCCGTCCTCAAGCACTATCCGACGCCCCAGGCCTTGGTCGACACGTACATCAACGGTCTGTTCGTGCTGCACAAGGACTCCAGTTCCGACTACCTGACCGACCTGCAACCGGTGTTCCCCTTCAACTTCAACATTCCGGTCGCGTTTCTCTTTCCCCATAGTCTTGAATGGCAATCGGTGACTTTGAGCAACAAACGCGTCATCCCGTTTCAGCCGGAATGGTCAGAAACCGATCCTGGAATTCAACTGAGCCCATCGAGCTCAAACCTGACCAACCCCGACGACCTGACGGTGTCCTACCCCTTCATCGATGGGCTGGGTGTAGAACACAAGAACCAGCCACAACCGGTGAGCCTGCAAGGCAAGGTGGAAGTGATCGCGCCGCGCCAGCTCTACAGCTTCGACCTGACGAAAAAAGATGTCGGCCAGACTCGCACCAACGACAACCTCAGCGTCACCCTGCTGAACCTTGCAAACAACTACGCCGAAATCGAATTCAACAACAGCGCGCCACAGGCCCCCGAGGTCGGCGAAACACCGCTGAACCCGCTGATCGTCCAGGCCAAGGACAGCACCGGGCAATTTCTCTCCCGCTCAGGCTCGATCAACGAAACCACCGCACAAATTGCCTTCTATCAAAAACAGCTGGCGAAAATGCAACAGCAGAAAGCCTGGAGCGAGAGTTTCGAGAAACAGATCGATGAAGAGCAGCGCGCCTTTGAGAAGCAACAGAGCCACCATTATTCCAAGGTGTACTTCAACGGGCCGATCGAAACTCTTGAGGTCAGCGTACTGGACTTTTCAACCGCCACGGTGACCCGCAAGGACCTGAACCTGCCGGTACTTCGCTTCGATCCACACACCACGCAAAAGACCATCCAGCCACTGACGCTGCCGGTGGTGGTGTACGACGACCAGGCCCCGATCTGGCTCAAGGGTGCAACACTTGGCGAGGAACAACTGAAAAAGAGCGTCAGTATCAGTCAGTCGGTCGAAGACCCCAGCGCCGCGCGTATCGAGTTCGATCACCCCAAAAGCTTCAATGATGAGCTGCTCGGTACCTCCTTCAGCCCTGGCGAAAGCCCGGTCAGTTTCTTTACCGAGGACGGTAACGGCAAACGCGATGAGCCGATCGAGTTGCCGCCTGAGGCTTACCAGGTCGATCCTCTGCGCGGCACCATCACCTACGACTTGAACCTGTTTCCAGAAACTCCGGCTTACGCGGTGGGCTCCATGCCGCTGTTTCTCGCCACCATCGAAAAGAAAACCATCGACGCCCACCAGTTGCCCAAAGGGCTGGCACTCAAAGGCAATGCGCTGGTGGTTGATCTGAAGCAGTTTCCCGCCCAGGACTGGCGTTTCTTCGCCAAGGACGACAGCGGCAATTATCTGAAGGAGATTCTTTCGGTCCGCCACGATGCGAGCGCAGAAGGCCCGGCATTATTGGGGGTGCATTACTTCTACGGGCAACCTGTCCGTCTGGAAACCTATCAACGAACCGATCTCTCCACCGTGCAATATGGCTTCGAGGTCAAACTCGACAAGGCGGACACGTCCAACCTTGCTCAATAGCCTGTTCAGTGCTCGGGCCGAAACTCGAAACCTCCAGTGTTGCGGCAACGGCCACCATTGATTTCCCGCAGCTGGGCTTGCAGGTGCAGGCACCAGATTTGTGGATCATCGGCTAGCTCATAGCCGTGCAGGGTGAGACTTTCAACGATGGTGTCGAGGATCGACTCAGCCACAAAGGGACCATGAAACGGGCCCTGAGCTTTGATGGCAGAAGGTTGTTCGCCGGCCATTCCGGCGGCGAAGAGTAAGGTCCACATGCCCGTATCCCCCGCCAATGGGCGGATGGCACACTCGATACGGGTCACAAGGCCCAGGCATTGACGGGTGAGGCAGAGGTTGCGCGACATGGCGGCGACCCTCGGTAGATCCGGTATTCAGCCCCCACGGGAGGGCTGTCTCGATCCAGTGATTACTGTCGATATCCTTGACCTGAGAATAGAGGAAAAGTCTGACTAGCACGTCAAGTGAGACCAGAAGGCGCCGAATGGTCATTGTGTGAATATTGACGCCAGACTGATGGCACTTTTGATCTGAATGTCGATTCCGACAACCTGTAGGAGCCGAGCTTGCTCGCGATGGCGGACTTTCAGCCAACAGTGATGTTGAATGTCAGTGCCTCATCGCGAGCAAGCTCGGCTCCTACAGGGGATTGAGGTGATCTCAGGTTTGTATCAGGCCGGCTTGGTTTCCACCAAGGCTTCCTGCGCCATCTCTTTCTCGGCTTCCTTGAGGTCTTCTTCGCTGATCATTTCTGCGATGACCCGCAAGCGTTCCACCACCCGCGCGTTAACGCTGCCTTCAGGGAACTGGCCATCGGCGTCCGGCGCACCGGCCGGCTCGCCGACCAACAGGCTCAGGGCTTCATCAGCCTGGCGCACGGCGTAGACGTGGAACTGCCCCGCGCGCACCGCCGTCAGCACTTTCTCGTCGAGCATCAGCGTGGCAACGTTGGCGTGGGGAATGATTGCGCCCTGCTCACCGGTCAGCCCGCGGGCTTCGCAGAGTCGGAAGAAGCCTTCGATCTTCTCGTTGACCCCGCCCACCGCCTGCACTTCACCGAACTGGTTGATCGAACCGGTGATCGCAAAGCACTGCTTGAGCGGGGTTTTCGACAGCGCCGAAATCAAGGTGCAAGCCTCGCCCAGCGATGCACTATCACCATCGACGTAACCGTAGGACTGCTCCAGGGCGATACTCGCGGAAATCGCCAGCGGGAATTCCTGGGCGTAACGGCTGCCCAGGTACCCGGTGAGGATCATCACGCCTTTGGAGTGAATCGGCTGACCGAGATTGACCTCGCGCTCGATGTCGACGATGCCGCTACCGCCCGGATAGACCGTGGCGGAAATCCGCGCCGGTATACCGAAGGCCGAGTCACCGACCTCCAGCACTGTCAGCCCGTTGCACTTGCCGACCGCCGCACCTGCGGTGTCGATCAGGATGATCCCGGCCAGCATGTCATCGAGAATCCGTGCCGAGACGCGCCCGGTACGCGTGGCCTTGGCCTTGAGCGCACGTTCGATGTGCCCGGCGTCGGTCATTTTGTCACTGGCCAGTTGGCGAATGAAATCCGCCTCGCTGACCAACTGGAACAGATCACCGATCCGCGCCGACAAACGCCCCTGGTGCTCAGCCAGGCGAGCACTGTAAGTCGCCAGACGTGCCACCGCATCGGCGGTCAGCGGCGCCATGCCTTCTTCGGAGGTGCGGGTCTTGAGCAACTGGGCGAACTGCTCCAGGCTCTCGTCAACCATCGGGATGTCTTCGTCGAAGTCCACCAGGACACGGAACATCTCCTGGAAGTCCGGATCGAGGTCCTGCAGCGTGTAGTAGAGCTGTCGGGCGCCGATGATGACCACTTTGACCTGCAACGGAATATGTTGCGGAGTAAGGGTCACGGTGGCGAAACGGCCCATCTCGCCCAGCGGCGATTCCATTTTCAATTTGCGCGATTGCAGCGCGCGTTTGAGCGCATCCCACACGAACGGCTCACTGAGCATTTTTTCCGCTTCAAGAATCAGGAAGCCGCCGTTGGCGCGGTGCAGCGCACCCGGGCGCAACTGTCGATACGTGGTGTAGAGCGCGCCCTGATCGGTGGTGTACTCGATGCGGCCGAACAGGTTTTCGTAAGTCGGGTGCGGCTCAAAGACCACTGGCGCACCGCCGCTGAACGGATGACCGACCACCAGGCTCGGCGCGTATTGCTCTTCCAGCAGCTTGCGGGCGATGGCGTCCGTCTTGCTGTCGTCCACCAGTTGCTCGACCACGGTCTTGAGCAGATACACCTGCATCGCTTGCAAGTAACCGCAAACGCCGGCGTTTTCCGCGTACTTTTCCGACAGCGGCGCGAGCAAGGGTTGCAAGGCCAGGGTGATGGTTTCTTCGTTGAGATGGCGCAGTTGATTGCTCGACTCACGCTTCCATTGCGGCAGGCTGGCGAGCTCTTCGTTCAACCGCTCTTCCAGCCACGCAATATCCTCGTGAAAACGCTCGCGATCGACTTCCGGCAACTGGGCAAATTCGGCCTCGTCCACGGCCTTGCCTTCGCTCATCGGCGTAAAGGCGATATTGGTGCTGTCGCGGTACAGCGCAACGTCCTTCTCCAGCGCCAGGCGCTCGATGACATCCAGCGCGCGGTCATAGCGTTGATTGAAGGCGCGGTCGATGGCGCTTTTCTTCTGCTGGTAGGACGGGTGCTCGAACACGGCCGGAAAAGTCGCCAGCAGGTTGTCGATCAAGCCGTTGATGTCATCGATAAAGGCACCGGCGGTACCCGATGGCAACTCCAGTGCGCGAGGTTCGCGAGGATCATCGAAATTGTTGACGTAGACCCAGTCCGCCGGGGTCTGCAGGCGTTTGCCTTCGGCTTTCAGGTAGCGTTTGACGAACGAAAACCGGCCGGTGCCGGGCTCGCCCATGACGAAGACGTTGTAACCGGGGCGTGGCATCGCCACACCGAACTGCAAGGCTTCGACCGCACGTTCCTGGCCAAGCACACCGCGGAAGGGCTCCAAATCATTGGTGGTAGAGAAGCTGAACTGTTCAGCGGAAAACGGACGGGTCAGCGCTTCGGGCGCTAGACGCAAGCTGGCAGCAACAGGATCAGGCATCGGGCTTCCTTACATCAGGCGGGGCAGATAGCGGCATTCTGGCGCTGCCCGTACCTCACTGGCAAGGCGCGCCTCAAGCCAAAGTTTAGACAAAGCATCAGCCCCGGGCCGAGCGGGTCAAAATCAGTGTTTTCAAGGAATGTTTCGCAAAAGATTACGGAACGCCCGGAAAATGCTTAAACTCCTGCTGCGCGGCTGGAACGAATAACCGGCCCACTGGCACCTTTAGGGGCCAGCACCTTGTCCATTGGTATGCACACAAAGAGAACATAGCTATGAAACGGATTCTTCTCGGTACTCTCTTCACCGCTGTATCCATCAACGCAATGGCACAGGCCCCAGGCGGCCCGGATTGCGGTTGGGGCAACATGCTGTTCGAAGGTCAGCGTGGCACCCCGGCGCACTTCCTGGCATCCACCACCAACGGCACTTCCGGCAACGCAACGTTCGGTATGACCTCGGGTACCAACGGTTGCTCGACCAATGCGTCGCTGACCTATGGCGGCAAATCCTGGATTGCCATGAATGGCATGATGAACGAGCTGTCCGAAGACATGGCTAAAGGTCAGGGCGAAGCGCTGACCACTTACGCTGTAGTACTGGGCGTGGCACCGGAAGACCGTGCGCATTTCGCCGCCGTCACTCATGAGCACTTCCAGCAGATCTTCAGCAAGGCTGACGTGACCGCTGACGACGTGCATACCAACACCCTGGCCGTTCTGAAGAGCGATCCTCGTCTGGCCAAGTACGCTACTCAAGCTTAAGCTCGACCCGCCCGCTCCTTTCGGGGAGCGGGTTTTATTTTTTGAGCCTGGCCCTTTTGGCCTGCCCCTTTGGGTCTTTGTTTCTTTCGAATTAAGTTGCCCACTATGCTCAAACGCCTTGCCTGGCTGGCGCTCTGTGTCTGCGCCCCGCTGTCTGCCACGCCCAAAATCGACAATCAACGTTTGCAGCAATTGGCCAATGACCCCTTCTGGATTTCCCTGGGTCACTACGAAGCCGCCAAGCTCGGCGGCTGGCGCAGCTATATCAGCGACAAGAAATTCTTCCTCGCCGCCGACGGCAATGAACATCCTGACCGCGAGCTGACGGCGACCGTGCAAGCGCTGTACGCCCCGGCCAGTGCCGGTGAAAAGCATGCGCAATGCGTCTACCCTGCCCGCACCCGCTGGCTCAAAGCACAGCTCAACCTGACCGATCTGCCAACGCTTCCCTGCACTGAATTCAAGCAATGGTTCAAGGATGTTTCGCCCCACAGTGCGGTGATGATTTTCCCGGCGGCGTATCTGAACAGTCCGTCATCGATGTTCGGCCATACGTTGCTGCGCATCGACCAGGCCAATGTGCAGAGCGATCAAACTGCCCTGCTCAGTTATGCAATCAACTTCGGCGCGTATATCGAAGGCTCGGACAACAGCATCCTGTATGCCTGGAAAGGCTTGATGGGCGGCTATCCCGGCTTGTTTGCGCTGGTGCCTTATCAGGAAAAACTCTCGGAGTACCGCAGTCTCGAGAACCGCGATCTGTGGGAATACCGTCTGAACCTGACCCAGGCAGAAACCGAACGCATGGTCGAGCACGTCTGGGAGCTCAAGCAGATCCAGTTCGACTATTTTTTCTTCGACGAAAACTGCTCTTATCGTCTGCTGGAATTGCTGCAAGTCGCCCGCCCGAGCCTGCGACTGACCGAACAGTTCCCGCTGACCGCGATTCCTACCGACACCGTCAAAGCGGTGAAAGAAGCCGGACTGGTGGAATCCATTCAGTATCGGCCGTCTCGCGAACGTGAACTGCTGAGCCGCGCCGAGCCGTTGACCCATTCAGAACAGGAATGGGTGCTGAAAGTCAGCGCCGACCAGAAGCAACTGCAAGAACCGGCGTTCAAGGCTCAACCCAAGGATCGTCAGGCGCTGATCATCGACGCGGCCTATCGCCTGGAGCGCTACCGCGCCAACGGCCAGGAACGCGACCCGCAACGGGCGCAGCGCAGTTTCGAACTTCTGCGTGCGATCAACCAGAACCCCGCGCCGGAACTGGACATCCCGCGACCCGGCTTGCCTGAGGACGGCCACGAATCCCGCACTTGGCAGGCAGGCATCGGCACTCGGGGCGACAAGGCCTTTGGCGAATATGGCCTGCGCATGGCGTATCACGACCTCAACGACAACGCCGAGAGCTTCCCCCTCGGCGCGCAGATTGAAATCCTGCAAATGAAACTGCGCCAGTACGAAGGCAATCACTGGCAGTTGCAGCAATTTGACCTGGCGACCATCCGCTCCCTGACCCCGCGCAATGAATTGCTGCAGCCACTCTCGTGGCAAGTCACCGGTGGCCTGGAGCGCGTGCCGGGCAAGCATGACGACGAAACCCTGGTCAGCCACGTCAATGGCGGTGGCGGCGGGACCTGGCAACTGGGCGACGACATGCTCGGCTTTGCTTTGGGCACCGTGCGCATTGAACACAACAACGACTTCGCCGGCTTCATCGCCCCGGCGGCGGGCTTCAACAGCGGTTTGCTGTGGAAAAACCCGTTGGGCAACTTCAGCCTGGAAGCCAAAGGCGACTTCTTCACCAACGGTGAAGTGCGCCGTAGCGTGAGTCTGAATCAGCAGTGGGAATTGTCGCGCAATCTGGGTTTGCGCCTGAGTGCCCAGCGCGAATTCAGCCACCTGGCTTCGCCCGAGAACGAAGTGATGCTTGAGGTGAAGTGGTATCACTACTAACCGCCCCGCGTCACCTGTAGGAGCACAGCTTGCTGGCGATGGTATCGACGCGGTTATTCGGATAGACCGAGGTGATGCCATCGCCAGCAAGCTGTGCTCCTACAGGGCTGCGATCTTTTGATCTCTCTTTCACATCCCGCTCACGACTCCACTCCTAGACTTCTCCCATAGGCCGTTGACGGTCGGGAGTCTGAGATGTGGCGTTGCGTAGGTGTGGCGGGTTTGCTGATGTTGATCGCGGGTTGCCAGACGACCCACGAGGATCTGATCGCCAAGGGTTATCCACCGGCATTCGCCGATGGCTTCGATGACGGTTGCAGCAGAAGGATCAGGACGCCGCTCGTGCTTTTCGCTCGCAATAAGTCGCCCACAGATATCTGTCGAAACTAAAAGCCTGCGACCATGGCCCAAACCCTATAACGGGAGAAAACCATGAGTCGTGCCTTCGTCAATGAAGATAACGCCGCCGCGCAAGCCGATCAGCCCGTCGAACGGCAAGTCAGCGCGCAGCCCAATTACGTCACGCCCACGGGGCTGGCCCTGTTGCAGGTGAAGGTCGCCGAATTGCAACACCTGCACAGCGAGCAATCGGCCAAAGGTGAGCACGCCGACAAGCATCGCCTGGCGGACCTTGAACGCGATTTGCGGTATTTCAACCAGCGTCTGCAAAGCGCTCAGGTCGTGACCGCCGCCAACTCAACGCAAAAAGTGCAGATCGGCAGCCGTGTGACCTTCGCCGACGAACACAGCACCGAGCAAACCGTGCAACTGGTCGGTGAAGATCAGGCCGACGCGTCTGCGGGCCTGATCAATTGGGGTTCACCGCTGGGCCGGGCATTGCTCGGAGCGCAACTCGGCGACGAGGTGCTGTGGCAACGTCCGGCGGGCGATCAGCTGATCGAGATCATCCGTATCGAACCTGCTTAAACCACGCCTTGGGCGAGCATCGCGTCGGCAACTTTGACGAAGCCGGCGATGTTCGCGCCTTTGACGTAGTTGATCCGGCCATTCTCTTCGCCGTAATGCACGCAAGCGTGGTGGATCGACTGCATGATCGCGTGAAGTTTGCTGTCCACCTCACCGCCGGTCCATAGCAGTCGCATGGCGTTCTGCGACATCTCCAGCCCGCTCACCGCAACACCACCGGCATTGGAAGCCTTGCCCGGCGCGAACAGAATCCCCGCCTCGATAAACAGGTCTACGGCTTCAAGGGTAGTAGGCATGTTCGCGCCTTCCGCCACGCAGATGCAGCCGTTACGCAGTAACGTGCGGGCCGCCTCGGCATCCAGTTCGTTTTGTGTCGCGCATGGCAGCGCGATGTCGCAACTCAGCGTCCACGGGTGCTGGCCGGCCTTGAACTCCAGGCCAAAACGGCCGGCCAGTTCACTGATGCGCCCACGCTGGACGTTTTTCAGCTCCAGTACCGCCAGCCACTGTTCTTCGGTCAAACCGCTTTCGCAGTACAGCGTGCCTTCGGAGTCGGACAAGGAAATCACTTTGCCGCCCAGGTCCATGACTTTGCGCGCCGCGTATTGGGCGACGTTGCCCGAACCCGAGATGGCCACGCGTTTGCCTTCGACGTTTTCACCGCTGCGCTTGAGCATTTCTTCAGCAAAGTACACACAGCCGAAACCGGTGGCTTCCGGGCGAATCAGGCTGCCGCCATAGCTCGGGCCCTTGCCGGTCAACACGCTGGTGAATTGGTTGCTCAGGCGCTTGTATTGGCCGAACAGGAAACCGATCTCGCGGGCACCGACGCCAATATCACCGGCCGGAACGTCAACGTCTGCACCGATGTGACGGTACAACTCGCTCATGAAGGCCTGGCAGAACCGCATGACTTCAGCGTCGCTTTTGCCTTTCGGATCGAAATCCGAACCACCCTTGCCACCGCCCATCGGCAATGAAGTCAGCGAGTTTTTGAATGTCTGCTCGAAGGCAAGGAACTTCAACACGCCAAGATTCACCGAAGGATGGAAACGCAACCCACCCTTGTACGGACCAATGGCGCTGTTCATCTGGATGCGGAATCCGCGATTGACCTGCACGTTGCCTTGATCGTCGACCCAGGAAACCCTGAAAACGATCGCCCGCTCCGGCTCGCAAATCCGCTCCAGAATGCCGGAGGTCAGATAGTGCGGATTGGCTTCAAGAAATGGCCACAGGCTACGCAGGACTTCTTCCACGGCCTGATGGAATTCCGGCTGGTCAGGGTCGCGTTTTTTCAGACGGGCAAGGAAGGATTCAACGGATTCGATCATGGAAAAGTCTCGGCAAATTTATTGTCGTTGGAAGAGATTGGGCCGGACTTTAGCAAACGAATCGCGCACAGGAACAGAGCGAAATGTCGCATTTGTGAAATTAAATGGTGCACAGGATATAAATAAATCCTGTTTTTGGACTGTTTTTGCACCTGAACGGGGACGCACGAAGGGAGAATTGCACCGTCCTGGAGATCGTCTTCGCGAGCAAGCCCGCTCCCACATTTGATCTACGGTGAACACAAATCCAGAGTCCACTGAAAATCAAATGTGGGAGCGGCGGTGCGACGATTCGACTTGCTCGCGAATGTCGCACCTCGGTCCCCCGGAAAGACCCAAAAAAAAACGGAGCCCGAAGGCTCCGTTCTTTCATGCAACCAACCTGAAATCAGGCCAGTTTCTTGTGCCGTACACGGTGCGGCTGAGTCGCGGCTTCGCCGAGGCGTTTGCGGCGATCGGCTTCGTACTCGGTGTAGTTGCCTTCGAAGAACACTGCTTGCGAGTCGTCTTCGTACGCCAGGATGTGAGTCGCGACGCGGTCAAGGAACCACCGATCGTGAGAGATCACAATGGCGGCGCCCGGGAAGTCCAGCAGGGCTTCTTCCAGGGAACGCAGGGTTTCAACGTCGAGGTCGTTGGACGGTTCGTCGAGCAGCAGGACGTTGCCGCCCTCCTTCAGGGTCAGCGCCAGGTGCAAGCGACCTCGCTCACCACCGGACAGGTCCTTGACGAACTTCTGCTGATCGCCGCCCTTGAAGTTGAAGCGACCGACGTAGGTGCGCGACGGGATCTCGTAGTTGCCGATGCGGATCTGATCCGAACCGTCGGAGATTTGCTGGAACACAGTCTTGCTGCCGTCCAGGTCTTCGCGGCTTTGATCGACGCACGCCAGTTGCACGGTTTCGCCGACTTCGATGCTGCCCGAATCCGGTGTTTCCTTGCCCATCAACATACGGAACAGGGTCGATTTACCGGCACCGTTACCGCCGATCACGCCAACGATGGCGCCTTTAGGCATGGAGAACGACAGGTTGTCGATCAGCACGCGATCGCCATAACCCTTGGAAACGTTCTTGAATTCGATGACCTTGTCGCCCAAACGTGGACCGGCCGGGATGTAGATCTCGTTGGTTTCGCTGCGCTTCTGGAATTCCTGCGATTGCATTTCTTCGAAGCGTTGCAGACGAGCCTTGGATTTGGACTGGCGGGCCTTGGCGCCTTGGCGCACCCACTCCAGTTCTTCCTTCATGGCTTTTTCGTGGGCCGACTGCTGCTTGGATTCGGCAGCCAGACGATTGGACTTGGCTTCAAGCCAACCCGAATAGTTGCCCTCGTAAGGGATACCGGCGCCGCGGTCGAGTTCGAGGATCCAGCCAGCGACGTTGTCCAGGAAGTACCGGTCGTGCGTGATCGCAACCACGGTGCCCGGGAAGTCGTGCAGGAAGTGCTCCAGCCAGGCGACGGAATCGGCGTCCAGGTGGTTGGTCGGTTCGTCGAGCAGCAGCATGTCGGGGGCGGACAGCAGCAGGCGGCACAGGGCCACACGACGCTTCTCACCACCGGACAGGAATTCGACCTTGGCATCCCAGGCCGGCAGACGTAGCGCATCGGCGGCGACTTCCAGTTGGCGATCCAGGTTGTGACCGTCGCTGGCTTGCAGGATGGCTTCGAGCTTGGCCTGTTCGGCGGCCAGTTTGTCGAAGTCGGCATCTTCATCAGCGTAAGCCGCATAGACCTCGTCCAGGCGCGCCTGGGCGTTCTTGATCACGCTGACCGCTTCCTCGACCACTTCACGCACGGTCTTGGTCGGGTCCAGGATCGGTTCTTGCGGCAGGTAGCCGATGTTCAGCTCCGGCATCGGACGGGCTTCACCCTCGAACTCGGTGTCGACGCCCGCCATGATTTTCAACAGCGTGGATTTACCCGAACCGTTGAGGCCGAGTACGCCAATCTTGGCGCCCGGGAAGAACGACAGCGAAATGTTTTTCAGGATTTCCCGCTTCGGCGGAACAACTTTACCCAGCCGATGCATGGTGAATACGTATTGAGCCATGGAGAACCTAGGGTCAGTGAACGATGAATGATTGGGGCGCGGGCGATGCCCGGCCAGGCCGTGCGCGTCGTCCGATTGATGGTCATCAATGCGTGAGCGCTGAAAAAGCCTGATTCTAGGAGCTGGAACGCTCCCGCGTAACCGGCAAAGCTACCTGATTGACGGAAGGCAGTCCAGCCGAGCGGGACTGGCACTTTGCCACAACTCAGGGCATGCTAGCCGCCCTCCGGGCGTCCGGCTTATAGTGCACGTCGCGCCAGTCCAGCCAAACCGCAGGATTACAGTTTGTCTAATGTCACTCCCTCATCTTCCGTGAGCGCACTCAATCCTGCGACCGGCTCACCCCTGCGTGGGTCCTTGAGGGGCGCACTGGCAGCGCTCGTCCTGTTGTTGCTCGCGCTGCTGTTCTGGCAGTTGCTGGATCAGCTTCGTGATGCCCAACAACACCAGCGTCAGTACACCATCGACTACACCGCCGATCTGGCCTCGCAAGTCAGCCTGAACATGGCGCTGAACGCCCAGATCGCCCTCAACCTGCTACCGATCGTCGAACAACCGCAAAGCGCCGACGAACAGCAGGCGCTGTTTCGCAAACTGCAAAAATCCTTGCCCGACCTGCGCAGCCTCGCGTTGCTCAGCCCTTCCGGGAAAGTCCTCACCGACAGCGCCGACAACAGCGACGATGCCGACTACCTGAGCGAACTGGTCCGGCGCAGTCACGCCCAGGCGCATTATTTCAGCAACGCCAATGACGGCTCGGTGGTGCATCTGCTGCTGCATCAAGCCAGCGGCAGCACCCGCGGCTACTGGGTTCTGCGCCTGACGCCGACATTTTTCTCATCGCTGACCAAACAAAACGAACCCGGTATTCGCCCGCTGTGGGTGGTGGAAAACCGCGTCAATCACCAGATCATCAGCCGCGACGATGGGCAGCCCTCGGCCACTCCGACGGCGTTGACAGCGGATGAGCTGGCCAACAGCGTGCTGACCGTGCCCCTGAGCAGTAGCGACTGGCAACTGCGCGGGTTGTTCGACCGGCAACGGATGATCGAACAACTGCTGCCGGCGTTCATCGGCAAATGCCTTCTGGGCCTGGCCTTCTCGCTGCTGCCGTTCATCGCCCTGCTGAACATGCGCCGCCGCCAACGCCAGGTGCACGAAGGCCGTCGACGCTACCAGGATATTTTCGAAGGCACCGGCGTCGCCTTGTGTGTACTCGACGTGTCCGGGCTCAAAAGCTTCTTCGACAAGGCTCAGCTGCACAGCAGCGAACAACTGAAGGCCTGGCTCGAGACACCGGAACAACGCCAGCACCTGCTGCAGGAACTGCGCATCACCGAGGTCAACCTGGTCGCCCTGCAACTGCTCAACGTCAACACGTGCGATCAAGCCTGGAAACTGCTGATCGACGGTAACCCGCAGGACGGCACCGCGATCGGCAATCAAGTGCTCGACGCGGTGCTCAACCAGCAGAAACAGCTTGAACTGGAAATCAAACTGCAAGACGCCAATGGCCGCGACCAGCACTTGTGGCTGGTCCTGCGTCTGCCGGAAGACCAGGACGACTATAAAGCGGTGATCCTGAGCATCACCGACATCACCAGCCGCAAGCTCGTCGAACTGTCGCTGCTGGAGCGCGAAGGATTCTGGTCCGACGTGGTGCGCACCGTGCCGGATCATCTGTACGTGCAAGACGTGATCAGCCAGCGAATGATTTTCAGCAACCATCACCTGGGCCAGACGCTCGGTTACAACCGTACCGAACTGCACCAGATGGGCGAGTATTTCTGGGAAATTCTGCTGCACCCCGAAGATGCCGACTTCTACCACCGCTCGCGCCAAACCCAGCGGCAGGCCGGTTACCGACAATTGATGCAATGCCAATTGCGCTTCCGCCACCGGGACGGTAAATGGCGGCGCTTTGACATCCGCGAACAGGCGCTCGCGCGGGACAAGCACGATCAAGTCACGCGGATCATCGGCGTGGCCAAGGACATCACCGATCAGATTGAAGCCAGTGAGTCCCTGCGCGACAGCGAGCAACGTTACCGGATGCTCGCCGAAAGCATCAGCGACGTGATTTTCTCGACCGACAGCAAGATGGCGCTCAACTACGTCAGCCCATCGGTGCAAGCCGTGCTGGGCTACGACGCCGACTGGATTTTCCAGAACGGCTGGCAATCGACCATCGCCAACCCACAACAGCTGACCGGCATTTATAGCCTGATGGACCGGGTCAGCAAAGCGCTGAACAAACCCGACCAACTGGCGCTGTTGCGCAGCCAGGTGCAGACCCAACTGTTTTTGTTCGACTGCCTGCGGGCCGACGGGCGCAAGATTCCCATCGAACTGCGACTGGTGCTGGTCTGGGACGAACACGGTGCATTCGAGGGTGTGCTGGGCGTCGGTCGCGACATCAGCCAGCAACGCCGGGCCGAAAAAGACCTGCGCATGGCCGCGACCGTATTTGAGCACTCGACCTCGGCGATCCTGATCACCGACCCGGCCGGCTACATCGTCCAGGCCAACGAAGCTTTCAGCCGTGTCAGTGGTTATGCGGTGGAGCAGGTGCTCGACCAGTTGCCGAACATGCTGACCGTCGACGATCAGCAGGAAGCGCATCTGCGTTATGTGCTCAAGCAACTGCATCAGCACAGCACATGGGAAGGCGAAGTCTGGCTCAAACGACGCAATGGCGAGCATTACCCGGCCTGGGTCGGGATCACGGCGGTGCTGGATGACGAAGGCGATCTGGCCAGCTACGTGTGCTTCTTCAGCGACATCAGCGAACGCAAGGCCAGTGAGCAGCGGATTCACCGCCTCGCCTATTACGACGCCCTGACTCACCTGCCCAACCGCACACTGTTCCAGGATCGCCTGCACACGGCGCTGCAATCGGCCGAACGGCAGAAGTCCTGGGTGGTGCTGATGTTCCTCGACCTGGACCGCTTCAAACCGATCAACGACTCCCTGGGCCACGCCGCTGGCGATCGCATGCTCAAGGAAATGGCCACGCGCCTGCTCGGCTGTGTCGATGATGACGACACCGTGGCGCGCATGGGCGGCGATGAATTCACCTTGCTGCTGCAACCGCGGGCCAACCGTGAAATTGCCTTGAACCGGGCGATTCATGTGGCCGAACAGATTCTCGCCAGCCTGGTGAAACCGTTCGTGCTTGAAGGCCGAGAGTTCTTCGTCACCGCCAGTATCGGCATCGCCCTGAGCCCTCAGGACGGTAACGAACTCAGCCAGCTGATGAAAAACGCCGACACCGCGATGTATCACGCCAAGGAGCGTGGCAAGAACAACTTCCAGTTCTATCAGGCCGACATGAACGCCAGCGCCCTGGAGCGTCTGGAACTGGAAAGCGACTTGCGTCACGCCCTGGAGCAGAACGAATTCGTCCTCTACTACCAACCGCAGTTCAGCGGCGATGGCAAACGCCTGACCGGCGCTGAAGCCTTGCTGCGCTGGCGCCATCCGCGACGCGGTCTGGTACCGCCGGGAGACTTCATTCCGGTGCTCGAAGAGCTCGGCCTGGTGGTGGATGTCGGCGACTGGGTGATCAGCGAGGCCTGCCGTCAACTCAAGACCTGGCATCAGGCCAAGGTCCGGGTGCCGAAGGTGTCGGTGAACATTTCGGCCCGGCAATTCTCCGACGGCCAACTCGGGACGCGGATCGCCACCATCCTCAAGGAAACCGGCCTGCCGCCGGCATGCCTGGAGCTGGAACTGACCGAAAGTATTCTGATGCGCGAAGTCAGCGAAGCGATGCAGATTCTCGCCGGGCTGAAAAATCTCGGCCTGAGCATCGCGGTCGACGACTTCGGCACCGGTTACTCATCGCTCAACTACCTCAAGCAATTCCCGATCGACGTGCTGAAAATCGACCGCACCTTCGTCGACGGCCTGCCGTCGGGTGAGCAGGATGCGCAGATCGCCCGCGCGATCATCGCCATGGCCCACAGCCTCAATCTGGCGGTTATCGCCGAGGGCGTGGAAACCCACGAGCAACTCGACTTCCTGCGTGAGCATGGTTGCGACGAGGTTCAGGGGTATCTGTTCGGCCGGCCGATGCCGGCGAACCGGTTTGAAGCGCAGTTCAGCAATGAAGCGCTGTTCATGTTTGACTGAGGTTGATCGTTCCCACGCTCTGCGTGGGAATGCAGCCAGTGACGCTCCGCGTCACATGCCGAAGCGGACGCAGAGCGTCCAGTGAGGCATTCCCACGCAGAGCGTGGGAACGATCACCTATCACCCGCTGGCACGATCACCGCTGATCCCGTCATGAAGCCCACTTGTCTGCGACATGATGTCCTTTCATATGCCATCTAAAACCCATTGGGTTAGAATGCCCCCCTTTTCTGCCCCGATCCTTGAGGACCGCCATGTTCAGCCGTGATTTGACTATTGCCAAGTACGACGCCGATCTCTTTGCCGCCATGGAGCAAGAAGCTCAGCGCCAGGAAGAACACATCGAGCTGATCGCTTCGGAAAACTACACCAGCCCTGCGGTCATGGAAGCTCAAGGCTCGGTACTGACCAACAAGTACGCCGAAGGCTACCCGGGCAAGCGCTACTACGGTGGTTGCGAGTTCGTCGACGTGGTCGAGCAACTGGCCATCGACCGTGCAAAAGAACTGTTCGGCGCCGATTACGCCAACGTTCAGCCGCACGCCGGTTCGCAAGCCAACAGCGCCGTTTACCTGGCTCTGCTGCAAGCGGGCGACACCATCCTGGGCATGAGCCTGGCGCACGGTGGTCACCTGACCCACGGTGCCAGCGTTTCTTCCTCCGGCAAGCTGTACAACGCCGTTCAGTACGGTATCGACGGCAACGGCCTGATCGACTACGACGAAGTCGAGCGTCTGGCGGTTGAACACAAGCCGAAAATGATCGTGGCCGGTTTCTCTGCCTACTCGCAGATCCTCGACTTCCCGCGCTTCCGTGAGATCGCTGACAAAGTCGGCGCTTACCTGTTCGTCGACATGGCCCACGTGGCCGGTCTGGTCGCCGCTGGCGTCTACCCGAACCCGGTGCCTTTCGCTGACGTCGTGACCACCACCACGCACAAGACCCTGCGCGGTCCACGTGGCGGCCTGATCCTGGCTCGCGCCAACGCCGACATCGAGAAGAAACTGAACTCCGCAGTATTCCCGGGTGCCCAGGGTGGCCCGCTGGAGCACGTGATCGCCGCTAAAGCGATCTGCTTCAAGGAAGCGCTGCAACCTGAGTTCAAGACCTACCAGCAACAAGTGGTGAAAAACGCCCAGGCCATGGCCGGCGTGTTCATCGAGCGCGGTTACGACGTGGTGTCGGGCGGTACTCAGAACCACCTGTTCCTGCTGTCGCTGATCAAGCAGGAAATCTCCGGTAAAGACGCAGACGCCGCTCTGGGCAAAGCGTTCATCACCGTGAACAAGAACTCTGTGCCAAACGATCCACGCTCCCCGTTCGTCACCTCCGGCCTGCGCTTCGGTACTCCGGCTGTGACCACTCGTGGCTTCAAGGAAGCAGAGTGCAAAGAGCTGGCCGGCTGGATCTGCGACATCCTGGCGGACCTTTCCAACGAAGCGGTGATCGACGCCGTTCGTGAGAAGGTCAAGGCCATCTGCAAGAAGCTGCCGGTATACGGCGCCTAATCAGCCCGCTAAACCGCAGCAATGAAAAACCGGCCAGTGATGGCCGGTTTTTTTTCGTCCGCAATTTTTTCAAACCGCGAAAAGGCTCAAGGTCGGGGCATTGCGTCCAACTGGTAAGACCGGTCATGCCAATTTTTCAAAATATACTTGCGATCACCCAAAAACAGCGCCTAGACTGCGCCTGCACTGGACATACCGGTAAGACCACAATAATTAAGTCCTGAATCTGATGCGCGAAGCGCACGGCAGCCAGGACACCGACCAGGATTCCTCCCATGCTCAGATGGTGCTCGCGTTCAATCTTCCTCCAAGTGGTTCTCGGACTGGTGCTCGGCATCGTCTGCGGGCTGACCCTTCCTGAATACTCCGCCCAGCTCAAACCGCTCGGCGATGGCTTCATCAAACTGATCAAGATGCTTATCGGTCTGATCGTGTTCTGCGTAGTGGTCAGCGGCATCAGCGGTGCCGGCGACCTGAAGAAGGTCGGACGCATCGGCCTGAAATCGGTGATCTACTTCGAAATCCTGACCACCATCGCCCTGGTGATTGGTCTGGTGTTCGCTTTCACCACCGGCATCGGCAGCGGCGCGAACATTCATCTGGATCAGCTTTCCGCTGCCGACATGGGCGACATCGCCCAGCGCGGTCAGCACATGCAAACCACCTCCCAGTTCCTGATGAACCTGATCCCGACCTCGGTAATCGGCGCCTTCGCGGAGAACAACATTCTGCAAGTCCTGCTGTTTTCGGTGCTGTTCGGCAGTGCGCTGAACCTGGTGGGCGAAGCAGCATCGGGTATTTCCCGGCTGATCAATGAGCTGAGCCACGTGATCTTCCGCATCATGGGCATGATCGTGCGTTTGGCGCCGATCGGCGTGTTCGGCGCCATCGCTTTCACCACCAGCAAATATGGCCTGGATTCGCTGCAGCACCTGGGCAGCCTGGTTGGCCTGTTTTACCTGACCTGCGTGGCGTTTGTGACATTGATTCTCGGCCTGGTGATGCGCCTTTCGGGCCTGAAGATGTGGCCATTGCTCAAGTACCTGCGCGAAGAACTGCTGATCGTCATGGGCACCGCCTCCTCCGACGCCGTGCTGCCACAAATCATGCGCAAGCTTGAGCATCTGGGCATCGGCAGTTCGACGGTCGGGCTGGTCATTCCTACCGGTTACTCGTTCAACCTGGACGGTTTCTCGATCTACTTGACCCTGGCCATTGTGTTCATCGCCAATGCCACCGGCACGCCGCTGGCCATGACCGACCTGCTGACGATTCTGCTGGTGTCGTTGATCACTTCCAAAGGTGCCCACGGGATTCCTGGCTCGGCGCTGGTGATTCTCGCGGCGACACTGACGGCGATCCCGGCGATTCCGGTGGTCGGCCTGGTGCTGGTGTTGGCAGTGGACTGGTTCATGGGCATCGGCCGGGCGCTGACCAACCTGATCGGCAACTGCGTCGCCACCGTGGCCATCGCGCGCTGGGAAAAGGACATCGATATTCAACGGGCGAACAAAGTACTTTCTGGCCAGGTGGGTTATACCTTCCAGCCGAGAAAGCCTGTCGGCCCTGCGCATCAGCAGGAGTTCTGAATAATCGCCGTGTCTGCCCACGGGCAGGCACGGTCATCAATCGTTTTGGATGCTCATGGAGCGAACAGTGATCACCTCGTCAACCGTCGTCAATTCAGTCGTAGAGAAACTCCGGGCCGCTTTGGCCCGTGGTCAGTGGCGCTCCGGCGAGATGCTGCCGGGGCAGCGTGAGCTGGCCGAACAACTGGGCATCAGCCGCCCGAGCCTGCGCGAAGCCGTCATCGTGCTGGAAACCCTCGGGCTGGTGCGCTCCATGCCGGGTAAAGGCGTGGTGGTGCTGGAGGCCAATCTCAGCGACAGCCAAAGCCACGACAGCGCAGTCGCCGGTGCGAGCCTGGAAGACGTGCTGCAACTGCGCTACACCCTCGAGCCGTTCATTGTCGGCCTGGTGGCGCAGTCGATCAGCAGCAAGGAAGTCGGGCAACTGCGCCTGACCCTGATGGACATGCGCGAAGCGCTGGAAGCCAACGACAGCGAAGCCGGGGTGAACGCCTACATCGCGTTCCACGAAGAGCTGTTCACGCTGACCTCGAACCCGATTTTCCAGAGTGTGGTGCAACAGACCAGCAACGCCCTCAAGCAAAGCGCCGACGTGCTGCGCAACTCCCCGGAGCATTTGGCTGAGCGCCTTGAGGAGAACGAAGCCGTGGTGCGCGCTATTCGCAGCAAAAACAGCGCCCAGGCCAGCGCCGAAATGCGTCGGCACATCCTTCGGGAAGGCCAGCGGATGGGCATCGAATTGAATATACCGGACGACAACCTCGTCAGTTGAGTCCGCTTCGAACTGGAGACAGGCCATGAACAGCTTCGCCTCACCACAGATATTCACTGCCCTGCCCTTTTCCCGAACGGACACCGGGAAGCCGTCGGCGGATGATCTCTACTCACGGATATTCGATGCCATTCTCGAACAGCGCATCGTCCCCGGCAGTCGCTTCACCGAAGAAAGCCTGGGAGACATGTTCGGGGTCAGCCGCAGCAGCATCCGCCAGGTACTGACGCAGCTGTCACATCAGCAGATCATCATCCTTCGCACCCACCATCGTCCCCGGGTCGCCGCGGCAGATGTCGAGCAGACTCGGCAGACGCTTCACGCCCGGCGACTGACCGAGCTCACGCTGGTACGGCTGGCCTGTCAGCAGCCTCGCCCGCAAGACCTCAATCGTCTGCGCGACTTGATCGATAGTGAGCGCCGGTGTCTGGAGCGCGATCAGCGTGGCCCGGCGATTCGGTTGTCCGGGGAGTTTCATTTGCAGTTGGCCGAAATGGCGGGGAATGCACCGTTGGCGCATTTTCTTGGCAGTCTGGTGCCGCTGACTTCACTGGCGATTGCGCAATTTGATGCGCAGGCGGAGGGTTATTGCGTGTGGCAGGCGCACGAATCGCTTGTGGATGCGGTTGAGGGGAGGGATGCGGTAACGGCCGAGACTTTAATCAGCCAACACCTGGATCATTTGGAGGCGGTATTGCTGAACTCACAACCGATATTCCGCCCGAATCGTGTTGCTGGTTAGATCGCCTTCGCGAGCAAGCCCGCTCCCACAGGGGAATGCATTCCAAATGTGGGAGCGGGCTTGCTCGCGAAGAGGGCCTGATACTCACTGAAGATTTATGTCTTTACTCCGCCGCCACCCGCGCAAACCCCTCACGAATCTTCTCTTCCGGCAAATCATCGGCAATGAACACGATCACGCTTTCACGCGTTTCATCGTCAGCCCACTCCGTGTCCCAATCGAATCCGTATAACTTCAACACACCCTGAAACACCATGCGCCGCGGCTCGCCAAGGATGTTCAACACGCCTTTGTAGCGCAGCAATTGCTTGCCATGGTCCTCCAGCAGTTCGTTCATGAACTCGCTGAGCTTGTCGATATCCAGCGGCTTGTCGGTGCGCAGCACCAGGCTGGAAATGCGGTCGATGGACGGCGCTTTGCTCACCGGGCGCAGGCTGACGCCGCCACCCAGGTCGGCATTGAGATTAAAACCGCGCACGTCGAGCAGTTCGGCCAGGTCAATCTTGCCGTGCTCGACCACGCGGATCGGTGCGCGACGGTTGATGCGGGTCAGGCGCTCGCTCAGCGCGGTAAAGGTCGTCTCGTCCACCAGATCGCGTTTGCTCACCAGTAACCGGTCGGCAAAACCGATCTGCGCCTGGGCGATGGTTTGAGTCAGGTGAGTGTCAGCGTGCGCCGCATCGACCAGGGTGATGATGCCGTCGAGGATGTAGCGCTCGCGCAGCTCTTCATCGATGAAAAAGGTTTGGGCCACAGGTGCCGGGTCGGCCAGGCCGGTGCATTCGATCACCAGACGGTCGAAGGCGATTTCGCCGCTGTCCAGGCGTTCGAGCAGCAGGTACAAAGCCTTGGTCAGGTCAGTGTGGATGGTGCAGCAGACGCAGCCGTTGGACAGCGTCATCACTTGCACCGGTTCGTCGCCCAACAGTTGGGTGTCGATACCGGCGTCGCTGAATTCGTTCTCGATCACGGCGATTTTCAGGCCGTGTTCGGCTTTGAGCAGGTAGCGCAACAGCGTGGTTTTTCCCGCGCCAAGAAAGCCACTGAGGATTGTTACCGGGATAGGGGGTAGCAAAAGAAGGTCTCCCATACACTGAAAAAACTGTAGGAGCCTGGCTTGCCAGCGATGGCGTCTTCAAGATCGCTATCGCCGGCAAGCCGTGCTCCTACAGTGGTGTGTTACCTAAGCCTCGTGCTTCAACAGCACTTCGGCCCACCCTTGCCACCGTAACGAGCCTCTTGGCGTTCCCTGAAGAACATCTCGTAAGTCATCACCGGCTTGTCCGGGTGTTTGGTTTGCATATGCTCGACGTAATTGTCGTAGTCGGGCATCCCGACCATCAGGCGCGCAGCCTGACCGAGGTATTTACCGAGGCGACTCAGGTCATTGAACATGCTGCAATCCTCGATTACGCATCCGGCAGAGCCTGGAATGGCGCTTCTTTATCCGTACGTTGTTTGCTGCCCCAAGCGGAAATACCGACCTTGAGCGCATAGAACAGGATACTGAATACCACGAACAGGAACAGCGCGGTCAGCGTTGCGTTGGTGTAGGCGTTGAAGATCACGTGTTGCATCTGCGTAATGTCCTTGGCCGGGGCGAGGATCTGACCGTTGGCCAGCGCATCGCTGTATTTCTTGGCCAGCGACAGGAAGCCGATCGCCGGGTTGGCGTCGAACAGCTTGATGAAGCCGGCGGTGGTGGTACAGATCAGTAGCCACACGGCGGGCAGCATGGTCACCCAGACGTAGCGCTGGCGTTTCATTTTGATCAGCACAACGGTCGCCAGCATCAGCGCGATACCGGCGAGCATCTGGTTGGAGATACCGAACAGCGGCCACAAGGTGTTGATGCCACCCAGCGGATCGATCACGCCCTGGTACAGCAACCAACCCCACATCGCCACGCAACCGGCGGTTGCGATCAGGTTGGCGGTCCAGGATTCAGTGCGTTTCAGCGCTGGCACGAAGGAACCGAGCAAGTCCTGCAGCATGAAACGCCCGGCACGGGTACCGGCATCGACGGCGGTCAGGATGAACAGCGCTTCGAACAGAATCGCGAAGTGGTACCAGAACGCCATGGTGTTTTCACCTGGCAGGACACTGTGCAGGATCTGCGCAATACCGACCGCTAGGGTCGGCGCACCGCCGGCACGGGCCAGGATGGTGGTTTCACCGATGTCCTTGGCCACCGCTTGCAACGCTTCCGGGGTAATTGCAAAGCCCCAACTGCTGACGGTTTGAGCCACAGCCACCACGTCACTGCCGACGACTGCCGCCGGGCTGTTCATGGCGAAATACACACCTGGCTCGATCACCGAAGCCGCCACCATCGCCATGATGGCCACGAAGGATTCCATCAGCATGCCGCCGTAACCGATGTAACGGGCGTTGACTTCGTTATCCAGCAGTTTCGGCGTGGTGCCGGAGGAGATCAGCGCGTGGAAACCGGAGACCGCGCCACAGGCGATGGTGATGAACAGGAACGGGAACAGACCGCCCTTCCACACCGGCCCGGTGCCGTCGATAAACTGGGTGAGTGCCGGCATTTTCAGCTCAGGCATGGTGATCAGGATGCCGATCGCCAACGCCACGATGGTGCCGATTTTCAGGAACGTCGACAGGTAGTCGCGCGGCGCCAGAATCAGCCAGACCGGTAACGAGGCGGCCACGAAACCGTAACCGACCAGCATCCACGTAATCTGCACGCCAGTGAAGCTGAACGCCTTGGCCCAGACCGGATCAGCGGCAATCTGCCCGCCGAGCCAGATCGAACCGAGCAGCAACAGCACACCGACAACGGAGATTTCACCGATGCGGCCCGGACGGATGTAGCGCATGTAAATGCCCATGAACATCGCGATCGGGATGGTCGCCATCACCGTGAAAATACCCCACGGGCTTTCGGCCAGGGCTTTCACAACGATCAGCGCCAGCACCGCGAGGATGATGATCATGATCAGGAAGCAGCCAAACAGCGCGATGGTCCCGGGGATGCGGCCCATTTCTTCACGGACCATGTCGCCGAGAGAACGGCCGTTGCGGCGAGTGGACATGAACAGGACCATGAAGTCCTGAACGGCACCGGCCAGCACCACGCCGGCAATCAGCCACAGCGTACCGGGCAGGTAGCCCATCTGCGCCGCCAGGACCGGACCGACCAGCGGCCCCGCGCCAGCGATGGCTGCGAAGTGGTGACCGAAGAGGATGTGTTTGTTGGTCGGCACGTAGTCCAGACCGTCATTATTGAGCACGGCGGGGGTGGCCCGTCGCGGGTCGAGTTGCATCACGTTGTTAGCGATGAACAGACTGTAGTAACGATACGCAACCAGATAGATGGCCACAGCGGCGACCACAATCCACAAGGCGTTGATCGCCTCGCCTCGGCGCAATGCCACTACACCAAGGGCGCACGCCCCTACGATTGCCAGCAGCAGCCAGGGTAGGTGGCGTAGCAGGCTATTATTATTTTTCATTTTATGATTCCAGCCAGGGTGGACAAGAAAGACAGCCATCCCGAGTTTAGCGCTAACGGCCGCAAAGGCCATCCCCCGACATGGGTTGAGCCATCACTTTGATGGCAGCCTTTGACAATGCGGGTCTATAGTCAGCGAACATTTACGAGGATTGCGCCATGAGCGAGCACACTGCCGATCGCCGCCGCTTCAAACGTATTGCGTTCGATGCCCGAACCGAGCTTAGCCAGGGGGAATACATTTGGCCGGTGAAGTTGATCGACCTGTCCCTTAAGGGACTGTTGATCGAAAAGCCCGAACCGTGGCTGGGGAATCGGGAGTGGCATTTTCTGGTCGATGTTCATCTCAACGAGGACGTCGCCATCAAGATGGATGTGCAACTGACCCACGATGATCATGGTCAGCTCGGGTTCGTCTGCCGACATATCAGCCTGGAATCCATCGAACGCTTGCGGCGATTGGTTGAACTCAACCTTGGCGACCCGCAGGAACTGGAGCGCGAATTGGGCGCCTTGATCGAAGTCTGACAGACCAACACTATTCCAATGTGGGAGCGAGCCTGCTCGCGAATGCGGTCTGACATTCAACATTTAAGTCGACTGGCATACCGCTTTCGCGAGCAGGCTCGCTCCCACAGGGATTGTGTCGCCCCCGCAGCTACTCGAACAGCGCGTCCAACGCCTGTTCCAGACGCGTCACGGCGATAATCTGTAACCCCGGCGGCGCCTCTTTCGGCGCATTGCCCTTGGGCACGATGGCGCGCTTGAAGCCGTGCTTGGCGGCCTCTTTCAAGCGCTCCTGGCCACTCGGTACCGGGCGTACTTCGCCAGAAAGCCCGACTTCGCCGAATACCAGCAGATCATGAGGCAGTGGCCGGTTGCGCAAACTGGACATGACCGCTGCCATCAGCGCCAGATCGGAGGCCGTTTCCAACACCTTCACCCCGCCAACCACGTTGAGAAACACATCCTGATCGTGGGTCGGAATGCCGCCGTGACGGTGCAGCACCGCCAACAACATCGCCAGACGATTCTGATCCAGACCCAGCGTTACCCGACGTGGATTGGCCAGATGGCTGTCATCCACCAGTGCCTGGACTTCCACCAGCATCGGCCGCGTCCCTTCCCACGTCGCCATGACCACACTGCCCGGCACTTCTTCCTGCGCACGGGTGAGAAAAATCGCCGAAGGGTTGGAGACTTCTTTCAAGCCCTTGTCGGTCATTCCGAACACGCCCAGTTCGTTGACGGCGCCGAAACGGTTTTTCACCGCTCGCAGCAAACGCAAACGCCCATCGGATTCGCCTTCGAAATACAGAACCGTGTCGACCATGTGTTCCAGCACTCGCGGCCCGGCCAATGCACCTTCTTTCGTCACGTGACCGACCAGGAAAATGGCCGTGCCGCTCTGCTTGGCATAGCGCACCAACAACGCCGCGCTTTCCCTGACCTGGGACACACCGCCCGGTGCCGATTGCAGTTGCTCGGTGAAGATCGTCTGGATGGAGTCGATCACCATCACCTTGGGCTTTTCCTGTCGAGCCGTGGCGATGATGGTCTCGATGCAGGTTTCGGTCATCACCCGCAGTTGATCCTGAGGCAAGCCGAGACGGCGAGCGCGCATGGCCACTTGCTGCTGGGATTCTTCGCCGGTGACGTAAAGTGCCGGCATGACTTTGGCGAGGTTGCACAAGGTTTGCAGCAGAATGGTCGATTTGCCGATGCCGGGATCACCGCCGATCAACACCACCGAACCGTCCACCAGACCGCCGCCCAGCACTCGATCGAGCTCACTGGAGGCTGTGGAAAAACGCGGGATTTCTTCGACGCTGACTTCTGCCAGGGTCTTGATCTGCGCCTGTTGGCCAGTCCAGCCGGTGCGACCGCTGGGGGCTGCGGCGCCACCGCTCTCCACCATGGTTTCGGTCAGGGTGTTCCAGGCCCCGCACTCACCGCACTGGCCAGCCCACTTGGGGAAGGTTGAGCCGCACTCGGTGCAGCCGTACATGCGCTTGGCCTTGGCCATCTGAACTCCCGGCAAAAACCGCGATGATAGCTCAGCTGGTGCGGATCAGCGCGGCGAAGTTACCCAGCGGATTTTCGGTAGCAACTTGTACAGCCCCTGGAATATAACCACCGCATTACTAATTATAAAAACTTGTACAACTTCCCGCCCCGACATATCCAACCAAATACTCGTCTTACCCAATAAAACAAAAATCGGAACCTGTACAAATCTTAGCCATTTAAAACCTGAACGTACAACCCAACTATTAAGCCAACCTTATAATAGGAACAACCAAGCCAACGGCAATATAATGGCCTTCTAATATTTATCACAGGTAATTTGTTTGAGGCGCGAGTCTTTATACCCTGCAAACCATTCATATAAAAACTTCATGTACCGCACGTTGCCTTGCGCGAATGCCCCTACTTTCTATAGTTTAATCCTGCACCTCCTCGCTCGGCTGAGACGAGTGATCGACGGATAAAATGTTCAGCGAGCGCGCTGGATCCCCTTAGTCCCGGCTGCCCGAGCAGAGTGATGGCAATGTAGCCGGCAAGCTCTGTAAGCAGTTGTTTCGAGCAGGAAGCATCATGCTGATTTACACTGCTCTCACCAACCTCATCTGTAACAAGGAAATAACCTATGGGCGTGATAAGTGAGTTCAAGGCCTTCGCGGTCAAAGGTAACGTGGTCGACATGGCCGTCGGTATCATCATCGGCGCCGCCTTCGGCAAGATCGTTTCATCGTTTGTCGGCGACGTGGTGATGCCACCCATTGGCCTGCTGATCGGGGGGGTGGACTTCAGTGACCTGGCCGTTACGCTCAAAGCAGCCAACGGCGATATTCCGGCGGTAGTGCTGGCGTACGGCAAATTCATCCAGAGCCTGATTGACTTCATCATCGTCGCCTTCGCGATCTTCATGGGCGTCAAAGCCATCAACCGCATGAAACGCGAAGAGGCCGTTGCGCCAACGCTGCCGCCGGTTCCGACCAAGGAAGAAGAGTTGCTGGAAGAGATCCGCGATCTGCTCAAGGCTCAGAACAATCAGCCCTGAACGCGTTAGTCAAACAAGAAACGGCACCCTTGAGGCGCCGTTTTTTTTACCAGTAGTTTTCCACCGCCACTTGCCCGGGTCGGCGACTGAGGCTCAAGTGCATGTGGCGCTGTTTGAGCAATTTGCGCGTGTCATCGATCATCTGCGGATTGCCGCAGAGCATGACCCTCGAGTGCTCGGCCGTCAGCGCCAGGCCTGCCGCCCGCTCCAGCTCGCCATTTTCGATCAGCGCAGTGATCCGGCCGCTCAGAGCGCCATGATGCTGCTCGCGCGTGACCGTGGTAATGAACTGCAGCTTGTGCGCAAACTCCGCTAAATAGTCGCGCTGGGCCAACCCGCTGACGAGGTCCTGATAAGCCAGTTCCCGGGCTTCGCGCACACTGTAGACCAGGATGATTCGTTCGAATTTATCCCAGACCTCGAAGTCCTGCAGGATCGACAGAAACGGCGCCAGGCCGGTGCCTGTGGATAACAACCAGAGATCACGGCCGTCGACAAAGCGATCCAGCGTCAGGTAACCAAAGGCCTGACGCTCGACCAGCAGCGTATCGCCGACGCCCAGCCGGCTCAGCTCACTGGTGAACTCCCCCCCTGGCACCACAATGGAAAAGAATTCGAGGAACTCGTCATAGGGCGACGACACCATGGAATAGGCGCGCCATACGGTGCTGCCGTCAGCCTTGGTAACGCCCAGCCGGGCGAATTGACCTGCGCGAAAACGAAAACCCGGATCCCGGGTGGTCCGCAAGGTGAACAGACTGGGGGTCAGCGACTGGACGTCGAGCAAGGTCTGGCGAGTGAATTTTTCTGCACTGGCGGTCATGGGGTGCTCCATTCAACAGATAGCCACAGTGTCCCGCAAAGCGGAGGGCTTAAACACCGGTGATTTGTAGTGGCTTTAGCCAGGGCCTCATTCGCATTAGCTTAATAGTACGACTTAACATTAACCAGCCGGTTAACACACACATTCAAGCCTGATCATAGTAAGACTGACATTTTTGTTATCTACGCCAGTACTCCTTAACGTTAGAACCAGATACTTGCTTAAAAATCGCAAATAAAGCCAAAAAGTCTCACACGAACATAGGAAACATCCTACACTCGGCACGTGCCAGATTATTGGATCCAAAAAGGCACCCCCAAGTAATATCACACATGGAGATACACAATGGAGAGGTGGAAGGAATCACAACTCAACCAATTATCGCGAACAACGGAGATTGATATTGCCTACCGGATTTCACTGGGTTTCGCGAAAAATATAGGCTTTAAATTTTTCGCCTTTTCAACAACATACCCAATAAAAACTGACCACTTTAATACAGTCCTGCTCAACAACTACCCTACCGACTGGAACATTGAATATGAACAAAAAAATTTCAACGCAATAGACCCGGTAGTAGCTCACTGCAATCACTCCAGATTGCCTGTCCTTTGGAGCGAAGAGCTTTTTTCCAAGACCCCGTGCTTGTGGGATGCGCTTGAGAAACAAGGATTGCAGCACGGCTGGTCACAATCGGTCCATGACGAGGACAGTGGTGTTTGCAGCATTCTGAGCCTGGCCAGAAGCCATTGCCCGATCACTGCGTTTGAGCTGTATGAAAATCTCGGTTTTTCGGTGTTCATGGGACGCCATCTGCATGCGCTGATCGCACAGACACTGCCCAGGAAATCGACCAAGCCATCCGTGCCGCATTTGTCCCCCCGCGAAATCGATGTATTAAAACTGGCGGCTGATGGCAAGACTGCGTATGAGAGTGCCATGATACTCAACCTCAGCGCACGCACGGTCAATTTCCATGTGCAAAGCGCAATTCTGAAACTGGGGGTCAATAACAAAATTTCTGCAGTCATCGCCGCCACCAAGGACGGCTTTCTCAACAGCAGTGCGATACGCTGACCCAAAAAACCTGCAAGTAATCCAAAAGAAAAAAACGTACCATTTGCGGTCCTTCTTGAGTGTTGACGTGTGAACCTTCACGACGCAGTACACTCGGACGGTCTCGCCCGCTACAACGCCCCTGGGCCGCGGGACACCTGTTGATGACCCCGTTGATAACCCAGAGCCCCGCCTCATGCCCTTGCTCGAAACACCCTTCGCCCGACTCGACCTGATCCGCCAGCCCGAACAGCAGAACGAACCGCTGCAGGCGTTTGATGCCGCAGACGAATACCTGCTCACCCATCTGGCTGACCAACAGCCCTCGGCCGACACTCGGGTTTTGGTGCTCAACGACAGCTTTGGCGCATTGGCCGCCAGCCTGGCGGGCAAAGTTCAAGTGACCAGCAGCGGCGACTCGTTTCTGGCCTTTCAGGGGCTGGAAAAAAATCTGATCCGTAACGGCCAGGCATTTGATGCGGTGCCAAGCGTACCGGCCAGTGAAGCCTTTTCAGGCCCTTTCGACCGGGTACTGATCCGGGTCCCGAAAACCCTCGCCTTGCTGGAAGAACAATTGATTCGCTTGCAGGGTCAACTGGCGCCGGGGGCTCAGGTGATTGCTGCGGCGATGATCAAGCATTTGCCCCGCGCCGCGGGCGATCTGCTGGAACGCTACATCGGCCCGGTGCAAGCTTCGCTGGCGGTGAAGAAGGCTCGGCTATTGATCGCGACCGCTGAAGTCAAAGCGCCTGTCGTGTCCCCCTACCCGACCCGTTATCGACTCGACGCCCCTGAGATCGAACTGCTGAATCACGCCAATGTGTTCTGCCGCGAGGGGTTGGACATCGGCACGCGAGCGTTTTTGCCGCACCTGCCAAAGAGCCTCGGCTCAGCGCGGGTTGCCGACCTCGGTTGTGGCAACGGGGTTTTGGCCATCGCCAGCGCCCTGCAAAACCCCGAAGCCCACTACACGCTCGTGGACGAGTCGTACATGGCCGTGCAATCGGCAGCCGAAAACTGGCGCGCGGCGCTCGGTGATCGGGAAGTGGTTGTACGTGCCGGTGATGGTTTGGCGGGTCAGGAGCCTCAGTCTCTGGACGTGGTGTTGTGCAACCCTCCGTTTCACCAACAACAAGTCGTCGGCGACTTCCTGGCCTGGCGCATGTTCCAGCAGGCCCGAGAGGCTCTGGTCGTCGGCGGCGCGTTGTACATCGTCGGCAATCGTCATCTGGGGTATCACAGCAAGCTCGCGCGGTTGTTCCGCGGCGTCGAGCAAGTGGCGGCCACACCCAAGTTCGTGATCCTTAAAGCCCGCAAATAATCCAAGGCAAAAAAAACCCTCCAGCAAAGGAGGGTTGTAAATCCGTGCCGCAAGGCAACGGGATGGGATCAGGTGCAAAAAATCAGTGGGTCGTCAGGCCCGCGGCATTCATGAACATGCGCATCAGGCTGGCCACGATGAACAGCGCCACCACGCTGCCGGCCCAGATCATCGCCAACCAGCCGAGTCGCTGCCAGAGCGGCTTTTTCTCTGCTGCTTCGATTTCCTGCAAGGAATGTTTACCCGCCATCATCGCAATCTCCTCTGAAGAAATGGCACAGGTATCAGCCCTGCGCCACTGTCGCGCGTTCTAGTGATAGCCATCTTCGTGGGTGACCTTGCCGCGGAACACGTAGTAGCTCCAGAAGGTGTAACCCAGGATGAACGGGATGATGAACAACGTGCCCACCAGCATGAAGCCCTGGCTTTGCGGCGGAGCGGCGGCGTCCCAGATCGAGATCGACGGCGGCACGATGTTCGGCCACAGGCTGATGCCCAGACCGCTGTAGCCGAGGAAGATCAGTACCAGGGTCAGCAGGAATGGCGTGTAGTGCGCATTGCGAGCCACCGCACGGATCAGACCGTACATGGTCACCAGCACCAGAATCGGCACCGGCAGGAACCAGAACAGGTTCGGCAGGGTGAACCAGCGAGCGGCAATCTCGGCGTGGGCCAGCGGGGTCCAGATGCTGACGATACCGATCACTGCCAACACCACGAAAGCCAGCGGTCGAGCCAGGTCATGCATCTGCTCCTGCAACTTGCCTTCGGTCTTCATGATCAGCCAGGTGCAACCGAGCAGCGCATAAGCCACCACCAGCGCCAGGCCGCAGAACAGGGTGAACGGCGTCAACCAATCCAGTGAGCCACCGGCGAATTGGCGATTGACCACCGGCAACCCATCAATGAACGCACCCAACGCAACGCCCTGGAAAAAGGTGGCGGCGATCGAGCCACCGATGAACGCCTTGTCCCAGAGATGGCGCTTGTCGTCCCTGGCCTTGAAGCGGAACTCGAAGGCCACGCCACGGAAGATCAGCCCGATCAGCATAAAAATCAACGGCAAGTACAACGCCGAGAGCACCACCGAATAGGCCAGCGGAAAGGCACCGAACAACGCTGCACCGCCCAGCACCAGCCAGGTTTCGTTACCGTCCCAGACCGGCGCGACGGTGTTCATCATGACGTCACGATCGGTCTTGCCCGGAATGAACGGGAAGAGAATCCCGATCCCCAGGTCGAAGCCGTCCATGACCACGTACATCATGATGCCGAAGATGATGATCACGGCCCAGATCAGCGGAAGATCAATACCCATGAGTCAAATCTCCTTGGTCAGGCTGGGGCTGTGGTCGCCGTCACCGTTGTCATCGGCGGCAGACAGCGGACGGGCCGGCGTGCGTTTCTGGCCAGGACCACCCTCATTGGTTTCCTTGCCTTCGTCGATCTTCGGCCCTTTGCGCACCAGGCGCATCATGTAGCCCAGACCGGCACCGAACAGCGCGAAATAGACCACGACGAACATGATCAACGTGATGCTCATTTGCATGAAGCTGTGATTGGAGGACGCATCTGCCGTGCGCATCAGGCCGTAGATCACCCACGGCTGACGGCCGATTTCAGTGGTAAACCAACCGGCGAGGATCGCGATCAGGCCGGACGGCCCCATCCACAACGCCAGGTACAGGAACGGCCGCGAGGTATACAGCTTGTCGCGTTTGCGCAGCCACAGGCTCCACAAACCGGTGAAGATCATCAGGAAGCCGAGCCCGACCATGATCCGGAACGACCAGAACACGATGGTCGAATTCGGTCGATCTTCAGGCGGGAATTCCTTGAGTGCCGGAACCTGTTTGTCCAGCGAGTGCGTGAGGATCAGGCTGCCCAGATACGGGATCTCCACCGCGAATTTGGTCCGCTCTTCTTTCATGTCCGGCCAGCCGAACAGGATCAGCGGGGTCGGCTCATCGCCATGATTTTCCCAGTGACCTTCGATCGCGGCGATTTTCGCCGGCTGATGCTTGAGCGTGTTGAGGCCGTGGAAGTCACCGATGACCGCTTGAATCGGCGCCACGATCAAGGCCATCCACATGGCCATCGAGAGCATGGTGCGGATCGCCGGGTTGTCCTTGCCACGCAGCAAATGCCAGGCCGCCGAGGAACCGACGAAGAAAGCAGTCGCGACAAACGCCGCCGTCGACATGTGTAACAGACGGTAAGGGAACGACGGGTTGAAGATCACTGCCAGCCAGTCCACCGGAATGACTTGGCCATTGACGATTTCGTAGCCTTGCGGAGTCTGCATCCAGCTGTTGGAAGCGAGAATCCAGAAGGTCGAGATCAAGGTGCCGATGGCGACCATGACCGTGGCGAAGAAGTGCAGATTGCGCCCGACCTTGTTCCAGCCGAACAGCATGACACCGAGAAAACCGGCTTCGAGGAAGAAAGCGGTGAGTACTTCGTACGTCAGCAGCGGCCCGGTCACCGAGCCGGCAAAGTCCGAGAAACGGCTCCAGTTGGTGCCGAACTGATACGCCATGACCAGCCCGGAGACCACGCCCATGCCGAAGTTGACCGCAAAGATCTTCGACCAGAAGTGGTACAGATCGCGGTACGTGTCGTTATGGGTTTTCAGCCACAGGCCTTCGAGCACCGCCAGGTAACTCGCCAGGCCAATGGTGATGGCGGGAAATAGAATGTGAAACGAAATGGTGAACGCGAACTGAATCCGGGCGAGATCAAGTGCCTCCAAACCGAACATAAGTCTTCCTCTGTCAGGTAATACCGGCTGAAGGCTTGCGGCCTACACCCACTGCCCCCACGGATATGGAGTGTGGCGAATTTGAATTCGTTCTTTTTTTACAAACATCACAACGTAGGGAGTCTGGCCATCTGGCCGCCGGATCAATTCCACGAGCGGTCTTGATCTGGATCAAGCAACGTTAAAAGAGTAGTCCCATTTTTGACGATGGACGGTGTGGTCTTTTGCCGCGTGACAGGTTGCCTCACCGATGCGGACCAAGCATATCGGTGTCTAGCTAACGAAATTTCCCAGCCCTGCAACTTTTGGTTACAGCTTGGTGATAATCTCGCCCCTCCCCTCGCTCAAGACCGGCCCTCAGATGCCCAGCCAAGCGCCCTTGCTGTTACGTCATCACCGCCCATTTATCGCGTTTTGGCTGGCTCGGGTGTTTACCGCCAGCGGTTTTCAGATGCTCACGGTGGCCATTGGCTGGAACCTGTACCAATTGACCGGCAATGTGCTCGACCTGGGTTTGGTTGGTCTGGTGGAGTTCGCCCCGCGGGTGCTGTTCATGCTGCACACCGGGCATGTCGCGGACCGTTATGACCGACGCAAGGTCGCGGCAATCTGTCAGACCCTGCAAGCGTTGATCGCCCTGTCGCTGGCCATCGGCAGCGCGACCGACAATGTCACCCGGGAGATGATCTTCATCCTCGCGTTCCTGCTCGGTGCCGCCCGCTCCTTCGAGATGCCGACCACTCAGGCCTTGTTGCCGAGTATCGTGCCCAGCGCGCTGTTTCCCCGCGCCGTCGCCGCCGCCCAATCCGCACAGCAATCGGCGACTATCGTTGCCCCGGCCCTCGGTGGGTTGCTTTACGCCTTCGGCAGCGTCTGGGTGTATGGCCCGACGGTGATCCTCTACATCATCGCCTGCATGCTGATGCTCAACCTGCCTGCACGGCAGACACCGCTGAACAAGGGCAAGGCAACCCTGGATTCGCTGCTGGCGGGCATCCGTTTCATTCGCAGTCGTCCGGACATTCTCGGGGCGATTTCTCTGGATCTGTTTGCGGTATTGCTCGGTGGCGCGACGGCGTTGCTGCCGGTGTTCGCCAAGGACATTCTGCTGACCGGCCCCTGGGGACTGGGCCTGCTCCGTTCAGCGCCGGCAGTCGGTGCGCTGCTGATGTCGCTGTACCTGGCGAGATTTGCCGTAGAACGCAAAGTCGGACGGGTCATGTTCACCGCAGTGGGTGTATTCGGTGTCGCGACCATTGCGTTCGGCCTGTCGACCTCGTTCTGGTTTTCCCTGGCGGTGTTGGTGGTGTTGGGCGCGGCGGACATGATCAGCATGGTGATCCGCGCCTCCTTCGTGCAACTGGAAACCCCGGATGAAATGCGCGGCCGGGTCAGTGCCGTGAACGGTTTGTTCATCGGCGCTTCGAACCAGTTGGGCGAGTTTGAATCCGGCTTGACCGCCCACTGGTTCGGCACCGTGCCAGCGGTGGTCATGGGCGGTATTGGTACGTTGGTGGTGACTGGGGCGTGGATCAAACTGTTCCCGACCCTGGCTAACCGCGACCGCATGCATGTGCCGGTGGAGGAAGTGAAGGCTTGAAGCAGTTGCAGATCACACTTTTGCCGAGCGAGTGCAATACATAGATAGTGCAGCCGGTGTAATGTATCGCCTTACACTTGTCCCATGATCAAATCCTTTCAGCACAAAGGCCTTCGCGGCTTCTATGAAACAGGTTCGACTCGTGGGATCCGCGCAGACCATGCGAAGCGTCTGTCTCGAATGCTTCAGTTCATGGACCGCGCAACGCTACCTGGAGACCTGGACCTTCCGGGATGGCGATTACACCCACTCAAGGGAGAGTTGACCGAATATTGGTCACTGAGCGTTTCGGGGAACTGGCGAGTTATTTTTCGTTTTATCGGTTCAGACATCGAACTGGTCGACTATCTGGACTACCACTGACAGGAGGCAGGACATGCCCATGCACAACCCGCCACACCCTGGCGAAACCCTTTTGATGGATGTATTGCCTGAACTTGGCATCAGTGTCACAGAGCTGGCCCGGCACCTGCGATTTGCGCGCCCGCATCTATCGCGAGTGCTGCATGGCCACGCGCCGATCAGTCCTGATTTGGCGGTACGCCTGGAGCGGGCCGGAATTGGCAAGGCCAGAATGTGGCTAGGTATTCAGACCGACTACGATCTTTGGCAAGCGGAGCAGCGTGAGCAACCGGTCATCGAACCCATTGCCGTCCACGCCTGACACTCTCTAAACCACCAACTCCCCCGCCACCGCCGCTCGCGTGGCTTTGCCGCAGAGTTGTTCCACCAGCGTCAGGGCGAATTGCAATGCCGCCCCTGAACCTTGGGCAGTGATGCAGTTGCCATCGACCACCACCGGTTGATCGACGAAGTTGCACCCCAACAGTTGATGGCTGGCCGAGGGCAGACAAGTCATGCGCCGCTGGCGCAGTACGCCAAAGGCTTGCAGCGCCAGCGCCGGGGCCTCGGCGATGCCGGCGAACAGGCGCCCGGCTGCCGCCTGATCCTTGATCAATTGTTGCAGGGGTTGATGCGCTGCCAGATGTTGCGCCCCCACAGCACCACCGGGCAGGACAATCAGGTCGAAAGCCTGGGCCAGCACGTCCACCAGCATCGCATCGGACGTCACTCGGGTGCCGCGCGCGCAGGTGAGCATGCGCCGTCCCTCGATGCTGGCCACCACCACTTCAATCTTGGCACGGCGCAGCACATCGATCAGGGTCACTGCTTGCAGGTCATCGATGCCCTCGGCGAGGGTAATCAGAGCTCTAAAGGTCATGGGCGCAGTCCACAGGATGATCTTTAAAGCGTAGTCAGCTTTCCTGCCCCTTGTTCGAGCCCGCCGTTACTTGATGTAAAGCTGCGTCGACAGCGTATTGCCGGGCGCGTTGATCGACGTGTTGCTGAAGGTGAACGTGCCTTCCTGTTTACCCGCCAGATCGAAGACATACAGATAGCCGACGGTTTTTTTCCCGACGGTGCACTCAGTCAGGTTGCCATTATCAAAAGCACAGACCGGAGTCCGGGTGCCGTTCACCTCAAAACCGTCCAGCCCGACATGCGCGCTACGACCATAACCGACTTCCAACACGTAGACCTTGATGTTCGGTCCGCTATGATTGCAGCGGGTTTGCTCTTGCCCCTGCGCGATGTCTTCAAAGCCGCAGCCCGGCGACTCGACCTTGAGAACCTTCACCTGACTCAACGGCGCCGCCGATGCAGCCGAAGCGGTGTGTGCCCCCAGGAACAAGGCGATCGCCATTGCGAATACGGCAATCAGACGTTTATTCATGCAATACATAAGTACCCCCCAAAACCAGCGCGCAGTATGGCGCACTTGGCTTTACCGCAAAACATCGACGACGATCGCAGCCATAAGCAGCCATAGCCCCACGCTGCTGGTATGATGCGCGGCTTTTTCCGACCCACAGAAAATTACCAGGCGCCAGCAGCGGTCTGTGCTTTGCTGTTGAGGTCGATACATTCACGGCGCCTGGCGCGCCACGGGGAGCAGACATGCTGGAAAGGCTGTTTCAACTCAAGGCACATAACACCAACGTGCGGACCGAGATTCTGGCGGGCTTCACGACCTTTTTGGCCATGGCCTACATTCTGTTCGTCAACCCGAGCATCCTCGGCGAGACCGGCATGGACAAGGGTGCGGTGTTTGTCGCCACCTGTCTGGCAGCCGCCATCGGCTCTGCGACCATGGGCCTGATCGCCAACTACCCGATCGCCCTCGCACCGGGCATGGGCCTGAACGCCTTCTTCACTTACACCGTGGTCCTGAACATGGGCCACACCTGGCAAGTAGCGCTGGGCGCGGTGTTCATCTCGGCGGTGATGTTTTTCCTGCTGTCGATCTTCCGCATTCGCGAATGGATCATCAACAGCATCCCACTGGCGCTACGCTCGGCGATTGCCGCTGGTATCGGCCTGTTCCTGGCCCTGATCGCCCTGCATAACGCGGGCATCGTGGTGAGCAACCCGGCCACCATGGTTGGCCTCGGCGATTTGAAACAACCGGCCCCAATCCTCGCGACCCTCGGCTTTGCCCTGATTGTGGCGCTCGAAGCGCTTAAAGTGCGCGGCGCGGTACTGATCGGCATTCTGACGGTGACCATCGTTTCGATCGTGATGGGCTTCACCCCGTTCGGCGGCGTAATGTCGATGCCACCGTCCCTGGCCCCGACCTTCCTGCAACTGGACATCATGGGCGCCCTGGACATCGGTCTGGTCAGCGTGATCTTCGCCTTCCTGTTCGTCGATCTGTTCGACAACTCCGGCACCCTGATCGGCGTCGCCAAGCGCGCGGGCCTGATGGGCAAGGACGGCCACATGCCGAAAATGGGTCGCGCCCTGATCGCCGACAGTACCGCGGCCATGGCCGGTTCGCTGCTGGGCACGTCGACCACCACCAGCTACATCGAATCCGCAGCCGGCGTGAGTGCTGGTGGCCGCACCGGCCTGACCGCCGTTGTCGTGGCGATTCTGTTCCTGTTGGCGCTGTTTTTCTCGCCATTGGCGGCCAGCGTTCCAGCCTTTGCGACCGCGCCTGCACTGCTGTTCGTCGCAGTACTGATGACATCCGGCCTGGCGGAAATAGACTGGGACGACATCACCGTCGCCGCACCGGTCGTGGTCACTGCTCTGGCCATGCCATTCACTTATTCCATCGCCAACGGCATCGCCTTCGGTTTCATCTCCTGGACCGCAATCAAGTTGCTGTCCGGTCGCGGCCGTGAGCTGAACTCGGCACTGGTGATTCTGTCGATTCTGTTCGTGATCAAGTTGGGTTGGTTCAACGCATGACTTTTGATTCCCAGGCATACGCCGTTCAGCTCGAAGAGAAGGTCACGCGCCTGCGTGACCTGTTGGCCCCGTTCGGTGCGCCAGAACCTGCGGTATTCGACTCGCCGCTGAAAAACTTCCGCCTGCGCGCCGAATTCCGCTTGTGGCGCGAAGCCGGCGAGCGTCACTACGCGATGTTTTCCCTGGAAGACAAACGCACGCCGATCCTGATCGAAGAATTCCCGATCGCCAGCCTGCGCATCAACGAGTTGATGCCGCAGCTGAAGGCGGCGTGGCAAGCCAGTGCAGCCCTGAGCCACAAGCTGTTCCAGGTGGAGTTCCTGACGACCCTGGCCGGCGATGCGATGATCACGCTGTGCTATCACCGCCCGCTGGACGAGCACTGGCACGCGGCAGCGTCGAAACTGGCAGCTGACCTGAATGTCAGCATCATCGGCCGCTCCAAGGGCAAACGCGAAGTGATCGGTCACGATTACGTGGTCGAGCAGATGGACGTCGGCGGTCGCACCTTCAGCTATCGCCAGCCGGAAGGCGCGTTCACCCAGCCCAACGGCACCGTGAACCAGAAGATGCTCAACTGGGCTTACGACTCACTCGGCGATCGCTCCGACGATTTGCTGGAGCTGTATTGCGGCAACGGCAACTTCACCTTGCCGCTCGCGACGCGCGTGCGCAAAGTGCTGGCCACCGAAATCAGCAAGGCGTCGGTCAATGCCGCATTGAGCAATCTCAGCGAAAACGCTGTGGATAACGTCACCCTGGTGCGTTTGTCCGCCGAGGAGCTGACCGAAGCCCTGAACGAAGTTCGTCCTTTCCGTCGTCTGCACGGTATCGATCTGAAGAGCTACGAGTTCGGTAGCGTCTTCGTCGATCCACCTCGCGCCGGTATGGATCCGGACACCTGCGAGCTGACCCGTCGCTTCGACAACATCCTCTACATCTCCTGCAACCCGGAAACCCTGGCGGCCAACATCGCCCAGTTGCACGACACCCATCGCATCACCCGATGCGCAATGTTCGACCAGTTCCCGTGGACCCACCACATGGAATCCGGGGTGTTGTTGACCCGCCGGTAATTGCCAGCGCCAGATACAAATCAGCCGTCATCACGACGGCTTTTTTGTGCGTGCTTAAAGGGTGATATCTGTCTTGCGCGGGCGCCCGCCCTTACGGCCATTGGCCCGCGCGGCCTCAGCCTTGGCGGCACTGCTTTGGCGACCATTGCGTGAGGCGATGACCGACGCGGCCATGTCCATCAGCGGCTTGCTGGCCGAAACCATCCCGGCGATGGAGACCTGCAGATCCTTGCCCTCGTGGCAAAGGGCTGTCCCGGAAAAGCCGACTTTCAGGTCTGCGAAATCCTCGACGTCGAAATCATCGAACTCCGGATAGTGCTGCACGGGCAACAGCACGCCACTGCCATCAATGAAATTGACCGCCAGGCACGGTTCCACAAAAGTCACCGAAGTCGCCCGCAGACCGCCTTTGTGGCGCACTTGGCCACGCTGGATGGCTTCATCCAGCACGGCTTCGGTTACGGGCCGATCCACCAACATTTTTGCTGTTATCGTTTTCATAGTTCGATCTCCACGCCCCCCGGAACGCCCATCAGCGCCAGTAGGGTCTTGTTCGTCTCGGGCTCATAGCAAGCCGAGCCAATCATGCAGGTCGTACTGGCGACCCTTTTTACCACCACGACTTCGCTGGTTTGCCAGTCCCATATCTGATGATCGAGGCAGACCGTGTGCAGCTTGTCCCACCAGATACACCGAGCGCGGCGCAAATGAGCGGGTTGTCCGAGCGCGTGACGCAACCCTTCCAGCACCGCCACAGGTGGCCTGCGAGAATGAGGAACCACGTCCCACAGCTCGACACTGTTGTGCCAGAAGCTGAATTTGAAGCGCGCACTCCAGGTTCCGGCATCCACATGTGCATGCGGCGGGCAGTGCTCATCGCGCAACATGATCACCATTGAAAACCCTTTGTAGCTGAATAATCTCATGCTAACCCATCCGTTAGGTTAATGAGCCCGAAGACCCGACATTCCCTGGAAAATCCGATAACTGGCGCTGAGCATTCGATCAGCCATCCGCCATTGAGCCTAGCGCCAAGGCCTTCATCAGGACGGCGGATGACGGCGCAAATTGGTAAGCAATCCTTTCACCGCCTCCACAAAAATGATGGTGAAATCGGCACGGGCCAAGTAAACCTCCGCCTCGGCAATTTCATCTACAGTGGCGAAATTCAGTCCTTCATTTGATCCCCGGTGTAATCAATCATGCAGCGACAATTCGACGATCTTCAGCTGGGCAGCATCGAACTGTTTTGTCTGGCTGCCGAGGCTGGCAGCTTTACCGCCGCCGCGCTGGTGGCTGGCGTGACGCCGGCAGCCGTGAGCCGCTCGGTGTCGCGCATGGAGGAACGCCTGGGCGTGCGGTTGTTCGCCCGCACCACCCGCAGCGTCAAACTGACCGACAGTGGTCGGCGGTATTACGAGGAATGTCGTCAGGCGCTGGCGCAACTGGTTGAGGCCCAACGTGAGGTCATGGGCCAGCAGCAACAGCCTTCCGGCACCTTGCGCATCAGCATTCCCACCACCTACGCCCATCACCGGATTTTGCCGTTGTTGCCGGCATTTCGGGCTCGCTTTCCGGCGGTGAAGGTCGAGTCGCATATCAGCAATCGCAACATCGATTTCGTCGGTGAAGGTTATGACATGGCGATCCGCGTGCGGGCGATTCCGGATTCCGGTCTGATCGCCCGACAGTTGGAAGACGCCGCGCTGGTGATGATTGCCAGTCCTGACTACCTGAAGCACGCGGGCATTCCACAAACGCTGGACGATCTCAAACAACACGAGTGCATCCAGTACGAATTGCCCAGCAGCGGTAGGCGGATTGCCTGGCTGTTCAACGACAATGGCGTGCACCGGGAGATTCTGGCCGAGGGCAATCTCAGTTGCTCCGACGACGTACTGGGCGGCGTGACCTTGGCCAAACACGGGGCGGGACTGTTTCAGACCTATCGTTTCATCGTCGAAAACGAACTGGCCGATGGCTCGCTGGTGGAAGTGCTCAAGCCTTATGGCGGACGCTCGCGACCGTTCACTCTGCTCTACCCGCAAACTCGCCATATGCCGCTGCGCTTAAGGGCGTTCATCGATTTTCTGGTGGAGCATCTGCCCCGCTGAAAAGCCGAAACTGTCCGATCACCGCACACATTAACCCTGAGAACCGCCTCATCAATTGACCAAATTAACCAGCTAGTACAATTTATCTCCACAGGCTGAAACCCTCGGCCAATGCCAAAAATAATAAGTGGAGATACCCCGATGCCCCCTATCGTTCTGGTGCTCAACGGCCCGAATCTGAACCTGCTCGGCACCCGTGAACCGGCGACTTACGGCCACGAAACCCTGGCTGACATCTCAGCCTTGTGCGGTCGTGCCGCCGAAGAGTTCGGCCTGGCGGTTGAGTTTCGCCAGACCAATCATGAAGGCGAACTGCTCGACTGGATTCACGCCGCACGCGGCCGTTGCGCCGGGATCGTCATCAACCCGGCCGCCTGGACCCACACCTCGGTCGCGATCCGCGATGCGTTGGTCGCCAGCGAATTGCCGGTGATCGAAGTCCACCTGTCCAACGTCCATGCCCGCGAGCCCTTCCGCCACCACTCTTTTGTGTCGGCCATTGCCACGGCGGTGATGGCCGGTTTCGGCAGCCACGGCTATCGCCTGGCACTGGAGCATTTCAGCCAACGTTTGAAGGGGTGAACGCCGTGACTCAGACCAACGCTGTACTGGCCGGACTGATCGGCGCCGGCATCCAGGCTTCTCGCACACCGGCATTGCACGAGCATGAAGGTGATGCCCAGGGCTTGCGTTACCTCTATCGCCTGATCGATCTGGACCCGTTGAAACTCGACAGCGGCGCCCTGTCCGACCTGTTGATAGCCGCCGAGCGGATGAACTTCACTGGCCTGAACATCACCTTTCCGTGCAAGCAGACGATCATCCCGCTGCTCGACGAGTTGTCACCAGAGGCCCGAGGCATTGGGGCGGTGAACACGGTCGTGCTGAAGGACGGCAAACGCATCGGCCACAACACCGATTGCCTGGGGTTCGCCGAGGGTTTTCGTCGTGGCTTGAAGGGTGTTGCCCTTGAGCGCGTCGTGCAAATGGGCGCCGGTGGCGCTGGCGCGGCAGTGGCCCATGCCCTATTGAGTGAAGGCGTACAGCTGCTGAACATTTTCGACGTGGAGATCAGCCGTGCCCAGAGTCTGGCGGACAATCTCAATCAACATTTCGGCGTCGGCCGGGCTGTGGCGGGCCATGACTTGCCGAGCACCCTGGCTCAGGCTGACGGTCTGGTAAACACCACCCCCATGGGCATGAAAAAACTGCCGGGCATGCCAGTGCCGGTGGAGCTGCTTCGAGGTGAATTGTGGGTGGCGGAGATTGTTTACTTCCCGCTGGAAACCGAACTGCTGCGCAACGCCCGCGCGTTGGGTTGCCGCACGCTGGATGGCGGCAACATGGCCGTGTTTCAGGCGGTGAAGGCGTTTGAGTTGTTCAGCGGCGTGGTGCCGGATGCGCAGCGGATGCTGGAACATTTTCAGAGCATGAATGGCTGAACGAATGTGGCGAGGGGGCAATCCCCTCACCCCACATCAGGCCTGCAGATAGCGCAAAACCGACTCGCAAATCATCTCGCGATGACGCTGCTTGATGCTTTCGTCCGGCAAGTCGATCTGAAAGATCTCACCGAAGGTATGGCGGTTCGACACGCGATAGAAGCAGAACGAGCTGATCAGCAGATGCACATCCAACGGCTCGAGCCCCGCGCGGAACACACCGTCCTCAGCACCGCGACGCAAAATCTCGCCCAGTGAATCGAGGATGGTGTTGTTCATCGCCTTGATCGCATCGGAGCGCTTCACGTATTCAGCGTTGTGAATGTTCTCGATGCTGACGATACGCACAAAATCGACGTTGTGATCATGGTGGTCGAAAGTGAATTCCACCAGCCGCCGAATCGCTTCCACCGGCGCCAGTTCGGTCAGGTGCAGACGGTTTTCGGTGCTGCGAATATCGCCGTAGAGTTTCTCCAGCACCTCGATGTAGAGCTGTTCCTTACTGCCGAAGTAGTAATAGATCATGCGTTTGGAGGTGTGGATGCGCTCGGCGATCGCATCGACGCGAGCGCCGGAAAGCCCCTGCTGGACGAACTCGACAATTGCCTCTTGAAGGATGTTCTCGCGGGTCTTTTCCGGGTTGTTCTTGCGACTCTTGCGCGGCTCGACAATCGGCTCGTCGGGCGCTGCGGAGAGTTCTGAAGTTATCGTCATTGCGGGCTCACGGCCATCACTGCACAGGTTGGCGATTATGGGCCGCGCCGCACAGTGAAGGAAGCCGCGCGGCAGCGGTTTGTACCCGTGTTTACGATTTTCCTACAACTTTGCCTGACGTACGGCGCCACTGCGGGATTTGGCCATGGCCGCCAGTCGCACCGCGACGTTGGCTGCACCGTAACCTGCGTAACCGTTCTTGCGCTGGATAATTTCAAAGAAGAACCGTCCTTCAAACGGCTCGGTATACACATGGAACAGCTCGCCACCCTGGGCATCGCGGTCGTAGAGCACGTTGTAATAGGCCAGTTCGCTGAGGAACTCGTCGTCGAAATCGAACCGCGCGGCGAGGTCATCGTAGTAATTGAGCGGGATATCCAGCAGCGGTACGCCCGCCTCCTTGGCCCGGCTGACTTCGGCAAAGATGTCGTCGCAATCGAAGGCGATGTGATGCACGCCGGAGCCGCGATAACTCGACAGCGCGTGTGAGATCGCGGTGTTGCGGTTCTCGGAAATGTTCAGCGGCAAGCGGATCGAACTGTCCCGGCTGCGAAGCGCCCGACTCTTTACCAGACCGTACGGGTCAGGCAGCACCACTTCATCGTCGGCTTCGAAATCCAGCAGGCTTTTATAGAACAGCACCCAACTGTCGAGGCTGTCGGCCGGCAGCGCCATGGCCATGTGGTCGATGCGCTTGAGGCCGCCGCTGGCCACGGCGGCGGGTTGCAGATTGAAGTCGGTGCCGTAGACGTCGGCGTCCTGGTCCACCAGATAAATCAGACTGCCATCCGGCGCGCGCACCGCGGCGAGCTCCAGTTCATTGGGGCCAACCAGCCCGCGATACGGCTGACCTTTATAGGCCACGGCCCGGGCCAGCGCACTGGCGCTGTCCTTGACCCGCACGGCGGTGGCGCACAGCGATGGGCCGTGAGCTTCGAAAAAACTGTGGGCGAACGAGTAAGGCTCGGAGTTGAGGATCAGGTTGATATCACCCTGACGCAGCAGGCTCACGCTCTTGGAACGATGCTGGCCGGCTTTGACGAAACCCAGCCGCTCCAGCCAATGGGACAGCTTGGCGCCAAGGCTTTCGTCCACGGCGAACTCAAGAAACTCGATGCCGTTGTACTCGCTGGCCTTGGGCGTCTCGAACAGAATGTCGACAGCGGCCGGTGGCGTGGCTTCCTGCGCCAGACGTTCGCGGGTTTTCTCTTCCAGGTACAGCAACGAGCGCAAACCGTCGGCGGCATTGGCCCGTGGCGGCGCGGCGCGGAAGCCGTCGTTGAAGATCTCCAGCGACAACGGCCCGGTGTAACCGCTCTTGATGATCGGCGCGAGGAAACCCGGCAGATCGAATTCGCCCTGGCCGGGGAAACAGCGGAAATGCCGGCTCCACTCCAGCACATCCATGGCCAGGATCGGCGCGTCGGCCATTTGCACGAAGAAAATCTTGTCGCCGGGAATCTCGGCAATCGCGCTCGGATCACCCTTGAGCGACAGCGTGTGGAAGCTGTCCAGCAATACGCCGAGGTTTGGGTGATCGGCCTGACGGACGATGTTCCACACCTGTTGATAAGTGTTCACGTGGCGACCCCAGGCCAGCGCTTCGTAGCCGATCCGCAAACCACGGGCACCGGCGTGTTCGGCCAGCAGGCGCAAGTCGTCGATCAGAATCTGTTCGTCACCGATGGCGTCGGCCGAGGCGTTGCTGCACACCAGCACCAGATCCGTGCCCAGCTCCTGCATCAGGTCGAACTTGCGCTCGGCCCGCTCCAGGTTGCGCGGCAGGCGGTCGCGGCGGCAGCCCTCGAAATCCCGGAAGGGTTGAAACAGCGTGATCGCGATCCCGAGATCGGCGCACATCTGTTTAATTTCCCGCGGACTGCCGTCGTAGTAGAGAAGGTCATTCTCGAAAATTTCCACCCCGTCGAAACCGGCGGCGGCGATGGCTTCAAGTTTTTCCGGCAGGGTACCGCTCAAGGACACGGTGGCAATGGAACGCTGCATATTTCGACTCCCGGTGGTGGAGACAATCTTGTTATCGACATCGCACGCTTCGTGTAGGAGCACGGCTTGCCGGCGATGGCGATCTCAAGGGCGCCATCGCCGGCAAGCCGTGCTCCTACAGGGACCGCGTTTTTGTTGAAGTGAATTATTGGCTGCAAGACCCCGCACAGCAATTCAAAGTGTACTACCCGGTTAGTTTTGCGTGCGATTATCGAACACAATGGCCCTTGGCGAATTGACGATTTTTCGTCCACTGCGCAACATCAACACCACATCGGGTCCGGCCGTGAACAACAGGACCCGGTTACCAAAGACCCAGAACACCACATAAAAATAATCGGTGGCCTACATGACTCCTTCTCAAAGCTCTCCCGTGGAGCGTTCCTCCATGACTCCTGCCACTGGCGGCATCGGCGACAAGATCCGCGGCGCCATGGCGGTCGGCAAAACCCGTTGGGGCATGCTGGCGCTGGTGTTCTTCGCCACCACCCTGAACTACATTGACCGCGCCGCACTGGGCGTCATGCAGCCTATCCTCGCCAAGGAAATGAGCTGGACGGCGATGGACTACGCCAACATCAACTTCTGGTTCCAGGTCGGCTACGCCATCGGTTTCGTGCTGCAAGGCCGGTTGATCGACCGGGTCGGCGTCAAGCGCGTGTTCTTCTTCGCCGTGCTGCTCTGGAGCCTGGCGACCGGCGCCCATGGCCTGGCCACGTCGGCCGTCGGCTTCATGGTCTGCCGATTCATTCTGGGTCTGACGGAAGCCGCCAACTACCCGGCGTGCGTGAAGACCACCCGGCTGTGGTTCCCGGCCGGCGAACGCGCCGTGGCCACCGGCATCTTCAACGCCGGGACCAACGTCGGTGCGATGTTCACCCCTATGTTGTTGCCGCTGATCCTGCATGTCTGGGGCTGGCAGGCCGCGTTCCTGTGCATGGCGTCACTGGGCGGGATCTGGTTGCTGTTCTGGGGCTTGAAGTACTTCAACCCGGAAGATCACCCGAGCGTTAAACAATCGGAACTGGATTACATCCAGAAGGAAGTAGAGCCGGAACAATCCCGCGTACCGTTCTCGAAAATCCTGCGCATGCGTGGCACCTGGGCCTTCGCCCTGGCTTACTCGATCACCGCGCCGGTGTTCTGGTTCTACCTCTACTGGCTGCCGCCGTTCCTCAATCAGCAATACAACCTGGGAATCAACGTGACCCAGATGGGTATCCCGCTGATCATCATCTACCTCACTGCCGATTTCGGCAGCGTCGGCGGCGGGATCCTGTCCTCGTTCCTGATCGGCCGAGGGGTCAACCCGATCAAGGCGCGACTGATGTCCATGTTCCTGTTCGCCTGTTGCATCATCGGCGTGATCATGGCTGCCGGCTCAAGCAACCTGTGGGTCGCCGTGTTCGCCATCTCCCTGGCCATCGGTGCGCACCAGGCCTGGACCGCGAACATCTGGAGCCTGGTGATGGACTACACGCCTAAACACATGATGAGTACCGTGTTCGGCTTCGGTGGCATGTGTGCGGCCATCGGCGGGATGTTCATGACCCAGTTGGTCGGCCACATTCTGACGATCACCAACAACAACTACACCGTGCTGTTCACCATGATTCCGGCGATGTACTTCATCGCGCTGATCTGGATGTACTTCATGGCACCGCGCAAGATTCCGACCGTCACCCCGTAAACCCCCTCCCCCGGCAGGCCTGATTCCAGGCCTGCCCTGCTGCTCTCACCGACGACTCTGCTGCCAGGCTGCTGCCAACCCGCTGCAACAAATCACCGCGATTCCGACCACGGTGGTCAGGGTCGGCGTGTGAGAAAACAGCAACCAGCCCAGCAAACCGGCAAAGACAATCTGGCAATAACCGAACGGCGCCAACAACGCAGGGGCGGCGTGGCGGAAGGCTTGCGTCAGAAACAGGTGAGCCGTCATCCCGCAGGCGCCCAGCGCCACCATCATGAATCCATGGCCCAGGCTGGGGACTTGCCAGAAGAATGGCACCAGCGCGCTCATCACCAGGGTGTTGCACAGGCCGGCGAAGAAGTTGCTGGTGGTCGGGCTGTCGATTTCACTGAGCTTGCGGGTGAGCAACTGATAGAAGCAGAAAAACAGCGCCGAGCAGAGCGGCAGCAACACCGCCGGGGTAAAGAGTTCTCCACCGGGATGGACGATGATCAACACGCCGATGAATCCGCAAATCACCGCAATCCACTGACCACGCGTGACGTGCTCGCGCAGCAGTGGCACCGACAGCGCAGTCACCAGAACCGGCGCGAGAAAGTTGACCGCCGTGGCTTCGGCCAAGGGGATGTACTGCAATCCGGTGGTGAAAAACAGACTGGTGCCCAACAGGCACAACGCCCGCAACAGCTGAAGTAACGGCCGTTTGGTTCGTAGGACACCCAGCCCGGATTGCGGTAGAAAAATCCCGGCCATCAGTAAGGTGTGAACCACATACCGGGCCCAAACCACCATGACGATCGGGTAGAAGCCCGAGAGGTATTTCGACAAGGCGTCGTGACTGGAAAACAGGAAGGTCGCAACGACGATCAGCAGAATCCCTTTGAAGGGTTGGTTTACGCCGGAGAGCGGAGTGCTGACGGTCATTCGGTATCCCTTGTGTTTTGCAGCAACAATTTAAAAGCATCCCTTACAGCCGAGCTAACAACTCATGGGTTTTACTCAACGCCATCCGCGCTCGCTGCAACCCGCTCACGCCCTGCTCAAGCAACTTCACGGTGGGGATCTCCAGGCTCAACGGAATATCGGCCGGTAAACACTGCAGCAACCCCGCCAGATCACAATCGCCATCGCCCGGGAAACGCCGCTCGTTACGGGCCTGGCGCAGAACCTCCGCCATGTCCGTCGGCCGTGGCCCGGCAACGTCGCACAGCTGGGCATACCGTAACCGTGACGGGGCAACTGTGGCCAGAGCTTCCAGCCGTGAACCCGAACGGTCGAAGTGAAACGCATCCACCAACACCGCGCCGTTTTCACGCCCCGCGTTTTCGACGATGCGCACCGCCTGTTCGAGATTGCGCGCATCGGTCCACGGCATGAATTCCAAATGCGGATGAAGCCCGTAAGGTGCCGCCAGATCACACAGCCGAGCGAAGTTATCGGTGAGCCGCTGTTCGTCAGAATCGTTACCGGCCACCAGCAATTCACTGGCACCGAATTCGGCACCGACCGCCAGAATCTTCTCGAAATCGGCGACGACGGTTTCCGGTTTAAGACGCAGGATTTCGACATCCAACACACGAATGCCGGTATCGCGCAGTTGCGCCAACGTCCTGCGCCGTAACCCGATATCGGCGACCAGCGCAAAGTGGTGTTCTTCAGGCGTCGCAGGCTCCAACCGTAATCCGACATGACTGTAACCAGCCTGTGCTGCCACTTCGACCATCTCCGGTGGTGACAATTCCAGCACCGTCAGGCTGGCCAGGGAAAAGACCCGATCGTTCCTGTTCATGTTCAACCCTCGATCAAGGTCGGTGCGCAGGCACGGCCGGTTTCGGCAGCCTCGCGAATCGCTTCAATCAGCGCCAACGTGCGGGCGGCATCGGCGACGCTCACCAACGGCTCGACTTCCCGACGCGCCACGCGTACGAAATGCTGCAACTGCAAACGCAGCGCTTCATCGGCGCTGAAGTTTTCCTGCACCGGCAGCAACGGTTGATGCCATCCCCCATCGGTGTCGGCGTAGTGCCAACGCTTGAGCTGCGGAATGCTCAACGCACCACCGGTCCCGGCCAGCAGATAACACGGCTGATCGGCCTGACGTGGGTACACCGGGTTTTCCCCGGAATCCAGCTCCCAGCTCCAGGGTGCCGCGACCGCATCCGAACCGGTCAGGCTACCCAGCGCGCCGCTGTCGAATTGCAGCAACACCGCCGCGCAATCTTCGTTGGCAAACCCGCGCACCGCATTGCTGGTGATCGCCTGAACCTGCCGCACTTCGCCACACAAATGCCGAAGCAAATCGAGGTCGTGAATCAGGTTGGTCAGCAGCATTCCCGCGCCGGGTTCACGGCGCCAGGGCGTCTCGAAATAGCTGTCGGGTTTGCGCAACTGCCAGAGCGCGGTCACCGTCGTCAGCCGGCCCAACGCGCCGCTTTGCACCAGTTCATGGGCGCGGACGATCAGTGGGTTGTGCCGGCGATGATGACCGACCAGCACCGGAACGCCCGTGGCTTTCGAAGCGGCGATCAACTCGCGGACTTCATCCCTGTGCACGCCCACCGGTTTTTCCAGCAGGACCGACACGCCGACAGCGAGGCAATCGAGTGCGGTGCTGACGTGCAGCGTATTCGGGTTGGCGACGATCACCGCGTCTGGCTTGACCTGCTCCAACATCTGACGGTGATCAGCGAAATACGCCACGCCCCATTCCGCCGCCAGGCCCGCTGCTTGCGGGCCCGGATCGGCCACTGCGCACAAGGTCGCCTCCGTCAGCGACTTCAGATGCTGGTAGTGCTGCTGGCCCATGTTGCCAGCCCCGATCAGGGCAATACGCAGGGGTGAACTCATCGTGCGGTCCTCTTGTGATTATTGTTGGAAGAGCGAATTCCAATAATTTAGAACCTGGTTCCAGATTCTTACACAAGCAAACCGAAAAAGTGTGCGAACAACGCACGGCTTCTGTAGGAGCAAAGCTTGCTCGCGATGCAGACACCGCAGTGTTTCAGACAGACCGCGTCATCGTTCATCGCGAGCAAGCTTTGCTCCTACAGGGGAAGTGGTCAGCTGAACAATTCTGAAGCCAGACTGGCAGCGGACAGCTCCTCGGTAAACGTCAACAACAGCGGCGCCAACTCATGCAGTCGCGCCCCCGGCATCCGCGCGCTGGGCCCGGCGATGCTCAGCACACCGATAACTCGACCATCACTCGGATGTCGCACCACCGCAGCAATCGCCGAGGTGCCCACCGCCGAACTTTCCTCGACCCAGGCATAACCCTGCTCCCGCGCCATACGCAGGCGTTCCAGCAGTTCGATGTTGGAACGCGGTGCATTCGGCCCGAGATCCTTCGGCCGTTCGCCACCCTGCCGTTCAACCAGGGACAGCGCCTCGGCATCGCTCATGCATGCCAGCCACGCATGCCCCGACGCGGTGTAAAACAAGGGCGCATCGCGGCCCATGTCCGGGTCGTAGCGCAGGCCGGAACGGGCGCCCTGGGATTTGGCGATCCAGATTTGCCGCTCACCTTCAATCACCCCAAGCCGCACCAGCTCGCCGGTTTCCTGAGCGAGGCGATCAAGCACCGGCTGCACAATATCCGCGCCGCTGCCCGACAAGTATCGGAAACCCATGGCCACCAGTTTGGTCGACAGGTGATACCGCAGGTTCTCCGGATTCTGTCGCACGTAACCCAGCCGAATCAGCTCGGCGAGTAACCGGTGAGTCGCGCTTTTGGGAATATCCAGTTGCTCCGCCAGCGTCTGCATCGGCAGGCCACGAGGGTCACTGGTGAGGCTTTCAAGCACGCTGAATACACGTTCGATCTGACTGCCGGCCATGGGAGGTTCCACACAAAATTTGTCCGATTCTAGAAGACAACCGACCGAATGCGAAATCCGGAACCCCCTGTCCGATTACCGCCCGCTTTACCCGGCGAAAGGTTGCCGAGCCCGATTACGCTCCTATATTTTCTGGAATCAAATTCTAAAAAATACGAACCGCTGGAGCTTCAGACGATGCCTGCCGAATCAAAAAATCTCCCGGATATCGATTGCGACGTGCTGATCGTCGGCTCCGGTGCGGCCGGGCTATCGACTGCTGTAACAGCCGCGTGGCACGGCCTAAAAGTCATCGTGGTCGAAAAGGACCCGGTGTTCGGCGGCGCCACGGCGTGGTCCGGTGGCTGGGCCTGGGTGCCGTGCAACCCCTTGGCCCGGCGCGCCGGGATCGTCGAAGATGTCGAGCAACCGCGCACTTACCTGAAACACGAATTGGGCGAGCGTTACGAGCCGGCCATGATCGATGCTTTCCTCGAAGCCGGGCCGCGGATGGTGGCGTTCTTTGAGCAGCACACCTCGCTGCAGTTTGCCGACGGCAACGCCATTGCCGATATCCATGGCGATACACCGGGCGCCGGCACGAGAGGACGTTCGGTCATCGCAGCGCCTTATGACGGGCGAAAAGTCGGCAAGCTACTCAAGCGTCTTCGCAAGACCCTGCGGGAAACGTCGTTCATGGGCATGCCAATCATGGCAGGCGCGGACCTCTCGGCATTTCTCAATCTGACGCGCTCGCTGTCGGCGGCCTGGCATGTGACCCGGCGCTTTTCGCGGCACCTGCTCGACCTCACTGTTCATGGTCGGGCGATGCAACTGGTCAACGGTGTCGCGCTGGTGGCTCGGTTGGCAAAATCCGCCGAAGACCTCGGCGTATTGCTCTGGGAATCGGCGCCCGTTACCGAGCTGCTGCGCGAAAACGATCAGGTCCGAGGCGCGGTGGTCAACACCGCCAAAGGCAAGGTCCGCATCCGTACGCGCAAGGCCGTGGTGCTGGCGGCCGGCGGTTTTGCCAATGACATCGAGCGGCGCAAGGCATTGTTTCCTCGTACGCCAACCGGGCATGAACATTTGGCGTTGCCACCCCTCGGCGTCTGCGGCGATGGCCTGCGACTGGGCGAAAGCGCTGGCGCGCGGGTGAACACCGATCTGGCCTCGCCCGTCGCCTGGGCACCGGTTTCGCAAGTGCCACACAAGGACGGCAGCATCGGCCACTTCCCGCACATCATCGAGCGCGGCAAACCGGGGATCATCGGCGTGTTGAGCAACGGCCAGCGCTTCGTCAACGAAGCCAACGGCTACTACGACTATGTGACAGCCATGGTCGCCGCCGCGCCGAAAGGCGAAGCAGTCGCCTCCTGGCTGGTCTGCACGCATGGCTTTCAGCGGCGTTATGGCTTGGGTATCTCTCGGCCGTTTCCGCTGCCGCTGTCATCCTTTCTCCGCAGCGGCTATCTGAAAACCGGTAACACGATTGAGGAATTGGCCGAGGCCTGTGGCATCGACCCGAACGGCCTGCGCAGCACTGTGTCCGAATACAACCGGCACGCGCGCCATGGTGAAGACCCGCTGTTCGGTCGCGGTTCGACGCCTTACAACCGCAAACAGGGTGATGCGTTGCAGCAACCCAACCCATGCGTCGCCCCGATCGAACAAGGTCCGTTCTATGCCGTGAAGGTCCAGCCCGGCTGCTTCGGCACCTTCGCCGGCCTCAAGGTCAATCAACACGCCCAGGTTCTCGGCGAATCGGGCGAGGCCATCGCCGGGCTGTACGCGGCGGGCGGTGACATGGCCAGCATCATGGGCGGCCACTACCCCGCCGGCGGCATCAATCTGGGCCCGGCGCTGACCTTCGGCTACATCGCCGCGAGACATATCGCAGGAATTACCGCTTACGAACAGGAGATCGACTATGCAGCGCATCGTTAACGCACAGGGTTTGAACATGCCCAAACTCGGCCTCGGCACCTGGCCGATGCTCGGCGAAGAATGCACACGCGCCGTGGAACAGGCCTTGGCATTGGGTTATCGGCACATCGACACCGCCGCGGCCTACAACAATGAAGACGCCGTCGGCCAAGCGCTGGTGAACAGTCCTACCCCTCGCGATCAAATCCACGTCACCACCAAAGTCTGGTGGGATCAGCTTCAACCCGATGCCATGCGCCATTCCATGGACCGCAGCCTCAAGGCCTTGCGCAGCGATTATGTTGACCTGTTCATGATCCATTGGCCGACCAGCGACTGGGACCTGTCGCGCACGATCGAGACCCTGGTGTCGTTCAAGGAACAAGGACTGGCGCGCAACATCGGTGTGGCGAATTTTCCACTGCCGTTGTTGCGCAAAGTCGTCGAGGAACTGGGTACGCCGCTGTCAGCCATCCAGGTCGAGTACCACGTACTGCTCGGACAAAACGCTCTGCTGGACTACGCCCGTCAACATGACCTGGCGCTGACGGCCTACACGCCACTGGCCCGCAACAAGGTCTCGGACATCCCGCACATTCAGCAGATCGCCGCCAAACACGGAGTCCTGCCAACGCAAGTGGCACTCAAGTGGCTGCTTGATCAACCGAACGTGGCCGCCATTCCAAAAGCCAGCAGCCAGGCCAATCAACTGGCCAACCTGGCGGCGCTCGAGGTCAATCTGGATGACGAAGACCGTGCGTTGATCGCCGGTTTGTCCAAACGCGAACGCCAGGTCAATCCAGACTTTTCGCCAGTGTGGGATGCGTTCGACCGGTGATTCCCTCGAAGCAGGCGGTCGCCTGCTCGATAAAAACCCGTCGTCTGAAGGAATTAGATGGGTTGTCCGTGTTCAATACGAGTCTGGAAGACTCCCGGCCACCCACCACAGGTTGCCGGGAAGGCTGCTGTGCGCAACAAAAGATGGACGACCGGACTGGCGCCGCTCCCACTCAGCAGCAACACTCATCCCCACGGACAATCAGAGGATTCCCACATGCTATGGAAAAAAGGCCGACGCAGCGACAACGTGGTCGATGCCCGTGGAGATGATGTCGGCGGTGGCGGTGGCGGGATGCGCTTCGGTGGCGGCAAGGGCCTGAGCCTGACGGCGATTATCTTGATCGTCGGGATCGGCTGGATGACCGGCCAGGACCCGCTGCAAATCCTCGGGCAACTGACCGGTCAGATGAGCGAGCAGTCGGCACCGGCCCCGACTCAAACCCGCAAGGCACCGCCGGCCACTGATGAAGGAGCCGAGTTCGTGCGTTCGATCCTCGGCGATACCGAAGACACCTGGGGTCAGATTTTCCAGCAGGCCGGTCGTCAATATAAGGAACCGACCCTGGTGCTGTTCAGCAACCGCGTCAACTCGGCCTGTGGCCTGGCGACATCGGCGACCGGTCCGTTCTATTGCCCGGCGGACCAGAAGGTCTACCTGGACATGAGTTTCTTCCAGGAAATGTCCCAACGTTTTTCCGCCGCAGGCGACTTCGCTCAGGCCTACGTGATCGCTCACGAAATCGGACACCATGTGCAGACCTTGCTCGGTGTTTCCGCGAAGATTCAGACCGCCCGCCAACAGGGCCGTCAGATGGAAGGCGACGGTGGTTTGCTGGTACGCCAGGAACTGCAGGCCGATTGCCTGGCCGGAGTCTGGGCCAACAATGCGCAGAAACGGCTGAACTGGCTGGAACCCGGTGACATCGAAGAAGCCTTGAACGCCGCCAATGCCATCGGCGATGACCGTTTGCAGCAGCAAGGTCAGGGGCGCGTGGTCCCGGATTCATTTACTCATGGTACGTCGGCGCAAAGGGTGCGCTGGTTCAAAACCGGATTCGCACAAGGCCAGGTCGGCCAGTGCGATACCTTTGCAGCGAAAAACCTATAAATGAATAAGTGGCTGTTAGCTCTACTGATCACCTGCGCAAGCGCCCAGGCTGCCGAGCATGCGGTCAAGGAGGTCAGCACCGGACGCCTGCTGTTGACTTCAGGTGAAATCGCGGTGGGCATCGGCCCGGCGCCGACGAAAATCGAACGTGTGCTGATCATCATCCATGGTCGATTGCGCAATGCCGGTACCTATCGCCAGAGCGCCGTGCGCGCGGCCGAACAGGCAGGGCAAAGCGCGAGCACCTTGGTGCTCGCCCCGCAATTTCTCAATGACACCGACGTCGCGACCAATCCCGTGGCTGACAGCGTATTGCGCTGGCAGGGCGATGACTGGATGGCGGGCGGTTCATCCACCGCTCCGTTTTCCATGAGTTCCTACGCGGCGCTCGACGAAATCATCGCCCGAATCGGCGATCGGAAACAGTTTCCAGACGTGAAGCAGATTGTCATCGCCGGTCACTCCGGCGGCGCTCAGGTGGTGCAGCGATACGCGTTGCTGGGCCACGATCAGCCAGCGCTCAAGGCGGCCGACATACAGGTGCGTTACGTCATTGCCAACCCGTCGTCTTATGCGTACTTCGATGAACGACGGCCAGTGGCGTTCAGCCACGCCGGATGCCCGAATTTCAATCGCTGGAAATATGGACTGGCGGATTTACCCGCCTATGCCAAAGGGCAAACCGCCAAGCAGTTGAAGGAAAACTACGTCAAACGCGATGTCGTTTACCTACTCGGGCAGCAGGACACCGACCCGAAGCAGCCGGCGCTGGATAAAAGCTGTGAGGCCCAAGCTCAAGGAGCCAATCGACTGGCTCGCGGGCGCAATTATTTTGCTTATCTGAAGCGGCTGCATCCTCAAGGTTTGAGTCAGCAACTGATTGAAGTACCCGGGGTCGGGCATGACGAGGATGGGATGTTTAACTCGCCGCAGGGGCAGAAGGCGTTGTTCGGTCAGTGAGTTTTTGTGGTGCCTGATCTGACGCCTTCGCGAGCAAGTCGAATCGTCGCACCGCCGCTCCCACATTTGACCGTATTCCAATGTGGGAGCGGGCTTGCTCGCGAAAGCGATTAACCAGACAACCAACCCCTCAAGCCGAAAGCATCTGCCGCAACACCACGCAATCGGCGGCATGCCAATCCGCCAACTCAGGCCAGGGATTATCCGGCAGGTTCACCAACACCGTCCGCGCCCCTGCCGCCCGACCGCAATCCAGATCAAAGCGGTAGTCACCGACCATCACCATCTCACTGGCCGGGACATTCCAGGCCTGGGCCAACTTCAACAAACCACCGGGATGCGGTTTTGGTGGTGCTTCATCACGGCCCAGCACATCCTCCACCGCGAAGCAGTCGGCCAGGCCGATCGCCTCCAGCGTGACGTGCGCCAGTTCGCGAGCATTGCGCGTGAGAATGCCCAGGCGATAACCGCGCCCGGCCAGCTCACGCACCAGCTCTACCGCGCCCGGCGCCGCTTTCGAACCCAGCGCCAAGTCTCGTTCGTGTTCCAGCAACCACGCATGTTTGGCTGCGGCTTCATCAGCCGGCAGCGCGGCGAGGTGGGTCAGGATGTCGTCTTCGGCAGGAATCGCCAACGCCACGCGGATCGCCGCGAAGTCATGCACGGCCACCGTCAGGGTGCCGTCCATGTCGAACACCCAGTGCCGCACCTCGGCCAGGCTCATGCCCAATCCTTGCGGTGGCGAATCAGGCCTTCCTGAGTGACCGACGCCACCAGTTGCCCGGCACGATTGAACACGCTGCCACGGGAGAAACCACGGGAATTGCCGGCCCACGGGCTGTCCATCGCATACAGCAACCAATCGTCGGCACGCAGATCCTGATGGAACCACAGCGCGTGATCGAGGCTGGCGACCTGCATGTCTTTCTGCCAGACCGATTTGCCATGGGGCTGCATCGACGTGGTCAACAGACCGAAATCCGAGGCGTAGGCCAGCAGGTATTTATGCAGCGCCGGAGAATCGGCCAAGGCACCGTCGGCGCGAAACCAGACGTATTTGATCGGATCGGACGGTTGCGGGTTGTACGGATCTTTCTCGGTGATCGGTCGGAACTCGATCGGTTTCGGGCACAGAAATTTTTCGCGCATGTGCTCGGGGATCAGGTGCTGGCGCTGCTGAGTGAGTTCCAGCTCCGACGGCAGGTTTTCCGGGCCGACCACAACCGGCATCTCGGCCTGATGCTGGAAGCCTTCTTCGTCGTACTGGAACGACGCACTGCAGGTGAAAATCGGGTTGCCCTTCTGGATCGCCGTCACCCGGCGCGTGCTGAAACTGCCACCGTCGCGCACCCGGTCAACCTGATAAACCACAGGCAACGCAGAATCGCCCGGACGCAGGAAATAGCCGTGCATCGAATGCACGTGGCGCGCTTCTTCGACCGTCTGACTGGCCGCCGACAGGGACTGACCGATCACCTGACCACCGAACAGCTGACGAAAACCCAGGTCCTGGCTGCGGCCACGGAACAGGTTTTCTTCAATCGGTTCCAGGGTCAGCAGGTCAACCAGATCATCCAACACTTGGCTCATTCAGACTCTCCTCACACAACGCATGCCGCGCAGTCTTGGCTGCGACGGTCGATTCAATTTCTGGCCAGGGCCCATGGGAGCCATTGTAAACGTCCGTGCCGGCTTATCCATGCAAGGTTTGCAGCCATTGTTCACGGGTGATGCGGTACAGCGCATGGTGACGCAGGGGATGATCGGCCGCGAGCATCGGGTGGTCGAAATCATCGGCTGAATCATGGTGCATGCCGATAGCCTGCATGACTTTCTGCGACGGCGTGTTGGTTTCGGTGGTGAAGGACACGACCTCTTTCAGCGTCAACCGGTCAAACCCGCAGCGCAGAGCGGTCCACGCCGCTTCACTGGCATAGCCAAGCCCCCAGTGCTCTCGGGCCAGGCGCCAGCCGATTTCGGTGGCCGGGGTAAAACGCGCGTCGAAGCCGACCTCTGCGAGCCCGGTAAAACCGATAAATGCCCCGGAGTCCTTGCGTTCCAGCGCCCAGAGACCGAAGCCATGCTCGGCGAAATGGCCACGAATCCGTCCGATCAGCGAGGCACTTTCCAGACGACTTAAAGGCGCCGGGAAATATCGCATCACCTGTGGATCGGCGCACATCGCCGCAAACTCCGGCAAATCCTCATCGCGCCACTGTCGCAACAGCAGTCGCGCGCTCTCGAGTTCCAGTATCGGTTCCATCATGCCCCCCGTTCCCATGCCGCAAGTCTACATCGCTGGTAGGATCCTTCACTCATTCCTACCCACCGTCCTGTATAAATCAGCCATGCCCCTGCCCCTGATCTACCACGAAGACTACAGTCCCGAGTTCCCGGCGGATCACCGCTTCCCCATGGACAAGTTTCGCCTGCTGCGCGATCACCTGGTGGACAGCGGACTGACTCGCGACGCCGACCTCCTGCGCCCCGAGCTCTGCCCGCCAGAGATTCTCGCGCTCGCACATGACCCTGCGTATATCGAACGCTACATGGGCGGTGAGTTGTCCCGCGAAGACCAGCGGCGCCTCGGCCTGCCGTGGAGCGAAGCGCTGGCCCGGCGCACAGTACGTGCGGTCGGCGGCTCGCTGCTGGCGGCCGAGCAGGCGCTGGAACATGGTTTGGCCTGTCACTTGGCCGGAGGCACCCATCACGCGCATTACGACCATCCTGCCGGGTTCTGCATCTTCAACGACCTGGCCGTGATCAGCCATTTCCTGCTGGAAAGCGGTCGGGTGAATCGGGTGCTGATCTTCGACTGCGATGTGCATCAGGGCGACGGGACTGCACGGATTCTGCACAACACCCCGGAAGCGGTGACCGTTTCCCTGCACTGTGAGAAGAACTTTCCTGCACGCAAAGCCGAAAGTGACTGGGACATTCCACTGCCCAAGGGCATGGGCGATGCCGATTACCTGAAGGTGGTGGACGATGCGCTCAATTATTTGCTGCCGCTCTACCAACCTGACCTGGTGTTGTACGACGCCGGCGTCGATGTGCATAAAGATGACGCGCTCGGCTATCTGAAGCTGACAGACGAAGGCGTCGCCGCTCGCGATGAAAGCGTGATGCGTCATTGCCTGGGCCGGGATATTCCAGTGGTCGGGGTGATAGGCGGCGGCTACAGCAAGGACCGCAAGGCGTTGGCGCGCCGTCATGGGATCCTGCATCACAGTGCGCAACGGGTCTGGCAGTCATCAGGCTGTCATTGAGGTGTGGGTCTTTACCCACAATGCCTGTGGAACTGCCTGTGGATAACCTGAGTGAAAGGCCCTACAGGCCATGCTGCATATAGCCTGCAAAGTGGTGGTTGTTTTTTGATCAGCCATTTGAAACGACACAGTTCCAATGTGGGAGCGGGCTTGCTCGCGAAAGCGATTTAACATTCAACATTGATGTCGACTGATACACCGCTTTCGCGAGCAAGCCCGCTCCCACATGGATCTGTGCTGGTAGAATGCGCGGCTTATTCCGCCACGCCGCAGCTCTCGCCATGACCCAGCCCTCGCCCTCCTCCTCTTCTCACGTTGCCATCATCGGCGGCGGCCCCGCCGGTTTGATGGCGGCCGAAGTGCTGAGCCAGGCCGGGATCAAGGTCGACCTGTACGACGGCATGCCTTCGGTGGGGCGAAAATTCCTGCTGGCCGGCGTGGGTGGCATGAACATCACCCATTCCGAAGCCTACCCGGCATTTCTCTCACGCTACGCCGAACGCGCGCCGCAAATTGCGCCGTTGTTGCGGTCATTTGGCGCTGATGCGCTGTGCCAATGGATTCATGACCTGGGCATCGAAACCTTTGTCGGCAGCTCCGGGCGAGTCTTTCCTACAGACATGAAAGCCGCCCCCCTGTTACGCGCATGGCTCAAACGTCTGCGAGACAGCGGCGTCGTTATCCACACCCGTCACCGCTGGCTCGGCTGGGATGACAGCGGTGGATTGCGTATCGACAGCCCCGAGGGCGAAAAAACCGTCAAACCTGACGCAACCTTGCTGGCCCTCGGCGGCGGCAGCTGGTCGCGCCTCGGCTCGGACGGCGCCTGGATGCTGCCACTGGAACAACGCGGCGTAGGACTCGCACCGCTGCAACCGAGTAATTGCGGCTTTGAGGTGCAGGCCTGGAGCGAGTTGATGGTCAGCAAATTCGCCGGCGCACCGCTGAAAAACATCGCCATTGGCCTCAATGACGACGTGCCGCGGCTCGGAGAATGTGTGATCACGGCAACCGGGATTGAAGGCAGTTTGATCTACGCCTTGTCGGCGCCGATCCGCGAAGCTATCAATCAGCACGGCTCGGCAACCATTCACCTCGACCTGTTACCGGGCAAGCCTGTGGATAAAGTTCAGGCTGCGCTGAGCAAACCGCGCGGTTCACGCTCCATGGCTAAACACCTGCACAGTCAGCTCGGGATCGATGGCGTGAAAGCGGCGTTGCTGCGCGAACTCACTCCGGCCGAATGCTTCACCGATCCGGCGCAGCTGGCCAAAGCGATCAAAGCGCTGCCACTGACACTGGTGAAAACCCGCCCACTGGACGAGGCCATCAGCAGCGCCGGTGGCGTGATGTTCGAATCGATGGATGAACGTTTGATGCTCAAGCAACTGCCTGGCATGTTCTGCGCGGGGGAAATGCTGGATTGGGAAGCGCCGACCGGCGGCTATCTGCTGACCGCGTGTTTCGCCAGTGGGCGAGCGGCAGGGTTGGGGATGGTGGAGTGGTTGAAACAACGATGCTGATCGTTGACTGATCGTTCCCACGCTCTGCGTGGGAATGCAGCCCGGGACGCTCCGCGTCCCTTCAAAGCCGAACGCGGAGCGTCCGAAGAGGCATTCCCACGCGGAGCGTGGGAACGATCATTGGGTGATCAAGGCTTCTTCTTACGCGGTCCAGTATTAAACACCGGCACTTTTCGCACAGGCTTGATCGAAGGCTCCGGCGCCGAAGCATCCCCACTCTCAACCCACTTGCCCAGATTGCGTTTACCGCCACCGGAGGTCTTCGGCTTCTTAGGTTTTTTCGGCTTCTTGACCACCTGACCGCTGGCATCGGTATCCGGCACCCGGTGCTCAGGCTCGAAGTCATGCTCCATCTGGCGAGGCAATGTCTGACGGGTCAACGTCTCGATGGCCGACAGCAGATTCACTTCATCAGCGCAGACCAGCGAAATCGCCTGCCCGGTTGCACCCGCGCGACCGGTACGACCGATCCGGTGGATGTAGTCCTCCGCCACGATCGGCAGGTCGAAGTTGACCACCAATGGCAAATCTTCGATATCCAGACCACGGGCCGCAACGTCGGTGGCCACAAGAATCTGCACTTCACTGGCCTTGAAACGGTCCAGCGCACGCTGACGGGTTGCCTGAGGTTTGTCGCCGTGGATGCCATCGGCATTGACGCCCAGACCCTGGAGTTTTTCCACCAGCGCGTCCACGCCATTACGGGTCTTGGCGAACACCAGCACCTGCTTCCACTTGCCCTTGCGCAGCAAATGGATGAACAGCTCCGGCTTGCGCTTCTTGTCCACCGTCACCACCCATTGCTTGACGGTGTTGGCAGCCACGTTGCGCGGGCTGACTTCGATGCTCAGTGGATCGTTGAGCATTTGTCCAGCCAGCAAGCGGATCGCGTCGGAGAACGTCGCGGAGAACAACAGCGTCTGACGTTGCTTCGGCAGCACGCGGTAGATATTCCCCAGTTCCTCGGAGAAACCCAGATCAAGCATGCGATCGGCTTCGTCCAGAATCAGGGTTTGCAGCTGATTGAACTTGAGGGCCTTCTGGCGATACAGGTCGAGCAAACGACCCGGCGTCGCCACCAGCACGTCAACACCCTTGCGCAGCTTCATCATTTGCGGGTTGATGCTGACGCCGCCGTACACCGCGTAAGTGCTCAACGGCAGGTTCTCGGCGTACTGACGCACGGCTTCGTGAACCTGTTCGGCCAATTCGCGGGTCGGCACCAGGATCAGTGCGCGAACCGAGTTAGACGCCACTTTCGGCCCTTCCATGGCCAGCAATTGCAGGAGCGGCAGCGCGAAGCCGGCGGTCTTGCCCGTCCCGGTCTGGGCGGCGGCCATCAGGTCGCGACCGGCCAGCACCGCCGGAATGGCTTGCGCCTGAACCGGCGTCGGGGTCTGGTAGCCGAGCGTCTCGAGAGAGCGCAGCAAGGGTTCGATCAGGCCAAGGGAGGCGAAAGTCATGGGATTACCGTAGGAAAAATCAGCGCGGGTGTGCAATGGCGCGCAGTTTACCCTAATTCACACGGGATTCTGTCGGCACCGCTACGGCAGGTTGAACGGGAGTTCGACGCCACTGCGGCAACCCGATCAACACCACGGCGCTGATGATCACCAGCATGGCCAGCGCTTCTTCGATTCCGATGGTCTCGCCGACAAACACGATCCCCAGCAACACCGCCACGGCCGGGTTGACGTAGGCATAACTGGTGGCCGCCGCCGGACGCACGTTTTTCAACAGATACATATAAGCGTTGAAGGCGATGATCGAACCAAAGAAGGTCAGATAGGCCAGGGCCGCCCAGCCTTCGATCGGCGGCATGGCGTCCAGATGCTCACCACTCAGCGCACTGCCGATCAGCAGCGCTACACCGCCGACCAGCATTTCCACGGCACTGGCCATCGCGCCCTGAGGCAGCGGCAAGTGTTTGCTCCACACCGAACCGAATGCCCAGGAGGCTGCGGCGAATATCAGCAACGCGGCACCCAACGGGCTCGATTGCAGGTTGGAACCGAGATTGAGCATGGCGATGCCGATCAACCCGAGCACAATCCCGGCCCATTCGAGACGGGTATTACGCGCGCCCCAGAAATATCCGCAGAGCAAGGTAAACAGCGGCACCGTCGCCACCGCCAACGCAGCCACACCCGAGGCGACACCCATGTGTTCGGCCACGCTCACCCCGCCGTTACCGCACGCCAGCAGCAAAATCCCGATGATCCCGGCGGCTTTCCACTGCGCCCAGGTCGGTGCCGGCGCCCCGCGCCAACGCAGGAACGCGTACATCAACGTCCCGGCGATCACGAAGCGGATACCGGCGAGCAGCAACGGCGGCCAATACTCCACGCCGATGCGGATCACCAGGTAAGTCGAACCCCAAATCACGTACAACGCGAAAAAGGCAGCGATCAACGGTAAGGGAAAACGACGTAAGCCAGGCATGGGGCAGCTCGTAGGCAAGACAAGTGAACAGCTATTCTAGAAAGGCCAGCGGCGTAAAATAAGTTACAAAACCTGTTTATAGCGCCGGTACACTTTTCAAAACACGGAGATCACCGCTATAAACCGTGTTTTCGAAAGTCAGTCATTTTCAGGAGTACCACGATGGATAAATACGACCGCATGCTCCTCAGCGCCCTGTTGGAAAACGGTCGTGCGTCCTACGCCGACCTGGCGCGCAAAGTGAACCTGTCCGCTCCGGCCGTAGCCGAGCGCGTGGCCAAACTGGAAGCCTGCGGGGTCATCACGGGTTACCAGGCGAAAGTCGACATGGCAAAGCTTGGCTTGCCGATCCAGTGCGTCATCGAACTGCGCTTGAACCAGCACGGTAATCAGAAGGCCTACGACGACCTGATCAAAATCCCACAACTGACCGAATGCCATCGGGTGACGGGGGATCCGTGCGTGATCATGCAAGCGGCGGTGGGTTCGATGCCGGAGCTGGAAGAGTTGATCAACCGTATCGCCAAGTTCGGGTTCAGCAAGACGTCGATTGTGCTGTCGAGCGCCATCGAAAAGCGCGTGCCGCTAGGGCAACTGGAAGGAAAGGCCTGACTAGATCGTTCCCACGCTCCGCGTGGGAATGCCTCAATGGACGCTCTGCGTCCGCTTTGGGACGCGGAGCGTCCCGGGCTGCATTCCCACGCAGAGCGTGGGAACGATCATCTTAAAAACCGCGATGGCGCTTGAGATGCTCATTGATCTTCGCCGCCGGCACTTTCTGCAAGCTCACCAGCAGATCATGGGACAACTCGCGCAACCCATGCTTCTGCCGCAACTCCTGAGCCAAATGCGCCGTCAGGTTGGCGGCCATTTCCGCATCGGCCATGGCCCGGTGAGCTTTACCGGTGTGAGGCAGGTTGGCGAACGTGGTAAGCGTGCCGAGTTTGTGGTTCGGCGCGGCGGGCATCAAACGGCGGGCGAGTAGCAGCGAGCAGGCAAAGTTCTGCAAGCGTGTGCGTTTGATGCGACCGAGCTCAAAGTCCCAGAACTTCTGGTCGAACGCGGCGTTGTGGGCCAGCAGCGGTGTGATGCCGACGAATTCGTTGACTTCGTTCATCACCTGCTCGGCCGATGGCGCGGTGCGCAACATGGCGTTGCTGATGCCGGTGAGTTGTTCGATGAAGGCCGGGACGCGCACGCCGGCATTCATCAGGCTTTGGTAACGCTCGACGATGCGCCCCTGTTCAAGGATCACCACGGCAATTTCCGTGGCCCGGCAGCTGCTGCTCGGGGAGATCCCGGTGGTTTCAAAGTCGATGACTGCTATGCGTTCCAAACCTGTTTCAACTCCGTAAAAATCAATTCTTGAGCAGCAACGCGCCTTCGATCGGCACGTAGCGGCTGGCGGCGCGGATCAGCGAGTTGGCCGTCAGGCCCGGCACGCCGTAGGCCACGGCTTGCACCCCGTGCTTGGTGATGATGCGCTCCAGCAACATGTCGAAATCACCGTCACCGGAGGCCAGCACCACTTCGTCGACATGATCGGCGGCGTCCATGATGTCGAGGGTGATGCCCACGTCCCAGTCACCCTTGGCCGAGCCATCGCTGCGCTGGATGTAGGGCTTGAGCTTCACGACGAAGCCGAGGTTGCGCAGGATCTGCTGGAATTGCTGCTGTTTGCTGTCGCCGCGATCGATGGCGTAGGCATAGGCCTCGACGATATCGCCCTGTTTGCTGATATCAGCCCACAGCGCGGCATAGTTGAAGTGGCAACCATAAGCCTGACGCACGGTGTAATAGAGGTTCTGGACATCGGCGAACACTGCGATTTTTTTCACCGGTCATCCTCGTTGGCGCGCCGGAGCGCGGGCAGGATCAGGCACCAGGCCCGAAAAGTTGCCCAGTATGCCAGCCTGAAGGATTGTTCCGCGAATAATCGGCCCGGAGCGCCGCAGCGCTCCGGACGAATGGCGTATCAGACGAAGGAATCGTCGTCGCCACCGAAGAACGATGAGCTGTCATCGCTGTAGTCGGCGTCGGTAGAACCGCCCTGATCATAGGAGTTGTCAGCCACGCGCTGATCTTCGCCCGAGCCGTTGTCACCGCTCTGATCGTTGACCTGAGCCGGTTCTTCCTTGATGACTTCAGCTACTTCCGGCTGCTGATTTTGATGGAACAGGCTGCTGATGCCTTGCGCCAGCATCACACCACCGGCCACACCGGCGGCGGTTTTCAGCGCACCACCGAGGAAACTGCTGCCAGCCGGCTGTTGCGGGGCGTAATTCTGCTGAGGCGGCGCCGCACCAAAGTTCTGTTGTGGCGGCTGCGAGTTGAACGACGGCCGCGCCGGTTCACGCCAGCCGCCACCGCTCGATGGGGGTGGGCTTTGGGTCGGCGCTGGCTGCGGATCACGGGAACCGCCACCGAAGATGCTCGACAAGAAGCCACCGCTGCTCGGTGCCGCAGCCGCCGGTTGAGCCTTGGCCGATTGCAGTTCGGCCTGCAATTGCTGGACTTGCTGGGCGAGTTGTTTGTTCTGTTCGTCGAGGCTTTTGATGGCGGCCTCTTGCACCAGAATCGCCTGGGTCATGAAATAGCCCGCCGCGGGCTGGCGAGTCAGGTGTTCCTTGATCCGCGCCTCGGCCTGGGCGTCGCGCGGGGCTGAGTCCGTTTCGGCCTGTTGCAGCCGGGAAAACAGTCCATCGATCAGGGTTTGTTCTTCGCTGTTCATGGCGACCTCGTAGATTGCCGGGAATATCGTCGCCCTAATCCACTGTGGATAAGGTGCTCATCCGTAATGGAGGCTGATACAGGATGTTTCAATGGTCTTTACCGAACGTTTACGTTTGCGCCCCAAAGCGCTTCATCGGTTAAAGTGGGCCACTGCTTCCAACCTGCGATACCGACTGATGAATTCGTTAGATGTGCTGCGTGACTCACTGTATTTCTTCAAGCGCAATCTGGGCCAGATCGTGCGGCTGTGCCTGCCGCTGGTGATCTTCGAGGCGCTGCTGCAACAAGTGGTCGACCACTCCACCGAGCCGGACAGCTTTCCCGGTATCAGCGTGATGGTCGGCTTGCTGGTTTATCCGCTGTACACCGCCGCGCTGATCCTGTTTCTCGATGCGCGCAGCCGGGGTGAATCCCCGCGCAACCGTGACCTGCTGTCGAGGGCCGCCTACCTGTGGCCGCGCTTCGCCCTGCTCACTGCGCTCAATACCTTGCTGATCCTGATCGGCCTGTCGCTGTATTTCCTGCCGGGCATCTGGCTGATGGTGACCCTGGCGTTTGGCGAGTACCTGCTGGTGCTGCGCGGCTTCGCCCCGCTGGCGGCGATGAAGGAAAGCCTGCGCCTGACCCGCGGCAACTTCCTGCGCATTCTGGTGTGCATTCTCTGTGTGATGGGCCCGTTGTGGGTGCTCAAGGGCGCAACCCTGGCGGTTTACCCGGAACCGCAGAACCCGGTGATTTCGCTGCTGATCGACAGCGCTCAGAGCTTCCTGCAATTGTTCGTCAGCGTTGTGCTGTTCCGCTTGTTCATGCTGATCGACGATGTGCCCGAGAAAATTGACGGCCCGCTCTGACCGACAACCCACCCCCTTGTAGCAGCTGGCGAAGCCTGCGTTCGGCTGCGAAGCAGTCGTAAAATCATTGCTCACGGTGCATCAGGAAAACCGTATGCACCGAATTTACGACTGCTGCGCAGCCGAACGCAGGCTTCGCCAGCTGCTACAAAGGGAACGTGTTTCGGCCAATTGATGCGCAGGCCGTTTCACTCTTGGGATTAAACCCGACGCTCGGTTATGCTCGGGGTCAACTTTTGTAACGCTATAAGCCGAGCCATGACCCGTCTACTGCGCTACACCCTGCTGGGCCTGTTGATCGTGACCGGCCTGATTGCCCTGATCTACAACCTGACCTGGCGCCCCGAAGCCAAGGAAGCCTTACCGGTCAGTTGCAACGCCCAGGCACCGACGCTGGTGCCCGGTCAGGCGCTGAAGGTGATGACCTGGAACGTCCAGTACCTGGCGGGAAAACGCTACGTGTTCTGGAATGACCTGGCGGCCGGCAATGACGAAAAACCCACGTCCGAAGACATGGCGTTCAGCCTCGATGAAGTGGCGCGGGTGATCCGCGACGAGCAACCGGATGTCGTGCTGTTGCAGGAGCTCGATGAAGGCGCCAAGACCAGCGCTTACCAAAACCAGTTCAAGCTGCTTCAGGAGCGGGTCGCGGACTTGTATCCGTGCAGCACTCACGCCTTCGACTGGAAAGCCGACTTCGTACCTGAGCCGCACATCTTTGGCAGCGTCGGCCGGCAGCTGGCCACCCTCAGCCGCTACCAGATCGAACATGCCGAACGCCTGCAATTACCGGTCGCACCAGCCAATTTCATCACCCGCCAGTTCAAACCGAAAAACGCCTTGCTGGTCACGTATCTGCCGTTGAGCGGCGGCGGTCAGATAGCGGTGCTCAACACCCATCTGGACCGCGTTATCCCGCCAGACGAAACGCTGCAATCTCAGGTGACGGCCACGGTCAAAGTCCTCGACAAGTTCGAAAGCCGCGGCACGCCGTGGTTGATCGGTGGGGACTTCAACCTGTTGCCGCTGGGGCAATTTCGACGCCTGCCCGACGAGCAACGCACGCCCTACTCCGCCGACAGCGCGCTGCATGTGCTGTGGGACAAATACCCGATGATCCCGACCAACAACGAAGCCAGCGGCATCGACCGGGCGCGGTGGCTGACCCATTACCCGAATGATCCGGGCTTGAACGGCCCGGACCGGACTGTCGACTACCTGTTCTACAGTCCGCGGATCAAACGGGTCGAAGCGACGGTGAGGCAGGACGACACCTTGCGGATCTCCGATCACTTGCCGGTGATCGCCCGTTTCCTCTTGCCTGCAGCGCCTTAGGGCTGGATCAATGCTCCTCCTCCAGCTCATCGTGCAATAGCCCGAAGATCTTGCGTTTCATGTCGATGAACGAGCGCTCCATGACCATGTCCAGGGTCCGTGGGCGTTCGATCGGCACGTCCAGAATCTGCTTGATCCGACCCGGCCGAGCGCCCATCACGTAGACCCGGTCGCCCAGCAGAATCGCCTCGTCGATATCGTGGGTCACGAACAACACGGTCTTCTTGCTGTTGCCCCAGACCCGCAACAACAGTTGCTGCATTTGCAGACGCGTCTGACTGTCGAGTGCACCAAATGGCTCGTCCATCAGCAAGATTTGCGGATCGTTGGCCAGCGCTCGAGCGATGGCGACGCGCTGCATCATGCCGCCGGACAGCTGCTTGGCGTAGTTGTCGGCGAACCCGGTCAGGCCGACTTCATTGACGTAGTAATCGACGATCTCCTTGCGCTTGGCGGCGGCCATACCGCGACGTTTGAGACCGAACTCGACGTTCTGCCGCACGGTCAGCCACGGAAACAACGTGTAGCTCTGGAACACCATGCCGCGATCCGCACCCGGCCCCTGAACTTGTTGGCCACCGACGTAGATCTCGCCTTCCGTGGGCTCATTCAATCCGGCGGTGAGGTACAGCAAACTCGACTTGCCGCACCCCGAAGGCCCCACCAGCACGGCGAATTGCTGATCCGGCACTTCGAACGACACCTGATCCAGCGCGGTAAACACGCCACCGTCGGGCTTTTGATAGCGAAGGCTGACCTTGTCCACTTGCAGCCGTGGCGCGGCGTGCACCGGGGCGGCCTGTGGCGTGACGAAACGAGGGTTGACGGCGCTTACTGAGCCCATGCGGCGATCCTCAGACGGAGAAAACGGAATAGTTGATCGGTGACCAGGCCCAGCAGGCCGATGATCGCGATGGCCAGGAAAATCACATCCACCTGAAAGCCGCGCATGGCTTTAAGGCTCAAGTAACCCAGACCGCTGGAGGCCGCGACCAGCTCGGCGACCACCAGGTAAGTCCAGGCCCAGCCCATGGTTACGCGCAAGGTGTCGAGCACACCCGGCAACGACGCCGGGGCGATCACATGCAGCACCGCATCGCGACGGTTCGAACCCAACGTGTAAGAGGCGTTGATCAGGTCTTTGGAGATGCCTTTGGACACGTCCGCGATCATCACCAGTTGCTGGAAGAACACGCCGAAGATGATCACCGAAACCCGCTGCTCCAGACCGATGCCGATCCACAGAATGAACAGCGGTACGAACGAAGTTACCGGGAGGTAACGGATGAAGTTCACCATCGGTTCAAGGAACGCCTGAACGATGCGAAAACTGCCCATCAGCAGCCCCAACGGCACCGCCACCAGCGACGACACGATGAAACCGACCATCACCACTTCGAGGCTGGCCCACACATGCAGACCGAGTGTGCCGTCGCGGCTCAGGCGCACGGCGGCCTCGACCACCGCGCCCGGTGTCGGCAAGAACATGCCCGGCACCACGCCACCGTAAGACAACCCGGCCCACAGGCCGACCAACAACACCCAGGCCAGACCGCTCGCGCTCCAGATCACTGAAACCGGCAGGCCGGTCTTGGGCGTGATGCAGCGGCTCAGCCATGAATTGCGCTTGAACATGCAAACCTCCTAGAGCGGGCTGACGAAGCGGTTATCGATCAAGTCGTCATTGCTGACGTTGTAGGGTTTGCCCTGCAATTCACTGGCGGTCTCGTTGGCCAGTTTGATCAGCCGTTCGCTGTCGCCCGGTTTGCCCGGCGAGCCGAGGAGTTTTTCACTCATGGCCTGATCGTAGAAGCGCACGCCTTGCGCGGCAGCGGCCAATTCCTTCGGATCGGCGAGATAACCGCCGACGCCTTTGGCCATGATTTTGTAGGCTTGCTCCGGATGATCCTTGGTGTACTGGACCGCCTTGTACAGACCGGCCACCAATGCCTTGACGTCTTCCGGCTGCTTCTCGATGACCGTGCAGTTGAGCGCGACCACGTCGACAATCACTCCCGGCGTGCTACTGCTGTCGATCAGCACCTTGCCTTGTTGCTTGCTGCGGACCATCGACAGGTGCGGTTCCCAGGTCACGGCGGCGGGTACGCGACCGGCGATGAAGGCGGTGGCGGCATCGTCAGCTGTCATGTTTTGCACAGTGATGTCGCTCATTTTCATGCCGTGTTTTTTCAGCAGGTAAGACAGCCAGAACTGCGAAGTCGACCCTTCGTTCACCGCCACGGCTTTGCCTTTCAGCTCCTGCAGACTCTTGACGTCCTTGCCGACCAAAACACCGTCGCCACCATGGCTGTCATCCAGTGCAGCTACAGCCTTGAAACAGAATTGCGGGCGGTACTTGAGCACTTCGTCGATGGTCGACGCCGAGCCCGACAACTCGCCCGAGGCTTGCGCGGCCATGTACATCGAGGCCTCTTCGACGACGGGTAATTCGACGGTCAAACCGTTTTCCTTGAAATAGCCCAGGTCCTGAGCCAGGTAGAGCGTGCCGTAACCGACCCACGTGGTGTGGCCGATAGAGAGGGTGCCGGCCTGGGCGCTGGTGGCGACCGTCGCGGCGATGGCGGTGACCGCCAGTGGATGAGTGATGCAGTTCAGCAAGGACTTGATCATGGAGCACTCCCAAAGCTGTTGATTTAGTTTTGTCATGGGCAGTACGGCCAGCGGCCTTGGAGAAGAGCTGTCACCTGAGGTCTCTGATGGACCGTTCGGCGAGCAGCGTTTGGCTGACTGGCGAGGTCGATGTTGGCCCAAGGCGGGGATTAGGAAAATTAGGAAATATGTCGATGGGAGTGATGAAAAAACTGGGTAGCGCGCACTGCGAAAGGGCGTTGTGGGCGGGGATGCCCGGGGTGGGTGCAAAAGGTTAGAAGTGTGTTGAATGGGATAACGCAATCGCGGGCAAGCCTTGCTCCTACAGGGTTGTGTCGGCCGCAAAATTTGCGCTCAACACAACCCTGCAGGAGCAAGGCTTGCCCGCGATTAGGTCCGCAGGACCTTCCGGCAATCTCAGAGCCGGCCGTATTCCTGCGCAGTACGATCCACCGCTTTCAGGGTCTTGCCAACCAGTTCATCAACCTCTTCACGACTGGCAATCAACGCCGGCGCCATGATCATCCGCCCTAGCGTCGAGCGAATAATCACTCCCTCTTCAAAGCCAATCGTGCGGCAACGCCAGGCAATGTCGTTCTCATTGGCAAAGCGCTTGCGACTGGTTTTATCTTCAGCCAATTGCAGCGCCGCCACCATGCCGACACCCTGAATATCGCCCACCAATGGGTGCTTGCCGAACACCTCGCGCAAGCACTGTTGCAGGTACGGCCCGATGTCATCCTTGACCCGCGTCACCACCCCTTCATCGCGCAACGCCGTGAGGTTGGCGATGGCCACCGCCGCTGCCACCGGGTGCCCGGAGTAGGTCAAGCCGTGGGCAAACACCCCGCCCTGCTCCACCAGTACCTGAGCCATTTTCTTCGACAGAATCAAACCGCCCATGGGGATGTAACCCGAGGTCAAACCCTTGGCGATCGACAGCGTGTCCGGCTCGAAACCGAAGTGCTCGTGGGCGAACCATTCACCGGTACGACCGAAGCCACCGATCACTTCGTCGGCGCACAACAGCACATCGTACTTGCGGCAGATTCGCTGAATTTCCGGCCAGTAACTCTCTGGTGGAAAGATCATCCCGCCCGCGCCCTGGAACGGTTCGGCGATGAACCCGGCGACCTTGTCCGCACCAAGTTCGAGAATCTTCGCTTCGAGTTGCTGCGCCGCCCGCAGGCCAAATTCAGCCGGGGTCAGGTTGCCCTCGTGGGCAAAAAAGTACGGCTCATCGATGTGTTCGATGTCGGGAATCATGCCGCCCATTTCGTGCATGAACTTCATGCCACCGAGCGCCGTCGCCGCCAGGGTCGAGCCGTGGTAACCGTTCCAGCGACCGATCATGATTTTCTTCTCGGGCTTGCCGAGGATCGTCCAGTAACGGCGCACGGTACGGATCAGCACCTCGTTGGCTTCGGAGCCGGAGTTGGTGTAGATCGCGTGGCTGTAGTGCCCCGGCAACAGGCTGAACAGCAGCTCCGACAGCTCGATCACCTGCGGGTGGGTGGTGTGGAAAAACATGTTGTAGTACGGCAACTGCTCCAGCTGCCGAGTCGCCGCAGCCGCCAGGTCCTTGCGCCCGTAACCGAGGTTGGTGCACCACAGCCCGGACATGCCGTCGAGGTAACGCCGACCATCGTTGTCCCACAGATGCAGACGCTCGCCACGGACCATCACCCGAGGTCCTTCATCGTTGAGCGCTTTTTGATCGACGAATGCGTGGATGTGGTGCGCAGCGTCGGCGGCCTGGTAGTCGCGGGTTTCACGTGATGTGGTCATCGCCAGTTCTCCGTTTTGTTATTAGCGGCTGTTATGAGCGCAGCTGAAACCAGGTGGTCTTCAACTGGGTGTATTTATCGAATGAATGCAGTGACAGGTCACGGCCGAAACCGGACTGCTTACCGCCACCGAAAGGCACGGTCACGTCCAGCGCATCGACGCTGTTGACCGACACCGTGCCCGCCCGCAATTGCCGCGCCACGCGGTGGGCGCGGTTGAGGTCGTCGGTCCACAGCGACGCGGCCAAACCGTAGACGCTGTCGTTTGCCAGCTGCAAGGCGTGGGCCTCATCATCGAACGCCGTGACCGCCAGCACCGGGCCGAACACTTCATCGCGAAACAGCGGCATGTCCGGGCTCACGCTGGTGAAAATCGTCGGCTGGATGAAGTTGTCGGAGCCGTTGAAAATCGACTGTCGCCCACCACAAAGTTTCGTCGCACCTTGGCGTTCGGCCTGCTGGATGAACTTCATGATGCGTGCAGTCTGGCGGCTGTCGACAATCGCCCCGGCGCGGCTCGACGGGTCCAGCGGATCGCCCGGCTGCCAACGTTCGGCGTGTGCTTTGAGGCGCTCGACGAACTCGTCATGAATCGAACGCTGCACCAGCAACCGCGAGTTGGCCGAACAGACTTCACCCTGATTGAAGAAGATCCCGAACGCGGCTTTCTCGGCGGCGAGGTCGAGGTCCTGACAATCAGCGAACACCAGATTGGCGCTCTTGCCGCCGCACTCCAGCCACACCTGTTTCAGGTTCGATTGCGCAGAGTACTGCATAAAATATTTGCCGACTTCGGTGGAGCCGGTGAACACCAGGCAATCGACGTCAGGGTGCAGACCGAGGGCTTTGCCGGTCTGTTCGCCGAGCCCCGGCAACACGTTCAACACGCCGGCTGGCAGGCCGGCTTCCAGCGCCAGCTCAGCCAGACGCAGGGCGGAAAACGGTGACTGTTCGGCGGGTTTGAGGATCACCGAATTGCCCGCCGCCAACGCGGGTGCAAGTTTCCACGCGGCCATGTCCAGCGGGAAATTCCAGGGCACCACGGCAGCGACCACGCCCAGCGCTTCGCGGGTAATGGTCGCCAACACGTTCTGCGCGCTCGGGGCGATCTGGTCGTAGAGTTTATCGAGGCTTTCGGCGTACCAACGAAACACCCCGGCGGCGCCCGGCACGTCGATGTTGTAGGCGTCCATCACCGGTTTGCCCATGTTCAGCGAGTCGAGCAGCGCCAGTTCTTCGCGATGGGTCATGATCAGATCGGCCAGTCGCAACAGCACTTGCTTGCGCTCATTCGGCGAACGCACCGACCAGGTTCCGGCCTCGAACACTTGCCGCGCATTGCGCACCGCGGCGTCCACCTCTTCATCGCCGCACGCGGCCACGTTGGCCAGGCACCGGCCGGTGGCGGGATTGATCGCGGCGAAGGTCTGCCCGGACTGCGCCGCGCGGGGTTTGCCGTCGATCACGGCTTGATCGGGAAACTGCAGCGCAGCGGCTTTGTTTTGCCAGAATGTAAGCTCGAACACGTTCAGATGCTCCATGGGCTTTCTTGTGGATTGGATGGTGGCCCAGGCCTGTGTCCAGGAAAAATAGTAAAAATGTCTTCGCAGACCATGAAAAAACTGGGCAGCCGATCTCCCCGGTGGCGCGGTATGTGGTTATTGTTCAGGCATAAAAACACCGTCGTCAGAACGGATGCAGTCGGCGCAAAAATTGCCTGGATGTCGAAATCATCCACACCGAGGTTTGCCGTGGCTGCCTACAACCTGCGTCAATTGAAGTACTTCATCACCACCGTCGAATGCGGCAGCGTCGCCGAGGCGTCGCGCAAGCTGTACATCGCCCAACCGGCGATATCCACGGCGATCAAAGGCCTGGAAGACAGCTTCGGCGTGCAACTGCTGATCCGTCATCACGCCCAGGGCGTGTCCTTGACCCCCAGCGGCGCACGCTTCTACCGCAAGGCCCAGGAACTGCTGCGCATGGCCAAGGAGTTCGAACAGAACGCCCTCGCCGACAACGACGTGGTGGCCGGGCAAATCGATATCGGTTGCTTCGAAACGGTCGCGCCGCTGTACCTGCCGCAGTTGATTGCCGGGTTCTCGGCGCTGTATCCGGGGGTGAAAATCCGCATCCGCGACGGCGAACAGCAAGAGCTGGTGCAAGGTTTGACCTCGGGCACCTTCGACCTGGCGATCCTGTATGAACACGACCTCGACGCCACCATCCAGACCGAACCCTTGATGCCGGCGCAGCGACCTTATGCGTTGCTGCCGGCGGATCATCGCTTTGCTCAGCTGAAACAAGTGTCGCTGCGGGATCTGTGCCTGGAGCCGATGATTTTGCTGGACGTGCAACCGAGCCGGACCTACTTCGTCAGCCTGTTCGAAGAGTTGGGACTGACGCCGAACATTGCCTTCAGCTCACCGTCGATCGAGATGGTCCGGGGCATGGTTGGGCAAGGCTTCGGCTTCTCGATCCTGGTCACCCGGCCGCATTCGGAGTGCACCTATGACGGCCAGAAAGTGGTGTGCGTGGACATCGTCGAAGACGTCACCGGCTCAGGGCTGGTGGCGGCGTGGTTGAAGCGCGGGCAGTTGACCAAACCGGCGCAGTTGTTTGCCGACTATTGCCGGGAGCAGTTGACCGCGAAGGCCGCCTCTTGAACATCAACGTCAAAAGATCTTCAGCTTTTACGCGGCTTGATCCGCGCCGTTGCCTCGGCCACCAGCGGATCATCCGGCCAGTAGTGTTTCGGGTAGCGGCCTTTCAAATCCTTCTTCACCTCGGCATACGTGCTGCGCCAGAAGTTCGCCAGGTCCTGCGTCACCTGCACCGGCCGTCGCGCCGGGGACAGCAAATGCAGTTTGACCACCTGCCGGCCACCAGCAATCCGCGGGGTTTCGGCCAGGCCGAACAACTCCTGCAACCGCACCGCCAGAATCGGCGGCTGCTCGCTGTAATCCAGGCGAATCGATGAACCCGAAGGCACGCTCAAATGATGCGGCGCCAGCTCATCCAGCCGTTGCGGCAGCGGCCATGGCAGCAGATTGTGGACGATGCTCGACAGGTCCAGATTGGCGAAGTGACTGAGCCGCGAGACTTTGCCCAGATACGGCATCAGCCAATGTTCGAGGCTTTTGAGCAGGGCGGCGTCACTGACATCTGGCCATTCACTCTGCTCTTTACTGCTGAGGTCCAGCTGTCGCAGCAACGCCACTCGCGCTTGCCACTGACGCAGCTCTGGAGTCCACGGCAACAGCTCCAGACCTTTACGCCGCACCAGATTCACCAGCGCCTGGCTGCGAGCAGTCTCATCGAGTCCGGTCAGGGGTTCACGGCTGAGGATCAACTCACCGACCTTACGCTGACGTTCCGCGCGCAATACGCCTTCACGCTCATCCCAATCCAGTTGATCGACGCAGCGCACCTGTTCAGCCAGCACTGAATCGAACAGCACCGGATCGAAATCCGCCGCCAGATAAATCCGTTCTTCACGCTGGCCCTGACGACTGCCGAGATCGGCGATCACCAGCCACGGTTGCTTCATCAAACTGTCGGCTTCGGCGAACAATGCCGCACGGCCGTTGGCCAGGCGATATTCCGCGCCACCGGCCCGGCGCTGTTGGGCAACTCGATCGGGATAGGCCAACGCCAACAGCGCGCCAAGCCAGCGCGGATGATCCGGATCGCTGACCGGTTCCGACGCCTTGCCCCGCAGATATCCGCGATACTGCCGCGCCAGTTGCCGGGCACGTTGAACGCCACCCTGAGCGCCGCGTGCAGCGCGTTCTTCGCCGGACAACAACACCAATCGACTGTGCAGATCCGCCCCGGCGCCACGCAAAATATCTCGCTCACCGAGCAATGCCGCAACATCGCAGGCCATGTCGGCCAAGCCGAGCGCCTGACCGCGCAACAGCAAATGCGCGATGCGCGGATGCGCTGGTAGTTCGGCCATGGCCTGACCGTGTCGGGTCAGCGCTTCGCCGTCCAATGCGCCCAGGCGATCAAGCAAGTCCTGAGCCTGCGCATAAGCGGCGGCTGGCGGCACGTCGAGCCACACCAATTGCCCCGGTGTCACACCCCAGCGACCGAGCTGCAACGCTAATCCGGCAAGATCCGCCGAGAGAATTTCCGCGCTGGCGTAGGCCGCCAGTTGCTCATGCTGATCCTGCGACCACAAGCGATAACACACACCCGGTTCCAACCGCCCTGCCCGGCCCGCGCGCTGAGTGGCGCTGGCTTTGGAAATACGCTGAGTATCGAGGCGGGCCATGCCGCTGCCCGGATCGAACCGCGGCACCCGCGCCAGCCCGGCATCGATCACCACGCGCACGCCGTTGATGGTCAGGCTGGTCTCGGCGATGTTGGTCGCCAGCACCACTTTGCGTTTGCCGGCGGGGGCCGGATCGATCGCGGCGCGTTGGGCGGCGAGGTCCAGTTCACCGTGCAACGGGCAGAGCAAAACCTGTGTGCTATCGCCCAGTGCATCAGCCAGCTGCTGATGCACCCGACGGATTTCCGCTTGCCCCGGCAGGAACACCAGCACGCTGCCGGTTTCATCATTCAAGGCTTCGAGAATGGTCTGCACCAGACGCGGCTCGATGAATTCACCCGGTTGAAACGGCCGCCCCCAGCGCATCGCCACCGGGTACATGCGGCCTTCGCTGCGCAGGATCGGCGCATCATCGAGCAACCCGGCCAGGCGTTCACCTTCCAGGGTTGCCGACATCAACAGGATTTTCAGCGGTTGATCGTCACGAAACAGCTCGCGGCCATTCAGGCTCAGGGCCAACGCCAGATCGGCATCGAGGCTACGCTCGTGGAATTCGTCGAAGATCAGCAAACCCACGCCTTCGAGTGCGGGGTCGTCCTGCAAGCGTCGGGTCAGAATCCCTTCGGTGACTACTTCGATACGGGTTTTGGGGCCGACTTTGCTGTCGAGACGAATGCGATAGCCGACGGTTTCGCCGACCTTCTCGCCCAGCTCACTGGCCAAGCGCTCCGCTGCTGCCCGCGCAGCCAAACGGCGCGGTTCAAGCATCAGAATGGTCTGCCCGGCCAACCAGGGCTCGTTGAGCAAGGCCAACGGCACGCGGGTGGTTTTACCGGCGCCGGGCGGTGCTTCGAGCACGGCTTCGTGGCGTGTAGCCAAGGCTTCACGCAGGGCGGGTAAAACTTCATCAATCGGCAAAGAAATCATGCTGGCTCCCCAGGGCGTGCCCACAGTAAATTGCGAGTCGCGTTGAAGCTGTGGGCGTGCCAGGCAAGGCGCGGGACGCCGGCAAGGGTCGTTTCCTTACCAAGTCCCGCAACGCAGCATGGCGCGTCCACAGCTTCAGCCCGGAGGGCCGAACCCCGATAAAATCCATCAGCCGCCACGCGTTGTCGATCTGGAAAAAACAACATCAATCCTCAACTATTCCAGTGGGGGTGAGACGTGGCCGCAATTTACTGTGGGCACGCCCTGCCGAGCGCGAGTATAACGGCGAACTGCTTGTCGCTCGTTGCTGTCCTAATTCATATCGACGACGCTTCGTTTTCCAGATGACTCAGGAGATTTCTTATGCGTGTTCCCTTTCGCTTGATTGGCGGTGTATTGGTCGCGACGTTGCTGACCCAGGTGACCGCTTGCGGATCGATTTTCTACCCTGACCGTCGCGGTCAGATCGACGGCAAGATCGACCCGGCCATCGCCGCGCTGGATGCCGTGGGTCTGCTGTTCTACATCATTCCCGGCCTGATCGCGTTTGCCGTGGACTTCGCCACTGGCGCGATTTACTACGCGCCCGGCGAGACCGCACAGGTGGCCCCGGAAAAACTCAAGGAAGCCATCGGCGCCGACGGCAAGGTCGATAACCACAAATTGCAGACTATTCTCGAAACCGAACTGGGCCGCAGCTTCCCGCTGGATGACCCGCGCCTGATCCAGCACAAGGGCAGCGCCCAGCAACTGGCCATGTTAGGCCTGCAACCTGCCGCGTAACCCGTGCATAAGAAGGAACGACAGCACCTATGATCTCCAGCTCCGAACACGCCCGCCTGCTGCGGCTGGCGACCCGTGCCTCGGTGGCGGTGGCATGCACGCTGATCGTCGCCAAAGCCATTGCCTGGTGGTTGAGCGGTTCGGTGAGCATGCTTGCCGGGTTGACCGACTCGGCCCTCGACGGCGTCACCTCACTGCTCAACCTGCTCGCGGTGCATTACGCCTTGCGCCCGGCCGACGATGATCACCGTTACGGGCACGGCAAGGCAGAATCGCTGGCAGGCATGGCTCAGGCGTTGTTCATTAGCGGCAGTGCGGTGCTGATTGCCTTGCAGGCGATCGATCGACTAAAACACCCGGAACCGGTGACGGCGCCGTGGATCAGTATCGGGGTGATTGTGTTTTCCCTGGCGCTGACCCTGGCCCTGCTGATGTTGCAACATCGGGTCGTCAAGGCGACCGGCTCCAACGCGGTGCGCGCTGATTCCTTGCATTACCGTTCGGACCTGCTGCTCAACGGCAGCATTCTGGTGGCGCTGGTGCTCGCCGGGTTTGGCTGGCATCAGGTCGACCCTTGGTTCGGTTTGGGGATTGCCGTCTACATTCTCTGGAGCGCGATTCATATCGCCCGGGAAAGTTTTGCCGTGCTGATGGATGAAGAACTGCCACTGGACGTCAGCCAGCACATGCTCGAACTGGCCTGCAGCGTACCGGGAGTATTGGGGGCGCACGACCTGCGCACGCGGATTTCCGGTAACCAGTGGTTCGTGCAGTTGCACCTGGAATTGCCGGGGGATTTGACCCTGTCAGTCGCTCATGGCATCAGCGACCAAGCCGCCGATGCGATTCACGCGGCTTATCCGCGAGCCGAAGTGCTGGTGCACGCCGACCCGCAGGAAGTGGTACTGGCAGGCAGGGCTCAGAAAGAAACCTGATAGCCGCGACTGCTCAGGCAGTTGCCCTGGGCCTGTCGGTAGGCTTGTACCACCGACGGATCTGGCTGGTAGGTGGCCGTTCGCGGATCGAAGCCGCTCTGCTGCACCGCGTATTGATAGCACTCGTAACCGTCCTGGTTGACCTGCTCTGGCGACTGACCGTTGGCCGGGTACGCCACCACGTCATAACCATTGCTGACCGGTTGCGGCTGCGGTTGCACGGGCGGCTCGACCACGACGTAATCCTGAGTGCGTTCCTGATAGGCGTAGTAAGAACCGGCCGCCAGGAACAACAGCGCACCGCCGATCCACACTTCGCGCGCGTAATCGGGCAAGTAGCTGACGCGAATCCCGCGTGGCGGCTGTACCACCACGTAGCGCGGGCCTTGTGGGCGATACCAGTAGCCGCCGGAGTAGAAGTAATCCCGACCACGGTACGGCACACGGTAATCACGGTCGGGGAAGCGATCGATCACATGACCGGGACGGTACTGCGGGCCGGGGCCCCAGCCATTGCCATGCCCATCCGGGCGACCGGCCCAGCGATAGTCATCGGGACGCGGACCGTTGTTCTGCCAATGCGGGTTGTTATCGTTGCGCCGCGGCACGTCCTGGTAGTAACCACGTTGCGGCTGCTGGGTCTGGCGCACGGTATCGGGCCGGCCCTGAATCGGCAGATCATTGGCCGGTGGCAGTGGTTGAACCGGATTGTTGTAGTCGTGCTGCGGCCGGGGCTGGTTGTTTCCGCCATGGCCCTGATTGTTTCCCTGTTGGCCATCCGACCCGCGTTGCCCGTCATCGGGGCCACGGTTTTGCGGCTCATCGGCCAGCGATTGCGCAGTGACACTTACACACAGCAAACCAACACCGGCCAAACGCCAGATGCGCGACTTCATGCTTTTCCTCACTGCGGGTTAGGGCCTGTACGTAAGACTGGGAAAGCACAGGCCGGTTCTGCAACAGGTTATCAGTCGCGAAACTTATTTATTGAGGGCAGTCGGCAAATTGCGGGCAAAAGAAAAGGGAGACCCGTCGGCCTCCCTTTGAGAACTTCGTCCGTGCTCGACGCTTATGACGTCGGCTCACCTCACGCCGTCTTCTGGACAGTGTGTAGCTCGGGGGCCGGCTCATCCCCGGTGGGGGTGGCGACCGCAGCTGGCCTGATTGGGCGAGCCGCACTGGACTGTTTGTCCGAGCAGTGATTCTGGTGATAAGAATAGGCTCGCGGCGCCAGCAGAGGATTGCGAAGATTGCTCAAATAAACATCACTTGCGCAATTTTTAACCCTGGATAGATAATCTACCGCAATAGTTATGACAAAGGCCTGATTGATGAGCAAACTCGACCGATACGACCTGAGCATTTTGGCGGAATTGCAGCGTGACGCGCGCATCTCCAACCAGGAGCTGGCCGAACGCATCGGCCTGTCCCCCTCGCCATGCTCGCGGCGGGTCAAGCAGCTGGAAGATGACGGTTACATCTCCCGGCAGGTAGCGCTGCTGGACCGCAAGATGCTCGGCCTGAGTCTGACTGCTTACGTGTTGATCGGTATGGACCGCCATACGCCAGAGCGGTTCGAGAACTTCGAAGCGGCGATTCGTACGTTGCCGCAGGTGCTGGAATGCAGCCTGGTGACCGGGATGGATGCCGACTACCAGCTCAAGGTCGTCGTGCCGGACATGGATCATTATCAGAAATTGCTACTGGGACACCTCACCCGGATTGAAGGGGTGACCAGTGTTCGGTCGAGTTTTGTGTTGAATCAGGTGCTCAACAGTACTGAGTTGCCGCTGACTCATCTGCGTAGCTAAACCATCACCGAAACTGATCGTTCCCACGCTCTGCGTGGGAATGCCGCCATGGACGCTCCGCGTCCGCTGTGAATCGTGACGCAGAGCGTCACAGGATGCATTCCCACGCAGAGCGTGGGAACGATCACTGCCCAGGGCGACGAATAGCTGCGACACGCTGCCGCAGGTCAATACTTCGCCAATAGCCCATGACGTATACTCCAGCGCCTTTTAGCCCCGCCCGCGCTGGAGATGTTCGATGGATCCTGCAGTATTCGAAGAGTGGATGATGACCGGACTGGTCAGCATCCTGATCATTTTCATGGGTTTCATCGTCTGGGATCTGGCGAAGAAATCCAAGGCCGGACGCTTTGGCTCGTTCATCCTGTTCTTCGTACTCGGCTTGGGCGTCGCCGCGTTCGTGATCAAAAGTGTGGTCATCGGCCTGATCGAATCCGGCACGTTATAAACGCGCCGGCACTTCCTTCCACTGGCCCTGATCGAGCCCTTCGATCGACCAGTCGCCGATTTTGACCCGCACCAGCCGCAACGTCGGCAAGCCGACCGCTGCGGTCATGCGCCGTACCTGACGGTTACGCCCCTCGCGAATCACCAGCTCCAGCCAACTGGTCGGCACACTTTTGCGAAAGCGTACGGGCGGGTTGCGTGGCCATAGTTCTGGCTCTTCCAGTTGCCGCGCCTCGGCCGGCAAGGTCATGCCGTCATTCAGTTCGACACCATCGCGCAAACGCTGCAATTGCTCGGCGCTCGGCTCGCCTTCCACCTGCACCCAATAGGTCTTGGCCAGTTTGTGTTTCGGGTCGGCAATCCGCGCCTGGAGCTGGCCATCATTGGTCAGCAGCAGCAAACCTTCGCTGTCGCGATCCAGCCGTCCTGCCGGGTAAATCCCGGGAATCTCGATGTAGTCCTTGAGCGTCGCCCGCCCTTCTCCGTCGCTGAATTGCGTCAGCACGTCGAACGGTTTGTTGAACAGAATCAGCTTCGGCTCGGCCGGCGGCGCTTTGGCGACACGGCGCGGGGCTGAGGACGATGGCGCAGGCTTCACGCCAGGGCGGCGGGAAACGGGACGTTGAGGACGAGACATGGGAAAGGAACATCTAACGGTCAGGGCTGCTAATGCTAGGGCGTGCCATCGATTATTTCCACCGCCGCGTTGTCGCCTTAAAGCGGGCCAGGCAAGGCGCAGGCCGCTGGGAATGGTCGCTCCCTTTCCAAGGCCTGCAACGCAGCCTGGCCCGCTTTAAGGCACAACCCGAAGGGCCGGGCCTGCTGTTGCGCAGGGCTGCGTTGCTCGGAGCTTATTTGGAATGACCAAACAACGCTCCTCGCGCCTTGCCCTGCGCAACAGCAGACCCGGCGCGGCAGTGGAAATAATCGATGGCACGCCCTGCCCTGACCGCCAAATGACCACGACAAACCGTTAGCGGAACGGCGGCTCGTCGAAGCTGCGCAGTTTGCGCGAGTGCAGCGAGTTGAGTTCGGTGCGCAACAGATCCACCGCCTCGATGCCGATCTTCAAGTGCTGGCTGACCGCGCGTTCATAGAAGGCGTTGGCCGAACCCGGCAGTTTGATTTCGCTGTGCAACGGTTTATCCGAAACACAGAGCAACGTGCCGTACGGAACCCGCAAGCGATAACCTTGCGCTGCGATGGTGCCGCTTTCCATGTCCACTGCCACGGCGCGAGACAGGTTGATCAGCGGACGTTCCTGAGCCCAGCGCAATTCCCAGTTACGGTCATCGTAGGTCAGTACGGTGCCGGTGCGCAGGCGCTTTTTCAGCTCGTCGCCCTTCTCGCCAGTGATATTGGCCGCCGCTTGCTGCAACGCCATCTGCACTTCGGCCAAGGCCGGAATCGGAATATTCGGCGGCACGACCCGATCGAGAATCCCGTCGCGGCGCATGTAAGCGTGCGCCAGCACGTAGTCGCCAATGGTCTGCGACTGACGCAAGCCGCCACAGTGGCCGATCATCAGCCAGCAATGCGGACGCAGTACCGCCAGGTGGTCGGTGATGTTCTTGGCGTTGGACGGGCCGACGCCGATGTTCACCAGGGTCACGCCGTGGCCGTCGCTGGCGATCAGGTGATAGGCCGGCATTTGGTAGCGATGCCAAACCACACCGGCGGCAATCGCCGAGGCTTCGCCGTGGTCCATGCTCTTTTCGATGATCACGTTGCCCGGCAGAACCATGCGCACGAAGCGCGGATCGCTGCGCAACTGTTCCAGGCCATGGACGATGAACTGGTCAACGTAGCGGTGGTAGTTGGTCAGCAGAATCCATGGCTGCACATGACGCCAGTCGCTGCCGGTGTAATGCACCAGACGGCGCAAGGAAAAATCCACCCGCGCGGCGTCGAACAGGGCCAGCGGCAGCGGGTCGGTATTTTCCCAATCGTACAAACCGTCGGCGATGCCATCGGTCGCGGCAGACAAATCGGTACTCGGGAACACCCGCGCCAGCACGGCAGCGGTGACGCCGGAGCCGGCCAGTTCTTCGCCCTGCTCAACCACGTACGGATAAGGAATATTTTGCTGGCTGATGCCGACCTCCACCGTCACGGTAAAGTCGTGCATCAGCGGCACCAGCTGTTCCAGCAGGTATTTACGGAAGGCGGCGGGATGAGTGACGGTGACGCTGTAAGTCCCCGGTAGCTGAACCTTGGCGTAGGCGCGAGTGGTCTGTGGGACTTCGCCCTGGCAATGGTAGGTCAGACGCAGTTCGGGATAACGAAACATCGCACGCTGTTCGGCGTCCGGTTCGACTCGATCCTTGAGGTAACGCTTGAGCGCCTGGTTCAGCGCGGTGGTTGCACGATTGTGCAAGAGCGCAAGCCGGTCCACGGCTTGCTCGGCGGTTTGAACGACAATAAAAGCTTCGGTCACGATCAGCATCCTGTGTTCTGACTTGCAGGCCTTCATCTTGCCTGCATCATCGCTTCACGGGAACAGTGGAGTGTTGATTCACAGATGCTATGCACACCATCAATCCAATGTGGGAGCGGGCTTGCTCGCGAATGCTGCGGTACATTCAAAATTGATGTGACTGACAAACCGCTTTCGCGAGCAAGCCCGCTCCCACAGGGATCCGGTGTCGATCATAGAAGCGGCGTAGACCTCGCGACAATCGCTTCCACCTCCAGCCCACGTGGCAACGCGCCATACACCCGACCGGCCGAACCCAGGCGACTCGCAATGAAGGCATCACTAACGGCGCCGTTGCCCGCCTCCAGCAACAGCTTGGCCTGAAGGCCCAAGGCGATGTCTTCGGTGAGCTGACGGGCGCGGTATTGAATGTCGCTGGTGTCCTTGAACGCTGTCTGCAATTGAGTGATGTGTGCGGCCAGGCGCTTGTCGCCATGACCATCACCCAATTCGCTGAACAGTACGTCGAGCACACCCGGCTCCTTCGACAACGCTCGCAGCACGTCGAGGCATTGCACGTTGCCGGAACCTTCCCACGTCGAATTGACCGGTGCCTCACGGTACAACCGAGGCAGGATGCTGTCTTCGACATAACCGGCGCCGCCCATGCATTCGGCAGCTTCGTTGATCATTCCGGGCGCGCGTTTGCAGATCCAGTACTTGCCCACCGCTGTGACCAGCCGGGCGAATTTAGCTTCATGGTCGTCACCCAGATGATCCAGCGCCTGGCCCATGCGCAGGCTCAAGGCCAGGGCGGCTTCGCTTTCCAGGGCCAGGTCGGCCAGTACGTTCTGCATCAAGGGTTGTTCGCTGAGCAATTTGCCGCCGACCTTGCGGTGAGCGCAGTGGTGGCTGGCCTGGGTCAGGGCCTGGCGCATCAGCGAACTGGAACCGACCATGCAATCAAAGCGGGTCATGGCGACCATTTCGATGATGGTCGGAACGCCGCGTCCCTCCTCGCCGACCATCCACGCCAGCGCACCACGGAACTCCACTTCGCTGGAAGCGTTGGAGCAATTGCCAAGTTTGTTCTTCAGGCGCTGTATGTAGAACTGATTGCGCGTGTCGTCCGGGCGATGGCGCGGCAGCAGGAAACAGGTCAAACCCTTGTCAGTCTGGGCCAGGGTGAGGAAGGCATCGCACATCGGTGCCGAACAGAACCATTTGTGGCCCACCAGCTCATACGCCTGGCCCGGACCACTGGCGCCGACCGGAAAAGCCTTGGTGGTGTTGGCCCGCACGTCGGTGCCGCCCTGCTTCTCGGTCATCGCCATGCCGATGGTGACCCCGGCCTTGTGGGCCATGCCGACGTTGCGCGGATCGTATTCGGTAGAGAGGATTTTCGGCAGCCATTGCTCCGCCAGATCCGGTTGCAGGCGCATCGCCGGGACGCTGGCGAAGGTCATGGTCAGAGGGCAACCACTACCGGCTTCGGCCTGGCTGTGCAGGTAGGTCATGGAGGCGCGGGCGACGTGGGCGCCGGACTGCGGGTGCGCCCAAGGCAACGACGTCAAACCGTGCTCGACCGCCGTGCGCATCAACTCGTGATAGGCCGGGTGAAATTCCACCAGATCGATGCGATGGCCGTAACGGTCATGGCTGCTGAAAACGGGCTTGTTCTGATTGGCCAGGAACCCCGCTTCCATCAGCGGCCCGCCGGCCAGTGCGCCGTAAGCGTCGATTCGCGACTCGGCCCACCCGGCCCCGAAACGCCGCGACCACTCCTGCAACGGCAGGTCGATGCGATACAGGTTGGCGCCGTCCAGCGACGGTGGCTGGTTGGTGACTTCGTGGGTTTCGGCGAACTGATGCAGGTTCATGACGGGGCTCCTTTGGTCAGCCAAGGAACTTCAGTTAAGCACCGCCCCCCGGCCGAACAAAGTGTCATATCTGCCTAATTGTCGGCGCTTTCGCCTTGCCTTGGACACAGCACCCGCCGATAGAGCGCTGCCTGCAGGTCCTCGAATTTCACCGGTTTGCTCAGGTAATCGATCAAGGCCCCGGTTGGGCAGCGTTCCCGATCAATGCTCAAGGCAATCACGAATACCGGCAGTTCGGCGCAGCCCGGCAACGCGCGGATCTGGCAACAGAGGGACGCGCCACCCAGAGATGGAAGCTGGCAATCGAGCAATACCGCATCGAAGGTTTCGCGCTGCAAGTGATCGAGCGCGGCAGCCCCGTTGTCGGCGGTGCGCACCCGGAACCCAAGCTTGAGCAACATGCCGCGCATTACCAACTGATTGATGCTGTTGTCATCGACCAGCAGGACGGTGCAGTCCTGAGGCAGTCGCAGGCGAGGAAATTCCCGGGGCATCAAGGGCACTGACGGCCGTTCTACTACGGGCAGTTCGAACTCGACGTCGAGCTGGAAGCGGCTGCCACGACCAAGCTCGGAGCGGTGGGTCAGTTTTCCACCGAGCAATTCGACCAGTTGCCGACAGATCGCCAGGCCAACACCCAGACCACCGTATTCACGGGTCATCGAGCCGTCGAGCTGGAAGAACCGCTGATACAGTGTCGCCTCCCCCAGATCGGTGAAGCCGATGCCGGTGTCGATCACCGCAAAGGACAGCGCCAGTCGGTCGGGCGCCACGGGGTTACCCGTCACCCGCAGCGCCAGTCCGCCGACCCGAGTGAACTTGATTGCGTTATCCAGCAGGCATTCCAGGCATTGCGCCAACTTGGCGCTGTCGCCGTGCAAGCGATCCGGCAGCCCCGGCGCAACCTCGACTTTGAAGTCCAGCGACTTGCTCAACGCGTTGTCCTCGAACTGCAGGCGCAAAGCCTCGACCACGCCGCGCAAACTGAAAACGGCCGGATAGGTCTTGAGCTTGCCGGCCTGCAACTCGGTCAGGGTGAGGATGCCGTTGACCATGCGCATCATGTCTCGCGCCGAACCGGCAGCCGTTTGCTGATATTGCTCCAGCTCCGGGTCCATCTCGACCGTCTGCATCAGTTCCAGCGAGCCGATCACACCGTTCATGGGCGTACGCAATTCGTGGGTCAGGGTGGCGAGGAATTCGTCCTTGAGCTTGTTACTGTGAGCCAGTTGCTGGTTCAGCACTTCAAGCGTTTGACCGGCATCGAACAGGGTCTGCGCCTGTTGCTCGCGCATGGCGTTGATGCGATCGGCCAGCGCCAGGGACAGCAGCGCCACTTCAATCGCCGAGCCGATCTGGCTGGAATACATGGTCAGGAACACGTTGGGCAGGTAACCCAGCACCATCAGGGTGTTGACGATGCCGCCGAGTAAAAACGCCGACCAGGCAATGATGAAATAACGCGCCACTCGCAGGCCACGCAGCCAGGCGAAAATCCCGGCGGCAAAAATCACTACGGTGAAGGTCAGTGCCAGCGTCGTCGCCAGGCGCAGGGCCAGGGCGTAACTGGTCATCAACGACAACCCGACCACCACCGCGCTAAACGCAATCAACGCCAACAGTAAGCGGTCAAGCCAACGACTGAGGGTTACCGTCTGCAAGAAGCTGCGCGCGAACTGGCTGCCGAACAGTCCTGAACAACCGATGAAAAACGGCGTCGCGGCATTGGCCCACCAGGGATTGTTCGGCCAGAAATACTCCACGGCCGCGCCGTTCACTGACAGCTGATACAAGCCGAACGAGGCGATATAGAAGATGTAATAGAGGTAGCTGGTATCGCGCACACTGAGATAGATGAACAGGTTGTACACCAGCATCCCCAGCAACACGCCGTAGATCAGCCCCAGCACATACAGTCGGATCGGTTGCTCTTCCAGGTAGGCAGTGCTCGACCACAGGGTGACCGGCGCCTGGATCGATCCTTCACTCTGCAGGCGCAGGTACAGGGTTTGCGCTTGATCAGGGGTGAAGTTCAAATCGAACAGGTAGTTGTTCTGGCGGATCTCGCGACTGTCGAACGGCAAGGCATCGCCGGTCTGGCGTGCCAGTTGATAGCCACCGGCCGCATCGGGCAAATAGAGATCAATGTGATCAAGGGGCGGATAGGCCAGTTCCAGCAACCAGGTGTGCTGCACCGCGGGGTTGTTCGGGCGGTAATGCAGGTCGATTTTCAGCCAGAACACTGAACGCGAGTAACCGGCGTTGAGGGTGGCTTTGTCGTGGGGTTTGAAGTTTCCGGCCGCTGCTTGTGCACGGACATCGGCGATGGTCGCCTGACCACCCGCGTCTTCGAACACTTGCAAGGTTCGGCCCAGGGGAAGGCTTTGAGTGAATTCGTCGAATTCGACTGCACTCGCCATGAGGGGCAAGCACAACAGCAACATCAGCAAATAGCGCATTTAAGCCCCAGCGTGGCCTGTCCGGTTATCTCAGGAAGCCCCTCATTCCTTTTGAGTAGACGTAAAACCGGTATTACCTGTTATTGGTTTGGATCCACTCTAGCATAGCCGTTGGTGGCCATTGAACACCATTGAAATTTTTCCTACAAAGGCTCTAGAACGGGCGTTCCAGCTCAATGCATTGGGCTAGAGCTGTTTCGCCGGTCAGTTTGTGACAACGCCCTAATTCCTGTAGCAGCTGGCGAAGCCTGCGTTCGGCTGCGCAGCAGTCGTGTAGTCAGTCGCTGCGGTGTATCAGGCAGACCGCGTGTTCAGGATTTACGACTGCTACGTCCGAACGCGGCCCGAACCGAACGCAGGCTTCGCCAGCTGCTACAGGGTCCATCATGACTCGCTGGTCGACTGGTGGTAAGCTCGCGCACCATGAATATCTACAGCTCTCGCCCCGTTGTCCTCTGTCTCTCCGGCCACGACCCAAGTGGTGGCGCCGGCTTGCAGGCAGATATCGAAGCCCTGCTCGCTCAGGGTTGTCATGCGGCCCCGGCCGTCACCGCCCTGACCGTGCAAGACACGGTCAACGTCACTGACTTCCGCGTCCTCGACCGTGAGTGGGTGTTGGCCCAGGCCAATGCCGTGCTCAACGACTCGACGGTCGCAGCGGTGAAACTGGGCATGCTCGGTTCCCTGGAAATGGTCGACACCGTGGTCGAACTGTTGTCGGCGCACCCGCATTTGCCGGTGGTCTGCGACCCGGTGCTGCGCGCCGGTGGCGGCGGACGGCTGGGCAAGGACGAAGTCGGCTACGCCATGCGCGAGCGCCTGCTGCCTCTGTCGATCATCGCCACCCCTAACCTTCCCGAAGCCCGCATCCTCGCCGAACTGCCCGAAGGCACCGCGGACGAGTGCGCTGAAAAACTCCTGCCATTCGTCAAACACCTGCTGATCACCGGCGGCCATGGCGATGAACACGAAATCCACAATCGCCTGTACAGCCGCGACGGTCACCGCGAAACCTTCACCTGCCAGCGCTTGCCCGGCAGTTATCACGGCTCCGGTTGCACCTTGGCCAGCGCTTTGGCCGGTCGTCTGGCCCAGGGTGAAAATCTCGTCAGTGCCGTGCAGACCGCGCTTAACTACACGTGGCGCACCCTGCGTGATGCGGAGCAGTTGGGCAAAGGCCAGTTCGTGCCACGCCGCCTGCCGCTGGATTTCTGTTCATAACTGTCCATGCGTAAAGCAAAAAGGATTGCCCGATGAAGCTACGTGGCCTGTACGCCATCACCGATAGCCAACTGCTGGCAGGTAAATTTCTTTCGTACGTGGAGGCGGCGCTGGAAGGCGGCGTCACCCTGCTGCAATACCGCGACAAGAGCAGCGACGAGGCCCGCCGTCTGCGCGAGGCCGAAGCCTTGCGCGATCTGTGCGAACGCTACAAGACCCAGTTGATCATCAACGACGATGCCGAACTGGCTGCTCGCCTGAACGTCGGCGTGCACCTGGGCCAGACCGACGGCCCGCTGATGCCGGTTCGGGCACTGCTCGGTCGCCAGGCGATCATCGGCTCGACCTGCCACGCGCAACTCGAACTCGCCGAGCAAGCGGCCAAGGAAGGCGCCAGTTACGTCGCCTTCGGTCGTTTCTTCAACTCCAACACCAAGCCCGGCGCACCGACTTGCAGCCTCGAATTACTTGACCAGGCCCGCAGCAAACTGCACCTGCCGATCTGCGCGATTGGCGGTATCACCCTGGAAAACGCCGCGCCACTGGTGGCCCACGGGGTCGATCTATTGGCGGTGGTCCATGGTCTGTTTGGCGCCGAGAGCACGGCTGAAGTGACACGCCGCGCCCGCGCATTCAACGCCCTGCTTTCTATTTAAGTAGCTTAAAAATCTGATTTGAGAGCCCGATCATGTCTCGTTCCGAAACGCTGTTTGCCAATGCCCAGAAACACATTCCCGGTGGCGTGAACTCGCCTGTTCGCGCGTTCAAGAGCGTTGGCGGCACGCCGTTGTTCTTCAAGCACGCCGAAGGCGCCTACGTCACCGACGAAGACAACAAGCGTTATGTGGATTACGTCGGTTCCTGGGGGCCGATGATTCTCGGCCACAGCCACCCCGACGTGCTGGACGCCGTGCGCAAACAACTTGAGCACGGACTGTCCTACGGCGCGCCGACCGAGATGGAAACCCAGATGGCGGATCTGGTCTGCTCGATCGTGCCATCGATGGAAATGGTGCGCATGGTCAGCTCCGGTACCGAAGCGACCATGAGCGCTATCCGTCTGGCCCGTGGTTTCACCGGCCGCGACAGCATCATCAAGTTCGAAGGCTGCTACCACGGTCACTCCGACAGCCTGCTGGTCAAGGCCGGTTCCGGCGCCCTGACCCAAGGCGTGCCGAGCTCGGCCGGTGTGCCGGCGGCCTTTGCCAAACACACCCTGACCCTGCCGTTCAACGACATTGATGCGGTTGAAACCATGCTCGCCGAAGTCGGCCAGGACGTGGCGTGCATCATCGTCGAGCCAGTGGCCGGCAACATGAACTGCGTACCGCCGGCGCCAGGTTTCCTCGAAGGCCTGCGCACCCTGTGCGACAAGCATGGCGTGGTGCTGATTTTCGACGAAGTGATGACCGGTTTCCGTGTCGCCCTTGGCGGTGCACAAGCCCACTACGGTGTGAAGCCAGACCTGACCACCTTCGGCAAAATCATCGGTGGCGGCATGCCGGTTGGCTGCTTCGGCGGCAAGCGTGAAATCATGTCGCACATCGCGCCATTGGGCCCGGTCTATCAGGCTGGCACCTTGTCGGGTAACCCGTTGGCCATGGCTGCCGGCTTGACGACCCTGCGCCTGATCAGCCGCCCGGGTTTCCACGCCGAGTTGACTGACTACACCAGTCGCCTGCTCGATGGCCTGCAACAGCGCGCCGATGCCGCGGGTATTCCGTTCGTGACCACACAGGCCGGCGGTATGTTCGGTCTGTACTTCAGCGGCGCCGACGACATCGTGACCTTCGACGATGTGATGGCCAGCGACGCCGCCCTGTTCGGGCGCTTCTTCCACCTGATGCTCGAAGGCGGCGTGTACCTGGCGCCGAGCGCCTTCGAAGCCGGCTTCACCTCGATCGCCCACGGCGACGCCGAGCTGAAACTGACGCTGGATGCCGCCGAGCGTGCATTTGCTGCATTGAAGTAACGCTGTCTCGCTGACGTTGGCGATTGCCAGCGTCAGCTTTTACCCGCATTCCCACCCTCATTCCTACGCTTCTGCTGAGAATCCCCCGCAAATCGGGCGATATATTCCCCGCGCAGCAGAAAAACGAGTAAAGACTTTGTAAGGTTGGCCCTGCTTATTTCATAATGCGCGCTTATTGGATCCCTCGACGGGTCCGCGCGCCCTTCAGAGGTAAGTCGATTCCCATGAACCGCACCGGCCGCGCCCTTGCATTGGGCTGCCTGTTGCTCCTTCAGCCCCTGCTCGCGCTCGCACAAGCAGGCGGCAACTCGTTGTTAATCCCAGCGATGGGTCGTTGCACCCTCAATACTCAGCCGCAAGATCTGGCACAGGCTCTTGCGGCCTGCCAGAAAGCGTCGGATGAAGGGGATGCGCAAGCGCAATACGAGTTGGGCGAGTTCTACTACGACGGCAAAAACACGCCGCGCGACCTCAAAAAAGCCTTGGGCTACTTCGAGAAGGCCTCGTTGCAAGGCCATGCTCAGGCGCAATTCAAACTCGGCTCCATGTTCTTCCACGGCGAAGGCGTACCGGCCAATAACGTTCAGGCGTATATCGTGCTGAAAATGGCTGCGGTCAATGGCGCTGAAGAAGCGTTGGACACCGCCGACGAAGTCGCCGAGAAAATGCCCCGCGAAGAACTTGAAGTGGCTACCCAGGTGCTGGGGCAAATCTTCCGCAAATACCTGATGGAATTGCAGAGCGCCGATGGGCGTACGCCGTTTTCGCCACTGCCTTGAATTCCGCTTCGATCTTTCTGACCCCTTCGCGAGCAAGCCCGCTCCCACATTTGATCTGCGTCTTACACAAATCAACTGTGGGAGCGGGCTTGCTCGCGATTGGGGGCGACTCGATCTTGAGCCTTACTTCTCAGGCATCGGCATCGGAAACGGCATGACATTGCCGACCGCGCCGCGGGCTTCGCTGATTTTCGGCGTGCCGAGGCGCTCGACCTCGTCGATCCGCACGATCGAATGCATCGGCACAAAGCTGCGCACAACGCCTTCGAACTGAGCCTTGAGCTTCTCTTCGCTCGGATCGACGACCACTTGCGTGCGCTCGCCAAAGACGAACTCTTCCACTTCCAGGAAGCCCCACAGATCACTTTGATAGATCTGCTTGGCATACATTTCGTACACCTGGCCCTGGTTGAGGAAAATCACCTTGTAGATTGGAGCTTCACGTTTGGTCATGGTGGGCGAGCAACACATCGGGGATAAAAATGAGGGCGCGAACTATAGCATAGCCGCCGGACGCACAGCGGTAGGAACCTTGAGACATGTTCCCTATAATGCGCGGTTCTTTGAATCACGTGATGACTCTTTCCATGGCCAAGAAGCTTTACATCGAAACCCACGGTTGCCAGATGAACGAGTACGACAGCTCGCGCATGGTCGATCTGCTGGGCGAACATCAGGCCCTGGAAGTCACCGCTCGCGCTGAAGATGCCGACGTGATCCTGCTCAATACCTGCTCGATCCGCGAACGCGCCCAGGACAGGGTGTATTCCCAGCTCGGCCGCTGGCGCGAACTGAAACTGGCCAACCCGGACATGGTCATCGCCGTCGGCGGTTGCGTGGCCAGCCAGGAAGGCGCGGCCATCCGCGACCGTGCCCCTTACGTGGACGTGGTCTTCGGCCCGCAGACCCTGCACCGCCTGCCGGAAATGATCGATGCCGCCCGCGCTACCAAACTGCCGCAAGTCGACGTCTCGTTCCCGGAAATCGAAAAGTTCGACCACTTGCCCGAGCCCCGCGTCGATGGCCCAAGTGCCTACGTATCGGTCATGGAAGGCTGCAGCAAATACTGCACGTTCTGCGTGGTGCCTTACACCCGTGGTGAAGAAGTCAGCCGACCTTTCGATGACGTGATCGCCGAGATCATCCACCTGGCTGAAAACGGCGTGCGCGAAGTGACCCTGCTGGGGCAGAACGTCAATGGCTATCGCGGGACCACTCATGATGGTCGTTTGGCTGACCTGGCCGAACTGATCCGCGTCGTCGCCGCCGTCGATGGCATCGATCGCATCCGTTACACCACCTCACACCCGCTGGAGTTCTCCGACAGCCTGATCCAGGCCCACGCCGACGTGCCGGAACTGGTCAAACACCTGCACTTGCCGGTGCAATCGGGTTCGGACCGGATCCTTTCGGCGATGAAGCGCAACCACACCGCGCTGGAATACAAATCCAAACTGCGCAAGCTGCGTGCTGCCGTACCGGGGATTTGCATCAGCTCGGACTTCATCGTTGGCTTCCCGGGCGAGACCGAAAAAGACTTCGAACAGACCATGAAGCTGATCGAAGACGTCGGTTTCGACTTCTCCTACTCGTTCGTCTATAGCCAGCGCCCGGGTACTCCGGCTGCCGATCTGGCCGACGAAACGCCGGAAGCGCTGAAAAAAGAACGCCTGAACGCCCTGCAACATCGCCTGAACCAGCAAGGCTTCGAGATCAGCCGACAAATGGTCGGTTCGATCCAGCGGATCCTGGTGACCGATTATTCGAAAAAGGACCCCGGCGAACTGCAAGGCCGGACCGAGAATAACCGTATCGTCAATTTCCGCTGCGACAATCCGACCTTGATTGGGCAGTTCGCCGATGTGCATATCGACGCCGCTCAGCCACACTCGCTGCGGGGCTCGCTGATCCAATAACACCGCACATCACTGTAGGAGCCGAGCTTGCTCCGGGCGGCGTTCCGACGATGGCGTCAGGTCAGACAACTTATATGTTGAATGCCAGACAGCCATCGCGAGCAAGCTTTGCTCCTACAGGCCCGGTGTTCAACATTGGTCTGTATAAGACCTTTCGCACCCAGGCCACTGGCGTTATCCTTGATTTCATCTTAATTGCCCCAGGGCGGCTAAATACGACCTTGAACGCACCCATAGAACCACATCGTTTTATCCTCGAGCCTTTTGAAGCTCGCCGCTTCGCCAATCTGTGCGGGCAATTCGACGAGCATCTGCGCTTGATCGAACAGCGCCTGAATATCGAGATCCGCAACCGCGGAGACCAGTTCGAACTGATCGGCGAGCCCAAACACACCACCTCCGCGGAAAACCTCCTGCGCCGCCTGTACCGGGAAACGAAGGGTACCGAGCTGTCGCCGGACATGGTTCACCTGTTCCTGCAGGAATCGGCCGTCGAAGAGCTGGATAACGTCTCCCCCTCCGAACCTTCCGTCGCCCTGCGCACCAAAAAAGGCATGATTCGCCCTCGCGGCTTGAATCAGTTGCGCTATGTGAAGGAAATCCTCGGTAACGACATCAATTTCGGCATCGGCCCGGCCGGTACCGGCAAGACCTATCTGGCCGTTGCCTGCGCGGTAGACGCGCTGGAACGCGAACAGATTCGCCGCATCCTGCTGGTGCGTCCTGCGGTTGAAGCGGGCGAAAAGCTCGGCTTCCTGCCGGGCGACCTGTCGCAGAAGATCGACCCGTACCTTCGCCCGCTCTACGACGCACTCTACGAAATGCTCGGCTTCGAACACGTCGCCAAGCTGATCGAGCGTCAGGTGATCGAAGTTGCGCCGCTGGCCTATATGCGCGGTCGCACCTTGAACAACAGTTTCATCATCCTCGACGAAAGCCAGAACACCACCGTCGAGCAGATGAAGATGTTCCTGACCCGGATCGGCTTTGGTTCCACGGCAGTCATCACCGGTGACATCACCCAGGTCGACCTGCCGAAAGGCACCAAGTCCGGCCTGCACCATGTGATCGAAGTGCTCAAGGATGTACCGGGAATCAGCTTCACCCATTTCATGCCCAAAGACGTCGTGCGCCATCCACTGGTGCAGCGCATCGTCGAAGCCTACGAGCGCTTCGAGAATCGCGTAGCCGACGAACCGGCGAAGTTCTCGTCCAAGGACAACCGCCACGATGCTTGAGCTTGATCTGCAACTGGCTACCGACGCGCCTGCCCCAAGCGAAGCCGAGTTCCGCCAATGGTGCGAGCTGGCGCTGCGCCAGCGCACCGCTGACTCCGAGATGACCATTCGCCTGGTTGACGAAGCCGAAGGTCGTGAGCTCAATCACACCTGGCGGCAAAAGGATTACGCCACTAACGTTCTGTCGTTCCCCGCAGACGTTCCCGACGAATTTCTGGATATCCCGTTGCTGGGCGATCTGGTGATCTGCGTGGCGGTGGTCGAGCGCGAAGCCGCTGAACAAGGCAAGGCACTCAAGGCCCATTGGGCTCATCTGGTCATTCACGGCTGCTTGCATCTGCTGGGTTACGACCATATAGATGACGATGAAGCCGAAGAAATGGAAGCACTGGAACGAACGTTGCTTGCAGAGTTGGGCTATCCCGACCCGTATGCGGACGACGAAACAGACACATCCCCTATCGTTACAACAAAGGATTCAGAGTAATCGCTATGAGCGAAGATCGATCGAGCAACGGGCAAAAGTCATGGCTGGGTAAGCTCACCCAGGCTTTTGCCCACGAGCCGAAGAACCGCCAGGAGCTGCTGGAGCTGCTGCGCGATGCACACCAAAACAAGTTGCTGGACAGCGAAGCGCTGGCCATCGTCGAAGGCGCCATCCAGGTTGCTGACCTGCAAGTACGGGACATCATGGTCCCGCGCTCGCAGATGATCAGCATCAAGGCGACCCAGACACCCCGCGAGTTCCTGCCTGCCGTGGTCGACTCGGCCCACTCCCGCTACCCGGTGATCGGCGAAAGCCACGATGACGTGATGGGCGTGTTGCTGGCCAAGGACTTGCTGCCGCTGATCCTCAAGGAGAACGGCGACAGCTTCAACATCAAGGACCTGCTGCGCCCGGCCACTTTCGTGCCCGAGTCCAAGCGTCTGAATGTGCTGCTGCGCGAGTTCCGCGCCAACCACAACCACATGGCGATCGTCATTGACGAATACGGCGGCGTGGCGGGCTTGGTGACCATCGAAGACGTACTGGAACAAATCGTCGGCGACATCGAAGACGAGCATGACGTCGAAGAAGACAGCTACATCAAGCCGCTGCCCAGCGGTGACTTCCTGATCAAGGCCCTGACGCCGATCGAGAACTTCAACGAGTTCTTCGACAGTCAATTCTCCGATGACGAATTCGACACTGTCGGCGGTCTGGTGATGAGCGCGTTCGGGCACCTGCCAAAACGCAACGAAATCACTGAAATCGGCCCTTATCGCTTCCGCATCCTGAACGCCGACAGCCGTCGGATTCACCTGCTGCGCCTGACACCCATTGCCCGTTAAGGATTGACATGCTCCGCGTAACCCGCCCCGGCTGGCCCGGTAACCTGCTGGCCGTGGCGGCCGGTGCACTCACCACCCTGGCCCTGGCGCCATTCGATATCTGGCCGTTGGCGTTGCTGGCGGTCGGCTTCTTCTATGCCGGCTTGCGTGAACTGAACCCACGTCAGGCCCTGGGCCGTGGCTGGTGTTTCGGTTTTGGCCTGTTTGGCGCTGGCACCAGTTGGATCTACTACAGCATTCACCACTTCGGCGGCGCTTCGGTGCTGCTGGCCGGTTTCCTGATGCTGATCTTCACGGCGGCGATCGCCTGGTTCTTCGCCCTGCCCGCCTGGATCTGGGCGCGCTGGCTGCGCCGTAACGAAGCACCGCTGGCCGATGCCTTGGCGTTCTCGGCGCTGTGGGTCGGTCAGGAAGCCTTTCGCGGCTGGTTCCTGACCGGTTTTCCCTGGCTTTATTCCGGCTACAGCCAGCTCGACGGCCCGTTGGCCGGGCTCGCGCCACTCGGCGGGATGTGGCTGATCTCCTTCACCCTGGCCCTGACGGCCGCGCTGATCTATAACGCTTTGCGTCTGGTACGCACCGGCCGCAAAGGCTTCATCGCCGCGGGTGTGTTGCTGCTGGTCGGCCCTTGGGTGGCCGGCATGGCGCTCAAGGAACACGCCTGGACAACCCCGTCGGGTGCTCCGCTGAGTGTCGCGGCGATTCAGGGCAACATCGAACAGAGCATGAAGTGGGACCCGGCGCAGCTCAACGCGCAGTTGGCGCTGTACCGCGACATGAGTTTCAGCTCGAAACCGGTCGACTTGCTGATCTGGCCGGAAACGGCCATCCCGGTGCTCAAGGAGTCCGCCGAGGGCTACCTGAACATGATGGGAAACTTCGCGGCAGAGCGTAAGTCCGCGCTGATTACCGGCGTGCCGATTCGCGAGGAAGTCCATCACCAGAAGCGTTTCTACAACGGCATCACCGTCGTGGGCGAAGGCGATGGCACTTACCTCAAACAGAAGCTGGTGCCGTTTGGCGAATATGTTCCGTTACAGGACGTGCTGCGCGGGCTGATCGCCTTCTTCGACCTGCCGATGTCGGACTTTGCCCGTGGCCCGGCCGATCAGCCGATGCTGCAGGCCAAGGGTTATCAGATTGCGCCGTTCATCTGCTACGAAGTGGTTTACCCCGAATTCGCCGCCAGCCTTGCGGCGCGTAGCGATCTGCTGCTGACCATCAGCAACGACACCTGGTTTGGTACGTCCATCGGCCCGCTGCAACACTTGCAAATGGCGCAGATGCGCGCACTGGAGGCTGGTCGCTGGATGATCCGCGCCACCAACAACGGCGTGACCGGTTTGATCAACCCGTTCGGCCAGATCACCGTGCAGATCCCGCAGTTCGAGCGCGGTATTTTGTACGGTGAAGTGGTGCCAATGCACAACCTGACGCCCTATCTGCAATGGCGTTCGTGGCCGCTGATCATTATTTGCATGTTGTTGTTTGGCTGGGCGCTGGTCGCGAGCCGGATGGCCAAAACCGTCTAAATGATCGTTCCCACGCTCCGCGTGGGAATGCCGCCGGGGACGCTCCGCGTTCCGCTGTTGACGCTGTGACGCAGAGCGTCACGGGATGCATTCCCACGCGGAGCGTGGGAACGATCGAACGGGGGCAAGCCCCCTCGCCACAGTGAATCAGCGGTAAAAAAGTGAATACCCGATCTGCCCCACCGCCTCATTCAACAACTGCCCGCTCTGCCAGATCGATTTGAATTCCGGCATCCAGCCGCCCAGTGGCCGAGCGTTGTCCACACCCAAGAACCCCATCGGCGCTGGCACCACTTCAAAACCTGCCTTTTTGAAACTCCAGACTGCTCGCGGCATGTGCCAGGCCTGAGTCACGATCACCACACGCTTGATCCCTTGCGGCAACAACACCTCGGCGCTGAACTGCGCGTTCTCCCAGGTCGTGCGACTGCGCCCTTCCTGCCAACGCACCGTCACGCCGAAATCATCTTGCAACGAGTCAGCCATCAACCTGGCTTCAGTCGGCGGCGTGCCGTAATGCAGGCCGCCACTGGTCAGGACCGGCAAGCCCGATGCCTTGGCCAGCCGCGCCGTATAACGCTCGCGCTGCAGCGCCACACCCGTCGGCTGGTCATCGCCCCAGGCCAGATCGCCACGTTCACGCCCCGCGCCCAGCACTACAATCGCGTCAGCGTGCTGAGCCAATGTCGCCCATTCATCGCGGGCCAGCGGCGCTTCACGCTCCAGCGCCTTGGCGCCCCACTGCACCACCACCGGCAAGCTCATCAGCCAGAAGCCACCCACGCCCAACGCAAAGCACAACCCGGCAAGGCGCGGTCTTGAGCGACGCAACCACCAGGCAAGCACCAACAGCAGCAAAAGAATGCCGGGCGGCAACAGGAGTTGTTTAACGAAATATCGAAAAGGCATCGAGCATCTCCAAAAAGATGCCCGAAGCCTAAGTGGGTTGACGCAATGCGACAACAAATACGAAAGGACTATGCTTCACAAATACATCAGACATTACTTCCAGTGTCCTTACTTGAATTGCAAAGACCGGACTTTTACTGCGTCCCTGCCGGGAACCTTGTCCTTGAGCCAGATGATCTTGGCCGAACGTGGTGCGTCGAGTTGCTTCACTGCTTCTGACAAGCATCCGTGTGTCTCACGTTCACTGCGATCGAGATACGCCTTGACCAGTGCAAACTCTGCGGGGCTCAAGCCACGCAATTCCAGTTCCAGCGGACGCTCATCGCGTAACCGGTCAGCGGTTTTTGCCGCGTCCAGGGCCATTCCCAGACGATCGATCAATCTTTCGTACAGCTCCGGTTTTGTAACTTTTTGCCGTGACTCAACCATCCATCACCTCATTGAAGATAAGACTCACTCCCCATTTAGAGCTTAGCTTCCGTGAACAAACCGGCTGAATGCTGCGACCAACGGCCCTCGCAGCGGTTTTTGGGCGACCCGCAGCAGTAATCAGGGTTTCCCTCGGTAGAGTGCGGTCATGTATGCTACGGCGCTTCCTGTAACTCCACTTCCAGCTCGTCTGGGCACCGAAACGCCGATTTGGCGTGATCACCGTCCAGCGTTGCATTGAAGAGGATTAGGCCACCCCTATTCAGTTCAAAAGTAGCCATGCACGAACAATATCAGCCCCGTGAAATCGAAGCCGCCGCCCAGTCGTTCTGGGACGAGCAAAAGTCCTTTGAAGTCAGTGAACAGCCAGGCAAGGAGACTTTCTACTGCCTGTCGATGTTCCCTTACCCCAGCGGCAAGCTACACATGGGGCACGTGCGCAACTACACCATCGGCGACGTGATCTCCCGCTACCAGCGCATGCAAGGCAAGAACGTCCTGCAACCCATGGGTTGGGACGCCTTCGGCATGCCGGCGGAAAACGCTGCGATGAAGAACAACGTAGCGCCCGCCAAGTGGACCTACGAAAACATCGCCTACATGAAAACCCAGCTGCGCAGCCTGGGCCTCGCGGTGGACTGGTCCCGCGAAGTCACCACCTGCAAGCCTGATTACTACCGCTGGGAACAATGGCTGTTCACTCGCCTGTTCGAAAAAGGCGTAATTTACAAAAAAAGCGGCACCGTGAACTGGGACCCGGTCGATCAGACCGTTCTGGCCAACGAACAGGTGATCGACGGTCGCGGCTGGCGTTCCGGCGCGCTGATCGAAAAGCGCGAAATCCCGATGTACTACTTCAAGATCACTGCTTACGCGGATGAGCTGCTGGAGAGCCTCGACGAACTGACTGGCTGGCCTGAACAGGTCAAGACCATGCAGCGCAACTGGATCGGCAAATCCCGCGGCATGGAAGTGCAGTTCCCGTACGACGTCGCTTCCATCGGCGAAGCCGGTGTTCTGAAAGTGTTCACTACCCGTCCGGACACCCTGATGGGCGCGACCTACGTTGCCGTAGCCGCCGAACACCATCTGGCGACCCTGGCCGCGCAGAACAACCCTGAGCTGCAAGCGTTCATCGCTGAATGCAAGGGCGGCAGCGTCGCCGAAGCCGACGTCGCCACCCAAGAGAAAAAAGGCCTGCGCACTTCGCTGTTCGTCGAGCATCCTCTGACCGGTGAGAAACTCCCGGTGTGGGTCGCCAACTATGTGCTGATGCACTATGGCGACGGCGCGGTAATGGCCGTCCCGGCGCACGACGAACGTGATTTCGAGTTCGCCACCAAATACAACCTGCCGGTCAAACCTGTCGTGCACACCAGCGCTGGCGACGAAACGCCGACTCCGTGGCAGGACGCTTACAACGAATACGGCACACTGATCAATTCCGGCGAGTTCGATGGCCTCGACTTCGCGGGCGCTTTCGACGCCATCGAAGTCGCGCTGATCAAGAAGAACCTCGGCGCCTCGCGCACCCAGTTCCGCCTGCGCGACTGGGGCATCAGCCGCCAGCGCTACTGGGGCTGCCCGATCCCGATCATCCACTGCAACACCTGCGGTGATGTGCCGGTCCCGGAAGATCAGTTGCCAGTCATATTGCCGGAAGACGTCGTACCGGACGGCGCGGGTTCGCCGCTGGCACGCATGCCCGAGTTCTATGAGTGCAGCTGCCCGAAATGCGGCCAGCCTGCCAAGCGTGAAACCGACACCATGGACACCTTTGTCGAGTCCTCGTGGTACTACGCCCGTTACGCCTCGCCGCACTATGAAGGCGGTCTGGTGGAAAAATCGGCGGCCGACCATTGGTTGCCGGTTGATCAGTACATCGGCGGTATCGAACACGCGATTCTTCACCTGCTGTACGCGCGCTTCTTCCACAAGCTGATGCGCGACGAAGGCCTGGTGAGCTCCAACGAGCCGTTCAAGAACCTGCTGACCCAAGGCATGGTGATCGCCGAGACCTACTATCGTCGCGAAGCCAACGGTGCCTACACGTGGTTCAACCCGGCGGACGTCGAACTCGAACGCGACAGCAAAGCCAAAGTAGTTAGCGCCAAGCTGATCGCAGACGGCCTGCCGGTGGAAATCGGTGGCACCGAGAAGATGGCCAAGTCGAAGAACAACGGCGTTGACCCACAGTCGATGATTGACCAGTTCGGCGCAGACACCTGCCGCCTGTTCATGATGTTCGCCTCGCCACCCGACATGAGCGCGGAATGGTCCGACTCTGGAGTAGAAGGTTCGCACCGCTTCCTCAAGCGCGTCTGGCGCCTGGCTCAAGCCCACGTCACTCAGGGCCTGCCGGGCAAACTGGACGTCGCCAGCCTGAATGACGAACAGAAAGTCATTCGCCGTTCGATCCACCAGGCCATCAAGCAGGCCAGCCACGACGTCGGCCAGAACCACAAATTCAACACCGCCATCGCTCAGGTGATGACACTGATGAACGTGCTGGAAAAAGCCCCGCAAGGCACCGGGCAGGATCGCGCACTGATTCACGAAGGTCTGGAAACCGTGGTCCTGCTACTGGCGCCGATCACCCCGCACATCAGCCACGAGCTGTGGCATCGCCTGGGTCACGCCGATCCGGTGATCGACGCCGCTTGGCCGGTGCTGGACGAAAGCGCGCTGGTGCAGGACAGCCTGCAACTGGTCATCCAGGTCAACGGCAAGCTGCGCGGCCACATCGAAATGCCCGCCAGCGCCAGCCGCGAAGAAGTCGAAGCCGCCGCACGGGCCAATGAGAACGTGCTGCGTTTTGTCGACGGTCTGACCATTCGTAAAGTGATCGTAGTGCCCGGGAAACTGGTCAATATCGTCGCCAGCTAATTGGATCAGGCGCCAGGTCATGCCTGGCGCCGAGTAAAACCTTTCGGGCCGCATGATCGGCCCACATGGTTTCAAGGGGAGCAACAAGATGATCAAACGCAATTTGCTGGTGATGGGCCTTGCGGTCCTGTTAAGCGCCTGCGGTTTCCAGCTGCGCGGCACCGGCACTACTGAACTGGCGATCAAGGAACTCGACCTGAGTGCCCGCAACGCCTACGGCGAAACCGTGACGCAACTGCGTCAGGTGCTGGAAAGCAGCGGCGTCAAGGTCTACAGCGGTGCACCTTACAAGCTGGTGCTGACCGATGAGCAGGAAAGCCAGCGCATCCTCAGCTACGCAGGTGCCGGTCGTACTGGCGAGTATCAGGTGAGCACAGTGCTGAACTACGACATCCGTGGTGAGAGCAACTTGACGCTGCTGAGCGACAAACTCGAAGTGCAAAAAATCTTTATCCACGACGGCAACAACCTGGTGGGCTCCGACCAGGAAGCCAACGACGCCCGCAAGGAAACCCGTCGTGACCTGGTTCAACGGATGATGTTGCGTCTGCAACAGCTCTCTCCGGCTCAGCTGGATCAGCTGCAACAGACCGCCAACGCCAGAGCCAAGGCTGAAGCCGATGCATTGGAAGCGGCACAGAAGGCTGAAGCGCAAACCCCGCGCCAGTCGCCAATCGAACTGCCGCAGCAATAAGACTTACGGGGCGCTCAGGCGCCCCGTTCGACCTCTCCTATGAAACTCGCCCCCGCCCAACTCGCTAAACACCTGCAAGGTGCCCTCGCGCCGGTCTACATCATCAGTGGCGATGACCCACTGCTGTGTCAGGAAGCCGCCGACGCCATTCGTGCCGCCGCCCGCCAACAGGGATTCGACGAGCGCCAGGTCTTCGCCGCCGACGCCAGTTTCGACTGGGGAACGTTGCTGCAAGCCGGCGCGAGCATGTCGCTGTTCGCCGAAAAGCGCCTGCTGGAATTGCGTCTGCCGTCCGGCAAGCCCGGTGACAAAGGCGCTGCCGCGTTTATCGAGTACTGCTCGCGACCGGCCGAAGACACAATACTGCTGATCAGCCTGCCCAAGCTGGATGGCAGCGCGCAGAAAACCAAGTGGGGCAAGGCGCTGGTCGAAGGCCAGCACACTCAGTTCGTGCAAATTTGGCCGGTGGATGCCAACCAGTTGCCAAGCTGGATCCGTCAACGGTTGTCCCAGGCCGGGCTTTCCGCCAGCCAGGACGCCGTCGAACTGATCGCCGCACGGGTCGAAGGCAACCTGCTGGCAGCAGCCCAGGAAATCGAAAAGCTCAAGCTGATGGCCGAAGGTGGTCAGATCACCGTTGAAACCGTGCAAGCGGCCGTGGCCGACAGTGCGCGCTTCGATGTCTTTGGCCTGACTGATGCGATTCTCAACGGCGAAGCGGCTCATGCCCTGCGCATGCTCGAAGGGCTGCGCGGTGAAGGTGTCGAACCGCCAGTGATTCTCTGGGCGCTGGCCCGGGAGCTGCGTCTGCTGGCCAACCTGTCGCTGCAGTACAGCCAGGGCGTGCCACTGGACAAAGCCTTCAGCTCTGCCCGACCGCCGGTCTGGGACAAACGCAAACCATTGATGAGCAAAGCCTTGCAACGCTACTCGGCGCAACGCTGGGCGCAGCTATTGCTGGAAGCGCAGCGCATCGACGCACAGATCAAAGGCCAGGCGGCCGGTTCGCCGTGGATGAGTTTGAGTCGGTTATCGTTGTTGATGGCCGGCCAGCGGCTGAACTTGCCTGCCGAGTAAACACGCCCTATGTAGCAGCTGGCGAAGCCTGAGTTCGGCTGCGCAGCAGTCGTAAACCCTGAGTTCCGGATCATCCTGACACACCGTGCTGTCTGATTTTACGACTGCTGCGCAGCCGAACGCAGGCTTCGCCAGCTGCTACGGAGGTTTCCTACACTACTCACATCCATTTGCCCTATAGACAGAACCCCAACTTCGGCAGAATATTTCCCACCGCAAAACCCACTCAATCGAGAGATCTGATCATGAGCAAAAAGCCATCCAAAAATGGCCCCAACAAGGCCAAATCCATCATCGCCCAGCCACTGTTCCGCAGCCGTCAGGAACCCGCCGGCAAGGGCAAAGGCAGCTACCGCCGCGAAGCCTTCCAGTCTAATAGCTGGGAGGCTTCTTACTTTCTGGCGGCCTGAAAGGCAAGCGCTCGCTCAACATGTTAAGGTCTGCACCTGATTCGTACTCCCTGGACCCGTGCATGCCCCTTTGTATTTCCCGTCGTTGGCCCCTGCGCCAACTGATAGCTGCCTCCAGCCTCGTTTTGCTAGTCGCCTGCGCGGAAAAACCGACCGCAGCCGACGCCAAGCCGCTTCAGACCCTCCCCGTCGCGACAGCCCCTGCGATCATTCCGCCCGTGGTTCCGACTGGTGAAAATCTCGATATCCAGCCCACCCAGACCTTCGCCGAATGGCAGGCAGGTTTCCGCAAGGACGCTCTGGCCGCCGGTATCCGCGCCGATCTGTTCGACCGCGCCTTCGCCAATGTCAGTCTCGACACCAGCGTGATCCGTGCCGATCGCAGCCAACCGGAATTCGCAAAACCGGTGTGGGAATACCTCGACGGCGCCCTTTCGCCGCTACGGGTACGCAAAGGCGAGGCGCTGGTCAGCCAATATGCCGACATCCTGCAAAGCATCGAGCAGCGCTACGGCGTCGATCGTCAGGCACTGGTCTCGGTGTGGGGCATGGAAAGTAACTTCGGGCAGTTCCAGGGCAACAAGTCGGTGATTAATTCCCTGGCGACCCTGGCCTATGAAGGCAGGCGTCCCGGGTTTGCCCACGCGCAACTGATCGCCGCCCTGCAGATCCTGCAACAGGGTGATATCGAGCCTGAGAAAATGCTTGGTTCCTGGGCGGGTGCCATGGGCCAGACCCAGTTCATCCCGACCACTTACAACACCCACGCCGTGGACTTCGATGGCGACGGCCGCCGCGATATCTGGGGCAGCCCGGCCGACGCGCTGGCCTCGACGGCGCACTACCTGCAAAGCTCAGGCTGGCAGAAAGGCCAGCCGTGGGGCTTTGAAGTGCAGCTACCGGGCAGTTTCAACTACGTCCTGGCCGATGGCACTATTCGCAAGAGCGTCGCCGAATGGCTGCAACTGGGCGTCACCCTGCCCAATGGCGGCCAGGTCCCGGCAGGCTCCGAACACCTGTCTGCCGCCCTGCTGCTGCCGGCCGGTTACCGTGGCCCGGCGTTCCTGGTCCTCGACAACTTCCGCGCGATCCTCAAGTACAACAACTCGTCGTCTTACGCCTTGGCCGTTAGCCTGTTGTCCGAGCGTTTCAACGGTGCGGGCCTGATCAACGGCACATGGCCCAAGGATGATTTGCCACTGAGCCGAACCGAGCGGATCGAATTGCAAAGTCTGTTGAGCGCGCAGAATTATGACGCGGGCAACGCTGACGGCATTATCGGCGCCAACACCCGCAAGGCGATCCGCAGCGCCCAGCAGTCGTTTGGCTGGCCGGCGGATGGGTATCCGACGCACAAGTTGCTGGAAGGCCTGCGTAACCGATAGTCAGCGGTATGGCGGATGCCGCCTTCGCGAGCAAGTCGAATCGTCGCACCGCCGCTCCCACAGGTGACCGAGTTCTCTCATAGGAATACGGTCGAATGTGGGAGCGGGCTTGCTCGCGAAGGCGGACTGTCAGGCGATGAACATCTAAGCCCTGATCACCACATCCTGCTCCAACACCAACTCCTTGTTCCCCGCATCCAGCCTGACCAGCGCCCCCATCGGCAACGTCAGGTTCGGATCGCAATGCCCGCTACGCCAACCGGACAACACCGGTATCCGCAAAGGCGCAAAGGTCTGCTTGAGCAAGCGCTCCAACGCAACCGTTTCAACCCCCGCCACATCCCCCACCAGAACCCCGCGCAGCTTGTGCAGCGTGCCGGCCAGACGCAGATGGGTCAGCAGTCGGTCGATGCGATACAGCGGCTCGTTGATGTCCTCGATGAACAGGATGACGCCCTCGGCGTCCATCTCATACGGCGTGCCCATGGTTGCGGCGATCAGCGACAGATTGCCCCCCAGCAAACGCCCGTGAGCGATACCAGGCTCGATTGTGGTCAACGGGTAGGCCACCGGGTGCGTCAACACGCTACCGGCCTTCACCTGTCCTCTGAGCATGTTGAAGAATGAAGACTCGGTAGGTTTTTGCTTGTCACCCAGCAGGTCGGCGTTGAGCATCGGGCCATGAAAGGTCACGAAGCCCGCATAACGGCTGATCGCCAAGTGCAGCGCGGTGATGTCGCTGTAGCCGATGAACGGCTTGGCATTGTTGCGCAGCAATTCAAAGTCGATGCGATCGAGCAACCGCGGCGTACCGTACCCCCCACGCATGCATATGATGGCGTCGACCTCACTGTCGGCAAACGCCGCGTGCAGGTCATTGAGCCGTACATCATCACTGCCGGCTAGATAATCATCTTTCTCGTACACGCCAGGGAAAACCCGCAGTGAATATCCGCGAGCGCGCATCCAGGCGATGGCCTTATCGGTGTCCAGCGCCGCGGGACCGGCGGGCGCGATGACGCCAATCAGCCCTTCCGACGGCAAGGCCGGAACGGGTGCGTGAGGACAAAGGGTGTGAGTCGGTCGAACGGTCATCCATGAATCTCCCTGCGTGAAAGCGTCAAGCACACAGTAGTCAGGAACGGGGACAAACAGAAGAGGGTCAGTCGCCCCGCAGGTTGCAGGAAAAAGCGCTAATTGCCGTGGGCAAGGCAAAAAAACGCCCGCAAGGCGCAATGCCTTGCGGGCGTTTTCATGTCTTGCAGCTGATCAGGACGACATCAGCTCGGCTTTAACCAGTTTCGCCTGCTCGTCAGCATGGTACGAGGAACGTACCAGTGGGCCGGAAGCGACGTTCTTGAAGCCCATCTTGTAACCTTCCTCGGCGAACCAGGCGAACACGTCCGGGTGCACGAAACGCTGGACCGGCAAGTGGCTGCGGGACGGCTGCAGGTACTGGCCCAGGGTCAGCATGTCGATGTCGTGTTCGCGCATGCGCTTCATGACTTCGATCACTTCTTCGTCGGTCTCGCCCAAACCCAGCATCAGGCCGGACTTGGTCGGAATGTGCGGCATCATCTGCTTGAAGCGTTGCAGCAGGGTCAGCGACCACTGGTAATCCGAACCCGGACGCGCGGCCTTGTACAGGCGCGGCACGGTTTCCAGGTTGTGGTTGAACACATCCGGCGGCTCGGCAGCGGTGATTTCCAGCGCAACGTCCATACGGCCACGGTAGTCCGGAACCAGGGTTTCGAGCTGCACGTTCGGCGACAGCTTGCGGATCTCGCGGATGCAATCGGCAAAGTGCTGTGCACCGCCGTCACGCAGGTCGTCGCGGTCAACCGAGGTGATCACTACGTACTTGAGTTTCAGGTCGGCGATGGCAATAGCCAGGCTTTCCGGCTCGTTGACGTCCAGTGGCTTCGGACGACCGTGGCCGACGTCGCAGAACGGGCAGCGACGGGTGCAGATGTCACCCATGATCATGAAGGTCGCGGTGCCGCCGGAGAAGCATTCGCCCAGGTTCGGGCAAGATGCTTCTTCGCAAACGCTATGCAGCTTGTGTTTGCGCAGCAGGGCCTTGATGCGGTCGACTTCCGGGGAAACCGGGATACGCACGCGAATCCAGTCAGGTTTCTTCGGCAGTTCGGTGGTCGGAATGATCTTCACCGGGATACGTGCAACCTTCTCGGCGCCGCGCAGCTTGACGCCGGCTTCAACCTTGGCACGCGGGGCCGGACGCTCGGTGACATCCAGCGTCGGGATCATGGTTTGCACTGCATCAGTAGTCATATCAGTCGATTCCGCCCGTTAGGGTCGTCTGCTCAGCATAGTCGAGGTGTTTGACGAGCTGCGCGCGCAGCCGGGCACTTACCTCGGCAAATTCAATCGATCCTGCGTGATCGCTCAGCTGGGTCATCGCCAGCCCGGCGTAGCCGCAGGGATTAATCCGTCGAAACGGTTCCAGGTTCATGTCCACATTCAGGGCCAGGCCATGAAAGGAGCAACCGTGGCGGATCCGCAGACCCAGAGAAGCGATTTTCGCCCCATTGACGTAGACACCCGGTGCATCCGGCTTGGCCACGGCAGTGACGCCGTAGCTGGCCAGTAACTCGATCAGGCATTGTTCCATGCGGCTGACCAGGTCACGCACGCCGAAACCCAGCTTGCGCACATCGAGCAACAGGTAGGCCACCAATTGGCCGGGACCGTGATAAGTCACCTGACCACCGCGATCAACCTTTACCACCGGAATATCCCCTGGGAGCAACACGTGCTCGGCCTTGCCGGCCTGGCCCTGGGTGAACACCGGTGGGTGCTCGACCAGCCAGATTTCGTCCGCGGCATCGCTGCCGCGTTCGTTGGTGAAGCGTTGCATGGCATGCCAGACCGGCTCGTAAGCCATCTGGCCGAGCTCGCGAAAGCCCAGCGTGCCGGACATCACAGCACCATGTGCACGAAACCGGTAGCCCGCAACTCGCTGTTGATGTCGTACAGCTGTTCTTGACCGGTGGCGATGATGTGCAGCTGGATGGTCGTGTACTTGCCGTTGGTACTCTGGCGCTCGGCCAGGGTCTCGTGGTCAACGGTCGCGTGTTTTTCAAGGATTGCGATGATCTTGTCCTTGAAACCCACGCCGGTGTCACCGATCACCTTGATAGGGTAATCCGCGCAGGGGAATTCGATTTTTGGCGCCTTTACTTCGGTGTCTGTCATGGCGTAACGGCCTCGTAAGCCGTGGCAACGGACATGGCCCCGATCCGGATTGGAACAGGGCCATGCAAGTCCACACTAATTCAGTTGAACAAGCCGTAGAAGAATAGACGGATGCTATCCCACATGCGGCGGAAGATACCACCCTCGTCGACCGCGTCCAGAGCGATCAGGTCAGCGCTGTGCACGACTTTGTCGTCCAGTTTCACTTCGACTTTACCGATTACGTCGCCCTTGGCGATCGGCGCAATCAGTTGCGGGTTCATGGTCATGCTGGCGGCAAGCTTTTTCAGCTGGCCTTTTGGCAGGGTCATGGTCAAGTCTTCAGCCAGGCCGGCCTTGATTTGATTGGTGGTGCCTTTCCAGACGGGAGCCTGAGCCAGCTCGGCGCCTTTCTGATAGAACGTCTGGGTTTCGAAGAAGCGGAAACCGTAAGTCAGCAGCTTCTGGGTTTCAGAGGCGCGAGCCACTTCGCTATTGGTGCCGAATACCACGGCGATCAGGCGCATGCCGTCACGTACAGCCGAAGACACCATGCAATAGCCGGCTTCGTCGGTGTGGCCGGTTTTCAGGCCATCAACCGTCTTGTCGCGCCACAGCAGCAGGTTACGGTTAGGTTGCTTGATGCCGTTCCAGAAGAACTCTTTCTGCGAGTAGATCGCGTAGTGAGCCGGGTCTTCGTGGATGATCGCGCGAGCCAGCACCGCCATGTCGTGAGCCGACGAGTAGTGCTCAGGGTTCGGCAGACCGGTCGGGTTCATGAAGTGGCTGTTGGTCATGCCCAGATCGGCCACGGTTTTGTTCATCATGTCAGCGAAAGCGTCTTCACTGCCGGCGATGTGCTCGGAGAGCGCAACGCTGGCGTCGTTACCCGACTGAATGATGATGCCGTGCAGCAGGTCGCTGACAGTGACTTGCGAGCCGACCTTGATGAACATCCGCGAACCGCCGGTACGCCAGGCGTTTTCGCTGACGGTCACCGGGTCGTTTTCGCCGATCTGTCCACGACGGATTTCCAGGGTCGCGATGTACGCGGTCATCAGCTTGGTCAGGCTGGCCGGCGGCAGACGCTGGTCACCGTTGTTCTCCACCAGCACGTTGCCGCTGCTGGCGTCCATGAGTACATAGGCTTTGGCGGCCAGTTGCGGTGGCGACGGCATCATCTCGACCGCGAAAGCGGCAGGCGAGAGGAGCAGCGGGACTAGCAGGCACAGGCGTTTGGCAAAGGTGGTGATGTTCATCCGTCTCTCGAAATCGCTAATGGAAACTGCCCTAAGGGGCAAAACTAATCAGACAGCTTTCTAACGAGCTGTCGCGTGTTCAGTTGTTCACTCAGACCCTTGCCGGGCTTTTGTTCTTCAACGAGCCAACAACCAGGTCCACCCCCCAAACCGCAAGCGAACCGTCAATCAAGTACTACGTATTACTCGGCAGTGACCAGGCTCGGCGAACCGAGATTGGCCAGGCGCACACTGTTCTGCACTTGCTGGATTTCACCCGGCGAGCCGATCGGCCCCAGGCGCACCCGATGCAGCGTCTGTTGATTGCGCACGATCGAGCTGATGAACACCGGAGCGCTCACCATCCCGCTGAGCTTCGATCTCAGGAGTTCTGCAGCGTCCGGGTTGGCGAACGCGCCCACCTGCAGATACTGGCCAGAGGCTGGTACAGAAGCGTTTTTTTTTGCATCGATCGGCGAGGGCACAACGGCCGCGGCGTGTTGCTGCGGCGGTGGCGTCCATTGCTCGACGGTGCCGGCCGAAGCCGTAATCGTCGGGGCGCTATTTTGCGAGATTTGCGGCTCGTTAAGCATTAAAGGCGCCGGACGGCCTTTGGCTGCCCACCATTGCTGCGGGTCGATGCCTTCGACCTTGACCCGCGCGGTACCGGTTTCGGCATAGCCGAGCTTCTTGGCGGCCGCGTAAGACAAGTCGATGATTCGGTCCGAGTAGAACGGCCCGCGGTCGTTGACTCGCAGGACTACGCTCTTGTTGTTGTCCAGGTTGGTCACCCGGACGTAACTCGGCAGCGGCAAGGTCTTGTGTGCGGCGCTCATGCCGTACAGGTCATAGACTTCGCCGTTGGCGGTGTTCTGACCGTGGAACTTGGTGCCGTACCAGGACGCAGTGCCCGAGGCGACATACGTCTTGGATTCTTGCAACGGAAAGTAGGTTTTGCCCAGTACCGAGTACGGGCTGGCCTTGTACGGGCCGGAATGCAGGGTAGGCGTGGCGTCCGGGATGCGCGAAACGTCAACATCCCACCATGGCGCGCCATCCTTGTGAGCCCGATTGATGTCCAGCCCCGGCGTCGAGCGCACGGCGGTGGAAGACTTCTGGGCCGGCGCACGGCTGGTCGAACAACTGGCGACCAGCACTGCCAACGCGGCGAATGCCATCAGCTTCAGGGGTTTATTCATAGGCAATGCCCGCATTACTTGACGCCCCGTGCTTGGACCAGCTGTTCAGACAGTTGATGTACGGCCATGGCGTACATCACGCTGCGGTTATAACGCGTGATTGCGTAAAAATTCGTCAGGCCCATCCAGTATTCGGGGCCATTGTCACCTTCCAGGCGGAAAGCCGTGACCGGCATATCATCGCGCAGCGCATCATGACTTGACCACCCCAGCGCCCGCAACTCCCCGACGGTTTTAGTCGGTTCGATGCCCGTGGTCAAACCTTGGTCCACCTGATCGCCACGCACATCGGCGCGGCTGACCACCGGTTCGCCGGCGACCCAGCCGTGACGTTTGAAATAACTGGCGACGCTGCCAATGGCATCGTCCGGATTGGTCCAGATATTGATGTGGCCGTCACCGTCAAAGTCCACCGCATAGGCGCGAAAACTGCTCGGCATGAACTGCGGCAAGCCCATCGCGCCAGCGTAAGAGCCTTTGAGAGTCAGCGGATCGACCTGCTCTTCCCGGGCCAGCAACAGGAACTCACGCAATTCCTTGCGGAAAAATTCGGCACGGGGAGGATAGTCGAAACCCAGGGTCGACAAGGCGTCGATTACCCGAAAATTGCCGGTATTACGACCAAAAAAGGTCTCAACGCCGATGATCGAAACAATAACCTGCGCCGGCACGCCGTATTCCTGCTCGGCACGGGCCAGTACCGCCTCGTGCTGACGCCAGAAGTCCACACCACGGGCGATGCGCGCGTCGGTGATGAACATCGGGCGATATTCGTTCCACTGCTTGACCCGCTCGGCCGGTTTCGAGATCGCGTCCAGAATCGACTGCTTGCGCTCGGCTTCGCGGAACACGTCCATCAGTTGTTCACCGGCGAAACCGTAGTCGCGGGTCATTTCACCGACGAATTCAGCCACCTGCGGTGAGCCTTCGTAATCGCCGGCCAACGCTTCATGCGCTGTGCCAAGGATGCTTACCAGGCCGACCCATGGCGCATATCGAGTCGCCCAGCCACGCATTACTTGCATTGAAATCTTCACCTTATTCAAACCTGAGCGATCCACTTGCGATGGGTATGGATCGACATCAAAACCCCAAACGCTGACAAAAGCGTCACCAGCGAAGTTCCTCCGTAGCTAATGAACGGCAACGGCACCCCCACAACCGGCAACAGGCCACTGACCATACCGATGTTGACGAAAACGTAAACAAAAAACGTCATGGTCAGGCTGCCCGCGAGCAATTTGCCGAACAATGTCTGGGCCTGGGCGGTAATCACCAGCCCGCGGCCGATCAACAGCAGGTAAATCAGCAGCAGTGCGCAGATCCCCACCAGGCCGAATTCTTCGCCCATGACCGCAATAATGAAGTCGGTGTGGCTTTCCGGCAGGAAGTCCAGGTGCGACTGGGTGCCGAGCAACCAGCCCTTGCCGAACACACCGCCGGAACCGATGGCGGCTTTCGATTGAATGATGTTCCAACCAGTGCCCAGCGGATCGCTTTCGGGATCGAGGAAGGTCAGGATTCGCTGCTTCTGGTAGTCGTGCATGACGAAGTACCACATGCCGACCGCCACCGGCACAGCCGCGGCAATCACGCTGAGAATCCAGCGCCAGCGCAGGCCGCCCATGAACAGAACGAACGCGCCACCGGCGAGGATCAGCAGCGAAGTGCCGAGGTCGGGCTGACGCACGATCAGGATAAACGGCAAACCGATCAGAAACAGACTGACGCCCACATGCTTGAGCTGCGGCGGCAAGGTGCGCTTGGACAGATACCAGGCGATAGTCGCCGGCATCAGAATCTTCATGAATTCCGAGGGCTGGAAGCGGATCACCCCGGGAATGTTGATCCAGCGCGTGGCGCCCATGGCGTTGTGGCCCATGACGTCCACGACGACCAGCAACAGCACGCCGACCACATAACCAACCGGCACCCAACGGGCCATGAAGCGCGGCTCGAATTGGGCGATGACGATCATCGACACCAGGCCGATGCCGAACGAAGTGGCTTGCTTGGCCAGCAGATCCCAGCTTTTGCCGCTGGCCGAATACAGCACGAACAGGCTGCCGGCGGCGAGGGTCAGCAGCAGGATCAGCAACGGGCCGTCAATGTGCATGCGTTGTAACAGCGTCGCGCGGCGACGCATCACATCCTCGCTGGAGAGGATGCGATCGAAATTACTCTTCACGGGCCGTAGCCTCCACACTGATAGGGCTGGCGTATTCGGCCTTCAACCGACCGTCCTGGTCCAGAAGCCAGGCGTCCATGATTTGACGCACCACGGGGGCGGCGACGCCGGAACCGGACTCGCCGTTCTCGACCATCACCGACACCACGATTTGCGGGTTGTCGGCCGGTGCGAAGCCGACGAACAAGGCGTGGTCGCGATGGCGTTCCTGAACCTTGGAGCGGTCGTACTTCTCGCCCTGCTTGATCGCGACGACCTGGGCCGTACCACTTTTGCCCGCGATGCGGTATTGCGAACCGATCGCCGCTTTGCGTGCCGTACCCCGGGCACCGTGCATCACCTGTTGCATGCCGTGGTTGACCTTGGTCCAGTCGGACGGATCACGCAGGATGATGTCCGGCATCGGGTTTTCATCCTTTGGCCGCTCGCCTTCGACGGTCTTGGCCAGGTGCGGACGGTTCCAGACACCCTTGTTCGCGACCAGCGCCGTGGCCTGGGCCAGTTGCAATGGCGTTGATTGCATGTAGCCCTGACCGATCCCGAGAATCAGCGTTTCGCCCGGGAACCAGGCCTGACGCCGGGTTGCACGCTTCCACTCACGTGTAGGCATCAGCCCCGGCGACTCTTCGAACATGTCCAGCGAAACCTTCTGGCCGATGCCGAACTTGCTCATGTACGCCGACAAGCGATCGATTCCCAGTTTGTGGGCAAGGTCATAGAAGTAGGTGTCGTTGGACCGCATGATCGCCGTGTCCAGATCGACGTAGCCGTCACCGGTACGGTTCCAGTTACGGTATTTGTGATCGTAGTTGGGCAACTGGTAATAGCCGGGGTCATACACCCGACTCGACGCGGTCACAACGCCAGCATCCAGGCCGGCAATTGCCACGGCCGGCTTGATGGTCGAACCCGGCGGGTACAAGCCGCGCAGCACGCGGTTGAACAGTGGCCGGTCGATGGAATCGCGCAGCTCGGCATAGGCCTTGAAGCTGATGCCGGTGACGAACAGGTTCGGATCGAAACTCGGCGCACTGACCATCGCCAGCACTTCGCCGGTTTTCGGGTCCAGCGCGACCACCGCACCACGACGACCGCCGAGTGCAGCTTCGGCCGCTTCCTGCAATTTGATGTCCAGGCTCAGGACGATGTCCTTGCCGGGAATCGGATCGGTACGCTTGAGCACGCGCAACACGCGGCCTCGAGCGTTGGTCTCGACTTCTTCGTAACCCACCTGACCGTGCAGCTCGGGCTCGTAGAAACGCTCGATACCGGTCTTGCCGATGTGGTGGGTGCCGCTGTAATTGACCGGATCGAGCGACTTCAGCTCTTTCTCGTTGATCCGCCCCATGTAACCCACCGAGTGCGCAAAGTGCGGGCCCTGCGGATAGTGACGCACCAGCTGCGCGACCACTTCCACCCCCGGCAGACGGAACTGATTCACCGCGATGCGGGCGATCTGTTCTTCGGTCAGCTCGAACAGGATTGGCACCGGCTCGAACGGCCGGCGCCCCTGACGCATGCGCTTCTCGAAGATCACCCGGTCCTCGGGCGTCAGCTCCAGCACTTCAACAATCACGTCGAGCACTTGCTGCCAGTCGCCAGAGCGCTCGCGGGTCATGCTCAGGCTGAAGCTGGGCCGGTTATCGGCCACCACCACGCCATTGCGATCGAAAATCAGCCCGCGAGTCGGCGGAATCGGCTGCACATGGACGCGGTTGTTCTCCGACAGGGTCGAGTGGTACTCGTACTGAATCACCTGGAGGAAATACAGCCGCGCGATCAGCACACAGATCAGCACCACCACCGCAATTGCCCCGAACACGACGCGGCCACGCACCAGACGGGCGTCTTTTTCGTGGTCCTTGATGCGGATCGGCTGGGGCATGAGGGCAGAACTACTTGTGGTAAGGGTGGCCGGACAGGACTGTCCAGGCACGATACAGCTGTTCGCCGATCAGGATTCGCACCAGCGGGTGCGGCAACGTCAACGGTGAGAGCGACCAGCGCTGATCGGCCCGGGCACAGACTTCCGGCGCCAGCCCTTCGGGGCCGCCGACCATGAAATTCACCGTGCGCGAGTCCAACCGCCAGCGATCGAGCTCGACCGCCAGTTGCTCGGTGCTCCAGGGCTTGCCGTGGACTTCGAGGGTCACAACACGCTCGTTCGGCCCGACCTTGGCCAGCATGGCTTCGCCTTCCTGACGGATGAAGCGCGCCACGTCGGCGTTCTTGCCACGGGTGTTGAGCGGTATTTCCACCAGTTCCAGCGCCAGCTCGGACGGAAGACGCTTGGCATATTCATGCCAGCCTTCTTCCACCCACTTGGGCATGCGTGAACCGACGGCGATCAGTCGCAGTCGCACAGCGGTCCCTTATTGCTGGTCTTTGTTGAGCTTGACGAAATGCTCATGGGTGTTTTCCGGGCTGTGGTGAGCCGCGTTCAGAGCACGGCTCTGTTCTGCACCGGACCACAGACGCTCCAGGTCGTAAAACTGACGAGCCGAAGCGGTCATCATGTGCACGATGACATCATCCATATCCAGCAACACCCAGTCGCTGTCGCCCTTGCCTTCTTCACCCAGCGGCTTGACGCCCAAGGCTTTGACCGCCTCGCGGACCTTGTCCAGCATCGCGCCGATCTGGCGGTTGGACGTACCGGTAGCGATGATCATGAAATCAGTGATGCTCTGCTTTTCACGAACGTCGATTACCTGAATGTCCTGGCCTTTCACGTCTTCCAGGGCCGCTACGGCAACCTTGACCAGCTCTTCGCCGCGCAGCTCAGGGCCGGTTGGAACTTCTACTGGCAGCGGGGCGCTCTTGAACGTGCCTTTGCGCTTTACTTTAGTTACGTCTTTGTTCGTCATATAAAACTCGTTTTGCTCGTATGTTCGGGCGCTTCGGTACACGCGTTCACGTGTTTTGAAGCGCGCCCTTTTTCAGTTCGACGCACGGTAGAGACCGTGCGCATCGATGTAGGCCAGGACCGCGTCGGGCACCAGGAAACGTACCGACTTACCGCTGGCCAGCAGTTGACGGATCTGGGTGGCGGATACCGCGAGCGGTGTCTGCCAGACGAATGCAATCTGTCCGCTCGGCCCTTTGAGGGCCAGCGGGTCGCTCACCGAGCGTGCCGCCAACAGATTGCGCAAGGCATCCGGCGGTTCGCTGTCGGCATCCGGGCGTTGCAGCACCAGGATGTGGCAATGCTGGAGCAACTCTTCCCAGCGGTGCCAAGTGGGTAGGCCGCAAAATGCGTCCCAGCCCAAAAGTAGAAAAACCTGGTCGGAGGCGGCAAGTTCTGCGCGCATCAGTTCCAGGGTGTCGATGGTGTAGGACGGTTTGTCCCGCTGCAATTCGCGGGCGTCCACCACCAGCGGCGCCACACCGGCCACCGCGCACTCGACCATCGCCAGACGGTCTTTCGCCGACACCTGCGGCGTACCGCGATGAGGCGGTCTGGCACTGGGTGTCAGACGCAGCTCATCGAGCGCCAGCGATTCGGCGACTTCCAGCGCACTGCGCAAATGGCCGATGTGCACCGGGTCGAAGGTCCCGCCCAGCATGCCAATGCGTCGAGGCGCAGGCTCGCTGGCGGTTACCGGGACTGACAGGTCGTGGTCGCCCAAGTCAGTCCGACGCCTGGCCGCGCAACTGGCCATCACCGACCACGATGTACTTCTCGCAGGTCAGACCTTCGAGGCCCACCGGGCCGCGGGCGTGCAGCTTATCAGTAGAAATGCCAATCTCGGCACCCAATCCGTATTCGAAGCCATCGGCGAAGCACGTCGGGGTGTTGATCATCACCGACGATGAATCGACTTCCGCGACGAAACGCCGGGTGTCGGCAAGGTTTTCGCTGACGATCGAATCGGTGTGATGGGAGCCGTACTTGTTAATGTGTTCGATGGCCTGGTCCAGCCCGTCGACCACACGGATCGAAAGAATCGGCGCCAGATACTCGGTGTTCCAGTCTTCTTCGCTCGCTGCAACAGCCTCGATGATCGCCCGGGTGCGTTCGCAGCCGCGCAGCTCGACGCCTTTTTCATGGAATTGTGCAGCCATCGATGGCAGGAAATCCTTGGCGACCGATTGGTCCACCAGCAGGGTCTCCATGGCACCGCAGATACCATAGCGATAAGTCTTGGCGTTGAACGCGATGCGCTGGGCTTTCGGCAGGTCGGCGTGAGCACTGACGTAAACGTGACAGATGCCGTCCAGATGCTTGATAACCGGTACGCGGGCGTCACGGCTAACGCGCTCGATCAGGCCACGGCCGCCACGGGGCACGATAACGTCGACGTATTCAGGCATGGTGATCAGCGCGCCAACCGCGGCGCGGTCAGTGGTTTCGACCACTTGCACCACGGCAGCGGGCAGTTCGGCTTCGGCCAGACCGCGCTGGATGCAGGCGGCAATGGCACGGTTGGAATGAATCGCCTCGGAGCCGCCGCGCAGGATGGTCGCGTTGCCGGACTTCAGGCACAGGCTGGCGGCATCGATGGTCACGTTCGGCCGGGATTCGTAGATAATCCCGATGACGCCCAACGGCACACGCATCTTGCCGACCTGAATACCCGACGGCCGAAAGCTCATGTCGCGGATCGCGCCGACCGGGTCCGGCAGAGCCGCTACCTGACGCAAACCTACGATCATGCCGTCGATGCGTTCCGGGGTCAGCGCCAGACGCTCAAGCAATGCCGGCTCAAGACCATTGGCGCGGCCAGCGGCCAAATCCAGTTCATTGGCAGCCGTCAGCTCGGCGCGAGCAGCGTCCAACGCATTGGCAGCTGCCTGCAAGGCGCGGTTTTTCTGCGCGGTGCTGGCACGGCCGATGACGCGAGAAGCTTCGCGGGCAGCGCGACCCAGGCGGGTCATGTAGTCAAGAACGGACTCAGTCATGGTCTGGAGTGGTCTTTGCTAAGGTCTTGGTAAAGAGTAAAGCGGCAGATTATAGCTGCCGCGTCCCTCGACTAACAGCGGTGACGGGCGGATGGTCGAAATGGAGGGCAATTTGCCGACGTTCAGCCGTGATTAAGCTGCAAATTGTTATCATCGCGACTCAATCAGCCCTGATAAACGCCGTTCATCATGACCAACCTGACTGTTCCCACGTCCGCAACGAGCACGCCCGAGGGGCTCGCGGATGCATTTTTCGACAGAGACGCCCAAACGCTGGCCCAGGACTTACTCGGCAAAGTCATTCGTCACCGGGTCGGCGACCTGTGGCTCAGCGCCCGGATTATCGAGACCGAAGCCTATTACTTCGAAGAAAAAGGCAGCCACGCCTCCCTCGGCTACACAGAAAAACGTAAGGCTTTGTTTCTGGATGGCGGCCACATCTATATGTACTACGCCCGAGGCGGCGATTCCCTGAACTTCAGCGCACAGGGTCCGGGCAATGCTGTGCTGATCAAATCCGCCTATCCGTGGGTCGATGACTTGAGCGGGCCGGCGAGCCTCGCGCAAATGCTGTTGAACAATCCCGACGCCCAAGGTCGCCCTCGCCCCTCGCAAAAGCTTTGCGCCGGACAAACTTTGCTCTGCAAGGCGCTGGGCCTGAAGGTGCCGGTCTGGGACGCCAAGCGCTTCGACCATGAAGTGCTGCTGGTGGAAGATGTCGGCCCGGCGCCTGTTCACATCATACAAACCACGCGTTTGGGCATTCCGCACGGCCGCGATGAGCATTTGATGTACCGCTTCGTCGATTCGACTTACGCGCCGTATTGCACGAGAAACCCGCTGCGACGGGGGCAGATCGAAGGTCGCGATTATTTTTTGCTGACATGAACAATGAAAATCCCCCTGTGGGAGCGGCGGTGCGACGATTCGACTTGCTCGCGAAGGGGCCATGCCAGTCGATATCAATGTTGACTGTCAGTCCGCTTTCGCGAGCAAGCCCGCTCCCACATGGGATCTGTAGTGTTTTGAAGATTGTGTTCGTCCCTTGGGACCGATTGATTATTTGATGGAGTTGTTTTTATGGGCCAATGGCTCGATAGCGTGACCGGTTGGTTGACGGTCAACCCGCAATGGCTGGCCGCGGCGGTGTTCATAGTGGCCTGCGTAGAATGCCTGGCGATTGCCGGGCTGATCGTGCCCGGCACGGTGCTGCTGTTTGCCGTGGCGGTTCTGGCCGGCAGCGGCGCGCTGTCTCTGGGCGAAACGCTGTTGCTGGGGTTCCTCGGCGGCGTGCTGGGCGACATCATTTCGTACTTCCTCGGGCGACATTTCCATCAGAACATCCGGCGCCTGCCAGGGTTGCGCCATCATCCGGAATGGATCGCCGGTGCCGAGGCGTATTTCCAGCGTTACGGCATCGCCAGCCTGTTGGTCGGGCGCTTTATCGGCCCGCTACGGCCAATGCTGCCGATGGTCGCGGGGATGTTCGACATGCCCTTCCCGCGCTTCGCCGCCGTCAGCCTGCTGGCCGCCGCTGGCTGGACCGTTGCCTATCTGCTGCCCGGCTGGGCCACAGGCGCGGCGATTCGCTTGCCTTTGCCGGAAGGGTTTTGGCCTGAGGCCGGCATCGTCGCCGGTAGCATCGTCGTCATGGTGGGCTTGAGCGCCACCAGCAGTCTGCGCCGTCATCGCAAAGCGACGATGCTGATTACCGGAATGAGCTTCCTGATTTTGGCGGGACTGTTTATCGGCTATCCGCACCTGACCGCCCTGGATCAAGGCCTGATGACCCTGGTGCAGGAACACCGCAGCCCGCTGCTTGATGAAGTGGCGGTGACGTTCACGCTGATCGGCGAGTTTCGCAACATGCTGTTGTTCAGCGCCCTGCTGACGGGTTTGCTGCTGCTCACCCGGCAATGGCGCCAGGCGATTTTCGCCGGTAGCACCCTGCTGTGCACCGCGCTGGGCAACACCGCGACCAAACACTTTTTCGCCCGCGTACGCCCGGAAGTGTTGAGCGATCCCCTGACCAGCTACAGCATGCCCAGCGGCCACGCCTCGGGCTCTTTTGCGCTGTTTCTGACGCTGGCCGTGCTGGCCGGCCGCGGACAACCGCCGCGCATGCGTCTGACCTGGTTGCTGTTAGGTTGCTTGCCAGCGCTGGCGATTGCCCTGTCCCGGGTGTACCTGGGCGCGCACTGGCCAACGGATGTGCTGGCCGGCGCCATGCTGGCGGCGTGCGTGTGTGCCGCGAGCTTGTGGCTGAGTCAGCGCCCGGCGCCGCTCAACGCCATGCCACCGAAGGTCTGGTGGCTGGTGTTGCCGGCGATGGTAGCGCTGTTCGGGTTCTTTGCGCTGCGGCATTTGCCGCATGCGATGTTGCGGTATGCCTACTGATCAGGCAAACAACTCACCCTGCAACTCATCCAGCAGCGCCTGAATCGCATCCAGTCGCTGCTGCGGATCATCGAGTTGCAGCAGGTCGATCTTGTCCACTTCGGCAAACGGCAACAGGTACGCCAACTGATTGGCCAGTGACTGCTGCCCGGTTGCTTCAGTGCCCATGTTCAACGCTTCGACCATCGGGTGTTCGGCCAAGGCTTTGAGCAGCGCAACCAGGTCGGCGTCCTCGTCCTGCAGCGGTTGCTCAGGTTCGTCCTCCAGCCACTCGACCTCGGCGACGGTCAGCTGATCGCGCTGAATCTCGGTGCGCAACACGTGGAAACGCCGTCCGCCCTGCACCCGAATGCCCAGCAAGCCATTGTCCTGCTGTTTGAAATCAGTGATCAGCGCCTCGCATCCGACCAGCGCGTAGCCCGCCGGGGCGATGCCGACTTCTTCGCCGTCGAGGATGCACACCACGCCGAAGCCGCCGCCCTGTTTCATGCAGCGACTGATCATGTCCAGGTAGCGCGCCTCGAAGATCTGCAAATCGAGGATGCAGCCAGGAAACAACACCGTGTTCAGCGGAAAAAGCGGCAAGCTCATAGACATTTCCTTACACCACCATCGACACCGCCAACGGCAGGAAAACTGCCGTGGCCACGCCCATCAGACTCATCGCCAGCGCCGCGAAGGCGCCGCATTCTTCATTTTCCTGCATTGCCACCGCAGTGCCGACCGCGTGCGCCGTCATGCCCAGTGCCATACCGCGCGCCTCAGGACTGTGCACACCCAGCCGGGTCAAAAGACTCGGCCCGAATATCGCCCCGATCACCCCGGTAATCAACACGAACACTGCCGCCAGCGCCGCAACACCACCGATCTGCTCCGCCACCAGCATGGCAATCGGCGACGTCACCGACTTCGGCGCCATGGTCATCAGGATCATGTGTTCGGCACCAAACGACCAGCCCAGCAATACGCCCATGCCAGTGGCGACGACGCCACCTATCACCAGCGTAGTAAATATCGGCCAGAACAACTGCCGAATGCGTCGCAGATTGAGGTACAGCGGCACAGCCAGCGCGACGGTCGCAGGCCCGAGCAGGATGCTGAGGATCTCGGTGCTCTTGCGGTACTCGGCATAGGTCAGGCCGCAACCCACCAATACGCCGATCACCAGCAGCATCGAGACCAATACTGGTTGCAGAAAGATCCAGCGGGTTTTCTCATACGCCGCCAGCACCAGCTGATAAGCCCCCAGCGTAATACCGATACCGAACAACGGATGATGAATCACCGACGTCCAGGCGCCGTGCCAGTCGAAGATCATTGGCTGTCCTCACGATGAGCGTGACGCTTGACCATGCGCTGCATCAGCACGCCAGCGAAGGCCAGGGACAGCAACAGTGATAACACCAGCGCACCGACGATGGCCCAGAAATCTGCGGCAATGTCTTTAGCGTAAACCATCACACCTACGGCTGGCGGCACCAGCAACAACGGCAGGTAACGCAGCAGACTGCTGGCCGCGAGGTTCAGCGGTTCGCCGACCTGGCCACGGCTGATCAGGAACACCAGCAGCAACAGCAGGCCGACAATCGGCCCCGGCAGTACCGGTAAAAACAAGTGGTTGATGGCTGTGCCCAGCAATTGGAACAGCACCAGCCAGGTCAGGCCACGTAACAACATCCGTCATCTCCCGCCAATATCATCCCGCACAAGCGGGCGGAGCATTATAAGCACGCCAACGCTATAGACCGGCATTCGCCAAAATCATGGTCAGTTGACCGGAGCCATTTGCCATGTTGATCTAAAGTGGTAATCCGGGAGGTCAAATCCCCCCACCTCAAAACTATAAAACCGATGAACCCAAGGAGAGTCTCAATGCCCTATGTTCCAGTTGCAGAGCTCAAAGATTATGTCGGCAAGGAACTCGGACGTTCCGAATGGCTCACCATCGATCAGGAGCGCATCAACCTGTTCGCCGAAGCCACAGGGGACTATCAGTTCATCCACGTCGACCCGGTCAAAGCCGCGCAAACGCCATTTGGCAGCACCATTGCACACGGTTTCCTGTCGCTGTCGCTGATCCCCAAACTGATGGAAGACATCCTGATCCTCCCTGAAGGGGCGAAGATGGTGGTCAACTACGGTCTGGATACCGTGCGTTTCATCCAGCCAGTGAAGGTCAATTCCAGGGTACGACTCAAGGTCGACATGAACGAAGTCACCGAGAAGAAACCCGGCCAATGGCTGCTCAAGGCCACCGCCACGCTTGAGATCGAAGGCTCGGACAAACCGGCCTACATCGCCGAGCCACTGTCGCTCTGCTTCGTGTAACCCATCCCGGATGCGAAGCAGCTCACGCTGTTTCGCGCCCTCTCCTGTTTCCTGGCTATATAAGGTCAAACAGCTGCGGCATACTCGGTCGCCTAATTGCCCGGATCCCGCTATGCGCCCACTTGCACTCCTCGCTCTGACCCTATTGCTCACCGCTTGCGGCGACGGCGAATCGCTGTTGCCCCCCGACGCCCGCTTGCCGGACGGCGGACGCTATCGCGGTGAACTGGTCAACGGATTGCTGCAAGGCCAGGGCCGTATCGATTACCCGAATGGCAGCTGGTACGCCGGCGATTTCGACAAGGGCCAATGGCATGGCCAGGGCGAATGGCACGGCAGCAACGGCGAAGTCTATCGCGGGGGATTCAATCTGGGGCTGTTCGACGACAAGGGCACACTGACCACCAGCGGCAGCAGCTTCACCGGCGGCTTCAAAGCCGGTCGACGGGACGGCGAAGGCACCCTCAAAGAAAACGGTATGACCTACCGCGGTGAATTCAAGGCCGATCAATATTCAGGGCTCGGTCGTCTCGAACTCGAAGACGGCAGCTCGTATCAGGGCCAGTTCGCCCACGGCAAACCCAACGGCGAAGGCCAACGTGGCGACGCCAGCGGCAATCAGTTCACCGGGCATTTCGTCGACGGTCAGCTCGAAGGCAACGGGACTTTCAACAGCGCCGATGGCGATATCTATGTCGGTGGCTTCAAGAACAACCAACTGCACGGCAAGGGCCGCTACGAGAACGCCGACGGTGATGTCTGGCTCGGTCAATTCAAGGAAGGATCGCTGAACGGCAAGGGCGAGTTGATCGGCGCCGACGGCAGCCATTACATCGGCCAGTTCAGCGATTGGCGCTTCACCGGCCAAGGTCGATTGAACCTGTCCGACGGCAGCTTCTACATCGGCCAGTTCGACAGTGACAGTTACTCGGGGCGCGGCACCCTGGTGCTGACTGACGGCACGGTGCAAAACGGTACGTGGGTCAATGGCCAGCGTGTTCGCGATGCCGATGGCAAGCTGCTACCCGACAGCCTGGAACTCGGTTTGCTGGCCCAGGGCCGCTTGCTCGACGATGCGCTGTCCAACGTGCCGGCTTCGACCCCGGCAGTCGAGTTGTACACCCTGACACTCGGCGGTGACGGCAAGCAAAGCGTGTTCCTGCGCGAATCCGATTACGTCAGCAACATGCTCAACAGTCGCTTTGGTGCGTTTGGCCAGATCCGCCTGGTGAACCATCGCGACCACCTAGTCGACCGGCCGATGGCCACCCGGGAGAACCTGCGCCGCGCCGCCGCAGCCCTGGCCGAACGCAGTGGCCCGGAAGACTTGATCTTCATTTACCTGACCAGCCACGGCACCAGCGAACACGAACTGGTGCTCGACCAGCCGCGCATGGAACTGTCCGATCTGCCGGCCGACGAACTCGCCGCGGTGCTCTCTCCGCTGAAAAACCGCGACAAGATCATCGTGATTTCGTCCTGTTACTCCGGTGGCTTCATTCCCGCGCTCAAGGATGAACGCACCCTGATCATGACCGCCTCGCGCGCTGACCGCGTGTCCTTCGGCTGCTCGGAAGAAGCCAACTTCACCTACTTTGGCGATGCGCTGTTCGCCCAGGCACTGAACCAGACCGACGATCTGGAGCAAGCCTTCAAACTGGCCAAAGCCACCGTCGCCGAGCGCGAACTGGCGGACAGCTTCGAAGCCTCTGAACCGCAGATCTGGGCACCGAAAACCGTTCTCTCTCACTGGCAGCTGTTACGCAAACAACAGGCACGAAAGGCGTTGCAAAGTGTCTCCATCGACAGCAAGGATGCAAAGAACAACTAAGCTGAGAGTATCAAGGGGGAAACACTATGTACTTGACGCCTCAGCACGTACTGCTTGCCGGAGCTACCGGTTTGACCGGTGAACATCTTCTTGACCGTCTGCTCAATGAGCCCACGATCTCACGAGTATTGGCGCCCTCACGCCGGCCATTGGCCGAGCACCCCCATCTGGAAAATCCGGTCGGCGACCCAGCGGTGTTTCTGCCGCAATTGAATGGTCGCGTCGACATCGCCTACTGCTGCCTTGGCACCACCATCAAGAAAGCCGGCTCGGAACAGGCGTTTCGCGCGGTGGACCTGGACATGGTGGTGGCGTTCGCCAAACGTGCACGGGAGCTGGGCGCACGGCACTTGATCGTGATCAGTGCCCTGGGGGCTGATCGCAGGTCCCCTATTTTCTACAACAAGGTCAAAGGCGAGATGGAATATGCATTGCGCGCACAGGACTGGCCGCAACTGACCATTTGCCGACCTTCGCTGCTGTTGGGCGAGCGTATGGAACCGCGTATGGCTGAGCAATTCGTTGGGCCCTTGTCCCGCTTGATCCCCGGCAAATACCGCGGCATCGAAGCCTGCCAGCTGGCCCGCGCCATGTGGCGACTGGCGCTGGAAGAGCAGGATGGGGTGCGGATTGTCGAGTCGGATGAGTTGCGCAAACTCGGCAAGTAATTCTTCATCGCCTGGTCTGACGCCTTCGCGAGCAAGCCCGCTCCCACATTTGACCGTGTTCGTCCGGATAACTCGGTCAAATGTGGGAGCGGGCTTGCTCGCGAAGGGCGCGACTCCGACTCGTCGCCGAACGCTACAATCCGCCCGTTGCCTGAAAACTTACCCCGATCACCGTGAGCACCGACAGCGGCAACAGCAGCGTGTCGAGCAACGCACTGGCCGGCAGGTCGACGCCCGGATAGCTCGGGGCTTCGGCGCCGAAGCGGTCCATGGCGCAGCAACCGCCGTTCAGGGCATACAAATCCAGACGCGTCCCCGAATACACCACCGGTGCCCCGGGCTTGGCGGCATCGAGCGTTCGCGCCGTGGCGCAGCCAGCCAATTGCAGCGCCAGCACAATCGCCAGCAGCTTATTCATCGCTGGTCAGATGGTGTTCGCCCCAACGCGGCAGCATGTCCTGAGGAATGTTCAGCAGATTGAGAATTCGCGCCACGACAAAATCGATCAAGTCGTCGATGGTTTGCGGCTGATGATAAAAGCCTGGCGATGCCGGCAAAATCGTCACGCCCATGTTCGACAACTTGAGCATGTTCTCCAGGTGGATGCTTGAATACGGCGCCTCACGCGGCACCAGAATCAGCTGACGGCGTTCCTTCAAGGTGACGTCGGCGGCACGCTCGATCAGGTTGTTGCAGGCCCCCGTCGCAATAGCCGACAAAGTCCCGGTGGAACACGGCACCACCACCATCGCCGCTGGCGCGCCGGAGCCCGAGGCCACCGGCGACATCCAGTCTTCCTTGCCATACACCCGAATCTGCCCGGCGGCAGCGCCGGTGTATTCGGTGAGGAAGGCCTGCATCATCTGGGTTTTCGGCGGCAACGTAACGTCAGTCTCGGTGGCCATCACCAGTTGCGCAGCCTTGGAGATCATGAAGTGCACTTCGCGGTCTTCACGAATCAGGCAGTCAAGCAGGCGCAAACCATATTGGGCGCCCGAAGCGCCGGTCATCGCCAGCGTGATGCGTTCAGGGCCGTTGTTCATTGCAGCGCCTCGGCGAGTTTGCCGTGCAGGCCGCCGAAGCCGCCGTTGCTCATGATCACCACGTGAGTGCCGGGCTGGGCCTGGCTCTTCACGCGCTCGATGATGCCTTCCAGCGAATCGCTGACGATCGACGGCACTGTGCACAACGTAGCAGTAGCCCCCAGATCCCAACCGAGGTTGGCCGGCGCATACCAGATCACCTGATCGGCATCGACCACGCTTTCCGGCAAGCCGTCGCGGTGAGCACCGAGTTTCATGGAGTTGGAGCGCGGCTCGATGATCGCAATCAACGGTGCATCGCCGATGCGTTTGCGCAGGCCGTCCAGAGTCGTCGCAATAGCCGTCGGATGGTGAGCGAAGTCGTCATAGATGGTAATGCCACGGACCTCCGCGACTTTCTCCATCCGGCGCTTGACGCTTTTGAATGCGCTCAGAGCAGCGATGCCCATGGACGGCACAACACCGACGTGGCGGGCCGCAGCCAACGTGGCCAGCGCGTTGGCGACGTTGTGCTGACCGGTCATGTCCCACTCGACCACACCTTGAGCGACACCTTCGAACATCACTTCGAATTTCGAGCCGTCTTCGCTCAGCAGTTTGACCTGCCACTGACCGCCGGCGCCGGTGGTTTGCACCGGGGTCCAGCAGCCCATCTCGATCACACGCTGCAACGCAGGCTCGGTGGTCGGGTGGATCACCAGGCCTTCGCTCGGGATGGTCCGCACCAAATGGTGGAACTGCCGCTCGATGGCCGGTAGATCGGGGAAGATGTCGGCGTGATCGTATTCCAGGTTGTTCAGGATCGCCGTACGCGGGCGGTAGTGAACGAACTTGGAGCGCTTGTCGAAAAACGCGCTGTCGTACTCGTCGGCTTCGATCACGAAGAATGGGGTGTCACCCAGACGAGCGGACACCGAGAAGTTTTGCGGCACGCCGCCGATCAGGAAACCCGGGCTCATGCCCGCGTGTTCCAGCGTCCAGGCGAGCATGCTGCTGGTGGTGGTTTTGCCGTGAGTACCGGCGACGGCCAGCACCCAGCGACCTTGCAGCACGTGATCCGCCAGCCATTGCGGGCCGGAGACGTACGGCAGGCCTTTATTCAGCACGTATTCGACAGCCGGATTGCCGCGAGACATGGCATTGCCGATCACCACCAGATCCGGTGCCGGATCGAGCTGCGCCGGGTCATAGCCTTGGGTCAACTCAATGCCCTGAGCCTCAAGCTGAGTGCTCATCGGCGGATAGACGTTGGCATCGGAGCCCGTCACGTGATGGCCCAGCTCTTTGGCCAGAACCGCCATCGACCCCATGAAAGTGCCGCAGATACCAAGAATGTGAATGTGCATTAGTCGACCTCGTAAAACATGGCCGCAGGTTAGCTTAGGGTGGGAAAATTCGCACTCTGTCTTTAATGATCGTTCCCACGCTCTGCGTGGGAATGCCTCAATGGACGCTCTGCGTCCGCTTTGGGACGCGGAGCGTCCCGGGCTGCGTTCCCACGCAGAGCGTGGGAACGATCAGTCACGCAGAACGGGCGATGCCGTGTTTACGCAGTTTTCTGTAAAGGGTGTTACGGCTGACGCCAAGTTGTTCAGCCGTGTGAGTCATATGCCAGCGCGTCTGTTCAAGCGCATTCAGCAACGCCAGCCGCTCAGCGTCATCCAGCGGATAGTCCGACGGCTCTTCAACGGCAACAACCGGAACCGGCCGAGCCTGACGAATCATCACCGGCAAATCCTCCAGCCCGATCCTCCCGTCGTCACACAACGCCGCCAAGGTGCGCAGCACATTGCGCAACTGCCGCACGTTCCCCGGCCAGGCGAAGGCCAGCAACGCCTGGCGTGCCGGACCGTCGATCAATACGGTTTCCCCGCCCGCCTCTTCGGCCAGCAAAAAGTCGAGCAACTGAGACTTATCACTGCGATCACGCAGCGCCGGCAGCGCAACTTCCAGCCCGTTGAGCCGGTAATACAAATCCTCGCGGAAGCTGCCGTCCTGCACCCGCTCCAGCAGATTGCGGTGAGTGGCGCTGATGATCCGTACATTGACCGATTCCGGCTCGCCGCCGATCGGCACTACCTGACGATCCTCCAGCACCCTTAATAGCCGGGTCTGCAAAGCCAGGGGCATGTCGCCGATTTCATCGAGGAACAGAGTCCCGCCATCAGCCTGCTGCAACTTGCCGCGCATGCCTTCCTTGCGCGCACCGGTAAAGCTGCCGCCGCGATAGCCAAACAGTTCGCTCTCGATCAGGCTTTCGGGGATGGCTGCGCAGTTGAGGGCGACGAAGGCTTTTTCTGCTCGCTGGCTGGCCTGGTGGACGGCTTTGGCAAACGCTTCCTTGCCGGATCCGGTTTCGCCGTTGATCAGTAGCGGTACGTCCCGCTCGAACACGCGCAAGGATTTGCGGAAATCTTCCTGCAACCCCGTGTCGCCCAGACAAATGCCCGACAAGCGCGAAGGTGCGGCGATCACCGCACTTTGCACCACCGGCACCGGAATGCTGCGTGGCTGCCCGCGCAACAGCGCAAACAGACTCCGCCCGTCTCGGGTACGCAATGGCCAACTGGCGCTGGCGTTGACACTGGCGCGGCCGAGCAATTCATCCAGCGAGCAATCAAAAAACGCCTCGACCGGCTTACCCAGTAACCCACCCCGAATATGCCCCAGCAGGTTCAGCGCACTCTGGTTGACCGCACTGATCCGCCCTTCTCCGTCAAACGCCAGCAACCCTTCGCTGAACAGCCCGACGGATTCGGCTTGAAGGTGAAAACGCAGCAACCACTGATTGTCGAAATAGCGCAGGAAATAGCAGCTCTCGATCATCTTCGCCGAAAGATTGACCAGCGCCATGGTGTGGAATTGGCTTTGACGCGAGACCTCGTGACGCGCCGAGGACACGTCGAGCACCGCCAGCAGTTCGCCATGCGGGTCGAATACCGGGCTCGCCGAGCAGGTCAGGCCGGTGTGACGGCCGCGAAAGTGCTCGTCCTGGTGGATGGTCAGGGATTGACGCTCTACCAGGCAGGTGCCAATGCCGTTGGTGCCTTCGCAGGCTTCGCTCCAGTCAGCACCGAGCCAGAGGCCGGCGCGTTCGAAAATCTTCCGTTCGGCAGGCGCAGTGACGCAATTGAGGATCACGCCGCGGGCGTCGGTCAGCAGGACCGCGTGGCCAGCGCCGGAGAGCTGCTGATGAAGACTGGTCATTTCGCTGCCGGCGATGTGCAGCACTTGCTGCAAGCGCTCGCGACTTTCCAGGACGCGGCCATGCTCCAGCACCGTGGGTGCCATGGTCAGGGCCGGGTCGAGGTGATAGTCCTCAAGACAGCGCAGCCAGGAACGGGCAATCGACGGATCGCTGCCGGGACCGTGCAGGTGGGATTTGCCCTGAGTGACGGTCAGGACCTGCTGGGCATGGCGACTCAAATGGTTGTCGTGCATTTCTTATTGTTCTCCCCGAGCGGTTTACACCCCCTGTAGGAGCTGAGCTTGCTCGCGATGGCGTCCCGACATTCAACGTTGATGTTGGTTGTACAGGCGTCATCGCGAGCAAGCTCAGCTCCTACAGGTTATGCAGCAGCCATCAAAGGTGCATAGATCGCTATGACTGAGTCATATGGGCTCCGAGCATCCTCCAGCCTAGCGTGCATTGCAATGCTGGCGAGACCGCCCGGTCACAGGTTGTGCCACAGACGGTACAAACTGTCACGAAGGCTGTACCAAAACCGTCACAGACAGAGTCCGTCGGTCCGACAAAAATCGCGTAAGGCCTTGATTTGCCTGACCTGCAAGGCAGTGGCCCGACCTTTGCTCTACGCTTATAACAAGCGCACATGCGCCTCTCTTATAAGTACAAAAGCCAAGGAGAAATCACCATGCGTTACGCTCACCCCGGTACTGAAGGCGCTATCGTTTCGTTCAAGAGCAAATACGGTAACTACATCGGCGGCGAGTTCGTCGCGCCTGTTAAAGGTCAGTACTTCACCAATACCTCGCCAGTAAATGGCCAACCGATTGCCGAATTCCCGCGCTCCACGGCCGAAGACATCGAAAAAGCCCTGGACGCTGCCCACGCGGCCGCCGATGCCTGGGGCGCCACGTCCGTCCAGGCTCGCTCGCTGGTGCTGCTGAAAATCGCCGACCGCATCGAACAGAACCTGGAAGTCCTGGCAATCACCGAATCCTGGGACAACGGCAAAGCCGTGCGTGAAACGCTCAACGCCGACATCCCGCTGGCGGCCGACCATTTCCGGTATTACGCCGGTTGCATCCGCGCTCAAGAAGGCAGCGCCGCCGAGATCGATGGCAACACCGTGGCCTATCACATCCATGAACCGCTGGGCGTGGTCGGGCAGATCATCCCGTGGAACTTCCCGATCCTGATGGCCGCGTGGAAACTCGCCCCGGCCCTGGCGGCCGGCAACTGCGTGGTGCTCAAGCCTGCCGAGCAAACCCCGCTGGGCATTACCGTGCTGATGGAGCTGATCGGCGACCTGCTACCACCCGGCGTGCTGAACGTGGTGCAAGGCTTCGGCAAAGAAGCCGGCGAAGCGCTGGCCACCAGCAAACGTATCGCCAAGATTGCCTTCACCGGCTCGACCCCGGTCGGCTCGCACATCATGAAATGCGCCGCTGAAAACATCATTCCGTCCACCGTGGAGCTGGGTGGCAAGTCGCCGAACATCTTCTTCGAAGACATCATGCAAGCCGAAGAAACCTTCATCGAAAAAGCCGCCGAAGGCCTGGTGCTGGCGTTCTTCAATCAGGGCGAAGTCTGCACCTGCCCTTCCCGCGCCTTGGTGCAAGAGTCGATCTACGACGACTTCATGAAAGTCGTGATGAAAAAAGTGCTGTCGATCAAACGTGGCGACCCGCTGGACACCGACACCATGGTCGGCGCCCAGGCGTCCGAGCAGCAATTCGACAAAATCCTTTCGTACCTGGAAATCGCCAAGGGCGAAGGCGCCGAGCTGCTGACCGGCGGCAAAATCGAAAAACTCGAGGGCAACCTGGCGACCGGGTATTACATCCAGCCGACCCTGCTCAAGGGCACCAACAAAATGCGCGTGTTCCAGGAAGAAATCTTTGGCCCGGTGGTGAGCATCACCACCTTCAAGGACGAAGCCGAAGCCCTGGCCATCGCCAACGACACCGAGTTCGGCCTGGGTGCCGGTCTGTGGACCCGCGACATCAACCGCGCCTATCGCATGGGCCGCGCCATCAAGGCCGGTCGTGTGTGGACCAACTGCTACCACCTGTACCCGGCGCACGCCGCGTTCGGCGGTTACAAAAAATCCGGCGTCGGTCGTGAAACCCACAAAATGATGCTCGATCACTATCAGCAGACCAAAAACCTGCTGGTGAGCTACGACATCAATCCGTTGGGCTTCTTCTAAAAGCGTCTGTCGCAGGCAAGCCACTCTCCTTGTGGGAGTGAGCTTGCCTGCACATTAGGCCTTCGCGCCAACCCGGCAACCACGCCGGTCAAAAACAATAAGAACAGGTGAACCCTATGCCTAGCGATCAAGCCAGCGTGCAGCCGGCTACCTCCTCGGTCGACTTTGAAAAAGTCGGCTCCGACTATTTCCAGCAACGTGAACTGAAAAAAGGTGCAGCAGGCTGGGTCCTGCTAGTGGGTCTGGGCGTGGCCTACGTCATCTCCGGCGATTATGCGGGTTGGAACTTCGGCTTGGCCCAAGGTGGCTGGGGCGGTATGTTTCTCGCCACGTTGCTGATGGCGACCATGTACCTGTGCATGTGTTTCTCCCTGGCGGAACTGTCTTCCATGATTCCTACCGCGGGTGGCGGCTACGGTTTTGCCCGTAGCGCATTCGGGCCGTGGGGCGGGTTTCTGACCGGGACCGCGATCCTGATCGAATACGCAATCGCCCCGGCGGCGATCGCGGTGTTTATCGGCGCCTATTGCGAATCACTGTTCGGCATCGGCGGCTGGATGATTTACCTGGCGTTCTACATCATCTTTATCGCCATTCACATTTTCGGGGTCGGCGAAGCCCTGAAGTTGATGTTCGTCATCACCGCCGTCGCGGCCTTGGCATTGGCAGTATTTCTGATCGCGATGGTGCCGCACTTCAATGTCGCCAATTTGCTGGACATCCCGGTGACCGACGCCAAGGGCGCCAGCAGCTTCCTGCCCTTCGGCTATGTCGGCGTCTGGGCAGCCATTCCTTACGCAATCTGGTTCTTCCTCGCTGTCGAAGGCGTGCCGTTGGCAGCAGAAGAGACCAAAAACCCGAAACGCGACCTGCCGCGCGGATTGATCGGCGCCATGCTGGTGCTAGTGAGCTTTGCCCTGCTGATTCTGGTGATCGGACCAGGCGGTGCCGGCGCCAATGCACTGCTGACCTCGGGTAATCCGTTGGTCGAAGCATTGAGCAAGGCCTATGGCGGCTCGACCTGGATGGGCCACTTCGTCAATCTGGTGGGTCTGGCGGGTCTGATCGCCAGTTTCTTCTCGATCATCTATGCCTACTCGCGGCAGATCTTTGCCCTGTCCCGCGCCGGCTACTTGCCACGCAAACTGTCCGAGACCAACAAAAGCAAGGCCCCCGTACTGGCGCTGATTATTCCCGGCATCATCGGTTTCGGCTTGTCGCTGACCGGTCAGGGTGACTTGCTGATTCTGGTGGCGGTGTTCGGTGCGACCATTTCCTACGTCCTGATGATGGCGGCGCACATCACACTGCGCATTCGGCGCCCCAAAATGGATCGCCCATACCGCACGCCGGGCGGTATCTTCACCTCGGGTGTAGCGCTGGTGCTGGCTTGCATCGCCGTGGTGGCGGGTTTTCTGGTAGACCCACGCGTGGTGATTGGCGCTGCGATCATCTATGGAGTGTTAATTGCTTACTTTGCTTTCTACAGTCGGCATCACTTGGTAGCAGGCACGCCCGAAGAAGAATTCGCGGCCATTCAGAACGCTGAAAAAGCCCTGCACTAACGGCCAGAAATCACGGCGCAGGCCCTGTCTGCGCCGTCACGGAGAATCTGTATGGCAAGTTTTGCTCACACGGTCGGCGCCCAGACCTATCGCTTCGACAGCCTCAAGGACGTCATGGCCAAGGCCAGTCCGGCGCGCTCCGGGGATTTTCTGGCCGGCGTCGCCGCCCTCAACGATGGCGAACGTGTGGCCGCGCAGATGGCCCTCGCCAACATCCCGCTCAGCCACTTCCTGCAAGAAGTACTCATTCCTTACGAGGCCGATGAAGTCACCCGACTGATCATCGACACTCACGATAAACAAGCTTTCGCCGCCGTCAGCCACCTCACCGTCGGCGGCTTTCGCGACTGGCTGCTTAGCGACACCGCCGACGAACAGAGCCTGCGCGCCCTCGCGCCAGGCCTGACCCCGGAAATGGCCGCCGCCGTGTCGAAGATCATGCGCGTGCAGGATCTGGTGCTGGTGGCGCAGAAAATCCGTGTTGTTACAAAATTCCGCGGCACGATGGGTTTGCGCGGCCGGTTATCCACACGCCTGCAACCCAATCACCCCACCGATGAACCGGCCGGCATCGCCGCGAGCATTTTGGACGGCCTGCTGTACGGCAACGGCGACGCGATGATCGGCATCAACCCGGCCACCGACAGCATCGCCTCGATCTGCGCCATGCTGGAAATGCTCGACGCGATCATCCAGCGCTACGAGATTCCGACCCAGGCCTGCGTGCTGACGCATGTCACCACGTCCATTGAGGCTATCAATCGCGGCGTTCCGCTGGACCTGGTGTTCCAGTCGATCGCCGGCACCGAGGCGGCCAACGCCAGTTTCGGTATCAACCTGAACGTGCTGCAGGAAGGCTACGACGCCGGTTTGAGCCTGAATCGCGGCACGCTGGGCCGGAATCTGATGTATTTCGAGACCGGCCAAGGCAGCGCCCTGTCAGCCAACGCCCACCACGGCATCGATCAACAGACCTGCGAAACCCGCGCCTACGCCGTGGCGCGCCATTTCAAACCGTTCCTGGTGAACACCGTCGTAGGATTCATCGGCCCGGAATACCTCTACAACGGTAAACAGATCATCCGCGCCGGCCTCGAAGACCACTTCTGCGGCAAGCTCCTGGGCGTGCCCATGGGTTGCGACATCTGTTACACCAACCACGCCGAAGCCGACCAGGACGATATGGACACTCTGCTGACCCTGTTGGGCGTGGCCGGGATCAACTTCATCATGGGCATCCCCGGCTCCGATGACATCATGCTCAACTATCAGACCACCTCGTTCCACGACGCCCTTTACGCCCGCCAGACACTGGGCCTGAAACCGGCGCCGGAATTCGAACAGTGGCTGGCGAGAATGGGCATTTTCACCCAGGCAGACGGCAAGATTCACTTCGGCGACAGCCTGCCGCCGGCTTTCCGCCAAGCGATGGCGCAACTGGGATGAGTGTTGAAATGGATAAACCACCCGTTGACCCACAGAACCCGTTGCTGGAACTGCGTCGCCTGACCCCGGCGCGGATCGCCTTGGGAAGAACCGGCACCAGCATGCCGACCAGCGCGCAGCTGGATTTCCAGTACGCCCACGCTCAGGCGCGGGATGCGGTGCACTTGCCGTTCGACCATGTGTGGCTCAGCTCACAACTGGCTGAACGCGGGCGTGCCAGTCTGCTGCTACACAGCGCCGCTACGGACCGGAACAGTTATTTGCAACGCCCCGATTTGGGGCGAAAGCTGAGTAATGAGTCGGCGCAGGCACTGCGCGATTACGCATTGGCCAATCCCGGCGGTGTCGATCTGGCAATTGTCATTGCCGACGGGTTGTCGGCGCTGGCCGTTCATCGCCATACCCTGCCGTTTCTGGCGCGGATGGAAGATCAGATTGTGAGTGACGGCTGGTCCGTCTCACCGGTCATTCTGGTGGAACAGGGCCGGGTCGCCGTAGCCGACGAGATCGGCGAGCTGCTGGGTGCAAAAATGGTGGTGATCCTGATCGGCGAACGCCCTGGCCTCAGCTCCCCGGACAGCCTGGGGCTGTATTTCACCTACAATCCAAAGGTCGGGCTGACGGATGCCTATCGCAACTGCATCTCCAATGTCCGGCTCGAAGGCCTGAGTTACGGCATGGCGGCACACCGTTTGCTGTATTTGATGCGCGAAGCCTGCCGGCGGCAGTTGTCAGGGGTCAATCTGAAGGACGAAGCCCAGGTTCTGACACTGGAGTCGGACGCAGGAGCGGACATGAAAGGTAATTTCCTACTGAGTTCGTCGGATGCCTGAACCGTTTCCGCATTGCGTTTCTGATCCAGTTTCAGGCAGGATCGAAACACGGCCGCCCGAGTGAGAACCGTTCGCCGTCACAGTACGTGAAGACAGCCACTTGAAGACGAGACCTACCATGCGGATTATTCAAGCGACCCTCGAACACCTAGACCTGTTGACCCCGTTGTTCGTCAAATATCGCGAGTTTTATGGCTCCCTGGCTTATCCGGACTCGTCCCGGGCGTTCCTTGAAAAGCGCCTGCGTCGCAAGGAGTCGGTGATCTACCTGGCCCTGGCCGATGACGACAGCAACAAACTGATGGGTTTCTGTCAGTTATATCCCAGCTTTTCGTCCCTTTCGCTTAAGCGCGTGTGGATCCTCAACGACATCTACGTCGCCGAAGAGGCCCGCCGCCAGTTGGTGGCCGACAACCTCATCCGCACCGCGAAGAAAATGGCCAAGGAAACCAACGCTGTACGCATGCGCGTTTCCACCAGCAGCAACAACGAAGTCGCGCAGAAAACCTACGAATCCATCGGGTTCAAGGAAGACACCGAGTTCAAGAACTACGTGTTGCCGATCAGCGACGAGCTATAAGCCGAAAAGATCGCAGCCCTTAGGGGTACGGCCAGAGGCTGCGATCTTCTCTCACTGCGCTCCGAAATCCCCCGCTACAAACTCAACGCGCTTTTCACCTCTCAGCCCGTATAATGCCGACGTTTCCGGCTTGTAAGAAAAACTACACCCGTCTGTAGCCTTTCGCGAAGTCATCCGCACAGGCCTGCCGAGTCGGGCCGTCACCTCAGGTGCTCTCCATGGATTTCAACCCGCTCGACCTTATCCTGCATCTCGATGTTTACCTCGATTTGCTGGTAACCAACTACGGGCCATGGATTTACGCCATTCTGTTCCTGGTGATCTTCTGCGAAACCGGTCTGGTGGTCATGCCGTTCCTGCCGGGTGATTCCCTGCTGTTCATCGCGGGTGCCGTTGCGGCCGGTGGCGGCATGGACCCGGTGCTGCTGGGCGGCCTGCTGATGCTCGCGGCGATCCTTGGCGACAGCACCAACTATGTGATCGGACGAACGGCGGGTGAGCGTTTGTTCAGCAACCCAAACTCGAAAATCTTCCGCCGCGACTACCTGCAGCAAACCCACGACTTCTACGACAAACACGGCGGCAAAACCGTGACCCTGGCGCGTTTCCTGCCCATCATCCGCACCTTTGCCCCGTTCGTCGCCGGCGTCGCCAAAATGCCTTACCCGCGTTTCTTCGCCTTCAGCGTCCTCGGCACTATTCTGTGGGTGGGTGGCCTGGTGACCCTCGGTTTCTTCTTCGGCAACGTACCGTTCATCAAGCAAAACCTGTCGCTGCTGGTCGTGGGCATCATCCTGCTGTCGCTGGTGCCGATGATCATCGGCATCATCCGCAGCCGCTTCGGCAACGCCGCATCCAAAGCTCAATCGCGCTGATTCACCATGTGGTCCCTTAGCGCCTGGCGTCGCCGGCGCACCTTGGCCAAACATCCGATTGCCGACGACATGTGGCAGCGGGTGCGCCATCACCTGAGTTTTCTCGATGGCCTCAGCGCCGCTGAAGACCGGTGGCTGCGTGAAGCCAGCGTGCTGTTCCTCCAGGACAAACACTTGACCGCCCTGCCCGGCGTCGAACTCCACCAGGAACAGCGCCTGCTGCTTGCCGCCCAGGCGCAATTGCCGTTGCTGCACCTGGGCGATCTGAACTGGTATCAGGGTTTCCACGAAATCGTCCTCTACCCCGACGACTTCCTCAGCCCCCAGCGCCATCGCGACGCCAGCGGCGTCGAGCACGAATGGGACGGCGAACACAGCGGCGAAGCCTGGCAGCAAGGCCCGATCATCCTCGCGTGGCCCGGCGTGATGGCCAGTGGTGGCTGGGAAGGCTACAACCTGGTGATCCACGAACTCGCGCATAAACTCGACATGCTCAACGGCGACGCCAATGGCCTGCCGCCGCTGCACGCCAACATGCGGGTCAGCGACTGGGCCAAGGTCATGCAAGAGGCCTACGACGACCTTGATCGGCAACTGGACCGCAACCCGGATGCAGAAACCGCCATCGACCCGTACGCTGCGGAAAACCCGGCCGAATTCTTCGCGGTCACCAGCGAATACTTCTTTAGCGCCCCGGATTTGCTGCACGAGGCGTATCCTCAGGTCTATGAGCAGCTGAAGCTGTTTTACCGCCAGGACCCGCTGGCCCGGCTGCGGCAACTTCTGGCCGAGAACCCGGTCTATCAGGCACGCGACTAAGGTCTCTACGACCCTTGGATCGTGGCATCGGCGGCGGAATATGCCTATAATCGCCGCCACTTTTTGGTCAATCCGGCCAAGTGTTTTTGGTCAACTAACGGGGGCACCGCCCAATGAGCTACAGCAAGATTCCGGCTGGCAAAGACCTGCCGAACGACATCTACGTCGCGATCGAGATTCCGGCCAACCACGCCCCGATCAAATACGAAATCGACAAAGACAGCGATTGCCTGTTCGTTGACCGTTTCATGGCCACCCCGATGTTCTACCCGGCCAACTACGGTTTCATCCCGAACACCCTGGCTGACGATGGTGACCCCCTCGACGTGCTGGTCGTGACCCCTTACCCGGTTGCTCCAGGTTCGGTTATCCGCGCCCGTCCAATCGGCATTCTGCACATGACCGACGACGGCGGCGGCGATGCCAAAGTCATCGCAGTGCCACACGACAAGCTGTCCCAGCTGTACGTCGACGTGAAAGAGTGCAGCGACCTGCCACAACTGCTGATCCAGCAGATCGAGCACTTCTTCGCGAACTACAAAGACCTCGAAAAAGGCAAATGGGTGAAGATCGAAGGTTGGGGCGACGCAGAAGCCGCTCGCACCGAGATCATGAAGTCGGTTGCTGCCTATAAAGGCTGATAGCCGTCTCTCACGAACGGCTATAACGAAGAACCCCGGTTGATCCGGGGTTTTTTGTGGGCGTTTGAAAATCACATTCAACAGCACATTTAACGGGCGGGCAAACCGGTTTTTTCTTGTTTAATTTATACAAAAGACGTCTTACATCAGGACTTAAATTTCACGCCAGATTTGAACGTTTTGTTGAATCAAAGCCTTATGCCGCACGGCTAGACTCGTGTTTATGAAAAAGAACAAAACCTGCGGCCCACGATTCAGAATGCTCCTGAAAGAGCTACAAATCACGACAACGAGATTTGCCGAATTCCTGGGTATTTCCGACCCTCAAACTGTCCATAACTGGTATACCCGCGGAGTTCCTGACTACCGCATGGAAGATGTCGCCAGAAGACTGTCCGTGAACACTGGATGGCTGAAAACCGGCGAAGGACCGCAAGACGCCAGGGAATTGCATCTGATCGATGCATCCGGCAATACCTTCGACGCCCAGTCAATCCGGGGCACCTATCGGGTCATCGACCCAGTCGATATCGAACTACCCTTTTACAAAGAAGCGACCACTGCCCCCGGCTCCGACAAAACCCATGTCATCAAAGACCCCAGCGAGTCGATCCGCCTGCCGCGCAGCGATCTTGACTCCCTGGAAATCAAGCACGCCGATGCCATCTGCGCCCGCATGGTTGGCAACAGCATGGCCGAAAAAATTGAAGATGGCTCCATCGTCGCCATCGACCGCGGGCTCACGCAAATTGTCGACGGAGAGATTTACGCAATCGAGCACGACGGCATGTTGCGCATCAAATACCTGAGCCGGGTACCAGGCAACGCGATACGCATGCGCAGCCACAACAGCTCCGAATACCCGGATGAAGTCTTCAGACCTCCGCAAATCGAAGAGCAAAACATAAGGGTTCTGGGATGGGTGTTCTGGTGGTCGACCCTGAATAAACGCAGGCCACCCATACCTTTTCTGTAAATACATGACTGTGTAATTGAATGGACTCGCCCACGCCGAGGCGTCAATGCGCCACGGTGGCAGTCTAAACAGCCAACGACAGCGAGGGCGAGTCCATGAAAAAGCATACTTCGATTGATCAATCCTTGTCTTCTGCCG
>NZ_FYDJ01000015.1 GCF_900187425.1 Pseudomonas sp. Irchel s3h14
TCCCGAACTCAGCAGTGAAACGATGCATCGCCGATGGTAGTGTGGGGTTTCCCCATGTGAGAGTAGGTCATCGTCAAGATTAAATTCCGAAACCCCTATCTGCGTATGCAGGTAGGGGTTTTGTTTTGTCCGCAGAAAAGTGCCGCGGCGAAAAAGGGACAGCCCATCGGTTATCCCTGGTTCCAGCAGCATCGTTAGTGAAACTTCGGCAGAACGTATTCAGCAATCTCTTCAATAACCTCGGCAACCGGCCGCTCGCTACGACGCAGATGCAAGCCAACGTGCTGCACGCCGGCTTCACGCAATGCCTGAAGCTCATCAATCAATGCCAGCCTCCCGCAGCTGCCGCCAAAACGCACACGTCGCATCGGTGTATGAGGATTGGCCGCCAGGTCCAGGTGAACGAAGCTGATGTAAGGTTTATCGCCACCGACCTCTCGCCACAGTCCCACTCGGCGTCGATGTTCATCCGGAGTACCGGGGTAGGCGAGCCAGCCGTCCATGTGTTGGCCGATCCACGCCGGGGATTGCTGACCAAGGCCTGCAACCAGCAATGGCACCGGCTGATCTCGCTCCGGTAACAGGCGAGCACCTTCCGGCAAGCGTCCTTCACCTTGGCTGTGCAACAACTCGACCGTATCGCGAAAGATCTGTCCCCGCTGATCGTAGTCCACACCAAACAACGGATACTCCATAGGTCGGTCGCCACTGGCCACACCCAGTAGCAGACGTCCATCGCTCAGCTCATCAACACTGTTGGCAGCCTTGAGCGTTAACCAAGGTTGACGTAACGGTAATACAACCGCCGCTGTACCCAGCATGATGTTGTCAGTGATCCCGGCCAGGTAGCCAAGGTAGGAAAAGGTTTCGAACACCTGTGCCGCATCACCAAAATCGGGATCATAAACCGGCACATCGCGGACCCACAGAGCGCGGAAACCAGCCTTGTCTGCAAGGCGCGCCATAGCGGCGTGCTGCTTCAGGTCCGGAACTCCAAACGGCCGCTCCTCGGCAATCCGCAGCCGCTGCCCATCGCTGGACCAATCGTTATCCAGGGGTAGTTCCAGCCCAATGGAAAATCCATTGGAGCCCAGTAATCGTTGAAATCGTGGATGCATGAAAAGACTCCAAAAAAACATAACGGAATGACATGCACCCAGTATCTACAGGCCCTTCTTCAAGAAAAATGCATGAATGGGAATATCAATCTTGAGCAAAACGCACGAGTCATTAAAAAACCGACCGTCGTTTTGGCCTTCAAGGACAACCATTAGAGGAAATCGCACTAAAGTGACCGCACGGTTTTTGGTATGGTGCAGCTCGTTTTTTAACGGACTGATTTCGAGCCTACGGATTGGCGCCCCTTCACAGTCAAAGAGCTGCTGCAGAAATGCCCCAACCGATACCGATCAAGGACCACGAAAAAGAGACGCGCCTGGTCAACAAAAGACTGATGGCTTGCGCCCTGTTCGTTGTCGCCATTACCTGTGCACTGGTAGTGCGCATGTATGTCCTGCAGGTGGTCGAATTTGACTATCACTCGACGATCTCTGAAAACAACCGCGTCCACGTCCTGCCGATCACCCCCACGCGCGGATTGATCTACGACCGCAACGGCGTAGTTCTGGCGGACAACCGTCCCAGCTTCAACCTGACCATCACCCGCGAACGCGCCTCCGATGTCAAAGAGGAACTGGATGAAGTAGTCACCCTCCTGCACTTGCCGACTGAAGACCGCTCGCTGTTTGACAAGGCGATGAAGCAGGCGCGCCATCCATTCGTGCCGGTCACCTTGTTCTACGAACTCAGCGAAGAACAAATCGCCGTGTTGGCGGTCAACGAGTTCCGTCTGCCGGGGATCGACGTAGAGCCACAATTCGTTCGCCACTACCCGATGGGCGCGCATTTTGCCCACTCCATTGGCTACGTCGGCCGTATCAACGAGAAAGAGTCCAAAGCCCTGGACACGGTGGAATACCGTGGCACTCAATCCATTGGTAAGACCGGCATCGAAAAATTCTACGAGTCGCAGTTACACGGCCAGGTTGGTTACGAAGAAGTTGAAACCAACGCTCAGGGCCGGGTCCTGCGAGTGCTCAAGCACACCGATCCGATCCCGGGCAAAAACATTGTACTGAGCCTCGACGTCAAACTTCAGGAAGCCGCCGAGGAAGCCTTGGGTGATCGTCGCGGTTCGGTGGTCGCTCTCGATCCGTCGACCGGCGAAGTACTCGCGATGGTCAGCAAGCCGAGTTTCGACCCGAACCTGTTCGTCACCGGTATCAGCTTCAAGGAATACGCAGCGCTCCACGACTCCATCGACCGGCCGCTGTTCAACCGCGTACTGCGCGGCCTCTATGCACCGGGTTCGACCATCAAGCCGGAAGTGGCCATTGCCGGCCTGGACGCCGGCGTCGTTACCCCGCAGACCCGCGTCTTCGACCCCGGTTATTACCAACTCCCGGACTTCGATCACAAGTACCGCAACTGGAACCACAGTGGCGATGGCTGGGTGGACATGGACGCGGCGATCATGCGCTCCAACGACACCTACTTCTACGACCTGGCCCACAAGCTGGGTATCGATCGACTGCATGACTACATGGCGATGTTCGGCCTCGGCGAGAAAGTCTCGCTGGACATGTTCGAAGAGTCTGCCGGTTTGATGCCATCGCAAGCCTGGAAACGTGCCACGCGCCGTCAGGCATGGTTCCCGGGTGAGACCGTGATCCTCGGCATCGGCCAGGGCTACATGCAGGTCACGCCGCTGCAGCTCGCACAGGCCACGGCATTGATCGCCAACAAAGGTGTCTGGAACCGGCCGCACCTGGCCAAGACCGTGGACGGTGTTGCGCCAGTGGATGAGCATCCAATGCCAAACATCCTGTTGAAAGACCCGCGTGACTGGGAGCAGGTCAACCATGGCATGCAGATGGTGATGCACGACGCTCGCGGGATTGCCCGAGCGGCAGCGCAGGGCGCTCAGTACCGTATCGCCGGCAAGAGTGGTACCGCGCAAGTGGTGGCGATCAAGCAGGGTGAGCGTTACAACCGGGCGAAAACCCTGGAGCGTAACCGCGACAACGCCTTGTTCGTCGGTTTCGCCCCGGCCGAACATCCGAAGATTGTCATCTCGGTGATGATCGAAAACGGCGAGGCCGGCGGTCGCGTCGCAGGTCCCGTGGTGCGGCAGATCATGGACGCCTGGCTACTCGATCAGGACGGTCACTTGAAGCCACAATACGCTACACCGAGCAAAGCACCGGGTGATCCTCACGTCTAAGCGATCAAGGCTTCACAGCACAGGCTCACGAATACTGAGCATGTGCTGGAAGCTTTCGAGGAACACGGTTTCGGCCTGACTCATCTTCTGCTCACGATTCCACAACAGCTGGATATCGAAATCCACCACCCCATCTTCCGGCGGTAAACGCCAAAGCAAACCTTGCTCGACATCCCTTCGTACCAGGTGCGTCGGCAGACAGCCAATACCGAACCCTGAACAGATCAAGCGATAAATCTCTTCGAAACTCGTCGATGAAGCGACGATCTTGCCGGTAAAGCCTTGTTGGTCGCGGAACAATGTCAGAGGCGAAAGATTGCCCCCGAGTTGGTCACTGGTGAAGCTGACAAAGTTCTCCGCCGCGAGCTGTTCCAGGGTCAGATTCTCCTGCCCAAACAACCGATGACGTTGCCCACAAAAGTACGCATAAGTCTCACGAAACAGTACTCGCTGCTCCAGCCGTGGCTGCGGTAAACGGCACAGGCCGACGCCAATAGTCGCCGTCTTTTGCAGCAGTGAACTGATGATGTTTGAGCTGCCCATCACCTCGACTTCAAACTCGATTTTTGGATGAGTTTCGTGGAAATCGGCGAGGAACTCGTCGTAATGTCGTGCTTGCACGCCGCTGACGGTAAGGATGCGGATCTTGCCGACCACGTCGTCGTTACGACTCTCCACCACCGTGCCCAGTCGTGAAATATCGCCGTAAATGTCCGCCGCAATGCGCAGGACTTCCTCCCCGGTTTCGGTCAGATCAAACCGCCGCCCGCTGCGGGCAATCAACACACATTCCAATTGTTCCTCCAGCCGTTTAAGCGCCTGGCTGACGGCTGACTGCGTGATGTGCAATCGCGCGGCGGCCCGGCTCATGCTGCCTTCCTGGCCGATCACCAGATAGGTGCGCAGCAGGTTCCAGTCGAGGCGGTCATTCAGAAAGCGGCGACCGACCCAAGGGTTAGAAGTGGAGGGCATATAAACTCCATGTAGTAGCAAGGCTAATAGTAAAGATAAGAATTTGAAAATTGACTAATCCTGGCACGGAAGCGATAAAGCTAACAAGCGCCACAGAGTGCAATCCGTAAACAGCCTTCAGTACCTGCCCAAAACTATAAATACACAGGGTCCTTGCATGCACACTACCCCTCAACCGCGTCGAGCGGCGGCGGCAGCCTTCATTGGCACGACCATCGAGTTCTACGACTTCTACATCTATGCCACGGCGGCAGCGCTGGTGCTCGGGCAAGTGTTCTTTCCCAGCCACGACCCGGTGATGAGCACCCTGGCAGCGTTCGGCAGTTTCGCCGTCGGCTTCATCGCTCGCCCAATGGCCGGCATGGTGTTCGGTCATCTGGGTGATCGCCTCGGTCGCAAGAAAATGCTGCTGGTGACCATTGCGTTGATGGGGCTGGCCACCGCTGGTATCGGGATGTTGCCGAGCTACGCCAGCGCCGGTATCTGGGCGCCGATCGGCCTGATCGTGTTGCGGTTGATCCAGGGCATTTCAGTCGGCGGCGAGTGGGGCGGGGCGGTGCTGATGGCCAGCGAACACGCCCCGGCCAAGCGCAAAACCTTCTACGCCTCGTTCGCCCAACTCGGCAGCCCGGCCGGTTTGCTGCTGGCGTTGATCGCCTTTCGCTTGGTGACATCCCTTGAGCCAGAGGACTTCCTCGCCTGGGGCTGGCGTCTGCCGTTTCTCGCCAGCGGTGTGTTGATGATGGTCGGCCTGATGATCCGTTCCGGTGTTCACGAGTCACCGGAGTTCGCCAAGGCCCGGGACAACAATGAGACTTCCAAGTACCCGGTGAAGGACGTGATCCGCACCTGCTGGCGGCAGATCCTGTTTGCTGCCGCCGCCGTGACCATCGGTTCGGCCGGGTTCTTCTTTACCAATACTTTCATGATCACCTACGTCACCCAGTATCAGGGTATCGCGCGTTCGACGATTCTCGATTGCCTGTTCCTGGTGACCGTCATTCAGCTGCTCTCGCAACCGCTCTCCGCGTTGCTGGCCGAGCGCATCGGCGAAGGACGCTTCCTCAAACTCGTCGCGCTGCTGTGCATGGTCACGCCGTACCCGATGTTCATGTTGGTGGGCACACAGAACATTGTGCTGATGACTGTCGGCATTGCTCTGGCGGTGGTGATTCTCTCGGCGCTTTACGCGGTGATCGCCGGCTACATGACCCAGGCGTTCCCGGTGCACCTGCGCTACTCGGGCATTTCTATCGCCTACCAGTTGAGCTGCGCCCTGGCCGGCGGTACTACGCCGCTGATCGGCACGCTGCTGGCGAGCAAGTTTTCCGGACAATGGTTGCCGTTGGCGGTGTTCTTCACCCTGCTATCGGCCCTGTCCTTGATCGGTGTTTGCGGCCTGGCCCGCCTGCGCGCCAACCCGGTCGTCACCCACGCTGCTAAAGAGGTGTATTCGTGAGTAAACCTGAACACATCGGCCCGGTTGAATGGCAAGCCCGTTGCGAACTGGCTGCGCTGTATCGCCTGGTCGCGCACTTTCGCATGACCGACCTGATCGACACCCACATCACCCTGCGTATTCCAGGGCCGGAGCATCACTTCCTGATCAACCGCTATGGGGTGATTTTCGACCGCATGCGCGCTTCGGACCTGGTGCGTATCAATCAGGACGGGCGAGTCGTCGATCCGGAGTATGAAGGTCATCGGGTCAACGCCGCCGGCTTCGTCATTCACTCGGCGATCCACATGGCCCGCCCGGATCTCAATTGTGTGATTCACACCCACACGGCCGCCGGCATGGCGGTCGCAGCCCAGAAACAAGGATTGCTGCCGATCAGTCAGCACGCGCTGAAGTTCTACGGCAAGTTGGCGTATCACACCTATGAAGGCATCGCGCTGTCGCTGGATGAGCGCGAGCGTTTGATTGCCGATCTGGGGCCGCACCGGGCGATGATCCTGCGTAATCATGGACTGTTGGTCGGTGGTTCCGGCGTGGCCCAGGCGTTCCAGGAGATTCACTTTCTGGAGCGTGCCTGTCAGGCGCAGGTTGCGGCGTTGTCCGGTGGTTCGGCGCTGCATTACCCGTCCCCGGAAGTGTGCGCACATACTGCCGAACAGTTTGACCGCGATGAGCAGGACAACATCATCGACCTGGCCTGGGAGGCCGCTTTGACCCTGATCGAATCCCAGCGCGAGTCCTACTTATCGTGAAAACCGTCACCAACACCGTGGTTTTACTGTCCCGCGACAGTCTTCTACTCAAGCAATTGCAGGTAGCGTTTGCCCGCAGTGCGCCGCAACTCAAGGCAGTCCTGGCCGATGATCCGTTGGCCAGGAATGCGCAGATTGCCGCGTGCTGGTTTCCCTTGCCGGGCAGCCTCGCCGCATTGCCGAACCTGCAAGTCATTCACTCGGTAGCCGCCGGCATCGATCACCTCGATCACGACCCGTCGTGCCCGGATCTGCCGATCTGCCGAGTGGTCGATCCCGGCCACCGCCAAGGCATGACCGAGTACGTGCGCTGGGCGGCGATTCACTATCACCGCGGCTTCGATCAGGTTCTGTTGCAGCAACAGGAGCAGCGTTGGGAGCGGCCGCTGCAACGGGCGGCGGGGCAGTTCAAGGTCGGGGTGATGGGGCTTGGATCGTTGGGCAGCGCCATTGCCCAGGACCTGGCCGCCGCCGGTTACGACGTTCGTGGTTGGGCGCGCCGCAGCAAGGACTTGCCGGGCGTACAGACGTTCGCCGGTGCGGAAAAGCTGAACCCGTTTCTCGATGGATTGGAGTTGCTGATTAACCTGTTGCCGCTGACCCACGAAACCCGCGGCATCCTCGGCAGTGCAACGTTCGAGCGACTCGCCAATGGCGCCGCGCTGGTCAATTGTGGTCGGGGTGGTCATCTGAATATCGACGACCTCGAACAAGCCTTGGCCCGAGGAAAACTGCGCGGTGCGTTGCTGGATGTTTTTGAACAAGAACCGCTGCCGGTCGATCACCGCCTCTGGACAATGCCCGGCGTCACCATCACCCCGCACATGGCATCGGCGGCCTCTCACGACTGTATCGCCGAACAAGTAGCAGAGAACTTTCGCCGTTTAAATAGCGGCGAACCGTTATTGAATTGTGCGGACCGAACACTCGGTTATTAATAAGAAAGCGCCTTGCAAACTCGCCCATTGAGTTGGGCGATCTATAACAACATTCCCTCACCTCGAAAGTTTTACTGCCAGTTAAAACAATTAAATATGAGTTCTTGATGAACTCCTGGAGACAGTAATGAGCGATCTATCGCCTGTAGAAAAGTCCGGCGCACCTCCGGAAGTTGCAGTCAACATGAAGAAAGTCGCCGTGGCCAGTGTGATTGGCACCACGGTGGAATGGTACGACCTGTTTGTGTTCGCCACGGCGTCGGCGCTGGTGTTCAACAAAGTGTTCTTTCCGGACTTCGACCCGTTAATCGGTACATTACTGGCTTTCGGTACGTTTGCTTCGGCCTACCTGGCCCGGATTGTCGGCGCGGCACTGTTCGGGCATTTCGGTGACCGTTTGGGACGCAAGTCGATGTTGTTGGTTTCACTGTTGACCATGGGCGCCGCTACTTTCGCCATCGGGTTATTACCTAACTACGCGGCCATTGGTATCTGGGCGCCGATTCTGTTGTTGCTGCTGAGGGTGATTCAAGGCCTGGCGTTGGGCGGCGAGTGGGGCGGTGCGGTGTTGATGGCGGTGGAACATGCACCCGCCAACAAACGCGGTTTGTACGGCTCGTGGGTACAGATCGGCGTCCCGGCCGGGACCATGATTGCCAACCTGGCCTTCCTCGTGATTGCTGCGTGGCTGTCCCCTGAAGACCTGTTGGCCTGGGGCTGGCGTATTCCGTTCCTGGCCAGCGTGCTGTTGATCGCCGTGGGCTTGTACATCCGCTTGAACATCTCTGAAACCCCGGCCTTCAACAAGGTCAAGGAAGCTGAGGTGCAGGTGAAAATGCCGCTGGCGGAAGTGTTTCGCAAGTACTGGAAACAAGTCGTGCTGGGCGGGATCGCCACCATGTCGACCGGGGCGTCGTTCAACATCATCGTTGCCTTCGGCCTGACGTACGGCACGCAGAATCTCGGGTTCAGCCGCAGTGTGATGCTCGGCGTGGTGTTGCTGTCCTGCGCCTGGTGCATCGTCATGTTGCCGGTGTTCGGTGCGCTGTCGGACCGTTATGGACGCAAGCCGATCATCGTTGCCGGCATCGTGGCCGAAGCGTTGGTGGCGTTCCCGATGTTCTGGTTGATGGACACCAAAGAGTTGCCCTGTGTGATCTTCGGCTACTTGCTGTTGATGACGGCCTTCGCGGCCAACTACGGGCCGATCGCGACCTTCCTCGCCGAACTGTTCGGCACCCGGGTGCGCTATTCCGGGTTGTCGATCAGCTACATGTTGTCCGGTCTGCTCGGCAGTGCCGCGACGCCCATCGTCACCACCGCATTGCTGGCAGCGACCGGCAAAGGCTCTTCGGTGGCCTGGTACATGATTGGCGCGGCGTTGATTTCGTTGGTGGCGTTGTTGTTGCTGACCGAGACCTTCAAGCGAGACATCAGCGAAATCCCGACGGCAGTTCCGGCCGACGACCAAGCCTTTGGCAAGCCTGTCAAATCGGCTGCGGCCTGATCCATGGAGTTCAACAACATGCGCAGAATTCAGTCAGCCCCGGGCTTCATCGGTCCGGTCGGCCCTTACTCCCAAGCGGTGGTCAGCGGTCACCTGGTGTTCACCGCCGGGCAGATCCCGGCCCAGAACAATCTTGATGACCAGCCGGCCAGTTTCCCCGATCAAGTGCGACAAACCTTGCGCAATCTGCAGGCGATCCTGATTGAAGCCGGGTCCGACTTCAGCCACGTGATCAAGGTCAACGCGTACCTCACCGATCCCGCACAACTGGAGCCGTTCAACGCGGTGTATCGCGAGTTCCTCGGTCATGCGCCGCCGGCACGCACCACGGTGTGCGTGGCGTTGTGGGGTGTGTCGCTGGAAATCGACTGTGTTGCCGAGTTGATTGCCAAGGAGGCGCAACATGGATGAATCGCAGCTGATCGAGCAGCTCAACGCGGTGAGCTTTCCGACCCTTGGGCATTTTCTCGAGGAGGGCTTTGCCGACTCGCAACTGCGGGCCATGGTGCCCAATGTGAAATTGGTCGGCCGTGCGCTGACCCTGAAACTGGTGGGCGCCGATGCCATCGCGGTCAACCAGGCCCTGGCGCTCATCCAGCCCGGCGATGTGCTGGTGATCGACACCGATGGCGACTGGCAACACGCCCCGGTAGGCGCCGTCACCAGTTGCGCGGCGCGCTGCGCCGGTGCGGTGGGAATCGTGGTGGACGGCGCGGTGACCGACTTGCTGGAACTGCGCGAGGCCGGGTTGCCGGTCTTCGCTCGCGGCACCAGCCTGCTGACCACCAAGTTGCATGGCCGTGGCGACAGTCAGATCAATCAGCCGATCCACTGTGCCGGCGTCACGGTGCATCCCGGGGATTTCGTGCTGGCGGACGACAACGGCGTGCTGTTTCTCGATCCGGTCATTGCGCAAAACGTCATCGAATGCGCGCTGGCTTCCGATCGCGCCGAGCCGTGCTTGTTGGAGCGGCTGCGCGCCGGTGAACCGGTGTCGCAGGTTTTGAGTGTTTAGGCCGTCAGGTGCTTGATCGATATTTCCCAGGAGTAACTCATGTTGAAAATTAATGGTGAACGCCTCTGGGCGAGTCTGATGGACATGGCCGAAATCGGCGCCACCGCTCGTGGCGGCAGCTGCCGCCTGGCCCTGAGCGATGAAGACAAGGCCGGTCGCGAACTGTTTTCCCACTGGTGCCGCGAAGCCGGCATGACCCTGAGCGTGGACGCCATCGGCAACCTGTTCGCCCGTCGCGCCGGCACCGACCCCGATGCGGCGCCCGTGATGATGGGCAGTCACCTCGACACCCAGCCTGAAGGCGGGCGTTTCGATGGCGTCTACGGCGTACTTGCCGGCCTGGAAGTGGTGCGTTGCCTGAATGACCTCGGCATCCAGACCCGCAAGCCGCTGGAAGTGGCGGTGTGGACCAACGAAGAAGGCGCACGCTTCACCCCGGCGATGTTCGGCTCGGCGGTGTTCACCGGAATCATGGAATTGGACACGGCGCTGGCGGTGCGTGACATCGACGGCATCAGCGTTGCCGAGGCGTTGAAACGCACCGGTTACGCCGGCGAGCGCCCGTTTGGCGGCGCGGTGGATGCGTACTTTGAAGCGCACATCGAACAAGGTCCGATCCTCGAAGACAACGCCAAAAGCATCGGCGTGGTCAGCGGCGGGCAGGCGATTCGCTGGCTCGACGTGCGGGTCGAAGGCATGGCTGCCCACGCCGGTACAACGCCGATGCCGTTGCGCAAGGACGCCTTGTACGGCGTCGCACAAATGATCCAGGCAATCGAAGGCCTGGCCAGTGATTTCACCCCCGAAGGGCTGACCACTGTCGGCGAGTTGAGCATCAACAAGTCCTCGCGCAATACCATTCCGGGCCTGGTGAATTTCACCGTCGACCTGCGTCATCACCGCGACGAAGCGATTGAGGCCATGGAGCAGCAAGTCCGCGAGCGGCTTCAGGCGATTGCCGATAGCCGAGGCTTGAACCTGACGATTACGCCTCACTGGATCAGCCCGGCAACACCCTTCGATGCCGATTGCGTGGCGGCGGTGCAGCAGGCGGTGGACGCGCTGGGCTACGCTCAGCAATCGATTGTCAGCGGCGCCGGGCATGATGCGATTCATCTGGCGCGGTACTGCCCGACGGCGATGGTGTTCATCCCATGCGTCGGCGGCTTGAGCCATAACGAAGCCGAAGATGTGCTGCCTGAAGATGTGCGTCAGGGCACTGATGTGCTACTCAACGCTGTCGTGAGCCGTGCCGGAAAAGTCGAGTAAAACGCAATCCCTGTGGGAGCGAGCTTGCTCGCGATAGCGGTGGATCAGCCGCCATCAATGTTGAATGTGCTGACCTCATCGCGAGCAAGCTCGCTCCCACAGTTGAACGCACTTGGTTTCAAGATCTAGGTTAACTGACAGGTATTCATCCCATGCGCAGTTTTTTCCACCCCGAACAATTGCTTCACCATCCACGCAGCTACTACTCCCGTGGGCAGATGCGCATACCACAGGAAGTGCCGGAGCGGGCTCAGCGGTTGGTCCAGGCATCGCATTCGCTGGGCTTTAATGTCGAGCAACCGGTCGATGCCGGGCTCGATCCGCTGCTGGCGGTCCATGGCGCGCTGTACCTGACGTTTTTGCAGGAAGCGCATCAGCGCTGGAAAGAGATCCCGGAGGATTGGGGCGACGAGGTGATGTCGAACATCTTCGTCCGCGAGCCCAACGCCCTGCGCGGGATTCTCGCCCAGGCCGCCCGCTATCTGGCGGATGGCAGTTGCCCGGTGGGCGAGCAGACCTGGCGTTCGGCCTATTGGTCGGCGCAAAGCGCTATCGCTGGCGCCCAAGCCTTGCTCGATGGCGAGCCGGCGGCTTACGCCTTGTGCCGTCCTCCGGGGCATCACGCCCGGGCCGAAGCGGCGGGCGGTTTCTGCTATGTGAACAATGCCGCGGTGGCTGCTCAGGTTCTGCGTGCCGGGTTTGCGCGCGTCGCGGTGCTCGACACTGACATGCACCACGGGCAGGGAATTCAGGAGATTTTCTACGACCGCGATGACGTGCTCTACGTTTCGGTGCATGGCGATCCGACCAACTTCTATCCGGGGGTTGCCGGGTTCGCTGATGAGCGGGGTGCAGGGAAGGGCGAGGGCTTCAACCTCAACTTGCCGATGGCGCATGGCGCCAGTGAGGCGGACTTCCTGGGTCAATTGGACGTGGCGTTGGCGGCGGTGAAAGACTTCGGCGCCGAGGTGTTGGTGTTGTCCCTGGGGTTCGATATTTTCGAGCTGGATCCGCAGAGCAAAGTGGCGGTGACCCGTGAAGGGTTTGCGCTACTGGGCGAGCGGATTCGCAGCCTTGGGTTGCCGTGTCTGATCGTGCAGGAGGGCGGGTATCACTTGGAGAGTCTTGAGGATAATGCCCGGGCGTTTTTTGTGAGCCCCGAGGTGTGGCAGCTCTGAGATCTTTGGTGTCTGGTAGATCGCTATCGCGGGCAAGCCATGCTCCTACAAGGGCCGAGGTTGAATGCCAATCCAGGCTCGGCTCGATCCCTGTAGGAGCAAGGCGTGCCCGCGATGAACGATAACGCGGTCGACCTGACGGAACACAAGCGCCGTAAGGCACTTGCCATCGCCCTGACGTTAACGTAAAGATTGCGGCAGGGCGCTGATCTTAAAAAAGCGCAGGGCGGACCGATCCGGAGCGCTTGATGACGCTAATAAAAACAACTCCTCCCAAACTGCACCGCGAAGCCCGGCTGGCCCGGGAAAAGCTCCATCTCGAGGGCGAAGTCCCGGATGGCGTATTGCGGGCGGAAATCGATGCGTCGTGGCGGCGTAGCCTGAGCCATGGCGTGCATTTCAATGCCAAGCACGAGCTGGCGCTGGAATCGAGCGCGAGCCTCGACGTGCTGTTGGCGAGCAATCGGCTGCTGATCGACGCGGCATTGCCGGCCATCGATTACCTGGCCGAGCGCCAGGGCAAGGAAGGGCTGATCATCCTTGCCAATTCCGACGCCACCATCCTCGCTGTCGAAGGACGCGCCGATCGCCTCAAGGGCAGCGGCCTGCAAGACATCACCCTCGGCGCCTGCTGGAGCGAAGCCGCTCGCGGCACCAATGCGCTGGGCACCGCACTGGTGGAAGCCCGGCCAACGATGATCGATTGCGGCGAACATTACCTCGATCGCCTGACCGATTTCTCCTGCACCTCGGTGCCGATCCATTGCCCTCAGGGCGACATCCTCGGCGTACTCGACCTGACGCGCGAAGGCCCGCTCGGTCGTGTCCACGACAGCACCGCGTTGCTGGCCATGGCCGTCAGCCAGATCGAAAGCCGGGTGTTCAACGCCAGTTATCCGGACGAAATCGTCCTGGCTTTCCACAGCCGTCGGCAGTACCTCGAATCCCCTTGGCAAGGCCTGTTGGCGGTGAGCCTTGGCGGGCAGATTCTCGCGGTCAGCGCCCAAGCCTGTCAGTTGCTCCACGCCGAGCGCTCGGCGTTGGTCGGTCGACGCTGTGAAGAGTTTCTGGGCGTCGATGGCCTGCAACTTCTGTCGCGTCTTCATCAGGGCGGTGTCGGCAGTTTGCAAACGGCCAAAGGCGAGTTCTTCTACAAAACCCTGCGTGCGCCGCAGCGTTCGATCAATGTCAGCACGCCGCCGCGCAGCACAGCGAAAACCGCCAAAGCACAACCGGATCTCGAATCCCTGGCCGGCAGCAATGTCCGGTATGCCCGAGCCTTGCGCATGGCCCGTCAAGGCCTGGCCAATGAGCTGCCGGTGTTGCTGCTGGGCGAAACCGGCACCGGTAAGGAAGTCATCGCCCGCGCCCTGCACATGGCCGGCACCCGCTGCGACAAACCCTTTGTCGCGGTGAACTGCGCGGCGATCCCCGAAGGCCTGATCGAGTCGGAACTGTTCGGCTACCGCGAAGGTGCGTTCACCGGCTCGCGTCGCGGCGGCATGATCGGTCGTCTGCAACAGGCCCATGGCGGCACCTTGTTTCTCGACGAAATCGGCGACATGCCGCTGGCCTTGCAGGCCCGTCTGCTGCGGGTGTTGCAGGACCGTAAAGTGGCACCGTTGGGCGCCGGTGAAGAGCAAGACATCGACGTCGCATTGATCTGCGCCACGCACCGTGACCTCAAGCGTCTGGTCGAAGAAAAACATTTCCGCGAGGACCTGTTTTATCGGGTCAACGGCATCAGCGTGATGCTCCCTGCTCTGCGCGAGCGTGAGGATTTCAGCGGTCTGGTCACTCGCCTGCTGGCCAAGCTGGATGCGCCGACGATGGTCCTGCATGACGACTTGAACCGTTTGCTCGGCGGCTATCACTGGCCGGGCAACATCCGCCAACTGGAAATGGTGTTACGAACGGCGCTGGCCATGCGCGAACCGGGGGACACCGTACTCACCCTCGACCACTTGCCCGACAGCATGCTCGACGAGTTGACCGCTACCGAACGCCCTCAGGCCGGCAGCATTCGCGAAAATGAACTGGAGCTGATTCGCCAATCCCTGGACACTCATCAGGGCAACGTCTCGGCCGCTGCCGACGCCTTGGGCATCAGCCGCGCGACCTTGTATCGCAAGCTCAAACAGTTGCGTTCGTGATGCAGCGCTTGATCGTTCGGCTGATCGACAGCCAGAACCCCGAAGCCCTGCAAGCGGCATTGCGCTGGCTCTACAGCTTCGTGCGACCTCATCGTCTGGCGATTGCCGGGCTGCTCGGATTATCGGTCTGCGCCTCGTTGCTGGTGTTGGTCCAGCCGTGGCTGACCAAACTGCTGATCGACGATGGTTTGCTGGCGCGCAACTTTCCGATGCTGGTGCTGATCGCCGGGCTGATGATCGTGGCCGGGCTGCTCGGAACGGGGTTGTCGGGGATCAACCGTTACCTGCACACGCGGCTGTCCGGGCGGATTCTGTTTGCTCTGCGCGATGACCTTTATCGACATCTGCAAACGCTTTCGCCGAGTTTCTACGGACAGCGCCGCATCGGTGACCTGATGTCACGCCTCGATGGTGACGTCGCGGAGATCCAGCGCTTTGCCGTGGACTCGTTGTTCTCGGCGGTGTCGAGCGTGATCGGTCTGGTCTGCGCCGTGGCGATGCTGCTGACCCTGTCGTGGAAACTCTCGTTGCTGGCGTTGGTGCTGATTCCCCTCGATGTACTCTGGCTGCGCTGGATGCGACGCAAGGTCGAACGGGATGTGCGGCAATTGCGCGAGCGCTCGGCGGACATGTCCTCGTTCATGGTCGAGACCTTGCCGGTGATGAAGTTCATCCAGTCTGCTGGCCAGCAACAGCGTGAATCGCGGCGCCTGGAGACATTGGGTCAAGGCTACATGAGCCAGTTGCTGCGCCTGCAGGTCACCGAGTTTTTCACTCAGGCAGTGCCGGGCACACTGACGTCTCTGTCCCGTGCCTGCGCGTTCCTGATCGGCGGATATTGGGTGGTGCAGGGTACCTGGCAACTGGGCGCGCTGATCGCGTTTTCCACCTATCTGGGCATGGCCGTCGGACCGGTGCAGAGCCTGCTGGGCCTCTATGTCGCGGTCCAACGAATGACCGTCAGCCTCGGGCGTGTGATGGAGTTGCGCGGCGAAGAACCGACCGTTCTCACGCCGGTCATGCCGCAGCCGATGCCGACTTCTGGCGAGCTGCGTTTCGACGACGTGCACTTCAGCCATCCAGGTCGCCCGACAACCCTGCGCGGCATCGAAGCGAGAATTCCCTACGGTTTGAAAGTCGCCCTGAGCGGCGGCTCCGGGGTCGGCAAATCGACCCTGATCGACCTGCTGCAACGGCACCACGATCCGCAGTCCGGCCGGGTGTTGCTGGGAGAGGTCGATCTGCGCGAACTGGACCTGTTCCAGCTGCGTCGGCGGATTGCCGTGGTCAGTCAGGACATCGTGCTGTTTCGCGGCAGCCTCGCCGACAACCTCGCCTACGCGGTGCCGGACGCCAGCCGTGAAGCAATTGCCGAAGTGGCTCGGCTGGCGCAACTCGACAGTCTGATCGAGTCGTTACCCGAAGGCCTCGACAGTCCATTGGGCGAACGCGGTCAGCAGTTGTCCGGCGGGCAGAAACAACGCATCGCCATCGCCCGGGCGCTGTTGCAGGATCCGTTGATTCTGGTGCTGGACGAAGCGACTTCGGCGGTGGATGAAGCCACCGAACGCGAAGTCATCGAAGCCATCGATCGACTGTTTGCCGGGCGTACGCGGATTCTCATCAGCCACCGTCCTTCAACCTTGGCGGATGCCGATTTGCGCTTTGAATTGCTCGACGGCGTACTCACTTCAAAAACGGTGCTGCATGAAGCCTGAGCTGCGGATTGGCGTAGTGGACAGCGGTCACTCGGCAGCGCAGCGGGTGCAAGTGGTCGCCGGGCGGCGCTTCTCGTTGCTGGCGGATGGCCTGGCCGAAAGCGACTTGCGCGACGATCCGCTGGGCCACGGCAGTGCGGTGGTCGAGGCCATCGGTCGGCGGGCGCCTTCGGCAGTATTTTGTGTGGCTCAGGTGTTCGACCAGCGTGGGGTTACCAGCGCGTTGCAGATTGCTACGGCAATTGACTGGCTGGTGGCGCAGGACGTTCGGCTGATCAATTTGAGCCTCGGTCTGCGTCAGGATCGCAGCCTGTTGCGTGAAGCCTGTGCGGCGGCGGTAGCGCGAGGTGTTTTGCTCTGTGCATCCAGCCCGGCTCAGGGCGAAGGCGTGTTTCCGGCGAATTATCCACAGGTGCTGCGAGTCACCGGCGATGCGCGTTGTGCCGAACAGGAATGGTCGTGGCTCAACAGTGTTCAGGCAGATTTTGCCGCGTGTGTGCATGGCACCTATCCGGGGCAGTCTGGCGCCAGCCTCGGCTGTGCGGCGTTGAGCGGGCACATCGCAGGTTTCCTGGTGGCACATCCCGAGGCGAGCAACGAACAGGTCATTGAGTGGCTGCGGGAGAATGCCCGTTATCGCGGCCCTGAACGGCGCTTCGGGCCATGATTTTGATTCTTGGCGCAGGGCCCGCGGGAGCGGCGGTTGCCTTGGGTTTGCGTCGGCTCGGTTATCCCGTGACGCTGGTCAGTGAATGGCGGCGGTTTGCGGCGCTGGAAGGCGTTTCCATTCGGGTACTGGAGGCCTTGCGTGGCGCGGGGCTTCATCAAGCCTTGGTGGATGCGGCGCTGCCGTCCCAAAGACAGGTGTCATGGAACGGCCAGCAGCATGCGCAAAACATCGAATTTTTACTGGATCGCCCAAGCTTTGATCGAGGCTTGCGCGAGGATCTGCGTCTGGCTGGCGTTGAGCTGATCGAAGGCCGCGTGCTGACGGTGCAGTCATCGGTTTCGGGGCATCGGATCGAGATCGAAGGGCGCGAGGCGCTGCTGGCGGATTTTCTGGTTGAGGCGCGTGGGCGTCAGGCACCTGCACTCGGCAAAGGCCTGCGCGGACCGGAGACGGTCAGCCTGCTCAATCGCTGGCAAGGCGCGCCGGGCAGCACCGCCAGTGCGGTGGAAAGCCTTGAGGACGGCTGGGCCTGGATGGCCCGGCGAGCCGACGGTCAGTGTTATTGGCAATGGACCGTGGACGTGGCCAGTGCTGAGTTGCCGGGCAAGGCGATGTTGCTCGACTACTGTCGTGAGCGACGTGAGGGTTCGGCGTTGGCGCGGGCGTTTTTCGGTGTCGAGCCTGAGATCGATCTACAGCTGCATGCGCGCAGCAGCACAGCGATTTTGTGCCCGCAGGTGTGTGGCGAAAACTGGATTCGGGTAGGGGATGCGGCGATGGCGGTGGATCCGCTGTCGGGTAATGGGATCTTTCAGTCCTTGTCGTCAGCGTTACAGGCGCCGACGGTGATCAATACGTTGTTGCGTAAACCCGAGCGAGCGGCGCTGGCTCAGCGCTTTCATCAGCAACGGGTGGAGCAGTTGTTTTTGCGTTTTGCGCGGATCGGGCGGGATTTTTATGCCGATGAGCAGCGTTGGTTGCAGCAGCCATTCTGGCTTGCGCGCCGGCAGTGGCCGGATGCTGAGGTGGCGCATGCCGAGGCGGATTTTTCCTCGTTGAGGATTGAGCGCGCGCCGGTGTTGAACGAGGGGTTTGTGGATGAGGCTGAGGTGGTGATCACGGCGGATCAGCCGCTGGGGATCTGGCATGTGCAAGGGGTTGAGCTGGCGCCGTTGGTGCGGCGGTTGGGCAGTGAGCCAGGGGATCAGGTTTTGGCTGGGTTGACGGTGGAGCAGGGACGGGTGGTTCGCAGTTGGTTACTGTCGCAAGGATTTAAACCCTGACACAGACTGATCGTTCCCACGCTCCGCGTGGGAATGCCGCCAGGGACGCTCCGCGTTCCGCTTTGGGATGTGACGCGGAGCGTCACGGGATGCATTCCCACGCGGAGCGTGGGAACGATCAACGTGGGAACGATCTGTGTGTCAGAGCTTAATCAACACCGACTTCAACTCGGTGTAATGCTCAATCGCCGCATACCCCATCTCGCGCCCAACCCCGGACATCTTGTACCCACCAAACGGCAACGCCGGGTCCAGCGCACTGTGGCAGTTGACCCACACCGAACCCGACTTGATCCGCGGAATCATCCGGTGCACCGCCGCCAGATCGTTCGACCAGATACTCGCCCCCAGCCCATAGGGACTGTCGTTGGCCATACGCAACGCATCGGCTTCATCATCAAACGGAATCGCCACCAGCACCGGCCCGAAGATCTCCTCCTGCACCAGCGAGTGCTTCTGATCGACATCCACAATCACCGTCGGTTTAACGAAGAACCCCGGCCCGAACTGCTCGCCACCGCAAGCGATGGTCGCGCCGCTTTCCCGACCCTTTTCTATATACCCGTAAACCCGCTCCTGCTGACGCGCCGAGATCAGTGGCCCCATCTCGACGCTAGGGTCCAGTCCGTTACCGAGCTTCATGGCGTTGGCGATGTCGGCGATGTCCGCCACCACATTGTCGAAATGCTTACGCTGCACATACAGCCGCGAACCTGCGCAGCACACCTGCCCCTGATTGAAGAAAATCGCGCTGGCGGCGCCGGCTGCGGCGGACTTCAGGTCGGCGTCGGCCATGACGATGGTCGGTGATTTGCCGCCCAGTTCGAGGGTGACCCGGGTCATGGACTCCATGGCGATCTTGCCGATCTGCTTGCCCACGGCGGTGGAACCGGTGAAGGTCAGCTTGTCCACCAACGGGTTGTGGGTCAGGGCGGAACCAGCAGTGATGCCGGTGCCGGTGACCACGTTGAACACGCCCTCGGGATACCCGGCTTCCAGCACCAGTTCGGCCAGTTTCAGCGCGGTCAGCGGGGTTTCGTCGGCGGGTTTGAGTACCACCGTGCAACCGGTGGCCAGGGCCGGGCCGAGTTTCCAGCAGGCCAGCAGCAGCGGGAAGTTCCAGGCAACGATGGCGCCGACCACGCCCACCGCTTCGCGGCGGATGAAGCTGTGGAATTGATCGTTGGGCATCAACGGCAACGACACTTCAACGCTGGAGCCTTCGATCTTGGTCGCCCAACCGGCCATGTAGCGCAGGAAGTCGATGGACAGTTGCACGTCCATCACCTGGGCCACCGCCGCACTTTTGCCGTTGTTCAGGCATTCCAGTTGCGCCAGCAGCTCGGCGTCGCGCTCCATCAGGTCAGCGAGTTTCCACAGCAGGTTCTGCCGCTCCCGAGGTCGGGTGCGGGTCCAGGCCGAATCATCGAAGGCCTGACGCGCAGCGAGCACGGCGCGATCGACATCCTCAGGCGTGGCCCGCGGCACGACGCACAGCACTTCGCCAGTGGCCGGGTTGTGCAGGGGCATGGTCTGGCCGTCGGCGGCCTCGACCCAATCGCCGCCGATGAGCATGCGTGGGGCGCGCTGGATAAACGCCGAGGTGGCGGGAAGCAAATAAGGGAGGGGCATGGCGAGACCTCTTGTTGTTCGTGAGAACAGAGGTTTCGCAATGGCTGTGCCAAGTACCCTGAAAGGCAAGACAGCCCTTGGCCGGCGGGGTTTTGGGGCACTCAAGGGAGTCGCGGGTGCTGTGAGGTTGTTGCAAATTGCGACAGCTGTGAGACGACGAGCAACCGGGTTGCGACCTTGAGGTACCCATTATTGAGGACTAGAATTTTCAGGATCGGTGGGTGAAATGACGGACCGTTCATCCGGCAATACATCTGGCGTGAGGGAGGTAACGATGTTCCTTTCAACCCTGGAAATTCAAAACATCATTGAACACAGTTTTCTGCCGTCCGTGTGCACCTGCACCATGGCGGCGGACCAGTCCCTGACGATTCGGGTCTGCGACTGCATGACCGGCAAAGTGGATATTGTGGCCACCCACGTTCCCCTGTGGACACTGGACAGTCCCCATGCGATCGCGTCGCTGGTGGCGGACATGCAGCACGAAATCGACGTACAAAAAAGCGTTCCCCCCACCTATGACATCTGAACCGGCGTCACGCCGCACCGTGGGAAAACGGTGCGGCCCGCGCCGATTTTTCAGGCTGCAAACTTCAGAGAAATCTCTTCGAACGTGTCGCCATCCACGGCAACCAACAGCTTTCTGTCGTCCTTGAGCGTCGCCAGAAAGGTCACTTCGGTTTCCTTGCCGGCCAGCATGAACCCGGCGATTGCGCCGATGGGCCCCAACAGCATGGCCCCGGCCACGCCAAAGCCGATGGCATCCTTGATGTTGTTGATCGAATCCTCGTTGGCCACTTCCATGCACTTGAACGATGAGAGCGGGAGGGTAATGCCAGGCCAAGGATGAAGCGACGTTCTGAGGGTGAAAACGCCGTCTCTGTACTCTCCATCACCCTGCAGAAAGTCCCCCGCCAGGACAGTGATGCTTGCCATTTTTTTATCCCCTGGTGGCAATCGGTGAACAACCATTTCGCGCTTGCAGGGGGGCGGCGTCAATCGCCGGCCGATGAGCTGTTCCGGTCAGGCCATCTATGCTGTCTCAGACTGCAACAACTGTCGCGATATTAGACGCAGACGATCTCGTTCAGCGATGGCGCAAAGCAGTCATCTTTGCGCAACTAATTGATTAAAAAGGTAATCGTCAAGCTGGCACGCTCCGTGTATTGCTCATCGCAGACGTTTCTCTTGCCTCCGTCAGCGGTGCGCCGCCGACGGCAGAAACCATAAAAACGATAAGCCACAAAAATAAGAAAGCACCGTGCGAGGTTCGACGTTGATGAAGAGAAAACTCCGATCAGGCCTGAGTGCCAGCCTGCTGGCCGTGGCCGCTTGTGTGGCGCTGCATTCGCCTTACAGCCTGGCAGCCCGCGACGCTCAGACCATCCTCAAGGAAACCTGTCAGGGCTGTCATACCCCGGAAGCCGATAACGCCCTGAGCCGCATCAGCCACCAGCGCAAAACCCCTGAAGGCTGGCTGATGAGCATCGCCCGCATGCAAACCATGCACGGTTTGCAGATCAGCGATGACGACCGCCGAACCCTGGTCAAATACCTGGCCGACACTCAGGGCCTGGCCCCAAGCGAGACCGATGGCGTGCGTTATGCGCTGGAGCGTCGACTCAATACTGTCGAGAAATTCGACGACCAGACCAGCCAGATGTGCGGTCGCTGCCACTCCGGTGCGCGGGTCGCCCTGCAACGGCGTCCGGCCCAGGAATGGGAGCGTCTGGTGAACTTCCACCTCGGCCAATGGCCGTCCCTGGAGTACCAGGCGCTGTCTCGCGACCGCGACTGGTTCGATCTGGCCCGTAAAGAGATGGTGCCGCTGCTGGCCAAGCGTTATCCGCTGGATAACCCGGCCTGGAAAAAATGGCTGAGCACCGCGCCGAAAGCTGAAGCGCTGGTCGGTGACTGGAGCTTCAGCGGTCACTTGCCGGGCAAGGGTGAATTGGCCGGCGTGATGAGCGTCACGGCCGATGGCAGCGACACGTTCAAGGTCAGCGTCAAAGGCCAATACGCCGACGGCAGCCCGTTCAATGGCGATGGCAGCGCGATTCTCTACACCGGCTACGAATGGCGCGGCAATGTGACCATCGACGGCGTGACCATGCGTCAGGTGTTCGCCGCCCAAGGCAATGCCATGCAAGGCCGGATGTTCGAGGCCGAGCACGATGAGCGGGGTCTGGACTTCGTCGCCGCCAAGCAGGGCAGCAGTCGTTTGCTGGCGGTGCAGCCGGGTTATCTGAAGGCTGGCACCGAAACTGAAGTGACCCTTGTCGGCAGCGGTCTCACCGGCAAACCGAACTTTGGCAAAGGCGTGGAAGTGGTCGAGGTGCTGGAGCAGACGCCAGAGCGCCTGCGCGTCAAACTCAAGGCCGCCGCCAATGCCCAACCGGGTCTGCGCAACGTCACCGTCGGCACGCTGAAAGGCCCGACCCTGTCGGTCTACAGCAAAATCGCCGAAGTCAAAGTCGTGCCCGAGTTCTCGGTGGCGCGGATCGGCGACGGCGGTGGTTCGACACCGAAAGTCCAGGGCCGTTTTGATGCCGAAGCCTGGGGCAAGGGCACCGACGGCAAGCCGTATCGCATCGGCGTGTTCCCGGCGCAGTGGTCGGTCGAAGCCTTCGACGACCGCGCCAAGGAAGACGAGGACGTCAAGTTCGCCGGCACCATGCAGGCTGACAGCGGCGTGTTCACACCGGGCGATGCCGGGCCGAACCCGCAGCGCAAAATGTCTACCAACAATGCCGGCAACCTCAAGGTGATCGCCGCCGTCGACGACGCAGGGAAATCCCTGACCGGCGAAGGCCACATGATCGTCACCGTGCAACGCTGGAACAATCCACCCATTCCATGATTTTGAAAACGTGAGCTGGCTGACTTCAACGGCTTCAGACATTTTTTTGGAATGACCGTGAGCCCCGTAGAACGGGGTTTGCACAGGAGGTTGCAATGGGCGCTATTTTGAATCTGGTTGAGCGGAATCTGCACGAAGTGCACGTCGATGCCGACCGCATGCTGTTTCACATCCCCAGCAGTTCGCTGTTCGCCAGTGATGAACTGACGGGCACCATCATCGACACCTTGCGCGGTCCCGGCTGTTCGTCAGACGACCTGATCCAGCGCTTGTCTTCACGCTTCAACGGCGAAGAAATCACCGAGACCTTGCGTGAGTTGATGTCCCTGGAGTTGGTCAGCGACGGCTCGCCGCTGACCCCGGACATCGGCACCAAACGGGTCGAGCGTACGGCGATCAACACCGTGGTGCTCAACGTCAACACTGGCTGCAATCTGAGCTGCACCTACTGCTATAAGGAAGACCTGGACAAGCCATCGGCCGGCAAGAAAATGGACGTTGAAACCGCGGTCGCGTCGGTGGAGATGCTGCTGCGTGAATCGCCGGACGAAGAGCGTTTCACCGTGGTGTTCTTTGGTGGTGAGCCGCTGAGCAATCGCAAGCTGATCGAGTACATGGTCGACTATTGCGAGAAGCGTTTCCGTGAGGCCGGCAAGTTCGTCGAGTTCGTCATGACCACCAACGCGACGCTGCTCACCGAAGAGACCGTGGACTACCTCAACGCCCACCGTTTCGGCCTGTCAGTCAGTATCGACGGACCGAAAACCGTGCACGACCGCAACCGCATCACCGTGGGCGGGCAGGGCACTTACGACGTGGTGCGACGCAAGGCTGAAATGCTGCTGTCGCGCTACAACAGCCGTCCGGTCGGTGCCCGCGTGACCCTGACCACCGGCGTGACCGACGTCGAAACCATCTGGGACCATCTGTTCAACGAACTGGGTTTTGCCGAGGTCGGTTTTGCCCCGGTGACCTCCGGCGACATCAGCACCTTCAACCTGTCCAGCGACGAGCTGATCGAAGTCTTCGCCAACATGAAGAAGCTCGGCCGTCGTTATCTGGAAGCGGCGCTGGAGCACCGCAATATCGGTTTCTCCAACCTGCACCAGCTGATCACCGACATCCACGAAGGCCACAAAAAAGCCCTGCCATGCGGCGCGGGCCTGAAGATGTTGGCAGTGGATCACAAGGGTGAGCTGAACCTGTGCCACCGCTTTACCGGCTCATCGTTGCCAACTTTCGGCAACGTTCACAGCGGGGTGAAGCAGGTCGAGTTGAACGACTTCCTGTCCCAGCGCCTCGACCGTACCAACACCGGTTGCGAAGACTGCCAGATCCGCAATCTGTGCTCCGGCGGTTGCTACCACGAGAGCTACGCCCGTTACGGCGATCCGACCCACCCGACCTATCACTACTGCGAACTGATGCGTGACTGGGTCGACTTCGGCATCGAGGTCTACACCCGGATCATGGCCCACAACCCTGCGTTTATCAGCAGCTACATCACTCCGCGCAAGGCTCACTGATATGAAACATCTCAAGGCAATCAATAATAAAGCGCTGAAACTGGATGAGGCCGCGGCCGAAAACCGCATCGAAGAAGTGGTGGCGATGAGCTCCGTCGCCGGCTGCGCCTCGACCACCGATCCGGGTTGGGAAATCGACGCCTTTGGCGGTGTGTCGTCGCTGTGCCAGCCGATGGAAGCCGACCTTTACGGCTGCTCCGACCCTTGCTGGTGGCCGGCCCAGGTGCCCGACATGATGAGCACCTACCCGGACTGGAACAAGGATGCCCAGGCGTCCAACGACAACTGGCGCAACCTTGGCACTGTCTTTCCAAAAGACAAGTAATCGGTCAGATATAAGGATTCCAGCATGCCTAGCATCAAAGCCTGCGGCCTGGCCGCTTTCGCCGTCCTGAGCGCCTGTTCGCTCAACGTTCTGGCCGATGAAAACACCGCTCTCGAAACCGGTCACGAGTACATGGTGACCACCAATTACCCGAACAACCTGCACGTCATCGACCTGGCCACCGACACCCTGTTCAAGACCTGCAAAATGCCGGATGCCTTCGGTCCCGGCACCGTGCAGTTATCGCCGGATCGTAAAACCGCCTACCTGTTGAACAACCACTACGCGGATGTCTATGGCGTCGAACTCGACAGCTGCAAGCAGGTGTTCCACGCCAGCATCACCCAGAAACCGGGGGAGAAAGCCAAGTCGATGTTCGCCTTCACCCTCAGCCACGACGGCAAGGAACTGTTCACCATTGCCAACCCGACGTTGATGCTCAACGACCGCTACGAAGTGCAGCAACCGCGGCTCGATGTGTACGCCACCGACGCCGGCATGAACGCCAAACCCGTGCGCAGTTTTCCGGCGCCACGGCAATTGACCATTATGCAAAGTGGTGACGACGGCACGCTGTACGTGGCCGGGGCGGATGTCTACAAGGTCGATGTGAAGACTGGCAAGTTCGACGTGCTGATCCCCAGCCGCCACTGGAAACGCCCGAACTACAGCGCGCCGGATGTGCTCTACGTGTGGAATCAACAGACTTATCGCCATGACTTCTCGCTGCTCTACACCGCCGCGAAATTCAAGGACAAGAAGCAGGATCCAGCGACTGCCGAGTACCTCTACGGGCTGTTCAGCATCGACCTGAAAACCGGCAAGACCGAAACCACCGACTTCGGCCCGCTGACCGAAATCTACTTCAGCGGCATGCGCTCGCCGAAGGATCCGAACCTGATGTTCGGTGTGCTCAACCGTTTGGCGAAGTACGACATCAAGGAAAAGAAAATGCTCCAGGCGGCGACGCTGGACCACTCCTACTACTGCATTTCGTTCAACAAGGACGGCAGCAAGATTTATCTGGCGGGGACGTTTAACGACGTGGCGATCTTTGATCCCGAGAGCATGAAGCAGATTGGCAGCATCAAGTTGCCGGGTGGGGATATGGCGATCACGACCGCTCAGGTGTTTGTCCGGTAATTGCGGCGTCTGAACTGACGCCATCGCGGGCAAGTCGGATCGCCGCACCGCTTGCTCCTACAGATCTGAGTCGTTCGCCACTCTTGTGAACGACTCAAACCTGTAGGAGCATGGCTTGCCCGCGATGAGGCCCTCAAGATCACAGAATCATCAAGCCCCAGGCACAGGGCAACTTAAATCCCCCTCCTGACACTTCAAATAATTCTTGAAAGTCTCAACCCGCGCCTTTGTCAACTCAGTAACACAGTTGCTGTAGATCAGCGGATACACACTCCCGCCTTCCACCCCGGCGCTCGAGAACTTGCATTCGGCATCCCGAAACGCAATCCACGAACGCTGGGCCCCGATAAGAAGCTTTTTGCTTTCGGGATTGCTCTTCAAACGCTCGTTGATCTGCTGGTAAAGCGCATTCAACGCCTTGTCCGCCGCCTTGTGCTGCTGCGCCGCGCACTGATTCATCGTCGCCTGATCAGTGGCGTTGTCGCAGTCCACCGCATAAGCAGCGGTGGTGAACAGCAGAGGCGTCAGTGCCAGAAGAAAGCGTGGGTGCATGGGGATTCTCGTTGTGGCAGGAAAGTCGGGATGCAGTTTAGTGCCGTATTCGACCCTTTATGTTTGCCAACTGCCATGCAGGCTATTCATCGCGTGCTTTTTGATTGCGTGTGGGTGGCTGCCCGCAGCAAAGCGTCAGCCGTGGCTTCGATGTCTTCACGCCAATGTAGCTTCTCCAGCCAACTGCCGGGAATGCCCTGCACACCGTAATGAGCCCCGGCCAACTGGCCAACGATGGCGGCAGTGGTATCGGCGTCGTCGCCCAGGTTGGCGGCTTTCAGGATGGCGGCTTCAAAGCTGTCAGTCTGATGAAAGCACCACAGGGCCGCTTCCAGTGAAGCAACGCAGTAACCGCTGCCATGGATTTCGCGTTCAGGTTTACCCCGATAATCGCCTCGTGCGATGGCGGCAACTTTGGGTTCCAGGCATGTCGTTTCTGACAAACCGAGCACTTCTGCCTTGGACGCGCCTTGCAACGCTCGGTGGATCAGCTCGGCGAACAACTGACAGCATTCGATCGCTTCCGGTGCGGCGTGGGTGGTTCGTGAGCTGTTGGCGGAAAACGCCAGGATCCGGTCGCGATCGGGAAAGTAATACAGCACAACCGGCACCAGGCGCATCAGCGAGCCGTTGCCTGCCGTGCGGCGATCGGTGGAGCCGGCGAACGGTTCCCCGGTTTTCTGAAAACGCGACAGGGCGTCGCGTACGGTCATGCCAATGTCAAAGCATTCACCCGTTGAACTCAGATAACCCCATTGCCACCAATTCAAGTAACGACCCATCTGATCGTCCGCCTCGAAGCCGTTTTTGCTCAGCAGGCTTTCGGCCAGGCACAGCGCCATCGAGGTGTCATCGGTCCATTGCCCGGCTTTCAGATTGAAAGGGCCACCACCCACCATGTCGGTCAGGGGCTTGAACGAGCCGCGTGGCTGGAACTCGACGCTGGTGCCAACGGCATCACCGCAGGCCAGGCCCAGCAGGGCTCCGCGATAACGTTCCGTAAGTGAAAGCTGCATGAATCGTCCTTGTCTGAGTCAATTTCGCGTTTTAACGTTAGCAGTTTCGGTCTACTCGTTTTGCTTTCAAACCAGCAGTTACACTTGGAAATGCAGCTGAATATTTCGTACAGGGTTGATTGCGATACCCGATTGATACAACTTTAGAGTTGGTCTTGTGGTCTTACAGGCCTACTGTTCAGTACAGGAGGTGACTTATGAATCCAGCATCAGATCGCATTGAAAGGAAGATCCTGCTCAAAACGCCGCGCTCGCAGGTCTGGCGCGTGCTGGCCAATGCCGAAGCCTTCGGGCAGTGGTTTGGCGTGGCGCTGGAGGGCAAGCGTTTTGTCGCCGGTGAATGGACCCAGGGGCAGATTACGTACCCGGGTTATGAACACTTGCTGTGGAACGTACTGGTAGAGCGGGTCGAGCCGGAACGGGTGTTTTCGTTTCGCTGGCATCCGTATGCCGTGGAACCTGAGCTCGATTACTCCCAGGAACCCACCACGCTGGTGAAGTTCGAGCTCGAAGACATTGATGAAGGCACGTTACTCAAGGTCACCGAGTCCGGTTTCGATCACATCCCTCAGACGCGCCGGCTCAAGGCGTTCCGCATGGACAGCCGCGGCTGGGATGAACAGATGAACAACATCGAAGAGTTTCTCAAAGTCAGTGCCAAGGCGCGTGAGCGTCAGGAAGAGTGATGGCTGCATGTTCGAACCTTGGCTGAAACACTGGGCTTTTCTCGAGGACGACACCCTGACGGCCGAAGGTCAGCTGCAGGCCGCTAAACTCGCGGCTTCAATGCTTGAAACCTGAGCCGTCTAAGGGTTTTCGGAAGGGCAGCTATAGCGAATGTCCTACACGCGATGGTAGCTATGTCGTCTATTGCACATTGGATCCTAAGCGTAATCTAGCCTCATCAACCGAAGCACAGGAAGTGCTCGGGATCACGGATGATCGACCATAAGCAAGGAATCGCTGCCGACAGGGAGTCGTAATGGTCTTGGGAAAAACCCGCTTCGGCGGGTTTTTTTTCGCCTGTCGAAAAGGCCTTGGCAGATGAGTTTCGTGTAGCAGGAGAGGGCTTCATGGCTGAATGGTCAATGGCTTACGCCAGAGCGCTGGTATGTCCTCTGTTTACGCTTCACCGATGTGTTTAATCTGGATCCATCAACTGAGTCGCAGGAAGCGCTCAGGATCACGGATGATCGACCATTGGCCAGGATGGCTGCCGACAGGATGTCGAAATGGTCTTGAGAAACCCGCTTAGGCGGGTTTTTTTATGGGCGATGGAAAATCCTCGGCGCATCATTTTGGCCGGGGGAGCGGCAGCCAGGCACTGGCTGCCGGTCGGGATGGATCAGCGTGCTGACAACTGATCAAGTTTCGCCGCTGCACGCTCAGTGATTTGCGAGCGCAGTTTCAACGATGCAGCGGCACGGTTGCGGGCTTCCTCCAGCACGCTGACCGGAGCCGTTTCAGGGCTGCCCGACGCAAACGGCGGTGCCGGGGCGTATTCGAGCTGCAACTGCACCAGCTCTGCCGTGTCCTTATCGAAAAGCTCCGCGGCCAGGGTCAGCGCAAAATCGATGCCCGCCGTGATTCCGCCACCAGTCAACAGATTGCCGTCGCGCACCACCCGATCCTTTACCGGGATCGCCCCCAAAGGCGCCAGCAATTCGTGATAAGCCCAGTGAGTGGTGGCGCGTTTGCCCTTCAGCAGACCCGCCGCACCGAGGACCAGCGCGCCGGTACACACCGACGTGATGTAACGCGCGGTGGCGGCCTGCGCCTTGGTGAAGGCCAGCGTCTCTTCATCTTCCATCAACGGCCCGACGCCACCGCCGCCGGGAATGCAGATCACATCCAGCTTCGGGCAATCGTCGAATGTGGTGGTCGGTTTCAGCACCAGGCCCGTGCTCGCGGTGACCGGCATCAGGTCCTTCCAGATCAAATGCACCTTCACGTCCGGCAGCGAGGCCAGTACGTCGTAAGGGCCGGTGAGGTCCAGTTGCTGAACCTGTGGAAACAACAGAAAACCGATCTGCAACGTCATGGCATTTTTCTCATGAAGTGGGTGGACGACTTCAATTTAGGCTCGTAGGATTTGGCGCATACGCCAATAACCCCACGAATTACGCCAATCATGCCGAAAACCATTCATATGCTCGCCTTTGCCAATGTGCAATTGCTCGACGTCACCGGGCCGTTGCAGGTGTTCGCCTCGGCCAACGATATTTCCCGCCAGCAAGGCTTGCCGGCGCCTTACGCGCCGACGGTGATTGCCAGCGGCGGCGGGGCGGTAATGTCGTCGGCGGGGTTGGCGCTGTTGGCCGAGCCGTTGCCCGAAGAGGGCAGTGACACGTTGATCATTGCCGGTGGCTGGGGCGTTTACGACGCGGCGCGAGATGAACCGCTGGTGGCCTGGGTACGTGAACATGCGACGGGGTGTCGACGGGTATCGTCGGTGTGCACCGGGGCATTTTTGCTGGCGGCCAGCGGCTGGCTCGATGGCCGGCGGGTGGTCACTCACTGGACCCGTTGCGAGCAGTTGGCGCAGCAGCATCCGCGGCTGCAGGTTGAGCCCAATCCGATTTTCATCAATGACGGTCCGGTCTGGACCTCGGCCGGGGTCACCGCCGGTATCGATCTGGCGCTGGCCATGGTCGAAGAAGATCTCGGCCGCACGATGGCCCTGGAAGTTGCCCGGCAACTGGTGGTGTTCCTGAAACGTCCCGGCGGCCAGTCGCAGTTCAGCGTGACCCTCTCTTTGCAAAAGGAAGGCAACCGTTTCGACGAACTTCACGCCTGGATCAGCGAAAACCTTACCAAGGATCTCGGCGTTCCGACCCTGGCCTTGCAGGCGGGTATGAGCGAACGCAGCTTCGTCCGCCACTACCGCGCCGACACCGGCCAGACTCCGGCGAGAGCCATCGAACTGATTCGGGTCGAGACCGCCCGACGTTTGCTCAGCGATACCGGCGTGCCGATCAAACGGGTGGCGGTGCAATGCGGTTTCGGCAGCGAAGAGACGCTTCGACGCAGTTTTCTGCGGGCCATGGGCGTGACCCCGCAGGCCTATCGCGAGCGTTTCAGCGTCAGCCCTCCAGCAGATCCAGTAACGCTCTGAGCGTTGCCTCCATGCTCATTGTTTGAAGCGAAAGTTTTACGGCGATAGAACAGTCAACAAGCGGACAGGGTCGTTCTACCGCCAAAGTTTGCAGGTGATCGTGATTTGTCCGCGCTTGGAGCAGGCTGAATTTTCAGGTGTGAGGGTGCCTAAGCCTCGACTTCCGAAACTTGATTGAAGTACTTCGACCGATCCGGCGTAAACGTCACCACCATGTTGGTCCGCGAACAGGTCAATGCCCGTTCTTCACCCAAATCAACATCCAGATCTTCCCCGCGCAACCCTTGCCACTGGGCGAGGTACTTGAGGGATCCGTATTTTTCGAGTTTTTTCAGGCTGCGGCTGACGCCACCTTTCCAGCCCAGCACCGGGAGTTCGCCGGCAAGGCAGCGTTGGGCGAGTTCGGGGAAACGGGCGGCGCGTTGGCGGCCGATTTCCCAGCATTTGATCAGGCCCTTGTCCTGGCCTTCCCACAATTCATCCCGGTTCAGGCCTGACCGGAGTGGGGCGTCGATGCTGCGGTGGATGCGCTGGGTCATTCTGGTTCCTTGAATTCGGGTTTTGTTGGACAGCTCCGCTGTACCCGTTGACGGTCGATGGTAGGGGTGGATGTAACGGCTGGCAACAAAGGATTTTCCGGTAGCGGATGCGGGTTTTGTTTAAGCAATGCAGGACTTCGGACTACACAAACTTGTGGCGAGGTGCTCTCACGGCTGCCAGAAACTCTTCTCCCCGCTCAATTTCCGATCCAGAAAACACGCCGCACTGATCAGTGCCAAATGCGTCAGCGCTTGCGGCGTATTGCCCAGATGCCGCGCATGGCTGTCGAACTCTTCGGCGTACAACCCCAACGGGTTCGCATACCTCAGCAACTGTTCAAACTCCAGATGTGCCTTTTCCACCTGGCCGGCGCGGGCCAGGCATTCGACGTACCAGAACGAGCACGCGGCGAAGGCGCCTTCGGTGCCATCGAGGCCGTCGATCCGGGTGTCGTCATTGCGATAGCGGTAAGCCATGCCTTCGCGCACCAGATTCTTTTCGATGGCGTCGAGGGTCGCAAGCCAGCGCGGGTCCTTGGCGCTGACGAAGCGCACCAGCGGCATCAGCAGCATCGAGCCGTCGAGGGCGGTACCACCCTTGTACTGAACGAAATGCCCGCGTTCTTCGTTCCAGAAGTTTTCCCAGATGTCGGCGTAGATCGCTTGTCGGGTCTGGTCCCAGCGGGCGAACGGGGCGGGCAGTGAGCGTTTTGAGGCGAGGCGAATGGCTCGGTCCAGAGCGACCCAGCACATCAGCCGCGAGTGCAGGAAGTGATGCTGTTCGCCGCGCATCTCCCAGATGCCGACGTCCTTTTGCTCCCAGGTTTCGCAGACCTGATCGACCACTTCCACCGTGTGTTTCCAGCCTTCATGGGAGATGGCGTCGCCATATTTGTTGACCAGGTAAACCGCGTCCATCAGCTCGCCGAAGATGTCGAGCTGGACCTGGTCGTAAGCCTGATTGCCGATCCGTACCGGTGTTGCACCGCCATGACCGGACAGGTGCGAGAGTTCGGTTTCCGGCAGTTCCTGGCGGCCATCGATGGCATAGAGGATGTTGAGTTTCATCGGTTTGCCGTGGCAATCGCTGACCCGCCCGCGCAGCCAGCGCATGTAGTCGTTGGCTTCCTGAACGAAGCCCAGGCGCATGAACGCATAGACGGTGAACGAGGCGTCGCGGATCCACGTGTAGCGGTAATCCCAGTTGCGCTCGCCGCCAGGTGTTTCCGGCAGGCCGAAGGTAGCGGCGGCGAGGATTGCGCCATGTTTGCGCGAGGTCAGCAGCTTCAACGCCAGGGCCGAGCGATTGACCATTTCCCGCCAGCGGCCGCGGTAGTTGGATTGGCCAATCCAGTCGCGCCAGAACTTCAGGGTACGTTCCAGGCAGATCGCGGCGGCGCCTTCCTTGAACCGCGGGTCGTCGATACCGCCGAGCAGGAATTCGGCGCTCTGGTCCTGTTCGAGGGTGAATTCGGCGACTGCCGCATGGCCGTCTATGCGTAAAGCCTGATCCGAAGACAGGCGCAGGGACGGCTGATTGGCGGCCTCGAAGGTCACGTCCTCTTCATCCATGCGTGCGCGGGTCTTGGCGCGAGCGTAGTCATGACGCACGGCACAGCGCATATGAAACGTTGCCTGGCCGCTGACCACACGCACCCGGCGCATCAGCATCGGCGTGGCATCTTCGCTGTCGCCGATGGGCAGCAGGTCAGTGACTTCGACGACTGCGCGGTCGCTGAGCCAACGGGTTTGCAGCACATTGGTGTCGGGCAGGTAAATCTGTTCGCGGCGGGCATCGGGCAGGTCCGGCGACAGTTGAAAGATGCCGGCCTCGGGGGTGTCCAGCAGCGAGCAGAAGATCGACGGGCTGTCGAATTCCGGCCAGCAGAAAAAGTCGACGCTGCCTTTATCGTTGACCAGTGCCGCGCTGCGCATGTCGCCGATGATGCCGTGGGCGTCGATGGCGCTTTGTCGTTCGGGATGATGATCAGCCATTGCCGCGAAACTCCGGGAGCCTTGTGTCGAGGGCTTAACTAGCTGACTGGCGGGCGGTGATGAGAGTTCACGACGAACCGTGAAAGATTCGTCACCTGACCGCCTGATCGTTCCCACGCTTCGCGTCCATTTGGGACGCAGAGCGTCCCTGGCTGCATTCCCACGCGGAGCGTGGGAACGATCAACTTGTGGGGCCTTAACATTCAACCAACAATTGGCTGCTTTCCCCTCAACCCGCGTTTATGGCAACTTGCAGGCCCTTGTTGAGACCTGCACCTATGGCAAACCCTTACCGCGAGCTGTTCAAAGCCCCAGGCAGCAGCGCTTTTGTGCTGGCCGGGATGATCGCGCGCATGCCGATTTCCATGACCGGCATCGGCCTGATCACCATGCTCTCGCAGTTGCAGGGTGGCTACGGATTGGCTGGCGCAGTGGCGGCCACGTTTGCCCTGGCCACGGCGTTTTGCGCGCCGCAAGTCTCGCGGCTGGTGGACCGTTTCGGGCAGCGCCGGATCTTGCCAGTCTCGGCACTGATCGGTGGCGGGGCGTTGCTGTTGGTGTTGCTTTGCACTCGTTTGCAGGCGCCGCAGTGGACGTTGTTTGTATTCGCCGCGCTGGCCGGGTGCATGCCGAGCATGTCGGCGATGGTGCGGGCGCGCTGGACCGAGGTGTATCGCGGCCAACCTGAACTGCAAACCGCCTATGCGCTGGAGTCGGTGCTGGACGAGGTCTGTTTTATTGTCGGGCCGCCACTGTCGGTGGGGTTGTGCGTGGTGGCGTTCCCCGAAGCCGGACCATTGGCGGCGTTGCTGATGCTGGCGATCGGGGTGACGGCGTTTGTGCTGCAACGTGACACCGAGCCGGCGATTCATCCTCATGAAGACCATCATCAGGCCTCGATCATTCGTTCCAGCGAGATTCAGTTGCTGATGCTGTTGATGGTCGCCATGGGCACCATCGTCGGCGTGGTGGATGTGGTCAGCGTGGCGTTCGCCCAGCAGCAGGGCCAGCCGGCGGCGGCGAGCATTGTGTTGTCGGTGTATGCCATCGGCTCGTGCATGGCCGGGCTGGCGTTCGGGGCGTTGCGCTCGAAACTGCCGTTGCCGCAACTGTTCCTGTACGGCGGAGTGGCGACGGCGGTGACCACGCTGCCGTTGCTGCTGGCGACGAACATTCTCGGGCTGTCGCTGGCGGTGTTCGTCGCCGGGCTGTTTTTTGCGCCGACCCTGATTGTGGCGATGGCGTTGGTGGAGCGCATCGTGCCGCCGGCCAAACTCACTGAAGGCCTGACCTGGCTAGTGACCGGGTTGAGCATTGGCGTGGCGATCGGTGCGGCCAGTTCGGGTTGGCTTATCGATACATTTGGAGCCCGGAGCGGATTCTGGGTCGCCGTCGCCGCTGGCGCCGTGGTCCTCGGTTCCGCAGTGCAAAGCTTCCGCCACTTGAAATGATGACTAAATGTGGGAGCGGGCTTGCTCGCGAATGCGGTGGGTCAAACAACATCAACGCTGACTGATACACCGCATTCGCGAGCAAGCCCGCTCCCACATTTAGATCTCCGACTAATTCAAGTCGCGCCTCATCCGTTCTCTTAACAGACAACTTTTTGAGGTAAACCCGGTGACCCAGCTGACATTGCTCTGCCTGCCTTATTCGGGCGCGAGTGCCATGGTCTACAGCCGCTGGCGGCGCAAGCTACCGGAGTGGCTCAAGCTGCAACCCGTGGAACTCCCAGGGCGTGGCGCTCGGTTTGGCGAACCCTTGCACACCGACATGCGACGCCTGGCGCTGCAACTCGCACAGGAACAAAAAGCCACGCTCAAGGCGCCGTATGCGCTGTTTGGCCATAGCCTTGGCGCGTTGCTCGCCTGTGAGATGGCTCATGCATTTCGCTCGCTGGGCTGCCCGGAACCGGTGGCGCTGTTCGCTTCGGGCACCGCCGCACCGACCCTGCGTGCCGACTACGACCGGGGTTTCGCCGAGCCCAAAACCGATGCCGAATTGATCGAGCAATTGCGCACCCTCAACGGCACCAGTGAAGAGGTGCTGGCCAACGACGAGCTGATGAGCCTGACGCTGCCAGTGCTGCGCGCGGACTTTCTCCTTTGCGGGCGCTTTGAGCCGCAACGGCGTCCGTTGCTCAGGTGCCCGGTTCACGTGCTCGGCGGCAAGGCTGATCGCGCCACCACTGAGCAACTGATCGGCTGGAGCAAGGAAACTCACGGTAGCTTTTCGGTGGACATGCTTGCTGGCGGACACTTCTTTATCCATGAGCACGAAGCCAAGGTGTTGCGGGTGATCAAGGATCAGCTGGAAGTTCACCATCGGCGGCACGCCATGGCCGTCAGCGCCTGACGCAATACCTGTAGGAGCCGAGCTTGCTCGCGATGACGGACTGACATTCAACATCGATGTCGACAGATACACCGCTATCGCGAGCAAGCTCGGCTCCTACAGGGGGTGCCTCATATCCAGCCATACCCCTTGTCTCACCTCCTTTCTGATACTTGTTCTCATTCGCTAATTTTTCCTGTCTGCATTCGTTTTATAGGGACGACGTGCCTTTGTGCTTCCCGCCACTGATCCGGATGCTTAGAAATGAATGCTGAAGACTCCTTGAAACTTGCTCGCCGGTTTATCGGGTTGCCCCTGGAAAAGCGCCAGATGTTCCTTGCGGCCTTGCAAAAGGAAGGCGTTGATTTCGCCCGTTTCCCCATTCCTGCCGGCGTCGAAGCCGAAGATCGCCAGGCGTTGTCGTACGCCCAGCAACGCATGTGGTTTCTCTGGCAGCTGGACCCGCAAAGCGGCGCGTACAACCTGCCGGGCGCGGTGCGTCTGACCGGGCACTTGAACCTGTCCGCGCTGGAACAGGCCTTCGCCAGCCTCGTTGAATGTCACGAAACCCTGCGCACGGTGTTCCAGCGCCAAGCCGACGACGCCTTGCTGCAAGTGCCGGCGCGTGCGCCGCTGGTGATCGATCAGGTGGATTTCAGCGCGTTACCGGCCATTGAACGCGAGCAAGCAGTCGCCAGCGCGGCCGAGCAGCAATCCGTGCTGCCGTTTGATCTGGCAACCGGCCCATTGCTGCGCGTCACCTTGCTCAAACTCGCCGAGCAGGAGCACGTCCTCCTATTGACCCTGCACCACATCGTTTCCGATGGCTGGTCGATGAACGTGCTGATCGACGAATTCATCCGCTGCTACGACGCCTTCGAGGCGGGCGCACAACCGCAACTCGCGCCCTTGCCGATCCAGTACAGCGACTATGCATTGTGGCAGCGTCGCTGGCTGGAGGCGGGCGAGCAAGCGCGTCAACTCGACTACTGGCAGGCGCAACTGGGCGACGAGCACCCAGTGCTGGAACTGCCCACCGATCACCCGCGCCCGGCGATGCCGAGCTATCGCGGCACCCGTTACGAGTTCGCCGTCGACGCTCAGTTGGCCGAGCAACTGCGGGCCACGGCGCAGAAACACAACATCACCCTGTTCATGCTGTTGCTCGGCGCCTTCAACGCGCTGCTGCACCGTTACACCGGGCAAACCGACATCCGCGTCGGCGTGCCGATCGCCAACCGCAACCGCGCCGAGATCGAAGGCCTGATCGGCTTCTTCGTCAACACCCAGGTGCTGCGGACCCAGCTCGACGGCCAGACCCGCGTCGACGACTTGCTGCGTGCCATCAAGGAAACCGCCCTCGGTGCCCAGGCCCATCAGGACTTGCCGTTCGAGCGCCTGGTCGAGGCGCTGAAACTGGAACGCAGCCTCAGCCACACGCCGCTGTTCCAGGTGATGTACAACCACCAGCCGCAGGTCGCGGACATTTCCACGGTCAGCACCGCGTCCGGTCTGGCGCTGGGCGTGATCGAGTGGGAAGGGCGCACCACCCAGTTCGATCTGACCCTGGATACCTACGAAAAGGGCGGCAAGCTGCACGCCGCGCTGACCTACGCCAACGACCTGTTCGACGCGCCGACCATCGCGCGCATGGCGCAGCACTGGACGCATTTGTTGCAGGGCATGGTCAGTGATTCGCAGCAGCGCATCAGTGATTTGCCATTGCTGGAGAGCGCCGAATTTCAGCGCATCGTGCATGACTGGAACCGCGCTGACGAAAGCTTCCCGCAAGACCTGTGCATTCATGAGCTGATCAGCCAGCAAGTCGTCGCGAACCCGAATGCATTGGCGGTGACCTTTGCCACGAAGCAGCTGACTTACTCCGAGCTCGATAATCGGGCCAATCGCCTGGCTAACAAGCTGATCGAGCTGGGCGTAGGGCCGGAAGTCCGGGTCGGCGTGGCGATGCAACGTTCCGACAACCTGTTGGTGGCGCTGCTGGCGGTGCTCAAGGCGGGCGGCGCTTATGTGCCGTTGGACCCGGATTACCCGGCCGAACGCGTTGCCTACATGCTCGAAGACAGCCGCGCTTTGGTGCTGCTGACTGAGCAAGCTGTCGCCGCAACATTGAACGTGCCGGCTGATACGCAAGTGTTGCTGATGGACGATACGGAGTGGGCCGCTTATCCAAGTAGTGCGCCGATGATTCGCGTCACACCAGACAACCTCGCCTACGTGATCTACACCTCCGGCTCCACCGGCAAACCCAAAGGCGTGGCCATCGCCCACCGCAACGTGCTGGCGCTGATCGACTGGTCGAAATCGGTTTACAGCCGTGAAGACATCCAAGGCGTATTGGCTTCGACGTCGGTCTGCTTCGACCTGTCGGTGTGGGAGCTGTTTGTCACCCTGGCCAACGGCGGCTCGGTGATCATCGCCCGCAATGCCCTGGAATTACCACAGCTGCCGGCCCGTGATCAGGTGCGCCTGATCAACACCGTGCCGTCGGCGATCAATGCGTTGCAGCGCGACGGGCAGATTCCGCCGAGCGTGCGCATCATCAACCTCGCCGGCGAGCCGTTGAAGCAGAGCCTGGTGGAGGCGCTTTATCAGCAGTCGACCGTCGAGCATGTCTACGATTTGTACGGTCCGTCCGAAGACACCACCTATTCGACCTGGACCCGCCGCGAGGCCGCTGGCCGCGCAAACATCGGCCGACCGCTGAAACACACCGCCAGCTATTTGCTGGACGCTGACCTGCAACCGGTGCCGCAAGGCGTGTCCGCCGAGCTGTACCTGGCTGGCGCCGGCATCACCCGTGGTTACCTGGCACGTCCGGGCATGACCGCCGAAAAATATGTGCCGAACCCGTTCTCCAACACCGGCGAACGCCTGTACCGCACTGGCGATCTGACCCGTTATCAGGCCGACGGCACGTTGCAATACGTCGGTCGCATCGACCATCAGGTCAAGGTCCGCGGTTTCCGCATCGAACTCGGTGAAATCGAAGCGCGACTGTTGCAGCAGGACGCCGTGCGTGAATTGGCGGTGCTGGCGCAGGACGGCGTCAACGGTCAGCAACTGGTCGCGTACATCGTGCCGGCCGATCCAGCGTTACTGGACGACATCGACGCTCAAACGACCCAGCGTGAAACCTTGAAAACCGCGCTGCGCCAACACCTGCCGGACTACATGGTCCCGGCGTTCCTGCTGTTCCTCGAACAGCTGCCACTGACCCCCAACGGCAAACTCGACCGCAAGGCCTTGCCAGCGATTGACGGCTCGCAGCAACAACGCGAACACGTCGCGCCGCGCACTGCGATGGAAAAATCCCTGGCCGCGATTTGGCAGGACGTGTTGGCCATCGAAAATGTGGGTCTTGAAGACAACTTCTTCGAACTGGGCGGCGACTCCATCGTTTCCATGCAAGTGGTCAGCCGTGCGCGTCAGGCCGGGATCGTGTTGAGCCCCAAAGACCTGTTCCAGCATCAGACCATCCGCAGCCTGGCCCAGGCCGCCCGCAGCGGCGAGCAGCCGCTGGTCGAACAAGGTCCTGCGGTGGGCGCGGTGGCGCTGGCACCGGTGCAACAGTGGTTTTTCGAGCAAGCCATTCCTGAGCGTCAGCACTGGAACCAGTCGCTGCTGCTGGTGCCGCGCGAGGCGTTGAACGTCGAGGTGCTGGATCGCGCGCTTGAGCAATTGCTGACCCATCACGACAGCTTGCGCCTGCGTTACGAACAAACCGCCGAAGGTTGGCAGCAGGCTTACGCCGCGCCGACCACTGAATCAGTGTTGTGGCAGCGTCAGGCGCAATCGGTCGCGGAACTCAACGCCTTGTGCGACGAAGCCCAACGCAGTCTCGATTTGCAAAATGGCCCGCTGATGCGCGCGCTGCTGGTTGCGATGGCCGACGGTACCGAGCGTTTGCTGCTGGTCGTTCATCACCTGGCGGTGGACGGTGTTTCCTGGCGCGTGTTGCTCGAAGACCTTCAGCAGTTCTATAGCGGCGGTAATGTGTCGCTGGCGAAAACCAGCACCTTTCAGCGCTGGGTCGCTCGCTTGCAGGATCATCTGCCAGTCTTTGAAAACAGCCTCGGACACTGGCAGACCCAACTGAAAAACGCGCCGAGCGATCTGCCGTGCGATCGCCCAACCGGCGCGCTGGAAAACCGCTTCGAACACAAACTCGAACTCAAACTCGACGCCGAGCAAACCCGAAAATTGCTGCAACAGGCCCCGGCGGCCTATCGCACCCAGGTCAACGACCTGCTGCTGACCGCCCTGGCTCGCGCGGTTTGCCGCTGGAGCGGGCAGGGCAGCACGCTGATCCAGCTTGAAGGCCATGGCCGCGAAGACCTGTTCGATGACATCGACCTGACCCGCACCGTCGGTTGGTTCACCAGCCTGTTCCCGGTCAATCTGATGCCGTCCAGCGATCTCGGCGCGTCGATCAAATCCATCAAAGAACAACTGCGTGCCGTGCCGGACAAAGGCCTGGGCTACGGCGCGCTGCGCTACCTTGGCACATCGGCGATTCGCGCCGAACTTGCCGCGTTGCCGCAACCGCGTATCACCTTCAACTATCTGGGGCAGTTCGACCGTCAGTTCGATGATGCGGCGATGTTTGTGCCGTCCACCGAAGGCAACGGTATCGCGCAAGATCCATCGGCACCGCTGGGCAACTGGCTGACGGTCGAAGGCCAGGTCTACGGCGGTGAGTTGTCGCTGAGCTGGGGCTTCAGCCGCGAGATGTTCGACGCCGCGACCATCCAGCGTCTGGCGGACGATTACGCGTTGGAACTCAACGCGTTGATCGATCACTGCTGTGCCGTTGAAGCGCCGCAAGCCACACCGTCGGACTTCCCTTTGGCGCGCATCAGTCAGGCGCAGCTCGATGGATTGCCAGTGGCGGTCGCGACGCTTGAAGACCTTTATCCACTGTCGCCGATGCAGCAGGGCATGCTGTTCCACACGTTGTACGAACCCGAAGTCGGTGCCTACATCAGTCAGCTGCGTCTGGACATTCAAGGACTCGATCCGCAGCGATTCGCTCAGGCCTGGCAAACCGCGCTGGAGCGTCATGACATTCTGCGCAGCAGCTTCCACTGGCAAGGCCTCGACACCGCGCACCAGGCGATTGTCCGCAACGTCGCGTTGCCGCTTGAAGTGCTTGAAGCGACCGACACCGATGCGCTGGCCGACGCCGAACGCGCCCAGGGTTTTGCACTGGGCAGCGCGCCGCTCTTCCGCTTGAAGCTTGTCAGCACGGGCGTCCATGACTGGCACCTGATCTACACCAGTCACCACATTTTGATGGACGGCTGGAGCAACGCACAGTTGCTGGCCGAAGTGATCCAGCACTACGCCGCCGGGCAATCGCTGCCGGCACCGACCGGGCAATACCGCGATTATCTGGGCTGGTTGCAGCAGCAATCGGCCGTCGCTGGCGAGCAGTTCTGGAAAGCGGCATTGGCACCGCTGGAAGCGCCGACGTTACTGGCCGAAGCCTTGCGGCCGCCGGTGGGTGCCGAGGGTAGTGAGGAATACCGCGTCGTCCTCGACAGCCGCGCGACCCTGCGTCTGGCCGAGTTCTCCCGTCAGCAGAAAGTCACCCTCAACACCTTGCTGCAAGCGGCGTGGAGCCTGTTGCTGCAACGCTACACCGGTCAGGATTGCGTCGTTTTCGGCGCCACGGTCGCTGGGCGTTCTGCTCCGCTGCCGGGGATCGAAGAGCAGCTCGGCCTGTTCATCAACACGCTGCCGCTGGTGTGCGCGATGAAGCCGGATCAAACCGTCAGCCAATGGCTGGGCGAGTTGCAAGGGTTGAACCTGGCCATGCGCGAGTTTGAGCATGTGCCGCTTTACGATATTCAGGGCTGGGCGGGGCAGCAGGGTTCGGCGCTGTTCGACAGCCTGCTGGTGTTCGAAAACTTCCCGGTGGCCGAGGCGCTGAAACAGGGCGCGCCGGCCGGGCTGTCGTTCGGCAACCTGCACAACCACGAACGCACGCACTATCCGCTGACCCTGGGCATCGAACTGGGCGAAGGCCTGAGCCTGGACTTCAGCTACGACGCGGCACGGTTCAGTGCGGCGCAGGTCGCTGAGTTGTCGGCCAATCTGCAGCATCTGCTGACGCAACTGGTGGCGCAGCCGGACGCGGCACTGGGCACGCTGGAACTGCTCGATGTCGATGGCAAAGCCGCTGTGCTTGCGGTCAGCCAACCGGCCGCGGTTCAGTTATCCACAACGCTTTTGGTACACGAACAAATCGCCGCTCAGGCCGCCGCCACCCCAGAAGCGATGGCATTGCAGGTCGATGGTCAGACTTTGAACTATGGCCAATTGAACGCGCAGGCCAACCGCCTGGCCCATCGCTTGATCGAAAACGGTGCCGGTCCGGGCAAGCGTGTCGGCCTGGCCCTGAACCGTGGTCCGCAATTGATCGTCAGCCTGCTGGCGGTGCTCAAATCCGGCGCGGCCTATGTGCCGCTGGACCCGAAATACCCGGCCGAACGCCAGGCGTACATGATCGACGACAGCCGCCTCGACGTGCTGCTGTGCGAGTCCGGCCTATTGGAGGACATGCCAGGCGTGCTCCGTCTCACCCTCGACGACAACGCAGCCCCTGTAGGAGCAAAGCTTGCTCGCGATAGCGATAGACCCGTCGCCGAAGACCTGGCCTACGTCATCTACACCTCCGGCTCCACCGGACAACCCAAAGGCGTGGCCATCGCCCATGCCGCGCTGCGCGAGTTCTGCCAGACCGCAGCCGACTATTCGATGCTGTCGGCGTCGGACCGCGTGTTGCAGTTCGCGACCTTCAGTTTCGATGGCTTCGTCGAGCAGTGCTTCCCGGCGCTGTGTGTCGGCGCGGCGTTGATCATGCGTGGCGATGATGTGTGGGACGCCGGCCGCCTCGCCGCCGAAATCGTCCAGCAAGGCGTGACCGTGGCGGATTTGCCGGCGGCTTACTGGTACTTGCTGGCCCGCGAATGCGCGAGCGGTGTGGTGCGCAACCTGGGTGATTTGCGTCAGGTTCACGTCGGCGGCGAAGCGATGTCGGTCGAAGGTCTGCGTTTGTGGCATCAGGCTGGTTTGAGCCATGTGCGATTGCTCAACACCTACGGCCCGACCGAGGCGACCGTGGTGTCCAGTGTTCATGAATGCCATCTCGAAGATGCCAGCGATGCGTTCGGCATTCCGATTGGTCGTGCTATCGCCGGTCGCGCGCTGTATGTACTGGACACGGCCGGTCAGTTGTTGCCCAACGGTGGCGTCGGTGAACTGTGCATCGGTGCCCAGGCAAGCCTCGCTCAGAGCTACTTCGACCGCCCGGCGCTAACCGCTGAACGCTTCCTACCGGACCCATTCGCCCGTGAGCCGGGCGCGCGGCTGTACCGCAGCGGCGATCTGGCGCGCTACAACGCTGAAGGGAATCTGGAATACGTCGGCCGTATCGACCATCAAGTGAAGATCCGCGGTTTCCGCATCGAGATGGGCGAGATCGAAGCCTGCCTGCAAGCTCGGGAGGAGGTGCGCGAAGCGGCGGTTATCGCTCAGGACGGCACGCAACTGGTGGCGTATGTCGTGGCTAGCGGCGCGGTAGCCTCTCAGGCTGACTATCTGGAAGGACTCAAAGCCGTTCTGCGCCAGTCGTTGCCTGAATACATGGTGCCAAGCCACCTGATTCTTCTGGCCAAACTGCCGCTCAACAACAACGGAAAACTCGACCGCAAAGCCTTGCCGCGTGCGGAAGCCACCGATGCACAACGTGACTTCGTGGCCCCGGCCGAAGGGCTGGAAACGCAACTCGCGCTGATCTGGCAAGAGGTGTTGCAACTCGAGCAAGTGGGCCGTGACGACAACTTCTTCGAGCTGGGCGGACACTCGCTGCTGGTGCTTCAGGTGATCTCTCGCGTGCGTCAGCAGTTGCAGCTTGAACTGTCGGTGAGCAGTCTGTTCTCCGCCGCGAATCTGGCGGAATTTTCCGAACGTGCAGCACTGGCGAACGTCAGCGGCCAACCGGTTCTGCAACGTGCGTCGGTCGATCAGCCACAAATTCTGTCCTACGCCCAACAGCGCCAATGGATTCTCTGGCAGCTGGACCCACAGAGTTCGGCCTACAACATTCCCGCCGCGCTACGCCTGAAGGGCTCGCTGAATCGCGAAGCCCTGCGCGAAGCCTTCACTCAACTGCAGGCCCGTCACCAAACCCTGCGCACAACCTTTGAGCAGGACGGCCAGCAGGCGCGTCCGGTGCTGCACGACAATCTGGCGCTGCAACTGGATGAACGCACGCTCGATCAGTCGTCGATCGACAATGCCGTAGCCGAAGAAATCGCCCGTCCGTTTGACCTGCGCAACGGTCCGCTGTGGCGCGTGTTGCTGCTGCAAGTGAACACTGACGAACACGTGCTGGTGCTCACCGTGCACCACATCGCTGCCGATGGCTGGTCGATGCAGGTCATGGTCGATGAATTCAGCGCGCTGTATCGGGCGGCCGTCGAAGGCAAGGCTGCGAACCTGTCGAGCCTGCCGGTGAACTACAGCGACTACGCCCGTTGGCAGCGTGACTGGCTGGAGGCGGGCGAGGGCGCACGTCAACTGACATGGTGGAGCGAGCAACTGGCGGGCAGCCAAACGCCGCTGGAGTTACCGAGTGAACTGACCCGTCCGGCCCGTCGCACCGAGCGCGGTGCCAGCCTGGTGCTGAACGTTGATCGCGAATTGCTCGCTGGTTTGCGTCACCGTGCCCAGGAACAACAGGTGACGTTGTTCATGCTGTTGCTGGCCAGTTTCCAGACCTTGCTGCATCGCCAGAGCGGGCAGTCGAGCATCAGCGTCGGCGTGCCGAGTGCCGGGCGTTCGCGCCTGGAAACCGAAGGCCTGATTGGCTTCTTCATCAACACCCAAGTGTTGCGTGCCGAGATCGATGGGCAGCAGACTTTCAGCACCTTGCTGCAACAGCTCAAACGCGTGGCATTGGGCGCTCAGGCCAATCAGGACTTGCCGTTCGAGCAGCTGGTCGACGCCTTGCAGCCGGACCGCAGCCTCAATCACAGCCCATTGTTCCAGGTGCTCTACAACCACCAGCAACAACTGGGCGCGAGCGTTGAGCGCACGGTTGCAGACTTGAACGTTGAACGTCTGCACTGGCAGCAACACACCACGCAATTCGATCTGGTGCTCGACACTCAAGAGCAGGGCGAAGAACTCGATGCCAGTCTGACTTACGCCACTGACCTGTACGACGAGGCGTCGATAAACCGCCTCGCCGAGCAGTGGCTGAACCTGCTGCGTGCGGTGGTCAAAGATCCACAGCAACGCGTCGCCGAACTGCCGTTGCTGCAAGCCCCGCAACGCGATGCGTTGATTCAGCACTGGAACCCGACGTTCCAGGCGCAACCGCCGTCGCCAACCCTGCACCACTTGTTCGAAGCCCAGGCGGCCGAGCGGCCGAACGCAATCGCGTTGGTCTACGAAGGCGAGCAACTGACCTACGCCGCGCTCAACGCTCAGGCCAACCGACTGGCGCGCAAACTGCGTGAACAGGGTGTCGGCCCAGAGGTGCGCGTCGGCATCGCCACCGAACGGGCGATGCCGCTGGTGGTCGGGTTGCTGGCGATTCTCAAGGCCGGCGGCGCCTACGTTCCGCTCGATCCGCAATACCCGGCCGAGCGCCTGAGCTACATGATCGAAGACAGCGGCATCACGTTGCTGCTGACCCAACAACACTTGATCGACGGTTTACCGGCCCGCGACGGCGTGCAGGTGCTGAGCCTGGAGTCGTTGCAACTGGAGGCCTTCAGCGCCGACAACCTGCCAGCGCTGGCGACCCCGGAAAACCTCGCTTACGTGATCTACACCTCCGGTTCCACCGGTCGGCCGAAGGGCGCATTGCTCAGCCACGGCAACGTCGGGCGTCTGCTCACGGCCACCGCTGCCGAGTTCAACTTCGGCCCGAACGATGTCTGGACGCTGTTCCACTCCTACGCCTTCGATTTCTCGGTGTGGGAGCTGTTCGGTTCGCTGTGCACCGGCGGGCGCCTGGTGATCGTGCCGTATTACATCAGCCGCGAGCCGCAAGAGTTCCATCGCTTGCTCTGTGATGAAGGCGTGACGGTGTTGAACCAGACCCCGACCGCGTTCCGCCAGTTGTTGCCGATTGCCTGCGCCAGCGAGCGCAACCTGGCGTTGCGTCAGGTGATTTTCGGCGGCGAAGCGTTGGAAGTCGCGAGCCTGCGTCCATGGTTCGAACGCTTCGGCGATCAACAGCCAACCCTGGTCAACATGTACGGCATCACCGAAACCACGGTGCACGTGACCTACCGCGCCATCCGCCTGGCCGACCTCGACGGCAAGGCCCAAAGCCCGATTGGCCTGCCGATCCGCGACCTGCGCTGGTACTTGCTCGACAGCCAGTTGCAACCGGTGCTGGTGGGCGTGGCGGGCGAGTTGTACATCGCCGGCGCCGGCCTGGCGCGCGGTTATCACGGGCGTTTCGGCCTGACGGCTGAACGCTTCGTGCCGAGCCCGTTCGAGGCTTCGCAGCGCCTTTATCGCAGCGGCGACCTCGCGCGTCAGCGTGCCGACGGCAGCATCGATTACCTCGGCCGGATCGACCAGCAAGTGAAGATCCGTGGTTTTCGCATCGAACTGGGTGAAATCGAAGCCGCGCTGCTGGCCCAACCGGGCGTGCGCCAAGCGGTGTTGAGCGTGCATACCGGCGACGGCGGCCCGCAGTTGTGCGCCTACGTCGTGGCCGAGCAAACCCCGCACGACCCGATCGCCTGGCGCGACAACTTGCGCGCCGCGCTCAAGGTGGATCTGCCGGACTACATGGTGCCGAGCCACTGGTTGTTGCTGGATGCCTTGCCGCTGACCGGCAACGGCAAGCTCGACCGCAAGGCCTTGCCGGTGCCTGACGCTCAGGAATGGCAACGCCCGTTCGAAGCCCCCGAGGGCGACCTCGAACGGCAACTGGCCGACATCTGGGCCAGCGTGCTGGGCGTGGTGCAGATCGGCCGACGCGACAACTTCTTTGAACTGGGCGGGCATTCGTTGCTCGCCGCCCAGGCCAGTGCCCGTGTGGAACTGGAACTGGGCATCGAGCTGCCGCTGCGCGCGCTGTTCGAATCCACCGACCTTCAGGCTTATGCCGCCATGGCCGGGCAACACGCCCCGGCTGACAACGATGCACGTCTTGATGCGCTTGAGTCGCTTCTCGACGAGATGGAGATCAACTGATGGAACACAGCACTGCCCAGCGTATCGCCACCCGTTTCGCCGGCCTGCCTGCCGACAAGCGCCGCGAGTTTCTGTTACGCATGCAAGAGCAGGGCGTGAGTTTTGGCCAACTGCCGATTCCGCCCGCTGCCGAGCCGCAAGCGACCTTCGAATTGTCGTATGCGCAGCAGCGCCAGTGGTTCCTCTGGCAGCTTGATCCGCAGAGCTCGGCGTACAACATTCCTGCCGCGTTGCGTTTGCACGGGCCGCTGGATGTCGCGGCGTTGCAGCAGGGTTTTGACGTGCTGCTGGAGCGGCATCAGAGTTTGCGCAGCCGATTCGTCGAGGATGACGGTCAGGTGGTGCAGACGCTGGCCGGGTTCACTTCGCTGCCGATTGAACAGATCGACCTGCGCGATGAACCTCAGGAACAGCGTCTCGATCTGGCCATGAAAGCGGTCGAGCAGGACATCGCCCGACCGTTCGATCTGCAGCACGGTCCGCTGTTGCGAGTCAGCCTGTTGCAACTCGATGCCGAAGACCATGTGCTGTTGCTGACCTTGCACCACATCGTCACCGATGGCTGGTCGATGGGTGTGTTGGTGGAGGAGTTTTCCCGGCTCTACGCCGCCCATAGCCAAGGGCAAAACGCCGCGCTGGAAGCGTTGCCGATTCAATATTCCGACTACGCCCTGTGGCAACGTCGCTGGATGGAAGCGGGGGAACTGGAGCGTCAACTCAACTGGTGGCGCGAAACACTGGGCAGCGAACAACCGCTGCTGGAGTTGCCTACCGACCGCCCACGCCCGGCGCAGCCAAGCCAGCGCGGTGCGCGTCTGGATTTCGCCCTCGATGCAACGTTGGCCAGCGGTTTGATGAGCCTGGCCAAACAGCGCGGCGTCACGCCGTTCATGCTGTTGCTGGCGAGTTTCCAGGCCTTGCTCTATCGCTACAGCGGTCAGTCCGACCTGCGCGTTGGCGTGCCGATTGCCAACCGTAATCGCGCGGAAACCCGTGGCCTGATCGGCTTCTTCGTCAACACTCAGGTGATGCGTGCTGAACTGGACGGACGTCTGCCGTTCAGCCAATTGCTCGACCAGACCCGCGCGGCGTCGCTGGATGCCCAGGATTATCAGGACTTGCCGTTCGAGCGTCTGGTGCAGGCGCTGCAAGGTGAACGCAGCCTGAGCCACAGCCCATTGTTCCAGGTGATGTTCAACCACCAGCAAGCCAAACCGGCGGCGGTCAGCGGCTTGCTCGCGGGCCTGCGCGTCGAAGCGCTGAACGCCACGGCGCACACCACGCAATTCGACCTGCAACTGGACACGCAGGAGGAGGGCGACAAGCTGTTCGCCAGCCTGACGTATGCCACCGATCTGTTCGACGCCGAGCGCATCGAGCATTTAGCGCGTCATTGGCGCAATTTGTTGACCGGCGTGCTGGCGAACCCGCAATGCCCGCTTGCCGAGTTGCCGCTGCTGGATGCCGACGAGCGCCTGCGCATTCTGGATGACCTCAACGACACCGCTCAGGCCTATCCGGGCGAAGTCTGCGTGCAACGCCATTTCGAAGAACGCGTGGTTGAAAACGGTGAGGCGACAGCGCTGGTGTTCCAGGGGCAGCACCTGAGTTACGCCGAGCTGAATTTGCGTGCCAACCGTCTGGCCCATCACTTGCGCGCCCAGGGTGTCGGCCCGGAAGTGCTGGTGGGGATTGCCTGCGACCGCTCGTTTGAAATGGTCGTCGGCCTTTTGGCGATCCTCAAGGCCGGCGGCGCGTATGTGCCGCTGGACCCGGAATACCCGATTGATCGCCTGAGCTACATGATTGAGGACAGCGGCATTTCGTTGTTGCTGACTCAAGAGCACCTGCTGGCGCAACTGCCGACCCCGGACAACGTGCGCACCTTGTGCCTGCACAGCGAAGCCGATTGGTTGAGCGATCTACCGGGCACCGATCTACCAAACCTCGCTGTCGCAGAAAACCTTGCTTACGTGATTTACACCTCCGGCTCCACCGGCAAACCCAAGGGCGCGGGCAACCGCCATGTGGCGCTGCACAACCGTCTGGAGTGGATGCAGCAAGCCTACAACCTGTTGCCGAGCGACCGCGTGCTGCAAAAAACACCGTTCAGTTTCGACGTGTCGGTGTGGGAGTTTTTCTGGCCGCTGATGAAGGGCGCCACCCTGGTGATCGCCGCGCCGGGCGAGCATCGCGATCCGCAACGTCTGGCCGCGTTGATCGTCGAACAGGCGATCACCACGCTGCACTTTGTGCCGTCGATGCTCTCGGCGTTTATCAGTGCCGACGAAGCGCTGGCCTGCACCTCGCTGCAACGGATCATTTGCAGCGGTGAAGCGCTGCCGATGGAACTGCAACGCCAGACGCTGCGCAGCCTGCCGCAAGCCAACCTCTACAACCTCTATGGCCCGACCGAAGCGGCCATCGACGTGACCCACTGGACCTGCGTGGAAGAGGGCCGCGACAGCGTGCCGATCGGCCGCCCGATTGCCAACCTGCGCACCTGCATCCTCGACAGCGAACTGCAACCGTTGCCACTGGGCGCGGTGGGCGAGTTGTACCTGGGCGGTATCGGTCTGGCTCGCGGTTATCACCGTCGTGGCGCGCTGACTGCGGAACGTTTCGTGGTCGATCCGTTCGGCAGCGGCGAGCGCCTGTACCGCACCGGTGACCTGGCGCGCTATCGCGCTGACGGCGCCATCGACTACTGCGGGCGTATCGACCATCAAGTGAAGATTCGCGGTTTGCGCATCGAACTGGGTGAAATCGAAGCGCGTCTGCAAGAAAATGCGGACGTGCAGGAAGCCGTGTTGCTGGCCCTCGACGGCCCGAGCGGCAAGCAACTGGTTGCGTACATCGTGCCGCAAGATCGAGCCTTGGTCAGCGCCGATGCCGAGCAGCAAGGCGCGTGGCGCGAAACCCTGAAAAGCCATTTGCTCGCCAGCCTGCCGGATTACATGGTGCCGGCGCAGACCGTGCTGATCGAGCAAATGCCGCTGAGCCCCAACGGCAAACTCGACCGCAAACGCCTGCCCGCGCCGACCGCACAGATCAGTCAACGCGCGTTCGAAGCGCCACGCAGCGAACATGAACAGGTGCTGGCGCAGATCTGGCAGGACGTGTTGGGCGTGGAGCAGGTCGGGCGTCAGGACAACTTCTTTGAACTGGGCGGCGACTCGATCATTTCGATTCAAGTGGTCAGCCGCGCGCGCCGTGCGGGTCTGAGCCTGCAACCGCGCGACCTGTTCCAGCAGCAGACGTTGCAAGCGCTGGCCGCGGTAGTGAAAGAACAGGCTGCACCGCTGGCGCAACAAGGGCCGGTGGACGGTGTGCAGAAACTCACGCCGATCCAGCGCTGGTTCTTCGACGAGTCGATTCCGCAACGCGCGCACTGGAACCAAGCCGTGTTGCTGACGCCGCGTGAAACCCTCGAATTGCCGCGCCTGCAAGCGGCGCTGCAACGCCTGCTCAAGCAACACGATGCGCTGCGTTTGCGCTTCAGTCAGGTCGACGGCCATTGGTCGGCGCGGTATGTCGGGGCCGACAGCGCCGATGTGATCGACATGCTCTGGACCGCTCGCGTGGCCAGCGATGCGTCGCTGGAATCGGTGTGCGACGAAGCCCAGCGCAGCCTCAGCCTGCAAGACGGTCCGCTGCTGCGCGTGGCGTTGATCGTCCAGGCGGATGGTTCCCAGCGGTTGCTGTTGGTGATCCACCACTTGGCGGTGGACGGTGTGTCCTGGCGGGTGTTGCTGGAAGATTTGCAGGCCGCCTATCAAGGGCAAGAGCTGCCACCGAAGACCAGCGCCTTCCAGGCCTGGGCCGAGAAACTCGACGCCTATGCCCGCTCCGAAGCCGCTGCCGGTGAATTGGATTGGTGGCAGGCGCAACTGAGCGTCGCCAATGATTCGTTGCCAGCCGCCAACGCTCAAGCCAGTCAGGCAGGGCATCTGCGCCAGGGCGTCAGCATCGGCCTGGACCGCGAGCAGACTCGCCAGTTGCTGCAACAGGCGCCAGCGATCTACCGCACTCAAGTCAACGACCTGCTGCTGACCGCACTGGCCCGCACCCTCAGCCGCTGGACCGGCGATGCATCGGCGCTGATTCAGCTCGAAGGCCATGGCCGCGAAGAGCTGTTCGACGACATCGACTTGACCCGCACCGTCGGCTGGTTCTCGAGCCTGTTCCCGGTGCGCCTGACGCCGACCGCCGACCTTTCGGGTTCGATCAAGGCGATCAAGCAGCAACTGCGCGAAATCCCCGGCAAAGGCATGGGTTACGGCCTGTTGCGCTACATGGGTGATGCCGCGAGCCAAGCGGCGCTGGCCGCGTTGCCGCAAGCGCGGGTGACGTTCAACTACCTCGGCCAGTTCGATCAGAGCTTTGCCGAGGACGCGCTGTTCACCCCGGCTCGCGAATCCAGCGGTGCCGCGCAATCCACCGATGCACCGTTGCCGAACTGGTTGTCAGTGGATGGTCAGGTGTATGGCGGCGAACTGAAGCTGGACTGGACCTTCAGCCGTGAATGCTTCGACCTGCGCGAAATCGAAGCGCTGGCCGCGGACTTCCGCAGCGAGTTGCTGGCGCTGATCGCCCATTGCCTCAGCGATGGAGCGGGCGGCGTGACCCCGGCGGACTTCCCGTTGGCGCGTCTGACTCAAGCGCAACTCGATGGTCTGCCAGTACCTCCGGCGCAAATCGAGGACCTGTATCCGCTGTCGCCGATGCAGGCCGGTTTGTTGTTCCACAGCTTGTACGAGTCGGAGTCCGGCGCCTATGTGAACCAACTCAGCGTCGAAGCCCGCGGGCTCGATGCCGAACGGCTGGGCCGCGCGTGGCAAGCGGTACTCGACACTCATCCGATCCTGCGCAGCAGTTTCCACTTTCCCGACGGCTTCGAAGCGCCGGTGCAGTTGGTGCATAGACACCTGCAATTGCCGATGACTTGTCTCGACTGGCGTAACCGCAGCGATCAGGCCGAAGCGTTGGTTCAACTGATCGACAGCGAACGCTTGCAGCTCGATTCGACCCGCGCGCCGCTGATGCGTTTGACCCTGGTGCGACTGGACGATGAGCGTCAGCAACTGATCTACACCCACCATCACTTGTTGCTCGATGGCTGGAGTAATTCGCTGCTGTTGAGCGAAGTCCTGCAGCGTTATGCCGGGCAAGACGTGCAGGCGTCGATTGGGCGTTTTGCCGACTACATCGGCTGGTTGCAGCGTCAGGATGCGCAAGCCGACGAGCTGTTCTGGCGCGAGCAACTGGCGACCCTCGACAACCCGACCCTGTTGGCCCAGAGCCTGGCCCATGGCGACAGTAAAAACCTGTCGACGGCGGAATTTGCCGATCATCGCCAGACCTTCGATGTCGCCATCAGCAAACGCTTCAGCGACTTTGCCCGTCAGCAAAAGGTCACCCTCAACACCTTGGTCCAAGGTGCCTGGGCACTGCTGCTGCAACGCTACAGCGGTCAACGCAGCGTCGCGTTTGGCGCGACCGTTGCCGGGCGTCCGGTGGACTTACCGGGTGCTGAAAGCCAGCTCGGCCTGTTCATCAACACCTTGCCGGTGATCAGCAGCCCGGACGCGGTTGAAAGCGTCGGCCAGTGGCTGACCCGCTTGCAGGCGCAGAACCTGGAATTGCGTGAGCATGAATTCACCGCGTTGGGTGACATTCAGCGCTGGGCCGGGCGTGCCGGCGAACCACTGTTCGACAGCCTGCTGGTGTTCGAAAACTTCCCGGTCGCCGAAGCCCTGCAACAGGGTGCGCCGGCAGGTTTGAGCTTCTCGATCCCGCAGAACCATGAGCGCACTAACTTCCCGCTGACGCTGGCGGCCACTGCCGAAAGCCAGCTCAGCCTGAACTGGAGCTACCAGTGCAGCCACTTCAGCGCCGAGGCGATTGCCCGCATGAGCGAGCATTTGGCCGCGCTGCTGGCCGCCATGGTCGCTGCACCACACGCTGCATTGAGTGAACTGGACCTGCTGACCGCGCCGGAACGCGCGCAACAGTTAGTGGAGTGGAATCCCGCATTCACCGCGTCGGAAAACCCGCTCTGCGTGCATCAGTTGATCGAGGCCCAGGCCGTTGTTCGCCCGGACGCCACCGCGCTGATCTTCAATGATCTGGAATTGAGCTTCGACCAACTCAACCGTCGCGCCAACCAATTGGCCCATCGCCTGCGCGCACTGGGCATCGGCCCAGAAGTGCGGGTTGGCCTGGCGATGCAGCGTTCGCCGGAAATGATCATTGGCCTGCTGGCGATCCTCAAGGCCGGCGGCGCTTACGTGCCGCTGGACCCGGCGTACCCGGCCGAACGCCTGCGCTATCTGATGGAAGACAGCGGCATTTCGCTGCTGATCAGCCAATCGTGGCTGCGGGAAAAACTGCCGTTGCCTGAAGGCCTGTCGGTCCTGGAAATCGACCGCGAGCCGCTGGAGTTCATGGCTGACACCAACCCGGTCAACCTGACCTGCGGTGAAAACCTTGCGTACCTGATCTACACCTCGGGCTCCACTGGCCGGCCGAAAGGCGTCAGCGTGGCCCACGGTCCGCTGGCCATGCATTGCCTATCGATCGGCGAGCTGTACGGCATGACCCCGGATGATCGCGAGTTGCAATTTGCCTCGATCAGCTTCGATGGCGCCCACGAGCGCTGGTTGACGCCACTGGTGTTCGGTTCGGCCGTAATGCCCCGCGACGACGAGTTGTGGAGCGTGGAGCGCACCTGCGCTGAAATCGAAAAGCACGGCATCACCATCGCCTGTTTCACCCCGACCTATCTGGGGCAGATCGCCGAATTCATGGGCGAAGCGGGGCGCGATTTGCCGATCCGCTCCTACACCCCATGCGGTGAAGGCATGGCCAAACATGCGTTCGACGAGGTCCAGCAGGTGCTGCAACCGAAGCGCCTGATCAACGGCTACGGTCCGACCGAAACGGTGATCACGCCGTTGATCTGGCTGGCGTATCCGGATACCGAATTCGACTCGGCGTTCATGCCGATTGGCCGGCCGGTCGGCAACCGCAGCGCCTATATTCTGGATGGCGGCTTGCAGCCGTTGCCGGTTGGCGTGGCGGGCGAGTTGTACCTGGGTGGCGAGGGCGTCGCACGTGGTTACCATCAACGTCCGGACCTGACCGCTGAACGCTTCGTGCCGGATCCGTTCGTGCCGGGCGCGCGTTTGTATCGCAGTGGCGACCTCGCGCGGTTCCGTGCCGACGGTGTTGTTGAATACCTCGGTCGTATCGACCAGCAAGTGAAGATTCGCGGTTTCCGTATCGAGCTCGGCGAAATCGAAGCCTGCCTGCTGGAACACGAAGGCGTGCGTGAAGCGTTCGTGATCGATCGCGAAGGCCCGGTGAGTCGCCAGTTGGTTGGCTACGTGGTGCCGCGCGATCCGCTCGCCGACGAGCACGATTTGCGTGAAGCGCTGACGTTGCACCTGCGCAGCCGTCTGCCGGCGCACATGCTGCCAGCGCATTTGATGTGCCTGGCCGCGTTGCCGCTGACGCCGAACGGCAAGCTTGATCGCCAAGGCCTGCCAGCGCCTGAAGCGTCGCGTCAGAACCACGATCAAGTCGCCGCTGCGTCGCCGGCCGAAGCGTTGCTGGTGGAGATCTGGCAGGAACTGCTGGGGCTGGAGTCGGTGGGCGTCACCGAGAACTTCTTCGAGCTGGGCGGTGACTCGATCATTTCCCTGCAAGCGGTGAGCCGTGCCGGGCAGCGCGGGCTGGTGTTCAGTCCGAAGCAACTGTTCGAGCAGCAGACCATTCGTGCACTCGCTGCGGTGGCGACCAGCCGTGAAGCGGCGTTGGTTGAAGCGCCGAAAGTCCCGGCTTTTGCGCTGGTGCCGCACATCGACATCGCCGCCCGCGAAGGACTGCAAGACCTGTATCCGCTGTCGCCGATGCAGCAAGGCATGCTGTTCCATTGCCTCGATTCGCCGGAGCTGAACCCCTACGTCAACCAGTTGAGCGTGGCGGTGGACGGCTTGCAGGTGCCGCGTTTCCGCGCCGCTTGGCAAACCCTCGTCGAACGTCATGAAGTGCTGCGCGCGGCGTTCCGTTGGCGTGATGGTCTGGCCGATCCGCTGCAAGCGGTGTTCGACGACGTCGAGTTGCCTATCGAAGAACTCGACTGGCGTGAGCGTTCCGACACAGAGCAGGCGTTGAGTGAACTGGCGGCTGCGGAACAGGCCAAGGGCTTCGACCTGAGCTGCCCACCGTTGATGCGTTTTATCCTGGTTCGCCTGGGTGATGACCGTTACCAGATGATCTGGATCTACCATCACCTGTTGCTGGACGGCTGGAGCGCCTCGCGTCTGTTGGGCGACATGTTGCGCCTGTACCACAACGACAGCCTGCCGACCCTGACCGGTCGTTACGCCGACTACATCGCCTGGCTGCAACGCCAGGACGGTGCGCAGGCCGAAGGTTTCTGGCGCGAACGGCTGGCGTTGCTCGAAGCGCCGACCATTCTGGCCAAGGCTTCGGGTGCCGCAGGTTCCGGCCACGGCGTGATGTACAGCAACCTCGATGCCGAGGCGACGCGCAAACTGCACAACTTCGCCAAGCGTCAGCGCGTGACGTTGAACACGCTGGTGCAAGGCGCATGGCTGCTGCTGTTGCAGCGTCACAGCGGCCAACGCAGTGTCGCGTTCGGCGCCACGGTGGCGGGGCGTCCGACCGGGTTGGCCGGCGCGCAGGACATGCTCGGCCTGTTCATCAACACCTTGCCGGTGATCCAGACCCTCGATCCGCAACAGCCGTTGGGCGAGTGGCTGCGCGACTTGCAGGATTACAACCTGATGGTCCGCGACTACGAGCACACGCCGTTGTCGGACATTCAACGCTGGGCCGGGCAGGGTGGTCAGGGCTTGTTCGACAGCATCATCGTGTTCGAAAACCATCCGGTGGACCGCGCCTTGAAAGGGGGCGAAGAAGGCGAGCTGCGCTTTGCCGAAGTCGGCAGCGGCGGGGTCACCAACTTCCCGATGGACTTGATGATCAGCGCCAACGAAGAAGGTCTGGAAGTTGAGTACCTGTTCCTGCGTGATCGCTTCAGTGACGTGGAAGTAGAGCGGATTCGTGCGCAGCTTGAGGGTTTGCTGCGTGCGTTGCCGGAAGATGCCACGTGCCTGCTCGGCAATATTGGCTTGCCTGAGGCGCGTTTGAGTCTGCCGCAGGTGTCCGACGACAACGCCGATTTGCTGCAAGCATTCAATCAGCATGTATGCACGCAACCGCAGAAAGTCGCCTTGATCTGCGAGGATCGGGAAGTCAGTTATGCACAGCTTGAGGCTCAGGCCAATGGTCTGGCGCAGCAACTGATTGGTCGCGGCATCGGACCGGAAAGTCTGGTGGCGGTGGCGCTGCCGCGTTCCGAACGCACTATCGTCGCATTCCTTGCGGTGTTGAAAGCAGGGGCGGCTTATTTGCCTTTGGACCTGGCGTACCCCGCCGAGCGACTGGCTTATATGTTGAGCGATTCGGCCGCCAACCTGTTGCTCTGCGACAGTGATCTGGGCGAACGACTGACGCTGGCCGACAGCCCGCCACGTCTGTTGCTCGATCAGCTGGTCGTTGCTGGCAGTACCGAGTGCCCGGTTGCCAATCCGCTTCCGGGGCACCTCGCGTACCTGATTTACACCTCCGGCTCCACTGGCCAACCGAAAGGCGTGGCCGTGGCGCGTGGTCCGATTGCCCGGCATTGCCGCGGCATTATCGAGCTCTACGAACTGGCACCGCGCAGCCGCGAGTTGCACTTCATGTCGTTCGCCTTCGACGGTGCGCAGGAGCGTTGGTTGAGTGTGCTGTTGGCCGGCGGCAGTCTGGTGATCCGTGACGACAGTTTGTGGACGCCGGAGCAAACCCTGGAAGTGCTGCATCGTCATGGCGTCACCGTGGCCTGCTTCCCGCCGGCGTACCTGCAACAGATGGCCGAAGTCGCCGAACGCCTGGGCAATCCGCCGGCGGTCGAGGTGTATTGCTTTGGCGGTGATGCGGTGCCGGAGGCCAGTTTCGAGCAGGTCAAACGGGCTCTGCGTCCGCAGCGTCTGGTCAACGGTTACGGCCCGACCGAAACCGTGGTCACGCCGCTGTTGTGGCGTGCCGAGGTCAGCGAAACCTGCGACGCGGCCTATGCGCCAATCGGGCGCGGTGTGGCCGGGCGTGGTTTGTATGTGCTGGATGCCGACCTCAATCCGTTGCCGGTCGGTGTCAGCGGCGAGTTGTACCTGGGTGGCGAATGCCTGGCGCGCGGTTACCACCAGCGTCCCGGCATGAGCGCCGAGCGTTTCATCCCCGATCCGTTCGAGGCCGGTGGCCGCATGTACCGCACCGGCGATCTGGTGCGCCAGCGTGAATGCGGATTGATTGATTACCTGGGGCGTCTCGACCAGCAAGTGAAGATCCGTGGTTTCCGCATCGAACTGGGCGAAATCGAAGCCCATCTGCGCGACTGCGCCGGGGTGCAGGATGCCGCCGTGGTGGTGCATGACACGCCGACCGGCAAGCAATTGGTCGGTTATGTGGTGGCGGCCGGTGTTGTTGGGCTGGATCGTCGACTCAAGGCTGAACTGCAAGCGCAACTGCCGGACTACATGGTGCCGGCGCGCATCATGGTGCTGGAGCGTTTCCCGCTGTCGGCCAACGGCAAGCTCGACCGCCGCGCACTGCCTACGCCGGAATGGGCGCTCGGCGGTTATCGCGCGCCACGCAACGCGCTGGAAACAGCACTGACCGCGATCTGGCAAGAGGTGCTCGGCGTGCCGCAAGTGGGCATCGACGACAATTTCTTCGAACTCGGCGGCGACTCGTTGCAGGTGCTCAAAGTCATCTCGCGGGTGCGCAGTCAGCCGCAATTGGGCTTCGAATTGAAACTGCGCGACTTGATGCAGAAGCCGTGCATCGCCGAACTCAGCGGCTATCAGGCTGCCGAGTCGGCGTCTGCGCCGGACCCGTTGCTGGCGCTCAATGCGCGGTTCCCGAACGTGCCGGCGCTGTTCTGCCTGCACGCCGGTTTCGGCACGGTGTTCGACTACGAACCGCTGGCGCGGCGTCTGGAAGGACGGCGCACGGTGTACGGCGTGCAATGCCGAATGCTGCTTGATCCGCACTGGCAGGACGAATCGCTGTTGGCGATGGCTCAAGCCTATGCGCAACGGATTCGCAGTCAGCAGGCCAAGGGGCCGTATTACTTGCTGGGTTGGTCATTGGGCGGGGCGTTGACGCAACTGGTCGCTCACGAACTGGAAACCCAAGGTGAAACGGTCGCGTTTGCCGGGCTGGTCGACAGTTACGTGGCGGGCACCGCAGAAGCGGGGGACTGGCGCGAGGACCTGGGCGACTTCCTGAAGTTTGTGCTCGGTCTGTCGGCCGATGAGGCTCAGGCATTGATTGCGCTGAAAGCCGCTGATTTGAATGAGCGCGAGGGTTCCACGGCAGTGATCGAGGCGGCCATGCACGGTTCCAGTGAACAAACTGCGTTGGGCGCGGGGGAACTCACGCAGATCTTCGCCACCGGCTCACGCCTCAAGCAATTGGCGCTGGCGCATCGGCAACTGCCGGCGATCCAGGTCACGGCGCATCGCTGGTGGGTGGCCGAACGCGACGATGAACGTCGGGTGTTTGAGGCCCAGGTCGGTAGCCACGGCGTTGATCGCTTGTTGGCGGGCGGGCATTACGAGTTGCTGCGCGGTGATGAGCTGCTCGATGAGCTTGAAAACCTGTTGGAACGCAGGCCGGCTATCGCGTAACTCCTGTGGGAGCGGGCTTGCTCGCGAAAGCGGTGTGTCAGGCAACATCAATGTCGCCTGAGATTGCCTCTTCGCGAGCAAGTCGGATCGCCGCACCGCCGCTCCCACAGGGTTCTCGCTGGTTTCAAGATTGTGTATTGCCCGGTTATTTACCTATTTGTGTGAAGGATTTTCCCATGGCGGTGTTGCCAGAACTTGAAGCATTTCTAGAACTCGCCGAGTTCGGCCGGATGACCGGCAAAAGTCGCGCGATGCATGAACAGTCGCCGCAACAGGCGCGGATCGATTTCGAAGCGTCGTCGGGGTTTCTCGATGTGCCGCTGGACAGCGTTGCCTGCGCGGACTTCACCATCGCTGCGCGAGATGGCCACAGCCTGTCGGCAAGGGTGTATCGCGACGGGCAATCGGTCGATGGGCTGCAACCGGTGGTGTTGTATTTTCATGGCGGTGGCTACGTGGTCGGCAGCCTCGATTCCCATGATGCGCTGTGCCGGCGGCTGGCCTCCCAAGGCGGTTTTGCCTTGTTGACGGTGGATTATCGCCTGGCGCCGGAATGGCGGTTCCCGACGCCGGTGCAAGATGCCTGCGATGCGGGGAACTGGCTGGTGCGTGAAGGCGCGGCACATGGCCTGGACGCAACGCGGGTGGCCGTGGCCGGTGACAGCGTGGGCGCGACGCTGGCCACGGTGTTGTCGATCATGGCGGTGTGTGAACCTGAGGAACTGGCGTTGAAACCCAAGGCGCAATTGTTGGTGTACCCGGTGACGGATGCGACGACCAAGCGCGCGTCGCATCGGGATTTCGCCGAGGGTTATTTGCTTGAGACGCCGACGCTGGATTGGTTCTATGCGCATTACGGGCGCACACCGCAAGACCTGGCGGATTGGCGCTGCTCGCCGTTGCTGGCGGAGGATCTGTCGGGCGTGGCGCCGGCGCTGGTGTACCTGGCCGGGCATGATCCGTTGCATGACGAAGGGCTGGCGTATGCGGATCGGCTGCGAGTGGCGGGGAATGAGGTGACGTTGCTGGAACAGCCTGGGATGACCCATGACTTTTTGCGCATGGCGGGGTTGTTGGGGGAAGTGGAAGGGATTCATGCGGAAGTGGCGGGGTGGGTGCGTTCGCGGGTGTGAATGATCGTTCCCACGCTCCGCGTGGGAATGCCGCCAGGGACGCTCCGCGTTCCGCTTCGGGATGTGACGCAGAGCGTCACGGGATGCATTCCCACGCAGAGCGTGGGAACGATCAATAGCGCGTGTTTAATTCCCCGCAAGGTTACTTCCTGAAAGCTACAACGCCTTGCGTCGTTGCCTACAGGTACGCCAGAATCCGCCGGCTTGTGCGCCTTGAGCCTGGGTCTTATCGTTTCCCGGTCGCTGGAAATCAGTGTCCGGATTTGACCGTCCGAGTCAATCAAGGCGTGCACATGCCCAAGAGAAGTTCAGGCTTTTTGCGGTGGCTGTGCGGGGGACACCTCCGGGTGTGCCGGATACCTTGATTTCCGGTCGGTCAACCCGCGTACAGCTGCCACCTTATTCGTTTGACCGCGGACGGTCGCAGCTCCACTAATCAAGGAGCACCACTATGTTCAAAGCCACGCCACGCACACCCAGCACCATGTTCATCGTCAATCCAGAGCTCGATACCGAAACCCTGCTGGCCCATGCGTGCGAATCGCTGGCCTCGGCCAATGTCATGACCATGGATCTGGCGGATCATATGGACGGGCCGAGTCGCAACTCCCTGCTGGGCATTGCGCAAGTCATCATGCTGGGGGAGCTGGCGGTGAACCGGGCACTGGATCAGCTCGACCCACCGGCTTAACCGAGCTAACTGATCGTTCCCACGCTCTGCGTGGGAATGCCTCAAGGGACGCTCTGCGTTCCAGCTCTGGAAAGGGACGCGGAGCGTCCCGGGCTGCATTCCCACGCGGAGCGTGGGAACGATCAATCAGCCATAAAAAATGCCCGTATCTCGCGATACGGGCATTTTTCATTTCAGCTCAGCCACTCAGAAATCATACTTCGCGGTGAGCTGCAGGTTGCGTGGCTCGCCGTAGAACGTGGTGCCGAAGTTGCCCAGGCCCGTTTGGTACTTCTTGTCGAAGATGTTGTAGGCATTGGCGGTGAAGCTCAGGTGTTCGTCGTACTGATAACGGGTCATCAGGTCCACGAGGGTGTAGCCACCTTGCTTGAGCATGGTGCTGCCGCCCTCGCCACCGCCCACGTTGGGGCTGTAGCTCTGGCCGTAAAAAGCGCTCTGCCAGCTGATGCCGCCACCGACGGTGAACTGGTCCAGCGCGCCGGGCAGACGGTAGGTGGTGAACGTACGAATCACGTGTTCCGGTTTGCTGGTGGCCAGCGGGAAACCGAAGATGCGTTGTTCGTCCTTGTCACGAGTGCGGGCGTAGGTGTAGCCGGCAGACACGTTCCAGTCCTGAGCCAGTTCGCCGGCCAGTTCCAGTTCCACACCATTGGTGGTGGCGCCGTCGGTGGCTTTGAAAATGCCGTCGCCGGTATTCAAATCGGTGCCGACCGATTGAGCGACGTTGTCCTGCTCAATGCGGAAGAAGGCCAGGCTGGCGTTCAGTTTTCCTTCGAAGTAGGCCGCTTTCAGACCGGTTTCGTAGCTGTCGCCTTCGACCGGTGCCAGGGTCGAACCGTTGATGTCCTTGTTGATCTGAGGTTGGTAGATCTTGGTGTAGCTGCCGTAGACCGAGTAGGTATCGTTCAGGTCATAGACCACACCGGCGTAAGGCGTGACAACGCCATGTTCCTTGTAGCTGGCGTGAGTGTCGGTGAGGGTGCCGCCCGGATAGTACGAGTAGTCCTCGTTGTACTTGAAGGTGCTCAGACGGCTGCCGAGGATGAACGACAGGTCGTCGGTCGGACGCAAGCGCGTGGCCAGGTAAAGACCGTTCTGGCTCTGGGTGCGTTCGTACTTGCCGTTTTTCGGGAAGTCCTGTTTCGCCAGGCTACCGTTCCAGTCATAGATGCTGCCCGGCACCAGTTCGAAGGCGCTGGTGTCGTACGTTGAACCGGTCTGGCGCGAGTGGGACGCCATGAAGCCGGCCACCAGTTCGTGCTCGCGACCGCCCAGGGTGAACGGTCCGGAGACGTTCACGTCAGCCGTGTTCTGCACGCGATGACCTTCCCAGCGACCCCAGTAAAGGAAATTGCCTTCGCCTGTGGCGCGGTCCGCAGAACCCCCGCTGGCCGAGGCCAGTTGGGTATCGTGATCGGTGGTTTTCTGGTCGAAGCTGGCCTTGAACTTCCAGTCATTGGCCAGTGCCTGTTCCAGCGACGAGAAGTAGGTGACGCTGTCGAAATCACGACGGCTCCAGTCGGCGCCGGGGTTGAAACTGCGAGAGAAGTCGGTACGGCCGCCGTCGGTGAAGTACGGCGCGTTACCGGTCCAGGAGCTGCCGCGCGGGGTGGCACTGGACTTGTCGACGCCGAGGGTCAGCAGGGTGTCGTCGGTCAGGTCGGCTTCGAGGATGCCGTAGAACAGGTCTTTCTTCTGGCTGTAGTGGTCGATGTACGAATCTTTATCCTGGAGGGCGCCGACGAAGCGGCCGCGCACGCTGCCGGAATCGTTCAGCGAACCGGAGATGTCGCCTTCGGTGCGGTAGTTGTCCCAGTAACCGGCGGTGGCGCTGACCGACGCTTTGAAGTCCTTGGTCGGCTTCTTGCGCACCAGGTTGACGGTGGCGGACGGGTCGCCCGAGCCGGTCATCAGGCCGGTAGCGCCTTTGATCACTTCGACGCGATCGAGGCTGGCGGCGTCGTCGCTGTTGTTGGGGTTCTCACCGTAAACGCCGTCGTACGGGAGGTTGATGCCATCGTACTGGTAGTTGGTGATGGCGAAGCCACGGGCCGAAAACTCGGTACGGTCACTGTCGTACTTCTGCGCCGTGACGCCGGGGGTGTTGCGCAATACGTCGCCGACGCTGGTTGCGCCGCGATCATCCATTTGCTGACGCGTCACCACGGTCACCGATTGCGGCGTTTCACGCAGGGTCAGTGGCAGCTTGGTCGCGGTGGTGGTGGCGCCGGTGGTGTAGGAACCGGTGTCCTCAGTGGTCAGGCCCAGGGCCTGGCCGGAAATGGTGGTTGCGCCCAGTTGCAGGCTCGAGCCGCCGCCGGACACCAGGGTGACGCTGTTGCCGTTGATCTGGAACGAGATGCCGGTGCCTTGCAGTAGGGCCTTCAGGGCATCGGACGGTTCCAGGGAACCAGACACTGCGCGGGACTTGATCCCTGCAACCTGATCCGGGCTGTAGAGGATTTGCAGATTGGTCTGCATGCCCAACTGGGTCAGCGCGTTGGAAAGCGGCTGGACTGCAATGTTCACTTTCACAGGTGCAGCATTGGCCATCGAGCTCCCCAGCAAGGCGGCGGTCAGCAGTACGCTAGTGAACAGGGTGCGATGCAAAGTCGGGCGCTGTACGGCCAGCGCGAGAGGTGTGCGGCGTGTTTGAGGTCGCATTACTTACCTGAGCTCCTGAAAAAGTGTTGTGCAGAGTTTTTGCTAATAGGAATGATTATTAGACGCAGCACGAACGTAAAACCGGAAAGAAACCGGGAAAATAAATATCCGAAGGGTGGAACAAGTGGGAACGCCCGTACTTGTAGGAGCACGGCTTGCCGGCGATGGCGTCCTCAAAATTGCCATCGCCGGCAAGCCGTGCTCCTACAGAGGCGTTTATTCAGGCGGGGGCCAGCTCGGTGACGACCCGTCCGTTTTCCATGCGCACCAGTTGATCCGCCACGTCGAAGTAACGGTCATCGTGGGAGATCACGATGATGGTCTTGCCCAGGCGTTTAAGGTCCGGCAGCAGCTCGGTGTAGAAAATCCGGCGGAAGGTTGGGTCTTGGTCGGCCGCCCATTCATCGAACACCAGCACCGGACGTTCCTCCAGCCAGGCATTGACCAGGGCCAGGCGCTTGCGCTGGCCGGTGGAGAGATCGGTGGTGGTGAAGTTGCCGTCCTTGACGCTGACCTTGTGCGCGATCTCCAGCCGTTGCAGGTATTTGTTGGCGTCTTCGGGGATGTGCGTATCGCCCTGGACCACGTCATCGAACAGGTAGTAGTCGGCAAAAATCGTGGTGAACAACTGGCGATAGTCATCGCGATTCTGCGCGTCGATCGCCTCGCCATTGACGCGGATTTCGCCCTGTTGAGGTGTGTACAGACCCAGCAGTAGCTTGATCAGGGTGGTCTTGCCGCAACCGTTCTCGCCGACAATAAAGGTGATGTCGCCTTGCTTGATCGTCAGGTTCACCGGCCCTAGCTGGAAAGGGGCAGCGCCTTCGGCCGCCGGGAAGCTGAAACGAACATCGGCCAGTTTCAGTTCGTGAACCGCTTGCTTGACGTTGCCTTTATCGCTGAGCAGCAGATGAGGTTCCGGGGTGGAAAACTGCTCCGACAGTTCGGCGATGCGGCGGAAAGCGATCTGCGCGCGGCTGACGATCGGCAAGGTGCTGATCAAATGCTCCAGCGGGCCTTTCATATAAAGCAGCACCAGCACGAAGCCGCTCATCACGGTTTTATCGGCACTCGGCCAAAAGGTTTGCAGCGCGAGGGCCAGGCCGATGACCACGAAGAACAGCATCGAGCCGAAGGTCTTGGCGATCACGAAAGTGTTGATCGAACGCACCTGGGTGTTGCAGATGAACTCGGCCGTGGCCTTGATGCCCGAGACGAACATGCGCTGGCGGCGTGGGCGATGAATGCGCAGTTCCTTGGCGCCTTCGGCAATCGCGTTGTAGTGCTTTTGCAGTTCATCTTCGGCCTCACGGGCGGCCATGAAACCCTGAACACCTTTGCTCTGGGCGTAGGCCTGAATTGCCGTGCCGATCAGGATGGCGGCGACCATGATCAGGAACATCGGCCACGACAGAATGGCCAGGTAGCCCATGCAGCCGAGGGTCACGGTGACGGAAATCGCCAGCGGCGCGAAGGCGAAGGCGAAGTCGCTGATGGTGTCGACGTCGTGGGTCAGCACCGGGATCAGGCGGTGGCTGCGATAGCGCTCGATCTGTTCGATCGGTGCCGACAGGACCTTTTCACCCAACTGTTTGCGCAGCTTGGCGATGATGTGCTGGCCGACATAGTTGGTGCCGATGTCCGAGCAGATCGAACTGGCCAGCGCCAGCAGGCACAGGCCGGCGAACAGGGCGACCACGCCTTGGGTCAGGCCGGTGTCCGAATGCAGGGCGTTGTTGATGGTCGCCAGCAATACCGTGACGCTCAGGCCGCCGACCATGCCCAGGAAAATGGATGCGGCGACGATGAGCCGAAAGGGTTTCAACAGGGCGAACAATTCGCCGATGGCGCCACGGGTAGGCTGGGTCATGGAAGACAGTTCCTTGGGTCGTGAAGGCAGATACCCAGTAGAACGTCTGGTGGAAGGCTTAATTTAGCGGGGGGCCGACTGGCGGCGGGGCAATGGTCACTGACTCCACACACACACACACACACAACCTTGTAGGAGCTGAGCTTGCTCGCGATAGCGGACTATCAGTCGACATCACTATCGACTGAACGGCAGTCATCGCGAGCAAGCTCAGCTCCTACAAGGTTGTGTGGGGTTATGGCTTAGAGATCACGCACGATGCGGAAACCCATCCAGTCGCCGCGCTCTTGCGGGTACTGGCTGTTGCGGTTGCCGGAGCGGGAGAACACCGGTGCTTCACCCCAGTCGTTGCCGCGAATCCGCACGGCTTCGCATTTGGGTTCGACCCAGGCGCTGCCATCGGTGGGCGCACCGACGTAATCCGGGTGTTCGCAGTCTTCTACCCATTCGTAAACGTTGCCGTGCATGTCGTACATGCCAAAGGCGTTTGGCGGGTAGCTGCCCACTGGCGAGCTGAAGCTGTAACCGTCCGCCGGGCCATAGGTGTTGGCGTGCTTGGCGATGCTGTATTCCTTGCCCTCATCGAACGGGAAGGGGAACGGCCCTTTGCTGCCGCCACGTGCGGCATATTCGCGTTGGGCCTCGCTGACCATGCGGTACGTCTGCCCGGTTTTTTTCGACAGCCAGGCGACGTAGTTTTTCACGTCGTCGAAGTTCATGCACACCGCCGGCTGGCGCGGACTTTGCGGATAGCGCGGCTTGCTGGCGACGCACTCGCGACCCGGTCGGGTATCGCCGTTGGCGATGGTCACGCCACTCTCGCGCACGTAGCTGTCCCATTCACCGGCGGTGACCTGGAAGCGGCTCATGGCGAACGGTTTGGCAAAAGTCACCTCATGCATCGGACCTTCATCGGGTTCGCGACCGACTTCATCGTCCGGTGTGCCCATGGTGAAGGTGCCGGCCGGCAGCACGACCATTTCCGGGCAGTCTCGGCAGTCTTTGAACACCTTGCCCGGTTGCGCGGGCGCGGCAGCCTGGGCGGCAGTCGGCAGCAGACCGGCCATGAGGGCGGACAAGGCGAGGGCCTTGAGCGGCAAGGTCAATTGATCTCGGTTCATGAGTCATCTCGATATAAAAAACAGGTGTCACGCCAGGCCCAATGTGGGAGTGAGCCTGCTCGCGATCGGGCCATCAAATTCAACATTGATGGTGACTGATCCACCGCTATCGCGAGCAGGCTCGCTCCCACAGGGTTCTGCGTCATGGCGTCAGGAGGTCTTGCTCAGCAGGGCCATGAAACGGTCGATATCGTTTTCGGTGTTGAGCAAGCCGGGGGCGATGCGGATCACCGGGCCGACGTCGCGGTCCACCGAGTCGCAGACCACGCGGTTTTCCATCAGCTGGACGGCGACTTTTTCGCAGTCGCGATCCTTGATCCGGAAGAAGGTAAAACCGGCCGACAGGTCCGGGCTTTTAGGCGTTACAAGCTCGATCTGCGGGTGCTCCAGCAAGCGGTTTTTCGCATAGGTATTGAGCGCATGGATGCGCGCCTGCACCTCGGCCTTACCCAGGTCCAGGTGCAGCTTGAAAGCTTCATTCAGGGCCCAGCGATGCTCAAAGCTGTGATAGCCGCCGGGGGTCATGAGGGTCGAGAAGGTGGTGGCTTCGGAGAACGTCGGAATGGTCGGCGTCACGTCCTTGAGCTCGGTCGAACGGGCGCAGATGATCCCGGTACCGCGCGGGCCGAACATCCATTTGTGCGTGCCGGCGATGAAGAAATCGCAGTGCATGTCGGGGAAGTCGAGGTCCTCGACGCCGAAGCCATGGACGCCGTCGACCACATACAAGATGCGGTCCTTTTCCTCGCGGTTGCGATTCTGTTCGTCCACCAGTTTGCCGATCTCTCCGATCGGCAGTTTCACGCCGCTGCCCGATTGCACCCAGGTCATGCCGAGCACTCGGGTTTCCGGGCGAATGCCTTTGGCAATCGAGCCCAGCACTTCATCCACGGAAATGCTGTGGCTGTTCTCGAATAGCTTGAGTTTGCGAACCTTGACCCCATCCTTTTGCTGGCGGTAAGCCAAGGCATAGTGGGTGGCGTAGTGTTCGTGTTCGCTGGTGAGGATTTCCTGGTCGGGGCGCACATGAATGCCGCCGTAGATCAGCGAAAGGCCTTCGGTGGTGCTGCCGGTGAGGGCGATCTGCTCGGGCTTGGCCTTGAGGTAGCGACCGGCCCAGACGCGCACTTCCTGCTCGCGCTTTTCGGTTTCCCCCAGGTCCCAGTCCATGGCCCGGCCGGGGTTGCGGTCGAGGTTGGCGCGGTGCATGTCGATGGCGTCACGCACCGGTTTGGGGTGTGAGGTCACCAGAAAGTTGGCGAAGTGCAGGTAATCCGGGTCCTGATTGAACATCTGGCGTAGTTGCGCCCATTTATTCTTCGGCAGCGGCGCCGGATTGGCGGCCAGCGCCGGCAGGTTCACGGCAGCGCCCAAGGGCAGGCCGGCCGCGAGAATACCGGCCTGCTTGAGGAATGAACGACGGTTGGTCATGAGCTCGGTTCGCTTCTGCAAAAGAGAGAATCAGTTTTTCGCCACAGGCTTGGAAGACTTCTGCACCTGGTCCCAGACCCGCAGGAAGTTGCCGCCCCAGAGCTTGGCGATATCGGCTTCGCCATAGCCGCGACTGATCAGCTCGGCCGTTACGTTGCGTGCCTCGCTGACGTCTTTCCAGCCGTCCAGACCGCCGCCGTCGTTGAAGTCGGAACTGATGCCGACATGGTCGATGCCGATTTTCTTCACCGCGTAGTCGATCGCGTCGCCGTAGTCCTTGAGCGTGGCCTTGGGTTCTTCATCGACAATCGCATAGAGCTGGCTGGCGTACTCGCCGAAGCGTTGCTCGGACCAGACGGTGATCACCGGATCGCCCGGCATCAGCGCCATCTCCAGGCTTTGCAGCGGTTGCAGGTCGAAGCGTGCGCGCAGGGCGTTGAGTTTGTCCTGGGTGGCCTGGCTGAGCGGGCGGATGTAGGTCGGGAAACCGACAATCTGCACCACGCCGCCGCTGTTCTTGATCAGCTGCATTTCCTGGTCGCTGAGGTTGCGCGGGATGTCCACCAGCCCCCGTGGTGCCGAGTGGGACGCGACCATCGGTGCACGGCTCAGTTGGGCAACTTGCTCCAGGGCCTTGGTCGACATCTGCGAAACGTCGATGATCACGCCGAGGTCGTTGAGGCGGTGCACGGCCTGCTTGCCGATCTCCGAGAGGCCGCCGAGGGCGTCGCGGGAATCATTGAAAAACGGCAGCGGCCGGGACGAATCAGCCCAGGCGTTGTTGCCCACATAGCTGAAGCCGAACATGCGCATGCCGCGCGCCGCCCACTTGTCCAGGGCGTTCAGGTCGTTGCCCAGCGGATAGGCGTTGAGCATGCTCATGAAGATCGCGAACTTGCCTTCGCCATGCAGGCGTCGGAAGTCGTCGGGGGTGTAGGCGATGGCAACCTGATTGGGGAAGTCGCGAACCATTGTGCTGATGATTTTGTAGCGGGTTTCCTGCTCGAACCGTGCTTCGTCGACGAAACCGGCGGTTGGGCGGTGCGGGGCGTTGGCGCCGTTCCAGATTTCCGGCCAGCCGAAAATCGTCAGGGCTGCACCGGACAGGCGTCCGCGCCCGGTCTTGACCAGGTCGAACTGCCCGGTGCCGTCCTTGTCCGCTTCATTGCCGGCGGTGCCGAAGTCCAGCGGGACGGTGACGTGGCTGTCGAAGGAAAGGATTCGCTCGTGCAGCTCATCGGCCTGTTTCATCACCTTGACCGGGTAACCGGGATTGTCCTTGAACCAGTAACCCCAGGCCGCAAAGCCTGCACCGGCGCTGATTGCCAGGGCCAGCGGCAGGCCGATGTAAAGAGCCTTTTTCGAACGTGGTTTTGTCATTGCCGTCTCAGTCAGGTTCGCCGTTGGGGAGCAGGCGCAGGGGCCTTTGCTATCTGGGAAGAACGAGTGGCCCGTCCAATAATTTAGGTGTTTGTGCCGGCCTCATCGCGAGCAAGCTTTGCTCCTACAGGTTTGTGGTTGCCGCCCAAGACCTGTAGGAGCAAAGCTTGCTCGCGATGCTTTTAAATTTTTGGAGGCAACAAACGTTCTAGCTTGGATAAAGCCTGCTTCATGGCTGACACAGGTAGGGCAATGACGATTTCTCGACGATGGTTCATGACAGGCCTGGCGCTGACCGGCGCCGCCGTGCCTGCGGCTTTTTATGGGCATCGTGAATGGACGAAACCGGATCCGACGATTACCCCCGGCGAAGCGTCATTCGATGTCGCGGATGTCGCTGGCCAGCACTTGGCGAACACCTTGCGCGGTGTCTGGCAGATCCGTTTCGAAGGTCGTGATGCCGGCATTGAAGGCCTGCCACGGGACGGGCTGGAGGTGTTTCTCGACATCGGTCACAAAGGCCGGGGCTTGAGCGGGTGCCTCGACACCGCCGAGCGTTTGCGTTCGAGCGAAGCGCCCCGTTACCGGGTGCTCGGCGATCTGGCCGGCGCCAAACCGGCGCAATTGAGCTGGCGGCTGCTCAGCGCCAGCGGCGCAGCGGATTACGAATTCAGCATGGCGCTGGACGAAGTCTGGGCCGGTTTCGGCAATGCTGGCAGCGGCACCCTCAGTGGTCGGGTGTTGAATCTGGATCGTCCGTTGATGTTGACGGCCCAGGACAATCGCTTCATTGCCGTCAAACGCGTGTTCCCCGAAGCCCGCGAGCGCACCGGTCTCAATCCGCCACTGCTGGCCTGGCTGGTGTCCCCGGAGCATCGGCTGTTTCACCAGCTCTGGCATGCCTCCCGGGACAAATGGCACACGTTGTCCGAAGACAAGCGCGGCGCCCTGCGCGGCATTGGCTGGCAGCCTGGCCCGCGAGACAAGGAGCGTGATGCCCGTGGCGCGCGCAAGGATCGTAACGGCTCGGGTGTGGATTTCTTCTTCATGCACCGGCACATGCTCGGCACGGCGCGCTCCCTGCAAGATTTGCCGTCCTGGTCGCACTTCCCGCTGCCGCAGCCGGAACTGGCGCGTGATCGCGTTGGCTTCGCCCGTTATTTCGACAACCACGACGGCACCGCGCTGCCGCCGACCTGGCTGGCCGACGACGATGCCGAGTACTCGCAATGGGTCAGCGACATCAAGACCGCCGAGACCTACCACAGCAATTTCCAGGTCTGGGAATCGCAGTACCGCGATCCGCGTTATCTGTCGAAATTGACCCTGGGTCAGTTCGGTTCAGAGGTGGAGTTGGGGCTGCACGACTGGCTGCACATGCGTTGGGCCTCGGTGCCGCGTGATCCGTCCAACGGTCAGCCGGTGCCGTTTGCCCGGGATCCGGCGGACTTTTCCGCGCGCTGGTATGCGCCGGAAAACGACTTCCTCGGCGACCCGTTTTCGTCCCATGTGAACCCGGTGTTCTGGCATTTCCATGGCTGGATCGATGATCGTCTGGAAGACTGGTTCCGTGCGCACGAGCGCTTTCATCCGGGGGAGGTCAGTCGGCTTGAGGTCAATGGCGTGGCGTGGTTTGCGCCTGGGCGTTGGGTCGAGATCGACGACCCGTGGCTCGGTCCGAGTACCCATGGTTGCAGTACTACGCCGGGGTTACAGGCCGGCAAGTCGGTGGAGATGGACCCGGAAACCATGAAGCTGGCGTTGCGGATTACCTTTGGTGACGACGAGAAGAAACTGGCGGATCTGTTCCGCAAGGTGCCGCAACGTCCTTGGTATGCGCGGCATTTGAAGGCTAAACCAGTCGTTACATGATCGTTCCCACGCTCTGCGTGGGAATGCCTCAACGGACGCTCCGCGTTCGGCTCTCGATGGGACGCAGAGCGTCCCGGGCTGCATTCCCACGCGGAGCGTGGGAACGATCATTTTCTAGAGTGTCTGCCACCCGCCGCCGAGCGCTTTGTACAACGCAATACTCGCCTGCAACCTCGACAACCGCAGTTGCACATTCAAATCCTGCGCCGCATACAGCGTGCGCTGTGTCTCCAGCACCGCCAGCAAATCCTCGGCACCGGCCTGGTAACGGCTTTGCGCAATGTTGAACGCGGTCTGCGCCTGGTTCAGTTCTTCACCTTGCCACTGCCGCTGCTCGTCCAGACCGCGAATGCTGTTCAACGCTTTTTCCACGTCGGCGAAGCCATTGATAATCGCCCCGCGGTACGTCTCCAGCAGTTCCTCCTGGCGGGCCGTGGCTTTATCGCGCTCGGCGCTCAAGCGACCATTGTTGAAGACCGGCGCAAGCAATCCGGCGGTGAGGTTGTAGAAAGGATTGCGCAGCATGTCCGCCGCGCGATCCGCGCCCGATCCGAGTTCCGCGCTCAACGTGACCTTCGGTAGCATCGCCGCGCGGGCGACGGTGACGTCGGCTTGTGCGGCGGCCAATTGCGCTTCGGCGCGGGCGATGTCCGGGCGACGGCTGATCAGCTCGCTGGGCAGGCCAGCGCCAATGGTCGGCCATGACAATTGATCAAAGCGTTCCTGGCCCAAAGACAATTCCTGCACCGGCCGACCGAGCAGGGCGGCAAGGCTGATCTGTGCGTCCTGAGCCTGTTGCTGCACCAACGGCAATTGCCGTTGTTGCGCGGCGACCAGGCTCTTCTGCTGCGCCAGTTCCAGCGCGGTTGCCGAGCCTGAGTCAAAACGTGTCTGCACCAGTTTCAAAACATTCTGCGCGTTCGCCAGATTCAACTCGGCGATGCGACTTTGCTCACGTAACGACAAGCTTTGCGCGTAGCTGTTGGCGACGCCGCTGAGCAGCGTCAACTCCACCGTCGCTTGATCGAATTCGCTGGCCTGCAAGCCGAATTGCGCACTGTCGCGGGAAGCGCGTTGGCCGCCCCAGAAGTCGACTTCGTAAGTGGCGCTGAGGTTGGCGTTAAAGTAATCGACGGCCTTGTTATCGCCGTCGGCATCGAGCTGGCTGTAGCCGTTGCCGCGCAATAGTTTCTGCCGATTGGCGTTCAGGCCGGCCTTGACCTCCGGCAGCTGCGAGCCGCCGGCAATCACGGTGTCGGCTTGCGCTTGACGCACCCGAGCGATAGCGGCGGCCAGATCGAAACTGCCGACCCGCGCCTGTTCGATCAAGTGATCAAGCTCCGGGCTGCCGAACTGCGTCCACCATTGCAGGTTGCTGCGAGTAGCGCTTTGAGTGTGTGGCGATTGCCAGGCGGCGGGCGGCTGGAGGCCGCTGTCCGGACGCTGGGCGGGACTGCCGCAGGCGCCGAGCAACAGGCAGAGAGTCAGCAAACTGAGTTGCGGCTTCATGGATAGATCATTCACTGGTAAGGGCCGTGACCGGGTCGAGTCGGGCAGCTTTGCGGGCCGGCATGAAGCCGAAGACAACACCGGTGACCAGGGCGCAGCCGAAGGCGCCGAGCACCGCTATCAAGGAGAACGCGACGGCGACTTCGCTGAGGATCAGCACACCACCGACGATCAGCGCCAGGGCAATCCCGGCGAGCCCGCCGACCACCGAGAGCATCACCGCTTCGGTGAGGAACTGGCGCAGGATGTCCCGTTGTCGGGCGCCGGTGGCCATGCGGATACCGATCTCACGAGTGCGTTCGCGCACGGTCATCAGCATGATGTTCATCACACCGATCCCGCCCACCAGCAACGAAATCGCGGCAATCGAGCCGAGCATCAGCGACAGGGTATTTTGCGTACGTGCTTCGGCCTGGATCATTGCCGCGTTGTTGGTCAGTTCGAAATCCTTTTTGCCGTTGTGCAGGCGCAGCATCAATTGCTCGATGGCTTTTTCCGTCTCTTTGACCTTGCGCGCATCGGCGGCGGCGATGGCCACGTATTCGGGGTTGTGGGTGCCAAACAGTCGGACACTGGCAGCGGAGTAGGGGATGGCGATGCGGTCGTCGCTGTCGGAGTCGCCGGAGCTGGCGCCTTTTTCCGCGAGCACGCCGACCACCTGGAATGGCACGTTCTCGATCAGGATGTATTGGCCGATCGGGTTGGCGACGTCCTTGAGCAACTTGGTCCGCACCTTGTTGCCGATGACTGCGACGGCTGCTGCGTTGCGTTCATCGTCCTGAGTGAAGTAGCTGCCTTCCACCACCGGCCAGTTGAAAATCGCCGGGAAGTTGGTGTCGTTGCCGCCGACGTAACTCAAGTGGTCGAGGTTGCCGAAACGCACCCCGGCCTCCTGGCCGTTGACCGGCATGATCCGTGTCACTTGCGGCAAGCTTCCCACCGCCGCGACATCATCCAGGGTGACGATGCCCTGCGGCGTTCGCGGATTCGGTGACGAGCCACCGAGGTAAATGATGTTGGAGCCGAACGCGCCCATTTGCGCCATCACCTGGCGCTTGCTGCCTTCACCGACGGCCAGCATGACCACCACCGACGCGACACCGATGATGATGCCGAGCAGCGTCAGTGCGGTGCGAAAGCGGTTGATCCACATCACCCGCCACGCGGCTTGCACCGCATCGACCAGTTCGCCTTTCCAGGCCCCGGTGGCTTCGGCGCCTTCGGTGAGGCGCTTGCGCAGATCCACCGCTTGCAGCGCGCCGGGATTGGCCGAGGTCTGTGCTTCGGGGTTGTCGCGGGCGCTGTCGCTGATGATCAGCCCGTCGCGAATTTCGATGATGCGTTTGGCCCGGGCTGCGACTTCGCGGTCGTGGGTGATGAGGATCACCACGTGGCCCTGGCTCGCCAGTTCGTCGAGCAGGGTCATGACCTCGGCGCCGCTGTGGCTGTCGAGGGCGCCGGTGGGTTCGTCGGCGAGAATGATGTGGCCGCCGTTCATCAAGGCGCGGGCGATGGACACCCGTTGTTGCTGGCCGCCGGAGAGCTGGTGCGGACGGTTGCCGGTGCGCGAGGCCAGGCCGAGGCGGTCGAGCAGGGCGGCAGCGCGGGCGTGGCGTTCGGCGGCCGGTAAGCCTGCGTAGATCGCAGGCATCTCGACGTTTTCCTGGGCCGAACCGGACGGGATCAGGTGATAACCCTGGAACACAAAGCCGAAGGCTTCGCGGCGCAGCCAAGCCAGTTCGTCGCTGTCGAGTGCGGCAACGTTTTCCCCGGCGAATCGATATTCGCCCGACGTGGGGCGGTCGAGGCAGCCGAGGATGTTCATCAGCGTCGACTTGCCGGAGCCGGAGGCACCGACGATCGCCACGAATTCCCCGGCATGGATCGACAGGTCGATGCCGCGCAGCACGTGAACTTCCGGTGAATCGCCGCCGCCGTAGGCTTTGCGGATGTCGTGCAGGTCGATCAGGGGCGTCAGCATTCAGCCGCCACTCCCGTCGGCCGGGCCGATCAACAGGTGATCGCCTTCCTGCAAGCCATCGAGGATCTGCACCCGCAGGCGATCGCTGATGCCGGTACGGACGTCGCGCTGCTGGATGCTGCCGTTTTTGGCGACGACCTGGGCAATTTGCATATTCGCTTCAGTGCCGGCCTGCAACGCCGCGACAGGCGCAGTCAGGGTGTTTTTCGCCTGATCCGAAACGAAGAAGACCTGGGTGGTCATTTCCGCCATCAACGCGTTGTCGGCGTTATCGACGTCGAGCAATACGGTGTACAGCACCACGCGAGCGCTGCCGCTTTTGCTCGAACTGGCGGGGCTGCCGCCGCCCTGGCTGGTCTGGTCCAGTGGCTTGGGCGGCACCGGCAAAATTTGCCGCACGGTGCTGTTCCAGCGACGGTTGCCGCCGCTGAGGGTGGTGAACCAGGCCGTCATCCCGGGTTTGACGTGACCGATGTCGGCTTCCGATACCTCGGCCCAGACGGTCATCGGCGACAACTTGGCGATGCGCAGAATCAGTGGCGTTTGTTGCTGGGCGTTGAGGGTCTGGCCCTCACGGGCGTCGAGTGCGACGACGGTTCCGCTCATGGGCGCATAGATTCGGGTGTAACCCAGTTCCGCCTGATCGCTGCGCAGGCTGGCCTGGGCCTGGCGGATCTGTGCCTGGAACATGTCGATGCGGGCCTGGGTGGCGCGCAGTTCAGCCTCGGCGGTCTGCACGTCTTCTTCGCGGGTGGCGCCACCGGCCTTGAGGTTTTGCTGACGCTGGAATTTCTGCCGGGCGAGGTCGTGCTGCGCCCGTTGTTCCTGCAGCTGTGCCTTGAGGTTTTCGATGGAGAAACGCCCGGCGTCGAGTTTGGCCTGTTGCGTGGACGGATCGATTTCCACCAGCAACTGGCCTTCCTTCACCACATCGCCGACTTCCACGTGGATCTTGTGGATCTGCCCGGACGCCTGGGCACCGACGTCGACATAACGTCGAGGTTGCAGGGTACCCAAGGCCGTGACGCTGCTTTCGATGTCGGCGCGGGTGACCTGAACGGTGGCGAACTGGTCGCGGCCGGGCGGGATGATCTGCCAGGCGGCGACGGCGATAACGGGGATCAGACAAAGTGCTACAAGCAGGGCGCGTCGGGTCTGTCGGGGACGTTTCATGCAGGGTTCCGGCCAATGAGTATCGGCCCGTCGCTCAGCCTGCGCACAAAATCGGGCAACAGCAGAGCGCTGTCGGGGGGCCGACAGAGACGGGGAGCTGTCCTGTAAACGATGAACGTACCGGGGAATTTAGGCCTCGACACAATCAAACTGTGGGAGCGGGCTTGCTCGCGAATGGGGCCTCACATTCAACAGGGTATGTGACTGACACACCGCCTTCGCGAGCAAGCCCGCTCCCACAGGTTTATGACTATTTGTGGGTCAAGGTGAAGCAATACTTTAAATCTATATGAGAATTACTATAAATTACGCACCTCAAATTGCCACTATCGTGCCATTGCCTATTTCGGCGGTCGCCGGTCTGGCTCAAGGATAGAAACCGCACCCCTGCGGCCGGGAGTCATGTTGGAAAACTACTATCGCGAGCTGGTGTGTTTTTTGAACGCCAAGCTGGGCAACCGTCAGGTGGCCGAAGATGTGGTGCATGACGCTTATCTGCGGGTACTGGAGCGGTCCAGCGACACGCCGATCGAGCAGCCTCGGGCGTTTCTGTATCGCACCGCGCTCAACCTGGTGATCGATGACCATCGGCGCAATGCCCTGCGTCAGGTCGAATCGCTGGAAGTGCTCGACAACGAAGAGCGCTACTTCACCCCATCCCCTCATCACAGCCTCGATCACGGTCAACGCCTGGAGATGCTCCAGCGTGCATTGGCGGAATTGCCACGGCTGTGCCGCGAGAGTTTCCTGCTGCGCAAGATCGAAGGTCTGTCACACCCGGAGATCGCCGAACACCTCGGTATTTCTCGCGCGTTGGTGGAGAAGCACATCGTCAATGCAATGAAGCATTGCCGGGTGCGGATGCTGCAATGGGACGCCCATTGATCATTCGCGGTTAAATTTTTTTTCATTGTCCTCGTTCCATACCAACAGACGATCTGCTGTCCTGCTCAAGGCCGGTCAGGTCACTTAGGCTTACTCCCCGCTGCTTCGGGGGTTCATCCAGAGGACACTGGAAATGACACAGGCAATTGCATCGCCCATCGTTCACGACCTGATCGGCGTCGGTTTCGGCCCTTCGAACCTGGCGCTGGCCATCGCTCTGCAAGAACGCGGGCCGAGTCAGGGCGAACTGGATGTTCTGTTTCTCGACAAGCAGGCCGACTACCGCTGGCACGGCAACACCCTGGTGACCCAGAGCGAGTTGCAGATCTCCTTCCTCAAGGACCTTGTGACCCTGCGCAACCCGACCAGCCCGTACTCCTTCGTCAACTACCTCAAGCACCACGGTCGTCTGGTGGACTTCATCAACCTGGGCACCTTTTATCCGTGCCGCATGGAGTACAACGATTACCTGCGCTGGGTCGCCGGGCAATTCGAAGCTCAGAGCCGCTACGGCGAAGAAGTGCTGACCATCGAGCCGGTCCTGCACAACCAGCAGGTCGAAGCGCTGCGGGTAATCTCGCGCGATACCCAAGGTCAGCAGCACGTTCGCACCGCCCGTTCGGTGGTGGTCAGTGCCGGCGGAACACCGCGTATTCCCGAAGCGTTCAAGGCGCTCAAGGGTGACAGCCGGGTGTTCCACCACTCCCAGTATCTGGCGCAGATGGCCAAGCAGCCGTGCGTGAACAACCAGCCGATGAGCATCGCGATCATCGGTGGCGGGCAGAGCGCGGCGGAAGCGTTCATCGATTTGAACGACAGCTTCCCGTCGGTGCAGGTGGACATGATCCTGCGTGGCTCGGCCCTGAAGCCGGCGGACGATAGCCCGTTCGTCAACGAAGTGTTCTCGCCGGAGTTCACTGATCTGGTGTTCCAGCAGGCGAGCAGCGAGCGCGAGCGTCTGGTCAACGAGTACCACAACACCAACTATTCGGTGGTGGACATCGACCTGATCGAACGCATCTACGGCATCTTCTATCGCCAGAAAGTCTCGGGCATCGCGCGCCATGCGTTCCGCACCCTGACCACCGTCGATAAAGCCACCGCCACCGAGCGCGGTATCGAGTTGGCCGTGCGCAACAACGCCACCGGTGAAGTTACGGTTCGTCATTACGATGCCGTGGTGCTGGCCACCGGTTATGAGCGCCAGATGCATCGCAAACTGCTGGCGCCGCTGGAGCAATACCTGGGTGACTTCGAGGTAGACCGTAATTACAAACTGATCACTGACGAGCGCTGCAAGGCCGGCATCTATATGCAGGGCTTCTGCCAGGCGAGCCATGGTTTGAGCGACACCTTGCTGTCGATCCTGCCGATCCGCGCCGATGAGATTGCCGGTTCGCTGTATGACCATGGCAAGTCCCGTGGGCATGGTCGGTCGGTGATGGATTTGTTGCTAGCCACCGCCAGCTGAACCCTCCACTGATCGTTCCCACGCTCTGCGTGGGAATGCCTCAAGGGACGCTCCGCGTTCCAGCTCTCGAAAGGGACGCGGAGCGTCCCGGGCTGCATTCCCACGCGGAGCGTGGGAACGATCAGACGATCTGCGCAGTAAAGCTGAACCCTTCCTGAAGAACCCCGCGATTCCCCCACCAGACGCCTTTCCTTCGTTTACTCTCCAGAAATCGGGGCGTAAGCTTCGCGCGTTTTCAATCAATAGCGGAGACCCACAGTGGGTACTTGTTCGAGTGACAGTAGTCGGCCGGTTTCGATAACCGGCACCTTCCCGGCAAGATAACGCGCAACTTTTTTGTGCCGTTGTCTCGCCGAAAAGCGAGCAGCGGCATCCCGATCGCGGCCAGTCCTGGTCCGTGTCCCGACGTCCCTCTCATCGACGCTGAACCGTGCGTGATGTTCGACTTTGTGTCGTCATCGCGGCGTATCGACACGCCTGCTCGACGGTTTCCCGGCTGACCCTGGGGGAACTGCCATGAACCTGACCCTGCTCAAAGAATTCTTCGCCGGATTCCTGCGCACCCGCCACATCGCCCGACACTTCCGTCGCCTGGCGCTGCTGGAGAGCTTCACCGACACCACGGTCAGCCGCGAGGTGCCGCCCACCCTGGCGCAAACCCTGGTGAGTGCCGCCAACAGCGACACCGGCCGACTGCTGGACAACCTCGGCAGCCACACCGATGGCCTGAGCGAACTCGAAGCCGATGTACTGCGCGTGCAATTCGGCCTCAACGAAGTCGAGCACGAACAGCCTCTGCCGTGGTGGACCCACTTGTGGCACTGCTACAAAAACCCGTTCAACCTGCTGCTGACGTTGCTCGCGGTCATCTCCTGGCTGACCGAAGACATGAAAGCCGCCATCGTGATTTTCTCCATGGTGGTGCTCTCGACCTTGCTGCGCTTCTGGCAGGAAACCAAATCCAACCAGGCGGCCGACGCGCTCAAGGCGATGGTGAGCAATACCGCCACGGTGTTGCGTCGGGATGCGCAACGTACCGAGCTGCCGATCAAGCAACTGGTGCCAGGCGACCTGATCGTGCTCTCGGCCGGTGACATGATTCCCGCCGATTGCCGGGTGCTCGGCGCCAAGGACTTGTTCGTCAGCCAGGCCGCGATGACGGGCGAATCGATGCCGGTGGAAAAATTCCCTCGTCAGCAGGACAGTGACACCCGCAACCCGCTGGACCTCGACAACATCCTGTTCATGGGCACCAACGTGGTGTCCGGCACGGCCATGGCGGTGATTCTCACCACCGGCAACAACACCTATTTCGGCGCCCTGGCGCAGCGGGTTGGCGCTACAGATCGCGCACCCACCTCATTCCAGACCGGGGTTAACAAAGTCAGTTGGCTGCTGATCCGCTTCATGTTCGTCATGGCGCCGCTGGTGTTGTTCATCAACGGCTTCACCAAGGGCGACTGGACCGAAGCGTTGCTGTTCGCGCTGTCGATTGCCGTGGGTCTGACCCCGGAAATGCTGCCGATGATCGTCACCTCGACCCTGGCCAAGGGCGCAGTGTTCCTGTCGCGTAAAAAAGTCATCGTCAAACGCCTCGACGCGATCCAGAACTTCGGCGCCATGGACGTGCTGTGCACAGACAAGACCGGCACCCTGACTCAGGACAAGATCTTCCTGGCGCGCAATGTCGATGTCTGGGGCAACGATTCCGATGACGTGTTGGAAATGGCCTACCTCAACAGCTACTACCAGACCGGCCTGAAAAACCTGCTGGACGTGGCGGTGCTGGAACACGTGGAAATCCACCGTGAACTGAAAGTCGGCACAGCGTTTCGCAAGGTCGACGAGATCCCGTTCGACTTCACTCGCCGACGCATGTCGGTGGTGGTCGCCGAGCAAGATCATTCGCACCTGCTGATCTGCAAGGGCGCGGTGGAAGAAGTGCTGGCGGTGTGCACGCGGGTGCGTCACGGCGAGGTCGATGAAGCACTGAGCGATGAATTGCTGGCGCGGATTCGTCAGGTCACCGCATCGTTCAACGCCGAAGGACTTCGTGTCGTCGCCGTCGCCGCACGGCCAATGATTGAGGGCCGCGACACCTACAGCCTGGCGGATGAGCAGGAACTGACGTTGATCGGTTACGTGGCGTTTCTCGATCCACCCAAGGAAAGCACCGCACCAGCCCTCAAAGCCCTGGCCGCTCACGGCGTGGCCGTGAAGGTGCTGACCGGCGACAACGAACTGGTGACCGCGAAGATTTGCCGCGAAGTCGGCCTGGAGCAGCAAGGCCTGCTGATGGGCAACGACATCGAGCGCATGAGCGACGCCGAACTGGCGGTAGCGGTGGAGACCACCAACGTCTTCGCCAAACTCACTCCGTCGCACAAAGAGCGCATTGTGCGTTTGCTCAAGGGCAACGGTCATGTGGTCGGTTTCATGGGGGACGGCATCAACGACGCGCCAGCGCTGCGCACCGCCGACATCGGCATTTCGGTGGACAGCGCCGTCGACATCGCCAAGGAAGCGGCGGACATCATCCTGCTGGAGAAAAGCCTGATGGTGCTGGAGGAGGGTGTGCTGGAAGGGCGACGGACCTTCGCCAATATGCTCAAGTACATCAAAATGACTGCCAGCTCGAACTTCGGCAATGTGTTCTCGGTGCTGGTGGCCAGCGCGTTTATTCCGTTCCTGCCGATGCTGCCAATGCACCTGCTGGTGCAGAACCTGCTCTATGACATTTCGCAGATCGCCATCCCGTTCGATAACGTCGATGAAGAAATGCTGAGCAAACCGCAGCGCTGGCAGCCAGCGGATGTTGGCCGGTTCATGCTGTTTTTCGGACCGATCAGCTCGGTCTTCGACATCACCACGTTTGCCTTGATGTGGTACGTCTTCGACGCCAATACCCCGGACCATCAAACTCTGTTCCAGTCCGGCTGGTTCGTGGTCGGGCTGCTGACCCAGACCCTGATCGTGCACATGATCCGCACGCCGAAAATCCCGTTCCTGCAAAGCCGCGCAGCGATGCCACTGATGGTGATGACTGGAATCATCATGGCCGTCGGAATTTTCCTGCCGATGGGACCGCTGGCGCACTACTTCAAATTGCAGGCGCTGCCGTCGCTGTACTTCGTGTTCCTGCCGGTGATTTTGCTGGCATACATGGCGCTGACCCAAGCGGTGAAAGGGTTCTACATTCGCCGGTTTGGCTGGCAGTAAACAAGCAGCGGTCGCTCAGCGAGGCAACTTATTGTGGCGAGGGGGCTTTTCTGTGGGAGCGAGCTTGCTCGCGATAGCGGTCTGACAGTCACCTGAATAGTGAATGTGCCACCGTCATCGCGAGCAAGCTCGCTCCCACAGGGCTAGCCATTCCTGACTCCTGAACTCCTGATACCGGATGAGGAGTCCGTTTTTTAGGAAAAGTCCTACAGAAAGCTCAGCGGGTCTTCCGTAGCCTTGCGCCCTCACGAATCTGACACCCTCCTGGGGGCCCACGTTGTCGAACAAAGCCTTACGTATCCTGATCGCCGACGAGTTGCATTTTCACTGCATGAAGGTCGAGCGACTGTTCAATCAACTCGACTACTACCGGATAGCACCGGTGCACAGCCTTGAAGAGCTGTTGACCCTGGTCGAATACGGTTGCGAGCCATTTGATCTGGTGGTCATCAATGCCTCGCTGGCGGGCGGGGCGTTGAACCTGTTCGATTTTTTCCTTGATAACCAACAGGTTCATCACGCCTTGATCTATGACGGTCATCAGTCGCAACTGCCGCCCATCCCTGCCTGCGTTCAACAGACGGTTGAGGTGAGCCACGCAATGCTGCCTGATCTGGCGTCCGTTCAGCGGCTGATGGCGATCATCGACCCTCGTCTACCGTTCGTCGGCACTGTCATTTCTGTCAGGTAGTTGCGCCCGGTTTTTCATGCAAAAGTCTTTGCGCAGCCGGTGCGTTCAACCGGGCCGGGCTCATGGGCATTGATTGCTCAATCGTCGTGTTTTTTGCACAGGGAGTTGCCATGAAGTCAGTGCTGATTGTGGACGATCATCCGGTGGTTCGCGCCGCAGTCAAAATCGTACTGGTGCAGGAGGGTTTCAAGCAGATTTACGAAGCAGCGAGTGGTAATGAGGTCTTGCCGAAGATCCGCGAACACATGCCTGATCTGGTGGTGCTGGATCTGGTGATGCCCTCGCTCGACGGGCTGACTGTACTGGCGCGGATCAAGACCAGTGGAGTGCCCTGCCGAGTACTGGTCTTCACGTCCCTGGAGCCCATGTTTTATCAGGATCGTTGCATACACGCCGGCGCCGCTTCCTATGTCGCCAAGACCAATGATTTGCAGCATTTGCACAAAGCCGTGCAAGCCGTGATGGCCGGTTACACCTATTTCGCCCAGCTACCCTCGGCGTCGGTGTCGCTGAACTCGATGCAACTGAGTGAAAAACAGTTGATCGATAAACTCTCCGACCGGGAACTGACGATCTTTCAGCATCTGGCCCGGGGCATCAGTAACAAGGCGATCGCTGAAATCATGCACTTGAGTCACAAGACCGTCAGTACCTACAAGACCCGTCTGGTTGGAAAACTCAACGTGGAATCGGCGGTGTACCTGAGGGATTTTGCCAAGCGTAATCATCTGATCTGAGTGAGCCCGATCATGCGCGATTGTTTGTGGGCTCTGTTGCTGTTCTGTGGACTGGGAGCACCGGTGACGGCGGCCGATGAGCCAAAGCTTTTGCATGTGCTGGGGCGTTCAGCGGTGGAGGGGTATCAGGTCCAGCTGGATGAAAAAGACTGGCAGTGGTTGCGTGGCAAACGAGTCTTGCGCCTCGGGGTGTCGGGGGCGGACTACCCGCCGTTCGAGATCACGCGAAACGTTGATGAGCTGGAAGGCATCACCGCAGACTATGCCGCACTGTTGGGGCAACTGCTGCACGTAAAAATCGACGTGCTTCGTTATCGCACGCGCGAGGCGGCCATGGATGCGCTCAAACGCGATGAACTGGACCTGCTCGGCACGTCCAACAACTTCGAGGCGGCTGACCCCGAGCTGACCCGATCCAGTGCCTATGCCGAAGATCAGCCGATGCTGGTTACCCGCCTGGACGACTGGATGCCCGTCGACCTCGCGGGCAAACGCATCGCCATGGTCGATGACTATCTGCAGGCGCAGACTGTCGAAGCCTTCTATCCCGATGCGAGCTTGCAACGCTACCCCTCGGCACTCGACGCGATCGGGGCGGTGGCGTTCGGGCTGGATGATGTGTACCTCGGGGACTTCATCAGCGCCAATTACCTCATCAATAACAACTACCTCAGCAACGTACGCCTGGTGGGACCTTCCGGCCTGGACGCCAATCCGTTCGGCTTTGCCTTCAGCCGGGGCAACCCACGTCTGAAGAGCATTGTCGATAAGGCTCTGGCGACGATCCCCATGGATGAGCGCACGGCCATCGAGCAGCGCTGGAGTGCCGGAAGAGCCAACATGGCGGGTCAAGAGCGAGTACGTTTGAGCGCCAGTGAACAACGTTGGCTGGATCAACATCCGACGGTGGAAGTCGGTGCCGTCGAGAACTTTGCACCGCTGACTTTTTACGACGCCCAGGGACAACTCAGCGGGTTGACTGCGCAATTGCTGACGCTGATCAGCCAGCGCAGCGGCTTGACCTTCAAGGTGCAGCGGGGTAACTCCCTCGATCAGCAGATCCAGCAACTCAAGGACGGCAAGATCGACGTGTTACCTGTGGTCACGCCCAGTATCGAACGCGAAGCCGAACTGCGTTTCACTCGGGCCTACTTGAACAATCCGTTTGTACTGGTCAGTGCGACCACCCCGGGAAGCCCCAGGACCCTGGATGACATGGCCGGTAAACGCCTGGCGATTTATCGCGGTCATCCGTTGCTCGGGTTCATTCGCGCTCGGGCGCCCAATGTGCGTCTGATCGAAGTGCAGAGTCCGGCGCAGGGTCTGGAATGGGTGATCAAGGGCCAGGCCGAGGGGGCAGTCAGCTCATTGATCGTGGCTCGGTATCTGATTACCCGGCAATACCGCGAGCGTCTGCGGATCAGCAGCACCGTGGGCGATGAACCGGCGCGTATCGCTCTGGCCACCCACCGAGGTGCGCTGGAGTTGCACTCGATTCTGAACAAGGCACTGCTGAGCATTTCACCCCGGGAGATGGATGAGCTGTTAGCCCGCTGGAGCAATGATGTGGTGGTCGATGACAGCTACTGGCTGCGTCATCGCCAAGGCATTCTCCAGGCGTTTGCCGTTGCGGGCGCTTTGCTGTTGCTCGCACTGGCCTGGATTGCCTGGCAGCGTCGACAGATCCGTCAACGCCAACAACTGCTCGGGCAATTGCAGGATGCCAAGAACGCCGCCGACGATGCCAACCGCGCCAAAACTACCTTTCTGGCGACCATGAGTCATGAAATCCGCACTCCGATGAATGCCCTGATCGGCATGCTCGAACTGGCGCTGAAGCGAGCGGAAGAGGGCTTCACTGATCGCTCCGCCATCGAAGTGGCATCCAATGCCGCGCAGCAATTGCTGGCGTTGATCGGCGACATCCTGGACATCGCCCGCATCGAGTCCGGGCATTTGTCACTGACCCCTGAGCGGGCCAATCTACGCACGCTGGTGGAGTCGGTGTGCCGGGTTTTCGAAGGTCTGGCACGGCAGAAGAACTTGCAGTGGCGAGTCGAATTGGCCGAACACAGCGATCGTGACGTGTTAGTCGACCCCACGCGCTTCAAGCAGGTGCTGTCCAATCTGCTGAGCAACGCGATCAAGTTCACCCGTGAGGGTGAGGTGAGTTTGACACTGCGAGTAGAGCCCGGTGTGTCGGGGCATCTGGCAGTCAGTGTGTGTATTGAGGACAGCGGCATCGGTGTCAGTGTGGTCGATCAGCAACGACTGTTCAGCCCGTTCGTACAGGCCGGTAACAGCCAGCAGTCAGGCCACAATGGCTCTGGCCTGGGACTGGTGATCAGCCGCACTCTGTGCGAAATGATGGGCGGCCGATTGCAGCTCGACAGCGTCCTCGGACTGGGTACGCAGGTCGACATCAGCCTTGATCTGATTGCGTTGCAACCGTTGGCCTGCAGCGAGCGGGCCGATAGCGGATTGCAGGTGGCCACTCGGCTGTTGAGGATTCTGGTGGTCGACGATTACCCGGCCAATCGATTGTTGCTCTCACGGCAGCTGAGCTACCTGGGGCATCAGGTGCTGGAGGTTGAGGATGGCGAGCGGGGTCTTGTGAAGTGGCGCGAGCATGAGCTCGATTTGGTCATCACCGATTGCAACATGCCGGTGGTCAATGGTTATGAATTGGCGGGTGCGATACGCGATGAAGAGCGCGCTAATGGCTTGCCACCCACGCTGATTCTTGGGTTTAGCGCCAATGCGCAGCCGGAGGAAAAGATCCGTTGCCTTGAAGCAGGCATGGACGACTGTCTGTTCAAACCGATCCGGCTGGCCGATTTGAGTGCCTGGCTGGCATCCCGATTTGTGAGTGAGCCGCCAGCGCCGGTTGAAGAGCAAGCAACGTACGAGATCGACTTGGTCGGCCTGGAGCTCTACGTCGGTGAAGACCGGACGCTGATCAATCAGTTGTTGCGAGAACTGGCCGTAACCAACCTCTACGATCGCGATGATCTGCTTGCAGCGCACGTCAGTGGCAATCGTCACCGGCTGCAAGACCTGGCGCACCGCATCAAAGGTGGTGCGCGGATGGTTCGTGCAGAACGTTTGATCGAGTGCTGCGAACATCTGGAACGTGCCTGCGCCGAAGGGCGCGCGACGTTGATCGACGAGGCCGTCGATCAATTGCAGCACGCCATGGCACGCCTGGATCAGAGCCTCAAGCGAGACTGACGCTTAATCCCAGTGGGGCGCGATGCCTTTGGGGCTGGTCAGTCGATGGCCGCGATCCAGACCCGCGATCAGCGCCATGTCGGCGTCGCTCAAGGTCATGGCGCAAGCTTTCAGGTTGCTGGCGAGGTTGGCGCGTTTGGTCGACGAGGGAATCACGGCGTAACCCAGTTGCATGGCCCAGGCCAACGTGACGTGTGCCGGCGTCGCCTGCAGGCGATCGGCGATCAGCTGGATCACCGGGTCTTTCAGCACTTCGCCGTAAGCGAGGGTCATGTACGAGGTGATCTGGATGCCCTGGCTCTGTGCAAATTCGACGACCTTGCGGTTTTGCAGGTAGGGGTGCAGTTCAATCTGGTTGGTCGCGATGTGTTCGGCGCCGACCGCGGCGATCGCCTGTTTCATCAGGTCGACGGTGAAGTTGGACACACCGATCTGCCGGGTCAGGCCCAGTTGTTTGGCTTCGAGCAGGGCACCCATGAATTCCTCGACCGGCACCTGATCTTCCGGGGACGGCCAATGGATCAGGGTCAGGTCCAAGTAGTCGGTTTGCAGCTTTTGCAGGCTTTCCTTGAGGCTGTCGATCAGGCGATCCCCGGCGAAGTTGGCAACCCAGATCTTGCTGGTGATGAACAACTCGTCACGGGCGATGCCGCTGGCGGCAATCGCCTCGCCGACCTCGGCTTCGTTCTCGTAGATTTGCGCGGTATCGATGACTCGATAGCCCAGTTCCAGGCCAGTGCTCACCGAATCGATGACCACCTGGCCTTGCAAGCGAAAAGTACCAAGACCGAATGCGGGAATAGACATCAATGACTCCAGGGTTGCAGTGGGAATGGGCACGAGTATCCGCGCCCGCACCCATGAGAAAAACCGCTGGATCGGCAAAGCAATGTTTACCGCAAGTCATGAATCGAGTCGGCAGAAGGCTTTGTAGTGTTTGATCTGGCGCCTTCGCGAGCAGGCTCGCTCCCACAGGGGATCTGTGGTGTACGGGCTTCTAAGCAATATCGCTGTGGCTGAATTCCTCGCCCAGAAAGTCGATCAATGCGCGCACCGACGGCAGCAGCCCACGGCGTGAAGGGAAGATGGCATGCACGATCCCGCATTTGGGTGCCCAGCCCGGCACCAGTTCCACCAGTCGGCCCGCGGCAATGTCATCGCGCACCACCACGCTGGGCAGGTGAGCGATGCCGATCCCGGCCACCACGGCGTGACGCAACGCCAACAGGTCATCGGTGACCATTCGTGGCGCATGCCGAATCACCGCGCTGGCGCCCTCCGCCCCAAACAATTCCCACTGATATTCACGCTGCGCCGCGCCCCAATGCAGGCTCGGCAACCCGCTGAGGTCAGCCGGGGAGGCCGGTGAAGACAGGCGCGACACAAAGGCGGGACTGCCCACCAGGCATTGGGTGCTGTTGCCCAGCACCTTCATCACCATGTCGGTGTTTTCCAGCGGCGGAAAGCGCACGCGCAGGGCGATGTCGAAACCCTCGTGGATCAGGTCAACCCGGCGGTTGGTGCTCTCGATGAACAACTCCACCAGCGGGTACTTGAGCATGTAGCGGGTCAACATCGGTCCGACCCAGGAGTTGAGCAGCGCGGTCGGGCAACTGATGCGCACCAGGCCCTGGGGTTCGGAGCGGTTGCGTTCGATCAGTTCGGCAGCGCTTTCGGCTTCCACGCGCATCGCCAGGCAACGCTGGTAATAGGCCTGGCCGATTTCCGTCAGTGAACAATGCCGGCTGGTGCGGTGCAGCAGGCGTACACCGAGGCGCTCTTCGAGCTCGGCAATGCGCCGGCTCAGCTTCGACTTGGGCATGTCCAGCGCTCGACCGGCCGGGGCGAAACCGTGGTGCTCCACCACTTGGGTGAAGTAGTAGAGGGTGTTGAGGTCTTCCACCATCGTTCTCCATATAGAACGCTAAGGCTGATTTTTGCAGTCTAGTGCATCAAAGGGTTCAGTTTTAAGCTTTGTCCATCGCGTCACTCACCAGATTCGGAGGCAGAATGAAAAACATCATCGGTATCTACACCAGCCCACGGACCCATTGGGTCGGCGACGGTTTTCCGGTTCGCACGCTGTTTTCCTATGACAACCTGGGCAAGCACATCAGCCCGTTCTTGCTGCTCGATCACGCCGGTCCCGCTGAATTCACCCCGACCACCGAGCGTCGTGGCGTTGGTCAGCATCCACACCGCGGTTTCGAAACCGTGACTATCGTTTATAAGGGCGAACTGGAACACCGCGACTCCACCGGCAGCGGCGGCAAGATCGGCCCGGGCGACGTGCAATGGATGACCGCAGCCTCCGGGATTCTCCACGAAGAGTTTCACTCAGAAGGTTTCGCCAAAACCGGCGGCACCCTGGAAATGGTTCAGCTGTGGGTCAACCTGCCGGCCAAGGACAAAATGGCCGACGCCGGTTACCAGACGATTCTCGATGGCGACATCCCGAGTATCGCGCTCAAGGACCAGGCCGGCAGCCTGCGCTTGATCGCCGGTGAGTTCGACGGCCACACCGGCCCGGCGCGCACGTTTACCCCGATTGACGTCTGGGACCTGCGGCTCAACGGCGGCAAGTTGCTGACCCTGGACCTGCACGAAGGTCGTAACACGGCACTTGTAGTGTTGCGTGGCACGGTTCAGGTCAACGGTGTGGAACTGGTGCGCGAAGGGCAGTTGGCGTTGTTCGAGCGCAATGGCCAGCAGCTCAGCCTGGAAGCCAATAACGATGCCGTCGTGTTGCTGCTCAGTGGCGAGCCGATCGACGAACCCATCGTCGGTCACGGTCCGTTCGTGATGAACACCGAGCAAGAGATTCACCAGGCCTTCGCCGACTTCCAGTCCGGTCGGTTCGGCCAGATGTACGGTTAACCCGAACAGGTTCAACAACCCGCTCTACACAGGATGCGTAGGCCGGTTCCCGGGCCAGGGATGGCTGTTGCCTGAAAGAAAGAGGAGACGCACATGAGTACCGTCAACGCGGCCAACTTCAATGGCCAGAAACCGACCATCGATCCCAACGACAGCGCGATGCTGTTGATCGACCACCAGAGCGGATTGTTCCAGATCGTCAAGGACATGGACGTGCCGCAACTGCGCGCCAACGCCATTGCCCTGGCCAAAGCCGCGACCCTGCTGAAGATGCCGGTGATCACCACCGCCTCCGTACCGCAAGGGCCGAACGGGCCGTTGATTCCGGAGATTCACGAGGCGGCACCGCACGCTCAATACGTGGCGCGCAAAGGCGAAATCAACGCCTGGGACAATGCTGAGTTTCACGCGGCAGTAAAGGCGACCGGCAAGAAAACCCTGGTGATCGCCGGCACCCTGACCAGCGTTTGCCTGGCGTTCCCGTCCATCGCGGCGGTGCATGAAGGCTACAAAGTGTTTGCGGTGGTCGACGCTTCCGGCAACCACTCGAAACTGGCCACTGATCTGACAATTGCCCGTTTGACGCAAGCCGGGGTGGTGCCTATCGACATCATGGCTACGCTCTCTGAGCTGCAAGGCTCGTGGAACCGTCCGGACGCCGAGCAGTGGGCGGCAGTCTACGCCCAGGCCATGCCGCATTATCAATTGCTGATCGAGAGCTATCTCAAGGCTCAGCAAGTGGCGAACGAACACGAAGTGCTGGACTCCCAGCGCTAACCGGGTACCCCACGCCGACTTCCACTCGGCATCGATAAAAAGCGAGGATTACTCCCATGACTACCTCTTACAAACGTCTCGACAAGGATAACGCCGCCGTTCTGTTGGTCGATCACCAGGCGGGTCTGCTTTCTCTGGTGCGCGACATCGAGCCGGACCGTTTCAAGAACAACGTGTTGGCCCTGGCTGATCTGGCCAAGTACTTCAAGTTGCCGACCATCCTCACCACCAGTTTCGAAACCGGCCCCAACGGCCCGCTGGTGCCCGAGCTCAAGACGCTGTTCCCGGACGCGCCGTACATCGCCCGTCCTGGCCAGATCAATGCCTGGGACAACGAAGACTTCGTCAAGGCGATCAAGGCCACCGGCAAGAAACAACTGATCATCGCCGGCGTAGTGACCGAAGTGTGCGTGGCGTTCCCGGCGCTGTCGGCACTGGCTGAAGGCTTTGAGGTGTTCGTGGTGACAGACGCTTCCGGCACCTTCAACGAACTGACCCGTCAATCGGCCTGGGACCGCATGTCGGCCTCCGGCGCGCAGTTGATGACCTGGTTCGGCCTGGCCTGTGAGCTGCATCGCGACTGGCGCAACGACGTGGAAGGCTTGGGCACCTTGTTCTCCAACCACATCCCGGACTACCGCAACCTGTTTACCAGCTACAACGCGCTGACCAACAGCAAGTAACCCGATTGGGTGCCATACACCAATCAAATGTGGGAGCGGCGGTGCGACGTTTCGACTTGCTCGCGAAGGCTGACTAACATTCAACAACTATGTTGACTGTTACACCGCTTTCGCGAGCAAGTCGAATCGTCGCACCGCCGCTCCCACATTGGTTTTGCATCAAACACTCCTACAATGTGGCCAATGTATGCGATCTTCCGTCCATTGGCCTTCGCTGGAGTTGCTTGATGCTGTCACTGCTTACCGATCACCCATTGATCTGCGCGATGGCTTTGGTCCTTATCGATCTTGGGCTGTGGCGCCTGCTCAGTGCCAATGGCAGTCAATGGAAACTGGTCGTGCGGCTGGTGATTTTTTCGTTGTTCAGTGTCCTGCTGTTCAACGAAGGCCTGAACCCCATGGAAACGGCGCCCTGGGCCGACAACGTCCCGCTGCACCTGGCGGCCACCGGATTGCAGATCGGCTGGTGGTTGTTCGGCGCGCGCACGCTGACGGTGCTGATCGGCGCGGTGATGATGCAACGGGTCGGGCACACCGGGCGCTTGCTGCAGGATTTGCTCGGCGCGGTGATTTTCCTGATCGCGATCATCGCGGCGTTGGCGTATGTCCTCGATCTGCCGGTCAAAGGCGTGCTGGCGACCTCCGGCGCGTTGGCGATCATCGTCGGCCTGGCCTTGCAAAGTACCCTCAGCGACGTGTTCTCCGGGATCGTCCTCAACACCACCAAGCCCTATCAACTGGATGACTGGATCTCCATCGACGGCACCGAAGGTCGGGTCACCGATATCGACTGGCGCGCGACGCGCCTGCAAACGGCCCAGGGCAGCATGGCGGTGATCCCCAACTCCCTGGCGGCCAAGGCAAAGATCATCAATTTCAGCCGGCCCAGTGACATTTTTGGCGTCTCCATCAGCTTGCAATTGAGCCCGCACGCGCGTCCGCAAACTGTCATTGAAGCACTGGAGCGGGCGATGGAGGGTTGCCGTTATCTGTTGAACAAACCAGCGCCGTGTGTCGCGCTGAAAGGCTCCAGCGCCACCGGCGTGGAATACGAAATCAGTGGTTTCGTGGTCTCCATGGACCAGAAACGCATGGTCCGTAATCTGCTGTTCGACCTGGCATTCCGGCACTTGCAGGCCAGCGGCGTCAGCCTGTTATCGAACGTCGAACCCAATGCTCCTGCCAACCTGTCGCGGCCACGGGCATTGCTGGATGCGTCGAACATTTTCTCGACCCTGCGTCAGGAAGAGAAAGAAACCTTCAGCCAGAACATGAAACTTCAAAACTTCCGCGTCGGTGAAATGATCCTGCCGGCGGGGGAAGTCAGCGATCATTTGTTCATCATCGAATCCGGCGTCGTCTCGGTGGAGCTGAGCCGTGGTGGGGTCAAGTTCGAATCCGGGCGCATGGGCCCGGGTGAGGTAATCGGCGAGGGTGGGATTTTGTCCGATACGGCGCTACCGGCGGACTTCAGCGCCAAGACGTTCTGCAGCTTGTACCGGATCGAGAAGGAATACCTAAAACCGTGTCTGGATGCTCGACATGACATCGGCGAAGCGATGAAGGCGTTGCTGGATTTCCGCTTGAACAAGGCTCAGACGTTGACTCAGGAAGCGCCTAGGGTTGTGCAGAAGAAAGGTTTTTTGCAGTGGCTGCGCAATCGAGCGTAGGGACTCGAAGGTCATGGGCGCGGGTGCAATCGAGTGAGTCGACAGCCGGCGCCTGGCGAACAAGCTGTTCGCCGACCTGAGTACGGTCATGACTGTTCCAGTACTCGAACGGCGCATGTTGCCAAATCATGCCAACGGGGCCGGCGATCAACAGCAAGGCCAGATAAGCCAGGGTTTGTCGACGGGTCAGCGGTTTTTTGTGCGCCGACCGCCGCGCTACGATCCGGGCACGGCCATGTCCATGAATCTGGGCGAGCAGAAAGGCTTCGCGCGCCTGTTCCGGCATTTCCCACAATAAGGATTCCAGGTGCCAACGCGATTCGGAATTCGGCGAAGTAGCCGGTGGCACAGGCATTTCGGATGAGGACGACATGGGCAGGAAGCACTCGTTTCCGGCATCCTGGCCGCGTTATCAAGATTGAGTCGCATTCTATGGGTGTCGGTGAGGTGATGGCAATTACCCATGTGGTTTATTTTCAAGCCCGCCCATTGGCATCCTCATCTTCCCGGTAATTGGCTATTTGCTGCAGGTCGGTGCGGGATTAACGTAGCTCCACACCCCTTGTGACTGGAGCCACCATGCAACCGCGTATCGATTTCTACACCGCTTCCCCAGATGCACTCAAAGCCATGATCGCGTTGGAAACCGCTGTCTCGAAGCTGCCTCTGGAAAAATCCCTGATCGAACTGGTCAAACTGCGTGCCTCTCAGATCAATGGCTGCGCCTTCTGCGTCGACATGCACACCGCCGATGCCCGCAAGGGTGGCGAAACCGAGCGTCGGCTGTATGGGGTGTCGGTCTGGCGTGAAACGCCGTTCTTCACACCGCGTGAACGTGCGGCGCTGGCGTGGACCGAGTCGCTGACGCTGCTGAGCCAGACTCACGCACCGGATGAGGACTACGAACTGGCGGCGTCCGAGTTCAGTCCGAAGGAACTGGTCGACCTGACTGTGGCGATTACCACCATCAACGCGTGGAACCGTCTGGCGGTAGGTTTCCGCAAAATGCCTCAAGCCTGATCAATGAGCGTCTGCTGACGGCGCAGCCGGTGGTTGCACCTTGCGCATCAAAGGCACCATCGCCGTGGCGAGGATGAAGCAGACCATGATCATCAGGAACGCATCGCCGTAAGTTTGCGTCTGCGCTTCGCGGTAGGTCAGCAGCCACAGCTGATGCAGGCTGGCGGTGACGCCCAGGTCACCGCTTTGGCCGAGGGCGGCGAAGTTGTTGCCGACCTGGGACAGCCACTGATTCAGTGCTTCGTTGGTGCTGTTGAGGTTTTCCGCCAACCGGGTGAAGTGCAGGTTGGTGCGGTCATTGAGAATGGTCGCGCACGCGGCAATGCCGATGGCGCCACCCAGGTTTCGCATCAAGTTGAACAATCCCGAGGCGTGTTTGAGCCGCGCTGGCGCCAGTCCGCCGAGGGTCAGGGTGACCGCGGGCGGCACCGCCAGTTGCTGGGCAATTCCGCGCAGCGCTTGCGGCAACATCAATTCCTTAGCCCCCCAGTCATGGGTGATCGGGCTGAAATCCCACATCGACAATGCGAACAACCCCAGGCCGATCATCATGATCCAGCGCAGATCGATGCGGTTGGCCAGAAAGGCGTACAGCGGAATCGCCATGATCTGGAACACCCCGGTGGAGAAAACCGCCAGACCAATGTCCAGTGCGCCATAGCCACGCACCCGGCCGAGAAACAGCGGCGTTAGGTAAATGGTGGCGAACAGGCCGATCCCGGTGACGAACGAAAAGAAGCAGCCAAGGGCGAAGTTACGGTCTTTCAAGGCACGCAAATCGACGATCGGGTTGGCGACGTGCAGGGTTCTACCGATGAACGCCAGGCCGGCCAGTCCGCTGATCCATGCCGTGGTCAGAATCGTGCTGTCGCTGAACCAATTCCAGCGCGGGCCTTCTTCGAGGGTGTATTCCAGGCAACCGAGAAACAGCGCCATGAACACCATGCTCAAATAGTCGGCGCCCTTGAGCAGCGACAGTTCCGGCTGGTCGATTTTCACCAGCATCGGCACCGCCACTGCGACGAAAATCCCCGGCACCAGATTGATGTAGAACAGCCAGTGCCAGGATGAAATATCGGTAATCCAGCCGCCGATCACCGGCCCCAGGGTCGGGGCCAATGAGGCCACCGCGCCAATGGTTGCAGCAGCGATCACCCGTTGTTTGCCAGTGAAGAAAAAGAACGCGGTGGTGAACACCAGCGGGATCATCGAGCCACCGAGAAACCCTTGCAGGGCGCGGAAGGCGATCATGCTCTGGATGTTCCAGGCCGCGCCGCAGAGCAGGCTGGCCAGGGTGAAGCCCACCGCTGAAGCGCAGAACAGCCAGCGTGTCGAGAACACTCGGGAGAGCCAGCCGGACAGCGGGATCACGATGATTTCGGCGATCAGGTAACTGGTTTGCACCCACGCCGTTTCGTCGGTGCCGGCCGAGAGCCCACCGCCGATATCACGCAACGACGCCGAGACGATCTGGATGTCCAGCAGCGCAATGAACATGCCGATGCACATGGTGGCGAAGGCGAACACCTTGGTCACCGTTGTCATGTCGGCGGCATTGAACGGTTGTGCGGGGACGGCGAGGGCGCGGCTCATGGCGTGCTGGCCACGGCCGGGGTTGCAGGTTCCTTGCGAGTGTCCACTTCAGCGGTGACCGACAGGCCGGGACGCAGATGGCCGAGCACGCCATCGGCCGGATCAAGCACGATGCGCACCGGCACCCGCTGAACGATTTTGGTGAAGTTGCCGGTGGCGTTTTCCGGCGGCAGCACGCTGAACTGCGAACCACTGGCCGGCGCGAGGCTGTCCAGATGACCGTGGAATTCCTGCCCCGAGAGCACGTCGGCATGAATGATCACCCGTTGCCCCGGTGTCATTCGCGATAGCTGATCTTCCTTGAAGTTGGCATCGACCCACAGCCCGCTGGCCGGTACCACTGACAGCAGTTGCGAACCGGCCTGGGCATAAGCGCCGACCCGCGCCCGACGATTGCCGATCACACCGTCCACCGGGGCCTTCAGTTCGGTGTAACCCACATTCAACTGCGCCAGATCACGTTCGGCACGGGCTTGCATCAGTGCGGCGCGGGCCTGCTGTTTCTGGGTTGCGATCACATTCAACTGACGTTGTGCAGCGAGCAATTCAGCCTGGGCCCGGGCGCTGAGGGCTTGGGCGGTCTTGAAGGTGGCGTTGGCGCGTTGGGCGCTTTCCACTGAGACGGCATTGCTGCCGACCAGTTTTTTGTAGCGAGCATCGTCATCCCGTGAGCGGGCGGTTTCGGCGCCGGCAGCATCGATCCCGGCGCGTGCCTGACCGATCACCGCGTGTTGCAATTCTTCGGTGGCATCGAGATTGGCGAGCAGCGCTTCTTCGGCGGCCACTGCACCTTCGGCCTTGGCGAGATTGGCGCGGTAATCGCGGGAGTCGAGACGAATCAACACATCGCCGGCCTTGACCTTCTGGTTGTCGGTGACCAGCACTTCTTCGATGTAACCCGCCACCTTCGGCCCGATCACCGTCACATCGCCGCCGATGTAGGCGTCGTCGGTTTCTTCGATGAAACGGCCGGCGGTCCACCAGTGAGTCGCATACAGCCCGGCGAACACCAGGGCAGCAATGACCGCAGCCAGCAAGATCAACCGTTTGAGCAGGGGAGGTTTGGGTGTGCTCACCGGGACAGCAAGGTCGGTTTCAAGGCTGGGCATGCTGGTCATGGAGATTACCTGTGGGAAGCGGGTCTTTATTACGCGTGTAATATTACGCAGGTAATATTTAGTGGCAATTAATTTTTGTTGCCAGTCGTCAGGTGCTCTTGGGTAAACAGGAGGGGCGAAGCAATTGTTTAAGAAATGTAAGCGTTGTAGGACATGTCTTGCATTTGCGTAGGAACGATCTGACTATCACTCGCATTAATGGAGTGGCATTAGGCCATTTGATGATCGCAAGGATGTTGAGTGCCGTATTCGCTTCGCGCTGTTCCTCGTCGTAGTCCCACGCCTTGTACGCTGTTGTCGGCCTTGCTGCTGAGCCTGAGTGTTTCCTCGCTCAACGCGGCCGAGCCCACTGCCCCAGGCCAGGAGGTGCTGCGCCAGCAACAACAACAGCAGCGCGATCTGCAACAACTGCAACTGGAACAGCGCCGCCGGCAATTGGAGCGCGGCAGTTTCGGCGCTGAGCCGCTCACGCCTGTCGTTCCCGCCACGGTGCCTGCCGATGAGCGCTGCTGGCCCCTGAGCGGAACGCGCATTGGCGGCGTGACGCTGATCAGCAGCCAGACACTCAATGAGCGAATCAAACCGCAGCTGTCGTCGTGCATGGGCGTCGGTCAGATCAACCATCTGCTGGCGACCATCACCGGTCTGTATGTCGAGGCGGGTTACATCGCCAGTCGGCCGTACCTGCGTAGCGCGCCAGCGGCGGGGCAGTCGCTGGATATCGTGGTCGATGAAGGCTACGTCGAGTCCATCGAACTGGCCGACCAGAGCTTGCCGGTGTCCTTGGGTGGTGCGTTTCCCGGAATGCTCGGCAAGCCGCTGAACCTGCGAGATCTGGAGCAAGGCCTGGATCAGTTGAACCGTCTGCGCTCCGTGGATTTGACCGCCGACATCGCCCCCGGTAGCCAGCCCGGCGCCTCACGGCTCATCCTGCGTTCGCGCACCCGCGGGCAGTCGCGCTGGTCGTTGGGCCTGGGCGTGGACAACCTCGGCAGTGCCAGCACCGGGCGGGATCGCGACACGCTGAGCCTGAGTCTGGACAGCCCGCTGGAACTCAACGATGCGCTCAATCTGAGTTTCAGCGACACTCTCAATCAGGGCGACCGCTATAGCCGCAACGCCAGCCTGTACTACGCCATTCCCTACGGTTACTGGACTTACAGCCTGTTCGCCAGCCACGCCGAATACCGTGCGCCGTTCAAACTCAGCACGCTGACGTTCCACAGCTCCGGCATCACCGATCAACTGAGCCTGCGCGCCGACCGGGTGCTGTGGCGCGATCAAAGCCGACAGTTGAGCGCCAATCTGCAATTGGCCCACAAGGACGTCGACAGTTACCTGGAAAACATTCGCCTGGGCATCCAGAGCCCGACCCTGACCGTGGCCGAAGCCGGGCTGAACCTGTTCTGGCTCAACAGCGCGGTGTGGAACCTGGACATCAATTACGCCCAAGGCTTGCGCTGGCTCGGTGCGGATGACGATGCCGATGACGATGCCCAGCGCCAGGTCAAAAACCTGCCCAAGGCACAGTTTCGCAAATACCGCGCCGGCCTCAGCCAGTGGCGCAACGGCCAGATCGGCCAGCAAACCTGGCAATGGCAGAGCCAGTTCAACGTGCAATACAGCCCCGATCCGCTGCCGGCCATCGAGCAATTACTGGGCACCGACGATTCCGCGGTGCGCGGCTATCGGGTCAGCAGTGCGTCCGGTGCCAGTGGCGCGATCTGGCGCAACACCCTGCGCCTGCCATTGCGCAGCGCTCTGCCAGTGCAGATCACCCCACGCCTGGGCCTGGACAACGGCTGGATCAAGGCCGACCACGGTGCTCAAGGGCAACGTCTGAGTGGCGCCAGCGCCGGGGTCAACCTGAGCTGGAAAAAACTGCAAGTCGACGTCGATTACCAACGCAGCCTCAACACTCCCAGCGGTTTTCAGCATGAGCCAGAGACCTGGCTGATGCGCGTGGGGTTGCAGATATGAACACCGACAAACAGCCGTCGGACCTGAGCGCCACAGCCACGGCCAACAACTCAGCGCGCAACGTGATGCCGCACTTTAATTGAGAGGTTTCTATGCCTGCACAGACATTTGCGTTCCATCTTTCCCCTCGGGGCAAACTGCGCTGGGCGATTGCCAGCTTGTTTCTGATTGCTCACCTGCCCAACGCTTTGGCAGGGGGCGTAGTGGTCGCACCAGGCCCCGGCGGCACCGCGCAATTGCAAACCCAGGGCGGCGTACCCATCGTCAACATCGTTGCGCCTAACGGTTCCGGCCTGTCCCATAACCAGTTCCTGGACTATAACGTTGACCGTCAGGGCCTGGTGCTGAACAACGCGCTGCAAGCCGGACAGTCGCAACTTGCCGGGCAACTGGCGGCCAACCCGCAATTCCAGGGGCAGGCCGCGAGCGTGATCCTCAATGAAGTGATCAGCCGCAATCCGTCGGCCCTCAACGGTGCTCAGGAAATCTTCGGTCGCGCCGCCGATTACGTGTTGGCCAACCCCAACGGGATTTCGGTGAACGGCGGCAGTTTCATCAACACCCCGAACGCCAATCTGGTGGTCGGTCGCCCCGAACTGAACGACGGCAAGCTGCAAGCCCTCAGCACCCGCGACGCCACCGGCTCCTTGCAGATTCAAGGCGCGGGCCTGCAAAATCGCGAAGGCTCGATCAACCTGATCGCCCCGCGCATCGACAGCCAGGGCAGCCTCAGCGCCCGGGATCAGTTGAACCTCACCGTTGGCCGCAACCAGGTGGATTACGCCAGCGGCCAGGTTAAAACCGTGGACCCGGCCGGCAACACTCAAGACCAACGCATCGACGCCAACCTGTTCGGTGCAATGCAGGCTGGGCGCATCAACATCGTCAGCACAGCCGAGGGCGCGGGCGTGCGGGTCGGCCCGGTGCAGGTCGACGGCCGTGAGGGTGTGCAGATTCGTTCCGCCGGTGACCTGAGTATCAGCGGTCAGGCCGTTCCCGACAGCCTCGATGTGGTCCGGGCGGGCGTGCGCAGCAGTCAGGGCGATGTCGGTCTGCACAGCGGCAAGGATCTGCTGCTGGCCGCCACCGATGTCAGTGGCCGTGACGTCAAGGTCGACGCCAAACGCAACCTGACGTTGACCACCGTCGAAAGCCGCAAGCTTCAAGAGAAGCGCGAAAACTGGAACAACAGCACCATCGGCATCACCTGGGAAACCTACGACCGGACCCTGACCGACAGCGATTCACGTCAGCACGGCAGCCAGATTCTCGCCCGCCGTGACGCGCAGTTGTCGTCCGGTGGCAACACCGAACTCAAAGCGGCCAAGGTCGACGCTGCCAACACCCTCAACGTCCGGAGCGGCGGCGATCTGCGTCTGACCGCCGCCACCGAAAGCCACACCCAAACCGATCAGGGCAACCACCGCAAACACCTGTGGAAAGCCAACTGGGACACCAGCAGCGAAGAGCAGCGCAGCGTCACCACACAGTTGAAGGGCGGCAATATCGCCTTGACCGCGGCGGCGTTGTTACGTGCCGAGGGCGCGGAGTTGAGCAGCAAGGGTGATACCCAGCTCGCCGGCAAACAGGTCGAGATCACCAGCGCCAGCCGCACCCGGCGCAACAGCGACAACCGCTATTCCGGCGATCTGGTGGGTGGCGGCTTCTTCGGCAAGACCGGTGACGCGGATCAGGGCAAAACCCTGAATCAGGGCAGCAAGGTCAACGCCGGCGGTAAACTGATCGTCAAGGCCGACGATGTACGCATCAGCGGCAGTCAGGTGCGCGGCGGCAGCGAGGCCAGCGTGATCAGCGACAAAGGCTCGCTGGTCATCGATGGCGTACAAGACACCTCCCATGCCAACAGCCACGACAAGGACAGCAAGTTTTTCGGCATCACCAAGGATGAAACCCGTCAGAACGCCAAGGACAGCACCACGGTGCGCAGCGAGCTGACCTCCGACAGCAACCTCAAACTCAAGAGCGCCAAAGACATCGAAGTGGCCGGCGCCACGGTCAAGGCCAACGGCACCCTCAGCGCCGAGGCGGCGGGGGATGTGAATGTGCATTCCGCGCAGAACACCCATGAGTCCGGCAAAACCACCGAGACCCGTGGCTTCGATGCCTACGCCAAGGAAAACGCACCGGACGCCGGCCAGTACCGCGCCGGTGTGCATTACCAAGACAAGCAGCAAACCGCGAGTACCCGTGATGTCAACCAGCAAGGCTCCAGCCTCAGCGGCACCAACGTGCAACTGGCGGCGGGCGGTGATCTGACCCTTAAAGGTGCCGAGGTCAAAGCCACAAACGGCGATGCGACCCTGAGCGGTAAAAACGTGTCGCTGCTGGCCGAGCAGGACAGCCACAGCACTTCGACGGACACAACCAGCACCAGCGGCGGTTTCTACTACACCGGCGGCCTCGATCGTGCCGGCAGCGGCGTCGATTTCGCCCGCAGCACGTCCCAGGACACCACGGACAAAACCACTGCACAAACCACCAGCGTCCAAAGCAGCGGCAACCTGAATATCAACACTGGCAAGCTCACCACTGAAGGCGCACGTCTTGATGCGGGCAAAGGTCTGCATGTCGCCGCCACCGAGGTCGACAATCGGGCCGCGAGCAACACCGACAGCAGCACTCATACAGAGAGCAACTGGTCGGCGGACGTCGGTGCCAACGTCGAATACAAAGACATCGCCCGGCCGATCGCCAAAGCCGTCGAAGGCGTACTGGACGGCAAGGTGCCGGACAAGGACGCACTCGCCAACCTCGGCCAGCCGAATGTCGGCATCGATGTGGCGATCGGTCATCAGAACGGCAGCCATACCGAGCAAAACAGCAACGCCGTGGTCAGCCAGTTCAAGGGCGGCACGGTGGACGTGAACGTCGCCGGCACGTTGCAGGATCAAGGCACGCAGTACCAGGCGAGCGCGGGCGCGGTGAACATCAGCGCCGACAACCTGGTGGCCAGCGCCGCCAGTAACACTCGCAGCAGTACCGATCAGGCGCTGGACGCCAAGGCTGATGTGCGGGTCTACACCAAAACCGGTGAGGACGTGAATGTCAGCGGCAGCGGCGCGGGTGGCAGCAGTCAGACTCGCAAAGAAAACTCCACGGCGGTGGTCGGCGGCTATGCGGGCAGTGACGGCGTGAATATCAACCTGCGCAACGACGGCCAGTTCGAAGGCAGCCAGTTCAATGGCGGGCAGGGTGGTGTGAGCATCAAGACAGGTGGCGATCTGGCGCTGAATCAGGCCAATGACCGTCAGAGCAACGACAGCTCCAGCCTGCGTGGCAACGGTTCGCTGAGTGTCGGCACCGCCCCTGGCACCGACGGCACCAACGTCAATCTCGGCGCGGGTTTCCAGCTGGATCACAAAGGCAATCAGACTCAGGACAGTCAGGCTCGCGTGGCAAATATTGCGGGCAAAGGCCCGGTGCAATTGAGCAGCGGCGGCGACCAGATCCTGCAAGGGACGACAGTCGATACCAGCGACGCCATCGACCTGAAGACCGGCGGCAAACTCGAACTGCAAGCGGCCTCTGACACCCATCGCTCCACGGGCAGCAATCTCGGCGGCGGTCTTAATGTGGGCGGCAGCAAAACCAGCACCGAGAAAAGCAGCGATCAGGGCGGCAACCTGAGCGCCAACTTCAACATCGGCCGGGTCAATGAAAGCAGCCAGACCCTGACCGGCGGCCGCCTCAACAGCCAGAACAAGATTCAACTCAGTGGTGATTCGATCCACCTGCAAGGCACCCAGGTCAGCGCGCCGAGCGTTGCCCTTGATGCGCAGAACGGCGGGGTCTATCAGGAATCGGCCCAGTCCACTAAAAACCGCACGAACTGGAACGTCGCCCTGAATACCGGCGGTAATCTGAGCAACAGCACGCCCACTGCCACCAACGAAAAAGACATCGCCAAGAGCGATCATGGCTTCAATGCCGGGGCCAAGGTTGGCGTTGATTACCTGCAAGGCACTACTCAGCAGAACAGCCAGATCAAGGCTGACAGCGTGGTGTTGAATAGCGCGGGCGATGTGCAGTTGGCCGGTGCGAGGATTGATGCGACGACGGTCAGCGGCAAGGTCGGTGGCGACCTGACCGTGGAAAGCCGTCAGGACAGCCAGACCAGCGCCAAGGTCGATGTTGACCTCGGGTTGACCGGCAAGAAAGCAGCGCCCGCTGACAAAGACAAAGTGGCCGACAACAGCAAACCGGGCGGGACGGACTACAAGCCGACCCTGAAACTGGACGCCGGTTATGCCCACAAGGACAGCGTCGGCCAGGCCTCTGGCATCAGCGGCACGCAAGGCGTGAATCTCAAGGTTGACGGTGCAACGCAATTGACCGGCGCGCGGGTTGCTTCATCTGAAGGTCGCGTGGATTTAGGGGACTCCAAGGTCAGCACCACCGACCTGATCAACCGCGACTACGGGGTCAAGGCAGGTCTGGATCTGCCGGAGAAAGCACAAACCGAGGGCAGTAAACCCGACGTCTCAACTGCCGGGGAGCACAGTGTCAAACTCGGCCCCGTAACCTTGGGTGGTCATTACGACAGCCAGTCGCTACAGGCCGGCATCGACGAGAAAAACATCTAAGCCACACACATCCCCTGTGGGAGCAGGCTTGCTTGCGAAAGCGGACTACCAGTCAACATCAATGTTGAATGTAAAACCGCCATCGCGAGCAGGCTCGCTCCCACAGGGACCGCGTAACTGCCGTTTGAAGCGGGTCATCAATGATGACTGGTTGGAAAATCCCTCGGGAATCCAGCAAAGAAATGTCAAACGGAAATCGGAGACGGTCATTTCGGAAACCTCCCACACCCAGAGTTTGAGCTTCCCGGTAGGGTCAACGGCCCCGGCACCCTGCCGAGCCCCCCAAGGAAGAACGAACCATGACCAGAAAGGCCGTTATCGTTTTCAGCGGCGGACAAGACTCAACCACCTGCTTGATCCATACATTGCCGATGTACGATGAAATTCACTGCATCACGTTTGATTATGGCCAGCGCCATCGTGCGGAAATCGAAGTGGCGCAACAGCTTTCAAAACAGCTTGGCGTGAAGGTGCACAAAGTGTTGGACACTTCATTGTTGAGCGAACTGGCCATTAGCAGTTTGACGCGCGACCACATTCCAATTGCAAGGAGTACGGGGAACGGCGTGCCTGATACGTTCGTGCCTGGCAGGAATATTCTGTTTTTAACGTTGGCTTCTATTTATGCCTATCAAGTGGGTGCTGAAGCTGTCATCACAGGTGTTTGTGAAACAGAGAGCTCTGGTTATCCTGATTGTGGCGATGAGTTTGTTAAGGTGTTGAACAGTGCCATTCACTTGGGCATGGACTATAAGATTCGAATCGAGACTCCGCTTATGCGGCTTAATAAAGCTGAGACCTGGGCTTTGGCTGATTACCACAAGCAGCTGGATTTGATTCGTTATCACACATTGACTTGCTACAACGGAATAATGGGAAGTGGGTGCGGCGACTGTGATGCGTGTGCTCTTCGTGCAAAGGGATTGAGTGAGTTTCTCGAAAGCAGAGCGAAGGTTTTGAATAGTCTGAAAATCAAACTAAAACTATAAAAGTAATTTGCTGCGGATAGGGGTGGCCATTAACGGCAGCCTTTATTTTTATGTCGTTCGGGTTGCACTCGCAAAGCGTTTGCGTTTGGCGAGGGTGTCCACAGTGAGTTGGCGCGGGTGTTGGTGACTTCACTGCGCGATGGCTGTGATTTGATGGATGTCGTCGGACGACGATTGCAGGGGCAGGTTTCAGTGCAGGGAAACAGGTAGTGCCAATCAATTAAGCCGTAACACGATCTGTAGCAGCTGGCGAAGCCTGCGTTCGGCTGCGTAGCAGTCGTGAAATCAGGCGACGCGGTTTTCAGGAAGACCTCGCGCTCAGGTTTTACGACTGCTACGCAGCCGAACGCAGGCTTCGCCAGCTGCTACGGTCCGTGTTGTTCCTTAACGGGTAGGCTCCTACGGGTTCTTAATCCCATTGCTTCCAGTTAATAGGAAGCATTACTATTCACGCCCCGTCTTCACAGCACACCGCAATGACCCCCAAGCTGCCCCGCAGACACGGCTTTTTCGAGCATTACGAAGAGTTGGTCGGGACCTGGACCCGTCGCCTGAGAAATCGTCAGCAGGCCGAGGACCTGGCCCACGACACCTTTGTGAGGGTGCTTGAGTCCGATTCTGCGACGGTTGCACAACCTCGGGCGTATTTGCACCAGACCGCGCGCAACATCGCGGTGGATGGTTATCGGCGGGAGGATCGGCGGGGCGCCATGGAGTCGGAGGCGGTTGATCACAGTGCGTCGTCGTCCGGCGACCCGGAGCATTTCATGCATGCGATCCAGTTGGCTGACTCCATCGAACGGGCGCTCACCGAGCTGCCGGTCAACTGCCGCAAGGTGTTCGTCTGGCAGAAGATCGAAGGCCTGACCCAGGCCGAAATCGCCGAACGCCTGGGGCTGTCCAAGAACATGGTGGAAAAGTATATGATCCGCACGCTGCGGCATCTGCGCGACCGCCTTGACGGATTGCAGCCATGATCGGCGGTGCCTTCTCATCCCCAGCCAAACAGGAACTTCCATGATGGATACTCGTGATTGTGCGTGCGGGCAAACAACAGTTCGCGACGAGGCGGCGCGGTGGTTTGTGCGTTTGCAGAAACCTGCCGTGAATGTCGAAGAGTATCGACATTTCGACGCCTGGCTGGACGAGCACCCTCAGCATCGCGACGAATTCCAGTTGCTCCAGGGCTTGTGGTCGGCGGCTGATTTGCTGCCGGCGGCGCGTCTGCAAGCCTTGTGTGAAACCCCGCCGGCCCGTAACAAACGTCGCCCGCTGGTGCGTTATGCGGTGGCGGCCAGTGTGTTGGCCGTCGCACTCGGGTTGGGGCTGTTCAGCGGTTTGAATCACCCGGCAATCTACACCGCCGAATTTTCCACTGCCCTGGGCGAGCGACGTCATGTGGCGTTGCCGGACGGTTCGGTGATCGACCTGAACAGCCGCAGCCGCGTTCAGGTGCGCTATGAAAACGACCGCCGCAGCATCGAGCTGACGCAGGGCGAAGCGATGTTCAGCGTCGAGCACGACACCCGTCGGCCCTTCGTGGTCGAGGCGGGCAGCGGCAAGGTGACGGTCACCGGCACCCGTTTTGATGTGCGCCGCGACACCACCCAAACCCGGGTCGTGGTGGAGCAGGGCACCGTCAAGGTTCAGGGCAGCACCGCGGCGGACAGTGATTTCATCAGCCTCACGGCCGGCCTCGGCACGCACATCGATGCCCAGGGCAAAGTGGCCGCTGCCTACGCGGTCAACCCTGCCGAGCTGACCGCCTGGCGCAGCGGCAAACTGGTGTTCAACAACGCCAGACTCAGCGACGTCGCCGAGGAAGTCTCGCGCTATCGGGAAAAACCACTCACCGTCGATAACGACAAAGTGGGCAATCTGCGCCTGACCAGCGTGTTCAAATCCGATAACACCGACGCGCTGCTCAAGGCCTTGCCGAGCATTCTGCCGGTGGCCGTGCGCACCCTCGATGACGGCAGTCAGGAAATAATTTCAAAATAAATTCAGGTTTTTTTCGAGTTGATCGTCTTCCTGTCCAACTGCAACTGGTTTGCATTAACAAGCGCACACTCTTGCGATCCACAGGACTACGTTCGACGTGAAAAAATCCACCGCTAAAAACAACAAATCACCTTGGTTGCGCCTCGCTCTCGCCCTGGCTGTCACCGCGGCGCTGCCCCAGGCTTTTGCCGTCGACGCGATTCACATACCGGCGCAACCCTTGGGTCAGGCCCTGAGTGAACTGGGCCAGCAAACCTCGCTGCAGGTGTTCTTCAGCCCTGAGCTGGTCGCCGGCAAACAGGCCCCGGCGGTGGACGGCAACCTTTCGCCAGAAGACGCGCTGCGCCAACTGCTGCAAGGCAGCGGTCTGCAATACCAGATCGACGAAGGTTCGGTCACGTTGATGCCTGCACCGACTTCGGCTGTAAACGGCCCTTTGGAATTGGGCGTGACCGACATCAAAGTGGTTGGTAACTGGCTCGGTGACGCCGATGCCGCCGTGGTGCAGAACCACCCCGGCGCCCGTACGGTGATTCGCCGCGAGGCAATGGTCGAGCAGGGCGCGATGAACGTCGGCGACGTGTTGAAGCGCGTACCCGGTGTACAGGTGCAGGACGCCAACGGCACCGGCGGCAGCGACATTTCCCTGAACGTCGGCGTGCGCGGCCTGACTTCGCGCCTGTCGCCACGCTCCACCGTGCTGATTGACGGCGTGCCGGCAGCGTTCGCCCCGTACGGCCAGCCGCAGTTGTCCATGGCACCGATTTCCTCTGGCAACCTCGACAGCATCGACGTGGTTCGCGGCGCTGGCTCCGTGCGTTATGGGCCACAGAACGTCGGTGGCGTGATCAACTTCGTCACTCGCGCGATTCCGGAAAAAGCCACCGGTGAAATCGGCAGCACCCTGGAAACCTCCCAGCACGGTGGCTGGAAGCACATCGACACGGCGTTTCTCGGCGGCACCGCGGACAACGGCATCGGCATGGCGCTGTTGTACTCGGGCGTGAACGGCAACGGTTACCGCGAACGCAACAACGGCAATGACATCGACGACGTGATCCTCAAGACCCACTGGGCACCCACCGATGTGGACGATTTCAGCCTCAACTTTCACTACTATGACGCCAGCGCCGACATGCCCGGCGGCCTGACCCAGGCGCAGTACGACGCCGATCCGTTCCAGTCAGACCGCAACAACGACAACTTCAGCGGACGCCGCAAGGACGTCTCGTTCAAGTGGGCACGGCAGATCGACGACCGCACCCAGGCCGAAGTGCTGACCTACTATTCCGACAGCTTCCGTGGCAGCAACATCGCCGCTCGCGATCAGAAAACCCTCGGCTCGTTCCCGCGTACTTACTACACCTTCGGGATCGAACCGCGGGTATCTCGTGTGTTCGATGTCGGCCCGACCACCCAGGAAGTCAGTGTCGGTTATCGCTACCTGAAGGAAGGCATGCACGAAGAGGCGAGCCGCCTGGCGCTGGTCAACAACGAACCGGTCGCGACCAAGAGCTCCGACGGCCATGTCTATCAGGACCGCACTGGTGGCACTGAAGCCAACTCGGTGTACGTCGATAACAAAATCGACGTCGGCAAATGGACCATCACCCCCGGCATCCGCTTTGAACACATCAGCACCGATTGGCACGATCGCCCGGTGCTCGACACCGCTGGCAAACCGGTGCTGGAAAAGAACCGCAGCATCGAAAGCAACGAGCCGCTGCCGGCCCTGAGCGTGATGTATCACGTGTCGGAAGAGTGGAAGCTGTTCGCCAACTACGAAACCTCGTTTGGCAGCCTGCAGTATTTCCAGCTCGGCCAGGGTGGCACGGGTGACGAACCGGCCAATGGCCTGGAACCGGAAAAGGCCAAGACCTACGAGGTCGGCACGCGCTACAACAATGATGTGTGGGGCGGCGAAGTGACGCTGTTCTACATCGACTTCGATAAAGAGTTGCAATACATCAGCAATGATGCGGGCTGGACCAACCTTGGCGCGACCACGCACCAGGGCCTCGAAGCCTCGGTGCACTACGACATGGCGGCGCTGGATCCACGGCTGGACGGCCTGACCGCCAATGCCGGCTTCACTTACACCCGCGCCGTTTATGAAGGCGAGATCCCGGGCTTCAAGGGGCGTGACCTGCCGTTCTATTCGCGTCAGGTGGCGACTGCCGGCCTGCGTTACGACATCAACCGCTGGACCTACAACCTCGATGCCTTTGCCCAGTCCAAGCAGCGTTCGCCGGGCGTGGCTGTGAACGCTGATGGCAGTTTCAGCGGCAACTACATCACCGAAGGCACTGCGGACGGCCAGTACGGCGACATCCCGGGGTACGTCACCTGGAACGTGCGCGGCGGTTATGACTTCGGCGCGACGCTTTCGAACCTGAAAGTCGGCGCCGGGGTGAAGAACGTTTTCGACAAGCAGTACTTCACCCGCTCCAGCGACAACAACTCGGGGATGTACGTTGGCGCACCGCGCACGTTCTTTGTGCAGGCCAGCGTCGGTTTCTGAGACCGAGGTGACTTCATCGCGAGCAGGCTCGCTCCCACACTTGATCGGCGTCGAACACAGACAGTGTGTGCACCGTAGATCCCTGTAGGAGTGAGCCTGCTCGCGATGCTTCTAAACCTTCAACACCTTCCCGCCAATAGCCACCGCCACCAGCAACACCGCCATCAACCCGAAGGCAAAACTCAAACTGCTGCCATGGGCGATAAACCCGATCAACGCAGGCCCCGCAAGAATGCCCGCGTAACCCAGCGTGGTAATGGCCGGCACGGCGACGCTTTCGGGCATCACCGTCTGTTTGCCCACTGCGGTGTACAGCACCGGAACAATGTTCGAACAACCCGCCCCCAACAATGCATACCCCACCAGCGCCGCTTCCCAACTCGGTGCGAAAGTCGCCACAAACAGGCCCGCTGCGGCCGTCAACCCACCGAACACAATCACCCGCGTAGCGCCGAGACGACGCACGATCGAATCACCGGTCAAACGTCCGACGGTCATGGTCAACGCAAACGCTGCGTAACCCAGTCCCGCATAAGCGGTGTCGATCCCCCGTTCCTGCGCCAGGAACACCGCGCTCCAGTCGAGCGCCGCGCCTTCGGCGAGGAACACGATGAAACACATCCCGCCGATGAACAGCACGATGCCATGGGGAACGGCAAACGCCGGCCCCGAACTTTCGCTGCCGTAAGGCAAGAGGTGCGGCGCGGCCTTGGCCAGGGCGATCAGCAGCATCACGATCACCACCAGCGTTGCCCCCAGTGGTGAAACCCCGAAGCCGAGCAGGGCGCTGACGCCCGCCGCACCGACAATCCCACCCAGGCTGAACAGCCCATGGAAACCCGACATCATGGTCTTGCCGCTGGCCCGTTCGACGATCACCGCTTGCAGGTTCACCGTCGAATCCACCGTGCCCAGCCCCGCGCCGAACATGAACAACGCGGCAATCAACGCCGGAATCGACGTCACCGTCGCCAGCAGCGGCAGGGCCGCACAGATCAGCAACACCCCGGCGCTCACCACCCGGCGACAACCGAAACGCGTGGCCAGAAGCCCCGCCATCGGCATCGCCAGAATCGACCCCACCCCCAGGCACAACAGCAGCAAACCGAGCGTCCCTTCATCCAGCCCGGCCCGAGCCTTGGCGTAGGGCACCAGCGGCGCCCACGCGGCGATGCCGAAACCGGCAATGAAAAAGGCGATGCGCGTGGACATCTGTTCCAGGCGTCCGGGAACAAATGCGGTTTGAGTGTTGAGGTTGGTCATATCAATCCTTGGCAAAAAACGTCGCGTACCCAAGGGACAGTGACTCACCCGTGAGGGTTCGATCAGCGTCCGCCCAGGTTCGCGGTCAGGCAGGGTGACATCCTTGCACAGCCTGACGGTGTTTCGCGATATGTTGAGCCCGACCAATGATTTCTTAAGGGGGGGCGCCATGGCGCGGAGGTACGATGCACGAGGCAATATCTACATGGTTGTGGCGCCTGAGGACTTGCGCAGCAATGGTATCGACATACCCGATCAGGCCAGCGCCGCTGCGCAAACCCGCAAGGTCTGGGCGTTGGCGGCCATCGAGGCTTGCTGTGGCTGGGCCCCCGGCACACAACCACCGGGCAGCAAGGCCCATCGTAGCGATGGTTTGCTGGTGGGGCCGTTCCAGTCGTCGCATCCTTTTGATTTGTTGATCGTGAACACCGACGGCACCCTGGCCGAGCGTAGCGGCAACGGCCTGACGATTTTTTCCCAGGCGCTCAGCGACCATGGGCTCTGGCCGAGGGACGAGGCGTGTCTGCTCAGGGTTCATCATGACAAGGCCGATATGCCTTCACCGGGAGAAACATCGGTGAAACTGGCGCAGGTCGAAGGTGTGCACGGTTTTTGGCTGGACTTGGGCAAGCCTGCCTTCGGGCCGGGGGCCGTCAGTGCCGAAGGGGTTGAAGGCGTGGCATTCAATGGTCGCGAACTCAGCCACGTACAGCCATTGGCATTGCTGGATGCCGGGTGGGCGCGCAGTCAATTCGTGCGGGTTGGCAATCCGCATTGCGTAACGCTTGTGGATAACTCGGGTGCCTTGCCGAGTAATGAGCAGATGCGCGAACCGCGGTTGTCCGAAGGGCTGACGCGTATCGCCTATGCCATGCCGACCGGAGAAGGCCGGCCGTGCCCGGCGGGGATCAATCTGCAATGGGCGATGCTTGAATCCGAGGGGCGAGTGGTTGCGCGGGTGTTTGAGCGTGGAGAAGGGCCGACGGCGTCGTCGGGCACCAGCGCCAGTGCGGTGGCTTGCGCGGCGTGGCGGGTGGGTTGGGTGAGTGCCGGGGAGGTGAAAGTGGTCATGCCCGGTGGTACGGCGCCGATTTTGTTGGAGGAATTAGAGGGGGAATTGAGTCAGGTCAGGCTATTCGGTACGGCTCGATTGATGGATTGAATTCAAGATTGCCTTCGCGAGCAAGTCGAATCGTCGCACCGCCGCTCCCACAGGGGATTTGTGAACGACAAAGATCCAATGTGGGAGCGGGCTTGCTCGCGAAGAGGCCCGCATAATCAGCGAGAATTTAGAGCTGACCCGCCCATTCCACCACCGGCATCTGCCGCTTCATCAACACCTTGCCATCGCGCACCGAATACAGCGGCAGGCCCTGGCTGCGGATCACTTCGTAATCACTGTCCGCCGACAGAATCAGCAAATTCGCCGGCCGCCCGCGTTCCAGTCCATAACGATCACCCAAATTCATGGCCTTGGCGCTGTTGTCGGTGACCAGGTCCAGCGCGCTTTGCAGGTTGCGGTAACCGAGCATGTGGCAGATGTGCAGGCCGGCTTCGAGCACTCGCAAGATATTGCCGTTGCCCAGCGGGTACCACGGGTCGACGATCGAATCCTGGCCGAAACACACGTTCATCCCGGCTTCGAGCAGCTCGTTGACACGGGTCACGCCACGGCGTTTCGGGAAGTTGTCGAAGCGCCCTTGCAGGTGAATGCTTTCGGTGGGGCAGGAGACAAAACTGATCCCCGAATGCCCGAGCAGGCGGAACAATTTGGCGCAGTAAGCGTTGTCGTAAGAGCCCATGGCCGTGGTGTGACTGGCGGTGACCCGCGAGCCCATGTCGCGGCTGCGGGCTTCTTCGGCCAGCACTTCCAGAAAACGTGAGTGCGGGTCGTCGGTTTCATCGCAATGAACGTCCACCAGGCATCCGGTGCGCTCGGCCAGGTCCATCAGGAACTTCACTGAACTCACGCCTTGATCGCGTGTGTACTCGAAGTGCGGAATACCGCCGACTACATCGGCACCCATGCGGATCGCTTCTTCCATCAGCTCGCGACCGTTGCGGTACGACTCGATGCCTTCCTGCGGGAACGCAACGATCTGCATGTCGATCAGGTGACGGCTTTCTTCGCGAACTTCGAGCATCGCCTTGAGCGCGGTGAGCTGCGGGTCGGTGACATCGACGTGGGTGCGCACGTGCTGGATGCCGTGGGCGGCGAGGGTCTGGATGGTTTTCTTGGCGCGGGTTTTGGTGTCCTCTTCGGTGATCGTCGCCTTGCGCTCGCCCCAGCACTCGATGCCTTCGAACAGCGTGCCGCTCATGTTCCAGCGCGGCTCGCCGGCGGTGAGGGTAGCGTCGAGGTGGATGTGCGGCTCAACGAAGGGCGGCACCACCAGGTTGCCGCCGGCGTCCAGATCATCGGGCCCCAGGGTCGGTGCTTCGGTCTGTCGGGCGATGTTGCTGATCAGGCCGTTTTCCAGGTGCAATTCATGCAGGCCATCTTGGTTGCGCAGGCGGGCGTTGATGATGTGCATCAGGCGAATCCTTTTATAGATCTTGTAATGGTGCGTTGGCAGTACGGGCACCCAGCACGCCGGTCAGTAACACATACGTTAGCGCGGCAGCGGCAATCCCTACCAGCGGCGCGACCCACGGTGAACTGAACGCAGCGACAGTGCCGACTGCGTAGGCGGCCAAACCGGACCAGTTGAACGCCGGCAACCGGGCATCGGCCAGACGTGGATATTGACCACGATAGCGGTAGAAGAAGTCCGTCATGATCACGCCGCCAATCGGCGGAATCACAGTGCCCAGCAGAATCAGGTAGGGCACCAGCATGTCGTACATGCCGAGCAGCGCCAGCAACGTGCCGATCACTGCGCCAGCCAGGGTCACGGTCTTGCGACGGCCGGTGCGCAGCAGGTTGCAACCGGCGACGGCGAAGTTGTAGATGGTGTTGTCCTGGGTACTCCAGATATTGAGCAACAACATCGCCATTGCCGCCATGGCGAAGCCTTGCAGCAGCAACACTTCGACCACGTCCGGTTGCTGGTAAACGATGGCACCGTAAGCACCGATCAACACCATCAGGCCGTTGCCGATGAAGAAACCGATCAGGCTCGCCAGCACCGCGACGCGTGCTGAACGGGAGAAGCGCGTCCAGTTGGTCGCCTGGGTTGCGCCGCTGACAAAGGTACCAAACACCAGCGTAATCGCGGTCGACCAATCCAGTGTTCCCGTCGGGACTACTGCGAGTAAACCGTCGAGGCCACCGACCTTCATCGTGGCCACCCACATCGACAGCATCAGCAGCAACATCATCGCCGGTACGGCGATGTACGACAGAATCTCCAAACCGCGATAACCGACATACGCGGTCGCGCAAAACACCAGGCCGAACAGCACCATCAGCCCGAGAACGGTGCCCTCGCTCAATTCGAAATACTTGCCCAGCACCACGGCGGCAGTGGCCGTGCCCCAGGCGTACCAGCCGATCTGGGTAAAACCGAGGATCAGGTCGCTGAGCTTGCTGCCCACCTCACCGAAACAAAAGCGCCCCATCAATACCGAGTTGAGTCCGCTCTTGAAGGCGATGTAGCCAAGGCCTGCGGCGTAGATCCCCAGCAGCAGATTGCCGACGACAATCACCGCCATCATCTCGCCGAAACTGAACGCCACACCGAGCTTGCCGCCGGCAAACATGGTCGCGGTAAAAAAGGTGAAACCCAGCAGCACCATGGCCGTGGAGGCCAGGCCTTTGCGGGCATGCATCGGGACTTCGCTGAGGGGGTAATCGTTGCCGGGATCGTTCTGCGTCATGGGGCGTTCCTTGCTGAATGAGTGACGCGGGGGCGTGTTGCAGTGGTCGTGCCAAGCGGGGGTGGCTTAGTTATTTATAGCCGAGCGGGGGAATTTGGCTTGAGGAAGGGCGCGAAAGAGGTGCGGCAGTGATGCAAGTTGGAACACTGCCGTTGATCGTTCCCATGCTCTGCGTGGGAATGCCTCAAGGGACGCTCCGCGTTCCAGCTCTCGAAAGGGACGCGGAGCGTCCCGGGCTGCATTCCCACGCGGAGCGTGGGAACGATCATCATCAAGCCGAAGGTAAAAACCGCAGCAACGCCGCGACGATCGCTTCCGGCGCATCTTCCTGAACCAGATGCCCGGCATTTGGAATCGCCTGAAACCGCGACCCCGGAATCATCTGATGCAACGCCTGCCCGCGCTCAATGGGAATCCACTGATCGTCTTCCCCCCACAGAATCTGCACCGGACAACGAACCGTCGGGTACAGCCCTTCGGCCTCACGGGTATAACGCTCGTCCATCTGCGCAATCTGCCGATAGAACGCCGCTTGCCCCGGATCGCCGAGCCACGGCTGCACGTAAGGTGCGAGTTCGTCGTCCGGGATTTCGCGCTTGATCGCCCCGCGAATATAAGTCGGCACGATCGCTTGCTGAATGTAATCGGGCAGGCCACTGAACGCGGCCTCATGCTGACGCACATGCTGCACAAACGGCGAACCCCAGGGCGTCAGCGCCACTGGATCAATCAGCGTCAAGCTGCGGTAGTCCTTGCCGTTCAGCAGATGAGCACGCAGAGCGGTGGTGCCGCCGAAGTCGTGAGCAACCACGTCTGGCTGTTCCAGACCCCAGTGATCCAGCAAGTGAGCCAGCAGGTCATTCTGCACACCCAGCGACACATCGCCGTCGACTTTCTCCGATAGCCCATACCCCAACAGATCAAAGTAATGCACCCGATGGGTGGTGATGAAGTGCGGCGCAATCCGGTGCCACACGTAAGAAGAGAAGGGCGTGCCATGCACGAACACCAGCGGTGGACCGTCGCCCCGTACGGCGTAGCGAACGGAGCGCCCGTTGAAGCGATAGGTCTGAGGCAGCGGCCAGTCAGTCATTGGGGGTGTCCTCTTGGCGTGGGGGAGCCAAAAAGCATAGGCATAAAAAAACAGCCATTGAAGACTGTTTTTATATTCACTGACGAAACGCAGTTCGCTGTGGGAGCGAGCAGGTTCGCTCCCACAGGGATTTTCATCGGCCTTTAGATCGGCTTACTCACCGTGATAGATGCAGCCGCTGGTGCACGTCTCGTGGATGCGAATCGCGCTGAGTTCCGGCAGCAGAGGCTTCAATTCTTTCCAGATGAACTTGGCCAGGACTTCACTGGTCGGGTTTTCCAGACCGGGAATGTCGTTCAGGTAGTTGTGGTCCAGGCGCTCATAGAGCGGCTTGAAGATCGCCTTGATTTCCGAGAAATCACGGATCCAGCCCGTGTGCGGATCGAGGTCGCCGCTCAGGTGGATCGCCACTTTGAACGAGTGACCGTGCAGGCGGCCGCACTTGTGGCCTTCCGGTACGTGGGGCAGGCGGTGGGCGGATTCGAAGGTGAACTCTTTGAAAATTTCCACAGTGGTTTCAGCTCTGTCAGGTGGCGATCGCCGCGGCGATGTGGGCAGGCGGCGAGTTTAACAGTTTGCGTTTGGCGTTGCGGGAAAACACTGACTAAAGGGTCAGCAAGCGCTCCCCGAGGCGACCGCTGGCAGCCAGTTCGAGGAACTCATCGCCCATGCGACGGCTTTCATCCATCGTCGTGCGCCAGTATTTCTGCCGGCTCGGGGCATCGCCCATGAAGCGTTTGAAATCGTTGCGGTCCGGGAGTTTGCCGTAGGGCAGGCGCGCCAGGTAATCCTTCGACGGCGCCAGCAACAGGACATCCTGCAACCGCGCAGGACACGCGCGGCGCCACGGCAGGGTCTTGTCGAACCAGCCGGGAATGACCCGGTCGGTGAAATGCGGATAGAGCACGATGTCGTTGCCGCTGTAGGGCAGGTCGAGGTGATAGTCCAGCAGACCGCCATCGCGAAACGTCCCGGCACCGGCACCCGGCAGGTCACGCACGCCTTCCATCACCATCGGGATCGAGCCCGATGCGAGCAAGGCCTGGCGCAGGTTGCCGGCATTCAGCGCAACGAAGCGCGAGGGAAAATCGTTGAGTGCATTGAGCGGCGGTGCCAGGCGCGGATCGTGAATGATCAGCCGTTCGAAATGCCGCGACAGCCGCGCCCGGCCGCGCAGGTTGTCGGCGATCACCGATGACAGGCCCAGCCCCAGTCGGCCGCGATGATCGTCCGCCAGCAGGCCGTGGCTTTTGACCACCATGATGTTCAGTCGGTAATGGGCGTTGTCCAGAATCGAGGCATCGCGGCCGTCGAGCAGGTCATCGAGCATGCGCCGGGAGCTCTGGCTGATCTGCGCCATGGTCACGCCCTTGGCGAAGTTCTGCTCGGTGTAGAGGTGACCGAGGCGGCGGATACCTTCGGCGGCATCCGGCAGACACGCGCTGGCGAAGCGCCAGGAACCCACCGACGCACCGATCAACGAGCGCTCCCGCGGCGCCGCTGGCAGCCATTCGCCGAACAACGCCAGGTCCAGACCTTGAATCCCCAACGCCTTGGGTCCACCGGCGGCACCCGGCAGTGTGCCGACATCGGCGGCGCTCAAACCGTTTTCACGGATGCGCGCCAAGGCACGAGGGCCAGCCTTGAGCGTCAGCGAGGGGAACTTGATGTGGATAGCGGTCATACCGGTCTCGAATGCAGGCAAGCGGGGGATTATAAACAGGTCAGGCAACGCCACCAGCCCACAGGTTTTGTGCAGGGCGGTGATGTCGCGTTGCCATCCTCAATGATGGCAATTCAGTTTCAATTAAGTTCGCCCCGTTAAGGTGCACTCCGTAGGCAACGCATAAAAAAATACGGAGACACCCCATGAAAACCTTCACTGCCCTGTTCACCGCGTCCATCATCGGCATGACCGCCAGCATCGCCCACGCTCGCGACCTCGGTCCAGACGAAGCCCTGAGACTGCGCGACGCTGGTACCATTGTGTCTTTCGAGAAGCTCAACGCTACCGCTCTGACCAAACACCCTGGTGCCACCATCACCGAAACCGAGCTGGAAGAAGAGTACGGCAAGTACATCTATCAGGTGGAATTGCGCGACCCTCAGGGCATTGAGTGGGACCTGGAATTGGACGCCGTCAGCGGGCAGGTTCTCAAGGATCATCAGGATACGTAATGAAGGTGTTTTCTTTTTCACTGCGGTGCACGAGAGCTCGAATGGCTCTGGCGCTCCTGGCTTTTTGCTCGGTGGTCATGGCCCGCGACCTGGATCAGGACGAAGCCCTGCGCCTGCGTCAACAGGGCGTGATCCTGCCGCTGGAGCAGATGTTGCAGCAAGCGCTGGACCGCTACCCCGGGGCCAAATTGCTGGAAGCCGAGCTTGAAGAGAAACACGACGTCTACATTTATGAAGTCGAGTTGCTGACCGCCGAAGGCGTGGTCCGCGAACTGGACCTCGACGCCACCACCGGCCAGTTACTGAAAGACAAGGAAGATTGATCGATGCGTTTGCTTCTGGTGGAAGACCATGTGCCGCTGGCCGACGAACTGATGGCCGGCCTCAACCGTCAGGGTTACGCCGTGGATTGGCTGGCCGACGGTCGCGACGCGGTGTATCAGGGCAGCAGCGAGCCTTATGACCTGATCATCCTCGACCTCGGCCTGCCGGGTTTGCCAGGGCTCGAGGTGCTGACGCAATGGCGGACCGCTGGCCTGTCGACGCCAGTGCTGATCCTCACCGCCCGTGATTCCTGGGCCGAACGGATCGAAGGTCTCAAGGCCGGCGCTGACGACTACCTGACCAAACCCTTCCACCCCGAAGAGCTGCACTTGCGCGTCCAGGCGCTGTTGCGCCGTTCCCATGGGCATGCCAACCAGCCGACGCTCAAGTCTGCCGGACTGCACCTGGACGAAGGCCGTCAGTGCGTGACCCGTGACGGCGCTGACATCCAGCTCACCGCCGCTGAATTCCGCCTGCTGCGTTATTTCATGCTGCACCCCGAGCAGATTCTTTCCAAAAGCCACCTCGCCGAACACCTCTACGACGGTGAAACCGAGCGCGATTCCAACGTGCTCGAAGTCCACGTCAACCACCTGCGGCGCAAACTAGGGCGCAGCGTCATCGAAACCCGTCGCGGCCAGGGTTACCTGTTCGGCGGGCAAGCCCAGTGAGGTCGATCCAGCGCCGCTTGAGCCTGGGTTTGATCAGCGTGATGGTGATCGTCGGCCTGGTGCTGGCGCAGACCAGCCTGTGGCTGTTCGAAATGGGTTTGCAGCGCTACCTCGAAGCCGGGCTGCGCAACGACAGCGAAAACCTGCTGGTGGCGCTGGTGCGTGGGCCGCAGGGTTTGCAGCTGGATGAGCGACACCTGTCGCCGGCCTATCAGCGACCGTTTTCCGGGCATTACTTCCGCATCGATTTTGCCGACAGCCATTGGCGCTCCCGTTCGCTATGGGATCAGGAACTGCCGCGCCTCGACCATGCCGGCCTGCACAGCAACCTGCAATTGGGGCCGGAAGGCCAGCAATTGCTGGTGCTGCGTTCGGACTATCGGCGCTTGGGCCAATCGATTTCCATCAGCGTGGCCCAGGATTACACGCCGGTGCGCGAGAGTTTCCTGCGTATGCAACAGGTTGGTCTCGGCCTGGGATTGGCGGGGTTGCTGCTGATTCTGCTGCTGCAACGCATCACCGTGCGCCGCGCCTTGCGCCCGCTGGAAAAAGCGCGTGAGCAGATCGCCCAGTTGCAGCAAGGCCAGCGCTCGCAACTCGATGATCAGGTGCCGGTCGAGCTTGAACCGCTGGTGGCGCAGATCAACCATTTGCTCGCTCACACCGAAGACAGCCTCAAGCGCTCGCGCAATGCGCTGGGCAACCTCGGCCACGCCTTGAAAACCCCGCTGGCGGTGTTGTTGAGCCTGGCCTCAAGCGAGAAGCTCGATGCGCATCCAGAACTGCGCAAGGTGATTAAGGCGCAGCTGGAACAGGTCCAGCAGCGACTCAATCGCGAACTCAATCGCGCACGGTTATCCGGCGATGCGTTGCCGGGGGCGCTGTTTGATTGCGATGCCGAATTGCCTGGGTTACTGGCGACGTTGAACATGATTCATGGTGAGCATCTTGACCTCAGCTATGTGGCGCCGAAGGGATTGCAACTGCCATGGGATCGCGAGGACTTGCTCGAACTGCTCGGTAACCTGCTGGACAACGCCTGCAAATGGGCGGACGCCGAGGTTCGGTTGAACGTGGTCGAGACGGTAGAAGGGTTTGAGTTAAGCGTGGAAGACGATGGGCCGGGGATTCCCGAAGACCAGCGCGATCAGGTGTTCAGCCGGGGGACCAGGCTTGATGAACAGACGGATGGGCATGGGTTGGGATTGGGGATCGTGCGGGACATCGTCGATACGTGGGGCGGGGTGTTGCGGTTGGAGGAGAGCGAGTGGGGCGGGTTGAAGGTTGTAATCGAATTACCCAAACGCTGATCTCTCCCTACTGATCGTTCCCACGCTCCGCGTGGGAATGCATCCCGTGACGCTCTGCGTCACATCCCAAAGCGGAACGCGGAGCGTCCCTGGCGGCATTCCCACGCGGAGCGTGGGAACGATCGGCGTCCGGTTAAACGCGAAACTGATCCATCAAACTCTGCTGCTGATTCGCCAGGCTATTGAGCGACTGACTCACCCTCGCCGACTCATTCGCTTGCCCTGACAACGACTCCGTCACATCCCGAATCGTCGCCACGTTGTTGTTGATCTCCTCGGCCACGGCGCTTTGCTCTTCCGCGGCACTGGCGATCTGCAGGTTCATGTCGCTGATCACCGTCACAGCCTCACCAATCTGCCGCAGCGCCGTCACCGCCTGACCCACCTGTTCGACGCTGCCCTGAGCCTGACGATGGCTGTTGTTCATCGAACCAACCACGTCCTGAGTGCCACTCTGCAATTGCTCGATCACCAGGCGGGTTTCTTCGACAGACTCCTGGGTCCGGCGTGCCAGGTTGCGCACTTCATCGGCTACCACGGCAAAACCGCGTCCGGCTTCACCGGCACGAGCGGCCTCGATGGCGGCGTTGAGCGCCAGCAGGTTGGTCTGTTCGGCGATGGCTCGAATCACTTCCAGCACCGAACCGATCTTCTCGCTGTTGGCCGCCAGGCCTTCGACTTGGACCATCGCCGCGCTCATGTCAGCGGCGAGGTTGTCGATGCTGGTGGTGGTGCGGTCGATCACGGTCAAACCGCGGCGGGTGGCCTGGTCCGCATCCCGCGCTGCCTGTGCCGCTTGCGCTGCACTGCGGGCAACGTCCTGGGCGGTGGCGCTCATTTCGTGGGAAGCGGTAGCGACCTGATCCACCTGACGGTATTGCTGCTCCATGCCGGCGCTGGTCTGCGTGGCGATGGCGGACGACTGATCCGCCGTGCTGCGCGCGTCCTGCACCGAGCGTTTGACCTCGGCGATGATCGGTTGCAGCTTGTCGAGGAAGCGGTTGAACCAACCGGCCAACTGGCCGAGTTCGTCCTGCTTGTCGTAGGCCAGGCGGCGGGTCAGATCGCCTTCGCCGCTGGCAATGCCTTCGAGCATGTGCGCCACACCCAGGATCGGCCTGGTCACGCTGCGGGCCATCAGCCACACCAGCAACAGGCCAATCAACGCGGCCAGCACACCCAGGCCGAGTTCGACCAGGGTACCGGCGGTGTTGCTTTCATCGAGTTGTTTTTTCAGCGCTTCAGCGGGGCCGACCAGGACTTTCTCCGGTACCTCGAGCAACACGCCCCAGGACTTGCCGCCGGGAATCGGCTGGAACGGCGACAGCACTTTGAGCTGTTGATTGTTGTGCAGGCTTTCGGTCTTGCTGCTGGTTGCGAGCATGCGGATCAGCTCGGCACCGTTGGTCTTGTCCACGGTGTCCAGGCGCTGGCTGAGCTTGCTGGCGTCCGGGCTGTAACCGGCCAGCAAACCGACCGGGCTGATGATGCTGACGTTGGTCTGGCCGTCATAGAGCTTCTTGCTCGCACCCTGGCTGACGGCTTGCAGGCTATTGAGGTTGATGTCCACCGACAGCGAAGCAATGACTTTACCGTTGACCATCAGCGGGAAAACTATGCTGGTCATCAGCACGTTCTGGCCATCGATCACATAGAAGTAGGGTTCGATCACGCAGGGCTTGAGGGTCGTGCGCGGGCAGGTGAACCAGGCGTTGGCCGGTTCGCCGCTAGGGCCAGTGCTGGTGTCGGCCATGTCGCTTTCCGGTAGCGCCATCGACGTCACCTTGCCCGGAGTCGGCTGCGACCAATAGAGCGCGAAACGGCCCTTGTCGTTGCTGCCCAACTCGGCCTGGCCGGCGAACAGATCGTCCTTGCCGTCCAGCGCGTTGGCTTCGAACACCAGCGACAGGCCGAGCAGTTCCGGGTTGGCTTGCAGGGCCGATTTGACCTGACGCGTCAGGTCTTCACGCAGGTCAAAGGCATCGAGAAAGCGCTTCTCGGCCTGGTCGCGCAGGAACAGCACCTGACGCGAAAAGCCGTGGCCATATTGATAGGCGTCCATGAACTGCTGGCGAATCCCCAGCGCCTGGTTTTCACCCTGGGATTCGATCCGGGCCTGGGCCGCTTCGGTGAGCATCTCCATGCTGGATGCTTTCACCATCTCGGAGCTGTGCTCCATGCGATACAGCGAAAGACCCACCAGCAGGGTCACGATGCCGGCCAGGCACAGCCCGGCCAGCAGGGTGATTTTCCATTGAATGGAAAGTTGTCTGAGCGACATGGAGACGTCCTTTATTCGATAAATATCTGAGACTTTGCACTGTAACGGCCGCGATTCGGCTTTCTTTATGCGCTCAATTAAATAAGCCATCACACGAAACCTGTAGCAGCTGGCGCAGCCTGCGTTCGACTGCGCAGCAGTCGTAATCCAGCTGGCGCGGTGTATCTGGATGAACGTGCAAGCAGGTTTTACGACTGCTGCGCAGCCGAACGCAGGCTTCGCCAGCTGCTACGGGGGCGGTGTTCGCTTTGACAAGGCGTGGATGCTGCGGCACAGTGCGCGCCCTCTAATAAAACCCTCTCATTTAATCCGCTGGTGGCTCTTTGCAGGCTGCCGGCCGGACTCTTTCCGTTTGCCTTGAGGTAACGATGATTAATGCTGTAATTGCCGCGGTCGGCGTCATGCTGATCCTCAGCCTGTCCCGCGTGCACGTAGTGATCGCGCTGATCGTGGGCGCCCTGGTGGGTGGTTTGACCGGTGGCCTGGGCATCGACGCGACTCTCAAAGCCTTCAACAGCGGCCTCGGTGGTGGCGCGACGGTCGCGTTGTCCTACGCATTGCTCGGCGCTTTCGCCGTGGCCATTGCCAAGTCCGGCCTGGCACACGCCCTGGCCGACAAAGCCTTGCTGATGGTCGACCGCCAGCACGCCAGCGGTGGCCGTCAGGTCAAATGGTTGTTGATCGGTTTGCTGTGGGTGGTGGCCATCGCTTCGCAGAACATTCTGCCGATACATATCGCCTTTATTCCGCTGCTGGTGCCGCCGCTTTTATATGTGCTGACCAAGCTGCAACTGGACCGCCGACTGATTGCCTGCGTCATGACCTTCGGCCTGATTACGCCGTACATGTTCTTGCCCGTGGGCTTCGGCAACATCTTCCTTAATGAAATCCTGCTGGCCAACGTCGCCCGTAGCGGTGTGGACATCAGCGGCATCAACGTCACCCATGCCATGGGGATTCCGGCATTGGGCATGGTCGTCGGGCTCGCGGCAGCGTTTGTCAGCTATCGCAAGAAGCGCGTCTACGATCTGGAAAAGATCGAGCAAGTCGAACAGGTCGCGGTGCAGTACAACCCACTGAGCCTGATAGTCGCCGGTCTGGCCATCGCGGTGGCGTTCATCATTCAGCTGTTGCTGGACTCGATGATCATAGGTGCGCTGGCAGGCTTTCTGATTTTTTCGGTGTCGGGGATCGTGAAGTGGCGTGAAACCGACGATCTGTTCACCGAAGGCATGAAAATGATGGCGATGATCGGCTTCATCATGATCGCTGCCTCAGGTTTCGCCGAAGTGATGAAAGCCACCGGTCAGGTGCAGACACTGGTCGAAACCTCGGCCTCGTGGATCGGCCACAGCAAAGGCATTGGCGCGTTGCTGATGTTGCTGGTCGGACTGTTGGTGACCATGGGCATCGGTTCGTCGTTTTCCACAGTGCCGATCCTGGCAGCGATTTTTGTGCCGTTGTGCGTACAGTTGGGTTTCAGCCCGATCGCGATCGTTTGCATCGTCGGTACTGCCGGTGCGCTGGGCGATGCCGGTTCACCGGCGTCGGACTCGACCCTCGGCCCGACCTCGGGCCTGAACATCGATGGCCAGCATCACCACATCTGGGACACCGTGGTCCCGACCTTCCTGCACTACAACCTCCCGCTGCTGGCGTTCGGCTGGGTGGCGGCGATGGTCCTCTAAGCCGCCACCTATGACTGATCGTTCCCACGCTCCGCGTGGGAATGCCTCCTGTGACGCTCTGCGTCACGCTATTGGGACGCGGAGCGTCCCCGGCTGCATTCCCACGCAGAGCGTGGGAACGATCAACACCAAGTGCATTCAACTTTTGATCCAGCGTGCCGTTAAAGCCTTTAACCACGCCAATAAAATCAAAAGAGTGAACCGTCATGCGCATGAGCCTGAAGGCTAAAGTCCTGTCCCTTGCCGTCCTCCCGGTGTTGCTCTTTGCGCTGGTCATCAGCCTGACCACGTTGTTCATTCTGCAGGAGCAGGCCCGCAAGGAAGTCGAGGAAACTCGCCAGCGCCTGCTCAGCGATGCCAAGGCAACGCTGCAAAGCTACGTCGCCGTGGCCATGACCACGATCAAACCGCTCTACGACGCGGCCGCTCCCGGTGATGACGCGGCGCGGGCCCAGGTGGTCAAGTTGCTGTCGAGCATCACCTACGGCAAGGACGGCTACTTCTTCGGCTACGACTCCAACACCGTGCGCCTGTTCAAGGCCAACAGCCCCGAAGGCGTGGGCCAGAGCTTCAAGGACAACCGCGATCCGAACGGCGTCTACGTCAACCGCGACCTGGTGAAAGTCGCCAAGGACGGGACCCACTATCTGCAATACAGCTCGACGCTACCCGGCAACACCAAGGTGCTGGTGCCCAAACTCGGCTACACCGAATACCTGCCGAAGTGGGACATGGCGGTCGGTACCTCGGTGAACCTTGACGGCATCGAAGCCCAAGTGGCACTGGTCGAAATCAAGGTCCAGGAGCGCATGCAAGGCGTGGTGCTGAGCATCGTCGGGATTGCCGCGGTGGTGCTGTTGGTGATTGCCGTCGCCGGGATGCTGCTGGCCAACACCATCCTGCGTCCGCTGAACCTGATGAAAGCCAACCTCGATGACATCGCGGCGGGCGAGGGCGACCTGACGCGTCGCCTGACCATCACCAGCCAGGACGAACTCGGCGAACTGGCCGGTTCGTTCAACCGCTTCGTCGACAAGATCCACGGCCTGGTGCGCCAGATCACCGAAATGACCTCGCAACTGACCGGGCTGGTGAATCAGGTCTCCGATCAGGCCCAGCGCTCGGATCAGGCCATGGAGCGTCAGCGTCACGAAACTGATCAGGTCGCCACGGCGATCAACCAAATGTCCGCCGCCGCTCAGGAAGTGGCGAAAAGTGCGCAAAACGCCGCCGTGGCTGCCCAGCAGACCGACGAAGAAGGCCAGGCTGCCAAGCGTGTGGTGGCCGGCAGCATCGTGAAGATTCATGCGTTGGTGGACGACATTCGCAGCAGCGGCGTGTCTCTCGACAGCCTGCAAAAAGACGTGTCGTCGATTGTCAGCGTGCTCGGCGTGATCCGTTCGATTGCCGAGCAAACCAACCTGCTGGCGCTCAATGCCGCCATCGAAGCCGCCCGCGCCGGTGAAGCCGGTCGTGGTTTTGCTGTGGTGGCCGACGAGGTTCGCGCGCTGGCCAGTCGCACGCAAATCAGCACCCAGGAAATCCAGGGCATGATCGATCGCTTGCAGGCCGGCACTCAGTCGGCGGTGGAAGCGATGCGCCGTTCCAGCGAGGCCGGCGACGGCACGTCGGCTCAGGCTAACGAGGCCGGCGCTTCGCTCGATACCATGGCCCAACTGATCGGCACCATCAACTCGATGAACGCGCAGATCGCCAGCGCCGCCGAAGAGCAGACCGCCGTGGCCGAAGAGATCAACCGCAGCGTGCATCAGATCGCCGTGGCCGTGGACAGCGTTGCCGACGAAACCCAACTCGGTGCGCAGACTTCCCGCAGCCTCGCCGACCTCGGTCATCGTCTGGGCAAACTAGTCGGTCAGTTCCGAATCTGACACCACCCAAAAACTGTAGGAGCACGGCTTGCCGGCGATGGCGATCTCAAGAACGCCATCGCGAGCAAGCTCAGCTCCTACAAGGGCGGGTGGCTACGGTCTGTCCCAGTAGGGCACCGCGCCAAAACACTCGACATAGAAATCAATCACTGTCCGCACCTTCACCGACAACCGCCGGCTCCCAGGCCACAGCACCGCAATCTGCTGCGGCTCAAGGCTGTTGGACACCTGATACGCCCCCAGCACCGGCACCAGAGTGCCGTTGCGCACCGCCTCACCAATCAGCCACGACGGAAACATCACCAGCCCCAAGCCTTGTTCGGCGGCTTGGGTCAGGGTGTCGGCGTGGTTGCCGGTGATTGGCCCCTTCACCGACCAGGGCGTCCAGTCCTGCTGATCCTTGCGAAAAAACCAGCGTTGCTGACCGGTCACGCCCTTGTAGGCCAGGCACTGATGCGCGGCCAGTTCTTCGGGATGTTGCGGCGTGCCGTGACGTTCCAGATAGGCCGGGCTCGCGGCGACTTGAAAACGATGGGGCGCCAGAATCCGCGCCTGCATGCTCGAATCGTGCAGCGGGCCGATGCGAAACAGCAGGTCGGCGCCTTCCTGTAGCGGGTCGACGTAGCTGTCGGTCTGCTGGATATCCAGTTGCAGTTTCGGGTAACGCTCGCAGAGCTGCCCCAGCCACGGCGTCAGGTGCCGCTGACCGAACACCACGGGCGCATTGATCCGCACCAGTCCGCTCGGTTCGCTTTGCTGTTCCTGCAAGGCCTGTTCGGCCTCTTCGAGTTGCACCAGCACCAACCGCGCATGATGACCGAGCATGCGCCCGGCTTCGGTGGGCGAGACGGCGCGGGTGTGGCGGTAGAGCAATTGCTGGCTCAGGGCTTGTTCCATCAATTGGATCTGCCGCGAAATCGAAGAGGGTGCCAGGCCCTCGCGGCGGGCGACTTCGGAAAAACTGCCGTGATCCAGCACCGCTACAAACAGCCGAAGTGCCTTGAAACCCAGTTCGTTGAGGCCATGCATGACGAATCCTGCTGTGCGAGTTGCGCAAAAGTGTTGTCAGGATGCTCTCATTTATCGCAAAGGATCGCCAGCCGATAATGCGCGCCACCAACATCCCTTGTAGGAGCAGAGCTTGCTCCGGGCGGCGTTCCGACGAAGGCGGCGTGCCAGTCGACATCTTCGGTGTCTGACACAACGTCTTCGCGAGCAAGCTCTGCTCCTACAGGGGCCCGTGTTTTATCTGATAACTGGTAGGTGTCCCTTAATGCAATCTTCTTCAATCGACATCACTGAAACGCCAGCGACCCAACCAGGGCTACGGCTGTTGCTGCTGCCACTGGTGATTCTGGCCGGCATGGGCCTCTCCGTGGAGGCCGGTTTGCTCGGGCCGCTCGGGGTTCAGGTCGGGCACTTGTGGGCGACCTTGAGCATCTTCGGTGTCGGCTCGGCGATTCTGTTTTTGCTGTTGTTGTTCAGCGGTCCGCAACAGGGGCCCGCTTTGAATGAGCTGCCGCGCTGGCAGTTGATCGGTGGGTTCCTGGGGCCGATGTACGTGATCGTGCTGACCTTGGCCACGCCTCACATCGGCATGCCATGACCATGATCGCCATCCTGTCCGGGCAGGTCGGCAAAAGCGTGTTGATCGACCACTTCGGCTGGTTCGGCGCCATCCGCAAGAAGGTCAACGGTGAACGTTGGCTGGCCTTGCTGCTGATTGTCGCGGCACTTGTGCTGATCGCTCGGGGTTGATGATGAATCTGATAATTTTGTTGGCGGTGGTCGTGGCGGCCGGTGCGGTGTTGAGCGTCCAGGCGGCGATCAATGGGCGGCTGGGCGAAACGGTGGGCGTGGTGCGCAGCAGTTTGTTGACCTTCGTGGTCGGTGCCGTGACCACCGGGCTGCTGATCCTGTTTTTCGAACCGGCCCATGCCGTGAGTTTGCTGGACGTGCCGAAATGGCAGCTCAGCGGTGCGTTGTTCGGCGTGGTCTACATGATGGTGATGGTTGGCGCGGTGCCGCGGGTCGGCACGGCGGTGGCGACGGTGGCGGTGATCGTCGGGCAACTGGGGATGGGGATGTTGATCGATAACTTCGGCTGGCTGGGCAACCCGGCGATCGAGTTGTCCAGCAGCCGGATACTGGCGATGGTGTGTCTGGGGCTGGCGCTGGTGTTCATGTATCGCAGCAGCACAAGAAGCGATTAACACCCAATAACTCATGCCGAACACGTACGTGTAGCAGCTGCCGAGCCTGCGAGGCTGCGTTCGGTCGCGCAGTGATCGTAAAATCAGGCACTGCGGAGTTTCAGGTAGACCGCGTGCGCAGGATTTACGAGGACTAGTCCTCGAACGCAGCCTCGCAGGCTCGACAGCTGCTACAAGCTCCTACACTGGTGGTACGGGTCGCATTTGCCAGACCCGGACGACCACAACCAATGGAGTCAGGCTCATGATCGACAGTGAAAGTAAATGCGACTGCCCCAAATGCTCCTGCAAACTGGGCGAACATCCGATCGCGCGCCACGGCAAGCACTATTGCTGTGAAGCCTGCGCCAAGCACCACGAACATGGCGAAGAATGTGCCAGCAAGGGCTGTAAGTGCGCCCAACGCTGACCACTCATCCAAAAAAAGGTGGAGCCTGATCGGGCTCCACTTTCATTTCAATTTGCCGGCCGCCACTTGACGTTTTCCACGCCGAACTTCTCCGCCATCGGCTTGCTGGTTTTTTGCACCTTCTCTCGGCCGAAGCGAGGGATTCGTCCGACCCCCGCGTCGCAACTTGCCCAATGCCAGGCCTCCGCGTTATCCATCTTGTCCAGGCGGATGATGAAAGACTTGGGCGCGCCATGAAGGGTGTATTCAATGACGAAAAGTTTTGCGTTGTTCATAAAGCCCATATTCCTCCCTGTGGTAATACAAGGATCGTCGGGGTTACGGAAAATTCAGTCGAATTGTCAGATGGATGCCGCCCGTAGCGACAAGCCCCGTGGCTGGTTACCATGCAATCTCTGAAACCCCCAATGATTGCTGCCCATGGCCCTTGCCACCCCTCCAGACCTGAGTGACACCGATGTGCCCGTGCAACCGCTGGCGCGCACCTATCCGCGCGGCTTGTACATCGAGCCGCATGAGCATGTCTGGGGGCAGTTGCTGTATGCGATGAGCGGGGTGATGTGGGTCGAGACGCCCCATGAAGCGCTGGTGGTGCCGCCGCAACGAGCGGTGTGGCTGCCACCCGGTGTGCCCCACGGGATTCGCGTGGTTTCGGATTTGCAGATGCGCAACATCTACCTGCGGCCGTCATTGGCGGCGACGCTGGACGACACGGTTCAGGTGATCGAAGTCGGCGGACTGCTGCGTGAGCTGATCGTCGGGCTGGTGGAGCAGGGCGACGATGGCGCGCCCGAGTATTACGAAGCACTGGTCGGCCTGGCGCTGCTGGAGCTCAGGCGAGCCAGGCGCTCGTTGCTGAAAATCCCCTTGGCGGATAATTCCGACCGGCGCCTGATGAACCTGTGTCAGGCGGTCATGGCCGCGCCATCGCTGGACATTGCCTTCGAACAACACGCCGAAAACGCCGGTGCCAGCGTGCGTACCCTGGCGCGGTTGTTCAAGGACGGTCTGGGAATGGGCTTCGCCGAGTGGCGGCGACAGGTGCAACTGGCGACCGCGGTGGCGGAGTTGATCCAGGGCGTGCCGGTCAGTGCGATTGCCCGGGAGCTGGGTTATTCACCGAGCAGCTTCAGCGACATGTTTCGGCGGGAACTGGGCGTCGCGCCTTCGCAGTTTTCCGCGAGCCAGCGTCAGGCCGAGGCATAACAAAACGTGTAATTGAATGGACTCGCCCACGCCGAGGCGTCAATGCGCCACGGTGGCAGTCTAAACAGCCAACGACAGCGAGGGCGAGTCCATGAAAAAGCATACTTCGATTGATCAATCCTTGTCTTCTGCCG
>NZ_FYDJ01000017.1 GCF_900187425.1 Pseudomonas sp. Irchel s3h14
GAGCCGATTGGGCCGCAAGGACGCAGCGGTCAGGTTGGCCAATCGCAACCTGCGCATCGTCTGGGTGCTGTTACAGAATGACCAGACTTATCGTCGCCAGCCCGCCGACGGCCAGCAAGCGACGATGAGCCACTGATCCACCGAGTTCTGCCACCGAGGTACCTACTGACCAACCTGTTGCTGAAAAAACATTGACCCCTGGTAAGACCGGCGTGGATTGATGCCTAAGCTGCTAGTGGCCTTCGAGGCCTGACTGTAATCGGCATGCCACGAGCTCTTCCAATTTTGGCCAGAAGCCGACGACGGCTTCCTCGAGTAGGCCTGATACATAGATGCAACGGGGCGGCAGTTTTTTTAAAAGCGGGTAGACAGTGGGGGCGAGTCCATACATAGCAGCTGGCGAAGCCTGCGTTCGGCTGCGCAGCAGTCGTAAAACCATGCAACGCGGAGAATCAGACAGACCGTGCCTGCAGGATTGACGACTGCTCCGCAGCCGAACGCAGGCTCCGCCAGCTGCTACACGTAACCGCAATCGCTCTAGGTCGCACGCCACGCTGGGAATTCCCCCAAAAAATCAGTATGCTGCGCCCCACATTTGCGCATCGACCCGCCCCACGGCGTCAGATCGCACCGACAAGGCAGATGACTTTCTCGCCAAGTCCCACAGCCGGACGCAAGATCCGGGTGTACGTTTTGAAGGCTGGCGCGGTTTACCAAAAATGAACCAAGCCAGTCCCCGAGAAGCCGGCCACAAGCCGGCTTTTTAATGCCTGAGAGAAAGCTATTCTCAACTTTTGAAGTCCTCTGCACCTTTGCTAGATCAATGGTCACAGCCACTTTCGGGCTTTTTAAATCCGTTGTGCTCGACGCATAAGGGAGGAATAGGAGGGCGAGACCGCTGAGAAAGCTCACCGTAAATGAACTCGAAAACTGTTTGAGTCTGGTATCCCATAGCTCACGCGCCCGCTGAGCAGGCGCTAAAAAGTTGGGGATGATAGCGCCTGAGCAAAGATTGCGTATGCCAGACGGCGGAATTTATTGCGCAGGGATGTTCCGTAGGACAAAGCCTTTGCTATACACAGCGACTTACGTTTTATCAGCGACAGCGACTCCCCCTGCGGGATATCTGAGTGAGCGTTAATTTATACTCGCCCGCCGATCAGTCAAAAACGCGCTATCACAGGGAAGCGTCCATGTCCGTTCCAACTTACGATCAGTTCATCGAGCCAATCTTGCGTTTTCTCGCCACGAAACCCGATGGAGTTCCCGCTCGGGATGCCTATGAAGCTGCAGCAAAAATGTTGCAACTGACTTTAGAGCAGCGTGAAGAACTGATCGCCAGTGGGCAGACGACCTATAAGAACAGAGCGGGCTGGGCGCACGATCGGCTCAAGCGCGCCGGCCTTTCCAGTAGTGCCAAACGCGGGTACTGGAAATTGACTGACGCGGGTGTGGCCTACGCCAAGGAACATCCAGCCCCCATGCCGGCCGGCGCAGTGGAACATTTAGCCATTGGCTATATGAATGTGAAGCTGAAGGTTGCACCTGACGCAGCACCGCTTGATGACGAAACACCTGTTGAACCTGACGTCACCTCCGCAACTGCTAGCCCGGATGATCGGCTCGAGCAAGCCCTCCAGGAATTGCGTGACGCCACAGCAGCCGATCTATTAGATAACTTGTTACAGGTCAGCCCCAACCGCTTCGAAGTGATCGTACTGGATGTGCTTCATCGCCTGGGATACGGCGCTAGCCGCAATGACCTGCAGCGTGTCGGTGGGTCTGGGGATGCCGGCATTGATGGCATCATTTCGCTCGATAAGCTGGGGCTTGAGAAGGTTTATGTCCAAGCCAAGCGTTGGCAGAACACGGTAGGCCGCCCTGAGCTGCAGGCTTTCTACGGCGCACTCGCCGGGCAAAAGGCTAAGCGCGGGGTGTTCATCACAACCTCTGGTTTCACGGCACACGCTGTCGACTTTGCTAAATCGGTGGACGGGATTGTGCTGGTGGATGGCACACGACTGGTGCATCTGATGATGGATCATGAAGTGGGTGTTACATCGCGACTGTTGCGATTGCCGGCGTTGGATCGTGATTATTTTGACGAAGAGTGAGAGATCGGTTTTGGGCAAACCGGCCACTTCCCCCCAACGCTTGTGGCCTAAGGTGATGGCACACTAGAATCACGAAGTACGCCCGACTTGGAAGGTCGCGGTTAACGCGCAGAAGAGATAGGGCTAAAGCGGGTTTAGATAGTTGTGCAGGTCAAGGAGACCGCGATGCCAGACGTCAGAAATATCAAGGAACAAAAGCTTCTATACCACCTCACTTCGGTTGAAAACCTGGATGGCATTTTTCAGGGAGGTCTAAAGCCTCGCGCTGAACTCACTGACTTCAAAGATGTAGCTGACAGTGAAATTCTGAAGAAGCGCAAAGCCCTTGAGCTTGACAGCTATGTGCCCTTTCACTGGTTCGCTGCAAATCCATTTGACGGAAGTGTGCAACGTAACAACCCTGATGTGAAATTCGTCCTGATCTCCGTTTACAGGACTATCGCGAAACAAAACGGTTGGAAAGTCATTCCTCGCCACCCTCTGGCAAATGATTCAATTCAGTTACTCGATTACGACGAGGGTTTCGAAGCCATCGAGTGGGAGGTCATGAACAGCCGGGAGTATCACGACGCACACTGCAAAAGCATCTGCATGGCGGAATGCTTGGCGCCTGGCGTTGTGAAACCAAACGCCTTCTTCAAAATCTTCACTCCTAACGAGGAGGTCGAAGCACTCTGCGTGGCTAAAATGCACGAGGCCGGTGTTAATGTACTCACCGGCGCGAATCAGAGAATGTTTTATCAATGAACTACACCAGTCTGAATCCAGAGAAGGCTCTGATTTGGCGGATCGTCCATCGCGATAACCTTCCGTGGATTCTGGACAATGGGCTGCATTGCGCGAACTCGAAGGTGCTCGCCCCCCAGTACGTGGATATCGGCAATGTCGATTTGATCGACAAGCGCCGATCTCGCCGTGTACCTATCGCACCAGAGGGTTTTTTGGCTGACTACGTACCCTTCTATTTCACACCCTTCTCTGTGATGATGAAAAACATTCGCTCCGGATGGGGCGTTCAGCAACGCAGCAACGACGAGATCGTGATTTTGGTCTCCAGCCTGTACCGCGTCGAACAGCTTGGCCTACCGTTTGTCTTCACAAACGCACATGCCTACCCGGACTGGACAGACTATTACAGCGATCTGGAGAATCTCGGCGAGATCGATTGGTCTATCCTTCAACGACGCGACTTCAAACGTGACCCTGATGACCCTCGAAAGATGGAGCGTTATCAGGCCGAAGCGCTGATTCACCATCACCTACCGATTACAGGACTCCTTGGCATCATGTGCTACACCGATGCAATGAAAGAACGCATAGAGCAGGACGTGGCCGCTAGAGGCCTGACGTTGTCTGTTCATGCGCGTCCGGGATGGTATTTCCAATGATCAGGTTTACCCAAGGCAACCTCCTGGAAGCCAAAACCGAAGCCCTCGTCAACACGGTGAATACCGTAGGTGTGATGGGTAAAGGTATCGCACTGATGTTCAAAGAGCGCTTCGCGGAGAACTACCGTCTGTATTCGGCGGCCTGCAAGGCTGGCGCGGTAGAGACAGGCAAGGTTCACGTAACGACAGTCAATGAGCTCGACGGTCCTCGCTGGATCGTAAACTTCCCTACCAAACGTCATTGGCGATCGCCGTCGCAGATGGCATGGATTACCGAAGGCTTGCACGATCTGCGTCGTTTCCTGATTGAAAACGACGTTAAGTCCGTGGCAGTTCCACCGCTTGGTGCGGGCAACGGTGGTTTGAAATGGCCAGAAGTTCGCGAACAGATTGTTGATGTCCTGAGTGATCTGGATGTCGATGTGTTGGTATTCGAGCCTTCCAACCAGTATCTGAATGTCGCCAAACGTAGTGGCGTGGAAAAGCTTACGCCTGCTCGCGCACTCATTGCGGAACTGGTTCGACGCTATTGGGTTTTGGGTATGGAATGCAGCCTGCTTGAGATTCAGAAACTGGCCTGGTTCCTGGAGCGTGCTATTGAGAAGCTACCGGACACTGAAAACCCACTGAATCTTAAGTTTGTTGCTCATAAATATGGGCCGTATGCCAATCGGTTGGAGCATCTGCTCAATAACCTGGATGGCAGCTATTTGCATTGTGACAAGCGCATCAGTGATGCGGGTATCAGTGATGTGATCTGGTTTGACCAAGAGCGCAAAGCCTTTTTGCAAACATATCTAAAGACAGAGGCCAAGGAGTACTCCCAAGCCTTGGAGCGCACTGCTGAGTTAATCGACGGCTTTGAGTCGCCCTTCGGCATGGAGTTGCTGGCGACGGTCGATTGGTTGCTGAGTCAGGAGAAGGTATCCCCGACAGTTCCTGCCGTACGCGAAGCGTTGAAACATTGGGACGGCGGAGCCGGTGCTGCTGCTCGCAAGAGCAGGCTGTTCGACGATTCGGCGCTTGATATTGCACTCAAACGTCTTACCAGCAGTAGTTTCAAGCCAGAAATGGCTGCCTGTTAACTTCAACAGCCCATTGATTGGTCATCTTTAGAAAATTCGATCGCAGGTGATTGTCCAACAACCCGTTGGACAATCACCTCCCTCACGGATAACTAAACCCCTTAACCAACGTCAACTCCCCCACCGCCCGCATCGGCACCAGGAACGTTTCCATTTTCTCGTTCGGCGTCCCTTCCTCCGTAATCACCGTTACCTGTGCCGTCGTCAGCGGCTGAACCGCCTCCTCCTGCCCCTCATCGTCACTGCGATACCCGCCCCCAAAGTAATTCACATAAACGAGGTATTGGCCTTTGATCGGCGCCGGCATGGCGAAGATTTCCGGGCCGTATCCCGTCGTCACGTCAACATCGAGCGCAGCACCATTAGGAACAACGCGGTCGCCGTACCAGATGTGGGCGCCGTCGGGGGTGATGAGGTGCAAGTCGAGATCGGTGCCGTCACTGTCCCAAGCCAGTAGCACCCGCAACTTCGCCGGAGTGGCCCCGCCGCTGGCGTTCAGGAATTGCGTGCGATGGCGCTGCTGGCCATCTGGGCTTCGGACTTCGACGCTGTTGCTGCCATTCGGAAATGAGAACGGACGATCAAAGCGACCAGCGGGGTCAATCTTCAGCGGCATGCTGACGCCGTTGACGATCAACCGGCCGGGCTCACCAGACTTGGGTGTGGCGTTGATCTGACCGGTGATGCGTGCAGTGTTGGCCTGCCCGATCGGGGTGTTCACTGAGGAGGCCGGGTAGTTAACGATCTGTCGAAAGCTTTCGCCTTCGCCTTCAGGCGCACCGGTGCGCCAGCCGCCTACGGGTGTGTCGAGTTTGGCGGCGCTTTCGGCGGCGAACATCGTCGGCCATACGCAAAATGAGCAGAGGAACAGGAAGACCTGTGGATAACGGAGTTTCATGGCCTATTCCAGCAAGAGGTGGCGGGCGAGCCCTTCGATGTAGGTTTCATCCTGGCCGTTGGGATGTGCTTCGAAGGCCAGGTGCAGGTATTCGTGGGTCAGGTCGAGGCGGTCTTGCAGCGACAACACGCCGCGCACGTAAATGCGCTGGCGTTCGCGGTCGACGTAGGGGCGACCGAAGGCCAGGCGGCAGACGGCGAAGGTGCTGACTTCGTTGTAGCCGACTTCGCTTTCCAACCGAGGACGCCAGCCGCGGCGTTGGTTCAGCAGCCAGTCTTGCGCGGTGGGGAGCGCTTCGCAGGAAGCGACTGGATTGTCCCAGCGGCTGAGGCTGGCACGCGGATAGGCGTGGAGCAGGATGGCGTCGTAGCGTTGGCCAGCGTTGGCTTGTTCGACGGCTTGCTGCCAGGAGAGCTTGTCCGGACCGGGCTGATCGGAGTGGTAGGTGACGGTGCTGCCGGCGAGGACCAGGTCGCTGGTCCAGGCGGCGATGTTGCGTGATTCGGCGGTAGCTGGACGTGGGGCGACGCGTTGCCGGCTGCTGCTGTCGTCGATGCTCAGGCAGTCGCCGTTGCGAGTAGCGTTTTGCAGCAGGTACGTGCGGATCGCGACGGCCAGGGCTTTGGCGGCTTCGGCGGGTTCGGGTCTGGCTTCGCGCTGGAGGACGCGGGCGACATATTCTTCGCGGTCCAGGCGGGCGACCAGCTTGTCTTTGAGCAGAAAGAGTTCGCCGTCGCTGTGGATATCGAGTTGGTTGCCGTTGGTGAATTCGACGCGGTAGTCACCCTGCAAGGGTCCGGACTCAACAACACGATCCCCCGCCAGAACGCGCCCGATGGGATAGCGTGAAAACAGCCCCACCTCGACACACCGTCCCGCCTCCAAAGGCCAATTCACTGGCAACACCGAAGCCAACGCCCCACCGTAGTGACGCAAGACCATTTGACTGGTCCCACGCCCACCGGCCCACACCGGCGAGCCATCCGCCAACCAACCGGCAAAACCGCCCTGACGCGACGAAGGGTCCTGATCCCCCAACCAGCTCCAGGTTTTCACCCGCAACCGGCCACCGAGTTCGCCCACGACATTGCCGTCAGCCGCATTCAACACCACATCCAGCAACACCCGCCGCGCTTGATCCTGCGCCGGCATCGCGGCCAGCATTCGCAGCAACTCATTCACTGAAACTCGCGTCGAAGGCTGCAACGAAGCCAAATCCAGCAACCACTCCGGTGCCTGCCGCGCCTGCCAATACGTGCGCCAGTCAGCGCCAGCAATGCTCAACCGCTGCGGTTCAAAATACAAACCGCATGACTTCACCAAGGCCTGATCGCGCTCAATTTTGCCGCCCGCCGTACAGCAATAAACTTCGTCTTTCGACTGACCGCGACATTCGTAAGCCGGCTCATGGGCGTTGGTATCCACCAGCCAGCCGTACACAAACAACTTCCACACACTGCCCAGCGGAATCTGCAAATCAGCAGGCAACGGCTCGCGCGCGATCACCTGAGTCCGGCTCAACGACAGCAACTCACCTTTAAAAGCCAGCCGTAGCGGCTCCTCCTGCGCTGTCGCCAGCGCAGGGATCAAGCACAGCCACCACCAGAGCAAACGCCGGGTCATGTCAGTTGACCGTGACCTGGCCGAGGGCCGGTTTCTGTTCCTGAGCCTGATGCTGTGGCGCATAGACCTGAGTGAAACGCACCGGCGGCAGGTTGAACTGGCCTTTCTGCGAGAAACGCACCAAATGACGCAGACGCAATTCACCACTCAAGGCATCGACCGGAATCGCATAAGCCATTTGCCCCGGCTCGAAACGCGCTTTCTCCAACGCGGACGGTTCGGTGCCAGCCTTGCCCATGAGCTTGATGCCCCATGTGGTGCGCTCGACATCGGCACCCGGTGGCAGCGGCACTTCGAGCATGCCGTAGCGCAGCGGTTTGGCCGCTTTGCTGGTGATGATCACTTCGTCCAGATACAGGCTGTCGCTGGACAACGGCTTGGTGCCGACCGCTTCCAGTTTGAAGGTGAAGGCTTCGTCGCCCGGCACCAGACGCGACAGGCGACGGGTGATGGTCACGGCCATCGGATCAACCAGCGGTTGTTTGGTCTGGAAGCTCAAAGCTGCTCGCAATGGACGCTCTTGCGCACCGGTCAGCGACAGCACCGCAGGCACTGGCGCAGCACCCTGCCACGTCCAATAAGTCTCACCGGTATCACCGTATTTTTTCTTCCAGCCTTCACCCGGTGCCAGTAAGAGGGTGGGCGAAGCCTGCTCGATGCTGCGTTGCAACCAGGTCAGCGCCAATGCGCGCTCCAGGGTCGATTGCTGTGGCAACAATCGTTGCAACAACGCCTGCGCGTGAGCCTGATCAAAGGCTTGCAGCGACAGGTTCAAGGCTTCGGCAAACGGCTGCGAACTGGCCGCCAATCGTTGTTGCGCGTCTGGCAATTGACGATTGAAGGCGTCCGGCAGAGTCACCTTCGATTGCTTAGCCAACGAGGCAGTCAACGCTCGAGCAGCAGCCAGACCGAGCGCCGAATCCGGATCGCTCATGACGATGCTGTCTTCGCCATCGTCCATCAGGTTCGCCGCATCGCCCTCGCCCGCTTTCGACAGATCATCCATCAAACCGCTGAGCAAGGTATTCACCGGCAATTGCATCTGTTTGGCGAACGACAGGATCAGCGCCCGCTGCAACAGCGGCGTGTTTTTGGCCTGTTTCGAATAGACCTCCAGCACCCGCTGCCAATGCTCCGGCGGTAGGCTCAGTTCCAAGGCTTTGCTGGCGTGCCAGTCGGCGTAATACGCGTAAGCGGTGAGGAACGCATCCGGCTCACCGTCCATGCCCCACCAGGTGAAGCTCGCCGAAGGCCCGGCCATTTGCACCAGGCGCAGACGGCTGTTCTGCATGATCAAGCGCAAGCGATCGCGGATTTGCGGGTTCGACGACAAAGTCGGATACGCGATGCTCAGCGGCAGCAAACGACTGGCCGTTTGTTCGACGCCGCCGTACGGATAACTCAACAGATCGTCGAGTGCCGAGCGGAACAGCGCTTGCGGGCTGTCATCCAGACGCAGGCGAATATCCGTGGCATCTGCCGGCAAGGTCAGCGGCGTATCACCGCTGGCCACGTCCAGGCTTTGGCTCTGGGTCACCTGCCAGCCTTCGCCGGTCGCAGTCAGCCGCACAGCCAAGGCATCAGCCGTTTTGCCGTCCTGCACCAACTCCGCTGTCCACTCGCCACTGGCCAACGCGAACGCTGGAAGCGCGATGTAGTTGATGCCGTTATTCAGCGTCACGGGGACGCGTTGTTCGGCGCCTGCGTAATGAATCACCAGCTCAGCCTTGGCCGGTTTTTCCGCTTGGCTGAAAGCAAACACACCCAGATCAGGTTTGTCGCCTGTGCGGAATTTGGTTGGGCCACTCCACTTCAGGTACAGCGGTTTTTCCGAGCGTACGAATTGCTTCTTCTGCCCGACCTGACCGTCATCGGCGATGGCCCGGGCGGTGATGCGCCAGCGGGTCAGCGAGTCCGGCATCTTGAAGGTGAAACGGGTTTTGCCGTTGGCGTCGGTGATCAATTCCGGCTGCCACGCGGCAGTGTCGACGTCTTCACGACGCGGCCGCTCCAGCACTTTCACGCCCCGCTCGCTACGGTTGGCTTTGCCCGGCGCGCCAGGGCTGCCCGGCAATGCCACGTCGTAGCTGATGAACGACAGACTGGCGCTGGTGCGCACGTTGTTGCGGCGCGGGTGGTAGAAAAACTGGTCGATGGTCGGCGCAACTTCCGGTTGCAACGCGTAGACCATTTCGTCCACCACGCTGACCGTCAGGTGCGCTGGAACAGGCTTGCCAGCGAACTGCGTGGTCAAGTCCACCGACACGGTATCGCCCGGCTGATACGACTCTTTGTCCGTGGCAATCGCCACGTCGATTTGCGGCGCGATCACCTTGATGCCGGCGTTCTGGAAGCTGTACTGACCGCCCTTGGTGTAAAGCACCGAGAACGTCAGGTTCGGCGCAAAATTGTCCTTCACCGGGATCCGCGCGCGGTATTGGGTCTCGCTGAGTTTTTCCATCTTCAGCCAGTCGCCGCCCTTGGACAGCAGCGCTGTGGCCTCGACCTTGTCACGCTCCAGCGACAGCAGTGCATCGGTGATCGGTTCAGGGAACGTGATCAATGCGAGGGCTTCGTCGCCAGCCTTGTACTCGGGTTTATCGAGGACGATTTCCACGGTGCCCGGCACGGCTTTGACGCCGTCTCCAGTGACCGAATGCCCGGTGGCACCCACCACGCGGCCATGGTCATCCTTCAACGTCAGGTTATAAGTACCCGGACGATCGAAGGCCAAGGTGAAGCCTTTATCTTTCGCGGCCAGTTTGCCTTCGCCGGTGCTCTGGTCTTCCAGACGCACCCAACTGTAGCTACCTGGCGTGACGGCTTTACTTTGCTCGCTGCCGCCTTCATTCAAGTAACTGAACGCAACCTTGTCACCCACCGCACTGAATCGCTGCGGCGCACGCAGGCTGAAACTCGCCGCGCCGCGGTCGATGAGGATTTCCTTGGTGGTCTTGACCCGATACGCCGCACCATCGCTGGCGAACACGGTGAGCATGTAGCGACTCGGCTTCTCGGCAGCCGGCAGATCCAGCGTCGCGTTGCCCTTGGAATCGGTGGTCAGTTCGGTGCTGGTCAATTCCACCGGGAATTGCCCGAGGTATTGCAGTTCGTTGTCGACCATCGACAGTTGTTGGGCGCGCAGGCTCAGGCTCAACTTGGCGTTGGCCACCGGTTTGCCGTCCGGGTAAAGCAGCACCAGGCTGCCCTTCACCGGTTCGCCGGTGCGGTAGTCCTGCTTGGCCAGGTTCAGGGAAATTTCGAAGTGCGGCTTGATGTATTCGGCGACACGGAAGGCGCTGCTGTAGGCCTGATCCTTGTAGCTGAAACGCAGCTCATAACCGCCCGCCACCGCGTTGTCCGGCAACTGGAACCGACCTTGAGTGCCCGCCTTGGAATCGAGTTTCAGCGCCAACGATTGCAGCGCCGTACCGGTGGCATCGAGCACGGTCACGTTGACGTCAGCTGCCGTCGGCAGCACAGAGTCGCGGGCGTTCTTGAACTCACGACCGACGATCTTCAGCGACACCCAATCCCCCGGCCGATACAATGGCCGGTCGGTGAAGGCGTAGAGTTTGGTGTCGTAGATTTCGCTGTCGTAATAGAAGTTTTCGGAGACAAACACCCCGCCCTCTTCGTCCTCGCCAATCACGAACGAACGCTCGGGGCTGACGTGTTTCAGACGCAGCAAACCATCGGCATCGGTGGCGCCACTGCTCATCACGCCGAGGCCATCGGTCCACAGCACATTCACCTTCGGCACCGAACTGCCTTGGTGTTTGCGCGCGGCCCACACCAGCAATTCATCACCGGCAATCTTGCTCACGGCCACGGTGTTGGACACGAAGACCATGGTGGTCGCACGGTACTTGCCGATCAGCGCTTCCACCAGGTACAGGCCCGGCTTCAGGTTACCCAAAGGAATGTAAACGTTGCCCGGCGAGACACTGACGAACTCGCTGGAAGAACCGGCCAGGTTCACGCCTTCAGGCGGCTGGATCGGTTTGGCTTGCCACAGCGGATAACGGAATTGACTGACCACCGGCAAGCCCGGAATCAGCGCGAATTGCGGCTGAGCGTCGTAAGGCGTTGGCGCAGCCATCGCGGCGCCCATCTTCAGTTCCGGCACTTCCTCGGTGACTTGCTTGCGCGATTCGTAGGAGAACGCTCGCTGCATCACGCGACGGGATTTGCGGTACCAGTTGTCCCACAGGTACGCGAGGGTGTTCGACAGGCCTTCGCCCTTGAACTGGCCGTCGCTGACCACGCGGTGCAGGTTCTTCTGGCGCTTGAGGAAATCCAGCGGTTTGTCGATGCGGTACACGCGAATGTCGGCGCCGCCGTAAGGCTCCATGCGGTACCGACGATAATCGCGGCCCGGCGCTTCGAGGCGAACCATCGCCTGTTCGTCGCTGGCAAAACTGCTGTCGGCCAGCAGGAAAAAGCTTTCACCGGCCACCGGCGTGTAGCCGCTTGGCTCGACGGTGTCTTCGGCGTTGACCGCCGAAAAAGGCAACACCAAGACCAACAGCAGAGGCAGAAAACGCAGCATGCAGGCACCGATCATTGGGAGAGAAAGTTCAGTCGATAGACGCCGATGAAGTTGGGGTTGGCTGCGTCGGGTATCCATCGGGTGTCCTTCCATGTCATGAGTTGCTGCAGGCTTGCGGAGCGCATGCCGTTGTCAGTCGGGGTGGTGGTGCCGGTGTGATAGGCGATGTAGCGGCCCATCCAGATCATCAGGTGCTGGTCGTCACCCTGATCGAAAAACATCAGGTCGCCGGGCCGGGCTTGCGCCAGATCGCGGCCGACCAAATGACTGTTGAACTGAATCAGTTTGATCGCGTTGACGTACGGCCCGACCTTGCCGCCGCCCTGCTGCCATTGCTGGGCGAGGCCGCGCTGGGCCTCGCTCAGTTGCAGCTCTGGCGGCAGGTAGCGGTTGGACAGGCCATTGCTGCGCAGCCATTTATCGTCATGAACTTTCAGCGCTTCGTTGGCGGCGAAACGTACCAGTCCCGCGCAGTCCTGCTGATACCAGCGCGGGCTGGGACCTTGGGTCAGTTGTTCCTGGGCGATGCGCACGAACCAGGCACGGAACACCTGGGATTGCTGCACGTCCAGCGGCGGCGCCTCAGTGGCAAATGCCCGGGTGCCCAGCAGCAATGCCAGCAGTCCGAGGCCTCGGATGAGTGCTGTCACAGGGCTTTCCATTCCAGCGGCAGCCATTGCCAGTGGCCGTCGGGTTCGCTGCCTTCCGGCAATGTCAGCGCATATTTGCCGTAGCCGCCGAGCTTGCGCAGTTTCGGGATCAGGTAGGTTTGCGCGGCGTTGTAGAACACTGGCTCCATGTCCTGCGGCAGGCTGTCGAGGGTTTCCTGTTGCATCAGTTGCGCCATCGAATCCGGGCCGAAGTAGACCGGCATCAGCAGGTCTTTTGGTACCACGTCGGCCATCGGCGGGAAGCGTTTGTCGAGAGTATCGAGGGCCTTGTCCACGAGCTTGTCGTCGAGGGAGAACAGCAGCGTCGAACCGTGGCGTGCCAGGCTGACTTTCATGAACGCCTTGCCGGTGATCGCGTCCGGTTGCTCGGCGTCCTTGGCCTTGTAAGGACCGAAGTTGGAGCTGACCTGGCGCTGCCATTGGTGGGTTGGGCCTTCCTGTTTCTCGACCACCGGGAACGCGTGCTCTTCGATGTTGCCTTCGTAGGCACCGACCATCGAGCCGAACAGGTTGCCCAGATCGCCGTCGAGTTTGGCGCTGTCATCATCGTTCAGGCTGGCCACCAGCAACGGCGTGTACAACCGCGAATCGGCGTACCAGCACAGGCCGGCGGCACCGGCCATGTGTTCGGTCAGGGCCTGGGCAACAGACTCTTCGGCGCCGAGTTTTACCAGCAATGGTTTTTGCTGCTCGGCGGCGAGCGGTAAGGCGACACAGGCACTGGCGCCCATCGGCATGGCTTGCCAGATCGGCTTAAAATCGAAGTCCGGCTGGTCGTCCAGTTCGTCCATGGCCAGGAAGCTGTGCCAGCCCTTGTCGTCCATGTCGAAGCGCAGGCCGGCGAAGTTCGGGATGAAGCGCTGGTATCCCATGGCCAGGACGCTGGAATTCACCGAGAGACGTTGCTTCACCTCTGGCGCGCGGGGTGGCAGGCCGAAGGCTTCGGGGAACAGTTTGTCGCCATTGAGCAACGCGGCGATGGCCTTGGTCGAAACGCTGCCGGGCTCTTCCGATGAGCCGCTTTGCGCATCGTAGAGTTTGGTCGGGTTGGACAGCACCACCAGTTTGTCGCCGTGGGAGGCGAACACCAGGGCTTTGCTGGCGTTGTAGTTGAGTTGATAGAGCGCCACATCGTCAGCGCCGACTTTCACGTCACCGAGCTTGGTCAGCTGCGAATCATCCAGCGCGACTTTGGCCAAAGGCTCCAGCACCTTGGCCAGCCCACCGCGATCCATCACCAACAAAAAGTCTTTCAGGCGACCATCCGCCCCACGCCACAGCGCCACATCCGCCGGTTGATCGAAGAGCTGTTCGATCAGGCTGTCCTGCAACTTCAGGTCATGTTCGTAAATGATCCGCCGCAGACTGCCGATCAAGCCGAGGCGATCGGCATGCGCTTCGTAATAGAAGACGAAATCTTCGGTCAGGGTTTCCTTGAGGAACGGCACCGCCAGCAAATCCTTGGGCAACTGGCTCAAGGAGTGGGTTTCGAGCAGACCGTCCGGCCGGCTCATGCCCAGTTTGTCGCTGGCCAACTCCGCCGGTGGCGCCTTGGGTTTGTGCATGAACCAGCCCAACCCGGCCGCGACGCCGGCCACCAGGGCCAGCCCGACCAGCAGTGCCGGCCAGCGGCGAGGAGTTTTGGCTGCTGGCGTTTCGGCGGCCGGAGAAACAGTGTTATCGCTCATGTTCACAAAACCCGATGTCATCCGTGGAGCGGGATGCTTAATAGTTGAAAGTCTTGACCAGCAGCAGGTCACCGATGGCCCGCAGGGGCACGATGAAGGTCTCGCGTTTTTCGTCGACGGTGTTTTCGTTGAGCACCAGGTTGATCTGCGAGGTGATCACCTCGTTCTGGTTGCTGGTCTCATCGAAGTTATAGCCGCCACTGCCGAAGTTGCCCCAATAGTTCACGTAAACCAGATAGGTGCCATGCATCGGCGCGGTCATGGTGAACATTTCCGGACCGGGACCATCGACGCCGTCCGGGTCCAGACCGCCGCCGTTGCTCATCGCCGGGCGAGCCCAGAACGCGTGTTGGCCGTCGGGAGTAATGATGTGCAGGTCGAGTTCGGCTTTCGGGTCGTCCCAACCCAGCACCACGCGAATCCGCGCCGGGGTGCGCAGGTTGTTGGCTTCATAGAATTGAACGCGCTTGAGCGATTGGCCTTCAGAGCTGCGCACTTCAACGCTGTTGGAACCGGCGCCGAACGCATACGGCCGGGCGAAACGCCCCTGGTCGTCGGTGTACAGATTCAGCGGATTGCCGTTGACGGCCAGGGTGTGCGGCCCTCGCTGAGTGCCGATGGCCTTGAGTTGGCCCTGGATCATGGTGCGATTGCGCTGCACACCGCGATCAATGGGTGGCGTGGGATAGGCGACTTGAGGATGTTCACTGCGGTCCAGCAGGCCGGAATAACGCCAGCCACCCACCGGTTCCGACACCTCGGCCGAAGGCTCGGCCAACGCCGCGGTCGCGCAGACGAGCCCCATCAGCAATAGAAGAAATGAACGCATGTGACGCCTCCTGCCATGCATAACGAAACCTTGCGCCCGATCCTCGGCGCGTTACAGATCCAAAAACTGCGTTTCGTCAGAAAGACCCATGACTTTCGGGTCGTAGAAGCCGCGAAGATTAGCCATTCGGCGGTTTTTTAACAATCGGATACATCTATATTTGCGGTGGGATTCACGCTGGCAGGTGGACGGTGAGCCGAATAGGCGTCATATTCGGCTCACCATATGAGCCGAATAACGTTTCTATTCGGCTCACCCACTCCAAGAGCACCGAGTTCATGGCACCTCACTGGATCTGGCAGCAGCCCGACTGGCCCAATTTCAACTGGCAAGCAGAGCGGTTGGGACCGTTTTTGCGCGAGTGTGTCCAAGCACAAGGGCGATTGATGGGCATGGCGAGCTCAGTGGGCAGTTCGCTGAGCGCTCAGAGCGAACTGGATGCGCTGTTGCAGAACATCGTGACCTCATCCGCCATTGAGGGTGAGCAGCTGAATGTAGGTTCGGTTCGCTCGTCATTGGCGCGGCGGTTGGGGCTGGAGCTGGTCGATGGCAACAATGTCAGCCAGCGCAGTGAAGGGCTGGCGCAATTGATGCTCGACGCCACTCAGCATTTCGCTGAACCGCTGACGTTGGAGCGATTACTCGATTGGCACGAATGGCTGTTTCCCGAGCAAGAGACCGATCTCGCTGCCCGACCGATCCGTGTCGGCGCATTACGTGGCGATGATCCGATGCAAGTGGTGTCTGGTCGACTCGACAGACCAACCGTTCACTTCGAAGCCCCGCCTCGTCAGGGCCTTGAGCGACAGCTCGACACCTTCCTCACCTGGTTTACCGCCAGCCGAAATCAGGCGGGACTCGATCCATTGCTGCGGGCCGGCATCGCGCACTTCTGGTTTGTCACTCTGCACCCTTTCGACGATGGCAACGGGCGCCTGACGCGCACGATCACCGACCTGGCATTGGCCCAGGGTGAAGATCAAGCCATCCGTTTCTATGCCATGTCGGCGAGTATTCTCGAAGACCGGTCCGGCTATTATCGAGTGCTCGAAACCTGCCAGAAAGCCACTCTGGATATCACCGAGTGGCTGGAATGGTTTCTGCAAACCCTGCTGCGCAGCTTGCAACAGGCCATGGCCCGGATCGAAAGCGTGCTGGGCAAGGCGCGCTTCTGGCAGGCGCACAGGATGTCATCGCTGTCGGCTGACCAGATCAAGGTCCTCAATCGCTTGCTTGATGGCGGGGAGCGCGGCTTTGTGGATGGCATTAGCGCAGCGCAGTATCAGGCTGTGGCGAAGGTATCCAAAGCTACCGCCACCCGTCATTTGGCCGAGTTGTTGGAGAAAGGATGCCTCATACGTCTGCCCGGTGGCGGGCGCAGTACTCGATACCAGATCAACTACTCCGATGTCTCACCACTTTAATTGAACCAAACCGCGATCTGTAGCAGCTGGCGAAGCCTGCGTTCGACTGCGCAGCGGTCGTAAAACCAGAACTCGCGGTACATCAGGCATACCGTGCACGCAGTATTGACGACTGCTGCGCAGCCGGACGCAGGCTTCGCCAGCTGCTACATAGCGTGTGTCGTTGCTGAAAACAGTGGCCGAAACGCGGCCCTCATTTGCCCATAACCCCCATGTCTGCTAGTGTCGCGCCGGTTTAACGTCAACCGGAAATAGCCGCCATGGCCCGCAAAAAAGCTGCACTGGATTTCGAACAATCTCTCGCTGACCTGCAAACGCTGGTGGAGCGTCTGGAGAACGGCGAATTGTCGCTGGAAGACTCGCTGACAGCTTTCGAGCAAGGCATCGGTCTGACCCGCGATTGCCAGGCGGCGCTGGCCCAGGCCGAGCAAAAGGTTCAAGTGCTGCTCGAGCGTGATGGCGAGCTGGCCGAGGAACCCTTCGACGCGGATCAGCCAGAATGATTGCAGCGTATTCGGCGACCAGCCAGGCCCGCGTCAACGCTGCACTGGAAACCCTGTTCAACGCGCCGAGCCCTGAGCTCGCGCGTCTGTACGAAGCCATGCGCTACAGCGTGATGAATGGCGGCAAACGGGTCCGCCCGCTGCTGGCCTACGCCGCGTGTGAAGCGCTGGGCGGCAAGGCTGAGCAAGCCAACGGCGCAGCGTGCGCGGTGGAGCTGATTCACGCTTATTCCCTGGTGCATGACGATTTGCCGGCCATGGACGACGACGACCTGCGTCGCGGCCAGCCGACCACTCACAAAAAATTCGATGAAGCTTGCGCGATTCTGGCCGGCGATGGCTTGCAGAGCCTGGCCTTCAGCGCCCTGCTCGACCCTCGCCTGAGCAACTCTGACGCTGAAATCCGCCTGCAAATGGTCAGTGCTCTCGCATTGGCCGCAGGCCCGGCAGGGATGGTCGGCGGTCAGGCCATCGACCTCGGTTCGGTCGGTCTGAAGCTCGATCAAAAAGCCCTCGAATACATGCACCGGCACAAGACCGGCGCGCTGATCGAGGTCAGCGTCAAACTCGGCGCCCTGGCCAGCGGCCGTGCCGAGAAGGACGAACTGAAGTCCCTGCAGACTTATGCACAGGCCATCGGCCTGGCGTTCCAGGTGCAGGACGACATTCTCGACGTCGAAAGCGATACCGAAACCCTCGGCAAACGCCAGGGCGCCGACATCGCACGCGACAAGCCGACCTATCCGGCCCTGCTCGGCCTCGACGCCGCCAAGGCCTACGCCCTGGAACTGCGCGATCAAGCCCTGCATGCGCTGCGACCGTTTGACGCGGCGGCCGAGCCGTTGCGCGACCTGGCCCGTTATATCGTCGACCGGCGCAGCTGACGGCGTATCCGCCAAGTTAAAAGCAACGCGTGGGCAGGGGGCGATGCATCAGGTAAACTGCCGCATCTTTTATACCTATAACGATTCGCCTGATGCCCACGACGTTTCATGAGATTCCCCGCAAGCGCCCGACCACGCCCCTGCTCGACCGTGCCAACACGCCGGACGGCCTGCGCCGGTTAGGCGAAGCCGAGCTGGAAACCCTGGCCGATGAGTTGCGCCTGGAATTGCTCTACACGGTCGGTCAGACCGGCGGGCATTTCGGTGCCGGCCTGGGCGTCATCGAGCTGACTATCGCGTTGCATTACGTCTTCGACACCCCGGACGACCGGCTGGTGTGGGACGTGGGTCATCAGGCCTATCCGCACAAAATCCTCACCGGCCGTCGCGAGCGCATGGGCACCCTGCGCCAGAAGGACGGCGTCGCGGCCTTCCCGCGTCGTTCCGAGAGCGAGTACGACACCTTTGGCGTCGGCCACTCCAGCACGTCGATCAGCGCAGCGCTGGGCATGGCCATTGCCGCCCGCCTGCAAAACAGTGATCGCAAGGCGATTGCCGTGATCGGCGATGGCGCACTGACCGCCGGCATGGCCTTCGAGGCGCTGAACCATGCGCCGGAAGTGAACGCCAACATGCTGGTGATTCTCAACGACAACGACATGTCGATCTCGCGCAACGTCGGCGGGCTGTCGAATTACCTGGCGAAGATCCTTTCCAGCCGCACTTACGCGAGCATGCGTGAAGGCAGCAAAAAGGTCCTGTCGCGCCTGCCCGGCGCCTGGGAAATCGCCCGTCGCACCGAAGAATACGCCAAAGGCATGCTGGTTCCCGGCACGCTGTTTGAAGAGCTGGGCTGGAACTACATCGGCCCGATCGATGGCCACGACCTGCCGACCCTGATCGCCACCCTGCGCAACATGCGCGATCTGAAAGGCCCGCAGTTCCTGCACGTCGTCACCAAGAAAGGCAAAGGCTTCGCCCCGGCGGAAGTCGACCCGATCGGTTACCACGCGATCACCAAACTCGAACCGCTGGACGCTCCGGCCGCCGCGCCGAAGAAAGCTGGCGGGCCGAAGTATTCCGGTGTGTTCGGTGAGTGGTTGTGCGACATGGCCGCGTCTGATCCGCGCTTGGTCGGCATCACTCCCGCGATGAAGGAAGGCTCCGATCTGGTGGCCTTCAGCGAGCGTTTCCCGCTGCGCTATTTCGATGTGGCAATTGCCGAACAACACGCCGTGACCCTCGCTGCCGGCATGGCCTGCGAAGGCGCGAAGCCGGTGGTGGCGATTTATTCGACGTTCCTGCAACGTGGCTACGATCAATTGATTCATGACGTCGCGGTGCAAAACCTCGACGTACTGTTCGCCATCGACCGCGCGGGCCTGGTGGGCGAAGACGGCCCGACTCACGCGGGTAGCTTCGACCTGTCGTTCCTGCGCTGCATCCCCGGCATGCTGGTGATGACCCCGAGCGACGAAAACGAACTGCGCAAAATGCTCACCACCGGCCACCTGTTCAACGGCCCGGCGGCGGTGCGTTATCCGCGCGGCTCTGGCCCGAACGCGAAGATCGAGAAAGACCTCGAACCGATCGAAATCGGCAAGGGTGTGGTTCGTCGTCAGGGCAGCAAAGTCGCCCTGCTGGTGTTCGGCGTGCAACTGGCCGAGGCGCTGAAAGTCGCCGAGACGCTGGATGCAACCGTGGTCGACATGCGCTTCGTCAAGCCGCTCGATGAAGCACTGGTTCGCGATATCGCCAGCAGCCACGAGCTGCTGGTGACCATCGAAGAGAACGCGATCATGGGCGGTGCCGGTGGCGCCGTCAGCGAGTTTCTCGCCCGCGAAAACATCCTCAAGTCGATGCTGCACCTGGGCCTGCCGGACAGTTACGTCGAGCACGCCAAGCCTGCGCAAATGCTGGCCGAGTGCGGGCTGGATGAGGCCGGGATCGAGGCTTCGGTTCGTGAGCGTTTGCAACTGCTGAACATCTAAACCTCAGGCTTATGCAAAACCCCTTGTGGGAGCGGGCTTGCTCGCGAATGCGGTGTATCAATCAGCATAAGTGTTGACTGACACACCGCATTCGCGAGCAAGCCCGCTCCCACATTGGTTTTCTGTACCTTTCAAAATTTGTGTTCGCTTTAAAGCGCCAACGGACTGCCGATGAAACTCTCTCCCCTCGCCCTGACGCTGACCCTGCTGCCGGCCGGCCAACTGCTGGCCGACACCTTCCAACGCGACCAGGCCCTGAAGCTTCCCGACGTGCTGATCAGCGCCAACCGTCAGGTCGAAGCGCGCAATGACAGCAGCGCCGCCAACACCGTGTTCACCCGCGAAGACATTGATCGTCTGCAACCGAGCAGTGTCACTGACTTGCTGCGTCGTGTGCCGGGTGTGCAGGTCGGACAAACCGGCGGGCGCGGGAGTCTGCCGGGGATTTACATAAGGGGCACCAAATCAGCCCAGAGTCTGGTGCTGGTCGATGGCCAGCGCATCGGCAACTCCACCTCCGGCGACAGCAAGCTGCAACACATCAACATCGAACAGGTCGAGCGCGTGGAAGTGCTGCGCGGTTCCCGCTCGGTGATCTATGGCAGTGATGCGATTGGCGGGGTGATCCAGATCTTCACTCGTCGCGGCGGCGAGCAAGGTTTGCAACCGCGAATGCACGTGGGCTTTGGCAGCAACCAGACCTGGGAACGCAGCCTCGGGCTGTCCGGCGGCGACGAGCAGACCCGATTCAATCTCGGCGCCAGCCTTGATGAATCCGCCGGAATCAATCGCACCCGCGAGTCCTATCCCAGCGACGGCGATCATGATGAATACCGCAACAAATCGATGAGCTTGAGCCTGAGTCACGCCCTCACCGATGACATCGAAATCGGCGCCAACCTGCTGGATAACCGTGGCAAAAGTGAGTTCGACAACCCGTTCGGCCGCTTCGACATGGACACGTTCGAGTCAGTCCAGCAGCAGCCCTACAGCGACTTTGCAGTGAGCAGCGTCAGTAGTTACGTCGATGCGCGTATCAGTGACCTGTGGAAAACCCGCGTCGAGTTCGGCCACAGTGAAAACCGCGAGAAGACGCTCGACAAGCTCAGTGACGAACGCAGTGTGTTCAACACGTATCGCGACTCGGTGAACTGGCAGAACGACCTGACCTTCGACGAGCGCAACAGCCTGATCCTCGGCGGCGACTGGTACGAGGACCGAATCAACAGCAGCACGCCATTCGACGAGGACAGCCGCTGGAACCGTGCGGCGTTCATTCAGCATCATTACCAGGCGGACAGCTTCTCCACCGAGCTGGGCCTGCGCCGGGATCAGAACCAGCAGTTCGGCGGTCAGAACAGCTGGAGCGGCACTTTCACCCTGCCGCTGAATCCGGACAACGATGTGCTGCTGACCTACAGCGAAGGTTTCCGCGCGCCGACGTTCAATGATCTGTATTACCCCGATTTCAGCAATCCGTATCTGAAACCCGAGACCTCGAAAAGCTATGAGCTGCAGTGGCGCAGTCAACTGACCGACACCGCTCGCCTGGAAGCATCTCTGTACCGTACGGACCTGGAAGACGCGATTATTTTCGGTAGTAACTCACGGCCGCAGAACGTGGCCTCGGCACGGATCAACGGATTCGAAGCGGCTTTGAAACAGGAACTGTTCGGCTGGCAGGGCAACCTCGGCGTGGCGATCATCGACCCGCGGGATCGTGACAGTGGGCACACCCTGGCTCGGCGCGCGCGGCGGACCTTGAGCCTGGATCTGGATCGGCAGTTTGACCGGCTAGGGCTCGGCGCCAGCTGGCAAGCGGTGAGCAGCAGCTATGACGATGAGAACAATCAGCAGCCGTTGGGCGGGTACGCGTTGCTGGGGTTGCGCAGCAGCTGGGAATTGAATCGTGAGATCAAGTTTGAGCTGAAGGTCGATAACCTGCTGGACAAGGGTTATAGCCGGGCGCTGTACAGCCATGATGGCAGTCAGTATGGGTATCGCGAGGAAGGTCGGGCGTGGATGTTTGGGGTGACGTGGACGCCGGAGCTATAGCCAAAAATATTTGTTGTCCAGGCTGACGCCATCGCGGGCAAGCCTTGCTCCTACAGAGTTTGTGGCGTACGCCAATTTCGGCGTTCACGCGAAACCTGTAGGAGCAAGGCTTGCCCGCGATGAAAGCACCTCGGTCTCAGCGGTCGGGTGCGATCAACTGGCACAACTTTGCGGTCGCATCGATCATCTGCCCACTCGGCCGTTCCAGCCCCTTATCCGCCACCAACAGCAATTGCCCCTGCGCCACTGCTGCAACCTGCGGCCAAGCTTTCCACGCATCGAGCTGCGCCTGGTCACTGGCCAGAATCACGTCCGGATTACGCTGCAATACCGCCTCAATACTGACCTGCGGCGCTGGCAACGTCAGGTCGGCAAACACATTGCGCGCCCCGCACACCTCAAGCGCATCGCTGATGATCTGCCCGCCGCCAACGGTGTACAGCGGCCGATCCCAGACCTGATAAAACACCCGCAATGGCACATCCCGACGATAACGCTGGCGCAGCGAATCCAGTCGCTGACGCAAATTTTCAGCCAATGAAACGCCACGTTCCGGACGGCCGAGCTGTGAGGCAATCGCCTCAATCTGCGACGTGAGTTGTTCGAGGCTGTGGGGTTCAGCAACGTAGGTCGGGATGTCCAACCGCTTGAGCTGTTCACGCTGGGCCGGGCCAACGCTGCCGGGCCAGAGCAACAGCAGATCGGGTTTGAGACTGAGCAGCTGCTCCATGTCCAACTGGCCGTAGCGGCCAACCGAAGGCAGATCTTTGAGCTTGGCAGGGCGCTCACCGGCATCCAGCACACCCACCAGCAAGTCGGCTGAACCCAGCTCAACAACGATTTCAGAGAGAGACGGCGCGAGGCTGACAACGCGTTCGACCGCAGCCGCCGGGCCGCTGATGGCCAGCAGCAAAACCGCCAGCCAGACGGGTCGCATCAGCCGAGTTGACGCGGAATACGGTAGAGGTAAAACAGCACCAGGGTCGACAGCGACAGCAGCATCAACGGCACGGCTTCGAGACCGACGAATACCGCCAGCGCGCCGATCCAGGCCGGCAGGCCGGCAGCCAGGAATGCCGTGCGACGCTTGGCAGCCAGGGCGATCCAGGCAGCAGGTTCTTCAGGGGTGTCGAGGGCTTTTTGAGTGGCGATCAGTGCGTGTTTGTAGCCGCCAAAGAATTTCAGGCTGACAAACATCGACGCCACACCTGCGATGAACAACGGCATTGCCAGCACCGGCAGGATCGCCTCGCTCTGGCCAAATACGCCGTTGATCACGAACAGCGGCACCAAGGCCAGCGCCAGGTATTGCCACCAATTGACGGACAGTCGCCGCCGGACCTGACCGCGGGTCACGCCCGGTCAGCCTCACCCTGGTGCTCGTTACCCATCATGTGGTCGAGCTTGCTGGCCTTGGTGGCCAGGTAGAGTTTGTTGTGCGGGTTGTGGCCGGTGTGCAGCGGCACGCGCTCGGCGACCACGATGCCCATGTCGGTCAAGGCTTTGACCTTGCGTGGGTTATTGGTCATCAAACGCAGGGATTTCACGCCCAGGTGCTCCAGCATCGGCAGGCACATGGCGTAGTCACGTTGGTCGGCGGCAAAGCCCAGACGCTCGTTGGCTTCAACGGTATCGGCGCCGCCATCCTGCAATTCATAGGCGCGGATCTTGTTCAGCAGGCCAATGCCACGACCTTCTTGACGCAAGTACAGCAACACGCCACGGCCTTCACGGGCGATGGCCTGCAAGGCTGCTTCAAGTTGCGAGCCACAGTCGCAACGCTGGCTGAACAAGGCATCGCCGGTCAGGCATTCGGAGTGCAACCGGCCGAGTACCGGGGCACCGTCGACGAACTCACCCAGGCTCAGCACAACGTGCTCGCGCCCGTTTTCTTCATCGAGAAAGCCGTGCATGGTGAATTGCGCAAAAGGCGTTGGCAGCTTGGAAGCGGCGACAAAAACGACAGGCACCGGTGTGCTCCTGATCAATAAGTACTGGAGATTCGCAGAGGCGGCATTGTAACAGCACGTTCCGACAGACGCTTAGGCTGAATTATGGGGCATAACAATCAAAAAGTTAGATCTCAGGTGCGCCACTTCACCCTGTGGGAGCGAGCTTGCTCGCGATAGCGGACTGTCTTTCACCATTGATGTCGACTGATACACCGTCATCGCGAGCAGGCTCGCTCCCACAAGGTTAATGAAGCGCCACAGGGTTTGTGTTCAGTTTGAGTCGAACGGATAGGGTTGTTTCCAGCGCTCGAAGATCGGTTTCAGCTGGCCGCTTTTCACCAATTGCTCCATACGCTGATCGAACAGCGCCATCAGGGCGCGAGCCTTTGGGGTCGACAAAATCCCGGTACGCCGCATGACTTCGTTATAGCGGCGTACGTTGGGCAGGTAATCCTGAAAGTCGTAGCCGCCCGTCAGGCAAAAATCCATACCAGCCCCTGCATCGCCAACCACGCAAACACCCCGGCCAATACGTCATCGAGCATGATCCCGACGCCACCATGAACATGCCGGTCGATCCAGCGAATCGGCCACGGCTTGAGGATGTCGAAGAAGCGGAACATCAAAAACCCCGCCAGCAACCAGTACCAACCTTCCGGCACCAGCCACAAGGTGATCCACATCCCGACCATTTCGTCCCAGACGATGCCTTCATGGTCGTGCACCCGCAAATCGTCGGCGACCTTGCCGCACAGCCAGAAGCCGAACAGCATGGTGATGCCGAGCATCAGCCAGTAGCCCCAGTCGGGCAGCATCTGCCACAGCGGGATAAACGGTAGCGCAACTAACGAACCCCAGGTGCCCGGTGCTTTTGGCAAGGTGCCCGAGCCGAATCCGAACGCCAGGAAATGCCACGGATTGCGCCAGACCGACGGCGGTACGAATTCCGCCGGGACCTGTTTGGGATGATCTGTCACGGTGTCTCCCGAAAATGTTGATAGCCCCGGGCTTGCGGGGTGATGTCTTGTCCATCGGCGTCCAGCAGCACCACGCCCTGCCCCGTCACAACACGGCCGACCACATGGATCGGCCAGCCGTCGCTCAACAATTGCGGCAGCTCGACGGACGGCAAGGTAAAGGCCAGCACGTAATCATCACCGCCGCTCAGGGCCGCGACTTCTGCACCCGATTGACCGAGGAAGGCGACTAAAGCGTTCGATAATGGCAGCGTGTCCCGTTCAACCTGAATGCCGACTTTCGATGCGAGGGCAATATGCCCGCAGTCGGCGAGCAGGCCGTCGGAGATGTCCAGCGCCGAGGTGGCTTTGCCGCGTAGCGCCTGACCCAACGCGAGTTGCGGCTGCGGCGACCAGTAATGTGCCAGCAGCGGATCGGCGATGGCGGCTTCAGCCGTCTGCTGACCGAGCACCAGCGGCAATGCCCCCGCCGCGTTGCCAAGTTCACCGCCAACGCACAGCAAGTCGCCTGGCTGCGCACCGCTGCGGGTCAACGCCAAACCTGCCGGCACACGACCGAACACGGTCATCGTCAGGCTCAACGGCCCACGGGTGGTATCACCGCCCACCAGCGCCACACCGCAGCTTTGCGCCATGAGGTTCAAACCACGGGCGTAGGCGTCCAGCCAATCGGCGGTCACCGTCGGCAAGGTCAGGGCAAGGGTAAAGGCAACGGGAGTGGCGCCCATGGCAGCCAGATCGCTGACGGCCACAGCCAGCGAACGCTGACCGAGCAGAAACGGGTCGCAAGGATCTGCGAAATGCACACCGGCAACCAGTGTGTCGGTGGAAATGGCCAACTGCTCCCCAGGGGGAACAGCCAGCAAGGCGCAGTCATCGCCAATCCCGAGGGCAACGCCTTCGCCGCCTTGCGCACAGGGCGCGGCGGCGAAGAAATTGCGGATCAGCTCAAACTCGCCCATTGGGTGTCCTGTCTCACCAATACTGTTCATTTTTTAGCGGCGTCTGGTGTCGCCATACTGCGTTGCCGCTCCTCGCCATAGCCAGCTATGACTCGTCGCGGCGCCTTGTCTGGCAACACCAGCCACTCGCTAAAAAACGAACGTATCGGCGAGACAGGACACTGCAAGCGCGGATTAGCGCTTGAACGCCTTCACTTCAGCTTCACGCAGACGCGGGGCCAGCTTGTCGAGTACACCGTTGACGAACTTGTGGCCGTCGGTGGAACCGAAGACTTTCGCCAGCTCGATACCTTCGTTGATCACAACGCGGTACGGCACGTCGACGCGCTTGAGCAGTTCCCAGGTCGACAGGCGCAGAACGGCCAGTTCAACCGGGTCCAGCTCTTCGATCGTGATGTCCAGGCACGGCGTCAGTGCAGCGTCGATCTCAGGCTTGTGAGCCGGAACGCCGTGCAGGATGTCGTGGAAGTAGGCGGCATCGACATCGCTGAAATCGTTATCGACCCGGAACTGCGCTTCGATCTCGTTCAAAGATTGCTTGGCCATGTGCCACTGGTACAGCGCCTGAGTCGCGAGCTGACGGGCTTCGCGACGCTTGACGCTTTTCGATGGCTTGCCGGCATCCGCAGGCTTTGGATCGCGCGGGTTGAAACGATCGCTTTCGTCGCTAATCACTTGGCCTCCAACTGCGCCAGCAGGCTGACCATTTCCAGAGCGGACAGGGCAGCTTCAGCACCTTTGTTACCGGCCTTGGTGCCGGAACGTTCGATGGCTTGCTCGATGGAATCAACGGTCAGCACGCCAAATGCGACTGGAACGCCGAACTCCATGGACACCTGGGCCAGGCCCTTGGTGCATTCGCCAGCCACGTATTCGAAGTGCGGAGTACCGCCACGAATGACCGCGCCCAGGGCGATGATTGCCGCGTATTCGCCCTTCTGAGCGACTTTCTGCGCAACCAGCGGGATTTCGAAGGCGCCAGGTGCGCGGATGATGGTGATGTCGCTTTCGCTCACGCCGTGGCGAACCAGGGCATCAACTGCACCGCTGACCAGACTTTCAACGACGAAGCTGTTGAAACGGCCTACTACCAAAGCGTAGCGGCCTTTAGGGGCGATGAAGGTACCTTCGATGGTCTTCAGGGTCATTCGTTAGATCTCTTAAAGAGCCGGGACGCGTTTTCTACGCGTCCCTCAGTGATGTGTTAACCGCGAATCAAGGACTGGAAACAACCGGTCATTATTCGGAGGGCACGTATTCTACAACTTCCAGATCGAAACCGGATATCGCATTAAATTTCATTGGCGCACTCATCAGGCGCATTTTGCGCACGCCCAGATCCCGAAGGATCTGCGAACCGGCACCGACGATGCTGTAGGTGGTCGGTTTTTTCGCTGGTACGTGCTCCGCGGTTTCGCGGATATGCGCCAGCAACACGTCGCCATCAAGCGGGTGACCGAGCAACAGCACCACACCGCTGCCAGCCTCGGCAACCGCGGCCATCGCGGCGCGCAGGCTCCAGCGGCCAGGCTGCTTGACCATCAACAGGTCGCGTAGCGGGTCCATGTTGTGCACCCGAACCAGGGTCGGCTCTTCGGCGCACACGGTGCCCAGCGTCAGGGCCATGTGCACGTCGCCTTCCACGGAATCACGATAGGTCACCAGGTTGAATTGGCCCAGTTCGCTGTCCAGCGGCTGCTCGGCAATCCGCTGAACGGTACGTTCGTGGATCATCCGGTAGTGAATCAGGTCGGCGATGGTGCCGATCTTGATGTTGTGTTCGGCAGCAAACGCTTCCAGTTCCGCGCGGCGGGACATGGTGCCGTCGTCGTTCATCACTTCGCAGATCACGCCGCTCGGCTCGAAACCGGCCATGCGCGCCAGATCGCACGCCGCTTCGGTGTGGCCGGCGCGAGCGAGGGTGCCGCCGGCCTGAGCCATCAGCGGGAAGATGTGGCCGGGGCTGACGATGTCTTCAGCCTTGGCGTCTTTCGCTGCAGCGGCTTGCACGGTACGCGCACGGTCGGCGGCAGAAATGCCGGTGGTCACGCCGGTGGCCGCTTCGATGGACACGGTGAACTTGGTGCCGAAACCGGAACCGTTGCGCGGCGCCATCAAGGGCAGCTTCAGCAGTTCACAGCGCTCGCGGCTCATCGGCATGCAGATCAGGCCACGGGCGTGCTTGGCCATGAAGTTGATGTGTTCAGGCTGGCAGCACTCGGCGGCCATGATCAGGTCGCCTTCGTTCTCGCGATCTTCGTCATCCATGAGGATGACCATCTTGCCTTGGCGGATGTCTTCAACCAGTTCTTCGATGCTATTGAGCGCCACAAGGCACCCCCTTGGGTCAGGATTTGAGGTAGCCGTTGGCGGCCAGAAAGCTTTCGGTGATGTTACTGGGCTCTTTAGAAGTAGAGCTGGGCTCTGCGGCCTTGTCGCCTAGTAACAGGCGCTCCAGATAACGTGCCAGCAAGTCAACTTCAAGATTCACCCGGCGACCTGGCTGGTACGACGCCATGATGGTTTCGCTCAGGGTGTGCGGAATGATCGTCAGCAAGAACTCGGCGCCATCGACCGCGTTCACGGTCAGGCTGGTGCCGTCGACGGTGATCGAGCCTTTATGGGCGATGTACTTGGCCAGCTCTTTGGGAGCGCGGATGCGGAACTCCACAGCGCGAGCATTCTCGGTACGGGCAACCACTTCGCCCACGCCATCGACGTGCCCGCTGACCAGATGCCCGCCGAGGCGAGTGGTCGGGGTCAGGGCTTTTTCCAGGTTCACCGGGCTGCCGCTTTTCAGATCATTCATGGCGGTGCAGTCGAGGGTTTCGCGGCTGACGTCCGCCGCAAAGCCGTTGCCTGGCAGCTCAACCGCGGTCAGGCACACGCCGTTGACCGCGATGCTGTCGCCCAGTTTGACGTCGCTCAGGTCGAGCTTGCCGGTTTCTACGTGTACCCGCACATCTCCGCCTTTTGGGGTCAATGCACGAATACTGCCGATGGATTCGATGATGCCGGTAAACATGGAGTCCTCCTCGAGAACAGGGCCGTCGCGTGGCGCAGGCCCGGAATTATACGCTCGCCGCTGGCGAAGGAATGGCGATGACTCGCCAGTCATCGCCAACCGCGCGAATTTCGGTGATTTTGAGTTCAGGCGCATCCTTCATTTGCGCGAGCGGCCAATCCAGCAGCGGCCGCGCAGACGAACCTAAAAACTTGCCCGCGATGAAAATCTGGAATTCGTCGACCAGCCCTTGCTGAGCGAAAGCCCCGGCCAGACGCGGTCCCGCTTCGACCAGTACTTCGTTGACCCCACGGGCGGCGAGTTCAACCAGCAGTTTGCGCAGGTCGACCAAGCCATCTTCGCCCGCCACGATCAGGCATTCCGGACCGTTGGCGTATTGCTCTTCGATCGCCATGCACGTGGCGACCAATGCAGGCCCGGCCTTGAAGAACGGTGCATCCAGCGGCACGCGCAGGCGGCCGTCGATCAGCACGCGAAGCGGCGGACGGCTCATGGCCAGGGCGGTTTGCTCAGGATCCAGGCCCAGTTCATCAGCACGCACAGTGAGACGGGCGTTGTCTGCCAGCACCGTGTCGGCGCCGGTCAGCACCACGCTGGCCTGGGCGCGCAGACGTTGTACCGCCGAACGCGCCGCAGGACCGGTGATCCATTGGCTCTCACCGCTTTCCATCGCCGTACGGCCGTCGAGGCTCATGGCCAACTTGACCCGCACGAACGGCACGCCGTGCTCCATGCGCTTGAGGAAACCCTCATTAAGCTTGCGCGCTTCGCCTTCCAGCACGCCGCTTTCGGTAGCGATGCCGGCCTGGGCCAGGCGCTGCATGCCACGACCGGCAACCGACGGGTTCGGGTCTTGCATCGCCGCGACCACCCGAGCCACACCGGCATGTACCAGCGCATCGGCACAAGGCGGCGTACGTCCGTGGTGGCTGCAAGGTTCGAGGGTCACGTAAGCGGTGGCGCCTCGAGCCTTTTCGCCGGCGGCGCGCAGGGCGTGGACTTCGGCGTGGGGCTCGCCGGTGCGCACGTGCCAGCCTTCGCCGACAATCTGCCCGTCCCGCACGATCACACAGCCCACCCGAGGGTTGGGGTGGGTCGTGTAATGACCTTTGCGCGCCAGTTCCAGGGCACGGGCCATGTAATGGGCGTCGAGGATGGCTTGTTCGGCAGAGGTGGTCATTCTTTCACCGGCTCACGGGCCAGGCGATCGATCTCTTCGCGGAACTCGTTGAGGTCCTGGAAGCGTCGATACACGGAGGCGAAACGAATGTAGGCGACTTCGTCGAGCTTTTGCAGCTCGGCCATCACCAGTTCACCGACGACAAGGGATTTAACCTCTCGCTCACCGGTGGCGCGCAGTTTGTGTTTGATGTGCACCAACGACGATTCCAGGCGCTCGACACTCACCGGGCGCTTCTCCAGCGCACGCTGCATGCCGGCGCGGAGTTTTTCTTCGTCGAACGGCTGGCGGCTGCCGTCGGTTTTGATCAGGCGCGGCAACACCAGTTCGGCCGTCTCGAACGTCGTGAAACGCTCGCCGCAGGCCAGGCATTCACGCCGGCGGCGTACCTGTTCGCCCTCGGCGACCAGACGCGAGTCGATGACCTTGGTGTCGTTGGCACCGCAGAAGGGACAGTGCATGGTGGCAGGCAACAAAAAAAGGGAGGGCCATGGTAGCGCATCCCCGTGGCAAGACAAGCCATAGGGTTTGCGGTATACAGACGGGCTATAGAGCTAGATCCATGGATTTCACCTTGCTGGAGCCGAAAATGTCCCTAAGACCGCTCGTTTTGCTCAGTCTTTTCAGCCTGCTGGTGGCCTGCAGCAGCGATGCGCCCAAGCCCCAGCCGCCGACGCCAGGCCCCGCGCCGCAACAGGCACAGAAGAAAGCCAGGGAATCGGCCAACCTCGGCCCGCTGCCCGCGTATCAGCGTGAATTGAGCGGCACCCTGCAAGGCGTGCCGGCCGGCGCCGAAGTCGAACTGGCGCTGCTGGTGGTCGATGACAAGGACCGTCCGCAACAATTGCTGGCCAGTTCCAGCCTGATCGGCACCAACCAGATTCTGCCGTTTCACCTGCGCTTCAACCCGGAATCCTTCCCAGTCGGTGCCCGCGTTGAACTGCGTGGCCGCGCCAGCCAGTCCGGCCAGCTGATTTTGCATCTGCCGTCGCAGGTCATCAGCCAGCCAACGACGCAAGTGCTGGGTCAGCTGCAATTCGTCAAAGCGCCATGATTGCACCGCTCGACCTACAACAGGCGTTGGGTGAGTTGCTCGGTGACGCACAGCTGGTTGCCTGTGAATTGCCGGACACCGACCTGAAGCTTTGGCTGATCGACGGCGACAACATGGACCGCGCGTTCAGCCCGGAAGAAACCCGGCGGATTCTGCATGAGCCGCCTTATTGGAGTTTCTGCTGGGCCAGCGGCCTGGCGGTCGCCCGCCATCTCGCCGAATTCCCTGAGTGGGTCAAAGGCAAACGGGTGCTGGATTTCGGTGCTGGTTCCGGGGTGGCGGGGATTGCGGCAGTCAGGGCCGGAGCGCTGGAAGTGGTGGCCTGTGACCTCGACCCGCTGGCGATTGCCGCCTGTCGGGCGAATGCCGAACTCAATGACGTACACCTCAACTATTCGACGGATTTTTTCGCCGAGGCGGATCGGTTTGATCTGATTCTGGTGGCAGACGTGCTGTACGACCGGGCGAATCTGCCGTTGCTCGATGAATTCTTGAGTCGCGGCCAGGAAGCCTTAGTGGCCGATTCACGCGTGAGGGATTTTCGCCACCCGTTGTATCAACGCATAGAGATGCTGGAAGCGATGACCTTGCCGGATCTGGCCGAGCCCGAAGAGTTTCGGCATGTGAGCCTCTACCACGCCACCCGAGCTTGATCGTTCCCACGCTCTGCGTGGGAATGCAGCCCGGGACGCTCCGCGTCCCTTCGTACGGCGTGACGCAGAGCGTCACAAGAGGCATTCCCACGCGGAGCATGGGAACGATCAGTGTTACGGCTTTCAGCAGCCCCTCGCGAAGCTTTATAGTGAGCCCATTCACGCTTCCAAGAGATCCCCCATGAGTCAGGAAACGCCGTATATCTTCGACGCCACGACTGCCGATTTCGAGCAGTCGGTGATCGAGAACTCTTTCCACAAACCGGTGCTGGTGGATTTCTGGGCCGAATGGTGTGCGCCGTGCAAGGCCTTGATGCCGATGCTGCAAACCATCGCCGAGAGCTATCAGGGCGAGTTGCTGCTGGCCAAGGTCAACTGCGACGTCGAGCCGGACATCGTGTCGCGCTTCGGCATTCGCAGCCTGCCGACGGTGGTGCTGTTCAAGGACGGTCAGCCGGTGGATGGTTTCGCCGGTGCACAACCGGAATCCGCCGTGCGCGCCATGCTCGAACCTCACGTGCAAATGCCACCACCGGCTGCTGGCGATCCGTTTGAGCAAGCTCAGGCGCTGTTTGATGACAACCGCTTTGCCGACGCCGAAGCCACACTGAAAGTGCTGCTGGGCGAAGACAACACCAACGCAAAGGCTCTGATTCTCTACGCCCGCTGCCTCACCGAACGTGGCGAGCTGGGCGAAGCGCAAATCGTGCTCGATGCGGTCACGAGCGATGAGCACAAGGCCGCCCTGGCCGGCGCCAAGGCGCAGATCCAGTTCCTCGGTCAGGCCAAGGACCTGCCGGATGCGGCAGACCTGAAAGCGCGTCTGGCAAAAAATCCGCAGGACGATGAAGCGGTTTATCAACTGGCGATCCAGCAACTGGCTCGTCAGCAGTACGACGCGGCGCTGGATGCGTTGCTCAAGCTGTTCGTGCGCAATCGCAGCTACAGCGAAGGCTTGCCGCACAAGACCTTGCTGCAGGTGTTCGAACTGCTGGGCAACGATCACCCGCTGGTGACCACCTACCGCCGCAAGTTGTTTGCTGCGCTGTACTAAGTAACCTTGTAGGAGCACGGCTTGCCGGCGATGGCGATCTCAGGGACGCCATCGCAAGCAAGCTGTGCTCCTACGCTGGCTCTTGCCAGCTGTAGAGCGGCGTATCCCCGCCGCTCGTCACCTTCACATCCGAGCAGTGGCGCAAACGCACCAGCAAGCGTTTGCCCGACGCCGCGCTGCCGGTCAGTCCTTCCAACTGATCCAGCAAATCCGGCCCGCTCAATTGCCCGGCCTTGCGCAGTAAATCCTTGGTGATCTGCCACAGCGCATCATCCTGATTGATCGGTTTTGCCGGCGCTGCACAGGCCTCCGGTTTCACCACCTGCAACTGCGCACCGAGCCGTGCCCAGTCACCGTCATCCATCTCCAGCGTCAAATCCACCGGCCAGTCGCCGATGCTTCCGCGTATACGCAACATAAGTCTGCTCCTGCACATTTCTGACTTGCATGCTCCCATGGGACTTGTGCAACGCCAAGCAGGCGGTCAAACTCTCGGCGCTTACGTTATAAGATTACATAACAAACTCTTCATTTTACTTTTCGGAGACCCGCCATGCGCCGTCTGCTTCTCGCTCTGCCGTTTGCCCTGTTGCCGCTGGCCGTCGCCCACGCCGCTGATGAACATGACCATGAGCACGGCAGCCTCAGCGCCCACGAACATGGTGTCGGGCGCCTGAACGCAGCGCTGGACGGTCAGACCCTGGAGCTGGAACTGGAAAGCCCGGCGATGAACCTGGTGGGTTTCGAACACGCCGCCACCACTGACGCCGACAAAGCCAAAGTCGCCGCGGTTCGTGCGCAGCTAGAGAAACCGCTGGTGCTGTTCAACCTGCCGAAAGCCGCCGGTTGCGTGGTTGCGACTCAGGAACTGGAAAGCCCGTTGTTCGGTGACAAGCCGGATGCCGATGATGATCACGACGAAGCGGGCAAGGACGAGCATCACCACGACCACAGCGAAATCCACGCTCATTATCAATTCAGCTGCTCGGCACCCGGCGCACTGAAAAACCTGGACCTGGCGAACATCTTCAACACCTTCCCGGCGACCCAGAAGATTCAGGTACAACTGATCAGCCCGAGCGGGCAGCAAGGGGTAGAAGTGACGGCCAAGGCTGCCGCCCTGAAATTCTGACACTCTCACAGAAATTGGCTCACATGACCCAAGCACTCATCGAACTGTCCGACCTGGGCTTCAGCTGGCCCGGTCATCCGCCGCTGCTGGATATCCCGGCGTTTCGCCTTATGCCAGGCGAAACCCTGTTCCTCAAAGGCCCCAGTGGCAGCGGCAAGACCACCCTGCTCGGTCTGCTCGGCGGTGTGCAGAAGCCTGATCGCGGCAGCATCCGATTGCTGGGCAAGGAGCTGACCGAACTCTCGGCCGGCGCTCGCGACCGCTTCCGGGTCGATCACACCGGCTACATCTTCCAGCAGTTCAACTTGCTGCCATTTCTTTCGGTACGCGAGAACGTCGAGCTGCCCTGCCACTTCTCCAAACTGCGTGCCGAACGGGCGAAACAGCGCCACGGCAGCGTCGACCAGGCGGCGGCCACCCTGCTCGCCCACTTGGGTCTGAAGGATGAAAGCATCCTCAGTCGCCGCGCCGATTCGCTGTCCATCGGCCAACAGCAACGGGTAGCCGCTGCGCGCGCGTTGATCGGTCAGCCTGAATTGGTGATCGCCGACGAACCGACCTCGGCCCTGGATTACGACGCCCGCGAGAACTTCCTTCGCTTGCTGTTCGCCGAATGCCGCGAAGCCGGATCGAGCCTGCTGTTCGTCAGCCATGACCAAAGCCTGGCACCGCTGTTCGATCGCCACCTGTCGCTGGCCGATCTCAATCGCGCCGCCACACCGTCCGAGGTCTGAGATGTATTTGTTTCGTCTAGCCATGGCCAGCCTGGCTAACCGCCGCTTCACCGCGATCCTCACCGCGTTCGCCATTGCCCTGTCGGTCTGCCTGCTGTTGGCCGTAGAACGAGTGCGCACCGAAGCCAAGGCCAGTTTCGCCAGCACCATCAGCGGCACCGACCTGATTGTCGGCGCACGTTCCGGTTCGGTGAACCTGCTGCTGTACTCGGTGTTCCGCATCGGCAACGCCACCAACAACATGCGTTGGGACAGCTTCGAGCACTTCGCCAACAACCCGAAAGTGAAGTGGGCAATCCCTATGTCCCTCGGCGATTCCCATCGCGGTTATCGGGTGATGGGCACCACCGAGGCGTACTTCGAGCATTACCAATACGGTCATCAGCAACACCTGGAACTGGCCGACGGCCGTGCGTTCGCCACCGACCCGTTTGAAGTGGTACTCGGCGCCGAAGTGGCCGATGCGCTGCACTACAAACTCGGCGACAAACTGGTGCTGGCCCACGGCGTGGCAGTGATCAGCCTGGTCAAGCACGACGACAAACCGTTCACCGTGGTCGGCATTCTCAAACGCACCGGCACCCCGGTGGACCGCACGTTACACATCAGCCTCGGTGGGATGGAAGCGATTCACATCGACTGGCACAACGGCGTGCCGGCGCGCGGCAACGGTCGGATCACTGCCGATCAGGCACGCAACATGGACCTGACGCCGCAAGCGATCACCGCGTTCATGCTCGGCCTCAACAGCAAGATTTCGACCTTCGCGCTACAGCGTGAGATCAATGAGTTTCGGGGTGAGCCGATGCTGGCGATCCTGCCGGGCGTGGCGCTGCAAGAGCTCTGGAGTTTGATGAGCACGGCGGAAAAAGCCTTGTTCGTGGTGTCGCTGTTCGTGGTGCTGACCGGGTTGATCGGCATGCTCACGGCGATCCTCACCAGTCTCAACGAGCGCCGTCGGGAGATGGCGATTCTGCGCTCGGTGGGTGCCCGACCGTGGCACATCGCAACCTTGCTGGTGCTGGAGGCATTTGCCCTGGCACTGTCGGGGGTGATTGCCGGTGTGGCGCTGCTGTATGTGGGCATCGCGGCGGCTCAAGGCTATGTTCAGGCGAATTACGGCTTGTATCTACCGCTCGCCTGGCCGAGCGAATATGAATGGACGCTGCTCGGTGGCATCCTGATCGCCGCGCTGCTGATGGGCAGCGTGCCGGCCTGGCGCGCGTATCGCCAATCTTTGGCCGATGGCCTGTCGATCCGTTTATGAGGACGTTGAACATGCCCCGTGCTGTGCTTGCGCTGTTGATGCTGGTCGCCTTGCCCCTGTGGGCGGCCGAGCCGAAAGACCTGACCTGGTCGGAAATGATCCCGCCAGACGCCGCACCGGAAGTGCCGAACATGACGCCGCTGCACGACCTGTCGCAGATGGGCAACGCGTTGGCCGCCGAATCGGCGCCTGCGGCCAAGCAAGACATGCCGAACGCACCGGTGGTGAAAAGCCTCGACGGTCAGAACATTCGGCTGCCGGGCTACATCGTGCCGCTGGAAGTGAGTGAAGAAGGTCGCACCACCGAGTTTCTGCTGGTGCCTTATTTCGGCGCCTGCATCCACGTGCCGCCACCGCCGTCGAACCAGATCGTGCACGTCAAAAGCGAGGTGGGTGTGAAGCTTGATGAGTTGTATCAGCCGTACTGGATCGAGGGTGCATTGCAGGTTAAAGCGTCGACCAGCGAGTTGGCGGATACCGGGTATCAGATGCAGGCTGACAAGATTTATGTGTATGAATTGCCGGAGTGAATCCTGACAGGACGCCTTCGCGGGCAAGCCTCGCTCCTACAGGTTCAGCGTTGTCTTTGTAGGAGCGAGGCTTGCCCGCGAAAAGGCCATCAGCCACAGTACAAAAATCAGGGCCATCACTGTTTCATTGAGCTGAGTCAACAGACCGTATCAGACGCCTCCGTACCATTGGACATCGAATATTTTTAACGTCCTTTGGAGCCCTCCATGCACAAGTCCTTGCTCAGCGCTTCGCTGTTTGCCCTCGCGCTCGCAGCACCGTTAGCCTACGCCCACGAAGCCGGCGATATCATCGTTCGTGCCGGTGCAATCACCGTCAACCCGAAAGCCGACAGCTCCAGCGTCAAGGTTGATCAAGGTCCGCTGAAGGGTGCCGATCTGGGCGGCAAGGCCACCATGAGCAGCGACACGCAACTGGGTCTGAACTTCGCTTACATGCTCAACAGCCACTGGGGGATCGAGCTGCTGGCGGCCTCGCCGTTCGAGCATGACGTGAAGCTCAAAGGCACCGCCCTCGGCGCGGCCAATGGCAAACTCGGTACGCTGAAACACCTGCCACCGACGCTGAGCATTGTGTACTACCCACTGGACGCGAAGTCCGCGTTCCAGCCGTATGTCGGCGCCGGTATCAACTACACCTGGATCTACGATGAGCACGTTGGCAGCGAAGCCAGCGCCAACGGCTTCAGCAACTTCAAGGCGGATAACTCCTGGGGCATGGCGTTCCAGGTCGGCGCCGACTACATGCTGACCGACAGCATCATGATCAACGCCCAGGTGCGCTACATCGACATCGACACCACCGCGACCGTGCAAAATAACGCAGTGGCACAGGGCACTCGCGCCAAGGTCGATGTGGACGTAGACCCGTTCATCTACATGGTTGGCCTGGGTTACAAATTCTAAAATTGCCGCACAAAAAAGGCGCCTCAAAAGGCGCCTTTTTTGATCGTTCCCACGCTCCGCGTGGGAATGCAGCCCGGGACGCTCCGCGTCACAACGATGATCAGCGCCCCAACAACCGCGCCAGGCCGACACGCATCGGTGTCTGCTCCGGGTAGGTAAAGCGCTCCAGCAAACGCTGATTGTTTGCTCGCGAATGGCGGATGTCACCGGAGCGCGCCGGGCCATAGCTCACCGGCGGCAATTGACCGACCACCGCTTCAAGGGCTTCAAGCATTTGCTTGAGGGTCGTGGCCTGGTTCCAGCCGACGTTCACCGCGCCGACTTCGACCTGCGGTTTCTCGATCGCTTGCACCAACAAGTCGACCAGGTCCTCGACGTAGACGAAATCGCGAGTCTGCTCACCGTCACCGAACACAGTGATCGGCAGGCCCTTCTGCGCGCGCTCGCTGAAAATGCTGATCACCCCGGAATACGGCGAGGACGGATCCTGGCGCGGGCCGAAGATGTTGAAGAAACGGAAAATCACCGGCTCCAGACCATGCTGGCGACGGTAAAAATCGAAGTAATGCTCGCTCGCCAATTTGTCCGAAGCGTAGGGCGTCAACGGTGCCTTGGGCGTGTCTTCGTCGATCGACTCGCCTTCGCCATTGTTGCCATAGACCGCTGCGCTGGACGCGTACAGCACCCGCTTGACGCCGGACTGGCGCATGGCTTCGCAGACATTCAGCGAGCCAATGAAATTGCTCTGGTGAGTCTTCACCGGATCATCCACCGACGCCTGCACCGACGCGACCGCGGCCAAGTGCGCCACAGCGCTGCATCCGACCATCGCCTGCGCGACCAGCACGGCATCGGCGACATCGCCCACGATCAGTTCGACGCGAGGATTGTCCAGCGGCAAGTTGCTGCGTTTGCCGGTGGAGAGGTCATCGAGAATGCGTACCGAATGGCCCTTGGCGAGTAAGGCATCGGTGAGGTGCGAGCCGATGAAACCGGCGCCGCCGGTGATTAAAACAGGGCCGTCAGCCATGGCGATAAAACCTATCCAGTAAGCCCGGGAGTGCCGCACGCCAGGCGCGGGGCTTGATCCCGAAAGTGTGCAGAATTTTTTTGCAGGCCAGCACCGCGTGTTGCGGCTCTTCGGCGGCGTCCGGTCGCGCGGCGTGAGCCTGGGCGGTCGGCGCTTCGATGGCCAGCGGATGCAGAGCACGTGCTTCGGTGAGGATCGCCTGCCCAAGTGCCAGCGGCGTGGTCGCCTCATGCCCGGCGTAATGGTAGGTGCCCCACAGCGGCGCCGAGCAATCGAGTTGTTTGAGGACCGAGATGATCACCCGGGCGGCGTCATCCACCGGCGTCGGATTGCCCCGACGGTCGTCGGCCATCAGCAATTCTTCAGGCAGTTCGGCGCGGCCGAGGAAACGCCCGAGGGTGCCGTCGGGACTGTCATCCAACAGCCAGCCGAATCGCAGCAACACGTGTTGCGGGCAGGTGGCGCGCACGCTTTGTTCGATCCGCCACAAGGCCTGACCGCGCAGGCCCAAAGGCACCGGTTCGTCTTTTTCGCTGTAGGCCGTCGCCCGGGAGCCGTCGAACACTCGATAGCTCGACGGTTGCAGCAGCACGATGTTGTGATGCTGGCACAGTTCGGCCAGACGCTCGATCGCCCGCTCCTGCCCGGCCAGACGCTGTTCGCTGACCGTCTCCGCCTGAAACCAGTCGAAGTAATAGGCGAGGTTGATCAACGCGTCTGGACGGGTGTCGTCGAGCAGTTGCGTCAGGGTCGCGGCGTCCCAGCCGTCTTGCGGTGGGCGGGGGGCGAGGAAGCCGATGTCTTCCTCCGCACCGAGGCGAATCAGCGCCTGCCCAAGGGCATTTCCGCCGCCCAGTAACATAAGGCGCATTCGCATAGAGTCAGCAGGCCCAGTCTGATTGAAACAATGGCTTTATCGACACCGCTCGCGGGCGATGCCGTCGATAGTTGCCGGAATCGTTGCATTTTGCGGGTTTAGTGCGCAACCGTCATCCGTAAAGTGTAGATACCTGAGAACGGCGGCGCCTGTTCCGGCCCCTTCGCGAGCAAGCCCGCTCCCACAAGGGATCTGCTGCGTACACAAATCCACTGTAGGAGCTGAGCTTGCTCGCGAAGGGGCCCTAATGACCACCAGAGGGCTTGAGCGGTACTTGCAACTTCTCCGACTCGCCCGCATAAATCAGAACATGAATCTGCCAATCCCGACGGACAGCGCCCTGGCTGGCTTTCACCCCGCCGTCAGCGCCTGGTTCAGCAGCACCTTCCCGACGGTCACCGCCGCCCAGGCCCGGGCGTGGCCGTTGATCCGCCAGCACCGTTCGACACTGGTCGCCGCACCCACGGGCTCTGGCAAGACCCTCACCGCGTTCCTCGCGGTCATCGATGACCTGGTCCACCGCGCAATGGCCAACGACGGCCGTCTGCCGGATGAAACCCTGGTGGTCTACGTTTCGCCGCTAAAGGCCCTGTCCAACGACATCCAGATCAACCTGCAAGACCCGCTGGCCGGCATCACCAAGCAGTTACGCGAGATGGGCCTGCCGCAATTGCAGATCAACACCGCCGTGCGCACCGGCGACACACCGCAAAAAGACCGCTCGGCGATGCGCAAAACCGCGCCGCATATCCTGGTGACCACCCCGGAATCCCTTTACGTGCTGCTCGGTTCCGACTCCGGCCGACAAATGCTCAGTACCGCCCGCACGGTGATCGTCGACGAAATTCACGCGATCGCCGCCAGCAAACGCGGCAGTCACCTGGCCCTGAGCCTCGAGCGACTGCAAGCGTTATGCGCGCAACCGCTGATGCGGATCGGCCTGTCTGCCACGCAAAAACCCATCGAAGCCGTCTCGCAGTTTCTGGTGGGCCGTGATCGAGCGTGCGAAATCATCGATATCGGCCACGCCCGCCCACGGGATCTGGACATCGAAGTGCCGCCCGTGCCGTTGTCGGCGGTGATGGCCAACGACATCTGGGAACTGGTCTACGACCGCCTCGCCGCCCTCGCCCGCGAACACCGCACCACGCTGATTTTCGTCAACACCCGACGCCTCGCCGAACGCCTGAGCCGTCACTTGAGCGAACGCCTCGGCAAGGAGGCGGTGGCCGCCCACCACGGCAGTCTGGCCAAGGAGTTTCGTCTCGACGCCGAACAGCGGCTCAAGCGCGGCGAGCTGCAGGTGCTGATTGCCACGGCGTCCCTGGAACTGGGGATCGATATCGGCGATGTCGACCTGGTCTGCCAGATTGCCTCGCCGCGTTCGATTGCCGGGTTTCTGCAACGGGTCGGCCGCTCCGGGCACCAGGTCGGCGGCACGCCCAAGGGCCGTTTGTTCGCCACCACCCGCGACGACCTGATCGAGTGCGCCGCCCTGCTCGACTGCGTGCGGCGTGGCGAACTCGACACCTTGCTGATCCCCAAGGCACCGTTGGATGTACTCGCGCAACAAATCATCGCCGAGGTCAGTTGCCAGGAATGGCAGGAGCAGGCGCTGCTGGAGATGTTCCGCAACGCCTCGCCCTACAGCGAGCTCGACGAAAAACACTATCAAGCGCTGCTGCAGATGCTCGCCGAAGGCTACAACGGTCGCTTGGGCATCCGCAGCGCTTACCTGCACCGCGACGCCGTGACCCGCACCTTGCGCGGTCGTCGGGGCGCCAAACTGACGGCCGTGACCAGCGGCGGGACGATCCCGGACAACGCCGACTACAGCGTTTTACTCGAACCCCAAGGGCTGAACATCGGCAGCGTCAACGAAGACTTTGCTGTGGAAAGCATCGCCGGGGATGTCTTCCAACTGGGCAACACCTCCTACCGGATTCTGCGGGTCGAAACCGGCAAGGTCCGGGTCGAAGACGCTCAGGGCCAACCGCCGACCATTCCATTCTGGCTCGGCGAAGCGCCGGGGCGCAGTGCTGAACTGTCGTTTGCCGTGGCCCGCCTGCAAGCGCAACTCGATGAGCTGCTCGGCGCCACGCCCGGTCACTTGCAGCCCGCGACCGACTGGCTGACCGACACCCTCGGTCTGAACCTCGCCAGCGCGGAACAATTGGTCGATTACCTGGCCCGTGCGCGCCTGACGTTGGGCGCCCTGCCGTCACAAGACACGCTGCTGATGGAGCGGTTTTTCGACGAGTCCGGCGGCACGCAATTGATCATTCACACGCCGTTCGGGAGCCGCATCAACCGTGCCTGGGGTCTGGCCTTGCGCAAGCGTTTCTGCCGCACCTTCAACTTCGAATTGCAGGCTGCCGCCAGCGAAGACGCCATCGTCCTGTCGCTGTCCGCCAGCCACAGTTTTGAACTCGATGACGTCTGGCGCTATTTGCACAGCAACAGCGCCGAGCACAGCCTGATTCAAGCCGTGCTCGATGCGCCACTGTTCGGTGTGCGCTGGCGCTGGAATGCCGGGGTCGCTTTGGCGCTGCCGCGCTACAGTGGCGGACGCAAAGTCCCGCCGCAGATCCAGCGGATGAAAAGCGAAGACCTGATCGCCACTGTGTTTCCCGATCAGATTGCCTGCGTGGAAAACCTCGCTGGCGAACGGGAAATTCCCGACCATCCACTGGTAGAACAAACCCTCGACGACTGTCTGCACGAAGCCATGGACAGCGAAGGCTGGCTGGCGTTGTTGCGGCGCATGGAACGTGGCGACATCCGCCTGATCAGCCGCGACCTGCCGGCGCCCTCGCCGCTGGCAGCAGAAATTCTCAGTGCTCGGCCCTACACCTTTCTCGACGATGCGCCGCTGGAAGAGCGCCGCACTCAAGCAGTGCTCAACCGCCGCTGGAGCGATCCGCAGTCCACCGACGATCTCGGCGCGCTGGATGCGGACGCGATTCAAGCCGTGCGCGAGGAAGCCTGGCCAGCGCCGATTGGCATCGATGAAATGCATGAAGCGTTGATGAGCCTCGCGTGCATCACCGACGTCGAGGCCCAGGCCCATCCAGACTGGCTCGATTGGCTGAACGCCCTGGCCGACAGCGGTCGCGCCAGCCGCTTGCAAGTCAATGCAGGGCAAGCGCTGTGGTTGGCACTGGAGCGGCTCACCTGCCTGCGGGCGATTTATCCACAAGCGATTTTGCAGCCACCACTGGAGGCGTTGCCCGGGTTCGATGAAGTCTGGGCACCGGACGAAGCGGTGCTGGAAGTGATTCGTGCACGGCTCAGCGCGTTCGGTCCGTTGCCGCTGAACGCGATTGCCGAACCACTCGGTTTGCCGGCGACTCAAGTCACCCAGGCGTTGGCGCAACTGGAACGCGAAGGCTATGTGCTGCGCGGTCAATTCACGCCTGGCACGGCTGAAGAAGAATGGTGCGAACGGCATTTGCTGGCGCGGATTCACCGCTACACCGTCAAGCGTCTGCGGCGGGAAATCGAGCCCGTGGCGTTGCAGGATTTCATGCGTTTCCTGTTCGACTGGCAGCACCTGTCTGCCGCAACCCAAGGTCAGGGCAACGCAGTGTTGCCCGCGATAGTCGGTCAGTTCGAAGGCTACCCCGCCGCTGCTTCGGCCTGGGACAGCGATATTTTTCCGGCGCGGATCAAAGACTATTCGGCAAGTTGGCTGGATGACCTGTGCCGCAGCGGCAAACTGGTCTGGACTCGCCTGACCGCACGCAACAAGAGCACCAGCACGGCGCTGCGCAGCACGCCGATTCTGCTATTGCCGCGCAGTCAGGTCGGGTTGTGGAGCGGGTTGACCGAGCAGACGCCAGTCAGCGAACTATCACCCAAGACGCAAAAGGTTTACGAAGCCCTGAGCCAACACGGCGCGCTGTTTTTCGATGAGCTGATTCACGAAGCTCATCTGCTGCGCTCTGAACTGGAAATCGCCTTGCAGGAATTGGTCGGCGCCGGGTTGGTGAATGCCGACAGCTTCGCCGGTCTGCGAGCACTGATTACTCCAGCCAGCAAACGCCAGAATCGCAGCAGCCGACGCGGGCGCGGAGCGTTTGTTGGCGGGATGGACGATGCCGGGCGCTGGGCCTTGCTGCGACGCGGGGCGCAAGCTCCGGTTGTGGATAACAAACGTCCGGCACCGACACCGACCGACATCCTTGAACATATCGCCATGACCTTGCTCCGGCGCTACGGCGTAGTGTTCTGGCGCTTGCTGGAACGTGAAGCGGATTGGCTGCCGAGCTGGCGGGAATTGCTGCGCACTTTCCATCGGCTGGAAGCTCGCGGCGAAATTCGCGGCGGGCGGTTTGTCAGTGGTTTGGCCGGTGAACAGTTTGCGTTGCCCGAGGCCATTCCATTACTGCGCGAGGTGCGGCGACGGCCGCATGACGGGAGTTTGATTGCTGTGTGCGGGGTTGATCCGCTGAACCTCGCCGGGACGCTTTTACCGGGTGCAAAAGTACCGGCATTGGCGAGTAATCGATTGGTGTATCGCGATGGTCTGCCAGCCGCTGCCGAGATTGCCGGCAAGCAGCATTTCTGGTTAGAGCTGGATCAGCAATCGACTATCGAGCTACACAACAAACTGATCCGGCACTGATCGTTCCCACGCTCCGCGTGGGAATGCAGCCCGGGACGCTCCGCGTCCCAAGAGCGGACGCAGAGCGTCCGTTGAGGCATTCCCACGCGGAGCATGGGAACGATCAGCGGTGTGAGGCTATTGAGTTCTCGGCTGATCCGGCAGGAACACCGATGAATGCTCCGATGCAAGTCCATCGTTTTGCAGCGACTCAGTTGGCTCTTGCTGTAACTGCCGCTAAGCCAGTCATGGATTAATTTCACTCGCTGATCCATCGGGGACTCTCGATTCCAGGGCATGGTCAGTACCTCCTGACCATGATTGATACCTGTAAACCATGTCCCCGGTCTCAAACGTAAAGGATGTCCCCGGTTTTTACCCACCCCAACCCTCTCCCCAGTGGGGAGAGGGGGAAAGGGAGCAGATCTCCATGGCTTTCCGGACCTGAGTTCGACTCCGAATATTCAGGTCGCAGTATTTCGAAAGACACGTCGGTCAGTCCCCTCGCCCCTTTGGGGCGGTCCGACGTTTCGGGAGGGTTAGGGTAGCTTTTGATCTTTGCTCACAACGCAAATATCAAATGCCCATCCCTGTATTTTTCCGCATAACCCAAACCCGGACACTGCGCTCCATCAATCAATCCACCGGAGTTGCAGCCATGCCCATTGCCTTGCTCGCGCTGACCCTCAGCGCCTTCGCCATCGGGACGACCGAGTTCGTCATCGTTGGCCTGTTACCCACCATTGGCGCCGACCTCGGCGTCAGCCTGCCGTCCGCCGGCCTGTTGGTCAGCCTTTACGCATTGGGCGTTGCCATTGGCGCCCCGGTGCTGACCGCCCTCACCGGCAAAGTCCCGCGCAAAATGCTGCTGTTGTCGCTGATGGTGCTGTTCACCCTCGGCAACCTGCTGGCCTGGAAAGCGCCAAGCTACGAATCGCTGATCATTGCGCGGATCGTCACCGGTCTGGCCCACGGGGTGTTTTTCTCGATTGGCTCGACCATCGCCACCAGCCTCGTGCCAAAGGAAAAAGCCGCCAGCGCGATCGCCATCATGTTCACCGGCCTGACCGTGGCACTGGTCACCGGCGTGCCACTGGGGACGTTCATTGGTCAGCATTTCGGCTGGCGCGAAACCTTCCTCGCGGTGTCTGCGCTGGGTGTGATCGCGTTCATCGGCAGCCTGCTTTACGTGCCGAAAAACATTGCCCACAGCAAACCGGCTTCACTGTTGCAGCAATTGCAGGTGCTTAAGCAGCCGCGTTTGTTGCTGGTGTACGCCATGACCGCAGTCGGTTACGGCGGCTCGTTCATTGCGTTCACCTTCCTGGCACCGATTCTTCAGGACATTTCCGGCTTCAGCGCCAGCACCGTCAGCCTGGTGCTGCTGGTCTACGGTATCTCGGTGGCCGTCGGTAACATCTGGGGCGGCAAACTGGCGGACAAACGCGGCCCGATCAGCGCCCTGAAAATCATCTTCGCCCTGCTCGCGGCGGTGTTGTTCGTTCTGACCTTTACCGCTGGCAACCCATGGCTGGCCCTGGCCACCGTGCTGGTCTGGGGTGCGGTTGCGTTCGGCAACGTGCCGGGGCTGCAGGTTTATGTAGTGCGTCAGGCCGAACATCACACCCCGCATGCGGTGGATGTGGCGTCGGGCCTGAACATCGCCGCGTTCAACCTCGGCATCGCCGGTGGCGCGTGGGGTGGCGGCTTGATCGTTGCTCACATGGGGCTGATCCACACCGCATGGATTGGTGGGCTGGTGGTGCTGGTCGCGTTGGCCCTGACCATGTGGAGCGGTCGTCTTGATCGGTTGGGTCCGGTGTATGCAGAGAGCTCGACGCGCATTGTCGCCGGTCACTGATTGCTTTTGTAGGAGCAAGGCTTGCCCGCGATGACGGCGCCACATTCAATGTTGATGTGACTGATAAACCGACGTTGACCGTCCGTAGTCCCGTCGAAACTTTCTCGCCCGCCCCGCAGTCATCAGAAGACAGGGCAGTCCGAGAACCATTAGACGGGAGGCGACATGGCGGCGATCCATATCGGTATTTCAGGCTGGCGCTACACGCCCTGGCGGGGGGATTTCTACCCAAAGGGGCTGACCCACAAGCGCGAATTGCAATTCGCCTCACGGGCGGTCAACAGCATCGAAATCAATGGATCGTTTTACGCCCTGCAACGGCCCGAACGTTATGCCCAGTGGTACGCCGAAACCCCGAGGGGCTTCGTTTTCAGCGTCAAGGCCCCGCGCTTTATCACCCACATCAGGCGACTGCGGGACGTCCATAAACCCCTGGCGAATTTCTTTGCGTCCGGGGTGCTGGAACTCAAAGAAAAACTCGGCCCGATCCTTTGGCAATTCCCGCCCAATTTCAAATTCGATGCCGAGCTGTTCGAGACCTTTCTGGAGCAGTTGCCCCACAACACCGAAGAGGCCGCCGCCCTCGCCCGCCAGCATGATTCGCACGTGAACGGTCACGCCAGCATGAAGGCCTACGGGAAAAAGCCGTTGCGCCATGCCGTAGAAATCAGAAACGAGAGCTTCATCGACCCCGCCTTCATCCGCCTGCTCAAACGCCACAATGCTGCGCTGGTTATCGCCGACACCGCCGGTAAATGGCCGTACCGCGAAGACCTCACCAGCGACTTCGTTTACCTGCGCCTGCACGGTGCCGAAGAACTCTATGCCAGCGGTTACACCCCCGAGGCGCTGAAACGCTGGGGTGACCGGATCGAGGCCTGGTACCACGGCCAGCAACCGCCCGACCCGCAGCTGATCGCGCCCCGGCAAAAGCCCAAGGCGCGCAAGTCCCGTGAGGTGTTTTGCTACTTCGACAACGACATCAAAGTCCGCGCGCCCTTCGATGCCCGCCGCTTGCTGGAGCGTTTTCATCTGGATAAAGACCTCGCCACCCGTCCCGGTGAACTGGCCGCCGAAGGAGTGCTGTCATGAGCATTTCGGAACCGGTCGGCACCACCGACGAACAGCAACCCATCATCACCTCCGTGCGTCGCTTTACCGTGCTGACGGTCAACACGCACAAGGGGTTCACCGCGCTCAACCGGCGTTTCATCCTGCCGGAATTGCGCGAAGCGGTGCGCAGCGTGTCCGCCGACGTGGTGTTTTTGCAGGAAGTCCACGGCACCCACGAGCGTCATCCCCAGCGCTACAGCAATTGGCCGGCGATGCCGCAATACGAATTCCTCGCCGACACGCTTTGGCCGCAATTCGCCTATGGGCGCAACGCGGTCTATCCGGCGGGCGATCACGGCAATGCGCTGCTGTCGAAATTCCAGATCATTCGCCACGACAACCTCGACGTGTCCATCAGCGGTCACGAGAACCGCGGCATCCTGCATTGCGTGCTGCGCCTGCCCGGTGACGGCCAGGAAGTGCATGCCATTTGCGTGCATCTGGGCCTTCGCGAAACCCACCGCACCGAACAACTCAAGTTGCTGGCCCAGCGTCTCGAAGAACTGCCCAGCGATGCCCCGGTGATCGTTGCCGGTGACTTCAACGACTGGCGCCAGCGTGCCGACGCGCTGCTCAAACCCAGCGGTCTACGGGAGGTTTTCGCCGAACTCCACGGCAAACCGGCGCGCAGTTTTCCAGCGCGATTGCCAGCGCTGCGCCTTGACCGCATCTACGTGCGCAACCTCAAGGCCAGCCAGCCGCAAGTGTTGGCCGCGCGGCCCTGGTCACACCTTTCCGACCATGCACCGCTATCGGTGGAGATCGAGCTATGAGCAGCCCATCGATGGATAAAACCAACGTGGAGCACTTATCCACAACCCCGCCGATCCGAGAGCCGGGCATGGTCGACGTCGAATATGGCTGGCAAGGTAACAACCGCGTAGAGCTGCTGGAAAACGGCGAAGCGTATTTCCCTCGGGTGTTCGAGGCCATGCGTCAGGCCAAGACTGAAATCCTGCTGGAAACCTTCATTGTGTTCGAGGACAAGGTCGGCAATGAGCTGCAGGAAGTACTGATCGCTGCCGCTCAACGCGGCGTGCGAATCAGCGCCAGTCTCGATGGCTTTGGCTGCGGTGAACTGAGCACGGGTTACCTCACCACCCTGAGCGAGGCCGGCGTGCGCATCCAGATTTTCGACCCGGCGCCCAAACATCTGGGCATCCGCACCAACTGGTTCCGCCGCCTGCACCGCAAGATCGTGGTGGTCGACGGCACGATTGCGTTCATCGGCGGTATCAACTTTTCGGCCGACCATTTGGCTGACTTCGGCCCTGAGGCCAAGCAGGATTATTCCGTTGAAGTGCAAGGCCCGGCGGTGGCCGACATCCATCACTTCGCCCTGCTGCAATGCGGTCGTCCGGCGCGAGCCAAATACTGGTGGCAACGACGCAGGCAACGGCGCTCGGAGCTGGCGTTCACCGATCATGACGGCCAGGTTCGCCTGGTGTACCGCGACAACGGCGAACATCCGACCGACATCGAAGAGGTTTACCGACAGGTGCTGCGCAGTGCCCAGCGCCGGGTGGTGATCGCCAATGCCTACTTCTTTCCGGGCTATCGCCTGCTGCGCGAGATCCGCAACGCAGCCCGCCGCGGCGTCGATGTGCGGCTGATCCTGCAAGGTCAGCCCGATATGCTGGCGGCCAAACTCGCCGCGCGCATGACCTATGACTACCTGCTCAAATCCGGCGTGCAGATTTACGAATATTGCGACCGTCCGCTGCACGGCAAAGTCGCGCTGGTGGATGAGGATTGGAGCACGGTCGGTTCGAGCAACCTCGACCCGTTGAGCCTGTCCTTGAACCTGGAAGCCAATGTGTTGATCCGTGATCGCGCCTTCAACCGCGACCTGTTCGAGCGCCTCGAAGACCTGAGTAACAACCATTGCAAGGTCATGTCCGCAGACAAGTCCCCGCGTGGGCGGGTCTGGCACATGACCGTCGGTTTTCTGGTGTTTCACTTTCTGCGGCACTTCCCGGCCTGGGCCGGTTGGCTGCCGGCGCACAAACCGCGCCTGAAACCTTTTTCCCATTCCGCCGGGAGTGACACCTGATGAGCCACTCGGATACACAACCGGCGGCCCACGCCGACACCCCGCCCAAATCCCGCTGGAGCCGCTGGAAACGGCCGCTGACGATGCTGTTTTTCCTGGCGCTGATCGTGCTGTTCACGATGCTTGCCCAGCGCATCGAATGGGATGAAGTGTTCGACAACCTCGCAGATTTCAAGGTGCGCACGCTGATCATCGCGTCCGGTCTGACCTTGGTGAGTTTTCTGGTCTACGCCTGCTTCGACCTGATCGGCCGTACCTACATTCGCCAGGACCTGACGTGGAAGCAGATCCTGCCGGTGGGGATTATCAGCTATGCCTTCAACCTCAATCTGAGCGCTTGGGTCGGCGGTGTTGCCATGCGTTATCGGCTGTATTCGCGACTCGGGGTGAGCAAGGGCAACATCGCGAAAATTCTCGGGTTGAGCCTGGCGACCAACTGGTTCGGTTACATGGTGATTGCCGGTGCGGTGTTCAGCAGCGGATTGGTGCGAATGCCGCCAGGCTGGAAGCTGAGCACTGATGCGTTGCAAGGTGTGGGCGTGTTGTTGCTGCTGGTGAGCGCGGGGTATCTGGCAGCGTGTCAGTTTTCCAGGCGGCGGGAGTGGGCAATACGCGGGGTGGAAATCAACCTGCCGTCCCTGCGCATGGCAGTGCTGCAACTGGCCCTCGGGGCGCTGAACTGGTCGCTGATGGCGGCGGTGATTTTCACCTTGCTGCCGAGCAAGCTGGATTACCCACTGGTGCTTGGGGTATTGCTGATCAGCGCGATTGCCGGGGTCATCACGCACATCCCCGCCGGGCTTGGCGTGTTGGAAGCGGTATTCGTGGCGCTGCTGCAACATCAAGCGTCCCGAGGCAGCCTGGTGGCCGGATTGCTGGCCTATCGGGCGATTTATTTCATCTTGCCGCTACTGATTACCCTGGTGATGTACTTGATCGTGGAAGCCAAGGCCAAGTCGTTGCGGATCGAGAAGAAACCGAGGCATTAACAGCAATGCCAGTCAGTTAAGGAACGACACAATCCGTAGCAGCTGGCGAAGCCTGCTGCTACGGATCGCGTTTTGGCTTAACTGATTGGAATTAGGCATTAACAGCCGATGTTTTTACGATGACTGAATGATGCTCAACCGCTCGCCCACCACCATTTCAGTGATCCAGCCCACCAGGATCGAGGTGTATGCCTGTTGCGAAACAGGTTCGCTCAAGGCGTGATCGGCGCCGTCGATAATCCGATGGGTCAGCGAGTGGGTCTGCTGACACGCAGCGCGGTAACTCATGATGGTTGAGTGGGGCACATAGTCGTCGGTCTCGGACTCCACAAGCAGCACATCCCCGGTAAATTGCGAACAGGCATGCAGCGCACGATTGCTGTCGGCGCGCACTAACGTGCTGCGGTAATCACGTAAATCGAGCTTGTCCAGGTCACGTTTGGGCGTGTGCCATTGATCATCGCGATACAGCGCCGGCACCCGCAGCGCCAGCCAGCGCACCGGACGCAATGACGTCAGGATCGAGGCCAGGTAACCGCCATAACTGGTGCCGACCACGGCAATCGCCGATGTATCGAGCGCCGGGTGCGCGAGCAAGCGGTCATACGCCGCCAACAGGTCGCGCAGGTTGTCTTCGCGCGTCACTCGACTCAGCGCAATTCCCCTGCCGCCGGTGTGCCCGCGCAAGTCGAACGTCAGGCACACGCAACCCAGACCGGCGATGCCTTTCGCCCGCTCCAGGTCCCGCTCCTGACTGCCGCCCCAACCGTGCACAAAGAGCACGCCGGGGACTTTCGATTTGGGGCTGAGAAAGGTCCCGATCATCTGTTCATCGTCGATGTCGATTTGAATGGTTTCGCTTCTAGCCGTCATAGGATTTAACCGTTACGTACTTGAGGAGAAAGTCACTGTTTTGCGCCGGCCCGCGATACACCTCGATGGCGTCCGCCGGCAGCGGCTGGTCGATGTAGGTCTCGACCGAAGACACGCGAATCGCGCGCATCCCCGGGTCGTTGACGAAGCTCTGCAAGGCGGCGACTTCGGCGCTGCTGGCACCGCCCATCCGCCAGGACTGCTCGAGCACACCGCTGCGCTGTTTGCCGTTGCTGTCCACGCCTTGGGCGATGTCGTAGTTGCGCCGAGAGGCGTAGAAACCGGGATAAGCCTCATCCGCGGCACGGTCGAACACTTGCGCCTGACGGATCGCCAGCTGAACATCGTCCGGCAATTCCAGTTCGAGCAAATCGTCGTAGTGACCCCGCACAACCAGCAAGTTGGACCCTCCATAAACCTGCTCGCCCTGACCGTCTTCGGTCAAGTATTGATCACCGCAATAACTCAGCACCGTGTCGCCGATAAAGCTCTGACCGACGCTGTGGGTGATCACGTGGTCCAGGTCCTGCTCCAGCACCACGCCTTCGGTGAACAGCGCTTTGGCCTCGGGTTTGGCGAGGATGGCATCGAACTGGTCGAGGCTTTTGATCACTTCCTGACCGCGTCCGGCGCAGGCATGAATAGGCTTGATGCGAATCGGGCCGCTATAGAGCAGATGCTCCGCCGCAGGACGCGCATCGTCCATGGAAAAAACACTGAGACCGTCGAGCACCACGCTGCGCACGCGCTCGGAAAACAACGGTGACCAACCTTCCGGAGCGTAAGCATTTTTGTTGTGCAACCCGTGACTGATGGCTTTGGTGCAGATGAAATCATGGTCGACGTAACCGCCCCACAAATCCTCAGGCCCTTTGACGCCCAATTGCCGGGCAGCAGCAGCGCCAACAAGCGTCTGGGTCGGCAACAGATACAGGTCTCGACCGTTGTGCAGTTCCGGGTCGTAACTGCCACCGTATTTAAGCCCCAGTATCTGTGCCAGCCAACGCGCCAGCGCACGATTGGTTTCTACTTCGTGCAACGGAGCCTCGGGGCGCACGGAGTGGGCGACCACCAGTTTCTTGCGGTTTGCTGGGGTCATGCGTCCCCCTTCAATCTGCGCTTGATGAATGTAGTTGAAAGGGTGCAGAGATCAGGCCAAGGGGGGCCGAAGACAAACGTTTTTCAAATCAGCCAGTTACGAAAAACGTGATGGCACCCTGCCTGTTTGATTCTGCACGACAAGGGTTTCAACTCTGGCATTTTGCACGACTGACGCTCACCCCTGACTCGCTCCTACCCCAAACCGTGTCCGGTAATCACTTGGCGCCAACCCGGTAATCTTCTTGAACGTCGCCCGAAAGGCACTCGGATCCTGATAACCCACCGTCCAGGCAATGTGATCGATGGTGCCGTTGGTGAACTCCAGCATTTCCCGGGCCTTGCCGACCCGCAGGTGCTGGCAGTACTCAGTGGGTTTGAGTCCGGTTGCCGCACGAAATCGACGCAAGAACGTGCGCTCTTCCAGCCCTGCCCGCTCGGCCATCGTCGCCAGTGACACATCGGTCGCTCCGGTGGTTTGCAGCCAATGCTGGACCCTGAGAATCGAGGCGTCGCCATGGCTAAGAATGGGTGAAAAATTGCTGCCGCATTCACTCGCGCTGTCGCTGTGTTCCACCACCAAAAACCGCGCGGTACTGGTGGCGATGCTCGGCCCCAGCAGACGGTTGACCAGACGCAAGCCCAGTTCAGACCAGGCCATCAGCCCGGCGGTCGTGATCAGGTCGCCGTCGTCAACGATGGGGGTGTCGGCTTTGAGCTTGATCGCCGGGTAACGCTCGGCGAAGGCTTTGGCCGAGGTCCAGTGGGTGGTGGCGCTACGACCGTCGAGCAGGCCGCTCTCGGCCAACAGAATCGACCCCACACAAACCCCGCCTAGTGTCGCGCCATTGGCGTGTTGCTGACGCAGCCAGCGAATCAGCCCCTGCGGTGCCAGACCTTCGGAAAAACCGGCAATCGACGGCGGGATCAACACCGCCACCAACGCACCGTCCGCAGCGGGATGACTGTCGTAGACCCGCTCGGGCGCCTGATCGCCATCAACCTGCCAATGGCTGACCCGCACCAACGGCAACTGCGCCGCCTGATGCTCGGCGGCAATCCGGTTCGCCACCCCGAACAAGTCCGTCAATCCATGCACCGCCGCCATCTGCGCACCGGGATAGATCAGCACGCCCAACTCGGCGATTGGCCTTTCTGCGTCCATTGTCAGTTTTCCCCCTTCTATTGTCGGTGCGGCCAATCCTCGGACGGCCTGCCAGACCCAATACTTCATTCCACACCAACAAGCACTTCGAGGAAACAGTCATGGCCAAGCAAGCACTCATCGTAGTTGATATCCAAAACGACTACTTCCCCCAAGGCAAGTGGCCGCTGGTCGGCGCCGATGCCGCCGCGGACAACGCCGTTCGTCTGCTCAAAGCCTTCCGCGATGCGGGTGATTCGGTGGTGCACATCCGTCACGAATTCACTTCCGACGAAGCGCCCTTTTTCACTCCGGGCTCCGAGGGCGCGAAGCTGCACCCTAAAGTCCTCAATCGCGCCGACGAACCGGTCGTGCTCAAACACTTCGTCAACTCGTTCCGCGAAACCGAACTACAGTCAATCCTCGACGAGCAAGGCATCAAGGAACTGGTCGTCGTCGGCAGCATGAGCCACATGTGTGTCGACGGCATCACCCGTGCCGCCGCCGATCTTGGCTACACCGTTACGGTGATTCATGACGCCTGCGCTACCCGTGATCTGGAGTTCAACGGCGTCACCGTTCCGGCAGCCCACGTGCATGCCGCCTTCATGTCGGCCCTGGGTTTTGCCTACGCCAGCGTGGTGTCCGCCGACGAATTTCTCGCGGCCAGGCGCTAACACCCCCCTGAAACAACTCGATAAACAAAAGGCCCGCTGCGCTTTCGCGTTGCGGGCCTTTGCGTTTCCGGTCGCTAAAAATCTCACGCGTGAGCTATTGAGAGGTGTAAAAAATCACTGTAGTGTTTCTCACGCGTGAGATTTCACAACGGAGTCACCAGTATGAAAAGCCGCTCTCCATCAGGTCCGCCTGCCGAGCCTGATACCGCGAGCAGCAAGGGAGAGCGCTCGAAACCGTCTGCGAAAAAACCGTCGAGCTTCTACATGAAGCAGATGCGCGCGGGCCTGGGTGCCGCCGGTTATGTGAAACACGAGACTTGGGTGCTTCCCGAAAACCGAAGCCTGCTCAAGCAGATGGAGAAACAGCTACGCCAACCGATCCTGGCTGGCTCATTCATGTCGGAGAATTACATGAGCGCAGGTAACAACTGGAACATCGATCGCCTCTACAGCGCCCTTCAGGCCCTCGACGAAGTGGTTTCGAACGACATCACCCTCTCCCTCGTTCAAGGCTCCGAGTCCAGCATCAAGCTGGAAATGAACGATTTCGGTGGCCTGCCGATTTACATCGCCGTGGTTGGCGATCAGGTCATCGTGGATACCGTTCTGGTTGATGTCGAGTCCATCAACGACGTACCGGCATTCAACGATGCCGTTCTGCGCAGCCGGGAAATGTTCCCGCTGTCCTCGATCGGTATCGAGTCCATGCCCAACGGGCAGATCGTTTACAACATGTTCGGCGCACTGAGCTCCGACTCCAGCCTGACCAACGTCGTGACCGAGGTCAAAACCCTCGTCGACAACGTCCAGCGCGCCAGCGAAGCCTTTGAACGATTCTTCATCTAATTTTTCGGGAACAGGAAATATCCAATGACTCAGTCCATCTGGAGCAAATTGTTCACCGCGCTGCGTGGCGGTGCCAATGAAGTCGGCGAATCGATCGTCGACCAACAGGCCCTGCGCATCCTCGACCAGGAAATCCGCGATGCTGACAGCGCCCTGGCCAATGCCAAGCGTGAGTTGGTCACCATCATGGCCAAGCACAAGCTGTCGGCTGATCGTGTAGCCGAGTACAACGCCAAGATCAAGGACCTCGAATCCAAGGCCATGGCCGCGATTCAGGCCAACCGCGAAGACTTGGCGCTGGAAGTGGCCGAAGCCATTTCGACCCTGACCAATGAGCTTGATGTCGAGCAAAAGCAGGCCACCGAATTCGGCGGTTACGCGGACAACATGCGCAAAGACATCACCAAGGCCGAAAGCCGCATCAAAAGCCTGCGTCAGCAAGTGGACATGGCCAAGGCCCGCGAAAGCGTACAGAAAGCCCAGGTCAGCGCTTCGATCGCCAGTGGCGGCGCCAACGGCAAGCTGGAAACCGCCGTCGGTACACTGAACCGCCTGCAAGCCAAGCAGCAGCAACGCGCCGCTGAACTGGAAGCCCAGGATCAACTGGCCGATGCATCGACCGGCACTGATCTGGAACGCAAACTGCGCGAAGCCGGCATCACGCCAAACGAAGGCAGCGCCAATGCGATTCTGGAACGCCTGAAGAAAAAATCGGCTGAGTAAGCAACACAGCAGCAGGAAGGGCATTTAATGCCGAGCTGCGGAACCTGTGGGAGCGGGCTTGCTCGCGAAGAGGGAGTGTCAGTCGACATCAATGTTGCCTGACACACTGCCTTCGCGAGCAAGTCGAATCGTCGCACCGCCGCTCCCACATGGGTTGCGATTAAGTAACGGGCATTCACTGCCCTTCGAGTCGAGGTCACGGATGGATGCCCTGAAGGGTTTCAAGACAATCGCAGGCGTGGCCATTTTCATGGTCGCGCTACAACTGCTCAATGTTGCGACCGGCTACAGCCTTACTGCCTTCGGCCTGGTTCCGAGAACACTGCAGGGACTGGTCGGCATCATCACCTCGCCTTTCTTGCACGGGTCCTTTGCGCACCTGAGCGCCAACCTGATTGCCTTTTTGATCCTCGGTACCCTGGTCATTATCGAAGGGCTCAACCGGTTCATGGCCGTCAGCGCCATCATTATTCTGCTGGGCGGTACGCTGGTCTGGCTGTTCGGTTTTGCAGGTGTACACATCGGTGCCAGCGGATGGGTATTCGGGCTGTGGGCGTACCTCCTGTCGCGCGCCTGGTTCCAGAGGAGCTGGAGCAACCTGATAACGGCCAGTATCGTGGTCCTGCTCTATGGCGGCCTGATTTTTGGCTTCTTTCCTCGCCAGGGCATGTCCTTCGAAGGGCATATCTTTGGTGCGATCGCCGGATTTATTGCAGCCAAGGTACTGTTATCTACGCCGCGCAGCAGGTTTAATGCCGCCCGGTAACCGCATTTGAGCACTCAGACGCCAGAGCGATTACGTCGCCAGGAATGAGCCCCCCATGGAGTCAGGGATGTAATGTCGATTTTCCTTTTATTGCGCACGTACGCCTCGTCCTTCTTCCACCGTTTCGGCTGGGCGGGACTGGCGATTGCCTTGTGCATCCACCTGAGCACGGCCTATATCGGCCTGGTGCTTCTGGGCGAACAACACCTCACCGCCCCCGCCACATTTACCTATTTCTACCTCACCACCACGCTGACGGTCGGTTACGGCGATCTTGCGCCCCAAACCTCGGCGGGACGGGTTTTCGTGGCTACCTGGGTCATGCTCGGGGGCATTGCGCTGCTGACGGCAGCCATCGGCAAAACCACCAGCAGCGTCATTGATGTATGGAGAAAAAGCATGAAGGGCAAAGGTGATTTCACCGGCAAGGTCGGTCACACCGTTCTCATCGGCTGGGAAGGTGCGTCCAGCGAGCGGGTCATTGAATTACTGCTGCAGGACGAAACGTCCAATGACAACTTGATCGTCATTTGCGATTGCGACCTCGAAGAAAACCCCATGCCGGGCAAAGCAGACTTTATCAAAGGCGAAAGTCTGTCCTCTGCCGCGCTTTTGCTGCGTGCCGGCGTTCCCGGTGCCGAGCGCGTCCTGGTGCGAACCCATTCAGACGATCTGACCCTGGCCACCGTGCTGGCGATCAATCAACTGAGCCCTGTCGGGCATGTGGTCGCCCACTTCAATGACAGTGAAATCGCCGCGCTCGCCAGCGCCTACGCGCCCAGCCTGGAGTGCACCTCAAGCATGGCCATCGAGATGTTGGTGCGCGCCTCTCAGGATCCGGGCTCGTCAGTAGTCATCAATGAATTGCTGTGCGTGGGTCAAGGCGCCACCCAGTACCTGATGAAGCTGCCCGAGGCTTTTGAAGCAACATTCGGCGATCTGTATGTACAGATGAAAGAGCATCACAACGCGACCCTTATCGGTTACCGCGCCAAAGGCGCCCGACACCCTTCGATCAACCCGCCCGGCGCCACTCGTGTTGAGGGCGGCGAACTCTTCTACATCGCCTCCACTCGCCTCAAGGACATCACCAATGGGATGGTTTAAACAGTTGATGGGGCTTGAGGCCCCGAAAGCGAATACAGAATCGAAATGGACAGCCAACGAAACCCTGCCCGCCATCGGTCCGCTGGGCCTGGCATTGGGCAAAGAGGTGATGTTCGACACCACCCTGAAGTTGTTGCTCGACGGTAACACCACAGTGGTCATCCCTGGCGCCCAACAGATCTGGAGCGCTGGCACTGTTGATCTCGGGCAGTCGACCTGGCTGTCACGCTATTACATGAACGACGAAGACTATTGGCTGCAAGTGCACACCACCGGCGACATCGCCGGACAGGTCGAGTCGGTGATCCTGTTCAATTACCTCAGTTACGTCACCATCAACAGTGAAGCGGAGCTGAGTCGGCTGGCCGGCCCTCAGAGCCTGATCGGGCTGCCGACCTACAACCACAACGGTGTCGAGTACACCCGCGAATGGGGCACCGAGGCAGGCCAGACAGAACTGGTGGCGCTGAGCGAACACCTGAAAAACCCGGATGAGTCCTACCGCATCGAGCACCGTTCGATGCTGTACGCCCGCGAAACCGGCCTGACCGATCGCCGTGAATTCCTGCTGTTTTCCGTCGAAGAAGACGCCGAAGGCACCGTCAGCTTGAGCACTTCGCTGGGCATTTCGCTGTACACCACTGACCTGAACACTTTTTAAACAAGGAAGAAGTCCATGCTTGAAGCGCTCTCCATCTCCCTGAACAAAGCTGCCGTGCTCGGGTTTGTTTCGTACATCCTCGGCGCCGCCGTGCTGTTCGCGCTGTTCCAGTTCATCTACACCCGAATCACGCCGCACAGGGAGTTCGAACTGATCCGCTCGGGCAACGTTGCAGCCGCGATCGCGCTGGGAGGCGCCATCATCGGTTTCGCCATTCCAGCCAGCAATGTGATTGCCTACTCGATCAGCATTCTGGACTTCGTCGTCTGGGCAGTGATCGCCGCTTTCGTACAACTGCTGGCTTTCCTGGTGACCAGCCTGGTGCTTAAAGGCGCCTCTGAACGCATTAAAAAGGGTGAAATCGCCGCGGGTATCTATATCGCGGCAGTGGCCATTAGCGTTGGCATGCTGAACGCCGCGTGCATGACCCCTTCCCCGAACTGATTGCGCCAAGGAGATTCCGATGAAACGAAGCAAGTACGTTCAGCTCTCCCTGGCCGCATCGGTCGCAATGGCGATCTCTGGCTGCGGGGCGACGGAAGAAACCTACGAGATACACAAAAAGTACAACTTTCAGTCCGTTCAGCAGTGCGCCGATGAAAAGCTCCCGGTCGATATCTGTTCTGATGCCTACATGAAGGCCATGACTCAGCATCGAAGCATTGCGCCGGTGTATGACAACAAGGCCGATTGCGACGCCGACTTCGTTGCCGACTGGTGCCAGCAGGATTCCGCCGGAAAATTCATCCCCAAGCTCGGCGGTTTCGAGCTGAGCGCCGATGGCGAGGTCACGCAAGCCGAAGTGGACGCGGCCAAGGCCAAACTGCCCGCGTCGGAAGCGAACGCCGCAGGCTCGGGCTTCTCCGGCAGTAGCCTGCTGACGGGACTCCTGATCGGCAACATGCTCAGCAACAACCGCAACAGTTACTACTCCGAACCGGTCTACCGCTATCGCGATGATCGCGGCAGCTATTCGTCCTCGACACTCAGCCAACGGGTCTCGTCAGGCTCGACCTTCAACAGGTCCAACCAGGCACGCTACGGTAGTAGCAGCAGTTACACCGACAACATCACCCGCAGCAAGCCGGTGTCCGTTGCATCGTCCACCTCCCGTGGCGGCTTCGGCAGCCAAGCCAGCGCACGCAGTGGCTGGGGTGGATCGAGCAAGAGTTCTGGCGGTTCGAGCAGCTAAGGGAACAGAGCCATGAAGAAAATCCTCTGCGCAGAGCGTCATGACTGGAAACAGACCGCCGAAAGTCTCGGCTTTCTGTTCCATACCATCGACGACGAACCCTATTGGGACGAGAGCGCGTATTACCAGTTCACGCTCAAACAGATCGAGAACGATCTCGAAGACCCAACCACCGAGATTCATGAGATGTGCATGGACCTGGTGGCCCGCGTGGTTAAGAGCGAGGAGCTGCTGGAGCGCCTGAGCATTCCGGCGCCATTCTTCGACATGGTTCGCACTTCATGGCTCGAAGGCCACCCGCACCTATATGGACGCATGGATTTCTCTTACAACGGCACCGGGCCGGCCAAGTTGCTGGAGCTCAACTACGACACGCCGACCAGCCTCTATGAGGCGGCCGCGTTCCAATGGGGCTGGCTGGAACAATGCATCGAACGTGGCCTGCTGCCCAAGCACACCGACCAGTTCAATAGCATCGACACCAAACTGCATCAGGCCTTCGCTCAACTGCAGCTCACACAGCCGTTCTATTTCGCCTCGATGAAAGACTCGGTCGAGGACAAGGGCACCACCGATTACCTGCGCCTGATTGCCGAAAAAGTCGGAATAGAATCACGCCACATCGACATCGAAGACATCGGCCTCACCACTGACGGACGCTTCGTCGATCTGGAAGATCGCTGGATTCCTCACCTGTTCAAGCTGCACGCCTGGGAGTTCATCTTCCACGAACCGTTCGGCGCAGCGATTGCCCAGAGCGATACGCAATTTTTCGAACCGGCCTGGAAATCGATCATTTCCAACAAGGGCATCCTGCCGCTGCTGTGGGAGTTCAACAAAGGTCACCCGAATCTGCTCGCGGCGCACCTGGATACCGACCCGGGCAAAGCGGTACCCAAAGGTTGGGTGCGCAAACCGTTTTTTTCTCGAGAAGGCGCCAACATCGAACTGCAAACCGCTGACGGTCTGATCGTGAAAGAGGACGGCCCCTACACCGACGCACCTTTTATCCTTCAGGAGTTCGCCCCGCTGCCGAAGTTTGGCGACAGCTTTACGCTGATTGGCTCTTGGGTGATCGGCGACCAGGCAGCAGGGATCGGCGTGCGGGAAGACAACAGTTTGATCACCAAGGATTCGAGCCGGTTTTTGCCGCACCTGATACTCGACTGATCCATCCATCGCCGGTGTGGACATAAGTACGATGCCCGCAAGACTTATAGCTGAAATGCCGGATAATGGCGGCCAAATCGTCTAGCCGTTATTCTGGTAATCCCCCATGGAAATCAAGGTCAACTTTCTCGACAACCTTCGACTTGAAGCCAAGTTCGACGACTTCACGGTGGTGGCCGATCAACCTATCCGCTACAAGGGCGATGGCTCGGCACCGGGTCCATTCGACTACTTCCTGGCTTCGTCGGCGTTGTGTGCGGCTTATTTCGTGAAGTTGTACTGCAGCACGCGCAATATCCCCACGGATAACATCCGTCTGTCACAGAACAATATTGTTGACCCGGAAAACCGCTACAACCAGATTTTCAAGATCCAGGTCGAGTTACCGGCGGATATTTCCGACAAGGACCGCCAGGGCATCCTGCGTTCCATCGACCGGTGTACCGTGAAAAAAGTGGTCCAGGCCGGGCCTGAGTTTGTGATCGAAGAGGTGGAAAACCTCGACGCCGATGCCCAAGCGTTGCTGATGCCTGCTTCTGCCTCAGAGGCGCACACCTATATTGCGGGCAAGGATCTGCCGCTGGAGCAAACCATCGCCAACATGTCGGCCATTCTGGCGGACCTGGGCATGAAGATTGAAATCGCCTCGTGGCGCAATATCGTTCCCAACGTGTGGTCGCTGCATATCCGCGATGCGCACTCGCCGATGTGTTTTACCAACGGTAAGGGCGCAACCAAGGAAGGCGCGCTGGCGTCGGCGTTGGGCGAGTTTATCGAGCGACTCAACTGCAACTTCTTCTACAACGATCAGTTCTGGGGCGAAGAGATCGCCAACGCGCCGTTTGTTCATTACCCGGACGAACGCTGGTTCAAGCCTGGCCGTAAAGATGAACTGCCGGCCGAAATCCTCGACGCGTACTGCCTGAAGATTTACAACCGCGACGGCGAGTTGCGTGGCTCCCACCTGATCGACACCAACTCGGGCAATGAAGAGCGCGGCATCTGCTCGCTGCCATACGTGCGCCAGTCGGACGGCGAAGTGGTGTATTTCCCGTCCAACCTGATTGAAAACCTGTTCCTGAGCAACGGCATGAGTGCCGGCAACACGCTGGCCGAAGCCCAGGTGCAATGCCTGTCGGAGATCTTCGAGCGTGCGGTAAAACGCGAAATCATCGAAGGTGAATTTGCACTGCCGGATGTGCCCGCCGATGTGCTGGCGAAGTACCCCGGGATACTGGCCGGTATTCAGGCCCTGGAAGAGCAAGGGTTCCCCGTATTGGTGAAGGATGCATCCCTGGGCGGTGAATTCCCGGTGATGTGCGTCACGTTGATGAACCCGCGTACCGGCGGTGTGTTCGCCTCGTTCGGCGCGCACCCGAGCCTGGAAGTGGCGCTGGAGCGCAGCCTGACCGAACTGCTCCAGGGCCGCAGCTTCGAAGGCCTCAACGACTTGCCCCAGCCGACGTTTGAAGGCCATGCGGTGACCGAGCCGAATAACTTCGTCGAGCACTTCATCGATTCCAGCGGCGTGGTTTCGTGGCGCTTCTTCAGCTCCAAGTCCGATTACGAATTCGTGGAGTGGGACTTCTCCGGCCAGGGTGAAAACTCGAATGCCGAAGAAGCCGCGACCTTGTTCGGCATTCTCGAAGGCATGGGCAAGGAAGTGTACATGGCGGTCTACGAGCATATCGGCGCGACGGCATGCCGCATCCTGGTGCCGGACTATTCGGAAATCTATCCCGTGGACGACCTGATCTGGGATAACACCAACAAAGCGCTTTTCTTCCGCGCCGATATCCTGAACCTGCATCGCCTGGACGACGACGAACTGCAAGCGCTGGTTGAGCGCCTGGTGGAAAGTGAGCTGGATGACTACACCGACATCACCTCCCTGATCGGCATCGAATTTGACGACAATACGGCCTGGGGTCAGCTGACGATCCTGGAGTTGAAGCTGCTGATTTATCTCGCCTTGCAACAATTTGAAGAGGCGAAAGAGGCAGTGGAGATGTTCCTGCAGTACAACGACAACACGGTTGAGCGCGGCTTGTTCTACCAAGCCGTCAACGCGGTGCTGGAGATGAAGCTGGACGAAGACCTGGAACTGGAAGACTACGAGGCCAATTTCCGCCGGATGTTTGGCAACGAACGAATGGATGCAGTGATCGGCTCGGTCGATGGCAGCGTGCGCTTCCATGGCTTGACGCCGACCAGCATCAAACTGGAGGGGCTCGACAGGCACCTGCGGTTGATCGATAGCTACAAGAAACTGCACTCGGCACGGGCCAATGTGACCGCGTTATCCAGTTAATAGCGCCAACAAAAAAGCGAAGCCAGATGGCTTCGCTTTTTTTGTTACTGACTGGATAGCTGCTTTTTAGAACGGAATATCGTCATCAAAGCTGTCGAAATCCGGAGCCGGCTGTGGAGCGGCCTGCTGTGGAGCCGGAGCCTGACGCGACTGTTGCGGTGCCGACTGTTGCGGACGTGGAGCCTGTTGGCGTGGGGCTGGGGCGGACTGCTGGTAGTTATTGCCCCCGCCTTGTTGATCGCCCTGCTGTGGACGGCCGCCCAGCAGTTGCATGGTGCCTTGCATGTCGACCACGATTTCAGTGGTGTAACGCTTGATACCGTCTTTTTCCCACTCGCGGGTCTGCAGCTTGCCTTCGATGTAGACCTGCGAACCTTTACGCAGGTACTCGCCGGCGATTTCGGCAACCTTGCCGAACATCGACACACGGTGCCATTCGGTCTTCTCGACCTTTTGACCGGTTTGCTTGTCGGTCCACTGTTCGCTGGTCGCCAGACTCAGGTTGGTCACGGCGTTACCGTTAGGCAAGTAGCGAACTTCGGGATCCTGGCCGCAAGTGCCGACCAATATGACTTTGTTAACCCCACGGGCCATAACGTTCTCCTAGGCTACGCACGCTGCCCCGGCCGGGTTGTTCACCAGGCGTTCAAGGGTGGTGCGATCCAATAGTTCTGTGTCCAATTTGATGTAAATCGCCGCTTCATCTTCGACGATCACTGCATCTGTTACCCCTACGACGGCCTTCAGGCGCTCGACCAGACCCGCTTCGCGGATCGCCTCGGGCGACAACGGCAAGCGCAGGCTCGTCACGTAGGGAGGTTCGCGCATGGTAACAGCAAAGGCCAGCCAGAGGGCAGCCAGACCGGCGCATCCAAGGAACACAACCGACAGACCGCCATGCTGGAACAACCAGCCGCCGAGGATGCCGCCCAGTGCCGAACCGAGGAACTGGCTGGTGGAATAAACCCCCATCGCCGTACCCTTGCCGCCTGCCGGTGAAACCTTGCTGATCAGCGATGGTAGCGAAGCTTCCAGCAAGTTGAACGCGGTAAAGAACACCACCGTCCCGATCACCAGAGCTCGCAAGCTATCGCCGAACTGCCAGAAGAATAGCTCAGTGAGCATCAGCGTCGCGACGGCGCCGAGTAAAACTCGTTTCATTTTGCGTTTCTTCTCGCCGTAGATAATGAACGGGATCATGGCGAAGAAGGAAATCAGCAGCGCAATGAGGTAGACCCACCAGTGCTGCTCTTTAGGCAGCCCGGCTTTTTCCACCAGCGCCAAAGGCAACGCAACGAAGCTCGACATCAACATCGCGTGCAACACAAAAATGCCCAGGTCCAGGCGCAGCAGGTCTGGATGCTTGAGCGTCGGTATCAGCGCCTGGCGCGCCACACCGGATTCGCGGTGCTGCAACGGCCCGGTAGAGCGCGGCACCATGAACATCACGATCACGATGCCGAACAGCGCCATGCCGCCCGTGGCGAGGAACAACCCGGACAGGCCGAAGGCGCGGGTCAGCAACGGTCCTACAACCATCGCGACAGCGAACGACAGACCGATCGTCATGCCGATCATGGCCATGGCTTTGGTCCGATGCTGTTCGCGGGTCAGGTCTGACAGCAACGCCATCACCGCCGCGGAAATCGCCCCGGCGCCTTGCAGGATTCGTCCGGCGATCACGCCCCAGATCGAGTCGGCATTGGCCGCCAGCACGCTACCGAGGGCGAAGACGATCAGCCCCAGGTAAATCACCGGACGACGGCCGATGCGGTCGGAAATGAAGCCGAAGGGAATTTGAAAGATCGCCTGGGTCAGGCCGTAAGCGCCAATCGCCAGCCCGATAAGGGCCGGGGTCGCTCCTGCCAGATCCATCCCATAGGTCGCCAGTACCGGCAACACCATGAACATGCCAAGCATACGGAAGGCGAACACCAGGGCCAGACCGCTTGCTGCGCGGGTCTCACTGCCACTCATGCGTTCGCTGTGGGGATCGTGCATGGAAAAACCTCATGTGAACCGGCGGCGATTCTACCAGTCCCATCGATTGACGGGGTATATCGCGACGCTTTGACGCGCTCTGCTGACAGACTCTTCATGTAAGGCTGCAACCCGCTCATTCGATAGTGTGCATCCATCCAGTATTTGGCCGTATACTCCTACGTTTTCGACGCCCGCCGAGCGAGGCCACTTTGGACAAGATCCTGATTCGTGGGGCCCGAACCCACAACCTGAAGAACATCGACCTGACCCTGCCACGGGACAAACTGATCGTCATCACCGGCCTGTCCGGCTCCGGAAAATCATCCCTGGCATTCGACACGCTGTACGCCGAAGGCCAGCGCCGCTACGTCGAATCGCTGTCGGCCTACGCGCGGCAATTTTTGTCGATGATGGAAAAGCCTGACGTCGACACCATTGAAGGTTTGTCGCCAGCCATTTCCATCGAGCAGAAATCGACCTCGCACAACCCGCGTTCGACGGTCGGCACCATCACCGAAATCTACGACTATCTGCGCCTGCTTTACGCTCGCGTGGGTATTCCGCGTTGCCCGGATCACGACATTCCGCTGGAAGCCCAGACCGTCAGCCAGATGGTCGACCTGGTCCTCGCCCAACCGGAGGGCAGCAAGCTTATGCTGCTGGCCCCGGTAATCCGCGAGCGTAAAGGCGAACACCTTTCAGTCTTCGAAGAACTGCGCGCCCAAGGCTTTGTGCGGGCCCGGGTCAACGGACGGCTCTGCGAGCTGGACGAATTGCCGAAGCTGGATAAGCAGAAGAAGCACTCGATCGATGTGGTGGTCGACCGCTTCAAGGTGCGCGCCGACCTGCAACAGCGTTTGGCCGAATCGTTCGAGACCGCTTTGAAGCTCGCGGACGGCATCGCCCTGGTCGCACCGATGGACGACGAGCCCGGCGAAGAGATCATCTTCTCCGCGCGCTTCGCCTGCCCGATCTGCGGCCATGCCATCAGCGAGCTGGAACCCAAGCTGTTCTCCTTCAACAATCCGGCCGGCGCTTGCCCGACGTGTGATGGCCTGGGTGTTAAGCAGTTCTTCGACATCAAGCGATTGGTCAATGGTGAACTGACGCTGGCCGAGGGCGCGATTCGTGGCTGGGACCGGCGCAACGTCTATTACTTCCAGATGCTCGGGTCGTTGGCTTCGCACTACAAGTTCAGCCTGGAAGTGCCATTCAACGAACTGACGGCCGATCAGCAGAAGTTCATCCTGCACGGCAGCGGGTCGCAAAACGTCGACTTCAAATACCTGAACGACCGCGGCGACATCGTCAAACGCTCGCACCCGTTCGAAGGCATCGTGCCGAATCTGGACCGTCGCTACCGTGAAACCGAATCCGCCTCGGTGCGTGAAGAGCTGGCCAAGTTCCTCAGCACCCAGCCTTGCCCGGATTGCCGTGGTACTCGTCTGCGTCGTGAGGCGCGGCATGTGTGGGTTGGCGAGAAGACGCTGCCGGCGGTGACCAATCTGCCGATTGGCGATGCCTGTGAGTATTTCGGCGTGCTGAAACTCACCGGCCGACGTGGCGAAATTGCCGACAAGATTCTCAAGGAAATTCGCCAGCGACTGCAGTTCCTGGTCAACGTAGGCCTGGACTACTTGTCGCTGGATCGCAGTGCGGACACCTTGTCCGGTGGTGAAGCGCAGCGTATCCGTCTGGCCAGCCAGATTGGCGCCGGCCTGGTGGGCGTTCTGTACATCCTCGACGAACCGTCAATTGGTTTGCACCAACGGGACAACGATCGGCTGCTCGGTACGCTCAAGCACCTGCGGGACATCGGCAATACGGTGATTGTGGTCGAGCACGACGAAGATGCGATTCGCCTGGCTGACTACGTGGTGGATATCGGTCCAGGTGCGGGCGTGCATGGCGGGCATATCGTCGCCGAAGGTACACCGGCCGAAGTCATGGCTCACCCTGATTCGTTGACCGGCAAATACCTGTCGGGCCGGGTGAAGATTGCAGTCCCGGCCAAACGCACGCCGCGCAACAAGAAGTTGTCGCTGTCCCTCAAGGGCGCTCGTGGCAACAACTTGCGCGATGTCGATCTGGACATTCCGATCGGCCTGCTGACCTGCGTGACCGGCGTGTCCGGCTCGGGCAAGTCGACGCTGATCAACAACACGCTGTTTCCTTTGAGCGCTACAGCACTCAACGGCGCAACAACCCTGGAGGCTGCCGCTCACGACAGCATCAAAGGTCTGGAGCATCTGGACAAGGTTGTCGACATCGACCAGAGCCCGATCGGCCGAACTCCGCGCTCCAACCCGGCGACCTATACCGGGTTGTTCACACCGATTCGCGAACTGTTCGCCGGTGTGCCGGAGTCCCGCTCCCGCGGTTATGGTCCTGGACGCTTCTCCTTCAACGTGAAGGGCGGGCGTTGCGAAGCGTGTCAGGGCGATGGCCTGATCAAGGTGGAAATGCACTTCCTGCCGGACATCTATGTCCCATGCGACGTCTGCAAGAGCAAGCGCTACAACCGCGAGACTCTGGAGATCAAGTACAAGGGCAAGAGCATCCACGAAACCCTCGAGATGACGATCGAGGAGGCGCGGGTGTTCTTCGACGCGGTTCCGGCCCTGGCGCGCAAGCTTCAGACGCTGATGGATGTCGGCCTGTCGTACATCAAGCTCGGGCAGTCAGCGACCACGCTGTCTGGTGGAGAAGCCCAACGAGTGAAACTGTCCCGTGAACTGTCCAAGCGCGATACCGGCAAGACGCTGTATATCCTCGATGAGCCGACGACCGGCCTACACTTCGCGGATATTCAGCAACTGCTCGACGTATTGCATCGACTGCGCGACCACGGCAACACTGTGGTGGTGATCGAGCACAACCTGGACGTTATCAAGACGGCCGACTGGCTGGTGGACCTGGGGCCGGAAGGCGGTTCCAAGGGCGGCCAGATCATTGCCGTCGGTACGCCGGAAGAAGTGTCGGAGATGAAGCAATCTCACACAGGCTTCTACCTCAAGCCGCTGCTGGAGCGCGATCGGGCCTGAATTCAGCGCACAAAAAAGCCCCTGTCACTTGCTCAGCGACAGGGGCTTTTTGTATCGGTGCAATCAGGCGTGAGATTGCAGGTAGTTCTCGAGACCGATCAACTTGATCAGACCCATCTGCTTTTCAAGCCAGTAGGTGTGGTCTTCTTCGGTGTCATGCAATTGAACCCGCAGCATCTCGCGACTGACATAGTCCTTGTGCTGTTCGCAGAGCTTTATGCCCTTGCAGAGCGCGGCGCGGACTTTGTATTCCAGCCGCAGGTCAGCGGCGAGCATGTCCGGCACGGTAGTGCCGATATCAAGGTCGTCCGGACGCATGCGCGGCGTACCTTCGAGCATCAGAATTCGGCGCATCAGGGCATCAGCGTGCCCGGCCTCTTCTTCCATCTCGTGGTTGATACGTTCGTAGAGCTCGGTGAAACCCCAGTCCTCGTACATCCGCGAATGGATGAAATATTGATCACGCGCCGCCAGTTCGCCGGTCAGCAACGTGTTGAGGTAATCGATTACGTCTGGGTGGCCTTGCATCGCCCTACATCTCCCTGCTTGAAAGTCTGTAGTTTGAACCAAGCAGACTGTTTGGTCACTCTGCTTGCGCGATAAAAGCGAAGATATTCTGAGAAAAGTAGTTTAAATAACGCAAAAACCGCCCAAGTGAGGGCGGTTCTGCTTCTCGTTTAGACTTCGTTAAGCTGTACGCCCAACGCCGTTGCGATTGCTTCTCCGTACGCCGGGTCGGCCCTGAAGAAATGCTGTAATTGACGATCAATCACGTCGCTGGAAACCCCTGCCATCGCGCCGGCAATGTTGTTGATCAGCAGCGTTTTCTGCGCATCGCTCATCAGACGGAACAGCGCACCCGCGTGACTGTAGTAGTCAGTATCTTCGCGATGATTGTAACGATCAGCTGCACCACTCAGCGCCAGTGCTGGCTCTGCATAGCGAGGCGCTTGTTTCGGCGATTCGATGTAGCTGTTCGGCTCGTAGTTAGGTGTTGCACCGCCGTTGCTGCCAAACGCCATCGAACCGTCGCGCTGATAGCTGTTTACCGGACTGCGAGGCGCGTTCACCGGCAGCTGCTGGTGGTTGGTGCCAATGCGGTAGCGGTGAGCATCTGCGTAAGCGAACACTCGACCTTGCAGCATGCGGTCAGGCGACAAGCCGACACCTGGGACCATGTTGCTCGGCCCGAACGCCGCTTGCTCGACTTCAGCAAAATAGTTCTGCGGGTTGCGGTTAAGCTCCAGCTCGCCCACTTCGATCAGCGGAAACTCTTTCTGCGACCAGGTTTTGGTCACGTCAAACGGGTTCTCGTAGTGCTCTGCGGCCTGAGCCTCAGTCATGATCTGGATGCACACGCGCCATTTCGGAAAATCACCGCGCTCGATCGCGCCGAACAGATCACGCTGTGCGTAATCAGGATCGGTACCGGCCAGGCGTGCCGCTTCTGATGGCGCCAGGTTTTTAATCCCTTGCTTGGTCTTGTAGTGCCATTTCACCCAGTGACGTTCGCCACTGGCGTTGATCAGGCTGTAGGTGTGACTGCCGAAGCCGTGCATGTGACGGTAGCCATCGGGGATGCCACGGTCCGAGAACAGAATGGTGACCTGGTGCAGCGCCTCAGGTGAGTGCGACCAGAAGTCCCACATCATTTGCGCGCTTTTCAGGTTGCTTTGCGGCAGACGTTTCTGAGTGTGAATAAAGTCCGGGAATTTCAAAGGATCACGGATGAAGAACACTGGCGTGTTGTTGCCGACGATGTCCCAGTTACCTTCTTCGGTGTAGAACTTCAGAGCGAAACCACGTGGATCGCGCTCGGTGTCGGCCGAACCACGCTCACCGCCAACGGTGGAAAACCGCAGGAAGGTTGGGGTTTGCTTGCCGACAGACTCAAACAGTTTGGCACTTGTGTACTCGGTGATGTCCCGAGTTACGGTGAACGTACCGTAAGCACCCGAACCTTTGGCGTGTACGCGGCGCTCAGGGATGTTTTCACGGTTGAAGTGGGCAAGCTTCTCAATCAGGTGAAAGTCGTCGAGCAGCAGCGGGCCACGAGGGCCAGCGGAACGGGAATTCTGGTTATCAGCGACAGGAGCGCCACTGGCGGTGGTAAGTGTTTTACTTTGGCTCATGCGATGTCTTCCTCTGTCAGTCTTTCCTACTGCCGGCTAATCGGCTTTGAGGGAGTATTGACCATCCACATGACACCATCAAATTCATTAAATTGTGAGAATCGATAGATAAATACTAATGAAGCTTTGTCGCCTAGGCTTTTCGATACTTTTCGAGCGCGCACAAAAAACCGGGCACTAGGCCCGGTTCTTCGTTTCAGACTGACGTCTTACTCAGCGGATACAGCTTCACCACCGGCAGGACGATCAACCAACTCGACGTACGCCATAGGCGCGTTGTCGCCAGTGCGGAAACCGCACTTGAGGATGCGCAGGTAGCCACCCTCACGGGTAGCGTAACGCTTGCCCAGGTCGTTGAAGAGCTTACCAACGATAGCTTTCGAACGAGTACGATCGAAAGCCAGACGGCGGTTAGCCAGGCTGTCTGTCTTGGCCAAAGTGATCAGCGGCTCAGCAACGCGACGCAGTTCTTTAGCTTTCGGCAGTGTAGTTTTGATCAGCTCGTGCTCGAACAGCGACACTGCCATGTTTTGAAACATGGCCTTGCGGTGCGAGCTAGTGCGGCTCAGGTGACGACCACTTTTACGATGACGCATGGTTCATTCCTTACCAAACACAACGTTCGGTGATTACGACGATCAGGCAGTCGCCTTGTCGTCCTTCTTAAGACTTGCAGGCGGCCAGTTGTCGAGGCGCATGCCGAGGGACAGACCGCGGGAGGCCAGAACGTCCTTGATTTCAGTCAAGGATTTCTTGCCAAGGTTCGGAGTCTTCAACAGCTCTACTTCGGTACGCTGAATCAGGTCACCGATGTAGTAGATGTTTTCCGCCTTAAGGCAGTTAGCCGAACGTACAGTCAGTTCCAGATCGTCAACCGGGCGAAGCAGGATCGGATCGATCTCGTCTTCCTGCTCGACAACCACTGGCTCACTGTCACCTTTGAGGTCGACGAACGCAGCCAACTGCTGTTGCAGAATGGTTGCAGCGCGGCGAATAGCCTCTTCAGGATCCAGAGTACCGTTGGTTTCCAGATCAATAACCAGCTTGTCCAGGTTAGTACGCTGTTCGACACGGGCGTTTTCCACCACGTATGCGATACGGCGAACCGGGCTGAACGAAGAGTCAAGCTGCAAGCGACCGATGCTGCGGCTTTCGTCTTCATCGCTCTGACGCGAGTCTGCCGGTTCATAACCACGACCACGAGCTACGGTGAGCTTCATGTTCAGGGCGCCGTTAGACGCCAGGTTAGCGATTACGTGATCGGGGTTAACGATCTCGACATCATGATCCAGCTGAATATCGGCAGCGGTAACCACCCCCGAACCCTTCTTCGACAAGGTCAGCGTAACTTCGTCACGGCCGTGCAGCTTGATAGCCAGACCTTTAAGGTTCAACAGGATTTCAATTACGTCTTCCTGTACACCTTCGATGGCGCTGTACTCATGGAGCACACCGTCAATCTCGGCCTCGACTACTGCGCAGCCGGGCATTGAGGACAACAGGATGCGGCGCAGCGCGTTGCCCAGGGTGTGGCCAAAACCACGCTCGAGAGGCTCGAGGGTGATCTTGGCGCGGGTTGGACTGACAACCTGCACATCAATATGGCGGGGTGTCAGGAACTCATTTACCGAAATCTGCATGGATGCACCTATTTTCTAGCCCTTACTTGGAGTAGAGCTCGACAATCAGGCTTTCGTTGATGTCGGCGGACAGATCACTGCGAGCAGGAACGTTCTTGAAAACGCCCGACTTCTTCTCAGTGTCTACTTCTACCCATTCTACGCGGCCACGTTGGGCACACAGATCGAGAGCTTGGACAATGCGAAGTTGGTTCTTTGCTTTCTCGCGAATCGCGACCACGTCACCAGCACGAACCTGGTACGACGGCACGTTTACGGTCTGACCGTTAACGCTTACGGATTTGTGCGATACCAGCTGACGGGATTCGGCACGAGTAGAGCCAAAACCCATACGGTATACAACGTTGTCCAGACGGCATTCGAGCAGTTGCAACAGGTTTTCGCCAGTTGCGCCTTTCTTGCCAGCAGCTTCTTTGTAGTAGCCGCTGAATTGACGCTCGAGAACGCCGTAGATACGACGGACCTTCTGCTTTTCACGCAGTTGGGTGCCGTAATCGGACTGGCGACCGCGGCGTTGGCCGTGGATACCAGGTGCTGCTTCAATGTTGCACTTCGATTCGATCGCGCGCACGCCGCTCTTCAAGAAGAGATCGGTGCCTTCGCGACGAGCGAGTTTGCATTTTGGACCAATGTAACGAGCCATTCTTTACAATCTCCTGGATTACACGCGGCGCTTCTTCGGCGGACGGCACCCGTTGTGCGGGATTGGCGTCACGTCGGTGATGCTGGCGATCTTGTAGCCACAGCCGTTCAAAGCGCGGACTGCAGATTCACGACCTGGACCTGGACCTTTGACGTTAACGTCGAGGTTTTTCAGGCCGTATTCCAGCGCAGCTTGACCAGCACGTTCAGCAGCTACTTGAGCAGCAAACGGGGTGGACTTGCGGGAACCGCGGAAACCCGAACCACCGGAGGTAGCCCAGGAAAGAGCGTTGCCTTGACGGTCGGTGATGGTCACGATTGTGTTGTTAAAAGATGCATGGATGTGGGCGATGCCATCAACCACTGTCTTTTTAACTTTTTTACGAGGACGAGCAGCAGGTTTAGCCATGATTAATTTCCTGTCGATTCGCTGGGGCGATTACTTGCGGATCGGCTTACGCGGACCTTTACGGGTACGCGCGTTAGTCTTGGTACGCTGACCGCGCACTGGAAGACCACGACGATGACGCAGACCGCGATAGCAACCGAGGTCCATCAAACGCTTGATTTTCATGTTGATTTCGCGACGCAGGTCACCTTCAGTGGTGAACTTCGCCACTTCGCCACGCAGCTGTTCAATCTGCTCGTCGCTCAGATCTTTGATCTTTGCGGCTGGGTTTACCCCAGTCACTGCACAGATCTTCTGTGCAGTAGTGCGACCAACACCATAGATGTAGGTCAGCGAGATAACAGTATGCTTGTTATCTGGAATGTTAACGCCTGCAATACGGGCCATTCAGTGGGACTCCAATTGACAGCTACCTACGCCCCGGAAGCCAAGAAATAGGGCGCGAGATAATATCGCTGTAATAACAAATAATCAACCCGGCAGCGCACTAGCTGCCGGGCTTGAAGCACAATCACACTCAGCCTTGGCGCTGTTTGTGACGCGGTTCCGCGCTGCAAATTACTCGAACAACACCTTCGCGGCGAATAATCTTGCAGTTACGGCACAGCTTTTTCACCGATGCACGAACTTTCATCACCAACTCCTCGAACCTTATGGGTACTCAGCGCAACATGCCGCTGCCGTAACCCTTCAGGTTGGCTTTCTTCATCAGGGATTCGTACTGGTGCGAAACGAGGTGCGATTGTACTTGGGACATGAAGTCCATCACAACCACGACGACGATCAGCAACGAGGTCCCGCCAAGGTAGAACGGAACGTTTGCTGCAACCACCAGGAACTGGGGCAACAGGCACACGGCCGTCATATATAGAGCACCGAACAGGGTCAAACGAGTCAGAACGCCATCAATGTAGCGCGCAGACTGCTCACCTGGACGGATGCCCGGAATAAAGGCACCGGACTTCTTCAGGTTTTCCGCTACGTCTTTCGGATTGAACATCAACGCCGTATAGAAGAAGCAGAAGAAAATAATCCCTGCACTAAACAGCAGAATATTCAACGGCTGACCAGGAGCGATCGACTGCGAGATGTCCTGCAGCCAGCCCATACCTTCAGACTGACCAAACCAGGTACCCAACGAAGCCGGGAACAGCAAAATGCTGCTCGCGAAAATGGCCGGAATAACACCGGCCATGTTCACCTTCAACGGCAAGTGGCTAGTCTGCGCAGCAAAGACCTTACGGCCCTGCTGACGCTTGGCGTAATGAACAGCAATACGACGCTGACCACGCTCAATGAACACCACGAAACCGATAATCGCTACTGCCAGCAAACCGATGGCAACCAAGGCAAAAATGTTGATATCACCCTGACGCGCAGACTCGAAAGACTGCCCGATCGCTCTCGGAAGACCGGCGACGATACCTGCGAAAATCAACATCGAGATACCGTTGCCAACACCACGCTCAGTAATCTGCTCACCCAGCCACATCATGAACATCGCACCAGCCACAAAAGTGGATACCGCGACGAAATGGAAGCCAAAGTCACCAGTGAACGCAACGCCCTGCCCTGCCAGACCAATGGACATGCCAATTGCCTGAACGAGAGCGAGGACGACAGTGCCGTAGCGGGTGTACTGAGCGATCTTGCGACGCCCAGCTTCACCTTCCTTCTTCAACTGTTCCAGCTGCGGGCTGACGGCGGTCATCAGCTGCATGATGATCGATGCCGAAATGTACGGCATGATCCCCAGTGCAAAGATGCTCATCCGTTCCAGCGCACCGCCGGAAAACATGTTGAACAAGCTAAGAATGGTCCCCTCATTCTGTCGAAACAGGTCCGCGAGTCGGTCCGGGTTGATACCTGGAACCGGGATGTGTGCGCCTATTCGGTAGACGATAATCGCCAAGAATAGAAAACGCAGACGAGCCCAGAGTTCAGACATACCGCCTTTGCCGAGCGCAGAGAGAGCACCTTGCTTAGCCATTTATTCCTCGAACTTGCCGCCAGCTGCTTCGATAGCCGCACGCGCACCTTTGGTGGCGCCGATTCCCTTTCCGATGGTAACAGCGCGAGTAACTTCGCCGGACAGCATGATTTTCACACGCTGTACGTTGACGTTGATCACGTTGGCATCTTTCAGGGACTGCACGGTGACGATGTCGCCTTCCACTTTAGCCAGCTCGGACAAACGCACTTCTGCGCGGTCCATGGCTTTCAGGGAAACGAAACCGAACTTCGGCAGGCGACGATGCAGCGGCTGTTGACCACCTTCAAAGCCTGGAGCAATGGTGCCACCGGAGCGGGAGGACTGACCTTTGTGGCCACGGCCACCGGTCTTGCCCAAACCACTACCGATACCACGGCCCGGACGATGCTTTTCGCGACGGGAACCCGGCGCTGGACTCAGATCATTGAGTTTCATCGATTAACCCTCGACACGCAGCATGTAGTAAGCCTTGTTGATCATCCCGCGATTCTCGGGAGTATCAAGTACTTCTACAGTGTGACCGATGCGACGCAGACCCAGACCCTTAACGCACAGTTTGTGGTTAGGGATGCGGCCGGTCATGCTTTTGATCAGCGTAACTTTAACGGTAGCCATGATCAGAAGATCTCCTTGACGCTTTTGCCACGCTTGGCGGCAATGGATTCAGGAGACTGCATAGCTTTCAAACCTTTGAAAGTGGCGTGAACCACGTTTACCGGGTTAGTCGAGCCGTAGCACTTGGCCAGAACGTTCTGAACGCCAGCAACTTCGAGGACAGCACGCATAGCGCCGCCAGCGATGATACCGGTACCTTCAGAAGCAGGCTGCATGTACACCTTCGAAGCGCCGTGACCGGACTTCATTGCGTACTGCAGAGTGGTGCCGTTCAGGTCAACTTGGATCATGTTGCGGCGAGCAGCTTCCATTGCCTTCTGGATCGCAGCAGGCACTTCACGCGACTTGCCACGGCCGAAGCCAACACGCCCTTTACCATCACCAACCACGGTCAACGCGGTGAAAGTGAAGATACGGCCGCCTTTAACGGTTTTGGCTACGCGGTTAACTTGAACCAGCTTCTCGATGTAGCCTTCGTCGCGCTTTTGGTCGTTATTTGACATAACTTAGAACTCCAGCCCAGCTTCACGAGCAGCATCAGCCAGCGCCTTGACGCGGCCGTGGTACTTGAAGCCAGAGCGGTCGAAAGCCACCTGCGAGACGCCAGCGGCTTTAGCACGCGTAGCGACCAGCTGGCCAACCTTAGTGGCCGCGTCGATGTTGCCAGTGGCGCCATCACGCAGTTCTTTATCCAAAGTCGAGGCAGATGCCAGGACTTTGTTGCCGTCGGCCGAAATGACCTGGGCGTAGATGTGCTGCGACGAGCGGAACACGCAGAGACGCACGACTTCGAGTTCGTGCATTTTCAGGCGTGCTTTGCGAGCGCGACGCAGTCGAGTAACTTTTTTGTCGGTCATTTGCTATGCCCTACTTCTTCTTGGCTTCTTTACGACGGACGACTTCGTCCGCGTAGCGCACACCTTTGCCTTTGTACGGCTCTGGTGGACGGAAGTCGCGGATCTCGGCGGCCACTTGACCTACCAGCTGCTTATCGATGCCCTTGATCAGGATATCGGTCTGGCTAGGAGTCTCAGCGGTGATGCCTTCCGGCAGTTCATAATCCACTGGGTGCGAGAAGCCAAGAGCCAGGTTCAGCACTGTGCCTTTTGCTTGCGCTTTGTAACCAACACCGACCAGCTGGAGCTTGCGCTCGAAGCCTTGGCTTACGCCTTGGACCATGTTGTTTACCAACGCACGAGTGGTACCAGCCATTGCGCGAGTTTGTTGATCGCCATTGCGAGCAGCGAAACGCAGCTCACCAGCTTCTTCAACGATCTCAACGGACGAATGGATGTTCAGTTCGAGAGTGCCCTTGGCACCCTTCACCGAAAGCTGTTGGCCTGCGAATTTGACTTCGACACCGGCTGGCAGCTTAACGGGGTTCTTAGCGACGCGTGACATGCTTATCCCCCCTTAGAACACAGTGCAAAGAACTTCGCCGCCGACACCGGCAGCGCGCGCAGCACGATCCGTCATCACACCTTTGTTGGTGGAGACGATAGACACACCGAGACCGCCACGAACTTTTGGCAGATCATCGACGGACTTGTACTGACGCAGGCCTGGACGGCTAACGCGCTTCACTTCTTCGATGACCGGACGGCCTTCGAAGTACTTCAGCTCGATGGACAGCAGTGGTTTGATTTCGCTGCTGATCTGATAACCCGCAATGTAACCTTCGTCCTTCAGGACTTTGGCAACAGCTACCTTCAAAGTAGAAGATGGCATGCTTACGACGGACTTTTCAGCCATCTGGGCATTACGGATTCGAGTTAGCATGTCCGCTAACGGGTCCTGCATACTCATGGGCTAGACGCTCCTAATACAAAAAAATTAGCCTTGCGGCTACTACTTGTCGCCGAGCTCATCCATGCGGAAAAAGCACGGGCTCAGGCGAGCCGGGTATTCTAGACACACCCCACAAATGAATCAAGCCCCAAAAGGGGCTTGATTCAAGTTCAAGGTCACCGGTGGTCAGGATCTTGCGACCCCGAACACCGAGACTTTGATAGTGCTTACCAGCTGGCTTTAACCAGACCAGGTACGTCACCACGCATTGCAGCTTCACGCAGTTTGTTACGGCCAAGGCCGAACTTGCGGTAAACGCCGTGTGGACGACCGGTCAGGCGGCAGCGGTTACGCATGCGCGAGGCGCTTGCGTCACGTGGCTGCTTCTGCAGAGCTACTGTAGCTTCCCAACGCGCTTCTGGACTTGCGTTCAGATCAACGATGATAGCTTTCAGTGCTGCACGCTTTTTGGCGTACTTGGCAACCGTGAGCTGACGCTTCAGCTCGCGGTTTTTCATGCTCATCTTGGCCATTTTCCTACTCCAATCAGTTGCGGAACGGGAATTTGAAAGCACGCAACAGGGCGCGACCTTCATCATCGTTCTTGGCAGTGGTGGTCAGGGTAATGTCCAGACCGCGGAGAGCATCGATCTTGTCGTAGTCGATTTCCGGGAAGATGATCTGCTCTTTAACGCCCATGCTGTAGTTACCACGACCATCGAAGGACTTGGCATTCAGGCCGCGGAAGTCGCGAACCCGAGGCAGGGAGATCGACAGCAGACGATCCAGGAACTCGTACATACGCTCACGGCGCAGGGTCACTTTGACGCCGATCGGCCAACCTTCACGGACTTTAAAGCCAGCGATGGATTTCCGAGCGTAGGTCACAACGACTTTCTGGCCGGTGATCTTTTCCAGGTCGGCAACAGCGTGCTCGATGACTTTTTTGTCACCGACCGCTTCGCCCAGACCCATGTTCAGGGTGATTTTTGTAACGCGTGGAACTTCCATCACGTTCGAAAGCTTAAGTTCTTCCTTAAGCTTCGGTGCGATTTCCTTCCAGTAAATCTCTTTTAGTCGTGCCATGGTCTTCTACCTAGCAGTGTTCAAGCATCAACCGCTTTTTGGGTCGACTTGAAGACACGAATTTTCTTGCCGTCTTCTACTTTGAAACCAACGCGGTCAGCCTTGTTGGTTTCGCCGTTGAAAATGGCGACGTTAGAAGCGTCCAGTGGAGCTTCTTTTTCGACGATACCGCCTTGTACGCCCGACGCCGGGTTAGGCTTGGTATGACGCTTAACCAGATTCAGACCACCAATAACCAGACGGTTATTAGCGAGAACCTTAAGCACCTTACCGCGCTTACCTTTGTCTTTGCCGGCGATCACGATGATCTCGTCGTCACGACGAATCTTTTGCATGTCGGATCTCCTTACAGCACTTCTGGGGCGAGCGAGACGATCTTCATGAACTTCTCAGTACGAAGTTCACGGGTCACTGGCCCAAAGATACGGGTGCCGATCGGCTCTTGCTTGTTGTTCAGAAGAACAGCAGCGTTGCCATCAAAGCGGATAATGGAGCCATCAGCACGGCGTACGCCGTGACGAGTGCGGACTACAACAGCAGTCATCACTTGGCCTTTTTTCACTTTACCGCGAGGAATTGCTTCCTTCACGGTAACTTTGATGATGTCACCGATACCAGCGTAACGACGATGGGAGCCACCCAGCACCTTGATGCACATAACACGGCGAGCGCCGCTGTTATCGGCCACATCGAGCATGGATTGAGTCTGAATCATATAATTTCTCCGACCCCTAGTCCTTAGACTTCCACAGCGCGTTCGAGAACATCAACCAGCGCCCAAGACTTGGTCTTGGCCAAAGGACGAGTTTCACGAATAGTGACTTTGTCGCCGATGTGGCACTGATTGGTTTCGTCGTGCGCGTGCAGCTTAGTCGAACGCTTAACGTATTTACCGTAGATCGGGTGCTTAACGCGACGCTCGATCAGAACGGTGATGGTCTTGTCCATTTTGTCGCTGACAACACGGCCAGTCAGCGTACGGACGGTTTTTTCGGCTTCAGCCATGATTACTTACCTGCCTGCTGTTTGAGCACAGTCTTCACGCGAGCGATGTCACGCTTAACTTGCCGGAGCAGGTGAGACTGCCCCAACTGGCCAGTTGCTTTCTGCATGCGCAGATTGAACTGGTCGCGCAGCAGGCCGAGCAGTTGCTCGTTAAGCTGCGGCGCGTCTTTTTCACGAAGTTCGTTCGCTTTCATCACATCACCGTCCGTTTAACGAAGGCAGTGGCGAGCGGCAGCTTTGCAGCAGCCAAGGCAAAAGCCTCACGCGCCAGCTCTTCAGTAACACCCTCGATTTCATACAGGACTTTGCCTGGCTGAATCTGGGCAACCCAGTACTCCACACTACCCTTACCTTTACCCATCCGAACTTCGAGTGGCTTTTTGGAAATAGGCTTGTCCGGGAATACACGGATCCAGATCTTGCCGCCACGTTTAACGTGACGGGTCAGAGCACGACGCGCTGACTCGATCTGACGAGCGGTGAGACGACCACGAGCTACAGACTTCAGCGCGAACTCGCCGAAGCTGACTTTGCTACCGCGCTGTGCCAGACCACGGTTGTGGCCTGTCATCTGCTTGCGGAACTTCGTACGCTTTGGTTGCAACATTTGGCGTACCCCTTACTTAGCAGCTTTTTTACGAGGCGCTGGTGCTTGTGGTTTCAGTTCTTCTTGGCGACCACCAATTACTTCGCCTTTGAAGATCCAAACCTTTACACCGATCACACCGTAAGTGGTGTGAGCTTCGTAGTTGGCATAGTCGATGTCGGCACGCAGGGTGTGCAGTGGCACACGACCTTCGCGATACCATTCAGTACGTGCGATTTCAGCACCGCCGAGACGACCGCTCACTTGGATTTTGATGCCTTTGGCACCAATGCGCATGGCGTTCTGAACAGCGCGCTTCATAGCGCGACGGAACATTACACGACGCTCCAGCTGCTGAGCTACGCTCTGCGCAACCAGCATACCGTCGAGTTCCGGCTTGCGGATCTCTTCGATATTGATGTGCACAGGCACACCCATTTGCTTGGTCAGGTCCTGACGCAGTTTCTCAACATCTTCACCTTTCTTCCCGATAACGATACCTGGACGAGCGGTGTGGATGGTGATACGTGCAGTCTGAGCCGGACGATGGATATCGATACGGCTTACGGACGCGCTTTTTAGTTTGTCTTGGAGATACTCGCGCACCTTCAGATCAGCGAACAAATAGTCCGCATAAGTCCGACCGTCTGCGTACCAGACGGAGGTGTGCTCCTTGACGATTCCCAGGCGAATGCCAATGGGATGTACTTTCTGACCCATCTCTTCGACTCCGTTACTTGTCAGCAACCTTGACAGTGATATGGCAAGACCGCTTGACGATGCGATCAGCACGGCCTTTGGCACGTGGCATGATTCGCTTCAGCGAACGCCCTTCGTTGACGAAAACGGTGCTGACTTTAAGGTCATCAACGTCTGCGCCTTCGTTATGCTCGGCGTTGGCTACGGCCGACTCCAGCACTTTCTTCATGATCTCGGCGGCTTTCTTACTGCTGAAAGCCAACAGGTTGAGCGCTTCGCCCACCTTCTTCCCGCGGATCTGGTCGGCGACCAAGCGGGCTTTCTGGGCGGAGATTCGAGCGCCCGACAACTTAGCGGCTACTTCCATCGTTCCTTACCCCTTAACGCTTGGCTTTCTTGTCTGCCACGTGCCCACGATATGTGCGGGTACCGGCAAACTCGCCCAGTTTGTGGCCGACCATGTCTTCGTTCACGAGAACTGGAACATGTTGACGACCGTTATGCACTGCAATGGTCAAACCGACCATTTGTGGCAGGATCATCGAACGACGCGACCAGGTTTTAACTGGTTTGCGATCGTTCTTTTCCGCCGCCACTTCGATCTTCTTCAGTAGGTGAAGATCAATAAAAGGACCTTTTTTCAGAGAACGTGGCACTGTCGTATCCCTCTATTTACTTGCGACGACGGACGATCATTTTGTCGGTACGCTTATTACCACGAGTCTTCGCGCCCTTAGTCGGGAAGCCCCATGGCGATACCGGATGACGACCACCAGAGGTACGACCTTCACCACCACCATGTGGGTGGTCAACCGGGTTCATGGCAACACCACGAACGGTTGGGCGAACGCCACGCCAGCGTTTGGCACCAGCTTTACCCAGCGAACGCAGGCTGTGCTCGGAGTTCGAGACTTCACCCAGGGTCGCGCGGCATTCAGCCAGCACTTTACGCATCTCACCAGAACGCAGACGCAGGGTCACGTAGACACCTTCACGAGCGATCAGCTGAGCCGAAGCACCAGCGGAACGAGCGATTTGCGCGCCTTTACCTGGCTTCAATTCGATGCCGTGTACGGTGCTACCAACTGGAATGTTACGCAGTTGCAGAGCGTTGCCCGGCTTGATCGGTGCCAGAGCACCTGCGATCAGCTGGTCGCCAGCACTCACGCCTTTAGGGGCGATGATGTAGCGACGCTCGCCATCTGCGTACAGCAGCAGAGCGATGTGAGCAGTACGGTTTGGATCGTATTCAATACGCTCGACAGTGGCAGAGATGCCATCTTTGTCGTTGCGACGGAAATCGACCAGACGATAATGCTGCTTATGGCCACCACCGATGTGACGAGTGGTAATACGACCATTGTTGTTACGACCACCAGTCTTCGATTTTTTCTCGAGCAGCGGTGCGTGAGGAGCGCCTTTATGCAGCTCCTGGTTGACCACCTTGACCACAAAACGGCGGCCAGGGGAAGTCGGTTTGCATTTAACGATTGCCATGATGCACCCCTTCCTTACTCAGCACTGCTGCTGAAATCGAGATCTTGGCCTGGCTGAAGGGAGATAACTGCCTTCTTCCAGTCATTACGCTTGCCCAGACCGCGAGCAGTGCGCTTGCTCTTACCCAGAACATTCAGGGTAGTAACACGCTCTACTTTCACGCTGAACAGGCTTTCGACGGCCTTCTTGATTTCCAGCTTGGTTGCGTCAGTTGCAACCTTGAAAACGAACTGGCCTTTCTTGTCAGCCAGAACCGTAGCCTTCTCGGAAACGTGCGGGCCAAGCAGAACTTTAAATACGCGTTCCTGGTTCATCCCAGCAGCTCCTCGAATTTCTTCACGGCCGACACGGTGATCAACACCTTGTCGTATGCGATCAGACTAACTGGATCGGAACCTTGCACGTCACGTACATCAACGTGTGGCAGGTTACGAGCAGCCAGGTACAGGTTCTGATCAACCACTTCAGACACGATCAAGACGTCAGTCAGGCCCATGCCGGTCAGTTTGTTCAGCAGATCTTTGGTCTTCGGTGCATCAACAGCGAAGTCCTGAACCACAACCAGACGATCAGTACGCACCAGCTCAGCAAGGATGGAGCGCATTGCTGCGCGATACATCTTCTTGTTCAGCTTCTGGGTGTGATCCTGAGGACGAGCTGCGAAAGTGGTACCGCCGCCACGCCAGATTGGGCTACGGATAGTACCGGCACGAGCACGGCCAGTACCTTTCTGACGCCATGGGCGCTTACCGCCACCACGAACGTCGGAACGGGTCTTTTGCTGCTTGCTACCTTGACGGCCGCCGGCCATGTAGGCCACGACTGCTTGGTGAACCAGCGTCTCGTTGAATTCGCCGCCAAATGTCAGTTCGGAAACTTCGATCGCTTGAGCGTCATTTACATTTAATTGCATGTCAGCTTCCCCTTAACCGCGAGCCTTGGCTGCTGGACGTACAACCAAGTTGCCGCCAGTAGCGCCAGGAACAGCGCCCTTGACCAACAACAGATTGCGTTCAGCGTCCACGCGCACTACTTCGAGGGACTGCACGGTCACGCGCTCAGCGCCCATATGACCGGACATTTTTTTGCCCTTGAATACACGACCAGGAGTCTGGCACTGGCCGATAGAGCCTGGAACGCGGTGGGATACGGAGTTACCGTGGGTATTATCTTGCCCGCGGAAATTCCAACGCTTGATCGTACCCTGGAAGCCTTTACCTTTGGACTGACCGGTTACATCAACCAGTTGGCCAGCGGCGAAGATTTCAGCGTTGATCAGATCGCCGGCCTGGTACTCGCCTTCTTCAAGACGGAATTCCATTACGGTACGACCAGCGGCAACGTTCGCTTTAGCGAAGTGGCCAGCTTGAGCAGCTGTAACACGCGAAGCACGACGCTCGCCTACAGTGACTTGCACTGCACGATAGCCATCGGTCTCTTCAGTTTTGAACTGGGTGACGCGATTCGGTTCGATCTCAATGACCGTGACCGGAATGGAGACACCTTCTTCGGTGAAAATACGGGTCATACCGCATTTACGACCGACTACACCAATAGTCATGTTGTAAACCTCATGAGTGTACGGGGCTTTCACCCGCTATGGCCGCCCATTTCAGAGCGTTACACGACTAAGACCGAGTCTTAGCCGAGGCTGATCTGCACTTCCACACCGGCCGCAAGATCAAGCTTCATAAGAGCATCAACGGTTTTATCCGTTGGCTGGACGATGTCCAGAACGCGCTTATGAGTACGGATCTCATACTGGTCACGCGCGTCTTTGTTGACGTGCGGGGAGACCAGAACGGTGAACCGCTCTTTACGGGTAGGCAGTGGAATTGGACCACGCACTTGAGCACCAGTACGTTTCGCGGTTTCCACGATTTCCTGGGTGGATTGGTCGATCAGGCGATGGTCAAAAGCCTTCAACCTGATACGGATTTGCTGATTTTGCATTGGATTTCAGACTCCGGCTGCTATTCCCAGCGAGCGCAATACGCCCGTTAAAAGGAGGCGCAATTCTATAGACGGGCTACTACAGTGTCAACCCAATAAAAAAGCCCCCGCTAGGCGGGGGCTTTTTCAAGTCATCACTTATTAAGCGATGATTTTGGCTACGACGCCAGCGCCGACGGTACGACCGCCTTCACGAATAGCGAAACGCAGACCATCTTCCATTGCGATGGTTTTGATCAGGGTGACAACCATTTTGATGTTGTCGCCTGGCATTACCATTTCAACGCCTTCCGGCAGTTCGCAGTTACCGGTCACGTCAGTGGTCCGGAAGTAGAACTGTGGACGGTAGCCTTTGAAGAACGGAGTGTGGCGACCGCCTTCTTCTTTGCTCAACACGTACACTTCAGCTTCGAAGGTAGTGTGCGGCTTAACCGAACCTGGCTTGACCAGAACCTGGCCACGCTCAACGTCGTCACGCTTGGTGCCGCGCAGCAGCACGCCGCAGTTCTCGCCAGCACGACCTTCGTCGAGCAGCTTACGGAACATTTCAACACCGGTGCAGGTGGTGACGGTAGTGTCACGCAGACCAACGATTTCCAGTGGATCCTGAACCTTGACGATACCGCGCTCGATACGGCCAGTTACAACAGTACCGCGACCGGAGATCGAGAATACGTCTTCGATTGGCATCAGGAACGGCTTGTCGATAACACGGACCGGATCCGGGATGTAGCTATCCAGAGTCTCAACCAGTTTACGAACGGCAGTGGTGCCCATTTCGTTGTCGTCTTGGCCGTTCAGAGCCATCAGAGCCGAACCGATGATGATCGGAGTGTCGTCACCCGGGAAGTCGTAAGTGCTCAGCAGATCGCGCACTTCCATCTCAACCAGTTCCAACAGCTCAGCGTCGTCAACCATGTCAGCCTTGTTCAGGAAGACAACGATGTACGGAACGCCAACCTGACGGGACAGCAGGATGTGCTCACGGGTTTGTGGCATCGGACCATCAGCGGCCGAGCAAACCAGAATAGCGCCGTCCATCTGAGCAGCACCGGTGATCATGTTCTTCACATAGTCAGCGTGACCTGGGCAGTCAACGTGAGCGTAGTGACGGATCAGCGAGTTGTATTCAACGTGCGCGGTGTTGATGGTGATACCACGAGCTTTTTCTTCCGGAGCGCTGTCGATCTTGTCGAAAGCAACAACGGCCGAACCGAAAACTTCGGAGCAGACGCGAGTCAGAGCAGCGGTCAGCGTGGTTTTACCGTGGTCGACGTGACCGATGGTGCCAACGTTGACGTGCGGGAGGGTACGGTCAAATTTTTCTTTAGCCACGACAATTAACTCCTAGCCTAAAGGGGCTGAATCAGCCTTGTTTTTTGGTAACAGTTTCGACGATATGCGACGGAGCTGTATTGTATTTTTTGAATTCCATAGAGTAGCTTGCGCGACCTTGGGACATGGAACGAACGTCGGTTGCGTAACCGAACATCTCACCCAACGGAACCTCAGCGCGAATCACTTTGCCGGAAACCGTGTCTTCCATACCCAGGATCATGCCGCGACGACGGTTAAGGTCGCCCATCACGTCACCCATATAGTCTTCAGGTGTAACAACCTCTACCGCCATGATCGGCTCAAGCAACTCACCACCACCCTTCTGGGCCAGTTGCTTGGTTGCCATGGAAGCAGCCACCTTAAACGCCATCTCGTTGGAGTCGACGTCGTGGTAGGAACCATCAAACACGGTAGCCTTCAGGCCGATCAGCGGATAGCCGGCAACAACGCCGTTCTTCATCTGCTCTTCGATACCCTTCTGGATAGCCGGGATGTATTCCTTAGGAACCACACCACCCACTACTTCGTTCAGGAATTGCAGACCTTCCTGACCTTCGTCAGCAGGAGCAAAACGAATCCAGCAATGACCGAACTGGCCACGACCGCCGGACTGACGAACGAACTTGCCTTCAATTTCGCAGCTCTTCGTGATGCGCTCACGGTACGAAACTTGAGGCTTACCGATGTTGGCTTCGACGTTGAACTCACGGCGCATCCGGTCAACCAGGATGTCCAGGTGCAACTCGCCCATGCCGGAGATGATCGTTTGACCAGTCTCTTCATCAGTCTTGACGCGGAAAGATGGATCTTCCTGAGCAAGCTTGCCCAGAGCGATACCCATTTTTTCCTGGTCGTCCTTGGTCTTAGGCTCTACGGCAACCGAAATAACCGGCTCCGGGAAGTCCATGCGAACCAGGATGATTGGCTTGTCAGCGTTGCACAAAGTTTCACCAGTGGTGACGTCCTTCATGCCGATCAAGGCCGCGATGTCACCAGCGCGCACTTCCTTGATTTCTTCACGGGCGTTTGCGTGCATTTGCACCATACGACCCACGCGCTCTTTCTTGCCTTTAACCGAGTTGATCACGCCGTCGCCGGAGGCCAACACGCCCGAGTAAACCCGAACAAAGGTCAAGGTACCCACGAATGGGTCGGTAGCGATCTTGAACGCCAGAGCCGAGAACGGCTCGCTGTCGTCTGCGTGACGCTCCATTTCCTGGGTCTCGTCATCCGGGTCAGTACCCTTGATGGCAGGAATGTCGCTTGGAGCAGGCAGGTAGTCGATAACGGCGTCGAGAACCAGGGGAACACCCTTGTTCTTGAAGGAAGAACCGCAAACAGCCAGAACGATCTCACCAGCGATAGTACGCTGACGCAGAGCGGCCTTGATTTCCTCGTTGGTGAGCTCTTCACCTTCGAGGTACTTGTTCATCAGCTCTTCGCTGGCTTCAGCCGCAGCTTCAACCATGTTGCCGCGCCATTCGTCAGCCAATTCCTGCAGTTCAGCAGGGATAGGCTTGCGAACTGGAACCATGCCTTTGTCAGAGTCATTCCAGTAAACAGCTTCCATTGCCATCAGATCGATCTGACCCTGGAAGTTGTCTTCGGAACCGATAGCCAACTGGATTGGCACCGGGGTGTGACCCAGACGCTGCTTGATCTGACCGATCACGCGCAGGAAGTTCGCACCAGCACGGTCCATCTTGTTTACGTAAACAAGACGTGGAACGCCGTATTTGTTGGCTTGACGCCATACGGTTTCCGACTGAGGCTCAACGCCCGAGGTGCCGCAGAACACAACGACCGCGCCATCGAGTACACGCAGGGAACGTTCAACTTCAATAGTGAAGTCAACGTGGCCCGGGGTATCAATAACGTTGAAGCGGTATTGGTCCTTGTGCTGCTTCTCGGAACCCTGCCAGAAGGCGGTAATAGCAGCAGAAGTAATGGTAATACCACGCTCCTGCTCCTGCACCATCCAGTCTGTGGTCGCGGCGCCGTCATGCACCTCGCCCATCTTGTGACTTTTGCCAGTGTAAAAAAGGACGCGCTCGGTGGTGGTGGTTTTACCAGCATCCACGTGAGCAACGATACCAATGTTACGGTAGCGATTAATCGGTGTAGTACGAGCCATAAAGCCCTCGCAAAATTAGTGACGCTAAAATTAGAAGCGGTAGTGCGAGAAAGCCTTGTTGGCTTCAGCCATACGGTGCACGTCTTCACGCTTCTTAACTGCAGCACCTTTGCCTTCAGCGGCGTCCAGCAGTTCGCCAGCCAAACGCAGAGCCATAGACTTCTCGCCGCGCTTGCGGGCGAAGTCTACCAACCAGCGCATTGCCAGAGCGTTACGACGGGACGGACGAACTTCGACCGGAACCTGGTAAGTAGCACCGCCTACACGGCGCGACTTTACTTCGACCAGCGGAGCGATGGCGTCGAGAGCTTTCTCGAAGATTTCCAGGGGATCGCTGTTCTTGCGCTCTTTAACTTTTTCCAGCGCGCCATAAACGATACGCTCGGCAACGGCTTTCTTGCCGCTTTCCATCACGTGGTTCATGAACTTGGCCAGGATCTGGCTGCCGTATTTTGGATCGTCAAGCACTTCGCGCTTGGCTGCTACGCGTCTTCTTGGCATGGATAAGCCCTCAAACGGTCTTCAGGTTCGCTCGGAATCGGTGCCCTTTCGGGACGCCTCCGACCTTACTCTTATCGACTCAGAAAAATAGAAAATCAGTTTTTACAAAAAGCCACTACTACTTAGGCTTCTTGGTACCGTACTTCGAACGACCCTGGTTACGACCTTTAACGCCGGAAGTATCCAACGAACCGCGTACGGTGTGGTAACGAACACCTGGCAAGTCTTTTACACGACCGCCGCGGATCAGTACCACGCTGTGCTCTTGCAGGTTGTGGCCTTCACCGCCGATGTACGAGGAAACCTCGAAACCGTTGGTCAGACGCACACGGCATACTTTACGCAGTGCCGAGTTAGGTTTTTTCGGCGTGGTGGTATACACACGGGTGCATACGCCACGACGTTGCGGGCAGTTCTGCAGCGCAGGCACGTCGGATTTCTCGACGATACGCTTACGCGGCTGACGTACCAGCTGGTTGATAGTTGCCATCTACTAGCTCCACTGTTGTCTTGCGACGCTATTGTCTTGCAAGAAAAGCAAAATGGCAGGAACGAATTCCCGCCAAATTTAGGGGTACAAGAGTCTAAAGAGGATCTTGCCCCCAGTCAAGGCAAGGCCCCGACCTCCCCGCTCATCGAACCTCGACAAATTGTCTCGATTCGATGAACGGGACGGCCAGGGCCTTACGCTCATTTATCGCAGAACTCAGTTACCGCTCGAGTTCAGCGCTTCGGTCAGTGCAGCTTCCACTTCACTGGCGCTTACGCGCAACGGTTTGTCAGCATCACGGCGGCGCTTGCGCTCGCTGTGATAAGCCAGACCGGTACCAGCCGGGATCAGACGACCCACGACCACGTTTTCTTTCAGGCCGCGCAAGTAATCGCGCTTGCCGGTTACCGCCGCTTCGGTCAGAACGCGAGTGGTTTCCTGGAAGGAAGCCGCCGAGATGAACGATTCAGTGGACAACGACGCCTTGGTGATACCCAACAGCACGCGAGTGAACTTGGAAACGAATTTCTCGTCGCCAGCCAGACGCTCGTTCTCTACCAGAACGTGAGTCAACTCCATCTGGTCACCCTTGATGAAAGTCGAGTCGCCGGATTCAGCGATTTCAACCTTACGCAACATCTGACGCAGGATGGTCTCGATGTGCTTGTCGTTGATCTTCACGCCTTGCAGACGGTAAACGTCCTGGATCTCGTTCACGATGTACTTGGCCAGCGCACTCACACCCAGCAGACGCAGGATGTCGTGTGGATCGCTCGGGCCGTCGGAGATAACTTCGCCGCGGTTTACCTGTTCGCCTTCGAAGACGTTCAGGTGACGCCACTTCGGAATCAGCTCTTCGTACGGATCGGTGCCGTCGTTCGGAGTGATAACCAGACGGCGTTTGCCTTTGGTCTCTTTACCGAACGCGATGGTGCCGCTGACTTCAGCCAGAATCGAGGCTTCTTTCGGACGACGGGCTTCGAACAAGTCGGCAACACGCGGCAGACCACCGGTGATGTCACGGGTCTTCGAAGTCTCTTGCGGAATACGAGCGATAACATCACCGATCGCGATTTTCGCACCGTCCGCTACACCGACCAGGGCGTTAGCAGGCAGGAAGTACTGAGCAATTACGTCGGTACCCGGCAGCAAGAGATCCTTGCCGTTGTCATCAACCATCTTCACAGCAGGACGGATATCTTTACCGGCAGCTGGACGGTCTTTGGCGTCGAGTACTTCAATGTTGGTCATACCGGTCAATTCGTCAGTCTGACGCTTGATCGTGATGCCTTCTTCCATGCCCACGTAGGTCACGGTACCTTTCATTTCGGTAACGATTGGGTGAGTGTGCGGATCCCACTTGGCCACGATTGCGCCAGCGTCGACCTTGTCACCTTCTTTAACCGAAATCACAGCACCGTACGGCAGCTTGTAACGCTCGCGCTCACGACCGAAGTCATCAGCGATTGCCAGCTCACCGGAACGGGACACAGCAACCAGGCAACCATCCACTCGCTCAACGTGCTTCAGGTTGTGCAGACGGACGGTACCGCCATTCTTCACCTGAACGCTGTCGGCTGCGGAGGTCCGGCTTGCCGCACCACCGATGTGGAACGTACGCATGGTCAACTGGGTACCCGGCTCACCGATGGACTGGGCAGCGATAACGCCGACCGCTTCACCGATGTTCACCTGGTGACCACGAGCCAAATCACGGCCGTAGCACTTGGCGCAAATGCCGTAGCGGGTTTCGCAGCTGATCGGCGAACGCACGATCACTTCATCGATGCTGTTCAGCTCGATGAACTCGACCCACTTCTCGTCTACCAGTGTGCCGGCAGGAACGATGATTTCTTCGGTACCTGGCTTGAACACGTCACGGGCAATAACACGACCCAATACGCGCTCACCCAGCGGCTCAACAACGTCACCGCCTTCAATGTGCGGAGTCATTACCAGGCCATGCTCGGTGCCGCAATCGATCTCGGTCACTACCAGATCCTGCGCCACGTCTACCAGACGACGAGTCAGGTAACCGGAGTTCGCAGTTTTCAACGCGGTATCCGCCAAACCTTTACGAGCACCGTGAGTCGAGATGAAGTACTGAAGTACGCTCAAACCTTCACGGAAGTTCGCAGTAATCGGCGTTTCGATGATGGAACCGTCCGGCTTGGCCATCAGGCCACGCATACCGGCGAGCTGACGGATCTGCGCAGCAGAACCCCGTGCGCCCGAGTCGGCCATCATGTACATCGAGTTGAAAGACTCTTGGTCGACTTCGACGCCATGGCGGTCGATGACTTTCTCTTTCGAGAGGTTGGCCATCATCGCCTTGGAAACTTCGTCGTTCGCCTTGGACCAAAGGTCGATTACTTTGTTGTACTTCTCGCCCTGGGTTACCAGGCCGGAGGCGTACTGACTTTCGATCTCTTTCACTTCATCAGTAGCAGCATTGATGATGCGGGCTTTTTCATCCGGGATAACGAAGTCGTTAACACCGATGGAAACGCCGGAAATGGTCGAATAGGCAAAACCGGTGTACATCAACTGGTCAGCGAAGATCACGGTCTCTTTCAAACCAACCACGCGGTAGCACTGGTTGATCAGCTTGGAGATCGCCTTTTTCTTCATCGGCTGGTTGACGACGTCGTACGACAGGCCAGGTGGAACAACCTGGAACAACAGCGCACGGCCGACAGTGGTGTCGACGATACGAGTGCCGCTCACGCTGCCGCCATCACGGTCGTTGACGGTTTCGTTGATCCGCACTTTGACTTTAGCGTGCAGTGCGGCTTCGCCGGCACGGAACACACGGTCAACTTCTTGCAGATCCGCGAACACACGACCTTCGCCCTTGGCGTTGATCGCTTCACGAGTCATGTAGTACAGACCCAATACAACGTCCTGCGACGGAACGATGATTGGCTCACCGTTGGCTGGCGACAGAATGTTGTTGGTCGACATCATCAACGCACGCGCTTCCAACTGGGCTTCCAGTGTCAGCGGTACGTGCACGGCCATTTGGTCGCCGTCGAAGTCGGCGTTGTACGCAGCACAGACCAACGGGTGCAGCTGGATAGCCTTACCTTCGATCAGTACCGGTTCAAACGCCTGGATACCCAGACGGTGAAGGGTCGGTGCACGGTTGAGGAGAACCGGGTGTTCACGGATCACTTCAGCGAGAACGTCCCAAACCTCTGGCAGCTCGCGCTCGACCATCTTCTTGGCAGCTTTGATGGTGGTAGCGAGACCACGCATTTCCAGCTTGCCGAAAATGAACGGCTTGAACAGCTCGAGAGCCATCTTCTTCGGCAGACCGCACTGGTGCAGACGCAGGGTCGGACCTACGGTAATTACCGAACGACCGGAGTAGTCAACACGCTTACCGAGCAAGTTCTGACGGAAACGACCTTGTTTACCCTTGATCATGTCAGCCAGGGATTTCAGAGGACGCTTGTTGGAACCGGTGATAGCGCGGCCACGACGACCGTTATCGAGCAGTGCATCGACAGCTTCCTGCAACATACGCTTTTCGTTGCGCACGATGATGTCCGGAGCGGACAGATCAAGCAGGCGCTTCAAGCGGTTGTTACGGTTGATCACTCGACGATACAGATCGTTGAGGTCGGAAGTCGCGAAGCGACCGCCATCCAGCGGGACCAGTGGACGCAGATCTGGCGGCAGAACCGGCAGAACGGTCAGCACCATCCATTCTGGAAGGTTGCCGGAACCCTGGAAGGCTTCCATCAACTTCAGACGCTTGGACAGCTTCTTGATTTTGGTTTCGGAGTTGGTTTGCGGAATTTCTTCACGCAGACGGCCAATCTCGTGTTCCAGGTCGATAGCGTGCAGCAGTTCACGGACAGCTTCGGCACCCATGCGGGCATCGAAATCGTCGCCGAACTCTTCCAGCGCTTCGAAGTACTGCTCGTCGTTGAGCAGCTGACCTTTTTCAAGGGTGGTCATGCCTGGATCGATAACGACATAGCTCTCGAAGTAGAGAACGCGTTCGATATCACGCAGGGTCATGTCCATCAGCAAGCCGATACGCGACGGCAGCGATTTCAGGAACCAGATGTGGGCAACCGGGGAAGCCAGTTCGATGTGCGCCATGCGCTCACGACGAACTTTGGCCAGCGCGACTTCAACGCCGCACTTCTCGCAGATCACACCGCGGTGCTTCAAGCGCTTGTACTTACCGCACAGGCACTCGTAATCCTTTACCGGGCCAAAGATCTTGGCGCAGAACAGGCCGTCACGCTCAGGTTTGAACGTACGGTAGTTGATGGTTTCCGGCTTTTTAACTTCACCGAACGACCACGAACGGATCATCTCAGGCGATGCCAATCCAATACGGATGGCGTCGAACTCTTCGACTTGACCCTGGTTTTTCAGCAAATTCAGTAGGTCTTTCAAGGCCTTTCCTCCTGGCGGAGCAGAGAGCGGGCAATCCTGCCCCGCTCTCGATTCGCGTCACGTGTTATTCGGTTTCCAGATCGATATCGATGCCGAGGGAACGAATTTCCTTGATCAACACGTTGAAGGACTCGGGCATGCCCGGCTCCATACGGTGATCGCCATCCACGATGTTTTTGTACATCTTGGTACGGCCGTTCACATCGTCCGACTTCACTGTGAGCATTTCTTGCAGAGTGTAAGCAGCACCGTATGCTTCCAGTGCCCAGACCTCCATCTCCCCGAAACGCTGACCACCGAACTGCGCCTTACCACCCAGCGGCTGCTGAGTAACCAGGCTGTACGAACCGGTAGAACGAGCGTGCATCTTGTCGTCTACCAAGTGGTTCAGCTTCAGCATGTACATGTAGCCAACAGTAACCGGGCGCTCGAACTTGTTGCCGGTACGGCCGTCGGTCAGCTGCATCTGGCCGCTTTCTGGCAGGTCTGCCAGTTTCAGCATGGCCTTGATTTCGCTTTCCTTGGCGCCGTCGAACACTGGAGTGGCCATTGGAACGCCGCCACGCAGGTTCTTCGCCAGATCCAGGATTTCCTGGTCGGAGAAGCTATCCAGATCTTCGTTACGACCGCCGATCTGGTTGTAGATCTCGTCGAGGAACTTACGAAGCTCAGCGACTTTGCGCTGCTCTTCGATCATCCGGTTGATCTTCTCACCCAAGCCTTTAGCCGCGAGGCCCAGGTGGGTTTCAAGGATCTGACCAACGTTCATACGCGAAGGTACGCCCAACGGGTTGAGGACGACGTCGACCGGGGTGCCATTGGCATCGTGCGGCATGTCTTCAACCGGCATGATCACGGAGACCACACCTTTGTTACCGTGACGACCGGCCATCTTGTCGCCCGGCTGGATGCGGCGACGGATTGCCAGGTAAACCTTGACGATTTTCAGCACGCCTGGAGCCAGGTCATCGCCCTGCTGCAGCTTGCGCTTCTTGTCTTCGAACTTGTCGTCCAGCAGACGGCGGCGATCAACGATGTAGGCCTGAGCCTTCTCGAGCTGCTCGTTCAGAGCATCTTCAGCCATGCGCAGTTTGAACCACTGACCATGCTCAAGACCGTCGAGAACTTCGTCGGTGATTTCCTGACCTTTCTTCAGACCGGCGCCGCCTTCGGCTTTGTGGCCGACCAGAGCGGAACGCAGACGTTCGAAAGTGGCGCCTTCAACGATACGGAACTCTTCGTTCAGGTCCTTGCGGATCTCGTCGAGTTGAGTCTTCTCGATCGACAGTGCACGAGCATCACGCTCAACGCCGTCGCGGGTGAAGACCTGTACGTCGATGACGGTACCCTTGGTGCCGGTAGGCACGCGCAGGGAGGTGTCTTTAACGTCGCTGGCTTTTTCACCGAAGATGGCACGCAGCAGTTTTTCTTCCGGAGTCAGCTGGGTCTCGCCTTTCGGAGTGACCTTACCAACCAGGATGTCGCCTGCGCCAACTTCAGCACCTACGTAAACGATACCGGCTTCGTCCAGTTTGTTCAGTGCAGCTTCACCCACGTTCGGGATGTCTGCAGTGATTTCCTCTGGCCCAAGCTTGGTGTCACGTGCCACACAGGTAAGTTCCTGAATGTGGATCGTGGTAAAGCGGTCTTCTTGAACAACTCGTTCCGACAGGCAGATGGAGTCTTCGAAGTTGTAACCGTTCCAGGCCATGAACGCGATGCGCATGTTCTGACCCAGCGCCAGTTCACCCATGTCGGTGGACGGGCCGTCAGCCATGATGTCGCTACGCTGAACCCGATCACCTTTACGCACCAGCGGACGCTGGTTGATGCAGGTGTTCTGGTTGGAGCGGGTGTATTTGGTCAGGTTGTAGATGTCGACACCAGCTTCACCGGTTTCAACTTCATCATCAGCAACACGAACCACGATACGGCTGGCGTCGACGGAATCGATAACGCCACCACGACGAGCCACGACGCAAACGCCGGAGTCACGAGCTACGTTACGCTCCATGCCAGTACCGACCAGCGGCTTGTCAGCGCGCAGGGTTGGTACAGCTTGACGCTGCATGTTCGAACCCATCAACGCACGGTTGGCGTCATCGTGCTCGAGGAACGGGATCAGCGACGCTGCAACCGAAACTACCTGCTTCGGAGAAACGTCCATCAAAGTGACGTCTTCCGGCGCCTTGACAGTGAACTCGTTCAAGTGACGAACAGCTACCAGCTCGTCGATCAGCATTTTCTTGTCGTTCATCGTGGCCGAAGCCTGAGCGATCACGTGATCAGCTTCTTCGATGGCGGACAGGAACACGATCTCGTCGGTGACCAGAGCGTCTTTCACCACACGGTACGGGCTTTCGAGGAAGCCGTACTGGTTGGTGCGCGCATAAGCGGCCAGGGAGTTGATCAGACCGATGTTCGGACCTTCCGGCGTTTCAATCGGGCATACACGACCGTAGTGAGTCGGGTGTACGTCACGAACTTCAAAGCCAGCACGCTCACGAGTCAAACCGCCAGGGCCGAGTGCAGAAACACGACGCTTGTGGGTGATCTCGGACAGCGGGTTGTTCTGGTCCATGAACTGGGAAAGCTGGCTGGAACCGAAGAACTCTTTCACCGCCGCAGCCACTGGCTTGGCGTTGATCAGGTCTTGCGGCATCAGGCCTTCGCTTTCAGCCATCGACAGACGCTCTTTGACCGCACGCTCAACACGTACCAGGCCAACGCGGAACTGGTTCTCGGCCATTTCGCCTACGCAGCGAACACGACGGTTACCCAGGTGGTCGATGTCATCGACGATGCCTTTACCGTTACGGATGTCGACCAGAGTCTTCAGAACCGCGACGATGTCTTCCTTGCACAACACGCCCGAACCTTCGATTTCGGTACGACCGATACGACGGTTGAACTTCATCCGGCCGACCGCAGACAGGTCATAGCGCTCAGGGCTGAAGAACAGGTTGTTGAACAGAGTCTCGGCTGCGTCTTTGGTTGGCGGCTCGCCTGGACGCATCATGCGATAGATCTCGACCAGCGCTTCCAATTGGTTGCTGGTGGAGTCGATCTTCAGAGTGTCGGAAACGAACGGACCGCAGTCGATATCGTTGGTGTACAGAGTTTCGATGCGAACAACCTGGGACTTGGCGATTTTCGCCAGGATCTCGGTGTTCAGCTCGGTGTTGCACTCTGCCAGGATTTCGCCGGTTGCCGGATGCACGATGACCTTGGCGGTAGTGCGACCCAGGACGTAGTCCAGAGGCACTTGCAGCTCTTTGATCCCGGCTTTTTCCAGCTGGTTAATGTGGCGAGCAGTGATACGACGACCTTGCTCGACAATAACCTTGCCTTTGTCATCCAGGATATCCAGGACAGCAATTTCACCACGCAGGCGGTGAGGCACCAGTTCCAGGCTGAGATTTTCACCTTGCACGTGGAAGACGTTGGTGGTGTAGAACGCGTCGAGCACTTCTTCAGTGGTATAACCGAGCGCGCGCAGCAGTACCGATGCAGGCAGCTTGCGACGACGGTCGATACGCACGAATACGCAGTCTTTCGGGTCGAACTCGAAGTCCAACCACGAACCGCGGTAAGGAATGATACGTGCCGAGTACAACAGTTTGCCGGAGCTGTGCGTCTTGCCACGGTCGTGGTCGAAGAACACGCCCGGGGAACGGTGCAGCTGGGAAACGATTACACGCTCGGTACCGTTGATTACAAAGGTACCGTTCTCAGTCATCAGGGGGATTTCACCCATGTAGACTTCTTGCTCTTTGATGTCCTTGATCGCTTTGTTCGACGATTCTTTGTCGAAAATGATCAGGCGCACTTTTACCCGCAAAGGTACGGCGTAAGTTACACCGCGCAATACGCATTCTTTGACATCAAATGCCGGTTCGCCCAGGCGATAACCGACGTACTCCAGCGCAGCATTGCCGGAGTAGCTGATGATCGGGAAAACGGATTTGAAGGCCGCATGCAGGCCCACGTCGCGGAACTGATCTTTAGTCGCTCCCGCTTGCAAGAATTCACGATACGAATCCAGCTGGATGGCCAGGAGGTACGGCACATCCATGACGTCCGGCAACTTGCTAAAGTCCTTGCGGATACGTTTTTTCTCAGTATATGAGTAAGCCATCAGCGTTCCCCAGCTTGGTCACCTGCTTGTTTGGCCCCTCCCGACGGGAGCAGCCAGAAAATCGTGCAAACCCCATGGTTTGCGCCACCGCATCGGGTGGTTACAGCTCGTTATCAGCACCGACCCAGTCGGCTGCCAATAACGGAAAAAGGCCGGTGGCAAGAGCCACCAGCCATCAGCCTTTCGCTTAACGCTCGGGCTGGAGACGCAAAGTCGATGCTTACTTCAGCTCGACTTTAGCGCCTGCTTCTTCCAGAGTGGCTTTTGCTTTGTCAGCTGCGTCTTTCGAAACAGCTTCCAGAACAACGCCAGGAGCGCCGTCAACTACAGCCTTGGCTTCTTTCAGGCCCAGACCGGTCAGTTCACGTACTGCCTTGATCACGTTAACTTTCTTCTCGCCAGCTTCCAGCAGCATGACGTTGAATTCAGTTTGTTCTTCAACAACGGCAGCGACAGCAGCTGGACCAGCGGAAGCAGCGGCAGCGGAAACGCCGAACTTCTCTTCCATGGCCTTGATCAGCTCAACGATTTCCAGAACGGATTTTTCGCCGATTGCTTCGATGATTTGGTCGTTAGTCAGAGACATGACTATAAATTCCTGTATTGGGGTGACAGCCTACGCGGCCATCGAAATAAACAATAAACGCTGAAAGGAGTCGCTCAGCCTTAGGCTGCGGCAGCTTCTTTCTGGTCGCGAAGAGCCGCCAGAGTACGAGCCAATTTGCTGGTTGCGCCTTGAATCACGCTCATCAGCTGAGAAATTGCTTCGTCACGGGTCGGCAGGCTTGCCAGTACGTCGATCTGATTAGCTGCGAGGAACTTGCCCTCGAACGCAGCTGCCTTGATCTCGAACTTATCCTGACCTTTTGCGAACTCTTTGAAGATACGAGCAGCAGCGCCCGGATGATCTTTGGAGAATGCAATCAAGGTCGGGCCGGTGAACACGTCGTTGAGCACGTCATATTGAGTGCCAGCAACGGCGCGCTTGAGCAGGGTGTTACGTACAACACGTACGTAAACGCCAGCTTCACGAGCCTCTTTACGGAGTCCGGTCATAGCGCCTACTGTTACGCCACGGGCATCAGCCACGACAGCGGACAGAGCAACTTGGGCAGCCTTGTTGACTTCAGCGACGATGGCCTTCTTGTCTTCAAGTTTAATTGCCACGGGAAAAACTCCTGCTTGTTACCGTTTCATCCAACCGAGGCCAGATGTCGTTTTGGTGTCTGATTCGGTAAGGAACCGGGAGCACCATCTGCGTAGGCTTGAGGTTTAAGACTTGCGTCGCCTACGGTCTTGGATAGCCCCCGCCAGGCAGGGACCCCAATCTTTCAATTGGCGCAATCGCTTGCGCCAACCTGTGTCTTACGCGTCGAGCGAGCCTTGGTCGATGACCAGACCTGGACCCATGGTGGTGCTCAGGGTAACGCGCTTGACGTAAATACCTTTCGAGGAAGCAGGCTTGATACGCTTCAGATCAGCGATCAGGGCTTCAACGTTTTCCTTCAGCTTGACGGCGTCGAAGCCAACCTTGCCAACGGAGGTGTGGATGATGCCGTTTTTGTCGGTGCGATAACGAACCTGACCAGCCTTGGCGTTCTTAACCGCGGTAGCTACGTCTGGCGTTACGGTGCCGACTTTAGGGTTAGGCATCAGGCCACGTGGGCCCAGGATCTGACCCAACTGACCAACAACGCGCATTGCATCCGGGGATGCGATAACTACGTCATAGTTCAGGTCGCCGCCTTTCATTTCGGCAGCCAGATCGTCCATACCTACACGGTCAGCGCCGGCAGCCAAAGCGGCCTCAGCAGCTGGACCCTGAGTGAACACAGCAACGCGAACGGTCTTGCCAGTGCCGTGTGGCAGCACAGTAGCGCTACGAACGACCTGGTCGGATTTACGCGGGTCAACACCCAAGTTTACAGCAACGTCGAACGACTCGCTGAACTTGACGGTCGACAGCTCAGCCAGCAGAGCAGCAGCGTCTACAAAGTTGTAGGACTTGCCTGCTTCGATTTTGCCGGCGATAGCCTTTTGACGCTTGGTCAACTTAGCCATTACACACCCTCCACGTTAAGGCCCATGCTACGAGCAGAACCGGCGATAGTACGCACGGCCGCGTCCATATCAGCTGCAGTCAGATCCGCGTTTTTGGTTTTCGCGATTTCTTCCAGCTGAGCACGGGTAACGGTGCCAACCTTAACTGTGTTCGGACGAGCGGAACCGCTAGTCAGGCCAGCAGCTTTCTTCAGCAGAACCGAAGCAGGTGTGGATTTGGTTTCGAAAGTGAAGCTACGGTCGCTGTAGACAGTGATGATCACTGGAGTCGGCAGACCTGGTTCAATACCCTGAGTACGGGCGTTGAAAGCCTTGCAGAATTCCATGATGTTCACGCCGTGCTGACCCAGAGCAGGACCAACAGGTGGGCTTGGGTTAGCCTGAGCGGCCTTCACTTGCAGCTTGATGTAAGCGGTAATCTTCTTGGCCATGAGGCACTCCAATTACGGGTTCGAACGCCTCGAAAGGCTCCCCGGTTACTTGCGCGTTTATCCCAGTGACGACAAAACCCCACAGCCTAGGGCTGCGGGGTTGGGATGCTTGCTCAGCTAGACTTTTTCGACCTGGCTGAACTCTAGCTCTACCGGAGTAGAGCGACCGAAAATGAGCACCGCCACTTGGATCCGGCTCTTCTCGTAGTTAACTTCTTCGACCGTGCCGGTAAAGTCGGCAAACGGACCGTCATTGACGCGTACCGACTCACCTGGCTCGAACAACGTCTTCGGCTTCGGCTTGTCGCTACCATCAGCAACGCGACGCAGAATCGCTTCTGCCTCTTTATCTGTAATAGGTGCAGGCTTATCAGCAGTACCGCCGATAAAACCCATCACCCGAGGAGTATCCTTGACCAAGTGCCAAGTACCCTCATTCATGTCCATCTGAACCAGCACATAACCTGGGAAGAACTTGCGCTCGCTTTTGCGTTTCTGGCCATTACGCATTTCAACCACTTCTTCAGTGGGAACCAGAATTTCGCCGAAGCCATCTTCCATGCCAGCCAGCTTTACGCGCTCTACCAACGAGCGCATGACATGCTTCTCGTAACCGGAGTAAGCATGCACAACGTACCAACGCTTAGCCACGGGACACCCTTAGCCGACAATCAAGGAAACAAGCCAGCCGAGCAGGGAATCAAGCCCCCACAACAGCAACGCCATAACCAGAACAACAGCCACAACAATCAACGTGGTCTGCGTGGTTTCTTGGCGAGTTGGCCATACGACTTTACGAATCTCGGTGCGAGCTTCCTTAACCAGTACAAAGAAAGACTTGCCCTTGACCGTCTGCAGGCCTACAAAGGCAGCTACAGCAGCAATGGCGAGCAAAGCAAGTACGCGGTACAGGATCGGCGAAGCAGAGTAATACTGATTGCCAACAACGCCAACAACCACCAAAGCAACTACTACTAGCCACTTGAGCAGATCGAAGCGAGAGCCTTGAGCTTCAGCTTTAGGAGTCATCTATGAAGATCCTGTGAAAAGAAAGCCAGACACACCAAGTGAATCTGGCAGGTCAGGAGGGAATCGAACCCCCAACCTACGGTTTTGGAGACCGTCGCTCTGCCAATTGAGCTACTGACCTAAAACAAAATCAGGCCGACCATTATGCCGGCCCGAAAAAGACATTACAACAATTTACTCGATAACCTTAGCAACGACACCAGCACCGACGGTACGACCGCCTTCACGAATGGCGAAACGCAGACCATCTTCCATTGCGATGGTTTTGATCAGAGTGACCGTCATTTGGACGTTATCACCTGGCATCACCATTTCAACGCCTTCCGGCAGTTCGCAGTTACCGGTCACGTCAGTGGTCCGGAAGTAGAACTGTGGACGGTAGCCTTTGAAGAATGGCGTATGACGACCACCCTCTTCCTTGCTCAAAACGTAAACTTCAGCGGTGAACTTGGTATGCGGCTTGACAGTGCCCGGCTTGACCAGTACCTGGCCACGCTCAACATCATCACGCTTGGTACCGCGCAGCAATACGCCGCAGTTCTCGCCAGCACGACCCTCGTCGAGCAGCTTGCGGAACATCTCAACACCAGTGCAAGTAGTTTTGACAGTGTCACGAAGACCAACAATCTCAACTTCTTCCTGAATGCGGACAATGCCACGCTCAACACGACCAGTCACAACAGTACCGCGACCGGAGATCGAGAAAACATCCTCGATCGGCATCAGGAACGGCTTATCAATAGCGCGCTCAGGCTGCGGAATGTAGCTATCCAGAGTCTCGACCAGCTTCTTGACGGCAGTAGTGCCCATCTCGTTGTCGTCTTGACCGTTCAGCGCCATCAGCGCCGAACCAATGATGATCGGAGTGTCATCACCTGGGAAATCATAAGTGCTCAGCAAGTCGCGCACTTCCATCTCAACCAGCTCCAGCAGCTCAGCATCATCGACCATGTCAGCCTTGTTCAGGAAGACAACGATGTACGGAACGCCAACCTGGCGAGACAGAAGGATGTGCTCACGGGTTTGCGGCATCGGACCATCTGCGGCCGAGCAAACCAGAATCGCGCCATCCATCTGAGCAGCACCGGTAATCATGTTTTTTACGTAGTCAGCGTGACCTGGACAGTCAACATGCGCGTAGTGACGCACAGCCGAATCGTACTCAACGTGAGCGGTGTTGATGGTAATACCACGAGCTTTTTCTTCAGGGGCGCTATCGATCTTGTCGAAGTCAACCTTTGCCGAACCGAAAACCTCGGAGCAGACGCGGGTCAAAGCAGCAGTCAGAGTAGTTTTACCGTGATCGACGTGACCAATGGTACCAACGTTGACGTGAGGCTTATTACGTTCGAACTTTTCCTTAGCCATCAAAATCACCCCTAGGAGAAGAATTGAGCAGGTCAAACAAGCCATTAAAACAAAGGCAGATATTTTCATATCTGCCTTGTTATATGGAGCTCTTGAGCGGATTTGAACCGCTGACCTCACCCTTACCAAGGGTGTGCTCTACCAACTGAGCTACAAGAGCGTAACGCCGCGCAGGATCTGCAAACTTGGAGCGGGTAGCGGGAATCGAACCCGCATCATCAGCTTGGAAGGCTGAGGTTCTACCACTAAACTATACCCGCGAGCTTGCAGCTCTCGCTAAAAATGGTGGAGGGGGAAGGATTCGAACCTTCGAAGTCGTAGACGTCAGATTTACAGTCTGATCCCTTTGGCCGCTCGGGAACCCCTCCTAAGCGAGCCGGCATTCTATATCATGCCAGCCTTCTGTCAAGCATTTTCTCATTAAAAACCTGAGGTTAGCTGCGTTGACATCACCTTGCAGTGCTAACCGTTAAAGGTCTTCACTGCGAAGCGGGCGCCATTCTATGCAAACTATTCGGCGGGCGCAACCCCCTCGCACGGCATTATTTTATGTTTTAACTCATTGAATTCTCTAGAAAGGTTTTTCAGCTGCGAGTCATCCAGCCAACGCCGGCTTTCTGGTGCCACACGCACCCAGTAACCATCAGAGTCGGCTGGAGGCCTCAGCAAGGACTCAAATTTGATTTCCATGCCGCTCAATCGCCGCTCAACCGCCTGAGCTGCCTCCTGACGAGTAAAACCGCCAAGATAGAGGCATCCATCGTCTGCCTGGGCAGGCTTTCCTTTATCACGAGCCGCGTCAGTCGTTTCACTCAACAAGCGAATATCCTGCTGCGAACCCCTATATAAATTCAAAGGGGTTACATCCTTCGCACGCAGAGGAGCCTCTTGTTGGTGCCAGATGTAATAGAACACATTGAGAACAAGCAGCAGCAGAAACAACCAACGCATAAAAACCTCACGACAAGGGGCACGCCATAGCCAAACCTACAAACACCAGATCAGGAACCACCCTGGCCTCAGGCACGATCTCGGAAACCAGGCCTGCATCTCCTCCAGTGAGGAACACAGCAAAATCATCCCCCCAATAGCTACGCGCCAACTCTAGCTGTGTCAGGACAAAGCCTCTCAGCATCAACGAGCATCCCCGCTCGACCGCTTCGACAGTTGTCCGACCAGGAACAAGACTTTCCAGAGCGCGCTCAGCCGCTAGATCGCCATAACGAATTCTACGGGTGTGAGTACGCAATTGGTTTCGCATCAGAGGCATTCCCGGGCATATAAACCCTCCGAGGTGCTCTCCATCCCTAGAGATGAAGTCCGCAGTAACAGCCGTACCAAAATCAAGCACAAGGCACGCACCCGAAGCCAGTTGGAATCCCCCAAGCATCGCTAGCCAACGGTCGAGCCCTAACCGCTCGAACTCCTCGTAGCCATTACGAACCCCGGACATCTCGCGGGACGGCGCTGCACATACCACCGACACACCAAAAGCTTCTGTCAGCAGAGAAATCAGTGCACCGGTCTCTTCTGCGGTCCTGACACTGACCAACCGACAAAACTTGAGGGCGAGCCCCTTGAGCGTTTTCAAGCTCTCCAACAAAGCGAGATCCGAATCAACGACGCCCTCGCCAACCACCCGCCGAACATCCGCGTCGAGCACACGCCACTTGATAAAACTGTTTCCGCAGTCGAGCTCAAGAATCATCACGCAACCTCAGACTGAGCTCACCACCACTAAAGACTTTTTCCACACCACCCACCTTCAAGCGCAGAGCACCCTGACTATCAATACCCAGCACTTCGCCATCTATATGGTTAACACCTGCGATCAACGACACGGCCCGCCCCTGCCAGAGATGATTTTGCTCCCACTCTGCCTGGATAGCTGAAAATCCGTCGACTTGATGACGAGACAGATATGCCTGGAGCATCGCGCCCAACTCCCCGACCAAGTGATTTCGATCAAACACCTTACCCGACTCTAGCCGCATAGACGTCCACTGCTGATCTACCTCATCGGTAATCTGCATGTTCACATTAATTCCCACACCCAGCACAACGTGACACACATCAGCAGGATCTCCCACCAGCTCGAGCAATATCCCGGCGATCTTCTTCTGACCAACCAGAACATCGTTGGGCCACTTCAATCCAGCCCCCGAAATACCCAGCTCACGCAGGGCCTGCATGACGGCGAGCCCAACAACAAGACTCAAGCCTTCCAGCTGACGCATCCCACCTTCAATACGCAACACGAGGCTGTAATAGATGTTTTCCGCGAATGGACTCGCCCATTTACGTCCACGCCTCCCGCGCCCTGCAGTTTGCCGTTCGGCAAGCACCAGAAAGGGTGCCGCCTGCCCCCGCTCTATGGCGCGCAAAGCCTCGGCATTAGTGGAGTCAATTGAATCGAAAACCAGGATGGGCCAATCACAAGAAGGCGCCTGCTCTCTTATCTCGACAGGATCAAGCAGCGTCAATGGCGCAGCCAGTTGATAGCCGCGACCCCGCACCTTATGAATGGATAACCCCAGCTCAGCTTCTAAATGCTGAAGCTGCTTCCAAACGGCACTACGACTGACACCCAAGGCGACACCCAAGGCCTGACCCGAATGGAATCGGCCATCTTTAAGAAGCTTTAACAATGTCAGCATGCAAGTCTCGCCTCACAATGAGGCCCGCATGATAGCCATGCCCCGCGCCATTGCATAGAAACCCTACAGGGCAGTTTTCCTGCGGACAAAACAAAACCCCTACCTGCATACGCAGATAGGGGTTTCGGAATTTAATCTTGACGATGACCTACTCTCACATGGGGAAACCCCACACTACCATCGGCGATGCATCGTTTCACTGCTGAGTTCGGGA
>NZ_FYDJ01000046.1 GCF_900187425.1 Pseudomonas sp. Irchel s3h14
CGTAATGCTGTTCACTTAAGCATTTGAGTCAAAGCCGGGCTTATCCGAAAATCCGATGCCAGACCTCTGGCATCGGATTTTTTATGTCTGTTCAACAGGACCTGCTCGACCTCGGCGACCTTTTCAACTTCTGCGACCTGAGCACCTTTACCCAAAATATTCCCATTGAGTGGGTAGCGTCTGCGCTGGATCTTTCCAGTCAGGCCACCATTCGCCGGCGTCGCCTGCCCGCTGACCAAGTGCTTTGGCTGGTGCTCGGCATGGCACTGTTTCGTGACGAGCCGGTTCACGAGGTAGCCAGACGTTTAAACATTTGCGCCCAAGGCCTGGCCTCCGACCACCTGTTGGCCCGTAGCGGTGTAACCGAAGCTCGCAAGCGGCTTGGCGCTGATCCCGTTGAGTGGTTGTTCCGCAAGACAGGCACCCAATGGGGCGCGGAGCGCTATGCCGATGACGCCTGGCATGACCTGCAGGTGTTCGCGGTGGACGGTGCCCTCTTGCGCACCCCGGATACGCCCGAGCTTCGGCATCACTTTGGGTCGGGAAATACCGCGACCGACCGCCAGACACCGTTTCCCATGATGCGGCTGGTGGCGTTGATGAATGTGCGTTCGCACGTGATCCTGGATGCTCAATTGAGCCCTTACCGACGCAGTGAAATGCGCTTGGCCGACGAGTTCCTGCAGCAGATCCCCGATCACTCGGTGACGTTATTCGACAAAGGATTCTGGGGGGCAGAACTACTGTCGAGCCTGAGCCGTGCTGGTAGCAACCGTCATTGGTTGATCCCGGCAAAAAAAGGAATGGTCTGCGAAGAAGTGACCCGCTACAGCCAGCATGATCGTTTGGTGCGCATGAAAGTCTCACCGCAGGCCAGAAAGCGAAACCCGACCCTTCCAACCCATTGGGAGGCCCGCGAAGTCAGCTATGAAATTCAAGGCAAGCTAAAGACCGTCATGACGTCTTTACCGGCCAACACCTACAACACCAAGGCCGTTGCCAAGCTTTATCAGGAACGCTGGGAGATCGAATTGGGCTTCAGGGACATCAAGAGCTCGATGCAACAGAACGCAGTGACCTTGCGTAGCAAAAAAGTCGATCTGGTCTATCAGGAGGTATGGGGACTTTTGCTGGCTTACAACGTAATTCGTCGGGAAGCCAGTCAGGCGGCGGTGGCGTTTGGTCGAGCGCCATCGGACATCCGTTTCAAACCGGCCTGCCAGTACATCGCCGTCCAACTGATCGTCATGGCAGCGGCTAACCCGGTTTCAGCGACAGGGAGGCGATTGGCAGAGCTAAGGGCAGGTATTGGAGGATTATTTCTGGATCACCGCCCCAGGCCTTCGAGGCCAAGGACGGTGAAGATCTCAAAGACCCGGTTTCCAGTAGACCGTAAGGCTGCTCCGCTTAAGTGAACAGCATTACG
>NZ_FYDJ01000011.1 GCF_900187425.1 Pseudomonas sp. Irchel s3h14
TGGCTTTTGATCTTGATCTGCTTGCCCCTTTCCCAGAGGCCGAACGCAGGCGTTGCGCAGGGGGCACCGCGGCAAGGATGCCGCGGTAGCCGCCCCCGGCCATGGATGGCCGATGGCGGCGGGCCCCCGGAGCAATGCCGGAGTGAGGGCATGCCGAGCCTAGGCAAGGCACCGAATGGCGGGGCAGAAGCCCTTGGTTACTTGGGGTTTTTCCAAGTGATTCGCTGTAAAAGCGAAACCGTAATCAGCCATCACCGCAGAAACGGATATGTACACGACCAAAGACCCAGTCGGCCCTCAGGCCGCTGAGCCAGCACAAACAAAAACGGCCTCTATATAAATAGAGGCCGTTCCCGGTGCAACTCAAGACGTTATCGCAAGACAGGTCTTATTTGCGGTCTTCCAGCTTGGTGATATCACGCGACTCGTAGCCGGTGTACAGCTGGCGCGGACGGCCAATCTTGTACGGGCTGGAGAGCATTTCTTTCCAGTGGGAGATCCAGCCGACAGTCCGCGCCAGGGCGAAGATCACGGTGAACATGCTGGTTGGAATGCCGATCGCCTTGAGGATGATCCCCGAGTAGAAGTCGACGTTCGGGTACAGCGAGCGTTCGATGAAGTACGGGTCGGTCAGGGCGATCTCTTCCAGGCGCATGGCCAGTTCGAGTTGCGGATCGTTGGTGATGCCCAGTTCTTTCAGCACTTCGTCGCAGGTCTGCTTCATGACTGTTGCGCGTGGGTCGCGGTTTTTGTAAACCCGGTGACCGAAGCCCATCAGTTTGAACGGATCGTTCTTGTCCTTGGCCTTGGCGATGTACTTGTCGATGTTCGATACATCGCCAATTTCATCGAGCATGGTCAAAACAGCTTCGTTCGCGCCGCCGTGGGCAGGGCCCCACAGTGCAGCGATGCCGGCGGCGATACAGGCGAACGGGTTGGCACCCGAAGAGCCGGCCAGGCGTACGGTGGACGTCGATGCGTTCTGCTCGTGGTCGGCATGGAGGATGAAGATCTTGTCCATGGCGCTGGCGAGTACCGGGCTGATCGGTTTGATCTCGCACGGGGTGTTGAACATCATGTGCAGGAAGTTTTCCGCGTACGTCAGGTCGTTGCGCGGGTACATCATGGGTTGGCCCATGGAGTACTTGTAAACCATCGCTGCCAGGGTTGGCATCTTGGCAACCAGACGGATCGCGGAAATTTCGCGATGCTGCGGGTTATTGATGTCCAGGGAGTCGTGGTAGAAGGCCGAGAGGGCGCCGACTACGCCGCACATGACGGCCATTGGGTGGGCGTCGCGACGGAAACCGTTGAAGAACGTCTTCAGCTGCTCGTGAACCATGGTGTGGTTCTTCACGGTGCTGACGAACTGGGCCTTCTGTTCTGCGGTCGGCAATTCGCCGTTGAGCAGCAGATAGCAGGTTTCCAGGTAGTCCGACTTTTCAGCCAGCTGTTCGATCGGGTAGCCGCGGTGCAGCAGAATGCCGTTGTCGCCGTCGATATAGGTGATCTTCGACTCGCAGGAAGCTGTCGACATGAAACCAGGGTCAAAGGTGAAACGGCCCGTGGCCGTCAGGCCCCGAACATCGATAACATCGGGACCAACGGTGCCGGTTAAAATGGGCAGCTCGACGGGGGCTGCGCCCTCGATGATCAACTGCGCTTTTTTGTCAGCCATGTGGCCTCCTATTTATGCTTGAAATCATCAGACAGACCCCCCACGCAGGGCCCGCACCACTATAGTGAGATAAATTCGAATGTCAATTTGCCTAAAGTCTTGCTCCAGAAGGCTTTAACCGGACTTTTTCCTCGAAATTGACTGCCATTTACGCCTTTTATACGACTTGTGCAATGAGCTATTAGGGGAAGGCGAACGCGTTGTCATTAGTAGCCTAACTGTCTATACTCGGCCACCGACCGCCAGGGGCTTTTGGGCCTGCTTTATTGGGGGTCGCATCCCTGGGTGGTGGTTACCTGACCAGTGCACTCCCCAACAACTTTGCCCTGATTGTTAGGGGCTCTTCAGTGTGAAAAAAAGCCGTGAAAAGCCAACGACCTGTAAACCTAGACCTAAGGACCATCAAACTCCCCATCACCGGCGTTACGTCGTTTCTTCACCGTGTTTCCGGCATCATCCTCTTCCTGGGCCTTGGCTTCATGCTGTATGCATTGAGCAAATCCCTGGGTTCCGAGGAAGGTTTTGCCGACGTGAAGGCAACCTTGACCAGCCCTCTGGCCAAGTTCGTAGCATGGGGCCTCCTGTCCGCTCTTCTGTATCACTTGGTAGCCGGTGTGCGCCATATGATCATGGACATGGGCATCGGTGAGACGCTGGAAGGCGGCACGCTGGGCTCGAAAATCATTATCGCCGTGTCTGCGGTGTTGATCGTTCTGGCGGGAGTTTGGATATGGTAACCAGCGTTACGAACCTGTCGCGTTCAGGCCTCTATGACTGGATGGCACAGCGTGTGTCTGCGGTCGTTCTCGCGGCTTATTTCATCTTCCTGATCGGATACCTCGTTGCGAACCCTGGTATTGACTATGCCCAATGGCATGGCCTGTTCGCCCACAACGGAATGCGTATCTTCAGTCTCCTGGCCCTCGTTGCCCTCGGCGCTCACGCCTGGGTCGGCATGTGGACCATCGCGACCGACTACCTGACGCCAATGGCGCTGGGCAAGTCCGCGACTGCAGTACGTTTCCTCTTCCAGGCGGTATGCGGCGTCGCGATGTTCGCGTACTTCGTCTGGGGTGTGCAGATTCTTTGGGGTATCTGATTCATGTCTAATACAGTTAATACACTTTCGTTCGACGCCATCATCATTGGCGGCGGCGGTGCTGGTATGCGCGCTGCTCTGCAGCTGGCACAGGGCGGTCACAAGACTGCCGTAGTTACCAAGGTTTTCCCGACTCGTTCGCACACTGTATCCGCTCAGGGTGGCATCACCTGCGCCATCGCCTCGGCAGATCCGAACGATGACTGGCGCTGGCACATGTACGATACCGTCAAGGGTTCCGACTATATCGGTGACCAGGACGCTATCGAATACATGTGTTCCGTAGGCCCGGAAGCGGTCTTCGAGCTCGAGCACATGGGCTTGCCGTTCTCCCGTACCGAACAAGGTCGCATCTATCAGCGTCCGTTCGGCGGTCAGTCGAAAGACTTCGGTAAAGGTGGCCAGGCTGCACGTACTTGCGCCGCTGCCGACCGTACCGGTCACGCACTGCTGCACACCCTGTACCAGGCCAACCTGAAGGCCGGCACCGTATTCCTCAACGAATACTACGGTGTCGACCTGGTGAAGAACGAAGATGGTGCCTTTGTCGGCATGATCGTCATCTGCATCGAAACTGGCGAAACTTCCTACGTCCGCGCTAACGCCACTGTACTGGCGACTGGCGGTGCAGGTCGTATCTACTCGTCCACCACCAATGCCCTGATCAACACCGGTGACGGTGTCGGCATGGCTCTGCGTGCTGGCGTGCCGGTACAAGACATTGAAATGTGGCAGTTCCACCCGACCGGCATCGCCGGCGCCGGTGTACTGGTTACTGAAGGTTGCCGCGGTGAAGGCGGTTACCTGATCAACAAGCACGGCGAGCGTTTCATGGAGCGTTATGCTCCGAACGCCAAAGACCTTGCTGGTCGTGACGTTGTTGCTCGCTCGATGGTTAAAGAAATCATCGCCGGCAACGGTTGCGGTCCGGATGGCGACCACGTAATGCTGAAACTCGATCACCTCGGTGAAGAAGTTCTGCACAGCCGTCTGCCAGGCATCATGGAACTGTCCAAGACCTTCGCCCACGTCGATCCAGCCGTGTCGCCGATTCCGGTCGTTCCAACCTGCCACTATATGATGGGCGGCGTGCCGACCAACATTCATGGTCAGGCAATCACTCAGGATGAAAACGGCGTTGACCAGATCATCCCGGGCCTGTTCGCAGTAGGCGAAGTGGCCTGCGTATCGGTTCACGGTGCCAACCGTCTGGGCGGCAACTCGTTGCTCGACCTGGTGGTGTTCGGCCGTGCAGCCGGCCTGTTCCTGGAACAGACCCTGAAAGAAGGCGTCGACTACACCCGCGCTCGCCAGTCCGACATCGATGCTGCCCTGGCGCGTCTCGATGGCCTGAACTCGCGTACCGAAGGCGAAGACGTCGCCACCCTGCGTAAAGAGCTGCAAAGCTGCATGCAGAACTACTTCGGTGTATTCCGTACCGGCGAATACATGCAGAAGGGTATTGCTCAGCTGGCTGATCTGCGTGGCCGTATCGCCAACGTCAAGATCAACGACAAGAGCCAGGCGTTCAACACCGCTCGTATCGAAGCTCTGGAATTGCAGAACCTGCTGGAAGTGGCCGAAGCTACCGCCATCGCCGCAGAGATCCGCAAAGAGTCCCGCGGCGCTCACGCCCGTGAAGACTACGAAGATCGCGACGACGAAAACTGGCTGTGCCACACCCTGTACTTCCCGGGTGACAAGCGCGTAACCAAGCGTGCTGTGAACTTCTCGCCGAAGACTGTTCCGACTTTTGAACCTAAGATTCGGACTTATTAAGGGTGGCCGCCATGTTGAAAGTCAGTGTTTATCGCTACAACCCTGATCAGGACGCTGCGCCGTTCATGCAGGAATTTTCGGTCGATACCGGTGGTAAAGACCTGATGGTGCTGGACGTGCTGGCCCTGATCAAAGAGCAGGACGAAGGGTTCTCCTATCGTCGCTCTTGCCGTGAAGGTGTTTGCGGTTCCGACGGCATGAACATCAACGGCAAAAACGCTCTGGCGTGCGTCACGCCGCTGTCCGCTGTCGTAAAAGGTAACAAGCTGATCGTTCGTCCTCTGCCAGGTTTGCCGGTTATTCGTGACCTGGTCGTCGATATGAGCATCTTCTACAAGCAATACGAAAAGGTTAAGCCATACCTGCAGAACGACACGCCGGCTCCGGCCATCGAACGTCTGCAGACCCCTGAAGAGCGTGAAAAGCTCGACGGTCTGTACGAGTGCATCCTGTGCGCTTGCTGCTCGACCTCTTGCCCGTCCTTCTGGTGGAACCCGGACAAGTTCCTGGGTCCAGCTGCTCTGCTGCAAGCGTATCGCTTCCTGGCAGACAGCCGCGACACCAAGACTGCCGAGCGTCTGGCTTCGCTGGATGACCCGTTCAGCGTATTCCGCTGCCGCGGGATCATGAACTGCGTCAACGTTTGCCCGAAAGGCCTGAACCCGACTAAGGCCATCGGTCACGTACGTCACATGTTGCTGCAAAGCGGCGTGTGATTCAGCAGTACCCGTAGGACCGCAGTACCCGTAGATGCTACGGCGCAGGCTTCAACCGGCGCCGTAGTTTTAACCTGAGCAGCAGCTTATAAGGCTGCGGCTCTTATTTTGAAGAAATGAGACAAGCAGGGGCATCCGGGCTGGTACCCGGACTATCAGCGTGATCCTAAGTGGCTTGTTTTAGTCGCTGCATTCGGACTTCTGCAAGTGTGCTCGGTGTCGACGCCGGTGGTGTTCCCCTAACCGAGGGTGACCAAGCATGCAAGAAAGCGTGATGCAGCGCATGTGGAACAGCGCCTACCTATCCGGTAGTAACGCTGCCTATGTGGAAGAGCTCTACGAGCTCTACCTGCACGACCCTAACGCTGTGCCAGAAGAGTGGCGCACCTACTTCCAGAAGTTGCCTGCTGACGGCAACACTGCCACCGATGTTTCGCACTCCACAATTCGCGATCATTTCGTCTTGCTGGCAAAGAACCAGCGCCGCGCCCAACCGGTTTCCGCCGGCAGCGTGAGCAGTGAGCACGAGAAGAAGCAAGTTGAAGTGCTGCGATTGATCCAGGCCTACCGTATGCGTGGCCACCAGGCAGCCCAGCTTGACCCGCTGGGGCTGTGGCAGCGTCCTGCACCTGCAGACCTGTCGATCAATCATTACGGCTTGACCAATGCCGATCTTGATACGACCTTCCGTGCCGGCGACCTGTTCATCGGCAAAGAGGAAGCGAGCCTACGCGAAATTCACGAAGCGTTGCAGCAGACATATTGCCGCACCATCGGCGCTGAATTTACGCATATCACCGATTCCGAGCAGCGCCAGTGGTTCCAGCAGCGTCTGGAAAGCGTGCGCGGCCGTCCGACGTACTCCGCCGACATCAAGAGCCACCTGCTTGAGCGCGTGACTGCCGGCGAAGGTCTGGAAAAATACCTGGGTACCAAATACCCGGGTACCAAGCGTTTCGGTCTGGAAGGCGGCGAGAGCCTGATTCCGATGCTCGACGAGCTGATCCAGCGTTCCGGTTCCTACGGCACCAAGGAAATCGTTATCGGCATGGCCCACCGTGGTCGTCTGAACGTGCTGGTCAACACCTTCGGCAAGAACCCGCGCGAGCTGTTCGACGAGTTCGAAGGCAAGAAGAAGGTCGAGCTGGGTTCCGGTGACGTTAAGTATCACCAGGGCTTCTCGTCCAACGTGATGACCACTGGCGGTGAAGTTCACCTGGCCATGGCGTTCAACCCGTCCCACCTGGAAATCGTTTCCCCGGTGGTCGAAGGTTCGGTTCGCGCCCGTCAGGATCGTCGTAACGACCCTACCGGCGAGAAGGTTCTGCCGATTTCCATCCACGGTGACGCGGCATTCGCCGGTCAGGGTGTGGTCATGGAAACCTTCCAGATGTCGCAGACCCGCGGTTTCAAGACCGGCGGCACCGTGCACATCGTGATCAACAACCAGGTCGGTTTCACCATCAGCAACCCGCTGGACTCGCGTTCCACCGAGTACGCGACCGACGTTGCGAAAATGATCCAGGCGCCGATCCTCCATGTGAATGGTGATGATCCGGAAGCCGTGTTGTTCGTGACCCAGCTGGCCATCGACTACCGCATGCAGTTCAAGCGTGACGTGGTGATCGACCTGGTCTGCTACCGTCGTCGTGGCCACAACGAGGCCGACGAGCCAAGCGGCACCCAGCCAATCATGTATCAGCAGATCACCAAACAGCGCACCACCCGTGAGCTGTATGCCGATCGTCTGACTCAGGGCGGTGTGCTGGACGCAGAGCGTGTTCAGGCGAAAGTCGACGAATACCGCAATGCGCTGGACAACGGTCTGCATGTTGTAAAAAGCCTGGTCAAAGAGCCGAACAAAGAGTTGTTCGTGGACTGGCGTCCGTATCTGGGCCACGCCTGGACCGCGCGTCACGACACTCGCTTCGATCTGAAAACCTTGCAGGAACTGTCCGCCAAGCTGCTGGAAATTCCGGAAGGCTTCGTGGTTCAGCGCCAGGTCTCGAAAATCTACGAAGACCGTCAGAAAATGCAAGCCGGCGGCCTGCCGATCAACTGGGGTTACGCCGAAACCATGGCGTACGCGACCCTGGCGTTCGAAGGTCACCCGATTCGCATGACGGGTCAGGACATCGGTCGCGGTACGTTCTCGCACCGTCACGCTGTCTTGCACAACCAGAAAGACGCGGGTACCTACGTCCCGCTGCAAAACCTGTACAAGGGCCAGCCACGTTTCGACCTGTACGATTCGTTCCTGTCCGAAGAAGCCGTGCTGGCGTTCGAATACGGTTACTCGACCACCACGCCTGAGGCGCTGGTGATCTGGGAAGCCCAGTTCGGCGACTTCGCCAACGGTGCCCAAGTGGTTATCGACCAGTTCATCACCAGTGGCGAGCACAAGTGGGGCCGTCTCTGCGGTCTGACCATGCTGCTGCCGCACGGTTATGAAGGTCAGGGTCCGGAGCACTCTTCGGCTCGTCTGGAGCGTTACCTGCAGCTGTGCGCCGAGCACAATATTCAGGTCGCCGTCCCGACTACGCCGGCTCAGATCTACCACTTGCTGCGTCGTCAGGTGATTCGCCCGCTGCGCAAGCCGTTGATCGTTCTGACTCCGAAGTCGCTGTTGCGTCACAAACTGGCCATCTCGACCCTGGAAGATCTGGCCGAAGGTTCGTTCCAGACCGTTATCCCGGAAATCGATGTTCAAGACCCGAAAAAGGTCGAGCGCATTGTTCTGTGTAGCGGCAAGGTCTACTACGACCTGCTGGAAAAACGCCGTGCCGAAGGTCGTGACGACATCGCCGTCGTGCGTATCGAGCAGCTGTACCCATTCCCTGAGGACGACTTGAACGAAGTCCTGGCTCCGTACACCAACCTCAAACATATCGTTTGGTGTCAGGAAGAGCCGATGAACCAGGGTGCCTGGTACTGCAGCCAACACCACATGCGCCGCATCGTTGGCAATCACAACAAGTCTCTCGTACTCGAGTACGCGGGCCGTGATGCTTCTGCTGCACCTGCTTGTGGTTATGCATCGATGCACGCTGAGCAGCAGGAAAAACTGCTGCAAGACGCCTTTACTGTTTAACGCCTTCGCGCACCTGAAACCGAATTTAAGGACCCACAGATAATGGCTATCGAAATCAAAGCCCCCACTTTCCCGGAATCGGTTGCCGATGGCACCGTTGCCACCTGGCACAAAAAGCCGGGCGACGCCGTCAAGCGCGACGACCTGATCGTCGACATCGAAACTGACAAAGTCGTATTGGAAGTGTTGGCCACCGCTGATGGCGTGCTGGGCGCGATCGTCAAGAACGAAGGCGACGTCGTTCTGTCCGACGAAGTCCTGGGCTCCATCGAAGCGGGCGGCGCTGCTGCCGCTCCAGCTGCTGCCGCTGCTCCGGCCGCTGCACAAGCTGCTGCTCCAGCCGCTGAAGGCGAAGATGATCCTGTTGCTGCACCGGCTGCTCGCAAGCTGGCTGAAGAAAACGGTATCAACATCGCTTCCGTTGCCGGCACTGGCAAAGGCGGTCGTGTGACCAAGGAAGACGTTGTTGCCGCTGTAGCTGCCAAGAAAGCCGCTCCAGCTGCCGCGCCTGCCAAGGCAGCTGCTCCTGCCGCTGCTGCTCCAGTGTTCGCTGCCGGCGATCGCATCGAGAAGCGCGTACCGATGACCCGCGTGCGGGCCACCGTCGCCAAGCGTCTGGTTGAAGCTCAATCGAACATGGCGATGCTGACCACTTTCAACGAAGTCGACATGACCGAAGTCATGGCGCTGCGTTCGAAGTACAAGGACCTGTTCGAGAAGTCCCACAACGGCGTGCGCCTGGGCTTCATGTCGTTCTTCGTCAAGGCTGCCACCGAAGCGCTGAAACGCTACCCTGCGGTCAACGCTTCGATCGACGGTGCTGACATCGTTTACCACGGCTACGCTGACGTCGGTGTTGCTGTTTCCAGCGACCGCGGCCTGGTTGTTCCGGTTCTGCGTAACGCCGAACTGATGAGCCTGGCTGAAATCGAAGGCGGCATCGCCACCTTCGGCAAGAAGGCTCGTGACGGCAAACTGTCGATGGACGAGATGACCGGCGGTACTTTCACCATCACTAACGGTGGTACTTTCGGTTCGATGATGTCGACCCCGATCGTCAACCCGCCGCAAGCGGCCATCCTGGGCATGCACAACATTCTGCAGCGTCCTATGGCGATCAACGGTCAGGTTGTAATCCGTCCGATGATGTACCTCGCTCTGTCCTACGATCACCGTCTGATCGATGGCAAAGAAGCTGTGACCTTCCTGGTTACCATCAAGAACCTGCTGGAAGACCCGGCTCGTTTGCTGCTGGATATCTGATTTCGTTGCACGGGCCGTCCAGTGATGGACGGCCCATCTGTAATGACCAGCTTCGTCCCACGACGGTCCTCAAAAGGGCCCGTCCGGTTTGATTCGAGAAGGAATGACACATGACTCAGAAATTCGACGTGGTAGTGATTGGCGCGGGCCCTGGCGGCTACGTGGCTGCCATTAAAGCAGCGCAACTGGGCCTCTCCACTGCCTGCATCGAGAAATACACCGACAAGGAAGGCAAACTGGCCCTCGGCGGTACTTGCCTGAACGTCGGCTGCATTCCATCCAAGGCGCTGCTGGACAGCTCCTGGAAGTACAAGGAAGCCAAAGAAGGCTTCGCGATCCACGGTATCAATCACGCTGGCGTGACCATGGACGTGGCGGCAATGGTTGGCCGTAAAGCCAACATCGTCAAAGGCCTGACCTCTGGCGTTGCCACCCTGTTCAAGGCGAACGGCGTCACTTCCCTGCAAGGCCACGGCAAACTGCTGGCCGGCAAGAAAGTCGAGCTGACCAAGCCAGATGGCACCGTCGAAATCATCGAAGCCGAGAACGTGATTCTGGCTTCGGGCTCGCGTCCGATCGACATTCCACCGGCTCCGGTTGACCAGAACGTAATCGTCGATTCGACGGGCGCACTGGAATTCCAATCGGTTCCAAAACGTCTGGGCGTGATCGGCGCTGGCGTAATCGGTCTGGAGCTGGGTTCGGTCTGGTCCCGTCTGGGTTCCGAAGTGGTTGTTCTGGAAGCCCTGGAGAAGTTCCTGCCAGCGGCTGACGACGCCGTTTCCAAAGAAGCCTACAAGACCCTGACCAAACAAGGTCTGGACATCAAGCTGGGCGCTCGCGTCACCGGTTCCAAAGTGAACGGCAACGAAGTTGTCGTGAACTACACCGATGCCAATGGCGAACAGAACATCACGTTCGACAAGCTGATCGTTGCCGTTGGTCGCCGTCCGGTGACCACCGAGCTGCTGGCAGCTGACAGCGGTGTGAACATCGACGAACGTGGCTTCGTTTTCGTTGACGACCAGTGCGCGACCAGCGTGCCGGGCGTTTACGCGATCGGCGACGTGGTTCGCGGCATGATGCTGGCGCACAAGGCGTCCGAAGAAGGCATCATGGTGGTTGAGCGCATCAAGGGCCACAAAGCCCAAATCAACTATGACCTGATCCCGTCTGTTATTTATACTCACCCGGAAATCGCGTGGGTCGGCAAAACCGAGCAGGTCTTGAAGGCTGAAGGCGTTGAAGTTAACGTTGGCACCTTCCCGTTCGCAGCCAGTGGCCGTGCCATGGCAGCCAACGATACCGGCGGTTTCGTGAAAGTCATCGCTGATGCCAAGACTGACCGCGTATTGGGCGTCCACGTGATTGGCCCGAGCGCTGCAGAACTGGTTCAGCAGGGCGCGATCGGTATGGAATTCGGCACCAGCGCTGAAGACCTGGGCATGATGGTTTTCTCCCATCCGACCCTGTCCGAAGCCTTGCACGAAGCAGCTCTGGCTGTGAATGGCGGCGCCATCCACATTGCCAACCGCAAGAAGCGTTAAGACAAGACAATAAGAAACCACGGCGGAAGGCCCGTCGTGAGCCTTGCGTGCAAGACTCACCGCGGAATGTCCGCCGGACGCAGCCTTGCGTAGTCTCACCGGTTATCCGGAACACCTACGCAAGCAGCAGTCACAGGTGGTGCGGCACTTGAACAAGTGCAGCACCGAATGCGCAGTACCTAACGAAGACGGTAATAAGCATGAATCTTCACGAGTATCAGGGTAAGCAGCTGTTCGCTGAATACGGCCTGCCAGTATCCCAGGGTTTCGCCGTAGACACCCCGGAAGCAGCAGCAGAAGCGTGCGACAAAATCGGCGGGACCGAATGGGTTGTCAAAGCCCAGGTTCACGCAGGTGGTCGCGGTAAAGCGGGCGGCGTTAAGCTGGTTCGCAGCAAAGAAGACGCCAAAGCATTCGCTCAACAGTGGTTGGGCAAGCGTCTGGTGACTTACCAGACTGATGCCAATGGCCAGCCAGTCACCAAGATCCTGGTTGAATCGTGCACTGATATCGCTAAAGAGCTGTACCTGGGCGCTGTCGTTGACCGTTCGAGCCGTCGCATCGTGTTCATGGCTTCCACCGAAGGTGGCGTGGACATCGAGAAAATCGCTCACGACACCCCTGAGAAAATCCTCAAGGCCACTATCGATCCACTGGTTGGCGCTCAGCCATTCCAGGGTCGCGAGCTGGCATTCCAGCTGGGTCTGGAAGGCAAGCAAGTTGCTCAGTTCGCCAAGATCTTCGTAGGTCTGGCCAAGCTGTTCAAGGATCACGACCTGGCTCTGCTGGAAGTGAACCCGCTGGTGATCAAGGCTGACGGCGATCTGCATTGCCTCGACGCCAAGATCAACATCGACGCCAACGCCATGTACCGTCAGCCTAAGCTGAAGACTTTCCACGATCCGTCGCAAGACGATCCGCGCGAAGCGCACGCTGCCAAGTTCGAACTGAACTACGTAGCACTGGAAGGCAACATCGGTTGCATGGTCAACGGTGCTGGCCTGGCCATGGGTACCATGGACATCGTCAACCTGCATGGCGGCAAACCAGCCAACTTCCTCGACGTGGGCGGCGGTGCTACCAAAGAACGCGTTACCGAAGCGTTCAAGATCATCCTGTCCGACACTAACGTCGCTGCAGTATTGGTCAACATCTTCGGCGGCATCGTTCGTTGCGACATGATTGCCGAAGGCATCATCGGCGCTGTGAAAGAAGTCGGCGTGAAAATCCCGGTTGTTGTTCGCCTTGAAGGCAACAACGCTGAGCTGGGCGCTAAAGTACTGGCAGAAAGCGGTTTGAACATCATCGCTGCTACCAGCCTGACCGACGCTGCTCAACAAGTTGTCAAAGCTGCGGAGGGCAAATAATGAGCGTCCTGATCAATAAAGACACCAAAGTTATCTGCCAGGGTATTACCGGTTCGCAAGGTAGTTTCCACACCCAGCAAGCCATCGAATACGGCACCAAGATGGTTGGTGGCGTAACTCCGGGCAAAGGCGGCACCGAGCACCTGGGTCTGCCAGTGTTCAACACCGTGAAAGATGCTGTAGCTGCCACTGGCGCCACCGCCAGCGTGATCTACGTTCCAGCTCCTTTCTGCAAGGACTCCATCCTGGAAGCAGCATTCGGCGGCATCAAGCTGATCGTTTGCATCACTGAAGGCATTCCTACCCTGGACATGCTGGATGCCAAGGTCAAGTGCGACGAGCTGGGCGTAGTCCTGATCGGTCCTAACTGCCCAGGCGTGATCACTCCAGGCGAATGCAAGATCGGCATCATGCCAGGTCACATTCACTTGCCAGGCAAGGTCGGTATCGTTTCCCGTTCCGGCACCCTGACCTACGAAGCTGTGAAGCAAACTACTGACGCCGGTTTCGGTCAGTCGACTTGCGTCGGCATCGGCGGTGACCCGATCCCGGGCTCGAACTTCATCGACATCCTGAAGCTGTTCCAGGAAGACCCGAAGACCGAAGCGATCGTTATGATCGGTGAGATCGGCGGTTCGGCTGAAGAAGAAGCGGCTGCCTACATCAAGGCACACGTGACCAAGCCGGTTGTTTCCTACATCGCTGGTGTGACTGCCCCTGCGGGCAAGCGCATGGGCCATGCTGGCGCAATCATCTCTGGCGGCAAAGGCACTGCAGACGAGAAGTTTGCTGCCCTGGAAGACGCAGGCGTTAAAACCGTGCGTTCGCTGGCAGACATCGGCAAGGCTTTGTCCGAGCTGACCGGTTGGGCGATCAAGTAAGCCTCGCGCTTATCTGACGCTTCACCAAACAAAGGCCACCTTCGGGTGGCCTTTGTCGTTTCTGGTGATCGTTCCCACGCTCCCGCGTGGGAATGCCGCCGGGGACGCTCCGCGTTCCGCCTTTGGATGTGACGCAGAGCGTCACGGGATGCATTCCCACGCAGAGCGTGGGAACGATCTGTGCGGAGGTAGGAAATTTATATATGTAAACGCGACACGGGAATGTCGCATATCGGATAGATCGCACCCTAACAGTGCGTTTGTCGGGCAAATTCGTTAGGCTAGCAGCCATTTTTGCGTCCGCGGCCCACAAGGTTGCTACGCGCTAAACGGGTCAGTCCTATACGGACCGACAGCATTTCCCTCACCCCTCAGGGAAATCCCTCTCTAAATTCCGATTCAGTAGTGTGGTATTTCCTTAATGAAAGTGTTGAAAGGCCAGGACATCCTGGCACTTGGTTTTATGACGTTTGCCCTGTTTGTCGGGGCTGGCAACATCATCTTCCCGCCTATCGTCGGTCTGCAGTCCGGTCCAAATGTCTGGATGGCGGCGCTGGGTTTTCTGATCACTGCGGTCGGTCTGCCGGTGATCACCGTTGTTGCGCTGGCCAAGGTCGGTGGCGCCATGGATGCCTTGAGCAGCCCGATCGGCAAAGTCGCCGGTGGCCTGCTGGCTGCTGCGTGCTACCTCGCTGTCGGCCCGCTGTTCGCGACACCGCGCACCGCTACCGTGTCATTCGAAGTCGGCTTGGCGCCGCTGACCGGCGAGAGCCCGCTGGCACTGTTCCTCTATAGCTCGGTGTACTTCCTGGTGGTGTTCTTCATCTCGCTCTATCCGGGCCGGCTGCTGGATACCGTAGGACGTTTCCTCGCACCGCTGAAGATCATCGCCCTGGCCGCGCTCGGCATCGCAGCGTTTGCATTGCCGGCCGGTGATGTCGGCGTGGCCACCCCGGAATACGTGGCGGCACCGTTCTCCCAAGGCTTCATCAATGGTTACCTGACCATGGATACCCTGGGCGCGCTGGTGTTCGGTATTGTCATCGTCAACGCAATCCGTTCCCGTGGCGTTGAGTCGCCGGTGTTGATTACCCGTTACGCGATCATCGCCGGACTGATTGCCGGCGTGGGTCTGGCGCTGGTTTACGTCAGCCTGTTCCGTCTCGGTTCGGGCAGCCATGAAGTGGCCGCGGGTGCCACCAACGGCGCGGCGGTGTTGCACGCTTACGTGCAACACACCTTCGGCTCTCTGGGCAGCGGTTTTCTGGCGGTGCTGATCTCCCTGGCCTGCCTGGTGACGGCGGTGGGTCTGACATGTGCCTGTGCTGAATACTTCAGCCGTGTGCTGCCGCTGTCCTACAAGACATTGGTCATCATCCTGGCCGCATTCTCCCTGCTGGTGTCCAACCTGGGCCTCACCAAGCTGATTGCGTTCTCGATCCCGGTGCTGACCGCGATCTACCCGCCGTGCATTGCCCTGGTCGCCCTGAGCTTCTGCAAGGACTTCTGGCATGAGCAGGGCCGCATCGTCGGTCCGGTGATGCTGGTGTCGTTCATCTTCGGTTTGATCGACGCCCTCAAGGGTGCGGGTCTGGCGGACTGGATGCCGACTCAGTTGTCCCACCTGCCGCTGAGCGAGCAAGGCCTGGCCTGGCTGGTGCCGTCGGTCATGACCCTGGTCGTCGCGGTGGTTTGCGATCGCATGCTGGGCAAGCGCGAAGAAGCACTGGCTTAAGCCGCTTCATGGCCCGCCACAAGCGGGCTGTGAACACACATGGAAATGCCCCGTATCAATCGATACGGGGCATTTTTTTTGGAGGTGGTGCAGTGTCTTTTTCCTTGAGCTAACGTCGAAGCACTACATTGCTTTTACCAAACACATCACAAGGACCTGCATGTCGTTCATCCACGCCAACATGATCCACATCCTCGCCGCGCTCTGGTTCGCCATCTGCTGGGGTGGCTACACCCGTTATGCGACGTGGAAGGGCCGCGACACCGCGTGCCTGGCCAGCGTGCTGCACCTTTATCGCGAAGACTGGATGCGCCGCATGCTGTTGCGCGACAACCGCATCGCTGACGCCAGCGTGATCGGTAACCTGGAGCGCAACGCCTCGTTCTTCGCCTCCAGCACACTGATTATTCTGGCCGGCATTCTCACGGTGCTCGGAGCCTCCGAACGGGCGGTGTCGTTGTTGGCGGATATCCCGATGGTGCAACAGGCATCCCAAGGGATGTCGGAGATCAAGTTGCTGTGCCTGGCGCTGGTGTTTGTCTATGCGTTCTTTACGTTCAGCTGGTGCATGCGCCAGTACAACTTTGCGGCCATTCTGGTGGGCTCGGCGCCTATGGTCGGTGAGCGTCACGTTTCCGAACAAGAGCGCAAAGCCTTTGCTGCCCGGGCGGCCCGCGTCATTTCCATGGCCGCCAACCAGTTCAACTTCGGACTGCGATCCTACTACTTCGGCATGACCATGCTGGCCTGGTTCGTCAGCCCGTGGTTGTTCATGTTGATGAGTGCCGGCGTGGTGCTGGTGTTGTATCGCCGGGAGTTTCATTCCGACGTTCTCGACGTGATGGTCTATACACCTACAGAGGCGCCATTGCCCGAGGCGATTAAAGAGGCTGTTTGATGAGTATTCCGTTCTGGTGTGTATTTATCAGTGCACTGCTGATTTATGTGGCGAAGATTCCAGTCGCCAGGGCGATGAATGACCTGGGCGGTTATGACAACCATCTGCCGCGTCAGCAACAGGCGCAACTGACTGGCTTTGGTGCCCGTGCGTTGGCGGCTCATCAAAACTGTTTTGAGGCATTCATTCTGTTCGCGGTGGGGGTGTTGATGGCGCACACCACGCAGACAGCGGGGTGGCTGATCGACTTGCTGGCAATCATCTTCGTGATTACGCGAATCATTTATTTGCTGTGCTATTGGGTTGATCTGGCCTGGCAGCGGAGCCTGGTTTGGTTCGTCGGATTAGTGTGTTCGTTGTTGCTGATGATTAGTCCGACTTTTAAAACTATTTTGCTGTAACGCCTGCTTTGCAAAAAACAGGCAAAAGAAAACCCGCACTTGGCGGGTTTTCTTTATCACGCTAAAAACCGTTTTAGTTTTTAGGTGCTTCTTTTGTAGCTGCTTCGTTCGATTCAGCCTGAGCTTTGGCAGCTTCGGCGTTTTCTTTCGCAGCGTCGTTCACTTTATCCTGAGCTTTGCTCATGTCTTGCTGAGCTTGCTCAGCATGTTTGGCTGCATCTTGAGCTTTGTCCTCGGATTTTTTATCGCAGGCAGCGAGACCGAGGGAAGCGGTCAACATCAAGGCAATAGCTAAAGTCTTACGCATGGGTGTTTCTCCTTATGGAAAATATCTACTGGCCTTAAGAGCACAGCCCATAGCGTTAAGTTCCTCAATTCAGACAGATATATAAGATTATTCTGACGGGAACTTTTACTAAAAACGCCTAGTGCATTGCCTGAACACTAAGAAGAGTTTTATCAAAATGGCCGAAAACCCCGTTTTTGAGCGCGCTACACGATTTTTATCGGCGCTGCGACATTGTCAGGTGCTTGGGCTGCGGGTTCACAGCGCCAGCGGTGATGGACTAACGGTCATCCTGCCGTACAGTCCGCAAATTGTTGGCAACCCGCAAACCGGCGTGATTCACGGCGGGGCGCTTACCTCGCTGATGGACACTGCCTGCGGCATGTCCACCCTCTGCGTCCTGCCCGAGTTCGAAGTTTGTCCGACCCTCGACCTGCGCATCGACTACATGCACGCCGCCGAGCCGCATAAAGATGTCTACGGTTTTGCCCAGTGCTACCGGGTGACCACAGATGTGATCTTTGCTCGCGGTTTCGCCTATCAGGACGATCCCGAGCAGCCCATCGCTCATGTAGTAGGCACCTTCATGCGCATGGGCAAAGCCATCAAGGGCGCAAAAGGTTTTGGCGGCGTCATCGCCGGAGGTGCGAAATGACCGATTCTTTCAAGGAACAACTTCAGCAGGCACATGAGCAGGGCGACTACGCCTCGCTGTTGCACCTGATCCCCTACGCCAAACTGATCGGTGTCGAATGTTCGCGGGTGGGGGATGACCTGCTGTTTCGCTTGCCGGCCAACAAGGACAACATTGGTAACCCTTTATTGCCGGCGATCCATGGCGGGGTGATTGCCGGGTTCATGGAGCTGTCCGCAGCGCTGCACCTGCTGATTTTCACCGGCTCGCCGGGTGTGCCGAAGATCATCGATTTCTCCCTCGACTATCTTCGCGCCGGGCAGTTTCGCGACACCTGGGCCAGATGCCAGGTTTGCCGGCAGGGTCGCCGGGTGGCCAATGTTGCGATTACGGCCTGGCAAAGCACCGAAGCCGAACCGATTGCCACAGCCCGCGCTCATTTCAAAATTGAAGAGCCCTTGAAATCCTGAACTCAGCCCCCAACTTTGATGACAACCCGCCGCCGACCCTTCAGGTCGCGGCCACTGCCATCTGATTGGAGTTTGATGACCATGAGTGTGGAAACTCAAAAGGAAACCCTGGGCTTCCAGACCGAGGTGAAGCAGCTGCTGCACCTCATGATCCATTCGCTGTATTCCAACAAGGAAATTTTCCTTCGCGAATTGATCTCGAACGCCTCTGACGCTGTCGACAAATTACGTTTCGAAGCCCTGTCCAAGCCTGAGTTGCTGGAAGGTGGCGCCGAACTGAAAATCCGTGTGAGCTTCGACAAGGACGCTAAAACCGTCACCCTCGAAGACAACGGCATCGGCATGAGCCGTGAAGATGCGATCACCCACTTGGGTACCATCGCCAAATCCGGCACTGCCGACTTCATGAAACATCTCTCCGGCGATCAGAAAAAAGACTCGCACCTGATCGGTCAATTCGGTGTGGGTTTCTACTCTGCATTCATCGTCGCCGATAAAGTCGACGTGTTCAGCCGTCGTGCCGGTGCTGCTGCCAGCGAAGGCGTGCACTGGTCGTCCAAGGGCGAAGGCGATTTTGAAGTTGCCACCGTTGATAAAGCCGAGCGCGGCACCCGTATCGTCCTGCACCTGAAGTCCGGTGAAGACGAGTTCGCCGATGGCTGGCGTCTGCGCAACATCATCAAGAAGTACTCCGACCACATCGCTCTGCCGATCGAGTTGCCGAAAGAAGTGGCAGCCGTTGAAGGCGAAGAGCAACCGGCCGTTGAATGGGAAACCGTCAACCGTGCCAGCGCGCTGTGGACCCGTCCGCGTACCGAGATCAAGGACGAGGAATATCAGGAGTTCTACAAACACGTCGCTCACGACTTCGAAAATCCGCTGAGCTGGAGCCACAACAAGGTCGAAGGCAAGCTCGAATACAGCTCGCTGCTCTACGTGCCGGCCCGTGCTCCGTTCGATTTGTACCAGCGTGAAGCGCCGAAAGGCCTGAAGCTGTATGTGCAGCGCGTGTTCGTGATGGATCAGGCGGAGTCGTTCCTGCCGCTGTACCTGCGCTTCATCAAAGGCGTGGTCGATTCCAACGACCTGTCGCTGAACGTGTCGCGGGAAATCCTGCAGAAAGACCCGATCATCGACTCCATGAAGTCGGCGCTGACCAAGCGCGTTCTCGACATGCTGGAAAAGCTGGCGAAGAACGAGCCTGAGCAATACAAGAGCTTCTGGAAAAACTTTGGCCAGGTCATGAAAGAAGGCCCGGCAGAAGACTTCGCCAACAAAGAGAAAATCGCCGGCCTGTTGCGTTTTGCATCGACCAACGGTGATGAAGGCGAGCAAGTGGTGGGTCTGGCCGAATACCTGGCTCGCGCCAAGGAAGGTCAGGACAAGATTTATTACCTGACCGGCGAAACCTACGCGCAAGTCAAAAACAGCCCGCACCTGGAAGTCTTCCGCAAGAAAGGCATCGAAGTGCTGCTGCTGACCGACCGCATCGACGAGTGGCTGATGAGCTACCTCAGCGACTTCGACGGCAAGAGCTTTGTCGACGTGGCGCGCGGTGATCTGGACCTGGGCAACCTGGATTCGGAAGAAGACAAGAAAGCTGCGGAAGAAGTCGCCAAGTCCAAAGAAGGTCTGGTTGAGCGTCTGAAAACTGCACTGGGCGATTCCGTCGCTGAAGTGCGGGTTTCCCATCGTCTGACCGATTCCCCGGCGATTCTGGCCATCGGCGAACAGGACTTGGGCATGCAGATGCGTCAGATCCTCGAAGCCAGCGGTCAGAAGGTTCCTGAATCGAAGCCGATCTTCGAATTCAACCCGGCTCACCCGCTGATCGAGAAGCTCGACAACGAGCAAAGCGACGAACGCTTCGGCGATCTGTCGCACATTCTCTTCGATCAGGCGGCCCTGGCCGCCGGCGACAGCTTGAAAGACCCGGCCGCCTACGTGCGCCGTCTCAACAAGCTGCTGGTTGAACTGTCGGTTTAACTGCGTTGTACAAAAACCCGCTTCGGCGGGTTTTTTTATTCTGGTGTCTTTTACTGGGAGTTAGTCATGAGCCAAATCACTGTTCGTTCCGTCGCTTATCAGATTGATGGCCAGTCGTATGAAAGCCGTCTGGCGTTCGATGCCGACCACAAAGGCCCACGCCCCGGTTTGTTGATGGCGCCGAACTGGATGGGCGTCAGCGCCGGTGCCGAGGAGATCGCCAAGTCCGTGGCGTCCAAGGGTTATGTGGTGCTGATCGCGGACCTCTACGGTCAGTCGGTCCGTCCGCAGAACGGCGACGAGGCGGGTGCAGCCATGATGCCGCTCAAGCATGACCGACCGTTGTTGCGCAAACGCATGCAAGCAGCGTTCGATCAGCTGCAGATCCAGGACGAAGCGGCGGTCGATAGCTCGAAACTGGCGACCTTTGGTTTCTGCTTCGGCGGCTGCTGCGCACTGGACCTGGCGCGTATCGGCGCGCCAGTGAAGGCTGCGGTGTCGTTCCACGGAACGCTGGATTCGCCGAATCCGGCTGATGCCAGGAATATCAAAGGTTCGGTGTTGGTGCTGCACGGTGCATCCGACCCACTGGTGCCGAAAGAGCAATTGCCGGCGTTTGAAGATGAGATGAACGCGGCAGGCGTGGATTGGCAACTGCTGAGCTACGGCGGCGCGGTGCATTCCTTCACCGATCCGCGCGCCAATGTGCCGGGCATGATGATGTATGACGCGAAGACGGCGGGGCGTGCGTTTGCGTCGATGCACAACTTGCTGGATGAAGTGTTTAAAGGCTGATCCTCGCTTGTGATCGTTCCCACGCTCCGCGTGGGAATGCAGCCCGTGACGCTCCGCGTCACTGGACGCGGAGCGTCCCTAGAGGCATTCCCACGCGGAGCGTGGGAACGATCATTACAGCGGGGTTGGCTCGCTTCGTCCTTTTGGCAATTCGATCCGCTCACTTTCCCCCGGCACCGTCGGCCAATCCCCGGTCGCCCAGCGCCGGCGAGCCTCATCGATCAACACCGGATCGCTCGCCACAAAATTCCAGTTGATCCGCCGCGGTCCATCCAGTGGCGCCCCGCCAAACAGCATGGCATGACAGTCGCTTTCAGCGAACAGCGTCATCTCTTCCCCGGCCGGCAGCACCACCAGCGAATGCGGCTCTATCAACTCGCCATCCAGTTGCACCTCGCCGTCCAGCACATACAACGCCCGCTCTTCATGCTCGGTGGGAATCAGCAATGTGGTCGCCGTTTGCAGGTTCAATTCGGCATACAAGGTAGGAGAAAGCACCGGGACCGGTGATTCCAGGCAAAAGCCTGACCCGGCAATCATCCGGATCTTCACCCCCAGGTTATCGCTGACCGGTAGCGTGGCCGCCGGATGGTGACTGTAGTGTCCGGGACCGTGCTCTTTATCTTTTGGTGAGGCCAGCCAAATCTGCAAACCGTGCAGGGTGAAACCGCTGACCTTCAACGCCTCAGGCGTGCGCTCGACGTGGGCAATCGCGCTGCCCGCCGTCATCCAGCTGACATCACCGGCCTCCACCACCTGATCGGAGCCGAGGCTGTCCTTGTGCTGGATTTTTCCTTCGAACAAGTACGTGAGGGTCGACAGACCTATGTGCGGATGCTGACGGATGTTCATGCCTTTTCCCGCCTCATAACGGGTTTCGAGCATGTGGTCGAAAAACACGAAAGGCCCGACGCTGCGGCATTTGGCTGATGGCAGCGGGCGAAGAATCGGTTGGCCTTCGACATCTTCGGCGCGGGGACGGATCACGAGCGGAGTGTTCATGCTGCATTCCAGGCTGTGCGGGTAATGCGTGGAGCATAACCCGCTTGCGCAGCCCTTGCCGCTATTGGCTGAAGGCACCTTCAGACAGGTGCGTTTCGATGCTGACATCGGTGGTGGTCATCAACTTGTGGACCGGGCAACGGTCGGCCACTCGGTGCAGCTCATCGCGCTGAGCGTCGGTGAGCACACCTTTGAGTGTCAGTTTGACGTGGAGGGCATATTTACCTTTCTGCTCTTCGCTGTTGTCACGTTTGACTTCAACTGTGACACCGGTCAGCGGGATGTCTTTCTTCTTCGCGTACATCTTCAGGGTCAGGGCCTTGCAGGCACCCAGGGCCGCGTCGAAGTAATCGTGTGGCTCGGGCGCCGAGCCTTCGCCGCCGGCGAGTGTCGGTACGTCGGCAAAGAGTTCATGGTCATCGATCTGTACGCTGTGACGAAAACCTTCGTGGGAAACGGTGTTGACGGTGACAGTCATGGGAAACCTCGCAGGTAACAGGAAAAGTCATTCGATCAAAAAAGACCTTGAAGGTATAGAGCACTCCTCCTGTTACGCGTTCCACTTTCTTGCTCGCCCATTGCCGAGCGCTGAATCGTTACCGCTCGACGATCGGAGTAGTAAGGCGTTTTGATATCACGTTTTCGTCTTACGCAAAATTTCTCCGGGCCGATACCTTCTTAAGCAACCCGCTGCAGGGTTGATGCAGCGCTTTTGGAAGGAACCAGAGCAATGAGTATCAGAAGTCTCAATATTGCGCCGCGCGCGGGCCTGGGTTTTGGCTTGCTGGCGTTGATGGTATTTGGATTGGGGGCGTTCGCCCTGCTGCAAATGTCGAACATGCGCGCGCAGTCCGATCAGGTCGATGACAACTGGCTGCCCAGCGTAATGGCGGTCGGGGAGATGAATCAGGACATGCTGCGGCTGCGGGCATTGACCATGCGCCTGCTGATCAATCGCGACCCGCAGGCGTTGGCGCAAAACGTCAGCAAACTCAACGAACTCAAAGGCAATCTGGGTGAGCCTCAGCAGCGTTATGACGCGCTGATCGTGCTGCCCGAAGAGCGTGTGCTGTTCGACCGCTTCAAAGCCTCGGAGCAACACTACCTGCAGTTCCAGACTCAGGTGATGACGCTCTCGGCCCAGGGACGGGTGGAAGAGGCGGCTGCCATCCTCAATGGCGAGATGAGTCCGTTGGCCGATGAAATCGCCGCCACCCTCAAGGCATTGGTCGAACTGAACAAATACAACGCTAACCTGGCGACGGAGGCGGGGCGCCAAGTGTTCAGCCATTCGCGGGTCGGGGTCGGGGTGATGATCGGCCTGACGGCGCTGATGACCATCGGCCTGGCGCTGCTGCTGACCCGCAGCATCGTCGTGCCGCTTTCCCAATCGTTGAAGGTGGCTGAAGGGGTGGCTGGCGGCGATCTGACCGGTGACATCAGCATCAGCGGCAAGGACGAGCCGGCGCGGCTGTTGCACGCGCTCAAGAGCATGCAGGGGAGTTTGCGCGAAACCCTGCGGCGTATTTCCGACTCATCCAGCCAATTGGCCTCGGCTTCGGAAGAACTCAGTTGTGTGACCGAAGAGGCCACCCGGGGCCTGCATCAGCAGAGCCTGGAAATCGACCAGGCCGCCACAGCGGTGAATCAGATGACCGCGGCGGTGGAGGAGGTTGCGAGCAATGCGGTGGCCACGTCCGAAGCGTCTCGGGAATCCGACCGGATCGCCCAGCACGGTCGCGAGCAGGTGCATCAGACTGTGTTGTCCATCGAATCCCTGGCCGACGATGTCACGGCCAATGCGACCCAGGTCGAGGACCTGGCGCAGAAAGTCTATGGCATCAGCAAAGTCCTGGATGTGATTCGCTCGATTGCCGAGCAGACGAACTTGCTGGCCCTGAACGCGGCCATCGAAGCGGCGCGGGCCGGGAGTGCCGGGCGCGGGTTTGCGGTGGTGGCCGATGAAGTGCGAGCGCTGGCGCACCGGACTCAGCAATCGACCCAGGAAATCGAGCAGATGATCTCCGGCATCCAGAAAGGCACCGATGCGGCGGTCAGTTCGATGCAGCAGAGCAACACGCGCGCGCGTTCGACCCTGGAAGTGGCGAAAGCTGCGGGCACGGCGCTGGAAGAAATCGCCACGGCGTTTACTCTGATCAATGAGCGCAACCTGGTGATCGCCAGCGCCTCAGAGGAACAAGCGGCTGTCGCGCGTGAGGTGGATCGCAACCTGATGAACATTCGCGATCTGGCGTTGCAGACGTCGGCCGGGGCGAATCAAACCAGTGCCGCGAGCCAGGAGCTGTCTCGGTTGGCGGTCGATCTGAATACGATGGTGGCGCGGTTTTCGGTCTGAACGCCGAGCGGTTTTGTCGTTCCGGCGACGCTACCGGCTGGCTGTGCAAGGTTGCGGGTGGCGCCATCCCGGCCTATGGTCCAAGCGATACTTTGCCGCGACTGGCGCGCAATGATTCGACGCCGGTCGCTGTCCATCCAGTGCTGATTTGCGTAGCGAGGTGACGACATGCCCACCGACTCCCGACCCGCCGTACTCGAACTGATCGGCAATACGCCGCTGGTGCGCGTCAGCCGTTTCGATACCGGCCCGTGCACGCTGTTCCTCAAGCTCGAATCACAGAACCCCGGCGGCTCGATCAAGGATCGCATCGGCCTGGCGATGATCGACGCCGCCGAGCGCGATGGCAGCCTGCGCCCCGGCGGCACCATCGTCGAAGCCACCGCCGGCAACACCGGCCTTGGCCTGGCGCTGGTCGGCCGTGCCAAGGGTTACCGAGTGGTGTTGGTGGTGCCGGACAAGATGTCCACCGAGAAGGTTTTGCACCTCAAGGCGATGGGCGCCGAGGTGCACATCACCCGCTCCGACGTTGGCAAGGGCCATCCCGATTACTACCAGGACGTTGCGGCGCGGCTGGCGCTGGAAATTCCCGACGCTTTCTTCGCCGATCAATTCAACAACCCGGCCAACCCGCTGGCCCACGAATGCAGCACCGCGCCGGAGATCTGGGCGCAGACTCAGCATGATCTGGACGCCATCGTCGTTGGCGTCGGCTCGGCCGGTACGCTGACCGGGCTGACCCGTTTCTTTCGCCGCGTGCAACCGGACCTGGTCATGGTGCTGGCCGATCCGGTCGGCTCGGTGATGGCCGAATACAGTCGCAGCGGCACCATGAGCACGCCCGGCTCCTGGGCGGTGGAGGGCATCGGCGAGGACTTCATTCCGTCGATTGCCGACCTGTCCAGCGTGCGCCACGCCTACTCGATCAGTGACGAGGAAAGCTTCGATCATGCCCGCCAACTGCTGCGCGCCGAAGGCATACTCGGCGGCTCTTCGACCGGCACACTGCTGGCGGCGGCGCTGCGTTACTGCCGCGAGCAGACCGAGCCGAAGCGGGTCGTCAGCTTCGTCTGCGACACCGGCACGCGCTATCTGTCGAAGGTCTATAACGACCAGTGGATGAACGATCAGGGCCTGCTGCAGTACAAACATTATGGCGATCTGCGCGACCTGATCTCGCGGCGCTTCGAGGATGGTCGGGTGATCAGCGTAGGCCCGGACGACACGCTACTCACCGCGTTCCAGCGCATGCGCCTGGCGGATGTGTCGCAACTGCCGGTGCTGGAGGGCGGACAGCGGCTGGTCGGCGTGATCGACGAGTCCGACATTCTGCTGGGCATGCAGGAAGATGCTTCGCACTTTCGCATGAGCGTGGCCAGCGCGATGACCGATCAGCTGCAAACCCTGCCTCCAGGCGCCAGTCTGGCTGAACTACGCGCGGAGCTCGACCGTGGGCTGGTGGCGATCATCGCCGACGCTTCGGGCTTCCACGGCTTGATTACTCGAGTCGACATGCTCAACCACTTACGGAGATCCCTTACATGAGTCAACACGATGAAAACGCTGTGCCACGTGCCTTCGCCACCCGTGTGATCCATGCCGGGCAAACGCCCGACCCTTCCACCGGGGCACTGATGCCGCCGATTTACGCCAACTCCACCTATTTGCAGCAGAGCCCCGGTGTGCACAAAGGCTTCGACTACGGGCGCTCACACAACCCGACGCGCTTTGCGCTGGAACGTTGCGTTGCGGACCTCGAAGGCGGCACCCAGGCCTTCGCGTTCGCCTCCGGGCTGGCGACGATTTCCACCGTGCTCGAATTGCTCGATGCTGATTCGCACATCGTCTCCGGCAACGACCTGTACGGCGGTACTTTTCGCCTGTTCGACAAAGTGCGCCGGCGTAGCGCCGGGCATCGCTTCAGCTTCGTCGACCTGACTGATTTGTCGGCCTTCGAAGCGGCGCTGCAGGACGACACGCGGATGGTCATGGTCGAGACGCCGAGCAATCCATTGCTGCGCCTCACTGACCTCGTTGCCATCGCGCGCATCTGCCGCCAGCGCGGCATCATTTGTGTGGCCGACAACACCTTTGCCAGCCCCTGGATACAGCGCCCGCTGGAGCTGGGCTTCGACATCGTGCTGCACTCGACCACCAAGTACCTGAACGGCCACTCCGACGTGATCGGCGGCATCGCGGTGGTCGGACAAAACGCAGACCTGGCGGAGCGTCTGGGCTTCCTGCAGAACGCGGTAGGCGCGATCGCCGGGCCGTTCGACGCTTTCCTCACCCTGCGCGGCGTGAAGACCCTGGCGCTGCGCATGGAACGCCACTGCAACAATGCGCTGGACCTGGCGCAATGGCTGGAGCGTCAGCCGCAGGTGGCGCGCGTCTATTATCCGGGCCTGCCGTCGCACCCGCAGCACAACCTGGCGCAGCGGCAGATGCGCGGTTTCGGCGGGATGATATCCCTCGACCTGAACAGCGACCTAGCCGGTGCCACGCGCTTCCTCGAGAGTGTGCGGATCTTTGCCTTGGCCGAGAGCCTGGGCGGGGTGGAAAGCCTGATCGAGCACCCGGCGATCATGACCCACGCCAGCATCCCCGCGGATACTCGTGCGCAACTCGGCATCGGCGATGCGCTGGTGCGGTTGTCCGTAGGGGTTGAGGATGTCGAAGACCTGCGCGCCGACCTGGCACAGGCGCTGGCGCGGATCTGAGTTTCAGCAGGCAAAAAAAATCCGGAACCCTTATCGGATTCCGGATTTTTGTGTAGAGCCGGATCAGCTGCCTTTGACAGCCTTGCCGTTGACCGTACCGTCGAGGAGCATGATGTTGTACTCCTTGCCGTCGGTTTCAACCTGTTGCAGACGAACCAGCAGGTAATCCCAGTCCTTGGCGAACCACAGGACGGTGATGCGCTTGCTTTGTGTCGGGTCGCGCACGCGCTCGACCTTGATTGCATCGATCTGGCCAGCTTTGGTGTCGACCTTTTCCGAACCCAGCACGCGGAAATCATAGGTATCGACTTCACCATCGTCGACGACTTGATAGCTCATGCTTTTCTTGCCAGCGGCCACGTCGTGCTGCAGGGCGAGCTGATAAGTGGATTTGTCGACCATGCCGCGGTTGAGCGGGATCTTGACCGGGTCACCGCGATCGGTGCCGGTGACCATTTTGTTGGTCCAGTCGAAATCCAGGTCAGCCTTCTTGGCTTTACCCAGGCCGCCACGTTCGAAGTGGTAGGACTGCGGCAGCAAGGTGTCCTTGTCCAGCGTCAGGGTGCTTTCTTCGGTCAGGCTGGCGATCATCATCGAGGCCTTGAAGCTGAGCTTCCAGGCGCCGTTGGCTTGCTTGGTCAGGCTGCGTTCAGCAGTGCCGCTCATGGGCAACTGTTTCCAGTCAGCAGTGTAGCTGGCGGAGAAAGGTTGAAGTTCTGCAGCCTGCGCAAATGGCAGTGCGAGCAGAGCGCAAGCGAAGAGCAGGGCGCGACGCATAAAATCTCCTAGGTTCGAATCAAGTGGCCGCTGGCCGCGAGTAACTTTCCATCCAGTAAAGCACCTTGCTCGCCGAGTGATAAACGACCTTCGGCAAACCAGCGTACAGCCAACGGGTAAATCAGGTGTTCCTGGGTATGAACTCGCTGCGCCAGACTCTGCGGCGAATCGTGCAACTCTACCGGTATTACTGCTTGTACGACCAGTGGTCCGCCATCGAGTTCCTCGGTGACGAAGTGCACGGAGCAGCCGTGTTCGGTATCGCCGGCTTCCAGCGCGCGCTGATGCGTGTGTAACCCTTTGTATTTGGGTAGCAGCGAGGGATGGATGTTGAGCAGGCGACCCGCGTAGTGGCGCACGAAGTCAGCGCTGAGAATGCGCATGAAGCCGGCCAGTACCACGAGTTTGGGGTTGAACGCGTCGATCAGTTCGATCAGCGCGGCATCGAAGGCCTCGCGGCCTTCGAAAGCCTTGTGATCCAGGGTGCGGGTGTCGATACCCGCGTCCCTGGCGCGTTGCAGGCCGTAAGCGTCGGCGCGGTTGGAAATCACCGCAGCGATGCGGGCCGGGCTGTCGCCGGTCCGCGTGCTGTCGATCAAGGCCTGCAAGTTACTGCCGGTGCCGGACAACAGCACCACCACATCACAGGTCTGGGACATCAATGAGCCTTGAGGTTCTTCAGTTCAACCTGAGCCGCGCCTTCGGCAGCGGTGGAGATCTGACCGATGACCCAAGGCTGCTCGCCGGCTTCGCGCAGCACGTTCAGCGCGGTTTCGACGTGCTCTTGAGCGACGCAGATGACCATGCCGACGCCGCAGTTCAGCACGCGGTGCATTTCGTTTTCGTCGACGTTGCCTTTCTCTTGCAGCCAGTCGAACACGGCAGGACGGGTCCAGCTTGCGACGTCAACCACGGCTTGTGCGCCTTTTGGCAGAACGCGCGGGATGTTGTCCAGCAGGCCACCACCGGTGATGTGGGCCATGGCTTTCACAGCGCCGGTTTCCTTGATCAGCTTGAGCAGCGGCTTCACGTAGATACGGGTCGGGGCCATCAGCAGATCGGTCAGCGGTTTGCCGTCGAGCTGGATGTTTTCGATGTCGGCACCGGACACTTCGATGATCTTGCGGATCAGCGAGTAGCCGTTGGAGTGCGGGCCGGAAGACGGCAGGGCGAGCAGGGCATCGCCGGCAGCGACTTTGGAACCGTCGATGATTTCGGATTTTTCCACGACGCCGACGCAGAAACCGGCCAGGTCGTAGTCTTCGCCTTCGTACATGCCTGGCATTTCAGCGGTTTCGCCGCCGACCAGGGAGCAGCCGGACAATTCACAGCCAGCGCCAATGCCGGTCACGACCTGGGTCGCGGTTTCGACGTTGAGTTTGCCGGTAGCGTAGTAGTCGAGGAAGAACAGCGGCTCGGCGCCACAGACCACCAGGTCGTTCACGCACATGGCAACCAGGTCGATGCCGATGCTGTCGTGCTTGTTCAGGTTCAGTGCCAGGCGCAGCTTGGTGCCAACGCCGTCAGTACCGGAAACCAGCACTGGCTGTTTGTAGCCGGCCGGGATTTCGCAGAGGGCGCCAAAACCGCCCAGGCCGCCCATGACTTCCGGGCGCGCAGTGCGCTTGGCGACGCTCTTGATGCGTTCGACCAATGCTTCACCGGCGTCGATGTCTACACCGGCGTCCTTGTAGCTCAGGGAGGGTTGCTTGCTCATGATCCAGGCCTTTAGGGGGGATTCAGGGGTAACGACCGAGTCCAGTGGGACCACCGAAACTGACGAAGGCGATTGCCATCCGCGAATTTCAGGGTGCCCGGCTGTTGCCGGTCTGCGAAGGCGCGCGATTTTATCAGGCTTGAGGGGCAGCGGCCATCCTCAGGCCGACGGCAGGGGCATATCCGCTTAAAAAAACCTTCATTGCCCGTGTTGGTCGCCTCCTTCATGGCTGTATAAGGTATCCCTATTAACCGTCTATCGTTATGACAGTGCAAAAACTTGCCGGGGTCGGGTGAATGTTTTGCTTGGGGGCGTGGTCACAGCCTTGCTCAATCCGGTTCACGCGGCCTGTTCCAGCCGCTCTTGTCGTCAGGAATCCTCCATGCGCTTTTTTTCCAGATTTTTGTTTGCGGGCTGTTTGTCATTGGTCAGCCTGGCGAGTCATGCCGAAACCGTCAAAAACCTGTATCAGGTGCGTCAGCCTGTCAGTGGTCAAAGCCCTGAGGTGCGCGATCAAGCGACCCAGCAAGCGCTGGATACGCTGGTGTTGCGTCTGACCGGGGATCCCAAGGCAGCGCAAAGTCCGGGGTTGGCGGCACTGCGCAAGGACCCGCAGCAAATCATCAGTCAGTACGGCTTTGACGCTGGCCCGCCGGAAGTGCTGAAGGTCGATTTCGACCCGGCCACCACCGAGCAAGCGTTGCGCCGTGCCGGGCTGTCGTTGTGGGGGGCGAACCGGCCTTCGATCCTCGGCTGGTGGTTGAACGACTCTACCGAGGGTTCGAGTCTGGTCGGCGATGGCCAGGCCAGTGCTGCACCGCTGCGTCGAGCAGCACAACACCGTGGTTTGCCGCTGCGCTTGCCGCTGGCCGATCTGAGTGAGCAGATTGTCGCCACGGCACCGAATCTGGAAGGTACGGACGCGACGCCACTGCGCGGGGTATCGGAGCGTTACAACGCTGACGCCTTGCTCGCGGTACATGCTCGTGAAGAGGGCGGCCAATGGCAGGCCAAGTGGCATTTGTGGCTGGGCGACAAGAAGGAGGCGGGCAGCGTAGAGGGGGCGGATCAGGCTGCGGTGGCCGATGCGGTGATGCTGGCGGTCAGTCAGCGGCTGGCGCCTCGCTTTGTCGTCAAGCCGGGTGCGTCGGGTGAACAACTGCTTGAGGTGCAGGGCATGAATCTGGAGCACTACGCGACGCTTGGGCGCTTGCTGGAGCCGTTTGGTGCGCGCCTGCAAAGTGTCGACGGCGACCGGATTCTCTATCGGGTCAGTGGCAGCGCCGAACAGTTGAAGGCGCAATTGTCACTGGCGAAGTTGCAGGAGGTTCCGGCCGGTGAAGCGCCGGCGCCAGTCGCACCGGCTCAGCCGGCCGAGGGTTCGGCACCGGTAGTCGCGCCGACTCCGGCACCTGTGCCGCAGTTGCGATTCCGTTGGTAACGGTTTTCTTTCTTTATATAGATGCATATGGAGTGGTACATGGCCGATACGCGGCGTTGGTTCTGGTTGGGTGGGGTGGTTCTGCTCTGCGCGTTTGTCTGGCTGTTGCATCCGATTCTGACGCCGTTTCTGGTGGCGCTGCTGTTGGCTTATCTGTTCGATCCGCTGGTGGATCGGCTGGAGAAGGCCGGCCTGTCTCGGACCTGGGGCGTGGTGGCGGTGTTTGCGCTGTTCACCCTGATCTTCACGACCTTGCTGCTGGTGTTGATACCGATGCTCGCCAAGCAGTTGTTTCGTTTGTACGAACTGACGCCGCAGATGCTCGACTGGTTGCAGCACACCGCACTGCCGTGGGCGCAATCGAAATTCGGACTGTCGGATAATTTCTGGAAGTTCGACAAGCTCAAGGCTGCGATCAGTGAGCACATGGGCCAAACCACTGACATTGTCGGTGTTGTGCTGAGTCAGGCAACGGCCTCCGGCCTTGCATTGATTGGCTTGCTGGCGAATCTGGTGCTGATCCCGGTGGTGGTTTTCTATTTGCTGCGGGACTGGGACCTGATGATGGCCAAGATCCGCAGCCTGCTGCCCCGTGATCGCGAAGAGCGTGTTATGACCCTGGCGGGTGAATGCCATGAAGTGCTGGGTGCATTCGTGCGCGGGCAGTTGCTGGTGATGGTGGCGTTGGGCGTGATCTACGCGGCCGGTCTGATGTTGGTAGGGCTTGAGCTGGGGCTGTTGATCGGGTTGATTGCCGGTCTGGCGGCGATCGTGCCGTACATGGGGTTTGTCATCGGGATCGGCGCGGCCTTGATTGCCGGTCTGTTCCAGTTCGGCGGCGATCTGTATCCCATGTTCGGTATCGTCGCGGTGTTCATGGTGGGGCAGGCGCTGGAAGGCATGGTGCTGACGCCATTGCTGGTGGGGGACAAAATCGGTCTACACCCGGTGGCGGTGATCTTCGCGATTCTGGCAGGGGGCGAGCTGTTCGGATTTACCGGTGTGCTGCTGGCGCTGCCGGTGGCGGCGGTGATCATGGTTCTGGTGCGCCATGTGCATGATTTGTATAAAGATTCGGGTATGTACAGCGGTGTTGATGAGCCCGAGATTTAAGAGGGCCTGATCAAGCATCGCGGGCAGCCTGGTTCCATGCCAGGCTGGCCCGGATCCCTCGTGCGGCTGTCACATGCGCCGCCAAAGAAACTGTCATAAAACCAGGGCGTTAACGCAAACCTTTGATTTTGCTTGTGGTCTGTCGCATTGTGCGACCCGCCTCACGGGTATAAACTTCGCAAACTTTACACAGAGGCCACTAACGGTTCCTTTGGAACTGTTCAGTCAGCATGAAACCGATTCAGCTGCCCCTAGGTGTGCGTCTGCGTGATGACGCTACCTTTATCAATTACTATCCAGGCGCCAATGCCGCTGCACTCGGCTATGTCGAGCGGCTATGCGAAGCCGACGCCGGCTGGACCGAAAGCCTGATTTATCTCTGGGGCAAGGACGGGGTAGGGCGTACGCACTTGTTGCAAGCGGCCTGTCTGCGCTTCGAGCAACTGGGGGAGCCAGCGGTGTATTTGCCGTTGGCCGAACTGCTTGATCGCGGCATCGCCATCCTCGACAACCTCGAACAGTACGAACTGGTCTGCCTGGATGATTTGCAGGCGGTGGCCGGTCGGGCGGATTGGGAAGAGGCGCTGTTCCATCTGTTCAACCGTCTGCGTGACAGCGGTCGACGCCTGTTGATCGCCGCGTCGACATCCCCGCGTGAACTGCCGGTGAAGCTGGCGGACCTCAAATCCCGTCTGACGTTGGCGCTGATCTTTCAGATGCGTCCGCTCTCCGACGAAGACAAATTGCGTGCCTTGCAACTGCGCGCATCTCGTCGCGGTCTGCACCTGACCGATGAAGTCGGGCATTTTATCTTGACCCGCGGTACGCGCAGCATGAGTGCGCTTTTCGAGTTGCTAGAGCGTCTCGATCAGGCCTCCCTTCAAGCTCAGCGCAAGCTGACGATTCCGTTCCTGAAAGAAACCCTGGGCTGGTAAAGCCAAGGCCGGCAGCGGGTTTCGGCATATTTCAGGCGTCAAGAATTCCGCTTTCCTACAGGGTCGTAGGCCGCGCGAACGTCTAAAACGGGCTTAAGCGCTTAGATGTAAACGAGAAACCGATAAGTCACATCAAGATCGATTGAATTTGCAAATGAGGTTGATAGTAGGCATAGTCTCGGCTTCTTTAGAACTATCAGCCACGGTCGTGCCCATGCTAAATCGCTTTGCACCCCTCGTGCCCCTCGCACTCGTCACCCTGTTGTTCGGTTGCGCTGCTCACTCTCCAGTGTCCCAGCAAGAGCAACAACAGCAGGTTAAAAATTCTGCTACCGCCCAATCTTCCGCTTATCAGCAAGCTCTTTTCCAGGAAGAGGCGGCCACCGAAAAAGAACTGGCAGACTTCGCCGGCGGCAAGTCGTACCAGCTTCCGGTTCTGGCTGACAGCATCCTCGAACGCGGCATGTCCCTGATCGGTACCCGTTACCGTTTCGGCGGCACCTCCGAAGCTGGCTTTGATTGCAGCGGCTTCATCGGTTACCTGTTTCGTGAACAAGCCGGCCTGAACCTGCCACGCTCCACTCGCGAAATGATCAACGTCGACGCTCCGCTGGTTTCTCGCAGCAAACTGGAGCCGGGCGACTTGCTGTTTTTCGCCACCAATGGCCGTCGCGGCCGTGTCAGTCACGCCGGGATCTACCTGGGTGACAACCAGTTCATCCATTCCAGCAGCCGTAAAAGCGGTGGTGTCCGGATCGATAGCCTGGGCGACAGCTACTGGAGCAAAACCTTCATCGAAGCCAAGCGCGCACTGGCGATGGCACCGGCTGCGTCCCCGGCGATCGTCACGGCACGCAAGTAAGCGGACATTTTGTAAGGTGAACTTAAAGTCTTACTTGAAGTTTGCCGCATAGCCGCTAGAATCCTGATCATTATTGATGGCAAACCGCCTGCGTCCTGCGCAGGCGGTTTTCTTTTCTGCGTCCCCTGCAGAAAAAGCCGCAGCCAGATCAGGATGCTCTGCATATGTCGACCTCGGCCCGCCTCGCAATCATGTTCTTCGCAGCGCTGCTCAGCGCCTGCGCCAGCCGTACACCGCCCCCTGCGCCGGTGGTTCGCGCGCCCATTGTTTTCGGTTCCTCCCAGGCATTCTCCCCTGAGGCAGAAGACGTATTGTTCCGCGCGCTCGGCCTGGTGGGCACGCCGTATCGCTGGGGTGGCAACACGCCGGATTCGGGTTTCGATTGCAGCGGGCTGATCGGTTATGTTTACCGTGACGTCGCCGGCATTTCTCTGCCGCGTACCACGCGCGAGATGATCAGCATGCAGGCGGCCAGCGTGGGCAAAGAAGGCCTGCAAACCGGTGACCTGATCTTCTTCGCCACCAATGGCGGTTCTCAGGTCAGTCACGCCGGAATCTACGTCGGCGAAGGTCGCTTCGTCCATGCGCCGGCCACCGGCGGCACGGTGAAGCTCGACAGCTTGTCCAAAGCTTACTGGCAGAAAGCCTATCTGAGCGCCAAGCGTGTTTTGCAACCTGAGCACTTGGCGCATAACCCATAGTTCGCGAGGTTGTCATGACCGCCCGCACACTTAATCTCGACGATTCCCTGTATCAATACTTGCTCGACGTTTCCCTGCGCGAAACGCCGTTGCTCAAGCGTTTGCGTGACGAAACCCAAGCGCTGCCCATGGCTCGCTGGCAGGTGGCACCCGAGCAAGGTCAGTTCCTCGCGCTATTGGTGAAGCTCACCGGCGCCAAGCGTCTGCTGGAAGTGGGCACCTTTACCGGTTACAGCGCCTTGTGCATGGCGGCTGCATTGCCGGATGACGGTTCGCTGATCTGCTGTGACATACCTGGCGACTACAACGCCACCGCGCGCCGTTACTGGCAGGAGGCGGGGCTTGCCGAGCGGATCGATCTGCGTCTGGCGCCCGCGCTGGAAACCCTGGCTCAGCTGGATCGGCAAGCGCCATTCGACCTGATCTTCATCGATGCCGACAAAGCCAACTACCCACGCTATCTGGAGTACGCATTGCGTTTGCTGCGCGTTGGCGGTCTGGCGGTGTTTGATAACACGCTGTGGAGCGGCCGGGTGCTTGAGGACAATCCCGAGAGCGAAGACACCCGAGCCATCCAGGCGCTCAATCGCGCTTTGAAGGATGACTCGCGTGTCGACCTGTCGCTGTTGCCGGTAGGCGATGGCCTCACGCTGTGTCGCAAGCGCTAGGCAGGTGATTTTTGGGTGACATTGAGGGCCTCTTCGCGAGCAAGCCCGCTCCCATACTTGACCTCTGGCGCTCACAAATTTTGTGTTCACTGCAGATCGAATGTGGGAGCGGGCTTGCTCGCGAAGAGGCCAGCAAAGCCACCAAAATGTTCACGGGCTGTCTATTTAGCCGCCGACACGCGCCACACCTTGTTGCCCACGTCATCTGCCACCAGCAAATCACCCTGCTGATCAATCACCACACCCACCGGCCGGCCCATGGCTTTTTCCTCGTTATTGAGGAAACCGGTGAGCACATCAATCGGCTGTCCGGCCGGTTTTCCTGCGCTGAACGGTACGAAAATCACTTTGTAGCCACTGTGTGGTTTACGGTTCCACGAGCCATGCTGGCCGATGAATGCGCCTTCCTTGAATTGCGCCGGCAGTCTGTTGCCTTCAGCAAACGTCAGGCCCAACGAGGCGGTATGCGGGCCGACCGCGTAGTCCGGAGCGATGGCCTTGGCCACCAGGTCGGGGTTTTGCGGCTCGACGCGGATGTCGACGTGCTGACCGTAATAACTGTAAGGCCAGCCGTAGAACCCGCCGTCCTTCACTGAAGTGATGTAGTCCGGCACCAGATCACTGCCGATCTCGTCACGCTCGTTGACCGCTGTCCACAATGCGCCGCTCCGCGGTTCCCAGGCCAGGCCGTTTGGGTTGCGAATCCCCGAGGCGAAGATGCGATGGTTGCCGGTGGCGCGATCCACTTCCCAGATCGCTGCGCGACCTTCTTCCATGTCCATGCCGTTTTCGGCAACGTTGCTATTGGAGCCCACCGTGACGTACAGCTTGCTACCGTCCTTGCTGGCGATGACGTTTTTGGTCCAGTGGTGATTCAGCGCACCACCCGGCAGGTCGATCACCTTCATCGGCTGTGACTTGATCGCCGTCTCGCCGTTTTCATAGTGGAAGCGCAGCAAGCGGTCCGTGTCGGCGACGTACAGGTCATTGCCGACCAGGGTCATGCCGAAGGGGGAGTTGAGGTTTTCCAGAAACACTGTGCGGGTTTCGGCGATGCCGTCGTGGTCCTTGTCCCGCAGCAGCGTGATGCGGTTCGGGCTCGGTACGCCGGCACCGGCGCGACCCATGACTTTGCCCATGACCCAGCCACGAATGCCTTTGCCGTCATCGGGTTTGGGTGGTGCGTTGGTTTCGGCGACCAGCACGTCGCCGTTGGGCAGCACGTAGAGCCAACGCGGGTGATCGAGACCTTCGGCAAAAGCCGCCACCTGAGTCCCTGTCGCGGCGATGGGTTTCGCGCCGGCCGGCCAGCCGATCGCCGGGGCGATGTTTACCGTCGGGATCAGGGTCTTGTTCGGTTCTGGTAGCTTGGGCGACGGGCCGGTGCCGTCGGAGACTTGCAGCCTGGCGGTTTCACCACAGGCGGCAAGCCCTCCGGCGAGCACGATAACGAGAGCGAGCTGGGGCTTGCGCATGCTGATCTTCCCTATGAATGCATTGACCTAATCAATAGAGAAGCGCAGATGCGCGATGGTTCAACGGGTCAACCGCGGGCTTCCTTGAACAGCACGGCTATGCCCGGGTGATAGTTGCCGGCTTCGTTGCGCAACTTGCGATAGGCATAGGGGAAGTACCAGGCCACCGCGCAGGTGTGTTCCTTTTGCAGGTCATCGACCATGTCCTGGAGTTCTTCCGGGGTGGCGCTTTGTTGGGTTTTTTGCGGCGCGACGAACAGGCAACCGAGTTTCAGGTCGCTGGCGTAGCTGATGCGCTTGGCGTCGCTGGTGATGTCCTGCAATGCTTGAGTCAGGTTCAGGCTGTTGACGCGGGGCCAGCGCTGGGTCGCCTGAAGGTAAGCGCGTTCTTCGCTGGTCGCGATAAACAGGTCGGCGCGGCCATTGCGTTCGCCTTCTTCGGTCTGTTTACGGGTCGGTGTTTGTTGCAGCGTGACCATTTCCGCCATCCAGGCCGCGGCGGAAAGCAGGCTCAGGTTGGCTTTTTCGTCGAACCAGTAAGGCGTGTCGTTATCGCCGCGCACGGCGTTGTAGCGGTCGATACAGTCAAACCAGCGTTCCAGCACCGGGCGCAGGAATTCCAGCTTCGGATTGCTGATGATCATGCCTTGCATGTGGCTCACCCTTGTTATTGTGTTGTCAGGTTGTGGCTCTTTGATATCACTGCTGAGAGTGTGGCACAAGATTGGCGTCAGATAATTGATCGACGGCAGTTATTCGCTCGCAGGCCGCCCGTCTTCAATTGACGCTCCATCCCCAACCCTCTAACCTTCGCGGCTTGTTTCAGGTGCTCTGTGACCTTGGTCGACAGAGTGAAACAGGGAAGCCGGTGAGCGATCTCTTCAATTGATGAAGGCTCACGATCCCGGCGCTGCCCCCGCAACGGTAAATGAGTGAAGGCTGCGCCTTGAGCCACTGTGTCGTAGACATGGGAAGGCGCGCAGTCAGGCAAAATGCCGCTCATGAGCCCGGAGACCGGCCTGATCCATCCAGCGGCATCACGGTGGGCGATGCCAGGCTTTTTGCCGTCTATTCTTGTGCCTGCCCGCCGTTATCCAGCCTCAACGGAGAGCTCCCCCATGACTGATACCCCCGATCGTGACGAACGTCATCTGGCGCGCATGCTGCGCAAAAAAGCCGTGATCGACGAACGCATCGCCAATTCCCCGAATGAATGTGGCCTGCTGCTGGTGCTGACCGGCAACGGCAAAGGCAAAAGCAGCTCGGCCTTCGGCATGCTCGCCCGGTCCATGGGCCACGGCATGCAGTGTGGCGTGGTGCAGTTCATTAAAGGACGCAGCAGCACGGGCGAAGAACTGTTCTTCCGGCGCTTCCCGGAACAGGTGCGTTTTCATGTGATGGGCGAGGGCTTCACCTGGGAAACCCAGGATCGCCAGCGTGACATCGCCGCTGCCGAAGCCGCGTGGGCGGTGTCCCGCGAATTGCTGCGTGATCCGTCGATCGGCCTGGTGGTGCTGGATGAATTGAACATCGCGCTCAAGCACGGTTATCTGGATCTCGATCAAGTGCTCAGCGACTTGCAAGCCCGTCCGCCGATGCAGCACGTGGTGGTCACCGGTCGCGGTGCGAAACCGGAGATGATCGAACTGGCCGACACCGTCACCGAAATGGGCGTGATCAAGCACGCATTCCAGGCTGGGATCAAAGCGCAAAAAGGCGTCGAATTGTGAGTCAACCACGTCATTGCCCGGCGGTATTGATTGCCGCGCCGGCCTCCGGTCAGGGCAAGACCACCGTCACCGCTGCGCTGGCCCGTTTGCATCGCAATCAGGGGCGCAAGGTGCGCGTGTTCAAATGCGGCCCGGACTTCCTCGACCCGATGATTCTCGAGCGCGCCAGCGGTGCGCCGGTGTATCAACTGGACATGTGGATGGTCGGCGAGCATGAAAGTCGTCGACTGTTGTGGGAAGCCGCCGGCGAAGCCGATCTGATCCTCATCGAAGGTGTCATGGGCCTGTTCGACGGCACGCCGTCCAGCGCTGATCTGGCGCGGCACTTCGGTGTGCCGGTGCTGGGCGTGATCGACGGCACTGCCATGGCGCAGACCTTTGGTGCACTGGCGTTGGGCCTGGCGCGCTATCAGCCGGACTTGCCGTTTGCTGGCGTGTTGGCCAACCGCGTCGGCACCCTGCGTCACGCGCAATTACTGGAAGGCAGCCTCACTGAAGGCTTGCGCTGGTACGGCGCCTTGTCCCGGGAAACCGGGATCGAATTGCCGAGTCGGCATCTCGGTCTGGTTCAGGCCAGTGAGTTGAACGATCTCGACCTGCGCCTTGATGCAGCGGCTGACGCACTGGCCAGCAGTTGCGAGGTCGCGCTGCCACCGGCAGTAGAATTCGCCGCACCCGATGTGATCGCTACAGAACCGTTGTTGGCCGGCGTGCGTATCGCCGTGGCCCGTGACGAAGCGTTTGCCTTCACCTATGGCGCGAGCCTGGATTTGCTGCGAGCCATGGGCGCCGAGTTGTCGTTTTTCTCGCCGATCCGTGACACGCAATTGCCGCCGGTAGACAGCCTCTATCTGCCGGGCGGTTATCCCGAATTGCACCATGTGGCGCTGTCACAGAACACCACGATGCTGGCCGCCATCCGCGCTCACCATGCGGCGGGGAAACCGTTGTTGGCCGAGTGCGGCGGCATGCTGTATCTGCTCGACTCTCTGACGGATGTCGAAGGTACCCGCGCTGAACTGGTCGGCTTGCTGGCCGGTGATGCGGTGATGCAAAAGCGTCTGGCCGCGTTGGCGTTGCAGGCGGTCGAGTTGCCGGAAGGTTCGTTGCGCGGACACACCTATCACCATTCGCTGACCAGTACCGAGCTTGAGCCGATTGCTCGTGGCTTGAGCCCGAACGGTGGGCGGGGGGCGGAGGCGGTTTATCGTGAAGGGCGGATGACTGCCTCGTATGTGCACTTTTATTTTCCGTCCAATCCATCGGCGATTGCCGCGCTGTTTTTGCCTGACCTTGAGGCCGCCATCGCGAGCAAGTCGAATCGTCGCACCGTCGCTCCCACATTAGAAAGTGTGTTGCCTGAAGAAACGCGGTCCACTGTGGGAGCGGGCTTGCTCGCGAAGAGGCCATGACTGACAACGCCTTCTCCGAAGCTGAGCGCGCGGCGGTCTACCGAGCCATCGGCGAACGCCGTGACATGCGTCATTTCAGCGGCGGCACCGTCGAGCCGGAGTTGCTGCGGCGCCTGCTCGAAGCCGCGCATCAGGCACCGAGTGTCGGCCTGATGCAGCCTTGGCGGTTCATCCGCATCAGTGATCGAGCCCTGCGCGGCAAGATCCAGTTACTGGTGGAAGAAGAACGCATCCGTACCGCCGAAGCCCTCGGCGAGCGCACCGATGAATTCATGAAGCTCAAAGTCGAAGGCATCAACGACTGCGCGGAGGTGCTGGTCGCCGCGCTGATGGACGATCGCGAGCGTCACATCTTCGGCCGTCGCACGATGCCGGAAATGGACATGGCTTCATTGTCCTGCGCGATCCAGAACCTCTGGCTGGCCTCCCGCGCTGAAGGATTGGGCATGGGCTGGGTCTCGCTGTTCGAGCCGCAAGCCCTGGCGGACCTGCTGGGTATGCCGGCCGGTGCCAAGCCGTTGGCCGTTCTTTGTCTAGGCCCGGTCAAGGAATTTTATCCGGCGCCGATGCTGGTACTGGAAGGCTGGGCGCAGGCGCGTCCGCTCAGTGAATTGCTGTATGAAAATTATTGGGGAGTGAGTCAATGAGTGTGGCGTTGTTGAGTGTCGCCGCGGTTGCGCTGGATGCGCTGCTGGGTGAACCCAAACGCTGGCATCCGCTGGTGGCGTTCGGCCGTTTTGCCGACCGCATCGAGCAACGTTTCAATGGTGAAGGTCGCGGCTGGCGCAGCCATGGCGTGACTGCCTGGGTAATCGCCGTGTTGCCGCTGACCCTGCTGGCCACGGCGTTTTCCTGGGCGCCCTATGTCGGCTGGATCGTCGAAATTCTCGTGCTCTATTGCGCCCTCGGCATGCGCAGTCTCGGTGAACACGTCGAGCCGGTGGCCAAGGCGCTGCGCAGCGATGATCTGGACGAGGCGCGCAAACGGGTCAGTTATCTGGTCAGCCGCCAGACCAGCGAACTGGATAAAACCGAAGTCGCCCGCGCCGCCACAGAGTCTGTCCTGGAGAACGGCAGCGACGCGGTATTCGCTGCGCTGTTCTGGTTTGCCGTGGCCGGTGCGCCCGGTGTGGTGCTCTACCGTTTGAGCAACACGCTGGATGCGATGTGGGGTTACCGCAATGAACGCTTCGAACGTTTCGGCTGGGCGGCGGCAAAGATCGACGACGTCCTCAACTATATTCCTGCACGGCTGGTGGCGCTGACCTACGCGCTGCTGGGCAAAACCCGACTGGCGCTGAAATGCTGGCGTACCCAGGGCCCGACCTGGGACAGTCCGAATGCCGGGCCAGTGATGGCGGCCGGTGCTGGTGCGCTCGGCGTCGAGTTGGGCGGGGCGGCGATTTATCACGGTGAATTGCATCAGCGTCCGCCGCTAGGAGAAGGCGTGCCGGCGGACGCCGACTCCATCGACCGCGGCTGGCAATTGGTCCAGCGCGGGGTATGGTTATGGTTGCTGATCCTCTGCGTGGGGGCTGAATTTTATGCTTGAACACGGTGGTCGGTTACGCAAGGCGGCGCTCGATTACGGCATCGCCGAAGCCGATTGGCTCGACCTGTCCAGCGGCCTCGCGCCCTGGCCGTTTCCGGTCCCGGAGATTCCGTTGCGGGCCTGGGCGCGTTTGCCGGAAACCGATGACGGCCTGGAGCAGGCTGCCTGTGATTATTACGGCGCCGCTCAGGTGCTGCCGGTGGCCGGCTCGCAAATGGCGATCCAGTTGCTGCCGCGTTTGCGCCGGGCCGGCAAGGTCGGCGTGCTCTCGCCGTGTTACGCCGAACACGCCGAAGCGTGGCGCCGTAATGGCTACATCGTGCGTGAAGTGCTGGAGCAGGAAGTCGACTTCTTTCTCGACAGCCTCGACGTGCTGGTGGTGGTCAACCCGAACAACCCAACCGGCCTGAGCCTGACACCGAGTCGGCTGCTCGACTGGCACTCGCGGCTGGCCCAGCGCGGTGGCTGGCTGGTGGTGGACGAGGCGTTCATGGACAACACACCGCAGCTGAGCCTGGCACCTTTTGCCAATCAGGTCGGGTTGATCGTGCTGCGTTCCTTCGGCAAGTTTTTCGGCCTGGCCGGTGTGCGTCTGGGTTTCGTGCTGGCCGAGCGCAAGTTGCTCAAGTTGCTCGCCGAGCAAGTGGGACCGTGGGTGGTCAGCGGGCCGACGCGGGTGCTGGGGCAGGCCTGTCTGTTGGATGCCGAAGGGCATGCCCGGCAACGGGTTCGCACTGAAGAGGCCAGCGAGCGTTTGGCGCTGCTGCTTGAACATCACGGTTTCAAGCCCCAGGGCGGCTGCGCCTTGTTTCAATGGCTGATCACCGACCGCGCCGAAGCGTTGCATGAGTTCATGGCCCGGCGCGGCATTCTGCTGCGGTTGTTCACGAACAACGGCAGCCTGCGTTTCGGCTTGCCCGCCGATGAAGCCGACTGGACACGTCTCGCGCAAGCGTTCGAAGCCTACGCCAAGGAAACCCAATGACTACGTTGATGGTGCAGGGCACCACTTCCGACGCAGGTAAAAGCACGCTGGTGACGGCATTGTGCCGCTGGGTCACGCGTCAGGGCGTCAGCGTCGTGCCGTTCAAGCCGCAGAACATGGCGCTTAACAGTGCCGTGACCGCCGACGGTGGCGAGATCGGTCGTGCGCAAGCGGTGCAGGCTCAGGCCGCCAACCTTGAGCCGCACACCGACATGAACCCGGTGCTGCTCAAACCCAACAGCGACACCGGCGCTCAAGTGATCATCCATGGCCGCGCGGTCACGACGATGAACGCGGTCGCGTATCACGACTACAAAGCCATCGCCATGCAAGCAGTGCTGGCCTCTCATGAACGGCTGAGCGCAGCGTATCCGGTGGTCATGGTCGAAGGCGCGGGTTCGCCGGCCGAGATCAATCTGCGTGCCGGCGATATCGCCAACATGGGCTTTGCCGAGGCGGTGGATTGTCCGGTGGTGCTGATCGCCGACATCAATCGCGGTGGGGTTTTTGCGCATCTGGTGGGCACGCTGGAACTGCTGTCGCCCAGCGAGCAGGCGCGGGTCAAAGGCTTCATCATCAACCGGTTTCGCGGCGATATCGCGTTGCTGCAACCGGGTCTCGACTGGCTGGAAGCGCGCACCGGCAAACCGGTGATCGGCGTTCTGCCTTACGTGATGGACCTGCACCTGGAGGCCGAGGACGGCATCGACCAGCGTCAGACCGACAAGGCCGACCAGGTGCTGAAAGTGCTGGTGCCGGTGCTACCGCGCATCAGCAACCACACCGATTTCGATCCGCTGCGCTTGCATCCGCAGGTGGATCTGCAATTTGTCGGTCCCGGTCAGGCGATTCCACCGGCCGACCTGATTATTCTCCCCGGCTCGAAAAGCGTGCGCAGCGACCTCGCGTATCTGCGCGCCAATGGCTGGGACACCGTGATCAGTCGTCATCTTCGTTATGGCGGCAAAGTGCTGGGGATTTGCGGCGGTCTGCAAATGCTCGGCGAGCAGGTCCACGACCCGCTGGGCCTCGAAGGTGCACCGGGTTCCAGCGCCGGTTTGGGCTTGCTGGCGTTCGAAACCCAGCTCGAAGAAGAGAAGCAATTGCGTAATGTGCGCGGGCGTTTGGCGCTCGAAGACGCGCCGGTCAGCGGCTATGAAATTCATGCCGGTGTGACCACTGGACCGGCGTTGGAAAACGCCGCGGTGCAGCTGGATGACGGTCGCTGCGACGGTGCGCAAAGCGTGGACGGGCAGATTTTTGGCACCTACCTGCATGGCCTGTTTGAATCGCCCGCGGCGTGCAGTGCGCTGCTGCGCTGGGCAGGTTTGCAGGCGGTGCAGGACGTGGATTATCACGCGTTGCGTGAGCGCGATATCGAGCGGCTGGCGGATCTGGTGGAGAAGCATCTGGATACCCGACTGTTGCGTGAACTCTGCGGGATTTGAGGGAATTTGAGAATGTCATCGCGGGCAAGCCATGCTCCTACAGGATCAAGAGCTGCTCTGTTTCTGTAGGAGCATGGCTTGCCCGCGATGAGGTCCATCGCCACACCGCCAATTTGAAGGAATGAACCATGCTGCAACTGATCCTCGGCGGTGCCCGTTCCGGTAAAAGTCGCCTGGCCGAAAAACTCGCCTCCGACAGCTGTCTGGCGGTGACTTACATCGCCACCAGCCAACCCCTCGACGGTGAAATGAACGAGCGGGTGGCCCATCACCGTGCCCGTCGTCCAGCCGAATGGGCGTTGATCGAAGAGCCGGTGCAGCTCGCCCGGATCCTGCGCGAAACCGCCAGCGCCGATCGGTGCCTGCTGGTGGATTGTCTGACGTTGTGGATGACCAATCTGCTGATGCTCGACGACACCAAGCGTCTGTCAGCCGAACGTGATGCATTACTGGACTGCCTGGCGTCGCTGCCGGGTGAAATCATTTTTGTCAGCAACGAGACCGGAATGGGGGTCGTGCCGCTGGGCGAATTGACTCGCCGCTATGTAGATGAAGCCGGTTGGCTGCATCAAGCGTTGGCCGAGCGTTGTCAGCGCGTCGTCCTGACCGTCGCCGGCCTGCCCCTGACTTTGAAAGGAACTGCGTTATGACTCAATCCTGGTGGCTGAACCCCTGCAAGCCGATCGATGCTCAAGCGGTCGAGCAGGCGCAGACCCGTCAACAGCAACTGACCAAACCGGCCGGCTCCCTCGGTCAGCTGGAGTCGGTGGCCGTGCAACTGGCCGGGCTGCAGGGGCAGGTCAAACCGAGACTGGATCAGCTGTGGATCGCGATTTTTGCCGGTGACCATGGCGTGGTCGCTGAAGGGGTGTCGGCATTTCCCCAGGAAGTCACCGGGCAGATGCTGCACAACTTCGTCAGCGGCGGGGCGGCGATCAGCGTGCTGGCGCGGCAACTCGGGGCATCCCTGGAAGTCGTCGACCTTGGCACGGTGACGCCGTCGTTGAATTTACCGGGTGTGCGTCACGTGAACATCGGCCCGGGCACGGCGAATTTCGTCGAAGGGGCGGCCATGACGCCGGCTCAAGGCGAACTCGCTTTGCAGGCCGGCCGCGACAGCGTGCAGCGCGCCATCGCGGCGGGTGCGCAGTTGTTTATCGGTGGCGAGATGGGCATCGGTAATACCACTGCGGCCAGTGCGTTGGCCTGTGCCTTGCTCGATTGCCCGGTGCTGCATCTGACCGGGCCGGGCACGGGTTTGAACGCGGCGGGTGTCAGCCATAAAGCTCAGGTCATCGAGCGCGCTTTGGCGTTGCACAGTGCTCAACGTGGCGATGCGCTACAAACCCTGTTCAACCTCGGCGGTTTTGAAATCGCGGCACTGGTCGGCGCGTATCTGGCGTGTGCCCAGGAAGGCGTCGCGGTGCTGGTGGACGGTTTTATCTGCAGCGTTGCGGCGTTGGTGGCGGTGCGCTTGAACCCTGAATGCCGTCAGTGGCTGTTGTTCGGTCATCGCGGCGCTGAGCCGGGTCATCGTCATGTACTGGAAACCCTGAACGCCGAACCGCTGCTGGACCTCGGCCTGCGTCTGGGTGAGGGCAGCGGCGCGGCGTTGGCTGTGCCTTTGCTGCGTCTGGCGTGCGACCTTCACGGGCAGATGGCGACTTTCGCCGAGGCCGCCGTGGCGGATCGTCCGGCATGACCTTGCGCCTGGACCTGTTGCGCCATGGCGAAACCGAGCTCGGTGGTGGCTTGCGCGGCAGCCTCGACGATGCGCTGACCGACAAGGGCTGGGCGCAGATGCGCGCAGCGGTGGTCGAGCGGGGGCCTTGGGATCGTTTGGTCAGCTCGCCGTTGCAACGTTGTGCGCGGTTCGCCGAAGAACTCGGCACACAGCTGGGTTTGCCGGTGCAGTTGGATAAAGACCTGCAAGAGCTGCACTTTGGCACTTGGGAAGGGCAGAGCGCCGCCGCGCTGATGGACACCGATGCCGAGGCGTTGGGGTTGTTCTGGGCCGACCCCTATTCATTTACGCCGCCGCAGGGTGAGCCGGTGGTGGATTTTTCGACGCGAGTGTTGGCGGCTGTTGAACGCTTGCATGTCGCCTACGCCGGCGAGCGGGTGTTGTTGATCAGCCACGGCGGGGTCATGCGCTTGTTGCTGGCTCAGGCGCGGGGATTGCCTCGTGAGCAGTTGCTCAACGTTGAAGTCGGGCATGGCGCGTTGTTTTCGCTGACGGTCGAATCCGGCGTGTTGTTAAAGGAAGCGCTCTGACCATGTTGCCATTCTGGATCGCCCTGCAATTTTTGAGCAGTTTGCCGATTCGTTTGCCGGGCATGCCGGCGCCACAGGAATTGGGGCGGTCGCTGCTGTTTTATCCGCTGGTCGGCCTGCTGTTCGGCGGGATTTTGTGGGCGTTCAATTGGCTGTTACTCGGCACCCCGTTGTTGCTTCATGCAGCACTGTTGCTGACGGTTTGGGTATTGCTCAGCGGCGCGTTGCACCTGGACGGCCTGGCCGACAGCGCCGATGCGTGGCTCGGCGGGTTCGGCGATCGCGAGCGCACGTTGACGATCATGAAGGACCCGCGCAGCGGGCCGATTGCGGTCGTGACACTGGTGCTGGTGTTGCTGCTCAAATTCGCCGCGTTGCTGGCATTGATCGAGCAGCAACACGCCGTTGTCCTGATCATTGTCCCGTTGATCGGGCGCAGCGCGATGCTGGGCTTGTTCCTGACCACGCCTTATGTGCGTGCCGGTGGCTTGGGGCAAGCGCTGGCCGATCATCTGCCGCGTTTGGCGGGCAAACAGGTGTTGGCGGTGAGTGCGTTGGCGTGTGTTTTGATTGCCGGTCTCAGCGGCGTGCTGGCAGTTGTGCTGGCGGCGCTGGTGTTTGTCTGGCTGCGGCAAGTGATGCTGCGCCGATTGGGCGGCACGACAGGCGATACGGCGGGGGCGTTGCTGGAATTGATGGAGATGTCGCTGCTGGTGGGAGTTGCCCTGGTCCCGTAGGAGCAAAGCTTGCTCGCGATGGCCGCGCTGCTGTCCTTTCAGGGAAACCGCGTTAACGTTCATCGCGGGCAAGCCTTGCTCCTACAGGTAATATGTTCCAAAAATTTGCATTCATTTAACCGCGGGTATATACACGCACCATGCTCGACTCCCAATGTTTATGCATCAACCTGCGTCGCGCCGCCCGTGGCGTCAGCAGGCATTACGACGGCGCTCTCGACGGCTTCGGGATCAACGTCGCCCAGTATTCTCTGCTGTGTAATCTGCAGCGTCTGGATAAACCGAGTATTTCCACGTTGGCCGAGGCCATGGGGCTGGATCGCAGCACCTTGGGGCGCAATCTGCGCGTGCTAGAAGGCGAAGGCCTGCTGATGCTGGTCGAGGGCGAAGATATGCGCAATCGCATCGTCATGCTCACCGAGGCCGGTGTTGAACGCCTGAAAGCGGCCTTGCCCGCCTGGGAAGCGGCGCAACAGCGGTTGATTGACCGCTTGGGTGCCGAGAAACGCGAAACCTTGCTGCGACTGCTGGACGAACTGGCGTGATGCCGGTTTTTCCGATCTTAAGCGGGTATATACCCGCTACCGGAGAATAAGAATGACCTCGATGTGGCGTACGTGCGGTTGGGTTTTGTTGGGGAGTGCGCTGATTCTCGCGTTGTCCTTGGGCGTCCGACACGGCTTCGGGCTGTTTCTGGCGCCGATGAGTGCCGAATTCGGCTGGGGGCGTGAGACGTTTGCCTTCGCCATTGCCTTGCAGAACCTGATCTGGGGCCTGGCGCAGCCATTCACCGGCGCGCTGGCCGACCGCTTTGGCGCCGCGAAAGTGGTGCTGGTCGGCGGTGTCCTGTACGCATTGGGCCTGGTGTTCATGGGCCTGTCGGATTCGGCCGTGACCTTGTCCCTGAGTGCCGGCCTGTTGATCGGCATCGGTCTGTCGGGCACCTCGTTCTCGGTGATCCTTGGCGTGGTTGGTCGCGCAGTGCCGCCGGAGAAACGCAGCATGGGCATGGGTATTGCCAGCGCTGCCGGCTCTTTTGGTCAGTTCGCCATGTTGCCCGGTACGCTGGGGTTGATCGGCTGGCTCGGCTGGTCAGCGGCATTGCTGGTGTTGGGCCTGTTGGTGGCGCTGATTGTGCCGTTGGTGAGCATGCTCAAGGACAAGCCGCTACCGGTGTTCGGTCATGAACAAACACTGTCCGAAGCCCTGCACGAAGCCTGTTCCCATTCGGGATTCTGGCTGTTGGCGTTCGGCTTTTTTGTCTGCGGCTTCCAGGTGGTATTCATCGGCGTGCACTTGCCGGCTTATCTGGTGGATCAGCATCTCCCGGCGAGCGTCGGTACGACGGTGCTGGCGTTGATCGGGCTGTTCAATATTTTTGGTACCTACACGGCAGGCTGGCTCGGCGGGCGGATGTCCAAGCCGCGTTTGCTCACCGGTCTGTATCTGCTGCGGGCAGTGGTGATCGGGTTGTTCTTGTGGGCGCCGGTCACGACGACCACCGCGTACCTGTTCGGCATGGCTATGGGCTTCCTGTGGCTATCGACCGTGCCCTTGACCAACGGCACCGTCGCGACCTTGTTCGGCGTGCGAAATCTGTCCATGCTCGGTGGGATTGTTTTCCTGTTTCACCAGCTCGGATCGTTCCTCGGCGGCTGGTTGGGCGGGGTGGTGTACGACCGAACCGGGAGCTATGACTTGATCTGGCAAGTGGCGATTCTCTTGAGCCTGTTGGCCGCCGCCCTGAACTGGCCGGTGCGTGAGCAGCCGGTGGCGCGCCTGCAAACACAGATGAGTGCGATATGAACAGTCTCTGGCCGCGGATCGCTGTCGTCGCTGTCTGCGCCTTGCTGCTGGCCCTGTCGTGGTGGGGCTGGCATCAGGGCGGGCTGGCGTTGATGCAACTGGGCATGGGTGCTTGCTAGCAGGATATGAGGGCGAGTAACTTCGGTTATGACGATTTCTCAAGGATGCACCGACATGCTGATGCGTTGGCTCGCAGTTCCCGCGTTACTGGTAGCGTTTAGTGGATTGGCTCAAGCGGCAGAGTGCCCGGAGCTTTTGCAAGGCTCGTTGCCGAAGCTGCGCGCCAAGGAATCCATCGACCTGTGCCAGCGCTTCGCTGGCAAACCGCTGGTGGTGGTCAATACCGCGAGCTTCTGTGGTTTCGCCCCGCAGTTCAAAAGTCTTGAGGCGCTGAATCAGCGTTACAAGGATCAGGGGCTGGAGGTGATCGGCGTTCCGTCCAATGACTTCAAGCAAGAGTCCAAGGATGGCGAAGAGACTGCCAAGGTCTGCTACGTGAACTACGGCGTGACGTTCACCATGACTGAACCGCAGAAAGTCCGCGGTAATGACGCGACGCACTTGTTCAAGATCATCGCCAAGCAGAGCACTGCGCCGAAGTGGAACTTCTACAAGTACGTGGTCGATCGCAAGGGCAAGGTGATCGCCAATTTCTCCAGCCTGACCACGCCTGATGATCCCGAGTTTATCGAGGCGGTGGAGAAAGCCCTGGCCTCGCAACCCTGATCGACGTCCATTAAAAAGCCCCGCCTCTGTACAAGAGAGCGGGGCTTTTTTTGATTCAAACGGCGAGTGAGGAACCGTCAGAAGCGGTAGGTCGCGCCAACACCGAAACCGTTCGCATAGTTTTCATACTCTGCGCTGTAGTTCTGACGGCCGTTGCTGTTGTTGACCTTGACCGACTCTTCGCGCAGGTACGAATACGCTACGTCGATGGTCAGGTCGTCGGTCGGGCTCCAGCCAGCGCCCAGGCTGAAAATCTTGCGATCGCCAGTCGGGATGCGTGGAGAGCGGTTTTCGTTGTTGGTCGGCGACTGGTCAACGGACAGGCCGGTACGCAGCACCCATTGCTTGTTCACCTGATAGGACGCACCGATGGCGTGAGCCCAGGTGTCGTGCCAGTTCTGCTCTTCGGTGATGGTGCCAAAGCCGCGTGCGGCCAGGGCGGCAGGAACGCCTTCGTTCTCGACGGAGATCTCTTTCAGGCGGCTCCAGCGAGTCCAGGTGCTGCCTGCGTAGAGGGTCCACTGGTCGTTCAGCTGGTGAGTGACCGAGAAGTCCACCGACTCAGGCGTGGTGATGTCCAGCGAAGCGTCGAACTTCTGGTTCCCCAGTGGGCCGAGCAGGGCGTAGTTGACCTTGGTGTCACCTTCGAGCTTGTACTTCACTTTCGAGTGATAGGTCAGGCCGAGGCGAGTGCTTTCGAGAGCTTGAACCATGATGCCGATGTTGTAACCCAGCGCGGTGTCGTCACCCTTGATCTTGACGGTACCGTCTGCTGCGCGAGGGTTCAGCGACAGATTCGATTCCAGGGTGCCGTCAATGCGGTTGATGGTCGGACCGAAACCGATCGACACCTTGTCGTTGAAGGCGTAGCTGACGGTTGGCTGGAGAGTCACGATTGTGACTTCGCTCTTGCTGCCGAAGTATTTGCCGGCGAAGCCGTTCTCGTAGTCGGTCACCAGGCCGAATGGAGCGTAGACGCCGAAACCGACTGCCCACTGGTCATCGATTGGCTTTACGTAGTAGCCCATGGGCACGCCCATGAAAGGGACCATGTCACCTTTGTTGGTACCACTATTCGGACTGGAGCTCGCATCACTGATATCAGCGTGCGCGTCGATAAATGCAACACCACCGGTCACTTGTTCGCGCTTGAGGCGAGACATGCCGGCAGGGTTACCAAAAACTGTGGATGCGTCGTCGGCAGCTGAAGATCGCCCGGCAAAACCTGTCCCCATCCCGCTGATGCTTTGTTCGTTGAGGGCAAAGCCACTTGCGAAGATCTGGGTGGATGCCATGGCAACGGCGAGGCTAATGGTGGTTTTGAGCATTACTTTTTTCATTATTAGAACTCCTGGTGATCACCGGGGCGAAAATTACCAACATTTTCGTCCCAGCGCCATAGGCTGTAATGCTTGATTTAGAGCGGTTTTGTAGGACAATCCGACCAAAATCGCAGCAGTTGCGCGATCTTGTGGAAATAGCAGATCAGCAGGCAACCTGATTCAGTGGTGATACACAGGTTTGCCAGGCGCAGGTGAAGTCTCTCAGGCGTCCTTGAGGCTGGAAGGTCTGGCGCCAGATACGGGCCATGCCCAGCAAGTCGTCTGCTTCGGGGAGGGGGGTGTTCTGTTCTTCTACCAGCAGCCAGGCGATGGCGGTGGCGTAACGCAGGTTGACGGTCAATTCGAGGTGCGGACCACTCAGGAACGCATGTTGGCTGGCCAGGCCGCGAACCAGGCTTGCGCGATCCGGGTCAAGTGCCAGGTAGTGGTCCCAAAGTGCTTGATGGCGGGGTTCGGCGATTCGGTACAGGCCGTGTCCACGGCGGTCATGCAGGGCAGTTCCAAGGGCTGACTGGCTGGCGGCGACGCCCAGCAGCAGGGATTCGGCAGTTGCGCTATGGCACCCGAGGTAAATCAATGTCGGGCGGATCACATAACGGCACAGTTCGCTGGCAGCGATACCCATAAAGCCCTCGAAACATGAAATGGTCGGCGATACCTGAAGGGCATTGGCAGCAGTGAATCGAATCAGGCTCGCCGGAAGCGGCTCAAGCCGCTTGAGTTGAAGTGTAGTGTCATATTCGTGCCGTAAAGGCCTGTTTTTAAAATATTTCCGGCTGCGAGTTATAACCCTTATATCGCTTAGTGCTTAGGCGGTGGCAGCGAAAAGAGAAATATCAGGCAATAAAAAGCCCCGCTTTTTTAGCGAGGCTTTTGAGGTTTTCAGTCTTTCTGGCGTATCAGGCAACCAGTGCCTGACGGGTACGCTCGATCACGGCCTGCAGCGGCTCGGCGCTGGAGTATTGATCGGGGTACAGGCGTTCGCTGTGACGAGCGATGCCGTGTTCGTTGACCAGAGTGAAGCTGAAGCAGCCTTTGCGAGCGGCCATGATCAGGCAGTTCATTGGTGCAAAAGCGTTGGTTAGGGTGCGGATGGCATCCTGGGTGTGGATTTGAGTAGACATAGTCATTGGGTGTTCCTACAAGCGACACGGATAAGAACCGTGCAAAGTTAAAACGTTCCAGTGACGACGACCACCATTGGTCGAACGAAGAACCCGACTGGAACAAAGCAGCCAGTTTGAAGCGCTGATAAATTGGCGCGCTTGGGCTGGCAGGTAGGTACTTAGGAGGGCAGGCAACACATCAAGGGCAAAGGTTCTGGGCCCGGGGTGAAGATCCTGATCAATTTGCAGGTTGGTTCGGTCAGAGTAAGTGAGCTTCGCAACACCCTTTGCTTTCGATTCAAAGGCTGTGTTGACGCAAGGTTTACCTGGAAACCATCGAGGTGGTCGATCCCGCTTTGTCGGTGGAGGCTTCCTTTGGGAAGGCTGACCGGGGGGATTTGTTCGACCAGAATTGACTTTCAGCTTGGTACTAACGCCGCGGATACTAACGGATTGAATTGCTGAAGGGAAGTGTGTTAGCAAAAAAGTTCTGTGGAGGCTCCTCATTCAACGTCCGGATGGGCGCTCGGAATAAGTCATGACCCGCAGACTTGCCCCGTAATAGCACAAATTCCGACCATTGGTAGTCACGGCTCATCGGGCCAGGACCAGCCTGGATCATGGGTTTGCCAAGGTTTATCCCCAGGAGCAAGCGAAAAATGCGCCGAAAAAGCGCATCGATATAACTGCCTCGAAGGTACTTGTGCACATAAGTCGCGGAGGGTGTCACGCCGCTGTCATCTCCCCTTCAAACGCAGTGGGTGCCTGTAACCAAAATTTAAGTCAATGAAAAACATCGCTTTTTTTTACTGGTGAAAAAATCGTCAGTTTGACTGCGAGCCCCATTCCATACGGCTTTGCGAGAGTTCAAGGGCGGTTGTCCACTGAGTTATCCACAGCTTCTGTGGATTGTCCCGAGCGCTTGCTCTAGGACGGGCGTGCCGGGTTTTTTTAGGCTTTACCTGTAAGAAAAAAAGAGTAGAGTGGCGCGCCTTCCGATCTGCCCCACAGTGCTTTATGAAGTTTCGCTCAGTACCAGTCTCTGCAACCTCCACACCTCTCAGCATTACCCCGCCCAAACGCTTTTCGATGCGTGTGGCCGAGTGGCTGCTGGACAGCCCGCGTCTGGGCGAAAACTCCAACGTCAAACACTTCGCCGGACGTTTGCTCAAGCAGCCAGCCCGTGAAGGGATCGTGGCCGCGCAAAGTCGTCTCGGTCAGCTGATGTGCCGTGAATGCGGGAATGCCCGGGATCTCCGTATCGGCCAGGACCTTTTGCGTTCGGCCGCGCGGGCAGGGGATCGGCGCGCCCAGCAGGAACTGGGTCTGATCGAAGACTGAGCTGTCCAAGACCTGACGCCTTGGTTAACCTTCAAGCTTTATTTCATTGGCAGGAGTGGCTATGGCTATGGACTTGACCAGCGCATTGCTCGGTCTGGCGGGCGCTGCGCTGCCGTTACTGGTACTGGCCTGGCAACTTCAGCGCCGAGCGAGCGCCACGCAGTCAGAGGTTGCACTGCTGGAAGAGCGTCTGGCCACGGCCCATCTGGCTCAGGATGGATTGAACGCGCAACTTGAAGCCTGTCGCGATGAGATCGGTGATCTGGGCCAGGCCAACGCCGCCAAACAGGCAGACCTGGCCGCCGTACGCCGTGAAGTCGAACTGCTGCAGATCGAACGTGACGACGCACGCGACGCCGCTCACGCCTGGAATCTGGAACGCGCCGGCAAAGAGGCTGAGTTGCGTCGTCTGGACGCCCAGGCCGCTTCGCTCAACGCCGAGCTGCGTGAGCAGCAGGAAAGCCATCAGCAGCGCCTCAACGACCTGCAGGGCTCGCGAGACGAGTTGCGAGCGCAGTTCGCCGAGCTGGCCGGCAAGATCTTCGACGAGCGCGAGCAGCGCTTTGCCGAAACCAGTCAACAACGCCTCGGTCAGTTGCTCGATCCGTTGAAAGAACGCATCCAGTCCTTCGAAAAACGCGTCGAGGAAAGCTATCAGGCTGAAGCCCGCGAACGTTTTTCACTGGCCAAGGAACTGGAGCGGCTGCAACAGCTGAACCTGCGCCTGAGCGACGAAGCCACCAACCTGACCCGCGCCTTGAAAGGCCAGAAAACCCAAGGCAACTGGGGTGAGCTGATTCTTGAGCGAGTGCTTGAACACGCGGGCCTGGAAAAGGGGCGCGAGTACCAGACCCAGGTCAACCTCAAGGGCCCGGACGGTGAGCGTTTCCAGCCGGACGTGATCATTTATCTGCCGGGCGACAAACAGGTGGTGGTCGACTCCAAGGTCAGCCTCACGGCCTATCAGCAATACGTCGCGGCCGAAGACGATGCCATCGGCCAGATTGCCATCAAGCAGCACGTACTGTCCCTGCGCACTCACGTCAAAGGGCTCGCCGGCAAGGATTACAAGCGTCTCGACGGTTTGCACAGCCTGGATTTCGTCCTGCTCTTCGTACCGATCGAAGCGGCATTTTCCGCCGCATTGCAGGCTGAGCCGACGCTGTTCCAAGAGGCCTTCGACCGCAACATCGTGATCGTCAGCCCGACCACTTTGCTCGCGACCCTGCGCGTCATCGACAGCCTGTGGAAGCAGGAGCGCCAGAGCCAGAATGCCCGGGAAATCGCCGAGCGGGCCGGGTGGCTGTACGACAAGTTCGTGTTGTTCATTCAGGATCTGGATGAAGTCGGCAATCGATTACAGCAACTGGATAAAGCCTACAGCTCGGCGCGCAACAAGCTGACGGAAGGCCGTGGCAATCTGGTCAGCCGCGCCGAGCAGCTCAAGTTGCTTGGCGCGCGGGCGAGCAAGAGCCTGCCTGCAGACTTGCTGGAGCGCGCGATGACCGATGTGGATGGGTTGGCCGAGTTGCCCGAGTAAATGATCGTTCCCACGCAGAGCATGGGAACGATCTGAGCCTGCAGGGTTACAACGGCAAATGCCGACTCAGCAACGCTCGCAACGCCGCCGGTTTCACCGGTTTAGCCAGATAATCCAGCCCCGCCGCATGCACCTGGGCCACCGTCTCCGGTCGCCCATCGGCGCTGATCACAACCCCTGGCACTGGCTCACCCAGTCGGGTTCGCAGCCATGCCATCAATTCGGTCCCGGTCTCGCCATCGTCCAGGTGGTAATCCACCAGCGCCAATTGCGGTCGCATCCCATCGCTGAGCAGCGCCGCACATTCATCGCGGTTACGCGCGGTCCAGACCTGACAACCCCAGCGCGTGAGCAAGCTGTTCATGCCAATCAGGATGCTGTCTTCGTTGTCGATGCACAGCACCTGCGAGCCGCTCAGCAATTTGCCATTGAGTTCGGCGACCTTGGTCGGCATCGCGGATTGCGCCCGAGCCAGCGGCACACTGACGCTGAACACGCTGCCGCGCCCCGGCCAGGAGCGTACGCGCAAGGTATGACCCAACACGCGACATAATCCGTCGGCGATCGCCAGGCCCAGCCCCAGGCCTTTCTCAGCGCGCGTCTGGTGGCTGTCGAGGCGTTTGAATTCTTCGAAAATGACCTGCTGTTTATCCACAGGAATGCCTGGACCACGGTCCCAGACTTCCAGGCACAACTCGCCCTTGCGTCGGCGAACCCCTAGCAGCACCGGGCCTTTGGCGTAGCGGAAGGCATTGGTCAGGAAGTTCTGCAGGATTCGCCGCAGCAGTTTGATGTCGCTGTCGACGCGCAACGCACTGCCCCTGACACGGAATTTCAGCCCCTGGTCGCGGGCCAGCGCCTTGAACTCGGCACCGAGGACGTCAAACATCTCATTGAGCACGAACGGTTTGGGGTCAGGGTTGATCTTGCCGTTTTCCAGGCGGGAAATGTCCAGCAGGTCGCTGATCAAGTCCTCGGCGGAGCGCAGTGAAGTGTCCAGATGATGGACCAGTTTCTGCGCCTCACCGGAGAGGCCGTCGTCTTGGTGCGAAAGGGCTGCCGAGAACAGTCGCGCAGCGTTCAACGGTTGCATCAAGTCGTGGCTGACCGCCGCCAGGAAACGGGTTTTCGACTGGTTGGCCGACTCCGCGGTGCCCTTGGCTTCGGTCAGGGCGACGTTGAGTTGCGACAGTTCGTGGGTCCGCTCGGTGACCCGACGCTCCAAGCCCTCGTTTGCTTCGGTCAGCGCTTGCTCAGCCTCGCGGAACGCGGTGATGTCGGTGAAACTCATGACAAATCCGCCGCCCGGCATCGGGTTGCCGATCAGCTCGATCACACGGCCATTGGGGAAAAGTCTTTCAGAGGTATGGGCGCGGCCCTGACGCATCCAGTGCAAGCGGCGGGCGACGTGCACTTCGGCTTCGCCGGGGCCGCACAGGCCGCGTTCGGCGTTGTAGCGAATGATGTCGGCAATCGGGCGGCCAAGCCTGATCAGTCCATCCGGGTAGTTGAACAGCTCCAGATAGCGCCGGTTCCAGGCCACCAGTTTCAGCGACTGGTCGACCACACTGATGCCTTGGGTGATGTTCTCGATCGCACCTTGCAGCAGCGCGCGGTTGAACTGCAGCACTTCCGAGGCTTCGTCGGCGATTCGGACGACGTCCTCGAGTTGCATTTCCCGACCTTCGATGGCGGCTTTTACCACCGCCCGCGTCGAAGAAGCACCGAGCACACCGGCCAGCAAGCGTTCAGTGTGGGCGATCCATTCAGCGTCGGCGTTCTGGTTCGGGTTGAAGCCTTTGCCTTGGCGGTAGGCGAAGCGGATAAAACTCTGACGGGCGCGTTCTTCGCCGACGAAGCGTGCGGCCAACTGCAACAAATCGTCGATCTGCACCGACAGCATCGAACGGGCGCTGGGGCGGGCGCTGATTTCCTGACCGATGAAACGCCCCGCCTGCCAGTGCTCCGACACCCTTGTACGCGACAGCACCGACACCCAGGCGAACAGCGTGAAGTTGGCCGCCAGCGACAACACCACGCCTTGGGTCAGCGGGGTGAGCGGCAGGTTCAGCGGGTTGCTGTGCAACCAGGCCAGCCCCGGGAAGCTGCTCAAGGACAAACCGAGGCTGTGGGCCGCGATCGGCAGAATCAGGGTGTAGAACCAGAGGAATGTCCCGGCGGCGAGACCGGCGAACACTCCGCGACGATTGGCCTGTTTCCAGTACAGCGCGCCGAGCATGGCCGGGGCCAGTTGGGTTACGGCGGCGAAGGCGATCTGGCCGATGGTCGCCAGGCTCGCCGTCGAGCCGAGCAGGCGATAACTGACGTAGGCCAGCAGCAGAATCACCACAATGCTCACTCGGCGCACCGAGAGCATCCACTGGCGGAACACTTCGAACGGCCGCTCGGCGTTGTTACGCCGCAGCAACCATGGCAACAGCATGTCGTTCGAGACCATGGTCGACAACGCGACGCTGGCGACAATCACCATGCCGGTCGCCGCCGAGGCGCCACCGATAAATGCCAGCATCGCCAGGGCAGGATGGGATTGGGCCAGCGGCAGGCTGATGACAAACGAGTCCGGCAGTACCGAGCTTGGCAGCATCATCTGACCGGCGAGGGCGATGGGAACGACGAACAGCGCCGCCAGCGCCAGATAAGCTGGAAACACCCATTTGGCCAGGCGCAGATCCTGAGGGTCGATGTTTTCCACCACGGTCACGTGGAACTGCCGGGGCAGGCAGATGATTGCCATCATTGCCACGCCGGTCTGCACCACCATCGACGGCCAGTTGATGGTTTCCTTCCAGTACTCTTCCAGGCGCGGTGCGAGCATGGCCTGGTCGAACAGGTCGTCGAAACCGTCGTACAGGCCGTAGGTCACGAACGCGCCGACCGCGAGAAACGCGAATAACTTGACCAGCGATTCGAACGCAATCGCCAGCACCATGCCGCGGTGGTGTTCCGTGGCGTCGAGGTTGCGGGTACCGAAGACGATGGTGAACAGCGCCAGCACCAGCGACACGATCAGCGCCGTGTCCTGGGCGCGCGTGCCCATGGCGTCGGCACCGGCGCCGATCAGCAAGTTCACCCCGAGCACGATGCCCTTGAGTTGCAACGCAATGTAGGGCAACACACCAACCAGGCAGATCAGCGCCACCACCACGGCCAGCGACTGGGATTTGCCATAACGCGCGGCGATGAAGTCGGCAATGGAGGTGATGTTCTCCTGCTTGCTGATCATCACCATTTTTTGCAGGACCCACGGCGCGCACACCAGCAGCAGGATCGGCCCGAGGTAGATCGGCAGGAAAGACCAGAGCTGTTCGGCGGCCTGGCCCACGGCGCCAAAGAAGGTCCAGCTGGTGCAATAGACGGCCAGCGACAGGCTGTACACCCAGGCGCGCACTCGCGGCGGCAACGGTGTGCTGCGACGGTCGCCGTAGAAGGCGATAGCGAACAGGATGGCCATATAGGCCAGGGCGACGGCGGCGATCAGCCCGCTGGACAGTGACATGGGAACTCCAGACAAAAGACACCCGGGACTCCCGCCCGGACAGACAGTCTCGCACGATGGCAGGGGTTAGTCAGTGTCGACCAAGGTCGCGGCGCGGCGGGGTGTCGCAGGGTGTGTATCAGTTGGATTTTCAGTGTTCTTTCGGGCCTCTTCGCGGGCAAGCCTTGCTCCTACAGGTTTCGTGTTGTCCGCATTATTCGGCTACGACACGAAACTTGTAGGAGCAAGGCTTGCCCGCGAAGGCGGCCTCACTGATTCAACGCAATCTCGATCAACCGATGCAACTCCTCAACCTCCAGCGGCGCCGCTGAAAACAGGATACGAAACACCGTCGGCGCCGCCACCATGTTAATCAGCCGATCAACGTTCGGCTTCGGCTGATCGGGGTAACGATCCAGAATCGTCTGCAGCTGCCCGCCAATGATCGTCGCGCAAAGGGCCGGCGTGGTGCTGCATTGCACGTCGCGCAACATGTTGCGGCCGGGCTCGGAGCTCATCTCGTCCAGATACTGCTCTGCCCAGGCGCGCACGTCACCGCGCAGGCTGCCGGTATTGGCCGGCTCGCTTTCGGGGCGCATGCGGGCGAGGGCGACATCCGCTAACAACACCGACAGATCGCCCCAGCGCCGGTAGATGGTCGACGGCGTGACGCCGGCGCGCGCGGCGATTTGCGGGACGGTCACGGTGGCGCGGTCCTGCTCTTCGAGGAGATCGCGGACTGCCGAATGAATCGACTCTTGCACCCGGGCACTTCTACCGCCAGGGCGTAAACCTTCTTTAATTGCCATGCATCGGACCTTAACACAAAGAATTTGCTTTAAGCGTCAGCCAGTCGCACACTCCGCAAAAGCAAAAAGTTAGCTTTTGCGGAGTGTGCCCATGTCCAGTTCAACATCTAATCGTTCAAGCCTGTGGTTCCTGGCGATCACCTTACTCAGTTTTCTTGCGGCGTCCACGGCACCGACGCCGTTGTATCACTTGTACCAGGAACACCTGCAATTCTCGGCAGCGACCCTGACCCTGATTTTCGGTGTGTACGCGATCAGCTTGCTGGCGGCGTTGCTCACGGTCGGTTCGCTCTCGGATTACCTGGGGCGCAAACCGGTGATCTTCACCGCTGTGATGTTGAACATGCTGGCGATGCTGCTGTTTATCAATGCAGACAGTGTCGCCTGGTTGATCAGCGCACGAGTGCTTCAAGGTTTTGCTACGGGGATGGCCACTGCCGTATTGAGTGCGGCACTGCTGGACACCGATCGCCAGCAAGGGCCGCTGATCAATAGTGTCGCGCCGTTGCTGGGCATGGCGTCGGGCGCCATGGGCTGCGGCTTGTTGGCCGAGTTTGCGCCGTTGCCGTTGCAGTTGACCTATTGGGTGCTGTTCGCACTGTTTGTGATGCAGGGGCTGTACGTCTGGCGTTTGCCGGAAAGCGTCAGTCGGCAACCGGGAGCCTGGGCCTCGCTGCGTCCGACCCTGCATGTGCCGATCCAGGCGCGACGTGCGTTGTGGCTGGTGCTGCCGATCAACATCGCGGTGTGGGCACTCGGTGGCTTTTACGCTTCTTTGGCGCCGTCTCTGGTGCGCACGGCCACCGGATCGACCTCAAATCTGATTGGCGGTGCGACGGTGGCGGTGTTGACGGTGACCGGCGCGCTGATGATCTACACCCTGCGCGATCGGCCGGCCGACAAGGTGTTGCGCTTGGGCGGCAGTCTGCTGCCCGTCGGCGTCGCGCTGATTCTGATCGCGGTGCACGGCGCCAGCCTGCCGCTGTTTTTTGTTGGCACGCTGGTCGCCGGCTGCGGTTTCGGCGCCGGTTTCCTCGGTGCATTGCGCAGCGTCGTGCCGCTGGCCTTGCCCCATGAGCGGGCGGGGTTGATGTCGGCTTACTACGTGCTCAGTTATCTGGCTTTCTGCTTGCCGTCGTTGTTGGCCGGGAACTTGACCCGGACCTTCGGGCTGGTGGCCACCACCGATGGTTACGGCGCGGTGCTGATTATTCTCTCGGCCGGCGCTTTGTTCGCGTTGATGCGTCAGCAGTCCATGAAAGTCTGTGGCGTCGATGTTCGATGACCGCTAGCCTTGGCGCCGCCATTCATTTCGACGGACCGACGCATGAAAATCATCCGCAGCAAATCCTTCACCGCTGACCGTGCCTGGGGCGCTTTGGATATCGCCAACATGAACGGCATCACCACACGTTTGCACTGGACCGATCAGCCCTATAAATGGCACATCAATGATGGGCAAGAAGTGTTCGTGGTGCTGGATGGTGTCGTGCAGATGCGTTATCGCGAAGCAGGGCAGGAGAAAGAAGTGATGTTGGGTGTAGGCGATATCTTTTACGCCGACGTCGGCACCGAACACGTTGCCCATCCGCAGGGTGCGGCGAGAATCCTGGTGATCGAGACTGAAGGCAGCGTCTGACGCTATATCTGCAAAACAGATAACAGTTAGAGATATTACTCGTTATATCGATATTCGATTCGGATCTACCATGAGCTCCACCTCAACAGAGGACAGGAGTTCACCATGACATGCCCCAACACTGCCCCAGCCGGTTTCAAACCTTTTAGTCATTTGCAGCATCCGCGTGAAGTCATCCGCCAGTTCACGCCGAACTGGTTCGCCGCCACCATGGGCACCGGTGTGCTGGCGTTGGCGCTGGCGCAGCTGCCTGGCGCAAATGCCGGTTTGCACGCGATTGCCGAAGCCCTTTGGCTGTTCAATATCGTACTGTTTGTTTTATTCACGGTTATGTATGCGGCGCGTTGGGCGCTGTTTTTCGATGAGGCGCGACGGATTTTCGGCCACTCCACGGTCTCGATGTTTTTTGGCACCATTCCCATGGGCCTGGCAACCATCATTAATGGTTTCCTGGTGTTCGGTCTGCCGCGTTGGGGCGAGGGTGTGATTCATCTCGCCGAGGTGCTGTGGTGGCTGGACGTGGCGATGTCTGTGGCGTGCGGCGTGCTGATCCCCTACCTGATGTTTACCCGTCAGGAACACAGCATCGACCAGATGACCGCCGTCTGGCTGTTGCCGGTGGTGGCGGCGGAAGTGGCGGCCGCCAGCGGTGGTCTGCTGGCGCCGCACTTGGCCGATGCCCATTCGCAACTGGTGGTGCTGGTGACCAGCTACGTGCTCTGGGCCTTTTCCTTACCGGTTGCGTTCAGCATTCTGACCATTCTGTTGCTGCGCATGGCGCTGCATAAATTACCCCACGAAAACATGGCCGCCTCCAGCTGGCTGGCGCTCGGCCCGATCGGCACCGGGGCGCTGGGCATGTTGCTGCTGGGCGCCGACGCGCCGGCGATCTTCGCTGCCAACGGTCTGCCGGGCATCGGTGAAATCGCCGCAGGGCTGGGGTTGGTGGCCGGGATCACCCTGTGGGGCTTTGGTCTTTGGTGGATGCTGATCGCGGTGCTCATCACCCTGCGTTACCTGCGCGTCGGTATTCCGTTCAATCTCGGCTGGTGGGGTTTCACCTTCCCGTTGGGCGTCTATTCGCTGGCGACGTTGAAACTGGCCAGTGTCTTGAACCTGACGTTTTTCAGCGCCTTCGGTTGTGTGCTGGTGGTGTTGCTGGCGGTGATGTGGCTGATCGTCGCCAAACGGACCGTGCAGGGCGCCTGGCGGGGCGAGTTGTTTGTGTCGCCGTGTATTGCAGGATTAAAGAAATAACCTGCAAAGTTTAGGTAATGTGTGGCCTGGATCGCCGTTGGATATTCCAATAACTGCATCCACGCCACTCTCTACCCAACATCAGGGACACATGGAAGATGAGTCACCCCTCACAGTTCACCTTGCTTCGCACCCGGCGCTTCCTGCCGTTCTTCGTCACGCAGTCGCTCGGGGCGTTCAACGACAACATCTTCAAGCAGTCGCTGATTCTCGCCATTCTCTACAAGTTGACTATCGAGGGTGATCGCTCGATCTGGGTCAACCTGTGTGCGCTGCTGTTCATTCTGCCGTTCTTTCTGTTCTCGGCACTGGCCGGGCAGTTCGGGGAAAAGTTCGCCAAGGACGCGCTGATCCGTCTGATCAAACTCGGGGAAATCGCCATCATGGCGGTGGGCGCGGTCGGTTTCATGTTCGATCACCTGTCGCTGATGCTAGTGGCGCTATTCGCCATGGGCACTCACTCGGCGCTGTTCGGACCGGTGAAATATTCGATCCTGCCGCAGGCCTTGCGTGACGAAGAGCTGGTGGGTGGCAATGGCCTGGTGGAAATGGGCACCTTCCTGGCGATCCTCGCCGGGACCATCGGCGCCGGGATCATGATGTCTTCCAGTCATTACGCGCCGATCGTCTCCACGGCGATCATCGGTGTTGCGGTGCTCGGCTATCTGGCCAGTCGCAGCATTCCACGAGCCGCGGCCGCCTCCCCGGAAATGCGCCTGAACTGGAACATATTCAGCCAGTCCTGGGCCACGTTGAAGCTGGGCTTGGGGCAGACTCCAGCGGTGTCACGCTCGATTGTCGGCAACTCGTGGTTCTGGTTTGTCGGGGCGATTTATCTGACGCAGATCCCGGCCTATGCCAAAGAGTGGATGCACGGCGACGAAACCGTGGTGACGCTGATTCTTACCGTGTTCTCGGTCGGTATCGCGCTGGGTTCAATGCTCTGCGAGAAACTGTCCGGTCGCAAAGTCGAGATCGGTCTGGTGCCGTTCGGCTCGTTCGGTCTGACTGTGTTTGGTTTGCTGCTGTGGTGGCATTCCGGTGGGATTCCGGACAGCGATATAGGCCATGGCTGGATCGAAGTCTTGGGTTTTGGCCACGCCTGGCTGGTGTTGATCGACATTCTGGGGCTTGGGGTTTTCGGCGGTTTCTACATCGTGCCGCTGTACGCGCTGATTCAGTCACGGACCCCCGAGAACGAGCGGGCTCGGGTGATTGCCGCCAACAATATTCTCAACGCGTTGTTCATGGTGGTCTCGGCGATTGTCTCGATCGTCTTGCTGAGCATGGTCAAGCTGTCGATCCCGCAGCTGTTCCTTGTGGTGTCGCTGCTGAACATCGGCGTCAACGCCTACATCTTCAGCATCGTCCCCGAGTTCAGCATGCGCTTCATGATCTGGCTGCTCAGCCATTCCATGTACCGCGTGGAGCATCGCAATCTGCAGCTTATTCCCGATGAAGGCGCGGCGTTGCTGGTGTGCAATCACGTGTCCTTCGTCGACGCCTTGCTGATTGGCGGCGCGGTGCGTCGGCCGATTCGCTTTGTGATGTATTACAAGATCTACAACTTGCCGGTGCTGAACTTTATCTTTCGCACGGCCGGGACCATTCCGATCGCGGGACGTCAGGAAGACATTCAGATCTACGAAAAAGCCTTCACGCGCATTGCTCAGTATCTGAAGGACGGCGAGTTGGTGTGCATCTTCCCTGAGGGCAAATTGACCGCCGATGGCGAGATCAACGAGTTCAAGGGCGGGCTGACGCGGATTCTCGAAGAGACGCCGGTGCCGGTGATTCCGTTGGCATTGCAGGGGTTGTGGGGGAGCTTCTTCAGTCGTGATCCGCAAAAGGGCATGTTTCGCCGGTTGTGGTCACGGGTGACGCTGGTGGCAGGGCCTGCGGTGTCGGTTGAGGCGGCAGAGCCAGCCAGGTTGCAAGGGATGGTGGGGGAATTGCGCGGCGCTGTGCGCTAGTTCCTTTCGTTGCGGGCCGCTAACCAAGCGTGCCCGCTCTGGGCATTCAACCTGCCATCGCCAACCGGTTACGTCCCTCGCGCTTGGCCACATACAACGCACTGTCGGCCCGTCGTAACAGACTGTCAGCAGACTCGCCGGGCAATAGCGTCGAGCAGCCAAGGCTGACCGTCAGCTCGATCGCATGGCCATCGGCCAAATAATCCTCTGCCTGCACCGCAAATCGTAGCCGTTCGCCGACCATGGCCGCCGCCTCACGACTTGTGTTGGAAAGCAGGATCAGGAACTCTTCGCCACCAAAGCGGAAGACCATGTCCACGTTGCGCAACTGGTTTTTGATCGAGGCTGCAACGGCCTTGAGCACGTCATCGCCGGCGCTGTGTCCGTGGTTGTCGTTGATGCGTTTGAAGTGATCGATGTCCAGCATCAGCAGCGACAAGGGTTGCAGATGCCGACGCGACATTTCGATTTCCCGTTGCAGGGTCTGATCCATGGCGATGCGGTTGCCGGTGTCCGTGAGCGGATCGCGCAAGGCACTTTGGGTGGCGGCGCGGTAGAGCAGGGCATTGCGCATCGGATACAGCAATGCGGACAGCAGTGACTCGAGGTTGCCCTGTTCCTGCTCACTGAACCGTTGATTGCGGCGGAACACCAGTTCACCCAGATGCTCGCCTTCATGGCTGAGGCTGTAACTGATCGAATGATGGCCGCGCAGACCGAATTCCAGGCGCAAGTCGCTGGACGTGTGCTCGTACGTCAAGGCGTCAAGCGGTACAAGTTGCTGAATCTCACGGAAGAAGAGCCCGAGAATGCGTTGCGGCTCAAGACTGGTTTGCAGCTGCAGGCTCAGTTGCTGGCGCAGTTGCGCAAGGCTGACGGACCTCTCGATGAGGGTAGGCTGCTGACCAAAGCCCAGGCGTTGCAATTTGGCGCTATCGAAGTCAATTGCGTTGGTCTGGGAAGGTGATTTCATATGGCATGCGCCCCTAAGCAGTAAGGCTGTCTTACAGGCTGGGTGAGAGCGGCTTTGGGCTGCGCGTCATACTGGTCCATCAGTCCCGTAGGACATTTGGCGCAAGTTTAGTCCGCTTTGCCGACGATAAGTAACCTATCGGCTCAGGCGTCCGCCCTGTCTGCTTTCACACTGCGTGTCTGAGCAAATTTAGAGCGAAAGTCGTGCCATTCAGTTCAGTCGGATAAAAAACGTTCTAAATCAAAGTATTGAAGCTGTCGTTGAAGAACGTTGTTGCGTTCGGTGACAGTTCTTTGACTTGTCGCGGGAGTGGTTACGACGCACTTTGAGTGCCGCGACGGGAAGCTGTCGCGGCACAAAAGCGACGCGCGGGCGTTACTGAGCGTTGAACGCCTGGCCATTGATGCCGGTACTGTCCGGACCCATCAGGTAGAGGTAGACCGGCATGATCTCCTCGGGCGTCGGGTTGTTCAGCGGGTTTTCACCCGGGTAAGCCTGGGCGCGCATGCTGGTGCGGGTGGCGCCCGGGTTGATGCTGTTGGAGCGCACCGGTGCCACGGTGTCGACTTCGTCGGCGAGGGTTTGCATCAAGCCTTCGGTGGCGAACTTGGACACGCCATAAGCGCCCCAATACGCACGACCCTTGCGGCCGACGCTGCTGGAGGTGAACACCACCGAAGCATCCTGCGACAGCTTGAGCAGCGGCAGCAGGGTGCTGGTGAGCATGAACATGGCGTTGACGTTGACGTGCATGACGCGCATGAAGTTTTCGCCGGACAGTTGCTCGATCGGTGTACGCGGGCCAATGATCGACGCGTTGTGCAGCAAGCCGTCGAGATGGCCGAATTCGGTTTCGATCATCGCTGCCAGCTCATCGTATTGATGGGGCAGGGCGGTTTCCAGGTTGAACGGGATCACGGCCGGTTGTGGATGGCCGGCGGCTTCGATTTCGTCGTAGATCTGAGTCAGGTTGGCTTCGGTCTTGCCCAGCAGCAGCACAGTGGCGCCGTGTGCGGCGAAGGTTTTTGCGGCGGCAGCGCCGATGCCACGGCCAGCGCCGGTGACCAGGATGACCCGGTCCTTGAGCAATTCTGGGCGGGCGGAATAATCAAACATAAGAAACCCTCAACAAATCAGAAAGCGGACCCTGTAGGAGCATGGCTTGCCAGCGATGGCGTTTTCAGAATCGCCATCGCCGGCAAGCCATGCTCCTACAATCAGCAACCACACAAGGCGCTATCAAGCACCTTGCGCAACTCCAGCGGATGATCGACCACCACATCCGCACCCCAGTGCCGCGGGTTATCGTCCGGATGAATGTAGCCATAGGTCACGGCGGCCGTCTTGGTTCCGGCATCGCGACCGGATTCGATATCGCGCAGGTCATCACCCACAAACAGCACGCTGGCCGGGTCCAGGTCGAGCATCTTGCACGCCAGGATCAACGGCTCGGGGTCCGGTTTGCTGTTCTTCACATGGTCCGGGCAGATCAACAGCGCCGAGCGCTCGGCCAGGCCAAGCTGCTGCATGATCGGCTCGGCGAACCGCAGCGGCTTGTTGGTGACCACGCCCCAGATCAGGTTGGCCTTCTCGATGTCGGCGAGCAGTTCGCCCATGCCGTCGAAGAGTTTGCTGTGAACCGCGCAACCGGCGAGGTAACGCTCCAGAAACTCCAGGCGTAATTCCTCGAAGCCCGGTGATTCCGGGTCCATGGAGAAGGTCACGGCGACCATCGCCTTGGCGCCGCCGGAGATCTCGTCGCGAATGTGTTTGTCGTTCATCGGCGGCAAGCCGCGATCGGCGCGCATCGCCTGACAAATCGCAATGAAGTCCGGCGCGGTGTCGAGCAGAGTGCCGTCCATGTCGAAAAGAACTGCTCTGATACGCATCGGCTTACTCCTCGCGCAGGGTCTGGATCATGTAGTTGACGTCCACGTCGGAGGCCAGTTTGTAGTGCTTGGTCAGCGGGTTGTAGGTCAGGCCGATGATGTCCTTGACGGTCAGGCCGGCCATGCGGCTCCAGGCACCCAGCTCGGACGGGCGGATGAATTTCTTGAAGTCGTGGGTGCCGCGCGGCAGCAGCTTCATGATGTATTCCGCGCCGACGATGGCGAACAGGTACGCCTTCGGGTTGCGGTTGATGGTGGAGAAGAACACCTGGCCGCCGGGCTTGACCATACGGAAGCAGGCGCGGATCACCGAGGATGGATCCGGCACGTGCTCGAGCATTTCCAGGCACGTGACCACGTCGAACTGCTCGGGCATTTCTTCAGCCAGCGCTTCAGCGGTGATCTGCCGGTATTCGACAGTCACGCCGGATTCCAGTTGATGCAGTTGCGCGACTGCCAGCGGCGCTTCGCCCATGTCGATGCCCATGACGGTAGCGCCGCGCTGGGCCATGGCTTCGCTGAGAATGCCGCCGCCGCAACCGACGTCGAGGACTTTCTTGCCGGCCAGGTTGACCCGCTCGTCAATCCAGTTGACCCGCAGCGGGTTGATGTCGTGCAGCGGTTTGAACTCGCTTTCGCGGTCCCACCAGCGATGGGCCAGGGCTTCGAATTTGGCGATTTCGGCGTAGTCGACGTTGCTCATGGTTATGTCCTCTAAAACTTGAAAAATCCTGTTGCCCCGGTGTTGAGTCCGGGGTGCTTACGATTCGGTATGGCCGCTGATGCGCTGGCCCCAGGCCTTGGCGGTGGCGCAGAGCCGTTCTTCATCCAGGCGAGTCAGGCGACGGTCGTCGAGCAGTTGCTTGCCGGCGACCCAAAGGTGTTTCACGCAATCACGGCCGGTGGCATATATAAGCTGCGAAACCGGGTCGTAGACCGGTTGCTGCGCCAGGCCGGAGAGGTCGAACGCGACGATGTCTGCCGCTTTGCCGACTTCCAGCGATCCCGCTTCGGATTCAATGCCCAGCGCGCGGGCGCCATTGAGCGTGGCCATGCGCAGGGCGCGATGAGCGTCCAGTGCGGTGGCCGAGCCGGCGACGGCTTTGGCCAGTAAAGCGGCGGTGCGGGTTTCGCCGAGCAAGTCCAGGTCATTGTTGCTGGCCGCGCCATCTGTGCCGACCGCAACATTGACGCCAGCCTGCCACAAGCGCTCCACCGGGCAGAACCCGCTGGCCAGCTTCAGGTTCGATTCCGGGCAATGAATCACGTTGGTGTTACTTTCTACCAGCAACACCAGGTCTTCATCGCTGATCTGAGTCATATGAACCGCCTGAAAGCGCGGCCCCAGCAAGCCCAGGCGTCCGAGGCGGGCCAATGGGCGTTCGCCGCGCTGCTCGACGGACTGCTGCACTTCGAAGGCGGTTTCATGCACGTGCATGTGGATCGAGGCGTCCAGTTCTTCGGTGATCACCCGGATTTTCTCCAGGCTCTCGTCGCCCACGGTGTAGGGTGCGTGGGGGCCGAAGGTGACTTTGATGCGCTCGTGGTGCTTGAGATCGCCAAATAATTCGACGCCCTGACGAATGGCGTCGTCCGCCGTGCTGGCGCCCGGGATCGGGAAATCGAGGATCGGAATCACGATTTGCGCGCGAATGCCGCTGTTATGGGCGCGCTCGCTGGCAACCTTCGGGAAGAAATACATGTCAGAGAAGCAGGTGATGCCACCTTTGATCTGTTCGGCGATTGCCAGGTCAGTGCCGTCACGGACGAAAGCTTCATCGACCCACTTGGCTTCGGCCGGCCAGATGTGGTCTTCCAGCCAGGTCATCAGGGGCAAATCATCGGCCAGGCCACGGAACAGCGTCATCGCCGCATGACCGTGGGCATTGATCAAGCCAGGGCAGAGCAACATGTCCGGCAGTTCGCGGACTTCGGTTGCGTTAAGCTTCAGCGCAGCCGAGCGTGGGCCGATGAAGACGATGCGTCCGTCGCGGATGCCCAGGGCGTGCTCTTTGAGGACAACGCCAGCGGGTTCGACGGGTACCAGCCAGGTCGGCAGCAATAGCAAGTCGAGCGCAGCGGCAGTGTTCGGCATCGAGAGTCGGTTCCAGAGCTTTTGTAAAGGATGGCGAAGTATACCCGAGCGTCTTCGCAGGGGGATCGCTATAATCGACGGCTTTTGTTCATGAGTACGGGGTGACGGATGCGCGATCGACTGTTGGCTGCGGAGAAGGTGAAGGCCATCGATTGGCGTGATGGCGCCCTTTACCTGCTGGATCAGCGTATTTTGCCGTTCGAGGAAACCTGGATCGCCTACACCAGCGCTGCTGGCGTGGCCGAGGCCATTCGTTCGATGGTGGTGCGCGGCGCGCCGGCGATTGGCATCAGTGCCGCCTATGCTGTTGTGCTGGCGGCCCGCGCGCGGTTTGCCGAGGGCGGTGACTGGCAGGCGGCGCTGGAAGAGGATTTCGCGCTGCTGGCCGATTCCCGTCCGACCGCAGTCAACCTGTTCTGGGCCCTGGGCCGCATGCGCGACCGGCTTGAACGTCTGAAGCATCACACCGATCCGCTGGCGGTGCTGGAGGCAGAAGCTATCGCCATTCACGAGAGTGATCGCGAAGCCAACCTGACCATGGCGCAACTGGGCGTGGACCTGATCCGCAAGCACCAAGGCAACGCCCAGGCGATTCTGACCCACTGCAACACCGGCGCACTGGCCACCGGCGGCTTTGGCACGGCGCTCGGCGTCATTCGTGGCGCTTTCATTGAAGGCATGGTCGAGCGGGTCTATGCCGACGAAACCCGTCCATGGCTGCAAGGTTCGCGGTTGACCGCCTGGGAATTGGCCAACGAGGGCATTCCCGTGACCGTCAATGCCGACGCCGCCGCTGCCCACATCATGAAGACCAAGGGCATTACCTGGGTGATCGTCGGCGCTGACCGGATCACCGCCAATGGCGACGTGGCCAACAAGATCGGCACTTATCAGCTGGCGGTGAACGCCATGCACCACGGCGTGCGCTTCATGGTGGTGGCGCCGAGTTCGACCATCGACATGAACCTGGCCAGCGGTGATGAGATCCCGATTGAAGAGCGTGATGGTCGCGAGTTGCTGGAAGTCGGCGGCAAGCGGGTCGGGGCGGATGTCGATGCGTTCAACCCGGTATTCGATGTGACTCCGGCTGACCTGATCGATGCGATCGTTACCGAAAAAGGCATCGTCGAGCGCCCGGACACTGCGAAAATGGCGCAATTGATGTGTCGCAAGCGTCTGCATTGATGATCTCTGGCGTCTGATAAGTCGCCTTCGCGAGCAAGCCCGCTCCCACACTCGACCGTCTCCCGCTGGAGAACTCGGTCAAATGTGGGAGCGGGCTTGCTCGCGAAGAGGCCCTCACAGCCACCGAACAACCCCCATTCACTCCGTAAATCTTCAATTAAAAAGGCTCTAAGCCTCTCTCGTCCCCTTCAAGCCTGTCACCGGTCAACTAACTATGCTCCATGCGCATCAGGGGGATAGGTGCGTGGCGGCTCTTGTGATAACATCCGGCGGTTTCCAAGGTAGCCCGATGTGGCTGCCTTTACTGCGCAGATCCATGGCATAACTCGTTGATTTGTCGTAAGTCGGTGCATGGCACTCAGCCTGCAGCGGCGAGCTTCGTTCGTCCCATATGGATGTGACGAAGTTTCACCAGAAAAAGGAATCAGGCTTCTCATGGGCGAACTGGCCAAAGAAATCCTCCCGGTCAATATCGAAGACGAGCTGAAGCAGTCCTACCTCGACTACGCGATGAGCGTAATTGTCGGGCGGGCACTGCCGGATGCGCGCGATGGCTTGAAGCCCGTGCACCGGCGTGTGCTGTTCGCGATGAGCGAGCTGGGCAACGACTTCAACAAGCCGTACAAGAAATCTGCCCGTGTTGTCGGTGACGTGATCGGTAAGTATCACCCTCACGGTGATACCGCGGTGTACGACACCATCGTTCGGATGGCGCAGCCATTCTCGCTGCGTTACCTGCTGGTAGACGGTCAGGGCAACTTCGGTTCCGTGGACGGCGACAACGCCGCCGCCATGCGATACACCGAAGTGCGCATGACCAAGCTGGCGCACGAGCTGCTGGCTGACCTGCACAAAGAAACCGTGGACTGGGTGCCGAACTACGACGGCACCGAAATGATCCCGGCGGTCATGCCGACCCGTATTCCCAACCTGTTGGTCAACGGCTCCAGCGGTATCGCCGTGGGCATGGCGACCAACATCCCGCCGCACAACCTCGGTGAAGTCATCGACGGTTGCCTGGCACTCATCGACAACCCTGAGTTGACCATCGATGAGCTGATGCAGTACATCCCTGGTCCGGACTTCCCGACCGCCGCGATCATCAACGGTCGCGCCGGCATCATCGAAGCCTACCGCACCGGTCGCGGCCGCATTTACATGCGCGCCCGCTCGATGATCGAAGACATCGACAAGGTCGGTGGCCGTCAGCAGATCGTCATCACCGAACTCCCTTACCAGCTGAACAAGGCCCGTCTGATCGAGAAGATCGCCGAGCTGGTAAAAGAGAAGAAGCTTGAAGGCATCACCGAACTGCGCGACGAGTCCGACAAGGACGGTATGCGCGTCGTGATCGAACTGCGTCGCGGCGAAGTGCCTGAGGTGATCCTCAACAACCTCTACGCCCAGACCCAGCTGCAAGCGGTGTTCGGTATCAACATCGTTGCGCTGATCGACGGCCGTCCGCGGATCCTGAACCTCAAGGACCTGCTGGAAGCCTTCGTTCGTCACCGTCGCGAAGTTGTTACCCGCCGTACCGTGTTCGAACTGCGTAAAGCTCGCGAACGTGGCCACATTCTGGAAGGTCAAGCGGTTGCCCTGTCGAACATCGACCCGGTCATTGCCCTGATCAAGGCCTCGCCGACCCCGTCGGAAGCCAAGGAAGCGCTGATCAAGACCGCGTGGGAATCTTCCGCCGTGGTCGCGATGGTTGAACGCGCCGGCGCTGACTCGTGCCGTCCAGAGACCCTGGACCCGCAATACGGTCTGCGCGAAGGCAAGTACTTCCTGTCGCCAGAGCAGGCACAAGCAATTCTGGAACTGCGTCTGCACCGCCTGACCGGTCTGGAACACGAAAAGCTGCTGGCCGAGTATCAAGAGATCCTCAACCAGATCGGCGAGCTGATCCGCATCCTCAGCAGCGCCACGCGCCTGATGGAAGTGATCCGCGAAGAGCTGGAAGTGATCCGCGCCGAATACGGCGACGTGCGCCGCACCGAGATTCTCGATGCCCGTCTCGACCTGACCCTGGGTGACATGATCCCGGAAGAAGAGCGCGTCGTGACCATTTCCCACGGTGGCTACGCCAAGACCCAGCCATTGGCTGCGTACCAGGCTCAGCGTCGTGGCGGTAAAGGCAAATCGGCTACTGGCGTGAAGGATGAGGATTACATCGCTCACCTGCTGGTCGCCAACAGCCACACCACGCTGCTGCTGTTCTCCAGCAAAGGCAAAGTGTACTGGCTGAAAACCTACGAAATCCCGGAAGCGTCCCGCGCTGCCCGTGGTCGTCCGCTGGTCAACCTGCTGCCGCTGGACAGTGATGAATACATCACCACCATGCTGCCGGTCGACGAATACACCGAAGGTCACTTCATCTTCATGGCCACTGCCAAAGGCACCGTGAAGAAGACCCCGCTGGAGTCCTTCAGCCGTCAACGCAGCGTCGGTCTGATCGCGCTGGAGCTGGACGAAGGTGACGTACTGATCTCTGCCGCCATTACCGATGGCGAGCGCGAAGTCATGCTGTTCTCCGACGGCGGCAAGGTCACTCGCTTCAAGGAAACCGACGTTCGCGCCATGGGCCGTACCGCTCGCGGTGTCCGCGGCATGCGTCTGCCGGAAGGCCAGAAGCTGATTTCCATGCTGATCCCGGAAGAAGGCAGCCAGATCCTGACCGCTTCGGCCCGTGGTTTCGGCAAGCGCACGGCGATCACCGAGTTCCCTGAGTACAAACGTGGCGGTCAGGGCGTTATCGCCATGGTCAGCAACGACCGTAACGGCCGTCTGGTCGGTGCAGTCCAGGTGCTCGACGGCGAGGAAATCATGCTGATTTCCGACCAGGGCACCCTGGTTCGTACTCGTGTCGACGAAGTCTCCAGTCTGGGTCGTAACACCCAGGGCGTGACCCTCATCAAACTCGCCAGCGATGAAACGCTGGTAGGTCTGGAGCGGGTTCAGGAGCCGTCGGAAGTCGAAGGCGAAGAGCTGGAAGAAGGTGAAGAGGGTGAAGAGGGTGCAGTGTTCGACGGCGAAGTCGTAATCGACGACGTTGTTGAAGATCAGCAACTCGACGCCGCCGCTGACGAAGAACCGCAGGAATAAGCGGACAGACAGGGGGCGGATGAGAATTCGCCCCCTTGTTGTTTGTCCGTAAACAAATATCGACACCCATGGAGATTCCTTGTGGGAGCGGGCTTGCTCGCGAAGACGGACTGACATTCAGCACAGATGTCGCCTGTTACACCGCTTTCGCGAGCAAGTCGAGTCGTCGCACCGCCGCCCCCACATTGGATCTGTGTCGACTGATATGTTTGTACGATCCACCAAATCAGAGCGAGATTGGATGTGAGCAAGAGAGCCTATAACTTCTGTGCCGGTCCTGCGGCACTTCCCGAAGCTGTCCTGCAGCGCGCCCAGGGTGAACTCCTTGATTGGCACGGCAAGGGCCTGTCGGTCATGGAAATGAGCCATCGCAGTGATGAGTTCGTGTCCATCGCCACCAAGGCCGAGCAGGATCTGCGTGATCTGCTGAATATCCCCTCGAACTATAAAGTGCTGTTTCTGCAAGGTGGCGCCAGCCAGCAATTTGCTCAGATTCCTCTGAACCTGTTGCCGGAAAGCGGCACCGCCGACTATATCGACACCGGTATCTGGTCGCAGAAAGCCATCGAAGAAGCGTCGCGCTACGGAAACGTCAACGTTGCCGCTACCGCCAAGCCTTACGACTATTTTGCTATTCCCGGTCAGAACGAATGGAGCCTGTCGAAAGACGCGGCCTACGTTCACTACGCACCGAACGAAACCATCGGCGGTCTGGAATTCAACTGGGTTCCGGAAACCGGTGATGTCCCGCTGGTCGCCGACATGTCTTCCGACATTCTCTCGCGTCCGATCGATGTTTCGCGCTTCGGCATGATTTACGCCGGTGCCCAGAAGAACATCGGCCCGAGCGGCATCGTCGTCAACATCGTTCGCGAAGACCTGCTGGGTCACGCCCGTTCCCTGTGCCCGACCATGCTCAACTACAAGGTCGCGGCCGATAACGGCTCGATGTACAACACTCCGCCAACCCTGGCCTGGTATCTCTCGGGTCTGGTATTCGAGTGGCTGAAAGAGCAGGGTGGTGTTGAGGCCATCGGCAAGCTCAATGAAGTGAAACAGCGCACGCTGTACGACTTCATCGATGCCAGCGGCTTGTACAGCAACCCGATCAACAAGTCGGATCGCTCTTGGATGAACGTGCCGTTCCGTCTGGCTGACGACCGTCTCGACAAGCCATTCCTGGTCGGTGCCGAAGAGCGTGGCCTGTTGAACCTCAAGGGTCACCGTTCCGTGGGTGGCATGCGTGCCTCCATCTATAACGCCGTCGACATCGTTGCGGTCAACGCACTGATTTCGTACATGGCAGAGTTCGAGAAGGAACACGGCTAATGTCTGAGCAAGAACTCAAGGCACTGCGCCTGCGCATTGATGCCCTGGACGAGAAAGTCCTGGAGCTGATCAGTGAGCGCGCACGCTGCGCCCAGGAAGTTGCGCGAGTAAAGATGGCCTCGCTGGCCGAAGGCGAAGTGCCGGTGTTCTATCGTCCTGAGCGTGAAGCTCAGGTGCTCAAGCGCGTGATGGAGCGTAACCAGGGGCCGCTGGGCAACGAAGAGATGGCGCGGCTGTTCCGCGAAATCATGTCCTCGTGCCTGGCCCTCGAGCAGCCGCTGAAAGTGGCGTACCTCGGCCCTGAAGGCACCTTCACCCAAGCCGCAGCCATGAAACACTTCGGTCACGCCGTGATTAGCAAGCCGATGGCGGCGATCGACGAAGTGTTCCGTGAAGTGGCGGCCGGTGCGGTGAATTTTGGCGTGGTCCCGGTGGAAAACTCCACCGAGGGCGCGGTCAACCACACCCTCGACAGCTTCCTCGAGCACGACATGGTGATCTGTGGCGAAGTCGAGCTGCGGATTCACCACCACCTGTTGGTCGGTGAAAACACCAAGACCGACAGCATCAGCCGCATCTATTCCCACGCCCAGTCCCTGGCCCAGTGCCGCAAGTGGCTGGACGCCCATTACCCGAATGTCGAGCGCGTGGCGGTGTCCAGCAACGCCGAAGCGGCCAAGCGGGTCAAGGGTGAGTGGAACTCGGCGGCGATTGCCGGCGACATGGCGGCTGGCTTGTACGGGCTGACCCGTCTGGCCGAGAAAATCGAGGATCGCCCGGACAACTCCACGCGATTCCTGATGATCGGCAGCCAGGAAGTGCCGCCGACCGGCGACGACAAGACTTCGATCATCGTCTCCATGAGCAACAAACCCGGTGCACTTCACGAGTTGCTGGTGCCGTTCCACGACAACGGCATCGACCTGACGCGAATCGAGACTCGTCCGTCGCGCAGCGGTAAATGGACCTACGTGTTCTTCATCGATTTCGTCGGCCACCACCGTGATCCGTTGATCAAGGGTGTGCTGGAAAAGATCAGTCAGGAAGCAGTGGCACTCAAAGTGCTGGGTTCCTACCCGAAAGCAGTTCTCTAAGGGCGGTAGCAAATGAGTGGTGACTTCCTCGCTCTGGCACAGCCGGGCGTGCAACAACTTTCGCCTTACGTTCCGGGCAAGCCTGTGGACGAACTGGCGCGTGAGCTGGACCTTGATCCGGCAAGCATCGTCAAACTGGCGAGCAACGAAAACCCGTTGGGCGCCAGTCCCAAGGCTCTGGCGGCGATTCACGAAGCGCTGGCCGAGCTGACCCGTTATCCGGACGGCAATGGTTTTTCGCTCAAGACCCTGCTGGCCGATCAGTGTCGCGTCGAGCTCAATCAGGTGACGCTGGGCAACGGTTCCAACGACATTCTGGAGCTGGTCGCACGTGCTTATCTGGCGCCGGGTCTGAATGCCGTGTTCAGCGAGCACGCGTTTGCGGTCTATCCGATCGTCACGCAAGCTGTCGGCGCTACGGCCAAAGTGATCCCGGCCAAAGACTGGGGCCATGATCTGTCGGGCATGCTGGCCGCGATCGATGCTGATACCCGCGTAGTCTTTATCGCCAACCCGAACAACCCGACCGGGACCTGGTTTGGCGCCGAAGCGCTGGATGAATTCCTGCAGGACGTACCGGAACACGTGCTGGTGGTGCTGGACGAGGCCTATATCGAATACGCTGAAGGCAGCGACTTGCCAGATGGCCTGGACTATCTGGCGGCCTACCCGAACCTGCTGGTTTCGCGCACGTTCTCCAAGGCCTACGGCTTGGCGGCGTTGCGGGTCGGCTATGGCTTGTCCACGGCGGTGGTTGCGGATGTGCTGAACCGAGTGCGTCAGCCGTTCAATGTGAACAGCCTGGCCTTGGCTGCTGCGTGCGCTGCGCTGCAAGATACCGAGTACCTGGCTGAAAGCCGTCGCTTGAACGAATCCGGCATGCAGCAACTGGAAGCGGGTTTCCGTGAGCTGGGGTTGCGCTGGATTCCGTCCAAGGGCAACTTCATCTGCGTCGATCTGGGTCGTGTTGCGGCGCCGGTCTTCCAGGGCTTGCTGCGCGAAGGCGTGATCGTGCGCCCGGTGGCCAATTACGGCATGCCGAACCACCTGCGCATCACCATCGGTTTGCCGGCGGAAAACAGCCGCTTCCTCGAGGCGCTGACCAAGGTTCTGGCTCGTGGTTGATGTCACTGCACTGCAATCTGCTGAACCTATGATCGGTCGCCTGGTGGTGGTCGGACTGGGGTTGATCGGCGGTTCGTTTGCCAAGGGTTTGCGTGAAAGCGGCCTGTGCCGCGAAGTGGTCGGGGTCGATCTCGACCCGCAGTCGCGCAAACTGGCGGTTGAGTTGGGTGTGGTGGATCGCTGCGAAGAAGACCTGGCCGCTGCTTGCCAGGGCGCTGACGTGATTCAGTTGGCCGTGCCGATCCTTGCCATGGAAAAAATGCTCGGCCAATTGGCTAGCATGGACCTGGGGCAAGCGATTCTGACCGACGTCGGCAGCGCCAAAGGCAATGTGGTGCGGGCGGCAACCGAAGCGTTTGGCGGCATGCCGGCGCGTTTCGTGCCGGGTCACCCGATTGCCGGTTCCGAGCAGAGCGGGGTGGAAGCCTCTAACTCAGAGCTGTTCCGCCGCCATAAAGTGATTCTGACACCGCTGGATCAGACTGATCCGGCAGCCCTGGCAGTGGTCGACCGGTTGTGGCGCGAATTGGGCGCCGATGTCGAGCACATGCAGGTCGAGCGTCATGACGAAGTGTTGGCGGCGACCAGCCATTTGCCGCACTTGTTGGCGTTCGGTTTGGTCGATTCGTTGGCCAAGCGCAATGAAAACCTTGAGATCTTCCGTTACGCTGCGGGCGGTTTCCGTGATTTCACAAGAATCGCGGGTAGCGACCCGGTCATGTGGCACGACATCTTCCTCGCCAACCGCGAAGCTGTCCTGCGCACACTCGATACATTTCGCAGCGACCTCGACGCCTTGCGCGACGCGGTCGATGCAGGGGATGGGCACCAATTGTTGGGCGTGTTCACTCGCGCCCGGGTTGCCCGCGAACATTTCAGTAAAATCCTGGCCCGCCGGGCTTATGTGGACGCTATGAATTCCAACGACCTGATTTTCCTGGCACAACCTGGTGGCCGCCTGACTGGGCGGATTCGAGTACCGGGCGACAAATCGATTTCCCACCGTTCGATCATGCTCGGCTCCCTGGCTGAAGGCGTCACCGAAGTGGAAGGTTTCCTCGAGGGCGAAGACGCCCTGGCAACCTTGCAAGCCTTTCGCGACATGGGTGTAGTGATCGAAGGTCCGCACCACGGCCGCGTGACCATTCACGGCGTCGGCCTGCATGGCTTGAAGCCTGCGCCGGGCCCGATCTATCTGGGCAACTCCGGCACATCGATGCGTCTGCTGTCTGGCCTGTTGGCTGCGCAGAACTTCGACAGCACGCTGACAGGCGATGCTTCGCTGTCCAAGCGTCCGATGAATCGCGTGGCCAATCCGCTGCGTGAAATGGGCGCCGTGATCGAGACTGCCGCTGAAGGTCGTCCACCGATGATCATTCGTGGTGGAAACAAGCTCAAAGGCCTGACCTACACCATGCCGATGGCCAGTGCCCAGGTTAAATCCTGCCTGCTGCTGGCGGGTTTGTACGCCGAAGGCAAAACCACCGTCACCGAGCCGGCTCCAACCCGCGACCACACCGAGCGCATGCTGCGTGGCTTCGGCTACCCGGTTTCCGTCAACGGTGCGACCGCTTCGGTCGAGTCCGGCCACAAGCTGACCGCGACCCACATTGAAGTGCCGGGCGACATCTCGTCTTCCGCGTTCTTCCTGGTGGCCGCGTCGATCGCTGAAGGTTCGGAGCTGGTGCTCGAGCACGTCGGCATCAACCCGACCCGTACCGGTGTGATCGATATTCTGCGTCTGATGGGCGCTGATATCACCCTGGAAAACCAGCGTGAAGTGGGTGGTGAGCCGGTTGCGGACCTGCGCGTACGTGCAGCTAAACTCAAAGGTATCGAGATTCCCGAAGCGCTGGTTCCGCTGGCCATCGACGAATTCCCGGTGCTGTTCGTGGCTGCCGCCTGTGCCGAAGGGCGCACCATCCTGCGTGGCGCCGAAGAGCTGCGGGTTAAAGAGTCGGACCGGATTCAGGTCATGGCGGATGGCTTGCTGGCGCTGGGCGTCAAATGCGAACCGACTCCGGACGGCATCATCATCGACGGCGGCCAGATCGGCGGCGGCGAAGTGCACGGTCACGGCGATCACCGGATTGCCATGGCCTTCAGCGTGGCATCGCTGCGCGCCACTGCCCCGATCCGCATTCATGATTGCGCCAACGTCGCGACGTCGTTCCCGAACTTCCTCGCGCTGTGCGCGCAGGTCGGTATCCGTGTTGCACAAGAGGCTCAGTCGTGATTATCAAGCCACCGGTCATCACCATCGACGGGCCTAGCGGTTCGGGCAAGGGCACTATTGCCGGAATTCTGGCCAAGCGCCTGGGCTGGTGCCTGCTGGATTCCGGTGCGCTGTACCGTCTGCTGGCATTCGCCGCGCGTAACCATGGCGTCGATCTGACCAATGAAGAGTCGCTGAAGCTATTGGCCGCTCATCTGGATGTGCAGTTCGTCGGTGCGACCGAAGGTCATCCGCAGCGGATCATTCTCGAAGGTGACGATGTCACTGATGATTTGCGCAACGAACAAGTTGGCGCCTGGGCTTCCCAGGTCGCTGCACTGCCGGCGGTGCGTGATGCGCTGCTCCAGCGCCAGCGGGCGTTTCAGGAGGCTCCGGGTCTGGTGGCCGATGGTCGCGACATGGGCACGGTGGTTTTCCCCGATGCACCGCTGAAGATATTCCTCACTGCCAGTGCCGAGGAGCGTGCGCGCCGTCGATACTTGCAGTTGAAGGGAAAAGTCGATGGTGTTAGTCTGTCGAGTCTGCTAGATGAGATACGTGTCCGCGATGAGCGTGACACCCAGCGAGCGGTAGCCCCGCTCAAACCGGCGGCTGACGCCATACAGCTGGATTCCACGGAATTATCCATCGATCAGGTGCTGGAACGCATCATGAGCGAGATCGCCATTCGCGATATCGCCGGGTGACCAAGAAACTCCGTAGGGGACCAGTCATAGTCTTGCGGTGTTTCTTCTAATGAACATAACCCACGTCGTCTGGGACGTGGAGATGGGCGTATCCTTCGCCCTTATTCAACAGGAATTAAAATGAGCGAAAGCTTTGCGGAACTCTTTGAAGAAAGCCTAAAAACCCTGAACCTTCAGGCAGGCTCCATCATCACCGGTGTTATCGTTGATATCGATTACCAAGCTCGCTGGGTAACCGTTCACGCTGGCCTGAAGTCTGAAGCACTCATCCCGCTTGAGCAGTTCTACAACGATGCTGGCGAACTGACTATCAACGTCGGTGACGAAGTTCACGTTGCTCTGGACTCGGTTGAAGACGGCTTTGGTGAAACCAAGCTGTCCCGTGAAAAAGCCAAGCGCGCTGAATGCTGGATTGTTCTGGAAGCAGCCTTCGCAGCCGAAGAAGTGGTCAAGGGCGTTATCAACGGTAAGGTTAAAGGCGGCTTCACTGTCGACGTTAACGGCATCCGTGCGTTCCTGCCAGGTTCTCTGGTTGACGTCCGTCCTGTGCGCGACACCACGCACCTGGAAGGCAAAGAGCTGGAATTCAAGGTCATCAAGCTTGACCAGAAACGCAACAACGTTGTCGTTTCCCGTCGTAGCGTCCTCGAAGCCGAGAACTCCGCTGAGCGTGAAGCTCTGCTGGAATCCCTGCAGGAAGGTCAACAAGTCAAAGGTATCGTCAAAAACCTCACCGATTACGGCGCATTCGTCGATCTGGGTGGCGTCGATGGCCTGCTGCACATTACCGACATGGCTTGGAAGCGTATCAAGCATCCTTCCGAAATCGTCAACGTTGGCGACGAGATCGATGTCAAGGTTCTGAAGTACGATCGCGAACGCAATCGTGTTTCCCTGGGCCTCAAGCAACTGGGCGAAGATCCATGGGTTGCTATCAAAGCCCGTTACCCAGAAAGCACTCGCGTTACCGCTCGTGTAACCAACCTGACCGACTACGGCTGCTTCGCTGAGCTGGAAGAAGGCGTTGAAGGCCTGGTACACGTTTCCGAAATGGACTGGACCAACAAGAACATCCACCCTTCGAAAGTCGTACAAGTCGGCGACGAAGTGGAAGTTATGGTTCTGGACATCGACGAAGAGCGTCGTCGTATCTCCCTCGGCATCAAGCAGTGCAAATCTAACCCATGGGAAGATTTCTCTGGCCAGTTCAACAAGGGCGATAAAATCTCCGGCACCATCAAGTCGATCACCGATTTCGGTATCTTCATTGGTCTGGACGGCGGCATCGACGGTCTGGTTCACCTGTCCGACATCTCCTGGAACGAAGTGGGCGAAGAAGCCGTTCGCCGCTTCAAGAAGGGCGACGAGCTGGACACCGTTATCCTGTCGGTTGACCCAGAGCGCGAGCGTATCTCCCTGGGTATCAAGCAACTGGAAAGCGATCCGTTCTCCGAGTACGTTCAAGAGAACGACAAAGGCGCAATCGTTAAAGGCATCGTGAAAGAAGTTGACGCTAAAGGCGCCATCATCACTCTGGCCGACGATATCGAAGCGACTCTGAAAGCCTCCGAAATCAGCCGTGACCGCGTTGAAGACGCGCGCAACGTTCTGAAAGAAGGCCAGGAAGTAGAAGCCAAGATCATCAGCGTTGACCGCAAGAGCCGCGTAATCCAGCTCTCCATCAAGTCGAAAGACGATGCTGAAGAGAAAGAAGCAATCCAGAGCTTGAAAGACAAGCCTGCTGCTGACATCGCTGCTGGTCCTACCACTCTGGGCGACCTGTTGCGTGCACAAATGGAAAAACAGAACTAAGTTCTGTCAGACCATAGAAAAAGGGCGACTTCGGTCGCCCTTTTTTGTGCCTGTGATTTGGTGATTCTGATGGTCACGCGGCGCTGCGATTGTTTGCCGTGAAACCAATCGACCCGGCAAGTTGTCTCTTTCTTTAATCGGATCAATCGTTTATTTGCAGCTAGTCTTTAGCGTGAAGCGAGCGACCGTCGGGCGGCGTGTCCGGCCTAAGGAAGTGAATGAACAAGCTCATAGTTGTCATAGCAGTGCTGACTTTGGCGGGTTGTACCACTAGTGCCAAGACTCACGCGGTGCGTGGGGTCAGTGGCATCGAGATCGATTGTTCGGGGCTGGGGTCGGGATGGGAGAAGTGTCACAAGCGAGCGAACAAGGAGTGCAAGGCGGCGGGCTACAAAGTTGTAGCCAGGTCTGATGATGCCAAAGACGAGGATGAGTACCCCTTTGGCTTTAATCCCGCGGGCTATCTGACGCGCACCATGCTGGTTATCTGCAGATGAATCTGGAAGTGCATGATCAGCGTTCCAGTGATCGTAAATCGGACATCCCTTTGTGGGTAAAGATATGTCAAAACTCGGGCTGTTCAAATTCCTCCGGGCATGCTAAAACCTTTGAAGCGCTTTTCCTAGCTGCTTGAAAAAGAAGGGAAAAATATGACGAAGTCGGAGTTGATCGAACGAATTGTCACCCATCAAGGGCTGCTCTCATCCAAGGATGTGGAGCTGGCCATCAAGACCATGCTCGAACAAATGTCCCAATGTCTGGCCACCGGTGATCGCATCGAAATCCGTGGGTTTGGCAGCTTCTCCTTGCACTACCGCGCACCGCGCGTAGGTCGCAATCCAAAAACCGGTCAGTCCGTCAGCCTCGACGGCAAGTTCGTGCCGCATTTCAAGCCAGGCAAAGAATTGCGCGACCGTGTGAACGAGGAAGAGGAGGAAGGGCTTTGACGGCCTCCGTTATTCAAGGAACCGCTCATGCGTAACCTCAAGCGCGTACTGCTCGCCGTAATCGTCCTGTTGCTGGCTTTGGCGATCCTGGCGTTCGTTCTCGAGAATCAGCAATCGGTTTCCCTGCTGTTCCTGGGTTGGGCGGGGCCGCAACTACCGGTATCGCTGGTCATGGTTGTTGCGTTGCTGATTGGGATGGTGATCGGGCCGATTCTGGGCTGGTTTCTGGGGCGTACTTCCAGAGTTTCACGCAAGCGGCTTGTCTGATTGCGACATGGCGCGGACGGCGCACTAAACTTTAGCCACACTTTGTCTATATCCATTAGTAAAACCGTCATTAAGCTGTAAAATGCTGCGCTTGTCCGATAGTGGCATATTCCCACATCGGTTCAGACTGACTCTGTCAGAGGCCTCAGCTGACTTGATGGCTTCTGCATTCATGGATTAGACAGTGCTCGGTTGGCGGCCCTGTCAGTAACTCAAGGGTATGGTTCCGCGTGAAAATTCTAGTAACCGGCGGCGCCGGGTTTATCGGCTCGGCAGTCATCCGTCATATCATCTCCAACACTACCGACTCTGTCGTTAACGTCGATAAGCTTACTTACGCCGGTAACCTTGAGTCATTGGCCGAAGTTAGCCACAACTCGCGTTACGTATTCGAGCGCGTCGACATCTGCGACCGTGATCAGGTCGACCGCGTCCTGCGTGAACACCAACCGGATGCGATCATGCACCTGGCCGCAGAGTCCCACGTTGACCGCTCGATCTCTGGTCCGTCTGAATTCATCCAGACCAACATCATCGGCACTTACACCCTGCTGGAAGCTGCACGCCACTATTGGGCGGCGCTGGATGATGCGCGTAAAACCAACTTCCGCTTTCACCATATTTCGACTGACGAAGTTTACGGAGACCTCGAAGGTCCGGAAGACCTCTTCACCGAAACCACACCGTATCAGCCAAGCTCGCCATACTCCGCCAGCAAGGCCAGTTCCGATCACCTGGTTCGTGCCTGGAGCCGTACTTACGGCTTGCCGACCCTGGTCACCAACTGCTCGAACAACTACGGCCCATGCCATTTCCCTGAGAAGTTGATCCCACTGATCATTCTCAATGCACTGGAAGGCAAGCCGCTGCCGGTCTACGGCAAAGGCAACCAGGTCCGCGACTGGCTCTACGTCGAAGACCACGCCCGCGCACTGTACAAAGTCGTGACCGAAGGCGTTATTGGCGAGACGTACAACATCGGTGGCCATAACGAAAAGCAAAACATCGAAGTGGTGCATACCCTGTGCGCACTGCTCGACGAACTGCGTCCCGATTCAGCTCACCGGCCACATGCCAGCCTGATCACTTACGTTCAGGACCGCCCGGGCCACGATCAGCGTTACGCAATCGACGCCAGTAAAATCCAGCGTGAGCTGGGTTGGACGCCGGAAGAAACCTTTGAAACCGGCATTCGCAAAACGGTGGAGTGGTACCTCAACAACACTGAATGGGTCGCTCACGTAAAGAGCGGTAGCTACCAGCAGTGGATCGACCAGAACTACGCAGATCGTTCGAACAAAGCATGAAAATCCTTCTGCTGGGAAAAAACGGCCAGGTAGGCTGGGAGCTGCAGCGCTCCCTCGCACCGCTGGGTGAGTTAATCGCCCTGGACCGTCATACAGTTGATGGCTTGTGCGGAGATCTGTCCGATCTCGATGCCTTGCGCGCAACGATTCGCCAGGTCAAGCCCGACGTCATCGTCAATGCTGCGGCCTACACCGCTGTCGATAAAGCCGAGTCCGAGACCGAGTTGGCCGACCGTGTGAACGGTCAGGCAAGCCAGGTCATTGCCGGAGAGGCTGCGACTCTGGGTGCCTGGCTGATTCATTATTCGACTGACTACGTCTTCAGCGGCCAAGGCTTTACTCCGTGGCAAGAGTCAGATGCAGTCGCCCCGGTGAATCACTACGGCGCGAGTAAACTGGCCGGCGAACAGGCGATTACCGCGTCGGGCTGCAAGCATCTGATCTTCCGCACCAGCTGGGTCTATGGCGCTCGCGGCAACAACTTCGCCAAGACCATGCTGCGTCTGGCCAAGGATCGCGAAACCTTGAGTGTCATCGCCGACCAGATCGGAGCCCCAACCGGGGCAGACCTGATTGCTGACGTGACTGCGTTGGCCATTCAGCAAGTTCTGCAACGTCCCGAGCTGTCGGGCTTGTATCACTTGGCGGCCAGTGGCGAAGTGTCCTGGCACGGCTATGCTAGCCATGTGATCGGTTTCGCCCAAGACAACGGCGAGCAGCTCGCCGTAACGGCGATCAATCCGATCGAAACGACGGCTTATCCAACACCTGCGCGCCGCCCTCTGAATTCGCGATTGAATACTCAGAAGCTGCGTGACAACTTTTCTCTACACTTGCCGGATTGGCAAAGTGGCGTAACCCGAATGCTTAAGGAAGTTCTGAATAAATGAGCACGACAAATCGTAAAGGCATCATCCTCGCTGGCGGCTCGGGCACGCGTCTGCATCCGTTGACCCTCGGCGTGTCCAAACAGATGCTGCCGATCTACGATAAGCCGATGATCTTCTATCCGCTGTCAGTGCTGATGCTTGCGGGTATGCGCGAAGTCCTGATTATCTCTACGCCTGAAGACTTGCCATGTTTCCGCAAATTGCTGGGTGACGGCAGCCTGTACGGCATCAAGCTGACCTACGCCGAACAACCTACTCCGGATGGTCTGGCACAAGCCTTCATCATTGGCGAAGAGTTCATCGGCGAAGATCCTTGCTGCCTGATCCTGGGCGACAATATCTTTTACGGTCAGCATTTCTCGGACAACCTGCGCTCCGCCAGCTCTCAACAACATGGCGCTACCGTATTCGGCTACCACGTCTCCGACCCGGAACGCTTCGGTGTTGTCGAGTTCGACAAAACCGGGCGCGCTCTTAGCATTGAAGAGAAACCGCTGAAGCCAAAATCCAACTATGCAGTGACCGGCCTGTACTTCTACGACAACGATGTTGTCGAGATCGCCAAGAGCATTAAGCCGTCCGAGCGTGGCGAGTTGGAAATCACCGACGTTAACCGCGCCTACCTCGAGCAGAACACCCTCAATGTAGAAATGCTCGGACGCGGTTTTGCCTGGCTGGACACGGGGACTCACGACTCGTTGCTCGAGGCCAGTCACTTCGTGCACACGATCGAGCAGCGTCAAGGCTTGAAAGTGGCCTGCCTGGAGGAGATCGCCTACAACAACGGTTGGATTACCGCTGAACAGTTGGGCGCTCAGGCCGATAAGCTGAAGAAGACTGGCTATGGTCAGTACCTGCAAAAACTGCTGGATTTGGATTCCCTCTGAGTCGAGAGGGTTTACTTTCAAACCTAGCGTTTAATCCGTGCAAGCAGGAATAGCATGCCAGTAAAACATCCCAAGGTTGCAGTTTTGCTGGCTGCGTACAACGGAATGCAGTGGATTGAGGAGCAACTGGTCTCGATTCTCGGCCAGTTATCGGTCGACGTTACCCTGCACATTAGCATCGACCCCTCTACTGACGGCACCGAGGCGTGGTGTAAAGCTTATGCGGCTGAGCATCCAGCAGTTGTAGTGCTTCCGGATGCCAATCGCTTCGGCGGAGCATCGCGCAACTTCTTTCGGTTGATCCGGGACGTTGACTTCGATGGCTACGACTTCGTCGCCTTTGCCGACCAGGACGACATCTGGTATCCCGACAAGCTGCACAGAGCAACCCAGGCGCTGCAGGCACGAGGAGTAGATGCCTACTCCAGTAACGTGACGGCGTTCTGGCCAAGCGGCAGAACCCTGCTGCTGGACAAGGCGCAGCCTCAGGTCGCCTGGGATTTTTTGTTCGAGGCAGCCGGGCCTGGCTGCACCTATGTCTTTAGAAAAAGCCTGGTAGAAGCGTTGAAAGGCTCGATGCTCGCCAACTGGCAGCAACTGCAAGGTGTAACTTTGCATGACTGGTATTGCTACGCCTTTGCGCGCAGTCATGGTTACCGTTGGTATATCGACCCGTTACCCAGCATGGATTACCGGCAGCACGAGCGTAATCAGGTCGGTGCCAATACAGGCCTGAGTCCGTTGATCGCTCGTTACAAAACCATTCATGATGGTTGGTGGTTCGGTCAGGTTCGCCTGATTGCAGATCTGGTGGGGGAGGGGACGAAGCCCTTTGAAGGTGTCTTGCTGCAATTACGGCGTACGGAATTGATGAAACTGTCCTTCAGTGCCTGGCAATGCAGGCGCCGGGTACGGGACAAAATTTTCTTCTTTTTTATCTGTTGGGTCACCGCGTTGATAGGGAATAAAGCTCAATGACAGCCCCAAAGGTATTGGTCACGGGGGCAGGCGGTTTCGTGGGTGAGGCGCTGGTTTTCAGGATGTTGGTGGACAAACAGTTCGCTCCGATCGCAGCCGCTCGCAGTCCCACCCGGTTACAGGGTTTATGCCCGGTTGTACCCTTTGATCTGAATGATCCTGAAGCCTTGTCTGAGTTGAAGGATGTAAGTGCGGTCGTCCACGCGGCGGCCAGAGTTCATGTGATGAACGAAATCGCTTCTGATGCCTTGGCCGAGTTTCGCAAGGTCAATGTGGAGGGCACTCTTCGGTTGGCAAAGCGCGCCGCTGAATCGGGAGTCAAACGCTTCATCTTCATCAGTTCGATCAAGGTCAATGGCGAAAGCACCCTGCCAGGCAAGCCGTTCAAGGCTGACGATACTCCGGCCCCGGTGGATCCTTATGGCGTGTCCAAGCACGAGGCTGAACAAGCCCTGAGACAACTTGCTCGTGAAACCGGAATGGAAGTGGTGATTATTCGCCCGCCATTGGTCTATGGGGCGGGGGTTAAAGCCAATTTTCTGAGTATGCTGCGCTGGCTCAACAAAGGTATTCCGTTACCGTTGGGAGCGGTCCGGAATCAGCGTAGCCTTGTGGCGATCGGAAACCTGGTGGACCTTGTAATCACCTGTATCGATCATCCTGCCGCAGCGAACCAAACCTTTCTGGTCAGTGATGGCCAGGACTTGTCCACAACTCAAATGCTACGTCGCCTGGGCAATGCGCTCGGGACGAAGGCCTGGCTCTTGCCATTGCCAGAGTGGTTGCTGGTAGTGGCGGCTTCGGCATTGAGAAAGCAATCCGTTGCTCAACGGATCTGCGGGTCATTGCAGGTCGACATCAGCAAAAATCGTGAATTATTGGGGTGGACACCCCCCATCAACATGGATGAAGCCATGCGCCAAACCGCAGGTCACTATCTGGACGCGCAGACGAAATGACTTTTTTGTGGCTGCTACTTGCAGTATTCGTTGTTTCCTGGGGGCTGACGCTTGTTTTACGTCGTTATGCTTTGGCCAAGAGCTTGATGGATATACCAAACGAGCGCAGCTCTCACTCTGTGCCTACTCCTCGGGGTGGAGGTGTAGCTATTGTTGTCTCTTTTCTGTTGGCGCTTCTGATCCTTCGCGGTCTTGATTTGATGAGCCTGGCGACGCTCTTTGGTTTGCTGGGGAGCGGCTTGTTGGTCGCGCTTATCGGTTTTGCCGATGATCACGGGCATATCGCTGCAAGGTGGCGCCTATTAGGCCATTTTGCTGCCTCGATATGGGCGTTGTATTGGCTGGGAGGCTCTCCTTGCGTCACGCTCTTTGGCGTTACCCTTGATCCAGGGTGGATTGGGAATATTTTGTTCGTGCTGTATTTGGTCTGGATGCTGAATCTTTACAACTTCATGGATGGCATTGACGGCCTGGCCAGTGCTGAAGCGATCAGTGTCTGCCTCGGAATGTTGCTGGTCTATTGGTTTAGCGCAAACCTCGAACTGGCGTGGGGGCCTCTGGCTCTGGTGGCAGCGGTCGCGGGTTTTCTCTGTTGGAACTATCCGCCGGCGAAAATTTTCATGGGAGACGCAGGCAGTGGTTTTTTGGGGGTTGTATTGGCAGGGATGTCCATTGAGGCAGCCTCCAAGTCGCCCGAGTTGCTCTGGAGCTGGTTGATCATGCTTGGCGTTTTCATTGTTGACGCGACGTGGACCCTGATGCGCAGGCTCTTGCGAGGTGAAAAAGTATATGAAGCCCACCGCAGTCATGGTTACCAATATGCCTCTCGCAAGCACCGTAGCCATAAAACAGTAGTGCTGGCATCGATCACTATTAATTTTGTATGGCTCATGCCGATATCGATTGCTGTAGCAAGTGGGTGGATTTCCGGATTTTTTGGTATGGTCGTAGCTTATGCTCCACTGCTATTTATCGCATGCACCTACAAAGCTGGAGAGTCGGAGCAAGTAGTGTAATTAAAAAGCGTCAGAAACACATATCAACACAGGTTTGCATGGTCGCCTCTCTTGTGGAGCGTCTTGGGAAGAACCTGCCGCTGATGTTGTGATATTTGCAGGTCGCTAAGTTGCATTGGTTAGGGGATTCGATTTAATGAGTGGTTTATTCAGTATGGTTGCTTCAAAAACTTGGCAAGTCGTAACGCGTTTTTTTCGAGGGCTGAGCGCTTTTTTGGCCAAGTCTAAAGCGTTCATTCGGCCCTTTTACCAAAAGTTTCCTTTCCTTGTGTGGGTTCGTGTTCGTATACATTTGTTTTTCAAGCGTTTGCGCGAAAACATAATGTTAGTGATTTATTCGCGAAATAATACCAAGGCGATACAGGCTATATTGAATCGTCGTTTTTCACGGTTCCAGAACTCGTCGGTCGCCCAGGCGCAACCCGTTATTGATGTGTCGGTGGTCACGTTCAATAGTGGCAAGTGGATTGATGGTTTTTTTGAATCGTTAAAGGCGCAGAGTTACCCGCTCAGCAAATTGAATATGTTCTTTGTTGATAACGGGTCTTCGGACAGCACCCTCGAAGCATTGCAGCGTTGGCAGGCATTGCTTGGTGAGGAAGTGGCTGGTTTCGACATTCTGGAAGGCGGCAATGTCGGGTTTGGTGCCGGGCATGAAAAGGCAATCCATAAAGGAAGCTCTGAGTATTTTCTTGTTAGTAATGTAGATATCGTTTTTGCCAAAGACGCTATAACCAGAGTGGTGGCCGCTGCGTTGGCTGATGCCAAGGCTGAGGTGGCATCCTGGGAGTTGAGGCAGGCACCTTATGAGCATCCTAAATATTACGATCCGGTAACGTTGGAAACCAACTGGTCGTCCCATGCTTGCGTACTCGTAAGAAGGTCGGCTTACGTTGAAGTCGGTGGATACGAGCGCGAGATCTTCATGTATGGCGAAGACGTCGAGCTTTCCTATCGCTTCAGGTCCTATGGATACCAACTCAAGTATTGCCCGTCCGCCGTCGTCTATCATTATACCTATGAGCATGAGCATCATATAAAACCGATTCAGTATACCGGCAGCACGCTGGCCAATGCTTATATCAGGCTACGCTATGGGAATTTGAGCGATAGAGTGGGTGGCTTTATCTTGCAGTGCCTGCTTTTGCTCCGTCCGGAACCCTATGCTGGCGCCCGTCGCGATGTGTTCAGAAACTTCGGTGTGATATTCAAGAAGGCTCGGTATTTTATGCAGGGCAAGGGGCCGAGTGAAAACTGCTATTTCCCTTTCCGGGGCTTTGATTATGAAATGATCAGGGATGGGGCGTTCTGGGAAGTGGGTGAGCCATTGGCCGATTGCCCTCTTGTTACTGTGGTTACTCGAACTTACAAGAATCGAGGAGAGTTTCTCAGGCAGTCCATGATGTCCGTGCTTAATCAGACGTATCCGAATATCGAGTTGATAGTCGTTGAGGATGGCGGTTCTACGATGAGCTCGGTTGTCGCTGATTTTGAGTTTCCGGAGGGAATGAGTGTCAGTTATTACTCCCTCGATAAGGTCGGTCGTTCGGTTACCGGTAATTATGGTCTCGAAAAGGCAGCCGGAAAATATTGCATGTTTCTCGATGATGATGATTTGCTTTTTGCGGATCATGTCGAGGTGCTTGTTGGTGCGTTGGCGAAAAATTCTGATGCGGTAGCGGCCTACTCATTGGCACTGGAAGTCGGTACTGTTGCCAGTGGCGTGGAAGAGCAATATTTTGAGGTTAGTCATGCTGTACCTCCGATTCTCAAGCAAGAGTATGACTATGATGTTCTGTTGGATCACAACTTTATAGCCATCCAGTCTCTCCTTTTTCAAAAGGATCTCTACTTGCAGAGAGGTGGATTTCAAACCGATATGAGCAGTCTCGAAGACTGGAATCTTTGGTTGCGCTATGGTTACGGCAATACGTTTGCTTATGTGCCAAAAACAACGTCTTTGTTTAGAACTCCTGGTGACCCCTCTGTACGGGTGGAGCGGCATATGCAGTTGCATGAAGCTTATTATATTGCCAAGAATCACGCAGTGAAAACGTGTAAGAGTTATACCTGAGTTCGTGCTTTAGCGGTTTTTGGTATTGAATTTTGTGAATTGAGTCATTCCGTGTGAGTGGCTCTTTTTTTGTATTTCTCTACTGATGGAGCTCTGGCTGGTTGGTCGATGTCGTTGGTTTTGTATACAGTTTGTTGGCTCTTTATTGGTTTTTTGCTCCTCAATATTCTGGTTTTTTGTCCAGATGGATGGGGGCAGCCCTTTAAATAAGCAAATCAGGCTGTTTCGGGAGGGGCGCAAGCCTGGGTCAGGATGGTTTCGAGCGGTGCACGGTCCTGTGTCCCGTCAACGATTCGGTCCACCGTGTGCGTGCCTGGGTTTGAGGTGTTTTTCGCCCTTGGCGGTAGGGGCTTGAACCTTTTTTTTGGGCGCTGCGGCCAGGCCATAGGTGAGAAACCCAGTATTTCTGAGCTATTTTGAATGTTAAGACCAAAAAATGTTATAAATCAGTTTTGGTTGGTTTCGCGCTTGTTTGCTCCGGGTCAGTGACCGCGCTTGTGGTTCGCTCGGCCCAAGGGGGCTAACGTCGTCGACGTATAGTCGTCGCTGGAACCAGGGAGTGGTCATTTGCAAGTGTTACCCTTTTATGTAGGGCTATGGTTGTAGCCGTCTTACAGGGTGTTCGGATTAGTGCAGATAATTTACTCGATTGGAAGTGCGTTGCTGAGAGTCAGCATGCCCATAGGATTTTTTGACGCATATGCTAAATATTAGTGATTTGTCATCAGTGGACAAACAAAAAGTCTTTGACTATCTCAAGTGGAACAGTTTCCGTTCCGAAAAGTACAAGGTTTTATACGTTAGTACCCCCAAGGTTGCGAGTACTTCCCTGAAGTGGTGGTTTGCGTCACTGGAAGGTTGTTCGCAGGCCTTGCGTGGCGTCGGTGAGGCTGCGGGAAGCAATTCTGATCAAGTTGTTCACGAGTTTCACAAGGTTGCGCCCCATGTCAGCGGGCTGGAAATAGACGACCTTTTGGAACCTCTTCTTTCTGATACATATTTTCGATTTGCCGCCGTACGAAACCCTTATAAGCGCATCTTCTCTGCATGGCAGTCGAAAATACTGTTGCAAGATCCGCAGCAGGTCGCATCGTATCCAAAGTTTGAGTTGTTACAGCAGCCGGTAAAAAGCACAGCGGATATTGCTTCGGCTTTTGAGGCGTTTCTGGAGTATCTCGCTAGTAATAGCGCATCTTCACCTGAAAAAGATTTTTGGGCGCCTCAAGCCACGCTATTGCGTCCGGATCTGATCAATTATTCCTTGTTGGTCAAAATTGAAAGTTCCTCTGAACTCCATAAAGCATTATCGGAGCACTTCGGTGAGCAGGCCACCGATCCTTTCGCAGAGCCTTCACCAAGTGAAAATGTCATTCCCTTCCTTCCTGCTTTTATAACGGAACGAAGTGCGAATTTGATTAAAGAGTTGTATGTCGAAGATTTTGATGTCTTCGGATATGACAGGCAGGTACCAGAACGTACAGAAGCGTTTACGGTAGAGCAGTTGGATCTCGCGTTTGACGCGGCCAGGCTGATTCGGGAAAGTCGTCAACAAATAGGTGCGCGCGCCCTTCAAATCCAGGACTTGACTCAACAGATCGAGGATTTGAATCAGCGAATTGCGTCATTGAATCCGACTCTGTTCGAACGTGAATCGCAGTTAAAAGAGCTCATGGGTTCTTTGGTTAAGCGTGACCGGCATATCGCCAGTCTTGAGCAATCTGTGGGTGTGCTCAACAGGCAGTTAGTCGATCTCAAAGCCGTTTTGGTTGATCACGAAAAAGAGAATGTCAGTCTGAAGGCTGATCTGCTCAAGACGCAGCAGGAACTCCAGGCATTACTCTCTTCGCATTCCTGGCGTTTAATGTCGTCTGTGCGCATGGTTTCAGGGTTTGTGCGAGAGTCTGTCCATAACGTCAGAACGCTGACATGGAGTAAAGTTGTCGACTCGTTAAGGCGTCGTCGAGAGCTTTATAACGAAAACACTCTTCGTGAGATTCAAGAAAGCGGGTTGTTTGATCCGGAATATTACCTGGCCAATAATGCAGATGTGCAGGCAAAAGGCACTGATCCACTCAAGCACTACATGCTCAAGGGCTGGATAGAAAATCGCAATCCTTGCGCCGCTTTCAGTCCTTCGGATTATCTGCTGGCCAACCCTGATGTTGCCGAGGCTCAGGTTCATCCGCTGCTTCACTACATTCAATGCGGACAGCTCGAAGGTCGTCCAATCAGATTGCCAGTTCGCAGTTGCGAAATGACGGCGGTCAAGCGTCGTCCCGTCGGGCGTAATGCGATTTTCAACCCGTATGGTGAATATACACCGATACCGGTACTCAAGGCTGTGCTCGAGGCACAGATCGAAGCTGTCAAAAAGTCAGGTTTGTTCGACGAGAAGTACTACCTTGCGATGTACAGCGATGTAGAGCAGGTCTCGGTAGATCCACTCAGGCACTACTGTGAACAGGGCTGGCGCGAAGGTAGAAATCCGTCCATGGATTTTGATACGCGCGCCTACCTCGCACTTTACAAAGACATTCAACACATTGGTCTTAACCCGCTTTGGCATTACATTGTCACTGGCGCGGCGGAGCATAGAATAGCGGTACCGGACGCACTCATTAATCACGAAAACGACATCCGTTTTGGTGAAGTTAACAGCGACATCAAGTTGCTCGCGTTCTATGTATCGCCTGACTGGGAGGCGTTGCGTAGTGCCAGATTCGCTGCCAAAGGCAATTCGCAGCGACCACGCCCTGACAAGATGCTTGGATTGTATGATTCGTTGGATGGGCGTGTGCTCACCCAGCAGGCACTCAGTGCCAAGAGCCATGGCTTTTTTGGCTTTTGCTTCAAACTGAGCGCAGATTCGGTTGTGCAAGCGTCGCCACAGCCTCTGGACATTTTTCTTGCCCATACAGAAATCGACTTTAATTTCTGCGTTCAAATAGATTTGCATCAGGAAGGCCTGGCGAATAACTTGATTGCGCCTGTTGTTGCAGTTCTAGCTGATAAGCGATGTGTGCAGGTTGATGAGCGACCCGTCATCGTGGTTAAGCTCAATGAGTATGACGAAGACATCGTTGATTCAATTCGCAAGCTACGTGAGCGTTTGAATGAACTGTGTGACGGCGTGTACTTGATTGCTCAGTTTGGCTTCGCGGGTTCGGAAGAGTTGGCGCAGGACCTGGATGGTTTGTGTGACGCCGCGCTTGATCTTTCTGCAGATCCTGTGCCGGGCGAAACTGGCGTATTTACACCGCAAAACAAGAATGGAATAGATACCGTTCCGTATAACCTTGTTGCTTCGCAAGGGATCGTGCGAGCGCAGAAAACACATCTTCGTACTACTCCGGTTTTCCACGCTATTTCATTGGGGCGTGATGAAACTGCGCTTAAGCAATATTCTCCTCTGGTGTATTCGCGCTTTCACATTCGTGACTATGGACGTTGGCTTGACGCGGCGATCAGAGGCGCGAGAAAAGCTATCCCCGAGGATCGCCGTCTACTGTTCGTGAATGCCTGGAACAATTGGCAGGAAGGACTTTTCCTTGAGCCAGACAGTATCACCGGTTTTGGTCGGTTGAACGAAACAACACGCGCTTTGCTGGATATTGATTCCAGTATCATTATGCCAAAAGTTTCGGTAGTTGTTCCAAACTATAATCATGAAAGCTACCTTGCTCGTCGGCTGGATAGTATTTATGGGCAGACTTACAAAAATATAGAAGTTATCCTGATGGATGACTGTTCGACTGATGATAGCCGTTCGGTGTTAACTGGTTATGCGGAAAAGTACCCTGATGTAACGCGCTTGTTATTCAATGAGACGAATTCGGGTGGCGTTTTTCATCAGTGGGCTAAGGGGATCAAGGCGGCCACAGGTGACCTGGTGTGGGTCGCTGAAAGCGATGACTACTGTGATGAGCGTTTCCTGGAGGCGCTTGTCAGTTGTTTTGATGATGAAGCGGTCATGCTTGCGTACTCGAAATGTGAGTTCGTAACCACCGACGAAGTTGTTATGCCGGACCAGTTCCTTAACTATGTAAGTGATCTGGAGTGTGCGAATAAATGGGCGGGTTCCTATGTAAGTACGGCGCATAACGAAGTGCGCTCGGCGTTGGGTATTAAAAATACAATACCTAATGCCAGTGGCGTACTTTTCAAGCGTCCCGTTGATATGCCTCTGCTGGATGATCAGTCGTGGTTGTCAATGAAAGTTGCCGGTGACTGGGTCTTCTATTTGCACATCCTGCGCGGCGGAAAAATTGCTTACTCCACTGAGGGTACAAACTTCTTCCGTCGACATTATGCAAGTACTGCCAACACCACTTATCGCAAAGAGGTCTTTTATCGCGAGCTCGGGGTGGCCAACAGAACGGTTCAGTCCCTCTACAATGTTCCGATGTCGGTGCTTGAGGCTTGCGAGGAATCCAGCAAGAAGCTGTATGACCACTATGTCGGGGGCTCCGCAGAAGAGTTTCTACGCTGGTATGACCATGATTCGATTGTTCGTGCAAGGGCTGACCGACTGCCGAACGTGATGGTTTCCACCATCGGCTTCTATCCGGGCGGTGCCGAAATTCTTCCGATTCGACTGGCAAACGAATTTAAACGCCAGGGTATTTCCGTTTCCTTGTTTAGCGCCGGAATACCAAAACGCGAAGACGGTGTTCGCAAGATGCTGAGAAACGACGTGCCGGTGATCGAGACGTCGAATATCGAATCAGTGAAAGAGATCATTCATGATTTCGGAATTGAAGCACTTAATAGCCACCAGTGGTACGTTCAGAAGTACCCGGTCGATGTCCCGGATGTTTTTTCCGAGCTCGGCGCCCACGTGGCTGCTCTGCACGGGATGATTGAACATGGCAATGGAGTGACTGATGAACAGTTGCGCATTGCTGACAAAGGTGTCAGTACATGGGTCTATACCGCTGAGAAAAATCTTGTTCCTTTCTCGGACATCTCGCTGTACGACAAGTCTTCTCCCCGTTTCGTCAAGGTTCCTAACGGGTTGCAGCCGCCGGAAATTGTTCCAATCTCGCGCGTGCAGATGGGTATACCGGAGGATGCTTTTGTATTGTGTTGTGTCAGTCGGGCAATTCCCGATAAAGGCTGGGGCGAAGCTATCCAGGCGGTAGAACTTGCGCGATCACTTTCCGGTCGGGACATCCGTATTATATTGGTCGGTAATGGCCTGGTGTACGATGAGTACTGTCAAGCGGGTGCGCCGGACTTCGTTTACCTGGCTGGCTTTAGTGATAACTCCGTAGGCCATTATGCTGCCGCGGACATGGGCATCATGTTATCGACCTTCAGGTCCGAGAGTTTCCCCCTGACCATTGTCGATTGTCTGTTCGCCGGCAAGCCATACATTGCCACAGACGTAGGCGACATCAAGAACATGTTGACGATAGAGAGCGGCGTTGCCGGGGAGATTATCGAGTTGGAAGATTGGGTCGTCCCAATCGAGAGCGCGGGCCGCGTAATTGCAGCGTTCGCGACAGATGAGCGGAAATACCAGGAAGCCGTCGGCCTGGTGAAAGACGTTTCCAGTCGATACCGAATTGACGCCGTTGCCTCTCAATATCTTCGATTGTTCGAGCGTGACATTCAGCAGCACAGGGCAGAGTCGGCGAAGGCCGAAGGCTCTGGCATGACTGTCCAAGACCTGCAGCCGGACTTGCTGTAAGCAGGACAGCTAGCGTTAAGGGGAGGGCTCACAGGGCAGGTCCGGCTGATTGCCAGGCCTGCAGTGAGAGCGAGACGGGCGTCTCCGGCAATTTGGTAAGCCGCCTCTCTTGACGTATCATTAGCCGTCACAGTGTGTTCCGTTACATATTAAAGTGTAGGTCGTTGCAATGGTTGCCAAGGATGGGGCAGGTCACGCCCGCCTTGTCTACTGCTGCACAAGGCGGCAGTTCCAACCATATCAAGCGCTGGAGGGCGACGTTGAATAATTCCGAGAACACTTCCCCTAATCCCGTTAAGCGGTCCCTGGTTCTGGGGGGGCGCGGTTTCATAGGCACCCACTTGATAGACGCGTTGCTCGATCAGGGGCATTTTGTGCGCTGTTTCGATCGTCCCAATGTGGTGCCGTTGGGTGAATCTCACTTCAATCATCCTAATTTCGAGCTTTGCGAAGGCGACTTCACCAGTGAGGCCGAAGTCGCCCGGGCATTGGAAGGTTGCGATGTTTGCTATCACCTTGTGTCGACTACGCTCCCCAAGTCTTCAAATGCTGATCCCATCTTCGATGTGGAGAGCAATGTCGTTGCGACCATCCGCTTGCTTAACCTTGCGGTAAAGTCCGGTCTGAGGAAGATTATTTTTATCTCCTCCGGTGGCACGGTGTATGGCGACCCTACGCAAGTACCTATTCCAGAAACCCATGCTACCGACCCGGCCTGTTCCTATGGAATTGCCAAGTTGGCGATCGAGAAGTATCTGGCGCTTTTCCATCGCTTATACGGCCTTGACTATACTGTTCTACGTCTTGCGAACCCCTTTGGTGAGGGGCAGCGCACCTATGCTAGCCAAGGCGCGGTTGCCGTATTCCTTGGCAAAGTCCTGCGTGGCGAGACGGTCGAGATTTGGGGCGATGGCACGGTTGTACGCGACTACATACATGTCTCTGATGTAGTGCAAGCGTTGTTGGCATCGTCAGTGCGATCCGGTGAAGAACATGTGTTCAATATCGGTTCAGGGCGCGGACATAGTCTCAATGAGGTTCTTGACGCGATCGAGAGGGTCGCGGGGCGAGATGCAAGTCGTCAGTACTTGTCGGCTCGCGGATTTGACGTGCCTGTCAGTGTCCTGGATATCGAGCGCGCCAAGCAGTCTTTAGGATGGGTTCCTGTCGTGAGTTTCGATCATGGATTGGAGCGCTTTGCTGCTTGGTTATTGGATAATCCGGAATCATCACATTGATTTAACGATGTAAACACTCCATAAGCCCGCCTCTTGGAAGGTGAGCTTATGGGGCGGTTACGATCTTTGGGAGGGCTTCAAAGGCGGGGGCATGAGGCGCCAAATCGATCTGTAGAGGGTCACCATCCGGCTGGGTTGTGACGAAAGAAAAGCCCTTCCAGAATATTACGTATAAGAACGCCGATTTGTTAGATATGTTTGCACCCGCGAACATCATCAATCAAATCGGCGTTCTTGTTTCTGTATTTCCTGTCATCCGTGAAAGACCATTTACGCGCCTGTACCTGATTTGTCGGTGAGCGGTAAGCGCGTCTTATAGGGTAGAGTTCAATGGACTAATTGTTTCTCTTTCAAGAGTTTTCGTGTGATTGCATTAACCTGTTTAACCCACCAGTCATCAAAACGAGAGAGTGGTACTGCTAGTGCAATTGAAGTGGTAGCGGTGAAAATAAATACGATAATTAAACGTGGTGTATTGCTGACTCCGTGATTTGCAAGTTTAAGATATACGTAGCTTGATATCGAGCAGATCACAAGGGTATGGACAAGATAGAGTGGAAAACTGATTTTTCCAATGCCTCTTAAAAGTTTTCCATTCAGGCTTTTAAACACCTTTTGATTGCTCATGGTTGCGAATATTATGCAGGCGGAACCAAGTGTGTGGAGCAGGGTTTGGGTGTGCACTTTCATAATATCTGGGATGGCTGAAGCCCATGCGTATGATTTTTCCGGGATTATATATCCGAGCATGTATAGCCCGAAAATAATTAGCGCTATGGAAGTATGGAAGGGGATTTCATTTTTGTTTTTGACCAGATAAACAGAAAGAAATGTACCGGCAACAAAGGGGAATATGAAATTGTTATAAAATAGTGCTGATATTGAAATAATTATAAAGGCGTAAATAAGGTAGCGGTATTCGAGTATTACGGAAATAAAGCATGCAAGCATAAAGACAATCATGCTGCCGAAAAACTCGGCTTTCATAGTCCAGAGGTTTGTATTGTAATTGTTTTCTCCTGTGAAAAAAGTTGTCATTCCTTGCGTTAGCGCTTCCCAAAAGCTCGGCTCAAACCCTGGCGTCCATCCTTGAGCAAATGTTGCAAGCCATGGGCTCAAGCTAAGTTTCGAGGCATCCTGGAAGTAATAAAAATCAAGCTTGTATAAGCAGTAACTTGCGACAGTGGTAATCGTTACGATGGCGGCCAGTCTCGGAAATCTTTTAAGAAATGCCAGAAGAAGTTTTTGTGGGTTTTCATGATTAAAATAGGACCAGCACAACACAAAGCCGGAAAGGGTGAAGAAAAAACCAACAGCCGCTGTACCGTTAAAAAGAGCAAAAAATGGCTGCCCTATTAAGCTGTCGTTGTTTCGTGCATCCCCTAATAATCCAGTTGTGTATGGGGAAAACCCTAAAAAAAAATGGTGAACAAGCACAATAAATGCAGCTATTCCCCTATAGGCTTCAAGAGGGAATAGTCTATTGTTTCCGGATTCCAATATTGCTGACATGTCAGGCCTTGAATATTTATTGTTTGATCTATAAGCGCGGGAAGATAGGCATATTTATTTGTTTTGGCTAGCCTTGGCCCATAGCTTTGGGGGGGGGGGGGCTGGTTTTGGATGCAGATAAACCTTTTCGACTTTTGCGTCGGGTCGCATCATGAGATGCAACTGGCAAGAGGCTTTGTTGCTTTGGCTTCTACGCTGCAATGGCTACGCGGCTACTTTCATACAGAACCTACGTTTATCTTGACTTGATAAAGTGGGTTCTTTATGAGTTCACCGGTTTATTAGCTTAATGAGGGTTGCAGACGCGTAGGAAAATATTAGTGGCCAAAATAAGCTCGGGTAACTGTTTCGGGGTCCGAGTCCATTTTTATTTTGCCGTGCTCCAGCCAAATGACCCGATTGCATGTATGCAGCACCAGGTCACGGGAGTGGCTGGCTATCACCAAAATGCTGGTGGCTTGGACCAGTTCGTTCATCCGAGCTTCTGCTTTGTGCTTGAAGCCTTCGTCCCCTACCGACAGCCATTCGTCCATGATCAATATTTCAGGTCTGATGGTCGTCGATACCGCAAAGGCCAAGCGCAAGTGCATGCCGGAAGAGTACGTGCGTACCGGCATGTCAATGAAGTCACCCAGTTCTGAAAACTCAATAATTTCGTCGAGTTTTTCTGCAATATCACTTTTTGTCATCCCAAGCAGGATGCCGCGCATGAAGATGTTTTCCCTGCCGGATGCCTCCGGGTCTATCCCTAATGAAATATCAATGAGGGAAGCGACTTCGCCGCTGATACTGGCGGTGCCAGCGGAGGGGGCGTATACGCCGCTCAGCAGTCTGAGTAATGTGCTTTTGCCAGCGCCGTTATGACCGAGCAATCCAACCCGGTCTCCGTCATTGAGGGAAAAAGTAAGGTCTTCCAGTGCTCTGACGATCACTCGGCCTTGCTCGTTGGCACTGAGTTTGCCACCTGTAGCGACTTGAATCAGTCGCTTTTTCAGAGAGCGAGCACTTGCGTTATAGATAGGGAAATCAACGCATGCGTTATGAAATTCAATAAAAGCCATAATAGTTTTCTTCTTAGAGCCAATAAGCAATGCGACGTTTATAGAGGCCATAGATGATGATCGCTATGCACCAGCCAAACAGAGCCATGCCCCCGGCCACGCACCAGCTAACAGTACTCACATCCTGTCCGAGCAAGGGAGCCCTGACGATTTGTATGAGGTGATAGATGGGGTTCAAATCCAGTAAATAGGTGCCGGCTCGTCCTGGTAGCAGGCTTGGAAGCCACATGATTGGCGTCAAGTAAAAGGCAATTTGCAAGACGCTCGCAATGATCTGCGGGAGGTCGCGATATCGAGCGCATAAAAGGCTCAATATCAAGCTGATCCATGCCAGATTGAGAACAAGCAGTGCAAAGCCCGGGATACTCAACAGCGCTCCAAGACCCAATGGTTTCTGAACAGCCAGCAGCACAAGCGGGAAAATGACGATGTTGTGCGCGAGGATCAAAGTATTGCGCCATATTGTGCGTAAAATATGCACGAATAATGGGATGGGGAGTTGTTTGATAATGCTTTCTGCGGCGATGAGGCTGGTGCAGCCCTCTAACACGCAGGTAGAAATAAAACTCCAGAGAATCATACCTGCTGCGAGAAATGGCAGGAATTCTTTCATGGGGGAATTAAATATTTGGCCAAATACGAGGCCAATAGTACCAATCATAACGCCCATGCTGATGGTTAGCCAAAACGGTCCGACAGCAGAGCGCCTATACCGTTGACGTACATCCTGCCATCCGAGCATGCCTACCAGAGAATAGCGCTTTACAGCCGTCGCTATATCTGCCATAGCGGCGGTAATTGAGTTGTTTAGCATTCGAAACACCGGGTTGTCAAAACAGTCAATGATTGTAATCTTGTAGGAGGGGCGAGTGTCACTTTTTCCATCCCGTCTAGTTTCCAGTTTTTTACGATCGCGGGATGTACTCCACGTAGAATGCCCCCGCTGCAAGTAGGCGGTGTAAAGTCTGAAGCGATTTCGTATGGCGGGCGCGCACTCGGTGCGCTCGCTACCATGACAAACTTGAGCTACTCGTTCAGAAAACAGTGCTTGTGTCGAGCGATTCAGGTGTGCGAATGCTCAGAAATAAAGTTCCTGCCGGATGATTTTCACTTTTTCTATCATCCCACGGTCAGAGGTTAACTCCCAAGAAAATTTCCTACATTCCAGAAACGCATATTGAGCCAGGTCGCAGCGTCTGGTCGTAAGTGCCCCACGTAAATCGCCTGATCGAAAGGGGTCAGGGAGATTGGCTGATGGTTGCCGACGAGCAGCTTCACAGCAGCAACGTGTCCTGGTTTTCGACCGGGTTTCGCATCCTCACATTCTCTGTCCGACAGACCGGTCAGAGGGGCGAATTATAGCGGCGCTTTGAGTAAAATGCTCCTCTCTGGGGTCTCCCCTGTGCAAGTATTGGGCGATCTCGTCCTCATTGAGGTTACAATGCCGACCGACGACCGCGTAAAAGGAGGGGGCTACGGGCTCGAAAGCTTGAATGGATAAAATACGCAGAGTGTTGCTTGGTTTGCCTCGCAGGCAAAAAAGACTGATACAGGTCGCCACCGATGTGGTTTTGGTGTGGGTCGCCTTGTGGCTGGCCTTTATCGTCCGCCTCGGCATCGACGACATGTACAATCCGCTAAAGTCGCATTTCTGGCTGTTCGTCAGTGCCTCGATTATTGCCATTCCCCTTTTCGTACGCTTTGGCATGTACCGTGCTGTCATGCGCTACTTCGGCAATGATGCGCTGATTGCCATCGTCAAGGCGGTCAGTCTGTCCTCGCTGATCCTCGCCGTGGTGGTGTATTGGTACAGCAATCACCAGGCCGTGGTGCCGCGCTCCATCATCTTCAATTACTGGTGGCTAAGCCTGGTAATCGTTGGCGGCCTGCGTCTGTGCATGCGTCAATACTTCATGGGTGATTGGTTCACCGCTGCGCAGCATGTACCGTTTGTCAATCGAGACGATGGTTTGACCAAGGTCGCCATTTACGGCGCAGGCGTGGCAGGCAACCAGTTGGTTGCAGCGTTGCGCATGGGCCGCGTGATGCGCCCTGTGGCGTTCATCGATGACGATTCCTCTATCGCGGATCGTTCGATTGCCGGGTTGCGGGTCTATAAGCCCAAGCATATTCAGCAGATGATCGACATGACCGGGGCTCAGGAAATTCTTCTGGCGTTGCCGTCTTCGACCCGTGCGCGGCGCAGGGAGATTCTCAATTTTCTGGAGGGTTTCCCGCTCCATGTGCGCAGTGTTCCGAATTTCACTGATCTGGCCAGTGGTCGGGTCAAGGTGGACAACATTCAGGAAGTCGACATTGCTGACCTGTTGGGGCGGGATTCGGTGCCGGCTCAGCCTGATTTGTTGGCTCGATGTGTGACGGGCAAGACGGTTTTGGTGACGGGGGCGGGCGGCTCGATCGGTTCCGAGCTTTGTCGGCAGATTTTCTCCCTGGGACCGACCACGCTGTTGTTGTTCGATCATAGCGAATTCAATCTTTACAGCATTTTGTCTGAGCTCGAGCATCGTATTGCTCGTGAGTCGTTGCCTGTCCGGTTGTTACCGATACTGGGGTCGATTCGCCATCCCCATAAACTTCTGGATGTAATGAAGACCTGGAGCGTGGACACGGTTTATCACGCGGCGGCCTATAAGCACGTGCCGATGGTTGAGCACAATATTGCCGAAGGTGTGCTCAACAATGTGATCGGGACGCTCAATACCGCTCAGGCTGCATTGGAGGCTGGTGTTGCAAACTTTGTGCTGATCTCGACCGATAAGGCCGTACGCCCGACCAATGTCATGGGTAGCACCAAACGGCTGGCCGAGTTGACCTTGCAGGCCCTCAGTCGTGAGTTGGCGCCGGTGTTGTTCGGGGACAAGTCCAATGTGTCCCGGGTCAACAAGACCCGTTTCACCATGGTGCGGTTCGGTAATGTGTTGGGCTCGTCTGGCTCGGTTATTCCGCGCTTTCACAGCCAAATCAAATCGGGCGGGCCCTTGACGGTTACCCATCCGAAGATTACCCGTTACTTCATGACCATTCCCGAGGCGGCACAGCTGGTAATACAGGCCGGCTCAATGGGGCAGGGTGGTGATGTGTTTGTGCTGGACATGGGCGAGCCGGTCAAGATCATCGAGCTGGCGGAGAAGATGATTCACCTGTCTGGCTTGAGCATTCGCACGGAGAAAAATCCGCAAGGCGATATTGCCATCGAGTTCACTGGGCTGCGTCCCGGGGAAAAGCTTTACGAAGAGTTGCTGATCGGCGACAACGTGTCCGCTACCCAGCACCCGATGATCATGAGCGCCAAGGAGGATCATTTGCCTTGGGAAGTGCTCAAGCGCAACTTGATGGAGTTGCTGTCTGCCGTTGAGCGGGATGATTATTCGCGGGTTCGCCAACTTCTGCGTGACACTGTCAGTGGTTACGCCCCGGATGGTGAAATCGTCGACTTGATTTACCAGCAGCGTCGCCTCGAACCTTGATTGTTACACGCTCTGTAACAGGCACATTTTTGACAGAACTTCCCCATGACCTAGGTTTGGGAGGCGGCTTCGGAAAAGCTGTTCTTCCTTATCAATGTCATGGAGCGTCACTTATACGTACAGGCTACTTCTACTCTCTGGTTTTGCCCTGAAGACCAGTGCTTCTTTGTGATGGTGGATTTGCTTACCCATCGTCTCGACTTTCTGATCGAGATTCTAGGCACGCAGCATCAACTGCGCGCCAGAGCGCGCAGTTGTTCAGTGTTTAAGTGGTCGAGATCAGGAAGCGAAGTCATGCCGGCGATTTGCAAATAGCATGTGTTGATTCTATCGAAGCAAAGCAACTGAACTTTACTTATCAAGTATCACGGCAGCGATCTTTCTGATCTTTCCTTTCCACGATCCTGGAGCACCCTCATTCCGTCGTTGAGTCATGACTGACGCTTCCAACGCAAGCTTCTCCTTTGTCAGCTGATTGATCACCGCTTGTAGCCCCGCGATCGTCTCAGAATGCTCTTCAGATATCAAATGCCCGATTTCTTGCACTTTCTGGCGTTTTATATCCAGGTGATTCTGCAGCTGGTTTCTGTGATACGCATGCAATGGCGGAACAAGGGCAGCACTGTCCAGCCCGCTGGCAAAAGCTTTCAATAAAGCTTCTTGCGAGTAGTAACGCTCAAAATGCAGCTGTGCCGATGCGGCGTGCTGCTTCAACAACGGCTGGTCCCACTGCTTGAAAATCCGACCGAGTTCTTCATATTGGCTCCAAGTATAGCTGTCAGGATAAGCAAGATCGGATCCGGCGTGATAACGGGAGCGATATGATTCGTGAGTAACGACAGGCACCCCGATCGACATCGCCTCGATTAACGATTTGCCGCCTCCAAGCGGGAAAGAAGAAACATATACATCCACCGCGTTTTCGATCAGCGCCTGAGAGAGTGAAGCGACCCACGGTATGTGAACGAACCGGTCATGGCTTACGTTCTCAGCATCGAGTTCCTCGTGGATTTTCTGCAGAAATGCATCGGACAATTCCCCGATATGCACATGGTATCCGCGCGAGGCTTTTAGGATGCAAGCCACTGCCCGTTCATAGCGAACCGCGTATGATCCCGATTCGAACTTGGACATCCGACCGCATGAGCAGGTCGTCAATGCCCCTCGGTCGAGGAATCGGGTTTTGATTTCGGATGTACGGACTGCGCTTATCGGCCAATAAAGCTGTTGCGCGACTCCAATTTCGTTTTTGCACAACTCATATGACATGTTGTGCAAGTCGACATGCTGAAACGCTTCGCAAGTCACACCAAGAGACAGATGGTGATCGCCATGGTGAATGTAGTAGCGGTTCTTGAAGCCAGGGGCGTGGGCCGCCACGATGCACACGATGTCCTGATTGTGACCGAGGGTCAAAACGGTGGAAGGATTCCACTCGCCAAGCCGCGCGGTCAGGGCATCGAGTTTGCCATCGAGCCCGGTTTCGGTCACAACGAAGACTTCGCAGCCGAGCAGAGACTCCCACTCGTTAATCGAGGCGTGATCGATACGATTGAACAGATCGGTCAAGGCGACGCGAACCGGGCTCTCGAACAGTCCGAGAGCCAGATAGTCCTTGATCAGTTCGGTATGCCCTCCGGCCCTGACCAGTTCGGACGCCAGAATGACGGTGCCCTGGCCTTCCCTCTCGGGCACATGGCAACGATCGGCATAGTAGTAGTAGGCATCGGCTAGCATTCGGCACAGCGCATCGAGCTCGCGGCTCGCGAACACAACACCAATCGACGCCGGATCGTTGATGACTTGCTCGGCAAATGACCTGATGCACGCCATCGCATCGCCGTATTGCGACCGGCAAATATATTCCACAACCGTTTCTTGCAAGCGGTCGAGATCGAAATCATTCATTACTGGAAACTCGCAATAGTTTCACACACGTAAGCCGCTTGCTCGAGTGTCATGTGTGGCCCGATCGGTAGACTGAGCTCAGTCTCGGCCAGTGCCTCCGCAATGGGGAAAGCGCCCTTTTCGAAACCAAGAAACTGGTAAGCCTGCTGCATATGAGGAGGAATCGGGTAATGAATCAGCGTTTCGATGCCGGCCTCCTTCAGCCTCGCATGCAAAACATCACGCCGCTGCGAAAAAACGGGGAACAGATGCCACGACGACGTGCAATCCGGTTGCGGAGTCGGCACCCTCACACAGGTATCTTGCAAGTGCTTGCGGTAATAGGCTGCAATCTCCCCACGACGCGCGTTCCATTCATCGAGGAACGGCAGCTTGACGGCCAGTGCCGCGGCGTGGATCGGATCGAGCCGGCTGTTTAGGCCACAAACCTCATTGACGTATTTAACTTTAGAACCATAGTTTGCAATCGTCCGAATTCGCTCTGCGAGTTCGGCGTCGTTGGTAGTGACACCGCCCCCGTCACCGAACGCGCCAAGATTTTTGCCGGGATAGAAGCTCCACGCCACGGCATCTCCGTGCCCACCGATGCGCGTACCACGATAACGTGCTCCGTGCGCCTGTGCGCCATCCTCGAGGACCTGAACCCCCTTGTGGCGGGCCAGTTCGAGGATCGGTCCCATTGCTGCAGGCTGCCCATACAGATGAACGGGCAGAATGACCTTGGTTTTACTGGTCATGGCCTGCTCAATGCGTTGTGGATCGATATTGAGGGTGTCGACGTCGGGCTCGACAGGCACGGGTCGTGCTCCGCACTGTGTCACGGCGAGCCAGGTAGCAATATAGGTATTGGACGGCACGATGACTTCGTCCCCTTCGGACACGCCCATCGCCATCAAGGTGATACGCAAGGCGTCGAGCCCGTTGCCGAGCCCGATCGCAAAACGGGCGCCCGCATAGTCGGCAAAAGATTTTTCGAATTGGGCAACTTCTTCCCCGAAGATATACCACCCAGAATCGAGAGCCCGCGCGACCGCCTGATCGAGTTCGGGCTTGAGCTCGAGATAGGCGTTGCGGACATCAAGAAATGGCACTTTCACAATCATGCTCCTAACTCTGGAATGGAATTGCATTGGCCGCACATTCGTAGCACCAGACGATAATTGGCGATGCGCGAACACATACTGGACGCCTGCCCCCCCCCCGAACGACATATCCGTCGTATCGGCGGGGTGTCCCTGCGCACGCAGTCGAGACCGTTCCGGCGTGGCGGTTGAAGGTATGGCTATCGAGGCGGCCAGGTCTCGCAGAAACTCAACGAGACCGGACGGCGGCGATAAACTCGTCGTAGTCCCGATAATAATCGGACTCGTCGAATTCCATGGACACAAGGACCAGGCAGACAGACCCGGGATCGAAATTGAGCTCGGCCGCCCAGATCATGGGGGGAATATGCAAACCTTGCCACGGACGATTGAGGTGGATCGTCGTCTTCTCCATCCCGTCGTCAAGCGTGACATCGAAACTGCCGGACAGGCAGATCAACAGCTGGTGCAGTTCCTTGTGCGCATGCGCGCCACGGCCTTCCCCGGTCGGGATATCGTACAGGTAAAATACACGCCTGATATCGAAGGGAATGTGTCGTCCACTTTCCAGGAAAGTCAGGTTTCCCCGCGGATCGGTGATCTTGGGTAAATTGATAATCTTGCAATCAGACACAGACATGCTGAACACCTAATAGATCAATATCGTAATATTCGTGCACAGCGCCTCCGCCTCCGTATTCATGCTTGTACTGGTAGAGGCCTTCATTGAGAATCGTGCCCTCACACTCGTTGCTCGTACCGAAGTCGAAATACCGGACCCCGGCTGAAAGGGCCTCGGTCATGGCGTGATCGAACACTGCATCGAGCGCGGAAACCGAATAGGCCACCTCACTCGCCGCAATGTATTGCGCATGCCATGCCGTGCGCGCTTTGAACACCACGACCCCGGCCTCGACTTGCCCATCGATCTTGGCGCAGAACAACTCGATCCCCCCAGGGAAAAGAGTGATCAACTGCTCCATCTCTTCCAGGCTGTGTACGGGAGCCGCGCCGTGCTTGCGCTCCAGATTATCGTTCAGCACCTGCCACAATGCCCGCACCTGCTCGGTCCCCGTCACCACTGACACCGATTTAAGCGCCTTTTTCAGCCCGCGTCGGCGGCGTTCGGAAGGTTTTGCGCGATCGGCCAGATCAATTGTGCACGACAAGTCGCAGCGCGATCGACGCGCGCCGAGCCGGAACAAGGCATAAAGATCGTCCTGCGAAGGTCGAGACTGGTAGATATGGGGGACCGCCTTATAGCGAAGGCGTTCGTATCCGCTCTCGCGGTAGTGCTCGCCCACCCGCTCCAGTGCTTCGATCATCTTGCCGCCGCACAGGTAGCCATCGTGGACAATGCCGCCATAGGTGATACCGGGGTGGCTGATGACCATGGAGCGATCTGCCGGGGACTGCGCCGCAGGGAAAACGCCGACTATGCTGTCGGCGTGCATGAGTACAACCGATACATCCAGAAACCGGTCGCCATGGTATTCGAGAAAACGGCGCGAATGCAGGAACGTGGCGTTTGCCGCCTTCGCGCAGAATGCATTCCACGCTTCACTCAGTGCTGGTTGATAGCGCACGACTTCGATGGTCACTGGATCAGCTCCGCGACGCAGAAGCCCTGCTCACCAAAATTATTGCCGTTATAGAAGCAGTACGTTTTGGCACCAACCGATATTACGGCGGAATACATGATTGCCTCCGCATCCACGCCCTCCAGCGATACATCGAGTCCCATTTCCTGATCCTGACGTACCCATTGAACCCCGTCGCTGGACTCGGCATAGCCGAGACGATAGGCGGCAAACGAACAGCGCCTGATCGAATAGAACATCTGATAATCACCGTTGTCGCGTCTGACGATCCACGGGCGGCCGAAACCGTGCTCATCGTCACCGGTGAGCGCCATCGACAAAATACCGCGATCCGACCACGTCACTCCGTCGGCCGACTCCTGATACCGCAAGTCGTACACAGGCATCAGTTTTCCCCGCAGTTCGGTCCAGTCGTTGCCTGCGACGTACCACATCTTGAACACGTCAGCTTCCTTGACGACAAAACTCCCACCGCGAATCACTCGCTCGCTATCGCTACGATCCAGGATCGGGACCTTGCTGTAGCGCTGGAACGTCTCGCCGCCATCGTGACTGATCGCCAGCCCCGTAAAGATCCGATATCGCACATTCACGCAGAGCTCGAATCCCGCGTAGTACATATACACAGTTTGCGTATCGACAGGGACAAGACTCAGGACCATCAAACCATTGTCATCAAACGTCCCAGGTTCGCCGATATCGAGCAATGGCGTTGTCGCGACCTTCAACACCCGGGTCGGGTCCGAGCTTGAGACATCGACATAACCCGGGCGACCGCGTCCCTTGTCGTCCAGGCATGTCAGATAGACACGGATGACATCATCGTTGAGTCGGTAAGGTGTCGGGCCCATCGCATGTGTTCTGGCCCAATCGAGAGATCCATCAGGCGTCCAGACAACGCCCAGTTTATTCCACTTCATGTCCTGGCCTTGAAAAAACGCCGTGCGGATACTTTGGCTGGCTCCGGATGCTCGCTTTTGAAAATACAATCAGGATCCGTGTTCTTGAGGATATTGACCCCAACACCCAGCCAATTATCGGCGCCGATGACGACGTTATTGGCAATCGCCGAATTAACGCCAATGAAAGTATTTTTTCCGACCGTGCAAAATCCGGAAATAACAGCGTGAGAGGAGATAAAGCAATTGTCCTCGATCACCGAATGATGGCCGATATGGTTTCCGCTCCAAAGCACGACGTTATTGCCAATTTTGACGAATGGCTGAATCGTATTATCTTCAAAGATAAAGCAGTGTTCGCCCAAAACCGCATTAGGCCATACAAACGCCCGGCTACTGATATAACTCGCTGGCCGATACCCCTTCGTCTTCGCTTCCTCGTATAACCGCGTCCTCAGCCGATTAAGCTGGGAGTAAACAAGCGCCGCGTAGAACTCGACCTGGTCGGGATCGAAGAAGCGCTCAATCTCCTCAAGCGGTACGACAGGTAGACCAAACAACTCATTACGTTCAAGAAATGCAGAGTTGACAGAGAAGCCGACGACTTCGTATTCAGAGTCGTGAGTAAAGCATTCATAAGCCACCTCGGCGAAGGCACTGTCGCCCAGAATGACAACCTTTTTCGTCTTTATCATTTCCTGCTCTCAAGGTCTGATGATGAGGATATCTTCGCGCCGATTCGCCATCGGAAGTGCCTGGTCCTGCGGTAACAGATAGGCATCGAATCCCTGGAGCCGTGCCCGCTGGATGATCGACATCACGACGGCATCGTCAATCTGATCGTGCTCGATCTGGTTGAATTCGACGACAGGCGCCTCATCCGTCTTCATATAGTCTTTATGAAAACTCACACCGGTTTCGCTGGAAAAAAAGCGTTTGCGCTTGGAAATATTGGGTATATCGCCTATCAACATCTGTCCGCCGGGCGCCAACAGGGAAAGCGAAACATCGAGAAATCGAAAGAAACCCACATCGACTAAGACATAGTGCAGCACGCTATAGCATAGGATCGCGTCGACCTTTCCTGCGTTTCCCGCAACCCAATCCGGGCATTGCGGATACATCGCTGGCACCTTTTCGATAAAGGACGCGCTCTCAAGCAGATCCAGCATTTCCTGGCTGTCGATCAGCGTCAAGGCATGACTATTCAATGCGCACAGGTCGATCAACATCTTGGGCAGATCGCTACAGCCCGGACCGATATCGACAACTTGCTGGCCAGCTTTCTTCAGGTTGGTCAGCTTTGAGCAAATATCTTCGAAGATAACTGCTTCATAACCCTGACGATATGAGTCGGGAAACCCGATGCGCTCATATTTGGACAGCGACTCATCCTGTGCAAAGCGTCGGAAATCATCGAAGCCAACATGCTCAATTCGGTTAGGTGGCGCCATGTTCAATCCTCTAGAACAACACTTTCCCTTTACGCCGCAACGCTCGGGCCCATCTCTTTAATGTCGAAAGCGACAACCTGTGTCGGATCTCAGAAAAGCTGATCCCTGTCTCCCGCCAATTCAGGGGGGAGTCCATCACTTCCGGGATCGCAGAAGCCCATCATCCCAGAAAAGATGAAACAATCCGAGGCGGCTCACAGAAAAAATGTCATCCGCCCCACCTGGACGGTAGCCGCCTGAGTGTTTTTCAGATACCAGACGAGTCGATCCAGAAAGTATTCGGCCTCGACGCGAGAGGCAAAAATGCCTCGCTCGATTTCGCTTTCGATCATGCGCACCCACGCTTGGGCATCAGCTTTTGTTTCGAAGGAGCTTCGGTCATCCATTGATCGGTGACTTCGAAAAGGAAATTCGGGTTTTCTGCCTGCGGCACGTCGGTAAAGCGAATGCACCAATAGACTTTGCCCTGGGCGATTTGGCTGGCCGTGTCCTGTTCGGTGTCCAGGAACACCTCGAAATTGATAATTGCGCCTTCGGGCACCAGATAGCGCATAAATGCGTCCAGGCCATCAGTCACATCCATACCTTCCACTACATGGACCTACCTTACTGGCAGACCGCCGGCTAAGTCGCTCAGCACGACGAAGCTTTCCGGGACCAGCGCTGGCGATGGTTTTCAGCCGACAAACGCACCGCAACCCGTTGGCCGAATTGCGGCGGATGTCCACTGCTGTTGGCGCTGATATCGGGAAAACTACCGATACTTTTACTTCGTACTTGTCGAAAGAGCGTAATGATCTGCACTGATGCATTGAATCTCGGAATCAATGTCGGTAAAGACTATGCAGTTGTGGACAGGTCCGGGAAAAGCTTAGGGTGGTTTAGTTATGTAGGCCCTATGCTCAAGGCTCAACTGTTGGAGGCTACAGCCGTCCCGGAACTTCGCCAACATGCTCGTGCATTGGCTACTCAAGTTGCTCAGGCTTTCAATGCGCCCGTGGAGTCGAACTCGATATAGTCGTTTTCTCCAGGCATTAAGCAGACTTGCCAAAACCCCCAACCGTACCAGATGGATCAAGTACGGCTGGGGGAGGGTGAGTTTAGGGGTTCAGTAAATCGGGTTCATCGGTAGGCGGTGGGATTGATGTAGCCAGGCCCCTTGCCATTCAGAAAACGCTTGACCAGGTCTGTGTACTCCTCGTCGGTTATGTCCCTCACCCTTTGGTACGCGCGCACTTCTATATTGTCGCCCATTGGGAAGGTGGTGGGAGTCGGCGCAACAGCTGCGCCGATACCTGTTCCACTGATCACGTCTTTTTGAGCTATTTCTAAAGTAGATTGCTGGCCGGGCGGCATGTGTGTTTGAAAAGGCACACCGACCAGAAAGATCTCGCACTGTCTGATAGCTGGCATGGGTGGGCCGTTGACACTGTCTATCTGCCCCAGCTGGATCAATCGTTGATCATAAGCATGTTTAGTGACAGTCGGCGCTATTTGCCAAATTTCGTTGAGAACCCCTAGATTTATCGTCTTGCTAGAGGCAAGCAAGCAAAATTTCTTGTTCTCATTCTCCGGTAATGCGAGCCAATGGGACAAGTCGATAAAGCCGCCTGCATACTGCTGATGTTGTGGCATCCAGTCTTCGTAAGAGGCAAAAGCAGTGGCTTCGAACTTCTCCCTGGATAGCGTCGTCACAGTGCTGCCTATGACTAGGAGGAGGGTAAGGCAAATCGGCGCCATCGGACCAAAGCGACGAGCCAACAGTATGGATAGCCCAGCTAGGCACGTCCCCAACAAGGGCATGAGCAGGAAAAAGTGATGGTGTCCTGGACTTTGAACTTGGAGAAACAATATGCAAGCAATACACGTCGATACACTGAGAAGGAAGAAAAGACGCGTGGATTTACCTTGACGGTACAACAACGTGGCTCCTACGACGCATAGTAGAGGGACGATGTAGCCGAATACGGCTCCGAAAAGTTTAATATCGGAACTTAGTGAATACTGATAGGACGCGTACAAAGTCGAGTAGTCGTGTTGACCAAAATCTTGCGACCAGACAAACAGAACCCAACTCAACAGAGGTAATGCGGCAAAAGCCATTAGCACAGCAGCGCTTACGGCGCGAAACGCTACCATTCCTTGAGAGGATTGAGCGCGAAGTATCTCAATCAGTACCAGGACGAACAGGGAGCAAGCTATCCCTGCGGCAGCAAACACATACCAACGCCGAAAAACGAACATCAGACTGAAGAGTACGCCAAGACTGATGCTGGCTCGCAATAGCGTCTTAGATACCTTCCAGGGCTGCGCCTTATCGTCTTCTACCCTGATAGCATCGACCAAGGTCGAGGCGCTTAACAATGCGCCAACAAACATGATGACACCACCGATGTCCGGCATCAGGAAAAGCGTTGTCGCGAAGAAGAGAGGTAGGCCAAAAAAGACTGGGAAGCTCGCTAGGATCCATCCGCTTCGCAGCGATGCATCGCCAGTTAGAGGGGGATTGCCTTCAATTAGCCTCTTGGCAAGGTAGGCCACCATTATATAGGCCGGAACGGCATAAAGCGCCGTGATGGTGAGTGAGTAGTTGAGTCGGGTTGGGTACCCTGTCACGAGACTCAACAACGCTGGCAACACCGATGGCAGCATTGAGTAATCCGTAGCATAAGTGGACGACAACATGCCTATGGCTCGTGCCCACGAGCCTGCTTTGAATAGTTCGTACAACGTCTCGGTTTTTTCCCAGTAATTTCGGAAATCCCAGAAAAATACGTATGAAGTCTTGCTTTCGGACCAATAGGCCAGAAGCACCAAGCAGGCGAGTACCAAAACGTAAAAGAAAAGGGTTCGCGAGGATGCGGTTTTCCGGCTGGCTGCGGAGCCCGTGGTAGAAAAGTTGAGGTTGAGAATCAGGAACAGTCCAACAACGAAGAAACCGATGCACACGAGCATCACTTTCCCGATTAATTTGGCATGGGTGTGCCAGTTCAAAATCTGGAATCCAACTATCGTGGCATCAAAATCAGGTGTGCTTCCAGGAGGCCCGCATCCCAGCGTCACTTTGATCGAAGCAATGCCGGCGTCCATCCGTACGGCTTTCTCAATCCACTTGTCTTTCAGGAAACTTTCCTGGGAAATCATGAAGGTCTGTGAATAGCCAAGATTGCCTTTTGCGTCAAAGGCACTGAGTTCGACAGAAATGCCATCACTCGCAGTGGGGGTGCCGTCGGCTTGGAATAAAGCTTTTGGGGGTTTGGTGAACAGCAGCTTGACCTTGCCGGGGTGGGACGCAAATGTGGCCACCACGGAGTTTAAAACGACTGCTGTTCTGTACGCGGGGTGCATATTGTAGCCACTGACCGTGCGGCCCCAAGCGATTACGCCGGAGGGTTTGACATCTTCTATTTGCGTGCCGTCTGAGTAGTGCGCTTGAGCAACATCCCCAGACTGAACTTCAATATCGGATGAGGCGTATAATCCCCATCCAAGCAGGAACGTGGCGCCAAGCAACCAATATTTAACAGCCCCCATTTCTCGGAAGGGTTGGCGGATCAAGAAAAATGCCAGGATGAAGATGGTAATGGCGAGACCGGTACTGAGCATGCGCACGCTATAGGGTAACGCGGCCAGCTCTTGGTAAAACGCGACGGACACCGGTCCCAGGATCAAAACTCCAATCACTGCGGATATTATCAGAAATGTTTTACTGGGCATTATTGAATTCCATTGCCTTGTTTTTGCCGTGTAAGTTGACGTTCATGGAGTAGCAGGCGGGCTGCTACGCTTTATGGCGATAGGCCGGGTCGGTTACTGACGGGTACTTTTGGAAGCCAGGGCGGGCGAGAATACATAAAAGCGTGTCAAGGCATACATGGCCAGAGTGTAGACGATCGCGGCGACAATCTGAGCCAGTATCGCCGCTAACTCAAGTTTTTCCAAAGCTATGTGCAGAGCAATAAAGTTCAAAGCGAATGCGCCCAAGAACGCAATCAAGTAGCGCACGCTTTCTTTTACGAAGTTTCCGTTACTACGAAATACGATCTTTTTGGACAATATAAATCCCAATATAAACCCTGCGGCATAGCCGGAAATATTGGCGGCGGAAGGCGAGAAGCCGGCCCACATTGCCAAAAATATGACTGCAAAGCCCACCAGGGTGTTGAATGCGCCGCTTCCAATATAACGCCCAAGGTATGTCGACTCAGCCTGCCATCTGGACATAGTACTGAGCTCCTAATGGTAGGCGTTTTAGCCAAGGTTCAAGTTTGCGCAGGAAGGCAAGTTGCTTGGGGAAGAACAATGTGTAGGAGTGTTGCTCTGAGGCATAACCGGCCTTCCGCGCGAGATCGAGGGCTGTGCTGAGATTCAGCATCTCGGCATCGGCATCGAACGGGCAGCGTTCAAAAATCCAGCGTGTCATTGGGTTGTAAGGGTTATGTTCAAACATGAACATTTGCCCCTTGGTACTTAACGACTTTCGGCAAAGTACCAGCGCGGGCAGACGTTCTGCTACTGGAATGTGATGAAAGACATTGGCGGCTATGATGGCGTCAAACTGAATATCGCCCAGGGTCGACCAGTCCGAAAACAGCAAGGCTTCCGGTAATTGATTCGACGCGACCTTCAAGGACTCAGGAGAGACGTCGTAGCCCCATATTTCGCTATCCGGGAAATAGTTTTTCAGGAACTGCAGACTTCTGCCTGCGCCACAACCAAAGTCGAGGATGCGGGTGACCTTTTTGCCTTTCAGGCGGGAAGCCATAAGCGCTATCTTATACTCGGCAAAGTAAGCGTCTTCATTCAACGCGTTTGGGATGGTTTCGCCAAGAACCTTGTCATATTCATCCGCAAACTTATCAAACTCGGGTTTGTTCATGTAATCCCGTTCCTTGCCATGTAGTACTGCCGATAGTGAATTGCTGTTTGCAGTTTAATTTCAAATACGTTCGGCCGAGGTATTCACCCACCATTCCTATGCATAAAGTCTGCACGCCGCCGATAAATAACATTACCGCGATCAGCGATGCCCACCCCGGAGGATATTCGGGATGTAATACTTTAGCCACAATCACAAAAACAGCGGTCACCAAGCTGAGTGCAGCCAGGGTAAAACCGAGGTAGGTGGCAATTCTCAAAGGCAAAATCGAGAAGCTTGTGGCCATTTTCAGCCAAAGCGATAACAGACGGCGAAAGTTATAGTTACTTTCACCTTCGTGCCGCGCAAGGTGGATGATATCAATGGCTGTAATGGACTGTGTGACATCCAGGATCAAGCCGTCGATATAGGCATAGGGGCCATGGTACTTGATAACCTCTTCGACGATCTCTCGCCGCATGGCCTTGAATGAGGAAAGGTATAGGCCTTTAGGTTTGTCCAGTAATATCGTAGCGACATAGTCGTTGAAGCGACTGCCTGCCTTTTTCCACCAGGCATGCTGCCGATTTAGGTACCGTGTGTAGCAGACGTCATAACCATTTTCGAGTGCTCGTACCATTTCTCCGAGCGCGCTGGGAGGGTGCTGGAGATCATCATCCATGATCGCGACAAATTGGCCGCGAACGTGATTCAGACCTGCCATGATTGCATTGTGTTGCCCGGCGTTTTTTCGTAAGTTGATACCGCGGATGAAATCATGAGTCGCGGCCAGAGACTGAATGACTGCCCAGCTATTATCGGGGCCTGCGTCATTCACGAGGATGAGTTCGAACGAACCTGAAAGCCCCTCTTTAACCATTGCGTCCTGTGTTTGCTGTACCAGCGTCGGCAAAATGGCAGCGCTTCGGTATACCGGCACAACGATAGACAACTTTATATATTTATCTTCTATGATCATCATGTTCAGTCAGCAGTCTCACGGTTTTATCATTTTCTTACGAAAGCTCCGGGTCTTTCTCTCGCCCGATTCTATCAACTATCGACTCAACACACTGGCCGATATCTGAATGACCTCTTTGCGTTATTGTCTGCGGATTGACTCAATTTTCGGGTTCTGTGCCAAGGGGCTCGGAACCACTCGGTTTGCCGGCTTCCAGGCTTGGACCCTGAGCCTCAGAAACTGCCACACGGGAATCAGAAGGGAAGGGACCGGATAACACTTCCTGAAGCCTTTGAGCCATTTTGCCCCCTTCCACTGACCAGGCGGCGGATGCCGCAAAAGGGCAACCTCCTTGAGCTATTGCGTCAATTCCGGCGACAGCAAAACCCGTTCCAGCGTACTCGCCAGTGCGTCAATTGTCGGTTCTGCCAACATTACGATGTCGTCGTTGAGCAGCTAATCGGTTAATCGGCGCGATTGCTGACAACCGGCATGCCCAGGTCATGATCTCGAGAGGCGGCAGCGACAGATTCGTTAGCGACAACACAAGCGCTGCATCGCAAGCTGTGCAGCTTAACAAGTTGATCGAGGTTCTGCAGCCCTGCATGCTCGCAGGCAAACGGGAACGTGTAGTGGTGACCATCACTACTGTCATATCGGAATGCGCTGTGAAAGCTCCGCCAGTACGAGAACGCCAAGGTCAAAAGCCCGTCTCGCCGGACATAAAAGAAGAAGATCGTTGGCATTAAGCGTGTCGACGCGTTCATTGCGCAGATCGGCCATGAATCAGGCCAACTGATCTACATCCGCGAGCTTTGGGGGCGTACTCCGGCTCGGGCGAGCTATGAAGGCCGTAAGGACCTGGGCAATACCGAGGTTCGCGATGGGTTCCAATTCACGGAGCGCTTACGTTCGACATTGTCAGTAAGCGCACAACAATCAGATGTCACCGGTAGAGTTTGAAAAGTATTACGCAATAAACTTGGGGGGTGGGTAAGAAAATCCGGGACAATTCAGCCTTTCTCAGGCCCGCTCCTCGGAGCGTAGCCGCTCCATAAACCCTGCTTCTTGGAAGGTGAGGTTTATGGAGCATTTACTTTTTTTAGCGGTGCCCTGCACTTGTGTTAATAGGTGATGCCCGGAACCACGGTGGTGACAATGTGTTTGCCATCGTTGCGACAGGCTTGAACCAACAGACGGGCAAGGATCCGTTCCTGCTCAGCAGGGGTAAGCTTCAGGTTCTTTAACGTCGACATCCAACAGTCGGCATCGGCGAGCAACCTGCTCAAAATTGTTGGTGCCCCCCAGAATGATCCATTCACCGGGTACTGGAGGTGGTGTGAAGCGGGCGCGTGGAATCCAAGAGACTGACAAAGGCTTGAAATGATGACCGAGTCGGCGGTAGCGTCATGAATGTTAGGGTCTTCCGGGAAAACCAGCCCCGGAGCCATATCGGATGAATCGCCGCTCAGGCGACCCGTGATGACTTCCAATGCATCATATTTGCCGCCTATCATGTTTTCAATCAGGTACTGCTGATAGGTTTCCCGGTCGCTGAAATCGATGTCGATCGGGTCGGTGCTTAGATTGATATGCGCGATCGCTGTGTAATCCAGGTAAGGAACGCTCGCCAGGTATTTGAGGATCGCAAGTAATGGCTGATCTTCACTCACCAGTATACTCAGTACAGAGTATTGCTCTTTCTGAAGGCATTCTTTCATCGTAAGAGCGGCCAGCTCGTCCGGGACAAGAATGACAATATCAATCTGAGCTGGCTTTTTCACGAGAAGCTTGACGATTTGCCCGATAAAGTCGGCAGAACGCAGGCTGATAAATATCAGTGACTTACTATTGGCCGAGGTGGTGGAATGACCTTTCCACGAAAGGTTCTGCCAGTTCCATGGCCCCTCGGGGCGGCCGGCACTCAGAAAGTGCGCCAACGGATCCTGAGCTCCGATCGCCGAGGCATTCATATCCTGGTAAACGCGGGGATCAAAGCCAGGGAACAACTTGCGTCGCAACACGCCGCGCGTCCACGAGCGTACGTATCGACGAATGGCTTCAGTAGCCCCTGAAAACTGCACACTTGCCGGTGGGTAGTAGCCTAAATCAACAACCTCGGCCTGTTGTATCGTGGCTGCATCAACTTGCTCTTGGCGGGACAGGGCTGCATTACCCTCTGTAAGGGCGAGTAATTGTTTGACGTAACGGGACATATTGAATTCGCGTGCAGCCAGAGATCGGACCTGCTCTCCGACCTTATCCCGAGCTTCTTGCGACGAAGCCAGTCGAATGATTTTGTCGGCCATCTTATGGGTGTCTAGATAGGGCGCGACGCACTCTTCCTGGAGGCCATTGCGTTTAAGAATGTCTGCAACACCCGTTGTCTTGTCGAAACATAGAACTGGCAGGCCCAGTACCATGGCGTCAATAGCAACATTGGGCAGTGGGTCCAAACGGGCGGTCAACAGCATCATGTCGCTTAGAGCGTAGACATGCTCAATGGCGGCTGTTTCGGAAATGATATTGAATCGCTCCGAGATTCCGGCGCGCTGAATCTGATCCTCAAGGTAAATAGAGTAATTAGTGTCTTGCTCCGGATTGTAGTTATTACCGATCCATGCAAATCGGCACTTGTGACCTATAGGTGAATTGATTACACGGGTCGCGCACTCGATAAACAGGTCCACACCCTTGCGGATGTGTACCCAGCCGGCGCCTAATATAACGATCGTGTCATCTTCAGGTCCATCTGGGCGCATAATCTTTTGCAATATCGCCTTCTCTGCTTCGATATGAGCTGGATCATGTGCCTCGCCAGGGACAATGCTTTTTCCTTGCGCCAACACAGGAAGTTGACACGAAGTTACTTCTGGCAGTACCTGTATTGCGCTGTCGAGTGTAATGTCGGCAGAAAAAACGGTTTGACTTGCCCATAACAATGCATTTTGGATTTTCGTACGCGGTCGAATATATACAGCGAACTCGTGGATTAAACTGATTGTCGGGATATAGCGATCAGCCAAGGGCTTGAGCACTATATTGGATTCCACACTGTTCACAATCGCAAATTGAAATGAGTAGGTATCGAGGAACTTGCCTAATACCCAATTGGCGAATGTCTCTTGGTGGTAAAGATCCACAGGGCCGGCAACTATCGCTCCAGCCTCGATAAAAGACTCTTCCAACGGGCCGCCACGAAGCAGCAGTGTCACTACATTGAATTGCGAGGTGAGTTGTTGGACGATATTCAGGCTAAGAATAGGGGCGCCGGTTCTCGAAGCTTCATGACTGACTAGCAGAATGGTGGGCTTATCAATAGGCAGCGACTCGATTGGTCGACTCAAAGCGATAAGCGGAATACGGCCAAGCAGGCCTTCGGCCCGCCCGTGATCCAGGAAGTGTCGTTCCGGATCAGCGAGCGAGGCGAGAACTGGATACATGGCCCGGTAGAAATCGGCATTGAATGGCTCCGTCGGTTCATGGAGCAGTCCGCCAGCGAGAACCTGCTTTTCGCCTGCGAAGGCGCGAGGGGCTTGCGATATCGACTTTGGCGAGCCTAGGCGGCCTTCTTGGATGCCGTGGCACAGATAGTGTATGACTGCAGGGGTGCCGGTTGCTTTCACATCGGGATAAGTTTCGAAGTAGTATTTTTCGTCAAACGCTTCTCCATTGGGAAGAATTATCGACGGGAGCCTTTTTTTTATGTCTGGTAAACTGATCAGGCGCCAGAATCGTGAGTTAAAGAAGCGCTCCCACGAGTTGGACAGTGTTTGAATAAGCTCTTGTTTTAGCCCGACTTCACGTTGTGTCTGCTCTTCAAGAAGACGATACTTTTGCAAGTCGGCTTCGGCCGCTACTTTGTACTCTGTTAAAGAGTCTACCAGCTTTCTGAGATGACTCACGAAACGGACTTCAGAGGCTTTCCATTCTTCCAGATTTATTTCCAGTTTTTTGTGCTGGGAACTTAGATTCGCCAGTTCAGATTTGAGGCGGGCATTGTCATCGGAAAGTTTAACGATGGCGGATTGTTCCTGATCTACTTGTTCGTTATTTTTCATGGTCGTCTTCGACGGTAAGTTACTGTGGATGTTGTGGCACCGTGTGCCACTTCAGTCTCGGTATTTAGCGCTTTGATCTGCGTTTTTAAAGAAATGCTTTCCAGGTTGGCATTGGCGAGTATTTTTGGTTCAGTCTGGCTGTTGAGCCGTACGCTCTTGAGGTGCTGAGCGTGACGCAAGCCAGGGTCTGGATACTCATTGATGTATTTCGATATCTCATCTTCGGTCGGCGCTGATAGATCAAGCGCCGAGTCAGAATCTAGCCGGCTTAACAGCTTGTTATTGACAGCAATGACGTCTCTGTCTTCCCAAAAACTGGCCGTATGGTCCGTGCCTATTGGATGGAGGGGGTCACCAAGCTCAACGCCCATGGTACTGAGTGCACGCGCAAGTGTGATGGTTCCGCTGCGGTGCATGCTCAGAACTATGATTGTTTTCTTGGCAGTCAAATGGCTATCGTCCTTGGAAAAAATTCAGCGCTGGTAAACAGGGCGAATGCAGGAACTGAGTGCAACACGGTCATTGAATGGATGTACGCGGCATTATGCTGCATGGCATGACGCCTTGCATCACCTCACCCATGACCTGAGCGGGCATTTGAAGTCGAAGCGTTTGAGTGGCCCCCTCGTTCATTGCTAGGCAATGTCGTTCGTGTCTCCCGGTTGCGAACCGACAAGTGCGTGCCTTTGGGCCGGTACTGGTGGATTAGAGCGTTGATACTACCATCTGCTTTTGCGATGCATAGCAAGCCTATGGTCTATCTTCGTTGCGTCCTAACTCATTGATCTATAAAAGTAAAATCGTATCGTTGTAGCTCTCACACAGTACGAGCTTGCAATGCCCCGATTGATGCTCAGCGATGAGCACTGGTCGAAGCGGCGGGAAATTCTGCTGCACAAGACCATCTACAACAAGCGTGATCTACGGATAACGGTCGAAGGCATGTTGTATTGCATGTGCACAGGCTGTCCCGGGAGCGACTTGCCCGAAGCATTCGGCGGCTGGAGCAAAGTCTACAAACAAGCGGCTCAATGTGTTTCAAACGCTTGTGACTGATCCTGACATGGAGTGGGTTTAAATCGATGGCAGCTATGTCAAAGCCCACCAGCACAGTGCAGGGGCTGCGAGCGGTATGGATCAGCAATCGGGAAAAGTCGAGCAGGCAACACCAGCAAGATTCACCTAACTGTAGATGCCTGCGGGCTGCCCGTCGTGTTTGAGATCACGGGAGGCCAGATCAACGACTGCACGCAGGTGCCTGCCTTGATTGCCAAGGTTCCCGCCGCGCAGACCATGCTGCGCATTCATCTGTTGCAGAACTGGTTCTCGATCAGCGAGCTGCGCGGTATCGTGGGGCGTCAAGCGCTACCTCTAACGCCCCATAGACCAATTCACGTTGAAATTGCCCGCTTATGCGCATGCATTGTTGAAGGTGCTGTGGGCGCCGCCCAAGGCGGCTAATTGCCGGAGCCCGGGCCATTTGGACCGGGCGCCTCTACGCGCGATTTCAGCGAAATGACCAGCGCTTGTGGCCAATGTAGCTGGTAAACACCGGCACAGCCACGCCGAATGCGTGCGCTATTTCATGCTTGAAGGACTCCATGCCCATGGCAGGCAGAATGTACGATGCCAGGCCAATACTGATGATCCATGTCTGTACGACCGCAACCAGGTTGACCAGTACAAAGAACATTGCCGAGTGATGGATGGGTTGTTGGCTTTCGGTAAAGACAAACATTCGTGCCAGTACAAAGGCGGTGATCATGCCGGTCAGGTAGGCGAGCCCGATCGAGACTGAAAAGCTCAGCCATTGGTTATACAGGACCCTCGAGAAGAAGTTGACGGCAGCTGCGCTACCGCCCGTCACCAGAAAGGCAAGGAACTGTCGATTGAGCAGTTGTTTCACTTAACTGCATCCCTTGCCATGTTTCTGCCGAAATCGATGCTCTCGGAAATACCGCGATCCTCGGGATAGTAGTAGGAGGTATCGGCTACCCACAAGCCTTGCACTGGCAGCGAAACCGGCGGCAGCCGGTCCAGATAGCCCGGGTCGCAAATGGGCTGGGCATGCCGATAGCGGCTGGCGCGGATATCGATGAAGTCCTCATCGTTCAGCGTCGGGTTGATCTTCTTTAAGTAGCGACGCACCTTGTCGAGGAAAGCCTGGTCCGGTTCGGCGAACTTAGGATGTTCACCGGGCATGTAGAACGGCACATAGACAATGTGTTCGTTCATTGGGCGCAGGTTGGTGTATTCGACAAGTCCGGGGATATCCATCTCGGGGTCGTTGGTATTGAGCCAGAAGTTCTCGGTCAGAGGCTTACGTAGCTTGGCGATCACGCAGACCACCGCGACGTTCTTGAGGGCTGCGAAGCGCGCGAGAATGTCCTGTGGCAGGTCCGGCATCAGGGAGGGCACGTAAGGCAGCGGCACGGTGCTGATGACCTTGTCAAAGCGCTGGATTTCTTCCCCGCAGACCACACCCTGAACCTTGCCGTGTTCGATGATCACGCGGTTGACCGGCGACTTCAGGCAAACGATGCCGCCGTGTTTTTCGATGTCGGCCTTCAGCGCCTGCAGCAGGGTGTCAGAACCGCCATCCAGGTAGCCGAGTTTTTCGCGGAACAGGCTATAGCGCGAGCGGCCGATGCGGCGAATGCGGCTCCAGATCCAGGCTGCCGACAGGTTATCGGTGTAATGGTAGAACTTGTAGTCGAACAGGCGCCTCCATAGCACTTCCCAGGCCTCGGCCCCGACCCAGCGCTTGATCCAGCCCGTGGCTTCGACGTTGTCCAGGGGCTTCCAGTCATTTCTCTTGGTGGACAGGAATGCGTGCAGGCCATAACGGAACTTGGCTGTCAGACTCAGGCCCTTGAACTTGAGCAGAGCAATGGGGTTACCCCAAGGTTGCAAGCGGTTTTGATACCAATAGCCCATTTTGGTTTCGACCCAGCGCATTTTCGACGCCAAGCCCAACTCGTCCAGTACCTTCAGGAAGGCGTGGTCAGAAATGCAGTGGAAGTGGTAGTAGCGCTCGATGGTGGTGCCCGAGAAATCGAACGCAGCGGTCATTCCACCCACACGGTCATCCGCCTCGAATACCACGGGTTTATGTCCGTCCCTGGCCAACTGGTAGGCCACTGCCAGGCCCATGGGGCCAGCGCCCAGCACGGCAACTCTTTGTCCCATCGTCAAAACTCCAGAACCACTTTGCCGTAAGTGGGGTCGTTGAAGGTTTCGTGTATCGCCTTGGCAAACGGCGTGTAGGTCACGCCGAAGGTGCCGGGCCAGTCATTGACCTCGAATTCGTCCTTGGCGCTGAGTGCAGCCAGTTGCTGGGTGGTGAAGGGTGGGTTCTTGTCGAACAGGCTCCACGTCCAGATCAGGCTGTAGAACAGGCCGTAGGGGATGCACGCGATCATGGCCTTGGCGCCGGTGGCACGCTTGATTTCGCGAATGATATCGATGTAGTCGACTTTTTCGTGCCCCGATACGTTATAGATACCGTCGCGCACACGGTTTTGTATGCAGCTGATGATGACATTGCAGAAATCGCCCACGTACAACGGCTGGCGCATGTAGCGGCCATGACCAGGAATCGGGAAGACCGGAACCTTCTTCATGAAGCGCGACAGCCAGCCCAGGTGTTTGCGGTCAAACCAGCCAAACATGAGAGTCGGGCGCAGCACCGGGCAGGGGATACCGCTTTCAAGCACCATCTTTTCCTGTTCTATTTTGCTGTTGGTGTAGAAGTCGTCGGCCACCGATTCGACCACCGAAGAGCTGATGTGCACCAGATAGTCGATGCTGTGCAGCTTGATCTGTTCAAGAATCAGGCGGGTCGCATTGACGTTGTTGTCGACGAATTCCTGATAGTCAATACCGCCGATCTGTGCTTGCAGCATGACGACCACATTGGCACCGGCGAAGGCCTGTTGCCATTCACCGGGTATGGACAGGTCACCAAAAATGGTGGTCACATCAGGCTGCACGCGCTTGAGGATCGCCAGGTTTTCGCGGTGCTTGTCGATGACCACGATATTGCTGTAACCCTTGGCCCTGAGGCGCGCCACCAGATTCTGCCCGACCAGCCCGGCGCCGCCGGGCAGGATGATACGTTCATCAAGATTAATAGCGGTCATTGCGGGTCAACCTGGATGTCTTTGCGAAATTGGCACAACTGCAATTCCTTGCCTACCACGCGGGCCACGCCAATGGCATAGCTGCCCTTGAGGTCGCGGGTGTCGATAACGCGACCGAAGCCGGCGTTGCCGAGGTCGGATTTTTTGAAGAAGTCGTTTACATCAGGGCGTGCGTACTGGGCCGCATCATAGTAACGCACGTTCTTGTGGGCATCGGTGAGGATGATGTAGACCTGTGACGGCAGCTGGTTGCGGTCCACATCCACGACGGTCCAGCCCTTGACTTCAATGGCGCCTGCGAGCGTCTGCGTGGTCGGGTTCGCGAAGTCGAGGCTGCCAATGCATTGCGCTGAGGCCTTCGGTAGGTCCAGGCCTGCGTTTGTCTGTGGCAGGCTGATGTAGCAGCCTGATACTTCGGCGACCTTCCACTGACCGTCTTTGTGTTGCTGGTTAACCAATTGGCCAAGGCTGGGCTTCTCAACCGGAGGGCACGCGACTACCGCGCCCAGGGGGGCGCCACCCAGGAAGGTCTCGGGGGATTCGATGGTCTTGTCCAGATCCTTGAAGCTGTTGGCAATGGTGAATGACTTGTGTTGTGCGTAGTAGACGATCGACGAACTCCAGTCGTTGCCGTACAGGGTAAACGCCTCGCCGTCCTTCATGTTGTGCTTCAGCGTGTCAGCCACCAGCAGGTCTCTGGAGTTGCTCAGGTCAATCTTCTGTCGCAGGTTTTCGCCATACCCTTGTGCAAAGGTACTGTAGTTGTTGGCCAGCAAGGCAACGAACAGCCCCAATATCCACAGGCGAGACTGCGGATGAGCGAGGCCTTCGGACAGCGCCACGGCCAGTGCGAAGATGATGAAAATGACGCTGGCCGACTGGTAGTAGCTATGGACTAGATGAAGATTGGTGAATATGAACAGGGGCAGCAGTGCCAAGACGCAGCTCGTCAGCACCACCAGGCGAGTTCTGGTGTCGCGAGCCATCAACAGGGCGCAAAGGATGATTGCGATACCGAAGACGCCCGACAGGTTGCCCTTGACGATGCGTGACCAGATGACCTCGCCATACAACAGCTTGGAAAAGCGTTGAGGCAAAGTACCCCAGTTCCATGTCGAGAGCGCGCTGGACGTCAGGGCGCTGCCGAATTCATTCTGGTTCTTGAGCACGTCAGTGTAGTGGGTCCAGGCAACCCCGAACACGATGGGCAGCGCGAACAGCTGAATGCCCAAGGTGATGTTGCGTGCACTGATGGCCTTGAACAGACCCCCATTGCGCTGGGTTTCGTGGACCAGGAATACCAGTGCCATCACCGCCAGCACCGGCAGGCCGGTGGTGGCTTTTTGCAGGATCGAAAGCGAAATCAGAGTAGTGAAATAAATCGCGTCCCGGTGGCGACCTGCGGCCAGGAAATCGAGGAAATATTTAATCGCGGCAACGGCGAAGAATACCGCCACCGTCTCGATCATGAAGGTGCGACCCCAGAACAGGTAAAGAGGGCTGGAGAACAGCAGGCCGGCGAAAATGTAGAAGGTGCGCGGGGCTAATTTCAACGACAGGCAAATGGAGCGAGCCGGCAGCAGGCACAGCACCAAGAACACGAAAGAAACGATCCTGCCGACCTTGCCCAGATCGATGCCCGTGAACTTGCTGATCAGCGCCACCAGCGCCTGATAGAGCGGGAATTCGAACGGGATTGACCAGGGGGCGCCGGAGACGGGTGTTTCGTAGGCGAACTTGAAACCCTCCTTGATGAACCAGAAGGAGGTCAGCGCTGTTTGGGTCTGGCGAAAGCCGAACAATTCGAGCAATGGCTGCCCCGAAAAGCGAAACGCCAGATAGGTCGCGTAAAGCACCGTCAATACGGCAATGAATTTGATACTGCGCTCGATCAGCAGCTCATTATCTGCCAACTTAAATAGCTTCAAGGATCCACCCCAGTCCGTGCAAAAGTTCGAATATCAGAGATTTATTTTTTTTGAACAAAAATAACGACTATTGTAACTAGCAGTAAAATCTTAACGAGCCAACTCGCTAAGTAATGGAAATGGCTATTGTTGTTTTGCGCTATGTTAATATTGCTCACGTGATTGTTCACCCGTCTGGAAGTGAAGTGATTTTAAATATTCATTTTTTTGAAGAGTGCGCCAGGAATTAACTTAATTATCATCATAATTAATACCCAAAATCCCGGGGCGTAGAGGACGTCAACTTTGCGATCAGTACCTTTTACAATGCGTAGGGCCACCTGGGCAGGCTTGGCCAGCAGAACAGCAGGTAATGGTAGACCTAGAGTCATCGGTGTATCGACAAAGCCCGGCCTGATGTCGATGACATGTACACCGACCTTGAACAGACGTGCTCGTAGACCTTCGCAAAAGGTGGAAACCGCAGCCTTGGCGGTACCGTATAAATAGTTGGACGGGCGACCACGGTCACCAGCTACCGAGGAAATTACCGCCAAAGTGCCACAACGCTGGGTTTCAAATTGGTTGGCCAGCAGTGTTAGCAGGGCGATCACCGACGTGCCATTGTTGGCAAATTCCTGGAGCGCTACGCCAACGTCCTGCTCGCAGACTTTTTGATCGGGCAATGTGCCGTGCGCAATGAGCGCAATATCGATTTGCTGTAAGGTCGCTAGGCAACTTTCGAGCATTGCGCCGTGTGCAACAAAGTCGGTGGCATCCATGCAGTGAAGCGTTACTGATTTGGCGCCTCGACCCTTTAGGTCGGCTGCGGTTTGTTCTAGTTTTTCGAGGTTACGGGCCACGAGAAAAAACTCGCTGCCTTGTTCGGCCCACAGACGTGCGCAGGCAGCGGCAATGGCCGATGTTGCACCAATAATCAGAATTCGTTTCATGCAGTAACTCGTTTCCAGAAGTGGGAATTCAGAGAGGGATCACGCAGTGCTTCCAGTCGTTCCCATGCGGGGTAGGCTTCGCGGAAATCGCCGCCGGTCATGTGGGCATCCTTGGCCGGATACAGGCGACCACCACCCTCGCGAACGATGGCATCCAGCCTTGCAAATAGCCGCACCAAGTCAGCCTTCTGCGGAAAGTCCAAGGCTAGAGAGGTGCCGGGGAGAGGGAAGGACAGCAGGCCTGGCGAGGCGATGTCGCCACAGCGTTTGAGCACGGCGAGAAACGAGCCTTGGCCAGAGTCTGCAATGGCTTCCAGCAACTCGTGCATGACTACCTCGGCCACTGCGTCGGGTATCACGCACTGGTATTGCTGGAAACCTCGGCGCCCGTAGATACGGTTCCAATGCAGTATGCGATCCAGCGGATAAAAGAAGGGCTCGTAGTCACCGCGTTTGCGTGTGCTCTGGGCAGGATGCACCCTCCAATACATATCATTGAAAGCTCGCAATGACAGATTGTTGATTAGAGACACTGGCGGTGTCAGCGGCATGCTCAACTTCGCTCGCTCGTCCACTTCCAGTGAACCATAACGTGCGTGGTCACCCACGATGAATACGCCCCGCCCGGTCTGAGTGCCTTTTGCCAGGCAGTCGATCCAGGCGACACTGTATTCATGCTGGTGATCAAGTTCGGCGGACAGGCTGAAGAATTCGCCCAGGTTGCTGAAACGCACTATGGTGCTGTCGATCTGGCTGGTGCGAATGGGGATAAGCTGAATTTCTGCCCACACGATAATCCCAGTCAGACCTAAACCTCCAATAGTAGAAGTGTAAAATTCGGGATGCTCGGTAGGGGAGCAGGTCAGCATTCCTTCATTATGGCGCAATAAACCCAAGCGCCGCACATGGTTGCCAAAGGTGCCGCGCAGGTGATGGTTCTTGCCATGGACATCGTTAGCGATGGCCCCGCCGAGGGTGGCAAACTGGGTGCCAGGTGTGACTGACAGGAACCAGCCCTGCGGGATGGAAATCGCCAGGATCTCGGCGAGGGTTACACCTGCCTCTGCTTGTACGGTTCCCTGCTGCCAATCAACCTGGATGAAGCGATTTAGGGCTCGCATGTGCAACACTTGATCGCTCGCGGCTAGGCAGCTGTCTCCATAACTACGTCCGTTGCCATATGGCAGGGTGCTTCCGTGCGTGGCGACCACAGCATCGCGCAGAGACTCGACTTCGCTACGCCAACTACAAGCGTGTGCAGTCTGCGGGGCATAGGGATAGCATCCCCAAGAGTAAAGCTGACGACTCATGTTGCTATCCAGAACACCAGCCCAAACAAAGCGCCAACGACTAGACTGCTGCGGTCGCGGATGGCGAACACTACAGGGTCATCATGCATTTGCCCGCGATGAGTGAGCATCCACACTCTAGTGATCCAGAACAAGAGCAGAGGGCAGGCTAGCCAGATCACTTGTGGATGGGCATAAAGCCCGGTTGTAGCCTGATCATGGATGTACAGAGCCAAGACCATTACCGCTAGATAACCGGAAGACGCGCCCAGCGAGGAAATCATTTCCAGGTCGGCGGGATAGTAGCCTCGCCCACGGGTTTTCCCGGTATCGCCCTTGCGCCTTGCTTCGCGCAGTTCTGCGTAGCGCTTAACTAGTGCGAGGCTCAGGAACATGAACATCGAGAACGCCAGAATCCAGAATGTCAGTTCCAAACCGAATGCTGCCGCGCCAGCTATGATGCGCAGGGTATAAAGCGCAGCCAGGGCGATCACATCGATAGCCATCTGTCGTTTCAATGACAGCGAATAGGCGAGAGTTAATATGTAGTATGCAATGAGGGTTCCGGAAAACTCCCAAGGCAGAAGCCATGCAGCCCCTGAAAAAGCGCCAACCAATAATATGGGAAAGAGCTGTAGCCCGGATTTGATCGACAATCGTCCAGCGGCAAATGGACGATGCCGTTTGGAGTGATGATGCCGGTCATCGGCGAGATCCAGCAAGTCATTAAGTAGATAGACGCTAGAGGCACATAGCCCAAAAAACAGAAAGGCAAATACTCCCTGCCATAGGAGCATGGGGTTGGTCAGTTGATGCGCCGCCATTAGAGGTACGAAAATCAGCGCATTCTTCATCCACTGGTGCAGCCGCAACGCCTTCAACCAGTCCTTCAGCCTGGAAGGATTGGAGTAAATCACCTGTTCGACATTGCCTTGTGCCCGAGCGCCACGCTCAACACCGGATTCCGGATTGACCACATAAGCCTTCCGGGCAACCGCCCAAACTGGGACGTCGTCATGAGAGTTACCCACGTAATCAAAGCCCTGCTCACCATAGTGCTCGACCAACAGATCGCGTTTACGATGGGCCGACAGGTTTCGCTTGCTGTCAGAGGCCAGCACTTGGTCAAACAATTGAAGATGTTCAGCAATACGTTCGGCCAGGCTGTAATGGCTGGCTGTCGCCAGCACTACGGTCCGACCGTTATTCCGCTCGACTTCAATTAGTTCAATGACCGCAGGATCGAAAGGCAGGACACTGACATCAATATGGGTAGCACGGGCGAGGCCTTCCTTTAAAGCCACCTTGCCTTTGGTCAACCAAATAAAGGGTTTAAACAGGCTCAATGGCTTATGCCGAACAAAAGCCATACCTGTTTCCAGCAGCAGATCGGAGCGCAGCAGGGTACCGTCGAGATCGACAATAAGCGGAATAGTGGGAGGTGTAATATGGACAGTCACAAGAACTCTTTCCTGAATATTGGCTACTCAAACAAAAAAATAAGATCAGGAAAACAACGGAGATCTTAGCAAAGGCCACTAAAAGGCCATCAGGCTATCATTTGCGCGCAATAGTACCACGGATGGCACACGGTTTCACGGGAAGTGGCTACTAAATTGACTGACAGGGCATGCGGTGATCCGGGTGATCACAGAGTCGTAACGCGGCCCATACCTAACCTGGTCAACCTGATTGGATCCCCCCCACAAAGAGTGAGGCACGTCAGTAACCCCCGCGAATCATCCATTTTTCACCGTTCTCTCCGTAGACCACTCCGCTCGCCTTGGCGTCGATCCGGGCACAGATCCGCTTCTCGCAAGTGCTGAATTTGATCTTTCCGCCCCGCCGTTCCAGGTCAGTGGCATTCGCTCGCAACTCCGGTTTACAACAGGAAGGCGAACGCTCGGACCGAAGAAAAACTTAACGTCGTGTCCGGGATTAGTTGACCACTACAGTTATTTTCGGAGGCCATCGTCATGATCGATCTAACGCTGGAAAGTATCGATCTCGGCAAGCATTGCTTTCATCTGCATGACCGCTACAAGATGACCTGTGGGGATCGCCAAACACCGGAGGACGTTGCTCAACAGATACTCAAGCAAGCCTTCAATGCCGCGTGCGATATCGCCCGGAGCATCCATCAGCATGTCAAAAAACGCGAATCCCTGATACGAAATCGATTGCTGGGGCTCATGTATTAGCCGGTTGGACTACCACGCGATGTCATCGGTAGAATTCTAAAAGTATTACGCAATGAGCTTGGGGGGCAAGAAAATCCGGGACGATTTAGTCTTCCCCAGTACCCGCTCCTCGGAGCGTAGCCGCTCCATAAACCCTGCTTCTTGGAAGGTGGGGTTTATGGCGCGTTTACTTGTTTTTAGCGGTGATCTCGGATGCAGTGCTCCCAATTTTTTCTGGAGCCCGCCCACCATGATGCGACCCGATGCCAAAGTCAAAAAAAGTGTATCTGTACCCCAAGCCGGTCGACTTGCGAAAATCCATCGACGGCCTGACTGCGCTGGTCGAGTTGGACATTAACGTCGCGGTATTTGACCCCGTGCTTTTCGTCTTTCTGAATCGCCCTCGTAATCTAGTGAAAATCCTTTACTGGGAGCGCAACGGCTTCTGCCTTTGGCTTAAGCGCCTGGAGTCTGAACGGTTCAAAACCTCGCCCGACGTCACTGATGAGGCGATCGTGCTGACCGTACAAGAGCTGAACGTATCGTAAGCGCTCCATGAGCCCCACATTTTAAAGGTGGGGATCTATGGCTATCTTGGAATTTGCGGCGTGTAGTTCCACGGCAGCAAGGCCTCGAAGTCTTCTACGCTCGAGGCTTGTGGCATGCGCACGGTGGTCGACTACGAGACGTTGTTGCCGTGGAACTGCTCACCGGACATGTCACGGTAAACGGGAAGCGCATCTGGCGGTAGGTGTACTTCGTGGATTGCATACGAACAAACGACGGCGTCTCTCAGCAGCGCCGGGCGCGACCTACGCCACGATAGTGTGAGCTCCTCGAAACTCGCAATACCGTGACCTGCCGGATCCGAAACGACAGGCGACGAGCGGTCCAAGGCTCAGGAACTCCTACGCTCCTGACCTCCCCGACACGCTTTATCGCAACGACGTCTTGGCAGAGGCAGCAGCACAAGCGCCTTCAGAGTGGCAGCGCGCTCCAGCTCGCAGTTGGACGGTGCATAGGCTGATTGAGCTGCAAGAGGACCAAGTGGCGTTGTATGATCCTCACCGCGTCATCAATGACGGCACGGGAGTACGTGTGATCCAGGCCAGCAGCGAGACATTTGCCCAGGCCTGACGAAGCGCCGGGCTATTGCCCTACGCGGCCAGTGAGCTGCGGAAGAATAGAAATTTCTTATCATTTTTAATTAAAATCAGGCGGAAATACATGCTGCACAAGGATAATAACTTGAACTTGTTACGGTTGGTTGCCGCGCTGATGGTGCTATATGCTCATTCATTCGATCTGTACGGCAACTCCCCGAAGATTTTTATTGGTCTTGATTCCTATGGCGGGCTCGGGATTGCGATATTTTTTATAATTAGTGGTTATTTGATTGCAAAAAGTTGGAGTTTTGATCCTTCGGTCATTAGTTTTTTAGTTAAGCGATCGCTGCGAATATTTCCAGCCCTGATTGTTGTTGTCGTGGTAACTTCGTTTCTGCTTGGTCCCGTTTTTTCCACTTTGACAGTCAAGCAGTATTTCTCGGATCTGGCATTTATTATGTACTTGAAGAATATAATTTTAAGTCCGGTATTTTATTTGCCGGGCGTGCTGGAGCACTCCAGAGTTGCCAATGTGATCAATGGTCCTCTATGGAGTTTGCCTATCGAGTTTTTCATGTATTTGGTAGTCGTGGCGCTTGGGCTTCTATTCAGTGGCGGTCGTCTTATATACACAATTGCCACAGCATTGTTTGCGCTGATTGTGGTTTTTTGGTGCTGGCGAGATGCGCCTTTGTTGGTGGTTTACGGTACTGATGTAAGAAACATTCCGTTGATAGGCATCTATTTCATGATTGGGGCATGTTATGCGAAGTGGGGGCTCGAACGGTGGTTCAGTCTCTCCGGCGTAACTGTCATGGTGATGATGACCCTTCTTCTGGCACCGTATTCATCGATTTCGAAGTCCCTGCTATGGCTTACGTTGCCGTATGTCGTCTTGGCATACGGACTTTCCAGAAGTTGGTTGGGAAGCTTGGTTAATAAAGTGGGTGACTGCTCTTACGGTGTGTATATCTATGCTTTTCCGGTTCAGCAGTTTGTTTTGCTCAAATTCCCCGGCATTGCCTATTCAACCTACCTTATTGTTACAGTGGTCATTACTCTGGTTTTGGGATACGGCTCTTGGCATTTGATAGAGAAAAGGGTTCTCAAATTCAAGCCAAAAAATAAAGTCAGGCCTGTATCGAATGGTGTTGATGCCGATTCGGCGTTCAATCCTGTTGTGGGTGAGAAGCTCACTTCAGGGGCTTGAGTAAGTGTATGTATTTATGATGTAACAGTCACTCAGGTTACCTATGAAGAGCTACAGGGTCTGCCGCGACAGCGCAGACGCCTGACGATCCTAAAACCCCCCAGGGTTTCATAATGCCCGGTTTATGGATCAGCTTCTTCGTAACTGATCCATAAACCCCACCTACCGCAAGGTGAGGCCTTGGTTTACCTTGGCATTTCCGGTGAGCAGTTCCACGGCAACAACGCTTCGTAGTCTTCTACCGTGGATGCATGCGGCAACCGCTCAAGTACGTGGCGCTGCCACGTATAGGGCTCTTGGTCGTTGACCTTGGCGGTCTCGACCAAGCTGTAAATCTGAGCACTGGCGGTGGCGCCTTTGGGCGTATCGCTGAACCGCCATGCCTTGCGTCCTATGACAAACGGTTTTATTGCGCGCTCGGCTCTGTTGTTGTCGATCGGTAAAAAACCAGCCTCCACGTAACGCTCCAGCCGGCTCCAGTTGCTGGCCAGATAATTAACGGCCTTGCCCAGTGCGCTTTGCGAAGTGACCTGCGGCTGTGTTTTTTCCAGCCAGCTTTTCAGCTAGGCCAGGATTGGCTCTTTAAGTACCTGGACGCGGGATTGGGCTTTCCAGTAATCGGTCGCGCATCAGGTTCGGCAGTGGTTGAAAGTGTTCGCTGCACTGGATCACCCAGCGCGCCAGTGTTTGCCTCGGTGTATCGATACCGTGTCGGCTTAACACCGTCTAGAAACGATGCAACGGCAGGCCGTCGACATACTTGGTGGTCAGCAACATCGTCAGCACGCTTGGGCTGGCCATGCTCTTTTCGATCAACTGAGCCGGTATGTCCGCAGTGACCGGAGCCGTTTCACAACCACGGCAGCCATAGACCTTGCGGACATGTTTGATGGCGCGGATTTGCATCGGCACGATGTCCAGCTGCTCGCTGGTTTCTTCGCTGATCAGCCAAAGGCAAAAGCCGTTGCGCTCCCAGTAGAGGATTTTCACTCGATTACGGTGGCGATTCAGAAAAACAAAAAGCACGGGGTCGAACACGGCGACTTTAATATCCAGCTCGACCAGCGCAGCCAGGCCATCGATAGACTTTCGGAAGTCCACGGGCTTGGGGTAGAGGTACACTTTTTCGACTTTTGCATCGGGGCACATCATGAGGTGCTGGCTCCAGAAAGAGTTCGGGAGCACAGCTTCGAGCATCAGATTTCGACTTGGAATGTGGGCTTCATGGAGTGCTTACGCCAGAGATGCCACGGTAAACGAGGCGGTAGTCTGGCGGTAGGTATAGTTCATGGATCGGATACCGACCAAGGCGGCCATGCCATCGATAGATTTTCGGAAGTCCACGGGCTTGGGATAGAGGTAGACTTTTTCGACTTTAGCGTCGGGGCGCATCATTGGTGGCGGGCTCCAGAAATGAATTGGGAGCACAGCATCCGTGATCAGATGGCAGCAATGAATGTGGGGTTCATGGAGCAGTTACGCTTCTTGAGCACGTTCCATGATAAAGAAGGATATTAGATGAGGACGTGAGTCTTGGGATGAATGCGCGCGGCCTGAGCCGCCGCGCACACGTTTTATCTACTTTCCGGAATATCTCTAAACGCGAATATTTTATAGAAAAGGAAAGTTGTGATAGTCGGCAGCGTAACCGCTATTGCGTGGGCAATTGATTCAGTATAGGCGTGGTAGCCGAGTGCCTGCAGGCCCTCATTTATTTTTATCGCGGAAAACCAAACAATCGGAAATGACAGCAGGTTCATAAAAACAAAGCCTTTTGCTTGCTCGATGACTGACTTTTCCGATTTTTTGAAAATGAACATCCGATTTAACGCAAATGCTGTTGCCATTCCCACTACGTAGGCAAGCACGATTGCCCATGAGAACGGCATCCAGAGACTGAATACTATTCGCGAAAGCCAATTCAGGAATGCGGCGAACCCGCCGGCTGCCGCAAAACCTACAAACTGCTTAGTGAATAGATACCTGATCATTGGCTCGCCTGTTTCGCTAATTTTCTGCCAAAACCGATACTTTCCGAAATACCTCGATCCTCAGGATAGTAGTAGGAGGTGTCGGCAACCCATAACCCTTTAACAGGCAGCGATACAGAGGGAAGCTTGTCCAGATATTTCGGGTCGCAGATCGGCTGAGCATAGCGGTAACGGCTGGCGTGTAATTCAACGATGTCTTCATCTTGTAACTCTGGATTTATCTTCTTCAAGTAATATCGAACCTTTTCGAAAAAGGTTTCGTCCGAGTCTTGAAACTTAGGGTGCTCGCCGGGTAGGTAGAAAGGAATGTAAACGATGTGTTGATCCAGCGGTCTCAAGTTGCTGTATTCCACTAACCCGGGAATGTCCATCTCCGGGTCGTTGGTGTTGAGCCAAAAATTTTCGGTCAGCGGCTTTTTTAACTTGACGATTACGCAAACGACAGCGATATTTTTCAGTGATTTAAAGCGGTTCTGAACGTCTTCAGGCAAGTCCGGTATCAATTTTGGTACGTAGGGCAACGGTACGGTACTGATTACCTTATCGAACTTCAAAAACTCCCCTGCCACGTTCAAGCCCTGAATCATACCGTTTTCAATGACGACTCGTTCGACTGGGGATTTCAGTTTAATCTCACCGCCGTGTGCTTCGATACTGGCTTTCAATGCATCAAGAAGCGTCTGAGAGCCACCCTCAAGATAACCAAGTTTTTCCTTGAACAAGCTGTAACGCGATCTTCCGATACGGCGGATTCGACTCCAGATCCAGGCAGCGGATAAATTGTCGCTGTACTCATAGAATTTGTAATCAAACAAGCGGCGCCAAAGTACTTCCCAAGCTTCAGCCCCCACCCATTTTCGAATCCAACCGGTGGCTTCGACAGAGTCCAAAGGCTTCCAGTCATTACGTTTGGTGCACAGGAATGCAAACAGTCCGTAGCGGAATTTGGCCTGAAAACTGAGCCCTTTAAACTTCAGCAGTGCTGCCGGATTTCCCCAGGACTGCAGCCGGTCTTGGTACCAGTAACCCATTTTTGTTTCAACCCAGCGCATTTTTTCAGCCAGGTCAAGTTCGTCCAGAATGGTCAGAAAATCGCTGTCAGAGATGCAATGGAAATGATAATAGCGTTCTATGGTCAGACCCAAAAAATCGAAAGACGCAGTCATCCCCCCGATACGATCGTCCGCTTCGAACAAAATAGGAGTGTGCCCGTCTTTGGCCAGTTGATAAGCGATTGCCAATCCCATTGGTCCAGCGCCTAATACGGCGATTCGCTGTCCCATCATTAAAATTCCAGCACAATATTGCTATAAGTTGGATGATTAAATGTTTCGTCTATGGCGATGGCAAAGGGGGTGTAGGGTACCCCAAAGATTGAAGGCCAGTCGATGACTTCAAACTCATCTTTTGTACTCAGGGCCGCTAACTGTTGCGTTGTAAAGGGCGGGTTTTTATCAAAGAGTGCCCACATCCAAAGCAAGGCATAAAAAAGTGTATAGGGTATTTTCACGATTTTTGTTTTCGAGTGAGTCACTCGTTTTATTTCGCGGATGATATCAATGTAATCAATTTTTTCATGTCCGGAAATATTGAAAATACCTTGTTTTTTTTGCTGCTCGATACAACTGATAATGATGTTGGAGAAATCACCGGCGTAAAGAGGCTGGCGCATAAACTTACCGTCGCCGGGGATTGGGTACACTGGCGTTTTTTTCATGAAGCGGGCAAGCCAGCCGAGGTGCTTGCGGTCAAACCAGCCATACATAAGGGTTGGTCGAAGAATCGGGCAGGAAATATTGCTGGCTAATACCAGCTCCTCTTGTTCACGCTTTGTTTGCGTATAGAAGTCGTCGGCTTTAGATTCCAGTACAGACGAGCTAATGTGAACAAGGTGCATGTTCGGATTGGCCTTTATCAAGTCCAGTATTAGGCGTGTTGAAATCACATTGTTTTGTACGAATTCTTGATAGATATTGCCACCGATTTGAGCTTGTAGCATGACGACCACTGCCGAGCCAACAAAGTGTTCGCTCCAACTACCTTTTTTTGAAAGGTCCGCATACTCAATAGTCAGTTCTGGGTGAACAGACTTTAATATGGCGAGGTTCGTTCGGTGTTTGTCGAGCACCACGATGTCAGTGTATCCGCGGCTTTTTAAACGTGCCACCAAATTTTGCCCGACCAAACCTGCTCCGCCTGGAAGAATTATTTTCATTTTGGCTCTCCATTTAAGCTCAGCATACTTAAGTTGGATCTTCGTTTCAGGCAGTAATTGATGCAGCTAGAAAAACCAAAACTAAGAAAGATACTTACTATGGGCAACAGTGCAAGCATTTCCTTGGATCGAACAGTCAGTAGCATCAACGAAGAACTAACCAGTAATGCTATAGACAAGACTAACAAGCTTGCCTGGAAGGCTTTTCTGATGTTTTGTGTTTTAGATATAGCGATACATGAGACGAGCGCCAGCAAGGCATAGACCCAAGGTGGCGGAGTCAGGAAATTCATCCAACCAAAAAACGCCATGCCTTGGTGTTGTGCTTTCTCGGCAGGATTCCAGTACAGCAAGTGTTGAGGTATACGGCCCGGAGGGGGGGTCAGTTTAACGCTGCCATCTGCTTGAATATTGTCACCAATAAGCAGACCCAGGCTATTTGATTTTAAAGGTGTGAGTTGGAATGGTTTTTCGGTGAAAAAAGTTAACCACCCCGTGATCAATTTCGCGATGTAAGCGGCGGGTATCGCCAGCACCGATTCTTTATACACGGCTATACCTAGGGCGTCTGTTTGCGGAAGCCCGATATAGTAATAGCCGGGAATGGCCGAAGTATGAATGTTAAATGTTTCAGGCAGGGGATGCTTGGTCGTGAAATCAATCAACTCCGAGCGCGATGCGTTCATCAGATAATTATATTGTGCGAGGTAGGGGGCTCTTACTTCTTTTGGTGCGCCCCAATCAACGTCTTGATAGGCTGCAGCCCTGAAATATTCCGGTGGTAAAATTGCGCCAAGGGCCCGCCACCTCAAACTGTTGATTCCCAGCTTGTTTGGTTCCTGAGTGATGTAGTTATTTGGTATTGCGTCAATTAGAACCCAAGCATGATCGTAACTCAGTTGTCGTGAATTGGTCGTCGGGTAGTGAAAGATTTCGACAAATACAAATATAATTGTGGTGCTCGCCGATAGGGTAACGATGGCTGTCGCGATTTTCCAAGTCCAGTCCTTGCTGTCAAAAATTACTAACATCGCAATGACAGGGGCGATTACCAGTGAATTGAACTTTACAAGGTAGGCAATCGTAAGAATAACTGCGGACAGTATATACAGAATTATTTTTGCATCATTTTTTACATCGAACGCCCAGAGAGCGGTCAGCAGTGCGATGGCAAGTAAGTCTCCTTGTAGCCAGTCCGGTCCGATGGAATTGACCCCACCCATGAAAAACAGACTGCCACCCCACGCGAGGCACATAAGTGTGGCTGAGATTTTACCAAATACTTTATTGCACATGAATGTGCTAATTGCGATGGCGAACAAGTGGAAGTAAAAATGAATGTGCTGTAAGTGTCGCAACCATTTAAGATTATAGATGTCTACCCCGTTGGGTACGCCAGCAAAATCCAGTGCGTAGCGTGCGGCCAAAGTATATCCACTGGCGTGAATAAGATTGGATACACTGGAGAAAATCATCTGAGCATAATTTGGATAGTCAAAGGCAGCAATATTGATAGGGTACGTTTTCAGGTAGTACAGGTTCAACAGAATGACAATGACTAGGGCAATTAGTAATAAATGCCTTTGAAGCAGATTGCCTAGGGTATTTAAAGCTGACATTGAAGAGCCCTGTTATCGATGAAGCTGGATGTATACAGTTTTATCACTTGCAGTAAATCTGATTATAGATTTATCCGCTTGAATATAAAGTTTGGTAAATGTTTGATAATAAGCATTATTAGTGCCCAGAATGTTGGGGTGTACAGCGTGTTGGTTTTATTTTGCACCGCTTTGACAATGCTAAGTGCTACCTTTTCGGGTTGTGCTATCAGCAGGGGAGGCAGGTTGAGCCCCTTGGTCATAGGTGTTTGAACAAAACCGGGTTTGATGGTAGTCACCGAAACGCCGACTTTGAATAGTCTTGCGCGCAAACCCTCGCAGAATGTGGAAACGGCAGCTTTTGCTGTGCCATATAAATAGTTGGAGGGTCGCCCCCTGTCGCCAGCTACCGAAGAAATGACCGCCAATGAGCCATGTCTTTGAATTTCAAATTGATTGCCCAGCAACGTGAGTAACGCGATGACAGAAATAGCGTTGTTGGACAGCTCTTGCAGCGCTAGATTAACGTCGTTTTCACACGCTTTTTGATCGGGCAGTGTGCCATGGGCAATGAGTGCGATATCAATCTGTTTCAGCGTGGTCAAACAGTTTTTCATCATCACTGAGTGTGCCGCGATATCAGTGGCGTCCAGACGGTAAGAACTCACTGCTGTTGCGCCATGAACTTTCAGGTCGTTGGAAACCTGTTCAAGTTTTTCGGTATTACGTCCTACCAGAAAAAACTCAGCGCCGTCTTTTGCCCAGAGCCGGGCGCACGCTGCGGCGATGGCGGACGTAGCTCCAATTATTAGTATTCGCTTCATGACGTTACTCTTTTCCAAAATCGGGATTTGAGGGCTGGGTCGCGTAATGCTTCCACTTTTTCCCACGCAGGATAGAAGCTTCTAAAATGTTCACCACTCATATGAGCGTCTTTGGCTGGATAGAGCCTGCCCCCTGACTCCGCGACGATGGTATCAAGTCGGCGAAACAAACCTGACTCCAGTCCAGCGTGTTGTGAGAAGTCGAGTGCCAAAGAAGTGCCGGGCATTGGAAAAGACAGCAATCCTGGAGAAGGCATTTCCCCGCAGCGTTTCAAGACGGCCAGAAATGAGCCTTGACCTGCTTTCGCGATGGCGCTGAGCAGTTCATGGACTGTCGCTTCTGCATGCGTATCGGGTATGACGCACTGGAATTGCTGGAACCCTTTGGAGCCATAAATTCGGTTCCAGTTAAGAATTCCGTCCAAGGGATAGAAGAAGGGTTCGTAGTGAACATTTTTACGCGTTCTTTCAGCGGGCTGTGCGTGCCAGTATATGTTGTTAAAACACTTTAGCGTGTGTGGGGTGATCGGAGATATAAATGGCGCAAAGGGGACGTTGAGTTTTGATTTTTTGGTGAGCGTCAGCTCGCCATAGGGTGCATGGTCGCCCGCAATGAAAACGCCTCTCCCAACATCACTTCCTTTCGCCAGGCAATCAATCCAGGCGACGCTGTATTCGTGTTGATGATCAAGCTCTTCCGACAATAAAAAGAACTCTTTCAGGTTGCTGAAACGCACTTTTGTACTGTCGATAGCACTGGAATTTATAGAGATCAAGTTGATTTCGCCCCACGTGATGATACCCGTGAGGCCAAGCCCGCCGATGGTTGCCGAATACAACTTGGGATTTTCATATGAGGAGCAAACCAGTGCACCCTTATCGCTTCGCAGTAGCCCGAAACGCGTGACATGGTTACCGAAAGTGCCACGTCGGTGGTGGTTTTTACCATGGACATCATTGGCAATGGCACCGCCAACCGTCACGAATTGAGTGCCGGGAGTGACGGGCAGGAACCAGCCGTTGGGGATGGCAATATCCAGAATCTGCGCCAGTGTTACCCCAGCTTCAACGATAATGCGGCCTGTCTGCCAGTCAGCCTTTATGAATCGATCCATCAAGCGTGTTTGAATCACCTGATCACTGGTCGCCAAGCAACTGTCGCCATAACTACGGCCATTTCCGTATGGTAAGGTTTCTTCGTAAGTGTCCCGCAAGCTTGTCAGAACGCCCTGTAGTTCGGATCTCCAGCTGCATGGCGTGGCTGTCTGTGCATGTTTTGGATATCGGCCCCATGAGTAAAGATCTGAAGTCATGCTGCTGCCCAAAAAACAACACAAAATAATGCGCCGACTATTAGACTGACCCGGTCACGAATTGCGAATACAACGGGGTCCTCATGGATTAGACCCCGGTGTGTCAGCATCCAGACACGTGTGATCCAAAATAGCAGCAGGGGACACGCCAGCCAGATGATCTGGGGGCTTGAGTAGAGAGCGATGGTCGCCTGGTCATGTATGTAGAGCGCCAGCACCATCACGGCGAGGTATCCGGAGGATGCCCCTAAAGAAGAAATCATTTCGAGGTCACCGGGGTAATAACCGCGCCCCCGGGTTTTCTCTTTTTTCCCTTTTACTCTGGCATCACGCAGCTCTGCGTAGCGTTTGACCAGTGCCAAGCTTAAAAACATAAACATCGAGAAAGCCAGCATCCAAAAGGTTAGCTGAAGCTGGAACGCTGCCGCACCGGCTATGATCCTCAATGTATACAGAGCTGCAAGGGCAATGACGTCAATAGACATGCGGCGCTTTAGATCAAGTGAGTAGGCAAGTGTCAGTGCGTAATACGCCAGTAGCACTGCCGAGAACTGCCAGGGTAGAAATAACGCGGCGCCGGCGAAGGCAGCACACAACAAGAGCGGGAACGCCACAATTCCGGTTATGATCGACAGGTCACCAGAGGCAAAGGCTCTACATTTTTTTGAATGATGATGGCGATCATCCGCCAAATCCAGAAGGTCATTCAGAATGTAAACGCTGGATGCACACAATCCGAATAACAGGAACGCAAGTATTCCCTGCCGAACCATCATTGGATTCATTACTTGGTGCGCCGCAAGAAGTGGGACGAAAATCAGGGCGTTCTTCATCCATTGGTGGATCCTGATTGCAGAAACCCAGCTTTTTAAAGGTACTACACTCGACAGAAGCGTTTGTTTAACGTTGCCCATCGCTTGTGCTTTACGCAAAACGCCTCGTTCAGGCTCAACCACATAAGCATGTCTTGCTGCCGACCATACCGGGATGTCGTCATGAGAATTACCTACATAGTCGAACCCTGACTCGCCAAAGTGTTCAATCAATAAATCCCGCTTGGACTCTGCTGTCAGATTGCGTTCTTCATTGGTCGCCAGTACAAGATCAAAAAGTTGCAAGTACTCTGCAATTTTCTCGGCCAGAGTGTAATGGCTGGCGGTGGCAAGTACGATGAGTCGATTTTCATTTTTTGCAATTTTTATCAACTCCAGCACGGCTGGGTTGTAAGGTAAAACATTAACATCTATATCGGTTGCAGAAGCCAGTTGCGACTTCAGCACAGTTTTACCTTGCGCCAGCCAGCCTACCGTTTTATAGAGCTGAAATGGATGGCGACGGATAAATGCCATGCCGGTTTCTACTAATAGGTCCGAACGCAACAACGTTCCGTCGAGGTCAACCACGAGGGGGAGGGTCACAAGAACTGTCCTTGAATGCTGGACTGAGAAATCAGTTTGTTAGGTCGATGGAGGCCGCCGGAGGCGATATAGTTGCTCCGATGGCTAGCCAACATCCACACTAAGTTTGCGGGGCACGTTACCATAGAGAGGGCTTGGCGTCATGGATCCAGTGCCAATGAGACGCACCCGGATAGACCTTATGGCATAACCATAGACGGTGAGTATTTTTCATTGCAAAGTCCTTTATTCCTCAGGTGTGCCTCAGGAACATCAGCTGTAGGGAAAGGGCCTGTGTTTGTTCGGACCGCTGGCGACCCGACCGCCGGAATGTCTGGTCCATAAATAGATCCAAGCGTGATTGATGTAATTCAGGTTTATAGTGTCGGGGCTCGGCGATAGAACCCACACGATTTTTGTAGCCCGCTGAATGGAGTTCTCTTAGGTGCTTGATAGGAGTATGGACAGAATGAGACTGTTTTTGTTGGCGCTACCGCGTCGATAGAAAAGACTGCTGCAAGTCGTTACGGATGTGGTTCTGGTATGGGCTGCGCTGTGGATGGCTTACGTGGTGCGTTTGGGTGTTGACGAGATGGTCAATCCTTTCAAGGTGCATCTCTGGTTGTTCCTTTTCGCGGCTGTGGTTGCGATTCCACTTTTTGTCCGCTTCGGCATGTACCGAGCTGTCATGCGTTATTTTGGTAATGACGCATTGATTGCCATCATAAAGGCCGTCAGCCTTTCATCTCTGATCCTGCGGTCGTGGTTTATTGGTACAGCAATCACGAAACGGTCGTGCCTCGCTCAATAGTCTTTAACTACTGGTGGCTAAGCCTCGTCATCATCGGCGGTCTGCGCCTGTGCATGCGTCAATATTTCATGGGCGACTGGTTCACCGCCGCGCAGCATGTACCGTTCGCCAACCGGGATGTCACAGGCGCTGGCGGATCGATCGGCGCAGAGCGTTGCCGGCAGATCTTCTCGCTTGGCCCAACGACGCTTCTGTTGTTCGAACACAGCGAATTCAATCTATACAGCATCCTCTCGGAACTGGAGCAGCGCGCTTGTCGTAAGTCGGTTTCGGTCAAATTGTTGCCAATTCTCGGTTTCATCCGCCACCAGGACAAACTTCTGGATGTGATGAAGACCTGGGGTGTGGACACCGTCTACCACGCTGCCGCTTATAAACACGTCCCGATGGTCGAGCGCAACATTGCCGAAGGCGTGCTGAACAACGTCATTGGCACGCTCAACACCGCTCAGGCTGCGTTGCAGTCGGGTGTGTCCAACTTTGTGCTGATCTCCACCGATAAGGCCGTACGTTCCACTAATATCATGGGCAGCACCAAGCGTTTGGCCGAGTTGACCCTTCAAGCCCTCAGTCGTGAAATCGCCCCAGTGATGTTCGGCGACAAGGCCAATGTCTCCCGGGTCAACAAGACCCGTTTTACCATGGTGCGCTTTGGCAATGTGCTGGGTTCTTCCGGTTCAGTGATCCCGCTGTTCCACAGCCAGATCAAATCCGGTGGCCCGTTGACGGTCACACACCCGAAAATCACTCGCTATTTCATGACCATCCCAGAAGCCGCGCAACTGGTGATCCAGGCGGGCTCCATGGGGCAGGGCGGTGATGTGTTTGTTCTGGACATGGGCGAACCGGTGAAGATTGTCGAGCTGGCAGAGAAGATGATTCACCTGTCCGGTTTGAGCGTGCGTTCGGAGAAGAATTTGCAGGGGGATATCTCCATCGAGTTCACCGGGCTACGTCCCGGTGAGAAGCTTTATGAGGAGTTGCTGATCGGCGACAACGTGCCAGCGACCCAACATCCGATGATCATGACGGCCAACGTAGATCATCTGCCCCGGGATGTGCTCAAGGGCCGTTTGAGGGAGTTGCTGATTGCCGTTGATCATGACGATTACGCTCGCGTCCGCCAGATCCTGCGCGAAACCGTCAGCGGCTACACCCCTGATGGCGATATCGTTGACTGGATCTACCAGCAACACCGCCTCGAACCCTGATTGTTTCACATCCTGTAACGGACACATTTTTGACAGGCTCCAGACATCGCCTAAGTTTGGGAGGCAGCTTCGGAAAAGCTGCTTTCTCAATCGATGTCATGGAGCTTCATTTATGCGTACTGGCTATTTCTACTCTCTGGTTTTTGCCCTGCTCACCAGCGCCTCTATTGCGGCCATTGCTGCGCCGACGGCCAAACCCGAGGTTGGCAACGCACCCTTGGTGCTGGAAGTTTCTCCCAAGGCACAGTCCGGCAAGGTCGATCTGAATCAGGCCGATGCGCCAACCCTTCAGCGCGAGTTGGCCGGTGTGGGTGAGGCCAAGGCGAAGGCGATTGTTGTTTATCGTGAGAGTAATGGGCCGTTTGCGTCCGTGGACGAATTGCTCGAAGTGAAGGGAATCGGTAAAGCGATTCTGGATAAGAATCGCGAGAAGCTTGAGGTGAACTAAGCTTATACGTCAGCGCCAGGGGCCGGTCATTGATCGGCCTTTTTGCTTTCTGGCGAACGCTGTGAGGGTGCGCCTTTCGTCGATATGAGAAAAATTACGGCTATCATATACAACTAAGATTATGCCTATAATAAATTGGTTTCCGCCAAGCGTTCTGAGCCTCAGGCGCTTGTCTTTCCCTTAGGCATCTCCCAGGAGCACAGTCATGAACTCTGTCCAGTCCCAAGGTACGGCCCTCGTCACCGGTGCTTCTTCCGGTATCGGTGCGATTTACGCCGAGCGGTTGGCGGCGCGTGGTTTTGATTTGTTATTGGTCGCCCGTGATCAAGAGCGGCTGGAAGCAGCGGCTACCAGGTTGCGCGCCGAACATCGCGTTCAGGTCGAGGTGCTGAAGGCGGATCTGACGCAAAAGGATGAGGTGCTGAAGCTTGAACAGCGTCTTCGCAGCGATTCGAGTATCAGCCTGTTGCTGAACAACGCCGGTGTTGCAGCGGATGGTTTGTTGGCCAATGCCGACATGGATCAACTGGAGCGTTTGATTCAACTGAACGTGACAACGGTCACGCGACTGGCCTCGGCAGCCGCCGCCAGCTTTGCCAAGGCGGGTCGGGGGACGATCATCAATATCGGGTCAGTGGTGGCGTTGTTTCCCGAGCGCTTCAACGCCACTTACAGCGCCAGCAAGGCTTATGTGTTAAGTCTGACGCAGTCGTTGAATGCTGAGCTGGAGGGCACCGGGGTCAAGGTGCAGGCCGTGTTGCCAGGCGTCACACGCACCGAAATCTGGGAGCGCTCCGGTATCGACGCGACCCAGATTCCGGCGGATATGGTCATGGAAGCCGATGACATGGTCGATGCCGCGTTGTCGGGTCTGGACCAGGGTGAGTTGATCACCATTCCTTCGTTGCCGGATGCGGCCGACTGGGATGCCTTCATTGCGGCGCGTCATGTATTGGCGCCGAATCTTTCCAAAAGTAAGGCCGCCGCGCGTTACACGTGAGGCGTCATGAATCGGCTTGAGGTATTTGCGGTATGAGTGATCGTCGAGTGGTTGTAACGGGCATGGGCCTGGTGTCGCCATTGGGTTCTGGCGTCGAAGCCGTCTGGGCGCGTCTGCTGGCAGGGCGTTCCGGGTTGCGCAATTTGCCGGACGAGGTGGTTGCCGATTTGCCGGCCAAGGTCGGGGGCGCAGTGCCGACGCTGGCTGACGATCCCGAGGCGGGTTTCGACCCGGACCGGGCGACGGCGCCCAAAGAGCAGAAGAAGATGGACCGCTTCATTATGTTCGCCATGGAAGCGGCGCGTCAGGCGCTGGAGCAGGCCGGTTGGCAAGCCGCGGACACCAATGCCCAGGAGCGTACGGCAACCATTATCGGTTCCGGCGTGGGTGGTTTCGGTGCGATAGCGGATGCGGTGCGCACCACGGACAGCCGTGGGCCGCGACGCCTGTCGCCGTTCACCATTCCTTCATTTCTGGTCAACCTCGCCGCGGGTCATGTGTCGATCCAGCACGGTTTCAAGGGACCATTGGGTGCGCCGGTGACAGCTTGCGCGGCCGGGGTGCAGGCGATTGGTGATGCGGCGCGGCTGATTCGTTGTGGCGAGGCAGACATTGCGGTATGTGGCGGAGCGGAAGCGGCGATCGATCGCGTCAGTCTCGCCGGGTTTGCCGCTGCTCGCGCCTTGTCCAGTGGTTACAACGACACTCCGGAACGTGCCTCTCGTCCGTTCGACAGTGGACGGGATGGCTTCGTCATGGGGGAGGGTGCTGGACTTCTGGTGATCGAATCCCTGGAACATGCCCTGGCCCGTGGTGCTCAACCGTTGGCAGAATTGGTCGGTTATGGCACCAGTGCCGATGCCTATCACCTGACGGCGGGTCCCGAGGATGGCAGCGGTGCGCGACGGGCGATGTCGCTGGCATTGGCCCAGGCAGGCATTTCGCCGGCGCAGGTGCAGCATCTCAATGCTCACGCAACTTCGACCCCGGTCGGGGACTTGGGAGAGTTGGCGGCCATCAAGGCGTTGTTCGGCACGGATAACAAAATCGCCGTGACATCGACCAAATCGGCCACCGGGCATTTGCTCGGTGCAGCGGGCGGTATCGAGGCGATTTTCACGTTGTTGGCGATTCGCGATCAGGTCGTGCCGGCCACCCTCAACTTCGATAACCCGGACCCCGCCGCCCAAGGCGTGGACATCGTCCACGGTCAGGCGCGGCCGATGGCAATCGAATATGCGCTGTCCAATGGCTTCGGGTTTGGAGGGGTGAATGCCAGCGTGCTGTTCAAGCGCTGGGAGGGCTAGTCCCGGGGCTGCTTGAGATAGGCGCGAGTCACGTCGAGAATCCGCTGCGCCAGCTCGGGATTCTCGACACTGCGTGACAGCAGTAAAGCCCCGACCAGTGTCGACATGATGACGATGCTTTGGTCGGCGGCGTTTTCGTCTTCAAGAGTGCCTTGCACTTGTTCGAGCCGTGCGTTGAGCACCACGTCAGTGGTCGGGCTTTGCTGCCCGCGCAGGCCGAGTTCCGATGACATGGTTGGCAACGGGCAACCTTCATCGGGTGAAGTCTGGTGCCATTCGGACAAATAGGCGTCGATGAACGCTTCCAGCGGACGATCTTGAGCGAACAGCTCGGAGCAAATCACATCGACCTGCTCGCCTGCGGCTTGCAAAGCCTTTTCCACCAGTTCGTCTTTTGACTTGAAATGCGAGTAGAAGCCGCCGTGAGTCAAGCCCAGTGCTTTCATCAGCGGTTGCAGACCTGTCGCGCCAATGCCATCGCGGCGAAAGCGCGCTGACGCTTCCTTGATGATGCGTTGGTGGGTCTGGGCTTTATGGTCCTGCGAGTAACGCATCGGGTATCTCCGCAACAATGCGCCATATTAACCAATGAAAATGGGATGGTGATTGTACTTCTACTTCTAAAAAGCATGCAGATGCGTCCAACTCCGTCCTGCTGTCTAGAATGAACTGGCACGAATAGTGATTACTCATTAACTGACGATTGTTGAACAATCACGAGGCAATGAGTATGAACAGCGGACTGTCCCTGGCCGACCACATCACCCTTGAGTTGCGCGCCGACATCATTGGCGGCCGTTTGCTGCCCGGCATGGCGTTGGTGGAAAACGATCTGGTGTCTGCCTACAACGCATCCCGCAATACCATTCGCGAGGCGCTGCATCGCCTGGGGCAGGAAGGCCTGACCCGTTATGTGCGCAACAAGGGCGTGATGGTGCGCAGGCTGGGCGTCGAGGACGTGCGGGATCTGTTCAAGGTCAGGCGCACCCTGGAGCTGCAGGCCATCAGCGCGAGTCAGCCGCTGCGCGACTATCAATCCGACCGGATGCTCGAAGCCCTGGAAGCCACCGAGCTTGCGCGGGAGCGCGAAGACTGGCGCGCCGTCGGCACCCACAGCCTGGCCTTTCATCAACACATCGTCGGATTGCTGCGCAGTCCGTTGTTTGATGAGTTTTTCACCAACGTCGTCGCGCAATTGCGCCTGGTGTTCTGCACCGCCCCCGATGAATCTCGTTTTCAGGCGCCCTGGCTGGCGCGCGACCGGCAGATTCACGAGTTGTTGGCCGAGGGCGACAAACTCGCGGCCGAGGACGCCATGAGTCTGTATCTCGACGATTCCGAACACCTCCTGTTGCAAATGCTTGCCCCAGTTTCCCATCACTGATCGAGGATTCGTGCCATGTACAAAGACTATCCGGCGGCCTATCAAGTCAGCAAAGGCTCAGCCTTGCAGGTGGACAAAGCCTTCTACGAGCGGATTCGCGATGCGAAGGACGGGCGCACGCTGATCGAGGCATTCGAGGTGCCGATTCGCACCGGTCGCGCCTGGAAGGTGCCGGCCGGGCATGTGTTCCGGGTGACCACACCCGTCGGGCCGCAAGTCGGGGATTTCAACGTCTGGAATGCCAACGATCCACGGGAGCGTTTGTGGGCGGCACGGACCCGGCAGTTACAGGGCGCACACGTCAGCACCCATGACCGGCTCTGGTCGAACCTGCCTTTTCTGCGGCCGCTGGTGACCATCACCGATGACAGCCTGGCCGGTTACGGCATCGACGAACATGGCGGTCGCTTGCACGATTTGCTGGGCACCCGCTGCGACCCTTACGTGAACAAAATGCTCACCGGCGAAGACTTCCATCATCACTGCCACTCGAACCTGACCCGCGCGGTACTGCCTCATGGGCTGACCGAGTTTGACGTGCATGACGTGCTGAACATTTTCCAGTGCACAGGCCTGAATCACGACGACATGTACTTCATGAAAGCCTGTCCGGCGCAGAAGGGCGATTACCTGGAATTCTTTGCCGAAATCGATCTGCTGTGTGCGCTCTCGACCTGCCCGGGCGGTGATCTGTCACTGGCCATGTGGGGGCCGGATGCGCAGGATCCGCTAAGCGTGTGTCGCCCTCTCGGGGTGGAGATTTATCGGTTGGAGGATTCGTTGCTTGAGGGCTGGAGCCAGCCGGAACGCGCGGCATACAAAGGGCTGCATGGCCTGCACATCGCCAAGGCCGATTGGGAGAAATAGAAACGCAAAACCCCGTCATTTGATGAGAATGACGGGGTCTGTTTAGTTAGCGGTCCTGCGCATCCTTGGCATCCGCTTCCGCGTTGCGTTCAGCGACGCGTTTGCGTTGCTCCTCGGTCAGTTCGACCTTGTTGGCGGTGTCACGCAACATCATCAAACCACCAACGATCGAGCCGATGGCAACGATCAGAATCAACCAGGCATACCAGGGCATAGGGCTCTCCTTGAGGGCAGGCCGATTGGCGGTTTTGCCAACCGATCGTGCATACCACTTTGAGCGATTAATTTTCGCAGTGGTTCCATTCTATGCCTGTTCTGACAGCCACACTTCGCCTGTTTAGAGCCCGGTCAGCATCGCGTCCGCCGGCGCATCGGCACGCAATTGCGCCGTGAGCATGAAGTACACGAAACCCACGGCCATGAAGCCCAGGAAGATCAACCCGATCAACGTGTTGAACCAGGCCATCGCCACCAAACAGACCACCGCCAGCACCAGTGCAATGAACGGCACCAACGGATAGCACGGCGCGCGAAAGGTGCGCTCCAGATTCGGTTCGGTTTTGCGCAGTTTGAACAGGCTGAGCATGCTCATGATGTACATCACGATCGCCCCGAATACCGCCATTGTGATCATCGCCGCCGTCAGCGTCATGCCGCCCAGGTTGATCAAGCCATCACTGTAAATCGCGGCAATGCCGATCACGCCGCCGGCGATGATTGCCCGGTGCGGGGTCTGAAAACGTGACAATTTGGCCAGGGACGCCGGCAGGTAACCGGCCCGGGCGAGGGCGAAGAACTGCCGCGAGTAGCCGAGGATGATCCCGTGGAAACTCGCCACCAGGCCGAACAGGCCGATCCACACCAGCATGTGCAACCAGCCCGAACTTTCGCCCACCACGGTTTTCATCGCTTGCGGCAGCGGGTCGTTGATGTTCGACAAGGTGCGCCAGTCCCCGACGCCGCCGGCAAAGAACATCACGCCCATCGCCAGCAAAACCAGCGTCAGAATGCCGCTGATGTAGGCCTTCGGAATCGTGCGTTTCGGATCCTTGGCTTCTTCGGCGGCCATGGCCGCGCCTTCGATGGCCAGGAAAAACCAGATCGCGAACGGAATCGCCGCGAACATCCCGGCAATCGCCGGCGCGCCAAACACATCAGAACCGGCCCAGCCGTTCAGCGCGAAGTTACTGAAGCTGAACGCCGGAGCGACCACGCCCATGAACACCAACAGTTCGGCCACTGCGAGAACGCAGACTACCAATTCGAAGGTTGCGGCCAGTTTCACCCCGAGGATGTTCAGGCCCATGAACACGATGTAGGCACCGACCGCTGCGTGCTTCGGATCAAGCGCTGGAAACTGCACGTTCAGATATGCACCGATCGCCAGAGCGATGGCCGGCGGGGCGAAGACAAATTCAATCAGTGTCGCCAACCCTGCGATCAATCCGCCTTTCTCGCCAAAGGCGCGGCGGCTGTAGGCAAAGGGACCACCAGCGTGAGGAATCGCGGTGGTCAGCTCGGTGAAACTGAAGATGAAGCACGTGTACATCGTGGCGACCATAAAGGACGTCACCAGAAAACCGAGTGTGCCTGCCACGCCCCAGCCGTAACTCCAGCCGAAGTATTCACCGGAAATCACCAGCCCGACCGCAATGCCCCACAGGTGCAGCGTGCCTAGCGTGGGTTTGAGTTGTGTGTTCATGCGTTGCCCCCTGAACGGTTTTGGAAAGCTCGGGGGAGAGTGTTTGCAGTGGGCGTGCCAGTGTGGTGATGGCGGTCGTAAAGTGCAGAAAGGCGTCGTATCGGGGATGTTCGGTGCTGGATGTGCGTTTTTTGTGCGCCAGTTGAGGGCGTTGGTGCCTGCAATGCCGCCTTCGCGAGCAAGCCCGCTCCCACATTTGGAATGCGTTCGCCCAAACAACACTGATCCCCTGTGGGAGCGGGCTTGCTCGCGAAGAGGCCCGTCCGGTCACCGTGTAACCCCAGCGTAAACCCACTCTTTACGCGTTCTTTATGCACAGCCAACCCCCTCGCTCTCGTTCCTTTACAGCCTTCCTTCCGACAATGGCTCCACACGCGGCAATACGCCGTAACACGGAGAACTTCCATGAGCGTTCTGGACGGGGTGTCACTGCTACTGGCAGTGGGGCTGTTCATTTATCTGTTGGTTGCGCTGTTGCGCGCGGACCGGAACTAGGAGCGGCTATGCACAGTTATGACTATTGGCTGATCCTCGCCTTCTTCGCCCTGGTGCTGATTCCGGCACCGTTTCTGGGGCGCTTCTACTACAAGGTGATGGAAGGGCAACGCACCTGGCTTTCGCCGATCCTCGGCCCGGTGGAGCGCGGGTGTTATCGGGTGGCCGGCGTCGATCCGCAGGCCGAACAGAGCTGGCAGAAGTACACCCTGGCCTTGCTTGCCTTCAACCTCGCTGGCTTTTTGCTGTTGTTCGCGATCCTGCTGTTTCAGGATTACTTGCCGCTGAATCCGCAAAACCTGCCGGGTCAGGAGTGGACGCAAGCGTTCAATACTGCCGTCAGCTTCATGACCAATACCAACTGGCAGTCCTACAGCGGCGAAGCGACCCTAAGCTACCTGAGTCAGATGGTCGGCCTCACCGTGCAGAACTTCGTCAGCGCCGCCACCGGCCTCGCCGTGCTGGTTGCCTTGTGTCGCGGTATTGGTCGCAAGTCGTCCAAGACCCTCGGCAACTTCTGGGTCGACATGACCCGCGCCACCCTCTACGGCTTGCTGCCGCTGTGCCTGCTGCTGGCGCTGTATCTGGTCTGGCAGGGCGTGCCGCAAACCTTCGCGCAATACGTGAATGCCGTGACGATGCAAGGCGTCGATCAAGTGATCCCGCTCGGCCCTGCGGCCAGCCAGATTGCGATCAAGCAACTGGGCACCAACGGCGGTGGCTTCTTCGGCGTCAATTCGGCGCATCCGTTCGAGAACCCGACGGCCTGGAGCAACCTGTTCGAGATGACCTCGATCATTCTGATCCCGGTCGCGCTGGTGTTCACTTTTGGCCATTACGTGAAAGACCTGCGTCAGAGCCGCGCGATCATTGCCTGCATGCTGGCGCTGTTCCTGATCGGCGGCGCGACGTCGCTGTGGGCCGAGTACCAGCCGAACCCGACCCTGAACAATGTCGCCGTCGAACAGACAGCGCCACTGGAAGGCAAGGAAGCACGCTTCGGCACGACCGCCACGGTGCTGTGGTCGGTGACCACCACCGCGGCATCCAACGGTTCGGTCAACGGCATGCACGACAGCCTCAACCCGCTGAGCGGCATGGTTGCGATGGTCAACATGATGGTCGGCGAAGTGATCTTCGGCGGCGTCGGTGCCGGGCTCTACGGCATGTTGCTGAACGTGTTGATCGCGGTGTTCCTCGCCGGCTTGATGATCGGCCGCACCCCGGAATACCTCGGCAAGAAACTGCAAGCGAAGGAAGTCCAGTTGTTGGTTGTGACCTTGCTGGTCATGCCGGTCGGTGTCCTGGTGCTCGGCGCGATTGCCGCGAGTCTGCCTGGCCCGGTCGCGGCGGTGAGTAACCCTGGCGCCCACGGTTTCAGCCAGTTGCTCTACAACTACACCTCGGCCAGCGCCAACAACGGTTCTGCATTCGGCGGCTTCGGTGCCAACACCGCGTTCCACAACCTGATGCTGGGCTTGGGCATGTTGATTGGGCGCTTCGGTTACATCCTTCCGGTTCTGGCCCTGGCCGGCAGCCTGGCGATGAAGAAAACCGCCCCGATTGGCCAGAACAGCTTCCCGACTCACGGCCCGCTGTTCGTGACCTTGCTGACCGTGACCATTTTGCTGGTGGGTGGTTTGACCTTCCTGCCGACATTGGCGCTGGGTCCTATTGCTGAACATTTGAGCTTGGGCTTCTGAGGAATCAATGATGAACATGCCCGCAACTAAAGCCGCTGCCGTCAAGGCGCCGGCACAACCGAAAACCGCGATCTCGGCCCTCTGGCGTCCGGCGCTGGTGCAAGCCTTCGTCAAGCTCGACCCTCGGCAATTACAACGCGCGCCGGTGATGCTGGTGGTCGAACTGACCGCGATCCTGACCACCGTGCTGTGCTTCATTCCCGACAGCAGCGTGCCGACCTTTGTCGCCGCGCAAATCGCCTTGTGGTTGTGGTTCACCGTGCTGTTCGCCAACTTCGCCGAAGCACTGGCCGAAGGTCGCGGCAAGGCTCGCGCCGACAGCCTCAAGGCGGGTAGCGAAGGCCTGAGTGCTCGGCGCAAAACCGGCAACGGCGCCTTTCAAGTGGTGCCTGCCACCAGCCTGCGCAAGGGCGATGTGGTTCGCGTTGAAGCAGGGGAAATGATCCCCGGTGACGGCGAGGTGATTGAAGGTATCGCCGCGGTCAACGAAGCGGCGATTACCGGTGAATCCGCGCCGGTGATTCGCGAGTCCGGGGGCGACCGTTCGGCCGTCACCGGCAACACCCGACTGGTGTCCGACTGGCTGTTGGTGCGCATCACCGCCAACCCGGGTGAGTCGACACTCGATCGCATGATCGCCCTGGTCGAAGGCGCCAAACGCCAGAAAACCCCGAACGAAGTGGCGCTCGATATCCTGCTGATCGGCCTGACCCTGATCTTCCTGTTGGTGGTCGTCACCCTGCAACCGTTCGCTCACTTCGCCAACGGCAGCCTGCCGCTGGTGTTCCTGGTGGCGTTATTGGTCACGCTGATTCCGACCACCATTGGCGGTCTGTTGTCGGCCATTGGTATCGCCGGGATGGACCGTCTGGTGCGCCTGAATGTGATCGCCAAATCCGGTCGTGCCGTGGAAGCGGCGGGGGATGTACACGTCCTGCTGCTGGACAAGACCGGTACCATCACCTTCGGTAACCGTCGTTGCACCGCGGTTTACGCGGCACCTGGCGTCACTGCCAGGGAACTCGCCGAGGGTGCCTTGTTCGCCTCGCTGGCCGATGACACGGCTGAAGGTAAATCAATCGTCGAGTACTTGCGCAGTACTCAGCCACAACCTGAGCCGGCCACCGAGTTGCTCACCGCCGTACCGTTCAGCGCCGAGACGCGTCTGTCTGGTGTCGATTATCGGGGTCACGTGTATCGCAAAGGCGCGGTGGATTCGTTGCTGGCCTTCGTTGGCCTGAAACGTGCCGATCTGGCCGCGCCGCTGTCCCGGGAAATCGACAAGATCGCCCAGAGCGGCGGCACCCCGTTGCTGGTCTGCGCCGACGGTAAATTGCTCGGCGCGATTCACCTCAAGGACGTGGTCAAACCCGGCATTCGCGAGCGTTTCGCCGAGCTGCGCAAACTGGGCATCCGTACCGTCATGGTGACCGGCGATAACCCGCTGACCGCTGCGGCGATTGCGGCCGAGGCGGGCGTCGATGACGTGCTGGCCGAAGCCACACCGGAGAAAAAACTGGCGCGCATTCGCCACGAGCAGAACGACGGTCGCCTGGTCGCCATGTGCGGCGACGGCGCCAACGACGCCCCGGCCCTGGCCCAGGCGGACGTGGGCATGGCGATGAACGACGGGACGCAAGCGGCGCGCGAGGCGGCGAACATGGTCGACCTCGACAGCGATCCGACCAAGCTGCTGGACGTGGTGCAGATCGGTAAGGAGTTGCTGGTGACCCGCGGTGCGTTGACGACGTTTTCCATCGCCAACGACGTGGCCAAATACTTCGCGATTTTGCCGGCGCTGTTCGCCTCAATTTATCCGCAACTGGGTGTGCTGAACGTCATGCACCTGAGCAGTCCGCAGAGCGCAATTCTCTCGGCGATTGTGTTCAACGCCTTGATCATCGTGGTGCTGATTCCATTGGCATTGCGCGGCGTGCGCGTGCAGGCGGCGAGTGCGGCGGCGTTGTTGCGACGCAATCTGTTGATCTATGGATTGGGCGGGATTGTGGTGCCGTTTGTGGGGATCAAGGCGATCGACATGCTGTTGACGGCGTTGCATTTGGTTTGACCCTGGGGCGGTGTGCCAGGCACACCGCTTTCTGCGAATTCGAGGATTTTGAAAATGTCCACAATGATACGCCCGGCCCTGAGCCTGCTCGTCCTGATGACCCTGATCACCGGCGTCGCCTATCCACTGGTCGTCACCGGTGTCGCCCAGGTTGCATTCCCCGATCAAGCCAATGGCAGTCTGGTACGTGACGCCGACGGCAAGGTCCGCGGTTCCTCACTGATCGCCCAGGAATTTGTCGGCGACGCCTGGTTCCATCCACGACCATCGGCCGGTGCCTTTGCCACCGTGTCGAGCAGTGCCAGCAACCTTTCGCCGAGCAACCCGGCCCTGGCCACTCGGGTGATCGACGATTCCAACAAACTGCTGGTGCCGGGACAGGGGCCAGTGCCATTGGCGATGGTCACCACCTCCGGCAGCGGCCTCGATCCACACTTGCCACCGGCCGCGATTGCCTATCAACTGGCGCGTGTTGCGGCGGCGCGCAATTTGCCGGTGGCGACCCTTCAACAATTGATGGATGCGCACATCGAGCAACCGCTCGTTGGCCCGCCGGTGGTGAATGTATTGGCGCTGAACATCGCGCTGGAAAACCTGTAGCAAATGATCGTTCCCACGCTCTGCGTGGGAATGCATCAATGGACGCTCTGCGTCCGCTTCTGGATGGGACGCGGAGCGTCCCGGGCTGCATTCCCACGCGGAGCGTGGGAACGATCAATAGAGAGAACTTCAAGCATGAGTGACTCCGGCCGCGCCGACGCGCTGTTAGCAGACCTGCCCCGCGACGGCCGTGGCCGGCTCAAGGTTTTTCTCGGTGCCGCACCCGGTGTCGGCAAGACCTACGCCATGCTGCAAGCGGCCCACACCCAATTGCGCCAGGGCGTGAAAGTCATTGCCGGCGTGGTCGAAACCCACGGTCGCGCCGAGACCGAAGCGCTGCTCGGCGGCTTGCCGCAGCAGCCGTTGGTGCGCTCGGAATACCGTGGCGTGATGCTCGAAGAAATGGACCTCGACGGCCTGCTCGCCGCCAAACCGAAACTGGTGCTGGTGGACGAACTGGCCCACAGCAACGCGCCCGGCAGTCGCCACACCAAACGCTGGCAAGACATTCAGGAACTGCTCGCTGCAGGCATTGACGTGTTCACCACGGTCAACGTCCAGCACCTGGAAAGTCTTAACGACAAAGTGCGTGGCATCACGGGTGTGCAAGTCCGTGAAACCCTGCCGGACTGGGTGCTGCAAGAAGCCTACGAACTGCTGCTGATCGACCTGCCACCGCGCGAACTGCTCGAGCGTCTGCGCGATGGCAAGGTCTACGTGCCGGAGCAGGCGAGGGCAGCTATCGATGCCTTCTTCACCCAGACCAACCTCACGGCGCTGCGGGAACTGGCGATGCAAACCGCCGCGGCTCAGGTCGATGATGATTTGGCCCAGGGCTATCGCCAGCTCGGCCAAGCGGCGCCGGCGGTACGCGGTCGCCTGTTGGTCGGTGTCGATGGCGATGCACAGGCCGAGCGTCTGGTGCGTCACGCCAGTCGCGTCGCCCAGCGTCGGCATTTGCCGTGGAGCCTGGTGCATGTGGACAACGGCAGCGTGCGTGACGAGCAGTCGCGCCTGCGCCTGCAAAGCGCCCAGCAATTGGCCGAACGCCTCGGCGGCGAAGTGGTGCTGCTGCGCGCCGGCGAGGTGGCGAAAACCCTGATCCAGCACGCCGCCGAACGCCGCGCGAGTCTGGTGTTGGTCGGTCAGTCCCGGCAGCGTTTGCGTCGACGGTTGTTCGGCGGCGGTCTGGCGTCGCGTTTGCTGCGCGATGCGCGCGGGCTGGAAATCAACGTCCTCGACAGCGATCACGAACAGCATCAGCCGCGTCAGCGTTCGGCGCAGTCACTGGTGTGGTTCGACTACGCGCTGGCGTTGGTGGCGACGGTGCTCGCCAGTGCCTTGGCCTGGGCGGTGTCGAGTGTCTTGCCGCTGCCCAATATCTCGCTGGTGTTCCTCGCCGCGGTGTTGCTGGTGGCGGTGCGCAGCAGCCTCGGCCCGGCGCTGGCCTGTGCGGCGCTGTCGTTTCTGACCTATGACTTTCTGTTCATCCCGCCGAATTTTTCTTTCCGCATCCAGCGCGAAGAAGACGTGCTGACCTTGCTGTTCTTCCTGCTGATGGCGGCGCTCACCGGTAACCTCGCGGCGCGGCAGCGGCGGCAGTTGCAGGCGCTGCGCGACACTCAGGAAGAGACCACCGAACTGCTCGACCTGTCGCGCAAACTCACGGCCGCCACCGATCGCCAGGCGGTGGTCAGCGCAGCGGCCCAGCACCTCAATGGCTGGAGTGACTTGCAACTCTGCCTGCTCAATCAAGACGGGCAGGGTGGCTGGAAAGTCGAAACCGGTGGCCCGTTGGAATTTTCTGAAGCCGAGCGCGCTGCCGCCGATTGGGCCTGGCAACACGATCAACCGGCCGGCGCAGGCACCGGCACGCTGCCGTTCGGGCGTTGGTGGTGGTGGCCGTTGTCGGTGGAGGACGGGCCGCTGGCGCTGCTCGGCGTGTGTGCCAAAGAGGGCCAGACCTTGAGTGGTCAGCGTCGGCGTTTGTTGACCGCGCTGAGCCAACCGCTGGCTCAGGCACTGGCGCGTGCGCAATTGGCCGAAGACCTGGAAGCCGCCCGACTGCACGGCGAAACCGAGCAACTGCGCAGTGCCTTGCTGGCCTCGGTGTCCCATGATTTGCGCACGCCGCTGACCTCCATGCGCGGCAGCATCGACAGCCTGTTGGCCCTCGGTGAGGCGATCCCGCTGGAGGATCGCCGCGAACTGCTCGAAGGCACGCGCGATGAAGCCGAGCGCCTCGATCGCTACATCCAGAACCTGCTGGACATGACCCGTCTCGGTCACGGCGCGCTGAAGCTGGCGCGGGACTGGGTATCGCCGGCCGACATCGTCGGCAGTTCGCTCAATCGTCTGCGGGCGGTGCTGGCGCCGTTGCAAGTGACCACCGAAGTGCCGCCGGAGTTGCCGCTGCTTTACGTGCACGCCGCGCTGATCGAACAGGCGCTGGTCAACGTGCTGGAAAACGCCGCGCGGTTTTCACCGTCTCACGGCCGTCTGCAACTGCGCGCAGGGGCCGATGACAGCGAGCTGTTTTTTTCGGTGAGCGATGAAGGACCGGGGATTCCGCAGGAAGAGCGGGCGAAGATTTTCGACATGTTCTACACCGCCGCGCGCGGTGATCGTGGCGGGCAAGGTACCGGGCTGGGCCTGGCGATCTGTCAGGGCATGGTCGGTGCTCACGGCGGGCGGATCAGTGTCGCCGATGGCATCGAGGGGCGCGGCACCTGCATCACCTTGCACCTGCCGTTGCAGGCTCAGCCGGCCTTTGAAAATTAAGAGCCGAAAGTGAAGCCTGATCGTGCTTGCGTTACTCTCTTGCCACTTCTTTGTGTTGATGTGAATTCATGAGCCAGACCGCGACCATTTTGGTCATCGACGACGAACCGCAGATCCGTAAATTTCTGCGTATCAGCCTTGTTTCCCAGGGCTACAAAGTGCTGGAGGCCGGCACCGGCACCGAGGGCCTGGCCCAGGCTGCACTGAATAAACCGGACCTGCTGGTACTCGACCTCGGCCTGCCGGACATGGACGGCCAGCAAGTGCTGCGCGAGTTTCGCGAGTGGTCGACAGTGCCGGTGCTGGTACTCTCGGTGCGCGCCAGTGAAGGGCAGAAAGTCGAAGCGCTCGACAACGGCGCCAACGACTACGTGACCAAGCCGTTTGGCATTCAGGAGTTTCTTGCTCGGGTGCGTGCCTTGTTGCGTCAGGCTCCGGCGGGAGAAGCTCAACAAGCGGCGCTGACGTTCGGCCCGTTGACCGTGGATCTGGCGTATCGCCGGGTGTTGCTCGACGGCACCGAAGTCGCGCTGACCCGCAAGGAATACGCGGTACTGGCGCAACTGGCGCGGCATCCGGGGCGGGTCATCACCCAGCAGCAACTGCTCAAGGATATTTGGGGGCCGACCCATACCGAAGACAGTCACTACCTTCGGATTGTGGTCGGGCATTTGCGGCAGAAACTGGCGGATGATCCGACTCAGCCCCGGTTTATCGTGACTGAGGCGGGGGTCGGGTATCGGTTGCTTGATGCTTGATCGTTCCCACGCTCTGCGTGGGAATGCCGCCATGGACGCTCTGCGTCCGCTTTTGAAGTCGTGACGCGGAGCGTCACAGGATGCATTCCCACGCAGAGCGTGGGAACGATCGTTTGGCCTCAGGAGTCCCGTTCATTCTCATACCGGTCCAGCGTATCCCGCGCAATCTCCCGCCCTAGCGCGATCAGTTCCGGTGCCTTGTAGAACTCGAAAAACCGGCACACCCGTTTCGGCACGTTGATCAAAATATCCGGCGGATAACCGGCGATCTTGTACTGCGCCAATGACGTCTGCATCACCTCGAAACTCTGGTTGATCAGGTCCAGCAAAGACGCCGGGCCGACGTTGTCGATGATGAACGAGCCGGTGGCGGACTTCGGCGCGCCGTCGCGTTCAGGGGCGGCTGCCGGTTGCTGGGCTTCGGGTTCGGCGGATTCGATCCACGGGTTGATATCGGCCGCTTCTGCCATCAACGCTTCCTTTTCCAGCAGCAGCAATTGTTCCGCCTGTTTGCGGCGGAAGGGCAATTTTGAACCGAGCGAGTTGATCAGGCTGTCGAAACGGGTCTTGAACGCCGCCGGGCGCTGGATCACCGGCAATTGATAGTGGCGCTGGTTGGTGGAGTTGAGGTTGACCGCGATGATCAGGTCGCAATGACTCGACACCACCGGCACGATCGGTAAAGGGTTGAGGATGCCGCCGTCCACCAGCATGCGGTTGCCCTGCATCACCGGGGTGAACAGGCTGGGAATCGCCGCCGAGGCGCGCATGGCCTGGTGCAGGCAGCCTTCCTGGAACCAGATTTCCTGCTGGTTGGTCAGGTCGGTGGCCACTGCCGTGTAGGGGATGCGCAAGTCTTCAATATTGATCTCGCCGACGATCTTGCGGATCTGCCCGAAAACCTTTTCTCCGCGAATCGCACCCAGGCGAAAACTGACGTCCACCAGACGCAGGACGTCGAGGTAATCCAGGCTTTCGATCCAGTTGCGATAATCGTCGAGTTTGCCGGCGGCATAGATCCCGCCGACCACTGCGCCCATGGAACATCCGGCGATGCAGGCGATGTCGTAGCCACGCCGTTCGATCTCTTCAATGACCCCGATATGGGCGTAGCCCCGGGCCCCACCTGAGCCCAGCACCAGTGCGACACGCTTTTTCATGAATCGCCCTCGTCTGACAAGGTTCAACAATGCACCCATCGAGGGGCGCGCTTCAATCGCTAAGGTCGTTCCGCGAGGCGAGGGCGTCGTTTTTTCGACACTCTTTGGCGGCAGATGGGTATTCTCGCGAGCGCTAGAGTTTCCGCGGCGGGACCAAGGCACTTTTCACGCGCCAGACCGTCTTAACAGCACGACTGTTTACCTATCTTTGAGGTGTGAATAATGAAAGCCTGGATCTGTGTGCCTTTGATTGCCCTGGCACTCGCCGGTTGCGCCGGCAAAACCGCTTACCGTGACAGTTGCGGTAACGGGATCGATGCCGCGTGGCGTGAACTGGATCTGGCCAAGGCCGAAGGTTTTGCCGGAACTGTCAGCTATTCCAAGGCCCTGTCGTTGCTGACCGGCGCCAAGACCCAGCAGCAATTCGAAGCGTTCGAAGGTTGCGCCAAGAAAGCCGAGAAGGCGCGTTTTTATATTCGTGAATCGCGCGCGGGGCGCTGAAAGCCGCTCTAAGCTCTAAGCTGCAAGCAATGAGTCGGTCGCCCCGGATTTCGGCTGGCGGCTTGCAGCTGTTTACGGAGTAAAACCCCATGATTAACCGGTTGGTGGCTCATGTATTGGGCTTGGAAGTCCGTTTGCTGGCCTGTCAGGCACGCCTGAGTGCGCGCACCGACCCTGAAGCGCTGCATGATCTGCGCACCACGGTTCGCCGTTTGCGCAGTCTGCTGCGGCCATTGCGCGGCTTGCCCGGGGTCGAACAGCTGGAAGCGGCGGCGTCCCGGGTCGGCGACCTGACCACGCCGTTGCGCGATCGCGAAGTGCTGGCGGCGTACCTGCTCGAGCATGATCAACCCGATGCGGCCCATCGGCGCATGGCACAGATGTCCGAGGCTTACCCGGCCGTCGCGGCGAGTCCTGAAGTGGCGCAGTTGCTGATGATCCTCGACGCCTTTCCGCGTTTTCTGCGGGCCTCCCAACGTCAGGGCTTGCTCAAGGGCTTGCGTCAAAGCATCGAAAAACGTTTGGCCAAGCAGTGGAAAAAACTCGACAAAGCCCTGCACGATCCGGCACATGATCGCCACCGTTTGCGCCTGCTGATCAAGCGTGTGCGTTACGGCATCGAAGCCTATCCCGAACTGGATCGACTGCCGAAAGCGGCGATGCCGCGCTTGAAAGCCGCGCAAGGTGCCTTGGGCGATTGGCACGATTGCTTGCAATGGCTGGCCATAGCTGAGAAGGAAACCGATTTGCAGCCCTGCGTCGCGGCCTGGAAAACCGCCATGGCCAAGGCAGAAGGCCGCGCCGATCGGGTCCTCGACAAACTCAGCGCCGCCTGTTTCAAATCCTGAAACCACCACCGATCAAATGTGGGAGCGGGCTTGCTCGCGAAGGGGGCCTAACATTCAACGTAAATGTTGACTGTCAGACCGCTTTCGCGAGCAAGCCCGCTCCCACATTTGATCGGTGTTGAACATTGAATGAGTGTTCGTATCGAGTGCGGCTCATCTGTCAGTGCTTTTGGCCGGTATAAGCGCTGTGCCATCCCCGCTGGCTGGTTAAGATCCCTTCATCCTTTTCCTGCACCGAGGTTTCCATGCGCTTTTCCGATCTGCTCGACGCTGTCCGCAGCCAGCCGCTGGAGCTGTCCATCCCGGCCATATGGGCTCAGGGGCGTGCCAGTTTCGGTGGCCTGGTGGCCGCCTTGCAGTACGAAGCCATGCGCGCGAAGGTCCCGGCGGATCGTCCGGTGCGCTCGTTGGCGATCACCTTTGTCGGCCCGGTCGAGCCTGAAGTGCCGGTCAGTTTTGAAGTCGATGTGCTGCGCGAAGGCAAGGCTGTCAGCCAAGTGCTGGGTCGGGCAATGCAGAACGGTCAGGTGGTGACGTTGATCCAGGGCAGCTTCGGCGCCTCGCGACCGTCGGAAGTGGCGGTGATCGCCGAACCGGCACCCGAGATGAAGCACTGGGACGATTGTCAGGAACTGCCGTTCATCAAAGGGGTACTCCCGGAGTTTATGCAGCATCTGGCGATGCGCTGGAGTGTCGGCGGTCTGCCGTTCACCGGCAACAAATCCCGCGAGATGGGCGGCTGGGTGCGCTTGCGTGGGGACGTGAAGGAAGAAGCGGTCAGCGAAGCGCATATTTTGGCGCTGGTCGACGCCTGGCCACCGGCCCTGATGCCGCACCTGAATAAACCGGCGATGGGCAGCACGCTGACCTGGACCATCGAATTCGTCCAGCCATTGCTGGAACTGAGCACGCTGGACTGGTGCAAATACCTCGTCGAAACCGAACATGCCGATGACGGCTACGGCCATGCGGCCTCGAAATTGTGGAACGCGCACGGTCAGTTGATTGCCATGAGCCGGCAGACGGTGACGATTTTCGCCTGATCAGTGACGGCGGTGGCGCTCACGCCAGGCGCGCCACCAGCCGCCGCTCAGGAAGAACCGTGGGAAAGTCAGAAACTGCTCGACCAGCAAGCGCGACACGGCATCTTTGCGATCACTGAATGGCTCGGAGGCTTCCACCTCCAAGCTGTGACCGTGGCGTTGCAAGCCGAGGGCGGCGAGCAGGCCGATGACGCCAATCGCGACATTCGCGAAACTCAGACTGAACACTCCCGAGGCAATCAGCAGAAACGCCACGATGAACAGCGGCACGGCAATCAGGTGCAGCACCAGATTGGTCGGGTGCTGGTGATTGTTCGGGTACGCTCGCCATTGCCAGGCGGGAAGGTTGGGATGACGTTTGCCCATGATGGTAATCCTTGGTTCGTTGAGGCTCTTGAACAAAGAATAGGCCGGGCCAAACCAGTCGGCGAATCAAGGCTGGCTATCAGAGTGATAGGTGTCATGTTTGGAATTGATGTTGATTGAGCTGACGCCTTCGCGAGCAAGCCCGCTCCCACATGTGATCTTCAGTGACCATTAATTTTTGGTACAAAAGAGATCCACTGTGGGAGCGGGCTTGCTCGCGAAGGGGTCGTCAAAGCTTCAGCTGACCGATAGCCTTGCTCAATTCCCCCGCCAACGCCGCCAGCTCATTGCTGGTAGTCGCCGAAACCACGGTCTGCTGCACGGTGTTCTCGGTCACATCCCGAATGCTCACCACCGCCCGATTCATCTCCTCCGCCACGTGGCTCTGCTGATCGGCCGCCACGGCGATCTGCGTGTTGCTTTCACGCATCTGCGCCACCGCGCTGGTGATTTCCGCCAAGGCTGCACCGGCCTCCTGAGCCTGCTGCACGCAATCATCGGCCTTGAACGAGCTTTCCTGCATGAAATCCACCGCGTCCCGGGTCCCGGCCTGCAACGCCGAAACCATGATCGTGATCTCGTCAGTGGAGGTCTGGACACGCTTGGCCAGGTTACGCACTTCATCGGCGACCACCGCAAAACCGCGACCCATTTCACCGGCACGGGCCGCTTCAATCGCTGCGTTCAGCGCCAGCAGGTTGGTCTGCTCGGCGATGCTGTGAATCACACTGACCACGCCATTGATCTTCTGACTGTCCTCGGCCAGACGCTGAATCATCTCGGCAGTCTGTTGCACCCCGCTGGACAGGCCGGCAATCGACTTCTGCACCCGACTGACCACTTCCTGCCCGCTGCCGGCCAGGGTGTCGGCGGTTTGCGAGAGATCGCGGGTGGCGCCGGCGTGCTGGGCAATGTGATAGACCGTGGCGGTCATTTCGTTGATCGCCGTGGCGGCCTGATCGGTTTCGCTTTGCTGGCCAAGCATGCCGTGACGCACCTCGTTCATGCTCGACGCCAACTGTGCCGCGCCGACATCCAGTTGTCGGGCGGTGCTGGCGACGGTGTTGACCACCCGCTGGTAACCGGCTTGCATGGCGTTGAAGGCATTGGCCATCTGCCCGACTTCGTCAGTGCAGGCCAGCGGCACACGGGCTGACAGGTCACCGGTTTTCTCGACGTGAAGCATCACGTCCTTCAGCGTATTGAGCTGGCTGAGCAGGAAGCGGATCAACAACTGCGAAGCGCCGAGCATCGCCAGCATCAGGATCGCCACCGCCACGGCATAGTTGGGAAAGCGCTCGCCAAAGACCTGGGTCAGGCTCGGACCATGAGCAATTACCGCGACCTGGTTGCCATCCGTGCGTGTAAACACTTCAGCGCCCATCAACGGGTTGTTGCCGAACAGTGGCATGGCATTGATTCCGACCCAGCCGTTGGTATCGGCCAGTTCCAGTACCGGCTGCCCGTTCAGCAGCGGTGCCTGCCCGCGACTGAAGGTCAGCACGTTATCGGCTTTGGGGAGCGGTTGCCCGGCGGGCCAGGCGTTGAGCAGTCGCGCCTGGGCTTGTGCCGATGCCTGATAAGCATGGCTGCGGACCTGTTGTTCGAGCTGTACGGCGTACAACACCAGCAACAAAGTGGTGACGAAGGCGACGGCGTTGACCGCCCAGAATTTGTATTTCAGCGAGATATTGCTAAGCCAGGCACCCATGGAGGTCTTCTCTGATAGCGGAAACAGTTTCGGCAAGGTGCCATTATTGTGCCGCTACTCAGGGGGCTGGATCTTGATGTGGGTCAACAATCCCGGCCAGGCTCGCGCACAGGAATTGCGGGGCGTAATGCGCTATCCTTCGCGCCTTCAAAATTCCCTCGCTACAGGATTCCGCCCCATGAAAGCCGCACTCGTCGAACTCATCAGTAAAATCAGCTCCGGGTGCATGAGCGATGACGAAATCCTGAAAGTTGCTGATGAAGCGGCCCAGGCCTACGCCGATCCCGAGGCTTTTCTGACGGCGAATCCGGATATCAACTACGACGAAACGTTCCCGATTCCGCTGGGCGAGTGGGTCGTCGTCGGCAGTCTTCCGGAGACCGTGCTGTTCCAGGCCGACACCTATGTGGACCTGTTCGCCCAGATCGTTTCCTCGTTCGGTCCCGGCGTTGATTTCAATATCAAACCCAAGCAATTGGCCAAGACTGAAGCCCTGACCGCGCTCAATCGCATTCAGGTGCAGATGGGCAGCATGAACAAGGAAAACGGCGGTTACACGCTGATGAACTTCAGTCAGTTGCTCGACGACGAACTGCAAGTGGTGCTGGTCTACGGCAACGACGTGCCGCGCGTACTCGAGTTGTGCGCCAAAGTCGGCATCGCTGCCGCACCCTCGCTGGAAGCCCTCAAAATTGCCGTCCACGTTTAAAAAGCGGAACCCTCCCAAGGCCCGGCTATCCTAAGAGTGCATACCACTCTTAGGGAGCAACACCATGGGTTCCACGTTCAACGGTCTGATTGGCCTGATTATTCTTGCCCTGGATATCTGGGCAATCATCAACGTGCTCAAAAGTGGTGCCGACACAGGGATGAAAATCATCTGGGTGCTGCTGATCCTGCTGCTGCCGGTGCTGGGCCTGATCATCTGGGCCATCGCCGGGCCACGGGGCAACGTGCGAATCTGATACGCACTCAAGAACGACACATTTCCCCTGTGGGAGCGGCGGTGCGGCGATCCGACTTGCTCGCGAAAGCGGTGTGTCAGTCAAAGTTAATGTCAACTGACACGACGCTTTCGCGAGCAAGCCCGCTCCCACAAGGGGATTGTGTCTAGTCATCAAGTGACGTTCGACCTGTCATGTTCCGCAACGTAGAATTCTCGCCTTTCCCGGGGCAATCGAGCTGATCGATTGGCCATCATGGGCGGGTAACCGTCCGTTGCCACCCGCATCCATCGGAGCACTTCCCATGAGCAACACCCCGACCAGCGAGTACCTGGAAACCCTCTACGAAGGCTACGGCCAGCGTTTTCGCATGGAAAAACTGCTGCACGAAGTGCGTACCGAACATCAACACCTGGTGATTTTCGAGAACCCGCGCATGGGCCGCGTCATGGCGCTGGACGGCGTGATCCAGACCACCGAAGCCGACGAATTCATCTACCACGAGATGTTGACCCACGTGCCGATCCTGGCGCATGGCACCGCCCAGCGCGTGCTGATCATCGGTGGCGGCGACGGCGGCATGCTGCGTGAAGTGGCCAAGCACCGCAGCATCGAGCACATCACCATGGTCGAGATCGACGGCACTGTGGTCGACATGTGCAAGGAATTCCTGCCGAACCACTCCAAGGGTGCGTTCAATGATCCACGCCTGAACCTGGTGATCGACGACGGCATGCGTTTCGTCGCCACCACCACCGAAAAATTCGACGTGATCATTTCCGATTCCACCGACCCGATCGGCCCGGGCGAAGTGCTGTTCTCGGAAAACTTCTACCAGGCCTGCCGTCGCTGCCTGAACGAAGGCGGCATCCTGGTGACCCAGAACGGCACGCCGTTCATGCAAATCGAAGAAGTCAAAACCACCGCCGGGCGTCTGCGCAGCCTGTTCCCGGACTGGCACTTCTATCAGGCGGCCGTGCCGACCTACATCGGCGGCGCCATGACCTTCGCCTGGGGCGCGACCAATACCGCCTATCGCAAATTGTCCCGCGAAACCCTGCAGCAGCGCTTCGCCGGCAGCGGCATCATCACCCGCTACTACAACCCGGAAATCCACATCGGCGCGTTCGCCTTGCCGCAATACGTCCTGCAGGCTGTGAACAAGCCTAGCAACGACTGATATCGAGCAAGCCAGAAAGGGCCCTCTCAGGTTGTGTGAAAACACACCGGAGACGGCCCTTTTTTCATGCTTCACTTATGCTTCACTTATAGATGTAGAAGGTCCGGTTGAACGATTGGCCGGGGAAGAATGTCGAGATACATGTAAGCCCATCCATGGGTTTTATCGAGGAGGCACCTGATGCAAAAGTGGAAAGTCACTTTCGTTGATGATCACGGTGAACAAGTTGACGAGGTGTTCGAGAGCGATGAATGCCCGAACAACGAGCAAGCTGCGAAGCTCATTCGCGCCCGGTGTCTGCCTGTGGCTGCCGAACTGGACCTCAACGATCTGGAAGGGCGCGCCGATGATCCGACTGTCAAAAGTCTGAAAACCCAGAACAGCATTGAAATCCTCAGCATCACGCCAATCTGAACATCTCCTGTCACATTCCTAACCAGGCCTTGGCAGCGGCTCAATCTTGAGGCTACTCTGCAATCGAGATCAGCGAACGGATCGCTAAGGTCTGGTCTTGTCAGCTACATGCTTGCTTCCCACCGGCAACGTTGTTGCCGCATCGCTCGCCCCATTCGGTTGCGAGTGCCGGGAATACGGAAAGTCTATCCATCAGTCTGAGGGGGACGTTTCATGAGCACAGCCTATCAAGAAGACATCAGCACCAGCGTGTTGCGCCGCATGAAAGAAGGCGGTTTCGACTTTTCACGATTCCATCCCATCGAGTTCTACGCCATTTTCCCGGACGAGGAGCGGGCGCGCAGGGCGGCAAGGCATTACTGTGGTGAATCCTTGAATGCACAAATCAGCGTGCGCGATGACGGCGCGTGGTACCTGGAGCTGAGCAAGGTGATGTACGCCACTTATGACGGCATCGGCGATTTTGAGCAAGATTTCGAGGCAGTGGTCGAGCCTTTGGGCGGCATCATCGAAGGATGGGGCGTTAAGCAGGAGGTACGAGGGCGACTCGCATAACTTATGAACAGTGACAACACTCAGTAACGGCTGACCTCAGGGTTGGCCGTTTTCGTTTGTGGGGTTTGGAATTCGTGTTTTTGATTCATAACGTTTCAAAAACGCAAAAAAAAGCCGCCTAAACAGGCGGCTAAAGGGAAGTTCATCAAGATTTTCAGCGAATGCGCGGATTATCCGCATCGACTCCCGGGCAGTGAAATCAACTCTGGCTATGCTGGTGATAGGCGACAACATTGCTTCGCAATGAAGCGGGGGCGATCAGGTGGGGGCATTTACCGCACAGGATTGGTGCGGTGCGTGCAGTGCGATTATCCAACTGATTGATATCAAAGCGTTTATGCCGATGGCACGGGCTTTGCGAAGCCCTGATGTCCGGGTGACAAGGAGTACGGCATGATCCGCACCTATTTTGATGAGATGTACGATGCCGGCGGCCAGGTCCGCCCGCATTATCGGGAGTTTGCCCGTTGGCTGGCCGAAACGCCTGACGAGCTTTTGGCACAACGGCGACGCGAGGCCGATCTGTTATTTCATCGCGCCGGGATAACATTCACGCTCTATGGTGATGAGCAAGGGACAGAGCGCCTGATTCCCTTCGACACCATCCCCCGCAGCATCCCCGCCAGTGAATGGCGAGTCGTCGAGCGCGGCTGCATTCAGCGGGTCAAGGCGTTGAACATGTTCCTCGCCGACCTCTATCACGAGCAACGCATTATCAAGGCTGGCATCATCCCGGCCGAGCAAGTGCTGGCCAACGAGCAATACCAGTTGGCGATGCAAGGGCTGAATCTGCACCGCGATATCTATTCCCACATCTCCGGTGTCGATCTGGTACGCGATGGCGACGGCACGTACTACGTGCTTGAAGACAACCTTCGTACACCGAGCGGCGTCAGCTACATGCTCGAAGACCGCAAGATGATGATGCGGTTGTTCCCCGAGTTGTTCGCGGCCCAGCGCATTGCCCCTATCGACCACTATCCCAACCTGTTGCTCGACACCCTGAAAAGCTCCAGCCCGATTGATAACCCGAGCGTGGTGGTGCTGACGCCGGGCCGTTTCAACAGCGCGTTCTTTGAACATGCGTTTCTGGCGCGGGAAATGGGCGTTGAACTGGTGGAAGGCGCGGACTTGTTCGTGCGGGATGACAAGGTGTTCATGCGCACCACGGACGGGCCGAAAGCCGTCGACGTGATCTACCGTCGCCTCGACGATGCGTTCCTTGATCCGCTGGCGTTCAACCCGGACTCGATGCTCGGCGTTCCAGGGCTGCTGTCGTCCTATCGCTCCGGCAACGTGGTGCTGGCAAATGCCATCGGTACCGGGGTCGCGGACGACAAGTCGGTGTATCCATTCGTCACGGACATGATCCGTTTCTACCTGGATGAAGAGCCGATTCTGAAGAATGTGCCGACGTGGCAGTGTCGTAATCCCTCCGAACTGTCCCACGTACTGGCCAATCTTCCGGAACTGGTGGTCAAGGAAACCCAGGGCTCCGGCGGTTACGGAATGCTGGTGGGGCCGGCGGCGACGGCGGCGGAAATCGAGTCTTTCCGCGCGCGGATCAAAGCCAAGCCCCATGCGTACATCGCACAACCGACGTTGTCCCTGTCGACCTGTCCGACCTTTGTCGAAAACGGCATTGCTCCACGCCACATCGACCTGCGTCCGTTTGTATTGTCTGGCCGCGAAACCCGGGTTGTGCCCGGCGGTTTGACCCGTGTTGCCCTGCGCGAAGGCTCCCTGGTGGTGAATTCATCCCAGGGTGGCGGAACCAAGGACACCTGGGTGGTCGAGGATTGAAGGAAGCCTGCCATGTTAAGTAGAACTGCCTCGGATTTGTATTGGATGTCGCGTTACCTGGAGCGGGCGGAAAACCTCGCACGGATGCTCGACATCAGTTATTCGCTGTCGCTGATGCCACAGGATGGCCGTGGTGACGGCCTGCATGAACTCGCCATGCCGTTGTTGATCACCGGCACCCTGGACGATTACCTGGAGCGCCACGGCGAATTGCACGCCGAACGGCTGCTGCATTTCTTCGCCCTGGACGCGGCCAATCCGGCGAGCATCTACAGCTGCCTCGGCGCTGCGCGGGCCAGTGCCCATGCGGTGCGTGGGCGAATCACCGCCGACATGTGGGAAAACATCAATGCCACCTGGCTGGAAATCCGCGGGATTGCCGATCAGGGCTTGAGTCGCTACGGCATGAGCCGTTTCTGCGAATGGATCAAGGAACGTTCCCACCTGTTCCGCGGCGCGTCCTACGGCACGATCATGCGTAACGACGCGTTCCGCTTCATTCGTCTGGGGACGTTTATCGAAAGGGCCGACAACACGTTGCGCCTGCTTGACGCCCGCTACGAAATGGCTGGCGATCAGGCAGAGGCGGTCAGCGATGGCACCGCCCACGCGTATTACCAGTGGAGTGCTTTGCTGCGGGCGTTGTCCTCGTTCGAGGCCTACACCGAGATCTACCGCGATGCGCCCGGCGCCCGGCATGTGGCGGAGTTGCTGTTGCTGCGTGCTGACGTGCCGCGTTCATTGCGCGCCTGCACTGAAGAAATCGACCAGATCCTTGCCCAGCTGCCGGGGGCCAACGGCCGTCCCGCGCAACGTCTTGCAGCGGAAATGGACGCACGCCTGCGCTACACCGGCATCACCGAAATTCTCGACGAAGGCCTGCACGCCTGGCTGACCGAGTTCATCCCGCTGGTGCGCCAGTTGGGTAACGCCATACACAGTTCCTACCTGGAGGCTGCATGAGACTTTCCATTAGCCACGAGACCACCTATCACTACGAAGATCAGGTGCGGGCGAGCATCCAGTACCTGCGACTGACCCCCCACGACAGTGAGCGCCAGCATGTGCTCAGCTGGCAGCTCGACTTGCCGCGCCCGGTGCGTGCGCAACTCGATCCGTTCGGCAATATCCTGCACGTGCTGACCATGGACGAGCCTCACGAGGCGATCATCATCGGCGCCCGGGGCCAGGTGGACATCGACGAATTGCGCGAGGCGGAGCATGAAAGCCAGTCGGCGCTGCCGTTCTTGCGTTTCACGCGCCTGACCGAAGCCGACGAAGCCCTGCGTGCGTTCGCCGAGAAGGAATGCAAGCAACGCCGGGATCGCACGGCGCTGATCGACTTGATGCATGGCCTGAACCAGCACATGACCTACACGCCGGGCTCCACCGAAGTGGACACCAGCGCCGCTCAAGCTTTCGCCGGGCGTTCGGGCGTCTGTCAGGACCACACTCATGCGTTTCTCGCCTGCGCTCGCAGCCTGGGCATTCCGTCGCGTTATGTGTCGGGCTATTTGTACAGCGAGAACAGCGAACACCTGGCCAGTCACGCCTGGGCGGAAGCCTGGCTCGATGACGCCTGGTACAGCTTTGACGTGACCAATGAATTGGCGCGGCCTGAGCGTCATCTGAAACTGGCGGTGGGCCTGGATTACCTGGATGCCTGCCCGGTGCGTGGCATGCGGCGTGGTGGTGGGTGCGAGCAGATGCATGCGAAGGTGTTTGTTTCGCCAACGCCGATGCCAGTGATCTCAGTGCAACAGCAATAAACCTGCACGCTGATCGTTCCCACGCTCTGCGTGGGAATGCCTCAACGGACGCTCCGCGTTCGGCTCTTGATTGGGACGCAGAGCGTCCCGGGCTGCATTCCCACGCAGAGCGTGGGAACGATCGGTTACGGTTTAACTTTTCGCCCAGCCATGTGCTTCAAATACCCCACCAACCTCTCCAGATCCCCGTCCGGCAGCACCGTCGCCGAGAACCCGGGCATCTTCGCCTGAGGCCACTGGCGCAAGCTCTGCGGATCACGAATGTAGCGCTTGAGGAAATCCGCACCGAAATACTCGGTCGGGTTAAACGGAATATTCAGGTCCGGTCCAAACTGCGCATCCCCGGCGCCGTTCAATCGATGGCACGCCAGGCAATTCTTCTGAAACAGCGCAAAGCCCTTGTTCACCGGATCGTCAGCCTTCAACGCCGGATCGGGCAACAGGGCAGGGAAGCGCTCGGCCACCGGTGCCATGCGCTTGATGCTCGCCACTTGAAAGGGCCATTGCTCGGGGCTGATGTCGCCCGCCTGCGGATCGGTCCAGACCAGATAGAACGGCCCGGCGCCGGGTTTGCCTTCCGACAGCGGTGGCCACGACTTGGCGGGTTCTTCAATCGCCAGCCACGCGCGCGCGCCCTGGGTATTAAGCAATGGCGCAGCCGACAGTTCTGCGGCAAAACCATCCAGGGCTACTGCCTGTAAATGGTCTTCAGGCTTGATGCCCGTCAACAACGCAGCCACCGGAACAGCGCGATAGCTCATGTCCCGTTTGTAGGAAACGTCGTTGCTAATGGTGATGGTCTGAACCTGAGGATGCTTGAGCAACTCCTCGGTTTGCCAGGTGCGACTGCTCGCGCCGAGCTCAAGGTTCAGCTGTGCGGCAGACAGAGGCGTGCTGAGCAGCAAGGCCCCGAACAGAATGAGCGTTTTCAAATGATCGCCGTCCATGTCGTGGAAGTGCCGCAAAGGTTGGCACACCCACGCTGGCCCGGGTAGCGAACCAGTCACATTTTTAGAGGGCGATATAAAACCTGGCGCCGTATTTTTTATTGACCGACTAGCCGATCACCTTGGTCAGGTTCGGCAAAATCAACAACAGCGTAGTGGCGAAAAGAATGAGCCCGGCTTGACGTACTTTCGATTGTTTGAACATGGCTTGACCGCCTTTATTGTTATTTCCTGATGCCTGCCTGCATTTCTCCATGACGGCAGAGCGTTGCACTTCCTGTTTGACGAGCGCCTCGGCAAAACCCGACGACAACTTCGTACAAGTTCACCTTAGAGCCCGCGTCACGCTTGGTTTAGATCCATTTCGTATGGACTTCACATAAATTGCTCTTAAAAAGGCATGAGGCCTAATGCCAGCTTCTTGGGCGCCCGTTTGCTAGACAGCTCGGTGTCCTGAATCGGTTAATCCGGTGGTTGCCTACCGTCCGTCTGAGCGTGACCGTCAACATCAGTGAGCATTGCGGTCATTGAATCCGGGGCCGCTCGGCCTAAGGTGGGGACTCTGCATTTACTCCCCGCTCAGGTTCGAGGACGTCATGACCCAAGCTTTAATTTTCGACGCGTTACGCACGCCCCGCGGCAAAGGCAAGGCCAGTGGCGCCTTGCACAGCGTCAAACCGGTGAACCTGGTAGCCGGGCTGCTCACGGCGCTGCAACAGCGCACGTCTCTCGACACCAGTCAGGTCGACGATGTGGTACTGGGCTGCGTGACGCCCATCGGCGACCAGGGTTCCGACATCGCCAAAACCGCGACTCAGGTGGCGGATTGGGACGTCAGCGTGGCGGGTTTGCAGATCAACCGCTTCTGCGCCTCGGGGTTGGAGGCGGTGAACCTCGGCGCGATGAAGGTGCGTTCCGGCTTCGAAGACCTGGTGGTGGTCGGCGGCGTCGAGTCCATGTCCCGTGTGCCGATGGGCAGCGATGGCGGCGCCTGGGCGCAGGATCCGGAAACCAGTTTTCACAGCCATTTCGCCCCTCAAGGCGTGGGCGCTGACCTGATCGCCACGATCGAAGGCTTCAGCCGTCAAGACGTCGATGCCTATGCGCTGCACTCCCAGCAAAAGGCTGCGCGGGCAAGGGCCGACGGTTCGTTCAACAAATCGCTGGTGCCGGTTCAGGACCAGAACGGCATTATCCTGCTCGATCACGATGAATTCATCCGCGCCGGATCGACCATGGAAGGCTTGGGCCAGCTCAAGCCGAGCTTCGAGATGATCGGGCAAATGGGCTTCGATGCCACCGCGCTTCGGGTCTTCAGCCATGTTGAGCGAATCAACCACGTGCACACGGCGGGTAACAGTTCCGGGATCGTCGATGGCGCGGCGCTGATGTTGATCGGTTCAGAGGCCAAGGGCCGGGCGCTGGGTTTGCAACCGCGGGCGCGGATCGTCGCCACGGCGGTCACCAGCACCGATCCGACCATCATGCTCACCGGCCCCGCGCCGGCCACCCGCAAGGCACTGGCCAAGGCCGGGCTACGGGTTGAAGACATCGACTTGTTCGAGGTCAACGAAGCTTTCGCCTCGGTGGTGCTGAAATTCATCAAGGACATGGCGATCGACCCGGACAAGATCAACGTCAACGGTGGCTCCATCGCCATGGGCCACCCGCTGGGTGCCACCGGCTGCGCGATCCTCGGCACGCTGCTCGATGAACTGGAAACCCGGCGCTTGCGCTATGGCCTCGCGACGCTGTGTGTCGGCGGCGGCATGGGCATTGCCACCATCATCGAACGCCTCTGAGCCCCGACCGATTTCAAGGAAACCCTTTCATGACCGAAGCCATCCGTTACGAAAAAGGTCAGGACCAGATCGTCGTCCTGACCATCGACATGCCGGGCCAGAGCGCCAACACCATGAACGCGGTCTACCGCGAAGCCATGGCCGCGTGTGTTGCCAGACTGGTTGCCGAAAAAGACACCATCGCCGGCGTGATCATCACCTCGGCCAAGAAAACCTTCTTCGCCGGCGGCGACCTCAACGAACTGATCAAGGTCGGCAAGCCCGAAGCCAAAGCCTTCTATGACATGGTGCTGACGCTCAAAGGGCAGCTGCGCACCCTCGAGACCCTCGGTAAACCGGTGGTCGCCGCGATCAACGGCGCCGCGTTGGGCGGCGGTTGGGAAATCTGCCTGGCGTGCCATCACCGGGTTGCGCTGGACGATTCTTCGGTGCAACTCGGCTTGCCGGAAGTGACCCTCGGCCTGTTGCCGGGCGGCGGCGGGGTGGTGCGCATGGTGCGGATGCTCGGTATTGAAAAAGCCTTGCCGTACCTGCTCGAGGGCAAGAAAGTCCGGCCGCAGCAGGCGTTGCGGGCAGGTTTGATTGATGAGTTGGCGGCGGATCGTGATGAACTGCTGGCCAAGGCTCGCGCCTGGATTATCGCCCATCCTTCGGTTGTGCAGCGCTGGGACGTGAAGGGTTACCAGATTCCCGGTGGTACGCCGTCGAACCCGAAAGTCGCGCAAATGCTGGCCATCACGCCGTCGATCCTGCGCAGCAAAACCCAGGGCTGCCTGCCCGCGCCAGAGAAAATCCTCTGCGCTGCGGTAGAAGGTGCCCAGGTGGATTTCGACACCGCGCACCTGATCGAAACCCGTTACTTCACCGAATTGACCACCGGCCAAGTGTCGAAAAACCTGATCGGCACGTTCTGGTTCCAGCTCAACGAAATCAATGCCGGCAGCTCGCGGCCTCAGGGTTTTGCGCCCTACGTGACGCGTCGGGTGGGTGTACTGGGCGCAGGCATGATGGGCGCCGGAATCGCTTTTGTCAGCGCGTCGGCCGGCATCGACGTGGTGCTCAAGGACATCAATCTTGCGGCTGCACAGAAGGGCAAGGCTCACTCGGCGGCGCTGCTGGACAAGAAGGTTGCGCGTGGTCAATTGAGTGCCGATCAGCGCGAAGCAACGCTGGCGCGAATTCACCCCACTGAAAGCGATGCCGATCTGGTCGGTTGTGATCTGATCATTGAAGCGGTGTTTGAAGATCGCGATCTGAAAGCCAACGTCTCTTCGGCGGCGCAAAAAGTCGTTGGCCCGGAGGCGGTGATTGCTTCCAACACGTCGACCTTGCCGATCAGTGGCCTCGCGACCGCCGTGCCGGATCAGAGCAAGTTCATCGGCCTGCATTTCTTCAGCCCCGTGGAGAAAATGCCCTTGGTGGAAATCATCAAAGGCGCCCACACCAGCGACGAAACCCTGGCTCGCGGGTTCGATTTCGTCCTGCAAATCAAGAAAACCCCGATTGTGGTCAACGACAGTCGCGGTTTCTTCACCTCGCGGGTGTTCGGCACATTCACCAACGAAGGCATCGCCATGCTGGGCGAAGGCGTGAGCGCGCCGATGATCGAGACCGAAGCGCGCAAGGCCGGCATGCCGATCGGACCTCTGGCGATCTCCGACGAAGTTTCCCTCAGCCTGATGAGCCATATCCGCCGGCAAACCGCCAAAGACCTGCAAGCAGAAGGGAAACCGCTGATTGAGCACCCGGCGTTCGCCGTGATTGACTTGCTGCTTTACGAATACAAACGTCCGGGCAAGGCTGCTGGTGGTGGTTTCTACGATTATCCGGCGCGTGGGCAGAAGCATCTGTGGCCAGAGCTGAAAAGCTGTTTCGAGAAGGCTGACGGGCAGATTTCGCCGAAGGACGTGCGTGATCGACTGCTGTTCGTGCAAGCCATCGAAACCGTGCGCTGTGTGGAGGAGGGGGTGTTGACCTCGACGGCGGACGCCAACGTCGGCTCGATCTTCGGCATCGGCTTCGCCGCCTGGACCGGCGGCGCGCTGCAATTCATCAACCAGTACGGCGTGAAAGATTTTGTCGCCCGCGCCCAGTACCTGGCAGAGCAGTATGGCGAGCGATTCGCTCCGCCCGCGCTATTGCTGGAGAAAGCGGCCAAAGGGGAGGCGTTCTAGGGGACGGGTGACGCATTCCGGGGCTTGCCTTGCCACTGTGTTTCAAGGCAGGCTCAGGGGTGTGCATTATTCCCATCAAGTGTCAGGTATTTTTTATGTCGTTACGCATCTGCATTCTGGAAACCGACATCCTGCGTCCGGAACTGGTCGATCAATATCAGGGGTACGGGCAGATGTTCCAGCGTCTGTTTTCGCAGCAACCCATCGCTGCCGAGTTCACCGTGTACAACGTGATGCAGGGCGAGTATCCCGGCGATGAGCTGACCTTCGACGCCTATCTGGTCACTGGCAGCAAGGCCGATTCCTTCGGCACCGACCCGTGGATTGAAACCCTCAGGGCATACCTGCTGACCCGCTACGAGCGCGGCGACAAACTGCTGGGCGTGTGCTTCGGCCATCAGCTGCTGGCGCTGCTGCTGGGCGGCAAGAGCGAACGCGCGACTCAAGGCTGGGGCGTCGGCACCCACAATTACAAACTCGCCGCCAAGGCGCCGTGGATGAGCCCGGTGAGGGAAGAGCTGACCTTGTTGATCAGCCATCAGGACCAGGTCACCGCGCTCCCGGAAAACGCCACGGTCATCGCTTCCAGCGATTTCTGCCCGTTTGCCGCGTACCACATCAACGATCAGGTGCTGTGCTTCCAGGGGCATCCGGAATTCATTCACGATTACTCGCGCGCGCTGTTGGATATTCGTCAGGAAGCGCTGGGTGAGCAGATTTATTCGAAAGGTATGGCGAGCCTTGAGCACGACCATCACGGCACTACCGTTGCGGAGTGGATGATGCGGTTTGTGGCGCACAAGCCTGAAGCTGGATCGGTTCAATGAGCTGACAACGAACCTGTGGAGAGGGGGCTTGTCCCCTCGCCACAATAGCTTGTTAAAGCCACCCGGATTTTTTGAAGCTAGCCCACAAACCCACACAACCCACTGCGATAAACCCTAACACCCCGAAATACCCGTAATGCCAACTCAACTCCGGCATGTTCTGGAAGTTCATCCCGTAAATCCCCGCCACCGCCGTCGGGAATGCCAGAATCGCCGCCCACGCCGCAAACTTGCGCTGCACCACGCTTTGGCGTGACGCCTCCAGCAACACCCCAACTTCAATGGTCTGGCTGGCAATGTCCGCCAGGGTCGTCAAGTCTTCCATCTGCCGCGTGACGTGGATCTGCACATCGCGAAAGTACGGACGCATGTTCTTGTCGATAAACGGGAAACTCAGCTTCTGCAATTCCTCACTGATCTCCACCATCGGCGCCGCAAACCGGCGTAAGCGCAATACATCGCGGCGCAGGCTGTGGAGTTTTTGAATGTCGCGCTCGTTCAGGGAGCTACACATGACGTTGAGTTCCAGCTCATCGATCTCAGCGTGGATCGCTTCGCCCATGGGCTGGTAGTTTTCGATTACGAAGTCGAGGATGGCATAGAGTACGAAATCTTCCCCGTGCTCCAGCAATAGCGGACGCGCCTCACAGCGCTGTCGGACATGGGCATAGGACGCGGAGTGGCCGTTGCGTGCGGTAATGATGTAACCGTTGCCGGCAAAGATATGCGTCTCGATGAACTGCAGTTTGCCTTCATGCCGGATCGGCGAATACGTGACGATGAACAGCGCGTCGCCGAAGGTTTCCAGTTTTGGTCGACTGTGTTTTTCCAGGGCGTCTTCGATGGCCAGTTCGTGCAGGTTGAACTGGCGTTGCAGATTGAACAACTCTTGGGCGTTCGGCTCTTCGAGGCCGATCCAGACAAAGTGGCCGGGCTTTGCCGCCCAGGCAGCGCCTTCGTCGAGGGTGATATTGGTGACTTTCTTTCCGGCGCTATAAACCGCAGCAGCAACAACTCTACCCATGATAGTGATTCACTTCTTATTGGCAGCTTTCTATTAGCAAAGATGGCAGTGGCAGGCAGTCTCCAGCTTAGCCCTGTCTGCTGCTTGAGAGTCAGTGAAATCTGTTGAGTTCGCAGGCAAAAGCTTGCAGGCAAAAGAAAACCCGCACCGGGCGGGTTTCTTTTAAGCGGCTTGCAGTTGCCGATCCATCGAAGCGATGCACTCGCGCATCTGCTCGCGGCACTGGGCAATCAGCAGCGGCATGTCATCCAGGCTCAATCCAGCCGTAGGAATCGCCGGTAACGAGCGGATCAGAATCTTCCCACTGCGCCAACGGTTCAATCGCATGTGTTTAACGTAACTGCTGACACACACCGGAACAATCGGCACCCCGGCGGCAATGGCCATTTGAAAGGCGCCTTTCTTGAACGGCAGCAATTCTTCGCCCAGGTTGCGCGTGCCTTCCGGGAAGACCCAGATCGAAGTGTCTTCATTCTGCAGCGTGTGAGTAGTAGTCAGCATCGACTGGCGCGCTTTCTGCGCATTGCCGCGATCGATCAGCACATTGCCCGCCAGCCAGAACAACTGACCAAACAGCGGCACCCACTTCAGACTCTTCTTGCCGATACACACGGTGCGGCGGGGCACCACGTTGCCGAACACAAACAGATCGTAGTTGGACTGGTGGTTGGCGATGATCACACAGCTGTCGGGTTTATCCATCAACGGTCCAACGTCGGCCTTCACCCGCAGACGCAAAATGCACATCGCTGGCCATGCATAAAGACGCGCGCACAAACGGCTGTTGTCCGGATTGAACGGTCGGCACAGGCCGAGAATCACCCCAAGCACACCGGCCAGAATAAAGTGCAGGCCCATCAATAACATACGAAACACAAACAGCATTTACAGGCCCCACCGGGACAAAAGGTGGCGCAGTGTACGGATGTGCACTGTTTTCGGCAATTGCCGCTATAGAGGTGGGAGATAGGCGATGTTTGAACGCATGTTTCCGACTTATGGGTCAGACGCGATCTAGAGCGGTTGTAGGCTTTTCAACGGAGCGCGTAAGAAAAAGCCCGACACGACGGTCGGGCTTTTCGGTGTGGCACGTTTGGGTTTAAACCAAAAAGTCCTGATCCTCGATGATCGCGTTGTCCAGCCTCTCCAGCAGCGCCTTGCGCACTTTGAGCTTGGTGTTCTTGTGAGCATTCATGTTGATCTTCTTCAACTGACGAGCCGCCGCCAGCGCCGCGCCTTGCAGCTCTTCGGCCGACACCACCAGGTCGAAGAACCCGGCATCCACGGCGCTTTGTGGATTAAACATCTCGGCGTTGATCACAGAGCGATGGAATGCCGACTTGCGCAGACGATCACGGGCCAGTTCGATACCTGCGTGGTGCATGGTCATGCCGATCTGCACTTCGTTCAAACCAATGGTGAACGGGCCGTCGACACCAATTCGGTAATCCACCGACAACAGCAGGAACGCGCCCTTGGCCACCGCATGCCCAGGGCACGCGACGATCACCGGGAACGGGTGCGCCAACAGGCGACGGGCCAGGGTTGAACCGGCAGTCACCAGCGCCACGGCTTCTTTAGGACCGGAGGTCATCACCTTCAAGTCATACCCGCCCGACAGCATCCCGGGCGTACCGGTAATGATCACCACCGCACGATCAGTCACCGCCTGATCCAGCGCGGCGTTAAACGCAGCAATCACGTCCGGAGAGATGGCATTGACCTTGCCATTGCTCAAGGTCAGGGTCGCGATACCGTCTTCGAGATGGTAAGAAATCAACTCACTCATGACGCTATTCCTTTCAATAAAGTAGGGCAGACGTTACCCACCGCCGCAGGCCAGGTAAAGCGCCGTGACTGACCGCCCAGTCACCCTTTCCCCGCCCGGCAAGCGTCGCCCGCCACGCCAGCCGCGCATTCCCCTCTATATAGAGGAGGGCGCGAAGCCGGAGATTGGCGGGTTTGCCATGGCCCGGAAACCGCCAGAGCGACTAAATCGCTAAGCGCATGAAAATTCTGCAAAAAAAGTTTGCCATCGGAAAAGCTTTCGACTACATTAGCGCGCCTCGACAGACAGAACTTGTTTGAAGAGATACGGTGAAGTGTCCGAGTGGCTTAAGGAGCACGCCTGGAAAGTGTGTATACAAGAAATTGTATCGAGAGTTCGAATCTCTCCTTCACCGCCAAATTCGATGTAACCAAAACCCCTGATTTCGAGAGAAGTCAGGGGTTTTGTGGTTTCTGGCGTCTGGATTTCGTGGATGCCAATGTTATGACCCAAGCTCATCGGCGAAGGCGCTTCCGAAATTCATGTAGGACGGGTGATAGGCATGTGGGAAGTAATGCTGGAAAGCCAGGTAGCTGGGTGCTTTCATAGGTTTCGGCACCCGACACCAGCCGTTTCGTGAGGGGTATTCGCTATGCGCCTTTAGGGGGCAAAATGAATCAACGGCAAGGCACATGACGCGGCCTGTTATCTGGAAGGACGAACGCACGTTATGCAGGAATTCACCATGAAACAGGCCGAACTGGAAAAGGTTCATGTGGAGATCGTCAAGCTGATGGCTGAGCAGCGCAAGCTGAACGCCGAGGCCGGGAAGATGACCCGTGAGACTTTTTGGTATCCGGTGGCTGTGGCGACTGGATTGATTGGCACGGTGGCCACTGTCACCGCAACTGTCACCGCAGTGTTGGTCAAGCTGCTCTAACCTGTTGGACTGCCCAAAACCCCTCGAATGGAATCGAAACAATGTCTCACCCTCGCGCCGCTTCCCGCCGCATTGCTATTTCCCTCGCCGCCGCGCTGATAAGCACCGTCTCCTTATTCGCCACCGCATCCACAATCAAGACCTTCCCCGACGCCGAAGCCAGCGACCCCGCAAAACTAGGCTGGATGGTCGGCTCGCCACCCCCTGCAGATCGCACCGTGCGTTTCGAAGATGGCAGCTATTTCCAGTTCCCGGCGATGCGCTGGAGTGTCTCGAACTTCCGTCAACTGATGCCTACGATCAACGTTTCACGGGGGCTCGGTGCACCGGTTCCATTGGTATCTGCGCTGCGCAAAGACATCGATGCGATCAGCTTCGTCCCGCTGGGCGCGAAGGCTCCGATGACCTGGGATCAATCCCTCGCGGCGACCTACACCGACGGGATTGTGGTGATGCATCGGGGGAAAGTTGTCTACGAGCGTTATTTTGGCGTGCTGAAGCCTGAAGGCCAGCACGCGGCAATGTCGGTGACAAAGTCCGTGGTCGGCATATTAGGGGCGATGTTGGTGGCAGAAGGGCGAATCGATGAGAACAAGCACGTCGCCGAATACGTCCCCGAACTGGCGGCTTCCGCGTTTGGCAGCGCCACGGTACGCCAGGTCCTCGATATGACGACCGGCCTCAAATACAGCGAGGACTACACCGACCCGAACGCCGAGGTCTGGGCTCATGCAAAAGCTGGCAGCCCTTTGCCCAAGCCAAAGGATTACAGCGGTCCGCGAAGTTACTACGAGTTTTTGCAGACAGTTCAACCGCAAGGCGAACACGGCAGCGCGTTCGGCTACAAGACCGTCAATACCGATGTACTGGGCTGGATCATCGCTCGAGCGACCGGTCGCAACGTCACACAGGTGTTGTCGGAACGTATCTGGAGCCGTTTGGGGGCTGAGCAGGACGCCTGTTTCACGGTTGATTCCATTGGCACCCCGTTTGCTGGCGGCGGCTTGAACACCGGTTTGCGCGACCTGGCACGGTTTGGCGAGATGTTGCGTAATGACGGCCAGTTCAACGGTCAGCAAATCGTGCCCAAAGCGGTGGTTGACGACCTCCGTCGCGGCGGCGACAAGCAGGCATTCGCCCAGGCGGGGTACGATTTGTTGAAGGGGTGGAGCTACCGTTCGATGTGGTGGGTGACCAACAAACAGGGCGGAGCCTTCATGGCGCGCGGGGTCCATGGGCAACGCATTTATGTCGACCCGAAAGCCGAGATGGTGATTGTTCGCTACGCCTCCCATCCGGTCGCCAGTAACTCGGCCAATGATCCAGTCACCTTGCCGGCGTTTGATGCGTTAGCTCAACATCTGTCCAGGTTGCCTTGAGTAATTATCCTCGGGCCATGAAGAAGGAAATTTAATGATCACCACCACAACCCACACCATCGAAGGCCGACAAATCACCGCCTATCTGGACATCGTCAGTGCCGAGTCGGTGCAGGGTGTCAACGTGATCCGCGATATGTTCGCCGGGATGCGGGATTTTTTCGGTGGGCGCTCTCAGACATTGGAGCGGGCACTGAAGGAGGCACGGATTCAGGCAACCGACGAGTTGAAGGAGCGGGCGCGGGCACTTCAGGCTGATGCGGTGGTGGGGCTTGATTATGAGATCAGCATGCCGGCCGGGAAGGGCGGAATGGTGGTGGTGTTCGTGACCGGGACGGCGGTCAAGTTGAGGTGATTGAGTCACAAGGCCGTTCGTCGGGGACGCAATAATCCGAACTACAAGTCCAGTAATGACTGGCTAGTCTCAAAAGCGTTGAAGGTCGACATTTTTCAGGCAAATAGGGCTTGCCGGTGTCGACCCTTTTTTGAGAGGGGAAAGGTATGGCTGATTCGTACATCGAAGACGACGGATCTGAGTTTCCGATCAACAATTGCGTGCAGTGTGGTCAAGCGGAGTATATGGCGGGCTTTGGTGAAAACCGGGTCCGGGTCGCCAAATTGAAATCCAAGGTGCCCCGATCCGAAAAGGCGAATTTCTTGCCCAAGAGGATGCCGTCTTCCAGGAAGTAACCGTCAACCGGACAGTCCCCGCCATCGAGCGGGGTTTTCATTTTCAAAAGGTCGGTTGTTGGGATTTGGACTACAGATACATAACCCGCTGTTGGTATTTTTTTTCACGAACTTTTCACACCTACCTACGTAGGCTCAACTCATCCGTTAGAAAGCAGTACCTGGCCCGTTCCCCAGCGGGCTTTTTTTTGCCTGTCATAAAACCTTTTCTAAAAACGCTGTCCAACCGTCGCCTATTGCGAGGTTGTACCCGTGCGTGTCTGGACTTTGTCTCCTCTAAAGCATTCAATCTCGCCCCTTTCGGTTACCCCCTTTTTTTGAGGTTCTTGTCATGCGTTTAACACTGCCTGCTTTGGTTCTGGGGCTTTTGGTTGCTCAAGGTGCGATGGCTGCGGGTGACGGCACTGCCGCCATCGGTGGTGGTTTGGGTGGCGCGCTGGGTAATGTGATAGGCCAGAGCATGGGCGGCAGCACCGGTGCAGCGATTGGTGCTGGTGTCGCGGGCGCGGCCGGCAGTGCTGTTGGAGCACGCAAAGGCAGCCGCACTAAAGCCGCCATTGGTGGTGGTGTCGGCGCGGCCGGCGGTTCGATAATCGGCAACAGCCTGGGCGGCAAGACCGGTTCCACCATTGGCGCAGGCTTGGGCGGCGCATTGGGCGGCGGCGTGGGCAGCAACCTGGCCAAAGGTCACAAGCGTCACTGATCCTGATTGATCAGCTCAAAAAGCCCGGCTTGATGCCGTAATGCTGTTCACTTAAGCGGAGCAGCCTTACGGTCTACTGGAAACCGGGTCTTTGAGATCTTCACCGTCCTTGGCCTCGAAGGCCTGGGGCGGTGATCCAGAAATAATCCTCCAATACCTGCCC
>NZ_FYDJ01000018.1 GCF_900187425.1 Pseudomonas sp. Irchel s3h14
TTGAAAAGGTCGCCGAGGTCGAGCAGGTCCTGTTGAACAGACATAAAAAATCCGATGCCAGAGGTCTGGCATCGGATTTTCGGATAAGCCCGGCTTTGACTCAAATGCTTAAGTGAACAGCATTACGCTCTAGGGCGAGGCTCTTGGGTCAGTGGCGCCGAAGCGCCGCTGATGGATCGTGTTACTGCGCGGCGATGCTGTAGCCATCGAACGCGGTTTGCTGCTGAAGCGCGGTGATGATGTTCTTGCGGTTAACCGCTTGTTCGGCCCCGGCATTGTCCAGGAAGGTCTCGCTTTCCAGTTCGGCTTCTTCGCCTTCGCCGACGAAGGTGAAGCCCAGGAACTCCAGCGCTTCACGGTCAACGTTCAGTCGCGAACGCGGGGTGCGCAGCGGCAACGTCACGCTGATGCCGTCTTTGCTGATGGTGAACACTTCGACATCTTTCTTGGCGCGAGCAGCCTTGCTTTTGCCACTGCTCGGGTTGCTGACGGCCTGATGAGTCTGGTTCAGCACTTTCAGTGCGAGGCCATAGACCAATTCCTGAAATGCCGGGTCGTCCTTGAAACTGGAGAGAATCCGGCTGATCGGGAATTTGCTGCTCAAGTCTTCCAGGGCGGCAATGTCGGCAGCCTCGGCGTCCTTGAGCTGCTTGAGTTCGCCCATCAATTGGTAGGCTTTGTCGTCGTCGAAGCTGTCGTGAGCCTGGCGAATCGCGGCGCGCAGCTCGCGGATCTGGTCGCTTTCCCGGGTGGACTGGAAAGCGTCCAGGACCATCTCGCTGATGGTCTTGGCCTGGGGCACGTGCTGTGAAAGATTGATGGAGTTTTCGTATTCCGCTTTGGACGACAAGGTGACTACGGATTCAGCGGTATTGGAATCGGACATTGAAATTTCACTACTTCTTTTAACTTGGATTGAGGCGAGAAAGCTCTGGGCCTTTTCAGGCCGCCTAATCTATTGGACCGAGGCGGCGTTGTCACGGATGAACAGGCGGCTGGTCATCATTTTTGGTACAGCGGCTTTTAACCGGCGGCTATCTGGGGGCGTTTTGCCTGAAGTGTCAGCAGCAGCCGATAAAACGTCAACGCCCGACCGCTGATCAGTCCACAGACAAAACCGGAAGCCGACGCCTTGAGCAGCAACATCTCCACGGTGGCGGCCATTTCCGGGTGAACGTCATCCTGGTAGCCGAAGTAATAGTTCACCGCAAAAAACAGCAGATAGAGCACCAGAGTTTTTAGCGTGCCCGGCACGATCAGGCCGGTTTGCGGATCATCCAGCTCAATGCCCTTGCGTGGGAAAATCAGCAGCGCCGCGAGGCTGCCCAGGATGACGGCGGCCAACCAGCAACTGACCGATAGCTGCGGATTCAGCGTCAGGTTCAGCGAATAGAGTGACCAGCCCAGCAATATCGGTGCTGTGACGAGCAATGAAGTTTTGCTTTCACGGGTCGGGGACAGGGCTTTGACGCCGAAGTAGCACAGCAGCAGAAATATCGCGTAAACCCACAATGGGGTGTTTTGCAGGGTGTTGAGCATCGCGCAGCGTCCTTGCCGAAATGGGTGCCGGGATATTAGCCGTTGCTGTGGCCCAGGCAGTGGACTATTTCCCCAGCGAATTCAGATTCATCGACCGCACCGCCAATTGCTCGGCCGTTTGCTGATCCACCGCTAACGAAAAGCGAAAGGTCGCGCCGCGTCCGGGAACGTCAATCAGCTGGATCTCGCGGCCATGCAATTGCAGGATCCGGTGCACGATCCGCAATCCCAGTCCACCGTCACGCCGTGCGCCGCCAATGTTGAACGGGCGCAGGAACAGACCTTCGCGCAGTTCGGCAGCAATGCCGGGGCCGGTGTCGCTGACGGTAACTTCGATAAAAGGTCCTTCAGGGCGCAGGCTGAGCTCGATTTCTCCCCCTTGCGGGGTGTGGCGCAGGGCGTTGTCGAACAGGTTGGTGAGCACCCGCTCGATCAATCCAAGGTCGGCGCAGGCTGCTGAAACATTGGGTGCGAAGGTGGCCTTCAGTTCGACCTGGCGCGCCTCGGCCGTCAGTTCGAACTTCTGGAAAATGTCCTGCACCAGATCGGTCAGCGAGAAACGCTCCAGCACCGGTTGCACGAAGCCATGTTCCAGGCGCACCAGCTCCAGCAGCGATTGCGCCAGACCACCCACCTTGCGGCTTTGATCCAGCGCGATGCCCAGGTAACGGCGGCGGTCGGCGGGGGACAACGTGGCGTCCTTGAGCGACAAGGTTTCCAGGTAACCGTGCAGCGAGGCGAGAGGCGTGCGCAGGTCATGGGAGATGTTGGCCACCAGTTCACGGCGTTCCTGATCCTGGCGGGTCAACGAACGCCATTGCTCGCCGAGGCGCGCCTGCATCTGCCGGAAGGTCGCGTCGAGTATGGCAATTTCATCGTGGCTGGCGGCTTTTTCCACCGGGACTGACGCAGGGGGTGTTACTGGAGCGCCATCGATGTCGAACTGGCTGACGGTTTCGGTCAAGCGGCGCAAAGGTCGGGTGATGAGGGCGAATGCCGTGAGACCGGCAATCAGGCACAGCAACGCCACCAGCCCGATGGACAACAGCGCGGTATTAAGGGCGGCGCTGGTGGCGCCGCGTTCGGCGAAGCGGTCGTGCTCTTCGCTCAGCAGCACCACATAGAGATAGCCCACCGGTTTTCCATTGACCTGCAATGGCGCGGCGCTGAACACTTTGCGGCCATCGACGCTGCGCGGATCGTCGCCGAGAACCGGCAGGGCATCGCCCTTGAGCAGACGCTGGATCGGCGCCAGATCGACCCGCTCCCGGCGTATCCGACCCTCGGGTGCAGCACTGCCGACAATCCGGCCCTCGGGGTCGAGCAGATAGACCTCGACACTGGGATTGACCAGCATCAGTTTGCTGAACAGGTCGCGCACGGCGTCGGGCATCAGGCCTTTGGTGTCCATCAGCACGGTGTCATGGGCGATGTGCCGGGCCAGATCCCGCGACAACCCTTGCACCACTTCCAGCTCATGCATCTTGTTGGACCGCACCTGCATCCAGGCCGACGTGCCGCAGCACACCAGCAGCAACACGGCGAACACCAGAGACAGGCGCTGAGTCAGGGTCAGTCTCACGGCTGCTCCTCCCTAGGCGCGAATTTGTAGCCTCGTCCCCACACGGTGAGGATGCGTGCCGGTTGAGCCGGATCGGCTTCGATCTTTGCCCGCAAGCGGTTGATGTGAGTGTTGACGGTGTGCTCATAGCCTTCATGGCTGTAGCCCCAGACGGCGTTGAGCAGGTCCATGCGCGAGAACACTTTGCCGGGCTGACGGGCGAAGAAATACAACAGGTCGAACTCCCGTGGCGTGAGGTCTAGACGGCGACCGTCAAGGGACACATCGCGCGTGATCGGGTCGATGGCGAGGCCGTCCGTGATCAGGCTGCCGGCGTCCATTTTCAGGTTGCGGGCCATGGCGTCGACCCGTCGCAACAGTGCTTTGACCCGGGCCACCAGTTCGAGCATCGAAAAGGGTTTGGCCAGGTAATCGTCGGCGCCGAGTTCGAGCCCGAGAATCCGGTGCACTTCGCTGGAGCGCGCACTGGTAATGATGATCGGTGTGTAGCGGGCCATGGCGCGGGCGCGGCGGCAGATTTCCAGGCCATCAACGCCGGGCAGCATCAGGTCGAGGATCAGTGCGTCCCAGCTTCCTTGCTGCAGCAGGCGCATGCCTTCATCGCCGTCGGCGCAGTGCACCACCTCGAACTGCTCATCACGTAGATGCAGGCAGATAAGGTCGGCGATATGCAGGTCGTCCTCGACCACGAGGACGCGTTTGGTCTGTTCCATCAAGCTCAATCCTTCGGCGCAATGAGCGCATTGTGCGGGTTTTCCGGGGCCTGAGTTATCACGAATTGTTTAACTTCTCGTGAGGATTTGGCGATCAACCCAAGCCTAGGCTGTGTTCCATGACAGGCACCTGGAATTTTCGGAGACGACCATGTTTTCACGGCGACAGTTTCTCGTAGCAAGCGGCGGGCTAGGCGCTGCAGCCCTGGTCATCGGTGTATTGCCAAAATTTTCCGCCAGTTCTGCACTGGTCAGTGATGCCAGCGCGGCGGAGGTGTTCGAGGTGACTCACAGCGACAGTGAATGGCGCGCCATGCTCAGCGCCGAGCAGTACGAAATCCTGCGCGAAGAGGGCACTGAACGGGCCTACAGCAGCCCACTGAACAACGAGCACCGGGAAGGTACGTTTGCCTGTGCCGGCTGCGATCTGCCGCTGTTTTCTTCAGCGACCAAGTTCGACAGCCGCACCGGTTGGCCGAGCTTCTGGGCACCGCTGGACAAAGCTGTGGCCACTCGTCAGGACCGCTCCTTCGGAGTGCTGCGCGAAGAAGTCCACTGCCGGCGTTGTGGCGGTCATCTGGGCCATGTCTTTGACGATGGGCCCAAACCTACCGGCTTGCGCTACTGCATGAACGGCCTGGCGATGACGTTTGTGCCGCAGGAGACTTGATCCGCGGGTACTCCCTTTCACTCACTTTATGCAGGTCGACGTTATGTGGCTTCTGGTCCTCGCTTATCTCGGTGGTGTGCTGACGATTGTCAGCCCGTGCATCCTGCCGGTGCTGCCCTTTGTCTTCGCTCGCACCGGGCAGCCGTTTATGAAGAACGGGTTGCCGCTGTTGGCGGGCATGGCGCTGACGTTCGCGCTCGTCGCCTCGCTGGCAGCAGTGGGCGGTGGTTGGGTGGTGCAAGTCAATCAGTACGGTCGCTGGCTCGCGTTGCTGTTCGTTGCACTGTTCGGGCTGACGCTGTTGCTGCCTCAATTGGCTGAGCGTCTGACCCGGCCACTGGTGGCAGCTGGCAGCCGGCTGTCGGAAGCCGCGGGCGCGGATCCCCGGCCGCGTCCCGGCGCTTCGTTCCTGATCGGCGTCGCCACGGGCCTGCTCTGGGCTCCGTGCGCCGGGCCGATTCTGGGTCTGTTGCTGACTGGAGCCGCGTTACAAGGGGCAAGCATCGCAACCACCTTGTTGTTGCTGGCCTACGCCGCGGGCGCCGCAACTTCCCTCGCGGTGGCGCTGCTGCTGGGCGGTAAAGTCTTTGCGGCGATGAAACGTTCCATCGGCGCTGGCGAGTGGCTGCGTCGAGGCCTGGGCGCCGCAATGCTGGCCGGTGTCGCGGCGATCGCCTCGGGGCTCGACACCGGGATTCTGGCGCGGATTTCAACGGCGTCCACCGGCGGTATCGAGCAGGCGTTGGTGGGGCGGTTGGTCGGCCAATCACCGAACGTTAGCGGGGCGATGATGGCGCAGGTTCCGGCCTCTGGAAGTGCAATGAAAGCGGCTGACAAAACGCCGGGCGCACTGCCGATTGAAGGCAACCTTCCAGCGCTGGATGGCGCGGTGCAATGGCTCAACTCGCCACCCCTTACTGCGCAGGCCTTGAAAGGCAAAGTCGTGCTGGTGGATTTCTGGACTTACTCCTGCATCAACTGCCTGCGCTCGCTGCCGTATGTGAAGGCTTGGGCCGAGAAGTACCGCGATCAGGGATTGGTGGTGATTGGCGTCCATGCGCCCGAGTTTGCTTTCGAACGAGACGTAGGCAATGTCACCAAAGCGATGAAGGACCTGGGCATCAACTACCCGGTGGCCATCGATAATGACTTCAAGGTCTGGCGAGCTTTCAACAACCAATATTGGCCGGCCCACTACTTTGCCGACGCTCAGGGTCGCATCCGTTATCACCATTTTGGTGAGGGCGAGTACGCCGAATCGGAACGGGTGATCCAGCAACTGCTGCGCGAAGCGGGTGCCGAGAAGGTCGCAGACGGTCTGATCAATGCCAGCGCCGAGGGTGTTCAACTGGCCCCGGACATGAACGAAGTGCAATCGCCGGAAACCTATGTCGGCTACCAGCGTGCCGAGCATTTCGTGCCTGAAACCAGCCTGGTGCCGGACAAAGTGTCGGCCTATAGCGCTCCGTCGCAATTGGCACTCAACGATTGGAGCCTGGACGGTCAATGGAATGTCGGCTCGGAGCGGGCGACTGCAAGCGCGCCGGCCAGTCGCATCGTTTACCGCTTCCATGCCCGTGATCTGCATCTGGTGTTGGGGCCTGGTGCTGACGGTAAACCGGTGCGTTTCAAAGTGTTGATTGACGGAAAAGCCCCCGGCGATGACCACGGTACCGACGTGGCGCCCGATGGCAGCGGCAGCGTGACTGAACAACGTTTGTACCAATTGGTGCGCCAAACCGGCAGCGTGACGGATCGGACCTTCAGCATCGAGTTTCTCGATCCCGGAGTGTCGGCGTATGCGTTTACGTTCGGTTGATCGTCAGCCCATTTATTCAGGAGTCAGCCTCATGAAAACCCTATTCACCTGGCGCCGCACCCTGTTCGGCCTGGCCGCTGCCGGCGTCATCGGCCAATGCCTGGCGTTCTCCTTCGGTGCGGCGGAAGACGCGGTCATTATTCCTCCACCCACCCTCGACGAAACCACCCAGGCCGACAGCGAAAGGGCGGTCTTTGCCGGCGGTTGCTTCTGGGGCGTCCAAGGCGTGTTCCAGCATGTCAAAGGGGTGAAGAAAGCGGTCTCCGGTTATGCCGGCGGTGCAGCCAACACTGCTCAGTACGAGCGGGTCAGCAATGGCGATACCGGTCATGCGGAATCCGTCGAAGTTACCTTCGACCCCCGTCAGGTCAGCTACGGCACCTTGCTGCAAATCTACTTCTCAGTGGCTCACAACCCTACCGAACTCAACCGTCAGGGACCTGACAGCGGCACTCAGTATCGCTCGGCGCTTTTCCCGGAAAACAGCGAGCAGCAGCGTATCGCTCAGGCCTACATCGCCCAACTGGACGCCGCCCGTTCGTTCAACAAACCCATTGTCACCAAGCTGGAGACCTACAACGGTTTCTACCCGGCCGAGGAGGAGCATCAGGACTTTCTGACCGAGCACCCGACCTATCCCTACATCGTGATCAACGATCTACCGAAGGTTGCGCAGCTGAAAAAGCTTTATCCGGATCGGTATCAGGAGAAACCGGTATTGGTGAAGGCGGGGATGTGAGAAGTGAAGGGCATAGCCTTTACCACGAAATCACATTCTTGCCCGCGATCTTCGACCGATACAGCGCCTGATCGGCCCTGGCCAGCAACCCGGTCTGTTGTTCTTCGTCAAAGCGCTGAACCACGCCAAAACTCATGGTCACTTGAAAGTCCCCCACTGGCAGCAGGCTTGCGAGACCATGGCGGATACGTTCGGCGAGGGCCCGGGCATCGGCGAGAGCTGTATTGGGTAGGATCAGGATGAACTCGTCGCCACCCCAACGCGCGAGCAGATCGCCCTCGCGTACGCAGTGCTTCACGCTATCGATCACCCGCACCAATGCCGCATCGCCCAGCGCGTGGCCATAGTGATCGTTGATGTTCTTGAAGTCGTCGATGTCCATCGCAATCAGCGACAGCGGTTGTCGAAAGCGCTGGGCGCGTTCGCATGCCTGGGGCAGGGCTTTTTCCAGAAGATAACGATTGGCGATTGAGGTCAGTGTGTCGGTTTCCGCCAGTTTGCGGTTTTCTTCGAGTTGGATTTGCAGTTGCTGATTGACGCGAGACAACTCTCGGGTACGTTCTTCAACGATCGCTTCAAGGGATTGGTTGCGCCGTTCAAGCGCTTCGTACAGGCGTTTCTTGTCTTCGATGCTGCGGTGCGCGCCGACCATCCGCGCCACCGAGCCGTCGGTATTGCGTGCCAGTACGTAGCCACGGTCTTCGATCCAGGTATAGCTGCCATCCTGCATGCGACAGCGATATTCGGCCTGATAGCCGGGGGCGCGCTGATTCAGGTAGTCATCGAACAGTGCCATGACGTGCTGGTAATCGTCGGGATGGATCACGTTTTCCCAGGTCAACACGTTGTTATTCAGGGAATGAGGCGGGTAGCCGAGCATCTCGTACCACCCGGGGTTGCGATAGACGAACCCGGTGTTGGCGTTCCAGTCCCAGATGCCGTCGCTGACCAGTTCCAGAATGGTGTGCAGCATGTCTTCGTTCAAATCCTGCAGATTGAACTTCAACGGCTCGATATTCGACGCCTCACCCATCTCCGCACTCCCTGCCGCCCTGATATCTAAGTGACCCGCCTGTCGAGGAGATTAGTCGATGGTGTATTGAGCCTGCTAGTGCTTGCCCCATCTCTGCAAGGCAAAGTCGACGAAACTACGCAGTTTTGGCAAACGGTAGCGATCCTGGGCATACATCAGGTTCATCGGTCGGCTCGGCGGCAGGTAATTCGGCATCAATGCCACCAGTTTTCCGTCCTTGAGATCTTGCTCCATCAACGCATCCGGCAACACCACGATGCCCATACCGGTTCGCGCCGCTTGATGCAGTCCTGCCGAACTGTTGATCAACATCGGTCCATTGACCGCTACCGCCACTTCTCCCTCGGGACCGGTCAGACGCCAATGTTTTTCCACCGACTGCCAGTCATCGCCGGCCGGATAGGCAAAGGATAGACAGTCGTGGTGTTGCAGATCATCGGGTTTCTGCGGTGTGCCTTTGCGCGCCAGGTACTCCGGTGATGCACACATGGTCAGGCTGTAGTCGAGGAGTGGACGGGCGATCAGGTGGGCCTCCTCGGTATTGCCCAGGCGAAACGCCACGTCGAAACCGTTTTCGAGCAGGTCCGGACGGCGATTGGTGAGGACCACATCCAATTTGACGCGTGGACACAGCAGAGCGAACTCACTCAGGGCGGGTGCCAGTTTTTCGGTGCCGAACGTCAGCGGTGCGGTGATGCGCAAGGTGCCGCTCGGCTCGTCGAGGGCCTGCTCGGCCAACCGTTCGGAATCGGCCACCAGCCCCAGCACTTCGAGGCAACGTTGGTAATAAGCGGTGCCGAATTCCGTTAACCGTTGGCGTCGCGTCGTTCGGTGGAGCAGGCGCACACCCAGGCGTTGCTCCAACGCCCGCAGGTGATTGCCAACCATGGTGGTGGATATTTCGCACTGCAACGCGGCGGCGGTCATGCTGCCGGTTTCCACCACTTTGACGTAAACGGTCATTGCCTGGAACAAATCCATTATCAAGCCCAGCTTTAAAATGATTGAAGTGTTGCAGCGTTTATCTAGCTCAGGTGGCTAACCATACTGCAAAAACACCGACTATTGATGGAGCCTGATGTCATGACCGCCGCCTGCCTGATGACCACTTACCAACCTTTGGCCTTGAGTTTCAGCAAGGGCCTGGGCACACGCCTGTGGGATCAGGCGGGTCGTGAATACCTGGACGCGGTGGCGGGCGTGGCAGTGACCAACGTCGGTCACTCCCATCCGAAAATTGTCTCAGCCATCAGCGAACAGGCCGGGCTGCTGTTGCACACGTCCAATCTTTACAGCATCGACTGGCAACAGCGGCTGGCGCAGAAACTGACGCAATTGGCGGGCATGGAGCGAGCGTTCTTCAACAACTCCGGTGCCGAAGCCAACGAGACGGCGCTGAAACTCGCTCGGTTGTATGGCTGGCAAAAAGGCATTGAGCAACCGCTGGTGGTGGTCATGGAGAACGCCTTTCACGGCCGCACCCTGGGCACCTTGTCCGCCAGTGATGGCCCGGCCGTGCGCCTGGGCTTCAACGAGTTGCCAGGGGACTTTGTCAAAGTGCCATTCGGCGACCTCAAGGCGCTGGACAAGGTGCAGCAAGCCCACGGCCCGCGCATCGTGGCGATCCTGATGGAACCGATTCAGGGTGAAAGCGGTGTCCAAATGGCCCCGCCCGGTTACCTGAAAGCCATTCGCGAACTCTGCACTCGGCGCTCGTGGTTGCTGATGCTCGACGAAATCCAGACCGGCATCGGCCGCACCGGCCAGTGGTTTGCCTTTCAGCACGAAGGCATCGTTCCGGACGTCATGACCCTGGCCAAAGGCCTGGGCAACGGCATTCCCATCGGCGCCTGCCTGGCTCGGGGCAAAGCCGCCGACCTCTTCACCCCCGGCAGTCACGGCAGCACCTTCGGCGGCAATCCACTGGCCTGCCGGGTCGGTTGCACCGTGCTGGAGATCATCGAAGAACAAGGGCTACTGGAAAACGCCAAGCTTCAGGGTGAGCGTCTGATGGCCAGATTGCGCATCGAATTGGCGGACGACCCGAACGTATTGGCGATCCGCGGCCAGGGTTTAATGATCGGCATCGAACTCAAACAGCCGATTCGCGACCTAACCCTGATCGCCGCACGGGATCACGGCTTGCTGATCAACGTGACACGGGGCAAAACCATTCGCTTGCTACCGCCGCTGACGATTGATGAGCGGGAAGTGGAGATGATTGTCAGAGGGGTTTGCCGGGCGGTGAGCGCGGCCTGATACACAATTGATCGTTCCCACGCGCAGCAAAGGAATGCCTCAAGGGACGCTCCGCGTTCCAGCTCTCGAAAGGGACGCGGAGCGTCCCGGGCTGCATTCCCACGCGGAGCGTGGGAACGATCAACAGTGTGAGTTAGTTGGCTTGTAACACGGTGTTCGCGAATGTTGTGATTTCGGTTCGATCCCTGAGTTTGAGTTTCGAACCGCCAAACCCTTCGAACAGACGCTGATGCGCGGCAAATCCACTGGAGTCTTCGCTCGTACGATAGCTACCGGCCCAGGCGAGCAACGCAATCAACAACTCGTCATTTTTGTCCCGCTGCGACTCTCGCTGACGAATATTGGTGACACATTCCTCATCTTCAACGCGCAGCCAGATCAGTGCTGTCGCCCGGGGCAAGAGTTCGCTGATGATCCAGCCGTAAACGCCTTCGATCACCCAGCGCTCTTCACTGGCCACCACCCGTGCCATGCCCAACGCCTCGGCACGGGGGCGGGCGATGCTGTGTTCGTCGGACAACCAGTGAATCGAATCGAGATCGACCCACGGCACTTGCAGGTGCTCGGCCATTCGTTCGGCCAGCCAGCTTTTGCCAGAACCGGAGTTGCCGATGATCAGGGTTCGAGTGAGGTTCATGAGCGACACCGATCAAATAATGAAATGGCTACCCCCTTCCGATCGTTCCCACGCTCTGCGTGGGAACGCCTCAAGGGACGCTCCGCGTTCCAGCTCTCGAAAGGGACGCGGAGCGTCCCGGGCTGCATTCCCACGCAGAGCGTGGGAACGATCAACGATCAGCCTTCAGTCGTCATTCTCAGGTGCAACCATCCGCGTCTTCGGCGAACCGTTTGAGTTGTGCTGATAGATCTCCTGCGGCTGTCCTTTTTCATTAAAGAACACCTGCCCGATCCCCGCCGAATTCCACAGTCGTTCACCTGCTTCAGCATGTTCCGGGACATGCGGAACAATGCGCATGCGCCGGCGTTTGGTCAGCCAGTTGAGCGGCGAACGGGGCGAGTAGAGCCAGCGGTTGAGGCGGTCGAACCACTCGAGCAGCGCGGGCGGGAACTCGTTTTTGATGCCGCTGCTGGTGATCTGCCAGATGCGCGGGGCGGCCTTGCGGTGTCGGATCAGTACTTCGTAGACGAAGGAATAATGCACATCGCCCGACAGCACCACGTAATTACCGGGTGTGCGCGAGTGTCGGAAAATGTTCAGGATCACCTGGGCCGCACCGCGATGGGCCATCCAGTTTTCGGCGTCCACCAGTAGGGGATAACCGCACCAACTGAAAACGCGCTGCACGGTTTCGATCAGTTTGACGCCGAAGATCGGTGCCGGCGAAACGATGATGGCCGAAGGGTGATCGAGCAGTTCCTGTTGCAGTTCGCTGAGGGCTTCCCAGTCCAGCAAACCCGAGGGTTGCTTGAGGTTCATCTCGCTGCGCCAGCGTCGGGTGCGGGTGTCGAGCACGACGATGGCCGGGCTGGTGGGCAGCACGTAATGCCAGTTCTGAAATCTCAGCAGTTCGTCAATCAACCCATCCTGAATGTCACTGTCGAGGTAGTGGTCATGCCCGGTCGCGCTCAAGCCGCCGGCCTTCTTCAGCACAGCGCCGAACGCATCCGGGTTGTTGCCCCAGCCCTGGCACAGCATGTAAGCAATCAGTGCGTTGCCGATGATGCGTCTGGAGAACGGATGGCCGTAGGCCGTTTCCTCCCATTGCGCGGAAAGATTCCAGTCATCGGTAATATCGTGGTCGTCAAAAATCATCAGGCACGGCAGGTGAGCGAGTGCTCGGGCGACGCCTCCAAGCCCGGCCTTGAAGCCATCGATGCGCGTCTGCTCAAGCGCATAACGCTCACGTCTTGCCGGTGTCAGTGCCGGTGGTTGCGGGGCGATCAATGTCCAGGGTGTTGGCGACCAGACCAGCAGGTACATGGCCATGACTTCGGCGAACGTCACCAGATGGTTGTCGGCACTGCTGCTGGTGAAAATCGGCTTACGCGCCCCACCGAAAAATCGCTCGCGCAGGGTTTCGTTGCTCTCCAGCGCCGGTAACAAATCCGCACGATGGTAGTAGCTGGCGGGGTGCTCGTAGAGCTTGGCGCTATCGCTGACCACCGCACCTTCGAGGTGCTCTTCGAACAGCCCAAGCCGCTTGATCAAGGCATGGATGGCTCGCAGCATCGGCCCCGCGACATCGTCGGCATAAACCTGATCGCCACTCATCATCAACAGCGCCGGGCGTTTGTGTGCGTCCGGCTCGGCCTCCAGCAATCGATCGACGCATAGCAAACCGTCCGGGGCCGGATGGTGAGGTTTGCGGCAAGAACCGTGCAGCAGATGATCAGCCCGTTTACGCAGGACGAAGTTTGGGCAGCGGGCGTCGCCGTACAGCAAGTGCGGGGCCCAATCGGCGATGCCTGTGCCAGCGTCGTCAATCAGCAAGTCGTATTCGATTAACGTGTCGCAGGGCAGGGCGGCGTCCAGCGACACATCGATCAAATGAACAAAGGCCTGGGTGCCCACCGCAATGACCGTGCACTGACTCGCGTCGAGGTGGATGGCGTCGCGATCTTGCAGACGCAACGTCAGCGTCAACGCCCGCGACCCCACCAGCCACATCACCAGCCGCGTGGGCTCCAGACGCCGCAACAGCGGCCCGACCAGGACAGGGGGCAGGGATTGATGATCGTCAGGCAGCGGCAAAGACATGGACATCCGGGTTTTTGGAACAGAGAAGCGCGCGATGATAACGCAGCTGACGTCAATGAAACGCAACTGGCTCGAATCTGACAGTCAGGGCAACTGCTCGCTGTCAGCCTTCATTACATCGGTCTCGCCATTGGCCACGAGCCAGCGAAACAGCTCTGCCACCGACACCGTGTGGCTGCGCTCTATCCACCGCACCAACGCCGGGCCGTAGTGTTCGGTGTAGCGGGTGAGCACCAGTTGGCGACAGTCCGGTGACAGGCGCAGGGTGATTTCCCGACAGTGCAGAGTGGCCGGGTCGTGCTGGATGACCCGTTGCTGCAGCATCAGGCTATTGCCTTCAGAAACCATCGGCCGGTGCTCCTGTGCATTGATGTTTGGTTGTCTGCGCCGAGCCTTGTTTGCCATCAGCCACGTAGGCGGCACGATGCTCGGCGACCACGTTGCGTAACGCGCTGTAGTAGTCCGGCAGTTTTTGCAGGCTGTCGGTCAGCGGTAAGGCTTCTGCGCGGTCATCGACGATGCCGCCGACTGTGCTGATGGTGGACAGCGTGTCCACGGTATCGCTATTGCTGCCAAACGGATCGATCACAAAACCGAGTACGCGGCCGACGGCGTCGCGGCTGTTGGAGGTGCCGAGCAAAGGCAGTTCGACGATCGGACCGTTGCCGATGCCCCACACGCCAAACGTCTGGCCGAAATCTGCGTCGTGACGCGGGATACCGGCCATGCCGGAGACATCGATCAAGCCCACCACGCCGACCGTGGTATTCAGCACGAAACGCCCCAGCGTATTGGCCGAGCGCATCGGGTTGCCTTGCAGCAGGTCATTGATAAAGACCTTGGGCTCGCCGAAGTTCGCCACAAAGTTATGCACACCGGTCTGGAAAAAGTCCGGCGAGTAGCGATAGCCGCGAGCGACCGGCGCCAAGGCGTAGTCATCGACCACCCGGTTAAACGCGAAGACCCCACGATTGAACGGTTCCGCCGGGTCGTACACCGAATAGGCGATGTCGGCGCAACTCACATCGGTGGTGGACGGCGGCTGACTGCTGCAACCCGCCAACCCGGCAGCCAGCACGGCAATCGAGGTGTTGCGGGCCAGCCTGGGAGCACATTTGAAAGGCAACATGGACGCGATTCTCGGGAGGAATTCGCCGAGATGCTGAGCCCCAAGACTTGCGCAAAGATGTCTGGTTTATTGCAGGATTGAAATATATGACGCGCTGCCGTGAATGGTTTTAGATGGCGGTTCCATTCGCCCCTTAAGTGACCTTCGGTGAACAGCCTTTTAATTGTGGACGACGACCTTGAAGTCCTCGATCTACTGAAAAAATTCTTCGTGCAGCACGGCTACAGCGTCGAAGTCGCCACCGACGGCCCGTCGCTGTGGGCGGCCATCGAGCGCCAGCCGCCAGACCTGATCATTCTTGACGTGATGTTGCCCGGGGACAGCGGGCTGATCCTGTGCCAGCAACTGCGGATTCGCTACACAATACCGGTGATCATGCTCACCGCCATGGGCGAACTCAGTGACCGGGTGGTTGGGTTGGAACTGGGCGCCGATGATTACCTGACCAAACCCTTCGACGCCCGTGAACTGCTGGCCAGGGTGCGTGCCGTGCTGCGTCGCGTGGACGAGCGCCGTCCGGTATCGCAGGAACGGCCACGGCCACTGATCGACTTCGCCGACTGGCACCTGGACGTCACCCGTCGTGAACTGCGATCGCCGGACAACGTGATGATTCCGCTGTCGGCCGGCGAATTCGACTTGCTGCTGGTCTTCGTCGAACACCCGCAGCGCATTCTCACCCGCGAGCAACTGCTGGATCTGGCGCGAGGGCATTGTCATGAGGCGTTCGATCGCAGCATCGACGTTCAGGTCAGCCGCCTGCGGCGCAAACTCGAGTCCGACACCAAACGGCCGGCGATGATTCGCACCGTGCGTAATGGCGGTTACCTGTTCACGCCCAGCGTGACGCGGCGATGAGCTGGTTGAAGCGGATTCGCCGGGATACGGTGGCGCGCTGGATCGCGTTGACGATCATTTTGGCCATGCTCATTTCACTGGCACTCAACGGGCTGTTTATCCAATTGGCCGGCGTCTGGGCGCGTCCGCCGCTGACCGAAACCGGCCTGCTGGAAAAAGCCGCCGCCATCAGCCGCGTCATCGAGGCCGCGCCGGCGCCACTGCGCAACTCATTGGCGCAAGCTGCCGGCGAGAACGGTTTCACCGTCAGTTGGCATCCGGATCGGCACGATCTCAATCTGCCGGCCGTGGAAGATCCGAAGTCCGATATCGGCTCGGCCATCCTGCAGCCGATGCTCAGAGCCCCTGACCGGCGTATCGAAGCCTATGAGCCGGCCGACTGGACGGAGCACACGGCGGACGCACATTACGCGCTGCTGATCGAGCTATCGGATTCGACATGGCTGATGTTCTCCGCGCCCTCGCGCAGTTGGGGCCTCGACGAAACGCCACGCTACCTGATCGTGATCCTGCTGGTGCTGATCTCCACAGCCCTGGTCGCGCTGATTGCCACCCGGCGCCTCGCCACACCTTTGCAGCACTTTGCCGAAGGTGCCCGGCGCTTCGGCGTGGACTTCCGCGCACCGCCCATCGAACCGCTGGGCCCACAGGAAATCCGCCAGGCGATCCTCGCCTTCAACGCCATGCAAGCCCAGTTGCGACACTTCATCCGTGACCGCACGCAAATGCTCGCCGCCATCTCCCACGACCTGCGCGCGCCCCTGACGCGGATGCGCTTGCGAGGCGAATTCATCGAAGACAGCGAGCAACAGCAGCGGTTATTTCGTGATGTGGATGAAATGCAGGCGATGATCAACTCAGCGTTAGAGTTCTTCCGCGATGATGCCCGGCTTGAGCCGGCGACCCAGTTTGATCTGGCAGAACTGCTGCAAACGTTGCTGGATGATTATCGGGATCAGGGAGTCGACATTACGTTCAGCGGGCCGCTGCGGTGGGTGTATTTCGGGCGACCCTTGGGGCTTAAGCGGGTGATGACCAATCTGCTGGATAACGCGATCAAGTACGGGAGTGAGCCGGCGATTGAACTGATCCCCGGAGCTGGAGAGGTGCGGATCAAGATACTGGATCGTGGGCCGGGTATTCCCGATGCCAGCCTTGAACAGGTTTTTGCACCGTTCTTCAGACTGGAAGGCTCACGAAACAAAAGCACGGGGGGTGTTGGTTTGGGGTTATCGGCGGCGCGGGCGATTGTGCTGGAACACGGAGGCGAGCTGACACTGCGTAATCGGTCGACGGGCGGGTTGGAGGCGTTGGTGGTGTTGCCGGTGCATCCAGGTTCAGAGCGGATCTCTCAGCATTTGCTTTGAACTGAGCGATTAAACGCCCCAAAAAATTGGGGCTAATCCAGATGCGAGCCAGTTACACAACTCCTGTGGGAGCGGGCTTGCTCGCGAAAGCGATATACCAGTCACCATCATCGTTGACTGACACACCGCTTTCGCGAGCAAGCCCGCTCCCACAGGATTTTTCGGTCAGGCTTAAGTCGTGTGGACCTAAGCCTCCCAGCCCGCCCCACTGACCGCTGCCTGCGCCAGTGGGTGCAAGTCTGCGCCCTGATGCTCCGTCTGCCAGGCAAGCAATTCCTTGCGCATGCCGGGTGTCCAGTACATCTGCAGATGATTACGCACGCCGAGTACGGCCTGTTGCTGGTCCGGTTGGCTGGCGAAGTACTGGGCGATCTGATTGGCCATTTTGATCAGATTTTCAGTGCTCATCGGCGTACCTCGGCTTTAGAGCCACGCGCCTGGCGGCGTTCGTCGAGCAGGCGTTGTTGGTTGTCACTGAACTCCTGATAGCGTTTTTGCCACTCGGAAGGGTGGTAGACGCGGCTGACTTCCACGGCCGTGACCTTGTACTCCGGACAGTTGGTGGCCCAGTCAGAGTTGTCGGTGGTGATCACGTTGGCCCCCGATTCAGGGAAGTGGAAAGTGGTGTACACCACGCCTGGGGCGACCCGTTCGGTGACCCGCGCACGCAGTACGGTCTGGCCGGCGCGGCTGCCGATGCCGACCCAGTCACCCTCGTTGATGCCACGACTCTCGGCGTCGGTCGGATGGATTTCCAGGCGGTCTTCGTCGTGCCAGGCAACGTTCTCGGTACGCCGGGTCTGGGCGCCGACGTTGTACTGGCTGAGGATGCGCCCGGTGGTCAGCAGAAGCGGATAGCGATTGTTGACCTTTTCCTCGGTGGGCACGTAGCCGGTGAGCATGAAACGCCCCTTGCCGCGCACGAACTCCTCGATGTGCATGGTCGGCGTGCCGTCCGGTGCCGCGGCGTTGCACGGCCATTGCAGGCTGCCGTGGCTGTCCAGTGCGGCGTAGCTGACGTTGGTGAAGGTCGGCGTCAGGCTGGCGATTTCATCCATGATTTGCGACGGGTGCGTGTAGTTCATCGGGTAACCCAGCGCGTTGGCCAGTGCCACCGTGCCTTCCCAGTCGGCCTTGCCGCCCAGGGGGGCCATGACCTTGCGCACCCGGGAGATGCGTCGCTCGGCGTTGGTGAACGTGCCGTCTTTTTCCAGGAACGAGCTGCCCGGCAAGAACACATGGGCGAACTTGGCCGTTTCGTTGAGGAAAATGTCCTGCACCACCACGCACTCCATGGCCGACAGTGCCGCGGTGACGTGCTGGGTATTCGGATCGCTTTGGGCGATGTCTTCGCCCTGGCAATACAGGCCCTTGAAACTGCCGCCCAGCGCTGCTTCGAACATGTTCGGGATACGCAGGCCCGGGTCGGGTTGCAGAGTGACGTTCCAGGCCTGTTCGAACTGCGCCCGTACCACCTCGTTGGAGATGTGTCGGTAACCGGGCAGCTCATGGGGGAAGGAGCCCATGTCGCAGGAACCCTGAACGTTGTTCTGTCCCCGCAGCGGGTTCACGCCCACGCCTTCGCGGCCGATGTTGCCAGTGGCCATGGCCAGGTTGGCGATGCCCATCACCGCGGTGCTGCCCTGGCTGTGCTCGGTGACGCCCAAACCGTAGTAGATCGCGGCATTGCCGCCGGTGGCATACAGGCGGGCGGCGGCGCGGATGTCGGCAGGGTCTACGCCGCAGATGGCGCCGAGGACTTCCGGCGAGTTTTCCGCACGGCTCACGAACTCGCTCCAGTGGGCGAAATCCGTTCCCTCGCAACGGGCGTCGATGAAGGGCTGATTGAGCAGGCCTTCGGTGACGATGACGTGGGCCAGGGCGTTGAGCATGGCGACGTTGGTGCCCGGGCGCAGGGCCAGGTGCAGTTCGGCGCGGGCATGCACCGAATCCACCAGATCAATGCGACGTGGGTCGATGACGATCAGCCGTGCGCCTTCACGCAAGCGGCGTTTGAGCTGGGAGGCGAACACCGGGTGGGCGTCGCTGGGGTTGGCGCCCATCACCAGGATCACATCGGCCTGCATCACCGAGTCGAAACTCTGGGTGCCGGCGGACTCGCCAAGGGTTTGTTTCAGGCCATAACCGGTCGGCGAGTGGCAGACCCGCGCACAGGTGTCGACGTTGTTGTTGCCGAACGCGGCGCGCACCAGTTTTTGCACCAGGTAGGTTTCTTCGTTGGTGCAGCGGCTGGAGGTGATGCCACCAATGGAGTCGCGGCCGTATTTTTGCTGCAGTCGGCGGAATTCGCTGGCGGCGTAGGTCACCGCTTCATCCCAGCTGACTTCCTGCCAGGGATCGTTGATGTTTTTGCGGATCATCGGTTTGGTGATGCGATCCGGGTGGGTGGCGTAGCCCCAGGCAAAGCGTCCTTTGACGCAGGAGTGACCGTGGTTGGCCTGGCCATTCTTGTCCGGAACCATGCGCACCAGTTGGTCGCCTTTCATCTCGGCGCGGAACGAGCACCCCACGCCACAATAGGCACACGTGGTGATCACGCTGCGTTCGGGCTGACCCAGTTCGACCACGCTTTTTTCCATCAGGGTCGCGGTGGGGCAGGCTTGCACACAGGCACCGCAGGACACGCATTCCGAGTCGAGGAAGTTCTCGCCACCGGCGGCCTCGACCCGGGATTCGAAACCGCGCCCGGTAATGGTCAGGGCGAAGGTGCCTTGGGTTTCTTCGCAGGCGCGCACGCAGCGGTTGCAGACGATGCACTTGCTCGGGTCGTAGTCGAAGTAAGGGTTGGAGGTGTCCTTCACATCGGCCAGATGGTTGTCGCCTTCATAGCCGTAACGCACTTCTCGCAGGCCGACCTGACCGGCGACAGTTTGCAGCTCGCAGTTGCCGTTGGCCGAGCAGGTCAGGCAGTCCAGCGGGTGATCGGAGATGTACAGCTCCATGACATTGCGGCGCAGGGTGGCGAGCTTCGGCGTCTGGGTATGTACGCTCATGCCTTCGGTGACCGGCGTGGTGCAAGACGCCGGGTAGCCGCGCATGCCGTCGATTTCAACCAGGCACATGCGGCAGGAGCCGAACGCTTCCAGGCTGTCGGTGGCGCACAGTTTCGGAATGGTGGTGCCCAACAGCGCGGCGGCGCGCATCACCGAGGTGCCTTCGGGCACGCTGATGCTGCGGCCATCGATGTTCAGGGTGACCTGCACCTCGCTGTCGCGGGCCGGGGTGCCGAGATCGATATCGGTGTTCGGGTCGAAGAGAGTGATCATTGGTCGGCCTCCGAAGATTGCAGACCGAAGTCGGCGGGGAAGTACTTGAGGGCGCTGGCTACCGGAAAGGAGACCATGCCGCCCAGCGCGCACAGCGAACCGTATTGCAGGGTGTCGCACAGGTCCTTGAGGATGATCACCTGCTCATCGCGACCACTCTGGTCCGGCGCGGCCAGCAGGCGGTCGATCACCTCCACGCCCCGGGTCGAGCCGATGCGGCAAGGGGTGCATTTGCCACAGGATTCCTCGGCACAGAACTGCATGGCGAAGCGCGCCATGTGGGCCATGTCCAGGCTGTCATCAGCCACCACCACACCACCATGACCGAGCATCGCGCCGATGGCGGCGAACGCTTCGTAATCCAGCGGCGTGTCGAATTGACTTGGCGGCACCCAGGCGCCGAGCGGGCCGCCGACCTGAGCGGCTTTCAGCGGTCGGCCACTCGCGGTGCCACCACCGTAGTCTTCCACCAGTTCCCGCAACGTCAGGCCAAAGGCCCGTTCCACCAGGCCGCCGTGACGAATATTGCCCGCCAGCTGGAAGGGCATCGTGCCGAGGGAACGGCCCATGCCGTAATCGCGATAGAACTGCGCACCCTTGGCCAGAATCAGCGGCACCGAGGCCAGGGTCAGCACGTTATGCACCAGGGTCGGCAAGCCAAACAGGCCCTGCAACGCGGGTATCGGCGGCTTGGCGCGAACGATCCCGCGCTTGCCTTCGAGCGAGTCCAGCAGCGCGGTTTCCTCACCACAGATGTAAGCGCCGGCACCGACCCGCACTTCCATATCGAAAGCCTGGCCGCTGCCGCCGACATTGGCGCCGAGGTAACCGGCGGTCCGGGCGATGTCCAGCGCCTCGCGCAGTGTCGCCACGGCAGCCGGGTATTCCGAGCGCACATAGATGTAGCCGTAGCTGGCGCCGACGGTGATGCCGGCAATGGCCATGCCTTCGATCAGCAGGAAGGGATCACCTTCCATCAACATACGGTCGGCGAAAGTGCCGGAGTCGCCTTCGTCGGCGTTGCACACAATGTATTTCTGCGCAGCCTGGGTCGCGCGCACCGTGCGCCATTTGATCCCAGCCGGGAAAGCTGCGCCGCCACGGCCACGCAGGCCTGAATCGAACACCGCGGTCGCGGTCTGCTCGCCGCCCAGGGCGATGGCTTGGGTCAAGCCCTCAAAGCCGCCGTGGGCCCGGTAATCCTCTAGGGACAGCGGCCGGGTTATACCGGCGCGGGCAAACAGCAGGCGTTGTTGAGTCTTCAGATAAGGCAATTCCTCCACCAGGCCCAAGGCCAGTGGATGAGCGGACGGCTCGCCTTGCAGCGCATCGAGCACGGTCGGCACATCGGCAGCAGTCAGCGGGCCGAAGCCGATACGGCCTTGCGGGCTGTCCACTTCCAGCAGTGGTTCCAGCCAATACAGGCCGCGCGAGCTGGTGCGTTGCAGGTCCAGATTGCTTTCCTGCGACTGATTGGCAAGGGCCAAGGCCACCTCATCGGCGCCCACGGCACGGGCCAGAGAATCAACGGGCAGATAGAGACGCGGCATCATGCGTCCTCCCGGCAAGCGTCGAGCAAGGCATCCAGACGCTCGGCGCTGAGCCGCGCATGCACCTGGCCATCCAGCTCAAGGGCGGGCGAACAGGCGCAGGCGCCGAGGCAATACACCGGGCGCAGGCTGATGTTGCCATCGGCGCTGCTGCCGTGGTCGTCCAGTTGCAGACGTTCGCGCAACTGCGCCGCAAGCTGCTCGGCGCCGCGGCTCTTGCAGGACTCGGCCCGGCACAGACGCAGGATATGCCGGGCCGGAGGCGCGGTTCGGAAGTCATGATAGAAGCTGATCACCCCGCGAACCTCGGCCTGACTCAGGTTTAGCGCATGGGCAATCTCGGGGATGGCGGCGTCGGGGATGTAACCGATGCCCTCCTGAATCTCATGAAGAATGGGCAACAGTGCGCCCGGGGAGCGTTTGTGGCGCTCCAGCAGGCTGTTGACCATAGGCAGGTGCAACATCTCATCAGGCATTCAGCATTCCTCACGGTCACGGACAAACCAGATGGTCGTCGGTCGTCCGAAAGTGTCGGCTGCGGCACTCACACCACGTCACGGTATCGTGGCAATTTCAGGCCGTTGGCCAGGGCACCCTGAGCGGGCATCTTGTTGTGCCCGGCGCGGTCTTTGCCGCACCTCTTAAAGGGCATTAAGGCAGCTTGCCACGCTGCTTTTGATTCATCTGCACCAAAGCGACGTGTTCGGTTCTTTCTACGACCTTCTATTGAGTCTAGAAGAGTGCGGCCTGAGGCGTCGTCCCTGAATGGTCGATGGCGTCGAAGTCACCTATCGAGGTGTCCGGAATTAGTTGACCACTACACAGTTGGTCACCAGTTTCCAGCGTTTGTGCCAAGCTGATGGAGTGTTAATACGCCTACCGCTCAGGCAAACCTCAGGAAGCCCATGACATGAACCCCACTCATGCGTCGCACGTCCGTCGAGAATTCTTCAAAGCAGTCGGGTTCTACTTTCGCGTTGTCTGGCCGATCTTTTCCATACTGCTTTTTACTATCGTGCTGTTCGGCCTCATCATCAGCCACCTGGAGGGATGGGATCCTTTTGACGGCATCTATTTCGGCTTCGTGACCGGTTTGACCATTGGTTATGGAGAACTCGTGCCGAAACTTGGCGTCTCGCGGGTTCTGGCGATTTTGCTGGGGTTCAACGGGGTGCTGATGACAGCGATATTTGCGGCGATCAGTGTTCGGGCGATTGAGGTTGCAGTGCGGGCGTCGGGGCAGAAAGAGCCGGGTAAGCCGACGGCGTGAAGTCATGCAAGTCATCGACTCCGAGAGTGTCAGATCCGTAGGCAATTCAGGGAGCAGATGCGTTGATCTATCCCGCTGTAAACCGAAGCTCATTCACCCTGAGCCGAAAAATAAAAAGCCCCGAAAAACCTCGGGGCCAATCCCAAATGCCAGCCATCACACACAACCCCTGTGGGAGCGAGCCTGCTCGCGATAGCGCCAGCCCAACCAACGCAAAACCCTGAAGTGACCACAATCCCTTGTAGGAGCGAGCTTGAACTGGCCTAATGAATTTGGACACATCAATAGGGCGCTATGATGGCGCCCAAATCTGAGGTGTGCATGAGTATGCGAAAGTCCTATTCCAGCGAGTTCAAGCTCAAAGCCGCAAGCATGGTGCTTGATGAAGACCAGCCTGTTCCCGAGATTTGCGCCAGTTTGGATATCGGCCCTACGGCTTTGCGCCGCTGGGTCGAGCAGGTACGTAAAGAGCGTGCCGGATCAACACTGGCTGGTACAAAGGCTATCACCGCCGAACAGAAGCAAATCCAGGAACTGAAAGCCCTGCTCAGGCAAAAAGACCGGGATATCGAAATCCTAAAAAAGGCCAGTGCTCTCCTGCTTTTGGACTCCAAAGATCATTCCCTCTGATCAATGAGTTGGGCGAGCAGTACGGCGTTTCAGATTGCTGTCGTGTATTTGAAGTCAACCGCAGCAGCTATTACGCCTGGCGTCAGCGTCAGGGGAAAACCAACCTGGAGCGCGAAGCGCTCAAGGTTGTTCTAGTTAAGTATCACAAGGCTTCAAGAGGATCGGCAGGGGCGCGAACCCTTTCTGAAGACCTGCGAGGCGCAGGCCATCAGGTGGGGCGCTACATGGCCCGCCGTTTGATGAAGGAGGCTGGGATTGCCAGCCGACAACGCAGGCCCCATAAGTACAAGTCGTCAGGTGTTGAGTCTTTGGTGGCCGAGCATGAGCTGGATCGTGAGTTTTACGTAGCTGATATCAACAAGGTCTGGTGTGCGGACATCACCTATATCCAGCTCGGCAAGCGTTGGCTCTACTTCTCGGTAGTTTTGGATCTGTTTGCGCGCCGAGTGGTGGGATAGTCGTATTCACTGGTCGCCGATGCGACGCTGGCAAGTGAGTCACTGCGGATGGCTGTTGAATTGAGAGGGCGACCTAAAGGGGTGCTGTTTCATTCTGACCAGGGATGCCAGTACACCAGTCATAAATTCAGAGCTGAACTGCAGGCGCACGAGCTGAAGCAGAGCATGAGTCGAAAAGGCCAATGCTGGGATAACGCCCCGATGGAGCGTTTTTTTGGCAGTTTGAAGTCCGAGTGGGTGCCCGAGGAAGGTTACAACTCGGAGTACGAGGCTCGGGCAGATATCAACCGATATGTGGCGCGCTACAACAGCGTAAGGCGCCACAGCTACAACGGTTACCACTCCCCAGTAGCGGCAGAAAAGCTAGCGGCGTGAGAACCGAAAAGAATGTCCGAAATTACTGGACCAGTTCAGCTCGCTCGCGAAAAACGCAAGGCATCCACCTATCCCGATGAATACCACACCCACCGCAACCAAACCCGCCCCCACAACATCACGCCTAACTCTTGAAACCAAAAGCTATCCCGGCGCTTCGCCCACTACCCCTCAGCCTTCGCCCCCGCCCGCTTAGACGCCATCTCATTGTCCCGATCCCGATTCAGCACCTTCACCGCATCATCCACCACCGCCTTGCTCATCGCCGTCAAATAATGCGCGGCCCTGGCGTGGCGGTCGGTATCTGTGGCGTAAGCAGCATCTTCGGTCAGCTTCTTGGCGAGGAACAGAAAGTCAGAAGCCATTGATAACGCATCACCGAGAGGAACGCCGCGAGTTACGTGGAACAGGGCTTGATTCGCGCAGTAGATGGCGGGTGTGAGGCCGATGGTTTTGAGTTCTGGTTGATCGGTCATTTACCACCTCCGATGAGGGAGAGGCGGTGGAAGAGGGTGGATGGTGGGGCGTTACGCGATTGGGAATTGCGTAGAGAGAAAAGCCAAATTTTGTACGGATTGATGCTGCGCATTATCAGACTCCTTGATATGGGGAGCTGCCACATTCGTTTCCACACGAATGGGTGACAGCTGTGCGCAGGGTGGAAAACCGGGAATCAAGGAAACCGGCACGCCCGAAGACGTCCCACGCACAGCCGCCATAACTCACGCCGCAGGCATAAAAAAAGCGCCGGCAGACGTGATGGGGGCGCTGTTGCGCCTTGAATTACACGGGTTTCCACACCCGATCGCTGAATTGGCAGCGACGGTGGGAGGGTATCGTGCAGGTCCTTCTCTTGCAACTTCAAAGTCGTTGTCCAAACCGACTACCGAAGGCGAGGGTGAAACCACGTTTGTCAAGAAAAAACGTGGCCAGTCCCATTTGTTTAATAGTAGGGACTGCCGAGGTCAATCATTCGTAAGCGCTCCATAAACCCCACCGATTTCAGGATGGGGTGAGCGCTCAGCCAGGTGATACCGGCGAGCAGTTCCACGGCAACAGGGCTTCGTAATCCTCAACCGAGGACGCCAGTGGCAAACGCTCCAGTGCGTGGCGCAGCCACGCATAGGGTTCTTGGTCATTGGCTTTGGCCGTCTCGACCAGGCTGTAAAGCTGAGCGCTGGCCGTCGCGCCTTTGGGCGTGTCGCTGAACAACCAATTCTTTCTACCGATGACGAAGGGCCGGATCGCACGTTCGGCGGCATTGTTGTCGATCGGCAAGTAGCCTTGCTCGACATACCGCTCAAGTTTGTTCCAGTTGCTCGCCAGGTAACCGACGGCTTTACCCAAGGCATTCTGAGCCGTGACCTGCGGCCGCGTCTTTTCCATCCAGCTTTTTAGCTGAGCCAGCACCGGCAGGCTGCGTTCATGGCGACCGGTCTTGCGATCTTCATCGACGTTATCCTTGAGGTCGCGCTCGATGCCGTAAAGCTTGTTGATCAGGTTCAGCGCGATATCCGCACGTCCCGTCTTGCCCTTGGGTTGCACTTTTTGCGCTTCGACAAACTTGCGCCGTGCATGCGCCCAGCAGCCCAAACGCTCAACTCCGGCCTGTGCGCCCAGCGCGTTGTAACCGGCATAATCGTCAGTCATCACGTAGCCGCGATAGCCATCGAGCAGGCGCGTCGGCACCTCCTGCGCCCGGCTGGTGGAATAGTCAAAAAGGATCACCGGCTTGTCAGGCGGGCCACCGGTTTGCACCCACATCCAGGACTGGCTGCTTGGCTCCCGATCCGGCTCTTTGAGCACCTGCACGCGCGTTTCATCGCAGTGGATGATGCGGCTGGCCAACAGGCTATCGCGCATCAAATTGAGCAGCGGCTGAAAGTGCTCACCGCACTGGATGACCCAGCGGGCCAGGGTCTGGCGCGGGATATCGATGCCATGACGGCCCAGCACCTTTTCGAAACGGTGAAGCGGTAGACCGTCGACGTATTTGGTCGTCAGCAACATGGCCAGCACGCTCGGACTGGCCATGCTTTTTTCAATCAGTTGGGCGGGTTTATCCGCCGTCACCGGTGCCGACTCACAATCGCGGCAGCCATAGACCTTGCGTACATGCTTGATCACGCGGATCTGCATCGGGATGATTTCAAGCTGTTCGCTGACCTCCTCGCCGATGGCGTGTTTACGGCAGCCGCAGGCACACGTCAGCTCATGCTCGGGAAGTTCATGGATGACTTCGATTCGGGGCAGGTCGGTGGGCAGCGGCTTACGTTTGCCGCGACGTTTGGTCGGCACGACAACTTCTTCTTCGCAGGCTTCATCGACAGGCTCTGCAACACTTTCTGCTTCATTGAAGAGCGCCAGCTGCGGCGTTGCCGGATCAGTCGTTTGCTCGGACTTACGCCCGAACAATCTTTGGCGCAACAGCGCGTTCTCTTCTTCAAGATGAACAATCTTGCCTTTGTCAGACGCCCGCTCACTGATCATTTGCTCAAGCAATTGCCTGAGCAAAACAGGATCATCAGGAAGGTCTTTGGGCATGGAAATCATGCCGCGGATTATACCGAATCAGGCGACGTATCGAGGCGTCAAAACCTGATGAGGGCGGTTGCGCCAGAGGTCGAAGCCATCGAGTAGCCAGTTCAGTTCCTGGACTGTCAGGACAATCGCCTCGTCGCTGGCTTCGGGCGATGTTTTGAATCGCTCGGACTCCAGGCGCTTGAGCCAAAGGCAGAAGCCGTTGCGTTCCCAATACAAAATCTTCACGCGGTTTCGGGACTTGTTGAGGAAAACGAAAAGCACAGGGTCGAACACGGCGACCTTGATATCCAATTCGACCAGCGCGGCCAGACCATCAATGGATTTTCGGAAGTCCACGGGTTTGGGGTAGAGATAGACTTTTTCGACTTTGGCGTCGGGTCGCATCATGAGTTGCTGGCTCCGGAAGGGATCGGGAGCACAGCATCCGGGATCATCTGGCCGCTTTGAATGTGGGGTTCATGGAGCGCTTAGTGCGCCAGCCAAGCTGGCAGTTGATAAAGGGTGAAAGTCCCTACGAGAGAAGTTATGGCGAAACACCTCGACCCCGAGTCATGCGTTGTGCACCGTGAGGTGTACGGCGAAGCGTTGGCAGGGGAAACCAGCAGGCCAGCCATTGAGCCGCGAAATCATGAGTCCAGGGCGCCGACGCTGTTAAGCGAAGCGGAAGGCCACAGTGTGCATGACGATAATCGCAAGCCATGTTTCACGCCCTGCGCGGTCGTAGACCCTGAGCATGCTGGGAAGTCAACTGTACGGAAGCTGGGAGATCTCATCCGTGTCTGGTCGTGACAAGCCAGACGGGGCAGGAAAGGTCACAAGCCAAACGCCTGCCGTCTACGCGGATGAGAAGTCGGATAACTCCGTAGTACCTGAGAAGTTGTCGAACAATGGGTTTTGCTCAGCGGAGACAATGGAGGAAAGGGAGTTAGCCAAGGGGAACAGCGAACAGCCTTCCGCACCCCGGACGCAGAGCCGGACAAGTGCGTTGTCAGGGTTGCTCGCTGTACGTCAAGCAGCTCGGCGAGATCGCCGGGTAAAGTTCACGAGCTTACTGCACCACGTGACGGTCGAGCTATTGCACGAGAGCTTCTACAATCTCAAGCGAGACGCGGCCAGTGGTGTGGATGGTCTATCGTGGCGAGAGTACGAGCAAGGTCTGCTCACAAGGCTGACAGCCTTACACGACAAAGTGCACAGTGGCCGCTATCGCGCCCAGCCTGTTCGGCGGGTGTTTATCCCAAAGGCAGATGGTAGCGAGCGCCCGCTGGGCGTAACCGCATTGGAAGACAAGATCGTCCAGGCGGCAGTCGTGCAAGTGCTCAACGCAATGTATGAGCAGAACTTTCTCGGACTCTCGTATGGTTTTCGCCCAGGTCGAGGGCAACACGATGCATTGGATGCGTTATCGGTAGGAATACAGAACTCGCGTGTTCGTTGGATACTGGACGTGGATATTCGAGCGTTCTTTGACACCATCGATCACGAATGGATGATGTGCTTCCTGCAACACCGAATTGCGGATAGGCGAATGTTAGCGCTGATAGCTCGATGGTTGCGCACAGGTATTCTCGAAAATGGAAAGCGCATTCCTGCGAAGCAGGGTACGCCGCAAGGTGCGCCCATTTCACCGTTGCTTGCCAACATTTACCTGCACTACGTGATGGATTTGTGGATCAGGCAATGGCGCCAGCGTACTGCACGAGGTCAGATGATTGCTGTGCGGTACGCAGACGACAGTGTGCTTGGGTTTGAAAAGCATGAAGATGCATGGAGTTTTCGCCAGGCGTTGGAGGCTCGACTAGCTCAGTTCAACCTGACACTGCATCCAGAGAAAACACGGTTGCTACGGTTTGGTTGGTTCGCGATCGAAGATCGCAAGAAGCGCGGAGAAGGAAAACCGGAAACTTTCGATTTTCTCGGGTTCACGCATATCTGTGATCAAACCAAGAACGGGATGTTTGTGGTTAGACGCGTGACCATCGCCAAGCGTATGAGAACGACAATCAGGGAGATACGGGCGCAGTTACACAAGCGCAGGCATGAGCCCGTCCCGGTAATCGGACAATGGTTGAGCCGTCTGTTTAAAGGTTACTGCAACTACTATCACGTACCCGGTAACACACGGCGACTGGATGCCTTTCGCCGTGAAGTGATCGGTGCGTGGAGGCATGCCCTTAAACGGCGAAGTCAGCGGCACCGTCTGAACTGGGAACGCATGGCTACGTTGGCCCGGCTATTCATACCCTATCCAAGAGAGCTACCAATGCATCCGCATCCCATAACCCGCTTCGGCGTCAAAACCCAAGGCAGGAGCCGTATGCGGTAATTCCGCACGTACGGATCTGTGCGGGGGGTGGCAGGTGACTGCCATTCCTACCGCGACCAATCATTCACGATAGCGAGTTTTTATGGTTTTTATCTAAAGTCAGATTTAATTTATCTCGTTTAAATCGCTCTAGGAAAATAGTTTAAGTAGTGCCGCTGGTAATGCTGCTCGGCTAATCGAGTATTAAGCCATAATTTCCACGAAGTTCTTTGTCAACTAGGTGAAATCTATCCAGCTCCAGCCTTTTCCAGTGGGTCTCTTTGATGTGCTCAAGCAATATGATTTGGAATCCACCTTCTTTATCCATGTCTTTTACAAAATTATTCATTTCAACAAGTGCAGCGTCAAGGCTGATAATATCATCCGTAGGCTCTCCCTCATTGGAGAAATAAGGCGTACTTGGTTGGTCCAGTACCATAAACGATGGCATCCAAGATACTTTGTGTCGCTTCGCGACCTCATGAATAGACAGGAAATATGCCAAATGTAGGTATAGATAGTTTGATGCACTACCAACATCTGACATTTTTTCGACAGAGGATAGATCTTCAGAAAATAAGTGTATTAAGCGTTCTTTTTCACTAAATCGGGCGGTGAAGTTGTCATATCCTTTAAGCTTCAATCGTTGGAGTTTGTTGTTTATGAATTCGTTTAGTTTTTGCTCCGCTAGCTCAAATTTCAGGTTGTCTTCTTCAATTGCTCCTCGAAGTTGAGCTGCCTTGTTCTCAAATTCCTCGGGATCATAGTTGAATGTACTATTGTCAGAATTGCTGAAAAGTTGGATTTTTGTGTCTAGCTTGCCTATATATTTATAATATTCTTTTGGGCTTGAGCGTACCTTTTGGTTTTTTTGTAGAATGCTCAGCTCTGATTCGAGTTTGATTATCTCAGAGGTGTTAGCTGAAATTAGCTCTTTTATTTCCGCTAGGAAAGGGGCTTGATTCTTATTTTTGATTACTGTTCTTAAACGTCCAAGCTCTACCTGTAGGTGGTGAATAAGGCTATTCGCCATCTCTGAGGGGAAGACCAACTCAGGATGCTCGTTGAAAAACTCAACTGGTCGCAGCGCATCTTCAGCCTGCTTGGATGAACTAGATAATTCTAGTTTTCTTTCTGCAAAAGTTTCATATTTTTTATTTTTTGTACGAAGCGAGAATAAACGTTTCTCGATGCTTTCAATTTCAGTTTTACCAATCGGTGTGATGTCTGAGTCGATCACAACTTCTTTAAGTCTCTGGAGGAGTGTGTCAACATCGAGAGAGGAATTTTCAATTATGCCGAGCGTGGCAGCTTCTTGCCCCAGTTCTCGTAATTCATCTGAAAAGGCGAGTTTGTTTTTTTCAAATATTTCTTTCTTTCTTTCCAGAGAGGCTCGTTGCTGTTCGAGGTCTAAAAGTTTTGTTTTTGCTGCAGACGTTTTAGCGTTTTCAACGCCTAGTGCCATACGGAAAGTTCTTTCGATTGACTCTTGGTATCTACCGTCGGCTGGTCTTATATACAAATACTCTGGTGCAATAATCGCATTTTGATCTTGATAGCTATAAGGTAGAAAGCTGCGGAACGATACTTTTGAGCCGGTACGTATATGTCTGCCACCATATGGTATTTTTAGCTCAGAGTCGATACCGAACGCGTCGTTTAGAACTTTTTTCAGGTTGTCAATTTTGATGTTTAGAATCGGGCTTTCTGGGATAATACCGTCTTCCGAAAGAAATGCTTGAGATGTTTCTTCATTTTCTTCTGATGGGCGCGCAATGAGAAGCTCCCGATCATGTATTTTAATTTTTAGTCCGTACCAAGTTATCTTCGAGTCGATGTTAGTTTTCGATATTCCTTTCGTCTCACTTGCTAATAGGCAGTAATCTATAATGTATAGAATTGACGACTTTCCTTTGCCTGAGTCGCCTGTAATCACGTTGACACGGTTTTCTAGGAATTCAAGGTTTCGTAGTACTCCATTCTTTTGCCACAGAAAAATATTCTTTATCTGAATGCTCATAGCGATATCCTAAAGTTTTGATACAGGTCGGCAGCACTTTCTTCCAGTATCTTTGCTATTCGAGGGGCTGCGAGAAAAATTTCATTTCCGACCTTTCCTACCGATTTGGCCGTTTCAGAGGTAAAGACTTCTTTTGTTAAGAATAAAAAATTCTCATCAAATCTTGTGAGGTCCATTTCGCAGGATAATAGCATCGTATTCAAAGACGTCGTCGAAAGGTCTAAGTAGTGATTATTGATAGATGCGAAATCTTTAGGGAAGGAAAGTGCTAAGTCGCGACTGCCTACAAAAACAACGTTTTTGTTTTTCAAGATGGAGCGAATACGCTTATTGAAAGCGAAAGGCAAAATCAATAAAGCTTTTGTTAGTTCCAGGCGCTGCTCCGGAATATGCGACAAAATCGCTTGTATCGCTAAAGTGCCAAGTACCTCGTTTTTAATAAGCGAATTCATTTAGAGTATAGCTCCTTCCAATCTATCTTCCAGCCAATAGATGGGGTGTTAGAAAGCTTTATAAACTTACCCTTGCTAAAGCCATCTGGTAGGGGGATGTTTTTAAGCTTTAATTCCTTGTTTAATGTTGCTTTATAACAAGCCTTCGCTGCAATAAAAGTTCCTGCATCGGCTTCCGTAAATGTCCCGTGAGCATCCTTGTGGATGCTGCTCCAACTATATTCGCATTGTTTCTCTAATCGGATATCATCTTGGTAAGTGAAATCTCCTTCCGATTTTAGATCGGCTATGAGGCTTTCTGTTGCGAGCATTTCGATGCCGTGATCAATTACGTCGCTTTGAGAAACCCCAATGTCAGCTAGTTGGTGGCTAAAGGTGCTTCCCAAGAAGGATATATTTTCCACTTGCTGAAAGTCATAGTACTTATCATAGAATCGATCGTAATCGATATCTTCACTTCTTGAAGACCTCACGATTCTGTCGAAACCCATCTGATTGCGGAATACATGATACGAAATGATGACTTTCTGGGAGTTTGAAATACTGTTGAACTTGTAGTCCTTGTAAGCACCTATCACAAACTTTCGCGTATCATCAAGCTTGGATTGAGGTACGGCTAGATAAGAAAGCTTATCGTTTATTTGTTGGTTAATGCTGGATGAGTCAGTTTCGAAGTTGAAGCGATCTAAAATGAAATCAACATCTTTTCGCTTGGCGGATGCTAAATCTTTTACATATTTAAATATTGGGTTTGGGGGGTCGTCTTTCGACTTTAAAGTCTCTACTTTTTGCATTTCTTTGAAAATTGATTCGATTGCAACAATGATTTCGTTTTTGTTGTCTTTTGCGGATCTTAAAAGAGTGATTAAATTTTGGTTGTTTAGTTTTTTGTTGGAGTATATTTTAAACTTTATATTTTTTTCTTTGGGTAGCTCAGGTAAAGAGTTAAGCCAGTTGTACAAGGTCTTCCATAGATCAATATCTCTTTCAGTTATATTTCCACCTGAAAGGCTATGTTTGACTTGGATGAGATTAAGCTCATCACTAATGCTTTCGGTATGCACATCATCAAAAACCTCTAGGCCAATCTGCTCGCCGGGTTTTAGGCTAATTAATATATCCACCAGAACTAAGTCTTGATATTCAAAGCCTAATGAACTTTTATCTGCAGCCGTTTTTTCTAAATGCCCCATGTGCACCTGTCCGAGACTGTTTTACTAGCTATTGGGTATGCAGTATGCATTCCATAAAGATTAGAGCTTTTGAGCTTTATCGAAGAGAGTTTAGGTTTTATGTTTTTGATACTCGTTTAGCGCACTGGGAAAACCGCGCTTTGAGCAATTTTTAGATGAAGGAGGGGATTTTAATTTAGTCATAATAGTTCGTCCTTGATTTTTCCATGGGCCATGAGATGACATCCTCCATCCGCCACGGCTGGTAGCATTATGCCATGTCGACCGGCGAGCGGAAGCACCATCGAGCGGTCAGCATTTCAGTAAGGGACTTTGGTCCAATCCACATTTTCTACGGAGGGGGGGCTTGGACAGATCTCAGAGGTCGAGCAAGAGAGATGGCAACAAGAGCGAATGGAGAAAAGGGACAGATATGATAATCGTCCATGCGTGACGGCCAACGTCTCAGCCCCAATCCGGCGTACGCGTTTTTTTTGCAACTCCTTTGATTTATTGTTATTGGATGTCTTTCAAGTAATCCTTAAGCGCAATGAGTGGGGCATCAAGCTGCTTCATCGTCCGAGCATTGCCAAAATCAGCAGACAACCGATATAACTCCCGCCCCAGCGGCGTCTCAACCCCGCCCAAAGCGTCCAGCGCCAACCCCACACAATGCGCCACCCTAAACCGAATCCCCTCAACGTCCCCCCGCCGCACTAACAACCCAAACACCTCCCGCTCATAATCACTCATGATCGGATCATCCCGCAGAATCGGACTTTCACCTTCCGTCTCATAAGCCAGCTTGAGGGCGAAAAGGGCAACGGTTTCCAGTGGCAATTCCATTGTGTGAATCCTTGGTTCGTTAGCGAGCGGTTTGGGGCTGTAGCACCGAAAAGACAAAATCAAGAGATCGCAGCCTTCGGCAGCTCCTACGCGGCGGCGGGGTTGGCTCACTTTTCTACAGACGAAAAAAAAGGCCTTGCAAAGCAAGACCTTTCTTAATTTTGGTGCCCCGAGGGGGACTCGAAAAATAGGTTAAGCATTTGATTAATATCTATAAAAGCACATGTACACTTTTTAATATACGGAAAAGTGTAAATTTGAGTGATTTACATCAATGGAGTTTGGTGGATGGAAGATTCCAGATTTCGCCTTTCTGATTTCCGACGAGATGCATGTTGTGTGAGTCATTGTTGTTAACAAAGCAATCGGGTTTGGCGGAGCCTGACCTGTCGCTACAAGAAACTTTCTACCTGCTGCGGACATCCATGCATAGGGACCTGCACGTGCCCTGCTCTACATGCATTAATTCTTTCACCTATAAATCTATTAGCCAGAGTTTTTCAAGCGCTCAAGTAGGGACTAGGAATACCATGACTGGATATCAGCAAATGCCTAACGGCACGGGTCGCCGCCACATGGAGTAGAGCTCGTTCGTTAAGATCCAGTAAGCGATGCTCGACAGGATCATCAGTCGCCTGAACGGCCATAGCTAGCGGTACAACACCCTCGTTGATGCCCACCATAAATACGCACTTAAACTCCAGGCCTTTGATGCGATGCATGGTGGCAAGTCGCACCCCACCTTGGCTTCGATCATCGGCCTGCTGACGAGAAAGCCAGCGAGTTTCAATACCCTGCTCGCCTAGTACCTTCTCATAGGCCTTAAGCAGGTTGTTCGTACGAGCTACGACACAGATATCCTGCAGGCAAAACCCTTCCTCTAGAAGGATGCGGATTTCAGCTGCTAGCCACTCGCTTTCGGCTTGTAGCGAAGGTGCATGGTAGATCTGCGGCTTCTCACCATGCACCAAAGATCGGTAATCCGTTACACCATCCAGACCACCGTCGAGGTCATCCACTTCTGTCCCTTCAAGTAGAGCAGTGGCAAATCGGCGGATTTCTTCTGTCGTTCGGTAGTTGATGCGAAGCTTCTTACCACGTCCACGGATGTTGATTCCACAGCGCCCCAGACTGGCTCGACGCTTATAAATCCGCTGATGTCCATCCCCAACAATAAAAAGGTCGTTCTCCTGCTCTTTGGCAAGACGGCGGATGAGGCTCATAGCTTCAGGTCCAAAGTCCTGGCCCTCATCCACAACTACACACCGATACTGACGAGCCTCTGCTCCGCGCTCGATCAGATCAATCGCATCGTGAATAGCGTCTTCGACTGTAGCCAATTTGCGCTGAGCAAGCTGAACACGCACTACTTCAAATACGGGCCAGATCTCCGCTCGCTGCTTGCGATTGAGCGCTACTCCGCGGCCAACCCGACTAGCCAATAAATAGGCCTGCCGCTCCATCAACCGCTGAGGTAAGACAACTCGCTCCCATTCTTCCCGGTAAAAGCTGATGGGTAGACCTAACGACGCCGGTACCAGCTGAGTTGCTGCATCCCAGCACCGATCATAGTTACCGTCCTTTCCCCCCGGATAAACGATGCTTGAAGGATAGCCATGGCGCTTCACAAACTGACTCACCCAAGAATCCAGATTCCGGACTTCAATTCGCTCTAACACATCTGGTGAACAGATTTTTTTCAGGTTTTCCTTGATATCCATGGCTAGATTACTGGTGAATGTGGTGAATAGCAGGCGCTCATCTTTTTCCAAGACCTTCTGCGCCAACCATCGGGCACGGTGCATGGCAACTACAGTCTTACCAGTACCAGCGCCGCCCAGCACCCGTACGGGCCCATTCCACTTACGCTCTACCAGGTTGCGTTGGGAGGGATGCAAAAATACCCGCCAACGCTCAAGCGGCGCTTCCAGCATCTGAATCAGTTCCAGTTCGTCTTCCAGGACGTAAAACCGGCGCTGCGAAGCCGGCCGTTCAAGGGCCGCGACGAAGTCTTCGGTATCGACAGCAGGAGTATCCTTAGCCACAGCATAGTCGTCGAGCACCTGCTGTATGTCCATGCCTGCTGCCAGCATGTAGAGCGCTTCAAATGCCTCAATCGGCAAGCGTTTATCGAGAGCTTCCAAAGCCTCTTCACTACGAAGCTGCTTGACCAGACCCAGGCTTTCCTTGGGTACGCCAAGGCTCAGCAGTACTTCATCATCCAACTGGAACAGCGGCGCTACCGGAGGCACATCAGCCAGCTTTGATATTGGTTCTGGTGTCGCAGCCAGAGGAGCATATTCAGTACGGACTTCAAACAGCTGCAAAACCCCGGTCTGCGGATGAATGTTGCAGCGATACCGTCGTGCCCAGTCATAGGCATCATCGTGCTTGTCTACCCACAGCAGCACATACACCTTGCCTCTGTCCGGCTTGAGCACAATTCCGCGGAAATCCTGATCGATACGTACCGAGCGGAAATTACCATCCCGAGCATCATTGATTCTTTCGTAATTGATACCTGTGGAAGTCGGGTTTTGCCGGAACTTGGAAACGAACTCCATCACCTTCTTCTGTTTGCTGCGAGGAATTGCGGCAAAGGACTCAAGAAACCCATCCCCCAACGCAACCTTGACCTGGCTGATTGTCATAACTTGTCCTTATGCCTTTCCCTGCGCGGCACACAATGCATCATATGCCCACCCTTTTTTTTCTAGCGACCACAAATATCGCCAACGCGATAAATCCTCCAACCAGGAACCAATATTTCCTTGATGGAAATACCGATCCTCTTTTCTGGCCAGGCCACTTCGAGTTCTGCAATCACCTCTCCACGTTCGTTCTGGACTTCATGTCCAACAATAGGTGGTCGAAAGCCTTGCTTGCGCATGAGTTCAAGGTCGCCGTGCACTGCCGGATCACTTAGGTCAGTCACCTCGCCCCAATCATCAACTCCAAGCTTCTCGGCTTGTCGACGAAGGCTCGTAATGATCTGCATCTCGCCGTGGCTGACAAAAATTCCGGAATGCAGTGGCTTACGGCGATGGCAGTCTTTACAGAGAACCTGCAAATTTTCAGGGGAGTTGTCTGACTTTACGCCATTCACATGGTGTACATGGCACAAGCCGGGGTAGCTTGCTAAGCCGATCCCGCACTCAGAACAGGTGTAGTTCGCTGCCTTGCGCACGAGTTTGGATGTTTCCTTCCAGTCGCTTGAGTAGCCAAAGCTCATATCTTCGGCCCAGGCTTTCGGCATGTATAAAAAGCATGAACTGTAGCGACTGAAGAAGTCTTTCAGTGAGAACTCACTGAATGCCTTCTGACGAGGCTGGTAATCTGCAGATCCAAGATAATTCAGCTTCTGCAGACAATATTTGCAGACTTTTAACTCTACTTCGACCTTGCTCAGCCCCCCCCAGACCGTAGAGTCCTCAATCTGAAACCGCCCAGTCAGCTTGTTGGTAGCCACATAACGCTGGAAGCGATTCTTCTGCTTCATATCTTCTAGAGTATGGCAGTGCGCGATATGGAAACGGTTTCCGTGTTCGGGGTTAGCTTGGGTGGCAAGTAGCTTTCCCGTATGGTCCTTGATGTACAGCAGCACCTGTCTACCGTGGTAGGACAGCAGATTGAACTCAGTCTCGATGGTCTCGATATCAATCTCAATCCCTTCACCGAGTTGATCATCGATCGGCTTAAAGTCGGTCGAGTGATTCACCAGAGAAAAATCCACAGGGGTTGGATTGAGCACTCGTGCTAGACGTTTCAGCTCAGAAAAGTTGATCAAGATCCGCATTGCTACTCCTGGATGATCTTCCTGATCTGCAATTCGGCATTGGTCACCACACGGAAGCTCACCCGACGGGAGCGCTCTCCATCCTCCAGACCTTCAGCATTGAGAACAGGGTGCGCAGAAGAAAAACCAACGGCGGCGAAAACAGACTTGATCCAGTCACGCTGCTCAGTGACTGCGGACATACTGTAGAGATACTGCAGCACTGCTCGTGTGCGGCCCTGGGATAACTCCATATTGTTAAAGTAAGCAGCTTCAGGGGATACCGCACCACTCCAGACGCGACTGGTGTGCCCCTCAATTCTGACTTCGGTAATGTTCTTGTTGAAGCCATTCAGCACCTCCAAATAGCGCGGAAAGAACTCATCAAGGATTGTCTTGAAGTTAGTCTTCAAGGTGATCTGCCCAGTATCAAACAGCACGTCAGGCGACTTGAAGCGAAATTCAAGGGTGGTCTTGTCGATTTCCGCATCCCACTTTGGTAATTCCTCAGCAAACTCTGTATTCAACGCCTCGTAGAGCGCCACCTGGCTGTTCTGATAGGCCACTGCGACTTCTTTGATCTTGTCGCGCTCAATCTGCACGTAGCGCATATACGCCACCGAGATCAACAAAAACACCATCATCAGCCCCGCCATCAGGTCTGACATGGATATCCAGTGTTCGCTGTCCTGTTTACGCGCCTTCTGGTGAGTGCCGAAGATTTCGTCCATGGTTAGCGGCCTTGAGTGCCATTCATGCGGATTACATCATCCATCCGCCCAACCATTTGTTCGTAATCCTTCACAAAACGACTGGTGATCTGCACAAGTGAGCTGCCCATATCGGTCATGGCCTTCTCGATTTCACGAGCTGTTGCCATTTCCAATTGTTCAAGCTGCTTATTGATCGTCGTGCCCGTTTTACCCACGGCATCCCGCATGTGCGCATCAAGGCCTGACATGCTCTGCTCAATTTGTTGACGAGCAGCCTGGAGCATGCTTTCCGAGCTCAGCTTGATCTCGTCTTGAATGCGCGAAGCTGTCTGCGCAACCAACAGCACAACAGAACTGTTGGATTTCTCGAACTCACTAGCGGTCCTGCGGAACTGTTCGTGAACCTGCTGTGAGTGTTCTTCCATGTTCTTTGCAGTTTGGCTGATGTCCTTCTGCATACCCTGCACAGAGCCCTGCATGTGGCCAAGCATGTCGCGGGAGGTATTGGAGACTTCCATCGCCGTGTCTTTGAGGGTTTCGGACAGCTGCTCAGAAGTGTTTTTAACCGTATGAGAAAGCTCAGCGAAAGCACTTTGAGTAGTGCTTACTGAATTACGGAAGTCCTCTGCACCGTCTTCCAGGGCCACCCGCATTTCATTGGACCCGTTTAGCAATTTCTGCCCTACATCCTCAAGCTTCTCCTGCACAGAAAGCGACGAAGCTTCAAGCTGGCCGGAGGCCCCCGTAACCGCATGGCTTAGCTGATCAACCCCAGCCTCCATCGCCACCTTCATCTGGCCGGCACCCCGTAGCAGCTGATCGCCGATTTCCTCGACTTTCGCCTGGATGGTGGGCACAGCATTCACCGCGGCATCGCGCATCTGGATAAAGGCATCCAGGTGCCGTTGAAGCTCTTGAATCTGATGCTGGTTGACCAGCAGTACATCGCGCAGCTCAGCCATCGCCAGCGGGATTTCCTTGCACTCCTCCCAAATGCCCGCAACAGCCTGTCGTGTAGATACCAGCGAGTCGACACTCTGCTGGTACTGCTCGGACATCTGCTCAACCTGACTTTTGTATTCGATCTGCCAATCCACCAGCTTTTTGACCGAAGCATCCAGCGCCTTAAAGTTTTCGCCGAACTGCTCCATCAGATTGTTATTGAAGTCCTGGATCACCTGCTGGAGCGCCTCGATGATCAGGCTGGTGGCAGATCTCGACATCATCTCGGCAAAGTTCGCCATTTCCTGCCATAGCTTGCGGCTGAACTCGGCATTGAAGGCTTTAGCATCACGGGAAAAATCACCAACATCTGCCCGCAGAAACCTTACCTGCCCAACCAAAGAGCCTTCTTCGCTACCGGAAAGCCCCTGAGAAAGCTGCTGTAAAAGTGCTGTTTGTTGCTCCAACGCCGCATGGATATCGCTCGGAGTTACATCATGTTTAACCCCATTCGCCTGGCGCCTGGGTGCAAACTTCCAAGCGTCCATCGCGTTAAAAATCATAGCTGCCAACATCCCCACGATACTGGTGATAAAGGCCGTTTTAAGCCCATCAAGCAGCTTAGGGATGCTCTGGTCGATGTTTTGCGTATCGAAATGCAGAAGTCCGATAACCACGCCGATAAAGGTGCCGAGTATGCCCAATGACGTCATCAACGTCGGGGCATACTCAAGAAACTGCGAGTGACGCCCCTTGGCTCCCTGTAAGAGGGAGATGACCAATACCCCGATGGTGACCCAAAGAAACATCTCCGTCACAGAACTACTGGATAACGTGGTCAACCACCGCTCAAACTCTTGCGTAACCATGGAATGCCCCAGCGTGGAATCATCGACTCGTTTTTCGTTGTGACCTGGCCCATATTGCAGCACAAGCTACAACCCATTCTCTTTAGCCCTTGAAGGCCTTTTTCAGCTCAGCAAAACTCCTAAGCGCCTCAATCGAGGTGGAGTCTGAGAAGCGTAGCTGTAAAGTCTTAGTAAGCGAGGGGGCATTACAGAGTCACCGGCGGGAACACACCTTCCTGACGCCGTCGCTTAAGGCGATGGTGTCCACTTAAATTTAAGTGGACACATTTTTAGCCTCTGTAGCCAGAGTCGCTCTGAACCACGGCATCAACGCCAATGTCGTGCGCAAATGATTGCCACTTTTCCGCGAGCAGCAGCTCGCAAACTTGCCCGCTTTTATCCCGTTGAAAGTAGAACCGAAAAGTCAGGCAGAGAGGTCAGTCAGCATCGAGGTGCCGTCCGGGCAAAAAACGCTGACGGTGAAATGGCCTGCTACCGATCCCAAGGGTTGTGCCCAGTTCGTTCGCGGACTGATGCGATGATTCGCATCGATTCCATCTGGCTCGCCATCGAGCCCATGGACATGTGCGCCGGCACCGACACGGCGCTGTCGCGAGTCATGGCGGTGTTCGGTGCGGCAAAGCCGCACTGAGTGCTCAATCTGTTCGCAAACCGCCGCGTTAATGTCAACTGTCAACCACGTTAGAGTAGGTCCATGGTGACCATGGAATCAGCCATACGGTAGCCCATCGCTTTGTAACCCGCCTGGCGCTTATCCCACATCCTCAGCAGTGCGACATTCCCCCCGTCAACGAAGTCGATCACTCGCACGTTGGCCTTATCGGCGTGCGATCGATGCAACCGCCCCGCATATTGCTGAAGGATTCCCTTCCATGAGATGGGCATTGCCAGCACCAGCGTGTCCAACGGCGGGTGATCGAAGCCTTCACCTACTAGTTTTCCTGTTGCCAACAGCACTCGTGGAGCATCAGGGGGAAGGGACTCAAGCTCATGCATACGGGAAATGCGCTGTTTCTTAGGCACTCGCCCATGAAGCGTGAAAAGGTTATGCACGCGCTGTTTCAATTCTAATTCAAGGGCATCTACATGTTCAGTCCGCTCCGTTAGCACTAGAATTTTTCTACCCTCGCTGTACGCCAGCTCAATCTCCGAGACGATTTTGGCTGTCCGCTCAGAGTCGTCGGCTAGATGCCGAAAAACGTCCTGAATCCCAAAGCCGTCGGGGACCACTATTGGTTTGGATAGCAATCGAGGCACGACAGATAGGTCATGAGGCGCACTCGCTGGTCGAGCAGCAGAATGTCGGATCGGTCCACACTGCATGAAAATAATAGGCTGCTGCCCATCTCGGCGCACTGGGGTTGCCGTGAGTCCCAGCACGTACCGCGCGGTCGCGCTCCTCAGTAGTGCCTCGAATGACACTGCTGATAGGTGATGACACTCATCAACAATGATCTGGCCGTAGTTTTTTACCTGATCGCTGATCTCGCCTTTTCGCGATAACGACTGCATTACGGCAATGTCGATGATGCCGGTAAGCTTCGCTTTTCCGCTCCCAAGAGTACCAACGACACCATTCCCGACTCCCAAAAACGCCTGCAAGCGCTCTTGCCACTGCCTTAACAGTTCCGTCCGATGCACAAGCACCAACGTGTTAATGCCACGTGCGGCAATCAACGCAGCAGCACTCACCGTTTTACCGAAAGCAGTCGGTGCGCAGAGGATACCGGTGTCATGACTTAGCATTGCGCTGACAGCAGCCTCTTGGTCAGAACGCAGGGTCCCGAGAAAACTTACGTCGATGGGGTCGCCCGCGAAGCGTTCGTCTTTAAGAATAGGGGTAACCCCGTTTTCCCCTAAAAGCTCCAGCGCAGCATCCAAACAGCCACGTGGTAACGCAATATGTTTGTGGAAGTTCTGGGCACAGCCGATAATTCTTGGCTTGTTCCACACTGACATGCGCATGGCCTGAGCTTTGTAGAACTCGGGATTTTGAAAGGCAGCGAGCCGGACAAGCTGGTTTGCCAATGACTGTGGCAATTCCGACTTTTCAAAGTAAATTAAGTTAGCCAGCGTGATGTTGACAGCAGCAGGTAACGGGCATGTCAATTTACGTGATCTCGATTCACGACCTTTCCAAGGTTCTGCATCACCTTCGTCATCGACATAGGCGACCCCTAGAGGGTCCCGATTACCCATCGCCTGGATAATAACGGGCTGGATATCTTCTGGACTCATGCGCTGAATCGATGCCAGGAAAGCCCATTGATCAGGATGAGGCTCAAGCGAGTCGTCTACAAAAACGCTATTGTTTTGGGCCCTGGCCCGCTTTTGTAAAGGGAGCGCGATGAGATTTCCAAAGCCGCCTTTGGGCATATAGTCCTGGTTTGGAAACAGTCGATCATAGGAGCTGAGCGCCAACTGCCGGGTGCGCTCACAGGCATGACTGATGATTGCGGCACCGAGGCGGCGCGCATCGCAGGCAGGAACATTACGCTCAAAGAAAATCCAGCCATGAGCCCCTTGGCCTGAGCGCGATATTTCCAGCGCCACCGGGACGTTCAGCTCATGGCATGACTGCACAAAAGCTTTGGAATCATCACGCCATTCGGCCTCATCGAAGTCGACCGCCAAAAAATAACAAGTGTCATCAGAGAGTAGGGGGTAGATACCAACGACCACTTCGCCCGCCAGATGGCGATAGACCACCTCATCAGTCAGCGGAAGCAGCTGACGGTTACCGCAGTCGCCACATTTAATTCGGGGCTTCTCACAAACGCCAGGCCTCCATTCGTTTGCGCAAGCGGGTGCGTATCCTGATTTGCCTGCCTTGCTTTCCCAGCGGCTGGGATAAACGTCCGTCCTACCACGAAACAAGCTTCGGAATAGGGCAAGCTTTCCATCAGTATCGAGTTGCTGTGATTGTTCTGCTTGGACAATCGCTATCTTGACTGGCTCAGCAGGCGGGCGCCATTCGATGCCATGAGCATCCAGCAAGGCAACCAATCTTGCATTCTCAGCCCTTAGCTTCGCCACCAGACTAGTGTCTATCACCGCCTTCAGCCTCTACGTCTCAGGTGAAGCCTGTAGCCTCGAGCTACAACCCTCAGTCCATCAGTAAAACATAGAGGTTATCAAACAACAGAGGTTAGGTTCAGGGGCTCAAGAGGCCCGCCCTAATCCCAATCAAATCGTTGGCTGGCTCAATCTGCCGGTGAGGGATACAGAGCGCGCAGTTTGCTGGCATTCGGCTAACGTTGAAAATTCCAGGATTTTCCTAGGCGCAGAGTGATCAGGCTTGTGGTCAGCAGGTAGTAGTAGCGCGTCGATTTCGAGTTTGAGTTCATGTGGTGGTTCAAAAACCAAACGAGATGCTTTCTTTGCCATGTCCATGGATTATCTCGGTTCCAGCGTTCAGAAATCGCTGCTTGAATAGTCTTGGCCTGGCGGATGTGACGTTCGCGTGTGGCATGTGCTCCAGTCAGTGCCCCAGCCAAGAAGATCTCCATATCGAATGGTTTATTCATACCCGACCACCGATGTACGCCGATACCACGTCGATTCGACCGTGTCCCAGCTCATAGCTGATTTGTAAGCGTGCCTCTTGATCAAGGCGTGGATCGAGGCGCCTGCACGTGCCACCGTTGATGGGCGCTAGGTGATGGGTGATCTGCTCATAGCGTTCGCACGCATAAGCCGCGCGCAGTTCGTGGAAGCCTTTGAGGTTGTGCGTATGGAGGATATCTCGGGCGGGGCGGACGATTTCCCGTTGGAAATCGAGGTAGCTCTCGTTCGGTGCCAGCAGGTTGCGGCTACCGAAAGGCGAGACTTGAAGGGCGAATGCCAGTGTGTCGCGGATGTGCTCATCTACCGTGATCCACAGAGGGGCCGAGGCTCCCGAGCGGCCACCTTTGGTGCCATCCTGGATGTTGATCCTGCCGAGTTGCTCGGCTTCGCGTTGCAGTCGAGGAAGGTCGGCCAAAATCGCCTCGCGTAAACGCATGCCAGTGGCACGTGCCAATTGTGCGATGGCGGCGGCGCGCGGGTACTGATGTTCGCAAAGCACGTCGACGATCCGCTTCACTTGTTCGCGGTCTTGGCCTTGCGGTACCGAGCGACGAACACTGGTGCGCCGCATTCCCAAGGCCTTGCTCGGACTCACGACCTTCACATACTGATTACCGCGAAGCGCAGCCATGGTCCGATTCACACTGGACAACCGGTTTTGCGCAGTGGCGAGGGCCAGCTCACCTCGTTCAACTTGTTGGCGCAGATGTCCGGCGTAGTCCAGCAAGGTCTGCCGATCAATCTGTCGCGCATCGTTAAACCCCGACCCATCCTTCGAGCGGCACCAACGTACAAATGCCTGCCAGCGATCACTGTGCGCTTTGACCGTGCCGTAATGTCCGCCGTCAAACAGATCGCGCAATGCCTGCGGCCCGGCATAACTCAGTTGCCGACCATAGCCAAAATTGCGCCCATCTCGCCTGCCCACCAGTGCCATGATCAAACTCCTCTCGAAGCCAAAACCTTTGAAATCTTCCCCACGTCATCCCGCCACGAATGTTGAGTGTTATCAGGGATCAAGGCCCCTGCGACCTGTGAGGGTTGTCCACTCACGCGGGACTAGCGGCTCTTTACGACCGAGAGCTTGGGCATCTCATGATCTGGCCTCCTGAGCACTTCCAAAGAAGTGGGCGGGTGGAGGCTGCACTGGCTGACGAGACCAGTGCCGCGAGATCCTGAGTCGGGTGAAGGCAGTGATGCGATGACCGGGACATGCCTGACTGTCAGTCAGGTGCAGTCCATTCCTTGGGCTGCGGCACCATCATCTGCATCGCTGTTGCTGGTGACTTCGGTGTTTGTCACGCCGATTGTCGCGAGGGGAAGTGCCGCAAAGCCTTGTACGAGTTGGGCTGCAGCAGCGGTAGGAGCGCCCGTCTCTTTCCGGGAGAAAGAGACGGGCGCAGGTTGGCGCAATGAAATGACCAAGCGGATAGGTTGCTGCAGGGCAGCTATGAAAGGGAATGAGTTGCCGCAGTAGGCGCTCTGATAGAAGTAGGCATCCATCACATCGCTGTGACCGTGCGAGCCGCCGGACGCTAATCGCACTTGGGGAGAACCACCACGGAGTGGCGTAGCCTTGAAGGTTCTGGCTACCTGGGTTGCTGTCAACGACAGCGCTTTGCCCGATCTTTTCTACGCTCGCCGATAGACAGGGTCAAGGCTCGATTTTTTGAGAATTCTGCGGCTGCGAATGACATAAGCTGTCTATGGAAATCCTTGGTTTCTAGAAGACGGTTACGCTGATTTTTAGATTTTTCAAGTGAGGTCCTTCCAAGCAGGGCGGCTTGCAGCCCCGCTTGGAAGGGCCCGCGTGGAAGGCAAAGCTGTGGAGATTTCACTGACGTGTTAGTGCTGGAATGCGCCACGCTCATCTTCCAAGGTGCTGATGCCGCCACCGACCGCGTTGACCCCGAGAAGCTCCGAAGACTTACGCGACAGAAACTGATTAACCCGCGTATCAAACTGATCCCGCAGGCTCGCCGTAATCCCAACCCTGAGCGCATCGAGATAATCGGCATACCACTGCATCATGATCCGCCGTTGCGTCAGGTACAGCGCCTGGTTGTACTCCCCAGCAATGCCACCCTCGACATGCGCCAGTTGACTTTCAACATGATCCTTCAGCCACCCATGTTCGCGCAGCAGCGTGCTCGCGGTGTGGCGAACGCCATGGCTCACCATCCGCCCTTTATAGCCAATCTTGGCAAACACCAGATTGATCGTGTTCTCGCTGATGACGGGCCGTTTCTCACCACTACCCGGAAACAGGTAGCGGCTGCGTCCAGTGCATTGGTGCAGCTTGATCAGCATCGCGATCAGTTGATGGGGCAGGGGACTGACATAGTCCCGGCGCATCTTCATGCGTTCAGCCGGTATGGTCCACGTCCCCTCTTCAAAATCGATTTCATCCCACGTCGCATACCGAACCATGCCGGGTCGGCTCGCCGTCAGTATTGCCATCCACGAAGCAATCCTCGACGGCAACCGGCTGGTGGTCTTGCTCAGCGCCTGAAGAAATTCCGGCAGCTCGCTTTCACGCAAATGCGGATAGTGCTCAGGGGAAGGCGGCGCCAACGCGATGGCATGAAGTTCTGAAGCTGGATTGTGTTCGCACAACCCCCGCGCAATCGCCTGACTGAAAATCTGCTTGAGCCAGGTCCGAGCCTTGTCTGCCACATTGAACGCCCCGCGCTTTTCGATGCTGGCCTGCAACTTCGCGCAGTCGGCGCGAGTAATGTGCTCCAGCTGCATCTCGCCGAGTGCCGGTAGCAGATCCTTGTCGAGGTAGTCGCGAATCTTCTTTAGCGTCGCATGGCTGCGGCCGGAGTCGGCCTTGAACTGATACCAGTACTCCGTCGCTCGCCTGAAGGTGTTGAGCCCAGCCTCCCGTTGCTGCTGCTTGTCATCCCGCCGCTTGGCGCCAGGGTTGATGTCGTCCTTGAGCAGCTTCCGGCATTCAGCAGCCCGTTCACGAGCTTCCTGCAAGGAGATGCTCGGGTAGACGCCCAATGACATGCGCGCCGGGCGACCATGATACGAATAGCGGAAATGCCAGTACTTGTGGCCGTTCGGCTGGACTAGAAGGGCAAGACCCGAACTATCACTCAGCGTGTATTGCTTGTCGGCAGGCTTGGACGCTTTGACTTGCAAGGCGGTGAGGGGCATGGCTGTACACCTCCGGTTCTCGAACTGGAATCTGTACAGAAAATGTACCAAAAAGAGGCTAGCTTGCAAGGGACGGGGATGGAACCCCAGAGACCAAAAAGCCCGCAGTTGGCGGGCTCTAGGGGTGTTGCGTAGACGCTGGTAGTCGTCTATGTACTGCAAATGGTGCCCCGAGGGAGACTCGAACTCCCACTTCTTGCGAAAACGGATTTTGAATCCGCCGCGTCTACCAATTCCGCCATCAGGGCTCAATGGCGGCGAAGTATAGAGATGAGATTACCGTCGGTCAATCAGGTACATAGAGAATTTTCACTATTTCGGCTAGACTTCCGGCCCCTGCTAGACGAACCCCATCATGCGCGTTGCTGACTTTACTTTCGAACTCCCTGATTCGCTGATCGCTCGCCATCCTTTGGCTGAGCGTCGCAACAGTCGTCTGTTGACCCTTGATGGGGTCAGCGGCGCCCTGGCGCACCGTCAATTCACTGATTTGCTCGAGCATTTGCGCCCGGGCGATTTGATGGTGTTCAACAATACCCGGGTGATTCCGGCGCGACTGTTTGGTCAGAAGGCTTCCGGCGGCAAGCTGGAAATTCTGGTGGAGCGGGTGCTCGACAGTCATCGCGTGCTGGCCCATGTACGGTCCAGCAAGTCGCCGAAGCCGGGTTCGAAGATCCTGATCGACGGCGGTGGCGAAGCCGAGATGCTGGCGCGTCACGATGCGCTGTTTGAACTGGGGTTCGCCGAAGAGGTGTTGCCGCTGCTCGATCGCGTCGGGCACATGCCGTTGCCTCCTTATATAGACCGCCCGGATGAAGGCTCGGACCGTGAGCGTTATCAGACGGTCTACGCCGAGCGTTTGGGCGCGGTGGCGGCGCCGACGGCGGGGCTGCATTTCGATCAGCCGCTGATGGAGGCGATTGCCGCCAAGGGCGTCGAGACTGCGTTCGTGACCTTGCACGTCGGCGCTGGCACGTTCCAGCCGGTGCGCGTCGAGAAGATCGAAGACCACCACATGCATAGCGAGTGGCTGGAAGTCGGTCAGGACGTGGTCGATGCCGTCGAAGCCTGCCGCGCTCGCGGTGGTCGCGTGGTGGCGGTGGGGACCACCAGTGTGCGTTCCCTGGAAAGTGCCGCGCGCGATGGCGTGCTCAAGCCGTTCAGTGGCGATACCGACATTTTTATCTACCCGGGCCGGCCGTTTCATGTGGTCGATGCCCTGGTCACCAACTTCCATTTGCCCGAATCCACGCTGTTGATGCTGGTTTCGGCGTTCGCCGGTTATCCCGAAGCCATGGCCGCTTATAAAGCCGCCGTTGAGCATGGTTACCGCTTTTTCAGCTACGGTGATGCGATGTTTATCACCCGTAATCCCGCACCACGTGGCCCTGAGGAAACAGAATGAGTCGCACCAGTCGCATGTCTTTTGAGCTTCTTGCCACCGACGGCAAGGCTCGTCGCGGTCGTTTGACCTTCCCGCGCGGTACCGTCGAGACCCCGGCGTTCATGCCGGTGGGCACGTATGGCACGGTCAAGGGCATGTTGCCGCGGGATATCACCGCCACGGGCGCGGAAATCATTCTGGGTAACACCTTCCACTTGTGGCTGCGTCCTGGCACCGAAGTGATCAAGAAGCACGGCGACCTGCACGATTTCATGCAGTGGAAAGGCCCGATTCTGACCGACTCCGGCGGTTTTCAGGTGTTCAGCCTGGGCGCGATGCGCAAGATCAAGGAGGAGGGCGTGACCTTCGCTTCTCCGGTTGATGGCGCCAAAGTGTTCATGGGCCCGGAAGAGTCGATGCAGGTCCAGCGCGATCTGGGCTCGGACATCGTGATGATTTTCGACGAATGCACGCCTTACCCGGCTGACGAAGACGTCGCGCGGGTCTCGATGGAGCTGTCGTTGCGTTGGGCCAAGCGTTCGAAAGAAGCCCATGGCGACAACACGGCGGCGCTGTTCGGCATTGTTCAGGGCGGTATGCATCAGGATCTGCGCATGCGTTCCCTGGAAGGTCTCGACAACATCGGCTTTGATGGCCTGGCCATCGGCGGTCTGTCGGTGGGCGAGCCGAAACACGAGATGATCAAGGTGCTCGACTACCTGCCGGGTCAGATGCCGGCTGACAAACCTCGTTACCTTATGGGCGTTGGCAAACCGGAAGATCTGGTTGAGGGTGTGCGCCGCGGTGTGGACATGTTCGATTGCGTGATGCCAACCCGTAATGCCCGCAATGGGCATCTGTTCATTGATACAGGCGTGCTGAAGATCCGTAACGCGTTCCATCGCCATGATGATTCGCCGCTGGATCCGACCTGCGATTGCTACACCTGCCAGAACTTCTCCCGTGCTTATCTGCACCATCTGGACAAGTGCGGCGAAATGCTGGGTAGCATGTTGAATACCATCCACAATTTGCGCCATTACCAGGTGCTTATGGCTGGTTTGCGCGAGGCTATTCAACAGGGTACATTGGCCGCCTTTGTCGATGCCTTCTACGCCAAACGCGGGCTTCCTGTTCCGCCTTTGGACTGAGTTTCCTGACCCCAAGATTCAACATTTGCAACTGGAGTGCTAAATGAGCTTTTTTATCTCTAATGCCATGGCTGACGCTGCTGCACCTGCTGCAGGCCCAATGGGTGGCGGTTTTGAGTGGATTTTCCTGGTCGGTTTCCTGGTCATCTTCTACCTGATGATCTGGCGTCCACAGGCCAAGCGCGCCAAAGAGCAGAAAAACCTGCTGAGCAGCCTGCAGAAAGGCGACGAAGTTGTGACCACCGGTGGTATCGCCGGCAAGATCACTAAAGTGGCAGACGACTTCGTTGTTCTGGAAGTTTCCGACACCATCGAAATGAAATTCCAGAAAGGCGCCATCGCCGCCACGCTGCCAAAAGGCACGCTGAAAGCGATCTAAGTTTCAACTTCTACTCAATCGACGGGGCGCGCAAGGCGCCCCGCGTCATAAGCGGGCGGCGTGATGCTGAACAAATACCCTCTGTGGAAATACATTCTGATCCTGGCGGTGCTAGCGGTCGGTCTGATTTATTCCGCTCCCAATCTATATCCTGATGACCCGGCCATTCAGGTCAGCGGTGCAAGCACTTCGCTGCAGGTCACTCAGGCTGATCTGGACCGTGTGGGCGCAGCGCTCAAGGAATCCGGGATCAACGTCAAGGCTGCCACCCTGGCAGCAAACGGCAAGGGCGGTTTGATTCGTCTGACCAAGGCTGAAGATCAGCTACCTGCCAAAGACGTCGTGCGCAAGGCATTGGGTGATGACTACGTCGTTGCACTGAACCTGGCACAAACCACCCCGCAATGGCTGCGCAGCCTGGCCGCGCACCCGATGAAGCTGGGTCTGGACTTGTCCGGTGGTGTGCACTTCCTGCTCGAAGTGGACATGGACAAAGCGCTCGATGCGCGCCTGAAAGTCTACGAAGGCGACGTCAAGAGCCTGTTGCGTAAAGAGAAACTGCGCTATCGCAGCCTGCCGCAACTCAACGGTGCCATTCAGCTGGGTTTCACTGATGAAGCAGCCCGCGAACAAGCCCGTACGCTGATCCGCAAGAGCTTCAACGATTTCGACATTGTTCCGGCCGACCTCAATGGCCAACCGGTACTGCGTCTGGCGATGACCCCGGCCAAGCTGGCGGAAATCCGCGAATACTCCATCAAGCAGAACTTGACCACGGTACGTAACCGCGTCAACGAGCTGGGTGTTGCTGAACCGATCGTTCAGCGTCAGGGCGCCAACCGCATCGTGGTTGAGCTGCCGGGCGTGCAGGACACTGCCGAAGCCAAGCGTATCCTCGGCAAGACGGCCAACCTTGAATTCCGTCTGGCTGCTGAGCCAGGCGCTTCGAAAGCCACTTCCGAAACCTTCGAGTTCCGTGAAGGCAATCGTCCTCCGGCACAGATTGAGCGTGGCTTGATCATCACTGGCGACCAGGTGACTGACGCCAAGGCTGGCTTCGGCGAGCAAGGCACGCCAGAAGTGAACATCCGTCTGGATGGTCACGGTGGCGAGCTGATGAGTCGTGCGACTCGCAGCAACGTCGGTCGCAGCATGGCAGTGATCTTTATCGAGCAACGTCCGGTTACCACTTACGTCAAGCAAGTGGTCAATGGCGTTGAGAAAGACGTGCCGGTCCAGACGTTCAAGGAAGAGAAGAAGATCATCAGCCTCGCGACCATTCAGTCGCCGCTGGGTGCTCAGTTCCGCATTACAGGCCTGAACGGTCAGGGCGAGTCGTCCGAACTGGCTCTGCTGCTGCGTGCCGGTGGTCTGGCTGCACCGATGTACTTCGCTGAAGAACGTACCATTGGTCCAAGCCTGGGTGCCGACAACATCATCAAAGGTGTCGATGCATCGCTGTGGGGCATGCTGTTTGTCTCGCTGTTTATCATCGCCATCTACCGCTTCTTCGGCATCATCGCCACCGTCGCTCTGGCGGTGAACATGGTGCTGCTGCTGGCTCTGATGTCGCTGCTGGGTGCAACGCTGACCCTGCCGGGTATCGCCGGTATCGTGTTGACCATGGGTATGGCTGTCGACGCCAACGTTCTGATCTTCTCGCGGATACGTGAAGAGATCGCGGCGGGCATGAGTGTACAGCGGGCAATCAACGAAGGCTTCGGCCGGGCATTCACCGCGATTCTCGACGCCAACCTGACAACCTTGTTGGTCGGCGGGATTCTCTTTGCGATGGGCACCGGCCCTGTCAAAGGTTTCGCAGTGACCATGTCCCTCGGGATCTTTACCTCGATGTTCACGGCCATCATGGTGACCCGCGCGATGGTCAACCTGATCTTCGGCGGTCGTGACTTCAAGAAGTTGTGGATTTAAGGGGCTGCCATGTTACGTACAATCAACTTCATGGGCGTTCGCAACGTTGCGTTCGGCGTCACATTGTTCCTTACCGTGCTGGCTTTGTTCAGCGTCGCCACCAAGGGCATGAACTGGGGCCTGGACTTCACCGGCGGTACGCTCATCGAGCTGACCTACGAGCGTCCGGCCGATGTCACCAAGGTGCGTGAGCAGCTGGTTACATCGGGTTATCACGAGGCAATCGTGCAGAGCTTCGGTGCGACTACCGATTTGCTGGTGCGCATGCCGGGTGAAGACCCGCAGCTGGGTCATCAAGTGGCAGAAGCGCTGCTGAAAGTCGGCGGCGACAACCCGGCGACGGTCAAGCGCGTCGAGTTCGTCGGCCCGCAGGTGGGTGAAGAGCTGCGCGACCAGGGTGGCCTCGGCATGCTGATGGCGCTGGGTGGCATTCTGATCTACCTGGCTTTCCGCTTTCAGTGGAAGTTTGCGGTCGGTGCGATCGTTTCGCTGATCCACGACGTGATCGTGACCATCGGTATCCTGTCGTTCTTCCAGATCACCTTCGACCTGACGGTGCTGGCGGCGGTACTGGCGATTATTGGTTACTCGCTCAACGACACCATCGTGGTATTCGACCGGGTTCGTGAGAACTTCCGTGTGCTGCGCAAGGCATCCTTGATCGAGAACATCAACATCTCGACTACCCAGACCCTGCTGCGGACCATGGCAACGTCGATCTCCACGTTGCTGGCGATCGCGGCCCTGTTGTTCTTTGGTGGCGACAACCTGTTCGGCTTCTCCATCGCGCTGTTTATCGGTGTGTTGGCGGGTACGTACTCGTCGATCTACATCGCCAACGTCGTGCTGATCTGGCTGAACCTGAGCACTGAGGATCTGATTCCTACAGTGGCTACCGATAAGGAAGTCGACGACCGCCCATAACGGCTATCGTTTTCCAGCTGTCAGCCGAAAAGGCGCGAGTGTTGAACTCGCGCCTTTTTTTATGCTCCAAGGCTAGGAGAAGCGCGGGCATGTCCCGCATGTGATGGTCAGGAGGTTCATGTGAACAAGTCGATGCTGGTTGGTGCAGTATTGGGTGCTGTTGGTGTGACGGCCGGGGGTGCTGTTGCCACCTACAGCCTGGTCAAAAAAAGCGGCCCTGAGTATGCGCAAGTTCTGGCCGTTGAACCGGTCAAGACACAAATCAAGACGCCACGTGAAGTATGCAAGGATGTTGCAGTAACCCGGCAAGCGCCGGTGAAAGATCAACACCAGATCGCCGGTACCGTATTGGGTGCCGTGGCGGGTGGTTTGCTCGGTAATCAGGTCGGTGGCGGCACCGGCAAGAAGATTGCCACAGTAGCAGGTGCAGTTGGCGGTGGTTACGCGGGCAACAAGGTTCAGGAAGGCATGCAGGAGCGCGACACCTACACCACGACTCAGACGCGGTGTAACACCGTGAATGACATCAGTGACAAGGTCGTAGGTTACGACGTCCGTTATTCGCTGGACGGCAAGGAAGGCAAAGTGCGGATGGATCGCGACCCGGGCAACCAGATTCCGGTCGACAAGGAAGGCAAGCTGATCCTGGGGCAGAACGAAGAGAATCGCTAAATACTCAGGTTTGAGATTCAAAAAGAAGCATCCTTCGGGGTGCTTTTTTTGTGCCCGCGATTTGCGCTCATAGACTCCTGTAGGAGCAAGGCTTGCCCGCGATGCAGGCAGCGCGTTTTTTCAGCCAGGTTGCGGTGATGCAATCGCGAGCAAGCTTTGCTCCTACAGGGGGTAGGTTCCGGAATTGAGGGCATAAAAAAAGCACCCCGAAGGGTGCTTTTTTGTGGCTGCTCGCTTAGCGTTTCAGCGAGGCCGGCAGGTGCGGCTGGATGGCCGTCAGTACTGCTTTGAAGCATTTGGTGTTACCGGCAACGACGTGGCCTTTCTCAAGGAAGTCGTGACCGCCGGTGAAGTCGCTCACCAGGCCGCCTGCTTCCTGGATCAGCAGGGCGCCTGCAGCCATGTCCCACTCGGACAGGCCCGACTCCCAGAATGCGTCGAAACGACCGGCTGCTACGTAAGCCAGGTCCAGGCTCGCCGAGCCAGCGCGGCGGATGCCGGCAGTCTGGCCAACCAGGGCGCGGAACATGCCCAGGTAGTTGTCGAGGTTGTCCATTTGGTCATCGCGGAACGGGAAGCCGGTACCCAGCAGGGCGCCGTCCAGGCTGGTGCGGCCGCTGACGCGCAGACGACGACCGTTCAGTTGGGCGCCGCGACCACGGCTGGCGGTGAATTCTTCCTGGCGAACCGGGTCCAGAACAACAGCGTGTTCCAGGCGACCGCGGTATTTGCAGGCAATGCTGACGGCGAAGTGAGGAATGCCGCGCAGGAAGTTGGTGGTGCCGTCCAGTGGGTCGATGATCCACAGGTAGTCTTCGCCTTCGCCGCTACCCGGGTGCATACCGGTTTCTTCGCCGAGAATGCCGTGGGTAGGGTAGGCCTTGCGCAGCGCGTCGATGATTTTCTGTTCGGCGGCGCGATCCACCTCGGATACGTAATCCTTGGCGTCTTTTTCGTCGACCTTGATGGTATCCAGGCGCTCGATGGAGCGGAAGATCAATTCACTGGCGCTGCGGGCGGCGCGCAGCGCGATATTCAGCATGGGCTGCATGGATGTGTCACCTAAGGTTGTTAAAGAAAGCCGGGCATTCTATCAGAACTTTTCTACAGGTGAAGGTTGGTGTTCGCTTTCATAGCTTAACGGTAGGTTGAGCTGTAAGATTCTGCTCCCATTAAAGTGTTCGAGAGCGCCTCCCTTGCTGCAAAACATTCGTGTCGTCCTGGTCAATACCAGCCATCCCGGGAATATCGGCGGGGCTGCGCGTGCCATGAAGAACATGGGCCTGTCGCGGCTGGTGCTGGTCGAACCGCGGTTGTTCCCGCATCACGAAGCCGATGCTCGTGCTTCCGGTGCCGGTGACATCCTTGAAAACGCGCAAGTCGTCGCCACCTTGGAAGATGCCTTGGTTGGCTGCAATCTGGTGCTCGGTACCAGCGCCCGTGACCGTCGCATTCCCTGGCCGTTGCTCGATCCCCGCGAATGCGGTGTAAAAGTGGTCGAGGAAGCAACGCAGGGCGCTGAAATCGCCTTGGTCTTTGGTCGTGAAGATTCCGGCCTGACCAATGAAGAGCTGCAGCGATGTCATTATCACGTGCACATCCCATCAGACCCTGAGTTCAGCTCGCTGAACCTTGGGGCGGCGGTGCAGGTGTTGAGCTATGAAGTGCGTATGTCCTGGCTCGCGGCCCAAGGTCAGCCGAGCAAGGTCGAGAAGGATGAAGTGGCGTCCACCAAAAGTGGTGAGCTGGCGACCATGGATGAGCTGGAGCGATTCTATGAACACCTGGAGCAAACCCTGGTGGCCATTGAATTCCTCGATCCGGAAAAACCACGGCACTTGATGGCGCGCCTGCGCCGGTTGTACGGACGCAGCTCGGTCAGCCGGGCGGAAATGAATATATTGCGTGGCATCCTCACGGAAACCCAGAAAGCGGCCCGTGGTGAGCTTCTTAAGCGGAAGGATTAAAAATGTTCGAGCGTTTGCGTGAAGATATCCAGAGTGTTTTCCATCGTGATCCGGCAGCGCGCAACGCCTTTGAAGTTCTGACGTGCTACCCGGGCATGCACGCCATCTGGATCCACCGCTTGTCGTCGGCCCTGTGGGGCATGGGCTGGAAGTGGCTGGCGCGGCTGGTGTCGAACTTCGGTCGCTGGTTGACCGGGATCGAGATCCATCCGGGCGCCAAGGTCGGTCGTCGCTTCTTTATTGACCATGGCATGGGCATCGTCATCGGTGAAACCGCTGAGATCGGCAATGACGTCACCCTTTATCAGGGCGTGACCCTGGGTGGCACCAGCTGGAACAAGGGCAAGCGTCACCCGACGCTTGAAGATGGCGTGGTGGTCGGGGCGGGCGCCAAGGTGCTGGGTCCGTTTACCGTCGGCGCCGGAGCCAAGGTCGGTTCCAATGCCGTGGTCACCAAGGCGGTTCCGGCGGGTGCGACGGTGGTCGGCATTCCTGGTCGGATCATCGTCAAGCCCGATGAAGAGCAGGACGCCAAACGCAAGGCCATGGCCGAGAAAATCGGTTTTGACGCCTACGGTGTTGGCGAAGACATGCCGGACCCGGTGGCGCGGGCCATCAATCAGTTGCTCGATCATCTGCAGGCAGTTGATGGGCGTCTGGAGGGTATGTGCGGGGCGCTGAAGGATCTGGGCAGCAATTACTGTGCAAAAGATCTGCCTGAGCTGCGCGAAGAAGACTTCGCCTGTGTGAAGGACAAGGATCAGAGCCAGGCCAGTTAAACAGAGTCGCTCCCTTCGCGAGCAAGCCCGCTCCCACAAGGTCTTGGGTGATGCACAAATTGTGTGGACACCGAAAATCCCTGTGGGAGCGGGCTTGCTCGCGAAGAACGATAGCGCGGTACTACTGGCTGTATATGGCCAGCCTTTGCTATGATGCGGCCGCTCTTTCGCGGGTAATCCTGACTAAAGTACTAGGTCTTATAGTTGACTTAAATACTCGGGAATTGCATACTCGCCCCATTCCGAACTCCGTGGTAATTGTCCATGCGACTGACTACAAAAGGCCGATACGCCGTGACTGCCATGCTTGACCTGGCGTTGCACGCGCAGCACGGGCCGGTGTCCCTGGCCGATATCTCCGAGCGCCAAGGCATCTCCCTGTCCTACCTCGAACAGCTCTTCGCCAAATTGCGCCGCAGCAATCTGGTGTCCAGCGTCCGTGGTCCAGGCGGCGGCTATCAGCTGTCGCGCGACATGCAGGGTATCCAGGTCGCCCAGGTGATCGATGCGGTGAACGAATCGGTCGATGCCACCAAATGCCAGGGCCAAGGTGATTGCCATCAAGGCGACACCTGTCTGACCCACCACTTGTGGTGCGATCTGAGCCTGCAGATTCACGAGTTTCTCAGCGGTATCAGCTTGGCTGACCTTGTCACTCGCCGTGAGGTACAAGAAGTAGCCCAGCGTCAGGATCAGCGCCGTTGCAATAGCAAAGCGCCACGCCTGGACAAGATTGAAGCGTCCGCCGTCGAATGACAGCCAAAGAGCTAGCGGCACGCCAGCCAGCCTGATTTAGGAGATAGTCCATGAAATTGCCGATTTACCTTGATTACTCTGCGACCACCCCGGTTGATCCGCGTGTAGCGCAAAAGATGAGTGAGTGCCTGCTGGTTGACGGAAACTTCGGTAACCCGGCGTCCCGTTCCCACGTGTTCGGCTGGAAAGCTGAAGAGTCCGTCGAAAACGCTCGTCGTCAGGTCGCTGACCTGGTCAACGCCGACCCGCGTGAAATCGTCTGGACCTCCGGTGCCACCGAGTCCGACAACCTGGCAATCAAGGGTGCGGCGCATTTCTATGCCACCAAAGGCAAACACCTGATCACCACCAAGATTGAGCACAAGGCTGTCCTCGACACCATGCGCCAACTGGAGCGTGAAGGCTTCGAAGTCACCTACATCGAGCCTCGCACTGATGGTCTGGTCACTCCAGAGATGATCGAAGCTGCCCTGCGCGACGACACCATCCTGGTTTCGGTCATGCACGTGAACAACGAAATCGGCACCATCAACGACATCGAGGCCATCGGCGAACTGACCCGTTCCAAGGGCATCCTGTTCCACGTTGACGCTGCTCAGTCCACCGGCAAGGTCGATATCGACCTGTCGAAGCTGAAAGTCGACATGATGTCGTTCTCTGCACACAAAACCTACGGCCCTAAAGGCATCGGCGCACTGTACGTGAGCCGCAAGCCGCGTGTTCGCATCGAAGCGACCATGCACGGCGGCGGTCACGAACGTGGTATGCGTTCGGGCACCCTGGCGACCCACCAGATCGTCGGCATGGGCGAAGCCTTCCGCGTAGCCAAGGAAGACATGGTTGCCGAGAACATCCGCATCAAGGCCTTGAGCGACCGTTTCTTCAAGCAGGTCGAAGGCCTGGAAGAGCTGTACATCAACGGCAGCATGACCGCCCGCGTTCCACACAACCTGAACCTGAGCTTCAACTACGTTGAAGGCGAGTCGCTGATCATGGCGCTCAAGGATCTGGCGGTTTCGTCCGGTTCGGCCTGCACCTCGGCTTCCCTTGAGCCTTCGTACGTACTGCGCGCCCTGGGCCGCAACGACGAATTGGCACACAGCTCGATTCGCTTCACCTTCGGCCGTTTCACCACCGAAGAAGAAATCGACTACGCCGCGCAGAAAGTCTGCGAGGCCGTTACCAAGCTGCGCACTCTGTCGCCGCTGTGGGACATGTACAAAGACGGTGTCGACATTTCGAAAATCGAGTGGGCGGCACACTGATTTCAAGTCGCCGCAACCCGGCCCTGTAAAACGCAGGTTTTCAGGGCTTAAGAGCGACTCTCTGATGAGTGAGGATTAAGAATCATGGCTTACAGCGAAAAGGTCATCGACCACTACGAGAACCCGCGCAACGTCGGCAAGATGGACGCGGAAGACCCTGATGTCGGCACCGGCATGGTCGGCGCTCCGGCGTGCGGCGACGTGATGCGTCTGCAGATCAAGGTTAACGAGCAAGGCATCATCGAAGACGCCAAGTTCAAGACCTACGGTTGCGGTTCGGCTATCGCCTCCAGCTCCCTGGCGACCGAGTGGATGAAAGGCAAGACTCTGGATGAAGCAGAGACCATCAAAAACACTCAGCTGGCTGAAGAACTGGCTCTGCCGCCAGTAAAAATTCACTGCTCCGTACTTGCTGAAGACGCTATCAAAGCGGCCGTTCGCGACTACAAGCAGAAGAAAGGCTTGATCTGACTTTCAAGTTTTGGCGACGAGTAAGGAGTCACCGATGGCTATCAGCATGACAGAAGCGGCTGCTCAACACGTGCGACGCTCCCTCAACGGGCGCGGCAAAGGTGAAGGGATTCGTCTGGGTGTTCGCACCACAGGCTGTTCCGGCCTTGCCTACGTGCTGGAGTTTGTCGACGAGGTGGTTGCAGAGGATCAGGTGTTCGAAAGTCACGGTGAGAAAGTGATCATCGACCCGAAAAGCCTGGCCTACCTGGACGGCACCGAACTCGATTTCGTCAAGGAAGGGTTGAACGAAGGCTTCAAGTTCAACAACCCCAACGTGCGCGGTGAATGTGGCTGCGGCGAAAGCTTCAACATCTGAGGCTGCGCGTGGGTACTCCTTGTCATTTCGCTTTATTTGAGCTGAAACCGAGCTTCCGTCTGGATCTCGATCAGTTGGCCACGCGCTATCGTGAGTTGGCGCGCGGTGTTCATCCGGACCGCTTTGCAGACGCTTCCGAGCGCGAGCAGCGGCTGGCGCTAGAGCAATCCGCGAGCCTCAACGAGGCCTACCAGACGCTCAAAAGTCCCCCAAAGCGCGCGCGTTACTTGCTCGCCATGGGCGGTCGCGAGCTGCCGCTGGAGGTCACGGTGCATGATCCGGAGTTTCTTCTGCAGCAGATGGAGCTGCGTGAAGAACTCGAAGACCTGCAAGACAGCGCCGATCTGGCGGGTGTTGCAGTGTTCAAGCGTCGCCTGAAGACTGCGCAGGATGAACTGAACGAAAGCTTCGCAGCCTGTTGGGATGATGCAGCGCAACGTGAACAGGCCGAACGCCTGATGCGGCGCATGCAGTTCCTCGACAAGCTCACCTACGAAGTGCGCCAGTTAGAAGAGCGCCTCGACGATTAACCCAGTGCCGCTCCGGTCGCACGCCTGATATACAGATAAGTCCTGATAACGATGGCCCTACTGCAGATCGCCGAACCCGGCCAAAGTCCTCAACCGCACCAGCGTCGTCTGGCTGTGGGGATCGACTTGGGCACTACCAATTCGCTGGTCGCTGCGTTGCGCAGTGGTCTTTCCGAACCTCTGGCTGACGCTGACGGGCAGGTCATCCTGCCGTCTGCCGTGCGCTACCACGCCGATCGTGTCGAGGTCGGCGAGTCCGCCAAACTGGCCGCCGCTACCGATCCTTTGAACACTGTGCTGTCGGTCAAGCGCTTGATGGGTCGTGGTTTGTCCGACGTCAAGCAATTGGGCGACCAACTGCCGTACCGCTTTGTCGGCGGCGAGTCGCACATGCCGTTCATCGACACGATTCAGGGTCCGAAAAGCCCGGTCGAAGTCTCCGCCGATATCCTGAAAGTGCTGCGTCAGCGCGCCGAAGCGACGTTGGGTGGCGAACTGGTAGGTGCGGTGATCACCGTTCCGGCCTATTTCGACGATGCTCAGCGTCAAGCCACCAAGGATGCGGCCAAGCTGGCCGGCCTGAACGTGCTGCGTCTGCTCAATGAGCCGACCGCCGCCGCTGTGGCTTACGGTCTGGATCAGCAGGCTGAAGGCCTGGTCGCTATTTATGACCTGGGTGGCGGCACCTTTGATATTTCGATTCTGCGCCTGACTGGCGGTGTGTTTGAAGTTTTGGCTACCGGCGGCGACAGCGCGCTGGGCGGCGATGACTTCGACCACGCAATCGCTGGCTGGATCATCGAGAGCGCCGGTCTGTCCGCCGACCTCGATCCGGGTGCGCAACGCCATCTGCTGCAAACCGCTTGTGCGGCCAAGGAAGCCCTGACCAATGCCTCGTCCGTTGAAGTCGCTTATGGCGACTGGAAAGCCGAGCTGACCCGTGAAGCCTTCAATGCGCTGATCGAGCCGATGGTTGCCCGCAGCTTGAAAGCCTGTCGCCGCGCGGTGCGTGATTCCGGCATCGAGCTGGAAGAAGTGCATGCCGTGGTCATGGTCGGCGGTTCGACCCGTGTGCCTCGCGTCCGCGAAGCCGTCGCTGAAGCCTTCGGCCGCGAGCCGCTGACCGAAATCGATCCGGATCAAGTGGTGGCCATTGGTGCTGCGATCCAGGCCGATACCCTGGCTGGCAACAAGCGTGATGGCGATGAATTGCTGTTGCTTGACGTGATTCCGTTGTCCCTGGGGCTGGAAACCATGGGCGGACTGATGGAGAAGGTGATTCCACGCAACACCACCATCCCTGTCGCCCGCGCTCAGGACTTCACGACTTATAAAGATGGCCAGTCGGCCATGGCGATCCACGTATTGCAGGGTGAGCGCGAGCTGATCAGCGACTGCCGTTCCCTGGCACGCTTCGAATTGCGCGGCATTCCGGCGATGGTGGCCGGTGCGGCGAAGATTCGCGTGACCTTCCAGGTCGATGCTGACGGTCTGCTCAGTGTTTCTGCCCGCGAGCTGGGCTCGGGCATTGAGGCCAGCATCCAGGTCAAGCCGTCCTACGGTCTGACGGATGGCGAAATTGCCAAGATGCTCAAGGACTCGTTCCAGCACGCCAACGACGACAAGGTCGCTCGGGTGTTGCGTGAGCAGCAGGTCGATGCCCAGCGCCTGATCGAAGCGGTGCAGGGCGCCCTCGATGTCGATGGCGAGCGCTTGCTCGACGCCGAAGAGCGCATGGTCATCGAATTGCAGATGCAGGAACTGACCGAACTGATGAAAGGTACTGATGGTTACGCCATCGAGCAGCAGACCAAACGTCTGTCGCAAGTGACCGACGCCTTTGCTGCCCGCCGCCTGGACTCGACGGTGAAAGCCGCGTTGGCGGGGCGCAACCTGAATGAGATTGAGGAATAACGATGCCGCAGGTCATTTTTCTGCCACACGAGAAGTTCTGCCCGGAAGGTATGGTTGTGGAGGCTGAGCCTGGCACATCCATTCTCGAGCTGGCCCACGAACACCATATCGAGATGGAAAGCGCCTGTGGCGGCGTCTGCGCCTGCACCACCTGCCATTGCATCATCCGCGAGGGTTTCGACTCGCTGGAAGAAGCGGATGAGCTGGAAGAAGACTTTCTTGATCGTGCCTGGGGTCTGGAGGCGCAATCGCGTCTAGGCTGTCAGGCGATCGTCGGAAATGAAGACCTGACTGTCGAAATTCCGAAATACTCGCTCAACCATGCGGCCGAAGCGGCGCACTGATTCAAGGAACTGAAATGAGTCTGAAATGGGTTGATGTGCTGGAAATCGCGATCCAACTGGCTGAATCCAAGCCGGATGTGGACCCGCGTTACGTGAACTTCGTCGATCTGCACAAATGGGTGCTGGCATTGCCGGAGTTCAGTGATGATCCGACCCGCGGTGGCGAGAAGGTGCTTGAAGCCATTCAGGCCGCCTGGATCGAAGAAGCAGACTGAGTCTGCGCCGTACGCAGTTAGGCAATACCAAAGAACCCGCGTATAATTCGCGGGTTTAATTTTTCGCAAATTACCGTTTCTGGAGTTACACCATGGCTGTTCAACGTACTTTCTCCATCATCAAGCCTGACGCTGTTGCAAAAAACGTTATCGGCGAGATCACCACTCGTTTCGAAAAAGCTGGCCTGCGCGTTGTAGCTTCGAAACTGAAGCAACTGTCCAAAGCTGAAGCTGAAGGCTTCTACGCTGAGCACAGCGCTCGTGGTTTCTTCGGCGACCTGGTTGCTTTCATGATCTCCGGTCCGGTTGTCGTTCAGGTTCTGGAAGGCGAAAACGCTATCGCTCTGAACCGTGAGCTGATGGGCGCTACCAACCCTAAAGAAGCTGCTGCCGGTACCATCCGCGCTGACTTCGCTGATTCCATCGACGCCAACGCTGTTCACGGTTCGGACTCCGAAGCCGCTGCTGCTCGCGAAATCTCGTACTTCTTCGCAGCTACTGAAGTAACCACTCGCTAAGCATTGGCTTAAGAGTGAAGGTGAATCCATGACTACATCGACTGTAAAAACCAACCTGCTGGGTCTGACTCAGCTGGAAATGGAAAAATTCTTCGACTCAATCGGGGAGAAGCGTTTCCGTGCCGGTCAGGTAATGAAATGGATTCACCACCTTGGCGTCGATGATTTCGACGCCATGACGAACGTCAGCAAGGCCTTGCGCGACAAGCTCAAGGTTATTGCCGAGGTTCGTGGTCCTGAAGTTGTCAGCGAGGACATCTCCACCGACGGCACCCGCAAGTGGGTGGTTCGTGTGGCGTCCGGCAGCTGCGTCGAGACCGTGTACATTCCCCAGGGCAAACGCGGCACTTTGTGCGTTTCGTCCCAGGCAGGCTGTGCCCTGGATTGCAGTTTCTGCTCCACCGGCAAGCAAGGATTCAACAGCAACCTCACTGCCGCCGAAGTCATCGGCCAGGTGTGGATTGCCAATAAATCGTTCGGCAGCATCCCGGCGACCGCCGACCGTGCCATCACCAACGTGGTGATGATGGGCATGGGTGAGCCGCTGCTGAACTTCGACAACGTCGTGGCCGCCATGCATCTGATGATGGATGACCTGGGCTACGGGATCTCCAAGCGCCGCGTCACCCTGTCTACATCGGGTGTGGTGCCGATGATCGATGAGCTCTCCAAGCACATCGACGTCTCCCTGGCGTTGTCCCTGCACGCACCGAACGACGCATTGCGTAACCAATTGGTGCCGATCAACAAGAAGTATCCGCTTAAGATGCTGCTCGAGTCGTGCCAGCGCTACATGTCGTCCTTGGGCGAGAAGCGTGTGCTGACCATTGAGTACACGTTGCTCAAGGACATCAACGACAAGGTCGAACACGCGGTCGAAATGATCGAGTTGCTCAAGAACATCCCGTGCAAGATCAACCTGATTCCGTTCAACCCGTTCCCGCATTCCGGTTACGAGCGCCCGAGCAACAACGCGATTCGTCGTTTCCAGGATCAGCTTCACCATGCCGGCTTCAATGTCACCGTACGCACCACCCGCGGTGAAGACATCGACGCCGCGTGTGGCCAATTGGTAGGACAGGTGCTGGATCGCACCCGTCGCAGCGAGCGTTATATCGCCGTGCGTGAGTTAAGCGCCGAAAACGATATCGCACAGAACGCTGCGAACAATAATTAAGAGAGGATCTCTATGTCCCTGCGCTTAGCGCTGCTTTTGCTGTTGGCCAGCCTGTGTGCTGGCTGTGTCCTGTCGGGCGATTTCAACCCGATGAAGACCAGCAAGGGCCGCGATGAAGCGCGCGTTGCCTATGTGCAGCTGGGCTTGGGGTACTTGCAGCAGGGCATGACCGAACGGGCGAAAGTACCGTTGAAGAAAGCGCTGGATCTGGATGACTCGGATCCGGATGCCAACGCTGCGCTGGGTCTGGTATTCCAGGCCGAGATGGAGCCGGAGCTGGCGGATCAGCATTTTCGCAAGGCGCTGTCTTCCCGCCCCAACGATGCGCGAATCCTGAACAACTACGGCAGTTTTCTTTTCGAAGAGAAACGCTACAAAGAGGCGTACGAGCGCTTTGAACAGGCCGCCGCCGATACCTTGTATCCTGAGCGTTCGCGAGTGTTCGAGAACCTTGGAATGACCGCTTCGAAGCTGGGGCAGCGCGATCTGGCGCAGCAGCAGCTGGAAAAATCCCTGCGTTTGAATCGCCAACAGCCACGAGCATTGCTGGAAATGGCTGAGTTGTCCTTCGAAGACAGGCATTATGTGCCCGCGCGTGACTATTACGATCGTTTTAGCCAGCTCACCGAGCAAAATGCACGTAGTCTATTGCTCGGCGTTCGGCTGGCAAAAGTGTTTGATGATCGCGACAAGGCCGCCAGTTTTGGCCTGCAACTAAAACGACTCTATCCCGGTACGCCGGAATATCAGCAATACCTGTCGGAGCAATGATGAAAGCGGCGCATCCCGAAGTTGTAGCAGCGAATCGCGTTAATCCCGGTGAGACTTTGCGCCAGGCTCGCGAAAGCAATGGCTGGTCGCTGGCCGAAGTGGCCCTCAAGCTCAACCTCACCGTCAATTCCCTGAGCAATCTGGAAGCCGGCGCTTTCGACAAGCTGCCTGGGCATACCTTTGCTCGCGGTTATATTCGCGCCTACGCGAAATTGCTCGGCATGGATCAAACCGTACTGGTCCAACAGTTCGACCAATCCACCGGCACCGACTCCCAGGGCAGCAACGTTCATAGCCTGGGACGTATCGAAGAGCCGGTTCGGGTTTCCCACACCATTTTGCGAATTGTCAGCCTGCTATTGCTGATCGCTGTGATTGGTGGTGGTTTTGTCTGGTGGCAGGATCAAACCTCATTGCGCACCAAAGACCTGACTAGCCTGAGCCCGGAACACGTTGAAGTCGAAGGCGCTGACGGCACCACCCAGATCCATCCGCTGGACGAGCCGGAAGACCAGGCCGTCGCGGAAGGTCAGGTTGAAGGCACAACCGCTCTTGCGTTGCCGCAATCCGAGACTTCGAGTGAAGCACCGGCCGAAGCTGAAGCGACTGCGCCTGCTGCACCGGTTGCACCAGCGCCAACGCCAGCGGCACCCGCGCATAGCGCTGCGCCAGTTGTCGCTACTCCGGTAGCGCCAGCCCCGACTGCCCCTGTCGTATCAGCCCTGCCTGCATCCGCTTCGGTTACTCCGACCATTCCCGCTCCAGCAGCGGCTGCTCCGGTTGCCGGCCAAGGCCAGGTTCAACTGCAATTCACTGCCGATTGCTGGACGCAAGTGACCGATGGCACCGGCAAGGTGCTTTTGAGTGGTCTAAAGCGTAAAGGCGAAAACGTTTCCGTGAGCGGCAAGCCACCGTTTTCCGTGCGTCTGGGCTTCGCCCGTGGCGCGCAGGTCAGCTATAACGGGCAGGTGGTTGATGTCGCTCCGTTCACCAGTGGCGAGACTGCTCGCCTGAAGTTGGGTCAATAAGTCATGCACGGCGAATCTCCAATCAAACGTCGCGAATCCCGCAAGATCTGGGTCGGTAACGTGCCTGTTGGCGGCGATGCGCCTATCGCTGTGCAGAGCATGACCAACAGCGACACCAATGACGTCGCTGCCACCGTGGCCCAGATCAATCGTCTGGAAGCGGCTGGCGTCGATATCGTGCGAATTTCCGTTCCCGATATGGATGCCGCTGAAGCCTTCGGCAAGATCAAGAAGCTGGTCAAAGTACCTTTGGTTGCCGACATTCACTTCGACTACAAGATCGCTCTGCGCGTAGCCGAACTGGGCGTTGACTGCCTGCGCATCAATCCGGGCAACATCGGTCGTGAAGACCGCGTGCGTGCGGTAGTCGATGCCGCCCGTGATCGCGGGATTCCGATCCGTATCGGCGTGAACGCCGGTTCCCTGGAAAAAGACCTGCAAAAGAAATACGGCGAGCCGACTCCGGCTGCGCTGGTTGAATCTGCCTTGCGTCACGTCGAGCACCTTGAACGCCTGAATTTCCAGGACTTCAAGGTCAGTGTGAAAGCTTCTGACGTGTTCATGGCCGTCGCCGCTTACCGCTTGCTGGCCAAGGAAATCGTTCAGCCGCTGCACTTGGGCATCACCGAAGCCGGTGGTTTGCGTTCAGGCACGGTGAAATCCGCCGTGGGCCTCGGTATGCTGCTCGCCGAAGGGATTGGCGATACTATTCGCATCTCGTTGGCGGCCGACCCGGTCGAGGAAGTGAAAGTCGGCTACGACATTCTCAAATCCCTGCACCTGCGTTCCCGTGGCATCAACTTCATCGCCTGCCCGAGCTGCTCGCGGCAGAACTTCGATGTGGTCAAAACCATGAACGAGCTGGAAGGGCGCCTCGAAGACCTGCTGGTGCCGCTGGATGTCGCGGTCATCGGTTGCGTGGTCAACGGGCCGGGCGAAGCCAAGGAAGCCCATATCGGCTTGACCGGCGGCACGCCAAACCTGATTTACATCGACGGCAAGCCGTCGCAGAAACTGACGAATGACAATCTGGTGGATGAGCTTGAACGCTTGATCCGCCAGAAAGCGGCCGAAAAGGTCGCAGCTGACGCAGCAGTCATTGCGCGCGGCTAAGTCGAACGAATTTAAGGATTTATAGTGAGCAAGTCTCTGCAAGCCATACGTGGCATGAACGACATCCTGCCCGAGCAGACTCCCCTGTGGCGTCATTTCGAAGGCACCGTCTCGCGTTTGCTGGATAACTACGGTTACAAGCAGATCCGCATGCCGATCGTCGAGTTCACCGAGCTGTTCAAGCGCTCCATCGGTGAAGTGACCGACATCGTCGAAAAAGAGATGTACACCTTCGACGACCGCAACGGCGACTCCCTGACCCTGCGCCCTGAAGGCACGGCGGCCTGTGTGCGTGCGGTGCTTGAGCATGGCATCACCGGCGGTGGACAGGTGCAGAAACTCTGGTACATCGGCCCGATGTTCCGCCACGAACGTCCGCAGAAAGGCCGTTATCGCCAGTTCCACCAGATCGGTTGCGAAGTCTTCAACCTTGACGGTCCGGACATCGATGCCGAGCTGATCGTGCTGACCTGGCGCCTGTGGGGCGAGCTGGGCATCCGTGATGCAGTCAAGCTCGAGCTCAACAGCCTGGGTACCGCCGAGTCCCGCGGTCGTTATCGCGAAGCGCTGGTCGAGTTCCTTTCGGCCCGCCTGGACAAGCTGGACGAAGACAGCCAGCGCCGTCTGAAGACCAACCCTTTGCGGGTTCTGGATACCAAGAACGCAGACACTCAAGCCGTGCTGGTCGACGCGCCGAAAATGGCCGACTACCTCGACGAAGAATCCCGCGTGCACTTCGAGGGCCTCAAGGCTCGCCTGGACGCCGCCGGCATTCCTTATGTGATCAACCCGAAGCTGGTTCGCGGGCTGGATTACTACAGCAAGACCGTTTTCGAATGGGTCACCGACAAGCTGGGCGCCCAAGGCACCGTGTGTGCCGGTGGTCGTTACGACGGTCTGGTGGAGCAGATGGGCGGCAAGCCGACCCCGGGCGTTGGTTTCGCCATGGGCATCGAGCGCCTGGTGCTGCTGCTTGAAACCCTGGAGCAGATCCCGGAAGAGATTTCCCGTCAGGTCGACGTCTACCTCTGCGCCTTCGGTGAAGCCGCCGAGTTGGCCGGTCTGGCCCTGAGTGAACGTGTTCGTGATCAATTGCCCAACCTGCGCCTGCAAGTGAATGCCGGCGCCGGCAGCTTCAAAAGCCAGTTCAAGAAAGCCGACAAGAGCGGTGCGTTGTACGCGCTGATCCTCGGTGACGACGAAATGGCCCAGCAAGTGGTAGGTTTCAAACCCCTGCGTGGCCAGGGCGAACAACAAAGCATTGCCTGGGATGCGCTTGCTGCACACCTGGCCACCTGCGTCGTGCAGGGTTGAAGCTGTCAAACAGCCGATTTAGCGATTAAGGAGTATTGGGGTGTCGAGTACCGAAGACGAACAGCTGTCGGATTTGAAGGACTGGTGGACACGCAACGGCAAGCCCCTGGTCACTGGCGGCCTGTTGGCGCTGGTCATCGTGTTCGGCTGGCAGGCCTTTCAAAAGTATCAGAGCAATCAGTCGCAAGGCGCCTCGATGCTCTATCAGCAACTGCTGGAAACCACGCTGACGCCAGACGGCAAGCCTGATGCCGCCCGTGTTGCGGACCTGGCCGGCAAGCTCAACAGCGAGTTCGGCGGTAGCGCTTACGCGCAGTACGGCAGCCTGTTCGTGGCAAAAGTTGCGGTCGACAGCGGCAAGCTGGATGACGCAGCCAGCGAGCTGAAAGCCATTGTTGCCAAACCGGCCAACCCGGCGCTGGGCGAAATTGCTCGTCAGCGCCTGGCGCAGGTGCTGGCCGCGCAGAACAAGGCCGATGAAGCCCTGAAACTGCTCGAAGGCGATGCCGATAAAGCATTCCTGGCCACTCGCGAAGAACTCAAAGGCGACCTGCTGGTGCAGTTGGGTCGTACCGACGAAGCGAACACGGCGTATCAAAAAGCCAAGGCGGCACTGTCGGATGAAGCGGCAGTGGGTGGCCTACAAATCAAGCTGGACGATCTGGCCAAAGGGGATGCGTGACGTGATTCGTTGGAAACATGCAGCATTGCTGGCTCTGGCCATATTGGCCGCGGGTTGCAGCAGCAACAGCAAAAAAGAACTGCCACCGGCCGAGTTGACCGACTTCAAAGAAGAAGTGGTTCTGCAAAAGCAGTGGAGTCGTTCGATCGGTGACGGTCAGGGCGATTCGTACAACATGCTGGTTCCGGCGATCGATGGCGATACCATCTATGCCGCCGACGTCACCGGTGTGGTGATGGCGATGGATCGCAGCAATGGCGACGTCAAATGGAAGAAAGATCTTGAACTGCCTGTTTCCGGCGCCGTCGGTGTCAGTTACGGTCTGCTCCTGATCGGTACGATCAAGGGTGAAATCGTTGCCCTGGACGCCATCAACGGTGAAGAGAAATGGCGCGCTCGCGTGTCCAGTGAAGTCCTCGCACCGCCGGCCAACAACGGTGATGTCGTTGTAGTTCAGACTCAGGATGACCGTCTGATCGGTCTGGATGCCACTACCGGCAACCAGCGCTGGTTGTATGACAGCACTCCGGCGGTATTGACCCTGCGCGGCACCAGTGCGCCGATCGTCACCAACCGCCTCGCGGTGGCTGGCCTGTCGACCGGTAAAGTGGTCGCTCTCGATATTTCCAACGGCGTGCCGGTATGGGAACAACGTGTAGCAATTCCACAAGGTCGTTCGGAGCTGGAGCGCGTTGTCGATATCGACGGTGGCCTGCTGCTGTCCGGCGGTACGCTGTATGTCGCCAGCTATCAGGGTCGCGTTGCGGCACTGGATCTGGAAAGCGGTCGTCAGCTCTGGCAGCGTGATGCTTCCAGCTATGCCGGTGTCGCCCAGGGTTTTGGCAGCGTCTACGTGAGCCTGTCTTCGGGCACCGTTGAAGGCGTCGACGAACGTTCCACCACAGCCTTGTGGAGCAACGATTCGCTGGCCCGTCGTCAACTGTCGGCTCCAGAAGTGTTCTCCAGCTATGTTGCAGTCGGTGATATGGAAGGTTACCTGCATCTGCTGAGCCAGGTGGACGGTCGTTTCGTCGGCCGCGAGCGCATCGACAGCGACGGCCTGCGTGCCCGTCCGCTGGTGGTGGGTGACACGATTTATCTGTATGGCAACAGTGGCAAGCTGGAAGCCCTGACCATCAAGTAATGGTTTGACTATGCTTGGGGTTAACACCCCAGGCGGCCCCGCTATGCGGGGCTCGCAGCGCTTACAGGCGCTGCCCCGAGCACCAGCCGCTGCCTCGCAGCGGCTTTTGTATTTTCTGAAATAACGAAGTGGAGAGCCGCATGGTTCCCGTAATCGCCCTGGTGGGCCGACCGAACGTCGGCAAGTCCACCTTGTTCAACCGCCTGACCAGGACTCGCGACGCCATCGTCGGCGACTTGTCCGGTCTGACCCGTGATCGCCAATACGGTGAGGCCAAGTGGCAAGGGCGTTCCTACATTCTGGTCGACACCGGCGGTATCTCCGGTGACGAGCACGGTATGGACGAAAAAATGGCCGAGCAGTCGCTGCTGGCCATTGAAGAAGCGGATGTCGTTCTGTTCCTGGTAGATGCCAAGGCCGGCTTCACCGCCGCCGACCAGATGATCGCCGAGCATTTGCGCAAACGTAACAAGCGTTCTTACGTGGTTGCCAACAAGGTCGACAACATCGACCCTGAAATGGCCCGCGCTGAATTCGCCCCGTTGGGCATGGGCCACGCGATCCCGATCGCCGGTGCTCATGGTCGTGGCATCACCCAGATGCTGGAAATCGCCCTCAGCGACTTCCCGAAAGACGATGACGAGCTGGAAGAAGGCGAGGAAGAGATCGTTGCCGAAGGCGAGGAAGCCAAGCGCATTCCTGGCCCTAGCGAAAAAGACGGGATCAAGATCGCGATCATCGGCCGCCCGAACGTCGGCAAGTCGACCCTGGTCAACCGCATGCTCGGTGAAGACCGGGTAATCGTCTATGACGAGCCCGGCACCACCCGCGACAGTATCTACATCCCGTTCGAGCGTAACGACGAGAAGTACACGCTGATCGACACCGCCGGTGTGCGCAAGCGCGGCAAGATCCACGAAGAAGTTGAAAAATTCTCCGTGGTCAAAACCTTGCAGGCGATCAAAGACGCCAACGTGGTGATCTTTGTGATGGACGCCCGCGAAGGCGTGGTCGATCACGATCTCAACCTGCTGGGCTTCGCCATTGAGTCGGGTCGTGCGCTGGTGATCGCGATCAACAAGTGGGACGGCATGACGCCGAGCGAGCGCGACTTCGTCAAGGTCGAGCTGCAACGTCGACTGTTCTTCGTTGACTACGCCGACATTCACTTCATCTCGGCCCTGCACGGCACGGGCGTGGGCAACCTCTACGCCTCCGTACAGAACTCGTTCAAGTCTGCGGTCACCCGCTGGCCAACCAACCGCCTGACCACGATTCTGGAAGATGCGGTCGGTGAGCACGCGCCACCGATGGTCAACAACCGCCGGATCAAGCTGCGTTACGCCCACTTGGGTGGTGCGAACCCGCCGATCATCGTGATTCACGGTAACCAGATCGAGAAGGTGCCGAAGTCTTACGTTCGTTACCTGGAAAACACTTACCGTCGTGTCTTGAAGCTGGTCGGTACGCCGATCCGCATCGAGTTCAAGGGCGGCGAGAACCCGTACGAAGGCAACAAGACCTCGCTGACCGATCGCCAGGTCAACAAGAAGCGTCGCATGATGTCGCACCACAAAAAGGCCGACAAGAAGCGCCGCGACAAGCGCTGATTCAGGTTTTGTGATCGTTCCCACGCTCTGCGTGGGAATGCAGCCTCGGACGCTCTGCGTCCAAGTCGGTGAAGTAAAGAGGGCGCCAATGGCGCCCTTTTTCATGCCTGTCGTTTGGGCTATCCTCGGGCTTTCCCGTGCCGCCGTAGAGCCGGGTGTAGAGCAGGGAATCACCGATGATCACCAGTAAGCTGCCGAATGTCGGCATCACTATCTTCACTCAGATGTCTCAGCTTGCGGCGCAAACCGGGGCGCTGAACCTGTCCCAGGGTTTTCCCGATTTCGATGCGCCGCAGGCCCTGTGCGATGCGGTCGGTCGGCATATCGCCAGTGGCCACAACCAGTATTCGCCGATGACTGGCCTTCCTGCATTGCGTCAGCAGATTGCGGCGAAGATCGCCCGCAGCTACGGCGTCAATGTGGATGCCGACCATGAAGTGACCGTCACGCCCGGTGCAACCCAGGCGATCTTTTGCGCTATTCAAGCGGTTATCCACAGCGGTGACGAAGTGATCGTCTTCGATCCGGCCTACGACAGTTATGCACCGTCGGTTGAGCTGGCCGGTGGTCGCTGCGTTCATGTGCAGCTGGGCCTGAATGACTTCGCCATCGACTTCCAGAAACTCGGTGAAGCCATTACGCCGCGCACGCGGATGATCATCCTCAACACCCCGCACAACCCAAGCGGCGCGCTGATCAATCGTGCCGAACTGGATCAGCTGGCGGCTTTGATTCGAGACCGCGACATCTATGTCATCAGCGATGAGGTCTACGAACACCTGGTGTTCGATGGCGTGCCTCACGTCAGCGTGCTGAATCACCAAGAGCTGTATCAGCGTGCATTCGTAGTCAGCTCCTTCGGCAAGACCTATCACGTCACTGGCTGGAAAACCGGCTATGTGGTCGCACCGCCGGCCCTCACCGCCGAGCTGCGAAAGGTTCACCAGTACGTCAGTTTCTGCGGCGTAACACCGCTGCAATACGCCTTGGCCGACTTCATGGCCGAGCACCCGGAACACGTCGAAGAACTGCCGGCTTTCTATCAGGCCAAGCGCGATCTGTTCTGCGATCTGCTGGCGCCGTCACGCTTCAGTTTCACCCGAGTGGCCGGTACGTATTTCCAATTGGTCGATTACTCGCAGATCCGCCCGGACCTCAATGATGTCGAGATGGCGTTGTGGATGACCCGTGAACATGGCGTGGCGAGCATCCCGATCTCGGTGTTCTACCAGACCCCACCCGAAGGCCAGCGCCTGGTGCGCCTGTGCTTCGCCAAACGCGAGGAGACCCTGCGTGAAGCAGCGGCAAAACTATGCGTGATCTGAGTGCGCTACCCAATCTGAACATCGCGCTGATCCAGACCACCCTGGCCTGGCACGATCGTCAGGCCAATCTGGAGCATTTCGAGCCGTTGCTGGAACAGGCTCGCGGGGCGGATCTGATCATCCTGCCGGAGATGTTTACCACCGGTTTTTCCATGGAATCGGAGACCCTCGCCGAGTCGGAAAATGGTCCGACCAGCAAATGGCTGCGGGTTCAGGCAGCGAAACTGGATGCGGTGATCACTGGTAGTGTGATCGTCCAAGCGGCTGACGGCAGCCATCGCAATCGCCTGTTGTGGGCGCGGCCGGACGGGGAGGTGTGGCACTACGACAAGCGCCATCTGTTCCGCATGGCCGGCGAGCACAACCACTTCACGCCGGGTGAGCGTCAGGTGCAGTTCGAACTCAAGGGCTGGCGAGTGCGTCCGCTGATTTGCTACGACCTGCGCTTCCCGGTCTGGAGCCGCGATGCTCAGGACACCGATTTGCTGCTGTACACCGCCAACTGGCCGGGGGCACGGCGTCAGCACTGGAACCGCTTGCTGCCAGCGCGGGCGATTGAAAACCTCTGCTATGTGGCGGCGGTGAATCGCATTGGTACTGACGGCAAAGGTTTCGCGTATACCGGCGACAGTCAGGTCCTGGACTTCCAGGGTGAGACGTTACTCAGTGCGGGCGAAGCCGATGGCGTGTTTCAGGTCGTTTTGAACGCTGCGGATCTTCAGGCTTATCGGACACGCTTTCCGGCGAATCTGGATGCCGATACGTTCGAGTTCACCTGATATCGTCGCTGCCTGACAGGGCCTCTTCGCGAGCAAGCCCGCTCCCACTTTGACCGATGTGAACACAGACTTTGTGTACACCCCGATCAAATGTGGGAGCGGGCTTGCTCGCGAAGGGGCCATAACAGACAACGCTTAAACATCAGGCAAACAAAAAGGCCCCGAGGTTTGCACCTCGGGGCCTTTTGCGTTGCAGCGAAGGCTTACGCCGCTTTCGCTTCCGGCTGGCTCAGCGAGCGGTTCAGCGCGCTGAACAGGGCCTTGAAGCTGGCGGTGGTGATGTTTTCATCGATCCCGACGCCGTGCACCGCACGTTCACCGTTCACACGCAGCTCGATGTAGGCCGCCGCCTTGGCATTGGTGCCCGAACCGATGGCGTGTTCGTTGTAGTCCATGATCTCAACCGGAATCGGCAGACCGGCCACCAGCGCTTCCAGGGCACCGTTGCCTTTGCCACGCCAGTGCAGGTTGGTTTCACCCTGACCTTTGCCCGAGACTTCCACTTCGACGGCGCTGTGACCGTTTTCTTCTTGCAGGCGATGGCTGACCAGCGCGTACGGGGTGTTGGCCTGCAAGTACTCGCTGTGCAGCAGCGCGTGGATTTGCTGGGCTGTCATTTCAAGGCCCAGGCGATCGGTTTCACGCTGCACAACTTGGCTGAACTCGATCTGCATGCGACGCGGCAAGCTGATGCCGTATTCCTGTTCCAGCAGGTAAGCGATACCGCCCTTGCCCGACTGGCTGTTGACGCGGATCACCGCCTCGTAGCTGCGGCCGATATCGGCCGGGTCGATCGGCAAGTACGGCACTTCCCACAGGGCGTCCGGTTTCTGCTGGGCGAAGCCCTTGCGGATGGCGTCCTGGTGGGAACCGGAGAACGCGGTGTGAACCAGGTCGCCGACGTACGGGTGACGTGGGTGCACCTGGATCTGGTTGCATTCTTCGACGACTTTGCGCACGCCGTCGATGTCGGAGAAGTCCAGCTCAGGGTGAATGCCCTGGGTGTAGAGGTTCAACGCCACGGTCACCAGGTCGACGTTACCGGTACGTTCGCCGTTGCCGAACAGGCAGCCTTCGACACGGTCGGCGCCGGCCATCAGGCCCAGTTCGGTGGCCGCAACGCCAGTGCCACGGTCGTTGTGGGTGTGCAGGCTGATGATCACGCTGTCACGACGGTTGATGTGACGGCCGAACCATTCGATCTGGTCGGCATAGATGTTCGGGGTCGCGCATTCGACAGTGGCTGGCAGGTTGAGAATCACCTTGTGCTCAGGCGTCGGGTTCCAGACTTCGATCACTGCGTCGCAGACTTCTTTGGCGAACTCGAGCTCAGTGGCGCTGAAGGTTTCTGGGGAGTATTCGAAGGTCCACTCGGTGTTTGGCTGCTGGGCGGCATATTTGACGAACAGCTCGGCCGCGTTCACGGCGATGGCCTTGACCCCTTCCTTGTCCTGGTTGAAGACAATGCGGCGGAAGGAAGGAGAGGTGGCGTTGTACAGGTGAACGATGGCTTTCTTCGCGCCGCGCAGGGATTCGAAGGTGCGCTCGATCAAATCTTCACGGCCCTGGGTCAGCACCTGAATGGTGGTGTCGTCCGGGATGTGGTTGCCTTCGATCAGGGTACGCACGAAGTCGAAGTCGGTTTGCGAAGCCGCCGGGAACGACGCTTCGATTTCTTTCACTCCGACCGACACCAGGGTTTTCCAGAAACGCAGCTTCTTGACCGCGTCCATTGGCTCGATCAGCGACTGGTTACCATCACGAAGGTCGGAGCTGCACCAGATAGGCGCGGCGGTAATGGTCTTCGACGGCCAGGTGCGGTCCGGGATGTCGATGGTCGGGAACGCGCGGTATTTCGAAGACGGGTCTTTGAGCATGCTCATCGGGGAATCCTTATTGTGTGGGCCGAAAAAAGGCGGCCTGCCGGTGGATCAAATGTTCTGGGGATAAAGCGTAGGACGAGGCACCGCGATTCAGCCTGGCAGTCGTGCACTGACAAGGCACAGGCTGCGGTGCTGGCGAAGCTGAATGAGGGTGTGAGAGGTTTTCATGCCTTCAACCCTAACCGCGAGGGTGAAGGATGGCAAGCGGTCGAAAAAAATTGAGAGGAATCCTCGAAAAGTCGTGGTTATCGAGATTTTATTGCGGTGAACGGTGGTGATTGTTTTTATGTTTGCGCGAGGTTTGAGCGATGCGCAATTGAAGGCTTTCGGTGATGGGGCGTGTCAGCGCGGCTATTCTTAAAGCCTCACCAAGGACTACTGGCAGGCAGGAGTCGGCAATGAACGAGTCGGATTGGAAGCTTTATAGCGCACTGCGTCCGTTGGCCCATGAGCGGCTATGCATCCGGATCATGGAGGAGGTCGAGCGCACGGTGCTGGATAAAAGCATTGCACCTTACGAGCGTATTGAAGCCAGCGAGGAAAGGCTGAAGGCCGGTCAACAGGAGCTGTATTGGGCGTTTGGCGTGTTCAGCCACTCACGCAATGAGGCGCCTGCTCACTTGCTGGGGCTGTGTACTCATGAGTTGATCAGCGCTGAAGAGTTGGCGGGCTTTTCGGAGGAAACCCAGGCCTGGATCAAAGAGTGTCTGGCGCACAGGGAAATTCATGGGATTGAGGATCTTGAGGCGGAATAAACGGCGCCAGTGATATCGCCATCGCGGGCAAGTCGGATCGCCGCACCGCTTGCTCCTACAGGTTTTGTGTCGATCACAAATTTTGCGTACGACACCAACCCCTGTAGGAGCAAGCGGTGCGGCGATCCGACTTGCCCGCGAAGAGGTCAGTAGCCTCGACAACTATTTATGGCTGAAACGCTCCAATGAAAATCGCCGGATCAACCCGCGCATCATTCAGGCTGACGTTCCAGTGCATATGCGGCCCGGTCGCGCGCCCGGTGGCACCCACTTTCCCGACCACTCCACCACGGGCCAATTGCTGGCCCACCTTCACGTCGATTTTCGACATGTGGCAGAACATGCTGATAAAGCCCTGTCCGTGATCGACAAACACCGTGTTGCCGTTGAAAAAGTAGTTACCGATCAGGATCACCTTACCGGCAGCCGGGGTCTTGATCGGCGTACCGGCAGGCACTGCGAAGTCCAGGCCTGCGTGAGGATTACGCTCTTCACCATTGAAGAAGCGGCGCACGCCGAACTTGCTCGACAGCGGGCCGTTGACCGGTTTGTCCAGCAACAGGTTGCTCGGGGTGTTTGGGCTGAAGCTGCGGTAAGCCTGGATCTGTTCGGCCAACTCACCCTCGATGCGCTTGAGATTCTCCGGGTTCGGATTGACCTGCTGCGTGTTCTTCAGGGTGATGTGCTGTTCCGGGTATTTCTTGTTACCCACGTTGAAATTCAGAGTGCGACCGTCACTGCTGACCTGCTGCGTGCCCGGTTTAACCGTCAGCGGCACGCCGACAATCGCCAGCCAGTTGTTCTGTTCCTTGACCACCAGCACCGGTTTGCCCTGATAACTGGCCTTCGGCGCCTGCACCGAGGCGCCCAGATCCACCACAGCTACGCCGCCCGGCACCGGTTTGTTCAACAGGCGGGTGATGTAACTGTCGGCGTGGGCGTTGAAGGTCAGGCACAGCAACAGCAGCGGAGCTAAAAAACGCGGCATGGATCAATCCAGTAAAGAAAGGGTGACAGGCGTCAGGTGATTGTCTTCGACCCGCACTTGCAGCTCGCCTTCGCCAAGTCTGGCTTTCAGGCGCTGACCATTGTGGGTTTGCGCGGCGTTGCGGATCGCGTTGCCGCGTTCGTCCAGCAAAATGCTGTAGCCACGGCCAAGGGTCGCCAAAGGGCTGACCACATGCAGCGTCTGCATCTGGCTTTGCAGTTGCAGGCGACGGGATTTGAGCCCTTCGCGCATGGCACGGGGCAGGCGTTCGGCAAGACTGTCGAGGCGCTGACGGAGCATCGCCAGCTGCCGACCGGGATGTTGCCCGGCGAGGCGGGTTTCGAGGCGGATCAACTGTTCGCGACGGGTATTGAGGCTGCGTTCGAACGCGCGGCGCATGCGCATGTCCAGATCGTCCAGGCGCTGCGCTTGCTGGCGCAGACGCTCGCCGGGATGGCGCAAGCGGCGAGACATGCCTTCCAGGCGCAGTCGATCACGCATCAAGCGGTCGCGGATACGCATCACCAGACGTCGATGCAGGCTTTCGACCCGACGGACCAGGTCACTGGAATCCGGCGCGAGCAGTTCGGCAGCGGCGGACGGCGTCGGGGCGCGGACGTCGGCCACGAAGTCGCTGATCGATACGTCGGTTTCATGGCCGACGGCGCTGACAATCGGCGTCACGCAGGCATCCACGGCGCGGGCCACGGCTTCTTCGTTGAAGCACCAGAGGTCTTCCAGCGAACCGCCGCCACGGGCCAGGATCAACGCATCGAAACCGCGGGCGTCCGCCAGTTTCAATGCGCGGACAATCTGCGCAGTGGCTTCGCGACCCTGCACGGCAGTGGGGATCAACGTCAGTTGGATCTGCGGCGCACGGCGGCGGAATACGCTGATGATGTCGCGGATTACCGCGCCGGTGGGCGAGCTGATGATGCCGATGCGTTGTGGATGCGCTGGCAGCGGCACTTTGCGCTCGGCGCTGAACAGGCCTTCGGCGCTGAGTTTTTCCTTCAACGCATCGAAGGCCAGACGCAGCGCACCGTCACCGGCCGGCTCCACGGTATCGAGGATCAGCTGATAGTCGCCACGGCCCTCGAACAGCGAAACCTTGCCGCGGACCTTGACCGCCAAGCCATCCTTCAAGGCCTGACGCACTCGCGCCGCGTTCTGCCGGAACAGTGCGCAACGCACCTGGGCGCCGCTGTCCTTGAGGGTGAAATACACGTGGCCGGACGCCGGACGGGCGAGGTTGGAGATTTCGCCTTCGACCCAGATGTTGCTGAACACGTCTTCGAGCAGCACCCGCGCGCGGCCGTTGAGCTGGCTGACAGTCAGGACTTCACGGTCCAGGCCGAGTCTTGCAAAGGGATCTTTAATCATGGGGCGCAGTTTAAAGGCATTCGACGCTGAATCTCCATGCACCAACGAAAATCCCCTGTGGGAGCGGGCTTGCTCGCGAATGCGGTGTGCCAGTCGACATTAATATTGAATGTTGAACCGCATTCGCGAGCAAGCCCGCTCCCACAAGGGGTAAAGTCAGCTCCGGGAATCAAGGAAGGCATGGAATGAATGTACTTGAGCTGTTGAACCAATGGCCCTTCGGCGCTACGGACTGGCTGGTAATCGCGTTGGGCATTGCCCTGGCCTACATCGTGTTCGGTATTGCCGGTTTCGGCACCGCGTTGGTGGCCGGGCCGATTCTGATCCTGTTCATGCCGCTGTCGAAGATCGTGCCGCTGTTGGTGCTGCTGGATTTCGTCGCGGCGTTCGGCAATCTGCTGCCTTCGCGACGGGATGTGGCGAAGCCCGAGTTGCTGCGGCTGCTGCCGTGCATGGCGGTGGGCTGCACGTTGGGGGTGATTTTCCTACTGAACCTGAAATCCGATGTGCTGTTGCTGTTGATGGGGCTGTTTATCAGCGCTTATGCGATTTATAGCCTGTGGGTCAAAACCCGTCCGACACAATTGTCCGCCGCTTGGGCCGTACCAATGGGCACGGTGGGCGGGATGTTCGGGGCATTGTTTGGCAGTGGCGGCTTTTTATATGCGATCTATTTGAACAGTCGCCTGCCCAAAGAGGCGGCCCGGGCGACCCAGAGTGCGCTGATCAGTTGCAGCACGGTGGTGCGTTTGAGCCTGTTTGTCGTCGCAGGTGTGTACGCCGAGCTACCCTTGTTGGTATTGGCGCTGTGTTTACTGCCGGCCATGGCATTGGGGCTGTGGATCGGCCGGCGGTTGACCATGAGATTGTCCCGCGAGGCGTTCGTGCGGCTGGTGACCTGGTTGGTGCTGGCCAGCGGAATTGCCTTGATCGGACGTTATTTGAGTGCTTGACCTCTGAAGCCGGGTGCTTATGCTGCCGGGCTTCGTTAAAGCGTTGCAGCAGGCCGCACCATGAATTCGCAAAGCATCATCGTCCCGAAAATCTCCACACTGCCGGTGCACGAACCCCGGGCCCGGGCGGTCGTGCGTTGGCTGGTGCGCAAGAACATCATTAAAGAAGAACTGACCACTTGTGGTCGCACTGGCAACCGCATGGCTCATGCCATCGCCGACGGTGCCCGCGCTGTAGTGCTTCACCCTGAAGCGCTGCCGTTCGGCGAACCGATCAATGGCCTGGAAATCATCACCAAGCGCTGCATCTATACGCCGGCCAAGGGTTTCCTTGAAGAGGCGGGTTGCGCCGAGTGCCGCAAGGAAGTCGGCGAAGCGTTGTTCGAAAGCCTGGAAGACTGGATGCCGGGGCGCACCGATAACTTCACGTGTCCGGAGTGCGGGCATGAAGATGACATCAACGGCTTTCTTTTCCTGCAGGAATGCGGCTTTTCCAACCTGGGGTTTATCTTCAACAACTGGGCCGAGGCCGGGTTCAAACAGAGCTTTATCGACGAATTTGCCGATTGGCTGGATCAGCCTGTCAGTTGGGTGAAAGTCGAACTGTAGGAGCACAGCTTGCTGGCGATGGCGGACTTAAGGATGCCATCGCGGGCAAGTCGGATCGCCGCACCGCTTGTTCCTACAGAATTCGGCGTTAAATACCCGTCGATCGACCGTGTCGATAATAGACAGAGTTTTACATTGAACCCGAGGGGGTGTCTGACTATAATGGCGCGCTTCCATTTTCCCGCTCGGGAGCCCCCGCGATGCTGCGTATCAGCCAAGAAGCTCTGACATTCGACGACATTCTCCTAGTGCCTGGTTATTCCGAGGTGCTTCCTAACGAAGTCAGTCTCAAGACCCGCCTAACCCGTGGCATCGAGCTGAATATTCCTCTGGTTTCTGCCGCCATGGACACCGTTACTGAAGCCCGTCTGGCAATCGCCATGGCTCAGGAAGGTGGCATCGGCATTATCCACAAGAACATGACCATCGAGCAGCAAGCTGCCGAAGTGCGTAAGGTCAAGCGTTACGAAGCCGGCGTGGTCAAGGACCCGATCACAATCGAGGCTGACGCCACGGTTCGTGAACTGTTCGAACTGACCCGCATGCACAACATCTCCGGCGTTCCGGTACTGCACGATGGCGACCTGGTCGGCATCGTCACTTCCCGTGACGTACGTTTCGAAAACCGTCTGGACGCCTCCGTCCGTGAAGTGATGACGCCTAAAGAGCGTCTGGTCACGGTCAAGGAAGGCGCCGACAAGAACGACGTCCGTGAGTTGTTGCACAAACACCGCATTGAACGCGTACTGATCGTCGACGACAAATTTGCCCTCAAAGGCATGATGACCGTCAACGACATCGAAAAAGCCAAGGCCTACCCGCTGGCCAGCAAGGACGATCAAGGTCGTCTGCGTGTTGGCGCTGCTGTCGGTACCGGTAAAGACACCGGTGATCGCGTAGCTGCCCTGGTCAATGCCGGCGTTGACGTGGTGGTGGTCGACACCGCTCACGGTCACTCCAAAGGCGTGATCGACCGCGTTCGCTGGGTCAAACAGAATTTCCCTGAAGTGCAGGTCATCGGCGGCAACATCGCCACCGGCGCTGCCGCCAAGGCTCTGGCCGAAGCAGGCGCCGATGCAGTCAAGGTCGGTATCGGCCCAGGCTCGATCTGCACCACCCGTATCGTCGCCGGTGTCGGCGTCCCGCAAATCAGTGCCATCGCCAACGTCGCCGCTGCCCTTGAAGGCACTGGCGTGCCGTTGATCGCCGACGGCGGCATCCGTTTCTCCGGTGACCTGTCCAAGGCCATCGTTGCCGGTGCTTCCTGCGTGATGATGGGCTCGATGTTCGCCGGTACTGAAGAAGCACCTGGCGAGATCGAACTGTTCCAGGGTCGTTCGTACAAGGCTTACCGCGGCATGGGTTCGTTGGGCGCCATGTCCCAGGCTCAAGGCTCCTCCGACCGTTACTTCCAGGACTCCTCGGCAGGCGCCGAGAAACTGGTTCCGGAAGGTATCGAAGGGCGTGTTCCTTACAAGGGCACACTGAGCGCCATCATCCATCAACTGATGGGCGGCCTGCGTTCCTCGATGGGTTACACCGGCAGTGCCGACATCGAAGAAATGCGCACCAAGCCTGAGTTCGTGCGGATCACCGGTGCTGGCATGGCCGAGTCCCACGTTCACGACGTACAGATCACCAAAGAAGCGCCAAACTACCGCGTAGGTTGAGCCTTCCAGCAATAAGTTAAGCAACCGGGGCTGTTCTATTCAGCCCCGAGTTGTTTCTGAATCACGACTGTTTCTGAATTACTTAGACGAGACTGAATCATGGCCCTCGACATTCACGCCCACCGCATCCTGATCCTCGACTTCGGTTCCCAGTACACCCAACTGATTGCCCGCCGCGTGCGTGAAATCGGCGTGTACTGCGAACTGCATCCGTTCGACATGGACGACGAAGCGATTCGCGAATTCGCTCCAAAAGGCGTCATTCTCGCCGGCGGCCCCGAGTCCGTGCACGTAGCTGACAGCCCGCGCTGCCCGCAAGCGGTGTTTGACCTGGGCGTACCGGTCTTCGGTATCTGCTACGGCATGCAGACCATGGCTGAACAGCTGGGTGGCAAGGTCGAAGGTTCCGAACTGCGTGAGTTCGGTTATGCCCGCGTTGACGTGGTCGGCAAGAGCCGCCTGCTCGACGGCATCGAAGACCACATCGACGCCGACGGCCTGTTCGGCCTCGACGTGTGGATGAGCCACGGTGACAAGGTCACCAGGATGCCTCAGGAGTTCCACATCCTGGCCAGCACCCCAAGCTGCCCGATCGCCGGCATGTTCGACGATGCTCGTGGCTACTACGGCGTGCAGTTCCACCCGGAAGTGACCCACACCAAGCAGGGCGGTCGCATCCTCTCGCGCTTCATCCTCGACATCTGCGGCTGCGAAGCCTTGTGGACGCCTTCGAAGATTGCTGAAGACGCCATCGCCAACATTCGCGCCCAGGTCGGCACCGACAACGTACTGCTCGGCCTGTCTGGCGGTGTTGACTCCTCGGTAGTTGCCGCGCTGCTGCACAAAGCCATCGGCGACCAGCTGACCTGCGTCTTCGTCGACAACGGCCTGCTGCGTCTGCACGAAGGCGAGCAAGTGATGGCCATGTTCGCCGAGAACATGGGCGTCAAGGTGATCCGCGCCAATGCCGAAGATCAATTCCTCGACAACCTGGCCGGCGAGTCCGACCCGGAGAAGAAGCGCAAGATCATCGGCCGTACCTTCATCGACGTCTTCGATGCCCAGTCCAACAAACTGGACAACATCAAGTACCTCGCCCAAGGCACCATCTACCCTGACGTGATCGAGTCGGCTGGCGCCAAAAGCGGCAAGGCTCACGTCATCAAGTCGCACCACAACGTGGGTGGCCTGCCGGAAGAAATGAACCTCAAGCTGGTTGAACCCCTGCGCGAGCTGTTCAAGGACGAAGTCCGTCGTCTGGGCCTGGAACTCGGCCTGCCGTACGACATGGTCTACCGTCACCCGTTCCCGGGCCCGGGCCTGGGCGTGCGGATCCTCGGTGAAGTGAAGAAGGAATACGCCGACCTGCTGCGTCGTGCCGACCACATCTTCATCGAAGAACTGCGCAAGGCCGACTGGTACCACAAGGTCAGCCAGGCATTCGTGGTGTTCCAGCCGGTGAAATCGGTTGGCGTTGTCGGCGATGGCCGTCGTTACGCCTGGGTAGTGGCCCTGCGTGCCGTTGAAACCATCGACTTCATGACCGCGCGTTGGGCACACCTGCCTTACGAACTGCTGGAAACTGTTTCCGGCCGGATCATCAACGAAATCGAAGGCATCTCCCGCGTCACTTACGACGTGTCGAGCAAGCCGCCAGCGACCATTGAGTGGGAATAATCCCGCGCTAGTGTCATCGTTGCGAAAAGCCCCTGTACCGGTCTCGGTCAGGGGCTTTTTTATGCTTCACTGCTTTTGTAACGTCTGTTTCTGTTGCATACGAAGCGAGCAATATGGCCTGCAGAAGTTTTGCTTCGACAGGTGGTAAAGTATTCGCTCGCTGTCGGGAGGTTTGAACATGAAGCTTGAAGAACGCATGCGGATGGCCATCCAGCGCACGTCGGGTAATGTGATCCTGCGCGCGGACGTTGCGTCGCTGGGCGGTCACTCTCAAGTTTCCGTCGCTCTCGATGAGTTGCAGAAAAAGGGCGTGATTGTGCGGATGGGCATTGGTGTTTATGCCAAAGCGTTCAAAAATCCTGACACCGGTCTCGTTACGCCTGTCGAGGATCTTGAAACACTGGCGGTCGAAGCATTTCGGCGGTTCGGCATGAGCGTTTCAGTGCAAACGACGCCTTCAGGACAGCGCCGTTCGGTCGCACGCAAGGAAGCGAAAATATGCGTGCAGGGCAATCGCCGGATCCGCCGCAAGTTGTCGTTGGGCGGAAGGTCGGTGGTTTACATCAATGAACGGGCGCCCTCCCGGAAAGCGAAAAATACAGTAAGGCGTCACCCTGAAACCGGTGACTTGATCATCCCGACTGTTGGCCTCAAACGGTACGTGCTGGATCTCGCCGAGGTCAGTAAGGTTTCCTACGTCAAAACATATGCCGATGAATGGGCAGAGAATGTCTCGAGATTGGCCGGGGATGATGTTCGTACCGACTCAATTGAGCAGTTGGTCATTGCGTTGAAAAAAGAGAAAAAGGTCACCGGCACAGAAGCGGTTCATCTACTCGCCAACTACTTGAGAGAAAGACAGCGTGTTTGATCCGTTCAAGGACTTCGAAGCGAAGGGGTATCTCAGGAATGTTGTGGGTGAAAAAGACCTCAACATCGTCAAACACCTTGAGCACGACTTGTTCAGCGCGAACCTGTCGGACGCCATGGCTTACCTGGCCAAGCAGAGAGTAATCACCTACGGTAATTTTCTGCATGTTCACAAACTCCTGTTCGGAGATCTTTATCCTTGGGCGGGCAAGGATAGACTGAGCACTTCTCCTGATTTGGCTATTTCCAAGGCAGATACTTACTTTTGCCCTCCCACTGAAGCCAAAAGGGCTGTAGAAGAAGGTCTCCGTCTGGGCCAGGACAAGGCTTTTCTCAGAAAATCATCGGGCGTGGTGATGGGGTTCTTTGCCTATGGGCACCCATTCCTGGACGGTAATGGAAGGGCGATGCTCGTGGTGCACTCGGTGTTGTGTCATCGAGCTGGATTTTCGATTAACTGGAGCAGGACAGACAAGTCCGCCTACTTGTCGGCGCTCAGTGATGAGATCGAGACTCCCGATAAGGGCATCCTTGATGATTACCTGAAGGACTTCATCGAGCTACCTCTGGATCCGGGAAAGTGGGAAGCTGCTATTCAATCTGTTAAAGGTCTTAACGGTCTTGTCTCGGTGGACACTGTCGAAGGATCCTTTAATGATCCTGCCATCTCGCAGAAGTATCAGGAGTTCGATCAGCGCAGGGGCTACACGATTGATTGATTGATTGATTGATCGCAGGTAACTGAAAGGCCGTGTGAACACTGTTCACACGGCCTTTTTGCGTTTTAGACGCCTGGTAGTCGGACGGGGGTCATGCCCATTCTGTGCAGCGCTGAACTCAAGGCGTCGGGGTTTTGAAAGCGTCGGCCGTTGATCTGCCAGGCATCCCGTTCGACGTAGTACCCATCTGCATCATGCTTGATGGGCGTTCGAACGAGTTTGCCACGGGTGATGATGCCGTTACTGGTGATGACTCTGTTGCTGAGGGTTCTGCTGCGGTGAACCAGAAAGGGTTCACCGGTACTGATGCTGAGGGCGTACATGCCCGGCCTGGGCAGGCCATCCTCCAGCCTTTGCGCCAGGATCACGCTTTTCGGCGTCGGGATTTGCAGCAACAAGTCATTTTTGGCAAAACCGGCTGCTCGCCCGGGAGCCGCGTCGTCGGCCACCCCCGGGTCGACCTTGATACCGCCGAGCTCATCCGGGCCTACGCTTTCAATACGCAACCCGATACTGCCTTCAAGTTCGCTGACACCCGCCACGCCGGCATAGGTATTGGCGTGGCTGTTCCCGACCAATGCCACCCAGCGATGCGCGCCTCTGGCCGTCTGGTCGGCGTCGATGACTTGGCGGGCGAAGAAATTCATCATTTTTTGCCGAAAATTGATGTTTGCCCCCTGAATGCCAGTGCTGCGGTAACTGGCGAGGCAGTCGATGGCCTGAACGCGAATATGGTTTTTTTGCGCCGCCCTGACCACCTGCTCAAAGGTGAATTGTTCGCTGGGGTCAGTCGAAAAACCTGCATCAAGGTCCTTGAGGTAGCTTTCCAGATCCTCGGACATCACTCCAGTGCGGTTGAACACATCCAGGTCAGCCTGATGGAAATCGGTCAGCAGATGCTCCATGTACAGGGTTTTGATCTTTTGTTTGCGCAGCACGCTCATGTTCTCGACCAGAAACTGTTTGCTGCCCACGCTGTCGTGACTTTCACCGATGACCAGGCTCTGTGACCGCTTGAAAAGGGTCTTGATGATGTCCTTGAACTTTGCATTCGCGATGAACGATGGAATGGTCGGTCTGGGTTGCAGCGGCGGTTGCGAATAGAAGGTCACGGCGTCGTTGTGCAGCGTTCGGCGCAGTCTCTTGAAGGCTTCCAGCTCATCGTCCGGATTGTTTGGATTGACAAAGCCGTCCTTCAAATCCCCCTTCGAGGCCATACCCTTGGCCGCCTGTTTGAGGGCTGGCTTGAGGTCCTGCGGGACATCGTATGCAGTCGCCGGGGCATCGAAGTCCGGGAGTGGCGGCTCGGCCCTGGCAAGCAGATCGGCAAACAGATCGGCAAACTTGCCCCCGCCCACCAGGCCGGGACGCATGAGGGGCACCCATTCACCCAGTTCATCCAGGCGCACCGGTATATTGCGATAAAAGGAGTAAGGATTGACCGGGTCAATGATTGCCCAGGTTTTCAGTTCGTTGCTGTAGCGCACCAGGTAGAAACTGTCACCGATGGCAATGTAATTACCGCCTGTCTCAGGCTGATAGATACCTTGAAACTTGCCTTCGGCGTTGATTGGGGAATAGCCATCGAGAATTTCATTGGTTTCAAAAGGAGCCAATATGTCGGAATCGCTTGGGCGGGATGCAATGGCCTCGACGGGGGGATGCACTGTTACGCCCGACTCTCCTGGATCTTTCTCGGCCGTGAGTACCTCCTCGGCTTCTGTTTCTGCTTCCGCTGCTTCTGCGAATTCGGCCGCCCCTCGTAAAAATGGCAAGTTGAACAGCACGTCCACGATACCGAGAATGGCACCTGTGACGGCTGCCTTGCGTTCCGCAGGGGTAGTAGCGTTGATGGCCTGGTCGATGTGAAGCCCGACATTGGCGATGCCAGCGCCGATGACAACCAGCGCTGCCGGCCATGCAAGGGCGGCCATCGGTCCGAAGGTGTGGTTGAAGGCATTGAGATAGCCGATCCACAGTTTTTTCCTGATCTCGCCGTTGGAGTGCAGCAGGTAATTGGCGTCGCTGAGCATGCGCTCATGAGTGGACCGGTTCAGATGGGTGAACGCATCACCGGCAATTTTCTCGCCACGGTAGTGGAGCAAATGATGGTCCGTGGCTGCATATTCACTGGGCAATACCTCATAGGCATGGGTGAGGCCGATATTTTCGGTTTCCGTCTCCTCAAACGCATGAACGATCAAACCAATGCCGGTTAAGTTGGCCAGTTTGTGCCCCAGCGAGGTAGGCTTTTCCTGAAGGATATCTCGCTCTTCCTGTTTGAAGTGCATGAGCATGCGTTCGCGGCCTTCAGCGTCCTTGACCTCATTGACCAGCCATTCGTGCAGCTCCTCGACCTTGTTGAAGCAGTGAAATCCTCTGGGTTCACCCGGAACGTAGAGAATGTTCAGGTCACTGTCGTCAGTGATGCTGAGGATGTCCGTCGACACGAAGTGGTCAATGCAAAACTTGCGGATTGATAAACCGCTGCCTGCTGGCGCCTCGTCCAGCAGCATTTGCCAGGTGAGCGGCCTGCTCACATTTCCGGTGGCCGCCCTGAGCACCAGGGTGAAGTGTTCGCGGGTCAGGTATCCCTTCTCGTAGTCTTCAATGGCTTTGGCAATGAACGTGCACTTGGCCAGCGCACGGAAGTTGTCGCTGTGCTTTTCCCAGAACGTCGCGATGGCCGTTTTGTAACGGTCAGCGAAATTGATATCCCAGAAGGTTTTCAACACATCCCTGGCATGCAGGCGAATCTCGTTGGTTTCATCGTAGTTTCCGGCATTGCCGTCGGCACGGTAGAAACCGCTGTCAACGTCCAGCAGGTCCCCGTTGTCCTGGTCGTGGACGCTGAAACGCTGCATGACCAGTTGCGGGAAGGTCATCGACTCCCTGGGTGTTTCAAACACATGCTGCCAGCCGGTAAAGGTCTTCGAGCTGCTTTGAGCGGCATTAAACCGATGCCAGTAGACCTTGTCGGGTTCGATATCCGTGATGTTGTGCTGGATGAGAATGTCTTTGGCGACCTGGTACGCCATGGCGTACAGGTCGGGGCAATCGGTTACCAGATCAGGGATCAGGGCCTGGAGGGCCTGCGCATCGGTAGCGTTGGGCAGGGTTATGTCTTGAGTGTCGTCCATGATGCTCGCCTTGAGAGGTTGCTGAGGGGGCGCTCACTATCTCAAGGGGCATCGGTTCCATCTGTAAGCTGCTGGGTATCTGGTGGTGGTCTGTTGCTGATAGAAGAAGTAGGGCACGACGAAGGTCTGAGTCAGGCTCAGCGCCGTGCAATGTCAGAAAAGTAAAACTTGTCCAGGGTGTGCCGCGACTCGGTGTACTCGAACTGGCGGCCATCCTGCAAAAACGTCTGGTTGCTGACCACGATCACATGGCTCTGGCCGTCGAGGTCCAGGTGTTGCTGGTCATCCTTGCTCCGCGGCACCGCTTCGATGGTGCGCTGGGCGTAGGCGATTTGTAGTTGCAAGGTCTGTTCGATGAAGGCGTAGATCGAGTGCTCGGCGATGTCTCGGGACAGGCCGGGAATCACGTCGCTGACGAAATGGTTGATGTCGAGGATCACACGTTTGCCGTCGATCCGCCGCACTCGCTTGATCCGGGTAATGAGGCTGCCTTCTTCAGCCTGGATGTGTTCGAGCAGAGAACCTTCGAGGGGGATCTGGCTGAACTCGACCACGTCGGTGCTGACATCGTTGCCCAGGCGCGGGTAGGTCTCCTGGAAGCTGACGATGCCGCCCAGCTGAAATTCGATCGGGTTGGTCGACAGCACGAACGTGCCTTTGCCGTGGACTTTCTGGGCGAAACCGCGCTCCTGAAGTTGCTCGATGGCCTTGCGCACGGTGCCGCGACTGGCCTGGTAGCTCTCCATCAGTTCGGTTTCGGAAGGCAACCGGGCGCCGCGTTCCAGACGTTCGGTCGTGATGCTGGCAAGCAGATCGCTGTAGATCTGGTTGTATTTACTCATGGGGATGGCTCTGTGCCGCGATGTGCTCAAGGTTTCGAACCTTAAGGGCAGGGTAGGGGTTTGTCCATGCGGCGTTAGGTTTCTTTGACTTTTGAGGTAGGAAACATCGCCGCCGGTCGGGTTCAGGATAAACAAATTCAAACTCGTCTGTACGAGTTGTTGCTTTAACTCGTACAGACGAGTACTTTTCGCTTCGGCGTGCTGCCAATAACAAAAAACTACAGCGGAAGAACAAGCATGAGCCACGACTATCCGAATATCGCCAGCGAGCTGCTGCAAAGCCTCGGTGGCAGCGACAACCTCGAGCAGGCCGCGCACTGCGTCACCCGCCTGCGCCTGGCCCTCAAGGACCCGAGCCTGGTCAACAGCGCCACGCTGAACCAGATTGATCTGGTCAAAGGCTCGTTCTTCACCGGCGGCCTGTTCCAGGTGGTTATCGGTCCCGGTGAAGTGGAAAAGGTCTACGCCGAACTGCGTCGTCAAACCGGTCTCGCGGCCTCGACCATCGCCGACGTCAAACAAAAAAGCGCCGACAAGATCAACGCGATGCAGCGTCTGGTGCGGGTGTTTTCCGATGTGTTCATGCCGATTCTGCCGGCGTTGATCATTGCCGGCCTGCTGATGGGCATCAACAACCTGATTGGCGCCAAAGGCATGTTCATCGAGGGCAAGACCCTGCTGGACGCCTATCCGAAGCTTGACGGGCTCTGGAGCCTGATCAACCTGATGGCCAATACCTCATTTGTGTTCCTGCCAGCGCTGGTGGGCTGGTCGGCGGCCAAGCGGTTTGGCGGCAGTGAAATCCTTGGCATCGTGCTCGGCCTGATGCTGGTGCATCCGGACCTGCTCAATGCCTGGAACTACGGCAAAGCGGTAGCCGGGCTGGACGGGCAGAGCCTGCCGTACTTCGACATCCTGGGGTTGTTCCAGATCGAGAAGGTTGGCTATCAGGGACAGATCCTGCCGATCCTGATGGCGGCCTACGTGATGAGCGTCATCGAAAAATGGCTGCGGGCACGGGTGCCGAACGCGGTGCAATTGCTGGTGGTGCCGATCACTACCATCGTTGTGACCGGCGTGCTGGCGCTGGCAGTGATCGGCCCGGTGACCCGGCATCTGGGGATTATTATCACCGAAGGCGTGGTCATGCTGTTTGACCTGGCGCCAATGGTCGGCGGGGCGATTTTCGGTTTGCTCTACGCGCCGCTGGTGATTACCGGCATGCACCACATGTTCCTCGCGGTCGACTTGCAGCTGATCTCCACCCAGGGCGGCACCTTTATCTGGCCGATGATCGTCATGTCCAATCTGGCCCAAGGCAGCGCGGCACTGGCGGTGTTCTACATGACCCGTAACGTGCGGGACAAAAGCATGGCCTCGACCTCGGCGATTTCCGCTTACTTCGGCATCACCGAACCGGCCATGTTCGGGGTCAACCTGCGCTACAAATTTCCGTTTTATGCAGCCCTGATCGGCTCGGCCATGGGTTGCATCTTCCTGTCGCTGAACAAGGTCCAGGCCTCGGCGATCGGCGTCGGCGGCTTGCCCGGTTTTATCTCGATCATTCCGCAGTTCATTCCAATGTTCGTGATCGGGATGGTCATTGCCATGGTCGTGCCGTTTGTTCTGACCTGCGGGTTGAGCATGAAGATTGTTCGGCCCGGGTATCGGGTTGCCTGACAGATCGCTATCGCGAGCAGGCTCGCTCCCACAGGTTGACCGCATTCCAAATGTGGGAGCGGGCTTGCTCGCGAAGAGGCCCTCAAGGCCGATACAAAACTTACTGAAGGAATCCCGCCATGCAAGACTGGCAACGTTCGGTGATCTACCAGATCTACCCGAAGAGTTTTCACAGCCACGCCGGCAACCCCACGGGTGATTTGCTTGGCGTTGTGGCCAAGCTCGATTACCTGCACTGGCTGGGTGTCGATTGCCTGTGGATCACGCCGTTCCTGCGTTCGCCCCAGCGCGACAACGGCTACGACATCAGTGATTACTACGCCATCGACCCGAGTTACGGGACCATGGCCGATTGCGAATTGCTGATCGCCGAGGCCGGCAAGCGCGGGATCAAGCTGATGCTCGATATCGTGGTCAACCACACCTCCATCGAGCACACCTGGTTCCAGCAGGCCCGCAGCAGCCTCGACAACCCGTACCGGGATTTCTACATCTGGCGCGACCAGCCGAACAACTGGGAGTCCAAGTTCGGTGGTTCGGCGTGGGAGTACGAAGCCCAGACCGGTCAGTATTACCTGCACCTGTTCGATCACACTCAGGCCGACCTGAACTGGGACAACCCCAAGGTGCGCGCCGAAGTCTTCAAGATGATGCGTTTCTGGCGCGACAAGGGCGTAGGCGGGTTCCGTCTGGACGTGATCAACCTGATCTCCAAACCGGAGGACTTCCCTGAGGACAACACCGACGGTCGACGCTTCTACACCGATGGCCCGAATGTCCACGACTACTTGCAGCAAATGCACCGCGAAGTCTTCGAAGGCCATGACCTGATCAACGTCGGCGAAATGTCTTCCACCAGCCTGGAACACTGCATTCGTTACTCGCGGCCAGAGTCGAAAGAGCTGTCGATGACCTTCAACTTCCATCACCTGAAGGTCGATTATCCGAACCTGCAGAAGTGGGTCCGCGCCGATTTCGACTTCTTGCAACTCAAGTGCATTCTCTCCGATTGGCAAACCGGCATGCAGGCCGGCGGTGGCTGGAATGCGCTGTTCTGGTGTAACCACGACCAGCCACGGGTGGTCTCGCGTTTTGGTCATGACGGCGAATATCGGGAGATCTCGGCGAAGATGCTCGGCACGGCGCTGCATTTCCTCCAGGGCACGCCGTTCGTGTACCAGGGCGAGGAACTGGGCATGACCAATCCGGGCTTCGATCACATCGATCAGTACCGCGATGTCGAGACGCTGAACATCTTCCGGCTCAAACGCGAGGCGGGGGCGAGCGACGCCGACAACATGGCGGCGATCATGCAGAAGTCCCGGGACAACGGCCGCACGCCGATGCACTGGAATGCCGAGCCTAATGCCGGTTTCAGTGCTGGTGAGCCGTGGATCGGGGTGCCGGCGAACGCCGAGCAGATCAATGTCGCCACTCAGCTCGATGACCCGGATTCGGTGCTGCATCACTACCGTCAACTGATCGCCCTGCGCCGCAGTGAAGCGCTGATGTCCGACGGTATTTACCGGCAACTGTTGCCCGAACACACGCAAATCTGGGCGTACGTGCGTGAAGGTGATGGCGAGCGTTTGCTGGTGTTGAATAACTTCTACGGGACACCGTGCGAAGTCGACCTGCCGGATGAAGTGATCAGCGAAGCGATGGCCCAGCGTCTGGTCATCAGCAATTACCCGGACTGTCCGACGCGAAATCGGCAGGTCCTCTTACGGCCTTATGAGTCGTTCGTGCTGCATATGACCGACTGACCGACCGCAAAAAAACACTGACTCAAAAAACACGCAGAACGCTGCGCGGGGGAGTTTTGCGCGCCGATTTTGCCGCTGCACACAATAAAAATAATGGGGTAGCTCTTGAAAACAACAATAAATCGCAGTCTTGTGGCCGCGAGCGTATGCCTGGCTTTGCCTCTTACGGCCCAGGCGCTGGAGTTCGCCGGTTACTTGCGTAGCGGCGTCGGCACCTCGGTCAACAGCGATAAACAGCAGTGTTTCCAGCTACCGGGCGCGCAGACTAAATACCGCTTGGGCAACGAATGTGAGCAGTACGCTGAACTGGAATTGCGCCAGGATCTGTACACCCTGGATGACGGCTCGGTGCTGAGCGTCGATGGCATGGCGTCGTTGTACAACCAGTACGACAAGGACCTGACCTTCAACGGTGACAACGGCTCGGTGCGGCTGCCGCAGGCGTACGCGCAATGGTCGAACATGCCCAGCCTCAACGGCGGTTCGCTGTGGGCTGGTCGGCGTTACTACAAACGGAACGATATCCACATTTCCGACTTCTACTATTGGAACCAGAGCGCCACCGGCGGCGGTATCGAGGACGTGCTGATCGGCGATCTGAAATACAGCTACGCCTTCTCGCGCAAGGACAACCTGTATCAGAAGGACTACATCAACCGTCACGACTTCAACGTCGCCGGTTTCAACACCAACCCCGGCGGTGAACTGGAGTTTGGCCTGAGTTACATCGACAAACCCGACAGCCGCGACGCTCACCATGGCTGGGCGATCACCACCCAGCATGTGCAGAAAGGTTTTCTGGGCGGCAAGAACAAACTCGCGTTCCAGTACGGCGAAGGGCCCGGCACCGGGTTGGGCTATACCGGTAACGTGAAGCTGGACGACAGCAGCAAAAGCTACCGGGTGGTGGAGTTCTTCGACTGGCAAGTGACGCCGCGATTTGGCGGACAGATCGAGGCGGTCTATCAGAAAGACATTCGCCCGGACGGCGCTGACCAGAACTGGATTTCCCTGGGCGTTCGCCCGACTTATGCGCTCACCGAGCAATTCAAACTGGTGACCGAATTGGGTCACGATCAGGTCGAAGCCACGGGCGGCACGCGCAAGCTGAGCAAGTTCACCTTCGCTCCGACCTGGTCGCCCAAAGGTCCGGAATTCTGGGCTCGCCCTGAGGTGCGTCTGTATTACACCTATGCGAGCTGGAACGAGGCGGCCAAACGGGCGGCCAATGAACTGGCGCAGGGTTCGGCATTGTCCGACACCGGCGCCTTCGGCACAGCGCGACACGGTTCGAACGTCGGATTGCAGGTCGAGTATTGGTGGAAATAAGCGATGCTGTCGGAGCCTCGCGCTCCATCAGCACTTCAAAGAACAAAACAGCAGGTGACGTCATGGCCACACCCCAACAATTGCAACTGCTGGCACCTTTGTCCGGCGTGCTGATGCCGCTGGACCAGGTGCCCGATCAGGTGTTTTCCAGTCGCGTGATCGGCGACGGTCTGTGCATCGATCCGACTTCGCAAACCTTGTGCGCACCGCTGGCCGGGGTGATCAGCAATGTGCAGGTCAGTGGGCATGCCGTCAGCATCACCGACGACAATGGCGTGCAGGTGTTGATGCACATTGGCCTCGACACGGTGAACCTGGCCGGGAAGGGGTTCACCCGGTTGGTGGAGGAGGGCCAGCGGGTTGAAGTTGGGCAGTCGCTGATCGAGTTCGATGCCGATTACATTGCCTTGAACGCCCGCAGTTTGTTGACCTTGATGCTGGTGGTCAGCGGTGAACCGTTCACTTGGCTGACACCGGAAACGGGTTTGGTAGACAGTGGCCAGCCGCTACTGAGCTTGAAGCCCATCGAGCAGACAACGGATGAGCCGGTGTCGGAAGAGGGCGAAGCACTGTTTTCCAAACCGGTGACACTCGCCAATCCGAACGGCTTGCATGCCCGTCCGGCAGCGGTGTTCGCTCAGGCGGCAAAAGGGTTTTCGGCGAGCATTTACCTGCATAAACAGCAGGAGAGTGCGAACGCGAAATCGTTGGTGGCAATCATGGCGTTGCAGACGGCTCACGGTGATGTTGTGCAAGTCAGCGCGGCCGGCCCGGATGCTGAAGCGGCGATCAAGACGCTGGCCGAATTGCTGACCGCCGGGTGTGGCGAGACGGTCGCCGTGATGGCAGAAGTCGAGACGGTTGAAGCTTCATCGCTGAACGTTTTGCGCGGAGTCTGTGCCTCGGCGGGTTCGGCGTTTGGCCAGGTTGTGCAGATCGCCGAGCAAACACTTGAAGTGAGCGAGTTCGGCGTCGGTCCGCAGCTTGAGCGAGAGCATCTGTCTCGGGCTTTGGCAGCAGCGGCGCTGGCCTTGCAGCAGCTGCGCGACAACGCCACCGGTGACGCTCAGGCAGAGATTTTCAAGGCGCACCAGGAACTGCTTGAAGACCCGAGTCTGCTGGATCAGACCGAGGCGCTGATCATCGACGGCAAAAGTGCCGGGTTCGCCTGGCGCGCAGCCACCGAGTCGACGGCAACCTTGTTCAAAAGCCTGGGCAATGCCTTGCTGGCGGAGCGGGCGGCGGACCTGGCCGATGTCGGCCAGCGGGTGCTCAAGCTGATCCTCGGCGTACAGGATCAGGCGATGGAGCTGCCTGAAGGGGCGATCCTGATCGCCGAACAACTGACGCCGTCACAGACCGCCGGACTCGATACCCGCAAGGTACTGGGATTCGCCACGGTTGGTGGCGGCGCTACCAGCCACGTCGCGATCCTCGCGCGGGCGTCCGGTTTGCCGGCGATCTGCGGGTTGCCCGTTCAGGTGCTGGCGCTGGCCAACGGCACCCAAGTGTTGCTCGACGCCGACAAGGGCGAGCTGCATCTGGCCCCGGATCTGGCGGCCATCGAGCAGCTTCAGGCCAATCGTCAGCGCCAGCAGAAGCGCCATCAATATGAGCTGGTGCACGCTGCGCTGGCGGCTTGTACCCGCGATGGTCATCACATTGAAGTGACGGCCAACGTCGCTTCTCTGACCGAAGCCGAGCAGGCCATGACACTGGGCGGAGAAGGCGTCGGACTGTTGCGTTCGGAGTTTCTTTATCTGGACCGCAACCATGCGCCGAGCCATGACGAACAGGCATCCACCTACAGCGCCATCGCCCGCGCCTTGGGGCCGGCGCGCAATCTGGTGGTGCGGACTCTGGATGTCGGCGGTGACAAACCGTTGGCCTACGTGCCGATGGACAGCGAAACCAACCCGTTCCTCGGCATGCGCGGAATTCGTTTGTGTCTGGAGCGCCCGCAGCTGTTGCGCGATCAGTTCAAAGCGATCCTGAGCAGCGCCGGGCTGGCCCGTCTGCACATCATGTTGCCCATGGTCACGCAGCTGTCGGAGTTGCGACGGGCCCGGCAGCTGCTTGAGGAAGAGGCGCTGGCATTGGGTCTTACCGAGCTGCCGAAACTGGGGATCATGATCGAAGTGCCGGCAGCGGCACTGATGGCCGATCTGTTTGCGCCGGAAGTGGATTTCTTCTCGATCGGCACCAACGACCTGACCCAATACACCTTGGCCATGGACCGCGATCACCCGCGCCTGGCCAGTCAGGCCGACAGTTTTCATCCGTCGGTGCTGCGTTTGATTGCCAGCACCGTGAAGGCCGCCCACGCCCATGGCAAATGGGTCGGTGTGTGTGGCGCCATGGCGTCCGAGACGCTGGCGGTGCCGTTGTTGCTGGGACTTGGGGTGGATGAACTGTCGGTGAGCGTGCCGTTGATTCCGGCAATCAAAGCGGCGGTTCGCGAAGTGGATCTGGTGGACTGCCAGGCCATCGCCCAGCAAGTGCTGGGCCTGGAAAGCGCCGAGCAAGTGCGCGAGGCGTTGCGGTTGTATCACGAGGCGACGGTCGATACTTCACTGGTACTGGAGAACTGAACATGTTCGAGAAAATGCAGCGGGCGTTCTGGAAAGCGTTAACGCCAGATCTGGTGGTGGATGAGCCGAACGTGGTTGCTCAGCCTGTTTCTGGTCTGGCCCCGGATATCGTCGCCGCGCTGGGCGGAATGGATAACCTCAAGTCGCAGCAGCCGGTGGCGCTGACCCGGGTTCGGGTGGCGTTGCGGGATGTGGCGCGGATGGATCGGCAGGCATTAAATGTGGCAGGTGTGCCGGGAGTCATGATGCTGGAAGACGGCGTGGTGCATCTGATCACCGGCCTCGCACACTGATCGTTCCCATGCTCTGCGTGGGAATGCCTCTAGGGACGCTCCGCGTCCAGTGACGCGGAGCGTCACGGGCTGCATTCCCACGCAGAGCGTGGGAACGATCGCATCTGCTGCGGCCATCCGCCGCGCCACCCTTACTGTTTCTCAACCGCAGGTGTATCGTATTCGCCTTTTACAGGCCCACGGGCCTGTCGCTGATACGTGAGGTAGTTGAGTTCATGTCCTTTACCCGTCGCCAAATCCTCGGTGGCCTGGCCGGTCTTGTTGTCGTTGGTGTCGGAGCGGGGGGCGCGTCGCGGTACTGGTTGGGCAAGATGGCCGATGCCGACGCGGGCCACGATTATGAGCTGATCGCCGCACCGCTGGACGTCGAACTGGTGGCCGGGCACAAGACCGAAGCCTGGGCGTTCGGCCCGTCGGCGCCGGGCACCGAGTTGCGCGTGCGTCAGGGCGAATGGCTGCGGGTACGTTTCATCAACCACCTGCCGGTTGCCACCACCATTCACTGGCACGGCATCCGCCTGCCGCTGGAAATGGACGGCGTGCCCTACGTCTCGCAGCTTCCAGTGCTGCCGGGCGAATACTTCGACTACAAATTCCGAGTGCCCGACGCCGGCAGCTACTGGTATCACCCGCATGTGAACAGCAGCGAAGAACTCGGTCGCGGGCTGGTCGGCCCGTTGATCATCGAAGAGCGCGAGCCTAATGGCTTCAAGTACGAAAAGACTTTGAGCCTCAAGAGCTGGCACGTCGATGAAGAGGGCGCTTTTGTCGCGTTCAGCATTCCTCGCGAAGCGGCCCGTGGTGGCACGGCGGGGCGTCTGTCGACCATCAACGGTGTCGCGCAAGCGGTGATCGAATTGCCCGCCGGGCAGATCACCCGGGTGCGCCTGCTCAACCTCGATAACACCCTGACTTACCGCCTCAATATTCCTGGCGTCGAAGCGCAGATCTATGCGCTGGACGGCAACCCCATCGAACCGCGCCCGTTGGGCAAGGAATACTGGCTCGGCCCGGGCATGCGTATTTGCTTGGCGATCAAGGCACCGCCGGCCGGTGAAGAGCTGTCCCTGCGCAATGGCCCGGTACGACTGGGCACGTTCCGTTCGGTGGCGAACACCGATACACCGACCGAGTGGCCACCCGCACTGCCCGCCAACCCGGTGGCCGAGCCGGACCTGGCCAATGCGGAGAAACTCAACTTCAATTTCGAATGGGTAGGCTCGGTGTCGGTCAATGTCGAAAACGGCAAGCCGCCAAGCCTGTGGCAGATCAACGGCAAGGCCTGGGACATTACCGACAAAACCTGCGCCGACCGCCCGATTGCCAAGCTCGAAAAGGGCAAGAGCTACATTTTTGAATTGAAGAACATGACTCAGTATCAACACCCGATTCATCTGCACGGCATGAGCTTCAAGGTCATTGCCTCGAACCGGCACAAGGTCATTCCGTACTTTACCGACACTTACCTGTTGGGCAAGAACGAGCGCGCGCAAGTGGCGCTGGTGGCGGATAACCCAGGGATCTGGATGTTCCACTGCCATGTGATCGACCACATGGAAACCGGCCTGATGGCCGCCATCGAGGTGGCGTGATGCGTCAGATACGTCCGACAGCAATCATCGACCGCAGCCGTGATCGTGACTTCATGCGCGAAGCCCTGGCCCTGGCCGCCCAAGGCGCGGCGCTCGGTGAAGTGCCGGTGGGCGCGGTGCTGGTGCAGGACGGTGAAATCATCGGTCGGGGTTTCAACTGCCCGATCAGCGGCAACGACCCGAGTGCTCACGCCGAGATGGTCGCGATCCGCGCGGCCGCGTTGGCCGCCAGCAACTATCGTCTGCCCGGCAGTACGCTGTACGTGACGCTTGAGCCGTGCAGCATGTGCGCCGGGCTGATCGTGCATTCGCGGATTGCGCGGGTGGTGTATGGGGCGCTGGAACCGAAGGCCGGGATTGTGCAGAGTCAGGGGCAGTTTTTTACCCAGGGCTTTTTGAATCACCGGGTGCTTTACGAAGGCGGGGTGTTGGCTGAGGAGTGCGGGGCGGTGCTGAGCGAGTTCTTCAAGGCCCGAAGAGCCAAACCAACAGACTAAACACCGAACTAATGTGGGAGCGGGCTTGCTCGCGAAAGCGGTAGATCAGTCAACATTTCTGCTGAATGTTAAACCGCTTTCGCGAGCAAGCCCGCTCCCACATTTGATCTCCATTGGCAGGGAGATCGGGGTTTTACTTGCGGGCCACGATGACCGCACGCATCGGCGCCGGCAGCCCTTCAACCGTCTTGCTGTGATCCTCCGGGTCAAGGAAATCGCTCAGCGACTGATACTTCATCCACTCTGTCCCGCGCTGTTCCTCGACCGTCGTCACGCTCACGTCCACACAACGAACATCCGTGAACCCGGCCCGGCGCAGCCACAGTTCCAGCGCCGGCACCGACGGCAGGAACCACACGTTACGCATCTGCGCATAACGGTCTTCCGGCACCAATACCTGCTGCTGATCGCCCTCGATCACCAGGGTCTCCAGCACCAACTCGCCGCCTTTGACCAGGCAATCCTTCAGCGCCAGCAAATGCTCGATCGGCGAGCGGCGGTGATAGAACACGCCCATGGAAAACACGGTGTCAAAGCCTTCCAGATTCGGCGGCAGGTCTTCGAAAGGGAATGGCAGGTGCCAGGCATTGGGCTCGGACAGGTAACGCTGCACCGCCTGGAACTGGCAGAAGAACAGCCAGTTCGGATCGACGCCGATCACGCTGTCGGCACCCGCGCCGAGCATGCGCCACATGTAATAGCCATTGCCGCAACCGACATCGAGGATGCGTTTGCCCTTCAGATCCAGATGCGGGGCGACCCGCGACCACTTCCAGTCCGAACGCCATTCAGTGTCGACATGCACGCCAAACAAATCGAATGGCCCTTTGCGCCACGGCGACAAACCCATCAGCGCAGTGCGCATTTGTGCACGGGTTTCGTCATCGCAATCGGTGTCCAGCGTCAGGCCGTTAAGCAGATCAACTTCGCTCGGCTGAATCTTCGGCAAAGCGTCCAGCGCACTCTGCCAGCGCTCCAGATCGCCGTGACCCTTTTCCATTTTCTTGTCGAGCTGACGCTGCAGGGTGTTGGCCCAATCGGCCAGCGGGGTGCCGGCCAGACGGCGGGCGAGGGGGGACAGATCAATCATGGCAAGGCAATCAACGAGGCAAAGTTAAGACACTGGAACCACGGCACGACTTTCGAGAACCCGGCGGCCAACAGGCGCTCGCGGTGTTCTTCGAGGCTGTCGGGCTTCATGACGTTTTCGATGGCGCTGCGCTTTTGGGCGATCTCGAGTTCGCTGTAGCCGTTGGCGCGTTTGAACGCGACGTGCAGATCGGTGAGCAACGCGTGTTCTTCGGGATCGTTGAAGCGCAGCTTCTCCGAGAGTATCAGCGCGCCACCGGGCAACAGCGATTGGCGGATACGCGAGAGCAACGCGGTGCGTTGCTCCGGGGCGATGAATTGCAGGGTGAAGTTCAGCGCCACCACCGAGGCGGGCTGGAATTCGAGGGCAAGGATGTCGCCTTCGATCACTTCCACCGGCAGCAGCTCCTGGAACATCGAGTCCTGACCATTGAGGTACTCGCGGCAGCGTTCAACCATCGCCGCCGAGTTATCCACAGCGATGACGCGGCAGCCGTCTGTGCGCACATGGCGGCGCAGCGCCTGAGTCACGGCGCCCAAGGACGAGCCGAGGTCGTAGAGCACGCTGTTGGGCTGGGCGAACTGCGCGGCGAGCACGCCAAGGTTTTCAACAATGGTCGGATAACCCGGCACCGAGCGCTTGATCATGTCCGGGAACACCCGCACCACGTCCTCGTTAAAGGCGAAGTCAGGCACCTGGGCCAAAGGCTGGGCGAAAAGGCGATCGGGTTCTTTGCTCACGGCGGTTCCGGCGGCGTAGGTGGAAAAGGCCGGCATTTTAGCCAAATTGACGGGGGGATGCGCGGGTTGTCTGATAAACCGCCGGGGTGGACGCACTGATCGTTCCCACGCGGAGCGTGGGAACGATCTAAAGCGGGCGGTGAGTGGATTGAGAAAAGGCCGACGCCGCAATTCCCCATTGCCCCAACCAATAGCTGAGGATGATGACGTAAGGTGCGGCATGAAACGGCGCGACGAATCGATTGATGCCAATCACGCTGTCCGAAAACACAAACGCCACCGCACCTGCCGCCGCCAGCAGCGCCGAGCGTTTGGGCACGTCGGTGCCGAGTCTGGCCAATGCGCGCCAAAGCATGGCGCTGATGGCCAGACCGTAGACGATCACCGGGATGAGCAGCGGACCCAGCCCATTGGAGATCAATATCCCCAACAACACCGCGCCGACGCCCACAGCGATGATCAGCGGTAACAGCGCCAACCGCCGGCAATCACTCAAGTAGGCCTTCAGATACGCCAGATGCGCGACCAAAAACGCCCCAAGCCCAAACACAAACAAATCCCCCGGCCACGCCAGCAACACATCACCGAGCAGGGAGAAAATCAGTCCGAGGCTGATCCAGCGACGGTATTCGCTGGGCGGTGCGTCATGCAACCAGCCGAGCAAGGCCAAAACCGGCAGCGGCTTTACCAGCAAGCAGAGCAGCGCGGCGTGCACGCTCACGCCGTAGAGAAAGGTCACCGCGCCCATCAGCGCCAGAATCAGCCAGCCCACGATCAGTTAACCGAGATCGCGCAGTCGAAGGTTTCCACCGCCGGTACTTCCGGTGCCCATGGCTGTGAGTAGGTCAGGCGCAAACGGCCCGTGCCCGCGGCAAAGGACTGGAAGCGCCAGGTCGAAATGCCGGCGCTGCCGACGATCCCCGCGTCTTGCGGATTGCTGTAAACCTCGGGGCTGAGTGCGCGCAATACGCCACCGGCCGAATCCTGGATCGCCCAGCGGTAACCCGTGGTCGGGTTGCTTGGCAGGGTCAGGATCAGGTTTTGCCCGCTGTGCAGTTGCACTGGGCATTCGCTTTGTTTTTCCACGGTCACGTTCTGTTTCGGTTGCGTGGCGCACGCGGCCAGCAAGGAGAGGGCGAGGGGGACAAACAGGCGGGTGGGGGACATAAGGTCAGTGGCTCCGGCATTCACGACGAACGGCGAGCATAACTGAAGATGAGACAAATTGTGACGGCGCTGCGGGAGATGATCGTTCCCACGCTCTGCGTGGGAATGCATCCTGTGACGCTCTGCGTCACGCTTGTGAAGGGACGCGGAGCGTCCCGGGCGGCATTCCCACGCAGAGCGTGGGAACGATCAGGTTGTGGGGTTAGAACAGAATTTTTGCCACATCGGCAAACCGCTTGGCGAAATGCACGGTAATCCCTTCTTTCAGATAATCCGGCAATTCTTCAAAGCTGCCACGATTAGGCTCCGGCAGGATCAATTCGAAGATCTTCTGCCGCCGCGCTGCAATCACCTTCTCGCGCACCCCGCCAATCGGCAGTACATGCCCGGTCAACGTCAGTTCGCCGGTCATGGCGATGCCTTTTTTCGGTGCCTGGTTGCGGGCGAGCGAGAGCAGGGCGCTGGCCATGGTCACGCCGGCGCTCGGGCCATCTTTCGGGGTGGCGCCTTCCGGGACGTGCAGGTGGACGAAGGCTTCGTCGAAGAACTTCGGATCACCGCCGAACGACTTCAGATTGGAGCTGACGTAGCTGTAGGCAATTTCTGCCGACTCCTTCATTACATCGCCCAATTGCCCGGTGAGTTTGAAGCCACGATTCAGGGTGTGAATGCGCGTGGCTTCGATCGGCAAGGTCGCGCCGCCCATGCTGGTCCAGGCCAGCCCGGTGATGACGCCGGTACCGGACAGCACTTGCTCGTTGCGGAAGACTGGATGGCCGAGTGAGGATTCGAGGTCTTTGGGGCCGAGCTTGATCACCGCTTTCGGCTCGTCGATCAGTTTCACCACGGCTTTGCGCACCAGTTTGCCCAGTTGTTTTTCCAACTGCCGCACGCCGGCTTCACGGGCGTATCCGTCGATCAACGCTTTGAGGGCGCTGTCGCTGATACTCAGGCTGCCTTTGGACACGCCGGCCTTTTCCAGTTGCTTGGGCCATAGGTGACGTTTGGCGATGGCGATTTTTTCTTCGGTGATGTAACCCGACAGGCGAATCACTTCCATCCGGTCCAGCAACGGGCCGGGGATCGAGTCCAGGGTGTTGGCGGTGCAGATGAACAGCACTTTCGACAGGTCCAGACGCAAGTCCAGGTAGTGGTCGAGGAATTCGACGTTCTGTTCCGGGTCGAGGGTTTCCAGCAGCGCCGAGGCCGGGTCGCCCTGGTAGCTCTGGCCCATTTTGTCGATCTCGTCGAGCATGATCACCGGGTTCATCACTTCGACATCTTTCAACGCATGGACGAGTTTGCCCGGCTGCGCGCCGATGTAGGTGCGGCGATGGCCCTTGATCTCGGCTTCGTCGCGCATGCCGCCGAGGCTGAAGCGGTAGAACGGCCGACCGAGGGATTCGGCGATGGATTTGCCGACACTGGTTTTACCTACGCCCGGCGGGCCGACCAACAGCACGATGGAGCCGCTGATCTCGCCTTTGTAGGCTCCGACGGCGAGGAACTCGAGGATGCGGTCCTTGATGTCGTCGAGGCCGGCATGATGTTTGTCCAACACCTTGCGTGCGTGCTTGAGGTCGAGTTTGTCCTCGCCGTATACGCCCCACGGCACCGAGGTCGCCCAGTCGAGGTAGTTGCGGGTGACCGCATACTCCGGCGAACCGGTTTCGAGGATCGACAGTTTGTTCATTTCCTCTTCGACGCGTTTTTGCGCCTGAGCGGGCAGAACCTTGCCTTCCAGTCGCTGTTCGAACTGCTCGATGTCAGCGCTGCGGTCGTCCTTGGTCAGCCCCAGCTCTTGCTGGATGACCTTGAGCTGTTCCTTGAGGAAGAACTCGCGCTGATGCTCGCCAATCTTGCGGTTAACTTCGGCGGAAATCTCTTTTTGCAGGCGTGCGACTTCGACTTCCTTGCGCAGCATCGGCAGGACTTTTTCCATGCGTTTGAGCATGGGTACGCAGTCGAGCACCTCTTGCAGCTCGCTGCCGGTGGCTGATGTGAGGGCGGCGGCGAAGTCGGTCAGCGGCGACGGATCGTTGGGACTGAAGCGGTTGAGGTAGTTCTTCAGCTCTTCGCTGTACAGCGGGTTGAGCGGCAGCAGTTCCTTGATCGCGTTGATCAGCGCCATGCCGTAGGCCTTGACCTCGTCGGTCGGCTCGGTGGGCTGGTGCGGGTATTCGACTTCGACAAGATATGGCGGGCGATGGTGTTTGAGCCAGGTGCGAATGCGCACGCGAGTCAGGCCTTGGGCGACGAATTGCAGTTTGCCGTTTTCGCGACTGGCGTGGTGCACCTTGACCAGGGTGCCGTAGAGCGGCAGGGCTGAGGTGTCGAAATGGCGCGGGTCTTCCTGGGGCGTGTCCATGTAGAACAGGGCCAGGGAGTGGTGATCGGATTTGCTCACCAGGTCGAGGGTTTCGGCCCACGGTTCTTCATTGACGATGACCGGCAGTACTTGGGCCGGGAAGAACGGGCGGTTGTGGATCGGGATGATGTAGACCTTGTCCGGCAGGTTCTGGCCTGGCAGGGCGAGGCCTTTGCCGGTGGAGTGGTGTTCGGCGTTCTCTGGGTCGGCGTATTCGCTCGGGTCTTCGGGGAATTCTTGCTGGTCGCTCATGGGGCACCTGCGCAATTGGGTATGGGTGTTAGATGGGGCAGGTGGGGGGTGGTTTCAATGGCTCGGGATATTTCTGGGTGTGTGTTCAGGGTTTTGACAGGTGCGTTTGACTTGGCGGCCTTTGGGCCGACCATGTTGGTGGTTGACCGGGTGTATATCCGTTTCTGCGGTAACGGCCACTTAGGGTTTCGCCCTTACGGCGACTCACTTTTTTTTCAAACCCCTCCGTGTCAGGCTACCTGTCGCCCTTGTTGATTGACTCAATCATTCAAGAGGGCGAAGGTGAATAACAAATGTCCAAAATGGGCAAGCGATACGAAAGCGACTTCAAAGACTGGGTCGTTCTGC
>NZ_FYDJ01000027.1 GCF_900187425.1 Pseudomonas sp. Irchel s3h14
TCCGCGAAGAAATCCGCGCAGTGGAAAACGGCACCCTGGACAAGGACGACAACCCGCTGAAAAACGCCCCGCACACCGCGGCGGAAATCGTCGGCGAGTGGACGCATCCGTACAGCCGTGAGCAAGCGGTGTATCCGGTTGCGTCGCTGATCGAAGGCAAATACTGGCCACCGGTCGGTCGCGTCGACAACGTGTTCGGCGACCGCAACCTGATCTGCGCCTGCCCGTCGATCGAAAGCTACGCTTGATCTATAGGGGGGCGGGTTCGCTCGCCCCCACAAGGACACCGCATACCCCTGCAGGAGCAAAGCTTGCTCGCGATAGCCGTTACACGGTCTATCTGACGAACCGCGTCATCGTTCATCGCGAGCAAGCTTTGCTCCTACGGGTTCGCACTGCACCTATAACAAGAAACCGGAGAACAACCATGTCTTTAAGCGTGTTCGACCTGTTCAAGATTGGCATCGGCCCCTCCAGCTCTCACACCGTCGGCCCGATGCGTGCTGCTGCGCGTTTCGCTGAAGGTCTGCGTCGTGAAGGACTGCTGGCCGCGACCACCTGCGTCAAAGTCGAGCTCTACGGATCACTCGGCGCCACCGGTAAAGGCCACGGCAGCGACAAGGCTGTGTTGCTGGGCCTGGAAGGCGAACACCCGGATACCGTGAACACCGAAACCGTCGCCGCCCGTCTGCAAGAGATTCGTGGCAATGGTCGCTTGAACCTGCTCGGCGAACACAGCATTGCGTTCAACGAGAAAGAACATTTGGCGATGATCCGCAAACCGTTGGCCTATCACCCCAACGGCATGATCTTTCGCGCCTTCGATGCCGCGGGCATACAAATCCGCAGCCGCGAGTACTACTCGGTCGGCGGTGGTTTTGTGGTCGATGAAGACGCCGCCGGCGCTGACCGTATCGTCGAAGACGCCACACCACTGACCTTCCCGTTCAAAAGCGCCAAGGACCTGCTCGGTCACTGCGCCACCTATGGTCTGTCGATCAGCCAGGTGATGCTGACCAACGAAAGTGCCTGGCGTCCGGAAGCGGAAACCCGCGCCGGCCTGTTGAAAATCTGGCAAGTGATGCAGGACTGCGTCGACGCCGGTTGTCGTAACGAAGGCATCCTTCCTGGTGGTTTGAAGGTCAAACGTCGGGCGGCCGCGCTGCATCGACAACTGTGCAAGAACCCGGAATCGTCCCTGCGCGATCCGCTGTCGGTGCTGGACTGGGTCAACCTCTACGCACTGGCGGTCAACGAAGAAAACGCCAACGGCGGGCGCGTGGTGACTGCGCCTACCAACGGTGCAGCAGGGATCGTCCCCGCTGTTTTGCATTACTACATGCGCTTCATCCCCGGCGCCAACGAAGACGGCGTCGTGCGTTTTCTGCTGACCGCAGCCGCGATCGGCATTCTCTATAAAGAAAACGCCTCGATCTCCGGCGCAGAAGTCGGCTGTCAGGGTGAAGTTGGCGTGGCCTGTTCCATGGCCGCCGGTGCCTTGTGCGAAGTCCTCGGCGGCACCGTGCAGCAAGTGGAAAACGCCGCCGAAATCGGCATGGAACACAACCTCGGCCTGACCTGCGACCCGATTGGCGGGCTGGTGCAAGTGCCTTGCATCGAGCGCAACGCCATGGGGTCGGTCAAGGCAATCAATGCGGTACGCATGGCCCTGCGCGGCGACGGTCAGCACTTCGTCTCCCTCGACAAGGTCATCCGCACCATGCGCCAGACCGGCGCCGACATGAAAAGCAAATACAAGGAAACCGCCCGTGGCGGTTTGGCGGTCAACATTATCGAGTGCTGATGTTTACGCACATCTGCACACTTTTTCAGGAGCTGAATATGTCCACCGAACAGTTGTCGAAAACCCCGCTGCACGCACTGCACATCGAACTCGGCGCCCGCATGGTGCCGTTTGCCGGCTACGACATGCCGGTGCAATACCCGCTGGGCGTGATGAAAGAACACCAGCACACCCGCGATCAGGCCGGGCTGTTCGATGTCTCGCACATGGGCCAGATCCGCTTGACCGGCGCCAATGCCGCCAAGGCGCTGGAAACCCTGGTGCCAGTCGACATCATCGACCTGCCAGTGGGCACGCAGCGCTACGCGATGTTCACCAACGAGACCGGCGGCATCCTCGACGACCTGATGGTCGCCAACCTGGGTAACGACGAACTGTTCCTGGTGGTCAACGCCGCCTGCAAGGATCAGGACCTGGCGCATCTGCGCAAGCACATCGGCGACCAGTGCACCATCGAGCCGCTGTTTGAAGAACGCGCCCTGCTGGCGTTGCAAGGTCCGGCTGCCGTCACCGTACTCGCACGCCTGGCCCCTGAAGCCGCGAAGATGACCTTCATGCAATTCGCCCGCGTAAAACTGCTGGGCGTGGACTGCTTTGTCAGCCGTTCGGGCTACACCGGTGAAGACGGTTACGAAATCTCCGTGCCGGCCGCCAACGCCGAAGCCCTGGCTCGCGCCCTGCTGGCCGAACCTGAAGTGGCGGCCATCGGCCTTGGCGCTCGCGACTCCCTGCGCCTGGAAGCCGGTCTGTGCCTCTACGGCCACGACATGAACACCGAGACCACCCCGATCGAAGCGAGCCTGCTGTGGGCCATCTCCAAGCCTCGTCGCGCTGATGGCGCACGTGCCGGCGGCTTCCCTGGCGCAGAAACCGTATTCGGACAGCAACAAGCCGGTGTCAGCCGCAAACGCGTTGGCCTGTTGCCTCAGGAACGCACGCCGGTGCGCGAAGGTGCAGAGATCGTCAATGAAGCAGGCGACATCATTGGCGTGGTTTGCAGTGGCGGCTTCGGTCCGACCCTGGGTGGCCCTTTGGCGATGGGTTACGTCGACAGTGCTTATATCGCACTCGATACGCCGGTATGGGCGATTGTTCGTGGGAAAAAGGTGCCTTTGCTTGTAAGCAAAATGCCATTTGTTCCACAACGCTACTACCGCGGTTGATTGACTGTTTCTATAAGTAACGCGGTTGCGTTAACAGCGCACTAATGTGTAACGCAACCGCCATAAAACAGTGCATACCTTCGATTACGAACTTTGCTTATAACGATCGAAAACAATTGAACACCTCTATCGCATAAGCCAACACTAGTTGCGACATAAACGCCCCGACGCGAGCAAATCCGGGCCCTCCACAGGGCTTGTTTTTTCTCCCGTAGTTGGCGTAGAGTTTGTCCACTGTGTTTGCATGGGTCGCTTGGAATCGTGACCTGGGCAGTAGCCTACAAGTTAGCTACATCCCGTTCGACGTCTTCTTACTCTCCTGCAACCAGCCCCAGTACTCTTTCACAAGAAGGAGACTGTCATTAATTTTTTGCGTCAAAGGAATAAGAAATGTCCACACGTCAGAGCGGTACCGTCAAGTGGTTTAACGACGAGAAAGGTTTTGGTTTTATCACTCCAGAAAGCGGTCCGGATCTGTTCGTGCATTTCCGCGCTATTCAGGGCAACGGCTTCAAGAGCCTGAAAGAAGGCCAGAAAGTGACTTTCGTTGCTGTGCAAGGCCAGAAAGGCATGCAGGCTGACGAAGTACAAGCAGAAGCCTGATCTTCTGTAACGAAAAAGCCCCTGATGCTGACATCAGGGGCTTTTTTGTGCGCGTAAATCCGTAAAATGGCTTCTTTTTTCCATCCAGAGGCTGCCATGTCGAAACACCTGCTCAAACCCCAGGGCGACTTTCCCGCCGCCACCCTGGGCCGTCGCCTGGCAGCGATGTTCTATGACTTCTTGTTGTGTACCGCCCTGCTGATCGTCACCAGCGGCATTTACAAGATGATCCAGATGGCGATCCTCGGCGAAGACAAAATGCGCACCCTGACCGAAGCCGGCGCGCTGGACGGCGATCCATTGCTCTCAACGGTGCTGCTGTTTGTGCTGTTCGGCTTCTTCGCCAAGTTCTGGACCTGGTCCGGTCAGACCCTGGGGATGCAGGTCTGGTGCATACGCGTGCAAAACGCCGACGGTTCATCCATCAGCCTGTGGCAGGCGTTGCTGCGCTTTGTGGTGTCGATCGCGTCCTTGCTGTGCGTCGGGCTGGGTTTCTTCTGGTCGCTGTTCGACAAACAGAAGCGCAGCTGGCATGACATCTACTCCAATACCCAGCTCGTGCGGATTCCAAAGAAAACCAAGTAATCCAGCAGATGCAAAAACGCCCCGATCAAATCGGGGCGTTTTTTTTGGCTCACTGTCGGCGAATCAGGCGTTGCCAGCCAATTTCATCCGCGCTGCCTGCGTGAAGTCGAGCATGCGCTTGAGCGGCCGAATCGCTTGAGGAATCAGCGCTGGATCAACAAAGATCTCGTTAGTCCCCTCTTTCAAGCTCTTCAGCGTGCGCTCAAGGGTGTTCATTGCCATCCACGGGCAATGTGCGCAACTACGGCATGCTGCGCCGTTACCGGCCGTTGGCGCTTCGATGAAGACCTTGTCCGGGCACAGCTGCTGCATCTTGTAGAAGATGCCGCGATCAGTGGCGACGATAAAGGTCTTGTTCGGCAGGCTCTGCGCTGCCGCAATCAATTGACTGGTGGAGCCGACGGCATCCGCCAACTCGATCACCGACGTCGGCGACTCCGGATGCACCAGAATCGCTGCGTCCGGGTACAGCGCCTTCATGTCTTCGAGCTGTTTGGACTTGAACTCTTCGTGAACGATGCAGGCACCGTCCCACAGCAGCATGTCCGCGCCGGTCTGGCGCTGGATGTAGGTGCCCAGGTGTTTATCCGGACCCCAAATGATGGTTTCGCCGTTATCCATCAGGCTTTCGACGATCTCCAGCGCGCAGCTTGAAGTCACCACCCAATCCGCCCGGGCTTTGACCGCCGCCGACGTGTTGGCATACACCACCACGGTACGTTCCGGGTGCTGATCACAGAACGCCGAGAACTCGTCCACCGGGCAACCCAGGTCCAGCGAGCAGGTCGCTTCCAGGGTTGGCATCAGGATGCGCTTTTCAGGGTTGAGGATTTTGGCGGTCTCGCCCATGAACTTCACACCGGCGACCACCACGGTCTTGGCCGGGTGAGCGCTGCCAAAGCGAGCCATCTCCAGCGAGTCGGAGACGCAACCACCGGTTTCTTCGGCCAGGGCCTGAATGACCGGATCGCAATAGAAGTGAGCAACCAGCACCGCGTCCTGAGCCTTGAGCTCGGCAGCGATGGCGGCACGGTAATAGGCCTCCTCCTCGGCAGTCAGCGGCTTGGGCTGCTTGGCGTCGAGGTGGGCTTGAACCAGAAGGCGTTCGGAAATCTGCGTCATGTTCGCAAGACCTGCAGGCGCTTTCGCGCGAAAGTCGAGTATACACCCGGCTCCGGACCCTTCAGGGTACCGCCGGGAGAGTGAGTATCATCAGGCACGGACAACGTTGAAGCTGCGCAAGGCTACAGAATATCCCGTTGATGCAAAAGATGATTCTGACCTGCGTCACGGGTCGCAGCCCGGAACAGGGCAAGCTCAAATCGCGGGCAAAAAAAAATCCGGAAATCCTCACTTGCGTGGGCCTTCCAGACTTTTAAAACTGCTACAAAAATGGTGGGTCGTGTGGGATTCGAACCTACGACCAATTGGTTAAAAGCCAACTGCTCTACCAACTGAGCTAACGACCCGCTGTGTGGTGGCGCGTATAATACTGATTTTTAAGGACTATTCAACACCTAATTTGAAATAAATCAAAAATAAGGTGTTGGGTCGCTGATTCCGGCTGCCGCAAAGCCTTCTGCACGCAGTCGGCAGCTGTCGCATTTACCGCAAGCGCGGCCGTTATCGTCGGCCTGATAGCAGGAAACAGTCAGCCCATAATCAACACCCAGCTTCACGCCTGCCTGGACGATCTGTGCCTTGCTCAGGTTCTGCAATGGCGCCTGAATGCGGAAACCATTCCCCTCTACACCGGCCTTGGTCGCCAGATTGGCCATGCGCTCGAAGGACTCGATGAACTCGGGACGGCAATCCGGGTAACCGGAGTAATCCACGGCGTTCACACCAATAAAGATGTCACGCGCGCCCAGCACTTCGGCCCAGCCTAACGCCAAGGAGAGAAACACGGTGTTGCGCGCCGGCACGTAAGTGACTGGAATGCCCTCCCCCAGCTCCTCCGGAATGTCGATGCTGCTGTCAGTCAGTGCCGAGCCGCCCATACCGTTCAGGTTGAGACCGATCACCTTGTGCTCGACCACACCCAGGTCACGGGCAACGCGTGCAGCGGCGTGCAACTCTGCTTGAGACCGCTGACCGTAATCGAAGCTCATGGTGTAGCAGCTGTAACCTTCAGCACGAGCCATCGCCACGACGGTCGCCGAGTCCAGGCCGCCGGACAGCAGGATGACCGCACGTTTTTCAGCAGTATTCAGTTGTTCAGTCATTTCAGCGCCCCGGCTCGTCATTCCAAAGATATTTATGCAACTGCAATTGCAGACGCACTGGCAGGTTGTCCGCCACCACCCAGTCAGCCAGATCCCGAGCGTTCAGGTCATGGTGACTTGGCGAGAACAGGACTTCGCCGGCACGCTGATCCAGACCGTACTGGATCAGCTTGGACACAGCCCAGTCGTAGTCTTCCCGCGAGCAGATGACAAACTTCACCTGATCGTTGCGCGTGAGCAGTTCGATGTTCTCGTAGCGGTTGCGGTGGGCTTCTTTCGAACCCGGGGTTTTCAGGTCGACGACGCGACTGACCCGTGGATCGACCGCCGAGATATCCAGGGCACCGCTGGTTTCCAGCGAGACCTCGTAACCGGCGTCACACAACTGCTTGAGCAATGGGATGGCGTTGGGTTGTGCCAGCGGCTCGCCGCCGGTGACGCAAACGTAACGCGGACGAAAACCGGCCACTTGCTCGAGGATATCGTCGAGCGGGCGAATGGTGCCGCCAGTGAAAGCATAAGCGCTGTCGCAGTATTGGCAACGCAATGGGCAACCGGTCAGGCGCACAAAAACAGTGGGCAGCCCGGCAGTCCGCGTTTCACCCTGCAACGAGTAGAAAACTTCGGTAATTCTCAATGTGTCTTGCATAGTCGCCACGGGCATAACAGCTAAACAGGCTGTCCGCCTCCGTCAGGCACTTCAAGGAACCCCGCCAACGCGCAGATCCCAAAAAGCGTGTTTCATAAAAAGGGCGTGAATTCTAACGAAAAAACCCGCGACAAGCGCGGGTTTCTTCAAAACAGGTCAAGCAGCCCTTACATCTTTTGCAGATCACGCTGGGCCAGTTGAGCGGCGGAAGTGCCCGGGTATTGCGACACAACCTGTTGCAGAATGCCTTTGACCTTGTCGGGATGACCAAGGCGACGCTCTACATCAGCCAGCTTGTACAGCGAGTCAGGCACTTTTGGATGCTTGGGATACAGTTGCGAAACCTTGGCAAAAGCCTGACCTGCACCTTGCAGATCACCTTTGGCCAAGTTCACTTCGCCCAACCAGTACTGAGCATTGCCCGCGTACTGGCTGTTCGGGTATTTGCGCAGGAATGCGGCAAAAGCCAGGCTGGCCTTGTCGAAATCCTTGGCTTTGATCAGGTCGAAGGCTGCATCGTAATACAGTTTTTCCTTCGCCGGATCAGCCGGTTCGCTACCCGCGGCAGGTGCCTGAGCGGCTGCCGCTCCTGCGGCTGCGCCCGCTGCTGCACCGGGGGCATTCAAACTGCCACCGGCGGAAGAATTATCAGGAGTCGCGGCTGGTGCAACGCCGGTTCCTATGCGCCGATCAAGATCCTGATATCGCTCCAGGTTCTCTTGCTTCATGCGCGCTACATCATTTTGCAGAACTTCGATGATGCCTTGTTGGCGCGAGATCTGCTCCTGCATCGATTGCAGTTGGTTGAACAGCTCGCCCTGTGCCGAGACAGGGGCCGAAACCCCTCCCCCGGCATAGGCGCCGTTCGTACCGTAACCTGCAGGCGGATTACTAGTCCCGCTATTGGTATAGCCGGAGTCGTTATCGACCACAGGAACCGCAGCCCACACCGCAAGCGGTGCGAGGCTGAGAGCCAAAACAGTTACAGCACGACGGCACGTTCGCATGACGAATTACTTACGCAGTTCGACGCGACGGTTTTGAGCCCAGGACTGCTCGTCATTGCCGGTAGCAACTGGACGCTCTTCGCCGTAGGAAACCAGTTCCAGCTGAGCTGGGGAAACACCTTGCAGTACCAGGTAACGCTGAACGGCTTTCGCACGACGCTCGCCCAGTGCCATGTTGTACTCACGAGTACCACGTTCGTCGGTGTTGCCTTCCAGAACAACGCGAGCGCCGTTTGCTTTCAGGTCTTTGGCGTGAACGTCCAGAGCGCGCATGGCTTCTGGCTTCAGGTCCGAACTGTCGTATTCGAAGTAGAAAGTGGTGATTGCGCGCAGAGCAGCTTCTTCGCTCAGGGAGCCGTCAACTGCACCAGTGTTTGCGCCGTAACCAGCGTTTGGATCTACAGCGCCTTCACCGGCATTGTCGCCGCCTTTGGACGAGCAACCTACAGCTACAGCCATGGCCAGAGCCAGCGCAGCAAATTTACCAAACTTCAGCATTTCCATCGTAAAACTCCTAATGAACCCCAATGTGTTAAGTACAACGTGTAGCGCCGCGTCAGTTCAGGTAAGGGGACCAGGAAGGTTCTCTGACTTCGCCTTGTGCGGTAGGAAGCGGGAGCCTTACGCGTCCATTAATGGACACGAGCATCAAGACTCCCCGGCCCTGCTGGCGGGTGGCGTAGATTACCATGGTGCCGTTGGGCGCAACAGTAGGCGACTCGTCCAGAGTGCTATCAGTGAGGATTTTTACGCTTCCGCGCTGCAAATCCTGGGCCGCCACCTTGAAATTAGTGAAACCTTCCTGACGATGGATCATCACCAGGGTCTTTTCATCAGCCGAAAGCTTAGGGTTGGCGTTGTAGTTACCGATAAAGGTCACACGCTCCGCACCACCACCGCCTGCGCTGGTTTTGTAGATCTGCGGCTTGCCGCCACGGTCCGAGGTGAAGTAGATGGTCGAACCATCCTTGCCCCAGAACGGTTCGGTGTTGATGCCAGGACCGTTGGTGACACGCGTGATCTGACGCGAACCCAGGTTCATCACGTAGATGTCCGGGTTGCCGTCTTTCGACAGTACGAATGCCAGACGATTGCCATCAGGCGACCATGCTGGCGCGCCATTCAGGCCTTCGAAGTTGGTGATCTGCTCACGGCGACCGGTGTCGATGTTTTGCATGAAGATACGCGGACGCTTCTGCTCGAACGACACATAAGCGATGCGCTTGCCATCCGGTGCGAAACGCGGCGACAGGATCGGCTCGCGCGATTGCAGCAGGGTCACGGCACGGGCACCGTCATAGTCCGAACGTTGCAGCGTGTAGCGAGTGTTCTTCTCGGAGAAACGCTCAGCCGTCACGTACAGCAGACGAGTCGAGAACGCACCTTTGATACCGGTGAGTTTTTCGAACGACTGATCCGCAATGTAGTGCGACATGTCGCGCAGTTGATCGACGCTACCCGACACGCTGCCGGTCAGCACTTGCTGCTCCGTGGCGACGTTGAACAGAGCGTATTGGACCTGCAGGCGACCGCCCGCAGGAGCAATGCTGCCGACCATGACGTACTGGGCGCCCAGCGCCTTGAAGTCACGGAAGATGATTTCGCTGGCCTGGCTTGGCTGGCTGATCATGTTCTGTTTTGGAATCGGCGAGTAGTAACCCGAGTTGCGCAGGTCGTTACCGATGATTTCGGCCATGTCGTCCGGCAGCACGCTGCCGCCCTGATTGCCGAACGGAACGACTGCGATCGGGGTGGCCCGATCACTGCCGCTGGTGACCAGAATGTTTTTTTCATCTGCTGCCGCTATCCCTGCCATGCAGCAGATAACGACAAGCATTCCTCGAAGAAGGTTTCTCACAAGGCTAGATCCTCAGGTGTGAATGTCATCTTGAATGAACGATACGGAGCGAAATCGCTCGGCTTCATTCCCTGCATTTCTGTCAAACGTCCAATGTTCTTGACCGCCGCTACAGCGGAAGCGTCAAACGGACCATCGCCACTGGACTTGGCCACGCTGACCGAAGTCAACGTACCGTCCGGCAACATGCCGATTTGCAACACGACTGTCATGCCTTTACGGGCCGAAGGTGGACGAGCCCAGCCTTCCGCTGCACGAGCACGGATCAGATCATCGAAACTACCGGCGACTTCGTCACCCTGCTCATCCGCCAAGGCCTGCTGACGCTGCGGCGTGTCGGAAAGCAAATCTGCCAAGGCCTGAGCCTTTTTCTCTTCGGCGGATTTACGTGCCGCTTCCTGCGATTTTTTCTTCGCAGCATCGGCAGCAGCTTTCTTCTTCGCGTCTTCCGCGACTTTCTTCTTCGCGTCTTCAGCTTCAGATTTCTTCTTGGCGTCTTCCGCGGCTTTCTTCTTCGCGTCTTCGACGATCTTTTTCTTCGCTTCTTCAGCGGCCGCTTTCTTGGCCTCTTCTTCAGCTGCTTTCTTGGCTTCTTCTTCAGACTTCTTCTTGGCTATATCAGCCAATTGTTTCTCTTCGGCCTTTTTAGCTTCGGCGGTCTTCTTCGCTTCATCGGCTTTCTTGGCTTCATCAGCCTTTTTAGCCTCTTCCGCTTTCTTCGTCTCGTCGGCCTTTTGGGATTCTTCGGCTTTTTGAGCCGCATCTTCCTTCTTTTGTTCCGCGGCCTTGATCGCTTCCTGCTCGATCTTTTTCTGTTCCATCTGCTCGACTTCGGTCTGGCGTGCGGCGGATTTCTTCGCCTCACCCGCAATCTTCTGATTGGTCTGGGTGGTCGCCTGACTTTTCGATTTCAGTTGGTACAGGGTCGCCTGGACAATCGGCTTGGCCGGCGGCAGTTCGGGCGTGAAGGCGAAACTGACAAACAGCATGCCGAAAACCAGCACGTGCAAGACAAGCGCCCAGACACTAGGCCAGAAGTAGCTTTCCGAGGCGGACGGCTCTCGCATTTGCTGCATCAGGGTGCCTCGGTAATCAAGCCAACATTACCGACCCCGGCTTTCTGCAACCCGCCCATGGCGCCCATGACGGAACCGTAGTCGACGGTCTTGTCGCCGCGGATGAACACCTGGGTACGCTTGCCACCTTCAGTGCCGGCGCGAATGATCTTGGTCACGGCGTCAGTCATCTGCGGCAAGGTCATGGCCTTGTCCTGTTGCTTTTCAGTGTCGACTTCGCTGCCAAGGTTCCAGTAGTAGGTCTTGTCAGACTTGATCGAAATGGTCAGGACCTGGGTGTTGTTGTCCTGCGGCAAGGCTTCGCTGGAAACCTTGGGCAGATCAACTTTCACGCCCTGATTGAGCATCGGAGCGGTCACCATGAAGATGACCAGCAGCACCAACATCACGTCGATGTAAGGCACCACGTTCATCTCGGCAACCGGCTTGCGCTTTTTGCGAGCTCGAGCGATTAAAGCCATTGGAAATTACCTGCTTATTCTTCGCTGGTGTGCACTTTGCGGTGCAGGATCGCCTGGAATTCATCGGCGAAGGTGTAGTAACGGCCCAGCAGGGTTTCACTGCGAGCAGCAAAACGGTTGTAAGCGATAACGGCCGGGATGGCGGCGAACAGACCGATCGCGGTTGCAATCAGTGCCTCGGCGATACCTGGAGCCACAGTGGCCAGGGTTGCTTGCTGGGCAGTGGCCAGACCACGGAAGGAGTTCATGATCCCCCAGACAGTACCGAACAGACCGATGTACGGGCTGACGGAACCTACGGTCGCGAGGAACGGCAGGCTCTGCTCGAGCTTTTCTTCTTCACGGGAAATGGCGACGCGCATGGCACGGGCCACGCCTTCCATGACCGCTTCCGGGTCAACGCCTGGCTGCTGGCGCAGACGGGAGAATTCCTTGAAACCGGCACGGAAGATCTGCTCTACGCCCGAATCCGGATCAGGGTTGCTGCCGGCCTGACGGTAGAGTTTGGACAGATCGATACCCGACCAGAAGCGCTCTTCAAAGCTCTCCAGGGCGCGTCGACCGGCGCGCAGCAGGTTGCTGCGCTGAAAGATCATGATCCATGAGGTCACCGATGCGGCTACCAGGATCAGCATTACCAGTTGCACCACGATACTGGCATTGCTGACCAGGCTCCACATGGAGGAATGGTCGACGACGTTAGCTTCCACGCTTTATCTCCTGCTTTGAGTGTGTACCCGCGCCGCTCACGTCGGCAAAGGCCGCACGTAGAGCTTCGGGAATGGCCCGGGGTTTCAAACTGTTAGTGCGCACACAGGCCACCAAAAACTGCCCTTCGCAGAGCAGCGCATTATCCGTAGCCCGCCTGACCTGCTGTTTGAAGCGCAGGCTGACACGGTTCAATTCGATTACTTCAGCGCTTACCAGCAGTTCGTCATCCAGTCGCGCCGGCGCGTGGTAACGCGCTTCGCTGGAATGCACGACGAACAACAGGTCCTCACCTGCAAGCTGGGATTGGGCAAAGCCCAGCTCCCGGAGCCGCTCGGTTCGAGCCCGTTCCATAAACTTGAGGTAATTAACGTAATACACGATGCCGCCCGCATCGGTGTCCTCGTAATAAACGCGACAACGAAGTGCGAAAGGCTCAAGCCCGTTTTGCGCGCGCATACTCTAGTGCTTACTCCTCAGGTTGCCAATCCGGCCAGGCAACTGTTTTTCATTGATTCACGGCTTTCTGGCGAAAGTACGGTCCTGGGACCGCACAAACCCCGAATAAATCAGCGCGCAAAGGTTATTAATCGTCCACGGCATCGAGGAACTCGTCTACCACGGGCATCTCGCCCAATCGTGACGGGATGTTTAAACCGAAGTGCAGGTACGCATGCCGGGTCACCACCCGCCCCCGCGGCGTACGCATGATGTAGCCCTGCTGGATCAGGTACGGCTCCAGCACGTCTTCAATGGTGTGGCGCTCTTCGCTGATGGCGGCGGCGAGGCTATCGACCCCGACCGGCCCACCGTCGAACTTCTCGATCATGGTCAACAACAGACGTCGATCCTGGTGATCGAAGCCGCGCTCGTCGACATCCAGCAGGTTCAAGGCCAGGTCGGCGATCGGTTTGGTGATGTGGCCCTTGGCGCGAACTTCGGCAAAATCCCGAACCCGGCGCAGCAAGCGGTTGGCAATCCGCGGCGTACCACGGGCACGGCGGGCGATTTCGAAGGCGCCTTCCGGGTCCAGCGGCAAGCCGAGGATATTCGCCGAACGACTGACAATCGTTGCCAGGTCAGCGGTGTTGTAGAACTCCAGGCGCTGAACGATCCCGAAACGGTCGCGCAGCGGATTGGTCAGCATCCCCGCCCGCGTCGTCGCACCGACCAGGGTGAACGGTGGCAGATCAAGCTTGATCGAGCGCGCGGCCGGCCCTTCGCCGATCATGATGTCGAGCTGGAAATCTTCCATGGCCGGGTACAGCACTTCTTCGACAATCGGCGAGAGCCGATGGATTTCGTCGATGAACAGCACGTCGTGTGGCTCAAGATTGGTCAGCAGCGCAGCCAGGTCACCCGGACGTTCAAGCACAGGGCCCGAGGTGCTCTTGATCGAGACTCCCATTTCCTGGGCGATGATGTTGGCCAGCGTGGTTTTACCCAGACCCGGCGGGCCGAAAATCAGCGTGTGGTCCAGGGATTCGTTGCGCCCACGGGCGGCCTGGATGAACAACTCCATTTGCTCGCGAACGGTCGGCTGGCCAATGTATTCGGCCAGGCTGACAGGACGAATCGCCCGGTCCTGGACTTCCTCACGGTCACGAGGGCCAGGTGTGGCCGTAATCAGACGATCAGCTTCAATCACTTAGATCATTCCCTTCAGGGCACGACGAATCATGTCTTCACTGCTCAAACCTTTCTCCTTGATCGCAGAAATCGCCTTGCTGGCTTCCTGCGGCTTGTAGCCCAGGGAGATCAGCGCGCTGACTGCATCATTTTCGGCGGTGGCGACCGGCGTCGTATCTGGCCCACCCGGCTGGTTTGGTACCAAAGCGAACATCGCCGGCACCGTTTCCCAGGCCTTGAAGCGATCCTTGAGTTCCACCAGCAAACGTTCGGCAGTCTTCTTGCCCACGCCCGGCACCTTGGTCAGCGCCGAAGTGTCCTGGGACTGTACGCAACGAACCAGTTCATCGACTTCCAGGCTCGACATCAGGGCCAGGGCCAATTTCGGCCCTACACCATTTAGACGGATCAACTCGCGAAAAAAGTCTCGCTCGCGCTTGCCGAAGAAGCCATAGAGTAACTGCGCGTCTTCGCGTACGACCAAATGGGTGTGCAAGGTCAGCGGTTCACCGACCGACGGCAAGCGATACAGCGTGGTCATGGGCACTTCCAGCTCATACCCCAGACCGTTTACATCCAGAATCAGATGCGGCGGCTGTTTCTCAGCCAGTGTGCCGCGCAAGCGTCCAATCACGTTTCAGATCCTTGAGCGTTGGCCAGATCAGTGCTGGCGACTGACAGAACAAGGGTTTTGCGCCGACGACACAGGCGCAAAACCCTCGTTCCATAAAAAATGATTGCTGATGCTATCAGAGACGCAGGCGCCCGCCACGACTGCGTGCCGTACCCAAGCCATGGGGCAACAGGCTGGAACGGGTGTGAGCATGGCAAATGGCAATGGCCAGGGCGTCCGAGGCATCGATTTGCGGTTTGCTGGTCAGCTTCAGCATGTGCATGACCATCATTTGCACCTGTTCTTTGTTCGCCGCGCCGGTCCCGGTCACCGCCTGCTTGACCTGGGTCGCCGTGTACTCAGCGATTTCCAGGCTTTCTTCCGCCCCGGCAACGATGGCTGCGCCGCGGGCCTGGCCAAGTTTCAGCGCAGAGTCGGCGTTGCGCGCCATGAAGACCTTTTCGATGCCCATGGTCACCGGGCCGTAGGTCTGGATGACTTCGCGTACACCGCGATAGACGATTTGCAGGCGTTCATGCAGCTCGCCGGAACCTGTGCGAATGCAGCCCGACGCCACGTACACGCAACCACGCCCGGTATCACGCACCACGCCATAACCGGTAATGCGCGAACCGGGGTCGATACCAAGAATTAAAGTCATAACGCCTGCGGGTTAAGTAAAAGCACGGTATTCAATACACGAATAACAAATGTGGGAGCGAGCCTGCTCGCGAAAGCGATTTCATATTCAGCAACAATGTTGCCTGAAAATCCGCATTCGCGAGCAGGCTCGCTCCCACATTGAATCTTAGTCGCCCTCAACCGAGCTGCGCGGCTACCGACTCTGGAATGTCCGCGTTGGAGTAGACGTTCTGCACGTCATCCAGGTCTTCAAGCATGTCGATCAGCTTGAGAACCTTCTCGGCGCCTTCCAGGTCCAGTTCGGCACTGGTGGTCGGCAGCATCACGATTTCCGCGTCATCGCCTTTGAAACCGGCCGCTTCCAGCGCGTTACGTACCGAGTAGAAACCGGCGAACGAGGTGAATACGTCGATGGAACCGTCTTCGTGGGTCACCACGTCATCAGCATCGGCCTCCATCGCCGCTTCCATCAGCGCATCTTCATCGACGCCCGGGGCGAAGGAAATCTGCCCCTTGCGCTCGAACAGATAGGCCACCGAACCGTCCGTACCAAGGTTGCCGCCGCACTTGCTGAACGCGTGGCGAACAGCCGCTGCGGTGCGATTGCGGTTGTCGGTCATGCACTCGACCATCACCGCCACGCCGCCCGGGCCGTAGCCTTCGTAGCTCAGCTCGACCATGTCGTCGGTATCGGCAGCACCGGCGCCGCGGGCGACCGCGCGATCAATGATGTCGCGGCTCATGTTCGCGCCGAGGGCCTTGTCCAGCGCCAGACGCAACCGCGGGTTGGAACCCGGATCACCACCGCCCTGACGGGCAGCAACGGTCAGTTCACGAATCCACTTGGTGAAAATCTTGCCCTTCTTGGCATCCTGACGTTCTTTGCGGTGCTTGATGTTCGCCCACTTGGAATGACCCGCCATATCTCGCTCCGAATTCTCTTTGAAACATTGCCCGCCGCGCCATGACGCGCCAGCCAGCAAACAAAAATCTCGACCATTCTATAAAGAAAGGGCGCATCCGAAGATGCGCCCTTCTGGTCAGCCTTACTCAGCTTTAGGCGTTTCGCGCAGACGAATGTGCAGTTCGCGCAATGCCTTGGCATCTACCACACCCGGAGCCTGAGTCATGACGCAAGCGGCGCTCTGGGTTTTCGGGAAGGCGATCACTTCACGGATCGACTGGGCGCCGGTCATCAGCATCACCAGACGGTCCAGACCGAAGGCCAGGCCACCGTGCGGCGGCGCGCCGTATTTCAGGGCGTCGAGCAGGAAGCCGAATTTCTCTTCCTGTTCCGCTTCACTGATACCCAGCAGACGGAACACCGACTGTTGCATTTCCTTGCGGTGGATACGGATCGAACCGCCACCCAGCTCGGTGCCGTTCAGTACCATGTCGTAGGCGCGGGACAGAGCGGTCGCCGGGTTGGCTTCCAGTTCTTCCGGGGTGCACTTCGGCGCGGTGAACGGGTGGTGCAAGGCGGTGAAGCTGCCGTCGTCGTTCTCTTCGAACATCGGGAAGTCGACAACCCACATCGGTGCCCACTCGCAGGTCAGCAGGTTCAGATCGTTACCGACCTTGATCCGCAGCGCGCCCAGGGCTTCGCTGACGATCTTGGCTTTGTCGGCACCGAAGAACACGAGGTCGCCGTCAACCGCGCCAACGCGATCAAGGATCACATTGAGGTTGGCTTCAGGGATGTTCTTGACGATCGGCGATTGCAGACCTTCAACGCCTTTGGCGCGCTCGTTGACCTTGATGTACGCCAGGCCCTTGGCACCGTAGATGCCGACGAACTTGGTGTAGTCGTCGATCTGCTTGCGCGGCATGCTCGCCGCGCCTGGAACGCGCAGAGCGGCAACGCGGCATTTCGGGTCGTTGGCAGGGCCGCTGAACACCTTGAAGTCGACTTCTTTCAGTTGATCGGCAACGTCAACCAGTTCCAGCGGGTTACGCAGGTCCGGCTTGTCGGAACCGTAACGACGCATGGCCTCTTCGAAGGTCATGTGCGGGAAGTCGCCGAATTCCAGATCCAGCACTTCCTTGAACAGGTTGCGGATCATTTGTTCGGTGATACCCATGATCTCTTTTTCATCGAGGAAGCTGGTCTCGATGTCGATCTGGGTGAATTCCGGCTGACGGTCGGCGCGCAGGTCTTCGTCGCGGAAGCACTTGGCGATCTGGTAGTAACGGTCGAAGCCGGCGACCATCAGCAGCTGCTTGAACAGCTGTGGCGATTGCGGCAAGGCGAAGAAGCTACCTGCGTGAGTACGGCTCGGCACCAGGTAGTCGCGAGCGCCTTCTGGCGTGGCGCGGGTCAGAATCGGCGTCTCGACATCGAGGAAGCCGTTCTCGTCCAGGAAGCGACGGATGCTGGTGGTCATGCGCGAACGCAGACGCAGCTTCTCGAGCATTTCCGGACGACGCAGGTCGATAAAGCGATAACGCAGGCGGGTTTCTTCGCCGACGTCGGAGAACTCGTTGAGCGGGAATGGCGGGGTTTCCGCTTCGTTCAATACTTCCAGCTCGTAGCCCAGCACTTCGATCATGCCCGACGCCATGTTGGCATTGCCGGCACCGGCCGGACGCAGGCGAACCTTGCCGGTGACCTTGACCACGTACTCGCTGCGCACGCGATCGGCGGCGGCGAAGGTTTCAGCGCGGTCCGGGTCGAACACCACCTGGGCCAGACCGTCACGATCACGGATATCGAGGAAAATCACCCCACCGTGGTCACGGCGACGGTGAACCCATCCGCAAAGGGTAATTTCCTGGCCTTCCAGGCTTTCGTTCAGTTGGCCGCAATAATGGCTGCGCATCATGGTAGTGGTTTCGCTTCTCGTAATTCGAAATTCGGTTGGAGACCTTGCTCATATCCTGCCCTTGTGAAAGGCGCCAGATGATGCAAGAGCTCGCACGTGTCGTTCAACTCAGGTTCAAGACCCTAGTCAGCTTTGTCGCCGCCGGCCAGATTCTTCTTGGAACCGGTCTTGAAATCGGTTTCGTACCAGCCGGTGCCACTAAGGCGGAAGCCCGGCATGGACAGCATCTTCTTAAGCTCTGGCGCCTGGCAGGCAGGGCAGTCGACCAGCGGTGCTGCGCTGATCTTTTGAATGGCTTCCAACTGATGACCACAGGAAGCACATTGATAGTCGTACATCGGCATGGGGGTTGTCTCGGCGATCAGATTGCTACCGCACACGCTGGGTTTTGCGGCAAAGAGCGGGATTATATCCATTAAATGCAGCCTGTGCAGCCGTAAGACTGCACAGACCGACACTCTACCCATTCCACCCCTGTGGCTAAGGCATGGCGACGCAGCCGCCTTCCTTCAGGCTGTGCACGACGCACACAACCCGCACCAGCCCGGTGAAGTTCTTGACCCCGCCGTGACGCAAATGCACCTCGCGGTCCACATGGGACAACAGCGCACTGACCGTACAGCAGTTGACCTTGGCCATGTCGCCCAAAATATCCCAATAGACCTGCTCAAGCCGCAAGCAGGTGGCGAAGCCATTCAAACGCACCGACCGGGATAAAGGCTGGGCCAGGCCCATATCAAATTCGCTGACAAATGGATCGATCCTTATCTCCTTGACCGGGCCGACCCTCCCCTCGCTTCTCCTGTCTTCGTAATCCATATCGTTGACACTCCTTAGCCATCCTTGCCTTCTTTAAGAGCAATATCTGTTGGTCTATAAAAGCGCAGGCGCAAAGGTATATCCAGATGACTTTATGACCATCAATGTAGGAGAAGCCAACAACTGAAGGGCGATCATGGAGACCGTCCTAGGCCGGCCATTTTCCTACATAGTCAGACGCTGTTTGACTAACGCGAAAGGGGTTTAAGGAGACAAGAGGGGTCAGCAGGTCAGCCGTCGGTTCGTCGCTGACTTTATCGAGGGCGCCCGGTTACCTGCAACAAATCGACCCTCAGGGCACCGCTGGACTGCCTGATTTGAGTAGCCGCAGGCTTTACTGTTAAATAGGCAGTGTGTCGCTACCGCCTATTTTCCGGGGGCTGCGCATAGGCTGGTACCGGGTACGTGTCCAACGCCTCTTATTGTTCTGAAGCGAACCGTGCTCAATCAGCTCTTCCTTGTGATCCGTCTTAACGTGAGTTACTCAAAATGTTGAAAATTGTCCACCTGCTAATGGGCGCAGCAGCCTTGCTGTTGTCCTTCATCCCTAGCCTGCGATCCGAAGCCTTACCTTACCTGCAACAACCCGATGCGCTGTACCTGGCCTTTTTCGGCCTGCTCAACCTCACCCTCGCTCCTGTTATCCCTTACTGGAACAAAGGCCCGCGTCATCAACTGCAAAACCTGGTCAGCGCCCTGCTGGTTCTGGCCGTCGTCCTGCAAACACTGACGCTGATCGCGCCAATGCCTGTCATTGCCGGTCAACCTGCTGTTCTGTTCAGCCTGGTCGCTGCCCTGATTGCCGTTCTTCTGCACCTGGCCATCAGCTTCTACAAATCTTCACCGGCCGCCGCCTCGCCAAGCTATGACATGAGCAACCGCGATACCGGTACCGTAAAGTGGTTCAACACCTCCAAAGGCTTCGGCTTTATTTCCCGTGATTCCGGCGATGATATTTTCGTGCATTTCCGGGCCATTCGTGGCGAAGGTCATCGTGTTCTGGTCGAAGGCCAGCGTGTGGAGTTCTCTGTCATGAACCGTGACAAGGGCCTGCAAGCCGAAGATGTGATCGCCGCTCTGCCGCGCCGCTGATCCAAGGCTAAAAAAAACCGCGAACAGCCTGGCTGTTCGCGGTTTTTTATTGCCCGTCTGTTGGTCACACTCAGTAATGCGGCGGTGGCGCTTCTTCTTCAAACGTCTCGAATTGACCGGCCATTTCCTCTTGCCGCTTGAGCAAGGCCGCCATTTGCAGTTGCAGGCGCTCAACCGCACGCTGCTGCGTCGCCAGCACATCACTCAATGCCTGGATGGTGTCATCCTGAAACGCCAGCTGGCTCTCCAGATCGGTAACGCGATCTTCCAGGCTCATGATTCAACCCTCCAGAAACGTAAAATCATCGGTCAATACCAGGCGCAACCGCTCGCGAATCAACGCGATCTGCTCTGAGCCATAAGGCTTGGCTGGGTGTTTACCCCAGACCGGCGCCGGCCAGGCGGCATCCTCACGCTTGCGCACAATCACATGCATGTGCAACTGACTGACGACGTTACCCAGGGCCGCGACATTCAACTTGTCCGCGTCGAACGAGTCCTTGAGCATTTCCGCCAGTGCGGTCGTTTCCTGCCACAGCTGCTGTTGATCTGCGACATCCAACTGAAATATCTCACTGATATCGTCGCGACGTGGCACGAGAATGAACCAGGGGTAGTTCGAATCATTGGACAGCAGTAACCGGCACAGTGGGAAATCCCCGATCGGTAACGTGTCTTGTTGAAGCCGTGGATCTAAAGCGAACACTGCGCGCACTCCCGCCTGGTCATCATTTTTCAGCTTAGCGCCCATCCCGAAAGACGGCGCACCAAGCGACAGGACGGCAGCATACCTGCGAACGCCGCTGGCTTCACGACGAACCATGGTCGAAGCCAACCCGAGAAACTACAAACAACCGGTCACGCGCCCCGACATGAGTCACTTTCGTTCAGGCCGCACCATTACAGAACCAGCAACCACACAAAAAACGCCGAACTGACTGATAAACAACGACGCGTTCGAATTTGGCAAACGGCCGCACTGTATGAAATCAGTACAGCGATTAAAATTTTTTGCACCAAAACCGCACAGTGCGTCTACGCTGAGTCGGTCAGGTATCCGCCATTTACTCACTGGCGGGGTGAACCGGTAACGTTTGGGGTTGTCACGCAGTCGACCACGAAGGTACAACACGATACAAACCATGGCGTCAAGCCCGAACAAAACGTGCTTGAACCCCCCGGTTTTATGAGGTTTTTACAGTGACAGGCAGGCTTTCAGAAAAAAAACCAGCAGGATTCTGATTTGTGCACGCTTGTTGCATTCACACCCACATCGCCTCTAAAGCGTCCGCTGGAAGTGGAAGCTTCAAGGCAAATAAAAACAGTGGCAGGGTTGCCCGATGGAGATTCAAGCGTTTCACCAGGGACTCTTTTTACCGATGCTCAGGCCTTGGAAAACAACGTTAAAAGTTGTCAGTCCGCTTGCGTCGAGGCTTTAAATTTGCGACATCTACCAAGCCGTTTGCGACAGGGTCGTAAAGAAGCTGAAAGGTTAGATGCGCAAGTATCGCCAACATGGTCGGCGTGATATAAGTTTGCGCCGACACAAAAAGAAAGAGCCGCCCAGATAATAAATCAGGTGGGACGGCAGTACTCTTCTAAAACCAAAGGAGCAAATCACGATGCGCGTGATGAAGTGGAGCATGATCGCACTGGCAGTTGCAGCAGCAGCCAGTACTCAAATGGCTACGGCCGCACCTTTCGTAAGTGACCAGGCTGAAGCCAAAGGTTTTGTTGAAGACAGCACGCTGAACTTGCTGGTTCGCAACTACTACTTCAACCGTGACAACAAAGATGGCGCCCGCGACGTCAAAGACTGGACCCAAGGTATTTGGGGCACCTACAACTCCGGTTACACCCAAGGTCTCATAGGTGTCGGCGTTGATGCGTTCGGTTACCTGGCCATCAAACTGGATGGCGGCGATGGCACTTCCGGTTCGGGCAACATGAGCCGTAGCGACACCGTCAACGCCAACGGTGGCCGCGACGTCAACGACAGCCAGGGTAAAGCCGGGGGAGCCATTAAACTCCGCGTCTCCAAAACCGAGCTGAAATTCGGCGACATGTCGCCAAGCACTGCTCCAGTGTTTGCTGTTGGCGGTTCCCGTATCCTTCCTCAAGTTGCCACCGGTTTCCAACTGCAGAGCAGCGAAGTCAAAGACCTTGACCTCGAAGCCGGTCACTTCTACTCGGGTTCCAGCCAGGACAAAAACGCCCGTGACGGCGGCCTGTATGCAAACTACGCTGGCGTTGAAGCCAACAGCATCGACTATTTCGGTGGCAAGTACGGCATTACCGATAACCTTTCCGCATCGCTGTATGGCGCCAAGCTGGAAGACATCTGGAACCAGTACTACGCCAACGTGAACCTCACCACTCCATTTGGTGGTGACACGTCGCTGAACACCGACTTCAACATCTACCGCACCACCGACACCGGTGACGCGAAAGCCGGTGAGATCAGCAACACAGCATTCTCGCTGGCCACTGCTCTGTCGTTCCTGAAAGCACACACCATCACCCTGGCCTTCCAAAAGGTTAATGGCGATACCCCGTTCGACTACATCGGTATTGGCAAGAACAACCGCGGCGGCGACTCGATCTTCCTCGCCAACTCCATCCAGTACTCTGACTTCAACGCCCCTGGCGAGAAGTCTGCCCAGATCCGTTACGATCTGAAAATGGCTGAGTACGGCGTTCCTGGTCTGAGCTTCATGACCCGTTACGTGAAAGGTTGGGACATCGACGGTACCAACACTCCAGCAGGCAGCGCTTACGCCGGCCTGTACGGTGAAGATGGCAAGCACAACGAAACCAACTTCGAAGCCAAGTACGTTGTTCAGTCTGGCCCGGCAAAAGATCTGTCCGTCCGCTTCCGTCAAGCTTGGCACTTTGCTAACGCCGACGAAGGTGAAGGCGACGTGAAAGAGTTCCGTGTGATCGTCGACTACCCGCTGTCGATTTTGTAATCGCATCCAGTTAGTTTGCGGTAACAAACAAAAAGGCCCATCTTCGGATGGGCCTTTTTTTGTTGCCTGTTTGTTACTTACTGCACCGCCGATTCCTGAACCACTCGAATCACCCGCTGTGGAAACGGGATATCGATACCGGCCGTTTTCAATCGATCACGGGACTGTTCGTTGAACATGAACATCACATCCCAATAATCCGCAGTCTTCACCCACACTCGCAGGGAAACAGTAATTGAACTGTCGCCCAGAGTAGAAATTACTGCCTGAGGTGCCGGATCAGCCAAAACACGCTCATCTTTGGCCAGGTCCAGCAAAACACGACGGGCCTTCTGCAAGTCCGCCTCGTAATCCACACCCACATCAAACACAACTTTGCGCGTCGGTTGACGGTTAGTGTTGGTGATGATGCCGTTCGACAGGTTGCCGTTCGGTACGATGATGGTTTTGTTATCGCCGGTGCGCAGGACGGTGTGGAAGATCTGAATGCTGTCGACCGTGCCGGCAACACCTTGGGCTTCGATCCAGTCACCAATGCGGAACGGACGGAACAACAAAATCAGCACACCACCCGCGAAGTTCGCCAGGCTGCCCTGCAAGGCCAGACCGATGGCCAGACCTGCCGCACCGATGGCGGCGACGAACGAAGTGGTTTCCACGCCGATCATTGAGGCTACGCTGACGATCAGCAGAACCTTGAGAATGATGTTTGCCAGGCTGCTGATGAAGCCTTGCAGCGCGAGGTCGGCGTTACGTAGCGCCAACAGGCCGCCGAGTTTTTGCGTGACTCTGTTGATCAGCCACCAGCCGATGGCCAGGGTGATCACCGCCAGCAGCACGCGGCTGCCGTATTCCATGATCATCGGAATCCAGGCTTGAGAGGCCTTGACCAGGTTGTCCACTTCAGTATTCAAATCCATCTACATTCTCCTGGGTTAAGCACAATCCCTGTGGGAGCGACGGGCGGCGATCCCACAGGTCCCGCCTGAAAGGTCAGTCGCGGAAGTTGTTGAACTGCAGCGGCATATCGAACGTCTTGGCGCGCAGGGCCGCGATGGCTTCCTGCAAATCGTCACGCTTCTTGCCGGTAATGCGCACTTGCTCGCCTTGAATGGCAGCCTGAACCTTGAGCTTGGCGTCTTTGACATGAGCGACGATTTTCTTCGCCAGCTCTTTGTCGATGCCTTCCTTGAGGACCGCTTCCTGCTTCATCAGTTTGCCCGACGCATAGGCATCCTTGACTTCAAGGCACTGCACGTCGATTTTGCGCTTGACCAGGGCCAGCTTGAGGATCTCAATCATCGCTTCGAGCTGGAAATCGGCTTCAGCGGTCAGGTTGACGGTCAGGTCCTTTTCCTTGAACTCGAAGGTGCCTTTGCCTTTCAGGTCATAACGACGATCGAGTTCCTTGACGGCGTTCTCGACCGCGTTGGTGACTTCGTGTTTGTCCAGTTCGGATACCACGTCGAACGACGGCATGTAATCTCTCCAATAAAAGGGCATGCTCGATCACGATGGAGCACGCCTGGCTTGCGGTTAAAATCCGCGCTGATTATAACGGGTCTTTCCCATCATTCACTGCGAGCCTCCCATGCGCGCGATAAACAGAGCAAAAAGCTGATGTCCACCACCTGGCATGTTCTGGGCGCCGGCAGTCTTGGCACCTTATGGGCCACGCGATTGGCGCGGGCCGGCGTGCCGGTCAAGCTGATCGTGCGGGACGCTGCACGCTTAGAGGCGTATGAGGCGGCGGGTGGGTTGACGTTGGTCGAACACGGTAAAGCGCAGTGCTATCCAGTGCCTGCCGAGACACCCGACAGCGGTGAACCGATCAACCGCCTGCTGGTGGCCTGTAAAGCCTACGATGCCGAGAAAGCCGTGGCCCAACTGGCACCGCGCCTGGCTCCCGACGCCGAGCTGATCCTGTTGCAGAACGGTCTTGGTAGCCAGGACGCCGTCGCCACGCAGGTACCGCAGGCTCGCTGCATTTGTGCGTCGAGCACCGAAGGTGCCTTTCGCGATGGCGACTGGCGCGTGGTATTCGCCGGCCACGGTTACACCTGGCTGGGGGATGCCGGACATCCCGTGGCGCCGATCTGGCTGGATGACGTGAGCGCCGCCGGGATTCCCCACGAGTGGAGCACCGACATTCTGACCCGGCTGTGGCGAAAACTGGCGCTCAACTGTGCGATCAATCCGCTGACCGTGCTGCACGATTGCCGTAATGGCGGTTTACAGGAACATCGCTGCGAAGTCGCCACCCTTTGCGGCGAATTGACCGAGTTGCTTGAGCGCTGCGGTCAGCCAGCAGCGGCCGAGGACCTTCAACAGGAAGTCGAACGGGTGATTCACGCGACCGCCGCCAACTACTCTTCGATGTATCAGGACGTCGCGAACCAGCGCCGCACCGAAATCAGCTATCTATTGGGTCATGCCTGCAAAGTCGCCGCGAGGCATCAGTTGAACCTGCCGCACCTCAATCAACTTGAGCAACGGTTGATCACCCATCTGCACAGCCTTGGATTGCCCAGCGACTGAGCAGCGGCTACGCTGGCCACTTGTTCCTTTTCAGCGATGAACCTGATGCCATTGCGCCAGCGCCTTGAAAACCTTCCGGTCGGCCAGAAATTGCTGGCCGCCCTGCTGGTGCTGTTGACCACCGTCCTGCTGGTCGCCAACCTGACCTTTATCAGCGCCGCGTACTACATCTCCCAGGAAAGCATGGCACCTCAGGCCTTGCAGACCATCGGCCGCCTGGTGTCCAACCCCAGCCTGGTGTCCGAAGCCTTGCAGTCACCGCAAAGCGCCGAACGCCTGCTCAATGAACTCAATAGCTATTCACCACTGCGCGCAGCGGCCCTTTATAACGGCAAGGGCGAGCGTCTGGCGCAGTTGCAGCATGGCGAAAATCTGAGCCTGCCGGAGCGCTACCGGCACATCGAATCCTGGCAAGCCACCGAGTTTCGCAGCAATCAAGTGATCACCCTGCCCCGCCCCGGCACCGCGCCCGGCCACCTGTTACTGGTCGCCAGCAGCGAACTGCCGATGGCGTTCTACACCGGCACCCTCACCGCCAGCCTCGGGATTCTGATCTTCAGTGTGCTGTTGTGGCTGGTGATCGCCCGGCAGATCAAACGCCTGATTACCCGGCCGATCCATCAGCTCGAAGAGTTGTCCCGGCAAGTGACCCGGGAAGAGAACTACGCCCTGCGCGCCTCCCGCGGCAACCATGACGAAATCGGCAGCCTCGCCGAGGCGTTCAACACCATGCTCTCGCGGATCGAGGCCCGTGAGCAGCAACTCAAACGGGCACGAGATGATTCCCAGGCCGCGTATGACCAGGCCCAGGGCCTGGCCGAAGAAACCCGTCATACCAATCGCAAACTGGAACTCGAAGTCCAGGTGCGCAGCAAGATCGAGAAGAAGCTCACCGGTTTCCAGAACTACCTCAACAGCATCATCGATTCGATGCCATCGGCGCTGATCGCCCTTGATGAACAGCTCTACGTGACGCAGTGGAATCAGGAAGCCAGCGCCCTCTCCGGTACACGCCTCGACGAAGCTTTGAACCAGCCGATTTTTCTCGCTTTCGAACCGCTCAAGCCGTTTCTGCCGCAACTCAAGCAAACCGTCGAGCAGCACACGGTGGCCAAGATCGAGCGTGTCACCTGGTTCAAGGACGAAGAACCCAAGCACTACGCGCTGACGTTCTACCCGCTGATGGGTGGCGCCGGGCGTGGTGTGGTGATCCGGATCGACGACATCACCCAGCGCCTGTCGCTGGAAGAAATGATGGTGCAGTCGGAAAAAATGCTCTCGGTCGGTGGCCTTGCAGCGGGCATGGCCCACGAGATCAACAACCCGTTAGGCGCGATCCTGCACAACGTGCAGAACATTCGCCGACGCCTTTCGCCTGATCTGCCGAAGAACCTCGAACAAGCCGAGCAAACCGGGATCGCGCTGGATACGGTCAACAAATACCTGCAAGCGCGCGAAGTGCCGCAGTTGCTCGACGGCATTCAACAGGCTGGCGCCCGGGCGGCAAAGATTGTCACGCACATGCTCAGCTTCAGCCGCCGCAGTACCCGGCAAATGGCCCCGTGCGACCTGCCGGCGCTGATCGATCAGGCGGTGGAAATCGCCGGCAACGACTTCGACCTGGCGATCGGTTTCGACTTCAAGGGCCAGGCGATCATTCGCCAGTTCGATCCAGCGTTGGGCCCCGTGCCCGGGACCGCGAACGAACTGGAGCAAGTGCTGCTCAATCTGCTGAAAAACGCCGCTCAGGCGATTCACCAACGTGAAGACGACCGCGAGCCGGGACGGATCATTCTGCGCACCAAGTTGAATCCGCCGTGGGCGGAAATCCAGGTGGAGGACAACGGCATCGGCATGAGCGAGAGCGTGCGCAAACGCACCTTCGAACCGTTCTTCACCACCAAGGAAATCGGTCAGGGCACCGGCCTTGGCCTGTCGGTCTCGTATTTCATCATTACCAACAACCACAAGGGTCAGATGGAAGTGCAATCGACCCTGGGCCAAGGCACGTGTTTCACCTTGCGCCTGCCCTTGGCGGGCACCCCGCTCGTCTCTCAAGAACTCAATCAGCTATCGAGGTAACCATGGGCTTTCGCTTGTCGAAGATTTACACCCGCACCGGCGACAAAGGCGAAACCGGGCTGGGTGACGGCCGCCGCGTGCCCAAGGACCATCCGCGGATCGAAGCCATTGGCGAAGTCGATACGCTGAACAGTCAGGTGGGTGTGCTATTGGCCGGGTTGGCGGCGGAAAGTGGCGAGCATCCGGGCTTGAACGAAGTGATCGAGGTTTTGGCGCCTTGCCAGCATCGGTTGTTCGACTTGGGTGGTGAACTGGCGATGCCGGTGTACCAGGCACTGAACACGGCAGAAATCGAACGGCTGGAAGCGGCAATCGATGTGTGGAATGAAGAACTGGGGCCGCTGGAGAATTTCATTCTGCCGGGTGGCTCGGCGTTGATTGCCCAGGCCCATGTGTGCAGATGCCTGGCGCGCAGTGCGGAGCGGCGGTGTCAGCAATTGAATGCCGTCGAACCGTTGGCCGGGGTTGGGTTGGCGTATATCAATCGGTTGTCGGACTTGTTGTTTGTGGTGGCGCGGTTGATTGCCAAGCGGCAGGGGATTGCCGAGATACTTTGGCAGCCGGCGGCGAAACCTTCTAACTGATCGTTCCCACGCTCTGCGTGGGAATGCAGCCCGGGACGCTCTGCGTCCCATCAAGAGCCGAACGCGGAGCGTCCGTTGATGCATTCCCACGCGGAGCGTGGGAACGATCGGGTGCTATGCCTCAGGCCAAAACGCCCGAATCCCCGCCGCACCCTGTGCACCTGCTTCCCAGGCTTTCTGAAGATCCGCCGGGCCAACACCACCGAGCAGGAACACCGGTTTGCTGAAACCTTCGATCAACACTGAAGCCTGCTCCCAACCCAGCGGCTGAGCCCCCGGATGAGTCAGGGTCGGTTGCACCGGTGACAGGGTCACAAAATCCACATCCATCTGCTCGGCCAACGCCAGCTCTTCAGCGTTATGGCAGGACGCCGCCAGCCAGCGCGACGCCGGTAACGGGCGGCCAGCTGCCGCGTACTTGCGCAGTTGCGCAGAGGTAATGTGCCAACCGGCGGACGGGAAATCTCCCAGCCATTCGAACGGCCCCTTGATCATCAACTGCGCCTTGCCAGCACACAGCCCCGCCGCGTCCACCGCCAGATCGCGGTACTTCGGATCGTAACCGTTGGGTGCCCGCAACTGGATCAGCTTGATGCCGCCGGCAATGGCTTTTTGAATACCGCGCAGCAAGGCCGGGGTTTCCAGATCTTCCGGGGTAATCAAATACTGCGCGGGTAACCGTGCAGCCGCGACAATCGGCTGGTTGGCCGCCGGGAACTCGTAGTTCAGCAGATCGCGGGGCGCGACCCATTCCAACGGCTGGCCTTCGGCGCCGTGTGGTTCGCCGGTAAAGGCCGACACTTCCCAAACGTCCAGCAACACTTGCTTGTCCGGGTAATCGTGCCGGACCTTGATCAGCGGGCGAGCCGCGTTGACCACGATGCCCAACTCTTCATGGAGCTCGCGAGCCAGGGCGGTTTCGACGGATTCGTCGGCCTCGACCTTGCCACCGGGAAACTCCCACAAACCGCCCTGATGCTGGGTATCGGCACGGCGTGCGATGAGGATCTTGCCACTGCCATCGCGGATGACAGCGGCGGCTACGTGTACTCGCTTCACTGCCCGACCTCCTCCAGACCCGCCTTCTGCCACGCCTTGAAGGCTGGCCATTGGTAGATGGTTTCGACGTAGGCCGCGTCCGCTGCAGGTAGCCTCACCTGATAGGTGCGCAGGCGCACGGCGATTGGTGCGAAGAAGGCATCGGCCAGGGTCGCGCCGCCGAACAGGAACGGACCGGTTTCGGTGGCGGCAGCGCGGCACTCGGCCCACAACGCCAACATCCGCTCGATGTCAGCCTGGACGTCAGCCGGTACCGGCGACAGCGCAGCGTCGCGGCTCAAGTCGAATGGCATGTTGCCGCGCATGGCGAAGAAACCACTGTGCATCTGCGCGCACGCCGAGCGGGCCTGGGCACGGGCGGCGGTGTCTTTGGGCCAGAGGCCGGCGTCGGGGAACTGCTCTGCCAGATACTCGGCAATCGCCAGGGAGTCGGCGATGGTGCCGTGTTCGGTTTTCAACAGCGGGACTTTGCCGGTCGGCGAGTGCTTGAGCAGACGCTCACGCGTATCCGGCAGGTTCAGCTTGATCAGTTCTTCGGTGTAAGGAACGCCAGCCAGGTCGAGAGCCAACGCGCCGCGCAGGGACCAGGAGGAATGCAGTTTGTCGCCGATGATCAGGTGGAGGCTCATGTTCGGGACCTTTTGATAGGGGTATGGGCCAGAATCTTTAGTGTCTGGTCGACCGCCTTCGCGAGCAAGCCCGCTCCCACATTCGATCGCATTTCTTCTGGAGGAACCCGGTCAAATGTGGGAGCGGGCTTGCTCGCGAAGGGAGCAACTCGGTCCTGACGTTGGTTACGTGCGGTATTCGGCGTTGATTTTCACGTATTCGTGGGACAGGTCCGTGGTCCAGATGGTTTCGCTGCAATCACCGCGACCCAGCTCGATACGGATCGTAATTTCTTCCTGCTGCATCACTGCCGCGCCCTGGGCTTCGGTGTAGGTCGATGCGCGAGCGCCACGGCTGGCGATGCACACTTCACCGAGGAACACGTCGATCTTGCTCACGTCCAGGTTCGGTACGCCGGCACGGCCCACGGCGGCCAGAATGCGGCCCCAGTTCGGGTCGGAGGCGAACAGTGCGGTCTTGATCAGCGGCGAATGAGCCACGGTGTAACCGACGTCCAGGCATTCCTGGTGATTGCCGCCGCCGTTGACTTCCACGGTGACGAACTTGGTCGCGCCTTCGCCGTCACGAACGATGGCCTGGGCCACGTCCATGCACACTTCAAACACCGCTTGCTTCAACTTGGCAAACAACTCGCCTTCGGCGCGGGTGATTTCCGGCAGTGCCGCCTGACCGGTGGCGATCAGCATGCAGCAGTCGTTGGTCGAGGTGTCGCCGTCGATGGTGATGCGGTTGAACGACTTGTTGGCACCGTCCAGCAGCAGGTTTTGCAGCACGTCGCGGGAGACTTTGGCGTCGGTGGCGATGTAGCCGAGCATGGTCGCCATGTTCGGGCGGATCATGCCCGCGCCTTTGCTGATACCAGTGACGGTGATGGTCACGCCGTCGTGCTGGAACTGGCGGCTGGCACCTTTGGGCAGGGTGTCGGTGGTCATGATGCCGGTGGCGGCAGCTTCCCAGTTGTTGACCGACAGGTCGTCGAGGGCGGCTTGCAGAGCCCCTTCAATTTTCTCGACCGGCAGCGGCTCGCCGATCACACCGGTGGAGTACGGCAACACCAGGCTGGCGTCGACGCCGGTCAGCTCAGCCAGCTTGGCGCACGTACGCTCGGCGGCGGCAAGGCCCGGTTCGCCAGTGCCGGCATTGGCATTGCCGGTATTGGTCAACAGGTAACGCACCGGACCTTGCACACGCTGCTTGGCCAGGATCACAGGAGCTGCGCAAAAAGCGTTCAGGGTGAACACGCCAGCGACCGTGGAGCCTTCGGCACAGCGCATGACCACAACATCCTTGCGCCCCGGGCGCTTGATGCCAGCCGAGGCGATACCGAGTTCAAAACCGGCAACCGGGTGCAACGTTGGCAAAGGACCAAGACCAACAGCCATGAATGCGCTCCTTAATAAATGATGTCAGCACCGCTTTCAGGAAGAACGGTGGTTTAAATGGCAAAACGCCGCGACGGCATAAGCCGGTCGCGGCGCGGGTATTTCAGCGTATGAAACGGGTTTTACTGGATCTGCCCGTGGCAATGCTTGAACTTCTTGCCCGAACCGCAGTAGCAAAGTTCGTTGCGGCCCAGCTTCTGTTCGTTGCGTACCGGCGCGATGGCAAGGGCGACATCGACTTCTTCACCCAGCAGCTCCGGTTGCTCAAGCCCCGGTGCTTCGTCGTGCTGGAACTGCATGCGTGCAGCCAGCGCTTCGGCTTCCTGACGCAGGCGTTGTTCTTCTTCGATCGGATCTTCGCGGCGAACCTGAACGTGGGACAGCACACGGATCGAGTCGCGCTTGATCGAATCCAGCAGCTCGGAGAACAGCGTGAAGGACTCGCGCTTGTACTCTTGCTTCGGGTTCTTCTGTGCATAACCACGCAAGTGGATGCCGTGACGCAGGTGATCCATGGTCGACAGGTGGTCTTTCCACAGGTCGTCGAGCACACGCAGAACGATTTGCTTCTCGAAGGTGCGCAGCGCTTCGGCGCTCGCCTGCTCTTCTTTCTCGTTGTACGCGGCCAGCAGCTCGGCCATGAGCTTCTCGCGCAGGGTTTCTTCGTACAGGTGATCGTCTTCGTCGAGCCATTTCTGGATCGGCAGCGCCACACCGAAGTCGCTCTGCAACGCCGCTTCCAGACCGGCCACGTCCCACTGCTCAGGCAGCGATTGCGGTGGAATGTGGGCGCTGACGGTTGCGTTGAGCACGTCCTGACGGAAGTCGGCGATGGTTTCACCGATGTTGTCGGCGGCCAACAAACTGTTACGCATGTGATAGATCACTTTACGTTGTTCGTTGTTGACGTCGTCGAACTCGAGCAGTTGCTTACGAATGTCGAAGTTGCGGCCTTCAACCTTGCGCTGAGCCTTCTCGATGGCGTTGGTCACCATGCGGTGCTCGATCGCCTCGCCAGGCTGCATGCCCAGGGCCTTCATGAAGTTCTTCACCCGATCAGAGGCGAAGATGCGCATCAGGCTGTCTTCCAGCGACAGGTAGAAACGGCTGGAACCGGCGTCACCCTGACGACCGGCACGACCACGCAGCTGGTTGTCGATACGGCGCGATTCGTGACGCTCGGAAGCAATCACCTGCAAACCGCCCGATTCGAGCACTTGCTGGTGACGTTTCTGCCAGTCGGCCTTGATCTGGGCAATCTGCTCAGGAGTCGGGTCTTCCAGGGTTGCCACTTCAACTTCCCAGTTACCGCCCAACAGGATGTCGGTACCACGACCGGCCATGTTGGTGGCGATGGTCAGTGCGCCTGGGCGACCGGCCTGGGCAATGATCTCGGCTTCTTTTTCGTGGAACTTGGCGTTCAGGACCTTGTGTTCGATGCCTTCCTTTTCCAGCAGCGCAGACATGTGCTCGGAAGTTTCGATGGTTGCAGTACCCACCAGCACCGGACGGCCCTGGGTCATGCATTCCTTGATGTCATTGATGATCGCCGCGTATTTCTCTTCGGCGGTCAGGAACACCAGGTCGTTGTAGTCTTTACGCGCCAGCGGTTTGTTCGGCGGGATAACCATCACCGACAGACCGTAGATCTGGTGGAATTCGAACGCTTCGGTGTCGGCGGTACCGGTCATCCCGGACAGCTTGTTGTACAGACGGAAGTAGTTCTGGAACGTGGTCGAGGCCAGGGTCTGGCTTTCGGCCTGAATGTTCAGGTTTTCCTTGGCTTCGATGGCCTGGTGCAGGCCTTCGGACAGACGGCGACCCGGCATGGTACGACCGGTGTGTTCGTCGACCAGGACAACCTGGCCATCCTGCACGATGTATTCGACATTGCGATTGAACAGTTTATGAGCGCGCAGACCGGCATAAACGTGAGTCAGCAGACCGAGGTTGTGCGCCGAATACAGGCTCTCGCCTTCAGCCAGCAGGCCAACGCGGGTCAGCATGTCTTCGATGAACTGGTGACCGGCTTCGTTGAGCTCAACCTGACGGGTCTTCTCGTCGACGGTGTAGTGGCCGGCCTTGGTGACTTCGCCTTCCACTTCTTCGATGTGCAACTCGAGCTGCGGGATCAGTTTGTTGATCTCGATGTACAGCTTGGAGCTGTCCTCGGCCTGACCGGAAATGATCAGTGGGGTACGGGCTTCGTCGATGAGGATGGAGTCGACTTCGTCGATCACGGCAAAATTGAGTTCGCGCTGGAATTTTTCTTCCATGCTGAACGCCATGTTGTCGCGCAGGTAGTCGAAACCGAATTCGTTGTTGGTGCCGTAGGTAATGTCGGCAGCGTAAGCCAGACGTTTCTCTTCCGGCGGCTGGAACGGCGTGACAACACCGACCGACATTCCGAGGAATTCGTAGAGCGGACGCATCCAGTTGGCGTCACGACGGGCCAGGTAGTCGTTCACCGTCACAACGTGCACGCCCTTGCCGGACAGTGCGTTGAGGTAAACGCCCAGTGTTGCCACCAGGGTCTTGCCTTCACCGGTACGCATTTCCGCGATCTGACCTTCATGCAAGGTCATGCCGCCGATCAGTTGGACATCGAAGTGGCGCATACCCATGACGCGCTTACCGGCTTCGCGGGCGACCGCAAAGGCTTCTGGCAGCAGCTTGTCGAGGGTTTCCCCTTTGGCGATGCGGGCCTTGAACTCATCTGTCTTGGCACGCAATTGATCGTCCGAAAGGGCCACCATTTGCTCTTCGAAGGCATTGACGAGTTGCACCGTCTTGAGCATGCGTTTGACTTCACGCTCGTTCTTGCTTCCAAAAAGTTTCTTTAACAAAGGCGCAAACATATCGGCAGGATCTTCCACACTAAAGGGATGGAGGGCGGCCCCGTGAGTCGCCCGAGCAGCCCTCATGGCCGCATGCGAACGAGCATTCTACCCGGAAACGATGGTGAGGAAAGTGGCGTTGTTCCACGATGCTGGCACAGCGTTGTGACGGGGCTCACTTAAAATAAGGGCTTTTTGCTCAACTTCAAGCCATTCACGGCAGAAGTTACTTGTTGATTTAATGGGTAAAGCGCTCGCAAAGCAATGGCTCGGGTGCATCCGGTGCTTTCTGCTACCATGGCGGCTCTGTTACTTCAGGTGTCTGATCATGGCATTTCGCCCTCTTACGGCCAGAGCACCCGCCGTTCTGCTTCGCGAAGCCAAACCGCTGAAAGCCATCTTCGGCCACGCTCAACGCCTGGGTCATTTACAACGTCTGCTGGAAAGCCAATTGCAGCCCGCCGCCCGCGAGCATTGCCATGTGGCGTCGTGGCGCGAAGGCAGTTTGTTGCTGATAGTGACCGACGGTCATTGGGCAACCCGCTTGCGCTATCAGCAAAAGCGTCTGCAACGGCAACTACAGATGTTCGACGAATTCGCCAGCCTGACGCGGATTCTGTTCAAGGTTCAGCCGCCCACGGTTCAGCAAGGGGCGGCTGGCCATACCATCAGCTTGTCGACCGATGCAGGCGCGACCATTCAGGCCACAGCCGACGGGATCAGCGATCCGAATCTGCGGGCGGCGCTGGAACGGTTGGCGGCTCACGCCAAACCCAAAACCTGACGCAAATCTAATGTGGGAGCGGGCTTGCTCGCGAAGACGGTCTGACATTCAACATAATAGATGTTGTCTGATCTACCGCTTTCGCGAGCAAGCCCGCTCCCACATTTTTACCGTGCCCGCTTGTTATCGGCGTTTGCTGCCGCCGAGCAACGACCCCATCAAGCCGCGTACCAACTGTCGGCCCAATTGATTGGCCGCCTGGCGCATCGCTGATTTCAGTGCCTGCCCCGCCGCGGTGCCGAGGAATTCCCCGGCCTTGTCGGTGAAGCTTGGCTCTTCGGCTGCCGGTTTGCCCGCAACAGCGTCAGGCTCTGGCGCCAACCCTTTGCGCCCCATCAACACTTCATAAGCCGATTCGCGATCAACGGGTTTGTCATACCGCCCCTTGAACGGCGACCCCGCGATCAGCACTGTGCGTTCAGTCTCGCTCAACGGCCCGATCCGCGATTGCGGCGGCGCAACCAACACCCGCTGGACGATCTCCGGCGTGCCCTTGTCCTGCAACGTGCCAACCAGCGCCTCGCCGATCCCAAGTTCGGTCAGCACCGACAAGGCATCAAACGCCGGGTTCGGTCGGAAGCCTTCGGCTACTGCTCGCAGGGATTTCTGTTCCTTGGCGGTGAACGCGCGCAAGCCATGCTGAATGCGCAAACCGAGTTGAGCCAGCACGTCATCCGGCAAGTCGCCCGGCGATTGGGTGACGAAATAAACGCCAACGCCTTTCGAGCGTATCAACCGCACCACTTGTTCAAGACGATCCTGCAACGCCTTTGGCGTACCGGCGAACAATAAATGTGCTTCGTCGAAAAACAGCGCCAGCAGCGGTTTGTCCGCATCGCCGCGCTCCGGCAATTGCTCGAACAGTTCGGCCAGCAGCCACAACAGGAACGTTGCGTAGACCTTCGGCGCTTCATGCACCAGACGGCTGGCATCGAGCAAATGAATGCGCCCGCGGCCCTCGGCGGTCGGCTGCAGAATGTCTTCGAGTTGCAGCGCCGGCTCACCGAACAACGCTTCGGCGCCCTGTTGTTCCAGGGTCGCCAGACGCCGCAACAGCGCCTGACTGGAACCGGTGGTCAGCAGCGCGGCGTCATCACCCAGCAATTCGGGGTTATCACGCAGGTGATTGAGCAGTGCCTTCAGGTCCTTGAGGTCCAGCAGCAACAGCCCTTCACGGTCCGCCACCTTGAACGCGGCGTACAGCGCCGACTGCTGACTGTCGGTCAGCTCCAGCAGGCTGCCAATCAATAACGGCCCCATTTCGCTCAAGGTTGTGCGCAATGGATGACCGGACTGACCGTGAATGTCCCACAGGGTCACTGGATACGCCTGAGGCTTATGGTTCAGCCAGGGCATCCCGGCGATCCGCTCGGCGACTTTACCTTGAGGGTTGCCAGCGGCGCCCAGACCACACAGGTCACCCTTGATATCGGCGGCGAACACCGCCACGCCGGCATCGCTGAATGCTTCGGCCATCCGTTGCAAGGTGACGGTTTTGCCCGTCCCGGTTGCGCCCGCGACCAAACCATGACGGTTCGCCAGACGCATGGCCTGGGCAATGGGCTGCCCGGCGAGATCGGCACCGATAACGAGTTGTAATGAGTCAGGCATTTTGTCACCCATGGTTAATCTTTGATCCTTCACGGCCGATAGAAATAAGCGAGAGACCCAATTGAAAGCAAGGTCCGACATTCCCCTATGGAGAGCAGGAATTACCGACTCGCTCCGTTGCGCACTCATTTTGCGCGCATTAGCAGCAACGCGCCCCGAACAATAAGACCTTAGCGGACCCCCCGAGCCATGAACAAAAATCTGCGCTTCAGCCATAAAATCCTGCTTGCCGCCGCCCTCATCGTCATTGCCGCCTTCGCCTCGTTCACGCTGTACAACGACTATTTGCAGCGCAATGCCATTCGCGAAGACCTGGATAACTATCTCAATGAGATGGGAGACGTCACCGCCAACAACATCCAGACCTGGCTCGCCGGTCGTATCCTGCTGATCGACAACCTCGCCCAGAACATCGCCATCAACCCCGAACAGGCCACTGTCTCCAGCCTGCTTGAGCAGAAAGCCCTGACGTCGACCTTCATGGCGTCCTACCTGGGCGACGCCACCGGCCACTTCACCATCCGCCCGGATGCGAAGATGCCCGATGGCTTCGACCCACGGGTTCGCCCTTGGTACAAAGGCGCCGAAAGCAGCAGCACCGCCACCCTGACCGAACCCTACATCGACGCAGCCACCGGCCAGACCATCATCTCGATCGCCACCGCCTCGAAAAAGGCTGGCCAAAGCGTCGGTGTGGTGGGCGGCGACCTGAGCCTGCAAACCCTGATCGAGACCCTCAGCGCCCGCGACTTCAACGGCATGGGTTACGCGTTTCTAGTGAACGCCGACGGCAAGATTCTTGTCCACCCGGACAAAACCATGGTGATGAAGTCCCTGAGCGAGGCGTACCCGAAAAATACCCCGCGCCTCAGCAGCGACTTCAGTGAAGTGGAGGTCGACGGCAAAACCCGCATCGTCACCTTCACTCCGATCAAAGGCCTGCCATCGGTCAATTGGTACATCGGTCTGTCGGTGGACAAAAACAAAGCCTTCTCGATGCTCAGCGAATTCCGCGCCTCGGCGGTCGTTGCGACGGTCATTGCCGTGGCCATCATCATCGCTCTGCTGGGCATGCTGATCCGCATCCTGATCCAGCCGCTGCACGTCATGACCCGCGCCATGGCCGACATCGCCGACGGCGAAGGCGACCTGACCAAACGCCTGACCATCGTGAACAACGATGAATTCGGTGTCCTCGGTACCGCGTTCAACCGTTTTGTGGAACGTATTCACGGTTCGATCCGCGAAGTGTCGTCGGCCACCGGACAAGTCAACGAAGTGGCCCTGCGTGTCGTGGCCGCCTCGAACTCGTCGATGTTCAACTCCGACCAACAGGCTTCGCGCACCAGCAGCGTGGCCGCGGCGATCAACCAGCTCGGCGCCGCCGCTCAGGAAATCGCCCGTAACGCAGCGCAAGCATCGAGTCAGGCCAGCGATGCCCGCAGCCTGGCCGAAGACGGCCAGCAAGTGGTGGATCGCAGCATTGTCGCGATGAATCAACTGTCGAGCATGCTCAGCGCCTCGAGCACTAACATCGAATCGCTGAACAGCAAAACCGTGAACATCGGGCAGATTCTCGAAGTGATCACCAGCATCTCCCAGCAAACCAACTTGCTGGCGCTCAACGCGGCCATCGAAGCGGCGCGCGCCGGTGAAGCCGGACGTGGTTTTGCCGTGGTGGCCGATGAAGTGCGCAACCTGGCGCACCGCACTCAGGAATCGGCGCAACAGGTGCAGACCATGATCGAGGAGCTGCAAGTCGGCGCCCGTGAATCCGTCAGCACCATGAGCGACAGCCAGCGCCACAGTCAGGACAGCGTCGAAATCGCCAACCTGGCCGGCGAGCGGTTGAACAGCGTGACGTTGCGTATTGGCGAGATTGACGGGATGAACCAGTCGGTGGCCACGGCGACCGAGGAACAGACGGCGGTGGTGGAGTCGATTAACGTCGACATTACCGAGATCAACACACTGAATCAGGAAGGGGTGGAAAACCTGCAGGCGACGTTGCGGGCGTGTTCGGATCTTGAGCAGCAGGCGGCGCGGCTTAAACAGTTGGTAGGTAGTTTCCGTATTTAGCGCCTGAACTGGCCTCATCGCGGGCAAGCCATGCTCCTACAGGTTCACGCTAAACCCTGTAGGAGCGAGGCTTGCCCGCGATGGCGGCCTGTAACACACCGCAAAAACCTCACTGACACCCCGCCACAAAACCCCAACCGAACATCTATCCTTCATAAAGGTCAACCAAGGGAGAACAACGGACCGGAGGGATGTTCATCGTGCATATCGCTGACATAACCATGTTCTACGCCCCTGCCAGCGGTGGCGTGCGCACTTATCTGGATGCAAAGCACCGTCGCCTGAGCATCAAGCCGGGCATTCGCCACAGTCTGTTAATTCCTGGGGCTTACTTGAGTGAACAGGATGGCGTTTACACGGTTCCGGCCCCCGCCCTGCCCTTCGGCAAGGGTTATCGCTTCCCCCTCCGTCTCGCGCCATGGCGCAATGTTCTGCAGGATTTACAGCCCGACCTGATCGAGGTCGGCGACCCCTACCTCACCGCATGGGCGGCCCTCGACGCCCGGCGGCAACTCGATGTCCCGGTGATCGGCTTTTATCATTCGGACCTGCCGCTGCTGGTCAGCAATCGCATGGGCAACTGGGTCACCACCAACGTCGAAGCCTATGTCAGCAAGCTCTATGGCAACTTCGATCGGGTTCTGGCGCCAAGCCAGGTCATGGCCGACAAACTGATTGGGCTGGGGGTGAAGAACGTTTTCGTGCAACCGCTGGGCGTCGACTTGCAAACATTTAATCCCACGGCACGAGACACGGGTCTGCGGGCCGAATTGGGCATTGATGAAAACACTCATTTGCTGATCTTCGCCGGGCGCGGTTCCAAAGAAAAAAACCTGCCGGTGCTGCTCGACTGCATGAAATGCCTGGGCCGACGCTATCACTTGCTGCTGGTAGGTTCGTCGATGCCGGCCGCAGTGCCCGACAACGTTACCGTGATCGGTGAATTCTGTACGGCGGCACACGTGGCGCGATTGATGGCCAGCGCCGATGCGCTGCTGCACGCCGGTGATCAGGAAACATTCGGCCTGGTGGTTCTTGAAGCCATGGCCAGCGGCATTCCGGTGGTGGCCGTGGCGGCCGGGTCCTTTCAGGAAATCATCACCGATCAATGCGGCCTGCTCTGCCCGCCGAATAATCCATTGGCGATGGCCAACGCGGTCCGCGAGTTGTTCAGTTCGGGCAGCGTCGTTTTGGGCAAACAGGCCCGTAGCCATGTCGAGCGGCATTACTCCTGGGACACGGTGGTCAACAGCCTGCTGGGGCATTATCACGCCGTGCTCGGCAGCCACTGGCCGCTGACGGCCAATGGTTGAGCCCATGAACCCGCCCAGCCTGTTACTCGTGCTGCACGACGTCGCTCCGCAAACCTGGGCCGATTATCAACCCTTTGTCGAAGCCGTCGATGCCTTGGGCGAGGTGCCAATAACCTGGCTGGTGGTGCCCAATTTCCATAAGCACAACGATCTGGAGGAGCATCCGGGATTTCGACGTTTGCTCACCCGTCGTATCGCCCGAGGTGACGAACTGGCATTGCACGGTTACTTTCATTGCGATGAAGCGCCCACTCCCACTACGCCACGAGACTGGTTCATGCGCCGGATCTACACCCACGAAGGCGAGTTTTATGGCCTGTCTCAAGCAGCCGCCCTCGCCCGCCTGCGCGCCGGCATCGAAATATTCCACCGTTATCACTGGCCGCTGGAGGGCTTCGTCGCCCCGGCCTGGTTGATGAGCGAAGGGACGCGCCAGGCCTTGCGCCAGTTACCCCTGGGTTACACCAGCGATTCGCAGCATCTGTATCGTCTACCGGACTTTACCGCCGTTGATGCGCCGGGGTTGGTCTGGAGTGCGCGCAGTGCCTGGCGCCGTGGGTTGTCGAAGCTCGTCAGCGATCAACGCGAACAACGCTGGCAGCAAGCACCGGTGATTCGTCTTGGCTTGCACCCGATTGATATGCGCCATGAGTTCTCGCGCACTTACTGGCTGCAAACCCTCAAGCGCTTTCTCGACGAGGGACGTGTGCCGATGACCAAGGCACGCTGGCTGGCGCTGCAAAGCGACCGTATGGGTCGCGCCGCATGAGTCGCGGGATTCTGCTGCTCGTCGCGCTGCTCGCTGCGGTGCTGATTCCGTCGCTGCTGGGCGGTAACGAAACCTGGTATCGGCTGCGAAACTTTCCACTGAACTGGCTGCTGATCATGTTCGGCATGATCCTGCTGTGCTGGGTGCTGAACACGATGCGCTTGCGCCTGTTACTCGGGGATCAACGCGACAAGGTGGGCCCGCTCAGAAGCCTCGGGGTGGTGATGGCCGCCGAGTTCGCTTATTGCGCAACACCGGGCGGCAGCGGCGGTCCGCTGACGATCATGGCGCTGCTGGCGCGCAATGGCGTGCGTCCGGCCAGGGGCAGCGCCGTGTTTGCCATGGATCAGCTGAGCGATTTGCTGTTTTTTCTTTGCGCGCTGAGCGGGATCCTGATTTATGCGTTGTTCCAGCACCTCAGCCAACGCATGGAATGGCTGCTGACCGTCAGCGCCATTTCGATGTTCGGCGGGTTGTTCAGTTGCGTCGTGGTCGCCCGCTACCATCGAATACTGATTCGTCTGAGCGGTCGGTTGCTTGCTCGTTTGAATGTCAAAGCCACCACGCGCCTGCGCTGGGCGCGAAAACTCCTGCACTTTCTGGCGGCGTTCACGGACACATTGAAGCTGCCCTTTCAGACGCTCATCACGGTGTTTGCCCTGACTTGCCTGCATTGGATCTTGCGCTATAGCGTGCTGTATCTGGCATTGCGTGGGCTCGGGGCGGATTTGCAGTGGGCCTGGAGCTTTCTGATCCAGATGCTTTCACTGAGCGCGGGGCAATTCAGCCTGTTGCCGGGCGGTGCCGGGGCGGCGGAGTTGACGTCGGCGGCGCTGCTGGCGCCGATGGTGGGAAAATCCACCGCGGCGGCGGCGATTCTGATTTGGCGGGCGGTGACTTATTACTTTTATCTGGTCGTCGGCGGGCCGGTATTTTTACTGATGCTCGGGCGGCCGCTGCTGAAGAAGTTGATGAAGTTCAAACAGGCTTAGTTTTATCGTCGGACTCGTTCTGCAACTGTTCCCACAACTCGGCGGCACCGGGAAACTCCGTGCCGTCTTCGGGGTTCATGTCATCCGGATCGTAACGACTCAAACACCCCTCGCCCAACGTGGCGGGAGCCTTGGATGTCGCTTTGTCGAGTGGATCGGCCATGGTCATGCCCTCTATTTACCCAGATCGTTCCCACGTCGAGGCGTCGAACCGTCTGCGTGGGAACGATCAACAGCCGACTATCAGAACACCACGGTTTTGTTGCCGTGCACCAGCACCCGATCTTCCAGGTGATAACGCAGACCACGGGCCAGCACCATCTTCTCGACGTCCCGACCGAAACGCACCATGTCTTCGATGCTGTCACTGTGGCTGACGCGAACAACGTCCTGCTCGATGATCGGACCGGCATCCAGCTCTTCGGTCACGTAGTGGCAAGTAGCGCCGATCAACTTCACGCCACGCATCGATGCCTGGTGATACGGCTTGGCACCGACGAACGACGGCAGGAAGCTGTGGTGAATGTTGATGACCTTGTGAGCATATTCGCTGCACAACGCGGGCGGCAGGATTTGCATGTAGCGGGCAAGTACGATCACTTCGGCATCGTGCTGTTTGACCAGGCGCGAGACTTCGGCGAATGCCGGCTCTTTATCCTGCGGATTGACCGGTACGTGGTAATACGGAATCCCGTGCCACTCGACCATGCTGCGCAAGTCGTCATGGTTGGAGATCACGCAGGAAATTTCGCAATCCAGCTCATCACTGTGCCAGCGATGCAGCAAGTCGGCGAGGCAGTGAGACTCGCGACTGGCCATCAGTACCACGCGTTTTTTCTGCTCGGTATCGGTGATGCGCCAGTCCATCGAGAACTCTTCGGCAATCGGTGCAAACGCTTCGCGAAAGGCATCGATACCAAAGGGCAGCGAATCGGCACGAATTTCGTGACGCATGAAGAACCAGCCACTGAGATTGTCCGAGTGATGGCTCGCTTCAGTGATCCAGCCGTTATGTGACGCCAGAAAGTTACTGACTTTAGCAACGATGCCGACGCGGTCCGGGCAAGCAATCACCAGCCGAAAAGTGCGCATGAGGGTCAAACTCCAGAACTTCGCAAAGGCGGCCATTCTAGCGATTGCGCAGCAAAACTGCAGTATTGATGACGTTTGGCCCGACACAAAGGTAAGCGGCACAGGCTCTGGCAGTACCTGCAACCCGCGCGATGGTGTTCCTGTTGCCAATCTTCAAGTGCCCAATTGTGAATATTCGTGATGACTGCATCACACTATTTAACTACACCGGCAATTTATGCCTATTCACCGTAACTAATTTAAATAAAACTCCTGTTAAATGTTTACTTGGTGAAACACCCTGACTATTATTGCCGCACTGTCACCTGCCATCCAGCGCCCCAACATAAGGTAGTCCTCATGTCCTTGATCAACGAATATCGCGCCACCGAAGAAGCTATCAAAGAGCTGCAAGCCCGTTTGAAGAACCTGTCCCAAGACGACAAACTGCAAACCGAGCTGGAATTCGAAGGCAAACTGCGCACCCTGATGGGCGAGTACTCCAAGTCTCTGCGTGACATCATTGCGCTATTGGATCCAGAGTCCAAAACCAAAGCACCACGCGGCGGCGCAGTAAAAACTACTGGCACCAAGCGTGCTCGCAAAGTTAAACAATACAAAAACCCGCACAACGGCGAAGTCATCGAAACCAAAGGTGGCAACCACAAAACTCTGAAAGAGTGGAAAGCCAAGTGGGGCGGTGACGTGGTTGAAGGCTGGGCTACCCTGCTGGGCTAAGCCATAGCGCTTGTCGCAGACTCATCCGCAACAAAAAAGAACGCCAGCATCTGCTGGCGTTTTTTTATGCCCGGAATTCAACCCCGGACATTTTCGATTTCAAAGATTCAAACGTTTGCGTAATGCCTGGACATAATTCTGCCATTCATTCAGCACCTCTCGCTGAAACGATGTAGCCGTAATACTCCATTGGGCTGCGGCCTCTACAAAAGTTTCCAGCGTATTTGGCGCCCCCCACTCGGGAGCTGACAAACGTTGCTGACAGAATATTCGCCAGCGCTCTTGCTCTTCGAAACTCAACGTATCGGGGAAGTTGCGTGCGCGATATCGAAACAATAATTCAGGCAATCGTTCATCATCGAAAGGCCATTGTTGTTGCGCTAATTGAGCCGGGTCGGCAGACCTGACTTGCTCACAAAGACGCCGATCCCGATCACCGATAAAACCATCGTATAACTGTTGCTCAGGGTCTTGGCTCGAGGTGAAATCTTCGCTGGCGTAAATCGCCTGAACTTTATCTCGCCAAACTGTTTGTGCGTCACTTAGCCGCAGCGCGCGCTCTTGGTAGAGCGGCATATCCAGCCCCAAACGTTGCTGATCTTCAGTGCGAAGTACCGACAACGGCGCCACCACCGGGCATTTGTTGATATGGATAAGTTTGAGCGGCACCGGCAACTCGCCCTCGGCCAAGTCATCGCGACGGGTATACAGCCGTTGACGCAAGGTGTCGGCATCAAGATCGAGCAAGCCCTGAGGGTCAAGATGCAGATCACAGACAATCAAGGCGTTCTTGTTTCGCGGGTGCCAGGCCAAGGGCAGCACCACACCGACATAATTGCGCGCCGCTGAAAAGCGCCCCGAGATGTGCACCATCGGCTGCAACAGACGAATCTGATCCATCACCTTTTGTTTACCGCGCAACTGAAACAACCAGTCAAACAACTTCGGCTGCTTTTCCCGAATCAGACGCGCCAGGGCGATGGTGGCGCGAACGTCCGATAGCGCTTCGTGAGCATTTCCGTGATCAATGCCATTGGCGGCGGTCAGGCGTTCGAGTTTGAGCGTTATCCGCCCCTCGTCGTCCGTCGGCCAAACGATGCCATCAGGGCGCAAGGCATAGGCTGCACGCACCACATCGATCAGGTCCCAGCGGCTATTACCGCCCTGCCACTCACGTGCATAAGGGTCGAAAAAGTTTCGGTAAAGACTGTAACGGGTCATCTCGTCATCGAAACGCAACGTGTTGTACCCCGCCCCGCACGTGCCGGGCGCAGCGAGTTGGGCATGTACCCGTGTCATGAAATCGGCTTCGCTCAAGCCTTGCTCGGCCAGTCGACCGGGCGTAATACCCGTGATCACGCAGGCTGCCGGATGGGGCAGGATGTCTTCACTGGGCTGACAGTAAAGGTTGACCGGCTCGTCTATTTCATTGAGATCGAAGTCAGTGCGAATCCCCGCCATCTGGAGTGGGCGGTCGCAACGGGGGTTGATGCCAGTGGTTTCATAGTCGTACCAGAAGATAGAGGTCACGGGCTATTCCTGAACTGAAGATCGGCGAAGTCTAGGCGTTCACATCCCGCCCCGGCCAGTAATCTCGTCATTCAATCACCTCCGGCCTCTTACCGTGCAATACATAGTTATGTCGTTTTCCCCCGAGAGGCTGCTAGCATCGGACGGACATCGAATCCCGAACAGGCCACATCAAGGTTGCCCATGCTCGAGACCACAGCACTGCCAAGGAAAGCGACGCTGTCCCCGCCACTGGATACGCGGTATCAAGTCGAAACGCCGGAAGGCATCGACTTGCCCCTGCGCCCGGCCGGGTTGATGGTCCGTGCGCTCGCGTTCGCCATCGATCTCGGGCTGCGCGGGTTGATCGTTGGCCTGCTGTTTATTGTCCTGGCGTTCCTCGGGAAACTCGGTGCAGGGCTCGGCTCGATTCTGTTGTTCGTGGTGAGCTGGTGGTACATGGTGCTGTTCGAAGTGCTCAATCAGGGGCGTTCGCCCGGCAAGCAATGGATGGGCCTACGGGTGGTGCAGGACGATGGCACGCCGATCGGCTGGTCTGCTTCGCTGCTGCGCAACCTGCTGCGATTTGTCGACATGCTGCCGTTCGGCTACTTCCTCGGGGCCATCAGTTGCCTGCAACATCCCACCTTCAAGCGCCTAGGCGATCTGGCCGCCGGCACGCTGGTGATCTACCGCGAACTACCGCTCGCCCGACCACAACTGCTCGCCGTCCAGCCCCGGCGCCCGGCCTTTGCACTGACGCTGACCGAACAACGCGCCATCCTCGGGTTTGCCGAGCGCCAGGGTGAACTCTCTGAAGCACGGGGCAAAGAGCTGGCGGCCATACTCGCGCAACCGCTGCAGGTGTCGGCGCCAGGGGCCGTGGACGAACTCAATGGCATCGCCCGCGGCTTGTTGGGCCCCACATGAAGCAAAGCCTTTTCGAAAGTCGCCACAAGGCCGAATGGGAGCAATTTGCTCTCGTGCTTGAACAGCTGGAGCAAGGCAAGGAAGCCGAACGAGTCGCCGCTTTCCCCAGCGATTATCGTCGTCTCTGCCAGCATCTGGCGCTGGCCCAGGAACGTGGTTACAGCAGCTTTCTGATCGACTCGTTACAGCAACAAGTGCTGCGCGGGCATCAACAGCTTTATCGCCACCGCAGTCGACTGGGTGCCAACGTGCTGGGCTTCATCCTGGCTGACTTCCCGCGACTGGTGCGCGAACAGTGGCGCTTCGTGCTCGCCGCCGGCCTGATGTTTTTTGGCAGCCTGATCGGCATCGCACTGCTGGTGTATCTGTTCCCCGACCTGGTCTACAACCTGATCCCGGCCGAGCAGGTCAGCGAGATGCAAGGCATGTACGACCCCGAGGCCGGTCATCTGGGGCGCTCCGCGGAACGGGCGGCCAGTGAAGACTGGGTGATGTTCGGTTACTACATCATGCACAACATCGGCATCGCCTTTCAGACCTTCGCCAGCGGTTTGCTGTTTGGCCTGGGCAGCGCGTTTTTCCTGTTCTTCAACGGTTTGATGATTGGTGCGGTGGCCGGGCACCTGACGCACATCGGCTACGGGCAAACCTTCTGGTCATTCGTGGTTGGCCACGGCGCCTTCGAACTGAGTGCTATCGCCCTGGCCGGTGCCGCCGGCCTGCAATTGGGTTGGGCACTGATCGCGCCGGGGCGTCTGCCCCGCTCCGAAGCCCTGCGGCTGGCGGCGCGCAAGAGCGTACTGCTGATTTGCGGGGTCATGCTGTTTCTGCTGATTGCGGCGTTTATCGAAGCTTACTGGTCGTCCACGGTCGGGGTCACGCCAATGACCAAATACCTGGTCGGTGCAGCGCTCTGGTTGTTGGTGGCGACTTACCTGCTGTTTGCCGGACGGACCCGCCATGCGCCTGAGTGACGCCACGGTAGTGATCCGCCCGCGCACGACCTGGGAAGCCATGGACCTGGGCGTCCTGCTGAGCCAGCGACACCGACGTCTGCTGATGACCAGTTGGGCCATCGTGACCTTGCCGATTTTCGCGCTGCTCAGTTGGGTGTTGTGGGATTCACCCTCCCTCGCCGTGTTCATTTTCTGGTGGCTGAAACCGGCGTTCGACCGCCTGCCGCTGTACATCTTGTCCAAAGCCATGTTTGGCGAAACGCCCACGCTGAAGCAGGCGCTGCGCCAATTTCCGCGGCTGCTCCAACCGCAACTGCTGGCGAGTCTGACCTGGCGACGACTGAGCCTGAGTCGCAGTTTCCTGATGCCGGTGGTGCAACTCGAAGGGCTGAGTGGGCAAGCGCGACAACAGCGTTTGCAGGTGCTGTTGCAGCGCAACGCCGGGGCCGCGCGGTGGCTGACCATCATCGGCGTACACCTGGAAAGCGCGTTATGGATCGGCCTGATGGTGTTGTTCTACCTGTTCTTGCCGCAACAGGTCGAACTCGACTGGAGCTGGCAGACCTTGATCACCGCTGCCACACAGGACTGGCGATGGCTGGAACACCTGACCAATGCCTTTTACGCACTGGTGCTCATTGCCTGGGAACCGATTTATGTAGCCTGCGGCTTCAGCCTTTATCTGAATCGGCGCACGGTGCTGGAGGCCTGGGATATCGAGCTGGTGTTCCGCCGCATGCGCCAACGCTTGAGCAGCGCCGCCATCACCCTGCTGCTGGCAGCGTTCCTGTTGATGCCGACAGCGCAAACCGGGTGGGCCGCCGAGCCGGTCATTTCACCCGAAAGCCCACGCCTGATGGACCAGCCGTTAACCAGTCAGGCATCCCGGGACAGCATCAAGGCGATCCTTGATCAGCCTCCGTTCAAGAACAAGGAATCGGTCACGCGCTATCGGTTTGGCGAGGACAAACCCGCCACTGATACGGCGGACGATGACCCAACAACCGAATGGCTGGAGGCGCTGCTCAAGCTTCTGGACAACCAACGATTCGGCGTAGCGGCCACGCTGATTGAAGCCGTGCTGTGGAGTGTCGTGATCGGTGCCATCGGTTTATTGATCTGGCATTACCGTGACTGGTTGCAAGCCTTCGTCAGCCGTCGACCGACCTTGAACAGCAAAGTCGCGCGGCCATTACCGCAACAGGCTTTCGGCCTGGACCTCAACCGCGAAACCCTGCCTGCCGACATCGCCGCCAGCGCCGAACGTCTCTGGCAAACCCACCCTCGCGAGGCCCTCGGATTGCTCTATCGCGGTCTGCTAAGCCACTTGCTGCACGACTTCAACATGGCGCTGAAACCCGCCGACACCGAAGGCCAGGTCCTGGAGCGCATCGAACACCTGCAACAACCTGCCTTGCTTGCCTTCAGTAAAAACCTGACCGGGCACTGGCAGAACATGGCCTACGGGCATCGCCTGCCTCCCGCGCATTTGCAACAGGAACTCTGTGACGGCTGGCGAGCCCTGTTCGGCCCGGGAGCGTTGCGTTGAACCGGCAACGCTGGCTGGCGGTCGGCGTGTTCATTGCCGTGCTAGTGATCGCGCTGAGTGTTTATCTGTACGTCAAGGCGACGCCCTATCAGGCAGACATCGATCACGGCCCCTCGCCCGAAGCCCAGGCCAATCCGTACCTCGCCGCCGAGCATTTTCTGCGCAAACAGAACCTGACCGTCAGCCACGCCAACAGCCTCGACATTCTGCCCACCCTGGAGCCGCATCAGCACAGTCTGTTGTTGCTCGGGGACCGGTACAACATGACCCCGCGCCAGATCGATCAGCTGTTGAACTGGACCCGGGCCGGCGGGCGACTTTTGTTTGTTGCCCAGTCGCTGTGGGATGAAAAGACCGGCCAAAGCAATGACCTGTTGCTCGACCGGGTGCAGCTGCACCAGTCGCTGAGCAAAGAACTCAAGGACCCGCCGCCCGCTATCGACGACGATCCTTATCCCAAACTGACCAAGCTGTATCTGGAAGACGAAGACGCGCCGGCCTACGCCGGTTTCGATACCGCATTCCATCTCGAAGACCCGAAAAACCTCGCGCAAGCCTGGGCCAACAGCGGCAAGGCCACGCACATGATGCAGCTCAATCACGGGCTCGGTTCGATCACCGTGGTCACCGACGCCGACCTGTGGAAAACCCCGGCCATCGACCAGTACGACAACGCCTGGCTGCTCTGGTACCTGACAGCGGACACGAACGTGACCCTGCTGTTCAACACCGATCACGACGGATTGCTGACCTTGCTCCTGCGCTATTTCCCTCAAGCATTGGTCGCCCTTTTTGCCCTGATCGGCCTTGGCGTCTGGCACGTCGGTGTGCGCCAGGGTCCGTTGCTGGAACCGGCCCCGAGAGCCCGCCGTCAACTTCAGGAACACCTGCGCGCCAGCGCCGATTTCATGCTGCGCCGAAACGGTCAACAGCACCTGGTGCACGCCTTGCAGCACGACATCTTGCGTCGTGTGCGGCGCCGTCATCCCGGTTTCGAACAACTCGGCGTCGCCGAACAATGGCTGGTGCTCGCACGCCTGACCGGCCAACCCACACGCGCTATCAGCCAGGCCATGAGCCCGCGACCGAAGCAGCGGCTGTCCAGCGCTGAATTCAGTCGTCAGGTCGCCCACCTGCAAACCTTGAGGAACGCCTTATGAGTGAACAGATCGAGCCCGGCACACTGAGCCACGCTGCGCAGCAACGCCAGCGCGCCAGCCAACTGGCCCAAGCGGTACGCACCGAATTACAGAAAGCCGTGATCGGCCAAAACACAGTGATCGACGACGTCCTCACCGCTCTGATTGCTGGTGGCCACGTACTGCTCGAAGGCGTTCCGGGGCTGGGCAAGACGTTGCTGGTGCGCGCCCTCGCCCGCTGCTTCGGCGGCGAGTTCGCACGCATCCAGTTCACCCCCGACCTGATGCCCAGCGATGTCACTGGGCACGCGGTGTACGACTTGCAGACCGAGCAATTCAAACTGCGCAAAGGTCCACTGTTCACCAACCTTTTGCTGGCCGACGAGATCAACCGCGCCCCGGCGAAAACCCAGGCCGCGCTGCTCGAAGCCATGCAGGAACGGCAAGTCACCCTCGAAGGCCGCGCCCTGCCGATCGTGCAACCGTTCATGGTGCTCGCCACACAAAACCCCATCGAACAGGAAGGCACTTACCCGCTGCCGGAAGCCGAGCTCGACCGCTTCATGCTCAAGGTGCGCATGGACTACCCCGACGCCGATCAGGAGCTGAACATGGTCCGCCAGGTCAGCCGCTCGACCCGGGCCGACATGCTCGACGTACAACCGCTGCGTACCGTGTTGCAAGCCAAAGACGTGTTGGCCTTGCAACGCATCGCCAGCGATCTGCCGCTGGACGATCAGGTCCTCGATTACGCCGTGCGCCTGGCCCGCACCACCCGCAACTGGCCGGGCCTGATCCTCGGCGCCGGGCCTCGGGCCTCCATCGCCCTGGTGCGCTGCGCCCGTGCCCGCGCCTTGTTGCGCGGTGGCGAGTTTGTGATTCCGGACGACATCAAAGGCTGCGCCCTCGCGGTGTTGCGTCACCGGGTGCGGATTGCCCCGGAGCTGGACATCGAAGGGCTGGACGTCGATCAAGTGCTCAAGCAACTGCTCGATCAAGTGCCGGCGCCGCGCCTGTGAAACCCTCGCGTCTGCTGTTGATCTGGCTCGCGATCCTGCTAGCCATCGGCATCGTGCTGGGTGCGTTGCGGGCATTGGAATTCGCGGTTCCATCAAGTCTGTTGTCAATCAACTGGGGATTGCTGCTGGCGCTGCTGGCCCTGGCATTACTCGACGGTGTCGGTCTCAAGCGACTGCCCTCCCCACGCGTGAAACGACAGATGCCCGGCAGCCTGGCGCTCGGCCGATGGAGCGAAGTGCGACTGGAAGTCGAGCATGACTTTCACCAGCCACTGAACATTCAGATCTTCGACCATGTACCGGAAAGTCTGAGCTTCGAAAACCTGCCCCTGTCGGTCGAACTGCAACCCGGCCAGCACAGCCAGACCGGCTATCGCCTGCGCCCGCTCAAGCGCGGCCATTTCACCTTCGAACACTGCGAAATCAGCCTGCCGAGCCCATTGGGTTTATGGTCCGACAAATGCCTGCTCAACGTGGTCGACAACACTCGCGTCTACCCCGACTTCGCCCGCCTCTACGGCGGCCAACTGCTGGCAGTCGACAACTGGCTCAGCCAACTTGGCGTGCGCCAACGCCAACGACGCGGTCTGGGTATGGAATTTCATCAGCTGCGTGAATTCCGCGAAGGCGACAGCCTGCGCCAGATCGACTGGAAAGCCACCGCCCGCCAACGCACCCCCATCGCCCGGGAATACCAGGACGAGCGCGACCAGCAGATCATTTTCATGCTCGACTGCGGCCGCCGCATGCGCAGCCAGGATGGCGAACTCGCGCATTTCGATCACGCACTCAACGCCTGCCTGTTGCTCAGCTACATCGCCCTGCGCCAAGGCGATGCGGTAGGCCTGAGCACCTTCGCCAGCGACCGACCGCATTACCTCGCCCCGGTCAAAGGCACCGATCAACTCAAGGTCCTGCTCAACACCGTCTACGACCTCAACAGCACCCAACGCCCCGCTGATTACCAAGCCGCCGCCAGCCAACTGCTGGCCCGCCAAAAACGCCGGGCGCTGGTGGTGCTGGTGACCAACCTGCGGGATGAAGACGACGAAGAACTGCTCACCGCCGTCAAACGCCTGAGCAAGCAGCATCGGGTGCTGGTGGCGAGTCTGCGCGAAGACGTGCTCGATACGCTGCGGCACACGCCGGTGCAAACCTTGCCGGAGGCGCTGACCTATTGCGGGACGGTGGAATATTTGAATGAACGGGTGGAACTCCATGAGCGGTTGAGTGCTCATGGAGTGTCGGTGGTGGATGCTCGACCCGCGGAACTGGGGGCCGAGTTGGTGACGCGGTATTTGAGCTGGAAAAAAGCGGGAGCCTGATGACCATTGATCGGGGACAACGTCAGATTACTCAACCAGAAATTTCAGTATCTGTGGAGAATCCGGGAATGCGGAGTACGTCAACCGAAAGATGTACTCGTCAAGTCCCCACACCGAAGCCAGAACTTCCCATTCTTTAGTCAGTTGGCTGAACTGCTGTGGGGAATCAAGCATCGAGGAAAAACCTACGTCTCGCCCCTCAAGCAATTCGAACGACGCCATCCCATTCAGCATCTCAGAAGGAACCGAAATGCTAAACATAACAGGGGCTCCCAACGGAATCCTCGCGACAATCTCGGAATCCTTCACCTCGGACTGTTGATCACCCACCCGGTAAGTAATACCGGCAAGCAACCCGGTCGTGGGGATGAACGCCCCCAACGACATCGCATTGACCGGCGACTGATTGAGCAGGCGAGAGGCCGCCAGTTGCAACCCATAAGCCCCGCCGATCGTGCCGGTGCACTGCCAACTCAAACCGTCTGAGGTCAATCGTCGGGACTCACCCAACGGTGGCGTCACGGAGGTCAATCCCAGTTCACTGGCCGAGGAGTAGCCCTTCAACCCCAGACAAATGTCGCGACCCATCAATTGGCTATCCGAAGTGACCGATAACTTGACGGTATGAAGCTGCGCGACCCGAGGAAACCTGGTCTCGGCGCCCCAGACCGTTTCAGGTTCAACATTCAGTTGGAACCGGGCATCGCCCCAGACACCCGCGGCCAGTGCCTTGAAGCGGAATGTATGTAATGAAGCCGCCTGGGGGCCATCGTTTACGCTGTCCAGCGTAGCGACCACTACAACGTCCCCTGGTCTTTCAGCCTTATAGGTAAAAGTTGCCCAGCCAGTATCGTCGGTACCCACCCGCCAAGTCGTTGTTCCAATCGTAAAGATCACCCCCACATTCGACGCCGCCAACTGGGTGCTGGACGAGCGCACCCTGAGCGACAGGACAACGCTTTCACCGACTACCGGATCAAAAGTGGCTTCACGCACTTGGCCAATCTCAACACGGTTATCCTGCAAATCTTTTTGGTCGACCATGAGTCATCCCTCTTTCGTCTGCATTGTTGAAGTCGACACACGGGTGCCCGACTCTTCGGTGCCAGCGGCTATCACCTTGATTTCAAAGGTATGAGAAGGGAACGCATCAGGCTCATCGTATGGGCTTCGCAGCGTGGCGATAACGGAGTCTTCGCCCGGTTGTGTGGCGGGGTAATCAAATTTTGCCCAGCCGTCACTCTCGGTCAAAATCGGTGTTGAAGTGCCTCCGTGCATAAAACCCACCTCGACCTCTGCCACTGCCTGCTCGGTATAGTGAGATTTTGCCTTGAGCTGCAGTGGGACGGTTTGCCCCACCTCCGGATCAAAAGGGTTACGTTCGCCGGCGATCTCGACTCGGTTGTGCCCCAACGACATAGGCACCGGAGGGAAAGTAAACCCGGCCTGATTGAGCTCCAGCGAGAGCCCCAACATCCCGCTTTCGGTGCTGTCGCGACCGTCCAGCGTCCACTCCAGGCCGTCACTTGTGAGATCTCGCGCAGTTTTAGGTTCAAGCTCCGGATTGAGTGCATGGCTTGACGCATCGGCCAACGTTGCCGCGACCTTAAGCCCGATCAACAGGCTGCCGGGATTGGGAGTAAAGCGTAAGGTGTGAGCACCTCCCAGACAGGGGTACGCCGTGCTTCCGAAGGCCAGCTTCTTGTCGTCAAACTCGAACGTTCCCTCTTCCTCAAGTGTTTTCGACAGCAGTCGCCCCTGCAACTCAAAAGGCGACATTTCGTCATGGCACACGTTCAACTGGAAACGAGCACTGATTTCGGAGGTTGAATGAACCTTCCAAGTCAACCCGCGCTCGGTCAGCGCAGGGGCATTTTCAGAGAGTGTGGGGGCAAAGGCTGCCAATCCCAAAAGCGCCTCAACACCTGACGATCTCAAGCGCGGACAAGGTGCGGTTCACCGCCATAGGGTCGATCAGATGCGTGTCCACATCCGGCCGCCGTACCTCCAGCGGTAGCGTTCGATCTTCATCGCCGAGGGGGACAAGCTTGTCGCGCACCCATTCGCGCAGTTCCACCAGATAGGCCGTCGTCGAGGCGCTGGACTCAAGAGCGTCGACCGGGCTGCAGCCGGAGAAATCAGGATTGAACAAATTTGCGTAGGTCGGAACCTCGGGTATCACCCACCCTGCGATCTGCGCATTCGGGCCGCCCGGCCTCAGGCTCTGTTCACGAAACGCCCTGGCGATGTACAGGGCCAGGGCATTGCCACGGACTATCAGGGAGTGGGCGTCTTCCTGACTCAGGCCAAGCTTCTCTAACCCGGTAGGCCCTAGTTTTATCAGGTCGAACACGCTGGGGTTTTTCGCGATGTAGTCATCTAAAGGCTCGAACACGCCAATGCGCCGTTCCCCCAGCACTGCCTTGATCAATTGATGAATCGGCCGATTGTCAGATGTTTTCATTGCGGTATTTCCCCCTCAGGCAAAAACCAATACCGAGCGTCACCCGTGAGTGGGTAGGTGCTCTCGTCAACTCGATTTAGCGCTTGCCGATGAGGTACGATCTACTGTCATAAATGACAGTTGTGATGACCACTGGTCGGAATCCAGTGGTACTGGAAAGCCAGCGAAAGCAGAAAAATGGCCCTCACAAGAGGGCCATTGGGGGGCAGCGGGGTATCAACCGAAAATCACCCTCGCGGGCGCTTCAAACCGGTGGCTATTGCTCCACCATAAAACGCCCACTCTCGGCCCACTCCGATGCCGTACCGTCCGGCAGGGTCTGGCGCACGACCACCCACGCCGCGTCAACGGGCAGACTCTGGTTGCCCGTCACTGTCCATCGGCCATCGGGACCCGCCATCGTTGACGGCGCCAGCAGGTTGTCGGTGTTAAACCATGAGGCAACGGTGATGGTGGCGTCAGGCGCTGCCACACCGCTGTACTGCGGCCTGGCCACGACCCAATCGCCCGCCATCGGCGCGGTGATTTGCGGGGCAATTCGCAAGGGAACAGTAATCACGGGTAAAAAACCGGAATCCAGCCCCACACCGGCTCGCGCTAAAACACTAATGCCGTCGCCGTCCACCATGTTGTGCTGGAAACTGCCCGACCAGGTGCCGGCAGGCGTAACAGTGGCGGTACCCAAGAGGAGATAACGGTTTCGCCTGTAGACATGTATGACATCCCCCCGATAACCGAACCCGGAAATCCTTAATATGGCGCCTAGCGCTTCGTTTTTTCGGGGCGTATCGACCACCGGCACCGCCGGCACCACCGTCACGCTGCACTCGCTGCCGGGTAGCGACGCAAACGTCTTGTAGTGCTGGATTGCCTTAATCCTTAATGGCCCCGCCTCCATCCCGCGGACCTCAACCTGCCACGAACCGTCCGTCCGCACCTGGATACCCTTGTAAGGCGAAAGCGAGTCATTGAACATCAAATCGATAAAACCACCGTACAAAGCCCCCTTGCCCTCAACCGTCATGGTGCGCGTGGGCCTGGAGCCCTGTGCAGGTCGGTCAATCCCCGGGGCCGGAACAATCACCTTGAGTGACAGTGTTGCAGTCGGCTCTGATGCAAAGGTGTTATTGAAAATCTGCTTCGTATAAATATCCAGGTTACCGATGGGTCGCTCAGTAAGCGGCGCCTTCCATTTATTGTCCGTACCCACCTGAGCATTACCTATCGAGGTAGTCGAGCCCGGCGAATAAACGTAAACCCAGCACCCGCTAATACCCATGCCCTCTATGATCGGGAACGGAGACACTTCACCGTTGTTCCCCGGGGAGGTCACTACAGGGAGCGGAGTCTTGACCGGAAAGGATTGACTCTTGACGTCCGATGTCTGCCCACCAAACGTAGAGAGCACCTCAACCTCGACCCGCCCTAACGGTAAGGTGTAGTTGAAGCTCCACTCGCCCGTCGTCGCGTTGGAGGTCACCTCTTTGATCAGGACACCACTTTTAAAGCGCACAACAACCTTGGCGTTGGGCCAGGTCTTGCCATGAAACTGCACCGCCCGCGGCATTTCAACTCCAGCAGGCGGGTTGAAGAGCTCCGGCAGATCGGGCTTGATAATCAGCGGTGTAGCCGGCTCCGTCAGCGCGGACCAAAGGCCGTTGATCCCTTGCCGCGCCCTGACGGTGTGAGTGCCTGGGGCAATCTTGTCCGAGGCCGTGATGTTCCAGGAGGTCGTCGAACCTTGCAGGTCCGGAAGGAGTGTATGGGGTTGGCCATCGAGCTGGATTTGAATATCCCCACCCCGAGTGCCCTCCCAAACATCACGCGTACCTCTGAACGTAGGGATCTGCCCGTTCAAAGTGACCGGTGTGAGCATCGGCTTGGGGACCGGTACCGTCACGAGCACATCATTCGATCCTTGTGAATAGATCTTGCCACCACTGCCATCGGCAACCTGCTGCCACGCCACCATCGTATAACTGCCCGGCATCCGGTTTGTGAGCTCTATTTGCCAGTTGCCATCCCCCACGAGCGCCGCCCCCTGCCTCCCCCCCGCATTACTCTTGTACCAAATCTCGGCCGTGGCGCCGGTGTACCCGGGGCCGGAAAACCTCACGGTTTTATCGTTGGGGTAGGACACTGTGAAGGCCAGTTTGGGCGGGCGGATTTTATACGTCCTCGGCGCAGCTTTTTCACCGCTGACAGGCTCTAGCTTTTGCAGCGCAGTGAGGGAAAGAAGCCCCGGGGTCAAGTTACTGAGTACTACGCTCCAGCTTCCATTACTCTGGACATCGCCGACGCCCCAAGATTTGTATGTAGAGTCAGTCAAGACTTCGACCTGGACTTCCTCAATACCCAACCCGCTGCCACCGGTCATCGTAAAGTTTTGCTCCTGCTCCCCCGCGGCTGGACTGCTGATAGAAGGTACACCCAGGACTTTCACCGGACGAGGGGTCTCACTCCACAAACTTTCACTATTATCCTTGTACTGCTTTGCACTAAGTTTGTAGACGCCTTGCGGCAGGTCGCGAGTGAGCGTTGTCAACCAGTTATGATTTTCGTGTACCGTTGCGGTGCCATAAACCGTCGAACCATCACCCGATTTGTGGATATAGACCGTCGCACCTGGCTCACCCGTTCCTGAAACAACCGGCCTCACCTCAATCACACCATTCGTACCCGGGAGGCTGATGCACGGTGCCGGGCGCAAGTCGAAGGTAAAGGTATTGGAGTAGATCGGCGAGTAGCCAGCCATCCAATGTTTAACCTTTGCCCTGTAGATCGCGGGCACTAACGCATTAAGCGCGACTGACCAGTTACTGGCACCTACCACGGTTGCTTGAGCACTTAACGCTTGGTTATTGTCTGCCCGAACAATTTGTATATGACCGTCCGGTGTTGCGAATCCTGAAATAAGCGGCTTAAGTCCCCACAGTACTGAGGGTATCGGCGGGCTGATTGTCACCGGGTCCATGGCGTAAAAACTTCCCGAATCGTACCAGTATGACCAGTTACCAGAGCCCCTATTCAGGTACGTGTAATGGATGTTGTAGATTCCTGCCTGGTCAAAACTGACGTTAGTTTGAAACGGGTTGGTTATATCAACCAGCTTTTTATTATCGAGATGGGAACCATTACGCTTGTAATGCAAGTCAACTTGATAGTCGTCCCACGACTGTCCGGAGGGCCCTTTAACAGTGAAATTCAAACGCGAAACGCCTGCCCCTGGAAGAGGCAAGGTTAGAGGTCGGTCTATGAGAGCAATGGTCTGATCTGGTTGATCTGGTTGATCTGGTTGATCTGGTTGATCTGGTTGATCTGGTTGATCCAACATGATCGATGTCTCCAGTGGTGGGTAAACCGCCATTTGTCTGGAGACATTTAAGCCATACCGAGATATCCCTGCCCACCTGTCAGATATGACAGTCCCGACGAGCGGTCAGCCTACACCTCGTCACTTTCCCCTGTGTTTTCAACGCCTCAGTCCGCGGCTACAGCACCTTGCGCCGTTGCCTACAGATCCGCCAGAATCCGCCGGCTTGTGCGCTTTGGTGTTGCCCCGTAACTTGATCCGCGTCGCTGCCAATCAGCGATCGGGTTTAGTCGCCCGGTGTTGTACGAATGTGTATAAGCGTCATCCAGTCGGGTTTTCCCTATCCCCCGCACTTGATGGTGGCTGTTCGCAGGGCGCTCTCGGGCGCGCCGGTTTTCGTACTCGCCGGTCGACTAACCTGCTTACAGCCGCCACCCCTCGTTTAGTCGCAAGGTCGTGGCAGCCCCAATCGAGTACGAAAATATGTTCAAAGCAACACCCAATCCGCCACCCGAAACCGACCCGGTTTCCCCCTACTCCACCTTCGATTCAAAAAAGCTCCACGCCGCCGACAAGGCGCTGGACCACTACCTCAAACCCGACATCACCTCCCTTCGCTCTTCCCAGGACCGCGCCATGAAAATGTTCACCGTTGTGTCCGATGCCAACCCCGAAGCCTTGACCATCCAGACCTACGAAACCTTTTCGTCGGTCAGCATTCTGCTGCTCGACCTGGCCGAAAGCCTGGACGACAAGCCGCGACATCTGGCGATGGCGATTTATCAATTGAGTGAGTTGGGGTTGTTGCTGGTGGAGAGGTCGCTGGAGAACGAGATGGCGATCAAAGCGACGTAGCGACAAATTCCTGTAATTGAATGGACTCGCCCACGCCGAGGCGTCAATGCGCCACGGTGGCAGTCTAAACAGCCAACGACAGCGAGGGCGAGTCCATGAAAAAGCATACTTCGATTGATCAATCCTTGTCTTCTGCCG
>NZ_FYDJ01000019.1 GCF_900187425.1 Pseudomonas sp. Irchel s3h14
TCCGCGAAGAAATCCGCGCAGTGGAAAACGGCACCCTGGACAAGGACGACAACCCGCTGAAAAACGCCCCGCACACCGCGGCGGAAATCGTCGGCGAGTGGACGCATCCGTACAGCCGTGAGCAAGCCGTTTACCCACTCGAAACCTTGATGGACGCCAAATACTGGCCGCCGGTCGGTCGGGTCGACAACGTGTTTGGTGATCGCAACCTGATCTGCGCCTGCCCGTCGATTGCCGACTACCAGGACGCCTAAAAACAACACCCCCTGTAGGAGCAAAGCTTGCTCGCGATAGCCGTTACACGGTCCGCCTGATGAACCGCGTCATCGTTCATCGCGAGCAAGCTTTGCTCCTACAGGTCAGCTCATCCAGAGAACAACAGAGGACTCCACCATGTTCAGCAAGCACGACCAGATCAAAGGCTACGACGACGAACTGCTGGCGGCGATGAACGCCGAAGACGCACGGCAAGAACACCACATCGAGCTGATCGCTTCGGAAAACTACACCAGCCAACGGGTGATGGAAGCGCAAGGCAGCGGCCTGACCAACAAGTACGCCGAAGGCTATCCGGGCAAGCGCTACTACGGCGGTTGTGAACACGTCGACGTGGTCGAACAATTGGCCATCGACCGCGCCAAACAGCTGTTCGGCGCCGATTATGCCAACGTCCAGCCGCACTCCGGCAGCCAGGCCAACGCAGCGGTCTATCTGGCGTTGCTGCAAGCCGGCGACACCGTGTTGGGCATGAGCCTGGCCCACGGCGGTCACCTGACCCACGGCGCCAAAGTCAGCTTTTCCGGCAAGTTGTATAACGCCGTTCAGTACGGCATCGACACTGCGACCGGGCTGATCGACTACGACGAAGTCGAACGCCTGGCCGTCGAGCACCAACCGAAAATGATCATCGCCGGCTTCTCCGCTTACTCGAAGACCCTGGACTTCCCGCGCTTCCGGGCGATTGCCGACAAGGTCGGCGCTTACCTGTTTGTTGATATGGCCCACGTTGCCGGGCTGGTGGCGACCGGTCTGTACCCGAACCCAATTCCTTTTGCCGATGTCGTCACCACCACAACCCACAAAACCCTGCGCGGTCCGCGCGGCGGCCTGATCCTGGCCAAGGCCAATCCGGAACTGGAGAAAAAACTCAACTCCGCGGTATTCCCCGGCGGTCAGGGTGGCCCGCTGATGCACGTGATCGCCGCCAAGGCGGTGTGCTTCAAAGAAGCGCTGGAACCAGCGTTCAAGGCCTATCAGGCGCAAGTGATCCGCAACGCCCAGGCGATGGCTAAAGTCTTTATCGACCGTGGCTACGACGTGGTGTCCGGCGGTACCGACAACCACCTGTTCCTGGTCAGCCTGATTCGTCAAGGCCTGACCGGCAAAGACGCCGACGCAGCCCTCGGCCGTGCCGGTATCACCGTGAACAAGAACGCCGTACCGAACGATCCGCAATCGCCATTCGTGACCTCCGGCCTGCGCATCGGCACGCCGGCGATCACCAGCCGTGGTTTCAAGGAAGCCCAGAGCATCGAGCTGGCGGGCTGGATCTGCGACATTCTCGATCACCTCGGCGATGCCGATGTCGAGGCCCACGTCGCCAGCCAGGCTGCTGCGATGTGCTCTGATTTCCCTGTCTACCGCGACTGATCCGCAGCGGGAGGGTCAACCCCTCCCGCTCGCGCCAAAGGAAAAATGACATGAGCGAAGTGGTGGAATCGACCGGCAAAGCACCGGTAAAAATGCAAGTCGGGGTCAAACTGCGCGGTGCAGAAAAGGTCGCGCGAATTCCGGTGAAGATCATCCCGACCGATGAGTTCCCACGCAAACCCGACTGGATTCGCGTACGCATTCCGATCTCCCCCGAGGTCGACCGGATCAAACAGCTGCTGCGCAAACACAAGCTGCACAGCGTCTGTGAAGAAGCCTCCTGCCCGAACCTCGGCGAGTGTTTTTCCGGTGGCACGGCGACCTTCATGATCATGGGTGACATCTGTACCCGCCGTTGCCCGTTCTGCGATGTCGGCCACGGCCGGCCAAAACCGCTGGATGCCGACGAGCCGATGAACCTCGCCGTGGCCATCGCCGACCTGCGCCTGAAGTACGTGGTGATCACCTCGGTGGACCGCGACGACTTGCGCGACGGCGGCGCCCAGCATTTCGTCGATTGCCTGCGCGAAATCCGCAAGCTGTCGCCGGGCGTGCAACTGGAAACCCTGGTGCCGGATTACCGTGGCCGGATGGACGTCGCCCTGACGATTACCGCCACTGAGCCACCCGATGTGTTCAACCATAATCTGGAGACCGTCCCGCGCCTGTACAAAGCCGCGCGGCCGGGTTCGGATTTCGAGTGGTCACTGGATCTGCTGCAGAAATTCAAGCTAATGGTCCCGCGTGTACCCACCAAATCCGGCCTGATGCTGGGCCTTGGCGAGACCGACGAGGAAGTCATCGAAGTCATGCAGCGCATGCGTGAGCACGATGTCGACATGCTCACCCTCGGCCAATACCTGCAACCGTCTCGCAGCCACTTGCCGGTCCAGCGTTTCGTGCACCCGGACGTGTTCGCCTGGTTCGCCGAGGAAGGTACGCGGATGGGCTTCAAGAACGTTGCGTCCGGTCCTCTGGTGCGCTCGTCCTACCATGCGGACCAACAAGTTCAGGGAGCAACGAACACTGTGGATTCCCTCCTTACTGCTGGATTCGCCCCCCTTTGAAAGCCTCACGCCGTGAGTTGCGCTCTTCTGTGTAGGCAGCGCTCGGCTCGCTGATCAGCTCTTCACGGCGCAAGAGTTCGCCGCAATGTTCGCAAAGCGGCCCTAGCCCTGCGGGTTGGCCACAGGCTTTGTGGGTGTAAACGACCAATGCAAGGTCATGCACATGCATTACTTCGCACGCGGGAAATGGAGCGGCGCACCGGGCGAATCGTTGTCAACGCCTTCGCGCATCCTCAGGAGGTGTCTTTCGCCACCATCCACGGTGGACCGTTTCCGGCAACGTCGGACAGCCGCTTCACCTCGGTTGGCATGACCTCGATTGAACGCTTTTTGCGCCCGGTGTCCTACCAGGGTTTTCCTGATGCGCTATTGCCTGAGTCATTGCGCGAGGTTAATCCCTTGGGGCTGCCTCGCCTCGTAGACGGCCAATAAAAGCCATCCTTCAAGCCCGCGGACTCAGCCCTTGGCCACCATCGCGGTGACTTCCACGCGCATGCCTTCAACCGCCAGGGAGGCCACGCCAACGGCGGCCCGAACCGGCCAGGGCTTGGCGAAGAAGCGCTGGTAGACCTCGTTGAAGGCGGCGCGGTCGGACATGTCGGTGAGGTAGATGGTCAGATGCAGAACCCGGTCCATGGAACTGCCGGCGTGCTCCAGCGCTACCTTGAGTGCCTGCAGGGTGCATTCGCTTTGCAGGGTGATGTCGCCCAGTTCCAGGCTGCCGTCGGCGCGGGTGGGGATCTGAGTGGAGACCAGCAGGCCGCCGAAACCGGCGACATCCGAGGAGATGGATTCTGGATCAGGATCGGGGAGAAAGGTGAGGTCGTGGTTTGCCATGGGTGTCTCTTGCTTGAGGGGTGAAGGGGCTGTCGAGTATATAGCGGCACCCAGGGAAAGGTCATTCCAGCAGCGAGACCAGGCGCGGCTCAATTGAGGTCTCAAACACCTCAAGCAGAGCCAGCGTCACCGGCAGCTTGAAGCGCCGGCGTCCCGCGCTGCCGGGATTGAGATAGAGCTGTTCGCCGCGCCATTCTATGCGGGGCTTGTGCGAGTGGCCGGTGATCACCAGCCTTATGCCTGCATCAAGCACGGCTGGGACATCGGCACTGTCATGTACCAGCAAGGTCTGCCATCCGTTCAGGTCGAAACATAAGCAGTCGGCGAGATTTTCTGCCCAAGGGGCGTCCAGATCATTGTTCCCGCGGACCACGTGCAGCGGGGCTATTGATGCCAGTTGATCGAGGATTTCGGGGTTGCCGATGTCGCCCGCGTGAATAATCCGTTCACAACCCTGCAGTGCAGCAAGGGCTTCAGCGCGGAGCAAGCCATGGGTATCGGAAATCACGCCGACTTTCATGCAGCGCTCCAGACCCGGTTCAAGCATCGGCACCTACTCCTCAAAGCGACCGGTGGCGTCACGGTCGCGCTCGTATCGTCTAGTGAGCGGAAACGGCGGCAACCAGGACTCGCGACGCACGATCCAGCTTTCGTAGGTTGGCATCAGTTGGTCAGGGGCATCCAGGGATCCCAGGTTCACTTCGATTTCGTCGTCGGTGCGCGCAAAAACGGACGAGCCGCAGCGGGGACAGAAAAACCGCCCGGCGTAGTCGCGTGTTTCGCCTTCGATCGTCACCGCACTCTGAGGGAATATCGCGCAAGCTTGAAAAAGCGCCCCATGATGCTTGCGGCAGTCGAGACAATGACAAAGGCCGACCCGATACGGGAGTCCCGACGCCTCAATTCGGACGTTGCCGCACAGGCAACCACCCGTGAATCGCTCCATGTTGCGTCTCCTCTAAAATCAAGCAGTCGGAACGTGATCCCTCCGACTCAAGGCGCATTAACCACGACATAGGTCACATCGCTACCCTGATACTGCGGTTGATACCAGGTTGAGCCGCACTGCATGTAAGCCGTGCCGTACTGGATGACTTGCACGCAACTGGAGGGCAATTGCGCAGGCGTGAAGATCGACCCGACCACCGCTGCTGTCACCGCGACCGTTGCGGTGACGGCCGCCGCCGTGGCGATCGGATGGTAGTGATCGTCGTAGCCATAGCGGCCATTCCCGTCTACGTCGATGTCCACGTCGCGACTGTTGTCGATGTTGACGTTACGGTTGCTGTTGTTGACGTTGGTTCGGTTGCCGACCGTGTTTCCGGTATTGGCCCGATTACCAGAATTGACTGTGTTGCCGGCATTGGCCCGATTGCCCGCGTTGACGTTGGTAGCGCGTTGCGCGGTATTGCCGGTGTTGACGCGCTGAGCCCTTTGGGCACTGGGCGGTGGCGCACGATTGACCGATGCCCTGGCGTGCCCTTGGGCGCGCTGGGGTCGGGCATCCACATAAGTGACCAGGCTCAGCGTCAGTACCGAGGTGGTTACGAGCGATAACAACAGGCTCCACGACATCGTCCTGTTCATGTCATTCCCCTCCCTGATCACTGGCTTTCTTCAAAGGAATCGCCACATCGTCCTTACGCGGTGCGAAGGTGAAGATCGAGTCCTTGATGCCCGGCTTCAGGTTCCAGCGATACACCGCGCTGTATTCCGGAAAACCCGGCTCATCGGTGGTAGTGATCACCAGTTTGCACGGCAGCGGCTTGTCGGATCGGGTGATCCACAACTGCCAGTCAACGCCCTCCTGCCGAAAGGCCAGGTGATCACACAATTGCCCCTTGATCGTCGACGGTCCGACGTACAGCGCCTCTTTCAGCGCATCGATCTGCGCCTGATCGCTGCCAAACAGAAACAGGTCCTCCATGGGCACCTGAATCCCGTAATGGTTTTCTATCAAGTGCAGCGTATCGGAGACTTCAGGCGGTGCATCCACGGTGGTGTAGTACTTGAGAAACGGTGAATACTGGGTCAGTTTCTTGCCGTTGTAGAAGAACTCTCGCGTTCGAATATCGCCTTCCGTCTTGGCATACATCCGATCGTGACCCACCACTTTCAAGACAGTAGAGGCCTCGGTCTTGATCTTCTGGCCAGACTCCAGAACGATATCCCGGGTCACTTCGGCGTCGACCTGAAACGTCGGCAAGCCGCGCAGGTGGTTGCCCATATCGATGAGTTTATCGACCACTTGCGGGTTGATCGTCGGGGTGACGTCCGGTGTTGGCGGATCCTCGGCACGAGCGCCCGGGGCCAGCGCAAGGGTGAACAACAGGCAGAAAACACTTGCGTTGGCTTTCATTGATCCCGCTCCTTGGCCTGTGCACGACTCTTAAGCCTAGACCCGGCGTAACCCGTTCGCCAGAAGGGCTCAAAACCCTATGGGCAAACCCGATTGCAGCACTCTATGATTGAACCCCATGACCACCACGCCTCCGATCCGCCAACCCTGCCCGCCCGGCGCCTGCGACTGCGGTCGTGACCCGCTGCTGGAAACACCGGGGGCGGACGTGCGCATCCTGTTTCTGACCCGTTCGGAAGAAAAGCGCCTGGTCGAACGCCTGGAAAACCTCCAGAGCCTGAGTGACCTCGAGCGCCTGCAACAGCGAATGTATGAGCAGTTGGGCATCCGCGTGGACATCGCCCCCAGCTTCAACGAAGTACGCACCATGCGCGGTATCGGTATCAACGTCGGCGAACAACCGGGGCTATGCCGCAAAACCCGTCAGTCGATCCCGGCCGCGATTCGTCGCGCACTGGAGAAGCGCCCGGAGATTGCCTACGCGCTGCTCAACGCCAACGACCTGTTGCGCGATGCGTGAACTCAACCCCATGAACATCGCCCTCGAATTCCCCGTCACGGACGACATACTGACGTCATTCGCGCTGGTGATCGGCTCTGATCTGCAGGGCTATCGCAATCACATTTATCGGGTGCTGAACTTCTATATCGCGATCAGCGGCATCGCCGGTCTGCCGTCCGAAACCGTGCAGATCGCGGCGGCCTTTCATGATCTGGGCATCTGGACCGACCGGACCCTCGACTACCTGGAACCGTCGGTTCGCCTGGCTGAGGGTTATCTCGCCGACCGGCAACTGTCGCACCTGAGCAGCGAAGTCACGGCACTGATCCAGGAACACCACAAAGTACGGCCCTATGGTGCCGCCCATGCACTGAGCGTCGAGCCCTTCCGGCGAGCCGATGTCATTGATGTAACCCTCGGCGCGGTGACATTCGGCCTGCCACGGGAATTCATCAAAACGGTGAAGTCGACGTTTCCCAATCATGGGTTTCACAGGATGCTGATCAGGCTGACTGCGCGGCAATTCCTTCGTTCTCCCCTACGGCCACTGCCGATGTTTCGTTGGTGAAACAGGTGTCATCCACGGACTGATACAAAGGCAACGAAACAGGATCAGCGGTCATACGCAGAGTCTGGCCTGCTGCTATGCCTTCTCATGGGAGCAATGTTTTCAAGCCAGTCAGGGATGAAGCTGGACACTCAAGCGTGACCGTGGTTCCGGCACCCGCCAGGTGCGCGAAGAGCAACAGGTGCCAATCCGTAGCAGGAGGTGGCAAATGTTATTCATAGTCAATTGGTCTATCAGCTCGGTAAATCGTAACAGCGCGATCGAGCGTTTCCTCAAGACCGGGGGTGCTCCACCCGCTGGCGTCAAAATGCTGGGACGCTGGCACGCCGTCGGTGGTGCATCCGGTTTTGGCGTGGCAGAGGCCAGTGATCCGGCAGCCATTCAGAAGTGGGTGCTGGAATGGAGCGACCTCATGACCATGGAGGTCAAGGCGGCACTGACCGATGAACAGATAGCGCCGCTGCTGGCGGGCGCTGTCGGCAAGCAATAGTCGTTGGGGCGGCGAGCCGGGCTCGCCGCCTCATGCCCTCCCGCACTTCGAACAACACATCCCCTATGGCCGGTCCAGGCACGGATTTGAGGAATTCGTCTGGTTGAAGTGTCAGCAATCATCCGAATCCACGACAAGCTGTAAAGCCCATGAAACAAGGCCTTCGGCCGAATAACCAATTACTGGAAATTTCACAATTCTTACCTACGCTCTTCGCGGGGGATCCAAAATTTCCTGGGCGGCCGGGGGCTCGTCTCAGAGTACCAACGCTAGTGCGCAGGAGCTCGATATGAACCGGACAAAGCTATCCTCGGTGTTCGCCGTCCCCTTATTTCTGTCTGCAATGGTTCTCCCCGTCATCACTCAAGCCGCCGACAAAACAGCCCCCAACATTGTGGTGATCATGGGCGACGATATTGGCTGGTCCAATATCGGTGTCTACAACCAGGGCATGATGGCCGGTCGAACACCCAACCTCGACCAGCTCGCTGCCGAAGGCATGCGTTTCACCGACTACTACGCCGAGGCCAGTTGTACCGCTGGGCGCGCCAACTTCATTACCGGCGAACTGCCGATCCGTACCGGGATGACGACTGTCGGGCAGGCCGGTTCTCCCATTGGTATTCCCGCCGAAGCCGTCACCATCGCCACCACACTCAAGTCCATGGGTTACGCCACCGGCCAGTTCGGCAAGAACCACTTGGGCGACTTGAACGAATTCCTGCCGACCGTGCATGGTTTCGACGAGTTCTTCGGCTACCTCTATCACCTGGACGCCATGGAAGATCCGGCGCACCCCAATTATCCGCAAAATCTTCTATCCACCGTCGGCCCACGGAACATGGTTCACAGCTGGGCCACGACGACTGACGACACGACCGTGATGCCGCGCTGGGGCAAGGTCGGCAAACAGAAAATCGAAGACGCCGGCACCCTCTATCCGGAGCGGATGAAAACCGTCGACGACGAAATTCGCGACAAAGCCTTCACCTTCATCGACAAGGCCAAGCAGGACAACAAACCGTTCTTCCTGTGGCTCAACCCGACCCGCATGCACATCGTCACGCACCTCTCCGACAAGTACCAAGCCATGCGCAATGCGCAAAACGGCTGGTCGGAACAGGAAGCCGGCATGGCGCAGATCGACGACATCGTCGGCGACGTGATGGCCAAGCTGAAAAAAGACGGCATGGATGACAACACCATCGTGATTTTCACCACGGACAACGGCGCTGAAAACTTTACCTGGCCGGATGGCGGCACCACGCCGTTTGCCATGGGTAAAGGCACGGTGATGGAGGGTGGTTTCCGGGCTCCGGCGATCATTCGCTGGCCGGGCAAGGTACCTGCTAACCAGGTGGCCAACGGCATCATGTCAGGCATGGACTGGTTCCCGACCCTGGTCGCGGCGGCGGGCAACCCGAACATCACCGCAGAATTGCTCAAGGGCAAACAACTGGGCGATACCACTTACAAAGTGCACCTGGACGGCTATGACCAGACACCGATGATTACCGGCAAAGGTCCATCGAATCGCCATGAGATCTTCTACTTCGGCGAAAGCACGTTGGGCGCTATCCGTATCGATGACTTCAAGTACCGCTTCATTGACCAGCCTGGTGGCTGGCTAGGGGCAAAAACCACGCTGGACGTGCCGATGCTTACCAACCTGCGCCTCGACCCGTTCGAACGCGCCGGATGGCCGGAAAACATGGCGGCCAATGGCTCGCTGGAGTATTTCGAGTGGTTCAAATTCCAGTTCTGGCGCTTCGTGTTTGTGCAGCAGCAGGTGGTCAAACTGGCTGAAACAGCGGTTGAGTTCCCGCCCATGCAAAAAGGTGCGAGCTTCAACCTCGAGGCCGTCAAAGCCAAGATCGAAGCGGCCCGGGCGGCCATGGGCAAGTAAGCAGTTGAATTCGCGGGTGGCCAGCGTTCACCACCCGCGTTCATGACGGACATTTGCTGAGGTGACCCCATGCAGATAAAAACATCCGCCCTGCCCGCCATTACCCTGTGTGCCCTGTGCAGTCAGCACGCTTACGCCGGCGGCATCATGCTCTATGAAATCGGCACCGATAACGCCGGCCTGGCCAACGCCGGTGCCGCCGCCCGTGCTCAAGGCCCCTCGACCATCGCCAGTAACCCGGCCGGCATGAGTTATCTGCCCGGCACACAGATCACCGGTGGTTTGCAGGTTCTCTACGGCGACCTGAGCTTCGATCGCGACTCAAACACCAACGGCACTGGCAGTGGCAACGCCCTCGACCCGATTCCCGGTGGCAGCTTCTTCGTCAGCCATCAGTTCGACGACCACTGGAGCATTGGCTTCGGCCAGTACGCTGACTTTGGCCTGGCGGTCAATTACGACAACGAATGGTCCGGGCGCTACTTCGCGCAAAACGCCAGTCTCGCCGGTTTGTCTTTCGTGCCCAGCGTGGCTTACCGCTTCAACGAGCAATGGTCGGTGGGCGTCGGCGTGAAAGCCATGTATGGCATGCTGCAAGACCAAACCGCGATCGACCGCTCGCCTTTCGGCTTCACCGACCGCAGCGACGGCCAATTCAAATACAAGGACAACGATTGGGGTTTCGGCGCGAATGTGGGGGTGATCTATGCCCCGCAACCCGGCACGCGCATCGGCCTTGCCTACACCAGCAAGGTCGATCTGGAGTTCGAGGACGGGTTGGACGTCAAAGGCGACGGGCCCGCTCTGGATCGCCTGGATGGCCTGAACACCCAGCTCGACATGACCGTGCCGCAAACGGCAACACTGAGTCTGTTCCAGCAACTCGACCCGCAATGGGCCTTGCTGGCCTCGGTCAACTGGCAGGACTGGTCAGAGCTTGGCGATATCGCGGTGCAAGTCGACACCACCGCGTTTGGCGCTCAATCGACGACGGTCGACGCCCATTTCAAAGACACCTGGCAACTGGCGCTCGGCGCGCAGTATCAGGCCACACCGCAACTGCTGTGGAACGTCGGTGTGGCGTATGACAGCAGCGCCGTTTCGGACGCAAACCGAACTTTTACCGTTCCCATGGGCGAATCCTGGCGCATTGCGGCCGGAGCCACCTATGCTCTGAACAAGATCACGGACATTAATGTCAGCTGGGCCATGGTCTGGTTGGGCGATATGCCAGTGGACCAGACCAAATCCACGTCGGGTATTCGAACCTCCGGCGAGTTCGACAATGCCTGGATTCAGGCCCTGACCGGCAACATGACCTGGCGCTTCTGATGCCCTGCTACTGAAAAAAACGATTTAATCCATGGAGCAAACACCACTATGAACGTGTCCCGAAAACTGTTTATTGGCGCTGCGCTGGCCAGCCTGCTGCTCGGCGGTTGCACCTCGAAAGTCACCGAGCGCGAGCAGTATTCCGGTTTCCTGTCCAACTACAACAACCTGGAAGAAGTGACGACCACCAGTGGCGAGAAAGCCATGCGCTGGGTGAGCCCGTCATGGAACCCGAATGCGTATGACACCGTGGCCTTCAACAAGCTGGAGCTGTACCCGGCGCCCAAGCCCACTGAGCGGGTGAACCAGCAAACCCTGGACGAGTTGCAGAGCTACATGACCAGCAAGGCCAAAGGCGTGCTGGGCCAGAGATATCGGGTGGTGTCGAGCGCGAAATCAGCGCCGGCCGGTTCAAAACCCCTGATCCTGCGCGCGGCGATCACCGGAGTGAGTGCCTCCAACGAAGGCATGAAATGGTACGAAGTGGTGCCGATCGCGGCTGTAGTCGGAGCTACACAGGCCGCCACCGGTCACCGGGATCAGGACACCAACCTGTTCATCGAGGCTGAGTTCATCGACGCAAGAACCAATCAAACTGTGGCCAAAGTGGTGCGCAAGGTATTTGGCAGCCAACTGTCGAACGAGAGCCAGAAGATCACCACCAAGGATTTCAAAGTGGCGATCGACAAGCTGACCAGTGACCTACAGGCGTTTATCAAATAGTCCGATTGCTTTTTGTAGGAGCACGGCTTGCCGGCGATGGCGCTCTCAAGGGCGCTATCGCCGGCAAGCCGTGCTCTTACAAGGGTGTGTATGGCTACTTCTTCATCCCGACCCGCCGCCGCATCTCGGCGGTGATCGACTGCCGGGTTTTCTTCAGGTCCGCCCAAGGTTCATCACCGACCTCGGCCAGGCGTTCATGCACAGTGTGCACGTTCCACTGATTGCCGCCCTTGAGCTCGCCCACCTCTTCGCGAAAGATCGGCACCGACACCGGCAACCCTTCGCGGGTGCGCACGGCGTAGGCACAGATGGTCGTGGCGCCGAGGCCGTTGCGCAGGTAATCGATGAAGATCCGCCCTACCCGGTTCTTCGGTCCTGACACAGCGGAAAAACGCTCCGGCAGCAACTTGGCCATGTGGCTGACGATCGCGTGGCTGAAGTCTTTCACCTCATCCCAACCCAGCTTGCGGGTCAGCGGTACCACCAGGTGAATCCCTTTGCCGCCGCTGGTCTTGAGGAACGCCTTGAGCCCCAGTTCATCGAGTACCGACAGGGTCAGTTGGGTCGCCTCGACCATGCTTTTCCAGGGCAGCGCCGGGTCCGGGTCGAGGTCGAGGACGAAGCGGTCGGGTTTGTCGAGGTTGTCCGAGGTGGCGTTCCAGGTGTGCAACTCGACGGTACTCATCTGCACGGCGCCGATCAGCGCTTCGGCGTTGTTGATGATCATCACCGGTTGGCCGGTGAGTGCCTTGTCCAGGGTGGTGATTTCCGGAATGGCCAGGCGCTCGGCGTTCTTCTGGAAAAACAGTTCGCCGGCGATGCCGTCCGGGGCGCGCACCAGCGCCACGGGCCGGTCCTTGAGTTCGGGTAAAATCCATTCGGTGACGCTGGCGTAGTACTCGGCCAGTTGCACTTTGGTGGTGCCGCTGCTGGCGTCGATCACCCGGTCCGGGTGAGTGATGCGGACCTTGCCCTCGCCCAGGCCGATTTGTGAGGGCGCGGGCGCGGCTTTCTTTTTCACAGCGGTGGAAGGGTTTTCGACAGTGATTTTTTTCGCGGCTGAAGTCTTCACGGCTTTCGGACGCTCCTCGGTAATGTCTTCGGCCAGTTTGTCGTCACGCAGACCATGGAACACCGCATGTCGGACTGAACCTTCCTTGGTCATTTCGGCAAAAGCGACCTCAGCCAGCAACGTGGGCTTGAGCCAGTGCACACCCTTGGCGTCAAACCCGCTCGGCGGGTTGACCACTGAACTCTTTTTGGTCTGCAACGGTTTCAGTTGCTCGTAGATGCGCTTGAGCGTCGTCTCGTTGAACCCGGTGCCGACCTTGCCCGCGTAACGCAACTCACCGCTGTCGCGGTCATGCAATCCCAGCAGCAGCGCACCGAAGGCATTGCGCGAGCCTTTCGGGTCGGTGAAACCGACGACCACAAATTCCTGCCGATGCTTGCACTTGAGCTTGATCCAGTCGCTGCTGCGCCGCGACACGTAAGGCGAGCCCAGACGCTTGCCGATCAGCCCTTCCATCTGCATTTGGCAGGCACTGTTGAGCAGCGCTTCCGGTTCTTCGCTAAAGGCATCGGAGAAGCGCAGCAACGGGTCTTTGTTGGAGTTGAGCACGGTCGACAGCGCCACCCTTCGCTCCTCGACCGGCACCTCGCGCAGGTCCACGCCGTTGAGGTAAGGCATGTCGAACAGGTAGTAGACGATGTTGCCGCTGCGGCCCGAGTCGAAGGCGTTTTGCAAGGCCTGAAAGTCCGGCACGCCCTGCTCGTCGGCGACCACCATTTCCCCGTCGAGCCAGGCGGATTCGAGGCCTAGCGCCGCCAACGCCTCGGCTTGTCCGGGCAGTTTGTGGGTCCAGTCGTGGCCGTTGCGGGTGAAGAGTTTGACTTCGTCGTGGTCGATGCGCGCCATGATCCGATAGCCATCGAACTTGATCTCATAGCTCCACTCGCCGCCCGGGGCCTTTTCGACCAGCGTCGCCAGTTCCGGTTTGAGCAGCTCAGGCAATTTGGCTTTGCGGGCGCCCGTCAATGGCGCCGACTTTTCCTTGCGCGCCGGGGTGGCGGTTTTTTTGACGGGTTTTGGTTTGGCAGCGGTCTTCGCCTTTTTGGCAACGATGGTCCGGTCACTGAGCACGCTGTCGGGCTCGGCGGCGACCACGTCGTAATCGCTTTCGGGTTTGGCCGCGCCGTCCTGATGCTTGATCAGAAACCATTGCTCCTGCTTGCCCGGCATGTGCGTGCGCACCAGGTTCCACAGGCCGCCGAGCTTCTCGCCTTTTAGCTCGAATTTGAGTTTGCCCTTGGCGTAAGCCTCGGCCGGATCGCCCTGAGGAATCCATACCCCACGGTCCCAGACAATCACCTCGCCGGCGCCGTAGTGCCCTTCGGGAATGCTGCCCTCGAAGGTGGCGTAATCCATCGGATGGTCCTCGACATGCACCGCCAGGCGCTTGACCTTGGGGTCCAGTGACGGGCCTTTGGGCACTGCCCAGCTTTTCAGCGCGCCATCGAGCTCCAGGCGAAAGTCGTAATGCAGGCGCGAGGCGTCGTGCTTCTGGATGCAGAACTGCAAGGCATGGTCTTTCGCAGTTTTTTTGCCCGAACGTTTATCGGCGGCCGGTTCCGAGGTCGCCGAGAAATCGCGCATGCGATTGTAATCGTCCAGGCTCCTGCTCATGGCGCACCGGCTGACGTAACGGTGCCTCCGATGCCTGGGCCGATACGCGTGACAATCAGGGCGACGACGGCAATTCGTTCCACCCGCTGATAGCCAGGGGTCAACAGTTCTTCACCGAACACGTCAGGGTCGAGTTCGTGGTAGGTCCAGCCGAACATCGGCGATTCCAGATACGGAGTCACCGCATCCAGAAACGGGTCGAGACCATCGATCATCGCCGCGCCGGTGTACAGCACCAGGGAGCCACCGGGGGCCAAGCGATACAGGGCTTGCTCGACAATGCGCAACGACAATTGCGCCCCCAGCGCGCCGCCGCCATGCCGGTAAGCGCGCTCGGTCGGGTCGGCCATGTAGGGCGGATTGGCGACGATCAAGTCGAAGTGGCCGTCGACGTCCTGCAGCACGTCGCTGGCCTCGATGCTGACATTGGCCACCTCGGCGAGCGCGACGTTGACCGCCGTCATGCGTAACGCCAACGGGTTGATGTCGACGGCCAGCACTTCGGCCTCATGGCGGGCGCGGGCAATCACAATCGCTCCGACACCCGCCCCGCAACCAATGTCCACGGCGCGCCTGATCGGTGCGAAGCTCTGTTGCAGATGAGCGTGAATCAGTTGTGCAAAACGATAAGTGTCGGGGCCGAAGAACACCGCATCAGCGGCATCAGTGGGGTAACCCGAATGCACGAACAACAGGTCATCGAGGCTTGACCAGCGCACATGACTTTTCAATCGACCATTGCATTCCTCGAGGACGCCTGCCTGTTGCAACTGCCGCTGCTCATCCACCGACAACAGACCGGGCTCAAACCACCGCGACCAGCCAAATACTTCGCGCAGGGTCCGGGCGCTTTGCCCGAAGACGCGATCATTGACCCGCTGATGGGTCAGCGGCGTTGGCGTGATGAAACGGTAACCGTCGGCCTGCAAGCGGCGCCCCAGTTGCAACAAGGCCAGATCGGCGGCGCTAAGCTGTGCTTCCTGATTCATGAAGGGCTCCCTATCGAAAACCGGATTTGCTCGTCGGCGGCAAGCCCTTTAAGTGTAGCGTGCAGGCATTGGACATCCGGGTCATTGGCGGGGCTCAATCAGCACGTCTCTACATCAGCAGAGCGACACCCCCGGAAGAAAATTCCATCGGCGTTGAAATCGCCCGGACAGACGGGCTTGTGGCTCGGCACCCGGCGCCAGACAAGTGAATATACTCAGCGGGTGTGGACTCATCCTTCGGAGAGCAATCATGCGAACGGTTCATGTCATCGAGCCCGAAAAAACCCCCGACCCGGTCAGTGTTGTGGGTGAGGCCATCACCATTCTTGCGGGCGGGGATCTGAGCAAGCCTTTTGAAATGCATATCCAGGAAGGCGTGCAAGGCGGCGGGCCACCTCCGCACTTTCACCCTTGGGACGAAGCGTTCTACGTCATTGACGGGCAGGTGGAAGTGACGGTTGCGGGCAATGCCACCACCATTTTCCCCGGCGGTTATGTGCATATTCCTGCTGGGACTGTTCATGCTTACAAGAACATCAGCGCGACGGCGAAGATGATCGGCGTGGTGTCTGATCCGCGCGGTGGTCAGTTCTTTACCGCGGTGGATCAGCTCAAAGTGCCGCAGGATTTGCCGCGGATCCTGGCAATCGCCGAGAGTTTCGGCGTTACGTTTCTGGTGCCGAAAGCACCTGAGTCCCGGTAGAGGCCAGACCGTTTTTTCATGATCGTTCCCACGCTCCGCGTGGGAATGCCTCTCGGGACGCTCCGCGTTCCTTCCACGAAGCCAGAGCCATGCCTGGCATCTTAGTGACGCAGAGCGTGGGAACGATCATCAGGCCACGCCACCTTTGGCCTGTTGCTCCAGATGCACCTGCAGCTCCGGATCGATACTCAGCGCCGCAGCCAGTTCATCCAGATAGCTACGTTCGGCGTCCTGCTGATCGTCCACCAGCATCACACTGGCCAGGTACATCTCCGCCGCCATGCCGGAATCCGTGGCCGACTGCGCCACATCGGCAGCGTCCAGCGGCCTCGCGACTTCATCGTCCAGCCATTGCTGAAGCTCTGGGTCGTCGGTGTGGCGACCGATTTCGGTGCTGATCATCTGTTTCTCGGCATCATCAATCCGGCCATCGGCCTTCGCCGCTGCAATCAATGCACGAAGGATCGCGTGGCTGTGGTCCTCGACTTCCGGGCCGGACAACAGGTCGACAGTGCGCGGTGCCTGTTGCGGCGCCGAGGCCTGGCTGCGTTGCCAGGCTTGATAGGCCTGGAATGCCATCATTCCGAGCGAAGCCAGCGCCGCGTAGTTGGTGCCGCCACCCGAGCGGGTCTGGGTCGAACCGCCCATGGTTGAGCCACCGCCCAGCAGACCACCGAGCAAACCACCCAGGCCACCGCCCCCTGCGCTTGAACCGGCACCACCGCCCAACAGGCCACCGAGCAATCCACCGAGACCGCCGAGACCACCTTGGGCCGACGCGCCACCGCCACCCTGTTGCGACATTGAGCCTTGGCCGGCCCTTAATAATTGTTCGAGCAGATCGCTGGTGTTCATGACGATGTCCTCATCGATCGGAGTGATCCAGTCAGGCAACGATAGTCCTCGCCGGCAAATGCGCCACCACCGTTTGGCTGACGTGAAACCCTTATTGCCCTTGACCCTGATGACCATCGGCTGCAAGTGTTCTACCCTCGCAAACCCGATGCCCACAGGATCAACGAACACATGGACCGCCACCTGATTGTCGTCAGCGACGTCATCGAACCTGAAGTCGAGCACGTACTCAGCGCCGGGCTGAGTGCCTTCAATGATCAGATGACCGGCATCAACGACCGCCAGTCGCTGGCGGTCACGGTCCGCGATCCGGATACCCATCAGGTGCTGGGCGGTATTACCGGGCGTACGTCGCTCGGTCTGCTATTTCTTGATCTTTTCTACTTGCCCGAGTCACTGCGCGGCTCCGGGCTCGGGTCTCGACTACTCAAAGCGTACGAGGACGAAGGCCGTCGTCGCGGTTGCCGCTCGGCGGTGCTCTATACCCTCAGTTTCCAGGCCCCGCAGTTCTATGAAAAGCACGGCTGGCAGCGCTTCGGGGAAGTGCCTTGCGACCCGCCAGGCACAAGTCGGGTGTTCATGAGCAAGGCGTTGTGATTGAGCCTGTCTGGACCCGATCAACCCGCCGATCACTGCGTTTGAGTAAAACGTATCGCCCTGCGCCGATGCTTCATTTAATACCCCGGATTTACCCGGGGTATTTTTTTGCGGCCCAGCTAAGATTTACAGAGGGTGAACCTTATCCCCGGATACCCGGTCGATACATGCAACCTGACTTGGTTTGCCGACACCCCCAATTGAAGGGGGTGATAACAGGCTTGCTTCACTTTCTGGAGAACGCCCCCGTGATATCGACCCTACACATCGCCAGGCTCAAAGCTTGGGGCGCCCATGGTTTTACCGCCACCGGCGTGGTCACTGCCTTCCTCGCGACCCTCGCCCTGCTGGAAAACCAGGCCACAAACTGCCTGCTGTGGCTGGGCGTCGCCCTGATCGTCGATGGGCTGGATGGCGCGTTGGCACGCAAGGTCAATGTCCAGTCGGTACTGCCAAGTTTCGATGGCTCGATCCTCGATCTGGTCATCGACTACCTGACGTATGTGTTTATCCCCGCGCTGTTCATTTATCGTTACATCCCCCTTCCGGACTACACGCTGCTGCTGTCCGTGTCGCTGATTCTGGTCTCGTCGCTGTTTTGCTTCTGCAACGTCAACATGAAGAGCAAGGACAACTACTTCCAGGGCTTCCCCGCCGCCTGGAACGTGGTCGCCTTGTGCCTGTACATCATCGCCCCGTCGCCGTGGATCACTTTTCTCACCATCATCGGCCTGGCCCTGTTGACCGTGACCCGGATGAAGTTTCTCCACCCGTTCCGCGTGCGCAAATTCATGCCGATCAACATCGCGGTAACGGCCATCTGGCTGCTGTGCAGCTTGTCGCTGGTGGTCAACCATCCGGTGATCAACCCGCTGGTGATGGGGCTTTGGCTGTTGATGTCGGCTTACTTCCTGGGGATCTGCATCTGGCGCACAGCGCTGGAGTGGTTCGAAAACTCGCGGGGATAAGGGAACACATCGACCATGCCCATCCATATCGTGCGCCTCGGTTCACCGCGCGCCGCCGATGAAGGCCTGCGCCTGGGCACGGTGCGGCGCCCGCCGCGTGGCGTGCCGAAGACCGAGTTTGCCAGCCGGGATTTTTATGACGTGTGGCAGCCGCTGCTGTCTCCCAGTGCAGAACTGGTCGCAGAAGCCAAAGCAGCGGAAGACGCCAAGGCGTGGGAAGCCTTCAAGCGCAAGTTCAAGACTGAAATGAACCACCCGGCGCCCAGCCAATTGCTCGATTTGTTGGCAGCGTTGTCCCATCAAACGTCACTGGCCATTGGCTGTTATTGCGAAGATGAAGCGCATTGCCATCGGTCGGTATTGCGGGAGTTGTTAGAGGCGCGTGGTGCGCAGCTCAGTTAGTAGCTGGCGCAGGTTACTCCGACATTGACTACTCAAGATCGGGCTACCTCCACCGGCACCTGCAACCCCACCTTGACGTTGCTCATGGAAACCAGCGTCTTGAAGCGCTTGACGTTGTTGTTCTCGAAAAACAACTCACGCGTCAACTCTGTGTACTGCTCCATGTTGCGCACCGCCAACACCAGCACGAAGTCCCACTCCCCGGCGACGTAGTAACACTGCTGCACCTGCGGGCAATTGGCGAAGCTGCGCTTCATGGCGTCCAGCAAATCCAGACGCTCACTCTCCACTTCGACTTGGGCGACGATGGTCAGCGGGTAGCCGAGCTTCTCCTGATCCACCACTGCCATAGTGCCTTTGATGAAGCCATCCTGAGTCAGGCGTTTAAGGCGGCGGTTAACGGCGGCTGAAGACAAATTGACCCGAGCACCCAATTCGCTTTGGGACAGGCCAGCGTCTTGCTGGACTTCTGCAATCAGCTTCAGATCGAAGGCATCGAGACTCATAGAGAAGGGGCTCGCAATAAAATTGATGTAAACCGCATGAATGAGTAATGGAAGTACGACGACGGCGCCAATTTCAAGAAATGAGTGTGACAGTTGCGAGATATTATTTCACTCCGCTGCCCACCACCTGGAGCCGACGATGCTGATCGCCAACCCCAATGCCAGCCGTGATATCTATCCCGATGACCTCAAGGCCATCCTGAACATTCAGACAGCCGCCGAAAGCCGCATCTGGCTGGCGAACTGGAACACACTTAACCGCGCCGGCACACCCTTGTTCAGCCTGCCCGACCTGGCCGCCCATCTCGGTGTCGACGAGCTTCTGGTCAAGGATGAGTCGAGCCGTTCGCAGCTGGGCAGTTTCAAAGCGCTGGGCGCACCGGTTGCCCTGGTGCGGTTAATCCTGCGGCTGTTTCCCGAACACCCTTTCGAACCCCGGGGCCTGCTGATGGGCGACTACGGCGACGCCTTGAAGGACTTTACGGTGATCAGCGCCACCGACGGCAACCACGGCCGTGCCCTCGCCGCGGCGGCACAAAGCGTCGGTTGCCGTTGCGTCATCGTGCTGCACGCCAACGTTAGCATCGAACGGGAACAGGCCATCGCCGCCTATGGTGCGCAGATCGTGCGAGTCCCCGGCAACTACGATGAATCGGTTGAAGAAGCCGCCGCGCGGGCCGTCGAGCACAACTGGCAGGTGGTGTCCGACACCTCCTACGAGGGCTACGAAGACATTCCCCGGGATGTGATGCAAGGCTACGGCACTATTGCAGCGGAAGTCGTTGAGCAGGCCGATGGCCAAGCCTTCACTCACGTGTTCCTTCAGGGCGGCGTGGGTGGTCTGGCGGCTGGCCTCGCCAGTTACTTCTGGGAGCTTTATGGCACAGCACGACCGGCGATGATCGTCGTTGAACCGCAACAGGCCGACTGCCTGTTCCAAAGCGCCCTCGCCGGCCATGCGGCGAAAACCCAAGGCTCGGTGGACTCAGTGATGGCCGGGCTGGCCTGCGGTGAAACCTCGCCCCTGGCCTGGAAGTTCCTGCAGACCAGCATCGACCATTTCATGACGATTGAAGACGAGGACGCCGTCAACGCCATGCGCATGCTGGCGAGGGGCAGTGATCGGGACGTTCCGCTGGTGGCCGGTGAATCGGCGGTGGCCGGGCTCGCGGGGTTGATCCAGTTGCTCAAGTCGCCCCACCTGGCCGCGGAAGTGGGCATTGATGAGTGCTCACGGGTTCTGCTCATCAGCACCGAAGGCGCCACTGCTCCTGCCATTTACAGCGAACTGGTGGGAGAGACGGCTCAATCGGTTCTGCAACGCCAGCACCTCTGGCTGCAACAAAAATAAGGTGTGGCAGGAGGTTATCAACTTGTCAGTAGAATGGGCTGCCATTCAAAACAGGCAGGAGTTGATCGATGCGCATCGCCTTGCTGTCAGACATCCATTTGTCCGTCAACGCGTTACCTTTTCCCGATGTAGATGCCGATATTGTCGTCCTCGCGGGAGACATCTCCCGACCGGCTGCGGCCATTGAGTGGGCCAAATCGTGCCCTGTTCCGATCGTGTACGTGGCAGGGAATCACGAGTTTTATGGCAGTGACTTGATCTCTACCTACGAACATTTGAACAGGTTGTCGCAAGGCACACAGATCCACGTATTGGAACTCTCGGAGTATCTCCACAACGGCGTGCGGTTTTTGGGTTGCACGCTGTGGTCTGACTATCGTCTTTTCGATTCTGCTGAGCATCGGGCACAGGGTGTTGATCTGGCTACGAAGCTCATGCGGGACTTCACCCACATAAAAATCTCGCCCGATTTTCCAGACCTGTTCAGCCCGGCGGTTTCCCAACTGATTTTTTTACAGACCGTCGCCTGGCTGGAAGACTGCTTCACCCGCGACAGAACCACTCCCACGGTGGTGGTTTCGCATTTTGCACCGACACGGTTGAGCATAAGCCCGCTATTTGAGAGTTCGCCGATTAACGCGAGTTTTGTTTCAGACCTCGAAGACCGGATCAAGGTCTGGCAGCCGGCACTTTGGCTGCATGGCCATACCCATGGGAGCTTTGACTACCAGGTGGGCAAAACTCGCGTCATTTGCAACGCCCGGGGCTATGCAAAAAATGGCATTAATGAAAATCCGGAATTTAATCGCTCATACGTGATTGACCTGGATATCTGAGGCAACGCGGCCCTGCCTCCTGGAAGCCGGGTCCAGAAAACCGAGCAAGGCCTGCCGGGTGTCTTGCCAGGCCGCCGCATGTTCCATATCGAGGAAGTGCCCGGCGTTCTTGATGGTATGGAACCGGGACTGCGACGCATGATCGGCGAACAGCCGGGCGTCTTCAACCGAGGTGTACTCATCCCATTCGCCGTTGACAAACAGCAGCGGTATTTCGATGGCAGCGGCACAGGCGACATAGCAATGGGTGTCTTGGGTCAGCACCTCATTGACGTGGAAATGCATCTGCCTGTACTCGTGTTCGGCCAGGCTTCTGACATGGCGGTCATTAAAGCGCTTGAACAGCGATGGCAGGTGCTTGCCGATTGTGCTGTTGATCAAGCGACCGACATTGAGGCGGTCGCAAGCCTGGAGATGGTTCAGGCCGCTCTCCAGGTAATCGCGCATCGGCGTATTGATCCGCGCTGCGAATGAATTGATCACCGCCTTCTCGATTCGTCGCGGCCGCTGGGCCAGCGCCAACAAGGTGGCCGCACCGCCCCAGGAAAAGGACAGCACGTGGTGCGCACCAAAGTGTTCGATTAAATCCAGCAGTATCGCTGCCTCGTCTTCCTTTCGGATCGGTTGGCCGTGGAGGTTGTGTTCCTTCGACTGACCGGCGTAGGGCTGGTCGTAGAGAACCACATTGAATCGCGGCTGCAGGTAACGCACCGTTTGGGCAAAAGATGCGGTCGTTGCCAGTGAGCCGTTGACCAGAATGATGGTTTTGTCAGCGGCAGTGTTGAGATAGTGCTCGGTATAAACCTTGTACTTCCCGCAGATCTCGACGATGGCAGTTTTCGGCATCATGACATTTACTTCCTTGAACCCATTGGACTAAGCGCACAGCGCGAGGGATGCCCACAGGGCCCTATCGCAGACAGCAGAACACGTGGACCTGACAGCGAAGTGCCAGGCCAATACATCAATAACTCAGGGTTGTTTTCAAGCGTCAACGCATAGGCCTCCTCGGGCTTAATCTGGCAACACGGACAAGCAACAACAGCGCGAGGGTGCTCGGATGGCTGCCGTGACCAATGAGTCACTGACTGACCATATGTTCAGAGTTAAGCAGGGATTTTCTCGTCTGCAAGAACGCAGATGAGTTATTGCGTCGAATCGCAAGCTAAGGCTGGAGGCGTGAGGCTGGAGGCGTGAGGAATCAGATACGCAGGTGCGCACTCATGTAGTCAATGAAAACGCGCAGCTTGGGCGAGGCATAACGGCTGGCTGGCCACAGCATCCAGAAGACGACTTGGCGGTCCAAGTAATCATCCAGCACGGTGACCAGTTGGCCGCTTTCCAGCGCTTCGCGCACCAGGAAGGTAGGCAGAAAGGCAATGCCTCTGCCCTGGATTGCGGCATAGGCAAGAGGCTCGATCGTGTTCGACGTCATCGTGGCGGGCAGAACCAATTCAGCCTCGGAGGCTTCGAGCCGCAGCGGCCAACGCTCCAGCTTTCCCGTTGCGGGGAATTTGTGTTGCAGGCATGAATGGCGTTCCAGTTCACGCGGATTAGCGGGTACACCATGTCGCTTGAGATAGGTCGGCGACGCCACCAGCACATGTGCACAGGAACCCAAGCGGCGCGCGGTCAAGCGAGAATCGGTTTGCTCGCCGGTCCGAATCACCGCATCGAACCCCTCCTCGATCACATCGACCATGCGATCGCAAAAATCGATATCCAGTTCGACTTCCGGATACTGCTCCATGAACCCGTCAAAGGCCGGCATCATCAGGTCGCCCAGTAGAGGTGTGCCCACGCGAAGCCGCCCACGTGGACTGCCAGCCAGGCCTGACAGCTCGGACTCGGCAGCGCTGACCTCGCTGAGGATGCGGCGGCATCGCTCAAGGAACAGAGTCCCCTCGGCCGTCAGCGTGATGCTGCGTGTACTGCGATGAAACAGCCGTACATGCAAGCGTTCCTCCATCCGAGCGATGGTTTTGCCCACGGTCGAGGACGACACCCCTAACTGGCGGGCGGCCTCGGTAAAGCTGCGCGTTTCGGCAACCTGCACGAACATTGAGATGCCACTCAGACTTTCCATCGCTGTTCCTGCTTGCCCCGGTACAACCCAACCTACAAGGCGGGATTACGGAAAAACCATCCGAAATGTTCGGCATCGCGGGATATTTTTCTCCACGAATTTTACGCCTACATTGCGCCCATCCCACCACTGCCAGGTATCGATGTCATGTCCAAACTGCATACGAGCATCCAAATTGGCCCCTACCAAATTGCCCATCGCGTCGTTCTGGCGCCACTTACCCGTATGCGTGCCGAGCCGGGCGCCATCCCCGGCCAGTTGATGGCCGAGTACTACGCCCAGCGTACAACCGCTGGCGGGCTGTTGATTGGCGAAGCCACTATCGCCGCACCCAATGGCAATGGATACCTCGGTGCTCCCGGTCTGTATGACGACAGCCAGATCGCTGGCTGGAAACTTGTGACCGACGCCGTTCATGCCAAGGGCGGGAAAATCTTCCTGCAGCTTTACCATGCCGGGCGCCAGTCCAATAGCCTGCTGCAGCCGGACGGCGCCCAGCCAGTGGCCCCTTCCGTTGTGGACCACGGCGGCCTCGCCTTCACCGAGAACGGCTGGACCCCCGGCAGCCCGGCGCGCGAACTGACCATCGCTGAAATCCGCGGGTTGGTAGACAGCTTCCGCACTGCGGCCGAACGCGGTATCGCAGCCGGATTCGACGGCGTGGAGTTGCACTCGGCCAACGGCTACCTGTTCGATCAATTCCTCCAGGACGGCAGCAACAAACGTACGGATATCTACGGTGGCTCGTTCGAGAACCGCAGCCGGTTCCTGCTGGAAGCAGTAGAAGCGGTGATCTCCGTCTGGGGCAGCAATCGGGTGGCGGTGCGTCTGGGGCCAAGCGGCAATTTCGGCGATATGTCCGACAGCGATCCCGTTGGCCTGTTCACCTATGTCGCGTGCGAGCTGAACAAGCTGGACCTCGCCTATCTGCATCTGATCGAGCCGCGCATTTTAGGTGTCGCCGAGGACGAGCGCCGGGACCAGAATCCGGTGGCGTCCCAACTCATCCGCCAGCACTACAAGGGCACCCTTATCGCGGCGGGCGGTTTTTCCGGTGAATCGGCGAAGGCGATCCTTGAAGCCGGCGATGCCGACCTGGTCGCTTTTGGCCGCCACTTCATCGCCAACCCTGACTTGCCAGAGCGCCTGCGCAAGGGCTGGCCGCTGAACCCGTACGACCGCGAGACGTTCTTCGGTGGCACCGAAGTGGGTTACACGGACTATCCTTTCCATACCGAAGCAGCATGACAATCAGCACCGCTGGCAACTGGGGGTCGTAGTACCCCAGCTGTCCAAAAGCTCCATCTTCAGGGGGACTATTTGACGAGTCGCGTTTCCTTGGAAGGCCTGTATCCGAAGTACGAGCTATAACACTTGCTGAAGTGGCTGGGCGATACAAAGCCACACGCAACCAACACGTCCACCTGGGACAGCTCTGTGTGCTGGAGCAGTCGACGCGCCTCGGTAATTCGCAGCTCCATGTAATACCGTTGCGGCGTTGTGCCCAGTTGCTCCTTGAACAAACGCTCAAGTTGTCGACGCGAACGGCCTGCGTATACCGCCAACTGCTCCAACTCCAGAGGCTCTTCGAGGTTGGCATCCATCAGCTTCACCACCTCGCGTAATGGCGCACTCACGCAGACATTTTCAGTCGGTTTTATCCGCCGATAACGCGACTCCTCGAAAGCCAGGATGTCCTCAATCCCCTCGACGAGGGCTTTGTCGTGCAAGCCTTTGATCCAGTCCAGCGCCATGTGGAATGCCCCCGAGGGACTGGAAGCCGTGAGCCGGTCTCGATCAATGACGTAGGGCTCACTGGTGACATGCGTCGCCTTGGAGATTTCCGCGAGCGCGGGGCGATGTTCGGGGTGAATCGCGCAGCGATACCCGTCAAGCAAGCCTGCCCTTCCCAGGAACCATGCGCCATTCCACAACCCGGCCAGACTGACACCCTGGTCTGATGCAGCCCTCAACAGGGAGATGAGTTCGTCCGTCGCTTTGAGTTCTGTCCTGTAGCCGCCACAAATGACCAGAAGATCCAGGTCCTGGATCGCTGAACAATCGAAACGGGCATCTGGCCGAATGACCAGACCCAGGTCACTGATGACCTCCTCATCGGTCAAGCCGAACGTACGGGACGAGAACAACCCGGGGCGCAGAAGATTCGCGGTGACAATCGTATCCAGTGCTTGCGTGAATGCGGGCAACGAGAAATGCTCAAGCAACAGAAATCCTGCCCGGACCATTTGAGTCTTCTCGTTGGGGTTCTCATTCAGATAGCGGAGATTTTTCCCCTTCATGCCTCCGCTGAATTGGCGTCGCTCGATCAATGTTCGGCCTACTCGGTTACGCGTTGATAAACCTCAATGCTAACTGTAGAAGTTTCAAAACCACTAGCGCCATTTTGCGATTGATCAGGCCAGCTGCGCCTAAACGATGGCGGCATACCCATCGACACTGTCGGGCCAACGGGTCAGAACCTCGAAGCCGTCGTCAGTGACCGCGACCATATGCTCCCACTGAGCCGAGAGTGAGTGATCCTTGGTGACCACGGTCCAGCCATCAGCCAGCGTTTTCACATGGCGTTTGCCAGCGTTCAACATGGGTTCAATGGTGAAGATCATGCCGGCTTTCAGTTTCAGGCCCTGGCCTGGGAAGCCGTAGTGAAGGACCTGAGGCTCATCGTGATAAATCTTGCCGATACCGTGACCGCAGTATTCGCGCACGACGCTGAATCCGTCTCTTTCTGCCACAGTCTGAATGGCATGGCCAATGTCACCCAGGGTAGCGCCGGGGCGGACGACGCGAATACCGGCACACATCGCTTCATAGGTCGTCTCTGCCAGACGTCGGGCTTCCGGGCCGGGCTCTCCCACGAAGTACATGCGGCTGGTGTCGCCGTACCAACCCTCCTTGATAACGGCAATGTCGATATTGACGATGTCGCCATCCTTGAGTGGCGTGGCCGAAGGAATGCCATGGCAGACCACTTGGTTGACCGATGCACACACGGTTTTCGGGAAGCCGTGATAGCCGACATTCCCCGGAATGGCTTTCTGCACATTGACGATGTAGTCATGACAGAGCTGATCCAGTTCGTCGGTAGTGACCCCCGCTTTGACATGCGGAGCAATCATGGCCAGGACCTCGGCGGCCAGCGTGCCCGCAGCCCGAGACATGGCTATTTCCGCCGGGGTATTGAGCTTTACATTGGCCTTCATTGCTTGGCTCCTGATGCTGCATCAACCTGGGCGCTTTGCGAAAGATCGGCGAGTGCGCACAGCTGTTTTACATCGAGGCCGCCAGCCAGTTCGGCACGAATCAGCACGCGGCAGATGTCGCTGTGGTCCAGGTTGGGATGTAACTCCGCAAGCATCCCGATGCGCATCCAGTGCTCGGCTTGGGCGTTGATCGAGCGACTCAACGCATCGCTGGCGACGCGCAGATTCTCGTGCATGGCTTCTGAAATTTTTACGATACCCACTGTCAAATCCAATATGAAATGTATATGGATCGTATATTAGTCGGTAGTTGTGTGAAATTGCAATTTCACGGACAGAACGCGCTGAGGCAGCGTGGATTGAAGGCGGGTCAGGTGCAGCCGATGGTGATCGGGTTCAGACCGGCACGCGAGTGGTGTACTTCACCCGCGATAGCGCGAACTGTGAGCTGGCATTCGCGACAGAGGGATGTCGCAACAGGGTGTGCATCAAGAACTGCTCGTAGTCTCGAATATCAGCCGCGACGATCCGAAGCAGATAATCCCATTCACCCGATAAGGTATAGCACTCGAGAATGTTCTCCTGATCTGCAACGAAGCGTTCGAAGGCTTCGGCATCCTGCTCGCCGTGGGACTTGAGCCGCAGCGAGCAGATCACATCGACATCGCGATTGACTGCCCGTCGATCAATCAAACGAACGGTAGCCCCAAGGATGCCTGCCTCTTCCAATGCCCGGACTCTTCGCCAGCAGGAGGCTGGCGAACTGGATACGGCTTCAGCCAGCGCTGTTCCATTGAGGCTGGCATCGGACTGCAAGGTACGAAGGATACGTCGGTCCAGATTATCGAGCTGAATGGTTTTGTCCATTTTAAGCCTACTTGTGAATTCAGAATTTCATAGTAGTGCACTACCACGAAATACTGATCAAACAATTTCTGCGTCAGTCGGCAAACTAGCCACTCAGTTTGTCCGTCACTCTTTTCCCTCCAAACCAGGCGATCTGCCTCGGTAGGAACGCGAACCGCAAAGTGCTCCGCGCCTAGGCTCGTGCGCGCTGTCGTGGTGGAGATCTCATGCAGAAAATCAGTTTCTCCCCGGCCGGCATCGTCATCCTGTCGGGCGTGGTCGCAGCCCTGCACTTGGGTAAGGTTTCCCCGGCCATTCCCGCTCTCCAGGCCTCGTTGAACCTGACGATGGTGCAGGCAGGGTTCCTGCTATCGCTGACGCAACTGGCGGGTATGCTTGCCGGCGTTATGATCGGTGTATTCAGCGATGGCCTGGGGCTGCGCAGAAGTATCATTAGCGGTCAGATGATCCTGTGCGTCGCCAGTGTCATTGGTATGGGGGCGCGGCAGCCCGATGAGCTGCTGATGCTTCGAGCCCTGGAGGGCTTGGGCTTCTTGCTCACAACATTGCCGACACCTGGATTGATCCGACAACTGGTTTCTCGCGAGCGCCTGGCTTTACATCTGGGGCTGTGGGGATGCTACGTAGCGATCGGTACTTCCATTGCTTTTATCGCCGGCCCCACATTGATAGAAACGGTGGGATGGCAAGGGTGGTGGGGCGTTCCGGCCATCTGTTCGGCCGCGATGATTATCTGGCTTGTGCGAGCCGTGCCGTCCGATCGACAGCGCCTTCCACCTGAGACTGCTTCTGCGCGGTGCACAGCGGCGCCCAGTGAAGCCTGGACACATCGACTATGGACAACGCTGAAGGCGAGCGGCCCTTGGCGCGTAGGCATCGCCTTTGCCATGTACGCGGGGCAGTGGATTGCCGTCATTGGCTTTCTGCCATCGATCTATGCCGACACCGGTTTGTCGGTGCCGATGGCAGGTGCGCTGACGGCGCTGGCCGCGTTCGTCAATATCAGTGGAAGTACCTCGGCAGCGCTGTTGCTGCATCGGGGTATCAGTGCCAGGCGGCTGTTGTTGGTCGGATACATGTGCATGGCCATCACGACGCTGTTCGCTTTCGGCCAGTTCACTCAAGGCATGCCTGTCGTGCGTTATGGCGCCGTACTGGTCTTTTCTGCCGTCGGCGGCGTCATCCCGGGGACGCTATTCATGATCGCCGTGAGCGTTGCGCCCAGTGAACGAACCGTGTCGACGGCTGTGGGTTGGGTGCAGCAGATTTCATCAATGGGCATGTTTGTCATGCCGCCACTGCTGGCCAAGTTGGCCGGTTGGGCGGGTGGATGGCATTGGACCTGGTTGGCGTCAGGACTGGCATCGTTGATTGGCCTGCTACTTGCGGCTGGCTTGGCACAAGACGATTACGTTCCATCTATGCCAGAGCCTGAAACCTTGCGTTCCGGCAACTGAAGTGGCTGTGCGCCTACCCTAGGGACTTCAATAGCTGAGGGAATGAAGTGCTGAGCAATCATCGTTTGTACCCCTACTCGATGATGCTCAGAATTCGTGGCGCAGACGTTAGCCGTTGTTCTTCCAATTGATCGAGTCAGTACCTGTCAGAAAGAGAGCGATTCACCCTTTCACACCGCACCATTCGACTCAGGAGATAACAATGAATAAAACCATTTCTCGTCGTAGCGGAGGTCAGATATTGGTGGATGCCTTACGCATCCATGGCGTCAAAAGAGCTTTTTGTGTTCCGGGAGAAAGCTACCTCGCGGTTCTCGACGCATTGCATGACGTGCCAGAAGAAATCGATCTGGTGGTGTGCCGTCAGGAAGGTGGGGCGGCCTATATGGCAGAAGCCTACGGCAAGCTCACTGGAGAGCCGGGCATCTGTTTCGTGACCCGAGGCCCGGGTGCAACGAACGCCTCGGTTGGCGTTCACACTGCGTTCCAGGATTCATCGCCGATGATTCTGTTCATCGGCCAGGTCGCTCGCGATCAGCAGTATCGCGAAGCCTTTCAGGAAGTTGATTTTCGCCAGATGTTTGGCCCCTTGGCGAAATGGGTCGTGCAAATAGACGACACCCGCAGAATTCCCGAACTGATCAGCCAGGCGTTCCACCGAGCAGTCAATGGCCGGCCTGGACCTGTAGTGGTCGCACTGCCGGAAGACATGCTGACCGAAATGGCGGAAGTCAGTGATGCCGGGCCGTTCAAACGTGTATTGATGACCCCGGCAGCCGAGCAAATGGCCGCCATGCAGCAACTGCTTGAGCGGTCAGAGCGGCCATTGATGGTGCTGGGGGGCAGCGGTTGGGATACCGAGTCGGTGCACGACATTCGGCTTTTTGCTGAACAGCAAAATATCCCGGTTGCCGCCTCCTTTCGCTGCCAGGACCTGTTCGACAATCGACACCCGAACTATGTCGGCGATCTTGGTTTCGCCGCGTCAGCGCAGCTGTCCTCAGCGGTAAAAAACGCCGACCTGCTGCTGGTCGTGGGCTCCAGAATGGGTGAGGTTTCAACGGGCGGATATGCGGCCTTGGACATCCCGGTACCGAAGCAAACCTTGATCCATGTTCATCAAGGTATCGAGGAACTGGGGCGGGTTTACCAACCTGCGTTAGCGATCAACAGCAGCATGTCGACCTTTGCCAAATCAGCCGCACAACTTCCGGCGGCGACCAGCCCGGTAAAGAGTGAATGGACGCGCACCCTCAACAAAAACTACCGCGAAAATCTGCAACATTCGCCCTCCCCAGGCGACGTCCAGATGGCCGAAATCATTGAGTGGTTGAATCGCAGACTTGCGGACGACGCGATCCTGACCAATGGCGCTGGAAACTATGCCGTCTGGCTTCAACGCTTCTATCAGTTCCGCCAATACCGCACCCAGCTAGGCCCTACCAATGGCTCCATGGGCTACGGCGTTCCCGCTGCTGTGGCCGCCAAACTGACTTGCCCGGACCGAGTGGTGGTTTCGTTTTCAGGGGATGGCTGCTTCTTGATGAACGGCCAGGAGATAGCGACTGCAGCGCAATATGGCGCCAATGTGATTTTCGTTGTGATCAACAACGGAATGTACGGAACCATCAGAATGCACCAGGAACGCAATTACCCTGGACGCGTGTCAGGCACTGAATTGCGCAACCCTGATTTCGCCGCACTTGCCCAAGCCTATGGACTGCATGGCGAGGTGGTAACCGCCACGTCCGACTTTGCGCCAGCGTTTGAACGCTGCCTTGGTATGTCCCGGCCATCCTTGATTGAGGTCAGAGTCGACCCTGAAGCATTGACCCCTCGACTTAGCCTGACTCAGATCAGAGAGCAATCAAGCAAGAAGTAACCCGTTTACTCAGTTTTGGGCGCCTGACTCACGATTTACAAGGCGCCTTTTCTGATTCGTCCTAGCTCGCCATTGTCGACCGCGTTACATGACCACTTCAGCGCAAAGCCGCTTGTGACTCGTGAGTTCATCGACCTGTCCCACCTACAACAGCAGTCGATCAATGGCCTGAACAGCATGCATCCGCAAAGACAAACCCTGCACAACGAACTGCACGCGCGTCCGTCACTGTATTTCGACGAGCCGGCCCATGTGTTTCATCTGGCCTTCCTTGGCGGGGAGCCGGAGTGCAATGCGCTGCTGGAGCGCTGCTGCCCTATTCCGATCGATCCTCATGCTGCCCAAGGCATCACCCAACTCGATGGCCACGCCCTGAAATGGGAACGCCACGCCGAGTTCTTCACCCTGACCCTGGTGGTCACTTCATCCAGCGATGACCTGTCCTGGACATCGCTGCCCGAAGTGCTGGCGCAGAAGCTCGAAGTGTATTTGCCGCAGCTGATCAACTCGGTGCAGATCGTCGTGCGTGGCGAAGCCGGCCTGGACCTGGCCGGCTACGGCTTCAAGGACCCGTGCGGTTCCTGCGTGGGCGGTGGTGATGCGGTGGTCTGGAGCGATTTTCGTCTCAGCGAGGACGGCAACAACCACATCCTGTTCGTCAACCGGCGCCTCAACGCTTACCGCCAAGGGCGGATGATCCGCCGTCTGCTGGAAATCGAGACCTACCGCATGATGGCCTCGCTGTCTTTGACCACGGCCAAGACCTTGAGCGCGCAACTCGATGTCTTTGACAAGACCTTGGTCACCCTCTCCGAGCGTAACGCCGGCGCTGACAGCGGCAACGCGAAAGCCCTGCTGGCGGACATCTCCAACCTGTCCGCCCAAGTGGTCAGCAGTACCGCGAAAACCCGCCACCGCTTCAGTGCCACCCAGGCCTATGCGCAACTCGTGTACGAGCGCCTGGGCGAATTGCGAGAAAGTCACGTCGGCGATTGCCAGCGTCTCGGCGTGTTCATCGAACGCCGCTTCAAACCCACCGTCAGGTATTGCACCGCCACTGAACAACGCCTGGAGCACCTGGCCAAAAGCGTGGCCAACCTGGGCGACCTGTTGCAGGCCCGGGTTCAGGTGGAAATGGAAGAACAGAACTCGGAAATTCTCAAAAGCCTGAACGCCCGCGCCGATGCTCAGATCAAGATCCAGCGCGCGGTGGAAGGTCTGTCGATTATCGCCATTACTTATTACCTGCTGAGCCTGCTCAAGCTTGGCTACTCAGGGTTGCATCTGCTCGGCGTCGAGGTGGCCCCGCGAGAGGCGATGCTGGCGATGACGCCCCTCGCGATCGCGATCCTTGCGCTGATTATTTTCCGCATCAAGAAGGTCAAAGAGCACTGATACGGTGAATCGCAGGGAGGCGCCATCACCATTCAGGCAGTCTGACCACCGGTACGTTTCGTTGCCCAAGCTGATCGACGCCAACAAAAAATCTCGAACTCAAGCCATGACATTGAATCCAATGTTCAGGTCAATGGAGGTCAGCGATATGAACAGCGATAACAGTGTTAATGACGTCAAATCATATGAAACGTCCAACGCCGAAAGAGATCTTGAGGACACGGACCCTGACGCCAAAGACGTGGATCAAACCGTTACGCCCTCTCCAACTCGAACCCGGGAGCAGGAAGCTGAGGAGCTCAGTCGGAAAATAGCGGAGATAGAACGCAAAGTGGCGGACGGTAACTAGCAAGACGCCGAGGCCCGTGAGGCTATAATCTTGAAGACATGCCGTTCCTCTCCAAAGTCAATGCATTTGCATTGACTTTGGACGGGGCTGGACCGGTTCCGGTGCTACGCTTTTATTTCCTCGAATAGAGAATGAAGCGATGTTCACCGAACTCACAATCCCCAGACTTTCACGACGTTAGCCCATGAAACGAATCCTGATCGGTGGAATCACCGTAGCGATTATCGGCACGATGACGTATGGATTTTTCCAATGGAAAATCGTCGAAAGCCACAAGCACGACCTTCTGTGCGGAGAGGCCAAGCAGACGCTGAAAGGCGTGGAGATCCGGGCGCGGGCGTTGGCTGCCGGATTGTCCGTAGAAGACTATGGCAAGGCTGAAGAAGACGAAGTGGCGACACTCATTGGTGCGCTCGACGCCGCCAAGAGCGACGCTGAGGTCGACTCGGTCATAGAGGCTCACGCTGCCACCATAGAAGCGGTGGATGCGGCTATTGACGCTCAGGTTGATACCCGAGGCGATCAGACATTCCTCGAACAACGACTCGTGAAACAGCGGATACCGGTCGACGTTAAACAAGAACTGCAACGTGCCGCGAAGGCCGTTAGCGTCAGGTGCAGTTAGTATTCAACAGTGCCCTACCCCCCCAAGTAATAGCTCTGGATATCCGCGCGCGCGGCCAGCTCGGCTGCCGAACCTTCATCCACCCCCGGTTTACGGACGGGAGGTTGATCATGGTCAATACTTAGAGACTGGATGTACGTCGCACGAGCCGCACGTCGGGCGGCTAATCCACGGGAGGTTCGTCATGTCTGGTCAATCCCGCTTCATGCTGGTTGCATCACCGCTGATGGAGCACAGCCCCGCTTTCGACAGGGCCGCTGCGCTGGCCAAGGCCGAAGACGCCGCGTTGCACATCGTCGCCTTCGATTATCTGGAAGGCCTGGCGACCGCCAGTCTGGTCAACGAAAAGGCCCTGGAACAGATGCGCGTGGGCTACGTCGAGCGCCACCGCCAATGGCTTGAGGAACAGGCCCGCCCCTTGCGCAAAATCGGGGTGCACGTCACCACCGAAGTGGCCTGGGTCGAACGCCCATTGGAGGAAATCCTGATTCACCTCAAAGAGCAGCCGATGGACGTGCTGATCAAGGCGCTGGAGCACGAATCGCGGCTGTCGCGACTGATATTTACCCCGCTCGATGTGCATTTGCTGCGCGAATGCCCGGTGCCGCTGCATTTCGTCAGCCACGCCGTGAACGCCTTGCCGCGAAAGATCGTCGCGGCGGTCGACCCTTTTCATCGCGATGACCATTACAAAACCTTCAACGACCGGATCCTTCACGAGGCGGTAAAACTGGCGAGCGCCTGTAATGCCGAGCTCGATGTGGTCTACGCCTATGACCTTTCATCCATCAGCGCCGACGAATTCGGCTTCGACAACGGGTCGGCGTTCTTCTCGTCGGGTAAAGCCAAGACCGTGTTCGATTACCAGGAGGATGCCTTCAACGACTTGGCCGAGCGCAACGGCATCGCGCCGGAGCAGCGGCACATGATCATTGGCAACCCGGCCAAGGTCCTCACCCGCTATGCCGATGCCTATGACGTTGACGTGATTGTCATGGGCCGGATCGGCCATCGCGGCCTGGGCCGACTGATCGGCAGTACGGTGGAGCATCTGCTGTACAAAATGCCGTGCAGCGTTTGGGTGGTGTACACCGAGCGACTGGATGAGTGATTGCCCCCCGTCAAAACACCACAAATCTAATGTGGGAGCGGCGGTGCGACGATTCGACTTGCTCGCGAAGGCGGAGTGTCAGGCAACATCATTGTCGACTGACACTCCGCCTTCGCGAGCAAGCCCGCTCCCACAGGGGTTTTGCATTGTCATTAAGCTCGTTCAGGTCAACGCCGGGTTATCACCACCTCAAGGTATTCACTCGGCACCACCAGCGACTTGTCTCCCGCCCGGTTCAAGCGGTTCAACAGTTCGGTCAGGTCCTTTTCCAGGGCCTCGGCACCCTCGGGAGGCAGCGCCAGGAACGCCTTATGGACCGGGCCGTACCAGGTGCGGAACGTGTCGATGAAGTGCGCGGCCGAGCGGTAGCGGAAGTTGAAGTGCTTGCGAGTGACCTGGACCAGGAAGTTGCGCTCGTCGAATTGCGAGTGCAGCCAGGCTTCGGTGCCCCACTGCGAAGGCGGTTGTGCGCCCGGCGGTGGCGGCAGGTGGCGGCCGAGGGTCTTGAACATCTGGCCGACAAACCCTTCGGGTGTCCAGTTGGCCAGGCCGATCCGGCCTCCGGGTCGACAGACTCGCGCCAGTTCCGCGGCGGCCTTGGGTTGGTCCGGCGTAAACATCACACCGAAGGTCGACAGTACGACATCGAAGCTGGCGTCCTCAAAGGGCAGCGCCTCGGCGTCGGCCACCTGGAAGGTGACTTCCAGGTGCTCTGCCTTGGCCCGGTCCTCGCCGCGCTCCAGCAGCGCGGCCACATAGTCGGTGGAGGTGACGTGGCATCCACGGCGCGCGGCAGCGAGTGTCGCATTGCCGTTACCGGCGGCCACATCGAGCACGCGTTCATCGCAGAGCAGGTCGCAGGCTTCGGCGAGCTCTTCGCCGACGATCTGCAACTTGGTGCCGATCACGGCATAGTCGCCGCTGGCCCAAGCGGCCATCTGACGGTTTTTCAAGGCAGTAAGATCAATGGGTGTACTCATGAATTCCGCTCCGTTGCGGGTTGGAATGCAGGCCCGGCTTATTCGGCCGTCGTGGGATCGATAATGTTCATGACCTGGGAAACGCTGTTGGCAGGGAAACCACCCAGCCTGGCGTGTTCCCGGATGAGCTCTGCGTCCGGCGCGATGTACACGCAGTAGAGCTTGTCACCGGTGACGTAACTCTGAAGCCACTGCACCTCTGGCAGATCGCGCAGGACCCTGCAGGACTTTTGCGAGATGGCTTTCAAATCCCTTTCTGACAGTGTTCCAGCGCCCGGAATCTCGCGTTCTATAACGAACTTCGGCATGGCAACCTCTCATTTTTGTTATTGATGACAGGGTCGGCAGACCCTGTGTGCCAACTATCGCGCCGGGCAACGCTGGCGTCCTGCCCGATCGTCGGCCAACCCTGTCCGATCGTCCGGAGATTTCACGGTTTGCGGCGACAGGCTCACAATCAAGCTCACCCCCCAAAGCAGCCGCCCACACGGAAAAACCCCATGGACGCCCTGTCCCAGACGCTGCGCGTCGTCCGCTTGGTCGGCGCGATTTTTATCAATGCCAGGTTCACTGCACCCTGGTGCTACCAATCGCCGAGCGCCGACACGGCGGCACCGTTTCTGGAGCCCGGCGCCGAACGCGTGGTGATCTTCCACTTGATCACCGAAGGCGAGTGTTATGTCGAACTGGGTGATGATCCCCCGCTCCTGCTGACGGCCGGCGATGTGGTGGTTTTCCCGCAGGGAGACGCCCACCGCATGAGCTCTAACCCGGGGCTCGCGCCCGCCACGGGAGCGCGGCTGGACGTGGTGCTGGCACGCCGTCCACGGCAACTGAGCTATGGCGGTGGCGGCGCGGTAACACGGTTGGTGTGCGGCTATCTGGCGTGTGATACCCGTCTGGCGGGGATGTTGCTGACCGGGTTGCCAGCGGTGGTCCGGGTCAATGTACGCGGCTCGAATGCCGGTATCTGGCTGGAATCGTCGGTCCGGTATGCGCTGGCGGAAGCGCGCTCGCCCCGCCCCGGCGGCGAAGGTGTGCTGGCGAAACTGGCCGAGGTGTTGTTCATCGAGGTGCTGCGCCTGTACATGCACGAACAGGGCGAAGGTCGCACCGGTTGGCTGGCGGGTGTGAGCGACCGGATTGTCGGCGCTGCCCTCAACGCGTTGCACAAAAAACCTTGTCACGCCTGGACGCTGGATGAACTGGCACGCACGGCCGGCACTTCAAGGTCGGTGTTGGCTGAGCGCTTTCAGCAATTGGTGGGGAGTTCGCCGATGCAGTACCTGACGCAATGGCGGATGTTGCTGGCGGCCAACCTGTTACGCAGCAGTAACAGTTCATTGATGCGCATCGCCGAAGAGGTGGGCTACCAGACCGACACGGCGTTCAGTCGGGCGTTTCGTCGAGAGTATGGAGCGCCACCCGCAGCGTGGCGGCGCAGTCAGGAGAAAAAACCAATGGCCCACGGCGTGCAGCCTGTGAGCCATTGATGTGAAGGTTTATGCCGCGGGTGCGGGGGCTTTGGCGTCGGCCTTGGCCTCTTCCAGCAACTGCTGAATCATCTTTTCCTGAGTCTCGTAGCGGCCTTCACCGAAATGGGTGAAACGCACCTGGCCCTTGGCGTCGATCAGGTAGTGAGCCGGCCAGTACTGGTTGTCGAAATTGCGCCAGATCGCGTAGTTGTTGTCGATGGCCACCGGGTAGGTGATGCCGAGCTTTTTCACCTGATCTTTTACGTTGTCGATGATGCGCTCGAAACCGTATTCAGGGGTGTGCACGCCGATCACCACCAGGCCATCCTTCTCGTATTTCTTCGCCCAGTCCTTCACGTAGGGCAAGGTGTGCTGGCAGTTGATGCAGTCGTAGGTCCAGAAGTCCACCAGCACCACTTTGCCTTTCAGCGAATCGTTGCTCAGCGCCGGCGAGTTGATCCATTCGACCGCACCGGACAGTGACGGCATAGGGCCTTTGGCGTTGTCCATGGACGAGTCTGCCTTGACCTTGCTGATGAAGTAATCGACGACTTTCGGCACGGTTTCCAACACACGTTGCTCAACCGTCGTCACGCCTTCGGACGAAGTGCCGGCCAGCATTGTTTTGTCGGCACCGGTGGAAATCACCACCGCCGCTGCCAGCACCGCAACACCCGTACCACGACGCAGCCAACCGGTGACCGGGATCGACGTTTTCAAGCGATTGACCAGGCCGCGACCGGCGAAGATCAAGGTGCCCAGGGACAATGCACTGCCCAGGCCGTACGCCACCAGCAACAGGCTGGTTTGAGCGTTTGCACCTTGCAGCATGGCGCCCGTGAGGATGACCCCGAGGATCGGTCCGGCGCACGGTGCCCAGAGCAGACCGGTAGCAACTCCGATCATGACCGAGCCCAGCGGACCGGACATTTTACGGGTGTCCGGATCGAGGCGGTTGCCCAGCGCCACGAAGGGACGGGCCAGCCAGTCACCGACACGGGCGGAAATCAGCGACAGGGCGAACACCGCCATCACGATCAGCGCTACGTGGCGACCGGTGTTGTTGGCTTGTATCACCCACTCGCTGCTGACCACGGCCAGGCTGGAGATCAGGGCGAAGGTCAGGACCATGCCGCCGAGGGTGAGCAGGACCGAGGAACGTGTGCGTTTGACACCGGCGAACAGGAACGGCACGACCGGGAGGATGCAAGGGCTGAGGACGGTCAATATGCCGCCCAGGAAAGCGATGAGAAACATGGGATCACCTTGAAATTATAGAGGGCGACTCACCATTCCCTGTGGGAGCGGGCTTGCTCGCGAAGAGGTCAGTACATTCAACATTCATGTCGACTGACACTCCGCTTTCGCGAGCAAGCCCGCTCCCACACTGGATCGGTGGTGTTCACAAAACCGTGCTCGGGCTTCAGGCCGTCTGGTTTTCCAATTGCTACCCCTGCGGCGTACGGCCCGAACCATCCTCTGCCAGAAAAGCGTTCCCACCCTTCTCCCCCAACGGCGTCAGCTGGAAGCAAGTCGCGCTGCCGCAGCTTTTCTGTTCAACAGCAGCGTTGGCATGGGCAGCGGCGCCAGCCGCGGAGAAGGCAATGGCAGTCAAAAAGCGGGTGACGTTGTTCATGATGTTCTTCCTGTTTCAATTGGGATGGACAATGGGTCAGCGCAGGACTCAGTTTTCCGAGTTGCAGCCATCAGCAAATTTGCGATAGTCCAGAACCTGGGTTTTGTTATGGGAATCCAGGTAAGTCAGCTGGGCATCCACAACCCCACAGGAAGTCGAGGCGTCCTGTTTCAGCGACAGCACTTTCTTGATGTCCAGGTGCGAGCCGTAGGTGTAGGTTTTAGCGGAGACATCGGCTTCGGCGCGGGCCGACAAGGTGCAGATGTTCAGGGCGGCAAACAGGCAAGCGGCGTAGACGGCTTTGGTGTTCATGGTGGTTTCCTCAAGGCTTCAATAGGGCAATCGTTGATTGGGCCGAGGCGACTTGGCTTGCCTCGATGGAACCTATTAGAAGCTCGCGAGGTATCCCGACTGTGTCGGGAACAGGCGCGTGTAAATCGGTACGTATCAAAACCGGGCCGGGATACAGAGCGATACAAATGCCCTGAAAATGGGTGTTTTTGCGTCCATGTGTATCCGCCGACAGGCCAGATACACTGCAATACAAAGGACTGCGGGCGAGCGGGCCAAGGCTCGATAGACTGCGCGATATCCCCCACCTACAGAGGCCTGGCCAAATGGAACACGTCGATCACATTCTCATCGTGGACGATGACCGCGAGATCCGGGAACTGGTAGGCAACTACCTCAAGAAAAACGGCCTGCGCACCACCGTCGTGGCGGATGGACGGCAAATGCGCACGTTCCTGGAATCCACGCCGGTGGACCTGATCGTGCTCGACATCATGATGCCGGGCGACGATGGCCTGATGCTGTGCCGTGAGTTGCGCGCCGGCAAACACAAGGCCACGCCGGTGCTGATGCTCACCGCGCGCAACGATGAAACCGACCGCATCATCGGCCTGGAAATGGGCGCCGACGATTATCTGGTCAAGCCGTTCGCTGCCCGTGAACTGCTCGCCCGAATCAACGCCGTATTGCGCCGCACACGGATGCTGCCGCCCAACCTGGTGGTCACCGAAAGCGGTCGCTTGCTGGCCTTCGGGCGCTGGCGCCTGGACACCTCGGCCCGGCACTTGCTCGATGAAGACGGCACGATGGTCGCGCTCAGTGGTGCGGAATATCGGTTGCTGCGGGTATTCCTCGATCACCCGCAGCGGGTGCTCAATCGCGATCAATTGCTGAACCTGACCCAAGGCCGCGATGCCGACCTGTTCGACCGCTCCATCGACTTGCTGGTCAGCCGCTTGCGCCAGCGCTTGCTGGACGATGCCCGCGAACCGGCCTACATCAAAACCGTGCGCAGCGAAGGCTATGTATTTTCGCTGCCGGTGGAAGTCCTCGGGGCGCCCTCATGAATCTCTCGATGCGCTGGCCTCGCACCCTCGCCTCGCGGCTGTCGCTGATCTTCCTGATCGGCTTGATTCTCGCGCAGGCGCTGTCTTTCGGCGCGCAATACTACGAGCGCTACGAAAGCACGAAGAACACCATGCTGGGCAATCTGGAAACCGACGTCTCAACCTCCATCGCCATTCTCGACCGCTTGCCGGCCGAAGAACGCATGAGCTGGCTGCAGCAACTGGATCGACGTAACTACCGCTATTTGTTGAACGAAGGCTCGCCGGGCATGCCCATGAGCGATTCGCCCATAGCGATGACGTCGATCAAAGAAGCCATCGGCAAGGATTACCCGATGACGGTGACCGACATCCCCGGGCCGGATAAACATTTTCAGGTCCACCTGAAACTGGCGGACGGCAGCCCGGTGACCATCGACGTGCGCCCCTCGATGGTGCCGTTGTCGCCGTGGTTACCCATCGTGTTGCTCGGGCAACTGGCACTGATGCTCATCTGCACCTGGCTGGCCGTCAGAATCGCCATCCGCCCCCTCACCCGCCTCGCCCAAGCGGTAGAGACCCTGGACCCCAACACCCATGCGGTGCACCTGGACGAAAAAGGCCCGACCGAAGTCGCCCATGCCGCCATGGCGTTCAATTCGATGCAGGCGCGCATCGCCGCTTACCTCAAGGAACGCATGCAACTACTGGCGGCGATTTCCCACGACCTGCAAACCCCGATCACCCGCATGAAACTGCGCGCCGAATTCATGGACGACTCCGCCGAGAAGGACAAACTCTGGAATGATCTTGGCGAGATAGAACACCTGGTGCGCGAAGGCGTGGCCTATGCCCGCAGCGTGCATGGCGCCACCGAGGAAAGTCGCCGCACCAATCTGGATTCGTTCCTCGACAGCCTGGTGTTCGACTATCAGGACATGGGCAAAGACGTTCAGTTGGGCGGTAAAAGTGACGCGGTGATCAACACCCGGCCGCACGCCTTGCGGCGAGTGCTGGTGAACCTGACGGACAACGCATTGAAGTTCGCTGGCGCCGCCGAGTTGTGGGTGGAAGCGAAGGCTGACGGCAGTTTGTCGGTGAAGGTGATGGACCGTGGTCCGGGGATTGCCGAGGAAGAATTGGCTCAGGTGATGGAACCGTTTTATCGCGTGGAGAATTCGCGTAACCGCAGTACCGGCGGGACCGGGTTGGGGTTGGCAATTGCACAGCAGTTGGCGTTGGCGATCGGGGGATCGTTGACGTTGAGTAATCGTGAGGGAGGTGGGTTGTGCGCGGAGCTTAGATTGCCGGCTCAGTAACATGATCGTTCCCACGCTCCGCGTGGGAATGCAGCCCGGGACGCTCCGCGTCCCTTTCGAGAGCTGGAACGCGGAGCGTCCCTAGAGGCATTCCCACGCAGAGCGTGGGAACGATCGGCAGTCAATCAGGCCGGGTAGTTGGCCCGCAGGGCTTCAAGACCGCCCTGGTAGATCCCGGCAAACAACTCCTCAACCTCTTTATCACTCACCCCAACAGGTGCAAATCGCCCAGACCAGGTCACTCGCGTGCCCTGCCCCTGTGCTTCAACACTGATGGTCGCCAGATAGTCAGTAGCCGGAAACGGCGCCTGCAAAATCGAATAACTGTAAGTCTTCCCAGCGTTATCAAACGCCTCCAACCGCTCAACCACCACCGCCCCATCCGCCGTTTGCAAGCTACGCACCCGGCCGCCTTCACTCAGCTCGCTTTTGGGAATAAACGGCAGCCAGTCCGGCAGCGAGTTAAAGCCGCCAATCAATTGCCAAACCTGGTCGGCGGTCGCCGGGATGTCGATGAATGCTGTTGTTGTAGCCATGAAATATTCTCTCTCAATCAATAAGGTTCAGATCGCCAAGCTGTCGACAACGCCGCCGTCGACACGCAAAGCCGCGCCGGTGGTGGCCGACGACAGCGGCGAGGCGATGTAGGCCACCAGATTCGCGACTTCCTCGACATCCGCCACCCGCTGGATGATCGAACTCGGCCGGGCCTTGCGCACGAAGGCGTCAGCTTCTTCCCGAACGCTGCGCCCGGATTCGGCGGTGGCGTCCTTGAGCATCTGCTCCAGGCCATCGGTCAACGTCGGGCCCGGCAAGATCGCGTTGACCGTCACCCCGGTGCCCGCCAGCCGCTTGGCCAGACCATGGGACACCGCCAGGTTGGCGCTTTTGGTCACGCCGTAGTTGATCATGTCGGCCGGTGTTGCGACCCCGGATTCCGAGGACAGGAAAATCACCCGGCCCCAGCCCTGCTTGACCATGTCCGGCACGTAATGCCGTGACAGGCGCACACCAGAGATCACGTTGACCTCATAGAAGCGCGTCCACTCGCTGTCCGGGGCGTCGAAGAAATCCACGTCGTTGAAGATCCCGAGGTTGTTCACCAGAATGTCCGCCCGTGGTTCGGCGGCGAACAACAACTCGGCGCCTTCGGCCGTGCCGAGGTCTGCGGTCAGGCCACGCAACTGCGCGTCCGGCACGCTCTGGCGAATGCTCGCCAGCGCTTGTTCGACCTTGGCCGTTTCGCGGCCGATCACCACCACCGTAGCGCCGGATTCGGCCAGCGCCTTGCTGATGCCCAGGCCAATACCGGCGGTGCTACCGCTGACAATGGCGAGTTTTCCAGTCAGATCGATTTTCATGCTCAACCTCCAATAATCGGCAATGGCGCACGTTCGGACACCAGTTTCGCGTCGCGCATCGCCTGCCAGAAAGCGGCGGGAATGACGGCCGACATCGCCGCAACGTCTTCAGCAATCCGGTCCGGACGGCTGGAACCTGGAATCACCGCCGCCACGGCCGGGTTAGCCAGGGAGAACTGCAACGCAGCCGCCTTGATGTCGACAGCATGTGCAGCAGCGATGCGTTTGATCTGCTCGACTTTGTTGATGATCGCCGGGCTGGCTTTCTGGTACTCGAAGTGTGCACCGCCGGCCAAAATGCCCGAGCTGTAAGGACCACCGACCACAATCTCGACATTCTGTGCCAACGCGGCGTCCATCAAACGCTGCAAGGCACGATCGTGGTCGAGCAGCGTGTAGCGACCCGCCAGCAGAAAACCGTCCGGCTGGGCTTCGGTCAGATCAAGGGTCAGTTCGCAAGGTTCGACCTTGTTCACGCCCAGGCCCCAGCCCTTGATCACGCCTTCTTCGCGCAAACGGGTCAGTACTTTGAAGGCGCCGGTGCGGGCCTGATTGAAGTATTCCAGCCATTGATCGCCGTAGAAGTCCTGGGCGATGTCATGCACCCAGACGATGTCCAGACGATCGGTTTGCAGGCGCTTGAGGCTGTCTTCGATGGAGCGCAGCGTGGCGTCGGCGCTGTAGTCGTTGACGATCTTGTTCGGGCGACCGTGTTCGAACACACCGCTTTTTTCGCCCAAGTCACGGGCCGCCGCATCTTCAACTTCATCAAGAATCACTCGGCCGACTTTGCTGCTCAGCACATAGTCATCGCGGTTGTACTGGGCCAGCGCGGCGCCCAGACGAATTTCCGACAGGCCCGAACCGTAAAACGGCGCGGTGTCGAAGTAACGCACTCCGGCATCCCAGGCAGCGTGGACGGTGGCCATCGCCTCTTCTTCAGGTATGGCACGGAACATGTTGCCCAATGGGGCGGTGCCGAAACCGAGGGTGCCAGGCAATTTGTCTTTCAAGCTCATGGGTTTTTCCTCTTGAGTGTCAGGGGTCATCAGAGGTGACCGTTGAGCAGATCCTAGATTGCGATGATCGGACCGTCCAAGACATAATACGCAGCACTTGAGTCCCCAGAGGTCTGACATGATCGACATCCGCCAATTGCGCTACTTCGTCGCCGTCGCCGAAGAAGAACACGTCGGTCGCGCCGCCGAACGCCTGCACATTTCCCAGTCACCGCTTAGCCGGCAGATCGCCCAACTCGAAGAGCGCCTGGGGCTGACCCTGTTTGAACGCAGCCAGCAACGCATTCGCCTGACCCGCGATGGCCAGACTTTTCTGGCCGAAACCCGTGCCCTGCTGACCCACGCCAATCGCCTGGAATCCCTGGGCAAGCGCCTCGGTCGTGGCGAAGAAGGCGGCTTGTGCATCGGCTACATCGAAAACGCCATGCACGCCGGCGTCTTGCCCAATGCCTTGCGGGTGCTGCGGGTCGACCGACCGAACGTGCACGTCGCGCTGTACAACCTGAATTCCTCCGAACAACTCGAAGGCCTGCGTCAGCGTAGTCTGGATATCGCGCTGGTCAGCGAACCGCCCGTCGCCGACGACCCGGACCTGCTGGGTTTCCAGGTGCTGGACGATCCGATGCTGCTGGCCCTGCCCGAACATCATCCTTTGGCGAACAACCCAACACTGACCCCGGCAGACCTGGCCGATCAGGAATGGATCGGCGTGCAACCCCGCCAGGACGCCGCCAGCCGCGACGACTTCGTCAGCGCCTGCATCCGCGCCGGTTTCACCCCGGACATTCGTATGGAAGCCACTGAACCGTTTACCGCGTTGGGATTGGTGGCATCGGGGCTGGGCATCGCCATGATCCAGAAAGGCCTGAGCCGCAACGCACCGCCGGGCGTGGTGCTGCGGGAAGTGCCGTGGATTTCCTTCACCACACCGCTGTGGGCCGCGTGGCACCGGATCAATTTGCGACCGCTGGTGGAAACGTTCAGGAAAGTGCTGACCGAGCCGGGCCCGGCCACATGATCGTTCCCACGCTCTGCGTGGGAATGCAGCCCGGGACGCTCCGCGTCCCTTTCGCGAGCTGGAACGCAGAGCGTCCCTTGAGGCATTCCCACGCAGAGCGTGGGAACGATCGAACATCGTCGTTTATTTGCTCACTTGGGTTTGGTGCTTTACTGAAAAGATCCCGAAACCCAGCGAGAAGCCCGCATGAACCGCAACGACCTGCGCCGCGTCGACATGAACCTGCTGGTGATTTTCGAAACCCTGATGTTCGAAAAGAACCTGACCCGGGCCGGGGAGAAGCTGTTTCTCGGTCAGCCCGCCGTCAGCGCCTCATTGGCCAAGTTGCGCGACCTGTTCGACGACCCGTTGCTGGTGCGTAACGGTCGCGTGCTGGAGCCGACACAGCGGGCCCTGGCGATCCTCAAGGAATTGCAGCCGGCGATGGACACCATCTCCGGCGCGGTCAGCCGGGCCAAGGATTTCGACCCGTCCACCAGCCGCGATGTGTTTCGCATCGGCCTGTCCGACGACGCCGAGTTCGGTCTGTTTCCGCCGCTGCTCAAGCAAATACGCGAAGAGGCGCAGAACGTCGTGGTGGTGGTGCGTCGGGTGAATTTCCTGCTGATGTCGTCGATGCTCTCCACCGGGGAGATTTCCGTCGGGATCAGCTACACCACGGAGCTGCCGGCCAACGCCAAGCGCAAGAAGTTGCGTGACCTGAGCGTGAAGATCCTGCGCGGCGACAATCGTCCCGGCACCCTGACCCTGGATGAATACTGCGAACGTCCGCACGCGCTGGTGTCGTTTTCCGGGGATTTGACCGGGGCCATCGACAACGACCTCGCACGTATCGGCCGCTCGCGTCGGGTGGTGCTGGCGGTGCCGCAATTCGCCGGTCTGCGCGCCTTGCTGGCCGGCACCGACATGCTCGCCACGGTGCCGGACTACGCGGCGTGCGCGCTGATCGAAGGCAGCAGCCAGCTGCGGGCCGACGACCCGCCGTTTGACATCGTGCCGTCCGAACTGTCCATGGTCTGGAACGGGGTCAACGATAACGATCCGGCAGAACGTTGGTTGCGCTCGCGAATTTCCCAACACATGTCGGCGCCGCTGCCGGGGCACTGATCGATTGGAAAGATGCGGGGTCGGTCTCACGCAGGTACACCGGCAAGTCAGTGACCGGTGGCATGACCGGGATCTCGAAATACATCTGGATCACCCAGCCGCGGTGATAACTGGCGTGATTGACCACATGCATCAGTATCGCGCCGGCGCTCATGATGCCGCTTTCCCCCGAGACAAAACTGAACTCGACGGGTTTATCCAGCGAAGCATCGGTCTGCCGTTCGCTCCAGTCGCAGTACCAGTGATCGATGTCCTTTTGCGCCAGGCGCAACTCAGCGAGGTCGGGATGCAGCAGATCGTGTGAAGTTTTAAAGCCGTGCCCTCGGCCTTCGAGGTGGGCCCGCCAGATGCAGTCCACCACGTAGATGTGGTTCAGGGTGCCGATCATGTTCTTGAACACCGACACGCGCTCTTTATTGACCTCACCCGGTGGCAGTGCGGCCAGGCTGTCAAAGAGGCGTTGATTGGCCCAGCGTTTGTAATCGGCAAGCATGCGGGCAGTGCGTACGTTGATCATTGGAGGTCTCCCATTGTGATGGGCGCACTGCCAAGCATAGCCCTCAGGGCGAGCGGCATTGCAAACGCTGATTACCGGTAGCTCCGTGACCTGTGTAGCAGCTGTCGAGCAACGCGAGGCTGCGTTCGGCGGCGAAGCAGTCGTAAATCCTGCACACGCGGTTTACCTGATAGACCGCGGAGTCTGAATTGGCGACTGCTACGCAGCCGAACGCAGCCTCGCGTTGCTCGACAGCTGCTACACCGGTCGTGGTGTGGCTAATATCGTCGTCACCCGATCAGCCAGCGCCAGGCAACTGGTCAAGCCCGGTGACTCGATACCGAACAGGTTCACCAGCCCCGGCACACCATGCTCAGCCGGGCCACTAATGACGAAGTCGGCCGCCGGTTCGGTCGGTCCGGTGATTTTCGGGCGGATGCCGCTGTAGGCCGGTTGCAGGCTGTTATCGGGCAACGCCGGCCAGTAGCGCCGAATCGCCTCGTAGAAGCCATCGGCTCGGCGTGGATCCACACGATAATCGACCTGATCGACCCATTCGACGTCCGGCCCGAAGCGCGCCTGACCGCCCAGATCCAGCGTCATGTGCACCCCCAGCCCCGCGCTCTCCGGTGCCGGATATACCAAATGCCGGAACGGCGCCCGGCCGCTGAAACTGAAATAGCTGCCCTTGCACAATCGTGCCTCGGGAACGTACTGAGATGGCAGGCCCTCAATCCGGCTCGCCACCTCAGGCGCGAACAGTCCGGCGCAATTGATCAACTCGCGGCAGCTCAAGGCCATCGGTTGGTCGCCGCCCATCTGCAGTTCGAAACCTTGCTCGGTGCAACGGGCCGACGCCAGTGGCGTATGAAAAACCAGCGACGTGCCGCTGGCCTCGGCATCCGCCTGAAGCGCCAGCATCAAGGCATGGGAATCGACGATCCCGGTGGACGGCGACCAGAGCGCAGCGACGCAGGACACTGCAGGTTCAAGTTCCCGCGCCTGTTCGGCGTCCAGCCATTGCAGGTCATCGACGCCATTACTGCGACCCTGCGCCAACAACTTCTGCAAGGCCGCGCACTGACCGTCATCCGTGGCCACGATCAGCTTGCCCAGGCGCCGATAATCGACGCCGCGCTCATCGCAATAAGCGTAAAGGCGTTGCTTACCCTCCACGCACAATTGCGCCTTAAGGCTGCCGCTCGGGTAGTAAATGCCGGCGTGGATCACTTCCGAATTGCGCGAACTGATGCCCGCACCAATCCCCTCGCCCGCCTCGACCAGGATCACTTCCCGCCCGCTGCGGGCCAGGGCTCTGGCGACCGCCAGCCCGACCACACCGGCCCCGACCACCACGCATTCGATATCGACGCTCACCTGCCCTCCGCTCCTTTCACGCCAGCCCTCGTTCCCGATAATCGATCAGGCTGGAGAATATCGCCAGCAGCATGTCCGTGTGTTCTCGATTCAAAGGACGTTGTTTTTCGTAGGAGCATGGCTTGCCCGCGATGGCGATCTCAAGAACGCCATCGCGGGCAAGCCATGCTCCTACAGACCTGTCAGCGAATGGCGACCGGGTTGATGTTGACCTGGGTCGAACCCTTGTACAGCGGCTGGCCGAGGACAAACATGAACTCCCAGGCCTTGTCTTTCACCAGCGCTCGGCTGTCGATCAACTCAAGGTTGTAGATGCCGTTTTTCGCCAGCATGAATTGGTTGACCGGGAACTCCTGGCCATCTTTCGCCGGGTAGATTTCCGAAGCCCAGGTGTCACCGCCGAACGCGACGATCTGTTTGTCCACCAGCCACTTGGCCGCGTCCATGCCGATGCCCGGTTCCACGGCGAGAAATTTCTCGTTGTCCTTGCCCAGCAGCTCCAGCCAACCGGTGTTGAACAGCACCACATCGCCCTTCTGAATGCTGATGCCTTGCAGGTCCAAAGCCTTCTGAATGTCGGCAACGCTGAACTCGGTTTTCTCCGGCACGATGGCGCTGCCGTACACCGCAGTCATGTCCAGCACCACGCCTCGGGTGACGATGGGCGGGACCTTTTCGATGCCGAGCTTTTTGACCCCTTCGACGGTCACGAAATCGGCGGCGCGATTGCCGTTGTAATAAACGTTGTCGATGCCGATGTGGCCGATGCCGTTGAGCTGAGTGCCGACGCCGGTCCAGCCCACCACCAGTTCATCGTTGAAGGTGAATTTGTTCGGGCCCATGGTCGTGCCACCGGCCTCGCCCGGCTGGATGTTGGTCAGGTTGAAGCTGCGATGGCGAAAAGCCGGGAGGGTCTTGTCGATGGGCACGGCCAAGGGGTAGGTTTTGCCGGTCTTGATCAGTTTCGAGGCGTTGATCACCGACTCGGCGTTGAGCAGATTCAGCGCGCCGATTTCATCGTTGGCGCCGTATTTTGACGGATACCATTTCTCGGCATCCGCGGCGAGGGCGGCATTGAGGGTGAACAACAGGGCAAACGGCAGTACCAATCGGTTCAGCATGAGGGGGTCCTTGTGAGGTTGCAGTGGACCCAAGGTACCCAGCCCGTCTGTGGGGAAACAGACAGGAATGGGCAATACATTTGTTCTGGATTGTCACGAGTGATGCGAGTGCTGTAGGAGCGAGGCTTGCCCGCGATGAACGATGACGCGGCGTGTCAGGCCTGACGCCATCGCGAGCAAGCTTTGCTCCTACAGTGCCTGGCTGCTACCCAGGCTTGTGGTTATCCAAAACCCGATTGACCGCTAACTCACCCAACATGATCACCCGTTGCAGCACCAGCACCGTTTGCCGTCGCGGGCCGTCCGTTACGTCGGCGAGATCGTTGACCATGGCACTGGCTGATGCCAACGATTCACAGGCCTCGACGAGCAACGTTTCGTCATCCACCGCTGCGTCGATGGTGAAAATGGTGCTGGGTTTGCGGGGCGGTATCTGCGTTTTCGACGCCCCGGGGTTGAGGTAGAAGCTGAGTGCGCGGTCGGCCGCCTCTTTCATTTTCTTGGGGTCAAGATCAATAAAGGCGTCGTAGGGTATCGGACCGGTATTCGGGGGGTTGGGCGTAACTTTGAACATAGATGAAGCTCCAACTTGCAATATTGAGGAGCCATCACCCTCGCTACCAAACGAAGGGTGGCGGCCATACGTGGGTTGGTAGACCGGTCGAAGTTGGGAAAACCCGGCGCTCACAATGGAGCCCCACGCATGACCACCATAAAAGCAGAGTCCCGAAAAGAGACTGCATAAGGTGTTGCCATGCGACTTCGTAGCGGGCTACCAAACCCGATCACTGTTTTGCAGTGACCGGGAAACGATATAGCCTGCCCCATAGCCGCACAAGCCGGCGGATTCTGGCGTACGCGTAGGTAACGACGCAAGGTGTTGTAGCCGCTTATGACGTAACACCGAGTGTCGTTAAACAGACGTCGTTAAACATGTTTATGTACTGCGCCAGATCCGACGCCATCGCGAGCAAGCTTTGCTCCTACAGTGTGCATCATAAAAATGACAATTAACTGTCATTTACCTGAACAAGTTCTAACTTCAATAACCGGATCCGAGGTTTTTCCATTCAATTGCGCTTTAACGAACTATTGAAGGTTGACTTCACCCACCTGCCTGAGTAAATTGCGCGGGCCGGTTTCACAGGCCTTTTTTCAACTCACAAAAGAATCCAATGGACACAGCATCTAGTCGCTGCCGGGTGACTGCGAATTCGCAGGCTCTGGCACATAACCCAGAACATGACGGGACTCGACTTTTCGGTCGGGTGAGCTGCGCTAGAGCTTGATGCTCCACCGTAACTTGCCTCGCCGGCGTCAGTCCGGTCCAGAGGTATGTTATGAATTTCAAATCCACTGTAATACCCGGCGTACACGCCTTTGCCTCGACCATGCGGGTCAAGCTCTGCCGTGAGCGTCCTGCCACAGCCCGGTCCAGCGCACCATTTTCCAGCCCTTCCTCCCCTGCCAAGGCGCAACTGCGTGCCAACTGGCGCGTCTGCCCGATGACGGGTCAGCTTCAGCAACGCTGGAGCCTCGACGATAGCCAGGAACCACCGAGTCGGCGCATCGCGCACCTGTTCCACCAGGCCGGCCTGATGTTCGGCCTGTTCCTCGGGGCGCGCACTTTCAATTGAGCTGAAGGCACTTTAAAAGTCCTTCATTAACGTTTTCCTTATCAAGGAATTCGGCAACTTCTTATTGCCTGTTAAATAGTGAGTTAGTTATGGACGAAGCCAGTAGACGGTTCGCTGCCCGTCACTTTCCAATCGACGGACAGCGAACACCAAATATTAAAAACGCAACTATCAGTATCGATCGCTTATTGGCGGCTCGACATACGTGCGCTCGTCTTTAATTAGCTGAGGTGCCTGTGTGTCGTGCCGCGAGCCGGCGGCAGGAGCACAGCAATGACCCTTGTAAAAACCGCAAAGAAAACCGCCCAAGGCGCCAGCAACGACAACGCCAAGCTGTCGATGCGCGCCGCACGGGAAGCGCAGAACGGCCTGGCCATCACGCTGACCAACCTCAACGCCACCGCTGACGGCCTGACCGAACTCGAAGCCCAGGGCCGCCTCGCACGCAACGGTCACAACGAAGTGGCCCACGACAAGCCGCCTCACGCCCTCATCCAACTGCTCAAAGCCCTGAACAATCCCTTCATCTATGTGCTGCTGACCCTGGCCGGCATCAGTTTCTTCACTGACTACTGGCTGCCGATCAGCAACGGTGAAGCGGATGACGCCGACCTGACCAAGGTCATCATTATCATGACCATGGTCAGCCTCAGCAGCCTGCTGCGGTTCTGGCAGGAATACCGCTCGGCCAAGTCCGCCGAAGCCCTCAAGGCGATGGTGCGCACCACCGCTACCGTGCTGCGTCGCGAGCACAAGGACGGAAAATCGGTGCTGCGTGAAGTGCCGATGCGCGATCTGGTGGCCGGCGATATCGTTCAGTTGAGCGCTGGCGACATGATCCCGGCCGACATCCGCCTGATCGAATCCCGCGACCTGTTTATCAGCCAGGCTGTGCTGACCGGTGAAGCCTTGCCGGTCGAGAAGTACGACACCCTGGGCAATGTGGCGCAAAAGTCCGCCAACAGCAGCGCGCCAGATCAGTCGAACCTGCTGGACCTGCCGAACATCTGTTTCATGGGCACCAACGTGGTCAGCGGCACGGCCAAGGCTGTGGTGGTGGCTACCGGGGCTCGGACTTACTTCGGCTCACTGGCCAAAGCCATCGTCGGCTCGCGGGCGCAAACCGCGTTCGACCGTGGGGTGAACAGCGTCAGTTGGTTGCTGATCCGCTTCATGCTGGTGATGGTACCGATTGTGTTCCTGCTCAACGGCTTCTCCAAGGGTGACTGGGGCGATGCGTTCCTGTTTGCCCTGGCCGTTGCCGTTGGCCTGACCCCGGAAATGCTGCCGATGATCGTCAGCGCCAACCTGGCCAAAGGCGCCATGGCTATGGCCAAGCGAAAAGTGGTGGTCAAGCGCCTCAATGCGATCCAGAACTTCGGTTCGATGGACGTGCTGTGCACCGACAAGACTGGCACCCTGACCCAGGACAAGATCATCCTCGAGCACCACGTCGACAGCCACGGCCGGCGCGACGATTCGATCCTCGAACTGGCGTGGCTCAATAGCCATCACCAGAGTGGTCTGAAGAATCTGATGGACCAGGCCGTGGTGCAATTCGCCAACGCTAATCCAACGTTCCGTGTGCCGTTCGCCTACAGCAAAGTCGACGAATTGCCGTTCGACTTCGTCCGTCGGCGCCTGTCGATCATCGTCAAGGACAGCCGCGACGATCACCTGATGGTGTGCAAGGGCGCGGTCGAGGAAATGCTCAGCATCGCCAGCCACATCAATGAAAGCGGCCAGGTGGTCGCGCTGGATGCACAGCGACGCAAAGACTTGCTGGCCCTGGCCAACGAGTACAACGAGGACGGTTTCAGGGTACTGCTGGTTGCCACCCGCGAAATCCCGAAAACCCAAAGCAAAAACCAGTACAAAACCGCCGATGAGCGCGACCTGGTGATTCGCGGCTTCCTGACCTTCCTCGACCCGCCAAAGGAAACTGCCGGCCCGGCCATTGCCGCACTGCGCGACATGGGCGTGACGGTCAAGGTGCTGACCGGCGACAACGCCGTGGTCACCTGCAAGATCTGCCGTGAAGTCGGCCTCGATCCAGGCTCGCCGCTGCTCGGCCAAGACATCGAGCACATGGACGACACCACCCTCAAGCTGCGGGTCGAAGAACGCACGGTGTTCGCCAAGCTGACACCGCTGCAAAAATCCCGGGTGCTCAAGGCACTGCAAGGCAACGGTCACACCGTGGGTTTCCTCGGCGACGGCATCAACGACGCCCCGGCGCTACGCGATGCCGACGTCGGGATCTCGGTGGACAGCGGCACGGACATCGCCAAGGAATCGGCGGACATCATCCTCCTGGAAAAGAGCCTGATGGTGCTCGAAGAAGGCGTGCTCAAGGGCCGCGAAACCTTCGGCAATATCATGAAGTACCTGAACATGACCGCCAGCTCCAATTTCGGCAACGTGTTCTCAGTGCTGGTGGCCAGTGCGTTCATTCCATTTTTGCCGATGCTGTCGATCCACCTGCTGCTGCAAAACCTCATGTACGACATCTCTCAGCTGGCGTTGCCGTGGGACAAGATGGACAAAGAGTTCCTGCGCAAACCGCGCAAGTGGGATGCGAAGAACATCGGCCGCTTCATGCTGTGGATCGGGCCGACCTCGTCGATCTTCGACATCACCACGTTTGCCCTGATGTGGTACGTGTTCGCCGCCAACAGCGTGGAAATGCAGAGCCTGTTTCAGTCTGGCTGGTTCATCGAAGGATTGCTGTCGCAGACGCTGGTGGTGCACATGCTGCGCACTCAGAAGATTCCGTTCTTCCAGAGCACGGCTGCATTGCCGGTGATTCTCGCGACCGGCGTAGTGATCTGCCTGGGCATCTACATCCCGTTCTCGCCGCTGGGCGCGCTGGTCGGCCTGGTGCCGTTGCCATGGGAATACTTCCCTTGGCTGGTGGGTACTTTGCTCAGCTACTGCGTGGTGGCGCAGACCATGAAGACGATCTACATCCGCCGGTTCAAGCAGTGGTTTTGATGGCGTAAGACAAGCCCAAATGGATTGAACACCGCCATCCATGTGGGAGCGGGCTTGCTCGCGAATACGGTATGACATTCGGCATTGATGTTGACTGACCCACCGCTTTCGCGAGCAAGCCCGCTCCCACAGGGTTTTGTGTTCAGCAATTCGATCAATGCAACACGAAATAAAGGAGAGTTCTCATGTCGGGAACGACTCTACTGATCAACCTCGCGGGCGCCATTGCATTGTTGCTGTGGGGCACGCACATGATTTCTTCGGCGCTGTTGCGCGGCTTCGGCACGCCACTGCGCCACTGGATGGGCCGGCACCTCAACCACCGCTGGCTGGCCCTGCTAGCGGGCATCGGCATCACCGGCGTCTTGCAAAGCAGCACCGCCGTCAGCCTGATGGCCACCTCGTTCACCGCCGCCGGCACCCTGGGCCTGGCCCCGGCGCTGGCGATGATGCTCGGCGCCAACATCGGTTCGACCCTGGTGGTGCAGCTGCTGAGCGCTGACATTTCGATCCTTACACCCATCGTTTTACTGACAGGCCTGACCGTCTTCAGGCTGCGGGATGACTCGCGTTTCGAGAGCGTCGGCTGTGCATTGATCGGCCTGGGGCTGATGCTGATGGCCCTGCATATGCTCGGCTCGACACTGGCCGACGTGGAAGGCACGCCCGTGTTCCAGCTGATCATGCAAAGCCTCGACGGCGACCTGCTGATTGCGCTGCTGGTAGCGCTGATCCTTACCTGGCTCTGCCATTCGGGCGTGGCCGTGGTGCTGCTGATCGTGTCCCTGGCCGCCACCGGAATGCTCTCGGCATCGACCATCGTCGCGCTGGTGCTCGGGGTGAACATTGGCGGTGCGTTACCGTCGGTGATCAATGCCGGCTCGAACGTCGGCCGGCGCCTGCCCCTCGGCAATCTGCTGGTGCGGGCCTTGGGTGCGGCGGTGGTGTTGCCCTTGGCCGGGTGGCTGGCATCGCTGAATCTCGATCCGGCGGCGCTGGTGGTTTACCTGCACACCGGCTTCAACCTTTTGCTGGCGCTGGTGTTCATCGGTTTCACCGAGCCCATGGCCAGACTGCTGACTCGCCTGTTGCCGGAGCCGGCGCGGGATGTCGATCCGGGCATGCCGCGCTACCTCGACGAAGCCGGGCTGGAGGTGGCCAACATCGGCCTGTCCAACGCCGCCCGCGAAGCCCTGCGCATCGCCGACATGCTCTCGGCAATGCTTGAGCGCACGCTGCAGCTGTTCCATACCTCGGCGCCGGCCTGTGCCGATGAGGTGCGGCGCATCGATCAATCCACGGACCTGTTGAGCGCGGCGATTCGCGCCTATCTGGCGGACATTGGCCAGGAAGGCATCAGCGACAGCGATGCCGATCGCGCCCAGGAAATCCTCACGTTTGTGATCAACCTCGAACACGCCGCGGACATTCTTTCCAGCAGCCTCACGCAGTTGGCCATGCGCCGCTTGCGCCGCGGCGAACACTTTTCGGTGTTCGAGTTGCGCAACATTGCGCCGTTGCACGAGGCGCTGCTGGAAAGCCTGAGCCTGGCGATCACCGTGTTCCTGCGCGAAGACATTGCCACCGCGCACCAGTTGATCAGCCGCAAGGAGAGCGTCCGGCGACTCGAAGCCGACGCCAGCCGTCAGCATTTTCGCAAACTGCAGGAGGACAAAAACACCTGGGCTGAATCCGGCGACATCTTTCAGCGCGTGCTTCGTGACTATCGTCGGGTACACCACCACATCGCCGCCCTCGCCTATCCGCTGCTGGAACGGGCGGGTGAGCCGTTGGGCGATGATCAGGCCAAGGAGGCCTCGCCATGCGCGTCCTGATTTGTGCCGGCCGCCATTACGCCGACAGCCGCCAATGCCGCAGCGTGCTCGACGCCTTCCAGCGCCTGCACCCGGTGCAGGTGCTGATCCATGGCGGCAATCAATACCTGGGCGCCGACATCGAGGAATGGGCCCGTGAACACGGCGCCGACATCGTGCGCTACCCGCCCAACTGGCAACGCCACGGCAAACTGGCCGAACGCCTGCGCAACCACTTCATGCTGCACGACAGCCGCCCCGACGTGGTCATCGCCCTGCCCGGCGGTGAAGACACTGAAGAACTGGTCGCACAGGCCCGGACGTGCGGCTTGCAAACCTTAACGGTAGAGGATCGCGACTAAGTCGCGCCTGCCAACACAATTTTCGAGACCATTTTCATGCAAAAGCCAACACGCTTGTTCTCCTCTTTCGTGCGCGACTTGCCGCCCTCCCTGGGGCGGACACTACGACGCAATCTGCTGTTCATCAGCCTCACTCTGAGCGCGATCACACTGCTGACCACCCTGTCCAACGCTCGCGCCGCCGGCGGTTCGTATACCGTGGATGACGCGGCCATCAACGCCCCCGGCGAATGCAACATCGACGCCTGGTATCAGAATGGCCGGCACAGTTCATCCAGCAACAGCGTGGTGTCCCAGGACTGCACGTTCAAAGGCCTGCCCTCTGTGCAACTCGGTGCCGCCGTACAGCACAGCCGCGAGGATGGGGAAGCGCAAACCCAACTGAGCCCGCAATTCAAGGCGCAGCTGTTTGCTTGGGACGACCTCGGCCTTGCCCTGGCGCTGGCCGGCACCGCGCACGTTGCCGTCAATCGCGCCCATGCCTTCGACGGCGGTGAGCTGAACCTGCCGTTGACCTACCAACCGCTGGAAACCCTGCGCCTGAACCTCAATGCCGGCTGGGCCCACGCCTATGATGACGGTGAACAGAACCATCGCTGGACCTGGGGCACCGGCGTGGAATACGACCTCGCCCGCTCCCTGACGTTGATCGCCGAACGCTACGGACAACAAGGCGGCGAACAGGCGTGGCAGGCCGGGCCACGGCTGCACATTGGCGAGCGGATCGACGTCGATCTGGTGCTGGGGCGCAATCTGACTGGCGAGCGGGATCAGTGGCTGACGACCGGGGCGACACTGCAGTTTTGAAAGCGGCGGGGTTGACGCCTGGAACGAACTGAACTGAACACCGATTTCGGTCAGGCTGAAGTAGACGCTCACCGACATGGCGGACTTCGAGGCGATGAAGGCCGTGTGGGATGCCTGGGTACCGGCAGGCCATGCTCCGGCCCGCGCTTGCGGCGAAGCAAAGCTGGCTGATCCAGCGCTACTGGTGAAGATCATCGTGTGTGCTGCGAGGGGTTGAGCTTTTTCAGGCGCAGGCATTGGACTGATCACGCATCGACAGGGAACTCCTGACGACCGCCACGCATCCTACAGATGTGGTACTTCCTTTTTTGCTACTCGCTTTCAGAGGACACCGTCATGCGCCGTCTGACTATCATCTCTTCCCTTTTGCTGTGTTTACCCTTCGGCTCCGCTATGGCCGATGTGGATGCGGGCGATGTCGCCACGTCAGCCGGGGTATCCGCATCGCTGTACTCGACGTTCAAGGATGACAAACGGGTGATTCCGGCTCGGGATGACGCCTCCAGCTTCGTTGCCAGTGGCGGCGCGATTCGTGGTGTTTATCTGGAGTCGTACTTAAAGCAGGTTCGTCTGGAAAATCCCGGCCTCAACGCCAGCGACGAAGACCTGGCCAGAGCAATCCTCGTCCAGGAAGGCGTAGCTGCAGGCAAATAAAGGCTGAAAAAGTAGCGGTGGGGCTTGCGGCGCAAGGATAGCGTTTGCAGCCCTACCTTGTTTCAGCACCCGTGGATAATCGCGCCCAACCCGCCACCAGTTGCGCGCTGATGCTCACGCCGCCGCACACCACAATCACCACATCATGGGCACCGGCAATCGCCGGATGGTCCAGGTATCCAATTGCCAACGAAACGCCGCACGCTGGTTCGACCAACTGACGCAGGTCGTTGGCGTAACGGACCACGCCCATGATCGCCTCGTCATCGCTGAGCACCACGCACTCGTGGGGGAAATCGAGGATATGCTGCACCGGCCAGGCGGCCACCTGCGTCGCGCCGAGCGACTTGGCGACCGTATCGATTCGGGGAAATTTGACCGGATGTCCGGCACTGACAGCGGCGGCAAAAGACGCAGAACCCTGGGTTTCACACGCGATGATCCGGCAGTCCATGCGATGGTGACGGATCAATCCGGTGAGAATCCCCGCCAGCAAACCTCCGCCCCCTACCGACATCACGAGCGCATCGGCCTGAGGGCAATCCTCGAGGATTTCATCGACCATCGTGCTGTGCCCTTCCCACAGCACCGGGTGATCGAAGGCAGGCACGTATTCGGTGTCCGCGCCCTGCGCGAGTTCCTTGGCCCGTAGATTGGCTTCGTCCCAGACCTTGCCATGGACGATCACCTCGGCACCGGTTTTCCTGATCCGTGCGCGGGTGGTTTCCGGCGTGGTGCTCGGCACCACAATGCAGGCTTTCAACCCCAGTCTGGCGGCAGCCACGGCGGTGGCGAACCCGGCATTGCCGCCGGAAGGACAGATCACTTTACGCTTACCCTGCTGCGCCGCCTGACTGCACAAGAGCCCAATACCGCGAAGTTTGAATGAGCCGCTGGGTTGCAGGTTTTCCAGCTTGAGCCAGATTCGTCGGGCTGGGGTCGACAGGTCTGGATGCAGAATCAAGGGCGTTCTGATATGAAGCATGGTGGTGCTCCTTAAGGGTGAACGGTCCTTATCCAAGCTTAGTTCACCCTGCCTGGCGGCTACCGCTTCAGCGATAACGCGGTGCTGCCGTGGAGTTGCCAAACAAGCCTGACAGCGTCTGGCGCTGAGCTTCGTAGGCGTCCCACTGGTTGCCTTGGTGCAGGCCCGGAATGGTCACCACTTCGCCTTGCGCCAGGCCCGTCAGCGCGGCATCGACCATGTCCTGGGCAGACATCACGATCTCTTGCGGCAGATTTTCCACCGGGTTTCCGGCCTCGCTCCAGAAGTCGGTGGCGGTAGCGCCGGGCAGCACGGCCTGGATCCGAATGCCTTTGTCCGCCAATTCGCGGTGCATGGATTGGCTCAGGCCGAGGACAAACGCCTTGGTCCCGCCATACACGCCGTTGAGAATTTCCGGGGCGATGGCAACGATCGAGGAGATATTGATCACAGTTCCTGTGCCGCGAGCGACGAAGCCAGGCACCACCGCGTAAGCCAGACGCATCAAAGCGGTCACGTTGAGGGTGATCATGTCTTCCATGTCATCCACCGGGCTACCGAGCAGCGGCATGACGGCGCCGACCCCGGCGTTGTTGACCAACAGGGTGATACTGGCGTCGGAGCGTAGAATTTCTTCGACCCGCCGCACGTCGGCCTTGTCTTTCAGATCCGCGGCGACCACTTCCACGGCGCGGCCGGTTTCGTTACTCAGGTGGCTGGCCAGGGCGTTCAGTTTCGCCTGGCTGCGGGCGACCAGAATCAGGTCGTAACCCTGCCGGGCCAGACGGTCGGCATACACCGCGCCGATGCCCGAAGAAGCGCCAGTGATCAGAGCGGTACCTTTGGATGAGAGGGCCATGTCGATTTCCTTCACAGTGAGGCGATAACGTCGCCGGGTGTGAACCGTTATAAAGGGTCTAACGCTCGTCTCAAATGACGTTTAAAGTACGTTTTTCAGACATGACCTTTTGAGGACATCTCGATGACTTCCGTGGCATTTGTAGTGTTTGAAGGGTTCCAGTCCATGGCGCTGGCGGCCATGCCAGTGTTCGAGTACGCCAATTTCAGCGCTGGCGAGGCGCTTTATGAGGTGAGCGTGGTGTCCGAAGACGGCCGAACATTGCGCGCTTCCGGTGGGCTGAACGTCGGCACCGAGGCCTTTGGTGAGCGGGTGTTCGACACGGTGATCGTGGTCGGCGGCGATGCCATCCTCGAGCAGGCACCCGAGGGCGTACTGAACTACCTGCGCGAAAACGTTAAAACCGCTCGGCGCACGGCGTCGATCTGCTCCGGGGCGTTCGTCCTGGCCCAGGCCGGTTTGCTCGACGGACGGCGCGCCACCACCCATTGGGCTTATGCCCGGGAGCTGCAAGCGCGGTTTCCGTCGATCAAGGTTGAAGAAGATCGCATCTACGTCGTCGACGGATCGATCTGGACCTCCGCCGGGATGACCGCCGGCATCGACCTGGCGCTGGCCATGGTGGAAAAGGATCACGGCGCCGCGCTGGCCCGTTCCGTGGCGCAAAAACTGGTGATGTACCACCGCCGCGCGGGCGGCCAGTCGCAGCACTCGGCGCTGCTGGAACTGGAAGCGAAATCCGACCGGATTCAAACCGTCCTCGGTTATGCGCGAGAACACCTCACCGAGACGTTGTCGGTGGAGCAACTGGCGGACGTCGCGCGCCTCAGCCCTCGGCAGTTCAGCCGGGCCTTTCGGGCGGAAACCGGTCAATCACCGGCCAAAGCCATCGAGAACCTGCGCCTGGAAACGGCACGGCAGATGCTGGAACGCGGTCGCCTGACCCTCGATCAGATCGCCGAAGAATCCGGCTTCAGCGACTGCCGCCGCATGCGCGAAGCCTTCCTGCGGGCATTCGGACAGCCGCCGCAGGTGATTCGGCGTAATGCCAGGGCCGGGTTGAACGCGTGAGGGGCGCCGGGCCTCTAAACTGAAAAGAATCAGCACGAGGTGCTTATGAAAATCTCGGCCAAACTGGCGTTTTTCGCCGTTGTTTCCACCCTCGCCTACCTTGGGCTCGCGGTGTGGGGGCTTGGCGGATTCTCGGCGTTTTTCTCTCATGCACCGTTGGTGGTCATTGTGTTTGCCACTTTGGTGATGGCCATCGCATCTTTGTTCACTGAGGTCAACCTGAGTTCCGGCGAACGTGAAGATCGGGCCAATCGTTGGGTGCTGCCTGCGTTCGGGGTGATCGGTTTATTGAGCGGGTATTTGCCGGCCTATACCGACCGAATCGACTTCTGGACCTTTGGTGGCGAAGGTGTGCGCTGGCTCGGGGCGTTGTTGTTCATCATCGGCGGCACGCTGCGGCTGTGGCCGGTGTTTGTGCTGGGCAAGCGTTTCAGTGGACTGGTGGCGATTCAGCCGGGGCACACGCTGGTCACCGACGGGATTTATCGCACCTTGCGCAACCCCAGTTATCTGGGGTTGATGATCACTGCGGTGGGTTGGGCACTGGCCTTTCGCTCCGGCGTTGGCCTGTTGCTGGCCGCGGTGACGCTGATCCCGCTGATCGCTCGCATTCACTCCGAAGAAGGGCTGTTAAGGGCGCAGTTCGGCAGCGAATACGAGGCTTATTGCGCCCGCAGTTGGCGGTTGATTCCCGGGGTTTACTAAAACAACACAACCCCAATGTGGGAGCGGGCTTGCTCGCGAAAGCGGTGGATCAGTTGACATCAATGCTGAATGTGCTGACCCCTTCGCGAGCAAGCCCGCTCCCACATTAGATCTTCATTAGACGGATGAGACCGTCGGCGTCTTTCCGGGCCTCGACCGAGTCGTAGCTGGCCAATGTGGCGTGCGGAGTCTGGAGCGGATGGTCGTGGGTCGCGGTCACCACGATCAGGTTCGCACCCGCTGCCTCGGCGGCGAGAATGCCCACGGTGGCGTCTTCGAAAATCAGGCAATCGGCCGGTTCAACGCCCAAGCGCTTGGCCGCCAGTCGATAGCCCGCGGGATCGGGTTTGCCGGCACTGACGTCTTCGGCAGTGACCATCACCAAAGGCTGCGGGATACCCGCCGCGGCCATCCGCCGCAGCGCCAATGCCTTCGGCGCCGAGGTGACGATGGCCCACTTGTTGGCGGGCAGCGACTTCAGGAAATTCGCCGCGCCAGGCACTTCGATGATCCCCTCGACATCCTCGATTTCCGCCTCGGTGATGAACGCCGCTTCAGCCTCGGCATCCACCCCGGGCAACGCCAGACGATTGATGGTGTCGATGGCGCGAACGCCATGGATGGTGGGCAGGAAGGATTCGACATCGACGCCGTGGCGCAAGGCCCAGGCCGCCCAGATCCGCTCGGCAGCGGCAATGGAATTGAGGACGGTGCCGTCCATGTCGAACAGAAAAGCGCGGTGCGGGGTGTTGAAGACAGATTTTTGAGCAGACAAGGGGGAGCTTCCTCTCGCAAGTGCCAGGCGGGTTCGCCGAACAATGTAGCATTTGCGAGGAGCTGCCGAACGCGGCCCGAGCCTTCGGCAACTCCTGCAGAGGATTTCCTTGCTAAGCAGGACGCGGTGCTTCAACAGGCGGGGTGCCGTCGTGAAACATCGTCTTCAGTTGAGCACGCAGTTCCGGTGAATCAGTGTGCTTGTGAACACTGACCGCATGCTGTGCGGCGGCCTCGAGCAGTTCGTTTTCAGAGTCTGCGGACAGTGCGACCGAGCATTTGGCATCGCTTGGAAACTCGCGGCAGTCGATGTATTTACGCGCCATGATCTTCTCTTCCCTACGACGAAGGCAGGCCGTGGCCTGCGTGAACGATCACTCGACGCGCCACCCCATACATCAAACACGCTTGCAGGTCGCACCGAGTGTGCCGACTCTTGAAGTATAGGCCCGCCACAAGGCGCATCGTGACAGGTTGTGGTGGTCTGATGTGCCGCAGATTTACAGGGTACGTTTCGACTTCAAGGCACCTTCCACACAGTCCAGCAACTGCCCAAGCGCCCATGGTTTCTTGATGAACGACACCGAATGCCTGACCCCGGCGCTTTCCGGCGTTTCGTAACCGGACATGATCATGATCGGTTTGTCGGGCCAGCGGTCGCCAAACAGATTGGCCAGGTCCGCGCCATTGAGTTTGCCCGGCATGGTGATGTCCGTGAGCAATAGACGGACGCCGTCCGAATGTTGCTCCAGGTACGCAGATGCGGCATCCGCGCTGATCTGCGGTTCGACCACAAAGCCTTCTTCCTGAAGAATTTCGCAGAGAAACTCCAGGATCAGCGGGTCGTCCTCAACCACAAGAATCAACCCGCCAAGGAGATGATCGCCCGCCGTCGATACTGGACTCATGACCGTGACACTCCCTGATTGCCTAAATGATTTCGCGCGCTTAAATCCGCTACCTATCAGGTATGAGCAGCGGACTCGGCGGAAATTCATTTTTGATACAACCGGGCAATGAAATCAGGCGCCATACAGCGCTGTATGGGCGCCTGCAAACCAGGGTCTAGCCCCGAAGAAGAGTGTGCGGATCAGTACGACGGCGCGTCTTTTTTCATGGTGTCCTTGGACATCGCGTCCTTCTTCATTCCGTCCTTGCTCATGGCGTCCTTGGACATGGTGTCTTTCTTCATCGCGTCCTTGCTCATGGAATCCTTGGACATGGCGTCCTTTTTCATCGTGTCTTTGTGCATGGCGTCTTTAGACATTGAATCCTTGCTCATGCTGTCGTTGCTCATGCTGTTACTGGTTGTTGCATCGGCGGCAAACACGCTCGCGGCGCCGAACGCCAGGCACATGGACAGTACGGTGGTCGCTAACTTTTTCATGATGAAACTCCTTGAAGCACAGGTTGCGAATGAGCGCAGCGGACGCTGCGCAGAGAAGTGACCAGGCGCCATCAACTACCACCGAACCAGTTGTAGCCCTGGTCTTCCCAGTAGCCACCCGGATAGGTGTTGGTGACGAAAATCGCCTGTATGTGTTTGGGATTCTTGTAGCCCAGCTTGGTGGGCATGCGCAGCTTCATCGGGAAGCCGTATTCGCGCGGCAGCACCGCGCCGTCATAGGTCAGCGCCAGCAAAGTCTGCGAGTGCAGCGCAGTGGCCATGTCGATGCTGGTGTAGTAATCGTCGGCGCATTTGAAGCCGACAAATTTGGCATCCGTGTCGGCACCGACCCGCTTCAGGAAGTCGCTGAACCGCACGCCGCCCCAGCGCCCGATCGCGCTCCAGCCTTCGACGCAAATGTGCCGGGTGATCTGATCGGTCTGGGCCATGGCACGCAGTTCTTCGAGGCGCCAGCTGCGCTTGTCGGCGACCATGCCGGTCACTTCCAGTCGATAACTCTCTTCCTCCACCGTCGGCGCCTCGTCGATGCCGTAGAAGGCATTGAACGGAAACGGCCGGGTGATCATCGACTCGGGATAGGTCGGTGCCAAGGCGTTGGGATTGAACAGCCAGCCCTGCACCCTGTCGTTGAAGCGGGACATCGAGGACAGCGCGGTTTCGACGCTTTTGTTGTCGGTGATGTTGCAGCCGGACAACATGGCCACGCCGCCGAGGGTCAGGCTGCGCATCAGGAACGAGCGCCGTGAGCGGTCCTCGATCTGTGGTGCGAGGATCTTTCTGGCGTCTGTCAGGATGGACGACTCGTCCAGCCCTGAGCCTTGAATGCGCTTTTTCATACAACCTCCTTGCGACCGACAATCATGGCCCACAACGTTTTTGGAACCAGCGCGACCATCACCAGATGAACCGCGACAAAGGCCACCAACAGCGACATCGCGATGAAGTGCACATGCCGCGCGCCTTCGTAGCCGCCCATCAACTCACGCAACAGCGGAAACTGGACGGACTGCCACAACACCAGCCCGGAAATCACCAGCAGCGTGATGTCGACCATCACGAACAGGTACGCCACCCGTTGCACCTGGTTGTAATGACTCAGGTCGGCATGCCCCAATCGCCCTCTCAACGCGGCCCACAGGTCATGCAGGACACCTTTAGGCGAAACCGGGAAAAAGCGCCGTTTCAGACGACCACTGACGAGGTTGATGATCAGGTAGACAAGACCGTTGACGGCCAGAAACCACATCGCCGCGAAATGCCATTGCAATGCGCCGCCGAGCCAGCCACCCAACGTGATTGCCTTGGGAAAACTGAAGTCATAAAGCGGAGACGCGTTATAGATTCGCCAACCGCTGGTGACCATGACCAGCACCGCCAGGGCGTTCAGCCAATGGGTCAGCCGTAGCCAGCGAGGATGAGTGCTGACTGTGGGTGAAGCAGGTAACTGCGACATGTTCGGCTCCCGGCGGTTGATCGTTGGAGCCGAGTATGCGAGCCGACAGATCGCCAAATCCTCACGTAAAGTTAAATTAAACGTGATAACTACCCCCCAACAACCTGTGGTCCGCCCTTGGCTCAATTGTGGTTAAAATGCCGCCCCAACAAATTGCTGGCCCTGCCCGATGAACGCTGACGCTCTCTCCACCCTCCAAGACCATTTACTGACGGCTCTGGCGGCTGCCCCCGCCGAAACCCGCCGGCTGTTCCACGGCCGTGGCCGGTGCTGGCCGGGGCTGGAGCAATTGACCGTGGACTGGTTGCAAGGCGTGGTGCTGGTGTCGCTGTTCAAGGAACCCGAAGCGTCGCAGCTGGAGGCGTTGAAACAGAAGCTGATGGACGTCACGCAATCGCCCGCGTGGACGCAATCCGGCGCGCATACACTCTTGCTGCAACATCGCTACCTGCTGCAAAGCACCACCGAGTGGCTATTGGGGGAAGCAATCGACGAGATGACGATCACCGAGGGCGGCCTGCATTATCGGGTGGACCTGGGCCGCAAACAGAACACCGGTCTGTTCCTCGACATGCGTTATGGCCGCGACTGGGTGCGGGCCAATGCCCAGGGCAAGCGCGTGCTGAATCTGTTCGCCTACACCTGCGGATTCTCGGTGGCAGCCATCGAGGGGGGTGCGACGCACGTGGTCAATCTGGACATGTCCAGCCCGGCCCTGAGCCGTGGCCGCGACAATCACCGGCTCAACGGCCACGACCTGAGCAAGGTGACGTTCCTCGGTCATGACCTGTTCAAGTCCTGGGGCAAGGTGATCGGCAAGGGCCCTTACGACCTGGTGATCATCGACCCGCCGTCGTTTCAGAAAGGCAGTTTTCTGCTGACCAAGGACTACCAGCGCGTGCTGCGCCGACTGCCGGAATTGCTCAGCCCTCAGGGCACGGTGCTGGCGTGCATGAACGATCCGGCGTTCGGTGCAGACTTCCTCATCGACGGCGTCACCCGCGAAGCACCGAGCCTACGTTTCGAGCAACGGCTGGACAATCCGCCGGAGTTTCCGGACGCCGATGTTGAATGCGGGTTGAAGGCGTTGGTGTTTCGGCAGTAAGTCCGGGTCGCCCCCTTCGCGAGCAAGCCCGCTCCCACATTTGATCTCGGGCGTTCACAGAACCAGTGTGGGAGCGGGCTTGCTCGCGAAGGGGGCCTGAAAGCCGATCAATCTCTCTCAGATGTACCCAGTCAACGCGGCTGCAACACCAGCGCAAACAACTCACCATGCCCATTCACATTGAGCTTGTGATAGAGATTGCGCCGGTGCACCTTCACCGTCTCCGGGGAAATGCCCATCTGCTGGGCGATGGCCTTGCTTGAGAAGCCCTGAAGAATCAGGCGCGCCGTTTCGATTTCCCGCACTGACAGACGCGCGTCGAAGCGATCCAGCAGGGTCGCCAGATCCCCGGCCACCGCCTCGGCGGCCGGTCCTTCCGGCGGCATCAATTGCAGGTGACGGCGCATCGCCGCCAGCACCCAATCGCGCACGCAAAGCAGGCGCCCCTGTTCCTCAAGCGTGAATCGCGTCGAGCGTCCCAACGACAAACCGAGCACGGCGCCATCGACGTTGATCATGAACTGCAACTCGTCACCGCCCACCACAGTGCGGAAGTAGCTCAGGTAATACTCGCTCTGCTGGAACTGGTCGGGCGCCACCGATTCGAGGCTGTGCAAACCGTCGGCAATGCCGGCACAGGCGGCCTGATAAAACGGATCGAGCAGGTACATGCCGGCGCTGTAATCTGCCAGTTCTTCTTGCTCGGCAGCACCGCTCTTTGAGTCAAAGTCGATCAGCAGACGCGGCACCCGCCCGGCCCGCATCACCGCGACCAACGCATTATCCAGCGGCACCAGCAGCCGCAGAGTGTCGACCAGCGCACGCCAGAACCCGTCCTGCCCCACGGCACCAAATACCCGCGCCAGCCCTTGGTGCACGGGTAACTCTTTCAACAACGCGTCCACGCACTACCCCTTTTGAGTAACCCATGATGGGAATGGGTGAGTTCACTCCCGGTCGATACGCTGCAAGCACCTGTTCATCACCGGCCTGCAGCAGGCCAGGAGTGCCGCATCATGAGTCGTCACCGCTCGTATATCAATCTTGGACTGGGCGCCTGTCTGTCAGTCTCGCTATCGGCAATTGCCGCCGAGGGCCCGACGGTTCACGTCTACAACTGGTATGACTACATTGGCCCTACGACCCTGCAGGATTTCAAGCGTGACACCGGGATCGCGCCGGTCTACGACACCTTCGACAGCGCCGAAGTACTGGAGGGCAAATTGCTCACCAGCCGCAGCGGATACGACGTGGTGGTGGCCAGCAACTTCAGCTTGCCGACCCTGATCAAGGCCGGTGCCCTTGCACCTCTGCCCCACGCTCAGATGCCAGATTTCAAAAACATGGACGCTGATCTGCTGGCGAAACTGGCCAACAACGATCCGGGCAACCAGTACGCCGTGCCCTATCTGTGGGGCACCAACGGCATCGGTTACAACATCGACAAAGTCCGCGCGGCGCTGGGCGACAAGGCGCCGGTGGATTCCTGGGACCTGGTGTTCAACGAAGAAAACCTGGCCAAACTCGGCCAGTGCGGCGTGGCCATGCTCGACTCACCGGCCGAAATGCTGCCAGTCGCCCTGCACTACCTCGGCCTGCCACCCAACAGCACCAACCCCGAAGACTACAAGAAGGCTGAAGCGCTGCTGCTCAAGCTGCGTCCACACATTGCCTACTTCAATTCGTCCAAGTTCATCAGCGACCTGGCCAACGGCAACATCTGCGTGGCGGTGGGTTGGTCTGGCGCGATGCTGGAAGCCAAGACCAATGCCGAGCAGGCGAACAATGGCGTGAAAATCGCCTACAGCCTGCCGAAAGAAGGCGCGCCGGTGTGGTTCGACACCCTGGTGTTGCTCAAGGACGCGCCACATCCGGAACAGGGTTTGGCCTTCATCGACTACCTGATGCGCCCCGACGTCATCGCGCCGGTCAGCGATCACCTCTCCTACCCCAACGGCAACCGCAGTGCGACGCCACTGATGGCCGAAGCGACCCGCAACAATCCTGCCGTGTATCCGTCGGCCGAAGCCATGGCCACGTTATTCACCCTCCAGCCTCTGCCGCCCGCCACCGAGCGCGTGCGGACGCGGATCTGGAGCAAAGTCAAAAACGGCCAGTGAGCCCGATGGGATCTGTAGCAGCTGTCGAGCTTGCGAGGCTGCGTTCGGCTGCGAAGCAGTCGCAAAGTCTAAGTACGCGGTGCTTCAGGGGGATCGCGTTAACCGGATTCACGACTGCTGCGCAGCCGAACGCAGCCTCGCAAGCTCGACAGCTGCTACAGGGATTGCGTTAGCCAGTAACTTTTTTGAATAAATTGAAGATGAGAGAAACGATGAAACCACGTGCCCGCGACCTGAACATCCAGTTCGGCCAACTGCAACCCGGCCCGCTCAACGCCATCACCGATGTCCCCGGCGTCCGGGTCGGCCACAGCAATGTGCGAGGACGCACCGCCAACGGCCGCGACATCCTGACCGGCGTAACCGTGATCGAGCCGCGTGCCGGTTCCACCAGCCTGCAACCGTGCTTTGCCGGCGTCCATGTGCTCAACGGCAACGGTGACGCCACGGGTCTTGAGTGGATTCGCGAAGCCGGCCTGTTGACCAGCCCGATCGCCTTCACCAACACCCACAGCCTGGGCGTGGTGCGTGATGCGCTGGTGACGCTGGATCGTCAGGAGCAACCCGATGACGGGCGACTCTACTGGAACATGCCAGTGGTGCTGGAAACCTTCGACGGTCTGCTCAACGACATCAACGGTTTCCATGTGAAGCCTGAACATGTGGCCGAAGCCCTGCGCACGGCGGTGGGCGGTCCAGTGACCGAAGGCGCCGTCGGCGGCGGCAGCGGCATGATCTGTCACGAATTCAAGGGTGGGATCGGCACCGCTTCGCGACGTCTGAACAGTGCTCAGGGCGGCTGGACCGTCGGCGCCATCGTCCAGGCCAACCATGGCATCCGCAACGAATTGCGCGTCGATGGCTACCCGGTCGGGCGATATATGGAAAAGGCTGACTCGCCGTTCCTCAAAGCGTCGTTACCGCATCCGGGCATGGGCTCGATCGTCATCTGCCTGGCCACCGATGCGCCGTTGCTGCCGCACCAGTGCACGCGCCTCGCGCAGCGCGCCAGCCTCGGCCTGGCCCGCACCGGCGGCGGTAATGAAGACCACAGCGGAGACATCTTCATTGCCTTCGCCACCGGCAACCAACACGTGCCGCCGGCCGCTTACGAGAGTAAGCGTGCGCCGACCACCGACAACCTGAGCATGGTCAACAACGACCACATCAGCGAGTTGTTCCTCGCCGCAACCGAGGCAGTGGAGGAAGCGATCATCAATGCCTTGCTGGCCTCCGACACCGCCGAAGGCAATGGCCATGCGGTGCCGGGGCTGGACGCCGGGACGTTGCTCAACGCCATGCGTCGGGCGGGTTGGCCGGGAGAGCAGGTCTAACAGGATGGAGGCGCCTGGAGGCCGCAAAGAGCTCGCGACCGAGGCTTTTCGCGGCGTCCAGATGCACAGCCGGATCCTGAATTTCTGATTCGAGCAGCAACTCGGACGTCACCACCCGCGCACCGCAATAATCAAAAATCCCATGGTCAATCTGCGTCTTCATGGCTTCGGCATAACCGTGCCGGGCGTAGGTGGCAGCGTCGGCACCGCCCACACCGATCAGGTGAACCCGCAGGTGACCAAGCTTCTTCTCCAGATGGGCATCCGCCGTGAAATCAAACGCCCAGCCGTTGGCGAACACCCGATCAATCCAACCCTTGAGCAGCGCCGGCATCGACCACCAGTAAACGGGATAAACCAGCACCACCGCATCGGCGCGGTCTATCCGCGCTTGCTCGGCAACCACATCGGCAGGGGGCGGCGCTTCCCGGTGATGCACCGCCAGATCAGCGACGCTGAACCGCGGTTCGAACCCTTCGGCCGAGAGGTCGGCGATTTCAAAGGAATGACCGGGATCGTCCAGGGCGATGCCCTGAGCGACTTGCGCCACCAGGCTATGGGTAAGCGAACGAGGATCGTGATGAGCCACAACAATAAGCGCGTGCATGCTGGAAACTCCTGATTGAGAGCACAAGGCGGACCTTATATACTCTTGGTAAGTTACGATCAGTAAGTTACTTTTGGTACATAGCCATGTCAACCACCGAAACAATCGAGCAGGATTCCAGCCCACAGCCGCGACGACGGATGTCCCGAGAGGACCGCCAACGCCAGTTGCTGGACGTCGCCTGGCAACTCGTTCGGGAAGAAGGCACCGACGCGCTGACATTGGGGCGACTTGCCGAGCTAGCCGGGATCACCAAACCGGTGGTGTACGATCACTTCACCACGCGCCCCGGGCTGTTGGCGGCGCTCTATCAAGACTTCGATGCCCGGCAGACAGCGCTGATGGATGCTGCGCTTCAGAGCAGCGAACCGACTTTACCCGGCACCGCCAGGGTGATCGCTTCGTCGTACGTCGACTGCGTGCTGCTTCAGGGCAACGAGATCCCCGGCGTTATCGCGGCACTGGCCAGCTCTCCGGAACTGGAGAAGATCAAGCGCGAGTACGAAGCGATTTTCCTGAACAAGTGCCGAGCCGCCCTCGCCCCTTTCGCTGGCGCGGGTGAGATCAAGGCAGCGGGATTGCGGGCGATGCTCGGTGCGGCGGAAGCCTTGTCACACGCCGCCGCGAATGGAGAAATCAGCGCCGTGCAGGCACAGGACGAACTGTACGAAACCATCATCGCCATGGTCGAAAGAAGTGCCCGTGGCGACGCTGAAAACATCGCGAAAACTGACGCCGGACCGATGGATTCGACTAGCGGTACTTGAGCGCCAACCCCCAACTTTCTACGATGATTCTACGCAGCCGCTTGTTTGCTCAAGCCGTTGCGTAGGTGGTGAGTGAACTGAACCCCCAACAAGCTCATCACTTGTTTCATGCGCATCTTGAGCCTCAAGGGCTCTACTTCCTCCCCATCAAAGAGCTTTGAGGCTCTTTTTTATCTGCACGATTTCCAGACACTAAAAAGCCCTTGGCGCGTTGTCCGCACCAAGGGCTTTTTTTGCGTTGAGTCGAAGCGACTAGACCAGCCGCAGTCGAGGGGACGGGGCTGGCACCGCCCCTTCACCCAGTTGCTCCCGAACAAACTCATTCGCCTTGCGCGTCATCTGGTCCAGATGCCGGTCACGCTGTTTTTCCGCATCGAGCATGGCCCGCTTGCCGTGTTTTTGCAGCAGGTACGTATGAATCTGCCGTACCTCGAGCGAGCTGTAGATCGACGCCGTATCCAACAGCGCCATCAAACCATCGGTGCTGTGGTCAAGGGTGTTCATCAGCACCTGAGTGCTACGCACGCCCACTACCTGAAACCCCATTGCCTCAAAATACGGAACCTTGGCGACAGCGCACGTCAGCTCGGCATGCGGATAGCGGCCTACCATCTCCCGCAGCATCTTTCGGGCGATACCCTGACGTCGATGGCTGGCCTGCACCGCCATATACGCCACCCCGCATGCATCGGGATCGTCCTTGACCGGCAGGTACAGCAAGAAGCCGACGACCTTCTCCGGGTCGTCTTCGTCGGTCGCGACGAGTAACTCCACCGCAATCCCTTTCGCCCCGTTCAACGCCTCCAGATAGAGGTGAACCTCGTAGCCGATCGCGTACTGGTACACGTTGTACAACAGGTTGCTCGGCGCGATAGCGACCATGCTGATGTCGGTCAGGTAATCGACCACCATCTGCAGGATCTGGCTATTGATGTGCTCTGGGCACGGGGTTTTGAAATGGGTGATCTGGGGCATTCGTGGCTCTGACTCTGGGGCGGACGTGAAGAGTGTGTTCGCGGGCGTGCCTATCATAACGTGCTGACGTGACCGAAGGTGACGTAACGATCGTTCCCACGCTCTGCGTGGGAATGCAGCCCGGGACGCTCCGCGTCCCTTCCGAAGCCGAACGCAGAGCGTCCGTTGAGGCATTCCCACGCAGAGCGTGGGAACGATCGTCGGTCGCAAGACATTTCAACCGAGTCACGCGCTCCCCTGACCGAATCACTGCTGCGGCGCAACCATCCGAAACCGGATATTGATCTTGTCAGAGACAACACCACTAGCCCATTCACCCTCACCGACTTTGAAGTCGCTGCGCTTGAGCGTTAACTGGCCATCGAAGATCCCGATGGCGTTGTCGGCCTTCAAGAGGACCGGTACCTCCACTTCACGCGTGATCCCTCTGAGCGTGAGTTTGCCGGTGATCGAGTAACGGTTGTCGCCCAGTACCTTCACGCCGGTCGACTCAAACGTCGCCACTGGATACGTTGCCGTATCGAACCAGGCTGGTTTTTGCAATTCGCTGTTGGCGTCGCTGCTTCCGGCATCGATGCTGTCGAGCTGGATGGTGAGCGCGGCCCGGCCTGCCGACGGGTTCGCCGTGTCGAAATCAAGCGTGGCCTCGAACTTGCGGAACGTACCGTACACACGGGAAGAGAACTGTTTAAACGTGAAGGCGATCGTGCTGGCGGTTTCATTCACCTGTGTGTATTCGACCGCCTGGGCGCAAGGCAACGCGCCGAATGCAAGGGCGGCCACCAGCACGGCGCAGGTCGGGAATCGGTGTTTCATGGGATTCTCCGGTCGGGCTCCCGTCTTGAGCTGAGGCGCCGCACACGTGAGCCAGCGATAGGTGGACTAAAGCAAACAAACGTCGTTAATTCCACCTGCCGCTCAGACTTCCGACCACCTGTCGGCCCACGCCAATGGCCGCCCGATAGGGCCGCTGTCCGGGTGTTTAATGACTGTCCCAACTCACCGCATCGGGAGACCGGCCATGAAATTCGTCATCATCGGAGGAAGCGGGCTGATCGGCAGCAAAGTCTGCAAGAACCTCCAGGATCTGGGGCATGAAGTCATATCAGCGTCACCGAGTACCGGCATCAACGTCATCACCGGCGAGGGCCTGGCGGACGCGCTCAAGGGCGCCGACGTGGTGGTCGACGTGGCCAACTCCCCCTCATTCGAGGATCACGCGGCGTTGCATTTCTTTGAGACCGCCGGGCATAACCTGTTCGCTGCCGAGAAGGTAGCCGGCACCAAACACCATGTCGCCCTGTCAGTCGTGGGTACCGAAAGGATGCTCGACAGTGGTTATTTCCGGGCCAAAATGGCCCAGGAAAAACTCATCAAGGCGTCGGGGGTTCCCTACACCATCCTGCGAGCCACGCAGTTCTTCGAATTCATTGGTGCCATTGCTTACTCAGGCCGCGAGGACGGCAACACCATCCATTTATCGTCCGCCGCGTTGCAACCAGTGGCCTCGGTCGATGTCGCGGCCGCACTGACGGCTATCGCTCAAAAAGCGCCGATCAATCAGACCGTGGAAGTGGCCGGGCCGGATCGCCGCCCCATTGTCGAGTTCGTAAGTGAATACCTGAAACACACCAAGGACCCGCGCGAAGCCGTTTCGGACGACACGGTTCCTTACTTCGGCGCCCCGATCAATGACAAGTCCCTCACGCCTGGCGATAACCCCATTGTTGGAGCGATCCGGTTTGAAGATTGGCTAGAGATCGCGCATCCCTCTTGAGTCGCCAGTGGCGATGATGATCAGCGGGCTCAGGTATCAGCACTTCACAGGCAACGGCTTGCAAGCAATTCGGGCTGCGATAGGATGACGCCCGGATTTTCGATAGCGACTCGCGTGGCGAGAAGGATTGCTGATGTTCATTGGAAGACTCGCCGGGCTCACCGGCTGCACCCCGAAAGCCATTCGACTGTACGAACAGATGGGGTTGATCCCGGAACCGGATCGCCAGGGTCGATATCGCGTCTACACCTCACATCACCTCACGCTCGTGCGCCTGATCCGCCGGGCACAGATCGCCGGTTTCAAGCTCGCCGAAATGGTGCCTCTCATCGCTGCCAAGAACACATTGAAAGCCTTTCCCGTGGAACTGGTCAACGAGGCGATCGACCTCAAGCGCCAACAGATCTTCGAGAAAATAGCCGACTTGCTAGCCTTGGTTGATCACCTCAGCGAACTCAAAAGCGAGATCAATTCACTCTTTGAGCCGGGCGCAGTGATAACGCCTCATAGCGATGCGTCAAGCGCTGGCCTAGATAGATGAACGCCGATTGCAGGGCGACTTGTGGCGCTCGTGGACAGAAGCCTAATTCGGTCCTGGCTTTGGTGATGGCGTATTCCTGTTTGACGCCGTGGAACATCCTCACCTGACTGAGCAACAGTTGAGCTGGCCGACCGGTCAACCCGGCCCAACGCTCCTGCACCCACGCCACCGCGACCAACAGCCATTTGGGTGTCGGCGGTGGTGGGCGATAGCCCGGTGAAACCACGTTCGCTGCATCAATGATTTCGGCCAGTGAAGAGGACCGCTCATTCGCCAGAATGTAGCGCTGCCCTGACCGGCCTTTTTCTACCGCGAGGATCATCCCCAGGGCGACATCTCGCACGTCGACAAAATTGAAATGAAAGCCTGGGTCCAGAGGCATTTGCCGCCGTCTGACCGAATCGACAAACCTCATGGTGTCAGTCAGCTTGGCCGCGTTGGGGCCGATCATCGCCGAGGGCAACACCGACACCATCCAAAGGTTCAGGGCCTGAGCCGTGCGCCAGGCCATTTGCTCCGACAGGATCTTGGACGCGTAATAGGCATTCTCCTCCTCGTCATTCCAGTGCTCTTCATCGAGCGCCTGCCCGTTCTGACCGATGGCCGCAACGGAACTGACATACACCACGCGCTTGACCCTGGCCTTCGCCGCTGCCTGCAAAACGCGACGTGTTCCTTCCACGTTCGGCTCAATAATCTCGGCGTGCGGATGCCTCGCCCAATGCTTGAACACCGCCGCGACCTGAAACAACACGTCCACCCCGTTCAACGCCTCGAGCATGGCCGCTTCATCGAGCAGTTCGGCATACACCCTTTCGCAATCCAGCCCCTCGAACGCTGCCGAATCGTTCACATCACGAACCCCGGCGCGGACTCGGTAACCCTGATCGAGCAAGGCTCTGACCAAGGTATTGCCCAGATGCCCATTAGCCCCTGTGACCAGACATAACTGACTCATACAACTGTCCCCCTCGCTTGAACAAACATCCGTTTTGGCGAGGACGACCTTAGCCTCTGTCCCTTGGGACAGAGTCAATATCAGCGGATCAAAAGATCGCAGCCTGCGGCGCCACCGTGACATCCGCCTGACCGCTGGCCTTCAGGGCTGCGCGCACGAAGCCTTCGGCCTTTTTGCGCTCCACAAATGCCCTCACATACGCAGCACCTGCCTCTCGATCTCGAGGCACAGCCATCGCCTGGCGAATGGCCGTGAAGGCCCCTTCAAGCACGCGATAACGCGGGTCCGCATCGGCCACTTTCTGCAACGGTTGGCGCACGCCCGCCGCGGCATCCAGGTCCTTGTCGAAGAACAAATCGACCGCAGCGGCGGAGGTTTCCGCCCGCGCCAGTTGCGCGTGTTTCAAGGTGCGCGCGAGGAACAGGTCATAGGCCGCGCCCTTGCCGACCGCCAGCCGCAACCCTGGCTGATCGAGATCTTCGACGGCCACAAAGGGCGAATCGGCCGCTACCAGGTAAGTACCTTCAATGATCACGTAGGGCGCACTGAACGCGATCTGTTGCTCGCGCACGGGCTCGATGGCAAGGAACGCAAGGTTCCAGGCCCCCTCCTCCAGCGCGGCAAACACTTTACCGGCGGCGTCGAACGTCACCATCTCCAGACGCACGCCAAGCTCTTGCGCCAGTGCTTTGGCCAACGCGACGGAGACGCCTTGTGGCGATCCATCCTGGCCCTGCTGAGCCAATACCGGATTACCGAAATTGATCGCGGCGCGAAGGACGCCTTGCGGGGCGAGATCTTCAAGAACTGCCGGGGTGATAGCACTCATCATTTTAAGAATCCTTGACTCGAGAACGCTGAGTGAAGCACGCCGGGCAACGCGTTATCCAGTGAGGGCTCTGATCTTTGTCAACGATGACCGGAGCGCTGCTGCGCGGAACTGGACTCTCGCTGCCATGCCCGCTGCAACAGCTTGATGACCTCGGCATCCGAGGTCTGGGTAAAGTCCATGTACCAACGACTGATCGACATCATCCAGTCGGGAATGATCGGGCATATCAGCTCATCCACCTCGCTGCGCAGCGCCTCCGCCGTCTCAATCGGCGCCACCGGCACGGCGACGACGATACGAGACGGCGCTTGCGCACGCACCGCGTGGATCGCCGCCATCATCGAGGCGCCTGTCGCCAGGCCGTCGTCGATCAGGATCACCACCTGATCCTTGAGTTGCACAGGTGCGCGCGTTCCCCGGTAAACCTTCTCGCGGCGTAACAGCTCCCGGGTTTCCCGGGCGACCACGTCATCGAACGTGGCCGGGTCAATCGGGTGAACCCGCAGCGCATGTTCATTGAGGATTTGGATGCCGCCGCTGGCGATGGCGCCCATGGCGAACTCCTGATGAGACGGAACGCCCAGCTTGCGCACCAGCATCAGGTCCAGACGAACGTCCAGTGCAGCGGCCACTTCATAGGCCACCGGCACACCGCCACGGGGCAAGGCGAGGACGATGACATCGGGGCGATGAGCATATTCGAGCAGCGGTTCCACCAGACGTCGCCCGGCTGCTGCCCGGTCCTGCAGGATGGTGGGCGATGAGGGACTCATTTGAAAACCTCCTCAGGCGATCGCGCCTGTCGGTTCGCATCACACGGTCACCCACGGATTGTCGGTCTGACGGTGGCTGACATCAAGTTCAGCCTCGACGCCCTCTAGACCGCCAGAACGCTGCAAGGCACCTGATACAGAATATGTTCGGTTGTGCTGCCCAAAAGCTTGTCCACCCCATGGGACTGGACTCTGCCCATCACAATCACATCCACTTGATGCGCGTTGGCGAACTCGCTCAGGACCGTGACGGGGTGTCCCTCAATGAAATGTCGACGATCAGAGGGCACACCGAACCGACCGGCCAACTTGAGGAATGATTTTTCCAGGTCTGTGCGCAGCGATTTAGTGAGCTCAGCCAGCGTAAAACCGCCCATGTCCGCCAGGAACGCGGCCGAAATATTGCAGGCGTACAGCAAATGCAACTCGGCATCACACTGCATGGCGAGGCCGCACGCTTGCTGGATGATCCGGTCATTCAGTGTGTTGTCGGCAGACGCGGCATCCGACACTTCCACCGCTGCGACGACCTTGCGTGGCAACACGTAACCGCTCCCGCCCACCAGATAAAGTTGTATCGGACAATGGCGCAGCAAGTGCCAATCCAAAGGCGTGAAAAAAGCACGTTTAAGCGCTGATTCATGCTGAACTTCCTTGATCAACAGGTCGGGCTGCATTTCCATGACGTGATCAAGAATTGCTTCGCGTAAATCATCGGCCCATGCCACCTCTGTAGTGGCGTCGATGCCCCTGCCACGCAGACTTTTTGCCTGAGCCTTGAGCCAGTCGCCATGATCCTGCAGGTAGCGCTCCCGAGCCTTTTCCCGGTCGCCTTCTTCGAGCAGCGACAACATATCCAACGATGGAATCAAGGCGGCGATATGCAAACTCGCACCGCAGGCCAAGGCCAGCGCTGCGGCATGGTTTATTGCCTGGGAATGGCGCAGGGCCGGGTTGATGATCAGTAACAACCGTTGATACTGGCTCATGATTTTCCTCCAGTCAGGTGGGTCTTCGACGCGAGCTGTCCATCGACCGTTGCCGAGGCCAGTGGTTGCGTCCTCGCAGGATCGAGTGCCCGCGTTAATCCAGATTCCTCCTCCAGCATTCCCCGCCAATTGATCTACATCAGATATTTGTATGAAGCATAGACATCCGTTGATTCCGGGAGTCCGAAACGCTCAATACTTGATGGGTAAACTCGCGGATTGATCGCAAACCGATTCAATCCAGAAAGCAAATGGGCCGCCGTGTTAACGGCAGCCCATTGTTTGGCTGCCTACACCAACCGCTCGATCTTCTGATGCTGCCAGACCATTTTGTAATACGCCGTCTGCAACACCAGCATCCCCAGATACGCCACCGGAAACGCCATCCACACACCCTGCAACCCGAAGTGCCCGTCCAGCACATACGCCACCGGCAACTGCACCCCGACCACACAAACAATCGAAATCGCCATTGGCACCAGCACCGAGCCGCTGGCGCGCATGATGCCGCCGACAATCGCCTGGAAGCCGAACACCAACAGACTCCACAGCATGATGTGCAACAGATGCTCCGCCTTCGCCCGGGTGGAATCATCCGTGAGGAACAACCCCAGCAACCAGTGCGACAACAGATAACCCAACACCACCAGGCCACCGGTCAGGCACACATTGATCAACAGCCCCGTGCGCAGAATCGACCCCATGCGCTCAAGCCGCCCTGCCCCAATCGCCTGAGCACCGAGGATCGACGCCGTGATCGCAATCGACAGCGCCGGGAACTGCACGTAATTGACGATCTGCGTCACCGCCCCATACGCCGCCGTCGCCTGCGAACCGTGCTGATTCACCAGCGCCAGAATCACCAGCTCCGACACCGACAACACCACCATCTGCAACCCGGTCGGCAACCCGATGCGCAACACCTTGCCGAGAATCACCAGGTCCAGCCGCATCGCCGCAAACATCTCCCGATCCGGCGCCAACGGATGCCCCTTGCGAATCAACCGCCACGCCAACCACCCCATCGCCGACAAGTTACCCGCCAACCCCGCATACGCCGCACTCTGAATCCCCATCATCGGCAACCCGAACCAACCCCGAATCAACGCCGGCGTCAGCGCCAACCCGATACACGTCGACACCACCAACGCAATCAGCGGCGACACCGTATCGCTCACCCCGCGCAGCAGTTGGGTGAAGAGCACGTAGACCAGGAGCGACGGCATGATCCACATCATCACGTGGGCGTAAGACACGGCGTCGTCGATAACGTCGGCCGGTGTGCCCAAGCCTTCCAGAGCAGGCCTTGCGAACACGCTGCCGAGTACTGCCGCTGTCAGGCCGATCATTGCGCCTAACAGCAAGGTTGTGCCGGCGATGGTTTTCACCAGATGCGGCTCACGCGCGCCCCAGGCTTGGCCGATGAGCACGCCCGCACCCGCGCCGAGGCCGATGACCAGGGCGATGAAGAAGAAGACGATGGGGAACATGCCGGACACGGCAGCCAGGGCTTGGGTGCCGAGCATTTGGCCGATGTAGATGCTGTTGATGGTGCCCGACATGGATTGGAGGAAATTGGAGAGGACCATGGGGGCGAGGAAAAGGAGGTAGGTTTTCCAGAGGGGGTGTTGGGTGGCGGGGGTTTGCATTGAGGGTCCGTCTCGGGTGTGGGCTCGTGTTTTGGAAATTCTACGCTAGGGGACTGGGCACCACCCGATTCGATTTCGCAGTCTTGGGTAGCATGAGTAATGTCTGATTTCGGCCGAGGCTGTGTAAAAACGCAGACACTGTTTTGAAGCCTGCGTAGCTACGTAAAATCTGCCAATGATTGGTGTATCAGCGGAGCTGAAATTTTCGTAGGAACGCGATTTTTGTTCTGGTTCTGACTGTCAAACCTGCTCTAAACCGTTTTTACACAGCCTCGGCCAGAAGCGGCCAATGGACAAATTGCTGGCATTTGATCCGCCACCTACACTGATTCAGAAGCTTGCGCTTGCTACACGTATCCCACTTTGCAATAGGAGGTTGTTATCCATGATGAGGTTCGGTTTTGTCGCTCTCTTACTGTGTCTTACCGCATGCAGCTCAATCGAGCACACATCAACACCATCGCAGTCGATTGACAAGGTACTTCTTGCAGGTAGGGGTGATGTCGTATTGCGAATAGATCGTGAGCGCAATCTCGAAAACGTTGTCGGCAAAGCAGACATGTGGGGCCGTAAAACGAAGGAAGGTTTTTCGGAGATCCGCTTCGCGGGCATAGAGCCATCCGGAGTTGTCGTTCTACACCGGAAGGATGTGGACATTCTCAGCAACGAAACGACCCTCACTCGGACCCCAATGTCCGTTACATCCGGTTCAGCCACAACAACAGGCTCTGGTACCGCGAGCAGTATGGGCAACACAACTCACCTCTCAGGCTGGGCGCAGACCATGGCGTCGTCCACAACCGTCAGTTCAGGAACTGACTATCACCTTGCCGTACCTAGCGATACTGTTGCCATCCGTCTCGCCCCAGGAGAGAAACGCCTACCAGTCTCTGGCTACGTCATAGAGGTGCTCGCTGCATCCGCGAACTCCATTGAGTACCGCGTTACTCAAGCTGAGCAGTAAGAGTGCGGACTATCGAGTCATTGCATCGACCGGTTGAATCCACAGCCAAAAGCGGTCGTTTGGGAGAGAACGGATCAGCGCGAAGATGCCGCCAGATCCTCTTCGACGAAGCGCAGCATCGCCTCCGCCAGCGCCTCGCGCGGATAGGCATTCTGTGTCACCAATAGAGAACCCAGGGTCGAATGCGTTCGGGCGATCGGCACTGCCAGGGCCCAATGATCGGCGTTGATATAGCCCATCAGGCGGCTGCCAGGGACTATCTGATCGTAGAAGATCACCTGGCTGTCGTTGCGCGCATCGATGCTCGCCAGCTTGTTGTAACTCGATTTCAGTATGGCCGAGATGTGATCCGGCTGCGGGAAGGTAACGAGCGAATAGTAGTTCAGTTCGGACGGCAGCCGGTGCTGCGCCAGCCAGTTCTTGCGCGTTGCGGGTCGCAGGCTGTCGATCGCGCCACCGTCGCCCGAATCGCAGGTCGCACCGGGAAAGTGTCGCAACAGGTCCGCCTGGTACTGCTCGGCATCGTTGGCCAGCGCCGAGCCGCCGACCGAGCCGGCTGCGCTGACCACTGCCGCCACGCGGCCGCGGATTTCCGGGTAATTCACCATCGCTTCGAGAATGTCGGGCGCGCCCTTCGAATAACCGATCAGGACGAGGCGCGGCGGTCCGGCTTCGGCTGGCATCGCCATGATCGCGTCGCGTATTTGCCGAGCGTTCTTTGCGGAACTCGATAAGGCGTCGACCTTCATCTGCACCAGGTCATAGCCGAACTGACGCAGATGAATCCCTACGCTGCCGGGCGCTTGCAGCCATTGCTCGAAGCATTCGTAGCCGACGCCGGCCACCACAGCGCCGATCAGACGGCGTTTCGATTGACCGAGTTCGACGGGTTTGCCAGTGCCACCCGGTTCGCTACCGACGCGCGTCAATGCCTCCTCGCAAGGGCGGCTATCGGGAAGTTCGCTTCCTCGCGTATTGAGGATCGAGCAAAAAATCTCGCGAAAGCGCCCCCGCTTGTCCTGCACGCCGGCCTGCGACGCAGGGACCAGCACCAGCGGCGGTGTGTCCGTCGAGTAGGCCATCAGCGGCGCGGGTGCGCAGGCGGTGAGTGCATGGCAGCCAGCGATCATCAGCCATGCCATGCCAGCGCTGCGCAACAACGGGTGGGCACCGCGCAAACAGCCGGCCGAGTCATCCTGCCGGCCGAACAGGTTACTTGCGGGCATCGTCGATCTCCTTGCGTGCAGGCGATTGGCGCCAGTCCAGATACGGTTCCCAATCGAGCATCTGCACCTGCGACAGGCTGAGCGGCCGCGTCGCAAAGAACATGACCGCACGCAGACCGTCGCTGAAGTAATGGGCTCCGCTGAACGTCGTTCGCGGTTGTGCCTGGGATACGGGACCGACGCCGGTGACGAACCCGAGCTTGTCCAGACCGGCCGAATACATCATGTCCTGGATCAGGAAATTCCTCGCCTCATCGACGTCCTCATGCAAGACAAGGTTTTGCGCCTCGCGCGATGCAAAGCGTCCGCCGGTCGGTCGTGCGACCTGCGCGAGATAGACGGAGTGACCGTCGAAGCGCATTGGCGTGATCCACACACGCACCCAGGTCGCCGGTGCTCCGGCTTGCGATTGCTTGCGCACCACGGCATCGGGCATGCGGCCGAATGCACGCTCGACCGCATCCGCGGGGTGCGTGGAACGCCGGTAGCCGCGACGCACAAAGGCGGTGGCGATATCGGCGAACTCGCCGACGAGAATCGCATTGAACGGATCGCCGTTCGCCCTGCCGTTCGCGTCAGCGGCGCAGCAGGGAAGGCGCTCCAGCGCGGAACGCAACGCGGCCAGATCGTCATAGTCCTTGATCTCGGAACCGTGAGGCTGGAACAAGCCTTCGGCAAACCATTTTTCCCCGGCATCGTCCGGCACCCGCAAGACGAGAGAGAACGGGATCAGCGTCTTTCTCTGCAGCAGATCGATATTCAGCAGCCGCGTAGCGCGCTCCGGGTTGATGAACAGCACGCCCGCTTTCGTTTCGCCTGGCAGGACGGGATTCTTGAACCCCAGTTGGTCTAAGTGATCATTGATGCGCGCGTTCGCTGCCGGGGTGAATGTCCCGTGCATGGACCAGGCGACTTCGAGTGGCGAGAAATAGTCGGGATCGGTTCCCGGCCGCAGCAACAAGAGCGGTTCGGCAGTCTGGTTCTGGACTTCGACCCACACGGGCTGCACGCGCGTCTTGTCCAACTCTACTCCCAGCATGCGCCGCCTGTCTTCGGCACTGAGCACCGCGGCGCTGACGCGTATCTCGTGCCTGGTGGCCGTCTGCGCACGTTCACGCAATCCGGAGGTACTGAAATCGGCAGGCGCCTGCCAGGTCGAACAAGCAACGGCGAGCGCAAGAGTCGCTGCACAACTCAGGGTGCACAAGCAGCGTATTGCACATCGCAGAGTACCCCTGGCGCGAGGCGCGAATGGCAAGCGGCTCATGGCTTGACCCGCCCCGGTGGTTGTCCGCCATTCTCGTAGATGCCCTGTGATAGAAAGAATTCGATTTGCGCCAGGGAGGTGTGCGTGTGATCGAATACCAGGACACAGCGCAACCCATCCGTGTAGTAAGGATCGGTCGTCAGGTTCTCGCGCGGCGCGCTCTGGGGCGCGGCCCCCACCCCCTTCACAAAACCGAATTTGGCCAGCGTCACCGAATACGCCATATCCTGTGTCAGCGCACTGCGCGCTTCGTCGACGTCAGGGTCGATCTTGTGCGTGGTCAGCGTCGCGGTATGCAAGGTCATCCGGCTGCCGATATCACGGCTGATCTGTCCGACCCACACCTGCTTGCCGTGATATTGCATCGGACTCAGCCACAGCCTCAGGTGATTGCGCTGGTGGACGTTGTCACGCGCCTTTTGCAAGGCAAGGTCCTGAGCCCGCCCGAACAGATAGAGATCGCTCACCGGCGCATAGGGATAGCGCTCGCCGGAAAGCGCCGAATTGACCACTTTCATGATCGACCCCGACCACTTCTCCTCGGTCCCACGCCAGCCGCGACGTGCGAATGCGGGAAAGGCATCATCGAGCCCGCCGACGACCACGAGGTTCAGCGGATCGCCGTTCCTGGAACCCTCCTCGTTGGTGACGCAGCACGGCAGAGCCTCCAGCGCCGCCTGGAAGCTGGCGTCATCCGTGTAGTTCACAATGTCCTGGGGCGGATAGATGCCCTGCCTGAACACTTCACTGATGTGGTAATCGGTGCGCAGGCCCGGAACGATGGCCAGGACAGAGAAATGCCTCGACCGCCCGTCTGCCACCAGATCGAGGTTAACGAACTTGAACCCCTCGTCGAGATTGGTCAACACGAAGCCCGAGGTTGTCGCGCCAGATGCGACAGGGTTGCGAAAGGCCAGCCGACGAAAGTGCCGGTCAAGCGCAGTCCGCTCGTCCTGCGGGGCCCCTGAGAAAAATGCTTCGGCCGCCTCGGATGCGGGGAAGAAATTTGGATCGAGGCCCGGCGAAAGCAGATAGTAGGCGCGGTCTTCCTGATTCTTGACTTCGACCCAGACCGGCTGTATCGATCTATTCGCCAGAGGCACGCCGTAGACCGCCTCGCTTTCGGCGGCCGAGAGTACGGCGGTCGACACGCGCAAGCCACCATCGCTGCGCGTCACGGCGCGGCTCTTGTAGTCAAGGCTCGCCGTTGGCGGAGGCTGAGAGGCGCAGCCAGCGAGCGCCGCTGCGACGGCCGTTGCTGAGAGAACGTGTCTCACCATGCGATGCATCGCGTAACCTCATCAACTGAGCTTTACCAATCTTCGCTGGCGCGTCTACGTAATCCGTAGCTACTACGGACATTGGTTTCTACGTCGCAGCTTTTCATCAGGAACCGCCCCGGGAATTGCGCAGGCTTTTTGGGGTGAGTTTCGCCGCCATGGAAGAATAGTCGAACTATCGATTGCAGGCCGCTTCGGCCTCTGCAGGTGATACGTCACCGATGGCTCCAGCGCCGTCGATGGTTGCCCTTTCCCGCCCCGCCCCTCTCGGCACGCTGCTGCCGGGTACCGCTGAGACCTCCCAGTGCCATGCAAGAAACTCCCGACAGTATTTAGGGCGTTTTCACACAGCCTGGGTCGATTTCTGACTTTCGTAACCGTCAGCTTTGTGTCGTTCTCTGCCGTTCATGGTTGCAACGCGTGCCGGTCAAATCAGATTTCTGCCCTTCACGACAGGCAGAAAACGGCCAACAGGCGTCGTTCGTGGATCAAAGGAGTTGGCTGCCGACAGCCCCTACACTGGGGCACTCGCATGGCTTGGGGTTCCAACTCAATCAGCAGGGTGTTGTCAGCAGCGGGGCGAGAGGCGACGACTTCGTAGCCTGACCAGAAAGCGGCAAGATCAATAGGATGCACGGCGACAGCAGGGGCAGGTGAAGGGTGTGTTTGGGGACTGCCGATTTACCTGCTTCCCAGACGGTCAACTCGCTCGTACCCCCAGAGTCCGCGAATAACCTTAAATTTTTGCTTCGCTTTACTTTGCTGCGGTCACGGCGTATAGCGCATAAGCCTGTTTGACCGCATATACGGCGGCGGCGCATTCCTGCCATTGTTTGCAATCCAGGGGCAGGCCTGGAGTTTTGATAGCGGAATCGTCCGAGCGTTTCCCCAGCACGTTGTGGTTGTTCATCAGTACCGCTTTTGAGCCATCCATGTTGATGAACCAGCAGTACCGTTCGGTCTTATCCGAAACCTCCCGCGACGCGCAAGTGGCGGCAACAAGTGGCTCATCTGCAGGAAGTGTCAGGCTGAATTTGCCGCTGGCATCGGTCTGAGTGGTGATCGCCGACTCCGGCGCTGCCTCAGCGTAGGGCTTAGCACCGGATACATAGAGTAGATTTTCGTAGGCATATCGCAGGTACCTCTCTTCATCATCCAACATTCCGCGAATTGTTTTATATTTTTTGTATTGCTGTTTCTCTACTACTTCGTTGTATATAGCTTCGGTGGCCGCATATTTCATATACTGTTTTTCAAATTTTTCAGAGTGTTTGGCTACATCGGAGGCCAATGCCTGGTACATTCTAAGTTCATAGTCTTTGATCACTTGCAGGGAATGAAACGACACGAAGAGACCCCCAAGTGGGATGCTTTCACCGCCCCGCGCAACTACAAATATTTGGCCTTGGTAAGTCTTGGCGGATGGTGCAAATTGAGGAGTTTTGGCCAACTGATCTGGTAGGCTGCCGATAGGTTTGCCTTGCTGATTGGTGTACAGCACGTAGGACGTCGAGGCAAAGGCAACTGTAAGTGTGGCGAAGATGAAGAGGAGTGCGTTTTTCATGCTCCAGCCACCTTTAATTCTTAAGTGGAAACCCCCGTTCTCAGTCAAGACCAATTCGCTAGAAAGTTCCAGCCAGGCTGCTTGGCTGCTTTTGTTTGATTCCAAAAGAAACTCGTCACTGAGCGAGTCTAGGTGTCTAACCTGGCCGGGCTTTGCATGATGGCGACGTCTCCCCCGGTTTGAGTAGTGCCAAGCTTTATAGTCAAACCCAAGCAGTCAATCACTGAGACAGCCCCCAAGGTGGCAAGTCCGAGTAGGGTTAGATCTGTCCGCTCCTGGCCGATAGCTGTCTGTTGCATCGACCGGTTGAATCCACAGCCGATAGCAGTCGCTCACATAAGGAGCGTAACGGTCCTAGGGCGACCATAAAAATCCTACACAAACCTCGGAATCCGTAACCTTCCCCGCCGTTCCGACGAAGCTTATAGTTCGTCACGTCGCCTAAATGGCGAGTCGGGTTTGGCGACCTGATCGATCGGTATGCAAAAGCGGTGTGCTTTAATGCAGACGCTTTTGCATGCCCGCAAAGCTGTTTTTATGGCAGCTGTGCGCGGGAGACCCTCGGGTCTGCCGGTTTCCCGATCCCGGTTCGCCAACCTGCGTACAGCTGCCACCCATTCGTTTGGCGACGATTGAGGGGCAGTCAACCTTTGATTTGATCGGAGTTTCATCTATGGAAAGATACATGCCCCTCACCGGAATCGACCTGATCCCGGCCTCCCTGCTCATCGACACCCAAGCCCCACTCGACGTCCTGCAAGCCATGGCTGACTACCGCATCCGCACGGTCACGCAGGTGCTGGAAAACATCGCCTTCCGCGCCGAGCTCGGTTGCGACACGGTGGTTTTGAAGGACTTTTCTCAACTGCTGGCCATTCCGTTGCGCGATGGCTGTGATTTGATGGATGTGATCGGTAGACGCTTGCGAGCGCAGGCTACGGAGTAAATGAAAACGGGCGCTCATTCGGGCGCCCGTTTTGTATTGTGGTGGTTATCTACGAGTACCCGTTGCTATCGGGAATGTGCTCCAGAGCCCCTCAAAAAAAATGTGAAAATAAATGTGAAGATGATTCGGTCAAAAACCGCTATAAAATCGTATTTAGCCCAATAAAATAAGGGTTGTTAGACGATTAAATATGTGAAATAAAATGTGAAGAATTTAAGACGGTACAGACCGCTATGTCGCTGATCACATCGAAGTCCTGGCTCGATCCGATTCTGCCCGAGACGTTGCCACCCTCCATCATCGCTCTTGCGGATGCATTGCCTCGCAAGACGCAATTTTTAGCCGGGCGGCTTCCGCCTGAAACCGCCACACGTCTTGGCCGTCTGCTGCAAATCACCAATACGTACTACTCGAACCTGATCGAAGGGCAATACACCGAGCCCGCCGAAATGCAAAAAGCACAAGCGGCGCCGGTCAAAGATCGCAAACAGCTTAAAAACCTGGCGGTTGAACAGATGGCGGTGCAAGCGTTGCTCGAACGGGCGTTGCGCCAGCGTGCGCCGTTTGCCTGGGGTGACATGTTCGCACCTGAGCTTGTGAGCACAGCACACAAACGGCTTTTTCGCGGTGCCAGTGACGCGGAACGAACACTGTCAGATGGCTCGATTATGCAGCCCGGTATCCTGCGGTCGGTCACAGGTCAGAACGTTGTCGTTGGCAATCATGATGCACCGGGCGCCTGTGCTGTGGACGGAATGCTGCGACACCTTCAGGCAGGCTTTGGCCGACAGACAGACTCCCGCCGTCAGCTTATTTCTGCGCTTGCCTACCATCATCGCCTCGCTTGGGTTCACCCCTTTGCCGACGGGAATGGTCGGGTTGCTCGGTTGGTCACGCATCTTCAGTTGGTGCGTTTGGGGCTGAAGCCAACGTTATGGTCACTGTCTCGCGGCCTTGCAAGGCAACACCAGAATTACTACACCGCCCTGACCATGGCCGACCGCCCAAGAGAGGGTGATCTGGACGGACGAGGTCAGCTATCCCAGCGACGCTATTTCGAATTCATCGAGTTCATGCTGCAGGTTTGTCACGATCAGGTCGATTACATGACCGCAGCGGTGGACCCGTCTCAGCTTCGAGAGCGCGTGATACGCGCGTTTCACTACAACGAAAAACTTAAACAACAAGGCATTCGCCCGGAAAGTGCGCCAGCAATCATTGCGCTAATCACCCAAGGAAGCCTGCCGCGCAACGAAATAAAGACCTTCACCGGCCTTACACCACGCCCGGCAATCGATGAGCTTTCGCGGTTAATCAAAGTCGGCCTGGTGGAAAGCCAAACGCCTAAATCCCGGATCGTCACGCCCGGCCTGCCCGCTTGGTTTGCCCAAGATATTTTTCCGGATTTGCATCGACGGTTTCAGTAATTGGAATTAATGAAAACGGGCGCCATCAAGGCGCCCATTTTTTTGTGTCCACAAACAAAGAGGTGCGGGCTTGCCAGCTCCGAGCGAAATCAAGGATTGTGTGCGCAAATGGCTGAAGCGGAGGTTATCGCACGGTCAACTGCTCAATGGCCGAAAATCCATCGTTCCACAGTCTGGATGAATTCAAAATGGGTCAAATGACTGAACAATTGATCGACGTTCTGGATCAGCTCGCCACCGTGCTTGAAAGCGATGGAGCTACTCACTGGAGCCAGTGGATGCGCAAGGCCAAGGCGCATTTGATGAACTCTGATTACTACGGGGTTGAATACTTTCTGTCAGCCCTTGGCGGAATGGGTTCGCTCAATGACCTGGTCCTTGGGCAACACCACGTCGATGGTGTTTGGGCCTGGAAGCCCGGGTATGTCGAGTTGAACACAAGATTTGATGCGTTACGCAGCGAAGCCGCAGCGCTCGCCACTGCCATAAAACGTGCGCAGTAAAATAGATCTGTCCCCCATTTAATTCCTGCAATCTGATATGGAGAGCCTATCGCTTTGAATTACGGACAAGACGTTACTGTTGTAGAAGCCTTTCAAAAGCTTGCACGCAGTATTGACATTGAGTTTCCAGAACGCCTCGCGACACTCATGGGGATAGCGCATACGCTTCCAGCAGCGGCAGCACTAAGTAGCCTTGAAGATTTTCTATGGCTTGACGCCGAGGAGGCCGAGCGAGAAATCAATGAGTGGCTCAATCCAAATGATCAACAAGGTCGAACCTTTCTTCCCTTTGCGACTACTGGCGGTGGAGAGCCTTACTGCGTGGTACGTTTGGAAAACGGCGCTTCGGGGATTGCTCGGATAGTTCATTTTGCACAGCCATCTTCACTCGCCCATGCCGATATCTCGTCATTCGTGGCCAGGGAATACGTGCGCATTGCAACAAATCTGTCCTGGCTATCGCCTCAAGCGGATTTCAGTGCAGCACTGATAAGTGAAGTGGCATTGATCCAGGCAGCGCTACTGCCCTCAGACTATGAATTTCTTAAGGATTTGTTCAGCCGGCAATGCGTTGACAAGAGCTACAAGGCAGGGCCAAGAAGTATCCCGAAAACTGTCAAAGCCTTCATTTCTCAAGAAGAAGAGGACGCGTTAGCTGCCAGGCTGCAACATCCAAACCCCATCGAGTTCGAAGCTCTTCGTGCCTGGATGCGCTGATTGTCTATTTCGCCAGATGAGTCTCAGATCTATTTATAAATCAATCCGTGCCCCTTTGCTCTTCAGGCTGCAGCCCTACGATGCTGTCGTTCGAGCCCGCAGTCACTGACTCGAATGGATATCGCTACGCCATTGACAATCAAGCCCTGCGCGTAGAGCAATACTCCACAATGAGCTGAGTGACCGCAACCACAATCGCCTGATCCGCGTCAGGCGAGGTGAACAGTCGACATTGCGCATCCGGCAAATCCGGCAACCCTTGTTCTACCCCAATCACCGCCAATCCTTGCCCCAACTGACTCAGTGGCATGGGCGCTACCGCGAAGCCTGCCAGGGCCGCCGCCCGCAACCCGGCGGTGCTGCTGCACAACATCGCTGTGCGTTGGGCGATTCCCGCCTGCGCCAGTCTCGTCAGCGCGGCCTCGCGATAAGGGCACGGCTCGGGGAACAGGGCCAGCGGCAACGGCGTGGGTAACCGGGCGACGGGTTGCGCCGACCAGGCCCACACCAGCGGTTCTTGCCATAGCAACAGCCCCGCTTCGCTGGTTTCGCACAGCGAACCGATGACCACTTCCAGATGCCCTTGCTTCATCAGCGCCAGTAACGTACCCGGAATGTTCACCTGCACCTCGATCTTCATCCCGGGGTACTGCGCCGCGAAATCCTGAACAGTGCGCAGCAATCGAGACTCGACAAAATCTTCGGACACCCCGATCCGCAGTCGCCCGTGAAACGGTGTGCGTGTCAGGTCTGTCCAGGCATCACGGTTCAGCGCGAGGATCGTGCGCGCATAAGAGACCAGGCGCTCGCCATCGGCCGTCAGTTGCTGGGAACGGGTGGTGCGCGTCAACAAGGGTTTACCAATCTGTTCTTCCAATCGCCGCACATGGCCACTGACCGCCGACTGAGTCAGGTGCAACTTTTGGGCGGCACGACTGAAGCCGTCTTCATCGACGACGGTGACAAATGTCTTGAGCAGCAGAGCATCGAACATAGTTTTATACGTGATCAATCGAGTAGGAATTTACGATTTATATTTCAAATACAACTATGTTGCAATGCTCTCACCTGCCCTGCCCCCCATCATTCAAGGTGTGCCATGACGACTCTTCTGCATATTCAGTGTTCTCCACGCAAGCAGCGTTCGGCTTCCCTTGAAGTCGCCCGCAGCTTCATTGCGCGTTATCAAGCAAACACCCCGGACACCGAAATCATCACCCTCGACCTCTGGAACATGGCGCTGCCGGAATTCGATGATCTGGCCATGGAGGCCAAATACGCCGGGCTCAATGGCACGCCGTTGACCGCCGCACAACAAGACGCCTGGAACACGTTAAAAGAGTTGGCTAGTCACCTGCATCGCGCGGATGTACTCGTGATGTCCGTACCGCTGTGGAATTTCAGCATCCCGTACAAACTCAAGCACTTCATCGACCTGGTATCACAGAAAGACATCCTGTTCAGCGTTGACCCGGAACGCGGTCTGGAAGGCATGCTGCACAACAAACTCGCCGTGGTGATGTACGCCCGCGGCCTGGATTTTTCGGCGCAGTCGAGCACACCGGCGGAGCGCTTCGACTTCCAGAAGCCCTACGTGGAAGCCTGGCTGAAATTTATCGGCGTCACGGATGTGCATTCGGTGATTGTGGAGAAAACCATCCTGGGGGAAGACGTTGATCTGCGCGCGCGTGAGGACGCGACTCAGCAGGCCAGGAGCCTGGCAGACAAGTTCAAGTGAAGTAAATGAACTCACTCTTGCCTGACAATATCGACCGAGATCTCCACCGCCGCAATCGTGCCTCTGTTCTCAAGCCAGTGTGTGGTGTTCCTGTCCTCGGGCCAGCCCACTCCCGGCCCGTAATCCGTGGCGACTCCATTTCGATGGTCAGTGATCGTTCCTTGCAGAATGTAGACGGTGCCCGGTCTGTCTACATGGTTGTGAATCGGCCCGAAGACGCCTCCAGGCTCGATGGTCACCCTGCGCATCCTAAGTTGGCGCCCTGCCATACCCTCGATCTCAGGACCCAGGTCAATCGTTGCCAGTAACTTCACCGTTACCCCTTTCGTCTCAGGTGCCACCTGTTCGTTGCTCATCGCGCTCCCCTCTGTATATACAGGGCCTAACTAGAAGTAGAGACACTAAAAGGTGTGATCAGTCGGGAGGCGACAAAGGGTCGATTGCCGCCCCTCCAACAAAAAAGCTGAACGCCCGGCCGGTGCTGGAATTTGCCTGCGTTAAAGGTTTTGGTTGTTAAGCCGATTCAAAATGAACTTGTACTCAAAATCGACGAAGGACCGTCCATGAACTCCCCTCGTAAAACCGGAAATGCAGATTCCTCACTATTCCTTAGCCTCCAACGACAACGGAGCACCGTCTCGGCTACGCCGCAATAACCTCCAAACCTCGATAACCCTACAAAGTACGCGCCCGCTATCGCGATGAATTCGTGGTGCGCCAAGGAGCTGATTGCTGTGAGATTACTATTTCGCCTGACGGGCGCAGCCCTTGCCGTGTCCCTGACTGGTTGTGTCCTGCAAGGCAATGGGATGGCCGATTACTACAAACGCGTCGCTGCCGAGCGCGAAGTAGAAAATAAAGCCATGACAAACCGTATAAAATCCCTCTCGCTGCCGCTGGATAGCACTTTCGGACTCGGCCGAACTGCCGTGTTAACAGTGAATGTACCCTCTGAAGACGCCGCGCCAGCCACCCAAACCCGGCTATTCGCTGACTGCGATTCGGCGAAAGTATCCATGACCTATCGACGTGCAAAGGACTTGAGCAGTCCTTATTTCCTGCCGACCGAACCCGCGCGGATCATCGCCCAGCAGATGTGCCTAGCAGTCCGAAATAGCGCCTGGAAGCAACTGCTCGGCGACAGCGAAGACATCTTGTTGTTAGACCCCGGCACCCTCGGAATGGATAACTCCCGACGCGCCATATGGGCGGGTATCGACTATGGCCGCACCCGCCTCGATGAAAACGAAGGGAAGCCTTATGACCGACAGTTGGAGCGTGTCGAGGTCGACTGTGCTACCCGCCAGGCCAGCAACCGCTTGGCCTATCGTTTAAGTGGCCAGAGTGTGCTGCCAGCGTCCGTTCAGCCGCTTGACAGTGCATTGGACAACGCGCAACGCATTCGATTGATCGACGCTGTGTGCGCCGAACCCGTCAATCTGGCGCAACTCGCCACTCCAGTCATCCGGAAAAAACTACCGCCTACCATGCGCACGCCTGAGGTTCCGACATCACTGCTGGCACAGGTAACCAAACTGCCTCAGGGACAACCGACCCACACGCTCAGCCATTTGCAACTCACATACAGCGCTTCCTCTCCAATAGTGCCAGGCGCCGTGATCAACGACAGCCCATTGGACCTGTATCTGCAACCGGGACCGGCCCGTGGACTATGGCGTGAACAGGCGGCGGGTGCCTTGGGCAAGGAGTATGTGAGCATCCGCTGGCGCGGGCTGATCGAGCTTGCCGCGACGAGCGGCGCTCCGGTCGCTGGAAAAACTGGCCAGTCAAGCACTCTCAACAGCATTGACCTGGATGGCGATTGGCAAAACCTCAAACCTGGGTCTGCTATTGCCTACAACAAAAGCTTTACTGACAACGCTGGCAAACCGTTTGTGCAACATTTTAAATGTACGGTGAGTGAATCCTTTCCTGCCACCCAAAAAGTCACTTCGCTGCAAGGGATGGCGCGTAATGTTTCTTGCGCCGCAAACAACGGGCTGAAGACAGATAGTGTGTACCTCTACCTGGAGGCCTATGACCTGTTCGTGGAAACCTCTGATATTTCCATGCTCCTGGTCCAGGTCAAAACGCTCAAGGCGGCAGAATAGCGCGCAACCCCGGAGGTTTACCTTCACGACCAGCCTGATCGACACGCCCCGGAATCGCCGGGATTCTGGGGCTTGGGCAGCTATTGAATCGAGCAGTCGGCCAATGTTGAAACGGCTGCTTTCGATTTCTGCCCGTCGCCACCCTCAGCTATGGGGCTTGGGGCTGGCGACCAGTTAAACATTGAGAGTTGGATGGAGTGATGGTGTTAAATCCAGTCCGGGATACGACTACCACCCCCTAATGTTTGAGGCTTCAATCGAGACGAACCTGCTGGGTGACCCGCGGTAACCAATGCGGTTTAATGCCAGGCGGGCGAGCTAAGTGAGAGTACCCACTTACATCGACTTGACCGAGACCACTTCCACAAATCTGAATTTTTTTCTGGCCGTCTTAGTAGCTTCTTGTTCTGCAACTAGGGAGCTCAGCGTATCGGCCTCATGTACCATCTCGTGCATCTCGCCTTCAAATTCGTTTCCCACACGGAGCGTGACTCTCAACCTAGGTGTGAAGCCTTTTGAGACTGTCTTTTTCTTCGCTGCCTTCACCGGTTGCACGATCACAACATCCGGGACTGTGTCCTGCACGTCTGAGTTAATTGCCGGCGCAGAGGGCTCAGAATCACCGAATAGCGCCCGGCGCATCTCATCTTCCATCAATTCTGTATTCATACCATTTCTCAGAAGGGTGTGATCTATAACCTGATCGATTCTATCAGGATGGCCGGACTCTGTAGTAAAGCGTCGCTGGGGTCAGCCCTGAAGTGGTAAAGGGCCAGCAGATACCGACGAGCGTCAGCGTCTGTCCATCTGCCGCCTATCATGGCGGGCAGCTGTCGGCCAGAAGCGGTCATTCGATATGCTTAAGAAACGTGCCTTTGCGTCATTAATTGTTCCTTGTTATTCCCTATTGAAAATTTCATACACCCATTTAGCCAACACTTCCGGCGACGTCGTTTCCTTCCTTAGACATTCTTCACCGCGGTCTTTCGCAACGATGGCCAGTTTCCCAGATTCAGAAATTTCAATATATGCTCCCCCAAACTCATCAACCTCAATCCCTAAAGGATATCTATCGTACGGATTCCCCTGTTCAATTGCGTATTTAAAAAAGCATTCGGCTAATTGTTCGAGTTTCATTGCTAACCCTCAGCTTATTTTATTACCTTGATGAAACCTTCCTTCAGCAGCCTTACTGCCTCTTCAATCCACGCACTGCATTTCGACAATCCAAAATCAATTCATCCAGATAAGGGGCTATTTTCACCGCTTCAACCAAATCCAGAGCCTGCTCAGCGGCCTCCCGCAGAGGCTGCCATTCATATTGATCGAAGATCCACCAATCATCGCAATGAAAAGCTGTCTCAGGCAGCGAATTGCACAAGTCCCAGACCTGCTGTAGTCCAGTCCGAACTTCACATGGCATCGCGGCTCCACAGACTGTAAGTGCCTCATTCAGAGGCAGCATCGTTTCCGACCACGCCTCACACGCCGGACAATAAGGGATTGCGTCTCGCTGCGCGTCGGCGTTCATCGCCAAGAAGGTAAGCCCCGGAATTGCCTCGCACACTGCAAGAACTCGCTTGTACTCATCCTGTCCATACCACTCCCAAAGCGTGGTGGAAAATTCCATCCTCAACTCCGCAATGACTTCAGGTGGATTCCCCACCCCCAATTCGAATCATACCCGGTGTTCTAATTGCTTTGAGCGTCCGCTTTGGGTTGTGGACTCGGTCGATGCAACAGACAGCAATCGGCCAGAAGCAGTCATTCAGACGTACCTACGAAACCAGGAGCGACTCAATGTTCGTAAGCAGGACACGAGTAACTTATCCGGCCCTGGTTCTACGTTCATCAATTAGCTCCCGAATCGCTACCGTGAGTATACGAGCCCCTCATGTATCTCCTGCGTCGTCAGGCCTGCATAGCCATAATGAGCTCTGCGGTTCGCTCGTACGCTGCCGACACAGGGCTGGCAAACAGCGGCGAGAGCGGATGTACCCCGCGCTCGAGCGAGGCCGCCTGCAATGGGGCTCATCCTGAGCGCGAAGTTCCGGCAGCAGCACGCCATGCAGGCCCGCGGCCATGCCGACCAGTTGCCCGCGCCCCGCCAGATGCTGTGCCCCCGCACCCGGCCGCCTGAGCCGGCTCAAATTCAGCTCGTCGCGCTGGTGGTTAAAGCCCGGGCGGCTTTGAGCACCCGCAGCATGTCCTCATTCACAAGCGGAATATGCGTCACCGCTCCTTCGCGTCCTCACCCCATTTTCCCCTCCCAAGTAGTCTGAAACTCCCACCCCGCTTGGGAGTATCAGCCGATGCGCAATCCCCGGCGCTTACACATAGTTGCAGCCTATGGCAGTACAAAGTCTACGGTCAGGCCTCAATGGCCCGAGTTGCTCTGGAGAAAATCATGGCTATTAACAAGAAAAACTCAGCGCTAACAAGCAATCCTACTCCAACCGTCACCACCGACTTGAGCGACTACGCACCCGGCAGCACTGCCACCATCACGGCCAGCGGCTTCGCCGCCGGCAGCACCGTGAAGTTCGAAGTGGACCACGCCACCGGCGCCGGTGCGGATAACCTATGGGGCACGCCCGACGACGTGCTCGATACCGACACCGGCGAGGGACACGAGCCCTGGTACGTGACCGACGGCGGCGCCGGCGATCTCGACGGCCAAGTCAACGGCAGCGTCACGACCTCGTGGTACGTGAATCCCGACGACTCGGCAGGCGCGACGTTTCTGCTCACCGCGGCCTCTGCGGGCGACGATCGTGTGTTCGGCACTAGTGACGACTCAGTGGCGACAACGTCGTTTACGGACAGCGATCTGAGCGTCGTGGCGACTGGCGTGAACGTTACGCTGGACGAAACGGCCGGGTTGCAGAACGGCACCGCCACTCCAAGCCCTGCGGGAGACGCTGACGACAACGACATTCTGGTAGCGTCCCTGCCCGAGGTCTTCTCTACCCGCTTGACCGCACTTGGGGCAGGTGCCGCAACGGGTGCGGCCTTGAGTGGCTATACCGGTGCCGTGGGCAACACGGGCAGCAATGCGTTCACCCTCACCGCTGACCCCGGAGCCAGCATTACCAATATCAGCTTCGTCGACAGCGCTGGTGCACCGCTCAATGGCGTGGACAGCGGACTGGACACCCTCAATGGCACCAGCATCCTTCTCTATACGGATACGAACAACGACAACATCGTTCTGGGCCGAGCCGGTGGCTCGACCGGCGCGATCGTGTTCGCTGCCTATATCGAAGAAACCGGATCGCCGGTCTCGGGCGGCAAAATCTGGACCGTGGAATACCAACCGCTCCAGCATCCAGATACTGCGAACGCCGATGACTCGCTCAATCTGCTGAATAAGGTGTTCGTCGGAGCCAGTCAGGACCTGGAATTCAGTCTGGCCGGCGTGCCCTCCGGTGCGAACCTCTTCCTGATGTTCACGAAAGCGAACCCGACAGTTGTCGACGACGGTGGTGTCTTGCGGATCACCGATCCCACGATCATCGCCACCGGGAAGGACCCCGCAGACCAGTCAAGCGGCGCCAATATAAACACTGGCGACACGATCATTACCAGTCAGGCGGCTAACCCGACCACCTTTGGCACCAACAGCCAGATGATTACGGAACAGGAAGGCATCCGCTTTTCGTTCGTCACGGGTGCCAGGCAGGATGTGACCATTCCCAACCTCAGTCAAAACGAAGCAGATGTTGAAGCCAACATCGACTTTACCAACGTCTTCAATGCGAAGAAGGCCAGTTTCGACGTCGTGCAGTTGCAAAGCGGCAAGAGTGCTGTCGTAAAAGTCAGTGCATTCACTACCGCTGCTGAACCTGACGTGAATTTCATCAACGGCTATGCGAACGATGCGTCGGTTGCCATCACTAATGTTCGCGTCTTCAACATCAGCACCGGACAGGTGATCGAGAATTCAGACGGATCGGTGAATGACACGAGCATTACCATCAGCTTTGCTGGTGGGGTTGCAACCATCACCGGCGTTAAAGCCGGCTACCAGATTGAATACACCACAACGTCGGATCACAACCGCGTGCTCGTCGAGAACGGGGCGGCCCTCGACGCCAGGGGCAATGACCACGCCGATTTTGATATCGGTGGTTTCACGCTGGTCCAGGCCTCTCTTTCGAAAACCGAAATCGGCTCCAAGATGCTGTTCGAGGACGACGGGCCGAGCATCAGCACTACCGGCACCGAGCCCACGCTGACAGTGGACGAAACAGTCCTGGCGACCAACGCCACCCAGAGCTTTGCCGCCAACTTCAGCTCGGCGTTTGGCGCCGATGGCGCCGGCACGCTGACCTATGCGCTGGGCGTGGTGGCAGGTGCCTCCGGGCTGACCGACACGGCCACCGGCCAGGCGGTAAACCTGTCGCTCAACGGCACAGTGGTGGAAGGCCGCACGGCCACGAGCAACGAGCTGGTATTCACGGTGAGCGTCGCCGCCAATGGCAACGTCACGCTCGATCAGATCCGCGCCGTGGTGCATCCCGACGCCAACAATCCCGATGATTCGAAGAGTCTGTCGGCGGACAATCTGGTGACGCTGACGGCGACCAAGACCGATGGCGACGGCGACAGCGCCCAGGCGACCCTCAACATCGGGTCGAACCTGGTGTTTAAGGACGACGGACCGAGCATCAGCACCACCGGCGCGGAGCCGACGCTGACGGTGGACGAGACAATCCTGGGCACCAACGCCACCCAGAGCTTTGCCGCCAACTTCAGCTCGGCGTTTGGCGCTGATGGCGCCGGCACGCTGACCTATGCGCTGGGCGTGGTGGCGGGCGCCTCCGGGCTCGTGGACACGGCCACCGGCGAGGCAGTCAACCTGTCGCTCAACGCCGGCGTGGTCGAAGGCCACACGGCCACCTCTAACCTGCTGGTGTTCACGGTGAGCGTGGCTGCCAATGGCAACGTCACGCTCGACCAGATCCGCGCCGTGGTGCATCCCAACACCACCAATCCCGATGATTCGAAGACTCTATCGGCGGACAATCTGGTGACGCTGATAGCGACCAAAACCGATGGCGACGGCGACAGCGCCCAGGCGACGCTCAACATCGGGTCGAACCTGGTGTTCAAGGACGATGGGCCGAGCATCAGCACCACCGGCGCCGAGCCGACGCTGACGGTGGACGAGACAACCCTGACAACCAACGCCACCCAGAGCTTTGCCGCCAACTTCACCTCGGCGTTTGGCGCCGATGGCGCCGGCACACTGACCTATGCGCTGGGCGTGATTGCCGGTGCATCGGGGCTCGTGGACACAGCCTCGGGCCAAGCGGTGAACCTGTCGCTCAACGCCGGCGTGGTTGAAGGCCGCACGGCCACCTCCAACCTGCTGGTGTTCACGGTCAGCGTCGCTGCCAATGGCAACGTCACGCTCGACCAGATCCGCGCCGTGGTGCATCCCGACGCCAACAATCCCGATGATTCGAAGACTCTATCGGCGGACAACCTGGTGACGCTGATAGCAACCAAGACCGATGGCGACGGTGACAGTGCCCAGGCGACGCTCAACATCGGACAGAACCTGGTGTTCAAGGACGACGGCCCAACACTCTCGTTCGGCAACCTGATCGGGACCGGTAGCGTCCTTGCGCAATACGGGTTCTGGAACAATACGGCCGGAGCCGACGGGCTGGGTGCGACCGGTCTGAATATCTCGTTGGTAAATGGCCAGTTCACCATCGTCAGGCCAGACAACACGACCGCGACCGGGACCGGCACGCTCACCGAGCTGGTGCCCTCACCGGATGGCGACGGCGCGTACCAATTCGCAGGGACGTTGACCGGCGATT